>NZ_BMSA01000013.1 GCF_014648915.1 Streptomyces phaeofaciens | reverse complement strand
GGCCGCGCCGACAACTCCCGTGGACCGGAGCCGGCCTGATCCGAAAGAAAGGCCCTGGCCGAACCGCGAAACCGGCCGCCCCGGTCACCCGGGCAGGAGCCATCCCGGACCAGGGAATGCGGCGCTGTCGTCGAGTGGTGCGACGGCCGGACAGGGGTGCTGGTGGTGTGCGCCCCCGTCCGGCGTCGTAGCAGGGGCGGGCTGTGGATGATCGGCCCACGGCGGCCGTGGTGGAACGTCGGGGAGCCCGCAGGGGGCTCTACGGCGCAAGGGGCGTCCCCCGATAGAGGGCGGTCGAACGTTTCTGCTGTTCTGGCCGCACCCGACCGCGGGACATGATCACGGTGCCCCACCCTCGGGGCCGCGCACCAGCCCTGGAGGTGGCCGTCCGTGGTCCTCGTCATCGTCGTCGCCGTGCTCGCCCTGCTCGCCGGGCTCGCCGCGAACCGTTACCTGCGGCCGAGGCTGATCACCGCCGACGACGACGAGGGCATGGCGGTCAAGGACCTCGTCGGGCCGCTGCTGACACTGACCGTGCTGCTGCTCGCGTTCGTCCTGGTCACGGCCTCCAGCTCGTACGGGAAGGCCGAGATCGCCTCCCGCGCCGAGGCCCGGGCCGTGGACCAGCTCGTCGAGGCCGCTGAATACGGGCCCGAGGTGCAGCGGGCACAGATCCAGGCCGGAGCCGTCTGCTACGCCCGCGCCGTACGCCACCAGGAATGGCTCACCATGGCCGACGGCTACGGCTCGACCGCCCCCAGCGTGTGGTCGACCGACTTCCGGCAGACCTTCCGGGCCATGCAGGGCGAAGCGGTCTTCGGGATGCTGGTCGCCATCGACAACAACCGCTCCAACGAACGCGAGGAACGCCTCACCCAGGCGACCGCGAGCATCCCTGGCGCCATCTTCTGGTTCCTGCTCGCGACCCTGACCGTCACGGTCGTGGCGCTCGGCATCTGCCTGCCCCGCAGGAACAACCGGGGACAGCTGATCACTCTCACCGTGATCACGGCACTGCTCACCGCGACGCTGGTCATCATCCGGGACGTCGACCGGCCGTTCGGCGGCATCATCAACGTGTCACCGACCGCGATCACCGAGGCCGAACGCCAGGCCACCCGCGACTTCGTCGCGAACCACCCCGCCACCGACCTCCCCTGCGACGCCCACGGCGACCGCACCGCCTGACGGTCCGGCAAAGCATCGGCACCAGCGCCCGTGGTCAGGCCGCTCGTAAGCACGGCCACGTGCAGTCATACGTTCCGTTCTCCAGCCTTGAACGGGCCGGTCGCGGGGGCCACGCACTTCTCGACGACGGTCTCCTGGCCGGCCGCCGAGCCGTCCAGGCAGAGCCGTCCGCCTTGGTCGCGCAGGTCGAGAAGGAACCGCGTGGTCGTACCGGACTGCCGGAGGCCGTGGATGCGCTCGTCGATGTAGCCGAGGCCGTTCAGGACCGCCCTGACCTTGGTCGGAGTGGGATCCGCCAGATCCCGGAGCGCCTGGAAGATTCGCTCCTCATGGAGGTTGCTCGCGCACCAGTCGCGAGCGTTCAACTCCACCTCCGGCCCCGCCGTAGGGGCGATCGGCTCGATCGCGTCGCTCGGCGCTGTCTCCCCGGACGGCAAGGTCCGCGCCGGACCGGTCGGCGGCCCCTTTGGCGAAGCGCTCGGGGGACACTGCTGCGCCACCTCGCCCAGCATCTCTGTGAAGGCCGCGCCGGACCGGACCCCGGCGATGTCGGCGGAGCTGTTCTGCGGTCCGCCGGCGCCCGGCTTCTCGGTGCCGCAGGCGGTGAGCGCCAGTGCGGCGAGAGCTGCCATCGCGAGCATGGGCCGCAGGCGGCGGGGGGAGCGGGTGACCGTGCTGGGCGCGGCAGGGGTTCTTCTCATGCGCCAAGTCTCCGATCAAGCCACCGCCGCCACTTGAGTACGCGTACTCAAGTGAAGAGGAGTACGCGCTCAACTTCGAGAGCTGCCCGGCCTCGCCGTCGACAGGTCTACGGGGTCGGCATCCCGCCCAGCAGCACGGCCACGACCATGTACACCGGGACGGCCAAGGCCACGGCCAGGCCGGCAAGGCAGCCCCACATGGTCAGTCGCACGCTGGTTCTCGCGTAGTCATCGCTCTTCGGCATGTCCATATCCAACAGCGAGAGACACCGACTCTCCGCGTGGGATGTCAGCGGAACAGCCCCGGGAACGGGCAGACCTCCAATGGTTCGTCCGGCCGGTCTGCCCAGCTCCACCAGACATGCCGATCGGCACACCGCCACAGCGACCGGCAGGTCCGTCGGCCGTCGTCCTCCCGCCTGGTGAGCACCAGGCCACCAGACTTCATGGGCCGACTGCATTCGGGACAGGTCGGGGCCTCGTCGGTCATGCGGCGCACCCTAACGGAGCGACTCCTTCTCCCGAACCATCGGCCGGGCGGTCATCGAGGTCCCTGAGGCCGTCATCGCCTGGGCAGGTGAGGTCGCGTACTACTCCGTCGGTGGGTGGATCGTCTGCGGGTGGATCGTCGGCGGGTGCTCCTCGACCCCGTCACCCACCATGTCGCGCCAGTGCTTCTCAGCGGAGCGGACGAGGTCGTCGCCGAGGCGTTCGAGGAATCGGCCTGCCAGGGTCGGCCGGGCTCCGGCGGCGGTTTCGACATCGTCGGCGCCGACGCCTACGGCGATGCCGGCGACGACTTCCGCCAGGGCCTGCGCGAGTATCTCAAGCACGGCAAGCCGATCGCGGCGACCGAATTCGGCTGCTGCACCTATCGAGGCGCCGCTGCCCGCGGAGGCATCGGCTGGTGGGGCGTCGTCGACCACGACGCGGACCCGCCCCGCCTCGACGGCGACTACCTCCGCGACGAAGACGAACAAGCCCGCTACCTGCGACGGCAGTTGGACGTCTTCACCGAGGAAGGCGTGGACACCGCCTTCGTCCGGGCCCGATCCGGCGGTGTCGGTGTCGGTGTCGGACGTCGACGCCAGACATCACTCACGGACTTGACGGTCCTGGAAGTCC
Organism: Streptomyces phaeofaciens; assembly: GCF_014648915.1. Classification (GTDB taxonomy): domain Bacteria; phylum Actinomycetota; class Actinomycetes; order Streptomycetales; family Streptomycetaceae; genus Streptomyces; species Streptomyces phaeofaciens. The sequence goes on along the minus strand of NZ_BMSA01000013.1, from coordinate 255,250 downwards.
ACAACGACGGGGACCCCGGCGGCAAGCATCCTCGCCACTACGAGGTCTGACAGTTCTTCGTCACAGATGACCTCGGCCATGGGCGGGTCACCCCTGCGCATCGGCAGATATCCCATGTCGCTTCGGAAGAGGACCCACCGTTCCCGTTCGGTGGTCCACATCTCTTCATACTCCGACAGGTCCCGCTCGCTCAAGAACACCCCCTGAGCGGCAGATTGGCTCGCACCCTCAACCCACCACCCTCCCCACGCCTGCCACGATGTGCCCGCGGCCCGGAACGGCGCCCCTTCCATCCGACGCTCCTCACCGCGGCCGGGGTCGCGCCCCGCGCCGTGATGGAGATCCTCGGGCGCTCCCGGATCAGCATCACCATGGTCGTGTACACGCACGTCGTGCGGTCGCCGTTCATGTCAGCCCTTCTGAACCGGTGCCCCCGGCAGGATTCGAACCTGCGACACCCGCTTTGGGGTTCGATCCGGGCGCGGCCCGGCAGGGGCCCAGCCCGATCGGGACGTACGTGCCGGGCCGCGCTTACGTGTCTACGTCCGGTGCTGTTGATGTCACCTGTGGATGTCAGGGACGTTCAGGGTTGGTCGCCTCTGAGTCCAAGGAAGGCGGCCGGGGTGGGGACCTTGCAGCCGTACGTCAGGGCGAGCACGACGCATCTGGCATCCCGGCGGTCGTAGTCCGTCGCTTCCCTGATCTCGGTGATCGCTTCCTGCCACTTCCCCTGCTGGATCAGCTGTCGCGCTCGCTCCTGCGTGAACCTTGGGACGGGGATTTGGAGGGCGCGGATGATGTCTGCATCCCAGCGCTGTCGCCGCGCACGCCGGATTCGTATCCACGTTCCTATCGACCGCTTCATTGCTTCCCCCAGTAGCACGCGCGGTGGCCTCTAAGACTGGCTGGGTACCGCCTCAACTGGCGGGCCACCATGCAACGCTGAGGCCGGCGCCCATGTGGGACACAGATCTTTGCGAGTTGGCCTCATCTTTATCAGGTCGATCACCGGTGGTCGGCGACGTTGGTCAACCCGCCGTGGTACTCGGCTGACGGTTCGCCGGGGTTCGGCGCTGATCGCTGCCGTCCGGGGTTGTTGGTGTCAGGCGGTGGTGTCAGCTGCCAGGGGCGGACTTGCGAGACCTGCCCTTCACTCACTCATTTTGCGGCATGATTATCGCTCCAGGCGGATCCGGGGCCCGTCTGGACCTCAGCCGACGACAGTCAGCCACGACGGCGGGCGCGCCGACCGACCACGCACGCATGTGCCTCGCCGCACCCCCACCGGCCTCAGCCACGCTGCCGATGGCGTCGCACAGAGCAAGCCGCGTCGGCCGAAGCGTCGTTACGACGCTGTGACGCCCGGCTTCGTCCGTGCGGCCACCCCGTGTCTGCCGGCCAACACGTGACCCGGTCGACCCTTCCCGGCCGTATGCAGCCCGTATCGGCTCCTCCGTGACTGCCGACCGGCTCGGTCCGCCGACGCCTGACGCCCGCGAGGTCGCCCGCACGCGCACACGCCGCGGGGGACGGCGGACATGCTGACGAGCGGCCGCCCCGGGTGCCACCGCCGCGTACGAGCCAGTGGTTCCCCGGCGAGCGGGCCCGCGGAACTCACGGGGCGGAGGACGTGGTCTGCGTCGGCGCCCGTGAGTCGCCGTCCGTCGGCGCCGGGGGTGAGAACGCGAACAGGGCCACCAACGCGGCGACCACCGTCCCCCAGACGCAGATCGCGCCCACGAGATCGCGTGCATGCGGGCCGCCGCCCGTCGCCGCCTGGTCCCTGAGGCGGTACACGGCCACCGCCGCAGCCGTCGCGACCAGCAGGATCAGGACTGCGGTGCCGTCCATGTGCAGTGTCATTGCCGGGCCTTCCGAGGATCGGGGCCTGCCGGCCGGCGTCCGGTGAGGATTCCGGGCGGGCAGGCGCGACCGATGTGCTGCGTCGTGGCGTCGGATCGTGGGACGTAAGGGGCCGGACAGCCGCCGTGCAGGCATCCTGACACGCCGTTTTCACGGTCCCGGGGGATTCCCAACTGTCGTCAGTCGCCCGTGAGTTCAGGAGTGCCTGACGTATGAGGTCAGAGTAGGGGACTCTCCCGGAGCCTCGTCATGAGCCGTATGTGTACAAAGCCGCGGGTCGCACTTTGACGTTCTGCACAAGTCGGTCGGCGCGGGTGACCAGTGCGTCAGGTTCCGGTTCGGCGCGGTGCGGCGTGTCCCTGCCCGATGTCCGCCCCGCCCCCGGCCACCGCGCCACGCGGTGCTGGGGCTCGGCCCCGCCCAGGTGCCTCACGCCCCGTTCAGCGGCCAACTGTTCGCCGCTGCCCCTCCTGGCGCATCTTGTACAGAGGAGTGGATGGGAACGTACCTGTGAGCACCATCCGTGTTGAGACCTCCGCCGCGACCTCCACGCGGGTGGCGGCTGACGCAGGGTTGCGGGTGGTCCGGCTGCGACAGGCGGCACGGCTGCGCCACGCTGCTGACGGCCGGCCGGCGTCGCGCCACGGGTCATCATGGAAATCCTGGGGCACAGCCAGATCGGCATCACGATGGACGTGTACACGTACGTCGTGCACGACACCTGGCGGGAGGCGATCAGCCACATGGACCGGCTGCTCAAGCGCCGTCTGCCCGCCGCCTGAGACACGACTGCCGTCAACCACTACCGTCAAAGGCCCGCCACCTACGGAAATCCGTAGGTGGCGGGCCTTTGACCTGGTGCCCCCGGCAGGATTCGAACCTGCGACACCCGCTTTAGGAGAGCGGTGCTCTATCCCCTGAGCTACGAAGGCAGGGTCGTGACCGTGTGGGTCACAGGCGTCAGCGTACCGGATTCGGGTGGTGGGGGGTGTGGGGTCAGGACGGGGGGACGTGGGTGAAGCGGGCGGTTGTGTGGAGGTCGGATTCGATGTGGGACGCGGTGGTGGTCAGTTCGGGGAGGATGTCCCGTACGCACTCTTCCGTCGTGCGGCGGGCCGCGTGTGCCGTCGTGTTCAGGGCGGCGATCACCCGGCCCGCGCGGTCATGGACGGGGACCGCGATCGAGCGCAGGCCGTCCTCCGGTTCCTCGTCGACCACGGCGTGGGGACGGTTCTCCAGAAGCACCTCTCCCACCGCTCTTCCCTCCGCCGGTACGCGTGTCCCCACCCTGATGTCCGCGCTCATGACGTGGTGGGCCGCCACATGGGCCGTGTACTGGATCTCGCCGGGGCGGTCGGTGAGGGTCGCCAGGGAGGCCGGCTCCTGGATGCGTGCCGCCAGGGACGACAGGTGGGGCATGGCGAGCGCCGACAGTGAGGTGCGGGACAGGGGCGGGAAGCCCAGGGAGAGGACTTGCGGGGTGAGGGTGAAGGCGCGGTCGGAGGACTGGGTGAGCAGGCCCAGGTGTTCGTAGGTGATCAGGGCGCGGCGGGCCGTGGCGCGGGCCAGGCCCGTGGCCTTGGCCACCTCCGAGAGGGTCAGGTGGGTGCGGCCTTCGCCGAAGGCGGTCAGGACGGTGAGGCCGCGGGCGAGGGATTCGATGAACTCGCGGCCGAGTTCCTGCTTCGACGCGCCGGTCCACAGGGCCAGGCCGGCCGGCGGCGGTCCCGGCCGGTGCGGCGGGGCGTGCCGCAGGTCGGACTCCATCGCCGTGACCGCCAGGCGCAGGCGGGGCAGGAGGGTGTCGCGCAGGTCCGCCGCGGTGTGGCGGCTGGTGTGGCTCACGACGCTCGCCACGCAGGCGATCCGGCCGCTGTCCGGGTGCCGTACCGGTACCGAGACCGCCACCAGTCCCGGCTCGATCAGTTGGTCGTCCAGGGACCAGCCGTCCGCGGCCGCCCGCTCGGTCCGTCGTACGAAGTCCTCGGGCGGGGCCGGCCGCGGGGTGGGCGGTACGGCGGGGAAGACGTCGTTCTCGGGGGCCGTCGCGCGGCGGGTGTGCCAGGCGGTCCAGTCGGCGTCCGTCCACTCCGTCGCGAACAGGGGGCCCGGCGCGGTCCGTTCGGCCGGGAGCAGGTCGCCGATGCGGAAGCTGAGGGACATCGCCCGGCGGCGGGTCGCCTGGTGGATGAACCGGATGCCGTCGCGGTCGGCGACGGCCAGGGACACCGATTCGTCCAGTTCGTCGGCGAGCGCGTCCGCCCGGGCGTCCAGCAGGGACGGCAGGCGCAGGGCGGCCAGGTAGGCGTTGCCGAGTTCCATCACCTGGGGGGTCAGGATCGCGTCCCGGCCGTCCATCCGGACGTACCCCATGCGGACGAGGGTGCCGACGACCCGGTCCACGGTGGAGCGGGCCAGGCCGGTGGAGCGTTCGAGCGCGCTCAGGGGCGACGTGCCGCCCGCCGTGGTCAGCTGCCGCAGCACCGCTACCCCGCGCACCAGCGGCGTGACCGCCTCCGCCGGAGCGGGCACCGGCACCGGCACCGGAGGCTCCGGGGCGGCGGCGGGGGACGTCGTCGGGGTCTTCGCGGGCATCGGTCCGTTCTCCGGTCGGGTTCGGCAAGTACGGAGGTGGGTTCGGTAAATACGGAGGAGGGTTGGCGCGTACGACAGGTTCGGCACGTTCTGGAGGTCTGTCTACCGTAGTCGGGGCTCTCGTCGGCGATCAGCCGTCCGTCCTCGTCGCCCCCGTCGCCCCATCGCCCCGTTCCGCTCTACCGCCGTTCCGCCGTCCGGTTCGGTCCCGTCCGCCCTACGGGAACCTCATCCCCGAGTGACCCGCACCCGGTAGTCGCCCTTGAGGTCCGCCCCCATCACCGAGATGCGGATGTCCCGTTTCCGGTCGCGGAAGGACTCGCCGGGGGTGAACGGGGCGTCGGAGAGTTCCGCGTGGACGTTGGGGCTGCGGGTGCAGCCGCCGCTGTCGGTGCGGGAGTCGTAGACCGTCACCGGGCCCATGCCGGTGTCGATGTTCGCGTCGACCTTGTAGATCAGGATCCCGGCGCGGCAGACCGTCTCGTCGTTGCCGCCGCGGGTGCGCAGCTCGACGGCGTAGCCGGTGCGGGTGCCGGTGGGGACGAAGACGAGTTTCGGGCCGCCGCGGCGGGAGAGCGGGGTGAGGGCGTACTCGGTCGTCGTGCCGGGCCGGGCCGCGCAGGCGATCTGGGCCGCGTCCAGCCAGCCGAGCTTCCACTTGTGCCAGCCGAGGAGGTCGTTGTTGGCGCCCCAGTCCTCGCTCATGATGTCCCAGTGGCCGACCGAGCCCCCGCCCTCCTGGGTGTAGAGGTCGGGCAGGCCGAAGACGTGCCCGTTCTCGTGGGGCAGGACGCGGTAGCCGGTGCGGTCGTAGGAGCCGGAGCCGTCGTCCTGGCGGGAGTAGACGAACGACGCGTTGGCGACCGGCACGCCGTCGGCGACCGGGGCCTCCCGGTTCCCGGCGAACGTCACCGACAGGACGGTGTCCAGCGCGGACGGGCCCGCGTTCGGGGTGACCAGGACGTTCAGGAGGTCGTACGCGCGGAAGTCCACCGTCGGGTCGGCGGCGGCCACGATGTCCTGGACGAGTTCCCGGTAGCCGGGGTCGAAGGGCGCGCCGCGTTCTATGCCGTAGGCGCGGAACGGCTTCGGCATCCGCAGCCAGTGCCGGATCGGGGCCTCGGCGCGGTAGTCGAGGCGGCCGTAGGACGCGGCGCGGAACCATTCCTCGGTCTGCGGGAAGAACTCGCGGAAACGGGATCGCGCGCTGCCCCGGCCGGGCGCGTCCGGGAAGTCGATCATCAGGGTGAGGGCGCGGACGGTGCCGGTGGAGCGGGAGTAGCCGCCGGGGGTGGGGACGCCCTCGGACATCTGGACGGTCGCGCCGCCGGTGATCATGCACGGGGCGAGGGCGGAGGAGCGGGCCAGGGAGATGGGGCCGGCGCCGGCCGCCGTGGAGTCGGCGGGTGACACGAGGTGCCCGGTTCCGGCGGAGGTGCTGAGCGCGAAGGTCAGCGCGGTCACGGCGGCGAGGGCGGCGGCGCGGCGCGAGCGTATCCGGCGATGGAGCGGCTCGCCGGCGCGGGCCGGGGCGGGGCGCTGGGGCTGCGGCTGCATGCAGGGGCCTTTCGCTCCAGGCAGCCACCGGTCACCGACTGCACCCTTTCGATCACCCTCTGTCGGGGGGAGTGGGGGCGCGCGTCGGGAGGGCCGATCGTGGGTTACCGGGGGGTATGCGTCCGCTCCTCCGCGGGGTGCGCGCGCCCGCTTGCTATAGGGGTGCGCCCGCGCGTTCCGGGGTGCGTGCACCCGCTCGTTCCGAGGTGCGTGCACCGGCTCAGGACATGTGACTCAGGTCACATCGAAAAACTTCCGCGTCCGGGAAATAACCGGGGACCCCCTCCCCGTTTAGCCATGTGTCCGAGTGAAACGGGGACGCCTTCCCCGGATCGCCGTCCATCCGTCCGAGCCAAGGAGTACGCCGTGCAGACCGCGACCGCGACACCCGCAGTGCGCAAGGCACCCCGGCCCCGCGCCGACGCTCTGCGCAATCGGGAGCGGATCGTCACCGCCGCCCGCGAGATGTTCGTTGAGCTCGGCCCGGACGTGCCGCTCGACGACATCGCCCGCCGGGCCGGCGTCGGCAACGCCACGGTGTACCGCAACTTTCCCGACCGCGACGCGCTCGTCCGCGAGGTCGTCTGCTCGGTGCTGGACCGTACGGTCCAGGCCGGTCAGCTCGCGCTCGCCGAGTCCGGCGACGCGTTCGGGGCGCTGGAGCGATTCGTGCACGCCGCCGCCGACGAGCGGATCAGCGCGCTGTGCCCGATGGTCGCCAGCACCTTCGACCAGCACCACCCCGACCTGGAGGCCGCGCGCGAACGTGCCGAGCGGATCATCGAGGAGGTCATGAACCGCGCCAAGCAGGCCGGGCAGCTCCGGCCGGACGTCGGCGTGGGTGACCTGATGATCGCGGTGGCCCAGCTCAGCCGGCCCCCGGCGGGTACGCCGTGCCTGAGTGCCGACCGGTTCGTCCACCGCCACCTCCAACTTTTCCTGGACGGGCTGCGGGCCCCGGCCCGCTCCACCCTGCCAGGCACCGCCGTGACCATGGAGGATCTGCGTCAGGCCCAGTGAACAGCCGTTGACTCCGTAGCAGTCGGTCAGCCAGTCAGTTCTTAGTCAGTAGCCAGCCAGCCAGCCAGCCAGCCAGCCCGTCAGTCAGTCAGTTGCCAGCGGCGGTCGACGACGACCCTCCGCCCCCTTTCACGCTCTTTTTCCGTCACGAAGTCCTGAAGTGGGTACCTCCATGTCTCAAACAGCCCAGAAGGCTCCCGGCACGACCGGCGTCCCGGACGCCAACCGCTGGAAAGCCCTGGCCTTCATCGCCATCGCCCAGCTGATGGTCGTGCTCGACGCGACCATCGTGAACATCGCGATGCCCTCCGCCCAGCTGGACCTGGGCATCTCCGACGGCAACCGGCAGTGGATCGTCACCGCCTACGCCCTCGCCTTCGGTGGCCTGCTGCTCTTCGGCGGCCGGATCGCCGACCTGTGGGGCCGTAAGCGTGCCTTCGTGACCGGTCTCGGCGGCTTCGCCGCGGCCTCCGCGCTCGGTGGCGCGGCCACCAACGAGGCGATGATGTTCGGCGCCCGCGCGCTCCAGGGCGCGTTCGGCGCGCTCCTCGCGCCCGCCGCGCTCTCCCTGCTCGCCGTGATGTTCACGGACGCCAAGGAGCGTGCCAAGGCGTTCGGCATCTACGGCGCGATCGCCGGTGGTGGCGGCGCTGTCGGTCTGATCCTCGGCGGGTTCCTCACCGAGTACCTGGACTGGCGCTGGACGTTCTTCGTCAACATCCCGTTCGCGATCGTCGCCGCGGCCGGTGCGTACTTCGTCATCCGTGAGCCGCAGGGCGGCCGCAACCGTTCCGCTCTCGACATCCCGGGCGTCATCCTGTCCACCCTCGGTCTGGTCGCCCTGGTCTACGGCTTCACCCGCGCCGAGTCGAACGGCTGGAGCGACTCCCTGACCGTCGGCATGTTCGTCGCCTCGGCGGTGCTGCTGGCCGCGTTCGTGATCGTCGAGTCGAAGGTCAAGGCCCCGCTGCTGCCGCTGCGGGTGATCACCGAGCGCAACCGCGGCGGAATCTACCTCTCCCTCGGCCTCGCGATCATCGCGATGTTCGGTCTGTTCCTCTTCCTGACCTACTACCTCCAGATCGTGAAGGGCTACTCCCCGGTCAAGACCGGCTTCGCGTTCCTGCCGATGATCGTGGGCATGATCACGGGGTCCACCCAGATCGGCACCCGGCTGATGACCCGGGTCGCCCCGCGGCTGCTGATGGGCCCGGGCTTCCTGGTCGCCGCGCTCGGCATGCTGCTGCTGACCCGTCTGGAGATCGGCTCCTCGTACGCGGCCCTGCTGCTGCCGGCGATGCTGCTGCTCGGTCTCGGCATGGGTACGGCGTTCATGCCGGCCATGTCCCTGGCCACGTACGGCATCGAGCCGCGTGATGCCGGTGTCGCCTCCGCGATGGTCAACACCTCGCAGCAGGTGGGCGGCGCGATCGGCACCGCCCTGCTGAACACGATCGCCGCGTCCGCGACGACGTCGTACATCAAGGACCACATCGCGTCGGCCTCCTCCAAGCCGCAGCAGCAGCTGGTGCAGCTGGAGGGCATGGTCGAGGGCTACACCAGCGCGATCTGGTTCGCCGTCGGCATCCTGGTGGTCGCCGCCACGATCGCCTTCACCCTGGTCAACGCCGGCCGCCCGGACATGGGCCCGGTGGCGGGCTCGGGCGAGCGGGACGCCGAGGACGCCATGCCGGTCCCGGTGGTCGCCCACTGACCCACCCGGGACGCGCGTGACACGCGTGACGTGCGTGACGACTGGGCCTTACCAGGACAGGTTGTCCTAGCGGAGCCAGGGAAGGTCCGCACCCGCTTCGTTCGGCTGAAGTCCCTCGGCGATGATCTGCATGATCTCGCCGAGGGACTTCTGCTGTTCGGAGCTGAGCCGGTCGAAGACCGCGTTGCGTACGGCGGTGACGTGCCCCGGCGCGGAGCGGGCGAGCACCTCCAGGCCCTGCTCGGTCAGGACCGCGAACTGTCCGCGTTTGTCGGAGGGACAGTCCTCGCGCCGCACCCAGCCGTTCTTCTCCAGACGGGCGATCGCGTGGGAGAGCCGGGAACGGGTGATCTTGGCGTGCATGGCCAGCTCGGTCATCCGCAGCCGGCGGCGCGGGGCGTCGGCGAGCTTCACCAGGAGGCCGTAGTAGACGTGGGGCATGCCCGCATCCCGCTGGAGCTGGCGGTCCATGTGGTCCTCGAGGAGCGTGGTCGCGTGCACGTAGGAGCGCCAGACGCTCTGCTCCTCGTCGGTGAGCCATCGGAGCTCTTCGGCGGGGGTGGATGCCTTCTTCATGTACTCCACTGTAAGGGCCTGCTCCTTGAATTTTAAACAAATGGGGCATATTCTGTGGAGCGTTGACGTTTTAGATTTCAAGCAAGCTGTCGAGCAAGCTGTCGAGTGCCGGCCCCGGAGCGAGGGGCCGAGCCGCCGGAGGGAGTCACCGCCATGTCCGCCGCCACCCAGGAACGCGCCGTTCCGCAGGAGCGCATGCCCGCCCTGTACCTCAGCCATGGCGCTCCGCCGCTCGCGGACGACCCGATCTGGCCGGGCGAGCTCGCCGCCTGGTCCGCCGGCCTGCCCCGCCCCAAGGCGATCCTCATGGTCTCCGCCCACTGGGAGGAGGCCCCGCTCGCCCTCGGCGCCGTCGACCCCGTCCCCCTGGTCTACGACTTCTGGGGCTTCCCCGAGCACTACTACCAGGTGAAGTACGGCGCCCCGGGCGCGCCCGCGCTGGCCGAGAGCGTCCGCAAGCTGCTGCGCGCCCCCGGGGCACCCGTCCAGGACATCCCCGACCGCGGCCTGGACCACGGCGCGTACGTGCCGCTCGTCGAGATGTTCCCGGCCGCCGACATCCCCGTCCTGCAGATCTCCATGCCGACCCTCGACCCCGTCCGGCTCATGGAGATCGGCCGCAAGCTCGCGCCCCTGCGCGACGAGGGCGTCCTGATCGTCGGCTCCGGGTTCTTCACCCACAACCTCGCCGCCCTGCGCCAGGGCGGGGTGCCCAGCTGGTCGGTGGAGTTCGACGACTGGGGCCGGCGCGCCATGGAGGCCCGTGACTGGGACTCCCTGCTCGACTTCCTCCACAAGGCGCCGGCCGGCCGGTACGCCCACCCGCGCACCGAGCACTTCGCGCCGCTCTTCGTGACCATGGGCGCGGCGGAGATGTCCGGCGAGCTGGACGCGCAGAGGTCGGTGATCGACGGGTTCTGGATGGGGCTGGCGAAGCGGTCGGTGCAGTTCGGCTGAATGTCGCCCGCGGAACCGGGGAGTCGGACGGCGCCCGCGGTCCGGGGGAGGTGGATGTCTCCCGCGGACCGGGGGGTTGAGCGTCCCCGTCGTCCGGGGGAGGGGGTGACGGTCACGGTCGGCTGTGGGTCACAGCTCCTTCTCGTACCAGGCGACGTCCCAGTAGCGGTCGAACTTCCGGCCCACCTCGCGGTAGGTGCCGACGTACCGGAAGCCGAAGCGTTCGTGCAGGCGCACGGAGGCTTCGTTGGGCTGGGCCACGCCCGCGTACGCCCGGTGCACGTCCTCACCGGCCAGCGCCTCGAAGAGCGCCTCGTAGAGGAGCGTGCCGATGCCGCGGCCGCCGGCGTCCGGGCGGAGGTAGACCGACACCTCGACCGAGGTCGCGTAGGCGGCCTTCGGCCGGTGAGGGCTGGATGTGGCGTACCCCAGGATTTCCTGTGAGTCCGCGTCGACGGCAACCTTCAGCCGGTACGGGCCGTCTTCAAGGTGGGAGAGCAGCCAAGGGCGGCGCTCTTCCGTAGTGAGAACCGCGGTATCAAAGGTGATGGGCGTCTCACGTACGTAGTGGTTGTAGAGGTCGGTGAGGGCGTCGAGATCGGCCTCGACTCCTGGCCTGACCTGCAGCTCTGTACGTTCTGGCGCCATCCTGCCTCCTCGTGTGGCCGGACAGGGTACTGCATGATCAGAAAAATCGGGGTGCGGGTTGGGAATTCTGTCCTGATTCCAGTCGTTGTTTCCATCGGATGCAGGGCACCCGAGCAGAGTCCCGGTGAGAGTCCGGGGCGAGCTGAGCGAGTGCTCGGTGCCCACGGACCACCCGCTGACCCACCATCGCAAGGGAGCACGCATGGCAACCCGTGCCGTCGCCCGTCGTAAGTCCGCCACCGGCGAGACGGCCGACGCGGCAAGCAGTGTTCGCGTCCACGGCGGCGAAATCGCCGACCGCGATCTGGTCGGCATGTACCTCGACGAGATTGCGCGCACACCGCTGCTCGACGCCGCCAAGGAGGTCGAGCTGTCCCAGATCATCGAGGCGGGTGTGTTCGCGCGGCAGGTGCTGGACGGATCCGAGGAGTCCAAGGCCGACGCGACCCGCGCCGAGCTGGAAGAGCTGTTCGCCGCCGGTGAGCGGGCCAAGGACGTCTTCATCCGCTCCAACCTCCGGCTGGTCGTCGCGGTCGCCCGCCGCTACCCCCGCAGTGGACTGCCGCTCCTCGACCTGATCCAGGAGGGCAACGCCGGACTGGTGCGCGCGGTCGAGAAGTTCGACTACCGCAAGGGCTTCAAGTTCTCCACGTACGCCACCTGGTGGATCCGCCAGGCGATCACCCGCTCCATCGCGGACCAGTCGCGCACCATCCGGCTGCCCGTCCACCTCGTGGAGGAGCTGGGCCGGATCCGCCGCGTCCAGCGCGAGTTCAACCGGGAGCACGGCCGTGAGCCCGAGCCCGCGGAGATCGCCGCGGAACTCGGCTCCACGCCGGAGCGCGTCACCGACGTGCTGGACTGGGCCCGTGACCCGGTCTCCCTCAACATGCCGGTCGACGACGAGGGAGAGACGCAGTTCGGCGACCTGCTCGAGGACACGTCCGCGGTCTCGCCCGAGCAGTCCGTCCTCACGCTGCTGCGCAGCGAGGAACTCGACGGTCTCATCGACCGTCTCGACCCCCGCACCGCCTCCATCATCAAGATGCGGTACGGCATCGACGACGGCCGCGAGCGCACGCTCACCGAGGTCGGCAAGCAGCACGGACTGACCCGCGAGCGCATCCGGCAGATCGAGAAGCACGCGCTGCTGGAGCTGAAGAAGCTGGCACGGGACACGGGGTTCGAAGCGGCGGCGTAACACGCCGCGCCGCGTGGGGCGGTGACAGGGTGTCGTGCGGGGCGGCTGCGCCGTGCCGGGAGTTGACGCCGGCACGGTGGTGTCGGGCGGTGGTGCAGGGGCGGGTTCGGCCGGTTCGGCCGGCCGTTTCCGCCCGCGTGCGCCAGGTGGCGAAAGCCCGCGCAAACATGGCGATACAACGCCGCTTCAACCCATGGGGGTGGGGGGAACATGACTTCAGGGCACGGGAGTTCGGACCATTCGGACCTTTGAAGCCCGCACGGTGAGATCTGTCCGACCCTGCGTTCCCCAGCCCCGGAGTCCCTGAGTCGTCCGAGCCCCAGAGCCCTCCAGCGATCAGAGCCCCTGAGTCCCTGAGTCGTCCGAGTTCCGCAGCCACAGAGCCACGTCCCGTCGCACATCCCCCCCGGCGCCGGGACCTTCCCCGAGTCGGGCTTCGGCGCCCCTCCCCCTGGGCGCCGGGGCCCGGCTCGCTCTTGTGCGCGGGGCGGGTGCGGGGGCGCGGGAGCGAGGGGGTTCTCCGTCGGATTCCGGGGTGCCGTGTGTGTTCCGGGGGCGGATTGCGTTCGGAAACGTGGGCAACGTGCGAGTGCGCAGGGGAGAGCGGGGCACCCCGTACCTGAACCACGGGGTGGCCCGCCCGGATGGCAGATTGTGCCACATGGGCATAGCCTGCCGACGTGATCAGCTCCACCCCCGCATCGGCTTCGCTGACCGAGCGGCGCAAAGCGGCCACCCGGATGGAGATCGCCCGGGCAGCGGCCGGTCTCTTCGTCGGCCGCGGCCTGAAGGCCACCCGGGCCGAGGACATCGCCCACGCGGCGGGCATCGCCCCCCGCACCTTCTACCGGTACTTCGCGACCAAGGAGGAGGCCGTCGCCCCGCTCTACTCGGCGGGCGCCCAGCGCTGGGCGCAGGCGGTCCGCGAGGCCCCGGCCGAGCTTCCTGTGCCGGAGGCGCTGGAGCATGCCGTACGGCACACCCTGGTCCCGGGTCGTGCGGTGTCGGCGGCGTCCTGGGAATGGGTCCGCACCCTGATCCGGCTGGCGGGGGCCAGCCCGGCGCTGGGCAAGGTGTGGGCCGAGGTCTGCCACACCTCGGAGGTCGCGCTGGCGGAGGTGCTCGTGGAGCGGGCGGGAGCGGAACACGGGGCTTCGGGGCACGGGGTTTCGGAGGACGAGGCTTCGGAGGACCGGATTCCGGAGGGCGGGGCTTCGGAGCGGCCGGCGTCGCGGGAGGTGGGAGCGCGGCTCGGGCCGGAGCGGATCGGGCGCGGCGAAGACGTCGTGGGCCGGACAGGGCAGGCGCGGATCGGGCCGCACCAGCTTTTCACCGCGGCCGTGGTCAGCGCCGCCGTCCGGGTCGCCGTGGAGAGCTGGGCCGCCACCGACACCCCTCCCACCGGACCGGAGGGCCCGGCGGAACTGGCGCTGCGCAATCTGCGGGCCCTGCGCGGGTTCGCGTGGGGCGAGCACGAACCGCCGGACGGGCCCTAGGCTCCCGGACCGGCCCCGGACGCGCCCCGGGGGTGCGCCCTGCACCCCCGCGCCCCTCACCACAGGGCGCGGCCCCGGCTACTTCCGGCCGTCCCCGGCCCGCGCCAACCGTCCGCCCAACTCCTGCACGCGCTCCACCAGTTCCCCCGGCCCCCGCACGGAGAACTCGCACCCCACCAGCGCCATCCGCATCGCGATCCACTCCACCGGATCACTGGTCGTCGCGCGCAGCCGGCAGCCGCCGTCGCCGGTCTCCTCGGGCTGCCCCAGCCATGCGGGGAGCCGTGCGGCCACCCAGTCCGCCGGTGCCGCGAAGGTGACGTCGTACTCGTACTCGTACGCTTCCGGCCGTCGGTGGATCGACTGCCGCAGGTATTCGGCCGCGCTCCCGTTGGGCAGCTCGCGGGGGGTGAACCGGGCGCCGGTGGCGAACGGGTCGCTCACGCGGTCGACGCGGAACGTGCGCCAGTCGGCGCGGTCGAGGTCGTAGGCCACGAGGTACCAGCGCCGGCCCGTGGACACCAGCCGGTACGGCTCGGTGAGGCGGCGGGACTCGGTGCCGTCCTTCGCGCGGTAGGCGAACCGCAGCCGCTCCTGGCCGGCCACCGTCGACGCCATGACGGTCAGCGTCTCGGGGGCGATGCTCGCGCCGTCGCCGCTGGTCAGGGGTGTGGTGGCGGCCTGGAGGGTGGAGACGCGGTGGCGGAGGCGGGCCGGCAGCACCTGTTCCAGTTTGGCCAGCGCGCGCACCGACGCCTCGTCCACGCCCTCGAGCGCGTGCCCGGCGCCCGCGCGCAGGCCGACCGCGATCGCCACCGCCTCCTCGTCGTCGAGCACCAGCGGCGGCATCGCCTTGCCCGCGACCAGGCGGTACCCGCCGTCCGAGCCCTTGGTCGCCTGGACGGGATAGCCCAGTTCGCGCAGCCGGTCGATGTCCCGCCGCACCGTACGGCGGGACACGCCGAGCCGCCCGGCGAGCTCGCCGCCGGGCCATTCGCGGGGCGTCTGGAGGAGGGAGAGAAGCTGGAGCAGCCGAGCCGGGGTGTCCGTCGTCATAATTCGAGGATGCCGCACCACTAGGACGTGATCTGACCTAATGGGGCTCTAGATTTACGTCATGACCTCCACCGAAACCCTCGTGGACAGCACCGCGCCCGCGCCGGACCGCCGTCGCTGGTTCGCTCTCGCGATCGTGATGACCGCAGCCTTCATGGATCTTGTCGACGTGACGATCGTCAACATCGCGATCCCGTCCATCCAGGCGGAAGCGGGTGCCTCCGACAGCCAGATCCAATGGATAACGGCCGGTTACGCGCTCGCCTTCGCCGCGGGCCTGATCACCGGCGGTCGGCTGGGTGACATCCACGGCCGCAAGCGGCTGTTCCTGCTCGGGATCGGTGGCTTCACCCTGGCGTCCGCGCTCTGCGGCTTCGCGGCCAACCCGGAGATGCTCGTCGCCTCCCGCATCCTCCAGGGCGGCATGGCGGCCCTGATGGTGCCCCAGGTGCTGTCGATCGTGCACGCCACCTTCCCGGCGCACGAACGCGGCAAGGTCTTCGGGCTGTTCGGCGCGATCGTCGGCCTCGGCGCGGTCTCCGGGCCGCTGCTCGGCGCGCTGCTGACGGAGTGGAACCTGTTCGGGCTCGAATGGCGGCCGATCTTCCTGATCAACCTGCCCGTCGGTATCGCGGGCCTGATCCTCGGCAGCCGCTTCATCACCGAATCCAAGGCGCCGAAGGCCCTGAAGCTGGACCTCGTCGGTGTCGCGCTCGTGACGCTCGGCATGCTGATGCTGATCTACCCGCTCACCCGGGGCCGCGAGCTGGGCTGGCCGCTGTGGGGGCACCTGTCGATGGCCGGCGCGCTGGTCGTGTTCGGGGCGCTCGTCGCGTACGAACGGCGCAAGGCCGAGCGGGACGGCTCGCCGCTGATCGAGCTCTCGCTGTTCCGGGTGAAGAGCTTCGCGGCCGGTATCGCCGTGCAGACCGTCTTCGGTGTCGGCCTCGGCATCTTCTTCCTGGTCTGGACGCTGTACATGCAGATCGGCCTGGGCTGGACCCCGCTGCACGCCGGGCTGACCGGGGTCCCGTTCTCGATCGCCGTCTCCATGGCCGCCGGGCTCTCCGTCCAGAAGCTGGTCCCGCGCTTCGGCCGCAAGGTGCTCCAGGCGGGTGCGCTGACCATGACCGTCGGCGTCCTGCTCTACATCTGGGAGTCCGAGCGCTACGGCCTCGGCATCGCCTCCTGGCAGATGGCGCTCCCGCTGGTCGTGATGGGTGCCGGCATGGGCCTGATCGTGGCTCCGCTGACCGACGCGGTGCTGTCGGAGGTGCCGCGCGAGCACGCCGGTTCGGCGTCCGGGCTGATCAACACCGTGCAGCAGATGGGCAACGCGCTCGGGCTCGGCCTGGTGTCGGTGGTCTTCTTCGGTGAGATCGGCGACCGGCTGACCCGGACCGAGGTGGGCCCCGCCTTCGTGAACGCCTTCCAGCACGCGCTGGGATGGGTGGCCGCGGTGATGGCGGCGATCTTCCTGCTGATGTTCGCCCTGCCGAAGCGGCCGGCGCAGCACCTGGAGGGCGCCGAGGACACCACGGACTCCTCGGGGGCGGCCCCCTCCGAGGACCGGGAGAGCGCGCTCGCGGGCTGAGCGACGGCTTCCGCCGAAGGGCCCGGCACCCATGGGGGTGCCGGGCCCTTCGGCGTACCCACACCCCATGGAAGTCCGTTCATGCCCGAATGATGCCTGAGCCTGTTTACTTTCCGGAAATCCGGGCGTAGCCTCCCAGCGAAACCACAAGTTCGGGCACGAGTCGGACATGGGCCGGGCATCGGTCGGGCATCGGCGGGAAACCGGACATCGGCGAGAAAGCAGTCGGAGGCGAGCGGACATGTACGCACCGGAGCGGCAGCAGGAGATCCTGCGGCTCGCCCGTGAGGGCGGCCGGGTGGACGTCCTGTCGTTGGCCGAGGAGTTCCAGGTCACGGCGGAGACGATCCGCCGCGATCTGAAGGCCCTCGACCGCGCCGGCCTGGTGCGCCGGGTCCACGGCGGTGCCATACCGGCCGGCCGTCTCGACTTCGAGCCGGACCTCGCCGAACGCGAGGGCACGTCCACCGACGAGAAGGACCGCATCGCCAAGGCGGCCCTGACGGAACTGCCGTCCGAGGGCACGGTGATCCTCGACGCCGGTACGACCATCGCCCGCCTGGCCGCCGCCCTCCCGCTGGAGGCCGAGCTGACCGTCGTCACGCACAGCCTGCCCATCGCGGCCCGCCTCGCGGACCACCCCGGCATGCAGCTCCACCTCGTCGGGGGGCGCGTCCGGCACCGTACGCGCGCCGCCGTGGACGCCTGGGCGCTGCGCGCGTACGGCGAGATCCGCGCCGACGTCCTGTTCGTCGCCGCCAACGGCTTCTCCGCCGAGCACGGACTGACCACCCCCGACCTCGCCGAGGCCGCGGTGAAGCGGGCGGCCGTCGCCGCCGCCCGCCGGGTGGTACTGCTCGCCGACTCCTCCAAGCACGGCCAGGAGCACTTCGCCCGCTTCGGCGACCTGAGCGACGTGGACCTCCTGATCACCGACAGCGGGCTGAGCCCCGAGGACGCGGCCGCCATCGAGCGAGGCGGCACGGAGGTGGTACGGGCATGAGCCCCACGGAGCAGACGGAGCGGTACACGCACGAACGGCACGGAAGCGGTACACGCACGAACGGCACGGAAGCGGTACGGGCATGAACGGCACGGAAGCAGTACGAGCATGAGCGGCACGACGATGAGCGGCACCGGCACGGACAGCACCGGCAGCGACAGCACCGGTGTGATCCTCACCGTCACCCCCAACCCCTCCCTGGACCGCACCTACGAGGTCCCCTCCCTCGACCGCGGCGAGGTCGTCCGAGCCACCGGCGAACGGATGGACCCGGGCGGCAAGGGCGTGAACGTCTCACGCGCCGTCGCGGCCGCCGGGCGGCGCACGGTCGCCGTCCTGCCCCTCGGAGGCGCGCCCGGCGCGCTCGTCGCCGACCTGCTCGACGCCCAGGGCATCGAGGTCGCGCCGGTGCCGGTCGCCGGCGCCACCCGCTCGAACATCGCGCTCGCCGAGTCCGACGGCGTCCTCACGAAGATCAACGCGCCGGGCCCGGAACTGTCCGAGGCCGAGCAGGAACTGCTCCTGGAGACCGTGCGCGAGCAGTCGCGCGACGCCGACTGGATCGCCTGCTGCGGCAGCCTGCCCCGCGGGCTCGCGCCGTCCTGGTACGCCGAGGTCGTCGCCCGGGCACACGCCGGGGGCGCCCGTATCGCCCTGGACACCTCGGGGCGCGCGCTCCTCGAAGCGCTGGGCGAGCGGCCCGACGTGGTGAAGCCGAACGCCGAGGAGCTCGCGGAAGCCGTCGGACGCCCCCTGGCGACGGTGGGCGACGCGGTGAAGGCCGCCGAGGAACTGCGGGAGATGGGCGCTCGCGCCGTGCTCGCGAGCCTCGGCGCCGACGGACAGCTGCTGGTGGAGGACGCGGGCACCTGGTTCGCGAGCGCGCGGGTCGACGTCGTCCGCAGCAATGTGGGGGCGGGTGACTCCTCCCTCGCCGGATTCCTCATCGCCGGCGGCCGCGGTCCGGGGGCGCTCGCCTCCGCCGTCGCCCATGGCGCGGCGGCCGTCCAGCTGCCCGGCAGCGTGATGCCGACCCCGGGGGATCTGGACCCGGCGGCGGTGACGGTCACGGCAGAGGTGCCGGTGGACCGCGAACTGAAGGAGCCCGTGTCATGACGTCGCTTCTGTCGCTTCTCTTAGTCGGCACGTGCTCCGAGCACCCCATGCGGCCCGGCCGCCCCGCCGACACCCTCACCTCCCCCCACCTCACCCCCGTCCCCACCCTCGCCCACCCCGCACCCCGGGCGATACGCGTGCGAAGGAGCCCGCGATGAGCGACATGATCACCGCGGACCTGGTCGATCTCGACCTGTCCGCCGAGACCAAGGAAGCGGCGGCACGGTCGCTCGCCGCACGCATGGTGACCCTGGGCCGGGTGACCGACCTGGAGGGCTTCCTCGCCGATGTGGCCGCCCGTGAGGCCCAGATGCCGACCGGCCTCGACGGCGGTATCGGCATCCCGCACTGCCGCAGCGCGCACGTCACCGAGCCGACGCTCGCCTTCGGGCGCAGCACCGCCGGGATCGACTTCGGCGCGGCGGACGGCCCCGCCGACCTGATCTTCCTGATCGCCGCGCCCGCCGGTGCCGACGACGCCCACCTCACGATCCTGTCCTCCCTGGCCCGGCAGCTGATGAACGGCGAGTTCACGGACGCGCTGCGGTCGGTGCGGGACACGGCGGCCGCGGCGGCCCTGATCCGCGGCGACGAGGTCCCGGCCGGTGCGGCACCCGCGGACCGGGCTCCGGCCGGCGAGGCGACGGCGGGGCAGGCTCCGGCCGCCGAGGCCGCGGGCACCTCCGAAGACTCCGTGGCGGCGTCGGTGGCGGCCTCCGCCGACGCCGCCACGGCCAACACCCCCGAGACACCCGGCCCGGCGTCCGGCGGGCCCGCGCGTCCCTTCCGGATCGTCGCCGTCACCTCCTGCCCGACCGGCATCGCCCACACCTACATGGCCGCCGAGTCCCTGGAGAACGCCGGCCGCGAGGCGGGCGTCGAGGTGACCGTGGAGACCCAGGGCTCGGCCGGCTTCACCCGGCTCGACCCGGCCGTCGTCGCCGCGGCGGACGGCGTGATCTTCGCCCATGACGTCCCCGTGCGCGACAAGGACCGCTTCGCCGGGAAGCCCACCGTCGACGTCGGCGTGAAGGCGGGCATCAACCGCCCCGCCGAGCTGATCGCCGAGGTGCGCGGAAAGGCCGAGCGCGGCGAGGTGAGCGCCGGCTCCGCGCCGGGTACGCCGGTGGAGCGCGCCGGTGACTCCTCCGAGGGCTACGGCACCAAGCTCCGCAAGTGGCTGATGTCCGGCGTCAGTTACATGGTCCCGTTCGTCGCCGCCGGCGGTCTGCTCATCGCCCTCGGCTTCGCGATCGGCGGCTACAAGATCAACAAGGCGCCGTCGGTCATGGACCACTTCCTGTGGACCCAGGCCGACAGCTGGGCCGCGCTGCTCTTCCAGATCGGCGTCGTCTCCTTCGGCTTCCTGGTCCCGGTCCTGGCCGGCTACATCGCCTACGGGATGGCCGACCGCCCCGGTCTCGTTCCGGGCTTCGTCGGCGGCGCGATCTCCGTCACCATCAACGCGGGCTTCCTCGGCGGTCTCGCGGCCGGTCTGATCGCCGGCGGTGTGGTGCTGTCGATCCAGAAGGTGAAGATCCCGGCGGCGGTGCGCGGCATCATGCCGGTGGTGGTGATCCCGCTGATCTCCTCGGCGATCGTCGGGTTCCTGATGTTCGTCGTCATCGGCAAGCCCATCGCCTCCGCGCAGAAGGCCCTGACCGACGGCCTCAACGGCCTCACCGGCACCAACGCCGTCCTGCTGGGCGCCCTGCTCGGCCTGATGATGTGCTTCGACCTCGGCGGCCCGGTCAACAAGGTCGCGTACACCTTCGCCACCGCCGGCATCGCGGTCGCCAGCCCCAGCGACTCCGCGATGAAGATCATGGCCGCGGTTATGGCCGCCGGTATGGTCCCGCCGCTGGCGATGGCCCTGGCCACCACCGTGCGCGGAAGGCTCTTCACCCAGACCGAGCGCGAGAACGGCAAGGCCGCCTGGGTCCTCGGTGCCTCCTTCATCTCCGAGGGCGCGATCCCGTTCGCGGCGGCCGACCCGCTGCGCGTGATCCCGGCCTCGATGGTGGGCGGCGCGGTCACCGGCGCCCTGTCGATGGCCTTCGGCGCCACCCTGCGCGCTCCGCACGGCGGCATCTTCGTGGTCCCGCTGATCGGCAACCCGTTCCTCTACCTGGTCGCCATCGCGGCGGGCGTCTGCGTCACCACGGCCCTGGTCGTCGTCCTCAAGGGCCTGCGCAAGCCGGCCGCCGGCACCACGGCCCCGACGGCGGCCGAGGGCGGCGCGGCCGCCAGGACGGCCGAGGCGAAGCAGCCGGTCGCGGCGTGACGCCGGGCGTCCGCCCCTGGTCGACTCATCAGCGATACAACTCATTCGCGCCGTATAGGTCATTCACGTGATCTGTGCGACCTGCGAGATACGTCACGGTCCGGGGCGCAAGTCCCGGACCGTGGTGTGTACTGGACCGCATGCCGCTGCACCTCACGATCCCCCAGCTGGCGGGGCTGACCCTCCTTGCCCTGGCCTCCGTCGCCTGGCTGATCGGCATGAACCGCATGCTGCGCCGCATCCGCTCACGGGAGGCCGCCCTGCCGGGCCTCGCCGCCCCCGCCACGCCTGTCGTTCTCACGGTCCCCGAGGTCGCCGAGGCCCTCCCGCGCCCGGAGGAGGCCTTCCCGCACCGGGAGGCCGTCGAACTGACCCCCGCCGAGAAGGACGCCTTCGCCGGGCTCGTACGACAGCTCGACGGCGGCCGCTGAGGGAAGCCGGGTCAGGAGACCCGCGCCGCCCGCCGCTCCATCGCCTCGCGGGCCTCGGCCTCGGACGGATACACCTCGCACATGTGCCGGCCGTCCGGCGTCGCCGTGTGCTCGACCTCCCACAGGGAGATCTCCTGGCCGTCCCGCAGCAGGAACGCGTGCTCGTAGAGCGAGTAGCCCAGCCCGATACGCCCCGCACGGCACGGGCGCCCGAAGGCCTGGGTGATCTGGTGCGCGAAGGCCGTCCTCAGCAGCGCGGCGGTGTCCGCGCCCGGCCGGTCGGTGTTCTCCGCGCGGCGCAGCAGCCGCCGCGCGTGGTCCGCCGAGTCGTCCGGCACATACACGTGCCGGGGTGCGAGGACCGGCGAGAGCTGCACCGTCACCGGCAGCTCGAAGTCCGGCGCGTCCGCCGGGAGCGGCAGCCGGGCCGTGGCCGCGCGCAGCTCCTCCTCGTCGACGTACACCTCGTGCTGCGGTTCGCTGCCCGGTGTGGGGTTGTGGACCAGCTCCCACAGGGTGAGTGCGCATCCGTCGGCCAGCAGCCAGGTGTGCCGGTAGGTCTCGCGGTGCAGGCCCGCGCTGTGGTGCGCGGAGTGCAGCGAGCTGTCATGGGCCAGTGCGCAGTCGAGCCGCCGCACGCATTCGTCGGGCAGCTCGAACGAGTTCAGGGCACGACCGAGCAGTCGCGCGAGGTGCTCCTCCGGAGACTCGGGCGACTCGGCTGGTTCGTACGCTGCGGTCTCGTACGGAACGCTCAAGGTTTCTCCCGGCGTTGCTGCATGTCACCTTGTGGGTGCATACCGTAGCCCCTCGGTCGGACATCATGTCCGGGAACCGAGAAAACGTACGCCGTGAAAACGGCCGGGCCGCGTGAAATGTTCCCACGCGGCCCGATGATCCGTCAGAAACCGCCGGTCGGAGGCCGGTTCCGGGTCAGGTGGCGCTTCCGGCCGTCCACTGCGACCACGGCAGGTTCCACCCGTTGAGCCCGTTGTCCGGCGTCACCGTCTTGTCCGGGGAGTTCTTCACGATCACGACGTCCCCGATCAGCGAGTTGTCGTAGAACCACTTGGCCGGGGTGTCTCCCTGCGCGCCCTGCGCGTCCGCGAGCCCCACGCAGCCGTGGCTGGTGCCCTCCCGGCCGAACGGCGGATTGCCCTTGTTGTACCAGTAGTTGCCGTGGATGAAGGTGCCCGACTGCGTCAGACGCATCGCGTGCGGCACGTCCGGGATGTCGTACTCCCCGCCGAGACCCACCGTCCGGCTGTTCATCCGCGTCTGCGTGAACTTCTCCGAGATCACCATCTGGCCGTTGTACGTCGTGTGCTGCGGGCTGCCCGCCGAGATCGGGACGCTCTTCAGCGTCTGCCCGTCCCGCACCACCGTCATGGTCTGCGTGTTCACGTCCACCGTGGAGACCTGCGAGCGGCCGATCGTGAAGGTCACCGTCTTCTTCTGCACCCCGAAGACACCGTTCGCGCCCTCCACGCCGTCCAGGTCGATCTTCATCGTGACCTTGGAACCGGCCTTCCAGTACTCCTCGGGCCGGAAGTCCAGACGCTGCGCCCCGAACCAGTGCCCCACCACCTGCTGGCCGCTGCTGGAGGTGACCGTGATGTGCGACTGCACGTCCTTCTGCTTGCTGATCGCCTTGTCGAACGTGAACGACACCGGCATCCCGACACCCACCGTCGTGCCGTTGTCCGGGGTGTACGTGCCGATGAAGCTGCCGGACGAAGTGACCGTGGTGAAGATCGAGTTGGCGGCCGCCGTCTTGCCGTTCGTGTCCTTGGCGGTCGCCGATATCTCGTACTTCGTCCCGCGCTCCAGCTGTTCCTTCGGCTTCCAGCTGCTGCCGTCGGCGGACAGGGTGCCCGGCACGGACTGGCCGCCGCCCGCCACCGTCATCGTCACCTCGGTGAGCCGGCCGTCGCTCACCTTCACACCCGTCGCGTTGATGGACGCGCCCGTCGAGCCGTCCTTCGCCGAGATCACGATCTTCGCGGAGGACGTCTTGGCGGACTCGCCGCCGCCCTTGGAGTCGTCGTTGTCGGCGTTGGCGCTGCCGCCGCAGGCGGTCAGGGTCAGTGCGCCGACCATGAGGGCGGCACAGGCCCCCAGGACGCGCCGCGCTGCTGTGTCCGGCGTTGTCACGGGCTGCTCCAGCTTCGTGTGATGTGCGGAATCCGGTGTGATCCGCTCCAGTACGTGGAGAAGGAGGGATCGGGTAGCCGGTGGGGTTCCCTCCCTTTCGTCATGAACACCATCACGTGACAGAACCAGGACAATCGCCTGTCCCTCCAGGCCCTTCCCCCGGCACCGGAGGACACTGGCCGGCATGACAGTTGACGCTCTGACGGACGTCGCCGGTCTGCGGGTGGGACACGCCTCGCGCACCGGCGGCGGTTGGCTCACCGGCACGACGGTCGTGCTCGCACCGCAGGGCGGCGCCGTCGCCGCCGTGGACGTGCGCGGCGGCGGCCCCGGCACCAAGGAGACCGACGCGCTCGATCCCCGCAACCTGGTGCAGCGGGTCGAGGCGATCGTGCTGACCGGCGGCAGCGCCTACGGGCTGGACGCGGCGTCCGGAGTCATGGCCTGGCTGGAGGAGCGGGGGCGCGGCGTGCCCGTCGGCCCGGACCCCGCGCACGTCGTGCCGGTGGTGCCCGCCGCCTGTGTCTTCGACCTCGGTCGGGGCGGCGACTTCTCGGCCCGCCCGGACGCGGCCACCGGCCGGACGGCCGTCGAGGCGGCCGCGGCGAGCGAGCCGGGCGCCCCGGTGCCGCAGGGGTGCGTGGGGGCCGGCACGGGCGCCGTCGTCGGGCTGATGAAGGGCGGCGTCGGCAGCGCGAGCACCGTCCTCGACTCGGGGGTCACCGTGGCCGCCCTGGTGGTGGCCAACGCGGCGGGGTCGGTGACGGATCCGGAAACGGGCGTGCTGTACGGGGAGCTGTTCCAGGGGCGTGTCGAGTACCCGCAGGCGCGGGTGCACGAGGCCGCGCGCCGGCGCCTCGCCGAGAGCGCCGCGAAGAACGCCCCTCCTCCGCTGAACACCACGCTCGCGGTGGTCGCCACCGACGCGGACCTGACGAAGGCCCAGGCCCAGAAGCTGGCCGGCACGGCGCACGACGGCATCGCGCGCGCCGTACGCCCGGTGCATCTGCTCCACGACGGGGACACGGTGTTCACGCTGGCCACCGGCACACGCCCACTCGGCTCCACACACCCGCTCGCCCTGAACGACCTCCTCGCCGCGGGCGCGGACATGGTGACCCGCGCGATCGTGCGCGCCGTACGCGCGGCCGAGCCGACGGAGGGGGCCGGGGGCGCCTGGCCCTCGTACACGGAGTTGTACGGGGGGTAGGGGAGGGGCGAGCACGGGCGGAGGGCGGGAGACGGACGGCGGACCGCGGAGGGCGGACGGCGGAGGGCGGACGTAGGGAAGTGGCCGGGGCCGGCGAGGGGCCGGTGCGGGGTTACAGCGCCGCGCCCGAGGTCCGTGCCCGCTTCGTCCGTGCCGCTGTCCGGGCCGTCAGGGTCGTCCCGGTCGCCACCGCCCCCGCCGCCACCAGGCCGGCCGCGAGGACCGCCCACTCGCCGAGGAAGGTGCAGCAGATCACCAGCAGCGCGGTGACCGGCAGTACCAGCTGCTGGCCCAGTCCCACCTTGAAGTGGCGGGCGTGCAGCGCCCACACGGCGAGCAGGTACAGCGCCGTCGGCAGGGTCACGGCGGCCGACGCGGAGAGCGTCGAGAGATGGGCCGCGCCGACCGTCTGCTCGACCGCCACCTCCAGGCCCGCGCCGATCGCGGCGGCCGAGGCGAAGACGACGTAGTGACCGTAGCCCCACAGGAACGACTGCCTGTTGGAGCGCAGATGGCCGTGGATGGGCACCGCGAAGTAGATCCACCAGGCGGCGAAGATGATCAGCAGTCCGCCGACGGCGATCGGGAGCAGCTCGTCCAGGGCGTCGTTCTCGTCGATGCCGGTCTTCACGGCGATCGTCGCCGCCGCGACCGTCTCGCCCAGCACGATGATCGTGAACAGTCCGTAGCGTTCGGCGATGTGGTGCGGATGCCAGGACGTCGGATGGTCCTTCTCCGCGTAGAGCGGCACACACATCTCCAGCACCGCCATCACCAGGAACACCCACGGCCTGCCGTGCTCGGGCAGGATCAGCAGCCCCAGCCAGCCGACCTGGCAGAGCAGTACGCCACCGGCGTACCGCAGCGCCGTCGTTCTCTCCGCGCCCTCGCTCGACAGCGCCACGCGCAGCCACTGCGTGCTCATCGCGAGCCGCATGATCACATAGCCCAGCCAGACGGCCAGGAAGTCGTGGTCCTCGAACGCCCGTGAGACACCGGCCGCGAGGACCAGGACACCGGCGATCTGCACCAGCGTCACGACCCGGTAGAGGACGTCGTCGTTGTCGTACGCCGAGGCGAACCAGGTGAAGTTCATCCAGGCCCACCAGATGGCGAAGAAGACCATCGCGTAGTTGAGGATGCCCTCCCCGGCGTGGGACTCGGCCACGGCGTGCACCAGCTGGGCACCCGCCTGGGCGATGGCCACCACGAAGCACAGGTCGAAGAAGAGCTCGAGCGGTGAGGCCACTCGGTGCGCCTCGCCGCGTCCGCGGGCGGTGAGCCGGCGCAGGGGTCTGGCGTGGACGGGCGGACCTGAGGGACCTGAGGGAGAGGCCGGCGGCGTGGAGCTGGACGTCATGCGTCCCAGCACAGCAGATAACCGGCGGAAAATCTTGCGGGCGAGCGCACGATTCCCCAGGGGGCACCGCACCCGTGGAAGGGCTGGTCAGGGGCCTCTGGCGGAGGCGCGGAGGGGGTTCTCGGGGCGGGGGACCGTACTCTGGAGGCATGAGCACCCCCGCCGCCGCCCCCGAGCCGCGCGACCCGAAGCCCGCGCTGATCTTCGACGATCCGCTGGACCAGCAGTCCTCGGACGACACGGACCGCGGCTGGGGCGAGCGGCCGGGCTCGTCCGGCGACAGCGCGGCCGACCTGAAGCGCTTCCTGGACGAGAAGCCGCCGCACCACATCTGAAGGGCCCGGCGGAGCGGCGTCCGCGGGGCCCCTCGCGGTGTCGCTACCGTTCGCTGTGGCCCGAGCCGCGCTGGGCGATCAGTGCGTCGCGGATCTCCTTGAGCACCTCCAGCTCGGTCACCTCGATGATCTCGTGGGTGCCCTCCTTCGCCTTCCGGCGGGCCTCCTGCTTGGCCAGGTACTTCGACATGGGCAGGACCATCAGGAAGTAGACGACCGCCGCCGTGATCACGAAGGTGAGGGTGGCGCTGAGCACCGTTCCCCACAGGATCGGTACGCCGCTGACCACCGTGCCGTCCGCCGCGACCTTGCACGGGTCCTTGAGACACGAGCTGTAGCCGTCGAGGTTCTTGGTGCCGATCGCGCCGACCAGCGGATTGATGATGCCCTTCACCACCGAGTTCACGATGTTCGTGAACGCGGCGCCGATGACCACCGCGACCGCCAGGTCCACGACGTTCCCGCGCATCAGGAAGGCTTTGAAGCCCTGCAAGATGCCCGGTTCCTTCTTCTGGCTCACCTCGGGGACACTCCTCGTCTGCACAGGTTGTGGAACGAACAGCTCCGCAACCTACGTCAATCAGTGCCCGGCGTGTCCAACGGGGTAGCTCGAACGAGGCACTTGACAGCCCGGCCCGCAGCAGCCGTACGACGAGGCTCACCACAGGGTCACCGCCAGCCGGGCCGTCGCGCTCGCACCCGCCAGGCGTGCGGCGGTGGAACGGGGTACGGACAGGACGACCAGCGCGCCGCTGTCACCGGCGCCGACGGAGCCGGAGGGGTCCAGCGGCTCGGGCACCTTCGTCACCAGGGCGCCGCGCGCGACCACCTCGGCCTCGCCGCCCGACGCCGTCCGCTCGGCGGCGATCACGTCGACCCGGTCGCCCGGGCGCAGCAGCCGGACCGTGGCCGCGTCGGCGATCCGCACCGGTGCCGTCACCTTCCCCGCGGTGCGCGGGGAGTGGGCCGGGGTGCGCGCCGACGACCGGGTGTGGGCGGGTGGGCCCTCGCCGTCGCCCGGGTGTCCCCGTGCGGGCACGCCGTTCTGCGGGCCGGCGGCCACCAGCGCGGCGGCGGTGACGGCGAGGCCGGCCGCGAGGGCCCGTCGCCGGTTCCGTACGAGCCGGCCCAGCCGGTGGCGGCCGCCGTGGACGCGGACGGGATCGAAGGGCGGCACGACACATGGGGGCGGCACGGGGTGCGGGGGAGGACGAAGGGACAACGGGATCACCACCTGCGACGAGGAATCGGTCTGCGAAGCCACGATGACGCTTCGCGCCGCCCCTCGCCGGAGCCGGTGGACCACCGCCCGGTTGTGGACAACTCCCTCACTCGAACGACGAGTTCCGCTGCCGCCTCCGACGCCGGCCCCTACGGCAGCTCGAACCCCGGATTCAGACCACCCAACGCCCCCGTGCACAGGCAGCCCCGGTCCTCGTTGGCCGGCAACTCGGCCACCGCGTCGAACAGGACTCCCCGCAGCCGGTCCACGTTCGCCGCGAACACCCGCAGCACCTCCTCGTGGGACACGCCCTCGCCGGACTCGGCGCCCGCGTCGAGGTCGGTGACCAGGGTCAACGATGTGTAGCAGAGTTCGAGTTCACGGGCGAGCGCCGCCTCCGGATGGCCGGTCATACCGACCACCGACCAGCCCTGCGCCTGGTGCCACAGCGATTCCGCACGCGTCGAGAACCGCGGCCCCTCGATCACGACGAGCGTCCCGCCGTCCACCGCCTCCCACTCCTGCCCGCGCGCCGCCTTCAGCGCGGCCGCGCGTCCCGTGGGGCAGTAGGGGTCGGCCAGGGACACATGCACCACGTTGGGCACGGTGCCGTCGGGCAGGGGCAGCCCGTCGAAGTAGGTGCCGCCCCGGGACTTCGTACGGTCGACCAGCTGGTCGGGGACGAGCAGCGTGCCGGGCCCGTACTCGGGGCGCAGGCCGCCCACCGCGCACGGGCCGAGGATCTGGCGCGCCCCGACCGAGCGCAGCGCCCACAGGTTGGCCCGGTAGTTGATGCGGTGGGGCGGCAGATGGTGGCCGCGTCCGTGCCGGGGCAGGAAGGCGACCCGCCGGCCGGCGATCTCACCGAGGAAGAGGGAGTCGCTGGGCGCGCCGTAGGGGGTGTCCACCTGGATCTCGGTCACGTCGTCGAGGAACGAGTAGAAGCCCGAGCCGCCGATTACGCCGATCTCTGCGTTCGCCATGCCCAGCACACTAGCTCGCGCCGTTCACGCCCCGCGCCCGCCCAGGGGAAACGCCGGGAAACGCCCGCGCCGGCCCACCGGGACGCCCGTCCGCCGGAAAACACCGAGGACCCTGCCGTCGTACGACGGCAGGGTCCCGGACGGAAGCCCTACGCGGCGGAGGTGCCCGCCGAGGTGCCCGCGCTCGACGACTTCGAGTCCGAGGAGGACGAAGACGACGACGAAGAGGACGCCGACGACGAGTCGGAGGACGACGTCGACGACTTCGACGACGCCGGCGAGCTGCTCGACGAGGAGCCGCGGCTGTCGTTGCGGTAGAAGCCGGAGCCCTTGAAGACGATGCCGACGGCGGAGAACACCTTCTTGAGGCGGCCACTGCAGTTGGGGCACTCGGTCAGGGCATCGTCGGTGAACTTCTGCACCGCCTCGAGGCCCTCGCCGCACTCGGTGCACTGGTACTGGTAGGTCGGCACTGTCTTCCTCCTGGCACTCTCACTCATTGAGTGCTAACGACGATCCATACTGACGTATTCCCGGGGATCAGTCCACTGTCACCGGCACGCGGTGACCGACGCCACGTGCGACGGTGCGTCCTCGGGGGCGGGTCTCCAGCCGTGAGCGCAGGGCCAGCAGGGTCGCCAGGGCGAGCAGGGTGCCGCCCATCGGGACCAGGAAGCCCGCGCCGCCCCAGAAGCGGTCCTCCAGCTGCCCGGCGACCGTCACGGCCGCCGCCTGGCCGAGCGCCACGGCGCCGGTCAGCCAGGTGAACGCCTCGGTCCGCGCCCCGGCCGGGACGAGGCCCTCGACCAGGGTGTAGCCGGTGATCAGCGCGGGCGCGATGCACATGCCGACCAGAAGGCCGAGGCCGGCCAGCACGAGCACCGAGTGCGCGGCCCACAGGCCGGACGCCGTCAGCGCGAGGGCGGCATAGCCGACGACGAGGCGGTGCTGCGGGGCGGTTTTCCAGGCGATCGCGCCGCAGACCAGGCCGGAGAGCATGTTGCCGGCGGCGAAGGTGCCGTACAGGACGCCGTTGAGGCCGGGCTCGCCGATCGACTCGGTGAACGCGGCCAGCGAGACCTGCATGCCGCCGAAGACCGAGCCGATGCCGAGGAAGGTCACGATCAGCACGCGCACGCCGGGGATGCGCAGGGCGGAGGTGTGCTCCACGTGCGCGTGCCCGGCCGCGGCGACCGTGGGCTGGGTGCTCTTCTGCGCGGCGAACAGCAGACCGCCGATCAGGGTCAGCGAGGCCTCCGTGATCAGACCGGCCGCCGGGTTCACGGCGGTGCACAGGGCGGTCGCCAGCAGCGGGCCGAGGACGAAGGTCAGCTCGTCGGTGACGGACTCGAAGGCCGCGGCGGTGGTCATCAGCGGCGAGCCCTTCAGCCGCACGCCCCAGCGGGCCCGGACCATGGGCCCGACCTGCGGGACCGAGGCGCCCGTGGGCACGGCGGCCACGAACAGCGCCCACAGGGGGGCGTGCGCCAGCGCGAGCGCCGTGAGGGTGAGGCCCGACACGGTGTGCACGAGCACGCCGGGGATCAGCACCGCGCGCTGCCCGTGGCGGTCGGCGAGGCGGCCGCTGTACGGCGCGAACAGCGCCATGGAGACGCCGGTGACCGCGGCGGCGGCGCCGGCCGCGCCGTAGGAGCCGGTGGTGTGCTGCACGAGCAGCACGATGGAGATGGTGAGCATCGCGAACGGCTGGCGGGCTGCGAAGCCGGGCAGCAGGAATGTCCAGGCGCCGCGGGTGCGCAGCAGTTGTCCGTATCCCGGACGGGCGGGAGCCGGCGAGTCCTTCGACTGCTTCGACGGCTCGGAGGTGACCGTGGATGCCACGGCCCGTGCCTTTCTGCCGCCTGGTAGCGCGCCCGTGCGGGGGCGCCGAGAGCTGTCCTCTTGCGCTACTGCGGTAGATACCGGTGCCACTGACGAGGACGTCCCGGCCGCCATACGGTCGCGCCAGCTCTGCGTCAGGCAGAGTTGGTTCGATCAAAGTGCGCCTTCATCGTACAGGGGTCACTGATCCTCGTACCTGTGAAAATGAGCACCAAGATGCCTCCGGGCCTCTGAATGGCATCCGTGTGAACAGGACGAAACACGCACTTAACGCGCGTCCTCAGTGCACGTTGCCGTTCGTGCCCAGCCAGCCCGCGAGCTTGCCGCCGTGGCCGACGGCGCGCAGCCGTCGCTCGGCCGCGTCCCGGACGGGGTCGGTGGCGACGACGAGGAGTTCGTCGCCGTGCCGCAGGACGGTCGTGGGCAGCGGCACGAACGACGTCCCGTCGCGCACGACCAGGGTGACGGCGGCCCCGGCCGGCATCCGCAGCTCGTTGACCTCGACGCCGTGCATCTTCGAGCCCTCGGGGATCGCGACCGACAGCAGATGTCCGCGCAGCCGCTCCAGGGGCGCCGACTCGATGCCGAGGTCGGCGGCCTCGCTGCCGTCGCCCAGCCGGAGCTTGCGGGCCAGCCAGGGCAGCGTCGGACCCTGGACCAGGGTGTAGACGACGACCAGCACGAAGACGATGTTGAAGATGCGGCGGCTGGCGTCGACGCCCTGCACCATGGGGATCGTCGCCAGGATGATGGGGACCGCGCCGCGCAGCCCGGCCCAGGACATCAGCGTCTGCTCCTGCCACGGCACCCGGAACGGCGTCAGGCACAGCACCACGCTCAGCGGCCGCGCCACCATGGTCAGCACCAGCCCGATGACGAGCGCGGGCCACACGTCGTCGCCCAGCTCGTGCGGGGTGACCAGAAGGCCGAGCAGCACGAACATGCCGATCTGGGCGATCCAGCCGAGCCCTTCGGCGAACCCGCGCGTGGCGGGCCAGTGCGGCAGCTTGGCGTTGCCCATGGCCATGGAGGCGAGGTAGACGGCCAGGAAGCCGCTGCCGTGCGCCATCGCGCCCGCCGCGTACGCGGTGACCGCGATCGCCATGACGGCGATCGGGTAGAGGCCGGAGGCGGGCAGCGCGACGTGCCGCAGCCCCCAGGAGCCCAGCCAGCCCACCGCGAGGCCGATGGCCGCGCCGATGGCCAGCTCCAGCGCTATCTCGCCGATCAGGACGTACCAGTGCTCGACGGGGCCCGAGGTGGAGAAGGAGACCACCAGGATGACCACCGGGGCGTCGTTGAAGCCGGACTCGGCCTCCAGGGTGCCCGTCACGCGCGCGGGCAGGGGGATCCGGCGCAGGACGGAGAAGACCGCCGCGGCGTCCGTCGAGGAGACGACCGCTCCGATGATGAGCGCCTGCCGCCACTCCAGGCCGATGAGATAGTGCGCGCCCGTCGCCGTGACGCCCACGCTCACCGCGACCCCGGCCAGCGCCAGCGCGGAGGCGGCCGGCAGGGCCGGCTCGATCTCCTTCCACTTCGTGCTCAGACCGCCCTCGGCGAGGATCACGACCAGGGCCGCGTAGCCGATGACCTGGGTGAGCTCGGCGTTGTCGAACTTGATGTCGCCGATGCCGTCCTGGCCCATGAGGACACCGATGCCCAGGTACACGAGCAGGCTGGGGAGTCCGCTGCGCGAGGAGATCCGGACCGCGGCGACGGCGACGAGCAGGACGAGCGAGCAGACGAGCAGGAGCTGGTTGAGGTCGTGGACAGTCAGCGGCGGTTCCCTTCCCTGGCGCGCACTCATCCCGCGCGTGGGAGCACATCTCCCTATGGGACACGAAAAGGCGCGTCCCGGGCCCAACTACTTCGTTACCTTACCTAACTCTTGACGATTTCTTGACGCTCGGCGAGGCAGGATCGAACATCCTTCCGTGCTGGTTCCCTACTCCGAGTCAAGTGGCGCGAGGCCCTGCGCCTATGGTTGCTCCAGCACTCCAGGACCGCCTGCCGCTCGCGTTAGGACAGCAAGGACAGCGATGCCCCCCAACACCACCGCCACAACGGGTGACAAGCCCGGCAAGTCCGGCAGGAAGAAGGGGCGCAAAGCCCGTCTTATCGTGCTTGTACTGGTGCTGGCCGTGATCGGCGGCATCGGTTTCAGCGGGTACTGGTCGATCAGTACCGTCCGGGCCTCGTTCCCGCAGACCAAGGGTTCGATCACGCTCCAGGGCCTTTCGGGGCCCGTCGACGTGAAGCGGGACGGGTACGGCATCCCGCAGATCTACGCCTCCTCCGACGAGGACCTCTTCATGGCGCAGGGCTATGTCCAGGCGCAGGACCGGTTCTACGAGATGGACGTGCGCCGGCACATGACGTCCGGCCGTCTGTCGGAGATGTTCGGCGAGAGCCAGGTCGACAACGACGAATTCCTGCGCACCCTGGGCTGGGACCGTGTCGCCAAGGAGGAGTACGACGACAAGCTGTCGGACTCCACGAAGAAGTACCTCCGGGCCTACGCCGAGGGGGTCAACGCCTACCTCGCGGGCAAGGACGCCGAGGAGATCTCCCTCGAATACGCGGCGCTCGGCTTCGTCAACGACTACAAGCCGGCCGAGTGGACCCCCGTCGACTCGGTCTCCTGGCTGAAGGCGATGGCCTGGGACCTGCGCGGCAACATGCAGGACGAGATCGACCGCGCCCTGATGACCAGCCGCCTCGGCCCGCAGCAGATCGCCGACCTGTACCCGGACTACCCGTACAAGGTCGACGGCGAGTCGAACACGATCGTCCAGGACGGCGAGTACAGCACGCTGAACGAGGCGTTCGAGGCGAGCGACGGCACGAGCGGCTCCGGTGACGGCTCCGGCGACGGGTCGGGCACGAGCGGCACGTCCGGCGCCACGGGCACGTCCGGCTCCTCGGACGCCTCGGGTACCTCCTCGGACACCTCGGGCCTCCAGGGCCAGCTGATCGGCCTCTACGACGTCCTGGACGACCTGCCGACGGCCGTGGGTGTGAACGGCAACGGCATCGGCTCGAACTCCTGGGTCGTCTCCGGGGCCCACACGATCACCAACAAGCCCCTGCTGGCCAACGACCCGCACCTGTCGGCCTCGCTGCCCTCCGTCTGGTACCAGATGGGCCTGCACTGCCGCACGGTCTCCAGCAAGTGCCAGTACGACGTCACCGGCTACACCTTCGCGGGCATGCCCGGCGTGATCATCGGCCACAACCAGGACATCTCCTGGGGCATGACCAACTCCGGCGCCGACGTCACCGACCTCTACCTGGAGAAGCTCTCCGGCGACGGTTACCAGTACGACGGCAAGGTGAAGCCCTTCACCACGCGTGAGGAGACCATCAAGGTCGCCGGCGGTGACGCCAAGAAGATCGTCGTCCGTGAGACCCAGGACGGCATGCCCCTGCTGTCCGACCGCAGCAAGGAACTGGTGAAGGTCGGCCAGAAGGCCACCGTCGACAACGCGGCGCCGGACCGCGGCGACGGCTACGGCATCGCCCTGAAGTGGACCGCGCTGGACGCGGGCAACACGATGGACGCCGTCTTCGCCATGGACAAGGCGAAGGACTGGGACGGCTTCCGGAACGCGGCCGAGAAGTTCGACGTGCCCTCGCAGAACCTGGTCTACGCGGACACCGACGGCAACATCGGCTACCAGCTGCCCGGCCGCATCCCCACGCGCGCGAAGGGCGACGACGGTTCCGTCCCGGTCGCGGGCTGGGAGTCGAAGAACCAGTGGACCGGCCAGATCGAGTTCGACGAGCTGCCCTACGAGTTCAACCCGAAGCGCGGCTACATCGTCACCGCCAACCAGGCCGTGATCGACCCGGACAAGTACCCCTACACCCTCACCACGGACTGGGGATACGGCACCCGCAGCCAGCGGATCACCGAGCTGATCAAGAACAAGATCAAGGGTGGCGGCAAGATCTCCACCGACGACATGCGCCAGATGCAGACGGACAACTCCAGTGAGATCGCCCAGGAGCTGGTGCCCGACCTGCTGAAGATCAACATCGACGACCCGGACGTCCGCGAGGCGCAGGAACTGCTCCAGAACTGGGACTTCGTCCAGGACGCCGACTCGGCGGCGGCCGCCTACTTCAACGCGGTCTGGCGCAACATCGTCACGCTGGCCTTCGGCAACAAGCTGCCCAAGGAGCTGCGCGTCGAGGGGCAGTGCCTGTGGGTCGACCCGGCCAGCGCGACCAACGCCGTGGACAACACCCAGAAGGTCCGTGAGTGCGGCCAGCGCGAGCCCGACCAGGCGCAGCCGGACGGCGGCGACCGCTGGTTCCAGGTCGTGCGCAACCTCATGGACAAGCCGGACAGCGACTGGTGGACGACGCCCGAGGTGGGCACCCGTGAGGGCGCCGACCACAACCGCGACGACCTGCTCAAGCGCGCCATGGTCGACGCCCGCTGGGAGCTGACCGCGGAGCTCGGCAAGGACATCGACACCTGGAGCTGGGGCCGGCTGCACCGCCTGTTCCTGAAGAACCAGACCCTGGGCACCAGCGGTCCGGAGTTCCTCCAGTACATCCTCAACCGCGGCCCGTGGAAGCTCGGCGGCGGCGAGGCGGCGGTCGACGCGACCGGCTGGAACGCCGCGGGCGGCTACGACGTGGTGTGGGTGCCGTCGATGCGGATGGTGGTCAACCTCGACGACCTCGACAAGTCGAAGTGGATCAACCTCACCGGTGCCTCCGGGCACGCCTTCAGCGCCCACTACACGGACCAGACCGGTAAATGGGCCAGCGGAGAACTGCTCGACTGGTCGTTCTCGAAGAAGGCCGTCGACGACAGCACCAGCGACACCCTGGTGCTCAAGCCCTGAGCGCATGAGCACCTGAGCCACGACGAAGGGACCCTCCACGCGCGCGTGGAGGGTCCCTTCGTCGTTGGCGGGGGCGTCCCGCTCAGGTGAAGCGGCGCACCCCCGACGGCGTCACCACCGCCTGTACCGGCCGGTCGTGCGGCTCCGCGGGGACCCGTGGGACGACCTCGGTGTCGTACAGCAGCACCACCAGCGCGGGACGGGCCCCGGCCGCGTCCAGCCGCGCCAGCACCCGGTCGTACGACCCTCCGCCGCGCCCCAGGCGCATCCCGCGCGCGTCGACCGCGAGCCCCGGCAGGAGCACCACGTCGGCCTCGCTCACGGCGTCGACGCCGAGCCGCTCGCCGGCCGGCTCCAGAAGCGTCATCCGGCCGCCGTGCCGGACGCGGGCGAGGGAGCCCTCCCCGGTGTACGCGCCCCAGTCCAGATCGTTGTCCGGCAGGAGCGCGGGGAGCAGGACCCGCACGCCCCGCGCGTGCAGCGCGTCCAGCAGCGCAGGCGTGCCGGGCTCGCCGCCCACGGAGACGTACGCCGCGACCGTGCGCGCATGCGCCAACTCGGGCAGTTCGAGGGCGTGCTCGGCCAGCGCGGCGGCCGTTGCCCGCAGGTCATCCGTCGTCAACCTGTTCCTCACGGAGAGGAGCTCTCGCCGCAACATATGTTTGTCAGAATCGGGTCCGGTCCCGTCGTGGCTCATGGCTGACATCCACTCCACTCCAATGCAGTCATATGAACACGTATTAACCGGAGCTACAGATTCCTCTCAAAGCCACCGGATAAGGTTGCGGACATGACTCAGTCGCACCCCAGGATCAGCAAGGCTGTCATTCCCGCGGCCGGCCTCGGTACCCGGTTCCTGCCGGCCACCAAGGCCACTCCCAAGGAGATGCTGCCGGTCGTGGACAAGCCCGCGATCCAGTACGTGGTCGAGGAGGCCGTCTCCGCCGGTCTCGACGACGTCCTCATGATCACCGGTCGCAACAAGCGCCCCCTCGAGGACCACTTCGACCGCAACTACGAACTCGAGTCGGCGCTCCAGAAGAAGGGCGACGCCTCCCGGCTCGCCAAGGTCCAGGAGTCCAGCGACCTCGCCACCATGCACTACGTGCGCCAGGGCGACCCCAAGGGGCTCGGACACGCCGTCCTGTGCGCGGCCCCGCACGTCGGGCAGGAGCCGTTCGCCGTCCTGCTCGGCGACGACCTCATCGACCCCCGCGACCCGCTGCTCCAGCGGATGATCGAGGTGCGGGAGCAGCACGGCGGCAGCGTCGTCGCGCTCATGGAGGTCGAGCCCGCCCAGATCCACCTCTACGGCTGTGCGGCCGTCGAGACCACCGCCGACGGCGACGTGGTCAAGGTGACCGGCCTGGTGGAGAAGCCGGACCCGGCGGACGCCCCGTCGAACTACGCGATCATCGGGCGGTACGTCCTGGACGCGGGCATCTTCGAGGTGCTGCGCAAGACCGAGCCGGGCCGCGGCGGCGAGATCCAGCTCACCGACGCCCTCCAGCAGCTCGCCCAGGACGAGAAGGCCGGCGGCCCGGTGCACGGCGTCGTCTTCAAGGGCCGCCGCTATGACACCGGAGACCGCGGCGACTACCTGCGTGCCATTGTCAGACTCGCGTGCGAACGTGAAGATCTGGGTCCGGACTTCCGGTCCTGGCTTCGCAGTTACGTCACCGAGGAGATGTAGCCACTTTGAGCACCGCCGCGCCTCACCCCACCGGCCAGGACCACCTCTGGTCGGTGGACGAGCACCTGGAGGACATCCTCGCCACCGTCCGCCCCCTGGAACCCATCGAGCTGCAACTCCCCGACGCCCAGGGCTGTGTCCTGGTCGAGGACGTCACGGTGCCGGTCTCCCTGCCGCCGTTCGACAACAGCTCCATGGACGGGTACGCGGTCCGGGTCGCGGACGTCGCGGGCGCGAGCGAGGAGTTCCCGGCGGCTCTGGAGGTCGTCGGGGACGTCGCCGCGGGTCAGGCCGACCTGCTCCACGTGGGGCCCGGACAGGCCGCCCGCATCATGACCGGCGCCCCGCTGCCGTCCGGCGCCGAGGCCGTCGTCCCCGTGGAGTGGACCGACGGCGGACTGGGCGAGGGCCCGGTGAGCGCGATGCGCGCCCGCAGCCTCGCCCCCGAGCAGGCCTCCGGGCAGGTGCGCGTGTACCGGGCCGCCGAGGCACGCGCGCATGTACGTGCGAAGGGCAGTGACGTGAAGGCCGGGGACCGCGCCCTCGACGCCGGCACCGTCCTCGGACCGCCCCAGATCGCCCTGCTCGCCGCGATCGGCCGCGGCACCGTCCGGGTCCGCCCGCGCCCGCGCGTGGTCGTCATGTCCACCGGCAGCGAACTCGTCCAGCCCGGCGAGGAACTGCTCAGCGGCCAGATCTACGACTCCAACAGCTTCGCCCTCACCGCCGCCGCCCGGGACGCGGGCGCCATCGCCTACCGGGTCGGCGCGGTCGCCGACGACGCGGAGACCCTCCGGTCCACCATCGAGGACCAGCTAGTCCGCGCCGACCTGATGGTCACCACCGGCGGTGTGAGCGTCGGCGCGTACGACGTCGTCAAGGAGGCGCTGTCGTACGTGGGCGACGAGGACGAGCCCGGCAGCGGCATCGAGTTCCGCAAGCTCGCCATGCAGCCCGGCAAGCCCCAGGGCTTCGGCTCGATCGGCCCCGACCACATCCCCCTGCTGGCCCTCCCCGGCAACCCGGTGTCGTCGTACGTCTCCTTCGAGCTGTTCGTGCGCCCCGCCATCCGCACCCTGATGGGGCTCGACGACGTCCACCGGCCCACCACGCGCGCGAGGCTGATCGCGGACAAGGCGCTGACCTCGCCGAAGGGGCGCAGACAGTTCCTGCGCGCCACCTACGCCGACGGCGTCGTCCGCCCGGTCGGCGGCGCCGGATCCCACCTGGTCGCGGCCCTCGCCCACGCCGACGCGCTGATCGTCGTCCCCGAGGACGTGGAGTCCGTCGCGCCGGGCACCGAGGTCGAGGTCGTCCTCCTCGGCTGACCGGCGGCCCGCCACGTGCGCGTGCCCGTCCGTAGGACGATCCCGTTCCGCTGAGTGCTCCCGCATGGGGGTACCGTGTCGCGCACAGCTGGCCCTGCGCCGCACCGCGACGGGCCCGGACCGGGAGCGCCACACAAGCATGAGTACGCAGGACCGACTGACGCACATCGACGACGCGGGCGCCGCCCGCATGGTCGACGTCTCCGGCAAGGACGTCACGGCGCGCACCGCGCGCGCCAGCGGACGCGTCCTCGTCTCGCCCCGGGTGATCGAGCTGCTGCGCGGCGAGGGCGTCCCCAAGGGCGACGCGCTGGCCACCGCGCGGATCGCGGGCATCATGGGCGCCAAACGCACCCCGGACCTGATCCCGCTGTGTCACCCTCTGGCCGTCTCCGGTGTGAAACTGGATCTGTCGGTCGCGGACGACGCCGTGGAGATCATCGCCACCGTGAAGACGACGGACCGCACGGGCGTCGAGATGGAGGCGCTCACCGCGGTGTCCGTCGCCGCGCTCACCGTGATCGACATGGTCAAGGCGGTCGACAAGGGAGCGGTGATCACGGACGTGCGTGTGGAGGAGAAGACGGGCGGGAAGTCGGGCGACTGGAGCCGGGCATGAGCGAGGGCTCGTACCGCGCGCTGGTGGTGACCGCCTCCAACCGGGCCGCCGCCGGTGTCTACGAGGACAAGGGCGGCCCGCTGATCGCCGACGCGCTGGGGCGCTTCGGGTTCGCGGTCGACGGTCCGCTCGTGGTGCCCGACGGGGACCCGGTCGAGGCCGCGCTCCGGGACGGCGCCGAGGCCGGGTACGACGTCGTCGTCACCACCGGCGGCACCGGGATCTCGCCCACCGACCGCACCCCCGAGGCCACCCGCCGGGTGATCGACCACGAGGTGCCGGGCATCGCGGAGGCCATCAGGGCGTACGGCCGGGAGAAGGTGCCCACATCGGCGCTGTCCCGGGGCCTCGCCGGGGTGGCGCGCCGCACCCTGATCGTCAACCTGCCCGGATCCACCGGCGGGGTGAAGGACGGCCTCGCCGTCCTGGAGCCCCTGCTGATCCACGCCGTCGACCAGCTCCGCGGCGGCGACCACCCCGGACCCAGCCACGGGGGTGCCAGCTGAACAGCCCATCCTGGCCCGTCGAACTCGCGGAGGGCGACATCGTCCTGCGGCCCATAAAGCTGCGCGACCAACGGGCCTGGCGCGAGGTGAACCGGCGCAACCGGGACTGGCTGCGCCCCTGGGAGGCGACCATTCCGCCGCCCGCGCCCAGCGGGCCCATCGCGCACCGGCCGACCTACCGCCAGATGGTCCGGCATCTGCGCTCCGAGGCGAACGCGGGCCGGATGCTCCCGTTCGTCATCGAGTACCAGGGGCGGCTCGTCGGGCAGTTGACGGTCGCCGGGATCACCTGGGGCTCGATGTGCTCCGGGCACGTCGGCTACTGGGTGGACCAGTCGGTGGCCGGCCGCGGGGTGATGCCGACGGCGGTGGCGCTCGTCGTGGACCACTGCTTCCGGACCGTCGGACTGCACCGCATCGAGGTCTGCATTCGGCCCGAGAACGGGCCCAGCCGCCGGGTCGTGGAGAAACTCGGATTCCGCGAGGAAGGGCTGCGGCCGCGCTATCTCCACATCGACGGAGCCTGGCGCGACCACCTCGTCTTCGCACTCACGTCCGAAGAAGTGCCGGAGGGCGTGCTGAACCGGTGGCGGCGGACCCGTCCCCGGACAGAACCGCGCAATCACCCCCAGAGCACCCCCGGGAATCCCACCACCCCCGGAAATTGAATAAGTGTTCGAAAATGATCGAGTGGTGACCGTCTCGGGGCAATGAATTCGCGCCCTCGGCGGCCTGCTGATCGCATCGGTCACAAAAAAAGCTCGAAATATCAGCCAGATCGTGCGACACACCGGCCCAATTGGCGGATGGCCTCACGCAAACCCCTCTACCGTGTGAGGCGTGAGCAGCAGCGGCCTCATCTACGCAGTCATCGTCGGGGCCTGGGCCGCCTACTTGGTGCCGATGTGGCTCCGTAGGCAGGACGAGCTGAACGAGGCCCGTCCGACGGAACGCTTCAGCACCGCCATCCGGCTGCTGTCCGGACGGGCGGGCATGGAGCGCCGGTACGCCAAGGACCTGCGGGCGCGCTCCACCGAGGAGGGGGAGTCCGGCGCCGAAGCTCCGGACGGCCTCACCGGCTCGGTGGACGTCCGGGCCTTCGCCATGCCCCCGACCCGGCCCCAGGCGAAGGCGACGATCCACGAACGCGGCGGCCCGGAGCGCGCCGGTCAGGAACGCGGCGGCCCGGAGCGCGGCGGTCAGGAACGCGGCGGCCAGGAACGCGGCGGCCCGGGGCGTTCGGACCCCTCCCGCGATCCGGCACGTGACCCCTCCCGCGACCCGGCACGTGACCAGGCGCGCGAAGCGGCCGCCCG
Organism: Streptomyces phaeofaciens; assembly: GCF_014648915.1. Taxonomy (GTDB): domain Bacteria; phylum Actinomycetota; class Actinomycetes; order Streptomycetales; family Streptomycetaceae; genus Streptomyces; species Streptomyces phaeofaciens. Next base: position 214,709 of record NZ_BMSA01000013.1, on the reverse strand, counting down.
TGATCAGTCCTCCGCCAAGCCCGGGCGGGAGCAGGCGCACCCGGGTGCGGCGCGCGGGGACCACGCACCCTCCGGCCCCACCGGCCCCTCCGCACCCGCCCACGAAGGCACGGCCGCACCGGCCCCCCAGCGGGTGCCGGCCGCCCGGCGCACGCCCGCCGCACAGGCGGCCGCGGCGCGCGCCCAGCGCACGAAGGCGCTCGCGCGCCGGAGGCGCACCACCGTGATGCTCTTCGTCGCCTTCACCCTCGGCGCGGTCGTCGCGGCCGTCGGAGGGCTCGCCTTCCTCTGGGCGCCCGGCGTGCCCGCCGTACTGCTCAGCGCGTACATCGCCTATCTGCGCGCCCAGGAGCACCGCCGCTTCGCCTACCAGATGGACCGCCGGCGGGCCGAGGTCGCCGCGCAGCGGCTGCGGGAGCGCCAGCCGCGCCGGCGCGCACCGTCGTCGGCGTCGGTGACGGTCGAGACCGGCCTCGACGCCGGCGCAGAGGAGCCGCACGCGGGCCCCGAACCGGAGACGGACCCGGGCCTGCTGGCCCTGGCCGCCGACCGCCGGGCCCTCGTCGAGCAGACCGACCACGCCGAATGGGTCGACCAGCAGCGCGAGCGCCAGCGGCGCCCCGGCCAGGGCGACAGCTGGGACCCGGTGCCGGTGCCGCTGCCGACGTACGTGACCGCCCCGGTCGCGCCGCGCGCCACCTCCGACGTGGACCTCGGGGCGCCGGACGCGTGGAGCTCGGCGCGCTCCAGCACGGTCACGCCGGAGCAGGACGCGGCGGACGCCACCGGCGAGCGCGACGCCGAGGACGGACCCGACGGGGAGCCGGGAGACGCGGACTCCGCGGACGGCAAGGCGGACGGCGGCAAGCACAGCGGAGCCCGCCGCGCCGCCTCCGCCCGCCGCGCCCGCGAACGGGGCCGCACCCCGCTGTTCGACCAGTACGAGGACGGCGAGCGCCCGCGCGCCGCCAACGAGTGAGCCGTCCGCTCGCCGTCCTCACCCGTGACCTGCGCCGGGCCCCGGGAACGGATTTCCAAGCACCCCGACAGGGATGCTAGAGTTTCACTCGTTGCAAGGGCCTGTGGCGCAGTCTGGTAGCGCACCTCGTTCGCATCGAGGGGGTCTGGGGTTCAAATCCCCACAGGTCCACGCAGCTCAAAGCCCCGGTCGGGATTCCTGACCGGGGCTTTGGCCATGTCGTACAGCAGCGAAGTACAGCAACTACTCCGGATCTTGCTTCCCAAGGTGCTTGCCCAGCTTGCGCAGTGCCCGGCGGGTGGCCTCCGACGGGACGTGCGTGTACACCTCCATGGTCACCGCGATCTTGCTGTGCCGAAGGATCTGCATCGCGACCCGCGGGTGCACGTCGAGGGCAGCGAGGAGCGAGCCGCAGGTGTGCCGGGTGTCGTGAAGCCTGATCTGGCGGACGTCGGCGCGGGCGGATCGGTCCATGAACCGGCGGTTGAAGTTGCGCGGTTCGAACGGTGTGCCGTAGCGCGTCGTGAACACGAAGCCGAAGTCCGACCACAGCTCGCCGGCCGCCTGCTTGGCCAACTCCTGTTCCTTCCGCCTGCGCTGAAGAGCAGCGATGCAGATCTCCGGGAGCGGCAGCACGGCCGCGGAGGCTTCGGTCTTGGTCTCGGCATGGACCAGGCGCCGGTTGATGCGCTGGAGCTGCATCTGAACCGTGATCACCCCGGCGTCCAGGTCGACGTTCTCCCAAGTGAGGCCCAGCACTTCGCCGCGCCGGAAGCCGAGTACGAGGATGAGCACGTAGGCCGCGTACAGCGGGTCGTGGGCCGCGCTCGCGGCTTCGAGGAACTGCCGAGCCTCTTCGACGGACCACGGGTGCCGCTTCTTCCTCCGTGCCGACCGCACCTTGACCAGGCCGGCCACGTTCTTCGGGATCATCTCCTCCGTCATGGCGTTGGTCAGGGCCGACCGCAGGACCGCGCGGGCGTCCTGGACGGTGCGGCGGGACGGGACGCGCTCGCAGCAGTCGCCGGCGGCGCAGCAACGGGGCGTGTCCCGCTTCGCGTCGAGACCCTGGGCGCAGCACTGGCACTGTTCCAGAAGGGTGTTCACCCAGTTCCGCACGTCCCGGACGGTGAGCTTGTCGAGCCGCTTCGAGCCGAGCCCCGGCGTGATGTAGAGCCGGACGTGCATCGCGTAGGTCTCGGCGGTCTTCGGCTTCAGGTCGGGCGTCACGACCTCCTTCAGCCACCGCGCGAGGTACTGCGCGAGCGTCGGGGAGGACGTGACCACCGGCCCTTGCTTGGCTTCGGCGTGCAGCTTGATCCACTTGTCGTGGACCTCTTCCCGGGTCTTGCCGTAGACGTACTTCCGCTTGCGGTTGCCCTCGGGAGTGGTCACCCAGGCGTAGGCGGCGAAGCCGTTCTTGTACGGGTAGATCGAGCCCTCACCGTTGCCGCGCTTCCCGCTCATGCTGACACCCCCTCAGGAGCGGAGGTGACGCGCTGGACGTACTCGTCCACCCAGGCCGGCAGGATGCGCCGGTTGCGGCCGACCTTCACCGAGCGGATCTCTCCGGTGAGGATCAGCATCTTGGTCTTGGAGAGGCCGAAGCGGAGCAGGACCGCGACTTCCTCTGTGGTGTGCCACTTCGGTTCGATGATGGTCGTGGTCATGCTGCTCGTTCCTCCCAGTCCGGCTGGTCTTGCAGGGCTTCGCGTGCGGTTTCGCGGTTGAGTTGGATGTCGCGGCGGATGTTCCCGGCGAGCCAGGATTCGCCGGGGCTGTGGCCGTGGCCGGCGTAGGTCCAGTGGGCGAGGGTGAGCGTGGTTGCCTCCGGGGCGTCGGGGGCGGGCAGGCCGAGGGCTTCGCGTTGCTGGGTGGCGCGGTAGTCGGCGCGGGTCTGGCGGAGGGCGCCGAGGGTGGTGGAGTAGCGGCGGGATTTGGTGGAGAAGTGGCCGCGGAAGCCGAGCATGTGGGCCCAGTCGCGGAGCTTGCGGTCCGGGTAGAGCGCGTGCAGGTCGAGACAGGTTTCGATGAGCCGGCGGGGGTGTTCGGGGACATCGAGGAGGGTCAGGGCTTCCTTGTTGCCGATGCGGCGGTCGACGGTTCCGGTCGTCTCCGCGGCTTTGGTGGCGTACTTGGCGACGTAGGAGGCGACGGCCTGTTCGGTGATGTCCTCGCCGTCGCCGAAGGCCCGGATCGTGCGGACGTCGAGCTGTGTCCCCCAGGCGAGGGTGCGGGCGGGCTGGTCACCGGCCGGGGGGATGTCGACCGCGACGCGGGCGGCTGCGGCGTGGATCGCGTCGGTGAGGAGATCAAGGGTGGCCCAGGCCGGGGGCGGCGAGTCGGGCCCGTCGGGTCCGTCGAATCGGATCACCGCGTGGAAGTGGACGGCCCCGCGCTTCTGGTACTCGGCGACCTTGCCGAAGGCGACCCGGGACTGTGCGTGGGCTTCCTTCTGGGTGAGTCCGGCCCGCTTGGCGATCTCACGGCGCAGGTAGATCGTGAAGTACCGCCACAGGTCGGAGGCATGGTTGTTCCACAGCACGGCGCCCGCGTAGTCGTACGTGTCCGGGTCGAGCGGGGTCCCGAGTTCGGGCGCGTCCTCGGCGTGGCGGATGCCGCAGCGGCAGGGCCGGGTGCCGGGCCGGTTGTGGACCGGGCCGAAGGACGGGGCGGTGAGGGTGGCGAAGACGCGCGGGTGATTGCGGATGGTGGGCGGGGTGCCTTTGGCGGGGTCGCCGACGAGGCCGGCGCGGATGAGGTGGTAGGTGTCGCCCGCGTACGTCCAGGCGCAGGCCGGGCAGCGGGAGGCGCGGCGGTTGCCGCAGGCGATGCGGAGCCGGCCGCCGGGTTCGTTGTCGGTGTCGTACGCGTGGAGGACGTGGCCGGTGGCGCGGTCGCGGGTGACGGTCGCGCCGCGCAGGTGGATGGGGTCGGAGCAGCCCCCGGTGCGGCGGATCTGGTCCTGGATGCGGTCGAAGCCGGGGGACCCGGCCAGCCTCAGCACGTCGGCGAGGGTGGCCGGGTCCTCCAGGCCCGCCGCGGGGGCGAGACTCATCGGGCGCCGTCCTTGCGGTTCTTGCTCGGGGGGTCGGAGTGGAAGCGGGCGGTGCCCAGGTCGCGGCCCTCGTGCTCGTGGCGAGGGGAGTTGGGGTTGCGGTCGTTCCAGTCCTCGGCGCAGACCTTGTGGACGGGTTCGCCGGTGTGGGAGCGCATCGGGGTGGGCCGGCCGCACTGGGTGCAGGGGCAGTCGCCGCTGTGGTCGAAGTGGCTGGACGACCGCCAGTTGAGGAGGGCCATGGTCACCGCCCCCAACGACGCTTCTGCGGGGTGCCAGCGGTGTTGCTGGACGGCCCGGACAGCGGGGTGCGGCCGGGGCGGGACGCCTGCGCGTCGCGCTCCTTGTCGTGGCGCTGGTGTGCCTTGGCGATCTTCTTCAGGTGGTCGAAGTCGCCGTCCAGTGCGTCCGGGGGGATGCGGTCGGCGCCGCGGCTCCAGTTGCGGGGCATCAGACGGTCACCCCCTGCTTGCGCGATGCGCCGGTGGTGCCGGTGCCCTTGCAGGTCGGGCAGTTGACGGTGAGCGTGGCGCGGGTGCCGTCGCAGTGGCGGAGACCGGTGGTGATGGTGGCGGTGGCGTGGCCGTTGCAGTCGCGGCAGACGCGCGAGGCATGGATGTGCTGGGGCATGATGGGGCTTCCCTTTCGGGTCCGTTGGATCAGGAAGGTGGAGCCGTCCGGGGCGGCGGAAGTTTGGCGACCGAGGCCGCCCCGGACGGGCGTTACTTGCGGCGCTTGCGCGGGATGGGCGGGATGGAGTCGTAGGACTCCTGGCCGGCCCGGAAGTCGTTCAGGTCGGTCACGCTCTTGTCCGTGCCGATCTCCCGCATGATCCGGTTCATGGCCCGGGTGTCGCGGTGCCGGCGGGCGATCGCGTAGTCACGGCCCAGTTCGGCCATGCGCTCGTCACGAGCGGGCTCGGCGTTGCTGCTCTTGCGGCTGAACAAGCCCATCTCAGTGCTTCCTTTCGGAGTTGAGGATCGAGCGCAGGACGACCGCGCAGACGGCCACGGAGGCGGCGGTGATGGCGACCGCGAGCAGGAGCGAGACGAGGACCGCGCCGACGACGAGGACCACTCCGGCACCGCCGGCGGCGAAGGCGAGCGCGCTGCCCGGGGTGAGCTGCACCGTGGGCCGGTTCGAGACCGGAGCCACCGGGACCGCGGCCGGGGCGATCGGGACGACTGGTGCCGGGGTGGGTCCGGTGGGGGCCGCCGTGGTGGCGGGCGGTGCGGTGTCCTGGGGCGGGTACTTCGGGGTGAACATGCAGGTGATCCCTTCTGTGAGCTACTTGATGACGGTGGACAGCGCGGGGGCGAGGAAGCTGTCGGCGACGAGGTAGCCGCCCAGGAGGAGCACGGCGACCAGCCACCAGGGCGGGCGGGCGAGCTTGATCCCGAGGAAGCCGACCGCGAGCAGGGCGAGCCAGAGCGGAACGTCCATGACGGGTGGTCTCCTAGGCCTTGCAGTGATGGGTGCGAGCGGCGAGTTCGGCAGCGGCACGGTCGCGGTAGTCGGTCGAGAAGCCGCAGCCGGGGGCGGTGCAGGCGGCGGTGTGCATGTCCCTGCCGCGCCCGTCGTAGTAGGTGGCGACCTGGACGGGGCCGATGCGGATGCGGTCCCGGAAGCGGCGGTGCACGGTCATGGGCGGTTGGTCCTTCCCGGTCAGGTGAGTTGGAGTTGCGCGGCGATCGCGGCCGTCGTCGGCGCGGGCAGGCCGAGACGGGCGGACAGGACGTCAGCCGGCATCGGGCTTCCCGTGCTGGCCCGGTGGGCTTCGGCGAGCCTTCGGGCGTGGTCCAGCAGCGCGGCCGGAACCGCGGGGGCAGGCTGCGGCGGCGCGGGGTCGAGTTCCGGGACGGTCGCGGCCGGCTCGGGGGCGGGTTCGTCGTCGGTGCGGTGCATCTCGACTTGAGGTGCGGCCGGTTCATCCACAGGCTGTGTGGGGGCGGGCGGGTCGGCGGGGGTGTGGACCAGGAGGGTTCCGCCGAGGAAGGCGAGGGCGGGCCAGCCGGCTACGAGGAACCGCAGCCAGGCCGGGACTTCTCCGAGGTCGAGGAGTCCGGCGGTCGCGACGTTCGCGCCGAGCGAGGCGGTCAGGGCGATCACGAACCAGGTCCAGGCGGAGCGGTCCCGGCGGGCGGTGCGCAGTCGGCGCCAGGCGGCGACAAGAAGCAGGTCCACCGAGATCGGGTAGGCCCAGGCCTTCCAGCCGGACTGTCCGGCGGCTTCGGCGAGGTCGTGCAGGTGGGCGAAGGACAGCGCGCCGGCGATGACGGCTTGGATCAGGACCGCGTCCGGGCGCAGGGACTGTGCCGAGGCGTTCACGTCTGGCTCCGCGGAGGACGGCCGAGGGCCTGGGCCACGGCGTCGCGGTCGGCGTCGGTGTAGGCGGTGCGGACGCCGGAGATCGAGAGCCCTGCCGCATCAGCGAGCGACGCCAGCGTGTAGGGACGCGGGCCGACGAACTCCCTGCCATAGGCCAAGTGGGCTCGTATCTGCTGGTCCAACTGATCGCGCGCGTCCCGCAGGGCGGCGAGCTGGCTGAGGAAGTCAGCCGGCAGGAGGGTGTCCAGCGCTGTCAGGTGCTCAGGCATGGGAAGGGCTCTCCCTCTTCAGGCAAGACGGATGAGGATCGGAGACGGGCGGGGGTCGGCCGCCCGGCTCCAGGGCGGTTTCAGTCGTCGGCCGAGATCACGCCAGCGCCCAGGCAGTTCAGGCAGAGGCCGGTCTGTTCACCGGCTACGCGGCGCTTGCGTCCGACGTGGACGGTGCGGGAGACCTCACCCGTGCCGTGGCACACCGGGCACTCCGCGGGCGCCGGGGCGATCTTCTTCTTCCTGGTGGCCATGGCGGTCACGCCCCGAGCCGGGGGTAGCCGTGGCCGGCAGGCGGGTAGACACCGGCGGCACGGTGGGTGAACTCGGCGTCGAAGGCGTTGCTCAGGGCCGTGGTGAAGGCGTCCCGCTCGGGGTGGAAGTGCAGGTGATCGAGGAAGGTCTCGAACAGGACCCCGAGGCGGTTGGCGTCGTCGCGTTCGGCCGGGTCGTACTCGTACCAGTGCTTGCGGGCCATGGGTTCCTCCCGGTTCCAGGCATGGCGGGGGTAGGGACCTGGCGCGAGGGGCGGTCGCGCCGACCGTGGAGCAAGGGGTGCTACTCGGTGACCGGGCGGGGCTTGACCAGCGAGGGACCCGCGGCCGGCGTCTCAGCCGGGGCGAAGGGGAGGAACGGGTCCAGGAACGGCAGCTCCGGGACCAGGTGGGCGAACTCCCGGCACACCGCGACCACTTCGGCCTTGGAGGTCTGAGGGGTGCGAATCTTCGACCAGCCCCCGGAAGCGTCCGCCGCGACGGCGGTGCCGGGGCGCTCCATCGGGATCAGGCTCGCGGCCTGGACCGCGTCCGGGGCGACGTCGGCGAGGCCCATTTCCGCGGTCTGCTTGTCGTTGACGCGGTGCACGACCCGGCCGGTGAGCTGGGCACGGAGCATGGTGGCGCCCTTGCCCAGGTCGGAGCCGAAGCGCTGCCCGCAGATCTCCAGGTACATACCGGCCGCACGGGCCATCTGCGCGAGCCGGATCAGCGAGGTGACCAGCCGTTCACGGCGCTCTTCGTCCTTCCGGCTGGAGATCAGGAAGAGTTCCGCGATCTCGTCGACCAGGACGACCACCGGCACGGGACGCACACCATCGGGCAGTTCCCACAGGTCAGAGACGCCGTGCAGGCTCAACAGGTCGAAGCGGTCTTCCATCTCCGCGACCAGCACCGCCAGCAGCGAGGCGGCCTCATCCGGAGTGGTGGCCAGGGCGGAGAGACGGGGCGCGAAGGCGGACTGTTCCACCCCGCGCTTGCAGTCGATCCCGACCAGGGCGACCGGCAGTTGAGCCAGCCCCTTGATCAGGTTGCGCAGGAACATCGACTTCCCCGAGCCGTTCGCGCCCAGGGTCAGCGCCATGGGGGCGTTGCGGTAGTCCCGCTCGAACGCGGTCCCGTCCTCCCGCAGCGCCACCGGAACCACCAGATCGTGAGGGCGGGCGGCACGGGGCATCCGCACCCGGTTGAGCACGTCGTAGCCGGTCATCCGCAGTTCCACGAAGCCGGGCTTCGTCTCCACCACGGTCACCGAGTGCACACCCCAGGCGTGACGCAGCCGCTCCGAGGACGCCACCAGGTCCGCGGGCTCGAGGCCGGCCGGGAGCCGCAGGGTCACCCGCAGCCCGGTCGACGTAGGCCGCACCCGGCGGATCTTCGGCGGAACCGGCTGCACCTCACGGCGGGCGACGTTGCGGGTCATGAACGCCCGCAGTCCCGACGGCTGCACCGTCAGCCCGCACACGTCCATCGTCGACCGGTACGACAGGGAGAACCGGCCCCAGGTGACCGGCAGTCCGACCAGCGACCAATACACACGCGGGGCGCGTACCTTCGCGTAGCCGAGGCCGCCGGCCCCTGCTAAGGCTCCCGTGGCTTCCAGCCACACCGACAGGTCTGTCATGTCAGGCCGCCGGGGTGATCGCGACCGCGCGGAACGAGATCCCGTGGCGCTTCTCGCCGTTGAAGGTGTTCTCCCAGTCACGGGCCTTGAGTCCGATCACCTTGACCGGCATGCCCGGGGTGAGGCCCTCGGGGAAGCCCGTCTCCGGGATCGTCACCTGGTACAGGTTGCCCTCACCCTCGTCCGAGACCAGCAGGCCCACGGTCGACAGGCCCGCACCGGTCTCACGGTCCATGGCCCGCTCACCGGTCTTGGCGTTGGCTAGCTTCGGCGCCGGCGCGGTGGCCACGAACACCACAGCGGTCGAGACGTCGATCTTGAAGGACGGCATTATGGAATCTCCCTCAGGGGATGAGCCCCGGGCTGCGTTGTGATCTTGGCGGATGCACGTAGCCCGGGGCGTCTTGGTGTCCGACACCAACGAAGCTACTCGCAGAAAAACTGCGAGTCAACAGAAAACCTGCGACTAGCAGTAGAAGTCCGACTCTGCGAGACTTGGCGCGACAAGAAGGAGGAGGAATGACCAACTTTGGGCTTTTCGTTCGCTTCACGCTTCGCGAGGGTGCCGGCGAAGCATTTGACGCCCTGATGCGAGAAACCACCGCAGCGATCCAGGCTCACGAGCCCGGCACGCTGGTCTACGCCTGCCACCAGGTCGAGGGCGCACCGAATGAGCGGATCTTCTACGAGCTGTACGCCGATCTCGACGCGTTCGAGGAGCACGAGCGCCAGCCCCACACTCAGCACTTCCTCGCCGAGCGGACCAAGCACGTCGAGAAGACCGAGGTTGACCGGCTCCAGCCGTACGCCGGCAAGTACCCCACAGGAGACGAGGCGTGACAGGCTCCGACCCCAAACTCCTCGGCCCGCGAGTCAAGGAGTTGCGCCGCGCAGAGGGCATGTCGCAGGGCGATCTTGCGGTCGCGGTGGGGCGCTCGGAGAGCTGGGTTTCGCAGGTTGAGCGAGGCGTACAGCCCGTCGAGCGGCTCTCTGTCCTTCAAGCCCTTGCCGATGCGCTGAACGTGCCTGTCCGTGAGCTTCGCCCGGACGCCGCGCCAGCCGAGAGAGCCGAGCCTGAAGAGGCGCACGCGAGCAACGACCTTGACGGTCTGCGCGTCGCACTCACCGGGCACCCGGCTCTGGGCAGCTTGTTCGGTCAGCCGCCATCCGGACCGGTCCCGTCTCTCGCTGAGTTCCGTCACCAGGTGGACGTGGCCTGGACACTGACGCACGCGTCGAGCTACGCGTCATTGAGTGATCATCTCGCCAACCTGCTCCCGAGCATTGAGGCAGCGGTGCGCCACGCGCCGGCGAGCGACCGCATAGAGCTTCACGCCCTCCGCGCGAAGGCGTACCAGGCGGCAGCAGCGAGCTTCACCCGGCAGGATCAGGCCGACGCGGCATGGGTCGCAGCCGATCGGGCGCTACAAGCTGCCGAACTTGCAGGCCAGCCGTTGGAAGTGGTGGCGAGCCTGTTCCGCATGGCGCACGCTTTCATGCGGCAGCAGCACATGGACCAGGCCGAGCAGGCAGCAACGTCCGCCGTGGCGGTCATGGCTCCCAGGGCGGAGGCATCCACGTGCCCCCCGGAAGAGCTGTCGCTCTTGGGCGCCATGAACCTGGTTCTCTCGGTGATCAACGCCAAAGAGGGCAATCGCGGGCGAACCCAGGAGCACATCCACCGGGCACGAGAGATCGCCGCGCGGTTGGGCGAGGACCGCAATGACTTCGACACCGAGTTCGGGCCGACGAACGTCGAGATCCATGCCGTAAGCACGGCTGTGGAGCTGGGAGACGCAGGGCTCGCCCTGGAGGTGGCCCAGCAGGTTGATGCCTCGGGCCTTTCTCCCGAGCGGCAATCGCGTTTCCTCCTTGATGTGGCGCGAGCGCACGCGCAGCGGCGACACGTCGGCGAGGCCACAGCCGCACTCTTGGAGGCCGAGGTTCTGGCGCCTGAACAGATCCACGATCATCGCTTGGCCCGGGATGTGATCCGCGACCTGGTCCAGCTCTCAGAGCCCCGCGTCCCCGAGTCCCTGCGTGGCTTGGCCGAGCGCAGCGCAGTCGGCTAGGTCGCTTCTTCTGGATCACTTCGCGCCAGAAGAGGGCAGTTCGGCGCGTCATATGGGGAGCCAGCGTGCCCGGCCTGGCCAATGCCTCTGCTGCAGCTCGCCTTTCTGGCCCAACAGGCGAGTGACGGGCTCAACATCAGCTGAGATCGTGGGTTGCCACGAGGAAGCTTCGAATGCAGGAGGTTGTGGTGGCGCACGAGTGGGAGTTGCTAAATGACCAGCCGTCTGAGGAGGGGTTTCCCGAGGCCCTCCGCGCTCCGACCGCATCGCCGGCGCTCAATCTCGGCGTGCAGGTGATCGGTAGCAACATCGTTGGAAACGACGTGGTCGAAGTTGCTGCGCAGTACATGGCCGAGCACGCGCGGCTCGAAATGTGGATGGGTAGGCACAGGCCACCCCTGGGTTTCCGTCAGCAGTTCGAGATGGGCCGTGCCGCTCACGAGGGTCTGATCCTCGCCCACGAGGCATGGATCGCGTTCCAGGCGGCGTATCAGGTGTCTGGCCGGAAGGTGGACCACGTACGGGACGAGCGGGAGAGGTTGAAGGCAGCCTTGTGCCAGGCCACCGACGCTCTGGTCAGCGCCCGAGGCGACGACTGAGCATCTGGACCGGCACGCCGCGCGTGGCATGCAGCCACAGCCAAGCTCAAGCACTGGCACGGCCTGACCACCCGCTACGACAAGACGGTCACCATTTACCTTGCCGCACACCACCAGTGAGCGGGCTGCCAACGGCCCGCCCTGCCGTGGACACGCGACGTGATGTTGTTACAGGTTTCTCTACCTCATCAAGGCCCGCGCACGGCGCGGGCGCGCGCCGCCTCGTTGTCGGGGCCGCCGCCCTGTCTTCGCCAGCGGCGGCCCCGACAGGCGGCGCGCTACGTGCAACGGGCAGGCGAGAAATGATCTACCACGTACGTGAGTCCCTGGACAGACTTATCGCATGGGGGCATCCACAGAACACGTCGCATTCCGCCTGACGTTCACCGACTACCACCAAGACCCGCACGACAGCGACGTCCTACGCCGAGCTGTCACGATCCAGGCGGACCGACTCACCTTCCGCGATGAGCACCTGACGCTCTGGCTCGCTGGTACCGAAGTCGGTCACTTCCCTCTAGAGATCATCGAGTCCGTGTGCCCCGACGCACAGCCCAACAAGATCCGGGCAACCCCGGAAGAGCTCCGGGCCCGATACCCGAACATGGGCGCCCCCTGGTCCACCGAGGACGACAAACGTCTCCTTGCCCTCTACCAGCAAGGCGAACGAAGCCTCAACTCCCTCGGCAAGCAGTTCGGCCGGAAGCCCAGCGCCATCGGCTCTCGTCTGGCGAAGCTCGGCCTCGAAAGCCTGGGCTGAGAGACCCCTCCAACCAGCACCCATGCGGGCTCACCTGAGGCACAAACATGCCTCCGGCGGGGGCGCTCAGGCTCCGAGATGGCGGGGGCGCCGTTCGCGGGTGCTGGCCGAGTGTGGCGTGCGCGGGGTACTCCCATCCCGTCTGCCGTCGACCCAGGCAGAGCCGAGCAGCCGCGGCCCAGGGCGTCAAGGTCGTTCGTCCAGCAGGGCGCTCCACCTTGACGCCCTGAACCACGCCTGCTCCACGATGTGTGGGTCGACGGCAGACGGGATGGGAGTCAGGGCGAGTGGTCATCGGACCCTGGAGAGTTGCAGGCGACGTCACAGCCAGAGAATCAGCGCGACGATCACGACAAGGACAAGGAAGGGGCTGGCTATAGCTTTACGAAGCTCCCGTTCACCTTTGCCGGGAAACATGGGGTCGTCGCCTTCATCGGTGAACTTGATCGATGAGTCGGATTTTCCGGTCAGGATGTCACTCGCATCCCGGATCAGCGCTGCGGCTGCCTTCACATCGCCCGATTCCTTCAGCATCGAATCCACTTTGGCCAGCATCTCGGGTGAAGAAACTGCCAGACGTCGTACGTTTTGCTTGGTCTCCTCGTCAACTCCTTCATTTCTGATAATCGTTTGAAATACGCTGCCGTTATTGGTCTGGATGTACTGATCAATCGCCGTCCCGGTCATGATCCCCTCCGCCGCATGTCGTGTTGCTCACCAGTGAGGGTGCACGGTCCAGGCTTAGGCGAAACGATGAGGCGCACTCGCCTCCGCTCTTGGACTGCCCGAGCGGACCAGCCAGAATGAGTGCGATCAAGACGGCGGCGACAGCCGACACGGTGGCCACACCTACCCGTGCAAACGGATTGAGAGCCTGGCCGATCGTCTTGACCAAGGTGGGCCACTTGTGTGTGACCCAGAGGACGAAGATCACACCGATGAAGGCAAAGACGAAGACTCGATCTCGCACAAATGCCCCGACATGCTCATCGGAGGACAGTTGCACCAAGTTTGTTATGAGCCATTCGAGAGTTGGCAATACGTAAGGGAAGTACTTGTTAATCAGTTCGATGCCGAACAGGGCCGCCAAAATGGCCAAGACGGCGCCGGACGCGTAATAAGCAATTCCAAGCCACCCCGCGTTGTTGGTTGCAGGAAGCTTCACTGCTTGCCGTCGCGGTAATTGGTCTGTGAAACGCTGCCATTGTTCGTCTCAATGAACTGCCCGTTGACGGTGATGCCTCCCGACCGTGAGTTATGAGGAGGGGGAGTGTTGGCAGTGCCGCCGTCCGGCTGTGTGTTGTTGGCAGGAGGTGCAGGGGCAGGGGTGGGGTTGGTGGTGGAGCGTGAGCGCGTCCACCTAGCGGTGATCACGGCGCCGCCGAGTAGGAACACTCCGCCGATCAAGGCGGTGAATATCTCGATCATGAAGCCCCCCAGAGCATCCGCCAAAGGTCATCAAAATGCTACCCGCTACAGGTAGTTGAGGGCCCGGGCATCCGTCAACGGGGACACGCAGCAGCGAGGCACGACAAGCAGTCCCGGCCAGTAGCGTGAGGCTGCTCTGCTGTACAGCAACGAAGTACAGCAACCACCGCGACCGCAGCCAGGCATCACCGACCGCAGACACCTGAGCGACCAGCCCGGCAGACCCCAGTGACCTCCCCGCCTGTAGTTCGCATCGAGGGGGTCTGGGGTTCAAATCCCCACAGGTCCACGCAGCATAGAGCCCCGTCGGCGGAAGCCGACGGGGCTCTATCGTGTTTCCGGCCCGGCCGGGGCTCAGTCCCGCTCGCCCGCGGCTTCTCCCGGGTGGGTGCGCAGGGCCAGGGCCGTCGGGAGCAGGGTGCCCGCCAGGGCCAGGACCGCGCAGGCGGCCGTCGTCAGGGCGAGGGCCGGCCAGGGGACGGCGAGGGCCCAGGGCGCCGCGAGCAGGTGCAACGCGCCGGTCATCCCGGCCAGGTTGACGACCGTCACCAGGAGACCCGGCACCGCACCCACCGCCACCACGGTCAGCGCCTCCGCGGCCGCCAGCCGCAGCACCTGCCCGCTCGTGGCACCGGCCAGCCGCAGGACCGTCAGATCCCGGCGGCGCTCGGCGGCTCCCATCATCAGGGTGTTGGTGAGCGAGATGCCCGTGTAGACGAGCGCGATGCCGAGGACCAGCAGGGTGACCAGCCGGGTCGTCCGGTTGGACTGCGGGGAACTCGCCCGCACCCACCGCGACTTGTCCGCGACCCGTACGCCGTCCACCGCCCGGAGCGCGGCCAGGGCCGCCGCCCGGTCCGCCCCGGACCGGACCCGTACCTCAACCCGGTCCACGCCCGCGCCACCGGCGTTGGCCGGGGTGACGTACGCGCCGTTGTCCCCGGTCCCGGTGGCCAGTACGGCGGCGATCCGCAGGGTCCGTGCCGTGCCGTCCCCGAGCCACACCCGCACCCGCCGCCCCACCTCGTGCCGTGCCCACTCCCGCGTGACGACGATCGACCCGTCGTCCAGGTCCGCGACCCGGCCCGCGGTCACCGGAAGGCGCACGGTGGCGGCGAGGAGCGCCGGATCGGCCGCGCGCGCCCCGGACTTCACCAGGGCGACCCCGTCCTCCAGGGTGTACACGGCGGTGGCCGCGCTCGCCGACACGACGGTTCCCGGCACCCCGCGCAGCCGCGCGACCGACGCCGCCGGGATCGTCGTACCGCTCTCGGGGGTCACCACGTAGTCCGCGGCCGTCCGCTGCCCGGCCTCCGCGGCGCGGGCCTCGCGCAGGGTGGCCGTCGCGCCCAGCAGGGAGCCCGCCAGGGCCACGGTGACCAGGACGGGCGCGGCCGCGGCCGCGGTCCGGCGGGCGCCGGTGACGGCGTTCGCCCGCACCAGCGGGCCGAGGGCACCGGGCAGCCGGGGCACCAGCGGACGGACCAGCACCGGCGAGAGCAGCGCCACCGCCGTGATGAGCAGCATCGGGCGGCTGATGTACGTCTTGCGGTGCAACAGGTCGCCAGGGGCGGTCATCAGGGCGTACGTCAGGGTCGCGCACGCCGTGAGCAGCAGCGCGACACCGCACGCCCGCCGCCCCCGGGTCAGCGCGCGCCCGTCGGCCGAGGCCTCGCGCAGCGCCTGTGCGGGCGTGGTCCGGCCCGCCCGCCAGGAAGCGGCGGCCGCCCCGCACAGGGCGACCAGCAGGCCCGTCCAGAAGGCGAGATGGTACGGCCAGGCTCCGGCCTCGCCGCCGCCCATCGTGTACCAGTCCGGCGCGAGCCCGCCGTCGACCACCAGCTCGGCCAGCCGCGGGGCGGCGTACGCCCCCAGGGCGCAGCCCGCCGCCGAGGCGAGCGCGCCGACCAGCAGCGCCTCCGCCAGGACCGAGCGCCGGAGCTGGCCCGGGGTGGCCCCCGCGGTGCGCAGCAGCCCGAACTCCCGGCGCCGGCGGTCGACCGCGAAGGCGAAGGTGGAGGCCACCACGAACACCGACACGAAGGCCGTCACCCCGCCCGCCGTGCCGAACAGGGCGTTGAGCGCGGTGAGCGCCTCGGCGTCCCGGCCGGGGTCGGCGTCCGCGAGGCGCCGCGCGTCACCGGTCAGCACCCGCGCCCCGGCCCCGGCATCAGCCCCGGCTCCGGTACCGTCGCCACCGCCCGCCCCGGCGGCGACGACGGACCGGACCGCCGAAGGATCCGCCTCCACCACCAACTGCACGGACTCGGGCGCGAGTCGGGCGGCCTCGGCGTCCGGGTAGAAGACGGCGTCCTCGAAGCCCCGCGCGGGCACCGTCCCGACGACCCGGACCGTCCCGTCCCCGGTGCGCAGCCGGTCGCCCACCCGCGCCCAGCCGCCGGTGGTGACCACCTCGCCGGGCGCCCCGGGAGCCCGGCCCGCGCCGAGTTCGTACGGGGCGAAGCGTGCCGTCGACCAGGGGTGCCCGACCAGGCCGCCGGGGCCGCCCGCCACGCGGACCGGGAAGGAACGGTCCTCGGTCACCGGGCCCAGGGCGCGCAGCGCGGTCACGGTGGCGGGCGGGACCGGGCGGGGGCGTGCGAGGCGCGCCGTACGCTCCCCGGCCGGGGTGTCCACGCGCAGGGTGTCCCCGCCCCTGACCACCACGGGCGCCGCCGCGAAACGCTCCGGCGTGCGTGCCGGTGCCTGTTGCGAGGCCGCCAGCGCCTGGCCCATCACGGCGAGCAGCCCGACGCCGAGGGCGAGCGCGACGAAGCTGCCGGCGAAGGCGGCCCAACGGGCGCGCAGGGTGCGCAGCGTGACGCTCAGCATCGGGAGTCCTCCGGGGAAGCGCCGCGCACGCCCGGCGCACTGCTCAAAGAATCCGCCCCCGGCCCCGGCCCCGGCTCCGCCCCCGGCCCCGGCTCCGCCCCCGGCCCCGGCTCCGCCCCCGGCCCCGGCTCCGCCCCCGGCCCCGGCTCCGGCTCCGGCCCCGGCCGCAGCTCCCGCCCCAACTCCTGCCGCAGCCACGTCTCCCGTCCCAACTCCCGCCGCAGCCCCGTCTCCCGCCCCACCTCCCCGCAAGCGGGAGCCGCCTCCCACCCCGCCATCCGTGCCGCGATCGTCTCCGCGTCCGCCCCGGCCAGTTCGCCGTGGACGCGGCCGTCGACCAGGAAGACGACGCGGTCCGCGTACGAGGCGGCCAGCGGATCGTGAGTGACCATCACCACCGTCTGGCCCCCGTCGTCGACCAGGGCGCGCAGCAGGGTGAGCACCTCGCGGGCGGTGGTGGATTCGAGGGCGCCGGTCGGCTCGTCGCCGAAGAGGACCTCGGGGCGGGTGATCAGGGCGCGGGCGAGGGCCACGCGCTGCTGCTGGCCACCGGAGAGCTGGGCGGGGCGGTGGCCGGCCCGGTCGGCGAGCCCGACCTGGCGCAGTGCCTCGCGCACCCGCGCCCGGGGCGGCCGGCGCCCGGCGAGCCGCAGCGGCAGGACGACGTTCTGCTCGGCGGTCAGCGCCGGCAGCAGGTTGAACGCCTGGAAGACGAAGCCGACACGGTCCCGGCGCAGCAGCGTCAGCCGGCGCTCGCTCAGCCCGGTCAGCTCGGTCCCGCCGATCCGTACCGACCCCGAGGTGGGCCGGTCGAGACCCGCCGCGCACTGGAGCAGCGTGGACTTGCCCGAACCGGACGGGCCCATGACGGCCGTGAAGGAGCCGCGGGGGAGGGCGAGGGTGACGTCGTCGAGAGCGGTCACCGGGGCGCCCGCCGATCCGTACGTCCTGCGCACGGCGGTGAGTTGGACGGCATGGTCGGTCATCGTCTTCTGGACTCCCACTCGTCGGCGGCGACGCCGCAACAGATGCCCGGTCGTTCTCCGGTGGGACCACGAAACCGTGCGAGGGGCCGTCCCGTCGTTGGGGCAGGGGCGAGAGCCGGGGTGGGGCCAGGCATACCCCAAAGGCTCGGCCTGGGGGGATGGTCCGCCCTCGTTCCCCCTGCCTACGGTGATCCGCATGCGACCCCGAAACGTGTGGCAGGCCCTGACCCGCCCGGGCTACCTGCTCTCCCCGTGGCCCTGGCGCGCCGCCGCCTACCTGCTGACCGGGGCGGTCACCGGGGCCGTCACGCTGGTGGTGCTCACGGCCTCGGCCGTCGCCGGCGGGGTGCTCGCGCTCGTTCTCGTCGGGCTGCCGCTCCTCGTGGTCACCGCGCTCGCCGGACTGCCCGTGGCCGCGCTGGAACGGCGCCGGCTGCGGCTGGTCGACGCGGACGACGCGCCCGGCACGCACACCGAACCGCCGGCGCCGGGACTGCGCAGCTGGCTCACCACCCGGCTGCGTGAACGGGCCACCTGGCGTGAACTCGGCCACACCGTCCTGACCGCCTGCCTCCTGTGGCCGGCCGAGGCGCTCCTGCTCGCCGTGGCGCTGCTCTGCCCGTCGGCCGTCGTCGCCACCCCGCTGCTGCTGGCGACCGTCGGCGACGGCCGGGAGACGAAGGTGCTGAAGGTGTGGACGGTCACCGGATGGCCCGCCGCCCTCGCGGCCGCCGCGCTGGGTGTGCTGCTGCTGGCCGCGGGCGGATACGTCCTCGGGGTCGCGGCCGGTGCCCGTGCCGCGCTCACCCGGCTCCTCGTCGCCCCGCCCGACGGCGGCCCCGGCCCCCGGGTCGTCGAACTGACCCGCTCCCGCGCCCGCCTGGTCCACGCCTTCGAGGCGGAACGCCGGCGGATCGAGCGGGACCTGCACGACGGCGCCCAGCAGCGGCTCGTCGCCCTCACCCTGAGCCTGGGCCTGGCCCGCCTCGACGCCCCGCCCGGCGGCCCGCTCGCCGAGCAGCTGGCCCGCGCCCACGAACAGGCGGGCGCCGCCCTCGCCGAACTGCGCGAGCTGATCCACGGGATCCACCCCAAGGTGCTCGCCGACCACGGCCTGGAGGCGGCCGTCGCGGACGCCGCCGACCGCTCGCCGATACCCGTGGACGTGGCGTTCGCGCCGCCCGTGCCCCGGCTGCCGCAGGCGGTGGAGGCCGCCGCCTACTTCGTGGTCAGGGAGGCGCTCGCCAACGTGGCCCGGCACAGCGGGGCGGACCGCGCCGGCGTACGCGGGGAGCACCGGGACGGACGGCTGGCCCTGGAGGTGACGGACGACGGCCAGGGCGGTGCCGACGGCGCTCGCGGCACCGGCCTCACCGGACTCGCGGACCGGGTGTCCGTGCTCGATGGAAGACTGACGCTGACCAGCCCCCCGGGCGGACCGACCCTGCTGCGTGTGGAGATCCCTTGCGAGCCGACAGCGACGGCCGAACCCTGCGTGTAGTCCTCGCCGAGGACGGCGTCCTGCTCCGGGACGGCCTCACCGCGCTGCTCACCCGCTTCGGCCACCGGGTCGTCGCCGCCGTCGGCGATGCCCCGGCCCTGCTCACGGCGGTCGCGGAGCACACACCCGACATCGTCGTCACCGACGTCCGGATGCCGCCCGGCTTCCAGGACGAGGGGCTGCACGCGGCGGTCCGGCTGCGCGCCGAACGCCCCGGCCTGCCGGTCCTCGTCCTCAGCCAGTACGTCCAGCGCGCCTACGCCGCCGAACTCCTCGACTCCGGCGACGGCAGCGGCGTCGGCTATCTGCTCAAGGACCGTGTCGGTCAGGTCGAGGAGTTCGTGGACGCCCTGCGCGAGGTCGCGGCCGGCGGCACGGTCGTCGACCCGGAGGTCGTACGACAGCTGCTGCGCCGCCGCCGTGACCCGCTGGCCCGGCTGACACCGCGTGAGCGGGAGGTGCTGGCGCTGGTCGCGGAGGGCCGGTCCAACGGGGCGATCGCCAGGGCGCTGGTGGTGTCGGAGGCGGCTGTCGGCAAGCACATCGGCGGCATCCTCACGAAGCTGGACCTGCCGCCCGCCGACGACACCCACCGCCGGGTGCTCGCGGTGCTGGCCTACCTCAGGAGCTGAGGGGCTTCGCGAAGCACCGGCTGGACTCGTACTCCCGGTAGTAGCCGAACTTGGTGCAGGGCGTGTAGCCGCTGGAGGCGTAGAGGGCGATGGCCTCCGGCTGCTCGGTGCCGGTCTCCAGCACCATCCGGGTCCGGCCGGACGTCCGGGCGTCCTCCTCCAGCGCGAGCAGCATCCGCCGCGCCAGCCCGCGTCCGCGCATGTCCCGGATCACGAACATCCGCTTCAGCTCGGCGTCGCCGTTCTCGTTGCCCTCGCCGTTCTCGTCCTGGCTGCGCCAGCCGCCGGTGGCCACGGGCCGGTCGGTCGCGTCGTAGGCGATGAGGTACACCCCGCGCGGCGGCTCGAAATCGGCCGGTTCCAGGACCGTGGCGTCGCCGCCGTCGCCGTAGCGCTCGTGGTACTCGGCCTGGACCTCGTCGTTGAGCTTGACGGCGTCGGGGTGGTCGAAGGGGACCCGGCGTATATTCATGTCACTCACAGTACATCTATACACAATCGTGGACGGCGGACATCGGACCCCGTCCAGTGTGCCGGTATCGTGCCCGGGTGCTGACCGTGACCTCCGTGAACGTGAATGGACTGCGCGCCGCCGCGAAGAAGGGCTTCGTGGAGTGGCTCGCCGACACCTCCGCCGATGTGCTGTGCCTCCAGGAGGTGCGCGCCGAGGCGAAGCAACTGCCCGACGAGGTCCGCGCCCCCGAGGGCTGGCACGTCACCCACGCCCCCGCCGCCGCCAAGGGCCGGGCCGGCGTCTCCCTCTACACCCGCCGTGAACCGGACGCCGTCCGTGTCGGCTTCGGCTCCGCCGAGTTCGACACGAGCGGCCGCTACGTCGAGGCCGACCTGCCCGGTGTGACGGTCGCCTCCCTCTATCTCCCGTCCGGCGAGGTCGGCACCGACCGCCAGGAGGAGAAGACCCGCTTCATGACCGAGTTCCTGGCCCACCTCAAGGACCTGCGCGAACGCGCCGCGGCCGACG
Source organism: Streptomyces phaeofaciens (assembly GCF_014648915.1). Lineage (GTDB taxonomy): Bacteria > Actinomycetota > Actinomycetes > Streptomycetales > Streptomycetaceae > Streptomyces > Streptomyces phaeofaciens. The sequence goes on along the minus strand of NZ_BMSA01000013.1, from coordinate 194,384 downwards.
GCCGGGAGGTCCTGGTCTGCGGCGACTGGAACATCGCCCACCAGCAGGCCGACCTGAAGAACTGGCGCTCCAACACCAAGAACTCCGGCTTCCTCCCGGAGGAACGCGACTGGCTCACCCAGGTCCTCACCCCGGAGGCCGGCGGCTACGTCGACGTCGTGCGAGCCCTGAACCCGGACACCGAGGGGCCGTACACGTGGTGGTCGTACCGGGGGCGGGCCTTCGACAACGACTCGGGATGGCGGATCGACTACCACGTCTCGACGCCCGGGCTCGCCGCCAAGGCGGTCAAGGCGACCGTGGAGCGTGCCGCCACGCACCCCGAGCGCTGGTCCGACCACGCGCCGGTGACGGTGGTCTACGACCTCTGAGACCCCGCCCCGCGCTGAAGCCGTCGGTCCAGCGCCAGGGACAGTTCCGCTTCGACCACGCTGCGGGCCAGGGGGCGCAGGCGGGGGAGGGCCTCTTCGCCGGCGTGGTGCAGGACGAGGGTGGTGAAGAGTTCGGCGAGGGCGTCGGCGTGCTCGCGGACGCGGGCGCCGACGGCGAGGACGTCCGCGAGCGGGATGCCCTCGTGGACCAGGGCGGCGGAGACGTCCAGCAGGCGGCGGCTGATGTGCACGATCTCCTCGCCGTCGGTGCCGAGGTAGCCGAGGTCGAGGGCGGCGGCGAGGTTCTCGGGGGTGACCTGGCCCTCGAAGCGGGCGGCGAGTTCCTCGGGGGTGAGGTGGACCGGCTCCTCCTCGGTGGGGCCGCCGACGCCGATCAGGTCGGCGACGTCGCGGCCGTGGTCGAGGGCGTCGGCGAGTTCGGCGATGCCGTTCAGGGTGTGGCCGCGCTCCAGGAGCGTGGCGATGGTGCGCAGCCGGGCCAGGTGGCTGTCGTCGTACCAGGCGATACGGCCTTCCCGGCGCGGCGGCCGGATCAGTTTGCGCTCGCGGTAGAAGCGCAGGGTGCGCACCGTGATCCCGGCCTCCCCGGCCAGTTCCTCCATGCGGTACTCACGCTTGTCTGCCACGTCGGAAGCCTATGTTGTACCGCCGGTAACTTTCCTTCCCCCGGGCTCTATCGCTCGGTGCGGAGCTGCTCTACAGTCCAACTGCGCCAGTGTTCACTGGCAGAGTCGCAGCGGGAGGTGACGCGATGGCCGAGCACGTACGGGTGGCGGTGGTCGGATCCGGGTTCGGCGGACTGGGAGCCGCCGTACGGCTGCGCCGGGAGGGGATCACCGACTTCGTCGTCCTGGAGCGGTCGGACAGCGTCGGTGGCACCTGGCGGGACAACAGTTATCCGGGGTGCGCGTGCGACGTGCCCTCGCATCTGTACTCCTTCTCCTTCGCGCCCAATCCGGACTGGCCGCGCACCTTCTCCGGGCAGGAGCACATCCGCGCCTATCTGGAGCACGTCACGGACGTCTTCGGGCTGCGGCCGCATCTGCGGTTCGACGCCGAGGTCCAGCGGATGACCTGGGACGCCCAGGAGCTGCGCTGGGACATCGAGACGAGCGGCGGGCGCTACTTCGCCGATGTCGTCGTCTCCGCCACCGGGCCGCTGTCCGACCCGAAGATCCCCGACATCCCGGGGCTCGACACCTTCCCGGGCAAGGTCTTCCACTCGGCCCGCTGGGACCACGACCACGATCTCACCGGCCGACGGGTCGCCATGGTCGGCACCGGCGCCTCCGCGATCCAGATCGTGCCCGCCATCCAGCCGCAGGTGGAGCGGCTCACCCTCTTCCAGCGCACCCCGCCGTGGGTGATGCCCCGCGTCGACCGGTCCATCTCCGGCGCCGAGCGCGCACTGCACCGGGCCCTGCCCTTCACCACGCAGCTGCGCCGCGGGCTGCTGTGGGGCATCCGCGAACTCCAGGTGCAGGCCTTCACCAAGCACCCCGACCAGCTCGGCCTGGTCGAGAAGCTCGCCCGGCAGAACATGGCCCGTGCCGTCAAGGACCCGGCCCTGCGCGCCAAACTCACCCCGGACTACCGCATCGGCTGCAAGCGGATCCTGCTCTCCAGCAGCTACTACCCGGCGCTCACCCGGCCCAATGTGGACGTCGTCACCGGCGGTCTGAGCGAGGTCCGCGGGTCCACGCTGGTCGCCGCCGACGGCACCGAGGCCGAGGCCGACGTGATCGTTTTCGGTACGGGCTTCCATGTCACCGACATGCCGATCGCCGATCGGGTCGTCGGCGCCGACGGGCGGACCCTCGCGGAGAGCTGGAAGGACGGCATGGAGGCCCTGCGCGGCGCCTCCGCCGCCGGCTTCCCGAACTGGATGACGATCATCGGGCCCAACACCGGCCTCGGGAACTCCTCCATGATCCTGATGATCGAGTCCCAGCTGAACTACATGGCCGACTATCTGCGCCAGCTGGACGTCCTGGGGGTCCCCCCAGGCCCTCAAGGCACTGGGGGAGGCCGCGCCGCCCTCGACGCCCGCCCGAGTGCCGTGCACGCCTGGAACCGGCGCGTGCAGGACCGGATGCGGCGCACGGTGTGGAACACCGGCGGCTGCACCAGCTGGTACCTCGACTCCAACGGCCGCAACACCACCATCTGGCCGGGCACCACGGGCGAGTTCCGGCGCGCGACCCGCCGCGTCGACCTCGCGGAGTACGAGGTGCTGCGGGCGCCCGCCCTCAAGAAGGACGAGGTGACGGCGTGAGCGCCCACCGCGAGCTGACCGCGGTCTCCGCCGACGGCACTGCTCTGCACGTCGAGGTCCACGGGCCCGACTCCGCACCCGCCGTCGTCCTCGCCCACGGCTGGACCTGCTCCACCGCCTTCTGGGCGGCCCAGATCCGCGATCTGGCCGCCGACCACCGGGTCATCGCCTACGACCAGCGCGGCCACGGACGCACACCGCCGAGCCCGGTGTGCAGCACGGACGCGCTCGCCGACGATCTGGAGGCGGTGCTCGCCGCGACGCTCGCGCCCGGCGAGCGGGCCGTGATCGCCGGTCACTCCATGGGCGGGATGACGGTGCTGGCGGCGGCCGGCCGGGACCGCTTCCGGGAGCACACGGCGGCCGTCCTGCTGTGCAGCACCGGGGCCTCGCGGCTGGTCGCCGAGTCCACCGTCGTACCGCTGCGGCCCGGGCGGTTGCGGACCTGGCTGACCCGGCACATCCTCGGGTCGAGGGCGCCCCTGGGGCCGGTCACACCGGTCGCCAAGCGGATTCTCAAGTACGCCACGATGGGCGCCGGATCGGCCCCGCACCTGGTCGACTCGTGTGCCCGGATCGTGCACGCCTGCCCGCGCCGCGTGCGGTACGCCTGGTCGCACGTCCTGAGCATGCTCGATCTCGAGCACGGGGTCCGGGAGTTGAGGGTGCCGACCGCGGTGATCGTCGGTTCCGGCGACCGGCTGACCCCGCCGGTGCACGCCCGCCGGATCGCGGCCGCGCTGCCGGACTGTCTCGGCGTGACCGAACTGCCGGGCCTCGGCCACATGACGCCGGTCGAGGCGCCCGAGCTGGTCAGCGGCCGGATCCGGGCACTCGTCACCACGTACACGCAAGCGAAGGAGGGCGCATGAGCAGGGTGGGTCTCGAAGGACAGGTCGTGGTCGTCACGGGAGCGGCGCGGGGCGTCGGTGAGCTGCTCGCCCGCAAGCTGTCCGCGCGCGGTGCGACGGTCGCGCTGGTCGGGCTGGAGCCGGATCTCCTCAAGCAGGTCGCGGAGCGGCTGCACGGGGACAGCGGGCACTGGTACGCCGACGTCACCGACCACGAGGCGATGGCGCGGGTCGCGGCGGAGGTGAAGGAACGCTTCGGCAAGGTGGACGCCGTCGTCGCCAACGCGGGTGTCGCGAGCGGCGGGCCCTTCGTCGACTCCGACCCGCAGGCGTGGCGGCGGGTGATCGAGGTCAACCTCATCGGGTCGGCGGTGACGGCCCGCGCCTTCCTGCCGCTGCTGATGGAGAGCCGGGGGTATCTGCTTCAGATAGCCTCCCTCGCCGCGATCACACCGGCCCCGATGATGACGGCGTACTGCGCGTCCAAGTCGGGCGTGGAGGCGTACGCGCACAGTCTGCGCGCGGAGGTCGGGCACCGGGGGGTGCGGGTCGGCGTCGGGTACCTGTCCTGGACCGACACCGACATGGTGCGCGGCGCCGATCAGGAGGACGTCATGCGGGAGTTGCGGCAGCGGCTGCCGTGGCCGTCGAACAAGACGTACCCGCTGGGCCCGGCGGTCGACCGGATCGTGGCCGGCATCGAGCGGCGCTCCGCGCATGTGTACGGGCAGTGGTGGCTGCGCGGGATGCAGGGGGTGCGCGGATATCTGCCGGGGCTCATCGGTACGGTCGGGCAGCGGGAGATGAAGCGGTTCGCGCCCAGGTTGCAGGGCATGCGGACCGGGCTGGTGGGGGCGGGCGGGGCGGCCGACGAGGAGGCCCGCGCTACGCACCGTAGTTGATCGAAATGCGCGGCATGTCCTCCCGTGTGAATCTGGTCGAGGCCCCGACGCGGGGCCTCAAACCCCCTCATCTCCCACAGGAGTGAACCCACATGGGTATGAAGGACAAGTTCCAGGACCAGTCCGAACAGTGGCAGCAGCAGGCCAAGCAGAAGGCCCAGCAGGCCAAGGAACAGGGCCAGCAGCGGGGCCGCGGCCGCGAGATGGACGAGGACCCGGAGCGCATGCGGCGCGAGCGGGAAGACAGGGACCGCATGAACCAGGACTACGACGCCTAGCCGCCGCGCTGGGCTTCGGCCACTGACGCGGGGTGCCCTTCCCTTCGGGGGAGGGCACCCTGCTTTTGGGCGTGCGCGTTGGGCCCGCTTCGGGCCCGCGTTGGCCCTGCGCCGGGCCTAGGGGGTGTCTCGCTAGGAACCTTGCCGGGGAGGGAGTTTCGGGCGGGAGCGGTCCGGGACTCCGCTGTGGTCCGGCGGTGATGCCGGGGGGTTGGTGGTCAGGAGGTCGAGGGCCAGTCGGACCGCGTCGTCGAGCTGGGCGTAGCGGCCCTCGGCCCAGTCCAGGGGGGTGCGCAGGGCCTCCAGGTCGGGGATGACACCGCGGTTCTCCACGGACCAGCCGTACGCGTCGAACCAGGCCGCGTTCATCGGCACGGTGATCACCGTGCCGTCGCCGAGCTGGTGGCGGCCGGTCATGCCGACCACTCCGCCCCAGGTGCGCTGGCCGACGACCGGCCCGAGGCCGAGCAGCTTGAAGGCCGCCGTGATCATGTCGCCGTCGGAGGAGGTCGCCTCGTCGGCGAGCGCGACGACCGGGCCGCGGGGCGCGTTGGAGGCGTACGACACCGGCTGGGCGTTGCGGGTGAGGTCCCAGCCGAGGATGGTGCGGGTGAGCTTCTCCACGACGAGTTCGCTGATGTGGCCGCCCGCGTTGCCGCGCACGTCCACGATGAGCGCGGGCCGGGAGACCTCCATGCGCAGGTCGCGGTTGAACTGGGCCCAGCCCGAGCCGCCCATGTCGGGGATGTGCAGGTACCCGCACTTTCCGCCGCTCAGCTCCCGTACCACCGCGCGCCGTTTGGCCACCCAGTCCTGGTAGCGCAGGGGGCGTTCGTCGATCAGCGGGACCACCGCCACCCGGCGGGAGCGGCCCGCCTCGCCCTCGGCCGGGGTGAACGTCAGCTCCACCGTCGTGCCGCCCGCCCCGGCCAGCAGCGGGTACGGGCCGGCCACCGGGTCCACCGGGCGGCCGTCGACGTGGGTGAGGACCGCGCCCTCACGGATGCCGGTGCCGGCCAGCGGCGAGCGCGCCTTGGAGTCGGAGGAGTCGCCGGGCAGGATCCGGTTGACGGTCCAACCGCCTTCCCGGTGCGCGAGGTTGGCGCCGAGCAGGCCCTGGCGGCGCTGGTAGTGCGGCGGTCCTTCGTTGCGGCGGGCGGCGGAGACGTACGCGTGCGAGGTGCCCAGCTCGCCGAGGACCTCGCGGAGCAGGTCGGCGAACTCGTCGGGGGAGGCGACCCGTTCGACCAGCGGGCGGTACTGGTTCAGTACCGCGTCCCAGTCGATCCCGCACATCCCGGGGTCCCAGAAGTACGCGCGGATCAGCCGGCCCGCCTCCTCGTACGACTGGCGCCACTCCGCGCCCGGGTCGACCTCGTGCAGGATGCGCCGCAGGTCGATCCAGACCGTGGAGTCCAGGTCCCCGGACTCGCTGGAGGGCACCGCCCGCAGTTCGCCCTCGTCCACCACGACCAGCCGGGTGCCGTCCCCGCTGACGGCGAACCAGTCGAGGTCGCCGACGAGTTCGGACTTCTTCGCCTTGCTGATGCTGAAGTGCTCCAGCGTCGGGCGGCCGCTGGTGTCGTCCGGGTTGGCGAACGTCTCGCCGAGCGCGCCCGAGATGGGCCACCGCAGCCAGACCAGTCCGCCGCCCGCCACCGGGACGAGCGCCGAGTACTTGGACGCGCCGACCGGGAAGGGGGTCACCCGGCTCTCCAGGCCCTCGATCTCCACGGTGACCGCGCCGTCGGCGCCGTTCTCGTCCTCCGCGGGGTCCAGGCCCCCGGCGGCCGGCCGGCCCTCCGGGGTGAGTGCGAAGGGGGAGGGTGTCGCGGAGGACAGGGGCACCAGGTAGGGGCGGCAGCCGAGCGGGAAGGACAGGTCGCCGGTGTGGACGTCGTAGACCGGGTCGAAGCCGCGCCAGGAGAGGAAGGCGAGATAGCGGCCGTCGCGGGTGAAGACCGGGTTCTCGTCCTCGAAGCGGCCGTTGGTCACGTCGACGATCAGCCGGTCCTTGGTGCGGGCCATCTTGATCTGGCGCAGCGACCGCCCGATCCCCGGGTGCGACCAGGTCAGCCAGGCCCCGTCCGGCGAGAACGCCAGGTCGCGGACGGGCCCGTTGACCGAGGAGATCAGCTCGGTGACCTCGCCGTTGGAATCCTCGGTGGCGTCGATGAGCAGCAGCCGTCCGTCGTGGGCGGCGATGGCCAGCCGTTCGCCCTCGGGGTCGGAGACCATCTCCAGGACCCGGCCCAGTTCTCCGGAGGCCAGCCGCCGGGGGGTGCGGTCGCCGGTGGCCCGGGGCAGATAGGCGATCTCGACGGCGTCCTCGCCCTCCGTGTCCGTCACATAGGCGACCTGTCCGCCCGAGCCGAGCATCTCCGGCAGCCGTACCCGTACCCCGGGTGTGTCGGTGATGGTCCGGGCGGGCCCGTCCCGGTGGGTCAGCCAGTACAGGCTGCCGCGCACGACCACGGCGCTCGCCCGCCCGGTCTCGTCGACGGAGATGCCGTCGACGTGCTGGGCGGCCGGGATCTGGTACGGCCGCCGTCCGGCCCGCGGCCCGCCCAGCCGTACGTCGAGCCGGCGCGGGGCGGAGCCGGCCGCGAGGTCGTCGACGATCCACAGGTCACCGGCGCACTGGTAGACGACGCGGGTGCCGTCGCCGGCGGCGTGCCGGGCGTAGAAGGCGTCGTGGTCGGTGTGCCGGCGCAGGTCGGAGCCGTCGTAGGCGCAGGAGTAGAGGTTGCCGACGCCCTCGTGGTCGGAGAGGAAGGCGATCCGGCCGCCGGCGAACAGCGGGCTGGAGAGGTGGCCGTCGAGGTCGGGCAGCAGCCGCTGTCCGTGCAGCCAGAGCCGGCCCGTGGCGCCGCCCCGGTAGCGCTTCCAGGCGGCGGGTTCGTGCGGGGGAGTGCCGGTGAGGAGCAGGGTCCGGCGTTCGCCGTCGAGGTCGGCGGCCTGGATGTCGGAGACCGGGCCCCAGGGCAGTTTGCGGCCGGGGGAGCCGTCGGTGGGGACCTTGTAGGACCAGGTGAAGTAGGAGAAGGGCTCGCCGTGGGAGGCGACGGCCAGGATGTCGCTGTGGCCCTCGGCGTCGGGGGGTGTCCAGCCGCAGACCTGGGTGTCGGCGCTGCCCCAGTACGTCAGCCGTTGTCCGGGGCCGCCGTCCACCGGCACCAGGTGGATCTCCGGGACGAGGCTGCGCCAGGTCGTGTACGCGACCTGGCTGCCGTCGGGCGAGAAGCGCGGGTGTCCGGTCTTGGTGCGGTCGACGGTGAGCCGCCAGGCGCGGCCGGGGCCGTCGAGGGGGGCCAGCCAGAGGTCGTCCTCGGCCACGAAGCACAACAGGTCACCGCTGAGATGGGGCAGACGCAGATAGCTCACCTCCCCATGCTTTTCCGGCGAATGGGGCCGGGCAACTTATGTGCCCTTCACAGACGTGAGCCAGCGCACGTACGAAACAGTTTCGTTTCGCTAGCTCTCAGGGTATCTTCATGGTGTACGAACACGAGATGCCGTCGCAGCGGGAAGGGTGAGGGGCATGACTGAGACCACAACGGTGCGTCGCAGTCGCATCACGCCCGAGCGTGAGGCCGAGCTGTACGAGGCCGTGCTCGACCTGCTGCGCGAGGTCGGCTACGACGCCCTCACCATGGACGCCGTCGCCGCCCGCACCCGATCCAGCAAGGCCACGCTCTACCGCCAGTGGGGCGGCAAGGCCGACCTGGTCGTGAAGGCTCTGCGACACACCAAGCCGGACCACACCGACCTGATCGACACCGGCTCCCTCCGCGGTGACCTGCACGCCCTCGTGATGCTCGAGGACGACTGCACCATCGAGCAGAACTCCGCGCTGATGCGGGGCATCGCCATGGCGATGCACAACAACCCGGACCTGCGCCAGGCGTTCCGGGCGCAGCTCGTGGAGCCCGAGATGAACGGGTTCCACCAGGTGGTCCAGCGCGCCGTCGACCGGGGAGAGATCCGCCCGGACTGTCCCGCGCTGGAGTTCGTCCTGCACATGATGGTCGGCGGCTTCATCACCCGGGCCCTGCTCGACGACCAGCCGCCCACGCAGGCCTTCATGCGTTCGTACCTCGACGCCGTGGTCCTCCCCGCCCTCGGCGCGCCCACCTCCTGAGACACCCGACCGTCCCCACGGTCCGCCCATCCTGACGTCACCGCTCACGTCGTCGGGCCGATCACCCCTGCCTCCCCGCCGGGTTGGTCACCCCTGCCCTGAACCACACACGACCTGACCGGGAGTACGCCTCCGTGGCCACGTTCCTCTACAAACTCGGCCGGCTCGCCTTCCGGCGACGGCACTTCGTCGCCCTGATCTGGGTGGCGCTGCTGACGCTCGCGGGCGTCGGCGCCGCCTCCGCACCCGCCGCCGGCAACTCGTCCTTCTCCATTCCGGGTACGGAGGCGCAGAAGGCCTTCGACCTCCTCGAACAGCGCTTCCCGGGCATGAGCGCCGACGGCGCCACCGCCCGCGTCGTCTTCAAGGCGCCCGACGGCGAGAAGATGACGGACGCCGCCAACAAGGCCACCGTCGAGAAGACGGTCAAGGAGCTGTCGGACGGCTCCGAGGTCGCCTCCGTCGCCGACCCCTACGAGGGCAACGCCGTCAGCAAGGACGGCACGATCGCGTACGCGTCCGTGAGCTACAAGGTCTCCGGCATGGAGCTGGAGGACTCCTCGCGCGAGGCGCTCGAGACGGCCGCCGACGAGGCACGGGACGCGGGACTGACCGTCGAGGTCGGCGGTGACGCGCTCCAGACGACGCCGGAGACCGGCGCCACGGAGATCATCGGCATCGCGGTCGCCGCGGTGGTCCTGGTCATCACCTTCGGCTCGCTCCTGGCGGCCGGTCTGCCCCTGCTGACCGCGATCGTCGGCGTGGGTATCGGTGTCTCGACCATCGCGGCCCTGGCCAGCGCCCTGGACCTCGGCTCCACGACATCCACCCTGGCGTCCATGATCGGCCTGGCGGTCGGCATCGACTACGCCCTGTTCATCGTCTCCCGCTACCGCGGAGAGCTCGCCGAGGGCCGCACCCGCGAGGACGCGGCGGGCCGCGCGGTCGGCACCGCGGGCTCCGCGGTCGTCTTCGCCGGCCTCACGGTCGTCATCGCGCTGGTCGGCCTCTCCGTCGTCAACATCCCGATGCTGACGAAGATGGGCGTCGCGGCCGCCGGCACGGTGGTCATCGCGGTCCTGATCGCCCTGACCATGATCCCCGCCCTGCTCGGCTACGCGGGCCGCCGGGTGCGCCCGGCGGGCGAGAAGAGCAAGCTGCTCGGCGGCGGCCGCGCCAAGTCCGCCGAGAAGGCCGCCCGCCCCAACATGGGCACCCGCTGGGCCAGCTTCGTCGTACGCCGTCCGGTCGCCGTGCTCCTGCTGGGCGTGATCGGCCTGGGCGCCGCGGCCATCCCGGCCACCTCCCTGGAACTGGGTCTCCCGGACGACGGTTCGCAGCCGACGGCCACCACCCAGCGCAAGGCGTACGACCTGCTGTCGGACGGTTTCGGCCCCGGCTTCAACGGTCCGCTGATGATCGTCGTCGACGCCCAGGGCAGCGACGACCCGCAGGCCGCGTTCACCGAGGTCGGCGATGAGATCAAGGGCCTGAAGGACGTCGTCACCGTCACTCCGGCGGCCCCCAACAAGGCCGGCGACACGGCGACCATCACGGTGATCCCGGACTCCAAGCCGTCGTCCGTCTCGACCGAGGACCTGGTCCACGCGATCCGCGACAAGGGCACCGAGATCAAGGCCGGCACGGACGCCGAGGTGCTGGTCACCGGCTCCACGGCGATGAACATCGACGTGTCGCAGAAGCTCAACGACGCGCTGATCCCGTACCTGATCCTGGTGGTCGGCCTCGCCTTCCTGCTCCTGATCGTGGTCTTCCGCTCGATCCTGGTCCCGCTGAAGGCGGCCCTCGGCTTCCTGCTGAGCGTGATGGCGGCGCTCGGCGCGGTCGTCGCGGTCTTCCAGTGGGGCTGGCTGTCCGGCCTGCTGGGCGTCGAGGAGACCGGCCCCGTCATGTCGATGATGCCGATCTTCATGGTCGGCGTGGTCTTCGGCCTCGCGATGGACTACGAGGTGTTCCTCGTGACCCGGATGCGGGAGGCGTACGTCCACGGCGAGAAGCCGGCGCAGGCCGTGGTGACGGGCTTCCGGCACGGCGCGCGGGTGGTCACGGCCGCGGCGGTGATCATGATGGCCGTCTTCGCCGGATTCATCGGCTCCAGCGAGTCCATGATCAAGATGATCGGCTTCGGACTGGCCGTCGCCGTCTTCTTCGACGCGTTCGTGGTGCGGATGGCGATCGTCCCGGCGGTCCTGGCACTGCTGGGCAAGCGGGCCTGGTGGCTGCCGAAGTGGCTGGACCGCGCCCTGCCCAACGTGGACGTCGAGGGCGAGGGACTGCGCACGTCGTCCGACGCCGACGACGACCGCGAGCTGGTCCGCGCCTGACGCGCGAGACCGACTGAAAGACCGCCGGTGAGGGCTCCGTGGGGACGGGGCGCCCTCACCGGCACTTTTTTCTCTGTGACGCACTTTCGGGTGAGGCCGCGCCCGGCGCACCCCGAAGAGGGCGACCATGACGGTGATTCGGCGCATTCAGGTCATGGATGGACATTACATCCGACTGTCACCGGAATATGGAGGATTTGTAACGGGCGGCGTCACCGCCCCCGTGTGGCGGACCTGATGGGCAAATGTGGGTTGTGCGACCGAATGGTCACAACTCGCAACAAACAAGGAGATCTTGTGTCCGTTTCCGCTGTTTCCGCCCGTCGTCTCGCCGCCGCGGTCCTCGCCGCCGCAGCCGTGACCGGGGCGGCGGCCCTGCCGGCGTCGGCCGCCGACGCGCGTCCGCACCGGCAGATCGTGAAGATCAGCGCCGTGCAGTACGACGCCCCGGGCCGGTACGACCGCTCCGCCCGCTCCCTGAACAAGGAGTGGGTCGAGCTGACCAACACCACCCGCCAGACGGTCAACCTCCGCGGGTGGACCCTCTCGGACGAGGACGGCGACAGCTACACCTTCCGCCGCTTCTACCTGGCCCCGCGCGCCACCGTCCGCATCCACACGGGTGAGGGCCGTGACACCAGCACGGACCTGTACCAGGACCGCAGCCGTGAGGTGTGGGACAACCGCTCCGACACCGCCACCCTGCGCAACGACCGCGACCGCCTCGTCGACGAGGAGTCCTGGGGCAACGACCGCCGCCACGGCGGCTGGGACCGTCGTGACGGCGACGACCGCCGTCACGGCCACGGCGACTCGGACCGCCGTCACGGTCACGACGACTCGGACCGCCGCCACGGTCACGACGACTCGGACCGCCGCCACGGCCACGACGGCCGCGACCGCCACTGACGTCTCAACGCCCGACGGCGCGCCCACCCCTTCGCGGGGTGGGCGCGCCGTCCTGTTGGTGGGCCGGGTCAGTTGGTGAAGGCCATGTACTTCCAGGCGCCGTGGGTCGTGGAGTTGACGCTGTCGCCGGAGGACCCGTTGATGTACGACGAGCGCATCCGGGCGCGGATGCCGGACTCGCCCGGCGCCTCCAGGCTCACGGCCGACTTGCCGTTGGTGGCCAGGGCGAAGTACTCGGACCCGGAGTCGTACCAGGAGCCCTGGTAGTAGACCTGGAGCTGGAACCGCTGCTTGCGGCCCGCGTAGTAGTTCATGGTCGTGGTGAACACCGGGTCGGTGTTCTTGCGGAAGTAGTAGTACGTCGTGGAGCCGATCTTCCCCGTCCTGTAGTGCTTGGAGACGGTGGTGGAGACCTTGGCCAGCGCGTACGCGGTCGACTTCGCGGTCTTGGCGGCGGAGCGGGCGTCACCCGCGAAGACGGCGGTGACCGTGGTGTCCCGGGTCATGTCGACGACCGCCGACAGATTGCCCTGGGAGTTCACCTTGGCGCTCTTGAGCAGCTTCTTCGGCTTGTCGGAGCCGAAGGGGTCCGCGTAGATCGCGACCGTGCGGTTCTTGTACGTCGAGCCGAGGTGCGCGGTGAACGTGACGTCCTTGCCGTACGCGTACAGCTTGCCGTTGTTCGTCAGGGTGAGCGTGGTCGCCTTGCGGGAGACCTCCACCGCGTCGGCGCCCGAGGCGGCCGCGTGGGTCGCGTCGCCCGCGAAGGACACCTTGTAGGTGACCTTGCCGCCGGCCGGCGGGGTGTCCGCGAAGGAGAAGCTGCCGTCCGCCTTCGTGGTGACGGCGGGCAGCGTCCTGCCGCTCGGCGACTCGACGTCCGTCCGGGTGACCTTGAGGGCGGTGCCCGCAGGGAGCGCCGTCCTGGACGTCAGCTTGCCGGTGACGGTGAGCTTCTTGGCGCGCTCCGCCTTCGCCGGGGCCGCCACCGTGAGCTTCGGCAGCTCCTTGGTGGGGTCGGTCAGGGTGCGCAGGGTGTACGTGCCGTACGTGTTCACGGAGACCGCGAACACCCGGCTGCTGTCCGGCGCCCAGGCCAGCGCGCCGTCCACCAGGGTGTCGGAGCCGCTGCTGTTGCCGGTGTTGGGGAAGTCGTACTCCCGCACCGGCGTCGTCTCGCCCGGCCGGTGGATGTGGACGTCCGGCTCGTACCAGGAGGAGCTGCCGCCCGCGACGCTGCCGTCGGGCGCGATCCGCACCGCGTTCGGGTACGCGTCGATCGGGTAACTCGCCACCTCGTTCAGGTCGGTGGTCGAGTAGGCGGGCAGGCCGTAGCCGTTGCCGGTGCCGTCCCACGAGGTGAGGACCCGGCTGCCGTCGGGCGTGAGGTCCAGCTGCTTCACGGACGTGTCCATGCTGCCCTTGACCCGCAGCGTGGCGCCGTCGGCCGTGACGTCGTACACGGCGAGCCCGCCGCCGGTGCCCGCCACCAGGACGCCCGGGGCGGACGGGTCGGAGCCCAGCAGGGTGGTGCCGCCGAAGAAGTCGACGTCCCCGCGCTGGTGGAGCCGGACGACGGGCTCGGCGCCGGAGACGTCGAGCGAGCCGAAGTCGGTGCCGTAGCCGAACCAGATCCGGCCGTCCACGACCTCGAGGTCGACGGGCGCCGCGCCCACCGGGTAGCTCGCGGTCTCGGTGTACGTCCCCGTCTCCACGGAGACGATCCGGTTGCCGTTCTTCACGGCCGCGTAGACCTGTCCCGAGTCGGCGGACAGCGCGAGGCCGGACACGCCGGACAGGCCGGTGAGCGTCGCCTTCACGGTCCCCGCGTAGTCGGTGACGACGATCTTGCCGCTGGTCGGGTCGGAGACGTAGACCCGCTGGTGGGCGCCGTCGACGACCAGGTCGCCGACCGAGGTCACCGGAAGGGTCTTGGCGGAGTCGGCCGCGGCGACCCCCGCCGAGCCCGCGGCGATGGCCACGGAGCTGAAGACGACCGCGAGCGTGGTCGCGGTCGAGATGCTGCGCCTGCGCACAGTGATGTGAACCCCCAGATGGAAGCCCGGTGTCCGCCGGGCGAGTCGAAGGAGCGGCATCCCCCCTCGCGCCCGCGTCGGGGCGCGCGAACGCCGCTGAGCGGCAGCGTATGGCATGCCAGTGACAATGCTGAAGCGGGTTTGCCGCCGGGGTCCGTGGATCCGGGGGGACGGTCCGGATGTGTGGGAAGGGTGTGGCTCATGTGATTGAATTAGAAACAATTCGGCCGGGTGGCTAGATCTGGTCACTCCGGACCGCTCGGCCCCCTCGCCCCGTGCCCCAGGGAAGGGACCGCATGAACGCCACCGTCTCCGACTTCTACTACGGAGCCGTGACGCCCATCGCCGCGTATGTGATGGCCTGCCTCGGCGCGGGACTGGGCCTGCGGTGCACCACCCGTTCCCTGCGCCGGACCCGGGGCGGCCACCGGGCCGGCTGGCTGATGCTGGGCGCCGTCTCCCTCGGCTGCGGCATCTGGGCCATGCACTTCATCGCCATGATCGGCTTCAGCGTCCAGGGCGCGCTGGTCAGCTACGACCCCGCGATGACCCTGCTCAGCCTCGCGGTGGCGATCGCCGTCGTCGCCGTCGGCGTCTTCCTCGTCGGCTACCGGGGCGTCGCGCCGCTGAACCTCGGCATCGCCGGCACCGTCACCGGACTCGGCGTGGCGGCCATGCACTACCTCGGCATGGCGGCCATGCAGACCCACGGCACCCTGCACTACTCCGTGCCGACCGTCGTCACGTCCATGGTGATCGCCGTCGTCGCCGCCACCGCGGCCCTGTGGGCGGCCGTCTCCATCCACGGGCTCTGGTCCAGCCTGGGCGCCAGCCTCGTGATGGGCATCGCCGTGACCGGCATGCACTACACCGGCATGGCCGCCGTCTCGGTCCACCTCACCAGCCAGACCGAGGTCGCGCAGTCCTCGGCGAGCCTGCTGTCGTTCCTCCTGGTCATGCTCGTCGGCCCGCTGTCGGTGCTGCTGATCGCCGGCGTCATCGTCATGTTCGACCCCGACATGATGCTCGGGGACGACGAGCGGGAGGCCCCGGAGACCCTGGCGGTCCCGGTCTTCTCGACCGAACCGGTAATCGAGTCGCCTGCGCCCTACACGCACCACTAGCGTGCGTCCATGACGACAGGCGCGCACCCCCGCTTCACCCAGGCCCTGGAGGCCCTCGGACTCGACGACGTGCCGCCGCGCGTCCGCCGCTTCCCCGACGCGACCAGGACCGCCGCCGAGGCCGCCGCCGCGATCGGCTGCGAGCTGAGCCAGATCTGCAAGTCGCTGATCTTCGCGGCGGACGGGGAGCCGGTGCTGGTCCTCATGGACGGCGCGTCCCGGGTCGACGTCGAGCTGGTGCGCAGGGAACTCGGCGCCGAACGCGTCACCCGGGCCGCCGCCGACGTCGTACGCGAGACCACCGGGTACGCGATCGGGGGCGTCCCGCCGTTCGGGCACCGCACCCGCACCCGCGTCCTCGCCGACCGCGCGCTGCTCGCGCACGACGAGGTGTGGGCCGCGGCCGGCGACCCGCACGCCGTGTTCCCCATGGAACCCCAGGCCCTCGTCGCCCACGCCGCCGCGACGCTCGTGGACGTGCGCGAGCGCACTTCGTGACGCCGCTGGTCGCCACGGCCGTCCTGCTCGCCGCGGTCACCCACGCCGGCTGGAACGCCATCGCCCACCGGATCACCGACAAACTCGTCGGCTTCACGCTGATCTCGGGCGGCGGGATGCTGATCGGGCTCGCGCTGCTGCCGTTCACCCGGCTCCCGGCGGCCGACGCGTGGCCGTACCTGCTCGGCTCCGCCGTCATCCACATCGTGTACCAGTCCCTGCTGATGCTGGCCTTCCGGCTGGGCGACTTCGGCCAGGCGTACCCCATCGCGCGCGGCTCCGCGCCCCTCGTCGTCACCGCCCTGGCCGCCGTGTTCGCCCACGAGGTGCCCGACGGCTGGGCCGCCGCCGGCATCGCGCTGTCCTGTGCCGGGCTGACCGGCGTCGCCCTGTGGGGACTGCGCGGGCGCCGGCCCGACTGGGCGGCGATCGGCGCCGCCCTGGCGACCGGGCTGACCATCGCCGCGTACACCGTCGTCGACGGGCTCGGCGTCCGCGCCGCCGGTTCCCCGCTCGGCTACATCGCCTGGCTGATGGCCCTTCAGGGCGCCGCCATCCCGGCGTACGCGGTCACCCGCCTGCGGGGCGAAACCCTCGCGCGGCTGCGCCCGTTCGCCGCCCTCGGCCTGTTCGGCGCGGCGCTCTCCGTCGCCGCCTACGCCCTCGTCCTGTGGGCCCAGACCCGCGCCGAACTGGCCCCCGTCGCCGCCCTGCGCGAGTCGTCGATCATCGTCGGAGCGGCGATCGGGGCCCTGTTCTTCAAGGAGCGCTTCGGCGCACCCCGCATCGCCGCGGCCGTGCTGCTCGTGGCCGGCATCGGGCTGATGCTGCGGGCGGGGTGACAGCGCCTGGGGGCCCTCCGAAGATCGGAGAGACGCCCCCTAGGGCCGGACGTACGGGCGGGTCATGATCTCCATGTTGTGGCCGTCCGGGTCGGTGAAGTACGCGCCCCGGCCGCCGAACAGGCGGTTGATCCGGCCGGGTTCGGTGTGCGAGGGGTCGGCGTGGTAGGTGACCCCCGCCGCCTCCAGCCGGGCGATCATCCCGTCGAACTCCTCCTCGGGCACGAGGAAGGCGTAGTGCTGGGACTGGATCGGTTCGTCGCGCTTCTCGTAGTAGTCGAGCGTCACCCCGTTGCCGAGGTCGACGGGGAGGAAGGGGCCGAAGGGGGCACCGACCTCCAGGCCGAGGATCCCGGCGAGGAACTCGGCCGAGCGGCGGCGGTCGTGCGCGTAGACGGCGGTGTGGTCGAGCTGGGCGATCGTGGTCATCTGAGGGGTTCTCCGTGTCCCGGTGGCATTCCTGAGCTGTAGGAAGGGAAGACGCGGAGGAACGGCGGGGCTCGCGCCCGCCTCGGGCTCACGCCGAGGCCGGGCGCCTCACTCGTGCGTGGCCCATGGCCGACCCGGCAGTCACCCGGCCGACGCTAGTGCGCGGCGCGGAGCCGTGGCAACGGGGTTTTCCGCCAGGGGTGCCGGCCGACTGGGTGCGGGGGCGCGTCCGGAGGCGCACCCTGGAAGCAGGTGTTCCGGAGGTGATCGTCATGATGCACACCACTGTGGGATGGCATGTCGAGCTGGAGTTCAAGGAGGACGGCCGGCACACGGACGCGGCCGCTCTGGTCCGCTTGCCCGACGGCAGCGAGATCCGGGCGCACGGTCATGCCGTCCGCCACCAGATCGACTCCGACCAGCCGAGAGTCGGCGAGGAGATCGCCGGCGCCCGCGCCCTGAACGAGATCGCCATGCGGCTGCTCACCAAGGCGCACACGGAGATCGACGAGGCGTCGGGGCGGACGTCGCATTCCATCAACGTCTGAGGCGCTGCCGCGGGCGGGCCGGACGGCCGCCACCGGGCCGCGGGCCCGTTCAGCGGGCTGCGGCCGCCGCGGCCGTCCGTACCGCCCGCAGCAGTGCCTGCGCCCGCGGGTCCGCCGTCACGCTCGTCCGGAAGCCGTTGGTGACATAGCCGAACGCGAGGCCGGACTCCGGGTCGGCGAGGCCGAGGGCGCCGCCGCGGCCCGGGTGGCCGAAGGAGGTGGGGGACAGCAGCGGGGAGGCGGCGCCGTGCAGCATGGGCCCGAGGCCGAACCGGGTGTGCACCACGAGCACCCGGTCCGCGCCGGCGGACCGCTCGCCCCGGGCCAGCTCCGCCGTCTCCGGGGTGAACAGCCGTGTCCCGCCGTCCACTTCGCCGATGAGTGAGGCGTAGAAGCGGGCGAGGCCGTCGGCGGTCGCGATGCCGTTGGAGGCGGGCAGGACGGCGGCCCGGTAGCCCGGGTCGTTCTCGTCGGGCAGCGGGGTGATCGCGGCGAAGGCGCGCCGGGTGAGGGAGTCCGGGTCGGCGTAGGCGTCGGCGACGGACTGCTTGGGCCGGGTCCTGAGGGTCCCGGTCTGCGCCGGCGCGTCGATCTGGCCCACGCGCCCCACCCGGGCGCGCCGCGCCGCCGGGAGTCCGACCCAGAGGTCGGCGTCGAGCGGTCCGGCGATCTCGTCGGCGATCCACTCGCCGACGGTCCGCCCGGTGATCCGCCGCACCAGCTCGCCCGTCAGCCAGCTGTACGTCTGCGCGTGGTAGCCGTGGCCCGTGCCCGGCTCCCAGGCCGGTGCCTGCGCGGCGACGGCCGCGGCGCCGAGGTCGGGGTCGGCGGCCTCGGCGGGCGTCAGCGGCCGGTCCAGCACGGGCACGCCCGCCCGGTGGGCGAGCAGATGCCATACGAGGGTCCGCTCCTTGCCTGCCGCCTTGTACTCGGGCCAGTACGAGCCCACCGGCGCGTCCAGGTCCAGTTCGCCGCGCTGGTGCAGCAGGAGGAGGACGGCGGCGGCGACGCCCTTGGTGGCGGACCGCACGATCTGCGCGGTGCCGTGCTCCCAGGGCGCGGTGCCGTCGACGTCCCGGGTGCCGCCCCACAGGTCCACGACGCGGTGCCCGTCCCGGTAGACGGCCACGGCCGCGCCCCGGTCCCCGAGCACCTCGAAGTTCCGCGCGAACGCCTCCCGGACCGGCTCGAAGCCCTCGGCCACCGCACCGTGCACGTCCACGCCCGCACGCCCTTTCGTCTCGCCTTCGACTCCAGGGGAACACGCCCGTGAAGCCTGCGATTCCTGCGTCCGGTCAGCCCAGGAGGATCGTTACATCGATGTTGCCGCGGGTGGCGTTCGAGTACGGGCACACCTCGTGCGCCGCGTCGACCAGCTTCGCGGCGAGGTCCGCGTCGAGGACGGGGAGGGAGACGCTGAGGGCGACGGCGAGCCCGTACCCCTTGGTCCGGTTCGGTCCGATGCCGACCTTCGCGGCGACCGTGGAGCCGGTCAGGTCGTAGCCGGCCCGGTTGCCGACGAGGATCAGCGCGTTGTGGAAGCAGGAGCTGTAGCCGGCCGCGAAGAGCTGTTCCGGGTTGGTGCCGTTGCCGTCCCCGCCCATGGCCGGCGGCATCGCCACTTTCAGCTTGATCTGCCCGTCCTGGCTGGTCACGAAGCCGTCGCGACCGCCGTGCGCGGTGGCCTCGGCGACGTACATGATCTTCGTCGGACGGGTGTCGACGGTCTCGGCTGCGGCGGCTTCTGTCACGGCGGTACCTCCCCCAGGATGTTCACAATTACATCGTGCACAAGGTACCGGCCGGTAGGGATGTGCTCCATGGCCAGGGGGGTGGTAACCGCGGGTAACCTCGTGTGAGGGGCGGTGGCGTGGGGGACTACCCAGCGCCGGGCGTCAGTGCGCCCGGTCCGCCGCGCCGTGCGCCCTCTCCGCGAGCTGCCACAGCTCCTCGCGCAACCGCGCGACCTCCGCGCCCGCCAGCTCCGTCGCCGCGAGCAGCGCGCCGGGGACACGCTCCGCGCGCCCCTTCAGCTCCTCGCCGCGCCCGGTGCACGCCACGAGCACCGAGCGCTCGTCCCGTGCGGAGCGCTCCCGGCGCACCAGCCCCGCCGCCTCCAGCCGCTTCAACAGCGGCGACACCGTGCCGTAGTCGAGCCGCAGCGCGGCCGCCAGCTCCTTGACGGTCGTCTCGCCGCGCTCCCACAGCACCAGCAGCACGAGGTACTGCGGATAGGTCAGGCCGAGTTCGTCGAGGAGCGGGCGGTAGGCGGACGTCACCGCGCGCTGCGCCGCGTACAGCGCGAAGCACAGCTGGTCGTCGAGCCGCAGTGAGCCGTCGGTCTCCTGGTTCGTCACGCGCCCATTGTCGCGGTGCGCGGGTCGAATCCGAAGGGCAGCTCGAGCCGATGCGCGCGCATCAGCGTCTCGTCGGCGAGCAGCTCGCCCGTGCGCCCGTCCGCCGCGATCACGCCGTCGCTCAGGATCAGGGCGCGCGGGCACAGTTCGAGCGCGTACGGCAGGTCGTGCGTGACCATCAGGACGGTGACGTCCAACGAGCGCAGGATGTCGGCGAGTTCGCGGCGGGAGGCGGGGTCGAGGTTGGACGACGGCTCGTCCAGGACGAGGATCTCCGGCTCCATGGCGAGCACGGTCGCGACGGCGACCCGGCGGCGCTGCCCGAAGGAGAGATGGTGCGGTGGGCGGTCCTTGAACTCCGCCATCCCGACCTGCGCGAGCGCGCGGTCCACCCGCTCCTCCAGCTCGGCGCCCTTCATCCCGGCCGCGGCCGGCCCGAAGGCGACGTCCTCGCGGACCGTCGGCATGAACAGCTGGTCGTCCGGGTCCTGGAAGACGATGCCGACCTTGCGCCGGATCTCCGCCATGTGCCGCTTGCCGACGGGCAGTCCGGCGACCGTCACCGCGCCGGTGCCGCCGCCCAGGATGCCGTTCAGGTGCAGGACGAGGGTCGTCTTGCCGGCGCCGTTCGGTCCGAGCAGCGCGACCCGCTCCCCGCGCGCGATCGAGAAGTCCACGCCGAACAGGGCCTGATGGCCGTCGGGGTAGGCGAAGGCGAGGCCGGAGACCTCCAGGGAAGCAGTGCTCACAGGATCCATCCCACCATGCAGACGACCAGGGCGGCGACCGGCAGGGCGAAGGCGTACGACCACTGCGCCCGGGTCGCGGTCACCTCGTCGATCACCGGCATCGAACCGGCGTACCCCCTGCTGACCATGGCCAGGTGCACCCGCTCGCCGCGCTCGTAGGAGCGGATGAACAGGGCGCCCGCCGACTTCGCGAGCACTCCCCAGTGGCGTACGCCGCGCGCCTCGAACCCGCGTGACTCGCGGGCGATCCGCATGCGCCGCATCTCGTCCGTGATGAGGTCGCCGTAGCGGATCATGAAGGAGGCGATCTGCACCAGCAGCGGGGGCAGCCTCAGGCGCTGGAGGCCCAGCAGGAGGGCGCGCAGCTCGGTGGTGGCGGCCAGCAGTACGGAGGCGGCGACGCCCAGGGTGCCCTTGGCGAGGACGTTCCAGGCGCCCCAGAGGCCGTTGACGCTCAGGGACAGCCCGAGGACGTCCACCCGCTCGCCCTCCGCCACGAACGGCATCAGCACCGCGAACGCCACGAACGGCACCTCGATCAGCAGCCGCTTCAGCAGAAAACCGGCCGGCACGCGCGCGCGGTGCGCGACGACGGCGAGCAGCAGCGCGTACAGGCCGAACGCCCACATCGCCTCCCGCGGCGTCGACACGACGACGACCACGAAGGCGAAGGTGGCGGCCAGCTTGGTGTGCGGCGGCAGGGTGTGCACCGGTGAATGCCCGTGCCGGTACAACCGGTGCGCGTGTCCCGCTCCCATGTCAGACGCTCGTGCTCGCCGGGGACACGGCGTCCGTGCGGCGCCTGCGCACGGCCCAGAACACCGTGCTGCCCGCGACGACGGTCACGCCGACGCCGATCACACCGGCGAGGCCGCCGGACAGCCGGGCGTTCTGGACGTCCTTGACGCCGTAGTCGGCGAGCGGGGAGTCGGCGGCCGCGTGATCCTCGACCTTCGCGTCGATGCCCTTGTCGGCGGCGACCTTCTCCAGGCCGTCGGGGTCGGCCGAGGCGTAGAAGCTGACGAAGCCGGCGAGGACGAGGGAGGTGACCAGACCGGTGAGCCACAGCGTGCGCCGGGAGGTGCGCGCCGCCGCAGGCGCCGTGCGCGCCTTCTCGGCCGGGGGCGCGTCGACGAGTTCGCCGTTCACCCGCAGCTGGAGCCGCTGCCCGAGGCCGCGCGCGCCGTGGACGAGGTCCGGGCGGACGGCGATGACGGCGCCCACGGTCAGCGCGGTGATCACGGCCTCGCCGATGCCGATCAGCACGTGCACGCCGACCATCGCGGTGGCGACCTTGCCGATCGCGATGTCGGTGGTGCCGCCGATCCAGTAGATGAGGGTGAAGGCGAGGGCGGCGCCCGGGACGGACAGGAGCGCGGCGGTGAAGGAGGCCACGGTCACCGAACGGCGGGTGTGCGGCAGCACCTTCACCAGGCCGCGGAAGACGGTGTACGCGACGACCGTCGTCACACAGGCCATGACGGTGATGTTCACGCCGAGCGCGGTCAGTCCGCCGTCGGCGAAGAGGATGCCCTGCATCAGCAGGACCACGGACACGCACAGGACCCCGGTGAAGGGGCCCACGAGTATCGCGGCGAGCGCGCCGCCGAGCAGATGGCCGCTGGTTCCCGCCGCGACGGGGAAGTTCAGCATCTGCACGGCGAAGATGAACGCCGCGACCAGGCCGGCCAGCGGCGCCGTGCGTTCGTCGAGTTCGCGGCGCGCGCCGCGCAGGCTCACCGCGATGGCGCCGGCGGCGACGACTCCGGCGGCGGCGGAGGTCGGGGCGTTGATGAATCCGTCGGGTACGTGCACCCGTCGATGATAGTGGCTTAATGCGAATGGTTCGCAAGAGCGAGTGTCTGGTTTTATCGCCCGGGGTGCACCGCCGCGGATATCGCACACGTGAGATAGGGATCCTGCGCGAACGGGAGACCGGACGGCGCGGAGCGGCGCATTCCGGAATTTGTGCGACATTGGAGGGGGAGTAGACGCACAGCTTCCGCACGGGTCACGCAGGGTGAGAGGGCCGGTCGATGTCTGTAGTCGAACAGTATGCGCGCGCCCACATCGTCACGGACGCGGACATGGTCGAAGAGGAACGCGCGGCCGTCCCCGTCGTTCTGCGCTACGACCCCGACGACGATCCCCGCTCGGTGCACTTCGGTCTTCCCGACCGGCACGAGTGGACGTTCGCCCGCACCCTCCTCGAACAGGGCCTGCGCGCTCCGGCCGGCACCGGAGAGGTACGGGTGTGGCCGTGCGGCCGGGTCCAGGCCGTCGTCGAGTTCCACTCCGCGCGCGGCGTCTCCGTCGTGGAGTTCGACTCCAAGACGCTGATGCGCTTTCTGCGCCGGACGTACCTGGCCGGCGAGCCGGTCGTCCGCTGAGCCCGCCGGTGCGGGTCGGCCGGGTCAGCCGCCCGTCTTCAGCAGGGACGCCACGATCGGACCCGCCGTGTCGCCGCCGTGGCCGCCCGCCTGGACGACACCGGCCGCGGCGAGATCGCCCCGGTAGGCCGTGAACCAGCCGTTGGGCTTCTTCTGGTTGTCGACCTCCGCCGAGCCGGTCTTGGCGCCGTAGTCGGGGCCGAGACCGGACATCGCCTCGGCGGCCGTGCCGTACGCGGCGGTGTAGTTCATCAGCTCCCGCAGCTGCGACAGCGTGTCCGAGGACATGGTGCGCGAGGCGGTGGCCAGCGTGCGGCCGTCGACCGACGGGGCGACCAGGTACGGCTGGTGGAAGGTGCCCGACTTCACCGTCGCGGCGACCGACGCCATGTTCAGCGGATTCATCCGCACCCCGCCCTGCCCGATCAGCTCCGCCGCCTTCTGGGCCGCCGACTGCACCGGCACGGAGCCGTCGACGGTGGGCACCCCGACCGCCCAGTTGTTCATCGACAGGCCGAAGACCTGCTGGGCCTGCTTGGTCAGGCTGTCGTCGTCCAGCTCGCCCGCCTGGCTGATGAAGGCCGTGTTGCAGGAACGGGCGAAGCTCGCCTTGAACGTGCCGCCCTTGATCTCGAACTTGTCGTCGTTCTGGAACTTCCAGCCGCCGTACGTGAAGTACTTCGGACACGGATGCGTCTTGTCCACCGACGCCAGGCCCTTCTCGATGAGCAGCGACGACGTGATGACCTTCATCGTGGAACCCGGCGCCAGGGAGCCCTGGAGTGCCACGTCGAAGCCGTGGCTGCTGTTGGCCACCGCGAGGATCTCGCCCGTCGACGGACGCAGCACGACGACCGACGCGCGCGAGCTCGCCGCCACCTGCTTCTCGGCGGCGGCCTGGAGCGTCGGGCTGAGCGTCGTCTCGACCGTGCCCGGCGTGCCCTTGCTCAGCTCCACGAGCGTCTTGTCGGAGGCCTTCTTCGCCTTCGCCGCCTTGCCGCGCACCACGCGCAGTTCGACGCCCGCCGTACCGCCCGCCTTCTTGCCGTACTTCTCGCGCAGGCCGTCCAGCACGCTGCCCAGGGAGGGGTAGTCGGCGGCGGTGAGCTCCCCGCCGTCCCGGTCCAGCGCCTTGACGGGCGGGTCGCCCGCCTCGCCGGTCACCAGGGTGTCCCCGTCCGTGAGATCGGGGTGCACCACGGACGCGTGCCAGTCGACCAGCGGCTTGCCGTCCTTGGCCCGCCGGACGACGGTCAGCGCGCTGTCGTACGAGACCGGCTTGCTGACCTTCTTGTACGTCACCGTGCCCTTGACGGTGAACGGCACCTTGTCGCCCGTGCGGGCACCGGGGGTGAGGGTGACGTCCGTGATGCGGGCGTCCTCGGTGTAGCCGGTCAGCAGGGCGGTGGCGGCCGCCGTGTCGTCGGTGCCGGCCGCCGCCCGGGTCACCTTGCCCTGCTGCCAGGCCGAAAGGAACGTCCGCGCCGCGGTGGTGACCTCGGTCGCCGACAGCGGGCCGGTCTTGACGACGGGCTTCTCGGCCGCACGGTCCTCGGCGGCCGCTCCGCCGTACAGCGCGTAGACGCCGATCCCGGCGCCGCCGACGACGACCGCGATCATGCCGCCGACGACGGCCGGCCGCCGCTTGCTGCGCCGCTCGTCGACGCGCCTTCTCTTGCCCACGACCTGTGATCCTCCGGATCCCCAGGGGCAGGGCCCCCGCGCCCCGATGCCCTCGTTGTCCTCACGCACCCCAACGACGACAACCACCCTAGAGTCCCGTGCTGTGCGGGTGACACCATCTGTGACGTCAGCCACCCCCGGCGCGTCGCGTCGCTACCCTGCCCGCAGCACCTGCGCGACGATCGGGCCGGACGCGTCGACCCCGTGGCCGCCGTCCTGGACCATCGCCGCCGCGGCGATGTCGTCGCGGTAGCCGGTGAACCAGCTGTTGGACCTGGCCTGTCCGTCGACCTCGGCCGAGCCGGTCTTCGCGCCGATCCGGTCGCCCAGCCCGCGCATCACCTCGGCCGCGGTGCCGCTGGTCGCGGTGCGGTTCATCATGGCGCGCAGCTGGGCCACGGTGTCCGCCGACAGGCCGCGCGCGCGGGCCAGTTCACGGCCGTCGAGGCTCTTCGGCACGATCACCGGCTGGTGGAAGGCGCCGGTCATCGCGGTCGCCGTCACCGAGGCCATGTTCAGCGGGTTCATCTGCACCTGGCCCTGGCCGATCAGGTTGGCCGCGGTGTCCGGGCCGCCGGAGGCCGGGACGGAGCCGTCGAAGGACGGGATGCCGGTCTGCCAGTTCAGGCCGATCCCGAAGCGGTCCGTGGCCTCCTTCGTGAGGGTGTCGACCTTCACGGCGTCCGCGTACTTCACGAACGCCGTGTTGCAGGAGCGGGCGAAGCTCTCCGACAGGGTCGCGTTCTCGTTCGGCTTCATGCCGTCGATGTTGTGGAAGGTCTGGCTCTGCCACACGGCGTCCGGCGTGCAGGGCGCCGGCCCGTCGGCGGTGGTGATCCCGTTGTCGATGAAGGTGGCGGCGCTGAGGATCTTCAGGGTGGAGCCGGGGGCGACCTGGCCGAGGAAGGCCGCGTTCCAGCCGTCCTTGCGGTGGTTGGCGACCGCGAGCACCTCGCCGGTGCTCGGTTCGACGGCCACCACGGAGGACTCCGCGTACTGGGTCACCGCCTGTTCCGCGGCCGCCTGGACGCCCGCGCTGAGCGTGGTGGGCAGCTTGCCGGCCTTGCCCTTCGCGAGGGTCAGCAGCGGGGTGTCGGCGGCGTTCGGGTCGGCGTGGTGGATCGCCAGCTCGACGCCGGGCGTACCGCCCGCCTTCTCGCCGTACTTCTCGCGCAGCTGGTCCAGGATCGGCCCCAGGGAGGGGTACTTCTCCTTCGTCAGCACCTTGCCGTCGCGGTCCACCGCCTCGATCGGCGGTGCCGAGGACTCGCCCGTGACCAGGGTGTCGTCCATGTCCGTCAGCTCGGGGTGGACGACCGACGGCTGCCAGTCGACCAGGGCCTTGCCGGTGGTGACCCCGCGCACCACCGTCAACGAGCTCCGGTAGGAGAGCGGCTGGGACTTCCCGTCGTACGACACCGTCGCCTTGACGGTGAACGGCACGGTGGCCCCGGTGGCCGCGCCGGGTGTGATCTTCACGCCCGTGATGTGGGCCGCCTGGCCGTACGAGGTCAGCAGCGGACCGGCCTTCTCCGCGTTGTTGGTGAGCGCGGCCGCCGACGCCGCCTCCCCCTTCTGCCAGGCCGCCAGGAAATCGGCGCCGGTCTCCTTTACCTCCGCCGCGCTCGGCGGCCCGGTTCTCACCGGTGCGGGACCGCTCCCACCGGCCTCGCCGCCACCCCCGTTCAGCGCGTCCACGAGGTTGAAGGCGCCGTACCCGGCCCCGCCCACCATCACGGCGAACACCGAGCCGACTATCGCGGCTTTGGCCCCCTTGTGCATGTCTCTTGTCCTCCCCGTTCACCCCGTCGGCCTCCGTGAGCCCCTCCGCACGTTTCTGAACGTGTTCAGAACGGCTGGCCGCATTCCGAACTGTAGGCGGACCAAGGGGCTCCTGTGACGAGGGTTTCCGGAACTTGTGCCAGAAGTTGTGCCGGAAGTTGTCCGAACGGAGATGTGCGGGGGGCGGGGTCAGGACCGCTTCTTGTTCCTCTCGAACCAAGGGCAGTTGAGCACCGCGTCGCGCTTCACGCGGTACTGGGCCACCGGCTCCGACCCGGCCGGGCGGGTCTGCACCCCGGGGGCGTCCGCCAGCAGGCTGCTCAGCACGGCGTCGGACGGCGCGGGCACCAGGAACACGTACAGCCAGAACTCGTTGCCGGTGTCGCCGGCCTCTTCGCCGACGCCGAACGTGTCGATGTGCCAGGTCGTCCCCCCGTCGGTCTGGCGGGCGCGCTGGAGACTCCAGAAGCCGCCCACCCCGGGCGTGCCCGCGGGGTCCCGGTTGTTGGCCAGCCAGAGCCCCCAGCCCTCGGGGACGCGCCCGGTGCCGGACATCTCCAGGCAGGCGTCGACCGTCAGTTCCGCGTCCGCGCCCGGCACGTTGTCGCCGATCCTGGTGACGGTGATGCCCTGGGCGATCTCCCGCGCGGAGACGTTCTTGGCGTCGGCCCGGTCCTTGCGCCCGTCGGCCCGGGGGCCGGCGTCGGACCAGGCCAGGACCGACCCGGCCACGGTCACCAGGGCCAGGAGCCCCACCAGCAGGTTCCGTTGGAGCGTGGGGTGCGTGCCCGGGCGCAGCCATCGCCACGCGGCGAAGGTGACCGTGCCCCCGATGACCAGCGCGCAGGCGGACCCCAGCCACTCGGGGAGGTCGGTGTAGTGGTCGGCCACCAGGGCGACGACGGCCACGAGGAGCGTGGCGACGCCGGTCCAGGTGTCGATCTTCGGGCTTCTCGATGTGCTCACGGCCCGATGTCTACCGGCGCCCGGCGGCCGCACGCGGGGCGACGGCGACCCCGTGGCGCCGCCGTGACCGTACCGGCACCGATCGTTACGGACCGTTCTAAAGCGCGCGTTCCACCCGAACGGCGGCGAACGGACGTCCTAGGACCGCCCCGGCCGACCCACCTGTCCCGCTACACCCACCTGTCCCGCTACACCCACGTGTCCCGCTACACCCACGTGTCCAGCCACATCCGCGACCGCCAGTCGTCGATCGGGATCGCCGTCCCCGTGTACAGGGGCCAGAAGTAGATGAAGTTCCAGGCGATCAGCAGGACCAGGACGCCCGCGCCCGTGGCGCCGGCCACGCGGCGGGTGTCGCTCGAGCCCGGTGGGCCGACGAGGGCGCCGATCATCATCGCGACCGCAAGACACAGGAACGGAAGGAAGACGACGGCGTAGAAGAGGAAGATCGTGCGCTCCTGGTACATGAACCAGGGCAGGTAGCCGGCCGCGATGCCGCAGGCGATCGCGCCCGCGCGCCAGTCGCGGCGGAAGATCCAGCGCCACAGCACGTACAGGACCGCGAAGCAGGCCGCCCACCACAGCAGCGGGGTGCCGATCGCCAGCACCTCGCGCGCGCACTTCTCGCCCGCGTCCGTCGGGCAGCCGTCCGCGCCGGGCGCCGGGGACTCGTAGAAGTACGAGACCGGGCGGCCCAGGACCAGCCAGCTCCACGGGTTGGACTGATAGGTGTGCGGCGAGGTGAGGTGGGTGTGGAACTCGAACACCTCGTGCTCGTAGTGCCACAGGCTGCGCAGCCAGTCCGGGAAGAGCCAGGTCCAGTTGCCGCCCTTGCCGTCGGTGGCCGCCCAGTTGCGGTAGTAGCCGCCGGAGCCGTCGCTCGGGGAGAGGATCCAGCCCGTCCACGACACCAGATAGGTGACCAGCGCGACCGGGACGGTGGCCAGGAACGTCAGACCCGTGTCGTGCTTCAGCACCGCCAGGTACGGCCGGCGCGCACCGGCCACCTTGCGGGAGCCGACGTCCCACAGGACCGTCATCAGCAGGAACGCGGCCATGATGTACAGGCCGTTCCACTTGGTGCCGATGGCCAGGCCGAACATCACACCGGCCGCCCAGCGCCAGGGGCGCAGACCGAGGCGGGTGGTCTCCGCGATGTGCGCGTCCGGACGGCAGCGGCCGTCCACGTCCGGCGGGAGCGCAGCGGCGAGCCGTTCGCGCGCCCTGTCGCGGTCCACGACCAGACAGCCGAACGCCGCCAGCACGAAGAACATCAGCACCCCGTCGAGCAGCGCGGTGCGGCTCATCACGAAGTGCAACCCGTCCACGGCCATCAGGGCGCCGGCCAGGCAGCCCAGGAAGGTGGAGCGGAACAGCCGGCGGCCGATCCGGCAGAGCATCAGCACGCTGAGCGTGCCGAGCAGCGCCGTCATGAACCGCCAGCCGAACGGGTCGAAGCCGAACAACAGCTCGCCCAGCCCGATCACGTACTTGCCGACCGGCGGATGCACCACGTACGCCGCGTCCGTCGGGACGGTGACATGGCCGCCGGAGGAGAGGATGAGGTCGTTGGCGTTCTTGTCCCAGTTGACCTCGAACCCGCGGTGGACGAGCGCCCACGCGTCCTTGGCGTAGTACGTCTCGTCGAATATCACCTTCTCGGGGCTGCCCAGGTTCCAGAACCGGATCACCCCGGCCACCAGCGTGATCAGCAGCGGACCGCCCCACCCCGACCAGCGCAGGATCCGGTCGGTCCACACCGGCGGCAGGCCGAGCGACTGCCACAGCCGCGGGGCGGGCTGCGCGTACGGCGGCACCAGCCGCTCCCGGACGTCGCCGACCGGCCGCCCCGCCGTGTATCCGAAACGGCGCAGCCGCTGCTGCCACGACGACGGCCGCTGGTCGTGCGGTGCCGGGACGGGCCGGTGGTCAGTGGAGCCCGTGGAGTCCATGGAGGACGCGGTACTGGTCACCGCGCCATCGTAGGGAACAGGTCTGTGTGAGTCCCGTGCATGGGCCTGCGAGGATGGAAACGTGACAGTTGCTCCCGGAACCAAGTCCGCAGCCCCCGCCGGAGGCCGGCCCGGAATCCTCGTTCTCGCCGGTACGCCCATCGGTGAGATCGCCGACGCCCCGCCCCGGCTCGCCCAGGAGCTGGCCGGGGCCGATGTCGTGGCCGCCGAGGACACGCGCCGGCTGCGTCGGCTCACGCAGGCGCTGGGCGTGATGCCCAAGGGGCGGGTGGTGTCGTACTTCGAGGGGAACGAGTCCGCGCGGACGCCCGAGCTGGTCGAGGAGCTGCTCGGCGGCGCCCGGGTGCTGCTGGTGACGGACGCGGGGATGCCGTCGGTGTCCGACCCCGGGTACCGGCTGGTGGCCGCCGCCGTCGAGCAGGACATCCGGGTGACCGCCGTGCCGGGGCCGTCCGCCGTGCTCACCGCGCTCGCCCTGTCCGGGCTGCCCGTCGACCGTTTCTGCTTCGAGGGCTTCCTGCCGCGGAAGGCGGGCGAGCGGCTGTCCCGGCTGCGGGAGGTCGCCGAGGAGCGGCGCACCCTCGTCTACTTCGAGGCCCCGCACCGCCTCGACGACACGCTCGCCGCGATGGCCGAGGTCTTCGGGACGGACCGGCGCGCCGCCGTCTGCCGCGAACTGACCAAGACGTACGAGGAGGTCCGGCGCGGCCCGCTGGGCGAGCTGGCGGAGTGGGCGGCCGAGGGCGTGCGCGGCGAGATCACCGTCGTCGTCTGCGGTGCGCCCGAACGCGGCCCCGAGGAACTCGACGCGGCCGAACTCGTCCGCCGGGTCCGGGTGCGCGAGGAGGCGGGCGAGCGCCGCAAGGAGGCCATCGCGGCGGTCGCCGTGGAGGCCGGACTGCCCAAGCGGCAGGTGTTCGACGCGGTCGTGGCGGCGAAGGGCGCCGGGGTGCTGTGACGGGGTGCTGTGACGGGGTGCCCGTGAGGGGGCTCACACCCCGCGCACAACCCCTCTGAGCAGGGCGCATGCCGGATGAGCGTGCGCCCCATGTGCGGGCAAAGCGCGGGAGCGGAAGGCAAAGTTCAGCCCCTGCCCGCAGGGCCGTTATGGCAAGGAAAGTCCAAAACGGATCCAACACTCGACAGGCCTCGTGCATTCACGCCGGTGCGGGCGTCCACTGGGTCGTGGGACGCAACCGTCCCCCGTCCAGCGGACCAGAGGAGCTGGCATGAGCGAGATCACTGGGCAGACCGGCCCGCGCACCGCGGCGACCCCGGT
The DNA here is from genome assembly GCF_014648915.1 of Streptomyces phaeofaciens. Taxonomy (GTDB): domain Bacteria; phylum Actinomycetota; class Actinomycetes; order Streptomycetales; family Streptomycetaceae; genus Streptomyces; species Streptomyces phaeofaciens. Next base: position 163,635 of record NZ_BMSA01000013.1, on the reverse strand, counting down.
CGTGCACGAGTCGTACTCCTTCGCCTGCATGCGCTGCGGGCACGGCTGGGAGCAGTCGTACGAGATAGAGCACCACACCGACGCCGAGGGCCACGCGTTCGTCCTCTACGTCGCGGACGGCCGTGTCGTGCCGTCCCCGCTGAGCCGCCCCGCGTGCCAGAACTGCGACGGGCACGTCGTGCGGATCATGCGGGCGGGGCAGGTCTCGTCGGTGCTCAGTGCGGCCCGCCGGGCCCGCCCGGAGCCCCCGGCCGGTCCCGCCGAGGCCCCCGGGTCGCCGGCCGGCGCCGAGGAACGGCCGACGGCGGCGCACCACCACTGGCATCTGTCCGACCTCCTGCACCCCTTCCACCGCAAGGCGGGCTGAGCGGACCGACGGACGGCCGGCCGCGGCGGGGCGTGCCCCTTTCGTAGGATCGGGGCATGTCTTCGAACGCCGACAAGAACACCGACAAGAACGCCGCACCGCCGCTCCCGGAACCCCTCCGGGTGCCCGTCGCCGACTCCCACACCCACCTCGACATGCAGTCCGGCACGGTGGCGGAGGGACTCGCGAAGGCCGCGTCGGTCGGCGTGGCGACGGTCGTGCAGGTCGGCTGCGACATCAAGGGCTCGCGGTGGGCCGCCGAGACGGCCGCCACGTACGACAACGTCCACGCGACCGTCGCCCTGCACCCGAACGAGGCGCCGCGCATCGTGCACGGTGACCCCGACGGGTGGTCCCGGCAGGGGGAGCGCGAGCCCGGCGGCGCGGGGGCGCTCGACGAGGCGCTCGCCGAGATCGACCGCCTGGCCGCGCTCGCGCACGTCAAGGGCGTCGGCGAGACCGGCCTCGACTACTTCCGCACCGGCCCCGAGGGCAAGGAGGCGCAGGAGCGTTCCTTCCGCGCCCACATCGAGATCGCCAAGCGGCACGGCAAGGCCCTGGTCATCCACGACCGCGACGCCCACGCCGACGTGCTGCGCGTGCTGAAGGAGGAGGGCGCTCCCGAGCGGACCGTCTTCCACTGCTACTCCGGCGACGCCGAGATGGCCGGGATCTGCGCCCGCGCCGGCTACTACATGTCCTTCGCCGGCAACGTCACCTTCAAGAACGCCCAGCATCTGCGCGACGCCCTCGCGGTCGCCCCGCAGGAGCTGGTCCTGGTGGAGACCGACGCGCCCTTCCTGACCCCGGCGCCCTACCGCGGCCGGCCCAACGCGCCGTACCTGATCCCGGTCACGGTGCGTGCGATGGCCGCCGTACGGGGCGTCGAGGAGGACACGCTCGCGAGCGCGCTGGCCGTCAACACGGCCCGGGCGTTCGGTTACTGACTCACCCGAACACAACTCTGGGTAGCCACGTCGCTTTGGAGAGTGACGATCGCTCCGCTAGGTTCTGGGGGCCCCGATCCGGACCCCCGGACTCCCAGGACCCCTGGAGCGTGTCGGCGTGAGCAACTCGCAGTATCTGCCGGATGCGCGGTACGCGCAGACCCCCGGGCCCGAGCCGTACGGCGCGGGCGGGGCGTACGTCGACCTGCACGAAGCCGAGACCCTCGCGTACGGCGTGTACGTGGCGCCGGGGGAGTACGACGACCACCGGGCCGGGTACGACGACCCCTACGGGCACGGGTACGACGCCGTGAACGGGCCGGTGTACGCGGACGCCGCGAACGGCCCGGTGTACGGCGACCCGACGACCCGGCCGGAGTACCCGGAGCACCCGGAGCACCCGGAGTACGAGGACACGTACCGGCCCGCCTACGAGGCCCCCGTGCCGCCGCCGCCCCCGCCGCCCCCGCCGTCCTCGCCGCACGTGACGCTCCGGCTCGGCGAGCCGCCGCTGCCGCGGCAGGCGGTGCCGGCGCCCGAGACGCCCACCCTGGTGGGACGGGCCGCGCGCCGGCGCAGGGCGCGCTACGCCGAGCGCCCGGAGTCGACCATGCGCCGGCTGCTGCCGCAGGCGCTCGTCGTCGCCTTCCTCGCCGGCGGCACCACGGCCTTCGTCGCCGAGGACAAGGCGGTCGAGCTGACCGTCGACGGCAAGCCGCGCACGCTGCACACCTTCGCCGACGACGTGACCGAACTCCTCGCGGAGGAAGGCGTGCGGGTCGGGGAGCACGACCTGGTCGCCCCCGCTCCCGACGCGGACCTGACCAGCGGCGACGAGATCGAGGTGCACTACGGGCGCCCCGTACGGCTCACCCTGGACGGCCGGCGCCGCGAGGTGTGGACGACGGCGCGCACGGTGGAGGGGGCGCTCAGACAGCTCGGGGTGCGCGCGGAGGGCGCGTACCTCTCCATCGCGCGCTCCCAGTACATCGGACGCCAGGGGCTCGCGCTGGACGTGCGCACCGAGCGCGCCCTCACCGTCATGGCCGATGGCCGGGCCCGCACCATCCGCACCAACGCGGCGACCGTACGGGAGGCCGTCGAGGAGGCCGGGATCACCCTGCACGGCCAGGACACCACCTCCGTCGCGCCCGGCAGCTTCCCGCGCGACGGGCAGACGATCACCGTGCTGCGGATCACCGGCGGCAAGGAGGTGCGGGACGAGCCGATCGCCTTCGACGTGCACCGCACGGCCGACCCCTCCCTGTTCAAGGGCACGGAGGTGGTGGAGCGGGCCGGGCGGCCGGGGCTGCGGCGGATCACCTACTCCCTGCGCACGGTCAACGGTGTCCGGCAGAAGCCGAAGCGGATCCGGACCGAGGTCGTCCGCGAGCCCCGGCCGCAGCTCGTCAAGGTCGGCACCAAGCCGCTGCCGGCCTCCGTGCGGGGCGCCGACGGCCTGGACTGGCAGAGCCTCGCCGCCTGCGAGTCCGGCGGCCGGCCCCGGGCGGTGGACCCGTCGGGCACGTACGGCGGCCTCTACCAGTTCGACACCCGCACCTGGCAGAGCCTCGGCGGCAGCGGGCGCCCCCAGGACGCCCCGGCGGCGGAGCAGACGTTCCGGGCCAAGAAGCTGTACGTGAGCAGGGGCGCGAGCCCCTGGCCGCACTGCGGGACCCGGCTGCACGGATAGCCGACCCGAGCGCGGCTCCACCGCCCCGTACCCTTGTCCCGTGACGAGCCCCACCCCCGACGCCCTCCTGGGCCCCGCCGACATCCGCGAACTCGCGGCAGCCCTCGGCGTACGGCCCACCAAGCAGCGCGGCCAGAATTTCGTGATCGACGCGAACACGGTCCGCCGTATCGTGCGCACCGCCGACGTGCGGCCCGACGACGTGGTCGTCGAGGTCGGACCGGGGCTCGGCTCCCTCACGCTCGCGCTGCTGGAGGTCGCCGACCGGGTCACGGCCGTCGAGATCGACGACGTCCTGGCCGGCGCCCTGCCCGCGACGATCGCCGCGCGCATGCCGGAGCGCGCGGAGCGTTTCGCGCTGGTGCACTCCGACGCCATGCACGTCACCGAGCTGCCCGGACCCCCGCCGACCGCGCTGGTCGCGAACCTGCCCTACAACGTGGCCGTGCCCGTGCTGCTGCACATGCTCGCCACCTTCCCGAGCATCCGGCGCACCCTCGTGATGGTCCAGTCGGAGGTCGCCGACCGCCTCGCCGCCGCCCCCGGCTCGAAGGTGTACGGCGTACCGTCCGTCAAGGCCAACTGGTACGCCGAGGTCAAGCGGGCCGGCGCCATCGGACGCAATGTCTTCTGGCCCGCGCCCAACGTGGACAGCGGGCTCGTCTCCCTGGTCCGCAGGACCGAGCCGATCAAGACCACGGCGTCGCGCCGGGAGGTCTTCGCCGTCGTGGACGCGGCGTTCGCGCAGCGCCGCAAGACGCTGCGCGCCGCGCTCGCCGGATGGGCCGGCTCGGCGGCCGCGGCCGAGGTGGCCCTGGTCGCCGCCGGGGTCTCCCCGCAGGCGCGCGGGGAGTCGCTCACCGTCGAGGAGTTCACGAGGATCGCCGAGCACAAGGCGACCGCCGACCACGAGGAGCCCGAGTGACCGTCACCGTCCGCGTACCGGCCAAGGTCAACGTCCAGCTCGCGGTGGGTGCCGCGCGCGCCGACGGCTTCCACGACCTGGCGAACGTCTTCCTGGCGGTCGGCCTGTACGACGAGGTCACGGTCACCCCGGCCGACGAGCTGCGCGTGACCTGCGAGGGACCGGACGCCGGCCAGGTGCCCCTCGACGCCACGAACCTCGCCGCGCGCGCCGCGATCGCGCTCGCCGAGCGGTACGGCCGCACCCCCGACGTGCATCTGCACATCGCCAAGGACATCCCCGTCGCCGGCGGTATGGCGGGCGGCAGCGCGGACGGCGCGGGCGCGCTGCTGGCCTGCGACACGCTGTGGGGCACGGGCGCCTCCCGCGACGAACTCCTCGACATCTGCGCCGAACTGGGCAGCGACGTCCCGTTCAGCCTGGTCGGCGAGGCCGCGCTCGGCACCGGGCGGGGCGAGCGGCTGACCGCCCTGGAGGTCGGCGGTACCTTCCACTGGGTGTTCGCGATGGCGGTGCGCGGACTGTCGACGCCGGCGGTGTTCCGGGAGTTCGACCGGCTCGGCGAGGGCCTCGACGTCCCCGAGCCGGTCGCCTCCCGGGAACTCCTCGACGCGCTGGCCAAGGGCGACCCGGACGCGCTCGCGGCCACCGTCTCCAACGACCTCCAGCCCGCAGCCCTGTCGCTCTTCCCCGAACTCGCCGACACCCTGGCGGCGGGGCGCGCGGCGGGCGCGCTCGCGACGCTCGTCTCGGGTTCGGGGCCGACCACGGCGTACCTCGCCCGTGACCCCGCCTCCGCGGAGAAGATCGCCGAGGCCCTGCGCACCTCGGGCACCTGCCGCAGCGTGCGGGTGGCATCGGGCCCGGTGCCGGGGGCGACGGTCGTCGACTCCCGCTGACGGGACGGCCGCGGCGGCGCGGACGGCGGAGACGGCGGTATGGAGGGGCGCCGCCGGCGGCGCGACGCGCGAGAGGCGCGCCGGGACCGGCCGGCAGGCGTCCCGCGCGGGTGAACGTCCGTACGCCGGACAGGTGTGAGGGCTCGTACGTCGGCGCGTGCGACCGGCCGTGTCCCGCTCCGCGCAACCGGCCGCGTCCCCGCGGCGCACGAGCGGCCGCCGGGAGCCGGCCCGGGAGGGCGTGCCCCGGACGCGTACGCGCTGTGTGTCACCGGCGCACACCACCATCACGCGCGGATCGTGCTTCCCGTACGCCTCACGCGTACGCCCGTTCCCCCCATGCCCCGCGCGTCCCGCCGCGGCCCGTTCCCCCACGCCCCGCGCGTCCGGCCGCCTCCCGGGGCCCGCCCCGGCCGGCCTCCGCCCGCACCGCGGTGGACGCCCCGGCCGGACGCCGGTCCGCCCGACTACCCTTGAGGGTCGATCGAACCCCCCGGGCAGGAGAGAAATGGCCGTCAATCTGGTCAATGTCGAGAACGTCAGCAAGGTGTACGGAACCCGTGCGCTGCTCGACGGCATCTCGCTCGGCGTGTCCGAAGGGGACCGGATCGGTGTCGTCGGCCGCAACGGCGACGGAAAGACCACGCTGATCCGCATGCTCGCCAAGCTGGAGGACGCCGACACCGGCCGGGTCACCCACTCCGGCGGGCTGCGCATGGGCGTGCTCACCCAGCACGACTCCCTCGACTCCACCGCGACCGTCCGGCACGAGGTCATCCGGGACCTCGCCGACCACGAGTGGGCCGGCAACGCCAAGATCAGGGACGTCCTCACCGGGCTGTTCGGCGGGCTCGACCTGCCCGGCTTCCCGCAGGGCCTCGACACCGTGATCGGCCCGCTCTCCGGCGGTGAGCGCCGCCGGATCGCGCTGGCCAAGCTCTTGATCGACGAGCAGGACCTGATCGTCCTCGACGAGCCCACCAACCACCTCGACGTCGAGGGCATCGCCTGGCTCGCCCGCCACCTCCAGACCCGCCGCTCGGCGCTCGTCTGCGTCACCCACGACCGCTGGTTCCTCGACCAGGTCTGCACCCGCATGTGGGACGTGCAGCGCGGTGACGTCCACGAGTACGAGGGCGGCTACTCCGACTACGTCTTCGCACGTGCCGAGCGGGAGCGGATCGCCGCGACCGAGGAGGTCAAGCGGCAGAACCTGGTCCGCAAGGAGCTGGCCTGGCTGCGCCGCGGCGCCCCCGCCCGGACGTCGAAGCCCCGCTTCCGCGTCGAGGCCGCCAACGAGCTGATCAAGGACGTGCCGCCGCCCCGGGACACCAGCGAGCTGATGAAGTTCGCCTCCTCACGGCTCGGCAGGACCGTCTTCGACCTCGAGGACGTCTCCGTGCAGGCCGGCCCCAAGACGCTGCTCAAGCACGTCACCTGGCATCTCGGCCCCGGCGACCGCATCGGCCTGGTCGGCGTCAACGGCGCCGGCAAGACCTCCCTGCTGCGCGCCATGGCCGAGGCCGCGCGCACCGAGGGCGAGACCCAGCCCGCCGCCGGGCGGGTCGTCGTCGGCAAGACGGTCAAGCTCGCCTACCTCTCCCAGGAGGTCGGCGAACTCGACCCGAACCTGCGGGTCCTGGAAGCCGTGCAGCGGGTGCGCGAGCGCGTCGACCTCGGCAAGGGGCGCGAGATGACCGCCGGGCAGCTGTGCGAGACGTTCGGCTTCAACAAGGAGAAGCAGTGGACGCCGGTCGGCGACCTCTCCGGCGGTGAGCGCCGCCGCCTCCAGCTGCTGCGGCTGCTCATGGACGAACCGAACGTCCTCTTCCTCGACGAGCCCACCAACGACCTCGACATCGAGACCCTCAACCAGCTGGAGGACGTCCTCGACGGCTGGCCCGGTTCGATGATCGTCATCTCCCACGACCGGTTCTTCGTCGAGCGCACCACGGACCGGGTGTTCGCCCTCCTCGGCGACAAGACCCTGCGGATGCTGCCGCGCGGCATCGACGAGTACCTGGAGCGCCGCGCGGGGATGGAGGAGGCCGCGGCCGCCTCGGCCCCGGCGGCCGTGCAGAAGCCGGCCCCCGAGAAGAGCGCCGCCGACCAGCGCGCCGCCAAGAAGGAACTCCAGAAGGTCGAGCGGCAGTTGGACAAGATCTCCGAGCGGGAGTCCAAGCTGCACACCCAGATCGCCGACAACGCCACCGACTTCGAGAAGGTCGCCAAACTCGACGCCGAACTGCGGGAGTTGGCGGGCGAGCGGGAGGAACTGGAACTGCGCTGGCTGGAACTCGCGGAGGACGCGTAACCGACGGGGAGGTGCGCGCGCCGTGCCCGGGGCGCGCACTGACGGCGCGTGCGCCGCGTGAAGGGTGCGTGAAGGCGCATAACGAGGGCATTACGGGCCGGTCCGCCCTTGGGAACAGGGGCGGATCCGGCCCCCTTCGCTGTCGGACATGGGTGATACAAAGGGCTGGCTAAAAATCAGTGACAAGGGGGAGCACGCTGATGGCTCAGCCGCCCAATCAGCCGCCGCAGGGCGGGTTCGGACCGCCGGAGAACCAGCCGCCGCAGCCTCCGGTCCCACCACCGGCCCAGCCCCCGCAGGCTCCCCAGCCCCCGCAGGCCGCGCCGCAGGGCGGCTTCGGCGCACCTTCCGCCCCGCAGCCCCAGCCCCCCTACGGCTACCCGCAACAGCCGCCGCAGCCCGGCCCGTACGGCCAGCCCGGACCCTACGCGCAGCCCGGTCCGTACGGGCAGCCGAGCGGTCCCTACGCCCAGCAGCCCGGTTACGGCTACCCGCAGCAGCCGCAGTACCCCGGCGCGCCCGGGGCCTTGCCGGCCGGCGGTTCGCGCAACCCCTTCAAGGGGCGCCCGGCGCTGGTCGTCGGCGCGGCCGTGGCGGCCCTGCTGGTGATCGGCGGGACGGTGTTCGCCGTGACCGCCGGCGGGGACGACAAGGGCGACGACAAGAAGCCGGTCGCCGGGCCCAGCGACGACGGGAAGGCGACCGGCAGCGGCGCCCCGGTCAACCCCGGTGACGGCAGCGGCGACGGCGGCGAGGAGCAGGAGGACTTCAACGCGGGCCGCAAGTCGGGCGAGGCGAAGGTGCTCTGGTACAAGGAGGCGCCGGACGCGCCCGCCTCCGGCGCCGACGCCCCCGGCATGTGGATCACGTCCAAGGCGTCGGTGAAGGCGGCGTACAAGGACCTCGTCGCGTACAACGTCGGTGACGGGCGGCCGGCCTGGGACCCCATCACGTTCCCGCAGAAGATCTGCGCGGTCACCCCGCAGAAGACGGCCGACGACAAGATCGTCGTCGCCTACATGAGCGGCACCAGCGACCGCGCCGACTGCAACCAGCTCCAGCAGATCGACCTGAACACCGGCGCCAAGGGCTGGTCCGGGGAGGTCGCCGACGGCGAGCTGTTCGACAGCACGAGCAGCATCGGGATGTCCCTCACCGGCAACACGCTGATGGTGGGCCGCTCGATGTCGGGGACGGCGTACGACGTCCGCACCGGCAAGAAGCTGTTCGACAAGAAGAAGTACGGCGACGCCTGCTTCCCGACCGCGTTCGCGGGCGGCACCAAGCTGATCGCGGTGTCCTCCTGCGCGGCGACCGACCCCGACGAGCACGACGAGGTCCAGGAGCTGGACCCGGCGACCGGCAAGGTCAAGTGGACCCAGAAGTTCGACAAGGGGTGGACGGTCGCGCGGACCTACTCCGTCGATCCGCTGGTCGTCTACAGCACCAACAGCGACAAGAACACCTGGAACATCTCCACGTTCAAGCCGGGCGGCGGCTTCCGCTCGCAGGTCGGCTTCGACGAGGACTTCGCGCCCGAGTGCGGCTGGGCCGTCCTCCAGCGCAACCTCCAGGGCTGCCTGGGCGCGGTCGCCGACGCGAACACCCTTTATCTGCCGACCGACGCCACCACCGGGGCCAACGAGATCGTCGCGATCGACCTCGCCACCGGCAAGGAGAAGTGGCGCGTGAAGTCCCCGTCGGACGCGTCGGCGCTGCCGGTGACCGTCGAGGGCGGCAAGCTCGTCGCCTATGTCGAGGCGTCCTACAGCGCGCCCGGACAGGTGGTGTCGATCCCGACGACCGGGTCCGCCCACCAGCCGGTGAAGCTGTTGCAGATGCCCGAGAGCACGACCGAGATCGAGAGCGGCTTCTCCTCGCGAGACCTCGCCTGGGTCGACGGGCGCTTCTATCTCTCCACCACGCGGCTGACGGGCCGGGACGACGAGAAGGAGAAGCTGATGCTCGCCTACGGCAAGTGAGGCGACCACCGACCGCCGCCTTCCCCCCGTCCCCGCCCGCCGAGCTTTTCCCCGAGGTACCGACACCATGACGCAGCCGCCGCCCAACCAGCCGCCCCAGGACCAGCCCCCGCAGCAGGGCGCCTTCGGCCCGCCCGAGCCGCAGGACGCGGTACCGCAGGAGGGCGCGGGGCAAGACGCGGCCACGCCGCAGGACGCCCCGCCGCCGGCTCCGCAGAACACCCCCGCCCCGCCGGCCGGTGCCCCCGGCTTCGGCGCGCCGCAGACCCCGGCCGCCCCTCCGTTCGCGCCGCCGGCCGCCCCTCCCGGGGGGCCGCAGCTCAGCAAGACCCCGGAGGGCGGGGGCCCGATGCCGCACCAGACCGGCCGGCCGCCGCAGGCCCCGCAGGCTCCGCCCACCCCGCCGCAGCCCGGTTACGGCTACCCGGGCCAGGCGCCCCCCACCCCGCCGCAGCCGGCGTACGGCTATCCGCAGGCGGGTGCCCCCCAGCCGCCCCAGCCTCCGACCACCCCCGGCTACGGCTACCCGGGTCAGGCGCCCGCGCCCTCGCCGTACGCCCAGTCCCCGCAGCCGCCGGCCCCCTACGGCCAGCCGGGCGCCCCGTACCCCCCGCAGCAGGGGTACGGCTACCCGGGCCAGCCTCCGACGGTCCCCGGCTACGGCTACCCGGGCCAGCCCACCGTGCCCCTGCACGCCCAGGGCGGCCCCGGCACCGGTGGCGGCGGGAAGAAGATCAACGCGCAGGCCGCGATCATCGTCTCGGCGGTCGTCGCGATCGCGCTGATCGTCGGCGGCGGTGTCTGGTACGCGAACTCCGGTGACGGCGGCAAGAAGGACGACACCGCGAGCACCGGCGGCACCGACGGCGGCGGCGACGACAAGGGCGACACCGGCGGCACCACGTCCACCGGCGGCAAGGAGAAGGCGCCGGCCGACACGTCCGCCAAGATCCTGTTCCAGCTGCCGATGCCCGTCGTCAAGAAGGACGACAGCGTCGGCGTCCGGGGCTCCTGGATGACCGACAAGGCGTACGTGAAGACAGGCGTCAACGAGGTCGTCGGCTACGACCTCGACAAGGGCACGAAGCTGTGGACGGTCAAGCTGCCCGGCCCGGTGTGCGAGGCCAGCCGGTTCGCGACGGACGACTACCGCACGGCGGTCGTCTTCCAGGCGAGCACGGCCGACACCGCGAGCTGCGACCAGGTCGCCGCGATCGACCTCGCGGCGGGCAAGCAGCTGTGGAAGAAGACGGTCGCGTCCGGCGACTACCCGGTCGACTTCGACAACGTGACCGTCAGCGCGAACACCGTCGCCCTGGGCGGCACGGACGGCGGCGCGGCCTTCGACATCGACTCGGGCAAGGCGCTGTGGGCGCCGAAGGCGACCGACACCTGCTACGACGCCGGCTACGGCGGCGGTCCCAAGCTCGTGGCGGTGCGCAAGTGCGGTGGCTTCGACGACCCGCAGCTGAACATCCAGACCATCGACCCGGCCTCCGGCAAGGTGATCTCCGAGTACAAGATGACCAAGGGCATCGAGTACGCGTCGGTCGTCTCCACCGAACCGCTGGTCGTGGCGGCCGACGTCGGCGACAGCGCCGGTGACGGCAGCGGCATCTCCGACTTCTTCTCCATCGACAACAAGACGGGCAAGCTGCGCACCCGTATCTCCGTGCCGGGCGACGACTTCGCGGCCGACTGCGAGGGCATCACGAAGATCGAGCAGTGCTCGGGCCTGGCCGTCGGCAACGGCCGGATCTACGTCCCGACCGAGGAGCACGAGGGCACCGCCGAGTACAGCCGCACGAACGAGATCGTCGCGTTCGACCTGGCCACCGGCAAGCAGACCGGCCAGCGCGCCGACGCGGGCGACGAGTACACGATCTACCCGCTGCGGATGGACGGCAGCAGCCTGATCGCCTACAAGCGTCCGCCGTACGACAAGGGCGGCCAGATCGTCAGCATCGACGGCGGCTCCTTCAAGGAGACCAAGCTGCTGGAGAACCCCTCCACGGAGGCGTCCGTGGACGCGGAGACCAGCATGCTCCCGGAGTACTCCGAGATCCTCTACTCCCAGGGGCACATGTACATGTCCCAGGTGTACGCCAGCGAGTCCTCCTCGGACGACCCGGAGTACCTGGCGCTGGCGTTCGGCACGAGCGGTTGATCATCTAGTCGTACTGTTCCGTCGGTCGCGGCCCCGTCCCTGCTCAGGGACGGGGCCGTGCACGTACCGCTCATCACCCTCGAATGCGAGGAATTTCGGCGATCCGGGGCACTTCTCACCGGTAGGGGGAGCGCAACGTCGAACAAGCGTGTAGCTTCCGGGGGCATGAAGGACGGGGTGCCGGGGGGCACCCTTTGTCTGTGTGCCAGGCCTGTTGTGTTTCGTGGGGGGACTGGGGGGTTGCTCGATGGGAGTGCGGCTGATGGTGGTCGACGACCACCGCCTGCTGGCCGAGGCGTTGGCCTCGGCTCTCAAGCTGCGAGGACACCGGGTGCTCGCCGCGGCGGCCCCGGCCGCGGGCGCGGCGGAACTCGTGATCAGCCGGGCGCCCGAGGTGTGCCTGCTGGGCACGGCGGCCCCGGCCGAGCCGGGCATCTTCGACCCGGTGGTCCGCATCAAGCGGGAGCGCCCGCAGGTGGCCGTCCTGGTGCTGGGTCCGGTTCCGAGCCCCCGGGGCATCGCCGCCGCCTTCGCGGCGGGGGCCTCCGGCTATGTGCGCCATGACGAGCGCATCGAGGGCGTGGAACGGGCGATCATGAAGGCGAGGTCCGGCGAGGCGGCCGTGGCCCCGCAGTTGTTGCAGGGGGCCTTCAGCGAGCTGCTGAACCCCGCGGCCCAGCCGGACGACGAGGGCCAGCGTCTGCTCCAGATGCTCACCCCCCGCGAGGTCGAGGTCCTGGTCCGTGTCGCGGACGGCGAGGACACCCGGCTGATCGCCGCCGGCATGGGCATCGCCCCGTCCACGGCCCGCACCCACGTCCAGCGCGTCCTCATGAAACTCGGCGTAGGCTCCCGCCTGGAGGCGGCGGCCCTGGCGGCCCGCACGGGCCTGCTGGACAGGGCGGGCCCCGTCGTCCGCGAGTGAGGGGGAGGGGCAGTGAAGATCATCCTGACCGTACCGCTGTTGCTGCTGGCCGCGCTCTTCGCCGCGTCCGGCGTCGCGGCGATCACCCGGTCCTGGGTGCTCCCCCGGAACCGGCGCCATGTCCGCAATTTCCGTGTGTACGGCGGGGGCCAGCTGATGGTGGCCTTCGCGCTCGCCTGCCAGGCCGTCTTCGGTCTGCTGATCGACGACATCGACCTCCGCCAGGTGGGCACCCTGACCGGGAGCGTGCTGCTGGTGGCCGGCCTCTTCGTGATGATGGCGGGCCAGTTGAGGGGCCGTCAGCGCGAGGGCCGCATCCCGGGGGCGTAGCCCTACGCCGCCGCCGGGCCCGCCGGGAGCGAGCCGGTGCGTATGCCTTCCAGGAGGTGGGCGAGGGCGGCCGGGGTGGCGGTGAGGGCCGTGGCCGGGGTGTCGCTCTCACGGAGGTGGAGGGTGGTGGGGGTGGCGGAGAGTTCGACGCAGGCGTTGCCTTCGGCGCCACCGGAGAACGTCGACTTCTGCCAGTGCAGGGCCTCGGCCATGGGGACGCCTCACAGTTCCTTTGACAGGCGGTGGATGAAGTCTCGGGACGCGTCGGGATCCAGCGTCGCCTTCTCCACCTTACGGAAGAGCGTTCGAAGCGTATTCAGCTGAGGTTCTGCGTCGATGAACGCCGTACCGGTCGCTCCCTCTCGGAGCCCCGTGTCGAGTTGGGGTACGGGACCACCCATGTACATCATCGAGGCGCCAGCACCGCCGAAGTTGTCCTGGTCGGTCGGGATGACGCGCACCGTGACGTGTTGCTGCTCGGTCTGCTCCAGGATTTGCAGGAGTTGAGCACGCGATACCTGGCGGTTGGCGACACGGATACGCAGGGCGAACTCGTGGACGATCGCGTCGTACCGGGTGGGCTCGTTGTCCTCAATGACGCTGCGCCGTCGCATGCGATGTTCCACTCGGGGCGTCAGCTCGCTCTCGGGTAGTTCCGGGCGCATGTACCCGAAGACGGCTCGGGCGTAGTCCGGGGTCTGGAGGAGACCGGGGACGTAAGTGATGACAACCTCACGCAGGAACATCGCATGGTGCTCTGCCTCAGCCAGGTCCAGGTTCACCGGTGGCAGGATTCCGCGGTATTCCTCCCACCAACCCCGTGTGCGGTCGGTCGCCATGGCCACCAGGGCCTCGATCAACTCCTCGTCCGTGCAAGCACAATGAGCTGCCAGCCGACGCAGGCGCTCCTCGCTGATCCCCGAACTGCCCGCCTCGATCTGGCTCATGTGTGCCGAGCTGGTGGCGAGCAGCCCTGCCACCTCCTTGGCGGGCTTGCCGACGGCCTCCCGTAGTTTGCGCAGCTCGGAGCCCAGACGTACCTGCCGTGCCGTGGGCTGATTCCGCATGGTCATCCGAGTAACTGCCTCTCTGGGACTCCTCGTTCGAGGGACAGATTACGGGAGGCTGTTGCAGAGGTATGAATTTCTACCCTACCGTCGGTGACGCGACCTTCACGCAGCGGAAGCGCATCGCGCCCGAAATCACCGACCCTCAGCCGGAGCTGACCCATGCCTGAAACGGACTGGGAGTACACCCTGTACATCCCCACCGACCCCCGTGCCGTCACCGTCTGCCGCCGCACCCTGCGCCTGATCCTCACCCTGCACGGGCTGGCCCATCTCGCCGACACCGCCGAGCTGCTCGCCTCCGAGCTGGTCTCGAACGCCGTCCTGCACACCAAGGGCCCCGCCGCCCTCCGGATCCGCCACCGCGACGGCGTCCTCCAGATCGGCGCCTGGGACGCCGACCCCCAGCCCCCCGAGCCTCCCGGAAAGCTGGAGCGGCTCACCGACGCCGAGAACGGCCGCGGCTTCGCGATCGTGCGGGCCTGCTCGGACACCTGGGGCTGGCAACCCCTCTCCCGGCAAGGGCATCGCGGCAAGCTCGTGTGGTGCGAACTGGGGGCTGCCTAGGTCCCCCGAGTGGCACGTCAGCGGTTGCGGCGGGTGCGTCGGCGTGGTGGGGTGCAAAAGGTGCAATCGTAACATACAGTGCTCAATCGTAACGTTGCGTTACGCCATCAAACCCCCCACACTCAATGAAAAGGGATGTAATGCGCAAGATTCGCACGGCCACCCTTGTGGCTGCCATGATCGGGACCCTCAGCCTGGCCGGCGCCGGGGTTGCCTCCGCCGCCGACTACGACGGGGGCAAGGACGACGGCGGCAGGAACTGTGTTCAGGGCGCCGACCAGAGCGAAAACAACCCGAGCGTCACGGTGGGCCTCATCAACCTCGGCGACCTCCTCAGCACCAGCTCGGAGCAGAACTCGATCCAGCAGACCTGCATCAACGGTGACGGCAGCGGCGCCTGGACCGGCTCCAGCCAGGACTCGTACCCCATTGGCGGGGCCCTCGGCGGCGGCATCCTGAACGGTCTTCTCGGCGGCGTCTGAGCCTCTGAAGCCCGGCGGCTCCGGTACCCGAATCCTCGGGTCCCGGAGCCGCTGTGCGTCACCCGCCCCGCGGACCCTCCCCCTCCACCGCCTCCGGCGGCAACGTCGGCGTCGGGTGGGCCGCCGGCCTCAGCCACAGCCAGGCCAGGAAGAAGATCCCGAGGGCCAGCATCCCCAGGCCCGTCCAGAGGTTGATGTTGATCCCCTGGGCCTTGTCGATCTCCGCGTCACTGTTGGTCAGACCGGTGATCGTGAGGATGACTCCGTACAGCACGAACAGGCCGCCGATGATGCGCCGCAGGTCGAAGATGCGGGCCGCCGTCGCGGACTTCTCCTCCAGCTCGATGATCTCCCGCTGGAGGTCGGCGTCGGAGTACCCCGCTCGCCGCAGCCGCTCGGCCGCCTCCGCGTGCTCGTCGGGTTCGAATTGCTCTGACATGGTCCTTCCATCCTCCCGCGATCAGCGTCAGCAGGCTCGGCGGTTCAGAACGAGAACGGGATGTAGCAGGCCGCGGCCAGGATCACCGCGCCCCAGCCCAGCAGGGCCGGCCTGCGGTACCAGGCGTCGTCGCCCGCCGCCGGCGGCTCGGCCATGCCGGGGGAGACGGTGCCGTACACCAGGCCCTGGAGCTCCTCGGCCGGCTTCGGGGCCGTGAACAGCGACACCGCGACCATCACCACCGCGCCCGCCACGAACCCGGCGATCGCCGAGACGAAGTTGGCGCCCTGGTCGGTGGGGATGCCGATGATGTCCTGCTTGTAGAGGACGAAGTAGTTGACCATCGCCGCCGTCGTGCCCGCCAGCAGGCCCCAGAAGCCGGACTTGACCGACGCCCGCTTCCAGAACATGCCGACGATGAACACCACGAACATCGGGACGTTGAAGAAGCTGAACAGCGTCTGGAGGTAGCTCATGATGTTCGAGAACGACGACGCCAGGAACGCCGTGCCGATCGACGCCATCACCCCGATCGCGGTGATCAGCCGGCCGAAGCGGACGTAGTACGCGTCCTCCCGCCCCAGCACCACGTACCTCGCCCAGATGTCGGTCGTGAACACCGTGTTGAAGGACGAGATGTTCGCCGCCATGCCCGCCATGAACGCCGCCAGCAGGCCGGTCACCGCGATGCCCAGCACGCCGTTCGGCAGCAGCTCCTGCATCAGGTAGGGGATCGCGTCGTTGTACTGGAGGTCCGAGTCCGACGTGCCGATCTCCGGGACCAGCACCGCCGCCACCAGGCCCGGGATCATCACCAGGAACACGATGAAGACCTTCGGGTAGGCGGCGATGAGCGGTGTCCGCTGGGCCGCCGAGAGGTTCTTCGCGGACAGGGCGCGCTGGACCTCCGCGAAGTTCGTCGTCCAGTAGCCGAAGGACAGGACGAAACCGAGGCCCAGCACGATCGTCAGCCAGTTCGCGCCCAGCGGGTTGTCGCTGCCGATGCCCGTGCCGCCCCAGGCGGTGACGAAGTCGTCGCCGTGCGAGGCCTTCAGTGAGTCCGTCAGGCCGTCCCAGCCGTCGACCGCCTTCAGGCCGAGCACGGACAGCGGGATCAGCGCCGCCAGGATCACGAAGAACTGGAGCACCTCGTTGTAGATCGCCGAGGACAGGCCGCCCAGCGTGATGTACGCCAGCACGAAGAAGCCGGCGACCACGATCGCGACCCACTGCGGCCAGCCGAGCAGTGCCTCGACGACGATCGCCAGCGCGTACAGGTTCACGCCCGCGATCAGGATCGCCGCGAAGGCGAACAGTACCGAGCTGAGCAGATGTGCCCATTTGTCGAAGCGCAGGAGCAGGAACTCGGGGACCGAGCGGACCTTGCTGCCGTAGTAGAACGGCATCATCACCAGGCCCAGGAAGACCATCGCCGGGATGGCGCCGATCCAGTACCAGTGGACGGTGTAGGCGCCGTACTGCGCGCTGTTCGCGGCCATGCCGAGGATCTCGGTGGCCGCCAGGTTGGCCGAGATGAAGGCCAGGCCGGTGATCCAGGCGGGCAGGGAGCGCCCGGAGAGGAAGAAGTCGAGCGTGGTCTTCACCGACCGGCGGGCGGCGAAGCCGATGCCCAGCACGACGACGAAGTAGATCCCGAGAATCGTGTAGTCGAGCGCGTTCGTCGGGAGCCGCAGTTCGGCGGCGAGGTGCACGGGGTGTGCGGGGTGTGTGGGGTCCGCGGGGTACATGTGGGCATTTGTGGGGGTCTGCATCCAGAGCTCACCTTGTCTGGTGGTCTTTGTTCGGTTGTGGTGGTGACTACCGTGGGGGATTGTGGTTTGATGTGTTCGGTTCTGTTTGAAGACTTCAAGGCAATGTTGATATTGCTCGGTGTACGGATGGAGAGTCGCGGTGAAGAAGACCTCGACCCGCTTGGCCGACGGTCGTGAGCTCATCTACTACGACCTGCGGGACGACTCGGTGCGCGACGCGGTGGACCGGCGCCCTCTCGAGCGCACGGTCACCACTTCGGAGGTACGCCGGGACCCGCTGCTCGGCGACTCGGTCGCGATCGCCTCCCACCGGCAGGGGCGCACCTACCACCCGCCGGCCGACGAGTGCCCCCTGTGCCCCTCCCAGGGCGACCGGCTCAGCGAGATCCCCGACTCCTCGTACGACGCCGTCGTCTTCGAGAACCGCTTCCCCTCGCTGGCGGGCGACTCCGGGCGCTGCGAGGTGGTCTGCTTCACCTCCGACCACGACGCGTCCTTCGCCGACCTCACCGAGGAGCAGGCACGGCTCGTCCTGGACGCGTGGACGGACCGGACGTCCGAGCTGTCGCATCTTCCCTCCGTCGAGCAGGTGTTCTGCTTCGAGAACCGGGGCGCCGAGATCGGTGTGACGCTGGGTCACCCGCACGGGCAGATCTACGCCTACCCGTTCACCACACCGCGCACCGCGCTGATGCTGCGCTCCCTCGCGGCCCACAAGGACGCCACCGGCGGCGAGAACCTCTTCGACGCCGTCCTGGAACGTGAACTCTCCGACGAGCGGGTCGTCCTGGAGGGTGAACACTGGGTGGCGTTCGTGCCCTACGCGGCGCACTGGCCGTACGAGGTGCACCTGTACCCGAAGAAGCGGGTCCCCGACCTGCTCGGGCTCGACGAGGACGCACGCACAGAGTTCCCCAAGGTCTACCTGGAACTCTTGAGGCGCTTCGACCGTATCTTCGGCGAGGGTGAGACTCCGACGCCGTACATCGCCGGCTGGCACCAGGCGCCGTTCGGTCAGCTCGAGGAGTTCGAGGGCGTCAACCGCGACGACTTCGCACTCCATCTCGAGCTTTTCACCATCCGCCGGACGTCCGGCAAGCTGAAGTTCCTCGCGGGCTCCGAATCCGGCATGAACGTGTTCATCAACGACGTGCCGCCGGAGCGCGCGGCCGAGCGACTGCGAGAGGTAGCGAGTTGATGAGCAGCGGAAAGTATCTGGTCACGGGCGGTGCGGGATACGTCGGCAGCGTGGTCGCCCAGCACCTGCTGGAGGCGGGACACGAGGTCGTCGTCCTCGACAACCTCTCCACCGGCTTCCGCGAGGGCGTCCCGGCCGGGGCCTCCTTCGTCGAGGGCGACATCCGCGACGCCCGGAAGTGGCTCGACGGCTCCTTCGACGCCGTGCTCCACTTCGCCGCGTCGTCGCAGGTCGGCGAGTCCGTCGTGAAGCCCGAGAAGTACTGGGACAACAACGTCGGCGGCTCCATGGCCCTGCTCGGCGCCATGCGCGAGGCAGGCGTGCGGAGGCTCGTCTTCTCCTCCACCGCCGCCACCTACGGCGAGCCGGAGCAGGTCCCGATCGTCGAGACCGCCCCGACCAGCCCCACCAACCCCTACGGGGCCTCCAAGCTCGCCGTCGACCACATGATCACCGGCGAGGCCGCCGCCCACGGGCTGGCCGCCGTCTCGCTGCGCTACTTCAACGTGGCCGGCGCGTACGGCACCCAGGGCGAGCGCCACGACCCCGAGTCCCACCTCATCCCGCTCGTCCTCCAGGTCGCGCAGGGCCGCCGCGAGGCCATCTCCGTCTTCGGCGACGACTACCCGACCCCGGACGGCACCTGCGTCCGCGACTACATCCACGTCGCCGACCTCGCCGAGGCCCATCTGCTCGCCGTCGCCGCCGCCCGGCCCGGCGAGCACCTCATCTGCAACCTGGGCAACGGCAACGGCTTCTCGGTCCGCGAGGTCATCGAGACCGTCCGCGAGGTCACCGGGCACCCGATCCCCGAGGTCGTGGCCCCGCGCCGGGGCGGCGACCCGGCCGTCCTGGTCGCCTCCGCGGCCACCGCCCGCGAGCAGCTGGGCTGGAACCCGTCCCGCGCGGACCTCGCGGGTATCGTCGCGGACGCGTGGGAGTTCGCGCAGCACATCGCGAAGGAGCAGTAGTGGGGGCACAGCAGGTGCAGCACGTCCGGGACGCCTTCGAGGCGCTGTACGCCGTGGAGCCGGAGGGCGTCTGGGCGGCCCCGGGCCGCGTCAACCTCATCGGCGAGCACACCGACTACAACGACGGCTTCGTGATGCCCTTCGCGCTGCCGCACACCGCGCTCGCCGCGGTCGCCCGCCGCACGGACGGGGTGCTGCGCCTGCACTCCTCCGACATCGAGGGCGGCGTGGTCGAGCTGCGGCTGGAGGGGCTCGCCCCGCAGACCGACGACGCCTGGACGGCGTACCCGGCGGGCGTCGTCTGGGCCCTGCGCGAGGCCGGCCACGCGATCACCGGCGCCGACATCCACCTGACGTCGACGGTCCCGACGGGCGCCGGCCTGTCCTCCTCGGCGGCCCTGGAGGTCGTCGTCGCCCTGGCCCTCAACGACCTCTACGACCTCGGCCTCCAGCGCTGGCAGCTGGCCCGTCTCTGCCAGCGCGCGGAGAACGTCTACGTGGGCGCCCCCACCGGCATCATGGACCAGACCGCGTCCGCCTGCTGCGAGGCCGGCCACGCCCTGTTCCTCGACACCAGGGACCTCTCCCAGAAGCAGATCCCCTTCGACCTCGCCGCCGAGGGCCTGCGGCTGCTGGTCGTCGACACGCAGGTCACGCACGCCCACAGCGGCGGCGAGTACGGCAAGCGCCGCGCCGGCTGCGAGAAGGGCGCCGCCCTGCTCGGCGTCGACGCCCTGCGCGACATCCCGTACGCCGACCTGGACGCGGCGCTGGCCCGCCTGGGCGACGAGGAGGAGGTCCGCCGCCTGGTCCGCCACGTGGTGACGGAGGACGCGCGCGTCGAGCGCGTCGTCTCGCTCCTGGAATCCGGCGACACCCGCGCCATCGGCCCGATCCTCAACGAGGGCCACGCCTCCCTCCGCGACGACTTCCGGGTCTCCTGCCCCGAGCTGGACCTGGTCGTCGACACCGCCGCCGCGAACGGCGCCCTCGGCGCCCGCATGACCGGCGGCGGCTTCGGCGGCTCGGCGATCGTCCTCGCCGAGGCCACCGACGTCGACACCCTCACCAAGGCCGTCCACGAGGCCTTCGCGGCCGCCGGCCACCCGGCCCCACGCGTCTTCGAAGCCGTACCCTCGGCAGGCGCCCACCGGCTGAACTGACCCCCCTGCGACCCTGACACCGGCCCCGCACGCGATCCGACGACGCGTACGGGGCCGGTTCCGTCGGGGGCCGGCCGGGGCGGCTGCCCGAGGGGCGGCAGCCCGGGGACGAGGAGGACCTCCAGCCGGGCGGCACGCGGGAGGAGCGGGAGGCCGACGCCGTACCGGAGAGCGCCGCCCTGCTGTGAACCCCCGGGCTCACCCCAGCCGCTTGGTCAGCGTGTACTCCGTCAGACCCGGTGGGTAGTCCTCGATCACGCACACCACCTCGTAGCCCTGCTTCCGGTAGAAGTCCGGGGCCTGGAAGTCCCAGGTCTCCAGGCGCACCCGGCGGCAGCCGCGTTCCTCGGCGGCGACCTCCTCGGCCCGGGCCAGCAGGCGGGTGCCCAGGCCGGTGCCGCGGTGACGTTCGTCGACCCAGAGGTAGGTGACGTGCAGCCAGGTGGTCCAGGTGTGGCCGACCAGCCCGCCGGCGAGGGCGCCCTCGGAGTCCGAGGCCCAGACGTGCAGCGGCGTCTCGCGCTCCGCGGGCGTGCCGCGCAGGGCCCGCAGGATTGGGGAGGCGGTCGTGTTGGTGTCGAGGAGCCGGGAACGGAGAAGATCGCGCCGACCCTTGTCGACTTCTGTCTCAAGACGAAACATGCAGCACACCATAAACGCGCTGGCCAATCAGTTCTGCAATTTGCCTTCCGCTGCCCGCCCACAGCCCTACCCTGTGAACAGCGCCGGTGGGGGCCGGTGCTGATCAGGGGGCGAGACAGTCGGGTACGACGCCCGCGGTGGGGGTAAGCAGTCTCTGCACGGCGGCGGCCGTGCGGCAGCGGCATCCTCCCCGGGCGTCGTACCCGCGCCGGTCGTCGTTCTCCGTCTCCGGCCTTGGGGTATCCCCTGCTCTGACAAGGAGCTTGGGGAAGGGGGTTTCGTGGTTCGTATCCGAGTCCTGGTCGTCGACGATCACCGTATCTTCGCCGAGTCGCTGGCCGCAGCGCTCGCCGCCGAGCCGGACGTCGACGTCTCCGCGGCCGGCAGCGGCCCGGCGGCGCTGCGCAGTCTGGAGCGCGCGGCCGCCGAGGGGCGCCGCTACGACGTCCTGCTCGTCGACGCCGATCTCGGCGCCGGCCTGCCGGGCATACGGCCGGCCGTGCCGGTGCAGGAGGTCGGCGAGGACGGCCTGGTCGACGGGCTCTCGCTCGTCGCCGGGGTGCGGGGCGCGCAGCCCCACGTCCGGATCGTCGTCCTCGCCGAGAAGGACGACCCGCGCCGCGCCGCGCTCGCCCTCCAGGCCGGCGCCTCCGGCTGGGTGGCGAAGGACTGCTCGCTGTCCCGGCTGCTCACCGTCATCCGCGGGGTGCTGCGCGAGGAGACCCATCTGCCGCCGGCCCTGCTCACGGGCGTACTGCGGGAGTTGACGGCCGCCCGCAAGCACCGCACCGAGAGCGAGCGGCTGGTGGAGTCCCTCACGCCGAGGGAGCGGGAGGTGCTGCGCTGCATGGTCGCGGGCCTGGGCCGCAAGGCCGTCGCCGAACGGCTGTTCCTCTCGCCGCACACCGTCCGCACCCATATGCAGAACGTCCTCGGCAAGCTCGGCGTCCACTCCACGCTCGCCGCGGTCGCGCTCGCCCGCCGGGCCGGTGTGGGGCCCGTGGATCTGGGGCCGACCGGGCGGATCATGTCGGAGGAGAGCAGCAGCGCCTGACGGACGGCGGCACGGGTGCGTCCCGCGTCCGCGGCGGGATCCGCAGGGTCGACTCCCGGCTTCACTGCCTGAGCCGGGATTCGTACGGCCGGTCCCGGCGTCGCAGGCGTCGGGACCCCGGCGTCCCAGGCGTCTCAGCCGGGGATGTTGTCGAACGGCGCGGTCAGCTGGCGCAGCAGTGCCGCCAGGTCGCCGCGCTGGGCGTGCGACAGCTCGGCCAGGATCGCCCGCTCCTGGTCGAGCAGTCCGGCGAGCGCCTGGTCGGCGCGGTCCTTGCCGTCGTCCGTGAGCCGGACCAGCACACCGCGCCGGTCACTGGGGTCCGGCAGCCGCTCCACCAGGCCCTTCTTCGCCAGCCGGTCGATACGGTTCGTCATCGTGCCCGAGGTGACCAGCGTCTGCGTCAGCAGCTGCCCCGGTGAGAGCTGGTAGGGGGCGCCCGCCCGCCTGAGCGCCGTCAGGACGTCGAACTCCCAGGGCTCCAGCTGATGCTCGGAGAACGCCAGGCGGCGTGCCCGGTCCAGGTGCCGGGCCAGTCTGCTCACCCGGCTGAGTACTTCCAGCGGCTCCACGTCGAGGTCCGGGCGCTCCCGGCGCCACGCTGCGACCAGCCGATCGACCTCGTCCTCCATGACGATCAGTGTAGTGGTTGTGTCGACATGAAGTCTCTTGATGTCGAGTCTCTTGACGTCGAGATAAGTTCGGCGGGAGAGTGGACGACATGACCCACGCCCCGACCGACCCGGCCAACCCCACCTGGGACCCCGCCCAGTACCTCCGTCACGCCGGCCACCGCGCCCGCCCCTTCACCGACCTCCTCGCCCGCGTCCCGGCCCTGCCCGGCGACCCGCCCCGGATCGCCGACCTCGGCTGCGGCCCCGGCAACGTCACCACCGTCCTCGCCGACCGCTGGCCCACCGCCCGCGTCACCGGCTACGACAACTCGCCCGAGATGCTCGCCGACGCCCAGGCGCACGCCGGCGCCCGCCTCGACTTCGCGTACGCCGACCTCACCACCTGGACACCCGACGAGACCTACGACCTGCTCGTCTCGAACGCCGCCCTGCACTGGGTCCCGGGCCACCTCGACGCCTTCCCCGCCTGGCTCGACGGCCTCGCCCCCGGCGGCACCTTCGCCTTCCAGGTCCCCCACAACACCGACGCGCCCCTGCACGCCCTCATGCGTGACCTCGCCCGCACCCCCCGCTGGCGGGCCCGCCTCGCCGACGTACTGCGTCACGAGGACTCCGTCCACAGCCCCGGCCGCTACCTCGACCGGCTCGCCCGCCTCGGCTGCGCGACCGACGTCTGGACCACCACGTACCAGCACGTCCTGCACGGCGAGGACCCCGTCCTGGACTGGGTCAAGGGCACCGGACTGCGCCCCGTCCTCGACGCCCTCGGCGACGACCCCGACGCCCGGGACGCCTTCCTCGCCGAATACCGCGACCTGCTCCGCGAGGCCTACCCGAGCGCCGAGTACGGGACGGTCCTGCCGTTCCGGCGCCTGTTCGCGGTGGCCACCAGGCAGGCGCGATGATCGTCTCCCTGGACCATGTCCAGCTGGCGGCACCGCCCGGCTCCGAGGACCTGCTGCGCTCCTTCTACACCGGCGTCCTCGGCATGACCGAGATCCCCAAGCCACCCGTGCTCGCCGCGCGCGGCGGCTGCTGGTTCCGGGCGGGGACCGTCCGGCTCCACCTCGGGATCGACCCCGGCTTCCGCCCGTCCCCGAAGGCCCACCCCGGGCTGCGGGTCACCGGCATCGAGGCCTGCGCCGCCCGGCTGGAGAGCCACGGCGTCCGCGTGCTCCAGGACTCCGACCTGCCGGGACACCGGCGCTTCTACGCCTGGGACCCCGTCGGCAACCGGCTGGAGTTCCTCGAACCCGGGGTTTGAGCGGCGCGCACACGGCCACCCGGACGAGGACGTCAAACGTCAAACGTCAAACGTCGCATGTCGCTGGGAGTGATCCGGAGTGGCGAAGGAACAGAAGGCCAAGGCCAAGAAGGAACAGATCAAGGGCAAGGTCGAGGAAGTCGTCGGCCGGGCCACGGGTGACGCGCGGATGGAGACCGAGGGGCGCGCCGGTCAGGCCAAGGGCGACGCACGCCAGGCCAAGGAGAAGGCGAAGGACGTCTTCAAACACTGATGAGCCAGGCGCCCCCGGGGAACCGTCCGTCGACGGGCCCACGGGGGCGTCCCGTCACGCCTTGCGCCGCCCGATGAGATGCGGCTTGGCCTCCAGGCCGTCCAGGCCGTGCCACGCCAGATTCACCAGATGCGCCGCGACCTCCGCCTTCTTCGGCCGGCGTACGTCCAGCCACCACTGCCCGGTCAGGGCCACCATGCCGACCAGCGCCTGCGCGTACAGCGGAGCCAGCTTCGAATCGAAGCCGCGGTTCTTGAACTCGCGGCCCAGGATGTCCTCCACCTGCGTCGCGATGTCCGAGATCAGCGAGGCGAACGACCCCGTCGACTGGGGGATCGGCGAGTCGCGGACCAGGATCCGGAAACCGTCCGTGTACTCCTCGATGTAGTCCAGGAGCGCGAAGGCGGCCTGCTCGCACAGCTCCCGCGGATGGCCCGCCGTCAGCGAACCGGTGACCATGTCCAGCAGGCGGCGCATCTCCCGGTCCACGACGACCGCGTACAGCCCCTCCTTGCCGCCGAAGTGCTCGTACACCACCGGCTTGGACACCCCGGCCTTCGCCGCGATCTCCTCCACCGACGTGCCCTCGAAGCCCTTCGCGGCGAACAGTGTGCGACCGATCTCGAGCAGCTGCTGCCGGCGCTCCGCACCCGTCATCCGGGTCCGACGCGCGCGTCTGGGCTTCGCTTCGTTGCTCGGGGTGCTGCTGGGATCGGTCGCCACGCCGTCCATCATGCCGCGTCGGCGGTCGCCTTCCGGCGCCGGGAGCCGCCCTCACCCGTGTTGCGTCGCGAATCGATACGCGAGCGTGACGGCCAGCGCACGTCGTACGCCCACCCGGCCAGCTCGAACCAGCGGATGAACCGGGCGGAGGAGTCCAACTGTCCGCGCTCCACCCCGTGCCGCGCCGACGTCGGGTCCGCGTGGTGCAGGTTGTGCCAGGACTCGCCGCAGGACAGGATCGCCAGCCACCACACGTTCCCGGACCGGTCCCGCGACTTGAACGGCCGCTTGCCCACCGCGTGGCAGATCGAGTTGATCGACCAGGTCACGTGGTGCAGCAGCGCCACCCGCACCAGTGAACCCCAGAAGAACGCCGTGAACGCGCCCCACCAGGACATCGTCACCAGACCGCCCACCAGCGGCGGCAGCGCCAGCGACAGCATCGTCCAGAAGATGAACTGACGCGAGATCGCCCGGATCGCGGGGTCCTTGACCAGATCCGGCGCGTACTTGTCCTGCGGGGTCTGCTCCTCGTCGAACATCCATGCGATGTGTGCCCACCACAGGCCCTTCATCAGCGCGGGGACCGTCTCCCCGAACCGCCACGGCGAGTGCGGGTCACCCTCCGCGTCCGAGAACTTGTGGTGCTTGCGGTGGTCCGCCACCCAGCGGACCAGCGGACCCTCCACCGCCATCGACCCCATGACCGCCAACGCGATCCGCAACGGCCGCTTGGCCTTGAAGGAACCGTGGGTGAAGTACCGGTGGAAACCGATCGTGATGCCGTGGCAGCCGAGGTAGTACATGAAGACCAGCAGGCCGAGGTCCAGCCAGCTCACCCCCCAGCCCCACGCCAGCGGCACCGCCGCGAGCAGCGCGAGGAACGGCACGGTGATGAAGAGCAGAAGCGTGATCTGTTCGAGCGAACGCTTCTTCTCGCCCCCGAGCGTCGCGGAAGGCAGCTCGGCGCCGTCCGGCCCCGGGGCGTCGTCGATCACATCGGAGCTCGTGGTCATGCGTGTCCCCTTGTGGGGTCGAGGGTTGTGGTGGGTCGCCGGGTCACGGCCACACTCGCAGTCGCTTATGTACAGCTTCCTACGGTTCCGTAACCTACGGCATCGTAAGTATGGCAGCGCGCTGCTCGGCGGCAAGAGCCCGTGTCTGCGCGTCCGACCCGGCACCTATCCTTGGAGACGGTCGGACAGCGCGGTCCGCTCTGTTTCTTCCCGGATGTCCGGCTCGTATGCGGCACGCCGCCGCGCGAACGGCGCCCGGGTTCCCTCCCGGACGAGCTTCAACACTGCAAGGAGCCGCACCTGTGAGCAGTGCCGACGACCAGACGACGACCAGCCCCGAGCTGCGCGCCGACATCCGCCGACTGGGCGACCTCCTCGGTGAGACCCTCGTCCGGCAGGAAGGGCCCGAGCTCCTCGACCTGGTCGAGAAGGTCCGCCGCCTCACCCGCGAGGACGGCGAAGCCGCCGCCGAACTGCTGCGCGGCACGGAGCTGGAGACCGCGGCCAAGCTGGTCCGCGCCTTCTCCACCTACTTCCACCTCGCCAACGTCACCGAGCAGGTGCACCGCGGCCGCGAGCTGCGCGCCCGGCGCGCCGCCGAGGGCGGCCTCCTCGCCCGCACCGCCGACCGCCTCAAGGACGCCGACCCCGAGCACGTCCACGCGACGGTCCGCAACCTCAACGTGCGCCCGGTGTTCACCGCACACCCCACCGAGGCCGCGCGCCGGTCGGTACTCAACAAGCTCCGGCGCATCGCCGCGCTTCTGGAGACCCCGGTCATCGAGTCCGACCGCCGGCGCCACGACACCCGCCTCGCCGAGAACATCGACCTCGTCTGGCAGACCGACGAACTCCGCGTCGTCCGCCCCGAGCCCTCCGACGAGGCCCGCAACGCCATCTACTACCTCGACGAACTGCACGCCAACGCGGTGGGCGACGTCCTGGAGGACCTGACCTGCGAGCTCGAGCGCGTGGGCGTCCACCTCCCCGAGGACACCCGCCCCCTCACCTTCGGCACCTGGATCGGCGGCGACCGCGACGGCAACCCCAACGTCACCCCCCAGGTGACCTGGGACGTCCTCATCCTCCAGCACGAACACGGCATCAACGACGCCCTGAAGATGATCGACGAACTCCGCGGCTTCCTCTCCAACTCCATCCGCTACACAGGCGCCACCGAAGACCTCCTGGACTCCCTCAAGGGCGACCTGGAACGCCTCCCCGAGATCAGCCCCCGCTACAAGCGCCTCAACGCCGAAGAGCCCTACCGCCTCAAGGCCACCTGCATCCGGCAGAAGCTGGAGAACACCAAGCAGCGCCTCGCCAAGGGCACCCCGCACCAGCCCGGCCGCGACTACCTCGGCACCAGCGAGCTGCTCCAGGACCTCGCCCTGATCCAGACCTCCCTGCGCGCACACCGCGGCGGACTGATCGCGGACGGCCGGCTGAACCGCACCCTGCGCACCCTCGCCGCCTTCGGCCTCCAGCTCGCCACCATGGACGTCCGCGAACACGCCGACGCCCACCACCACGCCCTCGGCCAGCTCTTCGACCGCCTGGGCGAGGAGTCCTGGCGCTACACCGACATGCCCCGCGAGTACCGCACCAAGCTCCTCGCCAAGGAACTGCGCTCGCGGCGGCCGCTGGCCGGCACCCCGGCCCCCGTCGACGCGGCCGGCGAGAAGACCCTCGGCGTCTTCCTCACCGTCAAGCGCGCCCTGGAGGTCTTCGGACCCGAGGTCGTCGAGTCCTACATCATCTCGATGTGCCAGGGCGCGGACGACGTGTTCGCCGCCGCCGTCCTGGCCCGCGAGGCCGGCCTGATCGACCTGCACGCCGGCTGGGCCAAGATCGGCATCGTCCCCCTGCTGGAGACCACCGACGAGCTGAAGGCCGCCGACACCATCCTCGAGGAGATGCTCGCCGACCCCTCCTACCGGCGCCTCGTCGCACTCCGCGGCGACGTCCAGGAGGTCATGCTCGGCTACTCCGACTCCTCCAAGTTCGGCGGCATCACGACCTCGCAGTGGGAGATCCACCGCGCCCAGCGGCGCCTGCGCGACGTCGCCCACCGCTACGGCGTCCGGCTCCGCCTGTTCCACGGCCGCGGCGGCACCGTCGGCCGCGGCGGCGGCCCCTCCCACGACGCGATCCTCGCCCAGCCCTGGGGCACCCTGGAGGGCGAGATCAAGGTCACCGAGCAGGGCGAGGTCATCTCCGACAAGTACCTCATCCCCTCCCTGGCCAGGGAGAACCTGGAACTGACGGTCGCCGCCACCCTCCAGGCCTCCGCCCTGCACACCTCCCCCCGCCAGTCCGACGAGGCCCTCGCCCGCTGGGACGCCGCCATGGACGTCGTCTCCGACGCCGCCCACGCCGCCTATCGCGAGCTGGTCGAGGACCCCGACCTGCCGACGTACTTCCTCGCCTCCACCCCGGTCGACCAGCTCGCCGACCTGCACCTGGGCTCGCGGCCCTCCCGGCGCCCCGGCTCGGGCGTCTCGCTCGACGGACTGCGCGCCATCCCGTGGGTCTTCGGCTGGACCCAGTCCCGCCAGATCGTCCCCGGCTGGTTCGGTGTCGGCTCCGGCCTGAAGGCCCTGCGCGAGGCCGGCCTCGACACCGTGCTCGACGAGATGCACGAACAGTGGCACTTCTTCCGCAACTTCGTCTCCAACGTCGAGATGACCCTCGCCAAGACGGACCTGCGGATCGCCCAGCACTACGTCGACACCCTGGTCCCCGACGACCTGAAGCACGTCTTCGACCGCATCAAGGCCGAACACGCGCTCACCGTCGCCGAGGTCCTCAAGGTCACCGGCGAGAGCGAACTGCTGGACGCCACCCCCGTCCTCAAGCAGACCTTCGCCATCCGCGACGCCTACCTGGACCCCATCTCCTACCTCCAGGTCACGCTCCTCAAGCGCCAGCGCGACGCGGCCGCCGCCGGCGCCGAACCCGACCCGCTGCTCGCCCGCGCCCTGCTCCTCACCGTCAACGGTGTCGCGGCGGGCCTGCGCAACACCGGCTGACCCCACCGCACGACCGCAAAAGGGTGCCCCCGAGCGCGTTCGCCGCTCGGGGGCACCCCCATGTCGCACCGCACACCACGGCGCCGCCTCAGACCGCCAGGAACGCCGCCGTCAGCAACGCCACCCCCGACCCCGCCAGCACCCATCCGGCCCGCGCCCGCCCCAGGCCGCCCGCCACCACCACCGACGCCAGCAGCAACGCACCCCCCATCGGCACCCACGCGTACAGAATCCCGGCAGGCCCCGACCGCACCACCTCGTCGCCGTCCGGCTTCACCACCACCGTGTACGTCTGCCCCTTGCGCACCGCCACCGACTTCTCGATCACCACCCGCGCCCGGGGCGTGGAACCCGCCGACAGCGGTGCGTACGGCCCCGAACACGTCTCACCGCCGCACCGCGTCACCACGACGGTGCCCCGTTCCCGGCCCTTCGTCAGCATCACCTGCTGCGCGGTACCCCAGGAACCCCACACCCCGGCGAGCAGGATCAGCGCGGCGACCCCACTCGCGGCCGCGAGCCGCCCGAACCGCAGCGCGGCCGCCGAGAACCCGGTCCGACGACTCCTGGAGCCGCCCTTGTGACCGGCTCTGGCGCCTTTGCGGCCCTTGCGGGAGGCGGCCTTGCGCCGATGGGACGAGACTGCTGTGGCAGGCATGGCGGGGATCATTGGCCATGCCTGAACGGCGCGTCAACCTCGGTGGGGTTCGCCGGCCGGACAAGTCACGAGTTGTACGTGCTTTGCGCCCGCTCCAGACCGTCGATCACCAGGCACTCCACCGCGTCCGCCGCCCGGTCCACGAAGTAGTCCAGCTCCTTGCGCTCCGCCGAGGCGAAGTCCTTCAGCACGAAGTCCGCCACCTGCATCCGCCCCGGCGGCCGCCCGATCCCGAACCGCACCCGGTGGTAGTCCGGCCCCATCGCCTTCGTCATCGACTTCAGCCCGTTGTGACCGTTGTCCCCGCCCCCCAGCTTCAGCCGCAGCACCCCGAAGTCGATGTCCAACTCGTCATGCACCGCGACGATGTTCCCGACCGGCACCTTGTAGAAGTCCCGCAACGCGTTCACCGGGCCACCGGACAGGTTCATGAACGACATCGGCTTCGCCAGGATCACCCGGCGCCCCGTCGGCCCCGGCGCCCCGATCCGCCCCTCGACGACCTGGCCCTGCGCCTTCCCCGCCCGCTTGAACTTCCCCCCGATCCGCTCGGCCAGCAGATCGGCCACCATGAACCCGACGTTGTGCCGGTTCATCGCATACTCCGGCCCGGGATTGCCGAGTCCCACGACGAGCCACGGGGCACTCGCATCGGTCGTCACGCGCATGTCTCCTTCTGCCCTTATGCAACAGCCGCTGCTCCCCCCGGAGGGAGAACAGCGGCTGGAGCCGATGTACCGCTACGAAACTACGGGGCTCAGGCCTCGGCGGCCGCTTCGCCCTCGGTCTCGCCCTCCGGGGCCTCCTCGGCCTGCGCGGCCAGGATCTGGAGGACGACGGTCTCACCGTCGACCGCCAGCGTCACACCGGACGGCAGCGTGATGTCCTTGGCGAGGACCGAGGCACCGGCCTCCAGGCCCTCCACGGACACGGTGACGCCCTCGGGGATGTGCGTGGCCTCGGCCTCGACCGGCAGCGCGTTCAGGACGTGCTCGAGCAGGTTGCCACCGGCGGCCAGCTCGCCCTCGGCGTTCACCGGGATCTCGACGGTGACCTTCTCGCCGCGCTTGACCAGCTGAAGGTCGACGTGCTCGAGGTAGCCCTTGATCGGGTCACGCTGCACGGACTTCGGGATCGCCAGCTCGTTGGTCTTGCCGTCGATGTCCAGGGAGATCAGGACGTTCGGCGTACGCAGCGCGAGCAGCAGCTCGTGGCCCGGAAGGGTCAGGTGCAGCGGGTCCGAACCGTGGCCGTACAGGACACCGGGGACCTTGGAGTCACGACGGATACGGCGGGCGGCACCCTTGCCGAACTCGTTACGGGTCTCGGCGGAGATCTTGACCTCGGACATGATCACTCCTCGTAGATAAAGGGACTGATGTGGTCACCCGGCCACGAACGGCCTGCTACGAAGAGCGCGTCGATAACGGACCGCCGCATCCGTCAGAAAACGGAGTACGGCCTCCCTCGCCGAGCAACTGGAGCAGTCTACTCGGCGAGGGAGGCCGCGGAAAAATTGACCTTGGACGCCCCGGGGGCGGACGGTCGGTCTAACCGGCGAACAAGGACTACTGCTCGTCGAAGAGGCTCGTGACCGAACCGTCCTCGAACACCTCGCGCACCGCGTTGGCGATGGTCGGCGCGATCGACAGCACCGTGATCTTGTCCACCTCCAGCTCGCCCGGCGTGGGCAGCGTGTTGGTGAACACGAACTCGCTGACCTTCGAGTTCTTCAGACGGTCCGCCGCCGGACCCGACAGCACACCGTGCGTCGCCGTCACGATGACGTCCTCCGCACCGTGCGCGAAGAGCGCGTCCGCCGCGGCGCAGATCGTGCCACCGGTGTCGATCATGTCGTCGACCAGCACACACACCCGGCCCTTGACCTCGCCCACGACCTCGTGGACCGTCACCTGGTTCGCCACGTCCTTGTCGCGCCGCTTGTGCACGATTGCCAGCGGCGCACCGAGACGGTCGCACCAGCGGTCCGCCACGCGCACCCGGCCGGCGTCCGGAGACACCACCGTCAGTTTCGCCTTGTCGACCTTCTGGCCGACGTAGTCCGCGAGCAGCGGCAGCGCGAAGAGGTGGTCCACCGGGCCGTCGAAGAAGCCCTGGATCTGGTCCGTGTGCAGATCCACGGTCAGGATCCGGTCCGCGCCGGCCGTCTTCATCAGGTCCGCGATCAGACGGGCCGAGATCGGCTCACGCCCACGGTGCTTCTTGTCCTGACGGGCATAGCCGTAGAACGGAACGATCACCGTGATCGAACGGGCCGACGCGCGCTTCAGCGCGTCGATCATGATGAGCTGCTCCATGATCCACTTGTTGATCGGAGCGGTGTGGCTCTGGATCAGGAAGCAGTCCGCACCTCGCGCCGACTCCTGGTAGCGGACGTAGATCTCACCGTTGGCGAAGTCGAAGGCCTTCGTCGGGACGACCCCGACACCCAGCTGGTGGGCAACCTCCTCGGCAAGCTCGGGGTGGGCGCGGCCGGAGAAGAACATCATCTTCTTCTCGCCGGTCGTCTTGATCCCGGTCACAGCACTGTCTCCTCAGAGGTGTCTCAGCTGGATGTCGAGAGACCTCGCCGCTGGGCGCGACGGGGCCGTCTCAGCTGGTGGGGTGCGGGTGTGCACTTATCACGGTACGCCGTGTTTGGCGCACCTGTTTCCGGTCAGCCCTCGCTGTCGCCCTGCCGGGAAGCCGTCTCGGCCGCCTTCGCCGCGGCGCTCCCCGGGCGCTTACGGGCCACCCAGCCCTCGATATTCCGCTGCTGGCCACGGGCCACGGCCAGCGAACCGGGCGGCACGTCCTTCGTGATCACGGACCCGGCGGCGGTGTACGCGCCGTCCCCGATCGTGACAGGAGCCACAAACATGTTGTCCGAGCCGGTACGGCAGTGCGAGCCGATCGTGGTGTGGTGCTTGTCCTGACCGTCGTAGTTCACGAAGACGCTGGCGGCACCGATGTTGCTGAACTCACCGATGGTCGCGTCACCGACGTAGGAGAGGTGCGGCACCTTGGTGCCCTCGCCGATCGAGGCGTTCTTCGTCTCCACGTACGTGCCGATCTTGCCCTTCGCGCCCAGCCGGGTACCCGGCCGGAGGTAGGCGAACGGGCCCACCGACGCCTGCGCACCGATCTGCGACGCGTAGGAGACCGTGTTGTCCACCCGCGCGCCCGCACCGACCGTGGTGTCCGTCAGCCGGCAGTTCGGACCGACCTCCGCGCCCTCGCCCAGGTGCGTGGCACCGTGCAGCTGGGTCCCGGGATGCACGACGGCGTCCTGCCCGAACGTGACGGTCACGTCCACCCAGGTCGTGGCCGGGTCGATCACCGTCACGCCCGAGAGCATGGCGGCCGTCAGCAGCCGGTCGTTCAGGGTGCGACGGGCCTCGCTCAGCTGCACCCGGTTGTTGATGCCGGCGATCTCCCGGTGGTCACCGGCGACGGACGCGCCGACCCGATGACCGGCCTCGCGGAGAATCCCCAGGACGTCCGTCAGGTACTCCTCGCCCTGGCTGTTGTCCGTACGGACCTTCTTGAGGGCGTCGGCGAGCAGCGCGCCGTCGAACGCGAAGACACCCGAGTTGATCTCCCGGATCGCGCGCTGGGCGGCGGAGGCGTCCTTGTGCTCGACGATCGCGGTGACGGCACCGGTCGCGTCGTCGCGGACGATACGGCCGTACCCGGTGGCGTCCGGCACCTCGGCGGTCAGCACGGTGACCGCGTTGCCGTCGCCGTGGTGGGTGGCGGCGAGCGCGGCGAGCGTGGCGCCGGTGAGGAGGGGGGTGTCGCCGCAGACGACGACGACCGTGCCGTCGATGCCGCTGCCCAGCTCCTCCAGGGCCATGCGGACGGCGTGTCCGGTGCCGTTCTGCTCGGCCTGGATCGCGGTGCGCACCTGGCTGTCGATCTCGTTCAGATGCGCGGTGACCTTCTCCCGCGCGTGCCCCACGACCACGACCAGGTTCTCGGGGTCCAACTCGCGGGCGGCGGCCAGCACATGGCCCACGAGACTGCGGCCGCAGAGCTCATGCAGGACCTTGGGTATGGCCGACTTCATACGGGTGCCCTCACCCGCTGCGAGAACGACGACGGCTGCCGGGCGAATGGCGCTCACGGGGTTGCCCTTCGGCTGTGGAGTGAGGTGGGACATCCGAAGGATACCGGGGCGTTTCTTGGACGACATGAGAGCGGGCCCTGACAGTGCTGTCAGGGCCCGAATCGAGCTTTGCTCCCCCGCCAGGACTCGAACCCGGACAAATGGCACCAAAAGCCACGGTGCTGCCAATTACACCACGGGGGAATGAATCCAGCTGAACCGGACATTCAGTCAGGTCGCCGGATGGCGCCTCCTACTATGCCGTACCACCAGCCTTCGATGCGACGGTGTACGGCGGCGCTCCGGAGTGCGCCGGCCCGGAGGTCTCCCGCACGTGGACGGGGCGGCCGGAATGTGAGGTTCCGGGTTCGAACGGGCGTGGTTCGGCAGTTCGAGGGATACCGGTGGGTTTCGATGCTGTTCGGTTGCGGAGCGTGGTGTAGGCCAGTCGACGAAACTCGCCGGAAAAGGCGGGGTCCGCGCCCGTAGGCTGGAGGCATGACCACGACGGGGGAAGAGTTCACGGCGGCCCGGGGAGGCCCGCTGTGGTGGACCAGATGGCGCAGCGCGGCGTTCGACTGGAGTCTGGCGCTGCTGTCGGCCGTGGAGTGCGCCGTGGAGGGTGTTCCGTTCGCGCGGGACGCGGGGCTCCCGGTGGCCGCGGGCGTGGTCTTCGGACTGCTCGCCGGCTCGGTGCTGGTGGTGCGGCGGCAGTGGCCCATCGCCGTCGTGCTGGTGGCGATCGCCATCACGCCGGCCCAGATGGGGTTCCTGATGGGGATCGTCGGCCTGTACACGCTGGCCGCGTCCGAGCTGCCACGCCGGATCATCGGCTCGCTGGCGGGGATGCAGCTGGTGGGGACGCTGATCGTGACGTTCGTGCAGGTGCGGCAGTCCATGGACCGGGGGCATCAGACGGTCGGGGACTGGTTCATCCCGTTCGCCGCGCTGGCGACCTCGCTGGGACTGACCGCGCCGCCGGTGCTGCTGGGGCTCTACGTGGGGGCGCGGCGGAGGCTGATGGAGAGTCTGCGGGAGCGCGCGGACAGCCTGGAGCGGGAGTTGCAGCTGCTGGCGGAGCGGGCGGAGGAGCGGGCCGAGTGGGCGCGCAATGAGGAGCGGACGCGGATCGCGCGGGAGATGCATGACGTCGTCGCGCATCGGGTGAGTCTGATGGTGGTGCACGCGGCGGCGTTGCAGGCGGTCGCGCGCAAGGATCCGGACAAGGCCGTGCGGAACGCCGCTCTGGTGGGGGACATGGGGCGGCAGGCGTTGACGGAGCTGCGGGAGATGCTCGGGGTGCTGCGCAGCGGTGGTCCGCGGGAGCGGGCGGTGGTGCCGCTGGCGGCCGTGGGGGTGGCCGCCGCGGCCGCGGCGTCACGGGCGGTGGAGGAGGGCGAGGGGCCCTGTCTGGAGGAGCTGGAGGAGCTGGTCGGACAGTCGGCGGCCGCGGGGATGGTGGTGGATCTGTCGGTGGAGGGGGAGGTCCGGTCCTACGCGGGGGTGATCGAGCAGACGGCGTACCGGGTGGTGCAGGAGGCGTTGACGAACGTGCACAAGCATGCTGCGGGGGCGAAGACGCATGTGCGCTTGGCGCACCGGGTGGCGGAGATCGCCATGCAGGTGGAGAACGAGCCGCCGCCGGAGGTGGGTTCGGCGTCCTCGGCGGGGCTGCCGTCGGGAGGCAATGGGCTGGTGGGGATGAAGGAACGGGTGGTGGGGCTGGGCGGGGTGTTCGTGTCGGGGCCGACGGAGGCGGGGGGTTTCCGGGTGTCGGCGGTGATTCCGGCCGCGTAGGGCCGTCGTCGGCCGGGGCCGGGGCCGGGGCCGGGGTCGGGTCCGGGTCCGGGTCCGTGCGGCCGTGCCGGTGGCCGGGTGCGGGCTATCCGGCGGTGAGGCGGACCGGTTCGATGCCGGAGACGAGGGCGCCGAGGGCCTGGTCGATGTCGGGGCCGAGGTACCAGTCGCCGGTGTGGTCGAGGGCGTAGACGCGGCCTTCGTCGTCGATGGCGAGCAGCGCCTGGGTGTCGGACTCGGTGCCCAGGGGGGCGACGTCGGCGTCGAGTGCGCGGCCGAGGTCGGCGAGGGTGCGGGCCATGTGGAGGCCGTGCAGGGGGTCGAGGTGCAGCGTGTTCGGGGCGACCTGGCGGCCGGGTCCGCCGGGGGTGATGGTGAGACCGCCGAATTCGGCCCAGGCCTCGACGGCCGCGGGCGAGACGGAGTGGCGGTGGCCGGCGGGTGTGGTGTGTTCGCGCAGGGTGTCGGCCCAGATCTCGGCCTGTTTGATGTCCCACCGTCCGGGTTGCCAGCCGGCGGCGCGCAGGGCGGCGTCGACGGGTACGGGGAAGCGGGTGGAGGAGGTGCGGTCGGGGTGCATCTGCCCTTCGATCGTCGTGCGGGTGTGCTGGGTGGTGCGGCCGGCACTGTCGCTTTCCTGCGGCCCGATCGGCCGGACAGGTCCTAGCCGGCGGTCTCCGGGTCGACGATACGGACGCCGAAGTGGGCGCTGAGGGCGGTGCAGGCGCGGCAGGGTTCGGCGAAGCTGCCGTGGAGGGGGTCGCCGTCCTCGCGGATCCGGCGGGTGGTGAGTTTGGCGGCCCTGAGGGTTTTGCGGGCTTCGCCGTTGGTCATGGGTTTTCGGGCGGCGCGTCTGCTGCGGGCGGCGTCGGCGGCGGCGAGGTGCCGGGAGATGAGGAGTGCTTCGGCGCAGCGGCCGGTGAAGCGGTCGCGCTGGGCGCTGGTGAGGGTGTCGAGGAAGTCCTGCACGAGGTGGTGCAGAGGCGGGGGCTGGTCGCCGCGGGCGGCGGTGCCGGTGAGGGTGGCGCCGCGGACGGAGAGCGCGGCGGCCACGGTGGGGAGTATGCCGTCGCGGCGGTGCAGGAGGGTGGGGGCGTGGGCGCCGTCGGTGGCGGACCAGCCGATGCGGGGGTCGCCGGAGTGCTGGTGCAGGTCGGCTGACCTGGCGTTGTGCGGCCCTGTTTGTGTGGCATTCATGATCGTCATCCCCTCCCGAGCATCCCCCCGGACGTCACAGGGTGCCAAATGGCGTGGCGGGTGCGGAAGCTGGGGCGGTGCGACACGCCCGGGTTTGGGCCGGCTGTCACAGCGGGGTGACGGCTGGTCACGGAAGCGGAGGCCCGGTGACCTGTGTCGTCGTACCGCATAGGCTGTCGCCACTGTGAGGCGCGCGGTCGACGCGCGTTGGCAACCGTTGGAGACAGTCGAATACGGGGCGTGGTGGTTCGGGACCGGAAGCGGAACCGGCCGCTGCGGGCCGTACAGAGTGCCGCAGGGGGCAACCGCCATGACGACGAGTCGGCTCGGGCAGCAAGCCGCGCCGCCGAACGCGGCCTATGCCGGGCAGGTCGTGCATTTCCCGGATCCGGTCCGGGCGGCACGGCACCCGAGAGGCGTCCGGATGGACGAGCGGGGCTACCCGGACTTCTCGGCGTACGCCCGGGCGGCCGCGGAGATCGCGGATCCGCCGGAGGGGTTCGGCGTCGACGAGCTGCGGCTGACGGACTATGTGTCGGCGAACGCGGCGCTGGCGGCCTCGGGGCACGAGTTGTGGGACACGGTGCCGAACGTGGCCACGCCGCACGGCTGGACGTGGCATCACGTGGTGGGTTCGCGGCGGCTGGAGCTGGTTCCGGTCGAGGTGAAGGCTCTGCTGCGGCATCACGGCGGGCTGTCGACGGCCGTGGTGGACCAGTCGAAGCGGGGGACGCGGCCGTTGCAGGAGACGCGTCCGGCGCACTTCGGGCTGCCGAAGTCGGGTGCGGCGGTGTCGGAGCAGCAGGTGCAGGGCGTCGAGGAGGATCTGGGGTACCGGTTGCCCGGGGCCTACCGGTCGTTCCTGAAGGCGGCCGGCGGGTGTGCTCCGGTGGGTGCGGCGCTGGACGCGGAGCTGGGGCTGTTGGTGGACCAGCCGTTCTTCACGGTGCGGGACGAGGCCGCGGTCAACGACCTGGTGTACGTGAACAAGTGCCTGCGGGACCATCTGACGAAGGACTACCTGTGTGTCGGGTTCGTCCAGGGCGGTCTGCTGGCGGTGAAGGTGAAGGGCGACCGGATCGGGTCGGTGTGGTTCTGCGCGTACGACGACGTGCGGGATCTGGACCCGGGGTGGCCGCCGGCGGAGCGGGTCGGGCGGTTGTTGCTGCCGTGCGGCGAGGACTTCGACGCGTTCCTGTCGCGGCTGGCCGGTAATCCGCCGGAGCTGGAGACGGTGGCGAATCTGATGGTGGACGGCGGGTTCGCGCGTGCGGTGTCCGTGGCGTCCGTGGCCGCGGGGGAGTGAGCGGGACGATGGTGACGTTCGCGCAGGCGCAGGAACGTGCGGAAGAGTGGATCAACGGGGACGTGCCGGCGTACCAGCACCGTGAGGTGCGGGTGCGGGAGTTCGAGCTCGGGTTCGTGGTGTGGGCGGAGGACCGTGCGGAGGGCCCGCGTTCGGACGGGGGCGCGCAGCGGCTGGTGATCGCCCGCGACAGCGGGGAGGCCACGTTGTGGCCGTCGCTGCCGGTGGGTGAGGTGATCCGCCGGTACGAGGAGGAGTACGGGCGTCCGCAGGAGCCGGCGGACGCGCCGCCGGCGCCGGCGGCGCGGGTGGACCTGAATCAGACGTCGTTCCTGTTGTCGCCGCCGGAGTGGTTGCAGGAGGCGGCGGACAGGATGGGGATCGGGGAGCAGCGGGGGGCGGCTTCGGCTTCGTCCTCGCCTTCTGGTCCGGCTGCCGCTTCCGCCTCCGCTCCTGCTTCCGCTTCGGCGGGGGCTTCTGCCGGGTCCGTGGGTGGGCCCGGTGGGCCCGGTGGGCGGGCGGCGCCCGATCCCGGGCTTCCGCAGACGCAGGCCGGGGTGCCGGGGAGCGGGCTGGCCGAGACGCGGGGCGGGGTGCCGGCGGCCGGTGCTCCGGTGAGTCCCGCCGTTCCGCCGGGGGCGACGCCCTGGACGGGGACGGACACCAACGCCGACGCCGGCGACGACCGTTCCGTACCGCTGCCGGCGACCGTCTTCGCTCCGCCGCTGAGCGGTTCGGACGACGAACTGCCGCCGCCGTCGACCGCGCCGGACGCCAAGACCGCGCTGATGTCCGGCGGCAGCCAGCTGCCGCCCACGGCGGTGGCACCGACCTTCGACGGTTCGGGCGGGCCGGCCGGGCCGGGTGCGCCGGGTACCTCCGGGGGTGCGGCGACGCCGCCGCCTCCGTCGCCGCCGCACGGTCCCGGCGGGGCGTCGTACGGCTATCCGCAGGGCGGCGCCACGCCGCCGCCGGGCGCGCCGTCCTACGGCTCCGCGCAGGGGGCGGGTGCGCCGGGTGGTCCGGGGACTCCGCCGCCGGGTGCTCCGGGTGCTCCGGGTGCTCCGGGTGCTCCGCTGGGGGCGACGCCTCCGCCGGGTGCGCCGCAGCCGCCGGCCGGTCCGGGTGCGCCCGCGCGGCCGCTGGCGCCGAACGCCGGTGACATCGCCGACGCGGCGACCAGCAAGGCCGCGCCGCCTCCGCGTCGCGCGCGGGGTGGCGGGTCGACGCCGCCGCCTCCGCCGGGTGTGCCGGGGGCCCCGGGTGCGCGGCCGGGCGGTACGCCTCCGCCGCCGCCTCCCGCTCCGGGTGCTCCGGGTGCTCCGGGGACGCCTCCGGCGGGCGGTTACGTGCCGACGCAGCTCGTGTCGGCCCTCGGTCCCGACGGTCCGGCGGGGCCGGGTGGCGCGCCGCAGGCGCCCGGTGCGCCCGGTGCCCCGGGTGCGCCCCAGGCGCCCGCCGGTCCGAACACGCCGGGCGGTACGCCTCCCGGCGGGGTCCACCACGCCGCCACGATGCTGGCCGACCCCGGCCGGATGGGCCCGGGCGCGCCGCAGTCGCCGGGAGCCCCCGGTGCCTCCCATGCGCCGGGCGCGCCGGGTGCTCCGAGCGCCCCCGCCGGGCCTCAGGCTCCGGGCGCCCAGGCCGGACCTGGCACGCCCGGCGCGGTTCACCACGCCCGGACCGTCATGGCGCCCCCCGTGGGCGGCCCCGGCGCTCCCGTGCCGCCGCCCGCCCCCGGTGCCCCGGGCGCTCCGGGCGCCCCTGGAATGCCTCCTGGCGCCCCTCAGCCCATGCCCCCCGGCGCCATGCCGCCGCCGCCCGCTCCGGCCCCGGGGCAGCCCGCGGCGTACGGGTATCCGCAGGCGCAGGGCATGCCGACGGTCGGACCGGGTTACCAGGCCGTGCTGCGCTTCCGCGCGCAGGACGGGTCGGAGCAGCAGCTGATCCGGCGTTCGGCGCCGGGCACCCCGCACCCGGAGTGGCAGATCTTCCATGAGCTGCGGGCCATGAACGTGCCGCCGGACCAGGTGCTGGAGCTGCACACCGAGCTGGAGTCGTGCGAGCTGCCGGGCGCGTACTGCGCGCGGATGATCCGGGAGCAGTGGCCGCAGGCGCGGATCACGAGCATCGCGCCCTACGGCACGGATCACGCGAGCCGGCAGCAGGGCATGCAGCAGTTGCTGGCCCACCAGGGCGAGTTGCACCAGGTGGCCGACGGTCCCGCGCGTCCCGCGCCGGTGCGGGCGCCGTTGCCGCCGGTGCAGCCGGCGCCGCCGATCCCGCCGGAGGCGATCGCGCAGGAGCTGGCGGCGGCGTTCGGGCCGGGTGTCTTCCGGTTCGAGCAGGCCGCGGTGTCGCGCCAGGGCGTGCCGCCGGTGGTCGCGCACACGCTGGTGGCGGCCGGGCTGCCGATGGACCTGGGGCCGTTCTTCTGGGCGCAGGCCCAGCCGGGGAGGCCGGTGCCGACGCTGGCGGAGCTGGCCGCCGAACGCGGGGTGCAGCCGGCTCCGGACGCGGGCTCGTACCTGGTGATGGGCAGTGACTTCGGCAAGGCGATCTGTGTGCAGTACGGGACGGCGAACATCGTCGCGGTGCCCGTGGAGGCGGGGCCGGGCGGGGCGCCCGTACCGCCGCAGTTCGTGAACACCGGGCTGCCGGAGTTCGCGCGCGCCCTGGCGCTGCTCGGGCGGATGTGGCGGCTGCGGTACGGGCTGAACCAGGAGCAGGCGGGCCGCTGGACCGTGGACTTCCAGGCGCAGCTGGTCTCGCTGGACCCGGCGGCGCTGGGGTCGCCGGACAGCTGGTGGTCGGTGCTGCTGGAGCAGATGTGGGACGGGCTGCTGTAGGGCGGGCCGTGCGGGGGCGGATGCCCCGCTGACCCGAGTGGGTCGAGGGTCGGGCCCGGTCGTCATGACCGGGCCCGACCCTTTTGTGTTCTGGGGTGTTCATAACCTTTCTGCGGAGTGTCGCGTTATGAACACTTAAGCCCGGTACATCAAGATATGCGCGAAATCATTTTTTCGCGTCCGTCTGGTGGAGAGGGGCTGCACGATGAGCAGCGCACGGGTGTCAATGCCGGGATTCGTGACGGTCCGCGGGCGCGGCTACCGGCCCAAAGAAGTCGACGTGTACACCGCCGCGCTCTCCGCCGAACGCGACGGAGCCTGGGAGCGGGTCGCCCGGCTCACGGTGCTCGCCAAGGACATGGTGGTCGACGTCGAGCGGCTGCGCGAGGCCGTGACACGCCTCGGGCCGCAGGCGTACGACTCGCTCGGGGAGCGTGCCCGGGACCTCTTCGCCCTCGCGGAGAAAGAGGCGACGGAGATGGTCGCCAACGCCCGGCGCGAGGCCGAGGCGCAGGTCGCGGAGGCCGAGGAACGTGCCGACGTCCTCCACCGGTCGACGCAGAAGCAGGCGGAGATGCTCCGTGAGGACGCCAAGGAGAACGCTCGTCGGCGGCTGCTCGCCGCGCGTGCCGAGGCGCACGCGATCAGGGTCGACGCCCGGGACAAGCTGAAGGAGTTCCGCCACGAGGCGCTCACGTCGCTGCGCGATGTGCGCCACGGCACCGCCGCCCTGCTCGTCGAGCCGAAGAGGGATCACGAAGAGCGGATGGCCGCGGCGGAGCGTGAGGCCGCCGAGCAGATCGCCGCGTTCGACGCGCAGCACGCCCGGGCCGTGGCGCGGGCCGAGGAGGCCCTGGCCGAGGCGCAGCGGGATCTCGCCGAGGCCGAGGAATCGTCCCGCCGGCGCGAGGAGGAGACACGCACGCGTGCCGCCGAGATCGTCGCCGAAGGCCGTCTCCGGGAGGAACGGATCGGCCGGGACACGGAACGGGTGCTGCGTGAACACAGCGAGCGTTGGGACGACGTGCAGGCGCACATGGAGCAGATGCGCGACAGCCTGCGCGTGCTCACCGGGAACACGGTGGAGTGACCACCGGCCTTCCCCCGCGTACCGCACGGCCGAGGGCCGTCGGACCCCTCCGTACAGCGCGGTGGAGGGGCCGGCGGCCCCTTTTCGTGCTCCCTGAGGCCCTCTTCCGTGCTCCCTGAGGCCTCCTTCCGTACTCCTTCCGGCCTCCTTCCGTGCCGAAGACCGGCGGCCGCCGGTCCCTGTCCGCGTGCCGTACCGCGGCCGAGCCGTCAGTTCCCCTTGCGCACCGCCGCTCCCGCCAGGATCCAGCCCTCCACCGATTCGTAGCGGCGGCGCTGTTCCTCGGCGTCGCGGCGGCCGGAGACGAGGGTGCCGAGCCAGCCGAGGGCGAAGCCGAGGGGGACGGTGACGAGACCGGTGGTGGTGAACGGGAACCAGTTGAAGTCGGCCTCGGGGAAGGCGGAGGCGGGGGAGCCGGAGACCAGGTTGGTGCCCGGCATGAGGATCAGCACGGCCAGGGTGCCGCCGATCAGGGTGCACAGCAGGCCCGTGCGGGTGTAGCGGCGCCAGAAGAGGCTGTAGACGAGGGCGGGGGCGAGGGCCGAGGCCCCGATGCAGAAGGAGAGGGTGACCAGCGGCTGGAGGCTGCGGTGCTGCACCTGGGTGGCCAGCAGGATGGTGGGGATGCCGACGCCGAGCGCGGAGAGCCGGGCCAGCAGCATCTCGCGGCGCGGCGAGGTGTCCCGGGTCTGCGCGGCGAAGACGTCGTGGGCCAGGGAGTTGGCGCAGGCCAGGATCATGCCGGCGACCGAGGCGAGGACGGTCAGGAAGATCGCCGTCGTGACGGTCGTGAAGAGCAGGGTCTCCGCCGTCGACACGTCGGCGCCGAACGCGGCCCGGGAGCCCAGCAGATAGGCGGTGTTGCCCTGCGGGTCGGCCTGGGCGATCACGGCGCGGCCGATCAGGGCCGTGGCGCCGAACCCGACGACGGTGATGACCAGCACGAACAGGGCCACGCCCGACACCGCCCAGGACAGTGAGCGGCGGACCTGGCGGGCGGTGGTGGCGGTGTACATGCGCATGGTGATGTGCGGCAGGCACGCGCCGCCGATCACGACCGACAGCTGCGCGGTGATCATGTCGACCCGGGGGTACGGTCCGCCGGCGAACTCCAGCCCGGAGCGCAGGAAGGTGTCGCCGACGCCGCTGCCGCGGGCCGCCGCGTCGAACAGGGTGCCCGGGTTCCAGTCGAAGCGGCTGAGCAGCAGGAGGGCCACCGCGATACCGGAGCCGAGCAGCATCACGATCTTCAGGATCTGGATGAGGGCGGTGCCCTTCATGCCGCCGATCGCCGCGTAGCTGATCATCAGACCGCCCATGCAGACGATGCAGGCCGTCTTCACCGCGTCGCCGGAGAACCCCAGCATGAAGGCGAGGAGCTGTCCGGTGCCGGCGAGCTGGACCAGCATCATGGGCAGCAGCGCGGCGAGGGTCACGGCGCAGGCGGTGACGCGTACGGCGCGGCCGGGCATCCGGCGGGCCAGCGCGTCGCCCATGGTGAACCGGCCCGCGTTGCGCAGGGGTTCGGCCAGCAGGAACATCAGCAGCATCAGCGACAGGGCGGTGCTCAGCGCGAGGACCACGCCGTCGTAGCCGCACAGGGCGATCACGCCGGTGGTGCCGAGGACGGTGGCCGCGGAGATGTAGTCGCCCGCGATGGCCAGGCCGTTGCGCAGCGGGGACAGGGAGCGGTAGCCGGTGTAGAACTCGCCGAGGTCGTCGCGGTCGGGGCCGGTCATCACGCACAGCAGGAGGGTGATGGTGGCGACGGCGGTGAACGCCACGAGGGACATCGTCTGCGCGTCGCCGCTGAACTCCGTGACGGAGGCGGCGGTCCGGGTCGCGAGCCGGTGCGTGCTCATCGGGTGGCCCCCCGCCGCGCGTCGATCTCCGACTGCCGGCGGATCCGGTCCGCGAGCGGGTCGACATGGCGGCGGGCGGTGCGCTCGTAGAGGGCGATCGCCAGCCAGGTGACGGGCAGTTGGAGCAGGGCGAGGAGCAGCCCGGCGGGCAGTCCGGCGGTGACGGTGGCCGTCATCAGGGACGGCGCGAAGGCGGACAGCACCAGGAACAGCACGAAGTAGCCGAGCGCGGTGAACGTGGCCACGCGCCGCTGGCGGCGGTAGGCGCCCCGCAGGATCCGCAGGTCGCTGTGGTGCCCCAGTGGGGCGCGGTGGTCCGGCCGGCGGGGGGTGGGCGGCGGTGGGGGTGGTGGCGGCTGCCAGGGATAGGTCAGACGGGGCGGATACGGGTCCTGGGACATCCCGTACTCCTTGCATGGCTCGGGCCCATGGCGGTGGACCGCAGGGAGACTGGGGGGGTGGGAGTCACGCAGGCTACTCGGGAGTAGTGGGTACGCGAAGCCTTTTCACCAAACTGGTCGGTCGGTATGCGCTTACTGTGGAGATGTCCGTCTGACCTGCGGTGTTACCCGCGTTAACCCCCTAGAGTCCGTCAGTCGCCCTGTTCCTTGAGCACCGGGAAGCGGCGCGGGGCCACGCACAACAGCACCAGGAACGCCAGCGCGGCGGCGCACGCCGCGCCCAGATAGACGGCGTGCACGGCGCCCGCGATGGCGTGCCGGGTCGCCTCGGGCGCCGTC
This sequence comes from Streptomyces phaeofaciens, assembly GCF_014648915.1. Classification (GTDB taxonomy): domain Bacteria; phylum Actinomycetota; class Actinomycetes; order Streptomycetales; family Streptomycetaceae; genus Streptomyces; species Streptomyces phaeofaciens. The sequence goes on along the minus strand of NZ_BMSA01000013.1, from coordinate 119,201 downwards.
CCCGCGTCCAGCGCCCGCGTGACGGAGTCCAGATCGCCCGCGCCGCCCAGCCGCGCCGCCAGCACCCCGTTGGCGACCGCGCCGAACAGGGCCGCACCGACCGTCTGCCCGCTCTGCCGGCAGAACAGCACCGACGCGGTCGCCGTACCGCGCTCCGACCACCCCACCGTCGACTGCACCCCGACGATCAGCGGCAGCTGGAACAGACCCAGTGCCGCCCCCAGCGACAGCATCAGCAGCGTCGGCTGCCAGGCCGCGCCCGGATACGGCAGGAACGGGAACGCCAGCAGGATCAGCGCCCCCGCCCCGATGCCGAGCAGCGCGGTGTCACGGAAGCCGATGCGCCGGTAGACGTGCTGGCTGAGCGCGGCCGACACCGGCCAGCTCAGCGTCCACACCGACAGCACGAACCCGGCGGCCACCGGCCCCAGGCCCAGTACCGACTGGGCGTACGTCGGCAGGAACACCGTCGGCGCCACCATCAGCAGGCCCAGCGCGCCCAGCGCCAGATTGACCGCCGCGATCGTACGGCGCCGCCACACCCAGCCCGGGATGACCGGCTCCGCCGCCCGGCGCTCGATGACGACGACCAGCCCGGCCAGCGCCAGCCCCGCCCCGAACAGGGCCAGCGACGGCCCCGACAGCCACGGCCATGCCACCCCGCCCTGCACCAGCGCGGTCAGCAGCACCCCGCCGCACGCGAACACCGCCAGCGCCCCGGCCCAGTCGACACGCGCGCGTGGCGCCCCCTTCGGCGCGGACTCCCGCTGCGGCTCGTGCAGATGACGGACGATCAGCCACAACGCCACCGCACCGATGGGCAGGTTGACCAGAAAGATCCAGCGCCAGTCCGCGTACGCGGCGAGCACCCCGCCCACCCCCGGCCCCGCGACCGCCGACACCGCCCACACCGTGGACAGCTTCGACTGGATCTTCGGCCGCTCCCGAAGCGGGTACAGATCGGCGGCGAGCGTCTGCACCGTGCCCTGCAACGCCCCACCGCCCAGCCCCTGCACGACCCGGAACGCGATCAGCGCCCCCATGTTCCAGGCGAGCGCGCACAGCAGCGACCCGAGCAGGAACAGCGCGGCCCCCACCACCAGCACCGGCTTGCGGCCGAACGTGTCGGAGAGCTTGCCGTAGACGGGCAGGGTGACCGTCACCGCCAGCAGATAGCCGGAGAACAGCCACGAGAAGACGCAGAACCCGCCGAGGTCGCCGACGATCTGCGGGACGGCCGTGGAGACGATGGTGGAGTCGAGGGCGGCCAGCGCCATGGCGAGCATGAGCGCGGCGACGACCGCGCCCCGCCGGTGCGTATCGGCCGGCCGCCGTGCGGCCTCGCGTGTCGCGGGTCTCGCGTCTCCCACCGGATGCCCTCCCCGTATCTCCCGTGCCCCTTGCATCTATCTGCCGGGGACAGCTTCCCACCCGGGACCCGCGCCCGGGGAGGCTTGACCTTCACGCGACGGGAGGGTGGAGCCTGAGGGGGCCGAAGGGTGGAGACAACCCCGAGAGGCACTCCACCCTGCGGTGGACTGCCCCTAGGGGTATCTCCGTACCAGGGCTCGGGGAGGGGTCGTACCGCCGGAGGACGAGAACGGCCCCGACCCGTCCTTAACCTGGCTTTAGGCCGCTGGGGGGCGGCCAACCCCTCCGGCGGAGGGTGGGGTTAACCCCCCGAGAAGAGGGGTCCGGGCACCAGCGCGCCGGACCCCCACCCGCCGACAGACTCTTCGACGTAGCGCTTCTCGCTACGCACCCGATTCCGACTGAGGAGACTTACCGTGACTTCGGCTGTGACCATTCCCAGGCACGGGGGCACTGGAGGGCGTACGGCCGTCGCCGCGCGGGCGCGGCAGGTCGTCAAGGCGTACGGATCCGGAGAGACCCGCGTCGTCGCCCTCGACCATGTCGACGTGGACATCGCGCGGGGGCAGTTCACCGCGATCATGGGCCCCTCCGGGTCCGGCAAGTCCACGCTCATGCACTGCCTCGCCGGACTCGACACCGTCACGTCCGGGGAGATCTACCTCGACGAGACCGAGATCACCGGGCTCAAGGACAAGAAGCTCACGCAGCTTCGCCGGGACCGGATCGGGTTCATCTTCCAGGCGTTCAACCTGCTGCCCACCCTGAACGCGCTCGAGAACATCACGCTGCCCATGGACATCGCCGGCCGCAAGCCCGACAAGGCCTGGCTGGACCGGGTCGTGGAGACCGTCGGCCTCGCCGGCCGGCTCAAGCACCGCCCCACGCAGCTCTCCGGCGGCCAGCAGCAGCGCGTCGCCGTGGCCCGCGCCCTCGCCGCCCGCCCCGAGATCATCTTCGGGGACGAGCCCACCGGAAACCTCGACTCCCGCGCGGGCGCCGAAGTCCTGGGCTTCCTGCGGCAGTCCGTCGACGAGCTGGGCCAGACCATCGTCATGGTCACCCACGACCCGGTGGCGGCCTCGTACGCGGACCGGGTGCTGTACCTCGCCGACGGCCGGATCGTCGACGAGATGTTCAAGCCCACCGCGGACACCGTCCTGGACCGCATGAAGGACTTCGACGCCCGGGGGCGTACGTCATGACCGTCATGAAGACCTCGATGCGCAACTTCTTCGCGCACAAGGGACGTATGGCCCTCTCGGCCGTCGCCGTCCTGCTCTCGGTGGGGTTCGTGTGCGGGACGCTGGTGTTCACCGACACCATGAACACCACCTTCGACAAACTGTTCGCCGCCACCTCCTCCGACGTCACGGTGAGCGCGAAGGGCGCCTCCGACACCGGTGAGACCACCTCCGGCAACGGCAAGCCGCCGGTCATGCCGGCCTCCGTCCTCGGCGAGGTCCGCGGGGCGCAGGGCGTGAAGTCGGCGGAGGGAACCGTCTTCTCCAGCGCGGTCACCGTCGTCGACGCCGACAAGGACAACCTGTCGCCGTCCAGCGGCGCGCCCACCATCGTCGGCAGCTGGAACAGCAACGAAGCCCGCACCATGAAGGTCACCACCGGTACGGCGCCCAAGGGCTCCGACCAGGTCATGGTCGACGCCGACACCGCCGACAAGCACCACCTCAAGCTCGGCGACGAGCTCGGCATGATCACCGCGGTCGGCACGCACACCGCGAAGATCTCCGGCATCGCCACCTTCACCGTCACCAACCCCGGCGCCGCGATCTTCTACCTGGACACCAGGACCGCCCAGCAGGCCCTGGTCGGCGAGTCCGACGTGTACACGAACGTCAACGTCACCGCCGCGGCCGGGGTCACCGACGCCCAGCTGAAGAAGAACGTCGCGACCGCGATCGGCGCCGACTACAAGGTGCAGACCGCCAAGGAGACCGCCGACGCCAACCGCGAGGACGTGGGCGACTTCCTGAACGTCATGAAGTACGCGATGCTCGGCTTCGCCGGGATCGCCTTCGTCGTCGGCATCTTCCTGATCATCAACACCTTCTCGATGCTGGTCGCCCAGCGCACCCGCGAGATCGGCCTGATGCGCGCCATCGGCTCCAGCCGCAAGCAGGTCAACCGCTCGGTCCTGGCCGAGGCGCTGCTCCTGGGCGTCGTCGGCTCGGTCCTCGGCGTCGGCGCCGGCGTCGGCCTCGCGGTCGGCCTGATGAAGCTCATGGGCATGACCGGCATGAACCTGTCCACCGACGATCTGACGGTGGCCTGGACGACACCGGTGATCGGCCTGGTCCTGGGCGTCGTCGTCACCGTCTTCGCCGCCTACCTGCCCGCCCGCCGCGCCGGCAAGGTCTCCCCGATGGCCGCCCTGCGCGACGCCGGAGCCCCGGCCGACGCCAAGGCCAGCGCCGTACGGGCCGTGATCGGACTGCTTCTCACCGGCGCCGGCGGCTACGGCCTCTACCTCGCCTCCGCCGCCGACAAGGCCAGTGAGGGCTCGCTGTGGCTCGGCCTCGGCGTGGTCCTGAGCCTGCTCGGGTTCGTGGTGATCGGCCCGCTGCTCGCGGGCGGTGTGGTGCGCGTGCTGGGCGCGGTCCTGCTTCGGGCCTTCGGCCCGGTGGGCCGCATGGCGGAACGCAACGCCCTGCGCAACCCGCGCCGCACCGGCGCCACCGGCGCCGCCCTGATGATCGGCCTCGCGCTGGTCGCCTGCCTCTCGGTCGTCGGCTCCTCCATGGTCGCCTCCGCGACCGACCAGCTCGACAAATCCGTCGGCACCGACTTCATCATCCAGAGCGACAAGGGCGACCTCGTCACCCCGCAGGCCGTGCAGGCCGTGAAGTCCACGCCGGGCCTCGCGCGGGTCACCGAGTACAAGGTCCTCGACGCCGACCTGAAGACCCCCGACGGCAAGACGTCGAAGTCCGAGACCATCAACGCCGCCGACCCGACGTACGCGACGGACCTGGCGACCGAGACCGTCTCCGGCAAGCTCGCCGACGCCTACCGCCCCGACTCGATGTCCGTCTTCGAGGGCTTCGCCAAGGAGCACGGCATCCGGATCGGCTCGAAGGTCGACGTCGCCTTCAAGGACGGCACCACCGCCGCACTCACCGTCCGCGCGATCACCAGCGACGACGTCGTCATCGACAAGGGCGCCATGTACGCCGCGATCTCCACCGTCGCCAAGTACGTGCCCGCCGACAGGATGCCGCTCGACCAGCTGGTCTTCGCCTCGGCGAAGGACGGACAGCAGGACGCCGCGTACACGTCCCTGAAGAAGGCGCTGCACGACTACCCGCAGTACACCGTGCGCGACCAGACCGACTACAAGGAAGCCCTCAAGGACCAGATCGGCCAGCTGCTGAACCTGATCTACGGCCTCCTGGCCCTGGCGATCGTCGTCGCGGTCCTCGGTGTGGTCAACACCCTGGCCCTGTCGGTGGTGGAGCGCACCCGGGAGATCGGCCTGATGCGGGCCATCGGTCTCTCCCGCCGCCAGCTGCGCCGCATGATCCGCATGGAGTCGGTCGTCATCGCCCTCTTCGGCGCCCTCCTCGGCCTCGGCCTGGGCATCGGCTGGGGCGCCACCGCCCAGCAGCTCCTCGCCCTCGAAGGCCTCAACGTCCTCGAGATCCCCTGGCCGACGATCACCGGCGTCTTCGTCGCCTCGGCCTTCGTGGGACTGTTCGCCGCCCTGATCCCGGCGTTCCGCGCCGGCCGCATGAACGTCCTCAACGCCATCGCCACCGACTAGCGAGGGGGGCGGGGACACACGGGGGACCGGCCCGGCACCGAGAAGTCACGGGGGACTTCTCGGCGCCGGGCCGGCCTGCGTGTCCCGGCGACGGTCACCCCACCCGCCCCGGTGTCGTCCACAGCCCCGGCGAACCGCACCGCCCCGTCGTACTCTGGACACCCCCGGCCCGTGACACGCGTCGGGCCCTTCGCGTTGCCCACCCCGGCCCCCGGTACGCCCGCCCCGGACGTACCCCGGGCCCTCGGACGGAAAGCCCTCCATGAGCCTGCACGGTCTGCTCGACGCCGTCGTCAAGGACACCGCCCTCGCGGAAGCGGTCCCCGCGGCCGCAGACGGCAACCGCATGCACATCGACCTGGTCGGCCCCCCGGCGGCCCGCCCCTTCGCGATCGCCGCCCTCGCCCGCGAGACCGGCCGCACGGTCCTCGCGGTGACGGCGACCGGCCGCGAGGCGGAGGACCTGGCCGCCGCCCTGCGCTCGCTCCTCCCGCCGGACGGCATCGCCGAGTACCCGTCCTGGGAGACGCTCCCGCACGAGCGCCTCAGCCCCCGCAGCGACACCGTCGGCCGCCGCCTCGCCGTACTCCGCCGCCTCACCCACCCCCGCCTCGACGACCCCGAGACGGGCCCGGTCTCCGTGGTGGTCGCCCCCGTACGGTCGGTGCTCCAGCCGCAGGTCAAGGGCCTGGGCGACCTGGAACCGGTCGCCCTGCGCACCGGCGATCGGGCCGACCTGAACGCGACGGTCGAGGCCCTCGCGGCGGCGGCGTACGCGCGCGTGGAACTGGTGGAGAAGCGCGGCGAGTTCGCCGTACGCGGCGGCATCCTCGACGTGTTCCCGCCCACCGAGGAACACCCCCTGCGCGTCGAGTTCTGGGGTGACGACATCGAGGAGATCCGCTACTTCAAGGTCGCCGACCAGCGCTCCCTCGAGGTCGCCGAACACGGCCTGTGGGCGCCCCCCTGCCGCGAACTCCTCCTCACCGACGACGTCCGCACGCGCGCGCGTGCCCTCGCCGAGGAACACCCCGAGCTGGGCGAGCTGCTCGGCAAGATCGCCGAGGGGATCGCCGTGGAGGGCATGGAGTCCCTCGCGCCGGTCCTCGTCGACGACATGGAGCTCCTGATCGACGTCCTGCCCAAGGGCGCGATGGCCGTCGTCTGCGACCCGGAACGGGTACGCACGCGCGCCTCCGACCTCGTGGCGACCTCCCAGGAGTTCCTCCAGGCGTCCTGGGCGGCCACCGCCGGCGGCGGCGAGGCACCCATCGACGTCGGCGCGGCCTCCCTGTGGTCCATCGCGGACGTCCGCGACCGCGCGCGCGAGCTGGACATGATGTGGTGGTCGGTGTCGCCGTTCGCGGCCGATCTGGAGCTGGAGGCGGACACCCTCCAGCTCGGCATGCACGCCCCCGAGACCTACCGCGGCGACACCGCGAAGGCCCTCGCCGACACCAAGGGCTGGCTCGCCGACGGCTGGCGCGTCGTCTTCGTCACCGAGGCGCACGGCCCCGCCGCCCGCACCGTCGAGGTGCTCGGCGGCGAGGGCGTGGCGGCCCGCCTGGACACCGACCTCACCGACCTCGGCCCGTCCCTCGTCCACGTCTCCTGCGGCTCGATCGACTACGGCTTCGTCGACCCGGCACTGCGCCTCGCCGTCCTCACCGAGACCGACCTCTCGGGCCAGAAGGCGGCCGGCAAGGACGGCGCGCGCATGCCCGCCCGCCGCCGGAAGACCATCGACCCGCTCACCCTGGAGACGGGCGACTACATCGTCCACGAGCAGCACGGCGTGGGCCGCTACATCGAGATGGTGCAGCGCACCGTGCAGGGCGCCACGCGCGAGTACCTGGTCGTGGAGTACGCCCCCGCCAAGCGCGGCCAGCCCGGCGACCGCCTCTACATCCCCACCGACCAGCTGGAGCAGATCACCAAGTACGTCGGCGGCGAGGCGCCCACGCTGCACCGGCTGGGCGGCGCGGACTGGACGAAGACGAAGGCCCGCGCGAAGAAGGCCGTCAAGGAGATCGCCGCCGACCTCATCAAGCTCTACAGCGCCCGGATGGCGGCCCCCGGGCACGCCTTCGGCACGGACACGCCGTGGCAGCGCGAGCTGGAGGACGCGTTCCCCTACGCGGAGACCCCGGACCAGCTGACCACCATCGCCGAGGTCAAGGACGACATGGAGAAGACGGTCCCGATGGACCGTCTGATCTGCGGCGACGTCGGCTACGGCAAGACGGAGATCGCGGTCCGCGCCGCCTTCAAGGCCGTCCAGGACGGCAAGCAGGTCGCCGTCCTGGTCCCCACGACCCTGCTCGTGCAGCAGCACTTCGGCACCTTCAGCGAGCGGTACGCGCAGTTCCCGGTGAACGTGAAGGCCCTGTCCCGCTTCCAGACGGACACGGAGGCGAAGGCCACCCTGGAGGGCCTGCGCGAGGGCTCGGTGGACATCGTCATCGGCACCCACCGGCTGTTCTCCGCCGAGACGAAGTTCAAGGACCTCGGCCTGGTCATCGTCGACGAGGAGCAGCGCTTCGGCGTCGAGCACAAGGAGCAGCTGAAGAAGCTCCGCGCGAACGTCGACGTCCTCACGATGTCCGCGACCCCGATCCCCCGCACGCTGGAGATGGCGGTGACGGGCATCCGCGAGATGTCCACGATCACCACTCCGCCGGAGGAGCGTCACCCGGTGCTCACCTTCGTCGGGCCGTACGAGGAGAAGCAGATCGGCGCCGCCGTCCGGCGTGAACTGCTGCGCGAGGGCCAGGTCTTCTACATCCACAACCGGGTCGAGTCCATCGACCGCGCGGCCGCCCGGCTGCGCGAGTTCGTCCCCGAGGCACGGATCGCCACCGCCCACGGCCAGATGTCGGAGTCGGCCCTCGAACAGGTCGTCGTCGACTTCTGGGAGAAGAAGTTCGACGTGCTCGTCTCGACGACGATCGTCGAGTCCGGCATCGACATCTCCAACGCCAACACGCTCATCGTCGAACGCGGTGACACCTTCGGCCTCTCCCAGCTGCACCAGCTGCGCGGCCGCGTGGGCCGTGGCCGGGAGCGCGGTTACGCCTACTTCCTGTACCCGCCGGAGAAGCCGCTGACGGAGACCGCCCACGAGCGCCTCGCGACGATCGCCCAGCACACCGAGATGGGCGCGGGCATGTACGTGGCGATGAAGGACCTGGAGATCCGCGGCGCGGGCAACCTCCTCGGCGGCGAGCAGTCCGGCCACATCGCGGGCGTCGGCTTCGACCTGTACATCCGGATGGTCGGCGAGGCCGTCGCGGACTATCGGCGCCAGCTGGAGGCAGGGGAGCCCTCGGCGGGAGGATGGGAGGAGCCGCCGCTCGAGGTCAAGATCGAGCTGCCCGTCGACGCGCACGTTCCGCACGACTACGCCCCCGGCGAGCGGCTGCGCCTCCAGGCCTACCGTTCCATCGCCTCCGCGAACTCCGAGGAGGCCGTCAAGGCCGTCCGCGAGGAACTCGTCGACCGCTACGGCAAGTTGCCCGAGCCGGTGGAGAACCTGCTCCTCGTGGCCGGGCTGCGCATGCTGGCCCGGGCCTGCGGGGTCGGCGAGATCGTCCTTCAGGGCACCAACATCCGTTTCGCGCCGGTGGAGTTGCGGGAGTCGCAGGAGCTGCGGCTCAAGCGGCTCTACCCCGGGTCCGTCATCAAGCCGGCGGCGCACCAGGTCCTCGTCCCCCGCCCGAAGACGGCGAAGGTCGGCGGGAAGCCGCTGGTCGGCCGGGACCTGCTGGGCTGGGTGGGGGAGTTCCTGGCGTCGGTGCTGGGGTCGTAGGGCGACAGGGGGGCGGGCGAAGGGCGGGGCGACGGGAGGTGGGCGGGTCCCCGGGCGGGCATGCCTGCTCGGGCGGGCGGGCAGGCGGGCGCGGCCGGGCGGTCGGGCGCGGCCGGGCGGGCGGTCGGGCGGTCGGGCGGTCGGGCTCGGGCGGGGGCGATGGGTGGCGGGCGGGGGCGTAGGGCGTCCGACCGGGGCGGGCGGGGTCAGGCCGGTCGGAACAGCAGGCCGGTCAGTGCCTCGAACACGTCCTCGGGGGGCCGGTCGCCCACCACCTCGTCGAGGTTGTGGCTGAGCAGCAGGGTGGCGAAGCCATGGGCGACGGACCAGGCGGCGATGCCGGTGAGGCGGGCGTCGGGGCCGTCGGCGTCGGGGCGGGCCTGTGAGACGGCGGTGCGCAGGGCGTCGCCGGCCAGCGCACGGGCCGTGGTCAGTTCGAGATCGTCGGTGCGCAGCAGCCCGGGCGTGAACATGACCTGGAAGTGGGCGGGGTGCTCGCGGGCGAAGCGTACGTACCGCACGCCCGCGTCCTTGAGGTCGACCGCCTCCGTCGTCGCCGCCGCGAGCAGGCCGAAGCCCTCCGCCGCGATGGCCGTGAGCAGACCGGTGCGGTCCCGGAAGTGATGCGCCGGTGCCGCGTGCGAGACGCCGGCGCGACGGGCGAGGTCGCGCAGGCTCAGCGCGGCGGGGCCGTCGGTGGCGATGACGTCGAGCGCGGCGGTGAGGACGGCGCGGCGCAGATCGCCGTGGTGGTACGGGCTCATGACAGCAGCCTACGTCGAATCTAGGCATTGACAAGTTTGTCGGGGTCGGGCAATCTTGTCAGTGTCAAGTTGTGCGGTGTGTCGAACACGACGAGGGGGAGACGTCATGTCGGAGAACGCCGAGAAGTCGGAGGCCGCGGTGGGCGAGGGGGAGCGGCAGGTCGGGCCCGCGCAGGCCCGGCGCCTCTGGCACCTGCTGGAGCCGCTGCACGCGGTGCTGTACTACGCGCCGGAGGTCTTCGAGGAGGCCGGCGCGCTCGGCCTCTCCACCGAGGACCGCTGGCCGAGCTATTTCCCGTTCCGTGCGGCGCCGTTGGGCCCGGTCGACGCCAGGGTGGTGACCTCCGCGTTCTACAGCTTCGCGCCCTCCATGGTCACCCGCTACGTGGAGGCCGGCCGCAAGACCGTCACCCCCGAGGCCGCACTGGAGGCGAGACTGCGGGGCATGGACCGGGCCTACCGCACCCTGTTCGGCGACCGGATCGACAGCCCCGGGCTGGTGGCGGCGGCGGCCCTCGCCCGCCGGGCCGCCGAGGCGGCGCAGACCGCCGGCCGCCCGCTCGCCGCGGCCAACGCCGCGCTGGAGTGGCCGAGCGCACCCCACCTCCAGCTCTGGCACGCGGCGACGATCCTGCGTGAGCACCGGGGCGACGGCCATCTCGCCGCCCTGCTCACCGCCGGCCTCGACCCGACCGAGGCGCTGGTGTCCTTCGCCGCGATAGGCGCCGCGTCCGTCGAGCGCTTCGAGAGCCGCGGCTGGACCCCCGGGGAATGGGCGGCGGCACGCGACCGCCTGGCCGCCCGAGGACTGGTCGAGGCGGACGGTACGGCGACCGGGGCGGGCCGCGAGCTGCGCCGCCGCGTCGAACAGGACACCGACCGGCTCGCCCTCGGCCCCTGGCAGGCCCTGGGTGCGGAGGCCGCCGAGCGTCTCGCCGGGCTCCTCGGCGACTACTGGGTCGCGGTGATCGGCTCCGGCCTGCTGCCGTCGGAGTCGACGCTGGGCATAGGCAAGGTCTGACGCCCCCTGCCCCGCGGCGGGCATGAGGGAAGCCGCCCGCGGGAGGTGGGCTGCGCGGACGGCTTCTCTTTCAAGGTGGCGCGTGGTGGTCCGAGTGACCCGGCTGTCCGGGCCCCTGCGTTCCTCCGTGAGTCTTCCGACGGTTACGGCTACGGCTGCCCGGGCCGGTCCGGCCGTTCGCGGTCCATACCGAGCGCGCCCTCGGCCTTCTGCTGCGCGTCGTCGATCTGGGACTCGTACTTGCCGCCCGTCTTCTCGTTGGCCTTCTGTTCCGCGGTGTCGGACATGTTCTTGGCCTTGTCCTGCCCGTGGTGGCGGAACCTGTCGAGGATGCCCATCCAGAGCTCCTTCCGGAGATGACTCACCATCGACGATATTCCCGAGATGTGAGAGATGCCCACTTGGGGCGGCAATGGTCTGGACCTCCCGGCCGCCGCCGTTCGCCCCTCACCACGCCCTCGCTACGGTGTGGACCAGCGTCCGCCAGGGAAACCGCCCTGTGCGGGGCGACGGCAGGGCAGGCAAGGGGAGGGGCGCACATGAGGCGTCTGAGGGGTGGGACGGCGACAGCCGTCGCGCTGATGTGCGCCATGGCCTCGGTGGCCGTGGCCGGCTGTACCGACGGGGCCATCGGATCCGGTACCGGGGGAGCGGGGCCGACGGCGAGCGGGGGAGCGGCTCTCACGGCCGCCGAGTCGCTCACGGTGAAGGGGCGCGCCCCCAAGACCGGCTACGACCGGGAGAAGTTCGGCAGCCCCTGGGCGGACACGGACTCCAACGGCTGCGACACCCGCGACGACATCCTCAAACGCGACCTGAAGGAGGTGAGGTTCACCGGCGGTGACTGCAAGGTGTCCTACGGCGTGCTGGACTCGGACCCTTACTCCGGCAAGGACGTGACCTACCGGCGCGGCGCGAGCAAGGTCGACATCGACCACGTCGTCGCCCTGTCCGACGCATGGCAGAAGGGCGCGAAGTACTGGGACGCCGGCAAGCGGATAGCGCTCGCCAACGACCCCCTCAACCTTCTGGCGGTCGACGCGAGCACCAACCGTTCCAAGGGCGACGGCGACACGGCGACCTGGCTGCCGCCGAACACGTCCTACCGCTGCCCGTACGTCGCGGCACAGGTCGCCGTGAAGAAGAAGTACGGCCTGTGGGTCACCGCGGCGGAGAAGTCCGCGATGGCGAAGGTCCTCTCGACCTGCCCCGACCAGAAACTGCCCACCGGAGGCAACCCGACCGAGGCACCGGACCGCTTCCACGCGGGCTGAGCGGGCCGAGCGGGCTGAGCGGGCTGAGCGGGCTGAGCGGACGGGCGGTGCCGTCCCTGCCCGAGCCCCCGGAAACCGGTTCTCGTCCGCGCCGTCCCTCGCCTACCGTGACCGCATGGAACTGACGGTGTCGAGCCTCGCCGACCGCCCCGACATGCTCGGGCCGATACAGAAGATGCCCGACACCTGGGCGGAGTTCACGACCCAGGACCCGGTGGGGAACGCGCACTACGGGCGGATTCCCGTCGAGTTCCCGGAGTACGTGCTGTTCGCCGAGGACGAGCGGGGCGAGGTCGTCGCGCATGCGTACAGCGTGCCGTTCGTCCTGCGCGCCGAGGGGCGGGGCGAGCTGCCCGCCCGGGGCTGGGACCAGGTACTGGTCTGGGCGTTCGCCGACCGCCGGCGCGGCGCGCGGCCGGACACGGTGAGCGCGATCTCGATCGTGGTCGCCCCGCACGCCCAGGGCCTGGGCCTGTCCGGGCGGATGCTCACGGCGATGCGGGAGAACGCCAGGGCGAAGGGCTTCGCCGAGGTCGTCGCCCCGGTCCGCCCGAACGCCAAGCACCGCGAGCCGCACACACCGATCGAGGAGTACGCGCACCGGGTACGACAGGACGGGCTGCCGTACGACCCGTGGCTGCGGGTGCACGCCCGTGCGGGGGCGAGCATCGAGCGGATCGCGCCGGCGTCGATGACGGTGGCCGCTTCGCTGGCGGAGTGGCGCCGCTGGACCGGGCTGCCGTTCGACACCCGGGGCGACATCGAGGTGCCCGGTGCCCTGGTGCCGGTGCGCTGCGAGCCGGAGCGGGACTACGCGGTGTACGTCGAACCCAACGTATGGATGAGGCATCCCCTGTGAGACACCCCGCGCGACGTCCGGCGAGGCGCCCGTGAGCTACATCTTCACGGTCAGGGAGACCGACGACGACGTCTGGGAACCGGCGCTCGCCGTGGGCCAGTTGTTCATGGGCGGGGTCGAGGCGCTCAGCAAGCGGATCCTCCGGATGCCGAGCGGGCTCGACGACCTCTCGGGCGACTGGGTCATGGTCGACCCCGCCGCCTACGGTGAGTTCGTCGACGCGGCACTGAAGCGCCGCGGCCGTACGGGCCACTCCGAGTTCATCACGCTGCTGGACGGCCTGCTGCCCGTGATGATCATGCTGGCGGACAAGGCCGGAGCGACGGTCACCCCGGCGACCCAGGCCGAACGCGCCTACCTGGAGTGGGCCAGGGACGAGGACCGTGTGCTGCGCGGACACGTGTGGGGGAAGGGTGACGGCGGCTCCGTCTTCGTGGGGAATCCCGGCGTGATCCATCCCTGACGGCGCGCGGGCACCCCGCGCCGCACCTCGTGCGGCCGGGACCCGACCCGGGCGCCCGTCCTAGCGCCCGTACGGATAGCCCTGCTGGTACGGGGACTGCCCGTACGCCACCGGCTGCATCGGGCGGACCTTCTTGTCGAAGGCCGCGAGCAGCAGCAGCCACGTCGCCACCAGCAGCGTCACCACGACCGCCACTCCCATGAACGCGTCGCCGTCCTCCTCGGTGCTGGTCAGCGCCCAGGGCAGGGTGATGCACTCGTACAGGGCGAACGCCGCGAACGCGACCCAGTCCGAGGCGAGACCGCGGCGGATCGCCACGTACAGGAAGGGCACCCAGATCAGCAGGCCCAGTGAGCCCCACACCAGGGCGGTCCAGGCCACCCGCTGGATCCAGCCGCCCGGCAACCGTCTCTCGGTGCCGGTCGTCATGGCTGTCGTCGTCATCCTCATCGCCCCCCAAGTCGGCTGGGAGTCAGGGTAGGCCACGGACGGGCCGCGGCATGCCGTCCCCTCTCCCGTACGCCTTTACCGGGGCATGAGTGAATCTTGTGGCTATGGGGGACCTGTGTTTCCCGATTGCGGGGGTGGCACGCGCTACCGTGCGATCCGCTTCGTACGCACAGCGGTCGCGTACGTGTGAACGAACGAACAATGGGGTGGGAATGGCCGAGCACCGGCAGTCCAGAAAGCGCAGATACATCACGTGGGGCGTGGCCGGCGCCGCCGTGCTCGCGGGTGCCGGCATAGCGGCGCAGACGTCGATGGCCGCGACCACCTGGCCCGCGCAGAAGACGTACACCGGCCGGGCCTTCGACACCTGCACCGCGCCCTCGGCGGCCGCGATGAAGGCATGGAAGGCCGACGGCTTCTACGGCGCGGCCGCCGTCTACATCGGCGGCAAGAACCGCGGCTGCGCGCAGCCCAACCTCACCGCGTCCTGGGTGAAGACGGTCAACACCGCCGGCTGGAAGCTCATCCCGCTCTATGTCGGCGCCCAGCCGCCCTGCCAGACCAGCGCCAACCCCGAGAAGCTCACCGCCGCCACCGCCGCCTCCCTCGGCGCCACGGACGCGGCGGACGCGGTCGCCAAGGCCTCGGCGCTCGGCATGAAGACCGGCAGCCCGATCTACCTCGACATGGAGCCGTACGACATCACCAACACGTCGTGCAACGACGCCGTGCTGACGTACGTGCGCTCCTTCACCAAGACGCTGCGTGCCAAGACGTACCGCGCCGGTTTCTACGGCTTCAGCAGCTCCAGTGCCAAGGCGATCGCCACCGCGACGAACAAGACGGACCTTCCGGGCAACCTGTGGTACGCGCTCTGGGACAAGAAGAACACCACGACCACCGACTGGCCGTGGGCCTCGACCCAGTACACCGACCACAGCCGCGGCCATCAGTACATGGTCAACAGCAAGGAGACCCGCGGTGGTTACACCCTCACCGTGGACCGCGACGCGTGGGACGCCCCGGTGGCCCTGGTCGGCTGACCGGGGCGCACGCCGGTCCGGCGGCGGCGCGTCCGGCGCGCGCGGCTGACCCCTCGTACCGACGAGCGGGCGGCCGGCGGGCGCGGCGGTGCCCGAAGTCCTGGTGAATCGTTGGTCGAATGGGTTGGCCCCAGGCGCCCCACTGCCTACCATCGATCACCGCAAGACTTTGTGCACCGTCGCACAATCTCCTCGGGAGGTTTCCTTGCACCGCCGTCGTCGTCGTCGCACCGCACTCCTGCTGTCCGCCGCGATCGCGGCAGCCCCCCTCCTCACCGCCTGCGGGAACGACGCGCATCCCGGCGCGGCGGCCGTCGTCGGCGACCAGCGGATCACCGTCTCCCAGCTGGAGAACCGGGTGAAGGAGGTCCGCGCGGCCCAGCGGGCGGCGGTCACCGACGACGCCCAGTACGCGCAGGCCATCGCCCAGACCGGCACCCTCACCCGGGACACCCTGCACGGCATGGTCCTCGACCAGGTGCTGCACCGTGCCGCCGAGGACGCGGGGATCACCGTCAGCCGCAAGGAGGTCCAGCAGATGCGGGCCGGCCTGGAGCAGCAGGCGGGCGGCGCGCGGGGCCTGGAGACGGCGTGGCTCCAGCAGTACGGCATCCCGCCGCAGCGCCTCGACGAGAACCTCCGTCTCCAGCTGGAGGCACAGAAGCTCGCCTCGAAGCTCGGCACGGACACCAGCCAGCAGATCTTCTGGGACGCCCTGTCAAAGGCGTCCGAGGAACTCGACGTCGACCTGAACCCGCGCTACGGCAGCTGGGACGCGAAGAAGGTCAGCAGGGTGGACGCCGAGACGCCGTGGGTCCGCGAGATCACCTCCGCCGGCACCCAGCAGACGACCTGACGATATGACCGGCTGCCCGGTCTGTGGATAACGAGCGAGGCGGCCGGCGGGCGTGGGCTACGTTCGAGGTGTGAACGATGTGACCGCACCCACGGGCTCCGCGACGGGCCGCGTGGTCCTGCTCACCACCAGCCACCGCGTCGCCCCCGGCCTGCTCTCCTGGCCCGCCTGGCAGGCCCTGCGCACGGCGGACCGTGTGCTCTGCGCCGACGCCGCGCACCCGCAACTGCCGTATCTGAGGGAGGCGGGCATAGCGGTCGAGGAGACCTCCCCGACCGCCGAGGAGCTGGTCGCGGCCTGCGCGGACGGCCGCACGGTCGTGATCGTCGCGACCGGCGAGGGCGAACCGTCCCTCACCGACGGCCTGGCCCGGCTGGCCGGCTCCGGCCGGGTGTCGATGCCCGACCTCGAACTCCTCCCCGCCTCCTACGACCTCCCCGGCGCCCGCCTTCTCGACCTCGTCCAGGTCATGGACCGGATCCGCGCCGAGTGCCCGTGGTCCTCCCAGCAGACCCACAAGGGCCTGGCGAAGTACGCGGTCGAGGAGTCGTACGAACTGGTCGAGGCGATCGAGGACGGCGACCACGACGGACTCCGCGAGGAACTGGGCGACGTCCTCCTCCAGGTCGTCTTCCACGCCCGCATCGCCGAGGAGGACGAGGAGTCGCCGTTCTCCGTCGACGACGTCGCGGCCACGATCGTCGCCAAGCTCATCCACCGCCACCCCCATGTCTTCGGCGACGCCACCGCCACCACCCCGGAGGAGGTCAAGGAGCACTGGCTCCGCACCAAGGCGATCGAGAAGCGCCGCGAGTCGGTGACCGACGGCATCCCCCTCCACCAGCCGGCCCTCGCCCTGGCCTCGAAACTGGCGTCGAGAGTCCGCTCGTCCCACCTCGACGTCCCCCTCCCGGCCACCGAGGGCATCGGCTACGACCTCCTCGCCCTCGCCGCCCGAGCGGAAGCGGAGGGCACCGACCCGGAGGCGGCACTGCGCGCGGCGGCCCGCGCCTACCGCGACGCGATCCGGACGACCGAAGGGCTGGAGGGTTAGTACGGTGGGCCTCTGAGCTGGTGGCGAGGCGCGGAGGCTTGTATGGAACGGGAGTTGGCGGCTGACGTGGCCGGTGTGCGGGTGCCGCGGAGCTGCCGGTGCGGGGGGTACCGGCGGGCCGGGAGAATGCACGGCGGCGTGTGATGAGGTATTCGAATCGCTGCCTGGCGTGCGACACCCACAACGACCCTCGGGACACCGAGTGCGGGGTGTGCGGCACCCCGCTGAGCCGGGCGGACACCGAGGCCGCCGCGCCCCGCACCCTCCCGTCACCGTCACCATCTCCGTCAATGTCTTCTGCCGCCGTGCCGGCCCCCACCGGTGACCACGTCGACTTCAGCCACGGCACCTTCCACGCGCCCGTGATCGGCGTCCAGAACAACTACCCCGCGCCTGCCTCCGCCCCGGCCGACTCCTGGCCCCGGCTGACCGAGGTACGGCGTCTCACCCTCGGTATCCGTCCCGTCCTGCGCCCGGGCGGCGAACCCGACCTGGCGCCGTACATCCGCCGGGACGTCGACGACGAACTCGACCGGCTGCTCGCGCACCGGCTGCGCACCGGCGGGCTGGTCGTGGTCACCGGGGAACCGTTGTCCGGCACGTCACGGACGGCCTGGGCGGCCCTGCGCAGGGTGGGCGGTTCCAGGGCCCGGGTGCTCAACGCCCAGCCGGGTACCGACCTGAGTGAGCTGCCGGCCCTGCTGCGCGGCCGGGACCGCTCGGGCACGCATGTGGTGTGGCTCGACGATCTGGAGGGACATCTGGGGGAGCGGGGCATGACGGCGGGGCTGCTGGCCCAGTGCGTTCACGAGGGCGTGCTGGTGCTGGCCACGATGGGCGACGAGGCCTACGACGCCCACCGCTTCGGCGACCGCCCGACGGCCCGCGTCCTCGGCATGGCCCGGACGGTGGAGCTGACCTGCCGGTGGAGCGAGGCGGAACTCGACCGGCTCGCCGCGGCGGACGACCCGCGTCTGACCGACGCCGCGCGCCGGCGCGGCCCGCTCGGGGTGACCCAGTTCCTCGCGGTGGGACCGGAGCTGTGGGAGGAGTGGCGGCGGTCCCGGCGGCCGTCGGCGCGGCCGGGGGCGTACGAGCTGGTGCGGGGGGCCGTCGACATGGGCCGCTGTGGGATGACGGCGGCACTGGACGTGTCCGCATGGTTGGACCTGTTCGACGTGCACCTTCCCGATGTGGAGGAGGACGTGGAGTGGGCCGCTCTACCGCGCCTGGGCGTCTGCGGCCTTCTGGTCAGGGGCGAGCGGCCCGGGACATGGCGGGCGAGCGAGCCCCTGGTCGCGGCGGCGCTGAGGTCACCCGACCTGCCGCCGCTCGGGCCCGGGGCATGGTGGTTCGCGGCCGAGATGGCTTCGATCCACCGGCCCTCGGATCTGGCGGCCGTGGTCGAGGCGGGCCGCGCGGACCTGCTCGCCCGGGGTGAGGAGGACGACTGGGACACCGTGGAGTGCCTCGCCGATCTCGCCGTGTTCGTCGATGACGACGCCGACGCCCGGCACTGGTTCGGGCGGCTGGCGGACGGCCGACCCGACCGCGCCTGGCTGTTCGCCGACCATCTCGTGCGGCAGGGCGAGACCACGGCGGCCATCGGGTACTACGAGCGAGCGGCGCAGGTCGGCCATCTCGGATCGCAGGAAGTTCTCGGCAGGCTTCTCCTCGAACACGCCGAACACTGGCTCGCCATCGCGGCCGCAGGCGGCTCCGAGGCCGCCGCCACCCGGCTCGCCGCCCTGCGCGAGGCCCTCGCCCGGAACCCCGCTACCGTCAAGGAGTGACCAGCAAGCCCACCGCCGCGACCCCCGCCCCCGAACTCTTCACCTGGGAATTCGCCACCGATCCCTACCCGGCCTACGCCTGGCTGCGTGAGCACGCGCCGGTGCACAGGACGCGGTTGCCCAGTGGGGTGGAGGCCTGGCTGGTCACCCGGTACGCGGATGCCAAGCAGGCCCTCGCCGACCAGCGGCTCTCCAAGAATCCGGCGCATCACGACGAGCCCGCGCACGCGAAGGGCAGGACCGGGATCCCCGGGGAGCGCAAGGCGGAGCTGATGACGCATCTGCTGAACATCGATCCGCCGGACCACACCCGGCTGCGACGGCTGGTCAGCAAGGCGTTCACACCGCGCCGGGTCGCCGAATTCGCGCCGCGCGTGCAGGAGCTGACCGACCAGCTCATCGACCGGTTCGCCGCGGAGGGCGGCGCCGACCTCATCCACGACTTCGCGTTCCCGCTCCCCATCTACGCCATCTGCGACCTGCTCGGCGTCCCCCGCGAGGACCAGGACGACTTCCGGGACTGGGCGGGCATGATGATCCGGCACGGCGGCGGCCCCCGGGGCGGTGTCGCGCGGTCCGTGAAGAAGATGCGCGGCTATCTCGCCGAGCTGATCCACCGCAAGCGGGAGGCCCTCCCTGCCGAGGCGGGCCCCGGCGAGGACCTCATCTCCGGACTGATCCGCGCCTCCGACCACGGCGAGCACCTCACCGAGAACGAGGCCGCCGCCATGGCCTTCATCCTGCTCTTCGCCGGCTTCGAGACCACCGTCAACCTCATCGGCAACGGCACCTACGCCCTTCTCACCCACCCCGAGCAGCGCCGCCGCCTCCAGGACTCCCTGGCCACTGCGGACCGCACCCTCCTGGAGACCGGCGTCGAGGAACTCCTGCGCTACGACGGCCCCGTCGAGCTGGCCACGTGGCGCTTCGCCACCGAGCCGCTCGTTCTCGGCGGACAGGACATCGCCCCCGGCGACCCGGTCCTCGTCGTGCTCGCCGCCGCCGACCGTGACCCGGCCCGGTTCGCCGACCCCGACACCCTCGACCTCTCCCGCCGCGACAACCAGCACCTGGGCTACGGCCACGGAATCCACTACTGTCTCGGCGCCCCGCTGGCCCGGCTGGAGGGCCAGACCGCCCTGGCCACCCTGCTCACCCGTCTCCCGGACCTGCGACTCGCGGCGGATCCGGCCGACTTGAGATGGCGCGGCGGGCTCATCATGCGAGGACTGCGCACCCTGCCCGTCGAGTTCACGCCGTCGACTCCATCCGGTCCAAGGGGTCCCGGTGCGTGACGGAGTGATCTCCGCTCGGTGACCGACCGCACGTCAGGCGGAGTGTGACGGTCCGGCGCAGCGAAGGTGACCGACTCTCAATTCTGTGATCTTCACGTGATCTGTGCGGCATTAACTTGTGACAAGTGATCGTCTGCCGATACGTTCACTCGTCAACGCGGCCCGTCGGATGCGCAAGCACCCGACGTCGCGCCGGTTCACTGCTGTCCAGAGAAAGGCCCCCGCATGCTCTCCGGGAACGGTCGTCACCGTCGCCCCCGTCAGGCTCCGGCCCTCCTCGTCGCCGCTGGAGTGACCGGTACGGCCATCGCCATCCCGCTGCTCGCCGCCACGGGCGCGAGCGCTGCCGACGGCACGGTGTGGGACAAGGTGGCGCAGTGCGAGAGCGGCGGCTCGTGGAGCGCCGACAAGGGCGACGGCGAGTACGGCGGTCTGAGCCTCACCCAGGACGACTGGGAGACGTACGGCGGACTCGACTACGCCGACAGCCCCGATCTGGCCAGCCGCAACCAGCAGATCGCCGTGGCGCAGAAGCTTCTCGCGGCCGAGGGTGTCGGCGCGTGGGGCACCTGCGGGCTGACGTCCGGGCTCACCGAGGAGTCGGGCGGGCTGAACGTGGACACCGGCGTGGCTGATGACTCGTCTGATTCCTCCGGTTTGTCCGACCTGTCCAAGGGGGCCTCGGGCTCCTCGAACTCCGACAAGTCAGGCAAGTCCGACAGCTCCGGCAAGTCCGACGGAACCGGCGACTCCGACGCCGACGCGTCCGCCGACTCCTCCGAGGCTTCGCCGAGTTCGTCCCCTTCGTCCTCTTCGTCCTCCGCCGCGGAGGATGACGCGGCCGCTTCCGACGACTCCACGGAGTCCGGAGACGCGCAGACGGGCGACGGCTCGCCCACGGCGACCGCCGAAGCGGATGATTCGGACAAGTCGGTGCAGGACGTCGGTTCTTGGAACCTTGTCGACACCGGCTCCCTCGGCTCCGGCCGTCACCGCGGCACCGTCGCCGACGAGACCCTGTCGGAGGGCCTCAGCACCGCCTCGGCCGGCCGGCACGCCGCCTCCGGCTACACGGTCCGCGAGGGCGACTCCCTCGCCTCCATCGCCGACTCCCTTGGTATCGACGGCGGATGGCGCGCCCTCTACGCCGAGAACCGGGACCTCATCGGCGCCGACCCGAACGGCATCACCCCCGGTCAGACGCTGGACACAGCGGTCCAATAGGGCGGGAACGCCCAGAAAAACACCGGGAGTTCACGTCACGCTTCGCGCCGAATGTCCGGTTTGGTGAAAGTGTGGGATGAGTCTCAGAAGCCCTGATCGTCTTTGAAATTCCGCGGATCGCGTGTCTACGGTCGTGACCGCTCGGCAACCCGAGCCCCGGCCGTCGCAACGCCGAATCCTGCCAGCGGCCATCCGGGAACAGTCGTCGCGTCAAGCGCCGTAGGCAGGAGCGGGGGACCCAAGGTAAGTGCCGGACCCGGCGGTTGACGCCGGATCCGGCTTGGGGTGGAGCCGCGCATCGCGAGATGCGCGGCCGGGCAACTCAACCGGCCCGAACCCGACAGCTCACCTCGCAGGCGTCGGTGAGGGGATCCACCATGCTGTTTTCCGGTAAGGGCAAGCACCGCCGCCCCGCCAAGGCCACCCGCGTCGCCGCGCTCGCCGGTGTCACCGGTGTCGCCATCGCCGCCCCGCTGATGGCGGCCGGCAACGCCTCCGCCGCCACCGCCTCCGAGTGGGACGCGGTCGCCCAGTGCGAGTCCGGCGGCAACTGGTCCATCAACACCGGTAACGGCTACTACGGCGGTGTCCAGTTCTCCGCCTCCACCTGGGCCGCGTACGGCGGCACCGCCTACGCCGCCCGCGCCGACCTGGCCTCCAAGACGCAGCAGATCACCATCGCCGAGAAGGTCCTCGCGGGCCAGGGCAAGGGTGCCTGGCCGGTCTGCGGCACCGGCCTGTCCAGCACGCCGTACGGTGGCGGCAGCGCCTCCACCGGCGGCTCGTCCCCCGACAGCACCGCCTCCCGCTCCACCGAGCAGCAGGCCGCTTCCCGCTCCGCCGAGCGCCCGGCCGCCGCCAAGAGCGAGCAGAGCAGCAAGACCGTCACCACCCCGACCGGCAAGAAGGTCAAGAAGGGCGACGGCGAGTACAAGGTCGTCAAGGGCGACACCCTCAGCACCATCGCCGAGAAGCGCAAGGTCAAGGGCGGCTGGCAGAAGCTGTTCCAGCTGAACAAGGGCGTCGTCCAGGATGCCGACCTCATCTACCCGGGCCAGCAGCTTCACCTGAAGTGACACCAGGCCCCCAGCGGGACCACAGCTCCCCCACAAGTGGGTCCCGCACACTGAAGACCTCGTGAGGGTCACCCCCCGTCCCCACGGGTCCCCCGCCCCGGTGCGTGTTCCCCCGTACGCACCGGGGCGGGGTTTTCTCTGCCCGGATGTCATCCCCCCTTTGTTCCGGACGGAAACAATAGGTACCGTCTGTCTGTCCACGGGACGGTCGGTCGGCTGCCGGCGCCCCGAAGACGGTTAGGCTCTAGTCGCAAGGCCCACGCGGCCCCGCACACCCAGCGTCACATCCCAAGAAGGAGATGCTCGTGCCGTCCATCGACGTCGTCGTAGCCCGGGAAATCCTGGACTCCCGAGGCAACCCCACGGTCGAGGTCGAGGTCGGCCTCGACGACGGCAGCACGGGTCGTGCCGCCGTTCCGTCCGGCGCTTCCACCGGCGCCTTCGAGGCCATCGAGCTCCGCGACGGTGACCCCAACCGCTACCTGGGCAAGGGTGTCGAGAAGGCCGTCCTCGCCGTCATCGAGCAGATCGGCCCGGAGCTCGTCGGCTACGACGCCACCGAGCAGCGCCTGATCGACCAGGCCATGTTCGACCTGGACGCCACGGACAACAAGGGCTCGCTCGGCGCCAACGCCATCCTCGGCGTCTCCCTCGCCGTCGCCCACGCCGCCTCCGAGGCCAGCGACCTCCCGCTCTTCCGCTACCTGGGCGGCCCGAACGCGCACCTGCTGCCCGTTCCGATGATGAACATCCTGAACGGCGGCTCGCACGCCGACTCCAACGTGGACATCCAGGAGTTCATGATCGCCCCGATCGGCGCGGAGACCTTCTCCGAGGCCCTGCGCTGGGGCGCCGAGGTCTACCACACCCTCAAGAAGGTGCTGAAGACCAAGGGCCTGTCCACCGGCCTCGGCGACGAGGGCGGCTTCGCCCCGAACCTGGAGTCCAACCGCGCCGCGCTCGACCTCATCATCGAGGCCATCCAGCAGGCCGGTTACATCCCCGGTGAGCAGATCGCGCTCGCGCTCGACGTCGCCGCGTCCGAGTTCTACAAGGACGGCAAGTACGAGTTCGAGGGCAAGTCCCGCTCGGCCGCCGAGATGACGGAGTACTACGAGGAGCTGGTGGCGGCCTACCCGCTCGTCTCCATCGAGGACCCGCTGTTCGAGGACGACTGGGCCGGCTGGAAGGTCATCACCGACAAGCTGGGCGACAAGGTCCAGATCGTCGGCGACGACCTCTTCGTCACCAACCCCGAGCGCCTCGCCCGCGGCATCGAGGAGGGCTCCGCCAACGCCCTGCTCGTCAAGGTCAACCAGATCGGTTCGCTGACCGAGACCCTGGACGCCGTCGAGATGGCCCAGCGCAACGGCTTCAAGTGCATGATGTCCCACCGCTCCGGCGAGACCGAGGACGTCACCATCGCCGACCTCGCGGTCGCCGTGAACTGCGGTCAGATCAAGACCGGCGCCCCGGCCCGCTCGGACCGCGTCGCCAAGTACAACCAGCTGCTGCGCATCGAGGAGATCCTCGACGACGCCGCCGTGTACGCGGGCCGCAGCGCCTTCCCGCGGTTCCGCTCCGCGAACCAGTAGGCGAGGCAAGGGCTGAGCCTTCTCCACCGTCAAGGCTTAGCCAGTCGTACGTACGTCCCCGTACTCGGTCCCGTACCGTGTGCGGGGACGTACGCACGTGAAAGGGGAGGCGGAGAGCCGATGGCCGTCAAGGACCGGGACCGTTTCTCCACCACGACCAGGATCCGGCTGCTGGGCGAGCAGACCGCGGCCCGGGTCTACCGCTCCCAGACCAAGCGCCAGGCCCACCGCTCCCGTCTCACCGGCCGCGCGGCCCTGCTCGCGCTGGTGCTCTGCACCCTGATCGTGGCCCTCGCCTACCCGATGCGGCAGTACGTCTCCCAGCGTGCCGAGATCGCCGATCTGGAGCGGGAGAAACAGCAGGCCAGCGAACGGGTAGAGCAGCTGCGGGACACCAAGGCACGCTGGCAGGACGACGCCTACGCCGAGCAGCAGATCCGGCAGCGGCTGCACTATGTGATGCCGGGCGAGACCGGTTACATCGTGATCGACCCGGACGCGGCCAAGCAGTCCCGCGCCGACCTCGGTGCGGCCGACCGCCCCTGGTACTCGAACGTCTGGGACGGCGTCGACAAGTCCGACGCCTCCGACCAGTGAACCGAGAGAGAGATTTTCGTACAGGCATGGAAACTGCCCCGCCGACCACTCCGCGCACCGAGCCCACCGACGCCGACGTCGAGGCCTTCAAGCAGCAGCTCGGCCGGCCGCCGCGCGGGCTGCGCGCGATCGCGCACCGGTGCCCGTGCGGACAGCCGGACGTCGTCGAGACGGCCCCCCGCCTCCCCGACGGCACCCCCTTCCCGACGCTGTACTACCTGACGTGCCCCAAGGCCAACTCGGCGATCGGCACGCTGGAGGCGAACGGCGTGATGAAGGAGATGACCGACCGGCTGGGCACCGATCCGGAGCTGGCCGCCGCCTACCGCGCGGCGCACGAGGACTACATCCGGCGCCGTGACGAGATCGAGGAGCTGAAGGGCTTCCCGAGCGCGGGCGGCATGCCGGACCGGGTGAAGTGCCTGCATGTGCTCGTCGCCCACTCGCTGGCCGCCGGGCCGGGGGTGAACCCGCTCGGCGACGAGGCCCTCGCGATGCTGCCGGAGTGGTGGCGCAAGGGCACCTGCGTGACGCTCCCGACGGACTCTTCGAAGGACTCGCCGGCGGACTCCCCGGCGGGCGCCCCGAAGGAGGACACCCCGTGACCCGGGTCGCCGCCGTCGACTGCGGTACGAACTCCATCCGCCTCCTCGTCGCCGACTGCGACCCGGAGACCGGCGAACTGGTCGAGCTGGACCGCCGGATGACGATCGTCCGCCTCGGCCAGGGCGTCGACCGTACCGGCCGCCTCGCCCCCGAGGCGCTGGAGCGGACCTTCGCCGCCTGCCGGGAGTACGCGGCCGTCGTCAAGGAGCACGGCGCGGAGCGGCTGCGCTTCGTCGCCACCTCCGCCTCCCGGGACGCCGAGAACCGGGACGAGTTCGTGCGCGGGGTGCTGGACATCCTGGGCGTCGAGCCCGAGGTCATCAGCGGCGACCAGGAGGCCGAGTTCTCCTTCACCGGCGCCACGAAGGAGCTGGGGGGCCGCGCGGACCTCGTGAAGCCCTACCTGGTGGTGGACATCGGCGGCGGCTCGACGGAGTTCGTCGTGGGCGACGAGCACGTGCGGGCGGCCCGCTCGGTCGACGTCGGCTGCGTACGGATGACCGAGCGGCACCTGGTGGTGGACGGGACGGTCACCGACCCGCCCACCGCGGAGCAGATCGCGGCGATGCGGGCCGACATCGAGGCGGCCCTGGACCTCGCCGAGGAGACGGTCCCGCTGCGCGAGGCGCACACCCTGGTCGGCCTGGCGGGCTCGGTCACGACCGTCTCGGCGATCGCGCAGGACCTGCCCGCGTACGACTCCGCGGCCATCCACCACTCGCGGGTCTCCCACGACCGGGTCCGCGAGATCACCGACTGGCTGGTGGGCTCCACGCACGCCGAGCGGGCAGCGGTCGGCTCGATGCACCCGGGCCGGGTCGACGTGATCGCGGCGGGCGCGCTCGTCCTGCTCGCGATCATGGAGCGGACCGGCGCGCGGGAGGTTGTCGTGAGCGAGCACGACATCCTCGACGGCATCGCGTGGTCGGTGGCGTAGCGGGCCCTGACGGCCGGGTCCGTGGGCGCTGCTTGCACTCTGCTGAGCAGGCAGGAAGCGCGTTTGAGCGTGCTGGAGGGGCCCTCTCGGGCCCCTTCGCGACTCCCCGTCGGAAAACTTCGTGAAGTTCTTCACAAGGATTTCGGTCCTCCCGGAGGACGAAGAGGGGCCGGTTGGCCCTTCCGGGGCCTCAACCCCCGTGTGAACGTGTTCAAAAGAGGCGTGCGGGGACGTTTCGCGGGGGTCTCCCGAAAGGCTGTCGCGACCCCCTCACAGAGGCTCTCGAAGCCTGGAGAGGCAGCTCACGCGGCATTGACAACGCCGCGCCCTACACGCTGGTTCCCGTTCCGCGCCATGATGTGGATCACGCGGGCGGCGGAGGATAGCACACACCCTCCCGAAGCTTGTGAAGGGGCGCACGAGCGACCCCCCTGGAGCGGGTGGATACTCGATGCCATGAGCACCACGGAGCGTCCCAGGATCCTCGTAGTAGGCGGTGGGTACGTAGGCCTGTACGCAGCTCGGCGCATTCTCAAGAAGATGCGCTACGGAGAGGCGACCGTCACGGTCGTCGACCCCCGGTCGTACATGACCTACCAGCCCTTCCTCCCCGAAACCGCCGCCGGCAACATCTCCCCGCGCCACGTCGTCGTCCCGCTGCGACGCGTGCTGCCGAAGGCGGAGGTCCTCACCGGTCGGGTCACCACCATCGACCAGGACCGCAAGGTCGCCACGATCGCCCCGCTCGTGGGCGAGGCGTACGAGCTGCCCTTCGACTACCTGGTCATCGCGCTCGGCGCGGTCTCCCGCACCTTCCCGATCCCCGGCCTCGCCGAGCAGGGCATCGGCATGAAGGGCGTCGAGGAGGCCATCGGCCTGCGCAACCACGTTCTCGAGCAGCTCGACAAGGCCGACTCCACGACCGACGAGGAGATCCGCCGCAAGGCGCTCACCTTCGTCTTCATCGGCGGCGGCTTCGCCGGTGCGGAGACCATCGGTGAGGTCGAGGACCTGGCCCGCGACGCGGCCAAGTACTACAAGACCGTGTCCCGCGAGGACATGCGCTTCATCCTGGTCGACGCCGCGGACAAGATCCTGCCCGAGGTCGGCCCGAAGCTCGGCCAGTACGGCAAGGCGCACCTGGAGAGCCGGGGCGTGGAGATCTACCTCTCCACCTCGATGGACTCCTGCGTCGACGGCCACGTCGTGCTGAAGAACGGCCTCGAGGTCGACTCGAACACGATCGTGTGGACGGCCGGCGTCAAGCCGAACCCGGTCCTCGCCCGCTACGGCCTCCCGCTGGGCCCGCGTGGTCACGTCGACACCGCCCCCAGCCTCCAGGTCCAGGGCACCGACTACATCTGGGCCGCCGGCGACAACGCCCAGGTCCCGGACGTCGCCGCCCGCAAGGCCGGTGTCGAGAACGCCTGGTGCCCGCCGAACGCGCAGCACGCGCTCCGTCAGGCCAAGGTCCTCGGCGACAACGTGATCTCCGGTATGCGGGGCTTCCCGCAGAAGGACTACGAGCACGCCAACAAGGGTGCGGTGGCGGGCCTCGGCCTCCACAAGGGCGTCGCCATGATCGTCATGGGCAAGATGAAGATCAAGGTCAAGGGCCGGCTCGCCTGGTACATGCACCGCGGCTACCACGGCATGGCGATGCCGACGTGGAACCGCAAGATCCGCGTCTTCGCCGACTGGACGCTCGGCATGTTCCTCAAGCGCGAGGTGGTCGCCCTCGGCGCCCTGGAGTCCCCGCGCGAGGAGTTCTACGAGGCCGCCAAGCCGGCCCCGGTCGCCGCCAAGCCCGAGTCCGAGAAGGCCAAGGCCTCCTGACCCTCGGTCACCCCGGCTCCACGGTCGCCCCGCGTCCGTAGGCCGTCGAACGCCCCGAAGGGGCCGCCCGCCATCCGTGGTGCGGGCGGCCCCTTCGGCGTTCCAACGGGAGGGTTTGCCCAGATGTGACGCGCGTGGGGGACTGCGAGCAGGCCCCTCAGGTGTTTACGTGGAGTCAGGACCAACCGGGATCTCTGTCACGGAGGTGTGCTCCATGGCCGACGCCGCGTCGCGGCTCCATGCGCTCGTCGAACAGTTGCTGGGAGTCCCGCTCCCGGTGCGCGTCCGCGCCTGGGACGGTTCGCAGGCAGGCCCTCCCGACGCGCCCGTCCTCGTCGTCCACCACCGCAGAGCACTGCGCCGGCTGCTGTTCAAGCCGGGCGAGCTGGGGCTCGCGCGGGCGTGGGTCGCCGGGGAGCTGGACATCGAGGGGGATCTGTACCTCGCGCTCGATCTGATCTCCGGGCTCGTCTGGGAGCGGGGCGACGACACCCGCACACTCGCCCGGGCCCTGGGCGACCCGGGGTTCCGTACGGCCGTCCGCGAGCTGCTGAAGCTCGCCGGGCCCCCGCTGCCGCCCGCCCCGCCCCGGGAGGAGGTCCACCGCCGCGGTCACCTCCACACCCGCCGCACCGACCGGCGCGCCATCAGCCACCACTACGACGTCGGCAACGACTTCTACGAGATCGTCCTCGGCCCGTCGATGGTGTACTCGTGCGCCTACTGGTCCGACCCCGGCGCCGGCCTCGAACAGGCCCAGGACGACAAACTCGAACTCGTCTGCCGCAAGCTCGCCTTGACCCCAGGTCAACGGCTGCTCGACGTCGGCTGCGGCTGGGGGTCGATGGCGATCCACGCGGCCCGCGAGCACGGGGTGCGGGTCGTCGGGATCACCCTCTCCCAGGAACAGGCGGCCTACGCCCGCAAGCGCGTCGCCGACGCCGGGCTCACCGACCGGGTGGAGATCCGGGTGCAGGACTACCGGGACGTCACCGACGGGCCGTACGACGCGATCTCCTCGATCGGGATGGCCGAGCACGTCGGCTCCGAGAGATACCTCGCCTACGCGCGCGACCTGTACGCGCTGCTCACGCCCGGCGGGCGGCTGCTCAACCACCAGATCGGCCGTCGCCCCGAACGGGACGAAACCGGCTACCACGTCGACGAGTTCATCGACGCGTATGTCTTCCCGGACGGCGAGCTGGCGCCCGTCGGCGACACCGTCACCCAGCTCGAACGGGCCGGGTTCGAGGTCCGTGACGTCGAGTCGATCCGTGAGCACTACGCCCTCACCCTGCGCCGCTGGGTCGCCCGGCTGGAGGACGAGTGGGCACGGGCCGTCCGCCTCACCAGCCCCGGCCGGGCCCGTGTCTGGCGCCTCTACATGGCCGCCAGCGCCGTCGCCTTCGAACGCAACCGCATCGGCGTCAACCAGGTCCTGGCGGTCCGGACCCCGCAGTCCGGTGCCTCCGGGATGCCCCTGCGGTCCCGGGTCTGGCAGTAGCGGGCGGCACAAAGCCCGGGGCCCCACCGCGTCTCGCGGTGGGGCCCCGGGCCCAGTGCCGGCGCCGGCCGCCGCGGCTACTCCGACTTGATCGCCGCCAGCATGTTCAGCCGGGCCGCCCGCCGGGCCGGCCACAGCGCGGCCAGGACGCCCACCCCTGCGGCCAGCAGCAGGAACACGGCCATCCGGTCCCACGGCAGGACCAGCTCGTACGTCGACATCTTCGTACCGAGCAGCTCCCCGGCCGCCCAGCCGAAGAACACGCCGAGGCCGATGCCGAGCACCCCGCCGAAGAGCGAGATGACCAGGGACTCCAGACGGACCATCCGC
This sequence comes from Streptomyces phaeofaciens, assembly GCF_014648915.1. GTDB lineage: Bacteria > Actinomycetota > Actinomycetes > Streptomycetales > Streptomycetaceae > Streptomyces > Streptomyces phaeofaciens. The sequence goes on along the minus strand of NZ_BMSA01000013.1, from coordinate 89,664 downwards.
TTCACCGCGCGCCGCTCCAGGCCGATCGCCCGCAGCATGCCGATCTCCTGCGAGCGCTCGAAGACCGACATCGCGAGGGTGTTGATGACGCCGAGCACCGCGACGATCACGGCCATCGCGAGCAGCCCGTAGAGCATGTTCAGCATCAGGGTGAACATCTGTGCGATGTCGTCGGAGAGGTCCTGCTTGCTCTGCACCTTGATGGCCGGGTTGGAGCCGAGGGCCTTCTCCAGCCGGTCCTTGGCCGCGTCCGACGCGCCGCCGGACGTCTTGACCATGACCTGCATGTCGGAGGGGTCCTCCTGGTGCCCGGTGAGCAGTGAGGCGTCCAGCATGATGCCCCGGATCAGCTCGTTGCCCTCGTAGACCCCGGCGACCGTCAGCTTCTGCTTCTCGCCGTCCTCGTAGGCGGCGGTGAAGGTGGAACCGGCCTTCCAGCCGTGGTCCTCGGCGGTGTCCTGGTCGACGACGACCCGGGTGCCGGCGACCTCGAACGTGCCGTCGTCGACCTTCAGGTCGGTCAGTTCGCCGATCGCGGAGGTGACCCCGGTGAGGTACTCGGTCACCCCGCCGATGCGGGCGGGCGCGTTGCGCAGCGGGCTGGTGGCGGTCACCCCGTCGGTGGCCTTCAGCTTCTCCTCGACGTCGGTGGAGAGCGTGTTGCCGTTCGCCATGGAGACGACGTAGTCGGCGCTGATCGCGGCGGAGGCCATCTTGTCGATGGACTTCTGGAGGCTGCCCGCCATCACCGTCATGCCGGTGATCAGGGTGAGGCCGATCATCAGCGCGGAGGCCGTGGCGGCCGTACGGCGCGGGTTGCGCACCGAGTTCTGCCGGGCCAGCTTCCCGGAGACCCCGAAGATCCGCAGCACGGGCGTGGCGGCCGCGATCAGCGGGCGGGAGAGCAGCGGGGTCAGGATGAACACGCCGATGATCAGCAGGACCGCGCCGAGGCCCATGGGGGCCTGGCCGTCCGAGCCGTCCATCGTCGTGGCGGCCAGGACCACGGCGACACCCGCCGCCGAGAACAGCGCGCCCAGCGTGTTGCGCAGCACCAGGGACTTGGTGGTCGCCTTGGCGTGCACGCTGCTCATCGCGGCGACCGGCGGGATCTTCGCGGCCCGGCGGCCGGGCAGCCAGGCGGCCAGCATGGTGATGACGACGCCCACGGCGAACGAGGTCGCGACCGTGCCGGGCGAGACGACCAGCGGGCCGTCGGGGACGGTCGCCCCGAGCGTGCCCAGCAGCGAGCGCAGTCCGGCGCCGATGCCGATGCCGGCCACCAGACCGGTCGCACCGGCCACCGTGCCGACCACGAACGCCTCGATCAGGACCGAGCGGGTCACCTGGCGGCGCGAGGCGCCGACGGCCCGCAGCAGCGCCAGCTCCTTGGTGCGCTGGGCGACCAGCATGGTGAAGGTGTTGGCGATGATGAACGTGCCGACGAAGAGCGCGATGCCGGCGAAGACCAGCAGGCCCTGCTTCAGCCCGCTCATCGAGGCGGAGATCATCTCGGCCTGGTCGTCGGCGAGCCGCTGCGCGGTGGTGGTCTCCACCTCGCCCTCGGGCAGGGCGGCGTCCAGCGCGGACTTCAGCGCGGCCTGCGAGGTGCCGGCGGCGGCCTTCACGTCGATCTCGTCGTACGTGCCGGTCTTGCCGAACAGCTTCTGGGCGGTCGGCGTGTCGAACAGGGCGAGGCTGCCGCCGGCGGCGACGTTGCCGTCGTCGGTGGTGAAGACGGCGGTGATCTTCGGGGTGAGGACGGGTCCGTCGATCGAGATCCGTACGGTGTCGCCGACCTCGTAACCGGCCCGGCGGGCGGTCTCGGAGTCGATGGCGACCTCGTTCGCGCCGTGCGGGGCCGCGCCCTCCTTCAGCGGGTACCGGGGGTCCTTGTCGCCCCAGAAGTTGCCGCCCTGGGACTGGAAGCCGCCGCCGACGAGCTTGCCGTCCCGGTCGGCGATGGCGGTGAAGCCGCTGACCACGCCGACTGCGGAGGCGGCGCCCGGCACCTTCGCGCTCTGCTCGCGCAGGGCCTCGGTCAGCTCGGGCGTCTTGACGATGCGGTCGCCGACGTCCTCCTGGGCCTTGGCGGTCACGGCGACGTCGACCTGGTCGAAGCCCTTGGCGGAGCTGTTCTGGAGGGCGTTGGAGAGGGTGTTGGTGAAGACCAGGGTCCCGGAGACGAAGGCCACGCCGAGCATCACGGCGAGGACGGTCATCAGGAGCCGGGCCTTGTGCGCGAGGACATTGCGCAAGGCGGTGCGGAACATGGTGTTTTTTCTCAGTCCTGTCGGTGCCGGGCGGGGATCAGCTGGTGCGGCCCTTGGCGTCGAACTGCTTCATCCGGTCGAGGACCGAGTCCGCCGTCGGCCCGTACACCTCGTCGACGATCCGGCCGTCCGCGAGGAAGACGACCCGGTCCGCGTAGGCGGCGGCCACCGGGTCGTGGGTCACCATGACCACCGTCTGCCCCAGCTCGCGCACCGAGTTGCGCAGGAAGCCCAGCACCTCGGCGCCGGAGCGCGAGTCGAGGTTTCCGGTCGGCTCGTCGCCGAAGATGATGTCCGGCTTGGAGGCCAGGGCGCGGGCGACGGCGACGCGCTGCTGCTGACCGCCGGAGAGCTGGGCGGGCCGGTGGCTGAGCCGTCCGGAGAGTCCGACCATCTGGATGACGTTGTCCAGCCACACCTTGTCCGCCTTGCGGCCCGCGATGTCCATCGGGAGGGTGATGTTCTCCAGGGCGGTCAGCGTCGGCAGCAGGTTGAACGCCTGGAAGATGAATCCGATCTTGTCCCGGCGCAACTTGGTGAGCTGCTTGTCCTTGAGCGAGCCGAGTTCCGTGTCGCCGATGCGCACGGAGCCCGAGGAGAAGGTGTCCAGGCCGGCGACGCAGTGCATCAGCGTGGACTTGCCGGAGCCGGAGGGGCCCATGATCGCGGTGAACTCGGCCTGCCGGAAGTCGACGGAGACCCGGTCCAGGGCGACCACCTGGGTCTCGCCCTGTCCGTAGATCTTCGACAGCTCCGTGGCGCGTGCGGCCACGTCGGTGGTCCGGTCGGAGAGGGGCATGGTGGTCACGGGTACGGGCTCCTGTCGGGACGACGGTCATGTCTTGGGGACTCGAACCATCGTTCCTGCCGCGCGCCGCGTTGTAGTCAGCCGCTGTTCCGGTTCCGAAGACAGACTCGGGTCGGACCAGGGCCCACCGTGTCATACCTGGGGATGACGGCCCTCCCTGAGGGGTGTCCGAATTGACCGTTCGTCAAGAACCGGTGGAGCACCCTCGTTCGGGCGGTGAAATTCCGTCATTCCGCGTACACGGGCTGTTGCCGCGCGCGAGGCTACTGGCAAGTGCGGATGGCCAGTTCCAGGTGCTGATGCACCCTCAGACGTCAATAAAATAAGACAACATCGGGCCACTCTTCCGCTGTTCGGGGGACGGGTCCCGATAGGGTCGGAATCTCGATGCGGAGCCCATGGCCTGCCCGGATGGTGGAATGCAGACACGGCGAGCTTAAACCTCGCTGCCCCTTCGCGGGCGTGCCGGTTCAAGTCCGGCTCCGGGCACCTCCGACGCCTTGGCGATCACTGCATCCTCCCTCGAAGCGGTGACCGCACCCCCTTGACCGTTGACACCTGATGAACGCGGGCGCAGACTCACGCCAGGGCAATGGTGAAGAAAACTTCACTATGCGAACACGATGGAAGCCTGTCGTCCTGAAGGTCGGCCGTCGTGGATGCCCGCCACCGCGCACGCCTCATGATGTGAACCACGTCACTGTCCGAAGGGAACGTCCGATGCGCACCACCGTCGGCATCATCGGCGCCGGCCCCGCCGGCCTCCTCCTCGCCCGGCTGCTCCACAACGCCGGCATCGACTCGGTCGTCCTGGAGAGCCGTGACCGGGCCTACGTCGAGCACCGGCAGCGCGCCGGAATACTGGAGCAGGGCACCGTGGACGTGCTGCGCGAGGCCGGGGCCGGGGAGCGCATGGACCACGAGGGCCTGTGCCACGACGGGATCGAACTCCGGTTCGACCGCACCCGGCATCGCGTCGACTTCCCCGGGCTCACCGGCGGCCGGTCGGTGATGGTCTACGCCCAGACGGAGGTGTGCAAGGACCTCATCGCCCTCCAGCTGGAGGAGGGCGGCCCGCTGCTCTTCGAGGCCGAGGCGCTCGCCGTCGAGGGTGCCGACACCGACCACCCGCGCGTCCGCTTCCGCCACGCGGGCGTCGAGGACGTCCTGGAGTGCTCCTACGTCGTCGGCTGCGACGGCTTCTGGGGCATCGCCCGCCAGGCGATCCCCGCGGAGCTGACCCGCGTATTCGAACGTACGTACCCATTCGGCTGGCTCGGCATCCTCGCCGACGTCCCGCCCTCGCACGACGAGCTGGTCTACGCCCGCCACGACCGCGGCTTCGCCCTGCTGTCCATGCGCTCCCCGTCCGTCTCCCGCCTCTACCTCCAGGTCCCCGAGGGCACCGATGCCGAGTCCTGGGGCGACGAGGAGATCTGGGACGAGCTGGAGCGGCGGTTCGAGACCGACGACGACTGGACCCTGGAACGCGGCCCGATCACCCAGAAGTCCGTCACGCCGATGCGCTCCTACGTCCACGAGCCCATGCGGCACGGCCGGCTCTTCCTCGCCGGCGACGCGGCCCACATCGTGCCGCCGACCGGAGCCAAGGGACTCAACCTGGCCGTCGGGGACGTCGTGACGTTCGCGCGGGCGCTGATCCACGAGCGGGAGACCGGCTCGGCCGACCTCCTCGACGCCTACTCCGCCACCTGCCTGCGCCGCATCTGGCAGGCCGAGCGGTTCTCGTACGACATGACGGCCCTGCTGCACCGCGCCCCCGACGCCACGCCCTTCGAGGACCGGCTCCAGGTGGCCCGGCTGGAGCGGATCGCCTCCTCCCGGGCCGCAGAGGCCGATCTGGCGGAGGCGTACACCGGGTTCCCGTTCGGGTGATCGACCGGCCGGTTTCCGGCCGGTCCCGGCCAGGTCGCAGGTTGGTCATGAATGAGGTCCTCCGGTGCCGGGAATCACGCTGCCGCGTAGCGTGTTGCGCAGCACAAGAGGGAAAGATCCTCCTCAAGCACTAGGGTCAATCCTTTGCCTACCTATTACTCTTGACCCCAAGGCCGCGCAGTGTGGCCACGGAGGAGCGAAATGGAGAGCAGAAACCCGGTCTTCTCGCGACGGGGGTTCAGCCGCGACAACGGCTACGCGGGCTTCAACGCGACGCCGCAGGCCGGGGGACCCGCTGTCGGCACGCAGGCCAACCCGTACGCGCAGAACCCTTACGCCCAGCAGGTGGGCGCGCCGCCGCAGGCCCCGGTCACCCCGGGCGCCATGACCATGGACGACGTCGTCGCGCGCACCGCGACCACGCTCGGCACCGTGGTGGTCACGGCGGTCCTGTCCTGGCTGCTGCTGCCGGTCGACGAGGCCAACCTCGGCAAGTCGTACGGCATCGCCGTCGGCGCCGGCCTGGTCGCGATGGTGCTGGCCCTGGTGCAGTCCTTCAAGCGCAAGCCCGTCCCGGCGCTGATCCTGTCGTACGCCGCCCTGGAGGGCGTCTTCCTCGGCGTGATCTCGTCCGCGGTGTCCACGTACATCGCCGACGGCGTGGTCGCCCAGGCGGTGCTCGGCACCATGGCGGTCTTCGCCGGTGTGCTCGTGGCGTACAAGGCGGGCTGGATCCGCGTCAACCGCCGCTTCTACGGCTTCGTGATGGCCGCCGCGCTCGGCTTCGTCCTGCTGATGGCCGTGAACCTCCTGTTCACCGTCTTCGGCGGCGGTGACGGCCTCGGCTTCCGCAGCGGCGGCCTCGGCATCGTCTTCGGCATCATCGGCATCATCCTCGGTGCCTGCTTCCTCGCCCTGGACTTCAAGCAGGTCGAGGACGGCATCACCTACGGTGCCCCGCGCGAGGAGGCCTGGCTCGCCGCCTTCGGCCTCACGCTGACGCTGGTGTGGATCTACATGGAGTTCCTGCGGCTCCTGTCGATCCTGAACAGCGACTGAGTTCCGGCCGCCGGCAGCGGTTTTCGGCGCGAAAGGGCCCCGGGGTCTCCCCGGGGCCCTTCGTCGTGTGGGCGTGAGCAAGGCGGCCGACGTGCGCGCTAGCGCAGTTTGCGCGCGGCCCTCCTCAGGTCGTACTCGTGGATGAGCGCCTTCGCGTGGCCGTACGCGAGATTGTGCTCGTGGCGGAGCCAGCTGACCTTCTCCTCGAAGCGGAGAGCGGGGCCGTCGCCGATGGTGCGCAGCCAGTCGGACACCTCACGACCGGTGCAATGGGGGATGCGGGCGAGCAGGTTGCGGTGGGTCTCCTCGGAGAGGACATGGGACATCGGCGCCTCCGGTAGCAAAGGGGATATGAGCCGGTCCTTCAGGTCACCGTGCCTGAGTGTTCGCCCGTTGGCAACAGTCCCGGTGCGACGCGTACGCTCACCGCGTGGTTGATACGACGTCGCTGACCCGTGCGGTGGATCACTTCGCCGATCGTTTGAGGGCGGCCCCTCAGAGTCGCCTCCAGCGGGGCGCCGCAGCGGAGGCCCTGGAGCTGGCCAGGCAGTTGGCCCGGTGGGCGCAGTCCATCGAGGAGCCGGCCGCGGAGCCGCGCGAGATGCCCGACGTGGGGATGTTCGCCGCCGCCGACCAAATCACCGTCGCCGTGCACGACTTGGCCCTCGTCCTGGTGGACGAGGGCCAGGTGCGGGAGGCGGTGGAGATGGTGGAGGCGGCACGGAAGAAGGCGGGGGTCTGAGGGCCGCGCGCGGCCCCCGTCCGCTCACAGGCTCGCTATGACCCGGTCCGCCAGGATGTAGACGTTCTCCTCGCCGCAGGCGAAGGTCAGGGTGTACGCGCCCGAGATGCCGGAGCCGCCCAGGAGGAACGGGGTCTCGCCGGCCGTCAGCGCGGCGGAGAGGCGTTCGGCGGTCTCGCGGTGGCCCGGGGTCATGCACAGCGTGGTGCCGTCGGCGAAGACATAGACGTCGAGGGTGCCGAGCGGGCCGGGGCGGACGTCGGTCAGCCGGACCTGGGAGGCGGCCAGCTCCTCCAGCGTGGACACCGTGCGCTCGTGGTCGTTCACCACCGGTGACTGGACCGGGACGAAGTCCGGGTGGGAGGGGTGGCGGCGGCGGGCCGCGGCCAGTTCGGGGGAGTCCCCGGCGAACTCGTCGGCGTCCGAGGACGGCTCGGCCACCGGCTCCAGCGGCTCCATGCCCACGAAGTCCGCCTGGCGGGGCAGGAACAGCTCACTGTCCGGCAGACCCAGCAGCGTGGGGGCGTCGGAGGCGTCACGCGCCTCCTGGGCCGCCCAGAAGGCGCGGGCCTCGGCCAATTCCCGCTCCCGCTCCTCCGCGAGCGCCTCGGCGACGGCCGCGCGTATCTCAGCGGTGTCGGCCGCGGAACGGGCGGCCGGAACGAAGCCCCGTGTCTCGGCGGCGTGGTTCTCGGCGAGCTGGGTGTGCAGGGCGGCGACCTGCCGGCGCAGTTGCAAGAGGGTGCGCAGGACGGCGACGCCCACGGCGCCCGTGGCGGCCGTGGTGACCAGCAAGGCGATCGGCATGGCGCTCACTGACGTACTCCCGGTTCAAAGTCGACCCCCGACTTCCTACATCAGCTTGAAGGGTGGACTATCCCGCTGTCAGTGCGTAACGTCACGAAACGGACAGGTCTTTGGGCCTGGGGTTAGGTGGCCAACGGCGCTGAGCTGCGTAAATCCCTACTCCGAGGGAGATAGGTCACATCCTGGGGGAGATTGGATCACGGAACGGCCCGGAGTTCAGGTGCTTCCCGAACTCCGGGCCGTTCCGTGACGGCGGGTGCCGAAACGGTTACGCAGAGGGCCGGTTCAGCTGAGGCGCTCGATGACCATCGCCATGCCCTGGCCGCCGCCGACGCACATCGTCTCCAGACCGAACTGCTTGTCGTGGAACTGGAGGGAGTTGATGAGCGTGCCGGTGATCCGGGCGCCCGTCATGCCGAAGGGGTGGCCGACGGCGATGGCGCCGCCGTTGACGTTGACCTTGTCGAGGTCGATGCCGAGCTCGCGGTAGGAGGGGATCACCTGCGCGGCGAACGCCTCGTTGATCTCGACCAGGTCGATGTCGCCGACGGTGAGGCCGGCGCGCCGCAGGGCCTGGTTGCTCGCGTCCACCGGGCCGAGGCCCATGATCTCGGGCGACAGGCCCGAGACGCCGGTCGACACGATGCGGGCGAGCGGGGTGAGGCCGAGCTCGCGGGCCTTGGTGTCGGACATGATGACGACCGCGGCGGCGCCGTCGTTCAGCGGGCAGCAGTTGCCGGCGGTCACGACGCCGTCGGGGCGGAAGACCGGCTTCAGGCCCTGGACGCCCTCCAGCGTGACGCCGGCGCGCGGGCCGTCGTCCTTGGAGACGACCGTGCCGTCGGGGAGGGTCACCGGGGTGATCTCGCGCTCCCAGAAGCCGTTCTTGATGGCTTCCTCGGCGAGGTTCTGGGAGCGGACGCCGAACTCGTCCATGTCCTGGCGGGTGATGCCCTTGAGCCGGGCGAGGTTCTCCGCGGTCTGCCCCATCGAGATGTAGGCGTCGGGGATCAGGCCGTCCTCGCGCGGGTCGTGCCAGGTGGAGCCGACGGACGCGGCCGTGGCGGCGGTGCGGGCCTCGGCCTCCGCGAAGAGCGGGTTGTGGGTGCCCGGGAGCTCGTCGGAGCTGCCCTTGGCGTACCGGGAGACCATCTCGACACCGGCCGAGATGAAGACGTCGCCCTCGCCGGCCTTGATGGCGTGCAGGGCCATGCGGCTCGTCTGGAGGGACGAGGAACAGTAGCGGGTGACCGTGCAGCCGGGCAGGTGGTCCATGCCCATCTGTACGGCGACGATTCGGCCGAGGTTGTAGCCCTGCTCGCCGCCGGGGAGGCCGCAGCCGAGCATCAGGTCGTCGATGTCCCTCGGGTCCAGCTCGGGGACCTTCGCCAGGGCGGCCTGGATGATCGTGGCGGTGAGGTCGTCCGGGCGGAGGTCCTTCAGCGAGCCCTTGACGGCACGGCCGATCGGGGAGCGGGCGGTCGAGACGATGACGGCTTCGGGCATCACGGCTCCAGTGGCTTGCGGGTGTTCTTCCGGGCAGGGCTGTCCAGGAAGTTACCCGTACGTATGGCCAGGGTCACGGTGGTTGCCGTGTGACCCTGGCCGCACTTTCTAAGCGCTTGCTTTCCTGGATGGCCGGCTGACCGGCTGACCGGATGACCTTGTTCGGCGCCCCCGTCCCTACACGCCGGTCGGGCTGGTGGGTGACGGTGACGTCGGTTCGGCCTCGGGGACCCGCCGCCTCCGCCGCCGCTTGAGCAGGGCCCACGGCCCCCGCGGACCGGTCGGCATCGCCGCCGTGACCTCGGTGCCGGCCTCCGAGGCCGCCTCCGCCGCCGCCCGCGCGACCGGGAGGAAGCCCTCGCGGCGGGTGGCGTCCGGGCGCTCCTCCTCCGCCGGCCACAGGCCGAGCGCCGCGCAGAGGGTCGGCAGGACCGCCATGGCCGCCGTCGCATAGCCCTCGGCCGAGGGGTGGTAGTGGTCGGGGCCGAACAGTTCCCGCGGATTGGCCTCGAACTCGGGGCCGAGCAGGTCGCCGAGGGAGACCGTGCGGCCGCCCTGTTCGACCACGCCGATCGTCTGGGCCGCCGCCAGCTGGCGGGAGGCCCGGCGGGCCAGCCAGCGCAGGGGCTGCGGCACCGGCTCGATCGTGCCCAGGTCGGGACAGGTGCCGACCACGACCTCGGCGCCGGCCGTGCGCAGCCGTCGTACCGCCGCCGACAGATGGCGTACCGAACGGGTGGGCGGCATGCGGTGGGTGACGTCGTTCGCGCCGATCATGAACACGCAGATGTCGGGCACCAGGTCGGGGTTCGCGAGGACCAGTGCGACCTGCCGGTCGAGATCGTCCGACTGGGCGCCCGGCAGGGCCACGTTCCGCAGCTCCACCGGGCGTTCCGCCACCGCGGCCAGGCCCGACGCCAGCAGGGCGCCCGGGGTCTGGCCGGAGCGGCGCACCCCCTGGCCGGCGGCCGTGGAGTCGCCCAGCAGGGCCAGCCGCAGGGGTTGCGCGCCCGGGGTGCCGGGCGCGTCGTACGCACGGCCGTAGCGGCCCTCCGCGTGCGGGACGCGCGCCTGCTCGCCGTTGCCGTTCACATGGCGCCGGGCCAGCTGCGCCTCCGCCAGCAGCAGACCCACGACCGCCGCGCCGGCCAGACCGATGCCGCCGCCGCCGTAGGCCGCGCCGGCCGCGATGCGCCGGGCCACTCTCGCCCTCGACATGCTCGTCATGCCTCGACGCCACCTCCTCGTGTCCGTACAACCACTCCTTGCCCCGTACGGACCGTCGGCCAATCTCAACCGCGAGTGAACGTCCGCGCGGCGCCGTACCCTGGCGTCACCACTACGACCACAGTTTTTGCAAGCAACCGGAGACAACGGTGCAATTCCACGACTCGATGATCAGCCTCGTCGGCAACACCCCGCTGGTGAAGCTCAACACCGTGACCGAGGGCATCCAGGCGACCGTCCTGGCCAAGGTGGAGTACTTCAACCCGGGCGGATCCGTGAAGGACCGCATCGCCCTGCGCATGATCGAGGCCGCCGAACAGAGCGGGGAGCTCAAGCCGGGCGGCACGATCGTCGAGCCGACCAGTGGCAACACCGGTGTGGGCCTCGCCATCGTGGCGCAGCAGAAGGGGTACAAGTGCATCTTCGTGTGCCCCGACAAGGTCAGCACGGACAAGATCAACGTCCTGCGCGCGTACGGCGCCGAGGTCGTGGTCTGCCCGACCGCCGTGGACCCGGAGCACCCGGACTCCTATTACAACGTCTCCGACCGGCTGGTCCGTGAGACGCCGGGCGCCTGGAAGCCCGACCAGTACTCCAACCCGAACAACCCGCTCTCCCACTACCACTCGACCGGCCCCGAGCTCTGGGAGCAGACGGAGGGGAAGATCACCCACTTCGTGGCGGGCGTCGGCACCGGCGGCACCATCTCCGGCACCGGGCGCTACCTCAAGGACGCCAGCGACGGCGGCGTGCAGGTCATCGGCGCCGACCCCGAGGGGTCCGTCTACTCCGGCGGCTCCGGGCGGCCGTACCTGGTCGAGGGCGTCGGTGAGGACTTCTGGCCCACCGCCTACGACCGGACCGTCGCCGACGAGATCGTGCCGGTGTCCGACAAGGACTCCTTCCAGATGACCCGGCGGCTGGCGAAGGAGGAGGGGCTGCTGGTCGGCGGTTCCTGCGGGATGGCCGTGGTGGCCGCGCTGCGGGTCGCCGAGCGGCTCGGCCCGGACGACGTCGTCGTCGTCCTGCTGCCGGACAGCGGGCGCGGGTACCTCTCCAAGATCTTCAACGACGAGTGGATGGCCGACTACGGCTTCCTGGAGGACCAGGGTCCGAGCGCCCGCGTCGCCGACGTCCTCGACGACAAGGAGCACGGCGCCATGCCGTCCCTCGTCCACATGCACCCGGACGAGACGGTCGGCCAGGCCATCGAGGTGCTGCGCGAGTACGGCGTCTCGCAGATGCCGATCGTGAAGCCGGGCGCCGGCCACCCCGACGTGATGGCCGCCGAGGTCGTCGGCTCGGTCGTGGAGCGGGAGCTGCTGGACGCGCTGTTCACCCAGCGGGCCTCCCTCACCGACCCGCTGGAGAAGCACATGTCGGCCCCGCTGCCGCAGGTCGGCTCCGGTGAGCCGGTCGGCGACCTGATGCAGGTGCTCGGCGACGCGGACGCGGCGATCGTGCTGGTCGAGGGCAAGCCCACCGGGGTCGTCAGCCGCCAGGACCTGCTGGCCTTCCTGGCCAAGGGCGGGAAGTAACCTCCGGGCAGCGGGGGCCGTAACCTCCGGGAAACCTCCGGTGAACGGCCCCTTCGGGCGCTGAACTTCCGTTTACCCACCGAAGTGGTGGACTTCGCGGAAGTGGTACGAGCGTGTCACGTCCGCGCAGCACTCGCTTAACACGCGTCCGGCAGATTAGTGGGTGTCGGCAGGGCGGGAGCGGCTCCCCGCCCCGGCCGGCAACCGAACGGCGTCACGGACCTCCGGAGCGGCTCCCGGACCTCCACAGACGCCACGGACGCGATGGTCGGCCTGACCCGGCCCGCGTCCCTCGCGGGGACCGCCGTCGTCCCGCCCCCCGGCAACGGGGGTGCGGCGGTCCCCGCGCATAGCTTTTCTCCCACCCTTGCAGGGTCTGGTGATCGGCCCCCCGGGGCTCACCCCTCCCAGTCGCCGTCCTTCGCCGGGCGCCGCCGGATGCCGAAGAGGCCCGGGTTGGTGCGGACGGCCTGCACGGCGTTGACGCCGACGATGCCGATCCACGACACGATCAGTCCGGGCAGGTGGCCCGTGCCCGCGCCGATCGCCGACAGCGGGATCGCCAGCACCAGCGAGACGATGCCGAAGCCGAAGCGCTCGCCCCAGGAGTCCGTGGCCCTCGGCGAGCGGGAGTCCCGGGCCGCCACCATCTGCTGCTCGGCGAACTGCCGGCGCACCCGTCGTTCCACCGCTCCGTCGATGCGCTGGTCGACCTTCTCCAGGAAGGAGTCCACCAGCGCGGACTCGTACTCCTCACCCAGTTCCCTGCGGGCCTGCAGGGTGGCGTCGAGTTCCTTCTTCAGGTCGGCGTCCCGCGCGTCCATGGTGGTCTCCCATCCCGTCATGGGATCCACGGTAGGGAGCCGGTGCGCCCGCCGCACTGGGGATAGCCCCCCTGTCGCAGGGGAGGGGGGCCACCCGTGCCCGGCGGGTCATTTCGTCAGGCCGTGCTGCTTCGCGTAGGCGTCGGCCACGTCCTCGGGGTCCTTCTTGTCCTTGTCCACCTGGCGGTTCAGTTCGGTGAGCTGCTCGGTGGTCAGGACGTTGCCGAGGCGGGCGAGCGCCTTGCGGACGGTGGAGTCGGCCTTGCGGTCGGCGATGAGCGGGACGATGTGCTGGCCGGGGATGAGGTTCTCCGGGTCGGTGAGGACCACCCAGTCGTTGGCCAGGATGTCGGTGTCCGTGGTGAACATGTTGGCCACGTCCACGTCACCCTTCTTCAGGGCGCCCTTGACCAGCGGCCCGGAGGAGTCGAGGGACTTGAACTCCTTGAACTCCACGCCGTACACGTCCTTGATGCCGACCGCGCCGACCCGCCGGGTCTTCACCTCGGGCGCGGCGCCGATGACGAGACGGCCGTTCTGCTTCTTCAGGTCGGCGAGGGAGGTCAGCCCGTACTTGCGGGCGGTCTCCCGGGTGACCACGAAGGCGTCGGCGTCCTCGGCCCCGCCGTACGGCAGGACCTGGAGGCCGGCGGGCAGGGCGATGGCGAGGTCGTTCTGCATCTCGCCCTCCTCCGTCGCCGTGGCCTTGGGGTCCAGGTAGGTGAGGAGCGCGCCCTGGTACTCGGGCAGCAGGTCGATGTCGCCGCCGCGGAGGGCGGGGATGACGATCTCGCGGGTGCCGAGGTTCGGGCGGACCTTCGTCTTCACACCGGCCGCCTCCAGGACGGCCGCGTAGAGGTAGCCGAGCACCTGGTTCTCGGTGAAGTTGGCGGTGCCGATGGTGATGCCGCTCTTGCTGGAGCCGGAGCCGCCGCCGGCGGCGGAGCCCTCGCCGTCGAGCGAGGTGATGCCGCCGGCGCAGGCCGAGAGCGCGGGGACGGAGGCGGCAGCGAACAGGCCGCCAAGGACGGTACGACGGTTCATCTCGGGGTTCCCTACGCGGTGCGGTGGCGGAAGAGGAAGCGCTGGAGGGCGGCGAGCGCGAGGTCGAGGGTGACGGCGACCAGGGCGACCAGGGCCGCGCCGCCGAGCACCTGCACGAGGTCGCGCTGGGCCAGACCGTCGAACACGTAGCGGCCGAGTCCGCCGAAGGAGACGTACGCGGCGATCGTGGCCGTGGCGACCACCTGGATGAGCGCGAGCCGCAGGCCGGTCATGATCAGCGGGAGGGCGAGCGGCAGCTCCACCTGGAGGAGGACCTGCCCGCCGCGCATGCCCTGGCCGCGTGCCGCGTCCCTGACGTCCGGATCGACGGCGGTCATGCCCGCGTAGGTGTTGGTGACGATCGCCGGGACGGCGAGGGCGACCAGGGCGACGTACACCGGCCACATGGACAGGCCGCTGGCCAGGAAGACCAGCACGACCAGTCCGACGGTGGGCAGCGCGCGGCCGAAGGACGCCAGGTTGATGGCGACGAACGCGCCCTTGCCGGTGTGGCCGATCAGCAGGCCGAGGGGGAGGCCGATGGCAGCCGCGACGAGGGTGGCGAGGAGCGAGTACTCCAGGTGTTCGGCCAGGCGGTGGGCGATGCCGTCGGTGCCGGACCACTGGGAGCCGCTGGTCAGCCAGGTGCCGAGGTTCTTGAAGAGTTCGTACATCTCAGGCTCGCCTCCTGAGCCACGGGGTCAGCGCGTACTGGACGGCGACCAGCAGGGCGTCGGCGACCACGGCGAGCAGGATCGTGAGGACCACGCCCGCGATGACCGGGGTCGGGAAGTTGCGCTGGAAGCCGTCGGTGAAGAGCTGGCCGAGGCCGCCGTCGCCGATGTAGGTGGCGACGGAGACCAGGGAGATCGACATGACGGTGGCGATCCGGACGCCCGCCATGATCACGGGGAGGGCGAGCGGGAACTCGACGGTGAGCAGGGTGCGCAGCGGGCGGGAGCCCATCGCCTTCGCCGCCTCCTTGGTCTTCACGGGGACCGAGTCGAGGCCCTCGACCGTGTTCCGCAGCAGCACCACCAGGGTGTAGACGGTCAGGCCGATGACGGTCGTGGTGCGGGTCAGTCCGCTGACCGGGAGCAGGAGCACGAAGATCGCGATCGACGGGATCGTGAAGAGGACGTTGGACAGGCCGAGCAGGAAGCCGCGCAGGGGGCGGATCCGGTGCGCGACCACCGCGAGGGGCAGCGAGATCAGCAGCCCGAGGAAGACGGCGCCGAGGGCGGCCTGGAGGTGGGAGACGGTCAGCGTGGTGAGGTCGTCGGTGTGGTCGCCGATCCACGACCAGTCGATGGTCATGCGGCCACGCCCACTTCGGCGTGCGCCCGGCTCGCGTGCTCGTGGATGTCGTCCCGGGAGGAGACGCCGGTGAGCCGGCCGTCCGCGTCGACGCGGACGACCAGACCGGTGGGGGAGGCGACGGACTCGTTGAGCGCGGACAGCAGGGAGTCGGTGTCCTTCAGGGCGCGTACGGGGAGTCGGACGTCCTCGGTGGCCCAGTGCAGGGGCCTGCGGGCCTCGTCGAGGACGAGGGTCCAGGTGCCGCCCTGCGGGGCCGGGCCCTGCGGGACGGCCGCGAGGGTCTTCAGCGAGAGCAGCTTCAGACCGCGCTCGGCGCCGAGGAAGTCGGCCACGAAGTCGTCGGCGGGGCGGGCGAGGATTTCGGCGGGCGGGGCGCACTGCACGAGGTGGCCGCCGGTGCGGAAGATCGCGATCCGGTCGCCCAGCCTGACCGCCTCGTCGATGTCGTGGGTGACGAAGACGATGGTCTTGTTCAGCTCCTTCTGGAGCCGCAGCAGCTCGTCCTGGAGCTGGGTGCGGACCACGGGGTCGACCGCGCCGAACGGCTCGTCCATGAGCAGGACCGGCGGGTCGGCGGCGAGTGCGCGGGCGACGCCGACGCGCTGCTGCTGGCCGCCGGAGAGCTGGTGCGGGTAGCGCCGGCCGGCGTCCGCCGCGAGGCCGACCGTCTCCAGCAGTTCGGCCGCGCGGGCCCGGGCCTTCCTGCGGCCCCAGCCGAGCAGCAGCGGCACGGTCGCGATGTTGTCGAGCACCGTACGGTGCGGGAAGAGGCCCGCCTGCTGGATGACGTACCCGATGGAGCGGCGCAGGTCGGCGGCGTCCTGCCGCTGGACGTCCTTGCCGCCGACCAGGATGGTCCCCGAGGACGGTTCGACCATCCGGTTGACCATGCGCAGGGTGGTCGTCTTGCCGCAGCCGGAGGAGCCGACGAGGACGGTGACACCGCCCTCCGGTATCTCCAGGGAGAGGTCGTGGACCGCCGTGGTGCCGTTCGGGAAACGCTTGTGGACCGCATCGAACTGGATCATGAGATGTCCCTTGCCCGGCTGTATAACCTCATGCAGAGTTCTTCCTAGGTGAATGGGTTGTCAACGCCTCGGTGTTAATCCGAGGTAACGGATGACCGTTGGGCAAGATCGCGTGTCCGAGTTGATGGGAGTTTGAGGCTTATGTCGTCTCAGGTCGTGGACACCCCCGGTTCCCTCCACACCGGGCTGGTCGTCCTCGACGGCGTCGGCCTCGGGATCGCGGACGTCGTACGCCTCGCCGACGGGACCGCACGGCCGGTCCCCGGCACCGACGCCCTGCTGCGCGCGGAGGAGTCCTGGACCGCCGCCCGGCAGATCGCGGCCACCGGACGCGTCTACGGCCGGTCCACCGGCGTCGGCGCCAACCGGACCGAGGACGTGCCCACCGAGGCCGCCTCCGACCACGGGCTCCGGCTGCTGCGCAGCCACGCCGGCGCCATCGGCGCCGAACTGCCCGCCCGCCAGGTCCGCGCGATGCTCGCGGTCCGCGCCAACCAGCTCCTCGCCGGCGGCGCAGGACTGCGGCCGAGCGTCGTCACGGCGCTGTGCGAGGCACTGGAGAGCGGAGCGCATCCGGTCGTCAACGAGTTCGGCTCGGTCGGCACCGGAGACCTGGCCGCACTGGCCCAGGTGGGCCTCGCCCTGGTCGGGGAGCACCCCTGGCAGGGCCCCGGCGCCCCCGCGCCCCAGCCCCTCGACAACAACGACGCCCTCGCCCTGATCAGCAGCAACGCCCTCACCCTCGGCCAGTCCGCGCTCGCCCTGCACGAGCTGCGCGGCCTCATCGAGGCCACCCAGGTCGTCGCCGCGCTCTCCCTGCTCGCCGTGGACGGCTCGCACGAGGCGTACGCCGCCCCCGTGCACGCCGCCCGCCCGCACCGCGGCTCCACCGAGGTCGCCCGCCGGATGCGGGAACTGACCGGCGCCGAGGACCGGCCCACCCCGCCGCTGGGCCGCATCCAGGACCCGTACGGCTTCCGCTGCCTGCCCCAGATCCACGGCCCCGCGCACGACGCCGCCGACGCCCTGGAGAACGTGCTCGCCGTCGAGATCAACGCGGCCGCCGAGAACCCCCTCATCACCCCCGAGGACATGGCCGCCTACCACCACGGCGGCTTCTACCAGGCCCAGCTCGCCCTCGCCCTGGACCACTTCCGGCTCGCCGTCATGCAGGTCGCCCGGCTCTCCACCGCCCGGCTGTCCACCCTGAACGAGCCCGCCTACACCCGGCTGCGCCCCTTCCTCGCCGACACCGAACCCGCCTCCTCCGGCGTGATGATCCTGGAGTACGCCGCCGCGGCCGCCCTCGGAGACCTGCGGGCCTTCTCGGCACCCGCGTCGCTCGGGCACGCTGTACTCTCCCGGGGCGTCGAGGAACAGGCCAGCTTCGCCTCGCTCGCCGCCCGGCAGACACTGCGGGTGTGCGACGCGTACCGTCTCGTCGTCGGCTGCGAACTCGTCGCCGCCGTACGGGCGCTGCGCCAGCGCGAGCTGCGGCCCGAGCCGGGAATCCCGGCCGGGCGGGCGCTGGAGCTGGCCGAGGCGGTGCTCGACGCCGACCAGGCCGACCGGCCGCTCACGGGCGACGTGAGCGCGGCGGCCGGACTGCTGGACCGGTTCACGGACATCTGGAGGGGGAGCGGGGCATGAGCGCGGAGAGCGACATCGGCGTGGCGGAAACTCCTGCGGGACGGTTGCAGGCGCTCTTCGAGGGACACCGCCTCACCCCGACCCAACGGCGCATCGCGCACAGCATGGTGCGGCGCGCCGCCGACGTGCCGTTCCTGTCCAGCGTGGAGCTGGCCGAACTGGCAGGCGTCAGCCAGCCCTCCGTGACCCGCTTCGCGGTCGCCCTCGGCTTCGACGGCTACCCCGCCCTGCGCAAGCATCTGCGCGAGGTCGCGCCCGCCGAACAGAGCCCCGGCTCCGGGTCGTTCAACGAGTACCAGCAGGCCGTCGAGGCGGAGATCGAGAACCTCCGGCACCTCGCCGACCTGCTCGCCGACCCGCGCCCGGTGCGCAGGGCCGGCCGGCTGCTCGCCGCCTCCCGCCCGCTGCCCGTGCTCGGCCTGCGGGCCGCCGCCTCCCAGGCGTACGGGTTCGCCTACTTCGCCGCCAAGGTCCATCCGGACGTACGGCTGCTCCACGAGGGCGGCACGATGATCCACGACCGGATCGACGCCGCCGTCCGCGCGGGCGCCACCGCGCTGCTCGCCTTCGCGCTGCCCCGCCACCCCCGCGAGGTCGTCGACACACTGGGGTACGCGAAGGAGGCCGGCCTGAGCGTCGTCACCGTCGCGGACTCCGCCTTCGCACCGGTCGCCAAGGTCTCCGACCTGCTGCTGCCGGCCGCCGTCGGCACCGGCCTCGCCTTCGACACCGCGTGCGCGCCGATGCTGCTCGGCCGGGTGCTGCTGGAGGCGATGTGCGACGACCTGCCGGACGCGCAGGCCCGCCTGGAGCAGTTCGACGCGCGGGCGGCGGCACGGGGTCTGTTCGTGGAGTAGCCCTGGAGCGGCCCCGTTCTCAGATTCGTCTCACGTTCGCTCGCTAGCGTGCCCGGCCGACGGGACCGAAGTCTGCGAGGAGGCGCGAGCGTGGCACGCGGAGGACAGGGGCTGGCGCGGGTGGCCGTCGTCGTACGGGCCGGGGCCGCCCCGCTGTGGTGGGCCGGGGTGTTCGCGGCCGGGGTCGGGGTGCTGCCGCCCGGGATCACCGGCCGCCGGATCGGGGTCATGGCCGGGGCGGCGCTGTTCCTGGTGACCGCCGCCGCGGTCGCGGTGCGCGGCCGCCGGCGCTTCACGGAGCTGGCGCGCGGCGCCGCCCGGGCCGGCAAGCACGATGTGCTCCAGGACCGGGCGGTCACCGTCCGCGCCTGGCGTCGGGGCCACCGCTGGCTGCTGCTGCTCGCCCTCGCGGCCGCGCTGGGCAGCTCCTTCGCCGTGCCCGCGGCCGGCGGCATGCTGCTCGCCGGCTGGGGCACCGGCCTGCGGCTGAAGGCCGCGTGGCTCGGCCGGCGCGAACGGGCCGGGGACGCGCTGCTGTGGGTGCGCGTCGACTGGCTGGGCCGGTCCGGCGGACGCCCGGCCGGGAAGGCCGTCAAGGCGTACCGCGCCACCGGCATCGCGGCGGGCGACGCGGCCCCGGGCGGGGCGCGTCACCGCACCGGCGCGTACCTGTGAGCGGCTTCTAGACCTCCAGTTCCTCCTCGATCTTGCGCAACTGGTGGCGGGCCATCGCCAGGTTGGACCGCTTGGCGTCCAGCACCAGGTACAGGAAGAGCCCGTTGCCGCCGCGGCCGCTGATCAGGCGGATCAGGTGGTACTGGTCGGAGAGCGTGATCAGGATGTCCTCGATCTGCGCCTTCAGCCCGAGGTGTTCCATGGTGCGCATCTTGGCGCGCACCACGTCGGTGTTGCCGGCGGCGGCGACGTTCAGGTCGAAGCTCTTGGAGCCGCCCAGGGTGCCCAGCGCCATGCCGCTGGTGTAGTCGACGAGTGCGGCCGCCGAGGCGCCCTCGATGGAGGCGAGCGCCTCTTTCAGTGCGGTTTCGGTGTTGGTCATGACTGTGCTCCTCGGTTCCTTCTCAACTTTCCGTGGTGGTGCGCGCGTTGGCGGTGCCGGGACCGCGCGCCGATCTGGTCCGTACGATCAGGGGCTTGGCGGGGGGCTGTGGGCGTGGCGGGGTGAGCGCGGGCCTGGCGGCCCGCACGCTCGCCTCGTGCGCGTCGACGAGTTCCCCGATGCGGACACCGGCCCGGCGCCCCTCCAGGTGCAGCCGGCCGACGTTGACCCGGTCCTGCGCGAGCAGCGTCAGCACGGCGCCGTGGCCGGCCGCGTACGTGGCGATGTAGCCGTAGACGCCCCGCACCAGCAGCTCGCGGAAGTCGCCCTGGCCGGTGGTGTCCGCCATCCGCACCGCGACACCGAGGGCGGCGGCGGTCAGCGCGGCCACCCCCTCCGGCTCCACGCCGGGTGTGTCGTGGGCGAGGACGAGACCGTCCACACCGGCCGCGAGCGCCCCGGTCAGGTGGGGCACCCGGGCCCGCAGCCGGCGCAGCTCGTCGAGGATCTCGGGCTCGGCCGCCATCAGCTCGTTCCTCCCGTCGCGCGGGCGCTGCCGCTCAAAGGGCCTCCAGCGCATCCCTGAGCCTCTTCAGCAACGTGATGTCGGGGTCGTTGACGCGGGGCATCGGGATGCCCCGCGGGGGGTCGGGGGC
This sequence comes from Streptomyces phaeofaciens, assembly GCF_014648915.1. Taxonomy (GTDB): domain Bacteria; phylum Actinomycetota; class Actinomycetes; order Streptomycetales; family Streptomycetaceae; genus Streptomyces; species Streptomyces phaeofaciens. The sequence continues at coordinate 69,372 of NZ_BMSA01000013.1, read as the reverse complement.
CGCCGGCGCCACCGGCGGGGGCGGCGGCAGCAGCGCGGACAGCAGGCCCGCGGCGGCCAGCCGGCGGACGTCCACAAGAGTGTGGAACGCCTGTCTGCCCAGCTCCCGCGCGATGTCCGAGGCCGTGCGCACACCGTTCACCAGGGCCAGTACCGCGTTCTGCCGGGCGGTGGCGGCCGGTGCGGCGACCGCCTCGCTCCGCAGCAGCGGCGCGCCGTCGGCCAGCGGGTCGGGCCACAGCCGCTCCAGCAGCTCACGGCGGCGCAGCGTCTCGCGCTCCAGCGCGTCCACCGGGACCGGCCGCAGGGCACCGAGCCAGTGTCCGGCGCCGTAGACGAAGCGGCCCGGGGCGCTGCTGGGGGCGAGCGCGAAGTACGCGGCGTCGTACAGCGCCCCCAGATGGCACAGCTCCAGCGCGCCGCGCGGGATCCGTCCCGCGTCGAGCAGCAGCCGGGCGGCGCCGTACTCCTGATCGGCCCGCTCCACCGCCTCCCGCCAGACGGTGGGGTCGAGCGTGCCGTGGGTCAGGAGGAGGACGTCGAGCCCCGGCGCGTACGGGCTCTCGGCGTGCACCACCCGGCCCTCGGCGAGGTAGAGCGAGCCGCGTTCGCGTTCCAGGACGCCGGTGGCCCGCTCGGCGGCGAGCCGGGTCAGCATCGGCGACAGTCCGGTGCCCGCCCGGTGCCGGGCCGTCGACTTCTCGCGCACCGGCAGCCGGGGCGGCGGGGTCGTCCCTCGCGGTGTCGTCCCCACGAGCGTCATCCCAGCACCAGCCGTCCGGCCATCTCGCCCAGCCGGATCCGGGCCAGCGCGAGATTGCCGTCCGACCGGCCCAGCCACACATGCAGGAACACACTGCTGTCGAAGGACGTCGGGACGAACCGCAGCAGGTGGTAGCTGTCCCGGTTGCTGATGATGAGGTCCTCCACCGGCGGGTCCGCCCGATCGTCTTCTCCGTGGTCGGGCGTGAACGCCCGCTGCTCGGCCGTGAGCCGCGCGACCTCGGCGGCCTCGGCGGCCGCGACCTCGTGGTCACCGCCCGGGAACTCCCCGACCGAGCCCAGGGCCAGCCCGCTGGTCCAGTCGACCAGCGCGGCTCCCCGGGCTCCGGGCAGCCGCATGGCCTCCAGTAGGCACTCGTCGATTCCGGGCACCGTGGCTCCCCTCCCGCCTGCGGTTCGGCTGAGTGATGAGGAGGCTACGCAACGTGTGCGCGACGGGTGAGTCTTCTGGCAATTTCCGGCGGAACATGCGCCCGGCGGACTAGGGTGGGTCAACTGACGTCCTTTTCGGGCGCGTTCGCCACTCCTGCCCCTGTTCAACACCCTGCCCACCGGCGCACGTCAAGGGCGCGCGAGGCCTTGGGGGGTGGGGCGCGCTGAGTCGCGCGCCCCTGTGACGCTCCGGTCGCGCCCCGTGCCACGCCTCCTGTCGCACCGCTGCCGGGCCCCTGCTGGGGCCCCGCCGGGGCCGCCGCCGCGTGCCCGCCGCACTCCTCGGCGCCCCTCGGCCGGCGCCCCGGCTTTCTCCGGGTCGCCACCCCGGGTGTATTGACTAGTCCTATTCATCGAGTCAGGATGTGAATAACGACAGCAACAAACCGCCGGGATCACCCATCCGCAAGGAGGCCGACCATGTCAGGACCCCGCCCCGTACGAGCGCCGCGCGGTACGGAACTGAGCGCCCTGGGATGGCAGCAGGAAGCCGCCCTGCGGATGCTCCAGAACAACCTCGACCCCGAGGTCGCCGAGCACCCCGACAAGCTCGTCGTCTACGGCGGCACCGGCAAGGCCGCCCGTGACTGGCGCTCCTTCGACGCGATGGTCCGCACCCTGCGGACGCTGAAGCAGGACGAGACCATGCTGGTCCAGTCCGGCCGCCCGGTCGGCGTCATGCAGACCCACGAGTGGGCCCCGCGCGTCCTCATCGCCAACTCCAACCTCGTCGGCGACTGGGCCAACTGGGAGGAGTTCCGCCGGCTGGAGCAGCTGGGCCTGACCATGTACGGCCAGATGACCGCCGGCTCCTGGATCTACATCGGCACCCAGGGCATCCTCCAGGGCACCTACGAGACCTTCGCCGCCGTCGCCGCGAAGAAGTTCAACGGCACCCTCGCGGGCACCATCACCCTCACCGCGGGCCTCGGCGGCATGGGCGGCGCCCAGCCGCTCGCCGTCACGATGAACGACGGCGTCGCGATCTGCATCGACGTCGACCCGCGCGCCATCGAGCGCCGTATCGAGCACCGCTACCTGGACGTGAAGGCCGACTCCCTGGAGCACGCCCTCCAGCTCGCCGTCGAGGCGCGCGACCAGCGCAAACCGCTCTCCATCGGCCTCCTGGGCAACGCCGCCGAGCTGCTGCCCCGCATGCTCGCCGAGAGCGCCCCCATCGACATCGTGACCGACCAGACCTCGGCCCACGACCCGCTGGCCTACCTCCCCGTCGGCATCGACTTCGACGACATGGCCGACGCGGCCGCCAAGGACCCGGCCGGCTTCACCACCCGGGCCCGCGAGTCGATGGCCCGGCACGTCGAGGCGATGGTCGGCTTCATGGACGCCGGCGCCGAGGTCTTCGACTACGGCAACTCCATCCGCGGCGAGGCCCAGCTCGCCGGGTACGACCGGGCGTTCGCCTTCCCCGGCTTCGTCCCCGCCTACATCCGGCCCCTCTTCTGCGAGGGCAAGGGCCCCTTCCGCTGGGCGGCCCTGTCCGGCGAGGCCTCCGACATCCACAAGACGGACAAGGCGATCCTCGACCTCTTCCCCGAGAACGAGTCGCTGCACCGCTGGATCAAGATGGCCGGTGAGCGCGTCCACTTCCAGGGCCTGCCCGCGCGCATCTGCTGGCTCGGCTACGGCGAGCGGGACAAGGCCGGCGAGCGGTTCAACGACATGGTGGCGAGCGGGGAGCTGGCCGCGCCGCTGGCCATCGGCCGCGACCACCTCGACTGCGGTTCCGTCGCCTCCCCGTACCGCGAGACCGAGGCCATGCTCGACGGCTCCGACGCCATCGCCGACTGGCCGCTGCTGAACGCCATGGTGAACGTGGCCTCCGGCGCCTCCTGGGTCTCCCTGCACCACGGCGGCGGCGTCGGCATGGGCCGCTCCATCCACGCGGGCCAGGTGTCCGTGGCGGACGGCACGAAGCTCGCCGGCGAGAAGATCCGGCGCGTGCTCACCAACGACCCCGGCATGGGCGTCATCCGGCACGTGGACGCCGGGTACGACATCGCGGAGTCGGTCGCCGACGAGCGGGGTGTGCGGGTGCCGATGCGCGAGGGTGACGACGCGTGATCCAGAGCGAAGGCGGGCGAGGCGGGCCCGGTCCGGCGGGGGCCGAGCGCCCGTCGCCGCACCCGCGGCCGGCCGCGACCGCCCACCCCTCGCCCCGGCTCCGCCCGGCCGGGGGGCCCGCCGCCCCGGGGAACGACCGCCCGCAGCCCGTACCGGCGTCGGCCGCCGACCCGGTACGGCCCGCCGCGGGCCACGCCCCGCCGTCCGCGGGGCGCCCCGCCTCCTTCCAGGAGATGTGGCGCGACCTGCGCCCCCTCGGCCGCAACGCCGACTCCGGCGGCTACCGGCGTTACGCCTGGACCGGTGCCGACACCGACTGCCGGGCCTGGTTCGAGGAGCAGGCCGCGGCCCGCGGGCTCGCCTACGAGGTCGACCGCAACGGCAACCAGTGGGCGTGGCTCGGCGACCCCACGGCCGGGGACGCCGTCGTCACCGGGTCGCATCTGGACTCCGTGCCCGACGGCGGCGCGTTCGACGGGCCCCTCGGGGTCGTGTCGTCGTTCGCGGCGCTCGACGTCCTGCGGGCCCGCGGGGCGACCTTCGCCAAGCCGCTCGCGCTCGTCAACTTCGGCGACGAGGAGGGCGCCCGCTTCGGGCTGGCCTGCGTCGGCTCCCGGCTCACCGCGGGACAGCTCACCGCCGAGCAGGCGCACCGGCTGACCGACGGCGACGGGATCACCCTCCCCAGGGCCATGGAGGCCGCCGGACACGACCCCGACGCGATCGGGGCGGACCCGGAGCGGCTGTCCCGGATCGGCGCCTTCGTCGAGCTGCACGTCGAACAGGGCCGCGCCCTGGACCTGTCCGGCGACCGCGTCGGCATCGCCAGCGCCATCTGGCCGCACGGCCGCTGGCGCTTCGACTTCCGCGGCGAGGCCAACCACGCGGGCACCACCCGGCTCGTCGACCGCCGCGACCCCATGCTGTCGTACGCCGAGACGGTGCTCGCCGCCCGCCGCGAGGCCGAACTCGCCGGTGCCGTCGCCACCTTCGGCAAGATCTCCGTCGAGCCGAACGGCGTCAACGCCATCCCCTCCCTGGTGCGCGGCTGGCTGGACTCCCGAGCCGAGGACCAGGCCGCCCTCGACACCGTCGTCGGCGGCATCGAGCGGGCGGCCCGCGCCTACGCCACCGCCCACGGCATCGACCTCGACGTGGTCCGTGAGTCCTTCACACCGGTCGTCGAGTTCGACCACGCCCTGCGGGACGAACTCGCCCGGATCCTGGGCAAGGACACCGACCTCACGGTCCCCGTCCTCGGCACCGGCGCCGGACACGACGCCGGAATCCTCTCCGGGCACATCCCGACCGCCATGCTGTTCGTGCGCAACCCCACTGGCGTCTCGCACTCCCCGGCCGAGTTCGCCGCCGAGGACGACTGCGTGGCCGGAGTGCACGCCCTCGCCGACGTACTGGAAGGACTGGCCTGCACGTGACGCCCACGCAGCGGACGCGGACCTACTGGCTGGAGCACGCCTGGCTCGACACCCACGTCGAGCCGGGTGTCGCCCTGGAGGTGACGGACGGGACCCTCACGGCCGTCCGCACGGACGTCGGCACCCCGCCCCCGGGCGCCGAGATCCTGCGCGGGCTGACCCTGCCCGGGCTGGCCAACGCCCACTCCCACGCCTTCCACCGCGCCCTGCGCGGCACCGTCCAGGTCGGCTCCGGCACCTTCTGGACCTGGCGCGAGATCATGTACTCCTTCGCCGACCGGCTGACCCCCGACACCTACCACGCCCTGGCACGCGCGGTGTACGCCGAGATGGCGCTGGCCGGCATCACGGCCGTCGGCGAGTTCCACTATGTGCACCACGCCCCCGGCGGCACCCCCTACGCCGACCCCAACGCGATGGGCGAGGCCCTGATCGAGGCCGCCGCCGAAGCCGGTGTGCGCATCACCCTCCTCGACACCGCCTACCTCTCCTCCGGCTTCGGACAGCCCCCGAACGTCCACCAGCTCCGCTTCTCCGACGGCAGCGCGGACGCCTGGGCCGAACGCTGTTCACTTCTCAAGGAACGGGATCACGCGAGGATCGGGGCGGCGATCCACTCCGTACGGGCCGTGCCCGCCGACCAGCTGGCGACCGTCGCGCGGTGGGCGGCCGAGCGCGGGGCACCGCTGCACGTGCACCTGTCCGAGCAGACCGCCGAGAACGACGCCTGCCGCGAGACCCACGGGTGCACGCCGACCCGGCTCCTGGCCGACCACGGCGTCCTGGGGCCGCGCACCACCGGCGTCCACAACACCCACCTCACCGACGAGGACATCGCGCTGCTCGGCGGCTCCGGCACCGGCACCTGCATGTGCCCGACGACGGAACGCGACCTCGCGGACGGCATCGGCCCGGCCGTCGCCCTCCAGGCGGCGGGCTCCCCGCTCTCCCTCGGCTCCGACAGCCACGCCGTCATCGACCTGCTCGAAGAGGCCCGCGCGATGGAGCTGAACGAGCGCCTGCGCACCCGCACCCGGGGCCACTGGACGGCCGCCGCCCTGCTGCGCGCCGCCTCCGCCGACGGTCACGCGGCCCTGGGCCGCCCCGAGGCGGGCACCCTGGAGACCGGTGCCCCCGCCGACTTCACGACGATCGCCCTCGACACCGTCAGGACCGCGGGCCCGCTGCCCAGGCTCGGCGCCGAGACCGCCGTATTCGCGGCGACCGGGGCGGACGTACGGCACACGGTCGTCGCGGGCCGGCACGTCGTACGCGACGGGGTCCACACGCTCGTACCCGATGTGCCGCAGGCCCTGGCGCGGGCCGTGGCCGATCTGCGCTCCTGACCACCTCGCCCGCCCCCGCCCACGCCCCCCACGAGGACACGATGAGCAGCACGACCGTCATCACCAACATCGCCACGCTGGTCACCAACGACCCCTCCTCCGGTGACGGCTCCCCCCTCGGGCTGGTCCGGGACGCGGCCGTCGTCATCGTCGGCGACCGCATCGCGTGGACCGGTGAATCCAGCAAAGCACCCGCCACTGACAACCGGGTCGACGCCCGCGGCCGCACGGTCCTCCCGGGCTTCGTCGACTCCCACTCGCACCTCGTCTTCGCGGGCGACCGCACGGAGGAGTTCAACGCCCGTATGTCCGGCCGCGGCTACACCGCGGGCGGCATCCGCACCACGGTCGCCGCCACCCGCGCCGCGACCGACGAGGAACTCGAGGCGAACCTCACCCGTCACCTCGCCGAGGCCCTCCGTCAGGGCACCACCACCTTCGAGACGAAGTCCGGGTACGGCCTCACGGTCGCCGACGAGGCCCGCGCCCTGCGCCTGGCCGCCGCCCACACCGACGAGGTCACCTACCTCGGCGCCCACATCGTGTCCCCCGACTTCGCCGACGACCCGGCCGGCTATGTCGCCCTGGTCACCGGCGAGATGCTCGACGCCTGCGCGCCCCACGCCCGCTGGATCGACGTCTTCTGCGAGAAGGGCGCCTTCGACGGCGACCAGGCCCGGGCGATCCTCACGGCCGGCCGGGCGAAGGGCCTGCACCCCCGCATCCACGCCAACCAGCTCTCCTACGGCCCCGGCGTCCAGCTGGCGGTCGAACTCGACGCGGCCAGCGCCGACCACTGCACCCACCTCACGGACGCCGACGTCGACGCCCTGGCGAACGGCGACACGGTCGCCACGCTCCTGCCCGGCGCCGAGTTCTCCACCCGCGCCGCGTGGCCGGACGCCCGCCGGCTCCTGGACGCGGGCGTCACCGTCGCCCTGTCCACGGACTGCAACCCCGGCTCCTCCTTCACCTCCTCGGTCCCCTTCTGCATCGCCCTCGCGGTGCGGGACATGGGGATGACCCCCGACGAGGCGGTGTGGTCGTCGACGGCCGGCGGCGCGGCGGCCCTGCGCCGCACCGACATCGGCCGCCTGACCCCGGGCGCCCGGGCAGACCTGACCCTCCTGGACGCCCCGAGCCATGTCCACCTGGCCTACCGCCCGGGCGTGCCCCTGGTCTCCGAGGTGTGGCGACGCGGCGTACGGGTGGTCCGGCAGGGGCCCGTCGCCGGTTGACCTGCGGTCCGGCAGGGGCCCGCCGCCGGGTGCGGCGGCAGTGGATCGACGCGCGTCACACCGCTCCCGCCCGCCACAGCTGAGCCGTGCCGCCGTCCAGTGGTTCCAGGGTCACCCCGCCGTCGGCCTGCGCCGTCACCCCCGTCGCGATGGCGATCGCCGGGCGGATGGTGCCGTCGGGGTCGACGGTGAACGTCAGGTTCTCCCCGTGGCGTCCCTCCACCGACGAGCACTGCCAGACACCCACACCGTTGTCGACGGAGCCCCGGCTGTCGAGGCAGAAGTCGGGGTCGGCGTACGACTGGAGCACGCCGCGTTCCGCGTCCACCCGCCACCGCTGGCTCGACGACGCCGAACACGGCACCGTCATCACGTCCGTGCCGTTGTCGAAGTCCCCCGCCACCTCCAGACAGCCGCCCGTGGCCACGTTCACGACCTGGGCGTACGTCGCGCCGGGCGCCCGGGTCGGGGACGGGGTCGGCGTCGGCTTCGGCGTCGGCGTAGGTTTCGGGGGCGCGCTCGTGCGGGACGGGGAGGAACTCGGTCCGCGGGACGGGGAGGCGGAGGGGCTCGCCGAGACCGTCGCCGTCGTGGTGATCGTCACCGGGGGAGCCGTCGACGGGGCCGCCACGACCGCCCCCGCCGGGTCCCCCGGGTCGCCCGAGGCCGACACCACCACGACCAGCAGCACCACGCCCGCGACCCCCGCCGCCCCCAGCACCAGCCGGCGCTGCCGCGGTCTTCGCACGGTCGCCGCCGTACCCGCACCCGTACCCGTGCGCGACCCCGCCGGCTCGGGCTCCTCCCGCACGTACGCCGTCCCGCCCCACGGCAGCAGCCCCTCCGCCAGCGCCGTACGCGGGGTGTCCCGCAGCGCGCACTGCTCCTCGTAGGCCGTCGCGCAGTGCGGGCAGTGCGCCCGGTGGGCCTCCAGGTCGGCGCTGCGCCGTGCTCCCTGCGCGCGCACCGACTCCTCGATCAGCCGGCGGAAGTCCCCGCACCGCGGGTCGTCGGAGGCGGCGAGGCGCAGCCGCAGACAGGCCTGGGCCAGGGAGTGCAGGGCGGTGGGGATGCCGTAGGTGACGTCCTCGGGGGTCAGGCCGAGGAGTACGGCGGTTCGTTCGGGGTGCTCCCGCTCGACGACGCCGTACCAGATCAGGCCCTGTGCGCGAGAGGGGAGGGAGCGGAAGGCGCGCAGGAGGGGAGGGACCGGACCGCCGGGCGTCGGCGCGGTGTTGAGCACGAGGAGCAGGCCCGAGTCGAGGCCGCCGGCCCGGTCGTCCGTGGCCCAGTCGGCCGCCGCCCGGCCGACCTGGAGAAGGAGTTGGTGCCGCCAGGCGCCGCCGGGCTCGCTGCCGCGTGCCGTGCTTCTGGCCGCGAGGGTGAACGCCTCCGCCGCGAGCCGGCGGGCCGCCGGCTCGCCGGTCGCGCAGAGGCGGGCGTAGGCCAGGACGGAGGGTTCGTGCCGCTGACGCAGCACGCGCAACGCCGGGTACGCGGTCGCGGGGGCGCCCCGCAGCGACTCGGTCAGCCGGCCGTCGGAGCCGCCGGAATCGCCGGTGTCGCCGACGGGCCCGCCGTGCCCGCTCCGCCCGTCGTAGCCGTCATCGGCACCGACCACGTGTCCGCCCTCCTCGCCGTCGCTGACCTACTGGTCAGTCTGGGGTGGAGGTGACCATAGTGGCTGAGGGGTGGCGTGGGGAGGTTTCCGGGGGTAACCAGGAGCCGGGCAGTCGGCAAGCGGCAGTCGACAAGCGGCAGTCGGCAAGCGGCAAGCGGCGACCGGGTGAACGGGCGCCGGTCGGCCGGAAAACCTCCCCGCGCCTCATTCCTCGACGGTCAGGCCCTTCCGCAGCTGTCCCAGGGTTCGTGAGAGCAGGCGGGAGACGTGCATCTGGGAGATGCCGAGTTCCTCGCCGATCTCCGACTGGGTCAGGCCCACGACGAAGCGGAGGGAGAGGATCTGGCGGTCGCGGGGCGGGAGTTCCGCGATCATCGGCTTCAACGACTCGATGTACTCGATGCCTTCGAGCCCGTGGTCCTCGTAGCCGATGCGGTCGGCGAGGGCGCCCTCCGCGTCGTCCTCCTCCGGCTGGGCGTCCAGGGAGGAGGCGGTGTAGGCGTTCGACGCCGCCATGCCCTCCACGACCTCGTCGTTGCTGAGGCCGAGCCGTTCCGCCAGTTCCGCGACCGTGGGGGCGCGGTCCAGCTTCTGGGACAGCTCGTCGCCCGCCTTGGCCAGGTCGATCCGCAGTTCCTGGAGCCGGCGCGGGACGCGCACCGACCACGACGTGTCGCGGAAGAAACGTTTGATCTCGCCGATGATCGTCGGCATCGCGAAGGTGGGGAACTCGACGCCGCGGGACAGCTCGAACCGGTCGATCGCCTTGATCAGGCCGATCGTGCCGACCTGGACGATGTCCTCCATCGGCTCGCTGCGCGAGCGGAAGCGGGCGGCGGCGAACTTGACGAGCGCGAGGTTCAGCTCGACGAGCGTGTTGCGGACGTAGGAGTACGCGTGCGTGCCTTCTTCGAGGGACTCCAGCCGCTCGAAGAGGGTCTTGGAGAGGGCCCGCGCGTCCACGGCGCCGATCTCGTCGTACGGAGGGATCTCGGGGAGCTCCGCGATGGGATCCAGCTGTTCCGGTGGGGGTGTCGACAGCGCCGTCCGGGTATGCGATGCGTCGAGCCGGGGTGACATGATGTCCTCCATCGTTGTCGGCATACGGCTGCCGAAGCCAGTGAGTGCACTACTGGTGTGCGGCGCCTCCAAAGCCGGCCGTGTCGGATCAGGTGTTCCTCTAGCCCTACCTGCTTTACCGAATCGATCGCAAGTGCATTTTGTTCGGTTATGTCCGTTTGTGGGTACTTGTTCGGGTGTTGAGGCACGTGACGAAGGCGTAGTGTTCGAGGGCATCGGCACGTCGTACGGTGAGCAGTTCCACAAGCAGTGAGCGAACCCGGGAGAGACACGCATGGACCGCGGGACGGTCGGCAGCGCACAGTCGGGCCGGCTTCTGGTCGAGGTGCGGCAAGAGGGATCCAGCGCCGTGGTGACCCCGGCGGGTGAGCTGGACCACCACACCGCCGATCTTTTGCGAGAGCCGTTGGAGGACTGCCTCTCCAAGGGGCTCAGCCGCCTGGTGGTGGACTGCTCGCGCCTGGAGTTCTGCGACTCCACGGGGCTCAATGTCCTGCTGGGCGCCCGGCTGAAGGCCGAGGCGGCCGGGGGCGGGGTCCATCTGGCGGGGATGCAGCCCGTCGTGGCGCGGGTCTTCGAGATCACCGGTGCGGACGCGGTCTTCACCGTGCACGACTCGCTGGACGCGGCGCTCGCCGACGAGGACGGCTGAGTTCCGCCGCCCGTCGCCCGGCTGTTCTTCGCCGCAGCGAAGACAGGGGTGTTCCGTCCGATACCCCGGGCAGGAGTCATCCTGAACATGTCGGCGGCAAGAGCGGCGGCGAGAGCGACAGCGAGGTTGGCGGAAACGCCGTTGATCCACGTATTGACTTCCGAGCGATGACATCTGAGTGATGACTTCTGAATCGTGCACTGGCGAATCGGTGAGGTGAAGCGCTGATGAGCACCACCCGGCCCTACTCGCCGGGCGACCGCGGTCCCGAGCAGGAGCCGGAGCCCGGCGGCGCTTCCGGGGCCTCGGACGGCCCCCAGGTCCGTCGGCTGAGCTTCGACGGGGCGAGCGGCGTCGTTCCGCTCGCCCGCGACTTCGCCCGTCAGGCGTTGTACGCGTGGGGCTGGCTGCCCGCGGCCACCGCGGACCGGCGGGCGGCCGCCGAGGACGTGCTGCTCGTCGTCTCCGAGCTGGTCACCAACGCCTGCCTGCACGCGGAGGGGCCGGAGCAGATGGTCATCGGCTGCGACCGGAAGGTGATCCGCGTCGAGGTCTCCGACCGCGGCACGGGCCAGCCGGCGCCCCGCACCCCGCATCGCTCCGGCCGCCCGGGCGGCCACGGCATGTTCATCGTGCAGCGCCTCTGCCTGGACTGGGGCGTCGTACGGGCGCCGGGCGTCGCGGGCAAGACGGTCTGGGCGGAACTGGGCGCTCCGGCCTGAGGGCCGGGCCGGTGCCACCATCGGTGCCGGGCTGAGTGCCGGTGCCGGTGCCCGCGCCGGGCCAGGTGCCGATGCCGGTGCCCGCGCCGGGCTGGGTCCGATGTCGGGCCGATCGTCGGCCTGAGCCCCGGGCCGAGCGCTCGTCCGTGTGCCGGCCTGAGCCCCGGGCCGAGCGCTCGTCCGTGTGCCGGCCTGAGCCCCGGGCCGAGCGCTCGTCCGTGTGCCGGCCCGAACGGTGCCCCCCGGGGTGCCACAGGTGCCCCGCCGCGCCCCGGGCGTCCTCCGAGTCCCCCGATTTCGCACGCCGGATCGTCACAACTCCGGCGTGCCCCTTCTCTTCCCTCCTCATCGTGCCGGGCGTACCTTGACGGCTCGATCTGATGCCTCGTCAGTTATGGCGGGGTGGTGGGAGTGAGGGGACGGACCGTGTCGAACCGGAAGCGAACCGCCGCGCTCGCGGCCGCCGCGGCCCTGGCCGGCTCGGCGGTCTGGATGGCCGCCCCGGTGGCCGTGGCCGAGGTCGTCGACGTCAACTACGCCTGCAAGACCCCCATCGGTGACAAGAGCGCCGTGTCGCCGATCGACATCAAGGGCGTCAAGAGCGGCAGCGGCTACAAGATCACCATGTCGTGGCAGAAAGGTGTCTCCTCCAGCCCGGTCGAACTCGGCAAGGGCTCGATGAACCCCAGCGCCACGATCAAGCTCGGCGGCGCGGACAGCGGCACGCTCGCCGTGACCGGCCCGGCGAACCAGGCCGCGATCCCCGAGAACACCCCGATCAAGATCAACGACCTGAGCGGCACCTACACCCCGAAGAAGACCGGCAAGGTCACCTTCACCGCCGGGATCCTCACCATCAAGGCGCTCGGTACGACGACCACCTGCACGCCCGGCAACAACCCCGGACCCTCCCTCACCCTCGATGTGACGGCGGCCGGCGGCACGGGCGGTTCGTCGACGGGCGGCTCGTCCACCGGCGGCTCCTCGACCGGCGGCGACACCGGCGGGGAACTCCCGCAGACCGGCCCCGAGGACTCCGCGATCGCCCTCGGCACCCTCGGCGGCACCGTCCTGCTGCTGGGCGCGGCCGGCACCCTCTGGCTGACCCGGCGTCACCAGCCCCGCTGACCTCCACCGACCGAGAGCCTCGCCGGAGCCGCCGATGCCGTCCGCCGCCCGCGCAGTCCTGCTGCTGTCCCTGCCGCTGCTGCTCGGCGCCACGCCCGGCCCCGGCGGCTGGACGGCCGTGCCCTCCGGCGGGGGTCGGCCGGCGTTCTACGCGGAGGGGGTGCCCGGGGCCGTGCTCCAGGACAGTGTGTCCGTGGTCAACCGGGGCGCGCGGGCGCTCACCGTGCGGCTGGCCGGCAGCGGGCTCCCCGTGACCTTCGCCGAGGCCACCCTGCGGGTGCCCGCCCGTACCCGGGCCGAGGTGCCGTTCGCCGTGACCGTGCCGTCGGACGCGGCGCCGGGCGAGCGGACCGGGGCGATCGTCGTACGGGAGTCCACGGGGCGGCGGGTCGCCCTGCGGCTGCTGGTGCGGGTCGGCGGGCCGGAACTGCCCGCGCTGACCGTCGAGCATGTGGCCGTGCGCGCGGACCGGATCACGTACGAGCTGGTCAACCGGGGGACGACCGAGCTGGTGCCGACGCTCGCGGTACGGGCGCGCGGGGTGCTCGGCACCGTACTGGAGCGTGCGCCGCGCGCTCTGCCCGTCCGGCTGCCCCCGGGCCGCCGGCTGCGGCTCGACGAGCCGTGGCCCGACCGGCCGGCGCTGGACTCCGTGACCGTGCGCCTGACGGTCACCGCGCCGGGCGCCGCGCGGGCCACCGGCCGGACCTCGGCCCGGTTCGTGCCGTGGGGAGCCCTCGCGGCGGGGACGGCGGTGGGCGCGCTGGCGGCCGCGGCGGCCGCCGCGGTCGTACGGCGGCGCGGGCGCGAGGCCGAAGCGAGGGGAGCGGGGACGTGAGACGGACGCTGCGGACGATGGTGCTGGCGGTGGCACTGGTCCTTCTCGTGCCGCCGGCGGGCGGCGTGGCCTCGGCGGCCGGAAAACCCGTCGTCACCCTCTCCGACTCCCAGGCGGGCACCGGCGGCGCGGTCACCGTCAGCGGCAGCGGCTGGCCGGCGCGCACCCTGCTGATGGTGCTGGTCTGCGGGCGGGCGACACCCGCCCGGGGTGTGGTCGGCGGCACCAACTCCTGCGCCAACGCGGACGGCCGGGCCGTCACCACGGACGCCGACGGCCGCTTCAGCCGCCGGCTGCCCGTGGCCGAGCCGCCGGTGCCGTGCCCGTGCGTGGTGCACGTGGCCACCGCGACCGGCGCGAAGGAACAGGCCGACGCGGTGTTCCAGGTGGCCGGCCACCCCGTCGAACCGCTGCCCGAGGAGACCTCCGGCGGACGGCTGTCCGTCCTCACCGACACCCGGCTGGAGGGATCGAGCGGACTGCTCACCTGGTTCGGGGCACCGGCCGACCGCACGCTCGTCTTCACCGTCGGCAATGTCGGCACCGCGGCCGTGAAGAACCCCGTCTTCCAGGTCGGCACCGCCCACGGCGTGTTCGCCCCGCAGTGGGACGAGCGCCAGTGGCGCGGCACGATCGCCCCCGGCAAGAAGGCCCGGGTCGCCCTTCCCGTCGAACTCGCCGCCGGTGCCCACGGCGACTACACCGTCTCCCTGAAGTACGGCGGGAAGGTCATCGCCGAGCAGCCGTGGGGCGTGGGCCGCCCCTGGGGCGTGACCCTGTTCTGGATCCTGCTCTGCGTGGTCGTGCCGGCCGCGGTGTTCCGTATCGGCATGGCGGTGGTCGACCGCGTACGGCCACCGCGGGCCGGCCGGCCCGGCCGCGGTCCGCGCCCGCACGCCCTGCGCCGCCGCACCCCCGGGCTCCACGCCTTCCGGCGCCGGACCACGGCCGCCCAGGATCCGCCCCCCGTGTCCGCCCCGACCCTGCCCTGGTTCACCCCGGACGCCGGTCCGGGCCCGGCGGCGGGCCGGCTCTCCGCACCGCACGACGACCGTCCGACGAGTCCGACGACTCCGAGCAGGAAGGGAACCCAGTGAGCGAGAGCGAGAGAGCCGCACCGCCCGGTGCGGGACGGCGGAAGAGGGCCGCGGCGGCCGGTGCCGTCGTCCTGTTCGCCGGAGCCGCCGCCCTGCTGGGCGTGACCGCCGGGCAGGCCCAGGCCGCCGAGGTGGCCTACGCCACCAAGTGCGTCCCGCCGTCGGGCATCGGTCTGCCCGACGTCAACGGGACCACCAAGGTCGAGATCACCGCCCCGGCGACGGCGAAGGTCGGCGACACCGTCGAGATCGTCTGGAAGTTCACCCAGGCCGCGTCGAAGAACCCCGACATCATCGACCTGCCCGCGAACTCGGTGCAGCCGTCCGGCACCCTCGAGGCGGCCGGCGCGCAGACCGCGGACATCGCGATGCAGGGGCCGCGCGAGAACCCGGCGATCCCCAAGGGCGGCGCGATGACGCTGTCCGACATGAAGGGCACGCTGAAGCTGACGGCGGCGGGGCAGGTGACGCTCACGCCGGGCGCGTACGTCGTCAACGCGCTGTCGACGGACACCAAGTGCGCGCCCACGGAGGCCGTGCAGCCGGCGGCGACCCTCACGGTGACGGCGGGGGAGGGGAGTTCGGGGTCGTCCAGCCCCAGCGGCTCGCCCGATCCCTCGGACTCGTCCTCGGCGAGCCAGTCCTCGTCGCCGTCCCCCTCGGACTCGGACTCGGCCTCGGCCTCGCCCAGCACCTCGGGTTCGCCCGGCCAGACCGACTTCACCGGCCAGGTCGTGGACGTCCCCTACACCTGCCAGT
The DNA here is from genome assembly GCF_014648915.1 of Streptomyces phaeofaciens. GTDB lineage: Bacteria > Actinomycetota > Actinomycetes > Streptomycetales > Streptomycetaceae > Streptomyces > Streptomyces phaeofaciens. The sequence continues at coordinate 54,156 of NZ_BMSA01000013.1, read as the reverse complement.
CGCCCATCGGCGAGAAGAAGGCGACCTCGCCGGTGCAGATCAACGCGAAGAAGAACGGCGGGAGCTACGACCTCACCGTGCAGTTCAAGAAGTCGGTGATGGACAGCCCGATCGACATCCCGGCCGACTCGGTGAAGCCGTCGATGCAGGTCGTGCTGGGCGGCTCGGACCAGGGATCGGTGCAGGTGACGGGCCCGACGAACGCCTCGGCCGTCAAGCAGGGGGATCCGATCGAGATCCCCGACCTGACCGGCACCTACAAGCCGGGCGCGACCGGTGAGTCCACGCTCTCCCCGGGCGTGCTGATCATCGAGGCCCTCGGTACGACCACGACCTGCACCCCGGACAGCACCTCCGTCTCCCTCACCCTGGACACCGAGGAACAGGCGAGCGGCGCGTCCGGCGGCAACGGCTCCTCCTCGTCCGGCGGGAGCACGTCCGGGTCCACGTCGACCAGCGGCGGCCTCGCCGAGACCGGCGCGGGCGACCACGGCACCCTGAAGGCCCTCGGCCTGGTCGCGGGCACGGCCGTGCTGCTCGGCGCGGCGGTGTTCACCTTCATGCCGGGGCGGACGCGGCAGCGCTGAAACGCCCGGAGGGCCACCCCGGCCGAAACCGGGATGGCCCTCCACAGAGCTACGGGACGGACGTCAGTTGACGTTGCCCATCAGTTCCTTGACGCGCTTGCGGTACATCCACACCGCGGCGCCGGCGGCGACGGCCAGGACGGCCTGGAAGGCCACGATGCCCGTCTTGTTGAGGTCGACGCCGGCGATGGCGAGCAGACCGGTGGTGGCGTCACCTGCGGTGACGGCCAGGAACCAGACGCCCATCATCTGGGAGGCGTACTTCGCGGGCGCCATCTTCGTGGTGACCGACAGACCGACCGGGGACAGCGTCAGCTCGCCGACCGTCTGGACGAAGTAGATGCCGACCAGCCACATCGCGGCCGCCTTGTGACCGCCCTCGGCGATCGCCAGCGGGGCGAGGAACAGGAAGAAGGACGCACCGATCATGACCAGGCCCATCGCGAACTTGGTCGCGGTGCTCGGCTCCTTGCCGCGGCGGGCCAGCGCCAGCCAGGCCCAGGCGAAGACCGGCGCCAGCGCCATGATCATGACCGGGTTGACCGACTGGTACCAGGAGACCGGGAACTCCCAGCCGAAGACCGTGTTGTCGGCGGAGGAGTCGGCGAACAGGGAGACGGTCGAGCCGCCCTGGTCGTAGATCATCCAGAACACGGCCGCGGCGACGAAGAACCAGATGTACGCGGACATCTTCGACTGCTCGGCGCGGTCCAGGTCCTTGTCCCGCTTGATGCGGGCGATGACCATGACCGGGATGACGAGACCGGCGATGGTGATCGGGACCAGCAGCCAGTTCAGGGTGTAGTGGCCGGTGACGACGACGACCGTGTAGAAGACGGCGGCGACGGCGGCCCACAGACCGGCCTTGCGCAGCGTGGCGGACTTCTCGGCGGCGCTCATCGGGGTCGGCACGACGTCCGAGCGGGCGTCGAGGTGGCGGCTGCCGAGCAGGAACTGGGCCAGACCCAGCGCCATGCCGAGCGCGGCGAGCGCGAAGCCCAGGTGCCAGTTGACGTTCTCGCCGATGGTGCCGATGACCAGCGGGGCGGCGAAGGCGCCGAGGTTGATGCCGATGTAGAAGACGGTGAAGCCACCGTCACGGCGCGGGTCGTCCGGGCCCTCGTAGAGGTGGCCGACCATCGTGGAGATGTTGGCCTTCAGCAGACCGGAACCGACGGCGACGAGGCCGAGGCCCGCGAAGAAGGTGCCGGAGTTCGGCAGGGCCAGGGTCAGGTGGCCGAGCATGATGATCGCGCCGGCCACGGCGACCGTCTTGCGGGGACCGAGGACGCGGTCCGCGAACCAGCCGCCGGGGAGGGCGAGCAGGTACACGAGGGACAGGTACACCGAGTAGATCGCGGTCGCGGTGGCCGCGCTCAGGTGCAGGCCGCCCGGTGCCACCAGGTACAGCGGGAGCAGGGCCTTCATGCCGTAGTAGGAGAATCGCTCCCACATCTCGGTCATGAAGAGAGTGGCCAGTCCGCGGGGGTGGCCGAAGAAGGTCTTCTCGGAACCGGGGGTGCCCGGGCGGACCGAGTCCTTCGTCAGGCTGGACGCCATGGTCGTTCCTTGCTGCTCGGGACGCGCGTGCATGAGCGGATGCGCGCCCGGTGGGGGGCGGCCGGCACCGGCGGGCGGGGGCCGTCCACCCCACGTCCATGGGGGGTCCGCTCCGGGTCGCGGAGCGGCGGACGGCGACCACCGGGATCCACGCCTCTGCGCGCGTCGCGCGGTCGAGGCCCGGCCGTAGGTCATTCCTTTCAGCGCCGGCGGGGGCGAGGCCCCGCACCGACTCGCACACAAAAGAGACCTTCAGCGTCACATGCGCCAAAGGTCCCTGTGGTGTACAGGCGTTGTTTCACCATACGTCAGCAGAGTGCCGGATATGGAAGGACTTGAGACACGGATCACAGGTGATCAAGGAACCGTGACGGGGTTTTGAAGGTCCGTACCATCCTGTCATCCCTCGACCGCAGGTCCGCCCCTCGGCCGACGAGGGCCGGTGCCCCGGCCGACGAGGGCCGGTGCCCCGGCTTGTCCCGGATGTCCCTGGGTAAGAAACGGCGCCGTCGATCACGCTTCGGGCCTTGCCCCGTGCGGACTACCATCAGCTCATGACCCGTGTACTGCTCGCCGAGGACGATGCGTCCATCTCGGAGCCGCTGGCCCGCGCACTGCGCCGGGAAGGGTACGAGGTCGAGGTGCGTGAGGACGGACCGACCGCGCTCGACGCCGGGATGCAGGGCGGCATCGACCTGGTCGTGCTGGACCTGGGCCTGCCCGGCATGGACGGCCTGGAGGTGGCCCGCCGGCTGCGCTCCGAGGGCCACACCGTGCCCATCCTGATCCTGACCGCGCGCGCCGACGAGGTGGACACCGTCGTCGGTCTCGACGCGGGCGCCGACGACTACGTCACCAAGCCCTTCCGGCTCGCCGAACTGCTCGCCCGGGTCCGGGCCCTGCTGCGGCGCGGCTCCGCCGAGCCCGCCCAGCCGCCGGCCACGCACGGGGTGCGGATCGACGTCGAGTCGCACCGGGCGTGGATGGGCGACGAGGAGCTCCAGCTCACCGCCAAGGAGTTCGACCTGCTGCGGGTGCTGGTGCGCGACGCGGGCCGGGTCGTCACCCGCGACCAGCTGATGCGCGAGGTGTGGGACACGACGTGGTGGTCCTCGACCAAGACGCTCGACATGCACATCTCGTGGCTGCGGAAGAAGCTCGGGGACGACGCGGCGAACCCGCGGTACATCGCCACCGTGCGGGGTGTGGGCTTCCGGTTCGAGAAGAGCTGAACGGGGCCGACGGTTCGCCTCCGGTCCGGGGAATCCGGGGGTGGGCCGCCCCGAACCGGTCCTTTGGCGTCACCGTCCGGAGAGCACCTTGCGTCGTCGTCTCATTCAGTCCACCCTCGCCGTCGTTCTCGTCGTCATCGCCGTCTTCGGGGTGTCGCTCGTCATCGTCGAGACCCGCACGATCAGCAACAGCGCCCAGGAACGGGTGGACTCCGAGGCGCTGAGGCTGGCCAGCATCGTGGACAGCCGGCTGGTGGGAGCGGAGAACGTCACCGCCGACATACTCCGCGACCAGGTCACCCAGGACCGCTACGCCATGATCCGGATCCCCGGGCGGCCGGCCATCGAGGTCGGCGACAAGCCCGAGGGCGACGTCATCCGGTCCACGGCCGAGGGCGAGGAGGGCGAGACCGTCCTGGTCCAGGAGCCGCGCTCCACGGTCACCCGGGAGGTCGGCCGCACCCTGCTGATCATCGCCCTGGTGGCGCTGCTCGCGGTGATCGCGGCGGTGCTGCTGGCCATCCGGCAGGCCAACCGCCTCGCCTCCCCGCTGACCGACCTCGCGGAGACCGCCGAGCGCCTCGGCTCCGGTGACCCGCGCCCCCGCCACAAGCGCTACGGAGTCCCCGAGCTGGACCGGGTCGCCGACGTCCTGGACTCCTCGGCCGAGCGCATCGCCCGGATGCTCACCGCCGAGCGCCGGCTGGCCGCCGACGCCTCCCACCAGCTGCGCACCCCCCTCACGGCGCTCTCGATGCGGCTGGAGGAGATCACCCTCACCGACGATCCGGACACGGTGAAGGACGAGGCCACGATCGCGCTCACCCAGGTCGAGCGGCTGACGGACGTCGTCGAACGCCTGCTGACCAACGCCCGCGACCCGCGCAACGGCTCCGCGGTCACCTTCGACCTCGACGAGGTCATCCAGCAGCAGCTCGCCGAGTGGCGGCCCGCCTACCGCGGTGTGGGCCGGGCCATCGTCAGCTCCGGCAAGCGGCATCTGCGGGCGGTCGGCACGCCGGGCGCGGTGGCCCAGGTGCTGGCCGCGCTGATCGAGAACTCGCTGATGCACGGGGGCGGCACGGTCGCGCTGCGCACCCGGGTGACCGGCAACCAGGCCGTCATCGAGGTCACCGACGAGGGCCCCGGCATCCCCACCGACCTGGGCGCGCGGATCTTCGAGCGGGCGATCAGCGGCCGCAACTCGACGGGCATCGGCCTGGCCGTCGCCCGCGACCTCGCGGAGGCCGACGGCGGCCGCCTGGAGATGCTCCAGGTGCAGCCGCCGGTCTTCGGTCTGTTCCTGTCCCGTACGGCGCCGGCGAAGAAGGCGCCGGAGGAGGACGAACCGACGGTCAGGTAGCCGGGGGCCGACGGCCGGGCGCGGAGACCTCCGCGGCGGCGCTCGGGCCCGCCGGTGGCGCTCAGGCCCGCTGGCGGGCCGTGGGCTTCGGCTTGCGGGCCTGCGGCTGCCCGGTGCCCCGGGGACCCTCCGCCAGGAAGGACTCCGCGTTGGCCACGGCCTCCTTCGCGGGCAGCGTCCGGAACACCCAGGTGCGATAGGACCAGAACCGGAACAGGGTGGCCACGCCGATGCCGAGGAACTTGAAGATGTTGCTCTGGAGCGGGCTGTCCCAGCCGAAGCCGTACGTCGCCGTGAACAGCAGCCCGTTCTCGATGACCAGCCCGACCACGCTGAACAGCAGGAACAGCGTCAGTTCCTTGGTCCGCCCGCTCTTGTCGCGGTCGCGGTAGGTGAAGTACCGGAACCCGATGTAGTTGAAGACGATCGCCACGATCGTCGCGATGACGCTGGCGCGCACCACCTGGAGGTCGGTGAACTGGCGTACGAGATTGAACACGCCCAGGTTGACCAGCAGCCCCGCACCGCCCACGGCGCCGAACTTGGCGAGCTCGCGGGCGAGCCGCCGCAGCCCCGAAGAATGCCCCGAGGAACCATGGTCCATGGCCGTGCAGGCCCCCGTCCGGGAGTCGGTTTCGTCAACCCAGCCATGCTAACCACCACTCTTGTCGGTTTCCTGTGGTCGAGCTCACGGGCGAGGGAACGGAACGCGAAGAAGCACCGAAAGAAACACCGGAACCAGCGCGGAAACAGGCGGGAAAAGAAGTACGGAAACACGCGGGGAAACCGCTGGTGTGAGGCGGGAAAGGGATCGGTAAGAGGCGCAGGACCCGGCCCCGGCGGGGCGAGGATCGGCCCTTGGCGGGGCGAAGGTCCGGCCCCGGCGAGGCGCGGGATCCGGCCGCCGTGGCGCGGCCGATACCCTGGGGGCGTGACGTTCCCGGTAGTCGGCATGGTCGGCGGGGGTCAGCTCGCTCGTATGACACACGAGGCGGGCATCCCGCTCGGCATCAGGTTCAAGCTCCTCAGTGACACCCCGCAGGATTCAGCGGCGCAGGTGGTGAGCGAGGTCGTCGTCGGCGACTATCGCGACCTCGACACGCTCCGTGACTTCGCGCGGGGCTGCGATGTGATCACCTTCGATCACGAACACGTACCCACCGAGCACCTCCGGGCGCTGGAGGCGGACGGCATCCCCGTGCGCCCCGGCCCGGACGCGCTCGTGCACGCCCAGGACAAGGGTGTGATGCGCGCGAAGCTGGACGCGATCGGGGTGCCGTGCCCACGGCACCGGATCGTGGCCGACCCGGCCGACGTGGCCGCCTTCGCCGCCGAAGGGGAAGGCTTCCCGGTCGTCCTCAAGACCGTCCGCGGCGGCTACGACGGCAAGGGGGTCTGGGTCGTCGACTCGGCCGAGGAGGCCGCGGCGCCGTTCCGCGCCGGCGTCCCGGTGCTCGCCGAGGAGAAGGTCGACTACGTCCGTGAGCTGGCCGCCAACGTCGTGCGCTCCCCGCACGGCCAGGCCGTCGCCTACCCGGTCGTCGAGTCGCAGCAGGTCGGCGGCGTCTGCGACACCGTGATCGCCCCCGCCCCCGACCTCGACCCGGCGCTCGCGCTGCAGGCCGAGGAGATGGCCCTGACGATCGCCAAGGAACTCGGTGTCGTCGGCCATCTCGCCGTTGAGCTGTTCCAGACCCGCGACGGCCGGATCCTCGTCAACGAGCTGGCGATGCGCCCGCACAACTCGGGCCACTGGACCCAGGACGGCGCGATCACCAGCCAGTTCGCCAACCATGTCCGCGCGGTCCTGGACCTGCCGCTGGGCGACCCGCGCCCCCGTGCGCCATGGACGGTCATGGTGAACGTCCTCGGCGGCGACTACCCGGACATGTACTCCGCGTATCTGCACTGCATGGCCCGGGACCCCCAGCTCAAGATCCACATGTACGGCAAGGACGTGAAGCCCGGCCGCAAGGTCGGTCATGTCAACACCTACGGCGACGACCTCGGCGACGTGCTGGAGCGCGCCCGTCACGCAGCCGGCTACCTGAGAGGCACGATCACCGAATGAGCCCAGTTGTAGGCATCGTCATGGGTTCGGACAGCGACTGGTCGGTGATGGAGGCCGCCGTCCAGGCCCTCGACGAGTTCGAGATCGACTACGAGGTCGACGTCGTCTCCGCGCACCGCATGCCCCGCGAGATGATCGCGTACGGCGAGCAGGCGGCGGAGCGCGGCCTGAAGGTGATCATCGCCGGCGCCGGTGGCGCGGCCCACCTGCCCGGCATGCTCGCCTCGGTGACGCCGCTGCCGGTGATCGGCGTGCCCGTGCCGCTGAAGTACCTCGACGGCATGGACAGCCTGCTGTCGATCGTGCAGATGCCGGCCGGTGTCCCCGTCGCCACCGTCTCGGTGGGCGGCGCCCGCAACGCGGGCCTGCTCGCGGCCCGGATCCTCGCCGCCCACGACGAGGACCTCCTCGCCCGGATGCGCGAGTTCCAGCAGGAGCTGAACGACCAGGCCACCGAGAAGGGCAAGCGGCTGCGCGCCAAGGTCGAGGGTTCCGCCGGCGGCTTCGGTTTCGGGAAGTGACGCGGATGACCTCCCTGGAGCGGGCCCGGGAACTGCTCGCCGAGTTCCCGGTCGCCGACGGGCACAACGACCTGCCCTGGGCCCTGCGCGAGCAGGTGCGCTACGACCTCGACGCCCGGGACATCGCCGCCTCCCAGACCGCCCACCTGCACACCGACATCCCCCGGATGCGGGCGGGCGGGGTCGGCGCGCAGTACTGGTCGGTGTACGTGCGCGCGGACCTGCCCGACGCGGTCCCGGCGACGCTGGAGCAGATCGACTGCGTCCGCCGGCTCATCGACCGCCACCCGGCCGACCTGCGCGCGGCGCTGACCGCCGCCGACATGGAGGCGGCGCGCGCGGAGGGCCGTATCGCCTCGCTGATGGGTGCGGAGGGCGGCCACTCCATCGCCAACTCCCTGGGCACCCTGCGCGGCCTGTACGGGCTCGGGGTGCGGTACATGACCCTCACCCACAACGACAACGTGGACTGGGCGGACTCCGCGACGGACGAGCCCGGCGTGGGCGGTCTGTCGGCGTTCGGCCGTGAGGTCGTGCGGGAGATGAACCGCCTCGGCATGCTGGTCGACCTCTCGCACGTGGCGGCGACGACCATGCGGGACGCGCTGGACGCCTCCTCGGCCCCGGTGATCTTCTCCCACTCCTCCGCGCGGGCCGTCTGCGACCATCCGCGCAACGTCCCGGACGACGTCCTGGAACGCCTCCCCGCCAACGGCGGCATGGCGATGGTGACCTTCGTGCCGAAGTTCGTCCTCCAGGCCGCGGTCGAGTGGACGGCCGCGGCCGGTGCGAACCTGCGCGCCCACGGGTTCTTCGACCTGGACACGACCGCCGAGGCGATGAAGGTCCACCGGGCCTTCGAGGAGGCCAACCCGCGCCCGGTCGCCACGGTCGCCACGGTCGCCGACCACCTCGACCACATGCGCGAGGCCGCAGGCATCGACCACCTCGGCATCGGCGGCGACTACGACGGCACGGCCTTCACGCCCGACGGTCTGAACGACGTCTCCGGCTATCCCAACCTGATCGCCGAACTCCTCGACCGCGGCTGGTCCTCCACCGACCTCGCCAAGCTGACCTGGCAGAACGCGGTCCGGGTGCTGGGTGCGGCGGAGGACGTGGCCCGCGGCCTTCAGACCACCCGCGCCCCGTCCCACGCGACGATCGAGTCGCTGGACGGCTGAGGGGGCTGTTCGTCGAGGGCGGGGTAGTCGGTGTAGCCGGCCGCCCCGCCCACGTACATGAAGTACCGGTCCCGTACGGGGTTCAGCGGCGCGCCGAGCCGCAGTCGCCGCACCAGGTCGGGGTTGGCCAGGAAGGGCCGGCCGAGGGCGACCAGGTCGGCGCCGGCGGCGAGCAGCCGCCCGGTTGCGGTGGAGACGGCCTCCGTGGTGAGGTCCGTCAGCACCGGATTGGCGATCAGCGCCCCCGGCCACGCGGCCCGGATCCGGTGGAACAGCGCGGTGTCAGGGTCGGCGTGCACCAGGTGCAGATACGCGAGTCCGAGGTCCTTCAGCCGCTCCACGAGGGCCGGGTAGAGGACGTCCGTGTCGTCCTCCCGGATGCCGTTGACGGTGTTCCCGGGGGAGACCCGCAGGCCCACCCGGTCCGGGCCGATCTCCGCGGCCACCGCCTCCACGACCTCCGCCACGAACCGGATCCGCCCGGCGAGCGAGCCGCCGTGGGCGTCGGTGCGGCGGTTGGTGGTGCCGGCCAGGAACTGGTGCAGCAGATGGCCGTTGGCGGAGTGCACCTCCACCCCCTCGAACCCGGCGTCGAGCGCGCGGCGGGCGGCCGCCGCGAAGTCGGCGACGGTGGCCCGGATGTCGTCCGGGGTCATCTCGCGGGGCGTGACGGAGGGCCGGTGCCCGTCCGGCGTGACGATCGTCTCCGGCAGCGGGACGGGCGAGGGGGCGACCGGCGTGAGCCCGCTGGTCGCCGGATGCCCGACCCGCCCGCCGTGCTGGAGCTGGAGGAACATCCCTCCGCCCCCGGCGGCCCGTACGGCGTCCGTCACCCGCCGCCAGCCCGCCACGTGCCGCGGGGTGTGGATCGCGGTGATGTTCGGGTACGTCTGCCCGACCGCGTTGGGCGTCGAGGCTTCCGCGACGATCAGTGCGGCGGAGGCGCGCTGGGCGTAGTAGGCGGCCATCAGGGGAGTGGGGGTGCCGTCGGCCTCGGCCCGGTTGCGGGTCAGCGGGGCCATGACGAGACGGTGGGGGAGGGTGAGGCGTCCCAGCCGGAACGGGGTGTCCTTGGTCGCGGTCATGGCCGTACCGTAGAAGCTGACATCAGTGTCAGATTCAAGCCCGGGAGGGCGGATGCGGATCGGGGAACTGGCCCGGCGGACGAACGTCAGCGAGCGCTCCCTGCGCTACTACGAGACCCAGGGCCTGCTGACGGCCGACCGGACGCCCGGCGGGCACCGGGACTATCCGGAGGCGGCCGTCGACCGGGTCGTCCTCATCCAGGAGCTGTTCGCGGCGGGCCTGCGCAGCACGAAGATCGCCCAGCTGCTGCCCTGCATGCGGGACGCCGACGGCGGCCCCTCCGCCGTCGCCACCCCCCGACTGGTCGCCGACCTCGGTGCCGAACGCGAGCGCATCGACCGCACGATCGCCGACCTGCTGCGCTCCCGCGACACCCTGGACGAGGTGATCCGCACGGCGCGGGGCGGCTGACCGGCCCGCGCCCGGACGGCGGGGCTCAGGGCCTCTCTTCCGGATCTTGCCGGCGTGTCCCGCGGACCGGAGCCGGCCTGATCCGAACCCTCCTGGGTCGGCGGACGCGCGGTGAGCGGATCAGCAGGCGCACAGACAGAAGGGGTGCCCCGCCGGGTCCGCGTACACACGCCAGCCGCGCGAGCGGTCCTCCGTGTCCAGCGGCCGGGCGCCCAGCGCCAGCACGCCCTTCTCGGCCGTGTCCAGGTCCTCGACGGTCAGGTCCAGATGGAACTGCTGGGAGTGCTCGGGCGCGGGCCACGCGGGCGGTACGTACCCGGGGGCGGCCTGGAAGGCCAGCGACCGTCCTCCGGGCACCTCCAGGTCCACCCAGTGCTCGTCCCCCTTGACGGTGCCGCCCAGCACCTCGGAGTAGAACGCGGCGAGCGCGCGCGGGTCGGGACAGTCCAGGACGACGACGCCCAGCTCGGCGAGAGCCATGACTTTCCTCCTCGAAGGCGGTGTTACCTGCATGTGCGAGTAACCGGTAACCGTTACCCCATGCTCCCGCAGTGAAGGTAACCTCGCAAGGGGATTGCCGAACCGGGAGGTAGCGTGCGGCCATGAGTGAGAGATCGCCCGCGCCGGGAGGCCTGGCCCTGGTCGAGTCCCTGGTCAACACGCTGGACATCGAGTCGGGCGCCGACACGCTCGACACGGCGGACGGCCGGGCGCGCCTCGGGCTCACCGACGACGAGCTCCCCGCGGCCCGTGAGCTGCGCGAGTCCCTGCGCGCGGCCCTGCTGGCCCACGCCGGCCACGCCCCGCACCGCGCGGTGACCCCGCTCGGCGAACTGCTCACGGCGGCCCCGCTGCTGGTGGCCGTCGACCCGGGGGACGGCTCCGCCCGGCTCGCCCCCGCCGACCCGGGCCCCCTGCTCTCCCGGGTGTCGGCGGCCGTCGCCGAGGCGCTGGTCGCCGGCACCTGGAACCGGCTGAAGGCCTGCGAGGCCGTCACCTGCCACTGGGCGTACTACGACCGCAGTCCGGCCGGCCGGGGCCGCTGGTGCTCCATGCAGGTGTGCGGGGCCCGCGCCAAGATGCGCCGCTACCGGGCGAAGGACGAGTGATCCACAGGGAGTTCCTACGCCACGTACCGGCCCGGTGCGGCAGAATGCAGGCAGACGCCGGTTCGGCCGACTGAGCCTCGGCCGAACCGGCGTCACCCTTCTCCCGCGCGGCCGGACGTCCCGCGCGGCCGGACGTCCCGCGCGGCCGGACCTCCCTTGCGCCGCGCGGTCGGATTCCCTGTCCCGCGCGGTCGGATTCCCTGTCCCGCGCGGTCGGATTCCCTGTCCCGCGCGGTCGGATTTCCTGTCCCGCGCGGCCGGAGCCCCTACGCGGTCGGACGGCCCATCGCCCGGTACGTCCAGCCCGCCGCGCGCCACAGCGCCGGGTCGAGCGCGTTGCGCCCGTCGAGGATCAGCCGGGTCGTCGCGACGTCGCCGAGCTCCGCCGGGTCCAGCTCACGGAACTCCCGCCACTCGGTCAGGTGCAGGACGACGTCGGCGCCCCGCACGGCCTCGAGCGCCGAGTCGGCGTAGCCGAGGGTCGGGAAGACCCGGCGGGCGTTCTCCATGCCCTTCGGGTCGTAGACGGTCACCTGGCCGCCCTGAAGGTGTATCTGGCCGGCGACGTTCAGCGCGGGGGAGTCCCGGACGTCGTCGGAGTCCGGCTTGAAGGTCGCGCCGAGCACGGCGACCCGCTTGCCGAGGAACGACCCGCCGCCCAGCGCCTGCCGGGCCAGCTCCACCATCTGCCCGCGCTGGCGCATGTTGATGGAGTCGATCTCGCGCAGGAAGGTGAGCGCCTGGTCGGCGCCCAGCTCACCGGCCCGCGCCATGAAGGCCCGGATGTCCTTGGGCAGACAGCCGCCGCCGAAGCCGATCCCGGCCCGCAGGAACTTCTTGCCGATCCGGTCGTCGTACCCGATGGCCTCGGCCAGCTTCGCCACGTCGCCGTCCGCGGCCTCGCACACCTCGGCCATCGCGTTGATGAAGGAGATCTTGGTGGCGAGGAAGGAGTTCGCGGCGGTCTTCACCAGCTCCGCCGTCGGGAAGTCGGTGACCACGAACGGCGACCCCTCCCCGACCGGGGTGGCGTACACCTCGCGCAGCAGCTTCTCCGCCCGCTCGCTGCGGACCCCGACGACGATCCGGTCGGGGTGCAGGGTGTCGTCGACGGCGAAGCCCTCGCGCAGGAACTCCGGGTTCCAGGCCAGCTCGGCCGCCGCGCCGGCCGGTGCCAGTTCGGCGATCGTCGCCGCCAGCCGGTCGGCGGAGCCCACCGGTACGGTCGACTTGCCGACGACCAGCGCGGGCCGGGTCAGATGCGGGGCGAGCGAGCCGATCGCGGACTCGACGTACGACATGTCGCAGGCGTACTCGCCGTGCTTCTGCGGGGTGTTCACGCAGACGAAGTGGACGTCGCCGAACGCGCCGACCTCGGCCCAGTCCTGGGTGAAGCGCAGCCGCCCGGTGGAGCCCTCGATCCCGGCGACGTGCCGGCGCAGCAGGTCCTCAAGACCCGGCTCGTACATCGGGGTCTCGCCGCGCTCCAGCTTCTCGATCTTCTCCTTGACGACATCCAGGGCGAGTACCTCGAAACCCAGTTCGGCCATGGCCGCGGCGTGTGTGGCGCCGAGATAGCCGGTGCCGATCACGGTGATCTTGAGGCTCATGCGTGCTCCTGGGAGAATGCCGGGGGATGCGCTGCCTGAGCATAGTCGGGGCGCGTCCTGGCACGTCACCGGGCGGTTTCCCCGATGCATTTCCCCTTGTTGCCCAGCTCACGTATCACTTGCGTGGGCAGGCCCTTAAAATTTGAGTTACTTAACGGTAGTTAGCGCGCACACCCTGAGCGTTCTTGGAGCGTGAGAGACCTTGGCCGGATCGGCTGATTTCGACCTGTACCGCCCGTCCGAGGAGCACGACATGCTCCGTGACGCCATCCGTTCGCTGGCCGAGGCGAAGATCGCGCCGTACGCCGCCGCGGTGGACGAGGAGGCCCGCTTCCCGCAGGAGGCGCTGGACGCCCTCGTGGCGAGCGACCTGCACGCCGTGCACGTCCCCGAGGAGTACGGCGGCGCCGGCGCGGACGCCCTCGCCACGGTGATCGTGATCGAGGAGGTGGCCCGCGCCTGCGTGTCGTCCTCGCTGATCCCCGCGGTGAACAAGCTCGGCTCGCTCCCGGTGATCCTCTCCGGCTCCGAGGAACTGAAGAAGAAGTACCTCGCGCCGCTGGCCAAGGGCGACGGGATGTTCTCGTACTGCCTCTCCGAGCCGGACGCCGGCTCCGACGCGGCCGGTATGAAGACCAAGGCGGTCCGTGACGGCGACTTCTGGATCCTCAACGGTGTGAAGCGCTGGATCACCAACGCGGGTGTCTCCGACTACTACACGGTGATGGCCGTCACCGACCCGAGCAAGCGCTCCAAGGGCATCTCCGCCTTCGTCGTCGAGAAGTCCGACCCGGGCGTCTCCTTCGGCGCCCCGGAGAAGAAGCTCGGCATCAAGGGCTCCCCGACCCGCGAGGTCTACTTCGACAACGTCCGCATCCCCGCCGACCGCATGATCGGCGAGGAGGGCACCGGCTTCGCCACGGCCATGGCGACCCTGGACCACACCCGCATCACCATCGCCGCCCAGGCGCTCGGTGTCGCCCAGGGTGCGTTCGACTACGCCAAGGGCTATGTCCAGGAGCGCAAGCAGTTCGGCAAGCCGATCGCCGACTTCCAGGGCATCCAGTTCATGCTGGCGGACATGGCCATGAAGATCGAGGCCGCCCGCCAGCTGACCTACGCCGCCGCCGCCAAGTCCGAGCGCGGCGACAGCGACCTCACCTTCCAGGGCGCCGCCGCCAAGTGCTTCGCCTCGGACGTCGCCATGGAGGTCACCACGGACGCCGTCCAGCTCCTCGGCGGCTACGGCTACACCCGTGACTACCCGGTCGAGCGCATGATGCGCGACGCCAAGATCACGCAGATCTACGAGGGCACCAACCAGGTCCAGCGGATCGTCATGGCCCGCAACCTGCCGTAACACCGGCCCCGGCACGCCCCTCTCGCCCTCCGTCCGTCTCCCGGCCGGAGGGCGAGGTGCGTGTGGTGGACGGCGCGAGCACGGTCCACGATGGGGGAGGAGGTGCGCGATGGCCCGTGACGAAGGACTCGTGCTGCGTCTGCGGCGGCACCTGCCCGCCGCACCCCCGGCCGTGTTCCGGGCCCTGACCGCGCCGCGGGAGCTGGCCCGCTGGTGGGGCCCCGACGGCTTCACGATCCCCGACGTGACGAGCGACCTCCGGCCGGGCGGGGCCTACCGCATCACGATGCGGCCCCCGGACGGCGACGTGTTCCACCTGGCCGGCGAGTTCCTCGACATCGACCCGCCGGGGCTCCTGCGGTACACCTTCCGCTGGGAGGAACCCGACCCCGAGGACCGTGAGACGATCGTCACCCTCGCACTGCGCGCCTCGGAGGGCGCCTCGACCGAGCTGACCCTCACCCAGGACGGCTTCGCCACCGAGCGGCGCCGCGCCCTGCACGAGGAGGGCTGGACCCAGTCGTTCGCCAAGCTGGAGACGCTGCTCCCGCCCGGCTGAGCGCGGCGGCGACGCCGGTCCTCAGTGCTCGTAGCCCTCCGCGATCCGGCGCTCGCGCAGTTCCCTGATCGCCCGGCGGCGGGCCAGGCGGTGGGTGCGGCGGATCTGGGCCTCCTGGTAGCGGCGCTCGTCGCGCTCGGTCTCCGGGACCACCTGCGGGACCACCCGCGGCTTGCCGTCCGCGTCCACGGCCGCGAAGACCAGGTAGGCCGAACCGACCTGGGTGGCCGGCGCCGACTCGTTCCAGCGCTCCGCCAGCACCCGTACGCCGACCTCCATCGAGGTCCGGCCGGTCCAGTTGACCTGTGCCTTCACATGGACGAGGTCACCGACGCGGACCGGCTCCAGGAACACCATCTCGTCCATGGACGCGGTGACGGCGGGACCGCCGGAGTGGCGGCCGGCCACGGCGCCCGCGGCGTCGTCGACGAGCTTCATGATCACACCGCCGTGCACCGTGCCCAGGAGGTTGGTGTCGTTGTGGGTCATGATGTGGCTGAGGGTGGTGCGGGACGCGGATGTGGGCTTGCCCGGGATGTCCGTCGTGCCCGACTCCGCTGCGGTGACCTGGTCTGTCATGTCCTCCACCTTATGCCGAGCCGGACAAGCCGGGACTTTGTGTCAGCTTGGCAACAGCGGGGCGCTGATTTTCCGACGACCCTTGTAAGGGACACAGCCGCGCCCTGCACACTGTTCGACATGAACGATTGGCCCGAGGGATGGTCCGACGACAACCGCGGATCCCGGTACGGAAACGGCAGCGCCGCCGCACAGCCCGAGAGCGCGCGCGTCATGCGTCAGGTCCGGCGTGGCCCCGGTGCCCCGCCGCAGGGCGCCGGCGTCCCGCAGCAGCCGTCGTACGTCAACGGTCAGGGGCACGGCGACTACACCAACGCCCAGCAGGCCGGGTACGACAGCGGCTACAGCTCGGGCCAGGTCTACGGCGGCTCCGGCGGCCCGGGCGGCCCCGGCGGCCCGGGTGACGGGTACACCGGGGGCACGCGCCCCGCGCCCGACTGGCGCCGCCGGATCAAGTGGACCGCGATCACCGTCGTGACCGTGCTGGTCGTGACGGGCGTGAGCACCTACTTCTGGGCCGACGGCAAGCTCAAGCGCGAGGTCGACCTCTCCAAGGTCATCGACCGGCCCGAGGCGGGCGAGGGCACCAACTATCTGATCGTCGGCTCCGACAGCCGTGAGGGCATGTCCGCCGAGGACAAGAAGAAGCTGCACACCGGCTCCGCCGAGGGCAAGCGCACCGACTCGATGATGATCCTGCACACCGGGTCCAACGGCGACACCCTCATCTCGCTGCCGCGCGACTCGGACGTGGAGATCCCGTCCTTCGTCGGCTCCGAGTCCGGCAAGACCTACAAGGGCACCGGCCGGCACACCAAGCTCAACGCCGCCTACGCCGAGGACGGCCCCGAACTGCTCGTGCGGACCGTCGAGTTCAACACCGGCCTGCACATCGACCACTACGTCGAGATCGGCTTCGCCGGCTTCGCCAACATCGTGGACTCGGTCGGCGGCGTCGAGATAGACATCCCGCAGGACATCAAGGACACCAAGTCCGGCGCCGACTTCAAGAAGGGCAAGCAGACCCTGGACGGCGAGGAGGCCCTCGCCTTCGTCCGCACCCGCTACGCGCTGGCCGGCTCCGACCTGGACCGCACCAAGAACCAGCAGAAGTTCCTCGCCGCCCTCGCCAACCAGGTGGCCACCCCGGGCACGGTCCTCAACCCGTTCAAGCTCTACCCGACCATGAGCGCGGGCCTGGACACCCTGATCGTCGACAAGGACATGGGCCTGTACGACCTCGGCTCCATGTTCTTCGCGATGAAGGGCGTCAACAGCGGCGACGGCAAGTCGATGAACATGCCGATCTCCGGCTCCACCGGCGGCAACCTCGTCTGGGACAAGACCAAGGTGAAGCAGCTGGTCGAGCAGCTGAAGAACGACGAGAAGGTCACGGTGTCGAGTGGCTGACACCCCTGGCGGCAGACCGCCGTTCGACGCCGTCCTGTGTGACATCGACAACGTGATACGGCACTTCGACTCCACCCACCTGGAGACGCTGGAGCGCGCCGCGGGCCTGTCCGAGGGCACCACCAAGAAGGTGGCGTTCGCCCCGGAGGTCGACGGCCCGCTCCTGCTGGGCCGGATCACCGAGCAGGAGTGGGTGGAGTCCATCGCCCGCGGCCTCGCCCCCCTCGTGGACGACGAGACGGGCTGGGCCCTCGGCACCGCCCTGCTGGAGTCGCCCTTCCACGCCGACGAGGCCGTGGTGACCCTGCTGCGCCGGGCCCGGGTCCGGGTGCCGCTGGTCCTCGTCTCCAACGCCACCCTCGGCCTGGAGCGCGACCTCGACACCCTCGGCCTGGGCGAACTCGCCGACCACGTGATCAGCAGCGCCCGCGTCGGACTCGCCAAGCCCGACCCGCGCATCCTCGAACTCGCGGCGGCCCGGGCGGGCGTACGGCCCGAGCGGTGCCTCTTCGTGGACGACACCCCGGAGAACGTGGAGAGCGCGGCCGCGCTGGGCATGCGGGCCGTCCACTACCGCGAACCGGCGGACCTGGAGCGGGAGCTGGCGCCGCTCCTCGCCTGAGACCGCACACCGCGGGGGCACCCGTACGGGTGCCCCCGACGGCGTGCTGACGGCGTCACATGGTGGCGCCCGCCATCGTGCGACAGGTCTCGGCGCAGCGACGACACGCCTCGGCGCAGCGCATCATCTGGGGATCGTCCGGCATGGACATACACGCCTCGGCACACATGTCACAGGCCTTGGCGCACATCGCGCACATCTCGGTCGCCATGGGCGAGCGCCGCATCATCATGTCGGCGCACATCCGCGTCGTCTCGGAGCAGTCCATGAGCGCGCGCATGATCTGCATCTGGGCCTGGCCGCCCATCTGCATGCAGGAGCTCATGGTCTCCTCGCACACGCTGTGGCAGGACATGCACGCCTGGACGCAGTCCTGCATCTCCTTGCTCATGGCCGTCATGGATCCGGACTGGGTCATGGCTCCTCCTGGGGGGTGAGAGGGGGTCCGGGCGGGCCCCGGGCCCTGCCTGCCCTTCCGTCCTACGCCTCCCGGACCGGGCGCGCCATCCGGCGGACGCCCGCGGGTGTCACGGGCACCCCACCTCGCTGCCCCGCACCACCTCGGACTCCTTGCCCACCGGCTCCTGGACCCGGACCCTGCGGACCTCACGGAAGTCCGCCCCGGCGATCACCTTCAGGGTCGGGCCGAGGCCGGGGACGGCGCGCAGTTCACTGCCGGGCAGCGCGGCGGCCAGGGAGCGCGCGGAACGGTCCCAGCGCGGGTCGTAGGCGACGACCGTACGTTCCACGGCCTGGCCGGCCGCGTCGACCGGGCGGCGGGTGGTGCGGAAGCCGGCCGCCGCCAGGGCCGTGTCGACGCGCAGGCCGAGCCCCTTGGTCGCCGTGCCGTTCTCCACCTGCACGCTGATCCGATCCGGGGCCACCGCCACCCGCGGCCCCGCCGGCTCGTCGCGCCGGCCCGGCGCCGTCGCCAGGGGCTTGTCGTCGCGCAGGGCCCGGAAGAGACGCTCGGACCCCACCGGGTCCCACTTCAGGGTCGAGCCGATGCCCTCGACCAGGAAGCCCATCCGGCCGATCGGGACCGTCGTGAACTCCGAGGAGGACGGCGAGAAGGTGCGCATCGCCCGTCCCAGGTCGAGCAGTTCGTCCGTGCCGAACCCGCGGTCCGCCCGGACCGACCCCAGCACCGCCCGTGTCACGTCCCGGAACCTCAGCGGGTTCAGCAGGATCCCGGAGGACGTGGCCCGCTCCACCAGCGAGGCCAGGAACCGCTGCTGGCGCTTCATCCGCCCGAGGTCGGAGGAGGCGTCGGCGTGCCGGGCACGGACGTACTGGAGCGCCGCGCCACCGCGCAGCGTGTGCGTGCCGGGAGCCAGGTCCAGACCCGTGTACGTGTCCCGCAGGGGCTGCGCGGTGCAGACCTTCACACCGCCGACGACGTCCACCGTCTTCATGAAGCTGGTGAAGTCGACCTCCAGATAGTGGTCGATCTTCACATGCGTCATGCTCTCCACCGTGCGCACGGTGAGCTGCGGTCCGCCCTCCGCGTACGCCGCGTTGAGCTTGATGGGGTGCCCGTGGTGCTCCTCGCCGGTGACCTGGTCGGTGTGCGGGGGCGTCTCGGCGTAGGAGTCGCGCGGCAGACTGACCACGCTCGCCCGCTCCCGGTCCTCCGAGATGTGCACGATCATGATCGTGTCGGTGCAGTGGCAGGGAGCTCCGCCGAGCCGGAACGCGCGGCGCTCCCTCTCACTGATCCGGTCCCGGCCGTCGGTGCCGACCAGCAGCAGGTTCATGCCGTGGCCCGCCCGAGGACGGTTCTTCATGTCCTTGAAGGGGTCCACTCTGACGATGTCCGCGTCGAGGCTGGTGACCACCGAGTGGCCGATCCCGGCCGAGGCGAGGACGACGACGGAGAGCGTGGTCGCCGCCCGCATGGCCCAACGGGGGCGCCTCCTGCGTACGGGGTGTTCCGGGGGGCGCCGCGGGCGGCGCCGGGTCCGGGGCGGTGTGGTGGGCATGGGGGACACCTCCGGGCGACGGCCTGGGCGGGGAGAGCCGTGAGTACCGTAGGCCCGTACGATCTGTCGCCCGGGGCAGCGCACCCGGCGGGGCGCACCGGTGTCCCCCGTTCGCGGTAACGTGATCCCCCTATGAACGCCAAGTCCGACGTGCAGCTCCCCGCCGTGTCCGTCATCATGCCCGTCCTCAACGAGGAGCGGCATCTGCGCGGAGCCGTCCAAGCGATCCTCGCGCAGGAGTACGCCGGCGAGATGGAGGTCGTGATCGCCCTGGGTCCGTCCACGGACCGCACGGACGAGATCGCGGCCCGGCTCGTGGCAGACGACCCGCGCGTGCACACGGTCCCCAACCCGACCGGCCGCACCCCCGCCGCCCTCAACGCCGCGATCAAGGCCTCCCGCCATCCGGTCGTCGTCCGCGTCGACGGCCACGGGATCCTCTCCCCGAACTACATCGCCACCGCGGTACGGCTCCTGGAGGAGACCGGCGCGCAGAACGTCGGCGGCATCATGCACGCCGAGGGCGAGAACGACTGGGAGCACGCGGTGGCCGCCGCGATGACCTCCAGGATCGGGGTCGGCAACGCCGCCTTCCACACCGGCGGCCAGGCGGGCCCCGCCGAGACCGTGTACCTCGGTGTCTTCCGGCGGGAGGCCCTGGAGCGGCAGGACGGCTACAACGTGGAGTTCATCCGCGCCCAGGACTGGGAGCTGAACTTCCGCATCCGCGAGGCCGGCGGGCTGATCTGGTTCTCGCCCGAGCTGAAGGTGTCGTACCGGCCGCGGCCCAGCGTCAAGGCGCTCGCCAAGCAGTACAAGGACTACGGGCGTTGGCGGCACGTCGTCGCCCGCTACCACGAGGGCTCCATCAACCTGCGCTACCTCGCCCCGCCCACCGCGGTGTGCGCGATAGCCGCAGGGATCGTGGTCGGCGCCGCCCTCACCCCGCTCGGGTTCCTGATCCCCGGCGGCTACCTCGCGGCGATCGCCGCCGGGTCGGTGCCGGCCGGCAAGGGGCTGCCGCTGAAGGCACGGCTCCAGATCCCCGTCGCCCTCGCCACCATGCACATGTCGTGGGGGTTCGGCTTCCTCACCAGCCCCAAGTCGCTGGCGCGGAAGGTCATCGCCTCGCGCCGCCCGGCGGTGCTCAGCGCCCCGTGAGGCACTGAGCACCCGCATGGCTCACCGGGCCCGGTCTACCAGGTGTAGGCCGGGTCCACGTGCATGCACTGGCTTTCGTCGGCGCCGTTCATCGCCTGCGCCGAGGACGGCGTGGTGTCGTCGTCCTCCTTCTTGTCCGGCGCCTCGTACTTGGTGCCGGACCGCCAGTCCCCGCCCACGAAGAGCGTGACGCCGGAGACGTCGGTGGACTTCTTCACCTGGCCCGCCGGGATGCCGAGGACCTTCGCGACCCGCAGGGCGTCGGCCTGGAGGTCGGCGCTCGGGTAGCGGATCACCGTCGTCTCCTCGGAGGTGGCCGCGGAGGTGTCCGCGACGGCCCCCGTGAGGCCCTTGTCCTTCAGCAGCCCGGTGACCGCGGACGCGCGCCCGCTGACCGGGGCCAGCGTGCCGGTACGGGTGCTGTTGTGCACCTGCACCGCGATGTCCTCGTCCGCCACGGCCGTGTCGGTGACCGTCGGCGAGGGGCTGGCGGTGGCCTTCTTCTCGTCCTTGCCGTCCAGCGCGATGTCCTCGCGCACCAGCCGGAACAGCTTGTCGGCGTCCTCGGTGGGCACCACCCGGCCGGTGTCGTAGGTGTCGTACCGGTTGGGCATCGTCGTCATCGTGATGCGCTCGGTGGGCACCTTCTGCAACTCGTTCGCCAGGTCGTACATCTTGGTGATGGTGTCCAGGCCGTCGTCGACGGTGATCGCCTTCGTGGCCGCCTCGGCGAGCTTGCGCAGCTTGTTCGGGTTGGTCAGCTTGGCGTTGGCGCGCAGCTCGCGGACCATCGAGTTCATGTACATGTGCTGCGCCTTGGCGCGGGCGAGGTCGGTGTCGTCCTCGAAGCCGTAGCGGGTGCGCAGCCACTGGAGGGCCTGCTTGCCCTTGATGGAGGTGGTGCCCTCCTCCAGCTTCAGACCGGAGCCCTTGCCGGTGCTGGTGTGCGAGTAGACGTTGGCGTCCACGCACACCGGGACGCCGCCGATGGCGTCCGCCATCGACACCACACCGGAGAAGTCGATCATCATGAAGTGGTCGATGTGGATGTCGGTGAGCTTCTCCCAGGTGGCCACCGTGCAGCCGGCGCCGCCGCGGCCCAGGGACTCGTTCGTCATCGCCCTGCTGCTCGCCCCGTACGACTGCCCGGTGTCGGGATCCGTGCACTTGGGGATGTCGATCAGGGTGTCGCGCGGCATGCTCACCACGGACATGTTGGTGCGGTCCGCCGAGACGTGCAGCAGCATCTGGACGTCCGCGAGCGGGGTGCCGTCGAAGGTGTCCCTGGCACCGCCGAGCTTCTGGTTCTCCGCGGAGTCCCGGGCGTCCGAACCGATCAGCAGGATGTTCAGCGCGGTCTGGCCGGCAGCGTTGGCCTGGGTCTTCGCCGCACGGTCCTTGGCGTCGCCGAGGTTGAGATCGTCGCTCTTGATGTTGGCGTTGAGGTGCTGGTAGTAGAGGTATCCGGCGCCGGCCGTCCCGAGTATGACCACCGCCAGCACGCTCGCCGACCAGCGCAACGCGCGTCGACGACGGCGCCTGCGATCCGCGGAGCGGTCACCGCCGCCCTTGCCGCCGTGCCGGCCGCTGTCCTCGGGCGCGTCGCCGTCCTGCGGTGTCAGGGACATCGTGTCCTCGACCGCCGGCACCTCCGCACGCACCCCGCTTCTCCCCACCATTCCCCTGCCCCTCCCCGCCGACCTGACACGGGCCCGTCCCGCGTCCAGTCAGACGCACGACGGGCCCGAAGGGTTACCCCTCATGACCTACTTGGCACACTGGACCTTGTCCGCCGTGGACTTCTGGACCGTGTCCGGCACCTTCGTCGTCGCCGTCAGCGAGACGCCCGCGCCCTTGAAGTCCTTGCCCAGCGTGAGCGTCATCGTCGGCAGACCCTGGGAGTTCTCGACACTCTTGCCAGGCTTCAGCGCGGTGCCGGGCAGCCCCATGATGTCGGCCAGCTTGCGTGCCTGGTCCGCCTGGTCGGGGTCGTACTCCAGTGTCGTCCTGCTCAGTTCCGCCGGGGCGTTGCCCGCGTTCTCGGACTTCGTCACACCCTCATCATTCTGGAGCCAGCTGAGAGTCTCCTGTGCGCTGCCGGCCGGGGCGCCGCCGTTCATGACCTGGACCCGGATCTCCGAGGCGGCCGACTTGGTGCCCTTGAGCCGCTTCGCGGCCTCTGCCGCCGCCGCGTCCTTGGACGCCTCGGCCTTCTCCTTCACCTCGGTGAAGGAGACGTCGTCCTGCATCATCTGGAAGACGGTCGGCGCCGTCGATTCGTCGAGGACGACGGTGGCCTTGACCTTCTCCGCCGGGTTGTCGACCACCGGCACGGTGGTGAAGGTCAGGTTCTTGATGTTGAGCTTGCCCAGCTCCAGACCGAGGTCCTTGAGCTTGCCGATGCTGTCCAGCTGGGAGTCGACGGTCAGCGCCTTGGTGCCGGCCTCCGCAAGCTTGAGCATCTTGGTGGGGCTGGTGAGGGTGTCGTTCGACTTGAGCTTGCGCATCAGCGCGCTGAGGAACTGCTGCTGGATCTCGATCCGGCTCAGGTCGCCGCCGAAGCCCACCGAGTGCCGGGTGCGCACGAAGGCCAGCGCCTGCTCGCCCTCGATGGTGTGGGTGCCCTTGGACAGCTTCAGATGGGAGTCCGGGTCGTCGATGTCCTTGGCCAGACAGACCTCGACCCCGCCGACCGCCGAGGTCAGGGTCTTCACCGCGTTGAAGTCGGCCACCATGAAGTTGTCGGCCTGGATCCCGGTCAGCTCGGTGACCGTGCGCACGGTGCAGCTCGGCGTGCGCTCCTCCTGGCCCAGGCTGGTGTTGAAGCGGACGCCCTCGGTGCCCGCGATCACCTTCGTGCTGCCGTCCTCCTGCGTGGTCGGGCAGTCCGGGACGTCCACGATCAGGTCGCGCGGGATGCTCAGCGCGGTCGCGTTCGTCCGGTCCTTGGAGACGTGCAGCAGGATCGTGGTGTCCGCGTGGCCGACGCTGTTGGCGTCGCCGTAGCCCTTGTTCCCGGAGCCGGTGCGCTTGTCGGTGCCGATCAGCAGGATGTTGATCGCCTTGTCCGTGCTGAAGCCGCCGGTGCTCGCACCGTCGTCGGAGACGGACGTGATGTTGTCGTTGAGGTGCTGGAGATAGAGGTAGGCCGCACCGGCCGTACCCACCAGCACGAAGGCCATGGTCCCGCCGGTCCACAGCAGGATCTTCTTCGCCCTCGACTTCTTCTTCGCCGGCCGGCGGCCACGCCGGTTCGGCGGTTCCTCCGGCGCGCCCCGCCGACGGCGCGGCCCCGGGACCCGGCCCGGTGCCCCCTCGGGCGAGTCCGACTCCGGCTCCGGCTCCCGCTGAGGCGCCGCCGGACGGCCGCGCGCCGCGCCCTGCCCTCCGGCGCCGGCCGGGGCCTGCGCGCGGGAGGCGGCTCTACGAGGTCCGGGCACCGACGATTGCGGTGCGGAAGGACTCAGTCGCAGTTCGTATTCGCCGGTGTCCGGATTGAGTACCCACTGGTCTGCGGGGTCGATGTTGTCCGCCCGCCCACGGCCTTGCGCGTCCACGGTTGTCCGAATCCTCCGTCGGGGCCACGCGGCGCCTCTCCCCCTCAAGAGACGCTCGGGTCGTCACGCTCACTCAGTTTCACTCGGTCGCTCGGTACACGGCACCAGGACAGACCTCGCGGCCGGGTGCACCGGGTCGCTCACACTATCCGCCCGGTTCGACGTGGAGCGACGCCCGTGACAAATTCCACTTCCCTACAACCGGGCAATCCGGCGCATTTCTTTGAACTGGAGTTCGTCCTCGGCGAACGGTTTGGTAACCGCTTTACCCGCAGCTGTCCTCGGCGGCGGTGTTCCCGCGGAACGTGGGAGCGGGCGGAGTGGGTGAAACCTCGCGTGACGCCGCCCGCACCCCGTACGGACCGTGGTCGCCCGGCTCCGGGGAGCTGGTTTTCATGGGAAGTTCCTGAGAAACCACCACCGGTGTGTCGGTGCGCAGCCGTTCGAAGAGTTTTTCCGCCTCGGGCTCCACGAGTTGGTCGCGATTCGCGTTGTAGACGTACGACTCCCGAGGAACGGTCATGAATTGCACATTTTCGGTGCTGATGTCGCGCAGCCCGCGCACGAGTTCGTAGAGCCCGCGCAGACTCGCCAGATCCGGGTCGGTGGTGAGGGAGGACGTGGCCGCGTCCAGCACCGGATACAGCTTCGCCGGATTCAGCAGGACGTCCGTGCTCTGCACCTTGTTGACGAGCGCCCCGAGGAAACGCTGCTGCCGGTCCATCCGGTCGGTGTCGCTGCCGTTGCCCAGCGACTTGCGCGCCCGGACGTACGCCAGCGCCTGCTCCCCGTCGAGCGTCACCCGCCCCGCGGGCAGCCGCAGCTTGGCGGCCTTGTCCACGACCGGCGCCGTCAGGCACACCTGGACGCCGTCGACGGCGTCCACCATCTCCTTGAAGCCGCTGAAGTCGACGACCATGTGATGGTCGATGCGCACCCCGGTCAGCTTCTCCACGGTCCGGATCGTGCAGGCCGACCCGCCGGTCTCGAAGGCGTAGTTGAACATCGCGAACATCGGCTCGGTCCGGGTCCCGTCCGGTTTGAGGCAGGCCGGTACGTCCACCATCAGGTCGCGGGGCAGGGAGACGGCGGTGGCGCTGTGCCGCCCGGCGGCCAGGTGCAGCAGGATCACGGTGTCCGAGCGTTCGGTCCCCGAGTCCCGTCCGTAGGCGGCGTTGCCGTCGCCCGCGCGCGAGTCGGACCCGATCAGCAGGATGTTCTGGGCGTCCTTCACCAGTGAGGCCGGCCGCTCCTTCGCGTACCGCTCCAGCTCCGCCGCGGCCGCCTCGTCGGCGGTGATGTTCCCGTCGAGCTTGGCGTAGAGCGCCCATCCGGCGAGGCCGACCCCCGCGACGAGGAGGGTCGCCGCGGCCGCCCCGTACCGCAACCAGCGCCGCCGACGCCGGCGTATCAGCCCCCGCCCGTCGGCGGAGGCCCCCGTCCCCGGCCCGAGGGGCCGCCTCGATCCCTTGGAATCGCCCACGGCTGGATCCACCCCTCCCACGTCCGGCGGTACGAGCGGGTCGTGCTGTCCCTCCTACGACCATGGGGGGTCGGGGGCGTGGGGTGCGGGTGGGGGTGGGCCGAACGGGTGAGGACCGCGGGGGCCGGGGTCGGACCGGGGTTCGTCGCCCGGATCGGGTCGGCCGGCGTGGCGGTGCCTTCGGGGCCGGCTGTGCGGGCCGGGGCCCGCGATGGGCGGCAGGGGGTGCGGGCCGGGCCCGGTGGTGCGCGGCAGGGAAGTGTGGGCCGGGCCCTGCGGCGGGCGGCAGGATCCGGACGGCGGGTCCTGGGTCGCCCCGGTCCTGGGTCGGGCAGGGGTTGGGCCGGACAAGGGCCTGGCTCGGACAGGCCCTGGGGCGGGCAGGGCTTGGGTCGCCCGGGACCTGGGCCGGACAGGGCCCGGGTGGACAGGGCCCGGGCCGGACAGGGCCTAGCGGGCCGTCGCCGTGACCCGTTCGCTCTCGATGCGCTGGGCGAGGCCCTCCTCGGACAGCTGGTCCAGGTTCCGGCACAGGACGACCGAGCCGCCGCTCGCGAGCGGACCGTACAGCCCGGCGCTCAGCCCCTCCCAGGTGTCGTACGGCAGTCCCGACAGCAGCCGGGAGCCGGGGCCGGTCAGGCCCAGTCCCGCCGCCTCGGCGCGGGCCCGCTCCACGACCTCCGCCCCGGTGAACTCGGCCCCGGCCACGACCAGCGCGGGCGCCTCGGGGTCCACGGGCGCGTACGGCGCGAAGCGGTCCCCGTGGGTGGGGACTTCCACGGCGTAGTCGGCGTACCCCTGCGGCGGCGACGGCACGAACCGCCGGCCGAGCGGTGCGAGCGACAGCGCGTACCGGTCCCCGCGGCAGGCCAGCCCCGCGTCGAACTCCCCGGGTCCGGCCACGACGAAGTCGGCCCGCGCGGGATCTCCGCCGACGTCCGCGACCACACCGGTCGAGGCGCACGCCAGCAGCCAGACCGCCGTCTGCCAGTGCGCGGGCAGCAGCAGCGCGACCCGGTCGCCGGGCTCCGCGGAGAGTCCGTCCTGAAGGAGGTTCGAGGTCTTGGCCACCCAGTTGGCGAAGGTGGCCACGGACAGTTCGACCCGCTCGCCCGTGGCGTCGTCGTAGAAAGTCACCAGGGGGCGCGCCGGATCCGCGGCGAGCGCGGAACGCAGCAGGTCGGCAGGGGTGCGATCGGTGGCGTTCACCCGCGCAAGCGTACGCGCCGCCCCGCCGCACCTCCCACCACCGGGCCACCGGTTCGGCCGAACGCCCCGGGCCGTCGCGCCACCGGTTCGGCGGAACGCTCCCGACAGCCCGTCAACTCCCCAATGGACAGATATGTATGGCTATGTCCAGGATCGTTGGCATGCGTGGATTGCTCACTTCTTCGATCGGCGTCACGTGTGCGGCGGCTCTCGCCCTCCCCCTGACGCCGCCCGCCACCGCGGCGACGGCGCGACCGGCGCCGAGCGCGGAGGTGGCGCCCGTCGTCGCCCCCGACCTCTCAGGCAGCACCCAGTCGCTGCCCCTCACCCCACTCACCCGCGACCGTGCCCTCGGCGCCGCCGAACAGGGCGTGCCGCGCCGGGACGTGTCCCCCTTCTCGCTCCTCGGCGTCGTCTGGGACAACCCGGACGCCGAACTCCTCGGCACGGTCCAGGTCCGCACCCGCGCGGCCGGCACCGGCACCTGGTCCGGCTGGCAGGACGTCGAGACCCACTACGCCGACCATGGCGCCGACCCGGACACCGCCGAGCGCGTCTCCGGCCACGTCCGGGGGGCCACCGCCCCGCTCTGGGTGGGTGATTCCGACGGCGTCGAGGTCCGCGTCCGCCCCGACGCGGCCCGCCGCACCGAGGAGACCGGCCGGGGCATCCGCACCCGCACGACCACCGTCCCGCTCCCCGGCGGGATGCGCCTGGAACTGATCGACCCCGGGAAGGACCCGGAGTCCGCCACCGTGGCGCACGGGGACCGACCGGCCGTCGCGCGCGAGGAGACCGAGGCTTCCCGGACACCGGCCGGCGAGCCGTACGGCGGGGCGGATGACCAGTCGTACGGCAGGTCGGATGACCAGTCGTACGGCGAGTCCTACGGCGATTCGGACGGCGAGTCGTACGGAGGGTCCAACGGCGAGTCGTACGGCGGGTCGGATGACGAGTCCTACGGCGAGCCCTACGGAAGGTCCTACGGCGGGTCCTACGGCGGGTCCTACGGCGAACGGGCCGTCAGGGCCGCGATCGCCCCCTCGGCGACGCGCGCCTCCGCCGCCAACGCCCCCCTCGCCCCGCTCGGCGCGCTGGAGATCCCCGCGCTGGACCGCGCGCAGACGCGGAGCGAACTGCTCGCCCTGCGCGGAAGCGAACTGACGCAGGCGCAGCGTGCGAAGCCGTACATCGGCCCGCGCCCGCGCATCGTCACGCGCCGCGGCTGGAGCGCCGACGAGAGCCTGCGGGAGGCGGGCTTCCGCTACACGACCAAGGTGAAGGCGGCGTTCGTACACCATTCGGCCACCGGCAACTCGTACAAGTGCTCGCAGGCCCCCTCCGTCATTCGCGGTATCTACCGCTACCACGTCAGAAGCCTGGGCTGGCGGGACATCGGCTACAACTTCGTCGTCGACAAGTGCGGAACCATCTACGAAGGCCGCGCCGGTGGGGTGGCCAAGGCGGTCCTGGGCGCGCACACCCTCGGGTTCAACACCAACAGCATGGGCATCGCCGTTCTCGGCACGTTCACATCGACCAAACCGAGCTCCGCCACAGTGAAGGCGGTCGCCGGCCTGACGGCATGGAAGCTGGGTCTCTTCGGGGGTAATCCGAAAGGAAAGACATATCTGAAGTCCGCAGGTGGCAATCTCTACCCAAAGGGAAAGAACGTACGACTGAACGTGATCTCCGGCCACCGGGACGGTTTTGCCACGGAATGCCCAGGCAAGCAGCTCTACGGCAAGCTCGGCTCGGCCCGTAAGACGGCGGCCAAGTACCAAGGCCGCTGAGGCCGCCGGCCGGGGAGCACGCTCAGCGGGGGGCACATTCATCAGCCGTCGGGGGGACAGTCTCCTGGGACTGGGACGGAACACCGCACGGCCTCGAAGGCGCCACACACGGTCTGCATACACTGGCCGGCCGATAGACAGTTCGGCCGGTCCCGGCAGGAAGCAGAGACGAAGGTGACAGAAGCGATCCTCCTGGTCGGCGGCAAGGGCACCCGACTGCGCCCGCTCACGGTGCACACGCCCAAGCCCATGGTCAGGGCGGCCGGCGTGCCGTTCCTGACGCACCAGCTGGCGCGGGCCAAGGCGGCGGGGGTTGACCACATCGTCCTCGCGACGAGCTATCTGGCCGAGGTCTTCGAACCGCACTTCGGTGACGGCTCGTCGCTGGGCCTCCACATCGAGTACGTCACGGAGGACGAGCCCCTCGGCACCGGCGGCGCCATCCGCAACGTGGCGTCCCGGCTGCACTCGGGTCCCGACGACCCGGTGCTGGTCTTCAACGGCGACATCCTCACGGGCCTGGACATCAGACGCCTGGTGGCGACGCACGAGACGACGCGCGCGGACGTCTCCCTCCACCTGACGAAGGTGACGGACCCCCGGGCCTACGGCCTGGTACCCACCGACGACACGGGCAAGGTCCTCGCCTTCCTGGAGAAACCCCAGACACCCGAGGAGATCGTCACCGACCAGATCAACGCGGGCGCGTACGTGTTCCGCCGTTCGGTCATCGACACGATCCCCCTGGGCCGCCCGGTCTCGGTCGAGCGGGAGACGTTCCCCGACCTCCTGTCCGCCGGGGCCCACCTCCAGGGCATGGTGGACTCGACGTACTGGCTGGACCTGGGCACACCGGCCGCCTTCGTCCGCGGCTCGGCGGACCTCGTCCTCGGCCGGGCCCCGTCGCCCGCCGTTCCCGGCCGCTGCGGCGACCGTCTGATCCTGCCGACGGCGATCGTCGCGGCGGACGCGAAGCTGACCGGCGGCACGGTGGTCGGCGAGGGCGCGTTCGTGGCGGAGGGCGCGCGGGTCTTCGGCTCGACGATCCTGCCCGGCGCCGTCATCGAGCCCGGCGCGGTCATCACCGACTCCCTCATCGGCACCCGTGCCCGGGTCGGCGAACGCTCGGTCCTCACCGGCACGGTGATCGGCGACGGCGCGATCATCGGCCCCGACAACGAACTCCGCGAGGGTGCCCGCATCTGGTGCGACGCCCAGATCCCGGCGGGAGCGGTCCGCTTCTCCTCGGACCAGTAGCCCGCTTCCCCTCCGACCGGTGGCCCGTACGACCGGTGGCCCGGAGGGCCCTGCGTCCGAACGCCGGCGGGTCGCCCCACGACCTGACCGGCGTTCGGCACGAGGCCCGACCGGCGTTCGGCGCGAGGCCCGGCGGGCGTTCGGCGCGAGGCCCGGCGGGCGCGAGGAGAGGGCGCGCGGAGAGGCTTCTCCGCGCACGCCTCACAGCTTCCCGATGTCCCCCCGAGGCATCCGCGGCGCCCGCCGTGCCGGGACCCGCCCGCTCAGCAGGATCAACCGGGCCGCCCGATGCCGCTGCCCGGCATACGGCTCCAGCAGCTCCAGCATCGCCGCGTCGTCCGCCTCACGGTTCCCGGCCAGCGCCCACCCCACGATGCCCGGCAGATGCAGATCGCCCACCGTCACCGCGTCCGCCGCCCCATGACTGCGCTGCACCGTCTCGGCCGACGTCCACGGCCCGATCCCCGGCACCACCTCCAGCCGGGCCTGCGCCGCACCCGCCTCCAGCCCCATGGCCTCCTCCAGCCGGCCCGCGACCCGGACCGCCCGCAGAATCGTCGACGCCCGCTTGTTGTCGACCCCCGCCCGGTGCCACTCCCAGGACGGAATCAGCGCCCACGTCCGAGGCGCCGGCATCACCCACAGCCGCCCGCCCGCCGCGGGCCCCGGCGCCGGCTCCCCGAACTTCCGCACCAGCGACCGCCACGCCCGGTACGCCTCGTCCGTCGTGACCTTCTGCTCCAGAACCGACGGGATCAACGACTCCAGCACCAGCCCGGTGCGCGTCAGCCGCAACCCCGGTCGCCGATGCCGTGCCGTCGCCACCACCCGGTGCCGTGGCGCGAACGCCTCCGGATCGTCCGAGGCGCCGAGCAGATCCGGCATCCCCTCCAGCAGCCACTCCGCCCCGGGCCCCCACGCCTCGCCCCGTACGGCACCGCCGCCCGGGTCCACCGAGACCCGCAGGGTCCCGGGTCCGGTGTGCGTCAGACTGGCCCGCCACACGGACCCGTCCGGCATCGCCCGGAACGTGGGATCGGCGGGCCCCCGCCGCAGCGGCCCCAGCACCAGCCCCAGGTCGACCGGCCCCGCCGGCACCCAGGTCCGCACCCGCCCGCTCACCGCGCGAGTGGGCCGGGGCAGCCCCGCGGGCACGGCGACCTCGCCTCCGCGCACGGTCGTACGCGTGGGCCGGGGAGAGAATCGTCCTGCCACGGCTGAGGTCCTCAAAGGGTCGGGGTGTCCCTCACGTCCGGAAGGGGCCCTACGAGGGTAGGCCGAAAACCCGCCACCACGCCCGACACCTCCTGCGGCCCACGGGGCTCAGGCCGCCACGCGCAGCTCACCGCACCGCGCAGCTCACCGCACGGCGACGCGCACCTCACCGCCACACTCACCTCACCTCACCTCGCCTCACCGCACCTCGACAAAGGCCTCCACTTCCCGCTCGGGCCGGGTCCTCGGCTCCTCCGCCGCGTGTCCGACAGCCACCGCTCCCATCGGATCCCACCCCTTCGGCAGCCCCAGCACGTCCCGCACCACGTCCCGGCAGAACATCGTCGACGACACCCACGCGGAGCCCAGCCGCTCCCCGGCCAGCGCGACCAGGAAGTTCTGCACGCCCGCCCCGGCCGCGACCACGAACATCTCCCGCTCGGCCCCGTCCCGCCGCGCGTCCCCGTAGTGGTGCGAGCCGTCCATGACGAGACACGGCACCACCAGATACGGCGCGTTCCGCAGCACGTCCCCGCGCCGCACCCGCTTGGCGATCGACTCCTCGGACTTTCCGTCCCGCCGCAGATCCGCGATCCACGCGTCCCGCATCGCGTCCAGGAGCCCGGCCCGGGACTCCGCCGACTCCAGCAGCACGAACCGCCACGGCGTCGTGTGGTGCGGTGCCGGTGCCGTCACGGCCGCGGCCACCGCCCGCCGTACCGCACCGGGATCGACCGGCTCGTCGGTGAAGGCCCGCACGGTCCGCCGCTGGGTGACCGCCAGCCGCACCGCCTCCGACGTCCCGAGCCGGAACATGTCGTCGCGCGCGCCGCGCACCATGGCCCGAGCGCCGTCCCCGTCGCCCTCCGCCACCACATGCGCCAGTCCGCGCACCACGGCGACGGGCAGCCCGGCCGCCTTCCCCTTCACCAGGTCACCGGCGGCCGCCAGTTCGTCCGCCGTCGCCACGACCGTCGCGCTCAGCGGGTTGCCGTGCGCGTCCGTGCCGCCGCGCAGATCGTCCAGGACCCGCACGCCCGCGGCGCCGATCGCGACGTCCGTGAGCCCGGCGCGCCAGGGCCGGCCGGAGGTGTCGGTGACGACGACCCCGACGTCCACCCCGAGCGCGTCCCGCAGCCCGTCCCGGATGGTCCGCGCGGACGCGTCCGGGTCCTCGGGCAGCAACAGCACGGTCCCGGACGGGGTGTTGGAGGCGTCCACGCCCGCCGCCGCCATCACCAGCCCCTGCCGGTTCTCGACGATCCGCAGCGCCCCGCGCCGCGCCACGACCCGTACGGTCTCGGCGTCGATCGCGGCCTCCCGGTCGCCGGCCGTGACGATCCGCCCCTCCGCCTTGGACACGATCTTCGACGTGACCAGCAGCACGTCTCCGTCGGCGAGTGACGGCTCGGCGGCGGCGATCAGCTTGGCGAGGTCGTCCCCGCCCTGCACCTCCGGCAGCCCGGCCACGGCCCAGACCCGGTAACCGGTCTCCACGCTCATGCCCCGCGCACCTCCTCCGCCAGCGCCAGCGCCTCGCGGGCCATCCGCGCGGTCGCGTCCGGATCGCTCATCATCAGCGGTACGGCCCGGCAGCGGATCCCCGCCGCCTCGACCCGCTCCACCGACCCCGCGTCCACGGTGTCCACGAGCCAGCCGTCGAGCAGCCCCGAGCCGTAGTGCTCGGCCACCGCAGCGGCCGTCGACTCCACGCCCACCGCCGCCAGCACCTTGTCGGCCATCCCGCGCACCGGCGCGTCGCCGACGATGGGGGAGAGGCCCACCACCGGCACCCCGGCCTCGGCGATCGCCTCGCGGATGCCGGGCACGGCGAGGATCGTGCCGACGGAGACGACCGGGTTCGACGGCGGGAACAGCACGACATCCGCCTCCGCGATCGCCTCCAGCACCCCCGGCGCGGGCTTGGCCTGCTCGGCTCCGACCGGCACGATCGCCTCCGCCGGCACCGACGCCCGCAGCCGCACCCAGTACTCCTGGAAGTGGATCACCCTGCGTTCGCCGTCCAGCTCGACGGCGACATGCGTCTCGACCCGGTCGTCGCTCATCGGGATCAGCCGCACCCCGGGCTTCCACCGGTCGCACAGCGCCTCGGTCACCGCGCTCAGCGGATACCCGGCGCCGATCATCTGGGTCCGCACGATGTGCGTGGCGAAGTCCCGGTCGCCCAGCCCGAACCACTCGGGTCCGACGCCGTACGCCGCGAGCTCCTCCTTCAGATGGAAGGTCTCGTCGGCCCGGCCCCAGCCCTGCTCCTCGTTGATGCCGCCGCCGAGCGTGTACATCACCGTGTCGAGGTCGGGGCAGACCTTCAGCCCGAAGAGATGGATGTCGTCACCGGTGTTGCCGATGACCGTGATGTCCGCGTCCGGCACGGCCCGCTTCAGACCGCGCAGGAACCGGGCACCGCCGATACCGCCTGCAAGAACCACAATGCGCATGGGAGCCAGTCTCGCAGGCCGCGACGACACCTCACCGGGCGGTTGTGGGCAAGCGGCCGTCTGTGTACATCCCCGCCACCCGTACGAGTCACCCGCCCGAACACGTCACCGCCGCCCGGGGCCCGAAGCGGCCGCAGGCGCCCCCTCCTCGCTACGCGCCGACGGTGTCCAGCTCGTCGTGCGTGTCACGGGCCGCGCAGGCCATGGGGGTCCCCGGGGTCCCCGCGGCCGCGCCGACCGGGGACCGGTCGTGCATCGGCATCTCGGTCAGCCCCGGGAAGTACACGTGCAGGCTCACCGCCGGCTCCAGCGCGTCGTTGACGACCTCGTGGACGTACCCCGGCGCGAACACCCGCTGCGCGCCCGCCCCCAGGACCCGCTCGCCCCGCTCGGTGCGCTCGGTCAGCTCGCCGTCCAGGACGGTCAGCACACCGGAGGACAGGCCGTGGTCGTGCAGCCCGCTGCCCTGCCCGGGCACCCAGGACAGCAGCCACACCTCGTAGCCCGGACCGGTGCTCAGCCGGTGGTACCAGCGGCTGGCGGCGTCGTAACGGACGAGGTGTTCCCACCGGCCGCGGTCGGCGGCCAGGGAACGGGCCAGGCCGACGAACTCGGCCACGGTGACCGGGTGCTCGCGCGGCGCCTGGAGGAGGTGCGGTACTTCGAGGATGTCGCCGGCGATCTGGAGGTCGCTGTCGCTGTTCATGGGGTGCGTGGTTCCTCGGCGGAAGAAGTGGGGGGCTGGGGTTTCACGGACCGTCCGCCCGGATCGCGGGTGGAACAGAGGCGCCCTGGTGCGGGCCAAGGGGGAAACGGCAGCCGGGTCGCGGTGGACTCGGAGGCAGCCGGAGCGCGTTGGGCTCAACAGCTGGAACAGCAACAACAGCTACAGCGAGCACGGGCAGCACCGTGGGACCCGGCGGAGCGGGTCGAGGTGAGTGCCGAGTTCGCGAGCATGCCCACAAGGACACCGGTTCACACCTTCACTGTCAACTCGACGCCCGGTATGTGGGACATGGTTCACCTCATCCGGTTCATCTCCGAGACGAAAGGTTTGTTCATTCGCGGACCGGGACACATGCGGCACATGCCGGGCGCGCAAGCTTCCTGATGATCCCGTGATCCGACTGTGATCAGGTTCGCTTCCGCGCGCGTGCCGCAACGAGATCGACCCTTTGGACGTCTTCCCCCGTACGAACCGCTGTGTGGGGCCGGGGTCCACCGGGGTCGCGTCTGCGTGTCAAGGTTTATGGCGATTTGAACACTTAACGCATGGCCTTGGTTCCGCAGAGTGAATAAGGGGCCCAATAGCAGATCTCGGCTTGACTCGCCCGGAGCAGCACACTTGTAATTTCACTCGTGTCGTTCAGCCGCAATCGGTAACGGCCACGTCACGGGGACGCGAAAGACAGAGCGAGGGGCGCACATGACCGAGCTGGTGCAGCAACTGCTGGTCGACGACGCGGGCGAGGAACTCGGCTGGCAGGAGCGCGCGCTGTGCGCCCAGACCGATCCCGAGTCCTTCTTCCCCGAGAAGGGCGGCTCCACGCGCGAGGCCAAGAAGGTCTGTCTCGCCTGCGAGGTCCGCTCCGAGTGCCTCGAATACGCGCTCGCCAACGACGAGCGCTTCGGCATCTGGGGCGGTCTGTCCGAGCGGGAGCGCCGCCGGCTGAAGAAGGCGGCCGTCTGAGGCCTTTGCACGGACACAGGACGCGGCGAACGGCCCGTCGCAGGTGGGTTGTCCACAGGCGGCGGGCCTTGGTCATGCCCAGCCGATAGTGTGGGCGCTCGTCCGAGACACCCCGACGCCCCCACAGGGCGCAGGCGTCCACCACAGTCCACCGAACCGGGGCCCGTACCTCGATGTCCGTGCACAGCCACACGGCAGCCCACCGCGACGCTGCCACACCTGAGTTCCCGCGTCATGTCGTGACCGCGGTCCTCGTCGCCCACGACGGTGCCCGCTGGCTGCCCGACGCGCTCGCCGGGCTGCTCGGCCAGGAGCGCCCCGTCCAGTCCGTGATGGCCGCCGACACCGGCAGCTCGGACCACTCCGCGCAACTGGTCACCGACGCCCTCGGCGACGACCGCGTACTGCACCTCGCCCGGCGCACCGGCTTCGGCCAGGCCGTCGAGGAGGCCAACCGCACGGCGCCGGTCCTCACCCCCGAGGAACTGCCCTACCTGAAGCGGCCCAGCGGCTGGGACCCCGTCACGCGCTCCTGGCGCGACGACACCTACGACCTGCCCGAGCTGCCGCACGGCGAGCCGATCCAGTGGCTGTGGCTGCTGCACGACGACTGCGCCCCCGAACCGGACGCGCTGGCCGAACTGCTGCGCGTCGTGGACAACGAACTCGAACTGGGCCGTGACGACGTCGCCGTCGTCGGACCCAAGCTGCGCGGCTGGTACGACCGCCGGCAGCTCCTCGAGGTCGGCGTCACCATCGCCCACTCCGGCCGCCGCTGGACCGGCCTGGACCGCCGCGAACAGGACCAGGGCCAGCACGACCACGTCCGGCCCGTGCTGTCCGTGTCCACCGCCGGCATGCTCGTCCGCCGCGACGTCTTCGAGGAACTCGGCGGCTTCGACCGCCGGCTGCCCCTGATGCGCGACGACGTCGACCTGTGCTGGCGCGCCACGGCCGCGGGACACCGCGTCCTCATCGCCCCCGACGCCGTCGTACGGCACGCCGAGGCCGCCTCCCGCGAGCGCCGCGCCGTCGACTGCGCGGGCCGCACCACGGCCTCCCCGCACAAGGTCGACAAGGCCGGCGCGGTCTACACCCTCCTGGTCAACAGCCGTACGGCCCTGCTGCCGTGGATCCTGCTGCGCCTGGTCCTCGGCACCCTGATGCGCACCCTCGCCTACCTCGTCGGCAAGGTGCCCGGCCAGGCCGTCGACGAGATCCGCGGTCTGCTGGGCACCCTGCTGCGGCCGGAGCGGATCATCGCCGGGCGCCGCAACCGCGGCAGGCCGGTCGTCGAGAAGGACGAACTGCGGCCCCTGTTCCCGCCGCCCGGCGCGACCGTGCGGGCCACCGTCGAACAGGTCGCCGGCAACCTCTTCGGCGCCAACGACGCCGAGACGCCCGGCGGCGCGGGCCGCCACGGCGGCGGCATCGAGTCCGGGCCCGGCGGCGACGACGCCGATTTCCTGCAGATCGAGCAGTTCGCCCGCCTCAAGCGCATCGCCCGCAAGCCCGGCCCCGTGCTCTTCCTGGTGCTGCTGTTCGTCTCCCTCGTCGCCTGCCGCAACCTCCTCGGCGGCGGCGCGCTCGCGGGCGGCGCCCTGCTGCCCGCCCCGGCCGACGCCTCCGAACTGTGGTCGCGCTACCTCGACGCCTGGCACCCGGTCGGCGCGGGCGGCACCCCGTCCGCCCCGCCCTACCTCGCGATCATCGCCGCCCTGGCCACCCTGCTGCTCGGCTCGACCGGTCTCGCCCTCACCGTGCTGCTGGTCTGCTCGGTGCCGCTGGCCGGCGTCGCCGCCTACTTCGCCTCCCGCCCCCTGGTGGAGTCCCGACTCCTGCGCGCCTGGGGCGCCGTCGCCTACGCGTTCCTGCCCGCCGCCACCGGCGCCCTCGCCGGCGGCCGCGTCGGCACCGCCGTACTCGCCGTTCTGCTGCCGCTCATCGCCCGCGCGGGCATCGCCGCGAGCGGCCTGGCGAACCGCTCCGGCGCCCGCGGCAGCTGGCGCGCCACCTGGGCGTACGCGCTGCTGCTGACGATCACCACCGCCTTCACCCCGATCGTCTGGCCCATCGCGCTCGTCCTCGGCCTCGCCGTCGTGGCCGTGCGCCGCACCGAGATCGCCGCCTACGGCCTGCGCTTCCTGGCCCAGCTGGGCACCCCCCTGCTGATCCTCGCGCCCTGGTCGCTGACCCTGCTGCCGACCGGCTTCTTCACCCAGGCCGGCCTGGACCACGGCGCCTCCACCGCCTCCGCGCTCGACCTGCTCGCCGCCAGCCCCGGCGGACCCGGCACGGTCGACGGACTGATGCTCATCGGCATCGTCCTGGCCGCGCTGGCCGCCCTGCTGCGCGGCCAGCGTCAGTCCGGAATCTGGACGGCCTGGGCGGTCGCCCTGGTGGGCCTCGTCTTCGCGGTCCTGTCCAACGCCTCCACCTGGGCCGGCCCCGCCACCCTCGTCTACGGCATCGCACTCCTGGCCGGCGCCGTCATCGGCGCCGACGGCGCACGCGCGCGGGTCGCCGAACAGAGCTTCGGCTGGCGCCAGCCGGTCGCCGCCCTCATCGCCTTCGCCTCCGCCGCCGGCCCGCTGCTCCTGGCCGCCGGCTGGATGATCGGCGGCGCCGACGGTCCCCTGGAGCGGCGCGACCCCGTCCAGGTGCCCGCGTTCGTCGCCGAGGAGGCCGGCACCCGCGACCAGGCCCGCACCCTCGTCCTCGACAGCGACTCCGCCGCCCACGTCGGCTACATGCTGGTCCGCGGCTCCGGCGCCCGCCTCGGCGACGCCGAACTCGCCGCCGCCGACGGCGAGAACGCCGCCCTCGACAAGGTCGTCGCCAACCTGGTCGCCGGCTCCGGCGCCGACCAGAGCGACGAACTCGGCAAGTTCGCCGTGCGCTACGTCCTCGTCCACAAGGGCGCGCCCCGTGAGGTCACGCGCGTCCTGGACGCCACGCCCGGCCTGAGCAGGCTCAGCCAGAAGGACGGCAGCGCCCTGTGGCGGCTCGACCAGGAGGTCTCCCGCGCGGCGATCATCGCCGCCGACCGCGAGGGCACCCCGATCCCGGTCGCCGCGGGCCCCGTCGAGATCCACACCACGATCCCGGACGGCACCGACGGCCGGATCCTGCGCCTGGCCGACGCCGCCGCCGACGGCTGGACCGCCACCCTGGACGGCAAGGCGCTCACCCGCACCAGCGTCGACGGCTGGGCCCAGGGCTTCGAACTCCCCGCCTCCGGCGGGAAGCTGGACGTCACCTACGACGACCCGTTCACCCACACCGCCTGGCTGTGGGCCCAGGGCTTCCTCGCCCTCGTCCTCGTCGTCCTCGCCCTCCCCGGCCGCCGCCGCGAC
Source organism: Streptomyces phaeofaciens (assembly GCF_014648915.1). Lineage (GTDB taxonomy): Bacteria > Actinomycetota > Actinomycetes > Streptomycetales > Streptomycetaceae > Streptomyces > Streptomyces phaeofaciens. The sequence continues at coordinate 15,730 of NZ_BMSA01000013.1, read as the reverse complement.
GTCGACGACGACCTGCCCGAGGAGGAGACGGTCCCCGCCCAGGCCGTGGACGGCGAGGGCCGCCGCGCCCGCCGCCTGCGCGCCCAGGCCGAGGAGGCCGAGGAGACCGAGGCGGCCGGGGAACCCGGGGTGTCCGTCCACGACGACGGCTTCCCGCCCCCCGCCACCGCACCGGACGGGAGCGAGACCCCGATCTCCCTCCCGCAGCAGCAGTCCTACGACATGGGGGTCCCCCCGGGCGAGCAGGTTCCGGACTGGGGGAGGGACCAGGCGGACTACGCGGGCGCCGAGTACGGCGGCTACCGGAACGAGCAGTACCAGGGCGCCGAACAGCAGTACCCGGCGGGCGGCTACGACCAGCAGTCCTACGACCCCTACCAGGCCGGCCAGTACGACCCGTACGCCTACGACGGCCAGGCCCAGCAGGCGCCCTACGACCCGGGCTACGGCTACGACCAGGGCTACGGCAACCAGGGCTACGACCCCGCCTACGACCCGGCCCAGCAGGCCGAGCACCCCCACGGCACCGGCAGCGAGCGCCCCGACGGGAGCCAGCAGTGAACCGCACCACCCTGTCCCTGATCGCCGGCACGGCCGCGCTCGCCGCCGTCACCGGGTTCGCCACGCTCAACGAGCCCGCGCCCCCCGCCGCGGACACCGCCAAGGCGGCCGCCGAACTGCCCGTGGAGCGCACGAGCCTGGTGTGCCCGGCGCCCAGCACCTCCGACCTCGCGGAGACGGCGTACACGTCGTTCACGCCCGTCACCAAGGGCACGAGCAGCGACGGCACGGCCGAACTGGTGGCCGCCACCCAGGAGTCGGCGGACACGACGGACGACGCCGAGAGCGACGAGAGCGACGCCAAGGACGACGACACGGAGAAGAGCGACAAGAGCGACAAGAGCGACAAGAACGGCAAGGACGACAAGGACGGCAAGAAGAAGACCGAGAAGCCCGTCCTGACGCCCAAGGCGCCCGGCACTCCGGCCACCGGGGACACCTCGGGCGGCGAGGCGCCCGCGCTGGTGGGCACCGCCGAGGGGAAGTTCGCGCCCGGGTGGACGGTCCAGGAGACCACCGAGGTCGCCGCCGGCAGCGGCCGTGGCCTCCAGGGCTTCACCTGCACCCCGGCCGACACGGAGTTCTGGTTCCCGGGCGCCAGCACGGCCGCCGACCGCACCGACTACGTCCACCTCACCAACCCGGACGACTCCGCCGCCGTCGCCGACATCGAGCTGTACGGCAAGGACGGCGCCCTCCAGACCACGGTGGGGGAGGGCATCACCGTCCCGCCGCACTCCGGCGAGCCGGTCCTGCTCTCCACGCTCACCGACGAGAAGCAGGACGACGTCACCGTCCATGTGAACATCCGCAGCGGCCGCGTCGGCGCCGCCGTACAGGCCCTGGACGACAAGCTGGGCGGTGACTGGCTGGCCGCCTCCACCGACCCGGCCGGCAGCCTGGTGATCCCCGGCATCCCCAAGGACGCCACGGCCGTCCGCCTGGTCGCCTTCGTGCCCGGTGAGGCCGACGCGGACGTGAAGGTCCAACTCGCCTCCCCCACCGGCCTGATCACCCCCGCCGGCCACGAGACGCTGCACATCAAGGGCGGCATGTCGACCGCCGTGGACCTCGGCGACGTCACGCGCGGGGAGGCGGGCTCCCTGGTCCTGACGCCGGGGGACCGGTCCGCGCCGGTCGTCGCGGCCGTCCGCGTGCTGCGCGGCAAGGGCACCGACCAGGAGTCGGCGTTCATCCCGGCCGCGGCCCCGGTCGGCACGCGCGCGTCCGCCGTCGGCAACTCCGCCAAGGGCACCACCCTCTCCCTGACGGCCCCCCAGGGGACCGCCAAGGTGAAGGTCACCGCCTCCGCGGGCAGCGAGGGCGGCAAGGCCGTCTCCAAGACGTACACGATCAAGAAGGGCACCACCCAGGACGTCGAACTGCCCGTCCCCGACGGTCTGAAGGGCACCTACGCCCTCACCGTGGAACCCCTCACCGACACCCCGGTCTACGCCTCCCGCACCCTGGCGGTCACCGAGGACGGTGTCCCGGGCTTCACGATCCAGACCCTGCCGGACGACCGGGGCACGGTGGCCGTGCCGCAGGCCGACGAGGACGTGGCGGTCCTCCAGAAGTAGCTCGAAAGGGTCACGAGGTCACTCGTAAGGGGGGTGGTGGTCAGTCCTCGCCGTAGCGGGGATCCACCGTCTCCGGGGTCAGCCCCAGCAGCTCCGCCACCTGCTCCACGACGATCTCGTGGACCAGCGCGGCCCGTTCGTCCCGCCCCTTGGTGCGGATCTCGACCGGCCGCCGGTAGACGACGACCCGCGCCTGCCGCCCCTCCCGCGCGGGGATCGTCCCGCCGAGCGGCACCGCCTCGTCGTTCCACGGCTCCCCGGCCGCGGCCGGCCGCGGCACCTCCAGCACCATGAAGTCGATCTCGGCGAGCTGCGGCCACCGCCGCTCCAGGCGCTCCACGGAGTCCTGCACCAGATCGGCGAACACCTCGGCGCGGCTGGCGGCCAACGGCACCTGGGGCGGCGCGATCGGCCCCCGCATGCCCCGGCCGTGGCGATCGCGACGACGGGGCCCGGGGCCTGCGGCACGGGGCGGTACGGGGTTGTCCATCACTACTGAAGCGTAGACCCCGCCACGGCCCGCCGCCCGGCTTCATGCCCCGTCCCGGCCGCCCCGCCCCACCGCGTCCCCTCACACGCCGCATGTCGCGGGATGACCATTCCAGCCAAGGTTGGGCTCGATTCCGTATCCCTCCGAGACCGGTGAACTCATGGCAATTGATGAGGTTTGTACGGGACGGTGACCACGGGTCGATGTCCTCCTCGCGTTAATGACTGGTGTTCGCGCAGGTCAGCGGGGTATGACTGGAGAGGCGCGTGGGGCGTTTCACAACACGACACGGTGGAGTGACCTGGTGGAGAGTCGTCGCGGCCCGCTCAAGAGTGCGGTACCGTCCAACGTCGTGAGCCCTGTACGTCGCTGTTCGCGAACTGCCTGCGGCCGACCCGCCGTCGCGACGCTGACGTACGTCTACGCCGACTCGACCGCGGTCCTCGGCCCGCTCGCCACCTACGCCGAACCCCACTGCTACGACCTGTGCGCCGAGCACTCCGAGCGCCTCACCGCCCCGCGCGGCTGGGAGGTCGTCCGGCTCCTCGACGGCTCGGCTCCGGCCCGGCCCAGCGGCGACGACCTGGAAGCGCTTGCCAACGCCGTCCGTGAGGCGGCCCGCCCCCAGGAGCGCGCGGCCGGAGCCGGCGGCGGCGGACGCGGGGCGGACCCGATGGAGGTGGCCCGCCGAGGGCACCTGCGGGTCCTGCGCTCGCCGGACAACTGACGCCCCTTCGCCACACGGTCCGCAGCACACCCGTCGGCGCGACGCCCTCGCGGACACGACCATCTGGCCCGGTCGAGCGAGAAATCCCTTTTGATCCGATTGCTTTCGGTATGATCGCTTTCCGTATGCCGGAAAACGATGGACCCGGGGGCGCCCGTGTACGTCCAGGAGCTACGACCCGTCGCCGGCTCGCTCGGCCTGTCCGCCCTCGTCGCGGCCCTGCCCCTCGTGATCGTCCTGGTCCTCCTCGGCGTCGCCCGCGTCAAAGCCCATGTCGCGGGCCTGACGGGCCTTCTGGCGGCCGCCCTCGTCGCCTGGCTCGCCTACGGCATGCCGGTGGGCCAGACGCTCTCCGGCGCCGCCCAGGGAGCCGCGTTCGGCCTCTTCCCCATCCTGTGGATCGTCGTCAACGCCCTGTGGGTGTACCGGATGACCGTCCACACCCGGCACTTCGACGTCCTGCGCCGCTCCTTCGGCCGCCTCTCCGACGACCCGCGCATCCAGGCCCTCGTGGTCGCCTTCTGCTTCGGCGCGCTCCTCGAGGCGCTCGCCGGATTCGGCGCCCCCGTCGCGATCTGCGCGGTCATGCTCGTCGCCCTCGGCTTCGACCCCGTCCGCGCGGCCTTCGTCGCCCTCGTCGCCAACACCGCGCCCGTCGCCTTCGGCGCCATGGGCACCCCCGTCGTCACCCTGGCCCAGGTCACCGGTCTGCCCCTGGACTCGGTCGCCTCCGTGGTGGGCCGTCAGACCCCGCTGCTCGCCCTCGTCGTCCCCCTCGTCCTGGTCGTTCTGGTGGACGGCCGGCGCGGTCTGCGCGAGACCTGGGTGCCCGCCCTGGCCTGCGGAACCGCCTTCGCTGCCGCCCAGTTCGTCGCCGCCAACCACTTCTCGGCGCAACTCGCCGACATCGCAGCCTCCCTGGCGGGCGCCGCCGCCCTGGTCGCCGTACCGCACACGCGCGTGCCCGCCACGCAAGCGGTACGCGTGCACGTGCTGACCGGCGCGCGCAGCGAGGAACTGGACGAGCCCGACCCGCGCCCGGAGATCGTCCGCGCCTACGCCCCCTACGCCCTGATCGTCGTGATCTTCTCCGTCGCCCAGATCCCGGCGGTCAAGGACCGGCTGGCCCGCGCGACCCGGACCGTGGACTGGCCCTTCCTCGACGTCGTCGGCCCGGACGGAGCACCGGCCGGCGGGAACGTCTTCACCTGGCCGGTCCTCTCCACCGGCGGCACCCTCGTCCTGCTGGCCGGTGCCGCCACCGCGGCCGTGCTCGGCGTCCACGCGCGCGTGGCCCTGCGGGAATGGGTGTCGACCGTCCGCGAGCTGCGGTTCGCGATGCTCACCGTGACGTCCCTCCTGGCCCTCGCCTACGTCATGAACCTCTCCGGACAGGCCGCCACCATCGGCCACTTCGTGGCGGCGGCCGGTCCGGGACTGGCCTTCCTGTCACCCGTCCTGGGATGGTTCGGCGTCGCGGTCACCGGCTCCGACACCTCGGCCAACGCCCTCTTCGGCGCCCTCCAGGTCACCGCCGCCCGCGAATCGGGCCTGTCCCCCGAACTGCTCGCCGCCGCCAACACCTCGGGCGGCGTCCTCGGCAAGATGATCTCGCCGCAGAACCTCACCATCGCCTGCGCCGCCGTCGGCCTCGCCGGCCGTGAGGGCGACCTGCTGCGCAAGGTGCTGCCCTGGAGCCTGGGCCTGCTGCTGGCCATGTGTCTGATCGTGGTCGGCCAGAGTTCACCCCTCCTGGACTGGACCCTGCCGTAGAGCGACGCCCCGCCCCTTGACTGCGCGCAGGTTACTTCTGTGGGTCCACTCGGCGGACCCACAGCGGCGGCTGAACCGTTCCGGGTAGTTTGTGGCGACTCAACAGGACTTTCAGGAAGGTCGGCCCGTGGCTGTAGATCTGTCGCAGATCGTGAAGGCGTACGACGTGCGCGGAGTGGTCCCGGACCAGTGGGACGAGCCGCTGGCCGAGCTGTTCGGGGCGGCCTTCGCCCAGGTCACCGCCGCCGACGCGATCGTCGTCGGCCACGACATGCGCCCCTCCTCGCCCGGCCTGTCCGGCGCCTTCGCGCGCGGGGCGGCCGCCCTGGGCGTGGACGTCACGGAGATCGGCCTGTGCTCCACGGACCAGCTGTACTACGCCTCCGGCGCCCTGAACCTGCCCGGCGCCATGTTCACGGCCTCGCACAACCCGGCCCAGTACAACGGCATCAAGCTGTGCCGCGCGGGCGCGGCCCCCGTCGGCCAGGACACCGGCCTCACCGAGATCCGCGAACTGGTGGAACGCTGGACGCGGGCGGGCGCGCCGGGCGCCCCCGAAGCCGCCGCCGTACCGGGAACCACCACCCGGACCGACACGTTGAAGGACTACGCGGCACACCTGCGCTCGCTCGTCGACCTGACCTCCATCCGCCCCCTGAAGGTCGTGGTCGACGCGGGCAACGGCATGGGCGGCCACACGGTCCCCACGGTCTTCGAGGGCCTCCCCCTGACCCTCGTCCCGATGTACTTCGAGCTCGACGGCACGTTCCCCAACCACGAGGCCAACCCGCTGGACCCGGCCAACCTCGTGGACCTCCAAAAGCGCGTCCGCGAGGAGTCCGCCGACCTCGGCCTCGCCTTCGACGGCGACGCCGACCGCTGCTTCGTCGTCGACGAGAACGGCGACCCGGTCCCCCCGTCCGCCATCACGGCGCTGGTCGCCGCCCGCGAACTGGCCCGGCACGGCGGCTCCGGCACGATCATCCACAACCTGATCACCTCCTGGACCGTCCCCGAGGTCGTCCGGGAGAACGGCGGCACCCCCGTCCGCACCCGCGTCGGCCACTCCTTCATCAAGGCCGAGATGGCCCGCTCCGGCGCGATCTTCGGCGGCGAGCACTCCGCCCACTACTACTTCAAGGACTTCTGGAACGCCGACACGGGCATGCTGGCCGCCCTCCACGTCCTCGCCGCCCTCGGCGGCCAGGAAGGCCCCCTCTCCGCCCTGGTCTCCGCGTACGACCGCTACACCGGCTCCGGCGAGATCAACTCCACCGTCGCCGACCAGGCCGACCGCATCGCCGCGATCAAGGCCGCGTACGGCGACCGCCCCGACGTCACCCTCGACGAACTCGACGGCCTCACCGTCACCTCCACCGACTGGTGGTTCAACGTCCGCCCCTCCAACACCGAACCCCTGCTGCGCCTGAACGCCGAGGCCCGCGACGAACCCACGATGACCAAGATCAGGGACGAGGCACTGGCCATCATCAGGGCATGACGGCCACCGTCGGCCGGCGGCCGGGGGAGACCGCCGGCGGCGGGGGCGGGGCTGCGGGCTGAGCCTGGCGCAGGGGTCACGGGACCACGGCCCGACGTACGGGCTCCCCCTCCCGCCCCTCCACGCCCAACCCCCACGCCCCACCCCCACCAGCGGTACGCTGACCAGGCAGATCCACACACCCCCGCACAGCCGGATCTCCCGCACCGCACACCCCGCGACCGCCCACCCCGAAGGGACATCCCATGCCGCTCGAAGCCGGTCTCCTGGAGATCCTCGCCTGCCCGGCCTGCCACGCCCCGCTCAAGGAGCAGGACGCCGAGCTGATCTGCACGGGCGGCCAGGACTGCGGCCTCGCGTACCCCGTCCGCGACGGCATCCCCGTCCTCCTCGTCGACGAGGCCCGCCGCCCCGCGTAACACCCGCGCCGACGGCTCCACCCGCCGCGGCGGCCAGCGCCGTCGCGGACGAGCGAGAAACCGGAAGCCACCGGCCACCCGCGGGCCGGCCACGAGGCACCGGGCGGTCAGGGCACCGGGCGCCGCCGTCTTCGGCCCCCCGGGGCCACCGGCACCCGCCCCGGCCCCCACCCCGTCCCCGCCAACCGCACTCCACCCCGGCGATCGGAGACTGCCGCCATGCTCGACGACTCGTTGCTCGACACGCCGGACGCCCTTGCCGAGGCCGACCACCGAGCCCTCCTGCGCGGCGCGGCCGAAGCCGGCGCCCGCGTCCGCACCGCCGCCCGCCTCGCCGCCGAGGCCGGTGTCCACGACCTCAAGCCGGACGGCCGCCCGCGCGCGATCCTCATCGCGGGCCCCGGCGCCGCCGCCACCTGCGTCGCCGACCTCCTCGGCACCCTCGCCGGCGCCGCCTGCCCGGTCATCCGCCTCGCCCCCACCGGCGTGGCCCCCGCCGCGGGCGCCCTGCGCTGGGAACTCCCCGGCTGGGCGGGCTCCGTGGACCTCCTGCTCATCGCCACCCCGGACGGCACCGAACCCGGCCTCTCCCTCCTCGCCGAACAGGCCTACCGCCGAGGCTGCACCGTCGCCGCCGTGGCCCCGGCCCGCACCCCCCTCACCGAGGCCGCCGAAGCCGCGCACGGCCTCTTCGTACCGCTCGCGACAGCGCCGTACGAACACGACGAGCAGCCCCCCGTCGCGGCCTCCGCCCCCGGCGTCCTGTGGGCCCTGCTCACCCCCCTGCTCGCGCTCCTCGACCGCATCGCGCTCCTGTCCGCCCCGGCGGACGCGCTGGAGAAGGTCGCCGACCGCCTCGACCAGGTCGCCGAACGCTGCGGCCCCGCCATCGCGACCTACAGCAACCCGGCGAAGACCCTCGCCGCCGAACTCGCCGACTCCCTTCCGGTGATCTGGACCGAGGGCACCTCCGCGGGCCCGGCCGGCCGCCGCTTCGCCGCCGCCCTCGCCGAACTCGCCGGCCGCCCCGCCATCGTCGCCGAACTCCCCGAGGCGCTGGCCGAACACAACGCCCTGCTCGCCGGCCCCCTCGCCGCCAGCGCCGACCCGGACGACTTCTTCCGCGACCGCGTCGAGGAAGCGCCCGCCCTGCACGCGCGCGTGGTGCTGCTCCGCGACCGCCCGATCGGCGGCCTCACCGCCGCCCCCGCCGCCCGCGAGCTGGTCCTCAGCCACGACACCCCGATCAGCGAACTCGAACCCGAGGACGGCGACGACCTCGTCACCCTCGCCGAACTGATCGCCACCACCGATTTCGCCGCCGTGTACCTGGCACTGGCTTCACAGACCTGATCCAGGTCCAGGGACCGAAAGCCGACGCCGAAGACAGACAGACCAGACAGACCAGACAGACCAGACAAGAACCACCCCAGGCCAGGCCGGGCAGGACCGAGCAAGACCAGACAAGGCACGACGGACAAGACAGGCAGGCACAGCACCGATGGACCGCCTCGACAACACCATCCGCCCCTACGCCTGGGGTTCCCCCACCGCGATCGCGCACCTCCTCGGCACCGAGCCGACCGGCGAACCGCAGGCGGAGATGTGGATGGGCGCCCACCCCGGCGCACCCTCACGCACCACCCGGGGCACCCTCGTCGAGGTCATCGAGACCGACCCGCGCACCGAACTCGGCGCGGAAGCGGTCGCCAAGTTCGGCCCCCGCCTCCCCTTCCTCCTCAAGATCCTCGCCGCCGGCGCCCCCCTCTCCCTCCAGGTCCACCCCGACCTCACCCAGGCCAAGGAGGGTTACGAGGACGAGGAGCGCCGCGGCATCCCGGTCGACGCCCCGCACCGCAACTACAAGGACGCCAACCACAAGCCCGAACTCATCTGCGCCCTCACCGAGTTCGACGGCCTCTGCGGCTTCCGCGACCCCCTCCAGGCCGCCGGCCTCCTCGACGGCCTCGGCGTCGACTCCCTCAAGCCGTACGTCGACCTCCTGCACGCCCACCCCGAGGAGGCGGCCCTGCGCGAGGTCCTCACCGCCGTCCTCAGCGCCGACCCCCAGGAGATGGCCCACACCGTCACGGCCGCCGCGGCCGCCTGCGACCGCCTCGGCGGCGACTACGCCCCGTACGCCGGCATCGCCCACCACTACCCCGGCGACCCCGGCGTCATCGCCGCCATGCTGCTCAACCACGTCCGGCTCCAGCCCGGCGAGGCCCTGTTCCTCGGCGCCGGTATCCCGCACGCCTACCTCGACGGCCTCGGCGTCGAGATCATGGCCAACTCCGACAACGTCCTGCGCTGCGGCCTCACCCCCAAGCACGTCGACGTTCCCGAACTCCTGCGCGTCGTCCGCTTCGAACCGGGCGACCCCGGCATCCTGCGCCCGGAAGCCTCCCCGGACGGCGAAGAGGTCTACGAGACCCCGATCGACGAGTTCCGCCTCTCCCGCTACGTCCTCCCCGAGGGCGGCGGCACCCACGACCTGACCCGCCCCACCCCGCAGATCCTGCTCTGCACGGCGGGCACGGTACGGGCCGGGGAACACGAACTGGCGCCCGGACAATCGGTCTTCGTCCCGGCCGGCGAGCACACGCAGGTGTCCGGAGCCGGCACGCTCTTCCGGGCCACTGTGATCATCTGACCGGGCCTGGGGACACCTGACACACCATCGCCGCAGCGGGCTGCAAGAATGACCCACCGGCAAAGGCAGGGCAAAGACCCGCACGGCGAACCGGCGGTTCGAAGGCGAAGGGACAACGCGGACACATGAGCGCGTCAGGCGGCACCAGGGCGATCGTGGCGGCACTCGGTGCCAACCTCGCGATCGCGGTATCGAAGTTCGTGGCGTTCGCCTTCAGCGGCTCGTCGTCGATGCTCGCCGAAGGCGTGCACTCCCTCGCCGACTCCGGCAACCAGGCACTCCTCCTGGTCGGCGGCAAGAAGGCCCAACGCGAGGCCACCCCCCAGCACCCCTTCGGCTACGGCCGCGAGCGCTACATCTACGCCTTCCTCGTCTCCATCGTCCTCTTCTCCGTCGGCGGCATGTTCGCCATCTACGAGGGCTACGAGAAGATCAAGCACCCGCACGAGATCGAGCACTGGTACTGGCCGGTCGGCGTCCTCGTCTTCGCGATCATCGCCGAGAGCTTCTCCTTCCGCACGGCCATCAAGGAGTCCAACCCGCTGCGCGGCACCCTCTCCTGGACGGAGTTCGTCCGCCGCGCCAAGGCACCCGAACTGCCCGTCGTCCTCCTGGAGGACCTCGGCGCCCTCGTCGGCCTGATCCTCGCCCTCGGCGGCGTCGGCCTGGCCCTCCTCACCGGCGACGGCGTCTGGGACGGCATCGGCACCGTCTGCATCGGTGTCCTCCTCGTCCTCATCGCCCTCGTCCTCGCCGCGGAGACCAAGTCCCTCCTGCTCGGCGAGGCCGCCGGCCCGGACGACGTCCAGAAGATCGAGGCCGCCCTCGTCGACGGCGACACCGTCCCCCGCATCATCCACATGCGCACCCTCCACCTCGGCCCCGAGGAACTCCTCGTCGCCGCCAAGATCGCCGTCCGGCACGACGACTCCGCCACCGACGTCGCCACCGCCATCAACGCCGCCGAGGCCCGCATCCGCCAGGCCGTCCCCATCGCCCGCGTCATCTACCTCGAGCCCGACATCTACAGCGAGACCGAGGCGGCCAAGGGCGCCGACCCCGACGCCACCCCCGGCGGACCGGCCCAGCCCTCCGCCGACCACTGACCCGCACCTCACTCCCCGACGGGGCCCGCCGAACCACCGGCGGGCCCCGTCGGCCGTTCCCCCTCACCGTCCGTGATCGGCGCGATCTGATCGGCGGCGGACTGGGGCCGCCCGCCGCCTCCGGTGTAGCTTGGAGCGGAGCCAGACGTCGCTGCTGATGGCGGTCGGGCGGTCCCACACGGGCCGTCCGAGGGAGAGAGGGCCTCCGACGGACTGCGCTGCGCGTACGCGGGCATGCCTGTGTCCCTCCGAGGGCACCCCTGTGTCCGCCGCCGCGCAGACCAGCCGTACCCACACCTCGCCCCAACCTCCGAGGAGCAGCTCACCATGACGACTGTCGACAACCGACAGGACTTCAAGGTCGCCGACCTCTCCCTGGCCGCCTTCGGCCGCAAGGAGATCACCCTGGCCGAGCACGAGATGCCCGGCCTGATGTCGATCCGCAAGGAATTCGCCGCCACCCAGCCGCTGGCCGGCGCCCGGATCATGGGCTCCCTGCACATGACCGTGCAGACCGCCGTCCTGATCGAGACCCTGGTCGCCCTCGGCGCCGAGGTCCGCTGGGTCTCCTGCAACATCTTCTCCACCCAGGACCACGCGGCCGCCGCCATCGCCGTCGGCCCGAACGGCACCCCCGAGGACCCCCAGGGCGTCCCCGTCTTCGCCTGGAAGGGCGAGACGCTGGAGGAGTACTGGTGGTGCACGGAGCAGGCGCTGACCTGGCCGAACAGCCCCACCGGCGGCCCGAACATGATCCTCGACGACGGCGGTGACGCCACCCTCCTCGTCCACAAGGGCGTCCAGTACGAGAAGGACGGCAAGGTCCCCTCGGTCGACACCGCCGAGAACGAAGAGCACCGGGTCATCCTCGAGCTCCTCCACCGCACCATCACCGACGGCTCCCAGAAGTGGACCCAGCTGGCGTCCGAGATCCGCGGCGTCACCGAGGAGACCACGACGGGCGTCCACCGCCTGTACGAGATGCAGCGCGACGGCGAACTCCTCTTCCCGGCGATCAACGTCAACGACGCGGTCACCAAGTCGAAGTTCGACAACAAGTACGGCTGCCGCCACTCCCTCATCGACGGCATCAACCGCGCCACCGACGTCCTCATCGGCGGCAAGACCGCCGTCGTCTTCGGCTACGGCGACGTCGGCAAGGGCTGCGCCGAATCCCTGCGCGGCCAGGGCGCCCGCGTCATCGTCACCGAGATCGACCCCATCTGCGCCCTCCAGGCCGCGATGGACGGCTACCAGGTCACGACCCTCGACGAGGTCATCGACAAGGCCGACATCTTCATCACCACGACCGGCAACAAGGACATCATCATGGCCGCCGACATGGCCAAGATGAAGCACCAGGCCATCGTCGGCAACATCGGCCACTTCGACAACGAGATCGACATGGCCGGCCTCGCCAAGATCCCCGGCATCGTCAAGGACGAGGTCAAGCCGCAGGTCCACACCTGGACCTTCCCCGACGGCAAGGTCCTCATCGTCCTCTCCGAAGGCCGCCTGCTGAACCTGGGCAACGCCACCGGCCACCCGTCGTTCGTGATGTCCAACTCCTTCGCGGACCAGACCCTGGCCCAGATCGAGCTGTTCACCAAGCCCGACGAGTACCCGACCGGCGTCTACACCCTGCCCAAGCACCTGGACGAGAAGGTCGCCCGCCTCCACCTGGACGCCCTCGGCGTCAAGCTGACGACCCTCCGCCCCGAGCAGGCCGCCTACATCGGCGTCGAGGTCGACGGTCCCTACAAGTCGGACCACTACCGCTACTGAGCCACAGCCGTAGCAGCGGTACCTCGCAGTACCTCAGAGGCAGGCCCCCGCACCCCCGTGTCGGGGGCCTGCCCCTTCGGCCCGTTCGGCTCCCCGGCCGACCGCCGCGGCGCCCGACCCGCCCGTCACACCCCAGGACCCCCCATGCCCCGCGGCCGCTATTCGCTCCACGATCCGCACGATCACACCCCCCTCGCCCACGAGCACTTCCAGTGCGCCCCCGGCCCCTCCGGCTGGCGCTATGTCTCCCAGCTGACCACCCCCACCGGCGATCACAGCGGCTCCGTCGACCTCACCCTCGACGAGCTCGGCCGCCCCATCCGCCTCGAACTCCACGCGAGCAGCTGGCAGGTCCGCGGCGCCGCCCTGGACGGCGTCACCTGGGTCCGCACCGACCCCACCGGCACCGAGGCCACCGAAGGCAACGTCCCCGCCCACGCCTTCACCGGCACCTCGCCCGCGTTCCTCATCGCCACCACCCGCCTTTTGCGCCTCACCCCCTCCTCCGCGGCGACCCGCGTACGCCTCGTGGCCTTCACCGACCCGGTCCTCGCCCCGCGCACCGTGGACCAGTCCTGGTCCCTGCTGAAAAGCGAAGCACACGCCACTGACAACGGCCCCCTGACCGTGGACGAATACCAGGTCACAGCCCTCGACACAGGGGAACAGCACAGCGTCCACATCGCCGGCGACGTCGTCCTCGCGGCCCCCGGCATCGAACTCGACGACCTCGAAACACCCCCGTCGACCTTCACCTGACCACGCCCCCGACCGAGCCGCCCGTGCGCCCTAGGCCGGAGGCACGAACCCCGTGGCCGCCGTTCCCTCAGCCTGATCCTGCGCCGCAGCGGGACGGTGAGGAGCCGACGCCGGCGCACGGTACGGAGCAGCCGGGCCAGCCGGGCCATACGGCGCGGGCGCCGAAGGCCCGTACACGCCGTACGGCACGCCCGGCGCACCAGCGGCCGTCCCACCCGTGACCGGACCACCCGCAAAGGCCCGCCGCGCCTCCCGGACCTGCCGTTCCTGCAACACCGCCGCGAGGTACGCCGCCGGCGGCACCCCCGGAGGCACGGGCGCACCCGTACGCTCCGCCAGATCACCGGCCAGCCGCTCCGCCATCGCCCGGCCGACCTGAGGATCCAACTGGCTCATCCGCCCCAGGTACTGCCGGACCGCCAACCACAGCCCGTCCGGCACCGCCGACAGATCCAGTCCCTGGAACCGCCCCGCCAACCAGGGCGGAGGCGGCGGAACGAACCCGGACCGCGCCGCGGGCACCCGCTCGCGCACCACCAGCGTCCCCGCGAAGACATCACCGAGCCGCCGACCCCGCGCCGACACGAGCGAGGCGATGCACGCCACCACCCCGAGCGTCAGCAGAATCTCCACCACGCCCAGCGCCCCCCGCACCAGCGCGTGCCGGAACCGGATCGGCCCCCCGTCGTCCCGCACCACCCGCAACCCGCACGCCATCTTCCCGAGCGACCGCCCGTGGCTCAGCGTCTCCACCGCGATCGGCCCGCCCACCAGCACCAGCAGGAACGTGGCGATCGACACCGCCATCTGTGCCGCCTCGTCCAAGGACGCCGTCGCCGCCAGCAGGGCGAGGCTCACGACCAGGTAGGCCACCAAGGCGACCGTCAGGTCCAGCAACGTGGCCAGCCCCCGGCTGGGCAGCCTGGCGGGCCGCAGCTCCAACGCCACGGCCTCACCCGTCACCAGCTCACTCACACCCGTCGCCCCTTCCCTGACCTGCCTCGAGAACCGCCAGTCTGCCAAGCTGAGGGCACTTCGCGCCCCCAGTAGGACAAGCTGACACCAGCACCGGCCGCCGACGAACAGCCGAGGAGCAGGCAAACCGATGGACCTCGACGTCTTCGTCTCCGCCCACCGAGCCGAATGGGACCGCCTCGACGCCCTCCTACGGCGCCAGCGCAGCCTCACCGGCGCGGAGACGGACGAACTCGTCACCCTCTACCAGCGCACGGCGACCCATCTCTCCCTCATCCAGACCAGCGCCCCCGACCCACAACTCACGGGTCGACTGAGCCAACTCGTGGCACGCGCGCGCAGTGCCGTGACAGGAACCCGCCGCGCCTCGTGGCGTGACGTGACGCGCTTCCTCACCCAGGGCTTTCCGGCCGCGGTCTACCGGTCGCGCCACTGGTGGGTCCCCACCGCGCTCCTCTCCACCGTCGTCGCCGCCCTCCTGGGCTGGTGGATCGGCACCCACCCGGAAGTACAGGCCTCCATAGCGGCCCCCGACGAACTCCGCGAGCTCACCCGGCCCGGCGGCCAGTACGAGACGTACTACTCGAGCCACCCGGCCGCCTCGTTCGCCGCCCAGGTCTGGACGAACAACGCGCAGGCCGCCGCGATGTGCCTGGTCTTCGGCGTCTTCCTCGGCCTTCCGGTCCTCTGGATCCTCTTCCAGAACATGCTCAACCTCGGCGTCGGAATCGGCCTCATGTCCTCGGCCGGGAGACTCGACACGTTCCTCGGCCTGGTTCTTCCGCACGGCCTGCTCGAACTCACCGCGGTATTCGTCGCCGCCGGCACCGGACTCCGCCTCGGCTGGACCCTCATCGACCCCGGCCCCCGCTCCCGACGCACCGCACTCGCCGAAGAAGGACGCGCCGCGGTGGCCATGGCGATCGGCCTGGCCCTGGTCCTCTTCGTCTCCGGCGCCATCGAAGGCTTCGTCACCCCTTCCGGCCTGCCCACCTGGGCCCGGATCGCCATCGGCATCGCAGCCGAGCTGGCCTTCCTCGCGTACGTCTATGTCCTCGGCGGCAGAGCCGCTCGTGCCGGGGACACCGGGGACCTCGAAGCCACCGAACGAAGCGCCACGGTGCCGACGGCCGCCTGATGTGCGGATGCCGCTCTTGAGCTGCTAGTCTCCTCTTCGCCCCACAAGAGCCGTTGACACGGAGCGCGTGAGGAGGTAGATTCGAACAGTTGCCTGGAACTGGATGTCATCCGGTCGGCAGCCGTGAGAAACTATCGGCATCTCGGAATGTTGATTCCGCAGAAGCCCCGATGAATCGGAAACGAATCGCCGGTCAGACCGGCACGAAACTTCTGATAAAGTCGGAACCGCCGGAAAGGAAACCGCGAAACAAAAGCGGGAAC
>NZ_BMSA01000012.1 GCF_014648915.1 Streptomyces phaeofaciens | reverse complement strand
CAGCCCTCGGCGTAGGCCTGCATCATGGCGTACTCGATGCCGTTGTGGACCATCTTGGCGAAGTGGCCGGCGCCGACCTTGCCGGCGTGCACCGAACCGAAGTCGCCCTCGGGCTTCAGCGCGTCGAACACCGGCTGCACCTTGGCGACGTTCTCGGCGTCACCGCCGTACATCAGCGCGTAGCCGTTCTCCAGGCCCCAGACGCCGCCGGAGACACCGCAGTCGACGAAGCCGATGCCCTTGGCGGCCAGCTCCTCGGCGTGCTTCTCGTCGTCGGTCCAGCGGGAGTTGCCGCCGTCCACGACGACGTCGCCGGGCTCCAGCAGCTCGGCCAGCTCGTCGATCGTCGACTGGGTGGGGGCACCGGCCGGGACCATCACCCAGACCACGCGCGGGCCCTCGAGCTTGCCCACAAGCTCTTCGAGGCTGTGGACATCGGCGAGGTCCGGGTTGCGGTCGAATCCGACGACGGTGTGGCCGGCGCGGCGGATCCGCTCGCGCATGTTGCCGCCCATCTTGCCGAGGCCGACGAGACCGAGCTCCATCAGTTGTTCCTTAGGTCGCTGTGTGGCGTGAGGGCACCTTCGTACCCATGTCCGAGCCTAAACCCGGACCCTCACGCACACCTGTGGGCATACGCGCTCATACGTACCGCCCGTCTCGGCCCCATCCACACCTCGTACCTGCGCGTTCTCCCCAAACAGGGACCCGGTTGTCCACGGACTGTGGACAACCGGGCAGGTGTCGGTGCCGCTCAGCCGCTCAGCCGCACCGGCATGATCAGGTACTTGTAGGCGTCGTCCGCCTCCGCGTCCAGCGCCGGCTTGCCGCTGAGCAGCGCGGGCTTGGTGGACGTGGTGAACGACAGCTGGGCGACCGGGGAGTCGATCGCGCTCAGGCCGTCCAGCAGGAACGTCGGGTTGAAGGCGATCGAGATGTCGTCGCCCTCCAGCTGGGCGTCGACCCTCTCCACAGCCTGTGCGTCGTCGCTGGAGCCGGCCTCCAGGATGAGCACGCCCTGCTCGAAGCTCAGCCGCACCGGGGTGTTGCGCTCGGCGACCAGGGCCACACGCTTGACGGCCTCCACGAAGGGGGCGGTCTCGATCACGGCGACGGAGTTGAACTCGGTCGGGAACAGCGTGCGGTACTTCGGCAGGTCGCCCTCGAGGAGGCGGGTGGTGGTGCGTCGCCCGGCGCCCTCGAAACCGATCAGGCCTTCGCCCGCGCCCGAGCCGGAGAGCGCCAGGATGACGCTGTCGCCGCTGGTCAGCGCCTTGGCGGTGTCCAGGAGCGTCTTGGCGGGCACCAGGGCGACCGCGGAGGCCTCCGGGTTCTCCGGCTTCCACAGGAACTCGCGGACCGCGAAGCGGTAGCGGTCGGTGGAGGCCAGCGTGACGGTGTCGCCCTCGATCTCGATGCGCACACCGGTCAGCACCGGCAGCGTGTCGTCACGGCCGGCGGCGATGGCGACCTGGGCGGCGGCGGAGGCGAAGACCTCGCCGGGGACCGTGCCCGTCGCGTTCGGCATCTGCGGCAGCGAGGGGTACTCCTCCACCGGCAGGGTGTGGAGGGTGAAGCGGGAGGAGCCGCAGACCACCGTCGCCCGTACACCGTCTGTGGAAATCTCCACCGGGCGGTTGGGCAGGGCGCGGCAGATGTCCGCGAGCAGCCGGCCGGAGACGAGGACCGTGCCCTCCTCCTCGACCTCGGCGTCCACGGACACCCGTGCGGAGACCTCGTAGTCGAAGCTGGACAGGCTCAGCGCGCCGTCCTCGGCCTTCAGCAGGAGGCCGGCGAGGACAGGCGCCGGCGGACGGGCCGGAAGGCTGCGAGCCGCCCAGGCCACTGCCTCCGCGAGTACGTCGCGTTCCACCCGGATCTTCACTCTTGCCGCCTCCTGCTGTTGCCGGCGCTTCTCGGCCTGCCTGGCTTCGTCGTCTGGTCTCGGTGTGGTCGGCCCCTGTGACGGGAAGGACCACCGGGGACCAGTCTGACGCACCGCACTGACAGTAGGTGCCGCTCGGGGTCAAGTCGTGACGAGGGGCAGCCGGACGCCGGAGAGCGAGTTGTGCACAGCCCCCACTTCGAAGCGGATTTCAGGCTCTCTCTAGTCGGGAGTAGTAGTAGGGGCTGTGGATACCGTGGATAACCCCGTTTTCGCAGCTCAGAGGCGATTTTTTATCCACTGGCCCTGTGGGCGGAGGCGGTGGACAACCGGGCCGATCTGTGGAGAACAGAAAGTTCTGCACACTCCATGCACAGGCAGGGCCGACTTCTCCCCAACATCGTCCCCAGCTTTACCCGTGTTTCCCACAGGCCAACCCGGCAGCTTCGTGTGACGCCTTTCACTCGACACGGTGAGCAGGCGCGTCTCGTTGCCGAACAGTGGACAGTGATGTGGAGAAGCCGGTGATCGCTGGGGACAACCGGCCCCAGCCTGTGGGCGGCCGGTGGACAACTCCGCGCACAGGCTGTGGATCATTTCTCTGTCCACAGCCTGTGGACATCCTTCGTCCACGAATCCACAACCAGGTGACCTGGTCTGATGGTCTTTCAACAGGGCTCCCTGTGGATACAGTCTGGACAACTTCCCGGTCCCCAGGGTGTGGACGGGAAAAAGTCACCGAATCTGTGGAGAGCGGCCGTAACCTCGCGGTTAATCGAACAGCGGATGACGGGCGGGTGGGGTTCACGGCGGCCCCGGGGCGGCCCGCGGCGGCTCCGCGGCGGGACCGGGGCACGTGTTGGGCCTCCCCTGCGACGCCTTCAGGGCTGCTGCCGCCCCCTGGAGACACCCTGGGGAGCCCAGGCGTCCCCGAGGCGTCCCCGAGGCACGAAGAAGGGCGCCCCGGGAACTGCTCCCCGAGGCGCCCTCGACGGCGGGTGCGCGGTGTTCTCAGCCGGCCTTGATGCGGTTGGTCAGCTCGGTCACCTGGTTGTAGATCGAGCGCCGCTCGGCCATCAGATTGCGGATCTTGCGGTCCGCGTGCATCACCGTGGTGTGGTCGCGGCCGCCGAACAGCGCGCCGATCTTCGGCAGTGACAGGTCGGTCAGCTCACGGCACAGGTACATGGCGATCTGGCGGGCCGTCACCAGCGCCCGCCCGCGCGAGGTGCCGCACAGGTCCTCGACGGTCAGGCCGAAGTAGTCGGCCGTGGCGCTCATGATCGCCGTGGAGGTGATCTCGGGCGCCGAGTCCTCGCCGCCGGGCATCAGGTCCTTCAGGACGATCTCCGTCAGCCCCAGGTCCACCGGCTGGCGGTTGAGCGAGGCGAACGCCGTCACCCGGATCAGCGCGCCCTCCAGCTCACGGATGTTGCGCGAGATCCGGGAGGCGATGAACTCCAGCACCTCCGGCGGGGCGTTGAGCTGCTCCTGCACCGCCTTCTTCCGCAGGATCGCGATTCGCGTCTCCAGCTCGGGCGGCTGGACGTCGGTGATCAGACCCCACTCGAAACGGTTCCGCAGCCGGTCCTCCAGCGTCACCAGCTGCTTGGGCGGCCGGTCGCTGGAGAGCACGATCTGCTTGTTCGCGTTGTGGAGCGTGTTGAACGTGTGGAAGAACTCCTCCTGCGTCGACTCCTTGTCCGCCAGGAACTGGATGTCGTCGACCAGCAGGATGTCCATCTCGCGGTACCGCTTGCGGAAGCTGTCGCCCTTGCCGTCGCGGATGGAGTTGATGAACTCGTTGGTGAACTCCTCCGAGCTGACGTACCGCACCCGCGTCCCCGGGTAGAGGCTCCGCGCGTAGTGTCCGATCGCGTGCAGCAGGTGCGTCTTGCCGAGGCCCGACTCCCCGTAGATGAACAGGGGGTTGTACGCCTTCGCGGGCGCCTCGGCGACGGCGACCGCGGCCGCGTGCGCGAACCGGTTGGAGGCGCCGATGACGAACGTGTCGAAGAGGTACTTCGGATTCAGCCGCGCGGTCGGCTCGCCCGGCCCGCTCGCCGCCGGAGGCTGCGCGGACGGCCCGCCGGGACCGCCGCCCCGGTGCGGATGACCGCCGCCGGCCGGCGGCTCGGGCAGCTCACGCCGGCCCGGATCGCGCTGGCCGTACTCCGAACGTGACGTCTCGTAGTCGGAACGCTTCTGCTCGTACGGCGACTGGTCGTACGGCGGCCGCTCCATCGACTGCGGACGGTAGTCGTGCGCGGGCGGACCGTAGGAGTCCTGGGGCGGCGAGCCGTACGGGTCCTGGGCGCCGTAGGAGTCCTGCGAGGGGGAGGCGTACGGGTCGCGCTCGGGGAAGCCCAGGCGCTGCTGCTGCCAGCCGTAGTCGTCCTGCTGCTGCGGCCGCGGCCAGGCGCCGGGCTCGGGGCGCTGGTACTCCGAGGGGTACGCGGGGCGCGCGGTGGGCATCTGCGGGTCCGGACGCGCGCCGGGGTGCTGGTCGCCGGGCTGCTGCGGTTGCTGCGGCTGCTGGGGCTGCTGGGGCTGCTGTTCGGCGCGGTGCCGGCCGTAGCCCTCGTACGGGTTGTCGTAGCCCTTGTCGTATCCGCTGTCGTACGACGGGAGCTCGGGCTCCTCGTAGCGCTGCTGCTGGACGGGGGGCGCCGGCGGGGCCGGGGGCTCGCCGGCGGAGTCGTCGACGGTGATGGCGATGCGGATCGGGCGGCCGCACTCACGGCTCAGCGTCTCGCTGACGATCGGCGCGAGCCGGCCCTCCAGGACGCCCTTCGCGAATTCGTTCGGTACGGCCAGCAGGGCGGTGTCCGCGACCAGCGCGAGCGGCTGGCAGCGCCGGATCCAGTGTTCGTCCTTGGTCTCGACACCCTGACCACGGCCCTCGAGGAGCTGCTCCAGTACTCGTGGCCACACTGCGGCAAGATCGGCAGGCACGTCAGCCACAGGGCACGCTCTCTCGTGGGTCCCACGTTCGTGTGATGGTGGGACGGGTCGGGATTCAAAGCGGGGGAAGCCAAGAACAAGGGGACAAAGGAACGAATCGGAGTCCAACCACGGTAGTCAGGGCGACGGGTGCGGTTCAAGTTGTTGTCCCCAGGCTGTGGATAGTGTCTCCCTCAAGCCCCCGGTTTGACCGAATGGCGCAGCCGCGCGTACCGTAACCAGGTCGAGTTGTCGATGGCTGCTGCCGCCTGCCTCCGATGGGCACAGATCGCGTCAGGTGATCGGGAAGCGGTGCACTCGGGCGTAACGAGAGCTACTCGTGGGCGCACGGTGACAGCCAGGACGGCACCCCGCCACCACCAATTAGTTTCTGGAGCCCCCGAGTGAGCAAGCGCACCTTCCAGCCGAACAACCGTCGTCGCGCCAAGACCCACGGCTTCCGCCTGCGGATGCGCACCCGTGCCGGCCGCGCGATTCTCGCGAACCGCCGCAGCAAGGGTCGCGCCAACCTGTCCGCCTGAGCCTGATCAGGTCATGACGTCGTGCTGCCTACCGAGCATCGGCTGAGGCGGCGCGAAGACTTCGCGACCGCGGTACGACGGGGTCGTCGGGCTGGACGCCCGACCCTCGTCGTGCACCTTCGAAGCGGTGACACGGACCCGCACGCGCCTGGGGAGAGCGCTCCCCCGACGCGTGCGGGTTTCGTCGTGAGCAAGGCTGTGGGCGGAGCGGTCGTGCGGAACAAGGTGAAGCGCAGACTGCGTCACCTGATGCGCGACCGAGTCCTTCTGTTGCCCCCCGGTAGCCTGGTAGTCGTACGGGCGCTGCCCGACGCGGGTGACGCCGACCACGCACAGCTGGCCCAAGACCTTGATGCCGCCCTGCAAAGGCTGCTGGGAGGGGGCGCGCGATGAAGTACCCGCTACTGGCTCTGATCAAGCTCTACCAGTGGACGATCAGTCCACTGCTCGGGCCGGTGTGCAAGTACTACCCGTCGTGCTCCCACTACGGATACACGGCCATCGACCGGCACGGCGCGATCAAGGGCACGGCACTCACCGCCTGGCGCATCCTTCGGTGCAACCCGTGGTCGCTGGGGGGCGTGGACCATGTCCCGCCGCGGAAGCGCCCGCGGTGGCACGAATTGCTGCGCGACGCCTGGCGTGCACGCAGGGGCGGGACATCCGCCGCCGAAACGGCCACCGAGGAGAACCCCTCCTCGAGCCCGGCCGCAGAGAGCCCGTCCCATGCCCAAGGAGCATGATTAGTGGACACGATTGCCAGCCTCTTCAGCTTCATCACGACACCCGTTTCCTGGGTCATCGTCCAGTTCCACACGGTGTACGGCGCCATCTTCGGCCCTGACACCGGGTGGGCCTGGGGCCTGTCCATCGTGTCTCTGGTGATCCTGATCCGTATCTGCCTGATCCCGCTCTTCGTGAAGCAGATCAAGGCGACGCGGGCCATGCAGACGCTCCAGCCGGAGATGAAGAAGATCCAGGAGCGCTACAAGAACGACAAGCAGCGCCAGTCCGAAGAGATGATGAAGCTGTACAAGGAGACGGGTACCAACCCGCTCTCCTCGTGCCTTCCCATCCTGGCGCAGTCGCCGTTCTTCTTCGCCCTGTACCACGTGCTCAACGGCATCGCGAACAACGAGACCATCGGTGTCATCAACGAGAGCCTGCTGCAGAGCGCGCAGAAGGCCCACATCTTCGGTGCTCCGCTGGCGGCGAAGTTCACCGACAGCGCGGCGGAGGTCCAGGCCCTCGACGCGTCGCTGACCACGGTCCGCGTCGTGACCGCGATCATGATCGTCCTGATGTCGGCGTCGCAGTTCTTCACGCAGCGCCAGCTGATGACGAAGAACGTCGACACCTCGGTGAAGACGCCGTTCATGCAGCAGCAGAAGATGCTGATGTACGTCTTCCCGATCATGTTCGCCGTCTTCGGCATCAACTTCCCCGTCGGTGTCCTCGTCTACTGGCTGACCACCAACGTGTGGACCATGGGCCAGCAGATGTACGTCATCCGGAACAACCCGACTCCGGGTTCCAAGGCCCAGATCGCGTACCTGGAGCGCCTGCACAAGCACGTCACGCACCACGGCAAGACCCGTGGCCGCGGTGAGAAGGCCATCGTCAAGGCCATCGTGACCAAGGGCCGCGACCGCAACGACGCCGAACGCAAGTTCATCAACGGGCTGACGAAGGCGGGCCTCGTGGCCCAGGCCGACGGCACCGTGATCAAGGGCGAGGCCCAGGCCGCCGTCGAGACCGAGGACGGCACGTCCACGAGCGCGGCCGCCAGGCGTCAGCAGCCCAAGCGACAGACCAAGGCCCAGCGCCAGGGCGGCCCGAAGGCGGCCGGCGAGACCACCTCGCTGAGCAAGTCCGACGAGCCCGAGGACGCCAAGCCTTCCGGCAGCGCCCAGCAGGCCGCTCCCAAGCCCGGCAGCGGAGGCCGCAGCAAGGCCCAGTCCGGGCAGCGCAAGGGCGGCCCGCAGCGCCCCAAGTCCCCGTCCAAGAAGTAAGAAGGAGCCCATCCCGTGACGGAAGGCACCACCTCCGCCGCTGCCGAGGGTGCAGACACCCTGACCCGCCTGGAGCAGGAGGGCGAGATCGCGGCGGACTACCTCGAGGGTCTGCTGGACATCGCCGATCTCGACGGCGACATCGACATGGACGTCGAAGCAGACCGTGCCTCGGTGTCGATCATCAGCGACAGCGGCACGCGTGAGCTTCAGAAGCTGGTCGGCCGGGACGGCGAGGTGCTGGAGGCGCTTCAGGAGCTGACGCGCCTGGCCGTGCACCGGGAGACCGGCGACCGCAGCCGGCTGATGCTGGACGTCGCTGGCTACCGGGCCAAGAAGCGCACCGAGCTGTCCGAGCTGGGTGCCAAGGCCGCCGCCGACGCCAAGAACAGCGGCGAGCCGGTCAAGCTGAAGCCGATGACACCCTTCGAGCGCAAGGTCGTCCACGACGCGGTCAAGGCCGCGGGGCTCCGCAGCGAGTCGGAGGGCGAGGAGCCGCAGCGGTTCGTCGTCGTCCTGCCCAACTGATTCGGTACGTACGTTTCCCCGGCCCCGTCTGTTGCGCAGACGGGGCCGGTCTTTGTCAGCCTGTAGTTCTGGTGGTCGGCGCTGGACGCGCTGATGCGGTACGGAAGGACGGTCCCCGTGACGGAGGCAGCGGAGCTCCCCCCCGCGCCCGAGGTGGCACGCGAGGTATTCGGTGATCGCTTCGCAGATGCGGTCCGGTACGCCGAGCTCTTGGCCGAGACGGGAGTACAGCGCGGGCTCATCGGCCCGCGTGAGGTGCCCCGCTTGTGGGAGAGGCACATCCTGAACTGCGCGGTCCTCTCCGAGGTCGTGCCCGAGGGTGTGACGGTGTGCGACGTCGGCTCGGGAGCCGGCCTGCCCGGCATCCCCCTGGCCCTGGTGCGCGAGGATCTGAAGATCACCCTGCTGGAGCCGCTGCTGCGGCGCACCAACTTCCTCAGCGAGGTCGTCGAGCTGCTGGGCCTGGACCATGTGACCGTGGTCCGCGGCCGTGCCGAGGAGGTCATGGGCAAGCTGCCGCCGGTCCATGTGGTGACCGCCCGCGCGGTGGCACCGCTGGACCGTCTGGCCACGTGGGGCATCCCGCTGCTGCGCCCCTATGGTGAGATGCTCGCCCTCAAGGGCGACACCGCCGAGGAGGAGCTGAAGAGTGCGGGCGCCGCCCTGAGCAAGCTCGGCGCGGTCGGCACCTCGATCCTCCATGTGGGTGAGGATGTGGTCGATCCGCTCTCCACCGTGGTGCGGGTCGAGGTCGGGGAGAGCCCCGGCGGCGTCCGGTTCGCGGCCAAGCGGGCCAAGGCGGCCCGGACGGGGCGGACGCGTCGCCGTCGCTGACCCTGTGTCGGTGGTGGGGTGCGTCGGTGGTGAGGCCCATCGGTGGTGACGCGTGTCGGTGGTGGGGTGCGCGGGAGGGAGCCGGTCGCGAGGCACGTGTGGCGATGCCTCGTGCGTGGGGTGTCTGGTGACGTCCGACGACAAGCCGTACTCCACACAAGCTGCCCCACCTACGTATGACGGAGTGTCGCGACAGTTCAGCCGTGGACGCTGTGCATCGTGTTTCACGTGAAACGTCGCTCATTGCTCCACGGCATCATCAGCCGCGGTCGCGCCGCTGCTGAACCCCGCGACCGTAAGCCTCTTGGGTCACTCGATAAGGGACGGGAGTTGTCCACAGAGGTGGATTTCTCCACAGAACCCCAGGCCTCACTGGTTCACGACCCCGAAGACATGGCAGGCTCTGTTCATTGCGAGCTTGAAGTCGAGGAGAGTGAATCCTTGCGGTCCGACGCCAACATCGCGGGACCGATGGCCGACCCGGTCCCCGGTCCCCGTACCGAGTCCTTTGGGGAGGATGTTTCACGTGAAACACCGCCCCCGATGGACGACACCCCGATCGGTCGTGCTGCCCAACTAGCGGTGGAAGCACTGGGCCGCGCCGGCGAGGGTCTGCCACGTCCTGAGCAGACCCGCATCATCGTCGTCGCCAACCAGAAGGGCGGGGTCGGCAAGACGACGACAACCGTCAACCTTGCCGCGTCCCTGGCCCTCCATGGTGGCCGTGTCCTGGTGGTCGACCTCGATCCGCAGGGCAACGCGTCCACCGCCCTGGGGATCGATCACCACGCCGAGGTTCCGTCCATCTACGACGTGCTGGTCGACAGCCGCCCGCTTGCGGAGGTCGTCCAGCCGGTCCCTGATGTCGAAGGCCTCTTCTGCGCCCCCGCCACGATCGATCTCGCCGGTGCGGAGATCGAGCTGGTGTCCCTGGTGGCCCGAGAGAGCCGACTGCAGCGGGCCATCCAGGCCTACGAGCAGCCGCTGGACTACGTCCTCATCGACTGCCCGCCCTCCCTCGGGCTGCTGACGGTCAACGCACTGGTGGCCGGCGCGGAGGTCCTCATCCCGATCCAGTGCGAGTACTACGCGCTGGAAGGCCTGGGCCAGCTGCTGCGCAACGTCGACCTGGTGCGGGGCCACCTCAACCCCACCCTGCATGTGTCGACCATCCTGCTCACCATGTACGACGGCCGGACGCGACTCGCGTCCCAGGTCGCGGAAGAGGTGCGCACCCACTTCGGCGAAGAGGTGCTGCGGACGAGCATTCCCCGCTCGGTCCGTATCTCCGAGGCGCCGAGCTATGGGCAGACGGTGCTGACCTATGATCCGGGTTCGAGTGGCGCCCTCTCCTACTTCGAGGCGGCCCGAGAGATCGCGCTGAGGGGCGTCGGCATCAGATACGACGCCACACACGCCCATAGCGGCGCCCAGAACAATCCGAGCATGGTGGAGGGGATCCAGTGAGTGAGCGACGGAGGGGGTTGGGCCGTGGCCTTGGCGCGCTGATCCCTGCTGCCCCGACGGAGATCAATCCGGCGCAGTCCGCGATGGGCGGCGTGGGTTCCACGGCCCCCACGGCTGTTCCGGTCCTGACGACCGACCGCGGAGTGGCCGCGGCGAAGGTGGCCACGCTGCCGCCTGTTTCACGTGAAACAGAGGAGCCGTCGGCGATCGGTTCCACGGAGACGCCCGCGCCGCCCGTCGGTGCGCACTTCGCGGAGCTTCCCCTCGACGCGATCACGCCGAACCCGCGTCAGCCTCGTGAGGTCTTCGACGAGGACGCGCTCCAGGAACTGATCACCTCCATCAAGGAGGTCGGTCTCCTCCAGCCGGTCGTCGTACGGCAGCTGGGCCCCGGGCGCTATGAGCTGATCATGGGCGAGCGGCGCTGGCGGGCCTGTCGCGAGGCGGGTCTGGAGGCGATCCCGGCGATCGTCCGGGCCACCGACGACGAGAAGCTTCTCCTGGACGCCCTGCTGGAGAACCTCCACCGCGCCCAGCTGAACCCGCTGGAAGAGGCGGCGGCCTACGACCAGCTGCTGAAGGACTTCAACTGCACGCACGACCAGCTGGCGGACCGCATCGGCCGGTCCCGCCCGCAGGTCTCCAACACGCTGCGTCTGCTGAAGCTCTCGCCGGCGGTGCAGCGCCGGGTCGCGGCCGGAGTGCTCTCCGCCGGGCACGCCCGGGCGCTGCTCTCCGTGGACGACTCGGAGGAGCAGGACCGACTGGCCCACCGGATCGTGGCCGAGGGGCTGTCGGTGAGGGCTGTCGAGGAGATCGTCACCCTCATGGGCTCCCGGCCCCAAGCCGCTCAGCGTGCCAAGGGGCCGCGGGCCGGTGGCCGGGTCTCCCCGGCGCTGACCGACCTGGCGACCCGGCTCTCGGACCGCTTCGAGACGCGGGTGAAGGTCGACCTGGGGCAGAAGAAGGGCAAGATCACCGTCGAGTTCGCCTCCATGGAGGACCTTGAGCGCATCCTCGGTTCACTCGCCCCTGGAGAGGGCCCGGTCCTTCAGCGAGGCCTGGGGGAGGACGACACCGAGGAGACGGACGGCTGAGCCGAGGCTCACGTCCTGTCCTCTGAGCACCCTCTGAGCGAGCCGTGTCCGGTGTGTCCGGGACACGGCTCGCTCTTTGCTTTCAGGCGGTATCGATGGAATCGCAGGGTGGATACGATGCGGTGGGGTTATGGCGCATCCACCGACGCAGCATCTCGGACGGGGAGGCGGGGGCCATGCGAACGATGAGCCGGACCGGACTGGTGAGCGCAGGGCTGGGTCTTGGCGCGGTCGGCGGCTTCGTCGGCAGCCTGCTCAGGGAACGCAGTGCTCTGACAGCCGCCCGCGACTGCGCGGGCGAAGGAAGCGAGGATCAGCCTTCATGGGGCGTCGGCTCGTACCGCTCACGCTGGACAACCTTCAAGACCTTCCCCAGCGCTGTCGCGCGTGCGTCTTCTGGGAACTGGACCCCGTCAGCGGCGCGGCCGCGGTAAAAGCCGGAACGGCCGCCCTGGAGAAGGAGTCCTGGATCTCCGCTGTCCTGTTGGACTGGGGCTCCTGTGGCCGGGTCGTCTATGTCGACGACGTTCCTGTGGGCTTTGTGCTCTACGCCCCGCCCGACTACGTGCCGCGCTCCACGGCCTTCCCCACGAGCCCGGTGTCACCGGATGCCGTGCAGCTGATGACCGCGTTCATCATGCCGGGCTACCGGGGCCAGGGGCTGGGCCGGGTGATGGTCCAGACGGTGGCCAAGGATCTGCTGCGCCGAGGCTTCAGAGCGATCGAGGCGTTCGGTGACGCCCGCTGGAAGGATCCCGCGTGTCTGCTTCCGGCCGAGCATCTGCTGGCGGTCGGCTTCAAGACGGTGCGCCACCATCCCTCCCATCCTCGGCTGCGGCTGGAGCTGCGGACCACGCTCTCCTGGAAGGAAGACATGGAGATGGCGCTCGACCGGCTGCTGGGGGGCGCCCGGAAGGAGCCGGCACTGCGCCCGCTGTAGGGGTGCGGTCGGGAGCGTCGTGTCATGCGAATGGGCCGACCCTTTCGGGTCGGCCCATTCGTGTTTCACGTGAAACATCGACCGTCGTGGCGACGGCCCTGCGCGTCACTCGGAGATGAAGGTCTCCAGGTCGCGGACGAGCGCGGCCTTCGGCTTGGCACCGACGATCGTCTTGGCGACCTCGCCACCCTGGTACACGTTCAGGGTCGGGATCGACATGACGCCGTACTTGGCAGCGGTGCCCGGGTTCTCGTCGATGTTGAGCTTGACGATCTCGATCTTCTCGCCGTGCTCGGCGGCGATGGCCTCGAGCGAGGGCGCGATCTGGCGGCACGGGCCGCACCACTCGGCCCAGAAGTCCACCAGGACGGGCTTGTCGCTCTTGAGGACGACCTCTTCGAAGTCGGCGTCGGTCACATTCTTCAGGGTGCCGGCCACAGGGGGCTCCTTAAATTCCTTGTGCGGTGGGGCGGGAGAGGGGGTCAGACGGAGGTCGTCTCGGGCTCGGCCTGCTCCTCGTCGGCGAGGGCGGCGAGGTAGCGCTCGGCGTCGAGAGCGGAGGAGCAGCCGGTGCCGGCGGCAGTGATCGCCTGGCGGTAGGTGTGGTCCACCACGTCGCCGGCCGCGAAGACACCGGTCACGTTGGTCCGCGTGGAGGGGGCGGCGACCTTGAGGTAGCCCTCCTCGTCCAGGTCGAGCTGGCCCTTGAACAGCTCGGTGCGCGGGTCGTGGCCGATGGCGATGAACAGGCCCGTCACCGGAAGGTCGGTGAGCTCGCCGGTCTTGAGGTTGCGCAGCTTCAGCCCGGCCAGCTTCTGGTCGCCCTGGACCTCGGCGACCTCGCTGTCCCAGACGAACTTGATCTTCGGGTCGGCGAAGGCACGCTCCTGCATCGCCTTGGAGGCGCGCAGGGTGTCCCGGCGGTGGACGATCGTCACCGACTTGGCGAAGCGCGACAGGAAGGTGGCCTCCTCCATCGCGGTGTCGCCGCCGCCGATCACGGCGATGTCCTGGTCCTTGAAGAAGAACCCGTCACACGTGGCGCACCAGGAGACACCGCGGCCGGAGAGGGCGTCCTCGTTCGGCAGACCGAGCTTGCGGTGCTGGGAGCCGGTGGTGACGATGACGGCCTTGGCCCGGTGGACCGTGCCGGCCGTGTCGGTGACGGTCTTGATCTCACCGGAGAGGTCGACGGAGACGATGTCGTCCGGGATCAGCTCGGCGCCGAAGCGCTCGGCCTGGGCGCGCATGTTGTCCATGAGCTCGGGGCCCATGATGCCGTCCTGGAAGCCGGGGAAGTTCTCCACCTCGGTGGTGTTCATCAGTGCACCGCCCGCGGTGACGGCACCTTCGAACACCAGCGGCTTCAGCGACGCGCGCGCGGTGTACAGGGCCGCGGTGTAGCCGGCGGGCCCGGAGCCGATGATGATCACGTTACGGACGTCGCTCACAGCGGGTTTCCTCGTCTCTGGTCTGCATCGCTTGACCGGTGGGAGCTGCTCTGAACTCTCACCCCACCCAACGGATCCTAAGGGGCGTGCATTCCCAGTGTGTCCGGGCACACGAAGAGGGGACCCGGGTCGGGTACACCCGTGCGGATTCCCGCGGGAACCGGGGACGAGGCGTCGGCTGTCAGCGGCGCGTGTAGGAGTTCTCCAGCAGCACCTCGGCGGCGCCGACGGAGGGATCCTTCACGCAGGTCGCGTCCATCAGGTAGGCGGTGACGCGGGTGGTGTCGGACGCGTCGGGGAGCACGACCAGCACGGCGTTCTTCCCCTGGTAGGTGCCTTCGTCGGTGGCGACGGCCGTGTCGCTCTGGTCGATGCCCTCGCGTACACAGGGCGGCACGACGGGCTCACTCTTGATCTTGGGTGAGGCGTCGCTCGGTCCTCCCCGGATGCCCATGGAGGTCTGGGTGCCCTGCGCCTTGGCGAGGAGATCGGCGACCTGCTGCTCCAGCGTGCTCTCCGAGAAGGAATCCGCGGTGGCGGTCTGCTGACCGAGCACGGAGGTTCCAGGGCCACCGCTGTCGGTCAGGGAGGCCACCAGGACGGAGCCGAGTCCCAGGGCGGCGGCGGTGAGGGCGGCGCTCAGGACGGCCACCTTGCGGCGCCCGCCTCGCTTGCGATCCTTGCGGCCCGGTCCGGTGGTGGAGGTGCGGGGGTGCCCCGCGGTTCGGCCCGCCGTCACCGCTGTTTCACGTGAAACATGCGCTGTCTCCGCCGGAGCCACGGCCAGGGAGCCGGTCGTCCCTGAAGCCTCGGCGGCGGCTCGGGCCTCCTCCGCCAGGGCGGCGTCGATGCGCTGGGCGACGTCGTCCGGCATGCGGGGAGGTTCGGGGAGCGTGCCGAGGAGTCCACGGATCTCCTCCAGCGACGCGTGGACGTCCGCGCACGGCTCGCAGCCGTCCAGGTGCCGGCGTACATCGGCGCTCCGGGACGGGGCGAGCAGGCCCTCGGTGAGGTCGGCGATCTCGTCGACGTCCGGGTGCCCGGTCGTGTCCGTCGTCGATGTCACGTTCGCCCACCTCCGCCCTTCACAGCAGCTGAATCGCCTGTCCCGGCGTGATCCGGACCCTCGCCGCGAGGTTCCGCTGCCGGTGGGACGGATGTCCCCTGCGCCCGGTTCCGTCCCCCGCCGCTTTCCTCCGGGTCGCCGGTGCTTTCGGGACGCAGATGGGTGAGCAGCGGGAGCAGTCTGGCTCTGCCTCGGGCACATCGGCTCTTCACGGTTCCGGTGGGCACGTCGAGCACACGGGCGGCCTCCGCGACGGGGTAGCCCTGCATGTCCACCAGGACCAGGGCGGCCCGCTGG
Source organism: Streptomyces phaeofaciens (assembly GCF_014648915.1). Classification (GTDB taxonomy): domain Bacteria; phylum Actinomycetota; class Actinomycetes; order Streptomycetales; family Streptomycetaceae; genus Streptomyces; species Streptomyces phaeofaciens. The sequence continues at coordinate 247,821 of NZ_BMSA01000012.1, read as the reverse complement.
TCGGGCGGGAGCGTGCCGAGCGCCTCGATGAGCTGGCGGTGCAGGTCGTTGCGCTCGGCGGGGGCGGAGGCCGACTCGTGCGGCTCCAGGAGCTGGTCCAGGCGCTCGGTGTCGTCGACCGGCGAGGTCTTGCGGGAGGCGGCCTTGCGGGCCCGGTCCAGGCAGGCGTTCACCGTGATGCGGTGCAGCCAGGTGGTGACGGCGGACTGGCCGCGGAAGGTGTGAGCGGCCCGGTAGGCGGACACAAGGGCGTCCTGGACGGCGTCAGCGGCCTCCTCGCGGTCTCCCAGCGTTCGCAGGGCCACCGCCCACAGCCGGTCGCGGTGACGCCGTACAAGCTCACCGAAGGCGTCGGGATCGCCCTCCACATGCCGGGCGAGGAGGTCCTGGTCGCTCACTTCGCCGGCATCGACGCCCTCCACGATCGGACCTCCTCCCCCTGTGCGACGTCAGCCCGTGAACTTCACGTCGGTGACGGCCTGCTTGAAGCCGGGATCGCTGTACTGGTCGCCCGGGGCGTGCGGCAGCGCCGTGAGCCAGACGAGCACGTACCGCGACTTCACGGGCTTGGTGACCTTGACCGTGGCGGTGGTGGCGCTCGTCGTGACCTCGCCCATCTTCTGCATCGACTGGAGGGCGCTCGGGTCCGGGTTCAGCGACTCCGCGGCGTACAGGTTCACGGTCGTGTGGTTGCCGCCGTAGTAGAGCTTTATCGTCGCCGCGGAGACCTCCTGGGCGGTGCCGAGGTCGTAGACGATGCCCACGCCCGGCTTGTACGGCGCGAGCACGGGGCCGCCGAGGAAGCTGGAGGTTCGCCAGTACGTCGAGCTGTCGCCGTCGTAGGTCTCGTCGACGTCGCCGGGGTGCTGGGCGTCGCCGCTCACCACGTACTCGGCCGCGTCCTGGATCTTCAGCTGCTGGACCGGCTTCGGGGCGGCGCTGTTCTTGTCGCCGTCGTCGGTCGTCTGCGTCTGGTTGGTGTCGTCGGACTTGCTCTGGTCCATCAGGGCGTCCGCGAGCTGCCAGCTGCCCAGGCCGAGCGCGGCGATGAGCAGGGCGGAGACCGCCCACTTCAGGGCCCGGCCGGTGCGGCTCTGGAGCGGGGGCGGCGGGCTCGGGACGGGCTGCGTCGCGCCGGGGTGCGGCGCGGGGCGGCCGTAGGTGCCCTGCTGGTACGTCGTGCGCTGGTACTCCGGCGGCGCGGTGAAGGCCGGCTCCGGCGGGCGGATGCGGGGCATCTCGGCGACCGCCTTCACCAGCTCGTCCGGCGTGGTGCAGGCGGCCTCGTGCCGGGAGGCGGTCGCGCCGTCGTTGGCGAGTGCGCGCATGGCCAGTTCCGACAGGCCGCGGTGGACGCCGGCGCGGACCTGGTCGGGGGCGATCAGCCCGACGTCCTTGGGCAGCCCGGACAGCCCGTAGGCGTCGTTCTCGTACGGCCAGCGCTGGGTCAGCGCCGCGTAGAGCAGGGCGCCGATCGCCTCGGTGTCGGTGCGCTGCGGGGTGTCGGAGGTGATGCCGCGCAGCGCGGCGTTCACGGCGAGGCCGCGGATGCGCCACTGGCCCGTGGAGGTGCGCAGCACGGCGTTGGGGTTCAGGCGCAGATGCGACAGGCCCTCACGGTGTGCGGCGGCCATCGCCGAGGCGATCTGACTGACCATCTGGTATGCGTCGTGCGGCTCCAGTGGACCGGAGGCGAGCAGGGTGCTCAGCTCTGTGGCGTCGGGCAGCCACTCGTGGACGACGTAGACGAGGTCGTTCTCCTCGACGGCGTCCAGCACCTGCACGAAGCGCGGATCGCCGAGCAGCGCGGACGAGCGGGCCGCGGCCAGCACCGAACGGGCTCGCCCATGGTCCGCGGGCAGGATGTGAACGCCCACCGCGCGCCGGAGTTTCTCGTCCACGGCGCGCCAACTGCTGAAACCGTCCAGACGGGTGACGCACTCCTCGAGGCGGTAGCGCCTGGCGAGTTTGTGGCCGCTGTGCAGTTCTGGCGGTGAGGCCTTGTCGAGACGTTCGGTCCCGCCACTCCCCTGTGCCTCGTCGCTGTCCGTGTCCCGCTCCCGGTTTATGGCCACCCCGTCGGCCGTGGACTGGTCCGCCTGTGCGGTCAGCGGCTTGTCGCCGCTGTTGTCTGCCACGTCGACGGCAGCCGTGCTCCGTTCCGCCACCGTCGTTCCTGCCTCCCCATCCAGTGCGCGCGCCCCGACCTCGTGCGCGCCGTCCGACGCCGGATCCAATTGTGCCCACAGTCCGCCGCTATGCACGACACACGATGGCGGGCGATGGTTGTGCGGGTACCCCCTGTTTCAGCGTCCCAGGCGTCCGCGAACCATACCGACGAGCGAGTTGAGCTCCTCGATGCGCATCCGGCGGGCGGCAACGAAGAAGATTCCGAGCAGCAGTGCCCCGCCGGCCAGCAGCGCGGCGAACGAGCCGACGACGCCCTGGCCCAGCGTGTGTCCGATGCCGTAGCAGGCCGCGCCGCTGATGAGGGCGGCCGGTACCGAGGCGATGCACAACCGGGCGTAGGTGCGCAGGACGTGGGAGCCGTCGAGATCGCCGCCGAGCCGCTTGCGCAGTCGGTTCCAGGCGACGCCGACGCCGATCGAGTAGGCCAGGCCGTAGGCGGCGGCCATGCCGACCACGGCCCAGCGGGCCGGGAGGACGAAGTAACAGACGGCCGAGGCGCTCGCGTTGACGGCGGCCACGATGACCGTGTTGTAGAAGGGGGTGCGGGTGTCCTCGTAGGCGTAGAAGGCGCGCAGGACGACGTACTGCACCGAGTAGGGGACCAGGCCGAGGCCGAAGGCCATCAGCATGAAGCCCATGTTGGTGGCCTCGCTGGTGCCGGAGGAACCGAAGATCAGGGTGCACATCGGGATGCCGAGGGCGAGGAAGCCGAAGGCGATCGGGACGATCGCGACGGCCGTGGTGCGCAGGCCCTGGGAGATGTCGTCGCGGACCGCGCCGCCGTCGCCCTCGGCGGCCGAGCGGGAGATGCGGGGCAGCAGGGCGGCCATCAGCGAGACGGTGATGATCGCCTGCGGGAGGCCCCAGATCAGCTGGGCGTTGGCGTAGGCGGCGAAGCCGGTGCCGTCGACGGGCGAGTCCTTGCCGGCCGCGGTGGACAGCTGGGAGACGACGATCGCGCCCGCCTGGTTGGCGAGGACGAACAGGAAGGTCCACTTGGCGAGCGTCACGGCCTTGCCCAGGCCGTGGCCCCTCCAGTCGAATCGCAGCCGCAGCCGGAAGCCGGTCTCCCGCAGGTACGGGATCATCGCCAGGGCCTGTACGACGAGGCCGAGCAGGACGCCGATGCCGAGGAGCCGCTGGCCCTCCGGCGGGATGGACGTGACCTTCATGCCGGAGTCGGCGGCGGTGCCGTAGACCCAGATGAACATGCCCAGCGTCACGATGATGACGATGTTGTTCAGGACCGGTGTCCACATCATCGCGCCGAACTTGCCGCGCGCGTTGAGGATCTGGCCCATCACCACATGGACGCCCATGAAGAAGATCGAGGGCAGGAAGTAGCGGACGAAGGTGACGCCGACCTCGTTGGCGGCCGGGTCGCTGGCGACCGGGTCGGACAGCGCCCGGATCAGCAGCGGGGCCGCGGCGACCGCGGCGACGGTGAGCACGCCGAGCGCCACCACCACCAGCGTCAGCAGACGGTTGGCGTAGGCCTCGCCGCCGTCGTCGTCCTCCTTCATGGCCCGCACCAGCTGCGGGACGAAGACGGAGTTGAGGCCGCCGCCGACGGTCAGGATGTAGATCATCGTCGGCAGCTGGTAGGCGACCTGGAAGGTGTCGCCGAGGAGGCCGACGCCGAGCGCCGAGACGATCAGCGCGGAGCGGACGAAGCCGGTGAGGCGGGAGACCATGGTGCCCGCCGCCATCACGGCGCTGGACTTCAGCAGGCCCGAGGCCCGCCCGCCCTTCTTCGGGGCTGCCGGGGCGGGCGCCGGGGAGGCGGGCTCGTCGGCCGGCGCCTCGTACTGCGGAGCCTGCGCCTGGTACTGGGGCGCCTGGTAAGGAGAGGAGGCCGCAGGGCCGCCCGGTGCGTGGGCCGGGCCGGGCACCGCGGGGGACTCCAGCGGCGGGAGGGTGCCGCCCTGCTGCTGGTCCTTGAACAGGTGCGCGAAGGCGTCCGGCTGGTGCGGCTGCTCACCGGAGTGCGTCACCAGGTCGTCCACGCCCACGAACTGTGTCGTCCGCGGGTCGTCGCCGTACGGCAGGTACTGGGTGGGGCCCTCCGGCTCCGGCGCCGGAGTCTGGGCCCACACGCGCGGGTCGGGCGCGTACGGGGACTGCTCGGGACGGCCGTACAGGGGCTGCTGCGGCTGGTACGTGCCCGGGGGCGGCGGCGGGTGCGCGGCGCGGTCGTAGAGCGCCTCGGCGACCGGGTCCTGCGCGGTGAGGTCCTGGGACCGGTAGGGGTCCTGGTCGTAGGCGTCCTGGAGGTACATGTCCGCGGGGTGCTGCGGCGGCACCTGGCCGTGCCCGGGCGGCGGGCCCTCGGGCTGACCCGAGCTGCCCGCGGCCTGGCCGCGGTCACCCTCGTACGGCGCGTTCATGGTTACCCCACCTCATCGTCCCGGGCCCACCGGCCACGACATCCTCAACGGTCCACTCTCTCACCCGTCCCCGAAGGGTCCGGGCTTTCCGCTGCGGTGTCCGGTGTCTCGTCACTCGGCTGCTCCGGGTCGTCTGCCCCGGCGCGCAGGACCGACTCCCCACTAAGACGTTCCGCGGGGTCCTGGTGGTTCACCGGGCCGTCGGTGTCCGGGCCGTCGGTGTCCGGGCCGGGCCCGTCGACCTCGTCCGTCTCCTCCGGGCCGTTCCCCTCCGGGCCGTTCTCCTCCGCCCGCCGGGCCGCCGCGCGCTTGCGCTGGGTGTACATGCGGAAGCCGGCCAGCACCAGCAGCAGCACGCCGCCGCCGATCACCAGCATCACGGTGGCCGTGATCTCGGTGACCTTCACATCGAAGCTGACCGCCGTACCGTACGGCCGGCCGTCCTCGGTGTACAGCTGCGCGATCAAGGTGGTCTTGCCGTTGACGTTGGCGGACGTGGGGAACTTCACCGTCGTGCTGTGCCCGCCGGAGACGGCGATCTCCTGCTCCACCGAGCCGTCGTCGCCGAACTCCAGGCGGGTCGGGTTGGTCGAGGTGAGCCGCAGCACCAGGTGGTCGACGCCCTGCACCAGGTTGTTCTGCACGGTCACGGGAATCGTGGCGCTGCGTCCGGAGAGCTTGGTCTCCGACTTGTCGATCAGCTTGACCTGGCTGGCCAGGGTGTCGAGGTAGTCCCGCACATCCTGGCGGAACGTGCTCGCCGGGACGGCCCGGCCCCGCCACGACGTGGACATCTCCCGGTTGAGCGCCCGGCCGAAGGGGGTCACCACCCGGGACTCGTCGGTGAGGATGACCTTGAAGCTGTCGAGCTTGTCCTGCGTGGTCCCGATGTCCTGGAAGGCCGACTGAGTCAGCTCCTGCTTGCGCAGCGACGAGGGGTACGCCGACCGCGAGGGCACCTTCGTGGTGGCACCGGCGTCGGGCTTGGCCGCGGCGGCCTCGGTGAGCAGCTGAGGCTGCGACCAGGTACCGCCCTGGAGGGCCGTGACGGCCTCCGCCATGGCCTGGGCCTGCTTCGCGGTGGGCATCCGCTGGGGGGCGACCACGATGCTGCGCTGCTTGTTCGTCTGAAGGTTCAGCGCCAGGCTCTGCGCGAGGAACTGCTGTACGGCGAGCGTGGAGGCGGAGGCCTTCGTCAGTTCGCCCTGGAACGCCTTCGAGAGCCGGGCGTCCGCGACCACCGCCGTGGTGCCGCCGCCGATGGGGCGGGCCGCGGAGGGGGTGTAGGTGAGACCGCCGGTCTCGTTCAGGCTGTCGTTGCGCGCGATCACCTTGTCGGCGCCGGCCGAGGTGGCGACCTTGACGATCGACCGGTCGACGGCACCGTCCACCGGCCACGCGAAGTCGGTGCTCGGAGTCACGTGGAGCACCGTCTCCACCGTGGTGGCGGCGACGTCGGTGGCCGCCTTGAGCTGGCTGAGCGAGCTGGTGACGCCGGTGCCGTTGTGGGCGAGGGAGGCCAGGTCGGGGTCCGCGAAGGGCAGCGCCACGACCTCCTTGTCCTGCACCGCTTCCTGGAGCTCGGCGAGCCACTGCTTGGCGACCGCCTGGTGGGTGCCGGCCGTGGTGGTGTCGTCCGCGCCCCGGATCCGGTAGCTGCCGGTCATGGCGTCGACGGACGCCAGCAGGCCCGGGTCGATCACCCAGGTGACGTCGAGGTCCTTGCCCAGGGCCAGGAGCTGGTCCAGGCGGCCGCCGGGAGCTATCTCGTCGGCGAGGTCGTCGTTGAGGAAGACCGGCGTCTGCTGAGCGTCCGAACCGGTCTCCGCCGTCATGTGGACGGTCGAGACCAGCGGCCACAGCACCGTCGTCCGGGTCTCCGTGTCCGCCTCCTCGGGCTGCCACGGCAGGAAGGTCCGCTGGACGCCCAGCACGTGCTCCCACGGCTCCGCCGACGTTTCGCCGGAGAGGGCTACGCCGAGCGGGTAGACGCCCTCGCCGCCGAGATCCAGCTCGTCGACCGGTACGGAGATGCTGAAGTGCTCGGCCACGCCCGGGGTGAGCTTGTCGAACTCGGTGACGTACTTGCCGCCCACCTCGGAGCCGCCGCCGACGTCCGGATCGTCCGCGTCCTTCGCGGCGTCGTCGATCGCCGAGCGGGTGGTCAGGACGGACCCCACCCACAGGCCCACGTGGGCGTCGTCGACCGCCTGCTTGCCGTTGTTCGTCACCGTGCCCGACACGGTCACGGTGTCCCCGTCGCCGGGGACGGCCGGGCTGAGCGAGTCGACGGCGACGGCGACCGCGCCCGAGTTCGAGGCGGTCGGCACGGAGGCCCGGACATCGGCGTGCGCGGGCAGCTGCAGCAGACCGGCCAGCAGGGGCGCTCCGGCGAGCAGTGCTCCGGTGCGCCGCAGCCACCGGCGGGCAGGTGAGGGAGTCATCCCCGGAAAGTCTGCCGCCTCGGCCACGCGTTCGCCGTCCCTCGTCGTCGTCAGTGGTCGTCGGAATGTGCGTCCACGCATGGTAACGATGTGCGCTGAGGGGAAGTGCCGCGGACCGGTCCACAAGATCGGGCCGGCTCGCCGTTCCATCCCCTATGTATGGGTATGCAGAGCAGAGTCCGTGAACATCCCCACAGAACGATTCTGCGCTGCTATCGGGGCATCTGTCCCCCGGCTGTAATCCGGGCGCCCGGGGCCCGCCGCGCCACGTACCCTCTTCTGTTGTGCCGAACGCCAACGAAGACAACCTCAGTGCCCTGAGCCAGGTGCAGCACCGTGCGGTGAACGAACTGCTGCGGGTCGCGCCGGTGGCCGACGATCTCGCGCGCCAGTTCCAGCAGGCCGGATTCTCGCTCGCCCTGGTCGGCGGCTCGGTCCGGGACGCACTGCTCGGCCGGCTCGGCAACGATCTGGACTTCACGACGGATGCCCGTCCCGAGGACGTCCTGAAGATCGTGCGGCCCTGGGCGGACTCCGTCTGGGAGGTCGGGATCGCCTTCGGCACGGTCGGCGTGCAGAAGGACGGCTACCAGATCGAGGTGACGACGTACCGCTGCGAGGCGTACGACCGCACCTCGCGCAAGCCCGAGGTGTCGTACGGCGACTCCATCGAGCAGGATCTCGTCCGTCGCGACTTCACGGTGAACGCCATGGCGGTGGCACTCCCGGAGAAGGAGTTCATCGACCCGCACGGCGGCCTGCGTGACCTCGCCGAACGCGTGCTGCGCACCCCGGGCACGCCCGAGGAGTCCTTCTCGGACGATCCGCTGCGCATGATGCGTGCCGCCCGCTTCGCCGCCCAGCTCGATTTCGAGGTCGCCCCCGAGGTCGTCACCGCGATGCGGGAGATGTCCGGGCGCCTGGAGATCGTCTCCGCGGAGCGGGTGCGGGACGAGCTGAACAAGCTGATCCTCTCCACGCACCCGCGCAAGGGCCTGTCCCTCCTCGTCGACACCGGGCTCGCCGACCATGTGCTGCCCGAGCTGCCCGCCCTGCGGCTGGAGAGCGACGAGCACCACCGGCACAAGGACGTCTACGACCACACGCTGATCGTCCTGGAGCAGGCGATCGCGCTGGAGGAGAGCGGTCCGGACCTCGTCCTCCGGCTCTCCGCGCTGCTGCACGACATCGGCAAGCCGCGCACCCGTCGTTTCGAGAAGGACGGCCGGGTCTCGTTCCACCACCACGAGGTGGTCGGGGCGAAGATGACGAAGAAGCGCATGACGGCGCTGAAGTACTCCAACGAGCTGGTGAAGGACGTCTCCCGTCTCGTCGAGCTGCACCTGCGCTTCCACGGCTACGGCATGGGCGAGTGGACGGACTCCGCCGTCCGCCGGTACGTACGGGACGCGGGCCCGCTTCTCGGACGCCTTCACAAGCTGACCCGCTCCGACTGCACGACACGGAACAAGCGCAAGGCGGTCGCGCTCTCGCGTGCCTACGACGGCCTGGAGGAGAGGATCGCCCAGCTTCAGGAGCAGGAGGAGCTGGACGCGATCCGTCCCGACCTCGACGGCAACCAGATCATGGAGATCCTGGGCGTCAGCCCCGGTCCCGTGATCGGCAAGGCGTACAAGCACCTGCTGGAGCTGCGCCTGGAGAACGGACCCATGGAGTACGACGCGGCGGTGGCGGCACTCAAGGAGTGGTGGGCCGAGCAGAGCTGAGGCCGCGCGTCGGGGGCTGGTCATGTTTCACGTGAAACATGACCCCCGGTGACGGTCCACGGGAAAGCGAAGGGGCGGTGTTTCACGTGAAACACCGCCCCTGTCCGCAGCTGCCTTACTTCGAGTAGTCCTTCAGGCAGAGCAGGAAGTTACTGCCGTCACCGGTCTCGGTGTACGAGTACTGGAAGTCCTTGGCCTTCTCCTCGCACTTGCTGTCCGCGGTGAGCGAGGTGAACGTGCCCTCGACCTTGGCCAGCACGATGTACTGCGCGTTGGAGGAGCTGCACTCGACGACCTCGAGGTCGGGGTTGCTGTCGTTGCCGCTGCCGCGGTGCATGCAGTCGCCGACCGCCGCCGTGTTGGCGTCGTCCCGGCTGGCTATGTAGCCGCCGATCGCCGCGCCGGCGACGGCCAGGACGATCACGACGTTCTTGACCAGCTTGAAGGTGATCTTGCGGCGCGGCTGCTCCGGAACCGGGGCGTAGGGCATGGCACCCTGCTGCGGCGGGTACGGGGCCTGAGGCTGGCCCTGCGCGAACGGGTTCTGGCCCTGGGGCGGCGGCGGAGTAGACATGGGGGTCCCCCTGGAACTTAGGCGTGTGGCGCGAAATCAGACGCGCTGTAAGACGCACGTAAGCTACCGGGGCCCACTGACAATGCTCTAACCCAGGGGCAGTCTGTGTCATTGATGTGACACTTACTGGCGTTCAAAGCGGGCCATAGCGCCAGCAATTGCCGCGTAGATAACGGCGACCGTTACCACGAGTGCCGGGGAGCGACCGTCCGGTGGCAGCATCACCGCGGCCACCCCGGCGGCCCCCACGAACGCCACATTGAACAGCACGTCGTAGAGAGAGAAGATCCGGCCACGGAACCGGTCGTCCACCGAGGACTGGACGATGGTGTCGGTGGCGATCTTCGCGCCCTGGGTGACGAGCCCCAGGACGAACGCGGCGACGAACATGGTGGCTTGGGCGAACGGCAGCATCAGAGCGGGCTCCAGGACGGCGGCGGCCGCCGAGCAGACCACGATCCACCGGCCCGGTCCCAGCCGTCCCGCCGCCAGCGGGGTCACCACGGCCGCGACGAAGAAGCCGACGCCGGAGACGGCGACGGCCACCCCCAACAGGGCGAGGCCGCGGTCCGGTTCGGACGACCAGGCGTACCGGCACAGCATCAGCACCATGACCGTCAGGGCGCCGTAGCAGAACCGCATCAGCGAGATCGCCCCCAGCGCCCAGGCGGTCTCCCTGCGCTTCGGCTGGGACAAGTGGCGTACGCCGGCCGCGAGTCCGCGGGCGGTGCCGCGCAGGGCGGCCGTCAACCGGGTGGGGGCCGAGGCGCGTTCGGGCCCGAGGAGATCCGCGGCCATGGTCAGGGACGCGAGCGCGGCGCACAGGTAGAGCACACAGCCGAGCAGCACCACCGCGGCGTCGGAGTCCGCCACCACCAGCCGTACGACGAAGGCGAGGCCGCCGCCCGCGACCGCGGCCAGCGTTCCCGCGGTCGGGGAGAGGGAGTTGGCCACCACGAGACGCTCGGCGTCCACCACCCGGGGCAGGGCCGCCGACAGCCCGGCGAGGACGAAGCGGTTGACCGCGGTGACGCACAGCGCGGAGACGTAGAACAGCCAGTCCGGCACCTGGGCGACCATCAGGACGGCCGTCGCGGAGGCCAGCAGGGCACGCAGCAGGTTGCCGTAGAGGAACACCTGGCGGCGGCGCCAGCGGTCGAGCAGGACGCCGGCGAACGGGCCCACCAGCGAGTACGGCAGCAGCAGGACCGCCATCGCGGAGGCGATCGCGCCGGCCGAGGCCTGTTTCTCCGGCGAGAAGACGACGTACGTGGCGAGCGCGACCTGGTAGACGCCGTCGGCGCACTGGGAGAGCAGCCGTACGGCCAGCAGACGCCGGAAGTTGGCGAGGCGCAGGAGGACGCGCAGATCGCGGACGACGGCCATGGGGCACAGCCTCACATAAGGGGAGGGTCCCCGAGTCGTACGACCCGGGGACCCTTCTCAGCCCTGGCAGGAGCGAATTTCAGCGGCGGATCGGTGCCCGATCCGGTGCGCCGTGCTGTGCCGAGTTAGCGCTCGACCTCACCGCGGATGAACTTCTCGACGTTGGCGTAGGCCTCGTCGTCGAAGTACTGGACCGGCGGGGACTTCATGAAGTACGAGGACGCCGACAGGATCGGGCCACCGATGCCGCGGTCCTTGGCGATCTTCGCGGCGCGCAGGGCGTCGATGATGACACCCGCGGAGTTCGGGGAGTCCCAGACCTCGAGCTTGTACTCCAGGTTCAGCGGGACGTCACCGAAGGCGCGGCCCTCGAGGCGGACGTACGCCCACTTGCGGTCGTCGAGCCACGCCACGTAGTCGGACGGGCCGATGTGGACGTTCTTCTCGCCGAGGTCGCGGTCGGGGATCTGCGAGGTGACGGCCTGCGTCTTCGAGATCTTCTTCGACTCGAGGCGGTCGCGCTCCAGCATGTTCTTGAAGTCCATGTTGCCGCCGACGTTGAGCTGCATGGTGCGCTCAAGACGGACACCGCGGTCCTCGAACAGCTTCGCCATCACACGGTGCGTGATGGTGGCGCCGACCTGCGACTTGATGTCGTCGCCGACGATCGGGACGCCCGCCTCGGTGAACTTGTCCGCCCACTCCTTGGTGCCGGCGATGAAGACCGGGAGGGCGTTGACGAAGGCGACCTTGGCGTCGATGGCGCACTGCGCGTAGAACTTCGCCGCGGCCTCGGAACCGACGGGCAGGTAGCAGACGAGAACGTCGACCTGCTTGTCCTTGAGGATCTGGACGACGTCGACCGGGGCCTCGGCGGACTCCTCGATGGTCTCGCGGTAGTACTTGCCGAGACCGTCCAGGGTGTGGCCGCGCTGGACCGTGACGCCCTTGTTCGGGACGTCGCAGATCTTGATGGTGTTGTTCTCGCTGGCACCGATGGCGTCCGAGAGGTCGAGTCCGACCTTCTTCGCGTCGACGTCGAAGGCGGCGACGAACTCGACGTCACCGACGTGGTAGTCGCCGAACTGCACGTGCATCAGACCCGGGACCTTGGAGGCCGGGTCGGCGTCCTTGTAATACTCGACGCCCTGCACCAGCGAGGCGGCGCAGTTGCCCACGCCGACGATGGCTACGCGAACCGAACCCATTCCGGTTGCTCCCTGTGTGTACGAGTGAGGCCCTGAATGAGCGCTCACGTGGCGGTTTCTCCGGGCGTATCCGTCCCGGGGACATCCCCGGGGCGGGGCAGGCCGCCCGTCGATCCAGATGTGGTGTCCTGCTGAGCGGAGCCCCCGGTGGAACCCTTCAGGTCCCTCCCGGCCCGCTCGCTCTCGATGAGCTCGTTCAGCCAGCGCACTTCGCGCTCCACGGACTCCATCCCATGGCGCTGGAGTTCGAGCGTGTAGTCGTCGAGGCGTTCCCGGGTGCGTGCCAGCGAGGCACGCATTTTCTCCAGGCGCTCCTCCAGCCGACTGCGGCGACCTTCGAGGACTCGCATACGGACGTCGCGCGAGGTCTGCCCGAAGAAGGCGAAACGAGCCGCGAAGTGCTCGTCCTCGTACGCGTCGGGTCCCGTCTGCGAGAGCAGGTCCTCGAAGTGTTCCTTACCTTCCGCCGTCAAGCGGTAGACGATCTTGGCGCGACGCCCTGCGAGTGATGCGGCGAGGGTGTCCTCGGGGGTGCTCCCCGGTTCCTCGATCAACCAGCCGTTGGCGACCAGCGTCTTGAGGCAGGGGTAGAGCGTGCCGTAACTGAAGGCACGGAACACGCCCAGCGATGTATTGAGTCGTTTGCGCAGCTCATAGCCGTGCATCGGGGACTCGCGGAGCAGGCCGAGCACGGCGAACTCGAGGATGCCGGAGCGCCGGCTCATCGTCGCCTCCTCTCGTCCGTGACTCGCTTATCTCGCTCTGATGTATCGACTCGATACATCAAGACGATAGAACGGCCTTCCGGATGGGACAAGAGGGAGAACGGTGAACGGGATCACATCACCGATTCGTTGCATGCGAGTTGCCGCTTTTGAGATGAACCTCGGGCCTAGGGAGGTTTTGACGGTGCGTAGTCTGTGGGCCATGCACACCACCGGGACCCATTGGACGCCGGGGGGCGTCGAGGCCTCCGGTGCCGTACGGGTGAATGCGCGACCGACCGCATCCGTACTTCGGGGGGACAGGAAACCAGCCGCCCTTTTCAGGCGCTCACGGATGCGCCTGCCCTAGGAGTAATCGTTCGATGAGCGAGCACCGTCGCAAACCGCCGCAGCCGCAGGAAGGCGGACGTGCCGCGGCCCGACGCGGTCAGTCCGGTCCGTCCTCCGGCCGCCGCGCGGCACCGCGAGGCGCCACCGGATCTCCTTCCGACTATGGGTTGGGCCACGGGTCGGGAAGCGAGGAGCAGTCGTACGGCGGCCGCGCCGAGACCCGGCGCGCCCCCCAGAGGAACGCGGGCGGCCGGCGCAGAGCGGCCGAGCCCGCAGGGGGCCGCCGCGGCGGCTCGACCGGGCCCGGTCGGGGCAGAGGACGTACCGCACCCGACCGGAAACGTCTGATCGACTATCCGCGCGCCGACAAGTACGGCTGGCAGCGCTGGATGCCGTCCTGGAAGCTCGTGGCCGGCCTGTTCGTCGGCTTCGTCGGCAGCCTGGTGGCCGTGGCGGGCATCGGCTACGCCATGGTGGGCATCCCGAAGGTCGACGAGACCGCGAACGCGCAGAACAACGTCTACTACTGGAAGGACGGCAGCCAGATGGTTGCCACCGGTGGTGAGACGAACCGGCAGATCATCGATCTCTCGCAGATCCCCGAGGAGATGCGCTGGGCGGTGATCTCGCAGGAGAACAAGACGTTCTACGACGACAGCGGCATCGACCCCAAGGGCATCGCGCGCGCCGTGTTCAACATGGCCCGGGGCGGACAGACGCAGGGTGGCTCGACCATCACCCAGCAGTACGTCAAGAACGCCATGCTCAACGACCAGTCGCAGACGATCTCCCGGAAGTTCAAGGAGATCTTCGTGTCGATCAAGGTGGGCGCCGAGGTCGACAAGGACACGATCATGGCCGGCTACCTGAACTCCGCGTACTACGGGCGCAACGCCTACGGGATCCAGGCCGCCGCCCGCGCCTACTTCAACAAGGACGCGATCAAGCTCAACCCGGGTGAGTGCGCCTTCCTGTCCGCCATGCTGAAGGGCGCCACCTACTACGACCCGGCGGGATCGCCGGCGGTCGACCCGACCAACGCCACGCGCGAGAAGAACCAGAAGCGGGCCCTGCTCCAGATGCAGGACACCCTCGACAAGATGGTCGAGTACGGACACCTCGACGCCGCGAAGCGGGCCAAGTACACGACGCTCCCCAAGTGGCAGAACCCCCGGTCGAACACCGACCTGAAGGGGCAGGTCGGCTACCTCGTCGACCTGGCCAACGGCTACCTGGTGTCCAACAGCAAGACGACCGGGATCACGCAGAACGACCTCCAGCAGGGCGGCTTCTCGATCTACACGACCTTCGACAAGAACAAGGTCAAGGATCTCGAGACGGCGGTCACGAAGGTCCAGAAGGCCAACATCAAGCCGAAGCAGCGCCCGGACACGGACACGCACGTCCAGTTCGGCGGGGCCTCCGTGGAGCCGAGCACCGGCGCCATCCGGGCCGTCTACGGTGGTGAGGACGCGACCAAGCACTTCACCAACAACGCCGACCAGACCGGTGCCCAGGTCGGTTCGACCTTCAAGCCGTTCGTGCTGGCCGCCGCGATGACCTGGGGTGTACGCGATCCCGACCTGGGGTCGTCGCAGGCGCAGGACGAGCGCACGATCGTCTCCCCCGAGAGCCTGTTCAGCGGTCAGAACAAGCTCAAGATCAGGAACTACGACGGGTCGGTCTGGAAGAACGAGAAGGGCGAGGAGTGGCTGCAGACCAACGACGGCAACGTCTCCCTCGGTACCGCGCCCGAGTACAAGATCGACCTGCGTGAGGCGATGCGCGAGTCGGTGAACTCCGCCTTCGTCCAGCTCGGCCAGGACGTCGGTCTGGACAAGGTGAAGGACTCCGCCGTCAAGGCGGGCCTGCGGGACGACAGCCTGACCGGCTCCGGCTTCCCGTCGTTCTCGATCGGCATCTCCGACCCGAGCGCGATCCGTATGGCGGGCGCCTACTCCACCTTCGCCGCCAGCGGCAAGCAGCGCGACCCGTACTCCGTCGAGAAGGTCACCAGCAAGAAGGGCCAGGTCTTCACGCACAAGACCGAGTCGGAGCAGGCGTTCACCTCGAAGGTCGCCGACAACGTGACGGACGTGCTGAAGACCGTGGTCGAGAAGGGCACCGGCACCAACGCCCAGCTGACCGGCCGTGAGGTGGCCGGCAAGACCGGTACCACCGACGGCAACAAGTCGGCCTGGTTCGTCGGCTACACGCCGCAGCTGTCGACGGCGGTCACCATGTTCCGGCTGGACGACGACGAGTCGAACAAGAACCGCTCGTTCCTGGAGATGTTCGGCACGGGTGGCCAGAAGAAGATCCACGGTGCCTCGTTCCCGGCCCAGATCTGGCACGACTACATGGAAGAGGCCCTGAAGGGCGTGCCCTCGAAGGACTTCCCGTCGCCCGAGCCCATCGGCGAGATCGTCAACGCCGAGCCGTCGCCGTCCCCGACCCCCTCGGCCACCGAGACCGAGGAGACGGAGCCGTCGCCGTCCCCGACTCCCAGTGAGCCGGCGATCGAGCCCTCGCCGTCGGCGAGCGAGACCTGCAACCGGTTCTTCGGCTGTGACGACGAGTCGGGCGGCACCAACAGCGGCAGCACGGACGGCGGCACAGGGGAAACCAGTCCGTCGCCGAGCGATACGGCGACCGAGGACACCTCCAGAGGCAATCAGAACGGCGGAAACCTCTTCGGAGGTTCGACCGGGTAGCCGTGCAATCGCCCAAGACGGGTGTTTCACGTGAAACATGCGCATGGTTCACGAGAAACGAGGGCCGTCCCACCGCACCGGTGGGGCGGCCCTCGGCGTTTTCCTAGGTCCGTACGGCAGGATGTGGCCCATGCCCAGTGCAGAATCGACGCCAGCGCGCGTGCACGAGCCGGACCTGGTACGGCCGACCAGGGACGACACGGTGGCCACGGCCGGCAGTGAGCTGATCGGCGGCCCTCTCGGGCGGCGGGCCCTGCTCGGGACGTCCTGGTGGACCCCCGTGCGGGTCGTCGCGCTCGTGGCGATCGGGATGTTCGCCCTCGGCCTGATCCAGAAGGCGCCCTGCTACAACGGCGCCTGGTTCTTCGGCGCCAGCTCCCAGTACACGCACGCGTGCTACTCGGACATCCCGCACCTCTACCAGGGGCGGGGCTTCGCCGACGGGCTCGTGCCCTACTTCGACAAGCTCCCCGGCGACATGGACTACCTCGAGTACCCGGTTCTCACCGGAGTGTTCATGGAGGTGGCCGCCTGGCTGACCCCGGGCAGCGGCAGCATCCAGCACCAGGAGCAGTGGTACTGGATGGTCAACGCGGGGATGCTGATGGCCTGTGCGGCCGTCATCGCCGTCTGCGTGAGCCGTACGCACGCCCGGCGCCCCTGGGACGGCCTGCTGGTCGCTCTGGCGCCGGCCTTCGCCCTCACCGCCACCATCAACTGGGACCTCCTGGCGGTCGCTCTGACGGCCGCGGCGATGATGATGTGGGCCCGGGGCCGGTCCCTCGCCTTCGGCGTCCTCCTGGGGCTCGCCACGGCCGCCAAGCTCTATCCCGTCTTCCTGCTCGGCCCGCTGTTCCTGCTGTGTCTGCGCGCCGGCAAGTGGCGGGACTTCGGCAAGGCGCTCGGCGGCGCGGCCGTCGCCTGGCTGGTGGTGAACCTGCCGGTGATGCTCTTCGCCTTCGAGGGCTGGTCGAAGTTCTACCGCTTCAGCCAGGAGCGGGGCGTCGACTTCGGCTCGTTCTGGCTGATCCTGGCCCAGAACTCCAGCGACCCGCTCACCACCGACAGCGTCAACACCCTCGCCACCGTCATGGTGCTGCTCTGTTTCCTCGGCATCGCGTGGCTGACGCTCTCCGCGCCGCGTCGTCCCCGCTTCGCCCAGCTCGCCTTCCTGGTGGTCGCGGCGTTCATCCTCACCAACAAGGTCTACTCGCCGCAGTACGTCCTGTGGCTGGTGCCGCTGGCGGTGCTGGCCCGGCCGAAGTGGCGGGACTTCCTGATCTGGCAGGCGTGCGAGGTCGCGTACTTCCTGGGGATCTGGATGTACCTCGCGTACACGACCAGCGGAGACGCCCACAAGGGGCTGCCCACCGACGGCTACCACTGGGCCATCGGCGTGCACCTGCTGGGCACGCTCTACCTCTGCGTCGTGGTCGTACGCGACATCCTGATGCCGGAGCGGGACGTGGTGCGCCAGGCCGGCGACGACGACCCCTCGGGCGGTGTGCTCGACGGAGCGGAGGACGCCTTCGTCCTGGGCGCGGCCGCGCATCCTCCCCGGCACGCCTCCCACTTCGACGGACCCCAGGTGGAGTGGGGCAAGCAGGAAACCCTCGACAGTTCGCCCTGAGCGAACAGGGCGCCGGGTCCCTCCCGGACGTCACGCCACCCGGACAGGGAAAAGGCCGTACACGGGATTCCGTGTACGGCCTTCGCGCTGTCGCGGTGCGGCTCAGCGGTCCACGATGCGGTCGAACTGCGTGGTCGTGTGCCGCAGATGGGCCACCAGCTCGTCACCGACGGTCGGCTCCGGCGCGTCCGCGGGGACGAACAGGATGGAGACCTGCATGTGCGGCGGCTCGGCGAACCAGCGCTGCTTGCCACCCCAGACGAACGGCGAGAGGTTCCGGTTCACGGTGGCCAGACCGGCTCGTGCGACGCCCTTGGCGCGCGGCATGACGCCGTGCAGGGCCTTGGGGGCCTCCAGGCCCACTCCGTGCGACGTACCGCCCGCCACGACGACCAGGAAGCCGTCGGAGGCCGCCTTCTGCTGCCGGTAGCCGAACCGGTCGCCCTTGGCGACGCGCGTGACGTCCAGGACGGCACCGCGGTACTCGGTCGCGTCGTGGTCACCCAGCCACAGCCGGGTACCGATGCGGGCGCGGAAGCGGGTCTGCGGGAACTGCTGCTGGAGCCGCGCGAGTTCGTCCGCCTTGAGGTGGCTGACGAACATGGTGTGCAGCGGCAGCCGGGCCGCGCGCAGCCGGTCCATCCAGCCGATGACCTCCTCGACGGCGTCGGAGCCGTCGGTGCGGTCCAGCGGCAGATGGATGGCGAAGCCCTCCAGCCGGACGTTCTCGATCGCGGAGTGCAGCTGCGGCAGGTCCTGCTCGCTGATGCCGTGCCGCTTCATCGAGGACATCACCTCGATGACCACCCGGGCGCCCACGAGGCCGTACACGCCGTCGACCGAGGACACCGAGCGCACCACCCGGTCGGGCAGCGGAACGGGCTCCTCGCCGCGCCGGTACGGCGTCAGCACCAGCAGGTCGCCGCCGAAGTAGTCCTTGATGCGCGCGGCCTCGTACGTCGTGCCGACGGCGAGGACGTCCGAACCCAGCCGGGTGGCCTCCTCCGCCAGCCGCTCGTGTCCGAAGCCGTAGCCGTTGCCCTTGCAGACCGGGACGAGTCCCGGGAACTGCTCCTGCACGTGCTTGTGGTGCGCCCGCCAGCGCACGGTGTCGACGTAGAGCGTGAGCGCCATGGCCGGACCCGGGACCTTTCTCGTGGCTGGGGTGTGAGGGAAGTACGTCAGTGGTGTCAGTGGTGTCAGAGCTATGGAATCACTGAACGTGACGTCAGCGGCGCGACATGTAGATGTCGAGCGCCTTGTGGAGCAGCTTGTTCAGCGGGAAGTCCCACTCGCCGAGGTACTCGGCGGCCTGGCCGCCCGTGCCGACCTTGAACTGGATCAGGCCGAAGAGGTGGTCGGTCTCGTCCAGCGAGTCGGAGATGCCGCGCAGGTCGTAGACGGTGGCGCCGAGCGCGTAGGCGTCGCGCAGCATCCGCCACTGCATGGCGTTCGACGGGCGGAACTCACGGCCGATGTTGTCGGAGGCGCCGTAGGAGTACCAGACGTGGCCGCCGACGATCAGCATGGTCGCCGCCGACAGGTTCACGCCGTTGTGGCGGGCGAAGTACAGCCGCATCCGGTTGGGGTCCTCGGTGTTGAGGGCCGACCACATGCGCTGGAAGTACGACAGCGGGCGCGGCCGGAAGTGGTCGCGCACCGCCGTGATCTCGTACAGCCGCTGCCACTCCTCGAGGTCGTGGTAGCCGCCCTGGACGACCTCGACACCGGCCTTCTCGGCCTTCTTGATGTTCCGGCGCCAGAGCTGGTTGAAGTTCTTGTGGACCTCTTCAAGGGAACGGTTCGCCAGCGGCACCTGGTAGACGTAGCGCGGCTGGACGTCGCCGAATCCGGCCCCGCCGTCCTCGCCCTGCTGCCAGCCCATACGGCGCAGTTTGTCGGCCACCTCGAAGGCGCGCGGCTCGATGAAGTCGGCCTCGATGTCCCGCAGCCGCTTCACGTCCGGGTTCTGGATGCCCGCCTTGATGGAGGTGGCCTCCCAGCGCCGGATGATCACCGGCGGGCCCATCTTCACGGAGAACGCGCCCTGCTGCTTGAGGTGCGCGAGCATCGGCTCCAGCCACTCGGTCAGATTCGGCGCGTACCAGTTGATGACCGGGCCCTCGGGCAGATAGGCCAGGTAGCGCTTGATCTTGGGCAGCTGGCGGTAGAGGACCAGACCCGCGCCGACCAGCTCGCCGGTCCGCTCGTCGAACCAGCCGAGGCTCTCCGAACGCCACTCCGCCTTGACGTCGGCCCAGGCCGGAACCTGCATGTGACTAGCCGCCGGCAGGCTCTGGATGTATGCCAGATGCTGCTCGCGGCTGATGGTCCTCAGGGTCAGGCTCATTCGGGGCGCTCCTCGGGCTGGTGTGTCCCCATGGGTACAGGGGCTCCTGGCTCTCGCGCCGAAGCCTACTGCGCCTTGCGCCTGGCCCGACTGGGCGTACGGCACCTTCGCCCCGGCCCGTGCGCGGCCGGGGCGTTACGTCAGGGTTCGTAGGTGTTCTACGTGCCCTCGGGGGACGACGGTGTCCGTGAGACCGGGCCGTGGGCCGGCCGGGTCACCACAGTCCGCCGAAGAGGCCGCCGTGCGCCATGCCGAGGAAGAAGCCGACGGCGGAGGCACCGAGGCCCAGGATCAGACCGAAGCGCTCACGGGTGGTCTCGGAGATCCACTGTCCGTACGCGCCGGTCAGGATCCCCACCAGACCGGTCCAGGAGCTGAGCAGATGGAGGTTGTGGAACATCGCCGTGACGAACGACACCACTCCGAGGACCAGGGTGACGGCCACGAGCGCGTCCTGGACGGGATGGGGCCTGTCGTCCGTGGCGAAGAGAGAGCCGGCGGTGTTGGGTCGCAATGCCTGTGCCATAGGGCACCTCCTGCGGAAGGCGGCGCATCGTAGCGCCGTACACACCCGATGTGTACAGATTGGCGGTCTCCCCGGCCGGATTTCAACCGGAAGCCGGTGTGCAGGTAGTCTGTACGTTCCGCACCGGTGTCTGCCCAGGCACAGCCAGGGACTCCGCCCAGGTCAGCGCGGGGACGTCGTAAGCCGACCCCCGACTGTCAGTGGTGGCCGATACCGTTGCGTACGCATCACAACCCTCCTGCCACGGAACGACCGTGGCCGCTGAGTCCAAAGGAGGTGGGTTCCACATGCGTCACTACGAGGTGATGGTCATCCTCGACCCCGATCTGGAGGAGCGCGCTGTCGCCCCCCTGATCGAGAACTTCCTCTCCGTCGTCCGTGAGGGCAACGGCAAGGTCGAGAAGGTCGACACCTGGGGCCGTCGTCGTCTCTCGTACGAGATCAAGAAGAAGCCCGAGGGCATCTACTCGGTCATCGACCTGCAGGCCGAGCCTGCGGTCGTCAAGGAGCTCGACCGCCAGCTCAACCTGAACGAGTCGGTCCTCCGGACCAAGGTCCTCCGTCCCGAGACCCACTGAGCTCTCCCGCTCAGCTGATCTCGGGAATCTGAGTAGCAGCACAAGCAGCCAGCAGCAGCAAACCCGCCGAGAGGTTCCCCATGGCAGGCGAGACCGTCATCACGGTCGTCGGCAATCTTGTCGACGACCCCGAGCTGCGCTTCACCCCCTCCGGTGCGGCGGTCGCGAAGTTCCGTGTCGCGTCCACCCCCCGCACCTTCGACCGCCAGACCAACGAGTGGAAGGACGGCGAAAGCCTCTTTCTGACCTGCTCGGTCTGGCGCCAGGCGGCGGAGAACGTCGCGGAGTCGCTCCAGCGAGGCATGCGCGTCATCGTGCAGGGCCGGCTGAAGCAGCGGTCCTACGAGGACCGTGAGGGTGTCAAGCGCACGGTCTACGAACTGGACGTCGAGGAAGTCGGCCCCAGCCTGCGCAGCGCCACGGCCAAGGTCACCAAGACCAGCGGCGGTGGCGGTGGACGCGGTGGCCAGGGTGGTTACGGCGGCGGTGGCGGTGGCGCCCAGGGCGGCGGCAGCTGGGGCGGTGGCTCCGGCGGCGGTCAGCAGGGCGGCGCGCCCGCCGACGACCCGTGGGCGACCGGCGCTCCCGCCGGTGGCAACCAGGGCGGCGGTGGCGGCGGCTGGGGTGGAAACTCCGGCGGCTCCAGCGGCGGCGGCTACTCGGACGAGCCCCCCTTCTAGACCTTCGTGTCCGGCCTGCGGGCCGGTCCGGGTCGGAGGGTGGGCCGTACCCACACTTCTTGATCACACAGGAGAAACACCATGGCGAAGCCGCCTGTGCGCAAGCCTAAGAAGAAGGTCTGCGCATTCTGCAAGGACAAGGTCACGTACGTGGACTACAAGGACACGAACATGCTGCGGAAGTTCATTTCCGACCGCGGCAAGATCCGTGCCCGTCGCGTGACCGGCAACTGCACGCAGCACCAGCGTGACGTCGCCACGGCCGTCAAGAACAGCCGTGAGATGGCGCTGCTGCCGTACACCGCCCAGGCGCGATAAGGGAAGGGTGACCGACTAATGAAGATCATCCTCACCCACGAGGTCTCTGGCCTCGGTGCCGCTGGTGACGTCGTCGACGTCAAGGACGGTTACGCTCGCAACTACCTGATCCCGCGGAACTTCGCGATCCGCTGGACCAAGGGTGGCGAGAAGGACGTCGAGCAGATCCGTCGTGCTCGCAAGATCCACGAGATCCAGACCATCGAGCAGGCCAACGCTGTGAAGGCCCAGCTCGAGGGCGTCAAGGTCCGTCTGGCCGTCCGCTCCGGCGACGCCGGTCGTCTCTTCGGTTCCGTCACCCCGGCCGACATCGCTTCCGCGATCAAGGCTTCCGGTGGCCCCGAGGTCGACAAGCGCCGCATCGAGCTCGGCTCGCCGATCAAGACCCTCGGCGCTCACGAGACGTCCGTGCGTCTGCACCCCGAGGTTGCCGCCAAGGTCAACATCGAGGTCATCGCGGCCTGATCGCCGCGCTCGGCTTGACGAGCTGTTCGGCTTGAAGAGCTGAGAGAAGGGGCCGCACCCGCTGGGGTGCGGCCCCTTCTCCGTTGCCCTGCTTCCCTGTTTCGCCGTGTTTCACGTGAAACGGCGTTCGGAACGTCGACTCCGCCCGCCGGTGCCAGGCGTCGGTTTCACGTGAAACGGTCAGCGGGTCGCGCCGGTGACGATCCAGCGGCCCGAGCGGGCCCGCAGCCACAGCGTCAGCATCCGGACCACCATCATCAGCGCCATCGCCCCCCACACCGCGGTGAGCCCACCACCGAGGACCGGCACCAGCAGTGCCACCGGAGTGAAGACCGCCAGGGTGAGCACCATGGCCCAGGCGAGGTAGGGACCGTCTCCCGCGCCCATCAGTACGCCGTCCAGGGTGAAGACGATCCCGCTGACGGGCTGGGAGAGCGCGACGACGAGGAGAGCGGGCAGCGCGGCGTCCTTCACCGCGAGGTCGCTGGTGAACAGCGGCAGGAAGAGCGGCCGGGCGAGCATGACCAGCAGGCCGAGGCCGACACCCACGCCGATGCCCCACTCCACCATGCGCCGGCAGGCGTCCCGGGCTCCCTGGGCGTCTCCCGCGCCGAGATGGCGCCCGATGATGGCCTGCCCCGCTATCGCGATGGCGTCGAGGGCGAAGGCGAGCAGGCTCCACAGGGACAGGGCGATCTGATGGGCCGCGATGTCGGCGTCCCCCAGGCGCGCTGCCACGGCGGTGGCGATCATCAGGATCGCCCGCAGGGAGAGCGTACGGACCAGCAGGGGTACGCCGGCCTGTGCGGAGGCCCTGATGCCGACGGCGTCGGGGCGCAGCGAGGCGCCGTGTCTCCGGGCTCCCCGGATCACCACGACGAGGTAGACCGCGGCCATGCCGCACTGGGCGATCACCGTGCCCCAGGCGGAGCCGGCGATCCCGAGGCCCGCGCCGTAGACGAGACCGACGTTCAGCACGGCGTTGGCGATGAAGCCTCCGACGGCTACGTACAGCGGGGTCCTGGTGTCCTGGAGGCCGCGCAGGACGCCGGTGGCGGCGAGGACGACGAGCATGGCCGGGATGCCGAGCGCCGAGATGCGCAGGTACGTGGTCGCGTAGGGAGCGGCGGTGTCCGAGGCGCCGAAGAGACCGACGAGCGCCGGTGCCGTCGGGAGGACGGCGACGATCACGGCGGCGCCGAGGAGGAGGGCCAGCCAGATACCGTCCATGCCCTGGCGGATCGCGGCGGGGAGATCGCCGGCGCCCACCCGGCGGGAGACGGCGGCCGTGGTGGCGTAGGCGAGAAAGACGAAGACGCTGACGGCGGTGGTGAGGAGGGCGGCGGCGATGCCGAGTCCGGCGAGCTGGGTGGTGCCGAGATGGCCGACGATCGCACTGTCCGCCAGGACGAAGAGGGGCTCGGCGACGAGCGCGCCGAAGGCCGGGACGGCCAGCGCGACGATCTCTCGATCGTGCCGGCGCCGGGTGACCTTGGTGGTCGCGGGAGCCTGTGTCATGGCCACCAATCTAATCGTCCACAGGTAAGAGATGCAATTGGGTTATGACCCTTACTCGTCCTCGTGTGGTGCGTCGTCTCACACACTGTTCGATGGGATCTTGGCCCGACTGGGGAAGTTTTTCTTCTGCACAGCCGGTGGATGGGAAACGTGCAGGTCAGAGAAGTCGGGTGGGAAAAGGAGAGGGCTTGTTCACAGGGCTGTCCACCGGCTCGTGCACAGGTTTTGCGCAGTTGTCCACAGCATCGGGCCCGTCGTCCACATGCCCTGTGGATAACCAGATTGGCTGACGGTGCCCGCGGGCCTAACGTGGTCCGGCGCCCCTCCCTCTGTCGGTCGGTGGAACCTCACAAAACCGACGGGCTACAACCGGAGTAGGGCCTCTCAATTGTCACTGTCGTGCCGTAGAACTGAAGGTACGGCGAGGTCCGCTCGGCGGACGGGAGGAGGTGGCTCGGTGAGCATTTCCGAGCCCTTGGACGACCCGTGGGCCGACAGCGGGCCCAGTGATCGTCTACCCGCCTCCCGCAGGCGCGGCAACGGAGGCCGCGGCCGCGACGAACAGCACGACCGGGGCCGGGACAGCGGCGAATGGGAGGGCGGCACCGCCTTCGAGCGCGTACCGCCGCAGGATCTCGACGCAGAGCAGTCCGTCCTCGGCGGCATGCTCCTGTCCAAGGACGCCATCGCCGACGTCGTGGAGGTCCTCAAGGGCCACGACTTCTACAAGCCCGCGCACGAGACGATCTACCAGGCGATCCTGGACGTCTACGCGAAGGGCGAGCCGGCCGACCCCATCACGATCGCCGCCGAGCTGACCAAGCGCGGCGAGATCAACAAGGTCGGCGGTGCGTCGTATCTGCACACCCTCGTCCAGACCGTGCCGACCGCGGCCAACGCCGAGTACTACGCGGAGATCGTGCACGAGCGCGCGGTCCTGCGCCGTCTGGTGGAGGCCGGCACGCGCATCACCCAGATGGGATACGCGGCCGACGACGACGTCGACGAGATCGTCAACCGCGCCCAGGCGGAGATCTACGCCGTCACCGAGCAGCGCACCAGCGAGGACTACCTCCCGCTCGGCGACATCATGGAGGGCGCCCTCGACGAGATCGAGGCGATCGGCTCGCGCAGCGGCGAGATGACCGGTGTGCCCACCGGCTTCACCGACCTCGACTCCCTCACCAACGGTCTGCACCCGGGCCAGATGATCGTCATCGCCGCCCGTCCCGCCATGGGAAAGTCCACGCTCGCGCTGGACTTCGCGCGCGCGGCGTCGATCAAGCACAACCTGCCCAGCGTCATCTTCTCCCTCGAAATGGGCCGCAACGAGATCGCGATGCGTCTGCTGTCCGCCGAGGCACGTGTCGCCCTGCACCACATGCGGTCCGGCACCATGACCGACGAGGACTGGACGCGCCTGGCGCGCCGGATGCCCGAGGTCTCCTCCGCGCCGCTCTTCATCGACGACTCCCCGAACCTGTCGATGATGGAGATCCGCGCGAAGTGCCGCCGGCTGAAACAGCGCAGCGACATCAAGCTGGTCATCATCGACTACCTCCAGCTGATGCAGGCCGGTGGCTCCAAGCGCTCCGAGAGCCGTCAGCAGGAGGTCTCGGACATGTCCCGAAACCTCAAGCTGCTGGCCAAGGAGCTGGAGGTCCCGGTGATCGCGCTCTCGCAGCTCAACCGTGGTCCCGAGCAGCGCACGGACAAGAAGCCGATGGTGTCCGACCTGCGTGAGTCCGGCTCCATCGAGCAGGACGCCGACATGGTGATCCTGCTGCACCGCGAGGACGCCTACGAGAAGGAGTCGCCGCGCGCCGGCGAGGCGGACATCATCGTGGGCAAGCACCGTAACGGCCCGACGGCCACGATCACCGTCGCCTTCCAGGGCCATTACTCACGCTTCGTGGACATGGCACAGACCTGATCCCGCGTTCCGGGCGGAATGGATTCGACGCGGGACGCGCGGACAGGTGGACTGAGGCCATGACGACACCTCAGGAAGAGCTGCTCCCCGGCACCCGGCGGGCGCTGCTGCACCGGATCGCCGTCGCCCAGGCCGAGGGGCGGGCGCCCTCGCTGGTCGCCGCCGTCGTCCGGGACGGGCGGGCCGTGTGGCACGGGGCGCGGACCTCGGTCGACGGGCACGCACCGGACGAACAGGTGCAGTACCGGATCGGCTCGATCACCAAGACCTTCACCGCCGTTCTCGTGCTGCGCCTGCGCGACGAGGGAGTGCTCGACCTCGGGGACCCCCTGGAGAAGCATCTGCCCGGCACCGGCGCGGGGGACATCACGATCGCCGAACTGCTCGCGCACGCGGGCGGACTGGCCGCCGAGACACCCGGCCCGTGGTGGGAGCGGACCCCCGGCTCCCTGCGGCCCGCGCTGTCCGATGTCCTCGGCGACCAGCCCGCCGCGCATCCCGCCGGACGGCGGCACCACTACTCCAACCCCGGATACGCCGTCCTGGGTGCCCTGGTCGAAGAGTTGCGCGGTGCGTCCTGGGAGGAGGTACTCCGGCGCGAAGTGCTCGAACCTCTGGGCCTCGACCGCACAAGCATGCGACCGCAGTCGCCTGCCGCGGGAGGCTGGGCGGTGCACCCCTGGGCCGACGTCATGCTCCCCGAGCCCACGGAGGACTACGGGCCGATGGCCCCGGCGGGCCAGCTCTGGTCCACGACGGCCGACCTCGCCCGGTTCGCCGCCTTCCTGGTGCGGGGCGACGACCGGGTGCTGAGCGTGGAGACCCTCCGGGAGATGCGGACACCCGCGGCCCCGGCCGAGGTCGCCGATCTCGCGGCCGGCGCCACCTATGGGCTCGGTGTTCAGATCCAGCACCAGAACGGCCGGCTGCTCGTGGGCCACTCCGGATCGGTGCCGGGCTTTCTGGCCAACCTCACCATCGGCGTGGCGGACGACGTCGCCGTGGTGGTACTCGCCAACTGCACCTCCGGGCCGTCGCTGTCCCAGGTGGGTGCCGACCTCGTACAGATCGTTGCGGAGGCCGAGCCGCGGATCCCCGAGCCATGGCGGCCGCTGCGGGACGTGGACCGCTCCGTGCTGGAGCTCGCGGGTCAGTGGTACTGGGGGACCAGCCCCTCCGTGCTGCGGATGACGGCCGACGGGCTGCTCTCCCTGGGGCCCCTGTCCGGCGGCGGCCGGCGTTCCCGGTTCCGGCCGAACGGGGACGGCACCTGGACCGGCCTGGAGGGGTACTTCGCCGGAGAGGCCCTGCGGGCCGTACGGCGGCCGGACGGGACCGTGGACCACCTGGACGTCGGCTCGTTCGTGTTCACGCGTCAGCCGTACGAGGAGGGGGCCGCTGTGCCCGGTGGGGTGGATCCCGAAGGATGGCGGGGGATCGGCTGACGGCCGCCATGAGAAGCGCTCTGTTTCACGTGAAACAGAGCCTTCCCGCATTCAGAGCTGGAGCTTGAAGCCCACGTGCGAGGCCTCGAAGCCCAGCCGCTCGTAGAAGCGGTGGGCGTCGGTGCGGGTGCTGTCGGAGGTGAGCTGCACCAACTGGCAGTTCTCCCGGCGGGATTCCTCGACGGCCCACTCGATGAACCGGGTTCCCAGACCGCTGCCGCGCTCGTCCGCGTGCACCCGTACGCCCTCGATGATGGACCGGGTCGCACCGCGCCGGGACAGGCCGGGAACGATCGTCAGCTGAAGCGTGCCGACGACGCGCCCCTCCCGTACAGCCACGACCAGACGCTGGTTCGGGTCGGCGCTGAGCCGTTCCAGCGCGGCGATGTACGGGCTGAGGTCGTCGGGCGACTCGCGCTGGGCGCCCAGCGGATCGTCCGCGAGCATGCCGACGATCGCGGGGATGTCCGCTGCGGCGGCGGCCCGGATTTCAAGATCTCCCATGGCCGCACCCTATGCGGCGGCGGGTACCTTCAGGGTTTCCACGACTCGCACCAGCGGGGCCAGTTCCGGGTTGAGGGCCGCTTCGTCGAGAGCTTCGCGCAGCGACGCGTCATTGGTCGGCCGGGCCGCGTCGAGCAGCTCCAGTCCGGCCTCGGTGACGTTGGTGTAGATGCCGCGCCGGTCGGTCGGGCAGAGATAGCGCTCGAGCAGGCCGCGGTCCTCCAGGCGCGTCACCAGCCGGGTGGTGGCGCTCTGGCTGAGGACGACCGCGTCGGCGACCTGCTTCATCTGGAGATGGCCGCCCTCTCGGTCGTGCTGCCGGCTGAGCACGTCGAGCAGTGAGTACTCGCGCACGCTCAGGTCGTGCCCCGCTTGGAGCGCGCGCTCGATGTGGGCCTCGATCCTCCCGTGCAGCAGGGCGAGGGCGGACCAGCCTTGGGCGAGGGCGGTGAGCGCGGGGTCGGTCGCAGTCATGGGTTCCTCCGTACCGGAGCAGCTGACACCAGGATAGAGCAGCCGCGAGATAGTCATCGGCCGCATGTAACCCGCGTGTGCAAATACTTCAGAAGGGCGACTGTTCCCAGAACACCTGCTCCGAGGATGCTTGCTCCCTGCGGACGAGAAGGACCGGCGTCGTCGTATCCACCCGGTGAAGCCTCAGCCGGCCGCCACGGTCAGCGGGGCGAAACGGCGGCTCCAGTCGCCCGGCAGCTCGGTGATCCCGTAGGTCATCACGGCATTGAAGGCGACGGACTCCAGGCCGCGCTCCTTCACCCACGCCAGCAGCTCCTCGTGGCGCACGTCGATGTCGGTTCGCAGGGGCCGGTCGGTATGGGCGGCGAGGGAGGCCAGCAGGGCCTTCGCGGTCTCCGTGTCCCGGGCGATCAGCGGGCCGACGACCTGCGTGTCCATGTTGGGCCAGGCGGCCGCGTAACCGATGATCCGACCGTTGTCCTCGGCCACCCGCAGCTGATCGGCGAAGGCGGGCAGCCGGGTGATGACATGGGTGCGATCGGTGCCGAACACCTCCTCGTCGAGCCGGAGGATCGTGGTGAGATCCTCGGCGGTGGCCGCGCGCGTGGCGATCGTCGACGGAGAGTTGCCGGGGCGGAAGCGTCCCCGCACCATCTCCGCCCGGCCTGTCGCCTTGAAGCCCAGCTCCTCGTACAGCGGCCGGCCGTTGGGTGTCGCGTGCAGGGTCAGCGGAGTCGTGCCCATCCCGGCGACGACATGCCGCATCAGCCGTCGGCCGATGCCCTGCCGGGAGTGGCGTTCGGCGACCAGCACCATGCCGATCGCTCCGAGAGAGGGGCTGCCGTACGGGCCGTACTCGGTGATGACGCAGGCGGTGACCAGGCCCCCGTCGGGGTCGTCGATGCCGTATCCCTTCCCGGCCGAGAGCAGGAGGCCCCACTTGTGTTCCTCGCGTGGCCACCCCCTGTCCTCGGACAAGTCGGCGCAGGCGGTGAGGTCGCGATGCGTCAGACGGCGGATGGGCAGAGCGCTGGGGGAAGGAGTCGGCACGCTGGTCAGGCTGTCCGACCGGTGCCCCCGGCGTCCACCTGTTTCCCCTGAGACGTACGTGCTTTTGGCCATCTCGTGGCCCATGGCGCGGGTGAGTCGACGGTCAGGCCTGTTTCACGTGACACGTCGGCGAACGGCGCCCTACGGAGCACCTCCGCCAGGGAGTTGACAGGACGGCCCGTTAGCCTCGGCCCATGGCGAGACTTCATCTCTTCGACCTCGACGGCACGCTCCTGCACGGAACGACCGCGCCACTGGAGATCTCCCGCCAACTCGGCCTGGTGGCCGAGACGATGGCGCTGGAGCAGGCGATCTCCGCGGGACTGATCGGGCCACCGGAGTACGCGGCACAGGTGCACGCGCTCTGGACGCGGCTCACCGAGGAACATGTGGCGGCGGCGTTCGAGGGGGCGCCCTGGCTGGCACGTATTCGCGAGGTCTGGGCCGAGATCAGAAGCCGGGGGGAGTACTGCGCCGTCGTGTCCCTCTCGCCGTCGTTCTTCGTGGAGAAACTCGTGGCCTGGGGCGCGCACGCGGCCCATGGATCCCGGTTTCCCGCGCTGCCGTTCACCGAGCCCGTGGATCCGGCCGGTGTGCTCAGTGCCCGGGCGAAGGTGCTGATCGCGGACCGGCTGTGCGGGCGGTTCGGGGTGACACGGGACGACTGTGTCGCGTACGGCGATTCGCTCTCCGACATGGATCTGTTCGCAGCTGTACCCGTTTCCGTCGCGGTCAACGCGGACCGCCGTCTGACCGGCCTCGCCACCCACTCCTACATGGGGAGGGATTTGTGGGATGCCTATGAATTGGTGCGGCACGCCCGGTAATTGAGGGGAACCGGCGGTTCGCCCCCCGGCCGGGTTCCGTGGTGGGAAGGGGGTACTTGTGCGCGCGGCGGCGGCCGGTAGGGTCGACTCCGGTTCGCTTACGGAACGGGTGCGCTGGATGCGGTGCACACATCTCCGGGAGCCGGGCACAGGGCAATGCAGCCTAACGGGACGGAGAGATCGAAGACCCGCACTTCCGCTTGTACGGCCGGGGCGCCCGAACACGATGGGATGCTGCGGCGAGAGGCCGCGGCCCCTGTCGCACTCTCGCCTCATGTGTTCGTGCGGAGCGGAGAACCGGGTCGACCACGCCCGTCGTGGTCGCGGAACCGAACGGAATGGCAAGCCGTCTGCGGGGGAAGCAGGCACCTTCCGATCCAGGAAGTGCGCAGACCGACCGAAAGATGTTCGAGGCGAGGCACACCATGGACGCTCCGACCACCAAGTCGGCCGACAACGGAACGTCCGGCGGAGGGGACGGATGGTTCACACCGCACAAGCAGCCCGAGCCGACCGCCGGGGGCGAGCCGGGGGCCTCTGACGGCCGCCGTCTGGCCGCGCTGCGACCGGTGGGCCGGAGCGCCCCCGATCCCGAAGGGCAGGTGCCGCCGGGCGCTGCCACGGACCCGGGGCCCCGGACAGAGCCTGGACCAACCGGTCCGTCCATCACCCGGAGTCCGTCGAGCCCCGCCCCGCCGATCCCGGCGGCCGGACCGGCGACCTCGCCGCCCCGGCCCCTCACGGAGCCCCTGCTCCCCACCGAGCCCCGCTTCTCCACGGACCCCCGGCTCTCCGCTCGGCAACAGGCTCCCGCCGAGCCTCGGACACCCGTCCAGGCCCAGGCTCCGGCCCACGTTCAGGCCCAGGCACACGCCCCCGCCTGGCAGCCGGCCCCCGCCCAGCAGCCCGCGCGCCCCGAGCCCCGCGCCGCACAGCCAACGCCGGCCCCCGACCCCCTGGTGCCTGCCCAGCGATCCGCCGCAGCTCCGCCCGCCTCCCCGGACGCTGTCCTCATCCGGCGGACCATGTCCGAGGTCGCCCCCGTGGCCGACAAGGTCACGGCGTACTTCTACGCCCTGCTCTTCGTCCGTCACCCCGGCCTGCGCCCGCTCTTCCCGCCCGCGATGGACGCCCAGCGGGACCGGCTGCTCAAGGCCCTGCTCACCGCCGCCGAGCACATCGACAACAAACCGGTGCTCGTCGACTACCTCCAGAACCTCGGCAGGGGCCACCGCAAGTACGGCACCCGGGCCGAGCACTACCCGGCCGTCGGCGAGTGTCTGATCGGCGCGCTGAGCAGGTACGCCGGCACCGTCTGGGACGCCGAGACGGAGGCGGCCTGGGTGCGGACCTACACGACGATCTCCCAGGTGATGATCGACGCGTCGGCCGCGGACGAGCTGCGCGCCCCGGCCTGGTGGCACGCGGAGGTCGTCTCGCACGATCTCCGGACACCGGACGTCGCGGTCCTCACCCTCCGCCCCGACCAGCCGTACCCCTTCCTCGCCGGGCAGTACACGAGCCTGGAGACGCCGTGGTGGCCGAGGATCTGGCGGCACTACTCCTTCGCCTCGGCGCCCCGCTCCGACGGACTCCTCACGTTCCACGTGAGGGCCATCCCCGCGGGCTGGGTGTCCAACGCCCTGGTGCACCGCGCCCGGCCCGGCGACGTCGTCCGGCTGGGTCCGCCGGCCGGCTCGATGACCGTCGACCACACGCGTGTCAGCGGACTGCTCTGCGTCGGCGGCGGCACGGGCATAGCCCCCATCAAGGCCCTGGTCGAGGACGTCGCCGAGCGCGGCGTCCGCCGCCCGGTCGAGGTCTTCTACGGCGCCCGCAGCGACCACGACCTGTACGACATCGACACGATGCTCAGGCTCCAGCAGACCCACACCTGGCTGGACGTCCACCCGGTGGTCGACCGGAACGGCCTGCTCCAGCTGCCGGACGCCATACGGACCTTCGGACCCTGGGCCGAGTACGACGCGTATGTGTCCGGTCCGCCAGGGATGATCCGCAGCGGAGTCAGCGCACTGCGCGGCGTGGGCATCCCCGTGGAGCGCATACGGCATGACTCGGTCGAGGAACTCGTGGCGACCGGAAGCTGATCAGCCGCTCCGGCGCTCCGGCGACCGGGCGCCGCGGCGCTGCGGCGTTCCGAAGAATCCGCTCTCACCCCAGGTCGGGTGCGTGCATGGCACGAACGCCCTCGATGTTGCCGTCCAGGTAGTGCCGCAGCGACAGCGGTACGAGGTGGACGGACGCGATCCCGACACGGGTGAAGGGCACGCGGACGATCTCGTACTCGCCCTCGGGTTCGTCGATCTCGGGGCCGTGCCGCAGGGCCGGGTCCATGGACTCCAGACGGCAGACGAAGAAGTGCTGCACCTTCACACCGGTCGTACTGCTGTCCTCGCCGATGTGCTCGACGGTGTCGACGAAACAGGGCACGACGTCGGCGATCTTGGCTCCGAGCTCCTCGTGCACCTCGCGGTGCAGGGCGTCCACGACGGTGGCGTCGTCGGGTTCGACCCCGCCACCGGGCGTGAGCCAGTACGGATCCACACCGGGCTTGGTGCGCTTGATCAGGATCAGGTCGTCGCCGTCCAGCAGAACGGCACGGGCGGTGCGCTTGACCACGGGTCGGACGGTCATGGGAGAAATGTGGCCCGGCTGGTTCCACGTGAAACATCGCGAGACGTGACCGGCCGAACCTGTTTCGTGAACTCCCCCGAACGAACGGCCTCCACCTTGCTTCGGCCGCCTCCATCAGATCCGTTCAGGACCACCCGGCGGCCGCCCCCAGCAGCCGCTCATGGGCCCGGGCGACATGAGGCATCGCGAGGGTGCCGGTGCGCACCACCAGGACGTACGTCCGCAACGGCGGCACCGCGGGCTCGTGCGGGGCGACGACCTCCCCGCGCTCCAGTGCGGCGGCGCAGAGATAGCGGGGCAGGACCGCCAGGCCCGCGCCCGCGATCGCACAGGCGAGGACCGCGCGCAGGTCGGGGACGACGACCGTGCCCGATGCGGCGGGGCGGGAGTCGAAGACGGAGGCCCAGTAGCGGGAGACGAGGGGCAGCGACTCGTGCACCTCGACGACCGGGAGGTTCTCCAGCGCCGAGGCGCCCGTGCTGCGCAGCTTCCCGGCGTCGATCCGCTCGGCCCACTGGGGCGCGGTGACCAGGACATGCTCCTCGTCGCAGAGCGGGGTGGCGGTGAGCAGCGCGCCGCGCGGCCGGGCGGCGCTGATGGCCAGGTCGTGATGTCCGGCGGCCAGGCCCTCCAGGACCTCCTCGGCGGTGCCGAAGGAGGCCCGCAGGGTGAGGCCCTGTCCGTCGTCGCCGGACAGCTCGGTGAGCGCGGGCAACGCCCGCTCGGCGGTGAACTCGGGGGGACCGGCAAGGTGCAGGGTCCGTAGGGAGGAGTCGTCGTCGAGACCGGTCTCGGCGATCTCCACCAGGGCGTCGAGGTGCGGAGCGGCCTTGTGGGCGAGTTCGTCGCCGACGGTCGTGGGGGTCACCCCGCGGGCCTGACGCAGGAAGAGCGGACGGCCCAGCTGCCGTTCGAGGGTGCGGATCTGAGAGGTGACGGCCGGCTGCGACAGGCCCAGCAGCGCGGCGGCGCGGGTGAAGGAGCCGGCCCGGTGCACGGTCACGAACGTGCGCAGCAAGGCCAGATCCATGGAGCGTCCTCCTTCCCCGCCTTTTCTTCCGACTCAGAGGCAGTCCGAACTATAAATATGTCGATAGGCCTCTGCCGCTACTGTGATTGGACACTGACACAGAGTCAACTAGCCTGGTTCGCGCGGTTCTTCGCGCGCGGAACCGAGGGCGGTCCGAGCCACGAGGGGGGAGGCTCGGACCGTCCGTCGTCCGTAGAGGCACACCGTCCGGGCGGCCGTAAACCGGTCACCGTGCCGACTCCTCCAGCGCACGCAGCACATCCGCCACGAGATCCTCCGGGTCCTCGGCGCCGACCGACAGCCGGATGAAGCCCTCCGGCACCGCGTCGCCGCCCCAGCGCCCGCGCCGCTCGGCCGTGGAGCGCACCCCGCCGAAGCTCGTCGCGTCGTCCACGAGCCGCAGCTCCTCGAGGAAACGCTCGGCACGCGCGCGCGTGGGCAGCGTGAACGAGACCACGCAGCCGTAGCGCCGCATCTGCTGCGAAGCGATCTTGTGCGCGGGGTCGTCGGGCAGCCCCGGGTAGCGCAGCCCGCTCACCTCGGGCCTGGTGCGCAGTGCCTCGGCGAGGGCCAGGGCGGTGGCGCTCTGCCGCTCGACGCGCAGGTGCAGTGTGGCGATCGACCGGTGCGCCAGCCAGGCCTCCATGGGTCCCGGAATCGCCCCGACGATCTTGCGCCAGCGCCGTACGGCGGTCATGGCGGCACCGGCCTGCCCGGTGACGTAGCCGAGGAGGACGTCACCGTGGCCCGTGAGCTGCTTGGTGCCGCTCGCCACCGAGAAGTCGGCTCCGAGTTCCAGCGGACGCTGTCCGAGCGGCGTGGCGAGGGTGTTGTCGACGGCCACGAGGGCGCCACGCGCGTGTGCCGCCTCGACGAGCCGTCGGATGTCGCACACGTCGAGACCGGGGTTCGACGGGGACTCGATCCACAGCAGCCGGGCGCCGTCGAGGACGTCCAGCTGGGCGTCGCCGCCGGTCGGCGCGGTCCGCACCTGGATGCCGTACGCCTCCAGTTGCGCCCGCACCAGGGGGAAGACCTGGTAGCCGTCGCTGGGCAGCACCACGGTGTCGCCGGAGCTCAGCTGGGAGAAGAGCACCGACGAGATCGCGGCCATGCCGGAGGCGAAGGCGAGCGTCTCGACGCCGTCCCGCCCGGGAGCCTCCAACTCGCCGAGGGCGCGCTCCAGGAGGGTCCAGGTCGGGTTCTCGTCGCGGCCATAGGTGTACGGGCCCGTGGGCTCGCCCGGCAGATGGAAGTGCGCGGCGAACACGGGCCCCGGGAGGGTCGGCTCGTACTTCACCGGCTCGGGCAGCCCGGCGCGCACCACGCGCGTGCCGTCGCCGGTGTTCTCGGCCGGCCGTGCGCCCCGGCCGTCCGCGGTGGGTCCGGTCATGTCAACTGTCCTTCCAGGTCCTGGCGTACCGCGTCGAGCAGCCCGGTGCAGGCCCGCTCCACCATCTCCAGGCACTCCTCGAAACCGTCCAGGCCGCCGTAGTAGGGGTCGGGCACGTCGAGGTCGTCGCCCGCGCCCGGGTCGTAGGACCGCAGCAGCCGTACCTTCGCGGCGTCCTCCCCGATGGCCGCGAGGTGGCGCAGGGCCTTGAGATGGCCGGTGTCGAGGGCGATCACGAGATCCAGGCGTGCGAACCAGGACGGTTCGAACACCCGGGCCGCGTGATCAAGGGCGTAGCCACGCTCTTCGAGGACGGAGAGGGTGCGCAAGTCGGCGTTCTCGCCCTCGTGCCAGTCGCCCGTGCCGGCACTGTCGACCTCGACCACGGAGTCCAGCCCGGCCTCCACCACGCGCGCGCGGAAGACCGATTCGGCCATCGGCGAGCGGCAGATGTTGCCGGTGCAGACGAAGCAGACGCGGTAGGTCATCGCAGGCTCAGTCCCCGTCCGGCAGGACGACGTTGAGCGCCCAGGAGACGACGGAGATGATCAGGCCGCCGACGACCGCGGTCCAGAAGCCGTCGACGTGGAAGCTCACGTCGAACACATCGGCCAGCCACGAGGTCAGCAGCAGCATCAGGGCGTTGACCACCAGGGTGATCAGGCCGAGCGTGAGGATGAACAGGGGGAAGGTCAGCACCTTCACAATGGGCTTGACCAGGAAGTTCACCAGGCCGAAGAGCAGGGCGACGACTATGAGCGTGCCGATCTCCTTGGCCGTGTTGTCACCGGACAGGGTGATACCGGACAGCACCCAGACGGCGACCGCCAGAGCACCCGCGTTGGCGATCGTCTTGACTACGAAATTCTTCATGTGTCTGATCGTGGCAGAGAGATCGGCAACGAGCACCGGGCGAGGGCGGACCAACGCGATGAAGGCATTCCGGCTGGATGAACTGGAGGCGGAGCGGGCCGCCAACGACGGCGCCTACCTGCAATTTCTGCGGGAGCGGAACATGTCGGTAGGGCTGTACGCCCTCGATGCGGGCGAACGTGATCCACAGAATCCGCACAACCAGGACGAGGTGTACTTCGTCGTGAGCGGGCGGGCCTCCCTGACCGTCGGGATGGAGACCACCGAAGTGGCGCGCGGCAGTGTGGTCTACGTCCCGGCCGGCGTCGCCCACAAGTTCCACCACATCAGCGAGGACCTGAGGGTCATGGTGGTGTTCTCTCCGCCCGAGGCGTGACCCCGGAGCCCCGGGTTCCCTAGGGGATGGTTCAGGGGAGGACAAGGGGTGCGAGGCCCCCGCGGGGGCCCCTCGCGGATCTAGCATCGACGGCAGGACATCAAAGGATCCGGCCCGCCAGAGGTGCCGGACACCGAGAGGAAAAGGACTAGGGCGATGCGAGAGATCTTCGCGGGACTGCCGTGGTGGGTGAAGTGGGTAGCGGTGCCGGTCATCGCCCTCGTCGTGTTCGGCGGGCTGATAGCCAGCGTCGTCGGCTTCGTGATCGGCCTGCTCTTCAAGCTGCTGGTCTTCGTGGCCCTGGTCGGCGGACTGATCTACATCGTGCGGAAGTTCACGTCGAGCTCCTCGTCGCGCGGAGACTGGTGAGCGGTGCCGGAAACCGGTGAGCGGTAACAGGAATCGCCGGTTCCCTCGGCCGGGGGAAGTTTCCCGGACAGCCCGACTGCAAGCGGTGGCAGGCGGTTAAAGTCCGGAGTTCGACGCGGGGGCGACGACCCCCCGCGAGCGGCGTACGCCCCGTCCCGTGTTCCCCGCACGGGCCGCCCCCCTCGCGCCCTCGGGAGTGCCCCTTGGCCATGGTTGACACCGCATCAGCGGCACCGCAGTCACCCCCCGCCCGGCCACGCTCGTCCACGCCCCCGCTCCAGCGCCCACCCCACACGGCGCTCCCCGAGCAGCCGCAGCCCCCCGGGTCGACCCTCATCGGCTCCGTCCAGCGCGCGATGCGCCTGCTGGAGTCCGTCGCCGAACATGAGGACGGTGCCCCGGCCAAACAGCTGGCGCGCGAGACGGGTCTCGCCCTGCCCACCGCCTACCACCTGCTGCGCACCCTCGTGCACGAGGGCTATCTGCGTCGCGACAAGGGGCTCTTCTTCCTCGGTGAGGCGGCCGAGCGGCTGGGCAGCAGCGGAGCAGCGCAGAAACGTCGCAGCACGGTCGTCGACACCCTCGCCTACTGGCGCGATTTGATTGGTGTCCCCGTGTACTACGCGCGGTACCGGGACGGCGAGATCGAGATCATGTGTGTCTCCGACACCCCGGGCAATCCGGCGGTCGAGGAATGGGCCGACTTCCGCGAGACCGGACACGCCCACGCCATCGGCCAGTGTCTGCTCTCCCAGCTGGACGAACAGGCCCGCCGTGACCACCTGAACCGATACCCCGTGCAGGCGATCACGCCGTACACGGTGCGTGACGACCACAGTCAGTTGCGACGGCTGGAAAGGATGCAGCGGATGGAACCGGTCGTCGAGCGACAGGAATACGCCCTGGGGACCGTGTGTGCCGCGATCCCGATCACCGTGGGCGCCACGGCGGCGACGATGGCCATCTCCCTGCCCGTTCGTCACGCCGACCGGCTGCTGCCGGCGGCGCGCCAGCTCCAGAACGAGATCGGACGGCGGCTGGGGTCAATCGCGATCTCTATCAGTATCTGAAAACTTACTCCTTGTGATCTGTTGTGTACGTTCAGCAAGATACCCGCAGTGTCAGGGGTCGATTCCCGGCCAGTCAATGGCAGATGACGGCAGATGACGGGGTAGAGCGATGCACGAGTCCGTACAGGCGGTACAGGCAGAGGTCATGATGAGCTTCCTCGTGTCCGAGGAGCTCTCGTTCCGTATCCCGGTGGAGCTGAGCTACAAGGCGCGCGATCCCTACGCCGTACGCCTCACCTTCCACCTTCCCGGCGACGCCCCGGTGACCTGGGCGTTCGGGCGTGAACTGCTCATCGACGGGGTGGGCAGGCCCTGCGGCGAAGGGGACGTCCGGGTCGCTCCGGTCGACCCCGAGGTGCTGGGCGAGGTGCTGATCCGGCTTCAGGTCGGCGGCGACCAGGCGCTGTTCCGCTCGTCCGCCGCTCCGCTGGTGGCCTTCCTCGACCGCACCGACAAGCTGGTTCCGCTGGGTCAGGAGGGTGCGCTCGCCGACTTCGACACCCATCTGGACGAGGCGCTGGACCGGATCCTGGCGGAGGAGCAGAGCGCCGGCTGAGCTGCCGGCCGCAGGGGGCGACGGAAACGCTTCGTCGCGGGGTGGGGCTGGGCAGGAACGCTTCTGCGTGGGTGCGTCGAGGTGGGGGTTGTTGTGAGGTGCGCGGACTTCTGGTGGGGGTGTGGAGTTGCCGGGGTGGGCTGGTGGGTGAGGGCGTCGCGGGGCGCTCAACGCGGCTGTGGGGCGTGGGCCTGAACAAGGCGTGGGTCTGTGCGTGGGTGGGGGATGGGGTGTGGCACGAGGTTTGCCTGGGGCGCCTGGGGCGCCTGGGGCACGTAGGGCACGGTGAGAGGGCGAGGCGCCGGGACCGGCTGAGGTGTCGGGCGCCCGAGGGCCGGGGTCACGGCGCTCGGGCGTCAGGGGCGCTCGGGCGTTAGGGGGCCAGGGCGTCTCAGCGCTTGCGGCGCCTGCCCCGGCCGGCCCGGGACTGGGCCTGAGGCTGGGCGGCCGGGGCCGCGCCCGCCGCCGATGCGGCCGTCGCCGGAACCGCCATGGGCGACGTTCCGCCCTCCGGCCGGTCGGCTGCCACGACCAGGGCCGCCAGGGCCGTGGTGACCGGTACCGAGGCCACCAGACCGATCGAGCCCACCAGCGTGCGCACGATCTCCTCCGCCACCAGCTCGCTGTTGGCGACCGTGCCGACACTGCTCTGAGCGATCGAGAACAGCAGCAGAAGCGGCAACGCGGCACCCGCGTAGGCGAGGACGAGCGTGTTGACCACGGACGCGATGTGGTCGCGGCCGATCCGGATGCCCGCCCGGTACAGCCCGCGCCAGCCCATCGCGGGGTTGGCCTCGTGCAGCTCCCAGACCGCGGAGGTCTGCGTGACCGTCACGTCGTCGAGCACACCGAGCGAGCCGATGATGATGCCGGCGAGCAGCAGACCGCTCATGTCGATCGACGGGTACAGGCCGTGGATCAGACCGGTGTTGTCGTCCGTGTTGCCGGTGAGCCCCGCCCAGTCGATGAAGAACGAGCCGAGGAAGCCGATCAGCATCAGCGAGATGAGCGTGCCGAGCACCGCCACGGAGGTACGGGCTGATGGACCGTGGCACATATAGAGGGCGATCAGCATGATCGCGCTCGACCCCACCACCGCCACGACCAGCGGATTCGAGCCTTCCAGGATCGCGGGCAGGATGAAGAAGTTCAGGATGAGGAAGCTGATGGCCAGCGCGACCAGGGCCATCACGCCCCGCAGCCGCCCGACGACCACGACCGCGACCGCGAAGATGATGGCGAGCACCGCCAGGGGGACCCGACGGTTCACGTCGGTCACCGAGTACTGGAGATCCTTCGGCGCCGAGGGCTCATAGGCGACCACGACCTGCTCGCCCTCGTGCAACTGCCGTGACTGGTCCGGCTGGACGATCTCGGTGAACGTACGGCCCTTGTCCTCGCCGGTGTCCACCCGGATCGTGGCCTTCTTGCACGTGCCGTTCTCCTGCTGCACCGCCGAGGAGCCCTCCGCGGTGGAGGTGTCACCGGTGGGGGTGCCGCCCGAGGCGTTCACCGACGAGCAGCTCACGCTCACGACCTTGGTCACCGTGGCGTGCTGCGTCTGCCGGTCGAAGCCGACTCCGGTGCGCTCGTGGGCCGGCGCCCCGCCTGGCCACAGCACCACGAGTCCGACCAGCACCGCCGCGGCGAAGGGGATCAGGATCGCTCCGATGACCTTGCGCAGGTGTTTGGAGACGGGGGCGGCGGGCCCGTGACTGTGCGAATGCCCGTGGCCCCCGCCGGAACCGTGCCCACCACCGGCACCGTGCCCCTCACCGGGTTCGTGCCCGTCGTCGTGACCGTGACTGTGACTGTGGCTGGGGTGGTGCCCGTGCCTTTGACTGTCACGGCCGCCGTGCCCGTTGCCGGGACCGTCACCAGCGCCGTGGGTCGGCACGCCGCCTGGCCCACCGCCGAGATTCCGGGCAGCTTCATCGTGGCCGTGCCCTTGCCCGAGCCCATGCCTTTGGTCAGGACCAGGACCAGCACCGGGACCGGGCTGCCTGGATCCCTGCCCGGGCCCGGAGCCGTGCTCGAAGTCGCGCCCGTAGGGGTCGCCGGAGCCGGAACGGCCGTATCCGTAGCCGTGCCCGTCGTGCCCCTGTCCAGGCTCGCCGCCATACCCTTGAGCACGCCCTTGGCCGGGTCCTTGGCCGGGTCCTTGGCCGGGCCCTTGAGCGGAGCCCTGCCGGGCCCCTTGACCGGGCCCTTGGCCGGGAACATGTCCCTGGCTGCCGAAGCCGTGCCTCTGCCCCAGAGGCACCGGTCGTTGACCGCCTGGCCCGCGTACAGGCCCCCCAGGACCGAGCCCCTGCCCACCCTGGGTGCCGCCCTGAGTTCCGCCCTGCATCCCGGCGGGCATTCCGCCGGGGCCTTGGCCGACCGGTCCGCCGTCGCCGTATCCCTGCCCGCGATCGTGCCCGCGATCGTGCCCATGGTCCTGCCCGTGATCGTGCCCACGACCCGGCTCGTGACCGCCGCTGACATCGCGGTCGTCTCCAGGTCCACGGCCGGGGCCGTTACCGGGGCCGCCGCCGGCGCCGGGCCTGCGGGGCGGCTCGGGTGAGTACGGGGGCTGGGGTGTCGTGGTCA
Source organism: Streptomyces phaeofaciens (assembly GCF_014648915.1). Classification (GTDB taxonomy): domain Bacteria; phylum Actinomycetota; class Actinomycetes; order Streptomycetales; family Streptomycetaceae; genus Streptomyces; species Streptomyces phaeofaciens. The sequence continues at coordinate 206,924 of NZ_BMSA01000012.1, read as the reverse complement.
CCGACCGATCATCGCAAGAACGACAGGGGCCCTCTGTTCACCGCGCCCGAATTGACGCTAGCGTGGAGGCACCTTTGCACACGCGGGAGCTCGGAGCACCGGGCTGAGAGGGCGCTGACCTCCGTCTTCGCGATGTTTCACGTGGAACGTCACTTCTCTGAGTGATGTTTCACATGAAACATCGGCAGACGGTAGCCGCTGCGTCGACCGCCGAACCTGTTACCGGGTAATGCCGGCGTAGGGAGACGGTCTCATGACCAACAAGGACGTACGCACGCCTGCCTCCACGCAGAACGCGGCCAGCGGAAACGCGGGCGACGCGACCGGCGGAGAGGTCGGGAAGTCCATCGGCTGGCACAAGGGGTACGTCGAGGGCACACGCCCCGATCTGCGCGTGCCGGTCCGTCAGGTGCATCTCACGAACGGGCAGTCGGTCACCCTGTACGACACCTCGGGCCCGTACACCGATCCGCTCGCCGACACCGATGTCCGCAGGGGCCTGGCGCCGCTGCGAGAGAACTGGATCATCGCTCGCGGCGACACCGAGGAGTACGCCGGCCGTCCCGTCCGCCCCGAGGACGACGGCATCAAGCACACCTCGCCCCGCGGTGGACTGCGCAACCTGGACGCGGTGTTCCCGGGGCGCCCGCGTCAGCCGCGCCGCGGCCGGGACGGCAACGCGGTCACCCAGCTCGCGTACGCGCGCCGCGGGGAGATCACGCCCGAGATGGAGTTCGTGGCCATCAGGGAGAACGTCTCTCCCGAGGTCGTCCGCGAAGAGATCGCGGCGGGCCGCGCGGTCATGCCGGTCAACGTCAACCACCCGGAGATCGAGCCGATGATCATCGGCAAGCGGTTCCTGGTGAAGGTCAACGCCAACATCGGCAACTCGGCGGTGACGTCCTCCATCGAGGAGGAGGTGGAGAAGATGACCTGGGCGACCCGCTGGGGTGCCGACACGGTCATGGACCTGTCCACCGGCCGCAACATCCACACCACCCGCGAGTGGGTGCTGCGCAACTCCCCCGTTCCCATCGGCACGGTGCCGCTGTACCAGGCGCTGGAGAAGGTCGACGGCAGGGCCGAGGAACTGACCTGGGAGATCTACAAGGACACCGTCATCGAGCAGGCCGAGCAGGGCGTGGACTACATGACGGTCCACGCGGGCGTCCGCCTCGCGTACGTCCCGCTCACCGCCAACCGCAAGACCGGCATCGTCTCCCGGGGCGGCTCGATCATGGCGGCCTGGTGCCTGGCGCACCACAAGGAGTCGTTCCTGTACGAGAACTTCGAGGAACTCTGCGAGATCCTCGCCGCCTACGACGTCACGTACTCGCTGGGCGACGGCCTGCGCCCCGGCTCCATCGCGGACGCCAACGACGCGGCGCAGTTCGCGGAGTTGCGCACGCTCGGGGAACTCAACACGATCGCCAAGCGTTTTCACGTACAGACCATGATCGAAGGCCCGGGCCATGTCCCGATGCACAAGATCAAGGAGAACATCGACCTTCAGCAGGAGATCTGCGATGAAGCTCCGTTCTATACGCTCGGCCCGCTGACGACGGACGTCGCGCCGGCGTACGACCACATCACCTCGGGCATCGGTGCCGCGATGATCGCCTGGTGGGGCACGGCGATGCTCTGCTACGTCACGCCCAAGGAACACCTGGGTCTGCCCAACCGTGACGACGTCAAGACCGGCGTCATCACCTACAAGATCGCCGCCCACGCCGCCGACCTCGCCAAGGGACACCCCGGTGCGCAGGAGTGGGACGACGCGCTGTCCGACGCCCGCTTCGAGTTCCGTTGGGAGGACCAGTTCAACCTCGCCCTCGACCCGGACACGGCCCGCGAGTTCCACGACGAGACCCTCCCCGCGGAGCCGGCCAAGACGGCCCACTTCTGCTCGATGTGCGGGCCGAAGTTCTGCTCGATGAAGATCAGCCAGAGCATCAACGAGCGGTTCGGTGGTGGGGCGGCCGACGGAGCGTCTTCCGAGGAGGTCGCGGAGGGGATGCTCCAGAAGTCGAAGGAGTTCGCGGCGAGCGGGAACCGGGTGTACCTGCCGATCGCGGACTGAAGGTCCAGGCGTAAGCGGTCAGCGCTTCCCTGTCGCGGTGAGGACATCACCAGTGCAGGGAAGCGGGGACGCCGCTCGGTCGCCCGCCCTCATGGGGTCGGGCACCACCGGGCGGCGCAGTCCCAGGAGCCCGGGCGGACCGAGCCGGTCACGGCACCAGGACGATCTTTCCGATGGTGCGCCTGGCCTCGATCGCACGGTGGGCCTCGGCGGCTTCGGCCAGCGGGTAGGTGCCTTGGACCACGACCCGGAGTCGACCTCCCTCGATGAGTTCGGTGACCCGTTCCAGCAACTCACCGGAGGGCTCGGCCGTGACCCATGCGTAGCGCAGGCCGCGGGCGGTGGCCTGTTGCTCGTCCGTCCCCGGGTCGATCGACGCTCCGACGAGCAGACCGCCCGGCCGGAGCGCGTCGAGGGAGCGCGGCCCGTAAGGTCCGCCGACCAGGTCCAGGACCACGTCCACCGGAGCCACGGCGGTCCTGAAGTCGGTGGTGGTGTGGTCGATCAGTTCGTCGGCGCCCAGCCCGCGCAGAAAGTCGTGGTTGGCCGCCCGCGCGGTACCGATGACGTATGCCCCCGATTCCTTGGCCAGCTGGACCGCGACATGGCCGACGCCGCCCGCCGCCGCGTGGATCAGTACCCGGTCACCGGGCTTGACCCGGGCCAGCACGGCCAGCGCCTGCCAGGCGGTGATGGCGACCAGCGGTACAGCCCCGGCATGCGTGAGATCGAGGTTCTTGGGTGCCGGAGCCAGCGCATCGGCCGGCACGGCGGTGAACTCGGCGTAGGAGCCGTGCCGGGCGACGGCCAGCATGCCGTACACCGCGTCACCCGGCACGAACCGCGTCACGCCCTCACCGACCCGCTCGACGACACCGGCCACGTCGTTGCCCGGCGTCCACGGCAGGGTGACCAGCTCCGGCACCCGTCCGGCCCGCAGCACCGCGTCGCCCGGATTGACTCCGGCACCGGCGACCCGCAGCAGCACCTCCCCCGGCCCGGGGACCGGCACCTCGGTCTCGGTGTAGGCGAGCACCTCAGGACCGCCGAACGCGGATTGGACGATGGCATGCATACGGGCGGACATCAGGACTCCTCGTCGGTGGGTCACGGTGTGTTCGATGTTCCGCCCGGGCAATGACTCTGCGGAAGAAGGCACTTGTCTGATATCGAGGATCCTCGTGGATACCGGTTTTGATCTGAGGAAACACGGCGGGGTGGACGTCTTCCTGCGCGACTGCCCCACCCGTGCGGTGCTGGATCTGATCGCCGGCAAGTGGACCATGCTGGTGTTGGTGGCACTCGAGGACGGCCGACCGATGCGGTTCGCCGAACTGCGTCGCCGATTGGACGGGGTGACGTCGAAGGTCCTGACACAGACCCTGCGTGCGCTGGAGCGCGAGGGCCTGCTGACGCGCAGTGTCTACCCGACCGTGCCACCGCGCGTGGAGTACCGGCTCACCCGAATGGGCCGGGAGGTGGGCGGGCTGGTGCAGAGCATCACCGACTGGTCCCAGGCCAACATCGCCGCCGTTCAGGCCGCGCGGGAGGAGTTCGACGGGCGTTCTCAGCACCCGTCCCCCGGATCCGCCTCCTGAGCCTGCCTGCCCGACCCGTTCGAGGCCCGGCTGGGGCTGAAGAGTGAGAAGCCCGGGGCCGAAGTGGTTGCCCGGGGCCGAAGGCTCGGCAGACTGGCTCCATGACAGCGCGATCCATGAGCAAGGGCGCCAATCTGCCGGTCGACGCGGGCGTGGTCCGCGCGGAACTCAGGTGGACCGAGAGGGGTGATGGACCGGACGTCGACGCCTCGGCGCTGCTGCTGACCGGGGCCGGACGGGTGCGTGACGACGGGGACTTCGTCTTCTACAACCAGCCGCGCCACGCATCCGGAGCCGTGACCCACCTCGGCAAACACGGCGTCGACGGCGCCATGACCGACACGGTCCAGGTGGACCTGACCGCGCTGGAGAGCGACATCGCGCGCGTGGTGCTCGGCGCGTCGGCCGACGGAGGCACGTTCGGGCAGGTGACCGGTCTGACGCTGAGGCTCCTCGACGCGGGAGGCCAGACCGAACTGGCCCACTTCGAGATGCAGGCCGACACCGAGACGGCGTTCATCGGAGGCGAGCTGTATCTGCGCGAGGGGCGCTGGAAGTTCCGCGCGGTCGGGCAGGGGTACGCCTCCGGACTCGCCGGGCTGGCCACCGATTTCGGGATCACCGTGGACGAGGAGCCGGCAGGGACGGCCACTCCGTCGCCTGCGGCCCCGCCCTCACCCTCACCCACCCACGTCACTCCGCTCACCCCCGCACCTCCTGTTCCTGCTGTCCCTCCCGTTTCACCGGCGACTCCACACCTGCCGCCGACCGCCCCACCCTCCGGTCCTCGTCTCACCAAGGGCGAGGAGCGGCTTCCCGTGGACATGCGCAAGCGGCTGTCCCTGCGCAAGGAACAGGTCGCCGTCAGCCTGAGCAAGCGGGGTGCGGCGGGGATCAGCGCACGCGTCATCCTCGTCCTGGACGCCTCGGGCTCGATGTCCTTCCTGTATTCCGGGGGTGTCGTGGCGGACGTCGTGGAGCGCATGGCGGCGGTGGCGGCCCAGCTCGACGACGACGGGGAGATGCAGGCCTGGACGTTCGCCAGCAACCCCGCGCGCCTCCCGGACCTCCGCCTGGGCGAGCTGCCCGAGTGGCTGCGCCTGCATGTGCGCGTCGGCGAGATCAGCCTGTTCCGACGCAACAAGAAGCCGAAGAAGGGGCTGGAACCCGGGCAGGTCGACATGCGCGCGGTCGGCATCCAGAACGAGGAGCAGAAGGCGATCGCCGAGGTCAGAGCCTATGTACGGGACACTCCCGCGCTCGCCCCCACCCTCGTGCTGTTCTTCTCCGACGGCGGGGTCTACCGCGACGCGGCGATCGAGCAGGAGCTGCGCGCGGCGGTCGAGGAGCCGATCTTCTGGCAGTTCGTCGGGCTTGGCCGTTCCCACTACGGCGTCCTGGAGCGGTTCGACCGGCTGCCCGGCCGCCGTGTCGACAACGTGGGCTTCTTCGCGGTCGACGACATCAGCACGCTCCCGGACCAGGAGCTGTACGACCGCCTGCTGTCCGAGTTCCCGTCCTGGATCACCGCCGCCGGTCAGGCGGGAATTCTCTGACCTGCACGAATGCCGGTGCCGAGGGCGTTGTCAGTGGCGGCGGCTACGTTTGAATCTGCCGACGATCAACGGGGGGCAGGTATGACGGGGGACGGCAGGGAGCGGCCGGTGCTGGTGTCGTACGCGGTGGGGTGGGACCTGGCGTCCCGCGCCCCGCTGGAGCCGCTCTCCCTCGCGCAGGCGCGGGCCCGGGACGGCTCGGGGGAGCCGTATGTGACGGTCCATCGGGTGCCGGGCCGGGCCGAGCCGGTCGAGGTGCACCTGGTGGCCTGGGCCGCGTCCCACGTGGGGGTGTGGGCGTACGACGACCAGGGACGCCGTACACGGGAGGCGGACTGGCGGCTGTTGGAACCGGAGCGGCTGTTCCTGCGCCACCTCGGGGAGTGGACGTACGACTCCGCTGAGGGGGCGGAGTCCGCTCGCTGGGCCACTCACACCTACCAGGACCTCTTTCCCGATGGGAAGGGGCGCAAGGTGATCGAGCGGCGGAACGGCGGCTCGTTCCGCACGCTGGCGGACCTTCCCGAGGGCGAGCGGTGGTGCGCCAAGGACAGCTTCGGCGCACGGGGTGCCGGTGGGCTGTTCTTCGCCGAGGGGGAGAGCGGTCCGCTGCGGCACGAGGAGCCGATCCACGAGGAGCCGGGGCACGAGAAGGCGCGGCACGGGGAACCGGGGCACCGGGAGCCGCGGGAACCGGGGACGCGCGGCGTGCCGGGCTCGGTCGGTGTGGCACCGACGCCGTTGCTGCCGCCCCGCCCGGCCCGGCCGAAGCTTCTGGAGGAGCTGTTCGTGCCGGGCACGCGCCTCGCGACCAGCTATCAGCCGGAGATGACGGTCGGTGAGGTGCGGGAGATCGCGACGCTGAGGCTGCCCAGCGGCAGGCTGACCGTCGCGGATCCGGCCTACAAGGGGGAGGACGCCGGCCGTGAGCTGGTGGAGCGGTTCGTTCCGGGGAGGTACGCCGTGCAGGCCGCCGTCGTCGCCTACGAGTACGAGTTCATGGGCGAGCACTGCGCCGTGGAGGAACCGGTCGCCGTCCGCCTCCGGCTGAGCGACGAGCCCGTCGTCTCCTGGGAGCTGGCACTCGCCGCGGGCGACGATGTGCGGCTGCTGCGGGACGAGGAGATCTTCGGCTTCGGTACCGACAGCGCCGCGGGGTCCTTCGCGGACGCCTCCGGCTGGGAAGCGCTCGCCCGGCGGGCCGTGAGCCACCAGGAAGGCGGTGAGGACGCGGTGGAGGCTCTCACCGACGGACATATACGCATCGGCGACGACACGACGGGCGGCGACCTGGTGACCTTCTGCACCGGCGGCGACGGCACCTATCCCGTCTGGCTGGGCCGTTCCCGGTCCGGCAGCCCGGTCTGCGCCGTGGTCGAGACGGCGTACCTGCCGGAGCTGACCTTGCTCTGAGAGCCGTGCGGCACACAGCACGGGACGGCCCTGCGGCGGGCATCCCGCAGGGCGGCGCCGTACAAGGACCCTTCGCCGGGGCCGGCCCGGCGATCGGCTTGCGCTTCCCGTTTCCGGGGGCTTTCGGGGGCGCAAGCCGAGGGCCTATTCCGGCTGGTGCTCCGGGCCGCCGAAGTCCGGGCTGGTGTAGTCCGGGCTGCTGTAGCTCGGGCGCGGGCCGGCTGCCGGGCCGTCGTCGGGGCTCGTGAACCCCGGGCGGTCGTAGCCGATCTTCGGCAGGCGGCCGGTCGGCGCCGGTGGGGCCGGGTCGGGGTGCAGGAGGGCCGTCGTACCAGGGTTGGCGAGAGCCTCCCCGAGAAACGGCAGGATGCCGCGTTCCAGCACGGCTTCCCGCCAGGCCTCCTTGGCCCGGGCGACCTCCTCGCTCAGTTCCCCGTACGGTCCGGCCTCCAGGGAGGGCTGGTTGCGCAGGGCGGTGAGCAGCAGGCCGACGGTCGCGACGAGGATCGCGGCCGCGGCCACGGCCCCGAACGCCCAGCCGACGTTGAGCATGGCCTGGGCGACCGTCTGCTCGGGTGCGACCGCCTTGAGGAGGTACCCGACGAGCAGGAAGATCACCGCGGCGGTTCCGGCGAGAACGGGGGTGAGGACGGCAGCGATCGCGACGGCGCCCGCGCCGGCGGCCTCGGCGGCCTGGGCGGCGTCCCCCATGGTGGTGGCGAGCCCCATCGCACCCGTGGCCGGCTCAGGGGAGCCGGACTCGTGGGTGGACGACGGGGTGGACGGCGCCGGGTGGCGCAGTTCCTCGCGGACCTTGACGTAGTGCTGGTACTCGGTCGCCGCGGCCGCCGTGATGAGCGCGGAGGCGTTGAGCGCCATGGTGCGCAGCTGTTCGGTGTTGAGCCGCTGTCCGACAGCGGTCAGTTCCGGGTGGGATGGTGCGGAGCGCAGCGCCTCGTCGAGGATCCGCTCGTACTCCTGGCGGTCCTCGCTGAGCAGGTGCTGCGGAACGCTGTTCATGTGCATCCCCCGATGCTCCGTAGGGCTTGGGGCTCGCATGCCAACGAGCCGTCGGGCAGAAACGGAGGGGAGCCTGCTACGGATAGTCCGATGGTAGAGCGGCGACGGCATGAGGTGACAGGGGGTTTGCGGAAATTGGCCCCTGGCCTGCGACGTCCTTGACAGGTTCGACGCCGGGATACATCTGCCCCGGCGTCACCCCGATATGACCGCCGGAACGCTCAGCTGTCCAGAGGCAGTTGCTGGACCAGCAGCTTTCCGGCCATCGTCACTCCGCCGTCCATGGCGATGGCCAGTCCCTCGGCGTAGAGGTGCGGTCCTTCGACCCGCGGACCGCCGTTGTCCTCGCCGTCCTCGGAGCCGACGTCGCCCAGCAGGTAGGGAATCGGGCTGTGGCCGTGAACGATGCGGGTGCCGCCGTACGTATCGAGCAGGGAACGGACGGCGTCGGCTCCCCCTTCGTCCCGGAAGGAGAAACGCTTGGTGAACTTGCGGAACAGGTCCCACACTTCGTCCGCGTCGTTACGCGTGATCGTCTCGCGGACGGTGTCGTTGACCGCCTCGATCGAGTCGCCGTAGTCGAGGTAGGCGGTGGTGTCGGAGTGGACGAGCAGATGACCGTCGACGGCCTCCATGGCGTCGAGGCGCGCCATCCACTGGAGGTGGTGGTCCTGGAGCCGGTCCATGTCGTACTTCTGGCCGCCGTTGAGCAGCCAGGCCGCCTGGAAGGTGGCGGTGCCCGCGCCGGAGTTGACGGGGGTGTCGCCGAAGCGCTTGGCGCCGAGCAGGAGCAGCTCGTGGTTGCCCATGAGCGCCTTGCAGTAGCCGCCGGCCGCGGCGGCCTCGGCGGACAGCCGCATCACGAGATCGATGACGCCGATGCCGTCCGGGCCGCGGTCGGTGAAGTCGCCGAGGAACCAGAGCCGGGCGGTGCCGGCGCACCAGCGGCCGGCCGCGTCGATCAGGCCCTTGTCCTGGAGCGCGGCGACCAGCTCGTCGAGGTAGCCGTGCACGTCGCCGACGACGAACAGCGGGCCCGGGCCGGTCGCGGCCGGCGCGGCCTGGACGGGCGCCGGGTCGACGGTCACCTGGAGTGTGTCGCCCCGGTTGATGACGGGCAGATCGCGCTGGGTCGGCGTGTAGCCGTCCGGGGGATCGAGGGGGGCGTCGAGAGGCGGCGCGGCATTGCCGGGATGCGCGCTGTGGTCGTACGGACCGGTCTCGTGGACGTAAGCGGGCACCCGGAAGTCGCGCAACGTCGCCGTCCGCTCCACCTCGGGTCCCTGACCGGCCCCCTGAGTCATCAGACCCCTCCACCATCGCGCCGCATCTGCACTCTTCGGGCTGCTTGGTCGCAGCGGCCCGCGGTGCCGTGGGCCCATCATAGGAATGCGGATCGTGCCGTGTGATGACCCAGGGGTGGTGAATCGGAGCAAGGCTCCAGTTCATCGCGGCTTTCGCCCCGATTGGGCCGGGCTTCGGCAGCGCCCCAGGTGACCGATGGCTGGGGTGTCCCGCGCTTCGAGCGCGGGCCGGAAGGTGCCGTGGGGCCACCCCGGGGCGAGCCGGGCTTCGAGCGAGGAACTGGGAGGACCCGGGGAGGACCGGGGCGCGACGGCTCGCCGACGGGACGGGGACGGGCGTACGGGACTTCCCTCCCGTATCTGCGCAACACCCCCGGCGCCCGCCCGACGGACCCCGCCCCGAGAGTCGGTGACCGGCTGCGGGGCACCGACGACGGCCTGCGACGGCCCTCCACCCCGCTTCGGAGCGCCGCCCCGGCCGCTGAGGGGCCCCGCTGACCAGGCCTGCTGCTCGACCAGCCACCCCCCAGGCGGCGCAGCCCTCATGCGCCGCCTTCGTACGTCGCCGACGTCGGCCTCCCGCAACCGACTTCCGCAACCGACTTCCGCAACCGACTCCCGCGACCAGACCCCGGCGCTCTCCCCGAGGCCGAACCTGGGGCAGCAACCCCCTGCCCCAGGCCCCCGCCGCCGGTCCGTCCCCAATCCCTCCCCGGTCCCTCCCCCACGGCAGCCCCCCGGGCCGCCCCAGGCGCCTCACCGGACACAAGCGCCCCCGCGCCCGCGCTCCGGATCCGGCGCCCCGACTCCCGCCCTACCCCGCTTCAGGCGCCCGGGGCGGGCTGACCGTCGTCCGAGGTGGACGTCGCTGAGAAGAGGTACGGACGATCAGTTCGGTCGGTATCACCTGTTCGACGGGCCGGTCCGATTCCAGGCCCTCGATCGCGTCGATCAGGAGCTGGACCACCGCCGTGCCGATGCGGCGCGGTTTCAGCGAGAGCGTGGTGATCGGCGGCTCGGTGTTCGCGTACACGGTGGACTCGCTGCAGCACACCAGCAGCAGATCCTCCGGCACCCGCAGCCCGTAGCGGCGGGCGGCGGCGAGCAGATCGGTGCCGTTGGGGTCGAACAGGCCGTAGACCGCGTCGGGGCGGTCGGGGCGGGCCAGCAGCCGGTCCGCTGCCACGGCGCCCGCGCACGGGTCGTGGGCGGGGTACGACTCGTAGACGGGATCCTGCCCGACCCGCTCGCACCAGCGCAGGTACGCCGTGGTCGACAGATGCGTGTAGGTGTCCGTCGAGGTCCCCGTCAGCAGGCCGATCCGGCGGGCGCCGGCGTCGGCCAGGTGGTCGAGGATGTCGAGGACGGCGGCCTCGTGGTCGTTGTCGACCCATGCGGTGACCGGCAGCGTGCCGGCCGGGCGGCCGTCGGAGACGACCGGTAAGCCCTGGCGCACGAGCTCGCTGACCACCGGATCCTGGTCGGACGGGTCGATGACGACCGTGCCGTCCAGGGCGACGTTCGACCACACGTCGTGGCGCGAGGTCGCGGGGAGGATGACGAGCGCGTAGCCGCGGGCGAGCGCGGCCGAGGTCGCGGCGCGCGCCATCTCGGCGAAGTACGCGAATTCGGTGAAGGTGAAAGGTTCATCCCCGTACGTCGTCACGGTCAGGCCAATGAGTCCTGACTTGCCGGTACGGAGGGTTCGGGCTGCCGCCGAGGGGCGGTAGCCGAGTCGGTCGGCGACCTCGCGGACATGGCGTCGGGTGGCATCGGGGAGCCTGCCCTTGCCGTTGAGGGCGTCGGAGACGGTCGTGATGGAGACCCCGGCGGCGGCGGCCACGTCCCTGATGCCCGCCCGGCCCGGCCGGCTGCCTCGGCGTGAGGTTTCCGCGCGGCTCACCTGGTGCTTCCCTGCTGCTGTCATGGCGAGCCGATAGTAGGGCTCATCCGGTGGGGTAGGGCGGACGCATATGCACGCGTTGACAGGCACGTTTCTGCAAGGTCATAGGTGCCCAAATGCCTTGGAAACAAAGTCAGTTGACCGCTTACTTGGCAGGACGTGGCGCGTCGGCACGCATGAGCCTGCCAACGCACCGATGTTTCGAAGAGGTCTCAACTCACCTGCACGAGGGATGCGCGCCACGGCGCGAGCTACCGGCGCATAGATATATGTGCGGAGCGCCCCCCGATTCGTACACCTTCATCCTCAGAGATCACAGAAGGCCACCCAGCTCCGCCACAGCTGTTCGCACCCGCGCCGAATCCTCATAAGGTGAGCAGTATTGAAGCCGGTTGTGGTCATGAGGAGGACTGCGGTGAGCGAGACGAGCCCCAAGCTGCGCGCCGAGCTGGAGGGGATTCCCACCTACAAGCCGGGCAAGCCCGCCGCGGCAGGCGGTCCCGTGGCTTACAAGCTGTCCTCCAACGAGAACCCCTACCCGCCGCTGCCCGGGGTGATGGAGGCGGTGACGGCCGCCGCCGCCTCCTTCAACCGTTATCCGGACCTGTCGTGCGCGGCCCTGGTCGAGGAGCTGGCCGGATGCTTCGGCGTGCCCGCCTCCCACCTGGCCACCGGCACCGGCTCGGTCGGTGTCGCCCAGCAGCTGATCCAGGCCACCGCGGGTCCGGGCGACGAGGTGCTCTACGCCTGGCGGTCCTTCGAGGCGTACCCGATCATCGTGCAGATCAGCGGTGCCACGTCGGTGCAGGTCCCGCTGACGGCGGGGGATGTGCACGACCTGGACGCGATGGCCGACGCGATCACCGACCGGACCCGGTTGATCTTCGTCTGCAACCCCAACAACCCGACCGGCACCACCGTGCGCCGGGCCGAGCTGGAACGGTTCCTCGACCGGGTGCCGAGCGATGTGCTGGTGGTGATCGACGAGGCCTACCGGGAGTTCGTCCGCGACCGCGAGGTGCCCGACGGCGTCGAGCTGTACCGGAACCGGCCGAACGTCTGCGTCCTGCGGACCTTCTCGAAGGCCTACGGTCTCGCCGGACTGCGGATCGGTTTCGCGATCGCGCACGAGCCGGTGGCGACGGCGCTGCGCAAGACGGCGGTGCCGTTCGGGGTGAGCCAGCTGGCGCAGGAGGCGGCGATCGCCTCGCTGCGGGCCGAGGACGAGCTGTTCGGCCGGGTCGGCTCGCTGGTCGGGGAGCGCACCCGGGTGCTCGAGGGGCTGCGTGCCCAGGGCTGGACGGTGCCGGACACCCAGGCCAACTTCGTGTGGCTGCGGCTGGGCGAGCCCACGGTCGCCTTCGCGGCGGCCTGTGAGCAGCACGGTGTCGTGGTGCGGCCGTTCCCGGGCGAGGGTGTGCGGGTGACGATCGGCGAGGCCGAGGCGAACGACATCTTCCTGAAGGTCGCGGAAGGGTTCCGCCGGGAGCTGTAGCGGGGCCGCAGTCGGCCGGCGGGCGCCCACGGAATGCCGTGGGCGCCCGTTTCCGCTGGTCAGGCGGTGGTGAGGGGGGTTTCCGCAGGTAAGCGGGACCCCCCTTCGCATGTCGAAAATCAGTGCGTCATAATTGCTTGTGAATGTGAACGCGTTCACAAGCGTGTCCCGGTTGCTCCAGTGATGTGTGTGACATAAGGGGCAAACTGCCGCTGTACCACGGCACGTAAGGAGACTGACGACGTGGACTTGGCTTTGGCGCCAGAGACTCTGGCGCGTTGGCAGTTCGGCATCACGACCGTCTACCACTTCCTGTTCGTCCCCCTGACGATCTCGCTGGCCGCCCTCACCGCCGGTCTCCAGACCGCGTGGGTGCGCACGGAGAAGGAGAAGTACCTCAGGGCCACCAAGTTCTGGGGCAAGCTCTTCCTGATCAACATCGCGATGGGTGTCGTCACCGGCATCGTGCAGGAGTTCCAGTTCGGCATGAACTGGTCCGACTACTCGCGCTTCGTCGGCGACGTCTTCGGCGCCCCGCTGGCCTTCGAGGCCCTCATCGCGTTCTTCTTCGAGTCCACCTTCATCGGTCTGTGGATCTTCGGCTGGGACAGGCTGCCGAAGAAGATCCACCTGGCCTGCATCTGGATGGTCTCGATCGGTACGGTCCTGTCGGCCTACTTCATCCTCGCGGCGAACTCGTGGATGCAGCACCCGGTCGGCTACCGGATCAACGAGGCGAAGGGCCGGGCCGAGCTCACCGACTTCTGGCACGTGCTCACCCAGAACACCGCGCTGGCCCAGGCCTTCCACACCCTCTCCGCGGCCTTCCTCACCGGCGGCGCCTTCATGGTCGGCATCTCCGCCTTCCATCTGCTGCGCAAGAAGCACATCCGGGAGATGAAGACCTCGCTGCGGCTCGGCCTGGTCACGATCGCCATCGGAGGGCTGCTCACCGCGGTCAGCGGTGACGTCCTCGGCAAGATCATGTTCGAGCAGCAGCCGATGAAGATGGCCGCCGCCGAGGCCCTGTGGGACGGCGAGGCGCCCGCGCCCTTCTCGGTCTTCGCCTACGGCGATGTCGACCAGGGCCACAACAAGGTCGCCATAGAGATCCCGGGGTTGCTGTCGTTCCTCGCCAACGACGACTTCAGCTCCTACGTCCCCGGCATCAACGACGTCAACAAGGCCGAACAGGAGCAGTTCGGGCCCGGCGACTACCGGCCCAACATCCCCGTCGCGTACTGGGGCTTCCGCTGGATGATCGGCTTCGGCATGACGTCCTTCGCCCTCGGCCTGGCCGGGCTGTGGCTGACCCGGAAGAAGTTCCTGCTGCCGCAGCACCTGCGGGTGGGTGACGACGAGGTGCCGCACCTGGTGCTGTTCCGCAAGAAGGCCCTCAGCCCCAAGTTCACCCGCCTGTACTGGCTCGCCGCGATCTGGACCCTGGGCTTCCCGCTGATCGCCAACTCCTGGGGCTGGATCTTCACCGAGATGGGCCGCCAGCCCTGGGTCGTCTACGGCGTCCTCCAGACCCGCGACGCGGTCTCCCCCGGTGTCTCCCAGGCCGAGGTCCTCACCTCGATGATCGTCTTCACGGCCCTGTACGCCATCCTCGCCGTCATCGAGGTCAAGCTGCTGGTGAAGTACGTGAAGGCCGGCCCGCCCGAGCTGAGCGAGGCCGACCTCAACCCGCCCACGAAGATCGGCGGCGACTCCCGTGACGCCGACAAGCCGATGGCCTTCTCGTACTAGGCCGAGGGAGCTGCACAGTCATGGAACTGCACGACGTCTGGTTCGTCCTGATCGCCGTCCTGTGGATCGGCTACTTCTTCCTGGAGGGCTTCGACTTCGGGGTCGGTGTCCTCACCAAGCTGCTGGCCCGTGACCGGCCCGAGAAGCGGGTGCTGATCAACACGATCGGGCCGGTCTGGGACGGCAACGAGGTATGGCTGCTCACGGCGGGGGGTGCGACCTTCGCCGCCTTCCCCGAGTGGTACGCCACCCTCTTCTCCGGCTTCTACCTGCCGCTGCTGTTCATCCTGGTCTGCCTGATCGTGCGAGGCGTCGCCTTCGAGTACCGGGCCAAGCGGCCCGAGGAGAACTGGCAGCGCAACTGGGAGACCGCGATCTTCTGGACCTCGCTCCTTCCCGCCTTCCTCTGGGGTGTGGCCTTCGGCAACATCGTGCGAGGCGTGAAGATCGACCAGAACTTCGAGTACGTCGGCGGCTTCTGGGACCTGCTCAACCCGTACGCCCTGCTCGGCGGGCTGGTGACGCTGACGCTGTTCACCTTCCACGGTGCGGTGTTCACGGCCCTCAAGACCGTCGGTGAGATCCGGGAACGGGCGCGGAAGCTGGCGCTCCAGGTCGGCCTGGTGGCCGCCGTGTGCGCGCTGGTCTTCCTGCTCTGGACCCAGGTCGACAACGGTGACGGCCAGAGCCTGGTCGCGCTGGTCGTGGCGGTCGCCGCCCTGGTCGCGGCCCTGGTGGCCAACCAGGCGGGGCGTGAGGGCTGGGCGTTCGCGTTCTCCGGCGCCACCATCGTGGCCGCCGTGGCGATGCTCTTCCTGACGCTCTTTCCGAACGTCATGCCGTCCTCGCTCAACGAGAGCTGGAGCCTCACGGTGACCAACGCCTCGTCGAGCCCCTACACCCTGAAGATCATGACCTGGTGCGCGGTGATCGCCACACCGGTCGTGATGCTCTACCAGGGCTGGACCTACTGGGTGTTCCGCAAGCGGATCGGCACGCATCACATCGCCGACGCCGCTCACTGAGTCCGAGGGGGAGGGGAATTCACGGTGCTCCGTGAGGTTTCACGTGAAACGCGTCATGCTTTCACCTGAGGCCCCCTCCCCGGACCGAAGGGCATGTTTCACGTGAAACCGATCGATCCGCGTCTCCTCCGCTACGCCCGGGCCACCCGCCTGTTCCTCCTGGCGGTCGTCGGTCTCGGGGCCGTCGGGGCGGGGTTGGTCATCGCCCAGGCGATGCTCATCGCCGAGGCGGTGGTCGGCGCCTTCCAGCACGGGATGTCGGTCTCCGAACTCCGTACCCCCCTGCTGCTCCTGGTGGCCGTGGCGATAGGCCGGGCCGTGGTCTCCTGGCTCACCGAGCTGGCCGCGCACCGCGCGAGCGCGGCGGTGAAGTCGGAGTTGCGCGGCCGGCTGCTGGAGCGTGCGGCGGAGCTGGGGCCCGGGTGGCTGAGCGGGCAGCGGACCGGGTCACTGGTCGCCCTCGCCACCCGCGGCGTGGACGCCCTCGACGACTACTTCTCGCGTTACCTCCCCCAGCTGGGGCTCGCGGTGGTCGTGCCGGTGGCGGTGCTGGCGCGGATCGTGACCGAGGACTGGGTGTCCGCCGCGATCATCGTCTGCACCCTGCCGCTGATCCCGGTCTTCATGGTGCTGATCGGCTGGGCCACGCAGTCGCGCATGGACCGGCAGTGGCGGCTGCTGTCCCGGCTGTCCGGGCACTTCCTGGACGTCGTCGCCGGACTGCCCACCCTGAAGGTCTTCGGGCGGGCCAAGGCGCAGGCCGAGTCGATCCGGAGCATCACCGGTGAGTACCGCCGGGCGACCATGCGGACGCTGCGGATCGCCTTCCTCTCGTCGTTCGCGCTGGAGCTGCTCTCCACGCTCTCGGTGGCCCTGGTCGCCGTGACGATCGGCATGCGGCTGGTGCACGGCGACATGGACCTCTACATCGGCCTGGTCATCCTGGTGCTCGCGCCCGAGGCGTATCTGCCGCTGCGGCAGGTCGGCACGCAGTACCACGCGGCCGCCGAGGGTCTCGCCGCCGCAGAGGAGATCTTCGCCGTCCTGGAGACACCGGTACCGGCGCCGGGGACCACCCGGGTGCCGGAGGGCGCCCTGGCCTTCGAGGGCGTGACGGTCCGCTACCCCGGGCGCTCCGCCGACGCCGTCTCGGACGCGTCCTTCACCGTGGAACCGGGGGAGACCGTCGCGCTCGTCGGCCCGAGCGGCGCGGGCAAGTCGACCCTGCTGAACACCCTGCTGGGCTTCGTACGGCCCACCGAGGGCCGGGTACGGGCCGGGGGAGTCGACCTGGCGGTCGCCGACCTGGAGCAGTGGCGGTCACGGATCGCCTGGGTGCCGCAGCGGCCGCACCTGTACGCCGGGACGATCGCCGAGAACGTACGCCTGGCGCGCCCCGACGCCGACGACGTGGCCGTCCGGGAGGCGCTGGCGGACGCGGGGGCGCTGACGTTCGTGGAGGCGCTGCCCGAGGGGCTCGGGACCGTGCTGGGCGAGGACGGGACGGGGCTGTCCGCCGGCCAGCGGCAGCGGCTCGCGCTGGCCCGGGCGTTCCTCGCGGACCGGCCCGTGCTGCTGCTGGACGAGCCGACGGCGGCGCTCGACGGAGAGACCGAGGCGGAGGTCGTCGAGGCCGTCCGGCGGCTTGCGGCCGGGCGCACGGTACTGCTCGTGGTGCACCGGCCGGCCCTGCTCGGTGTCGCGGACCGGGTGGTGCGACTGGCCGACGCCGAATCGCACCGGCCCGTGGAGACCGTGCCGAGGACGGCCCCCGCCGCGCTGGAGGAGACCGCGCCCGTGGACGCCGCCGCGGGCGCACCCGAGGAACCGGCCGGAGCGACCGCCGGCGGAGTCCTCGCCCGGGTCCGCGCCATGGCCGGTGCCCGGCGTGGCCGGCTCGTCCTCGCGCTGCTGCTGGGCAGCCTCGCCCTGGGCAGCGCCGTCGGGCTGATGGCCACCTCCGGGTGGCTGATCTCGCGTGCCTCGCAGCAGCCGCCGGTGCTGTACCTGATGGTCGCCGTGACGGCGACACGCGCCTTCGGTATCGGGCGGGCCGTGTTCCGGTACGCCGAGCGGCTGGTGTCGCACGACGCCGTGCTGCGGATGCTGGCCGACACCCGGGTCGCCGTCTTCCGGCGGCTGGAGCGGCTGGCGCCGGCCGGGCTGCGCAGGACCCGCCGCGGCGATCTGCTGTCGCGGCTGGTCGCCGACGTGGACACGCTCCAGGACTACTGGCTGCGCTGGCTGCTGCCCGCCGGTGCCGCCGTCGTCGTCTCGGCCGGTTCGGTCGCCTTCACGGCCTGGCTGCTGCCCGAGGCCGGCGCCGTGCTCGCCGCCGGGCTGCTGGCGGCCGGGGTGGGTGTCCCGCTGGTCACCGGCGCCGTGGCGCGCCGGGCCGAGCACCGGCTCGCCCCCGCCCGAGGCGTGCTGGCCACCCGTACCGCCGACCTGCTCAGCGGCACCGCCGAGCTGACCGTCGCCGGGGCGCTGCCCGCGCGAACGGCCGAGGTGCGGGCGGCGGACACCGTGCTCACCCGGATCGCCTCGCGGGCCGCCACCGCCACCGCGCTCGGCGACGGCCTGACCGCGCTGGTGTCCGGGCTGACCGTCGCCGCCTCCGCCCTCGTGGGCGCCCAGGCGGTCGCCGACGGACGGCTGAGCGGGGTGACGGCGGCCGTCGTCGTCCTCACCCCGCTGGCCGCCTTCGAGGCCGTCCTGGGGCTTCCGCTGGCGGTGCGCCACCGTCAGCGGGTCCACCGGAGCGCCGAGCGGGTCTACGAGGTCCTGGACTCCCCCGAGCCGGTGCGCGAGCCGGAGCGGCCCGCGCAGGCGCCCGACGCTCCGTTCCCGCTCGTCGTCGAGGGGCTGACCGCCCGGCACGCCGGACAGGAGCGGGACGCGCTGGCCGGGGTCGACCTCACCCTGACGCAGGGGCGCCGGATCGCCGTCGTGGGACCGTCCGGCTCCGGCAAGACGACCCTGGCGCAGGTGCTGCTGCGCTTCCTGGACGCGGACGCCGGCACGTACACGCTGGGCGGCGCGGACGCGCACACCCTGGACGGCGACGACGTACGCCGGCTCGTCGGGCTCTGTGCGCAGGACGCGCACCTCTTCGACAGCTCGGTGCGCGAGAACCTGCTGCTGGCCAGGAAGGGGGCGGGCGAGGACGAGCTGCGGGACGTGCTGTCCCGGGCCCGGCTGCTGGAGTGGGCCGACGGGCTGCCCGAGGGGCTCGACACGCTCGTCGGCGAGCACGGGGCCCGGCTCTCCGGCGGCCAGCGCCAGCGGCTCGCGCTGGCCCGCGCACTGCTCGCCGACTTCCCCGTCCTGGTCCTCGACGAGCCCGCCGAGCACCTCGACCTGCCCACCGCCGACGCGTTGACCGCGGACCTGCTGGCCGCCACGGAGGGCCGTACGACGCTGCTGATCACCCACCGGCTGGCCGGCCTGGAGGCGGTGGACGAGGTGGTCGTGCTGGACGCGGGCCGGATCGTGCAGCGCGGCCCCTACGCGGAACTGGCGTCCGTGGAGGGACCGTTGCGCGCGATGGTCGAGCGGGAGGCGGCGACGGAGCTGTTGGTGGCGGCACGCTGAGTCAAACGCGCCGGCCGCGGTAATGGGCCATCGGGGGCGAGGTGTCCCCCGGGCGTACGACCAGAACAGGACCGGGGCCGGGTGGCCGGGTCACGATCGCTGACATGCGCTCACTTCGCCGTCACCCCAAGCTCGTTCTGGTCATGCTGTGTGCGGCCGCCGTGCTGGCGGCCCGGTCGACGGCCGCCGACGGCGAGTACGGCGGCGAGTACGGCGATGGTCCGGCGGCCGACGCGGGGCTCAGCACGCGGGTGGCGCGGTTGTACGAGGACGCGGCCGTGGCCACTCGGCGGTACGAGGCGGGGCGGCGTGCCGCGCAGGCCGCGCAGGGGCGGGCCCGGAAGCAGGAGGAGTTGCTCGGCCGGGAGCGGCGGGAGCTGGCCGGGCTCCGCGACGACCTGGGCCGGATCGCCCGTGCCCAGTACCGCGACGGGGGCGGTGTGCCGTTGGCCGCGCAGATCCTTCTGGCGGACGGCCCGGACGAGCTGATGCGCGGCCAGCACGCCTTCTCCCGGGCGAATGTCGCCCTCGACCACGCGATCGGCACGAGCCGGCGGGCCGCGGCGCGGCTGGCCGCGGCCGAGGGCAGGGCCAAGGCGGCCTGGAAGGCGGTGGAGCGGCGCCGCACCGAGCTTGCCGGCGTGAAGAAGGACATCGAGGACAAGCTCGAACAGGCGCGGTGGGAGTTGCAGGGCCGGGCGGACGCCTCGGTCGCGGCGGGCGCATGCCGCGGTGCCGTGCGGCTCGACCAGCCGGAGCGGGACTCCTCGCAGGCCTGGGTCGCACCGGTCGAGACGTACACCCTCTCCGCGGGCTTCGGCAGGGATGGGACGCGCTGGGCGAACCGGCACACCGGGCAGGACTTCGCGGTGCCGATCGGGACGCCCGTGCGGGCGGTCGGCGCGGGGCGGGTGGTGCGGGTGTCGTGCGGCGGTTCGTTCGGCATCGGGATCGTGCTCCGGCACGACGACGGCTACTACACGCAGTACGCCCATCTCGCGGCCGTCGCCGTCGACCAGGGCGACAGCGTGACCCCGGGGCAGTGGATCGGCCAGTCCGGCACCTCGGGCAACTCCACCGGCCCGCATCTGCACTTCGAGGCGCGGGTCACCCCGGAGGCGGGCTCGGCGGTGGACCCGGTGAAGTGGCTGGCCCAACGCGGCGTGACCCTTGGCTAGCCGAGGGCCGGGGCGGCCAGGGTCTGTGCTCCGGCGCCGTCACCGCGCTGCGACCCGATCCGTCCCACCGGTTCCAGGGGGCGTCTGCCCGATCTTCGAGGGCTCGCGACGTCCTCTAAGCGTGCTCGGTGAGCAGCTGCTCGATGACGACGGCCACGCCGTCCTCGTTGTTGGCGACCGTTCGGCCGGAGGCCGCCGCGATGACGTCCGGATGGGCGTTGCCCATCGCGTACGACCGGCCCGCCCAGGTCAGCATCTCGACGTCGTTGGGCATGTCCCCGAAGGCGACGACCTGCTCGTGCGAGATGCCCCGCTCGGCGCAGCACAGGGCGAGCGTGCTGGCCTTGGAGACATCGGGACCGCTGATCTCCAGCAGGGCGCTGGGGCTGGAGCGGGTGACGTTGGCCCGGTCGCCGATGGCCAGCCGGGCCAGGGTGAGAAAGGCGTCGGGGTCGATCGTGGGGTGGAAGGCGAGGATCTTCAGCACCGGTTCACCGGCCCCGGGGGCGTCCGGCGCCAGCAGTTCCTCGGCCGGCGCGAGGGAGTCGGGGATCTCCATGTGCATCTTGGGGTACTCCGGCTCCTGGTAGAAGCCGTAGGTCTGCTCGACGGCGTACATGGTCCCCGGCGCCGCGTCACGCAGCAGCCGTACGGCGTCCAGCGCGTTCTCCCGCTCCAGTTCGCGCACCTTGACGAACCGGTGGGTGCCGGGGCCGCCGTGGAGGTCGACCACGGCGGCGCCGTTGCCGCAGATCGCCAGTCCGTGCCCGTGGACGTGGTCGCTGACCACGTCCATCCAGCGGGCCGGGCGGCCGGTGACGAAGAAGACCTCGATGCCCGCCTCCTCGGCGGCGGCGAGGGCGGCGACCGTGCGGGGTGAGACGGACTTGTCGTCGCGCAGCAGAGTGCCGTCGAGATCGGTGGCGATCAAGCGGGGCGGGAGAGCGGCGGCCGGGGTCTCGGGCTGTCGAGTCGCTGAGGTCACCGGGCCATTCTCGCGCATATGCCCGCACGGTCGGGCGAGAGCCCGCACACATGAGACACAGGGGCGGTACAGCGGACCGGCCGCCGGGGCCGGCGGCCGATCCGCGGCGGAGTCAGCGCAGCTGGGACGGAGCCTCCATGGCGATCTGCTCGAAGACCTTCTCGTCGGCGGCGAAGTCGGAGTCCGGGATGGGCCAGTGGATCACCAGCTCCGTGAAGCCCAGCTCCTTGTGCCGGCCCGCGAAGTCGACGAACGCGCCCACGGACTCCAACGGGCGGCCGCGGTCCGGGGTGAACCCGGTGAGCAGGACCCGGTCCAGCTCGTTCGCGTTCCGCCCCTGGGCGGCGCAGGCGTCGGTGAGCTTCTCGACCTGGCCGCGAATGGCCTGAACCGACTGCTCCGGGGTGCCGTTCTCGTACAGCTTGGGGTCGCCGGTGGTCACCCAGGCCTGGCCGTGACGGGCCGCGAGCTGCAGTCCGCGCGGGCCGGTGGCGGCGACGGCGAAGGGCAGCCGGGGGCGCTGGACACAGCCGGGGATGTTCCGGGCCTCGTGCGCCGAGTAGTGGTCGCCCTCGTACGACACGGAGTCCTCGGTGAGCAGCCGGTCGAGCAGCGGCACGAACTCGGCGAACCGGTCGGCCCGCTCACGCGGGGTCCACGGGTCCTGGCCCAGGGCCGTGGCGTCGAAGCCGGTGCCGCCCGCTCCGATGCCGAGGGTGACGCGGCCGCCGGAGATGTCGTCCAGGGAGATCAGTTCCTTGGCGAGGGTCACCGGGTGCCGGAAGTTGGGCGAGGTCACCAGCGTGCCCAGACGCAGCTGTTCGGTGACGGACGCGGCGGCGGTCAGCGTCGGGATCGCGCCGAACCAGGGGCCGTCGCGGAACGTGCGCCAGGACAGATGGTCGTACGTGTACGCGGTGTGGAAGCCGAGCTGTTCGGCACGTGTCCAGGCCGAACGGCCGCCTTCGTTCCAGCGGAGGTAGGGGAGGATCACGGTGCTCAGGCGCAGACTCATGTCATCGAGCGTAGGCCGACAGGTGTGTTTCACGTGAAACGGTCACCGTGTGTGCTTGGCGAGCCACGGGCTGAGGAGGACGCCGATGAACTCCTTGTGCACGCGGTCGCCCGGCAGCGGCACCATCAGGTGGTGGCTGGGCGGGAAGCGGCGGGCCTTGACCCAGGCGTGCCCCTCGTAGAGGGAGCGGAGGAACGCGGGCACGTCGTCGCGGGCGATGTCGGGGCAGTCCACGCCGTCGACGGTGATCAGGGCGTCGTCGTCCGGGTAGAGCCGCACGCTCACGCTCGGGCGGCCGCCGAGTTCGACGTAGGCCTCGTGGGGCAGCGAGCCGTCCGGGTCGGTGGTGACGCCGACGCCCGCGGCGGTGCGGCGGGACGTCCGGTCGGCGCCGATGTCATGGGTGACCTCGATCTCGCGCGCGTAGGTGTCGGCGAGGGCGCGCAGGGCCGTGACGGCGGCCTCAGTGGTGGGAAAGTGGTCCATACCACTGATCATGCAGGGTCAGTGCTTCTCGGGAAACCGCAGATACCGCGGCGGCACGGCCTTCGTCAGCCACACCCCGTTCGCGCTCACCTGGAAGACATGGCCGTCGCGGTGCATGGCCCCGGCGTCCACGGAGAGCACCACGGGGCGGCCCCGGCGGGCGCCGACGCGGGTCGCCGTCTCACGGTCCGGCGAGAGGTGCACGTCGTGCCGGTTCATGGGCCGTAGCCCCTCGGCGCGGATCGCGTCCAGGGCGCGCGCGACGGTCCCGTGGTAGAGGTACGCCGGCGGGGTCGCCGGGGGCAGGCCGAGCTCCACCTCGACGCTGTGGCCCTGGCTGGCGCGGATCCGGGTGCCGTCGATCGCGAAGCGCTTCTTGTCGTTGGCGGCGACGACATGGTCCAGCTCGGCCCGGGTGAAGGGGAAGCCGTGCGCGGCACAGGCCGCCATGAGGTCGTCGATCTCGACCCAGCCCGCCGCGTCGAGGGTGAGCCCGAGGCGCTCCGGCTGGTGGCGCAGGTGCTTCGAGAGGTACTTCGACACCTTGACGGTGCGTCTCTCGTCCATCTCTCTTCCGTTCGTCTCGTTCTCGTTCATGCCCTCAGCATGACGGGAGAGACGTGGATCACGCATATTGTTTTGGACCGGAGGTTTGATCCACAACCAACTGAAGTTATCCACAGGCCTGTTGGAGGTTCTGTGGACAACGAGCCGCAGATTCAGGAGGTTTCGCCAACGTCATCTGCGGCGGCGTGACTTCGGGCGGCGCACGTCAAGTCTCCTACACAGGCGGCTTCATCCGCGCGATCGCCCTCAACACCCCCGGCGCGAAACGGGACAGCACACGGGCGCCCCGCGCCTCCGGCGTCACCGCGACGACCGCCTCGTCACGGACCACGGCGCGCAGAATCGCGTCCGCGACCTTCTCCGGCGGGTAGTTGCGCAGGCCGTACAGACGCGCGGAGCGGTTCTGCCGGCGCTTCTCCTCCTCCGCGTCCACGCCCACGAAGGCCGCCGTGGACGTGATGTTGGTGTTGACGAGTCCCGGACAGATCGCCGTAACGCCGATGCCCTGACCGGACAGTTCGGCGCGCAGGCACTCGCTCAGCATCAGCACCGCCGCCTTGGACGTGCTGTAGGCGGGCAGAGCGCGCGACGGCTGATAGGCCGCGGCCGAGGCGGTGTTGACGATGTGCCCGCCCTGTCCGCGCTCGGCCATCCGCCGCCCGAAGAGACGGCAGCCGTGGATGACACCCCACAGGTTGACGTCCAGCACCCGGCGCCAGTCGTCGGACGTCGTGTCGAAGAACGAACCCGCCAGCCCAATACCGGCGTTGTTCACCAGTACGTCCAACACCCCGTGTTCGGCGTGGACCTTGTCCGCGAGCTTCTCCATCTCCTGTTCGTCGGAGACGTCCACGGTCTCCGCCCATGCCTCGGGCGCCCCGATCAGCCGGGACATCTCGGCGGTGCGCGCCGCGCTCTCCGCGTCCCGGTCGACGGCGATCACCCGTGCCCCGGCCTCCGCGAACGCGAACGCGGTCGCCCGTCCGATACCGCTGCCGGCCCCGGTGACCAGCACCAACTGGCCGCCGAAACGGTCCGCGTGGCGGCCCGTGGCCCGCTGCTCCGGCTGCCCGCCCTCGACCGAGGTGACGAACTCCGTGATCCAGGAGGAGAGCTGGTCCGGGCGCGTCCGCGGTACCCAGTGCTTCGCCGGAAGGGTGCGCCGGGTCAACCGCGGCACCCACTCCTCCAGTTCGTCGTACAGGCGCTCCGAGAGGAACGCGTCACCCAGCGGAGTGACGAGCTGCACGGGCACGTGCGCGTGCGCGTCGGGGCGCGGACGGCCCAGCCGGGCGCGGACGTTGTCCCGGTACAGCCAGGCGCCGTGCGCGGCGTCCGACGGCAGCGACGGCGTCGGGTAGGCGTCGCCGGGAACGTTCTCCAGGCGGCGCAGGATGCCGGGCCAGCGCTTGCCGAGGGGGCCGCGCCAGGCGAGTTCGGGCACGGTGGGCGTATGCAGCAGGTAGACGTACCAGGACTTGGCGCCCTGCCCGAGGAGCTGGCCGATCCGGCGCGGGGTGGGGCGCTTCAGCCGCCGGTCGATCCAGTGCCCGAAGTGGTCGAGGGACGGGCCGGACATCGAGGTGAAGGACGCGATCCGACCCTCGGTGCGCGCCACGGTCACGAACTCCCAGGACTGCACCGAGCCCCAGTCGTGCCCCACCAGGTGCACCGGACGGTCCGGGCTGACCGCGTCCACGACCGCGAGGAAGTCGTCCGTCAGCTTCTCCAGGGTGAACCCGCCCCGCAGCGGCTTCGGCGCGGTCGAGCCGCCGTGGCCCCGGACGTCGTACAGCACCACGTGGAAGCGGCCGGCCAGCCGTGCCGCGACCTCGGACCACACCTCCTTGCTGTCCGGATAGCCGTGCACCAGCACGACCGTCGGCCGCCCGGGATCCCCCAGCTCGGCCACGCACAGCTCGATCCCGCCGGTCCGTACCCGGCGCTCGCGCGCGCCCTCCAGCATCGTCACTCCGCCTCCGCCTTCCCTTCCGCCCAGCGCCGCACGTGCGGCAGGTCGTCGTCCAGCCAGAACGCGCTCTCCCCGGGATCCGAGGAGTCGGTGACCACCAGGATCTCCTCGAACTTCGCGCCCGTGCCCCGGAATCCGAGATGCGGCTCGACCGCCCACAGACCCGGCCGCGGCGGATGGTCGGAGAAACGGTACGGCGACCACAGGGGCGACCAGCCCTCGCGATGGCCGTGCAGGGCGTCCGAGGCCAGTCCCTTCAGCGCCTGTGTGCCGAACCCGAACAGCCGGGGCGAGAAGCGCCGTTCCCGGACCCGGTCCACCTTGTGGGCGATCACGCCGAAGGGGTACGCGCGGTGCCGGTTGGCGTAGCCCTGGCGGACCATGAGGCGGTCGACGTCGGCGTAGATCTCGCGCAGCGGCCGCCGCTCGCGCACCTCGCGCAGAATCAGTTCCCGGTGCGCCTCCAGGTCGGCCTTCAGCCGCTCCTGCACCGGGTGGGCGCCGAGCGCGCCCGAGTAGCCGATGTCCGCCGTACAGCCCCCCAGTACGGGGGCCATGTCCAGGATGTACGGCATCCCGGGCTCCAGCCGGCGGTCGGTGGGGAAGAACTGGAGCGGAATCCGGAAGTCCGTGAACGCCGTGCGGTCCCCGAACCAGGCGAACGGCAGGTGGAACCAGTCGCGCACGCCCCGCTCACGCAGCCACTCCCGCTGCATCCGCGCCGCCTCGCGCTCCGTCACCCCGGGTTCCAGCCGGGCCGCCACGGCCTCGGCGCACTCGTAGGCGAGGCGCTGCACCCGCCTGAATCCCCGCAGGTCCGCGGAGAGTTCGCGTGTCACTGCCGTCGTCATGCCACCTCGTCCCAGCGATCCGCGCCGACTGCGGTACGTGTCCGTAACTTGACCCCGCCCGAATCTGGCACTTGTTAGAGAAAGCGTCAATAGGGTGGACGGCGCCCCTCGGGAACCGAGGCGCGCGCGGTTCCCGCCCCGGGGGCGGCGCGCGGGTGGAGCGCGGGTGGATCACACCCGTAACTCTCAGGCAGGGGGTCCCCTACGGGCCCGTACATCTGAGGTCTGAGGCGAGGACAGCTCTGAGGTCTGACGATTTCCGTGGCGTGCGTCACTACATTCGATTCCGTGACTGTGATCGCGACCGAAAGCCTGAGCAAGCGGTTCCCCCGGGTGACCGCTCTTGACCGGCTCTCCGTGGACGTCGGACCCGGTGTGACCGGACTCGTCGGCGCCAACGGAGCCGGCAAGTCCACACTGATCAAGATCCTGCTGGGTCTGTCCCCCGCGAGCGAGGGCCGCGCCGAGGTGCTCGGCCTCGACGTCGCGACCAAGGGCGCCGCCATCCGCGAGCGCGTGGGATACATGCCGGAGCACGACTGCCTGCCGCCCGACGTCTCGGCCACCGAGTTCGTCGTGCACATGGCCCGCATGTCCGGCCTGCCGCCCACCGCCGCCCGCGAGCGCACCGCGGACACCCTGCGCCATGTCGGACTGTACGAGGAGCGCTACCGCCCCATCGGCGGCTACTCCACCGGCATGAAGCAGCGCGTCAAGCTCGCCCAGGCCCTGGTGCACGACCCGCAGCTGGTCTTCCTCGACGAGCCGACCAACGGCCTCGACCCGGTCGGCCGCGACGAGATGCTCGGCCTGATCCGCCGCATCCACACCGACTTCGGCATCTCGGTCCTGGTCACCTCCCACCTCCTGGGCGAACTGGAACGCACCTGCGACCACGTCGTCGTCGTCGACGGCGGCAAGCTCCTGCGCTCCAGCTCCACCACCGACTTCACCCAGACCACGGCCACCCTCGCGATCGAGGTCACCGACACCGACAGCCACCCGGACGGCACCCGCGCGGTCCGCGAAGCCCTCCAGGCGCGCGGTGTGGAGTTCCTCGACGCCGCCACCACCGGCCTGCCCGGCGCCGGCCACATCCTGCTGCTCACCGCACAGGGCGAGGAGACCTACGACGTCGTACGGGACGTGGTCGCCGACCTCGGCCTCGGCCTGGTCCGCATGGAACAGCGCAGACATCACATCTCCGAAGTCTTCAAGGACAGCGACGCGACCAGGAAGGAGGCCGTCGGCCATGGCAGTTGAGCAGCCCATGCGAGCAGCAGCCGCCCCGCCGGGTGACCAGACCCGGATCCACAACATCGGCTACCGCAGCTACGACGGCCCCCGCCTGGGCCGCGCCTACGCCCGCCGGTCCCTCTACTCCCAGTCCCTGCGCGGCTCCTACGGCCTCGGCCGTTCGGTGAAGTCCAAGGTCCTGCCCATGCTGCTGTTCGTGGTGATGTGCGTGCCCGCGGCCATCATGGTCGCCGTCGCCGTCGCCACGAAGGCCAACGAACTCCCCCTGGACTACACGCGCTACGCGATCGTCATGCAGGCCGTCATCAGCCTGTACGTCGCCTCGCAGGCACCCCAGTCCGTCTCGCGCGACCTGCGCTTCAAGACCGTCCCGCTGTACTTCTCCCGGCCCATCGAGACCGCGGACTACGTCCGCGCGAAGTACGCGGCACTGGCCTCGGCGCTGTTCGTCCTCACCGCCGCCCCCCTGCTCGTCCTCTACGTGGGCGCGCTGCTGGCGAAGCTGGACTTCGCCGACCAGACCAAGGGATTCGCACAGGGACTCGTCTCCGTGGCACTGCTCTCACTGCTCTTCGCCGGCATCGGCCTGGTCATCGCCTCGGTGACCCCGCGCCGCGGCTTCGGCATCGCCGCCGTCATCGCCGTGATGACCATCTCCTACGGCGCGGTCTCCACGCTCCAGGCCATCGCCGACGCGCAGAACAGCACCGGCGCGATCCCGTGGATCGGCCTGTTCTCGCCGGTCACCCTCATCGACGGCGTGCAGTCCGCGTTCCTCGGCGCCACCTCGGCCTTCCCGGGCGGCATCGGCCCGTCCAACGGGGAGGGCGTCGTCTACGTCCTCGTCGTTCTCGGCCTGATCGCCGCCAGCTACGGCCTCCTGATGCGCCGCTACCGGAAGGTGGGCATGTGACCACGCTCTCCATCGACCATGTCTCCCGCTGGTTCGGCAACGTGGTCGCCGTCAACGACATCACCATGACCATCGGCCCCGGTGTCACCGGCCTGCTCGGCCCCAACGGCGCCGGAAAGTCCACCCTCATCAACATGATGGGCGGCTTCCTGGCCCCCTCCACCGGCACGGTCACCCTCGACGGCGTGCAGGTCTGGCGCAACGAGGCGATCTACAAGCACATCGGCATCGTCCCGGAACGCGAGGCGATGTACGACTTCCTCACCGGACGCGAGTTCGTCGTCGCCAACGCCGAGCTGCACGGCCTGGGCGCCAAGGCGGCCCAGCGCGCCCTCGCCACGGTCGAGATGGAATACGCGCAGGACCGCAAGATCTCCACCTACTCCAAGGGCATGCGCCAGCGGGTGAAGATGGCCAGCGCCCTGGTCCACGAGCCGTCGCTGCTCCTGCTCGACGAGCCCTTCAACGGCATGGACCCGCGCCAGCGCATGCAGCTCATGGACCTGCTGCGACGCATGGGCGACGAGGGCCGTACCGTGCTCTTCTCCTCCCACATCCTCGAAGAGGTCGAGCAGCTCGCCTGGCACATCGAGGTCGTCGTCGCCGGACGGCACGCGGCCAGCGGCGACTTCCGCAAGATCCGCCGTCTGATGACCGACCGTCCGCACCGCTATCTGGTGCGCTCCAGCGACGACCGCGCCCTCGCGGCCGCCCTGATCGCCGACCCGTCGACCGCCGGCATCGAGGTCGACCTCGCGGAGGGCGCGCTGCGCGTCCAGGCCGTCGACTTCGGCCGCTTCACGGCCCTGCTGCCCCGCGTGGCCAAGGACCACGGCATCCGGCTGCTCACGGTCTCGCCGTCCGACGAGTCCCTCGAGTCCGTCTTCTCGTATCTCGTCGCGGCGTAGGAGGCCGAAAGATGTACGACCCCACAGTCGCCCGGCTCACCTACCGAGCCCTGCTCGGCCGCCGCCGGGCCCTCATCCTGGGCGCCCTGCCCCTGCTGCTGATCGCGATCTCCCTGGTCGTGCGCGCCCTGGCCGGCGCCGACGACCAGACCGCCGCCGACCTGCTGGGCGGGCTCGCGCTCGCCACGATGGTGCCGATCATCGGTGTCATCGCCGGCACCGGCGCGATCGGCCCCGAGATCGACGACGGCTCCGTGGTCTACCTGCTGTCCAAGCCGGTGAAGCGGCCGACGATCATCTTCACCAAGCTGATCGTGGCGGTAGCGGTCACGATGGTCTTCTCGGCCCTGCCGACCCTCATCGCCGGGTTCATCCTCAACGGCAACGGCCAGCAGATCGCGGTGGCCTACACCGTCGCCGCACTGGTGTCCTCGATCGCCTACGCGGCGCTCTTCCTGCTGCTGGGCACGGTCTCCCGGCACGCGGTGGTCTTCGGGCTGGTCTACGCCCTGGTCTGGGAAGCCCTGTTCGGCTCCCTGGTGCCGGGGGCGCGCACGCTCAGCGTCCAGCAGTGGTCGCTGGCCGTCGCCCACAAGGTCTCCGGCGGGGACCTGGTCACCTCGGACGTCGGACTGACGACGGCCACGGTGTTCCTGGTCGCGGTGACCGTCCTGGCCACCTGGTACGCCGGGCAGAAGCTGCGGGCGCTGACGCTCGCGGGCGAGGAGTAGGCCGAGGCGCAGGAGCGGGCGGGCGCCCGGAGGTTGCGGGCGCCGGGAGGCCGGGGCCGCCGTAGTCCTTGACGGTGGCTTCACCTCCCCTTCGCCACACTGGGCGGAGCGGAGCGGGCGAGGAGGACGGGGATGGCGGACGACACTTCGGTCAGCGGCGGTCGCGGACCCTCCGAGGGCGAGACCTGGGACGACCTGGTCCTGGACGAGAGCTTCGTCCGGGCCGCCGAGACGGCCGAGCCGTCCGCCCGGGCCCGGATGCTCGCCGCCCGCTGGCGCGCGCAGGAGCCCGAGCCGCAGCCCTGGCGCTCCGACGAGCCGCCCGCCGGATGGTTCTTCAGCAAGTCCCGCCGCCGCAGATGGCGGCGCCGCTAGCCGACCGCGGGCCTCGGCTCCGGGGGCCGGTTCAGGTGCCGGGCGGTCACCGTTCGCACGGCCGTTTTATTCGGTGGCGCCCAACTCGTCCCCCGGGCAGAGTGGTTGATGTCACCGACGCCGCACGGATCGTGCCGGCGCCACATACGGGGAGAGGAGCGGGGCGATGTCCATGCACGGCAGTACGTCCAGCTCCCGACAGGGCAGCCCGC
Organism: Streptomyces phaeofaciens; assembly: GCF_014648915.1. Classification (GTDB taxonomy): domain Bacteria; phylum Actinomycetota; class Actinomycetes; order Streptomycetales; family Streptomycetaceae; genus Streptomyces; species Streptomyces phaeofaciens. The sequence continues at coordinate 176,734 of NZ_BMSA01000012.1, read as the reverse complement.
GGCGGGTTCCGGAGTAGTTACCCCTCCGTGGACCCGTGCGCACGGGGAGCTGCCCGGGGCGGCCGCTTCGAGCACGCGATGTCGCTCTCGCGTGGGCCGCCCACCCGGAGGATTGGCCGAGTGGCAAGGCACCGGTTTGCTAAACCGCGGTCGGGGGTCACACCCCGCGCACGTTCGATCCGTGCATCCTCCGCACGACATGTCAGCGGGACGCGGCCGCGTCCCTGGCCTCCTTCGCGTCGGCGATCCGGTCCAACTCCCGCATCGCCTCCGCGTGGGCGCTCATCCGGCGGGAGAGGGTCCCCGTCGTGAAGAGAGCCACGCCGACGACCGAGACCGGCACGGAGAGGCCCAGGACGGCCAGCGCCTCCGGCCAGTCGCGTTCGTCCGCGCAGTAGTCGCCGCTGCGCACGCCTTCGTTGGCCGTGCCGCGATCCGTCAGCAGCCGGGACTCGCACTCGACCGGGTAGGCGTCGTCGTTCCGGTCGGCCTCGTACGGCGTCAGGAGCAGGACGGCGCACCAGGCCCACAGCAGCGTGGCCAGGGACAGCAGGCCGATGCCCCAGGCGCGGGTCCGGCCGGCGCGGTCGCGGAAGTCGAGGTCGTACTCGCGTGATCGCATGGCTGACGAATCTAACAGCGACCCCTCGGCCGGGGTGCGGGCACCCTCAGGCGAGCAACCGCTCCACCACCACCGCGATGCCGTCCTCCTCGTTGGAGGACGTCACCTCGTCCGCCACGGCCTTCAGTTCCTCATGACCGTTGGCCATGGCCACACCGTGCGACGCCCAGGCGAACATCGGGATGTCGTTGGGCATGTCGCCGAAGGCGATCGTGTCGGCGGCCTTGATGCCCAGGCGGCGGGCGGCCAGGGAGAGGCCCGTGGCCTTGGAGAGGCCCAGCGGAAGCAGCTCCACGATGCCCTCGCCCGCCATCGCGACCGTGACGAAGCCGCCCGCGGCACGGCGGGAGGCCTCGGCCAGCTCGTCGTCCGAGAGTTCCGGATGCTGTATGTAGATCTTGTTCAGCGGGGCGGTCCAGAGGTCGGACGCGTCCGTGAAGGGCGTCGCCGGGAGCTTGCCGGTGACCGCGTAACCCGGACCCACCAGCACCTCGCCGTCCAGACCGTCCCGGCTCGCCGCCAGGTACAGCGGGCCGACCTCCGCCTCGATCTTGGCGAGGGCCACGCCGGCCAGCTGGCGGTCCAGGGTCACCGACGTCAGCAGGCGGTGCTCTCCGGAGTCGTACACCTGGGCGCCCTGGCCGCAGACGGCGAGACCCTGGTAGCCGAGATCGTCGAGGATGTGCCGGGTCCAGGGGACCGCGCGGCCGGTGACGACGATGTGCGCGGCGCCCGCCGCGGTGGCCGCGGCGAGCGCGTCACGGGTGCGCTGCGAGACCGACTCGTCGGAACGCAGAAGCGTCCCGTCGAGGTCGGTCGCGATCAGCTTGTACGGGAACCCCGCGGCGGGAGAGGCGGTGCTCACTTGGCGACCGGCTCCAGGACCTCTCGGCCGCCGAGGTACGGGCGCAGCACCTCGGGCACGTACACCGAACCGTCGGCCCGCTGGTGGTTCTCCAGGATGGCGACGATGGTGCGCGGGACGGCGCAGAGCGTGCCGTTGAGCGTGGCCAGGGGGCGGACCTGCTTGCCCTCGCGGACCCGGATCGACAGCCGGCGGGACTGGAACTCGGTGCAGTCCGAGGTCGAGGTCAGCTCGCGGTACTTGCCCTGGGTCGGGATCCAGGCCTCGCAGTCGAACTTGCGCGCGGCCGAGGAGCCGAGGTCACCGGTGGCGACGTCGATCACGCGGAACGGCAGCTCCAGCGAGGTCAGCCACTGCTTCTCCCACGCCAGCAGGCGCTGGTGCTCGGCCTCGGAGTCCTCGGGCGAGACGTACGAGAACATCTCCACCTTGTCGAACTGGTGGACACGGAAGATGCCCTTGGTGTCCTTGCCGTGCGAGCCGGCCTCGCGGCGGAAGCACGGGGAGAAGCCGGCGTAGCGCAGCGGCAGGCGCTCGGCGTCGATGATCTCGTCCATGTGGTACGCGGCGAGCGGGACCTCGGAGGTGCCGACCAGGTACAGGTCGTCCTTGTCGAGGTGGTAGACGTCCTGCGCGGCCTGGCCGAGGAAGCCGGTGCCGGCCATCGACTGCGGGCGGACCAGCGCCGGGGTCAGCATCGGCGTGAAGCCGGCGGCCGTGGCCTGCCCGATCGCCGCGTTGACCAGGGCCAGCTCCAGCAGGGCGCCGACACCGGTCAGGAAGTAGAAGCGGGAGCCGGAGACCTTCGCGCCGCGCTCGACGTCGATCGCGCCGAGCAGCTGGCCGAGCTCCAGGTGGTCCTTGGGCTCGAAGCCCTCGGCGCCGAAGTCACGGATCGTGCCGTGCGTCTCGAGGGTGACGAAGTCCTCCTCGCCGCCCACGGGTACGCCCGGGTGGACGAGGTTGCCGAGCCGGAGCAGCAGCTCCTGGGTCTCGGCGTCGGCCGCGTCGCTCTCGGCGTCGGCCGCCTTGACTTCGGTCTTGAGCTGCTCGGCCCGGCCGAGGAGCTCGGCCCGCTCCTCGGGGGAGGCCTTGGGGATCAGCTTGCCGAGCGACTTCTGCTCGGCGCGCAGCTCGTCGAAGCGGACGCCGGACGACCTGCGCCGCTCGTCGGCAGACAGGAGAGCGTCGACGAGCGCGACGTCCTCTCCACGGGCGCGCTGGGACGCGCGCACACGGTCGGGGTCCTCACGGAGCAGGCGAAGGTCAATCACGCGGTCAAGGCTACCGGTGCGGGGTTGCGGCTCACGACCCACTATTCCGAACCGCGCGCCGTACGTTCCGATTCGCCGCTTACGTTCTGTTGGAGGGGAATTGCCGAGCGTGTCAATAAAACGCGTCTCACTCCCTGGGACGAGCGAGGCGTCGGGTGCCGGGTTGACCGGATTTCCTTGTGGAGACCGGGACTTGGCGGCGGAGTTGTCCACAGGGAACCACGCCCGGGAAGAGTTATCCACAGGGTGTGCGAATCGTCTGTGGACATTGGAATTGATCATTCCGGGGGGTGTCCCCGGGGTGTTGAATTCCTTGCTCAAACGCCTCCCGCACCCACTTTCGGGTGCAAAAGGGTCGCCCTAAAGGATTGATCGAAGGAAACAGGTGGACGAAGGGTGACGTGTGGGTGGCGAGTCGCCTTGAGGGGTCCTAGGCCGATTTGTCGACTGAGTGGTGGTTCGTTGTCGACTTGTCCCCAGGTCGAGAAGCCGCCCTGTGGATAACTTCTGTGGATAACGAAGATATGCAGGTAGGACCGGCCGGAGTCCGGCCCGGGACGCCCGTGTGAGCGGTCCGGACCGGTCGGGGAGCGGTCTAGAACCGGCCGTCCTGGCAGCGCGCGACCCAGTCGGCCGCCGCCGTGAACTCCGCGTCCGAGGTACCCGGAAGCGGAGCGGGGACGTCCGCCGTGGTCGCGTCCGCACGCGGGTACGAGCCGAGGAACCGGACATCGCGGCAGATCCGCTTCAGTCCCCTCAGTGCGTCCGCGACCCGGCGGTCGGAGATATGGCCCTCGGCGTCGATGCAGAAGCAGTAGTTGCCGATGCCGGTGCCGGTCGGCCGGGACTGGAGCAGCATCAGGTTGATGCCGCGGGTGGCGAACTCGCCCAGCAGATCACGCAGCCCGCCGGGGTGGTCGTCGCGCTGCCAGAGCACGACGGACGTCTTGTCCGCGCCGGTCGGCGCCGCGGGCCGGGCCGGCCGGCCCACCAGGACGAACCGGGTCTGGGCGTTCTCGGCGTCGTGGATCCCCGTCTCCAGGGCCGTGAGGCCGTACCGGGCGGCCGCGAACTCGCCGGCGAAGGCGGCGTCGTAGCGGCCCTCCTGGACCAGCCGGGCGGCGTCGGCGTTCGAGGCGGCGGACTCCCAGACGGCGTCCGGGAGGTTCGCCTTCAGCCAGTTGCGCACCTGCGGCTGGGCGGCCGGATGCGCGGAGACGGTCTTGATGTCCGAGAGCGCGGTGCCGGGCCGGACGAGCAGCGCGAAGGTGATCGACAGCAGCACCTCGCGGTAGATCATCAGCGGGGCGCCCGCGACCAGCTCGTCCAGGGTGGTGGTGATCCCGCCCTCGACGGAGTTCTCGATCGGCACGAACGCGGCCTCGGCCTCGCCCGTGCGCACGGCGTCCAGGGCCGACTGCACGGAGACGTACGGGATCAGCTGCCGGGTGGCGGTCTCCGGAAGCGTGCGCAGGGCGACCTCCGTGAAGGTGCCCTCGGGGCCGAGATACGCATAGCTCGCTGGCATGACCTCACCCTAATGGCCCTTGCGAACCGGGACCCGCGTGTCTCACGAGAGCCCCTCTCAGGAATGAATCCGCGTAACCCCCGGACCGGCGGCGATCCGCCGATCCCCGGCCCGCGGAAAACCGGACCGCCGATCCCCTGCCCGCGGAAAACCGGACCGCCGAACCCCGGACCGCGGAGAACCGGCCCGCCGAACCCCGGCCCGCAGAAAACCCGACCGCCGAACCCCGGCCCGCGGAAAACCGACCGCGGAAAAGGGGATCGTCTCACCCCTCCAGCAGGGCCTGCCCCACGTACTCCCCCCGCGCCGCGCCGCCCGGCACCGCGAAGAGGCCGCTCGTCTCGTGGCGGATGTACTTCGAGAGGGCGTCGCCGCGGTCCAGCTTGCGCTGGACGGTGACGAAGCCGCGCAGCGGGTCCGCCTGCCAGCACACGAACAGCAGGCCCGCGTCCGGGGTCCCGTCCGCGTCGATGCCGTCGTGATAGGAGAACGGCCGCCGCAGCATGGCCGCGCCGCCGTTCTGGTCGGGGCGGGTGATCCGGGCGTGCGCGTTGAGGGGGACGACCAGATCGCCGGCGGCGTCCGTCTTCTCCAGGTCCATCTCGGTGGTCTCGTCGCCCCCGGACAGGGGCGCCCCGTCGGCCTTCCGACGCCCGACGACCCGCTCCTGCGCCGTGAGCGACAGCTTCTCCCAGTCGTCGAGGAGCATCCGGATCCGGCGGACGACGGCGTAGGAGCCGTTCGCCATCCAGGCGGGGTCCTTCGTGCCGGACGCCGGCACGAAGATGCGCCGGTCGAAGTCGGCCTCGGCCGGCTTGGGGTTGCGGGTGCCGTCCATCTGGCCCATCAGATTGCGGGCCGTCATGGGGTGTGCGGTGGCGCCCGGCGTGCGGTTGAAGCCGTTCATCTGCCAGCGGACCTTCGCCGCGCTGCCCGCGTCCTTCTGGATCGCGCGCAGGGCGTGGAAGGCGACCAGCGCGTCGTCGGCACCGATCTGCACCCAGAGGTCGCCGTTGCTGCGGGCCTTGTCGAGGTGGTCGGAGGAGAAGTCGGGCAGGGGGTCCAGGGCGACCGGGCGTTCCTTCTCCAGCCCGGTACGGGCGAAGAAGCTGTTGCCGAAGCCGAAGGTGATCGTCAGCGAGGACGGGCCGGCGTCCCGGGCGATGTCCGTGTCGTCGTGCGGGGCCGCCTCGCCCGCCATCAGCCGGCGGGCCGTCTCCGACCAGCGGCGCAGCAGCGCCGCCGCCTCCTTGCGGCCCGCGCCGGCCGCGAGGTCGAAGGCGACGAGATGGCCGCGTGCCTGGAGACCCTGGGTGATGCCGGGCTGATGTTTCACGTGGAACATCACCTCCCCGGCCCCGATCGAGGACAGCGGGGTCGCCTGTGCGGGCGCGGCCGCATAGCCGGCTGCCGCGCCGGCCGCGCCGAGGACGAGCCCGGTGGCACCGGCGGTGCCGAGCAGCCTGCGCCGGGTGAGCCCCTCGGGGGCGGGCGGCCGCGTGGCGGCGGCCTCGGGCGTACGGGCCTCGGGAAGGGACTGGTCGGGCATGGTGCGGTTCAGCCGATCTGCGCGTTCTTGGAGACGGTCACCTGGTCGACGTCGGAGGTCCGCACGGTCACGGCGATCTTCCATTCGCCGGCCAGCGGGATCTGTACGCCGTTCGCCGACCAGTGGCCGGTGGTGATGTGGTCGGGGACGACGGGCAGCGGCCCGATGTCCTTCGCTTCGAGGGTGAAGGCGACCTTCACCTCGGGGACGTCGAAGGCACGGCCGTTGGGCCGGGTCACATAGACGTGCATCTCGTTGGCGCCGGTCCGCGCGGGGTCGAGGTCGACACTGACCACGCCCTTGCCGTCGGCGCCACCGGTGTCGAAGGTCATGTCCAGCGTCAGGGCCCCGGAGGCGGAGTCCGCGGACGAGGAAGAGGCCGACGACGCCGCGGCCTTGGCCGCGTCCTGCTCGGTACGGCCCGGCTCGGTCGAGGTCAGCGCGGTGGTGACGGCGAGGAGGACGACGGCGACACCCGCCTCGGCGAGCACCGAGCGGCGCAGCCCGAAGCGGTTCGGGTCGCCGTCCCGCAGCCGCTTCTGCCGCGCGGAGGCGACGGCGGCCCGCTGCCGGGCGAGCTGGGTGGCGCGCTGGGTGTCGTCCTGCTTCGCCCCCTGCTTCCCACCCCGCTGCGTGCCCTGCCCGGTGTCCGCGGTAGCCGCCTCGGCGCCGCCCTCACCGGCCCCGGCGGAGGCCGTGACGTGCTCCTTCGCGGGCGCGGCGGACCGTGCCGCCGCCTTCACCGTCGTGTCCGCCAGGTGCGAGGTCCAGCGGCGGGAGATCCACGCGATGCCGACGAGCAGGGCGACCAGACCGATCTTGACGAGGAGGAGCTGCCCGTAGCCCGTGTCGGTGAAGGCGGACCAGGAGCCGAGCTGGCGCCAGGACTGGTAGATGCCCGTCCCGACCAGGACGACCACGCTGCCGAAGGCGACCTGCGAGAAGCGGTGCACGGCGGCGGCCTCGACGGGTTGGTCCGCGGGCGCCCGGTACAGGGCGACGAGCAGCGCGGTGAGCCCGCCCAGCCAGACGGCGACGGCCAGCAGATGGAGCACGTCGACCGGCATCGCGATGCCGGGCTGGATCCCCGTGGAGGCGTGCTCGGCCATGGCCCAGCTGGCGGCGAGCCCGGCGGCGACCACGGTCCCGCCGATGGCGAGCCCGAAGGTCAGGTCCCGCTTCTCCTCGGCCTCCCTTGAATCGGGCAGGCGGCGCGAAGTGCCGTCGTTCTGGGTGGTGGTGGGAGACGGGCGCGCGAACGCGCCGAAGAGCACGGCGATGAACAGCGCGGCGGCGGCGAGCAGCATCAGCCGGGAGACCAGTGCGGCGCCCGTCTTGGTCTGGAGGACCTGGCCGAGCAGCTCCAGGTCGAAGACGTCTCCGACCTTCCCGGAGCTCGTGTAGGAGCCGCGCAGAAGCAGCAGGAAGAGGGTGGCCGCGGTGATCGCGACCCAGCCGGAGACGACCAGCCGCTGGACCGCCCGCACCCCGCTCCCGCGCTGCCAGCAGGCCAGCACGAAGGCGGCCCCGCCGGTCAGCACGATGAAGCCGGCGTACGAGACGTACCGCCCGAAGCCGTACAGCCAGCCGACGACTCCGCCGCCGGCCTCCCGGTCGGACACCGAGACGGTGGTCTCGGAGGGGGCGCCGATGGAGAAGGTGTAGGCGCCGGCGACCGGATGGCTGTCGGCGGACACCACCTGGTAGGTCACGGTGTAGGTGCCGTCGGGCAGTCCCGAGTGCAGCTGGACCGCGTACGAGGCGCCGCTGACATGGGACGGGCTGCCTTCGTCGACCTGGGCGCCCTTGGGGTCGAGGACCCGCAGCGAGTCGTCGTTCAGGGAGACGGTCTCGGAGAAGGTCAGCGTCACCTGCGTGGGAGCCTTGTCGACCACCACCCCCTGCGCGGGGTCGCTGCCGGTCAGCGCGGCGTGCGCGGAGGCCGGTCCGGCGCCGGCCAGGAGCGCGCCGGCGACCGCCAGCAACAGCAGCACGAACATCCGGACGCGGGGGGCGATGCTCTGCCTCACGGTGGTCCCTCCCTCAGTGGCCGGTCTTGGGGTTGTACACGGCGGACTCCACCGGGATCTCGACCGTCAGGGGGCCGGACGAGGCGAAGTGCAGTTCGACGGTGACCTTCTCTCCCCGCACGGGCTTGCGCTTCAGCTTCTCGAACATCAGATGGTTTCCACCGCTCTTGAACACGAGTTGACCGTGCGCGGGGACGTCGAGGGAGCCGACCTCCTCCATCGAGGAACCGACGGTCTCGTGGAGGGTGACGCTGCCCGCGGCGGTGCTGGTGACGGAGGTCAGCTCGTCCTTCGCGCCGCCCTGGTTGACGATGGTGAGGAAGCCGGCGGCCATGGTGTCGGAGACCGGCTGCGGGATGTAGGCGGAGCGGACGGACAGCGCCGCGGCGGTGTCCGAGTCCGATCCGCAGCCCGTCAGGAGCAGCGCCGCCGCGGTGACGGCCGCGGTGGGGGCGGCGAGACGCCGCACGGATTTCACGGACCTCATGAGCCGTACGGACCTCACGGATTCTGCCCCTTGATGATCTTGGGGAGGTCCTTGGTGTACTCGTCGACCGTGGCTTCGTCGTTGTAGAGCAGATAGCCGCCGTCGGTCTTCGGGGAGAAGGCGATGACCTGGGTGCCGTGGGTGGACACCATCTTGCCGTTCTCCTTGTGCGGTGCCTCGATGGTGATGCCGACGGACCGTGCGGCGGCCTGGATGGTGTCGAACTCGCCGGTCAGGCCGACCACCTCGGGGTCGATGCCCTTGAGCCACTTGCCGAGCGCGGCCGGGGTGTCACGGTCGGGGTCGGTGGTGACGAACACGATCCGCAGCGCGTCCTGGTCCGCCTTCGACAGCTGCTTCTTGGCGACGGCGATGTTGTTCATCGTCAGCGGGCAGACGTCGGGGCAGTTGGTGTAGCCGAAGTAGATCAGGGTGGGGCGGCCCTTGGTCGCCTCGCGGAGGTCGTAGCTCTTGCCCGTGGTGTCCGTGAGCACCAGGTCGGGCTTGGTGAACGGCTGGTCCAGCACGGTCACGTGCGACTGCGAGGACTCCTCGGAGACCACGGCGACGGGGCTGCCGTCGCTGTCCCCGCTGCCGCTGCCGCAGGCAGAGAGGGTGAGGGTGGCGGCGGCGAGCAGTGCGGCCGCGGCGAACGTCTTCTTGCGCATAGAGAAATGTCCCAGATGTATGAACTCCGGCGGGCGCCGGGGGTGTACGGACGGTCTGTACGCCCCCGGCGCGCACCGTGGACGAGCGGGCACCGGGCGGTGCCGGTGCCGATGCCGGCGCCGCCCCGGGCGTCAGCCTCAGGCGTCGGTCGTCGCCCGTCGGCGCCCGGCCAGTACGCCGTACGCCACACCCGCGGCGCCGACGACGATGCCGACCACGCCGAGAACCCGGGCGGTGGTGTCGCTGCTGTCGGTGTCGGCGGCCTCGGTCGTCGTGGCGGCCGCCTCGGCGTCGTCGGCGGACTCGTCGGAGGCTTCGTCGGCGCTCGCGCCGTGGTGGCCGTCCTCGGAGGCGGCGGACAGGGCCAGCACGGGCGCCGGGTTCTCCGGCTCCTCCGCGCCGTCCTCCTGCACCTCGATCCAGCGCACGACCTCCTTGTTGGAGTACGTCTGGATCGCCTTGAAGACCAGCTCGTCGGTGTCCTCCGGGAGCGTGCCGACGGACACCGGGAACTTCTGGAAGAAGCCGGGCTCGACGCCCTTGCCGGTGGCGGTCCAGGTGATCTTGGAGACGGCCTCGGAGATCTGCTTGCCGTGCAGCTCGATGGGCTTGGCGAGGGTGGCCTTGGTGACCTGGATCTTCCAGCCGTCGATCGGCTCCGGCATGGCGGAGGCCAGCGGGTGGTCGGTCGGGAAGGTCACTTCGAGCTTGGTGGTCGAGGCGTTGTCGCGCTCGTTGGGGACCTTGAAGTCGACGACCGCGTAACCGCCCTTGGCGGCGGTGCCCTCGGGCTGCACGGAGACGTGCGCGAACGCGGGTCCGGACAGGACGAGCACGGCGGAACCGGCGACGACGGCGGCGGCGGCGAAACGAGAGGCCTTCATGACAGTGAGCACTCCACTCCGAGTGAGAACGGTGAGACCGCTGAGAAACGGTGAGACCGCTGAGAAACGGTGAGACCGCTGAGAAACGGTGAGAGACGTGCGCGGAGAGACGCGCACGCGCGCGTGCCGCATGACAGCGGCCCGCGCTCCCCGTGTGGTGGAGTGCCGGTCGTGTCGCGTCAGGCGGCGAGGGTGAGAACCCCGGCGGCCGGGGGGCCGCGCCTGATCACCGTGTGCTGGAGTGCGGTGGTCCGCGGTTCGGCCGGCGCGGGCAGCGCCGTGCGCGGGGTGTGCGGGCCCGTCGTGGGCGCGGTGGGCAGTCCCGCGAGCAGCGCGCGCACCAGCGCGAGCGCCCCGCGCAGGGACCGTACGGACGCGCCCTCGGCCACTCCGTGCGCCGACAGCTGGATCAGCCGCCGCAGGGCCGCGTCACCGCGCCGCAGCAGCCAGCCGGCGGCGAGGCCCGCGAGGACATGGCCGAGCAGCATGGGCAGCGACGGCAGCAGCGACATCGTCGAGCCGCCGGCCGTGGCCAGGCTGTCGGCCGGATGGTGCATGGAGTCCATGCCGCTCATCGCGCCCGTGCCGGCGTCGCTCGGGTAGAGCCGGGCCTCGACCAGGATCTTCTGGGCCTGCGCGGGGCTGATCGCCGCCGCCGTGGCCCCGCAGACCAGCCGGGCCGCCCGGGCGACCAGTTCGGAGTCCGTGACGGCCGTGGCCGTGGACGCGGCGGCCGCCGTACCGTGCTGCCCGAGCCCGAACAGGGTGTGCAGCACGCCCTGTCCGACGGCGAGCAGTGCGGCGACGCACGGCAGGGAGCGCTCGCGCCCGGCGAGCGGCACCACCACCGCGAGCGCGCCGAGGAACCCCGCGCCGAGCGTCCACAGCGGAACGGCGGTGCAGGCGGCCATGGTGTGCCCGGCGGCGGCCAGGACGACACAGACGGCGGCGAACACCGCGGCCCGCAGCAGCCGGGGGCCGACTCCGGAACGCACGCCACGGGGGCGCTCGTCTCGGAGGCGCGCCGCGCGCGCGTGGGGGGCAGTCATGGCGGGCTCATCATCGCACTGGCCCGACCACCGCCCTACGGCAGGTCGGCAAGATTCCGTACACCTGCCCCGGACAGGGAGGATCATCCTATGATCCACTTCTGGGACGACTGGTACGACTGATACCCCCTGCGCCCCACATACACCGATTCCGGGCTTCCGCGCATCCCCCATATGGGCGGCATCACGCGGAATTCGCGCTTACACAGGTGCCTCAGCGGCAATACGTATCGGTATGTCGAGCCGCAGCCAGGAGGCTGGAGCATGAGCATCTGGTGGTCACTCCATCTGCGGCGTGAAGCCGCGAGTGTTCCGCTCGCCCGCCGTCTGCTCCTCGGCACCATGGAGACGGCGGGCGTCGATCCCGACGTCAGTTACGACCTTTCCGTCGCCCTCAGCGAGGCCTGTGCCAACGCCGTCGAGCACGGTGGGGACTTCGGGCACGGCGGCGGGTCCGAGGCGTACCGGGTCACCGCCTACCTCGACGGCGAGAAGTGCCGGATCGAGGTCGCCGACTCGGGCCCGGGCTTCCACGGCGAGCGCCCCAGCCGCTCCGTCGCTCCCGTCCACGCGGAGGAGGGCCGCGGGCTCCACCTCATCCAGGAACTCGCCGACCACGTCCACATCGCCAACAAGCCGGGGCGCGACGGGGCCGTGGTGAGCTTCGACAAGATCCTCAAGTGGCGCAAGGACGCCCCGCTGATGGCCGTGTGACGGCCCGGACGGCACATCGCGGCGGCGGGGCCGGGTGCCGGCCGTGTGACGGCCGCTCAGCGGGCAGGACCGCGCCGGGGTTTCAGCTTTCTCAGCACTCACAGGTTCCTCTCAGCCTCCCCCCAGGACCCTGACGGCCGGCGTTCCTAACTTCCTGGTCATGACGGGAAACCACAAAGACACCTCCATCACCCGGCGCCGCGCCCTCGTGGTGACCGGGGGCACGGTCGCGGCCGGCGGGCTCGCCGTCGTCGGCTACCAGGCGGCGTTCGCCGACACCACGACGGAGACCGGGGCGACCGCGACGGAGTCCGAGGCGACGGCGTCGGCCACCTCGACCGCCGGTGAGTGCATGACGCTGATGACGAGCGTCACGGAAGGGCCCTATTACCTCGACGGTGCCTTGGTGCGCAAGGACATCACCGAGGGCAAGAGCGGCGTCCCGCTGACCCTGCGCCTCACCGTCGTCGACGCCACCGACGGCTGCACCCCGGTCAAGGGCGCCGCCGTCGAGATCTGGCACTGCGACGCCTGGGGCTACTACTCCGGCTACACCACCGCCAACCCCGGCGGCTCGGCCCCGGCCGAGAGCGAGGACGGCTCCACCGCCGACGACAGCACCTACCTGCGCGGCTACCAGATCGCCAACGCCAACGGAGTCGTCAAGTTCGAGACGATCTTCCCCGGCTGGTACACGCCCCGCACCTGCCACATCCACGTCAAGGTGCACACCGGCGGCGAGAAGGAGGACGGCAGCTACGAGGGCGGCAAGGTCAACTACACCGGCCAGTTCTTCTTCGACGACACCGTCGCCCAGGAGATCTTCACCCTGGAGCCCTACTCCAAGCACTCCGGCAGCTACACCACCCTCGACAACGACATGGTCTACGACGGCGGCGGCGCCTCCAGCGGCCTGCTGACCCTCAAGCCGGTCAAGAAGGCCGACCCCTCCAAGGGCTACAAGGGCTTCCTCACCCTGGGCATCGACCCGGACGCCGAGAGCACCGGCGCGGGCAGCGGCGGTGGTGGCGGCGCGGGCGGCACTCCCCCGAGCGACGCTCCGACGGGCACGCCGCCGAGCGACGCGCCCACCGCGACGGCGTCCTCCTGAGGCACGGCCATGAGCAGCCGTGAGGAGGCACGGCCATGACGGGCCGTGAGGACGACGTGCTCGCGCGGGCCGCGGTGGCCGCGCTGACCGGTCAGCTCGCCCTGGCTCCCAAGCCGGGCCTGCCCGACCCCCGTGACCTGGCCGCCCGTGTCACCCGCCGGGACCACTGCGGGATGCGCTGGTCGGCGAAGGCGCTCACGCCCGGCCTCGCGGCGATGGCCGCCGCCGCCCGCCGCACCGGCGAGCCCTCGCCCCGGCTCCGCGCCGAGCTGGGCGCGATCGGGCGGTGCACCGAGCACTCGGTGGGCCTGGCCGGAGGCGGGCACCGGGGCGCGCTGTGGACGCTGGGCCTGCTGGTCGCGGCCGCCGCCCTCGACCCCCGCGCGCGGGGCGCCGAGGTCGCCGCGACCGCCAAGCGGATCGCCGCCCACCCGGACCGCGGCGCCCCGCGCCGCCCGTCACGGGGCTCGACGGTGTCCGCGAAGTACGGCGCGGCCGGCGCCCGCGGCGAGGCCCGCGCCGGGTTCCCGCACGTACGGCGGGCGCTGGACGCCCTCGCCAAGGCCCGCTCCGCCGGCGCGGGCGAGGCCGAGGCGCGGCTGGACGCCCTGCTCACCGTGATGTCCACGCTCCAGGACACCGAACTGCTGCACACCGCGGGCCCCCTGGGCCTGCGCCACGTCCAGTCGGGCGCCCGGGGCGTCCTGGACGCGGGCGGCGCCGCGACGCGGGCGGGCGCCGCCGCGCTGGACGCCCTCGACGCCGACCTGCACGCGCGCGCGTGGAGCCCGCGCGGCAGCGCGGGGCTGCTGGCGGGGGCGCTCTTCGTGGACTCCCTGCCGCCGGCGCCCGCCCGCGCCGCCTGAGCGGACGACTGGAGTCCCACCGGAGGGCGGCATGCCGAAGGGCCGGGCACCGGTGGGTGCCCGGCCCTTCGCCGTCACGTCAGGCCTTGAGCGAGGCCATCCACGCCTCGACCTCGTCGGACCGGCGCGGCAGCCCGTCCGAGAGGTTCCGGTTTCCGTCCGCCGTGACGAGCAGGTCGTCCTCGATCCGGACGCCGATGCCCCGGTACTCCTCGGGCACGGTCAGGTCGTCGGCCTGGAAGTACAGCCCGGGCTCGACGGTGAGCACCATGCCCGGCTCCAGCGTGCCGTCGACGTACGACTCCACGCGCGCGGCGGCGCAGTCGTGGACGTCCATGCCGAGCATGTGACCGGTGCCGTGCAGCGTCCAGCGGCGCTGGAGGCCCAGCTCCAGCACCCGCTCCACCGGACCCTCGACCAGGCCCCACTCGACGAGCCGCTCGGCCAGCACGCGCTGCGCGGCGTCGTGGAAGTCGCGGTACTTGCCGCCCGGCTGCACGGCCGCGATACCGGCCTCCTGGGCGTCGTACACCGCGTCGTAGATCTTCTTCTGGATCTCCGTGAACCGGCCGTCGACCGGCAGGGTGCGGGTGACGTCGGCGGTGTAGTACGTGTGCGTCTCGACGCCCGCGTCCAGCAGGAGCAGGTCGCCGGCGCGGACCGGGCCGTCGTTGCGCACCCAGTGCAGCGTGCAGGCGTGCGAGCCGGCGGCGGCGATGGTGCCGTAGCCGATGTCGTTGCCCTCGACCCGCGCGCGCAGGAAGAACGTTCCCTCGATGTAGCGCTCGGAGGTGGCCTGCGCCTTGTCGAGCACGCGGACGACGTCCTCGAAGCCGCGCACCGTGGAGTCGACGGCCTTCTGGAGCTCGCCGACCTCGAAGTCGTCCTTGACCAGACGGGCCTCGGAGAGGAAGCAGCGCAGCTCTTCGTCGCGCTCGGCGGTGACCTTGTCGGTCAGGGCGGCCTCGATGCCGGCGTCGTAGCCGCGCACGACCCGGACCGGGCCGGTGGCCTCGCGCAGGGTCTCGGCGAGCTTGCGCACGTCGGAGGCGGGCAGGCCGTACAGCTTCTCGGCCTCGGTGAGGGAGTGGCGGCGGCCGACCCACAGCTCGCCCTGGCCGGAGAGCCAGAACTCGCCGTTCTCACGGTCGGAGCGCGGCAGCAGGTAGATCGTCGCGTCGTGGCCCGCGTCCGTGGGCTCCAGCACGAGGACGCCGTCTGCGCTCTCATCGGGCCGGCCGCCGGTGAGGTAGGCGTACTCGACCGAGGCACGGAAGGCGTACTCGGTGTCGTTCGAGCGCGTCTTCAGGTTGCCCGCGGGGATCACCAGGCGCTCGCCCGGGAAGCGCGCGGAGAGCGCGGCCCGGCGGGCGGCGGTCTCGGCGGCCTGGGCGATCGGCTCCAGGTCCCGCAGTTCCGTGTCGGCCCAGCCGGACTTCATGTTCTCGGCCAGCTCGTCGGACACGCCCGGGTACAGGCCGTTCTTGCGCTGCTTGATCGGCTCTTCGGCCTCTTCCGGGGTCTCCGGGGTGAGCTCGTCGGCCACGGTCTTCCTCCTTGATACGGCACTGGACCCCCTCCATCGTACGGTCGCACGGAAGGGGGCCCAGGGCCGGAGGACCTCTTACCGCTTCCTCACTCGAAGCGGGCCGCCAGCAGCACCACGTCCTCCTCGCTGTCCTGGTCGGCGGGCCCGTCCGGCAGGACCGTGCGCAGCACATGCTCGGCGATCGCGCCGGGATCCTGCCGCAGCGCCCGCGGCACCCCCGCGGCGGCCGCGTGCAGCCGGGCGAAGGCGCGGTCCACGGGGTCGCCGGTGCGGTGCAGCAGCCCGTCGCTGTAGAGCAGAACCGTCTCGCCCGGTTCGGCCTCCAGCTCGACGCTCGGCGCCTCCCAGCAGGCCAGCATGCCGAGCGGCGCGGAGACGGACGTCTCGACGAACTCGGTGCGCCGCTCGCCGACCAGCAGCGGCGGGCAGTGCCCGGCACCGGCCAGGGTGATCTTGCGCAGGGCGGGCTCGCAGTAGGCGAACAGCGCGGTCGCGGAGCGGGCGGGCTCGGTCAGCCGCAGCAGCAGCTCCAGGTCGGACAGGACGGCGACCGGGTCCTCGCCCTCCATCACGGCGTACGCGCGCAGCGAGGCGCGCAGCCGGCCCATCGCGGCGACGGCGCTCGGCCCGGATCCGGTGACCGACCCGACGGCGAGGCCCAGGGCCGCGTCCGGCAGCGGCAGCGCGTCGTACCAGTCGCCGCCCCCGCGCGGGCCGGTACGGTGCAGGGCCGCGAGCTGGACGCCGGGCACCCTCGGCAGCCGGGACGGCAGCAGTTCCTCGGCCATCGTCGCCATGGCGGCGCGGGTCCGCTCGACCTCCAGCAGTCTCGCGAGGTGCTCGGCGGCGTGGCGGACGTACAGGCCCACCAGGTGGCGCTGGCGCTCGGCCGGCTCGGCGGGCTCGTCGTACAGCCAGACGGCCGCGCCCAGGCGGCCCTTCGTGCCGTCGGCGACGAGCGGCAGCGCGTAGCTCGCGGCGTAGCCGAGACGGGCGGCGACCTCGCGGTGGCGGGGGTCCAGGCCGTCCTCGGCCAGCAGGTCGGGCTCGGCGATCCCGTCCTCGCCGCCGGGCAGCCCGTCGAGGATCCGCCCGTAGGACAGGGCGCTGCGCGGCACCGTCTCGATGTGGCCCAGGTCGGCGCGGCCCAGGCCCAGGCCGATCGTGGTGTCGGGGCCGAGTCCGTCGGCCGGCTCCAGGACGACGAGACCGCGCCGGGCGCCCACGAGGGCGGCTCCGGCGTGCAGCAGCTCCTGGAGTGCGTCGGACAGTGCGTCCGTGCGGGTCAGGCGCTCGGTGAGTTCGTGGAGGGTCGTGAGGTCCGAGACCCAGCCGGCGAGCCGGTCCTGGAGGAGCGCTCCCGCGTCGGAGGAGGCCGCGGGGACCGGTGGTGTGCCCGAGGACGCGGGCGCGGGCGCGACAGTGTGTGCGGGCGAGGGAACCGTCGAATCGATTCCAGCCACTTTCGGAGGGTGAGGGGCGTTCATGGCACCCGGCTCTCGGACCGGAGCGTATTGCTCAAAAGCATCGCAAACCCCCATGTCAATCTGCGCCGCTAGCAGTGTCTCCACATGTACACGCACTCGTAAGGGGATGTCCAGCATTGTCCTGCTGGGATTGCTGGTGTCCACGGGGCCTTTGGGGGGAATGGGGCATGCCCCTTCCGGAGCCCTTGCGAAATAGCAAAGTTGGCTTAAAACTGACTCGGGTAACGGGTGTTTGCGGTCGACTGGCCTTGCTCCACAGAGCGTCACAGCGGTCGTGATGGGTACGTACTCGGTAAGGACCAGGGGTCGTCGGGAGCCACCCGGAACCTGGTGACCGACCCGGGCGTCTTAGCCACCGACGACCGTGCCCCATCCTCCCGTGGCGGAGGCGGAGAGAAATACACGCGACGGCAAAACGCCAGACTTCGCCACCCCGCGCCATGCCCATGATGTAGATGGACGCAAGTCGGACTCGGTGGCCGCGGAAGCAGCATTCTCCCGGCCCCTAGGGGATCCCCCTGTCGAGGACAGGGGTGTGATGCGCCAAAAGGTACGCACAGTGAAGTGATCGACACATGGTGTGATGTGGCCCACGGTGTTGCCAGCGGTGCAACGGAAAGGAACGAGCGCTCATGCGCGAGATCCTCGGAAAGCGACGCAGGCTCCTGTCCCAGCGCAGCGACGCGGGGCCTGAGTTGATCGACTCGGCCCTGACCTTCGCGACGGAATGGCAGTGGCCCGTCCTCCCGGGCGTGACGGCGGACCAGCGGAGCATGTCCCGCTGCGGCTGCCCCGACCCGGAGTGCACGGTGCCCGGCGCGCACCCCTTCGACCCCGGTCTTCTCGCCGCCACCACCGACGCGCGCATGGTGCGCTGGTGGTGGGGCAACCGGCCGAACGCGCCGATCGTCCTGGCCACCGGCGGCCAGGCCCCCTGCGCGGTCAGCCTCCCCGCCCTCGCGGCGTCCCGCGCGCTCGTGGCGCTGGACCGCAAGGGCATCCGCCTCGGCCCGGTCGTCGCCTCGCCCACCCGCTGGGCGATCCTCGTACGGCCGTATTCCATGGAGCAGCTGGGCGAGCTGCTGTACGCCCAGGACTTCGTCCCCGGTTCCCTGCGTTTCCACGGCGAGGGCGGCTATGTCACCCTGCCCCCGTCCGAGACCGGCCACGGCGACATCCGCTGGGAGCGCGCCCCGCTCCCCGGCTCCGCGTCCCCCTGGGTGCCCGATGTCGAGGCCGTGGTGGACGCCGTGGTCGACGCCCTCACTCGTACGGGTGTGAGCGCCCCCGAGTTGTAGGGGTGTCGGGCGCGCACCGGACGGCACGACCGGGTCCGCCCCTTATCTTCCGGCTATGAACCTTCGTCTCGTTGCCCTCGGCGGCGCGGTGGCCTGCGCGCTGGCCTTGCCTCTGGCCATGGCGTCCGCGGGTTCCGTGGGGTCTGCGGGTTCGGTGGGGTCTGAGGGTTCCGTGGCTTCCGCGGGGAACGAAGGGCGGGCCGCCGTGCGATCGGCCGTACGGTCCGCGGCGGGTTCGGCCGACTCCGCGGCCGGGGGATCTCGGCTGCGGGACGCCGGCGTCCTCGGGGGTGCGGGGCATCCCGATGTCGCCGGCGGCCGTACGGATCCGAAAGCGCCCCCCGCCGAACCCTCCGGCTCTCCGCTGCTGCTCGGCCTCGGGCTGGCCACCGCCACCCGCTGCGGCCCCGAACTCACCTCCCCCGACGGCGTCGAGGCCCAGACCTGTGTCCTCACGCAGGGTGCGGACACCTGGGCGCGCACCTACTACCGCAACGCCACCGGCCACGCCCTGAACGCCGTACTGAGCCTCATGGGGCCCGAAGGGCGCACGGTGCAGATGCGGTGCGCGGTGGGCGCCGAGGACGAGCCCTCCGCCTGCGAGACGCCCCGTGAGCGGACCCGGGGCGTACTGGACGCCTACGCGGCGGTCGTGGAGTTCGCCGGTGCGACGGGCGAGGGGCAGCTGCTGCTGCGTTCCGGGAGCAACTCCTGAGCAACTCCCGGGCAGACAGCGGGAGTTGGCATCCGGCGACGAACGGGCCAGGTCAGCCGGGCATGGAAAGACCCGGTTGCTGGCGACGGGGGATGCACCAGCAACCGGGCTATTGGAACGGTAACAAGAGATCGGCTCCAAGCAAATTCGATCTCTTGTTTTCATCGGGCTTTCGGACACCCGCCGGTCGGCGGATTCGGCGCCGACTCACCTTGCACAGCCGGGAGTTGTGAGCGGAGTCACGTCTCCCGAGAGGCTCCGAAGAGGCCGGGCGGCTGACCGACCGGTCAGCCGGACCCTGTCTCCCCGCTGTGCCTCAGCTGAGCGTCACCTGCCGGTTGGTGAGCCCGCCACGGGCCCGGCGCTCGTCGGCGGTGAGCGGCGCGTCCGAGGCCAGGGCGGCCGCGAGACGCTCGCCGAACTCGGCGGCGGGCTTCTCCACGTCCTCCGCCGACACCCCGCTGGGCAGGTCCCAGACCGGCACGGTCAGACCGTGCGCCCGGAACGAGCCCACCAGACGCGTGCCCTCGCCGAGGCTGGAACGGCCCGCCGCGTGCAGCCGCGCGAGCGCGTCCAGAAGCTGCTCCTCCGGGTGCGGCATGACCCAGCGCAGGTGGTTCTTGTCCGGGGTCTCGCACCAGTACGCGGCGTCCACACCGGTCAGCTTCACGGTCGGGATCGCCGCCGCGTTGGCCCGCTCCAGGGAGGCGGCCACGTCCGGAGCGGCGTTCTCCGGGTCCGGCACCCAGAACTCGAAGCCGGTGTGCACAACTGGCTCGAACGCGCCTTCGGCGTCCAGCAGGTCCTGCATCCGGGGGCCGTCGGCCGGCGCGCGGCGGGCCTGCACCGGGGTGCCCGGCGCCGCCTCGAGGGCCCGCTGGAGGGTGTCGGCCAGGTCGCGGCTGATGTCACCGGACGGCGTGTCGTTCTGGAGGCCGAGCAGCACCGAGCCGTCGTCGCGGCGCAGCGCGGGCCAGGCCATCGGCAGGACGGTGGCGAGCGTGACCGACGGGACGCCCTCCGGCAGGCCGCCCTTCAGCTTCAGCTCGACCGTGGCGGCCGGCACCAGCTCGCGCAGGGCCACCCAGTCGCACTCGCCCGGCACCCCCTCGAAGGGGCGCTGCACCAGCTCGGTCACGGCGTGCGCGGCGGCCCGGCCGTGGCAGGCCTTGTAGCGGCGGCCACTGCCGCACGGGCAGGGCTCCCGGGCGCCGACGACCGGGATCTCCCCGTCGCTGCGCTGGGGCCGGCCGGCCTTCGTCTGGGGTCGCTTCTTGGCCATCTGGGTGTCTCCCGGGTACGGCTCGTCTGGTACGGGCGGGAGCCTAGCCGTTCGCACGCGGAGCCACGGGAACCTGTGGACAACGTACGGGTCGTGGACGTCGGGAGCCGGTTCTTCGGCGGACCGGTCGACGTGTCGTGCGAGCCGTTCTGACGGGTCGTTTCCGACGGTTGTTCCTGACGGGTCGTTCCCACCGGTCGGGTCCGACGATCGTCCTCGACGGGCGTCCCCGGCGATCGTCGAGGACGGTCGTTCCCGAGGGGCTGTTGCGGGTCCTAGTCCAAGTCGTCGAACGCGTCCGCGAAGTCCAGGCCCGGGATCGACGACACCGCCGGGGCCGCGACCCGGGAGGCGAAGTCGTCGCGGCGGCAGCCGGCGTCCGGGTCGTGGACGTCGGCGTGGACCAGGACCCACACCGTGACCTCGCCGCGGGCGTCGTCGCGCACGCCCCAGTCGTCGGAGAGCGCGGTGATGATGTTCAGCCCGCGGCCGCCGTGCGCGGTGACGGAGGGGGTGGCCGGAGCCGGTCGGGTGGGTCCGCCGCCGTCGGTCACCTCGACGACCAGCCGGCCGCCGGGATCCACCCGCCACGCGGCCCGTACGTCACCGTCGCCGGCCAGGGCGTTGCCCAAGGGGCGGCCGTGTTTGCACGCGTTGCTCAGAAGCTCGGAAAGAATCAGTACGGCATCGTCGATGACCGCTTCCGGCACCCCACCCGTGCGCAGTTGATCGCGCATACGATGCCTTGCCCTGCCCACGCCCGCAGGGCCATGGGGTACGGCCATGCTCGAAGACGTGGGCACCTCCTGTGCCACCACCAACGCCACCCCCGAGACCTCCTTCGCCCCACGCCACGGTGTGGATGCCCCATTGGCCTGTACCGGAAACCGGCCAATCCAGGTCCGGTGACGCACTCGCAACGAGCGAATACGGACCGAACACGCCGGAGCACTCCCTGTGAGCGCTTGGCTGAATTTCGTCGGTGTGGCCGATTTGGAGGATGGGGGAGGGTTGGCGTGGGGTCAAGGGGGCGTGAGGTATGTGTGAGGCATGCGTGACCTATGGGGTGACTGGGGCTGAGCGGTGGAGCGGTGAGAGGGCTGGGGAGGGATGGAGACGGCTGGAGAGGAATCGCGCGAGGTGCCGGGCGGCGGACGAGGGGCTGTCGGATCGGTGTGAGGCGTGTCACCGGCCCAGTTGCCGCAGCACCGCGCGCGGGCGGTTGGTGATGATCGCGTCGATGCCCAGCTCGACACAGAGGTCGACGTCCTCGGGCTCGTTCACGGTCCACACGTGCACCTGGTGCCCGGCCCGCTTCAGGCGCTCGACGTATCCCGGGTGGTTGCGCACGATCCGGACCGACGGGCCCGCGATCCGCACCCCGGCCGGCAGCCGCCCGTCCCGCAGCCGCGGTGAGACGAACTGCACCAGATAGACCGTCGGCAGCGTCGGCGCGACGGCACGCACGCGGTGCAGCGAACGCGCGGAGAAGCTCATGATCCGCACCGGCGACTCGGCCGCCGAGGCCGGCGCGTCCAGCCCGAACCGCTTCAGCAGCACCAGCAGCCGCTCCTCCACCTGCCCGGCCCAGCGCGTCGGGTGCTTGGTCTCGATGGCCAGCTCCACCCGGCGCCCCGCGTCGGAGACCAGCTCCAGCAGCCGCTCCAGGGTCAGTACGGAGGTGTTCTCGCGGTCCTCGGGGCGGAACTCCCAGTCCGGCTCCTCGTCGCGTCCCCGCCAGGCCTCGCGGGCCTCCCGGTTCTTCCAGGAGCCGAAGTCGAGCGCGGCGAGATCGGCCAACTCCAGGGCGGAGACCGCCCCGCGGCCGTTGGACGTACGGTTGACGCGGCGGTCGTGCACACAGACGAGATGACCGTCCGCGGTCAGCCGGACGTCGCATTCGAGGGCGTCGGCGCCGTCCTCGATGGCCTTCCGGTACGCGGCCAGGGTGTGCTCGGGGGCCTCGTCCGAGGCTCCACGGTGGGCGACGACTTGGATGCGGTGCGGGCGTGCGTGGGTCACCGCGTCATGGTGCCACCCGCCGGCTGTCTGAGAAGCCCCTGAGATGTTTCGGTGAAGCGTACGTATTGCGTCGAATGACCCATGTAAAGAATGGCCAAGGACCCACAGGCACCGCTTATGGTGCTCTGACGGCCCGTGGGAAAAGCTGTGACGTACGAAAACATACGCACAGCTGCCAGCGCGCCGGGTCGACGACAAGCGTGAACGGCCGTGACCCAGTGCGACCGATGACAACAGCCGTGGATCGAGGAGAAGAGCTGTGAGCACCGAGAACGAGGGCACCAACGAGGGCACTCCGGTACCCCCGGCCCCGTCCGCACCCCCCGTGCCGGTGGAGACTCCCTCGGCCGCCCACCAGGCGCCCGCACCCGACGCGGGCGCCCCCACGACCCCGCTCCCGACGACACCGGCCGGCCCGGGTCTGGCTCCCGAGGGCGACTGGCCGCCGCCCGTCGTTCCCGCGGCACCCGCCGCGGGGGCCGACTGGCCGCCGCCGACGGCTCCGGCCGCCCCTCGGACCGCCCCGGCCGCCGGCGACGCCGGCTGGTCCACCCAGCCGCCCGCCACGCCCGCCTACGCCGAGGTCGGCGCCCCCGCCACACCCGCCTACGCCGAAGCCGGCGCCCCGGCCACACCCGCCTACGCCGAAGCCGGCGCCCCGGCCACGCCCGCCTTCGCGGACGCCGGTGTGCCGGGCACGCACGCGTACGGCGCGGGCGGCCCGGGTGACGGCGGCGCCGGGTCCGGTGCCGGACCCGTCTGGGGCGCCTCCTACCAGCAGCCCGCGCCCAAGTCCGGCCGTGGCCGCGGCGGGCTCGTCGCCGCGCTCCTCGTCGCCGCGCTGGTCGCCGGAGGCCTGGGCGGCGGCATCGGCTACACCCTCGCCAAGAACGACGACACCGGCTCCACCACCGTGTCCTCCTCCACCAGCGGCGGCACCGTCAAGCGCGACCCGGGCACCATCGCGGGCGTCGCCGCCAAGGCGCTGCCCAGCACGGTCACCATCGAGGCCGAGTCCAGCAACGGCGAGGGCGGCACCGGAACCGGCTTCGTCTTCGACACCCAGGGCCACATCGTCACCAACAACCACGTCGTGGCCGACGCCGTCGACGGCGGCAAGGTGACGGCGACCTTCCCGGACGGCAAGAAGTACGACGCCGAGGTCGTCGGCCACGCCCAGGGCTACGACGTGGCGGTCATCAAGCTCAAGAACGCCCCGTCGAACCTGAAGCCCCTGACCCTCGGCGACTCCGACGAGGTGGCCGTCGGCGACTCCACGATCGCGATCGGCGCCCCCTTCGGCCTCTCCAACACGGTCACCACCGGCATCATCAGCGCGAAGAACCGCCCGGTCGCCTCCTCCGACGGCTCCGGCAGCAGCTCCTCGTACATGAGCGCCCTCCAGACGGACGCCTCCATCAACCCGGGCAACTCCGGCGGCCCGCTCCTGGACGCCCAGGGCAACGTCATCGGCATCAACTCCGCGATCCAGTCCACGGGCAGCGGCGGTCTCGGCGGCGCCACCCAGTCCGGCTCGATCGGCCTCGGCTTCGCCATCCCGATCAACCAGGCCAAGTACGTCGCCCAGGAGCTGATCAAGACGGGCGAGGCGGTGTACGCCAAGATCGGCGCCTCCGTCTCCCTGGACGAGTCCACGGGCGGCGCGAAGATCACCGACCAGGGCGCGGGCGGCGCCGACGCCGTCGAGTCGGGCGGCCCGGCGGCCAAGGCCGGCCTCAAGCCCGGTGACGTCATCACCAAGCTCGACGACACGGTGATCGACAGCGGCCCCACCCTCATCGGCGAGATCTGGACCCACCAGCCCGGCGACAAGGTCACGATCACCTACGAGCGCGACGGCAAGACCCACACCGTCGACCTCACCCTCGGCTCCCGCACCGGCGACAGCTAACCCCACACGGGCCCGCGCCCACCCGTTACTCTTGTCCCCGCGCCGCATGTGATCAGCGGCGCGGGGTGGGTTGCCCGAGCGGCCTAAGGGAACGGTCTTGAAAACCGTCGTGGCGCGAGTCACCGTGGGTTCAAATCCCACACCCACCGCAGGTGAACGGCCCCTGACCAGGTAACTCGGTCAGGGGCCGCTGCTATGCGCGTTGTCCGTCACCGACCGCTGTTCCCCGCTAGTTCCCGATGGATCGGGCACGGGAAGGGCACGGTCAGTTGTGGCGGTTGCTGTTCTTCGCGGCGGTACCGCCGACTGTGATCAGCAAGGACGCCAGAGCAACGGCGTCGGTGTAAGTAGCCGCGACCGTACCCATCAGTGGCCACGCGATCACGACGAGAACAATCACGATGATCAGCCATGACCTTGTCTCGTGGTTTGACAGATCCCGCGAGGTAGGGGACACACTCATACCTGGGCCTCCATGAGGTTCGGAACCCGCCCCTGCCGTGCACGCCTAGGAACCTGTTCGGCGAGGGCGGGTTTTTGCTGTGTGGATGTGGCTCATAGTGGCCCAAAACCGGGAGTTCGCAAATTCCATCTCGGCTATTCAGACACCGATTTACCTGCAACTGTGGGGAGTTGTGGCGAGCGTCACTTTGTGTTGGCCGGGCCGTGACGCTGGGTTACGTGGGTCGCAGGCGGCGCTCAATCCGCCTGGCCAGGCTAGATGGGCCTCTCGATGCGGGAATACGGACATCTCTTGAGGTGCGATAACGCGGCTGCGTCTGTCCTGCGAGGCCGGCTGCATCTCGGTGACCGAGTCAAGTCACGGACCGTGCCGGTGCCCGATCCGCTGACGTTCGGAGATTGGTGCGCGGTACGTGAGTTTTCGTGATCTACGCGTCTGATCATCGACCGAGGCAGAGGATGGGCAGGTGCTCGAAACTGCCTTCAAGATCTCCAGCATCGTGCTTCAGGTTCTCGGTCTGCTCTCGGCAGCAGTTGGACTGTCGAACACGTTCAAGGACTCGTCAAACGCGGGCGATCGCTTCTTCACTCGGGTGATGGTGACTGAGCTTGGGGTGGCGCGACAGCTGTGGTCTGGCGTCAAGCGCCTCTCACGCCGCCTCTTTGGGCGCCCGCGACCGAGGGTGGTCACTGGTCGCCTTGGTACCGCCATGGAAGTTGGCTTCGCCGGAAGCGCTCGGGGCATCGTCCAGTTCGGGCCGCTGCCTGACCCTGCCCGGGACCCCGATGCCTTCAAGGCTGCGGTTGAAGACCGCTTGAACCGTGCGTTCAAGCTGGCTCAAGACGTGCAGCACCACTTGGGGCAGGAGACGAAGGCGCGCCAGCAGGAGGATCAGGAAATCGCTAACGATCTCCAAGCTCGCCTCACTACTCTCGATGAGGAAGCAAAACGGAAGACGATCCGTGGCTTGCACGAGCAGGTGCTTGGTCTCTTCTGCGTCGCCGCCGGGCTCGCAGCGCAGAGCATTCTTGATCTGGCGTACTGACCCCTCACGGGCACCCCTACCTCAACCCACCACTACCCCAGCTCCCATCCCGTCCGCCGTCGACCCACACACTGTGGAGCGGGCGTGGTTCATGGCGTCCAGGTGGAGCGCGCCACTGTACGAACGACCTGGACGCCATGGGCCGCGTCTGCTCGGCTCTGCCTGGGGCGATGGTGGACGGGATGGGAGCACCCCGCGCACGCCACTACGCACCCGCGGTCGCGAACGGCGCCACCTCCATCCCGGTGCCGGCCGATCCCCCGCCGGAGGCATCCGTCTTGACCGTGGGCCGTGCTTGCGGTGATCGACTCATGGCTTCCGGCCCTATCCACATGTGGGCGCGCGTCGGCGGCGGCAGCGCCGAGCGGGCCGAAGGCAGGAGCGCGGGCGCAGCCAGAGCCGGGAAGCGCGCCCGGCGGAGCGGAGCGCAGCCGGGGCTTGATGAGGTAGAGATTCCTGTAACAGCTCAGCTGCTCAGGCGGTACTCCAGGACGTACGAACCGGCGTCCAGGAGCATCTGGTTGACCTCCACGGGGCGCTCGTCCTCGGTGAAAGCGGTGCGGCAGATCTCCAGGACCGGAGTGCCGGCCGCGAGGGCCAGGGCCGTGCGCTCCTCCTCGCTGGGCATCCGCGCCCGAAGCTCCTCGGAGAAGAGCACGGGTTCCGCGCCCAGCTCGGCCAGGCGGGCGTAGCTGCCTCCCGGCCCCGTGTTCGGCTGGGCGATCGCTGTGTCTCGGACCAGATCCGCGGGGAGGTACGACGTTGCGATTTGCACCGGACGGTCCTCGACGACGAACTTCCGGCTCCGCACGATGACGGCTGCCCCGGGCTCGAGGTTCAGCAACCGCCCGATCTGGCGCGGGGCTTCGGCCTCATAGACCTGGACGTCGGTGACCAGGGGGCGCTGGGCCACGTCGGCAGACCAGATGGACTGACCGGCCTCGCGGCGGGACTTGGAGAGGCGGTCGTTCGCGACCCGTCGGATCGGCCTGAACTCCCGGACATAGGTCCCGGATCCGGGTCGCGCGACCGCCAGGCCCTCGCTCACGAGGATCTTCAAGGCCTGGTTGGCGGTCATCTTGGCGACGCCGTACGTCTTCACCAGTGAGGGTTCACCGGGCAACCGATCGCCCGGCACCAGCTCCCCGGACTCGATCCGCGCCCGGAGATCGTCGGCGATCTGCCGCGCAGTCTCGGGCATGTCTCTCTCCACTCGTCGATGCTCCCTAGGGTGGTCAGCCTACCCGGCACCCCCTTCCGGACGCACGAACGCGTACCCGATCACTTCCCGAACCCACGTCCCTCCGCAGGTTCCGTTGACATCCCTAGGGAGGTTTGGTTTCAATCTCCCTAGGGAGGTGAACACTCCCTGAAGAAGGGCGGCGCCCCTACCGCCAAGCAGATGCGCCGCCCCACCCCTCTTCCAAGGGAGCCTCCATCATGCCTGTCTCGCTGATCCACGCCGGTCGGCCGACCGGGGTCTTAGCGCCGAGGATCATTCGCCGTACGGCCCGTAGCTGCGCGGTGTGCGGCAAGACGCGCTGCCAGGACGCGAAGGCCTGCCGCACGGCCTTCGGCACGACCGAGTGGCTGGAATGCCCGGCCTGCGCGGGCAGCGGCTACGACACCACCGGATTCCAGCTCTACTGCCCCGACTGCGGCGGCGCGAAGGTCCTGGAGGTCGAGATCATCGACGCTCCGGGGGTGGTCGAGTGACGGTGTTCCCCGTCGCCCCTGAGGCCGTGGCCGGTGCTGCGGCCTCCATGGGCACCGACCCAGTGACCCTGGCTGATCTGCTGCGGGTCGCCTCGGCTCCCGGGTTCGACCGGTGGCGTGATCAGGTACGCCGTACGGGTGGATGCTCGGACCCGATCCACCTGTCCGGTACGACGGTCACCCGCGACGCACGGACCGGGGACGTCCTCTACTCGTACTCCACGGCCGAGGAGCCGGGCGGACGTCTGCGGGTCGCCTGTGGCAACCGGCGGGCCTCCCGCTGCCCCTCCTGCGCCTGGACGTACGCGGGCGACGCCTACCACCTCATACGCGCCGGACTCACCGGTGACCCGCGCATGGGTATCCCCGACGGAGTACGCATCCACCCCGGCGTGTTCGCCACGCTGACCGCGCCCTCCTTCGGGCCGGTCCACAACCGTCCCGAGAACGGTCGCTGCCGCTGCGGTGTCGCCCACTCCGAGGACGCCGCCGAACTCGGCACGGCGCTCGACGCTGACACGTACGACTACGCCGGGGCCGTTCTCTGGAACAACCACGCCGGGGACCTCTGGCGACGCTTCACGATCTACCTCCGCCGGGAGATCGCCGCTCGCGCTGGCATCACTCAGGCCACGCTGCGGGAGGTCTGCCGGATTTCCTTCGGCAAGGTCGCCGAGTTTCAGAAGCGCGGGGCGATCCACTTCCACGCCATCGTCCGACTGGACGGTCCGGCCGGTCCCGACGACTCCCCGCCCGAGTGGGCCAGTACGGCACTGCTCGGGGATGCGATCCGTGATGCCGCTGCCCGTGTCTCCGTCCCGGTAGCGCCTGCCGATGACCTCCCGGCGCGAGTCCTGCGCTGGGGTGCCCAGGTCGACGTACAGGCCATCGGCACCGACGGCCAGGAGCTGAACGAACAGGCCGTGGCCGCGTACGTCGCGAAGTACGCGACCAAGGCCGCCGAGTCCACCGGCACGGTCGACCGCCGCGTCGGGGAGCTCTCCGAACTCGACAAGCGGCCGGACCTGCCCGACCACACTCGGCGCCTGATTCGAGCCTGTCATGCCCTTGACCAGCGCTACCCGGACCGCAAGCTCTGGGCCTGGGCTCACATGCTCGGCTTCCGCGGGCACTTCCTCACCAAGTCCCGCCGCTACTCCTCGACCTTCGCGGAACGTCGCCAGGTCCGCGCCGCCTTCCGCGCCCGCCAGGAGCGTCGGGAGCGAGGGCTGTCCGAAGACCTGGACGACTCGGAGGGCTCCACGCTCGTGCTCGCCCACTGGTCCTACGCCGGGCACGGCCATAGCCCCGGCGAATCCTGGCTCGCCGCATCGATCGCAAAGGAGATCCGACTGAACCGAGAGACGGCCCGTGAAGCCCTGGCCGACATATCTGATCTTGATCTTGAAGCTGAGGGGGAGCGGTGAGTGTGGATCGGCTGTTGAGCGTGCAGGAGGTCGCCGATCGGCTCGGTACCGGCGTGAGGTTCCCCCGTCGGCTTGTTGAAGAACGTCGCATCACCTTCGTGAAGGTCGGCCGACACGTGCGGATCCCGGAATGGGCTCTTGAGGCGTACGTGGCCGAGAACACTGTGCAGCCGATCACCCTTCGGCCCAACGCGCTCAGGAGGGCGGCCTGATGGCTGGCAAGCGCAAGTCCCGCCGTGCCTTCGGCCGGATCCGCAGGCTCCCCTCAGGCCGCTTCCAAGCTCGATACCCCGGGCCCGATGGAGTGCTCCGCCCGGCCGACCGGACGTTCGCCACCACGACGGACGCCGACCGGTGGCTTGCCCGGAAGCGCATCGAGATCGAGGAAGGGCACTGGCTCGACCCCGCCGAGGGGCAGACGACCGTACGCGACTGGGCGGCCCGGTGGCTCGCAGCCGTCTCCCCGCAGCTCAAGCACAAGACACAGGCGTCGTACCGGTCCCTGATCAACTCGCTGATCGAACCCGCCCTGGGGGACCGCGAGCTGTCCAGCCTCCGGCCGATCACGGTTGTCGAGTGGGTGGGAGGGATGAAGACCAAGGGGCTCAGCGCTTCCAGGATCCGGCAGGCGTACCGCGTCCTGTCGCAGATCATGCGGGCCGCCGTCGACAACGACATGATCCCGCAGACACCATGCCGGGGCGTGAAGCTGCCTCGGATGCCACAGACCGAGCCGCACATCCTCACCCCGCTCGAAGCCTCACGGGTCGTACAGAGTGCCGCCGAGCCTCACGGCCTGCTGATCGCTCTTCTCGCGTACGCGGGTCTGCGAGTCGGTGAGGCGTTCGCCCTCCGGCGTGGGGACATCGACGTGTCCGGCGGCTTCGTCCTGGTCGACGAGAACCTTGCCGAAGCCAACGGCACCTTGGTCTTCGACACCCCGAAGTCCCATCAGAAGCGGCTCCTTCGCGTCGGCCCGTCGCTGGCGCAGCGGCTCGGCCGGCACTTGGAGACTCTGCCCGGCGGGTATGACACGCTCCTGTTCACCACGCCAGCTGGGAAGCCGTTGCGCTACAACCAGTGGCGCAAGGCGTACTTCGACCCGGCCGTGGCTGCGGCTGGGCTGACCGACGTCACTCCGCATGACCTCCGGGCCTCGCACGGCACCTGGGTGGCCGACCGGTACGGCGTGATGACCGCCGCTCATCGCCTTGGCCATTCGAACGCGAGCGTCACGACCCGGCACTACGCCCGGCCGGTCGCCGGTCGCGACGACCAGGTGGCCGAAGCGGCCGACTCTTGGCTCAGCGGGCACGATCACGAGCCTGGGGCACGTAGCGGGCACGATGACGATGACGACGGCGCTGCCGGGGTCCTCGTACCCACCTGACCTGCGGTGGAGCGGCTCACCATCCCTACCACCGAGAGATCTTGAAAACCGTCGTGGCGCGAGTCACCGTGGGTTCAAATCCCACACCCACCGCAGATGCACGGCCCCCGACCAGGCGAAATGGTCGGGGGCCGTGCTGCGTTCCCGGTGGGGACGCCTCCGGCCCACCCGCGGGTGAGCCGGAACGGCGGGCTCCCGTGGGGGCGGGGTGACGGCGCCGGTGCTGAAGGACGCCGTCGCCAAGGCGGTCGGGCCGGCGGCCGCAGGGCCGCCACGCCGGTCTCCGCCCCGTGACGGCTTTGTCCCGGCTGTGTGACGTAAGGGCTTGCTGGGGTGTCGGGCGGGTGGGGGGCGTTGTTACGGTCCCGCTCCGTGGGCGGCCGGAGAGGGCGGCCCGTGAACAGGGGGGATGTCCCAGATGAAGGTCAAGGTCCAGCGGCTCAGACCCGTGGTCGTCGCGCTCGCGGGTGTCACGCTGGCGGCCGCTCTCACCGGGTGCCAGGGGGACGGGAGCGAGGCAGGGGCGGACAGGACGGCGGGCGCGGGGGCCGCCGCCGTGGCCTCGCCGTCGGCCGCGTCCAAGGCTCCGGCCGCCTCCGCCTCCCCGGCGGGAACGCCGGCCGCCGGTGCCTCCGCCGCTCCCGCCGACCCGGCCGCCGCGGCCACTCCCGCTGCCGGTGCCTCCGCCGGTGCCTCCGCCGGTGCGTGCAGCGACGAACCTCCCACCCCCGAAGAGGTCGATCCCGACGAGATCGCGCTGTTCCGGGTCGAGGAGCTGGACGGCAGTACGGGGAAGGTGAACCTCGTCGTCCAGCACGGTGTCTGGGGGTGTCCGGGGAAGGACACGGACGGGGCGCCCTTCGTCGTCACGGGGGAGGACAGCCGGTGGGCGATGGATCAGGCCGCCTATGTCACGGCCGTCACGCCGATCGTCGAGAGCACGGAGAACCAGCGGATCGGGGTGCAGGAGCTGATCGACTGGGTGGACGCCCATCCCGATTCCGGGCTGGTGTTCCGGTACACCGTCGGTGCGGACGGGGCGATCCACCGGCTGGAGCAGGTCTTCACTCCGTAGGGCGGCGGCTCATGCGGGCCGCGGAGGCCACCGTGGAGCGGGCCTCGCGGTCGGTGAGGCCGGTGTGGACGGCGGCCTGGACGAGGGCGTCGGTGAGGGCTTCGCCGATGCCGTCCTCGTAGGCCCGGCAGGCGGCCCAGAACAGGCGGGTGTTGCGCTGGCCCGCGTGCGCCGCGAGGACGAACTGGACCAGCCCGCGGCCGTGCGCCCCGGTCGCCGACGCGGCGCCCGCCGCCGGGTTCCGGGTGCGCGGCGGTGGCGGGAGCAGCAGGCGCAGCAGGGAGCGGGGGCAGGGGGCCGGAGCCAGGTGGTCCGTGCCGGGGGCGGTGGTGTAGCGGCCCAGGTCCGTGCGGGAGCCGGGGCCGACCAGGTAGCCGCCCGCGCCGCGGATGTCGATGCCGGGGGCGAGGCGGCCGGCGGAGTTGGGGACGACGACGTCCGGCGGGCCGGTGAGCCAGAGGTGGCGGCCGCCGGAGGGGGTGATGACGACGATCGTCGGCGGGATCGTGAAGAGGTGGTTCAGGGCCAGTTCGCGCAGGGCGGTGGTGGAGTCGGTGCCGGTCTTGGTGTCGAGGTCGATGCCGATCAGATGGTGCGGGGGCAGGCCGCAGGCGATGCCGTAGCCGGTGGCCCAGGGGGCGGCGTCGAAGAGTGCGCGGATGCGGGCGGGGTCGGTCGAGGCGTCGTACACGCCATGGCCGGGGCGGCCGCACTCGCCGTGGCAGCGCGGGCCGTCCCGCTGGTCGCGGTGGGGGGAGCGCAGGGCCGGGAGTTTGGTGCGGGACAGGGGGATGACGGCCAGGCCGCGTTCGGCGGCGGACAGGGCGTGGGCGAGGGCCAGTCGGGTGGCCTGCCGGGGGTACCGGGCGGGACCCGGGGCGGGGGGCCGGTCTGTGGTGGCCATGGCCCCATTTTCGTACTGGTGTTCGAGGAAGGGAAGAGGGCCTGCCCCGGCCCGCCCGCGACGCGCCGAGGCTCCCGTGGTTGGCCGGAAATCTGCGGGAACGCTTCACCTGTTGTGGGGCTTGAGGGGTGAGTGTCCGACTTGCCGGGGGTTAGGGGCAGACGGGTAGGAAAAGTGGTGCTAGGGGTTTATCGACTTGTCATCACGCTTGCGTGCTAATCACGGCTTCCGGTGTGGTTCGCCGGGGACGCGGTGGGCAACTCTGGTCTCGCGACGTCGTCACAGCGCCGGGACGGTCGGCCAACTGCCCTGGTGAAAGCCGTATTTCAAGCTCCGTACATGCATGGTTCTGGAGGAACAGACATGGCAAGCATCCGTACCGCCCGCGTCATCGCCGCCGTTTCCGCCCTTCCGCTGGCAGTCGCGCTCTTCGGCGGTGTCGCGGTCGCGGACAACGGCGGGTCCGCGGGCAGCGGATCGAACGCGGGTGTCGCGAGCGTCGTCGGCAGCGGTGTCGGGCGTGACAACAGCGGCAACTCGTCCACCACCCAGCAGAACGCGGTGGGTTCCGGCGCCTCGAACCAGAGCAACACCGCGCAGGTCGACGGGGCCGCGTTCACCGCGGTCAACCAGGGCAACAACAACGTGGCGGTCGGCTTCCCGCCGCTGTGGTGGTGAGCCGCGGGGGGCCGCTGCCGGTCCCCCGGGTTCTGTGACGGGTGTGCTTCGTGGGGTGCGACAGCGACTGCGCGGCGGTACTTCGGTGCCGCCGCGCAGTCGTGTTCGCGCGCCCTCGGCGGTTGACAGCCACCACTATCTGACGGACAGTCAGAAACCTGTTCCGGCAAGGGTTCCGGTGGTCCGGGGAGGAGTGCTCCGTGGGTGACGACGACGGCCTCGACGACGATCTCCACGCACGGCTGAAGGGCTACGAGGGCCGCCCCTCCACCGTCGCCGGCGCCGGCCGCGACCCCGTCAACGCGCCCATGATCCGGCACTGGTGCGAGGTCCTCGGCGACACAAATCCCGCCTACACCGGCCCCGGCGCGACCGCCCCGCCCACCATGCTCCAGGCGTGGATCATGGCCGGCCTGAGCCCCCACACCGGCCGCGCCCGGCCCTACGAGGAACTGCTCGCCCTGCTCGACGAGGCGGGCTGCACCTCCATCGTCGCCACCGACTGCGAGCAGGAGTACCTGCGCCCGCTGCGGCCGGGCGACGAGGTCACCTACGACTCGGTGATCGAGTCGGTCTCGCCGCGCAAGACGACCAAACTGGGCACCGGGTACTTCGTCACGACCCGCACGGACGTCAGGGTCGGCCCCGACCTCGTCGGCACCCACCGCTTCCGCGTCCTGAAGTACGCCCCGGCCCGCCGCCCGGCGAAACCCCCGGAGCGCCGCCCCCGCCCCGTCGTCAACCGCGACAACGCCGGCTTCTGGGAGGGCGTCCGCGACCACCGTCTCCTCCTCCAGCGCTGCGCCGACTGCGCCGGCCTGCGCTTCCCGTGGCTGCCGGGCTGCGCCGACTGCGGCTGCCCCGACTGGGACACCGTCGACGCGTGCGGCGAGGGGACCGTGTTCTCGTACGTCGTCCTGCACCATCCGCCGTTCCCCGCCTTCGAGCCGCCGTACGCGATCGGGCTGGTCGAGCTGGCGGAAGGGGTGCGGATGGTGAGCAACGTGGTCGGGGTGCCGTACGACAAGGTGCGGATCGGGATGCCGGTGCGGCTCGAGTTCCGGCGGTACGACGACGAGTTGGTCCTTCCGGTGTTCAAGGGGGTGACGGCATGAACGTGGGGGACGCGCTGCCGCCGCTGGAGATCGAGGTCACCCGGACGCTGATCGTCGCGGGCGCGCTCGCCTCACGCGACTACCAGGACGTGCACCACGATCCGGAGGCGGCCCGGCGGAAGGGCTCGCCGGACATCTTCATGAACATCCTCACCACCAACGGCCTGGTCGGCCGCTATCTCACCGACCACTTCGGCCCCACGGCGGTGCTCCGCAAGGTCGCCGTCCGGCTCGGCGCGCCCAACTATCCGGGGGACACCCTGGTGTTGCGGGGCAGGGTCGAGGCGGTCGACGGGGAGACGGCCGTGGTCCGGGTGACCGGCGACAACGGGATCGGCCGGCACGTCAGCGGCACGGTGACCGTGACCGTCCCGGCGGGAGGAGCGCGGTGAGCGCGCGGACGCGGGACTCCCTCGGCGGGCGGGCCGCGGTCGTCGGGATCGGGGCGACCGAGTTCTCCAAGGACTCGGGGCGCAGCGAGCTGCGGCTGGCGGCCGAGGCGGTGCGGGCGGCGCTCGACGACGCCGGGCTCACCCCGGCCGACGTCGACGGGCTGGTGACGTTCACGATGGACACCAGCCCCGAGATCACCGTCGCGCAGGCCTGCGGGATGGGCGAGCTGTCCTTCTTCTCCCGGGTCCACTACGGCGGCGGGGCGGCCTGCGCGACCGTGCAGCAGGCGGCGCTCGCGGTCGCCACCGGCGTGGCCGAGGTGGTCGTCTGCTACCGCGCGTTCAACGAGCGCTCCGGCCGCCGCTTCGGCTCCGGTGTACGCCACCGGGAGCCCTCGGCGGAGGGGGCCGCGCTGGGCTGGACCCTGCCGTTCGGGCTGCTCACCCCGGCCTCCTGGGTGGCGATGGCGGCGCAGCGCTATCTGTACACCTACGGGCTGACCCCGGAGGAGGCGTTCGGGCCGGTCGCCGTGACGGCTCGGCGGCACGCGGCGGCGAACCCGGCGGCGTACTTCCACGGCCGTCCGATCACCCTCGCCGACCACGCGGCCTCCCGCTGGATCGCGGAGCCGCTCAGACTGCTGGACTGCTGCCAGGAGACGGACGGCGGGCAGGCGCTGGTGGTCACCTCGGTCGAGCGGGCCCGCGATCTGCCGCGCCCACCGGCGGTGATCGCCGCGGCCGCGCAGGGCGCGGGCCGGGCCCAGGAGCAGATGACCAGCTTCTACCGCGACGACCTGACCGGACTGCCGGAGATGGGCGTGGTGGCCCGCCAGCTGTGGCGGACCTCGGGGCTCGCGCCCGCCGACATCGAGGTCGGGATCCTGTACGACCACTTCTCGCCGTTCGTGCTGATGCAGCTGGAGGAGTTCGGCTTCTGCGCCCCGGGCGAGGCGGCCGGTTTCGTCGCGGCGGACCGGCTGCCGCTGAACACCCACGGCGGCCAGCTCGGCGAGGCCTATCTGCACGGGATGAACGGTGTCGCCGAGGCCGTACGGCAGCTGCGCGGCACGTCCGTGAACCAGGTGCCGGGGGCGTCGCGGGTCCTGGTGACCGCGGGCACCGGAGTGCCGACCTCGGGCCTGGTGCTGACCGCGCAGGGATGAGCCCCCAGGGGTCAACCCGGAGTAGAGGCCACGTCCTCGTCCACCTTCAGGAGGTGGAGCCGGCACCACCCCTACAACCTGAGTCGGACGCGGCTTCGGCACCTGCGGCCGATCCGCGGCACGGGGGTCCGCTCCTAGCGTGGAGCCATGACCACACCCGTCTGCACCAGCGCTTCGAACGCTATGACGCGGCCCTCCCCGTACCCGTCCTTCACGTCGTACGTCAGGGCCCGTCAGCCGGTGCTGCTGCGTACCGCACGGTCGCTGACCGCGAACCCGAGCGACGCGGAGGACCTGCTGCAGACCGCCCTCACCAAGACGTACGTCGCGTGGGAGCGGATCGAGGACCACCGGGCGCTCGACGGCTATGTCCGCCGGGCCCTGCTGAACACGCGCACCTCGCAGTGGCGCAAGCGCAAGGTCGACGAGTACGTCTGCGACGAGCTGCCGGAGCCGGAGCCGCAGTCCGGCGCGGAGGACCCGGCCGAGCGGCAGGCGCTGCGCGACGCGATGTGGCGGGCGATCATGAAGCTGCCCGCGCGGCAGCGGGCGATGGTCGTCCTGCGGTACTACGAGGACCTCAGCGAGGCCCAGACGGCCGCCGTGCTCGGGGTCTCCGTGGGCACGGTGAAATCGGCGGTCTCCCGGGCGCTCGGGAAGCTCCGCGAGGACTCTGAGCTGGGGCTTGTCCGGTAGTGGGCCGACATGGTGTTTTGACCGGGGCTTTAACGTGACGCGATCGATCATCGCTACCTAGTGACATACCGCGCGGTATGTGCGCAGAATCAGCGCAACCGTTACCACCGCGTAGGCAATGTCGCCGCCCTGGGAGGACGCCGTGCTGAGCACCATGCAGGACGTACCGCTGCTGATCTCGAGGATCCTCACCCATGGGGCGAAGATCCACGGCACATCACAGGTCACCACCTGGACGGGCGAGGGCGAGGCCCATCGCCGCTCCTTCGCCGGCATCGGCACCCGCTCCGCCCAGCTGGCGCACGCCCTGCGCGACGACCTCGGCGTGAGCGGCGACGACCGGGTCGCCACGCTGATGTGGAACAACGCCGAGCACGTCGAGGCGTACTTCGCGATCCCCTCCATGGGCGCCGTCCTGCACACCCTGAACCTGCGGCTGCCCCCCGAGCAGCTCGCGTGGATCGTCAACCACGCCGCCGACAAGGTCGTCATAGCCAACGGCTCCCTGCTGCCGCTGCTCGCCCCGCTGCTCCCGCACCTCAAGACGGTCGAGCACATCGTCGTCTCCGGCCCCGGCGACCGCTCCCTCCTCGCCGGCGTCACCCCGCGCGTCCACGAGTACGAGGACCTGATCGCCGGCAAGCCCGAGAGCTACGACTGGCCCGAGCTGGACGAACGCGCGGCCGCCGCCATGTGCTACACCTCCGGCACCACCGGCGACCCCAAGGGCGTGGTCTACAGCCACCGCTCGATCTACCTGCACTCCATGCAGGTCAACATGGCCCAGTCGATGGGCCTCACCGACGAGGACACCTCGCTGATCGTGGTCCCGCAGTTCCACGTCAACGCCTGGGGCCTGCCGCACGCCACCTTCATGACCGGCGTGAACATGCTGATGCCGGACCGGTTCCTCCAGCCCGCGCCGCTCGCCGAGATGATCGAGGCGGAGAAGCCCACCCACGCGGCCGCCGTCCCCACCATCTGGCAGGGCCTGCTCGCCGAGCTGACCGCCAAGCCGCGGGAGGTCTCCTCGCTCGGCCAGGTCACCATCGGCGGCTCGGCCTGTCCGCCCTCCCTCATGAAGGCCTTCGACGACCTCGGCATGCGGGTCTGCCACGCCTGGGGCATGACGGAGACCTCCCCGCTCGGCACCATCGCCCGCCCGCCGGCCCACGCGGTCGGCACGGACCAGGAGTTCGCCTACCGCCTCACCCAGGGCCGCTTCCCGGCCGGTGTCGAGGCCCGCCTCACCGGCCCGGGCGGCGAGCGCCTGCCCTGGGACGGCGAGTCGGCCGGCGAGCTGGAGGTGCGCGGCACCTGGATCGCCGGCGCCTACTACAACGGCCCCGACGCCGAACCGCTGCGCCCCGCCGACAAGTTCAGCGAGGACGGCTGGCTCAAGACCGGCGACGTCGGCACCATCTCCCCCGACGGCTTCCTCACCCTCACCGACCGTGCCAAGGACGTCATCAAGTCCGGCGGCGAGTGGATCTCCTCGGTGGAGCTGGAGAACGCGCTGATGGCCCACCCGGACGTCACCGAGGCGGCCGTCGTCGCCGTCCCCGACGACAAGTGGGGCGAGCGCCCCCTGGCCACGGTCGTCCTGCGGGAGGGCTCCGCCGCCGACTTCGAGATGCTGCGCGCCTTCCTCGCCGAGGAGGGCAAGATCGCCAAGTGGCAGCTCCCGGAGCGCTGGACGATCGTCGAGGCCGTCCCGAAGACCAGCGTCGGCAAGTTCGACAAGAAGGTGCTGCGCCGGCAGTACGCCGAGGGCGGGCTGGACGTCACCCAGCTCTGACAGGCGCCCCCGTCCGTACGCCGGGCAGGTCACCTCGCGGCACCTGTCCGGCGTACACCTGCGTTGTCGGGTGAGGCCGTCACCTCCGTACGGCCTCACCTCCGTACGGCCTCACCTCCGTACGGCCTCACCTCCGTACGGCCTCACCTCCGTACGGCCTCACCTCCGTACGGCCTCACCTCCGTACGGCCTCACCTCCGTGGGGCCTCACCGGCGTACGGCGGTCGTCGTCCACCCCAGCAGGAGCCAGACGCCGGCCACCGCCACGACCCCGCCCCAGCCGACGTGGGTGTAGGCGAGGCCCGCCAGGGCCGACGCGGTGGCACCGCCCGCGAAGCCCGCCACGACATAGGCGCTGTTGGCGGTGGCCGGGGCGGAGGTGGTGGTCAGGGCCAGGGTCTGGTTGGCCACGTGGGAGGCCACGAGCGCCGCGTGGATCGCGATCGCGGCCACGAAGAGCGCCACGATCACCTGCCCGCCCAGCCAGAACAGCGGGACCGAGACGGCGGCCAGCGCGTACGCGCCGCGGACGACCTTGGCGGCGCCGAAGCGGTCGACCAGTCCGCCCGCCAGCGGGGCCACCACGCTCGCCGCCAGCCCGAACAGGCCGAACAGTCCGGCGGTCGCGGTGGACAGGCCGTACGCCCCGCCCGTCAGCAGCAGGGCCAGCGAGGTCCACAGCGCGCTCCACGCGCCGTACATCCCCGCCTGCCGTACGCAGGCCCGCCACAGGTCGGGTGAGCGGCGCACCAGGCCGGGCATGGTCCGCAGACCGTGGAAGAGCCCGCCTTCGTGGACGCGCGGGCGCTCGGCGGGGAGCGCGGCCGCGGTCAGCAGGCCGAGGACGGCCGTGAGCACGGCCGCGCCCACGAACACCGCCCGCCAGCCGAAGGCCTGGCCGGCCAGGCCGCCGAGGACCCGGGCGGCGACGATTCCGGTGAACAGTCCGGCGATGACGGCGGCGACATGGCTCGCGCGGCGGTGGGCCGGGGCGCGTTCGGCGACCAGCGGGACCAGCAGCTGCGGGACGACGGTCGCGGCGGAGGCGACCAGCACGGCGGCCGCGAGCGCGGCGGTCCCGGCGGCCGCCGCACCGGCGACCAGCGCGGCCGTGGTGACCAGGGAGAGGGCGGCGACCAGGCGGCGCCGGTTGACGCGGTCGCCGAGCGGGGCGAAGAAGAGCAGACCGGCCGCGTAGCCGAACTGGGCGACCGAGGCGATCCAGGCCACGGACGAGGGCGCGGAGCCGAAGTCGTGGGCGATGAGGGGGAGCAGCGGGGCGGCGACGTAGATGTTGGCGGCCGTGACCGCGGTGCACAGGGCGATGAGGACGAGCAGGAGGTCCGTGCGCCGGCCCGTGGCCGGGCCTGGCCCGGCGGCGGTGTGCGGGGCGGTGTGCGGGGCGGTGACTGCGGACGGGGGCGGGGACGACATGGAGGCGCTCCTCGGAGCCGGCTCTAACAAGTAACCAAACAGTTGGAACGAGCGGTGCAACAGTCGGCGGGGGGCGGGCATTCCCGGTTGCCAACGCATCGGTCACCGCTGCCGACCGCTGCCGACCGGCTGGTTGCCCACCCCAGGCGGCCCAACCGGTTGGTTGCAAACCTGGCTACGATGGCCCCATGGCAGCCACCAGGGACCCCGAGGCCACCCGGGCGCGGATCTTCGACGCCGCGGTCGCCGAGTTCGCCCGGCACGGCATCGCGGGCGCCCGCATCGACCGCATCGCGGCCGCCGCCAAGGCGAACAAACAGCTCATCTACGCCTATTACGGCAACAAGGCGCAGCTGTTCTCCCAGGTCCTCGGCCGCCGCATGGTCGACCTCGCCGCGGCCGTCCCCGTCGACCCGGACGACGTCGAGGGCTGGCTCGACCGGCTCATGGACTACCACGCCGCCCACCCCGAACTGCTGCGCCTGCTCTACTGGGAGGGCATCGAGTACGGCACCGCCGAACTCCCCGACGAGGCGCAACGCCAGGAGCACTACGCCCTCAAGGTGGCCACCGTGCGGGACGCGCAGGAGCGGGGCGTGATCTCCGACGCGATTCCGGCGGGCGACCTGTTCTTCCTGCTGCTCGCGCTCGCCAACTGGGTGACCGTCGTACCCCAGCTGAACCGCTTCCTGGCCGGCGGCACGGACGACGACCGCGACCGCCTGCGCGCCTCCGTGAAGGAGGCGGCGCGGCGGCTGGTCGCACGGTAGGAACGGGTCCGGGGGGCCGGATCCCGTAGGCCTTACGGAACCCGTAGGGACAGGCCCGTAGGGGCGGGCGGGCCTAGTTGGTGCCGATCCGGGCCAGCAGGTCCACGATCCGGCTCTGCACCTCAGGGCTGGTGGACCGCTCGGCCAGGAAGAGGACCGTCTCGCCCGACGCCAGCCGGGGCAGGTCCGCAGGCCCGACGGCGGCCGTGTAGACGACCAGCGGGGTGCGGTTGAGCTGGCCGTTCGCCCGCAGCCAGTCCAGGATCCCGGCCTGCCGGGGCTGCACCTGCATCAGGTCCATCACCACCAGGTTCGGCCGCAGCTGCCCGGCGAGCGTCACCGCGTCCGCGTCGCTCGCCGCCCGCGCCACCTGCATCCCGCGCCGCTCCAGCGTCGAGGTCAGCGCCAGCGCGATCTCCGCGTGCTCCTCGATCAGCAGGACCCGCGGCGGGTGCTGCTCACTGTCCCGGGGCGCGAGCGCCTTCAGCAGGACGGCGGGGTCGGCGCCGTACGCCGCCTCGCGCGTCGCCTGCCCGAGCCCGGCCGTCACCATCACCGGCACCTCGGCGGCCACCGCCGCCTGGCGCAGCGACTCGAGCGCGGTCCGGGTGATCGGCCCGGTCAGCGGGTCCACGAACAGCGCGGCGGGGAACGCGGCGATCTGCGCGTCCACCTCCTCGCGCGAGTGCACGATCACCGGCCGGTAGCCGCGGTCGCTGAGCGCCTGTTGGGTGGAGACGTCCGGCGCCGGCCAGACCAGCAGTCGGCGCGGGTTGTCCAGCGGCTCCGGCGGCAGCTCGTCGTCCATCGGCACCGGGCGCGGCGGATCCGCCACCTCGACGGCCCCACCGGGACCGTCCAGCGGCTCCGGGCCCTCGGCCGCGTTCTCGTCCGGGGCTCCTATGGCGTACGACCGCCCGGCTCCCTCGGTGTTGGACCCGCCCGGCACCAGCCGCGCCTGACCCGCGAGGGACGGCTGCGCAGGCAGCGGGGCCTGCGGGGCCGCGCCGGGCGTCTGCGGTGCCACGGCCGGCTGCTCGGCCGACGGATGCGGGCGCGCGGCCGGGTCCGGCGGTGTCCCGAGCTTGCGGCGCCGCCCGGAACCACCGGGGGCGTGCGGGGCCGGCGTGGCGGTGGCCTGGGCCTGCGACTGCGCCTGCTGGACCTGCGCCGCCTGCCGGGTGAACGGGACACCTTGCCCCAGGGTGCGCACGCTTATGGCACGGCCCTGGGTGGAGTGGGGGTCCATCGGCGCGGCGGCGGCCGCCTCGGCGGGCAGCGGCTGAGCCACCCGCGGTACGGCGACGGCCGCCTCCGGGGGGAGGGGGGTGCCGGTGCTGGGCGTGGAGGTGGGGGACACGGGGGCCGGGGCCGCCGCGGCCGGGAGGGCGTTCGGCGGTACGGGGGTGCCCTGGGCGGAGACGGTGGGGGCCGCGGGTGCGGCCGGTGCCGCCTCGGCGGGCAGGGGCTGGCCCTGGCCCTGGGGCAGGGGGGTGCCGGGGACCGGGGCGGGGACCGCCTGCGCGAGGGCGGGCAGCGCGGGCAGGGGCTGGCCGGGCAGGGGCTGGCCCGCCGGGGTCGCGCCGGCCGGAAGGGCCAGGGGCTGTCCGACGGCGTCCGGCGCCGGAGCCGGGGCGGGCGCCTGGGCCTGGGCCGGAACGGTCACCGGAACGCCCGCGGCACCCGCCGCCTCCTGCGGCGCGGCGACGGCCCGGCGGCGGCGGCCGGTCGGCGCGGTGGTGGGGTGCGGCTGCGGCGGGGTGTGGTCGTCGGACTGGCCCGGCGCGGCGGCGTCGTGCCGGCCGTGGTCGATCAGGGCGTCGTCGGACGGGCCCGCCACAGCCATCTGGGCAGGTACGGGCAGTGCCCCGGCGGCGGCCTGCGGCGACACCGGTGCCTGGGCCTGCGCGGGAATCTGCAGCGCGGGCTGGGGCTGCGGCTGTGCCGGGACGGGGTCGGCGGTCGCGGCGGAGCTCTCCGTCGACGACCGGTCCGCCTCGGCCGGCGGCAGGGCGAAGACCGCGCGCGGTCCCGCCTCCTGCGCGGCGGCGCGCTCCGACGCGGCGGCCAGCGCACGGCGCCGACGCCCCGTCGGCTGCCCCTCGTCGGCCTGGACGGCTTGATCGGGCGCCTGGCCGGTGTCGGCGGGCGCGCTCGCGAGAGCGGGCAGAGCGGGCGG
Source organism: Streptomyces phaeofaciens (assembly GCF_014648915.1). Taxonomy (GTDB): domain Bacteria; phylum Actinomycetota; class Actinomycetes; order Streptomycetales; family Streptomycetaceae; genus Streptomyces; species Streptomyces phaeofaciens. The sequence goes on along the minus strand of NZ_BMSA01000012.1, from coordinate 134,573 downwards.
CAACGCGTGTTGCTGGGGCTGGGGTTCGTCGGCCGGGCGCCGGGCGCGCCGGCCGGCGCCCGGCGCGGGCACGCCCTGCGGCGGAACGGTGCCACCGAGCCCCGTACCCGAGGCGGCGGTGCCCGCCGCATGCTCGGCGGCCGTCATGACGGCACCCTCGGAGACGCCTTCGGCGACCTCCGCACCGGAGTCCGCGCCGGCGCCCGGATCGGCGTCCGCGCCCTCGGCGGGACGTCCGCGCCGGCGCCCGGTGCCACCGGACGCGCCGTCCTCGACGACACCCTCCGGCAGCTCGGCCGGGGTCTCCTCGGCGGCCATGCCACGCCTGCGGCGCCGTCCGGTGGGAACGGCACCCTCTCCGTCACCGCCCTCGGCCGTGCCGGGGACCTCGCCGTCCAGGAAGGCGTCCACGGAGGAGCGGCGCGCCCGTCGGCGCCCCGCGCCGGAACCCTGCTCGACGGCGGCCTCCCCGTGCCCCGCGTCGGCCGTGCCCCCGGCGAGGACGGGCAGCGCGGCGGGCGCCGGAGCCGCGACGGCCCCCGCCCCGCCGCCCAGCGGCACCTCCAGCACGAACGCGCTGCCGCTCATCCCGGGCACCTCGTGCGTCTGGAGCACACCGCCGTGCGCCCGCACGATCCCGCGCACGATCGGCTCGTGCACGGGGTCGCCGCCGGCGTAGGGCCCCCGCACCTCGATGCGTACGACCTCGCCCCGCTGGGCCGCCGCGACGACGACCGTGTTGTCCATGTAACCGCCCGCCGAGACGGGCGCGTTGCCGGTGGCGTCGACGCCCGCGACGTCCGCGACGAGATGCGCGAGCGCGGTCGCCAGGAGCCGTGCGTCGACCTCGGCCTCGATCGGCGGCGCGTGTACGGCGAACTGCACCCGGCCCGGCCCGATCAGCTCCACGGCCCCGTCGACACCGGCGGCGACGACGGCGTCGAGCATCACCTTGGTACGGGAGATCGCCTCACCGCCGGTGTCGAGCCGCTGGTAGCCGAGCACGTTGTCGATCAGCGTGGTGATCCGCGAGTACCCCGCCGACAGGTGGTGCAGCACCTGGTTGGCCTCGGGCCACAGCTGCCCGGCGTCGTCCGCGGCGAGCGCGGCCAGCTCGCGGCGCAGCTCGTCCAGCGGTCCGCGCAGGGAGGTGGCGAGGAGGGTGAGGAGCTGGTCGTACCGCCCGGCGAGCGCGTCGTAACGGTCCTTCTCCCGCTCACCGAGCGCCGCGTAGCGCTCCTCCGCGGCCGCGACCTCCTCCTCCTGCTGCTCGCGCAGCTCCTCCAGCTCGGTGACGTGCTTCTGGCGCAGCGCCGTGAGGTCGGAGGCGTGCTCCTCGGAGAGCTGGTCCAGCTCCTCGGCGTGCCGCTGCTCGACGGAGTCCTTCTCCTCGGCGAGGGAGTCGTAGGGCCGCCGGTCGGTGAAGGTCATGACGGCGCCGACGAGCTGGTCGCCGTCGCGCACGGGAGCGGTCGTCAGATCGACCGAGACCTTGTCCCCGCCCTTGGACCACAGCACCTGCCCGCGCACCCGGTGCTTGCGCCCGGAACGCAGCGTGTCGGCGAGCGGCGACTCGTCGTACGGGAACGGCGAGCCGTCCGCGCGCGAGTGCAGCACGAGGGTGTGCAGCTCCTTGGCGCCGAGATCACTCGCCCGGTACCCCAGGATCTGGGCGGCGGCCGGGTTGACGAGCACGATCCGGCCGTCGGTGTCGGTCCCGACCACGCCCTCGGACGCGGCCCGCAGGATCATCTCGGTCTGCCGCTGCGAACGCGCCAGCTCGGCCTCGGTGTCGACGGTGCCCGACAGATCGCGCACGACGAGCATCAGCAGCTCGTCGGCGGCGTAGCCGTAGCCGTCGTAGGCCTGCTGCCCGTTCTCCAGGTTCGCGCTGGTGACCTCGACCGGGAACTCGGACCCGTCCGTGCGCCGCGCGATCATCCGCGTCGGCTTGGTCCGGGCCCGCGGATCGATGTGATCCGGGCGCCGCATGGATCCCGGGATCAGCTTGGAGTCGAACTGCGGCAGCAGATCGAGCAGTCCCCGCCCCACCAGAGCCGTACCCGGCGTCTCGAAGGCCTCGAGCGCGATGGTGTTCGCGTTGACGACGGTCCCGTTCGCGTTGACCAGGAGCAACGCGTCGGGAAGCGCGTCGAGTATGGCTGCGAGGCGAGCAGCGCCTCGGGATGGCCTGCTGCTCACGAGTCGCTTCCTCCCTGTTACCGCAACGTGCCGACCGCTCGGGCCATATTGCCAACCGGTCCGCAGCGTGTCACGCGAGGGAGTCTAAGGGCTCGGTTCCGGTCGCAGGCGCCGGATGAGAGGCACCTCGCACAACGAAGTGACACAGAACGTGTGACCGCACGCATGACCTTCGCGGGACATTTACGCGGCTGATGTTTCCGCCGTGCGGTACCTGTGCGCCCCGGCGCCCCGCCCGGGGAACGGAATCCGGTCGACCGCCCTCGGGCCGGACGAGACGGTCCCGGGCCCGGCCGGGCGGGGCCGGGGACCGGCGTGCGACCGGCCCTCGGCGGGTGCGGGGCGGGTGTGGGGCGATCCTGGGCCGGGTCGGGGGACGGCCCGTGAAGGGTCTGGAAAGGCGACCGGAGGACCGCCGGCCGGTGGACCGCGTTCAGGACCGGTCCCCCGCGTGCAGGTCGGGCAGCAGGGGCACGAACCGTTCCCAGCGCTCGATGGCGCACCCGTTGCTGCGGTCGAACGTCGCGTCGACGGGTCGCCCGGCCCAGCGCCCGGTGACGTGGGCGGTGGCCGGCCCGCCGTACTGCATGGTGCAGAGGCCGCCGGAGGGCACCGGCGCGAAGGTGTCCCGCCCCCAGCGCGTGTTCCGGTCGACCGCGCGACAGGCACCGGAGACGTCCGGATGGCTGCCGTACCCCCGGCCGCGGCCCGGACGGCAGTACACCTCGAACGTCCCGTCGGCCCGGCCGCCCGCGCGACGGACGGTGACGACGAGGTGATCACCGCGAGCCTGGTCCTCGTCCCGCACGGGCGGGGGCGAGAGGGCGTACGCGGTCCAGGCCCCGGCGCCCGAGGGGACGACGAGACCGGCGCAGACGGCGGTGGCGGCGGAGGCGGTGAGAAACAGCCGGCGCAGCGGGGTGACCTGGAGCATGCCCTGACCAACGCGGCACCGACGACGACGTTGCGCCCGGCCAAGTGTTTTGCCCTGCGCCCCGCCTGCCTAGTACCGTGGACGTCGATTGGTGACAGCACGCTCGACTGTGTCATCATCTGCACGCACCACTCGCACGCACGCGAGGGGTTGTGCTGGAGGCGTCGCCTAGTCCGGTCTATGGCGCCGCACTGCTAATGCGGTTTGGGCCTTCAAGCCCATCGAGGGTTCAAATCCCTCCGCCTCCGCGCGATACACCGAAGCCCCGGTCCTCACAGACCGGGGCTTCGTCGTTCCCGGACATGATCCACCACTACCCCCTCAGAAGGGGTTTCCCCAGGTCACAAGGGGTGAGGCAAACGGATTTCACATGTCGGCGGCAGTCATGTAATGTTCTTCCTGTCGCCGCGAGCGGGCCGGAAGGGCCGGGAGCGAAAGACAGAAAAACCGAATAACAAGCACTCGTAGCTTAACGGATAGAGCATCTGACTACGGATCAGAAGGTTGCAGGTTCGAATCCTGCCGAGTGCACAGCAGACCAGAGGCCCTAAGGATCACTCCTTAGGGCCTCTAGCTTTTGCGTTGGACGGCAGCGTTTGACGGCAACCGCCTTCGAGAGCGAATCAGACGGCTACCAGGACACCGGCCGCGCCGTCGTCATCGTCCGGGTCGTTGCCGTCACCCCTGAGGGCATCCCCGACGCGATCGAACGCCGAGCGCTGCGAGTCGAGCCGGACGAAGGTGTAGATGTCCATGGTCACGCGGATCGAGCTGTGGCCGAGGACTTCCATGATCATGCGGGCGTCGGCGCCCTGTTCGTGGAGGAGTGACGCGCAGGTGTGGCGCAGGTCGTGGAAGCGGACCTTGCGGACGCCGGCGCGGAGGCTCAGCGCCTCGAAGGAGCGGTTCAGGTTGCGTGGCTCGATGGGAGTCCCGTTACGGGTGGTGAAGATGAGGCCCTGGCCCGTCCCCTTCCAGTTGTTGCCCGCGCCCTTCCGATCGGCGATCTGCTGCGCGCGCTGGGCCCGGAGCGCGGTCACGCACTCGGCGGGCAGAGCCACACGGCGGGCCGAGCGCTGCGTCTTCGGCGCGACGATCAGCAGCTCGCCGCCGACCCGCTGAAGGGCTTGCCGGACGGTGAGGACGCCTTCGTGAAGGTCGACGTCCGACCAGCGCAGCCCGAGCAGCTCACCGCGTCGCAGGCCGATGCGGACCGCCAGCTCGTACGCGGCCCAGAGCCGGTTGTCGCGGGCCGCCGTCAGGAGCTGACGCCCCTCCCGGACCGTGAGCGGTTCGATCTCGCGCTTCGTTCCCATGCTCAGCTCCACGTTCCGGGCCACGTTGCGGGGCAGCTCGTCCTCACGTACGGCGTGCTGGAGGGCGGCGCGCATGATCACCAGCAGGAAGCGCACGGTCCGGTCGGACGGGAGCTTCTTGCAGCACTTGCCGAGGGCGCAGCAGCGCCGCTTGTGCTCGGGCCGCTTCTTGTCCTTGCCCTGCGCACAGCACTGGCAGGTGACGGCCGTCTTCGCGAGGAAGGCGCGGATGTCGCGGGCCGTGAGACGGACCAACTTCTTCCGGCCGAACTCCGGGGTGACGTAGTTGCGGACGAGGGACTCGTAGTTGACGTAGGTCGTCCTGCGGACCTTGCCCTTGGCGATGTTGGTCAGCCAGTACGCCAGGTACTCGGCGATGGTCATTTTGTTGGTGGCGACCGGGAGGCCGTTGAGGGAATCGGCCTTGAGCTTGGTGAGCTTCTCGTGCGCGTCGTCCCAGGTCTTGCCGTAGACGCTGCGCCGCTTGTAGGTGCCATCTGTCGTGAGGACGTAGGCACTGCCCTCCCAACGGCCGTCCTTGCGCTGGTAGATGGTGCCCTCGTTGTTGGCGTTCTTCTTCGGCTTGGCCATCAGGCGGCTTCCTGTTCGGTGCGGAGGGATATGTAGGCGTCCACGGCCGCTTCGCTGATGCGTCGGCAGCGGCCGATCTTGAAGGAGGCGAGTTCGCGGGAGCGGATCAGGTCGTGGACCTTCCAGCGGCTGATGCCGAGACGCTCGGCGACCTGGTCCACGGTGAGTACGGCGGTCGTCATGCAGGCACCAGCCCTTCGCGTTTGGCCTGTTGGTTGTGGGCGATGTCGTGGCGGACCTGGGCGGCGAGGAGTTCTTCGCCGGGGCGGTAGCCGCTGCTGAGGTAGGTCCATGAGGAGTCGGTGACGAGGGTGGTGTTCTCGTCGTCGACCGGGAGGCCGGCGCGGATGCGGGCGGCTTCGGCTTGGGCTGTGCGCCAGGCCCGGCGGACGTCGCGGAGCGCTCCGAGGGTGGTCGAGTAGGCGCGTGACTTGCTGGAGAAGTGGCCGCGGAAGCCGAGCATGTGAGCCCACTTCCAGAGCTTGAGGTCGGCGAATTCCGGGAGGTGGCCGAGTGCCCAGGCGGTGCGGATCATCTGCCGGGCGTGCTGCTGTACCGGGAGGTCGGTGAGGCGTTCGGCCTGGCCCGTCCCGTCGCAGTCGGCGCAGAGGTCGCGGAAGCCGTCGGGGCCCCGCAGGTAGCCGCGTCCGGAGCAGGAACCGCATACGAGGGTGCGGTCCACGGTGCCCGCGCCTTCGGCGTTCTTGGTGGCGTACTTCGCGACGTATCCGGCCACCTTGGCGTCCGTGAGTTCGCCGTCGCCGAGCGCGGATATCTGGTCCACCTTGAAGCGGTCGCCCCACCTGATGACGCGTTCGCCGACTGCGTCAGACACGACCGTGAGCCGGGCACGCTCGACCGCCAGGCCGACGGCCGCGCGGAGGGCATCGAAGGTGGCCCAGGTCGGGGGCGAGGTGGTGTGGCCTTCCGGACCGTCGAATCGGACGACCGCATGGAAGTGGACCAGGCCGCGTTGCTGGTACTCGGCGACCTTGGCGAAGGAGACGCGGAGGGCCGCGTTGAGCGCCTTCTGTGTCATGCCGAGGTGTTCGGCAAGGGCGCGGCGGAGGTAGGTCGTGAAGCGTGCCCACAGGGCCCCGGCGTGAGCGTTCCACAGCACGGCGCCCGTGTAGCCGTAGCTTGCCGGGCGGAGCGGGGCACCGAGTTCGGGAGCGTCCTCGGTGTGGCTCTTGCCGCATGTGCAGGGCCGGGGCTTGCCCGCATCGGTCGTGGGGCGGTTGTGGACCGGACCGAAGGACGGGGCGGTGAGGGTGACGAACGCGCGCGGGTGGTCACGGACGGCTTCGGCGACGTTCTTGCCACCGGACAGCCCGGCCTTGATCAGGTGGTAGGTGTCGGCCGCGTAGAGGCGGGAGCAGGCGGGGCAGCGGGAGGCGCGGCGATTTCCGCAGGTGGTGAGGAGGCGTCCGGAGGGTTCGTCCTCCGAGTGGTAGGAGCGGACCACCTGCCTGGTGGTCTGGTCGGTGGTGATCGTCCAGCCGTGCAGGTTGATCGGACTGGTGCAGCCCCGCAGGTTGCGGACCTGTTCCGTCACACGGTCGAAGTCGTCGGTGTTGGCCAGTTCGACCAGGTCCCGCAGGCCGGGACTGATGATGTGGTGCAGGTCGAGGGAGCGGCGCATGACGGGCGGGGTGTCCTTTCTGGCGCGAGGGTGAGCGGGCGGGCAGCAGCCGGTTTCGTGCGCTCGGGTTGCTGCCCGCAGGCATGGCGAGGCGAGCCGAGGGGCGGGCGAGGGTGAGAGATGCCGGAACGGCCGGCGGAGAGTGCGCGGTACTACAGGGCGGCGTGGAGGGCAGTGGCCATGGGCAGGCCGATTCCGAGTCGCGCCTTGAGCTGGGCCGCTGTGATGGGCTCGCCGTGCTCCATGTGGTGGGACTCCGCGATCGAGCGCGCTTCGGTCAGCAGTGGCTCAGGCACCTTGACCGCAGGCGTGGCGGCGACGAGGGGAGCGACCGGCACGGTGGTCGGTTCTGGCGTGACAGGCAGCGCCCTGGGGGCGACCGGGGCGGGCGTCGTATCGGCTTCCGGCCCTGTCTCGTCGAGTGAGGGGACCGGGGTCGCCGGGCGGGCGACTGTGTGGAAGGCGCGCAGGAGCTGCGGGCCGACGGCGCCCCAGCCGAGGAGGAGCAGCGGAGCCACGGCGTCCACGGCGGCACGGCCGTAGTGTCCTGCGACGATCGGTTCGGCGACGTTGAGAGCCAGGGTCAGGAGTCCGGAGAAGTGCATGAGCCGGTTGGCCGCCGTCATCTGTTCGGCGGGCAGCCCGCGAAGGGAGAGGTAGCGCAGGGCAACGAGGAGGCCGACTACGGACAGATCCACCATCGGAGCAATGAGCGGTGCGATGGGAGCGGGGACGCCAAGGCGCAGGGCGAGAGACCAGACGTTGCCGAAGGAGAAGACGAACGCCAGCGCGGCAATGACGATCATGACGGCGGTGATCGTGCGCTGAGTGATCCGGTCCTCAGTCATGGGTGTTCACCTCCTCTCAGTGGTGTCGTGTGCGTCCAGGGCGGAGGCAGTCAGGCCGCCTCGGTGTCTGCCTTGGCCAGGTCCAGGTCCCCCAGGCGAGGGCCAAGGAGGGCGTACGGGTCTGCGGTGAGGCTCGCGGTCTGCTTGGCGATGCGGGCCGCGTCCGCGTCCGCCACGTACGGCGTGCGGATGCGGGTGAAGCCGGGCTGTGACTGGTGGTTCATGGACGCGACGCCGACGTAGGTGGGGTCCTGGAGGTTGATCGGGTTGGCGTCCGGCCATTCCCGGATCTCCTCGCCGAGCGCGGCTACGGCGGCTTCGGCGGTCTTCTGCGCGAAGCTCAGGCCCACGGGGCACACGTCGCGGATGAAGGTCGGGATCGCGTCGCCGGTGGACTTCTGGGTGGTGAGGATGACGAGCAGGCCCACGGAACGGCCCTTCTTCACCAGGTCTTCGACGAGCCGGGCGTTCTCGGCGGCCAACGCGGCGAGCTTCTTCGTCTTCGGGTCGCTGCCCTTGTGGTCGCGGAAGTAGGTGTGGGCTTTGTCGATGATCAGCACGACCAGAGGCCAGCGGTCGGACGGGCCCACGTCCCACATGGACTTCACCCCGAGCACCGAGCGCACCGAGGCCGACCGCGCACGCCGGAGCTCCACGAGGTGGCCGAACAGCTTGTTGGCCTCTTCCAGGTCATCGCCCACGAAGGCGAACATGCGCTGTACCCAGTCGGCGTAGTCGCCCTCGTACGCAGCCGAGACCTTGCCGTCCGCGCAGGCGAACTGCACCGCGGACGAGGGCGCCCAGTCCGAGAGAAGTCGGTTGACCAGGCTGGTCTTCCCGAAGCCGGGCAGGCCGGCCACGGTCACGCCGGGTACCTGTGTGAGGTTCACGGACACCGGCTGGGCGTACTCGTCGACACCGAGGTCCCACCGAGCTGTCTCGTCCGGCACGTCACCTGTAGGGCGGTGCTTGGTGGGGAACTTCAGCGGGTCCAGGCGTACACCCCGGATGACGACTTGCCCCGGCCGGTCCTGCGTGACGGCCACCCGTGTGCACCGCCAGGCATCCGCCAGATGTGGGGCAGCCTTCTGGAACTGTTCGAGGCCAACGCCGGGCAGGCACTGGGCCCGCGCGATCACTCCGTACGCGTCGTGTGTCACCTTCAGAGCCGGTATGAGGATGCGCGGCTTGATGGGCTTGCCGTTCGTGTTCGCCAGCGTTGCCAGCGCGGTCGGGGTCTTGTCCGTGGCCGACAGCTTCAGCATCGGTGCGAGCCGCTTCCAGCCCCACCGCACACGTACGGCCTGCCGGATGGACTGCCGGGTCATGGTGTCAGCGCGCAGGTAGCGGACCACCCACCACACCGTCCAGCCGACGATCACGGCGAGCACCAGGACGACGACGAGGGGCGTGTTGCCAACGATCCCTCCAGCCGGGGCGTTCGGATCCTTCATGCGTGGTTCTCCTGAGGGTTGTAGAGGAAGGTCACGAGGGCCGATTCGAGGGCCGCCCGATCCGCCGAGGAACCGAGGCGGGGGTAGCCGTAGCCGACGAGCACGGCCGCCACAGAGGTCACGAGCGATTCGGTGAGCCGGGCATCCGGCCCGGCGTGAGGCAGCGGGTAGCTGCGCTCAGCGCCGGACCGGTAAGCGGTGCCGCTCACGCCGCCTCAGCGGCCGGGGCCACCAGGTCGAGCCGATCAGCGCGGTAGGCGATGCCGTCCGAGAGCGAGCCGTTGAAGATCCGCGCCCACGGGGTGGCGAACAGCTCCATCGGCATGACCGGGACGCCGGGCCGGAGGCCGTTGGGGAGACCGGTTTCCGGGACGGTGATCTTCAAGGCTTCGGCGCGGTCCTCCTCCATGAAGAAGAGGGTGATCGTGTAGAGCTTCGCGCCGGTCTCGCGGTCGGTCGCGAACTGCGTCTTCTCGGCGTCCGCGTACTTCGGTACCGGCAGGGTGCCGACCATGAACGACGAGGTGGAGAGCAGGCCAACACGGATGCGTGCCATGGGAATTGAGTCCTTTCGGTTGCGCTCCGCCGGAGCGGTGGGGCGTGATCACCATTGAACATAGCTGACCTAGCAGTGTCAAGTGAGTGTGGTGAGCTAGGTGTCATCTGGCATAGGACACCTATGTCAGCGGGGTGTGCTAGGCGTGCTAGAGGTCGTTACTCTTGGGCCATGAGCCCCGCGCCAGAGAACAAGCAGGACCGTCGGCCGCCGTATCAGCACGCTGCCGACGAGCTCCGGCGCGACATCTTGCAGGGACGGATCAAGCGGGGCGAGCAGATGCCCGCCATTCGCGAGCTACAGGAACGCTTCGGCGTGGCCAACATGACCATTCGGTCCGCGCTCAACGTGCTGCGCGAAGAGGGTCTGGTCTACACGATCCACGGTCGGGGCAGCTTCGTCGCGGATCACGATGGCGGTGACGAGTTCTCGGCGGTCTACACCCCGCCAGCTTGGTACCTGGTCAAAGATGACAAGAAGCCCAGCCAGGCAGAGCAAGCGGAGGGAAGGCCCGACGACGCTGAAGCCGCCGGCGCCACCCTCGCTGAAATGCTCACAGCGCTACGAGACGAGATTCGTGCCCTCAGCGCTGATCATCAGGAACTTCGGCGTGAGGTCGAGGAGCTGAAGGCTGCCCAGCAGGCGAAGCCGCAGCCCTGAGCTTGATCACTTCGTCTCGCAACTCTCTGGTCTCCCTACTGAGGCGACCGACCATGGCTCGCATTTCCTTGATCAGTGCGGCCACCTGTTCCGTGTCCCCGACGTGAATGCTGGTCAACCCCATTTCGTTGTCCGGTATGCGCTCGGTCATCGCTCCCCGTTTGCCGCCGTGCCGTCGCTTGCGTCGGTGTTAGCTCGAACCGCCAAGGCACCGCTCGATCGCTTGCCCAACGGAGCCTCTGATGCAGATCAGGAGCTTGTTCGTCGTGCGGTCGCGTGTCTCTCGCGCTGCTCGACCGTTGCCCTGCCCTGCGGAGCTGTTCAGAGTTTCTTTACTGGATCAAGGCGGCCCGCCTACGGCGGGCCGCGCGCGCTGGCGGCCAGGGGCCGCCGCCGCTCCTTGTCTCCGCCACCGCTCCGGCGGCCCCCACCCGCTCAGCGCGCAGTCCTGCCAAGGCGGACGACCAGACCAGGAAGCAACCCGACCACTCCGAGCATCAGGACCAGGCCGACGCCCACCAAGCGTGACCACGCCACCAACCGCCCACCGCTTGACGCCGCATGGCCCACAGAGCCGCAGCCCGAGCCCAGAGGGCTGGCCACGTCGGCAACGTCCAAGTCGGATCGAGGTGCGGCCCGTGACGATGGAAGAAGCGTGGTTGAGGACGGCACGGGGTTGCTGGAAACACACGTGACGGGTGCTCAGTCGGCGCACCCGCCGTCGTGGCTGACTTTCGCTGGCTCAGCTCAGAACCCTCTCCAACTCGACATCGCGAAGCCGGGGTTGCAGCCGCACCCGCGTTCGAGCACGCCAACCGCCCCGGTAGCATCGGCACCGGGGTCCTGATCAGGGCTTCCGTGACCGGACCACCCGGAATGCTGTCCAGGCTGAGGGGTGGTCCGGTCTTCGAGTTGTCGGTCGTAGTCGTGCGAGCGGCGCCGACGAACTGGCGCTTCGGAATCAGCTCAGAGCCTTGCCCACCTCGCAGATGGTGGGGCGGTCCCCTGGCGCATGGCTGAGCATCGCGTCGATCAACTCGCCCAGCTCACCGGGCGCCTTCACAGGTCGGCGCCGACCGTTCGCCACGGCCTCTCTCTGCACCGAGCGGGGAGCGTCGTCCGGGTACTCCATCGCCCGCCAGCCGGTAGCGGAGATCAGTAGGGAGGCGCCGAGCGCGTACACGTCGGCTTCCGGCGTCGGCTCGGCTTCTCCGGTGTCGAGGACGCTGCGCGCGACCTCCGGTGCCTCGTAGTGAACGAGGCAGCCGCGGAACGGGAAGTTGTACCCCTCGGGCACGTGGCCGCCTTGGGCAAGGGCGAGGTCGATGAGGTGCGTTCGTTCCGGCCCGATGATGAAGTGGGCGGGCTGTACGTCACCGTGCGCCCAGCCCTTGGCGTGCAGTTCGGCCAGCGCCTCGACGCAGCCCAACGCCACGCTGGTGTGCGGTGTGATGGAGGAGTCTGGCCTACGGCAGGGCTCCCACAGTTGGTACAGGTCCGGCCCCTCACGCCACGGCTGGAAGTTCCAGGTCCCGTCTTCCCACTCGCCGTACGCGAAGTCAGCGAGGCCGAGGCGATACAGCACGGCACCCTCGCGGGCGGGCGCGAGCGCGGTCCAGGGCTGGGCGGGCCAGTCGGCTGTGGCCTCGATCGGATAGCCGACTTTCACGGCGTGGCGGCCGCGAGGGCCCTCCACCTCCCAGACCATGGAGCCCCGACGGTTGAGGACCAAGCGCTGAGCCGTGGGCATGAGCGCGTTGAGCACCACGATCGGCAGTTCAGGGGTTGAGCCGGGCAACTCGCTTCTCCTTCCGGGCGAACGCGGCCGACCACGAGTCGAGGCCGGCCGCGCCGCTGCTGTCGTGTGCTACGCCTGTCCGTACGGTCGTCCGCAGTCCGAGTCGCACTGCACGAGGTTCGTGCCGTCCACGGTCCACAGGTCGTCGAAGACCATGAACCCCGCCGCCTTCATGGCGCGTGCCGAGGTGGCGACCTTCTCAGGGTCGCGGGCCCCTCCGCCTGGCTTCGGGTTGTGGTGCAGGAAGCGGCCCGCGTACCGCTCGCACAGCTCCGCGTACTCCTTCGTGTGCAGGATGAGCGCGTGCAGACCGAGGTCCACGTCATCCGACGGGACCATGGGAACCGTGGCGGTGGCCGCCGTGACCAGGAAGGCCACCGCCTGGTCCGCGATTCGCTCGGCACGGTCGGGCGACTGCCCGTTGTGGATGACCACGAAGTGGGCGAGGCTCTCGAACAGCTCCTCACCAGCCACCGCGCGTCCGGTCTTCTGATCGTTTGCCGTTGCCGTCATGCGACTGCTCCTTGTGTGTGTCGGTGCGTGGGTTGGATGGCCGGCCTCGAACGGGGAAGGGGGAGCCGGGGGTTGGCGCCCGTCCGGGGCGGCCCGTTTACTAGCCCATGGCGAGAGCCATGCCGATCACCAGGCCGCACGACCCGCTGATCACCACGATGAACAGGACTCCCGCGTACTGGCCGATAACGCGCATCACAGCCCGGCCCGACGATTGCGGTTCTTGATGGCCAGACGTGCGCTCAGTTCCTCCCGCGCACTCGGCGGCTCCACGTCGTCCGGCATGGCGTCCCACTCGGCGCCGCCGCCGATCGGCCTTATCTGCACACGGCCGCCGACCTCATCCATGACGATGCCGATGCGGTTCCTGGAGGTGTCCTTCGCCAGTTCACCGATGCCTGGTCTGGTCTGCTGGTTGCTCGCCATGTGCACGAGCATACTGTCGCTCATGGGGACGTCGAAACCTCCGACAAACACCACTTCGGGACGTCTCTCGTCGGGTAGAACGTCCCTATCGCCGTCCCCGAGTGTTGGGAGAGATTGGGATGCCGAACGAGAAGCTACGTGCTGCCATGGCGGCCGGCGGCTGGACGTACACCGCCCTTGCGGACAGGGTCGAAGTCGATCCCAAGTCCGTTGAACGATGGGTCAATTTGGGGCGTACGCCGCGTCGTGCCACGGCCATGCTGGCAGCGGAAACGCTAGGAGAAGACGTGCACGCTCTATGGCCCGCGCTCCGGCAGGCACGCCCTGCCCGCGCAGTCAGCCCGGAACTTGTGGCTCTCTACGATCAGCGGGCGGACATCCCCGTCTCCACCTTCGTGGACATGTTGACGCAGGCCCGCAGGCACATCGACGTGTTGGTGTATGCCGCCGTCTTCCTGCACGAGGCGTACCCGCGGCTCAACGACCTGCTGCGAGAGCGAGCTGCCGACGGGTGCGCGGTTCGTATCGCGATCGGCGATCCGGACAGCGTGAATGTCCAACAGCGCGGCACAGAAGAGCGGTTCGGCCACGGCATCGAGTCCCGTTGCCGACTCGCCCTCATGCACTATCGCCCCCTTGCCGGGGTACCTGGCATCGAGGTGCGGACCCATGCCACCACGCTCTACAACTCGATCTACCGCGCGGATGACCAGACACTGGTCAATGCCCATGTCTGGGGCGTGAACGCCTACGGTGCTCCCGTGTGGCATCTTCGGCGCAACGGAGAGGGCGGCATGTTCGACACCTACGCCAGCAGCTTCGACGCTGTGTGGGAGACCGCGACACCGGTAACGGAAGAGTGACCATGGCACGGACCGAGTACTACGACGACCCAGCAGCACCCGCGCCGAACAGCTTGGTGGTCGCCGCGTCTGCCGTGATCACCGACGGCGAAGGGCGTGTGCTCCTTCAGCGCCGCCGGGACAACGATCTCTGGGCGCTACCTGGTGGCGGCATGGAGATGACCGATTCCCTCCCAGGAACGGCCGTCCGCGAGGTGAAGGAAGAAACGGGTCTGGACGTAGAGATCACCGGGCTCGTGGGCACGTACACAGACCCTCGCCACGTCATCGCCTACTCTGACGGTGAGGTGCGCCGACAGTTCAATGTCTGCTTTACCGCCCGTGTAGTCGGGGGCCAGCTCGCGATCTCGGACGAGTCCACGGAGTTGCGGTTCGTCCAGCCCGAGGAGATTGACCAACTACCGATGCACCACACGCAGCGGCTCAGGATCCGCCACTTCCTGGAGCACCGTGAGCGGCCCTATCTCGGCTGATCGCGCCCGCAACCCCGCTTTAGAAGAGAGGCGGGGCCATCGTGCCGTTGAGCTGGGCAAATTGGCTGCGAAAGCTGTCGCCCCTGTCGTAGGTCCTCCCACTAGGGAAGAGGCGGCAAACCGCCGTCCGGCTCGGCCTCACACTGCTCGGGAGCCGGAGCTCCCGGTTGTCCCGGGATCGCAGCAGTAGGCACGGTCACCGTCTTCTTAGGTCCGAACATCAGGCTGGACGGCTGCTGCGTCCGCCGGTCGGACACGACGATCCCGCCGCGCCACTTCCCCGTCGGGTCCTGGTACCGGAACTGCAGTTTCTTCAGCCGCCGCCCGAACTGCTCCCGCAATGGCCGGTAAGCGTTGTCGCAGTGCACGTTCCACGTCACGTCGCCCAGGTAGGCATGGCACGCGATGGGGAAGAGCAGGGAGGACACCACGAGATCGGCGAGTTGGAGGAGCGTGTGGGTGTCGCTGTGACCGAAGACCGGCGACTCGATGACTCCGCGGAGGCTGTCACCGCCCGCGCGGTACTTGCGGGTGGTCACGCAGTGGACATTGGGAGCGTTCTTCACCTTCGTGCGGCTGTCGAGGACCATCATGCCGCGCGAGTGCTCATGGGCGAGCTGAGCCTGGAAGGTCTCGTTCAACGCGGCGACGGAGGCTGGGTACACCCCGGACTCGTCGAACGCCAGCCCTTCCTCTTTGATCCACACGCGGGCGAGGATACGGGCTTCGTGAGACTCCAATATGTCGAGCAGCGAAGCCACCAGCTCCATGGCCGCACGTCGCCAGCCGTGGTTGCCGGCACGGAGGTTCTTGCGGACGTCCGAGCCCTTGATCTCGTGCTGGATCACCTCGGAGAGCTGGTCCGTGTTCCGCAACTGCGGCCGGTAGTGCTTCTTGACGTCGAGGAAGGCCCAGGTGAGAGACTTGATCTGGGCTCGGGGCACGGTGAATCCGCCGACGACGAGGACCGGAGGGGCGTCAGGCCTCATGGGCTCGAGCGTCTGCCCGTTGCCCGCCTCGTCGATGTAGCACAGATGCACCGAACCTCCCGAGACACGTCTGTGGCCGCCCCCGAAGGGACGGCCACAGGGTCTGCGCAGCCATATGCGCGATGTTTTGCTTGCTGAGGCCGATCCTGCCGAGAACGACTACGGTCGGTCAAGCCGAGAGCACGTTAGGTGGTACGGGTTTCGGTCAACCTTTACGGGCGAAGCCGAGGAACGCTGCCCAGGCGGCCAGCGACGGCGAAGCTGCGGGATGGTGGGCCGGGCAAGACGGTGTGCGCGGAGGTCGACGTATGAGACCCGGGGTGGCGGAGTCTCGGCCATGTCAAGTCTGGATGGCGCGGGGTTCGGGGGCCGTAGGATCCTCTGTGTGATTACGGGCGAGCTGAAGAGCAAGGTGGGGCGCGTCTGGGACGCGTTCTGGTCGGGCGGCATTTCCAATCCGCTGGAGGTGATGGAGCAGATCACATACCTGCTCTTCATCAAGCGGCTGGACGAGATCCAGACCCGCAAGGACCGCAAGGCGACCGCAACGGGCAAGCCCGACCCGGACCCCTTCTTCTCGGACGACCAGCAAAATCTGCGCTGGCAGAATTTCAAGGTCAAGGACCCCGAGATCATGTACGGGCTCGTCGCCGACGGCGTCTTCCCGTACCTGCGCCGCATGGGTGGGGACGAATCGACGTACTCCCACCACATGAAGGACGCCCGGTTCACGATTCCGGGGCCCAACTTGCTCGCGAAGGTCGTCGACCTACTCGACGACGTCTCTATGGACAGCAGCGACACTAAGGGTGACATCTACGAGTACCTGCTCGCGAAGATCGCCACGGCTGGCCAGAACGGTCAGTTCCGCACGCCGCGCCACATCATCGACCTGATGGTCGAGATGACCCAGCCGGGGCCGCGCGACGAGATCTGTGACCCGGCGTGCGGCACAGCTGGCTTCCTGGTGCAGGCGGCGTCGTACGTGCAGCGGGTGCATCGTGACGCGCTGCTGGGGGTGGAGCAGCGTAAGCACTTCAACGAGTCGATGTTCCACGGCTTCGACTTCGACAACACGATGCTCCGCATCGGCTCGATGAACATGCTGTTGCATGGTATCGAGAACCCGGACATCCGTTATCGCGACTCGCTCGCGGAGAGTGCGGCCGACGAGGCCGAGCGCTACTCCTTGATCCTCGCGAACCCGCCTTTCGCAGGGAACCTGGACTACGAGTCCACGGCGGTCGACCTCCAGCGCATCGTCAAGACGAAGAAGACGGAACTGCTGTTTCTGGCCCTATTCTTGCGGCTCCTGAAGCCCGGTGGTCGGGCGGCCGTCATCGTCCCCGATGGGGTGTTGTTCGGTTCGACCAAGGCGCACAAGGAGCTGCGCCGCATCCTGGTGGAGGAACAGCAGCTCCAGGCGGTGGTCAAGCTTCCGAGCGGGGTCTTCAAGCCATACGCCGGTGTGTCGACCGCGATCCTGTTCTTCACGAGGACGGACTCGGGCGGTACGAACCACGTCTGGTTCTACGACGTGCAGGCGGACGGCCTGAGCCTGGACGACAAGCGCAACCCGCTGCTTCCGGAGGAGCGCTTGGGCGTACGCCCACAGGGCGAACTGCTGACGCCGGACGAACTCCTGAAGAACAACCTCCCGGACGTCCTTGCGCGCTGGCAGGAACGAGACGGCACCGAGAGGGACCGGGCCAGGACCGAGCAAAGCTTCTGTGTATCCAAGGCGGACATCGCAGCGCAGGGCTACGACCTCTCACTAAACCGATACAAGGAGATCGTCCGCGAGGAGATCAAGACGCGCGCGCCGTTGGACATCCTGGCTGACTTGGAGCGCCTGAATGAGGAGATTGCCAAGGGAACGGAAGAGCTGAAGGGAATGCTGGCGTGACCGAGCTGCGCAGGCCATTGCTCGAAGATCTTGTTCGTGAGGTCAAGCCGGGATTTGCGTGCGGAGAGGTTGATCCGAACGGGATCTTCCAGGTCCGAATGAACAATGTTACCAAGTCAGGTGACATTGATCTGGGCAAGCAGCGTCGGGTGCCCCGGAATCATCCGGGTGTCGCTAAAAATAAGCTTCTCGCTGGCGATGTTCTGTTCAATGCCACCAATAGCCCTGACTTGGTTGGGAAGACGCTATTCTGGTCTGGCCTTGACGAAGAAGCGGTGTACAGTAACCATTTTCAGAGAATTCGCACTGACGGAGAAAAGCTCGATCCTGCATACCTTAGCCGCTGGCTGTCATGCCAGTTTGAGTCAGGAATCTTTCGTGGCCTGTGTAAGCAATGGGTAAATCAAGCCACGGTAAGTAAGGAAAGCCTGCTGGCTCTTAGAGTTCCACTCCCTCCCCTTCCGGAGCAGAGGCGCATCGCTGCTGTCCTCGACCAGGTAGACACTCTCCGTGCCAAGCGTCGCGAGGCCATTGCCCTTCTTGACGACCTCGCCCAGTCCATCTTCCTCGACATGTTCGGTGATCCTGCTTCATGTAATGCCTTGTGGGATCGAAAAACAATCGGCGAGCTCGGTGTGGTAGTTACGGGAAACACGCCCTCGCGAGCCAGGCCTGAGAACTACGGTGAGGGTATCGAGTGGATCAAAACCGATAACATTAGGCCGCCTGAATTGAACCCGAGCCAGGCGGCCGAGCACCTGACCGTAGCGGGAGAGAAAGCCGGTCGCGTCGTCCCCGCCGAATCGATTTTGGTGACATGTATCGCGGGCAGTCCGGCCAGTATCGGGAATGCAGTGCTGGCGGGGCGGCGGGTTGCCATCAATCAGCAGATCAATGCCTTCATCTCCCAAGACCCGTTGCCGCGGTTTATGCTGGAGCAGATCCGTGTGGGTAAGGCTCTGATTCAGCAGAAATCGACAGGGGCCATGACAGGCTTGGTCAACAAGACGCAGTTCTCATCTATTTCCCTTATGGTGCCGCCCATGAGTAGGCAACAGGAATTTGTCTGCCGAGTGGAATGCGTGGACAGCCAGCGCGCCAGGAATGTCCGGCACCTCGCCGCCCTCGACGAGCTCTTCTCCTCTCTCCAGCACCGTGCCTTCTCCGGCACTCTCTGGGATCATGAAGCTCCCGGCGAAGCTGCGTAGACCGCTCTCGCCGCACCCGGTGCGCAGCGCCGACCGCACCACCAGCACAACACGCCGTCCGCGGGCCGGGCAGGGGAGCCTGGCCCGCGGGTGGTTCTGCCGTAGGAGACGGACGGAAACGTCGGCCTCGTGCGGGCCGGGATGCCGAGCCCCGGGCCCGTACGACAAGGCCGCCACAGGGGAGAGGGACACCGCACCGCCATGGGTAGCGAGCAGAATGGTCAGAGCGGCCAGAACAGCGACAGCCAGGGCCAGGCAAGTCACGATAAGCACGCCCGCGACCGCGCCGCAGCCGACAACGTCGGCCATACCGCGAACGGCAACTTCAGCTTCCTCCGAGCCGAGTGGCCCGCCCTTTACGACGAGGCGATCCGCGCCGAGCGGCTGATCCATCACGACCCCCGTGCCGCCTGCTTCTACGCCCGCCGCGCTATCGAGATCACCGCCCGCTGGATGTACGACAAGGACAGCAGCCTCAGCGAGCCCTACAAAAAAGATCTCGCGGCGATGCTCCACGAGCCGAGTTTCCGGCAGCTCGTCGGGCCGACGGTCAACGCCAAGATGGACCTCATCCGCCGGCACGGCAACAACGCCGTGCACAAGGCCGCCCCCGTCCCGAAGACCGTCGCCGAGGCCAGCGTCAAGGAGCTGTTCCACTCCCTCTACTGGTTCGCCCGTACCTACACCCGCCAGGCTTCGGCTCTGCCGCCTGCCGGGCTGGACTTCGACACCAGCGCCGTACCGCGTCCCCTCTCCCCGCAGGTTCGCGCGCTGAAGCAGGCCGAACTCAAGGCCAAGGAGGCGGAGGACGAGGCACGCTTCAAGCAGCAGGCAGAGGAGCTGGCCGCCGAGCGCGCCCAGAACGCGGACCTCGCCCGACAGCTCGAAGAGCTCAAGAAGCAGGTCGCCGCCGCCAAGGCCGCCAACCAGGCCGTACAGGACACCCACGACTACGACGAGAAGGCGACCCGCGACGCCTTCATCGACCTGCTCCTCAAGGAAGCGGGCTGGGACCTCCTCATCCCGAGCAAGGACACCGAGTATCCGATAGCGACCGGGATGCCCACCAAGACGGGCAAGGGTTACGTCGACTACGTGCTCTGGGGCGATGACGGCAAGCCCCTCGCCGTCGTCGAGGCCA
This sequence comes from Streptomyces phaeofaciens, assembly GCF_014648915.1. Lineage (GTDB taxonomy): Bacteria > Actinomycetota > Actinomycetes > Streptomycetales > Streptomycetaceae > Streptomyces > Streptomyces phaeofaciens. The sequence goes on along the minus strand of NZ_BMSA01000012.1, from coordinate 115,053 downwards.
AGAAGACCCAGCGGGACGCCCGTGACGGGCAGCAGCAGGCGAAGCTGTACGCCGACGCGCTCGAAGCACAGTTCAACCGCCGCCCGGTGATCTTCTACACCAACGGGTACCAGACCTATCTCTGGGACGACAGCCTCGGCTATCCGCCCCGCCAGGTGCAGGGCTTCTTCACCAAGGACGAATTGCACTGGCACATCCGCCAGCGCGCCGGACGCCTCTCCCTCACGTCCACACCGGTGAACGAGAAGATCGCCGGCCGCCCCTACCAGCTCCGCGCGATCAAGCGGGTGGGCGAGACCTTCGAGCGGGACCGGGGCCGCCAGGCGCTGCTCGTCATGGCGACCGGCACCGGCAAGACCCGTACCACCGTGGCCCTCGTGGACCAGCTGATGAAGGCGGGCTGGGCACAGCGGGTGCTCTTCCTCGCCGACCGGCAGGCGCTGGTCACCCAGGCCATGAAGGCGTTCAAGGAGAACCTGCCGAACACCCCCGCGGCCAGCCTCCTCGACGACAAGGCCGCTGCGGCCCGCGTCTACCTCTCCACGTACCAGACGATGATGAAGCAGATCGACGTCATCGACGGAGCGGGCCGCCGCCGCTTCGGGCCTGGCCACTTCGACCTGATCGTCATCGACGAGGCGCACCGCTCCGTGTACGCGAAGTACGGCGAGCTGTTCCGCTACTTCGACTCGCTACTGCTCGGCCTGACCGCCACGCCCAAGGACGAGATCGACCACAACACGTACAAGCTGTTCGCCATGGAGGACGGAGTCCCGACCGACTCCTACGATCTCCATGAAGCCGCCGCCGAGGGCTACCTCGTCCTCCCCAAGGCGGTGAAGGTGCCGCTGAAGTTCATGGAGCAGGGTATCCGCTACGCCGACCTCTCGGAGGAGGAGAAGGCCGAGTGGGACGCCAAGGAGTGGACCGAGGACGGTGACATCCCGGACGCGGTGGGCCGCCACGACATGAACAAGATCCTCTTCAACGAGGACACCGTGGACAAGATGCTGGAGACGCTGATGACGCGCGGCCACCGCGTCGAAGGCGGCGACCGGCTCGGCAAGACGATCATCTTCGCCAAGAACAACGACCACGCCCGGTACATAGAGGAGCGCTACAACGCGAACTACCCGCAGGGTGCCGGCCACACCGCGCGCGTGATCACGTACAAGGAGACGTACGCCCAGTCCCTCATCGACGACTTCTCCAACCCGAAGAACCCGCCGAACGCCCCCGACATCGCCATCTCCGTCGACATGCTCGACACCGGCATCGACGTGCCCGAGGTGGTGAACCTGGTCTTCGCCAAGCCGGTCTTCTCCAAGACCAAGTTCTGGCAGATGATCGGCCGCGGCACCCGCCTGCGCCCCGCCCTCTATGGCCCCGACCCCGACAACCCCGAGCACAACAAGCAGAACTTCTACGTCTTTGACTTCTGCGGCAACATCGACTTCTTCAACAGCCAACTCGACCGGTCGGAGGGGCGCAGGGCCGTCACCCTCACCGAAAAGCTCCTCCAGCGCCAGCTCGACCTGGTCCGGGTCCTGGACAAGCGGCAGCAGCCCGACCCGGCACGTGACGCCGGCCCCGACGCGATCGGTACCGAGGCGGAGATCCGCTGGTCGCTGGCCCACCGGCTGCACCACACCGTCACCGGCATGAACCTAGACAACTTCCTGGTGCGCCCGCACCGCCGGGAGGTCGAGGTCTTCAGCGACTTCGGGAGCTGGCACCGGGTGGACGACGACGCGGACACCGCGATCCGCGACCACCTGCTCGGACTGCCCAGCGAGTTCCGCCCGGACGACGAGGAGACAGGCGAGGAGGCCAAGCGGTTCGACCTGATGGCGTATGGTCTCCAGCTTGCCGCGCTGGAAGGCGGCAAGGACTTCGCCAAGCTGCGCACGAAGATCCATGACATCGCGTCCAACCTGCTCACCAAGACCAACATCCCGGCGGTCGGTGAACAGGCCGAGCTGCTGGAAGCGGTGGCGGGCGACGAGTGGTGGAACGACGTGACACTCCCGATGCTGGAGGACATGCGCCGCCGTATGCGTCGGCTCGCCCGGCTCACCGACCCCAAGGTCAAGCGGAACGTCGTCTACACCGACTTCGTCGACCAGTTCGGTGACATCATCGAGGCCGAGATCCAAGGAATGCCTCAGGGCACGGACGAGCAGCGCTTCAAGCAGAAGGCGCGGGCCTACCTCCTGCGCCACGAGGACCAGCCGGTGGTGCGCAAACTGCGTCTCAACGAGCAGATCACCGAACTCGATCTGGCGGACCTGGAGGAGATCTTCCTGTCAGAGGCCATCGCCTCCCAGGAGGACCTCGACGAGGTGCGGTCCTCTGGCGGCCTCGGCCTGTTCGTGCGCGGGCTGTGCGGGCTGGATCGACAGGCCGCACAGAAGGCGTTCGAAGTCTTCTGCACGGGTAAGCAGCTCAGCTCCCGCCAGATCGACTTCCTGACGTTGATCATCGATACGGTGGCAAAGCGCGGAATCCTGGGCTTGGGCGACCTCTACGAGGATTCGTTTGCCGATCTTGCCCCGGGTGGCCCCGACGACCTGTTCACCGGTGAGGAACTCGAAGTCCTCAACGTCATCTTCAAGGAACTGGAGCGGACAGCCAGGCCCACCACCTTGGCGGCTTAGGCTCGGCGTCGCGGCGATCGCCCACGCTGCGAGCTGATGCCACTGTTCCGAGCTGACGGCAACCCTGACGGCAACGACGGCACACAGAGGCTGTTGATCACGACCATCAGCGATCAGCCGGGAGGAAAGCGGAGCGCCCGCCCAATGGCCTGCCCGATCCTACGGATCAGAAGGTTGCAGGTTCGAATCCTGCCGAGTGCACACAGATCAAAGGCCCCCGGGATCATCCCGGGGGCCTTTGGCGTCAACCGCCGACATCAACGCGGCCGGAAAGGCTGATCGCTGATCGCCGCTCGACACGCAGGGCCCCGCCGAGTCGGTCGGACACAGCGGGGCGGGGCGGGGTTCGGGTCACCTCGTGAAGGGGGTCCAGCCATGGTTCGCGTACCAGTAGTGGGGCAGGCCCTTGGTGCCGGTGGTGCGGAACGGGAGGCCGTGGTCGTCGATGCGTTCGGTGCCGGTGCGGCCCTGTGAGGACCAGTCGAGCTCCAGGTACCAGCGGCAGTCGCAGCCGACGGTCCGGGCGTCGACCATCAGCACCTCGGGGTCCTTCGCGGACACCCGGTAGGGCATGCGCATCGCCGGGGTGTTCGTTCCGGTGGCGCTGTCGCTGCCCGGGACCGAGCGGGCGATCGGCCGGTCCATGTCCAGGTCGACGGTGAACGAGCGGGGGGTCATGTCGCCGCCGCAGCCCTGGTCCATGGCGTAGACCGTGCCCTTCACCGGGGCGGCCCGTCCGACGACGCGGACCCGCAGCGCCTCCAGGACGACCGCCGTGTCCGTCCGCCCCTGCACCGAGATCCCCACGAGTGTCTCGCCGCCGTGCACCGCCGCCTGGGTCCGGGCCCACGGGGCGGCGTCCTGCGGCGCCGGGGGCGGTGGCACCTGCTGGGGCGCCTTGTCGATGACGTAGTCGTGGCTGCAACCGATCTGCCACAGCTGGGAGTTCGCGGTCCAGGTGAGGGGCGGGGCGGCGGAGGCGGTGGTGCGGGAAGGGTTCGTGGTGGGGCTCGGTGAGCCGTCGCCCGCGGCCGGTGTCCTGGGGGAGGGCGAGCCGGATGGCCGGCCGCTCGCCGTGGAGGGCGGTGCGGACGGTGTGGGGGAGCCGTGGCGCGCGCCCGCGGTCTTCGCGGTCGGCGTGCCGGACGCCCGGTCGTCGCCGGTGGTCGTGGAGTGTCCGGAGGCGGCCAGGGCGGACAGGCTGCCCAGGGTCACCAGCAGCGCGGTCGTCACGGCCGTGGTGACCGCGACGCGGCGTCGGTACCAGGGCTTTCGTGGTGCGGGGCGCGGCGCTTCGGCCCGCTCGGGAGGACCGGGCCTGTTTTCCTCCGGCGAGGGGGTGGCGGCGACCGCCGGTGTGGGGTCGGCCGCCGTCACGGTCACCGGCTCGGCCGTTTCGTCGGCCGCGGGAACAGCGGCCGTCGTCGACGCGGACGCGGCCCCCGCGGAGGGCCGGGACCTCTGCCGTGCCGCCACTGCCAGGACCCACCACCGGTGCAGTTCGACCCGTTCGGCCGGACTCGCCCCGCACATCGCGGCGAACCGTTCCACGGGTGCGAAGTCCAGTGGTACGGCGTCCCCGGCGCAGTACCGGTGCAGCGTCGAGGTGTTCATGTTCAGCCGGCGGGCGAGTGCGCCGTAGCTGCGGTCCGTGCGCGCCTTCAGGCGACGCAGCAGCGCCGCGAACTCCTCCACGTCGTCCTGAGATGGCACCGGGTCCTCCTGCCTCGTGTCCCAGGACGGCATCCCAGGCACTCCCTGTATGGGGAGGTCGGGAGGCCTGGGACGGTTCCACCGTTGCGGATCGGGTGCCGTCCGTTGTGGCCGTGCCGAGCGTCCGCCGATGCTCTTGGTGTCGCCGGAGCGGCCCCCACGCCACGGGGGTCGAGAGGGACGCTCTGCAGACGGCGACGCACTTCCGACCTCATCGAAACCGGGGAAGCACACTCATGAACAGCAACAAGACCGCCCGCAAGCACGTCCGCCGCACCGCTCTGATCGCCGGCCTCGTCGCCGCCGTGGCTCTGCCGCTGGGGCTCACCGCGTCGGCTCAGGCGACCACGAGCGGGACGACGGCGGCTGCTGTCGCGCAGCGGACGATCAGCGGCACGTCGTCGGACAACGTGACCCGCGTCGCCGACTTCTACGGCGCCTACATCGACGCCCAGCTCGACGCGGACAACGGCAAGCTGGCCACCGAGCTCCGCACGTTCTACGTCCGGCCCGACCACCTCCGTGAGGTGGTGAAGTGGGAGAACCGCAACCACGCGGACGGCATCCTGCGGGCCCAGAACGTCCCCATGAAGTGGACGGTCAAGAGCACCGCCACCGCCGGCCGGGTCAACGTCACCCTCACCTGGGGCCAGGGCAGCACCACCAAGCTCGTCGTCGACCTGGACCGCAACCACAAGATCACCCGCATCGCCGGTTAGCGGCTCGATTCCTGTCGAGCGCACACGGACGAGAGGCCCCGGAGCGATCCGGGGCCTCTCGCGTACGCGGTGTGCCGCCGTGCCGCGGGCCGGAGTTCACGTCCGCCCGGGGCGGGCCGAGGCCGGTTCAGGGGGCGGTGTCGTGCTGGAGACGGAGTTCGCGGCGGTAGGTGTGGGCCAGGGTCGTGGCGCGGGTGAACCAGTCGGTGAGGACGGCGATCTCGTCGGGGGTGTAGTCGCCGAAGAGGGCGGTGAGGCGGTCGTAGTAGGGCTGGTAGAGGGCGTGGACGCGGGCGACGGCCGTGGGTTCGGCGGCCACGCGGACCCGGCGGCGGTCCTGGGGGTCGGGGCGGCGGGTGACGTAGCCGGCGCGTTCCAGGCGGTTGAGGATGCCGGTCACCGCGCCTGTCGTGACCTGGACGCGGGTCGCCAGCTCGCCGGCGGTGAGGAGGTTCTCGCCGGCTTGGAGGACGTAGGCGAAGCAGGTCAGGTCGGTGACGTTGAGGCCGAGGCGCTGAGCCATCTCCTGTTGGCCGACCATGCTGGCCGCGATGAGGTCGTCCATCGCCGACAGCGCTGCTGCGGGGGTGGCGGCGGGGCGGGGCGGCGTGGATGTCATCGCGGGGACTGCTCCTGTACCGGGTGCTCGGCGACTGTTTCGTGCTGGTCCCTTGTTATCCGCTTTCCTGTTCTCTTACCTTGTAAGAGAGTCGTTGACTTCTTAGATTGTGAGGTAAGTCGTGGCGCATCTGCATGACGAGGGGCACACCGTCGCCGGCTGGACCGGTGTCGCCGTCGCGACCGTGGGGACCACCGTGGTGGGGGTCGGGGTCTGTGCCGGCTCCGGCCTTCTCGTGGCCGGGGGGCTGGTGATCGCCGGCGTGAGCGTGCTGGTCACCTGGGGGCTGCACCTGGCGGGCTGGGGCAAGCCGCCCGGGGTGCGGCCCCGGGCCGAGTGGGGCATGCGGGTCCGGGACACGGGGGCCCGCCGAGGTCATCCGGGGTGTGTCGGGTGCCGCCTCGCGGGGCGCGTTCCCGCTGGTCGGGGCGCGTTGTCAGTGCCGGGGCCTACCGTTGCGGGTGATGGCACAGGCATGGAAGTGCACGGGACTTCGGTGGTCGGCGGAGGGTCCCGTGCTGACGTGGGACCGGGGGCGTCGTAGCCCGCTGTCCTGGGGGAAGCGCGTGGCCTTCGGGGTCGCGGAGGGGGGTGTGCGGGAGTGCGCCGGGGCTCGGGGGCACGCGTGTCCGGTGCGGGCGGGCGTGTCGGCGCGCAGTACGGGGGGCCGGTGCGAGGAGTGCGCGCGCCTGGACCGGGCCCACTCCGTCGCCGCGGACGGGATCGCCGACGATCCGCGGCCGTACCGCGTGTACCTGGCGTGGTTCGGGCCGGGGCTGGTCAAAGTGGGGATCACGGCGGTCGGGCGGGGGTCCGCGAGGCTGCTGGAGCAGGGGGCGGTCTGTTTCAGCTGGCTCGGCACCGGGCCGCTGATGGCCGCCCGGCGCAGCGAGGAGCTGCTGCGGGCCGCCCTGCGGGTGCCGGACCGGATCCCGTACGGCGAGAAGCGGGCCGTGCGGGCCGCCCTGCCGGCCGGAGCGGAGGAGCGGGCCGCCGAGATAGGTGAGTTGCACGCGCGCGCGGTGGAACTGACCGGCTGGCCGGAGTCGTTGGCCCGCGCGCCCTTCCAAGCCGTCGACCATGTGCGGGTGTTCGGGCTCGACACGGCGCCCGCCGCCCGGGGCGAGGTGACCGGGCTGGTCGCCGGGGGTGTGGTGAGCGGGGAGCTGGTGGCCGCCGCCGGGCCCGATCTGCATCTGGCGACCGGCGCCGGCGCGGTGGTCGTGCTCGACACGCGGCTGATGGGGGGATGGGGGCTGGTTTCGGTCGGGGAGGGGGGCGAAGTCACCGTTCCGGTGCGGGAGTTCAAGGCGGAGGCGCATCGTCAGGACGGGCTGTTCTGAGGGATGGCGCATTGCGCGCGAAAGGGGGCGAAGCGGCCCGTGGGATCAACGTGGAGTGAGGGGTTCCCAGGCGTTCCCTGAGAGGTGCCTGTGTATTTCTCAGGGAAATCACAGACTGGTGAAAGCGTGTTCTCAGAGGACCCCGACATGGTGTGTCCCATGACCACGACCTCGCCCCAGGGGCGCACCGAACTGCTGAGGCCGGACGGGAGCCCCGTTCGCGTGCTTGTGGTGGACGACGAGTTGTCGATCACCGAGCTGCTGTCCATGGCCCTGCGCTACGAGGGATGGCAGATCCGGAGTGCCGGGGACGGCACGGGCGCCATCCAGACCGCGCGGGAGTTCCGGCCCGACGCCGTCGTCCTCGACATGATGCTGCCCGACATGGACGGGCTGACCGTCCTGGGCCGGCTGCGCCGTGAGCTGCCGGACGTCCCGGTGCTGTTCCTGACCGCCAAGGACGCCGTCGAGGACCGGATCGCCGGCCTCACCGCCGGTGGCGACGACTACGTCACCAAGCCGTTCAGCCTCGAAGAGGTCGTGGCCCGGCTGCGGGGGCTCATCCGGCGCTCCGGCGCCGCCGACCGGCGCTCCGACTCCGTGCTCGTCGTCGGTGACCTGACCCTCGACGAGGACAGCCACGAGGTGTCGCGGGCCGGGGACAACATCCACCTCACCGCCACCGAGTTCGAGCTGCTGCGCTTCCTGATGCGCAACCCGCGGCGCGTGCTCAGCAAGGCGCAGATCCTCGACCGCGTGTGGTCCTACGACTTCGGCGGCCAGGCCAATGTCGTCGAGCTGTACATCTCCTACCTGCGCCGCAAGATAGACGCCGGGCGGGAGCCGATGATCCACACCCGGCGTGGGGCCGGATATCTGATCAAGCCCGCGGTCTCATGAGCGGGCGACGACGACCGCGTCCGCAGAAGAGACGAGCGGGGAAGCCGCGCACCCTGCGGACGCGACTCGTCGTCGTGTCCGTGACCCTGATCGCCGTGATCTGCGCGGTGATCGGCACCGTGACCACTCTCGTGCTGCGGGATCACCTGTACGGGCAGCTGGACGGCTCCCTGAAGGAGGCCGCCATGCGTCTCTCCGGCGGCCCCGCCGGAGGACCCGGTGGCAAGGACGGCGCCAAGAACGACAACGGCGCCGCCCGCGGCGACACCAACGCGCCCCAGCAGCAGATGACCCTCGACGAGTTCGTCGCCAAGGGCCCGGGGCCGCAGAAGGCCCTCGCGGCCAAGGTCGAGAACGGCTCGATCACCAGCGGCAGGGTCGGCGACAAGAAGAACGACGACAACAACATCCCGCAGATGAGTCCCGAGGCACTCACCGAGGCCCAGATGAAGGTGCTCGGCACGGTCACGCAGGACGAGAAGCGGCACACCGTCGAGATCCCCGGCCTCGGCACCTACCGGGTCCAGTACATCCACGGCAACAACGGTGACTACTACGTAGGCATCCCGACCTCCGACGTCGACGGAACCATCAACACCCTGATCCTCGTCGAGGTCAGCCTCACCGTCGCCGGCCTCATCGCCGCCACCCTCGCGGGCACGGTCATGGTCAGTGTCGCCACCCGCCCCCTGCGCAAGGTCGCCGCCACCGCCACCCGGGTCTCCGAGCTGCCCCTGCACACCGGTGAGGTCAACCTCAGCGAGCGGGTGCCGGAGTCCGAGACCGACCCGCACACCGAGGTCGGACAGGTCGGCGCCGCGCTCAACCGGATGCTGAACCACGTCCACGGCGCCCTGCACGCCCGCCAGGAGAGCGAGATGCGGGTGCGCCAGTTCGTCGCCGACGCCAGCCACGAGCTGCGTACGCCACTGGCCTCCATCAGGGGATACGCCGAGCTGACCCGGCGCGGACGCGAGCAGGTCGGGCCCGACACCAAGCACGCGCTCGGCCGGATCGAGTCCGAGGCCGGCCGGATGACCCTGCTCGTCGAGGACCTGCTGCTGCTCGCCCGCCTCGACGCGGGCCGCCCGCTCCAGTTCGAGCAGACCGACCTCGTACCGCTGGTCATCGACACCATCAGCGACGCCCGCGCCGCCGGACGCGAACACGTCTGGCGCCTCGAACTTCCCGACGAGCCGGCTCTCGTGTCCGCCGACTCGGCGCGGCTCCAGCAGGTGCTCGTCAACCTGCTGGCCAACGCCCGTACGCACACCCCGCCCGGTACGACCGTCACCGCACGCGTGCAGCGGCGCGGGCCCTGGCTGTGCGTGGACGTCCAGGACAACGGCCAGGGCATTCCGCCGGACCTGCTCCCGCACGTCTTCGAACGGTTCGCCCGCGGCGACTCCTCGCGCTCCCGTGCCTCCGGCTCGACCGGTCTGGGCCTCGCCATCGTGCAGGCCGTCGCGACCGCGCACGGCGGTGCCGTGACCGTCGACAGTGTGCCCGGCCACACCGTGTTCACCGTGCACCTGCCCGCGCTCGCCCCCGCCGTGCCCCAGCCGGCCCCCGAAACGAACTGGCAACTCGACTCACAGGTCGAGCACAGTGCCACCACATGGGTGCAACAGGGCGCCTGAGGAAAGTCGTTGTCATGCGAACCGATTCTTCTCCCGGCACCCTGCCGGCGCGGGAGCACCTCCCGGCCGCCACAGCCGGTACGCCTGTACTGGACGTAGTGATCCCCGTCTACAACGAGGAGAAGGACCTCCAGCCGTGTGTGCGGAGACTGCACGACCATCTGGCGCGTACGTTCCCGTACCCGTTCCGCATCACCATCGCGGACAACGCGTCGACGGACACCACTCCCCTGGTGGCACAGCGGCTGGAGGCGCGGATCCCGGAGGTGAAGTCCTTCCGGCTCGAGCAGAAGGGCCGCGGCCGTGCGCTGCGCACCGTCTGGTCGGCCTCGGACGCCCCGATCCTCGCGTACATGGACGTGGACCTGTCCACCGACCTCAACGCACTGCTGCCGCTGGTGGCGCCGCTGATCTCCGGCCACTCCGACCTGGCGATCGGCTCCCGGCTGGCCCGCAGCTCCCGCGTGGTGCGCGGGCCGAAGCGGGAGTTCATCAGCCGGGCCTACAACCTTATCCTGCGCGGCTCGCTCCAGGCCCGCTTCTCGGACGCGCAGTGCGGGTTCAAGGCGATCCGGCGTGACGTCGCACAGCTCCTGCTCCCCCTGGTGGAAGACACCGGCTGGTTCTTCGACACTGAGATGCTGGTGCTCGCCGAGCGGGCCGGTCTCCGTATCCACGAGGTGCCGGTCGACTGGGTCGACGACCCGAACTCCACGGTGCACATCGTGAAGACGGCGACCGACGACCTGAAGGGGGTTTGGCGCGTAGGGAAGGCGCTGGCCACCGGTTCGCTGTCGCTGGACCGGCTGACCAGGCCGTTCGGCGACGACCCCCGCGACCGCGACATCATGGACGTACCCAAGGGCCTGGCCCGCCAGCTCGTCGGCTTCTGTGTGGTCGGTGGTCTCTCCACCCTCTTCTACCTGCTGCTCTACAGCGGCTTCCGCCAGTTCAGCGGCTCGCAGTTCGCGAACGCGCTCGCGCTGCTGGTCTCGGCGGTCGCCAACACCGCCGCCAACCGGAGGCTGACCTTCGGGGTGCGCGGCCGGGGCGGGGCCGTCAAGCACCAGGCGCAGGGCCTGGTCGTCTTCGGTATCGGACTCGCGCTGACCAGCGGTTCGCTCGTCGCGCTGAACGCGGCGAACTCCGCCCCCGCGCACTCGACCGAACTCGCCGTACTGGTCGCGGCCAACCTCGCGGCGACCGTCCTGCGCTTCCTGCTCTTCCGCGTGTGGGTGTTCGCGGACCGCCGGGAGGCCGAGGAGCCGCAGGCCGGCGTGGTCGCCCCCCGCACCCCCGCCGCACCGGCCCACGCGCCGCTGCCGCACCGCTCGGGCCCGACCGCCCACGACACCGCGACGAGCCACGCCACGGCCACGGGCCAGGACAGGGCCACCGGCCACGCCACGGCCGTCGGCCACGACAAGACCATCCCCGGCCACACCACGGCCGTCGGCCACGACAGGGCCACGGGCCGCACCACGCCCAGGAGCCACGGCGGCACGACGAGCTTCGACGGCCCGACGGGTTACGACGGCAGGACGAGCCACGACAGCCGGACCGGCCACGACGGCCCGACGGGTTACGACGGCAGGACGAGCCACGACAGCCGGACCGGCCACGACAGCCCGACCGGCCACGACAGCCCGACGAGCTTCGATTCGACGACGAGCTTCGACACGACGACCCAGTTCCGCGCCGGCGAAGCCGCGGACGGCACCTGGAGGGACGCCACCATGCGCTTGCAGCCGGTGCGCCCCCACGACACCGACCCGGGGGACGCCCGATGACCACCCACCTCGACCAGACGACGACCTGGCCACCGACGGACACCACCGCGGAACCGGCGGTCCCGGCTCCCGAGTCGGGTGAGCCGAAGCAGCCCCTGTACCGCAGACTGTGGCGCGGCCGCCCCGAGGACCCCCGCTGGGCGCGCCCGGCCTTCCTCGGCCTGCTGGCCGCCACCCTCCTGCTCTACCTGTACAACCTGAGCGCCTCCGGCTACGCGAACTCCTTCTACTCCGCCGCCGTCCAGGCCGGCAGCCAGTCCTGGAAGGCCCTCTTCTTCGGCTCGCTGGACGCGGGCAACGCCATCACCGTCGACAAGCCCCCGGCCTCGCTGTGGCCGATGGCGCTGTCGGTCAGGCTCTTCGGCCTGAACTCCTGGGCGATCCTCGTCCCCGAGGTGCTGATGGGCGTCGGCACGGTCGCCGTCGTCCATGCCTCGGTGCGCCGCCGCTTCAGTGCCGCGGCCGGCCTGATCGCGGGCGCCGTGCTCGCGCTCACCCCCGTCGCCGCGCTGATGTTCCGGTTCAACAACCCGGACGCGATGCTGGCCCTGCTGATGGCCGTGGCCTGCTACATGGTGGCCCGCGCACTGGAGGACGGCCGGACGAAGTGGCTGGTGTGGGCCGGTGTCGCGATCGGCTTCGCGTTCCTCGCCAAGACGCTCCAGGCCTTCCTGATCCTGCCGCCGCTCGCGCTCGTCTACGCGGTCTGCGCTCCGGTGTCGGTGAAGAAGCGGTTCGGCCAGCTGGCCGTCGCCACGGGCGCGCTGATCGTGTCCGGCGGCTGGTGGGTCGCGATCGTCGAGCTGTGGCCCGCGTCCTCCCGCCCGTACATCGGCGGCTCGCAGAACAACTCCTTCCTGGAGCTGACCTTCGGCTACAACGGTCTCGGCCGTCTCAACGGCGAGGAGACCGGCAGTGTCGGCGGTGGCGGTGGCGGCGGCAACACCGGGCAGTGGGGCGAGACCGGCTGGGACCGGATGTTCAACTCCGAGATCGGCGGCCAGATCTCCTGGCTGCTGCCGGCCGCGCTGATCCTGCTGGTCGGCGGTCTGGTGGCGACCAGCAAGCTCAAGCGCACCTCGGCCACCCGCGGTCTGTTCCTCGTCTGGGGCGGCTCGCTGCTGATCACCATGGTCGTCTTCAGCTACATGGCGGGCATCTTCCACCAGTACTACACGGTGGCCCTCGCCCCCTACATGGCGGCCGTGATCGGCATGGGCGCCGGGATCCTGTGGGAGAAGCGGTCCGAACTGTGGGCGTCGATCACCCTCGCGGCCTCGGTCGTGGCGGCGGCGGCCTGGTCGTACGTCCTGCTCAACCGCACCTCGGACTACCTGCCCTGGCTGAAGTGGCTGGTGCTGATCGGCGGCCTGGTCGCCGCGCTCGGCCTGGTCTTCGCCGGCCGGATCAACCGTCAGCTCGCCCTCGCGGCGGCCTCGCTCGGTCTGGTGGCCTCGCTGGCCGGCCCGACCGCGTACACGATCAGCACCCTCCAGGAGGGCCACACCGGTTCCATCGTGACGGCGGGCCCGGCAGGCTCGTCCATGATGGGCGGCGGCGGTCCGGGCGGTGGCGGTGGCCGGGGCGGCTTCGGCGGCAACGGCGGCGGCCCCGGCGGCCAGCAGCAGAACGGCGGCGGCAACACCCAGGGCCAGAACCAGCAGGGCCAGAACCAGCAGGGCAACGGCTTCCCCGGCGGCGGTCAGATGGGCGGCGGGGGCATGCCGGGCCAGAACGGCAACGGCTCCACCCAGGGCCAGGGTCAGGGCCAGGGCCAGGGCCAGGGTCAGCAGGCCGGGCCCGGCGGTCAGACGGGCGAAGGCGGCGGCATGGGCGGCGGCGGTGGCGTCGGCGGCCTGCTGAACGGCGCGAGCGTCACCGACGAGGCCAAGAAGCTGCTGGAGGCCGACGCCGACGACTACACCTGGGCGGCGGCCGCGATCGGCGCCCAGAACGCGGCGAGCTACCAGCTGGCCACCGGTGAGGCCGTGATGGCGATCGGCGGCTTCAACGGCACCGACCCGTCCCCGACGCTGGCGCAGTTCAAGGAGTACGTGGCGGACGGCAGGATCCACTACTTCGTCTCCAGCGGCAGCGGCGGCGGTATGGGCGGCAGCAGCGACGGCACGTCCTCGCAGATCAGCACCTGGGTGCAGGCCAACTTCAAGGAGGTGACGGTGGGTTCGGCCACCTTCTACGACCTCACCCAGAAGTCGAGCGGCTGACGTACGGCTGAGTGGGAAGGGCGGTGGCTCACCCGAGCCACCGCCCTTCTTCGTGCGCCCGAGCACCCGTCCTCCCGTGCCCGACAACTCTGTTGTACGCCGTACAGGAATCCTTCTACGGTGTACAGCATGACGACGACGTCCACGACCCCGTCCCCCCGGGCCGGCCGACCCCGGGCCGGCGATCCGCGGGGCGGCCATTCCCAGCGCTGGCTGATCCTCGGCGTGATCTGCCTGGCCCAGCTCACCGTCCTGCTCGACAACACGATCCTGAACGTCGCGATCCCCTCCCTCACCGAGGAACTGGACGCGACCACCTCCGACATCCAGTGGATGATCAACGCGTACTCGCTCGTGCAGTCCGGCCTGCTGCTCACCGCGGGCAGCGCCGCCGACCGCTACGGCCGGAAGAAGATGCTGGTCACCGGCCTGGCGCTGTTCGGCACCGGTTCGCTCGTGGCCGGACTCGCGGACACCAGCGGCGAGCTGATCGCCGCCCGGGCCGGCATGGGCGTCGGCGGCGCGCTGCTGCTCACCACCACCCTCGCCGTCGTGATGCAGATCTTCACGTCCGAGGAGCAGCCGAAGGCGATCGGCATCTGGGCCGCGGTGAACGCGCTCGGCTTCGCCACCGGCCCGCTGATCGGCGGTTTCATGCTGAACCACTTCTGGTGGGGCGCGATCTTCCTGATCAACCTGCCGGTCGTGGCGCTGGCCCTGGGCGCGGTGATCGCGCTGGTGCCGGAGTCGAAGAACCCGCGGGGCGACCGGCCCGACCTGCTCGGCGCGCTCCTGTCCACCATCGGCATGGCGTCACTCGTCCTCGCGATCATCTCCGGCCCGGCGCACGGCTGGACGTCGGCGCGGGTGCTGGTGAGCGCGGCGGTCGCGGCCGTCGTCCTGACGGTGTTCGCCTGGTGGGAGAGCAGGATCCCCCACCCCATGCTCGACCTGGCGTTCTTCCGTGACCGCCGGTTCGCGGGTGCGGTCGGCGGGGCGGTACTGATCACCTTCGGGATGGGCGGCGCGCTCTTCCTGCTCACCCAGCACCTGCAGTTCGTCCTCGGATACGGCCCCCTGGAGGCGGGTCTGCGGACCGCGCCGCTGGCGCTGACGGTCGTCGCGCTCAACTTCTCCGGGGTGGCGCCGAAACTGACCGCGAAGCTGGGCACGCCGGTCGCCGTCATGGCGAGCATGGTGGTGATGGCCGCCGGCCTGGTGTCCATCGCGACCACCGGCGACGGGTACACCGGCACCGCGATCGGGCTGGTGCTCATCGGCGTGGGATGCGCGGTCGCCAACCCGGCGATGGCCCACGCGATCATGAGCGCGATACCGCCGGCGAAGGCCGGGGTCGGCGCGGGGATCAACGGGACGCTGGCGGAGTTCGGGAACGGGCTCGGGGTGGCCGTGCTGGGCGCGGTGCTCAGCTCCTCCGTCGCCTCGGGGAAGTCACTGTCGGCCGGGCTCGGCGCCGGGCAGCTGGTGGGGGCCGTGGCGGTGCTGGCCGGAGGACTGGTGGCAGCGGGTCTGCTGCGCAGGGCCGAGCGGCAGAAGGAGCCACCGGCTCCGGCCACCTGAGAGCGGTCGCCGCCGGCACTCGCCCCGCCTGGCGACCTGCCGGCCTGCCGCCGTGCGCCGGGCCGCCTGGCCGCCGCCCGGCCGGCTGTCTGCCCGATCGCCGCGGGTTCGGTTGTCGCCTGGCCGGCTGTCTGTCCGATCGCCGTGGGTTCGGTTGTCGCCTGGCCGGCTGTCTGTCCGATCGCCGTGGGTTCGGTTGTCGCCTGGCCGGCTGTCTGTCCGATCGCCGTGGGTTCGGCTGCCGCCTGGCCGGCTGTCTGCCCGATCGCCGCGGGTTCGGCTGTCGCCTGGCCGATCGCCGTGCCTCCGGCTGCCGCCTGCCCGACGGCACGCCCTGGCCGCACCCCTGACCGCCCGCCCGCCTGCCTGGGCGCCCGCCCGCCCTGCCGCCCCCGGGCGCCCGCCCTGGCTGCACGCCCGCCCCCCGGCCGCCCCCCCACCCCGAGGCCCCCCACCCCGAAGCCCCGCTCGCCCCCCAGGCCCGAATTGGCTGCCCGCGCCGCTCCCTCCGGCACCTCGGGGCGGCGGCCGCCTAGCATCTTTCCCAGTTACCGGAACGCAGGAAGGTGCTGGCCATGGCCGAGACCGCCAAGGAAGCCGCGCAGCGCAGTGTCTGGCTGGAGGACGGCAAGGCGCGGCGGCGTGGCCGGGGCGGTGGCGGTCAGCCTTCCGGGCTCGACCGGGAACGGATCACCGAGGCGACCGTACGACTGCTGGACGCCGAGGGGCTCGCGAAGTTCTCCATGCGCCGCCTCGCGGCCGAGCTGAACGTGACGGCGATGTCCGTGTACTGGTACGTCGACACCAAGGACGACCTCCTCGAACTCGCCCTTGACGCCGCCTTCGGCGAACTGGAGCCCCCCGATCCGGCGGCCGCGGACGAGGACTGGCGGACCCAGCTGCGCGCGCTGGCCACGCTGTACCGGACCCTTCTGGTCCGCCACCCCTGGCTGTCGCCGCTCGCCGGCCGCTACCTCAACATCGGCCCGAACTCGCTGCGTTTCTCCCGCGCGGTCCAGCAGGTCGTGCTGCGCACCGGTCTGCCCGCGCACGGCATCACCGGTGCCATCTCGGCCGTCTTCCAGTTCGTGTACGGCTACGGCACGATCGAGGGCCACTTCTTCAGCCGGGTCGCGGACACCGGGCTGACCCCCGACGAGTACTTCCGGCAGGCGCTGACCGCGACCGCCGAGGCCCCGCAGACCGCCGAGATCATCGAACAGTCCAAGAGCCTGATGGCGGCCCGCGGCGGCGACACGGTCGCCGAGATGATGAACCGCGACTTCACCTTCGCCCTGGACCTGCTGATCGCGGGCATCGAGGCGATGGTGGAGCGCGGCTGACTACTCCTCGGGGGCGAGCCGCGCCGGAAAGCCCCCCGTCGCCACCGGTCCCCAGCGTTCCGGGGTGATGCGGATGATCGACTTGCCCTGCTTGACCATGGCGGCCCGGTACTCGTCCCAGTCGGGGTGTTCGCCGGCGATGTTGCGGAAGTACTCGACGAGCGGCTCCACGGAGTCGGGGGAGTCGATCACCTCGGCCGTGCCGTCGATCTGCACCCAGGGGCCGTTCCAGTCGTCGCTCAGCACGAGGACGCTGACCCGCTCGTCGCGCTTGGCGTTGCGGGTCTTGGCCCGCTCCGGGTAGGTCGAGACGACGATCCGCCCCGAGTCGTCGACCCCGCAGGTCAGCGGCGACCCCTGGGGCCCTCCGTCGGCCCGCCGGGTCAGCAGGATCGCGTGGTGCCGGGGGCGTACGAAGTCCAGCAACTCGTCCAGGGTGACGGCGGTGTTGGTCGCGATGTTCGGTGCCATGCAGGTCAGCCTAGGGCGACACGGACCCCGACCGCGTGACCCCGGTGGTCCTACGCCCGGGGCAGCGTGTCCCCCTGCACCGCCTGGATGTCCAGCTCGACCCTCAGGGTCGTACCGATGGCGGCGATGCCGGCCTGGACGACCTGGTTGTAGTTCATGGCGAAGTCCTCGCGGTGGAGTTCCGCGGTGGCGCGGAACGCGGCCCGGGTGCCGCCCCAGGGGTCGGCGCCGACGCCGAGGTGGGCGAGGTCCAGGTCGACCGGGCGGACGACCCCGCGCAACGTGAGATCGCCGTGCACGGTCCACCGGTCCGGGCCCGCCACCGTCAGGCCGGTCGAGCGGTAGGTGATCTCCGGGTGGGTCTCGGCGTCCAGGAAGTCCGCCGAGCGCAGATGGGTGTCGCGCATGCCGTTGCCGGTGTCGATGGACGCGGCCCGGATGACCGCCTCCACCCGGGACCTGGTGACCTCGTCCGGGGCGATCTCGATGCTCGCGGAGAACTCCGTGAACCGGCCGCGCACACTGGAGATGCCCAGGTGCTGCGCCACGGCGGCGACCGTGGAGTGCGCCGGGTCGACCGTCCACGGTCCGGGCGGCGGCAGCTCGGTGCCGCCCTGCCGGGCGAGGGTGACCGCCCCGACCTCGGCGCGTCGGCTCGCCGTCACGATCGCGCTGGAGGCCACGGGCGCGTACCCGACGGCGGTGACGATCACCGTGTACGCCCCGGGCGCCAGCTCGGTCGCGTCCCGTACGGCGCCCTCGGCGTCCGCCTCGGCGCGCAGCATCTGCGTGCCCGTCATGTCCGTCACCGTGACGACCGCGTGCGACACGGCCCATCCGTCCTTGGTGCGGATCCTCGCGGTCAGTGCCATCTCAGGTGTCTCCTCGTGAGAAACCGGGCGGGCGGCGGGGAGCACCCAGCACCCTGCCGCCCGCCCGGCGAACAACCGTCCTGCTCGCTACTCGCCCGGGTGGGCGAGTGCGATGTCGTGGCCGTCGGCGTCGGCCCCGGCGACCGTCAGCCCGGTGGCCACCGGCGGATAGCCGGTCGCGATCACCGTGTAGTCGCCGGTGTCGAGGTCGGCGAAGGCGTACGCCCCGTCCGGTCCCGTCGTCGCCGTGCGGAGCACGTTGCCCGCCGCGTCCACGAGCGTCACCCGCGCATCGGCCAGCGGACCGTGCGGCGCCCGTACGACGCCCCGGAGCCGGGCGCCCGCCTCGAGGACGACCTCCGCGCGGGTCACGCCCGTCGCGCCGATCTCCACGGGGAGCGCGCGCGGCCGGAACCCGGGCGCGTTCACCGCGACCGTCACGGCACCCGGCACCAGCTCCGCGAAGGTGAACTCGCCCTGCTCGCCGGTGGTTCCGGTGGCCAGCAGATCGCCGCGCACATCGGTGACGACCACCATCGCGTCCTTGACGCCCGCGTTCGACCCGGCGGCCCGGACGACCCCGTTCAGGCCGCTGGTCCCGCTGAGCAGGACGTCGTACGCGACCGGCTCGCCGTTGACGACGATCGTGGACGCCTGCGGCTGGAACCCGTCGGCGGAGGCGATCAGGACGTACGAGCCCGTGCCCGGCGCGTCCAGCGCGTAGGCGCCGTCGGCCTGGGCGACCGACCGGCCCAGCTGGCGTCCCTCGAGGGAGATCAGGGTGACGGCGGCCTGCGGGACGGGGACGTTCTCGGCGCCGCGGACATGGCCGTGGACCGGGATGCCGGACCCCGCACCCTCGCCGTCGCCGGTCGCACCGGTGGCCACGGCCGCGAACCGCTGTGTGCCCTCGGGACCGTCCTCGGGACCGGCCTCGCCGGTGGCGGGGACGGCGGCCCAGCTCGGGACCCTCTCCCCGGCGGAAGCGGACCCGTCGGACACCGCGGACGCCTCGGGCGCCTCGGCGGGAGCCGACGCCCCGGCGGAAGCCTTCGTCTCCTCCCCGGCCGCCTGCGCCATCGCGCCCGCCGTCCGCAGCGGGACCTCCTTGATGAACAGGGTGATCAGGAAGGCGACCGCCGCGAGGCACGCGGCGATCAGGAACACGTCCGCGATGCCGTGGCCGTACGCGCTCTCCATCACCGTGCGCAGCGGCGCGGGCAGCGAGTCCATGTCCGGGATCGAGCTGGAGCTGGAGCCGGAGGCGAGGGCGGCGTACTTGGGGCCGAGGGCGGCGATGCCGTCCGTGGCGTAGTCGGTGATCTTGTTGGCCATCACGGCGCCGAGGACCGAGACGCCCATCGCACCGCCGAGGGACCGGAAGAAGGTGACCGTGGAGGACGCGGAGCCGAGGTCCTTGGGCTCGACCTGGTTCTGTGTGCACAGCACCAGGTTCTGCATCATCATGCCGATGCCGAGGCCCAGCAGGGCCATGAAGATCGCGGTCTTCCAGTAGTCCGTGTCGTAGCGGATGGTGCCGAGCAGGCCGAGGCCCGCCGTGATGAGCACGCCGCCGCTGACCAGCCAGGCCTTCCAGCGGCCGGTGCGGGTGATGAACTGCCCGGAGACGGTGGAGGAGACGAACAGACCGCCGATCATCGGGATGGTCAGCACGCCGGACATGGTCGGGGACTCGTCGCGGGCCAGCTGGAAGTACTGGGCGAAGAACACCGTGCCGGAGAACATCGCCGTACCGACGAACATCGAGGCGATGGACGACAGGGTGATGGTCCGGTTGCGGAACAGCCGCAGCGGAATGAGGGGTTCGGAGGCCTTCGACTCGACGAGTACGAAGAGCAGGGCGAGCGCGATCGAGCCGCCGACCATGGCGTAC
The DNA here is from genome assembly GCF_014648915.1 of Streptomyces phaeofaciens. GTDB lineage: Bacteria > Actinomycetota > Actinomycetes > Streptomycetales > Streptomycetaceae > Streptomyces > Streptomyces phaeofaciens. Next base: position 95,286 of record NZ_BMSA01000012.1, on the reverse strand, counting down.
GTCTGCCAGGACACCCAGTCGTACTTGTCACCGGCGAAGGTGACCCAGATCAGCAGCAGCGAGACCGCCGCGGCGACGAAGAACGCGCCGGCCCAGTCGACCTTCACGTCCCGCTTCACGACGGGCAGGTGCAGGGTCTTCTGGAGCACGATCAGGGCGATCACGGCGAAGGGCACGCCGACGTAGAAGCACCAGCGCCAGCCGAGCCACGAGGTGTCGGTGATGACACCGCCGAGCAGCGGGCCGCCGACGGTGGCGACGGCGAAGGTCGCGCCGAGGTAGCCGGAGTAACGGCCGCGCTCGCGCGGGGAGATCATCGCGGCCATCACGATCTGCGCGAGGGCGGACAGACCGCCGACGCCGATGCCCTGCACCACGCGGAAGGTGATCAGCATCCCGGCGTTCTGCGACAGACCGGCCGCGGCCGAACCCAGGACGTAGATGACGAGCGCTATCTGGACGAGCGCCTTCTTGCTGTAGAGGTCCGCGAGCTTGCCCCACAGGGGCGTCGACGCGGTCATCGACAGCAGGGCGGCGGTGACGACCCAGGTGTAGGCGGACTGGCCGCCACCGAGGTCGCCGATGATCTCCGGGAGGGCGTTCGAGACGATCGTGGACGACAGGATCGCCACGAACATGCCGAGCAGCAGCCCGGAGAGCGCCTCCATGATCTGCCGGTGTGTCATCGGAGCGTGTTCGGCGGGGGCGTGCTTGCCGGCCCCTCCGCCGTGCTTCGCGTGAGCCCGCACACCGGCTGGTGTGGTCGTTGCCATGGGCTTCCTTTTCTTATCGTGCTTGTGCGGGTGTACGGGTGGTCTCTGTGGTCTCTGTGGTCCCTGCGGTCTCCGTGGAGACGGTGGGAGTGGTGGGCGGTGGCCGGTGCGGGGCGGTCCGGCAGTCGCCGAAGCTGGCCCGCAGCCGGGTCATCAGCCGGATGAGCTGGCCGACCTCGTCGTCGCTCCAGTCGCTCAGCCGTTCCGCCAGCAGCTCGGTGGTGCGGCGGGAGAGTTCGGCGAGCATCGCGTGGCCCTCGGGGGTGAGGCGCAGGATGCGGGAGCGCTTGTCCGCCGGGTCGGGGGAGCGTTCGAGCCAGCCCCGCTCGGCGAGGTGCGCGGCGTGCCGGCTGGTCACGGACATGTCGACGGCGAGCAGCTCGGAGAGGTTGCTCATGCGCATGTCGCCGTGGCGCCCGAGCAGCGTCAGCACGCCGGCCGAACCGGCGGAACAGTCCGGCGGCAGAATCCGCCCGAGGTCCCGCTTCACCGCTCCGACGGCACTGAGCTGACGAACCAGCTCCTCGTACTGCGCCTGCCGTGCCATCCCACCTCCCAATTCGTTGCTTAGGGCAACCATAGAAGAGGTTGGTTGCCGCAGGCAAATAAAATGGGGGAGGTCGGCCGCAAAAAGTTGGCAAAGGCAAGTATTGCGAGGGTAAATGTGCAGGTGGGGGTGGTCGGCGGGTACGCCGGTGGACATATCGGCGGCCGCGCCGGCGGGCGGTTCCGGGTGAGGCGCATGAGCACCTGGTGGAGGCCCTGGCCGAGGGTTCCGCCCGAGGTTGCGACAGGGCGTTCCGGCAGGGCGTTCCGGCCCGGCGTTCCAGGACCCCCGCTTGGGTCGCCCCGCGCGTTTTCGCTAGTGTCTCGGCCCATGGCTAACACCCAGGGCCCCCAGGGCAACCACGACCCCGCAGGCAGCACCCAGATGTTCCGCGCCTTCGTCGACGAGGGCGCCCCCCAGGCGGCCCGTCAGGCTCCCGCGCCGGCCGGTCCCCGTATCGGTCTGATCGTGGGCGTCGTCGCCGCGGTGGTGATCGTCGCCGCGGTCGCCTGGCTCGCGCTCTCGTAAATACGCGGCAGTACGCGGTCCCCGGTCGCGCGGTCCCCGATCCCTGCCGCGGCCGGCTCACTCCCACCGCACGGACACGTCCCGCGTCTCGATGTGCATCCCCAGCGGGACCCGCCAGGAGTCGACGCACACCGTCCACGTCTGTCTCTTCCGTGCCCCGGGAGCGATCGGCGTGGGCAGGGGCTCGGTCGATCCCAGCGTGGCCCAGTCGATGCCGAGCGCGTCGACGACGTGCGTCCCGAAGCTGACCGTGCCCGAACGCACCGCCGTACCGCCGGAGTTGTGGAAGGCGAGCGTCACGTCCTCGCACCAGCGCCGGTCGCTGGGGGCGCGCAGCGGTGTGCCGGTGGTCAGGGCCGCCGGGGCGGGCGGGTCCGGTCGGGCCGACGTCGGGCTCGGAGCGGGAGCCGGCACCGAGGGCGCGGGAGTGTGCGTGGGCGCCGAAGCCGGGGTCGTACGGCCGGAGGCGGTGGCTCCCGCCGGGGACGCGGTCTCCGCCGAGGGGTCGGCCTGCGTCGAGGACGTGCCGCCCGCGCTCGGACCGCCCTCCTCCCGGGGGGAGTTCGCCGACGGCCCGTCCAGCGGTATCAGCCGCACCTCTCCCGTGGGGCCCGGACCGGGTCGCGTACCTGCTCCCGGTGTTCCGTCGCCCGCCGGGCCGACCGCCACGAAGTCGCCGCCGTGGCCGCCTCCCCCGCAGCCGCCCAGCACGATCCCCGTGCAGACGACGGCGGCCGCCGACGCGCCCCACAGGGCACCTCGGCGGCCACGGGTCCGTGTCCGGGTCGGGCGTTCCGGAGGCTTCGGCATCGCGCCAGTGTCACTGACGGATCGTCAAGAAGGAAGCCTCCGACCCCGATCGGGTCAGTCCGAGATCAGTCCGTCCCGCAGCTGGGCCAGGGTCCGGGTGAGCAGCCGGGAGACGTGCATCTGGGAGATGCCGACCTCCTCGCCGATCTGCGACTGGGTCATGTTGGCGAAGAAGCGGAGCATGATGATGCGCCGCTCGCGGGGCGGGAGCTTGGCGAGGAGCGGCTTGAGCGACTCGCGGTACTCCACCCCCTCCAGTGCCGTGTCCTCGTACCCGAGGCGGTCGGCCAGGGAGCCCTCGCCGCCGTCGTCCTCGGGGGCGGGGGAGTCGAGGGAGGACGCCGTGTAGGCGTTGCCCGACCGCGAGGCCGTCGACCACGTCCTCCTCGGACACGCCCAGGACCGCGGCCAGTTCGGCCACCGTCGGGGAGCGGTCCAGCTTCTGGGAGAGTTCGTCGCTGGCCTTGGTGAGGGCCAGGCGCAGTTCCTGGAGGCGGCGGGGGACGCGGACCGACCACGAGGTGTCGCGGAAGAACCGCTTGATCTCGCCGACCACCGTCGGCATCGCGAACGTCGGGAACTCCACGCCGCGTTCGCAGTCGAAACGGTCGATCGCCTTGATCAGGCCGATGGTGCCGACCTGGACGATGTCCTCCATCGGCTCGTTGCGCGAGCGGAAACGCGCGGCGGCGTAGCGCACGAGCGGGAGGTTCAGCTCGATGAGGGTGTCTCGGACGTAGACCCGCTCGGGGCTGTCCTCGGCGAGGGCGGCCAGTCGCAGGAACAGGGAGCGGGACAGGGTGCGGGTGTCGATGGCCCCCGTGGTCGGAAGGGCCGGAGCCGGCGAGGCCTCGATGGCCGTGACGTTGTCGAGCACGTCGGGCTCGGCGGGCGCGGACTCGCTCTTCGTGAGCGTGAGCACCTTCGAGCTGCCCTGGTCTGCGGACATGCCACCCCCTTTGGGTCGCGGGACGGTCGCGGCGGACGATCCCGGGAGGAACGTCAGCCTTCACCTGAATACCGGAGCCGAAGCTCTGGCAAACGCGCTTCCGGCAGAATGTCACATGTCGGCAACACGCTGTAGTGACATGTCGACATGACAGTAACGAATCGGCCCTGGAAAGAGGGGGTGTGACGGCTTTTCAGCTCAGATCTGTCGGGAAGTGCACGGCTGGGCGATTCGCTCTCACCGGTGACTTCTCGCTCGCGCTTGCGATCCCCCATCGGGTGACGTGACCAGAGCCGTGCGCCCTGTCCGTGCGCCCCGTCCGTGCGCCGGTGCCTACGCCTGTGCCTCGGCCTGAAGCGGTGAATCGGCCCGAAGCGGTGAACCGGCCCGGTTCGCGGCCGGCCTCGCCCGCCGGGCGCCCCGGCCCGCCGCCCCGGACCTGTCCCCCTCCGGGCCTGCGGACGGCCGAGTCGCGCCCTCTAGGCCTCGATCCGGTTCGCCGAGCGGAGCCGTTGGAAGCTGCGCGCGAGGAGCCGGGAGACGTGCATCTGGGAGACGCCGAGTTCCGCGCTGATCTGGGACTGGGTGAGATTGCTGTAGTAACGCAGCAGGAGGATGCGCTGTTCGCGCTCGGGCAGTTGGACCAGGAGGTGGCGGACCAGGTCGCGGTGCTCCACGCCGTCCAGCGCCGGGTCCTCGTAGCCGAGGCGGTCCAGCAGGCCCGGCAGCCCGTCGCCCTCCTGGGCGGCCTCCAGGGACGTGGCGTGGTACGAGCGGCCCGCCTCGATGCAGGACAGCACCTCGTCCTCGGTGATCCGCAGCCGCTCGGCGATCTCGGCGGTGGTCGGGGTGCGGCCGAAGGCCGTCGTCAGGTCCTCGGTGGCGCCGTTGACCTGGACCCACAGCTCGTGCAGCCGGCGCGGTACGTGGACCGTGCGGACGTTGTCGCGGAAGTACCGCTTGATCTCGCCGACGACCGTCGGCATCGCGAAGGTCGGGAACTGCACGCCCCGGTCCGGGTCGAAGCGGTCGATGGCGTTGATCAGCCCGATGGTGCCGACCTGGACGACGTCCTCCATCGGCTCGTTGCGGGAACGGAAGCGGGCGGCCGCGTAGCGCACGAGCGGGAGGTTGGCCTCGATCAGCGCCCCGCGCACCCGGTTGTGCTCCGGCGTGCCCGGCTGGAGCTCCTTGAGTTCGCCGAAGAGCACCTGGGTCAGCGCCCGGGTGTCGGCTCCGCGGCGCCGCTCCGGGGCGGGCGCGGGGGCAGGGGTGAGGGCGGGGGTGAGGGCCGGGGCGGGTGCCGGGGCGGGTGCCTCTTCCTGAGGCGGCGCAGTACTGGCCGACACGGTCAACGCCACCTCTTCATCGGTCAATCATCCGTCAAAAGCGGTCATAGCATCACAAGACATGTGCACTGTGTGCAAGCACCCCATAACACCGTGTTGGGGGACAAGTTGGGCCGTCCGCCATGCGAAAGCCCCCCGTCCTGGCGGCGGGGGGCTTCGAAGTTCTAGGGGCGGCGCGGATCAGAACTCGTAGTCCGCGACCACCCAGGTGGCGAACTCCCGCCACAGCGCGACGCCGGCCTGGTGGGCCGGGTGCTCGAGGTACCGCTTCAGGGCGTCCGGATCCTCGACCGCGGAGTTGATCGCGAAGTCGTAGGCGATGGGGCGCTCGCTGATGTTCCAGCCCAGCTCCCAGAAGCGCAGCTCCTCGATCTGCTCGCCGAGTGCCCGGAAGGCCGCTTCGCCCTCCACGACCCGGGGGTCGTCGCGCTCGACGCCCTCGTTGAGCTTGAAGAGGACCAGGTGGCGGATCATGGAAACTCCCGTACGTCCTACTGCGCCCCGTCGACGAGCCACGTGAAGAAGTCGCCGATGGCCTTGGCTGCGTCCGATATGCCCTGGAAGCCTATCTGGACGTAGTCGGCCGCCTTGGCGGGGTCCGTGATGATCACGTAGAGCACGAAGACCACGAGTACGTAGACGGCGATCTTCTTGGCGTTCACCGCCACCTGGCCTCCCCTGTATGTGCCCGCTAGGGCCCCCTGTTGCCGGGCGAGAGTGTAACTGTCACATCATCGGAAAACGATGAAGAACTCGCGCACGCCGAAGGGCCCGGTCCAATGGACCGGGCCCTTCCGAGAGCGGTAGCGGAGGGATTTGAACCCTCGGTGACTTGCGCCACACTCGCTTTCGAGGCGAGCTCCTTCGGCCGCTCGGACACGCTACCGAGGGAGACCTTACAGCACGGGAGCCCCTGCTTTGAAATCGGAATTCAGCGTGAGCGGAAGAACTCGGTGAGCAGTTCCGCGCACTCCTCGGCGAGCACGCCGCCGACGACCTCCGGCCGGTGGTTGAGGCGCCGGTCGCGGACGACGTCCCAGAGGGAGCCGGCCGCGCCCGCCTTCTCGTCGCGGGCGCCGTAGACGACCCGGTCGACCCGGGACTGGACGACCGCGCCCGCGCACATCGTGCACGGTTCGAGCGTCACGACGAGCGTGCAGCCGGTCAGCCGCCACTCTCCGAGCCGCTCGGCGGCCCGCCTGACGGCGAGCACCTCGGCGTGGGCCGTCGGATCACCGCCGGCCTCGCGCTCGTTGTGGCCGGCCGCGAGGACGGTCGTGCCGTCCGCGGCCAGCACGACGGCGCCGACGGGAACGTCCCCGCCCCGGACGGCCAGCCGGGCCTCGTCCAGGGCGAGCCGCATCGCGGACCGCCAGGGTTCGCGTACGGGGTCCGCCGGCGCCTCGGGTGCGGTCAGCGGACGGTCTCCAGGACATCCGCGGCGCCCAGGGCCTCGGCGATCTCGCCGAGCGCGTCGTCGGACATCGCCCTCAGCTCCTTCTCGCCGATACCGAGATCGTCGAGGATGCGGGCGTCGCCGACCGGGCCGTGCGGCACCGAGTCGGCCGAGACGGAACCGTCCGCGGACTCGTCGTCGCCCTCGCTCTCGTCCTCACCGTCCTCGGTGCCGTCGAGGTCGAGGGCGTCCAGGTCGTCTTCGTCACCCGGGTCCCTTCCGAGCAGTTCGTCGGTGAGCAGCAGCTCGCCGTACGAGCTGCGGCTGGCGGCGGCGGCGTCGGAGACGTAGACGCGCGGGTCCTCCTCACCGTCCACACGGACGATGCCGAACCACGACTCCTCCTGCTCGATGAAGACGAGGACCGTGTCCTCGTCGTCGCCGGTGGATTCCCGGGCCAGGTCGGCCAGATCCGACAGGGTCTCCACATCGTCGAGCTCTGTGTCGCTCGCTTCCCACCCGTCTTCGGTGCGCGCGAGCAGTGCGGCGAAGTACACCGTGACTCTCCCACTGGTCATAGGCGTGCCGGTTGGGGGTCCCCCCGGCGGAGGTTACGGGCGGAGAGAGAGCTGCGCTCCGGAGCCCCACCCACTCGGAATCGTGGCAGAAACAAGGCGTTCAGGGGACGTCTTCCGCTCCCTGTGTCCGGTGGTTTTGATCGCACGTCCGTGGTGACGTCCGCAGGCAACTCACCAGCGCACTCGTTGCGGCCACCTGCGGATCGTACGCGGCTTTGCCATGCACCCACGCACACCCACCCCGAGCGACACCCCTGACGGTGGCGATCTTCCCCGAACGCCCGAAGTGCCGTACGGGGGAGGCGGATCGTTCGGCTACCAGCGGAACGTGCGCATGCGCATCGCGTGGCGCAGCCGGGCGGTCTTGGCGCGGCGCGGCTGGACCCGGTCGCGCAGCGCGCGGGCCTCGGCGAGGTCGCGCAGGAAGCGGGCGCGGCGCCGGCGGCGCTCGGCGTCGGTCTCCTGCGGCTCGGCCGGCTCGGGCGTACCGCCGCCGCGGGAGTCAGGCAGGTCAGGCATAGGCTCACCACCCAGGTCCGTCCCCACCACTTTCCCCCTGATGGGGGGTTTGATGCCAGCAATCGGACCAACCCCGGGCCAGAGGCTCACCATGTGTGGGGGCGCCGGGCGGGTGCGGCCCGGTTACTGTTGTGGACATGCGTCTCCACGTCGTCGACCACCCTCTGGTCGCCCACAAGCTCACCACGCTGCGCGACCAGCGCACGGACTCCGCGACCTTCCGCCGGCTGGCCGACGAACTGGTCACCCTGCTCGCCTACGAGGCCACTCGCGACGTGCGTACGGAGCAGGTCGACATCACCACGCCGGTCGCCTCGACCACCGGCGTCAAGCTGTCGTACCCGCGTCCGCTGGTCGTGCCGATCCTGCGCGCCGGCCTCGGCATGCTGGACGGCATGGTCCGGCTGCTGCCGACCGCCGAGGTGGGCTTCCTCGGCATGATCCGCAACGAGGAGACGCTGGAGGCGTCCACGTACGCCACGCGGATGCCGGAGGACCTCTCCGGCCGCCAGGTGTACGTCCTGGACCCGATGCTGGCCACCGGCGGCACGCTGGTCGCCGCGATCCGCGAGCTGATCGGGCGCGGCGCGGACGACGTGACCGCGGTCGTGCTGCTCGCCGCTCCGGAGGGCGTGGAGATCATGGAGCGTGAGCTGGCGGGTTACCCGGTCACCGTGGTGACGGCGGCCGTCGACGACCACCTCAACGAGCACGGTTACATCATCCCGGGCCTGGGCGACGCGGGCGACCGACTGTACGGCGCGGCGGAGTAGGACTCCTCAGGACTGCGCAGGACTCCGCAGGCATCTTCGGGACTGCCGGGACTCCTTGAACGGCTTGGGCTGACGGGCCGCCGACGCCCTTCAGCCCAAGCCCTTCAGCCCGAGCGCTTCAGTCAGGCGCTTCAGCAGCCCTTCTTCGTGGTGGCCGCAGGGGCCGGAGCGGTCAGGGCCGTCAGGGCCTTGGTCGCGGCGGCCTGGCTGTTCAGCGCCTTGAAGCGGTCGCCGATGATCAGGTCGATCTCGGTTCCCTTGCGGGCCGCGTCGGTGCGGCGCTCAGCCGTGTCGAGCTGGGTGGCGAGCACCGGCAGCGAGGTGTTCAGCGAGGCCGACGGACCGATCAGTATCCCGATGCCGGTCACCTTCTTGTCGTACTGCTTGGTGGCGTTGCCCACCTCGCCGATCTTGAAGCCGCGTTTCTTCAGCTCGTCCGCGGTGGTCTTGGCGAGGCCGCTGCGGGTGGTGGCGTTCAGGACGTTCACGGTGATCTGCGCGGGCCGCGGGAGTGCGGCGGCGGACGCCGAGGGCACCGGGCTCGCCTTCGTGGACTTCACCGCACAGCCGGCGCCGGAGCCGGCCGCGGAGGCCTCCCCGCCGCCACCGGTGAACACGTCGATGAGCTGCAAGGTGCCCCAGCCGGCCATGCCGAGGGCGGTACCGCAGGCGACGACCACGACGAACAGCCTGCCGCGTCGTCGGTGGGGGCGCATGCGGGGGTATTTGTCCCCCGTGATCCGGTACTTGCCGCCCATGCCGGGGGGAGTCAGCATGCTCATGGGCGCAGCGTAGTGCGCCCGGGCGGACATGACTAATAAACGATCATCCGACACCGTGCGGGCAGCGCGAAAGAACCCGAAAGGGTCAACCGCGGGACGCGAGAGGCCGCGTCAGTCCAGCTCGAGCACGCGCGCGTGCAGCACCTGGCGCTGCTGGAGCGCCGCTCGCACCGCGCGGTGCAGCCCGTCCTCCAGGTAGAGATCGCCCTGCCACTTCACGACGTGCGCGAAGAGGTCGCCGTAGAAGGTCGAGTCCTCGGCGAGCAGGGTCTCCAGGTCGAGCTGCTGCTTGGTGGTCACCAGTTGATCGAGGCGGACCGGGCGCGGTGCGACGTCCGCCCACTGCCGGGTGCTCTCCCGGCCGTGGTCGGGGTACGGCCGGCCGTTTCCGATGCGCTTGAAGATCACACGGAAAGCCTACCGGCCCAGACCTTCCGGGCGCAGCCATGGCGGGCGAGTGCGACGCTGGAAAAGACGTGACGAACGGGGGCAAAGCGGGAGCGAGGGGATCGGGTCGATGAGTGGTGCCAGCGAGATTGCCGCCGGGTACGCCTTCGCCGGCCCCGCCCTCGACCTGGGAGCCCTCCTCTGGGACGGGCAGTGCCTGCCCGACGCGCCGGTCCGGGTGCCGTTGCCCATGCTGAACCGGCACGGCCTGGTCGCGGGCGCCACCGGCACCGGCAAGACCAAGACCCTCCAGCTGATCGCGGAGCAGCTCTCGGCGCAGGGCGTTCCGGTGTTCCTGGCCGATGTGAAGGGCGACCTCTCGGGCGTCTCGGTCCCCGGCGCCGACAACGACAAGGTGCGGGAGCGGGCGCGCGAAGTGGGCCAGAAATGGACGGCCGCGGGCTTTCCGGCGGAGTTCTACGCCCTCGGCGGCCTCGGCCACGGCATCCCGGTCCGGGCCACCGTCACCAGCTTCGGGCCGGTCCTGCTGTCGAAGGTCCTCGGGCTCAACCCGACCCAGGAGCAGTCCCTCGGCCTGATCTTCCACTACGCCGACCAGAAGGGCCTCGAGCTGTACGACCTCAAGGACCTGCGGGCGGTCGTGGCCTTCCTGACCTCGGACGAGGGCAGGACCGAGCTGAAGAACATCGGTGGGCTCTCCACCGCCACCGCCGGGGTGATCCTGCGCTCCCTGACCGCGTTCGAGGCCCAGGGCACGGCCGGCTTCTTCGGCGAGCCGGAGTTCGACACCGGTGAGTTCCTGCGGACGGCGGCCGACGGGCGGGGGATCGTCTCCGTCCTGGAGCTGCCCGCCGTCCAGGACAGGCCGCAGCTCTTCTCCACCTTCCTGATGTGGCTGCTGGCCGACCTCTTCCACGACCTCCCCGAGATCGGTGACGCCGACCGGCCGAAGCTCGTCTTCTTCTTCGACGAGGCGCATCTGCTGTTCCACGACGCGTCGAAGGCGTTCCTCGACTCCATCACCCAGACCGTCCGGCTGATTCGCTCGAAAGGGGTCGGCGTGTTCTTCGTCACGCAGACCCCGAAGGACGTACCCGGCGATGTCCTCGCCCAGCTCGGCAACCGTGTCCAGCACGCGCTGCGGGCCTTCACACCCGACGACCAGAAGGCCCTCAAGGCCACGGTGAAGACGTTCCCCCACTCCCCCTACGACCTGGAGGAGTTGCTCACCGGCCTGGGCACCGGCGAGGCCGTCGTCACGGTCCTGAGCGAGCGGGGCGCCCCCACGCCGGTCGCCGCGACCCGGCTGCGGGCCCCGGAGTCCCTGATGGGGCCGGTGGACGGGGCGGCGGTCGACCGGGCGGCCGAGGCGTCCCCGCTCCACGAGCGCTATGCACAGGCTGTGGACAGGGAATCGGCGTTCGAGAAACTGGCGGCGGCGCAGGAGAGGACGGCACCGCCTGCGGACCGGACCGGGGGCGAGGGGAGATCCACCCCCGAGCCCGACTCCAGGTCCAGGTCCGAGTCCAGGCCCAAGTCCGGTGCCGAGGGCGAGCCCTCCGTCGTGGAGCAGGTCGTCGGCAGCGGGATGTTCCGGTCCCTGGCCCGTTCCGTCGGCACCCAGATCGGCCGGGAGATCACCCGTTCGCTCTTCGGTACGGCGCGGCGGAGGCGGTAGCCCCGCGAGGTCCCGGGAGGCCCCGCCCCCGCCGCCCCGGTCAGTGGTCCCGGTCGCTCGCCGGGGCCTGCTGCGGCCGGCCGCGCTCGGCCGTCTTCGACTGCGGCTTCGGGGCCGCGCTGCGGGCGGCCTCGGCGCGCAGCAGGGCGCGCAGGATCGCGTAGGGGTCGGTGGGCATGGCTGTGCTCCTTGCGTGAGTGCTGACGGGCCTCGCTCGGGGCGTCCGTCAGCAGCGCAGGACCACGGTGCGCAGGGCGCGCAGGGCGTACGGCGTCCGGGGCGGCGTGGGCCGGGGCCGCTCCGCCGGGAGTGCGGGCGCCGGGGCCGTGGACGGCGCGGGGCGCAGGGGTGCGGCGGGGCGGTGGGTGCCGGGGGCCGGTCGCAGGGCCGGGTCGACGACGTCGTACTCGACGGTCTCGGCGGCCGTGACCGGTGTCGCGGAGAGCTCGGTGGCCGCGCCCGGTGCCAGCAGGGCGAGCAGCAGGACGAAAGCCCGCAGCCAGGTGCGGCCGTGCGGGACTCGTCGTGCGGTGCTGCTCATGGCAGGTCATCTGCCCGCGACACGCCCACGTTCCAGCATGCCGGGCGGGGAACCACCCGGTCGGCGGACAAGGACGGGCCGGGGCCGGGGCCGGGTGGTGCGGGGGAGACGCCGCCGCACGGGATCACAGGGCACGGGACCCCGGCGGCGAGGACCCGGGTGCGAGGACCCGGGCGGCGAGGGGACCGGTCATGCCCTGCCGCCGCCCGCCGACCCCCTCCGCACGGCCCTGCCGCTGCGCGGTCGGTCCTACTTCTTCGCGGCCTTGGCCGCCTTCGCCGCCGCCTTCATCTCCTGCTTGTGCGCCCGCACCTTCGCCAGCGACTCCGGGCCGGTGATGTCCGCGACGGACCGGAAGGACTGCTCCTCGCCGTAGGCGCCGGCCGCCTCCCGCCAGCCCGTGGGCCGTACGCCGAGCTGCTTGCCCAGCAGGGCCAGGAAGATCTGTGCCTTCTGCTTGCCGAACCCGGGCAGTTCCTCCAGCCGCTTCAGCAGCTCCCGGCCGGTCCCGACGCCCTCCCAGACGGCGCTCGCGTCACCGTCGTAGTGCTCCACGAGGTACTGGCACAGCTGCTGGATGCGCTGCGCCATGGAGCCTGGGTAGCGGTGCACGGCCGGCTTCTCGGAGAGCAGGGCGGAGAAGGCCTCCGGGTCCCGGGTCGCGATCTCGTGCGCGTCGAGGTCGTCGGCGCCGAGCCGGTCGGCGATGGTGCGGGGCCCCTTGAACGCCCATTCCATGGGGACCTGCTGGTCCAGCAGCATCCCGACCAGCGCGGCGAGCGGGGAGCGGCCGAGGAGCGCGTCGGCCTCGGGGTCCTGGGCGAGGTGCAGGGTGACGTCCATGCGTCGATGATCCCGCCTGGGCCGTCAGCTCGCGCGCCAGTACCCGAGCGCGTGCAGCCGCTCCTTGGGGACGCCCAGTTCCTTGCGGACGTACGCCGCCAGCGTGCGGGTGGTCCGGGTGTCGCAGGCGATCCAGACGTACGGGTGCTCGGTGGCCGCCAGCAGCGCCGGCAGCTCGGCCTTGACCCGGTCGACCAGTTCCGCGCGGGGGATGTGCCGCCGCTCGTGGCGGGCCGGGTCGGTGCGGAAGGGGAGACCGTCCGCCTCGCCCTCGAACCAGATCGTCGCCGGGGCGCCGTCCAGCGCTCCGAGCAGGGAGTTGATGGCGGGCAGCGAGGCCGGGTCGCCGATCGCCAGGACGTGCGAGGGGGTGGGGGCCGGCTCCTCGAAGCCGGTGCCCTGGAGGGTCGCGTCGATGGTGTCGCCGGGCTGCGCGGTCCGCGCCCAGTCGCTGGCCGCGCCCTCGTGCAGGGCGAACTCCAGCGAGAACGTGCCGGCCGCCGGGTCGGGGTCGACCAGGGTGTACGCCCGCTGGTGCGGCTTGCCCGCGTTGGTGAACCACAGCCGTACCCACATCGTCGGGTGGACCCCGGCCGCGGCGAGCAGCCCGCCGTCGGTGAGGTGCACCCGCCGGAACGCCCCGGTGACGTCCTCGGCCCCCGTCACGGTGAGCGTGAAGTCTTTCGCCCGCATCAACCTGAGGACCGCGCCCTCCCAGCCCCGCCCCTGCACCATGACCCTCTTCACCTCTCGCGTACCATTCCCGCACTGATTGATTAGGTAAGGCTAACCTAAAGCACAATGCCACAGAGGGACAGAGGGACCACAGCGTGACGACCGAGATCCACAGAGACGCATGGGGCGTCCCCCATCTGCGCGCCGACAGCGCCCCGGCCCTCGCCCGCGCCCAAGGACTGGTCACCGCCCGCGACCGCGCCTGGCAGCTGGAGGTGGAACGGCACCGCGCGCAGGGCACCTCGGCGTCCTTCCTCGGGCCGGAGGCCGTGCCCTGGGACGTGTTCGCCCGCCGCGTCCGGCTGGAGGACACCGCCCGCCGCTGCTTCGACCGGCTGACGGACCGGCACCCGGAGACCGCCGACTGGGTGCGCGCGTACGTCGACGGCGTCAACGAGGGCCTCGCGGAAGGGCCGGCGCTCACCCCCGAGTTCCGGGAGACGGGTCTCGTCCCCGGCCGCTGGGAGCCCTGGATCCCGCTCGCCGTCTGGCTCTCCACCCACATCCTGTTCGCCGGCTTCCCCGCCAAGCTGTGGCGCGAGGAGGCCGCCCGGCACCTCGGACCCGACGCGGTCGGCCTGTTCGCCACCGACGGCCCCGCCACCTCCGGCAGCAACGGCTGGCTGATCGGCGGCGAACGGACCGTCACCGGACAGGCCGTCATCGCCGGCGACCCGCACCGCTTCATCGAGGACCCCGGCGTCTACCAGCAGATCCGCCTGGCCTGCGACGAGTTCGACGTCGTCGGCCTCGCCGTCCCGGGCGTCCCCGGCATCGCCCACTTCGGCCACACCGGCACGGTCGCCTGGGCCATCACCAACGCCATGGCCGACTACCAGGACCTCTACCGCGAACGGCTGCGCCGCACCGGCGCCGGCGTCGAGGCCCTCGGCCCGGACGGCACCTGGAGCCGGGTCGCCCGGCACACCGAACTCGTCCGCGTGGCCGGCGAGGAGACCGTCGAGGTCGAGATCCTGGAGACCGACCGCGGCCCGGTCATCGCCGGCGGCCCCGAGGGCCTCGACGACGGCACCCCGCTCGCCCTCGCCCTGCGCCACCCGCCCCGGGTCACCGCCGACCTCGGCTTCCAGGCCCTCCTCCCCCTCCTGCGCGCCCGCCGCACCGCCGACGTGGACGCCGCCTTCGACGACTGGGCCGAGCCGGTCAACGTCGTCCAGGCCGCCGACACCGAGGGCGGCCTGCTGCACCGGGTCGCCGGCCGGGTGCCCGTGCGCGCCGCGGCCAACGGCACCCGGCTGGTGCCCGCCTGGGAACCCGGCCACGAATGGACCGGCTGGCACGAGATGCCCCGCGCCGGCCTCACCGACGGCGTCGCCGTGATGGCCAACCAGCGCGGCCCGGCGGCCGGCCTCGGCGTCGAGTTCGCCCCGCCGCACCGCGCCGACCGCATCCGCGCACTCCTCGCCGGACGGCGGAGGTGGACCGCCGGCGACATGCCCGCGATCCACACCGACACCCACCTGGCCTCCGCCGCACCCCTGCTGGACCGGCTGGCCGCCCTCGACGGCCTCACCGGCCCGGCCGCCGACCTGCGCGCGCGCCTGCTGCGCTGGGACCGCCGGATGGACGCCGACAGCCAGGACGCCCACCGCTACGCGGCCGTCCGCAGCGCGCTCGTCCGCCGGCTCGCCGCCCACCCGGCCTTCGCCGCCCTCACCACCCCGCCCGCCTACCCCGAGGTCTTCCTGCCCTGGCTGGCCCTCGTCCCGCGCATCGGCTTCGCCCTCGAACACCTGCTGCGCGCCGAGGAGCTGTACGGCGTCGACCGGCAGACGCTCCTGCGCGAGGCGCTGGAGGAGGCCGCCGGACAGCCCGCCGCCCGCTGGGGCGACTCCCACCGCCTCGCCCCCTGGCGGGCCCTGCCCGACCCCTCGTACGAGGCCCCCGCGCTCTCCGGCGACCACGACTGCGTGCTGTGCACCTCGGCCGTGCCCGGCTGGACCGACCTCGCCGCGCGCGGCCCCGCCGCCCGGTACGTCTGGGACCTGGCCCGCCGCGAGGACAGCCTCTGGGTCGTCCCGCACGGCGCCTCGGGCCGGACCGACAGCCCCCACCACCACGACCAGCTGCCCCTCTGGCTCAAGGGCGAGCTGGCCCCGGTCGTCACCGACTGGACGCAGCTGACCAAGGAGAGCGATGTCTGACCGTCCCGGCCACCCCGGCCACCCCCTTCGGCCATACGTCCACGAGCAGCACGCCGACGGGTTCGGCACCGTCGGCATCCGGCCCCTCGACGCCGAGGGCGACGCCGACGTCGTCCACGGCTGGGTGCGCGAGGAACGCGCCGCGTTCTGGGGCATGAACGGCCTGACCCGGGAGCAGGTCGCCGAGATCTACGCCCACATGGCGGGCCTCGACACCCACCACGCCTACCTGGCCGAGCTGGACGGCACCCCGGTCGCGCTGCTCCAGACCTACGAACCCGCCGAGGACCGGGTCGGTGAGTGCTACGAGGTCGAGCCCGGCGACATCGGCGTCCACCTGCTCCTCGCCCCGGCCGGCGAGCGGGGCGGGCGGCCCGGCTGGTCGTCGGCGCTGCTGGGCACCTTCGCCGCGTACGTGCTGCTGGGCCTGGACCGGCGACGGGTCGTCGTGGACCCCGACGTGCGCAACGAGAAGGCCGTGCGGCGGTTCGTCCGGCAGGGCTTCGAGCAGGGGCCGCTGGTCACCCTGCCCGAGATCGACCTGCCGGACGTGTACCTGCCCGAGAAGAAGGCCCAACTCGCCTTCCTGCGCCGGGAGGTAGCCTTCCCCGGGTGACTTCTGCGCTCACCCCGGACGACCTCGTCGGTCACTACGGCCTGGAGCCGATCCCCCGTGAGGGCGGCCTGTTCCGCCGCACCTGGGCGGGACCCGAAGGGCCGGACGGCCGTCCGGCCGGCTCCGCGATCGTCGCGCTGCTCACCGCCGACGACTACTCGGCCCTGCACCGGCTGCCCGCCGACGAGGTCTGGCACCACTACCTCGGCGACCCCCTGGAACTCCTCCTCCTCGCCCC
The DNA here is from genome assembly GCF_014648915.1 of Streptomyces phaeofaciens. Classification (GTDB taxonomy): domain Bacteria; phylum Actinomycetota; class Actinomycetes; order Streptomycetales; family Streptomycetaceae; genus Streptomyces; species Streptomyces phaeofaciens. Next base: position 79,058 of record NZ_BMSA01000012.1, on the reverse strand, counting down.
CGACGGCACCTCCCGCACGGCCGTGCTCGGCCCCGACCTGCGCGGCGGACAGCACCCCCAGCTCACCGTCCCCGCGCGCACCTGGATGGGCGCGCGGTCCCGGGGCGCCTGGTCCTTCTTCGGCTGCACGATGGCCCCCGGCTTCACCTACGGGGACTACGAGCACGGCGAGGCGGACCCGCTGACGGCGCGTTATCCGGACCGGGCCGCCCTGATCGCGCGACTGTGCCGTCCATGACCTTGCTGGCGGGCCGCACGGCCCTGATCACGGGCGCGGGCGGCGGCATCGGCCGCGGCATCGCGCTGCGGTTCGCACAGGAGGGCGCCGCGGTCGCCCTGCACTGCCGTACGGCGGTGGACGCGGCCCGCGCCCTGGCGGCGGAGATCGGCGCGCGGGACATCGGCGCACGGGCCGTCGTGCTGCCGGGCGCCGACCTCACCGACGAGGACGCGTGCCGACGACTCGTGGCCGAGGCCGCCGAGTGGGGCGGCGGACGGCTCGACGCGCTGGTGAACAACGCGGGCGTCCAGCCCGTCCGGGAACTGCCCGGGATGCCGGCCGCCGACTGGCGGACCGTCGTCGACACCAACCTGACCAGCGTGTTCGCCTGCACCCAGGCAGCGGCCGAGGTGATGCGCGAGCACGGCGGGACCATCACCCACATCGCCTCGGTGGAGGCCCGGATGCCGGCCCCGGGACACGCCCACTACTCCGCCGCCAAGGCCGCCGTCGTGATGCACGCCCGCGCGGCCGCCCAGGAGTACGGGCCGTACGGCATCCGCGTCAACACGGTCTCGCCCGGCCTGATCGACCGCGACGGCCTCGCACAGGCCTGGCCGGAGGGGGTACGGCGATGGCGGGAGGCGGTCGCGGTCGGCCGGCTGGGCCGCCCGGAGGACGTCGGCGACGCCTGCGTCTTCCTGGCCTCCCCCCTCGCCTCCTGGATCACCGGCCACGACCTGGTGGTGGACGGCGGGGTGTCGGCCCGGCCGACGTGGTGAGCAGCAGGCCGTGGTGAACCCCATCTGCCGGTGAGCTGGACGCCGTGGCGGGCCGGATGCTGTGGTGAACCTGATGGCGTGTGCATCCGTACGTAACCCCGAGCACGCGAGTCTCGAGCAAGACGGAGCGGTGACGTGGGCGAAGGGCGCGATGACGGACGACACGGCGGCCGGTACGGCGGCGGGCACGGCAGTGGGCGAAGGGGACTTCAAGGGCTGGTGCTGCTGGGCACCGTGCTGGTCCTGTTCCTCCTCGGCAGCGGACCGGCCTCGGCGCACGCGGCCCTCCGCGGTGCCGACCCAGCCGACGGAAGCGTCGTCGAGACGTCCCCCCGCAGCATCACCCTCACCTTCACCGAGTCGGTAGGGCTGCTCGACGACTCCTTCCGCGTCCTGGACCCCGACAACCAGCGGGTGAAGACCGACAAGCCGGAGCACGCGAAGGACAGTTCGGACACCGTGTCCGTCGCCTTCCCCGAGAAGCTCGGCACCGGCACCTTCACGGTGGCCTGGCGAGTGGTGTCCGAGGACAGCCACCCGATCTCCGGCGCGTTCACCTTCTCCGTCGGCGAACCCTCCGCGACCCGGGCCACCCTGCCCACCACCGCCACCGAGAACCCCGTCACCGACGGCCTCTACAACATCGGCCGCGACCTCGCGTACATCGGTGCCGCCCTGCTCATCGGCACGGCCGCCTTCGCCGCCCTGTGCCGCCCGCCGGACCGCCGTCCGCTGCGCGTCCTGCTGCTCGCGGGCGGCTGGGCGCTGGCCGGCTCGACGGTCTTCCTGTTCGTCCTGCGCGGCCCCTACGAGGCCGGCACCGGCCCGGCCGACATGTTCGACCCGTCCGGCCTGACCAGGACCCTGAGCAGCCGCCCCGGCCTGGCCCTGCTGGCCCGCCTCGCCCTGCTGGCGGCGGCCGCCGTCCTCCTGCTGCGGCAGAGCAGGCGCGAGCGGCCGTCCCGCGCCGCCCTCGCCACCGGCGGAGCGCTCGCCGTCGGTCTCGCGCTGACCTGGGCCGCCGCCGAGCACGCGTCGGCCGGCCTCCAGGTCCCGGCCGCGATGACCTCCTCGGTGCTGCACCTGCTGGCGATGGCGGTCTGGCTGGGCGGCCTCCCGGCCCTGCTGATCCTGCTCCACCGCGCCTCCGTGCCGGCCGGCGTGGTCACCCGCTTCTCCCGGCTGGCCGGCGCCTCGGTGACCGTCCTCGTCGTGACCGGCGTCTACCAGTCCTGGCGCGGCCTCGGCTCCTGGGCGGCACTGACGGACACGACGTACGGACGGCTCCTGCTCGCCAAGCTGGCCGCGGTGGCGGTGCTGCTGGTGGCGGGCGCCCGGTCGCGACAGACACTGAGGAAGGGAACGACCGTGAGGGTGCGGACGGCGACGCCGACGGAGACCCGGGTACCGGAGCCGGTGAGCGCGCTCGCCGGGGGTTCCCCCGGCACGGCGGTCTCCCGGCCCGCCCCGGAACCCGGGCGGGAAACCCCGGAGACGGCCGGGCCGCGGTCGCCCGCCGCGCTCCCCCTCACCCCGGCCGAGGACGCCCACCGCAGGGCGCTGCGCCGCTCGGTCCTCGCCGAGGTCGCCGTGTCCGTCGTCGTCCTGCTGCTGACGACGATCCTCACCGGCACCCTGCCCGGCCGGGCGGCGGCGGAGGCGGCGACGGCGGAACAGACCGCCGGACTGCCCGTCGCCTCGGTCACCACCATCCCCTTCGACGCCGGCCTCGGCGCCAAGGGCACGGTCCAGGTCACCCTCGACCCGGGCCGGGTCGGCAGCAACTCGGTACAGGCCGTGGTCTACGGCACCGACGGCGGGTTCGTCAGCATCCCCGAACTCCGGCTGTCCTTCTCCCTCCCCAGCCAGGACATCGGCCCCCTCGACGCCAAGCTCACCGACCGGGGCGGCTACTGGGCCGCCGACGGCCTCAACCTCCCCATCCCCGGCACCTGGGAGATGAAGGCGACGGTCCGGGTGACGGACGTCGACCAGGTGAGCGAGACGAAGCCGGTGCGGATCGTGCGCTGAGGCGGCCGGGGCGGCCCGGGCGGGCCACCCCGTTCCGCGGGGCGAGACGCCCCGGCCCGGCGGGGACCCCGCCGGGTAGCATCGCGGTGTGAACACCTACTGGCACGTCGTTCTGCCGCCGCTCAGCGCCTGACGGGCGCGACAACGGCGGTGTGATCCCCGCCCCCCACCGACTCACGTCTCGGCCAGGGGGTTCTGTCGTACGCCCGTTTCGGATCCCCTCCCAGACGCACGCGACGACGGAAGTTCACGACTGTGCCGAACCGCACCTCTCCGCTCTCTCCCGCGCGCCCGACGACGACCGTCGGCACGCCCTCCTCCCGCACCGCCGGTCTCCTCGGCGGCCCCGCGCCCATCCTGACCGCGGCCGTCCTGTGGGGCACGACGGGTACGGCGAGTTCCCTGGCCCCGGCCGGTGCGCCGGCGGCGGCCATCGGCTGCGCCGGACTCGCCCTCGGCGGCATCCTGCTGCTCCTCACCTCCCGAAGCGCTTCCCGTAGCGCTTCCCGTAGCGCTTCCCGTAGCGCCGCCCGCAGTGCTTCTCGGAGGACTTCCCCGACCGCCGCCGCCACGGTGGCCGCCTCCCCGGGCGCCCGCTCCCTGGTGGCGGCCGCCACGGGCCGCGAACGGTGGCTGCTCCTCGTGGGCGCGCTCGCCGTGGCCGGCTACCCGGTCACCTTCTACCCCGCGGTGGCCCGCACCGGCGTGGCGGTGGCCACCGTGATCGCACTCGGCAGCGCCCCGGTCTTCGCCGGCCTGCTGGCCTGGCTCACCGGGCAGTCCCGGCCCACGGCCCGCTGGACCGTGGCGACCGCCACCGCCGTGCTGGGCTGCACCCTCCTGGTCCTCGGCCCGGAGCTGTCGGGCCGCTCCACCCCCACGGACCTGACGGGCGTGGCGCTCGCCGCCTGCGGCGGCCTCTCCTACGCCGTCTACTCGCTCATCGGCGGCCGGCTCATCACCCACGGACACCCGTCCGGCGAGGTGATGGGCGTGCTGTTCGGCGCCGGCGGGCTGATCGCCTCGCCGCTGGTCCTGCTCACCGACGCGCACTGGCTGACGACGGTGCGCGGCGCGGCGGTGGCGGTCTACCTCGCCCTCTTCACCGTCTTCCTGGCCTACCGGCTCTTCGGACACGGCCTGCGCCGCACGCCCGCGTCGGTGGCCACGTCACTGACCCTGGCCGAACCCGCCGTGGCGGCGGTCCTGGGTGTCACCGTCCTCGACGAACGGCTCCCCCTGGCCTCCTGGTCCGGCCTGACCGTCCTGACCCTGGCCCTGGTCCTGCTGACCTTGCCGAGCGGGAGGCCGTAGTCGGGCGCCGGCTCTCCTGCCGGGCTAGAGCCCGCGGAGCGCCTCGCGGAGATCGCCGTAGGCGCTCCAGCAGAGGACGCTGCCGTCGTCGTTCAGGCTGCCCATGTACCAGTCGTCGTCGCCCACGGCCTTCACCAGGCACAGGCCGTGGAACCCCAGCACGATCTCGGGCCGAAGCCGCTCGTCCTGCCACGAGCCCGTCACCACACGGTCGGTGGTCAGGGCAACGGCCTCCCGGTCACCGGAGACGTCACGGATCTCCTCCAGGGTCCACCCCGCCGGGAGCCGCTCGTCCGCCATTCGGCAATGGTGCCAGGGGAGGGCTCCCGCCGGGCCGCGGGGCACGGTCAGACGTGGTCGGCGCAGCAGGGTGTCGGATCGGGGACCTCGAACGGTGCGAGCGTGCCGCCCGCCGCGGGGACGAGGGCGAGGGTCAGCCGCCCGGCCCGCCACTCGGGCCGCACGTGGTCACGGGTGCCGACCGGTGTCGCGGGGTCGGGGCGGTACCCCGCCGGCGCGCCGACCACGACGAGCCGTTCGACGGTGGTCAGGGCGAGCAGGTCGGCGACGGTGACCGTGCCGGTCAGGTGCTCGACCCCCGGGAAGAGCACGGCCCGCCCGCCCGTTCGCCGCGCGTGTTCCCCGGCCGCCAGCGCCGCCGCGCGGGCGGCTCCCCGGGGACCGTACGCGCGGCCGCCCAGCGACGCCCCCGCGTCCAGCCCCTCCAGCGCGGCGATGCCCGCCCACACGGACTCGGCCGCCCCGGCGTCGGGCAGGGCGAGGGAGACGGCCGTACCCCTGCGCTCGTCGGTGCGGATCAGATGGGTGCAGGCGACCGTGCCGGGCGGGAGGCCGAGCCGGTCCACCAGGTCGTGGACCAGGTGATCGGCCGCCCGCAGGCTCGCCGTCCCGGCGTCCACCCCGAGGACGGGGCGGGCGCCGGACGCGTCGTGCGGAGTGCTCATGCGGGCAGGACCCACATGGGGTTGGAGTAGAACCACAGGTCCTTCCACGGGTCGGCGTCGCCGACGACGTCCATGGCGGGACCCGCCGGGTCGACGGCCGCGCCGTGGACACCGACGGCCGTACGGTTGCCGTCGGTGCCCCGCAGCCGGACGTAGAACGGCTTGTCGGCGCGGCCGAGCGCGTAGGTGAGCCGTACCGAGCCGGTGGACCGGTTCACCTCGAAGGACTTCACGACCTTGGTGCTCGGCGTGGTGAAGACGTCCTTGTCGGCGGCCGGACCGGTGACATCGCCCTGGATGACGTCCACGCGGGCCAGGGCCGGCACGAACTGGGCCCAGTTGGGGCTGTCGGCCAGGCCGATCTCGACGACCACCTCGACCTGGGCGCCGCGGCGGACGTGCAGCATGCCGCCGAGCGTCACCGCGCGGCCGCCGGAGCGCAGCCGGGCGTCGAGCCCGCTGATCAGGCCGCCGTGGTCGACCCAGACCCGGCCGGCGCGGATGCCGTCCATGACGGCCTGGTACGAGAAGGAGGCCGCGCCGACATGTGTCCGGCTGTACTGGCCGGGCCAGAAGTCGGTGTCACCGAGGTTCAGGCCGCCGCCGTGGACCGGGTCGGCATGGCGGCCGTCGGCGTTGAAGTCGCCGTTCGGGCCGCGTACGGCGGAGTCGGCGTGGACGTTGTGGGAGTCGGAGTTGGCGGTGATCCACCAGGGCTTGCCCTCGGCGAGCAGGCTGTCCCACAGGCCGCCGACGGTGGAGGTCATCCAGTCGAAGCCGCCCCAGGTGCGGTAGCTCTCCAGCGGGTAGGCGGCGAAGGAGTCGGCGCCGGGGCTGTTGTCGTAGATGCCGCGCGCGGCGCCGGGGCCGGTCGGGGCGGGCAGCCCGCCGGCCTGGTGGCCCGGGGCGCCCTCCATGCCGACGGCGATCCTCGGCTGGGCGTCGCGCCAGCCACGGATCTCGTGCGGGGAGTCGATGCCCTTGCGGGCCGGGTGGTTGGCGAGGAACAGGGCGTCCTTCACCGTGCGGCGCCGCACCTGCTCGGCGAGGAAGTCGATGCCCGCGATGGCGAGCGCCTCGTTCGCGGGCGTGCCGGCGGACGCCTTCTTCACCGAGCCGTCGAAGGAGTTCTCGAACTCCTTGAGCACGGCCACCTCGTTCTTGCCGGGGTGCACGAAGACCGTGCCGTGCTCGGCGGCCGGGATGTTCCACTCCAGGCCCTGGAAGACCAGCGTGCCGTCGATCCGGTCGCGCGCGGCGACGATGTCGGGGTTGACCTTCTCCACCCCGATCTTGGCGTGCGTCTCGCTGCCGTGGTCGGTGATGACCATCCAGTCCAGACCGTGCGCGTTCGCCTGCCGTACGTGGTCGATGACCCGGTACTTGGCGTCGGAGCTGTACTGCGTGTGGATGTGGTGGTCACCGGCCAGCCACAGATAGCCACCGGCGCGCCCGCCGTGGGACCCCGCCGACGCGGGCACGGCCGCCGCGGCCTGCCCCGCCCCACCGAGGACACCACCGGCCGCGAGCCCCGCGCCCAGCAGTCCGGTGCGGCGCAGCATGGAACGCCGGGACAGCTGGCCGGGCGTGAGCTCCTCGTCGGGAACCGACATGTCGAGGGCGGGCGGCAGCGAGGAGGCGTCACCGCCGTGGTGATGGTGATCGTGATGGTGGTGGGCACCGTGGCTGTGGCCGTGGCTCATGCTCAACTCCCGCTGGCGGCAAGGGCATACACGCTTGGGACGTGCAGAGTCTGGGAAGCCCGCATGAACGACGGGGGTCCGGGCGGCGGGGTGTCACGGAACGACTGATGACGGCACCGGGCACGATGTCGCGTCATTCTGCGGGGCTCGGCCTGGGCGGCGGGCTGGTCATCGTCTTCCCCATGGTGGCCGCCGGCTGACTGCCTGCGGCCTGCTGGTTCAGCCGGTCGCGAGGATCAGGCTCAGGGCCAGCAGGGCAAGTCCCGCCACGGTGATGACGCCGCCCATGAACTTGAAGAAACCGGGGCCGAGGCTCTTGGTGTCCGCGAGGCTCAGGTCGCCTGCGCGTTGGCCCATCAGTTCCAGAGCGGCCCGTCGGCGTGCCAGCGTTGTGTCGACGGCACCGCGCACGTTGAAGGCCCACCTCGCTCCGATGCAGACAGCTGCGGCCCCCAGCGCTGCGAGGAAGGTCAGGACCCCTGTCGGGTTGGATGAGGCTGCGGCCGATGCGGTGGCGATCATGAACATGGCGCGCAGCATCGCATCCGGCTGAACCGGATGTCACCGCAGCGGTGAACCGAGACGGAAACGGAGACGGACAACGACGAAGGGCCCCGCTGCAAGCAGCGGGGCCCTTCGACATCGTGCCCGGTGAGGCACTGGCGGAGGATACGAGATTCGAACTCGTGAGGGGTTGCCCCCAACACGCTTTCCAAGCGTGCGCCCTAGGCCTCTAGGCGAATCCTCCGCGGCAAACAATACAAGACGTTGAGGAGTGCTCGCGAACTCGTTCCCTGCCCTCGTCATCGGGTACTGTTTGGGCAGCCCCTCACGCGGCGCTATCTGACTGAACTCCCCCAGGGCCGGAAGGCAGCAAGGGTAGGTTGGCTCTGGCGGGTGCGTGGGGGGCGCTTGCATGCGTGGGCCTCGGTTGTCAGTGCGCGCCTATAACCTCGTAAGCGTGTCGTCTCTCGCGCTGTACCGCCGCTATCGCCCGGAGTCGTTCGCCGAGGTCATCGGGCAGGAGCATGTCACCGACCCGTTGCAGCAGGCGCTGCGGAACAACCGGGTCAATCACGCGTACCTGTTCAGCGGTCCGCGCGGATGCGGCAAGACGACCAGCGCGCGCATCCTGGCCCGCTGCCTGAACTGCGAGAACGGTCCGACACCGACGCCCTGCGGGGAGTGCGAGTCCTGCAAGGACCTGGCGAGGAACGGGCCGGGCTCCATCGACGTCATCGAGATCGACGCCGCGTCCCACGGTGGTGTGGACGACGCCCGTGACCTGCGCGAAAAGGCCTTCTTCGGGCCCGCTCGCAGCCGCTACAAGATCTACATCATCGACGAGGCCCACATGGTCACGTCGGCCGGCTTCAACGCGCTCCTCAAGGTCGTCGAGGAGCCGCCGGAGCACCTCAAGTTCATCTTCGCCACCACCGAGCCCGAGAAGGTCATCGGGACCATCCGCTCGCGGACCCACCACTACCCGTTCCGGCTCGTGCCGCCGGGGACGCTCCGCGACTACCTCGGCGAGGTGTGCCAGAAGGAGGACATCCCCGTCGCGGACGGCGTGCTGCCGCTCGTCGTGCGGGCGGGCGCCGGGTCCGTACGTGACTCGATGTCCGTCATGGACCAGCTCCTCGCCGGCGCGAGCGACGCAGGTGTGACGTACGCCATGGCCACCTCCCTCCTCGGGTACACGGACAGCTCGCTGCTCGACTCCGTCGTCGAGTCCTTCGCCACGGGCGACGGGGCCGCCGCCTTCGAGGTCGTGGACCGGATCATCGAGGGGGGCAACGACCCCCGGCGGTTCGTCGGCGACCTGCTGGAGCGGCTGCGGGACCTGGTGATCCTCGCCGCCGTGCCGGACGCCGCCGAGAAGGGGCTGATCGACGCCCCGGCCGACGTCATCGAGCGGATGCAGGCCCAGGCGGGAGTCTTCGGGGCCGCCGAGCTGAGCCGTGCCGCCGACCTGGTCAACGAGGGGCTCACCGAGATGCGCGGCGCCACCTCGCCCCGCCTCCAGCTCGAACTGATCTGCGCCCGCGTGCTGCTCCCCGCCGCCTACGGCGACGAGCGTTCCGTCATGGCCCGCCTCGACCGCATCGAGCGCGGGGTGAACTTCTCCGCCGGCGCCGGTTCTCCGACCGCGCCCGCGATGCCGGCCATGGGCTACGTGCCGGGGCCGGAGGCACACGGCGCGGGCGTGGGCCCGGGTGCCGGTGCTGGTACGCAGGCCATTCCGCCCGGTGGCGGGGCGGCCGCCGCGCGAGCCGCGGTGCGTGGGCCGGCGGGCGCACCCCCCGCCGCACCGGTCGCACCGGTCGCACCGGTGGCACCCGTCGCACCAGCCGCGTCCGCCGCCCCGACGGCTCCTCCTGCGACCCCTGCTGCCCCCCCGGCTCCTGCCGCCATGCCCACCCCCGCTCCCGCGCCCTCCCCCCAGCCCGCCCAGGCCACCCCCGCCGCTCCCGCCCCCGGCGCCTGGCCCACCGCCACCGCCGCCGGGAGCGGTCGGCGGCCCGGCGGCTGGCCCACGGCCGCCCCCGCGGGCAGCGGCGCCAGGCCCCAGGCCCCCGCCGCGGCACAGGCTCCGGCTCCCGCCGCCGCCCCACCGGCCGCGGCACCCGGGGCCCCCGCGGCCGCCCCCTCCGGCTACGCGGCCCCCGCCGGCGGCCTCGACCCCCGCATGCTCTGGCCCAACATCCTGGAAGCCGTCAAGAACCGGCGCCGCTTCACCTGGATCCTCCTCAGCCAGAACGCCCATGTGGCCGGCTTCGACGGCACCACCCTCCAGCTCGGCTTCGCCAGCGCCGGCGCCCGCGACAACTTCGCGAGCAGCGGCAGCGAGGAGGTGCTGCGACAGGCGCTGTCCGAGCAGTTCAGCGTCCAGTGGAAGATCGACGCGGTGGTCGACCCGTCCGGCGGCTCGGCACCCGCACCGGCCGGTGGCCCCGGCGGCGGTGGCGGCGGCTACGGCAACCCGGCCGCCCCCGGTGGATACGGCGCACCCGGCGGCGGCTACGGCGGTGGCGGCGCGCCGTCCCCCCAGCCCGCCGCCCCGAGCGCCCCCGGCCCGGCCCGGCCCGCGCCCCCGTCGGCCGCGGCACCCGGCCCGGCTCCCGCCCCTCAGGCCCCCTCCCGCCCCGCCGCCCCCGACCCGGTCGCCCCCGAGGACGACACCCCCGAGGACGACGACCCGGACCTCAACGAGTCGGCCCTCTCCGGCCACGAGCTGATCGTCCGCGAACTGGGCGCGACGGTGGTGGAGGAGTTCACCAACGAGTGACGGCCGGGGAGCCGAGCGGCGACCCGGGGCGACCGACGGCCGCCCGGCCACCCTTCCGGCGCCGCGCCCGGCCACCCTTCCGGCGCCGCGCGCGGAGACCCGGCCGACCCCGTCCCACACCCCTTCCCGCACCCCTGGGCCCACCCCTTCCCGCACCCCTGGGCCCACCCCCTCCCGTACCCGCCGGCCCACCCGCTCGTAGATTCCTACGACAACCCGCGCCCCGCCCCCTCGGCAGCCCGCACAATCCCACCGCGCCGCCTCCCGTTAGGCTGGCCCCGTGAACGTCCTCGTCATCGGCAGCGGCGCCCGCGAACACGCCCTGTGCCGCTCACTGTCCCTCGACCCCGCCGTCACGGCCCTGCACTGCGCCCCCGGCAACGCCGGCATCGCCGAGGTCGCCGAGCTGCGCCAGGTCGACGCCATGGACGGCGAGGCCGTAGCCGCGCTGGCCAAGGAACTCGGCGCCGACCTGGTCGTCGTAGGCCCGGAGGCGCCGCTCGTCGCCGGGGTCGCCGACGCCGTGCGCGAGGCGGGCATCCCGGTCTTCGGGCCGTCCAAGGAGGCCGCGCAGCTGGAGGGCTCCAAGGCGTTCGCGAAGGACGTGATGGCGGGGGCCGGCGTCCCCACGGCCCGCTCCTACGTCTGCACGACCGCCGAGGAGATCGCCGAGGCCCTCGACGCGTTCGGCGCGCCGTACGTCGTCAAGGACGACGGTCTCGCCGCCGGCAAGGGCGTCGTCGTGACCGACGACCTCGACGCCGCCACCGCGCACGCCCTGGCCTGCGAGCGTGTGGTCATCGAGGAGTTCCTCGACGGCCCGGAGGTCTCCCTCTTCGCGATCACCGACGGCGAGACGGTCGTCCCGCTCCAGCCCGCCCAGGACTTCAAGCGCGCGCTCGACGGCGACGAGGGCCCGAACACCGGCGGCATGGGCGCGTACTCCCCGCTGCCGTGGGCCGATCCGAAGCTGGTCGAGGAGGTCATGGAGACGGTTCTCCAGCCGACCGTCGACGAGATGCGCCGCCGCGGCACCCGGTTCTCCGGTCTGCTCTACGCCGGTCTCGCGATCACCAGCCGCGGTGTGCGGGTCATCGAGTTCAACGCCCGCTTCGGCGACCCCGAGACGCAGGTCGTCCTGGCCCGGCTGAAGACCCCGCTCGCCGGTGTCCTCAAGGCCGCCGCCACGGGCACCCTGGAGGACCTCGACCCGCTGCGCTGGAGCGACGACGCGGCCGTCACCGTCGTCGTCGCCTCGCACAACTACCCCGGCACCCCGCGCACCGGCGACCCGATCACCGGCCTCGACGCGGTGGCCGAGCAGGACGCCCCGCACGCCTACGTCCTGCACGCCGGGACCAGGCAGGACGGCGACGCGGTGGTCAGCGCGGGCGGCCGCGTGTTGTCCGTCACGGCGACCGGCGCGCACCTCACCGAGGCGCGGGACCGGGCGTACCGGGCGGTCGCGCGCATCGGCCTCGACGGTTCCCAGCACCGTGGCGACATCGCCGCGAAGGCGGCGGCGGGCGCGTAGGGCGCATCGGGCGGCCGGGGCGTGCGCGCCTTGGCCGCGTCTGCCTCTCGCGCCTCTCACCAGGCATTCTCCAGGCCCCGGGCCACCAGCGGATTCCGTACGGAACCCCCTGGGAACCCGGGGCCTGATCTTTGCCCACTGTCATCCACCTTTCCCCAGAGCCATTCCATCGAGTGAGCGCTGCCCCATCCGGCTGACGGGGGACGGAGTGCCAACTAGGGTGCGGCGCAAGCGTTCCGGCACTTGGCCCACCGGCATTGCGATGTCACCGGCGGGTGCCACAGTGGGGGAGTGAGCAAGACCAGAAGAGCCAGGAGAGCGAGACGGGGAGGGGGTGAGGTCCGGTCGTGACCGGTATGGGAGTGGAGGCAGGCGCGCAGGCCGCGCGAGCCCGGGCGCTCGGGGTGCTGCGCGTTCGCAGCAGAGCGCTCGCGATCGCCCTGCTGCCCGCGGCGGCGGCCGTGATCCTGCTCGCCGGCGGCTCCTCCGGGCACCTCATGGGCCCGGGGTGGGACGTGGCCCGCGGGGTGGTCTGCGCGGTCGCGGTCGTCGTCCTGCTCGCCGCCGCCGTCGTCGCCCTGGTCGTCGTCCGCGCCCGTCCGGCCGTCAGCCCCACGGTCGCGATCACCGAGAAGGCGGCCCCCGACCTCTACCGGCTGGTGCGCGACCTCGCCGACCGCCTCGACGTCCCCGCGCCCTCCGCGATAGCCCTCACCCCGGACTGCGACAGCTGGCTGGAGGACCGCACCCATCCGGCCCACGGCCCCTCGGCCCCCCGCTCCGGGGACGAGATAGCGGGCACCGGCTCCGGCGGGCGTCTCCACCGTCGTACGGCGACCGCGCCCGTTCTCGTCATCGGCTCCCCGTTCCTGTGGTGGATGCGCGTCGGTGAGCTGCGCGCCGTCCTCGCCCCGGTCGTCGCCGGTACGGGCCCCTCCGCCCACCCGGACATAGCCGCGGCCCGGCGCTTCGTGCGGGGGCTGGACGCCGCGGTGGCCGTCGCCGCCGACGGCGGACGCTGTCCCGGCGTACGGCTGGTCTGCACAGGCATCGGCTGGGCCGCACGGCTGATGCTGCGGAGCTGCCAGACGCACGCCACGGAGATGGAACGAGGCGTGGCCGCGGCCGCCGCCGAGCGCGCACAGGCTGTGGACTACGGGCTGCGGATCGTCGCCCAGGAGCAGGTGGGCCTGGCCTACGCGGGCTGGGACCGGCTCCTCACCCGCGTGGCACTGCCCGCCTGGCGGATGGGCCGCTGGCCCTCCCGGCTGGACGCGGGTGTCGTCGCCGCCCTGACCGAACTGTCCCGGCGCGACCGTCTGGCCGAGGGTTTCGCCTCCCGCCTGGGCGAGCGCCCCGCCTGTGACCTGCTGGAAGAGCCCGGCGTCATCGACGAGGCCACCTCCCTGCTCGCCGCCCGCCTCTTCCACGGCGGCCCGGCGGAGTCCGGCCCCGAGTGGTCCCCGGTGGGCTGGGAGGAGTATCCGGACGAGGTCGTGGACCGCAAGTGGCGCACCGACGCGGCCCGTCTCCACCGCGTCCTCGACGCCCTCGGCGTCCGCCGCACCCCCGACTCCACGGCCCCTCGTCCCGGCTCCCACCCCGACCCCACGGCCCACCCGTCCGCCGGCCCCACCCTGGCCCGCGTCCTGGACCATCTGACACCCCCGCCCACCGCCACTCCCGCTCCAAAGACCCCGGCCGAGCACCAGCCCCCCACCCGCCCCGCCACGACCACTTCGCCCGACGGCCACGGGGACGGGGACGGGGACGGGGACGGGGACGGGGACGGCCAGCAGGACGGACACTCGGCCGGGTCCGGATACGAGCACTCCGGCGGATCCGGCGGATCCGGCGGCTTCGGCGACGAGCCCACCCCCGGTTTCGGCGACGAGGACGATACCCTCCCCGCCCCCAACCCCCGCGGCACCGCCCTGGCCACCCGCCTCGGCGCGGAGCTCGCCCGAGAGGAGGCGGCGGCCGCACCTCCCGCGCCCGCCACCGGAGGCCAGGGCCCCGACACCTCCCTGTGGGACAACGGCGCGCTCCCTCTGTTCCCCCTTCAGCCCCCGCGCACCGACCGCGAACTCCTCGCCGACCACGTCACGGCGATGGTCTGCTGCGCGGCGATGGACACCGTCGGCGCGACCCCCGGCCTCGACTGGCTCGACGGCCCGACGCTCCTCGTCGACGGCGTGCGTGTGGCCGACCTCGCGCCCCGCGTTCTCAGCCTCGTGGAGGACGGCGACGCGACCCCGCTCCGCGCCTGGCTCGTCGAGCTGGGGATACGTCCGGAGAAGCCGGTCCGCCTCGGCTGAGACCGACCGCCGCCCCACCGTCGTAACGGAGAACTCGGTTCCACTTTCGGCCAATTCGCAACGAATAGTGACTGTCTGCGCGCGTTATGTGATGTGCTGGGACCGATAGCGCCCTTGGCAAGCGCTCGCGACATAAGACAACCGCGCACACCGACCCTGTGCGCGGGCCGCGGGCAGGGCGCCCGCACGCAACCGCCGACGGGGGCCCGAGGGAGGGGAGCACCATGGCACCGGGACCGGAGCACGTTCGCCGATGGGAGTCGGGAGCACTGGCCCACGCCGTGACGGACCCCTTCGGCCAGGGCCCCGTCCCCTGGCTGCGCGGCAGCGAGACCTACTTCGACGCCACCGGCCAGGTGGTCCCCTGGTACGTCGACCAGGTCCCGGCACCGACCCGGACCCAGAACCCGGCCCAGGCACGGCGCACGGCCGAGGGCACGCCCCGCGTCCCCGGCCCCCGCACCGCACCCGCGGCCGGCGGCCCCCGCTCCGCCGACGACGTCCGGCGCCAGATCAAGGGCTTCATCTCCACCGGCGCGGCCGCCCCCGGCGAGGCCCTCGACTTCCACATCACGGTCGACCCGCCGCAGGAGTTCAGCGTCGACGTCTACCGGATCGGCCACTACGACGGGGACGGCGCCGCCAAGATCACCACCAGCCCCCGGCTCTCCGGCATCGTCCAGCCCCCGCCGCTGACCGCCGACCGCACCGTCTCCTGCCACCACTGGTGGCTCTCCTGGCGGCTCCAGGTCCCCTCGTACTGGAGCGCGGGCGCGTACGTCGCCGTCCTCACCACCGTCGACGGCTACCGCTCCCACATCCCGTTCACGGTCCGCGACGAGCTCCCCGCCGACCTGCTGGTGGTCCTCCCCGACGTCACCTGGCAGGCGTACAACCTCTACCCCGAGGACGGCCGTACCGGCGCCAGCCTCTACCACGCCTGGGACGAGCACGGACAACTGCTCGGCGAGGCCGACGCCGCGACCACGGTCTCCTTCGACCGGCCGTACGCCGGCGCCGGCCTCCCGCTGCACGTCGGCCATGCCTACGACTTCATCCGCTGGGCCGAGCGCTACGGCTACGACCTCGCCTACGCCGACGCCCGCGATCTGCACGCCGGCCGGATCGACCCCACCCGCTACCGCGGCCTGGTCTTCCCCGGTCACGACGAGTACTGGTCGCAGGCCATGCGCCGTACCGCCGAACTCGCCCGCGACAGCGGCGCCTCGCTGGTCTTCCTCTCCGCCAACACCATGTACTGGCAGGTGGAGTTGGGGCCGTCGCCGTTCGGCGTCCCGGGCCGGCTGCTCACCTGCCGCAAACGCAAGGGCCCCGGCAAGGCCGTCCTGTGGCGCGAGATCGACCGCGCCGAACAGCAGACGGTCGGTATCCAGTACGCCGGGCGGGTCCCCGAGCCGCACCCCCTCATCGTCCGCAACGCGGACCACTGGCTGTGGGAGGCGACCGGGGCGCACGAGGGCGAGGGCATCGAGGGCATGGTCGCGGGCGAGGCCGACCGCTACTACCCGCGCACCGCGCTCCCGCCCCACGAGGAACGCATCCTCCTCGCCCACTCCCCGTACACCGACGCCGACGGCGCCGCCCGCCACCAGGAGACCTCCCTCTACCGCGCCGCCTCCGGCGCCCTGGTCTTCGCCGCCGGCACCTTCGCCTGGTCCCCGGCCCTGGACCGCCCCGGCCATGTGGACCCCCGGATCCAGCGCGCCACGGCCAACCTCCTGGACCGCATCTGCAAACGCGACTGACCTCTGTCACCGCCGCGACTGACCTCTGTCACCGCCGCGACTGACCTCCGTCGCCGCCGCGGCTTGCCTCCGGCACCACCCCGACGGACCTTCGTTCCCCGCCCCGCCCGACCCGCTGTCCGAGATCAATCCCGGTGTACGGGACAATCAAGCCACTAGGACAGAACCACGGGGAGGAACCGTGTCCGGATTCGTAGAAAAGCCCGAGCCCCTCGAGGTGCCGGGCCTGGTGCATCTGCACACCGGCAAGGTGCGCGAGCTGTACCAGAACGAGGCGGGCGACCTCGTGATGGTCGCCAGCGACCGAACGTCCGCGTTCGACTGGGTGCTGCCGACCGAGATCCCCGACAAGGGCCGCATCCTCACCCAGCTCTCCCTGTGGTGGTTCGACCAGCTCGCCGATCTGGTCCCCAACCATGTGCTGAGCACGGAGCTGCCCGCCGGCGCCCCCGCCGACTGGCAGGGCCGCACCCTGGTCTGCAAGTCGCTGAAGATGGCCCCGGTCGAGTGCGTGGCCCGCGGCTACCTCACCGGCTCCGGCCTCGCCGAGTACCGGGAGTCCCGCACGGTCTGCGGCCTCGCCCTCCCCGAGGGACTGGTCGACGGCAGCGAACTTCCCGCCCCGATCTTCACCCCGGCCACCAAGGCCGCCGTCGGAGAGCACGACGAGAACGTCTCCTACGAGGAGGTCGCCCGCCAGGTCGGCGCCGAGACCGCCGCCCAGCTCCGCCAGGCCACCCTCGCGATCTACGGCCGCGCCCGCGACATCGCCCGCGACCGGGGCATCCTCCTCGCCGACACCAAGTTCGAGTTCGGCTACGAGGGCGAGACCCTGGTGATCGCCGACGAGGTCCTCACCCCGGACTCCTCCCGCTTCTGGCCGGCCGACCAGTGGCAGCCGGGCCGCGCCCAGGCATCCTTCGACAAGCAGTTCGTCCGCGACTGGCTCACCTCCGCCGAGTCCGGCTGGGACCGTGCCGGCGAGCAGCCCCCGCCGCCGCTGCCCCCGAACATCGTCGACGCGACCCGTGCGAAGTACGTCGAGGCGTACGAGCGCCTGACGGGCGTCACCTGGGCGTGACGCCCTGACACGCGAGGCCCCACGGGAAACCGGGGGCCTCGCGGCATGCACCGCCCCCGGAGAACCCCGAACGACCGGCCCCGGAAAAGGAAAGAGCGCCCGGGGCACACGAAAAGCCCTTCGGGCGGCCACGAAAAGGCCGCCAGACACGGAGCGACCTTCAGGGTGCGGAAAGACCTCCAGGGCACGGAGCTACCTTCTGGGCACGGAGCGACCTCAGGGCACGGAGCGGCCTTCTGGGCGCGGAACGCCTTCAAGACGCTGAACAGCCCTCAAGGCACGAAAAGACCCCGGCCCAATGGACCGGGGTCTGATTCCCGAGCGGACGACGAGGCTCGAACTCGCGACCTCAACCTTGGCAAGGTTGCGCTCTACCAACTGAGCTACGTCCGCATGCGCCGTGGCGCGAGGCCAACTATACCCAACCCCGCTCGCGAGCGAGACGCACCGCCGCGTGACGATTCTCCGCCCCGATCTTGGACACGGCCGACGACAGGTAGTTCCGCACGGTCCCCGGCGACAGCGCGGCCCGCTCGGCGATCTCCGTGACCGGCGCTCCGTCGGCGGCGAGTTCGAGCACCTCGGCCTCGCGCGAGGTCAGTGGCGAGTCCCCGGAGGCGATCGCGTCCGCCGCCAACTCCGGGTCGACGTAACGGTTCCCCGCGTGCACGGTCCGGATGATCTCCGCGAGCCGCTGCGCGCTCACCGTCTTCGGGACGAACCCGCGCACACCCGCCGCAAGCGCCCGCTTGAGGTGTCCCGGCCGGCCGTGGCTGGTGACGATCAGGACCTGGCAACCGGGCAGTTCGGCCCGCAGGGATGTGGCGACCTTCACACCGTCCCCGCCCGGCATCTGGAGGTCCAGGACGGCCACGTCGGGCCGATGGGCCCGGGCCATCGCCAGCGCCTCCGTCCCGGTGGCCGCCTCCGCGACGATCACCAGGTCGTCCTCCAGGGAGAGCAGCGCCGTCAGCGCACCCCGGATGAGGTGCTCGTCGTCGGCGAGCAGCACCCGCACCGTCATGAAGTGACCTCTCTCACGGCTTCCTTCCCTCTGCCTCTCGCACGGACTTCCTCCGGCTCCGGCTCCGACGGCTTCGCTCCCGCGCCCTCCCGCACGGCTGCGGCCTTCTCCCTCAGCGGCACCCGGGCCACCACCCGGAACGTGTCCGCCGCGGCGAACCCCGCCTCCAGCGTCCCGTCCACCCGCCGCAGCCGCTCCCGCAGCCCGGCCAGCCCCGATCCGCCGGCGCCCTCCGGACCGGCGGCGCCGGAGGCGACGGGTTCCGCGCCGTCGTTCTCCACCGTCAGCACCACCCGCCCCTCGGTCACCTTCAGCTCCACGGAACACCGCCCGGCGTCCCCGTGCCGCAGCACATTGGTGGTCGTCTCCCGCACCACCCAGCCGAGCGCCGACTGCACCCCGGCGGGCAGCCCGCCGGCGTCCCCGCGCACCTCGCAGACGATCCCGGCCGCCGTCAGCACACCCTGCGCTCCGGCGAGTTCCACACCCAGGTCGGCCTCCCGGTAGCCCCGGACGACATCGCGCACCTCCCGCTGGGACTCCTGCGCTATGCGCTGCACCTCGATCATCTGGTCCACGGCCTCCGGCCGGCCGCGCCGGGCCAGCTGCACGGCCAGCTCGCTCTTCAGGGCGATCACCGCGAGATTGCGGCCCATCACGTCGTGCAGGTCCCGCCCGAACCGCAGCCGCTCCTCGGCCACCGCGAGCCGGGCCTCGACCTCGCCGGCCCGCTCCGCCTCCCACAGCACCGCCAGGTTCCAGGCGCCGCAGCGGCAGGCGAACAGGGAGAAGCACGTCCCGAAGGCGGTGACGACCCCGACCGTGACGATCCCGGCCGGATCCGGATCGGTCCAGGCGAACAGGGCCATGAGCAGCACCGCGAGCGCTGCGGACCGGCGCAGGAACACCCGCACCGGCACCATCACGCCGTACAGCATTCCCACGGAGAGCAGCGTGGCCCCTATCGACAGCCGGACCGTCGCCGGGTCGGTGCCCTTCAGCGCGGCGAGCACCAGGGTCAGCGCCAGGCCGAAGACGGCCAGGACGGCCGCGGGAGCCAGGGCGCGCTGCGGGAGTTCGGCGCGCCCCAGGTAGTGGTCGAGGACGGGCCGGGTGAGCCGGTTCGCCTCGGAGCACTGCAGGACGGCCACCAGCAGGAGCAGGCCGCCGACGATCATCGGCACGGGCCGCCGCTCCAGCCCGCCCACCAGGGGCAGCGCGAGCCAGGCGAAGGAGAAGAACCAGGTCGTCAGATACCAGGTGATCAGCGTCTGAAGCTCGACCCGCTCGGCCTTGCTGCGGTCCTTCCAGTGACGCCGATGCCACCCCCGGATGCGGCCCAACATCATTGCCCTCCCCTGCCGTTGGAACCCGGTGTGGTCAGCGCCGGGGCTCCCACCTGAACCACCGTCGTACAGCAAACACCGCCAGCACGGTCCAGGCCAGCGCGATCGCGATGGCGCGCAGGCACTCGTACGCCGAGAGGTCGCCGGTCCAGCCGCCGCGGATCAGGACGATCACCGGGGACAGCGGCAGCAGTTCGCAGAAGGAGGCGAGCCGGTCGGGCAGCAGCTCCAGGGGGACGGTCACCCCGGAGCCGATCATCGAGACCAGCACCATCGGCATCGTCGTGACCTGGGCGCTCTCCACCGTGCGGGTCACGGCCGCGGTGACCGCCGCCAGCGCCGCGCACATCGCCAGGCCCGTCAGCAGTCCGAGGACGGCGAGATGGGGTGCCTCGGGCGCGGGTATGTCGAGCAGGATCGTGGAGCCCGTCACCAGCACCAGGGACTGCGCCAGCCCGGTGGCCAGGACCGGTAGCGCCGCACCGGTGAGGATCTCGGCGTCCCGCAGCTCGCCGGTGCGCAGCCGCTTCAGCACCAGCTCCTCGCGCCGGGCGGTGTAGATCGCGGCCAGCGCCGAGTACACCCCGAACAGCAGGGAGAAGCCGATCGCGGCCGGCAGCAGGACGAGACCGGTGGTGAGGCCGACGTCCTGGACCTCCATGTCCTCGACCACCGACGCCAGGCTGAGCGGCAGCACCAGCGGTACCAGCACCGCCGCGAGGAGCGTGCTCTTGCTGCGCCCGAGCAGGGTCAGCTCGGCACGGGCGAGGGCGGCCATACGGCTCGCCGGGGTCGTCACCGGCCGGGCCGAACCCACCGGCCGCGCCGCGCCCTTGACCACGGCGCCACTCGCTTCGACACGTGCACCGCCACGCGCGCTGCCGCTCGCACCGTCACCCATGCCGCCGTCCCCGTTCATACCGCCGCCTTCATTCGTGAGGCCGCTCATGCCTCCACCTCCGCGTCCGCCGTCCGGCGTGACGCCTCCCTGGCTATCCCCAGGAACGCCTCCTCCAGCGAGGCCGACCGCACATCCAGCCCGTGCAGGTCGACCCCGGCCCGCTCGGCCCACACCAGCAGCCCGGTCGCCGCCCGCTGGAGCTCGTGAGTGCGCAGCCGGACGAGGGGGCCGTCCACCTCGTGCTCGGACACGCCGAGTTCGGCCAGGGGCGGCAGATCGCCGACGAAGTAGCCCTCGGGCAGGCGGAAGGTGATCCGGGAGGGCTGGGCCGCGGTCACCTCGGCGGGTGTCCCGGCGGATGCGATGCGCCCCTCGTGGAGGATGGCGAGCCGGTCGGCGAGGTTCTCCGCCTCTTCCAGGTAGTGCGTGGTCAGCAGCACCGTCGTACCGGAATCGCGCAGGGCGCGGACCAGGTCCCAGGTGTCGCGGCGGCCCTCGGCGTCGAGGCCGGTCGTCGGCTCGTCCAGGAACAGCACCTCGGGGTCGCCGAGCAGGGCGAGCGCCAGGTCGAGGCGGCGCCGCTCACCGCCGGACAGCTGCTTGACCCGGACGCCGGCCCGCGCGGCGAGTCCCACCAGGGACAGCACCTCGCCGACCGGGCGGGCGCCGCTGACGCATCCGGCCCACATCCGCGCGGTCTCGGCGACGGTCAGCTCGGAGGGGAAGCCGCCCTCCTGGAGCATCACCCCGGTGCGCGGCCGGACGGCGGCCCGGTCGGCGTGCGGGTCGTGGCCGAGGACGCGGATACGCCCGCCGTCGGGCCGCGCGAGGCCCTCCAGCAGCTCGACGGTCGATGTCTTGCCGGCGCCGTTGGTGCCCAGCAGCGCGAAGATCTCACCGCGGTCGACGTGGAAGGAGATGCCACGGACCGCTTCGAACCCGCCCCCGTACACACGCCGGAGGTCGGTGACCTCAATCACGTGTTCATTCGTGTCCATGCCTCAAGGCTCCCGGAGAACCGAGGCCGGCGGCAGTGCGAGGTGTCACCACTCCCCATGACAAATGTCAGAAAGCCACCGGCCCCCGGCCCCCGGCCACTAAGCCCCGGCCCCCGGCCCCCGGCCACTAAGCCCCAGCCCCCGGCCGGCCCCCGGCCCCCGGCCACTAAGCCCCAGCCCTCGGCCACCACTAAGCCCCGACCACCAACCACCAGACGCACCCCCCACGCCCACACCCATACCCACGCCCACACACGAGCACGACCACGAGCACGACCACGAGCAGAAGGACACACGAAAAGACCCCGGTCCATTGGACCGGGGTCTGATTCCCGAGCGGACGACGAGGCTCGAACTCGCGACCTCAACCTTGGCAAGGTTGCGCTCTACCAACTGAGCTACGTCCGCATTGCCTCCGACCGGCTTTCACCGATCGGCGCGAGCACCAGCCTACCTGATCCACATACGTGGTCGGGACGGCGATGCAGAGCGGGTGACAGGAATTGCACACTGCGCCTTCCCCCTGGAAGGGGGATGTTCTGCTACTGAACTACACCCGCGTGGCCTCCATGAGCTGGGCTTTTCGGCCCCGCCCGGCGGCGTGCTCCAGACATTAGCCGACCATGTGGGGGGTAGCGCAAGTCGGTTGCCCCCAGGGTCCGCTGACGGGGCCCCGGGACGGGGCTGGAGGGCGCGCCGGAGAGCGGGCCCCGAGGGCAACCGGACGGCGCGGGCTCACTGCGCTTCGGCGAACGCCTCGTAGACCCTCTTGGGGATGCGGCCGCGCGCGGGGACCTCCATCTTGTTGGCCTGGGCCCAGGCGCGGACGGCCGCCGGGTCGGGCGCGACCTCCGTCTGCTTGTACGCCTTGCCGGACTTCGACCGCTTGCGGCCGGCCTCCACGTAGGGGGCGAGCGCCTTGCGCAGTTTCCCGGCATTGGCTTCATTGAGGTCGATCTCGTACGACTTGCCGTCGAGTCCGAAGGCGATCGTTTCCGCCGCTTCCGAGCCGTCGATGTCGTCAAAGAGAGTGACCACGACCTTCTGCGCCACGAATATCGGTCCCTTCGTGCGACAGCTCTGCGATGACGTGCCAAGACGTCACGGAGATGTCGACTGTCCGCCAGTTATGAGGCAAAGTATCGGCTATTGCCAATTCATTTGTACAGTGCCCGGCAATCGAATGTGAAGCCCGACTAAATCTGCCCGCGTGTCCCAGCGCAATAGGGAACACGGGTGCACCCCGGATCTTTCCCTGAATTTTTCGCGAAGGCACTGGTCCGATACCTGATCGTGATGGCGCTCACGTAGTTTCCTACAACTCTACCCGCGTAGAAATTTTGTGCAGGTAGTCTGAAGGCACCTGTTGGAGACACCATCAGGAGCCTGCTCAGCACCACACCACCGGGAGTGCCAGTGGCACGCGTCGTAGTCGACGTCATGCTCAAGCCGGAGATCCTCGACCCCCAGGGCCAGGCGGTGCAGCGCGCACTGCCGCGGCTGGGTTTCGAAGGCATCTCCGACGTACGTCAGGGAAAGCGATTCGAACTGGAAGTTGACGGACCGGTCGACGAGGCCGCCCTCGCCCGCATCCACGATCTTGCGGAATCCTTCCTCGCCAACACCGTGATCGAGGACTTCACCGTCAAGGTGGAGGAAGTCGCGGAGGCCGCGAAGTGACCGCTCGTATTGGCGTCGTCACTTTCCCGGGCAGCCTCGACGACCGGGACACCCAGCGCGCCATCCGCCTCGCGGGTGCCGAACCGGTCGCGCTCTGGCACAAGGACAAGAACCTCCATCAGGTCGACGCGGTCGTCCTGCCCGGTGGTTTCTCGTACGGCGACTATCTGCGCGCCGGGGCCATCTCCCGCTTCTCCCCGGTGATGGAGACCGTCATCGAGCAGGCGAAGGCGGGTCTGCCCGTCCTCGGCATCTGCAACGGCTTCCAGATCCTCACGGAGGCCCACCTGCTTCCCGGCGGGATGCTCGGCAACGACCACCTCCACTTCATCTGCCGCGACCAGAAGCTGCGGGTGGAGAACGCGGACACCGCCTGGACCGCCGACTACACGGCCGGCCAGGAGATCCACATCCCGCTGAAGAACATGGACGGCCGGTACGTCGCCGACGCGTACACGCTCGACAAGCTGGAGGCGGAGGGCCGGGTCGTCTTCCGCTACCTGGACTTCAACCCCAACGGCAGCCTCCGCGACATCGCCGGCATCACCAACGAGGCCGGGAACGTCGTAGGCCTCATGCCGCACCCGGAGCACGCCGTCGAGCCGCTCATCGGGTCGGGCCGTACCGACGGCCTCCCGTTCTTCACCTCGATCCTCAAGAAGCTGGTCAACGCATGAGCCGGACGCCTCTGGACACGGTCGAGCACGCGGCCGCGACCCCCGACGTCGAGCTGCCCTGGGCCGAACTCGGTCTGAAGAAGGACGAGTACGAGCGGGTCGTGGAGATCCTCGGCCGCCGGCCCACCGGCGCCGAGCTCGCCATGTACTCCGTCATGTGGTCCGAGCACTGCTCCTACAAGTCGTCGAAGGTGCACCTGCGCCAGTTCGGCGAGAAGGCCCCGCAGTCCGACGCCCTCCTCGTCGGCATCGGCGAGAACGCCGGCGTCGTCGACGTCGGCCAGGGCTACGCGGTCACCTTCAAGGTCGAGTCGCACAACCACCCGTCGTACGTCGAGCCCTACCAGGGCGCGGCCACGGGTGTCGGCGGCATCGTCCGCGACATCATCGCGATGGGCGCCCGCCCGGTCGCGGTGGTCGACCCGCTGCGCTTCGGCGCCGCCGACCACCCCGACACCAAGCGCGTCCTGCCCGGCGTCGTCGCCGGCATCGGCGGCTACGGCAACTGCCTGGGCCTGCCGAACATCGGCGGCGAGGTCGTCTTCGACGCCTGCTACCAGGGCAACCCGCTGGTCAACGCCGGTGCCATCGGCGTCATGCGGCACGAGGACATCCACCTCGCGAAGGCGTCCGGCGCCGGCAACAAGGTCATCCTGTACGGGGCCCGGACCGGCGGCGACGGCATCGGCGGCGCCTCCATCCTGGCCTCCGAGACCTTCGACGACGCCAAGCCCTCGAAGCGTCCCGCCGTCCAGGTCGGCGACCCCTTCCAGGAGAAGCTCCTCATCGAGTGCACCCTGGAGGCCTTCGCCGAGAAGCTGGTCGTCGGCATCCAGGACCTCGGCGCGGCCGGTCTGTCCTGCGCCACCTCCGAGCTGGCCTCCAACGGCTCCGGCGGTATGCGCGTCACCCTGGACGACGTACCGCTGCGCGACTCCACGCTCTCGCCCGAGGAGATCCTCATGAGCGAGTCGCAGGAGCGCATGTGCGCGGTCGTGGAGCCGGCGAAGGTCGAGCGGTTCCTGGAGATCTGCGACAAGTGGGACGTCATCGCCACCGTCATCGGTGAGGTGACCGACGGCGACCGCCTGGAGATCTTCTGGCACGGCGGCAAGATCGTCGACGTCGACCCGCGGACGGTCGCCCACGACGGCCCCGTCTACGAGCGCCCCTACGCCCGCCCGGACTGGCAGGACGCCCTCCAGGCCGACGACGCGAACAAGCTCGCGCGCCCGGCGACGAGCGACGAGCTGAAGGACCAGGTCCTGAAGCTGGTGGCCTCGCCCAACCAGGCGTCCAAGAAGTGGATCACCTCGCAGTACGACCACTTCGTGCAGGGCAACACCGTCCTCGCCCAGCCCGAGGACTCCGGCATGATCCGGATCGACGAGGAGTCCGGCCTCGGCGTCGCCATCGCGACGGACGGCAACGGCCGGTACGCCAAGCTCGACCCGTACGCGGGCGCGCAGCTGGCCCTCTCCGAGGCCTACCGCAACGTGGCGACGACCGGTGCCAAGCCGCTCGCCGTCTCCGACTGCCTGAACTTCGGCTCGCCCGAGGACCCGGCCGTCATGTGGCAGTTCGCGGAGGCCGTCCGCGGTCTCGCCGACGCCTGCCTCCAGCTCGGCACCCCGGTGACCGGCGGCAACGTCTCGCTCTACAACCAGACGGGCGACGCGGCCATCCACCCCACCCCGGTGGTCGCCGTCCTCGGCGTGATCGACGACGTCGCGCGCCGCACCCCGGTCGCCTTCCAGGAGGAGGGCCAGCTGCTCTACCTCCTCGGCGACACCCGTGAGGAGTTCGGCGGCTCGGCCTGGTCGCAGGTCGTCCACGACCACCTCGGCGGCCTGCCTCCGAAGGTCGACCTGGAGCGTGAGCGCCTGCTGGCCGAGATCCTGATCTCCGCCTCCCGCGACGGCATGATCGACTCCGCGCACGACCTGTCCGACGGCGGTCTGATCCAGGCGGTCGTGGAGTCGGCGCTGCTCGGCGGCAAGGGCGCGCGTCTCGTCGTACCGGACGGGCTCGACGCGTTCACCCTCCTGTTCTCCGAGTCCGCCGGACGTGCCGTCGTGGCCGTCCCGCGCTCGGAGGAGCTCCGCTTCAACGACATGTGCGGCGCCCGGGGTCTCCCGGTCACCCGTATCGGTGTCGTCGACGGCGAGACGGTCGAGCTCCAGGGCGAGTTCGCGCTGTCCCTGGAGGAGCTGCGCACGGCGCACGAGGGGACGATCCCGGCCCTGCTCGCCTGAGCGGTCCCACGACGACGAAGGCCCCGCCCGATGACGGCGGGGCCTTCGCCGTGTTCGCGGGGCCGGCCGACCCGGCGCCCGGTGTCCGCCCCCGGGGTGCACTCACCGCCAACGCCCCCGGCGGGAGAGGCGGTTGTGCCAGGCTGAGAGGTGTACGGGCACACGGCGGCGCGTGGGCGCGAGGAGTGGGCGGATGAAGATCAGGTTCCAGGCGTCCGGACCCGACGGGGAAGCAGAACTCGGGTCCCTGTTCGACTGGTTCTCGGACGACAGAGCACTGCGGGGGCACGTCCGGGTCGAGCGGATCGCCCTCGACACCCCGGGACGGATGGGGCCCGGCCTGGAGGCGGTGCTGACCGTGCTGTCCACGGCCGCCGGTGTGGCCCAGCTCCCGCTGTCGTATCTGGCCTGGCGCCACTCCCGCAGGCCCCGGCCGCCGATCGTCCTCAACGTCCTCGGCGGGGACCCCGCCGAGGTGGAGGAGCTGCTGCGCAGGCTTCGGGGAGAGACCGGGGAGGACGGCGCCGCGGGGGAGGACCGGCCTTGACCGCGACCGTGCCGCACCAGGGCGAGGGCAGCGGCGAGGACCTGGGCACGGCGGGCGAGAACCTCACCCGGATCGATCCCCTCCGCTCGGCCTGTGTGCTGATCGGCGTGGACGACTACGCGTCCCTCGACCCGCTGCGCAGCGTCCGCCACAACCTCGTCGAGCTGCGGGACGCGCTCGTGAAGGAGACGATCTGGGGCATCCCCGAGGACCGGATCGTCACGGTCGCCAATCCTCGGGCACCGGCCGATCTGGTCGGGCCGATTCGGGAGGCGGCCTGGCGCGCCGAGGACACCCTGATCGTCTACTACGCGGGTCACGGCCTGCTCGACCGGCACGAGCGGCAGCTTCTGCTCACCCTGCCCGACTCGGTCGAGGGCCGGCCCGACACCTGCGTCCGATCCCGTGACGTGCGCCTGGCCATCCGCGACACGGGCACCGCGATGCGCAGGGTGCTGATCCTCGACTGCTGCTTCAGCGGACAGGTGCTGAACGAGATGGCCGGCACCGACCGGGGCGCCCAGGGCGGCGCGGCGGCGGTGCAGACGCTGGACGGCGTCCAGGGCTCCTACGTGATGACGTCCGCCCCGCGCGACCGCCCCTCGCACGCCCCCGACCCCAGGCGCTGCACGGTTTTCACCGGCGCCCTGGTGGACGTCATGAACCAGGGGCTGCCGGACGGGCCGGACATGCTGGGGCTGCACGCCCTGTTCCAGGCCGTCAAGGAACGCATCACGACCATGCGGCCGACGATGCCGCAGGAGCCGCAGGACGAGGACCGCAACGGCGTCGGCCGGCTGGACTTCGTCCGCAACCGGGCGGTGGCGCCCCCGCCCCCGCCCCTGCCGCACCAGGCCCTGGCCGAGCCGCCGCGCCGGTCCCGGGCCCGCACCCTGGTGTGGTCGCTGACCGCCGGCGCGGTGGGCCTGGCCCTCGGGCTCGGCGCGGCACCGGCCCGCGACTGGTGGGACGACACCCACCCGGCGGCCGCGACCGGCGCCTGCGGGACACCGGGCAGATCCGACGCGCCCCGGGCGGTCCTGCTCGACCACTCCGACGCCCTGGACAAGACGCACGTCGACTACGAGGACATCGAGGGCCTCTCCTCCCTCGCCCTCGTCCATGAGGGCGACGAGGTCGAGGCCCTCGCGCTGGAGGACAACTCCCCGGGCCGGGTCTTTCCCCTCACCCTCGGCAGCCCCTTCGACCTGCGGCCGGTCGCCGCGACCGGCCGCACCCTGCGCAGTGCGGACAACGAGGAGTTTCCCCAGTGGTACGACGGGGAGGCGCTGGTCGTGGAGAAGGGCGGCCGGACGATGCTGATCGGCTCCGAGACCGGCCCGGCCATCCGGCGCTTCGACATCGACTCCGGCCGGCAGATCGGCGCGGACCTGCCGATCCCGAAGGTGCTGCGGTACTGGCCCGAGGGCGGGGCCCAGGCCGGCCGGAGCATCGAGTCCCTCGCCCTCACACCGGACGGCCGTCATCTCTACGCCGGCTGGGAGGCGCCGCTCTCCAAGGACGGCGACACCCGCGGCCGGGGCATCATCCGCATCCAGCGCTACACGGGCTCGCCGGGCGGCGCCTACACCCCGGACCTGCAGTACGCGTATCTCGCCGGCGACGGCATGAACCTGGTCGAGCTGGCCGCCGTCGACGACTCGGGCGGGCTGCTCGCCCTGGAGCGCCAGTACACGGACGGCCTCGGCACGGCGATCCGGGTGGTCCAGCTGTCCCTCGGCAAGGCCCGGGACGTGGCCGGCGGCGGCTCCCTCTACGGCCGGTCCGCGGACGTCTTCGCCAAGGATCAGCCCGTGTTCAACCTGCTCGACTGTCCCGCGGGCGGCCCCGGCGCGGTCGCCACCTCCGGGTCCGTGCAGCTCAACCCGCTGGTCGACAACGTGGAGGGGATGGCGCTGGGCGCCCCCTGGACGGAGGGCCGCTACAAGGGCTGGCGCCCGCTGTACATGGTCTCCGACGACAACGACAGCCCCGACCAGATCACCCGCCTGTACGCGCTGGCGGTACGGCTGACCCTGTGAGGCCGGGCCGGGCCGCGGCGGGAGCCACGCGGCTGGGGGTCCCCCCTCTGGGGGAGTGCGTGCCAGGCCCCGCGACCCCCGGCGAGATCCGAGAGAGAGGCTCTAGGCTCACGCCATGCCCCCGGCCAAGAAGCGCGCCCGTACGTACGATCCCGCCAAGACCCGGACGGCCGTGTCGGCCCAGTTCCGTGCCGTACGGACGGCGGTCGCCGGACTCACGCCCGAGCAGCTGGCGCTGCCGACGCGGCTCGGGGAGTGGACCGTACGCGAGCTGGTCGCGCACATCGGGATGGCGGTGACCGCCGTGCACCGGGCGCTCGACCTGCCGGAGCCCGCGCGGCAGGACGCCGTGCTGCTGGACTGGCCGTTCGCCACCGTGGCCAGTGCCCCGGCCATCGACGACTTCACCCGGGACGTCGTCGAACGGCACCCCGATCTCGACGCCTACCTCGCCGGCATCGAGCGGAGCCTGCCCGAACTGCTCGACGCCCACCCCGCCGGCCGGCTGCTCCAGACCAACGCCGGCGCCCTGCCGCTGGCCGACTACCTCGTCACCCGCACCGTGGAACTCACCGTCCACACCGACGACCTCAACGCCGCCGTCCCCGGTCTGGACGTCCCGTTCGACCGGCAGGCCCTCGCCGCGGCGACCCGGCTGCTCGCCGACGCGCTCGCCGCGAAGGCGCCCGGCAGCGCGACGGAGGTGCGGGTTCCGCCCTACGCCGTCGTGCAGTGCGTCGAGGGGCCGCGGCACACCCGCGGTACCCCGCCGAACGTCGTCGAGACCGACCCGCTGACCTGGCTGCGGCTGGCGACCGGGCGCCTGACCTGGGGGGAGGCCCGAGCGGAGGCCAAGGTCAGCGCGAGCGGCGAGCGGGCCGATCTGGGAGCGCTCCTCCCGCTGATGTCCTGACCGGACGATGCCGAATGATGTGCGACACCTCACTCATGCATACGGAACGCGACCGCGCAGGGCCGCCCCGGTCACCCGAAGGATCATCCCGGGAACCCGGTTCAGGCCATCTGACCTGCGAAAATAAGTCGATCATGGATATCTCTGCCGGACGATGATCCAGTTACCCGCAGGTATCCCCAATTCGGACCAGTGGTCGATCTCGCCTACACTCGGTGGCGTGCCACGTGGTGACGGTCGACTCAGTCATGATCTGCTCCCCGGCGAGAAAGGACCCCAGGACGCTTGCGGCGTCTTCGGAGTCTGGGCTCCCGGTGAAGAGGTCGCCAAGCTCACTTACTTCGGGCTCTACGCCCTCCAGCATCGGGGTCAGGAATCCGCGGGAATCGCGGTCAGCAACGGCTCCCAGATCCTCGTCTTCAAGGACATGGGGCTCGTTTCCCAGGTCTTCGACGAGACCTCGCTCGGTTCGCTCCAGGGTCATATCGCGGTCGGACACGCCCGCTACTCGACCACCGGTGCCTCCGTGTGGGAGAACGCCCAGCCGACGTTCCGTGCCACCGCGCACGGCTCGATCGCGCTCGGCCACAACGGCAACCTCGTCAACACCGCCCAGCTCGCCGAGATGGTCGCCGACCTGCCCAAGCAGGAAGGCCGCACTCCGCGCGTCGCGGCGACCAACGACACCGACCTGCTCACCGCGCTCCTCGCGGCCCAGGTCGACGCCGACGGCAAGCCGCTGACCATCGAAGAGGCCGCGCACTCGGTCCTCCCGCAGGTCCAGGGCGCCTTCTCGCTCGTCTTCATGGACGAGCACACGCTCTACGCCGCCCGCGACCCGCAGGGCATCCGCCCGCTGGTCCTCGGCCGGCTGGAGCGCGGCTGGGTCGTCGCCTCCGAGTCCGCGGCCCTCGACATCTGCGGCGCCGCCTACGTCCGTGAGATCGAGCCGGGCGAGTTCATCGCCATCGACGAGAACGGCCTCCGTACCTCTCGATTCGCGGAAGCGAAGCCCAAGGGCTGCATCTTCGAGTACGTGTACCTGGCCCGCCCCGACACGGACATCGCCGGCCGGAACGTCTACCTCTCCCGCGTGGAGATGGGCCGCAAGCTGGCCGCCGAAGCCCCCGCCGAAGCCGACCTGGTCATAGCGACCCCGGAGTCCGGCACCCCCGCCGCCATCGGCTACGCGGAGGCGAGCGGCATCCCGTTCGGCGCGGGCCTCGTCAAGAACGCCTACGTCGGCCGGACCTTCATCCAGCCCTCGCAGACGATCCGCCAGCTGGGCATCCGCCTGAAGCTGAACCCGCTCAAGGAAGTCATCAAGGGCAAGCGCCTGGTCGTCGTCGACGACTCGATCGTGCGCGGCAACACCCAGCGCGCCCTGGTCCGCATGCTCCGCGAGGCCGGCGCCGCCGAGGTCCACATCCGGATCTCCTCGCCGCCCGTGAAGTGGCCCTGCTTCTTCGGGATCGACTTCGCCACCCGCGCCGAACTCATCGCCAACGGCATGACGATCGACGAGATCGGCACCTCGCTCGGCGCCGACTCCCTGGCGTACATCTCCATCGACGGCATGATCGAGGCGACCACCATCGCCAAGCCGAACCTCTGCCGCGCCTGCTTCGACGGCGAGTACCCGATGGAGCTCCCGGACCCCGAGCTGCTCGGCAAGCAGCTCCTGGAGACCGAACTGGCCGCCGGTCCGGCCGCCACGGCCGCGGCCGACGCGATCCGTCGCCCGTAAGTCCTGCCGTACGACACGAAAGTTCTCACTAGCCATGTCTGAGACCCCCATTGCCGACGGCGGCGCCAGCTACGCAGCCGCGGGCGTCGACATCGAGGCGGGCGACCGCGCCGTCGAGCTGATGAAGGAGTGGGTGAAGAAGACGCAGCGCCCCGAGGTCCTGGGCGGCCTCGGCGGCTTCGCCGGCCTCTTCGACGCCTCCGCCCTCAAGAACTACGAGCGCCCGCTGCTCGCCTCCGCCACGGACGGCGTCGGCACCAAGGTCGACATCGCCCGTCAGCTGGGCGTGTACGACACCATCGGCCACGACCTGGTCGCGATGGTCATGGACGACATCGTGGTGTGCGGCGCCGAGCCGCTGTTCATGACCGACTACATCTGTGTCGGCAAGGTCCATCCCGAGCGCGTCGCCGCCATCGTCAAGGGCATCGCCGAAGGCTGTGTGCTGGCCGGCTGCGCCCTGGTCGGCGGTGAGACGGCCGAACACCCGGGCCTGCTGGGCGAGGACGACTTCGACGTCGCCGGCGCCGGTACGGGCGTCGTGGAGGCCGACCGGCTGCTCGGCGCGGATCGTATCCGTACGGGTGACACGGTGATCGCCATGGCGGCCTCCGGCCTTCACTCGAACGGATACTCCCTCGTCCGGCATGTCCTGCTGAACCAGGCCGGCCTCTCCCTCGACGCGCGGATCGAGGAGTTCGGCCGCACCCTCGGCGAGGAGCTGCTGGAGCCCACCAAGATCTACTCGCTGGACTGTCTGGCCCTGACCCGGACGACGGACGTGCACGCCTTCTCGCACATCACCGGCGGCGGACTCGCGGCCAACCTGGCCCGGGTCGTCCCCGACGGCCTGCACGCGATCGTCGACCGCTCCACCTGGACCCCGGCCCCGGTCTTCGACCTCGTCGGCCGCACCGGGAAGGTCGAGCGGCTGGAGTTGGAGAAGACGCTGAACATGGGCGTCGGCATGATGGCCGTCGTGCCGCAGGAGTCGACGGACGTCGCCCTGGCGACCCTCGCCGACCGTGGCGTCGAGGCCTGGGTCGCCGGTGAGATCACCGAGCGTGGCGAGCACTCGACCGGCGCGGAGCTGGTGGGCGACTACGCCTGAGACCGCGCGGGCAGCACAAGAGCCGGTCGGTGACCGAAGTCACCGACCGGATGAGTGCTCAAAGCAAGGTCAAGCGCCGCGACGGTGTTGTTGCGAGGAGTCCTCGTCGTCATCCTCGTCGTCGGCCCCGTACAGCTCGGCGTACCGTGCGTACGGGTCATCGTCTTGCTCATCGTCATCGTCCTCGAACGGCTCGCCATTCGGCGGAATGTTCGATGGCGATGCGCCCAGCTCTTCGGCCAGGCGTGAGAGATCTGTCCCGCCGCTGTTGTACTTCAGCTGGCGGGCGACCTTCGCTTGCTTGGCCTTGGCCCGGCCGCGCCCCATGGCTCGACCCCCTCAACGACGGGGCTCGCTGGCCCCAGGTTGACACGCGTTCATGATCCAGGACGGTCTCTCCTCGGAGAGCCCGTCGTAGGGCTCCCACGGTACCTGAGCCCACGCCCGTACGGTACGTCGCCCGTAGCACGCGCGTGTGCACAGAACCTTTGAGGCGCCCCGTCCTCGCTGGTCAGTGGCGATTTTAACCACTTCTCGGCGGCCGACCCGCCGGGAAGAGTGAGAGTTCTCTCTAACTTTCCACCCGGCGGTACCGCCGAAACCCTCGGGACGCCTCTGGGGAAGCCGTCCCGGAACGTCACCGTCCGCGCGCGCGGGCCGCCTCGTGCATCCGCTGTTCGGCGATCCGGTCGGCCGCGGCGGCCGGCGGAATCCCGTCCTCCTTCGCACGTGCGAAGATGGCGAGAGTGGTGTCGAAGATCTTCGACGCCTTCGCCTTGCACCGCTCGAAGTCGAACCCGTGCAGTTCGTCGGCGACCTGGATGACCCCGCCGGCGTTCACCACGTAGTCCGGCGCGTAGAGGATCCCGCGGTCGGCGAGATCCTTCTCCACGCCCGGGTGGGCGAGCTGGTTGTTGGCCGCGCCGCAGACGACCCGGGCGGTCAGCACCGGCACCGAGGAGTCGTTCAGCGCCCCGCCCAGCGCGCAGGGCGCGTAGATGTCGAGTCCCTCGACCCGGATCAGCGCCTCCGTGTCGGCGACCGCCGTGACCCCCTCCGGGTGCCGGTCCAGGATCCGGCGCACGGCGTCCTCGCGCACGTCGGTGACGATCACCTCGGCGCCCTCGTTCCGCAGGTGCTCCACCAGGTGGTGGCCGACCTTGCCGACGCCGGCGACGCCGACCCGGCGGCCGCGCAGCGTGGGGTCGCCCCACAGGTGCTGGGCGGAGGCCCGCATGCCCTGGTAGACGCCGAAGGCGGTGAGCACCGAGGAGTCGCCGGCGCCGCCGTTCTCGGGGGACCGGCCGGTCGTCCAGCGGCACTCGCGCGCCACGACGTCCATGTCGGCGACATAGGTGCCGACGTCGCAGGCGGTCACGTACCGCCCGCCGAGCGAGGCCACGAAACGGCCGTACGCCAGCAGCAGCTCTTCGGTCTTGATCGCTTCGGGGTCACCGATGATCACGGCCTTGCCGCCGCCGTGGTCGAGCCCGGCCATGGCGTTCTTGTACGACATCCCGCGCGCGAGGTTCAGGGCGTCGGCGACGGCCTCCTCCTCGGTCGCGTACGGGTAGAAGCGGGTACCGCCGAGGGCGGGGCCCAGCGCGGTGGAGTGGAGTGCGATGACGGCCTTGAGGCCGCTGGCGCGGTCCTGGCAGAGCACGACCTGCTCGTGACCCCCCTGATCCGAGTGGAAGAGGGTGTGCAGGACGCCGTTGGATACGTCGGTCACTGTGGTGACTCCTGGGTAACTCGCGGCGGTTGGGACAAGGGCTCCCGTACGGGTGGCGGGGCCTGTGGGATGAGCGTAGAGCCTGCACAGCCCGCCGACGCCGCAGTGTTCGGGATCACCTCCGCACGGCGTACGGCCGTGCGACGATTCGCATGGTTTTCCGTGCCCACGGGCGCGGGTCCCGCAGGTTTCCCGGTCGGCCCAGGGGGGAGGGAGCAGGCGTGCCCAAGGTGTCCTCGCTGATCGTCCCGTACGCGTCCTATCTGCGGGTGTACGAGCCGCTGGCCGCCTTCCCGGAGCCCGAGCGCAGCCACTGGGCGCGCTACGCCCGCCGCCCCGAGCACCCCTCCTACCAGGACGAGCTGCACCGCTCGCTGGCCGATCTGCTGCCCACCCCGCCGGTGCCCGTGCCGGTGCACGAGAGCGGCGACGCGTTCGTGCTCGAGGTGGACGGCGTGCTGTGCGTCTGCCCCTGGCGGACCCGGCTGCGCGGCTGGCAGGCCCTGGCCGAGCTGGACGACGAGCTGCCCAGGCCGGTCCTGGAGGCGGCGCTCCCCGAGGTCGTGCGCCGGCAGGCCGCCCAGGACCACGAGCGCTGGCGGGAGCGCAATCCCGACGCCCGGCCCTGGATCCGCACGGCGACCTGGCAGGTGCCGCTGAACTGGTTCGTCCTCGTCGCCGACGAGGAGCGGGCGTACGAGAAGGGGACCGCGGAGGTGGCGCCCGTGCTGCGCTACCGCACCCCGATGGTGCAGGCGCGGCGCCGGGTGGCCCGGGGGCTGCGGGCCCTCAAGGACGCCATGGACGAGGGGCCGCTGATCGACGGCCTGCTGGACGTGGGGCGCTGGCTGGAGGAGTTCCACCCGCGTTCGCTGGTGGAACTGGACTACGGCGGTCTGGTGCACGCCCTGCCGGCCGGCGATCTCGAGGACGACCACTCCGCGAAGGACGTGGCCGAGGGGATCGCCGCGCTGCGGCGCGGGGACGGCGAGGCGGCGGGCGAGGCGTACGGGCGGCTGGTGGAGCGGTGGCGCTCCGTGCGGGACCGGCGGTCGGCCAACTGACCTGCCCCGTTCGGGCCCGCCTGACGGTGTGACAGACGTGACAGCCCTTTCCCTGTGTGACCCGCGTCACGGACGAAATGGTTCGAACAGCGTACGGTCAGCGCCACTTCACGGAACTGACGGGGCGTAGGTCCCGATCCGGGCTTTTGTCGCAAGGGTGATGGACCGCACGTACACGGCCCTTGCGTCGCTTGCCCCTCCTCGTGCCAAAATAGGACAAGGAGTCCGGGGAGGGCTCCGTCCGCCTACTTATGCTCCATGGTGGGGGGAATCTCGGTATTGCACTGCTTTGGGGGTTCTGGTGACTCCTGAGCGCCCCTGTGACTGATCGTCACAGGGGCGTGACTGTCCGCTATGGCATGGTCCATCGGCTTCCGTCGCCGATGAACACCTGGGGGGCAATTCCATCGGTTTGGCCGACGCGGCTGGACGGATGGTGTAGTTGTAGTGCCGAGGACAAGCCGTTCGTCCTATAACCGACTCGACTCGCGTCCGCCATTTCGGGCAACGCGGGTCAAGGTGCAGAATTTAGAGGAAAGAACCGAGAAGGTTCGGTTCTCCCGAGGAGGCCGCTCATGACCGCTCGCACCCCTGATGCTGAGCCGCTGCTGACCCCGGCTGAGGTCGCCACCATGTTCCGTGTGGACCCGAAGACGGTCACGCGGTGGGCGAAGGCCGGCAAGCTCACGTCGATCCGTACGCTCGGCGGACATCGCCGATACCGCGAGGCCGAGGTCCGCGCCCTGCTTGCGGGCATTCCGCAGCAGCGCACCGAGGCCTGAACAACTGAATAACCGGGCGAAACGCCAGGTCCCCCAACCTGTCGTGTCGTTCGAACCCTGGCTACGAGCGACGCGGGTCTGCCCCAACAGGCCCGTCGCCCACAGGGAGCGTCGTCGATCGCGCTGGACTCCGCCGGGTCCAGCGCGATCTTTTTTGTGCGTCCACGACCGTCCCGGAAGCCGTATCAGGTGGCTCTGTGAGCGGGCTTGTCGGAGTCTGGGGAGGCTCTGGGAGGGTTCCTGGAGGCATCCTCCACAGTGGTGCAATTGCACATATTAAATTGACCTGTTGTAGGAGACCGGTAAGTAGGCCCGGTTCCAAAACTTATGCGGTGACACCCGTCACATGCCAGTGGCCTTGTTGCCGCAGGTCCGGGTGCGCTAGTGGAAGCGCTTGCAGGTCAGCCTTCCTCCATCGCCCCCTCGCCGTACGGCTGTTGACGCCGCCGAGAGGTCAGGAGGCCGAGGAGCCCTCGTCCTCCGCGGCGACCCTCTCAGGGGCTTGTGTACCCGCTGGAGCGCCGTCCATCGCCAGCCGCAGCAAGCGGTGGCAGATCGGACAGTGACGGGTCAGGTGCCGGTAGGACGACGCGGCCGACAGATGCGCGCGGAGCAGGGCCCGCGTCTCGTGCCTGACCGATGCCGCCATGCGCCACCTCCTGGGGGCCACACGGGGAAAGGGCCCTGAGTTCTGGGGTACCGACGGAATGTGACGCCGTCAAGGGCGCGAGTCCCCCGCCGGACGGGCGGCGTGCCACCGCCGATGCCCCTACGGGCCTCCCGGGGCCCCTGTGGCCGCCCCGGAGCCGCACTCCGGGCTCATCGGCCCCGACGGCGCCCCGGCCTCACCTGCCGAACGGCGCGACGGTGAGCCGGCTCAACGGGCCTTGGGCGGCCGCCGGGCACACGAAGAAGGCCCGCATCCCCGAGGGGGTGCGGGCCTTCCTTTGCTTCACTGCGGTCCTGACGGGATTTGAACCCGCGGCCTCCACCTTGACAGGGTGGCGAGCACTCCAAACTGCTCCACAGGACCAGGCTTTGCGGCACTTTGTCTTGCGCTGTGCTGCGAGAAGGACTGTACAGGAGGGTGAGCCCCGTGGTCGAACTCACCCTCCGTACAGGGTCCGTCACGGTGCCGCGGCGTCGATCGCCTTCACGATCCGCTTGTCCGAGACCGGGTACGCGGTGCCCAGCGCGTGGGCGAAATAGCTGACCCGGAGCTCCTCGACCATCCAGCGGATGTCCAGGACCTGCCGCGGCACCGGCCGGCCCCGGGGAAGCTGCTCCAGCAGCCAGGCGTACTCGTCCTGCATCTCGTGGACCTTCTCCATGCGGGTGGTGTCCCGCTGGACGTTTGTTGCCATCTGCTGAAGGCGTCGGTCGGCGGCGACGAGGTAGCGCATCAGGTCCGGCAGCCGCCGCAGCCCCGCCCACGTCACGAAACCGGGCTTCACCAGGGCGTCCAGCTGCGCCCGCACGTCCGCCAGGTTGGCCAGCAGCGTCGGGCTGCGTACGCCCTTCAGACGGCGCTCACAGGCCTGCCAGGCGGCGAGGACCTGCT
The DNA here is from genome assembly GCF_014648915.1 of Streptomyces phaeofaciens. Taxonomy (GTDB): domain Bacteria; phylum Actinomycetota; class Actinomycetes; order Streptomycetales; family Streptomycetaceae; genus Streptomyces; species Streptomyces phaeofaciens. The sequence goes on along the minus strand of NZ_BMSA01000012.1, from coordinate 41,675 downwards.
GCACCTGCCCGACCGTACGCACCGTCGTGTCGACGATCTCCGCACGCACCTTGTCGTACAGCTTCCGGTACGACTCCTCGTCCCACGCCGGGCCGCCGAAGTCGGCGATCAGCCGGTCCGCCGCCGCCATGGCGCAGTCGTCGAACAGGGCCTGTATCGACCCGTGCGGATTGGCCGACAGGGCGAGCTTCTGGGCGTTCGTGAGCTTCTCGGACGCGAACTTCGCCGGGTTCACCGGGATGTTGCGCAGGATCAGCCGCCGGGTGCCCTTCCACATCGCCTCCGCCTGCTCCGCCTCGGTGTCGAAGAGGCGTACCGAGACCGTGTCGCCGTCGTCGACCAGTGCCGGGTACGCCTTCACGGGCTGGCCGGCGCGGCGGGTCTCGAAGACGCGGGTGAGCGTGCCGATCGTCCAGTCGGTCAGGCCCGAGCGTTCCAGGGACTCGCCGCCCCGGCGCTCGGCGGTCGCCGCGGCCGCCTGGGAGATCGCCTGGCGTGCCTTCGGCTTCAGACGGAGCCTCAGCGCTTCCAGATCCTTGTCCTCGGCCAGCTTGCGGCGCCGCTCGTCGACGATCCGGAACGTGATCTTCAAGTGGTCGGGGAGCCTCGACCAGTCGAAGTCGTCCGCCTCGAAGGGAACGCCGACCATGCGCTTCAGCTCACGCGCCATGGTGGTGGTCAGCGGCTCCTGGAGGGGCACCGCCTGGTCCAGGAAGCGCTTGGCGAAGTTCGGCGCCGGCACGTAGTGACGGCGGATCGGCTTGGGCAGCGAACGGATCAGCTCGGTGACGACCTCTTCCCGCAGACCCGGGATCTGCCAGTCGAAGCCCTCGTCCGTGACCTGGTTGAGCACCTGGAGCGGGACATGGACCGTCACACCGTCCGCGTCCGCACCCGGCTCGAACTGGTACGTCACCCGGAACTTCAGCGGCCCCTGACGCCAGGAGTCCGGATAGTCGGCCTTGGTGACCGCCTCCGCCGACTCCCGGATGAGCATCTCCCGCTCGAAGTCCAGGAAGTCGGGCTGCTCATGCCGCTTGCTCTTCCACCAGGAGTCGAAATGGGCACCGGAGACGACGTGTTCGGGGACCCGCTGGTCGTAGAAGTCGAACAGCGTCTCGTCGTCGACCACGATGTCCCGGCGCCGCGCACGGTGCTCCAGCTCCTCGACCTCGCTGAGCAGCCTGCGGTTGTCCGCGAAGAACTTGTGGTGCGTACGCCAGTCGCCCTCGACGAGCGCGTTGCGCAGGAACAGCTCACGGCTCGTCTCGGGATCGATCCGGCCGTAGTTGACCTTCCGCTGGGCGATGATCGGAACGCCGTACAGGGTGACCTTCTCGAAGGCCATCACCGCCGCCGCGTCCTTCTCCCAGTGCGGTTCGCTGTACGTCCGCTTCAGCAGGTGCCCGGCGAGCGGCTCGACCCACTCGGGCTCGATCTTCGCGTTGACCCGCGCCCACAGCCGGGAGGTCTCGACCAGCTCGGCCGACATCACGAAGAGGGGCGTCTTCTTGAACAGCGCCGACCCGGGGAAGATCGCGAACTTGGCGCTGCGCGCGCCCAGGTACTCGTTCTTCGCCGTGTTTTTCCCGCCCTCCCGCCCAGCGTTCTTCCCACCCTCCCCCCCGGCGTTCTTCACGTCCTTCATCCCGATGTGCGACAGCAGACCGGCGAGGAGGGAGACGTGGATGCTGTCGCCGGAGGCGTCCTGCTCGTTGAGGTGGATGCCCATCTGCTTGGCGACCGTGCGCAGCTGCGTATAGATGTCCTGCCACTCACGGATCCGCAGGAAGTTGAGGTACTCCTGCTTGCACATCCGGCGGAAGGACGACGAACCGCGCTCGCGCTGCTGCTCACGGACGTACCGCCACAGGTTGAGATAGGCGAGGAAGTCGCTGGTCTCGTCCTTGAAGCGGGCGTGCTGCTGGTCGGCCTGGGTCTGCTTGTCGGAGGGGCGCTCGCGCGGGTCCTGGATGGAGAGCGCGGCGGCTATGACCATGACCTCGCGGGCACAGCCGTTCTTCTCGGCCTCCAGGACCATCCGGGCCAGCCGCGGGTCGACGGGCAGCTGGGCCAGCTTGCGGCCGGTCTGCGTGAGCCGGTTGCGCGGGTCCTTCTGCGCCGGGTCCAGTGCGTTCAGCTCCTGGAGCAGCTGGACGCCGTCGCGGATGTTGCGGTGGTCCGGCGGGTCGATGAAGGGGAACTTCTCGATGTCGCCGAGGCCGGCCGCGGTCATCTGGAGGATGACGGAGGCGAGGTTCGTGCGCAGGATCTCCGCGTCCGTGAACTCCGGGCGGGCGGCGAAGTCGTCCTCGTCGTACAGCCGGATGCAGATGCCGTCGCTGGTCCGGCCGCAGCGGCCCTTGCGCTGGTTGGCGCTGGCCTGCGAGATCGGCTCGATGGGCAGGCGCTGGACCTTGGTGCGGTGGCTGTAGCGGCTGATCCGGGCGAAGCCGGGGTCGATGACGTATTTGATGCCGGGGACGGTCAGGGACGTCTCGGCGACGTTCGTCGCCAGAACGATCCTGCGGCCCGTGTGCTGCTGGAAGACCCGGTGCTGCTCGGCGTGCGAGAGCCGGGCGTAGAGGGGCAGTACTTCCGTGAAGCGGTACTGCTTCTTCTCCAGCGCGTCGGCCGTGTCCCGGATCTCCCGCTCGCCGGAGAGGAAGACGAGGATGTCGCCCTTGCCCTCGGCCTGGAGCTCCTCGACGGCATCGCAGATCGCGGTGATCTGGTCGCGGTCGACGTCCTCGGAGTCCTCTTCGAGGAGCGGCCGGTAGCGGACCTCCACCGGGTACGTCCGCCCGCTGACCTCGACGATCGGGGCGTCTCCGAAGTGCCGCGAAAAGCGCTCCGGGTCGATGGTCGCCGAGGTGATGATCACCTTGAGGTCGGGCCGGCGCGGCAGCAGCTGGGCCAGGTAGCCCAGCAGGAAGTCGATGTTGAGGGACCGCTCGTGGGCCTCGTCGATGATGATCGTGTCGTACGCGCGCAGCTCGCGGTCCGTCTGGATCTCGGCCAGCAGGATGCCGTCCGTCATCAGCTTCACGAAGGTCGCGTCCGGGTTCACCTGGTCGGTGAACCGCACCTTCCAGCCGACGGCCTCGCCGAGCGGTGTGCGCAGCTCCTCCGCGACCCGCTCGGCGACCGTACGGGCGGCGATCCTGCGCGGCTGGGTGTGTCCGATCATGCCGCGGACGCCGCGACCGAGCTCCAGGCAGATCTTGGGGATCTGGGTGGTCTTACCGGAACCGGTCTCACCGGCGACGATGACCACCTGATGGTCGCGGATGGCGGCCGCGATCTCGTCCTTCTTCTGGCTGACCGGAAGCTGTTCGGGGTACGAGACGGCCGGGACGCGGCCGCGCCGCAGCGTCATCCGCTCCTCGACCCGCGCGACGTCCGCCTCGATCTCGGCGAGGACGGCGGCGCGGGCCTCCGGCTTGCGGATCTTGCGCGCGCCTTCGAGCCTGCGCCCGAGCCGGTGCGCATCACGCAGGGACAGCTCGGCCAGACGGGGGGCGAGGGCGCCGAGGGCGGGGGCAGGGTGCGTAGACATACGCGATCCAGGATCTCATCCCGGGGAAAAACGTGGCTAACGCTTTTGTCTCGGCGGTTCGGGCGGGGGAGTCGTGCCCCGTCCGGGCGGGTCGCGTCCGCCGTACGGGGTCCAGGGGTGTCTCCCTCAGGGCCTGTCGTCCGCGTCGCGGCGCAGGACGATCGACCGGGCGGTGTTCGAGACCGCCTTGATGCCCAGATACGCGGTGGTCGTACTGCTGACGGCCGTGAAGGCGGCCGTCAGCACGCCGACGATCACGGAGGTGTCGCCGTCCAGCTGCCAGACGCCGAAGACGGCTGTCCCGGCTATGGCGAGATTGCTGATGATCACTGCCAGCAGTCCGTACCGCGCCCGGTCCTTCTCCAGCTCGACGTCCCGGCCCATCGCTGCCCCCGTCCCTCCGCGAAAGACATACAACAAGGCCCCGATCCGAAGATCGGGGCCTGTGCTGTGGCTGGGGCCGGGGTCGAACCGGCGACCTACCGCTTTTCAGGCGGTCGCTCGTACCAACTGAGCTACCCAGCCGAGGAGTCCACGAGGAACTCCAGCGGTCCTGACGGGATTTGAACCCGCGGCCTCCACCTTGACAGGGTGGCGAGCACTCCAAACTGCTCCACAGGACCAAGCTGTTGTGTGCGAACCAGCGACGCTAAGTGTCGCACACCGTACTGCGTGCCCCCAACGGGATTCGAACCCGTGCTACCGCCTTGAAAGGGCGGCGTCCTAGGCCGCTAGACGATGAGGGCTATCGGCCCGCCTGGGCGCTTCTCAGCGCGTCGGGGACGTGAGAAGCATATGGGATGCGGGGAGGGATCGCCAAAACGGTTTACGGGGACGGGCTGGGAGAGGGCGACGGGCTGGGGAACGGCGTGTCGCCGGGGGCCGCTCCGGGCCGGTTCTCCTCGGGCAGGTGGCGGCTGACCTCGGCCGTCGTCAGACCCAGTCCGCCCAGTTCGATCTCGTCCCAGGCCTGGAGGCGGCGGGTGTCCCGGTCGAAGTAGAGGATCGACGCCTGGATCGGGTCGGGGTACTCGCCCTCGACGGCGCGCAGGCCGCTGCCGCCGGTCGAGCCCTCCACGCGGAGCCGGGTGCCGTTCTTCATGACCTCCGTCTCCTCGTGGTGGAGGTGGCCGGCCAGGACGAGCGGGACGGCGCCGTCCGTGCGGCGGGCGGCGGAGGGCTCGTGCGCGACGGCCACGTCCACGGGGGTGCCGGCCGCGGCCTGGGCGCGCAGGGCCGAGGCCAGCCGGTCGCCCGCCTCCTCCTGGGACGCGCCGGCGCCCGGGACCGAGGACCGGTCGGGGGTGAACTGGGGGTCGCCGATGCCCGCGAAGCGCAGCCCGGCGAGGGTCACGGCCCGGCCGTCGTCCAGGACGTGCACGTTGTCGACGCCTTCCAGGTAGTGCTGGGTGAGCCGTGAGTCGTGGTTGCCGCGGACCCAGACGTAGGGGGCGCCGAGGTCGGCGACCGGGTCCAGGAAGCCGTTCTCGGCGGCCGAGCCGTGGTCCATGGTGTCGCCGGAGTCGACGATCACGTTCACCTTGTACTGCTCGACCAGCGAGCCGATGATCTTCCAGCTCGCGGGGTTGAGATGGATGTCCGAGACGTGCAGCACCCGGACCGTGGTGGGGTCCGGCTGGTAGGCGGGGAGCGTGGAGGTGACGTCGTACAGCTTGGTCACGTTCGTCACGAGGCGGGCGAGTTCCTGCTGGTAGACGTCGAACTCGGTGACGATGCTGCGGGCGTCGCCGACGAGGGACGGGGCGGAGGAGAGCAGGCCGGAGAAGCGGGGTTCCAGGACCGACTTGGGGTTCCAGGTGGCGTACGCGGTCGCGCCCGAGGCGGCGAGCAGGGCGAGGGCGAGGCCGCCGGCGGCCAGGGCGCGGCGGGGGCGCCGGTAGACGGCGAGGCCGAGGGCGGTGGCGCCGGCGACGACGGCCACGCAGGAGCGGACGGCGAGGTCGAGGGTGCCGTGGCGGACGTCCTCGGCGACCTCGTCCTGGAGGCCGGAGAGGCGTTCGGGGTGGTCGACGAGGGCCTGGGAGCGGGCCGGGTCGAGCTGGTCGACGTTGACGTCGAGGCGGACCGGGGCGGTGTGGCTGTCCAGCCGGAGCGCGCCGAGCGGGGAGACGTTGATCTTTGTGCCGCCGGTGAGGGAGGGGCGCAGGGTCATGGTCGTGTTCATGGGCCCGACCGGGGCGCGGACGTTTCCCACGACGAGCAGGCCGAGCCAGGCGCCGAGCAGCACGACCGCGGTCAGTCCGGCGGCGCGCGCCCAGGGGTTGGGGCGGGCGGCGAGTTCTAGGGCGGGCGGGCGGTGCTTCGGGCGCCTCGGGGCGGGGGCGCGGGTGCGGAGGGGGAGGGGGGTACGGGCACGGGCGCGGGCCATTGGTGCCGTATGCCCCGGTGTGGGGGCGGATATGCGGGGCCGGGGCGGGGGTGTGGGCGTGGCCGGCCGCCGCACGGGCCCGGTGCGGTCGTTCGGTTCGGGGCTTCGTAGGGCTTCGTAGGGCGTCGTACGGCGGGGTCGTACCGGAGAATGGGTCTGTGCTGGAGATGACGCGCGAGGAGTTCGAGGAACTGGTCGCCGAGGCGCTGGACCGGATTCCGCCGGAGCTGACGCGGCTGATGGACAACGTCGCGGTGTTCGTCGAGGACGAGCCCCCGGCGGACGATCCCGAGCTGCTCGGGCTGTACGAGGGGACCCCGCTGACGGATCGTGGCGAGTGGTACGCGGGGGTGCTGCCGGACCGGATCACGATCTACCGGGGGCCGACCCTGCGGATGTGCGGTTCGCGGGACGAGGTCGTCGCGGAGACCGAGGTGACCGTGGTGCACGAGATCGCGCATCACTTCGGGATCGACGACGCCCGGCTGCACGCGCTGGGGTACGGCTGACGGGTCGGCACCGACGCGTGTTCGGCACCGGGGTGTTCGGTACCGGCGTGTTCGTATCCGCGTGTTCGCACCGGCGCGTTCGGCGCTGAGCCGCTCGGCCGGGGGCGCGTGTCTTCTCGTGGGCGGCGGGAGTTGGGAAGGCGGACTCTTTTCGCCTGCCCCGGAGGTGGCCCCGTGCTCCCCAAGTACGTACCCGTTCGCCTGGCCGCCACCGTCATGGCCGTCGCGGCGGCCGCCGGCTGCATGAGCGTCGGGGACGACGAGGGCGGCCGGGCCAAGCCGTCGCACTCGGCGGGCCACCGGGGCGGTGACGCGCCGGACGGGGGTCCCGCGGGTGTGGGCGGCGGCTACATGGGCGCGGCGGGCACCGACGGCAAGCACGGGCACGGGCGGGGCAAGGGGCGGCCGAGCGCGTCGGCGTCCGCCTCCGGGTCGCCGTCCGCGGGGGCGAGCGCGTCCGCCTCGACGGGGCCGGTGAACCCCGGGAAGACCGAGAAGCCGGGGGTTCCGGCGCCCACGAAGGCGCAGCCCTCCGCACCCGCCTCCCCCGACCCCGAGCCGCCCGTGCCGTCCCCGGAGCCGCCGCCCCCGTCCGCGGAGCCGACGGTGGCCGAGCCCTCGTCCTCCGCGCACGAGCCGGGGGGTGCGGCGGGTGGGGGTACGGCCCCGCAGCTGGTTCTGCGGGAGCCGGCGCCTCAGGCCGGGGCGCCGGTCTGACCGGTCCGGGAGGGCGGCCCGCTCCGCTCCGCTTTCTGCCGGCTCGTTCGCCGGGCACCGCGCTGAGCTGCGGTGATGGGGCTGGTTTGCCTTCAGGGGGCAGGGTGCGTATGGTAGTAGATCGTTTGATCCCATTTGCCCGGCGCCACCGTAGAGCGCGCCGTGTGGCGCGTACTCTCCCTTGCCGTGGCTGACCGCATTGAGGCGGTCGTAATGCGAACACGGAGTTGACGGGCGCGTGCCGACGAGACTCCGGAAGGTTTCGCTTACGCATGTCCATTTCCAGTACTGATCACTCTGTCCTGCCCGAGAACGCCGAGGTCGAGAACCTCGGCGACGAGGCCGTCGAGATCGTCGACGCCGTCGAGGCCACGGACACCGCCGACATCGTCGAGGCCGTCGAGCCCGACGACGCCGACGACGCCGACGACGCACCCGGCATCACCTTCGCCGACCTCGGTCTCCCCGAGGGTGTCGTGCGCAAGCTCGCGCAGAACGGTGTGACCAGCCCCTTCCCGATCCAGGCCGCGACCATCCCGGACGCCCTGGCCGGCAAGGACATCCTCGGCCGTGGCCGCACCGGCTCCGGCAAGACCCTCTCCTTCGGTCTGCCGACCCTGGCCTCCCTGGCCGGCGGCCGCACCGAGAAGAAGCGCCCCCGCGCCGTCATCCTCACCCCCACCCGTGAGCTGGCCATGCAGGTGGCGGACGCGCTCCAGCCCTACGGCGACGTCCTCGGCCTGAAGATGAAGGTCGTCTGCGGCGGTACGTCGATGGGCAACCAGATCTACGCCCTCGAGCGCGGCGTCGACATCCTCGTCGCCACCCCGGGCCGGCTGCGCGACATCATCAACCGCGGCGCCTGCTCCCTCGAGGACGTGCAGATCGCGGTCCTCGACGAGGCCGACCAGATGTCGGACCTGGGCTTCCTGCCCGAGGTCACCGAGCTGCTCGACCAGGTCCCGGCCGGCGGCCAGCGGATGCTCTTCTCCGCGACGATGGAGAACGAGATCTCCACGCTGGTCAAGCGCTACCTGAGCAACCCGGTCACGCACGAGGTCGACAGCGCCCAGGGCAACGTCACGACCATGTCGCACCACATCCTGATCGTGAAGCCCAAGGACAAGGCGCCGGTCACCGCCGCGATCGCCTCCCGCAAGGGCCGCACGATCATCTTCGTCCGCACCCAGCTCGGCGCCGACCGCATCGCGGAGCAGCTCCGCGACGCCGGTGTGAAGGCCGACGCGCTGCACGGCGGCATGACCCAGGGTGCGCGTACCCGCACGCTGGCCGACTTCAAGGACGGTTACGTCAACGCGCTCGTCGCGACCGACGTCGCCGCCCGCGGTATCCACGTCGACGGCATCGACCTGGTCCTGAACGTGGACCCGGCCGGTGACCACAAGGACTACCTGCACCGCGCCGGCCGCACCGCCCGCGCCGGCCGCACCGGCACGGTCGTCTCCCTGTCGCTGCCGCACCAGCGCCGTCAGATCTTCCGTCTGATGGAGGACGCGGGCGTCGACGCCGGGCGTCACATCATCCAGGGCGGCGCCGCCTTCGACCCGGAGGTCGCCGAGATCACCGGCGCCCGGTCGATGACGGAGGTCCAGGCCGAGTCCGCGGGCAACGCCGCGCAGCAGGCCGAGCGCGAGGTCTCCCAGCTCACCAAGGAGCTGGAGCGCGCGCAGCGCCGGGCGACCGAGCTGCGTGACGAGGCCGACCGCCTGGTGGCCCGCGTCGCCCGTGAGCGCGGCGAGGACCCGGAGGCCGCGGTGGCCGAGGCGCAGGAGCAGGCCGAGGCCGAGATCCAGGCGGCCGTCGAGGTCTCCGTGCCGGAGCAGCCGGTCGCGCGGGACGTCGACCGGGTCGCGCGCGAGGAGCGTGCGCCGTCCACGTCGTCGTACGAGCGCCGTGAGCGTCGTGACGACCGTGGTGGCCGTGGCTTCGAGCGTCGTGACGACCGTGGTGGCCGTTCCTTCGAGCGTCGTGACGACCGTGGCGGTTTCAACCGGGACCGTGACGACCGTGGTGGCCGTGGTTTCAACCGCGACCGTGACGACCGTGGTGGCCGTTCCTTCGAGCGCCGTGACGACCGTGGCGGTTTCAACCGGGACCGTGACGACCGTGGTGGCCGTGGTTTCAACCGCGACCGTGACGACCGTGGCGGCCGTTCCTTCGAGCGTCGTGACGACCGCGGTGGCCGTCCCTTCGAGCGCCGCGACGAGCGTCCCGGCTTCAACCGCGACCGTGACGACCGTGGTGGCCGTTCCTTCGAGCGCCGTGACGACCGTGGCGGTTTCAACCGGGACCGTGACGACCGTGGTGGCCGTTCCTTCGAGCGTCGTGACGACCGTGGCGGCCGTCCCTTCGAGCGCCGCGACGAGCGTCCCGGTCACCGTGGCAGCGACCGTCCGTTCAACCGTGACCGCCGCGACGACCGCCCCGGCTTCCGCGCCGGCGGCCACGAGCGTCCCCACGCCCGTCGTGACGACCACCGTGGCACCGGCTCCGGTTCCACCGGCTCCGGCTCCTTCGGGCGCCGCGACGACAAGCCGCGCTGGAAGCGCAACGGCTGACACATCGGCCGCACCCGCCGGTCCGCCGGCTGAATCCGGCCGATGAGTGAAGGGCCCGTACGACTCCTGTCGTACGGGCCCTTCTTCGTGCGTTGGTAGCCTCACACGATGCCCATACGGCATGCACACTTCATTCACAGAGGGGGGTTCTGTGGGAAGCCGTACATTCATACGGCGTCGTGCGGCGGTGGCCGTCACGGTCGCGGCCGTGGCGGCGGGGGCGCTGGCCGCCGCACCCGTGCAGCCGGCCGGGGCCGTCGGCGGGGGGACCGTCGGGGACGAGATCGTCCTGCCCGCCGGGGACCGGGCCGCGCCGCGCGACGGAGGACTGGGATTCGACAGTTATGGGGACACCGGTCTGATCTCGCGTCCGGACGGCGCCGCCTCCGCGCGGTGGACCGACTACGCGACCGGCCGCTCGAGGGACCTGACCGAGTTCCCCGAGTGGGACGAGCTGCGGGGGAAATCCGGGCTGGCCCGGTCGGACACGGCGTTCGAGCTGTCGACCGATGCCGAAGGCCGCCGGGTCGTCCGGTTCCGGGCCCTCGGCACCGGCGCCGACGAGGGCCGGGTGACCGTCCCGTCCCCTCTGGCCTACGCCGGTACGGCGGGCCCGGGCACCGTCGTCGCCTACGCGGGCAATGTGTCCGCCGTGCGCGAACTGCACCTGCTCAAGGTGACCGCCGACGGCGGCACGAGCGACACGCTCGTCACCGGCTGGCCGCAGGGCGCGAAGCTGCTCGCGGTGAGCGCGGGGGACTCCCGGTCGCTGCTGATGCGCTACCGCGTCCCCTCCGCCGACCCGGCCGGCACCCTCGAACAGCTGGTGCTGGTCGATGTGCGCGACGGCTCCTGGACGGCGGTGCAGGACCCGTACCGGGCGGGTGCGAACCGGATCCCCTATCTGAGCCATGACTATGCGGGCTGGTGGGCCCCGGGTTCGGGCGCCGTGCTGTCGCGCCGTGACGGCCTCGACGGCCCGGCGGTCACCGTCCCGGCCGCCGGCACCGCGGGGAAGACCGGCTTCACGGTCGTCGGGGACGACGTCGTGGTGGCCGACGACACGAAGAGCGGCCGTCCCGTCCTCACCCGCCCGCTGACCGGGGCCGGGGAGTGGCGGCAGCTGTTCCCGCGCATGAGCGGCTGGATCCAGACCGCGCCGGACGGCTCGGCCGTCCTCCAGGCCGGCACGGCGTCCACGGACTGGGGTGTGCAGCGGCTCACCGAGTCCGCCGACGGGCAGCTCGTGGCCCGTGAGCTGGTCGACCTGCCGCCCCTTCCCGCGGCGGTCGACGGGGTGGCGCTGGCGAACGGCACGCTGGCCTGGACGGACCAGACGGCGCCGGAGTACGGGAACGCCATGCTCAACACGCGCACGGTGTCCGGCGGCTCCGCACCGCAGGCCGGTCCGGTGCGCCCGGCCGGCGCGTGGTCGAAGCCGTGCGGTGTCGCGCACGGCTGCCTCAGGCTCTTCCCGGCCGGGGACGGGTCCGTCGTCTACGCCGAGGACGACGTGAACGTCGCCTACCTCAACCGGCGCACCCCGTCGGGAGCGCTTCAGCGCATGACGTTCATCGACACCAACGGCACGGTCGTCGGGGCGTACGGACGGTACGCGGTCATGCAGGCCGGCCCCCGGCAGTACCTCGTCGACTGGACGTCGTCCAGGGTCGCGGCGACGCGTACGGCGGCTGCCGGCACGGTGTGGGACGGGCAGTGGTGGTCCACCACGTCCACCCCGGGCCGGCTGACGATGAGCCGGCCGGGTACCGACCTGCCGCCGGTGGACGTCGGCATCGGCTCGGCCTGTGTCCCCAGCGAACTCCAGGTCAACGGCCGCTTCGTCTACTGGGCGTGCGCGGCCCAGGGCAAGGCGGGCGTGTTCGACCGCTCCCGCGGCCGGTCGGTGGCCGTGCCCACCGGTGACGCGGTGCTCGCCCACGGGTTCCTGGTCCGGCACGACACGGCCCGCGGCAAGCTGGTGCGCACCGACGTCGCCTCCGGCAAGGCGCTCACCGCCGACCTGGCCGACCTGCCCGTCACCCCCGATCCGGCGGAACCGGCGCGGGGTTCGGACCGCAGGAGCCGCTGGAACCTCGACCCGTACGGCGACCGGGTGGTGTTCGTGGACGGCGACGAGCGCGTCCACGTGGCCACGGCCGGATCGGCCGCGGCCCCGGTACGGCGGGACCACGCCGGCCGGGACGGTCTCGGTGACCTCCTCACCCTCACGTCCTCGGGCACGCTGACCTTCCAGCAGGGCACGGGCAAGGGCACGTTCGCCGGGAAGGTCAGCGGTTCCGGCTGGCCGGCGCGGATCACGCCGGTGCCGTTCGGCGACCTGAGCGGCGACGGCTGCAACGACGTCCTGGTCCGGCTGAGCAGCGGGGCGGTACGGCTGTACCAGCCGGCCTGCGGCGGTGCGGTGAAGCCGTCGACGCCGTACACGACCCTGGCCACCGGCGGCTGGGGCCAGTACGACGTCCTCACCTCGCCGGGCGATGTGACGCGGGACGGCCTCGCGGACCTGCTCGCGCGCAACGCGAAGACCGGCGCGGTCTACCTCTACCGGGGCACCGGCACCGGAAGGCTGTCGGCGCGGGTGAAGCTCTACGACAACTGGAAGACGTACAAGAAGGTCGTCGGCGCCGGGGACCTGAACGGCGACGGCATCGGCGATCTGGTCGCGCAGGACAGGTCCGACAACCTGTACCGGTACTACGGGAAGGGCGACGGCAGGTTCTCCGCGCGTGTGAGGGTCGCCGCGAACTGGGGTGCCTCGTACAACGCGGTCGTCGGCGTCGGGGACGTCACCGGCGACGGCAGGGCGGACCTCGTCGCGCGTGACACGGCGGGTGTGCTGTACCGGCTGCCCGGCGACGGCAAGGGGTCCTTCGGCACCAGGGTGAAGATCTCCACGGGCTGGAAGGGCTACCTGGGTCTCCACTGACGGACCCCCAAGGGCGTTTTCTCGCCAAGTTGTGACGTGTGTCATACCCCCGGCAAGGGAATTGCTGGGGGCATGACAGATGACGCCATAGCGAGTGGGCTGTCGGACGAAGAGCGACTGGCCCAGCTCGGCTACACGCAGGTACTCGCCCGGCGCATGTCGGCGTTCTCCAACTACGCGGTCTCCTTCACGATCATCTCGGTCCTGTCGGGCTGCCTGACGCTGTACCTGTTCGGGATGAACACCGGCGGCCCCGCGGTGATCGTCTGGGGCTGGGTCGCCGTCGGCCTGATGACCCTGTTCGTCGGCCTCTCCATGGCCGAGATCTGTTCGGCGTACCCGACCTCGGCAGGCCTGTACTTCTGGGCCCACCGCCTGGCGCCGGCCCGCTCGGCCGCGGCCTGGGCCTGGTTCACGGGCTGGTTCAACGTGCTCGGCCAGGTCGCGGTCACCGCCGGCATCGACTTCGGGGCCGCGTCCTTCCTCGGCGCGTACCTGAACCTCCAGTTCGACTTCACCGTGACACCGGAACGCACGATCCTGCTGTTCGCGGGCATCCTGCTGCTGCACGGCCTGCTGAACACCTTCGGGGTCCGGATCGTCGCCCTGCTCAACAGCGTGAGCGTGTGGTGGCACGTGCTGGGCGTCGGCGTCATCGTGGGCGCCCTCGCCTTCGTCCCCGACCGGCACCAGTCCGCGTCCTTCGTCTTCGGCGAGTTCGTCAACAACACCGGCTGGGGCAGCGGGGTGTACGTCGTCCTCCTGGGCCTGCTGATGGCCCAGTACACCTTCACCGGCTACGACGCCTCCGCCCATATGACGGAGGAGACCCACGACGCGTCGACGGCCGGCCCCAAGGGGATCGTGCAGTCCATCTGGACCTCTTGGATCGCCGGCTTCGTGCTGCTCCTCGGCTTCACCTTCGCCATTCAGTCCTACCAGGGGGCGCTCGACTCCCCCACCGGCGCGCCGCCCGCCCAGATCCTGCTGGACGCGCTCGGCGCGACCGCCGGGAAGCTGCTGCTCCTGGTGGTCATCGGCGCCCAGCTGTTCTGCGGCATGGCGTCCGTGACCGCCAACAGCCGCATGATCTACGCGTTCTCCCGGGACGGCGCCCTGCCGTACTCCCACATCTGGCACACGGTCAGCCCGCGCACCCGTACCCCCGTCGCCGCGGTCTGGCTGGCGGCCGGCAGCGCGCTGGTCCTCGGCCTGCCGTACCTGATCAACGTGACCGCCTACGCGGCCGTCACCTCCATCGCCGTGATCGGCCTCTACATCGCCTACGTCATCCCGACGCTGCTGCGGCTGCGCAAGGGGGAGGCCTTCGAACGCGGGCCGTGGCACCTGGGCCGCTGGTCCCGGGCCGTCGGCCTGGTGTCGGTGGCGTGGGTGGCGGTCATCACCGTGCTGTTCATGCTGCCGCAGGTCTCCCCGGTCACCTGGGAGACGTTCAACTACGCCCCGGTGGCCGTACTCGTCGTCCTGGGCTTCGCGGGGCTGTGGTGGATGCTCTCCGCCCGCGAGTGGTTCCTCGACCCCGCACACGAACGGACCATCGCCCGGGAGGCGGCACGCGCGGGAACCGCCCCGGAACCGGCGGATCCGTGACCGATCCTCACCGCCCGGCGCGCCGCGGCGCGGCCGTGTCCCCGATACCCGATCGGCGAGACGGCCGCGTCCGGCTATGCTCGGGGAGGCAACATCGCCTGGGCCCTTAGCTCAATTGGCAGAGCAGTGGACTTTTAATCCATTGGTTGTGGGTTCGAGTCCCACAGGGCCTACCGAATCGCCCCCAGCTCAGAGGTAGTTCGAGCTGGGGGCGAGTCCGTTCCGGGGCGGCCCTGTGACCGCGGGCCGGCACCCCCACCGAGGTCTCCCCGGGCGGGCGGTCAGCCCGCGGTCAGGCCGGTGAGTTCCGTGAGCGGCAGGGTGTGTTGGGTCTGGAGGACCTTGGCGCGCAGGTAGCGGACGTTGTGCGGAGTGGTGAAGACACCGGTCGGCACCCGGTCGTGGACGTCGATGCCCAGCTCCCGCAGCTGGCCGGCCTTGTCGGGGTTGTTGGACAGCAGGTCCAGGCGGGTGATGTCCAGGGCGCGCAGCATCTGGGCGGCGGCCGTGTAGTCGCGGTCGTCCTCGGGCAGGCCGAGGGCGGCGTTCGCCTCGTAGGTGTCCAGGCCCTGGTCCTGGAGGGCGTACGCGTCGAGCTTGTTGTAGAGGCCGATGCCGCGGCCCTCCTGGCGGAGGTAGAGCAGCACGCCGCCGGTCTGGGCTATGCGCTCGACGGCCTCGCGCAGCTGGGGGCCGCAGTCGCAGCGGGCGGAGCCGAAGACGTCGCCGGTCAGGCATTCGGAGTGCAGCCGGACCAGCGGGATCTCGCCCGGTTCGCCGAGGACGACGGCCAGGTGTTCCTGGCCGTCGGTCAGGCCGTGGAAGGTGACGAGCTCGGCGTCGACGGAGTAGCCGTCCTGGAAGCGGAGCGGTACCCGGACGCGGGCGCGCTGGGTGGCGGCGGTGGTGTCGGGCATGCGGGTCTCCCAGTGCGGGTGCGGGACGAGGTGGGGCATCTGCTTCAGATTTGAAGCAGATCCTCGATACCGCGGACCCTACCCCATGCTTGAAACTTGAAGCAACAGGATTGCGGCGCGGATCACGAACAGGACGAAGGGGGCGTGGACCGCCGCCGCCACGGCACCTCGTCGGCCGCCGGCCGCGTCCCGTCGGCCTCCAGCGCCCGCGCGACCCCCGTGCAGATCGCCTCCAGCTGCTCCACCTGCTCCGCGCTGAGGTGGGCGAACAGCGAGTTCCGTACGGTCTCGACGTGCCCCGGCGCCGAACGCTCCAGCACCGCCCGCCCCTCGTCGGTCAGCACGGCCACGCTGCCCCGCTTGTCCCACCGGCAGTTCTCCCGCCGGACCAGCCCGTCCTTCTCCAGCCGGGTCACCGCGTACGTGAGCCGGCTGCGGGTGATCTTCGTGCGCTCGGCCAGATCCGTCATGCGCAGCTGCTGTTCCGGAACCTCGGAGAGGTTGGCCAGGATGGAGTAGTACAGGTGGGGCATGCCGGCGTCCTGCTGGAGCTGCCGGTCGATCGCGTCCTCGACGAGCAGTGTCGCGGCGAGGTAGGCGCGCCAGGCGCGTTGCTCACCGGGGGTGAGCCAGCGGGTCGTCATGTCCACCAGTGTAGGTTTGTTTCAAACTTGAACCAAGCCCCGCCGTCCGTCGTTCGTCCCGGGAGAGTCGCGCCGATGCCGTACCCGTACGTCCTGCTGTCCGCCGCCGTCTCCCTCGACGGCTACCTGGACGACACCACCCCCGAACGCCTGCTCCTCTCCAGCCCCGCCGACTTCGACCGCGTCGACGAGGTGCGAGCCTCCGTCGACGCGATCCTGATCGGCGCCGGCACCATCCGCGCCGACAACCCCCGCCTGCTGGTGAACTCCCCCGACCGCCGCGCCGCCCGCGTCGCCGCCGGCCGGCCGGAGTACCCGCTCAAGGTCACCGTCAGCGGCTCGGGCGACCTCGACCCGGAGGCCCGGTTCTGGCACTCCGGCGGCGAGAAGGTCGTGTACACGACGGAGGTGGGCGCCGCACGGGCCCGCGCGCTCGGCATCGCGGCGGACGTCGTCCCCCTCGGCGCCGAGCTGGACTGGCGGCGGCTCCTCACCCACCTCCACGACGAGCGCGGGGTCCGCCGGCTCATGGTCGAGGGCGGCGGGACCATCCACACCCAGCTGTTGCGGCAGGGCCTCGCCGACGAGCTCCAGCTCGTCCTCGCCCCCCTGTTCGTGGGCGACCCCGACGCGCCCCGCCTCTTCGGCCCCGGCGCCTACCAGGGCGGACGCCTGCGGCTGACCGGGACCCGGCGGATCGAGGACGTCGTCCTCATGCACTACGAGCCCACCGCCCCCGGCACCGGAACCCTCCCCGCGGCGGCCGACCGGCACTGGCTCGCCCTCGCCTGTGAGCTGGCCGCCCAGTGCCCCCCGTCGGACACGGCCTTCAGCGTCGGTGCGGTGGTCGTGGCCGCCGACGGGACGGAACTGGCACGCGGCCACTCCCGTGAGGCCGGCGACCCGCAGGTGCACGCCGAGGAGGCGGCCCTCGCCAAGCTCGACCCCGCCGACCCCCGCCTGGCCGGCGCCACCGTCTACAGCAGCCTCGAACCCTGCGCCGTCCGCTCCTCCCGGCCCACGCCCTGCGCCCGGCTCATCCTCGACGCGGGCGTACGCCGGGTCGTCACCGCCTGGCGGGAGCCCGACACCTTCGTGACAGCCGCGGACGGCAGCGGTCTCCTCGCGGCCCGGGGCGTCGACGTCGTCGTCCTCCCGGAGTACGCCGAGCGGGCCCAGGAACCCAACCGCCACCTGCCCGGATAACCGATGTGCTTTCTGCCCCGCCGATGGCGTACAGTTGTCTTTGTCGACGCGGGGTGGAGCAGCTCGGTAGCTCGCTGGGCTCATAACCCAGAGGTCGCAGGTTCAAATCCTGTCCCCGCTACTGAAGGCCGAGGGCCGGAATCCGAAAGGGTTCCGGCCCTCGGTGCATTCCCCTGTCCTGCGCTCCGTCACCCCCCGTGATCGCGCGACCTCCCTGCGCATAACAACTGAGTCACCATCAAAACGCGGATGACTCCTGAGGGCCTTCCGGGCTCGGTCAACTCGCCCGTTTTTCATCGTTCATGGCCCGAAAGTCCAGGCCAGAAATGTTGTTGATCAAGCGGAACATCTTGGAATCCCGCCCTCAGGTCTATTAACGTTCGATAACGCAGCGCGGTCGTCCCAGCCGTCACAAGAGATGGCTCCGTGCGCACGCGCCGAATCCCGCAAGGGAACCGGGGAACCACCAACTTGGGGTGAATCGCGCCGAAGCCGCCGTGAACTCGCAGAGTCACGAACGGTATACGCGCGTAGGAGACCTTCCCGCTCCGAACCCGTCAGCTAACCCGGTAGGCGACGGTAGGAAAGGAGTGCGCCCGCGTGGCGTCCAACCGGCCCGGCCCAGAAGCCCCGTTCGTGCCCAGCCAGCGTTCTCCTGAGACCGAGACCTTCGGCTACGGCAGCTACCGCACCGACGAGGGCCCCTGGGAGGAATGGAATCCCACCGCGGAGTCCGTTCGCCCGGTTCGGGGCAAGCACCGGGTCGCCAAGCAGCGCGGCGGCGGGTTCGCCCGTAGCTCCACCGTTCTCGGCGTCGGTGTCATAGCCGCCGTCAGCGCGGGCGGGATGGCCAGCGCCAACACCGGCAAGGCCCCCGTCTCCATCTCCATGCCGGACCTGCCGAACGTCGGCTCGCTCATCTCGGACGACGAAGAGCCCGCCGAGGACACGGCGCCCACCCTCAGCAGCTTCGGCAGTGTCACGGCCGAGGCCGACACCGCCACCCAGAGCGCCACCGACGCCGGCGAGGCCCTGCGCAGCCGGATCATGGCCCAGGCCGAGTCGCAGCAGACCCAGATCGAGACCAAGGCCGCCGCCGACGCCGCGGCCGCCGCCGCCAAGGCCCAGGCCGACGCTGTCGCCAAGGCCGAGAAGGAGGCGGAGGCCAAGGCCGCCGCCGCCAAGGAGAAGGCCGAGGCGGAGGCCAGGCAGAAGGCCGAGACCGCCCGTCTCGCCGAGCTGGCCAAGCAGTACACGCTGCCGACCTCCTCGTACACGATCACCTCGACCTTCGGTCAGGCCGGCGCGTACTGGTCCTCCGGCTACCACACCGGCCTCGACTTCGCCGCCCCCACGGGCACGCTGATCAAGGCCGTGCACAGCGGCACGATCACGTCGGCGGGCTACGAGGGCTCGTACGGCTACAAGACCGAGCTGACCCTCGACGACGGCACCGAGATCTGGTTCGCCCACCAGTCGTCGATCAGTGTCAGCGTCGGCCAGAAGGTCGCCACCGGCGATGTCATCGGCCGCGTCGGCGCCACCGGCAACGTCACCGGGGCCCACCTCCACCTGGAGGTCCACCCGGGCGGCAGCGCGGAGGGCATCGACCCGGCGGCCTGGCTGCGCGGCAAGGGCCTCAACCCCTGAGGCAGCCCCTGACGAACCACCCCCGGCAGCCCTGACGACACCCCCCGTCGTCAGGGCCGCCGGTCTTCGTGCACCCGCGCCCGGTCCGCGTTCGTCGCGTCGCACCCGGCTCTGGACCACCGTCCTCGCCTCGCGCCCGTCGCCGTGTTCACACGTTCTTCGTGGTGCGGGCGGAATCGGCGCGGCGTCGGTGGTGGTTGGAATGAGGCATGACGTCTCTTCGCAAGCTCGGCTCCTCCGACCTCGAGGTCTTCCCGCTCGCCCTCGGTGGCAACGTCTTCGGCTGGACGGCCGACCGCGCCGCGTCCTTCGCCGTCCTGGACGCCTACACCGCCGCGGGCGGCAACTTCGTCGACACCGCCGACTCCTACTCGGCGTGGATCGAGGGCAACAGCGGCGGTGAGTCCGAGTCCCTGATCGGCGCCTGGCTCAAGGCGCGCGGCAACCGCGACGACGTCGTGATCGCCACCAAGGTCAGCCAGCACCCCGAGTTCCCGGGCCTGACCGCCGCCAACATCAAGGCCGCCGCCGACGCCTCCCTGCGTCGCCTCGGAACCGGCCACATCGACCTCTACTACACCCACTTCGACAAGCCCGAGGTGCCGGTCGAGGAGATCATCGGGGCGCTGGACGAACTCGTGCGTGCGGGCAAGGTGCGGCACATCGCCGCCTCCAACATCTCGCCCGAACGCCTCCAGGCGTCCCTGGAGTTCTCCGACCGCGAGGGCCTCGCCCGGTACGTGGCCCTCCAGCCCCACTACAACCTGGTCTCCCGCGACACCTACGAGGGCCCCCTCCAGGACCTGGCCGCCCGCGCCGGCCTCGCCGCCGTCCCCTACTTCGCGCTCGCCGCCGGCTTCCTCACCGGCAAGTACCGGCCCGGTACGACGGTGGACAGCGCACGGGCCGGCCGCGCCGCCCAGCACCTCGACTCCGAGCGGGGCCGCCGGGTCCTCACCGCGCTGGACGAGATCGCCCGCGCCCATGACGCCGAGGCCGCCACGGTCGCCCTGGCCTGGCTCGCCGCCCGGCCGACGGTCGCCGCGCCGATCGCGTCCGCCCGGACCCCGGAACAACTGCCGGCGTTGCTGGCGGTGGCGGAGCTGGAACTGACGCGGGAGGAACAGGACCGGCTCACCGAGGCCTCGGCCTGAGCGACCCCCGCCCGGACCGGCGGTGCCGCACCGCCCGCGCCCCTACGACTGATAGGGGTTGTGGACCGGATGCGGTCCCGCCGGATATCCGTAACCCGACGGAGAGCCGTGTCCCCACCCTGCGGGATGGCCGTACCCCTGGCCCTGCCCGTACACCCCGTACACAGGCCACGGCGCCACCGGGACCCGGACCGGCGGGGCCGTCATCCGGGCCGCGTGGTCCAGGGCGGGACGGGCGACGTCCTTGCGCCGCCACAGCTCGTTCAGCAGCTCCCGCTCCCGTACGACGAAGTCGGCGCCCGCCCGGCCCCGGCGGCCCCGGTGCCGCAGGAACGCCAGGGAGGTGGCGTACGCCTCGTACTCGGCGACCGCCCGCGCGGCCGGCCTGCCCAGGTGCCGCCCGGCGTGCTCACGGGCCAGCCGCCGGGCCCGCATCGAGCCGAGCGCGAACGGCTCGGCCGGGCTGAGCCAGCCGGCGGCCGTGTAGGCGGGCAGTTCCTCGCGCACCGTGCGCAGCTCCCGCTGGCGTGTCCACACCACCAGCCAGGTGAGCAGTCCGAACGCGGGCACCATGAAGGAGGCGTACACCGCGAAGAACCCCAGCTCGCCGAAGGTCGAGGAGCCGTTCCACAGGGCGTGCATGCCCATCGCGAGCAGGAGTCCGCAGAGCGGGAGCAGCACCCGGCGCACCCGCCGGCCCTCCCCGGAGAGCGCGGCGACGCCGAAGCCGATGCCGGTCAGGACGGTGAAGAGGGGGTGCGCGAACGGTGACATCACCACGCGCACGAAGAAGGTCGCGGCCGTGACCGAGGCGATGCCGCTGTCGCCGGTGAGCTGGTCGGTGCCGAAGGCGGTGCCCAGATAGAGGATGTTCTCGGTGAACGCGAAGCCGGTGGCGGTGACCCCGGCGACGACCACCCCGTCGACGATGCCGGTGAAGTCCCGCCGGCGGAACAGGAAGAGGAGCAGGACGGCCGCCGCCTTGGCGGTCTCCTCGACGACCGGCGCTATGACCGTCGCCCCGAGGGTGTCCGCGCTCGACGGGTCGGCGGTCGCGGTGGCTATCCACCGGGTCGCGAAGCTGTTGGCGACGATGGCTATCAGTGCCGCCGCGCAGGCCCCCCAGGCGAAGGCGAAGACCATGTTCCGCCAGGGCCCCGGCTCCACCCGGTCCAGCCAGCGGAACGCGGCGACCAGCAGCGGCACGGGCAGCACCGCCAGCCCCAGCCCGACCAGGAACCCCTCGGTGCCGGTCTGTTCGCGCACCAGCGCCAGGATGACGAGCCCGGACAGCGCGAGCAGGGTGATGAGCGCCCCGTAGCGCACCCATGCGCGCTGCCACCAGTGCGCGTGCCGCAGGGCACCACCCTCTGCTGGGCCACCGGGGTGCGGGGGGTACGGCGGAAACGGGGGACTGATGGCCACGGCATCGACCCTAACGAGGGAGAGGACTGTGGTGGGAGGGGTTGCTGGGTCAGTGGTCCCCGTGCTGTACGCGACGGAAGAGCAGGTCGTTCACCACATGACCCTTGTCCAGACCCTGTCCCTCGAAACGGGTCAGCGGCCGGAAGTCGGGCCGGGGCGCGAACCCGTCGGCGCAGGTGTTCTCGAAGAGGGGGTGCGCGGTGAGCACAGTCAGCATCTGCTCCGCGTACGGCTCCCAGTCGGTCGCGCAGTGCACGATCGCCCCCGGCCTCAGCCGCGTCGCGACGAGGTCCAGGAACTCCGGCTGGATCAGCCGCCGCTTGTGGTGCCGCTTCTTGGGCCACGGGTCGGGGAAGTAGACGCGCAGCCCGTCGAGGGAGTCGGCGGACAGCATCTCGCGCAGCAGGATGATCGCGTCTCCGTTGGCCACCCGGACGTTGGCCAGCCCCTGGTGGTCGGCGAGGTTGAGCAGATTGCCCTGGCCGGGGGTGTGCACGTCCACGGCGAGGATGTCGGTGTCGGGGTCGGCGGCCGCCATCTGCGCGGTGGCCTCCCCCATCCCGAAGCCGATCTCCAGGACCACGGGCCGGTCGTTCCCGAACAGCTCGGTGAGATCGACGCGGTGCCCGTCGATGTCCAGACCCCACTTCGACCACAGCCGCTGAAGGGCGTCCGCCTGCCCGGCCGTCACCCGGCTCCGCCGGGGCTGGAAGCTCCGGATCCGCCGCTCGAAGTGCGATCCGGCCGGGTCGGCCTTCGGCCCGTCCGGGAACCGGGGCTCCCCCTTGGCACGGCTGTGCCGCACGGAGACACCGGGGACATGCTCGGCACCGTCCGGGACACCGGACGCGGTGCGCGGGCCGGGAGCGGGCCGGGAGGCTTCAGGAGAGTTCAGCGATTCAGACACAGTGGGGTCGATTTTACGGCGCCGCGCCGTGAGGGTGCCGCCGTGCTCGGAGAGGCTCATCGATCGCCCAGTGCCGCCAGTGCCCGGCGGGCCACCTCCCGCCCGATCGGCAGCGAGGCCGTCGCCGCGGGGGAGGGCGCGTTCAGCACGTGCACCGCCCGCGGCCCCTCCTGTATGAGGAAGTCGTCCACCAGGGCGCCGTCCCGCAGCACCGCCTGTGCCCGCACCCCGGCCCCCGCGCGCGTCAGGTCCTCCGCCTCCACCGCCGGCAGCATCCGGCGCACCGCGTCCACGAACGCCCCCTTCGACACCGACCGCCGCAGCTCCCCGGCGCCGTACCGCCAGTGCTGCCGGCCCATCCGCCACACCCCGGGCCACGCCGCGGTCGCCAGCGCCTCCCGCGGCCGTACGACACCCCAGCCGTACCCCTCGCGGGCTAGCGCCGGCACCGCGTTGGGCCCGACGTGCACGTCGCCGTCGATGCCCCGGGTCAGATGCACGCCGAGGAACGGGAACGCGGGGTCGGGCACCGGATAGACCAGCCCCCGCACCAGCCCGGGCCGGGTCAGCGTGTAGTACTCCCCGCGGAACGGCACGATCCGCGCCTCGGGCTCCTCGCCCGTCATCCGGGCGATCTCGTCGCAGTACAGCCCGGCGCAGTTCACCAGCACCCGGGCGCGCACGACGTCCCCGCGGTCGGTGAGCACGGCCACGCCCCGCTCGGGCCGCCGGTCGATCCGGACGACCCGCGCGCCGTACCGGATCTCCGCGCCGGACGCCTCGCCGAGCCGGGCGGCGACCGCCGTGAAGTCGCAGATCCCGGTCGTCGCCACCTGGATCGCGGCGAGCCCGCGCACCTGCGGCTCGTACTCCGCGATCTGGGAGGCGCCCAGTTCCCTGACCGCTATGCCGTTCTCCCGGCCGCGCTGCACGAGCGCGTGCAGCCGGGGCAGCTCGGCGCGGTCCGTGGCGACGATCAGCTTGCCGGTCACCGCGTGCGGGATGCCGTACTCCGCGCAGAACTTCGTCATCTCCGCGGCGCCGCGCACCGCGTACCGGGCCTTCAGCGAGCCCGGACGGTAGTAGATCCCGCTGTGGATCACCCCGCTGTTGTGGCCCGTCTGGTGCCGGGCCGGTCCCGGCTCCTTCTCCAGCACCGTCACCCGGGTCCCGGGCGCGGCGCGCGTGATCGCGTACGCCGCCGACAGTCCGACGATGCCCCCACCGACGACGAGCACATCACCGTCGTACGCCACCACCTGCACCACCTCCGCCTTCGATAGTGCACTGCGCCACTGACAGTGCCTTCAAACGCCGGGCGGGTACCTCGTGCGCGGCTGCCTAGGCAGGTGCCACCATCAGCAGCGGCCGAGCCCGCTCCCGCAGCTCCACCACCCTCGGCTCGTCCCCGTACGGCTCCAGCCGGTGCAGCAGGTCCTTCACGTACTCCGTGGTCCTGGCCGAGGAGATCCGCCCGGCCACCTCGACGGCCCGCACCCCCTGCTCGCACGCGGCGTCGAGGTTGCCCGACTCCAGTTCGGCGACCGCCGAGACCACCAGCCGCAGCCCGTGCGAGCGCACGAACTCCTCGGTCGGCTGCGACAGGGCCTGTTCCGTGAAGCGGCGCACCTGTCGCGGTGCCTTCAGGTCGCGGTAGCACTCCGCGGCGTCCGCGGCGAACCGGTCGTAGGAGTAGAAGCCGAGCCAGGAGGGGTCGTTGTCGCCCTCGCGGGCCCGCTCCAGCCAGCTCTCGGCCGCCTTGAGGGCGGCCCCCGCGGCCTGCGCGTCGTTCGCCCGCGCGTGTGCCCGGGCCTCGACCAGGCGGAAGAAGCTCATCGTGCGGGCCGTGGCCAGCCCCCGGTTGCGTTCTAGCGCGGCCTGCGCGAGGTCGACGCCCTCGTCGCCGAAGCCCCGGTAGGTCGCCTGGAGCGACATCGATGCCAGCACATAGCCCCCCAGCGGCACGTCCGCCGCCGCGCGCGCGAGGCGCAGCGCCTGGATGTAGTACCGCTGCGCGGCCTCCTGCTGGCCGGTGTCGAAGGCCATCCACCCGGCGAGGCGGGTCAGTTCGGCACTCGCCCCGAAGAGCGCCCGGCCCACCTCGTCGGAGTACGCCCCGAGCAGCAGCGGCGCCGCCTCCACCCGCAGACACTCCGGCACCATGGACGAACGCCAGTCGCCGCCTCCGTACTTGGAGTCCCAGCGCCTGGCGTCCTCGGCGGCCTCCCGCAGCTTCTGCACATCGCTGTGGCCGACTTTGAGCGGTGCGCCGGACCCCTCCAGGGAGTGGGCCTCACGTGCCACCGAACTGTCGGCCGGGGTTATCAGCCAGCGCGAGGCAGGCGTTGCGTATGCGCTTACTGCGAATGATCCGGCCAGCGACTGCCAGATGCCCCCGGTGCCGGCCCGGCGGCCGGCGAGGTCGAGGCGGTACAGCTCGGTGGCCGAGCGCACGGCCTGGCCGACGTCCCTGGGGAAGGCGAGGCCCACCTCGGGCGCGGGATCCGCGTCCGCCAGGCCGATCTCGTGGAGCGGCACCGGGCGGCCGAGCTTCTGCCCGATGGCGGCCGCGATGAGGTGCGGCGCGGCGCCCTGCGGCACCATGCCCTTCGACACCCAGCGCGCCACGGACGTCTTGTCGTAGCGAAGAGTCAACCCGCGTTGGGCGCCAAGGTCGTTGACGCGACGCGCGAGTCCTGCGTTGCTGATTCCCGCGAGGGCGAGAACGGCGCCGAGCTTTTCGTTCGGCCCGCGTAGCTCCCTGGACATTGCGCCACCCCTCGACACAGACGGCTGCGCGCTGGCATAACCACGCGGCATTCGTAAACCCAGCGTAGTTCGCCGCATCCCAAGCGTTAAGGGGCATTCTTCCGGATGGCGGGATTGTGGTCCGTACGGAAGTACGGGCTTCGGCACGGACCGTCGCGGCGTGCTCCCGCTGTGTGGCCGTGCGCCCGTGTGTGCGCTCTTCTCCGGCCACCTGGGGAGCGGTTCCATGGGCCGTGCGTGGGTCGGCCCGCTGTACTGGATCCAGTGGGCTGGGGGACACCGCCGCCTTCATCCCCGCGGGCGGCGGAACGGTCCGGGAGGCGGAGTCCGTCTCCCGGGCCGGCGCTGCTCGTTCAGGGCACGCGCGCGTGTACGGAGCGTGTGCGGAGCCTGCCCGCGACGCTCCCGACGCCGGTCGTACGTCCGGGATTTGGCCGAAAATCGACCCTCTGTTCCCTGGGCGACAACGCCTCCCACCATGGAAATCGAGGGCGCGCAGGGCGTTTTGGGGGAGCGTACCGGGGGCGCATTCACGTCGCAGACGCCGGGGTGCACCTCGTCTCTCCTTCCCGCGCCGCCGCCCCCACCCGGGCACACTCCCCGGATCGCAAGCGGCGCCGCCTCCCTCTGTGGTGCGTTCTTCGTGGCAGCATGGTGAACCGTTCGTACGGTGCACTCGTTTGTCCACAGCCTGTGGAGGCGTCGATGCGGTGGTTGGTGGGATGGAGCAGCACCGCCGCGGGTGCACTCGGCGGAACCGTCGGTTCGGTCGGCTCCGTCGGTTCGGTCGGGTCCGTCGGTTCGGTCGGGTCCGTGGGGTCCGTGGGGTCCGCCGGTTTCGACGGCCAGGAGGTCTACGGCGGCCAAGTCGGCTACGACGGCGAGACCTTGCACCCCGTCGGCTCCCAACTCCTGTGGGGCGACCCCGATCCGCTGTGGGCGGTCGGCGACTGGCGCCCCGACGAGGTGCGCGTGGTCCGGGCCGACGCGCAGACCCGGATCGCCGTCCTCGGCATCTGCGGGGCCAGCGACGAGCAGCTGCGCGTCGGACTGCTCGCCGCGCGCGGGGGCGCACTGCGCCACCTCACCGCCTGGCCGGGCAGCTACACCGCGATCGTCCAGGTCGGCCGGCGCATCACCGTCTGCGGCGACCTGGCGGGCGCGCGCCCGGTGTTCCACGTCCCCTGGGCGGGCGGCACCGCGTACGCGACGGCCGCGCTGCCGCTGGCCGACCTCATCGAGGCCAACCTCGACTTCGGCCACCTCGCGGCGCTCCTGGCCGCCCCCGAGGTACCGGCCGCCCTGCACGACTCCACCCCGTACGACGGCGTGCGACGCATTCCACCGGGGCATGCGCTGATCCTTCGCGCCGGGTCGCGCGAGATCGCCGGGTACGAGCCGGTCGCCTCCCTCGCCGTCGCGGCGCCCCCGGCCGACCCGGACAGCGCGGTCGACGGGGTCCGGGACGCGCTCGTCGACGCCGTACGCGCGCGGCTGTCCGCGCCCCGGCACGTCCCCGACATCGACCCCGGACCGGTCCCCGGCATGGGACCCGCCGAACGGCGCGCCGCGCGCGGGATGCCCGTCCCCGGCATCGGCGCGGACCTCTCCGGCGGCCCCGCCTCGGGCACCCTCGCGCTGCTGGCGGCGGGCCTGCCCGGCCGGCCCGGCACGGTCCTGGGGCACGGCACCGGCGCCGGGGAGCGCCTGCTGGCGGTCACCTTCAACGACCTGGCCGTCGGCGGCCGCGAGGCCGAACTGGAACGGGCCGGCACCCTCGCAGCCAACCCCCGCCTCCACCACGTCGTCGTGACCGGCGGCGAGGAGAGCCTGCCGTACGCCGACCTGGACGGCCCGCTCACCGACGAACCCGGCCCCAGCCTGGTCACCGCCGCCCGGCACCGCGCGCGGCTCGCCGCGGGCAGCGCGGACCACTTCACCGGCTACGGCGCCCGCCAGGTCCTGGACGCCCACCCGGCCCGGCTGGCCGACCTGCTGATGGACCGCAAGCGGCGCCATCTCGTGCGTCCCGTCGCCGCCCTGACGAAGGCCGACGGCTCGGTCCTGGTCCCCGCGCGCGTGTACGGCGCCGCCCGCCGCCTGGCCCGCACGTCCTACGGGGCCGGGGTGGAGGGCCTCGCCGAACAGCTCCGCCAGCGTCGGTTCGACGAGCCCGGCGATGCCGTCGGAGCGTCGCTCGCGGCCCTGGCATGGGGCGGACCGGGCCCCGCGGCGCGGTGGCTGACGGGCGAGGCCCTGGCTGAAGTATCGGTTCGCCTGGAGGGCGCGGGGTACCGCAACGGGATCGGCCCCGGGCAGCGCCCTGGCGACCACCGCGCGCGTGCCGCCCTGTCCCGGCACGCCGCCGACCTCCGCGTCCTGGAACAGGCCGCCGAGATCCGCTCGCAGCGCCTGCACGCGCCCTTCCTCGACAACCAGGTCGTACGCGCCTGCCGCGCCCTGCCCGAGACCCTGCGCGTGCGGCCCGGGGCGCGTGCCGAGATCCTGCGCACCGTCCTGAAGGTGTCCGGCACCGTCGACCTCCCGGCCGGCTGGGGCGCCCCCTCCCAGGCCTCCGCCAACGCCGCCGCCCGCGCGGGGCTGCGCAGGTCCGCCGACCCCCTCCTCTCCCTCTTCGACGCGCCCCTCCTCGCGGACGCGGGCCTGATCGAGGCGAGAGTCGTCCGCAAGGCCCTCAGAGCGGCCGCCTCCGGCGAACCCCTCCCCCTGGACGGCCTGGCCGACCTCGTCTCCCTGGAACTCTGGCTCCGCCGGCTGCTGTCCCGCCGGGGCACCTGCTGGACGGGCACACCGGCACGCGCGCGTGCGGTACCGGCGGGGATCGCCCCGCAGAGACGGGCGGTTTCCTCGGGGGGCTGATCGGCGGTGGTGTGCCCCGACGGCTCCGGCGGGCCGTGCCCCGACGGTCCCGGCGCCCCGGAAACACCTGCCCCCGCCGCGACCCCCGGCGACAATGAACCCGTGCGGTACAGAATCCTGGGCGTCACCCAGACAGAGGACGACCACGGCACCCCCGTACCCGTCCCCGGCACCCGCCTGCGCACCCTCCTCACCGCACTGGCGCTGCGCCCCGGCCGTCCCACCGCCCCGGAGACCCTCATCGACGAGGTCTGGGCCGGCACTCCACCGCAGGACGCACCCGCCGCCCTCCAGGCCCTCGTGGGCCGCCTGCGCCGCACCGTGGGCAAGGACACCGTCACCTCGGCCCCCGGCGGTTACCGCCTCGCCGCGACCGAGGACGACGTGGACCTGTTCGTCTTCGAGAAGCTGGTGCGGCAGGGCACCGCGGCCCTCCGCCACGGCGAGCCCCACGACGCCGCCCGCACCCTGGACGCGGCCCTCGCCCTGTGGCGCGGTCCCGCCCTCGCCGACCTGCCCGACCGCACCGCGGCCACCCGCCCCGAGGCCCTGCACCGCGACGCCACGCGCGCCCGCGCCGAGGCGGACCTCGTCCTCGGCCACGCCCACGACGCGGTCCCGCGCCTGACGGAACTCACCACCGCGCACCCGTACGACGAACCGCTGCGGGCCCTCCTCATCCGCGCCCTGCGCGACACCGGCCGGGAGGCGGACGCCCTCGCCGCGTACGAGGTCGCCCGCCGCACCCTCGCCGAAGGCCTCGGCACCGACCCCGGCCCCGAACTGCGCGCCCTGCACGCCGAACTCCTCGCCGGCCGACAGCCGGCCGCCTCCCTCCGGCCGGATTCCCGCCCCCACGCCCTGCCGCCGGCCCGGCCCGGGTCGGCCTCCCTCACCCGGCCGACCCCCCTCACCCCACCCCGGCTTCCCGGGCGTACCGGCAACCTCCGTCCGCGGCTTACCTCTTTCGTGGGCCGGGAACCCGAGTTGGACGCCATCCGTTCCACCATGCACAGGGCCCGTCTCGTCACCCTCACCGGACCGGGCGGCTCCGGGAAGACCCGTCTCGCCGAGGAAGCCGCCGCCGGGCTCCCGCAGGCGTGGCTCGTCGAGCTGGCGCCGCTCGACCGGCCGGAGGCGGTGCCGGGCGCGGTGGTCAGCGCCCTCGGTCTGCGCGAGACCGCCCTGATGGCCACCGACATGGCCACCCCGCAGGACGATCCGGTCGCCCTGCTCGTCGAGTACTGCGCCCCGCGCAGCGAACTGCTGATCCTTGACAACTGCGAGCACGTCATCGGCGCGGCCGCCGCCCTCGCCGAGACCCTCCTCACCCGCTGCCCGGACCTCACGATCCTCGCCACCAGCCGCGAGCCCCTGGGCGTCCCCGGCGAACAGGTCCGCCCGGTCGAGCCCCTCCTCCCCGACCAGGCCCACCGCCTCTTCAGGGAGCGCGCGGCCGCCGTCCGCCCCGACGCGGCCGCCGCCCTCCAGGGCCGGGAGGAGGAAGCGGTCACCGAGATCTGCCGCCGGCTCGACGGCCTGCCCCTCGCCATCGAGCTGGCCGCCGCCCGGCTCCGGCTGCTCACGCCCCGGCAGATCGCCGACCGGCTCGACGACCGTTTCCGCCTCCTCACCTCCGGCAGCCGCACGGCCCTGCCCCGCCAGCAGACCCTGCGGGCCGTCGTCGACTGGTCCTGGGACCTGCTCGACGCACCGGAGCGGACCCTGCTGCGCGAGCTGTCCGTCTTCGCGGGCGGCTGGGACCTCGAGGCGGCCGAGGCCGTGTGCACCGGCCCGGTCGCCGAGCTCGTCGGCGCGCTCGTCGACAAGTCCCTGGTGGTCGCCACCCCGTGCGAGCGCCCCGGCGGCGGCGACGGCATGCGCTACCGCATGCTGGAGACGATCCATGAGTACGCCTCGGAACGCGCCGCCGAGGTCCCGCACGCGCGTGCGGCGGCCGAGCGACGGCACCGCGCGTGGGTACGCGCGCTCGCCGAGCGGGCCGACCCGCTGCTGCGCTCCGCGGAGCAACTTCCGTGGATCTCCCGCCTGGAGAGCGAGCTGGACAACATCCGCGTGGCGATCCAGCGCGCACTCACCTGCGCCGACGAGGAGGAGGCCGCCGCCCTCTGCCTCGCCATGGGCTGGTTCTGGTGGCTGCGCAACTACCGCCACGAAGGCGCCGAGTGGACCGACCGCACGCTCCGGCTGGGCGCGATCCTGGACACGCTCCCCGCAGCGGAGACCAACGCACCGGAGACCCCCGCACCGGAGACCCCCGCACCGGAGAACGCCGGAGCGGCGACCAGCGCACCGGAGAACACCGGAGCGGCGACCAGCGCACCGGAGACCCCCGCACCGGAGACCGTCACCCCGGTGCCCACCGTTCCCACGCTCGTGTGCCGCTCCTTCCGCGTCCCCGCCGGAGCCGCCGACCTCGCCGCCCGTATGGCCGCCGTCGACCCGGTGGAGGCCTTCCTCGCCGAACCGCCCGGCCAGGACGACGATCCGCGGCACGGGTGGCGCATGGACCTGCGGATGCAGCACGTGTTCCTGCTGTCCGAGGCCGAGCCGCAGTCCCTGCGGACCGACCCGCGCAGCGGGGAGTACCTTCTGCGGCTCAACGCCCGCTACGAGCGTGGCGGCCCGGCGTCGGCCAGGATGCCCGGCCTGATCTGGCCGCTGACGGCCTTCCAGCTGCGTGACCTGGCCGACCAGGCGGATCCGGCGGACGTGAGGGACATGACCGACCGGGCGCACCTGGACGGGAATCCCTCGATGGACGTCCGAGCCATTCTCGACAGGGCCGTCGCCAACTGCCGTGCCCACGGCGGTGACTGGGAGCTGGGCTGCGCCCTGATGTTCCGTACGCACACGGTCGTCGACTCGCCCGGCGGGCTGCTCGGCGTCGACGACGACCTGGCGGAGCTGCGCGGGATCGCCCGGCGGGTGGGTGACCGCTGGATGCGGGCGCAGGTGTGCAGCGCGTCCGGCGAGGCGGCGATGGCCCGCAGCCGCTTCACGGAGGCGGAGGGGGAGTACAGCGAGGCGTTGCGGCTGGCCTACGAGGTCGGCGCGTACACCGAGACGCCGTTCCTGATGGCCCGGCTCGCGGAGATCGCGTTCCGTTCGGGCGATGTCGACGCGGCCCGGTCCATGCTCGACGAGGCACGTGTCGCGGCCGACCGCCACGGCTCCTTGGACGCCCAGGCGTTCGTGTCCCTGCTGCGGGCCCAGATCGCGCTCCACGACAAGGACGTCTCCCACGCGCGCGAGATGTGCGAGGCCGCCCGCGTGGAGACGGGACGGGGCACCCCGCCGCCCCAGTTCGTGGCGGCGCTGAACCTGCTCGACGCCGAGATCACCGCGGCGGAGTCCGGTCCGGCGTACGGTCTGCCGCTATTCGCCGACGCGCTGCGCCGGGCGCTGGCCGACCGGTGTTCCGAGGCGATCACGTCGGCGGTCGTGGACGGCGGGGCGGGGATGCTGGCCCGGCTCGGGGACTTCCCGCGCGCGGCCAGGCTGTTCGCGGCCGCCGATGTCCTGCGCGGCCCCGTCCCCCGTCCGGCCCCGCAGTGCGAACTGGCGGAGCGCGCCGAGGACACGGCCCGCGCGGCCCTGAGCGCCGAGCGGTACACGGCCGAGCGGGCCCGGGGCGCGGCCCTGACGGTGACCGACGTCGTGCGGGAGCTGGCCGAGGCCGTACGGGACCACCCCACGAGCGGGTGACCCCGGGCGGACGACTACGAGCAGGTGAACGTGGCGTCCGCCCAGTCCGCGAGGGCCACGACGTCGATGTGGCTGTGCGGCTCGACCAGCAGGCGCACGGTCTTGTGGCCGGTGAGGTTCACATGGACGGGCACGGCGGGGTCGCCGCCCTTGATCACACCGGACCGCCACAGCGGGGCGCCGTCGGCCAGGACCGAGAAGGTGACCTTGCCGAGCTTCATCGTCAGGTCGTCGAGGCCGACCATCGCGTCGTAGGAGGTGCAGGCCCGGTTGAGGTCGACGGTGACGGCGGAGGCGCCGTGCACGGTCACCCCGCGCGCGTACTGCCGGCCGGCGATGGACAGCCCGGAGCGCTGCCACACCCAGCTGCTGCCGGCGAGCCGGATCTCGGGCTCGGTGCCGTCGCCGGTGACGTCGTAGGACAGCTCGCTCAGCGGGCGGACGACCGGGGCGGGCGGGGGAGTGGGCGACGGGGTCGGGGTCGGCGTAGGGGTGGGGGTGGGAGTCGGGCCGGGGGTCGACCCGGGGGTGGGCGTCGGGGTCGGAGTGGGGGTCGGGGTGACCCGTGGGGTGGGGGTCGGTGTCGGTGTCGCGGCGGCGGCCGGGACGACCGCCGGCGGCTCCGGCTCGGGCGCCTTCGCGGTGCGGGTCGGGGTGGGCGTCGGCTCCTGCGGCCGGACCACGGGCGCGGAGGCGGGCGGGCCGGCCTCCGGCTGCCGGGCGGGACCGTTCTCGCCCACGAGCGCGAGGGCCACCGCGGCGGCCGCCACCGCGACCACACCGGCGGCGATGCCTGCCTTCACCGGGGCGCCCAGCCCCTCCGAGACCGCCGCCGCGCCGCTCCCGGCGCCCGCCCCGCCCGAGGAGCCGCCGCTCGCCGCGGCCGCCGCGCCCGCGACGCCCGCCGCGCCCGCTCCGGTACCGCCGGCGATGAGGGCGAGCGCCTTGGCGTACCCGGCGGCGCCGAACCAGCCGATGACCGCGACCGGCACCACGGCCGGGATGCTGCCGGCCACTTCCTCGATCTGGAGGGCGGCCAGCCGGCACTTGGCGCACTCCTCCAGGTGTTTGCGCAGACCGCGTTCGGCGCGGGTGCGCAGCCGGCGGCGGGCGTAGGTGCCGAGCTGGTCGGCGTAGCGGGCGCACTCCTCGTCGCTGGTGAGCGTGGAGCTGACATGGGCCTGGAGGTAGGCCTGTTTGAGGCCCTCGCGGGCCCGGCTGGCGAGCACGCGCGTGCCGTTGGCGTCGAGGCCGAACAGCGTCGCGACCTCGCTCGGCGACTCGTCCTCGACCTCGGTGTGCCAGAGCACGGCCTGCCAGCGCTCGGGCAGCGAGCGGAACGCCTGCATCGCCATGGACTGCTCGGCCTCGTGCATCGCGCGCACATCGGCGCCGAGGTCCAGTGTGTCGTCGTCCGACACCTCGGAGGAGCGGGTGGCCTGCGCGGCGAACACGGCGAAGTCGTCGACGAGCTGCTCGCGCTTGGCCGACTGCGTCCAGCCGGCGGCCACGCGCCGGACGGAGGTCAGCAGATACGCGCGGACGGCGTACTCGGGGCCGGAGCCGTTGCGCACGGCCTGGAGCATGCGGGCGAAGACTTCGGCGGTCAGATCGTCGGCGGTGTGGGCGTCCCGGCAGCAGGTGCGGGCGTAGCGGCGGACGGCATCGGCGTGGCGCCGGTAGAGCTCCTCGTACGCGCTGTCGTCCCCGGAGCGCATCCGGGCGATCAGATCGGTGTCGGCCGGCGGCAGATCGCGCGGCGGCAGCACCCCGTCGTCGAACCGCTCCCGCTGTGCCGGAACGCTGCCCTCCGGAGCGCCCTGGCCACCACCGGGGCCGCCCGAGCGAGCGCCCTGGCCCCCGGGGCCGCCCGAGCGCCCACCGGCGCCGCGGGGCGCCCCTGGGCGTCCGCCCGGCGTGCCGGACGCTCCCGCGCGTCCGCCCTGGCTCGGCACCTGCTCGTCGCGTCCGTCAACGCTCATCGCGGAAAGCCCCCGCCGCCTGCCCTACCCGTCCAGACCACCGGGTCAGAGTGCCATATTGGCTTTTGGTCAGGACCCGGCAGGACGGGCCATCCACTCGTCCGTGGGGACCTGTCGAGATCCAGTACTAACTTTCACTCGTACGGAGAAGGTTCAACTGTCGCCCTGCGGGCACGAGGTGAGCCGCACAAGCGGAATGGCCGAAATGTCCGAACGGGGCGGGCCGGGGGCGTGAGCACCGACGCACCCCGCCCCCGTCACCCTTTCGGGTACTCCGAGCCCCGCGGCCCACCCCTCACGAGGACGGCCGCGAGCGCAGCCCCTCCAGCAGGATGTCCAGCAGCCGCGCCGAGGCGGCCGCCTGCTGCGCCGCGTCCGGCAGCGAGGGCGCCGCGGTCGCGATCACCAGCAGCACGTCCGCCACCGACACGTCCGGGCGCAGCTCGCCCGCCGCCCGCGCCCGCTCCACGAGCTGGCCCACGACGTCGAGCAGCGCCGCCGCCCCGGAGTCGTCGTCCACGGAAGCACCTGCGGAAACACCGACGGAAGCAGCGGGAGAAGCCCCCGGAGCGGCCCCGGGCGCGGTGCCCGAAGCACCTTCGCCGGCCACCAGCCGCAGCTCACCGCCGCCCGGCTGCGTCCGCTGCTGCGGCACCCGCGCCTCGTCGGCCGGCGCCCCCTCGGAACCCTCCTCGGCGACCCCGACGCGCAGCACCTGCGGCGGCAGCAGCCGCCCGGCACCCGACGCCACCGACGTCCGCAGGAAGCGCGACAGCGCCGACCACGGCTCGTCCTCCTGGCCCAGGGCCGCCCGCGCCTGCTCGGTCAGCCGGGACGTCTCCTCCTCGGCGATCCGCCGCACCAGGACGTCCTTGCTCGGGAACCGCCGGTACACGGTCCCCACGCCCACCCGGGCGCGCCGCGCCACGTCCTCCATCGGCGCGCCGTACCCCAGCTCGCCGAACACCTCGCGCGCCGCCCGCAGGACGTGCTCCAGATTGCGCTGTGCGTCCACGCGCAGCGGTGTGTTCCGCGCGTCCCCGCGTCCGTTGCCCGCCGCCGCGCTCACGCCGCCGCCACCATGGGCGAGAGCGGAAGCGGACGACCAATGCGTGTCCTGAATGTGCATGAATGATCCCCCGGTAATGACGTCTCCCCCCGGAGACTCTCCCCGCCATCGAAAGCCGGGGCGTGTGGAACAGGGGATCGCGACCCGCCCGGCCCCACTCTTTCGTGGATCCGGAAGGTGTATCCCCCTACACCCCGTCGATACGAACATAGTTGAGTGGGAGTCAATTCAGAAGGGGCAGGTTCCGCACGGAGCGCCCCCCGATCGGAGTACGAGCCGTATACGTCCCGATTGCACCCCTTCCCGCACCCCGGCGCACCCCCGCTGACCTGCGCACCTGCCCCGCGCTCCCGGGTTTCGGCCAACCCCGTGGCGCCGCGACTCGCGGTCACACAATTTGTCGGGGCTGTGGACAAAGCCCGGCGCCCGGTGCGTCATGGGATGGTGAAGGAACGTGCGCGCATTCTCGTTGTCGGCGGCGGCTACGTCGGGATGTACACGGCTCTGCGGCTCCAGGAGAAGCTGAAACAGGAACTCGGCCGCGGCGAGGCCGAGATCACCGTGGTCACTCCCGAGCCGTACATGACCTACCAGCCGTTCCTCCCCGAGGCGGCCGCGGGCGCCGTCTCCCCCCGGCACGTCGTCGTCCCGCTGCGCCGCGTCCTGCCGCACTGCCGGGTCGTCGTCGGCGAGGTCACCGCCGTCGACCACGCCAAGCGCACCGCCACCCTCACCACCCTCGCCACACAGGAGGAGGGCACCGGACCGCAACAGCTGGCGTACGACGAGATCGTCCTCGCGCCCGGCTCCGTCTCGCGCACCCTGCCGATCCCCGGCCTCGCCGACTACGCCATCGGCTTCAAGACCGTCGAGGAGGCCATCGGCCTGCGCAACCACGTCATCGAACAGATGGACATCGCCTCCTCCACCCGCGACCCCGCGATCCGCGACGCAGCCCTCACCTTCGTCTTCGTCGGCGGCGGCTACGCGGGCGTGGAGGCACTCGGCGAACTCGAGGACATGGCCCGCTACACCACGCGCTACTACCACAACGTCAAGCCCGAGGACATGAAGTGGATCCTGGTCGAGGCCTCCGACCG
The DNA here is from genome assembly GCF_014648915.1 of Streptomyces phaeofaciens. Taxonomy (GTDB): domain Bacteria; phylum Actinomycetota; class Actinomycetes; order Streptomycetales; family Streptomycetaceae; genus Streptomyces; species Streptomyces phaeofaciens. The sequence continues at coordinate 5,929 of NZ_BMSA01000012.1, read as the reverse complement.
GATCCTGCCCGAGGTCGGCGAGGACATGGGCCGCTACACCGTCAGCGAACTGCGCCGACGCAACATCGACGTACGCCTCGGCACCCGCCTGGACTCCTGCGCCGACCGCATCGCCGTCCTCAGCGACGGCGCCCGCTTCCCCACCCGTACGGTCGTCTGGACGGCCGGCGTGAAACCCCACCCCCTCCTCGCTGCCACCGACCTCCCGCGCGACGAACGAGGTCGGCTGAAATGCACCCCCGAGCTGGCCGTCGAAGGCGTCACGCACGCGTGGGCGGCCGGTGACGCCGCCGCCGTCCCCGACGTGACGGCCGCCGAACCCGGCAAGGAGACCGCCCCCAACGCCCAGCACGCCGTCCGCCAGGCCAAGCTCCTCGGCGACAACATCGTGCGCTCCCTGCGCGGCGAACCTCTCCAGCCGTACTCGCACAAGTACGTCGGCTCGGTCGCCTCCCTCGGCCTCCACAAGGGCGTCGCCCACGTCTACGGGCGCAAGATCAAGGGCTACCCCGCCTGGTTCATGCACCGCGCCTACCACCTCAGCCGTGTGCCCACCTTCAACCGCAAGGCACGCGTGCTCGCCGAATGGACCCTCGCCGGGCTCTTCAAACGGGAGATCGTCTCCCTGGGATCCCTCGAACATCCCCGCGCGGAGTTCGAACTCGCTGCCGGTGGAAAGCCTTCTGACGAGCCCTCCGACGACCCGAAGGGGTCGTCCTGACCGGATCCAGGAACTCCCCCGGCCGCCGCTGCGTCTGACGAATGTCGGCCCGGACGGCGCCCACACTGCCAGACTGCTCCCTGCTCATAAGCCCCTCCCCGAGCCCATGGGGCGGGCCACCGCCCGCCCCCGCCCACCCCACGAGGCCGGTCCCACGTGCTCCACATCCCGGGTGCTGCAACAATGTGCGGCCACCGCCGCGCGGCCCCCGGAGCCCAGGCCGGGCCCGGAGCCGGCCGACGACGACTACACGAGGCAAGGATTCGTGAACTTCACGCGCTGGAGCGCCCGGCTCCCCGGAACGCAGCGCCGCGCCGCCGCGCGGGCCGAGCACACGGTCACCACCACGGACCGGCGGAGCGAGGGCTCCGTACCCGCGGCCCGCGCCGAACAGCTGACCGACGAGCCGCCGCCCGTCCCCGCCGTCGACGAACTCCCGGTCCGTGAGGTCCTCGACCGCGTCCCGGCCCTCGTCGCCCTCGTGCACGGCCCGGACCACCGCCTCGCCTACGTCAACGACGCCTACACCGCGGCCTTCGGCGTCCGCCCCTGCGGCGAACCCGCCGCCGAGGCCCTTCCCGAACTGCGCGACCTCGGCCTCCTGCCCCTCCTCGACCAGGCCCTGCGCAGCGGCAAGCCCCGCACCCTGAAGTCCCGCAAGGCCCCCGACGGCCGCTCCTACACCTTCACCTGCACCCCGGCCGCCGAGGAGAACGGCGAAGGCGCCGTCCTCGTCTTCGCCACCGACGTCACCGACCACGCCGAGGCCGCCGAACGCCTCAGAGCCAGCGAACGCCGCCAGCGCGAGACCGCCGTCACCCTCCAGCGCTCCCTCCTCCCCCAGGAGCTCGAACAGCCGGACGACCTGCGCATCGCCGCCACCTACCAGCCCGGCGGCACCGAGGCCGCCGTCGGCGGCGACTGGTACGACGTCATCACCCTCGGCGGCGGCCGCACCGCCCTCGTCATCGGCGACGTCATGGGCCGCGGTGTCCGCGCGGCTGCCGTCATGGGCCAGCTCCGCACCGCCGTGCGCGCCTACGCCCGCCTCGACCTCCCCCCGCACGAGGTCCTCCAGCTCCTCGACGTGCTCGCCGCCGAGATCGACGCCAACCAGATCGCCACGTGCGTGTACGCCGTCCACGACCCCAACGAGGGCCGGCTGGTGTACTCCTCCGCGGGCCACCTGCCCATCCTGGTCCGTGACGACAACGGCACCGTCCGCCGCGCCGACGAGCCCACCGGCCCGCCCCTGGGCACCGGCGGCTGGATGCACGCCTCCGGCTCGATCGCCCTCGGCCCCGGCTCCACCGCCGTCCTCTACACCGACGGCCTGGTCGAGCGCCGCGACGAGGACCTCGACGAGGGCATCGCCTCCCTGGAGCGCGCCCTGGCCGGCGCCACCGGCACCCCGCAGGTCGTCTGCGACCGCCTGGTCCGCTCGGCCGGTGTCACCGCCGACCACGACGACGACGTCGCCGTCCTGGTCCTCCAGCACCCGGCCCGCACCGGCCCCGACAGCGAACTGTTCCGCAACGCCGCACTGGATCTCCTCGGCGGTGTCGAAGCGGCCCCACGCGCGCGTGCCTTCGCCTCCGGCGTCCTCACCAGCTGGCGCTTCCCGCCCGACCTGCACGACGCCGGCGTCCTCGCCACCAGCGAACTCGTCGCCAACTCCCTCCAGCACGGCATCCCGCCCATGCGGCTGCGCCTGCGCCGCACCGACCGCCGCCTGATCATCGAGGTCACCGACGGCGACGACCACCACCCGCGCCGCCGCCGTGCGGAACCGGGCGACGAGTCCGGCCGGGGCATCGCCATCGTCGCCACGATCGCCACCCACTGGGGCAGCCGCAGCACGCCCGGCGGCGGAAAAGCGGTGTGGTGCGAGTTCGTCCTGCCGAAACCGGCCGAATGAACGGACGGAAGGGGACTGAAGAGGACCGAGGAGGACCGAAGGGGACCGAGGAGGACCGGAGAGGACCGGGCGGGGACCGAGGGTCCGGGAAGAAAGACTGACGGGAAGAAAGACTGAAAAGACTGAAAACAGGGACCCGAACGCCTCTTCCCCGCGCGTAGCACCTAGGCGAACACGCCCCCCGGTGCTACTAGCTCCCCATGGCAGACGTCACGGGCTTTCACCTCAAGGGAAGCGCCCCCGAGCGCTACGAACACTACGTCGCGCCCCTCATGGCGCCCTTCGTCACCGCACTCGTGGACGCCGCGGACCTCTTTCCCGGCGCCACCGTCCTCGACCTGGCCTGCGGTACCGGCTTCGCCGCCCGCACCGCGGCCGCCCAGGCGGGCCCCACCGGCCGCGTCGCCGGCGCGGACCTCAACGAGGGCATGCTCAAGATCGCCGTAGCGTGCCACCCCCGCCTCTACCCGGACATCGAGTTCACCCCCGCCCCCGCCGACGACCTCCCCTACTCCGACGCGACCTTCGACGCCGTCCTCTGCCAGCAGGGCGCCCAGTTCTTCCCCGACCTCGACGCGGCCCTGCGCGAGACCGCCCGCGTCACCCGCCCCGGCGGCCGCTTCGCCGCCACGGTCTGGTCGGACCTGGACGACTCCCCCTACTTCGTCGCCCAGTACAAGACCCTCGGCCGGCTCGGCGGTCCGGAAGCGACCGAGGCCTACCGGTCGGCCTTCCACGCCGCCGACCGCATCACCACGGCCCTCACCGGCGCCGGCTACCGGGCCGTGAACCGCCGCGAACTCACCTTCGCCATCACCCTGCCCCCACTGGAGGACTACATCCCCGGCCACCTCTCCGCGATCCCCTGGGGCCAGGAGATCACCGAGACCGCCGGCGAACAGGCCCTCACCGAAGCCGCCCGCGCCATCCGCGCCCAGCTTCCCGAGGACACGACCACCTTCCCCTTCACGGCCACCCTGGTGACAGCCACCCGCTGACCGCACGCGAAGGGCGGCCGTCGTTCCAGGAACGACGGCCGCCCTTCGCACCTCTCACGCCTCCGCGACAACGGGCTCCGACAGAGCCCCACCCTTCGCGACCACGCGGTTGCGCACCAGCCACGGCTGATCCTGCACCACGGTCAACCGCTGCCCCAGCCGCACGGCGAGATAGCTGATCCCCAGCGAGAACAGCAGGAACGTCACGATGTACGGCGCGTGCAGCGAGGCCCCCATCGGCCCGCCCACCGCCGGCCCCACCGCCAGCGCGAGCTGCTTGACCAGCGCGAACGCCGAGTTGTACTGCCCGGCCATACCGCTCGGCGCCAGATCGGCGACCAGCGGCGCGACCGTCGGCGACAGCATCGCCTCACCCAGCCCGAACAGCGCGTACGTCGACACGAACGCGGCCGTCGCCATCGTCTGGCTGCCGTGCCCCAGCCCGGCGTACCCGGCCACGGCCCACGCCAGGGCCCAGATCAGCCCCACGGCCGCGATCACCCGGGACCGCTTCTGCCGCTCGACGAACCGCAGCACCGCGAACTGCGCGACGACGATCACCGCGGTGTTCGCGGCCAGCGCGGTACCGAGCGCCGACGTGGAGATCCCGGCGGCCTCCACGCCGTACGCGGCCAGCCCCGACTCGAACTGTCCGTAGCAGGCGAAGAACAGCACGAAGCCCAGGACACACAGCTGCACCATGGCCCGGTTGCCGAGCAGCTGCTTCCAGCCGCCCTTGGCGGACCCCCTCGGAGCGTCTCCCACCCGCGGCGCGCGCGGCAGCCGCACGGTCGCCATCACGACGGCCAGCAGCAGGAAGATCGCCGCCTCGATCGAGAAGAGCAGCGTGAACGACGAGACCCGCGTGGTGTCGACGAGATGCCCGCCGATCAGACCGCCGACCCCGAGACCCAGGTTCTGGAGAAAGAACTGCGTCGCGAACGCCCGCGACCGCGTCTCCGCGCTCGAGCAGTCCACGATCATCGTGGCCAGCGCCGGCTGCATCACGGCCTGCCCCGCCCCGAGCGCGGCCGACGCCGCCAGTACGGCGGCTGCGCTGCCGGCCAGCCCCAGACTCAGCGCGCCCAGCGCGGCGGTGACCAGGGCGGTGAGCAGGACCGGCAGTGGACCGCGCCGCACGATCGCCCGTCCGGCGAACGGCAGCACGATCAGCGCGGCCACGGCGAAGACGGCGAGGACGAGCCCCGCCGTCATGGCCCCCAGTCCCCGCACCTGCGCCACATAGACGTACAGGTAGGGGACGGTGAAGCCGAGCCCGAACGCGCTGAATGCGTTGCCCACGTGGATCCGGCGCATCGCTGCGCCCATCGCCCTGGTCACGTTCACCTCTCTCAACCAGTTAGGAGTGAAGACTTCAAAGCTAAAGTTCGAAGCTAAAGAGTACACAGTGAAGGACTTCAAGGCAAAGGAGCATCGTGCGATACTGCGACCATGGCCGACACCGCCGGCGCCTCCGAGCCGACACTCGAAGAGCAGATCGCCGCCTACCAGCGCGAGTTCCGGGACCTCGACCCCCAGGTCGAGAAGATCGTGTCCGCGCTCTCCCGGCTGAACCGACGTATGAACGTCGCGTACGGCCGCCAGACCGCCGCGCTCGGCATCAGCAACGCCGAGTGGGAGGTGCTCAAGGCCCTCGTCCTCTCCGGCGCCCCCTATCGGATGGGCCCGAGCGACCTCGCCAAGCGACTCGGCCTCACGCCGGCCGCGATGACCCACCGGATCGACCGCATGGTGACCGAGGGACTGGTGACCCGGGAGCGCGACGAGACCAACCGGGTGCGGGTCATCGTGGAGCTGCTGCCCGAGGGGCGCGAGAAGTGGACCGAGGCCATGCGCCAGGCCTCGGGCTTCGAGGAGGACCTCCTTCAGGACCTCTCCGCGGAGGAGCGCACCACCCTCGGCGACGTCCTGACCCGGCTCCTGCGCCGGGTGGAGCACGCCCAGCCGGACGCCGGCGGGCGGCTCAGCGACCTCGACTGAGCCACAGAAAAGATCTTGACAGGGGCTCCTTGACGCTGCCTGCCCAGATCCGTATAGTTCTCCGGGTTGCCGCGGAGCCGTAACGGTTCTTCGGTGGCACTCCGCCGCAGTAGCGGCACCTCACACCACCAGCACGATCTCCCAACGGGATGTAATTCGGCGTGCCCGAATTCAATTCGATTTGGGGCCGGCAGCTCGATTAGGAACTGCCGAACGGATCCGCTAAGGTTTGAGACGTCGGAACGGCCCAACAGCCGGGAAGACAACCCCCTCTGACTGGGAATCAGACGC
>NZ_BMSA01000011.1 GCF_014648915.1 Streptomyces phaeofaciens | reverse complement strand
CTCCTGGCCACAGCCAGTTGATCACTGTGTTGCGACGACCCCTGGAATGCGCCTCACTGACCGGGGACACGACCCCGGCGGACAGTCCGACGCCGGTCACCGGTCATCCCGGTCACTCCGGTCAGCGGCACAAGGCCGCTGACCTGCCCGGACAGCCGGACACGGCGCGGCCGGTCACTGACCGCGCCGAAGACGCTGCCCCGGTCACCCGTGACCAGAACAGCCAGACAGCGGATCCCGGTCAGCCGGTCACCCAGCCGCCGGTCACTGACCGGGGCACCCGGACACCTGGTGACCGGCGGCCCGACCCGGACACCGAGGAGCTGCTGAAGATCGCCCGGTCGGCGGTCAGGACCCAGGACAAGCTGACCCGCAAGGTGGTCGCCCAGGCGATCCGCGGTCAGCAGATCCCGCTCTCCAGCGACACCCTGACCACCCTGATGGCCCAGCTCCGCGCCCAGCACGGACAACCGGTCACCTCAACCCGCCCCTGACCGAACCTCCACGGAGCGGGTGACCGAGCCGGTCACCCCGACCGGTCACCCGCTCCGGACACCCCTCCCGAACAGAAGCGGAGCCCACCTGATGCGCACTCACCCGGCCACGCCCGCCGAAGTTGAGTCCTGGCTGACCGTCCTGCACCAGCGCGGCCACCTCCACCACGCCCAATCCGGCCCCGATACCACCTGGATCGTGCAGCGCGGGCAGCACGACCGCCCTTGGACCCTCCACCACCCGGTCCTCGCCATGGACTGGATCGAGGAAATCGTCCGCGAAATCCAGCAGCAGAACCCCGAGACGAGCCGGTGACCACCGACGACCCGGCAGCGACCACGGCCGGAGAGCAGCGTGACCCCACGACGGCTCCTGGCGGAGCAAGCTATCGCGTACGACGGTCCTACGGCCCGTCGCACGCACTTGCCCCCGCCCCAGAGGGCGAGGGAAGCCCGGCTGGTCCCCGAGCGAGGGCGCACGGGGACCAGCCGGGCAACCGGCACCAGGGGGCGCCGGTAACCGAAGGAGAAGCCGACCACGACGACCACCGCGAGCAGCCGCGCCCGCCCGCCTTCCCCGACCGCACACCGCGCCGCCGCCCCCGTAACCCGAGCGAACGCACCCGCAAGACCACCACCCGTCTCTCCGACGACGAGAAAGCCGAGATCGTCGCCGCCGCCGCGCAGCGCAACATCACCGTCGCCCGATTCCTCGCCGCCGCCGGTCTTGCCACCGCCCGCGGTTCGACCACCCTGCACACCAACGAACAACTCGACATCGCCATCGACGAACTCGCCGCCCTGCGTACCGCCCTGGCCCGGATCGGCAACAACATCAACCAGATCGCCTACGTCCACAACGCCGGAGGACAGCCCCGCCCCGGCGAACTCGACCACGCGCTGAGCGTTCTGACCCGGTCCCTCGGACGCCTCGACGACGCGGCGAACGACTTGGTGAACAGGCGGCTGTGATGGTTCCCGACATCGGACGCGGCTCCCGCACCCACGGCCTCCTCGTCTACCTCTACGGTCCCGGCCGGCGCGAGGAGCACACCGACGCACACCTCGTGGGCTCCTGGGACGGCTTCGCCCCCGACCCCGGCCGCGACACCAGCCCCGACCCCGACCCGAAGGCCACCCTCGCCCGCCTCACCGCAGCCCTCGACCTGCGGGTCAAGCAGGCCGGCGACCGCGCACCCGCCAAGCATGTCTGGCACTGCTCGGTCCGCACCGCCCCCGGCGACCGGCGGTTCTCCGACAAGGAGTGGAACGCCATCGCCCAGCGCATCGTCCACGCCACGGGCATCGCCCCGGACGGTGATCCCGACGGCTGCCGGTGGATCGCCGTCCGCCACGCGGAAGACCACATCCACATCGTCGCCACCCTGGTCCGAGGAGACCTGCGCAACCCACGCCTGAACTACGACTTCAACAAGGCCCAGGCCGAATGCCGGCGCATCGAGAAGGAGATGGACCTGCGCCGCCTCAACGCCGGCGACGGCACCGCAGCGAAGAACCCCACCAGCGCCGAGAAGTTCAAGGCCGAACGCACCGGCCGCCTCGAGACCCCCCGCGAGACGCTCCGCGAAGCCGTCCGCCAAGCCCTTGCCGGAGCCGCCACCGAAGAGGAGTTCTTCACCCGCCTTCACGAGGCGGGCCTGCGCGTGAAGGTGCGCCACGCACCGTCCGGTGACGCCCTCGGCTACAACGTAGCCCTTCCCGGCGACCGCAACCGCCACGGCGACCCGATCTGGTACCCCGGCTCCAAGCTCGCCCCCGACCTGTCCCTCCCGAAGATCCGCCACCACCTGGCCGACGGCCTCACCGACCAGGCCGCGCCCCCCGCTGCCGAAGGCCGACCGGACTGGCCCCCACCCGCCCGAGCACGCCGCAGCGCCACCGGCACCGCCGAGCACGCCGCCGTCCTCCTCGACCGCGACGACGACGAAGCCGCCGCCCACCTCGTCGGCGTCGGAGAACTCCTCGACGCCCTCGCCCAGACCTCCCCCGCCGCCACCCGCGCCGAGCTGGCCGCCGCCGCCCGATCCTTCGAACGTGCGACCCGCAGCCACGTGCGAGCAGAGCGCGCCGACACCCGAGCCATCCGCTTCGCCGCCCGAGGCATCATCCAGGCCGGCGGCGCCCTCGGGCGCGGCGAAGACGGCGGCACCACCGCCATGCTCGTCTCCACCCTCGTCCTGGTCGCCCTCGCCGCCGCCCGCTGGCACTCCGCCCACGGCCACGCCCAGCAGGCCCACGCCGCCCGCCAGACCGCCCAACACCTCCGCACCGCCTACCGCCTCGCCGCCAACACCCCCATGCGAGCACTCCACGACCAAGGCCGCGCCCTGCCCGAGGCCGACCGGCGGAAGTACGAGAGCACCATCCGAACAGTCCTGAAGGAACAGGACGTCCGCACAGAAGGCGCCTCGACGCAGACGGACGCCTTGGCCGCCACCCTCGCCCAGGCCGAAGCAGCAGGACACGACCCCGAGGTCCTCCTCCAGCGGGCCATCGACATGCGCGAACTCGACACCGCCGCGGACGTGAACGACGTCCTGGTCTGGCGCCTGCGCCGGATCGCGCAGCTCCCCGCCCACCCAGGGGAAGCTACTCATCGCCAGCAGGCTGGCACCCGGCCGAACAGGCCCTCGGCCCGCCCCACCAGCGGACGGAACACATCCGCAGCAGCGCCGCGCCCTGCCGTCCCTGCCCCGCGCAGTCGCCCGCCGCGCCGCTGACCAGTGCGCCCGGAAAGCCGGTCACTGGCCGCCGGATGCCTCGAAATGCCTGGACAAGCGGTTCCACCGGCTGTTACGGCTGAAAACAGCAAGCCCTCGACCGGGAGATGACGCTCGTGCTCAGAGCCACCGACCACACCACCGAGCCGGCACCCGTGCTGCCCGCCCTCCTTGCCGGCACCGACCCCCTGCTGTACATCCAGAACGAGACTCAGCCGGCCGACGGCCCCGGCGCGACCCGCTGCCTCAGCCACCCGCAGGAGCTGGCCTTCGGCGGCATCCCCGCGATGTGCTCGGGCTGCCGGGCCCGACGCGACTGGCTGCTCATCAACCACGGCCGCAACGTCTGGGTCTGCTGCCGGTGCGGCGACCAGTGGCTCGAACCCGAGATCAGCCGCGCCGACTTCGACGCTCTGAGCGGCACCCCGGACGTCACGAACTACCCCAGCGTCGAGCAGGCCCTCACCGCGCTCGGCTTCGACGGCGCTTTTGCAGGCACCTACCTGGCGTAGGACCTGACGGGCGATCACGTGAAACTCGCTGCGTGATCGCCCGGATCATGGAGCGGTTCGGTATGGGCCCAGGCTGCTCGGTCGAATCTCGTACGCTGGCGAGCCCGTCCACGCTCTGCTGCGGTGACCGGCTCCCCGAAAACGATCGACCGCTCCGGTTCTACTCGCTGTCACAGGCTGTGGCGTCGGAACCAGCCGGTTCCGTAGATCTGGTGCTGGCGTTCTCGTTCTTTCCGCCCGCCTGGGGGAGGGCGTAGCGGCGCCGCTGAAACTCATTGCGTTCCACGTCCGGGATCGTCATCGATTCGGCAAGCACGGCGGCGAGCGCGTCCACTTCGGTGTCGGCTACGTCGGTCTGAAAGAGCCACCGGATGTTTTCGTCGCGCGTGATGAGATCGATCGCCGGACGCGCGTTTCCGTCCTGCGCGGTCGCTGCCCGTACGTATCGCACGAGATCGATCGGGATGTCTCGAACGATCTCGCCCTGCTCGAGGAATGCGTTCGCCCTGGCTGTGATGATGCGGCGATCCGTGACGGCGACCAGGGTCTTTGCCGAGGTCTTGTCCCTTGCCGCAGCCAACTTCTCCTTTGCTCCGCTGAAGATCGCGGAGATGGGGCCGAAGGCATCGAGCTGGTCGGGGAAGCCGAGGACGCGCAGGGCCTCACCGTCCTTGAGGAACCAGCGCAGGATGGGAAGGTACGGTTCGAGAGTCAGCGATTCGGGGGCGCAGACGATGCTCGGGGCCTCGAGCGGGGGAGTCGGCGGGTGGAGAGCGTCGGCAAGCGGCGCGATTGCTTCCAGAAGCCGGGCGGAGGTTTCACGGGCAGCCTTCACGTCCTTCCGTTTCCCCGGCAGCGGCCATGAGTCGGGCCCGGGGAGCTCGACGGTGATCCGCAACTCCCGCGTCAGCGAGTCGACGAGGCTCGTCGACTCGGCGAGGACGGAGTCGAACTCCGCGCGGGTGTCGCGTGCGATGACCTCGGCATACTGCGCCTCGGCGGCGTCTTCGCGCCCAGCGGCTCTCGCCCTCGCGGCGCGGAGCGCGTGGTACCCGGTCCATGCCTTGAGGGAGGACAGGAGGGCGTAGGCGTCGAAAGCGATCGCCTCGGCGTTCGTCTGCAAATACTCACGGTGGCTGCGTGCGTCAGCCCGACCGATCTGCCGGACGTGGTCGCGGACGTTCCCCTGGTAGAGCTCAAGCTGCTTCTGCAGCAGCGCTCCGCTGCCCGCGACGTCATCCCACAAGGACGTCGGGACCGATTCGATCTCCCGCGCCTGGGCGACCGCGCGATCGATGGCGGCGACGAGCCCGGTCAGTTCAGCCCACTGATCCTTGCGGATGTCTGCGAGGACCTGACTCGTCACCGCGAGGTTGGCCCTGACGAGGCCCGAGACCTCACTCAGCATCATCTGAAGGGCGACCATGGCCAGCGCCGGCCCGACCGAGGCCGCGGTCTGCGCCTTGCTCACCGCGTTCACGGAGTAGAAGCGAGCCTGATGCAAGAAGCGGCCAGGAACCATCACCGCGCCGAGGTTCCCGCCGTCCTTGGCGGCGAGGGTCGCGCCGCTCTTGAGCAGGGCCTGCGCCGTGTCGCCGATCCTGTAGAGCCCCTGCACGCTGGCGAACGCGTTTCCGAGATTGCCTGCCAAGGTCGCCGCGTTACCGATCGAGGCGAGGACCGCCGAGATCTGCTTGCGGTCGGCAGCCGGAACGATCCCGAAGTCGATCAGATCGGGCTTCAGCTCCGGCGGGACCTCACCGGCGACGACGGCCACCCCCGGGAGCACCTCCACCAGGACCGTCGACACCGCCGTCGAGTCGACGTCCGAGTCGGACACCGGGCCGTCTGCAATGAGCGAGTCGGCGGAATCGCTCCGACCGTTCTCCCCCGGAACGGCTATCTCCATCGAGTCCGAAGGGTCCTGCATGTGGTTTCCTCCCCAGCGAGGGCACGCGACGGGTAGACACCGTCGGCACTCACTGCCGAATCCTACGGCCCGACGCCCCGCGGTCCGGCCCGAATCCACCCAGTTGATTCCGGACCGACACCTGCCGGGCACGGGCGCATCTGGCGGCGCGGAACCATTTCCAGCAGGGCTGGCAGCGAACGCCCGCCCCCGCCGTTCCGCGCACGCGGCCTGGCAGCACCATGCGGGGGCGACGGGTACGCTCACCGTCGATGCGGCCCTGTTGCCGCACCCTTCAAACCGATGGGGAGCGAGCCGGCTCGGGGGGGCGGGCGGCGGCGCGAGGAGAACCGGGGGTAGCCATGTCCATGGCCATGTGTCCGCTGTGCAGTGACGACGAGGACATCGAGGTGCGCGCGACGCTCGACGGCGGACGCCGGGTGGTCCGACACCGGTGCGGCTTCGAGTGGGAGCACGGCGGGCTCCCGTCCCCGCAGAAGCAGACGCCCCGCTCCTTCGAGGCGCTCAAGGCACGGTTCCCGAAACCTGAGGACGTCGACCCCGAGCGGTTGGAGCGCGTGGCCCGGTTGAAGGCGCAGTACCTCGCGGTCAAGCCGGACCTCGACTCGCGAGTAGCCGCCTACTGGGCCAAGTACCAGGAGGTATTCGCCCCCGACGGACTGCGGACGTGCAACCCGCAGGTGCTCAAGGACTTCGCCAACTCCGAGATCGGCGCGCGGCCCGGGAACCAGGCCACGTTCAATTCCGCGTGGAACGACATGGGTGATGCGGCGGCAGCCGAGGCGACCCGCTCAACGATCGGATACCTCCTGCACGGGCCCGGCGAGGTGCCCTTGGAGGACCGGCTCCAGCAACTGCTCGACGGATCGAAGCCCTTCGCCATGACCGGCTTCAAGGAAGCGCTCCTGACAAGGGTCCTGTGCGTGGTGTACCCCGAGCGATTCCTCACGATCCTCAAGTACATGACGGATGCGGGTGGCAAGCGCGAGATCGCGCGGCTGGTCTACGGCTTGGAGCTTCCGGCCCCCGAGTCGGTGAGCTGGACCCGTGGGCGCCTCATTCTCTGGAGCAATGATCTCCTCCGCACCCTCGTCGGAGAAGGCTTCGCCAACCAGCAGCACTCGGCCGCGTTCCTGTGGTGGGCCAAGGACCGAGTCGAGCGGAGCGGGTGACCGCAGAGCAAGAGGAGCCGCTGCGGGCGGGAGCAGCGCGGGGGCTGAAGGAGGAGACCGGCGCCACCGTCGTACCCGATACCTGAAGGAGGCATCCCATGGGCCAGTCCGGCGCACAGGGCACCACCTGCCCCATCTGCGGCGAGAGAACGCTCATCTCGCCCAACTGGAAGAAGATGTACATCCACACCCCGTCCGGCCAGACGGAGAACTGCTGGGCATCGGGCCTGACAGCCAGCGAAATCCTCCGCGCCCGCGAGGCCAAGCAGGTGAGGCTCGCCCGCGAGCTGAGCGGATCTCTCACACCCATGGCCATGCCCGTCTGGTTTCCGCGCTGGGACGGCGAAACCTACCCCACCATCGCCCTCTTTGCCCGCCGCCGCATGGCCTACTGGTTCCCCGAGACCAATAAGGCGTTCCACGAAGAGAAGATCCAGGATCTACTCGGCAAGCAGGTCCGCCCCAGGTGGGAATCGGAGCATGCTTGCTGGACTATGGCCGACGTCCACTTCATCGACCTCGCAGACGAGCTTCTTCGGCGTTACCCGAACCTGTCGATCGGCCGCGAGTACAACGAGCACGAAAAGTGCTACTGGCAGTGCCAGCGCGCCCAGGGCTGGCGGTGCACCTGCTCCTGTCAGGCTCGCAACCACGCTGGGGGAAGCTGGATGGATCCCTGGAACGTCCTGGCCGAGGACAACAGCATTATCGACCGGGTCACCTGGACCTGGATGGCCGTCGAGCTGAAGATGCCCGAAGCCCACTGACACCCGCGGTACCCCCGGGGCTGCCGCACCAGCCTTCTCACCACCACAGCCGCACCAGACCTGGGGGCGCCGAACTGGGTGCCAGGACGTTGACACCCCAGCCAGGTCGGCGAGAGGCGGCCTTCTGCGGTGCTCGGTCAGACCTCGGCGAGGCGGTTCGAGAGGTCGAGGGCTTCGGTCGCGAACGCGAGAGCGGCGCAGAGGCCGGTCACCTCGTGGAGGGTCGGGCGGACCAGGCGCGGCCAGTCGTCCGGGGCGGACGGCCAGGAGGCGAGGTGTACCTCGGTGGTGGCTAGGCCCAGGCGGGCGTTGACGTTCCAGCCGGCGCGGGGAGCGGGCTCCCAGTGGAGGCGGATACGGCCGAGGGGGAGCTTCTGGGCATCAACGGGGAGCCAGCTGACGTCGAGAGGGCCGTCGTACCGTGGAGAGACGCGCTGAACGAGCGCGCCGCGGACACCGCCCGGCATGGGGCGTACGGCGAGGCCGTGCAGCGGGTGTATGTGCGGCGGGATGGAAGCCGCCGGGGTGCAGGGAAGAGGGGCTAGGACCAGACGAGGGCGTCGCTGACCGATGGGGGGAGGTAGCCCTCTTGGCCGTCGTCGGCGATGAACGCCTTGCCGTCCCGGACGACGACCTCGGCCGCCAGGTAGTGGGTGAAGGGCCAGTCTGGGTTGACGGCGAGGCGGATCGGAAGGGTGGGGTCGAGGTCCTGGAGCTGGCGGAGCAGGTGGCCGACGGTCATGTATTGGGGCACGGGAAGCCTCCGGGAGAGGTGAGGGCGTACGGGTCGGGAGCATCAGGAGGCGCCGAGACAGAGCAGGTCCCGGGGGACCTTTCGGCCCCTGGGTGTGGCTGGCGAGGGCCCGCCCCGACCACCGGTTCAGCGGGTGGAGTGGGCGACGAGGGCGGCGATGAATCCGGCTACCGCTTCGGCGGGGGTATGGGTGCCGAACTCCTGGGTCCACGCGTCGCCTTCGGTGGGCAGCACCTGGACGCGCCAGACGATGTCGCGCGTCCAGGCGGCGGGGTCCTCGGGGAGCCAGCCGACGTAGACGCGACCGTCCGGGCTCGTCGCGTGGACGTTGGCCTCCGGGGTTTCGACGACCACCCAGTCGAGGCCGTGGAGGAGTTCGAGGACCGGGGTGGCGCAGTGGTCCGAGGAGAGCCAGTGGCGGTCTTCCACGGAGGGGCGGACGACAGAGGGCAGGAGGGTGACAGAGACGTTCACGGTTGGACGATCCCTTCGTTGACCTGCGGTTTTTCCGACACCCGTACGTTGACATGGGGTGTGCCGAAGTCCGTAGTCGTTTCAGGGAGTGACCCGTCTGCCGTGGGCGAACTGGCCACGGGCAGCAGTCCAGGACGTCGGCGGCGCGGGAATGGAATGGCGGCCGGAGTTGTCGTAACCGGGCTACGGCAGCGAGCCGTACAGGACCGGAGGGGGAGCAGGGATGACGGAGCCGAGCAGACACTGGGACGGGGCCGGGCTGGAGCGCAAGATCCGCGCCGCCGGGCGGCCGTGGACCGTCGGCGACATCGCGATGGTCGCCGACGGTCAGTGGAGCGTCGGAGCGCAGTCCGACCGGTGGCCGGACGAGGAGATGGTGGTGGAGCACCGGGTCGCGGACGGCCGGCGCGTCGAGCTGACGGTGGAGGAGTTGGCCCGCGCGGTGGGCGTCCGTACCGAGGACTCCGACCGCGACGAGGACCTCGCCTGACCGGTCAGCGACGCGGCCCCGAGGCGGGCGCCGACGGCCCGACGGCAGCCGCAGGAACGGGCTGGTCGGGCAGCCGGCCCGGGGCGTGCGGGGCGAGTCCCGATCGGGCGATGGCGGCCCGGGACAGGCTCGCCGCCGGGCCACGGTCCGCCGTCGAGGAGGCTTCACGTGCCTCGACCAGGCGCCGGATCGCCTGTAGGCGCGCGCCGCTTTCCGCGCGCGCGACGCGATAGCCGGCGGCCAGGCTGACGATTCGGTCCAGCTCGTAGTGCGCCGGCACGTACCCGGGCCGGGTCAGGGTCTGCAAAAGGCCCTTGTGAGCGGCTGCCGCTTCGTCGGTGACGGCCAGGGTCGCACGGGTATGCAGGGCCGAGCGCAGGAGCGGGTCGGCACAGGGTTGGCGGGTCGAGAGGGCTTTCAGGACTTCGATGGGCTGAGCCCAGGCTTTCTCGATCATGGAGGTGGCCTGGTCGAACGCAGTGGTGCCGGGCATAAGGCAACTCCTGGTGTCCGGAGGGGCGGAGGGGACGTTCGGAAAGATCAGGGCCGGGGGTCAGCGGCTGGGTCGGCGCGCCGACGAAGCGACCGGTGCCCGGGCTGTGGCGGCGGGCGCGAGGGTGGGTGATCGCTTCTGGGCCGAGGATGTGGTGCGGCTCCGGGCCGCCATCACGCGGAGGTCGGCCGGAGTATTCGGGGCGCGTGCGGCACGGCGTACGGCCTCGGTGACGGCGGTACGTCGTACGTCGAGCGGGGTCGGCGCGCGAGAGCCCCGGGGAGCTGTGGCCGGGGCGACCGGGGTCAGGGTGACCAGGTGCTCCACCTCGCGATGGATCATGTGCCGTTCACGGATCACCGGGACCGACTCCGCCATGACGGCCGCCGTCGCGGCGATCAGGTGGGCCGGAGTACGGGACGAGAACACCGCCTCTGCCCGCGTGCCCCAGCCCCGGGGGCCAGCCCAAAAAGTGACGGTCTCGTTCTCGTTGTTCCAACGGGGATGGCGGCTTCGCAACAGGGCGCCTGCTTGTCCGTCGGGAGACCTGACGTTGACAGTGCCGTGCATGGCCGGCTCGCGGCGCCAGCCGGCGTCGAGGAGTGGCTGGAAGGAATCGGTCCAGTAGACAGACGGGTCCGCCAGGAAGCGCCCGTCGTTCTCGTACGGGTCGGACGCGGCGTAGTCCTGGGCCAGGGCAGTGGTGAGGCCGGCGACGATCTCGGCCGGGGTGACGTGGTTGAAAGTGGCCGTCCAGCGGGGCGGGGCGACCGCCTCCTCGGCTGCGGTGATCCTCCACAGCTCGAAGTCGTCGCCGAACCAGCCGATCCGGATCCGCTGGTCGGGCGAGGTGACGAGGAGCTGGCAGGGGCCGTCGTCGAGGTAACGGTGCGGCCAGTGGGCCACGGGGGCGAAGCCGGCGTCACCGGCCCCGTTGGAGCCGGCAAGGTACAGGGGACTGACCAGTACCTCTTCATAGCGGGACGGGTCGGAAAAGGGGGACATGGTCGAAGCTCCAGGCGCGGAGGGAGGAGGGAGGGCCCGCGCGCGCAGCGAGTTGGACGGCAGGAGCGCGCGGACGCCGTGTCGACGGAGGGGCGCCGCGGTTCTCGGCACCACCCGGCTCACCGTGACCGCCCCGGAGTGGACTGGGCGGTCACGTAGGACGGCACCCGCGGTTGCGGCTGGGGGGCGTGGCTGAACAGGGAGGCCGGCACAGCGGTGCTCCGGCGCAGGGCCGCTGCGGTCCGGGCACCGTCCGCCCCCAACGGGACGCCGGGGTGGGTTCGCTGGGCTGCTGCGATGGGGGCGGGAGACGGCGGGGCCCATCGCGTGGGCAGGGCAGCGCTCCAGTGGCCGACGACCGCGTAGACGGGGCCCAGTGCCCGGCCTGCGTCGGTCAGGACGTAGGGGGCGCCGTGGCGCGGGTCCGTGCGGGTGACCAGGCCGTCGGCCTGGAGCCGGAGCAGGCGCTGCTGGGTGTGGCTGTAGTCCAGGCCGGTCTGCTCGGCGACGTGGACGAACCGCATCGGGCCGTGCACGTCGAGAGCCTGGACCATGGCGGTGGTGTGCCGCAGCCGCAGGCGCTGCACGGCGTCCTCGACGCGCTCGGCTTCGGCCATCGCGCCGGGTGACAGGTAGGCGCGGGACCAGTCGGCCAGCGTGCGGTAGACCGGCGTCAGGGACTCGCCGAGCGCGCTGAGCCGGTACGGGGCTCCACGACGTTCGTCGGCCCGGACGACCAGTCCGTCGGAGTGCATCGTGGCCAGCCGCCTGCCGACGTACTGCTCGCTGATGAAGGGGAGCCGGGCGGCGGCATCCCGTACACGCAGGGGGCTGCGCTCCTGGGCCAGGGTCATCACCATCCAGGTGGTCCAATTCGGCCCCATCCGGGCGAGTGCGTCCTCGACGTGCTGCGCGTCGATCGATTCGAAGGAGAAGGTGGGGGGCTGAGCAGGAGTGGGCATGGAAGCGTCCTGTCGGGATGGAGTCAGCGAGAGCGGGAGGCCGTGTTGGCCGTCCCGGCGACGGGCGCGGCGGTCGAGTCGGCGACGAGACCGGGGCCGGCCGGAGGGCTGCTGCGGATGAGGGCGGCGTTCACGCGCGGTGCCGCCGTACGCGCTTCCCGCAGGGCGACTTCGCCTCGCGGAGTGAGTGAGAGGAGTTGTCCGGGCCGGTACAGGCTCTCGCTGGTGTCCTGGTGCAGCAGTCCGTCAGCGACCAGCCGCTGAACGGTCTCGGGCCAGACCTGAGGAGCGGTGCCCGGACGTCGGCTGTCCGAGAGGTAGGCGTAGCCGTAGAGCGCGCTCTCGTGGAATCGGAGGCCGCCGGCCTCGGCGGCTTCGAGAGCCCTGAGCCGGCGATCACCCGCGATGGCCCAGTCGTCGTCCCGGTTGGCATCCTGCTCCTGGTCCGCCTCGCGGGCCTTCACCGTCGAGCGCTCGGTGCCGGCCTCGGGCAGAAGACGCCGGTACGCGGAGACGGCCTCGACGAGACGGTCGTAGGCCCGATCCTGCTGAGCGATGAGGTCTCCGAGCTTCGGGATCGAACTCCGCAGGATCGCGTACGAGACGCGTGCACCGCCGAGCTCGCCGTCCCCGACGGGTCCGAGCAGCCGGAGCGCGTCCTTGGCGGCGCCCGTCACCTGGTCGTGCCGCGCATCAAGTTCGCACGCGGCCCCGATCACCCCTGTCGCAGCCCGGTACAGCGGACTGCCGGGGCGGTACGTGGTGTTGAGCGTGGTGACTTCCGAGACGCCGAGCGTCTCGGCGACGAGGTGGAGACCGGGCTCCTCGTTCGGGTCGTAGGGGTTCACCGGGCCGTCTCCATCCGGGCGAGCAGGGAACGGACCAGGGTGGGCAGGTTGTTCGGTCCGTCGTCGGTCCGGACGTGGTCGCTCGCCTCGTCCAGGACGTACGCGGCGTCTTCGAGCAGGCCGCTGGAGATCTCCATGCAGGCGTCGGTGATCCGGGAGGCGGCGAGCAGCGACTGGGAGAGGACCTCGACGTAGTCGTTCGGTGAGAGGCCGGCGGCCTCGGCGGCGGTCCGGATCGCCGCCAGCTCCAGCGCGTTGAACGCGAGATCGAACTCGCCGTCCCGGCCGGCGTCGCCGGACGCGGCGAAGGCCGGGTCCCGGGGCTCGGAGGGGATGCCCACGCGGGTGCAGATCTGGTCGACCGAGGCGGTCAGCTCGGTGAAGGACTCGGTGAGCCAGCCCAGCGCGGCGGCGTAGGAGGCAAGGGTGAACAGTCCCGCCGGCGTGGCCGGGCGGGGCACGGCGGCCACCAGCCCTTCGAGCCGGTCGTTCAGCTCACCGACCACCCGGGGTCCGGCGGACAGCGGGCCCAGCACGGGGTGCAGGTAGGAGCGGCTGGCGGCCGTCGGGTACTCGGCGGTCACGATGCCCGAGACGCTCTGCGCGGCCTCGGTGAGAAGGCCCGCGAGTTCGTTACGGGACAGGAGAGCGCGGTCGTCGGTCATCGCGAGGGGGCCTTTCGGGAGGCGGCGGCCGTGGTGGGGACCGCCGGGACGGGAGTTGCCGGGGTGGCCGGCGGGCGGCCGGCGGTGAGGGAGGAGCGGTACCGGGCGGCCTGGACGCGGGCCTCGGCGGCGGAGGCCGCCGCGGTGTCCTGCGTCGGGGCGGTGCGCAGGTGGGCCGTGCGGTAGACCGCGTAGTCCTTCCGGCTCCCGGCGGCGACCAGGTAGATCTCGCGCTTGTGGTTCGAGGCCGGAGGGGCCGGGCGGAACTGGATGACCAGGCGGTAGGACACGGACGGGTCGACGTAGACCTTGTGGTAGCCGGCGAGGCGGCCCTTCAACGGCAGGCAGTCGTCGCTTCCGTGGACCAGGTTCTGCAGTTCCAGCAGTGCCAGGTCGCGGATGTTGTCCGGGAGTTCCCGCAGGTCCGCGATGGCGTCGGGGTGCGCGGCGAAGGCGAAGCGGGCACGGCTCACAGCAGCCGTCCTTGGGCCGGGTGGCGGCCTGGTGCGGCTGGCGGTGTGCGGGGGGCGTCGACGCCGGCCTTCGGTATCGCGGGGGTGTCGGCCGACCGGGAGAGGGCGGCGCGGGCCCGGAGTACGGCGCCGTCGGCGTAGCGGTACTCCGGTGGCTCGGGCAGCGGGCCGTCTCGGTCGTCCAGCCAGGCGTGGGCGGCGTCCTCGTCTGCGAACGCGCCCTCGCGCATCGTGTATGTGCCGTCGGCGTGGTCCCACATTTCGTGGAAGACCCGGATCGGCGCCTCGGAAGGCTGGGTGTCCCGGGTCAGTGTCCACGTCTCGCTCGGGTCGAAGTCAGAGGTGTGGGTGTCGAGGACCTCGTACCGGGTGCCCGATCCCCGGATCTGTCGCTCGACCTGGAGAGTGAGATCGTCGGCGGGCTCCAGGAGGCCGTCGCGGATCTTGGCGATCTTCTCGGGCGGGCAGCCGCGCTCGACCAGCCACGCCTGGGCGAAGGACACCGTGGCGTGGTAGCTCGTTTCCAGGGTGAACGTGAACCGGCTCAGGTCTCGCGCGACCGCGATCGCCATGATCTGTGGCTTGCCGGGCACTCCCCAGGTAACGGACTGATCGTGGGCGACGACGAAGCTGTGGGAGCCGTTGGGCGTGGTGTGGTGCTGGGACAGCGCCCTCAGGTCGCCGGACCAGAACCGCTCCACTGCGTCCGCGGAGGCGGGATCGGCGGGGGCGAGTTCGTCGAGATCGAAGTCGAAGTCGAAGTCGTCGTTCACGCCGCCACCTCCGCGTACTCGGGGGCGGGAGTGGACAGGACCCGGTGGTTGGGCCGGGTCGGGCTCGTCGTGCACGCGGCGAACGGACCGTCCGGGGCGCGCAGGTGCACCAGGGCCTGGTCCAGGTGGTCGCGGTGCCACGTGGAGGGGCCTGCCAGACCGGCCTGCTTGTCGGTGAGCTGCTGCCATGCGAGCCAGAGCGCGTGGAGGCGGGCGACGGCCTCGGGGTGGTCGTGCCACTGCGCGCACCACGGGCGCGTTGTGCTGATCTCCCGGCCGTACACCGGCAGGAGGAGGTGGTTCACCCAGTTGCTGAGGGCGGCGAGTTCGACGGCGTACGCCTCGCCGCCCAGGGCGACGATGAACACTGAGGCAGGGCCGTCGGTCTGTTCCGGGTCGTCCGCCTCGGCTTCCGCAGCCCCGTCCTCCTGCTGGTCGGCAGGAGGCACGGGGTCGGGTTCGGAGCCGAGGCGGTCGAGGATGACGCCGTGCCGCTTGACCTCCGCGATGGTCTGGGCGAGGGCGCTGGCGAGGTCGTCGAGGTCTTCGTCGGAGACCCGGAACGGCACGGGGCCGGGGGTGGAGGCGGTCGGGTTTGTGTCGGACATCGGGGCGTGCTCCATCTGTGAGACGGCGACATGCCCGACAGGATCCGGAGAAACCGCGGTTTGGCCCGGCCGGAAAATCCCGGTAGAGCGCTACTATTCGGCCGCTGGTGAGGCATTTTGAAAACGGCCGGAGCTGTTTCCCTTCCGCGCTTGATCCGGTTTCGGATGGGGGAGGGACAGGTGGGGTGTTTGGAGGCCGGCTACTGATGTCAGATGGGCCTGGCACACTGCGGTCCATGACGTCACGCGATCATCTTCGTTCCACGGCTCCTCGGGCTCTGCGCGATCCCGAAGCCCTGCAGGCACGGCTGGAGGCTGTGCGGACCGTACCTGCCGTACGTCCTTTGAACGACTGGGTGGAGAATCTGCGCGAACGTCTCGGGGACGGCGAGTCCGTGCCGTGGTTCGATCCCGCGTCTGGGGGCGTTGAAGCGCGCAGCTTGTTCCTTCTGGAGGCGCCCGGCCAGAAGTCCATGGGGGCGGAAGCTGCCCTGCGCCGTACGGGCAGCGGCATCATCTCCATCGACAACGACGATCCGACCGCGCAGAACTGCTGGACGCTGCGAGACGAGGCGGGTCTGCCCTATGAGCTGTCTGTGCACTGGAACGTCGTGCCGTGGTACCTGGGCACCGCGGACCGGATCGCCGCACCCGGGCGGACGGAGATACAGCGCGCGGCGCCGTTCCTGCATGAGGTGATCTCGATGTTTCCCGCGCTGGAGGTGGTCGTCCTGATGGGGCGCAAGGCGCAAGCCGGCTGGGCTGCCTATCAGGAGCAGTACGCGCCCAAGGTCCACACTCTTGCCACATGGCACCCAAGTCCGCGGGTGTTCGCCTCCCGGCCTGCGGCCCGCCAGGAGATCCTGGACACGTTGCGTCAGGCGGCTGATCTGCTGCGTTCCGCCTGAGACCGAACGGCGCAACCCGTGAACGCTCACGGGGCGCGCGAGCCCTGGGCGGGGACGTCGGTTTCCCCTGCCCGGGCGCGGTGCTCTGGCGCTGGGTGCGGTCCGTGAGGTGAGGCTCGCTGGCCTGGGGGCAGTTGTCAGTCGGGGGTGGCAGGATGCCCGGTCATGGGAACGAGAGATGATAGTGACGAGGCGTACGTCGTCGATCTGTGCAACCGGATCCTCCACGAGAGCGCCTTGACGCAGCACAAGTTCGACTGGCTGCTGGGAGATCCTGGAACCAACGGCCGCCGGGTCAAGCTGCCCGTCGACGCCTACTGGCCCGGTCACGAGCTCGTTGTCGAGTACCGCGAACTGCAGCACGACCAGCCGATGCCTCACTTCGACAAGCCGGACCGGCTGACCGTGAGCGGCGTCCACCGGGGCGAGCAGCGGGCCCTATACGACGCCCGACGTGACACGGAGATCCCCGCACACGGGCTACGGCTGATAGTCGTCCGCCCGGCCGACCTCGACGCGGACAGCCGCGGACGGCTGCGCCGCAACGAGAAGGCCGACCTGGAGGCGCTGCGGAAGATCCTGGCCCGCGACAGCGACGAGGACCGCGTCACCGACGCCTTCCGCACGTGGCTGTTCGCCGAGGGCTGGACCCCGGTCGACCCCACGGACCGCTGGACCGACCTGGAGGCCGTACGCGACCACGAGCGGCTGATCTGCGAAGCCAAAGGCCGCACCAGCGAGAAGGGCATCGACGCCGACATCGCCTACGGCCAGCTGCTGCGCCGCATGACGAGCCAGGACCCTCACATACGCTATGCGCTCGTCGTGCCCTCGTCGTCAGTCAAGGCTGCCGAACGAGTCCCGCTCCATGTCCGCGAGCTGCTGCGCATCGATGTGTACGAGGTGATGGACGACAACAGGGTGTGCCAGGTGATTCGGTAGGCGGTCGCCGGGACGTGTCTGCCTGCGCAGCCAGGTGCCCCGCGTCGGGTTGCTGGGCATCGATGAGGCCAGTCTCATGTCCGCCACGGTGCCGGAAATGTCTGGTGCTCTGTGCTGCGTGCGCGCTCCCGTCTTCATCGATGCCGACAGCAACCGTTGGCACACCGGACAAGAACAGTCATTGAGCGGGGGATTCAACAGGCCCCATCGCCCGTGCAGCGTGGGCAGCGTGGGAACGGCGGCGCCAGCAGCTGCAGGGCCCGTGCCGCCTGCTGGGGAACGACGCCGTTGCCAAGCGCGGTGAGCTGCGCCGGACGTCCGAGTCCCGGGGTGGCGGTGACCCAGCCGCTGGGAAGGCCCTGCATCCACTCGACGAATTCGGCGTGCAGCCGACCAGCCGCGTCGGTGGGCGCCGGCGCGGGACGGGTGAGCCTCTCCCATCGGGTGATGGCGGCTGCGTACGGTCCCCATCGCCGCTCGTCTCCCCGGCTTCCGGGCTCGGCTCCGCCCACAGCGGCAGGAACACCGTCGGCATGGGCGGGCGCCGTTCCTTGTCGGATCGACGGCCCGTGCCGGTCATCCGCCGGGCGGGGGAGAGCGAAGCCGCCGCACTGGGCAGGGTCATGTCCCCGTTGCCGTGCCGCTGGTTGGGCGAGCCCTTGATGCCGTCCGACGCCTTCGGGGTCGGCAGGAGCCACTCGACCTCGTCGGCCAGGTTCGGCCCGTGGCCCCCGCTCTTCCTCTTGGCCGGGTGCTGCGAGCCGCCGTTCTTCCCGATGTTGCTGGTCGGCGTCTTGAGCAGGGTCTCCGGCAGGCCAGGCCGCCAGGAAGGTCCGCTCGCGCCGGTGCGGGGCTCCGACGTCGGAGGCGCGAAGCACGAGCCATTTCGCGTCGTACCGGAGGTCGGCCAGGGATCCGAGTACGGCACCGAGTGCCCGCAGAGGAGGCTGACCTGTGGTGTCTCCCAGACACCACGGGCAGGGTTCCACGTCGCCAGGGGAGCCGGCGGGGGAGGTGAGGAGGCCGCGCACATTCTCGATCACTACCAGGCAGGGTCGGAGGGCCTCGACCGCACGGGCGACGTGCAGCCACAGCCCGGAACGGGTGTGGGAGTTGAGTCCGGCCCGGCGGCCGGCGACCGAGACGTCTTTGACAGGGGAAGCCGGCCGTCAGGACGCACACCCGGGGGACGGCGGACCAGTCGACGGTCGTGATGTCGCCCAGGTTGGGGACGCCGGGCCAGTGGCGGGCCAGGATGCGCGAGGCGTTCGGATCGACCTCCGCGTGCCAGGCCAGGGTGCCGCCGAGAGCGGCCTGCACCCCCAGGTCGAGGCCGCCGTACCCGGAGCAGAGCGACCCGATCAGCGGAGGACGGGAGACGGTGATGGCCACGTCACCGACCTCGTGTCATCAGGTTTTGAGGAGCCGCCGCCGAGACGGCAGCGGGAGGAAGGGAGCGAGGAGGAGACGCCGCTGCCACGGACCGGAGGAGAGCGGCCTGGGTACGCAGGGACGGAAGGGAGACCGTCGCCGCCGCGACGCGCAGGGACTCGGCGGTCTCACGCAGAGACCCCCTCGCGATGCCGAGTGCGCTGTCGAGGAGCGGCCCCGCCGCGCGCCTGTCCTTGGCTCCGAGCGGGCCGTGAAGGTGCTCTTCCTGGTCCAGGACGGAGAGCCGGAGGGCTACGGCCCCGAGAGCGGACGCCGCTTCGCACGCGGGCCGGATGGCGGCGGCGAAGCCCACGGTGGCAGAGGCGGAGCGTCCTTCGAGGCCGTGCTCGGCGGACCGCAGGAGCACCTCGTCGGCCAGGTCGGTGATCAGCGCGCTGAGTTCCGTGAGGCGGCGGGCGACGGTGACGGCGTCGGGTGAGGGGTGATGGGGGTCGGTGGACGGGAGGTTGTCTCGCAGGGCGTCGAAGCCCAGTGCCGAGGCACGGAGGGCCAAGGCGTTGGAGACGGAGGCGTCGGTCAAGGTGAACTCCGGAGAGGAAGACGTGAGGGAGGACCGGTACAGGGGTGGAGTCAGCGGTGGCTGCGAGAGGGCGTCCGACCGGCATGCGGTGGGGAGCTGGGACCCGCCCGAGGCAGGGGCGATGGCGTCTCGCGTGTGGTGCTGCGGTTGAGAGCCGCGTGCACCCGCGCCGGTGGCGGGCCGTCCGGAGAAGAGGTAGGGGCCGGCGCCGGAGAGGCCGTCCGGCCGTGCGCGGTCTGCCAGCGGGCGCGGACCTCGTCGAGCGGACCGAGTGCGTGCAGGGCGTGGTTGATCAGCCGCCCCGGAGCTAGGGCCTCGTCCTCGGCCAGCGCACGGACGGCGCGTGCGGAGGCGGCGGCGGCCCGGGTGAGCGAGGAGCGCATCACCTGCTGGCCGAGCCATTCGGCGTTGCCGGCCCCCACGCCGTCGCAGATGAGGGCGAACCGGCCCTTCGACAGCGTGCCGTCGGCCAGCAGGCCGCGCCGCTGGGCCTCCCACAGCAGGGTGATCCGGTCGAGGGGCTCACCCCGGTGGTGCAGCGCCCCGAGGCACCGGTAGAGCTGTCCGTGTACCGGGTCGGCGAAGTCCCCCGGCCGCAGCCAGTCCACCACCTCGCCCATCGCGCCCGGCCGCTCGACGAGGAGGGCCAGGAGGAACACCTCGTCCTCGGCCACCTGATCGGCCTGCGCCGGCGGAACGGCGGACGGGGTGACGGCCGGCGGAACGGCGGGCGCGACCGGTCGCGGTTCGGTGCCCCACCGCCGGGCGAGATCCGTGAGCACCCCCGCCAGGACGTCCGCGTAGTGCAGCGTCCCCTCGACCTCGCCGCGCAGCGCACCTGTGCGCGCCTCCTGGTGAAGCCGGATCGCATGCTCGGTGACGGTGCGATGGATCGCCCCTTCCAGCACCATGCGGCCGTACACCGGAGCATGCCCGGGACGCGGACAGGCCGAGATCAGTACATGGGCGTACGAGGCGGTCAGCCCCCGTACGTGAAGACCAGCCTCGGCGACCGCGTCGGTCACCCACGACAGCGGCACCGGCCGCTCGCCCTCGGCCGCGGGGTGACCGTCGCCCCGGAGCTTGCGCAGCGCGCCGAACAGGGCTTGGTGGACCGGCCGGTAGAAGTGATCCGGCGCGAGCCACTCCAGGTCCGTGAGCTGTCCCGGGTCGAGCAGCACCGCGCCGAGGAGGGCCTGCTCGGCGTCCATCAGCGGGTTCATCGCCGGCGGCTTCCCGTACGGGGAACGGACGCGGCGGACGGCTCATCCGGTTGGCGCAGAGCGGCGACCGTCCGGTCGGCGGCGGACAGCGCCTCGGCGAAGCCGTTCAGCACGGCGATGAACGCGGGGTCGGAGAGCGGAACCGACCCGGCCTCGCCGACCAGCCACCACCGGCCTGCGCGCAGGACGGCCGGCGACTGGGCCAGCCCGACGGAGGGCGGCATGGGCGCGTTCATGCCGACAGCCCGAAGTCGTCGTGGCCGACGGTCTTCGCCAGGGCCCGCTCGGTGATCGCCTTTGTGGCCCGGGCGGAGGCTGGCCCGACGACCTTGGCGGAGGGCTCCTTGTACCAGGGCCGGATGGAGAGCATGGCGATCCGCAGGCCGGTGGCCAGCAGCAGCACCTTGCCCTTGGGCAGGGCGCGGATCGCGTCGGGCGGAAGGATCTGCTCGGTGCGCATGCTCACCGAGGTGGACTTGCCGCCCTCGCTCGTGGAGACCGAGACGGTCTGGACATCGTGGTCGCCGACCTGGCGGCTGAGGCGGTCGGCGAAGTCGGCGTCGTCGATGCCCGAGCCGACGATCTTGACGGTGGCGGCGGACCAGAGGGCGTCCATCCCGGCCTCGCCCCAGCACCGCTGGCCCTGCCGGTAGGACTGCAGGATCGTCACCGGGATGACACCCCGGCTGCCCAGGTGCGAGTACAGGTCCGGCAGATCGCTGATGCGGCAGACGTTGGCGGCCTCGTCGAGGACACACAGGGCTGGCGGGTCGAGCCGACCCCCGGAACGCTCGGCGACGATCACGGCCGCGCGCATCACCGCGTCGGCCGCCGCCGCGATGATCGCCGACGCGCTGCCGCCGCCGTCCTTGCTCAGCAGGTACAGCGTGTCGTGGGAGGTGGCGAAGGCGAGGGGCTTGAACTCGGGGAGGTCCTCGTTCGGAGTGACCCAGGCGGCGACGTCCGGGTCGAGCAGGCAGCTCGCGTACTGCCTCGCCGTCTCATAGATGCCGTCGCGGGTCTCGGTCGCACCGGAGACGGTGCCCTGGAGCTGGGCGGCGACCGCGTCGTGGCCGGCGTCGGTGAGCAGGTCGACCGGGGTCCGGTCGGCGGGGGAGGCGAGCCATGCCAGCACGTCGGTGATCCGCCGCCGGTGGCTCGCGGCGGCCAGGAACAGGGCGCCGAGCGTGTTGGACGCGGCGGTGGACCAGAAGTCGGAGCCGCTCGACTCGTCCACGCTTGCCGCGACGAAGTGCCCCGCCAGCCGCTTCGCCCCGGCCAGATCGCGGGCGTCGGCCAGGATGTCCCACCACATCTCCCGCGGATGGTGGGCGATCTGCTGAGGGTCGAGCGTCCAGACCGTGCCGACCTCGGCGCGGGCGTCCACCGTCGCGGTGAACGCGTCGTTCGCCGCCTTGTTGGAGGTGAGCAGGACCGGGCCGGGGGCCGCGAGGATCGCGGGGATCGCCAGGCCGGACGTCTTGCCGGAACGCGGCGCCATGATTGCGACGATCACGTCCTCCCACGAGGCCCGGACCTCGGCACGGCCCGGGTCGAGGGTGCCGAGCAGGATGCCGCGGTCGGCGGGAGCGACCTCCTTGTCGTCCCGGTCGCCGAGGGACGGGCGCAGGCTCTTGGCCTTGGCGGTGATCTCCTTGTCCAGCAGCGGCGCCAGGTCGCCCTTGCGGGCGAGACCGGTCTTGGCGCCGGCGCGTCGGCGCAGCCAGAGCACCAGGACGGTGGTGAGCAGGGCCAGGGTGAGCAGGGCGGGAACGACGCGGGCGCCGGTCAGCAGCGCGGTGGTGCTCAGGGCCGGCCACAGCATCTCCGGGTGGAGCAGGGCGTCGGTGGCGCGGAACGGGGCCCATGGGCCGCTTCCGGCGAGGGAGTTGGTGAGGTTGCCGGTCAGCCAGGCCAGCGAGCCGAAGGCCATGGCGGCGCCGAGGACGCCGAACAGGAGGTAGAGGAGCGCGTCGGAGCCGGTGGTCGTCGACGGCGCGCTGGTGCGCGGGGAAGGCACGGGCGGTTCCTTGGGGTGCGAGCGGGCGGGGGCGGGGCGCGCTCGGCTCTCGTGCAGGCCACGGGACTACTCCTTACGGATTGGGCGGGAACGTTTCAGCGGGAACGAGGGGAGGTGCGGCCCGCGGACGGAGGCGATGCGGCGGGCGGCGGGGTACTGGTGCCGGGGCGGACCTTCGCCGCGACGGGCGAGGTCTGGCAGGCGGCGGCCTGGCGCCGGGCGTCGGTGTCGACGGTCTCGCCGACGTAGCCGACGGCCAGGTCCGGGTCGATCGCGACCCGGTGCCCCAGGTCGGTCAGCTGGCTCGCGGCAGCGGAAGCGGCCAGCTGCCGGTCCGGGCCGGTGATGTGCGACGCGAGGCTGTAGGAGGCGGGGTTGCCCGGGTCGGCCGGGGCGGTGAACCCGCAGGAGCGCAGGACGCGGTGGGCCGATTCGGGTAGGTCGGTGCGTCCGTCGGCCCAGACCATGCCGTCGGCCCAGGTGTAGATCTCGACGTCGGTGCCGTAGGTGTCGGCCAAGTTGCCCATCGGGGCTCCTTCCGCAGAACGGGGCGGGGCAAGAGAAGGGGAGGAGGGTGCCGGCGCCGATGCTGTGCTCGGGGAGAGCCCTCGGTCCGGGGCCGGGACGGAGGGAGGTGAGGCATCCGGGCCGGCACCGAGAACGTCGTCGAGTAGTTCCCGCGTCCGAAGGACGCTGATCATCTTGTGGTGCCGGGGATCGGTGCGCTCGGCCGGGCACGCGGCGACGCCGTCTTCCGCGGCCTCCAGCTGTTCCCGTACATCTTCGAGTAGGCCGTGGGCGGCGGCCAGCCGGGTCCAGGTCTCCATGGCGGGGTTGTGGTGCGGGTCGTCGAAGGCCAGGCGGACGCGGACCCAGTCGGCCGCAGCGGCGACGAGTTCGGTCAGTTGGGGCAGAGCACCGACGAGCGCGCCGTTGACCTCTTCGATGATCCCGGCCACCTCGTCGGGCGAGGCGTCCTCGGTGAGCCGGGCGATCATCCCCGGCACGGAGTAGGGGTCGGCGGCGGCCGACGGGAGACGACGGGCCTGAAGGGGCGGATCGTCGATGGGCCTCCGGCCGCTGTGGGCGAGCCGGATGTTGTGCTGCATCGCGGCGCCGATGGCCTCGCCGATGCTGGAGTAGTACTCGGGCACGGGTCCTCCTGAAGGGTGGTGCTGACGGGCCGGGTGGGAGCACGTGCTCCCACCCGAGGAGACGAGTCCGGTCTCGTGGCGGAGGAACGCGGCGGCCGGGTCACGGCGCGACCGACAGGACCAGGCCGTCGCCGAGGGACGCGAGACGCTTGCGCGCGGCGGTGGGACTGTCGGCGGTGACGACGAGGAATCCGACCCGGCTCGTGTCGAGGTCGCCCGCCGGCGGCAGCACGACTCGCTCGCCGGCCTCGCGGAACCAGGTCACCTGGTGCAGCCACGGATACTCCGGGCCCGGGGCGGCCTGAAGGCTTCGGGCGGAGAGGGTCCCGCTGGCCGGCGGGTAGAGGATTTCGATCGCGGCGGTGGAGTGCGTCGTGCGCGCCAGGTCGGGCTCGTTCCCGCAGGCGACGTCGGCCGCGATCCGGGGCAGGTCGAGACCGGTGGCCAGGCGGACCAGCTCGCCGATCAGATCGCCGCCGATCCGCGCGTTGACCTCGATGATCCGTGGACCGGACGAGGTGAGGCGGATCTCGACGTGCTGCACGCCTGCGGTGATCCCCAGGGCGCGGACGGCCTGGGCGGCGACGGGGGCGACCTCGTCCAGGAGCGGGTCGCCCGCGTCCACGACGTGGCCGACTTCCTCGAAGTACGGGGCGAAGCCGACCTCCTTGCGGGTCACGGCCAGCGCGGTGGTGACACCGTTCCGCGTGACGCACTCCACCGATATCTCCGGCCCGGACAGGTACTCCTCGACCAGCACCCCGCTGCCCTCGGGGCCCTGTTCACCGGCCCCGGACGCGGTGAACTCCCAGGCGGAAGGGAGGTCTTCCGCGCGGTCGACGCGGACCACGCCGATGCTGGCGGCGTGGGAGGAGGGCTTGAGCACGACCGGGAAGCCGGTCAGACGCGCGGCGAGCGTCGCCTCGGCGAGGGTGTCGACCCGGGTGGAGATCGCCGAGGGAACGCCGTGCTCGGCGAACAGGCGGCGGCTGGTCGCCTTGTCCCGGCAGGCGGTCATCGCCTGCGGGCTGTTGCCGGGAACCCCGAGGCGGGCGGCGAGTTCGGCGGCTGGCACGAGCGCGTACTCGTCCCAGGTCACCACGCCCGCGACAAGATGGCGGCCGGCGAGCGCCAGGCCGGCGGCGACCACGGCCTGCGGATCGCGGGTGTCGACGACCTCGTGGTCGACCACCGGGTACCCCGGCTCGGACGGCGGCTTGGTGTCGATCAGAGCGATCGGGTACGCGGCGGCGGCCCGCTCGACGCAGTAGCCGCGGTATGCCGCATCGGTGCCGCCGACGATGATCAGAAGCGGACGGGCGGAACGGGGCACGGGAGCCTCCTAAGGGCTGTCAGGGGAAAAGGGGGAGGGGAAAGAGCAGGGTGTACGAGGCCGTTCAACGGCCCGTCACAGGACGCCCACGGGGGAGGAGGTCTCCTCGCGATGCGCCGGGGCCGTTGGGCGGGGCGGTTCGCAGGCGTCCTGGTGCCGGCGCAGGCCGGCGAAGCACGCAGTCAGTGCCAGGCCCTGAACGGCGGCGCAGCCGAGGAGCAGGTGCGGCAGGCCGGAGGCGGGGACGACCGCGACCAGGGCGTCGGCCAGCGGAAGCGGCAGCAGCACCAGGATCATCGTCACCGCGAGCGTGGAGCCATACGCCTGGGCCGGGATGAGCCGGGAACGCAGCGTGCGCAGGACGACGACCATGACGCCCTCGCCCGCCATGACCACCGCCACCGTCACCGTGTACACGGCGAAGGACGGCGCCAGCGCGGTCGCCAGGCACGCCACCGTGGCGGCGGCGGCCGACACCACGCCGACCCACCAGATGCCGAAGCGGTCGATCGCACGGCGGCTGCCCCACACGGCGACCAGGGAGGCCACGGCCGCAGCACTCCATACCGCCCCCACGGCCGCGGTCGAGGCGTGGAAGTGGCGGACGACCGTGATCGGGGCGGCAGCCTGCAGCAACCCCGTGGCCAGGTTGGAGGCAGCGAGCCCACCGATCAGCCAGACGAGCGCCGGCGTACGGCGGAACGTCGCCCACCCGGTCCGCAGACGGCTGGACACCGCACTGCGCTCCGCCCCGTTCACGTCCCCCGATGAGCTCACGGCGGCGATCATGGCCAGCAATGCGACGACGGCCAGCAGCACGACGGGCGACAGCAGCAGCAGCACGCCTCCCAGGAGCGGGCCGACGAGCACCGCACCCTGGTCGATGCCGGTCTGTACGGCCTGCACGCGGTGGGCCTGCCCACCCATCCGGCGGCTCGTCTCCGCACCCAGCGTCTCCACCGCGACGAAGGAGACCTCCGCGAGCAGGCCCGAGACCGCGCCGAAGACCAGCACGACACCGGTCGTCACCGCCCCCGCGCTCGGCAGGGCGAACAGAAGGCCGCCGACCAGCGCGACCACGGTGGCGCGCACCAGGTTCGACATCCGAAAGACGAGACCGGCACCCCACCGGTCGACCAGCGAGCCGGAGAAGGCGAAGGCACCCAGCCGAGGCACCCACTCCAGGAGAAAGGCCAGACCCGTCAAGGCGGTTGAACCGGTGGTGACCAGGACCAGGAGCGGGATCGCGTAGGTGGCCGTCGCACTGGCCAGGGCGTCGGCCGCCCGCATGAGATACGCACGAGACAGACCGGCGGAGGACGCGGCGGAAGAGAGCATCCCGATTACCGCCGGGGGCCGGAGAGGTGCGACGGACGGGCGGACGGGCGGGGTTCCGCGACATCGTTACCGAAGGCCACGGTGGCGACGTCGGCCTTGGCCACCACGGGCGAGACGGCCAGCGCCGCGCTCCGGGAGGCGGACGGGTTCGAGGAGCGCGACGCCGACTCGGCCTCGGACCGGGACGGTCCGCCGACACGACGCAGATCGTCCTCCGAGTCGACGAGTTCCGACTGTGCCGAGACGACGAA
Source organism: Streptomyces phaeofaciens (assembly GCF_014648915.1). Lineage (GTDB taxonomy): Bacteria > Actinomycetota > Actinomycetes > Streptomycetales > Streptomycetaceae > Streptomyces > Streptomyces phaeofaciens. The sequence continues at coordinate 246,921 of NZ_BMSA01000011.1, read as the reverse complement.
GTCCGCAGCGAAACCGAACCGGTCGGCCAGCCGGTACGCCTCGTCGTCGAGGTCGTTGATGTGCTCGCCGGCGGCCTCCAGTGCTTCCCGGATGCGCTCCAGGACTCCGTGCTCGGGGTGGAGGAGCTGGTCGACGGCTCGCCGAAGGCCCTCGCCGTTCTTGGCCGACCTGATCTCGTCCGTGATCTGGAGAAGTGCGGCGCCAGCGGCGTAGGGCTCAAGGGGGTTCGCCGGGGGGCTCATCCGGGCCTTGCCCAGGGAGGGGGCGAGATCGACGCCGTAGCGGGCGGCGCGGAGCATGTCGGCGGCGTGGCTGGCGATGGCGACCTGGTCTGCGACCGGCATGGTGGTGGGAAGCCGGTGGCGCCGACCGTGCCAGTCCTGGATCTGCTGGAAGCCGGCGTGCTTGAGGAGCATCGCGGACAGGTCGTCGGCGGCACCCCTGGCCACGACGCTGCCGCTGAACTCGGAGGAGATGGTGATCGAAGGGGTGGGCACACGGGCTCCTGGGCGTGGGGAATCGGATCGACAGGGGAGAGGATCCGTAGAATCCGTGATTTGACCCGGCCGGGGATCGCTGATAGAGACCGCGAGCCGCGCTGGGGCCTCCCTTGGGCGATGGGAAGCGAGAGACCGGTGCCCCGTCGCAGCGGGGCACCGGACGGCTAGAAGTAGGGGTTCTCGGTGGGGCGGTCGGCGTCGGTGGCAGCCTGGATTAGCTCGGGGAGGTCTTCGGGCTCGGAGGAGCGCTGGTCGATCCACCAGCCGGCGCGGGGTGCGCCGTGAGGCGCTTGTTGTTCCGAATGGAGGTGCAAGACCTTCATCTCCGGACCGTCGCAGCGGTCTGGTGAAGCTGAGGGCAGCCTGACCCGGGAGGTGCCGGGGAGGGTGGGAAGCAGCCCTGACAAAGCCGGGATGGGCTGGCACTGCCAGACAGTCCAGGTCCGGCGAGCGAGACGGGAGGGTGTACGCGAGGAACCAGTGCTTGAACCCTCGTTAGGTGGAGCCGGCTCGAAACCTGGTGGATCTGGGCCGGCGTTGGGGTGCGCTGTCATCTAGAGCGTGGAGATGACGTCCGCCCGGCGCGAAGCCATCGCGACCGGGCAGCCCACGCGGAAGAACTGCGGCGTACGCGCGGGGGCCTCCGGGGCAAAGCTGGGCACCTAACCCGTCGATCGGCAGCAAGTGAACACGGGAACCGCACCGGTTCTCCCGCCAGCAGTCCGCATCCAGCGGAGGCGGGATAGGCCCACCGTCGGCTGACGGACCGGATGCGGGGCGGAGCCGCCGTAGTAGTCGGAGGCCGGGAAAGCCGGTCACAGGGCGAAGGGCGGCAGCGAGTCGAGCAGCGGAAGGACTGTCATGCCAGAAGACGCGCCGGTGAACATCGGCGCCATGCTGCTGAGCCCGCTTCGGGCCCAGCAGCGGGTACTGGAGATTCAGACGAAACTGCACCATTGGGCGGTGGCCGATCCTGGTCGCCGGTTCGGTGATCTGTTCAACCTCGTGGTGGACCCGGCCTTCCTCGCAGTGGCGTGGGAACGGGTCCGGGAGAACAAGGGCGCACGCAGCGCGGGAGTGGACGGTCGCACCGTCCACGGGATCGAGCGCAGCGCGCACGGCGCGGCAGGACTGCTGGAGGAACTGCGGGCAGATGTGAAAGCCCGTACGTTCCAGCCGCTTCCGGTCAAGGAGCGGTTGATCCCCAAGGCGAACGGGAAGCTCCGTCGCCTGGGCATCCCCACGGTCCGTGACCGCGTCGTGCAGGCGGCCTTGAAGCTGGTACTGGAACCGATCCTGGAGGCCGACTTCCAGCCGTGCAGCTACGGATTCCGCCCGGAACGTCGGGCTCAGGACGCGATCGAGGAGATCCGCAACTACGCCACGAACCCCCGCAGCTACACCTGGGTGTTCGAGGGCGACATCGCGGCCTGCTTCGACGAGATCGACCACACCGCTCTGATGGAGCTGGTGCGGCGACGCATCGCGGACAGGCGCGTCCTGAGCCTGGTCAAAGCGTTCCTCAAGGCGGGTCTGCTGGACGAACTGAACGTCATCCGGGACACGTCCACCGGCACTCCCCAGGGCGGCATCCTCTCGCCGCTGCTGGCCAACGTAGCCCTGTCGGTTCTCGATGAGCACTTCACCGAGCTCTGGCAGGCACACGGAAGCAACGCATCCCGCACCCGTTTCCGTCAGCGCGGAGGCGCGACCTACCGGCTGGTCCGGTATGCCGACGACTTCGTGGTGATGGTGAAGGGCACCCGGGAGCAGGCACTGTGCCTGTTCACCGAGGTGGGCGGGGTCTTGAGTCGGGTCGGGCTTCGGCTCGCGCCGGACAAGACACATGTGGTGCACATCGACGAGGGGTTCGACTTCCTTGGATTCCGTATCCAACGGCACCAGCAATGGGGAAGCGACCGGCACTTGATCTACAGCTACCCGTCACGGAAGTCGCGCGCGACGGTCAAGCGCAAGGTCAAAGAGGCCACACGACACGTCCCGAACCAGACCGCGGACGAACTGTTCCGGCAACTGAACAGAATCACCCGCGGGTGGGCTCTCTACTTCCGGCACGGTGCCTCCAAGGCAGCCTTCCAGGACCTCGACCACTTCCTGTGGTGGCGGACCCTGGCTTGGCTGGTGAAGAAGCATCCGAAGCGAAGCAAGAAGTGGATCCTTCGGCGCTACTACCCCGGTGGGAAGTGGTGGCCGGAGGCGGACGGAGTGGAGATCAGACCTCCAGGCTGGACAGCGATTACTCGCTACCGGTACCGAGGCAACACGATTCCCACTCCGTGGGCTCTGCGACTGGAGACCGGCATCAGCTGATGCGGGACTCGTGGAGAGCCGGATGCGGGGAGACTCGCACGTCCGGTTCGGGCGAGCGGCCGAGGGAAACGGGCTGGTGGAGACGCCAGTACCGCGCCCTCGGCCGACTCCACTGATCGTGCGTGCGGACTCCTCGATGGCCTCGCAGCCGACCTCGCTGGTGTCGTCTTCGGCGACCAGGGCGGTGTAGGCGGCGGCCAGGATCTGGTGACGGCAGTGCACACCCCAGGAGACGGCCCGCTCGGTTCCCTCCAGCGGAGGCATCCGGTACTGCTGCGACCAGGCTTCGGACGCGGCATGCTCCTCAGCCCGCTTGGTCTCCAGCCAGGCTGCCTTGTCCTGCTCGTTGGCCTCCTTGGAGGCACGCCAGCAGGCGGTGCACTCCTGTGTGGCGAGCCACTCGGCGAAGCCCGCGCGACGGTCGGCCGGCCGACCGGACAGGTCACGGTCGGAGTGATGGCCGCAGGAGTGATCGATCGGCCAGATGGTCTTCACAGCCATGGGGCATATTCCTTAGGGGAGTTGGGTCAGCGGTTGCGGGAGAAGGCGATGCGCGGATCGACAGGTTGGGCCGCCGTGACGGGGATGGCGGGGGCGGCCACTGGTCGCTTACCCGGGAGGCCGGCGACGGCTGGGCTGGAGGCGAGCGCGGCGGCGCTGATCGGAGAACGGTGGGCGCCGGCACGCTGGTCGCGGTCGCGGTCGCGGTCTGGGGACGGGTGCGGCGCGGGGGCGGCGCGACGGTTCGCGACCTCCTGGGCGAGACGAGGGTGCACCGCGACCCGGACATCCGAGCGGTACAGATTCAGCGTGGCGCCGGCGACCTTCCTCAGGGCCTCGTCCCGGCCGGTGGAGGCGGGCAGCGTGTAGATGTCCAGGCGGGGGTCGTGCCGCCAGCCGTGGTCGAGAAGGGCGAGTCCGGTGATTCCGGAGGCGCGATCGTCGAGGGCCGCGACGATGCCGAGCTGCGGATGCTCGGCGAAGGCGACCTCGGGCTCGCCGAGCGGGACTCGGCTCGGGGCAGGGCCTGCGCCGGGTGCGAGGGAGGGCTCGAACACGGCGTCCGCATCGACCCGGAAGTCGGCGTTGCGCAGCAGCTCGACGGCCCGGGTTGCGCGGCCCTGCCCGTCACGCTGCTGGTCGGTCAGGGCGTACAGGGTGGGCTCGCCCGGGACGGGGCGGAAGTCGAGCCGTTCCAGCATCCAGGTGCCGGCGGGGAGGTTCTTGGGGTTCGCGGCGACGATGCCGTAATCGGGGTGGCGGCCGACGGTGACGTCGGCGAGCAGTTCTTCGGCGGAGTTGGGCAACACGGCTGATCCATCCGGTGCGGGCTCGATGACGGGAGAGAGCGAGGGCCGGAACGGTTCTGCTGGTGCGAGGCATACGGCGTGCTCCGAGACGGGAAGAGGTCAGCGACCAGGGGCGGTGGACGAGCGCGAGGGAGGCAGCGCGGCGCGAGGGGGTGATTCCGCCGCCAGAGGTGTGCGGACCGTGCGTGATCCGGCCGACGGGGACGGCGAGAGAGCAGCGCTCACCCTGGGTGGAACGGGGTCGGCGGCGTGCTCCTGTGAGGAGCGGTACTGCTTGCGGCGTGACGGTACGCCGAGCTGGTCCAGGCACGTGTCGACGGCGGCGAGCAGGCTTGAGACGCTGCCGCCGTGCCGGGCGTCCGGACCGTCGGGCTCGGAGTCGTAGATCACCTCGTACACCGGTGGTCCGGCCTCCCGATGGCGGACCACCGTCCAGCTCTCGGGGAAGCCGGGGTTCTCGGAAGGCGGTTCCTGCGACGGCGAGATGATCATCGAACTGCCGTCGGGGAGGGCGACGTCGACGATGTAGTCGCTCAGGCCGTACTCGACGGTGACCTCCAGGCCCCGCCGGCGGAGGGGACCGGTGAGGTAGCCATACCCGCGATCCCGCTTCGGATCCGCGTCGACGAGGGGCGAGAAGGAGCTGGTCCGTGCGGTGACCAGGGGGTGGTCTGGGTTCATGGGTCTTCTCCGTGGTGAGACGTCCCGGCGGCCGACGCCGCGGTGAGCGCAGACCGGACCGCGTGGGGCGGGCGGTGGTCCACGAGGATCTGGTGATCGCGCGGTTTGGTCCGGCCGGACTCGGTGCTAGGGGTGTCAGCGGGAGCGGCCTGGAACCGGTGCGCCGGGTGCCGGCGGTGCTGGGGGAGAGGGGGGCAGGGTTCCGCGAATTCCGGAGGCGGAGCGGGCGAGAGCCGCACGCGCCCGCGTCGTGTGCGCGGAGCGCTCGGCGTCCGCCCGGCGGGACAGGTGGTCGGCGGCCCGGACGAGGGCGGGGCCGCGGATGGCCAGCTCGTCGGCGTAGTGCCAGCCGTCAGCGTTCCGTTCCTCCTTCGCCCGGTCCTCGTAGAGCTTCCGTGAACCGGGCATGGAGGCGTCCATGAGGACCAGGATCTGGTCCCACTCGCGCTGGAGCTGCCCTGCGTGTTCCAGGGTGGCGTCGATGCCGCGCAGCCAGTGGAGCTCTTCGCTGATGGGCCCCTCGGTGTAGTCGGCGCTCCGGGCGGTCGCGCGGACGCCGGCCAGGACCTCGGGGCCGTGGTCGAGGAAGACCTCGACGTGCCGCCACGCCTCGGCGTCGCGTTTCACTTTCCCGTCCTCGTACCCGTGCTCGTCGACGGGCCAGCCGTCGGTGTCGCAGAAGGAGTCCGAGACCGAGTCCCAGGCGTCGGACGCCTGCCTGATCCCGGCGGCGGCAGAGGCCAGCGCCGGGATGTGCCTCCGCCACGCCAGGTCCACACTGGCCGCCGACTGGTTCTCGGCAGGGGCGGGAGAGCTGGGGGAAACCGACATGATCGTTTCTCCGGCCATGGTCTAGGCCGACATTCGGGCGTCGGTGTCGAAGAGTTCGCGTTCGGCCGGGTGGAGGATGTGCTGCGTGATGAAGGACCGGCCCGCGACCTTCCACAGGCCCCGGCCCTTGGTCAGCGCGGACACCGCCTGGGTCTCGACGCCGGTCAGGCCGAGCAGGGACGCGGCAGCGTCGAGCTGGTCGGGCTCCTGCCGGTAGATGATGCGCGTGGAGCAGTCGGCCAGGAGACCCTCGGCCAGGACCCGGCCGCGCGAGCCGGCGTCGCCCGCCGAGAGCAGGTCACTGAGCCGGTGGATGACCATCAAGTTCGCGATGCCGAGACCACGGCTCAGCTTCCACTGGGACTGCATCCGCTCCAGCAGGCCGACATGTCGCATCACCCGCCACGCCTCGTCGTAGATCACCCAGCGTCGGCCGCCGGCGGGGTCGGCGAGGGCGGACTCCATCCACGCGCTCGCGCACGTCATGGCGAGGACCAGCGCGGTGTCGTCGCCGGCGCCGCCGAGGCGGGAGAGGTCGATGGACAGCATCGGCGCGGTCGGGTCGAACGCCACGGTGCTCGGGGCGTCGAACATGCCGCTCAGGTCACCGTGCACCAGGCGGCGCAGGGCGTGTGCGACGTCCTGGGCGGCCGTCCCCAGGTGCCCGGAGGAGTTGCCGAGGGCCTGGTCGAGGCGCTGGGGCGAGCCGAGGACGTAGGCGATCTCGCCGAGCAGCGGCACCGTGCCGCGGGCGGCGGCCTCGGCGACGACCAGGTCGAGGGCGAGGTCCAGGGCGGTGTGCTCCATCGGCAGCAGATCGCGCTTCAGGACGGTGCGCGCCAGGCCGGCCAGGAGCAGCAGGCGCCGCTTTCGGACCTCGCTCGCCCAGTTGTCCTCGCTGACGGAGACGGGCCGGGCCGGTGCGTCCAGCGGGTTCAGCCGGCCCGGCAGGCCGGGGCCGAGCGCGATGCTGTAGCCGCCGAGGGCCTGCGCGACGCCGGTCCATTCGCCCTTCGGGTCGCAGGGAATGTAGATCCGGTAGCCATGGGCGATCGACCGGGTGGCGATGGACTTCGCCAGCGCGGACTTGCCCATGCCGATGATCCCGGCCAGGACGGCGTTGGGGTTGGTGAAGCCCTCGATCCGGCCACTGCCGTACAGCGAGAACGGGTCGAAACAGAACGCGGCCTCCGCATGGACGTCACGGCCGATGAAGACGCCTTCGGCCCCCAGACCGCCCTCGGCGACGAACGGATAGGCCCCGGAAGCGGTGGCGGTGGTCATCCGGTGGGCGGGCAGGCGGAGCTTGCCGCCGCGGGCCGAGGCCGGTCCGGGCCGCCCGGCCGGCGGGTAGACCGGTCGAAGTTCCGGATCGGTGGTCTCCTGGGCACGGTGGTTCGGGGGCCTTCCGGCGAGACGGGCCTGGCGGTGGGCGTCGGCGAAACCGGCGCGGGCTGCCCTGCGCTCGGTGCGCGATGCCTTGTGGGGCACGAACAGGCGGGAGGCGCTGGCGCGGGTACGGGGCATGAACGTTTCTCCGAGTGGGGGCGGGTCAGCGGCGGGTGAGGCCGGTGAACGGGGAGTGCAGGTCGGCCGGGGTCGTTCGGCGGCGGACCAGGCGCGCGGTGCGCTGATGGCGCTGGCAGACGGTCAGCTCTGGCGCCCCTTCGGGCAGGCCGGCCCGGCACGCCTCGCGCTCGGGCACCTCGCCGGAGTCCGGGCGGGGAGCTGAGTGGTAGGCGGCGTGGAGGTGGTCGACTGCCTGCCAGATCCGGGTACGGGCGGCACGCAGGTGGTCTCCCTCCGCCGGGAGGAGCCGGCCGACACGTACGGCGTGGGCGTCGAGCAGCCCGTGCAGCGAGACGAGATGGGAGTGAAGGGCATCCAGCTCGGCGCGGGTGGTGACGAGCGGGCCGCCGGGGAGGTTGAGCGCGCGGTGGAAGTCGAGCGCGGCGGTGGCGAAGGGCACGAAGTCCTGCGCGGTCGTGCTGGGAGTGCGGGACACGGGAGTGCTCTTTCAGTGATGCGGGGAGTGCCGGGGCTACACGGCGAGGGCGAGCGGCAGGGCGGCGGCGGTGAACGCCTCGGCCTGCTGCCAGGTCAGCGGCCGGAGGTCGAGCTGGGCGCCGACGGCGGCGGTCTCCACGACCGCGCACGCGGTGCGCAGTTCCTCTTCGGAGTCGGCCGAGACGGTCAGCAGCCCGGTCAGGGCGACGTCCGCGTGGCCGGCGATGAGCTGCCGCTCGCGCGCCTTGATGTCCTGGTACTCGATCGAGTCCGCCTCCGAGTCGACCTGCCCGCGCCGGGCCCGCTCGGCGGCATCGGCGATAACCGACGCCTTCTTGCGCTGGACGTCGCGCAGAGCGGCGTCCAGTCCCTTCGGCTCGTAGCAGAGCGACAGCGTGCGCCGGACCCCGCCGGTGAACAGGAGCTGGTGCAGGAAGCCGGCGCTGGTTTCGGTCCTCGGCCAGTTCTCCACCCAGTACGTGGCGTGGACGGCGGAGTCGGTCGCGATGTGGTCCGCCTTCTCCACGACCACGATGGGGCCGGCGGCTGTGGGCTCGGCCTCGGGGCGGCCGGTGGCCGACCAGCGATCGAGGGTGGCGAGGGCCTTGGGGTCGTAGGCGGTGCGGACGACGGCGGCGATCTCGCGGGCGGTCAGCCAGCCGGTCGGGTTGAGCCCGGCGGTCCGCGCGGCCTGCTCGAAGGTCGAGGTCAGCTGTGCCAGGACGCTGAAGGCCCCGGTCAGGCCGCCGCCGGCCTGGTTGATCAGCCGGCGTGCCGCCTTGGTGTCCAGCGACAGCGCGACGTACGCCTCGTGCGGGGCGGCGGCCGGACCGGCGCTCTGGAGCAGCTCGTTGTAGATCGCTCCGGCCACCGGGGTGTCGGGGCGGCCGTGCTCCTCCCAGTAGCGGCGCAGGCTGTCGCCGGAGTCCGGGACGGTGCGCTCGATCACCTGGATGCGGGCGATCTGCCCGGTCCGGGCGAGCGCGGCCAGGGCCCGTCCCCAGCCGGAGACGTTGGCGTGCTGGGTGCCCGGGTCGAGCAGGGCGTAGGCGCGGGAGGCGACCTTGACGACGGCGGTCAGCGTGCCGTGGTGCGGGTCGTGGACCGCGCCGTACCGGCCGTCCGGGGCGGTGGCCACGCGCAGGCTGGCGGCGGTGCCGGGAAGGTGGAGCAGTCCCTCGCGGGTCGGCCGGCGCGAGGGGCGGGTGAGCCAGAGGAGCTGGCCGCGCATCCGGCGCAGCGCGTACCGGACGACGACCGGAGCCCAGTCCGCCAGGGCACGGCCCCGGTGGCGGACGAAGACGAACAGGGCGATGACGGCCCACAGCGGGATGAGCGCGAGAGCGCCGACCACGCCGCGGGCGAGGATCACGGCGAGAAGGAGAAGGCCGGTGAGACCGGCGGCGAGGAGCTGCGGTGCGGTCAGGCCGAGCAGGATGCCGCGCCTGCTGCGGTGGGGGAACTTCACGGTGGCCGAGGGGACTTCGGCGTGGTGCTTACCGGACATGAGGGTTCCAGACGGTGGAGGTGAACGAGAGACGGGGCGGGCGGCACTCTTCTGGAGGACACGGCGGGGCTCCTTCGACGGTCGATTCGGGAGGGGGCGGGCTGCGGAGGGGCAGCCCGCCCCCGGTGGGGGAGGGTCAGGAACCCTCAGGCGGCTGGGTGGGGAACACCCAGGGCGTCGGCGCCGGCGAGCCGGTGGCTGCCGCCGAGGGCCCGGCGGGCGGCGTGGTGCCGATGTGGCTCACGCCGCTGCCCGGAGCCGACGTGCTGGTGGGACGACCGGAGCTGCCGCTGACGGCCTGGGCACCCGGCTGGGAACCTTCCGCTTCCTCTTCGCCGGGCCGGGTGATGAGCGGCGGGATGCCGGGGCGCTGGATCAGGGCCCGTCCCTTGTCGCCGGTCGCGTTCGGGTCCTCGCCGTAGCGGAAGCGGGTCTGCGGCTTGGGCGGTCCGGCGTCGATGCCCTCCTTGCTGAGGTTGCCGCCGGCAGGATTGATGCCGGAGGCGACACCGTCGGCGCCCGCGCCGGGAACCTGACTCGGTCCCTGGGGAGCGGGGGTTCCGGTGCCGACCCGCATCGCCAGGCTGCCGGCGGTCTTCGCCGCGCCGGCGGCGACGGCCATACCCGCGACGCCGGTGCGGTGCAGGTCGTCGTGGCCGCCGCCGTCGCTCGCCCAGTGGACGAACTTGTACGTCGCGTACGGGCAGAGCAGCACCAGGACCATGACGACGATGCCGGCCATCGCGTCCGACAGGGCCGACAGACCGTCGTTGGCGTCGCTCTTGCCCATGGCGGAGACGCCGATCAGGAAGACCACGGTCATCAGAAGCTTCGAGACGATCAGGGTGGCGGTGGCCTCGATCCAGCCCCGACGCCAGCGCTTGGCGACCTCCCAGCCGCCGCCCGCGCCGGCGAACACGGCGAGGGCGACCATGATCAGCACGCCGACCTTCCGGGCGACCATGACGCCCCAGTACAGGAAGGCACCGATCGCGCACCCGAAGGCGACCAGGGCGGGAACGCCCCAGCCCAGGCCGTACATCGCCCCCAGTTGGTTGATCTTCACGACGCGGCGGATCGCGTCGTCGACCGAGGTGTTGGCGGCTTGGAACAGTCCGTCGGACAGGGCGTCGACCACGGTGATGGCGACGGTGGTGAAGGCGATGGCGGAGAAGCTGAACAGGACGCCGGTCATGGTGCCGATCGCGGCCTGGGCCAGGGCCCGCTCGTCGCGCCGCCAGGCCGCGAACATGAGCTGAATGCAGAAGATGCCTACGGTCAGCGCGAGCCCGATGGGCAGCAGAAGCTGGTAGTTGTCCCGGAACCAGCCGGCGTTGAGGTCGATGGCGGTCGTCTCGTTGACGGCCTTGGCGGCGAGGTCCGCCGCGCTGGCCGCCAGTTCGCCGGCCGACTTCGCGATCCACGCGCCGATGCCGTCGGTGACGGCCCCGGCCGGGTTGGTGACGAAGTCGACGGCGGTGCACACCTTGTCCATCATCGGAAGGCCGCAGACATCCATGGGGGTACCTCCTTTCGTGAACGGGACTCAGGGTGCGACGGACGGCATGACGCCGGCCAGGGCGCAGGGCTGGTTGGGGCGGCACTGGACCGCGAGGGTGGTGGAGCGGCTCTCCGCGCCGCCGACGGGCGAGCCCTTCCAGGCGATCGCCTGCTTCCCCGAGACCGTGACGGCGTAGACGTACGCCTGGGTGATCGCGCCGGGGTCCTCCTGAAGGGCCCGGGTGAAGGCGTTCGGGAAGTGCCCCTCGTTCACGGTGGCCGTGGCGAACTGGCCGTTGGCGGCCATCTCCTTCCACAGCACCGCCGAGGGGATACCTCGGTCGACGGAGGCCGCGTCGGCGTACTTGGCCTCCGGGGTCAGCCACGCGTGCAGAGCGCGCCGCAGTTCGGCCTGCGGGTACGCCCGGGTGTCGTACGACCACAGCGCTGCTGCGGCTGCCTTCCCGAAGTCGATCGGGTCGGTGGTCCTCGGCGGAACCGGCAGGGCGCGGGGGCGGGTGATCACCGTGGGCGGCCCGGACGGCGTGACGGCCGAGGAGGAAGCCGGCGGCGAACTCGGACGCGGGACAGGGGCCTTGGCGGGTTCCCTGCTGTCGCGGGTGAGGTAGGCGGCCAGGCCGGCGAGGGCGAGGAGCACTGCCAGGACGACGGTGCCAAGCAGCGCCCGGCGGCGCACGCGAGATGCGCCGCCGGGGTTGGAGGAGTGGGAAGGCATCAGCGGACCTGCGTCCCCAGCGTGCTGAAGAACGCGACCACGCCGTTCGCGGCGCCGAGCAGGAGGGCCGCGCCGGCGCTCACCAGGACGCCCTTTTTGCCGTTGGCTTCGGCCTGGTGGCCGCCGGAGTGGTGACCCCAGGCCCACACTCCCGCGCTGACGGCGAGGGCGCCGACCACGGCGATGAGCCCGAAGAGGTTGATGGAGCCCATCACCTGCTTGAGGACGTTCAGGCCCGGCAGCCCGCCCTCGGTCGGCTTGATCCCGGGGTCGTAGGCGAGCTGTATGACCTGTTCGGCGAGATACACGAGAACTCCAGTTCGAATGAAGGCACGCCGAAGCCCGTGAAGGTGGAGCGGCGGTGCGAGAAAGGGGAGAGGGGGAGAGATGCCGGTCAGACGACTCGGCGGACCGCGAGAATCCCGGACTTCCAGGCGGCGACGGTCGTAACGCGGACGACGTCGCCGGTGCGCGGGGCGTGCACGACCAGGCCCTGACCGTGGCCATGCCGACGTGCTCGGGTACGGCGGCCGTTCCCTCGGTGAAGATCAGGTCACCCGGCCGAAGGGCATCGGCCGAGACCGGCTTGCCCTCCTTGACCTGCGTGTACGTCGTACGCGTCAGGGGGACCCCGGCGGCCTTGTACGCCTGCTGCATCAAGGAGGAGCAGTCGCACCGCCCCATCGCCTTGTCCCCGTGGGAGTCGGTGCAGGTCCCGCCCCACTGGTACGGCGTACCGCGCTGGTCGAGCGCCCACCGGATCGCCGTCTGGACCTCCCGCGGAGCGGTCGCGGGGATGCTGTACTTCTCGGGCAGCGCGCCGGCTGGAATGGTGCCGAAGTCGGTGCCGTCCCCGTCGGCGGCACAGCCACCCGTGGCGCCGGGCGCAGGACCGTCCGGAACCGGCGACGGTGACGCACCACCGCCACCGCCACCGGTTTTCGGCAGCAGGGGCTCGATGGCCTTCTGCAAGGCCGTGGCCATCGGCTCCCACTTCGCGTACGCCTCGGGGAAGCCCGACTTCTGCACCGCCTGGGCGGCCTGCGTGACGGACAGGGACTGCCAGCCCGAGACCTGCCGGAGTCCCTCGTAGAACTTGGTCGAGGCATGCACCGGGTCGAGGATCTCGTTCGCCGTGCCCCAGCCCATCGACGGCCGCTGCTGGAACAGTCCCAGCGAGTCGCGGTCGCCCCAGGTCAGGTTCCGCAGGCCGCTCTCCTGCAGGGCGGTGGCGAGGGCCACGACCTGCCCGCGGGCCGGGATGTTCATCGCGACGCCGGTGGCCTGAATCGTCTTGGCGAAGGGAATCTGCTCGGCCGGATTGTCCAGCCCCGGCACGGAGACCGAAGCCTTGCCGCCACCATCCAGGATGGCCTTCACCTGGTCGGCGACCGCCGCGGTGTCCACGGACTGCGTGCCGTCGGTCGGGCAGGAGGCCGACGCGGTGCCGGCGCCGAAGGCGAGGACCGGCACGACCAGCAGCATCGAGCCCGCCGCGAACAGGCCGACGACGCCCTTGGTGGTCTTCTTCATCGCCTCCGCCGTTCACCGAGGCGGCGGAGTCGGCCGGGTGACGGCGTCAGGTCGGGGCGCGGGGGTATCAGGACATGCTGCATCGCAGCGGCTCCTCGGTGTTCGTAGGAGACGCGGTGCCAGCCTCTCGTGCAAAGCCGCCGGCACCGCGCCGATGTGCATCCGCCTCTCGGGCGGGCCCGGTCAGGGGAGTTGGTAGCTCCCGAACGCCGGTCTCAGGTCATGCGCGGCAGCCAGCCGCGCTCGTAATCTCAGGCGGTACACAAGGACCTCCGGACGGCATCGGAAAACACGTGGGCAACGTGCCTTCCGCCTGGCTCGATGGGACGAGACAGCACGGATAAGCACAGGTCAGCGGGGTGAAGCGGGACTCAGTCCCGGTGACAAGGCGAGACAGTAGACCGGGGTTCCGGCCGCACCAAACGAGCCCCGACGCCCACGCCGACCCCGTTAGGTCCGGCCGGGGAACCCCACTAACCTCCGGCACAACCCCACCCCGGAAGAACGCCGTTGAGAGCTGTCCGGAGCAGGGGACAGAACCGCTACGTCCTGAAAGAGGCCCCCATGAGCTACACACTGCACCGAGGCGACGCCCTGACCGTCCTGAAGTCCCTCCCGGACGAGAGCGTCAACGCCGTGATCACCGACCCTCCGTACAACTCCGGCGGCCGCACGAGCTCGGAACGCACCGGCCGCACCGCGCGCGCCAAGTACGTCACCAGCAACTCGGCACACGACCTCGCCAATTTCCCCGGCGAGAACCGCGACCAGCGCTCCTACCGCTCCTGGCTGACCGAACTGCTCACCGAGGCGTACCGGGCCTCCACCGAGCACGCGGTCGCCATGGTCTTCACCGACTGGCGCCAGGAGCCGACCACGACCGACGCCCTGCAGATGGCCGGCTGGACCTGGAGCGGCACCCTCCCGTGGATCAAGCCCGCCAGCCGGCCCCGCAAGGGCGGGCCGAAGCAGGACTCCGAGTTCATCGTCTGGGGCGTCAAGGGCTCCCTCGACCACTCCCGCGACCTGTACCTGCCCGGCCACTACATCGCCTCACAGCCCCGCAAGGGCCGGGTCCACATCACCCAGAAGCCCGTCGAGATCATGCAGCAGCTCGTCCAGGTCTGCCCCGAAGGCGGCACCGTCCTCGACCCGTTCACCGGCAGCGGCTCCACAGGCGTCGCCGCCCTCCGCGAAGGCCGCAACTTCGTCGGCGTCGAACTCTCCCCGCACTACGCCGACGTCGCCGAACAGCGGCTCCACGCCGAACTGACCAAGGACGACTTCGACCTCGCCGGACCGGAGAGCTGATCATGAGAACGACGCCCCCGAGGCCGGAGGGCCGCAGACGCCGAAGGGCGGCTGGAACATCGAGAAGCCGATGCTCCAGCCGCCCTTCCGCTTGTCTCAGGCTGCCTCGAACGCCCGCCGGATCAACGGCGCCGCCTTCTCCAGGTCCGCCGCCGAGGCGAGACGCACCTCCAGGTCCCCCGTCCCCAGGTGCCCGACACCGCGCATGTCCCGCGTGAAGCCCTCCTCCAGCACGACCGTGTCCGGGTCGAGTCTGAGATAGAGCAGGATCACTTGGTGCTTCGGACGGAACAGGACCGAGGCCACGTTCACCAGCCGCCGGTAGGCGATGTAGTGCTTGAGGAGCACCACCTCGATCTCGCCCCACGCCGTCAGCGCCTCGTCCACCTCCGTGAACAGATCCCGCAGGCACTCCGGGACGAGGCCGGCACCCGCCGACGAGGACGCCGCCGGGGCCGTCGGCGAATCCTCGGCCGCCGCGTCCCGCTCGCGCCGCCGCCGAGACGCCGTGCCGGGCACCCCCGGCGAGGAGTCCACAAGCAGCAGGCTCAGCAGACCGCCCTCGAAGACCCGGTAGCGCACCAGGTCGATCCGCTCAGGCACCCGCTGCACGGCGACCCGATCGTGGTGCGAGAAGCCCGCCGCGATGCAGACCATCCGCGGACGCCGCCAGTCGATCGACTCGGCCGCCTCCGCCCCCAGCACCTTCCGGACGAGCGCCTCGAACTCGTGCTGCGCCGACTCCAACCACGCCATGTACGAGACCGCCTGCGACAGCACCCCGCTGTCAGAGCCCTTCTTGAACTCGATCACCACCGGACTGCCGTTCTCATCCAGCCCTAGCGTGTCGATCCGACCCCGATGCCACGGCCCGGTCGCGTACTCCGACGCCAAGAACCGGATCCCGAGCATCTGCTCCAGACCGGCCTCGACCCGCCGCTGCAGCTCCACCTCCAGCGCCACCGTCGACCCGGACAGCTCGACATCCCGCCCGTCCGCGTCCTGCCGGAACAACATCAGCTCGGCCACCAGCGTCCCCCTCCGTGATCACTACAAGAGAAGCAATCGAAACCGGCCTGCGGGTATTCCAGCGGATGCCTGCGTCTCCTGCTTCGTCGGGCTACCGCTCGCTGTTTCTCCGCCAATGTGGACGCCTCGGGGCCGTTCACGGAAGATGATCAGCTGAGTTGGGCTGGCCAGGTTCCAATGGGTGCTGGACGCGTCACGGCCCTCGCGAAGCGGGCGTGGGGATCACCCCGGGCGGCGTGGTTCAGCGTCGGATAGCGACGACCTCGACCTCTGCGTTCATCGCGCGCAAGCGACGTGCCGACTGGAGGAGGGAGACCTGGGCGAAGGCGAAGAGGGAGTCGACAGTGATCTCCTTTCCGTCCTTGAGGAGGATGGCGAGCACGACCTTCAGCGTGCCGAAGTCGCTCAGGAGACGGTGCTCGGGAGTACGGTCCGCAACCTGCCCCAGGAAGGCGCTGCGGATGGCTTTGTCGCTGCGCAGGGTTTCGACGGCGGTGACCGCCTGGGCGAAGAGGTGGTTCAGCGGTGCGGTGCCGTTGCTACTGGTGGCCTTCTTGACGCAGATCAGCTGGTTGTCCGGGCCGAGGACATCGCAGACCTCCAGGCCGCCACCGTTGAACTTGTCCGTGACGATGTTCTTCTTGTCGAAGAGGAGGTAGCCCTCCTGGCGTGCCGCCTGCTTGTTGTACCAGTCCTCATCGTGAGAGTCCCGTCCCTTGGCGTTCGGTACTCCCTTTGGCCAGGCGGGCAGTTGGACGCTGGCCGACTTGCCGAGCAGTTCCCGGAGCTCTTCCTCCAGCGTCTTGAGGAATCCGGCTCCCACCTCGTACCACTTTCCGTGGCCGTAGAAGTACCGCACTGTTTCCACAGGGACGTCCGCGATGAGCCACTCCTTGCCGGTGGTCGCGGCGCTGGCCGGCGTTTTCAAGTCGTCGTCGCTGAACATGACGACCCGGACTTGGCCGAGCGCCTTGAGGCGCTCGCCCTCGGTCTTGTCCGAGACGAAGTCGAGGAGGACGGGAAGGTCCAGGTCGGTGACGTCGATGCTGCGGCTACCCGAGCTGATCCGGAACGCCTGGGCGGAGCCGAAGCCCTCCTGGCAGCTCTCCGGAACTCCCAGCGTGAGCCGCGGGTGAGTAGGGTCGGCGAGCACGCGCTCAAGGACTGCCTGGGCGTCCACCGCCTTGCGGCTGCGCTTGTCCAGCGTGCGGAGCCGATCGACGAAGCCCAGTTCGGGCAGTGGATCCGGGCGCGAGCAGACCTCCTCTATCGCACGCAGGTCGTTGAGGAATTCCTCCGGGGTGGTGGCCAGCGGCAGCTTGATGGTCGACTCGGAACACTCGACTCGAACATGCTTGGAGCTACCGGCGGGCAGTGAGGTCAACGGGATGCCGCTGACCGTTCCACAGATGCGGCGGACGACTGCGCCGAACCGGTCGAGTCCGAAGCCGTCGATACGCTCTCCCCGGGCGACGGAGTACTCGTCGACGCGCCCTCGTCCGTCCATGATCTGGTTGCGCACCTTGATGATGCCGTCCTCGTCGAGGCAGCGGGTGGCGAACTCCAGTCCGAATTCATCATCACGGTAGTACGGGTCCAGCATGTGCTGGCCGACCCCGTAACTCAGGGCGTACAAGCCGCGTTCGGTGCGCATGAGCACCAGGCCCGCAGCGGAGTGATTCCGTTCGTTGACCTCCAGGCCGGTGATCCGCTCGACGGCCGGGCACCAGTCGGCGCGGTCTCGGGGGATTCCCCCGTTCACCAGCAGCCCGGTTACGCCCTCCCAGGCGAACTCGCGGACTTGGTATCCGGGTCTATCGAGATAGTGAGGACGCACAAGAGTGCGGAGTTCCACCTCGCCACCGCTAGGAACAGTGAGCCGGTGCAACGTGGACTTTCGGGTGCCAGTGCTGCTCTTCTCCTTGGCCGCCACGTGATGCTCCTTCGAGTCGAGGTGCCGGAGGTCGATGCCGCGGGGTCGTTCTCCTCGATCCGCGTGACTTCGTGCTCACGCTCGGTTCTCCTCCGGGGGGTGTGCTGTGTGCGGCGGAGTCCTTGGCGCGCGACACCCAGTGAACATGAGCTAGTTAACGCCGTCAACTGAATGTAACTTGGAGATCCGAGCGTGAACGGTGTACGGTCGCTTCATGATCGGAGGAAACGAGGCGGCTGATGCCACGGCAACCGCTGCGGAGATCGCACGGTTGGCGGGCGTGACGCGTGCCGCGGTGTCCAACTGGCGCAGGCGTCGTTCGGACTTCCCCGCGCCCGTAGGCGGTACCTCGGCGAGTCCTTTGTTCTCGCTCACCGAGGTACGGCAGTGGCTGGAAGGGCAGCGCGACGGGCGAGAGGTCAGCGGGGAGGTCCGGCTCTGGCAGGCGCTGCGCTGCGCTTACGGCGAGGACATGGCGCGGGCCCTGGCTGCTGTCGGGGAGTACCTCTGGGGCAATATGGAAGAGCTCCTCGACCAGGCCGCCCGAGAGGCGGTGGACGGGCTGGTCGCCGACCGGAGGCCCACCGAGGTGATGGATGCTCTGGTCGCCCGGCTGCTGGATTCCACCGCGCGCGCCGCGTTGGACGGGGCCTCGACACTGCGGCTGGCTCGCGCGGTCCGAGAATTCGCCGGTGAGACTGCGGGCACCGTCTTTGACCCCGCGTGCGGCATCGGCTCGCTCCTCGTTGCGGTGGGCGGCAGTGCGGTCCAGAGCAGACTGGGGCAGGACACACAGGCAGATGCGGCACGCGTAGCCCAGGTGCGTGCGGCCTTGGCCGCCGCAGGGGAGGCGGCGCCGGTTCAGATCGTGGCAGGCGACTCGTTGCGGGCTGACGCGTTCCCCGATCTCCGCGCAGACCTGGTTGTATGCGAGCCGCCGACCGCCGTGGCCGACTGGGGCCGCGAGCAGCTGCTCATCGATCCGCGCTGGGAAGCGGGGGTGCCCTCGCGCGGGGAGAGCGAACTCGCCTGGCTTCAGCATTGCTACCACCACACGGCACCCGGCGGGCGAGCCGTGGTGGTCCTGCCGGCATCGGTTGCCCATCGTCGCTCCGGTCGCAGAATCCGTGCGGAGTTGGTGCGTCGCGGCTGCGTCACCGCAGTGGTGGCTCTACCGCCCGGCCTCGCCGCCAGTCATGCACTTCCGCTCCACCTGTGGCTGCTAAGTCGTCCCTCCAACCCTGGGCGGGCGGCGGAGACCGTACGCATGGTGGA
The DNA here is from genome assembly GCF_014648915.1 of Streptomyces phaeofaciens. GTDB lineage: Bacteria > Actinomycetota > Actinomycetes > Streptomycetales > Streptomycetaceae > Streptomyces > Streptomyces phaeofaciens. The sequence continues at coordinate 228,436 of NZ_BMSA01000011.1, read as the reverse complement.
TCTCAGCGCCAACAGCCCGGACGGACCGTGGGACCCTCAGCCTCACCAGAAGGCGGAGGTGCAGCTGATCGATCTGCTGGACAACGAGGTGGACCTCACGCCCAGCCGCTACGTACGCGAGCCGGAACCCGACTACGCGGTGGAGTACGCCAAGCTGCGCGAGGACCTCGACACGCGCCTGAGCCGTCTGCGGGCGCTGCTTCCCGAGCTGCCACCACGTGGCCCGGCCGACGCCCTGGACGATGGCGTCCCGGTGGCCGTGAGCGACCTATTGGCCGCCGGCCTGGTCAACCTGGAAGGTGACGAGCTCACCTCAGCCAGCGACCAGCTGGACCCCGACTACGTGCGTGGATTCGCCAGCAGCGCGGAGAACGTCCGTCGTAGCACATCCTCCTCGGGTACGTTCCGAGCGGACCTGCAGGCGGCGCGCCTGCCCCGCATAGAGGTTGAGCGACAGCGCCGCTACGGCGACGCCTTTCGCTCGTTGGGCGCGTTCGAGCGCGAACTCGCCGAACTCGCCAGCATGGGCGACCGGGCTGCGCGGCTCGCCCGCGACGGCCTCACCGGCGGCGCACTCGATCCGCCGGCGACCCGTGACGGCGGGAACCCTGAACACCAAAGCACGACGACCGACGGAGACGCCGCAGTGGGGCAAGAGGACGGGACACTTTGAGTAAGAACCAGGAACTGGCCGATTTCATCTGGTCGGTAGCCGACCTCCTGCGCGGTGACTACAAGCGCTCGGAGTACGGAAAGGTCATCCTGCCGCTGACGGTGCTGCGCCGGCTGGACTGCGTCATGGCCCCGACCCGCCAGGCGGTGTGGGACCGGGCGGCCTCCTACACCGGGGAGAACAAGGACGGACTGCTGCTGGCAGCGTCCAAACTCAAGTTCTACAACCTGTCCGAGCAGACCTTCGACACGATCAGCAGTGACGCGGCCAACGTGGCGAAGAACCTCAAGGACTACATCCGGGGATTCTCCTCGGAGGCCACCGAGATCATCAACCGCTACGAGTTCCACCTCCAGATCGACCGACTGGACAACGCCGACCTGCTCTACCAGGTGGTGCGGAAGTTCGCCGGCCTGGACCTGAGCTTCGAGGCCGTGGACAACCACGACATGGGCTACGTCTTCGAGGAGCTGATCCGCAAGTTCGCCGATGCCTCCAACGAGACCGCCGGTGAGCACTTCACCCCGCGCGAGGTCATCGAGCTGATGGTCGAGCTGCTACTCGCTCCGGACGACGACCGGCTGAACGGAGAGGGTCAGGTCGTCAAGATCCTCGACCCGGCCTGCGGCACCGGCGGCATGCTCTCGGCAGCTGAAGAGCACATCCGCAAGCTGAACCCGCGCGTGCGCGTCAACCTGTTCGGACAGGAGCTGAACGCCGAGTCGTACGCGATCTGCCGCTCCGACATGCTTCTGAAGGGCCACACAGCCAAGAACATCCGCTTCGGCAACTCCTTCAGCCAGGACGGCCACGACGGCGAGACCTTCAACTACATGCTCGCCAACCCGCCCTTCGGCGTGGAGTGGAAGAAGGTCGAGAAGGTCGTACGCCAGGAGCACGAGGACCGCGGATTCGACGGCCGCTTCGGAGCCGGCCTGCCCCGGATCAACGACGGCTCGCTGCTCTTCCTGCAGCACATGATGAGCAAGATGCAGCCGCTCAAGAAGGACGACGCGGGCGACGAGGTCGGCGGCACCCGCCTTGCCATCGTCTTCAACGGCTCCCCCTTGTTCACCGGAGGCGCGGGGTCGGGCGAGTCGGAGATCCGCCGGTGGATCATCGAGCACGACTATCTGGAGGCGATCGTCGCCCTCCCGGACCAGCTCTTCTACAACACCGGCATCTCCACGTACTTCTGGATCGTCACCAACCGCAAGCCCGCCGACCGCAAGGGCCGTGTGATCCTGCTCGACGCTCGCGACCAGTGGACCAAGATGCGCAAGTCTCTCGGTGAGAAGCGCAAGAGGATGACTCGGGACCAGATCGGGCACATCTGCGCGACCTACCGCGACGCGCTCAGCATCGCCGGCGACGAAGGCCATCCGGATCACACGCGGGTGAAGGTCTTCGCTAACCGAGACTTCGGCTACCAGCGCATCACCGTGGACCGGCCACTCAAGCTCCGCTTCGAGCTGACCGAGGACAGCCTCGCTCAGCTCGGTGCGTCGGCCGCCGTGAAGAAGGCGGTCGGGGGCGACGCGGCGGTCGAGCTGTTGCTGGCCGCGCTCAAGCCGCTGATCGGATCGCAGTGGTCCACAAAGGCTGAGGCATGGGAAGCCCTGCGGACGGTGATGGTGGCCGGAGGCGTGCTGTGGCCCTCAGCCGCGCCCTTCCAGAAGGCCCTCCGTGACGCCGTGGGAGTGACCGACCCTGAAGGCGAGGTCCAGCTCATCAAGGGCAAACCCGAGCCTGACCCCGACCTGCGCGACAACGAGAACGTACCGCTAGGAGAGGACATCGACGAGTACCTCGCCCGCGAGGTGCTGCCCCACGTTCCGGACGCCTGGATCGCGGAGACCCGCAATCCGAAGACCAAGGAGGTGGAGCGGTTCAAGCTGGGATACGAGATCCCCTTCACGCGCCAGTTCTACGTCAACACGCCGCCGAGGCCGCTCACGGAGATCGACGCGGAATTGAAGTCCCTTGAGGCTGAAATCCAGGCACTGCTGGGCGAGGTCACTAATGGATGAACAGCTTACAAGCGGGAAGCTCCAGCATGTGCGTCTCGGGTACCTGTGCCGCTTGCAGACTGGTTTGACGGTCGACGGAACGCGGGAGCTTGATGGCGACGTGGTGACGCGGCCGTATCTGAGAGTCGCGAATGTCCAAGCCGGTCACCTGAACCTTGATTCGGTTTCGAACATTACCGTTCCGCGTGCGATGGCAAAACGAAGTGAGCTTCGCTCCGGTGATGTCCTCATGACCGAGGGTGGTGATCTCGATAAGCTTGGGCGCGGGACCGTTTGGCGAGGGGAGTTGGATGGCTGTCTACACCAGAACCATGTATTCGCCCTTCGAACCAATCCGGAGCGGCTCGATGCGAGGTACCTGGCTTGGGTTACTCAATCCGGCTACGGTAGGAGCTATTTCGAGAGTACGGGCACCAAGACGACCAATCTGGCATCTACAAACAGCAGCAAGATCCTAGATTTTAGGATTCCCTTGCCGGAACTGAGCGAGCAGCTCCGCATTGCCGACTTCCTCGATGCTGAGACGGCTCGCATTGACCTCCTTCTGAGCAAGCGCCGGCAGATGAGAGACTTGATGGCGCTAAGGAGGGAACGCATCACCGAGCAAGTACTCGGTCTCGAAGAAGGCCACAGTACGCGACTTGTACCCCTTAAGTATCTTGCGCGTGACGTTTCTGTGGGGATTGTGGTTACGCCAGCCAAATGGTACGTCGACGATGGCGGTGTACCTGCACTGCGAGGGCTCAATGTCCAACCCGGTCGCATTCTTTCCGAGAGTCTCATTCGCATTAGCGATAAGGGACACGCGGAGAATCGGAAATCAAGACTCAATGCCGATGACGTGGTGGTAGTACGTACCGGTCAAGCCGGGGCTGCTGCTGTTGTTCCTCGTGAATTTGACGGAGCGAACTGTATCGACCTAATTATTGTCCGCTTGGGCAATAAGCTCGATCCACGCTATGTGACCTACGTCCTTAACTCGGATTACGCCAAGGGGCAGGTCGGGTTGAATTCCGTAGGGAGTATTCAAGCGCACTTCAATGTTGGCGCTATGAAGCAGCTCCCTATCCCCGCTGCCTCACGCAGCGAGCAGGCCGCGAAAGTTGCGATCCTCGATCGAGAAATTGGTTCAATGGACGCACTTTCTGAGCGTTTGTCGGCACAGGATCGGTTGCTCACGGAACGCCGGCAGGCGCTGATCACCGCTGCCGTCACCGGTCAGCTCGACGTCACCACCGCCCGCCCCGCGCATGACCGCGACTTCTGAGGGGGATTTCAGATGAACGACGCCCGCGTATACACCGAGAAGGCATTCGAGAACGCCGTGGAAGCGGCGCTGCTGCGCAGCGGCTGGCAGCGCGGGCTGTCGAACACCTACGACCGCGCCCTTGGCATTGATACCTCCGAGCTGGCCGCGTTCCTCGGTGCGTCGCAGAACGACGCGTGGCTGGCGCTTCAGGCCGCCTACGGCGAGGACGAGGAGCAGGCCATCGGCCGGTTCGCCAAGCGGGTGGTGCGGGAGATCGACTCGCGCGGCCTGTTGGACGTGCTGCGTCGGGGCGTGAATGACCGGAACGTGAAGATTCAGCTTGCGTACTTCCGTCCCGCGCACACCCTCGCCGCCGACGCTCTGGACGAGTACGACGCCAACCGGCTCACCTTCGTGCGTCAGTTCCACTACTCCGCCGCGCGCCCGGCCGACAGCCTCGACATGGCGTTCTTTCTGAACGGACTGCCCGTCGCGTCGGTGGAGTTGAAGAACGGACTGACCGGCCAGACCGTCGAGGACGCCAAGCGGCAGTACCGCCGCGACCGCGACCCGAAGGAACTGTTCTTCGCCAAGCGCAGCCTGGTCCACTTCGCGATCGATCCGACGCTGGCATTTCTGACGACCCGCTTGGCCGGCGACGCCACCCGCTTCCTCCCCTTCAACACCGGCTCCGGTGGCCCCGGCCAGATCGGCGGAGCCGGCAACGTCCCGGCCTCGACCGATGGGAAGTACCCCACCTCGTACCTCTTCGACGAGGTATGGGCCCGGGACAACTGGCTGGAGCTGCTGCAGCGGTTCCTGCACGTCGAGGACGCTGCCGCGAAGGCCGGCCGGGCGCCGTCCCACAAGCCGGGTAGCGCGCACACGCAGCCGTTGATCTTCCCGCGGTTCCACCAATGGGACGCAGTGCGCAAGCTCATCGCACACGCGGCCCGCCATGGGGCGGGGGAGAACTACCTGATCCAGCACTCCGCCGGCTCGGGCAAGTCCAACACCATCGCCTGGCTCGCACACCACCTGTCCAGCCTGCACACCTCCCACGACCCCGGTCGGATCGCGCCTGCCGCGCTTGCCTCCGGTCTGGGGGCGAACAAGCTGGTCTTCGACAAGGTCATTGTCATCACCGACCGGCGGGTGCTGGACAAGCAGCTCCAGGACACCATCTACCAGTTCGACCACAAGGCCGGCGTGGTCGTGCGGATCGATGAGAACTCCCAGCAGCTCGCGGACGCGCTGACCGGGCCGACGGCCCGGATCGTGATCACCACGGTGCAGAAGTTCCCCTTCGTCCTGGACAAGGTTGCCGGGCTGGGCGGCCAGCGCTACGCGGTGATCATCGACGAGGCGCACTCCTCGCAGGGTGGCGAGAGCGCGGCGGCCCTTAAGAAGGCGCTGGGACGTCTCGGCTCGGACGCGGTGGACGAGGACGGCGACCCGCTGACGGCCGCGGCCCTGGCGCGCGGCAAGCAGCCGAACCTGTCCTTCTTCGCGTTCACGGCCACCCCCAAGGCGAAGACGATCGACCTCTTCGGCACGCCCTACGCCAATCCCGGCTCGGGGGAGCAGGAGAAGGGACCGTTCCACGTTTACTCGATGCGGCAGGCCATCGAAGAGGGCTTCATCCTCGACGTGCTCGGCAACTACATCACCTACGCCACGTACTTCAAGCTCCAGGAAGCTGCCGCTGAGGAGGCGGAGCAGCAGGTGGACCCGCGCAAGGTGCGCTCGCGGCTGGTGAGGGCCGCGCTGATGTCGGAGGCGTCGATGGCCTCCCGCGCGAAGATCATCGTCGACCACTTCCGGTCGCACTCCAGCCCGCGACTCGGCGGCCGGGCCAAGGCGATGGTCGTCACCTCCGGCCGTGACCACGCCGTACGGCTCTACCAGGCCATGCGGGCCTACATCGACCAGCGGGGCTTCACCGACTGCGGCACCCTGGTCGCGTTCTCCGGGGCACTGACCCTCGACGGGATCGAGTACACCGAGGCCAAGCTCAACGGCTTCCCCGAACGCGAACTGCCGGCACGTTTCGGCTACACCCGCGCGGACGACCCGAACCCGCCGTCCGTCCCCAAGCCCGAGTACCGCATCCTCGTCGTCGCCGAGAAGTACCAGACCGGCTTCGACCAGCCGCTGCTGACCACCATGTACGTGGACAAGGTCCTGGTGAAGCTGGCCGCGGTGCAGACCCTTTCCCGGCTCAACCGCACCCACCGACTCAAGACCACCGAGGACCTGTTCATCCTCGACTTCGCCAACCGGCCCGAGGACATCGAGCAGGCCTTCCAGCAGTACTACGAGGCGTCGGTCAGCGAGCCCACCGACCCCAACCTCCTGTTCGACCGCGAACGCGAGGTGATGGCCTACCAGCTCCTGGTGGAAGCCGAGATGGACGCCTTCGTCACCGCGTACTTCGCAGCCTTCCAGGGCGGCTCGGCCACCGACACCGCCATCATGAAGGCCCATGCCCGCCTCTACGGCTACCTGCAGCCCGCCTTGGACCGCTTCAACGCCCTGAACGCCACCGAACCGGACACCGCCGCCGAATTCCGCCGCGCCCTGGACTCCTACACCAAGGCGTACGGTTGGCTCTCCCACGTCATCGGATTTGAGAACCTCGAACTGGAACGGCTTTACCAGTACGGACGCTTCCTGCTGCGCCGCCTGCCCGCGCCCGCCCGCAGCGCCGGCGCCGACATAGGGACGGCCGCCCCGAGTCACATGCGCATCGCTCAGACGGGCACCCCGGAGCTGCGCCTGGAGGCGGCGGGCGCGCAGGTACTGCCTGGCCTGGTACCCGAGGCGGCCGGAGCGGTGGCCGAGGCGGAGGAGATGTCGCTGGCCGAGGTGATCCAGTCCGTCAACGAGGAGTACGGGACCGGGCTGTCCACCACCGACCAGATCCTGCTCGGTCAGCTCGTTGTCGCCGTGAGTGAGGACCCCGAACTCCGGGCCATCGCCCTGCACCAGGACCAGGACGTCTTCGGAGGGGAACTGGAGAAAGACCTCGACCGGATCGTCATCGACCAGGCGGCGTCCAACGACGCCCTGATGGTCCGCTACTTCGACGACGCCGACGTCAACCGCCTGTTCAAGCAGGTCGCGACCCAGCAGGCGTACCAGCTCATCCGACGCCCGGTCCGACGCGAGGCCGAGCGCCGGGCCACCGAGCAGCGGGCCGCCGAGCTCAAGTCGTCCGGAAGCCGTCGGGCGGAACCGCCGACCGCATAGCCTGTGCTCTGCAGCACGTCAGGCAAGAGGCCGAACGGGGTGGTCACGCTCCGACCACACAGAGAGGGTCCTCGCATGGTGCAGGGCGGCACGCCGAGCTTCGACGCCGGCGTACCGGCCCGCGTGATCGCGGGCCGGTACCGGCTGCACACACCCATCGGCGCGGGCGGCATGGGCGAGGTCTGGCAGGCGTACGACGAACGTCTGGACCGCCGTGTCGCGGTCAAGATGATGCTGGCTGAGAGCCCGGTCCCGCCCGGGTTCCAGGGCGCGGCCTTCGAGGAGACCCTGCAGACCCGCCGCGCCCGATTCTTGCGTGAGGTCCAGATCACGGCCGGCATCGAACACTTGGGTGTGCCGGCCGTCTACGACACCGGAACCGACGAGGCCAGTGGACGGCTGTTCGTTGTCATGCAGCTCCTGCAGGGACGCGAACTGCAGACGTTCATCGACGAGACCGACTACGAAAGCGAGACGGTTTCGGTCTCCTGGGCAGCGGCCGTCGGTGCCCAGATCGCCTCCGTCCTGGACACCGTCCACCGTCACGACGTCGTGCACCGCGACATCAAGCCGTCCAACCTGATGCTCACCCCCGGAGGCGTGGTCAAGGTCCTCGACTTCGGCGTCGCCGCCCTGCGTGGAGTCGGCACCCTGCCCCGGCTCACCCAGGTCGGCATGACCGTAGGCACCCCGCCCTACATGTCCCCCGAACAGAGCCTGGCCAACGCCGTCGGCCCCGCCGCAGACGTCTACGCCCTCGCCTGCGTGCTCCACGAAATGCTCACAGGCAAGCCGCCGTTCACCCCCGACGACAGCCGTTCCCACATGTGGCACCACGTCCACACCCCGCCCCCGTCCATCCGCACCGTGCGCCCGGACGTGCCGGTCGACATTGAGAAGCTCCTGCTAGCGATGCTCACTAAGGAGGCCGAGCAGCGCATGGACGCGATGGAGGTCTACGACACTCTCCTGCCCTTCGTCCATGCCTCCACCGGTGTCCCTGCCGCGACCGACGAGGGCATCCTTGACCCCCGTCTGCCGTTCCTGCGGCCCTTCGGCGGTCGGGCGCCCAGCCCCAGTGTCGCCCCCTCGTACACCCCCACGGTCGTGGTTCCCTCGCCGCTCGGGCCCCCGCCGGCCGCCGCACCGCAGAGGCTCGAGCCAGACCCCGCCGCACTGACCGAGCAAGAGGCGGACGGGGTCTCCGACAGGGCAGCGCGACTGGCTCAGGATGGCCAGTTCACACAGGCGGCCGACACACTAACCGAAGCTATCGCGAGAGCCGCTGACCCGGAGCTCAAGGAAGGCATGCAGTTCAGCCTCGCCCAGGTGAAGTTCCTGGCCGGAAGCCACCGCGAGGCCCTCGCGCTCTTCGAGCCGCTCGCCTGCCACTACACCGACCGCTACGGCGGCCACGACGAGCAAGCTCAGCTGTGCTGGTACTACGCCGCGCAGTGCCGGATGGAACTCGGCGAGGCCACCGCCGCCATCCAAGCCTTCGACCGCGTCGTGGAGATGACGCCTGCTTCCGATAGTGAGGACGCAGTCAATCGCCACCTGGATGCCCTCGCACGGCTCATGGGCCTGCATGCAGCGGCGGAAAACCTTCCCCAGGTACTAGAGATCGGAGGTCGTCTCCGGTCGGAAACCTCCCAGCTACGGGGAAACGACTGGCCGGGGCTGGCGCAGATCGACGCCTATCTCCGCCGCCTTCGCCAGGACCTGGGCTAATCGGCTGGGGGAAGATCTATCGCGCCATTGATCGGCCCCGCGCCTTGGAAGCTAATGGATCAGTAGACCTCGGTCTCGCCCCGGGCACCAGGCTCGCCGACCGGATCGCCGCCTATACAGGTGCAGTTAGAGAATGGGTCCCGAAGAATCGACCGTGCTTTGCAGCAGGGGGGTAACGGATGGTTAGAAAGACAGTCGAGATTGAGTACGAAGAAGGCATGCAGCTTGGGCGATCAAGAGACGGTGATGGCGCATCGAGCCCAAATCTGTTCACCCCCGGCTCGAAAGGGGTAAAGGGGCAAGTCAAGATTTATGACATTGGCGAGGGTGAAGGGGATTTGCTGACGGACTCGCCGCCGGTCGTCTGCGTCGCCAGTGAGTATGGGGCGGATTCCCGAGGGCGGGAACGCTTGGAGCCCGAGGAGATAGTCGAGCTCCTGGCTATTCTCGTCGAAGTTGCGGAGAGGGCTGCGCCACGCCTCAAGAGATGGTGGAATGATCAGCTCCGCCCGTTCGTGAAGTCGACGCGCAGCAGACTTGCCCGGACTGGCAAGGATGAAAGTCGAGCCATCACGCCTGAGTCGTCCGCCCTGGTTGAATCTGTTTCTTCAGAGGATTTGCGAGAATTGGTTGCCGAACTCGAAGGGTATAGAGTCGCCATGCGCGGCGTGGAGGCGCGCGAGCGATTCGTTGCAGCTCTATTGGCCAGGCTGTTTAGTGAAGAGCAGTTCAGAATTCTACGCAATGCGCGGATCGAGGATGAAGATGGCTCTTCGCGGCTGAGTGGCGTATTGGAGATGCTCACGCCCAAGCAGATTGAGGACAGCATCACGCTGATGCTTGAGGCCAATCCGTCGTTGCTCGACGAAGCGAAGCTGGCTGAAATCTGGAAGATCGTCGGAGGAATCCAAATCGAGCGGCTTTTTCCGATTGAGATGCGAAACGATGGAAAAGGTGCTACGTCTGACTGACGATGGAATTCGGTCCTACCGTCGAATCGCTGAGACCCCATACCTGCGCTTCTGCAGTGCAGTGCAGTGCAGTGCCGACGTCGAGCGGCGGCGAATCCGAGTATTCTTTCCTGTCTATCTTGAACGGAAACGCCGGTCTTTGACATGTAGATTCTTGTGCGTATCACCTGTCGGAACTAGCTACTGTGAGGCAGGCACCCCGGAGGTCAGGGCAGCGACGAGGGCGGCAGTGGGCACGGCAGCCGTGAGTGTTTCTGATTTAGCTGCTTCGTGGTAGGCCACAAACCGCATGCCATTGGTCTGCAGGCGGTTGTAGTAGTAGCAGTCGCTGTTTGCTCCGAAGGCTGCTGGCTGCAGCTTGACCAGCGGGGCAAGTGGCAGTGCGCCGCCGCCCTCGCGGGAGACGAGGTATAGGCCGTCTTCCTCCAGAGCCAGGTTGCTCGGGAACTGCTCCTGTTTGAACGGAGTGTTTGGGCCAACGGCCAGGTCCACCTCATGGTGGAATACCCCGTTCCTAATCCGAGCCCCACCAGCGCGCACGAGAGGAAAGTCCAGCCAGCCGGCACCGATCAGGTTACGCAAGGTGTGCACGTGGCCGGTTAGGATGCCGAGCTGCTCCCTAAGGGAGTCCTCGCTGGTCGCACCCGAGTGGCCACTCCATGTGTTGCGTAGATGGATCACTTCTCCGAACAGCTTCGTGATGTCGGTGCTCAGGAGGGTATCCATGAAGTCGGGTGGCGCGTCGGCGAAGGTTGCCCGCACCCGTGCCTGCTCGTCGGTGTCGGTTCCGGCTACCGCGGTGCGGTACCTCTTGGTGAGGCGTTGCAGCACAATATGCCAGACACCGAGGCTGGCCCTTTCGGGGGAAAGCCCCACTTTACTGAACTGCGCAGCGAGGGCGGGGAGTTCCTGCTCGAGGCCTGAACGGTCTTGGAGAAGGCCTGACAGGAGGACAGTGGCGTGGAACTGAATAGTGGCGTCCCAGAAGTGGAACATCTGAGCGTGGCGGGCATGGAGGTTGCTGTCACCTTTGGATTCGTAGGCCCACAGGGCGCTGGCCATGGGGAAGGGCAGAGTTGCCGCCCATTGGGCTAGGTCTGCCGAGGGGATGAGGCGGCTCGCCTCCCTGTAGATATCGGAGCGCTTCCTGGGGTCGTTCCAGAGCTCTCGGCGCGAGTCGACAAGGTGACGGCGGGCGGCGCCCAGAGCTCGCTCTGTGCGGGCCATGTCGCGCTGGACAGACAGGTCCGGCAGGGCGATCAGAAGGTCGTCTGCCATGCGCCAGGCTTGGGTGAGATTGAAGCCGCGAGGGCTGACGTAGCTGTCGCTGCCGGAACTGGCGGCCGCCGAGCGCAGTTTCCGGCCTAGTGGGGAGTTGAGCCAGCCTGCGAGGTAGTCGGCGTCGGCGTGCTTGTCTCTAGTCTGGACAACGAGGATGCGGTTGTCGGGAGCGACTTCCGCCGGATCCCCGGTTACTGCGTCCAGGTGCGGTTCGATGGGGAGGATGAGTGCTGGCTCTCCTGAGGCGGATGACAGTATGGCCGGGCGGTCGGCTGCTTTGGCTGAGGGGACGTAGCAGATGTGCTGAGCGAGCTCGGTCAGACGGGCGGTCTTCCAGCCGTGTTGGGTGAGGTCGCGCAGCGCGCGCGGAGGTCGGTCGGTTCGGAAGACGCGGTCTACATCGAACATCGTGAGCTGTGAGTTCGCCACGTCGCTCACGTCCGGTGGCGTTGTGACGTAGCGGGCATTGCGCCACGTTTCGATGGAGGACGTGACCGGCACCAGTATGGTGAGCGACGGCACATGGCCCTGCCCGGGCTTGCCGATGGCTGCAGTGGTGTCGTGCATGACGCTGACTCGACGGAATGAGAGATCACTCGCCGAGGCTGTCCTGCTGTAGGGCGTCGGCTTCGGTTGCTTCAGGCTTCGTGACAGCTCATCTAGGGCCGCGTCGCTGATGGTACGGCGCTCAAGCCGGCGTGAACGCACGTCCTCGTAAAAGCCGCGGAGGTCGATGAACTGAACCTTCCGCCGACGCGCCTTGGGCTTACCGTTGGAGAAGACCAGGGCGAACAGCCGGATGCTTGTGTTCGCGCTGAGTCCTTCGGGCAGAGCGACCACAGCGTCCAGGAGATCTTGCTCCAGCAGCCAGGTACGTATCGCGCTGCCGCCCGTGTCAGACAGCGGCCCTGTAGCGGTGAACATAATCCCTCGGCCGCCACCGTCCGCCGGGTCTCGAAGCTTGCTTAGCAGGATCTGGGCGAACAGCAGGGAGGCATTATTGGGCTGCGGCAGACCAGCGGGGAATCGTCCATCCAGGCGCTCAGCCTCAGCTGAACAGGACGCTAGGCTGCTGTGCCACGACATGTTGTATGGGATCTCGGCCACCGTGTAGTCGAACTGGCGGCCGGGGAAGGCGTCCTCTTCGAGAGAGTTTGACAAGCTGAATGCGGCGTCCGCTCCGACAAGGTAGGCGTGTGCCCGGGCGCGCTGAACGGTGGATGAGCTGATGTCCTGGCCGGCGATGCTGACCGGCACGCCTGTCTGATCTGTCAGAGACTCGGCGACATCGAGCGCCAGAGTGGCGGACCCGCACGCCGGATCATAGAGATGCAGCGCATCCGTGCGGCCTCCGCGCTCGTAAGAGGTCAAGGTAGCTTCGGCGACCTTCACCAGAGACGCGGAGGTGGCAAACTCGTCGTGTTGGTGCACAGGGCGCAGCAACGTCCTTGCGTAGCGCCTGATCTGTGCCGGGGTGTAGGTCTGTAGCAGCTCCTGTTCGCCTTCTAGCGTCGGATCCAGCGCAGGGTTGAGCTTCCTCACACGCTGGGCTGCAAGCTGCATGATGTCGATTTCGGGAGCTGGCAGGCCGGTGGCGCGGGTTCTCCAGTCGACGGCATTCCACAGCAACGAGTCAGCCAGTTCATTAGAGGAGAGCCGGCCTCGGAGGGAGTCGAAGAGTCTCCACAGGTGCTGGTCAACTGTCTGCTGCTCGTCCGTCACAGAGCCCCCCGAGGGTGTAGGTGCGGGGCCCCGGGTGACCGGAGCCAGTGCGCTGGCTGTGTGTTCCACTGTAAGGGGGGCAACTTACCGAAAGTATCGGCTGCGTGGATGCGCTGTTGGGCCGCCGCTGAGTTGGCAGTGCTCGTGGACCTGATCTGACCTTGCTCAGACCTGATGACGTGCGAGCTGGCATCTCTCTACATGTGAATCCCGGCTACGCCAACCGGCGAGTGCATCGGATCCTTGGAGCCTCTGAACATCGCGCCGCCGGAGGAAGACCATGGCTCCCCACCCGCACCACAGCCCCAGTCGGGATCAGAAGCTCGACGACGCTGGGGCGGATCGGCCGCGCGTATCCGCGTCAGATCCGGTGGGCCGTTTCCATGTGGCGCGACAGCGAGGTGGAAGGCCCATTGCGCTGTCGGCGTGGCGCATTACAACGGCGGACCTAGCGGTCGCTGACGCTGTGGGTGGGCTCTATGGAGGTGTGCCGCAGCTGTTGGACACAGGCGACGAGCATGTCGTCGAGGTCCTGACTCGCCACGATCACATCTCTGTCTTGCTGGGTGGCTGCGGGGCCGTCTCGCTTCGCATGGTGATGCGCGGAGCTGGTGAGACTTTCCATGTCTGCGACGGAACTAGGCTCTTGGAGCCGAGGGGCGCACGTGGATCGCTGTGTGGTTGTCCGGCGAGCCTGGCTGATCGCAAGGGGGCAGCCCAGGCAGGCCGCGGGCCGACACCTGAGGTCCGAATCGGCTTCCGGCTGGCGGACCTTCCCGAGCTGGGTGTGTTCGACCTCGTATCGACTTCGTGGGAACTCGCTGCCGAGCTGCCCGAGTTGGCTGCCGCCCTGGACACGGCGGCTGTTCCGGTCGTGGGTGTACTCCGGTACGGACTGGTGGAGTTCACAACGCGCTCCGGGATCGCCGTGAGCTACAGGCGGCCGATAGTTGAGGTCGGCAGGACCCAGGTCCTCGTCCGGGATGCTGTACGACTTGCGGCGTGACGTTGGTCCGCTGGTTGTCGGCTTCGCGCAGGTGGGGCCCCGAATTTAATCGGTGGTGCCGTGTCCTGGGGTGGGGCTATGGTTCTGCTCGTTCCAGGGCGCGGCTGTGTCGCTGCCCAGGGCATGGTGTTGGTTCGTTGAGAAGAAGCAGGAGGTGAGGACATTGATGACTGTCACGGTGACGGGCTCTGCCCGCATTCAGGAGTTCATCGTTCCCACCCCTGTGGTCTCCGGCTGACACCCACTCGATCCGCGCGCTTGGAGCGCGCCGCCGGGGCCACCCTTCGAAGGGTTTCCCCTTGTTCAACGCTTCGCTCCACCCGTCTTCCTCTTCCGCTGTCCAGCATCCGCTCGCCGTCTACGGCTGGGACGAGGGCTGGGAGGCCGAGTTCGCCCCGTATGCCGCTCAGGGTCTGGTCCCGGGCCGGGTTGTCCGGGTCGATCGCGGCCAGTGTGATGTGGCCACTCCTGACGGCGTCGTCCGTGCCGACACCGCGTTCGTCGTTCCCCGTGACCCGATGAAGGTCGTGTGCACGGGGGACTGGGTCGCCGTCGATCCTGAGGGCGGTGATCCGCGGTACGCGCGTACGATCCTGCCTCGGCGGACCGCGTTCGTGCGGTCGACGTCGTCCAAGCGGTCCGAGGGGCAGGTGCTGGCCACTAACATCGATCACATCGTCATCTGCGTGTCGCTCGCGGTCGAACTCGACCTCGGGCGGATCGAACGGTTCCTCGCGCTCGCGATGTCCAGTTCGAGCGGTGAGGCACTGCTGCGTACGTCGGCGGACTCCTGGGAGTCCGGCGCCCAGCCCGTCGTCGTGCTCACCAAGGCCGACCTGGTGCCCGACCCGGTCGCCCTGTCGTACCTCGTGCAGGACGTGGAGACCACCGCGCCCGGAGTCCCGGTCCTGACCGTCCGCGCCAGGGAGGGCGAGGGCGTCGCGGAACTCGCCGGCCTCCTCGGGCGGGGCACCACCGTGCTGCTCGGCGCGTCCGGCGCCGGCAAGTCGACGCTCGCCAACGCCCTGGTGGGCGAGGACGTGATGGACGTGCAGGCCACCCGTGACATGGACGGCAAGGGCCGGCACACCACGACCACCCGCAATCTGCTGCCGCTGCCCGGCGGCGGCGTCCTCATCGACACACCCGGACTGCGCGGTGTCGGCCTCTGGGACGCAGGCGCCGGCGTCGGCCAGGTCTTCTCGGAGATCGAGGCGATCGCCCGGCGGTGCCGCTTCCACGACTGCTCGCACGAGCGCGAGCCGGGGTGCGCGGTGCTGGCCGCCGTCGACGACGGCGAACTGCCCGTGCGCCGGCTGGAGAGCTACCGCAAGCTCGTCAGGGAGAACCAGTGGATCGTCGCCAAGTCCGACGCCCGGGCCCGCGCCGGCATCCGCCAGGACTGGAAGCGCAAGCAGGCCGAGGGCCGGGCGGCGGGCGACGCCAAGCGCGGACACGGGCCGTGGCGGCCGGCCCCGCCCCGGTGACCTGGCCGCCTCGGGTGACCTGGCGTCCTGCGGCGACCTAGGGCCTTTCTTTCGGATCAGGCCGGCTCCGGTCCGCGGGACTTGCCGGCGTGGCCGAGCGGGGTCGTGGGGGCCCCTCCCGCTCGAGCGAAGCCGAGAGTGGGGGAGCGTGCAGCTGCAAGGCGGAGGAGGGCGGCAACGCGGTGGGGGCACCCCCGGCCGGAGGCTGGGGGACGTTGACAACCGACGACAACGCGGCTGGGGGTCCCCCCTCTGGGGGAGTGCGTGCCAGGCCCCGTGACCCACGGCAAGATCCGAAAGAGAGGCCCTAGGCACCGGCGGCGGTCAGGGCCGTGTCCGATTCCCGCCAGCACGATCACGGCCGCGGGCGAAGACTGGGAAGCATGGAACCCATGACGGACCAGGACACCAGGTACGAGGCGGTGCGCAGCCGGGACGCCAGGTTCGACGGTGCGTTCTTCTTCGCGGTCGAGACGACCGGCATCTACTGCCGGCCCAGCTGCCCCGCCGTGACCCCGAAACGCCGCAACGTGCGCTTCTTCCCGACGGCCGCCGCCGCGCAGGGCTCGGGCTTCCGGGCCTGCCGGCGGTGCCGTCCGGACGCCGTACCCGGCTCCGCCGACTGGAACGTGCGCGCCGACGTCGTGGGCCGGGCCATGCGGCTGATCGGCGACGGCGTCGTCGACCGGGAGGGCGTCCCGGGCCTCGCCGGACGGCTCGGCTACAGCGCCCGCCAGGTGCAGCGCCAGCTCACCGCCGAGCTGGGCGCGGGCCCCGTCGCCCTCGCCCGGGCGCAGCGCGCGCACACCGCGCGGACCCTGCTCCAGACGACCGGCCTGCCGGTCACCGAGATCGCGTTCGCGTCCGGGTTCGCCAGCGTGCGCCAGTTCAACGACACCATCCGGGCCGTGTACGCGGCCACCCCTACCGACCTGCGGGCCGCCGTCCGCGCCTCCCTGCGGGCGGCCACCCCGAGCGCCGGGATCCCGCTCCGCCTCGCCCACCGGGGCCCGTACCGGGCGGGCCCGGTGTTCGACCTGCTGGCACACGAGGCCGTGCCCGGGGTGGAGGAGGTGAGCGGTCCGCCCGGCGGCCGCACCTACCGCCGCACGCTGCGGCTGCCCCACGGCACCGGGATCGTCGCCGTCGACGAGCGGACCGGCGACGCGGGACGCCCCTCCGCCGTCCATCCCGGCGGCTGGCTCGACGCCCGCCTCAGCCTCACCGACCCGCGCGACCTGACCACCGCCGTCCAGCGGCTGCGGCGGCTGTTCGACCTGGACGCCGACCCCTACGCCGTGGACGAGCGGCTCGGCGGCGACCCCCGGCTCGCCCCGCTGGTCGCCGCCCGCCCCGGCCTGCGCGCGCCGGGCGCCGCCGACCCGGACGAGTACGCCGTACGGGCCCTGGCGGGGCGGGCGGCCGCCGCGGACCTGGTCCGGGGCCACGGCAAGGCCCTCGACGCGCCCTGCGGCACCCTCACCCACCTCTTCCCCGAACCGGCCGCCCTCGCCGGCGGCCCCGGCCCCGTGGGCACCCTCGCGGCGGCGCTGGCCGACGGCACCGTCCGCCTCGACCCGGGCGCCGACCGGGACGACGCGCAGGCCGCCCTGCTCGCGCTGCCCGGCCTGGACGCCCGTACCGTGGCGGCGATCCGGGCCCGCGCCCTCGGCGACCCCGACGTCGCGCCGCCCGGCGCGGACGTCCCCGACACCTGGCGCCCCTGGCGCACCTACGCCCTTCACCATCTGCGCGCTGCGGAGGAACCCACCCCATGACCGCCACCGAGTACCCGACGTACTGGACCACCGTCGACAGCCCCCTCGGCCCCCTGCTCCTCACCGCCGCCCCCGACGGCGCCCTGACCTCGCTCTCCGTACCCGGACAGAAGGGCGGCCGCACCGTCCAGGACGACTGGCGGCACGATCCCGGACCCTTCCGTGCCGCCGAGGAGCAGCTCGCCGCGTACTTCGCCGCCGAGCTGAAGGAGTTCAGGCTGCCGCTGCGCGCCGAGGGCACCGCGTTCCGCGAGCGCGTGTGGGACGCCCTCGACACCGTCCCCTACGGGGCCACCACGACATACGGCGAGATCGCCGCCCGCATCGGCGCCTCCCGCCCCGCCGTCCGCGCCGTCGGAGGCGCCGTCGGCGCCAACCCCCTGCTCGTCCTGCGCCCCTGCCACCGCGTGATCGGCGCGGACGGCTCGCTGACGGGGTACGCGGGCGGGCTGGAGCGCAAGACCCGGCTGCTCGTGCTGGAGGGGGCGCTGCCGCTGCCGCCGTCCTCCCTCTGAGGCGCCCCGAGGCCCCTGAGACACTGCGCACCCGCGCGGAGACACCGCACACCCGCGCGCCCGGCCCCTTCAGCCCCACAGCTCCGCCCCCACCCACGCCCCCACGATCAGCAGGCAGGTGTACAGCTCCGCCAGCACGCTCCAGCCGCCCGAGCGCATCGCCGTGCGCAGGGCCGCGCGGGCCTCGCCGGAGCCGCCGAGGCGGAGGCGTTCGGACAGGTAGATGCCGCCCATGAAGCCGGGGACGGCGCCGATCACCGGTACCAGGACGAACCCGAGGAGCGCGCCGGCCCCCGCGTACACCGCCATCCGGGGGGTCGCCCCGGAGGCGCGCAGCCGCCGGGGCGGCAGGGCCCAGCGCACCACCTGGCTCAGGAGCAGCGCGACGGTCGCCCCGACGAGGATTCCCCAGGCCACCGGCCGCGGGTCCTTCAGCGCCCACCACAGGACCGCGGCCCATACCAGCCACGACCCCGGCACCCCGGGCACCAGCACTCCGCACAGGCCGAACAGCAGGACCACGCCGACCAGCAGGAGTTCCCACACTCCCATCTGCCCAGCGTGCCCGAACCGGCGAGAACCCGCAGGTCAAGCAGGTCCCGGCAGGCTCATTGCTCCCGGGCCACCCAGCCGCGCTCGTACGCGTGCCAGCCCAGCTGGAGCCGGGTCGACACCCCCGTCAGCTCCATCAGGCCCTTCACCCGGCGCTGTACGGTCCGCAGCCCCAGGTCGAGCTGTTTGGCCACGCTCGCGTCGGTGAGCCCGGCCAGCAGCAGGGAGAGGATCTCCAGGTCGGTGGGGTCCGGGCCATCGGGAGCCTGCTCGGCCACGCCGTCCGCGCCCAGCCGCAGCGGCAGCGCGTCCCGCCACACCGACTCGAACAGGCCCGAGAGGAGTTCCAGCAGCCCGCTGGCGTGCACCACCAGCGCGGCGGGCTCCGCCGAGCGGCCGGTCAGCGGGACCAGCGCGAGCGCACGGTCGGCCACCACCAGCTTCGTCGGCACCTTGTCCACGACCCGCACCCGCTCGTCCCGGCCGAGTGCGGCGGTCAGCTCCTTGATGCCGTCCGGCTGGTCGAGCACCGCCCGTTCGAGGACCACGCGGTAGCGCACCCCGCGTTCGGCGGCCTGTTCCTCCGCGTCGTTGTCCGCCCCGGGTACCGCCACCGGGGTGCCGGTGACCAGCGCGCACACCTCCTCGCTCGCCCCGAGCTGGATCTGGAGGAAGCGCTGGGTGACGGCGGCGGCACCGGTCACCACCTCGACCAGGTCGTGCACGGACGGTTCGGCCGCCGCCGCCCGGTACTCCTCGGCGAGCAGCACGGTCGCCAGCTCCGCCTGCTCCAGCTCGTGCCGCCGCTGGGTGAGCAGCGCGCCCAGCGCGACTCCCGGCGGGGCGGCGACCCAGCGGCCGGGACGCCCCGAGGACTGGGCGGCGAGACCGTGCCGCTCCAGTCGGCGCAGCGCGCGTTCGGTGTCGTGCTCGCCGAGCGCCAGCCGGCGCGCGAGATCGGGCACGTCGGCGGCGCCCACGGACACCAGCGCCCGGTACGCCGCCTCGTGCGTCCCGTCGAGCCCGATCGCTCCCAGCATCGCCGTCGTCCCTCCTGCACGTCGTTCTTCGTCGTGGCGCGTTCGTCGTGGCGCGTTCGTCGTGCCGTGTCTCGTCGTGCCGTGTCTCGTCGTGCCCTGGCGGGAAGCCGCCACGGCGCATACCCGCCGCGGTACATCGTCGCCGTACCCGTGGTCACTCTGCCAAGGTGTGGCCACGGCAGGAAGACATGATCATCCGCGATCGGCGGCGATCATCCACGGACCTCCGGGCCATCCGAACAGCGGATCTCCGGGAACGTCCGGCACGCCGGCCTCGCCGCACGGCGGCCGAAGGCACCCCGGAACGTGGTCCGGGCTCATGACGCGCAGGGGCGCATAGGGGATGTGGGTCCGGGTCACCTCAAGTCGCCGGACGGTCCTCCCGTGGGGGGTGGGACCGTCCGGCGACTCATTTCGCACTGGTGTCCATCACGTCACTCGACCCGCTGTTCGACAGCGCATCCCGGGCCGCATTTTCCTGATGCCCCGTTTTCAACCGGCCCGTGCGGTGGACAATTGGGGGCATGAGCCAGCAGGGGGGAAGGCCCACCGGTCACGAGGACGACTGGTGGGGGCAGCTGTACGACGACTCCACCGCGGACACGGGCCCGGCGCCCACCGCCGACTCCCTCGACGACCGTTTCGCCTCGGCCTCCGGAGCGGTGCGCTCCGCGGGGCCGGACGGCGAGACGGGCGCGGGGCCGGCCCGGGCGGGGGGCGCGGTGCCGGAACCCCGCGCGGAGAACCCCGTACCCGGCGGGCCGACCGACTCCGACTGGTGGCGGGCGCGGGACACCGCCCCCGGGGCACCGCCCGCCCAGGCAGCGGTGCCGCCACCCCGCGACCCGATCGGGACCCCCGGCGGGAGCCCGAGCGGTGCGGCCGGCGAGCGGGACGACCCCCTCGGTTCCACCGCGGAGCGCGGTCCCGGGCGGGGCGGTGGGTCCGGTACGGGGCAGGGCGGTGAGTCCGGTCCGGAGCGGGGCGACGAGCCCGGCACAGGGTGGGACACCGGGCCGGGCACGGGGTGGGACGCCCCCGTACCCCCGCGCGCCCCCTGGGAGCCCCCGCCGGACACGCCCCCCGGCCCCACGACCGTCCCGCCGGGCCCCCTGCCCCCCGGCTTCAGCGGCTCCACCCCCTCCGCCCCCTCCACGCCCGCCGCGCCCTCCGTCCCCGCACCCCCGCAGACTCCGCCCCTGGTCCCGTTCGCCCCCACCGCCTCCGCCATCGGGACGGCCACCCCGGCCACCCCCGCGGCGCCGGCGCCGGAGCCCGCCCGCACCACCACCGCCCTCGACCTCCCCACCCTGAAGCGCGCCCCCGAGGGCGCCCCGAAGGCGTACGTCGGTTCCGGACCCCCCACCTACGACGCCGAGCCCACCGCCCTGCCGGCCGCCGACCCGGACGACCTCGACGACCTGGTCGCCGACACCGTCCTGGACGGCGCACGCTACGGCGCGTGCGCGCTGCGGGCCGCCTCGGTGCGCGGGGACTCCGCGCGGTACCGCGGCGAGCCCCGCCGCGACTCGCTGCTCACCGCCCGCTTCGGCACCGGAGACCAGGCGCTGGTCCTCGTCGCGATGGCGACCGGCGCCCGCGCGACACCCGGCGCGCACCGGGCCGCCGCCGAGGCCTGCCAGTGGATCGGCCGTGCCGTGGGCCGCAGCCACGTCCGGCTCGCGCAGGACATGAGGGCCGCCCGGCGCGGCGACCTCAAGTCCGGGCTGCACCGGCTGACCGACCGCAGCCTCGGCCGGCTCCGCGCCAGCGCCGCCGAACAGGGCCTGGAACCCGAGGAGTACGCGGCCACCCTGCGCTGCCTGCTGCTGCCCGCCGACCCCGACTGCCGTACCCGGGTCTTCTTCGGCGTCGGCCCGGGCGGACTGTTCCGGCTGCGCGAGGGCGAATGGCAGGACCTCGAACCGCGGGTGGGCGAGATCGCGGGCGGGCCGGTCGTCGGCTTCGGATCGCTGCCCGCCGAGACGCCCGAGGGCGACCGGCTCACCATGGACCTCGGCATCCCCACCCCGCCGAACCCCTACGAGGAGCCCCCCGAGCCGCCCCGCGAACCCTTCCGCTTCCGGGCCTCCGTGGCCCGCCCGGGCGACACGCTCCTGATGTGCACCGGCGGCCTCGCCGAACCCCTGCGCGGGGAGCCGGAGCTGTCCAGGTACCTCACGGGACAGTGGTCGGGCCCGAACCCGCCCGGCCTGGCCGCGTTCCTCGCCGACACCCAGGTCAGGGTGAAGGGCTACGCCGACGACCGGACGGCGGCGGCCGTCTGGGAGGCGTGAGGGCGCCGCCGCGGCCACTGTGGAGGGAGCGAACCCGACGAGACCGAAGGGGTGCCTCCCTCCATGGCCAAGCAGAACGTCGCCGAACAGTTCGTGGACATCCTCGCCCGCGCCGGGGTCAGGCGCCTCTACGGTGTCGTGGGGGACAGCCTCAACCCCGTCGTGGACGCCGTGCGCCGCCACTCCGCCGTCGACTGGATCGCGGTACGGCACGAGGAGACCGCCGCCTTCGCGGCCGGCGCGGAGGCCCAGATCACCGGGCGGCTCGCGGCCTGCGCGGGCTCGAGCGGCCCGGGCAACCTGCACCTCGTCAACGGCCTCTACGACGCCCACCGCTCGATGGCCCCGGTCCTCGCCCTCGCCTCGCACATCCCGTCCGCCGAGATCGGGCTGGGCTACTTCCAGGAGACCCACCCCGACCAGCTGTTCCGCGAGTGCAGCCACTACTGCGAACTGATCTCCAGCCCGAAACAGATGCCCCGGCTGCTGCACACCGCCGTCCAGAACGCGGTCGGCCGCGGCGGCGTCAGCGTCGTCGCCCTCCCCGGCGACATCGCCTCGGAACCCGCCCCCGACCGCCCCGTCGAAACCGCGCTCGTCACCAGCCGCCCCACCGTGCGCCCCGGCGACACCGAGATCGACGCGCTCGTACGGATGATCGACGAGGCCGACCGGGTCACCCTGTTCTGCGGCAGTGGCACGGCCGGCGCGCACGCCGAGGTCATGGAACTCGCCGGCAGGATCAAGTCCCCGGTGGGCCACGCCCTGCGCGGCAAGGAATGGATCCAGTACGACAATCCGTACGACGTCGGCATGAGTGGTCTCCTCGGCTACGGCGCCGCCTACGAGGCCACCCACGAGTGCGAGCTGCTGATCCTGCTGGGAACCGATTTCCCGTACAACGCCTTCCTGCCCGACGACGTGCGGATCGCCCAGGTCGACGTACGCCCCGAGCACCTGGGCCGGCGCTCCAGGCTGGACCTCGCGGTCTGGGGAGACGTCCGCGAGACGCTGCGCTGCCTCATCCCGCGGGTACGTCCGAAGGACGACCGGCGCTTCCTCGACCGGATGCTGAAGAAGCACGCCGACGCGCTGGAGGGGGTGGTGCGGGCCTACACCCGGAAGGTCGAGAAGCACGTTCCCCTGCA
Organism: Streptomyces phaeofaciens; assembly: GCF_014648915.1. Taxonomy (GTDB): domain Bacteria; phylum Actinomycetota; class Actinomycetes; order Streptomycetales; family Streptomycetaceae; genus Streptomyces; species Streptomyces phaeofaciens. The sequence goes on along the minus strand of NZ_BMSA01000011.1, from coordinate 205,704 downwards.
CCCGGAGTACGTTGCCTCCGTCCTCGACGAACTCGCCGACGAAGACGCCGTGTTCACCGTCGACACCGGCATGTGCAACGTCTGGGCCGCCCGCTACCTCACCCCCAACGGCCGCCGCCGGGTGATCGGTTCGTTCTCCCACGGCTCCATGGCGAACGCGCTGCCCATGGCGATCGGCGCCCAGTTCACCGACCGCCGCCGCCAGGTCGTCTCGATGTCCGGCGACGGCGGCTTCAGCATGCTGATGGGCGACTTCCTGACCCTGGTGCAGCACGACCTCCCCGTGAAGGTCGTGCTGTTCGACAACTCCTCGCTGGGGATGGTCGAGCTGGAGATGCTGGTCGCCGGACTGCCCTCGCACGGCACCACCAACAAGAACCCCGACTTCGCCGCCGTCGCCCGTGCCTGCGGGGCCTTCGGCGTCCGCGTCGAGAAACCCAAGCAGCTCGCCGGGGCCCTGAAGGACGCCTTCCGGCACAAGGGTCCGGCCCTCGTCGACGTCGTCACCGACCCCAACGCCCTCTCCATCCCCCCGAAGATCAGCGCCGGGATGGTCACCGGCTTCGCCCTCTCCGCCTCCAAGATCGTCCTGGACGGAGGGGTCGGCCGCATGCTCCAGATGGCCCGCTCCAACCTCCGCAACGTGCCCCGCCCCTAGACGTACGGCGTCCAGCGGCGGCCGCCGGTGTCGTACACGTACCGGGGCAGGCCCTCGATGCCGCTCGTGCGGAACGGGCGGCCGTGGTCGTCGATGCGGACCGTGCCGGTGCGGCCCTGGGAGGACCAGTCGAGTTCCAGGTACCAGTCGCAGGCGCAGGTCTTCGTGCGGGCCGTGACCAGCAGCACCTCGGGGTCCTCGACGGAGACCCGGTAGGGCAGCCGCACCGCCGGGATCGGGGTACCGGCGTCACTGCCGGGGACCGCGTGGGCGACCGGGCGGTCCTTGTCCAGGTCGACGGCGAAGGACCGGGGGGTGATCGAGCCGCCGCACCCCTGGTCCATGGCGTACGCCGTACCGGCCAGGGGCGCGGCGCGGCCGACGACCCGCACCCGCAGGGCCGTCAGGACGACCGCCGTGGAACTGCGCCCCTGTACCGAGATCTCCACGTTGGTCTCCCGTCCGTGCACCGCGCCCTGCGCCGTCGCCCAGGTTCCCGCGTCCTGCGAGGACGGGGGCGGCGGAACCCGTACCGGCGGCCGGTCGACCACGTAGTCGTGACCGCAGCCGAGCGCCCACACCTGGGAGTCGGCGGTCCAGGTCAGCGGGACGGCCGAGCCCGAGGACGGGGCAGGGGACGCGCTCGGGGTGCTGCCGGGCGTGCCGTGCGCATCGGGGGAGGCCTGGGCCGAGCCGGTGGATTCGGGCGGGGTGCCGGACGCGGGCGAGGAGGGTGCCGTCGGGCTCGTCGCGGAGGGGGAGGTGCGGGGTGCGGGACGGGTGGCGGTCGCGGAGGCCGAGGGGTGGTCCGAGGGACGGTCGGCGGGCAGCGCGGAGAGGGTGCCCACCGTCGCGAGGAGCGCGCAGGCGACACCGAGGAGGAGGGCGCCCCGGCGACGGCGGTACCAGGGGGTGGCGTGGGGAGCGCGGGGCGGAGGTGTTTCCTGCCCGGCCGGCGGTGCTTCCGGGTCCTGCGGGACCGCTTCCGCGGGTGGCGCTTCCGTCGGTTCCGGCGCTGCGGGTTCCGCCGTGCGGTCCGGCGTTTCCTCCGCCGCGCCCTCCGCCGCGCCCTCCGACGGTTCTTCCGGCGCTGCTTCCGTCCCCCGGGCCCGTGCCTGACGTGCCGCCACCGCGCGCAGCCACCGGCGGTGCAGTTCCAGCCGTTCCTCGGGTGCGGCCCCGCAGAACTCCGCCAGGCGTTCCACGGGCGCGAAGTCCTGCGGAACCGCTTCCCCCGCGCAGTAGCGGTGCAGTGTGGAGGTGTTCATGCCCAGCCGGCGGGCGAGGGAGCCGTAGCTGCGCTCCGTACGCGCCTTCAGTTCCGTCAGCAGCGCCGCGAACTGCGCGACGTCCCTCTCGCTCGACACCGTGACCCCGTGCCCCGTCCTCGCCGGGCCCGGGACGGGCATCCCAGGCACTCATGTATCTGCACGTCAGCTGGGCTGGGATGGTTCCACCGGGGCCGATCGGGCGAAGAGCGTTGCCCCGGGCCGCCGGGCGGGCCGATGCTCTTGGTGTCGCCGCCGAGCACGGCCGGACCCGACCATCCGGTGTCCAGGCGGCCGCGCCGTTCCACACACCCACCCACCCAACGGGGGATCACGCATGTCACAGCACACCCGGTCGGCCGCGCTCGGCGCGTTCACCGCACTCGCCATCACGGGCCTCACCCTCGGCACGGTCCTCTCCGCACCGGCGGTCGCCGCCGCGCCGAAGGCGCCCGGATTCCTCGCGGCCAAGGACCTTCCGCCGCACCCCAGCTCCTCCTGGACGGCCGGCCGGGTCACCGCCGGCGTGCCGGAGGTGCTCGAGCTGGACACCTGTCTGGGCAAGGCCCTGGGCGGGGGTTCGAACACCTGGTACCGCGAGTTCCGGACCGACCTGGACGCCGGCGCCCGTCAGGTCTCCGCCGAGCTGCCGAGCGTCAGCGCGGCCAAGGGCCGGTTCTCGCGGGTCGACAAGGACATCAGGTCCTGCGCGAAGCGGATCGAGCGGGCCGACCCGGAGCTCGAGGCCACGCTTCGGGACTACGGGACGCTCGACGTCGAGGAGGGCGCCCATGTCTACGGGCTGCACGTGGAGACCTCGTGGGGCGCGACCGACATCCGCCTGCTCTCCGTCGGCCGGGACGGCCGGGCCGTGACGGTCGTCGACTGGGGTCAGATGGGCGACTTCGGGGACGCCCCGGTGAAGGCCTTCAAGAAGACGACGACCACGGCGGTCAAGAAGCTCCACTGACCGACGACGGCACAACTGATTCCGGCCAAATTCGCCTGGGCGGGACCGAGGTGCCTTGGCGGAGCCGGCGGTGGGTAGTGGTCGTCCCACCCCTTCCACGCCTACGGCGAGGTCGGCAGGGCCGCCTCCGTGAAGGGGCGGAGGCCGAACGGTCCGTGCGTCTTCCCGGAGTACGGGGCCGGAGGCGGGCGGAACGGACGGGCGGGAGCCGGTGCGCGGAGGGGGCGCACCGGCTCACCGCCGTTCCCGGGGGGACGCGCCGCCCGGTCCGGGACGCGCGGGTGTACGCCGGCGCGGGGCGCCCACGGCGTCGTACGGCGGGTGCCGCGCCCGGGGGTGCGTGGTCTCCTCGTACCACCCGTCCCGCCGGTCGCGACCGGCCCGTCGACCAGTGGGTTTCCCGGTCGGTACCGGTGACGGGGGCGCGGGGGCGGGCTTGCCGGGCGAAGCGCGCCGGGGCCGGCTCACCCGCCCGCCGGCCCACGGCAGGGACATGCCGCCCACCCGCCCCCTGCCACCCGCCACCCACGGATCGCCGCACGGCGCCCTCCCGGCCCACCGGCACACGCGCACGAGCGGTGCGCGACCCGCCGTACACGGCGCTCCCACCGGCGGCCGAGCGCCCGCCACCACCCCCACACCTCGCCGCCGGTAACCGGTCGAACATGGCCGAACACCCGGTCGTCGACGACTCGACATGACTGGCCCGCCGCCGACCGGGCAAGGATCCCCGTGAACGTGTTCGAGCAGGAGGGGAACCGACATCGGCACGCGGGCGGGGGTCATGAAGAGGCAGGCACGAGGCAGCGGTCCGACGGTGATCGCGAACACCTCGGCGACCAGGCGGAACACGGAGGACGAGAGTGGGGCCGACGTCGAAACCGTCGGGCGCGCGGCGCGGCTGAGCCGCAGACTCGGGCGGGCGGACCTGCGGGCGGTGCCCGAGGCGCGCCGGGCGCTGCGCGAACTGTTGGAGGGCTGGGGGAAGCCCGGATGCTCCGAGACGGCCGAGCTGCTCACCAGTGAACTGGTCACCAACGCCCTCGTCCACACCGACCAGGACGCGGTCCTGACGGCCACCGTGTCACCGGCCGGACTGCGGGTGGAGGTACGGGACTTCGTCGCCCGCCGCCCGCGGCCGCGCGTGCCGATCGCCGACGACGGCACGAGCGGCCGTGGCCTGATCCTGGTGCAGTCCCTCGCGGACGCCTGGGGGGTACGGGCCCACGGGGTCGGGAAGTCCGTCTGGTTCGAACTGGGTGCCGGAGCGGCCTGAGCGACCGAGGAGACGGCAGGGGCCGAGAGCACGGGAAACGGGAAGGGGCGCGGCCTCCGCTGAGGTCGCGCCCCTTCCCGTGTGTCACCCGAGGATCAGCCGAACTGCTGCTCCAGGTCCTTGAGCTTGCGCTCGAGGGAGTCGAGCCGCGGCAGGGCCATGGTGTCGTCCTCCGCGGTGAGGTCGACGGAGATCGGGTCGGAACTCTGGCGCACCGGCTGGAGGGAGGGCCGGTTGCGGACCGGCAGCTGCTCCGCCGAGTTGGCTATCGCAGGCTCCGCGGAGACCCGCTCGGCGGTGGCCCGCTCCAGGGCCGCCTGGGCCTCCAGCTGGCGCCCGCCGCCGCCACCGCGGCCGGGGAAGCGGCCGTGGCCACGGCTGATCGCCTTCAGCTGGGCCCGCTCGACGCGCTGCTGCTCGCGGCGGCGCAGCTTGGTCTCGTCCTTGCGGGCCTTGTCCTCGCGGACCTCCTCGACGGCCTCGTCCAGGCTGCGCACGCCCTCGAGGAGCATCAGCGACCAGGCCCTGTAGGTCTCACGAGGGGCCCGGAGCCAGCGCACCACGCGGATCTGCGGCAGCGGACGGGGCACCAGGCCCTGCTCGCGCAGCGCGGCGCGGCGGGTCTGCTTCAGCGCGCGGTCGAAGAGCACCGCGGCGGACATGGACATGCCTGCGAAGAACTGCGGAGCGCCGTCGTGCCCGAGGCCCCTGGGCGCGTGCACCCAGTTGAACCAGGCGGCGGCACCCGCGAACGTCCACACCAGTATCCGGGAGCCGAGCGCCGCGTCACCGTGGCTGGCCTCGCGCACCGCGAGGACGGAGCAGAACATGGCCGCGCCGTCGAGGCCGAACGGAACCAGGTACTCCCAGCCGCCGGAGAGGCTCAGGTTCTCGCGGCCGAAGCCGACGAGTCCTCGGTAGGAGAGCGCGGCCGCCACGGCGGCACAGCAGAACAGCAACACATAGGAAGCGATTCCGTAGACGGCTTCCTTGCGCCTGCGGCGCTCCTCGCTGCGCTCCCACGAGTCGTCCGCGCTCGTGTTCTTCCCCGAGGAGTTCTTGCCGCGCCGGAGCACCGCCACCGCCGCAAGCATGCCCAGGAGCAGTACGGCGCCGGGAAGCAGCCAGTTCAGCGATATGTCGGTCAGTCTCATCTGGGGTCCCTTGCATTGGGATAGGGCGTAACGCCCGCCATAGTGGCCCAATCCCGCTGTTCCTCAGGGGGTTTCGGGGCAAGAGGCCGCCAAGGAAGTGCAAGGGGATGCCCAGGGCGACGTTCTGCTCGAACTGCAGCTTGAGGAGCGGGAGTTGAGTTCGAATAAGACTACCCATACGGGTGGTTCCGCGGAAAGTTCCCGGGGCACGTGAGGAAGTTGTGAAGTACCTGTAACCGCAGGGGGAGTCTTCTCGTCCGGTGATCCTACGGGACGCCGAACGCTCCGCCGACCAGGGTGACCGTCCGACGGAGCGTCAACTGGCGGCGGCCGCAGTGAGCTTGGCGACCCGGTCCGCGTCGCAGGTGCGCGGACACGTCTCGCACGCCTCCTCGGGGCGCACCGTGTAGAACATGCAGCAGCTCGCCCGGTCCCGGGTCGCCAGCGCCTCGCCGTTCGGGCCGGTCAGCTCGCGGAAGGCCGCCGTGCCGACGTACGGGCGGGTCGCGCCCGGCAGCAGCAGCTCCAGCTCGTGCCGGGCCCGGTCCTCCTCGCCGAGCAGCTGGGCGACGTACCAGAGGCCCTCGACGATCTCGTCCGTCACCATGCCCCACAGGGCGCGCCCGCGCCGCCGGGCCCGCGGTCCGAAGCCGGCCAGGACCGGCTCGTGGTGCTCGGCGACGGCGTGCCGCACCTCCGCCCGCAGCGCCTCCTCGTTCGGGACCACCCGGGCGCCGGGCAGTGCCGCCGCCGGATCGTCCGGCAGGCAGGCGAACGAGTCGGGCGGGCGCACCGCCATCCGCATGACCTCGCCGGTGCGGTCGTACGAGACGTGCGTCACGGGGTAGCGCGGTACCCGGCGGTGCAGGAACCACGGGACGGTGATCAGCAGGCAGGCGGGCCAGGCGTACCGGTGCAGTCCGAAGCTCGCGACGACGTCGGGGCGCGCCCGCTGTCCGTAGTCCCGGACGACCTGGGCGTCGTCCCAGGCCAGGAAGGTGTCCAGGTCCGGTCCGCCCGCCGCGAGCGCGGCCGCCCCGACCCAGCCGCCGCCCCGGGGCGCGGGCTCGTCGGGTGCCAGCTCCGTGACGGCCAGGCCCGGGAAGACCTCGGTGAGGCGGGCGTACGCCGCCGCTGTGGCCGACGGGGCTGTGGGCATGCCGGGACCACCGATCTGCGAGGGATTAAAGGCAAGCCTTACCTTAGTCATTATGTTCGGGATTTGAACTGACGGCCAGTAGGCCTAAGGTGCTTGACGGACGAGTAACAAGCCGCCGTAATGACCCCAAGTACCGACACATCCGCCGGGAGGGCCCGTGAAGCAGGGCATGCAGGGCTCCGCCGCTCCGGGGATCCCGCAGGAGGGCCCTGTCCGGGCACGGGTTCCGGCGCAGTCCCGGGCGGCGTCCGCCGAGGGCGCGGACCGTGAGCGGTGCGCCCCGCAGGGCGCCGTGCGCGGGGAGCACACCCACAGCGAGACCCCTGTCCCGCGGCCCGACCTCCAGACCCCCGACCTCCAGCGGCCCGGCGTCGAGCGCCCCGACCTCCAGCGGCCCGGGGGCGTCCCGCGTCCCGTCGTCCAGCGGTCCTCCGTGCGCGGGCAGATCCTCGACGCCCTGCGCACCGCCCTGGTCACCGGGGAGCTGCGGCCGGGCGAGGTCTACTCGGCGCCGGTCCTCGGCGAGCGCTTCGGGGTCTCCGCGACGCCGGTGCGCGAGGCGATGCAGCAGCTCGCGCTGGAGGGCGCGGTCGAGGTCGTGCCCAACCGGGGCTTCCGGGTGGTCGTGCGCGGCACGCGCGAACTCGCCGAACTGGCCGAGGTGCGGGCACTCATCGAGGTGCCCGTGATGCTCCGGCTCGCCCGTACGGTGCCGGCCGAGCGCTGGGCGGACCTGCGGCCCCTCGCCGAGGCGACGGTGCGCGCGGCGGCCGGTGGCTGCCGGGCCACGTACGCGGAGGCCGACCGCGTCTTCCACCGCGCCGTGCTCGCCCTCTCGGGCAACGACCAGCTCGTCGGTATAGCGGCGGACCTGCACCGACGTTCCCAGTGGCTCCTGACGGGCGCCGCCACCCCCCGGGGGCGGGCGGAGCTGCTCGCCGACGCGACGGACCACCTCACGCTGCTCGACGCCCTGATCACGGGCGACCTGGACACGGCCCAGGCCCTGGTCCGGGACCACTTCACGGCCTGACTCGGCCTGACTCGGCCTGACACGGCCGACGCCGGTCCATGACCCGCGCGGCCCCGCGCGCCCCGCGGAAGCGGCCGCCCGGCGGCCTGGCGCGCGGCGGCCGGGACGCCCCGGCCCCGCCATTGTGACTCGGGGCACGAGCGCCCGAGGCCCCGCCCGCGCGGGCGACGCCGCCCGGCGTCCCTCGGCGGCGCACCGGGGCACCCGGCCCTTGTGCGGCCGCGCACATGCCGTGCACATACGGGAACGCGCGGGTCACGCCGTGCTCCCGGGCACCGGAACCGGCACCGGCGCCGGACGCCGCGACCCCGTGCACCGGCCGCCCCGCCGACCTCGCGGAGCCGCCCCCGACTACGCCGTGGCCGCCGGTGGGGGTGCCAACTGCCGTGCCAGCCACGTGGGTACGCCCCCCAGCAGCCGGAACAGCCGTCGCGCCTCCTCGCGCAACCGTGAGGCCTCCGGCTCGACCTCGGCGTCCGCGAGGGACGCGAGGGCCGGGGCGGTGCCCACCAGGTAGCCCAACTCCTCGCGGATCCGCAGGGATTCGGCGAAGCCGTGGCGGGCCTCGGCGACCTCGCCGTCCCGCAGCGCGAGCCCGGCGAGGTGACGCCAGGTGAAGGACAGCAGCAGGGAGTCGGAGTGGGCCGCGGCAGCCGTGTGGGCGCGCCGGTACGCGGCCCGGGCCGCCTGCGGGGAACGTGCGATGTTCTCCGCGAGCAGCCCCCGCCGGAAGTCCAGCAGCCCCCGCCCGGCGGCGTCCGGCGGGATCAGCGCCGCCGCGCGGCCGAGCGCGGCCCGTGCCTCGTCCACCCGGTCGCGCACCCCGTGCACCGTGGCCGCGTACGCAAGGTGCCCCCGTTCACAAGCGGCCGCGCCCCGCTCCTCGTCGCTGTGCGCCAGCGCCTCCGCCGTACGCAGCGCGTCCTCGGCCTCCTGCCAGCCCTGCTCGGTGTACAGGCACCGTTCCACCAGCAGCGCGGCCCGTTGCATCGCGCCCGGCGGGGTGTCGGCCGGCAGCAGCGCCGCCGCGTCGGCCCAGCAGGCCCGCGAGCGCAGCCGCCACACCGCGGTCTGGAGGGGGTCCTCGTCTGAGGTCGTTCCGGTACCGGACATGGCGGAATACGCCACGTTGCCCTCCCCGAGCGCGCCGTCGAGCTTTGAGTGGTGGCCGCATCTCAGCACGAATCGCGGCACCGGGCCAAGGGGGCGGGTGAAGGATTTCACAAAGTCGTGGGACTCTCCGCCCTCAAAGGTTTCAACGGACGGCGGCCGGTGTCAGCTCATTCGCAGCGCCAGGAAGAAATCGAGCTTGTCCTCCAGCCGCGAAAGGTCACGGCTCGTCAACTGCTCGATCCGCCCGACCCGGTAGCGCAGTGTGTTGACGTGGAGGTGCAGCCGGGAGGCGCAGCGCGTCCACGAGCCGTCGCAGTCCAGGAACGCCTCCAGCGTCGGGATCAGCTCGGCGCGGTGCCGACGGTCGTAGTCGCGCAGCGGGTCGAGCAGCCGCGCGGTGAACGCCCGGCGCACGTCGTCCGGGACGAACGGCAGCAGCAGCACGTGCGAGGCCAGTTCCTGGTGCCCCGCCGCGCACACCCGCCCGGGCCGGGCCGCCGCCACCCGCCGCGCGTGCCGTGCCTCCTCCAGCGCCCCGCGCAGCCCCTCCGCCGAGTGCACGGCCGCGCTCACGCCGAGGGTGAGCCGCCCGTCGCCGTCGAGGCCCGCCGAGAGCGGTTCCCGGACGGCCTTCAGCAGCGCGTCGGCGAGTACGCCCGTGTCGGAGCCGTCGTGCTCGGCGGACATCGCCGGCAGCGGGACCAGGGCGACGGCCTCGTCACCGGTGTGGGCGACGGCGATCCGGTCGGAGGGCTCGGTGCCGGTCGCCAGCGGGTCGACCAGGATCTCCTCCAGCAGCGCCTGGGCGACCGGCCCGGCCTCCAGCTCGCCGCTGTCCCACTCGACGCGCGCCACCACCAGCTGCCAGTGCGGGGCCGTGCCCAGGCCCGGCAGCAGCACGGGTGCGGCCACCCGCAGCCGCGCCGCGATCTCCGCCGGGGCCGCACCCGTCTGGACCAGCTCCAGCACCTCCTGCGCCAGCCGCCTGCGCACGGTGCGCGCCGCGTCCCGCCGGTCCCGCTCGACCGCGATCAGCTGGGTGACGCCGTGCAGCAGGTCGAGCCGCTCGTCGGCCCAGTCCCCGGCGTCCGCCTCCACGGCCAGCAGCCAGTCCGACAGCACGCTCGCGCGCACGTCCCGCACGCCCTGCGGGGACCGGCCGCCGCCGCGGACCGGGAAGAGCGAGTACGTCGTACCGCCGACGATCACCCGGTGCGGCCCGCGCCGGCCGGTGCGCACCGCCGCCAGGTGTTCCGCCGAGAGCCGGCCGCACAGCTCGGCCGGCAGCGCGGGGCCCGCCATCTTCGGGCCCGCGATCAGCCGCCCGGTGGGGGAGAGCACCCAGGCCCGCAGGTCCAGGTCGGAGCCGAGCAGGTCCAGCACCACGTCCGGGCCGCCGCCCGCCGGGCCCGAGGTCATCATCCGCCGGTGCCGGTCGACCACGGCCGCGAGATCCCCGGCCCGCTCACCGCTGACCTGCCGTACGACGTGCTCGGTGATCGTTGCGAAGGCAACCGACTCGTGCACCGCGAACAGCGGCAGCCGGTGCCGGGCGCAGGCCAGGACCAGGTCCTGCGGCACATCCCCCAGCTCTGCCTCGCCGGCCGCCAGCGCGGCCACGCCGGCCTGCACCAGGATCCTTACGAACGGTTCGGAGTCCGCCGCGTCCCGGCGCCAGGCCAGGCCGGTCAGCACCAGCTCGCCGCCGGAGAGGTAGCGGCTGGGATCCCGCAGGTCGGTGGTCATGACCCCACGCACCGTACGGTCCAGTTCGTCCTCGCCGCCGAGGAGCCTGAGGCCCAGCGCATCGGTGTCCAGAAGTGCGCGCAGCCGCATCTCGTCGCCGCCGTTCCTTGTCTCGAAATCTACGATGAATCGTGCGGGCCCCCACGGGAAGGGGCCGCCGTGGGCCCCACGCGGGCCCTGCCGTCGGAGCGTCGGCCGCCGTGCGGGCGGTCGCGGGCCGCATTCTGTGATTGCCAGGTTGTTTCCTACGTTTCCACAGGAAAACGAGGAGGTTACTGAGGGCCTCCGTTCATACGAATCTACAAGATGGCTGCCCCGACCAGCCAACTCCTTCATGGTTTCCGTGACTGACACCGCCGGAGTGTCGCGCTGTGTACTGGCCCCACTCCGCGTGAACAGCACATGAACGAGCCGGGCCCGCCGCACCCGATTCTGGCTCGAACGAGACGACTCACGAGACTCACGAGACGAAGAAGAGAGCCGGTCATGGACTTCCTTCGCCCCGCCAGCTGGGAGGAGGCGCTCGCCGCGAAGGCCGAGCACCCCACCGCTGTGCCGATTGCGGGTGGCACCGATGTGATGGTCGAGATCAACTTCGACCACCGGCGGCCCGAGTACCTCCTCGACCTCAACCGCATCGGTGACCTCTACGAGTGGGAGGTCGGCGACGACAGCGTGCGGCTCGGGGCCTCCGTGCCCTACTCGCGGATCATGGAGAACCTGCGCTCCGAACTCCCGGGCCTGGCCCTCGCCTCCCACACCGTGGCCTCCCCGCAGATCCGCAACCGCGGCGGCGTCGGTGGCAATCTCGGCACCGCCTCCCCGGCCGGCGACGCCCACCCCGCCCTCCTCGCGGCCGGCGCCGAGGTCGAGGCCGCGTCCGTACGGGGCACCCGGCTCATCCCGATCGACGACTTCTACACCGGGGTGAAGCGCAACGCGCTCGCCCCCGACGAGCTGATCCGCGCCGTCCACGTCAAAAAGGCCGACGGCCCCCAGCAGTACTCCAAGGTCGGCACCCGCAACGCCATGGTCATCGCGGTCTGCGCCTTCGGCCTCGCCCTGCACCCGGACACCCGCTCCGTCCGCACCGGCATCGGATCCGCCGCCCCCACCCCCGTCCGGGCGAAGGTCGCGGAGGACTTCCTCGACGCGGCGCTCGAGGAAGGCGGCTTCTGGGACAACGGGAAGATCATCACCCCGTCGGTCGCCAAGCAGTTCGCGGACCTCTGCTCCGCCGCCTGCAACCCGATCGACGACGTCCGGGGCACCGCGAGCTACCGCCGGCACGCCGTCGGCGTCATGGCCCGCCGCACGCTGACCTGGACCTGGGAGTCCTACCGCGGCGCCCGCCGCCACACCGAGGGAGCTGCGTGATGCGCGTCAACTTCACTGTCAACGGACGGCCGCAGGAGGCCGACGACGTGTGGGAGGGCGAGAGCCTGCTCTACGTCCTGCGTGAGCGGCTGGGCCTGCCCGGCTCCAAGAACGCCTGCGAGCAGGGCGAGTGCGGCTCCTGCACCGTCCGCCTGGACGGTGTGCCGGTGTGTTCCTGCCTGGTCGCGGCCGGCCAGGTCGAGGGTCGCGAGGTCGTCACCGTCGAGGGCCTCGCGGACTACGCCCGCGACCGCGCCGAGAAGGGGTGCGCGAGAGGCGCCTGCGGCGGCGAGGCCCCGTCCGGCACCTCGCTCGACGAGGCCAGGAACTGGCAGGCCCGGGGCAGCGACTCGCAGACCGGAGAGGGCACCGAACTCTCCCCCGTCCAGCAGGCGTTCATCGACGCCGGCGCCGTCCAGTGCGGTTTCTGCACGCCCGGTCTGCTGGTCGCCGCCGACGAGATGCTGGAGCGCAACCCCAACCCCACGGACGCGGACATCCGCGAGGCCCTCTCGGGCAACCTGTGCCGCTGCACCGGCTACGAGAAGATCATGGACGCGGTCCGCCTCGCGGCCGCCCGGCAGGGAGAGGCGGTCTGACCCGATGCCCTCCCCCAAGCTCTCGACGTCGCTCGACCAGGGCGGTGCCCCCACCGGCGCTCCCACCAAGATCACCCAGGGCTCGCAGACCAAGGGCGGGATCGGCGAGTCGACCCTCCGCCCGGACGGCATCCTCAAGGTCACCGGCGAGTTCGCGTACTCGTCCGACATGTGGCACGAGGACATGCTCTGGGGCCAGATCCTGCGCTCCACGGTCGCCCACGCCGAGATCGTCTCCCTGGACACCTCCGAGGCCCTCGCCACCCCCGGCGTGTACGCCGTCATGACGTACGACGACCTGCCGACCGAGGTGAAGAACTACGGCCTGGAGATCCAGGACACCCCGGTCCTGGCCCACGGCAAGGTCCGCCACCACGGCGAGCCGGTCGCCATCGTCGCCGCCGACCACCCGGAGACCGCCCGCCGCGCCGCCGCGAAGATCAAGGTCGAGTACCGCGAGCTGCCCGTCATCACCGACGAGGCCTCCGCGACCGCCCCGGACGCGATCCTCGTCCACGAGAACCGCGACGACCACCACATCGGCCACGTCCCGCACCCGAACGTCGTCCACCGCCAGCCGATCGTCCGCGGCGACGCCGACCGGGCCGCCGGGCGGGCCGACGTGATCGTCAAGGGCGAGTACACCTTCGGCATGCAGGACCAGGCCTTCCTCGGCCCCGAGTCCGGCCTCGCCGTGCCCGAGGAGGACGGCGGCGTCCACCTCTACATCGCCACCCAGTGGCTGCACTCCGACCTGCGCCAGATCGCGCCCGTCCTCGGCCTGCCCGAGAACAAGGTGCGGATGACACTGGCCGGCGTCGGCGGCGCGTTCGGCGGCCGCGAGGACCTGTCCATGCAGATCCACGCCTGCCTGCTCGCCCTGCGCACCGGAAAACCCGTCAAGATCGTCTACAACCGTTTCGAGTCCTTCTTCGGCCACGTCCACCGCCACCCGGCCAAGCTGTACTACGAGCACGGCGCCACCCGAGACGGCAAACTGACCCACGTCAGGTGCCGGATCGTCCTGGACGGCGGCGCGTACGCCTCCGCCTCCCCGGCCGTCGTCGGAAACGCCTCCTCGCTCGGCATCGGCCCGTACGTCGTCGACGACGTCGACATCGAGGCGATCGCGCTCTACACCAACAACCCGCCCTGCGGCGCGATGCGCGGCTTCGGCGCGGTCCAGGCGTGCTTCGCCTACGAGGCGCAGATGGACAAGGTGGCGAAGGAACTCGGCCTGGACCCGGTGGAGTTCCGCCGGCGCAACGCCATGGAGCAGGGCACGCTCCTGCCGACCGGACAGCCGGTGGACTCGCCCGCCCCCGTCGCCGAACTCCTGCGCCGGGTCAGCGCGATGCCGCTGCCGCCGGAGCGCCAGTGGGAGAGCAGCGAGGGCGCCGACGTACGCCAGCTGCCCGGCGGCCTGTCCAACACCACCCACGGCGAGGGGGTCGTCCGCGGTATCGGTTACGCGGTCGGCATCAAGAACGTCGGCTTCTCCGAGGGCTTCGACGACTACTCCACCGCCAGGGTCCGGATGGAGGTCATCGCCGGCGAGGCCGTGGCCACCGTGCACACGGCGATGGCGGAGGTCGGCCAGGGCGGAGTCACCGTCCACGCGCAGATCGCCCGCACCGAGCTGGGCGTCGCCCAGGTCACCATCCACCCGGCGGACACCCAGGTCGGCTCCGCGGGCTCCACCTCGGCCTCCCGGCAGACCTATGTCACCGGCGGCGCGGTGAAGAACGCCTGCGAGCTGGTCCGCGAGAAGGTCCTGGAGACCGGCCGCCGCAGGTTCGGGACGTACCACCCCGCCTGGGCCACCGCCGAACTGCTCCTGGAGGGCGGCAAGGTCGTCACCGACGGCGGCGAGGTCCTCGCGGACCTGGTGGACGTCCTCGGCGAGGAGGCCGTGGAGGTCGAGGCGGAGTGGCGGCACCGGCCGACCGAGCCCTTCGACCTGCGCACCGGCCAGGGCAACGGGCATGTGCAGTACAGCTTCGCCGCCCACCGGGCCGTCGTCGAGGTCGACACCGAGCTGGGCCTGGTCAAGGTGATCGAACTGGCCTGCGCGCAGGACGTCGGCAAGGCGCTCAACCCGCTGTCCGTCGTCGGCCAGATCCAGGGCGGCACGACCCAGGGTCTCGGCGTGGCCGTCATGGAGGAGATCATCGTCGACCCGAAGACGGCGAAGGTGCGCAACCCCTCCTTCACGGACTACCTCATCCCCACCATCCTCGACACGCCGACCATCCCCGTCGACGTGCTCGAACTCGCCGACGACCACGCCCCGTACGGGCTGCGCGGCATCGGCGAGGCCCCGACCCTGTCGTCCACCCCGGCGGTCCTCGCGGCCATCAGGAACGCGACCGGGCTGGAGCTGAACAGGACGCCGGTCCGGCCGGAACACCTCACCGGCACGGCGTAACACCGAAATCTCCGGGCGGCGCACGGAACGTCACAGCTCCGCGCCGCCCGGAGCACCTCAGATCGTTCGTCTCGGGCCGTCCCCCGGGTCGTGCGGCCGAAGCACCTTCCCAAATCCCGCAGCCGCCACGGCGGCTGACCTGCCGTCAGGCGGCGGTCGCACGCGGGTGCCCCTATGAACCTTGGGAGTAGGCCCCACATGACCCAGCAGTCAACGGAGCCGAGGACCACTGCCGACGACGCGGGCGAAGGTACCCGCGTCCCGGCCGGACGGTCCTGGCTCGACCGGTACTTCCACATATCCCGGCGGGGATCCACCGTCGCACGCGAGGTGCGCGGCGGCGTCACCACCTTCATGGCGATGGCGTACATCCTGCTGCTCAACCCCCTGATCCTGTCCGGCAAGGACGCGGCGGGCGACACGCTCGGCCAGAAGGCGCTGATCACCGCGACCGCGTTCGCCGCGGCCTTCACCACGCTGCTGATGGGCTTCGCCGGCAAGGTGCCGCTCGCCCTGGCCGCCGGCCTCTCCGTCTCCGGAGTCCTGTCCTCCCAGGTCGCCCCGGAGATGACCTGGCCGCAGGCGATGGGCATGTGCGTGATGTACGGCGTGGTCATCATGCTGCTGGTCGTCACCGGCCTGCGCGAGATGATCATGAATGCGATCCCGCTCGCCCTGAAGCACGGCATCACCATGGGCATCGGCCTGTTCATCGCCCTCATCGGCTTCTACAAGTCCGGCTTCGTGCACCAGGGCGAGGCGACCCCGGTCACCCTCGGCCCGGCGGGTGAACTGGCGGGCTGGCCCGTCCTGTTGTTCGCCGGCACCCTGCTGCTGATCTTCATGCTCCAGGCCCGCGACGTCCCCGGCGCCATCCTCATCGGCATCGTCGGCGGCACGGCCGTCGCCGCCGTCCTGAACGCCACCGGGGTCGTCGACCCCGGGCAGTGGGCGGCCGGCGCCCCCGAACTGCACGGCAGCGCCGTCTCCATGCCCGACTTCTCGCTCTTCGGGGACGTCGAGTTCGGCGGCTGGGGCGAGGTCGGCGCGATGACCGTCGGCATGATCGTCTTCACGCTGGTCCTCGCGGGCTTCTTCGACGCGATGGCCACCATCATCGGCGTCGGCACCGAGGCGAAGCTCGCCGACGACAAGGGCCGGATGCCGGGCCTGTCCAAGGCCCTGTTCATCGACGGCGCCGGCGGAGCGATCGGCGGTGTCGCGGGCGGCTCCGGCCAGACCGTGTTCATCGAGTCGGCGACCGGCGTCGGCGAGGGAGCCCGTACCGGACTCGCCTCGGTCGTCACCGGCGCCTTCTTCGCCGCCTGCCTGTTCTTCACCCCGCTCACCGCGATCGTCCCGCAGGAGGTGGCGTCCGCCGCCCTGGTCGTCATCGGCGCGATGATGCTGATGAACGCCCGGCACGTCGACTGGGCCGACCGGGCCACCGCGATCCCGGTCTTCCTCACCGTCGTCCTGATGCCCTTCACCTACACCATCACCACCGGCGTGGCCGCCGGCGTCATCTCCCACGTCGCCATCAAGACCGCCCAGGGCAAGGCGCGGGAGATCGGGGCCTTCATGTGGGTCCTCACCGGGATCTTCCTGGTCTATTTCGCCCTCCATCCCATCGAGAGCTGGCTGGGCGTCCACTAGGCGCCCGGCACCGAGGCGGACCTGCGCCGCCCGGACCGCCGACCGCCGCACCACCGCCGTCAAGGAGACCGAGACATGCTGGACATCGCCGAGGAGCTGAACCGGTGGATCGAGCAGGGACGTGACTTCGCCGTCGCCACGGTGGTGGCGGTCGGCGGCAGCGCACCCCGCCGGCCGGGCGCCGCCCTCGCGGTGGACACCGACGGAACGGCCGTCGGCTCGGTCTCCGGCGGCTGTGTGGAGGGCGCGGTGTACGAACTGTGCCAACAGGCGCTCCAGGACGGCGAACCCGTCCTCGAACGCTTCGGCTACAGCGACGACGACGCCTTCGCCGTGGGCCTCACCTGCGGCGGCGTCATCGACATCCTCGTCACACCGGTGCGGGCCGGCGACCCGGTCCGCCCGGTGGTCGCGGCCGCCCTCGAAGCCGCCGCGAGCGGAACGGCGTCCGCCCTGGCCCGGATCGTGACCGGCCCGGCGGACCTCGTCGGCCGCGCGCTGCTGATCCATCCCGACGGCCGTGGTGAAGGGGGTTTCGGCGGCCATCCCGAACTCGACCGCACCGTGGCCGCCGAGGCCGGCGCCTTCCTCGATGCGGGCCGCACCGGCACCCTGGAGATCGGCGAACAGGGCTCCCGCTGCGGTGCCCCGCTCACCGTCCTCGTCGAGTCCTCCGTCCCCCCGCCCCGGATGATCGTGTTCGGCGCGATCGACTTCGCGTCCGCGCTGGTCCGGATCGGCAAGTTCCTCGGCCATCATGTGACGGTGTGCGACGCCCGCCCCGTCTTCGCGACGAAGGCCCGCTTCCCGGAGGCGGACGAGATCGTCGTCGAGTGGCCGCACACCTACCTCGAACGCACCGAGGTCGACTCCAGGACCGTCCTGTGCGTCCTCACCCATGACGCCAAGTTCGACGTGCCCCTGCTCCGGCTGGCCCTGCGCCTCCCGGTCGCGTACGTCGGCGCGATGGGCTCGCGCCGTACGCACCTGGAGCGCAACGAGCGCCTGCGCGAGGTCGGCGTCACCGAACTGGAGCTGGCCCGGCTGCGCTCACCCATCGGCCTGGACCTGGGCGCCCGCACACCCGAGGAGACGGCACTGTCGATCGCCGCGGAGATCGTCGCGAACCGGCGCGGCGGCAGCGGGATCTCCCTGACCGGTGCGCACACGCCGATCCATCACGACGTGACATCGGCCCCCGCCGGACGCATCGGCTCGGTGGCCTGAGACGGTGGCACCGGCCGCCGGTCGTCCGTGGCGCGAGGCCGCGGCAACGGTCGGTCGTCCGTGGCGCGAGGCCGCGTAACCGGCCGGTCGTCCGTGGTGCGAGGCCGTGGCACCGGCCGCTCGTCCGTGGTGCGAGGCCGTGGCACCGGCTGGTCGGGCCAGGTGAACGTGTAGGCGGGGTCGCCGCCCCGGGCGACCCGGGTGTACCGCAGCAGCTCCCGGACGATGCCCGCGTTGCCCATCGCCCACCCGGTCTGCGGCTCCAGCGCGCTCGGGTCGGACCGGTGCTCGACGTTGGACCAGCGTGCGCCCCGCGCGTCCCGTGTCGCGCGATCGAGGAGGTCCGTGGCCAGGACGTGGGCGAAGTCGGGGGAGTCGCCCTGCTCGGCGATCCGGTCGCAGGCCAGCGCCAGTACGCCCGCGGTGCCGCAGCAACGGCCGTTGTTGTCCCAGAAGCCCGGCCACAGGCGCCGCGGCAGCCCGGAGTGCGTGACGGTGTGCCAGCAGCGGCCGGCGAGTTCCGCCCACCCGGGCTCACCGAGGGCGTCCCGCAGCAGCCGGAACACCTGGGCGTCCCCGGCCGGACCGTGGCACCAGCCGTAGCTGTGCCGCCGGGTGGCGTCGGGCCGGTACGGCGGGTCGGAGTGCGGGATCAGCAACCCGTCGGGACCGCCCTCGTCCCGGGCCACGACATCGGCCGCCCCGGCCCGCGCCAGGCCGACCAGATCGGCGCGCCCGGCGGCCGTCCCGACCGCGGCGAGGGCGTACACGATCCCGAGGGTGCCGTGCGAGACATGGTGCAGCCGCTCCGCCACCCCTGCCCTGAACTCCCAGGTGACGCCCGCGGGGGTGCGCTCGGCCGTCCGCGCGTACGGCTCCAGCGCGAGCAGCGCCAGCTCCGCGTCCCCGGCCGCCCAGGCCCCCAGCCCGATCCCCGCGTTGCCGCCCATCAGCTCGAACAGCTCGCCCCAGCGCGTCCCGTCGAACCGCGCCCGCACCCCCTCCAGGGCCCGAGCGGCCGCCAGGCCGGCGGCCGGGCAGTCGAGTTCACGGTGGACGGCGCGCAGGACGAGCGCGATCCCGGTGCGGCCGAAGTAGAGCGAGTCGTCCGGATGGCCGTCGACCGCGTCGGCCAGGGAACGGGCCGCGCGCAGGGCGCCGTCCGCGTACGTGTCGTCCCCGAAGTGCCGCCACGCCTCCAGCAGCACCGGAACCACCCCTGCGGTGCCGTTGTACAGCATCGGATCGACCTCGCCGTCCGACGGCCTGACGGGCCATCCGAGTCCGCCGTTCCCGGTGTCCCGCGCGGCCGCCAGCAGCCACCGCAGACCGTCCGCCGCCAGTGCCTCGATCTCCCCCGTGTCCGCCATGGACCCACCCTGGCATGCGGTCGACGCCGTTGCCCAGACCGCACGGGCGGGGTCCGCCGAGGGTCAGGGGCGGCGCAGCAGACGGTTGACCGCGCGGCCGAACATCCGCCGGGACGCGGCCCGCAGCAGCGGGTCGAGGGGGGAGGGCAGGAGGCGTACGCGCAGTTCCTCCCGCCAGATCACCCGTGCCCGGCCGCCGGGGCCGGGCCGGACCTCGATCTCGGCCCAGCCCATGACGACCCGGCCGCGCTTCTCCAGCCGGCACAGGCCGGGTTCGTCCTCGGTCGGCGGACACCACACGGTGACCTCCATCCGGTCGTCGAAGGCGAACGGGCCCCGGCCCGTGCGCGCCACGAACACCGTGCCCTCGCGGGTCGGCGGGGGAGTGACGACGGTGACGCGGGTCAGCGGGACGACATCGCCGTGCCGCTGCCACTCGGTGAGCCGGCGCCACGCCTCCTTCAGGGGGAGGGGGACCGTGCGTTCGAGCTGGAAGGTGACCACACAGTGATCGTAGGGAGTCCGCGCGGCCCGGTGGACCGTTCCCCCTCGGGTCACACCGTTGGCGCAGTGGCGCGGGCATGTGACGTGGCCGCACCCGGGCCGGGGTGTCAGCGGTAGACCTCGCCCGGCTTCGCCTCGCCGGGCGCCAGCAGCTGGGGCACGGTGACGAACACGTACCCGCGTTCCTTCAGCGCGTCGATGATCCCGGGCACGGCCGGCACGGTGCCGTCGTAGATGTCGTGCAGCAGGATGATGCCGTCGCGGCCGGCCTGGTCGAGGACGCGCTCACGGATCAGGTCGGAGTCGGTCGTCGTGTAGTCCTTGGCGGTCACCGTCCACAGCACCTCGGCGAGGCCCAGCTCGCGGGAGATCTTGTGCACGGTGTCGTCGGTGCGGCCCTGCGGCGGGCGCATCAGGGTGGGCGCGCGGCCGGTGAGGCGCTCTATCGCGTCGTTGGGGCGCCGGAGTTCCTCGCGTATCTCGTCCTCGCCCAGGTCGGTGAGGATCTTGTGGTCCCAGGTGTGGCTGGCCACCTCGTGGCCCTCGGCGGCCATGCGCTCGACGAGTTCCGGGTACTTCTCGATGTGCCGCTTCCCCAGCAGGAAGAACGTCGCCGGTACCTGTTTCTCCTTCAGGATGTCCAGCAGTCGTGCGGAGTTCTCGCTGGGTCCGGCGTCGAAGGTGAGGGCGATGCACTTCGCCTCGCGGCAGTCGACGGAGCCGAACCGGGCGGCCTGGGTGGTGGTCGCGGGCTCGGCGCGGACGGAGCTCGGCGCGGTGGTGTCGAGTCCGCCGCAGCCGGTGAGGACGACCGCCAGCGAAGCGGCCGCCACCGAGACGGCGACGGCACGCAACCCGGCCCCCGTGTTCTTCATCTTCCTGGTCAGAGAAGGCATGCCGAGACTATACATAGCGTGTATACACGCTATGTATAGTCTCCGGATCATGCCGTCCGGCGCCTCACTGGGCGTAGAAGGTGGCGTCCCCGCGGTCCGTGGCCGTGCTCGGTGTCTGCACGTACAGCGCGTAGTTGTAGTGGCGGACGTACCGGCCGGCGTAGTTGTACGACTCGTACGAGACCCCCGCCGAGTCCGCGAGGCCGGCCCGACGGTAGAAGCTCGCGTCGGAGGCGAAGGCCGCCGTGCCCTCGTTCTTCTCCAGCCACACCTCGAAGTTCTTGTGCCGCAGGTAGTAGCCGGGGAAGTTGGCCGACTCCAGCGCGACCGTGCCGGTGCCGGCGAGCCCGGCAACCTCCCGGAACTGCGAGTCCGCGAGCGGGCTGACGTTCGCCTCGATCCTGGCGCGGTACTCCCAGTGCCGGACGAAACGGTCCGCGTAGTTGAAGGAGGAGAACCGCTGCGGGGTGACGCCGTCGGCGACCGGGACGCCGAAGTCGGGCGTGCCGTCGGCCTTCCAGTACACCTTCTGCACGCGCGTGCGGCGGTTGGGGTCGTTCAGCGGGTCGCCGCTGATGTCCTTGTAGCTGCGGTCGTGGTAGACGAGGATGTCCGACTTTCCGTCCTCGGACACGGTGAACGAGTTGTGTCCCGGCCCGTACTGCGAGGTCGCGGCGTTCGACGTGAACACGGGCGACGCGCTCTTCGTCCAGGACGCCGGCGCGGTGAGGTCCGCCGTCGCGGACGCGGTCAGCAGCCCCAGGCAGTAGTTGGCGTCGGTGGCGCTCGCCGAGTAGGTCATGAAGACCTTGTCGCCGTGCTGGACGAGCGCGGGACCCTCGTTGACCTTGTAGCCGACCGTCTCCCAGGACAGCGTCGGCCGGGAGATCTCCGCCGGAGTGCCGGAGATCGTCCAGGGGTTGGCCATCTTCGCGATGAACAGGCTGGTGTTGTTGTCCTCGGCCGGATTGCGCTGCGCCCAGGCGAGATAGCGCACCCCGCCCACGGTGAAGGTCGTGGCGTCGAGGGAGAAGCTCTCCCAGGTGGTTCTGATCTGGCCCTTCTCGGTCCATGTCGCGGTCAGCGGGTTGCTGCCGGTGCCCTCCAGGACGTACATCCGGATCGCCCACACGTCGTCGGTGGCGCCGGCCGCGAAGTACACGTACCACTTGCCGTCGATGAAGTGGATCTCCGGTGCCCAGATGTGGGCGCCCATGATCCCGCTGGTGTGCCTGGTCCAGACGGTGACCTCCTGGGCCGTCGACAGGCCCTGGATCGTCGTGGCCCGGCGCAGCACGATGCGGTCGTACTCGGGGACCGTGGCGGTGAAGTAGTAGTAGCCGTCGGTGTGCCGGAAGATGTGCGGGTCGGCGCGCTGCGCGGCGATCGGGTTGGTGTAGGTCACGGCGGGGGATTCCGGTACGGCGGCCTGGGCGGGGGCGGCCGTGCCGGTGAGCACGGCCGCGAGGGCGACGAGGACGGCCAGGAACAGCCGTACGGCGTTGCGTCTCAAGGGAATTCTCCTGATGCGGGGGGGGGGGGAGTGCTGGGCGGAGGGGGTCAGGCGGTGGGCACGAGGCGCCACTGCTGGCAGGTGTTGTCCAGCCAGGTCCACTGCCGTACGTCGGTGCCGTTCACGGTGCCGCAGTCCGCCACGTCGGCGACCTTGCCGCTGTTCTCGTTGACGATCCGCACGTAGTCGCCGCTCGCGGTGTGGACGAGCCGGAACCGCTGGCACTTGTTGTTCAGCCACGACCACTGGCGCAGATCGGCGCCGTCGGCGCCGGAGCAGTCGGCGGTGTCCAGCACCCCGCCCCCGGCCACGTTCACCAGCCGGCTGGTGTCGTCGGCCAGATCCTCGATCCGCCACTTCTGATTGGTCCCGCCGGTGCAGCTCCACTGGAAGACGTTCGTGCCGTTGGCGGTGGAGCCGCCCGACAGATCCAGGCACTTGCCGCTGTTGCGGTTCACCAGGGTGTACGACGTGGGGGTCGCCGCCGTCTCGCCGGACGGGCCCGGGAGTGTCGTGCCGAGCGCCACCGGCGTGCCGAAGTTCGGCGTGCCGTCGGCGTTCCAGGTGAACTTCTGGGCCCGGGTGGTCCGCCCGTTGCCGCAGCCCCCGCCGGACGAGGAGTTGGCGTGGTAGACGATCCAGTTCTCGGTGCCGTCCGGCGAGCTGAAGAAGCCGTTGTGACCGGGGCCGTAGACGCCGGCGGCGTCGTTGCGCTGGAACACGGGGGTCTGGGTCTTCTTCCAGGACGCCGCGTTCAGCGGGTCGGAACCGGTCAGTTCGAGCAGCCCCAGCTTGTAGTCGGCCGTCTGGCAGTAACTTGCGGAGAAGGTCAGGAAGGTACGGCCGTCGTGATACAGCGGCTCCGGCCCCTCGTTGACCGGCGCGCCCGAGGTCTCCCAGCTCAGCGTGGGGCTGGAGATGACCGTGAAGGTGCTGCTGGAGAGCGTGTACGGATTGCTCATCGGCGCGATGACCAGGCTCTGCGTGCCGCCGTTCACGAAGCCGGATCCGACGAGATACAGATTGCCGTTCGCCTGGAGCACGCTCGCGTCGATCAGCCAGCCGCCCGGCGTGAGATTGGAGCCGGTGAGCGAGCCCTTGTACGTGTACGGGCCCAGCGGGTCGGTGCCGGCGCTCTCCAGGACATGGGTGCGCTGGGAGTCGCAGCAGGCGACGCCGCTCTGCCCGGCCGAGTAGTACAGGTACCACTTGCCGTTGAACCGGTGGATCTCCGGTGCCCAGATGTTGGTGTTGCGGGTCGAGGTGGTGTCCGACCACACCTGCACGCTGGGCGCGGTCGCCAGGCCCGCCAGCGTCGGCGCCTTGCGCATGGCGAGGACGCCGGTGAACGTGGTGGTGACCAGGTAGTAGTTGCCGTCGTAGTACTCCAGCCAGGGGTCGGCGCCCTTGGCCGACTTGACCGGGTTGGTGTACGGGCGGCCGTCCGCCGCGGACACCGGCTGGGTCGCCGCCACCAGGGCGACGAGGAGCGCGAGTACGCAGACGAGCAGGGGTCTGCGCCGTGTTGCGGGCGCGCCGGGGCGCCTTCGAACCATCCGAGGCATACGGGACCGTCCCTTGTCCGTGAAGTCGCCTTGTGCGGTCGATCGAGCGGGTCGCTCGGGCTGTTCGGGGTTGCTCTGCCGTGCTGTTCGTTATTTCGAACCAGGTTCGTAACTTCGGCCAGAAGATAGGGGGTGTGCATGACCCCGTCAATGGTTCCGGCAAGCGGTTTCTGGGGTTCTGGGGTTTCCGGGGGCTGCCGTTGCGGGAAGCCGGTCAGAGGCCCCGCGCGAGGAACTCGGTGACGAGCGCGCCCGCTTCCGCGCGGCACTCCTCGAAGTAGGCGTGCCGGGCACCGGGGAACAGACGGGTGCGGGCGTCGGGGATACGGGCGGCGAGCAGCGGGAGGTTGTCCGGCGGGGTGAGCCGGTCCTGGTCGCCGTGGAGGATCAGCGTGGGTGCCGTGATCCGGGGCAGGACGTCCCACGCGTCGTGCCCGTTGCTGGCCAGCAGATGGCCGCGGCGGGCGTGCGGGGGCATCCCGGGGTCGCCGAGCGTGGTGTACGGGCCGGGGTGCGCGGCCCGCCAGCCGGGGGAGTACATCAGGTCGGTCAGGGCCTCCCGGGCGGCGGCCGGATCGGCCTGCGCCAGGGCCCGCCGTACGGCCGTGTCGCGCTCGACGGCGTGCGGGCCGCCGGGCGAGGTGCAGCCCAGGACGAGCCGGCGGACCCGCTCGGGATACCGGACGGCCACCCACTGGGCGACCCGGCCGCCCATGGAGGTGCCGTAGACGTCGGCCCGCTCGATGCCGAGGCGGTTCAGCACGGCGATCACGTCGTCGGCGAACTGCCGTGTGGAGTAGGGCCCTTCGGGCTTGTCGCCGGCCCCGGTGCCACGCTGGTCGAGGGTGATGGTGCAGTGGCCGGCATGGAAGTCCGCGCGGACCCGGTCCCACCAGTGGTGGTTGTTCGCCTGCCCGGCCAGGAGGACCAACGGGTATCCCTGCCCCCGGAGTTGGCAGGCCAGGGCGGTGCCGTCCTGGGCGTGGGCGACGGTGTCGAGCCGATGGCCGGAGTCGGTCATGGGTGATCCCGGGGTTCCTCGATCGTGGTGCGGGAGCTGGGTGCGCGGGCTGGGTACGGGGTCACTCGTCGTCCGCCGGCGTGCGCGTGATCATAACGCGCCGCGTGCCTCCGACGGGCCCCCGAGACCCGTCGCGGGCCGGTCGCGGTCGGGCGGGACCGCGACCGGCCGCCGCCTCACCGCAGGCCGAGCCGCCCGCGGTACGGCGGGCGCGGGCCGGCCCGCGCCAGGCGGCGGCGCAGCCGGCGTCGGCCTCACGGGCGGGGCCGGGATCGCGGGCCGGCAGCAGGTGGTGCCGGGATCGCGGGCCGGCAGCAGGTGGTGCCGGTGAACTCCAGGTCGTGGGGGTCATCGCAGCCCTTCTCCGGGTCCAGGCCGCCCCGCTCGTCCGCGACGCCGGCCAGGACCGAGCCGGCCGGCGGCGCACGGAGCGCCGCCGCGCAGGCAACCTCCGGGCCCGCCGGGCCCTCCTACGGGGCGAAGCACGGGGCGAGGTTCAGGCCGCGCCCACCCGAAAGGCCTGGAGAGGAGTGTCCGGTGGCCCGTCCGCTGTCCCGCCGCAGATTCATGGTCTACTCGCTCGCGGCGTCCACCCTGACCGTCGCGGCGCCCCTGGGCTGCGACTCCTCGTCCGCGGCCGACGCCGAACCCGCCCGCGCGGCGTCCGACGTCCTGGTCACCGGCACCGACGAGGAGATGCTCGTCCTCCAGGTCACCGCGGCCAACAGGGTCGTCGTCCGGCTGCCGCGCGTCGAGGTCGGACAGGGTGTCACCACCGCCGTCGCCATGATGATCGCCGAGGAGCTGGACGCCCGGCTCGGCGACATCGACATCCCGCTCGCCGACGCCCGCGCCCGGGGCAACCAGTACACCGGCGGTTCCAGCTCGGTCCGTTCGCTGTACGGCCCGGCCCGCGAACTGGCCGCCCTGGCGCGCGCCAAACTGGTCACCGCCGCCGCCCGCCGCTGGGGCCTGCCCGGGTGGACCCTGCGCACCCGGGACACGAAGGTGTTCGCGCCGGACGGCCGCTCGGCCACCTTCGGATCGCTGACCGCGAGCGCCGCCCGGATCACCCGGACCACCGTGTCGAGCCGGCCCAAACCCGTCTCCCGGCACCGGGTGATCGGCACGCCCACGACCCGGATCGACGCCCGGGACATCGTCACCGGCAAGGCGAAGTACGCCGGTGACCTGGCCGTTGCCGGGGCGAAGCCGACCGTGGTGGCGCGGCCGCCGACGCTGGGCGGGACACTCGTCTCGGTCGACGACCGGGCGGCGCGCGCCATGCCGGGCGTCCACGCGGTCGTCAAGGTGCCCGGCGGGGTCGCCGTGGTGGCCGACTCCTTCCACCATGCCTTCCGGGCCAGGGACGCGCTGCGGATCACCTGGGCCCCGGGCCCCCTCGCGTCGCTCTCCGACGCCGCGATCCGCTCCCGGCTGCGGGCCGCCGTCCCCCGGCTCGGCACCCCGCCGAGCGGATCGGCGCAGACGGAGGGCGAGTTCGAGTTCGCGTTCGTCGGCCACGCCCCGATGGAGGTGCTCACCGCGGTGGCGGACGTCCGCGCCGACCGGGCCGAGATCTGGTTCTCCTCCCAGACCCCGATGGACGCGCGGGAGGCCGTCGCCTCGGCGGTCGGACTGTCCGCGGCGAAGGTGAAGGTCCATGTCCTGCGCGGCGGCGGCTCGTTCGGCCGGCGGCTGAACCACGACGCGGCGATCGAGGCGGCCCTGATCTCGAAGGCGGCCCGGCGGCCCGTCAAACTGATGTGGAGCCGCGCCGACGACGTCCGGCACGGCCGGATGCGCCCGGCCAGCCACCACCGGATCCGGGCCAGCCACGCCCGGGGCAGAGTCGTCGCGTTCACCCATGCGACGGCCTCGGTCAGTGAGGCGTACGACGGAAAGGGGCTGTCCGCGCAGGGCGGCGCGAGGGCGCTCGTCGCCCGCGCCCAGGGGCCCCTGCCCAGCGACAGCGGCCTCTACAACTTCGGCCGTGTCGACGGCGACTCGGGCTCCGTCGAACTGCCGGCGATCCCCCTCGGGCCCTGGCGGTCGGTGGACTCCGGGACCATGCGCACCGCCGAGGAGATCCTCGTCGACGAGGTGGCGCGGGCCCTGCACAAGGACCCGGTCGCGTTCCGGCGTACGACACTGCGGAGCAAGACCCTGCGAGCCGTGCTCAACAAGGCCGCGTCGGCCGGGCACTGGGGCCGGGCCCTGCCGGCCGGCCAGGCGCAGGGCATCGCCGTCCACGAGGAGTACGGCTCGTGCGTGGCCTGCCTGGCCGAGATCGACGTCACCGATCCGAAGGCCCCCCGGGTGACCCGGGTGGTGATGGCGGCCGACGTCGGGACGGCCGTCAACCCGCGCGGACTGGAGGCGCAGCTCATGGGCACCGCCGTCGACGGCATCTCCACCGTGCTGACGGCCGGCCTCCACATCGACCGGGGAGCGGTCCGCGAGAGCAGCTACGCCGACTTCCGTTACGCCCGCCAGCGGGACGCCCCGCTGCACTTCGAGGCGCACCTGATGCCCTCGCGGCGGGAGCCGGGCGGCGCGGGCGAACTCGGTGTCCCCGCGGCGGCGGCCGCGGTCGCCAACGCCTACGCCCGCGCCACCGGCACCAGACCGCGCCGCTTCCCCCTGGACTTCTGAGACCCCTGATCCCGGATTATGGAAGGTGCAGATGCCGTCCCACTCCTTCGTCCTGAACGGCGAGCAGGTCACCGTCGACGCGCCGGACGACATGCCGCTGCTGTGGGTGCTGCGGGACCTGCTGAACGTCACCGGGCCCAAGTACGGCTGCGGGGTGGGCGTCTGCCGCGCCTGCACGAGCCATCTCGACGGTGCGGAGATCCAGCCCTGTGTCGTACCGGTCGCCGACTGCGCGGGCCGGGCGGTCACCACCATCGAGGGCCTGGCCGACGGCGACACGCTGCACCCCGTGCAACAGGCCTGGCTCGACCGCGACGTGGCGCAGTGCGGGTTCTGCCAGCCGGGCCAGATCATGGCGGCGGCCGCCCTGCTCACGCGGACGCCGCAGCCCACCGACGCCGACATCGACCGGATCGAGAACGTCTGCCGCTGCGGCACGTACTCCCGGATCCGCGAGGCGATCAAGAAGGCCGCGGAGCAGACCGCCCAGCGGGACTGACCGGCACCCGGACCCGGGCGGCACCCGGACCACCCGGGCGGCACCCGGACCGGGCGATGCGCGGCGGCACGGACGCGGCCCGCGCCCGTGCCGCCGACGGCCGCTACGCGCCGGTCAGCCCGTTGGTGCAGGCGGCACCGGGTTCCGGGGTCTGCGCTCCCTGGACGTACTTGGTGAAGAACTGCTCGACCCGGGCGTCGGACGCCTTGTCCACGGTGAGCTGGTGGCCCCAGGCCGACAGCATGATCGCCCCGGACTGGTCCTCGACCGGGCTCATCAGCGTGTAGGGCGTCCGGGAGACCCTGTCGGCCAACGCCTTGACGTCGGCCTCGGCCGCCTTTGTGTTGTAGGTGACCCACACCGCGCCGTGCTCCAGCGAGTGCACGGCGTTCTCGTTCGCCACGGCCTTCGTGTAGACCGTGCCGTCGCAGGTCATCCACGCCTGGTGGTGGTCGCCGCCGACGGGCGGGTTCATCGGGTAGTCGACCGCTTCCTTGACGTGGTTCTGCGTCAGCTTCTTCGCGTCCCAGCTCTTCTCGCCCCGCACCGGCTTCTTCGCCTCGGCTGCCTGCTGCTCCTCCTTCTCGTTGGCGCTGTTGATCGCGTACACGCCCCAGCCGATCAGTCCGGCGACGATGACCGTGCTCAGGGTGAGGGTGATGACGCGGTTGCGCCGCTCGCGGGCCTGCTCGGCGCGGCGCAGCGCCTCGATGCGCTCCTTGCGGCCGGCGGCCGCGGCCTTCTTGCTGGTCTTGCTCATGGGGATGTCCTCTCTCTCCGCCGCACGGTGTCGTCGTGCGGCGGGGCGGATGCGACGGGCGGACGGACGGCGTACGGCGGCACGCGCGCGTGGGCGGGCGTGGGGGTGCCGTGCGGCCAGGGCCGTTCAGGTCCGCTGCACCTGGAGAACGTGGAGGTCGGGAGCGGCGCCGGGCGGTGGGCGGCCGGTGGGGAGGGCGGGGGTGTCCGGTGGGGTGGGAGGGCCCGGGACCCGGCGCAGCAGCGCCGGCGCGGTCGGGACGGGAGCGGCGAGCACCGCGCCACCGGCGTGGACGGCCGGGACGCAGCAACTGCCGCCCGCCGGGCAGACACCCCGGAACACGGTCCGCCCGCCATGGTGCGCGGCCGTCCCGTCCGCCGTCGGCCGCCCCGCGGGGACGGTGACCGCCGTGGGCTGCTTCGGGGAGACGGTGACCGCCGTGGGCGCGGAGTGCAGGGCGACGACACCGTGCGTCCCGTGGCCCAGGCACATCAGCAGCGCGCCGAGGAGCACGGCCAGGGCAGGCAGCAGTGCCGCGGTCCGCGTGGCCCCCCACGCGCCGCGGTCCCCGCGCTGCGCCAGCGGCGCCCTGCTCCTCATCACGGGTGATGCTAAGCGGTCCCTGTGGACCGGGTGCCGGTCGGGTCGGACATCGGCGATCACCGCGGGCCGGGCAGGGCAGGTCCGGGCCGGGCGTGGGTGAACAGCCGTCACGGACCGTCCGTACCTCTGGACAGTCGTCACCCCGTCCGCCGGCGCGGACGGGAACAGCGTGGACCGGAACACGGAGAGGGCACGTGTCACAGCAGTCGCAGCGAGGAACCACCGGCCGAAGCACATCCACCGCCCGTCTGCCGCGCGGTGCCGCGCTCGTCGCCGGTCTGGCGCTGCTCCTGCCGGTCACGGCGTGCGGCGGGGGCACGGGCGGCGCCGCGGACGCCGTGGGGAACAGCGACCCGTCGAAGCTCTCCGCCGCCCCCGCGGCCGGCGTCGTGGCCCCGGCGAGGGTCGAGGTGATCGCCGGGCTGATCGGCTGCGAGGCCGAGATCCGCACCGACGCCGACGAACTGCGCGAGGGCACCTGCCACGCGGCGCAGGCCGACTACCTCATCACCACCTTCCCCGCGGAGAAGTTCAAGCTGACCTGGCTGGACGCCGCCGCCATCTACGGGGGCACCTATCTGGTCGGCCCGCAGTGGGTCGTCAGCGCCAAGCCCGAGCTGCTGGAGCAGGCCCGCGACAAGGTCGGCGGGAACATCCAGCAGCTCCGCGGCATGAGCGGCAGCACGCCCGCCCCGAGCGCGTCGTAGTGGTCGTCCACGGGCGTGGGCCGTGCACCGGGACGCCAGGGAAACCCGATGCCGTACGGGATCAACTCGCCTACGCTGTCGTGGATTTGACCACTTGACCAGCGCTTGAGAGGTGGTAGTGCGTATGTCCCGCACACCGTCCAGACGCACCGTATTACGTGGACTCACCGTCACCGGCACGGCGGTGATCGGATTCGACACCGCGGCCCGCACCTGGACCGCGACCGCCGCGGAGCCGGGATCCGCCCTGGCCAGGATCCCCGGGCTGGACGGCACGCTCGTCACCGACGCGGCGTCGCTGAGCGCCGCGGCCGACGACTACGGCCACATCGTCCACCGCCGACCCCTGGCCGTCCTGCGCCCCGGCTCGGTGCGCGACGTCGTCGCCATGGTCCGGTTCTGCAACGACCTGGGTCTGCCGGTCGCGCCGCGTGGCCAGGGGCACGCCCCGTACGGGCAGGCGCAGGTGGCGGACGGCCTGGTCGTCGAGACCGCGCCGCTCGCGGCCATCGGCCCCGTGGGGCCGCACAGCACCACCGTCACCGTCGGCGCGGGCGCCAAGTGGAGCGAGGTGGCCAGGGCGACCCTCGCCCACGGTCTCACCCCGCCCGTCTTCACCGACTACATCGAACTCTCCGTCGGCGGCACCCTGTCCGTCGGCGGCCTCGGCGGCCAGATCCATCGGCACGGCGCCCAGGTCGACAACGTCACCGCGCTGCGGGTCGTCACCGGAGCGGGCGAGCTGGTCCGCTGCTCCCCGTCCCGGCGCCCCGACCTCTTCCACGCCGTCCTGGCCGGCCTCGGCCAGTGCGCGATCATCGTCGAGGCCACCCTGCGCCTGGTGCCCGCGCCCGAGTCGGTCCGCCACTACCAACTGCCCTACGACGACCTGGAGACGTTCCTGGACGACCAGCGCGTGCTCGTCCAGGACGGCCGCTTCGACTACGTGGAAGGTCAGGTCCACGTAGACGCCCAGGGAGCCTTCCGCGCCTACAGCCTGGAGGCGGTGGCCTACGGCCCTCCGGTCGGCCCCGCACCGGACGACACGGCCCTGCTGAGCGGTCTGCGCCACGATCCGGCCGGGGTGCAGTACACCGACCGGTCCTACTACGACTTCCTGGACCGGCTGGCACCGCTCGTCGCCTCCCTCAAGGAGGCCGGCTTCTGGACGTACGCCCACCCGTGGCTCAACCTCATGCTGCCGGGCTCGGCGGCCGCGTCCGTCAGCGGACCGCTGCTGGCGAACCTCACCCCGGCCGATCTGGGCCCGGGCGTCATCCTCTTCTACCCGATGCTGAAGGAGCGCCTCACGACCCCGCTGCTGCGCACCTCCGACGAGGACGTGTCGTACCTGTTCGACATCCTCGGCGCCACCCCGCCGGACGACACGGCCACCGTCGAGCGTCTGCTGGCGGCCAACCGCTCCGCGTACGAGGCCGCCGCGGCGGCCGGCGGCACGCAGTACCCGGTGGGCAGCATCCCGTTCACCCCCGAGGACTGGCGGGACCACTTCGGCCCGGCCTGGCCGGCGCTGGAGGCGGCGAAGCGCACGTACGACCCGCGGGGGATCCTCGTCCCGGGCCAGGGCGTCTTCTGAGCCCTCGGCACCCGGCGCCGCGTTCGTGGCGCCGGGTGCCGGCCGTCGACCCGGGGCGAGGCGTACGCTCTCGCGGCCCCGGGTCGACGGCGGTCCGGGTCAGTCCTCGGACGTGCCGGCGGCCCGACGCCTGAGGAACCACCAGGCTCCGCCGCCGAGGACCAGCAGCGTCGCGGCGGCCCCGCCGGCCAGCAGGCCGGTGGACGTCCCGGAGTCCTCGTCGGCCGAGGCGGACTCCGACGCGGACTTCGACGACGACTTCGGCGACGGGGTGGAAGAAGCGGCCGCGGACGGGGACCCCGCCGTCTCCGACGGCGTGGGGCTCGCCCCGACCGGCGTGGCCCCCGGGGCCGCGGCCTTCAGCTTCAGCAGCGGAGCGGGCTGTTCGGCCTCCTTGCCGTCGGCGGGCAGTTCGATCCACCGGGAGATCTCGCCGTCGTCGTACGTCTCGACGGTCTTGAACGCCAGCTCCTCGGCGTCCGGCAGCTGGCGGACCTTCACGCTGTACTCCGCGTCGACGCCGGTGCCGAGCGCCGGACCGGCCAGGGTGTAGCCGTCCTCGGTCGCCGTGAACTTCCAGCCCTTGGGGGCCTTGCCGAGGGTGACGGCGGTGGGGGCGATGCCCTCGGGCAGGACGACCCGCACCTCACGGAAGCCGGCGGAGGCGGACTCGGCCTCGGAGACGAAGGTCAGGGTGACGTTCTCGGCGAGCGCCTGCGGGCGGTCGGCCTCGACCTCGGCGTGGGCGGCGGCCGGTGCGGCCAGGGCGAGGGTGGCCGTCAGCGCGACGGCGCCGGCGAGCCCGAGACGGCGGCCGACGCGCGCCAGGGGGCGGACGGGGTGGGACACGGACACGGGGGAACTCCTTGCGGGAACGGGAGGATCCGGCCCGGTGACGACCGGGGCCGGTGAAGGACCGAGGGGTTCTCCCCACGCGGTGGGCCCCTGCGCCCCACCGCGTGCTCCAGGACGTTCGCCGGACCCGGCCCGGCCGGCGCCAGGAACGCGCCGCTGCGCCGGCCGGGCGCCCGGGGCCGTACCGGCTCCGGACGGGGCACCGGGCGGGGCAGCACCTGGGCCAAGGCGGCCGCGGCGGCCCGGCCGAGCGTGCGCAGCAGGCCGAGCGCGGCCCGCGTCCGGACGTCCGCCCGGTGCAGCAGCCAGGCCACCGCGAGCGCGGCGGCCGTGTGGACCGCGGCCATCGGCATCCCGCCGTGATGCCAGACGTGCCCGTCCCCGCCGGCCGCCGCCGGATGACCGGCGTGCCCGGCGTGACCCGGCAGCGCCGCCGGCGCGTGGCCGTCGGCGAGGGACAGCGCGAGATGCAGGGCGCCCTGCGTCAGCAGCGTGGCCCCGAGGGTCACGACCGGCGACGGACGGCGCCGGGCCAGCGGCAGGAACGCGGCGAGCTGGACGGCGACGAGCGCCCCCGCGAGCCGCCACGGCACCGCCGCCTCGGCGATCGCGTGATGCCCGAGCAGCGCGAGCACGGTCCCGAGCACGGCGAACACCCCGGCCCGCACCCACACGGCCCCGCCCCCCGCCTCACGCCCGCTCACCTCGTCGAATACGGCGGTGAGGGGGGAGACGTTCACCGGACCGGGGAAGACGTCCGCCGGGCCGGCCGGAGCAGAGGTGCGGCCGGTCACGCCCCCGAGCGCGGGCGCCGGCTCCCGCCCGGTCCGCACGAGGTCACGTCCCCGTACGGGCCGTCGTCAGGGCGGAGAGTTCCTCGGCCGTGCGCGGTCCGGGTGCCGCGGCGGGCAACAGGCCCTGTGCGCGCAGCAGTTCGGCGGCGGCGATCCCCCACGGCAGCCGCAGCCCGGCCTGCCCGAGCAGGTCCGTACGGGCCAGCATCGCCGCCGCGGGCCCGGTGTGCGCGCCGGACGGGGTGAGGAGTGCGGCGTCGTCGGCCCAGCGCAGCGCGAGGTCGACGTCGTGGGTGGCCATCACCACCGTCGTCCCGGACGCGCGCAGCCCGTCGAGGGTGGCGAGCAGCCGCTCCTGGCCGTCGGGGTCGAGCCCGGCGGTCGGCTCGTCGAGGATCAGCACGCGCGGCCGCATGGCGACGGCGCCCGCGATGGCGGTCCGCTTGCGCTGCCCGTACGACAGCAGATGGGTGGGCCGGTCGGCCAGGGCCGTGATGTCGAGGGCGGCGAGGGCCTCGTCGACGCGGGCCCGCACCTCCACGTCGGACAGGCCGAGGTTCAGCGGTCCGAACGACACGTCCTGGCCGACGGACGCGGCGAACAGCTGGTCGTCGGGGTCCTGCACCACCAGCTGCACGGTCGTCCGCAGCCGGGTCAGGCCCTTGCGGTCGTAGCCGACCGCGCGCCCCTCGACGGTCAGTTCGCCGGTGCGCGGCCGCAGTCCGCCGCTGAGCAGCCGCATCAGCGTGGTCTTGCCACTGCCGTTGCGGCCCAGCAGCGCGAGCGCGCGTCCGCCGCGGACCTCGAAGTCCAGCCCGTCGACGACGACGGGGCCGTCCTCGTAGGCGAAGGAGGCGCCGCGCAGGGCGACCAGCACGGGCTCGCTCATGTCGGCGGCCTTTCCAGGACGAGGGTGAGAACGGTCAGTGCCGCGAGGAGGGCGACGCTGCCGGCCGTGAAGCGGACGGAGACCCGGGCCTCGGGCACCAGGACGCGCAGGGTGCCGTCGTAGCCCCGGCCGGCGAGCCCGGCCTGGAGCCGTGCCGCCCGGTCGAAGGCCCGGACGAACGCCGTGGCCCCGAGCCCGGCCAGCGCACGCCACTCGGCCGCCCGGCTGGTGTGCCCGAGCCGCGCCGCCTGCGCCTCCCGGATGCGGCGCACGGAGTCCAGCAGCAGGAAGCTCATCCGGTACGTCACCAGCGCCACGTCCACGACCGGTGCGGGCACCCCGGCGCGGACCAGGCGCGGCAGCAGATCGGACATCGGTGTGGTGAAGGCGAACAGCAGGACGCCGAGGGAGGCGGCCGAGGTGCGCAGCAGCAGCTCCCCGGCGCGCACCGCCCCGCCGTCGGCCGGGGCGACGAACCCGTCGGGCCCGCCGACCTGGACGAGCAGCGTGAGCGCCCCGGTCGCACAGAACCCCAGCGGCACCCGGTAGGCCCGCCACAGCCGGCGGGCCGGCACCCCTGCCGGGCCCAGCAGCACCACGAGCGCGGTCAGCAGTACGAGGGCGGCGCCGGGCCAGGGCGGCAGGGAGACGGCGAGCACGGTCAGGCCCAGTCCGAGCACGGCCTTGTCCACCGGGTGACGGCGGCGCCAGCGGCTGCTGTGGGCCGCCGCGTCGATCGGCAGCACCCGGCTAGGCCCGGTCGGCGGGCTCGGTGGCGGGCTCGGCGCCGATCGCCTCGGCGGCCGCTTCGGCCGTGGCCGCGTCCTGCCGTGCCAGCGCCCGCAGTTCGCCCTGGCGCCGCCCGCGGTGCAGACCGAAGTAGTAGGCGAGGACGCCCGCCCCGAGCGCCGCCTGGAAGGAGAACAGCGCCGACTCGATCTCCCCGGACGGTGGCTCGTACAGCGGCGAGAACCAGGGCTCGTAGTCCGGTTCCAGCTCGGTGATCGCCGTCTCCGCCTCGGCGTCCGCGCCCGTGAACGGCTCCTCCTTGTGGTCGCCGAGCCCGAGGACCAGCGGCAGGACGGCCAGCGCGGCCACCACGAACAGCAGCAGGGCGTTGATCTTCGCGTTGCGGCTCATCGGGCCACCGCCTCGGTACCGGTACCGGCACCGGCTTGGGGCCGCCCGCCCGTCACCAGCACGCCGAGCCGGGTCAGTTCGCCCTTGCTGGACTGCACCAGCAGCCGCATCACGAACACCGTGAGCAGGCCCTCGCTGACCGCGAGCGGGATCTGGGTGACGGCGAAGATGGAGCCGAACTTGCCGAGCGCGCCCAGGAATCCGCTGCCCGGGTCGGGGAACGCCAGCGCCAGCTGCACGCTGGTCACGCAGTAGGTGGACAGGTCGGCGGCGAAGGCGCCGCAGAACACCGTGACCATCAGCGGCACGTCGAAGCGGCGCAGCAGCCGGTAGACCGCGTAGCCGGTCCACGGTCCGACGATCGCCATCGAGAAGACGTTGGCGCCGAGGGTGGTGAGACCGCCGTGCGCGAGCAGCAGGGCCTGGAAGAGCAGGGTGATCGTGCCCAGGACGGCCATGATCGGCGGCCGGAACAGGATGGCACCCAGGCCGGTGCCGGTGGGGTGCGAGCAACTCCCGGTCACCGAGGGCAGTTTCAGTGCGGACAGGACGAACGTGAAGGCCCCGGAGGCGCCGAGCAGCAGGGTGCTCTCGGGATGCTCCCTGACCTCACGGGTGAGCGACCGGACTCCGTGGACGACGAACGGTGCGGACGCGACGCCCCAGGCGACCGCGTGCGCCGGCGGGAGGAAACCCTCGGCTATGTGCATGGTTCAGCAGACCCTCTCCAGCACCTCGTGGATGGTTGACGCGCCCCGGCCGGTCTCCTGGCTGACGGGTACCACCGCCCGTGCTCCGCCTTCCCGGGTCCGAGGACCCAGTGGCTGCCCGTGAGGGCTGGAGCCGGACTTCCCGATCACAGTGGCGAGGGCCGCACCGGTTTCACACCGGATTTCCCGTTCACCGAGGCGTGGTGACAGTAGTGCCCGCATATGGGCCCTGACAAGCGGCAATGGGGGGCGCGGGGGCGTCGAGAGACGGCTCACACACCGGCGCACGCCCCGGTGTGCTTGAGTGGGAACCCGACCGCCCCACCCGCGAAGAACGGATCCGGACTCCCGTGCACCTACTGATCCTCGGGGGCACCACGGAGGCCCGCCGGCTGGCCGAACTGCTGGACGGTGTGCCGGGTCTGACGGTGACCAGTTCGCTCGCCGGGCGGGTCGCCGGTCCCCGCCCGCTGCCCGGCGCGGTGCGCGTCGGCGGGTTCGGCGGTGCCGAGGGGCTGTCGGCCTGGCTGCGGGAACACGCGGTGGACGCGCTCGTCGACGCCACCCACCCCTTCGCCGGGGCCATCGGGCACCACGCGGCGCGGGCCGCGGCCGACACCGGCGTCCCCCTGCTCGCCGTCCGCCGCCCCGGCTGGACGCCGGTGCCCGGTGACCGCTGGCACGAGGCCGGTTCCCTGGCGGAGGCCGCCGCGCTGCTGCCCGGACTCGGCCGGCGGGTGTTCCTCACCACCGGGCGGACGGGCCTGGCCGCCTTCGCGGACCTCACCGGGCCGTGGTTCCTCGTCCGGTCGGTCGACCCGCCCGAGCCCCCGTACCCGCCCCGGATGGAGGTGCTGCTCGACCGCGGCCCCTTCACTCTCGACGGAGAACGCGAGCTGTTGCGCCGTCACCGTGTCGACGTGGTGGTGACGAAGGACAGCGGGGGAGCGGCCACCGCGCCGAAGCTGACGGCGGCCCGCGAGGCCGGGCTGCCGGTGATCGTGGTCCGTCGGCCGCCGCCCCCCGAGGGCGTGCCGGCCGTCCCCGATCCGCGGTCGGCGGCACGCTGGGTCGCCGAGCGCCTCGCGCAGGGGCACTCTCCGGAACCCTGACGCAGACCCGGCGCGCCCGACGGGCCGGCCGCTCACCACCCGGTGCGCAGCAGATGGTTGAGGAGCAGTGCGAGGACCGCCTGGGCGGCCAGCCAGGCGCGGGGGTGGGTGAGGAACGCGCAGGACGGGAGCAGCCACAGCGCGAACGGGAGCCAGATGCGTTCCGTCTCCGCCTTGCTCATGCCGGAGAGGTCGGCGGCCAGCACGGCCACGAGCGCGGCGGCCACGAGCAGGGCGAGCCGGACGTCGCCACGCGGTGCGGCACGCCGCCGGAGCAGCACGGCACCCGTCCGCCGCAGCCCCGCCGCCGTCGCCAGGCCCGTGATCAGGACCGTGCAGGCGAGATTGGCCCACACCCAGTAGCCGTACGGCCGTACACCGCCCGCACCCTGGCGGTAGCGCGTGACCAGCAGCCGGTACGCCTCCCACCAGTCGAACCCGGCGAGCGTGAACGCCGTCGGCACGACGGCCAGCCCGGCGAGCAGCGCCACCACCAGCACCGGCCGCGCCCGGACCCCGGACCGGCCGAGCAGCAGCACCGCCGCGCCGAGGACGGCGACGAGCGTGAGGCCGTAGGAGAGATAGCACGCGAGCCCGAACAGCAGGCCCGACACGACGGCCCACCCCACCCACCGCCCGGTGACCGCCAGCGTCAGCGTGGCCACCGCCCAGGCCGCGACCGCCGCGAAGTACGCGTCGGCCGAGGTGCCCATCCACACCGCGGCGGGGGCCAGGACCAGGAAGGGGGCCGCCCGTCGTGCGAGACCCTCCCCGGCCAGCGCCCGTACCGCGACGAGCACGGCCACGCACGCCGTCGCGCCGGCCAGGATGCACCAGGCTCCGGCCCAGCCGCCGCCCCGCAGCCCGGCCCGGCCGAGGAGGACGAACGTCAGGGTGGCCGCCGGGGGATGGCCGGCGACATGGGCGGGCCAGTTGTCGGGGGAGTCCAGAAGGATGTGGTGGGTGAAGTCCCGCAGGGTGCCGGGGATGTCGTCGAAGCGGTCGACGACCCGGAGGTACTCGTGCCGGGTGGTGAGCCGCGCCGCGATGCCCCGCTGCCAGCCGTCGACGAGGGCGAGCGAGACGATCCACGCCGTGGCCGCGCCCCAGGACGCCGCGAGCAGGGCGCGCCAGGGCAGGCGGACGGCCAGCGCGGGGCCGTACGCCGTGACGGCCGCGGCCACCAGCAGCGCGGCCGGGGTGCCGGGCCCCGTGTGCGGGCCCCAGGTGGCCAGCAGAGGGGGCCAGTTCACGAACAGCGTGTGCCGGGTGTCCTGGAGGTGGCGGCCGACCGACACGGCCACGGCGACGAGCACGGCGGCGGCCAGGGCGGCGCACAGATCACGTAGAAGGGGGCGGGTCACACCGGCACGCTAGGCCGACCGGCGGGATTCGGGCCGCCGTCCGGGCCGGACGTCAGCGTTTCGTCATGG
This sequence comes from Streptomyces phaeofaciens, assembly GCF_014648915.1. Classification (GTDB taxonomy): domain Bacteria; phylum Actinomycetota; class Actinomycetes; order Streptomycetales; family Streptomycetaceae; genus Streptomyces; species Streptomyces phaeofaciens. The sequence goes on along the minus strand of NZ_BMSA01000011.1, from coordinate 167,417 downwards.
GTCGCGCGGCCCTTCACGGGGGTGCCCATGTCTACGGTCGGCGCATGCGAGACGATCCCCGGCTCCCCACCTCCCCCGGATTCTGGCGCAGCCCCCTGCGCGGCCCCTGGTTCACGTCCGTGCTCGGTGTCGTCCTGCTCGTCGGCATCACGGTGCTGTTCGTGACGGGCCTGGTCTCGTACGCCGCCTACAACCCGGACCTGTCCCCGGTGAACGACAAGACCCCGGACAAGGGGATCCTCGGCTTCTACCTCTTCGCGTGGCCGACACACCCGCACTGGCTGTACCGGCTGAACCAGGGCGTCCACGTCACCCTGGGCATCACGCTGGTCCCGGTGCTGCTGGCCAAGCTGTGGTCGGTGGTGCCGAAGCTGTTCGCGCTGCCGCCCGCCCGCTCGCTTGCCCACGCCCTGGAGCGGATCTCCCTGGTGCTGCTGGTCGGCGGCGGCCTCTTCGAGTTCGTCACCGGTGTCCTCAACATCCAGCTCGACTACGTCTTCCCGGGCTCCTTCTACCCGCTGCACTTCTACGGCGCGTGGGTGTTCATCGCCGCGTTCGTCGCCCACGCCGTCCTCAAGACGCCCAGGGCGCTGCGCAATCTGCGGCACCTGCGGGAGGGCCGGGAGGGCGAGGAGGACGGCCTGGTGTCCCCGCGCCCCGCCGAGCCGACCGTGTCCCGGCGCGGCGCCCTGTGGTTCGTCGGGGGTGGCGCGCTGCTGCTGTTCCTGACGACCGTGGGGCAGTGCTTCGACAGCCTGCGCCGCACCGCCCTCCTCGCCCCGCACGGCGGCGCCGACCCCGGCAGCGGCCCGAACGGCTTCCAGATCAACAAGACCGCCGCCTACGCCGGCATCGACCCGGCCGAGATTGGCCCGGACGCCTGGCGGCTCGTGGTCACCGGACGGACGGGCACCGTCCGCCTCGCCCGCGCCCAGCTCGCCGCGCTCCCCCTGCACAGCTCGGCGCTGCCGATCGCCTGCGTCGAGGGCTGGTCGACGTCCGACCAGTGGTGGCGGGGCGTGCGGCTGCGCGATCTCGCCGCGCTCGTCGGGTACGACGGCGACCCCCCGGACCTGTTCGTCGAATCCCTTCAGCGCCGCGGCGCCTTCCGGCACGCCGCCCTCAGCGCCGGCCAGGTCGCCGACCCGCGGTCCCTGCTCGCCCTGTACGTCAACGGCGAGGAGCTGTCCCCCGACCACGGCCACCCGGCACGGGTGATCGTGCCCGCCGCGCCCGGTGTGCTGAACACCAAGTGGGTGGCCCGGATGACGTTCGGAGACCTGTGATGCGCCGGCCGAGGATCCCCGTCGGAGGCCCCTGGCAACTGCTGCTGCTCGCCTGCTCGTTCGCCCTCGCCGGGTACGCGGGCGTGCGCCTGCTCGGCGCCGCCGACGACCGGTTCGACGTCGTGCTGTGGATCGTCGGTGCCGCACTGCTGCACGACCTCGTCCTGCTGCCCCTGTACACGGCGGCGGACCGGGCCGTCGTCCACGGCCTCGACGCGGCCGGTCACCGCACGTGGACGGGGTACGTACGGGTCCCGGCCGCGTTCTCCGGCCTGCTGCTGCTCGTGTGGTTCCCGCTGATCGCCGGACGGGTGGACCGGCGCTACCGGCTGGGCACCGGACTGTCGCCGGACGGCTTCCTCGCCCGCTGGCTGCTGATCACCGCCGTCCTCTTCGGCGGCTCGGCCCTGCTCCTGGCCCTACGGCTGCGCAGAGCCGGCCGACGGCGACCGCCGGCCGTCCGCTGACCGGCCCGAGGGCGGTGCGGGCCGGCCCGGGGCGTTCCACCGGTGTGCCGCCGCCGTGCACCGGGCCGCCGCGCGGCGAAGCGGCCGGCGTTCTACCGGTGTGCCGCCGCCGTGCACCGGGCCAGCCGCGCGGCGAAGCGGCCGTGCGGGGCCAGCGCGGCCACCGCGTGGGCGTCGGCGGCGGTGTCGACGTCCCGCAGCCGGGGCAGATCGCGCACCCGCAGCCCCGCCTCGACGAGCCGCCGACGCTGTACGGCGCCCGTCACCGCCGTCGACATCGGCACACCCCGCAGCAGCGCGGGATCGGGCTCGGCCAGTCCGAGCGCCCAGAAGCCGCCGTCCTCGGCCGCTCCGAAGAACGCGTCGCACCCGGTGAAGTCGACGTCGAGCAGCCGTGGCGTGACCTGCGGGGTGTCCATGCCGATCAGCAGGGCGGGCCCGGCGCAGCGGCCGAACGCGTCCGCGAGCCGTTCGTCGAGACCACCGGGTCTCTGCGGTACGACGTCGAAGCCCGGCGGGAGCCAGGGGCCGGGGGTGCCGTCCAGCACCAGGACACGGCGGGTGGCCGGGGCGGCGGCCACCGCCAGGAGCGTGTCCGTGAGCGAGGCCTCCGCGAGCGCCGCCGCCTCGCGCGCGGTGAACGGCGGGGTGAGCCGGGTCTTCACCCGCCCCGGCAGCGGCTCCTTGGCGATGACGAGCAGGGTGGTCATCGTGCCGCCCTCTCCCGCGCCGGGGCCTCGTGCAGGACGCCGCTCATGTCCCGCACCGCCTGCCAGGTGCCGCGCCACGTACCCGTCACCTTCGAGGCGCCGGCCCGCGGCAGGTAGGGGACGTCCCGCTCGGCGATCCGCCAGCCCGCGTCGGCGGCGCGCACCACCATCTGGAGCGGGTAGCCGCTGCGCCGGTCGGTCAGACCGAGGCCGAGCAGCGGCTCGCGGCGGGCGGCGCGCAGCGGGCCCAGGTCGTGCAGGGCGAGGCCGGTGCGGCGGCGCAGCAGCCGGGCGAGCGCGAGGTTGCCGGCCCGGGCGTGCGCCGGCCAGGCGCCCCGGCCGCGCGGGCGCCTGCGGCCGAGCACCAGATCGGCGGCGCCGGCCCGTACCTCGGCCACGAAGGGCACGAGCAGCGACGGATCGAGAGAGGCGTCGCAGTCGCAGAAGCACACGACGTCGGCGGTGGCGGCGGCCAGCCCGGCGTGGCAGGCGGCGCCGAAGCCCCGCCGCGGCTCGTGCACGACGGTCGCGCCGAGGTCCCGGGCAAGCTCCGCCGAGCCGTCGGTGGAACCGTTGTCCACGACCAGGGCGCGCCAGCCGGCCGGGATCCGGGCCAGGACCCAGGGCAGGGCCTCCGCCTCGTCCAGGCAGGGGAGCACGACATCGACATCGCCCGGTGGCGAGGGTGAGATGGTCACGCCCTTCACCCTACGAACGCGAAACGGGCATTTCGGGCTCCGGCTCCTTACGAAACGCGGACGTCGTGGCGCCGGGCACCCTCCCGGGCCGTGTGGACGCGGGCGTGGTGCGAGGCTGGAGGCATGCAGCAGCGAGCCGATACGGCAGGGTCCGCGAGAGTCCTGGTCGTCGACGACGACCCCACGGTCGCGGAGGTCGTCGCCGGATACCTGGACCGGGCCGGCTACACCGTCGACCGGGCCGACGACGGCCCCATGGCCCTGACCCGGGCCGCCGCGCACTGGCCCGACCTGGTGGTCCTGGACCTGATGCTGCCCGGCATGGACGGCCTGGAGGTGTGCCGCCGGATGCGCGGCCACGGGCCCGTGCCGGTCATCATGCTCACCGCGCGCGGCGACGAGGAGGACCGCATCCTCGGCCTGGAGGTCGGCGCCGACGACTACGTCACCAAGCCGTTCAGCCCGCGCGAGCTGGTCCTGCGGGTGGAGTCGGTACTGCGCCGCTCCCGGCCCGCCACCGGCACCGGCACGCTGGCCGCGGCCGGTCTCACCGTCGACCCCGCCGCCCGCCGGGCCACCCGCGAAGGCGTCGAACTCGCCCTCACCCTGCGCGAGTTCGACCTCCTCGCCTTCTTCCTGAAGCATCCCGGGCGGGCCTACGGCCGCGAGGACCTGATGCGGGAGGTGTGGGGCTGGGACTTCGGCGACCTGTCCACCGTCACCGTCCACATCCGCCGGCTGCGCGGCAAGGTCGAGGACGATCCGGCCCGCCCCCGGCTGATCCAGACGGTGTGGGGCGTCGGCTACCGCTTCGAACCGGGGGAGGAGTGATCATGCGGGACACGGTCCTCATCGCCCTGTACGCCTTCGCCGGGGCCGCCGTCACCGGCCTGGCCGGAGCGGCTGCGCTGCGTCTGCTGCGCCGCCGCTCGCTCACGGCCTCCCTCACCGTGGTGGCGGCCGTCGGGGTGGTCGCGATGCTCGCGGGCACGCTGGCCGTCGCCTGGGCGATGTTCCTGTCGCCCCACGACCTGACCGTGGTGACGACGGTCGTGGCCATGGCGGCGGTCGTCTCCCTGGCCACCGCACTGCTGCTGGGCCGCCGGGTCGTCGCCCGCAGTCGCGAACTCGCCGCCGCCGCCCGCTCGTTCGGGGACAGTGGAGACTTCGCCGTCCCGGACGGCCCGGCGACCGCCGAACTCGACGCGCTCAGCCGCGAGTTGGCCGCGACGAGCGCCAGGCTCGCCGAATCCCGCGACCGCGAACGGGCGTTGGAGACCTCGCGGCGCGAGCTGGTCGCCTGGATCTCGCACGACCTGCGCACCCCGCTGGCCGGGCTGCGGGCCATGTCCGAGGCGCTGGAGGACGGCGTGGCCGCCGACCCCCACCGCTATCTGCGGCAGATCCGCACCGAGGTCGAGCGCCTCGACGGCATGGTCGGCGACCTCTTCGAACTCTCCCGCATCCACGCCGGCACACTGCCCCTGACCTGCTCCCGCATCTCGCTCTACGACCTCGTCGGCGACGCCCTCGCGGGCGCGGACCCGCTCGCCCGGGAGCTCGGCGTACGGCTCGTCGGCGACCGGGTGGCGGCGGTCCCGGTGGAGGTCGACGGCAAGGAGATGAGCCGGGTCCTGGGAAACCTCCTGGTCAACGCGATCCGCCGGACCCCCGCCGACGGCACGGTCGCGGTGGCGGCCGAAAGCTCACCGGAGGGTGTCGTGGTCTCGGTGACGGACGGCTGCGGCGGCATCCCCGAGGAGGACCTGCCCCGCGTCTTCGACACCGGCTGGCGCGGCACCCACGCCCGGACCCCGCCGGCGGGCGCCGGCCTGGGCCTCGCCATCGTCCGGGGCATCGTGGAGGCGCACCAGGGCCGGGCCACCGTACGCAACATCCCGGGCGGCTGCCGCTTCGAGGTGCTGCTGCCGACGGCACGCTGAAGGCGAGGCGCGTCGAACCCGGACGAAACGGGCGCGACACGAGACCCTGCCGTCATGGACACAGCCCCCGCCCACCGTTTCGACGACCTCACCGCGCTCTACATCAACTGCACCCTCAAACCGTCCCCGCAGCTCAGCCACACCGAGGGCCTGATCGACCGGAGCCGCGCGATCATGGATGCCGTCGGCGTGACGACGGACCTGGTCCGGGCCGTGGACCACGACATCGCGACCGGTGTGTACCCGGACATGACCGAGCACGGCTTCGCCACCGACGCGTGGCCGGCGCTGTACGAGAGGGTGATGGCGGCGGACATCCTCGTGCTCGCCGGCCCGATCTGGCTGGGCGACAACGGCTCCGTCACCAAGCGGGTCGTCGAGCGCCTCTACGCCTGCTCCTCACTGCTCAACTCCCAGGGTCAGTACGCCTACTACGGCCGCGTCGGCGGCTGCCTGATCACGGGGAACGAGGACGGCGTCAAGCACTGCGCGATGAACGTCCTCTACAGCCTCCAGCACCTCGGCTACACCGTCCCGCCCCAGGCGGACGCCGGCTGGATCGGCGCGGCCGGCCCCGGGCCGTCGTACCTCGACCCGGGCTCGGGCGGCCCGGAGAACGACTTCACCAACCGCAACACCAGCTTCATGACCTGGAACCTGATGCATCTCGCCGCCCTGCTCAAGCGCTCCGGAGGCGTCCCCGCCCACGGCAACCAGCGCTCGCAGTGGGACGCGGGCTGCCGCCCGGGCGCGGACAACCCCGAACACCGGTGAACCCGGCCCCCGGCCGGGCGAGGGCAGGTCACGCGGAGAGCGCGGGGAAGCACAGCCGTACCTCGTACCGGGCCTCCAACTGCCGGACGCGCGGCATCAGCTGGTCCGTCAGCTCCTCGATCTCCTGGCGGTGGGCGGCGGCGAACCGGTCCCGCGACGCCGTGCGCAGCGGCTCGCGCACGGCCTCGACCGGGGCCATGCACGCCGCGTAGTCGGCGGCCAGGTCCAGGTCGCTCCGGCCGGCGGCGAGCCGCCGGTCCACGAGCCCGAAGAACCTGTCCTCGCCGGTGACCTTCACCCCCCGTCGCGCGAGGCAGGAGGGGAACGCGCCGTAGACCCGGGCGACCGACTCGTCGGACGCCAGCCGGCCGATCTCCCTGAACCACGACATCCGCAGCGGGCCGTAGAGCGCCCGGAAGTCGTTCACGACACGCTGGCCCGCCGCCATGCAGCGTCGCACCGGACCGGACACCGCCGAGCCGTCCGGCGAGCCGGGTTCGCGGCCCTCGGTGGGCTCGGTGGACTCGGTGGACTCGGTGGACTCGGTGGAGGAGGACGCCGGAAGCGCGGTCGAGCCGAACCCGTGGCGCCGGATGAAGTCCAGGTCGGGCAGGTCCATGTACCGGGTGAAGGCGAGCGGCACCAGGTCCGGCATCGTCTCGCCCCGCGCGCGGACACAGCCGCGGACCTCGGCGTCGGCGACCGCCTCGCCGAAGGCGTCGAGGCCCTGGGACCACCGGGCCTCCGCGCCCGTCGCCGGCAGCACGGCGGGGGTGAGATCCGCCGGCACCTCGTAGGTCACCGGCGAGCTGCGGGGCACGGCGGGACCCGCGGCGGCCTCGGTGGAGGAAACGGACGGACCCGCACAGCCGGCCGTGCCCGCGGTGAGGGTGATCAGCGTGACCAGGGTGAGCACGGTGCGCAGCGGTGCCGCCGCTGCCCGGGACGGTCCGGCCATCCGGGGCCTTCCCCTTCTCTCTGTCGAGCGCTCGGTCGAGACCGGTGGACGGACGCCGGGTCCGGCGGGGCGGCCTCACGACGGCCCCGCCGGACCCGGTGCGGGTGCCTCAGTGCGTGATGTTCACGTAGTCCGGGGCGTCGTAGTAGCTCTCCACACCGAAGGTGGTGCCGTCGTTGAGGTCGGTCAGCAGAAGGACCGTGTCCACGGCGTAGGCGCCGTCGTCGAGGCAGTGCCAGCCCGAGGTGCCCCGGAACCAGGTGCCCGCGGAGTTGCGGTACATCCCGCGGTAGCAGTCGTAGCCCACCGCCGACGTGTCGTTCGCGTAGGTGAGGTTGAGGTCGCTGCACGTGCTGGTGGACGACTTGCTCGCGGTCTCCGAGTACGTCCGGTAGCCCGTCGTGATGGTCGTGGTCACGCACGCCTGGGGCGCGGCGGAGGCCGCCGGCGCCAGAGCGACCAGCGAGGCACCCAACACGCCGGTCGTGGCCAGTGCCGCCCAGAGCTTCTTCATGGACATCTCCTCCAGTCGGTGGTGCTCCGAGCCCGGATCACGGGGACGGGCCCGGCGCGGTCCCCCGTCGCCGCGCCGGCAGTTCCCCCGCCGAGCGACGCAGACACTGGCAAGGGGCGTCGGCCGGCGACAAGGAATCGGCCCGGGCTGGGATGCCGGGACGGCGGCGACCTGCGTGAACGCGGTGTATACGAGGGACTGTGGGACGAGCGCGGGACACGCACGGCCCGGAGGACTAGGATCCGGCCGCCGACGACCACGGTGACCTAAAGGGGTGTTCCCGTGACGCATAGTGCGGAATTCGAGAAATTCGCGGCGTGCCTGCGAGCCCTGAAAGGCCGGGCCGATCTCAGCTACGAGGCACTGGCCCACAAGACCGGCATCAGCAGTTCCAGCCTGCACCGGTACTGCTCGGGCTCCTACGTCCCGCCGGACTACGGCTGCGCACACCGGTTCGCCACGGCCTGCGGAGCCTCGCGCGAGGAACTCAGAAAGGTGCACCGCTTATGGGCTCTCGCGGACGCGGCCCGCTCGGCGTCGTCCGCCCCCGTGAGCCCCGAACCCGAACCCGAACCGGCGACACGGACCGAGACCGGGACCGGGACCAGGGCCGAACGCACGCAGGACGCCGGACCGGCGCGGACCGAAGCCCCGAGCCCCACCGCCGACCCGGGCGTGAACCCCAGCCCGGACCCGGCCTCCGACCCGGCCTCCGACCCGGCCTCCGTGGTGGACATCGTCCCCGCCGCGACCGCCCGGCGCGGAGCCTGGAACCAGCGGGGCCGGCTCACTCTCGCGGCGAGCGTCCTGGCCCTTGCACTCGCGGCGGGGGCATGGGCCCTGATACCCGAGACCGAGCCCCACACGACCGGCGCGACGAACACCACGGACACCACGGACACCAGGAACACCGGCAAGAAGGACAGCCGGCTCCTCTTCTCGGACGCGTGCGACGGCACGGTAGGCATGGGTCAGCAGGACGCCTGCGTACGGGAGGTGCAGCGGCTCCTCGCCCGGGCGGGGGCGGACATCGACGTCGACAGCCAGTTCGGGCCGCAGACACTGAGACGCGTGACCGCCTTCCAGGTGCTGGCCGGCATCGCCCCGAACGGGGTCGTCGGCGAGCAGACCAAGAAGGCCCTCTACGCGCAGAAGACCCGCATGGACACCTGGTCGCCGGAGAAGGTGCGGCAGCGCGTGCGTGAGGTGTTCGAGGAAGAGCCCGACCGCGCCGCCGCCATCGCCGACTGCCAGTCCTTCCTCGATCCGCTCCACATCCTGCCGAACACCAACGGCACCAGGAACTGGGGCGTCTTCCAGATCTCCGACACCACGCTGCGGGAGCTGGGCGGGACACCGAGCACGGCCCTCGAACCGGAATGGAACATCCAGGCCGCCCACCGGCTGTGGCAGCGCACCGAGGACTTCAGCGCCTGGCCCCACTGCGACCGGGCGTACCAGAGTTCCCCGCCCCCGACCCCGACCCCTTCCCTGAGCCAGCCCTAGATCTGTGGGACGTCCCTGACGAACACGATGCCGTCGCTGTCGGCCAGGTGGGCCGGGTCGAACGGGGCGTAGCCGAACCAGGGGGACACGCGGGGGGCGGGCCGCGTGTCGCCGAGGGCGGCGGCCAGCCGGGGGGCGTCGACGACGCAGGCGTCCTCCGGGAGCGCGTACAGGAGTCCTTCGAGGGTGTCCGGCGGCGGGGTGCCCACGCCCTGGTGCCGGATCGTGCCGAGGGCCGTGGCCACGAAGGCGTACTCCTGGCCGAGCGCGGCGTTCACCAGCGCACCGGCGCCCCACCACTCCAGCGGCGCCCCGCCCATGCGCATCGTGCTCTTCTCCCGCTGGAGATGGGAGTTGTGGGCGTGGACGAGCACCGGACCGCGTTCGGCGAGGGCGAGGAGGTTGTGGGCCATCATCTGGTCCCGCACGCCCACCAGCCGGGTCAGCCGGGCCGGTGAGGCGTCGGCCATCCAGTGGTGGTAGCGCAGCAGCCCGGTCGCGGTGCGCCCGTACAGGCGGGCGCGGTCCCACTCGTCCCGCGGTCTCGCCGTGCTCAGCTGCGGCGTCTGCGCGTCGAGCAGGGCCACCAGGTCGTCGGCGAGCAGCCGCAGTCGAGCGGCCTCGGCCGACTGCCCCACGGACCGGGCCGGGTCCCTCATCGCGGCGGGATCGGTCCACAAGTCGTCGGTGCCGAGCAGGCGGTCGAGTGTTTCCGCGGTGCAGGGGAGCAGATCCGCGTCCACCCGGGCCGCGAGGTAGCCGTGGAGTGCGGTGAGGGCCTGACGGGGGCTCGCGGCGCCGGTGATCTCCAGCGGGCCGTCGACACCGGCGAAGCGGAGCTGTTCGGATGCGGGCCGGCCGTCGTTGTGGGCACGCATCCAGCGCACGAGCTCGCGGTTGGCCGCGGACGCGCCCCAGCCGTGGCTGAGGCCGCGCTCCATGACCTCGTCGAGGGTGCCCGTGCCCGAGGTGACGTGGTCGTCCACGACCAGGCCCCTCAGGCAGTCGCTCTCGATGGCGATCGTCCGGTAGCCCTCCTCCTCGACGAGTTGCCGGAAGAGCGCGTTGCGCAGGTCGAGCAGCGTGTCCTCGCCGTGGGTGGGCTCGCCCAGGGCGAGGATGCGCGGCCGGGCCGGGAGCAGCCTCATGACGGCGGCCGCCCCGACGGCATGGGCGGTGTCCTTGATGTCGGTAGCCATGACCTCAACGCTATCGTTGAACTTTCGGTGGAAACTTTTCCGCTGACAGGCCTGATATCGGCGGGACCATGGGGCGAAACCTTCAAAGCGGTGAGCGGCTCAGGCCGGTCGATCTGGCGCGCGGGCACGGTCTGTCCACGCAGGCGGTCAGGAACTACGAGGAGGCTGGCATCCTTCCGGCCGCCGCGCGCACACCCCACGGCTACCGCACCTACACGCCGCTGCACGCGCGGGCCCTGCGCGCGTTTCTCGCCCTGGTGCCGGGACACGGCCACCGGACGGCGACCTCGATCATGCGGGCCGTGAACGAGGGCGCGGCGCAGGAGGCGTTCCGCCTCATCGACGAGAGCCACGCCCGGCTCCTCGACGACCGCCGGACCCTCCAGGCGGTGGAGAACGCTCTCCGCGACCTGGAGCCGAGCGCGGCGACCGAACCCGGTGGGGGCTCCGGGCCGGCCACGGCGTCCGGGCCCGGCGGCACGTTCATCGGGCCGCTCGCGGACGGGCTCGGCATCCGGCCCGCGACCCTGCGCACGTGGGAGCGCGCCGGTCTGGTGCGCCCGCGCCGCGACCCGCTGACCGGGTATCGCGTCTACGACGAGGCCGACGTACGGGACGCCCGGCTGGCCCACCAGCTCAGGCGGGGCGGCTACCTGCTGGAGCAGATCGCCCCGCTGATCGCCCAGGTGCGGGCGGCCGGCGGGCTGGAGCCGCTGGAGGCCGCACTCGGCGACTGGCACGGCCGGCTGTCCGCCCGCGGGCGGGCGATGCTGACCGGCGCCGCCGAGCTGGACGCGTACCTCCGTGAGCGTGGATGAGACGTCGGCCGGCCGGCCGTAGCGGGACACCTGGGACGGACGGACGCACCGGGCCGACGTTTCCCGTGGCGCGGGCGCGGAGCGCCGCCCGGCGGGACGGTCAGGCCGCGTGGCAGAGCGCCGCGGGGTCGGCCGGGGCCGCGTCGCGGGCCACGCTCGCGTGCACGGGACGGACGGTGTCGACGGTGGCCGCGGCCTGCGAACGGCCGCGCGCGAAGACGACGAGGCGCAGCACGGCGAACCGCGCGACACCGGCGAGTGCGGAGGCGGACAGGTAGACGACCTGTTCGAGCATCGCGCCGGGCGCCGCCACCAGCTGCTGGAGGACGAGCATCGCCACGCAGGTCACGGCGTACGCGGCCGCCGCGGACCCGGCCGACTGCGCATGCTGGCGCCAGGTCGCGCGCCCGCCCGCGCCGAAGGTGAAGCGGGCGTGCAGCTCGGTGGCGAGGAGCGTGGAGACCACGGTGATCAGCGCGTTGGCGAGGACCCAGGGAATCCAGGAGGCGAGGGCCACCACGGCGAAGCTGGAGGCGAGCCCCACCCCGCCGCCACAGACCACGAAGCGGGCGAAGGCGGCGAAGGTGCCGGGTGCCGACTGCTGCCGGCTCTGTGCTGTCTCCATGATCCGCCCCCATTTTTTGATGCCTCACTCCGCGAAACGCGCCCCCTTCGACCGCGAGGTCCAGGGGCGCGCCATCAGTGGTGCCATAGTGGCACACGCATGGCACCCAATGGGAGTCATTTATGGCACCCAATGGCACCCAATAGCGCCACGGCACCTTTGGGTGCCCTATAGCAACCAAAGGTTGCGTAAATCGAAGGGCTGGTCTACGGTTATGTGCAACCAAAGGTTGCGAGAGGATGGGGGAGCGGAATGGAGTACGGCAGCATCGAGCGGGAGATCCGTGTCGACGCCTCGCCCGAGGTGGTCTACGAGGTGATCAGCACGCCCGAGCACCTGCGGGAGTGGTGGCCGGACGAGGCGGAACTCAAGCCGGTGCCCGGCGCCACCGGGGTCATCTCGTTCGGCGACCGGAGCACGCCGGACGCGAACGTCGTCGCGCTCACGGTGATCGAGGCGGACCCGCCCCGGCGGTTCTCCTTCCGCTGGGTGTACGACGAGGGTGAGGCCGCGACACCGGACAACTCGCTCCTGGTGACCTTCGAGCTGGTCCCGTCCGGCGCCGGCACACTGCTGCGCTTCACCGAGACCGGCTTTCGCGAGAAGGGCTGGGAGGCCGCCGTGCTCGAAGAGCAGTACCGCGAACACGTCACCGGCTGGGACTACTTCCTGCCCCGCCTCGTCACCTACGTCGCCCGGCTGGTGTCGCCATGAGCGTCGCCGTCGACGACGAGCTCTGGTCGGCGGTGGGGGACCCGACCAGGCGGCGGATGCTCGACCTGCTGCTGACCGGCGGCGGCGGAACGGCGACCACGCTGAGCGAGCACCTGCCGGTCACCCGGCAGGCGGTCGCCAAGCATCTCGGCGTACTCCACCGAGTCGGGCTGGTCCACGTCATGCCGGCCGGACGCGAGCGCCGCTACGAGGTGGACGAGGCCCAACTCGCACGCGCCGTCGCGCAACTGGCGTCGGTCGGGGCCGCCTGGGACGCCCGGTTGCAGCGCATCAAGCGGATCGCCGAAGCGATCCAGCGAGGCCAGGAGGGCTGACCCCGCACGAACGAACCCACGTCACCACATCCCGTGGCGGCGCCGATGAACCGCGCCCGCTCGCGGGCGCCCGCACGGGAACGAGGTATCGAGATGGTGGACATCCTGCACAGGATCGGCGTCACATCGGCTCCCGACGATGTCTACATGGCCCTGACCACGGTCGACGGGCTGGCGCACTGGTGGACGCAGGACACCGACGGCGACAGCGAGGTCGGCGGAGTGATCCGGTTCCGCTTCGAGCCCGGCGGGTTCGACATCAAGGTTCTGGAGGCCCGGCCCGCCGAGCGCGTGCTCTGGGAGGTCGTCGACGGCCCCGAGGAGTGGATCGGCACCCGGATCCGCTTCGACCTCAAGCGGGAGGACGGCTACACGATCGTGCTGTTCCGGCACGAAGGCTGGAAGGAGCCGGTGGAGTTCATGTACCACTGCAGCACCAAGTGGGCGACCTTCCTGATGAGCCTCAAGAGCCTGGTCGAAACCGGCAAGGGCGAGCCCGCACCGCACGACGTCAGGATCAGCAACTGGCACTGAGGGTTCTCGAGCGGCGGGCTAGAGCCAACCCCGCCGCTTGAAGATGACGTACAGACCGGTGCATACGATCGCCATCAGTCCGATCGCGAAGGGGTAGCCGAGGGTCCAGTGCAACTCCGGCATCCTCGTGAAGTTCATGCCGTAGATCGTGCCGACGAGGGTCGGGGCGAAGAGGATGGCCGCCCACGCCGAGATCTTCTTGATCTCCTCGTTCTGCTCGAAGCCCGCCTCCGCCAACGCCCGCATCTCCGCGTTCTGCTGCTGGGTGACCAGGGTGGCGTTGACGGTGAGGATCTCCGTGAGGGCCAGGCGGAAGCCGTCGACGCGTTCGCTGGTGTGGGTGACGTGGTCGGCGACGTCCCGCAGATAGCGCTGGAGTTCCTCGTCGGTGCCGTACTTGGAGAAGCCGGCCATCAGGCCGTGCAGCATGCCGACCAGGGGGCGGGTGGCGCGCTGGAACTCGACCATCTCGCGGGAGAGTTCGTAGATACGGCGGGAGACCCTCGGGTCGCCCCGGAAGACCTCCGTCTCGATCTCGTCGATGTCGTTCTGGACGCCGGAGACGACCGGGACGTAGTCGTCGACCACCGCGTCCAGGATCGCGTACAGCACCGCCTCCGGGCCCAGTCTCAGCAGTTCCGGGGTCGCCTCCATACGGCGCCGCACCGCCGACAGGTCCGGTGCGGCGCCGTGGCGGACCGTGATGACGAAGTCGGGGCCCACGAACACGTGCAGCTCGCCGAAGTCGATCTCCTCGGGCGCGTCCAGGTAGCGGGCGGCGCGCAGCACGACGAAGAGGGTGTCGCCGTAACGTTCCAGTTTGGGACGCTGATGGGCCTCCTTCGCGTCCTCGACGGCGAGCGGATGCAGGTCGAACTCGGCGGCCAGGGAGTGCAGTTCGGCGCCGGTGGGGCGGGCCAGGCCGATCCAGGCCATGCCCGCCGGCTGCTCGCGCAGCGCCCGGAAGGTCTCCGCGAGGGTGGCGGGGGCGAGGACCCGGACGCCGTCGCGGTAGAGCACCGCCTGGATGACGCTGGCGATCTCGCCGTTCTCCGGCGGCTGCGGGGCCGGCGGCGGGGCCGGGCTCGCGGCCGGGGGCGGCGGCGGGAGCGGGGTGCGGCGCCAGACGGACTTGCGGGGGCTGGGGCGCTCGGGCATCGCGGCTGCCTCTCCGTCGAGTCGGTCGAGCCTGTGTCCGCTTGATCACGGGCAGGATATACCGGGCATACCGTTTCTCCGGGGCTCTCCGGGGCTCTGCGGGGCTTCCGCAGGCTTGTGCGGGGCTCTCCGGGGGCCTCTTCGGCCGACCCCCGCAACGATCCGGTGAGCGTTGCGGACAGTACCTGTCCTCGATCCCCGATAGTTTCCTGTACATGACGAAGACGCCCTCCGCCGCTCCGGTGCTCGACGCCCGCGCCCTCAACCGCGCGACCCTCGACCGGCAGCTGCTGCTGCGGCCGTCCGAGCTGTCGGCGAAGGAGGCCGTGGCGCATCTGCTGGGGCTCCAGGCGCAGAACGTCAAGCCGCCGTACCACGCCCTCGCGGCCCGCCTCGACGGCTTCGGCCCGGAGCTGCTGTCCATGCTGATGGCCGACCGCGAGGTGGTCCGGATCGTCACCATGCGCTCCACGATCCACACCCATACGGACGACGACTGCCTCACCCTGCGGCCGCTCGTCCAGCCCGCCCGCGACCGGGAGCTGAACGCCTTCCGCAAGGGACTCGCCGGGGTCGACCTGGACCGGCTCGCCGTGTTCGCCCGGGAGCTGGTGGAGGCGGAGCCGCGCACGATGGGGCAGCTGCGCGAGGCGCTGTCCGGCCGCTGGCCCGAGGCCGACCCGCAGTCCCTGGCGATCGCGGCCCGCTGCCGGCTGCCGCTCGTCCAGGTGACCCCGCGCGGGCTGTGGGGCAGGAGCGGACAGGTCGCCCTGACGACCGCCGAGCACTGGCTCGGCCGGCCCGCCGAACCGGCCCCGGCGCCGGACGAGGTCGTCCTGCGCTACCTGGCCGCCTTCGGACCGGCCTCCGTCAAGGACATGCAGACCTGGGCCGGGCTGACCCGGCTGCGCGAGGCCTTCGAACGGCTGCGGCCGCGGCTGGTCACCTTCCGGGACGAGCGGGGCGTCGAGCTGTTCGACCTCCCGGAGGCCTCGCGCCCCGACCCGGACACCCCGGCCCCGCCCCGGTTCCTGCCCGAGTTCGACAACCTGCTGCTGTCCCACGCCGACCGCTCCCGGGTCGTCCCGCCGGAGTACCGGGGCCGCACCTGGCGGGGCAACCAGGCCCACTGCACGCTGCTCGTCGACGGCTTCCTCGCGGGCGTGTGGCGGCTGGAGGAAGCCGCGCTGGTCGTCGAGCCGTTCGGGCGCCTCACCGCGGCCCAGCGGCGGGACGTGACCGCGGAGGGCGAGCGGACACTGGCCGTGCTGTACCCGGGGCAGCCGTACGACGTCCGGTTCGGGACCGTCGTGGCGGGCTGACGCGGGCAGTGGAGAGGGGGCGCTGCGGGCCGCTCGTGGAGGCTCGCAGCGCCCCCTGGTATGTCACCTGAGGGGTGCTCAGGAGTGCTCGGGGTTCACGCGGTGACTTACGAGTTCACCTGCGCGGTGACCAGGCTGGAGAAGGTGGTCAGCCGGGTGTAGACACCCGGGTACCCCGCCTGGGCACAGCCTTCGCCCCAAGAAGTGATCCCTGCCAGGACGCCCCCGATGAGCAGGGGACCGCCGCTGTCGCCCTGGCAGGTGTCTACGCCGCCGGAGGTGTATCCGGCGCAAACCATGTCGGACTGGACGAAGTCCGAACCGTAGGAGCTCGCGCAGCTGGAGTCGGACACGATCGGCACGGTCGCCGTCCGCAGCTGGTTGGAGGAGCTGCCGTTCGCCGAGGTGGTGCCCCAGCCCAGGACCCGGGCGGTGGTGCCGGCCGCGTACACACCGGTCTGGGACGAGGAGACGTACGACGCCGTGGTGTACGGCATCGAGGTCGACAGGGTCAGGACGGCCACGTCGTCGCCGTTGGTGGCGTCCGTGTAGCTCGGGTTGATCCAGATCTTGCTCACCCGGCTGACCGTGCCGTTCGTACCGTTGAGGTAGGTGCGGCCGCCGACCACGCGCACGCTGCTGGTGGTCTCGCCGACCATGCAGTGGGCCGCCGTGACCACCTTGGTCGCCGAGACGAGGGTGCCGCCGCAGAACTGGTTCTGCGAGGCGTCCGTGATCTGCATCATGAACGGGTACGCGGTCGTGGTGGTCGTCGTGCCGCCGACGATCGGCTGCGGCGCTGCGACAGCGGTGGGGGCGCTGAGCAGAGCGGTCGCGGCCGCGGCGGCGGTCGCCGCGACGAGGGCGGCGGCCTTCTTGGCACGGTTGAGCCCGAACATGAGTCTCCTCGTGGGGGGATTCGCCGGTGGGGGGTCGCACGGGTGTGGGGGGTGTGCACGGGGGCCGCGGGACCGGCCCCCGTGTGCCCGGGCGAGCGGCACATCCCGAACGGTAGGGCCCGGCGCACCCTCCTCCCAATGAGGGAACCCCCTAGGGGAGTTGGGGCAGGGAAAACCCTCGGTCGCCCCCAGGGGACCCACAGGTGCCGCCGGGCCCGCGCTCGGTGGACCCGCGAAGGCAGTTAACCCCGCGTCCCGCTCACTTGGCTTGGCGCCCCGCCGCCAGTCGGACGATATCCACCCGCGAGCGGATCCCCAGCTTCCGGTAGACCCGGGTCAGGGTCGCCTCGACCGTCTTGACGCTGATGAACAGGCGCGCGGCGATCTCCCGGTTGGTGGCGCCCTCCATGACCAGCGCGGCGACCTGACGCTCCATCGAGGCCAGCCCCTCCAGCGCGTCGGCCGCGGGCGCGGCCCGGGTGGGCGGCACCGGCTCGGCCGTGCCCTCCAGGGCGGCCGCGTCCACCTGGCGCAGCCAGGGCAGTGCCCGGCACCGCCGGAACAGCCGGGCCGCCTCGTCGTACGACGTCGGCCCCGCCCGCCGGGTGCGCAGCCGGGCCATGGCGAACGCGGCCCGCGCCTCCTCCAGCCCGTAGCCCAGCTTGGCCAGCCGGTCCTGAACGGACGTCAGCCGGGCCAGCGCGGCCTCGTGGTCGCCGTGCGCCGCCCGCACCAGTGCCTCCGCGCGGTCCAGCACCGCGAGGACCCCCTCCCGGCCCAGCCGCAGTGCGTGCTCGCGGGTGACGTCGATGACGTCCTGTGCCTCGCCCGGCTCGCCCACCCGGACCAGCGCCTCGGCGAGGTCGCCCTGCCAGCGGCCGCGCGCCGGGTCGGTGATGCCCAGGCCGTGCTCCAGCTCCCGCACCCGGCGCAGCGAGGCCACCGTGCCCGCCGCGTCCCCGGCCACCAGCTGGGCGTAGCCCAGTGCGGCCAGGGCCCGCGACAGGTACATCTGGTCGCCGTCCTCCTCGGCGCGGTCCGCGGCCTCCCGGGCCAGCACGAGCGCCCGGTCCACGTCACCGCCGGAGGCCTCGGCCAGGGAGGTGAGCATCGCGGAGGCACCCAGCCCGATGCCCGAGTCGCGGGCCAGCCGCAGGCTCTCGCGGGCCAGGTCCAGGGCGCGTCCGCAGTGCCCGGAACGCAGTTCGGTGTCGGCGAGGAACCGCTGGAAGTGCACCTCGCTCTCGACCATCCCGCGCCGGCGCACCTCGCGCAGCAGCCCGGTGATGGTGGCCCGGGCCTCGGGGAGCTGGTCGCTCATCAGCAGCCAGCGGAACCGGGCCATCCCGGCGCCGTTGTGATGGCAGGCCACGTACGGGTCCTGAGGCTCCTTCAGCGCGCGCTTGATGGTGGTCGGCGCGAGCGGATGACCCATCAGGATCTCCGTCGACGCCTGGAAGGACAGCGCGAACAGCTCGGTGCGGCGGTCCCCGCCCCGGGCGGCCAGCTCCGCGGTGTGCGCGGCCTCCTGCCGGGCCTCGGCGAAGTCGCCCTCGACGATCAGCTTGCGCCAGGCGAGGTGGTAGTGGACCAGGGCGAGCAGCCGGGGGTCGTCGCCGGCGTCGGCGAGGGCCTGCGGGAAGACGGAGTCGACCTCGCCCAGGGCCTGCCCGGCGGCCTCGATGACGACCTCCCAGGCGCGGATCCGGTCGGCGGGCACGGTGGCCCGGGTCAGCACCTCGCGCGCGATGTCCCGGGCGAGGTCCACCTCGCCGGCCGTGATCGAGTCCTCCGCCGCCTGTAGCCGGTGCTCGTCCGGGGCCGGGGAACCGTCCGGCGGGGTGTGCCGGGCGGCGAGCAGCCCGAGCGAGGCGGCGACCGAGGGTGCGCCCCGGTCCCGGGCCAGTGCGGCGGCCTCGGCGAGCCGGGCGGCCACCTCCGGGTCGGTGCCGGTGGTCGCCAGTGCCAGGTTGCGGGCCCGTTCGATGGGGTCGGAGGCGGCCGTGGACAGTGCCGCGTGCACGGCCCGGCGCTCCTGGGCGGGCGCCTCCGCGTACAGCGCCGCCGAGATCAGCGGATGCGCGAACCGTACGGCCGGAGCCTCGGACTCGGTCGCCAGCAGGCCGAGCGCGGCCGCCTGGGCGGTCTCGGCCTCGGCGTTCTCCCGGCCGGCCGCGTGCAGCAGGGACAGGGTGGGGCGGGCGCCGGCGCTGGCCACGAGCAGGGTGCGGCGGGCCTCGTCGGAGAGCATGTCGAGCCGGCTGAGCACCAGGGCGCGCAGCGAGGTCGGCACCGGCAGGGGCTCGCCGGGGCGCGGCGGGGCCGGGTTCTCGCCGAGCGCGCGGCCCAGCTCCAGGGCGAACAGCGGGTTGCCGCCGCTGGTGCGGTGGATCTCCCGCACGGTCGAACGGGGCAGCGCGGTGTAGCCGCGGTGGTCGAGCAGCGCGGAGACCTGGGAACGGGAGAGCGGGTTGAGGCGGACGGCGAGCGTGTCGGGCGGGGACGCGCGTAGATGCCGGTCGTACTCCTGACCCTCGGTGCGCACCGCGCACAGCAGCTGGACGGGGGTGTCGCCCAGCCGGCGGGCGGCGAAGCCGAGCAGCTCGGCGCTGGCCGGGTCGAGCCACTGGAGGTCGTCGGCGACGAGCAGCACCGGGCCGGCCGCGGCCAGGGCGCGCAGGGCCGAGAGCACGGCGAGGCGCAGGGCGAGGCCGTCGCGTTGCAGAGTCGATTCGCCTCGGCCGGTGAGCGCCGACTCCAGGGCCGTGCGCTGGGCGGAGGGCAGCTTGTCCGAGATCTCGTCCAGCACCAGGCCGAAGAGGTCCGCCAGGGCCAGGAACGGGAGGTGGGATTCGGACTCGGTCGCCGAGCAGCGCAACACGGTGTGCGCGGACTCGCCGTAATCCGCGGCCAATGCCCGCAGCACGGTCGACTTTCCTATTCCGGCGGGGCCGTGGAGCAGCACGCTGCCGCCGCGCACCAGCTGGTCTCGGGCGGAGCCGAACAGTTCCTCCCTGCCGATGACCAGGTCGGGGCGGCATCTGGCAGGCTCCTTGAAGTCCCGTCGCACGGTTACCGCTCCCCTCCGTGTGTCGTGTCCGGGCCAAATTCTAGGCAATGTCTCTTTGAAATTCGGAGGGACAGCGTGGTGAGTCAGATAACAACATGACGCAGAGGTAAATTCATCGCGGCCGCCGGTGAATGGAATCTGATCGTGCGGACCCCTCCCCGGCGTGATCCGAGCACTCTGCCACGGCCATGTTTCCTACGGCAGCAGTCCCGCCCGCCGCGCCGCGACCACCGCCTCCCCGCGCGTATGGGCGCCGAGCCGGCGCATCGCCGACCGCAGGTACCCCTTCACCGTCTCCGGGCGCAGGCCCAGCCGCTCGGCCGCCGCCGCGTTCGTCGCCCCCGCCGCCACACACGCCAGTACGTCCAGCTCACGCGGGGCGAGCACCACCGGCCGCTCCCCGGCGGCCGCCCCCTCCTCGCGCCCCGGGGCCAGCAGCCCGCAGACGTCGAGCAGGTCGGCACGCAGGACCGGATCGGTGATCCTCGGGGCCAGGGCGCGCAGCGCCGCGTGCGCCTCCCGCACCTGCTCCCACTCGGCACCGCGGTCGGGCTGCGGCCGGGCCGCCGTCAGCAGCTCGCGCACCTCGTCCCCGACGACCAGCGCCTGCTCCACCTCCCGCGCCACGTCCACCGCCGCGTCCAGCGTGCGGTCGCCCAGCGGCTGGGCGGTGCGCAGGGCGCCGTACAGCACTCCGCGCACCCGGCGCCGCACCACCACCGGGACGGCCAGTACCGAGCGCAGGCCCTCCTCGGCGACGGCCGCGTCGTACTCGTGGCTGATCCGCCGGGAGAGGGAGTAGTCGCTCACCGCGCACGGGCGGGCCAGCGCGACCGCCTTGCCGCCGAGGCCGTTGCCGGAGGTCACCGCCAGCCCGCTGAGCGCGAGCGTGGCCGCGCCGCTGAACTCGCTGATCCGCATCCGCCGGCGCCCCGGCTCCACCAGCCCGCCGAAGGCGACCGGCAGCCCCGTCGTACGCCGCAGCCGTGCCAGCGCACCGCGCATCTCCGCCGTTCCGGCCGCGTCTGCTGCCACGTCCTCGCCCTTTCCGCGTGGCTAGGGGATCTCTCGTGGATCTTGCCGGGGCGGCGGGCCCGTCCTCAAGCCCCCGTCACGCGGAGCCGACCTGATGCACAAGACACTCCCTAGGTACCGCACACCCCCGTTCGGGGGTAGTGAGACCTGCATCACGGATTACACGATGTCAGAGAGCCGCCCGGCAATGGTCCGGAACCACGGGAGTGACCCGAAGGGGCGAGACACCCGCCGAGCACGCCCCACCGGCGCACGACCCAAGAAGCAAGGAGGACGGATGACGACGGCGACGGAGAGCTTCCGCAGGGCACGGGACTTCCTGCTGGAGCACCGCGAGAACTACACCACCGCTTACGAACGGTTCGAGTGGCCCCGGCCGGAGTACTTCAACTGGGCCCTCGACTGGTTCGACGTCATCGCGGACGGCAACGACCGCACCGCCCTGCACATCGTCGAGGAGGACGGCTCCGAGACCCGGCTGACCTTCGCCGAACTCGCCGAGCGCTCCGACCGGATCGCCAACTGGCTGCGCGGCCGCGGGGTCGGCGCCGAGGACCGGATCCTCGTCATGCTCGGCAACCAGGCCGAACTCTGGGAGACCGCCCTGGCCGCGATGAAGCTGCGCGCCGTCGTCATCCCGGCCACTCCGCTGCTCGGCCCCGCCGACCTGCGCGACCGGGTGGAGCGCGGCCGGGTCCGGCACGTGCTCGTACGGGCCGAGGACACGGCCAAGTTCGACGAGGTGCCGGGGGACTACACCCGGATCGCCGTCGGCGGCGCCGCACCGGAGACGACCGGCACCGGCTGGCAGCGTTACGAGAACGGTTACGACGCCCCCGCCGGCTTCACCCCCGACGGCCCCACCCGCGCCGACGACCCGCTGATGCTGTACTTCACCTCCGGCACGACCGCCCGCCCCAAGCTGGTCGAGCACACCCACACCTCGTACCCGGTCGGCCATCTCGCGACCCTGTACTGGATCGGCCTCCAGCCCGGCGACGTACACCTGAACATCTCCTCGCCGGGCTGGGCCAAGCACGCCTGGTCGAACCTCTTCGCCCCCTGGAACGCCGAGGCGACCGTCTTCATCCACAACTACACCCGCTTCGACCCGGCCCGGCTGATGGCGGAGATGGACCGGGCGGGCGTGACGACGTTCTGCGCCCCGCCCACCGTCTGGCGCATGCTCATCCAGGCCGACCTCACCCAGCTGCGCACCCCGCCCCGCGAGGCCGTGGCCGCCGGTGAACCCCTCAACCCCGAGGTCATCGAGCAGGTCCGGCGCGCCTGGGGCGTCACCGTCCGGGACGGCTTCGGACAGACCGAGACGGCCGTCCAGATCGCCAACAGCCCCGGCCAGGAGCTGAAGACCGGTTCCATGGGCCGGCCCAGCCCCGGCTACCGGGTGGAGCTGCTCGACCCGGTGTCGGGCGCGCCCGGCGCGGCCGAGGGCGAGATCGCGCTCGACCTCTCGGCCCGCCCGGTCGGCGTGATGACCGGCTACCACGGCGACGCCGACCGTACGGCGGAGGCGATGGCCGGCGGCTACTACCGCACCGGTGACATCGGCGCACGGGACGAGGACGGCTACCTCACCTATGTCGGCCGCGCCGACGACGTCTTCAAGGCCTCCGACTACAAGATCAGCCCCTTCGAGCTGGAGAGCGCGCTGCTGGAGCACGAGGCGGTGGCCGAGGCGGCCGTCGTGCCCGCCCCGGACGACCTGCGGCTCGCCGTGCCCAAGGCGTACGTCGTCCTCGCCGAGGGCTGGGAGCCCGGCCCCGGCACGGCGAAGATCCTCTTCGAGCACTCCCGTGAGGTCCTCGCCCCCTACAAGCGCGTCCGCCGCCTGGAGTTCGCCCCGCTGCCCAAGACGGTCAGCGGCAAGATCCGCCGGATCGAGCTGCGCGAGGCGACGGCAGCGGGCTCGGCGGACGAGTACCGCGAGGAGGACTTCCGGTGAGCCCCGCGGACCTCTCGTACAGCCACGGCACCGGCGCGACCCCGCTGCTCGGCGACACCATCGGCGCCAACCTGGACCGGGCCGTGGCGGCCTGGCCGGACCGCGACGCGCTGGTCGACGTGCCGTCGGGCCGGCGCTGGACGTACGCCGCGTTCGGCGCGGACGTGGAGCGGCTGGCCTCGGCCCTGCTGGGCGCCGGGGTCGTCAAGGGCGACCGGGTGGGGATCTGGGCGGTCAACTGCGCGGAGTGGGTGCTCGTCCAGTACGCCACCGCCCGCATCGGGGCGATCATGGTCAACATCAACCCGGCCTACCGGACCCACGAGGTCGAGTACGTCCTCGAACAGGCCGGAGTGTCCCTGCTCTTCGCCTCCGTGCGGCACCGGACCAGCGACTACCGGGCGATGATCGAGCAGGTGCGGCCCCGGTGCGCGCGGCTGCGCGAGGTGGTGTACATCGGCGACCCGAGCTGGGAGGCGCTGCTCGCCCGGGCGACCCCCGACGCCCGCCCGGAGGAACTGTCCTGCGACGACCCGGTCAACATCCAGTACACCTCGGGCACGACGGGCTTCCCCAAGGGGGCCACCCTCTCCCACCACAACATCCTCAACAACGGCTACTTCGTGGGGGAGATGGTCGGCTACAGCGAGCAGGACCGGATCTGCATCCCCGTGCCCTTCTACCACTGCTTCGGCATGGTGATGGGCAACCTGGCGGCGACCTCGCACGGCGCCTGCATGGTCATCCCCGCACCCTCCTTCGAGCCGGGGGCCACGCTGGAGGCGGTCCAGCGCGAGCGGTGCACCTCCCTGTACGGCGTCCCGACCATGTTCATCGCGGAGCTGAACCTCCCCGACTTCGCCTCCTACGACCTGTCGTCCCTGCGCACCGGCATCATGGCGGGCTCGCCCTGCCCGGTGGAGGTGATGAAACGGGTGGTCGCCGAGATGAACATGGCGGAGGTGTCGATCGCCTACGGCATGACGGAGACCTCGCCCGTCTCCACCCAGACCCGCCGCGACGACGACCTGGAGCACCGCACCGGCACGGTCGGCCGGGTCCTCCCGCACATCGAGGTGAAGGTCGTCGACCCGGCGACCGGGGTGACGCGGCCGCGCGGCGCGGCGGGCGAGCTGTGCACCCGCGGGTACAGCGTGATGCTCGGTTACTGGAACGAGCCGGAGAAGACCGCCGAGGCCGTCGACGCGGGCCGCTGGATGCACACCGGGGACCTCGCGGTGATGCGCGAGGACGGGTACGTCGAGATCGTCGGCCGGATCAAGGACATGATCATCCGGGGTGGCGAGAACATCTACCCGCGCGAGATCGAGGAGTTCCTCTACGGGCACCCCGGGATCCAGGACGTCCAGGTCGTCGGCGTCCCGCACGAGAGGTACGGCGAGGAGGTCCTCGCCTGTGTGATCCCGCGCGATCCGGCGGACCCGCCGACGCTGGACGACGTACGCGTCTTCTGCGAGGGGCGGCTCGCGCACTACAAGATCCCGAGCCGGCTCCAGGTGCTGGACGCCTTCCCGATGACGGTGTCGGGGAAGGTCCGCAAGATCGAGCTGCGCGAGACGTACGGCGGCTGACCGCCTCGCCCGGCCGTCGCTCAGGCGCCCTCGGCGTCCAGGGCGGCGGCCGTCGCGTTCACCGGGCGCGGGGTGCCCGTGGGATCCAGCAGGAACAGCGGGACACCCAGCCGGTCGGCGCCGGCGCGGGCGTCGTCGGCGTACCCGGCGAGCGAGAAGTACACGCACCGCGACGACTCCGTCATGGCCGTGAGCCACAGGCACTCCACGTCCCGCAGCGAGGCCGGGCGCACGCTCGGATCCACCTGGGCCAGCAGCCCCTTCGCGGCGAGCCCGATGCCGGACGTGGGCCGCTGGTCGGCCCGCCGGACGTCGCCGTGGCCGAGCCAGCGCAGATACAGCGCGGCGGCGGTGACCGCGTCGAGCGCGGTACGGATGGCGACGGAGCGGAAGGCACGGCGGCCGTCCGCCGCCGGGGCCGGGACCGGCGCCGGCGCCGGTTTCGCGACGGCCGCCGGCCGCCGCCCCGGACCGGTCTGTCCGGCCACGGGGATCCGCAGCACGGTCCCGCAGGGGCAGCCCAGTTCGGGGCGCGGCCACTGACCCTGGCGGCCGCAGGCCGCGCAGCGCAGGGTGATCCACTCCTCGTCCCACACCCGGTGGACGACGGCCGCGGGTGCCGTCCGGCGGTCCAGCACGGGGACGACGGGGGCACCGCACGCGCACGGATAGGACGGCGCGGTGTAGGGGCGCTCGTGCCGGCAGGCCGGGCAGCGCACCGGCACGCTCTCGGACATGGCCCCCATCGTCCTCCTTCGGCCCGCCCGTGTCCGTCTCTTGACGACCTTCGCGCGCCCACCTACATTGCTTCCAGATAGTAGAAAAAGTTTTCCACAATGTGGAAATTCCAAGGAAACGCCAAGTTCTCACCGCGGGGCGCGACGGGAGAGCGATTCCGACAGCCGAAGCAGGAGTACTCGATGGCTCGAATGACCGCTGCCCGCGCGGCAGTTGAGATCCTCAGGCGCGAGGGCGTCACCGCCGCGTTCGGTGTGCCCGGCGCGGCGATCAACCCCTTCTACGCGGCCCTCAAGGCCTCCGGAGGCATCCAGCACACCCTGGCCCGCCATGTCGAGGGCGCCTCGCACATGGCGGAGGGCTACACCCGCACCCACCCGGGCAACATCGGCGTCTGCATCGGCACCTCGGGACCGGCCGGCACCGACATGATCACCGGCCTGTACTCGGCCCTCGGCGACTCCGTCCCGATCCTGTGCATCACCGGCCAGGCGCCGACCGCCGTGATCCACAAGGAGGACTTCCAGGCCGTCGACATCGCCTCGATCGCGACACCGGTGACGAAGATGGCGGTCACCGTCCTGGAGGCCGCCCAGGTCCCGGGCGTCTTCCAGCAGGCCTTCCACCTGATGCGCTCCGGCCGCCCCGGCCCGGTCCTGATCGACCTGCCGGTCGACGTCCAGCAGACGGAGATCGAGTTCGACCCCGACACCTACGAGCCGCTCCCGGTCTTCAAGCCGGCCGCGACCCGCGCCCAGATCGACAAGGCGCTCGGCATGCTGAACGCCGCCGAGCGCCCGCTGATCGTCGCGGGCGGCGGGGTCATCGGCGCCGACGCCTGCGCACTGCTCGTCGAGTTCGCCGAGATCACCGGCACCCCGGTGATCCCGACCCTGATGGGCTGGGGCGCGATCCCCGACGACCACGAGCTGAACGCCGGCATGGTCGGCCTGCAGACCTCGCACCGCTACGGCAACGCGACCTTCCTGGAGTCCGACTTCGTCCTCGGCATCGGCAACCGGTGGGCCAACCGCCACACCGGCCGGATCGACGTCTACACCGAGGGCCGCACCTTCGTGCACGTCGACGTCGAGCCCACCCAGATCGGCCGGATCTTCGCCCCCGACTACGGCATCGCCTCCGACGCCCGGGCGGCCCTGGAGCTGTTCGTCGAGGCGGCGAAGGAGCTGAAGGCGGCGGGCCGGCTGCCCGACCGTTCGGCGTGGGCGGCCGCCGCGCAGGAGAAGCGGGCGACGCTCCAGCGCCGTACCCACTTCGACGACATCCCGATCAAGCCGCAGCGCGTCTACGAGGAGATGAACAAGGCGTTCGGCCCGGAGACCCGCTACGTCACCACCATCGGCCTCTCCCAGATCGCCGGCGCCCAGATGCTGCATGTCTACCGGCCGCGCCACTGGATCAACTGCGGCCAGGCGGGCCCGCTCGGCTGGACCGTCCCGGCCGCGCTGGGGGTGGCCAAGGCCGACCCCGAGGCCCAGGTCGTCGCACTCTCCGGCGACTACGACTTCCAGTTCATGATCGAGGAGCTGGCGGTCGGCGCGCAGCACCGGATCCCGTACATCCATGTCCTGGTGAACAACGCGTACCTGGGCCTGATCCGGCAGGCGCAGCGGGCGTTCGACATCGACTTCCAGGTCAAGCTGGAGTTCGAGAACATCAACTCGCCCGAGCTGGGCCTCTACGGCGTCGACCACGTCAAGGTGGCCGAGGGGCTCGGCTGCAAGGCGATCCGGGTGACCGACCCCGCCGAGCTGGGCGCCGCCTTCGAGCAGGCGAAGAAGCTGGCCGCCGAGTTCCGGGTGCCGGTCGTCGTCGAGGCGATCCTGGAGCGCGTCACCAACATCGCGATGTCGACCACCAACGACATCGGCAACATCGTGGAGTTCGAGGAGATCGCGACCGAGCCGGGGCACGCGCCGACGTCCGTCAGGACGCTGAAGGTCTGAGCCGGGTCCCTGCCGGGGGCGGCCGTCCGGGGGACGGGCCGCCCCCTTCCGCATGTCCGGTTCCGCATGTCCGGCGGGTTCCCGGTCCGCTCAGTACGAGCCGCCGCAGGAGGTCGCTCCGCCGCAGTAGTACCCCGAGCCGCCGCTGCCACCCCCGCGCGGAGCACGCCGGTGGAAGGGCTTGTCGTCCGTCACGCCGGCACGCGGCAGCAGCCCGGCCCGCAGGGCGAAGCGCGGCACGAGGACGTGCAGGGCCTGCTCGCCGTACAGGGCCACGGCCGGCACGGCGTCGTCCGGCGGCACGTCCTTGCGGTGGGCCGGGAGCGGATGTTCGGCCCGCAGGGCCCGCAGCGCGTTCCGGCCGGCCCGGCTCCGGTGCGGTGGCAGAAGACGCATCATGCCCGCCGACCGCACGCCCCGCACCAGCTCGGCCAGGGCCCGGCGGACGGCCGGGTGGACCAGCAGCTCCGGCAGGCCGGCGGGCCGTTCGAGGGCCGTACGCACGGCTTCGGCGAGCGGCGGAAGGGGAGGCGTGGCCTGCCCGGCAGCCTCGGGGGACGCTCCCGAGGTCCGCAGTCTGCCGGGCCGGCCCGCCTCGACGACGCCCCGCAGATGCAGGTCGACGACCGCCGTCATGACGGCCGCGCGGGGACCTCCCCGCAGCAGCGCGACCTCGTACGGCTGAAGCCGGACCGAGCTGTCGTGACGCATGGCGCACCCCCGTGGCGGGGGCCCGCCGCCCCCGTGCCGACGGGCCCCACGTGACCACCATGTGCCCGCGGACAGGGGTGGGTGAAGCCTGCTGAACCATGTTCAGAGGTTGATTTGAGGTTGACGTAGCCCGGCTACGCCTCCTGCTGTCCATGGTGCTCCGACAGTCCGGGCCAGTCGTCCGGGCCGCCGCCCTGCCACTCGATGAGGTCGCTCACCTCCACCTCGATCCGGTCCAGGTCGGCCAGGCGCAGGATCTCGACCACGTCGTCGAGATGCGAGGCGACGCCGAGGACGATGTCCTCGGAGGTGACCCGCCGGGAGCCGTCCAGCGCCGGCGGGTGGACCACGATGTGCGGAAACCGCGTCGGATTGCCCATGCCCTCAGCGTCCTGCGGGTGCCGTGGATCCGCACGCGGAACGGCGAACGCCCAGGGCTCACCGGCGGTGAGCCCTGGGCGTTCGCCGGCCGTCCGACGGCGCGAGGCTGGGCGCGACAGGACGTTCGCGCCGCCGGACGGGGTCGTGAGTGGCTGGGACCGCGGCGGGTACGACGGACCGGGCCCGCCCTCCCTCAGGTCGGGAAGGGGGCTCGGGTCCTTCACCACCGCACTGGCGCGTACACCGCCGCGGTCCTCGCCCTGCCCGCACCGCCGCGAGCGGCCACCCCTCAAACCGGGCCGTTCCGCGGGTGCGGGCCGACGGGGGGTCCGGACCTCCACGGGGCGCCCGCTCTCGCGAGGCGGGTGGAGGCGGACCTTGTGCCGGTCCCTGTGGTTCTCCGGGCGGCGCCCCTGCCTGGGCGCGACAGGACAGTTGTCGGCGGGGGCGCCGCCCGGAGGTCTCGGGGGTGTCGTCAGACCTGGGCGACGGAGAGGCGCTCGACCGCGCGCAGCAGCGCGGAGTGGTCCAGCCCGCCGTCGCCCTGCGCGCGCAGGCTCGCGACCAGCTGGGCGACGACCGCGCCGACGGGCAGGGCCGCGCCGACGGTGCGGGCGGCGTCGGTGACGATGCCCATGTCCTTGTGGTGCAGGTCGATGCGGAAGCCCGGCCTGAAGTCCCGCCGCAGGAAGTTGTCCTTCTTGCGGGCCAGCACGGTCGAGCCGGCCAGGCCGCCGCCCAGGACGTCCAGCGCGGCCTCCAGGTCCACCCCCGACCTCTCCAGGAAGACCACGGCCTCCGCGCACGCCTGGATGTTCACGGCGACGATCAGCTGGTTGGCGGCCTTCACGGTCTGGCCCGAGCCGTGCGGACCGCACAGCACGATGGTCCGGCCCAGCGCCTCGAAGAGCGGCTTCGCCGCGTCGAAGTCGGCCTGCTCGCCGCCGACCATGATCGACAGCACGGCCTCGATCGCGCCGGCCTCACCACCGGACACGGGCGCGTCCAGCACCCGGACTCCCCGCTCCTTCGCGGCCGCGGCCAGATCGACGGAGGTCTGCGGGGTGATGGAGGACATGTCGACGAGCAGGGCGCCGGGGCGGGCGTTCGCCAGGATGCCGTCCGGGCCGTAGGCGATGGCCTCGACCTGGGGCGAGGCGGGAACCATCGTGATGATCACGTCGGCGTCGGCGACCGCTTCGGCGATCGACCCGGCCGCGGTGCCGCCGGCGGCGGTGAGCCGGTCGAGTTTGTCCTGCTCCAGCGTGTGGCCGGTGACGTCGTAACCCGCCTTGATCAGGTTCTCGGACATGGGGGAGCCCATGATGCCGAGGCCTATCCAGGCGATCTTGGGGAGTGCGTTGCTCATGGGAGGGTGCCTCTCGGTACGGGGATTCAGCGGGGCAGCCAGTCGAAGGCCTCGGCGCTCGGGCGGTCGCCCGGCTTGTACTCGAGGCCGACGAGGCCGTCGTAGCCCGCCTTCGTCAGCTGGTCGAGGAGGTCCGCCAGCGGCAGCGAGCCCGTGCCCGGTGCGCCGCGGCCGGGGTTGTCGGCGATCTGCACGTGGCCGGTCTTCGGCGCGTACGTCTCGATCACCCGCGGCAGGTCCTCGCCGTTCATCGACAGGTGGTACAGGTCCATCAGGAACTTTGCGTTGCCGAGCCCCGTCGCCTCGTTGACCTTGTCGACGATCCCGACCGCGGCCGGTGCGCCGACCAGCGGATACCGCGGTGACTCGGGCCGGTTCAGCGCCTCGATCAGCAGGATCGCGCCGATCCGGTCGGCGGCCCGGGCGGCCAGGACGAGGTTCTCCAGGGCGAGCGCGTCCTGCTCGGCCGGGTCGACCCCGTCGACGCGGTTGCCGTAGAGCGCGTTGAGCGCCGTGCAGCCCACGGACTCGGCGAAGCCGGTGGCCACCTCGACATTGGCGCGGAAGCGCTCCGACTCCACGCCGGGCAGCGACAGGGCGCCGCGGTCGGGGCCGGGGAGCCGGCCGGCGTAGAAGTTCAGGCCCGTGAGCTGGACGCCCGCGTCCTCGATCGCCCGCTTCAGGGCGTCGAGCGCGGAGCGCCCGGGGGTGGGGGAGTCGACCCAGGGCCACCACAGCTCGACCGCGGTGAAGCCGGCCGCGGCGGCGGCCGCGGGGCGCTCCAGGAGCGGGAGTTCCGTGAAGAGGATCGACAGGTTGACGTTGAAGCGCCGGTCTTCGAATCCCATGAGGGGCCGCGCTCCCTTCCGTGTCGAGTGTTTCCGTATTGCGGAAGTTGTTTTCTGCTTATTGGAAGATTGCCGCCGGAGGTCGGAGCTTGTCAAGAGGGCTCGGCGGAAAGCCGTACCGCGCGTTAGGTTGAGCGCGTGCGATTGAGAGTGGAGTTCACGACCGAGCCGTTCGACCTCGACGAGGCACCCGCGCACGCGCTGGTCGCCCGTGAGGTGATCGAGGCGGCCGACCTGGACACGGTGGACGTCGGACCGTTCGGCAACACCGTGGAGGGCGGCGCCGGCGCGGTGCTCGCCGCCGTGGACGCCCTGTTGCGCGAGTCGCTGGGCGCGGGTGCCACCCGGATCTCGCTCCAGGTCAACGTCCTCGGGGAGGGCGAGTGAGCCCCGGCGGCGAGGAGCCGTTCATCGCGGCCGTGAAGCCGCTGGTCGACGCCATGGGCGGCGAGATGGTCCCGCCCGACGAGGCCGGCCCCGACGATGTGGTGCTCGCCTGGGCGGGCGCGGACATCGTCGCCGTACGACTCCCCCAGCTCGCGGACTCCCTCGATCACATCCTCGCCGCCATGGAGCGCAAGCAGGGCAGGCCGCTCGCCGACCTGGACCGCAAGGCCAAGCAGGAGGTCGTCCGGATCCTCGAGGTGCGGGGCGCCTTCTCCGTCCGGCACGGCGTGGAGACCGTGGCGGGCGCGCTCGGGGTCTCCCGCTTCACCGTCTATAACTACCTGAACAGGGAGAAAGAGGCCTGACCCCCGGGCCCGGAAGGGCCTGGCGAGGCCGCGTGGCGGCCGTACGGGGCTTGTTACCCGGAATTTTCAACAAAGTGTTGACGGGGTGTCGCGGGGAGGCGTTAGCTGACCCCGTGACTTCGACTTCCACGCCTTCGGGCCTGGCCCGGTTCAACGGCCTCGAGGAGTCCGTGGCCCGCGCCACCCTCCTGGAGGCCTGCGCCGCCAGAGCGTGGGCGGACCGGCTGCTCGCGGCCCGCCCCTACGCCACCGCCGACGACCTGTACGCCGCCAGTGACGCCGCCATGGCCGAGCTGACCGCGGCCGACCTGGCCGAGGCGATGGCCGGGCACCCGCCGATCGGCCGCCCGAAGCCGGGCGACCCGACCTCGGCCCGCGAACAGCGCGGGATGGCCGGCGCCTCCGACGAACTCCGGGCGCAGATGCTGGAACTGAACCTGGCCTACCAGGACCGGTTCGGCCACGTCTTCCTCATCTGTGCCACCGGGCGGACCGGCGAGCAGATGCGCGACGCGGTGCAGGAGCGGCTCGGGAACTCGCCCGCACAGGAGCGCGAGATCGTCCGCGCCGAGCTGGGAAAGATCAACCGTATCCGGCTCGCCCGCATCGCCGCCCCCGTCGAAGAGGACTGAGAGCACACCCCCATGAGCACCAGCACCAGCACCACCACGAGCACCACCGCCTCCGTGTCCACCCACATCCTGGACACCAGCGTCGGCCGCCCCGCCGGGGGCGTCGCCGTCCGGCTCTGCGCCCGCACCGGGCGGGACGCGCACTGGCAGGCGCTCGGCGGCTCCGCGACCGACGCGGACGGCCGGTGCAAGGACCTCCCGGCCCTGCCGGAGGGGACCACCCACGTCCGGCTCGACTTCGCGGTCGAGCCGTACTTCGAGACATCCGCGAAGAATCAAGCCGATGCGCAGCAGGACGCCCCCGCGAATCGGGACAGCGGTGCCGTGTTCTTCCCCGAGGTGGTCATCACCTTCGCGGTGACGGCCGGCGAGCACTATCACGTACCGCTGCTGCTCAACCCGTTCGGCTACTCCGTTTACCGAGGGAGCTAGCTATGGCAGACAATTCCCGCCCCGCCCGCCCGGTGTTGGGACAGAACCAGTACGGCAAGGCCGAGAACCGAGTCGTCAGGATCACGCGGGACGGTGCCACGCACCACATCAAGGACCTCAACGTGTCCGTGTCGCTGAGCGGCGACATGGAGGACGTCCACTACTCGGGCTCCAACGCCAGCGTCCTGCCGACCGACACCACCAAGAACACGGTGTACGCGTTCGCCAAGGAGCACGGCATCGAGTCCGCCGAGCAGTTCGGCATCCACCTCGCCCGCCACTTCGTGACCTCGCAGGAACCGATCCACCGGGCCCGGATCCGGATCGAGGAGTACGGCTGGGAACGGATCGAGCACGGCGGGAAGGGCGCGCACTCCTTCGCCCGCACCGGCCAGGAGACCCGGCTGACCCAGATCACCTACGACGGCTCGTCCTGGGAGGTCGTCTCCGGCCTCAAGGACCTCGTCGTACTGAACTCGACGGACTCCGAGTTCTGGGGCTACGTCAAGGACAAGTACACGACGCTCCCCGAGGCGTACGACCGGATCCTCGCCACCGAGGTCTCCGCCCGCTGGCGGTTCAACTGGACCGACGACGAGCAGCAGGCGCCCGACTGGGAGGAGTCCTACGCGCAGACCAGGCAGCACCTGCTCCGGGCCTTCGCCGAGACGTACTCGCTCTCCCTCCAGCAGACCCTCTACGCGATGGGCTCCCGGATCGTCGAGCAGCGTGCCGAGATCGACGAGGTCCGCTTCTCCCTCCCGAACAAGCACCACTTCCTGGTGGACCTCGGGCCGTTCGGGCTCAAGAACGACAACGAGGTGTACTTCGCGGCCGACCGCCCCTACGGCCTGATCGAGGCCACCGTCCTGCGGGACGGCTGCGAGGCGCGGATCCCGGCGGACCTCACCAACCTCTGACGCCGACACGGACACGGATACGGAAGGAAGCGCACGCACGATGGTTCAGCGCATCGTCATCGAGAACTGTTCGATCGCGACCGTGGACGCCGACGACACCGAGTACGCCGACGGCCACGTCGTCATCGCAGGCGACCGCATCGAGTCGCTCGGCGCGGGCCGGGCCCCCGAGGGCCTGACCGACGTGGTACGCCGGATCGACGCCACCGGGCACCTGGTCACCCCCGGCCTGGTCAACACCCACCACCACTTCTACCAGTGGATCACCCGGGGCCTGGCCACCGACCACAACCTGTTCGACTGGCTCGTCGCGCTCTACCCGACCTGGGCGCGCATCGACGAGCAGATGGTCCACGCGGCGGCCCAGGGCTCCCTGGCCATGATGGCCCGCGGCGGCGTCACCACCGCCATGGACCACCACTACGTCTTCCCCCGGGGCACCGGCGACCTCTCCGGCGCGATCATCGGCGCCGCCCGCGACATGGGCGTCCGCTTCACCCTCGCCCGGGGCTCCATGGACCGCAGCGAGAAGGACGGCGGGCTGCCCCCGGACTTCGCCGTCGAGACCCTCGACGGCGCCCTCGCCGCGACCGAGGCGACCGTCCGGGAGCACCACGACGCCTCCTTCGGCGCCATGACCCAGGTGGCCGTGGCCCCCTGCTCGCCCTTCTCCGTCTCCACCGAACTCCTGCGCGAGGGTGCCCAGCTGGCCCGCCGGCTCGGCGTGCGGCTGCACACCCACGGCTCGGAGACGGTCGAGGAGGAGAAGTTCTGCCACGAGCTGTTCGGCATGGGCCCGACCGACTACTTCGAGTCCACCGGCTGGCTCGGCGAGGACGTGTGGATGGCGCACTGCGTCCACATGAACGACTCCGACATCGACGCCTTCGCACGGACGGGAACGGGTGTCGCCCACTGCCCGTCCTCCAACGCCCGCCTGGCGGCCGGCATCGCCCGCGTCCCCGACATGCTGGCGGCCGGCGTCCCCGTCGGCCTCGGCGTCGACGGCACGGCGTCCAACGAGTCCGGCGAACTGCACACCGAACTGCGCAACGCCCTGCTCATCAACCGCCTGGGCGCCCACCGCGAGGCCGCCCTGACCGCCCGTCAGGCACTGCGCCTGGGCACCCACGGCGGCGCCCGGGTCCTGGGCCGCGCCCACGAGATCGGCTCCCTGGAGCCGGGCAAGCTCGCCGACCTGGTGCTGTGGAAGCTGGACACCCTCGCCCACGCCTCCATCGCCGACCCGGTCACCGCACTCGTCCTCGGCGCGGCGGCCCCGGTCACCGCGTCCTTCGTGAACGGCCGTCAGATCGTGGCGGACGGCCGCCTGTCGCTCGCCGACGAGGACGCCATCGCGCGCACCACGCGCGAGGAGGCCCGGCGCCTGGCGGAGATCGCCGCCCGGGCCTGAGCCCTCACGACTCCGGCCGAGGGGGACGGCCCTCGGTCGGCGGCCGGGGCCCCGTACGGGGCCCACGGCGGCCGTGCCCGGGGCGCGCGTGGACGCGCGCGCCCCGGAACGGTCCCCTGCCGTCCGTCGCTCCATCCCGGTCCCGCACGACCGCGCACCACCTCCCAGACACCCACGCCAGAGCTGCCGTGTAACCGCCCGGAGGAGAGCCGCCGTGTCCGTCCACCCCGTCGACGAGAAACTCCCCGCCATGAGAATGGCGACCAGCGGCCTGCAACACGTGGCCGCCATGTACGCGGGAGTCGTCGCCCCGCCCCTGATCGTGGGCGCGGCCATCGGCCTGTCCGCCACCGACCTCACCTTCCTCACCGGCGCCTGCCTTTTCACCGCGGGCCTCGCCACCTTCCTCCAGACGATCGGCGTCTGGAAGATCGGCGCCCGGCTCCCCTTCGTCAACGGCGTCACCTTCGCCGGTGTCGCCCCCATGACCGCGATCGTCGCCTCCACCGAGGACAAGCGGGACGCCCTGCCGGTCATCTTCGGCGCGGTGATCGTCGCCGGACTCCTGGGCTTCCTGGCCGCCCCCGTCTTCTGCAAGGCCGTCCGCTTCTTCCCGCCGGTCGTCACCGGTACGGTCATCACCCTCATCGGGGTGTCCCTGCTGCCGGTCGCCTTCGGCTGGGCCCAGGGCCCCGATCCGACGGCCGCCGACTACGGCTCCACGACCTTCCTCAGCCTGGCCGGCCTCACCCTCCTGATCGTCCTGCTGCTGCGCCGCTTCACCCGCGGCTTCGTCAAGCAGATCGCCGTGCTGCTCGGCCTGGTCGCCGGCACCCTCCTCGCGATCCCGTTCGGCGTCACGGACTTCGGGCCCGTCGCGGACGCGGACGTGGTCGGCTTCCCCGCCCCGTTCCACTTCGGCGCCCCGCAGTTCCAGCTCGCG
This sequence comes from Streptomyces phaeofaciens, assembly GCF_014648915.1. GTDB lineage: Bacteria > Actinomycetota > Actinomycetes > Streptomycetales > Streptomycetaceae > Streptomyces > Streptomyces phaeofaciens. The sequence continues at coordinate 132,190 of NZ_BMSA01000011.1, read as the reverse complement.
GCGATCCTGTCGATGTGCGTGGTCATGGTGGTCTCGATGACCGAGTCCACCGCCGACATGCTGGCGCTGGGCGAGATCGTGGAGCGGCCCGCCGACGAGCGGACCATCGCGGCGGGCCTGCGCGCGGACACCCTCGGTTCGGCCCTCAGCCCCCTCTTCAACGGCTTCATGTGCAGCGCCTTCGCCCAGAACATCGGCCTGGTCGCGATGACGCGGATCCGCAGCCGCTATGTCGTCGCCACCGGCGGCGGCTTCCTGGTCCTGATGGGCCTGTGCCCGATGGCCGCCTCGCTGATCGCCGTCGTACCGCGCCCGGTGCTCGGCGGCGCCGGGGTCGTCCTGTTCGGCTCGGTCGCCGCGAGCGGCATCCAGACCCTGGTCCGGGCCGGCCTGGAACGGGACAACAACGTCCTGATCGTCGCCGTCTCCCTCGCCGTCGGCATCGTCCCGATCACCGCGCCGGAGTTCTACCACGCGTTCCCGGAGACGGCCCGGATCGTCCTGGACTCCGGTATCTCCACCGGCTGTGTGGCGGCGGTCCTGCTCAACCTCGTCTTCAACCACCTGGGGCGGGCACAGGACGCGAAGGACGTGACGCACCCGATGGAGGCGGTCACCCCCGGCTGAGCACCGGGTCCGGCCACGGGCCCGAGACGATCGGGGTGCCCGGCCGGGCGAAGGCCGTCGCGGCGGCAACGCCGGGGCGGCCTTCGCCCCGGTGTACCGCTCGGGCGCGGCGGAGGCGCCTACAGCCCGAACAGGCCGGGGTCCGTGGACAGTTCCTTGAAGTAGTGCTGCGGGTCGGCCACCAGGCGCCGTTCCTCGAGGTCCAGCAGCCCGCCGACGGCGGTGAGTTCGGCGGAGACCGTGCCGTCCGCCTTGCGGATGGTCTGCTCGATGCGGAACGTCTTGCCGCCGCTCCACAGGAACGCGCAGGTCACATCGACCTCGTCACCTGCGAGCAGCTCGCGTTTGTAGCGGATCGTCGTCTCCAGGGCGACCGGGCCCACGCCCCGGCCGGTGAGGCCGGTCTGGGTGATGCCCGCGGCCTGGAGCAGCGACCAGCGCGCGTGCTCCGCGTAGTTGATGTACACGCTCTGGTTGACGTGGCCCTGTACGTCGGTCTCGTATCCGCGGACGGTGATCCGGACGGAAAACGGCTCGCTCATGGCTTCCCCTTCTCGTCGACGGCGCAGCGGTGCTCTCGGCACCGATGTATCGGGCATCGATCTTGGCATGTCCCTCACACCCGGCGTGGGGAAGCCAGCAGATAGCGTGCTCTGCTCCGGGGTTCGGTGTGCGCGCCGGTCTGCCAGCCCGCCTTCTCCAGTGTCACCGCGCAGGCCGTGAGTGTCGCGCCGTCCGGTCCGTGCACGGCGACCGCGTCGGGTTGGGGCGTGGCGCGCACCCGGTAGCCCTCGGCGTCCGGCTCGGCGGGCCGGTGCCCCGCCGCCTCCAGCGCCAGTGCGGCCGCCCGCACCAGATGCGTGCGTTCCCAGGCGCACGGACGGTCCACCGCCCCGTCGGGGTTGGTCATACGGCGCAGCTCCAGCAGCCCCTGCCAGGCGCTGTGCACCTCGCGCGCACGGGCGGGCCCGGACGCGCCCGGCTCCTCGTCGCCGCCGACCCGCGCGGCGAACACCCCCGTGTCGGCCCGGGGCGACCCGACGGCGGGTTCCCCGGCCGGCTCGGGCGGCGCCTCCCGTATCCGGTGCCCGGCCGGGGTGAGGAAGTGGTCGTGCGGCGGTCTCGGGTGCCGGAAGGCGAGCCCCCGCCGCACCAGGGCCGCGAGCTGCGCCGGTGTCCCCCGCAGCCGCCCGGTGACCGGCTCGGCGGCGTCGATCACACGCCGCTGCACGGCGGTCGGCGGTCGTGTCACGGTGTGCTCCCTCCGAGTGCTGTCGCCCTCTCGAAGGCTACGACCCGGGTCTGACATTCCAGGCGGCGATCACCGGCCGCCCGTGCTCGGTGCCCAGCCGGCAGAGGGTCCCGGTGGCGAGCTGGAAGTGCGCGCCCTGCGACGCGGGCAGCCCGAGCCGCCGGGCCGTCAGCACCCGCAGGAAGTGCCCGTGCGCCACCAGCACCACGCACCCCTCGGTATTGGCGTGCGCCGCGTCGACCTTGGCCAGCACCCGGTCGGCCCGCTCCCCGACCTGCTCCGGGCTCTCCCCGGGATGCTCGGGCGGGCCGGGCGCGACGCCGTCCGAGAACAGGAACCAGCCGGGCCGCTCCCGCTGGATCTCGACGGTGGTGACGCCCTCGTACCCGCCGTAGTCCCATTCGTGCAGGTCGGCGTCGACCCGGAAGCCGTGCAGCCCGATCAGCTCCGCCGTCTCCCGCGCCCGCTGGAGGGGACTGACGAACGCGGCCCCGACCCGGTGCGAGCGGATCAGCGGCACCAGCCGCCGCGCCTCCTCGCGCCCGTGCTCGGTCAGCGGGACGTCCGTCCACCCGGTGTGCCGCCCGGACCGGGACCACGCGGTCTCGCCGTGCCGGACGAGAAACAGATCACCCATGCGGCACACGCTATGCGGCGCCTACTGCCGGTACCCGCCGAGGAACCGTCCGATCCGCCCGATGGCCGCCTCCAGGTCGTCCGCGTGGGGGAGGGTGAGGATGCGGAAGTGGTCGGGGGTCGGCCAGTTGAAGCCGGTGCCCTGGACGACCTGGATCTTCTCCCGCAGCAGCAGGTCCAGGACGAACTTCTCGTCGTCGTGGATCGGGTGCACCTTGGGGTCGATGCGCGCGAACGCGTACAGCGCGCCCTTGGGCTTCACGCAGGACACGCCCGGGATCTCGTTGAGCTTCTCCCAGGCCACGTTGCGCTGTTCGTGGAGCCTGCCGCCCGGAGTGACGAGGTCGCGGATGGACTGGCGGCCCCCGAGCGCGGCCTGGATGGCGTACTGGGCGGGCGCGTTGGCGCACAGCCGCATGGAGGCCAGCATGGTGAGGCCCTCCAGGTAGTTCCTGGCGTGCTGCCGGGGGCCGGACACCACGAGCCAGCCCGAGCGGAAGCCCGCCACCCGGTACGTCTTCGACAGGCCGCAGAAGGTCAGCACCACCAGGTCGGGGGCGAGCGCGGCCGCCGAGTGGTGGACGGCGTCGTCGTACAGGATCTGGTCGTAGATCTCGTCGGCGAAGACCATCAGGCCGTGCCGGCGGGCCAGGTCGAGGATGCCCTCGATGATCTCCTTCGGGTAGACCGCGCCGGTCGGGTTGTTCGGGTTGATGATGACCACGGCCTTCGTACGGTCCGTGATCTTCGACGCCATGTCGTCCAGGTCGGGGTACCACTCCGCCTGCTCGTCGCAGAGGTAGTGGACCGCCTTGCCGCCCGCGAGGGTGGTCACCGCCGTCCACAGGGGGAAGTCGGGGGCCGGGATCAGGATCTCGTCGCCGTCCTCCACCAGTGCCTGTACGGCCATGGAGACCAGCTCGGAGACGCCGTTGCCGAGGAAGACGTCGTCGACGCCGACCTCCAGGCCGCGCTCCTGGTAGCGCTGCGCCACGGCGCGGCGGGCGGAGAGGATGCCCCTCGAATCGGTGTAGCCGTGTGCCTGCGGCAGCATCCGGATCACGTCCTGGAGGATCTCCTCCGGTGCCTCGAAGCCGAAGACCGCGGGGTTGCCGGTGTTCAGGCGCAGCACGCTGTGCCCCGCCGCCTCCAGCGCGTCGGCGTGCTCGATCACCGGGCCGCGGATCTCGTAACAGACCTCGCTCAGCTTGTTGGACTGCCGGAACTCCATTGGCGCTCGCCCCTCCGGTTCGTGTTGTTGCTTGGTTTTACCAAGTTCGAGCTTGGAAAGTCCAACAACATGTCTAGACTGCGTCGCATGTCACCTCGCCGAAGCTACGACCAGTACTGTTCCGCCGCCCGCGCGCTCGACGTCGTCGGCGACCGCTGGACCCTGCTGATCGTCCGGGAGTTGCTCGCCGGTCCGCGCCGCTACACGGACCTGCACGCCGACCTGCCGGGCGTCAGCACGGACGTGCTCGCCGGGCGGCTGAAGGACATGGAGCGCGACGGGCTCGCCACCCGGCGCAGGCTGCCCCCGCCGGGCGCGGCCTACGTGTACGAACTCACCAGCCGTGGGCGTGGGTTGCTGCCGGTGCTCCAGGCGCTGGGCACCTGGGGCGAGAGCGAACTCGGCGAGCGCCGGCCCACCGACGCTGTGCGCGCGCACTGGTTCGCGCTGCCCCTGCTGCGCGGGCTGGAGGGCGAGGGCCTCGTCGAAGTACGGCTGGAGGAGGGGCAGTTCCACCTGTACGTCGGCGCCGAGGACGGCCCGGTCTACGGCGACGGACTCGCGCCCCGCGAGCCCGACGCCCGGCTCTCGCTCGACACGGACACCTGCACGGCCGTCGCCCGCGGGGAACTGGGCCTGCTGGACGCCGTACGCGCGAAACGGGTGGAGGTCGGTGGCGAGGGAACGCTGGCGAAGGCACTGCGGGAGGCATGACAGAAGGCCCACCCCTGCACGGCGGTGGGCCTTCTGCGACAGCTCACCCCGTCTCGGCGACGGGCCTTCTGCGGTGGCCCGCCCCGTCTCGGCGGTGGGCCTTCCGGTGGAGCGTCAGGCTCCCGGCGGTACCTGCCGGGGCCGGCCCGAGCCGCGCGTCAGCCTGTAGCCGCCGATGCCGGCCAGCGCGGCCAGCACCGCGCCGATGCCGGACCACACCCAGCGGTCGGTCCACCAGCCGGACGCCCAGCCGTCGTCCGGCTCCAGGCTCGACAGCACCGCGGACGCCGACTCGTCGTCGTCCTCCTCCGTCGCGGACGTGACCGCGATCCCGGGGACGAGCGGCTTCGCCAGCGAGCCGTCCACGGCCGCCGCGCCACCGATGTCCTTGGAGTCCACCCGCAGTTCGGCGTCGACCGGCAGGCCCAGGTCGGCCGCCTTCAGGCCGACGGCCGTCAGCCGGACGTAGTACGTGCCCGGCAGCGGGTCGTTGGCCCAGGGCTCCGACCAGGAGCGGACCGTGCGCAGCACACAGGTCAGCTCGATCGAGGCGGTGCCCTGCGCGGCCGTGCGGGTCTGGGCGCCGTACTGGCAGGCCTGACGGCGCCGCAGACCGTCGTACACGTCGATCTGCCAGGTCTGGGCCACATGCGCGTCCGGCAGCTTCACCGTCGCCTTCACGGTGGGCCGCAGGCCCGAGTCGGCCGGGAACGACCAGTACAGATAGTCACCCGTGGAGGCGCTCGCGGTGGCCGTCTGCCCCTGCTCGACCTCCGTCGCCGTGCGGAACGACGTGCCCGCCGAAGTGGGCGCGGAGGCGCCGTCGGACGGGCTCGCGGAGGGGGAGGAGTCCGCCGCGGCCGGACCGGCCGCGAGTCCCAGCGCCAGCAGCGCGCCGCTCAACACTCGTGTGATCCGCATCAGTTGGTCCTCCAGACCGCGACACGCCAGCGCGACACCCAGCCCCAGAGGACACCCGCGAGGAAACCGACCAGAACCAGCAGACCGAGCAGCCACCAGCCGCGGCCGAGGCCGAAGGAGGCCACGTCGCTCGCCTGCGAGGGGCCGTCGACCACGTCCACGGTCAGCTCCACCGGCATGCCGGGCGTGGTCTTCACACCGGACGCGGCCGAGTAGGAGTTGGTGACCTGGAGGCAGACCGTCTCGGCCGCCGCCTCGTCGTCGTCGCTCTCCGCCTTCGGGTAGCGCAGACCGGTCGAGACGACGTCGGTGCGGCCGTTGCCCGCGGCCTCGCCGCGCACGATCTCCCGGCCGTGCACGGTGACCGCCCGCAGCAGCACCCCGTAGTCCGGGTTCATGGCCCGGTCCGCCGACACGCTGACCGAGGCGCGCAGTTCCTGGCCCGGCTCGACGTCGACCCGGTACCAGCGCTCCTGGCCGAACTCCTCGCGGTCGGTGTAGAGGCCGGACTTCAGGGCGGGTGCCTTCGAGCAGGAGTCCGCGCCCTCGGTGGCGACCGGTGTCACCACCGGGTCGGCCGCGCGGTCCACCAACTGGTTCACCTTGTCGGTGAGTTCGTCGGTGTGCTCGACCGAGGTGTACGTACCGCCGGTGGCTTCGGCGATACAGCTGAGCTGCTGCCGCATCTTGGTGTTGGGCACCAGGCCCAGGGTGTCGATGGTCAGGCCGATGCCCTTGGCCGCGATCTCACGGGCCACCTCGCACGGGTCGAGCGGGGCGCAGGTGTCCTCACCGTCGCTGATCAGCACGATCCGCTTGGAGCCGGTGCCGCCGTCGAGGTCGTCGGCCGCCTTCAGCAGGGCGGGGCCGATCGGCGTCCAGCCGGTCGGCGACAGGGTCGCCACCGCCGCCTTGGCCTCGGTGCGGTCCACCTGGCCGACCGGGTAGAGCTGCGCGGTGTCCTTGCAGCCCGTCTTCTGGTCGTCTCCCGGGTAGTTGGCGCCGAGCGTGCGGATGCCGAGGAGGACGGTCTCCGGGGTCGCGTCCAGCACCTCGTTGAACGCCTGCTTGGCCGCGGCCATCCGCGTCCCGCCGTCGATGTCCTTCGTCCGCATGGATCCGCTGACGTCGAGGACCAGGTCGACCTTGGGCGCGAGGGCTGTGGTCTCGTCGGCGACCGCTCCGGCCGGGAACGCGAGCCCCGCCGTGAGCGCGGCGAGCAGGGCGCAGACGCCCGCCGCCAGCCGTTGTGTTCTGATCATCGGCGGATCCTATTGATCAGGGGTGTCCCGCCACAAAGCGGGGTCGGTCCACGGAGCGGCCGCCCCGTGGACGGGCCGCCCCGCGGACGGCCCCGCGCACGACGCCGGGTCAGTCCAGGTCCGTGGCCATCGGGTTGGGCAGCTCCGCCCACCGGTCCCCGGCCGCGCCCGGTGACAGCCGCATCAGCGTCAGCGCCTTCACCGGCAGCGGCTCCTCGCACAGCGCCACCAGGTCCGGCGTCCGCGGCAGCTCCCGGACGGCCGCCGCCAGGGCCGCCCCCAGGGCCGCGGCTCCGCCCGCCGTGCCCGCGAGCGCGCCGCCCACCAGCGAGCCGAACAGCTTGCGCCGCAGGGCCGTCACGTCGTCCGTGAGGATCCGCGCCGGCAGCTCCCCGGGCAGCGGGACACCGGCCCGGGCCAGCCGGGAGGGGCCGACGCGGATGTCGGCGAGGTCGCGATAGACCAGCCGCAGCGGGGCGCCCGACGCCGACAGCACCACCAGCAGGTTCTGGCCGTGTGCCTCCAGCGCCACCCCCAGCTCCAGCAGCCCGAGCCCGACAGCGAGCGACAGCCGCGCGAACTCCGCCAGCCAGCCGGGGGAGTCGGGCAGTCCGGTGCCGGCGAGCGCGGCCACCGGGACGACGTACTCGCCCGGCGCGCCGTACACCTGCGGCGACTCGCGCAGCACGGCCGCGAGGTCGGGGGAGTCGGCCGTGGCCGCGCCCAGGGTCCGGGTGACGTGCAGCAGCCCGTCGGTGCGGGCGGCGAGGGTCTCGCCGAACGCCGACAGGGCCGCCGAGGCGGCGACCGAGCCGACCGAGATGTCCCGGACCGAGGACGTCAGCCGGGTGCTCAGCGCGGTCTTGACGTGCGGCCCGCCGGGCAGCGCGAGCGTCCGCAGCGACATCAGCGGATACGCCGCGACGTCCCTCGCGCAGGACCGCTTGAGGACGTGCTCCGCCTGCCAGGGATGCACCGGGAGCAGCAGCCGCGCCCCGTCCCGCAGTTCCCCGGGCCACTCGCCCGACACCACGCACTCCCCGGCCGGCACCGGCAGCAGCCCCAGCCGGACCGTGGGCCCGTGTTCCGGCCCGTAGGCCAGCTGCTCCGCCACCGAGAAGCCGGGCCGGGAACGGCAGCCGGGATGGTACGGATGCCCGTCGACGACCCGCCGCTCCCACCCCCGGTCGTCCTGCGGCCACTCCTTCGGGTGAGGTCCCTGCCCGGCCCGCGACAGCGCCATCGACGCGACGCTGTGCCCGAGTTCGGCCGCGAAGCCCGCCCCGTGCGGCACCGCCAGCGCCGCCGTCAGCCGCGCGGGATCGTCGTACGCCGTCCCGTCCAGCGTCACGACGCTCACGTACGCGGTGGTGGCGTACGGGTCGGGGAGCGGGCCGTGCAGCCGGCGGCCGTCGACCAGCCGCAGGGTGAGGCCGTCGCCGCCGCGCTCCCCGCGCTCGATCCAGGGCAGCGGCTCATGGGCCAGGGCCCGCCACAGCCGGGTCAGCACGGCCGCCCGGGCGCCGGGCAGCTCGGCCGTGAACCGGGGCCCGAGGTCGGGGCGCACGACGGCGAGATCGGCGGCCACCTCGGCCTCGGCGGTGGGAGGACGGTGCACGGCTGGCTCCTCGAAGGGAAGGCGCATGCGGGTGCGCATGCGGGTGGGCATGAGGGTGGCATGCGGGTACAAGTCGGGTACGGGCCGGTACGAGCCAGGTGTCACGGACGGCCCGCGACGCCAGCGATACTGATCGTCTCCGCACGAAAGAACCGTAGGGAACAGTGGACCGCCTGGATGCCAGCCCCCCGCCCGCCGAGGCAGCAGTGACCGCGGACGGCACCGTGGACGGCCTCGCCGACGCCTACGCGGCCGCGCCGCTGCTCAACTGCCTGCTGCGGGAGGTCGCCGAGCCGCTCCCCGGGCACCCGGAGCGCGCCGGACGGCTCGTGTACCGGCTGCCCGGCACCGGCCGGCTGCTGCGGGTGCGCGGGGAGCGCCGGCCCGCCGAGCCCGAGGTGCGCGCGGACGGCGTCTGGCACCGGCTCGGCCACACCGAACTGGTCAAGCTGACCGGCGAGGAACTGCGCCGCCACACCGGCCTGTCCAACCACGAACTGCCCGCCGAGATGATCGACAGCAGGGACGCGGTGGCCGCCCTGCTCGCCGCACGCGCGCGTGCCGTCCCGCCCGCCGACCCGTATCTGCGCTCCGAGCAGTCACTGGTCACCGGCCACCCCCACCACCCCGCGCCCAAGGCGCGCGGTGGCGCCCCGGCCTCCCGCTGGCTGCCGTACGCCCCGGAGGCGTACGCCCGCTTCCCGCTGGTGCTGCTCGGCGTACGCGAGGACACGGTCGTCGAGGAGGGCGACACCTCCGCCCTGGACGCCCTCGGCACGGCCCCGCCCGGCTACCGGTTGCTGCCCGCCCACCCCTGGCAGCTCGACCTGACGGACCGCGCACTGGCCCCCGCGTTCGCCGACGGCCGGCTGGTCCGGCTCGGCACGACCGCGTTCGACACCTGGCCCACGGCCGCGATCCGCACGCTGTACGCGCCCGAGCGGGACCTGTTCCTGAAGTTCAGCCTCGACGTCCGCATCACCAACGACGTCCGCCGTCTGTGGCGCCACGACCTGCTGAGGCTCCGCCGCACCGACACGGCCGTCACCCGGGCCTTCGCGTCGGCCGGCGGCCCCGCGGCCTGGCTGAGCGACCGCGGCTACCGCACCGCCGGCTTCGCCTTCGAGGAACTGGCCGTCCTGGTCCGCGACGGGCTGCGCGGCCGGCTGACGCCCGGCGCGACCCCGCTGCTCGCCGCGGGACTCGTGGAAGGCTTCGAGGGCAGCCCGCTCGCCGCCGCGCAGGACCCTGCGGCCTGGTGGGAGGCGTACCTGGCGGCCGTCGTGCCCCCCGCGCTCACGGCCTTCGCCGACCACGGCGTCGTCCTGGAGGCGCATGTCCAGAACACACTGGTCGCCGTCGACCGGTCCGGTACGCCGGTACAGGCGCTGTTCCGGGACGCCGAGGGCGTCAAGCTCCTGCCGGAGGCGGACCGGGCGGCCGGCTGGGAACGGCTGGTGTACTGCCTGGTCGTCAACCATCTCACCGAGATCGCCGCCGCCCTCGCCGAGCGGCACCCCGGGTTCGACCCCTGGCCGGCCGCCCGCCGCGAGCTGGCCCGCCACGACCTGCCCGAGGCCCACGCCCTGCTCACCGCGCCCACCCTGCCCGGCAAGACGAACCTGCTGCTGCGCTGGACCGGCGCGGACGGCGCCGACGCCCGCTACCTGCCGCTGCCGAACCCCCTGGCCGGACCCTGAGCCGCTTCCGCTTCCCGCACGGCCCCCGTCCCGGGCCCGCCGGCCCGTTCATGATCTGAACTACGCTGGCCGGTGTGCTGCGCGATGTGACTGCTGTTCGATACGTGAACCCGTTGCGGTCCGGCGGCTCCGTCCCCGGAGTCGTCGAGGCCGACGACCTCGGCACCTACGTCGTGAAGTTCACGGGCTCGGCGCAGGGGCGCAAGGCGCTGGTCGCCGAGGTGATCGTCGGCGAGCTGGCGCGCGCCCTCGGACTGCGTTTCCCGGAACTGGTCTTCGTGCACTTCGATCCCGCCGTCGCCGACCACGAGCCGCACCAGGAGGTGCGCGACCTGCACAGCGCGAGCGCGGGCCTCAACCTCGGCATGGACTTCCTGCCGGGCGCCCGGGACTTCACCCCGGAGGTCGCCAGGACGTTCCGGGTGGACCCGCTGGAGGCCGGCCGGATCGTCTGGCTCGACGCCCTGACCGTGAACGTCGACCGCACGGTCCACAGCTCCAACCTGATGGTCTGGCCCACCCTCGGGATCGCGCCCCCGCGCCTGTGGCTCATCGACCACGGCGCCGCCCTCGTCTTCCACCACCGCTGGGACGGCTCCGACCCCACGAAGGCCTACGACTTCCGCCACCACGCCCTCGGCCACTACGGCCCGGACGTACGCGCCGCCGACGCGGAGCTGGCGCCGAGGGTCACCGAGGAACTGCTGCGGCAGGTTGTCGCCGAGGTCCCCGACGCCTGGCTCACCGACTTCGCGACACCGGACGAGGCCCGCGAGGCGTACGTGACGTACCTGCACGCGCGCGTGCAGGCCTCCGCGGCCTGGCTGCCCACCGACTTCCCCAGCCGGGAGGAACTCGCCGCCGATGAGGCCCTGCGCGCGGCGAGGACGGAACGAGGACGGCCGAGCTGGCTCAAGCGGGTCCCCGACCTGCACGGCAAGCCGGCCGCGGAACAGGATTGGTCGGTGCACCTGCAATGACGGACGTTCAGCGCGTCGAGATCGAGTACTGCACCCAGTGCCGGTGGCTGCCCCGCGCGGCCTGGCTGGCCCAGGAGCTGCTGACGACCTTCGAGGCCGAGCTGACGGAGCTGTCGCTCCGGCCGGGCACGGGCGGCGTCTTCGTCGTCCGGGTGAACGACGAGGTGGTGTGGGACCGCCGCGAGCAGGGCTTCCCCGAGCCCACGGCGGTCAAGCAGGTCGTCCGCGACCGAGTGGCCCCGGGGCGGTCCCTGGGCCACTCGGACAGGTCCGCGTGAGGCTCAGCCCTCCAGCTGCCGGTAGGCGGGCAGGGTGAGGAAGTCGGCGTAGTCCTCGTCGAGCGCGACCTCCAGGAGCAGGTCGTGGGCCTGCTGCCAGTGACCGGCGGCGAACGCCTCCTCGCCCAGCTCGGCCCGGAGGCCGGCCAGTTCCTCGGCGGCGACCGCGCGGGCCAGTTCGGGGGTCGCCTTCTCGCCGTTCTCGAACTCCACGCCGGCGTTGATCCACTGCCAGATCTGCGAGCGGGAGATCTCGGCGGTGGCCGCGTCCTCCATGAGGCCGAAGATGGCGACCGCGCCGAGCCCGCGCAGCCACGCCTCGATGTAACGGATGCCGACCTGCACCGCGTTGACGAGACCGGGGTAGGTGGGCCTGGCCTCCAGCGAGTCGACCGCGATCAGGTCGGCCGCCTCGACGTGGACGTCCTCGCGCAGCCGGTCCTTCTGGTTCGGCCGGTCGCCGAGGACCTTGTCGAAGGACTCCATGGCGAGCGGGACCAGGTCGGGGTGGGCGACCCAGGAGCCGTCGAAACCGTCGCCCGCCTCACGGTCCTTGTCGGCGCGGACCTTCTCGAACGCGACCTTGTTGGCCTCGGCGTCGCGGCGGGAGGGGATGAAGGCCGCCATGCCGCCGATCGCGTGCGCGCCGCGCTTGTGGCAGGTGCGGACGAGGAGTTCGGTGTACGCGCGCATGAACGGGGCGGTCATCGTGACGGCGTTGCGGTCCGGCAGGACGAACCGGGGGCCGCCGTCACGGAAGTTCTTCACGATGGAGAACAGGTAGTCCCAGCGGCCCGCGTTCAGTCCCGAGGCGTGGTCGCGGAGTTCGTAGAGGATCTCCTCCATCTCGTACGCGGCCGTGATCGTCTCGATGAGGACGGTGGCGCGGACGGTGCCCTGCGGGATGCCGACATGATCCTGCGCGAAGACGAACACGTCGTTCCACAGCCGGGCTTCGAGGTGCGACTCGGTCTTGGGCAGGTAGAAGTACGGGCCCTTGCCGAGGTCGAGCAGCCGCCGGGCGTTGTGGAAGAAGTACAGGCCGAAGTCGACGAGGGCGCCGGGCACCTGCTCGCCGTCGACCGTCAGGTGCCGCTCGTCCAGGTGCCAGCCGCGCGGGCGCATGACGACGGTGGCGAGTTCGGCGGCGTCCTTCAGCGCGTACGACTTACCGGAGTTCGGGTCCGTGAAGTCGATGTTCCGCGTGTAGGCGTCGATCAGGTTGAGCTGGCCGAGGACCACGTTCTCCCAGGTCGGCGCGGAGGCGTCCTCGAAGTCGGCGAGCCAGACCCGGGCGCCCGAGTTGAGGGCGTTGATCGTCATCTTGCGGTCGGTGGGGCCGGTGATCTCGACTCGGCGGTCGTTCAGGGCCGCGGGGGAGGGGGCCACCCGCCAGGAGTCGTCGGCGCGGATCGCGGCGGTCTCCGGGAGGAAGTCCAGGGTGGAGGTGCGGGCGATCTCGGCGCGGCGCACGGCGCGGCGGGCGAGGAGTTCGTCACGGCGCGGGGTGAACCGGCGGTGCAGCTCGGCGACGAAGGCGAGGGCCGCTTCGGTGAGGACCTCCTCCTGCCGGGGCAGGGGCTCGGCGTCGACGACGGCCGGCGGGGACGGCGCTGGTGCGGACATGAGCTGTCACTTCCTTCAGCGAGCGTGGCACCGGGTGCCAGGAGACCCGGGTCGGGCGGAGAGCGCCTGCTGAGCAGCAGGGTGCTTCTGATCAGTGGATACTAGTTTCCTCATCGTGGAAGTTCAATGGTTTGTTGATGTCGAGATTCTCCGGATCGAGGCAAGATGGCGCTCAGTGCCAGGGTCTTCACTCAAGGTGTTCCCTTCGGCCGGGGCGCCTTCACGCGAGGTGCCCGTCGTTTCGCGGTGTCCGTCGTTCGAGGTGTCCTTCACTCGAGGTGCCCTTCGCTCGAGGTGCCCTTCACTCGAGGTGCGCGAGATCCTCGGGTGTGTCGATGTCGTGGGGCCGGGCCACGTCCCCGCACTCGACGAGCGTGATCGCCTCCCGGTGCGCCGCCAGATAGGCGCGGGCCCCTCGGTCGCCGGTCGCGCTCGCCGCGACGCCCGCCCAGTGGGCGGCGCCGAACAGCACCGGATGGCCGCGTACCCCGTCGTAGGCCGCCGAGACCAGGGACTCCTGGTCCCGGTACGCGGCGAGCACCCGGCCCGCCGCCCGCGCACCGATGCCCGGCTGGTCCACCAGCGACACCAGTGCCGCCCGCGCCCCCGTCCCGGCGAGCGAGCCGAGCCCGGCCCGCAGTGAGGTGCCCATGCCGTGCTCCCACTCCGGGTTCTCCACCACCACGCACCCGTCGAGCCGCGCGGTCTCGCGCACGGCGTCGGCGGCCGCCCCCAGGACCACATGGATCCGGGTGCAGCCGGCCGCGCGCAGCACTCCGACCGCGTGCTCCACCAGCGGCCGTCCCCGATGCGTCAGCAGCGCCTTGGGGCGCCCGCCGAGCCGTCTGCCCCCGCCGGCCGCGAGCAGCAGACCGGCGACCTCGTCCTCGGTGCGTGTCATGGATCCTGCATACCGCATCCGGGGATCACGCAGCGCAGCAAGCCGATGACGCAGCGGACTGGCGCCCGCGGCCCGAGGTGGCGTTAACTAAACGCCCGCACCGAGGGGCCGGGCGCCCGACCGACGCCCGGTGGGGGCATGCACCACAACGGGACGCGCACGACGGCGTGCGAGGGGGAGGACTGTGTTGCGGAGCGTGGAGCAGAGGCCTGTGACCGGCAGCGACAAGGACCCGCGGGTGTCGGAGCTGCGGTCCGCCGTGTCCCGGCTGCGCCGGGAACTCGCCGCACACCCCGCCGAGTTCCCCGACCGGGACATCGCGGAGGAGGAGCTGGCCGCGCTGGACGCCATGGCCGCCGGAGGCGCGCCCGAGATACCGCACCTGCGCCGCTCCCTGCTGCTCGTCGCGGGCGCGATCGGCTCGGTCAGCGCGCTGGCGCGCGGCCTGTCGGAGGTGCGCCGCGCGGTGGAGCTGTTCGGGGGACCGCCGCGCCGCTGAGGCCCGGCTGTCGCGGGCCGGCTCGCCGGGCTCCGCCCGGCCGCACCGCCCCCGAAGGCGCGTTCACGCCTGGATCGTCGGCCCCGAGCTGGCCAGTGCCTCGGACAGTTCCACGGCGACCTGCTTCAGCACCGGCACGATCTTGTCCGTGGCCGCCTCCGTGACGCGTCCGGCCGGGCCGGAGATGGAGATGGCCGCCGCCGTGGGGGCGTCCGGTACGGACACCGCCAGACAGCGCACGCCGATCTCCTGCTCGTTGTCGTCGACCGCGTACCCCGTCTGCCGCACGTCCGCCAGCGCCGCCAGGAAGCCGTCCGGCGTGGTGATGGTCTTCTCGGTGGCGGCGGGCATGCCGGTGCGGTGCAGCAGGGCGCGCACCTCGGCGTCCGGGAAGCTCGCGAGGAGGGCCTTGCCCACGCCCGTGGAGTGCGGCAGCACCCGTCGGCCGACCTCGGTGAACATCCGCATCGAGTGCTTGGACGGCACCTGCGCCACGTACACGATCTCGTCGCCGTCGAGCAGTGCCATGTTCGCCGTCTCGCCGGTCTCCTCGACCAGCCGGGCCAGGTACGGCCGCGCCCAGGTGCCCAGCAGCCGGGACGCGGACTCGCCGAGCCGGATCAGCCGGGGGCCCAGCGCGTAGCGCCGGTTGGGCTGCTGGCGGACGTACCCGCAGACGACCAGGGTGCGCATCAGGCGGTGGATGGTCGGCAGCGGCAGCCCGCTGCTGGCGGACAGCTCGCTCAGGCCGACCTCGCCGCCCGCGTCCGCCATCCGCTCCAGGAGGTCGAAGGCGCGCTCGAGGGACTGGACCCCTCCGCCGGCGGACTTGGCGGAATCGGTGGGGCTGGCGCTCGACGTCGGCACGGCGCGTTCCTCTCGACACGGGCGGGACTCGGACCTGGTGGTACTCGCGACTGGCGGGAAGAGCTGAAGCCTACCCGGCGGTCGGTTGACTCCCCGCTGGTGCGTAGCTACGTTCTGCTTCACGGAATCCTAATTCCGCTTTGTGGAAACGTCCAGAGTGGCGGCGGTGGGGGCACTCTGGAGAGGCGGGCTCTTGACGGCATGGGGCCGGGAGTGAAGACTCCTTCAACAGAACGTTGAATTCCGTTGCGTGGACGTTTCACCGAAGTGAACCGAAGTGAACCGCCGTGAACGGAAGAGAACGGAAGAGAGGGGTCCGGGTGTCCGACGCCGAACTGGTGATGCGCTCGACACGGGTCGTCACCCCGGAGGGGACGCGCGCCGCCTCGGTCGCCGTCCGCGCCGGGCGGATCACGGCCGTTCTGCCGTACGACGCGCCCGTTGCCGAGGGCGCCCGCCTGGAGGACTTCGGCGACGACGTCCTGCTGCCCGGTCTGGTCGACACCCACGTCCATGTCAACGACCCGGGCCGCACCCACTGGGAAGGCTTCTGGACCGCCACGCGCGCGGCGGCGGCCGGCGGCATCACCACCCTCGTCGACATGCCGCTCAACTCCCTGCCGCCGACCACCACGGTCGAGCACCTGCGCACCAAGCGGGAGGTCGCGGCCGACAAGGCGCACATCGACGTCGGCTTCTGGGGCGGCGCCCTGCCCGACAACGTCAAGGACCTGCGCCCGCTGCACGACGCCGGCGTCTTCGGTTTCAAGGCGTTCCTGTCGCCGTCCGGTGTGGACGAGTTCCCGCACCTCGGCCAGGAGGATCTGACCCGGTCCCTGGCCGAGATCGCCGGCTTCGGCGGCCTGCTGATCGTGCACGCCGAGGATCCGCGCCACCTGGACGCCGCCCCGCAGCAGGGCGGGCCGAAGTACGCCGACTTCCTCGCCTCCCGGCCGCGCGACGCCGAGGACACGGCGATCGCCCAGCTGATCGCCCAGGCCAAGCGTCTGCACGCACGCGTGCACGTCCTGCACCTGTCCTCCGCCGACGCGCTGCCGCTGATCGCGGCCGCGAAGGCGGAGGGCGTGCGCCTCACGGTCGAGACCTGCCCGCACTACCTCACGCTGACCGCGGAGGAGGTCCCGGACGGCGCCAGCGAGTTCAAGTGCTGCCCGCCCATCCGCGAGGCCGCCAACCAGGACCTGCTCTGGCAGGCGCTGGCCGACGGCACCGTCGACTGCGTGGTCACCGACCACTCCCCGTCGACGGCCGACCTCAAGACGGACGACTTCGCGACGGCCTGGGGCGGCATCTCCGGCCTCCAGCTGAGCCTGGCGGCCGTCTGGACGGAGGCCCGCAGGCGGGGCCACGGCCTGGAGGACGTGGCCCGCTGGATGTCCACGCGCACCGCGGAACTGGTCGGCCTCGACGACCGCAAGGGCGCCATCGCACCCGGTCGCGACGCCGACTTCGCCGTCCTCGCCCCCGACGAGACCTTCACCGTCGACCCGGCCGCCCTCCAGCACCGCAACCGCGTCACCGCGTACGCGGGCCGGACCCTGTACGGCGTCGTGCGGTCCACCTGGCTGCGCGGCGTACGCATCCACGCGGACGGCGAGTTCACGGCGCCGAAGGGCGAACTCCTCACGCGCACCCCCTGAGCCCCGGGCCCCGGGCACCTCCCGCACCGGCCGACTCCCGAAAGGAAGACCTGATCACCGTGGCAGCGATACCGCACTTCACCGGCGACGCGAACCCCTACGGCGGCGGCGACCCGTACGCGGACTACCGCACCGCCGACTTCCCCTTCACGCACCACGCCGACCTCGCGGACCGGCAGCTCGGCGCCGCCGTCATCGCCGCCGCCGACGAGTTCTTCGCCCAGCGCGAGAACCTGCTGCTGCCCGGGCGGGCCGAGTTCGACCCCGAGCACTTCGGGCACAAGGGCAAGATCATGGACGGCTGGGAGACCCGGCGCCGGCGCGGTGTCTCGGCGGACCACCCGTGGCCCGCCGACGACGACCACGACTGGGCCCTGGTCCGCCTCGGCGCGCCCGGCGTGATCCGCGGGATCGTGGTCGACACGGCCCACTTCCGCGGCAACTACCCGCAGGCGGTGTCGGTCGAGGGCACCTCGGTACCGGGCTCCCCGTCCCCCGAGGCGCTGCTGGGCGGCGACGTGAAGTGGACGACCCTCGTCCCGCGCACCCCGGTCGGCGGCCACGCTGCGAACGGTTTCGCCGTCTCGGTCGAGCAGCGCTTCACCCACCTCCGCGTCAACCAGCACCCGGACGGCGGTATCGCCCGGCTGCGCGTGTACGGCGAGGTCGTGCCCGACCCCGAGTGGCTGGCCGTCCTCGGCACGTTCGACGTCGTCGCCCTGGAGAACGGCGGCCGGGCCGAGGACGCGTCGAACCTGTTCTACTCGCCGGCCTCGAACACCATCCAGCCGGGCCGCTCCCGCAAGATGGACGACGGCTGGGAGACCCGCCGCCGCCGCGACCGGGGCAACGACTGGATCCGCTACCGCCTGGCGGCCCAGTCCCGGATCCGCGCCCTGGAGATCGACACCGCGTACCTGAAGGGCAACAGCGCCGGCTGGGCGTCGGTCTCGGTCCGGGACGGCGAGGACGGCGAGTGGACGGAGATCCTCCCGCGCACCCGCCTGCAGCCCGACACCAACCACCGCTTCGTCCTGCCCGAACCGGCCGTGGGCACCCACGCGCGCGTGGACATCTACCCCGACGGCGGTATCTCCCGCCTGCGGCTGTTCGGCTCGCCGACGGAGGAGGGAGCGGCCGGGCTGACGGCCCGGCACCAGGAACTGGGCGGCTGACCGGCACCTCGAACGCCGGACAGGCAGCTTCCCTTCAGCCCGTCCGGCGATTGAGGACGAGGCCGTTCAGGCCGAAAAAAGGGGGGTCTGGGGGCACAGCCCCCAGAAGGCCGCGACCAGGGACGCAGCCGCACAGGTCCCCCCGACCGCCGGAGGCCTACGCCGCGTGCCCGCCGTCCACGGAGAACTCCGCCCCTGTGACGAACCCGGCCCCGGCCAGGTACGCCACGGTCGCGGCCACCTCCTGGGCCGTCCCGAACCGCCCCACGGCCGTCATCCCCCGCTGGCCCGCCGCGAACGGCCCGTCCGCCGGATTCATGTCCGTGTCGACCGGACCGGGATGCACGATGTTCGCGGTGATCCCCCGCCCGCCCAGCTCCCGCGCGAGCGCCTTCGTCAGCCCCACCAGCGCCGCCTTGCTCATCGTGTACAGCGTCCCCCCGGGCCCCGGCACCCGCTGGGTCATGCAGCTGCCGATGGTGATGATCCGCCCGCCCTCGGCCATCCGGCCGGCCGCCGCCCGCGAGGCGAGGAACACCCCGCGTACGTTGACGGCCAGCACCCGGTCGACGTCCTCGGGCGCGAGGTCCTCCAGCGGCCCGAGCACCCCGATCCCCGCGTTGTTCACCAGCACGTCGAGCCCGCCGAGCGCCCCCGCCGCACGCTCCACCGCGTCCGCCGCCTCGCCCGCGTCCCCGGCGTCCGCGCGCAGCGCCACGGCCCGCCGCCCCAGCGCCTGCACGGCCCGTACGACGTCCTGCGCCGCCTTCTCGCCGTTCTCGTACGTCACCGCCACGTCCGCGCCCTCCCGCGCCAGCCGCAGGGCGGTGGCGGCGCCGATGCCCCGGCCACCGCCGGTCACCAGGGCCACCTTGCCGTCGAGTGTGCCGTGGACCGTTGTCATGGTTCCCTCCCGGGTCGTCGTCATGAGTCCATCCCACCGCCGCGCGTCCCCGCGCGCTGGCGGCGAACGGACGCCGACCTCCGGCCCGCCTTCAGCCGTTCCCGAACCACCCCCGATCGGGCGGAACTCTTTCCTCCGCCTCCCGCGTTCTCCTGCTGTGACTCTTCGGCAAGACATCGTCGGCAACGCCATGCAGATGGCGGTCGTCAACCTGCACCCCGGCCAGACCGTGTACTGCGAGGCGGGGAAGTTCCTCTTCAAGACGACGAACGTGACCATGGAGACCCGCCTCGGCGGCCCGTCGGGCAACGCCGGCGGCTCACAGCCGCAAGGCGGCGGCGGTGGCGGCGGCATGGGCGGCGTGCTGCGCCAGGCCATGGGCACCGCCATGCAGGTCGGCCAGCGCGCCCTCGCGGGCGAGTCGCTGGCCTTCCAGTACTTCACGGCCCAGGGCGGCGAGGGCACCGTCGGCTTTGCGGGCGTGCTCCCGGGCGAGATGCGGGCCCTGGAGCTGAACGGCACGCGCGCGTGGTTCGCCGAGAAGGACGCCTTCGTGGCCGCCGAGTCCACCGTCGACTTCGGCATCGCCTTCCAGGGCGGGCGCACCGGCAGGAAGGGCGGCGAGGGCTTCGTCCTGGAGAAGTTCACCGGCCACGGCACGGTGATCATCGCCGGCGCGGGCAACTTCATCGACCTCAACCCGGCCGAGTTCGGCGGCCGCATCGAGGTCGACACGGGCTGCGTGGTCGCCTTCGAGGAGGGCATCCACTACGGCGTCCAGCGCGTCGGCGGCCTCAACCGCCAGGGGGTCATGAACGCCGTGTTCGGCGGCGAGGGTCTGTCCCTGGCCACCCTGGAGGGCAACGGCCAGGTGATCCTTCAGTCCCTCACCATCGAGAGCCTGGCCAACGCCCTGAGGAAGGCGCAGGGCGGCGACAAGCAGGGCCCGACGGGCGGACTGTTCTCGACGAACGCCGGGTGAGCCGGGCGCCCGCACCGATGAGTTGCGGGACCCGGCGGGGTCTGAGGTGATGACCACAGACCCCGCACCCGGAAGCAGGCGATCTCCATGGGCAAGCTCGTCTCCACCGTCTTCGTGACCCTCGACGGCGTCTACCAGGCACCCGGCGGCCCCCGGGAGGACACCCGCGGCGGCTTCGAGCACGGCGGCTGGAGCTTCCCGTACGGCGACGAGGACTTCGGCCGGTTCGTCGGCGAGGTCTTCGGCGGTGTCGGAGGGTTCCTCCTAGGCCGCCGCACGTACGACATCTTCGCCTCCTTCTGGCCGAAGGTGACCGACCCCGGGGACCCCGTCGCCGCGAAGCTCAACGGGCTGCCGAAGTACGTCGTCTCCTCGACCCTCACCGACCCGGAGTGGGCCGGCACGACGGTGATCGGCGGCGACCTCGCCAAGGAGGTCACGGCACTCAAGGAGCGCACCGACGGCGAGCTCCAGGTGCACGGCAGCGGTGCCCTCGTGCGCTCCCTGCTCGACCTCGAACTCCTCGACACGATCCACGTGCTGACCTTTCCGGTGGTGCTCGGCACGGGCCTGCGCCTGTTCACCGAGGGCACCCTGCCGACGGCCTTCCGGCACACCGGCGGCCGCGTCACCGGCGCCGGTGTCTCCATCCAGTCGTACGACACGACCGGCCGGCCCGCGTACGGCTCGTACGAACTCCCGGACAACGGGTAGGGAGGACCCCGGTACCGGTCCGGGCCCCGCTCCCGCCCGCAGGTTAACTTCCCGAAAACTCATCGGGCGGGACGGGAAAAATCCCCGGAGTTGTCATTGACATGCCACTGTCTACGCGCGTCATCATGAGGGCATGAGATTCCCCCCACGAATCACCCGCATCGGCGCCTCGGCCGCCGTCCTGTCAGCCCTGCTGGTGGGCGGCACCGTCTCCGCGACCACGGCCCACGCCGCGGTGGGCAGCATCTGCTACGGCGATCTGCCCACCCAGGCGTACACCACGCTCGACCTGATCGAGCAGGGCGGGCCCTTCCCGTACTCGCAGGACGGGGCCGTCTTCCAGAACCGGGAAGGCGTCCTGCCCCGGCAGTCCACGGGCTACTACCACGAGTACACGGTCAAGACCCCGGGCTCCTCCACCCGCGGCGCCCGCCGCGTCGTCACGGGGAAGCAGACCGACGAGGACTACTACACGGCCGATCACTACGCGACGTTCGACCTGATCGACTACGACTGCTGAGCGGCCCGGACAGGTCCCGGTCCAGGTCCTGACCTAGGGCCTGTCGTTTCGGCTCTCCGCCGCGGCGAACAGCGCGAACGCCAGCACGATGAGCGCGACGCTCGCGTAGATCTCGTAGCCGTCCAGGAGGCCGAGCCGGCGCACGAGCCCCACCCGCCAGTGGACCACCTCGTGCAACAGGCCCAGCACGCCCTGCGCCAGGGCGACGAAACCGAGTACTCCCAGCAGTTCCCTCATGAGAAGACCCTCGCCCCGCGGTACCCCCACAGCCATCGGCCGCGGGGCGAGGCACCTTTGACGGAAGGCTCGACGGCACGCGCGCGTCCGCGCCGAAAGTAGGCCCCGCCGCGACCTTCGTCGACGCTCCCCGCTCCTTCGGTGGCGATCCGGCCGGCGAGGAGGTGACGGAGCCGCCCGCTGCGTAGATTTGTCGACCATGAGGGCTGACGACGGCATGGCACGCACGGCGCCGAGATTCGCGCGGCACCGGTGGATGCTGCCGTCCGCCGTGGTCGCGGAGCTGGACCCGGACGCCGAGCGCCCGGGACGTCCGCCCCGGCGCACCGCCCGCGACTGGGTCGTCGACTTCACCTGCTTCCTGCTGGCCATCGTCATCGGCCTGGCCGTCGCCGAGTCGCTCACCGACAACCGGGACCTGCCCGAGGTCGTCGTGGCGGCCGACCAGCTCCTGGGCGCCCTGGCCTGCGCCGCCGTCTGGCTGCGCCGCCGTTGGCCCCTCGGTCTCGCCGTCGCCACGCTCCCCCTCGCCTTCGTCTCGACCACCTCGGCCGGCGCCTGCACGGTCGCCCTCTTCACCCTCGCCGTGCACCGGCCCTTCCGGTACGTGGCCTGGGTCGGCGGCATCCAGCTCGCGCTGATCCCGCTGCTGATGTGGGTCCGCCCCGACCCCGACCTGGGGTACGGCCCGGCGGTGGTGTTCACCGCCGTGCTCACCGTGGCGGTCATCGGCTGGGGCATGGCCGTACGGTCCAAGCGCCAGCTCATGGTCAGCCTGCGCGATCGCGCGCGCCGGGCCGAGACCGAGGCACGGCTGCGCGCCGAGCAGGCGCAGCGGCTGGCCCGCGAGGCCATCGCCCGGGAGATGCACGACGTGCTCGCGCACCGGCTGACCCTGCTCAGCGTGCACGCGGGCGCGCTGGAGTTCCGGCCGGACGCGCCCCGCGAGGAGGTCGCGCGGGCCGCCGGGGTCATCCGGGAGAGCGCCCACGAGGCACTCCAGGACCTGCGCGAGATCATCGGCGTCCTGCGGGCCGACGAGCCCGACGACCAGGGCGGCCGCCCGCAGCCCACCCTGGCCGCCCTGGACGCGCTGGTCAGCGAGTCCCGCGAGGCCGGCACCAAGGTCACCCTCGACCAGCGGGTGACCGACCCCGCCGCAGTGCCCGCCTCCGTCGGCCGCACCGCCTACCGCATCGCCCAGGAGTGCCTCACCAACGCCCGCAAGCACGCCCCCGGAACCGAGGTCGCGGTGGGCGTCGAGGGCGGCCCGGGGGAGGGGCTCACCGTGACCGTGCGCAACCCGGCCCCGGAGGGAGAGGTACCGCCCGTCCCCGGCTCCGGCCAGGGCCTCATCGGCCTGACCGAACGCGCCACCCTGGCCGGCGGCCGGCTGGAGCACGGCCCCCGGGCGGACGGCGGCTTCGAGGTACGGGCCTGGCTGCCGTGGCCGGCCGCGTCCTGACCCGAGCCCGTCCCGCCCGCCCTGCCAGGGGTGCCTCCCGGGCCGCCGAGAGGTCAACTCACCGCTCCCCCGCGTGATTACGTGAGGCCCATGACTGCGATCAGACTTCTCCTCGTGGACGACGACCCCCTGGTACGGGCCGGCCTGTCCCTCATGCTGGGCGGCGCCGAGGACATCGAGATCGTCGGCGAGGCCGGGGACGGCGCGGAGGTCGAGGCGCTCGTCGACCGCACCCTGCCCGACGTCGTCCTGATGGACATCCGGATGCCGGCCGTGGACGGGCTGACCGCCACCCAGCGGCTGCGGGCCCGGCCGGACGCCCCGCAGGTCGTGGTCCTCACCACCTTCCACGCCGACGAGCAGGTGCTGCGGGCACTGCGCGCGGGCGCCGCCGGGTTCGTCCTCAAGGACACCCCGCCCGCCCAGATCCTCGACGCGGTGCGCCGGGTCGCGGGCGGCGACCCCGTCCTGTCACCCACCGTCACCCGGCAGCTGATGGCCCACGCGGCCGGTGCGGCGGCCGACACCCGCCGCTCCCGCGCGCGTGAGCGGCTCGCCGCCCTGGCGGAGCGCGAACGCGAGGTGGCCGTCGCCGTCGGCCGCGGTCTGTCCAACGCCGAGATCGCCGCCGAGCTGTTCATGAGCGTCGCCACCGTCAAGGCCCACGTCTCCCGCGCCCTGGCCAAGCTGGGCCTCAACAACCGGGTGCAGATCGCCCTGCTGGCGTACGACGCGGGTCTGTTGGAGGGGGACGGGCACTAGGACGCCGTCCCGCGCGTTGTCGCGGTGAGGGGGAGGGAGCGTCATGACCGACGTGGTGGACCTGGGGGCGTTCGGCGACGGGTTCCGGCGGGACCCGCACACGGTGTACGCGCGGCTGCGCGAGCGCGGGCCCGTGCATCGGGTGCGGCTGCCCACCCCCGACGCGCACCACGAGACCTGGCTCGTCGTGGGGTACGAGGAGGCGCGTGCCGCGCTCGCCGACCCCCGTCTGTCCAAGGACGCGGCGCGGATCGGCGTCACGTTCCTCGACGAGCAGCTGATCGGCAAGTACCTGCTGGTCGCCGACCCGCCGCAGCACACGCGGCTGCGCTCGCTGGTCTCCCGCGCCTTCACCGTGCGCCGCGTGGAGGAACTGCGGCCGCGGATCCGGCGGATCACCGACGACCTCCTCGACGCGATGCTGCCGCACGGCCGCGCCGACCTCGTGGAGTCCCTCGCCTACCCGCTGCCGATCACCGTCATCTGCGAACTGCTCGGCGTCCCCGAGCTGGACCGCACGGAGTTCCGCAAGCTCTCCACCGAGGCCGTGGCACCCACCAGCGCGCAGAGCGAGCACGACGCGTTCGTGCGGCTCGCCGAGTACCTGACCGAGCTGATCGAGGACAAGCGGTGCGCGGGGCCGAGCGGCGACCTGCTGAGCGACCTGATCCGCACCACCGCGGAGGACGGCGACCGGCTCTCGCCCGGCGAACTGCGCGGCATGGCGTTCATCCTGCTCATCGCCGGCCACGAGACCACCGTCAACCTCCTCACCAACGCCGTCCACGCCCTGCTCACGCACCCGGACCAGCTGGCCGCGCTGCGCGCCGACCCGTCCCTCCTGGACGGCGCGGTCGAGGAGGCCCTGCGCTACGAGGGGCCGGTGGAGAACGCCACGTTCCGGTTCGCCGCCGAGCCGCTGGAGATCGGCGGCACGGCCGTCGCGGCGGGGGAGGCCGTGATGATCGGCCTGACCGCCGCCGACCGGGACGGGGACCGCTATCCGGCTCCGGACCGCTTCGACATCCGCCGCGACACCCGGGGTCACCTCGCCTTCGGCCACGGCATCCACTACTGCCTCGGCGCCCCGCTGGCCCGCATGGAGGCCCGGATCGCCCTCGGGTCCCTCCTCGACCGCGCCCCCGGCCTCGCCCTCGACGGCCCGCCCGGCGACTGGCTCCCCGGCACCCTGATGCGCGGGGTGCGGAGCCTGCCGGTGCGATGGTCACGGGAACGGGGACCGCAGGGGGCGCGGTGAGGCGGTCCCCGGATCCCTGACTCACCCCGCCCCGGCCGCCCCCGGGATCTCCGCCATCGACACGGCCCTGCGCTCCCGCCGGGACGTCTCGCAGGCCTCGGCGACACGCAGGGCCTGGAGCGCCTCGCGGCCGTCGCAGGGGTTGGGGCGTTCGCCGCGCAGGACCTCCACGAACGCGATCAGTTCGGCGGCGTAGGCGGGTCCGAAGCGTTCCAGGAAGCCCGTCCAGGGCTTGTCCGCGGCCGGGGGGCCGGTGGGCTCGGTGGAGGCGATGGGGGTGCGGTCGTCCAGCCCGACCACGATCTGGTCGAGTTCCCCGGCCAGCTCCATGCGCACGTCGTAGCCCGCGCCGTTCAGCCGGGTCGCCGTGGCCGTGGCGAGCGTGCCGTCGTCCAGGGTGAGGACCGCGGCCGCCGTGTCGACGTCCCCCGCGGCGCGGAACATCGCGGGGCCCGCGTCGGACCCGGCGGCGTACACGTCCCGTACCTCCCGCCCGGTCACCCAGCGCAGACAGTCGAAGTCGTGGATGAGGGCGTCCCGGTAGATCCCGCCGGACACCGGCAGCCATGAGGCAGGGGGCGGCGACTGGTCCGAGGTCAGCGCGCGCACGGTGTGCAGCCGTCCGAGCCGTCCCGAGCGCACCGCCTCCCGCGCCCCCGCGTACCCCGGGTCGAAGCGGCGCTGGAACCCCATCTGAAGGATCGTTCCCGCGGCCTCGACCTCGGCGATCGCCTGGAGAGTCCCCGTCAGGTCCAGGGCGATGGGCTTCTCGCAGAACACCGGGAGCCCGGACCGTGCTGCCCGACCGATCAGTTCGGCGTGGGCCGAGGTGGCCGTCGTGATCACCACGGCGTCCACGCCCCAGCGGAAGATCTCCTCCACCCCCGGGGCGGCCGTCTCGCCGAGCCGCAGCGCGAGCTCCTGGGCTCGCGTGGGGTCCGCGTCCGTCAGGATCAGGGATCCGACCTCGCGGTGACGGCTGAGTGTGTTCGCATGAATCGTGCCGATGCGGCCCGTCCCGATGACCCCGATGCGCATGAGACCAAAGTGACCTCGGATCCCTCGCCCTGTCAATGCGTTTGTCCGGACAATCGGACTACACAACTTCCCGTCAACAGCGCGCGGAGCTACGCTCGGCGGGTGCCGAAACCAGAAGTGGACCCGACCGTGCAGCTCGACCTCCGTGTGGACCGCAGCTCGCCGGTGCCCCTGTACTTCCAGCTGTCCCAGCAGCTCGAGGCCGCGATCGAGCACGGATCGCTGACCCCGGGCAGCCTGCTGGGCAACGAGATCGAGCTGGCGGCCCGGCTCGGCCTGTCCCGCCCGACCGTGCGCCAGGCCATCCAGTCCCTGGTCGACAAGGGACTCCTGGTGCGCCGCCGGGGGGTCGGCACCCAGGTCGTGCACAGCCAGGTCAAACGGCCCCTGGAACTCAGCAGCCTCTTCGACGACCTGGAGGCGGCCGGCCAGCGTCCGGCGACCACCGTGCTGGTCAACACCGTCGAACCCGCGTCCGCCGAGGTCGCGGCCGCGCTCGCGGTCGCCGAGGGCAGCGAGGTGCACCGGGTGGAGCGGCTGCGGCTGGCGCACGGCGAACCGATGGCCTACCTGTGC
Organism: Streptomyces phaeofaciens; assembly: GCF_014648915.1. Taxonomy (GTDB): domain Bacteria; phylum Actinomycetota; class Actinomycetes; order Streptomycetales; family Streptomycetaceae; genus Streptomyces; species Streptomyces phaeofaciens. The sequence continues at coordinate 105,786 of NZ_BMSA01000011.1, read as the reverse complement.
AACCACCTCCCCGCCGGCCTGCTCGACCTGGACACCGGGCAGCTGGAGGCCACCGGCCTGTACCGCCTGATGCGCGCCGCCGGGATCACCCTGCACAGCGCCCGCCAGTCCATCGGCGCCCGCGCCGCCACCGCCGCCGAGGCCGAGCGGCTCGCCGAGACGGAGGGCGCCCCGCTGCTCACCATGCAGCGCACCACCTTCGACGACACCGGGCGCGCCGTGGAGTTCGGCGACCACATCTACCGCCCGAGCCGCTACTCCTTCGAGTTCCAGCTCCTCGTACGGTCCTGAGCCCGGCCGCCGCCCGCACGCCCGCCGCGGTCGCATTGTCCGGACAATGCGACCTCATGTCCTGACAAGGTGTAGGACGGGTGGTCCGCGGCCGCCGGGCGGCGAGCCGTGTTCGACCCCGCGGACGGCACATCCCGCGTACCCTCCTTCACCGCCCCGCACGGCACCGGTCATCCCGGTGAGGCAGAATCGGGCCTTGATGAGCACCTACGGCAACTTCACCGCCCCCATCGGCTCCCGCCGCGCGCCCGCACTGCGGACGGTGGGCACCCGAGAGCGCCGCTCCCACCTGACGGCACCCCGGGTGCCCACGGTCGGCATCGACATCGGCGGCACCAAGGTGATGGCGGGCGTCGTCGACGCCGACGGCAACATCCTGGAGAAGCTCCGCGCGGAGACCCCGGACAAGTCCAAGAGCCCCAAGGTCGTCGAGGACACGATCGTCGAGCTGGTCCTGGACCTGTCCGACCGGCACGACGTGCACGCGGTGGGCATCGGCGCGGCCGGCTGGGTCGACGCCGACCGCAACCGCGTCCTGTTCGCCCCCCACCTGTCCTGGCGCAACGAGCCGCTGCGCGACCGCCTCGCCGGACGCCTCGCCGTGCCCGTCCTCGTCGACAACGACGCCAACGCCGCCGCCTGGGCGGAATGGCGCTTCGGTGCCGGCCGCGGCGAGGACCACCTGGTCATGATCACCCTCGGCACCGGCATCGGCGGCGCGATCCTCGAGGACGGCCAGGTCAAGCGCGGCAAGTACGGCGTCGCGGGCGAGTTCGGCCATATGCAGGTCGTGCCCGGCGGCCACCGCTGCCCGTGCGGCAACCGCGGCTGCTGGGAGCAGTACAGCTCCGGCAACGCGCTGGTCCGCGAGGCCAAGGAACTGGCCGCGGCCGACTCCCCGGTGGCGTACGGGATCATCGAGCACGTCAAGGGGCAGATCGGTGACATCACAGGGCCGATGATCACGGAACTCGCCCGCGACGGCGACGCGATGTGCATCGAGCTGCTCCAGGACATCGGCCAGTGGCTCGGGGTCGGCATCGCCAACCTGGCCGCCGCCCTCGACCCGTCCTGCTTCGTGATCGGCGGCGGGGTCTCGGCCGCCGACGACCTGCTGATCGCGCCCGCGCGGGACGCCTTCAAACGCCAGCTCACCGGCCGCGGCTACCGCCCGGAGGCCCGGATCGTGCGCGCCCAGCTCGGCCCGGAAGCCGGCATGGTCGGCGCCGCCGACCTGGCCCGGCTGGTCGCCCGCCGCTTCCGGCGCGCCAAGCGCCGCCGCGTGGAGCGCTACGAGCGCTTCGAACGGTTCACCGAGGCGGCCCGCCGCACCCGGGACACCGCGTGACCGCCTCGCTGCCCCGCCAGGCGACGCCGCCGGACGAGCCCTCCCGGCCCCCGGAGGACCGCCGCCACGTGATCCGCCGCAGGACGCTCACCCTGCTGATCATCGTGCTGCTCATCGGCGTCCCGGCCGGCTACCTGGTGATCTCCGCCAACCAGAGCCGCGACAGCGGCAAGGACAAGGAGGCGAAGTACTCGGCGACCGGCCTGACCGAGGGCTGGCCCTCCAAGGTCCAGCGCCGTCTCTACCAGGTGCCGGTCCCGCACCCGTCGAACAAGGTCGCCTACTACGAGACGAACAACTGGAAGACCAGCCGGCTCTACGTGCAGTTCCAGACCACGCACGCCGGCCTCGACCAGTTCCTCTCGGACATCGGCGCCGACCGGGACGACCTGAAGAAGGACGACATCACCATCGGCGCCCGCGACCGCGAGGTCACGGGCTGGCGGTTCTCCGGCCCCGGCGCCCGCACGGGCGACTACTACGGCCTGGTCCGCGAGCGGAAGAACCCGACGCCCACCCTGGACGTCGTCGTGAACCACCAGAACCCGATATACCCGATGGTGTACGTCGTCTCGCGCACGGTTCCCTGACCGGCCGCACCGGCCGAGTGTGCCCCTCCGGCAGGCCGCCGGAGCCGATTGTCAGACCCCGCCCGTAGAGTCGAAGACGACTGATCCGACACGCGGGCGGGAGGTGGACAGAGCGTATGGCGACGCGTTTCGACGACACGGCCGTGACGCGGGCGCACGCCGCCGCCGCGCGACTCGCCGCGGTCTTCCTGCCCGCGCCCGTCCCGCGCGAGGGCCGGATCGCCCTCTGGGACCCGCAGGACGGCCCGCTGCCCGCCACCCCGCACGCGGAGCCGACCGAGCTCACCGTCGTACGCCCCCACGGCAGCTCGGTCCGCCGCAGGCCGGCCGCCGCCCTGACGCTGCCGCTCGACAAGGCGCTCCCGCTGCTCGTCCACGCCCGCCGCGACCCCGCCGCCCACCCCGCCACCGCCTGCTGGGGCGCCGCCGCGCTGCACGCGCTGCGGCTCACCGCCCGCGGCCGGCTGCTGCCCGGCCTGACCCCGGCGGGCCTCGACGCCTGGCGGGCGGGCCCGCTGGACCCGGAGGACATCGCCCACCTGCGCGCCGTCGCCGCCGCCCTGCCCCACGAGGGACACGCCGTCCCGCTGCCGGGCCCGGGCGCGCTCCGGCTGCCGCAGCCGGAGGCCCTGATGCGGTCCTTCCTGGACGCCGTCGCGGACACCCTGCCCCGCACCCCCGCCGCGCCGCACGCGTGCGGCAGGCCCTTCGCGGACCGCCGGCCCCAGCGGCTGCCCGGCGCCCAGGACTGGGCCGCCGAGGTCGCCGCCGGGATGGACGCGGGCGTGCGGATCTCCCTGCGCCTGGACCTCTCCGCCTACGACCTGTTCGACGACGGCGAGCGGGCCCGCCGCGCGGGGGCCGCGATCGTCCAGGTGCACAGCCTCGCCGACCCCACCCTGCTGACCGACGCGGCCACCCTGTGGGCGGGCGCGGCCGACGCCGCCTTCGGCCCCCGCGCGCGCGTCGACGCCGCCCTCGCCGTCCGGCGCGCGGCACGCGTGTGGCCGCCGCTCGCCCGCCTCGCCGACCAGGACACCCCCGACGTGCTCGCCCTGTCCGAGGACGAACTGGGCGATCTGCTCGGCGTGGCGGCGACCCGCCTCGCGGCCGCCGGGGTCGCCGTGCACTGGCCCAGGGACCTCGCCCAGGACCTCAGCGCGGCGGCCGTCGTCCGGCCCGCGCCGGGCTCGGCGACCGACGGCACCGGCTTCTTCGAGAGCGAGGAACTGCTCCGGTTCCGCTGGCAGCTGGCGCTCGGCGGCGACCCGCTCACCGAGGCCGAGATGGACACCCTCGCCGAGGCCCACCGCCCCGTCGTCCGCCTGCGCGACCAGTGGGTCCTGGTCGACCCGGCACTGGTCCGCAAGGCCCGCAAGCGCGAACTGGGCCTGCTGGACCCGGTCGACGCCCTCGCCGCCGCCCTCACCGGCACCGCCGAGGTCGACGGCGAGACGGTCGAGGCGGTCCCCGTCGGCGCCCTCGCCGCCCTGCGCGACCGCCTCACCACCGGCGTCCAGCCGGCCGAGCCGCCCCCCGGCCTTCGGGCCACGCTCCGCGACTACCAGCTCCGGGGTCTGGCCTGGCTGGACCTCATGACCTCCCTCGGCCTCGGCGGCTGCCTCGCCGACGACATGGGACTCGGCAAGACGATCACCGTGATCGCCCTGCACCTGCGGCGGGCCCGCACCGAACCGACGCTCGTGGTCTGCCCCGCCTCCCTCCTCGGCAACTGGCAGCGCGAGATCACCCGCTTCGCGCCCGGCGTCCCCGTCCGCCGCTTCCACGGCGCCGACCGCAGCCTCGACGCCCTGGCCGGCGGCTTCGTCCTCACCACCTACGGCACGATGCGCTCGGCGGCCCCGACCCTGGCCCAGCAGTCCTGGGGCATGGTCGTCGCCGACGAGGCGCAGCACGTGAAGAACCCCTACTCGGCGACCGCGAAGGCGCTGCGGACGATCCCGTCCCCCGCGCGCGTGGCCCTCACCGGCACCCCGGTCGAGAACAACCTGTCCGAGCTGTGGGCCCTGCTGGACTGGACGACCCCCGGCCTCCTCGGCCCCCTGAAGTCCTTCCGCGCCCGCCACGCCCGCGTCGTGGAGAACGGCGAGGACGCGCAGGCGGTGGAGCGCCTCGCCCGCCTCGTACGCCCGTTCCTCCTGCGCCGCAAGAAGTCCGACCCCGGCATCGTCCCCGAGCTGCCGCCCAAGACGGAGACGGACCACCCGGTCCCGCTCACCCGCGAACAGGCGGCCCTCTACGAGGCGGTGGTGCGCGAGTCGCTGCTGGCCATCGAGACGGCGCAGGGCATCGCCCGCCGGGGCCTGGTGCTGAAGCTGCTGGGCGCGCTGAAGCAGATCTGCGACCACCCGGCGCTGTACCTCAAGGAGGAGGTCACCCCCGTCGGCGACCTCCCCCACGCTCGGCTCCGCCCGCGCGGAGGGACCTCCGCCGCCGCCCGCTCCGGCAAACTCGCCCTGCTGGACGAACTGCTGGACACCCTGCTCGCCGAGGACGGCTCCGCGCTGGTCTTCACCCAGTACGTCGGCATGGCCCGCCTGATCACCGCCCACCTCGCCGCGCGCGCGATCCCCGTCGACCTCCTGCACGGCGGCACGCCGGTCCCCGAGCGCGAGCGCATGGTGGACCGCTTCCAGGAGGGCGCCACCCCGGTCCTCGTCCTGTCCCTGAAGGCCGCCGGCACCGGCCTGAACCTCACCCGCGCGGGCCATGTCGTCCACTTCGACCGCTGGTGGAACCCGGCCGTGGAGGAGCAGGCCACCGACCGCGCCTACCGGATCGGCCAGACCCAGCCCGTCCAGGTCCACCGCCTCATCACCGAGGGCACGGTCGAGGACCGTATCGCCGAGATGCTCCAGGCCAAGCGCGCCCTGGCCGACGCCGTCCTCGGCTCCGGCGAGTCCGCTCTCACCGAACTGACGGACCGTGAACTGACCGACCTGGTCCGGCTGCGGAGGGAGGCGTGATGGGGGAGCCGGAGAGCACAGCCGGAGCGCCCCGGGAGGACGGCGCGAGCAGCCCCGCCGACGCCGCCCGCCGCGCCCTGCGGGCCGCACGGGAACGCGCGCAGGAACAGGCGACGTCGGCGGCCGAGGAGGAGACCGCGCGGCGCGAGCCGAGGCCGGGCGACGCCGCCCGCGCCGCCCTGCGGCGCGCCACGGCGGATCAGGCACCGGCGGCCGAGGAACCGGGCGAACCGCGCCCACCGGGGGAACCGGCCGCGTCCCGAGAGCCCCGTGAGTCCCGTGAGATCGGTGAGCCCGAGGAGTCGCGTCCGCCGCGTGGCACGGCCGGGCCCGGCGCCCGTCCCGGGCCCGGCGCCCGTCCCGGGGACATCGCCCGCGAGGCGCTGCGCGCGGCCCGCGCCCAGGCACGCAGGGCCGAGGCGGCCGCGGGGGAGCCGGTGAGCGGGCCCGCCCACCCGCCGGCCGGCACCGACGCGGAACGGCCCGCCCCGGGTGCCGCCCGCGCCCTCACCGACGCGGCGACCCCCCGCCCGGCCCGCAGGCGCGACCACGCCCCCGCCGCCGAGCGGCCGACCGCCCGCGACGGCGCCCCCGCCGCCGACCGGTCCGCCGCCCGCGACCGAGCCCGTGACGTCAGGCAGTTCCTGGCCGGAGCCTTCCGCATGCCCTCGGATTCCCCGGAACCGACGGATTTCCCGGAGCCGACGGATTCCCCCGAGCCGACGGAGTCCCCGGAGCCCCTGGTGGCTCCGGTGTCTCCGGAGCCGTCCGCCCCCGCACACCTGTCCGCACCGGCGGACCCCTCCGCCCCCGCAGGGTCGGCGCCCGCCCTCCCCGAGCCCGCCCAGGACGACGTCCGCCCCACCTTCACCGCAGATCCCACCCGCACCACTCGCACCCCCCGCACCTCCCACTCCATGGCCGCCCCCACGCGCGACGGCGACCACCGCCGCACCTTCCCCGCCTTCCCGCCCCGGTCGGCCACCGCGGCCGACGGCGACACCCGCTTCGCCGAGACCTGGTGGGGCAACGCCTGGGTCACCGCGCTGGAGGAGGGCGCGCTGGACGCCAAGCGGCTGGCGCGCGGCCGTGGTTACGCCGAGCAGGGCAGCGTGGACGCCATCACGGTCACCCCGGGACTCGTCCTCGCGTACGTGCAGGGCAGCCGCCCCCGGCCGTACCGCGTACAGGTGCGGCTGCGGACGTTCGACGGGGACGACTGGGAGCGCTTCCTGGACGCGGCCGTGGAGCGACCCGCGCACATCGCCGCGCTGCTCGACAAGGAGATGCCGGAGTCCCTCGCCGAGTGCGGGGTGCCGTTGCTGCCCGGCCCCGGCGACCTCGAACCGCACTGCAGCTGCCCCGACCGGGGCCACCCCTGCAAGCATGCCGCCGCGCTCTGCTACCAGACCGCGCGGTTGCTGGACGCCGACCCGTTCGTGCTGCTCCTGCTGCGCGGCCGGGGCGAACGCGAGCTGCTGGACGCGCTGTCCCGCCGTAACGCCGCACGGGCGGCCCGCGCCGCCCAGGAGCGGGAACCGGCGCCGCTGCCGGGCGTCCGGGCCACCGAGGCCGTCGCGCTCGCCGCGCGTCGACTCCCGCCGCTCCCGGCCCCGTTGCCCGTGCCCCCGCACCCCGGGCAGCCGCCCGCCTACCCCTCCACGCCGAGCGGCCCCGACGCGTTCGCGCTGGACCAGCTCGCTACCGACGCGGCCGCCCGCGCCCACGCCCTGCTGGCCACCGGCCACGACGAGATCGGTGAACTCACCCTGTGGCAGGACGCGGTACGGCTCGCCGCCGCCCGCCCCGGCTCCGGGCTCACCGCCACCACCCGCTCCCTGTACGCCGCGCTCGCCGCGGCCGCCGGGCGCACCCCGTCCGAGCTGGCGCGCGCGGTCGCCGCGTGGCGGCAGGGAGGGCCGGACGGCCTCACCGTCCTGGAGGAGGCCTGGGACCCGCCGGCCGGCCGCTTCGACCGGGCCCGCCCGCTGCTCCTCGCCGCCGACCTCCCCGCCTTCCGCCCGTGGCGCAACCACCTCACCCACCCCCGCGGGCATGTCCAACTCCGCTTCGGGCGCGAAGGGCTGTGGTACGCGTACGAGTCCGAGCCGGGCCGCGACGACTGGTGGCCCCGAGGCACCCCCGACCCGGACCCGGTGGGCGCGCTGACCGGCCTGGGCGCCTCCGAAGAACTGTGACCACCTAGCCGACCTGACTGTCCGGCCGACCCGACGACCCGGCCGACCTGACTGTCCGGCCGACCCGACGACCCGGCCGCCCCGGCCACCCGGCCGACTGGCCCCCGCGCCCACGACGTTCGACGACCACGCGGTCCGGCCGGGCGGTTTCCCCGCCACGGGCGGCCCTCCCGCCCGCGTCATGCGAGCCAAGCGGACTCCTTCGGACGGGTGCGCGGTGAGCTGTCGGTGCCGCCGTGCGTGGCCGCGCGGCCCAGGTAGCGGTGCACGAAGTGGATGCTCATCGCGCCTTCGCCGACCGCCGAGGCCACCCGCTTCACCGAGCCGCTACGGACGTCCCCCACCGCGAAGACCCCGGGCAGGCTGGTCTCCAGGGTCATGCACGAGCGCCCGCGGCCGTGCCACACCTCGGGGTGGGCGCAGGCTTCCTGGGCCTCCGGGCCGGTGAGGACGAAGCCGCGGGAGTCGAGGGCGATGATGCCGGCGAGCCACTCGGTGTGGGGGTCGGCGCCAGTGAAGACGAACAGGCCCCGTGCCGCGAGCCGGCGGTGCCCGCCCGTGCGGTTGTCGACCACGTCGAGCTCCTCCAGCACCTCCTGGCCGATGACCTCGGTGACCTCGGTGTGCAGCATGACCTCGACCCGCGGATGGCGCTCGACCTGGTCGACCAGGTAGCGGGACATGTTGGCCTCAAGGCTGGGTCCTCGGACCAGCAGGTGCACCTTCGGCGCGTACCCGGCGAGGAACAGCACCGCCTGGCCCGCCGAGTTGCCTCCGCCGACGACGGCCACCGGGTCGGTGCGGCACTGCTGGGCCTCGTAGACGGTCGCCGAGTAGTGGACGCTCGTTCCCTCAAGGCGTTCGATGCCGGGCACCTGGAGCCGGCGGTAGCGGGCGCCCGTGGCCAGGACGACGGCGCGGGCGGCGATCTCGCTGCCGTCGGCGAACGCCACCACGTAGTGGTCGTCGTCCTGGGGACGGAGACTGGTCGCCTCCACCGGAATGCTGATCCTGGCGCCGAACTTGTCGGCCTGGAGCACGGCGCGTTCGGTGAGTTCGGCGCCGGAGATGCCGGCGGGGAAGCCGAGCAGATTCTCGATGCGGGACGACGTGCCGGCCTGGCCGCCGGTGGCCATCGCCTCCACCACCGTGGTGCTCAGGCCCTCGGAGGCGGCGTACACCGCGGCAGCGAGGCCGGCGGGTCCGGAGCCGACGATGAGGAGGTCGCCGTGACGGTTTCCGGCGGGCAGTGACGGCAGGCCGATGAGCCGGGCCAGTTCCGCGTTGCTGGGGTTGCGCAACAGGGTGGTGTCCCGCCAGATGACGAGCGGTGTCTCCTCCGGGCCGACGCCGAAGCGGCGCAGCAGCTCCTCGGCCTCCTCGTCGGTCTCCAGGTCGGTCCACCGGTGCGGCAGCCGGTTGCGGATGGCGAACTCGCGCAGCCGCCGAGTGTCGGGCGAGTAGCGCGAGCCGATGATGCGGAAACCGGCGCCCTGTCCGACGAGCAGTGCGCGACGGCCCAGACAGGCGCGCAGCACGAGGTCCCCGATGGTGGAGTCCTGGGACACCAGGCGGCGCAACTGGTCCAAGGAGACGACGAGCACCTCGCCCGGCTCCCTGGCGACAGCTGTGTAGAAGGCCACCTGTCCGTGCAGCAGCCCGAGTTCGCCGATGAAGCGACCGGGGCCGTGCACGCGCAGCACGTGTTCCTCGGGAGTGCCGTGGTCCTCGACGACGGCGACGGTACCGCTGAGGACGACGAAGAACGTCTCGCAGCGCTCCCCCTCCCGGATCAGCACGTCGTTCGGAGCCATGCTCCGGCGTTGCCCGTGCTCCGCCAGACGTGCTATCTGGTCCTGCGCAAGGCGTGGATACGCACCGTAGATGTCCGGGGCCTCCCAGAAGACGGCCTCATCCACTTCCTCCGGCACCTGTTCATCGCCCGGCAGCGACTGGTCGCCGGACATCAGACGAACGCCTCGTGGACGTAGCACCAGCGCCAATCCTCGCCGGGCTGGAACGACTGCACGATCGGATGGGCGTCGGCAGCTGCGTGCCTACGCGCGTGCTTGTTCGGCGAGGAGTCACAGCAGCCGACGTGCCCGCAGGTCAGGCAGAGCCTCAGGTGGACCCACGGGGAGCCGAGCAGCAGACACTCCTGACACCCTTCTGGGGTCAGCGGCTGGACCGGCCGGACAAGCGCGAGGTGGGGGTCTGCGTGCAGGGTCATCCGGATCACCCTTCCCGGCCCGTGATCGACTGTTCCACCCACCGGCGCAGAGCGGGGGCGGGCGCCGCCCCCGCCTGCCGGGCGACCGTCTCGCCCCGGTCGAGGACGAGCAGCGTCGGTACCGCCTGGACCTCGAAACGCTGCGACAGCCGCGGGTTCTTGTCGACGTCGACCTTGACGAGTTTGATGCGGCCGGCGAGATCGGTGGCGACCTTCTCCAGCGCGGGGCTGACCATGCGGCAGGGGCCGCACCAGGTGGCCCACAGGTCGACCACGACGGGGACGTCGGCCCGCTCGGCGACCTCGGTGAAGTCGTCGTCGCCCGCGTCCACCATCCACGGCAGGGGCTGCTTGCAGTGGCCGCACTTGGGGCGGCCCTCCGCGGCCACGGGCACCCGGTTGGTGCGCCCGCAGTGCGGACAACTGACGGTCGTCGCCTGCATCGTGTTCATGCCGCCCGCGCTCCGTTCGCGTCCTCGGGCTGGTCGTAGGTGACCACCAGCTCTCCGTGTTCGGCGTCGACGCGGACCGTCGCGCCGTCCTGGACGTCGCCGCGCAGCAGGGCGCGTCCGACCAGTGTCTCGACCTCGTGGGAGATGTAGCGGCGCAGTGGCCGGGCCCCGTACACCGGGTCGTAGCCCTGGTGGGCGATCACTTCCCGGGCGGCGTCGGTGAGTTCGACGGTGATGCGGCGTTCGGCGAGCCGCTGCCGCAGCTCGTCGAACTGCAGCTCCACGATCCGCTCGATCTGCCGCTCACCCAGCGGCTTGAACAGCACGATGTCGTCGACGCGGTTGAGGAACTCCGGGCGGAAGTGCCCGCGCAGCTCGCCCATCACCAAGGCGCGGGCGTCGGGCTTGATCTCACCTTCGGCGGTGGCACCGTCGAGGAGGTGCTCGGAGCCGATGTTGGACGTCATGATGATCACGGTGTTGCGGAAGTTGACGAGGCGGCCCTGCGCATCGGTGATGCGGCCGTCATCGAGGATCTGCAGCAGGGTGTTGAAGACATCGGTGTGCGCCTTCTCGATCTCGTCGAACAGCACGACCGAGTACGGCTTGCGGCGTACGGCCTCGGTGAGCTGGCCGCCTTCCTCGTAACCGACGTATCCGGGCGGCGCGCCCATGAGCCGGCTGACGGTGTGCCGCTCCTGGTACTCACTCATGTCGAGGCGGACCATGTTCTCCTCGGAGTCGAACAGAGTCCGGGCGAGGGTCTTGGCCAGCTCGGTCTTCCCGACGCCGGTGGGGCCGAGGAAGATGAACGAGCCGATGGGGCGGCGAGGGTCGCGGATGCCAGAGCGGGCGCGGATGATGGCGTCGGTGACGAGTTTGACGGCCTCGTTCTGGCCGATGACGCGCTCGCGCAGGATGTCGTCGAGGCGCAGCAGTTTCTCGCGTTCGCCCTCCTGGAGGCGGGAGACGGGGATGCCGGTCCAGGCGGCGACGATCTCGGCGATCTCCTCCTCGGTGACGACCTCGCGCAGCAGCCGGTTCTGCCCTTGCTTGGCGGCCAGTTGCTCCTCCTCTGCGGCGAGTCGGCGCTCCAGGTCCTGGAGGCGGCCGTAGCGGAGTTCGGCGGCACGGTTGAGGTCGTAGGCGCGTTCGGCCTCCTCCGCCTCGTGGCGGACCTGCTCCAGTTCCTGGCGCAGTTCCTGCACGCGGCGGATCGCCTGCCGTTCGGCCTCCCACTGGGCGTGTTTGGCGTCGGCCTCGCCGCGCAGGTCGGCCAGTTCCCTGCGCAGCTCCTCCAGGCGGGTCCTGCTGGCGGGGTCGCTCTCCTTGGACAGGGCCGCTTCCTCGATCTCCAGGCGGGTGACGCGGCGGGTGATCTCGTCGAGTTCGGCGGGCATCGAGTCGATCTCGGTACGCAGCCGGGCGCACGCCTCGTCGACGAGGTCGATGGCCTTGTCGGGCAGGAACCGATCGGTGATGTAGCGGTGGCTGAGGGTGGCCGCGGAGACCAACGCGGTGTCCTGGATCTTCACGCCGTGGAAGACCTCGAGGCGTTCGCGCAGTCCGCGCAGGATGGAGATGGTGTCCTCCACGTTCGGCTCGTCGACCAGGACCTGCTGGAAGCGGCGTTCGAGGGCGGCGTCCTTCTCGATGTGCTTGCGGTACTCGTCGAGGGTGGTGGCGCCGATCATGTGGAGTTCGCCGCGGGCGAGCATCGGCTTGAGCATGTTGCCCGCGTCCATGGCCCCTTCGGCGGCGCCCGCGCCAACGACCGTGTGCAACTCGTCGACGAAGAGCAGGATCCGTCCCTCGGCGGCCTTGACCTCGCTGAGCACGGCCTTGAGGCGTTCCTCGAACTCGCCGCGGTACTTGGCGCCGGCGACCAGGGAGCCCATGTCGAGGGCGAACACCGTCTTGTCGCGCAGGCCCTCGGGGACGTCGCCGCGAACGATGCGCTGGGCCAGGCCCTCGACGATGGCGGTCTTGCCGACGCCGGGGTCGCCGATGAGGACGGGGTTGTTCTTGGTCTTGCGGCTGAGGATCTGGGTGACGCGGCGGATCTCCGCGTCACGGCCGATGACCGGGTCCAGCCGCCCGGACCGAGCCTCGAGGACCAGGTCGCGACCGTACTTCTCCAGAGCCTCGTAGGCCACTTCGGGGTTGGCGGAGGTGACGCGCTGGTTGCCGCGGACCTGGGTGAGCGCGCTCAGGAACGAGTCCCTGGTGATGCCGGCCTGTTTGAGCAGTCGCCCGGCGGCGGTCGAGGAGCTCTCCTCGGCCAGGGCGAGCAGGAGGTGCTCCACGGACACGTACTCGTCCTTGAGGCGTTTGGCCTCCCGTTCGGCGGCGTCGAGCAGCCGGGCGAGGCGCTGGGTGACGAAGACCTGGCCGGGTGCCGCGCCGGGGCCGGTGACCTTCGGGCGGCGGGAGAGTTCCTCGCGCACGGCAGCGCGCAGTTCCTTCGGCTCGGTGCCGGCCTGTTGCAGCAGCCGTGGGATCAGACCGTCCTCCTGATCGAGAAGTGCGAGCAGCAGGTGTTCCCCGTCGACCTCGGTGTGCCCCATGCCGACGGCCGCGGTCTGGGCCTCCTGGAGGGCTTCCTGGGACTTCTGGGTGAGACGGTTCATGTCCATGGGGGTGTTTCACTCCTCGTGCCGCGGCCGCGCAGGGCGGCTTCGAGCAGGCTGATGCGGTCGAGCAGGTCGAGCACCAGGCCGATGGATGCGTAGTTGAGGCAGAGTCCGGTGCGCAGCCGCTGGATGCGGGCGAGGACCGCCGGGGCCGTGGGGTCGAACACCAGGTGCCCCGCGGAGTCGCGTTCGGCGTCGACCAGGCCAAGGGCGACGAACCGGCGGATCAGATCGGGGTGGAGGCCCGAGCGAAGGGCCACGGCGGCCAGGGAGAGCCTGGGGACGGGCACGAGCGCGTACCGGACAGCCGTCGAGGCGGTGAGGTCGGCGCCCGTCCGCACCGGACGGGCGCCCACGCCGGCCCGGCCGATGCCTGCCGCTCCCGCGGGTCGGTCGTTCATCACGTCCTCCTGGGGTCGAACGGGGAAGTGGCGGCGAGCTCCTCGAACAGTTCACGCTCCCGGTCGCCGAGGGTGGGCGGCACCATGACGCGGAGTTCGGCGTACAGGTCGCCGTTCGCGCCCCGCGGGTTCGGCATGCCCTCGCCGCGCAGCCGCAGCCGACGGCCGCTGGACGAGCCCGCGGGCACCGTGACCTTGGCCGTGCCACCGCCGGGCGTGGGCACCGGCACGGGCGCACCCAGGGCCGCCTCCCACGGGGTGACCGGGACCTGGACGTGCACGTCACGGCCGTCCAGCCGGAACCGGGGGTGGGGCTGGACATGCACCCGCAGGTACAGGTCGCCCGCGGCGGCGTCACCACTGCCCTGGCCGCCCTCACCCGCCAGCCGGATGCGCTGCCCGTCGGTGACGCCCGGCGGCACGTCGACCTCGTACCGCCGCGGCTGCCCGGTGGGACCGGCGAGCGTGACGGTGCGACGACCGCCTCGGTACGCCTCCTCGACGGTGAGCGGCAGTTCCGCCTCCTGGTCCGCCCCGGGGACGCCGCCTCGGGCGGCGCCGGCTCCGAACATGGAGCCGAACAGGTCCTCGATGTCGATGCCCTCCGCGCCGAAGTCGTCGCCGAAGCCGGTGGCGTACCGGACACGAGGACCGCCACCGCCTGCGGTCCTCCGACCGCGGAAGCCGCCGCCCGCTCCCGCCGCGACCCGTTCGTCGAAGTCCTCCGGGATCTTGCGGTAGTCCTCGCCGAAGCGGTCGTAGCGGGCTCGGGTCTTGGGATCGGACAGGACGCTGTATGCCTCGTTGAGGTCCTTGAAACGCTCTTCCGCCCCGGGGTCCTTGTTGACGTCGGGGTGGTGCCTGCGGGCGAGCTTGCGATATGCCTGCTGGATCTCGTTTTGGCTCGCGGTCCGTGACACGCCCAGCACCGCGTAGAAGTCCCGTGCCATGACCGGTCACTCCCGCTTCGCGACCGTCACGGCGGCGGGCCTGAGCTGTCGTTCGCCGTCCCCGTAGCCGGGGCGCAGCACCTCGACGACGGTGCCCGGTGGGGCGTCGGGGTCCTGGACGACACCGACCACCTCGTGCCGGGCCGGGTCGAAGGCGACGCCGGTCTCCGCATGCCGCGGGTAGCCGAGCAGTTCGAGGACGTTCACCGCTTGGTCGCGTACGGCCCGGATGCCCTCCACGATCGCTCCCGGATCGGCGCCCGCGTGGGTCAGGGCGAGTTCGAGGTTGTCGAGGACGGGCAGGAAGGCGGCCGCCGTGCGGGACCGCTCGACCGCCCGTTCGCGCTCCAGTTCCCTGGCGTGACGCTTGCGAAGGTTGTCGAGGTCGGCGAGCGCGCGCCGCCAGCGGTCCTCCAGTTCCTGGATCGCGGTCGTGTACTCGTCCTCGGCACGCGCGGGGCCGGCGGCGTCGGGTCCCGGTTCGCCGTTCGCCGCTTCGGACCGGGGCGGGCCCGGTTGGGGCAGATCCCCGCGCGGAGGGCGTCCGGCGCCTTCCGGGACCGGTGCGACCGGATCCGACGCGGTCCGGTCGGGTTCCTGGGGGTGGGTGGGCATGGCGCGCCTCAACCCTTGTCGAACTCGGCGTCGATGACATCATCGTCACCGCCGCCGGCACTCGTGGGACCGCCGGCGGCGGCGTCCTGGCCGGGTCCGCCGCCCGTGGCGCCTGCGTCCTGATGGGCCGTCAGCCCCGCGAGCACCTGCTGGAGTTCGGAGGTCAGAGGCCGCACGCGCTCCGCGCCCGCCTCTTCCTTGACCGCCGCCCGGGCGTCGGACACGAGCATCTCGGCGCGTGCCTTCTCGTGCGCGGGCGCTGCGTCGCCCAGTTCGGCGAGACGCTTCTCGACCTGGTACGCGACGGCGTCGAGTTCGTTGCGGGCGTCGACGGCCTCGCGGAGTGCCTGGTCCTGGCCCCGGTTGCTTTCGGCCTCCTGGACCATGCGTTCGACCTCACTGCGGTCCAGGTTGGAGCTCTCGCTGATGGTGATGCCCTGTTCCTTGCCGGTGTCCCGGTCGCGGGCCTTGACGTTGAGGATGCCGTTGGCGTCGATGTCGAAGGTGACCTCGACCTGCGGTTCGCCTCGCGGCGCCTGCCGGATGTCGGTGAGCTGGAACCGGCCCAGCACCCGGTTGTCGGCGGCCCGTTCACGCTCGCCCTGGAGGACCACCACATCGACGGCCGGCTGGTTGTCCTCGGCGGTGGAGAAGGTCTCGCTGCGGCGCACCGGGATGGTGGTGTTCCGCTCGATGATCTTCGTCATCACTCCGCCGCGCGTCTCCACGCCCAGCGACAAGGGTGTGACGTCGAGCAGCAGGACGTCCTTGACCTCGCCCTTGAGCACCCCGGCCTGGATCGCGGCGCCCAGGGCCACGACCTCGTCGGGGTTGACGCTCATGTTCGGGTCCTTGCCGCCGGTCAGTCGGCGGACCAGAGCCTGCACCGCCGGGATACGGGTGGAACCGCCTACGAGGATGACCTCGTCGATGTCGCTCTCGCCGACCTTGGCGTCGGCCATCGCCTGCTGCACCGGTCCCAGGCAGCGCTCCACCAGGTCGCCGGTGATCTGCTCGAACGTCGACCGCATGATCGAGTCGGTGAGGTGCTTGGGGCCCGAGGCGTCGGCGGTGATGAACGGCAGGCTGACCTGCGTCTGCGTCACCGAACTGAGCTCGGTCTTGGCCTTCTCCCCGGCCTCGAACAGTCGTTGCAGCGCCTGCGGGTCCTTGCGCAGGTCGATGCCGTTCTCCTTCTGGAAGTCGTCCGCGAGGTGATCCACCAGACGCCGGTCGAAGTCGTCGCCCCCCAGGTGGCTGTCGCCGGCGGTGGAGCGCACCTCCACCACGCCGTCGCCGACGTCGAGGATGCTCACGTCGAAGGTGCCGCCGCCCAGGTCGAAGACGAGGACGGTCTCGTGCTCCTTCTTGTCCATGCCGTAGGCGAGGGCGGCCGCCGTCGGCTCGTTGATGATCCGCAGCACTTCCAGTCCCGCGATCCGTCCGGCGTCCTTGGTGGCGGTGCGCTGAGCGTCGTTGAAGTAGGCGGGCACCGTGATGACCGCCTCCGTGACCCGCTCCCCCAGCTGCTTGGAGGCGTCGTCGGCGAGTTTGCGCAGCACCTGTGCGCTGATCTCCTCAGGCGCGTACAACTTGTCGCGCACCTTGAAGCGGGCGGCCCCGCCGTCGCCCTCGACGACGTCGTACGCCACCGCCCTGGCCTCGTCGGAGATCTCGTCGAAGTGCCGGCCGATGAACCGCTTGGCCGAGTAGATGGTGCCCTTGGGGTTGAGGATCGCCTGGCGCCGGGCCAGCTGGCCCACCAGACGTTCCCCGGTGTCGGTGAAGGCCACCACGGACGGTGTCGTGCGGTTGCCCTCACTGTTGGGCACGACGGACGGCTCGCCGCCCTCCCACACGGCGATCACCGAGTTGGTCGTGCCCAGGTCGATGCCCACTGCCTTGGCCATGGGGAACTCCTCCCGGTACGGCGCCTGCGCCGACTGTCCGGATCACGTTCGTTCAGGTAGAGGTGGGACCTCCGCCGGTTCCCGCCGGTGCGCACGGAGGGTCTCGAACACTCCCCAGGGTGACGAACCGGGTGGCTCCACGCCTGCGCCTGGCGGGCCAGGAATGCACGGGTCCGGTCGCCCCACGAGTACGAGAGAAAGATTCCGGACATCTCGGGTAAGCCGGCCGGGAGCGGGTACGCGACATACCACTCGCCTCCCTGAAGACTCGGGGAGAATGGAGTGGTCCCATGGCCGACAGTCGGACGCACAGCCCGTACCACCGCTGCTCCGACTGGGAGTGCAGCCTTCCGCGGGGCAGCACCGGGCGGCACCCCACGGCCGCCGGGAGATACCCCGGGCCACCCGCTCCGCCCCCGGCCGATCACGCCCTCCGCGACCTGATGGCGCTCTCCCGCGCCCTGTTCGACACCCCGGACGAAGACGAGATCCTGCGACTGGCCATGGACCACATAGCCGCCACGGGGCCGTACCGCGCCGAGGCCGGATACCTCAAGGTGGGCGGCGACCTGGTCCCCAGCCCGAGGAACGGGCAGACGCATGCCTCGGCCGTGGGCCGGAGGGTGCGGGACCTGGCCGGGCGGGACGGCCCCGTGACCGTACCCGGCAGGCCCTGGGGCCGGGCTCTGGGGCTGCGCGGACTTGAGGGACTCCACGGCTACCTCGTGGTGACGTCCCGCTCCCGGCCATCCGAGGTCGAGCGATCCCTGCTCGCCACGATCGTCCGGCACACCGCTGCCGCATTGTCGGTCGCCTTCGCACACCACCGCCAACGCGGGGACGCGTTGGAGCTGCACCGGCTGAGGGACGAACGCACAGCCCTCCAGCGGCAGCTGATCTCCGTCGTGGCGGAGCTGGGGTACCAGCGGGCCGTTCATGCGCTCATGGCCGACGTCGCCGCCTCGCGCGGCGGCGAGGAAGCCATCACTCGCGCACTGCACCGGCTCACAGGACTCCCCGCGCTGGTCGAGGACCGCTTCGGTCGGCTGAGGTCCTGGACCGGACCCGGCCGCCCCGACCCCTATCCCGAGCCGGACCCCGTGCGCCAGGACGAAATGCTGCACGCCGTCGCCCGTCGGGCCGGGCCGGTGCGGGTGAAGGACCGGCTGATCGCCCTGGTCCGCCCGCGCGGCGAGGTCCTGGGCGTGCTGGCCGTGGTCGATGCCCTGGACGAGGCCGACGAGCACACCGTGCTCGCGCTGGAACACGCCGCCGCGTCGCTCGCCCCGGAGCTGACGCACCTGCGCGATCTGGCCGAAGTGGAGCTGAGGCTGCACCGCGCGCTGGTCGACGACCTCCTGGCGGGGACGGACGAGGCGAGCGCCTACGCCCGGTCCGAGGCAGTCGGACACGACCTGCACCGCAGCCACTACATCGTCGTGGTGCAGTGGCCGAACCGGACCGCGGACGATTCCTTCGCGCAGACCGTGGGACGGGCGGCTTCCGCCGTGGGCATGCGGTCGCTGCTGACCCGACGTTCCGACCATGTGGTCCTGGTCGCCGACGACAGGCCGCACGCCCGCGCGTTGTACGAGGCGCTCGCCCGGGAGACCGGGACACGGTCCGGGACGATCGGAGTGAGCGCCCCTTGCGACTCCCTGGACGACATACCCCACCGCTACCAGGAGGCGCAGCGCGCCATGGAAGTGCGCCGTCACTCCCGCGAGCGCTACGGCACGACGTTCTTCGACGAGCTGGGCCTCTACCGCATCCTGGGACCCGGCAACGACTACCGGGAACTGGAGACGTTCGTCCAGGAGTGGCTCGGGCAGCTCATCGACTACGACTCCCGGCACCACACGTCCATGGTGGAGACCCTGTCCCGGTACTTCGACTTCGGCGGCAACTACGACGAGACCGCGGAATCCCTCGCGATCCACCGCAGCACGCTGCGCTATCGGCTCCAGCGCATCCGCGACATCAGCGGCAACGACCTCGCGAACGTCGAGGACCGGCTGAACCTCCAGGTGGCGACCCGAGTGTGGAAGATCGTGCTGGGTGGGCCCGGCTGATTGCCTCGCCAGGACTTTGCGCGCGTTTCAGTGGCCGAGCCCGCCTCCCGCGCGGGGGTCCGCGCCGTGTTCTTCGTTGTCGCGTACCTGGGAATGGGCCTGCCCTCCGTCCTCTTCAGCATCGCCCTGCGGCATTTCGCCGTGCAGACCGCCATGATCGGCTTCGCGGCGGTCCTCTCCTGCGGCGCCGTTGTGTCGGTCGCCGTCGCGTTGCGCGACCGCGCGCCCGGTCCCGGCACGCTCTCGGCGTAGTCCGCTCACCCCTCCTGACCTCCCTACGGCGCATGCGACACCGGTTGTCTGGGAGGCGCGGACCTGGGCACTCGGTGCGGGCGCGCGTGACACGGATCCGTGGCAGACAGGAGGCCCGAGATGTCCGCGGAATCGGCCAGAACGATCGCGCTCCCCTCCGGTGAGGAGATCGCGGCGCTCGGGCAGGGCACCTGGTACTTGGGCGAGGAACCGGCCCGGCGTGAACAGGAGATCGCCGCGCTGCGGCTGGGCGTGGACCTGGGCATGACCGTCGTCGACACGGCGGAGATGTACGGCGACGGCGCGGCCGAGGAGCTCGTCGGGGAGGCCCTCCGGGGACACCGTGAGGAGGTCTTCCTCGTCAGCAAGGTGCTGCCCGGCCACGCCGACCGGAAGGGCACCGTCGCCGCCTGCGAGGGCAGCCTGCGGCGGCTCCGTGCGGAACGGCTGGACCTCTACCTGCTGCACTGGCGGGGACGGTGGCCACTCGAGGAGACCCTTGCGGGATTCCACGACCTGATGGAGGCGGAGAGGATCCGTTACTGGGGCGTGAGCAATCTGGACGTCGCCGACATGGTCGAGCTGAACACCCTCCCCGGAGGCGACGCCGTGGCCGTCGACCAGGTGCTGTACAACCTCTCCCGGCGCGGCATCGAGTGGGATCTGCTCCCCTGGTGCCGCGAGGCAGTGGTGACGGTCATGGCCTACTCCCCGATCGAGCAGGGGCGACTCCTGGAAGCCGAGGCACTGGGTGCCGTGGCCCGGGCCCTCGGAGCCACGCCGACGCAGGTGGCACTCGCCTGGGTGCTGGAACAGGGGGTGGCCGCGATCCCGCGTTCCGGATCACCCGACCACGTCCGGGAGAACCGCGGCGCGGTGGACCTCCACCTGCCTGCCGAGGCGCTCGACGCCCTCGACGAGGCGTTCCCGCCGCCCAGCGGGCCCACCCCCCTGGAGATGCTCTGAAGAAGTTGACAGGATGGCGCGCCCCCGCACGCTCACGCCGGCTCACGTCCGCACGGCCCTGCCAGTGCGGCCGCCTCTACCGACCGGCCGACGCGCCTTGACCGGAGCGCGCGAGCCGGGCCGCGAGATAGGGCGCGGTGGCGCTGCGGCGGGCCCTCGCCACCTTGGCCGGCGGGCCCGCCGCGACCACCCGCCCGCCCGCGTCGCCGCCGCCCGGCCCGAGGTCGATGACCCAGTCGGCGGTGGCGATCGTGTCCAGGTCGTGCTCGACGAGGACGACCGTGTTGCCGGCGTCGACGAGCCGGTGCAGCTGTCGTAGCAGCAGCGCGATGTCCGAGGGGTGCAGCCCCGCCGTCGGCTCGTCGAGCAGGTAGAGCGCGTGACCGCGGCGGGCTCGCTGGAGTTCGGTGGCCAGTTTGATGCGTTGCGCCTCACCACCGCTGAGTTCCGTCGCGGGCTGCCCCAGCCGCAGGTACCCCAGCCCCACCTCGCGCAACGTCTCCAGACTGCGGGAGGCGGCCGGGACGGCGGACAGGAACTCGGCGGCGGCGTCGACGGACAGCGCCAGCACTTCCGCGATGTTCTTGCCGCGGTAGGTGACTTCCAGCGTTTCGGCGTTGTACCGGGCGCCCTCGCAGGTCGGGCACGGCGCGTAGGTACCGGGCAGGAACAGCAGTTCCACCGCGACGAATCCTTCGCCCTGGCAGGTCTCGCACCGCCCTTCGGGCACGTTGAAGGAGAACCGCCCGGCCGAGTAGCCGCGCGCCCTGGCCCCGTCCGTCGCCGCGTACAGCTTGCGCACCGCGTCGAACATCCCCGTGTACGTGGCCAGGTTGGACCGGGGAGTCCGGCCGATGGGCCGTTGGTCGACCCGGACCAGCCGGTCGAACGACTCGACCCCCGACGCGTCCTGGACGTCGACCTCCAGCTGCGCCTCGTCGGGCTCCTCGGGTACGAGTCCGAGGTGGCCGCGGACGACCTCGGCGAGCACCTGCGTCACCAGTGTCGACTTTCCGGAACCGGACACGCCCGTCACCGCCGTCAGTACGCAGAGCGGTACGTCGACGGACACGTCGTGCAGATTGTGGCGGGAGACGCCGCTCAGGTGCAGCCAGCCGTGCGGTGTGCGCGGGCGGTGATCGAGCGGCTGGGCGCGCCCGAACAGGTACTGGCTCGTGGCCGACTCCCCGACCCGCTCAAGACCGGCGACCGGGCCGCTGTACAGCGCGCGTCCGCCGCCCTCACCCGCGCCGGGGCCGATGTCGACCACCCAGTCCGCCCGCCGTACGACGTCCATGTCGTGCTCCACGACGAACAGCGAGTTGCCCGCCGCCTTGAGGCGGTCCAGCACGTCCAGCAGCGGCTCCGCGTCGGCCGGGTGCAGGCCCGCGGAGGGTTCGTCGAGGACGTAGACGACGCCGAACAGCCCCGAGCGCAGCTGGGTGGCGATCCGCAGGCGCTGCGCCTCGCCGGGCGACAGGGTCGTCGAGCGGCGCCCGAGGCTGAGATATCCGAGGCCCAGGTCGAGCAGTACTTCGACCCGCGCGACCAGATCGCCGCAGATCCGGACCGCGACCTCGGTCGTCTCCCCGGATCGGGCGGTCGACGTGGTGGCGTCGGCCTCGGACCGCCCCGCGACGGGCCGCAGCAGCGCCACGACCTCGGTGAGCGGCATCGCGTTGATCTCGGCGATGGACCGTCCGGCGAAGGTCACGGCGAGCGCCTCGGGCCGCAGTCCGCTGCCGTGACACTCGGGGCAGGGCACACTCCTGACGAACCGGAGCGCCCGTTCGCGCATCTTCTCGCTCTTGGAGTCGGCGAGGACGTGCATGACGTGCTTGCGGGCGCTCCAGAACGTGCCCTGGTAGCCGTAGTCGACGCGGTCCTCCTCCGGCTCGATGTACACGGAGGGCTGCTCGTCCGTGTACAGCAGCCAGTCCCGGTCCTTCTTCCTGAGCCTGCGCCACGGTCGGTCGATGTCGATCCCCAGGCCGTGCACGACACTGCGCAGGTTGGCGCCCTGCCAGGCGCCCGGCCAGGCGGCGATCGCCCCCTCGCGGATGCTCAGCGAGGGGTCCGGGACGAGCAGGTCCTCGGCGACGTCGTGCACGACGCCCAGTCCGTGGCACTCCGGGCAGGCCCCGGCCGCGGTGTTGGGTGAGAACGACTCGGCCTCCAGCCGTGCGGCCCCGGGCGGATAGGTGCCGGCGCGGGAGTACAGCATGCGCAGCAGATTGGACAGCGTGGTGATGGTGCCGACCGTCGAGCGCGAGCTGGGCGACCCGCGTCGCTGCTGCAGGGCCACGGCGGGTGGCAGCCCGGTGATCTCCTGCACGTGCGGTGCGCCGACCTGTTGCAACAGCCTTCGGGCGTACGGTGCCACGGACTCGAAGTAGCGCCGCTGGGCCTCCGCGTAGAGCGTGCCGAACGCGAGCGAGGACTTGCCCGAACCGGAGACGCCGGTGAAGGCGACCATCGCGTCCCGCGGAACATCGACATCGATGTTCCGCAGGTTGTTCTCACCGGCGCCCCGGACATGCACGAAGGGGTCGGTCGCGTCCTTGTCCACCGTTCCTGACTACCTGATCGCACCGGGAACCGCGCGACGGGCGCCGTCACCGGGCCTCGCTCACCCGAGCGCCCGGGGTATCCCGGATCCATCTTCGGTACACGGCCTGTAGAGGGTGTTGCACAAGGCTGGGCGGCGGGGGTGAGTTCGGCGCGGCCGAACAGCAGCGCGAACCCGGAAGGGAGCTGGCGCAGGACGCGGGTGAGGAGGTCGGGGGCGGCGATGGCGGCGAAGACGGCTCCGGTGTCCCAGCGGGTGGTGGCCAGGGAGGCTTCGGCGCGGGCAGCGAGGTCCTTGACGAAGGCCCAGCCGGTCAGGGGCTGGGTGCCGGGGATCTGAGCGGTGAGGAGGCGTGCGGCTTCGAGGGGGAGACGGGCGGCGAGCTCGACGCGCTCGCCGCCCGTCAGCCGGCGCCCGAGTCCTGCGACGACCAGACGGATGGCCTCCTCGGCCCGCTCGCGGGTGGGGTAGGCGGGCCGCGCGTTCTGCTTCCTGCTCAGCCGGAGATCTCCCTGCGGCCGGATCCGCCGCCGACGGCGATCTTGCGGGGCTTGGCGCGTTCCGCGATCGGGATCCGCAGGGTGAGCACGCCGGCGTCGTAGTCGGCCTCGATGTGCTCGGTGTCCAGCGTGTCGGCGAGCACGATCTGGCGGGAGAAGACACCCAGCGGCCGCTCCGACATTTCCCTCTGCACGTCGTCGGCCTTCGCCACGGGCCGGCGCTCGGCCTTGACGGTCAGCATGTTCCGCTCGACGTCGATGTCGATCGCGTCGGCGCTGACGCCGGGGATGTCGAAGGCAACCACGTACCGGTCGCCCTCGCGGTAGGCGTCCATCGGCATCGGGGACGGCCGTGACCAGGTGCCCGGCCCCATCAGCTGCTGCGCCAGCCGGTCCAGCTCACGGAAGGGGTCAGTGCGCATCAACATCGTGAAAACACCTCCAGCAGGTTCGGGCAGTTGCTGCCAATGCGCTTCACTGAAACCGTTGTAACATGTCATCCAATGGATGACAAACACGGTGTCGTCCAGTCGATGACAAGCCGAGGGAGGTGCCCGTGACAGCAGCCGACCAGCCGGCCCCGTCCAGCGCCGACGGCCGAAGCCCGGCTTCGTTGCTCGCCGCCGCGGCGGCCCTGCACGCCATAGACGTCGCCCTGCACGCCGCCCGGCAGGAGACTTCCGACACCCCCGCCGCCAGCCCCGGTGCGGAGCAGGCCCTGGCCTCCCTGCTGCTGTTGCGGCAGGTCCGCGAACAACTCGCCGGATGGGAGACCGGCCTGATCGAAACGGCCCGGCGCGCGGGAGCCAGCTGGGCCGACCTCGCCCACCCTCTGGGGGTCGCCAGCCGTCAGGCCGCCGAACGCCGCTACCTGCGAGGCCGGCCCGGCCCCGCCGGGACCACCGGCGAACAACGCGTCCAGGCCACCCGCGAACGCCGCGCCGCCGACCGCACCCAAGCCGAATGGGCCCGCCGCAACGCCGCCGACCTGCGCCGCGTCGCCGGGCAGATCACCGCCCTCACCGATCTCCCCACCGCCGCCCGCGACCCGCTCGGCCAACTCCACGCGGCCCTCGCCCACAACGACCCCGCCGACCTCATCCACCCCCTCAACGCCACCCGCCCCTACCTGGCCACCACCCACCCCGACCTCGCCGCCCAACTCGACACCCTCACGGGTACCGCCACCGCCCCGCCCTCGCCCGGCTGACCGAACCCCGGGAAGTACGCGGGGTACCCGATGCCGGAACGGTCGCCCGCTCCGAAGCGGGTCGCCACCTCGTTGTCCGCGTTGATCGCGGCCAGGAGGGTGTTGCCGCGGCCGGTGGACGCGAAGTCGTCGATGTCGACCGGGCCGGTGGCCCGGGTCTCGACGTGGCCGGCGGTGCCGTACCGGGTGCCCGGGATGCGCAGCACGGTGCCCTTGTCCAGGTTGGACACCCGGACGGCCCCGTCGTGGATCTTGTGCCGTTGGCTCCGAGGGCACGAACTGCCGGACCCTTCCGAGTGGCGTCATTCGGAAATCTGCGTACGTCGTCCGCTCCTGGGATCCCTGGTGCAGTAGGCGACTCTTCCTGAAACGTTGCACTTCGAGTGAAGCAATGTCTGTGCCCGGGAGATCAGATTTTGACGGACCGCGCAGTGGGAGTTTTTGCCGCGAAGAGCAGAGTGGAATTATTCAACGTACACGGGCCGTTCCGGCGTGCTACTGTCGATCTCGGTTGCAGTTGTGGTTCCCAAAACTTCAAGTGCCCCCACCAGGCTTCTGCCGGTCGGGAGCGCTTCTGTATTTCCGGTCATTTCCGGGCGGGGTAATCATCGCGGCGACACGGCGTTCGCACAATGCGGATGCCGATGTACTGCCCCAAAGGAGATATGACATGGCTACTGGTACTGTGAAGTGGTTCAACGCGGAAAAGGGCTTCGGCTTCATCGAGCAGGACGGTGGCGGCGCCGATGTGTTCGCCCACTACTCGAACATTGCGGCGCAGGGCTTCCGTGAGCTGCTCGAAGGCCAGAAGGTGAACTTCGACATCGCGCAGGGCCAGAAGGGCCCGACCGCCGAGAACATCGTTCCCGCCTGACGCTCACGCACCATCTGTAGCTGGGCCCCGCATCCTTCGGGGTGCGGGGCCCAGCTGCATGCATCTCCCGCGGTGATGTCACCCGCGGGACGACTCGGAGGAATCCGCAGTCCCACCACGCGCGGCTCCTCGTTCAGAGGTACAGGCGCATCCTGAAGAGCTGCACCGCAGCCGACGCCCGGGTTTTACACCCCCATCGCGTCACTCATTTCAGCACGTGCGCCCCGGAGATTTCCGCCGGCCATATTGCTTTCTTTTGCTACCGGTCCATACTTGTAATTCTCCATGCCGCTCATCGCTGCGGGAATTCCTTGATATGTGCCACATCGAGGAAGGTTCCGCATGAACCGCACACATACGAACGACCGCTCCGCCCGCACCCGTAAGGGCGGTGCCGACGCGGGGAAGGGCGGCAGTCGCTTCGGCTCCCCGGCACCGCGCCGTTCCAGCGGGCCTGCCCGTTCCGGCGGTTACGGCCGTCGGCCCGCCCCGGTGCAGGGTGAGTTCGCGCTGCCCACGACGATCACCCCCGCGCTGCCTGCCGTTGAAGGTTTTGCCGATCTCGGTATGCCCGAGCAGCTGCTGGCCGAACTCGGCAGGCAGGGCGTGACCGTGCCGTTCCCGATCCAGGGCGCGACGCTGCCGAACTCCCTGGCGGGCCGTGACGTCCTGGGCCGCGGGCGCACCGGGTCCGGCAAGACCCTCGCCTTCGGCCTCGCCCTGCTCGCCCGTACGGCAGGACGGCGTGCTGAGCCCCGCCAGCCGCTGGGGCTGATCCTCGTACCGACGCGTGAACTGGCGCAGCAGGTGACCGACGCGCTCACTCCGTACGCCCGCTCCGTCAGGCTGCGGCTGGCCACGGTGGTGGGTGGGATGTCGATCGGCAGGCAGGCGGGCGTGCTGCGTGGCGGGGCCGAGATCGTCGTCGCGACCCCTGGCCGGCTCAAGGACCTCATCGACCGTGGCGACTGCCGGCTGAACCAGGTGGGCGTCACGGTGCTGGACGAGGCCGACCAGATGGCCGACATGGGATTCATGCCGCAGGTCACCGCGCTGCTCGACCAGGTGCGTCCGGAGGGGCAGCGGATGCTGTTCTCCGCCACCTTGGACCGCAACGTCGACCTGCTGGTGCGCCGCTATCTGACCGACCCCGTCGTGCATTCGGTCGACCCCTCGGCCGGTGCGGTCACGACGATGGAGCACCACGTCCTGCACGTCCACGGCGCTGACAAGCACACCGCCACGACCGAGATCGCCGCTCGCGACGGTCGGGTGATCATGTTCCTGGACACCAAGCACGCCGTCGACCGGCTGACCCAGGACCTCCTCAACAGCGGAGTACGGGCCGCCGCGCTGCACGGCGGCAAGTCGCAGCCGCAGCGCACGCGCACGCTGGCGCAGTTCAAGACGGGGCACGTCAGCGTGCTGGTAGCGACCAACGTCGCGGCGCGCGGCATCCACGTCGACAACCTCGACCTCGTCGTCAACGTCGACCCTCCGACCGACCACAAGGACTACCTCCACCGCGGCGGCCGTACCGCCCGCGCCGGCGAGTCCGGCAGTGTCGTCACCCTCGTCACACCGAACCAGCGCCGCAGTATGGTGCGCCTCATGTCGGACGCCGGGATCCGGCCGCAGATCACCCAGATCCACTCGGGCGACGAGGCCCTGCGCCGGATCACCGGCGCCCAGGCCCCCTCCGGCATCCCGGTCGTCATCACCGCACCGGTGGCCGAACGCTCCAGGCGCAGCGCCACCTCCCGAGGCCGGCGCCGCCCCTCTTCGACGGCCCGGCGCGCGCCCGTACGCACGTCCGTCCTCGGCGCGGCGGCCTAGGACCTTCGTGATCAGAAACCCGGTCCATCTCTGTGGGAAGCACCTTTTGACGCTGATTCAGACGCAGCCCCGCCCGGCGGACGCCAACCCCGTGCACAGAACGGCGGAGGAGGTCCTGGACGCGGCCGGACCGCAGGTCTGTGACGACATGAGCGTCGAGGTGGCGCTGGCCCTCATGGCCGCAGCCCGCACGAGCCGACTGGTCGTCCGCGACCAGGACGACCAGCGCACCGGCCTGGTCACCCGGACCGACCTCACCACCGTCCGCGACAGCGCCGCCTACACCGACCGCGTCCGCCTGCGCGACATCCTCGGCGACCACGGCTCGTTCACCTCACCCGTGACCACGATGGCCGAAGCCGAGCACGCGATGCGCACCCGTGCGCTCGGTGTCCTGCCGGTGGTCGACGAGCAAGGCAGCGCCCTGGGCCTCGCTCTCTCCCGCTGAGCCGCCGCACCCAGGTCGGACCGTTCTCCCCTTCTCCCTTGTGAGGCCCCATGCGCTGCGTCATCGCCCGCTTCCCCTTCGAGCTCACCAAGGGCGGCGTGCTGGAATCGATGAAGGGCATCAAGCCCGAACCGGTCACCGGGGGCTCCGTGATCATTGGCCGTCGTCACTATCCCGTCAAGCAGGTCGGACACGTCGTCACGCGACAGGACCGCCGTGACTTCAGCGCCATCGAAGTCCTGCGGGCCATGACTCAGCTCGGCTTCACCTGCCGCGCCGTCCCCAAGGCCGCGCCTCTGGGCGTTCTCAGCCCGATGCAGCACGCCTCCGCGATGCTCGGCACCCCCGTTCCCGTCTGACCCGGGGAACAGGCACGAACCGACACCTGAACAGCAATGTGGGCCCTACCGGTACGCCGGTCGGGCCCACACTGCGTGCAGCCGGTTCCCGTCGCCGTCGCTCAGTGGTCGGAGGAGCTGAAGTCGCCCATGGCCAGGCGCTGACGTCCTCGATCGCAACCCGGTACATCCCGCCTGTCTCCGGGATCCCGAGCGGGCGGAATCCGTCGGCACCTCCGACACTCTCTGCCCCCACGACGCTTCGGGAGCCGGGCGGCCGGTGATGACAGCGCTCTGAGCTGCTAGAACCATCCAGGGACCGGTCGAGCAACAGGTCGAGACGGATTACCTCATCCTCGAGCGCGCGGAAATCTATGCCAGCCGAAGTAGACATTGGGCGGCGGTGTGGTTATGGTTTCTCTCGTAGCCGAGATCGAGCGAGCGCGGCAGAGATGAACTGCCGGGCAGTAGTACACGCAGTTGCAGTTCGCAGTACCCGCAGTGAAGTCAGTGAGTAGTTGATCAAGAGGGAAGAACGGAGGAGCTGAGCGCCATCAGGATCGCCCGGGCAAAAATCTTGGACCCGGGTACCGCAGGACATCGATAGTGAGGTGGTCTCCGGTCAAGCAATCGCGATCCCCGCGCCCCCGACAGCATTTCGGTCGGGTCCGCGGAAACACAGGGCCGGTGCAGTATCAGGGCCGGCAGATGGTGTAGTAGTTCCCTCGGGGCCTTGGTGCCAGTACGGCGCCAAGGCCCCTCCACGCGTTCCACAGAGAGGTGCAATGACAGCAGACGACACGTTCGGCCGTCTCGATGACGACGACTACCCCGCCTACACGATGGGCCGGGCCGCCGAGATACTCGGCACCACACAGGGTTTCCTCCGCGCCATCGGCGAAGCCCGCCTCATCACCCCGCTGCGCTCCGCAGGCGGCCACCGCCGCTACTCCCGCTACCAGCTGCGCATCGCCGCCCGCGCCCGGGAGCTCGTCGACCACGGAACCTCCATCGAGGCCGCCTGCCGGATCGTCATCCTCGAAGACCAACTCGAGGAAGCCCAGCGCCTCAACGCCGAATATCGCCGTGCCGCCGAATCAGCGAACCCATCGGCAGAAACATGAGATGAGCGTGCCCGTCAGCGTCGGCGGGCACGCACGGTCTCGTGTGCGGCGTGATCATTTCCTCTGGTGACGCGGCGTGTAGGCGCGTGGCTGAATCAGCGCCTGACCCAGCTCGCCGAACGCCACGCCCCGCAGCTGCTCGTGCCGGTGGGCATCGGCCCGGACAGTGCCGTCACCTTGCTGATCACCATGGGAGACGATCCCGAGCGGCTGAGCACCGAGGCGTCCTTCGTCGCCCTGTGCGGAGTCAGTCCCCTCGAATACTCCTCGGGCCGGCGGAGCTCGCGTCCGCTCGACCATGGCGGCGACCGGCAGGCCAACGCGGCCCTGCACCGCATCGTGTTCACCCGGCTGCGCTTCCACCCCAGCAGCACCCAGGCGTACTACGAACGCAGCACCCAAGAGGGCAAGACACGACGTGAGATCATCCGATGCCCCGAGCGATATGCCGCCCGAGAAGTCTTCAACCTGGTCAGGACGGCATCCAGCGTCCCCCCGTTATAGGGGCGTCCGTGAGAGATGAGAGGGTCTGACGGGTGAGCGAGACACCACCGAACACCCTGCAATACCGCTTTGACGGGCCAGAAGAGGCTCCCGTCCTGATCCTCGGTCCCTCACTGGGTACCACCTGGCACATGTGGGACCGTCAGATCCCCGAGCTCATCCAGCAATGGCGGGTCTTCCGTTACGATCTGCCGGGCCACGGCGGCGCCCCCGCCCATCCGGCCGGCTCCGTCGCCGACCTCGCCGAGCGCCTTCTCACCACCCTCGACTCGCTGGGCGTCCAGCGATTCGGCTACGCGGGCTGCGCGCTCGGCGGCGGGGTCGGTGTGCAACTGGCCCTGCGTCACCCGGAGCGGGTCGCCTCGCTCGCGCTGATCGCCGCCTCGCCGCGGTTCGGCACGGCCGACGAGTTCCGTCAGCGCGGAGTGATCGTGCGGACCAACGGCCTCGACCCCATCGCCCGTACCTCACCCGACCGCTGGTTCACCGCCGGGTTCGCGGCCGCGCAGCCGGCGATCACCGAGTGGGCGGTGCAGATGGTGCGCACCACCGACCCCGGCTGCTACATCGCGGCCTGCGAGGCGCTCGCCGCGTTCGACGTCCGCGCCGAGCTGGGCCTGATCGGTGTCCCGACCCTCGTCCTGGTCGGCTCGGACGACCAGGTCACCGGCCCCGCCGAGGCGCGCACCCTGGTCGCCGGGATCCCGGACGCCCGGCTGGCCGTCGTACCCGGCGCCTCCCATCTGGTTCCGGTGGAGCAGCCGGCCGCCGTCACCGATCTGCTGGTGCGGCACTTCTCCACCGCCTGGCAGCCCGCCCACGACTCCACGACCGGCCAGACCGCCGTGCCCGGGATCCCCGTCCGGGCCGTCGTGTCCGCGCCCCCGCAGCCGGTGCCCATCGCGGAGATCGCGCCCGCCCCGCTGGTGGAGCCGCCGCAGGCCATGGGCCGGCCCGACCCGTACGACGCCGGGCTGAAGGTGCGCCGCGAGGTCCTCGGGGACGCCCATGTGGACCGGGCGCTGTCGCAGGCCGACGACTTCTCCGGCGACTTCCAGGAGTTCGTCACCCGCTACGCCTGGGGCGAGATCTGGGACCGCCCCGGACTCGACCGGCGCTCGCGTTCCTGCGTCACGCTGACCGCGCTGGTCGCCGGCGGCCACCTGGAGGAGCTGGCCTTCCACACCCGCGCCGCGCTGCGCAACGGCCTCACCCCGGACGAGATCAAGGAGGTGCTGCTCCAGGCGGCCGTGTACTGCGGTGTCCCGGCGGCGAACAGCGCGTTCCGGGTGGCGCAGCAGATCATCCGGGAGGAGACCACTCCGCAGGAGTGAGCGCCCGCCGGACGTCGGCGGCAGGATGGGACCCATGACGACCATGAAGCTCACGAAGAAGTCGCACGCCTGCGTCCGGCTGGAGAAGGACGGGCGCACGCTCGTCCTCGACCCCGGCGGTTTCAGCGAGGCGGACGCCGCGGCCGGCGCGGACGTCATCCTGGTCACGCACGAGCACCCGGACCACTTCAACGAGGAGCGGCTGCGTACGGCCATGGACGCCAACCCGGCCGCCGAGATCTGGACCCTGCGGTCCGTGGCCGAGAAGATCTCGGCCGCCTTCCCGGGCAGGGTCCACACGGTCGGCCACGGCGACACCTTCACCGCAGCGGGCTTCGACGTCCAGGTCCACGGCGAACTGCACGCGGTGATCCACCCCGACCTCCCGCGCATCACCAACGTCGGCTACCTCGTCGACGGCGGCCGTGTCTTCCACCCCGGCGACGCCCTCACCGTCCCCGACCACGCGGTCGAGACGCTGATGCTCCCGGTCATGGCCCCCTGGAGCAAGATCTCCGAGGTGATCGACTACGTCCGCGAGGTGAAGCCGCGGCGCGCCTACGACATCCACGACGCCCTCCTCACCGACCTGGCCCGCCCGATCTACGACAACCAGATCGGCGCGCTCGGCGGCGCGGAGCACCTGCGGCTGACGCCCGGCGAGGCCACCGCCGTGTGAGTGTCAGTGGTGCCCGGTAGGTTGTCAGGCATGCGCATCGCGACCTGGAACGTCAACTCGATCACCGCCCGCCTGCCGAGGCTGCTGGCCTGGCTGGAGAGCAGCGGCACGGACGTGCTCTGCCTCCAGGAGGCCAAGCTGGCGGAGGCGCAGTTCCCGTTCGACCAGCTGCGCGAGCTGGGCTACGAGGCGGCGGTGAACGCCACCGGCCGGTGGAACGGCGTGGCGGTGCTCTCCCGGGTGGGCCTGGCGGACGTGGTCAAGGGCCTGCCCGGCGACCCGGGCTACGACGGTGCGCAGGAGCCCCGGGCGATCTCGGCGACCTGCGGCCCGGTCCGCGTCTGGTCGGTCTACGTGCCGAACGGCCGCGAGGTGGAGCACGCGCACTACGCCTACAAGCTCCAGTGGTTCGAGGCCCTGAAGGCGGCCGTCGCGGGTGACGCGGGGGGCGGCCGCCCGTTCGCGGTCCTGGGCGACTACAACGTGGCGCCGACCGACGACGACGTCTTCGACGCGGCGGCCTTCGAAGGCCTCACCCATGTCACCCCGGCCGAGCGGGCCGCTCTGGCGTCCCTGCGCGAGACCGGCCTGTCGGACGTCGTCCCGCGCCCCCTGAAGTACGACCACCCGTTCACGTACTGGGACTACCGCCAGCTGGCCTTCCCCAAGAACCGCGGCATGCGCATCGACCTGGTGTACGGCAACGCGCCGTTCGCCCAGGCCGTCAAGGACGCGTACGTGGACCGGGAGGAGCGCAAGGGCAAGGGCGCCTCGGATCACGCGCCGGTCGTGGTCGACCTCGACGTGTAGCGCGGGCGGCTCACAGCAGCGCCAGGTCCACCGACTCGGCGAGCGCCGCGTATCCGGCGTCGCCGGGGTGCAGATGGTCCCCGCTGTCGTACCCGGGCAGCATGCGGGCGGGGGCGGCGGGGTCGCGCAGCGCCCGGTCGAGGTCGAGCACGCCGTCGAACGTGCCGATGGCGCCCGCTTCCCGGATCCAGGCGTTCACCGCGGTCCGCTCGGCCTCCATGGCCGCCGTGTACCTCGCGGAGCCCCCGCACGGCAGCAGGGTCGCCCCGAGCACCCGTACGCCGTGCGCCCGCGCGCGCCCGGCGATCTCCCGCAGCCCGGCGGTCACCTCGGCCGCGGTCGTCCCGCCGCGCACGTCGTTGATGCCCTCGAACACGATCAGCGTGCGGACCGAGGTCTGGGCGAGCACGTCCCGGTCGAGCCGGTGCACGGCGCTGACCCCGCCGGCGACCGCGGACACGCCGTCGCCGGGGTAGCGGTCGCCGACCACGCGGTTCGCCGAGATCCCGGCGTTGAGCACGCCGTAGCGCGGCACCGCGTCCTGCGCGCGCAGCCGGGCGGCCAGGGCGTCGGGCCAGCGCCGGTTGGTGTCCGTCGTCGACCGGTCGCCGTCGGTGATCGAGTCCCCGAGCAGCACCACGGCACCGGGCCCGCCGCCCACGTCCACCCCGGTCAGCAGCGGCCAGGTGGTCACCGTCGTGCCGTACGCGGTCCCGGCCGGGTCCGCCGTGTGGTCCCCGGGTTCGCTGAGGTACGACCGCTGCACCGCGAGCGTGTGGGAGGGCGCCGAGGTCACGGTGCCGGGCAGGTGGAGGCTCACCAGCAGATCGGCCCCGGCGGGCACCGCGAAGGCGAGCGGATCGCTCACCGCCTGCGCCCCCGCGGGCACTTCGACGTCCGCCCGGCCGCCGAAGGACAGCGGCACCGGCACGGCCCGCGCGACGGCGTCCGCGGCCCGGGGGGCCACCGTCGCCGCGCCGATGCGCACCGGCGCGGACGCGAAGGGGTTGGCGAACCGCAGCCGTACCCGTGGTCCGCCGGCCGAGGTGTGGACCACCAGCCTCAGCGTCCGGTCGGTCCACGGCCCCACGGCAGGCAGCCCGGACGCCGACGCCGCCCAGCTGCCCGTCCAGCCCGGCGCCGCCTCCCGTACCGCCAGCGCGAACACATGCAGGTCGGGTGCGAGGGGCAGCCGTACCGAGGCCACCGCACGCCCGCGGACCAGCGGCACCGTCACGACGTACAGCCGGGCCCGCTCGGCGATCCGGCCGCCGGGGGTGTCGATGTGGGCCACGGCGAGTGCCTTGGCGCCGAGCGGCCCGGTGCGCCAGTCGGGCACGGTGAGCCGGTACCCGGAGGTGGAGCCGTCGGTGTAGCGGACCGTGCCGACGCCGTCCACGGTCGTGCCGGCGGTGCCGGTGGCCAGGAAGGCGAGGGCGTCGCCGCGGCCGCCGAGGCGTACGGCCTGTCCGGCGGCGCGTACGTTGTCGGGGGCGTCGGGGGCGTCGGGGGCGTCGGGGGCGTCGGGGGCGCCGGGTGGACGGCGCGGCCACGTCAAGCGGGCGCCGTCGACGTTCAGTTCACGGCCCGGGGTCCAGCCCGCGGCCGCGAGGTCGTCGGCCGGCAGGGCGTTGCCCGCGCCGTCCAGGTCCGTGTGGGCCGCGTTGTCGTACAGGGCCGCCAGCGGCAGCGGCGGGGGAAGGGGCAGCGGCCGGGCCGCGCGGACCGGCGCGGCCGGGGCCAGGAAGAGCCCGCACAGGGCGAGTACCAGGGGAAATCTCCGGACACCTCGGCGCAACCGCCGACTCCTCCCGCGCACGGTGATCAACAGCGGCTCGCGACGCTAGGGACCCGGGGGCCGCCGGTCAACGCGCCATGCGCGCCCGGCACCGGAATTCGACCGGAAGCGCCTGTCCGCGCGCCTGTGGTGCGCACGTCGGTGCGAATGACACGCTGGACGTATGAACATCCCTTTCCTGGGCAACAGGCGCAAGAAAGCCGGTCACGCCGTGCTCGCCGCGGACCCCGAGGGGGTGGCCGAACTCCTCTCCGAATGCGAGCTGCTGCGCTCCCAGGCGGGCCGGGCGGGTGTCCGGCTCGACGACACGGTGGCCTCGCTGGAGGCGCTGGACCAGCTGCTGCCGCGCTGGCGTGACGACGAGGAGAGCCTGCCCTGGCTGGGCAACGACGCCGGGCTCTATCTGGGCACGGTCATCGTGCGCACCGTGCCCGGTGCCGCGTGGGACTTCTGGCCGGACGGACAGCCCGTCGTCCGGCTGCTGTCCGGCCGGGAGTTCGATGTCGTGACCGCGGGTCAGGAGTGGGCCGTGAACGGGGTTCCCGAGCTGTCGCAGCTGTACGGCGAGGTGGCGGAGGCCTGACGGCCGTACCCCGTCCCGAGCGGCCGCGGGGGCGGCCGGCGGGCGGGCGAACCGCGGGACGTCACCCGGCCCTTCGGGGGCCGCCGGGTGCTCGCGTGCCCGGGTCTTGACGGGGGCGACTAGAGTGGGCCGTTCATCCCCCATGACCGGGGTCGCGACCGCCGCGGCGTAACCGGGGACGCAGCTGCCGGGTGGGGGACCCCCGACGGCCACCCGGTCGCAGGGGGCAGCAGTCACAGAGCCATACCCGCCCGGCGACCGGCCGGAGATCACTGCTCGCGCAGCGGAACCGACACGTACGACGGGTCGTTCGGCGGCGAGGAGAAGGTCAGCCGGGCGCCGGACGGGTTGTGCTCGATGTAGAGCGGGTCGACCGTGTCGACGACCAGGGCGAGTCGGTGCCCTGCCGGGACGTCGTAGGCCGTGGAGTACAGCTCCAGGCCGACACCGAACGGCTTTCCGGGCGTGCGCCCGTGGAAGGTGTACGGCGCGTGCGAGACCAGCTTGCCGAGGCCGAGCGGCCCCACGTCGTACAGGTAGGCGACGAGGGTGCCGCTCTCCTTGGTCGGGGTGACCGTGGTGTGCAACGTCGCGGTGCCGCGCACCTGTTGGGCGGTGGCGTACTTCTCCGACTGCCAGACGGCTGCCCAGGCGCGGGGGAGCAGGGGGATCGAGGCGACCGGGGGCAGCCGGGCGATCTGGTCGAGGATGCTGGAGAGGAAGACGATCCCGCCGTCGGCGCCGGAGTCGACGTTCGTGTGGATCGTGGTGGTGCCCGCGAGGGCGATCTTCCCGCGGTCGGCGTTCACCGACTTCCAGTCGGGATACCCCTCGTACGCGTGTGTGGACCGGGACTTGAGCTGCACGGGCTGTTCGGTGTCGATCCCGCTCGCCGTGCCCTTGAGGTAGCGGTCGAGCCAGCGCCGGGTGTCGGTCCAGACGTCGTTGGGCAGTCCGAACAGGCCGGTGAGTTCGGCGGTGCCGTGGTCGCCGGGGCGCAGCTCCAGCCGCTTCGGGCCGGTCAGCTTCTCGTAGAGGGCGGCGGACTGGTTGGGCGGGAAGATGGTGTCGCCCCAGCCGCCGGCGAGCATCACCGCGGCGCCGTTGCGGTTGAGTTGGTCCACGTAGGTCGTGGGTGAACGTTTCTTCCCCCAGGCGAGGATGTCCTGTTCCTTGGACAGGTCGGAGGAGTAGAAGGCGGAGAAGACCGCCCGGGACTCCGCGCTCTGCCGGCCGGTGACCGTGCCCGCCGTGTCGAGCACGGCGGCCGCCTGGAGGTGCTGGGTGCGGCCGGAGTAGATGGAGTCGATCAGGTCGCCCCAGCCGCTGAGCGCGGCGACGGCCCTGACGCGCGGATCGTGCGCGGCGGCCAGCAGGCTGATCCCGGCGCCGTAGGAGACGCCCGCCATGCCGATGTGCCGCGGGTCGGCGGGGGTGTGGGCGAGCGCCCAGTCGACCACCTTGGAGGCGTCGGCGACATCGTGCGGGCCCGCGACGTCGATCTCGCCGCCGGACTGCCAGAAGCCGCGCACGTTGTAACTGAGCACGACGTAACCGGATTCGGCGAGCTTCTTCGCCTGGGCCAGGTACTGGACCTGGGGGAAGCCCCAGCTCGTCGGCAGGACGACCAGCGGGTAGCGGCGGGTGCCGTCGGCGCCGGCCGGGGTGACGACGTTCGCCTTGAGGACGGTGCCGCCGTCCCCCGCGATGTCGACGTACCGGACGTCGCTCGTGGCGGCCTGCGCGGCGGGCGCGGCCCCGAGGACACCCCCGGCGATCAGGGACGCGGAGAGGACGCCCGCGGCGGTCGCGCGCAGGGCCTTGCGGGGCGGTCGTGCCACGGGTCACTCCTCGACATGCCTCAATGCAAAGTGACCCGACGGTAACCTCCGGTCCGTACCGAAGGTAACCCGTCGGTAAGTTACGTGGCAGTAACGATTGTTGCTTCAGGCAGCGGAGCCTGGGAGGCCCGTGTCACGTCCTCGACCAGTTCGACCACATCGGGGCCGTACGCCTGGGAGTTGATGACCTTCAGCAGCAGGACGAACGAGTGGTTCCCGTGCTTGCGGGCCAGTCGCTCGTGATGGCGGACGAGGTAGCGGGTCGCGGCCTGGTTGGTGATCGCGCGCTGGCCGCAGAACAGGAACACCGGCCGTGTCGCGTGCCGCCGGCCGGCCGTGAGCCGGGCCAGCAGGACGTACTCGGTGACGCCCGGCTCCATCCGGTAGTGCTCGGCGCCGATCTGGAACGCCAGCTTGTCCGGGCCGGGTTCCGGGTCGGTGTTGATCCGCACCCCGGGCAGCATGGCGTTGAGGTGGGCCGCCATGCGCCGGTTCGACCCCGGACCGCCGACGCAGAACTCCGTCCGCTCCCCGAACCCCTGTCTGGCCGCGTCCTGGGTGACCACCTCGGCGCCTGCGCCGCAGTCCTTGATGAGCGCGGCGAGTTCCAGGAGCGCGAACACGTCGTGGCGGTGCACCGCGAGGTCGGCGCTGCCCGCGTCGCGGTTGACGACGAGCAGGGACTCCGAGTTCTCGGGCAGCCCGAAGAAGGCCTGCTTGCGCCGGAGTTTCCGGCGCCACAGATAGGTCCGGGCGACCCAGCCCAGCGCGGCGCTGATACCCGCCGCGACGACACCCAGGACGATATTGCGCACGTCGTCGTTCATGGGCGCGCATGGTAGCGGTCCATCATGCGAGGGACGTACCCGTGTTCGAGGTGTGGCAGTCGTATGACAGTGCCCCGAGGCGCCCTGTCGGGGCCCCCGCGATGTGGTTACGCTGCGCGGACGGTCCCGGACTGGAGGTACGGATGCGTCGCCCTGTCGCACGGAAACTGTCGGTCCTGGCGGTCTCGGCCGCCGTGGTCTCGGTGGGGGCGGCGGCGCCACCCGCCGCCCAGAGAACGGCGGTCGACAAGGTACCGGTCGCCGTCGGCTACGGCGGTGCCGTCGCCAGCGTCGACGCGGACGCCTCCGCCGCCGGCATCGAGGTGCTCAGGAAGGGCGGCAACGCCGTCGACGCGGCCGTCGCCACCGCCGCCGCCCTCGGCGTCACCGAGCCCTACTCCTCCGGCATCGGCGGAGGCGGCTACTTCGTCTACTACGACGCCGGGTCCCGCACGGTGCACACCGTCGACGGACGCGAGACCGCGCCGCTGACCGCCGACTCCGGACTCTTCCTGGAGAACGGCAAGCCGCTCGCCTTCGCCGACGCCGTCAGCAGCGGCCTCGGCGTCGGTACCCCGGGCACCCCCGCCACCTGGGCGACCGCACTGGACCGCTGGGGCAGCAGAAAGCTCGGCACGCTCCTGAAGCCCGCCGAGCGCCTGGCCCGCGACGGCTTCACCGTCGACGACACCTTCCGCTCCCAGACCGCCGCCAACGAGACCCGCTTCCGCTACTTCCCGGACACCGCGCGGCTGTTCCTGCCGGGCGGGCAACTCCCCGTCGTCGGCTCGACGTTCAAGAATCCCGACCTCGCCGCGACCTACGCCGAACTGGGGCGCAAGGGCGTCCGCGCCCTGTACCGGGGCGCCATCGGCGAGGACGTCGTCGACACCGTCAACCACCCGCCCGTGGACCCGGGTTCGACCTGGAACGCCCGCCCCGGCAAGCTGACCGCCGACGACCTCTCCGCCTACCGCGCCAAGCTCCAGGCGCCCACCAGGACGACGTACCGCGGTCTCGGCGTCTACTCCATCGCGCCCTCCTCCTCCGGTGGCACGACCGTCGGCGAGGCGCTCAACATCCTCGAGGGCACGGACCTCTCCCGGGCCACCGACGCGCAGTACCTGCACCGCTACATCGAGGCGAGCCGGATCGCGTTCGCCGACCGCGGGCGCTGGGTCGGCGACCCCGCCTTCGAGGACGTACCGGCCAAGGAACTGCTGTCCCAGCGGTACGCCGACTCGCGCGCCTGCCTCATCCGGGACGACGCGGTGCTCACCAGCCCGGTCGCGCCCGGCGACCCCCGCCACCCGGCCGCCTGCGCCACCGGCGGCACGGCGGCGCCGACCACGTACGAGGGCGAGAACACCACACATCTCACCGTCGCCGACAAGTGGGGGAACGTCGTCGCCTACACGCTCACCATCGAGCAGACCGGCGGCAGCGGCATCACCGTGCCCGGCCGGGGCTTCCTCCTCAACAACGAGCTGACCGACTTCTCCTTCGCCCCGGCCAACCCGGCCGTCCACGACCCGAACCTGCCCGGCCCGGGCAAGCGGCCCCGGTCCTCGATCTCCCCGACGATCGTCCTCGACCGGCACGACAGGCCGGTGCTCGCGCTCGGCTCGCCCGGCGGCGCGACCATCATCACCACCGTGCTCCAGACCCTCACCGGATTCCTCGACCGGGGCCTGCCGCTCGTGGACGCGATCGCCGCACCCCGCGCCAGCCAGCGCAACGCGGCCCAGACCGAACTCGAACCCGGCCTCTACGACAGCGAGGTACGGGCGCAGCTGGAGAAGATCGGGCACTCCTTCCGGCTCAACCCCGAGATCGGGGCCGCCACCGGAGTCCAGCGGCTGCCCAACGGCAAGTGGCTGGCCGCCGCCGAGACCGTCCGCCGGGGCGGCGGCTCGGCGCAGGTGGTCCACCCGGCCTCATAGTTCGGCGGTGGGGACGGGCGGCCCGGTACGGAACGCGAGCCGCCCGTCCTCCACCTCCACCCGCACCCGCTCGCCCTTCGCCAGCCGGCCGTCGAGCAGCAGCCGGGACAGCTGGTTGTCCACCTCGCGCTGGATCGTCCGGCGCAGCGGCCGGGCACCGTACTCCGGCTCGTGGCCGCGCTCCGCCAGCCAGTCGACGGCCTCGTCCGCGAACTCGACCCCGATGCCCTGCGCGTGCAGCAGCCGCCGGGTCTTCTCCAGCAACAGGTCGGTGATCCGCCGCAGTTGCCCGGCGGTGAGCCGGTGGAAGACCACGATCTCGTCGATGCGGTTGAGGAACTCCGGCCGGAAGTGGTCCCGCAGCGGCCGCAGGATCCGCTCGCGCCGCTCCTCCTCGTCCGCCGCCGCGCCGCCCGCGCCGAAGCCGACGCCGGTCCCGCGCCGGGTGATCGCCTCCGAACCCAGGTTGCTGGTCATCACGATCACCGTGTTGGTGAAGTCGACCGTGCGGCCCTGGGAGTCGGTGAGCCGCCCGTCGTCGAGGACCTGGAGCAGGATGTTGAAGACGTCCGGATGCGCCTTCTCCACCTCGTCGAGCAGCAGCAGCGAGTACGGATGCCGGCGCACCACCTCGGTGAGCTGCCCGGCCTCCTCGTGCCCGACGTATCCGGGCGGGGCACCCACCAGCCGGCTGACCGTGTGCCGCTCCTGGTACTCGCTCATGTCGAGTCGGACCATGCGTTCGTCGCTGCCGAACAGCGCCTCCGCGAGCGCCCGGGCGAGCTCCGTCTTGCCGACGCCGGTCGGCCCGAGGAACAGGAAGCTGCCGATCGGCCGGTCCGGGCTGGCCAGCCCGGCGCGCGAGCGCAGCACCGCGTCCGCGACGACCCGTACGGCCTCCTCCTGGCCGACGACCCGCTCGTGCAGATGCTCCTCCAGACCCAGCAGGCGGTCCTTCTCCTCCTGGGTGAGCCGGGCGACCGGGATGCCCGTCTGACGGGACACCACCTCGGCGACCGCCTCCGCCGTGACCTCCAGATCCAGACCCTCGTCGGCCGCGTCCTCGCCGCTCTCCTCGGAGATCCGCCCCTTCAGCTCGGTGATCCGGTCCCGCAGCCGGGTGGCCTGTTCGTACTGTTCGTCGGCGACCGCCTGGTCCTTGTCCCGGACCAGCCGTTCCACCTCGCGCTCCATGGCCCGTACGTCCGTGCCCTTGGTCCGGGCGCCCAGCCGCACCCGGGCGCCCGCCTGGTCGATCAGGTCGATCGCCTTGTCGGGCAGCCGCCGGTCGGTGAGATAGCGGTCGGACAGCTCCACGGCCGCGACCAGTGCCTCGTCGGTGTAGCGGACCTGGTGGTGGGCCTCGTAGCGGTCGCGCAGCCCACGCAGGATCTCGATCGCGTCCGCCGGCGAGGGCTCGGGGACCAGGATCGGCTGGAACCGGCGGGCCAGCGCCGCGTCCTTCTCGATCCTGCGGTACTCCTCCAGCGTGGTCGCGCCCACGACGTGCAGTTCGCCCCGGGCCAGCGCCGGCTTGAGGATGTTCCCGGCGTCCATCGAGCCGCCCTCGCCGCCCCCGCCCGCTCCGACGACGGTGTGCAGCTCGTCGATGAACACGATCAGCTCGTCGGAGTGGGCGCGGATCTCGCCGACGATGGCGTTCAGCCGCTCCTCGAAGTCGCCCCGGTAGCGGGTGCCCGCCACCACGCCCGTCAGGTCCAGGGCGACGACCCGGCGGCCGTCGAGGACGTCCGGCACGTCACCGTCGGCGATGCGCTGCGCCAGCCCCTCCACGACGGCCGTCTTGCCGACGCCCGCGTCACCGATCAGCACCGGGTTGTTCTTGCCGCGCCGGGAGAGCACCTCGATGGTCTGCTCGATCTCGTCGTCCCGGCCGATCACCGGGTCGATACCGCCCTGGCGGGCGAGGTCGGTGAGGTCGCGGCCGTACTTGTCCAGGGTGGGGGTGCCGGTGGGCCGCTGCCGTTCGGGGTGGGCCTGCGCGGTCTCCGGGGCCTCGGGCGGCAGGCCCACGGGCGCGAACCGGGCCGCGTTGAGGATGTGCCCGGCGGCGGAGTCCGGGTTCGAGGCGAGGGCGCTCAGCACGTGCTCCGGGCCGATGTGGCCGGCGCCGCGGGACCTCGCCAGGTCGTGGGCGTCGAGCAGGGCGCGCTTGGCGGCCGGGGTGAGGGACAGCGAGGTCGGCGGGGGCGCCTCGCCCGGCAGGTGCTGGACCGGGCCCGAGCGCTCGTCGATCTGCGTCGCGAGGGAGTCCGGGTCGGCGCCGGCCCGGCTGAGCAGACTGCGGGTCGGCTCCGCCGAGAGGGCCGCGCGCAGCAGGTGCTCGGTGTCCAGGTCGCGGCTGCCGTGTTCGGCGGCGTACTGGGCGGCGCCGCGGACCAGGTCCCGGGCCGGCTGGCTGAGGAGCTGGCCGATGTTGATCTGGCGGGGGCCGGGGCGGGGCCCGCCGAAGAAGCGGGCCAGGAATTCGCCGAAGGGGTCGCCGTAGCCCTCCGGGCTGGGGTAGCCGCTGGTCATGGCGTTCCGATCGATCGACGTGCGGGGCCGGGTGCCCTCGGCTGGGGCGGTTACACCACCTTGGCACGTTCCGATTTGGGCGGCATGTCCTGCGGAAGCCCTGCGGCGTGTCCCTCGGGGCGCTCGCGTGCGGCGGGCCGGGGCGGGGCCCGCGTGGACGGTCGCGCCCACGCGGTGGAGCCGCTCGTCGATACGGCCCTCGCGCCCTCGCGCCCCTCGCCGGGCCGCCCTAGCGCCGTTCGGTCAGAACCCTGGGTCCGCTGTCGGTGATCGCCACCGTGTGTTCCGCGTGGGCCGCCCTGGAGCCGTCGTTCGTCTTGAGGGTCCAGCCGTCGGGGGCCGCGTGGTAGTCGTCGGTGCCGCCCGCGATCAGCATGGGCTCGATGGCGATGACCATGCCGTGGCGCAGGCGCAGCCCGCGTCCCGGGCGGCCCTCGTTGGGGACCCCGGGGTCCTCGTGCATATGGCGGCCCACGCCGTGGCCGCCGAAGCCGTCCGGGATGCCGTAGCCCGCCGTGCGGCACACCGTGCCGATCGCGTGGGCGATGTCGCCGATGCGGTTGCCGACGACCGCCGCCTCGATGCCGGCCGCGAGGGCCCGCTCGGCCGTCTCGATCAGCCGGACGTCCGCCGGGCGGGGCGTGCCCACCGTGAGGCTGAGCGCGGAGTCGCCGACCCAGCCGTTCAGCCGCGCGCCGAAGTCGGCCGAGAGCAGGTCGCCGTCGCGCAGCCGGTAGCCCGTGGGGATGCCGTGCACGATCGCGTCGTTCACCGAGGCGCAGAGCACCGCGGGGAAGGGCACCGGGGCGAAGGAGGGGCGGTAGCCGAGGAAGGGGGAGGTGGCCCCCGCCTCCCGCAGGACGTCGTGCGCCAGCTCGTCCAGCTCCAGCAGGGAGACGCCCACGTCGGCGGCGTCCCGCACGGCCGTCAGGGCTCG
Organism: Streptomyces phaeofaciens; assembly: GCF_014648915.1. Lineage (GTDB taxonomy): Bacteria > Actinomycetota > Actinomycetes > Streptomycetales > Streptomycetaceae > Streptomyces > Streptomyces phaeofaciens. Next base: position 63,198 of record NZ_BMSA01000011.1, on the reverse strand, counting down.
TGCGACGACCTGGCCCGCCTCGTACATGGCGTCGATCGATGTGTCGGTTTTGAGTTCCACCATGCCAATTACTATACCGGTATTAGAATGACGGCATGGTGCGTACCCCGTTGACCCCACAGGAGCGCGAGCGCGGCGAGCGGCTCGGGCGGCTGCTCCGCGAAGCCCGCGGCGGCCGGAGCATGACCGAGATCGCGGCGATCGCGGGCATCTCCGCCGAGACCCTCCGTAAGATCGAGACCGGCCGGGCCCCGACCCCGGCCTTCTTCACCGTCGCCGCGCTGGCCGGCGCGCTCGGACTGTCCATGGACGAGCTGGCGGGGGCGTGCGTGCTCGCCGCCGCGTGAGGGCCCGGGGCACGCCGGCGCTCCCCCGGCCGGGGCGGGAGCCCGTCGCGTCCCCTTCGAAAACTCGCCGTAGCCGCGCTGTAACACAACTGGTGTTTTCTTACGGGTCGGAGTGTTCCGGTCGGGCGGGAGTTGGGCGATGACTTTGGATCAACTCCCCGGCCGGGTGCGGGAGTTCGCGAACTACCTGAACGGGCTGCTGGCGCGCCTCGACCAGGGCGCCGGCTGGTGCGCCGTGTTCTGGCAGCGCGACCCCGACGGCATGCGGGCCTGCCTCGACGGGCGCGAGGTGCCGCCCTGGGACGTGGTGGAGGCCCTGCTCCAGGACCTCGCCACCGAGCACGGCACCCCGGCCGCCGCCCAGGAGGCGCAGCGGGTGAGGCCCCTGCACGGCGCCGCCCTCGCCGCGCACGACGCCCGGCCCGGCGGCCGCGACGCCCTCGGGGACCGGCTCGACGTGATGCTCCGCGAACAGCGCTACGCCGTCGAACGCCAGGCCGAACTGGGGCGCAGGCTCTCCGCCGCGGGCACCCGCGAGGAGGCCGACGCCCTCCGCCTCGACCTCGCCTGGGCCCACGACGACCATGAACGGGCCACCGCCCGGTGCACCGAACTCCGGTACCGGATAGCGGAGTTCGACCGACGGGCGGCGGCCCGGCGGCAGGCGCGCGAACACGGCCCGGCGGAGCCCGGGCCCACGGTCGCCGCATACGACAACCGGGCACCCGGGGGCGGGCCCGGCGCCGCCGGCGATCCCGAGCGGGCACGCGAACCCCGGATCGAGCCCGAGCCGGACACCCCCGCCTCCGTCCCCAAGCAGCGCAAGCGCCGCCGGGGCGGTGCCCGCTTCGCCGGGATGGTGGAGGAGGAGACCGCCCCCGTCGCCGAACCCCCGGCCCCCGAGCCGTCCGCGCCGCGCGCGCCCGCGCCCACCGGCCGCCGGTCGCCGCGCGGGGCCCGGTTCGCCGGGGCGGCCGCCGAGACCGTGGAGCAGCGGTCCGAGCCGCGCCGGGAGCCGCTGGGCGCCGAGGCCCGGCGGGAGACCGTCGAGGCCGTGGAGCGGCTGGTGGCCCTGCGCGCCGAGGGCCGCAGCGGCGAGGCGCACGCCCTGCTCGTGGAGTGCGCCCACTGGCCCGCCGCCCGGATCCCGCTGCTGGCCGCCGAACTCCAGCGGGCCGGGCTCTCCGCCGACTGGACGACCCTCCTGTGGGAGACCGCCTCCCTGCCCGCCGACCGGCTGGTCGCCGCCGCGGACGCCCTGGCCGCCGTGGGGCGCACGGCCGACGGTGAGCAGATCCTGCGGCAGGGCGTCGCCCGCCCCGCCGCCGAGATCGGACAGGCCGTCCTGGCGCTGGTCGAGGTGGGGCGCCACCGCGAGGTGCGCGCCCTGCTGGACGCCTACGTCCGGGTCCGCACCCCCGAGGAGGCGGCCCGCAGCGTCGCACCGGACCCCCGCTCCCTCGTCCCGCTGCTGCTGGAGGCCGCCCGGGGCGTCTCCGACCAGCGCCACTGGGACCTGGTCCACGCCCTGCGGGTGGCCGGCCTCACCACCTGACCGCGGCCGCGCCGCTACGCCGTCCGGCGCCGGGCTCACCCACCGGAGTGTGAAACGCGATCGACTCCGCGGGTTAACGGCGATGGTCTTGGCAAGCCCCTCCTGGAGGCTTACGTTCGTCCCTCTACGACCTTCGTCTACGGGCGTAGAGGCTCTGACGTCCCGTCGAAGGAGCAGCTCATGGCCAACGTCGTACGTGCCGCACTGGTCCAGGCCACCTGGACCGGTGACACCGGGTCCATGGTGGCGAAACACGAGGAGCACGCGCGCGAGGCGGCCCGGCAGGGCGCGAAGGTCATCGGGTTCCAGGAGGTCTTCAACGCCCCGTACTTCTGCCAGGTCCAGGAACCGGAGCACTACCGGTGGGCCGAGCCGGTGCCGGACGGGCCGACCGTACGTCGTATGCAGGAGCTGGCGCGCGAGACCGGCATGGTGATCGTCGTCCCGGTGTTCGAGATCGAGCAGTCCGGCTTCTACTACAACACCGCCGCCGTGATCGACGCCGACGGCTCCTACCTCGGCAAGTACCGCAAGCACCACATCCCGCAGGTCAAGGGCTTCTGGGAGAAGTACTACTTCAAGCCGGGGAACGCGGGCTGGCCGGTCTTCGACACGGCCGTCGGCAAGGTCGGCGTCTACATCTGCTACGACCGCCACTTCCCCGAGGGCTGGCGGCAGCTGGGGCTCAACGGCGCCCAGCTCGTCTACAACCCGTCCGCCACCCACCGGGGCCTGTCCAGCCACCTGTGGCGCCTCGAACAGCCGGCGGCGGCCGTCGCCAACGAGTACTTCGTCGCGGCGATCAACCGTGTGGGAGTCGAGGAGTACGGGGACAACGACTTCTACGGGACGTCGTACTTCGTCGACCCGCGAGGCGAGTTCGTGGGCGAGATCGCGAGCGACCGGAGCGAGCAACTCGTCGTCCGCGACCTGGACTTCGACCTGATCGAAGAGGTGCGGCAGCAGTGGGCCTTCTACCGCGACCGCCGCCCGGACGCCTACGAAGGGCTGGTGCAGCCGTGAGCGACCTGTACGCGCGTCACCGGAGGGTCCTGCCGGACTGGCTGGCCCTCTACTACGAGGAGCCCCTGGAGATCACCCACGGGGAGGGACGGTACGTCTGGGGCGCCGACGGCACCAGGTACCTCGACTTCTTCGGCGGGATCCTGACCACGATGACGGCGCACGCGCTGCCCGAGGTCACCAAGGCGGTGAGCGAGCAGGCCGGGCGGATCGTCCACTCCTCCACCCTGTACCTCAACCGCCCGATGGTGGAGCTGGCCGAACGCATCGCCCAGCTCAGCGGCATCCCGGACGCCCGCGTCTTCTTCACCACCTCCGGCACCGAGGCCAACGACACCGCGCTGCTGCTCGCCACCACCCACCGGCGCAGCAACACGATCCTCGCGATGCGCAACAGCTACCACGGCCGCTCCTTCAGCGCGGTCGGCATCACCGGCAACCGCGGCTGGTCCCCGACCTCGCTCTCCCCGCTCCAGACGCTCTACGTGCACGGCGGGGTGCGCGGCCGCGGCCCGTTCGCCCGGCTGAGCGACGAGGCGTTCATCGCCGCCTGCGTCGACGACCTCGAGGACCTCCTCGGCCACACCCGCCCGCCCGCCGCCCTGATCGCCGAGCCCGTCCAGGGCGTCGGAGGCTTCACCTCGCCCCCGGACGGCCTGTACGCGGCCTTCCGCGAGGTGCTGCACGAGCGGGGCATCCTGTGGATCGCCGACGAGGTGCAGACCGGCTGGGGCCGCACCGGCGACCACTTCTGGGGCTGGCAGGCACACGGCCGCAGCGGCCCGCCGGACATCGTCACCTTCGCCAAGGGCATCGGCAACGGCACCTCCATCGGCGGCGTCATCGCCCGCGCCGAGATCATGAACTGCCTCGACGCCAACAGCATCTCCACCTTCGGCGGCACCCAGCTCACCATGGCGGCCGGCCTCGCCAACCTCACCTACCTCCTCGAACACGACCTCCAGGGCAACGCCCGGCGGGTCGGCGGCCTCCTCATCGAGCGGCTGCGGGCCGTCGCCGCCCACGACCCGGGCATCCGGGAGGTACGCGGGCGCGGACTGATGATCGGCGTCGAGCTGACCAGACCCGGCACCGACACCGCCGACCCGGACCGGGCCACCGCCGTGCTGGAGGCGGCCCGCGCGGGCGGCCTGCTGATCGGCAAGGGCGGCGGGCACGACACCAGCGCCCTGCGGATCGCGCCGCCGCTGACCCTGACCGTCGCGGAGGCCGAGGAGGGCGCCGCGATCCTCGAAACCGCGCTGAGGAACACGCAGTAGCACCGGCCCGGCGCCCGATCGCCGGTCGAGCAAGGGAACACCGCCATGACCAGCACCCCGGAGCCCTGGGGCCCCGTCGAACCCCTGGAGCCCGCTCTGTCGGTGCGCCGGGTCCTGACCCTGGAACGGGTCCTCGCCGGGGAACCCGAGGTGGTGGCCGGCGCCGCCCAGCTCGACCGGCCGGTGCGCTGGGTGCACGTCGCCGAGGCCGCCGACGTCGGCGTGATGCTCACCGGCGGCGAGATGGTCCTCACCACCGGCGTGCTGCTCGCCGGCGACGAGAACGCGCAGGCCGAGTACATCCGGTCGCTGCACCGGGCCGAGGCCGCCGCCGTGGTCCTCGGACTCGGACGCGCCTTCCCCACGACGCCGGACGTGATGCGGCGCGCCGCCGAACGGTGCGGCCTGCCCATGGTCGTCCTGCACCGGCCCTTCCCGTTCGCCGAGCTGACCGAGGAGGTGCAGTCCCGGCTCGTACGGCGCAAGTTCGCCGCCGTCAGCCTCTCCGAGGCCGTACGGACGGCGCTCACCGGGCTGATCACCGCCGGGGCGCCGCTGCAACGGCTGCTCGACGAGATCGCCCACCACACCGGCTGTCCCGTCGTCGTCACCAACCTCGCCCACCGGGTGCTGGCCACCGCGGGGGAGCGGCCCGCCGTCGACGACGTGCTGCGGGACTGGGAGCGCATCGCCCGGCAGGCCGGCGGCAGCGAGGGAGACGGCTGGATCCGCGCCGAACTGGGCGGGCGCGGCGAGCGGTGGGGGCAGATCATGCTCTGCGGCTACCGCGGCGACACCGCGGGCGGGCGGCTCCTCGCCGACCGGGCCGCCGAGGCCCTCGTCCTGCACCGCATGCTCGGCGGCACCTCCGCCCACACCTGGGAGGAGCAGTCCGCGCAGAGCCTGCTGACGGACCTGGTCTCCGGCGTCGTACCCGCCCGGCAGCTGCTGCCGCGGGCCCGGGCGGCCGGGCTCCCCGTCAACCGGCGGACGTTCGTCCCGCTGGTCGTGCGGGACGGCGATCCCGCCCAACTGGAGCGGATGCTCAGGCTGCTGGGCCTGCCGGGCCTGGTGGCGGAGTTCGCCGAGGGGGCCGTCGCCGTGCTGCTCAGCCTCGCCCGCGACCAGGACGCCGACGCGCTCGCCGCGCACTTCGCCACCCGGCTGCGCACCGAGTCGGGCGAGAGCCGCACGGTCGTCGCCGCGGCCGATCCGCGCATCGTCTGGGACGACGTGCCGACCGGGCTGCGCGAGGCCCAGCACGTCGCCGACGCCGTCGCCGATTCCTCCGCCGCCCTCGATCTCCCCGCCGTCGTCCGCCTGCGGGACGTCCATCTGCGCGGTCTGATACGGCTGTTGCGGGACGACCCGCACGTGCAGTCCTTCGCCGAGCGGGAGTTGGACGGGCTGCTGTGCGCCGGGGCGGGCGACGACCTGCTCGCCGTACTGCGCACCTATCTCGCCTCCGGCCGCAACAAGTCGCGCACCGCGCAGCTCCACCATGTCTCCCGGCCCGCGCTGTACCGCCGGCTGGAGGCGATAGAGGCGCGGCTGGGTGTCGACCTGGACGACTTCGAACAGGCCGCCTCGGTGCACATCGCACTCCTCGCGCACGATGCGCAACAGGCTTGAAACCTGCGACGACCTGGGAAAACGGCGGTGAAACATGAGTCCAGGAAGACGTGACACAGTGACACGCCGGGCTCCCGCAGACGTGACACGGTGCAACTCAAATGGGTCTTCAGGGCTTTCTAGGCTCCTCGCACACCGAGCGACCGGAGGTCCCGATGAGCAGAGTGATCCGTGCCGCCGTCTTCCAGACGGCCTGGACCGGCGACAAGGAATCGATGATCCAGGTGCACGAGCAGGCGGTCCGCGACGCGGCCGCGCAGGGTGCTCAGGTCCTGTGCTTCCAGGAGCTGTTCTACGGACCGTACTTCTGCCAGGTCCAGGACCCGGCCTTCTACGAGTACGCCGAGCGGATCCCGGACGGCCCGATCGTCCAGCGCTTCCAGGCACTCGCCCGCGAGCACGGCATCGTCCTCGTGCTGCCGATGTACGAGGAGGAGCAGCCCGGCGTCCTCTACAACACGGCCGCCGTGATCGACGCCGACGGCTCCTACCTCGGCAAGTACCGCAAGCACCACATCCCGCAGGTGAAGGGCTTCTGGGAGAAGTTCTACTTCCGCCCCGGGAACGTGGGCTGGCCCGTCTTCGACACGGCCGTCGGCAGGATCGGCGTCTACATCTGCTACGACCGCCACTTCCCCGAGGGCTGGCGCGCGCTCGGTCTGGAGGGCGCCGAGATCGTCTTCAACCCGTCGGCCACCTCGCGCGGCCTGTCCGCCTATCTGTGGCAGCTGGAGCAGCCGGCGGCCGCCGTCGCCAACGAGTACTTCGTCGGCGCGATCAACCGGGTCGGCACCGAGGAGCTCGGCGACAACGACTTCTACGGGACCTCGTACTTCGTGGACCCGGAGGCCCAGTTCGTCGGCGAGGTGGCGAGCGACAAGGAGAGCGAACTCGTCGTCCGCGACCTGGACCTGGCCAAGCTGCGCGAGGTCCGCGACCGCTGGCAGTTCTACCGCGACCGCCGCCCGGAGGCCTACGGCCCGCTGACGGCTCCGTGACCGTTGCGGCTCCCCGCGCCCGTGTTCTTCAGGGGCGCGGGGCCCTGACACATGCGGCTCCGCCGCGATGGGGGTCCCCCGCTCGAGCGCAGCCGAGAGCGGGGGAGCGCCCCCCACCGACCCGCACCCGACCGACTACCTTTCCGGAGCCGGAACATGAGCAGCCGTAAAATCATCCGCGGCGGTCTCGTCGTCACCGCGTCCGACGAGATCCATGCCGACGTCCTGATCGAGGACGGCCGTATCGCCGCCCTCGCCGCCTCCGGCACCCCGGCCGCCGAGGCCTGGACCGCCGAGACGGTCATCGACGCCACCGGGAAGTACGTGATTCCGGGCGGGGTCGACGTCCACACCCACATGGAGCTGCCGTTCGGCGGCACCTTCGCCTCCGACACCTTCGAGACCGGCACCCGGGCGGCGGCCTGGGGCGGTACCACCACGATCGTCGACTTCGCCGTGCAGAGCGTCGGCCACACCCTGCGCGAGGGCCTGGACGCCTGGCACGCCAAGGCCGAGGGCAACTGCGCGATCGACTACGGCTTCCACATGATCGTCTCCGATGTGAACCAGGAGACGCTCAAGGAGATGGACCTGCTGGTCGAGGAGGGGGTGACCTCCTTCAAGCAGTTCATGGCCTACCCGGGGGTCTTCTACTCCGACGACGGCCAGATCCTGCGCGCCATGCAGCGCTCCGCCGAGAACGGCGGCCTGATCATGATGCACGCGGAGAACGGCATCGCCATCGACGTCCTGGTGGAACAGGCGCTGGCGCGCGGCGAGACGGACCCCCGGTACCACGGCGAGGTCCGCAAGGCGCTGCTGGAGGCGGAGGCCACCCACCGGGCGATCAAGCTGGCGCAGGTCGCGGGCGCCCCGCTCTACGTCGTGCACGTCTCGGCGGCGGAGGCGGTCGCCGAGCTGGCCAGGGCCCGCGACGAGGGCCTGAACGTCTTCGGCGAGACCTGCCCGCAGTACCTGTTCCTGTCGACGGACAACCTCGCGGAGCCGGACTTCGAGGGCGCCAAGTACGTGTGCTCGACGCCGTTGCGGCCCAAGGAGCACCAGGCGAAGCTCTGGCAGGGACTACGGACCAACGACCTCCAGGTGGTCTCCACCGACCACTGCCCGTTCTGCTTCGTCGGCCAGAAGGAGCTGGGCCGCGGGGACTTCTCCAAGATCCCCAACGGGCTGCCGGGCGTCGAGAACCGGATGGACCTGCTCCACCAGGCCGTCGTCGACGGGCACATCTCGCGCCGCCGCTGGATCGAGATCGCCTGCGCCACCCCGGCCCGCATGTTCGGCATGTACCCGAAGAAGGGCACCATCGCCCCGGGCGCCGACGCCGACGTCGTCATCTACGACCCGCACGCCGAGCAGACCGTCTCCGCCGAGACGCACCACATGAACGTCGACTACTCGGCGTACGAGGGCAGGCGCCTCACCGGGCGCGTCGAGACGGTCCTCTCGCGGGGCGAACCCGTCATCACCGAGCGGGAGTACACGGGACGCGCGGGTCACGGCGTCTACACCCCGCGCTCCACCTGTCAGTACCTCAACTAGGAGTGGCGCACATGGACTTCGGACTCGTTCTTCAGACCGACCCGCCGGCCTCCAAGGTCGTCGAGCTGATGCAGCGTGCCGAGCACAACGGCTTCACCTACGGCTGGACCTTCGACTCCGCCGTGCTCTGGCAGGAACCCTTCGTGATCTACAGTCAGATCCTGGCCAACACCAGCACACTGACCGTGGGCCCGATGGTGACCAACCCGGGCACCCGCACCTGGGAGGTCACCGCCTCCACCTTCGCCACCCTCAACGACATGTTCGGCAACCGCACGGTGTGCGGCATCGGCCGCGGCGACTCCGCGATGCGTGTCGCGGGCCGCACCCCCAACACCCTCGCCCGGATCAGCGCGGCCATGAAGGTCATCAGGTCCCTGGGTTCCGGAGAGGAGGCGGACCTCGGCGGTACGGTCGTCCGGTTCCCCTGGATCAAGGAAGGCGCCCAGCTCCCCGTCTGGATGGCCGCGTACGGGCCCAAGGCGCTGAAGATGACCGGGGAGGAGGCCGACGGCTTCATCCTCCAGCTGGCCGACCTCTATCTCACCGAGTACATGGTCAAGGCCGTCAAGGATGCGGCCGTCGCCGCCGGCCGTGACCCGTCCGAGGTGAAGATCTGCGTCGCCGCCCCGGCCTACGTCACCGACGACGACTCGCCCGAGGCGCTCGCCCACGCCCGCGGCCAGTGCCGCTGGTTCGGCGGGATGGTCGGCAACCATGTCGCCGACCTGGTCTCGAAGTACGGCGAGCACTCCGCGGCCGTACCCGACGAACTCACCGAGTACATCAAGGCGCGCGAGGGGTACGACTACTCGCACCACGGGCGCAGCGACAACCCCGACACCGCGTTCGTGCCCGACGAGATCGTGGACCGGTTCTGCCTCATCGGGCCCGTCGAGCGGCACATCGAGAAGCTGAACGCCCTGCGCGAGCTGGGCGTGGACCAGTTCGCCGTCTACGACATGCACGACGCCCGCGAGAAGGTCATCGACGCGTACGGCACGACGGTGATCCCCGCCGTGAACGGCTGACCCGCCCGTCCCCAGGGCCCAGGAGCAACTCCCCATCCCCCCACTCCAGTTCTCCCCTCCTCCGCCATACGGGAGGAGGGGGCCGGAGACCCGCACGGCCTTTCCGGATCCGCCCCTCGTTTGATTGGCCTGCTCATGACCGACACCGCTCCCACGGCGATACCGCCGACCTCCCAAGTCACCCTCGCCGACGGCCGGGTGGAGATCGCCCCTGGTTCGCCGCAGCCCAGCGGCCCCTACGCCAACGAGGACCTGCTTCCGGTCCCGGTGGAGAAGCGCACCTGGACCACGTACAACTTCTCCGCGCTGTGGGTCGGCATGGCCCACAACACGGCGTCGTGGACGCTGGCCTCCGGTCTGATCGCCGTCGGCATGGACTGGAAGCAGGCGGTGTTCACCATCGCGCTGGCCAATGTGATCGTGCTGATCCCGATGCTGCTCACCGGGCACGCGGGACCCAAGTACGGCATCCCGTTCCCGGTCTTCGCCCGTGCCTCCTTCGGCATCCGGGGCGCCAACCTCCCCGCCGTCGTACGGGCGTTGGTGGCGTGCGGCTGGTTCGGCATCCAGACCTGGATCGGCGGCGAGGCGATCTACTTCCTCGCCGGGAAGCTGATCGGCAACGGCTGGAGCGACGCCGGGAAGGTCGGCGGCTACCCCTGGACCATGTGGCTGTCGTTCGCGATCTTCTGGGCGATCCAGGTCGCGATCATCTACCGGGGCATGGAGACGATCCGCCGCTTCGAGAACTGGGCGGCGCCCTTCGTCCTGGTCGGCGCGGTCGTGATGCTGATCTGGATGAGCAACAAGGCCGGCGGCTTCGGCCCGCTGCTCGACCAGCCCTCGAAGCTCGGCTGGGGCGGCGACTTCTGGAAGCTGTTCTGGCCGTCCCTGATGGGCATGATCGGCTTCTGGTCGACGCTGTCGCTGAACATCCCCGACTTCACCCGCTACGGCAAGTCCCAGAAGGCGCAGACCTGGGGCCAGGCGCTCGGTCTGCCCACCACCATGACGCTGTTCGCGCTGCTGTCCGTGATGGTCACCTCGGGCTCGCAGGCCGTGTACGGCGAGACCATCTGGGACCCGGTCCAGCTGGCGGCCAAGACGGACAACGTCGTCGGCCTGCTGTTCGCGCTGGTCACCGTGCTGGTGGCGACCCTGTCCGTGAACATCGCCGCCAATCTGGTCTCCCCGGCCTTCGACTTCTCCAACATTGCACCCCGGAAGATCAGTTTCCGTACCGGTGCGCTCGCCACCTGCGTGCTCGGTGTGCTGATCTTCCCGTGGAAGCTGTACTCCGACCCGCAGGGCTACATCTTCACCTGGCTCGGCCTGGTCGGCGGACTGCTCGGCACGGTCGCCGGCATCCTCATCGCCGACTACTGGATCCTGCGCCGCGGCAAGCTCGACCTGACCGACCTGTACCGCACCGGCGGCCGCTACTGGTACGACGGCGGCTGGAACTGGCGGGCCGTGGTGGCCTTCGTGGCGGGCGGTGTCCTCGCCGTCGGCGGCGCCAGCTTCGAGCCACTGATCGACGGCCGTCCCGTCCCGGCGCTGGAATCCCTCGCCGACTACGGCTGGGCGGTCGGCCTCGGCACCTCGATGGCGGTGTACCTGGCCCTGATGCTGCTGCGCGGACGGCCCGCGGAGCGCGACGCCTGACAGACGGTGGGCGGGCGGCCGCAGGAGCGTACGGCTCCTCCGGCCGCCCGCTCCGCCCGTTCGAGCGAGGGGCCCGTCAGCCGCTCTTCTTCTGGAGCGCGGCCACCACGTCCTTCGCCGCCTTGATCGCGCCCTTGTTGATCACGTCCGTGCTGGGCGACTTCCTCGACTCGAAGTCGCTGCCGTTGTAGGTGACGACCACCAGCGCGTTGGAGACGCGCGCGATGACGACACCCTCGCGGGTCTGCTGTTTGTCCTCCGTCGTGAGGTTCACCACGGAGTACGCCTCGTCCCCGAGCCCGGGGACGGCGCCCCCGCCGCTCTTCTCCTTCAGCCGCTCCTTGTACGACGTCTGCGCCGCGTCGTCCGATTCGGTGATCTCGAAGGAGACGTCGAGCCAGCGGTAGTCGAACTCCTTGAGCGCGTTCCAGGAGCAGGTCCGGCGCACCGCGGTGTCCGTCGACGGGATCTCCTTGCCGGCCGTCTTGGCGCCCGGCACCAGCGAGGTGATCGTCTTGGTGGCCACACTGGTGCAGGGGGTGGGTGCCTCGGTGTACGTCTTGGTCACGGCCGTCGAGGCCGGGCCCTTCGACGTCTCCTCGGACTGGGTCTGCTGGGTGTCCTTGGCCGCCGCCGTGTCCGGTGCTTCGGTGGCCGGACCGGACGTCAGCACCCAGCCCGCGCAGGCCAGCACGGCCACCGGGGACAGGCGCGCGGTGAGGGCGAGCGGCAGTGGGAGAGAGCGCACGGCGCACTTTCGTGGGGGACGGTGCGGACGGAGTCCGCGATGCGGACAGGGACGCCAGTGTCACACGACTCCCTGTGGGGCGGAAGCGAAAACTCGCTCCGTGGCGGCCCGGTGACCAAGGGGTGCGATCCGTCGGCGACATCGCCGTTCGTTTGCTGCATAAAGCGGCATAGAGAACATAAGGGGCGAAGGGGAGTGCGGGGCCTCGTGCGTACGATCATCGGATCCACTGGCGTGCAGTGAGGAGCCGTATCCGTGTTCACCACCCGACCCACGCTCCAGGGCACCTTCGGCATGGTGTCCTCCACGCACTGGCTGGCCTCGCAGTCGGCGATGGCCGTACTGGAGGACGGCGGCAACGCCTACGACGCCGCCGTGGCCGGGGCGTTCGTGCTGCACGTCGTCGAACCGCACCTCAACGGGCCCGCCGGGGAGGTGCCGATCCTGCTCGCCCCGGCGGACGGCGAGGTGCGGGTGCTGTGCGGGCAGGGCGTGGCACCCGCCGGCGCGACGGTCGCCCACTACCGGGGGCTCGGCCTGGACCTCGTGCCCGGCACCGGGCCGCTGGCCGCCGCCGTTCCCGGCGCCTTCGACGCGTGGATGCTGCTCCTGCGCGACCACGGCACCAAGTCCCTCGCCGACGTCCTGAAGTACGCCGTCGGATACGCCGAACACGGACACGCGCCCGTGGACAACGTCGGCGCGACCGTCGAGACGGTACGGGAGCTGTTCGAGACCGAGTGGACCTCCTCGGCGCAGGTGTACCTGCCCGGTGGACGGGCCCCCCGCCCCGGTGAGCTGCTGCGCAACCCCGCCCTCGCCGCCACCTGGAAGCGGCTGCTCGCCGAGACCGCCGGCGCCGGCGACCGCGAGGCGCGCATCGAGGCCGCGCGGGAGGTGTGGCGCACCGGGTTCGTCGCCGAGGCGCTCCTCGCTCAGTCCGCCCGCCCCACGCTCGACACCAGCGGCGAGCGCCACACCGGCACCCTCACCGCCGCCGACCTCGCCGGCTGGTCCGCGTCCTACGAGACACCGGCGACGTACGACTGGAACGGCTGGACCCTGTGCAAGGCCGGCCCCTGGAGCCAGGGCCCGGCCCTCCTCCAGCAGCTCGCCCTGCTCCCGCCCGAACTGCCCGCCCACGGCTCCACCGAGTACGTCCATCTGCTGATCGAGGGCTGCAAGCTCGCCATGGCCGACCGGGAGGCCTGGTACGGCGACGCGGCCGACGTGCCGCTCGCCGAGCTGCTCTCGGACGACTACAACGCCGGGCGGCGGGCTCTCGTCGGCGACAAGGCCTCGTACGAGCTGCGCCCCGGTGGGCCCGGTGGGCGCGTTCCCCGACTGAGCGCGCACGCGCACCTGGTCCATGCCGACGAGCCCGGCTTCAGCCCGATGGGGGCGGGGGAGCCGACGGTGGCGAAGGGGCCGGGAACCGTGGGACCGGGGGAGCCGCGCGCGCGTGGCGCCTCTTCGTCGGGTGAGCCGGGGGTCGCGGCGGACGGGGGCACGCGGGGCGACACCTGCCATCTCGACGTCGTCGACCGCTGGGGCAACATGGTGGCGGCCACGCCCAGCGGCGGCTGGCTCCAGTCCAACCCGGTCGTGCCCGAGCTGGGCTTCCCGCTCGGCACCCGGCTCCAGATGGCCTGGCTGGAGGAGGGGCTGCCGAACTCGCTGACGCCCGGCCGCCGCCCCCGCACCACCCTCACCCCTTCCCTCGCCCTGCGCGACGGGGTGCCGGTGCTGGCGTTCGGCACGCCCGGCGGCGACCAGCAGGACCAGTGGCAGCTGCACTTCTTCCTCGCCGTCGCCCTGCGCGCGCGGGTCCGCGGCGGTCTCGACCTCCAGGGCGCGATCGACGCCCCGAACTGGCACAACGACTCCTTCCCCGGGTCCTTCTACCCGCGTGGGATGCGGCCGGGCAGCGTGACCGTCGAATCGCGCATGCCGGCGGAGGTGGTGGAGGGGCTGCGGCGGCGCGGCCACGACGTGACCGTCGGCGACCCGTGGTCCGAGGGCCGGCTGTGCGCCGTGGCCCGGGACCCGAGGACGGGGATCCTCTCGGCGGCCGCCAATCCGCGGGGGATGCAGGGGTATGCGGTGGGCCGCTGACGCCCGGGGTGCCCGCGATCACCGGAGGCGCGTATTCATCCCCATTCCACCCGGAGTGCACCGGCGGGGTGGGGATTGTCAGTGGGGCGTGCTCTCATGGAGCACATGATCGAAGACATGGAAACCATCGACGAGTTTCTCGCCGGGCGCTCGACCGACGTGGAGGAGGCGCTCCGCAAGGCCGCCGCCACCGAGATCATGCCCCGCTTCCGGCAGCTCGCGGAGCACGAGGTCGACCAGAAGAGCGGCCCCCACGACCTGGTGACCGACGCCGACCGCAACGCCGAGCTGTTCCTGACCGAGGCGCTCGGCGCGCTCCTGCCCGGCTCGGTCGTCGTCGGCGAGGAGGCGGTGCACGCCGACCCGGCCACGTACGAGGCGCTCCAGGGCGACGCGCCGGTGTGGATCGTCGACCCGGTCGACGGCACACGGCAGTTCGTGCACGGCGAGGACGGCTTCTGCACGCTGGTCGCGCTGGTCCGCCGCGGAGTCCTGCTCGCGTCCTGGACCTACGCCCCGGCGCGCGACCAGCTGGCCACGGCCGTGAAGGGCGGCGGTGCCTTCCTCGACGGCGAGCGGCTGTCCGCCGGCTCCCCCGAGGCCGGGCGCGACCTGGTGGTGGCCACCTCGCACCCCGACTACACCACCGACGAACAGAAGCGTGCCCTGCTGGGGCTGTGGACGGACGGCGTCGCGCCGCGTGCCTGCGGATCGGCCGGCCTGGAGTATCTCGCCGTCGCCCGGGGCGAGTTGGATGCGACCGCCTTCTCCTGGGAGGCGGCCTGGGACCACGCGGCGGGCCTGCTGCTGGTCGAGGAGGCGGGCGGCGCCCATCTGACCCTCGGCGGCGAGCCGTTCCGGATCACCGGCGGCAACGCCCTGCCGTTCACCACGGCACGCGACGCGGCGACGGCCCGCCGGGTGCGGGCACTGCTGGCCGGGGCGTGACCGCCGCCGCGGTGCGGCCCGTTGCCGGGTGCGGTCCCTCGCCGGGTGCGGCGCGAGGCCGGGTGGAGGGGTGCGCGGGCACCTGACGGTTTGCGGCCCCGTGCCTCGGGCGCTGTCGTACCCCCGGCATATCCTGAATCCCGGAGGTCGCCGGTCTACGGAGGCCACCGGCTGACGAAGGGGTCGGAAGTGCCGTCGATGCTCGATGCGGTCGTGGTGGGAGCGGGGCCCAACGGGCTGACCGCCGCAGTGGAACTGGCCCGGCGCGGCTTCTCCGTGGCGCTCTTCGAGGCACGGGACACCGTGGGCGGCGGCGCCCGGACCGAGGAGCTGACCCTGCCGGGCTTCCGGCACGACCCCTGCGCCGCCGCGCACCCCCTCGGCATCAACTCACCCGCGTTCCGCGCCCTGCCCCTGGAGCGGTACGGGCTGGAGTGGCTGCACGCCGAGCTGCCCATGGCGCACCCGTTCCTCGACGGCAGCGCCGCCGTGCTGTCCCGGTCGGTCGCGGAGACGGCCGCATCCTTCGGGCCGCGTGACGCGGGCGCCTACCGCAGGCTCGTCGAGCCGTTCCTGCCCAAGTGGGACACACTGGTGCGCGACTTCATGTCCCTGCCGCTCACCGCCCTGCCGCGCGACCCGGTCACCCTCGCCCGGTTCGGGCTGGCCGGCCTGCCGCCGTCCACCTGGCTCACCCGCCGCTTCCGCGACGAGCCCGCCAAGACCCTCTTCGCCGGGCTCGTCGGCCATGTCATGGCCCCGCTGGGCGGCCTCGCCACCGGTGCCGTCGGCCTGGTCTTCGCGCTCGCCGCGCACGCCCGGGGCTGGCCCGTGGCCCGCGGCGGCTCCCAGGCCGTCTCCGACGCCCTCGCCGCCTATCTGAAGGACCTCGGCGGCGCCGTCCACACCGACTACGAGGTCAAGCGGCTCGACGACCTGCCGCCGGCCCGCGCCTATGTCTTCGACACCTCGCCCACCGCCCTCGCCCGCATCGCCGGCCTGGGCAACCACTACGCGGGGTTCCGGTACGGGGCGGCCGCCTTCAAGGTCGACTACGCGCTCGACGGCCCGGTGCCGTGGACCGCGCCGGAGGCCCGCGTGGCCGGCACCGTGCAGATCGGCGCCGACAGCGCGGAGATCGGCGCCGCGCTGCGGGCCGCGTCCCGCGAGGGCAGGGCACCCGAGCGGCCCTTCATGATCACGGTGCAGCCCGGGGTCGCCGACCCCGGACGCGCCCCCGCGGGAAAGCAGGTCTTCTGGGCGTACGGGCATGTGCCCAACGGCTGGACGGGCGACCTCACGGACGTCCTCGAACGCCAACTGGAGCGCTTCGCGCCCGGCTTCCGCGACCGCGTCCTGGCCCGCGCGATCGCCGGCCCCGCCGAACTCGCCGCCCGCAACGCCAACTACGTCGGCGGCGACATCGCCTCCGGCGCGGCCTCCGGGCTCCAGCTCCTGCTGCGCCCCAGGCTGTCCCTGTTCCCCTACTCCACCCCCCACCCGGCCGTCTTCATCTGCTCGGCCGCCACGCCACCCGGCCCCGGCGTCCACGGCATGTCGGGCCACAACGCGGCGAAGGCCGTGTGGCGCAGGCTCCGGGCGGCCGGGTAGCCCAGCTGCCGGAAGCCGTGCGCCCCCGGAACCGTGTGTCCGGAAGCCGAGCGGGCGCGCCCGAGTGGACGGCGCCGGGACACCGGGCGGACGTATCCCGCGCGCCCCGGCCCCCACCCGGGGGTATACACACAGGCATGACCACGATCACGCTCGTCCAGGGCGACATCACCGATCAGTCCGTGGACGCCATCGTCAACGCGGCCAACTCCTCGTTGCTCGGCGGCGGCGGTGTGGACGGGGCCATCCACCGGCGGGGCGGGCCCGCCGTCCTTCAGGACTGCCGTCGGCTGCGGGCCTCCCACTACGGCAAGGGGCTGCCCACCGGGCAGGCGGTCGCGACCACGGCCGGTGAGCTGGACGCGAGCTGGGTGATCCACACCGTGGGTCCGGTGTACAGCGCGACCGAGGACCGGTCCGCACTCCTGGCCTCCTGCTACCGCGAGTCCCTGCGGGTCGCGGACGAACTGGGCGCCCGCACGGTCGCGTTCCCGGCCGTCTCGGCGGGCATCTACGGCTGGCCGCTCGACGACGCCGCCCGGATCGCGGTGGAGACGGTGCGGAGCACACGGACGGCGGTCGAGGAGGTCGCGTTCGTCCTCTTCGACGAGCGGGCCTACGACGCGTTCGCCGCGCGACTTCACTAGCTCCACAGCTCCGCCGGGGGCGCGGTCCGCCGCCCGTGGTGCCCGAGCCCCCGATCCCGCCGTGAGTTCAGGCAGGTGTTCCCGCCCCCGGGCCGCGTCGTGCTCGCCACGAGCGACCTGGTGAACGGGTGGCTCGGGGTGGTCAGGACGTGTCGGGCCGGGCCCTGCTCGACGAGTTCGCCGGCGTCCAGGACGGCGACGCGGTGGGCCAGGGCGGCGGTGTCCAGGTCGTGGGTGATCAGGACCAGGGACAGGTCGTCGCGGTCGTGGAGCAGGGCGGTGAGGACGTCGAGGATGCCGCGGCGGGTGAGGGTGTCGAGGCCGGAGGTGATCTCGTCACAGACGAGCACGCGGGGGCGGGCCAGCAGGGCGCGGGCGAGGGCCGCGCGCTGGAGTTCGCCGCCGGAGAGCCGACCGGGGCGTCGGCGGACCAGATCCTCGGGGAGGCCGAGACCGGCCAGTGCGGCCAGGGCCTCCCGCGTCGCGGCGGCGGTCCCGGTGCCGCGCAGCCGGACCGCCGTGCGGGCGATCTGGTGCAGGACGGGGCGGTGTTCGTCGAACGCGGCGCGCGCGTCCTGGAAGACGTACTGCACGGCCGCCAACTGCGGGCGGTCGCGGTCGCGCAGGCTGCGGGGCAGCGGTGTGCCGTCGAGGAGGATCTCTCCGCGACGGTCGCGGTGGAGTCCCGCCAGACAGCGGGCCAGGGTGGTCTTGCCGCTGCCGGAGCGGCCGACGACGGCCAGGCACTCGCCCGCGCGCAGGTCGAGTGCGGGGATGCGCAGGACCTCGGTCGTGCCGCGGGCGCCGGTGCGGTGGTGTGCGGTCAGACCGCGTACCCGCAGGACGGGCCCGCCGGTGCCGGACACCTCCGCGGTCTGCGTGAACTCCTCTCGGCCAGCAAGCAGTTCACGGGTCCACGCGTGCCGGGGCGCGCGCCACAGGCGCCTCGCCGGCCCCGATTCCACGACCCGGCCCTCCCGCATGACGATCACCTCGTCGGCCAGCGCCCGTACGACGTCCAGGTCGTGGCTGAGCAGGACGACGGCGATGCCCCGTGCCGCGACGGCCGCCAGCTGCTCGACGACACGGCTCTTGGTCAGGACGTCCTGGCCGGTGGTGGGTTCGTCGGCGACCACGACCCGGGCGCCCAGCAGCAGGGCCTGGGCGAGGACGACGCGCTGCTGCTGGCCGCCGGAGAGCTGGTGCGGGTAGCGGCGCAGCAGGGCCTCGGCGTCCGGGAGTTGGGCCTCGGCGAGGGCGCGCAGGACCCGTTCGCGGGCCGCTGCCCGGCGACGGCGGCGGGGCAGGTGGCGTACCTGGGCGCGGGCGATGTCCGTCAGGAGGGCGCGGACGCGGCGGGCCGGGTTGAGGACGGCGGCGGGATGCTGCGGGATGTGGCCGACCGGGCCGTCGGCCGCCGGCCGCACCTCGCCGGTGACACGGGCACCGGGCGGATACTCGCCGAGCAGGGCGAGGCCGGTGGTCGTCTTGCCGCTGCCGGAGGCGCCCACCAGGGCGGTGACCCGGCCGGGCAGGGCCCTCAGGCTCACTCCGTCGACGATCGCCCTGCCGCCGACCTCGACGCGCAGCTTCCGGATCTCCGCCACCGGCTCCTCGGCGGTGCCGGCGGGGCCGCCGCCGGGCACACCGGCCCGGCCCGCCGTGCCGTCCGTGCGGTGCTTCATCGTCGCCCCTCGCCTTCCACCCGGCCGCGGACGGTCCCGGGGGTGCCCGGGAGCCTCGCGCCCCGGGCCCGGTCGCCGCGGCGGCCGGCCGAGAGCGCGGCGTCGAAGAGGAGGTTGGTGCCCATCGTCAGGGCGACGATCAGCAGCGCGGGGACGACCACGGCCCACGGCTGGACGAACAGGCCGGTGCGGTTGCGGTCGACCATGACCGCCCAGTCGGCGGCGTCCGGGGCGACCCCGACCCCGAGGAACGCGGCCGTCGCGACCAGGTACAGCACGCCCGTCAGCCGGGTGCCGGCGTCGGCGGCCAGGGTACGCAGCAGGGAACGGCCCACGTGGCCGACGGCCATGCGCCACCATGTCTCGCCCTGCATGCGCAGCGCCTCGACCGCGGGCCGGGCGGCGACCTCCGTGGCGGCGGCGCGTACGAGGCGGGCCGCGTCGGGCACGTTCACCAGGGCGACCAGCAGGGCGAGACCGACGGCCCCGGGGGAGAACACCGTGGCGGCCAGCAGGATCAGCAGCAGCGACGGGACGGCGAGCAGCACGTCCAGGGGGCGCATCAGCAGCTCCTCCAGCCAGCGGCGGTGGGTGAGCGCGCCGGCCAGGCCGACCGGCAGCGCGACGAGATACGACAGGGCGGTGGCGGCGAGAGCGGTCAGGACGACCGGACGGCCGCCGCGCAGCACCTGCTGCCCCACGTCCCGGCCCACGAAGTCGGTGCCGAGCCAGTGGCCGTCGCCGACGGTGAAGGACGCCGCCCGCGGCCCCGGTTCGCCCGCGACCAGCGGGCCCAGCAGGGCGAGCACGAGCGGTACGGCGACGACCGCCGCACCGAGCGCGAAGCGCCCCGCCCGCGGCTTCCTCACGCGGCCACCCCCGCCCGGGGCGCGCGACGGTGCGCGACGAGGTCCGCGCCCAGATGCAGTAGGACGGTCAGGACGCCGAACACCACGGCGAGACCCTGCACCACCGGCACATCGCGTTCGGCGACGGCGTCGAGCAGGACGGTGCCGAGCCCCGGGATCACGAACAGCGCCTCCACGACGACGACGCCGCACAGCAGCCAGTCCAGGGTGCGGGCGAGCTGCTGGACGGCGGGAACCAGGGCCCCCGGCAGCGCGTGGGCGCAGTGGACGCGGGCGCCGGAGACGCCGTAGCGGCGGGCGTGCGCCACGTAGGGGGAGGCGAGCGCGTCGATCAGGCCGGCCCGCACCAGGCGGGACAGGGAGCAGACCGGGCGGGACAGCAGGACGAGCACGGGCAGGACGAGCACGGCCGGACGGCCCAGCAGATCGGTGCCGTAGCCGACGGCGGTCGGCGGCAGCCCGCCCGGTCGGAGGGCGAGGGCGGTCACCAGCAGCATGCCGAGGGCGAACTCGGGCACCGCGTACACGGCGAGCGTGACCGAGCTGATCAGCCGGTCGGCCGGGCGCCCTTCGTGGCGGGCGGCGAGCATGCCGAGGCCGAAGCCGATCGGGACGAGCAGCGCCAGGGTGAGCGTGGCCAGCAGGAGCGTCGGGCCGAAGCTTTCGGCGAGGTACCCGCCGACCGGGCGGCCGGAGGTCAGGGAGGTGCCGAGGTCGCCGTGGAACAGGCCCGTCACCCAGTCCGCGAGCCGCTCGTGCGCGGGCCGGTCGAGGTGCATGGCCTCACGGATGGCGGCGATCCGGGCCGGGTCGGGCTGGTCGCCGGCCAGGGCGACGGCGGCGTCGCCCGGCAGCGCCTCGGTGAGCGCGAAGACCAGCAGCACCACGGCCACGGTCTGCACGGCGCCGAGCAGCAGCCGCCGGGCGACGAGGGAACGCAGTCCGCTCACGCGAGCCAGACCTTGTCGAAGCGGGCCCAGTGGAGCGTGTTGGCGGGGGCCTCGGTCTCGACCCCCCGCACGGCGGGCGCCGTTGCGAGGATCCAGTCGGCGAAACCCCAGACGACGAAGCCGCCCTCGGTGTACAGGCGCCGCTGCATGCGCGCGTACACGGCGGCGCGCTCGGCCGGGTCGCGGGTGGACTGGGCCTGCCGGTAGAGGGCGTCGAAGTCCTCGTGCCGCCACTTGGTGGCGTTGGTGGTGGAGTCGGTGAGCAGGCGCTGGGAGATATGGGCCTCGATGGGCATGGCGCCGGAGCGGTAGCTGCACAGGGTGCCGTTGTCGAGGATGTCGGCCCAGTAGGTGTCCTTGCTGCCCGTGCGCACGTCGATCGTGACGCCCGCCCGCTTCGCCTGGTCACGGAAGATGCCGGCCGCCTCGGTGAAACCGGCCGCGGCCTCCGACGTGTCCAGGGTGACCTCGAGGTTCTCGGCGCCCGCCCGCTTCAGCAGGGCGCGGGCCCGGTCGAGGTCCTGCTCACGCTGGGGGAGGTCGTCGGCGTAGTACTCGTAGCCCTTCCCGAACAGGTCGTTGCCGATCACCCCCGCGCCGGACAGGGCGCCGGCGACGAGTTCCTCGCGGTCGGCGATCAGGAAGAACGCCTCGCGGACGCGTCGGTCGTCGAAGGGGGCCCGGTCGGTCTTCATGGCGAAGCCCTGCATGGCGCTGCCCCGGAGCCTGACGATCTCGATCCGCCCCTTGCCCTCGTGGGCGCGGGCGGTGGCCGGATGGAGCTCGTGGGCGTACTGGACCTGGCCGCCGAGGAGGGCGTTGACGCGCGCGGACTCCTCGTCGGCGACGACGAACTCCAGCTCGTCGAGGTACGGGGCGCCCTCCCAGTAGGCGTCGTGGCGGCGGAAGACCGCGGAGCGGCCGGGGGTGAAGGAGACGAAGCGGAAGGGTCCGGAGCCGATCGGCCCGCCGGCGAAGCCGGCCGCCTCCCCCGCGTGCTCCGGGACGATGTAGGCGCCGAACGAGGCCAGGATGTTGGGGAATTCGGCCGTGGGACGCTTGAGGACGAACTCGATCGACCGCCGGCCGGTGGCGCGGCTGGCGTCGAGGTCGATGGGCTCCAGGGACGCCTTGGCACGGAACGCCCGCCCGGGGTCGGCGATGCGGCGATAGCTGTAGAGCACGTCCGCGGCGGTGACCGGACTTCCGTCGTGGAAGGCCGCCTCGCGCAGGGTGACCCGCCAGCGGTCCAGGGTCTTGTTCGGCTCCCACTTCTCGGCGAGGCGCGGCTGGGCGGACAGGTCGGCGCCGTAGTCGGCGAGCTTGTCGAACAGGGCCTTGGCGCGGGCGGCGTCGGCGAACAGGTTGGCCAGGTGCGGGTCGAGGGTCTCGGCGGCGCCACCGCCCGCGAACGCGGCGCGCAGCCGCCCGCCCCGCTTCGGTGTGCCGTCGCCCTTGGCGTCGGAGCCCTCGCCGCCTGAGCCGCCGCAGCCGGTGAGGGCGAGCGCGCCCAGCGAGGCGACTCCCGTGGCGGCGAGGAAGCCGCGGCGGCGCAGCCCGGGGACGTGTGCGTCATGCATGGGATTCCTTGGGGTGTGGTGGGGACGAAGGGTCAGTGGGGGGTGGTGAGGCGGGCGACGAGATGCAGCCGGTCCGCGTCCGCCGTGGCTCCGGGCAACCGGCCCTCCCGCCACGGTGGTTCGGTGCGCGGGCCGGGCCCGTCGTGGAGTTCGAGGACCGCGAAGCCGTGCCCGGCCAGCAGGTGACGCAGCTCCTGCGGGAACAGCAGCCGCCACGCTGAGCGCTGCTCGACCGGAGCCGACCCGTCGCTCGCGGTCCACACACGCCTGCGCCGCAGGAGCTGGGCCGTACGGTCCACGGTGAGCGTGGTGGTGGACCGGTAGACGGTGCCCTGCCAGGTGAACGCGTCGACGGTGGGCGTGTCCAGCAGGTCCGTACGGCCGAGGAAGTAGGCGCCGTTGCGCATCTCCGTGACCAGCAGGCCGCCGGGTACCAGGGCACGGCGGCAGGAGGACAGGAAGGCGTCGAGCCGGTCGTTGGTGTGGCAGTACAGCAGGGCGCTGTCCAGGCACACCACGGCGTCGAACACACCCCGGCCCAGGTCGAATCCGTGCAGGTCGGCATGGACGTACTCGGGCCCGGGATGATGGGCGCGGGCGTGGGCGAGCATCGCCTCGGAGAGGTCGGCACCCGTCACCTCGCGGCCGGCGCCGTGCAGATGGGCGGCGTCGCGGCCGGTGCCGCAGCCCATGTCCAGCACGCGCGCTCCCGCGCCGTGCCGCCGCAGGCAGTCCTCCGTCCAGCGCCCGGCCAGCCGGCCGGGGTCGCGGAAGCGGGCCTCGTACAGTGCGGGGTTGTCGGTGAGCAGATTGCGCGCGGCGGTGGGCATGGCTCGTCCTTCCTCAGACCGTCACGGGTATCGCGGGCTTCGACGGCTGCGGCAGGGACCCGAGCCGGTGCAGCCGCGCCACGCCCAGCGCGGAGGCGAGCCCGAACAGCGCGCAGCACGCCCACGGCAGCCAGCCGGCGCCGCCCCGCTCCCCGGTGTCCATGGCCCAGCCGACGACGGCGTTGCCGACGGCTGCCGCGATGCCGGAGACCACGTAGAAGACGCCGAAGTAGGTGCCGGTCAGCCCGGGCCTGCCGAAGCCGGGGATCAGCTCCATCACGAACGGCTGGGCGATCATCACTCCCAGGTGGAGCAGCAGCGCGCCGGCCAGGACGGGCAGGGCACGCAGCGCCGCGCCGGCCACACCGTCAGGGCCGCCGGAGCCGGCCGTCACCACGGCGGGCGGCAGGAACGCCAGGGCCATCAGACCCAGGCCCGCCGCGATCCAGCGCGCCCGGTCCCCCCGCTCCTTCAGGGCATGGGTGATGCGCAGCTGGAACGCCAGATTGGCGAGGGTGCCGACGAGGAGGACCAGCCCGGCCGCACCGTCCCAGCCGGTGGCCCGGCGGGCTCCGTCGGGCAGCAGCAGGTACAGCTGGTTCTCCAGGGTGAACATGCCGATCATGGCGAGGGCGAACGCGAGGAAGGCGCGGTTGCCCAGCACCTCGCGCCAGTCCGCGAGAACGGTGGCATCGCTCGGCCCGACCTTCCGGGCGGGCAGGACCAGGGCCTGCGCGACGGTGAGGGCCGCGAAGATCCCGGCGGCGGTCAGCGCGGACGTGCGGAAGTCCACCAGCAGCAGCACGCTGCCCAGCAGGGGGCCGATCAGGGCGCCGGTCGTGGCGAACACGTTGAACAGGGCGAACGCCTCGGCCCTGCGCTCCGCCGCCTCCTGGGCGAGGTAGGTGCGCACGGCGGGGTTGAACAGCGCGCCCGCGAGCCCGCTCAGCACGGACGCGGCGAGCAGCACGGCCAGGCCGTCGCCGAGCGCGAACAGCGCGAACCCGGCGGTGCGCAGGGCGCAGCCGGTGATGATGACGCCGCGCGCCCCCAGCCGGTCGGCGGCGGACCCGCCGATGATGAACAGCCCCTGCTGGCTGAGGTTGCGCACACCGAGGACGACGCCGACGACGACCGCCGACATGCCCAGGTCCTCGTCCAGGTGGGTGGCCAGATAGGGGATGAGGAGATAGAAGCCCGTGTTGACGCCGAGCTGGTTGACCAGCAGGAGCTGGACCGCGAGCGGCAGGCGGCGCGTCTCACGCCAGGTCCGCATGCGCCACCGCCTCCCGAACTCCCAGACCGGGAAGGCCGTTCGGGCGGACGACTCCGTCCTCGCCGCCGATGCCGGTCCACGGGTCGCGGGCGAGCAGCAGGTGCCCGTCGAGGTCGGCCCAGCGGGCCCGGCCGGCGAGGTGGACGGCGGGCGCGAGGCCGAGGCTGCTGGCGGTCAGGCAGCCCAGCATCAGCTCCGTGCCACTGCCGTCGATCGCCTCGGCGATACGCAGGGCGGCGTGCGCCCCGCCGCACTTGGCGAGCTTGACGTTGACGCCCTGGACGCGTCCGGCCAGGTGGCGGACGTCGTCCAGGCCGACGGCGTCCTCGTCGGCGATGACCGGCAGCGGTGAGCGTTCGGCCAGCGCGCCCAGCGCCCGGGGATCGCCCGGCGCGAGGGGCTGCTCGACGGCCTCGACGCCGAGGTCGGCGAACCGGGGCAGCAGCGCCTCGGCCCGCGCGACCGTCCAGGCGCCGTTGGGGTCGAGGAGCAGGCGGGCCCGGGGCGCGGCGTCGCGGATGACCCGGACCCTCTCCACGTCGTCCTCCGGATCGGGCGTTCCCGCCTTGACCTTGATGATCTCGAAGCCGCTCGCCACGAGACGGCGGGCCTGGGCCGCCGCGTGGGCGAGGGAGGTGATGCCGATGGTGCGGGCGGTGGCCGCGACCGGAGGCCTCCCGGCACCGAGCAGCCGGTGCACGGGACGGTCGGCCCGCTTGCCGACGAGGTCGAGCAGCGCGGCCTCGGCGGCGGCGGTCACGGCCGGGGGAGTGCGGCCCTCCCCGGCCGGCCCGGCCGCCCACAGGGCGTCCAGGGCGCTCTCGGGGTCGGGGAAGCGGGCGAGGTCCGTACCGACGGCGGTCAGGAGCCGTTCCAGGGTCCGGACGTCGAGCCGCTGGTAGACGCTGCTGACGGCCTCGCCGTGACCGGTGACGCCGTCGTGTTCGACGGTCAGCCATACGGCGTCGCGGGCGGACATGGTGGAGCGGGAGATGCGCAGCGGCTCGGCGAGTTCGAGGCGCACGGTGCGCAGGCTGGCCTTCACGGGGTCCTTTCCGGACGGGGGACGGCCTTCAGCGGGTCGGTGACGCGGGTGCAGCGCGCCCAGCCGGTGGCCTCCACCGCACGGGGGTGCGGGATCTCGACCGGGCAGGTGGCCGCCGCGGCGGGGTCGAGGCCGTGGGCGGTGGTGAAGTCGTCCTCGTAGACGGTGCCGAGGTAGCGGTGCGGGCCGTCGGGGAAGACGGTGGCGACGACCGCGCCAGGGTGGACGCGGGCCGCCCAGGCGGCGACGCGGGCGGCGGCGCCCGTGCTCCAGCCACCGCTGACGAAGCTTCCGCGGGCCAGTCGGCGGCAGCTGTCCACGGCCTCGGCCGGGCCGACCCAGTGAACCTCGTCGAAGGCGTCGTAGGCGACGTTACGAGGGTGGATGCTGCTGCCCAGGCCGCGCATCAGCCTCGGCCGGGCGGGCTGGCCGAAGATGGTGGAGCCGGTCGAGTCGACACCGATCAGCCGCAGAGCGGGCCAGCGCCGCCGCAGCGGGCCGATCACGCCCGCGCTGTGGCCGCCGGTGCCGACGCTGCACACCAGGACGTCGAGATGGTCGAGCCGGTCGACGAGTTCGGCGGCCAGAGAGGCGTAACCGGCAGTGTTGTCAGGGTTGTTGTACTGGTCCGGCCAGTAGGCGCCCGGCAGCACGGCGAGCAGCTCACGCAGTCGGCCGAGCCGCGCGGCCTGCCAGCCGCCCCGGGCCGCCGGATGGGCCACGATCTCCAGCCGCACCCCATGAGCGCGCAGCAACTGCCTCATGGACGGCTCCAGTTCACTGTCGCCGACCAGTACGACGGGATGCCCGAGCGCCTGCCCCGCGAAGGCGAGCCCGATGCCGAGCGTGCCGGAGGTGGACTCCACCACCGGTGCGCCGGGCCGCAGTTCGCCGCGCTCACGGGCGCCCCGCAGCATCGACACGGCGGCCCGCGCCTTCATGCCGCCCGCCGCGAGCCCTTCGAGCTTGGCCCAGAATCCGGGGTGCGGGCCTGGCAGGTCGGCGGTGACCCGGACCAGGGGAGTGCGGCCGAGCAGGGTGAGCAGCTCCGGGCGGGCGACGGGGCGTACGGCCGTCGTGGTCATCGTCCCCCCTCCGGATCAGGGCCGCCGTACTGGTGCACCGTGCCGGGGCCGCCGTCGAGCCAGAAGAACGGGTACGGCTCGGCGCACACCGCGCTCACCCCGTGGCCGAGGAAGCGGGGCAGGACGGCGCTGCCCGTCTGGGCGAACATCACCAGCTGTTTGCCGTGCCGCAGCGCGTGCCGCCGTAGCGGATCGAAGGTGCCGTTGCCCAGCGTCATCCCGGACACCAGCAGCGCGTCGCAGCGGTCCGCCTCGGCCGGCGCGTCGGTGACGACCGCCTCGCCCCACTCGGTCAGCCCGCCCTTGAGATCACAGGGCACGTAGTCCAGCCGGCGCGAACGCAGCTCCTCCAGCAGCGAGTTGACGACACCCACCACCAGCACGGTCGCGCCCGCCGGCAGATCGAGCAGCTCGACGACGGCCCTCGCCCGGGCCCGGGACTTCTCCAGCGACGTCCCGGCGGGCAACGGCACGGGCCGCGCCCCGTTCGGCGCGGTGTGCGGGTGGACGTGCATCAGATAGGCGTCCAGCGCGGCCACCCGCACCGGCGCCAGCGGATGCCCCAGCAGCCGGGCCACATCGGTGCCCGCACAGTCGTCGATCGTGCCGTCGGGCAGCGTCCCGGGCTCGACCGCGCACGAGCCGACGGCCGAGCCCAGGCGCAGGCTGAGGACGTCGTTGCGGTAGCCGGTGCCGCGCCCGTCGTGCCGTACCGCCTGCCGCGTGCCGAAAGCCACGGCGATCCGCTGCGAGGCGGGATCAGGGCCCAACTCACCGGCGAGGACGCGGGCCACGAGCTCGTCGTACGACTCGTGGGCCGCGACCGTCGTGCGGGCGGATCGGGCGACGGGGGCGATGTCGGCGGGGTGGGCGATGTGGGCGGGGTGGGCGATGTGGGCGGGGTGGGCGATGTGGGCGGTGTGCGGGGTGGCGGTCATCGGATCACCAGCGTGCGTCGCAGCTCGTCGAGCAGGGCCTCGACATGGTCGCGGGCGCCCGGTCCCTCGGCATCGCCCGCCATGACATGCCCGAGGTACTCGTTGTTGCTGCCGGCCGCCTTCACCTGTGCGCCGGGCTCGGCGAGCCGCACCTCCAGTACGCCCGGCACGTCCCGGAGCGCGTCGCCGTCCAGCGACTCGAGCGTGCCGGAGGTCTCCGGGACGAGGAAGCCGACGGCCGCGCTGCGCAGCCCGGTGTCGCCGCGCCGCAGGTCGGGCCGGCGGCCGAGGGACACCTCCACGAAGGCCGCGGCCAGGTCGATGCCGGTCACCCGGCGGACCAGCTCGGTGATGCGGTTCCCGGCGGGCCGCGGATTGACCTCGACCACGCGCGGCCCGGCGGTGGTCAGCTTGATCTCGGTGTGCGCCACCACACCGTCGGTCAGGCCGAGGGCCTCGAGCGCGGCGAGGGCGGTCCGTTCGGCCCCCGCGATGTCGGCGGGCGGCAGGGCGGCCGGGAACATGTGCCCGGTCTCGATGAACGCGGGTGCCCCGCCGATGCTCTTGTCGGTCACGCCCACCACATGCACCGCACCCGCGTGCGACACCGTCTCGACGCTCACCTCGGGGCCGTCCAGCAGTTCCTCCAGCAGGACGGCGGGATCCCGGCGCTGCCCCCGGGCGTTGACCGGGAAGTCGGCCAGCGCCCTTACGGCGGCGGCGAGTTGGATCTCGTCGTCCACGCGCCGCACATGCATGCCCGCGCAGAGGTCGACGGGCTTGACGACGAGCGGGTAGCCGATGCTCCGCGCCGCCCGGGCGAGGTCGGCCCACTCCTCGTGCACGGCGAAGCGCGGCCCGGGCACCCCCGCGTCGCGCAGGACACGGCGGGTGGTGTCCTTGCGGCAGGCGCTCTGCACCGCCTCCGGGGCCGGGCCCGGCAGGCCCAGACGTGCGGCGATCCGTGCCGCCGTCGGCAGGTAGTAGTCGCAGGACGTGAGCACGCCGTCGAAGCGCAGCACCTCGTGCAGGCGCGCGATCCGAGGCAGCAGGGCGTCGGTGTCGTTGGTGTCGGCCGTGATCACGTTGCGCGCGCCGAGCAGCGGGTGTGCCGCCGCGTCGGGTGCCGGGCGGAGGTAGTGGTGCAGGTCGCGGGTGAGGAACGTGAACTCGTGCCCGCCCTCCCGGATCGCCCGCGGCAGCAGTCTGCTCATCGACCCGACCCAGCTCTCGACCATCAGCAGATGCGTCACAACTCCCCTTTTCGTGGGCTCGGTTCAGGCTCGGCGCCAGGGCATCCCGGAGAGCCCTCGGGCGGGAGGGGCCGGGTGCTGCGCACGCACACGCTATCGATAATCATTTTCATTTACCAGCCCGGGGCCGTCCTGCCCTCGGGTGATGATTCGGCCGCCCCCGCCTCGAAGGCCCCGGGCGGACCGCTCTTGTCCGATTGCCGGGAAGGGGAGGGAAAAGTACGTTCGCCACCATGGCGGATGACGACGAACCCACGCGTGCGGCACGGCTGCTGGACGCACAGGCGAAGGCCGTTCGGCTGTTCGCGGAGATCGACAGGCGCGGCCTGGTGGTGCCGGGGGCCGGGGAGCGGGCGGTCGGCGACCGCGTCCGGGATCTCGCGAACGAACTGTTCGGCACCACCCGGCACTGGCACAAGCGGATCGTGCGGTCCGGGCCGAACACGCTCGAGCCGTACCGGGAGAACCCGCCGGACCGGGTGATCGGTGCGGACGACATCGTGTTCGCCGACTTCGGGCCGATCTTCGAGGAGTACGAGGCCGACTTCGGGCGGACCTTCGTCCTCGGCGACGACCCGGTCAAGCACCGGCTGCGGGACGACCTGGCGAAGGCCTTCGCCGCCGGCAAGCGGTTCTTCGCCGACACGCCCGACATCACGGGCAAGCAGCTGTACACCGAGGTGGAGCGGCTGGCCGCCGAGGCCGGGTGGGAGCTGGGCGGCTGGCACGCCGGCCATCTGGTCGGCGAGTTCCCGCACGCGTGGATCGACGGCGGACGTGGAGTCGTACATCGCCCCGGCGAACGACACCCCGCTGCGGCGCACGGACATGGCCGGGCGCCGCTGCCACTGGATCCTCGAGATCCACCTCGTCGACCGCGAGCGAGGCTTCGGCGGCTTCTGCGAGGAACTGCTCACCCTCGGCTGAATCCCGCCCCTTCGCGAACCGGGCCGGCCCCGCCCCGCCCCGTCGATCACCCGGTTCCCCGAGCCGTCCCGCCGCATCGGCAGCCGACCGCGTCCTGTACGACGACCCGACCGACGGATACCCGACCGCGTACGCCCGCGACGACCTCCCCACGATCGACCACTACCCGGGCGGCCAGACCACCCCGACCCCGGAAGCCGTCGACTTCACCCCGGGGCACCTCCTGGGCAGCGTGTCCGGCGAACTCGGCCTGCGGGACTTCCTGGAGAAGGCCGGCCACACCCTCGTCGTCACCTCCGACAAGGACGGCGACGGCTCGGTCTTCGACCGTGAGCTGGCCGACGCGGACGTGGTGATCTCGCAGCCGTTCTGGCCGGCGTACCTGACGGCGGAGCGCATCGCCGCCGCGAAGAACCTCAAGCTCGCCGTCACCGCGGGCATCGGCTCCGACCACGTCGACCTCGACGCGGCCGTCGCGAACGGGGTGACGGTCGCCGAGGTGACGTACTCCAACAGCATCAGCGTCGCGGAGCACGTGGTGATGATGACGCTGTCCCTCGTGCGCAACTACCTGCCCTCCCACCAGGTGGTGCTCGACGGCGGCTGGAACATCGCCGACTGCGTGGCCCGCTCCTACGACCTCGAAGGCATGCACGTCGGCACGGTCGCCGCCGGGCGGATCGGCCTCGCCGTCCTGCGCCGCCTCGCGCCCTTCGAGGTACGGCTGCACTACACCGACCGGCACCGGCTGCCGCGCGAGGTCGAGGAGGAGCTGGGGCTGACCTTCCACGAGAGCGCGGCGGACATGGTGCCGCACTGCGACGTCGTCACCGTCAACGCGCCGCTGCACCCCGAGACCGAGGGGCTGTTCGGCGACGAACTGCTCGCCAGGATGAAGCGCGGCGCCTACCTGATCAACACCGCGCGGGCGCGGATCGTCGACCGGGACGCCGTCGAACGCGCCCTGCGCGGCGGGCAGTTGGCGGGCTACGCGGGCGACGTCTGGTACCCGCAGCCGGCCCCGGCCGACCATCCCTGGCGCAGCATGCCGCACCACGGCATGACCCCGCACATCTCCGGCTCGTCCCTCTCGGCGCAGGCCCGCTACGCGGCCGGCACCCGCGAGATCCTGGAGTCCTGGCTCGCGGGCCGTCCGATCCGCGACGCGTACCTGATCGTCGACGGCGGAGCCCTGGCCGGCACCGGCGCCCACTCCTACTCGGTCACCAAGTGACCCGGTGAACCGGGGGAGGCCACCGCCCATCCCCTCGGACGCGGTCGACACGCACGGTCCTCGACCGCATCCGGGCGGCGGCCTCCCGGGACGTCACACCCGGCCACGGCGGCACGGCCGTGCAGACCGGCCTGCGGCCGTGCGGACCGGCC
Organism: Streptomyces phaeofaciens; assembly: GCF_014648915.1. Lineage (GTDB taxonomy): Bacteria > Actinomycetota > Actinomycetes > Streptomycetales > Streptomycetaceae > Streptomyces > Streptomyces phaeofaciens. The sequence goes on along the minus strand of NZ_BMSA01000011.1, from coordinate 32,214 downwards.
CCCGGCCCCCGCGGACCGGCCCCCGGCCCCGGCGGACCGTACGGCGGCGTCGCCCCGCTGCCGGCCCACGGTCGTACCGCCCGCCCGCCCGCGCACGCGCCAACTGCCGTCAGCGGCCGCTGGGTGTGTGCAGCAGGGTCGCCAGGATCTTCGGCAGGTCCTGTGCCGACGCGGACGACGCGGCGCGCCAGGCCACATGGCCGTCGGGGCGGACCAGGACACCGCCGTCCGCGTCGACCTCCCGCAGCCGTTCCCAGGTGCCGTACGGGTCGCGCGGGCCGCCGGCCGTGCCGACCGGCCGCACGGTGACCTCGACGCCGGTCAGCCGGGCCGCCTCCCGGGCCGCCTCGTGCCAGGCCTCGCCGCCCCGGCCGGTCAGGAGCACGAAACGGCCGTGCCCGACGAGGTCCAGGGTGGAGCAGCGGAGCCGGCCGTCCTCCAGCCAGGCGTGCGGCAGCCGTGCGCCCGGCCAGGTCGTGGCCTGGTAGTACAGCTCGGGGTCGCGGTCCTGGGCCGGTTCCGGTGTGCCGTCGTCCACCCGGGCCCCCGCCCGGTAGCGGTGGCCGATCTCCATGCCGTGCGCGTTGACCTGGCCGTTGATCCGGTCGGTCGCCGCCGCCAGCGCCTCCCGCCGGGCAGCCGCCTCCGGTGTGTCGTCGTGCAGGCCGCGCAGCAGCGCCCACTGCTCCTCGGCGCTCTGGCCCTCCTCGTACCCGAGGGCCGCCGGGATGCCGAGGAAGTCGAGCATGCTGCGCACCGCACGGTCCACGGCGTGGCCGCCCACCGGGAGCCGCTCGGTCTCGTAGGTGGCGAGGAGTTCGGGTCCGGCCAGGCCGGCGAGGACCAGCCGCAGCTTCCAGGCCAGGTTGTGGGCGTCCGCGACCGCCGTGTTCAGGCCGAGGCCGTTCGTCGGCGGCATCTGGTGCACGGCGTCGCCGACACAGAACACCCGCCCGGCGGCGAAGCGTTCGGCGACCTGCGCGTTGACCTGCCACGGCGAGACGCTCTTGATCCTGATGTCGATCGAGGGGTCGCCGATGCTCTGGCGGATATGGGCGGTGATCTCCTCGTGGTCGTCCGCGGAGAAGCCCTCCGGATCGTCGTCGTGGTCGAGGAACCGCAGATACACCCACTCGTTCCAGGGGCGGATGCTCACGAAGACGCGGCCGTCCCCGGCCGGGCGGCCCGGCACGCCGCCGATGTAGAGGATCGCCGGACGGTCGGCGCTGTACCGCGAGAGGTCGGCCTCGAACCACACCGACGCCACCCGCGCGATGCCCTCGTGCCCCTGCATCCCGATGCCGGCCTGCTCCCGCACCCGGCTGCGCGCGCCGTCGGCGCCGATCACATAGTCCGCGCGGACCGTGTACTCCTGCCCCGAGTGCCGGTCGCGGAGCACGGCGGTGACGCCGTCGTCGTCCTGCGTGAGGCGCTGGAAGTCCTGCCCGCCACGGAGTTCGCCCACCCGGGCCCGCTCGATCTCGTCGACCAGGATCGGCTCCAGCAGATGCTGGGCGAGGTTGCACATCCGGCCGGGGCTGGCCGCCAGGTAGTCCCCGATCCGGTCGGGGCCGTTGCCGTACGCGTCCAGGCGGCTGACCTCGGGGCCCGCGAACGTCGACATGAAGACATGGTTGGCGAAGAGCGGGCTCGGGGTCGCCTCGGCCAGCACCCGGTCCTCGACCCCCAGATCGCGGAAGATCTCGCCGGTGCGCTGGTTGAGCAGGTGGGCGCGGGGCGTGTGCGCGCTGCCGTCGTAGCGGTCCACCAGGAGGTGGCGGACACCGTACCGGGACAGCGCGAGGGACGCGGTGAGCCCGGCCGGACCGGCGCCGACGACGAGTACGGGGACGTGGATCGCCGGCGTGGCGGTGCTCTGGGTCGTGTCCATCAGGCGGCCTTCCTCGCGAAACCGGCGTAGATGACGGAGGTGTCCTTCGGATGGACACCGAGGCCGAAGCGGCGGCCCAGTTCGCCGTAGGTGATCTCGCCCCGGGCGCGGCGGCGCATGTCCTTCAGCAGCTCCAGCTGCGGCCGGGTGGAGGCGAAGCCGATCGTCTCCTGGTTGTCCAGACCGTGCCGGCGGAACAGCGCGTACAGCTCCTCGGGCCTGATGAAGCTGTTCCAGTCGTGCAGGTCCTTCGGGGCGAAGCTGACCGACTTCCACTCCTGGGCCATCTTGATCATGGCGAGCTTGGAGCGGAAGGTGCGGTTGATCGTGTCGTACAGGTAGTGGCCGCCCGGCTTCAGTACGCGCACCGCCTCGCCGACCGCCCGGTCGGTGCTGGTGACGTGCTCCAGGGTGTCGCAGCAGTACACCAGGTCGAACGTGCCGTCAGGGAACGGGAGTTCCTCCGCCACGCCCTGCCGGTAGTCGATCTCCAGGCCCTGCTCGCGGGCGTGGGCGCGGGCCGCCTCCAGCGAGGGGCCCGACGGGTCCATGCCGGTGACCTGGGCGCCCGTACGGCTGAAGCGCTCGGCGAGCAGCCCGCCGCCGCAGCCCACGTCCAGCACCCGCAGGCCCTTCGGCTCCAGCCGCAGCCGGGTGGTCAGGACGTCGTGGAAGTACGTGAAGCGGGCCGGGGTGAACGCCTCCAGCGTGGCGAAGGGCTGGTTGTCGTCCCACCAGGAGAGCTGGTCGTAGAGGTCGTTGTCGACTGCCATGCCGTGGGTGCTCCTCGCAGAGGGGGGTGGGATGGGGGGTCAGGAGAGCTTGAGGGTGGGGCGGTGCACATCGAGCCAGACGGCGAGGTCGAGGACCCGCTCGAACGCCTCGCGCTCGTCACGCTCCACGGCCTCCGGCCGCCCCTGGACGGCCTTCGTGAGCGCGGCCCGGTCGAAGAAGTCGACCGCCTGGTGGCCGCCCGCGAGCAGATCGCCCACCTGGTGCTGCAACGCGCCGACGTACCGAGGCTCCTGCGTGTGCGGGTAGAGCGCCTTGACCCGCTCCACCACCGAGGTGGGCAGCACATCGCGCACCGCCGCCCGCAGCAGGCTCTTCTCCCGGCCGTCGAACGTCTTCATCGACCACGGGGTGTTGAACACGTACTCCACCAGCCGGTGGTCGCAGAACGGCACCCGGACCTCCAGGCCCACGGCCATGCTCATCCGGTCCTTCCGGTCCAGCAACAGGCCCAGCAGGCTGGTGAGATGGACGTAGCAGAACTCCCGCATCCGGCGCTCGTGCGCGTCCTCGCCCGGTACGGCCGGGAGCTGGGCGACGGTGTCGGCCCAGCGCTGCGCCCAGTAGCCGGGCACGTCCAGCGTGCCCAGCAGCAGGGAGGGGTCGATCAGCTTGGTGGGATGGGACCTGGGCCCGAGCCCGGAGGCCGTGACCCACGGGAACATGGCGGCCTCCTGCACGACCGGCAGATGGAACCACGGGTACCCGCCGAAGATCTCGTCGGAGGACTCGCCCGACAGCGCCACCGTCGCGTGCTCCCGGATCGCCTTGAACAGCAGGTAGAGGGAGTTGTCCGCCTCCCCGAAGCCGAACGGCAGATCCCGCGCGGTGACGACCGCGCGCCGCACCTCGGGATCGGCCAGCGCCTGGTGGTCCAGCCGGATGTCGGTGTGCACCGTGCCCACGTGCGCGACGACCTCACGGGCGTACGGCGCGTCCGGTGAACCGCGCAGCTCGTCGGCGCGGAAGTCGTCCGGCTGCTCGAAGTCGACCGTGAACGTCCGTGTCTCCCGGCCGCGTTCGGCCATCCCGCGGGCGGCCAGCGCGGTCAGCGCGCTGGAGTCGAGGCCGCCGGAGAGCAGCACGCACTGCGGCACGTCCGCGACGAGCTGCCGGCCGACACTGTCCTCCAGCAGCTCCCGCACCCGGCGCACGGTCGTCGCGGTGTCGTCCTCGTGCTCGGCGACCTCCAGCCGCCAGTACAGGCGCTCGCGCGGCCCGGCGCGGTCGACGATCAGCAGGCTGCCGGGCTTGACCTCGCGCATCCCCGCCCACACGGCGCGGCCCGGCTCCTTGACGAACCCGAACAGCTCCCGGAAGCCGTCCGTGTCCACGACCGGCTGCACCTCCGGGTGGGCGAGGATCGCCTTGGCCTCCGAGCCGAACAGGACGCCGTCCTCGGTCTCGTACACGTACAGCGGCTTGATGCCGAGCCGGTCGCGCAGCAGGACCAGCTTGTCCGTGCGGCCGTCCCAGACGCCGAGCGCGTACATCCCGTCGAGCCGCTCGGCGAACTCCTCGCCCCACTCCAGGTAGGAGTGCAGCACCACCTCGGTGTCGCTCGTGGTGCGGAAGCGGTGACCGCGCCGGCGCAGCTCGTCGCGGAGTTCGACGAAGTTGTACGCCTCACCGCTGTACGTCAGCACGACCGGGCCGTCCGGCGTGTCGACCGTCATGGGCTGGACGCCGCCCTCCAGGTCGATGACGGACAGCCGCCGGTGCCCGAGCGCCGCGGACGGTGACAGCCAGGTGCCCCCGGCGTCCGGGCCCCGGCAGACCATGGTGGCGGTCATCGCGTCGAGCGCGGGGCGTCGGGTCCGCAGGTCCCGCTGGAAGGCGATCCAGCCGGCGATCCCACACATGTGTGTCTTCCTTCGGTCGGGGGTGCGTGTCGTGTGCTCGGGTCAGCGGTGGGCGGCCATGTACACGGGCAGCCCGTCGATGTGGGAGCGGCCGGTCGGGGCGAACATCCATCGGTCCAGCGGGCCCTGGAGATACGACCAGGGGCGGTTCAGCTCGGCGGCCCAGCGCCAGCTGAACCGCGAGCCGCCGTCGGTCGGTTCGACGACGTAGTCCTCCACGAGATGCCGGAAGATGTTCTTGGTGCCCTCGACGGCGGTGAACGTCTTGCGCCGGCCCTCCTCCCAGCGGAAGAACCGCTCGCGCAGCACGAAGTCGCCGCCCAGCTCGATCTCCCGGGTGGTGCCGACGCCGTGGGGACGCGGTGAGGTCCACGTGAGGCGCTTCATGCCCTTGGTCCAGCTCGACACCCCCTCACCGGTGAGCGCGGCCCAGGTCTCCTCGGCCGGGTACGGCAGTTCGACGGAGCGGGCGTGATGGAGGGGGGCGGTGGCGAAGAAGGAGTCGTCGGCCTCTTCGACCGGGTACCAGCGATCACCCATGGCGGGTCCTTTCGGCAAGGCGGTGTCCGGGCGGGGGGCTACTTCGGCTTGCGGGCGCGGAAGAGGCCGACGCTGCCCCGGGTGACCAGCTCGAAGTCGTCGAAGTTCTGCTCCAGTTGGGCGCGCAGGTCACCCAGACTGTCCTGGTCGTTGTGGAACACGCCCTTGGCGTTGAGGTTGCCCATCAGCCACCGGCCCGCCCGGGTGACCGGGACGCCGGAGGACAGCACCGTGCTGCCGAACACGGTTCCGCCCGGCTTCACGGCCGCCGCCGCGTGCTTGATCGCCACACCCTTGTCGCGGAGGCTGCCGGGGATGCAGTGCAGCAGGAAGCTCAGCGCCGCCGAGTCATGGCTCTCGTCCGGCACCGGCAGCGGCTCCAGCGCGTTGGCGACGACCTTCGTCGTCTCGACGAAGCGCAGCCGCTGCGCGGTGAAGTCGAGGGTGGCCGGGTTCAGATCGGCGAGCGTGACCTTCGGGTTGGACACCGGGAACCGGGTGCGGGACAGCAGGTATCCGGTGCCGACGCCGATCTCCAGGTGCTTCGCGCCGATGCTCGTGCGGTACAGCTGCTCGAAGTTGCTCGGGTGGCAGCGCCAGAACCACGGTGCGCTGCCCCGGAACACGACGAGGTCGTAGAAGGCCAGGGCACGCCGGTGGTAGGGGGCCTGGCCGTCCAGGACCGCTTGGTCGATCTCGTGCGGCTGAGCGCCGTTCTCGGGAGACATGGGTGTGCTCACCTTCCGTGAGGGGCGGGGACGGGGGAGGGGGAGGGGGACAGCGACGACAGGTGGTCGCGGATCGCGTCGAGCGTCGTCGGGGCGTGGTCGGTGGTCGTGGTGAAGTGGTCGCCGGGCACGTCCACGACGACGGGTGCGGGCCGGGCCGGCCAGTGGGCCTGCCAGCCGGTCGTGGGGAAGCCGGGCAGGGGCTCGGTGGCGCGCACGAGGAGCGTCGGACGGGCGGGGCCGTCGTCGTCGGGCCGCCGGCCGGCGGCGAACAGGCGCGCGTAGCCGCCCATCGCCGTCAGCACGGTGTCGTCGTCCGGGCCCGTCCGCCGGGGGTCCGCGGCGAGGTGGGACTGGATCCGCGGCAGCACGGGGTGCCCCGGCTCGTAGCTGTCGATCAGGACGACGGCCGTCGGGGCGTGCTCGCGCAGCCGGGCCGCCACCGCGTGCGCGATCCAGCCGCCCGCCGAATGGCCGAGCAGCGCGAACGGCCGCTCCCGCATGAGGAGTTCGACGTCGTGCGCGTGCACCCCGACCAGCGCGTCGAGGTCCGCGGGCAGCGCCTCGCCGGGCGCGAACCCGGGCGCCGGCAGCACCCAGACGTCCCGCTCGCCCCGCGCGCGGGAGGCGAGCCGGGCGTACTGGTGGGCGCCGGATCGGCTCGCGAACGACGGGAAGCAGATCAGTACGGGCCCGCCGTCCCCGCGTGCCAGCCGTACGGGCGCCGGGCGGCGTACGGCCTCGGGTGGCGTCGACGCGTCGAACGTCTCCCGGAACCGGGCCGCCTCCTCCAGGAAGGAGCCGAACTCCGCGAACCGGCCCTCCCGCCCCGCCCGGAGGGCCAGTTCGGTGAGGAACCCGGACGGTGCCGCCCGCGGCGCGGGAGCCGAGTCCGCCGTGACCGTGAGGAGCGACGACTCGACCAGCACGGCGTGCAGATGGGCGGCCAGGGCGTCCAGCGTGGGGTGCTCGAACACGGCCGTGGAGGCGAGCGGGGCGCCGGTGGCCGACTGGAGCCCGGCCCGCAGTTCGGCGGCCGTGAGCGAGTCGATGCCGAGTTCCGGCAGACCGGGGGCGGCGTCGACCTCCGTGGTGTCCCCGTGCCCGAGGACCGCCGCGACCTCCTCGGCGAGGAGCTCCCGCAGGACGGCCTCGCGGGCGGGGACGGGAAGCGGGGCGAGGCGGGCGTGCAGTGCGGAGGCGGGGGAGGGGGAGGACGGGACGGGAGCGTCGGTGGTGGCGGGTACCGGCCCGGGGGCCGCCGAGGGGCCGGTCGTGGGGCCTGTGGGGGCTGCCGTGGGGTCCGTCGTGGGGCCCGTCGTGGGGCCCGTCGTGCGGCTCGTCGTGGGTGAGTCCGGCCAGTAGCGGCGGCCCTGGAAGGCGTACGTGGGCAGGGCGACGGTGTCGCGGGAGGAGCCGAGCAGGGCCGACCAGTCCACCGGGACACCCCGGACGTGGAGCCGGGCGAGGGCGGCGACGGCGCTCTCCGGCTCCGGACGGCCCCGCCGCAACAGCGGTATCGCCTCCACCGGGGCGCCGGGACGGTCCGCCGCGCTGTCCCGCACCAGCGCCGACAGCACACCGCCCGCACCCGGTTCGAGGACCGTCGTCACACCGTCGTCCAGCAGCCGGCGCACCCCGTCGTGGAAGCGTACGGTCTCGCGGACGTGCCGCACCCAGTACGCGGGCGAGCACACCTCGGCGGCGGCCGCCGGCGCGCCCGTGAGGTTGGAGAGCAGGGTCAGCCGGGGCGTGTGGAACGACAGGGCGCCCGCGACCTCGCCGAACTCCTCCAGCACGCCGTCCATCAGCGGCGAGTGGAACGCGCGCGAGACCCGGAGCCGCTTGGTGCGTCGGCCTCGCCGCGCGAACGCCGCCACCATCTCGTCGACGGCGCCCGAGACCCCGGACACCACGACGGCACGCGGGCCGTTGACCGCGGCGACGCCCAGCGCCCCGGAGCCGGCCGCGAGCAGCTCGGTCGCCTCGTCCTCGGTGGCCTCCAGCGCGGCCATCGCCCCACCCTCCGGGGACGCCTGCATCAGCCGGCCGCGCGCGGCCACCAGCCGGCAGGCGTCCTCGGCCGACAGCACGCCCGCGACGTACGCCGCCGTCAGCTCGCCGATCGAGTGGCCGCCCACGACATCGGGGACCACGCCCCACGACTCCAGCAGCCGGTAGGCCGCGGCGCCCACGGCGAACAGCGCGGCCTGCGTGTGCACGGTCTCGTCCAGCAGCGCGGACGTCCGCGTGCCGGCCTCCGCGAACAGCACCTCACGGATGCCGGGCAGCCGCCCGTCCAGCTCGCCGTCGACAAGCGCGCACAGCTCGTCCAGGGTCCTCGCGAAGACCGGATGGTGCGCGTACAACCCCCTTCCCATGCCGGGGAGTTGACTGCCCTGTCCCGGGAAGAGGAAGGCGAGCCGGCCGGTCGCGGTCCGGCCCTGGACCAGGCCCGGTGCCGCCGTGCCCGTGGCGAGGGCCGTCAGCCCCGAGTCGAGGGCGGCCCGGTCGCCGCCGAGGACGACGGCGCGATGCGGGAGCGCCGAGCGGGTGAAGGCCAGGGAGCGTGCGACAAGCGTGGGGTCCGTGGCGTTCGGGGCGACCGCGGTGTCGGTGTCGGTGTCGGTGTCGGTATCGGTGCTGGTTCTGGTGCTGGTGCTGGTGTCGGTTGCGTTCGTGGGGTCGAGTCGGGCGAGGTGGGCCCGCAGGCGCTCCGCCTGGGCCCGCAGGGCCGCCGCGGAGTGCGCGGACAGCAGCCACGGCACGACGGGCGCCGAAGCACTGGGGGCGGGCGCGGTGACCGTCTCCGGTGGGGCCTGTTCCAGGATGACGTGCGCGTTCGTCCCGCTGATGCCGAACGCGGACACCCCGGCCCGGCGCGGCCGGCCCCGCTCGGGCCACTTCACGGTGTCGGCGAGCGGTGTCACGGCCCCGGCCGACCAGTCCACGTGCGGGGTCGGCTCGTCCAGATGCAGGGTGCGGGGCAGCACCCCGTGCCGCATCGCCTGCACCATCTTGATCACCCCGGCCACGCCCGCCGCCGCCGCGGTGTGCCCGATGTTCGACTTCACCGAGCCCAGCAGCAGGGGCTGTTCGGCGGACCGGCCCCGGCCGTAGGTGGCGAGCAGCGCCTGGGCCTCGATGGGGTCGCCCAGCGGCGTACCCGTACCGTGCGCCTCCACCGCGTCCACGTCGCCGCTTTCCAGCCGGGAGTTGGCGAGGGCCTGGCGGATGACCCGTTGCTGGGAGGGCCCGTTGGGGGCGGAGAGGCCGTTGCTCGCACCGTCCTGGTTGGTCGCGCTGCCCCGGAGGACCGCGAGGACCCGACGCCCGTGACGGCGGGCGTCCGACAGCCGTTCCAGCAGCACCAGACCGACGCCCTCGGCCCACGCCGTGCCGTCGGCACCCGCCGAGAACGGCTTGCACCGGCCGTCCGGCGCCAGTCCGCGCTGCCGGCTGAACCCGACGAACGCCTGCGGCGTCGACAGCACGGTCACCCCGCCCGCGAGCGCCAGCTCGCTCTCGCCCGAACGCAGCGACTGCGCCGCCAGATGCAGCGCGACCAGCGAGGACGAGCACGCCGTGTCGACGGTGATCGCCGGCCCCTCCAGACCGAAGGTGTAGGAGAGCCGGCCGGACAGCACGCTCGCCGCGTTGCCCGTCATCAGATAGCCCTCCACCTCCTCCGACTCCGTCCGTGACGCGTCCAGCAGCAGCGGATAGTCCTGTCCGCTCAGCCCCGCGAACACGCCCGTACGGCTGCCGCGCAGCTCCGCCGGATCGATGCCCGCACGCTCGAACAGCTCCCAGGACGTTTCGAGGAGCAGCCGCTGCTGCGGGTCCATGGCCAGCGCCTCGCGCGGGTTGATGCCGAAGAAGGACGCGTCGAAGCGGTCCGCGTCGGCGAGGAAGCCGCCCTCACGGACGTACGTGTGCCCGGAACGCCCCGGGTCGGGGTCGTACAGCGACTCGACGTCCCAGCCGCGGTCCTGCGGGAACGGGCCGATGGCGTCCGTACCCTCCGCGACCAGCCGCCACAGGTCCTCGGGGGAGGCGACCCCGCCCGGATAGCGGCAGGCCATACCGACGATGACGATCGGATCGTCGTCCGCGCGTACGCCGACCTGGGGCCCCGAGGCGTCGCCCGTGCGGTCGTTCGTCCCGTCGAGGAGGGCGAGCAGATGACGGCCGAGGGCCTGGGGCGTCGGGTGGTCGAAGACGACGGAGGAGGGCAGCCGGGTGCCGGTGGCCCGGACGAGACGGTTGCGCAGCTCCACGGCCGTGAGCGAGACGAACCCCGACTCGTGGAAGGAACGAGTCGGTTCGAGCGGCTCCTCCAGCCCGAGGACCGCCGTGGCGTGGTCCGTCACCAGGTCCCGCATCACCTTCTCGCGCACGGCTTCCGGCAGCCCGGACAGCCGCTCACGCAACTCCGCCACGGCCGGGTCGAGTTCGTCCCCCGCGCCGTCCTCCGCCGGGACGTACGAGGAGACGGCGGCGCCCGGGACCGTCTCGACCCAGTAGGACTTGCGCTGGAAGGCGTAGGAGGGGAGGTCGATGTGACGGCCGGGCGTGGTGGTGAAGAGGGCCCAGTCGACGGGCGTTCCGTGGGTGTGGAGGTGGGCTGCGGAGGTGAGGAGGCGTTGCCAGCCGCCTTCGTCGCGGCGCAGGGTGCCGGTGACGTGGCCGTCGGTCGTCTCGTCGATCGCGGGGACGAGGACGGGGTGGGGGCTGCATTCGAGGTAGCTGGTGTGGCCGTCTTCGGTCAGCCCCTTGAGGGTGGGTTCGAGGAGGACGGTCTGGCGGAGGTTGGTGTACCAGTAGCCGGCGTCGAGCTGTGCGGTGTCGATGGGCTCGCCGGTGACCGTCGAGTAGAACGGGATCGTGCTGGTGTGCGGGGTGATGCCCTTCAGGGCTTCGGCGAGGTCGCTTTCGATGGCTTCGACGTGCGAGGTATGAGACGCGTAGTCGACGTCGATGCGGCGCGCGTGGACGCTCTCGGTCTCGCAGTGGGTCAGTAGTTCGTCGAGGGCGGTGGCGTCTCCGGCGACGACGGTTGTCTGAGGTCCGTTGAGCGCGGCGATCGATATACGGCCGTCCCAGGGGTCGATGAGCTCGGTCGCGTCCTTGCTGCTCAGGGGCAGGGAGACCATTCCGCCGTGTCCGGCGAGTTTGAGGATGGCTCGGCTGCGGAGGGCGGCGATCTTGGCGCCGTCTTCGAGTGTGAGTGCCCCGGCGACGACGGCTGCGGCTATCTCGCCCTGGGAGTGCCCGACGACGGCGGCGGGCTCGACCCCCAGGGACCGCCAGACCGCGGCGAGCGACACCATCACCGCGAACAGGGCGGGCTGCACCACGTCGACCCGGTTCAACGGCTGCCCGTTGCGGAGCACTTCACTCAGCGACCACTCCACATGCGAGGCAAGCGCTGCCTCGCACGCGGCGATGGACTCGGCGAACACCTGGGACGTGTCGAGGAGTTCGACGGCCATCCCGGTCCACTGCGACCCCTGACCGGGAAACACGAACACCGGCTGCTTCGAGTCCCCCTGCCCGGTGACGGTCCCGGGGGCCTCTTCTCCGGATGCCAACACCCTCAGTCCGGCGATCAGTTGCTCCCGGTCCCCGCCGAGCACCACCGCGCGCCGGTCGAGTGAAGCCCGCTGGGTCAGTAGGGCGTGACCCACGTGTCGTACGTCCTCGGGGCTCTGCCGGAGATGGTCGGCCAGCCGTGCCGCCTGTTCCCGCAAGGCTCCGGCTGAGCGGGCGGAGAACACGAGGGGGGCGAGGGGCGCGGGTGCGGCCGTGGTGGGCGGCTTCCCGGCGGGTGGGTTCTCCGGGGCCTGTTCCAGGATGACGTGTGCGTTCGTGCCGCTCACGCCGAAGGAGGAGACGGCGGCGCGGCGTGGGCGGTCGGTGTCGGGCCAGGGGCGTTGTTCGGTGAGGAGGGAGACGGCGCCGGTGGTCCAGTCGACGTGCGGGGTGGGTTCGTCGACGTGGAGGGTGCGGGGCAGTACCCCGTGTTCCAGGGCCTTGACCATCTTGATGACGCCGCCGACGCCGGCGGCGGCCTGGGTGTGGCCGATGTTGGATTTCAACGAGCCGAGCCACAGGGGTCGTTCGGCGGGGCGGTTCTGGCCGTAGGTGGCCAGGAGGGCCTGGGCCTCGATCGGGTCGCCCAGGGTCGTACCCGTCCCGTGCGCCTCCACGGCGTCGATGTCGGCGGTGTCCAGGTGGGCGTTGGCGAGGCTCTGGCGGATGACCCGTTGCTGAGCGGGGCCGTTGGGGGCGGTGAGGCCGTTGCTGGCGCCGTCCTGGTTGACGGCCGAGCCCCGGACCACGGCCAGCACCCGGTGGCCCTGCCGCTGTGCGTCCGACAGCCGCTCCAGCAGCAGGACGCCCACGCCCTCGCCCCAGCCGGTCCCGTCGGCCGACGCGGCGAAGGCCTTGCAGCGGCCGTCGGGCGCGAGGCCGCGCTGCCGGGCGAACTCCACGAACATGCCCGGCGCCGCCATGACCGCCGCCCCGCCCGCGAGCGCCAGTGTGGACTCACCGCGCCGCAGCGACTGCACGGCCAGATGCAGGGCGACCAGCGAGGACGAGCAGGCCGTGTCGACGGTGATCGCCGGGCCCTCCAGGCCGAAGGTGTACGACAGCCGGCCGGAGATCACGCTGGCGGCTCCGCCGGCGAGCAGGTAGCCCTCCAGGTTCTCGGTGGCGCGCTGCACGAGGCTCGCGTAGTCCTGCTGGCCGGTGCCCATGAACACGCCGGTGCGGCTGCCGCGCAGCACGGTCGGGTCGATGCCCGCGTGCTCGAACGCCTCCCAGGAGGTTTCCAGGAGCAGCCGCTGCTGCGGGTCCATGGCCAGGGCCTCGCGCGGGCCGATGCCGAAGAACCCGGCGTCGAACCGGTCGGCGCCGTCGAGGAAACAGCCCTCGCGGCCGTACGTCTTGCCCGGCGCGTCAGGGTCCGGGTCGTACAGCTCGTCGAGGTCCCAGCCCCGGTCGGCGGGGAACGGGGCGGCGGTGTCGCGTCCTTCGGCGACCAGGTCCCACAGCCGGTCGGCGGAGTCGGCGCCGCCCGGGTAGCGGCAGGCCATGCCGACGATCGCGATCGGCTCGCCCTCGACGGACCGCAGTTCCTGGAGCCGTTGCCGGGTCTCCTGGAGATCGGCCGTGACCCGCTTGAGGAAGTAGCGGAGCTTGTCCTCGATCTCGCTGGGCTCACTGCTCGCCACGGTGGTGCCACCCTCTCTGTTCCGCACGGGTCAGGAGATCCCGAGTTCGTTGGTGATGAAGTCGAAGACCGCGTCGTCGTCCGCCGAGTCCAGCTCCAGCGCGGAGCCGGCCGTGTTCGGTCCGTCGGCGGGCCCGGCGGCCGTCGGGCCCGCCCGGTCGTCCGTCCGTTCGTCCCAGGCGGCGAGAACGGCCCGCAGCCGTCCGGCGATCCGTTCGTGGTCCGGGTGGTGGCCGGGGGCGATGCTCGCCAACACCGCCTCCAGTCGGTCGAGTTCGCGCAGGACGGGGGCGGCGGCCGGGGTGTCGTCGCGGGGCAGTGCCTCGTCGAGGTGGCGGGCCAGCGCCTGGGACGTCGGGTGGTCGAAGACGAGCGTCGCGGTGAGCCGCAGTCCGGTGGTGGTGGTGAGCCGGTTGCGGAGTTCCACCGCCGTGAGCGAGTCGAAGCCCAGGTCGCTGAAGGCACGTTCGGCGGGGACGGAGCCGAGGCCCGGGTGGCCGAGCACCTCGGCGACCGTGCCACGCACCAACTCCAGCAGGATGCGCCGCCGCTCCTCCTCGTCCACCCCGCCGAGCCGCCCGCGCAACGCCGCCGCCCGCTCGGACATGTCCGACCCCGCCGGACGGGCGTCCTGGGCGGCATCCGGCTCCAGCCGGCGCAGAAGGGGCGAGACGGGGGCGCCGGCGGACGCGCCGAACGCCGTCGGGTCGAGCCGTACCGGTACGACGACGGGGAGGCCTCCGGCGGCGGACCGCAGGGTGGCCGTCGCCGCGTCGAACAGGGCCAGGCCCTCCTCGGCGGAGAGCGGCAGGATCCCGGCGCGGCGCATCCGGCGCAGGGCCGTCGCGTCCAGCCCGGCCGCCATACCGGCCGTGTCCTGTTCCCACAGGCCCCAGGCCAGCGACACCGTGGGCAGCCCGCGCGCCGCACGGTGTGCGGCGAGGGCGTCCAGGAAGGAGTTGGCGGCGGTGTAGGCGCTCTGTCCGGCGCCGCCGAGGGTGGCCGTCGCCGACGAGAACAGCACCAGCGGTGTGTCCCCGGTCAGTTCGTGCAGCTGCCAGGCCGCGTCCACCTTGGGACGCAGTACGGCGTCCACGCGTCGCGGCGTGAGCGCGTCCAGGGCGCCGTCGCCCGTGACACCGGCCGTGTGGATGACGGCCGTCAGCGGGTGCTCCGCCGGGATGCCGTCGAGGGCGGAGACTAGCGCCTCCCGGTCGGCGGCGTCGCACTCCGCCACGGTCACGTGTGCGCCGAGCCCGGTCAGCTCGGCCGTCAACTCGGCTGTCCCGGGAGCCGATCGACCGCTGCGGCTCAGCAACAGCAGCCTGCGGGCGCTGTGTTCGCGCACCAGGTGCCGGGCGACCAGTGCGCCCAGGGCGCCCGTGCCGCCGGTCACCAGGACCGTGCCGCCGTCCGGCCCGGGGAGCGGGATGCGGGTCTCGGCAGCGGCCGAGGGGCGGGCTCGGGTCAGGCGGGGGGTGAGCAACGTACCCTCGCGCAGGGCCAGTTGCGGTTCGCCGAAGCGGTCCGCCGCCGCGCGCCAGGCGTCCGCCTCCGCACACCGGCCGTCCGCCTCCGTATGCCGGTCGTCCGCCGTCGTCCGCCGTACGTCCGCCGCCGTGTCGTCGGGCAGGTCCAGCAGGACGAACCGGTCCGGGTGTTCCGCCTGGGCCGCGCGGGTCAGCCCCCACAGGGGCGCCTGGCGCAGCCCCGTGACCGGGTCGCCGGGCCCGGTGGCGACCGCGTCGCGGGTGACCACGATCAGCGGAGTTCCGGCGAGCCGCTCGTCCGCGGCCCACGCCACGAGCGCGGACCGCACGGCGTGCACCGCCGCGTGCGCGGCCTCGGGGACAGCTTCGGGGACGGGGCCGTCGGTGTCCTCGGGAGCCGTCAGGAACGCGGCGTCGGGCACGGGCCTGCCCGCGGAGACGGCCGACGCGAGCGCCGCGACGTCCGCGAACCGCTCCCGTACGACACCCTCCGGCACCCGCCCCGGGCCCACCACGACCAGGTCCGCCGCCCGGTCCGGTTCCGCCCGGTCCCGCTCCACCGGCGTCCACCCGACGTGGAACAGGTGCTCTGGCCGCCGGTCGGGGGCCGCGGCCCGCAGCTGGGCGACCGAGACCGGGCGGGCCCGCAGCGACTCCACCGAGGCCACGAGGGCCCCGTCCGCGTCCCACACGGTCACCGACATCGCCCGGGGCCCGACGGGGGAGAGGCGTACGCGCAGCGCGGTGGCGCCCGGCCGGTGCAGCCGCACCCCGCTCCACACGAAGGGCAGCAGCACCTCGTCGGCGGTGGTGCCGACCAGGCCGGCGTGCAGCGCGGCGTCCAGCAGCGCCGGATGGACCCCGTGCCGGGCCGCCTCGGCGTCGTGGCCCTCGGGCAGGCGTACCTCGCCGAACGTGTCCTCGCCCGACCGCCACACCGCGTGCAGGCCCCGGAACGACGGGCCGTACGTGAAGCCGTCGTCCGCCACGGAGTCGTAGAAGCCCGTGACGTCGACGGGGACGGCACCCGGTGGCGGCCAGGCGCCGCCCGGCTCAGGGCCCGTCGCGGCGTCCGCCGTGCGGGCCAGGACTCCGCTCGCGCGGCGGGTCCACGGCGGGTTGTCCTCGGCCGCGCGGGCGGGCCGGGAGTGCACGGCGATCGTGCGCCGCCCGTGCTCGTCGGCCGGGCCCACCGTCAGCTGGAGGTGCGCGGCCTCGTCCTCGGCGAGGATCAGCGGGCTCTCCTGGTGCAGCTCCTCCACCGTGTCGCAGCCGGTCGACGCGGCCGCGTGCAGGGCGAGTTCCAGATACGCGGTGCCCGGTACGACGGTCGAGCCGAGGATCACATGATCGGCGAGCCAGCCGTGGGTACGCGGCGACAGCCGGCCCGTGAGGACCAGGCCGTCGCCCTCGGCGGGCGCGAGCGCGGCGCCGAGCAGCGGGTGTCCGGCCGGGGCGAGGCCCAGATCGCCGGGCTCGGCCGGGACGTCCGCGCCGTCCGCGAGCCAGTACCGCTCGCCCTGGAAGGCGTAGGTGGGCAGGCCGGGGATCCGGGTGGGCACCACCGGACCCGCACCGGGGTCGGCCACGACGGCACCCCAGTCCACCTCCGTGCCCCGCGCATACGCCTGCGCCACCCCCGTGAGCAGGGTGCGGACCTCGTCGCGGTCGCGGCGCAGCAGCGGCACCGCGACGACATCGGCGAGCGCGTCGTCCGGGAGCAGCGCTGCGGCGCCCTCGCGCACCATCGCGGACAGCACTCCGTCGGGCCCCAACTCCACGAACGTACGCACCCCTTGGCCGAGCAGCGTGCCGACGCCGTCGTGGAAGCGAACCGCCTCCCGCACGTGCCGCACCCAGTAGTCCGCCGAACGGACCTCCGCGCTCGTGACGGGCCGGCCGGTGACGTTCGAGACGATCGGCAGGACCGGCTCGCGCAGCGTGAGCGTGGCCAGCACCTCACGGAAGCCGTCCAGCATGCCGTCCATGCGCGGCGAGTGGAACGCGTGGCTCACCGGGAGTTCCCTGGTGCGCCGGCCCCGGGCCCGCAGTACCTCGACGACCTCGCGTACGGCGTCCTCGTCGCCGGAGACCACGACGGACGACGGCCCGTTGACGGCCGCGATCCCCGCCCGCCCGGGCCCCTCGGCCCGGCCCGCGAGCAGGGCCGTCACCTCCTCCTCGGCCGCCTCGACGGCCGCCATCCGACCGCCGGGCGGCAGTTCCTGCATCAGCCGCCCGCGGGCCGCGACCGCCGTGACGGCGTCCTGGAGCGAGAAGACGCCGGCGACATGGGCCGCCGCCAGCTCGCCGACCGAGTGACCGAGCAGTTGGTCCGGGCGCACGCCCCAGGACTCCACCAGCCGGTACAGGCTCACCTCGACGGCGAACAGCGCGGCCTGCGTCCACGCCGTACGGTCCAGCAGCCCCGCGCGCTCGGAACCGGCCGCCGCGTCCAGCACCTCACGCAGCCCGAGGCCGGCCCGCTCGTCGAACAGGCCGCAGATCCGGTCGAGGGACGCGGCGAACACCGGATACCTGGCGGACAACTCCCGCCCCATCATGGCTCGTTGGGAACCCTGCCCGGTGAAGAGGAAGGCCGTGGCCCCGCCCTGCGCGGCCGTGCCCGTCACCGGACGGCCGGCGTCCGCCGTGGGTGTCCGCAGTGCCTCCAGCCCGGCGAGCAGGTCTTCCCGGTCGGAGCCGAGCACGACGGCCCGATGGTCGAGGCGGGCGCGCGTGGTGGCGAGGGAACGGGCGAGCGCCGCGGGCGTCCAGTCGGGGTGCGCCGGGACGGGGTGCGCCGAGACGGCCGTGTGCAGCCGCTCGGCCTGGGCGCGCAGCGCGGCCGGTCCGGCGGCGGACAGCAGCCAGGGGAGCAGCGGACGGCCGGCGTCGGAGACCCCATCTGCCGCCTCGGACACCTCGGACACCTCGGACACCTCGGACACCTCGGACACCTCGGACACCTCGGGTACCTCGGGTACCTCGGGTACCTCGGGTACCTCGGGTACCTCGGGTACCTCGGGTACCTCGGGTACCTCGGGTACCTCGGGTACCTCGGGTACCTCGGGTACCTCGGACACCTTGGGCGCCGCTTCCGGCCCCATCGCCCCCATCGCCCCCGTCGCCCCGGGCTCCGGCGGAGCCTGCTCCAGAACGATGTGGGCGTTGGTGCCACTGATCCCGAAGGAGGAGACGGCGGCCCGGCGCGGCCTGCCCGTCTCGGGCCACGCGCGCCGCTCGGTGAGGAGGGAGACGGCACCGGTGGTCCAGTCGACGTGCGGGGTGGGTTCGTCCACGTGCAGGGTGCGGGGCAGCACCCCGTGCTCCAACGCCAGCACCATCTTGATGACACCGGCGACACCCGCCGCCAGCTGGGTGTGTCCGATGTTCGACTTCACCGAGCCGAGCCACAACGGCCGCTCCGCCGGGCGCTCCCGGCCGTAGGTGGCCAGCAGCGCCCGCGCCTCGATGGGGTCGCCGAGGCGGGTGCCGGTGCCGTGGGCCTCGACGGCGTCCACGTCGGCCGGGGTCAGGCCGGCGTCGGCGAGGGCCGCGCGGACGGCTTTCTGCTGGGCGAGGCCGTTGGGGGCGGTGAGGCCGTTGCTGGCGCCGTCCTGGTTGACGGCCGAGCCCCGGACCACGGCCAGCACCCGGTGCCCGTGCCGCCGTGCGTCCGACAGCCGCTCCACCAGCAGGATCCCGACACCCTCACCCCAGGCGGTGCCGTCCGCGGCACCCGCGAACGCCTTGATCCGGCCGTCGGGCGCCAGACCCCGCTGCCGGCTGAACTCCACGAACATGTGCGGCCGCGCCATCACCGCCGCCCCGCCCACCAGCGCCAGCTCGCACTCGCCGCCGCGCAGCGCCTGCGCCGCCAGGTGCAGCGCCACCAGGGACGACGAACAGGCCGTGTCCACGGTCAGCGCCGGGCCCTCGAACCCGAAGGTGTAGGCCAGCCGCCCGGACGCGACGCTCACGGTGGTGCCCGTCAGCAGATAGCCCTCCGCGCCCTGCGACGCGGCGCGCGGACCGGCACCGTAACCGAGCGGGGAGGCGCCGACGAACACCCCCGTACGGCTGC
Organism: Streptomyces phaeofaciens; assembly: GCF_014648915.1. Lineage (GTDB taxonomy): Bacteria > Actinomycetota > Actinomycetes > Streptomycetales > Streptomycetaceae > Streptomyces > Streptomyces phaeofaciens. The sequence goes on along the minus strand of NZ_BMSA01000011.1, from coordinate 13,584 downwards.
CGTGCAGCGAGGCCGGGTCGATGCCCGCCCGCTCGACCGCCTCCCAGGACGTCTCCAGCAGCAGCCGCTGCTGCGGGTCCATGGCGAGGGCCTCTCGCGGGCTGATCCCGAAGAAGTCCGCGTCGAACCGGGCGGCGTCCCGCAGGAACGCGCCGTGCCGCACATAGCTGGTGCCCGGGTGGTCCGGGTCCGGGTCGTACAGCGCCCCGACGTCCCAGCCGCGGTCGGCGGGGAACGGGCCGACCGCGTCCCGGCCCTCGTCGAGCAGCCGCCAGAAGTCCTCCGGCGACGACACACCACCAGGGAACCGGCAGGCCATGCCGACGACGGCGATCGGCTCGTGCCGGCTCTCGGCGAGCCTGCGGTTCTCCTGCTGGAGGCGCTTGTTCTCCTTCAGGGAGTGGCGCAGCGCCTCCAGCATCCGCCCGGCCTGCTCGTCCTGCGTCACGGGGGTTCCCTCTCCGCTCATGGTCGTCTCCGCGGTCCGTCCGTACGTCCGGCCGCGCTCAGTGGTCGCCCGCGCCGAGCGCCAGGTCGATGAGGTCGTCCGCGTCCAGGTCGTCGAACTCGTCCGGCTCGTCGGCGGCGTCGCCGCCCGGCGCGGAGGCGGCCGCCGCGCCCAGTCGCACCAGGGCCGGCAGCAGCCCGGACTCCCGCAGCCGCGCCGGCGGCAGGGCCGCCAGCAGCCGCCGCACGTCCTCGTCACCGAGGTCGGCGGGGTCGCCGGGGTCGCCGAAGCCGGCGTGAGCGTCGGCGGGGGCCGACTCCTGTGCGGCCGGGGCCAGTTCGCCCAGCAGGTGCTCGCCGAGCGCCGTCGGGGTCGGATGATCGAAGACGAGGGTGGCGGGCAGCCGCAGCCCGGTGGCCGTGTTGAGCCGGTTGCGCAGCTCGACCGACGTCAGCGAGTCGAAGCCGAGCTGCTTGAAGGCCTGCCGGGGCCCGATCGCCGCGTTCGACGGGTGCCCGAGCACGAGGGCGGCCGCGTCACGGACGAGATCCAGCACCACCCGCCCACGCTCCGCGACCGGCAGAGCCGCCAACCGCTCCCTCAACTCCGCAGGTGCGGCTGACGAGTTCGCCACGGCGGCCGCCGCCTCGACCGTACGACGACGGCGCGTCGCCGGTCCGGCCGGTCCCCGCAGCAGCGGATGGCCCGCCGCGCCGCCCGCTTCGAGAGCCGCCGCGTCCAGGCGCACCGCCACCACCTCGGACCGGTCCGACGGCAGGGCCGCGTCGAACAGCGCGAGCCCGTCGGTGTCGGACAGGGCGTGGAAGCCCGCCCGGCGCAACCGGGCCAGGTCACCCTCGTCCAGATGCCCCGTCATCGCGCTCGCCCGCTCCCACAGGCCCCAGGCCACCGAGAGCCCGGGCAGCCCCTGGGCCCGCCGGTGCCGGGCGAGGGCGTCGAGAAAGGCGTTCGCCGCCGCGTAGTTGCCCTGGCCGGGACCGCCCAGCACCGCCGCCGACGAGGAGAACATCACGAACGCGGCCAGGTCCGCGTCCCGCGTCAGCTCGTGCAGATGCCAGGCCGCGTCGACCTTGGGCCGCAGCACCGCATCGAGCCGCTCGGGTGTCAGAGCGGTCAGGACGGCGTCGTCGAGCACCCCGGCCGCATGCACCACGCCGGTGAGCGGATGCGCGGCCGGAATCCCGGCCAGCACCTCCGCGAGCGCCTCACCGTCCGCGCTGTCGCAGGCCACCACGCCCACCTCGGCGCCCGCGGCGGCGAGTTCGGCACGCAGCCCGGCCACCCCCTCGGCCGCCTCGCCCCGCCGCCCGAGCAGCAGCAGCCGCCGTACGCCGTGCTCGGCGACCAGATGCCGGGCCACCAGGGCGCCCAGGGTGCCGGTACCGCCGGTGATCAGCACCGTGCCGTCCGGGTCGAGCGCGGCGGGCGGCAGCGTGAGCAGCACCTTGCCGACATGCCGGGCCTGACTCATGTACCGGAAGGCGTCCAGCCCACGCCGCACGTCCCAGGCGGACGTCGGGACCGGCGCCAGCGCGCCGCTCTCGAACAATGGCATCAGCCCGGCCATCATGCGCCCGATGCGCTCGTGGCCCGCCTCGATGAGGTCGAACCAGAGGTACGACACGCCCGGATGGTCGGCCGCGACCCGCTCGGCGTCCCGGATGTCGGTCTTGCCCATCTCCACGAACCGCCCGCCCCCGGCACCGGGCGTCAACAGCCGGAGCGACGCGTCGACGAACTCCTGGGCCAGCGAGTTCAGTACGACGTCGACCCCGCTCCCGCCGGTGGCCGCCCGGACCCGCTCCTCGAAGTCCAGGGAGCGGGACGAGGAGATCCGGTCCTCGGGCACACCGAGCGCCCGCAGCGTCTCCCACTTCGCCGGGGACGCCGTCGTGTGCACCTCGGCGCCCAGATGCCGGGCGAGTTGCAGCGCGGCCAGACCCACTCCGCCCGTCGCCGCGTGGATCAGCACCGACTCCCCGGCCCGCAGGCCGGCGAGGTCGACGAGACCGTAGTAGGCGGTGAGGAACGCGATCGGCACCGAGGCGCCCTCCGCGTACGTCCATCCCCGCGGCAGCGGCACGAGCAGCCGCCGGTCGACGACCGCGACCGGACCGAACGACCCCGGCATCATGCCCATGACCCGGTCGCCCGGCGCCAGGTCCGTGACGTCCGGTGCCACCTCCAGCACGACACCGGCCGCCTCGCCGCCCATCACGTCCTGGTCGACCATCCCCAGGCCCAGCAGCACGTCACGGAAGTTCATCCCCGCCGCACGGACCGAGACCCGGACGTGCCCCGGAGCCGGCGGGGCCGCCGCCTCCGGGTACGGCACCAGCGCGAGGTTCTCCAGCGTGCCCTTGCCGGTCGTGTCCAGCCGCCAGGCCGACCCGTCGGCCGGCGCCTCCAGCACCCGCCCCGCCGTCTCCCGCACCAGCCGGGGCACCAGCAGCCGCCCGTCCCGCAGCGCGCACTGGGGCTCCCCGGACGCGAGCGCGCGACGCAGCGCCGTACGGGTGGCCGCGGAGGGGGCCCGTCCGTCCACGTCGACGAGCACGAACCGGCCGGGGTGCTCGGACTGCGCCGAGCGCAGCAGCCCCCACAGCGGCGCGTGCACCAGGTCCGCCACAGCCTCGCCGTCCCCGGCCGCCACCGCGCCCCGAGTGACCACCACCAGCCGGCCGTCGGCGAACCGCTCGTCGGCCGGCCATGCGCGCACGGCGGACAGGACGCGGTGCAGCGCCGACCGGACGGCATCCGGAGTGTTCGCCGGGGTCGTGCCGCCGCCGCACGACAGCACGTACGTGCCGGGCGCCCCGAGGGCGGACCGGGTATCGAAGCCGAGACCGAGCTCGTCCGCCCCCAGGACGAACACCTCGTCCTCCGAGGCGCCTTCGGGCACGGGGAGTTCGGTCCACTCCACATGCAACAGGGGAATCCTGCGGCCGAGTTGCTCCGCACCCACCGCCCGGCTGGTCAACGAGGCGACCTCGACCACCGGCCGGCCGTTCTGGTCGGCCGCGGTGAGGGCGAGGGTGTCGGGTCCCTGGGGTGTGATGCGGACGCGGAGGGTGGTGGCTCCGGTGGCGTGCAGGGTGATGCCGGTCCAGGCGAAGGGGAGTCGGACGTCGTCGGTGCCGTCGATGCCGTCGATGCCGTCGATCAGGCTGGTGTGCAGGGCCGCGTCGAGGACGGCGGGGTGGATCCCGAACCTGCCTGCCGTGTGGTGCAGTTCGTCCGGCAGTCGTACTTCGGCGAAGAGTTCCTTGCCGTGTCGCCAGGCTGTGTGGAGGCCTTGGAAGGCGGGTCCGTAGTGGAATCCTTGGTCGGCCAGTCGTGGGTAGAGGCCGGTGAGGTCGAGGGGCTGGGCGTCGGGGGGAGGCCAGGTGGTGAGGTCCCAGTCGGGGTGGGTTGTCGCGGGGGTCAGTGTGGCGGTGGCATGGCGGGTCCAGCCGGTGTGGCTTGTGGGGCGGCTGTGGATGGTGAGGCTGCGGCGGCCGGTGTCGTCGGGTGCTTCGACGGTGAGTTGGAGGTCGGTCGTGTCGTCTTCGGGCAGGACGAGAGGTGCCTGGAGTGTCAGTTCCTCCACGACGTCGCATCCGGCCCGGTCGGCGGCTTGCAGGGCGAGTTCTGCGAGTGCGGTGCCGGGGAGGAGTGTGGTGTCCCATACGGCGTGGTCGGCCAGCCAGGGGTGTGTGTGCAGGGAGATCCGGCCGGTGAGGACGATCGTGTCGCTGTCGGCGAGGGGGATGGTGGTGTCGAGCAGGGGGTGTTTTGCGCCGGTGGTGGTTGTGGGTGTGGTGGTTTCGAGCCAGTAGCGGTTGCGTTGGAAGGGGTAGGTGGGGAGGTCGATGTGGTGGGTGTGGCTGGTGGGCCAGGTGATGGGGGTGGCGTGGGTGTGGAGGTGGGCTGCGGAGGTGAGGAGGCGTTGCCAGCCGCCTTCGTCGCGGCGCAGGGTGCCGGTGACGTGGCCTTCGGTCGTCTCGTCGATGGCGGGGACGAGGACGGGGTGGGGGCTGCATTCCACATAGCCGGTGTGGCCGTCTGCCGTCAGACGCTTCAGGGTGGGTTCGAGGAGGACCGTCTGGCGGAGATTCGTGTACCAGTAGCCGGCGTCGAGTTGTTTGGTGTCGATGGGCTCGCCGGTGACCGTCGAGTAGAAGGGCACGGTGCTGGTGTGCGGGGTGATGCCCTTCAGGGCTTCGGCGAGGTCGCTTTCGATGGCTTCGACGTGTGCGGTGTGGGAGGCGTAGTCGACGTCGATGCGGCGGGCGCGGACGCTCTCGGTCTCGCAGTGGGTCAGTAGTTCGTCGAGGGCGGTGGCGTCTCCGGCGACGACGGTGGCTTGAGGTCCGTTGAGGGCGGCTATGGATATGCGGTCGGGCCACTGTTTGAGGAGTTCGGTGGTGTCTTCGTTGCTGAGGGGCAGGGAGACCATGCCGCCGTGTCCGGCGAGTTTGAGGATGGCGCGGCTGCGGAGGGCGGCGATCTTGGCGCCGTCGTCGAGTGTGAGTGCCCCGGCGACGACGGCTGCGGCGATCTCGCCCTGGGAGTGTCCGACGACGGCGGCGGGCTCGACCCCCAGGGATCGCCAGACCGCGGCGAGCGACACCATCACCGCGAACAGGGCGGGCTGCACCACGTCCACCCGGTTCAACGGCTGGCCGTTGCGGAGCACTTCGCTCAGCGACCACTCCACATGAGGGGAGAGGGCGGCTTCGCACGCGGTGATGGACTCGGCGAACACCTCGGACGTGTCGAGGAGTTCGACGGCCATCCCGGTCCACTGCGACCCCTGGCCGGGAAACACGAACACCGGCTGCCCGCCGTCTCCGTGCCCGGTGACGACACCGGGCGCCTCGCCGCCGGACGCCAACGCCGCCAGCCCGTCCAGGAGTTGATCCCTGCTGGCCCCCACCACCACAGCCCGCTGCTCGAAGCGCGTCCGGCCGGAGGTGAGGGCGTGGCCGATCTCGGCCGGTGACCATTCGGGATGCTTCGTCACCGCGTCCCGTAGTCGTGCGGCCTGGTCGCGCAGGGCCTTGGTGGAGCGTGCGGAGATCGGCCAGGCGAAGGCAGGGTGATCCGGGGCCGTCTCGGGGCGTGCCGCCTCCGGGGCCTGTTCCAGGATGACGTGCGCGTTCGTGCCGCTCACGCCGAAGGAGGAGACGGCGGCGCGGCGTGGGCGGTCGGTGTCGGGCCAGGGGCGTTGTTCGGTGAGGAGGGAGACGGCGCCGGTGGTCCAGTCGACGTGCGGGGTGGGTTCGTCGACGTGGAGGGTGTGGGGCAGTACCCCGTGTTCCAGGGCCTTGACCATCTTGATGACGCCGCCGACGCCGGCGGCGGCCTGGGTGTGGCCGATGTTGGATTTCAACGAGCCGAGCCACAGGGGTCGTTCGGCGGGGCGGTTCTGGCCGTAGGTGGCCAGGAGGGCCTGAGCCTCGATCGGGTCGCCCAGGGTCGTACCCGTCCCGTGCGCCTCCACCGCGTCCACCAGGTCGGGGGAGAGGCGGGCCGCCGCCAGCGCGGCCCGGATGACCCGTTGCTGGGAGGGGCCGTTGGGGGCGGACAGGCTGCTGGTGGCGCCGTCCTGGTTGACGGCCGAGCCGCGCAGTACGGCGAGGACGGGATGGCCCAGGCGGCGGGCGTCGGAGAGCCGCTCGACCAGCAGCATGCCCGCGCCCTCACCCCAGGCCGTGCCGTCCGCCGAGGCGGCGAAGGACTTGATACGGCCGTCCCGCGCGAGCCCGCCGAGCCTGCTGAAGTCGACGAGGGTGGACGGGGTGGCCATCACGGTGACCCCGCCCGCCAGTGCCATGGCGCACTCCCCGCGCCGGACCGCGTGGGCCGCCAGGTGCAGGGCGACCAGTGAGGACGAGCAGGCCGTGTCGACGGTGATCGCCGGACCTTCGAGGCCCAGGACGTACGAGATCCGTCCGGAGGCCACGCTGCCCGCGTTGCCGCTGCCGAGGAAGCCCGCGACGGCCTCGTCGACCTCGCCCAGCCGGGCGGCGTGGTCGTGGTACATCAGCCCGGCGAACACCCCGACGCGGGTGCCGCGCAGTGCCGTCGGGTCGATGCCGGCACGTTCGATCGCCTCCCAGGAGGTTTCCAGGAGCAGCCGCTGCTGCGGGTCCATGGCCAGGGCCTCGCGCGGGCTGATGTCGAAGAACGCCGGGTCGAAGTCGGCGGCGCGGTCCAGGAACCCGCCTTCCCAGACGTACGAGGTGCCCGGCCGCTGCCCGCTCGGGTCGTGGAACTCCTCGGCGGGCCAGCCGCGTTCGGCGGGCGGCGCGCTGACGGCGTCCCGGCCCTCGGCGACCAGCCGCCACAGGTCCTCGGGGGAGGTGACCCCGCCCGGGAAGCGGCAGGCCATGCCGACGATCGCGATCGGCTCGCGGTCGGCCTCCTCCAGTTCGGTCACCCGCCGACGGGCCTCGCCCAACTCGTTGGTGGCCCAGCGCAGATGCTCACGGAACTTGTCCAACTGCGCCGAGGACGAGGTCGGCTGTTGCTGCTGTGGTTGCGACACGGTGCCCCGCTCCTAGAGACGCTGCTGGTCCGTCGGCGTCCCGCCCTCGGCGGATCGCAACTGCTGGAGGACTTCGAAGAGTTCGTCGTCGGAGGCCGACGCGAGCCCGGACGTGGTCGGCCCGTCCTGGTCCGGCCCGCCGTCCTGACGCGGTCCACCGTCCGGATGCGGTCCACCGTCCTGACGCGACCTGCCGGGCCAGCGGGAGACGAGGTCCCGCAGCCGGTGTGCGACCGTCTCCCTGGCTCCGGCGTCGGCGTTCTCGGCGAAGGAGGCCAGGAAGGCCTCCAGCCGGTCGAGCTCGGCGAGCGCGGGTCCCACGGCGGGACCGCCGCTGTCCGCCGGGCCGGTGAGTTCCGCGCAGAGGTGGTCGGCGAGGGCCTCGGCGGTCGGATGGTCGAAGATCAGTGTGCTCGGCAGGTCCACACCGGTGGCGTCGTACAGCCGGTCCTGCAACTCCAGGTTGGACAGGGAGTCGAAGCCCAGGTCGACGAAGCCCTGCCGGGGTGCGATGTCCTGGGCCGACTGACCGCCGCCCAGCACCACGGCCGCGTGCGAGCGGACCAGGTCGAGCAGGGCCCGTCGGCGCTCGCCCTCCGACATCGCCTTCAGCCGCTCGGCGTAGAGGACTTCGGGGGCGGCGGTGGTCGCCGCGGCCGGAGCGGAGTCGCTCGGTTCCGCCTGCCCGGTGTCCGCCGGTGTGCTCAGCAGGGCCGGCAGCCGCCCGTCGCCCCGGCGTTCCCGCACCCGTGCCGGGTCGAGCCCGAGAGGGACGAGGACCGGGGTGTCGGCCGTCGCGAGGGCGGCGTCGAACAGGTTCAGGGCGTCCGTCGTGGCGAGCGCGCGGATACCGTCCTGCTCGATCCGCGCCCGGTCCGCCGCCGTCAGGTCGGCGGTGAGGGCGCTGCGTTCGGCCCACGGGCCCCACGCGAGGGAGCGGCCGGGCAGACCCTGTGCGTGCCGGTGTTGGGCGAGGGCGTCCAGGAAGGCGTTGGCCGCCGCGTAGTTGGCCTGCCCGGCACCGCCGAACACGCCCGAGGCGGAGGAGAACGTCACGAACTCCGTCAGGCCGGTGCCGCGCGTCAGCTCGTGCAGATGCCAGGCCGCGTCCACCTTCGGCCGCAGCACGGCGGCGAGCCGGACGTCCGTCAGCGCGCCGACCGAGGCGTCGGCCGTCACCCCGGCCACATGGACGACGGCCGTCAGGGGATGGGCGTCGGGTACGGCGTCGAGGAGGGCCACGAGTGCGTCCCGGTCGGAGGCGTCGCAGGCGGACACGGTGACCCGTGCCCCCTCGGCGGTCAGTTCGGCCGCCAACGCGGCCGCCCCCGGAGCCTGTTCGCCCCGGCGGCCGGTCAGCAGCAGATGCCGGGCGCCCCGCGAGACCAGATGGCGGGCCACCAGCGCCCCCAGGGTGCCGGTGCCGCCGGTGATCAGGACGGTCCCGTCGGGGTCGACGACCGGAGCCTGATCCGCAGGCCCCGCAGGCCCCGTCGGGGACAGCCGGGGCACCCACGCGGTGTCGCCCCTGAGCACGACCTCCGGCTCGTCCCGTACGGCGTCCAGTGCCGTCGCGAGCGATTCCGGCCCGGGTGCCTGCGAGCCGGTCAGCGTCAGCAGCCCGAAGCGTCGCGGGTGCTCGGTCCGCGCGCTGCGCATCAGCCCGCGCACGGCGGCGTCGACCAGGGCACCCCCGCTGCCGGAATCCGCCGCCGCCCCGGACTCCTCCCGTGAGACCGTCACGAGCCTGCTCGCCCGCAGCCCGGGCTCCGAGAGCCAGGTCCGCAGCCGGGCGAGGAGGGCGGCGGTCGCCGTGTGCACGGCTTCCGGGACGCCGGGGGAGGGCGGCACCGGCAGCCGGGAGACCGGGAGCAGCACCACGTCCGGCGCGGGTGCGCCGGCGGTGACCGCCTCGACCAGTGCGTCCAGGTCGCCGTACCGACGATCGACGGTCACCGGCAGGTCGTCCTCGGTGCCGAGCGCCGCGACCACGGCGTGCGCGGGGTGCGGCCGGGCCGCCAGTGGTGCCCAGCCCGGTCGCAGCAGCACCCCCGCCGGGTCGGCGTCGCGCAGGGGGCGCGAGACGAGGGCGGTCACGGACAGCACCGGGACGCCCGCCGCGTCGGACGCCCGCACGCTCACGGCGTGGGTGCCGTCCTCGTCGTGGCCCTCGGCCGGTGCGATCCGCACGCGCAGGGCGTCCGCGCCGCCGGTGCCCGCCGTCACGCCGTGCCAGACCTGCGGCACCCGGCGTTCGGCCAGGACCTGGGGGTGCGCCGCCGGCCACGACTGGAGCGCGGCGTCGAGCAGCGCGGGGTGCACCCCGAACCGCCCCGCCTCCGTCCGCAGGCCCTCGGGCAGGGCGACCTCCGCGAACACCTCGTCGCCCCGGCGCCACACGGACCGCGGCCCCCTGAAGGCGGGCCCGTATCCGATGCCGTGGCGGGCGGCCCGCCGGTGGAGGTCGTCGACGTCGACGGCAACCGGTTCGGCGCCGGTCGGCGGCCAGGTCACCAGGTCGGCGCCGCCGGCCTCCGGGGCGTCGGCGGGGGAGAGGGTGCCGGTGGCGTGCCGGGTCCACTCCTGGTCCGGGCCCGGTCGCGCGGAGACGGTGAGACGGCGTCGGCCGTCCGCGTCCGGGGCGGTGACGTGCAGCCGGACCGCGCGCCCGGTGGGGGGCAGCTCCAGCGGGGCGTGCAGGGTCAGTTCGGCGACCCGGGGGCAGTGGGCGCGCGTACCTGCCCAGCCGGCCAGCTCCAGCAGGGCCGTACCGGGCACCACGACCCGCCCGGCGACCGTGTGGTCCGCGAGCCAGGGATGGGTGTCCGTCGACAGCCGCCCGGTGAACAACAGGCCCTCACCGTCAGGGAGTTCCACGGCGGCGCCGAGCAGCGGATGGCCGGCCGGTGCGAGTCCGGCGGCCGTCGGGTCGGCGATGCGGGGGCCGTCGTCCAGCCAGTACCGGCGGCGGCGGAACGCGTACGTCGGCAGCTCGGCCGGGAACGGGCCGTCCGGACCCGGTGCGGGGAAGGCCGCCGCCCAGGTCACGGTCGCGGCGCTCACATGCAGCCGGGCCAGCGCGGCCCACAGCGCTTCGTCGCCGTGAGCGCCGCCGACCGGAGGGGCGACGGTCCGCTCCGCGGGGAGCCTCGGGGCGACCGAACCCGGCGGGCCGACCTCCACGAAGAGGCCGCGGTCCGCCAACTCCTCGATCACACGCTCAAGTTCGCCGGACACGGAGGCGGACGCCGTCAGCAGGGGGACGCGTGCGCTGCCGGGCTGCGGTGCCCCGCCGCCGGACAGCAGCGCGCGGGCGGCCTCCTTCAGCGTCGTCGCGCCCGCGACACAGGAGGCCGCGAGCACCGCCACGTCGTCGTCGACCGCGGCGTCGGCGTCGGCATCGGCGTCCGTCACGGCGACGACCGCCGTGGCCCGGATCCCGAACGCCTCCCACAGTCCGGCGAGCGCCACCGACACCGCCCAGCGGGAGGCGGGTTCGCCGGTGCCGCCGCGCAGCACGTCGAGCAGCGGCGGCCTGTCGGTGCCCGCCCGCAGTGCCTCGTCGCACCGCTCCAGGCACGCGGCGAACACCGGGGAGACCGTGGCGAGGCGACCGGCCCAGCCGAGATCCGCCGACCTCCCCAGGCCGGCGAACACGAGAACGGCCCGCGCGTCCGACGTGACGCGCCCCTGGGCGAGACCGGGGGCGTCGCGCCCGTCGGCCAGGGCGGTCAGTCCCGCGAGCAGCTCGGCACGGTCGGCGCCGCCCACCACCGCACGGTGCTCGAACACGGACCTGCCCCGGGCCAGCGCCTCGCCCACCGCGGCGGCCGACAGCTCCGGACGGTCCGTCAGATGTGCCGCCAGCCGCTCCGCCTGGGCGCGCAGCGCGTCCTCCGTACGACCGGACAGCACCCATGGCACGACGGCGCCACCACCGACACCGGTACCCGCGCCACCACTGGCACCCGCACCATCACCGTCACCCGTACTCGCACCGCCACCGGACCCGGTCCGCGGGACGGGCGCCGGATCACCCTGCTCCAGCACCACGTGGGCGTTGGTCCCGCTGACACCGAAGGACGACACCCCCGCCCGCCGGGGCCGGCCGGCCGCCGGCCACTCCCGGCGCTCCGTGAGCAGCTCCACCGCGCCCGCCGACCAGTCCACGTGCGGATTCGGCGCGTCCACATGCAGGGTGCCGGGCAGCACTCCGTGCTCCATCGCCTGCACCGCCTTGATGACACCGGCGACCCCGGCGGCGGCCTGCGCGTGCCCGATGTTGGACTTCACCGAGCCCAGCCACAGGGGCCGTTCGGTGGGCCGCTCCTGGCCGTACGTGTCGATGAGGGCCTGCGCCTCGATCGGGTCGCCCAGCCGGGTTCCCGTGCCGTGCGCCTCGACCATGTCCACGTCCGCCGCCGACAGCCCCGCCCGGTCCAGCGCCTGCCGGATCACCCGCCGCTGCGCCGGCCCGCTCGGCGCGGTCAGCCCACTGCTCGCGCCGTCCTGGTTGACGGCACTGCCCCGGACCACGGCCAGCACCCGCCGCCCGTGCCGACGGGCGTCGGACAGCCGCTCCAGCAGCAGCATCCCGGCACCCTCGCCGAGCGCGGTCCCGTCGGCCCCGGCCGCGAACGCCTTGCAGCGGGCGTCCCCCGCCAGGCCGCGCTGCCGGCTGAACTCCAGCAGCGCCAGCGGCGAGGCCATCACCGTGACACCGCCGGCCAGCGCCAGCTGGCACTCCCCGGCCCGCAGCGCCTGCGCGGCCTCGTGCAGCGCCACCAGCGACGACGAACAGGCCGTGTCGAGACTGATCGCCGGCCCCTCAAGGCCGAGCGTGTACGCGACCCGCCCCGAGGCCACACTGCCCGTGCTGCCGTTGCCGAGATACCCCTCGAACTCGCCCGGCGCGTTGCGCAGCCGGGCCGCGTAGTCCTGGTAGATCACGCCCGCGAAGACCCCGGTCCGGCTGCCGCGCAACGACACCGGATCGATGCCCGCGCGCTCGACTGCCTCCCAGGAGGTCTCCAGGAGCAGCCGCTGCTGCGGGTCGGTCGCCAGGGCCTCGCGGGCGCTCATCCCGAAGAACGCCGGGTCGAAGGCGGCCGGGTCGTCCAGGAAACCGCCCTCGCGGACCGTGACCTTGCCGGCGCGGGCCGGATCCGGGTCGTACAGGTCCGCGTCCCAGCCACGGTCGGCCGGCAGCGGCGCGATGACGTCCCGGCCCTCGGCCACCAGCCGCCACAGGTCCTCGGGGGAGGTGACCCCGCCCGGGTAGCGGCAGGCCATGCCGACGATCGCGATCGGCTCGCGCGCCGCCGCCTCGACCTCCTTCAGCCGCTGCCGGGTCTTGCGCAGGTCCACGGTCAGCCGCTTCAGGGCATCGACGACCTTCGCCTCCGCGTCCCGAGGGCCTGAGTCCCCGCGAGGGGCGTCGCTCGTCATGGTTGCGTCAGCCTTCTTCCGTGCGTGAGGGGTGGACGGGTCGGCGGCCATGTCAGGACTTGCGCAGTTCGTCGTCGACGATGGTGAGGATGTCGTCGAGGGACGCGTTGTCGAACTCGCTCTCGAACTCCCCGAACCGGTCGTCCTGTCCGCCCTCGGCATCCGCTCCGGCATCGGCGGCGGGCACCGCACGGACCGCACCGGCAGGGGCCAGCCGGTCGACCAGCGCGCGCAGCCGCTCCGCGACCCGCTCACGGTCGGGGACCGGGAGCGCGCCGGCACCGTCCGCCGCCAGGAGACCCGAGGCGAGCAGGCCGGCTTCCAGGGTTTCCACCGCGGCCAGTCCGGCCCCCGACGGCGGCTCCTCCCGACCTCCGGGGTCCCCGGCGGTGGCGAGCAGCGCGTCCAGGCGGGCGGCGACCGCCGCCGCCGTGGGGTGGTCGAAGATCAGCGTCGCGGGCAGCCGCAACCCGGTGGCCGTGTTCAGCAGGTTGCGCAGCTCCACGGCGCGCAGCGAGTCGAAGCCGGCGTCGAGAAGACCGCGCTCGGGATCGACCGCGTCGGGGGAGGCGTGCCCCAGCACCACGGCCACCTGCCGTCGCACCAACTCCAGCAAAGTGTGGGCACGTTCGCCAGGAGTCAGGCCGACGAGCGAGACGACCGGAGCGGCCGTGGCGCCACCGGCCCCTCCGGTTCCCGCTGCCGCCGCTCGCGGCAGCTCCGCCCGGGGAGCCAGGTCCCGCAGCAGCGGCCGGGCACCGGCCTCCCCGCGCAGCGCCTCCCGGTCCAGCCGGACCGGCACGAGCAGCGCACGCTCCTGCCCCAGCGCCCGGTCGAAGAGCGCCAGCCCGTCCTCGGTCGACAGGGGCAGTACCCCGGCCCGCCGCATCCGCGCCAGATCGGCCGGGGCGAGCCCCCCGGTCAGCCCGCTGACCTCCTCCCACAGCCCCCAGGCCAGCGACACCGCGGGCAACCCCCGGGCCCGGCGGTGGGCGGCGAGCGCGTCCACATAGGCGTTGGCCGCCGCGTAGTTGGCCTGCCCGGCGTTCCCGAGCAGCCCTCCCGCCGCCGAGAAGAGCACGAATGCTTGGAGGGGGTGGTGGTGGGTGAGGTGGTGGAGGTGCCAGGCGGCGTC
>NZ_BMSA01000010.1 GCF_014648915.1 Streptomyces phaeofaciens | reverse complement strand
CGATGGTACTGCAGGGGGGACCCTGTGGGAGAGTAGGACACCGCCGAACAATCATTGTGGGAAACCCCGCACCATTATGGTGCGGGGTTTTCTGCGTTTAGGGTCTTGTATATGCGCTACGAATTGGTGATCTTCGACAACGACGGTGTGCTCGTGGACAGTGAGCCCATCTCCAATCGGCTGCTGGCCGCGTATCTGACCGAGCTGGGGCATCCGACCAGTTACGAGGACTCCATCCGGGACTACATGGGGTCCGCGATGCACCGGATCCACGACCTGGTCCTGGAGCGCACGGGGGAGCGGCTGCCGGACGACTTCGACGACGTCTTCCACCGGCGTGTGTTCGAGGCCTTCGAGCGGGAGCTGCGGCCCGTCGCCGGCGCCGTGGACGTGCTCGAGAAGCTGGCCGCGGACGAGGTGCCGTACTGCGTGGCGTCCTCCGGGAGTCATGAGCGGATCCGCGTGGGGCATCGGACGACCGGGCTGGACCGGTGGTTCGAGGGGGAGCGGATCTTCAGCGCACAGGACGTGGGCAAGGGGAAGCCGGCTCCGGATCTGTTCCTGTACGCGGCCGAGCGGATGGGGGTCGCGCCGGAGCGGTGCGTCGTGGTGGAGGACTCTCCGCTGGGGGTGCGGGCGGCCGTGGCGGCCGGGATGGACGTGTACGGGTTCACGGCGATGACGCCGGCCGACAGGCTGGCGGGGGCCACTCAACTGTTCTCCGACATGGGCGAGTTGGCCGGGTTGCTGGCCTGACATTTGTCATGCGTAGGTCCGGACGATCGTTTCTACCGGCGGACCCGGGCCGGCGGCGAAGCTGAGGGCATGACGACGAACCAGCACGCCAAGCAGAGCAAGAAGAACGCCTTCGGCCCGCTCATCGTGGATGTGGCGGTGCCGCTCGGGTCGTACTACCTGTTCAAGGGCGCGTTCGGGATGAGCACCTTCGCGGCGCTCGCCTGGAGCAGTGTGGTGCCGGCCGTGCGGACCGTGTGGGGTGTGGTGCGGGAGCGGACGGTCCACGGGCTGGCCGGGCTCATCCTCGTGGTGAACGTCGCCGGGCTGCTTCTCAGCTTCGTCTCCGGGGACCCGCGGCTGATGCTGGCCAAGGACAGCGCGGTCAGCAGTGTGGTCGGGATCGGGATCCTGGTGTCGGTGGCGCTGGGCCAGCCGATGATGACCGCCGGGCTCAAGCCGTTCCTGGTGAAGGCGGACGAGGCGAAGGTGGCGGCCTGGGAGCGGTTGGCCGGCGGCCGCGCGGAAGCCTCCGGCGCCTTTCTGCGGGGCGAGCGGGTCTTCTCCGTCGTCTGGGGCGTGGTGCTGCTCGCGGAGTGCGTGCTGCGGGTCGTGGGGGCGTACACGGTGCCGGTGGACACGATGGTGTGGCTGGGGTCCGTGGTGATGGTCGCGTCGATCGGCACGGGGATCCTGGTGAGCGGGGCGCTTGCCGCCGGGCCCATGCAGGCGATGGTGGCCGACGAGGCCAAGGCCGGGATCCAGGTGCGGGAGCGGGAGGACGTGCCGGTCGTCGCCCTTGCTCGGTAAAGCTGAGGAGAATTCATCTTTGGCTGGATCTACCCACGAGTACGCCGGGGCCCTACGCTCGCCGCCATGACAGAAGTGCTGCGGCGCGGTAGGGCCTCGTTGGCGTTCAGTTTCTTCGCCCAAGGGGCTGCCTTCGCGCTGCTCGTGACCCGGATCCCGGCCATCCAGGACGGGTACGGGGTCTCGGACGCGCTGCTGCCCGCCTTCCTCGCGGCCGTGCCGGTGCTGGCCGGGGTCGGGAGCGTGGCGACCGAGCAGTTGGTGAAGCGGGTGCCGGCCAGTGTGTTGCTCCGCTGGTCGCAGCCGGTGGTGCTGCTGGCCCTGGTAGGGGTGGGCGCCGGGGACGCGATGGTCCAGCTGGCGATCGCGCTGGGCGTCTTCGGGCTTGCCGTGGGGGCGTTGGACGCCTCGATGAACATGCTCGGGGTGAGTCTGCAACGCAGCTACGGGCGCAGCATCATGCTCAGCTTCCATGCCGCGTACAGCCTGGGCGGGATCGTGGGAGCCTCGCTGGCGTGGGCGGGGGCGCACTGGCATCTCGCGCTCTGGGTGTCGTATCTGCCCGTGGTGGTGCTGCTGTTGCCGGCGGTGCTTGTGGGGAGTCGGTGGTACGTCGACGGGGACGGCGGGGCCGGGGCTGTCGAGGCGGTGAAGCCCGGTGACGGTGGGGGTGTCGTCTTCAAGCTGCTGCTGCCGTTGTGTCTGGTGATGACCTTCGCCTACATCGGGGACTCGACGGTCTCCAACTGGAGTGCGAAGTATCTGCAGGACGTGCTCGGGAGCAGTGAGCAGCTGGCCACGGTGCCGTACAACGTGTACATGGTGACCACGTTGGTGGGGCGGGCCATCGGGGACTTCGGGGTGCGGCGGTTCGGGGCCGTGGTGGTGGTGCGGCTCGGGGCGTTGATGGCGGCGGTGGGGTTCGCGGTGGTGGCGGGGGCGTCCGGGGCCTGGGTGGGGATGGGCGGGTTCACCCTGGTGGGCCTCGGGCTGTGTGTGCTGGTGCCGCAGACGTTCGCGGCGGCGGGGAGGTTGTTCCCGGGGGCGTCGGATGCGGCCATCGCCCGGTTGAACGTCTTCAACTACGTGGGTTTCCTGGTGGGCTCGCCGTTGGTGGGGGCCCTCGGGGACGCCTGGAGCTATCGGGGGGCGATGGTGGTGCCGATGGTGTTGGTGCTGGTGACGTTGGTGTACGCCCGGTCGTTCGCCGCTCAACCGGACCGATACGGTGGCGGGCATGAGCGGCCGCGCACAGCTGATGTGGGACGAGGCAGTAACGGGCTATGACTTCGGCCCCGAGCATCCGATGGATCCGGTTCGGCTGGAGCTGACCCGGCGGTTGGTGGGGGCCCTGGGGCTGGACCGGGAGGTCGAGGTCGTCGGGGCCAAGCCTGCCGGGGAGTCCACCTTGCGGCTGGTGCACCGGGGGGACTACGTGGAGGCCGTGAAGGCGGCCTCGGCGGACCCGTCGGCGGCGGACATGTCGTACGGGCTGGGTACGGTGGACGATCCGGCCTTCGCCGGTATGCACGAGGTGTCCTCGTTGATCGCCGGGTTGTCGGTGGGCGCGGCGGAGGCGGTGTGGCGGGGGGAGGCCCTGCACGCGGTGAACTTCTCCGGGGGGCTGCATCATGCGATGCCCGGGGGTGCGGCGGGGTTCTGTATCTACAACGACGCGTCGTTGGCGATCGCCCGGCTGTTGGAGCTGGGGGCCGAGCGGGTCGCGTATGTGGATGTGGACGTGCATCACGGGGACGGGGTGCAGGCCGCGTTCTGGGAGGACCCGCGGGTGCTCACGATCTCGTTGCACGAGCATCCCCGGACGTTGTTTCCGCAGACCGGGTGGCCGGAGGAGACCGGGGCGGGGGCCGGGGAGGGGTCGGCGGTGAATGTCGCGCTGCCGGCCGGGACCGGGGACGCGGGGTGGCTCCGGGCGTTCCACTCGGTGGTGCCGGAGCTGATCGCTGATTTCCGGCCGGATGTGCTGGTGACTCAGCACGGGGCCGATACGCATTTCGAGGATCCGTTGGCGCATCTGGCGGTGTCGCTGGATGCGCAGCGGGCCGTGCAGGTGGCTTGTCATGAGTTGGCTCATGAGTACGCCGGGGGGAAGTGGGTCGCTTTGGGTGGGGGCGGCTACGCGGTGGTGGATGTGGTGCCGCGGTCCTGGACGCATCTGGTGGGGGTGGCGGCGGGTCGGCCGGTGGCGCCGGAGACGGTGATTCCGGAGAGCTGGCGGCAGGAGGTCTTCGCCCGTACGCGGCAGTTGGCGCCGGTGCGGATGACGGACGGGCGGTGGCCGGTGGAGTGGGCCGGGTGGGAGGCGGGGTACGACCCGGCGGATCGGCTGGACCAGGCGGTGTTGGCTACGCGGCGGGCGGTGTTTCCGTTGCGGGGGTTGTTGGCGTAGGGCTCCGCCGGGGGTGGGAGTTCTTGCCCACCCGCCCACCCGACTCGGTTGGTTGAAGGGTTGGCCTCGCCCCGGGGCTCCGCCCCGGACCCGGGCGGGGACTGCGTCCCCTGCGCCCCTCGCGGGGCTCCGGCGCTGCACCACCCGTGGGTGCCCGGCGCTGCACCCCGGCGGGGCTCCGCCCCCCGTGCCCCCCAGGGCTCCGCCCTCCGTACCCCGCAGGGCTCGCTCCGTCCGCCCCCCCACCCCCGAACCTCGGTGGTGACCGCCCCCGCCTCCCTTCCCCTCCCCTCCCCTCCCCAAGGGTTTCCCTTACTCCAACCGTGGCCTCTTTCCTGGGTTTTCCGGTGGGGTGGGGTGGGGTGGTTCAGGGTGGGTGGGGTGGTGGGTTATGGGGGGATTCAGGGGTATCTCGTCGCGACGGGGTTGGCGGGGGTGGTCGGGACGGGGCGGGAGAAGAGTCTGGGGCGGTATCGGCTGTTCGCTGCTCGGGATCCTCGGGTGTTGATGGGGGTGGAGCCGCAAGGGGGGTGGGGGGTGGGGGAGTTGGTTGCGTTGATGGCGGAGAAGTGTGGGGTTTCGGCCGATCCCGGATGCGTTTCCGGGCATGATGTGATCGATCCGGAGCGGACCGTCGCCGCGCTCGATGCCTTCGCCGGGCGGGTGGCGGTGGTTGCCCAGCGTGGTGGGACCGTGTTGATCGGGACGGGGCATCCGCATCGGCTGCTCGGGTTCTACGGCGGGCTTGCGGACGCTTTGTCGGCGGCGGGATGTACTGTCCTCACCCCCGCGCAGGGTCGCTCTGTCGACATAACGACCCGGTTCGGTCTACGCACGCACCACCTCGACTACGTACGAGGGGTCGCCGTCGTCCGGGAGGGCGACGGTGAACGCGCCGGTTGTGCGACCCCCGTGCACAGCCACTCGCCGCTGCCGGTTCGGCTCGCGCTCGGGGCGGCCGCGGAGGAGGGCCGGCCGTTGCCGGATCTGGTGATCGGGGACCACGGGTGGGTCTGCGGGGCAGGTCAGCTGGGGTTTGAGGCCATTGGGCTGGCCGACACCGATGACCCCGCGGTGTTCGTGGGCGAGGCCGAGGGGGTGGTGTCCGTTGCCGTTCCACTTGATGACGGCGTGTGGTCCGACTGCTACCTGCCGCTTACCCGCTACGTACTCAATCGAGCGTGTCTGTCACAGTAGGCCTGCGATGGGTGCACCTCTTCCCCACTCGCATCACCCGCCCCTACATTGGGGAGTGAGCACGCAACGACGAAGAGTCACCGGAAGGGGAAGCCGGTGGCCGTCGAGTGCGGAAGGTTCAGGTGTGTCATGGCTGCAGCTGGCGAAAGGCCTCTGAACGAGGTTCAGTTCCTTACCGTGGCGGAAGTCGCCTCGGTGATGCGAGTGTCGAAGATGACCGTGTACCGGCTGGTGCACAGCGGTCATCTGCCCGCTATCCGGGTGGGGCGGTCCTTCCGCGTCCCCGAGCAAGCGGTACACGAGTACCTCCGCGAGAGCTACGTGGGGGTGGAAACCGCCTGAGACGGCGAGGGCGGAGGGGTCCGCCACAGCGGCACAGGGCACCTTCAGGACCCCTCCGGCCACCTCGATTACGACCTCAGCGCTCAGGCGGGTAGGCTAGGCCCTCGTAGGTCGTATGGGCCCATGGCGCCCAGCACCGAGTGATGAGAAGTGAGCGAGGGTAGTCGTGGGCTCTGTTATCAAGAAGCGGCGCAAGCGGATGGCCAAGAAGAAGCACCGCAAGCTGCTCAAGCGCACGCGCGTTCAGCGTCGTAACAAGAAGTAAGCGGATCCGGTACTTCGGTACCGGCTTTCGCGCGACGCGAGCCGCGAGAGCGTGGTGTGGCCCCCCGGTCAGGGTTTCCTGGTGGGGGGCCACACGCATGTCCGGGTGGAGTGCGGCCGGCTGAACCCCGTGCGTATGCCTGGACGCGTGTGATGGCTGATCCGGTCGTACGACCGGCCACTTCCGTCACTTCGTGCATCGGGTGGTCATCACAGCGCAACATCGACCCGGTAGGTTGGCCGCACACGGGGAACCCGGCAGGCTACGAGCAGTGCAGCATCCGAGCGGGGCTGAGGCGGAAGGAAGGCGCTGGTCTTGGGGAAGGTCGTGCTCGTGACCGGAGTGGCCCGTCAGCTGGGGGGCCGGTTCGTAC
Source organism: Streptomyces phaeofaciens (assembly GCF_014648915.1). Taxonomy (GTDB): domain Bacteria; phylum Actinomycetota; class Actinomycetes; order Streptomycetales; family Streptomycetaceae; genus Streptomyces; species Streptomyces phaeofaciens. The sequence continues at coordinate 281,183 of NZ_BMSA01000010.1, read as the reverse complement.
GACGGATTCAGCGGGACCCGGAAGTCGACCGTGTCATCGGCGTGGACGCCGTGCGGCCCGAGCACCATCTGGGAGGCGCCGAGTTCGTCCAGACCGACATCCGGCAGCCCACCATCGCGCGGGTGCTCGCCGAGACGGGCGCCGACACCGTCGTCCACCTGGACGTGACGGCCACCGCGCTGGGCAGCGGCAGCCGGACCACGGTCAAGGAGACCAACGTCATCGGGACGATGCAGCTCCTCGGTGCCTGCCAGAAGTCCCCGAACGTGAAGCGGCTGGTCGTCAAGTCCTCCACCAACGTCTACGGGTCCGCGCCCCGGGATCCCGCGGTGTTCACCGAGACCACGCCCGCCAAGTCGCTGCCGAGCGGCGGTTTCGCCAAGGACGCCGTCGAGGTCGAGGGATATGTGCGGGGCTTCGCGCGGCGGCGGCCCGATGTCGCGGTGTGCGTGCTGCGGTTCGCCAACATCCTCGGGCCCACCGCCGAGACACCGCTCGCCTCCTACTTCTCGCTGCCCGTGCTGCCCACCGTGCTCGGCTACGACCCGCGGCTCCAGTTCGTGCACGAGGACGACGTCATCGAGGTGCTGCGGATCGCCTCGCACGAGCCCGCGCGGGGCACGCTGAACAGCGGCACCTTCAACATCGCCGGTGACGGGGCGCTGCTGCTGTCGCAGTGCTCGAGGCGGCTCGGGCGGCCCACCGTGCCGCTGCTGCTGCCCGCGGTCACCTGGGCGGGCACCCTGGTGCGCACGCTGGGCATGACGGACTTCTCGCCCGAGCAGATCAGGCTGCTGACGCACGGCCGGGTGGTGGCGACCGACCAGATGCGCGAGACCCTCGGCTTCACGCCGCGGTACACCACGGCCGAGACCTTCGCGGACTTCGCGCGCAGCCAGGGACCCGGGCTGCTGCCGCCGGAGGCCGTCGCGGGTGCCGTCGACCGGATCGCCGCGCTGCCCTTCGCGGGCGGCGGCCTCCCCGGGGCCCACGCCCAGGTCCACCCCCCGACGCCGAGCGCCAACTGAGGAGCGCATCAACGATGGCGGACGCCAAGGTCATTCCGTTCGACGACGACCGGTCCCGCGGGGGCGCCCTGGCGCGGCCGCCGCGGCGTCGGGGCGTGAGCCGGCGCAAGAACGGCGAGCCCGCGCCGGTCCGTGAGATCGGTGACCTCACCGAGATCGGCGAGGTCCAGCCCCTGCCCACCAGGGCTGTCGCGCAGGATGATGTTCCTGTGACGGATGTGACGGGCGGGCGGGACGAAGGGGGCCTGGAGCGGCGTATCGCGGGCGGTCTGGCCTTCCTGCGCCGCCGGCTCACCGGGGACTACGAGGTCGACGACTTCGGGTACGACGAGGAGCTGACCGACCAGGTCCTGATGTCGCTGCTGCGGCCGGTGTACGAGAAGTACTTCCGGGTCGAGGTGAAGGGCGTCGAGAACATCCCGGCCGAGGGCGGGGCGCTGATCGTCGCCAACCACTCGGGGACGGTGCCGCTGGACGGGCTGATGATGCAGGTCGCCGTCCACGACCACCACCCGGCCGGCCGGCATCTGCGGCTGCTCGCGGCCGACCTGGTCTTCGTGCTGCCGGTCGTCAACGAGCTGGCGCGCAAGCTCGGGCACACCCTGGCGTGCGCCGAGGACGCCGAGCGGCTGCTGGGTCAGGGGGAGCTGGTCGGGGTGATGCCCGAGGGGTTCAAGGGCATCGGGAAGCCCTTCGGGGAGCGGTACAAACTACAGCGGTTCGGGCGGGGCGGTTTCGTCTCCACCGCGCTGCGGCAGGGCGCGCCGATCATCCCGTGCTCGATCGTCGGGGCCGAGGAGATCTACCCGATGATCGGCAACGCGAAGACGCTCGCGCGTGTTCTCGGGTTCCCCTACTTCCCGCTGACGCCGACGTTTCCGTGGTTGGGGCCGTTGGGTGCGATTCCGTTGCCGACGAAGTGGACGATCCAGTTCGGGGAGCCGATCCCGACGGACGGGTATCCGCCGGAGGCGGCGGAGGATCCGATGTTGATGTTCAACCTGACCGATCAGGTGCGGGAGCAGATTCAGCACACGTTGTACAAGTTGCTGGTGCAGCGGCGGTCGGTGTTTTTCTGAGGGGGAGTGGTTCGGGGGCGTGCCTCGGTGCGGGGAGTCGGCGGGCGGAGCCCGGCGCGGCCGCGCGAAGCCCGCGGAGCGGTGCGAGGGTGGCAGTGTGGATGGGGCGCTCGCGCGTGTTCTCGGGTTCCCCTACTTCCCGTTGACGCCGACGTTTCCGTGGTTGGGGCCGTTGGGTGCGATTCCGTTGCCGACGAAGTGGACGATCCAGTTCGGGGAGCCGATCCCGACGGACGGGTATCCGCCGGAGGCGGCGGAGGATCCGATGTTGATGTTCAACCTGACCGATCAGGTGCGGGAGCAGATTCAGCACACGTTGTACAAGTTGCTGGTGCAGCGGCGGTCGGTGTTCTTCTGAGGAGGAGGCCGGCGGGTACGGCGATGGGGCGCTCTTCCTAGGGAAGGGCGCCCCATCGCGGTGTGTGCTATCCGGCGTCCTCGCTGTCGATGCCCAGGCCCGGCAGGAGGCCGGGCAGGAGCGGTGGGATGGTGACGTCGGGGTGGCCGGACGACGGGGTGGTGGACGGGGAGACCGTGCCGGACTCCTGCGGGGGGTCGAGAAGTCCGCCGGTGCCGCCGCCGAGGAGGCCGTCGTCGCCGGTGCCGGCGGTGGACGACCTGCTCGGGCTGCCGCTGTTGCCGGTGCCGCCTCGCTCGGAGGAGTCGGCACCGGGTGCCGTGGAGCGGCCGGTGCCCGAGGCGCCGGGGGACACCGAGCCGGTGCCCTGGCGGCTGCCGGTGCCGCCGCCCGGGGCCGGTGGCTGCGGCAGCAGGGACTGGAGCGGGGCGACCTCTTCGTCTATGGCCTCGAAGACGGACGAGACCTGCTGACTGACGTCGCCGAGCTGCACGGGCAGCTTGTCGCGCAGCGCGCCCCAGGCCTCGCGGTGCGAGCGGGAGAACGCGGAGAGGGCCTGGATGGGTCCCAGGGACTCCGGGTCGCGCTCGTACGCCTCGTGCAGGAGACGGTGTCCCTCCGAGGCGTCGTGCTGCATGCCGGACAGGGCGCGTCTGATCTCGCCGACGGACTCGTGGTCGAGGTCGCCGGCGCGGCCGCGTTCCATGAGCCGGCGGGCCTCGCTGAGCCGGGTGGAGGCCTGGTCGAGATAGCTCCGCCCGCGTTCGTCGTCGCCGTCGGCCAGGTAGTTGAGCTTGAAGTCCTCGATGCCGCGCTTGAGCCCGTAGAGCCCGTCACCGGGGAGGGCGTCGGAACTCGCTGCTGCGACTCCGCCCAGGGCACCCGCGGCGACGCCCACGCTCAGGCCGCCGGCGGTGAGGCCCTTGGCGATACGGGACCGCGGTCGGAACTTTCCCAGCGGACTCGCCCGGTGGGCACCCCGGGCGCGGTGCGACCGCTGCTCGGGTACCGAACGGTCCGTCGCCTCGCCTCCTGCGGTGCCCGCTTGCAGCATGGCCTCCATCGCGGCGACCAACTGGGCCCGCTGGACGACCTTGACCGCGGGGTCCATCACCGGTTTGGGCAGCTCGGCGAGACGCGTGACGAAGGCCAGGTGACGGCCCCGCTCGGTCTGGTCCGCAGCGGCCGGTGCCGGCGGTGATCCCTCGGTCTGCTCGGCCGCCGTGTCCTGGTCGGACTGCTCCTCCAGGGCCTGGGCGAAGGCGCTCGCCCGCCGGTGTGCCGATACGTTCGCGATCACTGGCGGCACCTCCTCTCGTCATGACGGTCGGCTCCCCGGGGGTCTCGAGGGTTGCACGGCCCGAACCGCGTCCACACGATCGGGTGATCGGGGGCGGCCGGGACGTGACCACAGGGAGCCTGTATCCCGCACAACGACTGGCGCGGCACTTGGGTTACGGACTGCGGATGATCGGATCGGGAAGTCAACGGACTTTCACTGAACGTGAGTTGGAGTATGCCGACAGTAGGTGCCGGACGGGTCCGTCAGCGGGCGTCGTCCGGCAGGAGGCGGGCCAGCGTCCGGACGGCCCGGTACTGGAGGGTCTTGATGGCGCCCTCGTTCTTGCCCATCACCCGCGCGGTCTCGGCGACGGACAGGCCCTGGAGGAACCGGAGGGTCACGCATTCCTGCTGCTGGGGGTTGAGCCGGCGTACGGCGTCCAGGAGCGCGGCGTTGGAGAGGGACTCCAGGACGGAGTCCTCGGGGGAGCGCTCGACCTCGTTGGCGTCGAGCATCTCGCCGGTGGTCACCTCGAGGCGGAACCGGCTCGACTTGAAGTGGTCGGCGACGAGGTTGCGGGCGATGGTGACGAGCCAGGCGCCGAAGTCGCGGCCCTGCCAGGTGAAGGTACCGATGCGGCGCAGGGCGCGCAGGAACGTCTCGCTGGTGAGGTCCTCCGCGGTCGCCTTGCTGCCCACCCGGTAGTAGATGTAGCGGTAGACGGTGTCGCTGTACTGGTCGTACAGCCGCCCGAAGGCGTCGGCCTCGCCGGCCTGTGCTCGTTCGACGAGGTCCATCATCCGGGCGCTGTCGCTGTCGGCGGCCGGTCGGCGGGTGGTGGCCGCGCCGGTCGAGCGTCCTCTTCTGCCGACCGCGGCGGTGCCTTCGGCCAGTGCATAGCACGGGCCCGCCGGTACGGCGGCGAAGGCGGGGACGGCGTACGCGGTGGGGACGAAGCCGCGCAACAGGTCCTGGACCGTAGCGACCGTTGCGCGCAGCGTAGCCAGGCCCGAGGTGTCAACCCCGACGTGTGGGTACACGGGACTCCCAGAGGCAGAGCTTCCATCACGTGCAGTGCGGGACCTTTCACCCGTCGTGACGACAGGAGGGTTCCGGTTTGCGTCTGAGGAGAATAACGCTTCGTGCAGGCGCTGCTACACCGAGTTGCTCAAAACTTCGATTACGTCGCTTCTGTTACCTATTGACGTTCGATCAAGTTGCCTGGAGTGAGCGATTGTTGATCGGAAGAGTTCGAGTTTCGGGTCGGTCCGGGGCGTGTTGTGGCTGTGCGCGGACAAGCATGAATAAGGACGGCCGCAGGGGGTACGACCGTCCTTTGTGCGTCCGGCGCGGTCGTCGGCGTGTCGGCACGCCGGGTTCGTCCGCGGTGTTCGTCCGTCGCGCGCGTGTCGCCCGCGCGTCGGGTCAGCGGCGGCGCCTGTTGTGCAGGGCGATCGCCGCCGCCGTTCCGCCCGCGACCGCGCCGACCCCCGCCGCCGCGGGGATGCCGACCTTCGCCGCCTTGCGGCCCGTGCGGTAGTCGCGCAGGCGCCAGTCGAGGCCCCGGGCGTGCTTGCGGAGCTTGGCGTCGGGGTTGATGGCGTAGGGGTGGCCGACGAGGGAGAGCATCGGGATGTCGTTGTGGGAGTCGCTGTAGGCGGCGCAGCGGGAGAGGTCCAGGCCCTCGGCGGCGGCCAGGGCGCGGACGGCCTCGGCCTTCGCGGGGCCGTGCAGCGGCTCGCCGACCAGCTTGCCGGTGTAGACGCCGTCGACCGACTCGGCGACCGTGCCGAGGGCGCCGGTGAGGCCGAGGCGGCGGGCGATCACCTGGGCGATCTCGACCGGGGCGGCTGTGACCAACCACACCTTCTGACCGGCGTCCAGGTGGGCCTGGGCGAGGGCCCGGGTGCCCGGCCAGATGCGCTCGGCCATGTACTCGTCGTAGATCTCCTCGCCGATCGACATGAGTTCGGCGACACGGTGGCCCTTGACGATGGAGAGGGCGGAGTCGCGGGCGTCCTGCATGTGCTCGGGGTCCTCGACGCCGGCCAGCCGGAACCAGGCCTGCTGCCAGGCGAACCGGACCAGGTCGCGGGTCTCGAAGAACCGGCGTTTGTACAGGCCGCGGCCGAAGTGGAACAGGGCGGCGCCCTGCATCACGGTGTTGTCCAGGTCGAAGAAGGCGGCGGCCAGCGCGTCGCCGTGGACCGGGAACTGCGGTTCCTCCCCTGCTCCGGGGGCCTGCTGTTCCTGCTGTGCGTCCTGTGTGTTCTTGCGGGCGGCCTCCGCCGAGGCCTCGCCTGCCAACACGCTCCGCGCCGTGGCGGAGCGCCTACGGGGAGTGAGCCATCCGAGAGCGGCCATGGCGTGAGCATAGCCAGTTTGTTCGGTGGTTCCGGAGCCACGAGGTTCGAAGGGTGTGAACTCTCCGCGACCGAGCCGTTAAAGAGCGCGAGAATGGCCGACATGAGTCCCCTCTTTCGACGGAAGGGGCCGGCCCCGCAGGACCGGCTCGTCACCCTCATCGGGAAGCCCGGGTGTCATCTGTGTGATGACGCACAGGCCGTCATCGAGAAGGTGTGCGGTGATCTCGGGGTGCCCTGGGAGAAGAAGGACATCACCGAGGATCCCCAACTCCACGACGCCTACTGGGAACAGATCCCCGTGGTGCTGGTGGACGGGGAGCAGCACACCTTCTGGCGCGTGAACCCGGAACGGTTGCGATCGGCACTGACCGAGTAGTCCAACTCTTCCGGAAAGTCGCTTAGGATCGTTGGCGACTTGGTCTCGGGGGCGGGATTCGTGAGGAGAGTGTGCGGTTTTGCCCCCGGTAAGGAAGGAACGTCGACGCGTCTGCGCCGGTTCCGCACGAGCGTGGCGGGGGCGCGTGACCCCGGTCACGTTGGCCGGGCAAATCGGACACCATCTTTGTGCACGCGTTCACAAAGACATAGCCTGCTGTCGACGGGGCGGTCTGGGGACGTATGACCGCTCGCAGCCCCGCTCTACCCGCAGGAGCACCGTGGCAACTGGCCGAACTCACCGACCGGCGACCCGTAGCCGAGGGATTCCCGAGGCCACCGTCGCCCGGCTTCCGCTGTACCTCCGTGCGCTGACCGCACTGTCGGAGCGCTCGGTTCCCACGGTGTCGTCCGAGGAACTCGCGGCCGCGGCGGGGGTCAACTCCGCCAAGCTGCGCAAGGACTTCTCGTACCTGGGCTCCTACGGGACCCGGGGTGTCGGCTACGACGTCGAGTATCTCGTCTACCAGATCTCCCGTGAGCTGGGGCTCACCCAGGACTGGCCGGTTGTGATCGTCGGTATCGGTAACCTCGGCGCCGCGCTCGCCAACTACGGCGGGTTCGCCTCGCGCGGTTTCCGGGTCGCCGCCCTGATCGACGCCGACCCGGCGATGGCCGGCAAGCCCGTCGCGGGCATCCCGGTGCAGCACACCGACGAGCTCGAGAAGATCATCACGGACAACGGCGTGTCGATCGGTGTCATCGCCACCCCCGCCGGTGCCGCCCAGCAGGTCTGCGACCGGCTCGTGGCCGCCGGGGTCACGTCCATCCTGAACTTCGCGCCGACCGTGCTGACCGTCCCGGACGGCGTCGACGTGCGCAAGGTCGACCTCTCCATCGAGCTCCAGATCCTCGCCTTCCACGAGCAGCGCAAGGCCGGCGAGGAGGCCGCGGCGCACGAGGGCGCCGTACCCGCCCCCGCCGGCCGTGACGACTCCACCGACCAGGGACCCGACGGGGACGTGCCCGCCGTGATGCCGGCATGAGTCTCCTCGTCGTCGGGCTGAGCCACCGCAGCGCCCCCGTGAGCGTCCTGGAGCGGGCCTCGCTCTCCGCGGACGCCCAGCTCAAGCTGCTCCAGGACACGGTCGCCGCCGAACCGGCCGCCGAGGCCGCCGTCCTCGCCACCTGCAACCGGATCGAGCTGTACGCCGACGTGGACAAGTTCCACGCCGGTGTCGCCGAGCTGTCCACGCTCCTCGCCCAGCACAGCGGCGTCGGGCTGGACGAGCTCACCCCTTATCTCTACGTGCACTACGAGGACCGGGCCGTCCACCACCTGTTCTCGGTGGCCTGCGGGCTGGACTCGATGGTCGTCGGCGAGGGCCAGGTCCTCGGCCAGATCAAGGACTCCCTGGCCCGGGCGCAGGAGCTGCACACCGCCGGCCGGCTGCTGAACGACCTCTTCCAGCAGGGCCTCAGGGTCGGCAAGCGGGCTCACTCCGAGACCGGGATCGACCGGGCCGGACAGTCCCTGGTCACCTTCGGCCTGGAGCAGCTCGCCGCGGGCGGCGACGTCCGCGCGTGGGCGCGGGGCAAGACGGCGCTGGTCATCGGGGCGGGCTCGATGTCCTCCCTGGCCGCCGCCACCCTGGCGCGCGCCGGTGTCGCCGAGATCGTCGTCGCCAACCGCACCTTCGACCGCGCCGAGCGGCTCGCCCGGACACTGACCGAGGACGAGGGCACGGACGTGCCGGCCCGCGCGGTACCGATGGAATCGGTGCCGGCCGAGCTGACACGTGCCGACATCGCCGTCTCCTGTACGGGCGCGACGGGCCTGGTCCTGACCGCGGAGGCCGTCGCGGCCGCGGTCGAGGGCCGCACCGGCGCTCCGGCGGTCCTCGACGAGCAGGGCCCGTCGGCCGTTCGCGCGTTGCCGCCGACCTCCCTCGGGACCGACGACGGGTGCCCGCTGGACCTGCCGGCCGCACAGCAGCCCGGCTTCTCCGTGCTGGGCGAGGCCGCCGTGGCCGGCATGGACGCGGCGACGCTGGAGCAGCACGCCGCCTGGGTCGACAACGCCGGCGTGGACCGCCGTACGGCCGTGCGGCGCACGCCCGAGGCGGACGCCGAACTGATCACCGCGCTCGCCGCGACCGCCGCCACCGTCGGCCGGATCCCCGAGCGCCGCATGCCCGAGCCGGTCGCCGGCCTCGTACGCCCCGAGCCCGTGCTGTTCCTCCTCGACCTCGCGATGCCGCGGGACGTGGACGCGGCCGCGCACCGGCTGGCCGGGGTGCGGCTGGTGGACATCGAGTCGCTGGCGGAGGCCTCCGCGGACGCCCCGATGGCCTCCGACGTGGACCAGGTGCGGCGGATCGTCGGCGACGAGGTCGCCGCGTTCGGCGCCGCCCAGCGGGCCGCGCACATCACGCCGACCGTGGTGGCGCTGCGGATGATGGCCGCCGATGTCGTCGCCAACGAGATCGCGCGCCTGGAGGGACGGCTGCCCGGCCTCGACGACAAGCACCGCGCGGAGATCACCCAGACCGTGAAGCGTGTCGTCGACAAGCTGCTGCACGCACCGACCGTACGGGTCAAGCAGCTCGCGGCCGAACCCGGCGGCGCCGGGTACGCGGACGCGCTGCGGACCCTGTTCGACCTCGACCCGGAGACGGTGGCCTCTGTCTCCCGGGCCGACGACAGCACCGAGAAGAACCGAGGGCCGGCATGACTGACAAGGCATTGAGGCTCGGGACCAGGCGGAGCAGACTCGCCATGGCCCAGTCCGGGCAGGTGGCGGACGCCGTGAGCCAGGTGACCGGGCGGCCCGTCGAACTGGTCGAGATCACCACGTACGGCGATGTCTCCCGCGAGCACCTCTCGCAGATCGGCGGCACGGGTGTTTTCGTGACCGCGCTGCGGGACGCGCTGGTGCGGGGTGAGGTCGACTTCGCGGTGCACTCGCTGAAGGACCTGCCGACCACGCAGCCCGAGGACCTGGTCCTGGCTGCCGTACCGGTGCGCGAGGACCCCCGTGACGTGATCGTCGCCCGGGACGCGCTGAAGTTCACCGACCTGCCGCGCGGAGCGCGCATCGGCACCGGCTCGACGCGCCGCATGGCCCAGCTCAACGCGTACGCACGCGCCCACGGCCTCGACATCGAGACCGTCCCGATACGCGGGAACGTCGACACGAGGATCCGGTACGTGCACGATGGGGAACTGGACGCGGTGGTTCTGGCCGCGGCCGGCCTCAGCCGCATCGGCCGGATCGACGAGGTCACCGACTTCCTGTCGATAGACACCGTTCTGCCCGCTCCCGGCCAGGGGGCACTGGCGATCGAGTGTGTCGCGTCCGACGCGCACCTGATCGCCGCGCTCGGCGAGCTCGACGACCCGAACACCCGGATCGCCGTGACCGCCGAACGATCCCTGCTCGCCGCCCTGGAGGCCGGTTGCAGTGCTCCCGTGGGGGCACTGGCCGACCTGCTGGCCGACGGGCAGATTGTCAACGAAATGCGCCTGCGGGGAGTCGTCGGCACCACCGACGGCACCCGCATGGTGCAGCTGTCCACCACCGGTCCCGTGCCCGAGACGCATGACGGGGCGATGGCGCTCGGTCGCGAACTCGCCGCCGAGATGCTCGCCCAGGGCGCGGCCGGTCTGATGGGGGAGCAAGCACAGTGAGCCCCACCACCTTTCCCGCCGGTCCGGAACACGGGCACGTCACCTTCCTGGGTGCCGGACCCGGGGATCCGGGACTGCTGACTCTGCGCGCCGTGGAGGCGCTGGGGAACGCGGACGTCCTGGTCGCCGAGCACGAGGTGCTCGACGTCGTACGGACGCACGCGCGGCCCGGTGTCACCGTCGTGACCGCGGACCCGGGTCCTTCGTCGGACCCGCTTCCGGGCACGGGCACGCCTCACCCGACGCTGGTCGGCGGCACGCCGACAAGCGTTGAGGTACCCGCTGTGCGGGATGCCTCACATCTTGTCATGGAGGCCGCGCGGGGCGGCAGGCGGGTCGTCCGTGCCGTGTCCGGGGATCCGGGACTTGATACGTACGCGGCCGAGGAAATGCTCGCCTGCGCGGCGGCCGGTGTTCCCTTCGAGGTCGTGCCCGGTGTCGCGGCCGTGGTAGGTGTGCCCGCGTACGCCGGTGTGCCGCTGCGCGACGCGCAGGGCGCGGACGTCCGGTTCGTGGACGCCCGTACCGCCTCCGACCGGTGCTGGACCGAGGTCGGCGCGTCGGACGGCACCGTCGTGGTGTCGACGACCCTGGACTCGGTGGCCGCCGCGGCCGGTGAGCTGGTGGCGGCGGGCCGCAAGCCCGATACGCCGATGACCGTCACGGTGGCGGGTACGACGACCCGTCAGCGGACCTGGACGGCGACCCTCGGCACCATCGCGCAGACGCTGAAGCAGGCGAAGGTGCTGCCCTCGCCGGACGGCGGCCGGCCGGTGATAGCCGTGGTCGGCGAGCGTTCCGCCCCCGCCCAGCGCGACCAGCTGTCGTGGTTCGAGTCCAAGCCGCTGTTCGGCTGGAAGGTCCTCGTGCCGCGGACGAAGGAGCAGGCGGTGTCGCTCTCCGACCAGCTGCGGTCGTACGGGGCCGTGCCGCACGAGGTGCCGACGATCGCCGTCGAACCGCCGCGCACACCCCAGCAGATGGAGCGCGCGGTCAAGGGCCTGGTGACGGGCCGCTACGAGTGGATCGCCTTCACCTCCGTCAACGCCGTCAAGGCCGTGCGGGAGAAGTTCGAGGAGTACGGGCTCGACGCGCGTGCCTTCGCCGGCATCAAGGTCGCCGCGGTGGGCGAGCAGACCGCCAAGGCGCTGGTCGCCTTCGGCGTGAAGCCGGACCTGGTGCCCAGCGGTGAGCAGAGCGCGGCCGGGCTGCTCGACGACTGGCCGCCCTACGACCCGGTCTTCGACCCGATCGACCGGGTGTTCCTGCCCCGGGCCGACATCGCCACCGAGACCCTGGTCGCCGGGCTGATCGAGCTGGGCTGGGAGGTCGACGACGTCACGGCCTACCGGACCGTGCGGGCCTCGCCGCCGCCGGCGGACACCCGTGAGGCGATCAAGGGCGGCGGTTTCGACGCCGTGCTCTTCACGTCGTCCTCCACCGTGCGCAACCTGGTGGGTATCGCCGGCAAGCCGCACAACGTCACCGTGATCGCCTGCATCGGCCCGGCCACCGCGAAGACCGCGGAGGAGCACGGGCTGCGGGTCGACGTGATGGCGCCCGAGCCGTCCGTGCACAAGCTCGCGGAGGCGCTGGCCGACTTCGGTCTGCGGCGGCGGGCCGCGGCGCGGGAGGCCGGGGACCCGGTCACGCGGCCGAGCGAGCGGCGGCCGGGGGCGCGGCGGCGGCGGGCGACCTAGCGCCTTTTCGCCGGACGTCGTGCGCGCCCCGGCGCGTGCGATCGTCGGCAGAGCAGAGCAGAGCAGAGCATGACGACGGCCCGCCCCCTGGGTGACAGGGGGCGGGCCGTCGTCGTTCGTCAGTCCCTCGTCCAGCCCCGCAGGGGCGCGGTGGCGAGGGCGGTGGCGAGGGCGGTGTCGACCGCCGCGGAGGGTAAGCCGTCGGGGACGGTCAGGGTCAGGGCCGCCGTGCCGGCGGAGCAGTTCAGCAGGGTCGCCGTCCAGCCCGTCGGCAGCTGCGCGATCAGGCGGATCGCGGCGAATTCCGGGTGAGCCCCGTCCGGACCGCTGATGCGTACGGCGTGCTGGGTGGGCATGGGACCTGCTCCAGGTGGTGTCGGGACGGTCAGCGGGAGGTGCGGCGGGCGCGGCTGAGCTGGAAGGCTCCGGCGATCAGGCCGACGAGGATCGCCCCGCCGATGGCGTAACGGGGGCCGTCGGCCAGGTCGCTGGTGACGACGGCCACCTCGGCGCCGACCAGGACGGCGAGGAGGGCGGCGATCAGGACGACGGAGTTCGGGCGGTTGGTGTGGTCGCTCATGGGGTTCTCCTTGGTGTGCGGGGGGTGGTCGATCGGGTGGATGGTAGGGCGGTCGGGTCAGTCGGTGAGCTTGAGCGCCTGGCGGAAGGAGAGCTTTCGGCCGGTCTGCATCAGGGCCCGGCGGTAGACGCGTTCGGCTCCCAGGACGATCAGGGCGGCCGCCGCGAGGGAGACCAGCAGGGAGACGGCCGGCTCCCACCAGGCGGTGTCGCCGGCGATGATCCTGGCGGGCATGGTGATCGTCGAGGTCAGCGGCAGGAAGGACAGGACGCTCTGGGCCGTGCCGGAGGCGGTGATGCCGGCGACGAAGACGACGGCGACGATCGCGTTGACCGGAGTGGTGGTCGACTGGATGTCCTCGGTGCGGGTGGCGATGGCGCCGGCGGCGGCGAACACGCAGGCCAGGACGGCGATACCGACCACATAGGAGACGAGGAACCAGCCCAGGCCCGCGGTGACCTGGCCGAACGTCTCCTCGTGGCCCGCGGCGACCAGGCCGATCGCGGCGGCCGCCGTGAACGCGACCATCTGGGCCAGCGCCAGCGTCGTACTCCCGACGATCTTGCCGATGAGCAGGTCGCGGAGGCGGACCGAGCCGGCGATGATCTCCACCACCCGGTTCTGCTTCTCCTCGACGATGCTGGTGGCCAGCGAGACGCCGAGCAGGACGGCCGCGAGGTAGAAGAGGAAGCCGAAGAAGTACGTCGCCATGCGGACGACCGCTTCGGGGGTCTCGTCGGGGGAGAGCAGGGTGTGCCGGAGCGTGGCGCCCCGGGCGAGGTTCTCCATGCTGGTGCCGGCGGCGGTGGCGTTGGCCTCCGTCGCGGACGCCTGGACCGCGGCGCCGAGCCAGGTGGCGGCGGTGGAGTCGGTGTCGGTGTCGCCCAGCAGGGTCCAGCCGTCGGGAGTGAGGAGCAGTCCCGCGTCGACGTCGCCGGAGCGGACCGCGGCGCGCACCGCCTCCTCGGAGGGCAGGTGGTCGAGCGTGATGTCGACGTCCTGGTCGGCCCGGCCGGCCATCGTCTCCGCCTGCTCCACGAGCCGGGCGCTGGTGGGGGCCACCGCGGCGACCGTGATCTTCCCGGCCGTGGAGGCGAGGTAGAACTGGAGGCCCACCGCGCCGAGGATGACGGCGAGGGTGACGAGGGTGGACACGAGGAAACCGCGGTCGCGGATCTTCACGGAGATCTCGCGGGCGGTGACGATCCGCCAGGCGCCCTTGGCGGGGCGGTGCCGGGGCGCGGGCCCGGGGGGCGGCACGGTCTCGGTCCGCCGGGGCTTCTCCGTCGTCAGTGTGGTCATGCTGCCGTCATCTCCCTGAACACGTCGGCGACACTGGGGACGATCTCGGCGAACTCACGGACCGGGCCCCGGCGCAGTGCCTCCGCCAGGAGTCGGTCGGCCACCTCGTCGGTGGCGAGTTCGAGCAGGGCGGTGCCGTGTTCCGCCGTGATGACGTCGACGCCCCGCACCTCGCGCAGCCAGTCGGTTCCGCCGCCGGTCACCAGGCGGTGGCGGACGCGGCCCCGGCGGCGCAGGCTGTCGGCGGTGCCCCGGGCCAGGGTGCGGCCGGCGGCCTGGACGACCAGGTCGTCGCAGAGCCGCTCCACGAGCTCCAGCTGGTGGGAGGAGAACAGCACCGGCACGCCCCGGTCGGTGTGCTCGCGCAGCAGCTCGGCCATGGAGTCGACGGCGTGCGGGTCGAGGCCGGAGAACGGCTCGTCCAGGACCAGCAGGTGCGGGTCGCCGATCAGGGCGGCGGCGATCTGGACGCGCTGCTGGTTGCCGAGGGAGAGCGACTCCAGGCGTTCCTGGCGCTTTTCGGCGAGCGACAGCCGCTCGATCAGGTCCGAGGCCGAGCGCTCGGCGGCGCGGGCGGTGAGGCCGCGCAGCCGGCCCAGGTAGACCAGCTGGCCGAGGACGGTCTGCTTCGGGTACAGGCCGCGCTCCTCGGGCATGTAGCCGAAGCCGCGCCGGTCGTCGGCGGTGACCGGGGAGCCGTTCCAGCGGATCTCGCCGCCGTTCAGGGCGAGGACGCCCATGATCATGCGCATGGTGGTGGTCTTGCCCGCGCCGTTCCCGCCGACGAAGCCGGTCATCCGGCCGTCGTCGACGCGGAAGGTGACGTGGTCGACCACGCAGTGGTCGCCGAAGCGGCGTACCACGTTGTCCAGTTCCAGCATCGTGTCTCTCCGTCAGGGCAGGGGGTGGGGGGTGGCGGCCCGGTGGTCGTCCAGGCGGGCGGGGCAGCCGGTGCGCTCGGGCGCGGAGGCCAGGCGGGGCAGGTGCCAGGTCCAGTCGTAGGTCTCGTCCATGCGCAGGGGCTGGTAGCCGGCCGGGATCACCTTCACCGCCTGCCAGCCCATCGCCGTGACGGTCGCGGGCAGGCGGGGGGTGAGGTCGACGAGCAGGGGGTCGGCGCCGTCGGCGAGCAGGGTGGCGAGCAGGTCGTCCGTGCCCACCTCTGACACCGTCATGGGGTGGACGGCGGGGGTGAAGCCCGCGACCCAGTCGCGTACGGCGTCGTGGGCGCGGCCGGTGAGCATGTGGCGGATGCGGTCGTGCTCGGTCACGACGGGAGCGGACGCCGGAAGGGGGCCGAAGGACGCGCTCGCCTCCAGGGCGGCACGGACCTGCCAGGCCTCCTGGAGCGCGCCGAGCAGGGCGTCGTGGGGGCGGTCGGAGGCCTTCATGCCGACCGTGGCCGTCGCGCCCCCGGGCTCGACCAGGCAGGCGAGCACGCACCACAGGCCGGGGACGGCGGTGGGGATGTGGGCGAAGGTCGCCTCGATGCCCTCGGCCAGGGCCCGCTGCCAGAGGGCGCGCAGGGCCTCTCCGGTGGGGTGGTCGGGGCTGCCGGCGACCGCCGCAAGGGGGTCGGTCCAGCTCGGCAGGCGCAGCCGGCGGCCCCAGGCCGTGGTGAAGGCGTCCCGCTCGACGATCTCGATCAGGGCCGAACGCAGGGCCATGGCGTGGCTGCTGCCGGACGCGGCGCCGGACGGCGAGGGGTCGAAGAGCGCGGCCGGTGCGGTGGTCGGCCAGTCGACCAGGCCCGCCGGGACGAGGACGGGGGAGCCGTCGCTCAGACGCCGGGCCGGATACCAGTCGAGGGGGGCGGTGGCCGCGGCCGGGTGGGCGAGGGCGTGGGCGTGGGCCGGGAACGCCGTCTCCCCCAGGGCGGCGGCGGTGCCGTGGACGACGGGCAGGTGGCCCACCGGGTGCAGGGCACGGCGCTCGACCGCCTCGCCGGCGCCGCGCAGCAGGGCGTCGGCGCGGGAGTGGCCGTTGGCGCCGGCGACGAGGGCGGACAGGGGGACGTCCGGTTCCGCCCAGCCGGCGACGGGGCGCAGGGCCACGGCGGTGCTCCACAGGGGGTTGCCGGGCTGCGGGGGGAGGAGGGAGTGGCGGGCGGCGATGCCGGTGGTGGGGGCGAGGGTGCGGGGGATGTCGATCACGAGGCCGCCTCCGTACGGGAGGGCGCCAGGAACGGCAGGACCGCCGGGTCGTCCTCCGCGATCGCGGTCAGCGCCAGCAGGACGCCCGCCGAACCCGTCGCGAGGTCGGTGGACAGGCGGTAGCCGTGGTCGCCGAGGAAGTCGACGCGGCCGGGTTCGGCGGCCATGGCCTCCCAGCCCAGGGCGTCCAGGTGGGCGCGGACCTGGTGGGGGGCGTGGTGGTCGCCGGTGAGGGTGAGAAGGGCTCCCGCGCGGCCGGTGAACAGGCCACAGGAGGTGGCGAAGTGGGTGTGGACGGTGTCCAGGAGGCGCTCGTGGGCCTCGGTGAGGTCGGCGGCGCCGCGGTGGACCGACAGGGCACGGATGACCAGGGCGATGCCGGCGCTGCCGATCAGCCCCGGGCCCAGGCGCAGACGGCTGTCCTCCTGCTCCAGGTCGATGGTGTCGAGGTCGGTGCGCAGGGCGGACTCCGCCGCGTCCAGGTGGCGGCGCTCGCCGGTGCTCTCGAAGAGGCGGAGCAGGAACAGGGCGTGCCCGGAGCCGCCGTGGACCAGGCCGACGCGCTTGGGGCCGGTGCCCGCGCTCTCCTGGGTGCCGAGGCGCTCGGCGAGGGTGCGGGCCATGTCCAGATAGGCGGGGTCGTCGCGGCGGTCGGCGAGGTGCAGGGCCACCAGGCCCAGGCCCGACCAGCCGTTGCACACCGAGTCGCTGACGTTCGTGACGGGGGTGTCGAAGGCGCGCCGCATCAGGGCGTCGGCCTCGTCGGGGCGGCCGAGGTGGTCCAGGGTGTACGCGATGCCGGCCAGGCCCGTGAAGAAGCCGGGGCCGTCGGTCTCGGCGTCCCGGGAGTGGTCCACCAGCCACTGGACGTGCTCGGCCGGGACGTCCTGGCCGGAGCGGGACAGCGACCACAGGACGCCCGCCGCGCCGTACGCGAAGGTCGTGCCGCCGCCCTCGGTGAGGAACTGCATGGCGTCGCCCGGGTAGAGGCGGTCGTCGCGGCCGGGGGAGGCGGCCTCGATGATCGAGCGGGCGATCTGCTCGCGCAGCGGGGCGTGGGGCACGGCGGGCCAGGCGACCGAGAAGTCACGCCCGGACGTCAGCACCTCCGGGCCGAGGCCCTCCCTGATCGCCGTGACGAGGGGAGCGGGAAGGTCGAACCGGGCCGCCGCCACGTCCAGGAGGGTCTGCACCTTGGCCACGCCCCACGGCACGATCTGGGGCAGCGGCACGAACATCGTCAGGCGCAGCACGTTCAGCGCGAACAGGTCGACGGCCGCGCCGGTGAGGTGGTGCGGGGCGTGGAAGCCGAGGGCGCCCATCGCCTGCTGGTAGCCGTCCTCGACCGGGGTGCAGGTCTCCATGTCGATGAACGCGACCGTGTTGTCGGCCTTGAGCAGGATGTTGCCCGGGTGCAGGTCGCCGAAGACGACCCCGCGCCCGTGCATCGCGGCCACGCCGGCCGAGACCTGGTCGAGGATGTCCAGCGCCCAGGCGGTGTAGGCGACCCGCGCCTCGGGCGTGTCGTCGCCGCTGGTGAAGGGGTGACGGCGGCGCAGTACGTCGATCAGCGCCTCGCCGTCGACGAACTCCCGGGCCAGGAAGCGGTGTTCGTGACCGTCGCGGTAGTCGATCAGCGCCGGGACGGTGGGCAGGCCGGCCAGCTTGGTCAGCGCCCAGTGCTCGCGCTCCATCCGGGTGATCGCGTCGGCGCCGCTCGCGTCGAGGCCGGCCAGCGGACGGGCCTCCTTCAGCAGCACCTCGGTGCCGTCGCGCTGGTCGACCGCGCGGTAGACACCGCCGCCGTTGGAGAAGTGCAGCGCCTTGTGGACGCGGAACGGGAAGTCCTTCAGGGTGCCCTGCTTGCGCTCGCGGTGGGCCTCGGCCAGGAACGGCGGCAGGGTGACCCACTCCGGCGGGCGGAACGCGGGGCGGCGCACGTCCGGCACCATCTCGCCCTGCGGGTTGCGGATGCCGGGGACCAGGGCGCCGTTCGCGGCGCGGGCCATCTTCAGCACGAACCCGCCGTACCGCACGAACAGCGGGCCCTGCTTCCAGCGCAGGTCGCTGAGGATGTACGGCGCCGGGGTGCCGCCGACCAGCTCCTCCAGCTCGTCGAGGGTGCGCTCCAGGCTCTCCTCGGTGGGCGGGTAGATGGTGATGAACTTGCCGCTGGCGCTGCGGTCGCCGTACTTGGAGCCGCGCCGGCCGAGGATCTCCCGGTTGGAGATGTACTTGTACATCAGCCCGTTCTCGGCGCAGTACGGGGCGACGGCGTCGAGCAGTTCGGCGGCGTTGTCCGGCGAGGCGGAGACGTGGATCTTCCAGCCCTGGTCGGGGACGTCGAGGTCCGGTGGCGTGCAGAACGTCCACTCTCTTCCGCGGGTCACCGTCCAGCCGGTGCCGGGGATGCGGCCCGCGTGGAAGTCCTGGTCGGCGGCGCCGTCGTGATCGGGGGCGTCGTAGAAGAGGGAGTCCTCGCGGCAGAAGTCGAGGAAGCGGAAGTCGAGCACGGTACGTCTCCTGGCCGTTTCGGGTGGGAAGAGTGGGTGGCGTTCGCGGACGGGCCGCTCGGGTCCTACGGGAGGAAGGGGCTCAGGTAGGTGCGGTGGGCGACCTCCCACAGGGGGAGGCTGCCGGTGTGCACCTCCGCGGCTCCCGTGGGCTCGTCCGGTACGCGTTCGAGGGTCAGCCGGTAGCCGGTGACCGGCAGGGCGTAGGCCTCGGGCAGCGCGATCGGGAAGAAGGAGGACAGGGGCGCGGTGCCGTCCGGCGCCGCGGCGCCCACGGTCGCGCTGCCGGTCGTGGGGTGCAGGACCGGGCCGTTGGCGGTCAGCGTCACCTGCTGGCCCGGCCTGATCCGGTCGGTGTCGGCGCCGTCCAGCAGCACCAGCTCGACGCCGTCGGCACGGGTGACGTACGCGGCGGAGACGGTGTGCGGGACGGGCAGGAAGAGCAGGGCGGTCGCCAGGGCCGCCAGGGCGCCGGTGACACCCGCCACCCGGAGGCGGCCGGCCTCGGCGGCACGTACCTCGCCGGCCAGCCGGCGCACGCCGCGGCCCAGGAAGTACAGGCCGTACGACAGCCCGCAGGCGGCCAGGCCGACGCCGATCCAGCCGCCGCGCCGCAGCAGGTCGATCCACAGCCGGAGTGCGGTGGACAGCAGGTACAGCGGGAAGACCATGCAGGCCAGGCCGTACCAGGTGGTCCAGCGGGTGGTCAGTTCGCGTGCGTAGTGGCCGCCGAAGAGGAGGCGGGCGATCGCGCGGCGGGCGTCGGTGATGGCACGGTCGCGCAGGTAGGGGATGTCGGCGTGGCTCATCAGGGCGATGTAGCCGTCGAGCTTGATGAAGGGGAGGAGGTTCAGCAGGCCGGTGACATAGCTGCCCAGGGCGAAGAAGACCAGGGTGGTCCTCGGTCCGCCGTCGGCGAGCGGCCAGGCGGCGAGGGCGGCGGCGCCGGCGAGGAAGGTCTGGACGGCGGGTCCGGCGAGGGCGACATGGACGCGCTGGCGGCGCCGCGGCAGACGCCAGGCGTCGGAGACGTCGCAGAAGAACGCCGGCATCAGGTAGAAGAGCATGATCCCGATACGGGACGGGCGGCCGCCGTAGCGGATCAGGGTGGCCGCGTGCCCCAGCTCGTGGATCGAGGTGCCGGCGATCAGCCCGGCCAGGACGCCCAGGTAGGTCAGCGGCGACAGCGGGCCGGAGAGCGCGCCCTCGACGTAGGTGTGCTGCGCGGCGAGCGCGGCGAGGCCGGCCAGCGCGGTCAGCAGGGCGGCGCCGATCAGGTAGCGGTTGCCGAGGCGGACGAACAGAGGTTGCAGGGACTGCATCGCGCGGCCCGGCCGCAGCAGCGTGAACTGGAAGGTGAACGGCGGGGCCATCTTGAACCGGCCCTCGCGACGCGGTGCCTTCATCGCGCCGTCGTCTATCAGACCGAGCTCGTCGAGCCGTCGTACGGCGAAGCCGACCATGGCGGGGGACCAGGTGCCGCCCATCAGACGGGCCAGCTCCGGGTGGTCGCGCTCGCCGTCGAGGTGCCGGGCGAGACCGGCGACATCGGGGCTCACCCGGATGTAGCGGGGGCCACGTTGCAGCACCCAGGTGCCGCCGTCGCCCATGGGCGGGTGGATCTCGGTGCCCGGTGCGCGGTTCGGCCGCTGCGTGTGCGCGGCAGGCGCAGCGGGTGATGCGGTGGTGGCGCTCACGGTGGGTTCCTCACAGGTCGGTCGGGATGTCTGGGGGCGCCCCCCGCCTCGGCCCAGCTCATTCCTTTGCCGGAAGCAGGGCCGAGGCAGGATCTGCGGTGTCCGTGTCACCGAAGACCTAGTGAGGGCTGCTCACTGGGGGTCGCGTTCCCTCGGTGCGGGCTCGATCAGGTGAGGGCGATCGAGGTGGCGACGGCGGAGGAGACGCCCGCGCCGATGGAGACGCCGGTCCAGAAGCCGGGGGCCTCCAGGGCCTCGAGCTCCTGCATCTCCAGCTCGACGTTCTCGACGGTCTCGGGGGTGTCGTTCTTGATGTCGGCCATGACGGCTTCCTCTCGGTCGGTCGGGTCGGTGGTGGTGGGGGACGGGATCAGGTGAGGGCGATCGAGGTGGCGACGGCGGAGGAGACGCCGGCGCCGATGGAGACGCCGGTCCAGAAGCCGGGGGCCTCCAGGGCCTCGAGCTCCTGCATCTCCAGCTCGACGTTCTCGACGGTCTCGGGGGTGTCGTTCTTGATGTCGGCCATGACGGCTTCCTTTCGGTCGGTCGGGAAGGGGGTAGGAGGGTCGATCAGGTGAGGCTGAAGGCGATCGAGACGACCGAGATGCCGACGCTGACGCCCGCGGAGGTGGCCCAGCCCGGGGCCTCCAGGGCCTCCAGCTCCTGCATCTCCAGCTCCGAGTCGGCGGCGACGGCCTGGAGCTCGGTCTCGACCACGTTGTTGTTGATCTCGCTCATGTGCTTCTCCCTTGTCGGTGTGGGGTGGTGAGTGGGGCCGGTCGGGATCAGGTGAGGCTCCAGGCGACGGAGACCAGCGAGATGCCGACGCTGACGCCCGCGGAGGTGGCCCAGCCCGGGGCCTCCAGGGCCTCCAGCTCCTGCATCTCCAGCTCGGAGACGGCCAGGTCCTGGAGCTCGGTCTCGACGACGTTCTTGTTGATCTCGCTCATGTGCTTCTCCTCGGGTCGGGTCCCGGAGGGTTCCGGGACCGTTCGGGACTCAGGGGCGCCGGGTGGCGTCCCCGAGGGTCTGTGGGCCTCGGGCGGCGGGGGACGCTGCGCCCGAGGCCGGCTCGGTGGCCTCGGTGAGGAGCGCGCGGACATCGGCGGCGCTCAACTCGTCGAGGATGGGAAGTCCCGCGCCCCAGCCGCGCATGATGCGCGTGGTGGCCCGGTCGATCCGGGCGGCGTCGGCCCGCACCGTGCGGTCGACGCGCCAGTCGCGCATCAGCTGGAGCAGGCCGTCGGCGGGGTCGTCGGACAGCCAGGGGGCGGTCCGGCGCAGGGCCGTCCACAGGCGGTGGACACGGGCGGGGCTGCCCAGCCGGGTGTCTCCGGCCAGGGTGTGCCGCCACAGCACCGGCCACAGCGCGGAGACGGTCCGCATCTTCGCCAGGTTCAGGGTGGTGGAGAGTTCGTTGGCCATCGCCCAGCACTTCACGGCGTACGGGCTGCGGCCGATGTTGATCCGGCCGATCTGGCTCTCGCCGCTGGACTCGGCGATCCGCAGGCGCAGGGCGGCGGGTACGGGCCGCCTCTCGGCGCGCAGGGCGGCGACCTCGTAGCCGGCGACCACCAGCCGGGCGGCGAGGGACTCGACCTCGGCGTCCTGCTCCGGGAGGTCGGTGTCGTCGCCGGTGTACGGGCTGACCGTGCGGAACAGGGCCTCCAGGGCGCCGTCCGCGATGAGTTCGGCGGGCAGCGTCTCGGTGGCCTCCGGTGCCCACAGGGCGGCGACGGGCCGGAGGCAGGAGCCGGTGGCCAGGAGTTTCGCGCCGTCGCGTGTGAAGCAGGCGACCGTGCCGAGTTCGCTGCCGGTGCCCAGGGTGGTGGGGATCGCGAGGACCCGGGCCCGGGAGCCGAGGGCGGGCGGCAGGACCAGGAAGCCGCTGCGCTGCGGGGAGGTGAGGTAGCGGGGGAAGTCGGGGTGGCGGGCCGACAGGGCGGCCAGTTTGGCGAAGTCGAGGGTGGTGCCGCCGCCGATGCCGACGACCAGCTCGTCGGGGGTGAGCCGGGCGGCGGCCTCGGCGACCTCGTCCAGGCCGGTGGGGCCGTCCAGGACGATCACGGTCGGGGTGAGGCCGACGCTCTCGATCTGCGCGCACACCTTCGTGGTGACGGGCTGTCGGGCGACCGCCGGGTCGGCGACGACGGTGACGGCCCGTGTGCCGTCCTGCCGCAGCCAGTCGGCCAGCCGGCCGATGCCGCGCAGCGGGGGTGCCGGCGGGACGAACTCGGGCCGGATCGCACCCTTGCGGACCTTCGCCGGCCGCGCGGGGCGGCGCCTGGTGGCGAGGGCGGCGGTCTCGGTGTGCACGGCAGCTCCTTGTGCTCTGCGTCGGATACGGGGTGGAGAGGGGTGGGATACGGTGGGGCGACCTGCCTCGGCCCAGCTCATTCCTTTGCCGGAAGTGGGGCCGAGGCGGGCTTGTCCGCGGGTCGGCGGCGGGTTCGGCGGCGGGCTGTCCGGGGGTGCGGGATCAGGTCGCGACGACGACCGAGACGCTGACCGCGGTGCCGATCGAGACACCGGTCCAGAAGCCGGGGGACTCCAGGGCCTCCAGTTCCTGCATCTCCAGCTCGGTGGCGTCGGTGGAGAACTCCTCGGTGGCGAACTGCTGTTCGATCTTCGGGTTCTGCTGGTTCATGGCGAATCTCCTTGGCGGACGGTCAGCGGTGGGTGGCCGGAGCGGCGGTGGGAACGAGGGAGTCGAGGCCGGACTCCACGCAGGTCATCAACTCGTCGACCTCGGCGTCGGAGTACGTCAGGGACGGCACGAGCTGGATGCCGGCGGGGCCGGGGTGGACGATGGCGCCGGCCCTGCGGACCGCGCCGACCAGATGGGCCACGCCGGGCGGCGAGAGCCGGTGTCCGCCGGGTCCGCCGATCCGCAGGGTGCGGAAACAGCCCCGGCCGGACGCGCCGGTGACCAGCGGGTGCCGGGCGACGAGGTCGGTGATCGCGTCGTCCAGGCGGGCGGCGACCCGGCGGCCGGCGACCACCGCGTCCAGGCGGTGCATCTCGGCGATGGCCGCGCTGACGGCCGCCGCCGGCACGGAACTTCCGCCCTGGGTCTCGGCGTGCGTGAGGATCGCGTCGTGCTCGGTGAAGGCGTCGGCGATCTCCTGGGAGAAGACGACGGCCGAGGCGGGGCAGGTGCCGTTGGTCAGGCCCTTGGAGGACAGCAGCACATCGGGCTGCCCCGGCCAGCTCTGCGAGGCGAAGAAGGTGCCGGTGCGGCCGAAGCCGGTGGCGACCTCGTCGGCGACCAGCAGGAACCCGGTCTCGTCGCGCAGCCGCACGAGTGCGGCGAGGTACTCGTCGGTGAGCGGGATCGTCCCGGTGCCGAGCACCGGCTCCACCACGACCGCCGCGATCTGCTGCCCGCTGCGGGCGATCAGGGCCGTCAGCTCGTCGACGTCGTTGGGTGTGACGTGCCGGATCAGACGCTGGTCGACGCCGTAGACCCGCTGGCCGAGGTCCTCGCCGGTGAGGGCGAAGCCGCCGAAGGTCAGGCCGTGGAAGCTGCCGCGCAGGGCGACCACGAGGTTGCGCCGCGGGTGGCCCTTGAGGGCGTGGTAGTGGCGGACGAGCTTCATCGCGGCGTCGTTGGCGACGCCTCCGCCGGAGGAGAGCAGCACCCGGCCGTAGTGCCCGGGTCCGCAGACCTGGAGCAGATCGTCGGCGGCCTTGCGGGCGTAGGTGTTCTCGAAGCGGAAGGAGTGCAGGTAGGAGCCGGTGGCGGCGGCCTCGGCGACGGCGGCGGCGATCGCCCGGTTGCCGTAGCCGATGTTGACGTTCCACAGGCCGCTGTCGGCGTCGAGGACCTCGCTGCCGTCGGCGAAGGTGATGCGGTGACCGCGGGCGCTCACCGCGCAGTCGGCGTCCTTGCCGTGGGCACTCGGCGGGATCAGGTAGGGCCACAGGGCGCTGCTCATCGGGCGGACACCGCCTTCAGCAGCGTCACCCGGTGGCGGTCGCCCATGCCGGTCAGCGGCCGGCGTCCGGCGATCGTGAGCCCGGCCTCGGCGAGTTCGGCCTCGATGGCGGCGATGCTCATCGTGCCGACCTCGTCGACGCAGACGGTGACGGGACCGTCCGCGGCCTTCCCGGGCGCCCCGGTCGCCTCGGACCCGGTCTCCACCGGCGCGATGGTCACGTGGCGGACCGCGGCGCCGGCCGGCCAGTACTCGTACAGGTCGTACGCGGTGCCGCTCGCGCCCCGGACCCGGGAGTGCACCTCGGTGGGCGCGTCGTCGTCGGCGCGTTCCATCACGGAGACCAGGAACCGTCCGCCGGGGGCGAGGTGGGCGGCCACCGACCGGTACAGGCCGGCCCGGCCCGCCTCGTCGAGGAGCGAGAGGGAGGTGGTGCCGAGGACGATGTGGCCGAAGGCGCGGCGCAGGTCGAAGGCGGCCATGTCGCCCTGGACGACCGTGCAGCGCTCACGCATCGGGCGCGGGGCCTTGGCGAGCCGGGCCCGCAGCAGGTCCAGCATGTCGGCGGACAGGTCGAGGGCGGTGACCTCGCGTCCGGTGGCCAGCAGCGGGAGGGTGAAGCGGCCGGCTCCGGCGGCCAGGTCGAGGACGGGGCCCTCGGCTCCGGTGCGTACGGCGGAGACGATGTCGCCGATCTCGAAGCCGTCGGCGGCGGCGAGGTCGTCGTAGACGGGGGCGCCGAGCGTGTCGTAGAGGCCGCAGAGCCGGGCGCGGTCGCCGAGGGCGGTGACGCGCTCACCGCCGAGGCCGGGCGGGAGGGTGAGGGTGGTCATCGGGCACCTGCCGGTGTGCGGGTGTCGGGGACGGGCAGGCCGCGGTCGGTGAAGAAGGCGCGGACCTGGTCCAGGACATGGACGGGGAGCCGGTCGGGGGCGGAGGTCAGCAGGCTCTCGACGGCGGCGGCGAAGGAGTGGCCCACGGCGAACGCCCGGCCGCCGGCCACGACGTAGGCCTGTTCGGTGTTCCACAGGACCAGCGGGAGCGAGGGGTCGCGCAGATCGGCGTCGCCGTCGGACGTGCCGCCGAGCCGGTGGCCGAAGCCGGAGACCTTCAGGCCGCCGACGTCCTGCGAGGTCAGCGCCCGCAGGGCCTGCACGGCGGCCAGGTAGCGGCCGAGGAAGGGACGGGTCTGGAGGGCCGCGGTGCGCGCCTCCTCCGGGACGGCGGCGCCCAGACTCACCGCGCACGGTGCCTCGCTGGCCGCGTTGACGTGCTCGTAGCGGGTGACGAGGGTGGCCATGTCGTCGGCGACCGTGCCCAGCGGGGAGCCGGACGGCGAGGTGGAGACCCGGCCGTCCGGGTCGACGTACAGGCGCAGGGCGGGGCCGTCGGCGGTGCGCGGGCCGCCGAGGGCGGCGGTGTCGGCGAGCAGGACCGCCGGGGTGATCAGGAAGTCGGGGAAGACGCCCTCGTGCAGGGCGCGGTCGGCGTCGGCGACGAAGGCCGAGAAGTCCTCAAGGCCGAACACCCGGACGACGGTCGGGCCGAGCACGGACATGTACGCGCTGGACGCGTAGTCCTGGGTCTGGAGGTAGAAGTCCTCGCCGAGGGCGAAGTCCACGCCGGGATCGCGCAGCGAGCCGCCGTAGGGGACCGTGCCGCCGGTCGCCTCTCCCGCGCCGGTCTCCGGCACGAAGACGAGGGTGCCGGGGCCGGTGAGGTGGCCGACGGCGTCCCGGTGACGGGCGTCGGCCAGGACGATCGTGGCGATCGAGGTCTCGGGGACACCGGACGGCCGGCGGCCGCCCGAACCCCACGACATGATGTGTTCCTTCGCGCGTCTGCGCGTGGCTGTGTCCATGACGGTGTGGTCCTCGGGTACGGGGTGTGGGGTCTGGGGTGCGGAGTGCGGGGCGTCAGACGGCGGTGCGGAGGATCTCCGTGAGGTCGCCGATCGCCTCCTGGGTGCCGAACATCTTGTTGACGCCCGTGGCGTTGAGGACGATCTCGTCGACGCCGGCCTGCCGGTACTCGTCGAGCCGCTTGACGACCGTGTCGAGGTCACCGGTGACGAAGGCGCCCACGTCGACCGCGCCCCGCGCGATCGCGTGCGGGTCCTGTCCCGCGGTCTCGACGCCGGCCCGCCGGAGCATGTCCAGGTAGTGCGGGGCCTGAAGGTGCGCGTAGTTGCTCGCCAGCGCGAGCCGTTCGGGTGCGGTGCCCTCGCGTTCCAGGCCCACCGGGACCATGGCGACGATGCGCGGCCGGTCGGTGCGGCCGGCCCTCGCCATGCCCTCCTCGACGGCGGGCAGCAGCACCTCGCGCAGATAGGAGGGCGGGGTCAGCCAGGTGATCACCGTGTCGGCGATCTCGCCGGCCAGCCGGGCCATTCCGGGCCGCAGCACACCGAGTCCGACGTCCACACGGGGTGCGGCGGCCGGCGCGAGCTGTGCCTGGAAGGTGTACTCGGGGCCGTCCATGTGCACCAGCTCGCCGTCCAGCAGCCGGCGCACGGCCGTCAGATACTGCCGGGCCACGGCCAGCGGCTTCTCGTACGGGGCTCCCAGCAGGTTCTCCTGGAAGGCGGGCGCGCCGGGGCCGAAGCCGGCGATCACCGGATGGCCGGTGGCCAGGGCGACGGAACGGGCCTGGTTGGCGGCCTCGAAGGGGTGCCGCAGCGGCATCAGCGTGACCCCGAACCCGACCGGGACCCGGAAGCCGGCTCCGGCCGCCCCGACGAAGGTCTGGTGGGGCTCCAGGAGCATCGACTGTCCCTGCCAGAGCCGCACGGCGGGCGTCCAGTTCACCAGACCCGCGAACGGCAGCGCCTGTTCGAGGCGGCGCGGCACGAACGGGACAAGAACCGAATATTCCGTCATGGCGGCTTATATCTCTCTCGTGTGCGGGCAGGGCTGTGCCCGGGAGACGGGATTTCTCTGAAGGGGTGCGCCGGCTCCGCGGAGGCGGGGCGGCGGGCCTTGGTCAGGGGCCCGCCGTCAGGGGCGGGTGCGGCTCAGACGCCGGGCTTCGGGGCGGGCCGACCCGGGTTGGGGTCGGCCGGCATGACGCCCCAGTCGTGGTTGCCGTCGAGGGTGTCGACGACCGGGCCCAGGATGTCCGGCAGCGTGGGGAGACCGGGCAGGGCCGGCAGGGTCGGCTTCCCGGGCAGGTGCGGCAGCTGCGGCAGGGTCGGCAGCCCGCCGGAGACAGAAGCGGAGGCAGAGGCAGAGGCAGAGGCAGAGGCGGCGGTGACGGAGGCGGCGGCCGTCCGGCCGGACGCGGGTCCCGCCTCGGCGGCGTGGGCCGCGCCCTGCGCCGTCAGCGTCAGGACGCCGGTGGCGGCCAGGGTCGCGGCGGCGCGGAGGCCGGTGCGGACGAGACGAGCGGTTGTGGAGCCGGCGACAGAGCGGTTCACGTTTTTCCCCCTGAAGTGCGAATGGTTCTGTTCTGCCTGCAAGTCGGCCGTTCTCTTGCGGTCTTGCCTCCTTGCGAGAACAACTCTGCCGTCCCCGGCCCCCGTGCAGGAGGCGAAGATCGTGCAACTTGCTGCGGCCCGCCGGTGCCGTTTCCTGCACCGGGGCCGGGCAACGCGTCGGGGCCGCGAGAACGCCGCACGGGCGTGGCGGAACGAAAGACACCCGAGGTATCTCTAGTGACGAGATCGACAACGCGACGTGCGCGGGGGGAAAACATGGCGCGACCGAGTCTGCAGTTCCTGGGCGTCGGCAGAGAGGAGGAGGCTTCCTACCGACGGCTGCTGCGATGCGGCGCGACGGATCCCGGCCAGGCCGTCCCCGACGACGTCCCCGCGGACATCGCCGACCACCTCGTGGAACTCGGCATCGTCACCCGCACCCACACGGGGGCGCTGCGCCCGGTGCCGCCCGCCCGCGCGGTGGAGCGGCTCATCGAGCGGCGGCTGGACCGGCTGCGGGGCGAACTGGAGGACGCGGCGGAGGCCGACGGCATCGTCGACTCGCTCCGCAAGGAACGGGAACCGGCCGGCGCGCCGCCCCCGGTGCCGTCCGACGCGCCGACCGTGCAGCAGATCGAGGGCATGGAGGCCGTCCGGGCGGTGATCGACGAGCTCACCTTCTTCGCCCGCACCGAGAGCCTCACCACCAACCCGACGGGCATCATCACCCCCGAGTCCGCGGACTTCTCACGCCCCATCGACCTCAGGATCCTGCGCCGCGGCGTGCGGATGCGCACGCTGATGGCGGCTCCCGCGCTCGACGACCCGACCACCCTGTCGTATCTGCGGGAGCTGTCCGCGAAGGGCGCGGAGATACGGATCTCCCACCAGCCCCTGGAGCGGATGATCATCTGCGACCGGCACGCGGCGCTCACGCCCATCGACCCGGCGGACACCTCCAAGGGTGCCCTCCTCACCCGCGAACCCGGGCTCGTCGCCACGCTGGTCACCCTGTTCGACCGGATGTGGGCGATGGCCCAGGAACTGCCCGGCCAGGACGACGAGCTGCTCAGCGAGATCGAGCGCCGCATCCTGCGGGCCCTCTACGACGCGGACAAGGACGAGAGCGGCGCCCGTGACCTCGGGATCTCGGTGCGGACGTACCGCAAGCACGTGGCGTCCCTGATGACCCGGCTGCACGCGGGCAATCGCTTCCAGGCGGCACTGCTGGCGCGCGAGCGGGGCTGGTTCTAGGGGGCGTCTCCCGGGGACGTGGGGGTGGTGCCGGGGCGGTGTCGGGGTGACGCGCCCGGGGCGGCTCCGGGGCAGCCGGGGGAAGGCCGGGGGAGGCCGACGGTTCGTCGGCAAAGGGGCTGCCGGGACGGGCGTAGCGTAGGTGGCATGACGAAGTACGGTTCCTTTCCCGGTACGCGTCCCCGGCGACTGCGCACCACCCCCGCGATGCGGCGCATGGTCGCCGAGACCCGGCTGCACCCGGCCGACTTCATCCTCCCCGCCTTCGTGCGGGAGGGCGTGAGCGAGCCGGTGCCGATCCAGGCGATGCCCGGTGTGGTGCAGCACACCCGGGACAGCCTGAAGAAGGCCGCGCTGGAGGCCGTGGAGGCCGGGGTCTCCGGGATCATGCTCTTCGGGGTGCCGGAGGAGTCGAAGAAGGACGCGTTCGGCACGCCCGGCACCGACCCGGAAGGGATCCTCCAGGTCGCCCTGCGCGATGTGCGGGCCGAGGTCGGCGACGACCTGCTCGTCATGTCCGACCTGTGCCTGGACGAGACCGTGGACCACGGCCACTGCGGCGTCCTGGACGCCCAGGGCCGGGTGGACAACGACGCGACCCTGGAGCGGTACGCCGAGATGGCGCAGGTCCAGGCCGACGCCGGCGCCCATGTCGTGGGCCCCAGCGGGATGATGGACGGCCAGATCGGCGTCGTCCGCGACGCCCTCGACCAGATCGGCCGGGAGGACGTCTCGATCCTCGCCTACACCGCGAAGTACTCCTCCGCGTTCTACGGCCCCTTCCGGGAGGCCGTCGGGTCCTCGCTCCAGGGCGACCGCAAGACCTACCAGCAGGACCCGGCCAACCTCCGCGAGTCGATGCGGGAGCTGGCGCTGGACCTGGAGGAGGGCGCCGACATGGTCATGGTCAAGCCGGCCGGCCCCTACCTCGACGTCCTGGCCCGGGTCGCCGAGGCCGTGGACGTGCCGGTCGCCGCGTACCAGATCTCCGGCGAGTACTCGATGGTCGAGGCCGCCGCCGAGAAGGGCTGGGTCGACCGCGACCGGGCGATCTTCGAGACGCTGACCGGCATCAAGCGGGCCGGGGCGCGGAACATCCTGACGTACTGGGCGACGGAAGCGGCGCTGAAGCTCCGCTAGGCCCTGTCGACTCAGAACCCCTACCAGGACAGGGCGTCGTCCGCGTCCTGCTGCCAGTACGTCACCGTCAGGGAGCTGTCGTAGTAGACGCCCCCGGCCGGCAGGGCCGGGGTGGCCGAGGCGCCGCCGCTGCTGTTCGGCGTCATGCCCTGGAAGGCGACGGTGAGCTTCTCGGCGGTCTGTCCGCCGTCGCCGCTTCCGTCGGCGGCGGACAGCAGGACGCCCGCGTACCCGGACTCGCCCGGCGCGAGGGTCGTCACCGCCTGCGGGTGGGTCTCCTCGGCGGCCTGCGGCACCCACTGCATCTCGTCGAAGCGCAGCACCGGGTAGTAGGTCAGATCGCAGGTCCTGCTTCCGGTGTTGGTCACGGTGAGCAGCATGTGGTTGAGCGGGCGGCTGAGCGACTGTGCGGTGACCTTGGTGTTCGAGCCGTTGCACAGGACGCGGGTCGCGGCGTCGGAGGCGCCGGGGGCCTTGGCGTCGGGGGTCTTGGCGCCGGAGGTCCCGGAGGTCCCGGTGCCGGAGGAGCCCTTCGAGCCGGTGGTGTTCTCGGACGCCCCGGCGCTGCCGTCGGCCGCCGGCTTCGCGGGCGGTGTCGTCACGGACGACGCGGGAAGCGCCGACGCCCCCTCGTCCCTCGTGCCCGTCCCGTTCTCGCACGCGGTGAGGGCGAGGGCGGTCAGTGCGGTGAGGGCGAGCAGGTGGCGGGTGCGGCGGATACGCATCGTGAAGTCCTCTTCCGTGGTGCCGTGTTGCGGCGGTGTCCTTGGTCGGTCAAAGCTTGTGACCGCATCCGTCCCGGCCGCCACGACCGGCGGACGATCAGGGACACTGGAACGCCCGTAACGGGACTGAGCTGGGAAAACACACCATCCCTGGAACGCCGGGATGGGACATGGGGGTGGAGGAACGGTGTCGGCGACCGACTTCGCGGAGCTGCTGCGACATCTGAAGGCGCGCTCCGGGCTGAGCTACGGGACGCTCGCGAAACGCCTTCACATGAGTACGTCGACGCTGCACCGCTACTGCAACGGGGACGCGGTGCCCACGGACTACGCGCCGGTGGAGCGCATGGCCCGCCTCTGCAAGGCGGCCCCGGAGGAACTCGTCGAACTGCACCGGCGCTGGGTGCTCGCGGACGCGGGGCGGGGCAAGAAGGGGAGCCCGGCCGAGTCCGCCCCCGAGCCGACCGCGCAGGAGAGCGGGAGCGAGAGCGAGAGCAAGAGGGAGAGGGAGAGGGAGAAGGGTCGGGAGACGGAGCGGGCCGAGGAGACGGAGCGGGCCGAGGACACGGAGGTCGTCGTGAGTACGGCCGGCGGTGGGCAACCCCCGCGCACCCGCCGCCCGTTGTTCCTCGCCGGTGTCGGTGCCGCGGTCGCCCTCGGCTCCGTGGCGCTCGCCCTGGCCCTCGTCCTTCCGGGCGGTGGCACGGACGACGACGGCGGCGCCAAAGGCTCCGTGGGGGCGGCGTCCGCGCAGGGGCGGGGTGAGCGGGGCGGCTCGCCGTCCGCCTCGGCCTCCCCCTCGCCGACCGCGACCGGGACCCCGTCCGGCTCCGCCTCCCCCTCGTCCGCCTCGTCGCCCTCCGCGTCCGCCGCCGGTTCCGCCGGGTCCGACACCGCGGCCGAGGGTTCCGGCACGGCCGTCCCGCTGACGGTCACCATCCGCCCGTACGCCTGGGAAAGTCCCTGCGGGCAGCACTACCTGATCCGGCAGGGACCGGGGGAGGTCAGCCCGCCGCCGGTCGAGCCGGACGCGCCGGCCTGGGTCTCCCGGCACGGGGCCGTGTCGGCGGGGGAGCAGTACCTGGAACTGACGGTGCAGGGGCGGGGCGCCGAGACCGTGGTCGTGGACAGCCTGACGGTCCGTACGGTGGCCGTGCGCTCCCCGCTCGCCTGGAACGACTACGCCATGGGCTACCCGGGCGTCGGCTGCGGCGGCAGTGTGCCGACGCGCGCCTTCTCGGTCGCCCTGGACGCGGCGCGCCCGGCGCTGGTGCCCGAGGCGGGGCACCGGGACTTCCCGTTCACGGTGAGCGAGTCCGACCCGGAGGTCTACTACGTGACCGCCGACGCCTCCGCGTACGACGTGAGCTGGTATCTGGAGCTGTCCTGGTCCAGCGGCTCACGGCGGGGCACGCTGAGGATCGACGACGAGGGCAGGCCGTTCCGCACCAGCGGCGACAACGGGCGCCCGGCCTACGAGTTCCCGCTCGGCGGTTCCGCCTGGCAGCGGGCGGGAGCCTCCGCGACGCCTTAGGAACCGCTGCCGCTACCGCTGTCGGCGCCGGTGCTGCCGGCGGGTTCGCCGTCGGCGCCGGTCGACGTGCTGTTCCCCGACGGCCCCTCGTCGCGCAGGCCCTCGCCGTCGTGGCACGCGGTGAGGGTGAGCGCGGCGACGGCGGTCAGCGCGGCGGCCAGCAGCCGGACGCGGCGGCGGACCGGAACGGCGGTTGCGGGAGTGGGGCGTGGGGACATGCGGCAAGCCTCGGTCGTCCCGCCTCCGGCCGGCCACCTCCGGCGCCCGACTCGGGACGCGGATCCGGTCCCGTGCCCTGTGACCTGCGCCGACATCGCATCCCTGGGACGCGGTACGGGACGGGCGACCGGTGTACGGGCGGCGGGCGCGCGGGCCGCGGTGGTGTCCGTATGCCGAAAAGCCAGGTGTAGACGGCACGTATCTCTCTATGGTGCGGCCATGACACCCGCATCCGCGCCCGCATCCGCATCCGCGCACGCGTCCGCCGCCACCGCGACCGCCGTCCCGGCCTCCCCGTCCAGCCCCGTCCCCCCGCTGGCCGACCGGGTCCGGACGACCGGTGGTTCGCCGGTGCGGGACATCCTCGCCGTCACCGCCCGCCCCGAGGTGATCAACTTCGCGGGCGGGCTGCCCGCTCCGGAGCTGTTCGACCGCGAGGGGGTCGCGGACGCGTTCCGGCACGTGCTGGAGGAGGCCCCGGCCCAGGCCCTCCAGTACGCCACGACCGAGGGAGAGCCGGCGCTGCGCGAGCGGCTGGCGGCGCGTGTCACGGCCCGCGGCCTGCCGACCGACGCCGACGACCTGCTCGTCACCACCGGCTCCCAGCAGGCCCTGTCGCTGCTGGCGACCGCTCTCGTCGACCCCGGCGACACCGTCCTGGTCGAGGAGCCCTGCTATCTGGCCGCCCTCCAGGCCTTCGGTCTGGCCGGGGCCCGGATCGTCGCCGTCCCCGGGGACGCGGACGGCCCGGACCCGGACGCCCTCGCCGCACTCGTCGCCCGCGAACGCCCCAAGCTCCTCTACACCGTCCCCACCTTCCAGAACCCCACCGGCCGTACCCTGCCCGCCGGGCGCCGCGCCGCGCTCGCCGCCGTCGCCGCCCGGCACGGCCTGTGGATCGTCGAGGACGACCCCTACGGCGAACTCCGCTACGACGGCGAGCACGTCCCCTGGATCGCCGCCCACCCCGGCGCCCGCGACCGCACCGTCCTGCTCGGCTCCTTCTCCAAGGTGATGGCCCCCGGCCTGCGGCTGGGCTGGCTGCGCGCCCCGGCGGAGCTGCGCCGCGCCTGCGCCGTCGCCAAGCAGGCCGCCGACCTGCACACGCCGACCGTCAACCAGCTCGCGGCGGCCCGCTATCTGGACGTCCGCGACCTGGACGCCCATGTGCGGCGGGTGGCGGCGGTGTACCGGGAGCGGCGCGACGCGATGCTCGCCGGCCTGCCGGACGCCCTGCCGCAGGGGTCGGTGTGGAACAGCCCGGACGGCGGCATGTTCCTCTGGGCCCGGCTGCCGGAGTCGTACGACACCACGGCCCTGCTGCCGCAGGTGCTGCGGCAGGACGTGGCGTACGTCCCCGGCGCTCCCTTCTACGCCGGTGAGCCCGACCGTTCGACGCTGCGGCTGTGCTTCGTGACGCAGACGCCCGAGGAGATCGGGGAGGGCCTGCGAAGGCTGGGCAAGGGGCTGCTCGGCCGGTAGCGGGCCGGGGTCAGTCCCACCAGAAGGACCAGGAGCGCTCGCCGACGAGCCGCCGCGCGTACCCGCTCAGGCTGTACGGGGCGCTCTGCTCGATGTTGTCCGGGCAGAACGCGAAGTGCTCCGCCGCCAGGGACTCGGCGGCGGCGAGCGTGGTGGGCGGGGCGGCCACGGAGATCACGAGGACGTCGAAGCCGAGGGCGACGACCCGTATGCCGAAGCGGTCCTCCCAGGAGCGCAGCACGGCAGAGAGACGGGCCACGTCGTTCTCGTGGTTCACCGGGCCGGACCAGCCGACGGCGGCCGGGATGTCGGCGGAGCGGCGGGCCGGCACCAGGGCCAGGTGCGGATCCGTGAACCAGACCGGTCCCGCGGTCAGGGAGTCGGCGACCTCGGTGGCCCGTACGTCCGGATCGGCGACCAGGGCGCAGGCGTCGGCCAGTCCCGGCCACGCCTCGGACGGGTCCTCGCCCCAGAACTCCGCGAGCACCTCCTCGGCGTCGTGGTCCCCGGGGTAGGACGTCTCACCGGGCATCAGGTCCCAGTTCTGCGGCCCGCCCTGATCGCTGCCGAGGTCGATCAGAACCGGCAGCAGCCCCGCGCGTGCCGCCGGAGAGCCCAGCGCCGCCCAGGTGCCCGGCGCGGCCCCCTTGTCGGCGTGCCAGAGCAGCGGTTCGTGCCACGGGTCGTCCTCGCCGGTCGTGTCGATCAGTCGCCCCGGAGGGAGCCGCAGCCCCAGGGAACGCCCGCTCGGATCGGACGCGAGCTTCGGCAGCGGATTGGGAAGAGTCGCCATGCCGGTGACTGTAGGGGCAGGCACTGACAGTGCGGGATGCCATGATCGAAGGGAGCGGCGGGAACGCCGCCGACACGCGTACGGGGGTACACGCATGGGACGCCGAACGGCATCCGCACTGGGCATACTGGCCGCGCTCGGACTGCTCACGGCCTGCGGGGGAGGCGGGTCCGGGGACGCGGACACCCCGGACGGCGGTGCGGGGCCCGGGACTTCGGCCTCACCGGCGGCCAAGTCCTACGATCCGCCCGTGACGTTCGAGGATCCCGGAGCCCAGCACATCGTGGGCGGCGCCCTGGACGACGAGGCGTGGAACGTCCGGCTGGACGGCACCACCGCGTACGCCGTCTCCGACGGGGGGGTCAGGGCGGTGAGCGCCCTCGACGGCCGGCGGCTGTGGAGCGTGAAGCCGCAGGGCGAGCCCACCGAGGACGCCGACCACGGCGCCGGCTCGGTGTCCCGGCCGGTCTTCGCGCAGATCGACGGGAAGCGGGCCCTGCTGGCGGCCTTCGCGGTGACCGCCCCCGGCTCCGGCACCACACCCGACCGGCCCCTCGTCGAGGTCACCGCCCTCGACCCGGGCACCGGCAAGCGCCTGTGGACGACGACCGTGCAGCGCCCGGGCAGCCGGGAGCAGGGCGATCCGGTCCTCGTCGGAGCCAACGCGGACACCGCGGTGATCCGGCTGGGCGACGACCGTCACGCCTCGTCCGTCGGCGTCGCCCTCGGCACCCACAAGGCGGCCTGGACGGCCGAGGGGTTCGCCGCGAAGTTCGTCGACACGGGCGTGACCGTCGGCCTCGCCGACGCCAACGGCGAGACGGACGGCGGGATCTCCGTCCAGGGAGTCGGCCTGGCCGACGGCAAGCCCGCCTGGACGTACGACGGCCCGGAACTCCTCGGCGCCACGCTGGCCCCCGTGGGTGTCGGTGCCGGTGTGTTCACGGCCGATCTGGACCCCCGCGCGTACGACGAGCGGGACGGCGCCGTCCTGCTGACCGCCTCGACGGGCCGCCCGCCGGCCTCCTACGGCTCCGCCAGGACGGCCGGGCTCTCCTCCCTCACCTGCCTGTGGGACGAGCGGGGCACGACGGTCTGCGCGTCCACCGCCCGGGAGAACGGCCACAAGCGGGTCTTCGCCCTCGACACCACCTGGAAGGAACTCTGGTCGATCGAGGAGGGCGACGGCACGGACCGCCTGGTCCCCGAGATCTCCACGGCCTGGCACGGCGCCGTCTACGGCGGGACGGAGAACGGCCCCGTGATCCTCGACGCCCGCACCGGCGAGGACCGGGCGGCGGACGGCGGGATCACGCCCTTCGCCGTGAGCGCCTACGCGGGACTGGTACGGACACCGGCGGCCGGGATCGAGGCGTACCGG
Source organism: Streptomyces phaeofaciens (assembly GCF_014648915.1). GTDB lineage: Bacteria > Actinomycetota > Actinomycetes > Streptomycetales > Streptomycetaceae > Streptomyces > Streptomyces phaeofaciens. Next base: position 245,179 of record NZ_BMSA01000010.1, on the reverse strand, counting down.
GCGATCGGCTGAGCGTCCGCCGTCAGCGGGACTTCCGGGCCCATGGACGGTGGGCCAGCCAGATGCCCAGGCCGATGAGCGGAAGCACCACGAGCGCCGGGATCACCACACCGGCCACCCCGATCAGCAGCATGCCGTACAGGGCCTCGCCCACCGTCGGATCGTCCGCGCCGCCCACCGACTCTCCTCGCACTCGCGTTCCCCGCCTTCGCAGGGGGGACGCGCGAGCGCGAGGAGCCGGTTCCGTGCGCGGGTAAGGCGTCAGAGCCTCTCGGGCGTCCTGATGCCCAGCAGGGTCATGCCCTGGTGGAGCGTGCGGCCCGTCAGGTCGCACAGGAAGAGGCGGTTCTCCGCGACCTCCTGCGCCGGCGCCGGCTTGATCACCGGGCACTGGTCGTAGAACGTCGTGTAGAGCGAGGCCAGTTGGTACAGGTACGCCGCCAGCTTGTGCGGGGCGTACTCGGCCGCGACCTCGTCCAGCGTCTCCCCGAACCGGTCCAGGTGCAGACCCAACGCGCGCTCCGCCGGGGCGAGTTCGAGCTCCGGGTGGGCCAGCGGCGTACGGTCGCCCGCCTTGCCGAAGATCGACCGGATCCGGGCGTACGCGTACTGGAGGTACACGGACGTGTCGCCGTTCAGCGACACCATCTGGTCGAGGTCGAACTTGTAGTCCCGCACGGCGGAGGTGGAGAGGTCCGCGTACTTCACGGCGCCGATGCCGACGTACCGGCCGTTCTCCTCGATCTCCCGCTCGCTCAGGCCCACCTTCTCGGCCTTCTCCCGCACGACGGACGTGGCCCGGTCGATCGCCTCGTCCAGGAGGTCCACCAGCCGGACCGTCTCGCCCTCACGCGTCTTGAACGGCTTGCCGTCCTTGCCCAGCACCGTGCCGAAGGCGAGCTGGTGGGCCTTGACGTCGTCGTTCAGCCAGCCGGCCCTGCGCGCGGTCTCGAAGACCATCTTGAAGTGCAGGGACTGCCGGGCGTCCACGACGTAGATCAGGCTGTCGGCCTTCAGGTTGAAGACACGGTCCCGGATCGCGGACAGGTCGGTGGCCGCGTAGCCGTACCCGCCGTCCGACTTCTTCACGATCAGCGGGACCGGGTTGCCGTCCGGGCCCTTCACGTCGTCGAAGAAGACGCAGAGCGCGCCGTCCGAGCGGACCGCCACGCCCGACTCCTCCAGGAGGCGGCAGGTCTCGTCCAGCATGTCGTTGTAGCCGGACTCGCCGACCACGTCGGGGTCGCGGATCTCCATGTCCAGCTTGTCGAAGACCGAGTAGAAGTAGATCTTCGACTCGTCCACGAACTTCTGCCACATGGCCAGCGTCTCCGGCTCGCCCGCCTGGAGGTCCACCACCCGGCGCCGCGCACGCGTCTTGAACTCCTCGTCGGAGTCGAAGAGCGACCGCGCCGCCTTGTAGAGGCGGTTCAGGTTCGACATGGCCTCCTCGCCGGAGACCTCGCCGCCCTTGTGGTCCAGCTCGTGCGGGTGCTCGATCAGGTACTGGATGAGCATGCCGAACTGGGTGCCCCAGTCGCCGATGTGGTGCCGGCGCACGACGGACTCACCGGTGAACTCCAGGATCTGCACCACCGCGTCACCGATCACCGCGGACCGCAGATGACCGACGTGCATCTCCTTGGCCACGTTCGGCTGCGCGTAGTCGATCACCGTGGTGCCCGGGTGCTCCGCGAGGGGCACCCCGAGGCGCTCGCCGTCCGCGTACCGCTCCGCCAGGTTCTCCACGATCGCCCGGTCGGTGAGCGTGATGTTCAGGAAGCCGGGCCCGGAGACCTCGACGTCCTTGATCAGGCCACCCGACTCGACCCGGGAGACGACCTGCGTCGCCAGCTCGCGCGGGTTCGCCTTCGCCTTCTTGGCCAGGGCCAGGATCCCGTTGGCCTGGAAGTCGGCCCGGTCGCTTCGTCGCAGCAGCGGGTCGGCTCCGGCGGCCTCCGGCAGGGTGGCCGAGAGGGCGGACGCGAGATGCTGCGCGACGGAGTGGCTGAGGGACGTGACCGAGGCCATAGGAGTGGGTGCCGTTCTCCTCGTGGGGATGGATAGACAGGCCCAGTATCCCACGGGGGGTAAAGCGGTTTTCCCGGGCGCGGGGTGGTCTGGGAGAATGGGCGCACATCAATCCCAGCCTTCAGAACACACAGAGGACGTGCCGATCGTGGCTCAGAGCCCGGAGACCACCGACTGGGTCTCCCGTTTCGCGGATGAGGTCATCGAGGAGTCGGAGCGCCGGGCCCCGGGCAAACCGGTCGTCGTCGCGTCCGGTCTCTCCCCGTCCGGGCCCATCCACCTGGGCAACCTCCGCGAGGTCATGACCCCGCACCTGGTCGCCGACGAGATCCGCCGCCGGGGCCACGAGGTCCGCCACCTGATCTCCTGGGACGACTACGACCGCTACCGCAAGGTGCCCGCCGGCATCGCGGGCGTCGACGGCTCCTGGGCCGAGCACATCGGCAAGCCGCTGACCTCCGTCCCGGCCCCGGCCGGCTCGCCGCACCCGAACTGGGCCGAGCACTTCAGGTCCGCGATGGTCGAGTCGCTGGCCGAGCTGGGCGTGGAGTTCGACGGGATCAGCCAGACGGAGCAGTACACCACCGGCGTCTACCGCGAGCAGATCCTGCACGCCATGCGCCACCGCGGTGACATCGACGCGATCCTCGACCAGTACCGCACCAAGAAGGCCCCGGCGAAGAAGCAGCAGCAGAAGCCGCTCGACGAGGCCGAGCTGGAGGCCGCCGAGGGCTCCGGCGCCGCGGCAGAGGACGACGGCAGCTCCGGCTCCGCCGGGTACTTCCCGTACAAGCCGTACTGCGGCAACTGCGCGAAGGACCTGACGACCGTCACCTCCTACGACGACGACACCACCGAGCTGACGTACACCTGCACGGTGTGCGGCTTCTCCGAGACCGTCCGGCTGAACGAGTTCAACCGCGGCAAGCTCGTCTGGAAGGTCGACTGGCCGATGCGCTGGGCCTACGAGGGCGTGATCTTCGAGCCCTCCGGCGTCGACCACTCCTCCCCGGGATCGTCGTTCCAGGTCGGCGGCCAGATCGTCGGCATCTTCGGCGGTACGCAGCCCATCGGGCCCATGTACGCCTTCGTGGGCATCAGCGGCATGGCCAAGATGTCCTCGTCGCGCGGCGGTGTGCCCACCCCCGCCGACGCGCTGAAGATCATGGAGCCGCAGCTCCTGCGCTGGCTGTACGCCCGCCGCCGCCCCAACCAGTCCTTCAAGATCGCCTTCGACCAGGAGATCCAGCGGCTCTACGACGAGTGGGACAAGCTCGACGCCAAGGTCGCCGAAGGCTCCGTCCTGCCCGCCGACGCCGCCGCGCACTCCCGCGCGGTGCGCACCGCCGCCGGTGAGCTGCCGCGCACCGTACGGCCGCTGTCGTACCGGACGCTCGCGTCCGTCGCCGACATCACCGCCGGGCACCAGGACCAGGCACTGCGGATCCTGAGCGACCTCGACCCCGAGAACCCGCTCGCCACGCTCGACGAGGCCCGGCCCCGGTACGACAAGGCCGAGGCCTGGATCAACACGCACGTCCCCGCCGACCAGCGGACCATCGTGCGCCAGGAGCCCGACGCCGAACTGCTGAAGTCCCTCGACGAGGCCTCCCAGCAGTCCCTGCGGCTGCTCCTCGACGGTCTCGCCGGGCACTGGTCGCTCGACGGGCTCACCCACCTCGTGTACGGCGTCCCCAAGGTGCAGGCCGGGTTCTCCGCCGACGCCACGCCCAAGGAACTGCCGGCCGAGATCAAGACCGCCCAGCGGACGTTCTTCGCGCTGCTGTACCACCTGCTCGTCGGCCGCGACACCGGCCCCCGGCTGCCCACGCTGCTGCTGGCCGTGGGCCAGGAGCGGGTACGGGCCCTGCTCGGGGAGTAGGACGCCCGGACACGAGGAGGGGGCGCCCGGTGCTGCACCGGGCGCCCCCTCCTCGTACGCGTCACGCGATGTGGTCCTCCTCCAGCTCCGCCGCGTGGCGGTTCTGGAAACGCATGACCATACGCTTGGCCTCGGCGTCCCCGACGGGGGCGCCGTAGGTCGCCTCCACGTTGTCGCTGAACTGGCTCGGGGTCGGGTAGCTGCCGTTGATCGACTGCTTGAAGACCTGGTAGTAGGCCTCCTCGTCCGGCTCCAGGACCGGAGTGCCGCCGCCCTCGCCCAGTTCACGCGTGCGGTTCGGGCCCACCGGGATGGGGAACGTGCCGGTCTCCTCCGGGCCGGGTTCCTGGCCCGGCACCGGGGGCTCCTCCTCGTACTGCTCGCGGTACTCGTCGGCCTGCTGCTGCTCCTCGTACCACTGGGCGTACTGCTCCGAGGGGTCGTAGGTGGGGTCGTAGCCGCCGTGGTACTCGACCGCGGCCGGAGTGCCCTGGAACCAGGGGCTCTGCTCCGGGCCCTGCTGCTGCGGCTGCCCGGGGTACTGCTGACCGCCGGGGTAGGGGCGCTGCTCGCCCTGCGGCACCGCCTGCCGCGCGGCGGGCACGGCGCCGGCGGTGTTCGGGCCGAGGGCCATGGCGCCGGGCCCGGCCGGTGCCGCGGGCAGCTCGGCTGCCGTCGCCGACGGCAGCTGCTGCTGGTGCGCGGCCGCGGGCAGGACCGCCGGCTCTATGCCCGCGGCAGCCAGGCCCGCCGGGGCCGTCTCCGCCAGGGGGACGCCGTAGCGCGCCAGGCGCAGCGGCATCAGGGACTCGACCGGGGCCTTGCGGCGCCAGGCCCGGCCGAACCGCGAGCGGAGCCTGGCCTGGTAGACGAGACGTTCCTGCTCCAGCTTGATGACCTGATCGTAGGAGCGCAGCTCCCACAGCTTCATCCGGCGCCACAGGAGGAACGTGGGCAGGGGGGAGAGCAGCCACCGGGTGAGGCGGACGCCCTCCATGTGCTTGTCGGCGGTGATGTCGGCGATCCGGCCGATCGCGTGCCGGGCGGCCTCGACGGCCACCACGAACAGGATCGGGATCACCGCGTGCATCCCCGTGCCCAGCGGGTCCGGCCAGGCGGCGGCGCCGTTGAAGGCGATCGTGGCCGCCGTCAGCAGCCACGCCGTCTGGCGGAGCAGCGGGAACGGGATGCGGATCCACGTCAGCAGCAGATCCAGGGCCAGCAGGACACAGATGCCCGCGTCGATGCCGATCGGGAACACATAGCTGAAGTTCCCGAAGCCCTTTTGGATCGCCAGCTCGCGGACGGCCGCGTACGAACCTGCGAAGCCGATGCCGGCGATGACGACGGCGCCGGCCACGACCACACCTATGAGAATGCGGTGCATCCGTGTCAGCTGGATTGGCGCGGCCACCCGTACTCCCCTCCCAGTGCATGCTGTTGCGCGGAACAGGGTGGCACATGTGTGCGGCGGACGTGTTGCCGGATCGTCAGCTCTTCACGGAGGAGGACGTCGACGTGGACTTCGACGAGGTCTTCGAAGCGGTCGCCTTCGGGGTCTTCGAGGGTGTCGCGGAGGACGACTTCGAGGACGACTTCGAGGGGGACGGGCTCGTCGACGAGGTGCCCGAACTGCCGCCGGTGCCTTCGCCGTTGGCCGACCGCACCGAGTCCACGACCTCCTTGGCGGCCTTCTTCGCGGCGGCCGTCAGGGTGTCCGCGGAGGGGGTCTTCTCGCCCGCCAGACCGGCACCGTTGTAGTCGAGCGTGACGACGACATTCTCGACGAGGGCGACGACCGTCTGCTGCTTGAAGGCGCCCTCCTTCTTCTTCAGGTCGTACCGCACCACGGTCGCCTGGTCGCCGGTCCCGGTCACCGGTTCCGACTTCGTGTTCTTCGCACCCGAGACGGTCTGGGCGGTCTTGACCTGCTTCGCGAAGTACGTCTGCGCCTGCGACTCGCCGCTGCCGCCCGCCTCGTCCGAATCGAAGCGCAGCAGCGAGACGTTCAGCCAGCGGAACTGCGAGCCGTCCACGCCGTTGTTGTCCAGGCTCGACCAGGAGCAGCTGTTGCGGGACTCGGTGTCGCTGGAGGTGCCCTCCTTGCCGGAGGTCCCCTTCGGCACCAGGTCGGTCAGCGTCTTCTTCCCCAGCACCTTGCACGCGTCGGGCAGCGTGGCGTACGCGGCGGCCTGGACGGTCGGCGAGGGGCTCTCGGCGCCGCCTGCGGAGGCCGCGGCGTCCTGCGCGTCGTCGCCCGGAGCAGAGTCGGAGCCGGAGTCCGAGGAGCAGGCCGCGGCGAACACCATCACGGGGACCGCGAGCGCGGCTGCGAGAACGCGGTTCAGGCCTCCCCTCCCGGTCGCTCGCTCGGCACGCTGCTGGTCGTCTCGCTGGGCTCGTCGCTGCATGGTTCCTTCACTCATGACGCTCGTGGTTCCTGCGGTCGGATCGGGTCCGAGGGGCCACGGTACGCGGTGAGCAAGCCGTGCGGTTCCGCTTCGGGGGCTTTGCGGACCGAGGGCGGGCGCGGCCCGAAGGCCGTTGTCAGGCCAGGGAGTCGGCCAGCTGGGAGGCCAGTTTCCGTGCCTTGTCCTGCATTTCCTTGCTGTCCGGGACCGTGCCGACGGTGCCCGGCTGCTCGTCGTACTCGATGGTCACGATGACGTTGGACGTGCGGAACGCCACAGTCACGGTGCGCTGTTTCGCCGTCGAACCGGAGCTGGCGAGCACGTCGTCGACGAACGCCTCGTCGCCGAGGTCGTCCAGGAGACGGGGCTGGAGGTCGGCCGGGGTGCCGGTGGCGGAGGCGGACGCCGAGGCCGTGCCGGACGGGGTGGCGGACGCCGAGGCGGAGGGGGTCGAGCCGGCCGAGGGGGACGCGGAGTCCGTCGTCTCCTCCTCGGTGCCGGAGGCGGCGGGCTCCGGGAGGTCGGCCGCGGTGACCTTCCGCGCGAACAGCTCCTCCGCCTCGCTGTCGTCGCTGACGGCGTTGGTGTAGGAGACGACCCGCTCGAAGTCGACGAGCAGATGGTCGGTGGCGTCCGTCGACTGCACCTTCCAACGGCAGCCGACCTTGCGGTCCGTGTCGAACGTGAGGGTGGCCTCGCCCGCGTAGGCCGTCTCCCGCTGCTGTTCGTCGGTGATCTCCTCGATGCCGGGCAGCAGGGAGTCGAGGGTGGAGCGGCTCACCACGCCGCAGGCCTCCGGGAGGCTGTCGTACTTGCCGGGCTGGGCGGCGACGGAGGCCGTACCGGCCTCGCCGGGGTTGGAGTTGTCCGGCGGACCGCCGTCGTCCGAGCCGGAGGTGCAGCCGGCCAGCAGGGCCGCGAGGAGTGCGGCGACGCCTGTTACGTACGCCTTCCGCTGCACGGTCGGCTCCTCTCGGGGGTTGGGGTGCGTGATCGCCGGGTCCAGTGTCCCCGCTGCTTATTCGCTTGCCGGACGGGGGCGGCGCCGGCAGACAATGTGTATCGCACGCAACACCGTGGATGCCGGTCCGTCGTCCCTTTTCGTTGATCTTGGCGCCGGTTTTGCGATTGAAGACTTCTGTACGGCTTCCGGGGGAATGAGGACGATATGTCGTATGTGGAAATGCCGGGTGCGAAGGTACCGATCCGTCTGTGGACCGACCCGGCGTCGGTCGAGGACGGCGCCCTCCAGCAGCTCCGCAACGTCGCCACCCTGCCCTGGATCAAGGGCCTCGCGGTCATGCCGGACGTCCACTACGGCAAGGGCGCGACGGTCGGCTCGGTCATCGCGATGCAGGGCGCGGTCTGCCCGGCGGCGGTCGGGGTCGACATCGGCTGCGGGATGTCGGCGGTGCGTACCTCCCTCACGGCGAACGACCTGCCGGGCGATCTGTCGCGCCTGCGGTCGAAGATCGAGCAGGCCATTCCGGTCGGGCGCGGCATGCACGGAGACCCCGTCGACCCGGGCGGCCTGCACGGCTTCGCTGCCGGCGGGTGGGACGACTTCTGGGGGCGGTTCGACGGCGTCGCGGATGCGGTCAAATTCCGCCAGGAGCGGGCCACTAAGCAGATGGGAACGCTCGGATCCGGAAATCACATGATCGAGGTATGTCTCGACCAGTCGAACTCGGTCTGGCTCATGCTGCACTCCGGATCGCGGAACATCGGCAAGGAGCTGGCCGAGCACCACATCGGTATCGCCCAGAGGCTTCCGCACAATCAGGACCTGGTCGATCGTGATCTGGCGGTGTTCGTGTCGGACACTCCGCAGATGGCCGCGTACCGGAACGACCTTTACTGGGCTCAGGAGTACGCCAAGTACAACCGCGCGATCATGATGGCGCTGCTGAAGGACGTGATCCGCAAGGAGTTCAAGAAGGCCAAGCCGACTTTCGAGACCGAGATCTCGTGCCACCACAACTACGTGGCGGAGGAGCGGTACGAGGGCATGGACCTTCTGGTCACACGCAAGGGCGCGATTCGCGCGGGTTCCGGCGAGTACGGGATCATTCCCGGCTCGATGGGTACCAGTTCGTACATCGTGAAGGGCCTCGGCAACGAGAAGGCCTTCAACTCCGCCTCGCACGGAGCCGGTCGGCGCATGAGCCGCAACGCGGCGAAGCGGCGTTTCACGGTGCGGGATCTGGAGGACCAGACGCGGGGCGTGGAATGCCGTAAGGACTCCGGCGTGCTCGACGAGATCCCGGGTGCCTACAAGAACATCGATCAGGTGATGGAGCAGCAGCGCGATCTGGTCGAGGTCGTGGCAAAGCTCAAGCAGTTCATCTGTGTGAAGGGCTGACACGCACGAGGCCCCCGGTGAGGACCGGGGGTCTCGTCGGCTGTCGCTCGGCCGGCGCGGGGGCTTGGCCGTTTCGCAGCCGCCAGGGCCGGATGTGGCAGCTCTTCCGGGTTCGCTCCAGTTCCCTTGCCGCCGCAGCGTCGTCGTTCAGCCGCAGCAGTACCCGGTCTTCCTGCGCAGTCCAGCGGCGGCGCTCCGGTGCGACCCTCATGCCGGCCGGCCGAACCCAGGAACTCAGCGAGTCGGCTGCCGTCTTCTTGCGTTCCAAGGACAGGCAGCCGTCGTAGTAGAGATCGGCTGCCAGCCTCTGGGCGTTCTCCTTCGTATAGAGGATGTTGTAGATGCCGTCTCGTGCGTTTCGCCTGAGGCTGCGCTCCGTGCCGGTGACCTTTCCTGCGTAGAAGCACAGGTAGGCCCCGATGGCCGTGCTGGCTGTCGTGAGGGAGATGAAGGGGAAGCCCTTGCCGGTACACCCCACGGATCCGTCCGCGTCGATGACACCTCGGAGGTAGTCACGGCGTGAGAAGTCACCTTGGGGAGGAGCGATGGTCTTCGACTTGCGGCCGTACGGCAGGCCGAGTTCGTTGAGTCTGGTCCTGGCTTCGAGGGAACACAGGGTCCAGGTGGCCGAGTTGTGGATCCCGGCGAAGTTTGTGGAGCGGGTACGTTCGGTGATGCTGCTGTAGTACGGCGTCAGTTTCTGGAACTCGCGCAGAAGCTCGACATCCCGGGCGTTGATCTCGGCGGTCAGACGGCCCTTCTGGCCCGGCCCTTTCGCCAGATGCCCATCCGCCTGTAGGAACCCGAACATGTACGCGCACTCCGGGACCGTGAGGTCCATGAATCGGTGAGCGATAGGCTCGCAGTCAGCCATGAGGAAGCGATTCCTTCCTTGCCGGTGAGGCCCTCGAACGGGATGCCCGTCCCGGTCGAGGGCCGTTGAAGCGACGTTCTGGCGCGAGCCTAGGTCGCCAGTTCGCCTGCCGATCGAGTGATCGGCAGCGTTCACTCATATGGGTTCAGGCGAGCCGCGTAGGGGTCTGTCCACGGTCGTGCCCCTGGAACATCCCCGGGAACGGCCTACTGCGCGTGTTTCACCGCGTAGATCATGACGAATGCGATGATGTGGATGCCGAAGAGGAACCAGGCCAGGAAGATCCAGACCTGGCGTTCGTCCTTGGTCTCCTGGGCCAGGCGCCGTTTCTCCAGGGCCTCGGGGGAGTTGATCTCCGGGGTCGGTTCGGCGTCCGGCATCACAGTTCCCGGTGGACCTTCGTGTTGGACGCCTGGGCGCGGGGGCGCAGGACGAGGAGGTCGACGTTGACGTGGTGGGGGCGGGTGACGGCCCAGCGGATCGTCTCGGCGACGTCGTCGGCGGTGAGGGGTTCGGCGACGCCCTCGTAGACCTTCGCGGCCCGGTCCTGGTCGCCGCCGAAGCGGGTCAGGGCGAACTCGTCGGTGCGGACCATGCCGGGGGCGATCTCGATCACCCGCACCGGCTGCCCGACGATCTCCAGGCGCAGCGTCTCGGCGAGGACATGGGCGCCGTGCTTGGCGGCGACATAGCCACCGCCGCCCTCGTACGTGCCGTGGCCGGCGGTGGAGGAGACGACGACCACCGTGCCGTCGCCGCTCTCGACGAGCCGGGGCAGCAGGGCCTGGGTGAGGTTGAGGGTGCCGATGACGTTGGTCTCGTACATCGTGCGCCAGTCGGCGGGGTCGCCGGTGGCGACGGAGTCCGCGCCCAGCGCGCCGCCCGCGTTGTTGACCAGCACGCCGATGGTCCGGAACGCCGACGCGAACTCGTCGACCGCGGCGCGGTCCGTCACGTCCAGCTGGTACGCGGTCGCCGCGCCGCCCGCCGCGACGATCTCCTCGGCCAGCGCCTCGATGCGGTCCTTGCGGCGGGCGGTCAGGACGACGCGGTAGCCGGCGGCGGCGAGCTGCCGGGCGGTGGCGGCGCCGATTCCGCTGCTCGCACCGGTGACGACGGCGATGCGGGAGGCGGCGGACGGGGCGGCGGTGGCCATGGACTGCTCCTCGGACGTGGGCGGAACCCTGTCGGGCCAGGATAGGCGGCGGTCCCGACGGGGCCCCGGGCGGTCTGCGCGCGAGCGGGCCCGGTGGGACGATGGAAGCGGTGATCCTCCTGTCTTTCCGGAGGCGGAGCATGGGACAGGCGCGTGAGGTCATGGACAGGCTCACCGTGGCGCTGACCTCGAAGGCGGACGCCAAGGTCATCGGCGAGCTGTTCGCGCAGGACGCGGTCGCGGTGACCCCCGACGGCGGGGAGCTGCACGGGCGGGACGACATCGCCGAGTACTGGCGGCAGATGACGGAGGCGGTCCCCGAGGGGTCGTACGAGTCGCTGCACGCGTACGAGGTCGGTGACACGGCCATCGACGAGGGCTGGTTCAGCGGCCGCAACACCGGGCCGATCCAGCTGCCCTCCGGGGATTCGCTGCCGCCGACGCAGAAGGAGTTCCGCATCCGCGGGGTGGACTTCGCCACCGTCGACGCGGACGGGCTGATCGCCGACTACCGGCTGTACTTCGACGAGATGGAGTTCCTGGGACAGCTGGGACTGCTGCCCGACGAGCCCTCCTGAGCGGCCGGGCCCGGCGCGGGCGCGGCCTGTCACCTGATGGAGGGCGCCTGAGGGCCGCCCGGCGTGGGATACATCCCCTGCGTGAGCCCTTGCCGAGTGAGGAGTGGTGGCATGCGCAGGATGCGGGGTCTGGCCGTGTGGGGTGCCGTGCTGGTGTGGGGGGCGGCCGCGCCGGCCGCGGTGGCGGTCACCGACGTGCCCGAGGCCGATCTCTCGTACCACGGCTTCGCGGCGATGGACCGGGGCCGGGTCGAGGTGCGGCTGTCGCCGCGCAACCACGGGCCGGGTGATGTCGCCGACGCGACGGTGCGGCTGCGCTGGTCGGTGCCGCTGGCGACGGGGGCGCAGCGGTTGCCGGACGGGTGCGCGCGGACGGGGGAGCGGTCGGTGGTGTGCCGTACGGGTCCGCTGGCGGCGGGCGGGACGGGGCAGCGGATCGCGCTCGGGGTGTGGCTGCGGGGCGCGCCGACGGAGGTGACGCTGGACATGGACACGGTGTGGGCGGGCGGCTCGGTGGACCGCAACCGGGGCAACGACCGGCAGCAGGTGCTGGTGCTGGACACCGGGGACACGTACGCCTTCTGAGCGCCGTACGATCGCGGCACGCGGGGCGGACGGGCCCGCGGAGTTCGGCGGGGAGCGGGTCGCGGGACGCGGGTCCGCGGGAAGGCCGGGGCTGGGGCGGGATGCAGGAGACGGAGACACGGCCCGTGGCGGCCGGGCCGGCCGAGGAGGCCGTGGGCGGTCGCCCGCTGCCGCGGTTCTGGCCGTTGTTGCTGCTGGGCGCGGCCCTGCTGCCGGGGGTGCTGCTGGTGCTCGTCGGGCGGTCCCTCGACGAGCCGGCCGTGCAGGCCTGGCGGACGGTGTGTCTGGCGGTGACGGTGCAGGCCATGCCGTTCCTGCTGCTGGGCACGGCGCTGTCCGGGGCGATCAACGCGTTCGTGCCGGCGCATGTGTTCGGGCGGCTGCTGCCGAAGCGGCCCGCGCTCGCGGTGCCGGTGGCCGGTGTCGCGGGGGTGGTGCTGCCGGGCTGCGAGTGCGCCTCGGTGCCGGTGGCGAACAGTCTCATCGGGCGGGGGGTGACCCCGGCCGCGGCCTTCGCGTTCCTGCTGTCGGCGCCGGCCGTGAACCCGGTGGTGCTGACGGCCACGGCGATCGCGTTCCCCGGCAGCCCCGAGATGGTGCTGGCCCGGCTGCTCGCCTCCCTGCTCACGGCGGCGACGATGGGCTGGCTGTGGCTCTGGCTGGGCAGGGCGGAATGGCTGCGGCCGTCCGTGCGGCACACCGGGCACCGGCCGGGGCAGAGCCGCTGGACGGAGTTCCGGGAGGGCTTCCAGCACGACTTCCTGCACGCGGGCGGCTTCCTGGTGGTGGGGGCGATGGCGGCGGCCACCTTCAACGTGGCGGTGCCGCGGTCGGTGCTGGAGACGTTCTCCGGGTCGCCGTGGCTGTCGGTGCTGTTCCTGGCGGGGCTGGCGATCGTGCTGGCGGTGTGCAGTGAGGCGGACGCGTTCGTGGCGGCCTCGCTGACCGGGTTCTCGCCGGTCGCGCGGCTGACGTTCATGGTGGTCGGCCCGATGGTCGACCTGAAGCTGATCGCGTTGCAGACGGGGACGTTCGGCCGGGCCTTCGCGGTCCGTTTCTCGACGGCCACGGCGGTGGTCGCGGTGGTGTGCAGCGTGCTGATCGGAGGGGTGCTGCTGTGAAGCGGTGGGTGAAGGCGGGGCTGCTCGGGCTCGGCGGGCTGGGACTGCTGCGCACCGCGCTCCTCACGGACGAGTATCTGCGGTACGTGAAGGAGGGGATGCGTCCGCTGCTGATCGCGTCCGGGGTGCTGCTGGTGGTGCTGGGGGTCGCGGAGGCGTGGTCGGCGTCCCGGCGCCGGCCGCACGGCGCGTCCGGTCACGGCCACGACGACGGCCACCGGCACGGCCCCGAGGGCGATCGGGGTGCCGAGGAAGGCCACGACCACTCGGGTGTCCCCCGCGTCGCCTGGCTCCTCGTCCTCCCCGCGCTCAGTCTGCTGTTCTACGCCCCGCCCGCCCTCGGCTCGTACACCGCCTCGCGGGAGCCCGCGAAGACCGTCGCGGTGCAGGACGAGGACGGCTTCGACCCGCTGCCCGCGACCTCTCCGCTGCCGATCACCATGACCGACTTCACCCAGCGGGTGCAGCAGGACCGCAAGCGGGCGATCGGGGGCCGGGCGGTGCTGATGTCGGGGTTCGTCACGCCGGTCTCGGACGGCGGGGGCGGCTGGTACCTGACCCGGATCCTCGTCAGCTGCTGCGCGGCGGACGCGACCACGCTGAAGGTGCGGGTGTACGGGAGTGCCGCGCCGAAGGCCGACACCTGGGTGTCGGTCACCGGGACCTGGCACGCGAGCGGCGCGCTGGGCACGTCGTCGGCGGCGGTGGCGGTGGACGCGCGGAGCGTGACGAAGATCGGGAAGCCGTCGAACAGCTATATGGACGCGTTGCCGCTCACGTCGTAGGACGGGTTTCTCAAGGCTTCAGGGGCTCCAGAGTCTCCAGAGGCCTCAGGGCTGCCGGGCCGCCTGGGCGTACGCCGTCGGGGGCACGCCCACGGTGGTGGTGAAGTCGCGGGCCAGGTGGGCCTGGTCGGCGTAGCCGAGGTCGGCGGCGAGGGCGGCCCAGTCGAGGTCGTCGCGGGTGCCGGCGAGTTCCAGGGCCTCGTGGATGCGGTAGCGCAGGATGGCCCACTTGGGGCTGACACCGACATATCCGGCGAAGAGCCGTTGCAGGGACCGTACGGAGAGGCCCTCGGTGCGGGCGAGGTCGGTGACGCGGCGCACGGTGCGGTCGGTGCGGATGTGCTGGACGAGGTCCATGGCGAGGTCGGCCCGGGGGTCGGGCGCCGGGGCGAGGGAGAGCAGGAAGGCGTCGAGCGCGGCGACCCGGGCGAGGTCGTCGGCGGGGGTGACGACGGACCGGGGGGTGTCGCCGCCGGCCGCCGGGAAGACGTCCCGGGCGGGCAGCGCGCGGCCGGTCCAGTGCGAGACCGGTGCCTCGGGGGCGTACGGCCGGAAGCCGCCGGGGCGGAACTTCGCCCCGCACACCCGGCCCCGTCCGGTCAGTTTCCGGGTGTAGAGGCCGAGCGCGACGCCGGTCAGCTCGCCGTAGGGGGCCCCCGCCGCGTCGTCCTCGTCCCACTGGAAGGTGAGGTTCACGCTGGGGTGCGGGACGACGTGGGAGGCGTACGGCTCGGGCAGGTCCCAGTCGATGAACCAGTACGTCTCGACATGGTGGCGCAGCGGCTCGGCGGGCCGGTGCCGGCGGAACCGTACGCGGGCCAGCAGCCCGGCCGGGTCGACGATCCCGCGGGTGTCGCGGCGGGGGGCGGCCATGCTCGGATCGTACGTCGCGTTTCTTCTAGAGGGGCGAGGTCCGGCGTCCGTACGGTCGGGGCATGGACACCAACAGTGCGAGGACGTACGGCATCGGTGAGCTGCTGGGCAGGGCGCGTGAGCGGGCCGTGCCGGTGGTGCGGGGCATCGCGGACGGGGCGCTGGCCGCTCCGACCCCGTGTGCGGAGTACGACGTGAAGGACCTGGTCAACCATGTCTTCCAGGTGGTGGTGCAGTTCCAGCGGCTGGCGGTGAAGGAGGCGTCGGACTTCGCGGAGACGCCCGACGTGGTGAGCGGGGACCCGGGCTGGCGCGAGCGGCTCGTGGAGGAGACGGGGCGGCTGGTGGCGGCCTGGTCCGCGCCCGGCGCCGAGGAGGGCACGACGGGGGCGATGGACATGCCCGCGCGGCTGGTCGGCTCGATGGCGCTGCTGGATCTGACCGTGCATGTGTGGGACCTGGCGCGGGCCACGGGGCAGGAGTACGGCGCGGCCGACGAGGCGGGGGTGGCGGAGCTGGCGGGCGCGGTCGCGGTGCTGGAGCCGACGGCCCGGAAGATGGGCGTGTTCGGGGAGGCGGTGGCGGCGCCGGAGGACGCGTCGGCGTTCGAGCGGCTGCTCGCCCGGACCGGCCGGGACCCGCGCTGGAAGGGGTGAGCGGCCGCAGGGAATAGCTGTGGGCGGGCCGCCGTTCTGAGGGTATAGTTGAACCGTCAACAACTTTGGAGGGTGAGCGGCCATGCAGTTCGGCATCTTCACGGTCGGCGACGTCACGCCGGACCCCACGACGGGGCGTACGCCGACCGAGCGCGAGCGGATCAAGGCCATGGTCGCCATCGCGCTCAAGGCCGAGGAGGTCGGCCTGGACGTCTTCGCGACCGGTGAGCACCACAACCCGCCGTTCGTGCCGTCGTCCCCCACCACGATGCTCGGCTATGTCGCCGCGCGGACCGAGAAGCTGATCCTCTCCACCTCGACCACCCTCATCACCACCAACGACCCGGTGAAGATCGCCGAGGACTTCGCGATGCTCCAGCACCTGGCCGACGGCCGGGTGGACCTGATGATGGGCCGCGGCAACACCGGCCCGGTCTACCCCTGGTTCGGCCAGGACATCCGCCAGGGCATCAACCTCGCCGTCGAGAACTACGCCCTGCTGCACCGGCTGTGGCGCGAGGACGTCGTGGACTGGGAGGGGAAGTTCCGCAGCGCCCTCCAGGGGTTCACCTCCACCCCGCGTCCGCTGGACGACGTCCCGCCGTTCGTCTGGCACGGCTCCATCCGCTCGCCCGAGATCGCCGAGCAGGCCGCGTTCTACGGCGACGGCTTCTTCCACAACAACATCTTCTGGCCGGCCGACCACACCAAGCGGATGGTCGAGCTGTACCGGGCCCGCTACGCCCACTACGGGCACGGCACCCCGGAGCAGGCCATCGTCGGCCTGGGCGGTCAGGTGTTCATGCGGAAGAACTCCCAGGACGCCGTACGCGAGTTCCGGCCGTACTTCGACAACGCGCCGGTCTACGGGCACGGGCCGTCCCTGGAGGACTTCACCGACCAGACCCCGCTGACCGTCGGCACGCCGGAACAGGTCATCGAGAAGACGCTCGCCTTCCGCGAGTACGCCGGCGACTACCAGCGCCAGCTGTTCCTCGTGGACCACGCCGGACTGCCGCTGAAGACCGTGCTCGAGCAGCTCGACATGCTCGGCGAGGAGGTCGTGCCGGTGCTGCGCAAGGAGTTCGCTGTCGGCCGGCCGGCCGATGTCCCCGAGGCTCCGACCCACGCGTCCCTGCTCGCCGCCGCACGGAAGGAGACCGTCGCATGAAGCTCGTCGTCGTCTCGGCGGGACTGAGCGTCCCGTCGTCGACCCGGCTGCTGGCCGACCGGCTGGCCGGGGCCGTGACCGGGCGGACGTCCGCCGAGGTCCAGGTCGTGGAACTGCGCGACCTCGCCGTCGAGATCGCCCACAACTTCACCAACGGCTTCCCCGGACGGAAGCTGGCGGCCGCCCTCGACGCGGTGACGGCCGCCGACGGCCTGATCGTCGTCACGCCGGTGTTCAGCGCTTCGTACAGCGGCCTGTTCAAGTCCTTCTTCGACGTGATCGACCCGGACGCGCTGGCGGGCAAGCCGGTGCTGATCGCCGCCACCGGCGGTTCGGCCCGGCACTCGCTGGTCCTCGAACACGCCCTGCGGCCGCTCTTCTCCTACCTGCGGGCCGTCGTCGTCCCGACCGGCGTCTACGCGGCCTCCGAGGACTGGGGCGCCGAGGGACTGCCCGAGCGCGTCGAGCGGGCGGCGGGCGAGCTGGCGGCGCTGATGACCGGGCTGTCCACGGCACGGCCGGCCACCACGGCCAAGGACGAGTTCGACGTCGTCCCGTTCGCGGAACAGCTGGCGGCGCTGCGGCCGGCGGGGTGAGCGGGCGCCGCGAGGGAGGCCGCGGCAGGGTGAGAGCCCAGTAAGAAGGGTGATCGTCGGACGGTCCACGCGGCCCGACCGCCGCAGGCCTTGGCAGACTGAGGCCGTGCCTCCCACCGTGCTGCTCGCCGAAGACGACCGCGCCATCCGCCACGCCCTGGAACGTGCCCTGGCCCTGGAGGGCTACCAGGTCACCGCGGTCGCCGACGGGGTCGAGGCGCTGGCGCACGCCCACAAGTCCCCGCCGGACGTGCTCGTCCTCGACGTGATGATGCCCGGGATCGACGGACTCCAGGTCTGCCGGGTGCTGCGCGCCGAGGGCGACCGCACCCCGATCCTGATGCTGACCGCGCTGGTGGAGACCGCCGACCGGATCGCCGGGCTGGACGCGGGCGCCGACGACTACGTGGTGAAGCCGTTCGACGTCGAGGAGGTCTTCGCCCGGCTGCGGGCCCTGCTGCGCCGCACCGGCGCCGGCGCCGGCACCGCTCCCGCCGCCCCCGACCCCACCACGACCACGGCCGCCGTCCCCCGGCAGCCCGCCGAACGCCACCTGGAGGCGGCCGGGCTGCGGATGGACCCCCAGGCGCGGCGGGCCTGGCGCGGCGAGCGGGAGCTGGAACTGACCCGCACCGAGTTCGAACTGCTGGAACTGCTGGTCCGCAACGCCGGCATCGTCCTCGACCACTCCACCATCTACGACCGGATCTGGGGCTACGACTTCGGCCCCGGCTCCAAGAACCTCGCCGTGTACGTCGGCTACCTGCGCCGCAAACTCGACCACCCCGGCGCCCCGCAGCTCATCCACACGGTGCGCGGCGTGGGCTACGTGCTCAGGGAGGACTGAGTGGGCCGGCTGCGCCGGCTGCTGGCGCGGCCCCGGCCCAAGCTGGTGTCCCTGCGTACCACCTTCGCGGTGTCGTTCGCCGCCGTGACCGCCGCCGTCACCGTGCTGATCGGTGTCCTGTCCTACTCGGCCGCCGCCCGGCTGGTGCGGGTGGACCAGGAGTCGGTGTTCGACGAGGTCGTGCAGGACCTGCGGGACGAGGTGCGCGGGAACGCCATGGCACCCGAGGACTTCTCCTCCGCCGCGCCCGGCCACGACATCGTGCGGCCCGCCCGTACGGACGTCCAGGTGCTGGGCGCCGACGGCTCGCTCGTGGACCGGGGGAGCCCGGGGCTGCCCGTGGTCGCCGCCGACCGGCGGGTCGCCGCCGCCGCGACGGCCGGGGAGATGGTCGAGCACAAGGACGTGGACGTCGGCGCCGACGTCTACCGCGTCGCCACCGTCGCACTCGGCGGCGGCCGGGGCGCGGTGCAGGTGGCGCAGGAGTTCAGCGACACCGAGGACCTGCTGCGGGCGCTCCAGCAGCGCACCCTGGTCCTGATGACCGCGGTCGTGACGGCGGCCGGCCTGTTCGGCTGGTGGCTGGCGCGGCGGATCACCCACCGGCTGGTCATCCTCACCACCGCCGCCGAGGACGTCGCCCGCACCCGGCGCCTCGGCGTGCAGGTCCCGGTCACCGGCCACGACGAGGTCGGCCGGCTGGGCCGCGCCTTCGACCGCATGCTCGGCCGCCTCGCCCAGTCCGAGGAGGACCAGCGGCGACTGGTCCAGGACGCGGGGCACGAGCTGCGCACCCCGCTGACCTCCCTGCGGACGAACATCTCGCTGCTGCGCCGCATCGACGAGCTGCCCCCCGACACCCGGGACGAACTGGTCGCCGACCTCACCCAGGAGGCCCGCGAGCTGACCGACCTCGTCAACGAGCTGGTCGACCTCGCGGCCGGCCAGTCCGACAACGAGCCGCCCCGCACCCTGGACCTCGCCGACATCGCCGAGGAGGTCGCCGGGGCCGTCCGGCGGCGCACCGGGCGGCAGATCCTGGTCACGGCCAGCGGCGACACCAGCACCGACGGGCGGCCGCACATGCTCCAGCGGGCGGTGTCCAACCTCGTCGAGAACGCCACCAAGTTCGACCGGGAGGGCCGGGCGCCCGTCGAGATCGCCGTCAAGGGCCCGGCCCGGCCGGGCGTCGTACGGGTCGAGGTCCTCGACCGGGGGCCGGGCATCGCCGAGGCCGAGCTGACCCGGGTCTTCGACCGCTTCTACCGCGCCGCCGACGCCCGTTCCCTGCCCGGCTCCGGACTCGGCCTGTCCATCGTGCGGGAGGTGGCGCTGTCGCACGGCGGCACACCGTTCGCCTTCCGCCGGGCGGGCGGCGGCTCGGTGATCGGGTTCACGGTCGGCGGAGGGCTGTGACGGGCCGCCGCGATGAGCAAGTATGCGGGAAACCCGTTCACGAGGGAGGGGAGCCCACGCGTGCTCAGTGACGAGGAGGCCGCCGTACTGGCGGCGGTCGACGAGGCGGCCGTCGGCCGCACACTGCTGGAACTGGTCGCGATACCGAGCGTCACCGGCAGCCCGGCCGAGTCCGAGCTCCAGCACCACCTCGCCGGACGGCTGGAACGGCTCGGCCTCGACGTCGACCTGTGGTCCATGGACCTGCCCGCCCTCGTCGCCGACCCCGGATTCCCCGGCA
Organism: Streptomyces phaeofaciens; assembly: GCF_014648915.1. Classification (GTDB taxonomy): domain Bacteria; phylum Actinomycetota; class Actinomycetes; order Streptomycetales; family Streptomycetaceae; genus Streptomyces; species Streptomyces phaeofaciens. Next base: position 225,555 of record NZ_BMSA01000010.1, on the reverse strand, counting down.
TGGAGGTGGCGCGCGAGGAGGCGTGGGGGCTGGTCGGCCACACCGGCGGCGGCGCCGACGGGCCGACGCTGATCCTCCAGGGGCATGTCGACGTCGTACCGCCCGGAGACCTCGCGGCCTGGGCGGGGGACCCGTTCGTGCCCCGGGTGACCGGTGACGTCGTGCACGGACGCGGGGCCTGCGACATGAAGGCCGGACTCGCCGCGCAGCTGGCCGCGCTCGCCGCGGTCCGGGCGGCCGGGGTACGGCTGCGCGGGCGCGTCGCGGTGCACTTCGTGGTCGGCGAGGAGGACGGCGGGATCGGCGCCTTCGGCACCCTGCGGCGCGGACACGGCGGCGACGCCTGCGTGATCGCGGAGCCGACCGCCGGCACGGTGATCACCGCCAACGCGGGCGCGCTGACCTTCCGGATCACCGTGCCCGGCAAGGCCGCGCACGCCAGTTCCCGGGAGGCGGGGGTGAGCGCGATCGACGGCTATCTGCCGCTGCACCGGGCGCTGGCCCGGCTGGAGACCGCACGCAACCGCGACCCCGACCCGCTGCTCGCCGAATACCCGCTCCCCTACTCCCTTTCCGTCGGCACCCTGCGCTCCGGCGACTGGGCGAGCAGCGTGCCCGACCTGCTGGTCGCGGAGGGGCGGCTGGGTGTGCGGCTCGGGGAGGACCCCGCCGAGGCGCGGGCCGCGTTGGAACGGTGCGTCGCCGAGGCCTGCGCCGAGGACCCCTGGCTGCGCGAACACCCCGCCCGGGTCACCTGGCCGGGCGGGCAGTTCGCCAGCGGCCGGCTGGCGGCGGGGCATCCCCTGCGGGACACGGTGGCGGACGCGTTCGCCGACGCCACCGGCGCCGCCCGGCTGCGGGAGCGCGGGGCGACGTACGGCAGCGATCTGCGGCACTACACCGGGGCGGGCATCCCGACGCTCCAGTTCGGGCCAGGCGACATCGCGGTGGCCCACAGCGCCCGCGAGCAGGTGTCCCTGCGGGAGGTGGTGGACGCGGCCCGCGCGACGGCGGTGACGGTGCTGCGGACCGTCGGCACGAAGTGACACGGACGTGAGGGGGCCGGGCGGGCCGGCGTGAGACCGGCGCGGCTGCTGTCGTTCGCCGTCGTGCTGCGGCACGGCCCGTTCCGGCGGGTGTGGGCCGGGCAGGCGGCGAGCGCCGTCGGGGACGGGATCACCCTGGTCGCGCTGCCCGGGGCGGTCCTGGCCCACCACTCCACCACCGACCTCGGGGTGGTGCTGGGCGCGCAGAGCCTGGCGCTGGTCGGGGCGGCCCTGGTGGGCGGGGTGCTGGCGGACCGGTTCCGGCGCTCGCGGGTGATGGCGGCGGCGGACGTGGTGCGGCTGGTCACGGCCGTGTGCTTCGCGCTGGGCGCGGCCCGGGCCCCGCTCGCCGTGCCGGTGCTGCTGGCGCTGGTGACCGGGTTCGCGGCCGGGGTGTTCACTCCGGCCTTCGGGGCGCTGATCCCCGGCCTGGTGCCTGACGAGGACCTGCCGAAGGCGAACGCCCTGCGCTCGATCACCGTCCGCACCGGCCAGGTGCTCGGCCCCGCGCTCGGCGGGCTGCTGCTGACGGCCGGGACGGCCGGCACGGCGTTCTGGGCGGACGCCGGGACGTTCGCCGCGAGCGCCCTCACCCTGGTCGGCGCCGGCGACCCCCGCCGGCCCGGTACGGCGGGCGGGACGGTGTTCCGGCAGGCCCGCGAGGGCCTCGCCGCCGTCCGGGAACGGCTGTGGGTGCTGACGATCATCGTGCAGGGCACCCTCCAGCTGCTGCTGGTGATGGCCCCGGTGGCGGTGCTGCTGCCGGTGATCCTCCAGGAGCGGGGCGAGTTCGCCGCGTACGGGCCGATGGTGGCGCTCCAGGCGGCCGGCTCCATCGCGGGCGGCATGGCGATCGCGGCCTGGACCCCGCGCCGGCCCGGCACGGTGGCCGTCCTGTCCCTGGGCCTGCTGGCCACCCAGGTGCTGTGCCTGCTGGCGGCCGCGCCCCTGACGCCGCTCGGGGTGTCGATGGCCGTGACGGGCTTCGGCTACGCCGTCTTCAACGTCAGCTGGGCGAGCGCCCTGCACCGCGCGATCCCCGCCGACATGCTGGGCCGGGTCTTCGCGATCGACACCCTCGGCACGTACGGCCTTCAGCCGGTCGGGCTGGCCCTGGCCCCGGTCGCCGCGACCGCCTTCGGCAACGGCCCGGTGCTCTGGGTGGGCCTGGCCGCCCTCACCGCGACCACCGTGGTGCCGCTGTTCCAACGGGAGGTGCGTGCCTTCGCGGACCTCCCGGCCCGAGAGGAATAATTGCGAAATACACGGTCATTCTGGAGCTGGACGCCCACGAAAGCGAGATGAGCCGCGATGGAGCCTCACCCCGACCCCGTGCCGGGCACCGGCGGTGCGGCCGAGGCGCTCACCGCGCGGGTCACCGTGGCCGAGAGCGGCACGGTGACCGGGTGGAACACGGGCGCCGAGCGGCTGCTCGGGTACCCGGCGCGGGAGACGGTGGGCAGGCCGGCGGCCGCACTGCTCGCCGAGGGGCCCGCGCTCACGGACCCGCCCGACCGCCTCGGACTCTCCCCCCTCTCCGGCCTCTCCGCCCTCCCGCGATGGCACGGCACGCTCGCGCTCCGCCACCGGGACGGCCGGCGCCTGGACGCGAGGGTCCTGGCGCACCACCGCACGGCACCGGACGGGACCCGTGACTGGCTCCTGGTCAGCGCCGTGACCGGGCGCACGGACCGGCCCGAGGACGAGGAACTCATGCGCGCCGGTTTCCTCCAGGCCCCGTCCTGCGCGATCTCGGTGTACGACACGGACCTGCGGCTGCGCCGGTCCACCCGGGCCGGGCAGGGCCTGCTGGGCATCGGCGACGACGACGCGCGCGGCCTCCGGCTGACCGACGTCATCGCCCTGCCGGTGGCCGAGGAGGTCGAGGCACGGATGCGGCGGGTCCTGGAGACCGGCGAGCCGCAGTACCTGGAGAACCACGCGCGGGCCCCCGGCGAGAGCCGCGACCACACCTGGGCCGTCCACGTGTACCGGCTCCAGGACCCGGACGGCCGGATCCTGGGCGTGGCCTCCACCGGGCACGACATGACCGAGCAGTACTGGGCCCGCACACGCCTCCAGCGGATCGCCGAGGCCAGCACCCGGATCGGCAGCACCCTCGACGTGACCCGGACGGCACAGGAACTGGCGGACCTGGCGGTGCCGGACCTCGCGGACTTCCTCAGCGTCGACCTGCTGACGTCGTTCGAGGAGGGCCAGGAGGAAACGGTGGCCGGCGGCAGGTCGCTGGCACTGCGGCGCGTCGCCCACCAGTCCGTCCTGGCGGGCGTCCCCGAGGCGGTCCTCACCCTCGGGCAGGTCGACGAGTACCCGGAGGGCTCCCCGCCGGTCGAGAGCCTCCGCTCGGGCCGGGCCGTACGGCACCGCGTCGACGAGGCCGCGATCGCCGACTGGGTCGCCGATGACCCGGTGCGCGCCGCCCGCGTCCGTGACTTCGGCTTCCACTCCGTCATCGCCGTGCCGCTGTCGGCCCGGGGCGTCACCCTCGGCGTGGTCGTCTTCGCCCGGCACCGGCACCCCCACCCGTTCGAGGAGGACGACGTCGTCCTGGCCGAGGAGCTGGCGGCCAGGGCCGCGGTCTGCATCGACAACGCCCGGCGCTACACCCGTGAGCGCGGCACGGCGGTCACCCTTCAGCGCAGTCTGCTGCCGCAGCGGCTGCCCGAGCAGTCGGCGGTGGAGGCCGCCTCCCGCTATCTGCCGGCGGGCGCCCGGGCCGGGGTGGGCGGCGACTGGTTCGACGTCATCCCGCTGTCCGGCGCCCGGGTCGCCCTGGTCGTGGGCGATGTCGTGGGGCACGGCATCCACGCCTCCGCGACCATGGGACGGCTGCGCACGGCCGTACGCACCCTCGCCGACATCGATCTGCCGCCCGACGAACTGCTCACCCACCTCGACGACCTGGTGGCCCGGCTGGCCACCGAGGCGGACCTCCCCACGGACGGCGACAGCGCGGACGGCGTCGGGGCGACCTGCCTGTACGCCGTGTACGACCCCGTCTCCCGGCGCTGCGCGCTCGCCCGGGCCGGGCATCCGCCGCCGGCCGTGGTGCGGCCCGACGGCACGGTGGACCTGCTCGACCTGCCCGCCGGACCCCCGCTGGGCGTGGGCGGACTGCCCTTCGAGCCCATCGAGACCGAGCTGCCCGAGGGCAGTCTGCTCGTCCTCTACACCGACGGCCTGATCGCCGCCCGGACCCGGCAGGACGACATCGACGACGGCGTCGCCCGGCTGTGCGCGGCGCTCGCCGGCCCCGCGGACTCACTGGACGTCCTGTGCGACCGTGTCCTGGCCGGGGCGCTGCCGCATCGGCCGGTCGACGACGTGGCGCTGCTCGTCGCCCGCACCCGGGCCCTGGACGCCTCCCGGGTCGCCACCTGGACCGTCGCCCCGGATCCCGCCGCCGTCGCCGAGACCCGCAAGAACGTCGTCGCCCGGCTGGAGGCGTGGGGTCTGACGGAGACGTCCTTCGTCACCGAGCTGATCGTCAGCGAACTCGTCACCAACGCCATCCGGCACGGCGAACCCCCCGTCCGGCTGCGGCTCATCCACGACCGCACCCTCATCTGCGAGGTCACCGACGCCGGCAGCACCGCCCCCCACATGCGGCGCGCCCGCACCTTCGACGAGGGCGGCCGAGGCCTCCTCCTGGTCGCCCAGCTCAGCCGCCGCTGGGGGACCCGTCCGCTTCCCCGGGGGAAGACGATCTGGGCGGAGCAGGAGATAGGGGCGGGGGAGTAGCGGGGCATGACTCGACCGGGCCTCATCGCGTTGCGGCCGCGGGCCCGGTCGGTCGGGTGTGTCCTGTGCCTACGGCTCGAGGTTCCTCTTCTGCGTCACGGGCTCGGTGCCCTGTGCCCCCTTGATGTTGAACTCGTCCGTGTACGTGTTTCCGTCTTCGCAGGTCACGGTCGCCGTGGCGTCTCTTCCGGCCTTGGGGATCTTCTTGAAGACGATGGTGTACTTGTTGGAACCCTTGAGGTCGACGGCCTTCGTCTCCTTGGAGGTCTCGATCGACACCTCATCGGCGTCCGAGCCGCCTTCGCAGGCCGCGACCTTGCCCGTGACCGTCACCTGGGGAGGCGGGGGAGGCGCAGCTCCTGCTTGAGTGGCCACCGCCAGCGACGCTCCGCCCGTCAGAGGCAGAACTGCTGCGACGGTAAGAATTGCGAGACGCTTACGCATAATTTCTCCCAGCTGATTCCCATGCTGCGTCAGTGGTTCTGTTCCAAGATCCGGCTTCCGCCCTGTATTGGCAAGGGACACAAATGCCCACGGGTGCCGGGGTAGGACTGCCCACCGCAGATGCTGTCAGCGCTGGTCAGTGAGGCCGTTCTCGACCGCGATGCGGGTGAGATCGGGGCGCCGACGGGACCCCGTTTTCTCGCCGATCCGGTCCAGATGCGACTGGACCGTGTGTTTGCTGATACCCAAATTCGCCGCAATTTCGTGGTCCGTTGAACCATTGGCGAGGAGAATCAGAATTTCCTGTTCCCGGTCCGTGAAATGCGGGGAGCGGCTGAGCAGATCGCTGGTCGGCCCGGACACATAGCTGCGGCCCGAGCCCACCGTCCGGATCGCCCTCAGCATCTCGTCCGGCTCCGCTCGTCGGCTCAGGAATCCGCTGGCGCCCGCCTGGATCACCTGCACGGCGTCGATCCGCGGCGACGACGACACGACCAGCACGGCGTGCCCTCGCCTGCACAGCTTCGTCACGGCCGCGACGAGCCTCGGCGCGGACTCCTGGAGATCCATCAGGACGACGTGCGCCCCGCGCAGGCTGCCGTCCGCGCTCTCCACGGATGGCGCGTTCGCGACGAGGTGCAGGTCGGGGGTGGTGCCGATCAGCTCCGAGACGCCGTGCCGGAAGAGGGGACAGTCTCCGACGACCGCGATCCGTACCTGCTCGGAGTACCCGCTCATCGGTCTCTCCGCTCTGGATGGACATGCCCTCCCCAGTCTTGGCGACATCGGCGGAGCGGGCGCGCCGGGCTGACCCGTCCGAGCTGGGAATGAACTGTGTCCTGCGCCACATTCTGTGATCTGAGTATGGCCTTGGGGTGAATTCCGTACTCAGACATGACGACCCACGACCGGATGCCAGGATGGGGCGCCATGACCGCAGGGTGGGGTGTGCGCACGGTACGGGCCGCGTTGTTCGCGGCCGTCTGTGTGCTGCTCGCCGCCCTGGGCCATGTGCTGATGTCCGGCGTTCATGTGCCCGGCTGGACCCTGGCCGTCGGCGCGGCCGTGACCGGGGGTGTGGGCTGGTGTGTGGCCGGCCGTGAGCGCGGGCCGGCGGTGGTCGTGTCGGTGGTCGTCGCCGCGCAGACGGCCCTGCACGCCGGGTTCTCGTTCGCCGGCCCGGCGGCCGAGGGTGCGGCCGCCACCCCCGTGGGGCATGCCGGCGGGCTCGCGCACATGGGGCACATGCACGGCCCGTCCAAGGGCATGAGGGTCCAGGACATGGGCCCGATGGACTCTCTGGACGCGGGCCAGACGGATTCCGTGGGCCACCTCCTGTCCGGGGGTACGTCGTCGTTCGGCATGCTCGCCGCCCACCTGCTGGCCGCGCTGCTGTGCGGACTGTGGCTGGCCCACGGCGAGAAGGCGGCGTTCCGGATCCTGCGGGCGGTGGCCGGCCGGCTGGCGGCGCCGCTACGTCTGCTGCTCGCCCTGCCCGCCACCCCGGAACGTCCACGCGTCCGCGCGCGCCGGCGCGGCGCTGACCGGCCGCCGCTCCTTCTCCTCGTCCACGCGATCACTTCCCGGGGCCCGCCCGTGGGGACCGCTGTCGCCTGACGACAGCCGGTGACACCGGGGCCGTACGTGCGCGCAGTCGCCGTAGGGCCCGATCCCCACACCACCGGACCGCTCGCGCCCGCGTACCCGCACGACGGAGCGTGCGCGCCTGCCCGGTCCGGATCGCGGATGACCGAGAAGGACACCAAGTGATCACTTCTGCCGTTCCGGCCTGCCCTGATGAGTCGATAACCGCCTGGGCGCTCGCCGCCCGCGCCGGCGACCCGGCCGCCGTCGAGCGCTTCGTGCAGGCCCTCCACCGTGACGTGCTGCGGTACGTCGCCCATCTCTGCGCCGATCCCCAGGCTGTGGACGACCTGGCGCAGGACACGTTCCTGCGGGCGCTCGGCAGCCTGCACCGGTTCGAGGGCCGCTCCTCGGCCCGCTCCTGGCTGCTGTCCATCGCCCGCCGAGCGGTCGTCGACAGTTACCGGTACGCCTCCACCCGGCCCCGTATCTCCGACACCCCCGACTGGCAGCTGGCGGTCGAGTCCGCCCAGCCGCGCGGCCTTCCCGGATTCGACGACGGCGTCGTCCTGCTCGACCTGCTGGCCGCGCTCCCCGACGAGCGCCGCGAGGCGTTCGTCCTCACCCAGCTGGCCGGGGTGCCGTACGCGGAGGCGGCGGTGGCCGGGGACTGCCCCATCGGCACCGTCCGCTCCCGCGTGGCACGAGCCCGCGCGACCCTGCTGGACCTCTTGGCGGAGGCGGAAGCGGAAGCGGAGGAGGCGGCGAACGTAGGGGAGGGGGTCCTGGCCGTCTGCTGACCGGAGGTGCCGGGGCGGGTGGGGGCGGCCTCAGGCCGTCCCGGGGCGGCCCCGGCGGGCGTACGCCCGCGCCGCACGCGCCCGGTCGCCGCAGCGCGTCGAGCACCAGTGGCGGCGGCCGTGGCGCAGGAGGTAGCGGTTGCACGGGGCGGACGGGCAGGCCGTGAGCCGGTCCGCGTCCGCCCCCGTGAGGAGGTCCGCCGCGTCGCCGGCCAGCGCGGCCAGGGCGTGGTCGAGGATCTGGTTCACGGGGTGGGCGGCGACGCGGTGGAGGCCTCGGGTGGGGTCCCAGTGCAGCAGGGCCGCGGCCGGGGCCTTCGTCATGGCCCGGTTGACGGCGTCCAGGGCGTCGCCTGGTGCGGGCTGCCCCGCGACCCGGGCCGCGAGCAGCGCCCGGATCTGCTCCCGCAGCGAGCGCAGCTGTGACGCGCACGTCTCCTGGATGCCGGCGTCGGCCGGTGCGAGCCCGTGCCGGAAGAGCCACCGGTTCGCGGCGGCCGGTGTGCCGAGGAGGTCCGCGAACTGGCCTCCGGTCAGTGCGACCGCGCTGTTGGCGAGGTCGAGGGCGGGGTACTGCTCGGCGCCGGGCGCGGGCGGCACGGCGAGGTCGTCGGTGGCGGTCTCCTCCATGAGTCTCATGGTACGGCTTGCGGTCATCCGTGAGACACGTCTACTGTCTCCCCTGTGACTTCCTCACGGATGGAAGTGGATTCATCCGTGAGAAATGCCGAACCGAGTGAGAGGTGTCCGCCGTGCAGCAGACCGACGTCCCCCCGATCCCGGCCCGCCTCCTCGGCGGCCCCACCGTCCTCCTGGAGTACGGCGGACTGCGCCTGCTCACCGACCCCACCTTCGACGAGCCCGGCGTCTACCCGCTCACCGAGGACTTCGCCCTGGTCAAGACGGCACCCCCGCGGGCCCCCGCCGCCGACCTGGGGCCCCTGGACGCCGTACTCCTCTCGCACGACCAGCACCCCGACAACCTCGACCACTCGGGGCGGGCGCTGCTCGCGTCGGTGCCGGTCACGTTCACGACGCCGGCCGGCGCGGGGCGGGTCGACGGGGACGCGCGGGGGCTCGCCGAGTGGGAGTCGGCCACGCTGGCCCGGCCGGGCGGCGGTACGGTCACCGTCACCGCGGTCCCGGCGATCCACGGTCCCGACGGGCTCGGGCAGCAGGTCATGGGGGACGTCACCGGTTTCGTCCTGACCGCCGACGACCTGCCCTCCGTCTACATCAGCGGCGACAACGCCTCGCTGGACGCCGTACGCCGGATCGCCGAACGCTTCGGGCCCGTCGACACGGCCGTCCTGTTCATCGGCGCCGTCCGCGCGGCCCAGGTCGGCGGTGAACTGATCACCCTCGACAGCGCGTCGGCCGTCGAGGCCACCCGGATCCTCGGCGCCCGCCGGGTCGTCGCCGCGCACATGGACAGCTGGGAGCACTTCCGCGAGGGCCGCGACGACGTCGTCGAGGCCTTCGCCGCGGCCGGCCTGGCCCACCTCCTGGAAGCCTAGTCAGCCCTTCCGGGCCACCCCGCCGTAGATGCCGATCGGCGGTGCGCCCGGGGCCGGGGGCTCGTCGGGGCGCCAGTCCGGGACCAGGACCAGGCCCGGGTCGAGGAGGGTGAAGTCGCCGAAGAGGTCCAGGACCCGGGCGTGGGGGCGGGGGTTCATGCTCGCGGTGGCGTTCTTGTAGACGGCCGCCGCCTCCGCGCGCCCGTCCGCGTGCAGGTCGCCCGTCGCGTGGGACAGCACGAGGAACGAGCCGGCCGGCAGCGCGTCGCGCAGGGTGGCGACGATGCCCTCCGGGTCCTCCGCGTCGGTGATGAAGTGCAGGATCGCCACGAGCAGCAGCGCCACCGGCTCGTCGAAGTCGATGACCTCGCGCACGCCGGGGTGGTCGAGGACGGCCCGGGGGTCCCGCAGATCGGCCAGCACGACGGAGGTGTCGGCCTCGTCGTTCATCAGGGCCCTGGAGTGGGCGCCGACGATCGGGTCGTTGTCGACGTAGGCGACACGCGTCCCGGGGGCGACGGCGTGCGCGATCTGGTGGACGTTGGGTTCGGTGGGCAGGCCCGTGCCGATGTCGAGGATCTGCCGCACTCCGCCCTCGGCGACGACGTGCCGCACGGCACGGTGCAGGAAGCGGCGGTTGGCGCGGACGCCGTCCCGTACCTCGGGGGCCGCCTCGATGAACTTCTCGGCGGCTTCCTGGTCGACGGGGTAGTTGTCCTTCCCGCCGAGGAAGTAGTCGTACATCCGCGCCGGATGGGGTTTGCTCGTGTCGATCCGTAACGACGGGGACGACGGGTCGTCGCTGAGGGGAGGCGTCATGCGCCAACCCTACTGATCGACTGTCAGAACATCATCAAGTCCGTTCGGGCTCCGTCTCAGCCGAGGAGCCGGCGCTTCTGCTCCTCGAACTCGGCGTCGGTGAGCACGCCCTGCTCCTTCAGCTCACCGAGCTGCTTGAGCTGGTCGAGCCGGTGGGACATGTCGTCCCCGGCCGGAGCCGCCGCGGGCTGTGGCGGCTGCTGCACCTGTTGGACCTGCTGGGGTTCCTGGGAGGGGGCCTCCTGGGCCGCCCAGCGTCCCGCCTGGCGGCGTGACACACGGTTGGAGACGGCGGTCGCCGTACCCGCGACGACCGCGGTGCGGGCGACCCCGCGAAGCAGACCTGGCATGACGATCCCCTCTCGCACGGATACTCCCATTGGACCATCGGCGGGACGCCCCGGCATGTCAGGCGACCGGCGGCCCGTGACCCCTGTTCCGGCGGCCGGTGCGCGCGCCGATCCGCCGATCTGCCGACCCCCTGCACGCGTGGCACGCTGGAGGCGTCTGGATCGCCGACCGCTGTTCCGCGGCGATGAAGCCCAGTCGAAGGAGCCCGAAATGACCACGCAGAGTACGGGAATGCGCGGTGCCGGCGGCAGGGGAACGGCCGTGTCCGGCTGGACGGTCTTCGCCGCGATCATGATGATGTTCGGCGGCGTCATGGCGATATTCGAGGGCATCGCGGCCATCGCCGAGGACGACGTCTTCGTCTCGACCCGCAATTTCACCTTCCAGTGGAGTCTCACCGGCTGGGGCTGGCTGCACCTGGTGCTCGGCATCGTGGTGGCACTGGCGGGCCTCGCCCTGTTCAGCGGTGCGACCTGGGCCCGGGTGGTCGGTATCGGGCTGGCCGGGCTGTCCATGATCGCCAACTTCGCGTGGCTGCCCTGGTACCCGTTCTGGGCGATCATGCTGATCGTCATCGACGGCTTCGTCATCTGGGCCCTGTGTGTCGGCCCCAGCCGGGACGCGAGAGGCGCGCGGGCCGCGTGACCACGACGACGGACGGCCGTCGTCACGACCACCGGCCGTGACGACGGCCGTCCGCGTGAGGCCGCCCTGCTGGTCCGCCCTGCTGGTCCGCCCTGCCGGTCCGCCCTGCCGGTCCGCCCTGCTGGTCCGCCCGGCCACCGGGTGGGCCCGGCTCGGGCCGCCGGCGTCCACCGGCAGGTCACCCCCGCCGGCGACCCGTGGATTCAGCCGACTGGGCCTGCCCGGATGCCGGAGGGCGAAGATCGCGGCAGCCTGGGCCCAGGAGGCGGCACTCTCCCGCCGGCCTCCGCTGACCTCCCGCACAGACGAGGACTCGACGCCATGATCTGTCGTAGCCGCACCGGCCGGCGGGCCGGAGCCGTCGTTCTCCTGCTCGCCGCGGCGGGCTGTACGGAGCACGCCGCCATGGGCACGATCGAGTACACGACCCCGGCCAAGCGCGAGGTCAAGATCCAGAGCCCGTCGGACGAGGGGTGTCACCGGCTGCCCGGCGGCGCCTACCACGTGACCAACTACACGGTCGACGACATCCGGCTGTACGCCAACGAGGAGTGTGTCCTGACCGAGGACGGCAAGGACCAGAGCGGCCGGATCGGCGGCGAGAGCTTCTACCTCGGGACGCAGACGTCCGTCGAGTACACGCCCGGTCAGTCCCCGTGGCTGAGCTACAGCGTGGTGGGCGGCGGCGGCTGAACCGCCCCCGCCCACCACGCACGCCACCGGGCCGACCACCACTACCGGCGGCGGCCCGGGAGGCCGCCGCCGGTCAGGTCACCGCCGGTCAGGTCGCCGCCGTTCAGGCCACCTCCGCTCAGGACGCCGACTCCGCCTCCACCGCTTCCAGCGAGGCGAGCACGGCCTGGACCGGAAGCCGTCCGGAGGCCACCAGTTGCGCGCCGCCGCGCCGCAGGGCGGTGGCGAAGGGCGCGGCCCACAGGTTCTCGTAGACCAGCAGCCCGGCGGAGTTGCCGGGCTCGACGGCCGCGGCGGCCTCCTCCAGGTCGTCCCGGCCCATCAGCCCGGACCGCGCGCCCTCGAAGACGGCGAGGTCGAGATTGCCGTCACCGGTGAGGTCGGCGATCTCCAGAGCCGTCACCGAGCCGTCCTCGTCCTTCTTGATGAACGTCATGTCCAGGATGCGGATGATGCCCCGGTCCACCAGATCGATCAGCAACGGCAAGCCCTCGCCGGTCATACGGTTGCCGGGGAACTCCACCACCACGTAGTCGATGGGCCCCATCTCCTCGATGGGCCCCAGGTCGTCGGTTCGCTCGCTCACGGCAGTCCCCTCGTGCGCTCGTGGGTCCCCCGCCTGCCATTGCAGCACCGGGCGTCGGTCGTCGCACCCGGTGGGGCGTTCACTCCGTCGGCTCCCCCCGCCTCGCCGGGCGGGCCCCGCCGGGATCTCCTCGAAGACATGACAGATGGCGACGCCTCCCGACCCGAACCGGAGCGTGCACCCGAGGGGTCCTCGGACGACCGACGGTCATCCGCCGGGTCCTCGGACGACCGACGGTCATCCGCCGGGTCCTCGGACGACCGACGGTCATCCGCCGGGTCCTCGGACGACCCGCGGCTGTCGCAGCGGGAACGCAGCGAGCTGGAGGAACTCCGGCACCGGGTCGGTGCCCTGGAGACCGCGAAACACGAGCCGAGGCACCGGATGCGTTCGCTGGGCTCGGCCCTGCTGATCATCCTGGCGTCCGTGCTGGCGCTGCTCTCCGTGGTCGCCGTCTGGACGAACAGCATCGTCCGGGACACCGACCGCTATGTGGCGACCGTGGCGCCGCTGGCCTCCGACCCGGACATCCAGCAGGCGATCACCACCCGGGTCACGAACGCCGTGGTCCAGCGGATCGACGTGGACGGCCTGGTCAAGGAGCTGAGCGACGCGGCGGCGGAGAAGGGCGTGCCGCCCCGGGCCGCGGGTCTCATCGACAATCTCACCGGCCCCATCACCAGCGGTCTGAAGGAGCTCGTCAGCTCCACCGTGTCGCGGGTGGTCACCAGCCCCGCCTTCGAGACGGCGTGGACCAACGCCAACCGCCGGGCCCACGCCGCCGTCGACAAGGCCCTGACCGGCCAGGCCGGCGGCACGGTGTCCCTGAAGAACAATCAGGTCGCCATCGACATCGGCCCCGTCGTGGAGCAGGTGAAGGAGCGGCTGGTCGACTCCGGGTTCGCGGCGGCCGCCCGGATCCCGGAGGTCAAGACCGACTTCGTCGTGGTCGAGGGCGACAGCGTCGGCAAGATCAAGTCGTATCTGCGGGTGCTGGAGATCCTGGGCACCTGGCTGCCCGTCATCACCGTACTGATCGCCGCCGCGGGCGTGTTCCTGGCCACCCACCGGCGGCGCGCCCTGATCGGGGCCGCCATCGGGGTGCTGGTCGCCATGATCGTGCTGGGCGTGGTCCTCACCGTCTTCCGCGCGGTCTACCTCGACCATCTGCCGGCGGGCGCGAACGAGGACGCCGCCGGATCGATCTACGACGCCCTGGTGCGCTTCCTGCGCTCCGGCATCCGGGCCGTCGGCGCCCTCGCCCTGGTCACCGCCCTCGGCGCGTTCTTCGTCGGCCCCTCCCGGCCCGCCGTCTTCACCCGCCACTTCCTCGGCACGGGCATCGGCGCCGGACGGGACGTGGCCACGTCGGCGGGGATGCGGCTGGGCGCGGTGGGCCGGTTCACGCACCGCTACAAGCGGTGGATCGGGGTGGTCATCCTGCTGGTGGCCGCGATCGTCCTGTTCACCTGGAACTACCCGACCATGGCCGTCGTGATCTGGACGGCGGTGATCGTGCTGATCGCCTTCGCCATCCGTGAGTTCCTGGATCCCGGACCGGCGTGACCCGGGGCGCCGGGGCCGGACCGGACGGCCCGGCCCCGCCCTCCCGCCGGGAGCGGCGCCGCGCCTCCCGGCGCGGCCGGTGGCGGGTCCGCGGCGCGGCGGCCGTGTCCCGGCTGACCGGGCTGCGCGCCCGCGCCGAGGCCAGGGTCCCGCTGATCACCCACCTCATGTCGCATCTGATCTCGGTGAACTTCCTCGACTCCGCGACCCGGCTGGCCGCCCAGACCTTCCTCACGGCCGTGCCGTTGCTCTTCGTGGTGGCCTCCCTCGCCCCGCAGGAGCTGCGCCAGCGGTTCGCCGACTCCCTGCGCGAGGTCTTCGGGCTGTCCGGCAGCGCGAACGACCAGCTGCGCCAGGTCTTCCTGGGCGACGCCTCCGGCGAACTGCTCCAGACCACCGGTGTGGTCAGCGGGCTGCTGGTGCTCATCTCGGCGACCGCGTGCAGCCGCGCCATGCAGCGGCTCTGCGAACGCGCCTGGAGCATGCCGAAGGCCGGCGCGCGGGTGGCCGCCTGGCGCTGGCTCGCCTGGCTCGCGGCCTGGCTGGTCATGATCGGTCTCCAGGGCGTCCTGCGCAGCGGCTTCGGCCTCGGCCTGTGGCTGGGCGTGCCGCTGCTGATGGCCGCCGAGGTCGGCCTGTGGTGGTGGACCCAGCATCTGCTGCTGACCGGGCGGGTGCCGTGGGCGCCGCTGCTGCCGGGCGCGCTGCTGACGGGTGTGGCGCTGGGCGTCCTCACCTCCACCGCGTCGCTGTACGTGCCCCGGGCGCTCAACCACAGCCTGGCCACGTACGGCTCGCTGGGCGCGGTTTTCACCCTGCTGTCCTGGCTCATCACGCTCTGCGTGGTCATCGCCCTGGCCGTCACCGCCGGGGCGGTCATCGCCCGCGAGCCGTGGCTGGCACGGCACCTGGGCACACCCGAGTCGCCGGGGCGGACGGCCGGGGATACGTTGGAAGACGGATAGGCGGGAGCGTCTGCGATGACTGACAACCACCCCACCGGTCACGACCTGCGGCATCGCACCCCGAGGGAGCGCGCCGACATCGGCCGGGCCGCCCGGTCCGCCGTACCACGGTCCACACATGCGGAGTTCACCCCGCCGCCCGAACGCACCGACCCGGTGGACATCATCGAGGACCAGTCCGCGAGACGGGTCGCCGAACTCGTACCGATCCGCTACAGCAGGATGAGCGAGTCGCCGTTCCGCTTCTACCGCGGGGCCGCCGCCATCATGGCCGCGGACCTCGCCGAGACCCCGCGCACCGGCCTGCGGGCCCAACTCTGCGGCGACGCGCACATGTTGAACTTCCGGCTGCTGGCCTCCCCGGAACGCCGGCTGATGTTCGACATCAACGACTTCGACGAGACCCTGCCGGGCCCCTGGGAATGGGACGTCAAGCGGCTGTCGGCGAGCCTGGCCATCGCGGGCCGGGCGAACGGCTTCGGCGCCAAGGAGCGCGCGGCGGTGGTGCGCGCGACCGTGCGGTCGTACCGCGAACAGATGCGGACCTATGCGGGGATGGGCAACCTCGAGGTCTGGTACTCGCGCTTCGAGGCGGACGAGCTGGCGCAGGAGTTCGCCCCCGAGGTCGGCGGCAAGAACCTTCAGATGTGGGACCGGGCGCGGGCGCGTGCCCAGTCGAGGGACACGCTCCAGGTGTTCGAAAAGCTCACGCACGTCGTCGACGGGCACCGGCGGATCGCCCCCGACCCGCCGCTGCTGGTCCCGCTGGAGGATCTGCTGCCGAGGGCCGAACGGGACGTCCTGGAGAAGGAGATCAGCCGGCTCGTCGAGCGCTACGGCCAGTCCCTCCCGTCCGACCGCCGGTTCCTGCTGGAGAGCTTCCGGCTCGCCGACATCGCCCGCAAGGTCGTCGGTGTCGGCAGTGTCGGCACCCGCTGCTGGATCGTGCTGCTGCTCGGCAAGGACGACGAGGACCCGCTGTTCCTCCAGGCCAAGGAGGCCGACGAGTCGGTGCTCGCGCCCTACGCAGGGGCCACCCGGTTCCGCACCCAGGGCGAGCGGGTCGTCGCCGGGCAGCGGCTGATGCAGGCCACCAGCGACATCTTCCTCGGCTGGGAGCGCACCACCGGTATCGACGGCCGCCGCCGGGACTTCTACGTCCGCCAGTTGCGCGACTGGAAGGGCATCGTGGTGGCCGAGAACCTGTCGCCGAAGCGGATGAGTCTGTTCGGGCGGCTGTGCGGCGCCACCCTGGCCCGTGCCCACGCACGGTCCGGCGACCGGATCGCGATCGCCGCCTATCTGGGCAACGGTGACGCCTTCGACCGCGCCCTGGCCACCTTCGCCGAGCTGTACGCGGACCAGAACGAGAAGGACCACCAAGCCCTGCTCGACGCGATCGCGGCGGGACGGGTACCCGCCGAATCGGCCTGAGGGAGACCTCCGTGGAACGCTATCCGCCCATCGCCGACCATGGACTGATCGGGGATCTCCAGACCGCCGCCCTGGTGACCTCCGAGGGCGTGATCAACTGGTTCGCCGCACCGCGCTTCGACTCGCCCAGCGTCTTCGCGTCCCTGCTCGACCACGACGGCGGCGGCCATTTCCTGTTCGCGCCCACCACCCCGGACGTGACGCGCCGCCAGATCTACTACCCGGACAGCGCGGTCGTCGTGACCCGCTTCCTGTCCCCCGACGGGGTGGGCGAGGTCCTCGACCACATGCCGTTGATCCGCTCGCGGACCCCGTCCGACCGGCACACGGTGGCGCGTCTCGTACGGACCGTGCGCGGCACCGTCCGGTTCGACCTGGAGTGCCGCCCGCGCTTCGACTACGGCCGGGCCGGCCACGACCTCGACGCGACCGGCCCCACCGCCGTCGTCTTCCGGGCGCCCGGGACGACCGCCCATCTCCAGGCCACGTTCCCGCTGGAGCGGGACGGGCGGGACGTCCGGGGCTCGGTCACGCTGGGCGCGGGCGAGTCGGCCGCCGCCGTGTTCACGGTGTGCGCCGCGGACGCGGGAGAGGCGGGCGCGGCGGCACCGCGGCAGCCGACCGTCGACACGGTCACCGAGGAGATGTGGAGCGACGTCGACTTCTGGCAGCGCTGGGTGCGCACCTCCCGGTACCGCGGCCGCTGGCCGGACATGGTGAACCGCTCGGCCATCACCCTCAAGCTGCTCACCTACGCCCCGAGCGGCGCCCCGGTCGCCGCCGCCACGATGGGGCTGCCCGAGCAGGTCGGCGGGGAGCGCAACTGGGACTACCGCTACACCTGGGTGCGGGACGGGTCGCTGTCCGTGCGGGCCCTGCTCGACCTGGGCTTCGTCGAGGAGGCGGGCCAGTTCGTGCACTGGCTGGGGGAGCGGCTGCGGGACCGGGACGGATCGGGCGGGGAGCCGCTCCAGATCATGTACCGGGTGGACGGGGACCCGTATCTGACGGAGGAGATCCTCGACCATTTCGAGGGCTACCGGGGCTCCCGCCCGGTACGGGCCGGCAACGCCGCCGCCGACCAGCTCCAGCTCGACATCTACGGCGAGGTCTTCTACGCCATGTCCGAGGGCATCGACGAGATCGGCCAGCAGGTCGGCTATCACGGCTGGAAGGGCCTCTCCCGGCTGATGGACTGGCTCACCGACCACTGGGACCGCCCGGACGAGGGCATCTGGGAGACCCGGGGCGGCCGCAAGGACTTCACCTACAGCCGGGTGATGTGCTGGGCGGCCCTGGACAACTGCCTGAAGATGGCGGAGCGGTTCAGACGGCCCGCCGACACGGAACGCTGGACCCGGGCCCGCGACATGATCCTCGAGGACGTCATGGAGCGCGGCTGGAGCCAGAAGGAACAGGCGCTGGTCCAGCACTACGGCGGCGACGTCCTGGACGCCTCGCTCCTGCTCGCCCCCCGGGTGGGCTTCATCGCCCCGCGCAGCCCCGGCTGGCTCTCCACCCTCGACGCGATCGACCAGCGGCTGGTCTCCGACAGCCTGGTCTACCGCTACGACCCGGCCGCGTCCCCCGACGGACTGCGCGGCTCCGAGGGCACGTTCAGCCTGTGCACCTTCCTGTACGTCGACGCCCTCGCCCGCGCCGGCCGTCTTCCGCAGGCCCGCTACACGTTCGAGAAGATGCACACCTACGCCAACCATGTCGGCCTGTTCGCCGAGGAGATCGGCCCGAGCGGCGAACAACTGGGCAACTTTCCGCAGGCGTTCACCCATCTGTCGCTCATCATGGCGGCGACGACACTGGACGAGGCCCTGGACCGACTGGCGACGGACCGCTGGCCGGGGACCGTACCGCCCCGGGTGCCGAAGACCTGGTGACCCGACGGCGACCCGACGGTGGGTCAGCCGGCCGCTGGCGGCGCCGGAATGCGCGGCCCCTGCGGCAGCAGCTGGGTCACGACGAAGGACACCACGGCCGCCAGGACCACCAGCGCCACCGTCTCCACGTTGCCCAGCAGCAGGACGACCAGGACCACGCCGCTGACCGGCAGCCGCAGGGCCGCCGTCACCGCCGCCGCCATCCCGGCCGCCATCGCCGGGACCAGGCCGAAGCCGGGCAGCGGCGCGAGCAGGACACCGGCCGCGCCGCCCAGGAACAGCGAGGGGAAGACGGGGCCGCCCCGCAGGCTGCCCAGACTGAGCGCGTACGCCAGGGACTTGAACACCAGCACCGCGACGAGCGCGCCGATCGACCAGGCGTGCGGGTCCCGGGCCAGCTCGCCCAGGGTGCCCTCCCCGGAGAGGGCTGCCTCGGCCGGCGACCGGCCGGTGGAGACGGAGTAGAGCGCGGTGCAGCCCGCCACCCCGAGCGCGCAGAGCGTGGTGTTCCGTACGGTCCGGGACGTCACGAACCCGGCCGTGAACCGCCCGCCGACGAAGATCCAGTGGACCAGGAACGCCACGGCGGGCGCCGTCACCAGCACCCACAGCACGTCCCCCACGTCGAGCGGCGGCGGCTTGGGCAGCCCGATGTCCAGGCTTCCGGTCTCCAGCCCGGTCCAGTGCACGAACCCGGTGAAGACGAGGTCCCCGACGCCGCTGGACAGCAGCGCGGGCAGCATCACCGCGAACAGCTGCGGCCCGCCCACCCCGGCCACCTCCATCAGCAGCACCGCGCCCACCACCGGGTTGCCGAACAGCGCCGAGATGGCCGCGGCGGAGCCGGCCGCCGCCAGCAGCCCGGTGCTCGCCGGGGTCTGCGGTGCCCGGACCAGGCTCCCGAGGAGCAGGGCCAGCCCGCCGCCGAGGGCGATCAGCGGCGCCTCCGGGCCGAGCACGGCACCGAGCGGCAGTCCGACCAGGGCGGCCACGAGGACCCCGGGCAGTGCCTCTTTCGTGATGCCGCCCGAGTGCAGACCGGCCGCCGCGATGTGGCCGCCCCGTCCGGGCAGCCGCGCGACCACCAGTCCGACGACGGCTCCGGCGACCAGCAGCAGGGGAAAACCCCACCACCAGGGGGCCCGGTCCCAGCCGAGGTCCTTCGGCCAGTCGGTCCAGATCAGCTGCTCCAGCTGATGGATCGCCACGAGGAACCAGAACGCGACGAGGGAGACGGGGATCCCGATCAGCCCGCAGAACACCAGCGCCCTGCGGTACTCGGGCCGGCGCAGCATCTCCCGCAGCAGATCGGCCTCCGGCGGCTGCCCGCCCGGCGCGCCCCCGGCGTCGGCCCGCGGCGGCTTCCCTTCCGGCGTACCCCCGGCGTCGGCCTGTGGCGTCGTCCCGGCGATGGGGTCCTCCCGATGTCGGCGCCCTGGAAAAGGGCATATCCCCCCGAATCGGCCCTCGTACGGGGACGAGGCTATCCGCCCCACGCCCCGGCACGGGCCGCCACGCCGTCGCCGCCGCCGGGCGGCCGGATCCCCCCGCGGCGCACATGGAGCCGGATCCCCCCGCGGCGCACATGAAGAAGGCGGGACCCGAGAGTCCCGCCCGAAGAGTGCGCAGTCCGGCTCATGGCCAGACGAGGCAGTACGGCTGGTGCCCGGCCTCGTGCAGCCGGTGGCTGAAGTCCTGCCACTCGTGCAGCAGCTGGTACACGTTGAACGCGTCCCGCGGTCCGCCCCGGTCCGGCACCGTCGACCAGATGAACGCCGCCGCGCCCACCGCCTCCTCGCCTATGTCGCGCAGGGGGTCGACGACCGTCATGGGGAGCTTCACGACCGCGTAGTCGGGGTGCAGGACGACCAGCTCCAGCGGGGGCACCTTGTGCAGGGGGACCCCTTCGATGCCGGTCAGCACCATCGCGGCCATCGTCTCCGGCTTGATCTTGGTGAACATGCCGTTCATGCCCAGCTCGTCGCCGCCGAGCTCCTCCGGGCGCATCGAGATCGGGACGCGGGCCGCGGTCGCGCCGTCCGGCGCGCCGAAGTACTTGTACGTCACCCCCACCCGACCACCGTTCCTGCTCCCGGCCCGGAGCTCCTCGACCGTACGGTCGAGCCGCTCGGACTCACTCGGTACACCATGTGACTGCGTCTGACGTGCTTCGTCGGCTTCCTCCGCGTCGCGCCGGTGCCTTCCCCGATGGGCCCGTCGAGGACCCAGGTCGTCGGTCCCCTCGCCCAGTCCGCCACCGCGATGCATATCTCCACCCGACTGCTTTTCTAGGCCGCGAGGCCCCGGCCGCGCAACCCGATCATCGTGTCAGTGACCTCCCCCACGGCCGCCCGCCGAAACGTGCGGTGAAACACCTGTCCGCAGGATCTTCGCAGCACCTGGCCACATAGTCGCTGTGAGCTGCGTCTATCCGTCACAGTTTCGCAGATGGCGGACGACGGCGACCGGTAGTCCGGTCAGGAGGAAGATCGGCGCGCAGGCCGGCCGGGCGCGTCCGGCCGTGGCCGCGGAGATCGGCCGCGGCATCACCAGCCCCCTGGCCTACCCTGGGAGGTCACTGGCAACCCGAGTCCATCAAGTCGGAGAAGGTCGGAGAAGTCGCAGGTCATGAGCGAACTGCCCTATTCATACGATGCGCCCGTCTCGCAGGCACTGTTCGACCGGGCGGCAGCCGTCACGCCGGGTGGGGTGAACTCCCCGGTCCGCGCCTTCCGTGCGGTGGGCGGCACGCCCCGGTTCATGGTGTCCGGCAGCGGCCCCTACCTCACCGACGCCGACGGCCGGGAGTACGTCGACCTCGTCTGCTCCTGGGGTCCGATGATCCTCGGGCACGCGCACCCCGAGGTGATCGCGGCCGTGCAGGACGCCGTCGTCCGCGGCACCTCATTCGGCACGCCCGGTGAGGGCGAGGTCGCGCTCGCCGAGGAGATGGTCGGCCGGATCGAGCCCCTGGAGCAGGTGCGGCTCGTCTCCAGCGGCACCGAGGCCACCATGTCCGCCATCCGGCTGGCCCGCGGCTTCACCCGCCGCGCCAAGGTGATCAAGTTCGCCGGGTGCTACCACGGGCACGTCGACTCGCTGCTCGCCGCGGCCGGCTCCGGTGTCGCGACGTTCGCGCTGCCCGACACCCCGGGCGTGACCGGTGCCCAGGCGGGCGACACCATCGTCCTGCCGTACAACGATCTGGAGGCCGTCCAGGAGGCCTTCCACCGGCACCCGGGCGAGATCGCCTGTGTGATCACCGAGGCGTCGCCGGGCAACATGGGTGTCGTGCCGCCGCTGCCCGGGTTCAACCAGGGCCTGAAGGACGCGTGCGCGGCCAACGGCGCGCTGTTCGTCTCCGACGAGGTCATGACCGGCTTCCGTACCAGCCGCGCCGGCTGGTACGGCGTCGACGGCGTCCGCCCCGACCTGATGACCTTCGGCAAGGTGATGGGCGGCGGCTTCCCGGCGGCGGCGTTCGGCGGCCGGGCCGACGTGATGGCGCACCTCGCACCCGCCGGGCCCGTCTACCAGGCCGGCACCCTCTCCGGGAACCCGATCGCCACGGCGGCCGGTCTCGCCCAGCTCCGGCTGCTCGACGACGCGGCCTACACCAAGGTCAACGCGGTCTCCGAGCGGATCCAGGCGCTGGTCTCCGAGGCGCTGACCAAGGAGAGCGTGACGCACACGCTGCAGAGCGCCTCCAACATGTTCTCCGTCTTCTTCACGGACCGCCCGGTCCGCAACTACGAGGACGCGAAGGCGCAGGAGTCGTTCCGCTTCACCGCCTTCTTCCACTCGCTGCTGGCGAACGGCGTCTATCTGCCGCCGTCGTCCTTCGAGTCCTGGTTCGTTTCCACGGCCCACGACGACCGGGCCATCCAGCGGATCGCCGACGCCCTCCCGGCGGCGGCCCGAGCGGCTGCGGAGGCCACTGCGGCATGACCACCACCGACAAGGACCTCACCGTCGTCCACCTGATGCGGCACGGCGAAGTGGCCAACCCGGACGGCGTCCTGTACGGCCGTCTGGCCGGCTACCACCTCTCCGAGCTGGGCCGGCAGATGGCCGACCGGGTCGCCGATCACCTCTCCTCCCGCGATGTGACGTACGTCGTCGCCTCCCCGCTGGAGCGGGCGCAGGAGACGGCGACCCCGATCGCCAAGGCGCACGGCCTGGACCTCGCCACCGACGAGCGGCTCATCGAGGCCGACAACGTCTTCCAGGGGAAGACCTTCGGTGTCGGGGACGGGGCGCTGAAGAAGCCCGACAACTGGAAGCACCTCGTCAACCCCTTCAAGCCGTCCTGGGGCGAGCCGTACGTCGACCAGGTCGTCCGGATGAAGGGCGCGCTGGACGCGGCCAAGGACGCGGCGCGCGGGCACGAGGCGGTGCTGGTCAGCCATCAGCTGCCGATCTGGATCGTGCGGTCGTACGTCGAGCGGCGCCGGCTCTGGCACGACCCGCGCAAGCGGCAGTGCACGCTCGCCTCGCTGACGACGTTCACGTACCAGGGCGACCGGATCGTTTCCGTCGGCTATTCCGAGCCCGCCATCGACCTCGTCCCGGCCCATCTGCGGGCCGGTGCCAAGCCGGTGAAGGGCAAGGACAAGGCGTTTGGGGCGTAAGCCCTTTCCCGTTGCTTCTGCGTACAACTGTTACGAAACCCGGAAGTGCCGGGGGAACCTCCTCGTTCGTCATGTCCTCTGAATGGGTGACCACCAGAGGACCTGACGAACGAGGACGCCATGCGCACGATCACCCGAAGGGGAGCACTCGGACTCGGCGCCGGAGCCGCGGCCGCCGCCGGACTCACGGCCTGCGGCAGCCTCACGAGTTCGGACGGCGCCGGTCCCGCCGGCGGTTCCGGGGGCCCGGGGAAGAAGAGCCCCTCCGCCAAACCCACGGCCACCGCCCGTCCGATCGGTGACGGCTCCACCTCGTTCACCGGCAAGCAGCCCCACCAGCCCGCGAAGCCGGAGCCGCTGGAGCCCGGCCAGGAGCCGCCCCAGTTCGTCGTCTTCTCCTGGGACGGGGCCGGCGAGGTCGGCAACGGTCTCTTCCCCCGCTTCCTCGACCTCGCCAAGGAGCACGGCGCGTCGATGACCTTCTTCCTCTCCGGGCTGTATCTGCTGCCCGAGTCGAAGAAGCGGCTCTACGACCCGCCGAACAACCCGCGCGGCGCCTCCGACATCGGCTACCTCACCGACGAGCACGTCAGGATGACGCTGGACGGCGTCCGCCGGGCCTGGCTCGAGGGGCACGAGATAGGCACCCACTTCAACGGCCACTTCTGCGGCGGCTCCGGCTCGGTCGGCAACTGGACGTCCGCGCAGTGGCGCAGCGAGATCGACCAGGCGAAGTCCTTCGTGAAGGAGTGGCGGACCAACACCGGCTGGACCGACGAGCCGGCGCTCCCCTTCGACTACGACAAGGAACTCGTCGGCGGCCGGACGCCCTGCCTCCTCGGCCAGGACAACCTGCTCCCCACCGCCCGCGCCCTCGGCTGGCGCTACGACGCCTCCTCGCCCGGCGGACGCCAGGTGTGGCCCTCGGCGAAGGACGGCATATGGGACCTGCCGCTCCAGCAGATACCGTTCCCCGGCCGCGGCTTCGAGGTCCTGTCGATGGACTACAACATGCTCGCCAACCAGTCCGTCAACTCCACGAACGCCCCCAGCCACAACTACCCGGGCTGGCGGCAGCAGTCGGCCCAGGCGTACATACAGGGATTCAAGCGGGCATACGAGACGAACCGCGCCCCCTTCTTCGTCGGCAACCACTTCGAGCAGTGGAACGGCGGCATCTACATGGACGCCGTCGAGGAGGCCTTCAAGCACATGGCCCGGGAGAAGGAGAAGGGCGGCGACGTACGCCTCGTCTCCTTCCGTCAGTTCGCCGACTGGATGGACGTACAGAAGCCGGAAGTCCTCGCCAGGCTCCGCACCCTGGAAGTGGGCCAACAGCCCGTCGGGGGCTGGAAGGAGTTCATGAAGGACACCGCCACCCCCACGGGGTCGGAAACCGCCGCCTGAAATGCGGGTTTCCACCCGCAAGGGGGGTGCGCAAGATCCTCAGAACGGGCATGCGAAACTTTTCACATGAGTGCCGCCAGCCGCGCCCCCCAGGTCTCGACCCACTGGACCCGCTCGCGTCGTACCGCCCTGACGGGAGCCGGTGCCGCAGCAGTGGTGCTGCTCTCCGCATGCACCTCCGGAGGTACCTCCGGCGGAGGCGGTGACACCAACTTCGTCATGGGCAAGGACGGCATCTCCACCGTCGCGAAGGGAAAGCGCGACGCGGCCCCCGACCTGTCCGGAGAGACCGTCGAGGGCAAGCAGCTCGACGTCGCCGGCTACCGGGGCAAGGTCGTCGTCCTCAACGTGTGGGGCTCCTGGTGCGCCCCCTGCCGGGCCGAGGCCCCGTCCTTCGAGAAGGTCTACCAGGACCTGAAGACGCAGGGCGTGCAGTTCGTGGGCATCAACACCCGCGACACCAGCGTGCTCAACGCCGCCGCCTTCGAGAAGCAGCAGGGGGTCACGTACCCCAGCCTGTACGACCCGACGGGCAAGCTGATGCTCCGCTTCAAGAAGGGCACCCTCAACCCGCAGACGGTCCCCTCCACCGTCGTCTTCGACCGCGACGGGAAGATCGCCGCGCGCTCGCTGTCCCCGCTCAGCGAGGAGAAGCTGCGCAAGATGATCACCCCGGTCCTCGCGGAGAAGTGACGTGAGCGCCGTCACCACCCTCGCCGCGGCGACCGACCCCAACCAGACCGTGATGAGCGGCGCCCTGCTGGTCGCCCTGCCCATCGCGCTGCTCGGCGGACTCGTCTCCTTCTTCTCCCCGTGCGTGCTGCCGCTCGTCCCCGGTTACCTCTCCTACGTAACCGGCGTGACCGGCTCGGACCTCGCCGAGGCCAAGCGGGGGCGGATGGTCGCGGGCGCCTCCCTCTTCGTGCTCGGCTTCACCGCGGTGTTCGTCTCCAGCGGGGCCCTGTTCGGGTACTTCGGCGACAACCTCCAGGAACACAAGGACACCCTGTCCAAGGTGCTGGGCGTGCTCATGATCGCCATGGGCGTCTTCTACATGGGCCTGATGCCCTGGATGACCCAGCGGGAGTTCCGCTTCCACCGGCGGCCCGTCACCGGACTGATCGGCGCCCCCTTCCTCGGCGCGCTGTTCGGCATCGGCTGGACACCCTGCATCGGCCCCACCCTGACCTCCGTGATCGCGCTCTCCTACAACGAGGCGAGCGCCGGCCGCGGTGCCATACTGACCGTCGCCTACTGCCTCGGCCTCGGCGTGCCCTTCGTGCTCGCCGCGGTCGCGTTCCGCAAGGCGCTCGGCGCCTTCGGGTGGGTCAAGCGCCACTACGTCTGGGTCATGCGGATCGGCGGCACGATGATGATCGTGACCGGTCTGCTGCTGCTGACCGGTGCGTGGGACCGAATCGTGCAGGACATGCAGTCCTGGTCCGCCGGCTTCACCGTGGGGATCTGATCCATGAGCAAGACCACACCCGACGCGCCCGCCGAGAGCGGCGCGCCCGACGACCAGGACCTCGGTGCCGCCGGCTCCCAGCTGTCCACCGCCCCCACCGACACGCTCGCGAGCGTGCCCGGACTGGGCGTGATCGGCTGGGCCCGCTGGTTCTGGCGCCAGCTCACCTCGATGCGGGTCGCCCTGCTGCTGCTCCTGCTGCTGGCGCTCGGCGCGATCCCCGGCTCGCTGATCCCGCAGTCCGGGAGCGACGAGACGAAGGTCGCCGAGTTCCGCGCGGCGCACGAGACGCTCGCGCAGCTCTACGACCGGCTCGGGCTCTTCCACGTCTACAGCTCGGTGTGGTTCTCCGCGATCTACATCCTGCTGTTCGTCTCCCTCATCGGCTGCATCGTGCCCCGCACCTGGCAGTTCGTCGGCCAGCTGCGCGGCCGCCCGCCGGGCGCCCCCAAGCGGCTGACCCGGCTGCCCGCGTACACGACGTGGCGCACCGACGCCGAGCCGGAGCAGGTCCGCGAGGCCGCGCTCGCCCTGCTGAAGAAGCGCCGCTTCCGCGCCCACCTCGCCGGTGACGCCGTCGCCGCCGAGAAGGGCTACCTCCGCGAGATCGGCAACCTGGCCTTCCACATCGCCCTGATCGTGATGCTGGTCGCCTTCGCCTGGGGCCAGCTCTTCAAGACGGAGGGCAACAAGCTGGTCGTCGAGGGCGACGGCTTCTCCAACACCCTCACGCAGTACGACGACTTCAAGTCCGGCACCCTGTTCAGCACCGACGACCTGACGCCGTTCAGCTTCTCCCTCAAGGACTTCACCGGCACGTACGAGACGAGCGGCCCGAACAAGGGCACCCCGCGCACCTACCAGGCCGCGCTCACCTACAGCGTCGGCGCGTACGGCAAGGGCAAGAAGAAGTCCGTCGTCAAGGTCAACCACCCGCTGGAGATCGGCGAGTCGAAGGTCTACCTGACCGCCCACGGTTACGCCCCCGTGGTGACCGTCCGGGACGGCAAGGGCGACATCGTCTACAGCGACGCCGTACCGCTGCTGCCGCTGGACTCCAACGTCACCTCCTCCGGCGTGGTGAAGGTCCTCGACGGTTACCGCAACGCCAAGGGCGTCGGCGAGCAGCTCGCGTTCCAGGCGTTCTTCCTGCCGAGCTACGTCAAGGGCATGGAGACCGCCTCCACCTTCCCCGCCCTGCGCAACCCCGTCCTGAACCTCGCGCCCTACCACGGCGATCTCGGCGTCAATTCGGGCATTCCGCAGAGCGTGTACCAGCTCGACACGACGCACATGAAGGAGTTCAAGGACTCCAAGGGGCTCCAGCTGCGCTCGAACCTCAAGCCCGGCGACACCATGACCCTTCCGGACGGTGCCGGCTCGATCACCTACGAGGGCACCAAGGAGTGGGCGAACTTCCAGATCACCCAGCAGCCGGGCAGCGACTGGGCGCTCGTCGGCTCGTTCGGGGCGATCTTCGGTCTCGCCGCCTCCCTGTTCATCCAGCGCCGCCGGGTGTGGGTGCGTGCCACGCGCGGCGCCGACGGGGTGACGGTCGTGGAGATGGCCGGGCTCGGCCGCAGCGAGTCCGCCAAGGTGCCCGAGGAGCTCGGCGACCTCGCCGGGATCCTGTACGACCAGGCTCCCGGGGCATCCGGCCCCGAGAACGACTCCGCCACATCCCCCGACCCCCACGTCGTACCTGCCGAAGGGGCTGAGAAGTGACTCTCGCCGCCGCCACCAACGAGAACCTCGCCAGCATCAGCAACACGCTGATCTACTCCGCGATGGCCGTCTACACCCTGGCCTTCTTCGCGTACATCGCCGAATGGCTCTTCGGCAGCCGCAGCAAGGTCGGCCGTACCGCCGCCGCGCTCACCGCCGACGCGAGGGCGCGGGCCGCCGGCCCGGCCGTCACCGTGAAGAAGAACGGCGGGACCGCCGTCCTGGAGCGCCCGAAGGTCGTCGTGCGCGCCACGGCCGGCGCGCGGGACGTGCCCGACGGGCCGGGCGCCCACGGCGGCGACGAGCAGGGCGACATGTACGGCCGGATCGCCGTCTCGCTCACGGCGCTCGCGTTCCTGGTCGAGCTGGGCGGCGTGATCGCCCGCGCGGCCTCGGTGGAGCGGGCGCCCTGGGGCAACATGTACGAGTTCAACATCACCTTCTCCACGGTGGCCGTCGGCGTGTACCTCACGCTGCTGGCGCTGAAGAAGAACGTGCGCTGGCTCGGGCTGTTCCTGATCACCTCGGTCCTGCTCGACCTGGGCCTCGCGGTCACCGTTCTCTACACGGCGAGCGACCAGCTGGTCCCGGCGCTGCACTCGTACTGGCTGTACATCCACGTCTCCACCGCGATCCTGTGCGGCGCGGTGTTCTACGTCGGCGCGGTCACCACGATCCTGTACCTGTTCAAGGACTCCTACGAGAACAAGCTCGCGACCGGCGGCAAGCCCGGCGCGTTCGCGAACTCGGTCATGGACCGGCTGCCCGCCTCGGCCTCCCTCGACAAGTTCGCCTACCGGGTCAACGCGGCGGTGTTCCCGCTGTGGACCTTCACGATCATCGCGGGCGCGATCTGGGCGGGCGACGCGTGGGGCCGCTACTGGGGCTGGGACCCCAAGGAGACCTGGGCGTTCATCACCTGGGTCGCCTACGCCTGCTACCTGCACGCCCGCGCCACGGCCGGCTGGAAGGGCCGCAAGGCCGCCTACCTGGCACTGATCGCCTTCGGCTGCTGGCTGTTCAACTACTACGGCGTCAACATCTTCGTCTCGGGCAAGCACTCGTACGCGGGCGTGTAGGTCCCGTACAGGTCCGTTCCGGGCAGGCCGGTTCCTGTGGCTCAGGTCACAGGAACCGGCCTGTGTCGTACGGACAGGTAGAAGGGCGTGGATACGAATCTGCGAAGACGCGTCCGCGCGGGGGATCACGACGCTTTCGGTGAGCTCTTCGACGCGTACGCGCGCTCCGTCTACAACCACGCTTTCCGGCTCACGGGGGAGTGGGCGATCGCCGAGGAGGTCGTCTCGCTGACCTTCCTGGACGCCTGGCGGCTGTGCGGGAGGCTCGACGAGGAGGGCGGTTCCCTGGGGCCCTGGCTGCTGGGCATCGCCACCAACGTCACGCGCAACACCCGCCGCGCCACCCGCAGGCACGCGGCCGCCGTGTCCCGTCTCCCGCGGGACGAGACCGTGCGGGACTTCGCCGACGAGGTCGCCGGACGCGTGGACGACGCGGTCCAGCTGGCCCTCGTCCGCACCGCCCTGGCGCGGCTGCGGCGGACGGAGCGGGAGGTGCTGGCGTTGTGCGTGTGGTCCGGGCTGGACTACCGGGCCGCCGCCGAGGCGCTGGGGGTGCCCGTCGGGACCGTGCGGTCGAGGCTCTCCCGGGCTCGCACGAAACTCGCGAAACATATGGAACTCCCGCAAGCGCGCGGACAGGTGAGAGGGGACCGCACCACCGCGGTCGGGGTCCTGAAGGAGGAAAGCCGATGAGCCGGCTGGCAGAACGGGATCTTCCACCGGACCGTCACCGACTCCTCAAGGAGCATGTGATGGCCGAGATCCGGCACGCCGAGGCCGCTTCCCGGATCCGCCGGGCCCGGCGGCGGCCCGTCCTGGCCGCGGCCGCGGTCGCGACGGTCGCGGCCCTCACACTGGTGGTCCTTCCGTCCGGGGGCGCCGAGGGCGTACGGCGGCCCGGCGCGGCGGTGACATCCGAGTCCGACGAACTCCGCGGCGCGCGCGACGACCAGTACACGTACGTCGACATGCTGGTGTCCTGGAGCTCGACCGAGATCGCCGAGGACGGGAAGTCCACGACGACGCTGCGGCCGGTGCACCGGCTGGAGCAGTGGGAGGCCGTGGACGGCACCCGCAAGGGTCTGATCATCGAGCAGGGGGGCGAGGGGAAACGGGTCACTCAGCCCGACCGGCCCCCGGGTGAGGAGGCCGAGCTCCTGTCCACCGACTATCGGCGCCTGTCCTCGCTGCCGACCGACACCGATGCGATGTACGCCTGGCTGCGCAGTACGGCCGCGGTGGCGGTGAAAGGAGGTGATCCCGACCCCGGCCAGGTGATGTGGCTGGTGGCCGGCGACATGTTCGGCAGCGGAATGCTGCCGCCGAAGCAGAGTGCCGCGCTGTACCGGGCCGTCGCCCGGATTCCCTCGGTGACCGCCGTCAAGAGCTCCGTGGACGCCGCCGGACGGCGGGGCGTGGCGCTCACCCACCGGCAAACCGGCTCCCCCGTCCGTGAGGAGTGGGTCTTCGACCCGGCGTCGTACCGGTTCCTGGGCACCCGCAGCGTGTACGTCGAGGACGAGGGCGGCATCAAGAAGGGCACGGTCGGGAGCACCACCGCCATTCTGAGCCGCGCGGTCGTCGACGAGCCAGGTCAGCGGCCGTAGCGCGTGCACGGGCCCCCGCCAGGGTTCACGCTGGTGTCATGACCGGTTCCATCGAACAGGGCTCCAGCCAGGCCCACGGGAACACGCACATCCTGCACTTCCTGGTGCGGTCCCGAAGCCCATGGACGCGGTCTGGCCGGCGCTGGCGACCCCGGAGGGGATCGGCGCCTGGTGGACCGGCGTGGACCTGCTCGAACCCCGGCTCGGTGGCGCGGTCGCGCTGCGCGGGGCGGGGAACGGGCAGGTCACGGCGTGGGACGTGGACCGGGTCGCCGAGTACTCGGTCGAGGGCGGCCGGATCCGGTTCCACCTGGAGCGCGACGGTGACGAGGGGACCGTGCTGCGCTTCACGCACGAGTTCCAGGAGGGTGCCGGAGACGGCGCGAGCGAGCCCGCCTGGCGAGCCCGCTTCGAACGTCTGATCGAAAATCTAGGGGGTGGTGGGCGCTAGGGCCTTTCTTTCGAGATCCGAAAGAGAGGCGCTAGGGCTCCATCGCGATCGAGTCCAGCTTCTCCCGCAGGTACACGTGCGAGTCGACCGGCGCGTACGCCACCCGGCCCACCGGGGCGGGCACGGACCGCACGACCGTCCCCGGGGTGCACTCGCCGAAGTAGACGAGCGACATCAACTCCTCGGCGGGCTCGTCGGCCGGGGGCGGCAGCACCCGGTGCCGGCCCGAACGCCACCGGTCGCCGGTCCAGCGGGCCATCAGGTCACCGATGTTGATGGTGAACGCGGCCGGATCGAACGGCGCGTCCTGCCAGCCGCCCTCGTCCGTCCACACCTGTAGCCCGCCCTTGCCGGCCTGCCGGTCGAGGATCGTCACGGTCCCGAAGTCGGTGTGCGGCCCGATCCGGAACTGCCCCGGCTGCGGCTCCCCGACGACCTCCCGTCCCGGGTACCAGTTGATGTTGAAGCCGTACGTGGGATGCGCCATGTGCCGGGAGAAGAAGTCCGGTTCCAGCCCGAGCGCCTCGCCGAGCAGCGCGAGCAGCAGCTCCTCCAGCTCCGCCATCCGCGCCAGGTACTCCTCGCACAGCGGCCGCAGCCCGGGCACCTCCGCCGGCCACACGTTGGGCGCGTACCACTCCGCGTTGACCACCGGGTCGTCGAAGGGCTCGTGCGTGGCGAAGCTGAGCGACTCCTTCAGGTCCGGCGGCGTCTCGGTCCCCTCCGCGTACCCGTTCGCCTCGGCCCCCGGGCCCAGCCACCCCCGCCCCCCGACCCGCACGCCGTAGGGCTCCTTCACCTCGGCGGGCAGCACGAAGAACTCCCGCGCCGCCTCCCGGATCCGCTGCCGCAGCCCGCTGTCCACCCCGTGCCCGGTCACCAGCAGAAACCCGGCACCGCACAGCGCCTCGTCGACGGTCCGCGCGATCCGCGCACGCGCCCGGGGGTCCCCGGAGAGCCAGGGGGCGAGGTCGACGGTCGGGATCCGGGGGGCCTGTCGCTCACTCACCGATGTCCTCGTTCCACAGGGCCGGGTTCTTCTCGACGAAGTCACGCATCAGCGCGACGCACTCGGGGTCGTCCAGCAGCACGATCTCCACGCCGTGTTCCGCCAGCCAGTCGTGGCCGCCGTGGAAGGTGGCCGCCTCGCCGACGACCACCCGGGAGATGCCGAACTGACGGACCAGGCCGGAGCAGTACCAGCACGGCGAGAGCGTCGTGACCATCGTCGTACCACGGTACGACCGCCGCCGGCCCGCCGCGCGGAACGCGGCCGTCTCCGCGTGCAGGGACGGGTCGCCGTCCTGGACCCGGCGGTTGTGGCCGCGGCCGAGCAGTGTGCCGTCCGGGCCGTACAGGGCGGCGCCGATCGGAATGCCGCCCTCGGCGAGCCCGGCGCGGGCCTCTTCCAGAGCGGTGCCGAGCCAGCTGCGGGCGGTCGTGCGGTCCACGGGGTTCATGACCTCACTGTGCGCCACGGCCGGTGCCGGTGCCGGCCGATGCGCACAACCGCCCGCCCGCGTCGGTCTCTTGGGTGCTCTGTACCCTGGCCCGATCATCGTGGGGCTTGTGGGAGGAACGGTCATGGGTGCTGCTCCGGTGCTGGAGGAGCTGCGGGAGGTCTGCCAGCCGCAGGCCAAGCTGGCGAGCCGCAACGGCGAACACTGGGCGGGCCGGCTGTACATGCGCCGGGTGTCGCTGCGGTTCACGCGTCAGCTGGTGCGCACTCCGGTCACCCCGGACCAGCTGACCTGGACGATGGTGGTGTGCGGGGTCCTGTCCGGCGCGGCGCTGCTGATACCGGGCCTGGCCGGTGCGGTGCTCGCCGCGCTCTTCATGCAGCTGTTCCTGCTCTTCGACTGCGTGGACGGCGAGGTCGCCCGCTGGAAGGGGCAGAACAGCGCGACCGGTATCTACGTCGACCGGCTCGGCGCCTACCTGGCCGACGCGGCGCTGATGATCGGCTTCGGTTTCCGGGCCGCGGAGTCGGGTCTCGGGGGCTGGAACGGCTTCAACGGCTGGGTGTCGCTCGGCCTGGCCACCGCGCTCGGGGTCGTGCTGCTGAAGGCGTCGACCGACCTGGTGGACGTGGCCCGGGCCCGGCGCGGGCTGGCCGTCGCCGACGACGAGGCCACCGCGCCGCGTTCGCAGGGTGTCGCGTCGGTGCGCCGGCTCGCCGCCGCCTTCAAGATCCACCGGGTGACCAACGGCATCGAGGCCTCGCTGGTCCTGCTGGTCGTGGCGGTCGCCGACGTGGCGTCCGGTGACGTCGGGCCGACCCGCTGGGCGCTGGCCGCGATCGCGGTGATCACCTGGCTGATGGTCCCGGCCCACCTGCTGTCGATCCTGTCGTCGTCGCGTCTGCGGTAGGACGTCCGAGGCCGTCCGGGCCCTCGGGCCCTTCGAGGTAGTCGTACAGCCGGCCCGCACCCGCCAGCATGGCCCGGGTGCGGGCCGTCAGCGTCTCGGCGCGGGCCGCGAGCGCCGCCCGCAGCGCCTGCCGGCTGCCGCCCTCCCGGCGCAGTTCGTCCAGTACGGGGCGGATCTGGCGGAACAGGTAGTGGCCGGCGCGCAGGCTGTGCACGATCCGGGCGTCGCGCACGGCGGAGGGCCCGTAGCTCCGGTAGCCCGTGCCGCGTTCCCGGTCCGGTGTCACGAGTCCCGCGCTCTCCCACACCCGCAGCGCGGACGTCCGTACGCCGAGCAGGGCGGCGACCTCCCCGATGCGCAGCCCGCCGGTGCGGGGCGGGGCCGCGGTGTCCCCGGTGAGCGCCTCCAGTGCCTCACCGGTCGCGCGCAGCGCGGCGCGCTCGTCGTGCAGCGCGGCGTGCGCGGCGTCCACGAGGGCCAGCGCGCCGGGGACGTCCCCGGCGTGCAGCGTCCGCATGATCCGGGCCGCCGGCACCGGCCCGTACCCCTTGACCAGCGCCCGGTACGCCAGCAGTGCCCGCCGGTGCACCTCGCCGAAGGTCCGGTACCCCGACTCGGTCCGCCCGGCCGCCGGCAGCACGCCGGCGTCCTCGTAGTTGCGGATCTGCTGCGTGGTGACGCCGGCCAGCCGGGCCAGGTCCACGGGCCGCAGCCGGCGTTCGGCGGTCATGGGGCGGACTCCCGGGGAAGGGGCGGGCAGGACGGGGGCTGTCCGTCAGGTGGTCTCCGGTGCCGGGCGGCCCGCGCGGCGCATCACGATCGACGGGCGGCGGCGCTGCTCCCAGTAGTGGCTCAGGGTCGGGGCGGGGACGCGCGGGTAGAGGCGTCCGTACCGCGCGTAGTTGTTGCGGACCGTGATGAGGCCGTTCTCGGTGGGCGTGGCGTAGGTCTGGTCGCCGCGCTGGAGGACGGTGGCGTACTGGCGTATCTGGAGGACCGTGAGGTCCTCGGAGGGGGCGTAGCGCGAGGTGCTGGACAGGGCGATGCCGTCGAGTCCGGCGTTGGCGAGGGCGACCATGAGGCGCCACTGGCGGACGTTCATCGCCTCGGACAGGAACCGGCTGAGGTTCTTCGCGGTGGTCGGCGCGGCGCCGTCGATCAGGGACTCCAGACGGATGCGGCGGCTGCGGGCGCGGGTGGCGGCGGACTCGGTCTGGGCGAAGGCCTCGTCGACCTTCATCCGGGCGTGGTCGCGCAGCAGGTCGCGGTAGGTGTCGAGCTCGGCGCTGACGAGCCGGCAGGCGACCTTGGCGGGGCGTTGCAGCAGCGGGGCGATGTGCTGGAGCAGGGGGTCGGTGAGGTCGATGACGGCCGGGCTGTGTTTGCGGTGGGCCCGTTCGAAGACGGTGCCGAGCTGTTCGGCGAGTTCGTTCTGGCGGGCGATGGCCGCCGGGTGGCGCAGGAGCGCGCGGTCGATCACGGCGGGGGTCACGCCGAAGGTGCGGGCCAGGCTCATGCGTACGGTGCCGTCGTCGCGTACGGGGAGCAGGGCGTGCCGCTCGATGTTGGCGTAGCCGCTGCGGCTGATGCCGACCCGGGCGGCCGCCTCGGCCGCGGTGAGGCCGCTCTGGCAGCGCAGGCCGTGGATGTCGGCCAGGGCGCGTTTGAGGCGCAGTTCGCGGGCGGGGATGTCGAAGAGCTCGCTGAGCTGGGCGATGCGTCTGGGGTCGGGCTTGGAGGTGTTGTTCTCGTACGCGAGGACGCGGCTCTTGGAGGTGCCGAGGCGTCTGGCCACGGCTTCCGCGCTGAGGAGCTGTCCGTCGACCCGGCGGGTCAGGCGGGCGGTGCGCAGGGCCTCACCGTCGAAGTTCGCCGTTCCCCGGGCCACGGGCGCCGACTCCTCTCGTCGGTCTCGTCGGATCTTCAACTACCTCTGCTAGCTCCCACGGTACCGTTCAGGCCTACAATCATGCACAGGGATTCACTCGGGAGAGTGCTTTCACGGCTTTTGGCACCTCACATCCTGTGCTGTGGCACCGTTGAGAACTGATATGGGTTCCCGGAGCGCGGCGCAGGCGCGAGGATGAGCGCGTACGCGGGGGCGGCTTCTCGGGGGATCCCTACAGTGGAACCGTCTCCGGAGTGCGTTGCTCCACGACGACTTACCGAGGCAGACCGTGAGCCCGTGTCCTGGCGGGAACCTGAGCACGGGCCCACGTACCGGCTATTCGGTAACTGACGGCGGATGAGGTCCCAACCTCATCCGCCGTTGTCGTACAGGTCGAGCATCAGCCGGACGAGCCAGTACAGGCACTCTCCGGCCACGCGCACCCGACGCCTGCGCGGCGCGTTACCGCGGTCCGGCTCTGGAGTGCCGCGCGGGGGAGCGGCGCTGTCCCGTGCGGCCGCGGTGTCCGGTACCGGTGGGTCCGGATCGTGCGGTTCTGGGGGGACGGCGTCGTCCCGGTCGCTTGGCTGGTCAGAGCTAGCCACGGACCTGCTCCTTTCTGTTGGGTGCCGGGCCTGGTGAACCCGTACGGCGCCCATCGGGCACCGGCACAGAAAAGAGCTACAGAGGAGACTACCGGGTGTCGGGGCCGGAACCGTTGTCACTCATGTGGGTCAACTCGACGTGTAGGGAGGGTGCGAGGCGACGGGTCCGCGGGGCGGGGTGGGTGTTCGAATAGATGAGTCGACATTCCCTGTGCATCGCGCAGTACAGCACCTTCCATGTGAAGGGAGTGTTCGAGTAACTCCCTTGTGAATGAAAGGAGTCGTTACCCCTGGGTAGTCAGAAAAAAGATGCGCAAGTTCCTTGGGCAAATCTTGCCCGGCCGGTCGCACCTCGCCGACGATGTATCATCTTCCGCTCATTCGGCACGAGTTGACCCCGGAATGCCGACCTTGAGCTGCCCCGGCTGTCCTAGCTGTCCTTGGGGTCTTCCTCGGACTCGCGGCGCTTCAGCTCCTCCTCGCGGCGGCGGAGATCGGCCTCCCAGTCCTTGAGGAGCTGCTCGTCCTTCTCGCCGTTCTCGCCGTTCTCGCCGTTCCCGTCCTTCGCCGAGGCGGCCTCGTCCTTGAGGGACTTGAGGAACTCGGGGTTGTCGTCGGGGGCGACCCACTCGGCGGGCCCGGCGCCGCCGGCCGGGGCGTGCCGGACCTTGCCGGCCACCAGCCAGGCGACCGGGCCGACCAGCACCTCGCCGAAGAGCAGGATGATGATCACCCAGATCACCTTCGGCAGCCCCCGCACCTCCTCCTCCGGAGTGTTGAGGCAGTCGATGAAGGCGTAGATCCACAGCGCCAGCACCAGCAGGAGGGGCAGATACCTGAGCATGGTGGCGGGTTCCCCCAGAGAACGGTGACGGACCGCGGGTCGGGCCCGATGACGGGGTCAGGGTAGCGGGTGGCACAAACGGCGAAAGCGCCGTCCCGCGGTGACCGGAACGCTCCTGGCGGGGGCGATGCGTCGGCGGGGGGAGGGCCTCGGCGATACTGGGACGCATGGCTTACGACGATCTTCGTTCCCTGCTCAGGGCACTGGAACGCGAAGGCGACCTCAAGCGCGTCAAGGCCGAGGTCGATCCGTACCTGGAAGTCGGGGAGATCGTCGACCGGGTACAGAAGGCACAGGGCCCCGCGCTGCTCTTCGAGAACGTGAAGGGCTCCGACATGCCCCTCGCGATGAATGTCTTCGGCACCGACCGCCGCCTGCTCAAGGCGCTCGGGCTGAAGTCGTACGCGGAGATCTCGGACAAGATCGGCGGACTGCTGCGGCCCGAGCTGCCGCACGGCTTCGTCGGCGTGCGCGAGGCGTTCGGGAAGCTCGGCGCGATGACGCACGTACCGCCGAAGAAGGTGAAGTCCGACAACGCGCCGGTGCAGGAGGTCGTCCTGCACGGCGACGACGTCGACCTCGACCGGCTTCCCGCGCTCTTCACCTGGCCGCAGGACGGCGGCTCCTTCTTCAACCTGGGGCTCACGCACACCAAGGACCCGGAGAGCGGGATCCGCAACCTCGGGCTCTACCGCCTCCAGCGCCACGACAAGCGCACGATCGGCATGCACTGGCAGATCCACAAGGACAGCCGCAACCACTACCAGGTGGCCGCGCGGCGCGGCGAGCGGCTGCCCGTCGCCATCGCCTTCGGCTGCCCGCCCGCCGTCACCTACGCCTCCACCGCACCGCTGCCCGGCGACATCGACGAGTACCTCTTCGCCGGGTTCCTCGCGGGCAAGCGGATCGAGATGGTCGACTGCAAGACCGTGCCGCTCCAGGTGCCGGCGCAGGCCGAGGTCGTGATCGAGGGCTGGCTGGAACCGGGCGAGATGCTACCGGAGGGCCCCTTCGGCGACCACACCGGCTTCTACACCCCGCAGGAGCCGTTCCCCGCCCTGAAGATCGACTGTGTGACGATGCGGAAGCGGCCGCTGCTCCAGTCGATCGTGGTCGGCCGGCCCCCGACGGAGGACGGCCCGCTGGGCCGCGCGACGGAACGCTTCTTCCTCCCGCTCCTGAAGATCATCGTCCCGGACATCGTGGACTACCACCTGCCCGAGGCCGGCGGCTTCCACAACTGCGCGATCGTCTCGATCGACAAGAAGTACCCCAAGCACGCGCAGAAGGTCATGCACGCCGTCTGGGGCGCCCACATGATGTCCCTGACCAAGCTGATCGTGGTCGTCGACTCCGACTGCGACGTCCACGACCTGCACGAGGTCGCCTGGCGGGCCCTCGGCAACACCGACTACGCCCGCGACCTCAGCATCGTCGAGGGCCCCGTCGACCACCTCGACCACGCCTCCTACCAGCAGTTCTGGGGCGGCAAGGCGGGCATCGACGCGACGAAGAAGTGGCCCGAGGAGGGCTACACCCGTGACGGCGGCTGGCCGGACATGGTGCTCCCGGACCCGGAGACGGCGGCGAAGGTCGACCGCCGCTGGAAGGAGTACGGCCTGTGAGCTCCGCCTCCGCAGCGCTCCCGCAGCCGGGACGCACCAAGGCGTTCCTGCGCCTGGTGATGATCGAGCACTCGGTCTTCGCGCTGCCCTTCGCCTACATCGCCGCGCTGACCGCGATGTTCCAGCAGGACCGGAACATCCACTGGGGGAGGCTGCTGCTGGTCACCGTCTGCATGGTGGGCCTGCGCACCTTCGCCATGGCGGTCAACCGGATCATCGACCGCGAGATCGACGCCCGGAACCCGCGCACGGCCCACCGCGAGCTGGTGACCGGCGCGATGTCCGTGAAGCACGCCTGGACCGGCGCCCTGATCGCGGTCGTGATCTTCCTCGGGTCGGCGGCGCTGCTCAACCCGCTCTGCCTGGCACTGGCGCCCGTCGCGGTGATCCCGATGGTGGTGTACCCGTACGGCAAGAGGTTCACGAACTTCCCGCAGGCCATCCTCGGTCTGGCCCAGGCGATGGGCCCGATCGGCGGCTGGCTGGCGATCACCGGCGAGTGGTCCTGGGACGCGGTCGTCCTCGGTCTCGCCGTGGGCGTGTGGATCGGCGGCTTCGACCTGATCTACGCCTGCCAGGACATCGAGACCGACCGCGAGACCGGTGTCCTGTCGGTTCCGGCCCGCTTCGGCGTCCCGGCCGCGATCCAGGGCGCCCGCGTCTGCCACGCGATCACGACGGCCCTGCTCGTCTGGTACGCCCTGCTGACCGACGCCGGCGCGTTCTTCTGGCTCGGCCTGCTGATCGTCGCCGGCGCCTTCGTCTACGAGCACACGATCGTCCGCCCGCACGACCTGTCCCGGCTGAACAGGGCGTTCTTCTCCGTCAACGGCTTCATCGGGATCGCCCTGTTCGGCTGCGCGCTGCTGGATCTCCTGGTGCGGGGTCTGACCGTCTGAACACGGCCGCCCGACGTCGAGTGCGGGACCCCGGGGAGGACCGACTCCCCGCTCGGCGGGCTCACTGCCGCCACCGCTCACGCCCCGTGGACCCGAACGCGCCCACCGGTCCTGAAGACCTTCCCGCCCACCGGTACGCTCAAGGTGTGAACGCAGGAGAAACGCAGCGCGTGCCTTGGATCGTGGGGGTGTCCGGGGCGTCCGGGACGCCGTACGCCGCCGCTGTGCTGCGGGCCCTGCTCGCCGGGGGCGAAAGCGTCGACCTGGTGGTCAGCCGGGCCTCGCGGCTCACGCTCCTGGACGAGACGGGGATCTCGTTCCGGGACGCGCACTGGCGGGACGACCTGCGGGAATGGCTCGGGCGGGGCGCCGACGGAAAGCCGGACACCTTCGGTGCACCGGACGTGGACCGGGTGCGGTACTGGGGCGCCGGGGATCTCGCCGCGGGCCCGTCCTCGGGGTCGTATCCCGCGAAGGGGATGCTGATCGTCCCGGCCTCCACCGCCTGCGTCGCCGGTGTCGCCCTCGGGCTCTCCAAGGATCTCCTCCAGCGTGCGGCGAGCGTGACGCTCAAGGAGCGCCGCACGCTCGTCGTCGCCGTACGGGAGACCCCGCTGAACGGGCAGACCCTGCGTCACCTCGTCGCTCTCGACGACGCCGGCGCGAGTGTCGTGCCCGCGTCGCCGGCCTTCTACGCGGGCGCCACCCACATCCAGGACCTGGTCGACTTCGTCGCCGGCCGGGTCCTCGACGCGGCGGGGGTCGCGCACGGTCTGTACCGCCGCTGGGACGGCGAACTGGGCGGAACGCGGGCCACCTGAGCACCCTTTGGGCACCTCCTGAGCACGTTGCGGTACCTCTCATCTCTTCAGGAACTCTGATCGGAAGGCTTCGATTCGCATGGACGCGGTGGACAGGCAGCTCATCCAGGCTCTGCGGGAGAACGGCCGGGCCTCCTACGCGGAGCTGGGACGCCTCGTCGGCCTGTCGGGACCCAGCGTCACCGACCGCATCAACCGGCTGGAGGCGGCCGGTGTCATCACCGGCTACCGGGCGACGGTGAACGCGGCCCAGCTCGGCCTCGGGGTCACCGCCCTGATCGGCATCTCCCTCTCCGACGCCGCCGACCACGAGGACGTGGCGAACCGGATGAAGGACCTGAGCGAGATCGAGGACTGCTGGTTCATCGCCGGCGACGACTCGTTCATGCTCAAGGTGCGGGCGAACGACGTGGACGGTCTGGAGAGGATCATCCGACGCCTCAGCGGGACCAAGGGTGTCTCCCGGACCCGTACCACCATCGTGCTCTCCACGAAGTGGGAGAACCGCGTCGGGGAGCTTCCCGAAGAGGTGTAGTCCCGTAGGCGTACGGTTAGGCGAGTTGTCGGAGAAAGGTGAGGGCATGGACGTCGGGCTCAAGCGCGAGCTGGAGGCGAAGGTCAGGGCCGGTGAGCGGCTGACCCGTGAGGACGGCATCGCGCTGTACGAGTCGGACGACCTGGCCTGGCTGGGCGGACTCGCGCACGAGGTGCGGACCCGCAAGAACGGCGACGTCGTGCACTTCAACGTCAACCGCCACCTCAACATGACCAACGTGTGCACGGCGTCCTGCGCCTACTGCTCGTTCCAGCGCAAGCCGGGCGAGAAGGACGCGTACACGATGCGCATCGAGGAGGCGGTGAAGCTCGCCAAGGCGATGGAGTCGGACAACCTCACCGAGCTGCACATCGTCAACGGCCTGCACCCGAACCTCCCGTGGCGGTACTACCCGCGCTCGCTGCGGGAGCTGAAGGCCGCGCTGCCGAACGTCTCCCTGAAGGCCTTCACGGCGACGGAGATCCACCACTTCGAGACGATCTCCGGGCTCTCCGCCTCCGAGATCCTCGACGAGCTGATCGACGCCGGTCTGGAGTCGCTGACCGGCGGCGGCGCCGAGATCTTCGACTGGGAGGTCCGCCAGCACATCGTGGACCACCGCACGCACTGGGAGGACTGGTCCCGGATCCACCGGCTGGCGCACGAGAAGGGGCTCAAGACCCCGTCCACGATGCTGTACGGCCACATCGAGGAGCCCCGCCACCGCGTGGACCACGTGCTGCGGCTGCGCGAACTCCAGGACGAGACGGGCGGCTTCCAGGTCTTCATCCCGCTGCGCTACCAGCACGACTTCGTGGACATGAAGGACGGCAAGGTGCGCAACCGGCTCCAGGCCCGCACCCAGATGGCCACCGGCGCCGAGGCGCTGAAGACCTTCGCCGTCTCCCGGCTGCTCTTCGACAACGTCCCGCACGTCAAGGTCTTCTGGGTCATGCACGGTGTCCAGACCGCCCAGCTCGCCCTCCAGCACGGCGCGGACGACATGGACGGCTCGGTCGTCGAGTACAAGATCACCCATGACGCCGACAACTACGGCACGCCCAACAAGCTGACCCGCGAGGACCTCCTCGACCTGATCCGCGACGCGGGCTTCCGCCCGGTGGAGCGCAACACGCGCTACGAGATCATCCGCGAGTACGACGGCCCGGACCCGGCCCGCCGTGAGGCGCCGCAGCCCATGCGGGTCTGAGCAGCGCGTCCGGAACCGCGTTGAGGCGAAGGCAGGGTAATGACTACCCTGCCTTCATGCCCCTTACCTTCACACTGGACCCGACCGTCACCCCCGCCCTGCGCGACGGTGTCCTCGGCCTCTGGGCGGACGTCTCCAACGCGGGCGGAGCCGTCGGGTTCGTTCCGCCGGTGACCCGCGAGGAGATACGTCCGGAACTGGTGAAGCACCTCGCGGCCATGGCCGAGGGCCGGCACCGGCTGCTCGTCGGGTGCGACGAGACCGGCGAGGTGGCCGCGACCGCGTTCTTCTCCTTCAACACGC
Source organism: Streptomyces phaeofaciens (assembly GCF_014648915.1). Taxonomy (GTDB): domain Bacteria; phylum Actinomycetota; class Actinomycetes; order Streptomycetales; family Streptomycetaceae; genus Streptomyces; species Streptomyces phaeofaciens. The sequence continues at coordinate 183,980 of NZ_BMSA01000010.1, read as the reverse complement.
ACCGGCTGATGACCCACTGGGTCTGGCTCTACACGGTGATGGTCCACCCCCGCCACCAGGGCAGGGGCTACGGCCGCGACCTGCTGGCGGCCGCCGCCGACGCGGCCCGCGGCTTCGACGGCATCGACGCCATCCGGCTCACCTGCCGCGGCGGCCTCGGCCTGGAGCGCTTCTACGGCTCCTGCGGCTACAAGGAGGTCGGCCGGGTCCCCGCCGCGATCCGGGTCGCCCCGGGCGACGACCGCGACGACATCACCCTGCTGCTGCCGCTCGCGTGACCCCCTTCGAAGATCGGCGGTCCGTCGTGCTTCACTGGACATCGGCCCTGTTTGGATACGGAAGAGTGGGTTGAGATGCTCCGCTACACACTGATGCGCCTCGGTGTCTTCGCCGGCTGCCTCGTGGTCGTCTGGGGCCTCGTCTACTCGGGTGTCGTGCCGCGCGGCTTCGGCGACTCCAACGTCATGTGGATCGTCCTGCTCGCGCTGGTGGTCTCCGCTCCGATCAGCTTCGTCGTGCTGCGCAAGGAGCGCGACCGCGCCTCGGAGACCGTCGTGCGGCGCGTGGACCGGATGAAGGCCAACCTGGAGGCCAGCCGCTCCCAGGAGGACGCGGCGGTGGACACCGCCCAGGGCCAGGCGACGCCCGGCCAGGCCCAGGCCTCCTGACACAGTCGCTCCTGGTCCGGGGGGAGTTGCGACCGGCCGCGCCCAACTAGGCTGGTCCCATGGGTGCCGTGAAGACCAAGCGGATGCCGCGTGCGGTCCGTGAGCAGCAGATGCTGGACGCCGCCGTGGAGATCTTCGGCCGGCGGGGGTACATGGCCGCGTCGATGGACGAGATCGCCGAACTGGCGGGCGTGTCCAAGCCGTTGGTGTACCTGTACCTGAACTCCAAGGAAGACCTCTTCACCGCCTGTATCCGGCGGGAGGCCCAGGCGCTCGTGGCGGCCGTGCGGTCCGGCGTCCGCACCGATCTGCCGGCCGACCGTCAGCTCTGGGACGGACTGCTGGCCTTCTTCGCGCACACCGGGCGACATCCGCACGCCTGGTCCGTCCTCCACCTCCAGGCCCGCACCCACGGTGAGACCTTCGCCGCCGAGGTCACCGCGATGCGGGAGGAGATCGTCGCGTTCGTGACCCAACTGATCGTCGTCGCGGCCCGTGAGGCGCACCGGGACCCCGACCTCCCCGAGCGCGAGGTCGCGGGTCTCGCCGAGGCCCTGGTCGGCGCCGCCGAGTCCCTCGCCGCCTGGGCCAACACGCACGAGTCCGTCACCCCCCGCCAGGCGGCCACCACCTTGATGAACTTCGCCTGGTCGGGCCTGGCAGACCTGATGGAGGGCAACGCCTGGACGCCGCCGGAGGGCTAGGGCCTTTCTTTCGGATCAGGCCGGCTCCAGTCCGCGGGTACTTGTCGGCGCGACCCCCGGCAAGATCCGAAAGAGAGGCCCTAGGCCCTGAGGGGCTCCACCCGCCCGCTCACATGGATCCGCCCGGAGGCGTCCCCCGTCCCCCGCAGCGCGAACCGTTCCCCGTCCGAGGCGAACGCCACCGTGCCCGGCAGCAGTACCGGGGCCCGGAAGTCGGCGTGCACCCGTACGGCCGGTGGGGTGCCGTGGGCGGCGAGGCAGCGGGCGACGGTCCACATGCCGTGGGCGATGGCGCGGGGGAAGCCGAAGAGGCGGGCGGTGAGCGGGTGCAGGTGGATGGGGTTGCGGTCGCCGGAGACGGCTCCGTAGCGGCGCCCCACGTCCCCGCCGAGCCGCCACTCGTCCAGGACGGGCGGCGGCGCCGGCTCGGGCTCCGGTTCCCTCGGTGCGGCGGGCGTGGCGGTGCGGTGCCGGGCCAGGTAGGTGCTCGTCGACTCCCAGACCGTCGCCCCGCCGTCCACTGCCCCGCCGTTCGACGCCCCGCCCTCCGCCGCCCGCAGTTCCGTGACGACCGACGCCTGGGTCCCGCGCCGGTGCGGGGACAAGTGGTCGACGTACACCGTGAGTTCGTAGGTGTCCGCGGCGGCCAGGGGGCGGTGGCGGGTGATCTCGATGGACGTGTGGACGAGTCCCAGCAGCGGGAGCGGGAAGGCGCGGCCGCTCATGAGGGCCATGGCCAGGGGGAAGCCCAGGACGTGGGGGTAGGTGACCGGCAGGCCGTCGCCGCCGGTGGCGAAGCCGCACACCCGCTCGTAGCAGGAGAGCCGGCCGACGTCGACGCGCAGGCCGGGCAGGACCAGCCGGTCCCCGGTGAAGGCGGCCCCCGGGCGGGGTCTCTTGAAGGGCGAGAGCAGCGCGCCCCGCGCGAGCAGCGGCCCCAGCGACGGCGTGTTCTTCAGCGAGGTCATCACGCCCCCAGCAGGCTCTGGCCGCACACCCGCACGACCTGTCCGTTCACCGCGCCGGACGCGGGGTGGGCGAGCCAGGCGGTGGTCTCGGCGACGTCGACGGGCAGTCCGCCCTGGGCGAGGGAGTTCATCCGGCGCCCGGCCTCCCGGATGAACAGCGGTACGGCGGCCGTCATCCTCGTCTCGATGAATCCGGGGGCGACGGCGTTCACGGTCACCCCGTGCTCGGCGAGGGCGCGGGGTGCGAGGGCCCGTACCAGCCCGGCGATGCCCGCCTTGCTCGCGCCGTAGTTCGTCTGGCCCGCGTTCCCGGCGAGCCCGGCGATGGACGCGGTCGCCACGATCCGCCCGCCGGGGCGCAGGGTGCCCCGGGCGAGCAGGGCGTCGGTGGTGCGCAGGACGCTCGCGAGGTTGACGTCGAGCACCGGACCCCACCGTTCGGCGGGCATGTTGACCAGGCGTCGGTCCCGGGTGATCCCGGCGTTGTGGATCAGTACGTCGAGTCCGTCGGGGAGCGCGTCGGCGATCCGCCCGCCCGCGTCGGCGGCGGTGATGTCGAGTGCGAGGGCCCGTCCGCCGAGCCGTTCGGCGACCTGCCGGGCGTCGGCCTCGGCCTGGGGCACGTCGAGGACGACGACCGTCGCGCCGTCGCGGGCGAGGGTCTCGGCGACCGCCTCGCCGATTCCGCGCGCGCCGCCGGTGACGAGTGCGGTACGGCCGGCGAGCGGCCGGTCCGCGTCCCCGTACGCCTCGCCGTGGGCGGCGCCGACCCCGATCACCTGTCCGCTGACGTAGGCGGACCTGGGCGACAGCAGGAACCGCAGGGTGGACTCGGCGGCCTCCGCGTCGGTCAGCCGCACCAGGTTGACGGTCCTGCCCCGGCCGATCTCCTTGCCGAGGGAGCGCACGAACCCTTCCAGGGCCTGCTGGACGGCGGCCCGGTGGTGGTCCTCGGTGTCGAGGGGCGCGCCGAGCACGACGATCCGTCCGCTCGCCGTGACGGTCCCCGCGACGGGGTGCAGGGCCGTGTGCACCTCGGCGAGGGTGTCGACGTCCCGGACCCCGGTCGCGTCGAGGACGACGGCGGCGGTGGGGCCGGTGGTGCCGAGCGGCAGGCCCGTGCGGGCCAGTACGGGCGCGAGGTCGAGGGTGGTCCTCCCGGCCGTAAGGTGGATCAAGGATCCTGTGAGAGACGGGTGTTCGGGGGACCAGCGCCTGAGCGCCGCCGGTTGCGGAAGGCCGAGCCTTCGGGTGAGGAAACGGCCGGGTGCGGTGGCGGTGAAGCTCAGATAGCGGTCGGCCATGTTCGTCTCCCACGGGCTCGGCACACATGCTTACTCTGGAGTAAGGTTACCGAGGGTAAGTCTAGGTCAAGGGTGAGGAGCAGGTCGAGATGAGTGCCTCGGAGCCGTCACGGCTGAAGCTGGTGGAGCCGTCGGATTTCAGCCCCTCGGAGCCCCCGCGCGCCCGCCGCGTCGCGATCGTCGGCGGCACCCGTGTCCCCTTCGCCCGCTCCGACGGCCCCTACGCCACCGCCTCCAACCAGGAGATGCTGACGGCGGCCGTGAACGGCCTGGCGAACCGTTACGGCCTCGACGTGCCCGGGGTCGTCGGCGAAGTGGTCGCCGGCGCCGTCCTCAAGCACAGCCGGGACTTCAACCTCGCCCGGGAGACCGTCCTCGGCTCGAAGCTCGACGCCCGGACCCCGGCCTACGACATCCAGCAGGCCTGCGGCACCGGCCTCCAGGCGATCATCGCCGCCGCGAACAAGATCGCCCTCGGCCAGACCGAGTCGGCGATCGCGGGCGGCGCCGACACCGCGAGCGACGCCCCGCTCGGCGTCAACGACGCGCTGCGCCGCATCCTCCTCGAAGCCCGCCGGGCCAGGTCGACGGGCGCCCGGCTGAAGGCCCTCGCGAAGATCCGGCCCGGCCATCTGGTCCCCGAGATACCGCGCAACGCCGAGCCCCGCACCGGACTGTCCATGGGTGAGCACGCGGCGGTCACCGCCCGCGCCTGGGGCGTCTCCCGCGAGGCCCAGGACGAACTCGCGGCGACCAGCCACCAGCGGCTGGCGGCCGCCTACGAGCGGGGCTTCTTCCGCGACCTGGTGGTCCCCTTCCGTGACCTGACCCGCGACCAGAACCTGCGCCCGGACTCCACCGTCGAGAAACTGGCCGCGCTCAAGCCGGTGTTCGGCACCGACGGCCCCGAACCGACCATGACGGCGGGCAATTCGACCCCGCTCACCGACGGCGCCGCCGTCGTCCTGCTCGCCTCCGAGGAGTGGGCGCAGGCGCGCGGTCTGGAGCCGCTGGCCTATCTCACCGCGTACGAGACGGCGGCCGTGGACTTCGTGCGCGGCGATGTCGCGGGCGGCGGGGACGGCCTGCTGATGGCGCCGGCGTACGCGGTGCCGCGCATGCTGGAGCGCACCGGGCTCGGCATCGAGGACTTCGACCTGATCGAGGTGCACGAGGCGTTCGCCTCCCAGGTGCTGGCGACCCTCGCGGCCTGGGAGAAGCAGGGCCTCGCACCCGTCGACCGGGACCGGCTCAACGTGGCGGGCTCCTCGCTCGCGACCGGCCATCCGTTCGCGGCGACCGGTGCCCGGATCGTGGCGACGCTGGCCAAGCTGCTCGCCGAACAGGGCGGTCCCGGGCGGGGATTGATCTCGATCTGCGCGGCGGGCGGCCAGGGCGTCACGGCCGTGCTGGAACGCGCCTGAGCCGCCTCGGGGCGGCGTGAGCCGCGCACGGCGGACGGCCTGAGCCGCGCACGGGAACAAAACTGAATACCCCTCACATACCTGACGATGTTGCACAGCCTCGACCCCGGACCATCCCCGAACGCCCACACCCCCCACACGTGGGCACCGTACGATCCCCTACCTAACTGGCGGTAACCCCTGTCTTCGGGGGCATCCCGGTTGAACGCCTCGGTACGCGAGGCACGTACGTATGCAGCAAGCAGTTTCCCCGCTGCACGCCCAGGGAGCCGCCCCGTGTCCACGCCGTACTCCACCTCCGCCGACTTCGACGACGCTCCCCCCGCCCTCGTGGAGCCCGAGACCCGGCGGCTGGACGGCGTCGTCCGGGAGGCGTCCGTACCGGCGTTCGTCCAGCCGGTCACGCACGGGTCGCTCGCCGACCTGCCCTACGACAACTCCGCCGCCGACCCCCAGGCGGTGGTGCTCAGCCGCAAGGGCCCGGACGGCGAGTGGACGGACATCACGGCGGAACGGTTCGCCGCCCAGGTGCAGGCCGTGGCCCGGGGGCTGATCGCGGAGGGGCTGATGCCCGGCGACCGGATCGCCATCATGGCCCGCACGACGTACGAGTGGACGCTGCTCGACTTCGGCGCCTGGGCGGCCGGCCTGGTCACCGTCCCGATCTACCCCACCTCCTCGGTCTTCCAGACCCGCTGGATCCTGCACGACTCCGGCGCGGTCGCCCTGATCACCGAGACGGTCGCGCAGGCCGCCGCGCTCGGCCCCGAACGCGACCGGCTGCCCGACCTCCAGCACCTGTGGGTGATGGAGAAGGGCCATGTGGAGCGGCTCGCGGAGGCGGGCGAGCACGTGCCCGACGGCGAAGTCGCCGTCAGACGCGGGGTGCTGGGCCCGGACACGCTCGCCACCCTCATCTACACCTCCGGCACCACCGGCCGTCCCAAGGGCTGCGCGCTCACCCACGGCAACTTCTTCGCCGAGGTCGACAACGCGATCGAACTCCTCTACCCCGTCTTCAAGGGCACCGGCGACGACCTCTCCGTCCTTCTCTTCCTGCCGATGTCCCACGTCTTCGGCCGGATGGTCGCCATCGCCTGCGTCCGCGCCCGCGTCCGCCTGGGCCACGCGCCGAGCCTGCGGTCCGAGGACCTCATGCCCGACCTGGCCGCCTTCCGGCCGACCTGCCTCCTTGCCATCCCGTACATGCTGGAGAAGATCTTCAACACGGCCCGTGCGCGGGCGGAGGAGGGCGGCCGGGTGTCCACCTTCGACCGGGCGGTCTCCACGGCCCGCCGCTACGGCGAGGCGGTCGAGGCCCACAAGACCGGCGCCGGATCCGGCCCCGGCGCCACCGTCCGCGCCGCCCGCGCCCTGTACGACCCGCTCGTCTATCGCAAGATCCGCCAGGCCATGGGCGGCCGCGTCCGCCACGCCATCTGCGGCGGCTCCCCGCTCGGCCGCCGGCTGTCGTCGTTCTACCTCGGCGCCGGCATCGAGATCTACGAGGGCTACGGCCTCACGGAGACCACCGGCGCCACCACGGTCACACCTCCGCTGAAACCCAGGCTGGGCACGGTCGGCTGGCCGATGCCCGGCACCAGGATCCGGATCGCGGCGGACGGCGAGATCCTCGTCGCCGGCGAGCACGTCCTGCGCGGCTACTGGGACCCGGCGGCGGGCGGGGTGGTCCCCGCGGCCCCCGACGGCTGGCTCCCGACCGGCGACCTCGGCGAGCTGGACGACGAGGGCTATCTGACGATCACCGGCCGCAAGAAGGAAATGATCATCACGGCCGGCGGCAAGAGCGTCGCCCCGGCACCGCTGGAGAACTGGCTGCGCTCCCACCCGCTGATCTCCCAGGCCATCGTCCTCGGCGACGGCCGCCCGTACGTCTCCGCGCTCCTCACGCTCGACCCCGACGGGCTCACCCACTGGCGCAACATGAACGGCAAGCACCCCGTCCCGGTGGAGCTGCTCATCGGGGACCAGGAACTGGAAGCCCTGCTGCAACGCGCCGTCGACGAGGCCAACAAACTGGTCTCCCGCCCCGAGTCGATCCGCCGGTTCGCCGTCCTGCCGACGGACTTCACGGAGGCGGAGGGGCATCTGACCCCGTCGATGAAACTGCGCCGCGAACAGATCCTGCGGGACTTCGCCGAGCAGGTCGAAGGGCTCTACGCGTAGTAAAGGGCTCGCGGGGCGGGCGGCCGTGCGGTGAGGATGCGGGATGTGAACGGCATCGAGTTCTTCCAGTACCCGCCGCAGGACGGCGGCCCGGTCTGGGGCGTCCGCGTCGACGGCACCGACCTGCGCGCGCACACGGCGTGGGCGACACGCGAGCTGTGGCGCCCGGAGCTGGAGGACCAGTTCGAGGACCAGGAGCGGGAGTCGGCCGAACTCCTCTGGCGCGGCCACGACGGCCTGGGCGTCCTCGACTTCCCCGAGAACCCCTTCCTGCCCGTGGCGGCCGACAGCGCACCCCTGCTCGGCTGCCCCTGCGGCATCTGGGAGTGCTGGCCCCTGACGGCCCGCATCGCCGTGACCGCCACGACGGTCACGTGGTCCTCCTTCCGCCAGCCGCACCGCGAGCAGTGGGGCGAACTCCCCCTCGGCCCGTACGTGTTCGCGCGGGAGACCTACGAGGCGGCTCTCGCCAACCCGGAGGTGGCGGCTTCGGACCCACTGGGCCCGCCCCCGGCCGGACTGGGGGTGTGAGCGGTCCGTGGCGATGTTCGTGCACCTCACCTCGGCGGCCGACGCCCAGCGCGTCCGCCGGTCCGGGATCCGCGCCGCGAGCCGGGGCCAGGGCGGCGCCCGCGGCGTCTACTGCTTCCCGGTCCTGCCCTCCCACACCCTCACCCACCAGTGGCTGCGCGAGCTGGCCCGCTTCGGCAGCCGGGGCGGTCTGGTCGCCGTGCACGTCCGCCTGGACGACGCCCAGGAGATGCTGGTCGGCCACTACCGGGACCGCGCCCGGGACGCCCAGGTGACCGTCACCGCTGCCGAGGCTGTCCGGCGGATCTCGGCGCTGGAGGACCCGCGCGGCTGGGAGGTCTTCGTGCCCCGCGCGATCCGCCCGCGCGAGATCCACCGCATCCGCACCGCCCCGCAGGTCGCTGGCTGGCGGTACCTGCCGGGCGCCCACGGCACCCGCCCCTGCACCTGCTACGGCTGCGCGGTGCGCGGCGGTCACGGCGCCCGCCGCCTCCGCGAGCGCCTGCCGCACCCCCTCGACGGCCCCGGCCCGCCGCCCCGCGTCCTGCTCGCCCGGATCGCGGCGGCCGGCGACCCCGGCGATCCGGCGGTGCTGAAGGAGGCCCTGCACTGGTTCGCCAAGCGCCGTCGCGGCCCGGTCGCCGAACTGGCCCGGCTGGCCACCCACCCCGACCCGACCGTGCGGGAGGAACTGGTGTGGGCGGTCTGCGGCTGGAAGACCCCGGGAGTGCCGGCCCTGCTCGACCGCCTCGCCACCGACCCCGACGTGGACGTCAGGGAGGCGGTGGAGGCGGTGCGGTCCCCGGAGTGACCCGGAAGGCTAGGCGCACTCTGATGTGGGAAGCACCGTGTTGCCGTCGCCCAACGGCGATTCGGCCAGCCCCAGCCCCGTCCAGTAGACCCCCACGGAAGCGCGCGGGTTGCCGTCCGCCACTGTCACGAAGAACTCGGAGACGTACCTCTGCCCACCTGCTGTCAGGCCTTCGAGCTCCAGTACGCGTCCCCCCGCCGACTCCTTCGTGCTTCGCACCGGTGCCGAACGAATGACGCGCGGCTTCGCGCCGGGCTTGAGACAGAAGTCGTCGGCTTCCTTCCACACGCCCTCGCAGGCTTCCACCTGGTAGGCGAATCGCTTGCAGAACTCGTTGCCGTTCGAGCGGGCAGCATGCGACGCGACGTCGTCGAAGACCTGTAGCGCCTGCTCGGCAGTGACAGACGGCGTGGCTTGACCGGGCGATGCGGTGGCCTCGGGCGAGTCCGTTCCGCACGCGCCCGCGAAGAGAACCAGGGGCACTACCAGGATGGGCATTCTTTGACGCATGGGGGGCTGCCTCTTGTTTCGGTCGAAGCCAACAGGGTCGAGATCGCATGACTCCGGCAGATTCACCGGGCGAAGCTGGACGAGACTTCTCGGTGTCGCGTTCAGCAACGTTCCTCACTCGTGATAGCACGCAAGGCAGACATCAGAGTTGAGCCAGTGGTGCCATTTCGGACGCCCGGCGTTCTGGCCGACCTTCACAGCGACTTGGTGCGCCGTTCCGCGGGCAGAGTCGGTAACCTTTCCCTTCCAGTAACTGCTCATCTTTCCGGCTTCCTCATACTTATTGATCAGTTGCTTCTCGCAGATGTCGAATTCGCCACCGACGGATGCATTGAGCAGTGAAACGCTAAGACTTCTCGACCGGCAGTCGTTTCGGTCCTGGCTTGCGTTGGGCGCCCAGTCTTCCCAATGCACAGTGGGCCCCGATGTCGCACGCTCGACGCCATAGCCACAGGACGTCAGACGTCCTCTCTCGCCACGGCAGGTGCTCGTCACCTTGACGCTGTAGTAGTTCCAGGTGCGGTTTCCGTCGTTTCTTTCCACCCAGTTCTGATGGCAGCCGTCATTCCAGCTCGACTTGATCCTGTCATCGCCGAGATTCTCGTAGTGCCACTTGCGGGAAAAGCAGGCGCTGGCGTACTTCTGCACGTACGGCCTCGCCGCTGCGGCTACCGCAGGATCATCCTGAGATTCCAGATCGGGGGTTTCCGCGTCCCACTCGACATTGAACTGGCACACATCCGAGCCGGCGTTGGCAGAAAGCGCCGCTTCGGTGTTGGCCCTGTAGGTAATATTGGTGGCACTTTTCGGTGCCACCAAGGTCTCGGACTGGACGTCACAGGAGCTCGGGGAGGTCCCCGCAGCTGCGAATACTTCATCCATGTCGATCTGCAGGACCTTGTAGTCGCTCTGCAGGGCGGTAAGGCTCCTCGCTCCGGCAGTGCGGAGTGTATCGGAATGGCGACCTGTGAAGTCCGCCAGCTCCGCTTTGCCGGCTTCCGTGCTCGTTACATCCACTGAGTTGCTGCTGGTGACGGCAACTGTTCCGACGTCCGGCTCTGCGACAGGTGCTGCCTGATCGGGTTGCGCGGCCTGAGCCAATGGCGTGATGCCGACGCCGGTGAATATCACCGAAAGCGTAGCAGCTGAGATCAGGGATGCGCGTGCAAACGGTTTCACAAATCCCCCGTTGTTCAGATGGCGGCCCGAGTGGGCGTGATGCGCTGCAAGTAAATCGACGGAAGTGTGACGGAGTGGTCAGTCACCACCGCACTTCTTCGATTTGGAACGGAGTCGATCCTATGTGCGGACAGCGTCTTACGGGGAGATTCTGTGAATGGTTGAGTGAAAGTTGAGGTTCGGTCGGACGTGACAACAATGATTGATCGGTGAATCATTGCGTAATGCTTCAGGCATATGGGTCGCCGTGTTGGCTTCCGGGTGTGTCCGGTCTCCGGTGAGAACGGTCGCCGCTTGGCGAACACGGGTGGGCGTGGTCCTTGGTCCGAAGGAGCCCGCGCACGGCGTTGTTGGCATAGCGGTGCAGCTCGACCGCCTCCCCGACGTGGACGTCTGGGAGGCGGTGGAGGCGGTGCGGGAGGGGTAGCGGGCTACGGGCGCTCGCCGGGCTTGTCCACGACCCCCCAGGCGTTGCGCACGCTGGTCATGACCAAGTCCTCGGGCGCCATCGTGAGGTCCTCCTCGAAGGGCGGGGCTTCCATGGGTGCGGCGGTCGAGATCTCTCCCAGGTACGCGTACGTCTCCGGGTCGAAGTAGATCTCCTGCTTGCCCTGGTAGCCCGAAGGGGTGGGCTCGCCGTAGTGCACCTTCACACCGATCGCCGGGCGCCCGATCGGATCCTTGATGCCCGTCTCCACCCGGGCGCCGTCGATCTTTGCGAGCGCCCGGAAGAGGCCCGCCTGGGCGTTCGGCGGGATCAGGACGGAGCGGTACAGGACGTCGATCTCCCGCCAGTCGCGCTGCGCCGCCGTCTCGCCCTCGATGTCACCGATCGCGTGTTCCTTGCGGATCGCCTTCATCATGCGGTCGGGGTCGCTCGGGAGGGTCTTGAGGAAGCGGTAGAACTGGCGCTGCGAGCGGTCGTCGTAGCCCTCCTCCTTCCACTTCTCCTCCTGGTTGGGCCCGTACCAGACCTGGAGCTTGTTCGGGTCGAAGTCCTTGATGCTGCCCGTGCCCGGGATGCCGGGCAGACGTGCCTCACCGGTCCCGTCCCAGCGGGTCCACTGCTCCGAGGACGAACCGTTGTCGCCCAGGACCGTGCTCTTCTCGTACACCCACTGCTTGGGTCCGGGCTCGGGGGTGCCGATCTTCTCCACGGTGGCGGCGGCCAGTTCGAGGGTGGCGGCGGAGGCCTGCGCGGACAACACCTGAGGGCCAGTCCTGCGCTCGGCGGTGGTCGTGGTCGGCGTGCCGTCGTCGGATCGGACGGCGATCAGGCCCCCGGTGACGGCCAGGGCCGCGGTCGCCGCGACGGCGATCAGGACGAGTCGGCGCCGGGGGCGCGGAGCGGTCGCTGCGGTGGATGGCCGGGCCTCCTTCTGGAACGCCGTGCTCAGCCGGGCGCGGGCGGGTGCGAGGCGGTCGCTGTCGGGGAGGGGGGCGTCGGCCCGCATGGCACGGACGGCGGGCAGCTCGGCGGTCGGTTCGTCCAGCTCGTTCATGCCAGGTCGCCTTCGGGTACGTGCGGTCCGAACGGGTCGGCCGGTTCGGTGAGGGGGCTGACCACGTCTGCCGTGGCGCGCAGCTTGCGGCGGGCCCGGTTGAGCCGGGACCGGACCGTTCCGACGGGGATGTCGAGGGCCTCGGCGATCTCCTGGTACGTGAAGTCGGCCCAGGCGAAGAGCAGCAGCGCGTGCCGGTCGCCCTCGGAGAGCTTGGCCAGGGCCTTCGCGAGCGGCCGGGAGGCGGCCTGCGCGGCCACCCAGTCGTCGGCGGAGTCGGTCCAGCTCTCGGCCACCGGGTCCTGGCCGGTACGGGCGAGCAGCCGCAGCGCCCTGACCTCTTCCCGGCGGTGCCGGCTGATCAGCTTGGCCGCGATGCCGTGCAGCCAGGGGCGCACCCCGGCCCGCTCGCTGTCGTAGCGGGCCCGGATCCGGAAGGCCGTCAGGAAGGTCTCGGCGGTGACGTCGTCGGCCGCGTCCGCACCGAGCCGCCGGGCGACGTACCGGTGGATGGTGGGCGCGTGGCGGTCGAACAGCACCGCGAAGCGCTCGGGTTCGTCGAGCGACGCCGCGATCAGCGCGGTGTCCGCCGGCGCGGTGTCGCCACCGGACGTGCCGCCCCCTGGGGAGGGACGGCACAGCGAATCAGTCATGGACGGGCCCCGTGTGGTCTGAGGAAAAGGACAGCGTTCACTCAGACTTGTCGATCGGGGCCGATCGGGTTCACGGCTGGGTCAGTTGGTGACCGCGGAGCGGCTGAGGAAGCCGGCCCAGGCGGCGGGGGAGAGGGTGAGGACCGCGCCCTCGGGGTTCTTGGAGTCGCGGATGTGGATGGCTTCGGGGCAGGTGGCGACTTCGAGGCATTCGCCGCCCTCACCGCTGCTGTAGCTGGACTTGAACCAGGCGAGGTCCTCGCTGCTCATAGCTCCACCAGCTTCCCTTCGATCAAGTTGCGGGACTCCATGGGGTTGAGTGCCAGCGCGCGCATGAAACCATAGCGGTCCGCGATCTTCCTGACCTCTTCTGGATCGGTGATCAGCCGGGGGTGCCCCTGAGCCTCCGTGTATGCCACTTGCCCGTGTGCCTTGGGAGTCAGCAAATTGAACGCGCTGTCCAAGTTGGGGTGCTTCTCGCGTCGCGTCGGCATCACCTGGATTTCGACGTTCCGTAGGCCGCCAACCCGCAGCAGATTCTCCAACTGCCCTTTGAAGATGGCCAGTCCGCCAATCGGCCGATCCAGGAGAACCTCCTCGATGACGTAGCTCACGATCGGTGGGGGCCATCCGTCGAAGATCTGCTGGCGGGAGAGCCGGTCCGCGACGCGCTTCTCGATGGTCTCCTCGCTGAGGAAGGGGCGGCGTTGGCGGAACACTGCATAGGCGTAGTCCTCGGTCTGCAACAGCCCAGGCATGGCCTGGTTGGCATAGAAGTGCAGCTCAACCGCCTCCGCCTCCAGTGCCGCATAACTGCGGTACCACTCCGGATGCCGAGTCCGCACCCGGGACATCGCCTCCCGCAGCTCAGGCACCGCCTGGAGAAGCAGACCCCCGGCGTTCAACAACTCGTCCGCCTTCTCCAAAACCTCCGGCCGGATCGTCCGCACCCCCCTCTCCATCGCCGAGATCGCGTCCGGCCCGTACCCCACCTTCTCGCCGAACTCCTTCTGCGTCAGCCCCGCCCGCTCCCGCAGAAGCTTCAGCATCTTGCCCAGGGCCGTCAGCAGCCCCGTCGTGCCGTCGGCCTCCGCCGGTGTCTCCGGCCTGCGTTCATCCGTCACGTACGCCACCGCCTCCACGCCTTCGTGGTCCCGGACGACGGCCCGTACGCCTGCCCCGCCGCAGCCGTACGATTACGCAGAGTCGCCAAGTCGCCCCTGGCCAGGGTAGATACAACCGACCACGCTCGGTCAGGTGAACTCCGAAATCTCCACCCAGATCTCCACCCCCCTCGGTGAGACGATCCTGCGGCTCAGCTCCACCCCGCGCGGCGCCCGCCTGGCCCGCCGGCTGGTCGCGCAGCAGCTCATGGCCTGGGGGCATCCGTACGACGGCGAGGCCGGCCGGGCCGCGCAGCAGGTCGTCGCGGAGCTCGCCGCGAACGCGGTCACGCACGGGCGCGTGCCGGGCCGGGACTTCGAGCTGCGGCTGCTGCTCCTCGCCGAGGACACGCTGCGTGTCGAGGTGAGTGACACGCGGGGCGACCGTCGGCTGCGGATCGTGACGGACCCGGCGGCGGAGGGCGGCCGGGGGCTGGTGATCGTCACGGTGCTGGCCAGGGTCTGGGGGGTGACCGAGCGGGCGGTCGGAAAGACGGTCTGGGCGGAGCTGGAGCTGCCGTAGCAGGCCGCTCACCGCGCCGATTACCGATACGGGGCCGAATCGATGAATCATGGACCCATGAGCGACAACAGCAACGTGTACTTCGACATCACCATCAACGACGAGCCCGCCGGGCGCATCGTCTTCAAGCTCTACGACGACGTCGTGCCCAAGACCGCCACCAACTTCCGCGAGCTGGCCACCGGCAAGCACGGCTTCGGCTACGCCGGTTCGTCCTTCCACCGTGTCATCCCGGACTTCATGCTCCAGGGCGGTGACTTCACCCGCGGTGACGGCACCGGCGGCAAGAGCATCTACGGCGAGAAGTTCGCGGACGAGAACTTCCAGCTCAAGCACACCAAGCCGGGTCTGCTGAGCATGGCCAACGCGGGCAAGAACACCAACGGCTCGCAGTTCTTCATCACGACCATCGTGACCTCCTGGCTGGACGGCAAGCACGTCGTCTTCGGCGAGGTCGTCGAGGGCATGGACCTCGTGAAGAAGATCGAGGGCCTGGGCAGCCAGTCCGGCCGCACCAAGGCCAAGGTCACCATCTCGGCCTCCGGCACCGTCTGAGACGTCTGAGGCGCGCTGCGGCGGGTGGGCCCACTTCGGGGCCGCGCCCGCCGCACGGCCCTTGACTTCACAAGACCCCCGCGCGACATTCCGGTCCCCGTCGGACGAAGGGGAACACGGACATGGTCACCAGCGCGGATCCTGTGAGACGTCACCCGGCCCGTAGAACCGTCCTCGGCGCGGGTGCGGGCGCGGGTCTCGCCCTCGCCGCCGCCCCGCTGACGGCGGCCACCGCCGCCGACCTTCCGGTCCTCGGCACCTACGACGTCGTCGTGATCGGCTCGGGAGCCGCCGGGATGACCGCCGCGCTGACGGCGGCGAAACGGGGCCTGAGCTGCGTGGTCGTCGAGAAGGCGGCCACCTTCGGGGGCTCCGCCGCCCGCTCCGGGGCCGGGATCTGGATCCCGAACAACTCCGTGCTCCTCGCGGCCGGGGTGCCGGACACGCCCGCGAAGGCCGCCACGTATCTCGCCGCCGTCGTCGGCCCGGACGTCCCCGCCGACCGGCAGGCCGCGTTCCTCGCCCACGGGCCCGCCATGCTCTCCTTCGTCATGGGCAACAGCCCGCTGCGGTTCCGCTGGATGGAGGGGTACAGCGACTACTACCCCGAACTGCCGGGCGGGCTGCCGAACGGGCGGTCCGTGGAGCCCGACCAGCTCGACGGGAACGTCCTCGGCGCCGAACTCGCCCGCCTCAACCCGCCGTACCTGGCGGTCCCGGCGGGGATGGTCGTCTTCAGCGCCGACTACAAGTGGCTGGCGCTGGCCGCCGTCACCGTGAAGGGCGCCGCCGTCGCCACCGAGTGCCTGGCGCGCGGCACCAGGGCGGCCCTGCTCGGGCAGAAGCCGCTCACCATGGGGCAGTCGCTGGCCGCCGGCCTGCGCGCCGGACTGCTGGCCGCCCAGGTGCCGGTGTGGCTGAACACCCCGCTCACCGACCTGCACGTCGAAGGGGGCGCGGTCACGGGGGCCGTCGTCACCCGGGACGGCGCCACGGGTCTCGTCCGGGCCCGGCGCGGGGTCGTCGTCGGCTCCGGCGGCTTCGAGCACGACGCGGCGATGCGGGCGCAGTACCAGCGGCAGCCGATCGGGACCGAGTGGACGGTCGGGGCGCGGGAGAACACCGGCGACGGGATCCGGGCCGGGCAACGGGCGGGCGGATCGGTCGCGCTGATGGACGACGCCTGGTGGGGCCCGGCGATCCCGCTCCCCGGCGAGCCCTACTTCTGCCTCGCCGAACGCACCCTGCCCGGCGGCCTGCTGGTGAACCGGGCCGGCGCCCGGTTCGTCAACGAGGCCGCCCCGTACAGCGACGTCGTGCACACCATGTACGACCGCGACCCGACCGACCCGGACATCCCGGCCTGGCTGATCGTCGACCAGAACTACCGCAACCGTTACCTCTTCAAGGACATCGCCCCGACCTTCGTGCTCCCCGCCGACTGGTACTCCTCGGGCGCCGCCCACAAGGCGTGGACCCTGGACGCCCTGGCCGCCGCCATCGGCGTCCCGGCCGCCGCCCTGCGCTCCACCGTCGACCGCTTCAACTCCCTCGCCCTGCGCGGCAAGGACACCGACTTCCGGCGCGGCGACAGCGCCTACGACCACTACTACACGGACCCCACGGTCCTGCCGAACTCCTGCCTGGCGCCGCTGTGGCTGCCTCCGTACTACGCCTTCCGGATCGTCCCCGGCGACCTCGGCACCAAGGGCGGACTGCGCACGGACGCGCGGGCCCGCGTGCTGCGGGCCGACGGCTCGGTGATCCCGGGCCTGTACGCCGCCGGGAACGCCAGCGCCGCCGTGATGGGCCACAGCTACGCCGGCGCGGGCTCGACGATCGGGCCCGCGATGACCTTCGGGTACATCGCGGCCCTCGACCTCGCCGGTGCCCTGTAGGGCGGTGGGCCCACGCGTCCGTGAACCCGTGGGCCCGTGGGGTCAGCTGATTCCGCCGATCATGCCCTTGCCCTCGGTGGCGGCCTCCGCGTAGTACGGGCCCAGCTCCAGGAAGGGGGCCCAGCCCTCCCGTTCGAGCCCGTCCGCGACCTGGCGGACCTCGTCCGGGGTGAGCAGGAACGCGGGGCCGTAGCCGACGTCGTACTCGTCGACGGTCTCGCAGCCGTGGCCGGTCGCGCGGGCCAGCCAGGGGTAGGCGCTCGTCCAGTCCGCCGAGCCCTCCTCGGCCGCCGCCCGGCCCTCGGCGACCTCGGCGAGCGTGCGGTAGTCCTCCCCGTGCAGGGTCGCGGCCTCCTCGTTGTCGTCGTCGTCGGAGAAGAGGGCGTCGATCAGTTCGGGGTTCTCGCGGGCCTCGCGCAGCCGGGCGGGGTCGGTCTTGGCGAGGTTCAGCCACATGGACACGGGCTCGTGGATCCTTTCGGGGTCAGGGCTTGCGGGCGATCAGGAAGGCGTGCGGGGTCGACTCCCCGTGCTCGGGATCGGCCTCCCGCACGGTGCACGAGAGCGGCGCGAACCCGGCCGCGGCGAGCAGCTCGGTGATCCGCTCGGGCCGGCGGCGCTGGAAGTCGAGGGTGACCGCGTGGCCCCAGGGCCGCTCGTGGCGGCGGGGCTCGTCACCGACCTGGAAGGCGAGCAGCAGCGGCCCGCCCGGCGCGAGCACCCGGTGGAACTCGGCGAAGAGCGCGGGCAGCGCGTCCACCGGGGTGTGGATCGAGGAGTACCAGGAGACCACCCCGTCGAGTGAGCCGTCCCCGTGTCCGTCGAGGCTCAGCATCGAGCCCCGCTCGAACCGGATTCCCGGGTTCTCGCGGCGCGCGATCGCCAGCATCGACTCCGAGAGGTCGAGACCGGAGATCGCCAGCCCCAGCGAGGCCAGGAACCCCGTCACCCGCCCGGGTCCGCATCCGAGGTCGGCCACCCGCCTGCCCTCGCCGACGAGTTCGGCGAACGCGACGAGCAGGGCGCGGTCCACCGGTGACACGGTGAGCACGTCCCGGAAGTGCTCGGCGTAGTCGTCGGCGACGGCGTCGTAGAAGGTGCGGGTGGTGGTGAGGAAGTCGGAGGCTGTCATGGGCCGGGACGCTAGCGGCCCGCACCGACAACCGGGCGCTACGCCACCCCGGCCGCCCGCAGCGCCGCCGCCACCCCGGCCGCGCCGAGCACCACCACCGCGAACGGCGCCCGCCTCCACGCCAGGAGCGCCCCGGCCAGCACCCCGGCCGGCCGCGCCCATCCGGCGAAGCCGCCGGCCTCGGTCAGCGCGCCCGTCGCCAGCAGCGCGACCAGCAGGACCACCGCACCGGCCGCCAGCAGTTCCCGCAGCCGGTCCGGCAGTTCGACCCGCCCGTGCAGCGCCGGCCCGACCAGCCGGAAGGCGTACGTGCCGACCGCCAGCACCAGGATCGCCGTCACCGTCGCGTTCATCGGGCGGC
The DNA here is from genome assembly GCF_014648915.1 of Streptomyces phaeofaciens. Classification (GTDB taxonomy): domain Bacteria; phylum Actinomycetota; class Actinomycetes; order Streptomycetales; family Streptomycetaceae; genus Streptomyces; species Streptomyces phaeofaciens. The sequence goes on along the minus strand of NZ_BMSA01000010.1, from coordinate 165,907 downwards.
CCGCGCACGGCCGTACGGCGCGAGCCCGGCGAGAGCCAGCAGGACCGGGATCCCGGCCGGGGCGAAGGGGGTGGCCGCGAGGGCCAGGAGGGCGCCCAGGGCCACGGGGCGGCGCAGCCGGGCGTCCGCGCGGAGCGAGGGCAGGACCAGGGCCACGAGGACGGCGGGGAAGGCCGCGTCGAGCCCGTAGACGGCGGTGTCGCCGAGCGCGGTGCCGGCCAGCGCGCCGACGGCGACGCCCGCGTTCCACACGGCGAACAGGCCGAGGCCGGAGATCCAGAAGGCGGCCCGGCGGCGCGCCGGGTCCGGCTGGGCCAGGGCGAAGGCGACCGTCTCGTCCGTCACCAGGTGCGCGCCGAGCAGCCGGGCCGTGCGGCCCGGTCCGAGCAGGTCGGCGACCGCGAGGCTGAAGGCGGCCGTCCGGGTGTTGAGGAGCAGTCCGGTGGCCGCCGCGGCGAACGGCCCGCCCCCGGCCAGCAGGACGCCCACCGTGCTGAACTGGGCGGATCCCGCGTAGACCACCAGGGACATCACCACCGGCACCCAGACCGGCAGCCCGCCCGCGACGGAGATCGCGCCGAAGGAGAGACCCACCACGCCACTGGCCAGCCAGACGAGTGAACTGTCCCGGACGAGCCGGCTCGGGGAGGGGGCCCCGGAAGCCTGGGTTGTTCGTTGCAGCGAACGCATGTTTTCTACAATGAACAGAACGACCTCTGTTCGTCAAGGCGAACGAGCGTACCGATGGAGCGAACGACATGGCCGAAACCCCCTCCCGTCTCCCGCTCGACCGGATCGCCGCCTCCCTGCGGCGCGAGCGCGCCAGGGCCGGGCTCTCCCTGTCCGAGCTGGCCAAACGCGCCGGAATCGCGAAGTCCACGCTCTCCCAGCTGGAAGCGGCGAGCGGCAACCCGAGCATGGAGACGATCTGGGCGCTGGGCGTGGCGCTGGGTGTGCCGTTCAGCGCGCTCGTCGAGCCTCCGGCCGCGGCCGTCCGGGTGATCCGGGCGGGCCAGGGTCCGACGGTGGCCTCGGAACAGGCGCCGTACGTGGCGACCCTGCTGTCCGCCAGCCCGCCGGGCGCCCGCCGGGACATCTACCACCTGCGGGCCGAGCCGGGCGCCGCGCGGACCTCGGAGCCGCATATCCCGGGCACCGTCGAGCATCTGATCGTGAGCACGGGGCGGGTGAAGGCGGGGCCGGCCGGGGAACTCGTCGAACTCGATCCCGGGGATTACCTGACCTACCGGGGAGACGTGCCCCATTCGTACGAGGCGCTGGCGCCCGGGACGACATTCGTGCTCGTCATGCAGCACGTGTGAGAGGCGCGGGCGGGGCGCGGGAATTCACCCGCAATTCACCGGGGGGACGGCCGGAAAGGCAGGAGCCCCGTGCCTCGCGGCACAGGGCTCCTTGGGTACTGCACTCAGAATGCGATCACACGAGGTGCGACGATCACACGGGGGTGACGTTCTCCGCCTGCGGACCCTTCGGGCCCTGCGTGACGTCGAAGGAGACCTGCTGGTTCTCCTCGAGAGAACGGAAGCCCTGCGCGTTGATCGCGGAGTAGTGGACGAAGACGTCCGGGCCGCCGCCTTCCTGGGCGATGAAGCCAAAGCCCTTTTCGGCGTTGAACCACTTCACGGTTCCGGTAGCCATAAGCCCTCCTTGGGCCCAAAGGGTCGCCCTGCTCCAGAACCTGCAAGTGTGAAAAGCGAGTGCCGCACAACTGCATACGTCTGAAAACGTCAAGAGCCCGCGGTCACATGCTCCGCAGGCTCTGTACTGCAAGGGAAACCAAACTGCAACTTGCGGGCGAGCCTAGCACGCAGGCAGCCGAAAGCAATAGAGGTCAAGATCACGTCACCCGGACGTTTGAACATCCGGTGAAGGGGTTGACTCAGGGGGTCGGAGTCCGCAGCGTACCGGACGAGGTCTAGCCTCGCGATGTGGACAATTCTCGCACCCGGCCGCGCGTCGGCCACATCCAGTTCCTGAACTGCCTGCCCCTGTACTGGGGGCTCGCGAGAACGGGCACGCTCCTCGACTTCGAGCTGACCAAGGACACCCCGGAGAAGCTCAGCGAGCGACTGGTGCGGGGGGACCTCGACATCGGCCCCGTCACCCTGGTCGAGTTCCTCAGGAACGCCGACGACCTCGTCGCCTTCCCCGACATCGCGGTCGGCTGCGACGGCCCGGTCATGTCCTGCGTGATCGTCTCGCAGGTCCCGCTGGAGGAACTCGACGGCGCCCGCGTCGCCCTCGGCTCCACCTCCCGCACCTCCGTACGCCTGGCCCAACTGCTGCTGGCGGATCGTTTCGGCGTCCAGCCCGACTACTACACCTGCCCGCCCGACCTCAGCCTGATGATGCAGGAGGCCGAGGCCGCCGTACTCATCGGCGACGCGGCGCTGCGGGCCAACCTGCTCGACGGGCCGCGCTTCGGGCTCCAGGTGCACGACCTCGGCGCGCTCTGGAAGGAGTGGACCGGGCTGCCGTTCGTCTTCGCGGTCTGGGCCGCCCGCCGCGACTACCTGGAGCGGGAACCGGACCTCACCCGCGAGGTCCACCAGGCGTTCCTCGCCTCCCGCAACCTCTCCCTGGACGAGGTCGGCAAGGTCGCCGAACAGGCCGCCCGCTGGGAGGAGTTCGACGAACGCGTCCTGGAGCAGTACTTCACCACCCTCGACTTCCGCTTCGGCGGCCCCCAGTTGGCGGCCGTCGCCGAGTTCGCCCGCCGGGTCGGACCGACGACGGGCTTCCCGGCCGACGTCAAGGTGGAACTGCTCCGGCCCCGATCTGCGTAACCTGCTGCAGAGCCCAACGGGGTCCCAGGGGGAGGGTGACGTCCATGCAGCCGCTCGGAGCCGACGAACCGACAGCCGTCGGGCCCTACCGGCTGCTCGGCCGGCTGGGCTCCGGCGGAATGGGCCGGGTCTATCTCGGCCGCAGCGCCGGGGGCCGCACGGTCGCCGTGAAGATCGTGCACCCGCACCTCGCCCTCGACGAGGAGTTCCGCGCCCGCTTCCGGCGCGAGGTCGAGGCCGCGCGGCGGGTCGGCGGCGCCTGGACCGCGCCCGTGCTGGACGCCGACCCGGAGGCCGCCGTGCCCTGGGTCGCGACGGCCTACGCGGCCGGCCCCTCGCTCGCCGCCGCCGTCTCCTCCGGCGCGGGACCGCTGCCGGAGCACACCGTGCGGGTGCTCGGCGCCGGCCTCGCGGAGGCGCTGGCGGCCGTGCACGGACTCGGACTGGTGCACCGGGACGTCAAACCGTCCAACGTGCTCCTCACCGTCGACGGACCGCTCCTCATCGACTTCGGCATCGCCCGCGCCATCGACGGCACCGCGTCCCTCACCTCCACCGGCGTCTCCATCGGCTCGCCCGGTTACATGGCCCCCGAGCAGATCCTCGGCCACGGCGTCACCGGCGCCTCCGACGTCTTCTCCCTCGGCGCGGTCCTCGCCTACGCGGCGACCGGCGAACCGCCCTTCCCCGGCGACTCGTCGGCGGCACTCCTCTACAAGGTCGTCCACGAGGAGCCGGTGCTCGGCGCCTCGGTCGCCGGCGAACTGCGCGAGCTCGTCGAGGCCTGCCTCGCCAAGGACCCCACGGCCCGCCCCGCCCCCGACGAACTCGCCCGACGGCTCGCGCCCGAGGGAGCGGCCCGGCTCGTCGCCGGCGGCTGGCTGCCGGGGGCGCTGGTCGCACAGGTCGGCCGCAGCGCCGTACAACTGCTGAACCTGGAGGCGGCCGAGGCGCGGGAGGTGCCCTCCGGGCCGGTGGGCTTCAGCAGTCCCTCCGTGGGGGAGGCGCCGGGGGTCTTCGGGCCGCCGCCGGTGATGGTGGCCGAGACGCCCGCCCCCGCGAACGCCCCCACCGGGCCCACCCCCGCGTACACCCCCGCCGGGCCCGTGCCCGTGCCGCGGGACGCCGTGCCCGGACCGGCGACACCGGCCGACGGGGCACGGCGGCCCGGCAAGGTGTCCGTGACCATGGCCGCCGGAGCGGCGCCCGGAGAGGGCGGGCGCGGACGGCGGCTGAGCTGCAGCGTGGTGCTGGCGGTCGCGGGGGCGCTCGCGGTGGCGACCCTGGGATCGACGTTCCTGTTCCGGCTCCTGCCCGACGGGGACGACGACCGGAGCGCCGGTTCCGACGCCCGGTCCGCGGCGCCGTCCACCGGTTCGAGCACGGCCGGCGCCGGACCCACCGCGCTGCCCGCCCGGTACGTCGGCACCTGGGAGGGCCAGGGCAGCGGCCTCGGCGGCACCCTCCCCATGGGCACCTTCCGGGTCACCCTCAAACCGGCGGACGTCGGCGACAAGATGGGCCAGTTGCGCCAGACCGACGTCCTCGGCGGCGTCTGCGTCGACGTCCTGACGCTGAAGAAGGTGACGAAGAAGGAGGTCGTCGCCACCTCGGTCGGTGCCGCGTCCAACCACGCCGGCTGCAACCCCGAGCCCCACACCATCCGCTTCACCCCCACCGGCGACGACCTGACCTACCGCTCGGACAGCGCGGCCGAGGGCAACCCGACCGCCCGGATGTCGAAGGCCGGATCGTGACCGCACCCCCGAGCGACTCCGCGCTCATCGCCCTCGCCGCCCTGTGGGGCGCGCTGGCGGGGGCGTCGCTGCCGCGCGCCGCCTACCGCTTCGCCGTGCCGTCGCAGGAGGCCGACGGCGGCTGGCGCCGGACCTGCCCGGCCGGACATCCGGTGCGGGGATGGCTCGGACGGGCGCGCTGCGCCCCGTGCGGCGAGCCGGCCGAACCACCCGCCCCGCCCACGGCGGCCTCGTACGGACCCGGCGCGCTCCTGCTCCCCGCCGTCACCGCGCTCGTGTGCGCGGCGCTCGCCGCCGCCACCGGCACCCGGCCCGAACTGGGCGTCTGGCTGCTGCTCGCGCCGGCCGGCGTCCTGCTGGCCGCCGTCGACCTGCGGGTACGGCGGCTGCCCGACCCGCTGACCCTGCCGCTCCCGGCCGCCGCCCTCGCCCTGCTGGCCGCGGCCGCGCTGCTCCCCGAACACGCCGGCAGCTGGACGACCGCCCTGCTCGCCACCCTCGCCCTCGGCGGCGGCCACCTCCTGCTGCACCGCCTCAACCCGGCCGGCCTCGCCTTCGGCGACGTGAAACTCGCCCTCGGTACCGGGGCCGTCCTCGGCTGGTACGGCTGGCCCACCGTCATGCTGGGCACCTTCGCCGGCTTCCTGTACGGCGCCCTGTACGGCGGCGCGCTCGTCGCCGTCCGGCGCGCGGGACGCCGTACGACGATCGCGTTCGGGCCGTTCATGCTCGCGGGCGCGCTCACCGGGTTGCTGATCGGCGCGTACACGGCCTGAGGTCCGGCGGGAGAAGCCCCTGGCGTACGCTGGATCAGTCCGTCCACAACCCTTGACGAAAGGGACGCCCGGTGTCCGAGAAGGCCGACCTCCAGTCCGTGCTCGACCGTGCCGCAGCCGGTGGGCGGATCACCCCGGAGGAGGCGCTCGACCTCTACCGCGACGCGCCCCTGCACGCGCTGGGCGCCGCCGCCGACGCCGTCCGCCGCCGCAAGTACGCCGGGACCGAGCACATCGCGACGTACATCATCGAGCGGAACATCAACTACACGAACGTGTGCGTCACGGCGTGCAAGTTCTGCGCCTTCTACGCGGCCCCCAAGGACACCGCCAAGGGCTGGACCCGCGACCTCGACGACATCCTGCGCCGCTGCGCCGAGACCGTCGAACTCGGCGGCACCCAGATCATGTTCCAGGGCGGCCACCACCCGGACTACGGCGTCGAGTACTACGAGAAGCACTTCGCCGCCATCAAGGAGGCGTTCCCGCAGCTGGTCATCCACTCGCTGGGCGCCTCCGAGGTCGAGCACATGGCCCGGATCTCCAAGGTGAGCGTCGAGGAGGCCATCCAGCGGATCCACACGGCCGGTCTCGACTCGTTCGCCGGTGCCGGCGCCGAGCTGCTCCCGGCCCGCCCGCGCAAGGCGATCGCCCCGCTCAAGGAGTCCGGCGAGCGCTGGCTGGAGATCATGGAGGCCGCGCACAGGCTGGGCGTCGAGTCGACCTCCACCATGCTGATGGGCACCGGCGAGACCAACGCCGAGCGCATCGAGCACCTGCGGATGATCCGTGACGTGCAGGACCGCACCGGCGGCTTCCGGGCGTTCATCCCGTACACCTACCAGCCCGAGAACAACCACCTGAAGGGCCGCACCCAGGCGACCCTCTTCGAGTACCTGCGGATGATCGCCGTCGCCCGGCTGTTCATGGACAACATCCAGCACATCCAGGGCTCCTGGCTCACCACCGGCAAGGAGGTCGGCCAGCTCTCCCTGCACTACGGCGCGGACGACCTCGGCTCGATCATGCTGGAGGAGAACGTCGTCTCGTCGGCCGGCGCCAAGCACCGCTCCAACCGCCTGGAGATCATCGACCTGATCCGCAAGGCCGGCCGCGTCCCCGCCCAGCGCTCGACCACGTACGAGCACCTCGTCGTCCACGACGACCCGGCGAACGACCCCGTCGACGAGCGGGTCATGTCGCACATCTCCTCGACGGCGATCGAGGGCGGCACGGCCCACCCCGAGCTGAAGCTGCTGGCCTCCAACTGACCCGGCGGTGCTGACGATCCACGCGGCGGACCAGCTCCGCCGCACCTGGGACTCCGAGCCGATCGAGCGGGGCGCCGTCGTCGTCGAGGGCAACCGGGTGGCCGCCGTGGGCCCGCTGGAGGAGCTGCGCCGACGCTTCCCGGCCGCCCGGGTACGGAGCTGGCCGGGCGTGCTCGGCCCGGGGCGGATCCACGAGGGGCCGCTGCCGGACGCCCCGTCCCCGCGTGAACGCGTGCACGCCGTGCTGAAGTCGGGCTCGGTGGCGGTGCTGGCCCGGCACGTGGGCTCACCCGAACTCCGGGCGGCGGCGGAACGCAACGACGTGGTGATCCTGCCCGGACCCCGGCCGACCGCCATCGAGCCGAGCGGCCGCGCCGATCTCGCCGTACTGGACGAGACCGGCGCGTGCGTCGCCACGGTGTGCGCGGGGCGGCTGGTGCACCGGCGGCGGTAGCGACGCCGTTCGCCGGGTCCCGACCGTTCCGCCCTGCCGTGGCTATCCCGAGAACGCCTCCGCGAACGCGCCCGAACTCTGCTCCACACCACTGCAATTGGTGAGCGCGTCGTCCGTGGCGGTGCCCTCCTCGCACTGCTGATCGCGGAACGTCGACCACATTGACACCCACGCGACGCCCTTGTTCTCGGCGAACGTCCGCACCTGAGCCGCGTCGGCCAGGGTGAACGTCTCGTTGTCGACGTCGTTCGTGCCGATCATCGAGGTGAGCGCCATCGCCCGCCACGCCGTGGCGTCCGTCGTGCCGAAGACCTCCTTCAGCTGGGTGTGCGCGGCCGTCGCCGAGGTGATCGCGTACGCGCCCATGTCGCCGTCGTACGACTCGCCGTAGTTCATCGTCATCAGGTTGACGGTCGAGACCTGCACGTCGTACTTGTTCGCGTACCTCAGCAGCGTCAGCCCGTCCTCGTCGAGCCCGGACGGCATCACCGGGAGGGTGAAGGAGACCTCCAGGCCGGGGCGTTCCTCCTGGAGCAGCGCGATCGCCTTGGAGCGCAGGGCGACCGAGTCGGTGTCGGTCAGCTGGGCGCCCTCGATGTCGAAGTCGGCCTGTGTGGAACCGGCCGCGTCGAGTGCCTCGCCGTACGCCTCGGCCAGCGCGGACGCACTGGAGCAGGTGGACCCCAGCTCCTTGCCGGACGCCCCGCCGAAGGAGACCCGGACCGTGGCGCCCGACTCCTTCAGCGCGGAGATACGGGAGGCCACCGCCGAGTCGTCGACGGCGCTCGCCCCGTTCCACTTCGGCGTACAGCTGCTGCCGTCGGAGATGACGAAGGCCAGGTTGTACGTCGCCGGTGAACCGGCGGAGTCGTTCTCGGAGGCCTCGCCTGCACTGACGTACGGGGCGTAGGCCGTGCCCGTGGTCGTCGACTGCGACGGCGACGGCGATGGACTCGCCGCCTCCTCGTTCTGTTGCCCCTGTTTCGTGGCCGCGGGTGCCGCGTCCGACGTGCTGTCGGATCCCGCGGAGCATCCCGTTGCGGCCAGGGCGATCAGACAGGCGAGCCCAGCCGTTGGCACCAGGAAACTCCTCATTTGCAAGCACCCGCTCTCGTGATGGTGGTGATTTCTGTCTCAGGACGGAAAAAACTGGCCTTACCGGATTGGATACCGGCTTGGAAATGTCTCACATGAGGGCTGATCGCACGGGAACAGTGGACACACAGACATGTCGTGGACACATTCGCGCAAAAGGGTGCAATCGCCCACCCAAAAGGGGCAATCGACCCTCCCATGTCACGGACAGGTCTCGCAGCCAATTCATGAATCTCTCAGGAAGAAGACAGGTTCACCCGTTTCTCATGGGCCTCTCACATGCGAGACAGAGTTTCTGCCACATAAAGGCCTCCTAATATCCGGGGAATGCAATCCGAGCCTGCCTTCGACAGTCGTGAAGCCGTTCGCGGTCGCCGTCGCAAACGTGGCGGTGGCAACGCCGACGGACCCGTGTTCGTGGACAACTCCGGGCGCAGGTCCAAGCTGCTGCGCCGGGCCGGCACCCTCCTCGGCGTCGGCTGCCTCGTCTACGCCGTCGTCCTCGGCGCGGCCTTCATGGGCTGGGGCACCTCCCTCACGCCGTCCTCGCTGCTGCCCTTCGGGGGGAACAGCCAGAGCGGCCAGCGGCCCGGCGGCTTCGGCCCCAACGGCGGCGTCGGCGAAGAGGTCGGCGCTCCGGGCGGCACCGCGCCGTCCGCGCCGCCCACCGGGACCGCCTCGCCGGCCCCCAGCACGTCCGCCTCCGCCGTCGCCGGCTGACGGCCGGCGCCGCCCACTCGACGCTCCGGACGTCCTCCGACGCTCTCGACGCCCTCCGACGGAACGCAGCCACATTCCTATGACGACGACTTCCTCCCGCGGCCGCCGCCGCGCCCCCTCCCGCATCGGCCGGGCTGCGGGCAAGGCCGCGGCGTTGCAGAAACCGCGTGTCATCCTCGCCCTGCTGCTTCTGCTGGCATTGACCAGCGTGATGCTCCTCGACGGCTATCTGCGCGCCGAGGTCGGAGGCGACCAGCGCGTGCGCACCGGCGCCAGCTCCAGCAAGGTGCCCGACAAGGTCATCGACGGCGGCCCGATCCTCACCTTCCGGGGCGGCCAGGCCACGACGATGTCCGTCCCGGACAAGACGATCGCGCTCACGTTCGACGACGGCCCGAACCCCACGTGGACGCCCCAGGTCCTGGCGATCCTGGAGGAGTACGACGTGCCCGGCACGTTCTTCGTGGTCGGCTCGATGGTCTCGCGCTACCCGGGCATCGTGAAGGACATGGTCGACCAGGGCAACGAGGTGGGCATCCACACCTTCACCCACGTCGACCTCTCCTACCAGAGCGACGCCCGCGTCACCCGCGAGATGACCCAGACCCAGCTCGCGCTGGCCGGCGCGGCCGGCATCACGACGACACTCTTCCGCGCCCCGTACTCCTCCGAGGCGGACGCCATCGACAACTACAGCTGGCCCGTCTACAAGGAACTGGGCGAGGACGGCTACACCAGCGTCTTCGTCGACACCGACAGCGACGACTGGAAGCGGCCCGGCGTCTCGAAGATCATCAAGTGGGCCACGCCGGAGGACGGCAAGGGCGCGTCGGTGCTCTTCCACGACGCGGGCGGGGAGCGTTCGCAGACCATCAAGGCGCTGCCGAAGTACATCGAGAAGATGCGGGCCGCGGGGTACACGTTCACGACGATCAGCGGGGTGATCGCGGAGCAGAACGGGGCCGCGGGCGGCAGCCGGACGGGTGCCTCCGCCGGAGCCTCGGCGGGGACCGCCGCGGGGGCCGCCGGTACGCAGCCCGGCGGGACGGCACCGAGCGGTGAGGCCCCGGGCAACGCCGAGGGCGACGCCGGAGAGAACGGGAACAGCGGCAACGGGAACAGCGGCGCGGCAGGCACCGCCTCCCGGCTCCAGGCCGCCCACCGCGAGGCCACCGGCGTCACCCTCTACGAGGGCAAGGCCCTCATCGCGGCGGTCGCCCTCGCCGAGTGGACCGTCCCGGCGCTCTCCGTGGGGCTGATGGTCGTCGGCGTGGCGGTCATGGGCCGCTTCGGGATGATGCTGATCCTCGCCCGCCGCCACTACCGACAGCGCAACAAACGCCGCTTCAGCTGGGGGCCGACCGTCACCCGCCCGGTGAGCGTGATCGTCCCGGCGTACAACGAGAAGGAGTGCATCGCCAACACACTGGAGTCCCTGGCGAAGAGCACCCACCCGATCGAGATCATCGTCGTCGACGACGGTTCCACGGACAACACGTCCGAGATCTCGCGCGAGGCGGCGCGGGCCCTCGGCATGACGAACGTCCGCGTCATCCGCCAGGAGAACGCGGGCAAGCCCGCCGCGCTCAACAACGGCGTGCGCAACGCCAGTTACGACATCGTCGTGATGATGGACGGCGACACCGTCTTCGAACCGGACGCCGTGCACCAGCTGGTGCAGCCCTTCGCGAACCCGAAGGTCGGCGCGGTCGCCGGCAACGCCAAGGTCGGCAACCGCGACACGATCATCGGCGCCTGGCAGCACATCGAGTACGTGATGGGCTTCAACCTCGACCGCCGCATGTACGACCTGCTGCGCTGCATGCCGACCATCCCCGGCGCGATCGGCGCGTTCCGCCGGGACGCCGTGCTGGAGGTCGGCGGCATGAGCGAGGACACCCTCGCCGAGGACACCGACATCACCATCGCCATGCACCGCGCGGGCTGGCAGGTCGTCTACCAGGAGCACGCCAGGGCCTGGACGGAGGCGCCCGGTTCGCTGAAGCAGCTCTGGTCCCAGCGCTACCGCTGGTCGTACGGCACCATGCAGGCGCTGTGGAAGCACCGCAAGTCCCTGACCGACAAGGGCCCCTCGGGCCGCTTCGGCCGCGTCGGCATGCCGCTGGTCGTCATCTTCCAGATCATCACGCCGGTCTTCGCCCCGCTCATCGACGTGTTCACCGCCTACTCGATGATCTTCATCGACTTCAAGGCGGCCCTGCTCGCCTGGCTGGCGGTACTGGGCGTCCAGCTCTTCTGCGCGGCGTACGCCTTCCGCCTCGACCGCGAGAAGTACCGCTATCTGCTGATGATGCCGCTCCAGCAGCTCGCCTACCGCCAGATGATGTACCTCGTCCTCATCCACTCCTGCATCACGGCCCTCACGGGCGGCCGCCTGCGGTGGCAGAAGCTGAAGCGCACGGGCGAGGTCGGCACCCCGGCCGGGGTGAGCTGATGAGCTGGGAGCAGCAGGGGCAGGGGCAGGGGCAGGGGTACGGGTACGGGTACGGGTATCAGGAGCCGGCGCCGTCGCCGTATCCGCAGTCGTACGGCCATGAGCAGGGGTACGCGCAGCAGCCGTACGGCCAGCCGCAGTACGGTCAGCCGCAGTACGTGCAGCAGCCGTATCCGCAGGAGTACGCGGAGCGCGAGCAGGAGGTCGACGTCGAGGCCGAGGCGACGGCGTCGATGCCGGTCGTGGAGCCGGAGCCGGAAGCGGTCGTGGAGCCGGAGCCGGTCGTGGTGCCGGGCGCCGGGGAAGCAGGCGGCGCCAAGCAGCCGAAGCCCCCTGTCAGGGACCGCTACTTCGACACCCTCAGGGCCCTGGCCCTGATCAGGGTCGTCACCTACCACACCTTCGGCTGGGCCTGGGCCGGCATGGTCTTCCCCTCCATGGGGATCATGTTCAGCCTGGCCGGCACCCTGATGGCCAAGTCCCTCGAACGCCCCGCGCTCAAGGTCGTCAAGAGCCGCCTGCGCCGCCTGCTGCCCCCGTTCTGGTTCTGGGGCGTCTTCGTCGTCCTCGCGATGCTCATCCACGACTGGATGCCGAACTGGGAGATCGTCTACTGGATCGTCCCGCTGGGCGACCCGCCGGGCAACGCCTGGGGCGAGCAGGCCTGGGAGATCCTCTGGTACCTGCGCACCTACCTCTGGTTCGTCCTGCTCTCCCCTCTGCTGCTCCGCGTCTTCCGGCTCGCCCCGCTGCCGGTCCTCGCCCTCTCGCTCGCCCCGATCCTGGCCCTGGGCTTCGTCTGGGCCGGCCCGGACAACCGGCTGGGCAGCGGCCTGTGGGACCTGTCGACGTACCTCTTCTGCTGGATGCTCGGCTTCGCGCACCGCGACGGCGTCCTCCAGCGGATGAAGCCGGCCGTCGTCGTCGTGCTCTCCCTCGCGGCGCTCGGCTTCGGCGGCTGGTACGCCCTCTCGCACCAGGCCGAGTTCGGCACCTACGACCTCGACGAGAACCCCCTCGCCCAGGCCTTCTGGTCGGCCGGCTTCGTGCTGCTGCTGATGTGGGCGAAGGCGTACTTCGGGATCGACTTCGCCTGGCTCACCCGCTTCCGCCGGACCGACCGGCTCGTGACCGTCTTCAACGCGCGCGCGGTCACGATCTACCTCTGGCACGAGATCGCCCTGATCCTCGCCGTCCCGCTGATCGACCGGTTCTGGGAGGTTCCGGCGTTCGAGACCTATCTGCCGCTGGAGAGCCAGTGGTTCATGTTCGGCATCGGCTGGCTGCTGATCGGGGCGTTCGTCCTGATGTGCGGCTGGGTGGAGGACGTCGCGGCGAAGAAGAAGCCGAAGCTTCTGCCGTGAGGGCGTGCTGTAAGAATGGCGAGGTGACCCGTGCTTCCCTGAACAAGCAGCCCCACGAAGTCGCCTCGATGTTCGACCGCGTGGCGGAACGGTACGACCTGACGAACGACGTGCTGTCGCTCGGCCAGGACCGCAGGTGGCGCAAGGAGGTGGCGAGGGCGGTCGACGCCCGCCCGGCGCAGAAGATCCTCGACCTCGCCGCGGGCACGGCCACCTCCTCCCTCCCGTTCGCCCGGACCGGCGCGTACGTCGTCCCCTGCGACTTCTCCCTCGGCATGCTCCAGGTCGGCAAGAAGAAGCACGGCTGGCTGCCGTTCACCGCCGGGGACGCCACCCGGCTGCCCTTCAAGGACGACACCTTCGACGCCGTCACGATCTCCTTCGGCCTGCGCAACGTGCAGGACTTCGACGCGGGCCTGCGCGAGATGTACCGCGTGACCCGGCCCGGCGGACGGGTCGTGATCTGCGAGTTCTCCCACCCGACCTGGGCGCCCTTCCGGACCGTCTACACCGAGTACCTGATGCGCGCCCTGCCGTCGGTCGCCCGCGCGGTCTCCTCCAACCCGGAGGCGTACGTCTACCTCGCCGAGTCCATCCGTGCCTGGCCCGACCAGCCCGCGCTGGCCGAGCGGCTGCGGAAGGCCGGCTGGTCCCGGGTCGCCTGGCGCAACCTCACGGGTGGTGTCGTGACCCTGCACCGGGGCTTCAAGGAGGCCTGAGCCGCGCCCGGTTCAGCAGCGGGTGATCGCCACGAAGGGGTCGCCCGCCCGGTTCAGGTGGTGATCGCCTCGAAGGGGTCCCCGGGCCGGTCCAGTTCGCGTTGCAGCCCGCCGCCGCCCGGATGCGGGACGCGCGGCTCCCGGACCCCCGCCCCTCCGCCGCCCTCACCCTCGCCGAAGTCGAACCACACGGAGACCACGGCCCCGCGCGGCACCTCCACTCCTGGCGGTGGGTACTGGCGTACGACGTAGTCGACGACGGCGTGGTGGAAGTCGGGCCGGTCGGGTGCGGCCAGCAGCACGCCTCGCGCCGTGGCCGCCTCGCGCGCGTCCACGGCCATCAGGCCGACGAACCGCGGTACGCGCACTTCGGGTGTTTTGGGTGGTATGAGCACAGATGTCACCCCCAGCGGTACTGGAAGGGTAACCGCCCGGGGGTGTCGTCCGGAAGCGCTGCGTGTCTATCCGTGGCATTTCGCTACGCAGCGTGACTTTTTCGGGGTGCCGCCCCCGGTCCGGCGGCGGTGGCACCCGGCTTGAAAGTGGTGTCGCCCGGCCTGGAGGCGATGTCACCCGGCCTGGAGATCGAGCCGGTAGCAGTGGCCCTCGCGCCGGGACTCGGGAGCCGTGAAGACCTCGGCGAGGCGCATGCCCAGCCGCCGGGTCACCGCGATCGACCGCGCGTTGCCGGCGTCGACCATCGCCACCACCTCCGGCACCCCGGCCGCCCGCACCCGCTCCACCGTCGTCCGCGCGGCCGCCGTCACATAGCCCTGGCCCCAGTACTCGCGCCCGAGCCGCCAGCCGATCTCGATCTCGCCCTTCGGCCCCCACTCCGCCGGCCACGGCTGCGCCCCGGTGAAGCCGATGACCCGGTCCTCCCGGTCCAGCAGCGTCCACAGGCAGAAGCCGCGTTCGGCGTCGTGCAGGCGCTGCCTGGCGGTCAGCTCCTCGTAGACGGAGAGCTCCGCCCGCCCGCCCTGGAACTCCATGACGTCCGGGTGGTCGAAGACCCGGTGCCAGGCGACCGCGTCCTCGTCCGTGGGAACACGCAGCCGTACGACGGGGAGAGCAGGTTTCACGGGGCAGCCCTTCAGCCGGGTGATCAATTCTGCTGAATAGACTGCCCATGTCCAGTGCCGGTCGGCACGCGTATTTCGAACTTGGGGAGATCCCGCCGTGACCGTCGTGAACGAGCCCCTCTCCGAGCCTCTTTCCGGGAACACCGCCGATGTGATCGTCGTCGGCGCGGGGCCGGCCGGATCCACGACCGCCTACTACCTCGCCAAGGCCGGGCTCGACGTACTCCTGCTGGAGAAGACCGAGTTCCCGCGCGAGAAGGTCTGCGGCGACGGCCTCACCCCGCGCGCCACGAAACAGCTCGTGGCCATGGGCATCGACATCTCCGAGGAGGCCGGCTGGCTGCGCAACAAGGGGCTGCGCATCATCGGCGGCGGGATGCGGCTCCAGCTGGACTGGCCGGATCTCGCCTCCTTCCCGGACTACGGCCTCGTCCGCAAGCGGGACGACTTCGACGAGCAGCTCGCCCGCCAGGCCCAGAAGGCGGGCGCCCGCCTCTACGAGCGCTGCAACGTCGGCGCCCCGATCGTCGACGACCGCACCGGCCGGATCACCGGTGTCCACGCCAAGCTGGGCGAGGAGAAGCGCGAAGTCACCTTCCGCGCGCCGCTGGTGGTCGCCGCCGACGGCAACTCCACCCGGCTCTCGCTGGCGATGGGCCTGCACCGCCGCGAGGACCGCCCGATGGGCGTCGCCGTCCGCACCTACTTCACCTCCCCGCGCCACGAGGACGACTACCTGGAGTCCTGGCTGGAGCTGTGGGACCGCCGCGGCCCCGGCGAGGACCGCCTGCTGCCCGGCTACGGCTGGATCTTCGGCATGGGCGACGGCACCTCGAACGTCGGCCTGGGCGTGCTGAACACCTCCGACTCCTTCAAGGAGCTCGACTGGCGCGAGGTCCTCAAGGCGTGGTGCGCGTCCATGCCGGAGGACTGGGGCTACACCCCCGAAAACATGACCGGCCCGATCCGCGGCGCCGCCCTCCCCATGGCCTTCAACCGCAAGCCCCACTACACCAAGGGCCTGCTGCTGGTCGGCGACGCCGGTGGCCTGGTGAACCCCTTCAACGGCGAGGGCATCGCCTACGCCATGGAATCCGGCCAGATCGCCGCCGACGTCATCGTCCAGGCCCACGCCCGCGCCACCCCCGGCCAGCGTGAACTCGCCCTCCAGCGCTACCCGCAGATCCTCGCCGACACCTACGGCGGCTACTACACGCTGGGCCGCGCCTTCGTGAAGCTCATCGGCAACCCGAAGGTCATGAAGATCGCCACCCAGCGCGGCCTCACCCACCCGCTGCTCATGAAGTTCACCCTGAAGATGCTCGCCAACCTCACCGACCCCACCGGCGGCGACGCGATGGACCGCATCATCAACGGCCTGAGCAAGGTGGCCCCGAAGGCGTGAGGGGCCCCCGGCCCTGGGGGTCCTGTCGGCGCTGCCGGCTCCGCGGGGCGCGGCCCTGCGGGGCTGGGCCCCGCGGGGCTCTGCGGGGCGCGGCTCTCCGGGGCTCGGCGGGGCGGCGGCCCGGCGAGCGGCGGCCGTGCCGGGTGCCGTGCCGGGTGCCGTGCCGGGCGCCTTGCCGGGTGGCCGGCGTCGGGTCGGCCCGTGCCGGGCGCCGCGGCGGAGTGCCCCGCGTGCGGACGGCGTCTGCCGTGGCATCGACACCGGATTGACGAGGTGTCCGACATGTCGGACACCCGCGTCGGCTCCCTGAAAAGGGCAGCCCGAAGGGCCGCGGCCCCCGAGCGGCTGCGGCCCTTGCGGTCCGTGGGGTGCCCGAACGGCACCCGTGGGTCAGAGCACCCGCACCGCGCCGCTCGCCGGGTAACCCGACAGGTCCTGGATGACGACACCCTTGGAGGGGTTGGCCGCGTCCAGGTACTGGCCGTTACCGATGTAGACGCCCACGTGGTACGCCGAGCCCTTGCCACCCCAGTACAGAATGTCGCCGACCTGGATCTGCGACAGCGGGATGTCGGTGCCGGACATCGACTGGTCCTGCGACACTCGCGGCAGGTCGACACCGACCTGCCGGAACGCCGCCTGGACCAGCGAGGAGCAGTCCCACGCGTTGGGTCCGGTGGCACCCATGACGTAGGCGTCGCCCACCTGTGCCTTGAGGAACGAGATGACGGTCGCCACGCTGCCGCTGGCGGGCGCGGAGGCGGTCGTCGAGGTGGTGGAGAGGGTCGTACGTCCCGCGGAGCGGGAGGCGGCCTCAGCGGCGGCCTTACGGGCCTCCTCGGCCTTCTTGGTGGCCTCCGCCTTCTTGGCGGCGGCGAGGTCCTTCTGGGCTTCTGCGGCCGCGGCGGCGGCGGCCGCGTCACGCTCGGCCTCGAGCTGGTAGTTCGCCGCGGCCTGCTGCGTGGCTTCGGCGGACTGCGCGACCTGCGTCGCCAGGTCGCCGGTGAGCACGGGCAGTTCGAGCGTCTGCGTCACCGGCTCGGCGGCGTTGGCCGAACCGGCCGCCGTGGCGACGGCCAGCGTGCCGAGGACACCACTGGCGACTCCGGCCCGCATCGCGATCGTCGACGCGCTGCGGCGGGGTTTCCGGTGGCTGCGTATGTGAGCGGTGTGGGACATGAGTCCAACCGGTATCAGGGGCTCCTCCATACCTTCAAGAAACGTGTGCTGCGCCACAATTGTTCAATGGAGCCCCCGAACACCTGGAGTTCGGCTCTTTATTGACGCCGTAACGGACATTGCGGACTAGGCATCTCAAGCCTGTGATCATGGGCTTTCGTAGTTACGTCCGGATTGCCCTGCGCCTACCATCGGTTGGGATCGTTGGCCAAGCCCGGTTCTCCGCCGCCCTGGCGAGTGTGGCGGAGGTCACGGAACGATTACCGGAGGGGCCGCGTCTCGCGCCCGCATCGCGGCCGGCTCCGCTCGTGAACGCGTGCACGCGTCCACACCTCGCCCCGGTGGTCCCTCTGATGTGTGAACGCGATCCTTTATCAGGACATTCGGTCCATCGCCAATTTGCATGCAAGGGAAGCCTCTTGATATGGAGACGACCCTCGCCGCCTGCGGTGACGAGCGCAAATGTCACTTCTTGTGATCACTCTGACGCTTCGCGTACGAAGATCACTGCTGATATGACTTCATGATCCTTCATCAGGTGGTGGAGATCACAAAGCTTGTGCAATACCCCGTGTCGCAGATCACAGATCGGCGGGCATAAGATGCGAGGCAGTTGGGCTTGTGACCTGCTTCACATGTTCGCGATCTTCGCCGGGACGGGCGGGACTTGCGTGGCGCGTGAGGCGGATGTGAGTCCGATGCCATCGCCAGCAGTCAGTGCCGACTGAGAGGAGCGAGGAGCGGTGAACGCGTATGCGCCCATCCTCGTACTGGGAGCCCTCGGGGCAGGCTTTGCGATCTTCTCCGTGGTCATGGCCACGCTGATCGGGCCGAAGCGGTACAACCGCGCCAAGCTCGAGGCCTACGAGTGCGGTATCGAGCCGACCCCCACGCCGGCCGGCGGCGGGCGCTTCCCCATCAAGTACTACCTGACGGCGATGCTTTTCATCGTCTTCGACATCGAGATCGTCTTCCTCTACCCCTGGGCCGTCACCTTCGACGCCCTGGGTGTTTTCGGGCTCGTGGAGATGCTGCTCTTCGTGCTCACCGTCTTCGTCGCCTACGCGTACGTCTGGCGGCGCGGCGGCCTGGAATGGGACTGAGGGGCCTTTAACCATGGGACTCGAAGAAAAGCTGCCGAGCGGCTTCCTGCTGACCACCGTCGAGCAGGCCGCGGGCTGGGTGCGCAAGGCGTCCGTCTTCCCCGCCACGTTCGGCCTCGCCTGCTGTGCCATCGAGATGATGACCACGGGCGCGGGCCGCTACGACCTGGCGCGTTTCGGCATGGAGGTCTTCCGCGGCTCACCGCGCCAGGCCGACCTGATGATCGTGGCCGGCCGGGTGAGCCAGAAGATGGCGCCGGTGCTGAGGCAGGTCTACGACCAGATGCCCAGCCCGAAGTGGGTGATCTCCATGGGGGTGTGCGCCTCGTCGGGCGGCATGTTCAACAACTACGCGATCGTCCAGGGCGTCGACCACATCGTGCCCGTCGACATCTACCTCCCCGGCTGCCCGCCGCGCCCCGAGATGCTGCTGGACGCGATCCTCAAGCTCCATCACAAGATCCAGAACTCCAAGCTGGGCGTGAACGCCGAGGAAGCGGCCCGCGAGGCGGAGGAAGCGGCGCTCAAGGCCCTGCCCATGATCGAGATGAAGGGGCTGCTGCGGTGAGCGACGCGAACGGCGCCCAAGGCGCGAACGGCTCCTCGGACGGGGGGAACGGTTCCGCGAACGGTGTGAACCCCGAGAAGGACCTCTCCTCCTCCAACCTCCCCGGCCAGCGCGGCCAGGGCGGCGAGGAGGTCCGCGTCCAGCGCGGCATGTTCGGCGCCGACAACGGCGGCGACACCTCCGGCTACGGCGGCCTGGTCCGCTCCGTCCGGCTCCCCGGCCCCGCCGCCCGCCCCTACGGCGGCTGGTTCGACGAGGTCGCCGACGAACTGGAGGGCGCGCTGGAGGAACAGGGCCTCCTCCCCGAGAACGCGATCGAGAAGACGGTCGTCGACCGCGGCGAGCTGACCTTCCAC
Source organism: Streptomyces phaeofaciens (assembly GCF_014648915.1). Lineage (GTDB taxonomy): Bacteria > Actinomycetota > Actinomycetes > Streptomycetales > Streptomycetaceae > Streptomyces > Streptomyces phaeofaciens. Next base: position 146,796 of record NZ_BMSA01000010.1, on the reverse strand, counting down.
ATCGAGCGCGAGCACCTGCTGCGCGTCGCCCGCACCCTGCGCGACGACCCGGCCCTGCGCTTCGAACTGTGCACCGGCGTCAGCGGGGTCCACTACCCGAACGACAAGGGCCGCGAGCTGCACGCCGTCTACCACCTGCGCTCGATCACCCACAACCGGCTGATCCGCCTGGAGGTCAGCACCCCGGACGCCGAGCCGCACATCCCGTCCCTGGTCTCCGTGTACCCGACCAACGACTGGCACGAGCGCGAGACCTACGACTTCTTCGGGATCGTCTTCGACGGTCACCCGGCCCTGACGCGGATCATGATGCCGGACGACTGGCAGGGCCATCCGCAGCGCAAGGACTACCCCCTCGGCGGCATCCCCGTCGAGTACAAGGGCGCCCAGATCCCGGCTCCGGACCAGCGGAGGTCGTACTCGTGAGCACACAGTCAGCATCCGAGGCCTCGGCCGCTTCGGCGCGCGAGACCACCGAGGGCACCGTATACACGGTCACCGGTGGCGACTGGGACGAGGTCGTCCAGTCCGCGGCCCGCGCCGACGACGAGCGGATCGTCGTCAACATGGGCCCCCAGCACCCCTCCACCCACGGCGTGCTCCGGCTGATCCTGGAGATCGACGGCGAGACGGTCACCGAGGCCCGCTGCGGCATCGGCTACCTGCACACCGGCATCGAGAAGAACCTCGAGTTCCGCACGTGGACGCAGGGCACCACGTTCGTGACGCGCATGGACTACCTGACGTCCTTCTTCAACGAGACCGCCTACTGTCTCGCCGTCGAGAAGCTCCTCGGCATCGAGGACCAGATCCCCGAGCGGGCCCAGATCATCCGGGTGCTCCTGATGGAGCTGAACCGGATCTCCTCCCACCTGGTGTGCATCGCCACCGGCGGCATGGAGCTGGGCGCCACCACGGTCATGATCTACGGCTTCCGTGACCGGGAGATGATCCTCGACATCTACGAGCTGATCACGGGTCTGCGGATGAACCACGCGTACATCCGCCCCGGCGGACTCGCGCAGGACCTGCCGCCCGGCGCGGTGGACCACATCCGCGAGTTCGTGAAGAAGATGAAGAAGAACCTTCCCGAGTACGACAAGCTCGCCACCGGGAACCCCATCTTCAAGGCCCGCCTCCAGGACATCGGCTACCTCGACCTGGCCGGCTGCATGGCGCTCGGCGCCACCGGCCCCGTCCTGCGCTCCGCCGGCCTCCCGCACGACCTGCGCAAGAGCCAGCCGTACTGCGGCTACGAGACGTACGACTTCGACGTCCCGACGACCGACAGCTGCGACGCCTACGGCCGCTTCCTCATCCGGGTCGCCGAGATGCACCAGTCCGTGCGGATCGTCGAGCAGTGCCTGGACCGGCTCCAGCCCGGCCCCGTCATGGTCGGCGACAAGAAGATCGCCTGGCCGGCCCAGCTCGCCCTGGGCCCGGACGGTCTCGGCAACTCCCTCGACCACATCAAGAAGATCATGGGCACCTCCATGGAGGCCCTGATCCACCACTTCAAGCTGGTCACCGAGGGCTTCCGCGTCCCGCCGGGACAGGCGTACGCGGCCGTCGAGTCGTCCAAGGGCGAACTCGGGGTGCACGCCGTGTCCGACGGGGGCACCCGCCCCTACCGGGTCCACTTCCGCGACCCGTCCTTCACCAACCTTCAGGCGATGGCGGCGATGTGCGAGGGCGGCCAGGTCGCCGACGTCATCGTCGCCGTCGCGTCCCTCGACCCCGTGATGGGAGGCGTCGACCGGTGACCACCTCTTCTTCCGAGCGGGGCGTCAGCCTGGGCATGCCGGAACTGCCCGCGCCCGCCTACCCGGACGACGTCCGGACCCGGCTGGAGGCGGACGCGCGCGAGATCATCGCCCGCTACCCCGACTCCCGGTCCGCGCTCCTGCCGTTGCTGCACCTCGTGCAGGCGCAGGAGGGACACGTCACGCGCACCGGGATGCGGTTCTGCGCGGACGTACTGGACCTGACCACGGCCGAGGTGACCGCGGTCGCCACCTTCTACACCATGTACCGGCGCCGGCCGAGCGGTGACTACCAGGTGGGCGTCTGCACCAACACCCTCTGCGCGGTGATGGGCGGTGACGCGATCTTCGAGGAGCTCCAGGACTACCTCGGCGTCGGCAACGGCGAGACCACCGACGACGGAAAGATCACCCTGGAGCACATCGAGTGCAACGCGGCCTGCGACTTCGCGCCGGTCGTGATGGTCAACTGGGAGTTCTTCGACAACCAGACCGTGCAGAGCGCGAAGCGCCTGGTGGACGACCTGCGGATCGGACGCACGGTGTCGCCCACGCGCGGGGCTCCGCTGTGCACCTTCAAGGAGACCGCCCGGATCCTGGCGGGCTTCCCCGACGAGCGGGACGGAGCCGTCGAGGCGAGCGGCAGCGCGGGACCCGCGTCGCTGGTGGGCCTGCGCCTGGCCAAGGGGGAGACCGCACCCGCGCGCGTGGTCCACCCGCGGGACGGCGGGCCGCACGACGAGCCGCAGGACCGGGCGGTGCACGAGCCGTCGCCCACCGAGCACCTGAGTTCGCACGACGCGCCGCAGGACACGTCGGCCTCCGACCCTGCGCACCCGGCAGGGCCCACCGCCGAGGAGGGGGAGTGATGACCTTGGCACCCGAGCTGAAGGGCAACAGCCCCGAGAAGCTGCTCGCACCCGTTCTGTCGGCCTTCTGGGACGAGGACAGGTCCTGGTCGCTGGACGTCTACCGCAGGCACGAGGGGTACGAGGGGCTTCGCAAGGCGCTCGCCATGTCTCCGGACGACCTGATCGCCTACGTCAAGGAATCAGGTCTGCGCGGGCGCGGCGGCGCCGGGTTCCCGACGGGAATGAAATGGCAGTTCATTCCCCAGGGCGATGGGAAACCGCACTATCTAGTTGTCAACGCCGACGAATCGGAGCCGGGAACCTGCAAGGACATCCCGCTCCTCTTCGCGAACCCGCACAGCCTCATCGAGGGCATGGTGATCGCGTGTTATGCCATCAGGTCTTCGCATGCGTTCATCTATCTGCGAGGTGAGGTCGTTCCCGTTCTGCGGCGGCTACACGAGGCCGTGCGCGAGGCCTACGCGGCGGGCTACCTCGGCGAGAACATCCTGGGCAGCGGACTCGACCTCGACATCACGGTGCACGCGGGCGCGGGTGCGTACATCTGCGGTGAGGAGACCGCGCTGCTGGACTCGCTCGAGGGCCGCCGTGGTCAACCGCGGCTGCGTCCTCCTTTCCCTGCCGTCGCGGGCCTCTATGCGTGCCCCACTGTCGTGAACAACGTGGAGTCGATCGCGTCGGTTCCCGCGATTCTGAACAACGGCAAGGACTGGTTCAGGTCGATGGGGAGCGAGAAGTCCCCCGGCTTCACGCTGTATTCGCTCAGCGGCCACGTCGCCAGCCCCGGCCAGTACGAGGCGCCGCTCGGCATCACCCTCCGCCAGCTCCTGGAGATGAGCGGCGGCATGCGCCCCGGGCACCGGCTCAAGTTCTGGACACCGGGCGGTTCCTCGACGCCGATGTTCACCGACGAGCACCTCGACGTCCCTCTTGACTACGAAGGAGTGGGCGCCGCGGGTTCCATGCTCGGCACGAAAGCACTCCAGTGCTTCGACGAGACGACCTGTGTGGTGCGCGCCGTCACCCGCTGGACCGAGTTCTACGCCCACGAGTCCTGCGGCAAGTGCACACCGTGCCGTGAAGGCACCTACTGGCTCGTGCAGTTGCTGCGCGACATCGAGGCCGGCAAGGGCGTGCTGTCCGACCTCGACAAGCTGAACGACATCGCCGACAACATCAACGGCAAGTCGTTCTGCGCCCTCGGCGACGGCGCCGCCTCGCCGATCTTCTCGTCGCTCAAGTACTTCCGCGAGGAGTACGAGGCGCACATCACGGGCCGCGGCTGCCCCTTCGACCCGGCCAGGTCGACGGCCTGGGCCGACCGCACGGAGGTGAACGCATGACCGTGACCACCAGCGCTCCCTCCGGAGGAGGCGAGGCGGCGGTCCCGCCGGAAGATCTCGTGACGCTGACGATCGACGGCGCGGAGACCAGCGTGCCCAAGGGCACCCTGGTCATCCGGGCCGCCGAACAGCTCGGCATCGAGATCCCCCGCTTCTGCGACCACCCCCTCCTCGACCCGGCCGGCGCCTGCCGCCAGTGCATCGTCGAGGTCGAGGGCCAGCGCAAGCCGATGGCGTCCTGCACGATCACGTGCACGGACGGCATGGTGGTGAAGACCCACCTCACCTCGCCCGCCGCCGAGAAGGCGCAGCACGGCGTGATGGAGCTGCTCCTCATCAACCACCCGCTGGACTGCCCGGTCTGCGACAAGGGCGGCGAGTGCCCCCTGCAGAACCAGGCCATGTCGCACGGGCAGGCCGAGTCCCGCTTCGAGGGCCGCAAGCGGACCTACGAGAAGCCCGTCCCGATCTCCACCCAGGTGCTGCTCGACCGCGAGCGATGCGTGCTGTGCGCCCGCTGCACCCGGTTCTCCAACCAGGTCGCGGGCGACCCGATGATCGAGCTGATCGAGCGGGGCGCGCTCCAGCAGGTCGGTACCGGCGAGGGCGACCCGTTCGAGTCGTACTTCTCCGGCAACACCATCCAGATCTGCCCGGTCGGCGCGCTGACCTCGGCGGCGTACCGGTTCCGCTCCCGCCCCTTCGACCTCGTGTCCTCGCACTCGGTGTGCGAGCACTGCTCCGGCGGCTGCGCCACCCGCACCGACCACCGGCGCGGCAAGGTCATGCGGCGCCTGGCGGCCCCGGACCCCGAGGTCAACGAGGAGTGGATCTGCGACAAGGGGCGGTTCGCGTTCCGGTACGCGCAGCAGCGCGACCGGCTCCAGACGCCCCTGGTGCGCAATGCCGAGGGCGACCTCGAACCGGCGTCCTGGCCGGAGGCGCTCCAGATCGCCGCCCAGGGCCTGCTCGCCTCGCGCGGCCGGACCGGCGTACTGACCGGCGGCCGGCTCACCATCGAGGACGCCTACGCCTACAGCAAGTTCGCGCGCGTGGCGCTCGACACCAACGACATCGACTTCCGCGCGCGCGTGCACAGCGGCGAGGAGGCCGACTTCCTGGCCGCCCGGGTCGCGGGCCGCGGCCGCGACCTCGACGGTACGGGCGTCACGTACACCACGCTGGAGAAGGCGCCCGCCGTCCTGCTGATCGGGTTCGAGTCGGAGGAGGAGGCGCCGGGCGTCTTCCTGCGGCTGCGCAAGGCCTGGCGCAAGCACGGGCAGAAGGTGTTCTCCCTCGCCACGCACGCCACCCGCGGACTGGAGAAGGCGGGCGGCACGCTGCTGCCGGCCGCCCCGGGCACCGAGACCGAGTGGCTGGACGCCCTGACCAGTGGCTTCGGCCTGGACGTGGACGGCACCAAGGCCGCTGAGGCGCTGCGCGCCGACGGCGCGGTGATCGTCGTGGGCGAACGGCTGGCGGCGGTGGCCGGCGGCCTGACCGCCGTCGTACGGGCCGCCGCGGCGACCGGCGCCCGGCTGGTGTGGATCCCGCGCCGGGCCGGGGAGCGCGGCGCGATCGAGGCGGGCGCGCTGCCGTCGCTGCTGCCGGGCGGACGCCCGGCCACCGACCCGCGCGCGCGGGAGGAGGTCGCCGCCGCCTGGGGCGTCGCCGAACTCCCGCACCGCTACGGCCGTGACACCGGGCAGATCGTGGAGGCCGCCGTGACCGGCGAACTCCAGGCGCTGCTCGTGGCCGGGGTGGAGGTCGCCGACCTGCCCGACCCGGCACGCGCGCGTGCCGCGCTCGCCGAGGCCGGGTTCGTGGTGTCGCTGGAGCTGCGGCCCGGCGAGGTCACCCGGCACGCCGACGTCGTCCTGCCGGTCGCGGCGGTCGCCGAGAAGCCGGGCGCGTTCCTCAACTGGGAGGGACGGGTGCGCTTCTTCGAGGCGGCGCTCAAGCCCGAGCAGATGACCCGCCGGCTGGCGCCGTCCGACGCCCGCGTCCTCCAGATGCTGGCCGACGCCATGGACGTCCACCTGGGCCTGCCGGATCTGCGCACGGCCCGCGCGGAGCTGGACCGGCTCGGCGCCTGGGACGGGGCGCGGGCCGGCGAGCCCACCGAGAGCGCCGCCCAGCTGCCGCGCCCCGCCGCCGGCGAGGCCGTCCTGGCCGGGCACCGGCTGCTGCTCGACCGGGGCCTCCTCCAGGAGGGCGACGAGGCACTCGCCGGGACGCGGCACGCCGCCCACGCGCGCGTGTCCGCCGCCACGGCCGCGGAGGCCGGCGTCGAGGACGGTGCCGTCCTCGCGGTGACCGGGGCCGCGGGAACGGTCGAACTGCCCGTCAAGGTCACCGAGATGCCCGACCGGGTGGTGTGGCTCCCGCTGAACTCCGTGGGCGGGGGCGTCGCCTCCGACACCGGGGCCACCCCCGGCGCCCTCGTCCGCATCGGCCCGGCGACGCCGGCCGCCGAAGCCCCCAAGGAGGTGGAGGCATGAGCCCGTACCTCGCCGCTGAAGACCTCTCGATGTTCGGCCACGACCCGTGGTGGCTGGTCGTGATCAAGGCGGTGTTCTGCTTCGCCTTCCTGATGGTGACCGTGCTGTTCTCCATCGTCTGGGAGCGCAAGGTCGTCGCCTGGATGCAGTTGCGCATCGGTCCCAACCGGCACGGTCCCTGGGGCATGCTCCAGTCGCTCGCCGACGGCGTGAAGCTGATGCTGAAGGAAGACCTCATCGTCAAGCGCGCCGACAAGGTGGTGTACGTCCTCGCGCCGATCGTGGCGGCCATCCCGGCCTTCATGGCGATCGCGGTGATCCCCTTCGGCCCGGCCGGCAACGAGATCTCGATCTTCGGCCAGCGCACCACGATGCAGCTGACGGACCTGCCGATCGCGGTGCTCTACATCCTCGCGGTCGCCTCGGTCGGCATCTACGGCATCGTCCTGGCGGGCTGGAGCTCCGGATCGACCTACCCGCTGCTCGGCGGACTGCGCTCCTGCGCGCAGATGATCTCCTACGAGATCGCCATGGGTGCCGCGTTCGCCTCGGTGTTCCTGTACTCCGGGTCGATGTCGACGTCGACGATCGTCGAGCAGCAGCAGGACCGCTGGTACGTCATCCTGCTGCCGGTCTCCTTCATCATCTACATCGTCACGATGGTCGGCGAGACCAACCGCGCCCCCTTCGACATGCCGGAGTCCGAGGGCGACCTGGTCGGCGGTTTCAACACCGAGTACTCGTCGATCAAGTTCGCGATGTTCATGCTCGCCGAGTACGTGAACATGGTGACGGTCTCCGCCGTGGCGACCACGCTGTTCCTCGGCGGCTGGCGGGCCCCCTGGCCGATCAGCTCCTTCTGGGAGGGCGCGAACCACGGCTGGTGGCCGATGCTCTGGTTCGTCGTCAAGGTGCAGCTGCTGCTGTTCTTCTTCATCTGGCTGCGCGCCACACTCCCGCGCGTCCGCTACGACCAGCTGATGAAGCTCGGCTGGAAGGTCATGATCCCCGTCTCGGTGACCTGGCTGATGCTCGTCGCGACCGTACGGACCCTGCGCAACGAGAACTACGACTTCGCCGACATCGCGCTCTACGTCGGCGGCGGTGTCCTGGCCCTGCTGCTGCTCTCCTTCGTCGTGGACATGTTCCGCGGCGGCGAGAAGGAGACGCGGGCCGCGGCGGCCGCGCCCGCCGAGTTCGACCCGATGGCGGGCGGGTTCCCCGTGCCGCCGCTGCCGGGACAGGAGCTTCCGCCGGTGCCCAGGCGCCGTCCGCGCCGGGAGCGCGAGCTGATTGTCAGTGGCGGGCCCGATACTCAGAGTGACGGATCTCTGCAGGGAAAGGAGGCGTCCGATGGCTGAGGAGCCCAAGGAGGCCGGGCAGACGACGCCCGGTTTCCAGAACCCCGTGGCCGGCTTCGGCGTGACGTTCAAGGCCATGTTCAAGAAGCGGCTGACCGAGCAGTACCCGGAGCAGAAGAAGACCACCGCTCCGCGGTTCCACGGACGGCACCAGCTCAACCGCCATCCGGACGGCCTGGAGAAGTGCGTCGGCTGCGAGCTGTGCGCCTGGGCCTGCCCCGCCGACGCCATCTACGTCGAGGGCGCGGACAACACCGACGAGGAACGCTACTCGCCGGGCGAGCGGTACGGCCGCGTCTATCAGATCAACTACGCCCGCTGCATCCTGTGCGGCCTGTGCATCGAGGCGTGCCCCACGCGCGCGTTGACGATGACCAACGAGTTCGAGCTCGCCGACTCCAGCCGCGCCAACCTGATCTACACCAAGGAACAGCTGCTGGCCGGCCTCGACGACAACATGGTCGATACCCCGCACGCGATCTACCCGGGCACGGACGAGCAGGACTACTACCGGGGCCTGGTCACCGAGGCCGCGCCCGGTACGGAGCGCCAGGTGGCCGTGTCCAAGGGCGAGAAGCCCGAAGAACAGGAGGTGGAGGCATGAGCGCACAGCTCGCCGCCTACTCCACGTCCACCGGCGAGGCGTTCCAGTTCTGGGTGCTCGGCACCGTCGCGGTGATCGGCGCCCTGTGCACCGTCTTCATGAAGAAGGCCGTGCACAGCGCGCTCTGTCTCGCCGCCACCATGATCATCCTGGCGGTGTTCTACCTCGCCAACGGCGCCTACTTCCTGGGCATCGTGCAGATCGTCGTCTACACCGGCGCGATCATGATGCTGTTCCTGTTCGTGGTGATGCTCGTCGGTGTCACCGCGGCGGACTCCCTGAAGGAGACCATCAAGGGACAGCGCTGGCTGGCCCTGGTGTGCGGCCTCGGCTTCGGCATCCTGCTGTTCGCCGGCATCGGCAACGCCTCCCTGACGGAGTTCAACGGCCTCGCCGAGGCGAACGCGAGCGGCAACGTGGAAGGGCTCGCCGCCCTCCTCTTCACCAAGTACGTCTTCGCGTTCGAGATCACCGGCGCCCTGCTCATCACCGCCGCCGTCGGCGCCATGGTGCTCACCCACCGGGAGCGCACCGAGCGCGCGAAGACCCAGCGCGAGCTGGCCGAGCAGCGGGTGCGCGAGGGCAAGCACCTCCCGCCGCTGCCGGCCCCCGGTGTGTACGCGCGGCACAACGCGGTGGACATCGCGGGCCTGCTGCCCGACGGCACCCCGTCGGAGCTGACCGTCAGCAGCACGCTGCGTGAGCGCGGTCAGATCCGTGACGTGTCCACCGAGGCGATGGCCGACCTCAAGGCCCTGGAACAGCGCGCCCAGGAACGCCTGGAGCGCACCGGGACCGAGCCGCCGCACCTCGAGCGGAACTCCCGGCGGACCGAGGAGGCGTCGAAGTGAACCCCGTCAACTACCTCTACCTCGCCGCCCTGTTGTTCACGATCGGCGCCACGGGCGTGCTCATCAGGCGCAACGCGATCGTCGTGTTCATGTGCATCGAGCTGATGCTCAACGCCTGCAACCTCACACTCGTCGCCTTCTCCCGGATGCACGGCAATCTCGACGGCCAGATCATCGCCTTCTTCACGATGGTCGTCGCCGCCGCGGAGGTCGTGGTGGGACTCGCGATCATCGTGTCGCTGTTCCGTTCCCGCCACTCGGCCTCGGTCGACGACGCCAGCCTGATGAAGCTGTAAGGGGTCGGAAGAATCGTGGAGAACCTGATTGCGCTGCTGATCGCGGCGCCCCTGCTCGGAGCGGCCGTCCTCTTGGTCGGTGGCCGCCGGCTCGACGCCGTCGGCCACTGGATCGGCACACTCCTGTCGACCGTCTCCTTCGTGTTCGGCGCGATCCTCTTCGGGGACCTGCTGAGCAGGAGCGCCGACGACCGGACCCTGACCCAGCACCTGTTCACCTGGATCCCCGTCGAGGGCTTCCAGGCGGACGTCGCCTTCCGTCTCGACCAGCTGTCGATGACGTTCGTGCTGCTGATCACGGGCGTCGGCTCGCTGATCCACCTGTACTCGATCGGGTACATGGAGCACGACGAGCGGCGCCGCCGCTTCTTCGGCTACCTCAACCTGTTCCTCGCGGCGATGCTGATCCTCGTCCTCGCCGACAACTACCTGCTGCTGTACGTCGGCTGGGAGGGCGTCGGTCTCGCCTCCTTCCTGCTGATCGGCTTCTGGCAGCACAAGCCCAGCGCCGCCACCGCCGCGAAGAAGGCCTTCCTGGTCAACCGCGTCGGCGACATGGGTCTGTCGATCGCCATCATGCTGATGTTCACCACCTTCGGGACCTTCGCCTTCGGACCGCTGCTCGGTTCGGAGGGCGAGCCCGGCATCGCCGGTGACGCCTCCGAGGGCAAGCTCACCGCGATCGCCCTGCTGCTGCTGCTCGCCGCCTGCGGCAAGTCCGCCCAGGTGCCGTTGCAGTCCTGGCTCGGGGACGCGATGGAGGGTCCGACCCCGGTCTCGGCCCTCATCCACGCGGCGACGATGGTCACGGCCGGCGTGTACCTGATCGTCCGCTCGGCGGCGATCTTCAACGGCGCGCCCGACGCCCAGCTCGTCGTCACGATCGTCGGCGCCGTCACGCTCCTGTTCGGTGCGATCGTCGGTTGCGCGAAGGACGACATCAAGAAGGCGCTGGCCGGCTCGACGATGTCGCAGATCGGCTACATGGTGCTGGCCGCGGGACTCGGCCCCATCGGCTACGTCTTCGCGATCATGCACCTGGTGACGCACGGCTTCTTCAAGGCCGGCCTGTTCCTCGGCGCCGGCTCGGTCATGCACGGCATGAACGACGAGGTCGACATGCGCCGCTACGGCGGCCTGCGGACGTACATGCCGATCACCTTCATCACCTTCGGCCTCGGCTACCTCGCCATCATCGGCTTCCCCGGTCTGTCCGGCTTCTTCTCCAAGGACAAGATCATCGAGGCGGCCTTCGCCAAGGGCGGCACCGAGGGCTGGATCCTCGGCGGATGCGCCCTGCTGGGCGCGGCCATCACCGCGTACTACATGACACGCGTGATGCTGATGACCTTCTTCGGCGAGAAGCGCTGGCAGCCCGACGAGCACGGGCACGAGCCGCACCCGCACGAGTCGCCGTCGTCCATGACGATCCCGATGATCGTGCTGGCCTTCGGTTCCGTCTTCGCGGGCGCGTTCTTCAGCATCGGCGACCGCTTCGTGCACTGGCTGGAGCCGGTCACCGGCCACTCCCACGGCGACTCGCCGGTCAGCGCCCTCACCGTCACCCTCGCCACGATGGTGGTCCTGGTGATCGGTGTGGCGATCGCCTACGCCCAGTACGGCCGCCGCCCCGTCCCGGCCGTCGCCCCGCGCGGCTCGCTGCTCACCCGCGCGGCCCGCCGGGACCTGTTGCAGGACGACTTCAACCACGTGGTCCTGGTCCGCGGCGGCGAACACCTCACGCGCTCCCTGGTGTACGTCGACCACACCCTGGTCGACGGAGTCGTCAACGGCACGGCGGCCTCGGTCGGCGGCCTCTCCGGGCGGCTGCGCCGGCTCCAGAACGGCTTCGCGCGGTCGTACGCGGTCTCGATGTTCGGCGGTGCGGCGGTCCTCATCGCCGCGACCCTGCTGATGAGGGCGGTCTGATACCGATGTCCTTTCCTCTGCTGACAGCGACGGCGGCCCTTCCGGCGATCGGGGCGGTCGCCACGGCCGCCGTCCCGGCCGCCCGGCGCAACGCCGCCAAGTCGCTGGCCCTGCTCGTGTCGCTCGCCACCCTCGCCCTGGCGATCGCGATCCTGGTCCGCTTCGACCCGGACGGCGACCGCTACCAGCTCACCGAGTCCCACTCCTGGATCAAGGAGTTCGGGGTCAGGTACGAACTGGGCGTGGACGGCATCGCGGTCGTGCTGATCGCGCTCACCGCGCTGCTGATCCCGTTCATCATCCTGGCGGGCTGGCACGACGCCGACCCGCTGGAGACCGGCAGCAAGCGCTGGCGGCCCACCCAGGGCTTCTTCGCGCTGATCCTGGCCGTCGAGGCGATGGTGATCATCTCCTTCGAGGCCACCGACGTCTTCCTCTTCTACATCTTCTTCGAAGCCATGCTCATCCCGATGTACTTCCTCATCGGCGGCTTCGGGGACCGGGCCCACCAGCACGGAGAGGAGACGGCGTCCACGCAACGGTCGTACGCCGCCGTCAAGTTCCTGCTCTACAACCTGGTCGGCGGTCTGATCATGCTGGCCGCGGTGATCGGGCTCTACGTGGTCGCCGGGAACTTCTCCCTCACGGAGATCGCCGAGGCCCGCGCCAACGGCACGCTCGACATGGCGACGAACACCGAACGCTGGCTGTTCCTCGGCTTCTTCTTCGCCTTCGCGGTGAAGGCGCCGCTGTGGCCGCTGCACACCTGGCTGCCCAACGCCATGGGGGAGGCCACCGCCCCGGTCGCCGTCCTCATCACGGCGGTCGTCGACAAGGTCGGCACCTTCGCGATGCTCCGCTTCTGCCTCCAGCTCTTCCCGGAGGCCAGCAAGTGGGCGACGCCCGCCATCCTCGTCCTCGCCCTGATCAGCATCATCTACGGGGCGCTGCTCGCGGTCGGGCAGCGCGACATCAAGCGGCTGGTGGCGTACGCGTCGATCTCGCACTTCGGGTTCATCATCATGGGCATCTTCGCGATGACCAGCCAGGGCCAGTCCGGCGCGACGCTCTACATGGTCAACCACGGCATCTCGACGGCCGCCCTGATGCTGGTCGCCGGCTTCCTGATCTCCCGGCGCGGCTCGCGGCTCATCGCCGACTACGGCGGGGTGCAGAAGGTCGCCCCGGTGCTCGCCGGCACCTTCCTGATCGGCGGCCTGGCGACGCTGTCACTGCCCGGACTCGCGCCGTTCGTGAGCGAGTTCCTGGTCCTGGTCGGCACGTTCGCGCGCTACCCGGTGATCGGCATCATCGCCACCCTCGGCATCGTGCTCGCCGCGCTCTACACCCTCGTCCTCTACCAGCGGACGATGACGGGCCCGGTGAAGCCCGAGGTCTCGGCGATGCCCGACCTCCGCGTGCGTGAGCTGCTGGTCGTCGCCCCGCTGATCGTGCTGCTGATCTTCCTGGGTGTCTACCCGAAGCCGGTCACGGACATCGTCAACCCGGCGGTCCAGCAGACCCTGTCCGATGTACACGAGAAGGACCCCAAGCCCGAGGTGGAGGCGGCCAAGTGAGCGCATCAGCCGTCCACAGCCTGTGGACAACGGCGGCGGCCGCGGCCGACCCGATCGCGAAGATCGACGCGCCGAAGATCGAATACGGTCAATTGTCGCCCACTCTGATCGTGGTGGGTGCGGCGATCGTCGGGGTGCTGGTCGAGGCCTTCGTGCCGCGCAAGCACCGCTACTACGCACAACTGTTCGTCTCCGTCGTCGCCCTGGTCGCCGGGTTCGCCGCGGTGGTCGCCCTGGCGGCGGACGGATACGGCACCACCAAGGCGGGGATCGTCGCCATGGGCGCGATCGCCGTCGACGGACCGGCCCTGTTCCTCCAGGGCACGATCCTGCTGGCCTCCCTGGTCGGCCTGTTCACCTTCGCCGAACGGCGCCTCGACCCCGAGGCGCACGGCAACCGGGTCGACTCCTTCGCCGCCCAGGCGGCCTCCGTGCCCGGCAGCGACAGCGAGAAGGCCGCGGTCAAGGCGGGCTTCACCACCACCGAGGTCTTCCCGCTGCTGCTGTTCGCCGTCGCCGGCATGCTGATCTTCCCGGCGGCCAACGACCTGTTGACCTTCTTCATCGCGCTGGAGGTCCTCTCGCTCCCGCTGTACCTCCTGTGCGCCCTGGCCCGCCGCAAGCGGCTCATGTCGCAGGAGGCAGCGGTCAAGTACTTCCTGCTCGGCGCCTTCGCCTCCGCGTTCACCCTGTTCGGCATCGCCCTGCTGTACGGCTACGCGGGCTCGGTGTCCTACGCGACGATCGCGCAGGTCGTCGACGGCACCGTCAAGAACGTGGACCCCGCCCTCGCGGACACCATGGGCAACGACGCGCTGCTGCTCATCGGCACCGCGATGATCGTCATGGGCCTGCTGTTCAAGGTCGGCGCGGTGCCCTTCCACATGTGGACGCCCGACGTCTACCAGGGCGCCCCCACCCCGGTCACCGGCTTCATGGCCGCCGCGACCAAGGTGGCCGCGTTCGGCGCGCTGCTGCGCATCCTCTACGTCGTCCTGCCGGGCCTGCGCTGGGACTGGCGGCCGGTCATGTGGGGCGTGGCGGTCGTCACCATGCTGGGCGGTGCGATCGTCGCCATCACCCAGACCGACATCAAGCGGCTGCTGGCGTACTCGTCCATCGCGCACGCCGGATTCATCCTCGCGGGTGTCATCGCGACCACCCCGGACGGCGTCTCGTCCGTGCTCTTCTACCTGGCCGCGTACTCCTTCGTGACGATCGGCGCCTTCGCGGTCGTCACCCTGGTGCGCGACGCGGGCGGCGAGGCGACCCACCTGTCGAAGTGGGCGGGACTGGGGCGCCGCTCGCCGCTGGTGGCGGCCGTGTTCGCCGTGTTCCTGCTGGCCTTCGCCGGTATCCCGCTGACCTCCGGGTTCACCGGGAAGTTCGCCGTGTTCAGTGCGGCCGCCGAGGGCGGCGCGGCGCCGCTGGTCGTCGTCGGTGTGATCTCCTCGGCGATCGCCGCGTTCTTCTACATCCGCGTGATCGTGCTGATGTTCTTCAGCGAGCCGCGGCCCGAGGGCCCGACCGTCGCCGTTCCGTCGCCGCTGACGACGGCGGCGATCGGCATGGGGGTCGTCGTCACCCTGGTGCTCGGCGTGGCCCCGCAGTACTTCCTGGACCTGGCGAACCAGGCAGGGGTGTTCGTGCGCTGACCCGCGCACCGCGCGAGCGAAGGGCCCGGTTCCTGGGAGGGGACCGGGCCCTTCGCCATCTCATGGTGACGAGACATATCCACAGGGTGACCGGAACGGGTCTGTGGATAACTCCGGCGCTGTCAGTGCGGACCCCTATCGTTGAGGCAGTGGTCGAGGGACGACGTACGGGGGACGAGACGATGGGCGGGACGGGCGGCATCAGCGAGATGACAGGGACCACAGGGACCACCGGTACACCGGAGCGGACGGAGAGCGAGGCCCTGGCCACGCTGCACCGGGTCTTCGGATACGACGCCTTCCGCGGCGAGCAGGAAGCGGTCATCGAACACGTGGTGGCCGGCGGCGACGCGGTCGTCCTCATGCCGACCGGCGGCGGCAAGTCGCTCTGCTACCAGATCCCGGCCCTGGTCAGACCCGGCACCGGCATCGTCGTCTCCCCGCTGATCGCCCTGATGCAGGACCAGGTGGACGCCCTGCGGGCGCTCGGCGTGCGCGCCGGGTTCGTCAACTCCACGCAGGACTTCCACGAGCGGCGCACGGTCGAGGCCGAGTTCCTCGCCGGCGAGCTGGACCTGCTCTATCTGGCACCGGAGCGGCTGCGTCTGGACTCCACGCTGGACCTGCTCTCCCGCGGCAAGATCTCGGTCTTCGCGATCGACGAAGCGCACTGCGTCTCCCAGTGGGGCCACGACTTTCGGCCCGACTACCTGACCCTCTCCCTGCTCGGCGAGCGCTGGCCCGACGTCCCGCGGATCGCGCTCACGGCGACGGCCACGGACGCGACGCACCAGGAGATCACCCAGCGGCTGAACATGCCGGCCGCCCGGCACTTCGTGGCCAGCTTCGACCGGCCCAACATCCAGTACCGGATCGTGCCCAAGGCCGACCCCAAGAAGCAGCTGCTGAGCTTCCTGCGCGAGGAGCACGCGGGCGACGCGGGCATCGTGTACTGCCTCTCGCGCAACTCCGTGGAGAAGACCGCCGAGTTCCTGTCCAGGAACGGCGTCGAGGCCGTGCCGTACCACGCGGGCCTGGACGCGGGCACCCGCGCGGCGCATCAGTCCCGCTTCCTGCGCGAAGAGGGCCTGATCGTGTGCGCGACCATCGCCTTCGGCATGGGCATCGACAAGCCCGACGTGCGGTTCGTCGCCCACCTCGACCTGCCCAAGTCGATCGAGGGCTACTACCAGGAGACCGGCCGCGCGGGCCGCGACGGACTCCCGTCGACGGCCTGGATGGCGTACGGCCTCAACGACGTCATCCAGCAGCGCAAGCTGATCCAGTCCGGTGAGGGCGACGAGGCGTTCCGGCGGCGGGCCTCCGCCCACCTGGACTCGATGCTCGCCCTGTGCGAGACCGCCCAGTGCCGGCGCGGCCAGCTGCTCGTCTACTTCGGCCAGGAGTCGGCGCCGACGGGCTGCGGCAACTGCGACACCTGCCTCACACCCCCGCAGACCTGGGACGGCACCGTCGCCGCCCAGAAGGTGCTGTCGACGGTGGTGCGGCTCCAGCGGGAGCGGGGGCAGAAGTTCGGCGCCGTCCAGATCGTCGACATCCTCCTCGGGCGGCGCACGGCCAAGGTGATCCAGTTCGACCACGACCAGCTCTCCGTGTTCGGCATCGGCGAGGAGCTCGAAGAGGGCGAGTGGCGCGGGGTCGTACGACAGCTGCTCGCCCAGGGGCTGCTCGCCGTCGAGGGTGAGTACGGCACGCTCGTGCTGACCGAGGCCAGCGGAGCGGTGCTGCGGCGCGAGCGGGACGTCCCGCTGCGCAAGGAGCCGAAGAAGCCGGCGGCGTCGAAGGCGTCGGGCTCGTCGTCCTCCGGCCGGGGCAAGGCCAAGGCCGCCGCGGCCGAGCTGCCCGCGGAACTGCTCCCGGCCTTCGAGGCCCTGCGCGCCTGGCGCGCCGAACAGGCCCGCGAGCAGGGCGTCCCGGCGTACGTCATCTTCCACGACGCCACGCTCCGGGAGATCGCCACGGTCTGGCCGACCTCGGTGGCCCAGCTCGGCGGGATCAGCGGAGTCGGTGAGAAGAAGCTCGTCACCTACGGGGAGGGTGTCGTGGCGGTCCTGGCCGAGCTGGGCGCGGCCCCCGGCCAGGCCCCGGCGCCGGCCGGCCCGACCCCCGCGCCCGCCCCGGCACGGGTGTACGCCACCGACGCGGGAGCGGACGACCACTGGCCGGAGATGGACGCCGAGCCGGAGCCCGACGACTGGATGTAGCCGGGCTGTAGCCACTGGATGCAGCCGCTGGACATGGCCGACGGAGGAGGTGGCGGGGCCGGGCTCCTCACCGTGCCCGGGTCGCGTACGCCCTGACGTCCGCGTCCGAGTCCGTCGTCGCCGTGGCCAGGGCCGCGCGGGCGTTCGGCGCGTCACGGTGCCGGGTCAGCGCCAGGACCGCGGCCTTGCGGACATCGGCGTTCGCGTCGGCCAGGGCCTTGGCGAGGACCGGGACGGCGGTGCCGGGGTCCGCCACGGACAGCGCGGTGGCGGCGCCGACACGGACCTGCCAGGCCGGATCGGCGAGCGCGGCGACGGCCCGCGCGGCGAGCGGCGCCGGGCAGCCGGCCGAGGCCAGCGCGCCGAGTGCGGCGCCGCGGACCAGGGCGTCCGCGTCCCGGCCGAGCCGGTCCAGGGCGGCGGTGAGCAGGTCCCGGGAGCCCGGTGCGAGAGACGCCGAGGCGACCCCGGCGAGTGCCTTGGCCACGGTCACCCGGACCTCCCGGGAGGCGTCGCCCGCCGCCCGCGCCAGCGGTGCGACCGCGTCGACCGAGACCAGCGCGCGCACGGCCTCGATCCGGACGGCGACATCGGGGTCGTCCAGCGGCCCGGCGAACAGCTCCGCGTCGCCCAGGCGCAGCGCGCGCAGCACATCGAGGGCGGCGGCGCGGACGACCGGGTCGGCCTCGGCGAGCGCGGCGGCCAGGGCGTCCCGCAGCGCGGGCTCCGGCGGGAGCGTCTCGACCAGCTCGCGCAGTGAGGCCGCCGCCGTCGCCCGCACCTCGCCGTCAGGGTCGGCGAGGGCACGGGCCAGCGCCTGCCCGGTGCCGGGCGGCAGGGTCTCGGTGAGGACGGAGACCGCGGTCCGGCGCACGGCCGGGTCGGGATCGGCCAAATAGGGCTCGACGAGGGCCAGTTCGGGCTCCTCCTCGGCGAGCGCCAGCAGTTCGAGGAGCCGGGGCGAGACACCCGTGCGAAGGCCGGCGGTGTCGGCGGGGTCGGCGGCTCCGGTCGCCCGCGCGGACGTCGGCCCGGAGGCCACCGGTGCAAGGTCCCGGGACCCGGCGGTCGCCACCTCCTCGGGGTGGACCTCGCCGAGGTGCCGGGACGGGCCGCCCACGGGGCTGAACTCGTCGACCGGAACCAGATAGGGAGCCACGGGACGGGCCGTGAACTCCATCGCACCGGAGGGGGACTTGTGCAGATCGAGGTGGTGGAACCAGGACGCGTCGTCGCGCGCGGGGTGGTCCAGACGGTCGTGATAGAGGCCCCAGCGGGACTCCGTACGGGCCAGGGAGGCCCGGGCGGCCATCTCCGCGCAGTCGCGGATGAAGGAGACCTCGGCGCAGCGCATCAGCTCATGGGGGGTGCGCGCGCCCATTTCCGCGATGTCTTCGCGCATCCGCTCGAAGGCCTCCAGCGCCAGGGACAGCCGCGCGCCGGACTTCGGCGGGGCCACGTAGTCGTTCACGAAGCGGCGCAGCTTGTACTCGACCTGGGGCTGCGGCGGGCCCTGCGGGTTGCGCAGCGGGCGGTAGACCAGCTCGTGCGCCTCCCGCAGCTGATCGGCCGGCAGCTCCCCGCCGTACGGCGCGTACCGGGCCGCGTCGGCGCCCGCCAGCTCGCCGAAGACGAACGCGCCGATCATGTAGTTGTGCGGGACACAGGCCAGGTCACCGGCCGCGTACAGCCGGGGGACGGTCGTCCGGGCGTGGTCGTCGACCCGTACGCCCGAGGCCGAGTGGCCGCCGCACAGACCGATCTCGGAGATGTGCATCTCGATGTCGTGGGTGCGGTAGTCGTGCCCCCGGCCCGCGTGGAAGGTCCCGCGCGTCGGGCGCTCGGTGGAGTGCAGGATCGACTCCAGGGCGGAGACCGACTCCTCCGGGAGATGGCTCAGCTTCAGGTACACCGGGCCGCGGTCGGAGGCCACCTCGGCAGCGAACTCGGCCATCATCTGGCCCGACCAGTAGTCGGAGTCCACGAAGCGTTCGCCGTGCCGGTTGACCTGGTAGCCGCCGAAGGGGTTGGCGACATAGGCGCAGGCGGGGCCGTTGTAGTCCTTGATCAGCGGGTTGATCTGGAAGCACTCGATGCCGGTCAGCTCGGCGCCCGCGTGGTACGCCATCGCGTAGCCGTCACCGGCGTTGGTGGGGTTCTCGTACGTGCCGTACAGGTAGCCGGAGGCAGGCAGGCCGAGGCGGCCGCAGGCGCCGGTCGCGAGGATCACGGCGCCCGCGCGGACGGTCACGAACGCGCCCGTGCGCGTGTTGAAGCCCGCCGCGCCCACGGCACGCCCCTCGGCGGTCAGCACACGGACCGGCATCACCCGGTTCTCGATACGGATCCGCTCCCGCATCTCGCGCCGCCGCAGCTGTCGGTACAGGACCTTCTTGACATCCTTGCCCTCCGGCATCGGCAGCACGTACGAGCCGGAGCGGTGCACCTGGCGGACCGCGTACTCGCCGTGCTCGTCCTTCTCGAACTTCACGCCGTACGACTCCAGCCGCTGCACCATGGCGAAGCCCCGCGTGGCGGTCTGGCGGACGGTGGACTGGTCGACGATGCCGTCGTTGGCGCGGGTGATCTCGGCGACGTAGTCGTCGGGCTCGGCGCGACCGGGGACGACCGCGTTGTTGACGCCGTCCATGCCCATGGCGAGCGCGCCCGAGTGCCGGACGTGGGCCTTCTCCAGGAGCAGGACGTCGGCGCCGTGCTCGGCGGCGGTCAGGGCCGCCATCGTGCCCGCGGTGCCGCCGCCGATGACGAGGACGTCGCAGGTCAGCTCCTCGGCGTCGCCGAGCGCGGGGATCTGCAGGGGGGTGTCCACCGGGGTGCCTCTCAGATGCTCGGTGAGGTCAGGACGTCGCGTCGCAGGGCCACGCGCGCGGGTTCGTCGTGCGCGGCGCGGTCCCGCGGGCGCGGTACGTCCCGTACGGCGGTGACGCGGCCCGCGCCGAGGAGGGCCACGCGGTCGCCGAGGAACAGGGCCTCGTCCACGTCGTGGGTGACGAAGACGACGGTGGCGCCCGTGCCGCGCAACACCTCGACCAGCAGATCCTGCATGCCGGCCCGGGTCTGGGCGTCGAGTGCGCCGAACGGTTCGTCCATGAGGACGGCGCGGGGCGCTCCGGCCAGGGCACGGGCGAGCTGGGCTCGCTGGCGCTGGCCGCCGGAGACGCGGTGCGGCAGCTTCCGGGTGTGCTCGGCGAGTCCGACGCTGGCCAGCCACGACTCGGCCCGGGCCCGGCGTTCGGGGCGCGGCAGTCCGCGAATGGCCAGCGGGAGTTCGACGTTGGCCCGCAGGGTGCGCCAGGGCAGGAGGGCGTCCTCCTGGAAGACCAGGGCGCGATCGGCGCCGGGGCCGGTCAGCGGGTGTGCGTCCTGGGTGACCTCCCCGTCGAGCGGGGACAGCAGTCCGGCCAGGGTACGCAGCAGGGTGGACTTGCCGCAGCCGGAGGGGCCGACGACGGTGAGGATCTCCCCGGGGGCGACCGCCAGGTCGACGCCGTGCAGTACGGGCACACCCGGGCGTCCGAGGGTGGCGTCCCGCAGGGCGAGTCCCGCGCCGGCGCGGGACTGCGGGCGGACGTCAGACGAGCTGGTCATGGGGCACGCCCTTCTCCGGCCCGGGACCGGCCGGTACGGGGGTGGCGGTGCCGCGCGCCGTGCGCGCGGCCCGGGGGCCGGGGACGTACGAGGTGCGCGGCAGCCAGTGGGTGAGGCGGCGGCCGAGGAGTTCCACGGCCGTGGAGGTGGCCCAGCCGAGGACGCCGATGGTGACCATGCCGACGAACACGCCCGGGTAGTCGACGACCGTGTAGTCCTGCCACGTGCGGTAGCCGACGCCGTACTGGCCGGAGATCATCTCGGCGGAGATCACGCAGATCCACGACACGCCGATGCCTACGGACAGGCCGCCGAAGATGCCGGGCAGCGCGCCGGGCAGCACGACCGAGCCGAGGATCCGCCACCGGCCGCCGCCGAGGGTGCTGACCGCCTCCTCCCAGACGGGGTTGAGCGCGCGGACCGTGTGCCGGGTGGAGACCAGGACGGGGAAGAAGGCGGCGGTGAAGGTGATGAAGACGATGCCTTGTTCGTTGGAGGGGAAGAGGAGGATCGCGACGGGCACGAGCGCGATGGCGGGGATGGGCCGGACCACCTCGAGGAGCGGGCCGAGCAGGTCCTCGGCGAGCCGCGAGCGCGCCACGAGCACGCCGGTGGCCACGCCGAGGACGGCGGCCAGCAGGAAGCCGGTGAGGATCCGGGTGAGGCTGTCGGTGAGGTCGGTCCAGTAGTCCTCGCCGCTCAGCCGGCCGGCGAAGGCGCGGGCCACGTCGGCGACCGTGGGGAACTGCGAGAAGCGCAGCCAGATGTCGATGTTCCGGCTGGTCAGCAGCTGCCAGAGCCCGAGGGCGGCCGCCACGGAGGCCACCCGCAGCGCGTAGCGGGTCATGACTGCCGCCCCAGCGCGTCGGCGTACGTGATGACGCGGGCCCCGCCGTGGGCGTCGACGTAGGCCCGCGCGGTCGACGGGGCGACGAACGGCAGCAGGTCCTCGCCGTCGGCCACCCAGACCGCCCGGTCGGCGAACCACAGGGTGCCGGTGGTGGCGTCGGGGACGTACGCGGCGCGGACGCCGTCCTTGTGCCGGGCGGTGTAGGCGAGCAGTTCGGCGGGTGTGGCGAAGGTGAGGGTCTGCTCGGCGTCCCGGGGCCAGACCTCGCTCGCGGCCGGTGCGGGCGCGGCGGCGAGCCGCTTCGCGTACGACGAGCCGAGCGCCTTGCGCACGTACCGGTCGTCGACGAAGGAGTCCACGTCGATGTCCCCGGTGAGCTTCGCCGCCTTCAGGACCGACACGTCCTCCTTCAGGGCGTCGACGAGCTGCGGCTTGACGGCCGGGTCGAAGGTGGAGATGCCGTGGGCGCCGTTGTAGAGGTAGACGACCTCGGCGGGCAGGCCGGTGGCCTCGGCGACCTTCTCGGCGGCGGCCACGGGGTGTGCGTCGAGGTAGTCGGTGGCCTCCGCCTGGGCCTTGAGGAAGGCCTCCAGGACGGCGGGGCGCTTTTTGGCGAAGTCCTCGCGGGCGGTGACACCGTGGAAGGTGGGCAGGTTCAGCTGGGCGCCGTCGTACAGGGCTTTCGCCTTGCCCTGGTAGGCGAGCAGGCCGGGCCAGGCGACGAACTGCGAGAGGGCGTCGGCGCTGCCCGCGGAGAGGGCGGAGGCGCCCACGGCCGGCTGCTGGTTGAGCTTCTCGATGCCGTCGACCGGGTCGATGCCGGCCCGCTGAAGGGCGCGCACGAGGGTGCCGTCGGCCGCGGAGCCGACGCTCGTGGAGACCTTCTTGCCCTTGAGGTCGTCGAGGGAGGTGAGCTTGGAGTCGGGTGCGGTGACGATGGTGTTGAGGCCGCCGCGGAGGTTGTAGCCGGTGACCGAGACCAGGTGGGTGGGTGCGCCCAGTTGCTTGCCGCGGGCCGCGTTGATGAGGAGCGGGAAGTCGCCCATCGAGCCGATGTCGATCTTCCCGGCGGTCATCTGCGCGGTGATGGGGGCGCCGGTCGCGTAGTCCTGCCAGTCCACCTTGTACCGGGTGCCGTCGCCCAGGGCGTCGAGCTGCTTCTCGAAGGAGCCGAGGGAGCGCAGGAGGGTACCGGCCGTGACGGTGTTGATGGTCTTGGACTGGTAGCCGACGGTGACGGTGACCGTGGAGCCGTCACCGGCCCGGGCGCTGCCGCCGCAGGCGGTGAGCGGCAGGAGGAGGGTGGCGCACGCGGCGATCGCGAGTGAGGGGAGCTTCATGGGATTCGGGCCTTTCACCGGAGCAGGTAGGGCATGTTGACCGTGACGGCTCCGGTGGGACAGCGGGCCGCGCACGGGCCGCAGTACCAGCACTCGTCGACGTGCATGTACGCCTTGCCGTTGCTCTCGTCGATGGCGAGGGAGTCCAGCGGGCACATGTCCACGCAGAGGGTGCAGCCGTCGATGCACTTCGACTCGTCGATGGTCACGGGCACGTCGGCCCGCTGGGGCACCAAGGCCATGGCTGTCTCCAGAAAAGTCCCGAGAAATTCTGAGAAATCCCGTGAGGCGGTGAACCGCTGGGGTCCCGCCGGACGATGAAGGGGTGAAGGGGTGAAGGGCGCGAGGGAGCGGGGGAGGGGATTGGGTCAGAGGGAGCGGTGCAGGAGGCCGCTCATCGAGATGCGGTCGCCGCGGAAGCGGATGAACTCCAGATCGACCGGGCGGCCGTCGGCGAGATGGGTCAGGCGTTCCAGCATGAGGACGGCGGCGCCGCGCGGTGCTTCGAGGACGGCGGCGGAGTTGGCGTCCGCGTTCACCGCCTCCAGGGTGATCTCGGCGTGGCCGAGCCGCCGGCCGGTGATGGCTTCCAGGAGGCGGAAGACGTCGTTGTTCTCCAGGTCGGCGCCGAGCAGGTCGGCACCGATGTCGAGCGGGATGTAGGTGAGGTCGAGCGAGAGGGGGAGGCCGTTGAGGCGGCGCAGACGTTCGATGTAGAGGACGTCGGAGCCGGGCGCCGTCCGGAGGCGGTCGGCGACGGGAGCCGGCGCGGCGACGGGGCCCATGGTGCGGACCTCGTTGGTGACGCGGCCGTGTTCGCGCAGGGTCTCCGCGAGTCCCATCAGCCGGTCCAGGCCGTGCGGGTACTTCTCGGCGACCACCACGGTGCCCACCCCGGGCAGGCGTTCCACCAGCCCTTCGGCGCGCAGGAGGTCGAGGGCCTGGCGCACGGTGTTCCGGGAGGCCCGGTACTCGGCGGCGAGGGTCGACTCGTGGGGGAGCGTGCCGTCCGGGAAGCCGCCGGTGAGCAGTTGGCGGCGGAGCAGATCGGCGAGCTGCCGGGCCGCGTCGGCACGCAGTCGGCGCCGCGCGCGGTGGGCGGCGACGGTGGTCGCGCCTTGTCCGGCGTGGTCTCGGATGCGGTCGGTGGGCGGCATGGTCGGACCATATCTACCCGATAGGAATAGTGGTGTTGCGGAAGTGTTGCGCCAGTCTCCGGACCGTCAGGTACCTCGCTGAGCTGGGGTTCCTCCACGAGGAGGGGCAAGATCTGCCACCGCCGCGCCACTGTTCCGCCATCGCGGTCGGGCTGCTCGGGCCGACCGGGCCGACCGGGCCGACCGGACCGGCCTGGCCGCCCGGTGTCCGTGTCCGGCCGCCCCATGCCCCCGGCGGCCCCTAGGCGAGAGCCGTCAGGCCCGGCGCGAAGGTGATCAGCAGGGGCAGCAGCGGGACCAGTGCGGCCACCGTCGTCGTCAGGGCCCGGTGGCGGCGGAGCAGGCGCGGGGGCGGCTCGAGGAGACGGTCGACCCGTTCACCGAGGAGCCGGTGGCTGGAGGCGCAGGACAGGACGCCTCGGTGCTGGTTCAGCTCGATCAGGGCGAGCGCGGTGGTCAGGTGACCGCAGCGCCGGGAGGCGGTGTCGTCCGCGGCGAGTTCGACCAGCCGGTGGGTCTGGTCGCAGAAATGGGCGAAGAGCGGGATACGGGGGAAGCCGGTGGCGAGGGCGGTCGAGAGGTGGAGCAGCCAGTCGTGGTGGGCGCGGGCGTGGCCCCGCTCATGGGTGAGGACGGCGTCCAGCTGGTGGGAGGTGAGGCGGTGCAGGGCGCCGGTGGTCACGATCAGCTGGGGCGGATTGCCGGGCATCCACCAGGCGTCGGGGTACTCGTCCTCCAGCACGAGCAGCGGGCCCCGGGCGGACGGCAGTCCGGCCGGCAGGTCGGGGGCACGCTCCCGCAGGTGGGCGCGGGCCTGGCCGCGACGCCGGCGGGCCTCGACCAGTTCGCGGGCCAGCATCGCGGTCGTCCAGGCCGCCCCGCAGGCCAGCAGCAGGGTGAGCGCCGCGGCCCAGGGGGAGGCGGCTGAGAGGTCGTACGCCTCCGTCACGGCGGCCGGCGCGGGGGCGAACACCTGGGCGCGGACGGTGTGGAAGACGGTGGCGGCGCCCAGCACCAGGGCGGTCAGGCAGCACAGCAGGACCGTGGCGACCAGGCACTGCCACACCCACAGCCCGACCACCGGATCCCGCTCGGGCCACTTCGCCCGGGTCAGCGCGCGCGGGGCCGGCACGGCGGCCGTCAGGGCGACGACGCTCAGCAGGAGCAGACAGACGGTCATGCCAGGGGCTCCGGATCCTGGTCGGAGGGGGTGGAGCAGGCGGCGCGGGGCCGTACGTCGGGCGCGCGTGCCGGTGCCGGCGCCGGTTCCCGTGCCGACGCCGGTGGGCTGCGGGCCCGGTGCGGGGACCGTGCCCGCCGCCAGTATGACGGCGGGGGCCGCCGGAGTCAGCCCGCCGGCGGCATACGGTCGCCTCGTGACCGGCGGCCCGTCCGTGGCCTCAAGTCCCGCCGCCCGCGCAGGAGCGGCCTCGGCCCGAGGTGGTTCCCCGCCGGCCCCGCACCCGGTCTCACCCGGCCACGATCCGTCCGCTCACCTCGCCCAGGCCCACCCGCAGTCCGCCCGGCCCCGGGGCCCAGGCCGACAGGGTGACGACATCGCCGTCCTCCAGGAACGTGCGCTTGCCGTCGGGGAGTTCGAGGGCGTCGCGGCCGTTCCAGGTCAGTTCCAGGAGGGAACCGCGCTCGTGCTCGGCGGGTCCGCTCACGGTGCCCGAGCCGTACAGGTCGCCGGTGCGCAGGGAGGCGCCGTTGACCGTGAGGTGGGCGAGCTGCTGGGCGGCCGTCCAGTACATGGAGGAGAAGGGCGGCTCGGAGACGACGTGACCGTTGAGGGCGAAGGAGATGCGCAAGTCGTAGCTGGCGGGCTCGGTGGCCGCGTCGTCCAGGTACGGCAGGAGCGGGTGGGTGCGCTCCGGGGGTGCCACCCGGGCCTCCTCCAGGGCCTCCAGCGGGGTGATCCACGCCGAGACCGAGGTGGCGAAGGACTTGGCGAGGAACGGGCCGAGGGGGACGTACTCCCAGGCCTGGATGTCGCGGGCCGACCAGTCGTTCAGCAGGCAGAGCCCGAAGACGTGCTCGCGGAAGTCGGCCAGCGCGACCGGCGTGCCGTGCGACGAGGGCACACCGACGACGAAGCCGACCTCGGCCTCGATGTCGAGCCGCGCGGACGGGCCGAAGACGGGGGCCGGGTCGGAGGGCGCCTTGCGCTGGCCCGAGGGGCGGACGACGTCCGTGCCGGAGACCACGACCGTGCCGGCGCGGCCGTGGTAGCCGATCGGCAGGTGCTTCCAGTTGGGCAGCAGGCTGTCGCCGCCGGCCGGGCGGAAGATCGCGCCCGCGTTCCTGGCGTGGTGCTCGGAGGAGTAGAAGTCGACGTAGTCGGCGACCTCGAAGGGCAGGTGCAGGGTCACCTCGGACAGCGGGTGGAAGAGCGGCTCGACGGTGGCCCGGTGGGCGGGGTCCGTCACCCACTCCGTGAGCGCCCGCCGTACCTCCGACCAGGTCGTACGGCCCGCCGCCAGCAGCGGGTTGAGGGTGGGGTGCGCGAGGAGGGCGGCGTGCGGCGAGCGGAGGGCGCGGGCCGCCGCGGCCGCGTCGAGGACATGGTCGCCGAGCCGGACACCGACGGTCCGCTCCGTGTCGCCGGCGAGGGAGAACACGCCGTACGGAAGGTTGTGCGGGCCGAAGGGGTCGCCCTCGGTGAGGTCGAAGGGGGGCATGGGGTGCTGCCTCTCTTTCGTGCGCCGGTACGTGCGCGGGCTCGTGCGGTTGTTCGGTCCGTGTGCCGGGCCGCGGCACACGTTACGGCCGACCTCGGGGGAGTGGCACGGTACGTACCAGGTGCGGCGGGTTTCGGGCCCCGTCCGGGACCCGCCGCCGATGGCTCTCCGCTTCCGCTTGCCTACCGGAAGTCGCCTTCGAAATGGACCGCAATCTTGACGGAGCGGTGCGAACAGGGACACTCTGAGCGGGTGCTGGAAGGCCTCGGGGAGGGGGCCTTCCCATGGCACAACTGGGGGGCGGATGGCCATTGGGGAGGCCGGCCTCGGGTCGGCGCGGCATGGTTCACGGCCGAAGCGGCTGGAAGAGACCATGCGCGGCAGACTCGGCCGGGAATGCGTGTACGTACCGTCGTGCAGATTCGGGCTGTTCGTGGCCTTGCGCCACTGGTGCCCGCCCGGCGGACGCGTGCTGATGTCGCCGGTCAACGACGACGTGATCTTCTTCGTGGTGCTCGCGGCGGGCCTCAGGCCCGTGCAGGCACCGCTGAACCCGCTGGACGCGTCGATCGACGTCGACGCCGTCCCCGACGACATGTGGGGATCGCTGTCCGCGGTGCTCACGACGAATCTGTACGGCAACCCGGACGACGCGCCGCGCCTGCGGCAGAAGTGCGACGAGCTGGGCATCCCGCTGTTCGAGGACGGTGCCCACGCGATCGGCACCCAGGTCGGCGGCCGCCCGGTCGGCGCCTGGGGCGACGCCTCCGTTTTCAGCCTGTCCAAGCATGTCGGCGCCAAGGCCGGGGGTTTCCTGTCCTTCGCCGACCCGGGGCTGCGCGAGGCCCTGGAGAAGACCTGCGAGGACCTGCTGCTGCCGGGCCGGCCCACGGCGGAACTCGCCTACACGGTCCGGCCGTACGCGGAGGCCGCTGTGCGCGGGCTGGGGCTGCGGCGGGCCGCCTGGGCCACGATGCGACTGCTCGGGCTGATGGAGCGCGAGGAGATCCGGATGCCGCTGCGCCCGGAGGAACTGGCCCGTGCCGTCGGCGCGGCGCCGGACCTCACCGCGCACGACCCCTGGGTCCGGGTCGACATGCACGACTACCGGCTGCGGTCCGGGCCGCTCCGCCTCGGGCGCATCGAGCGCAAGCTGGACCGTCTGGACGGGGTGCTGACCGCCTGCCTGGCCGGTACGGAACGGCTGCTGTCCACGCCGTGGGCCAGGCCGCACAGCCGGGTCGGGCCGGTCCGTGCCCAACCGCTCTTCCGGGTGCCCCTGTTCGTGGCGGACCGGGACGCGGCGCGGGCGGCGCTCGCGCGGCGGGGCATCGTCGTCGGGTACCTCTATGACCCGCCGCTGGACGACTACGCGGGTGACGGGTTCACCGACCCGTCGCCGGATCCGGCCGGGGCCCGCTGGTTCGCGCGGCACGCGCTGCCCGTGGACCCGCTGCGGGCCCGGCAGGTCGTCGAGGCGCTCGACGAGTCCAAGGCACGGCCGGCCGAGGTACCGGGAGGGCTGGGACCGACCCGTGGCTGAGACGCAGGCCGAGATCGAGGCTCCCGAGCGCGCGGCGCCGTCCGCCGGAAAGGAGGCGACCGGCCCGAAGCCGGCCGACAGCACCCGCGGCCCGGACTCCCTGTTCAGGAACGCCTACTTCCTGATGCTCAGCACCGGTGTCTCCGCCGTGCTGGGCCTCGGGTTCTGGCTGGTGGCCGCCCGCTACTACACCGAGGAGGCCGTGGGCCAGGGGTCCGCCGCGATCGCCGCGATGCGGCTGCTCGCCAGTATCACGGCCACGACGATGATCGGCGCGGTGGTCCGTTTCGTGCCGCGCGCGGGACGGCACACGGGCTCGCTGGTGTGGCGGGCGTACGCGGCGAGTTCGGTGGTCGTGGCCATCGCCGCGTTCGTCTTCCTGCTCACCCTCGACCTGTGGGGCGCGTCGTACGCGCCGCTGGGCACGCCGGCCGCGGGGGCGGCGTTCGTCGTCGCCTGTGTGGCGTGGGCGCTGCTCACGCTCCAGGACGGTGTGCTGACCGGGCTGCGCAGATCGGGCTGGGTGCCCGTCGGCAACGCGGTGTTCTCGGTCGGCAAGCTGATCCTGCTGGCCGTCTTCGCCTCCGCGCTGCCGGTGCTCGGCATCTTCGTGTCCTGGGCCGCCGCGATCGCGCTCTCGACGCTGCCGCTCGGCTGGCTGATCTTCCGCAGGCTGATCCCGCGCCAGGTCGCCGCCGACCGCGACCTGGAGCCGCCGAGGCTGCGCGAGATGGGCCGCTTCCTGGCCGGGGACTCGCTGGGCGCGCTGTTCAGCCTGGCCATGATCAACCTGTTGCCGGTGATGGTCGCGGTCCGCTTCAGCGCGGCCGAGAACGGCTACTTCTACGTGGCGTACACGGTCGGCGGGACGATGGAGTTCATGGCCATCAACATGGCCTCCTCGCTCACCGCGCACGCCTCGCACGACCCGCGCCACCTCGCCGACGGGGTGCGCGGCGCGCTGCGCCGGATGACGCTGCTGCTGGTGCCGGTGGTGCTGGTGCTGGTGCTGTTCGCCCCGCAGATCCTGACGCCGTTCGACGAGGACTACGCCGAACACGGCACCACCGTGCTGCGGCTGCTGGCCGCCGGAGCGCTGCCCCGGGTCGTGGTCGAGCTGTACATCGGCGTGCTGCGTGTGCAGGGCCGCACCGGAGTGCTCGCCGCGCTCCAGGGCGCCATGTGCACGCTGGTGCTGGGCAGCGCGGCCGTGCTGTTCGGCTCGGCCGGCATCGCGGGCGCGGGCTGGGCGGTGCTGCTGAGCATGACGCTGATCGCCGTCGTCTCGGTGGTGGGACTGCGCAGGGCGCTGCGCGAGACCGACGGGGTGCCCGCGGTCCCCGCCGACCGGGTGCCCGTTCCGGCCGACGGTGACCCCGATCCGGCGTACGGCACCCGCTGGGCCCGGCTCAACGCCACCGCCGGGTACGGCACGAACTGGGCCCGCCGGGCCGCCTCCGAGCACGGGGCGTCCGACGAGGACACGGTCGCGCTGTTCATAGGGCGTCCCGGCTATGAGCGGGAGGCGCTGGCGGCGGACACCCTCATGGTGATCGTCCGGCCCCAGAAGCCGGGAGCGCAGCCCGAGGAGGCCGTCCGGCCGAGCGAGCCGGTGCCCGCGTACGAGGGGAACGGGATCTGGTCCGAGCGGTGGCAGCGGCCGCTGCGTGCCGGGCTGTGGGGCTTGCTCGGCGTGGCGGCGGCGGCCTTCGGGTGGGCGCTGCGCGACCTGCCGTGGCTCGGCGGCGTCACGGGCACCCTCGCCACGCCGCTGGACGGGCGGGAGTTGCTCGAACTGCTGCCCCCGGCGGCCGTCGCCGCCGGAGCGGCGCTGCTCGTGCTGTTCGTCGCCACGGTCACCCTGTCCGTGCGCCGCGAGCCCTGGCTGCCCGGTACCGCGCTGACGGCCGTCGCCCTCGCGCTGTACTCCGTACCGGTGGCGTTCGGGCGGGAACCAACGGCACTCCACGGGACGTTCTATACGCAAACGGCTGGCTTCTTCGCGCAGACTCTGGGCCTGTCCGGGCCCGAGCCGCTGCTGCGCTGGGTGCCGCCGGTCTGTCTGCTGCTGTCGCTCGTCCTGTGGTGGCGGCTGCTCACCCGACTGGGCGAGCGGCTGCCGTGGGCGGCACGCTGGGGGGTCGTCTTCCTCGCCGCCGTGGGGGGCTGGGCGGGGCGCGAGGCGCTCGCCCCGGTCGCGCTGCCCCTGCTGTTCCTGCTGTTCCTGCTTGTCCTGCTCCTGTCGCTCCACCGTGCCGAGCCGTCGGCGGAGCCCGGCCGCGATCCACGCCGTTCACCCGAGGCACCCGCCCCGCCCGGGGCACTCGCCTCAGCCGGGGCACCTGCCTCAGCCGGGGCACCCGCCCCGCCCGAGACACCCGCTGTCTCACCCGTGAACGGCAGAACCGGCACCCGCACCAGCGACTGATCACGCTTCAGAGTCGAACGCCAGGGGGGAACCGTCGTGCGTCCGCCAGTCACACCGAGGGAGAGATCAGAACCGGAGCCTGTACCGGGTCCGGGCGCCGACCTGGCGAGCGCGCGCGGTACGGCGAGCGCGCCACCGCCCGGCA
The DNA here is from genome assembly GCF_014648915.1 of Streptomyces phaeofaciens. Taxonomy (GTDB): domain Bacteria; phylum Actinomycetota; class Actinomycetes; order Streptomycetales; family Streptomycetaceae; genus Streptomyces; species Streptomyces phaeofaciens. Next base: position 116,066 of record NZ_BMSA01000010.1, on the reverse strand, counting down.
CCACCGCCACCCAGGAGTCCCACGGTCCGGCAGGCGGTGAGTCGGTGACGGACCTCTCCGACCTGCCGCCCGCCCGCCCCTGGCGGGGCTCCGCACTGTGGCCGGCCGCCGCACTGCTCGCCTCGCTGGCCCTGTGGGGCTACGCGGTGACCCACACCGACGTCTCCGACCTCGGTGACTTCGGCCTGGTCGGCGCGTTGCACCCCACGTTCTGGGCCGGACTGGCGCTGCTCACGGCCGGCTTCTGGTTCACCCTGCGCGGCCCGCACCGCCACCCCGCCTGGGCACCGGCGTACGTCGTCGGGCTGCTGGTGATGGAGCGCGCCACCCAGGCCGTCGTCTACCCGACCCCGCTCTACGCGTGGGCGTGGAAGCACGACGCGGTCGTCGACCACCTGCTGACGGCCGGCCGGCTCCAGAACGCGGACGTCCTCGGCGACATGGCCGTCTACGACCAGTGGCCCGGCTTCTTCGCCGCGCAGGCCGCGCTGGTGAAACTGCTCGGAGTGGACTCCGCCGCCCAGTTCATGGCCTGGTGGCCACTGGTCTCCAGCCTGCTGCTCCTCCTTCCGCTGCTGCTGATCTACCGCACCTTCACCGAGGACCGGCGGCTGGTCTGGCTGGCGGTCTGGCTCTTCTGCGTCGCCAACTGGGTGGGCCAGGACTACTTCTCGCCCCAGTCCGTGGCCTTCGCCCTGCACCTCGGCGTCCTCGCCATCGTCCTGCGCCGGTACGCCGACGGCGGCTCGGGCGCCAATGGTCCGGGCGCCGGCCGTCCGGGCGTCGGTGGTTCCGGCGTCGGCGGCGCGGGCGGCGGCCAGCGGCAGGCCGTGTGGACGGTCCTGCTCACCCTGCTGGTCGTGGCCATCGTCATCTCGCACCAGCTCACCCCGGGCATGCTCGTGGCATCCCTCGCCGTGCTGTTCTTCGCCCGCCACTACCGCGACAAGGTCCCGCTGATCACCACCGCCGTGATCTTCCTGGCCTGGTGTCTCACGGCCGCGCTGCCCTTCCTGTCCGCCACGATGCCGGACATGCTCCGCTCCATCGGCGACATCGGGGGCAACGTCGCCACCGGGTACGGCGCGACCCCGACCGGCACCGGCGCGGTGACCACGTCCTGGGTGGCCCGGCTGCTGTCGGGCTCGGTGCTGTTGCTCGCGGTGGCCGGCGTGCTGCGCCAGCCGGTGCTGCGCCACCGCGCCCTGCCCCTGCTGCTGCTCGCGCTGGCCCCGCTGCCGATGTTCGCGGCGAGCAGCTACGGCAGCGAGATGATCTTCCGGGTGCTGATGTTCATGCTGCCCGGCGCCGCCTTCTTCGCCGCGGCGGCGCTGCTGCCCCAGGTGCGGACCCTGGCCGCCGTCGAGGCGCAGGGGGCCCGGCCCGAACGCCGCCGGTTCGTCTGGCTGCCCCTGGTCGCGCTTCTCGCCGGCACGCTCGCGTTCGTGCCGAGCTACTCCGGCAAGGACCGCATCAGCCACTTCCCGCAGGCCGAGGTCGACCTGGTGCGGCAGGTCGTCGACAAGGCGCCCGACGGCTCCCTGGTCGTCGCCGCCGACCGCAACTACCCGCTCGCGTTCGCCGACTACTGGCGGGTGGACCACTACTGGTTCCTCGACGACGCCCGGCAGCACGTCGACCTGATCGTCGGCGAACCGGCGGCCACCCTCGCCCGCGACATGGCTTCCGTGGAGGCGCCGGGCCGCGCCTATCTCCTGTTCACCCAGGGCCAGTTCGCCGACGCCGAGATGAACGGGCTGCTCACTCGCGCCCAGTTGGACCGCATCGAGAAGTCCGTCGCCGCCTCCCCGCTGTTCGAGCGGGTGGCCGGGAACAGCGCCGGATCGGCGTACACCCTGAAGAGCGCGAAGGAAGCACCGGAACCGAAGGAAGCACCGGAAGCGAAGGAGGCGGGCCGATGACCCCACAGGAACTCGTGGTGCGGATGCTGCCCCCGTTCGGTGGCTGGCTGGCGCTCTCCGCGCTGGCGCTGCCCGCCGGATCCGAGCTGCGGGGCGCGGCGATGATCGTCTTCCTGGCGGCGGGGCCGGGCGCCGCCCTCGTCAGAATCTGCGGGCCCGCGCTCTCCGCGCGCCCCGCCGAGGGGCCCGTCGAGCGCAGGGACCCGGCCTTCGAACGCCACTCCGACCTGCTGGAGCGGCTGATGCTGATCGTCTTCCTGAGCGTGGCCGTCGTCCTGCTCGTCGCGACGGTGTTTATCGCCACGCATGCCTTCAGCGCGCAGCGCGTCCTGCTGACACTGACGCTGCTCACCACCGTCGCCGGGTTCTGCCCGCGGCTGCGTGCCTCCCCGCCGAGGACTGTGAAGGGTACTGCTCTGTGAGGTTGCCTCACCCTTTTGGCCACCGGAAACGCGCCCACCGCCACCGACGACCGAACCGCCCGCCCACCGGCCGGCCCGCCCGCTGGTACGCCGACCGGCGTCTCCAGCTGGCGGTCGCCACGCTCCTGTGCGCGGTCCTGACCGCCGTACTCCTCATCCATGACGAACTGTCGGACGGCTCCGGGGACGGGCAGGACATCGCGTCGCGGCCCGCCGCGATGGGCGGGGCCTGCACGCCGACCGCGTTGCTGGAGCCGCCCTGCGGGGCCTGGTTCGGGGCGTTCGTGCCGCACCACAAGGGAAACCTGTCCGAGAAGGTCCGCGACTACGAACGGCGGATCGGCCGCAAGCTCGACATCGTGTACACGTACCACGACATGTCACTGGTCCAAGGGTCCCGGCTGGAAGGGCAGTTGCTGACCGAGGAGGAACAGCGCGTGGCCGCCGACGACCATCTGCTGCTGCTCTCCTGGGAGAGCAAGTGGTGGGGCGGCGGCAAGGCCCAGCAGCCCACCTGGAAGCAGATCGCGGACGGCGAGCTGGACGCGTCGGTCATCGACGTACAGGCCCGGCGCGTCAAGAAGTACGGGAAGAAGGTGTTCCTCTCCTTCGACCTGGAGATGGACACCCGCACCCCGGCCAACGGCACCCCGGAGGACTACGTCAGGGCGTACCGGCACATCCACGACCGGTTCCGGGAGCTGGGTGTGACCAACGTGGTGTGGACCTGGATCACCACGGGCTATCTGGCACACGCCGACCTGATCAAGCGCATGTACCCCGGTGACGACTACGTCGACTGGGTCGCCTACAACCAGTACAACTACTACCGGTGCCACACGACCGGCTGGCTCTCCTTCGCGCAGACCCAGCGGGCCACCCACGACTGGATCCGCAAGAACATCTCCGACGACAAACCGCTGATGCTCTCCGAGTTCGGCACCGCGGACGATCCGTCGCGGCCGGACCGGCAGGCCGAGTGGTACGCCGAGGTGCCGGGAGTCCTGAAGGGCCTCACGGGCGTGAAGGCCGCCCTGCAATGGAACTACCGGGACCCCGGCCCGCACTGCGATCTGGCGGTGGCCAACGACCGGGCGTGGAGCAGCCTGCGCAAGGCGGTCTCCGACCCCTACTTCAACCAGCCGCTGGGCTAGGCCGGACGCGGCCTGGCCGGCGGGGCCGGGCGACGGACGGAGACCGGGTTCGCGCCGACGGTGCGGACGGTTCAGCCGGCGAAGACGGGTCCGCGCACCGTCGCGCGGGCCCTGCGGTACCAGCGCCACGCGACCGTCTTCGCACTGTCGCGGTACGGCGCGACCCGCGCCCCGCGGCCCGCCAGCCAGTCCTCGACCTCGGTGAGGGTATGGCCGCGGCGCACGATCAGCCGGGCGATGCGGTAGTGCTCGTCGCGGTCCGAACTGAGCGCGTGGCGTACGGCGGTGGCGGTCTCGTACCCGGCGGCGGCCGCCGTGCGGCGCACCCGGCCGCTGTTGTAGCCGTGCGGGTAGGCGAGATGGCGGACGCGATGGCCGAGGGCGTCCTCCAGCACCGAGCGGGACGTGCGCAGCTCGTGCGTCAGGGCCCGGGGCGCGAGGGTGTCCAGCTGGGCGTGTGTGACGGTGTGGCTGCCGACCTCCATGCCGGACTGCTCCAGCCGGACCGCGTCCCGCAACGCCATCATGGGCGCCGGCGGCAGCAGACTGCGTCCGCCGGGGGCGATGGCGCCGGTGGTGAGGTAGGCGGTGGCGGACAGGCCACGCCCCGCCAGCGCCTCGGCGGTCGGCCCGGGCAGGTCGGCGAAGCCGTCGTCGAAGGTGAGCAGTACCGGGCGCGCCGGCAGCGGCGCCCGCCCCGCGAGGTGGTCGGCGAGCGCGCTGATGGTGACGGGCGTACGGCCGCTGTCGACGACGGCGTCGAGATGCTCGCCGAACTGCTTCGGCGTGACGGTGAACTCGGCGATCCAGTCCGGCGGATCCTCCATCACGGCGTGATAGAGGAACACCGGCACGGCACCGAGCCGGGCCACCCCGGCCTCCCCGAACTCCCCGGCGGTCACCGGGACTCCTCGGAAGCGCCGACGGGTCTTGCGGCGGCGGCCGTACCGGGGCCGGCTGCCGTATCGGGGATGCCAGCCGTACGGGGGCCGGGAGCCGCACCGGAGGCCGCAGCCGCACCCGGGTTCCGGAGCGAGGCTCGCAGGACCCGACGCGCCCGCAGATACCCCACCGGCCCGTACAGCATCCCCCGCCGCTGCAACCGCGACAGCCGCCGCGGCCAGGCATGCGTACGGGCGTCGTGCCCACCCGGCGCACTCCCCACGCTTCCCGCACTCCCCACGCCTACCGCACTCTCTGCGCTCTCTGCGCTCTCCGTGCTCCCCGGCGCCTCCCCAGGCGTACTCCCCGCCCCCCGGCTCGCCGTCAACGTCCGCGCGTACGCCGCCCCCCGAGGCAGCCGCGCCAGGAACGCGGGGAGCAGTGCGGGCTTGTTGACCAGGATCGCCGTGAGATAGGCGGTGAGGCCGGCGCCGTAGCCGTACGCCTGGGTCTCCAGGTCCCGCCAGGTCTCCCGGTGGTGGTGCCAGACCAGGGCCTGCGGGGTGTAGTGGAGCCGGTGCCCCTGCGCGAGGACGCGGACGAACCCGTACAGGTCGTCGCCGCCGCGCGCGAGCGTGCCCGCGCCGGTCGCCGGGTCGAATCCGCCCACCGCCCGCAGCACCGCCGTACGGAAGGCCATGTTGGCTCCGGAGCCGAAGCGGCCCGCGGTGAACGGGAAGAGCGGTTCGTCGGCGGGCGGGTCGTACGGGTCGTAGGTGCGGGCCGTGAAGCCCTTCGCGAAACCGCCGTGGCTCTCCAGGAGGACCTGGGCGGGCGTGCGCAGCCGGGCCGGCAGGATCAGTCCGGTGGCGCAGCCGAGACCGGGGTCGGCCGCGAAGGGCGCGGTGAGCGCGGTGAGCCAGCGCGGGTCGGCGATCACGTCGTCGTCGGTGAAGGCGATCACCTCGCCCCGTGCGGCCTCGATGCCCTTGTTGTGGGCCATGGCGAGACCGGGCACCGGCTCGGTCACGTACCGCACCCGCTCGGCGTACTTGCGCTCGACCAGCTCCCGGGTCGCGTCCGTCACGGGCGCGTTGTCCACGACGACGATCTCGAAGTCCGGGTGGTCCTGGGCGAGCATCGAGTCCAGCGCGTGGGCGAGCCGGTCGGCCCGCTCGCGCGTCGCGATGACGACGGTGGTGGAGGGGACGGTGAGCGCCGAGACGCTCGCGACGGGCTCGCCGCCGTGCTCACGGGTGGCCAGAGCGACCAGCACCGCCTTCGGGTCGGCCCCCTCGGGCACCCGCCCGAGCAGCGTCCCCACGGGCCGGCCGCCCCTCCTGACCAGCACGAACACCTCGCCGTGTGTGACGGCCGGGCTGCCGGGGCCGGGGCGCAGGACGCCCCCGCCGTCGAGTTCGAGTTCGGCGACCTGCACCGCCCCGATGTCGAGGAACCGGTCTATCTCCTGTCGTACGCGTCTCGCGCGGAAGCGGAACATGAACCCCCCTGGTTCCTGAGCGTGGTGACCGTCAGGACCGGCGCAGCCGGCCCGCCCCCTTCAAGGTCCGTGCGGCCGCCGCGGCGAGCCTGGGCCGGCTGCGCACGAAGTGGTGCGCGCGCCGGGACGGCTCACGGCTGAGCCAGTAGAGCGCGGCGCCCACCCCCGGACGCGTCCACGCCCCCTCGTACACGGGGATCTCCCCGGTCTTCAGCGAGTCCTTGTACTCGGCCGCGCCCCGCCCCAGGTCGAGCAGCCCGATCCCCTCGGCGGCGGCCGCCTCGGCCATCCGCAGATGCAGCACCAGACCGGGCGAGTACTTCGAGTACTCCGTGTCGTAGGACGGGAACCAGCACGCCAGGACGGTCGACGACCGCAGGCCGAAGTGTGCGGCGATCGGCTTGTCCCCGGCGTACAGGACGGACAGCGTGCCGGCGCACTCCGGCGCGCGCGTCTCGTGCAGGGTGTGCACGAGCCGGGTGATCCAGCTCTGCGCGAACCGGTCGCGGCGGCCGGTCCTGCGGTACTGCGCCGACTTCCACGCCATGAGCGTGCGCAGCGCGGCCGGGTCGCGTTCGTCGAACACGAACCGCAGCTCCCCGACCTGCCGGCCGAGCCTGCGCTCCTTGGCGAGGGTGGTCTTCAGGAACTTCGGCGACTGGGCCCGCAACACGGACTCGTACGTCTCGTAGCCCTTCTCTATGTCGATGACGTAGGCGGTGTACTCGGCGGCCGAATGCGGCACCAACAGCCCTTGTTCCGCCTCCAGGTTGTCGAAGGCGAAGCTCGTCAGGGAGCTTCCCCGCATCAGCTCGTCGGCGTTCAGCCCGAGGCCCGGTGCCAGGACGGCACCCTGTGCGTCGGAGACGCCGTACGCGAGGGCCTGGCCCTGGCCGAACAGCCCGCGCTCATGGGGCAGGAAGCCGACCGGCTCACGCCCCTCGTACACCACCGCGATCCGCGCCCGCGGCCGTACCCGGCCGACGGCGTCGGTGAACTCCGGTTCCATGAAGGGGTTGCGCGGTGCGGTCGACGCGGCACGCAGTGCGCGCCACCGTTCCCGTTCCCCCTCGCCGAGATCCTTCGGACTCAGCACACGAATGCGCCCACTGCTCAACCTGACCCCCCGATCAAGTCCCCCCTGGACACCTGGACGGTACCGCTCCAGACCGGGCGTGCGGTAGGTAGCGGGCCATGTTGTTGCCAATCGGTGCAGAGGCCTTTAACCGGTCTGTACCCGACGATGCGCCACAACCGGCTTTTTCGAAAAAGTGTCCCGTCGCCGTCACATCTCCCGCGTCCGGTCCGTCAGTGCGGTGAAGGCAATAAGACGGACCGAATGAAGGAGACCGGCCATGCAGGCTCGGATGAAGAACCCCGCGTACGTCCTCCCCGGCGCGCTGAAGGGCATCGGCGGCATCTTCCAGGCGATCGGCGAGAGCGGTCTGTCGCAGGAGGTGCAGGAGCTGGTCGGGCTGCGCGCCAGCCAGATCAACGGTTGCGGGGCGTGCGTCCACGGGCATGTGCAGAACCTGCGGAAGGCGGGCGCGAGCGAGGAGCGCATCGCCTCCGTCACCGCCTGGCGCGACGCGCCCTTCTACGACGACGCCGAGCGCGCCGCGCTCCAGCTCACGGAGTCGGTCACCCGGCTCGCGGACCGCTCCCACGAGTCCGTGCCGGACGCGCTGTGGGACGAGGCGGCCGACCACTTCGACGAGCGGGAGCTGTCCGCGCTGATCCTCACCATCGCGGTCACCAACTTGTTCAACCGCATCAACACCACGATCAAGGAACCCGCGGGCACCACCTGGGGGTGACGGGCCGGTCTCGCACCGAGCGACGAGCCGTTCCGGCACGGGGTGACGGACCGGTCCCGCTTCCGTGCGGGAACGACAGGCCGAAATCCCGTTGCCCGCCCCTCCCCGCCCCCCTACGGTCGCGATCATGCTGCCCGAGGTGGAGACGGACGAGGACTGGAACGAGATCGTCCCCGACGAGACGGTGATGCGCCCGGGCGCGGCGGACCTCTGCGCCCGCCTGGGCCTCGCCGGTGCCCCCCTGACCCGGTTCCCGGACGGGTCGCAGCCGGTCTACGCGGTCGGCGACACCCACGTACTGAAGCTGTTCCCCGGAGCCGCCGCCCAGGACGGCGTCGCGGAGGGCCGCGTCCTCACCCACCTCCAGGACCGGCTGCCGGTGCCGACCCCACGGGTGCGGGACTTCGGAGCGTACGAGAACGGCTGGCAGTACGTGCTGATGTCCCGGCTGGCGGGCGAGAACCTGGCCGCCGTCTGGGACCGGGTGCCGCGCGGTGACCAGGAGCGGATCGTCGGCGAGGTCGGCGAGACGCTGGCGGCCCTGCACGCGCTCGACCCCGCGCCCCTCGGGGACGTCCTCGGCCCGGGCGACTGGGGGGCCTTCCTGGACCGGCAGCGCGCCGGTGCCGTCGAGCGGCAGCGCGCGCACGGGCTGCCGGAGCACTGGCTGGAGCAGATCCCGGACTTCCTCGCCTCGGTCCCCCTGCCCCGCGCCCCGCACCCGTCGCTGCTGCACACCGAGGTCATGCGGCAGCACCTCCTGGTCGACCCCGACGGCTGGCGGCTGACCGGGCTGTTCGACTTCGAACCCGCCATGATCGGCGACCGCGCCTACGACTTCGTGGGCGTCGGCCTGTTCGTCACCCGTGGCCGACCGGACCTGCTGGCGCTCCTGTCCCGGGCGTACGGCCACACCTTCGAGCCGTCCACCCTCCTCGCGTACACACTGCTGCACGTGTACAGCAACCTCCCCTGGTATCTGCGGGAGTTGGGCGCGCCCGCCGAGGGAACGCCGGAAGCGCTCGCGCGCGCGTGGTTCGCGACGGAGTGATGCGCCGGGCGGCCTCCACCGGGGTCGGCCGAAGGACCGGTGGGCGTCTCCGGTCAACTGTGGAAGGGGAGTTGGCAGAAGGAGACCGGACTTCGTCCTCGTCCGGTTCGCGTCGAGTCCGACGGGTGCGGGATCCGTATTCTCTGATCATGGCCGCACCCACCGCATATGCCGCGCGCACCGCGTACTCCCTCATCGCCACCGACTTGGACGGAACGCTGCTCCGCGGCGACGACACGTTCTCCGACCGGTCGCTCGACGCGCTCGCGCGGGTGGCGGCCGCCGGCGTACGCCACCTGGTGGTGACCGGCCGACCGGCGCCCCGCGTCAGGCCGTTGCTCGACCGCCTGCACAGCAGGGGGCTCGCGGTGTGCGGACAGGGCGCGCAGTTGTACGACGCCGGCGCGAACCGTCTGCTCTGGTCGGTCACCCTGGACCGGGAGTTGGCGGAGACCGCGCTCGGCAAGATCGAGGCCGAGGTCGGGCAGGTGTACGCGGCCGTCGACCAGGACGGGGTCGACGGGCTCACCCTCATCGAGCCGGGCTACCGGATGCCGCATCCGACCCTGCCGGCCCTGCGCGTCGGCTCCCGCGACGACCTGTGGTGCGAGCCGATCAGCAAGGTGCTGCTGCGCCATCCCGCCCTGTCCGACGACGAGTTGGCGGCCACGGCCCGCTCGGTGGTCGGCTCGCTGGCCACCGTGACCATGTCGGGTCCGGGCACGGTGGAACTCCAGCCGTGCGGCATCACCAAGGCGACGGGCCTGGCCCTGGCCGCCGAACACCTGGGTGCGAGCCCGCGGGACACCGTCGCCTTCGGCGACATGCCCAACGACATCCCGATGTTCGACTGGGCCGGGCACGGTGTGGCGATGGCCAACGCCCACCCCGAACTCAAGGCGGTGGCCGACGAGGTGACCACGTCGAACGAGGACGACGGCGTGGCCGTCGTCCTCGAACGTCTCTATCCCTGAAAGCGGGTCAGGGCACGTCAGGGCAGAGCGGAGCGGGATCGGGAGGGGTCGGGCAGGGCCGGACGGAGCGGTGCGGGGTCGTGCGGCGTCGGGCTCAGTACGCGCCGAACACGTTGTCGATCGAGCCGTAACGCGCGGCCGCGTAGTTGCACGCCGCGGTGATGTTCGCGACCGGGTCGAACGGGTCGAACGAGGTGCCCGCCACGTGGTACGCCTGGAACGTCGGGTCGATCACCTGGAGCAGGCCCTTGGACGGGGTGCCCTTGGCCGCGTTGGAGTCCCACAGGTTGATGGCGGCCGGGTTGCCCGACGACTCACGCATGATGTTGCGGTGGATGCCGTCGTAGCTGCCCGGGATGCCCTTCAGGGCCATGATCGCGAGCGACTCCCGGATCCACCCGTCGAGGTTGTTGGGGTAGCCGGTGACGCCGATCGCGCCGGGGGCCGTGCCGGTCGTCGGGGCGGCCGAGGCGGTGCTCGCGCCGATGAGCGGAAGGGCGAGCACGGCGGCGCCGGTGGCGGCCACGGCGAGGGTGCGGGCGAGACGGCGGGCACGGCGGGGCTGAGTGGCAGCAGGCATGACGAATGTCCTCTCCGGCGCCTGCGAGGTGAGCTGTCGGGTTCGGGCGGGAGATGCCCGGCCGCGCCCGGAAGGACGCGACTTCACCCCAAGCCGTACCGATATGTCCTGAGACATCCGGATCCGGCGACTTACCTGGTTCCCCCGCTCCTGCCACGTGTTCTAGGTGGGTGCCGAGGCGGTGGCAGGATTCGGCGTCCGCCCGACAGGCCGGGAACGTATGCGAGAGCACATGTCCGGAACAAGTGGCGAATTCACAGATCAGTCCTATTGACCTTGGTCTGTTACCTATGGGGTGCTTGATCCTTTGTGGATGCAAAGCTTCAACTCGCCTGAGTTGTACAAGGAGTCGGGGGGTACCCGGTCGGGGTGGAGCGGGTGGGTGGAGTGAGCCAACTCACCGACTTCCACAAGAGGTGCGAATCGGGCAATAACCTCAATCGCAATGCAAAGGGTCGCGTCCGGTCGGGCCCTCGTATTCCACTCCTTGGATTTGCGATGAATGTCTATTCATATCGTCTGATCAGAAACATATCGGTCGTGATCCGACACGGCCCGGCCTGAGGGGGGCGCCTCCCGGGCGAGTGCATTCGGGCCCGGGGGACGTGGGGGCTATCGGTGATCGAAACGTGACCGGATACGCTGACTTGAGTGAGCGCAGAGACCTATCGACAAACCGCGTCATCGCACTAGACACCAGCAGACAGGAGACTCCTCGTGACCGTCGTCGAGCCGTTCGGGCTGAGCGTGCGGGACCAGGCTCTGGAAGCCGATGTCCAGGCCGGATTGGCGGCTGTCGAGGAAGGCTTGCTCGAGGCCACCAAGAGTGAGGTCCCGTTCATCACGGAGGCCGCGCAGCACCTCCTGAGGGCAGGGGGCAAGCGGTTCCGTCCGCTGCTCGTGATGCTCGCCGCGCGCTTCGGCGACCGGTACGCGCCGGGGGTCGTGCCGTCGGCCGTGGTGGTCGAGCTGACCCATCTGGCGACCCTCTACCACGACGACGTCATGGACGAGGCGGCCGTGCGGCGCGGGGTGCCCAGCGCCAACGCCCGCTGGGGCAACTCGCTCGCCGTCCTCACGGGTGATTTCCTCTTCGCTCGCGCCTCGCACATCCTGGCCGACCTCGGCCCCGAGGCCGTACGGGTCCAGGCAGAGGCGTTCGAGCGGCTGGTCACGGGCCAGATCCTGGAGACCGCCGGCCCGGTCGACGGCCGTGACCCCGTCGAGCACTACCTCGACGTGCTCGGCGGCAAGACCGGCTCCCTGGTGGCGGTGTCCTGCCGCTTCGGCGCGATGATGTCCGGCGCCGACGACACGGTCGTCGACGTGCTCACCCAGTACGGGGAGCGGCTCGGGGTCGCCTTCCAGCTGGCGGACGACGTACTCGACATCGCCTCCGACTCCCGCGAGTCGGGCAAGACGCCCGGCACGGACCTGCGGGAGGGCGTGCCGACGCTCCCGGTGCTGCGACTGCGGGAACGGGCCGCGCAGCTGTCGCTGCCCGAGGACATCGCGCTGTGCGAGCTGCTCGACTCCGACCTCACCGACGACGCCAGGCTCGCCGAGGCCGTCGCCGCCCTGCGGAACCACCCGGCACTGGAGCGGGCCCGCCGGGACACCGTGCGCTACGCGGAGGAGGCGCGCGCCGCGCTGGCCCCGCTCCCGGAGTGCGACGCGAAGGCCGCGCTGACGGAACTGTGCGATGCGGTGGTGCACCGGGCGGGGTGAGCCCGGCCCTGCCGTGTCGGCCCTGCCGTATCGGGGCTGACGCTTCGGGGCCGCTGCTTCGGGGCTGCCGCCCTGTCGCTGCCTGCTGTGTGTCTGTCGTGCGCCTGCCACGTGCCGTCCGAGGGTGTCTGGGTGCCGTCCGCGTGTCGTCCAGGGGTGTCCGTGTGCCGTCCGGGGGCCGCTCGGGGACCGTTCGGGGGCCGACCCCTACGGGTCCCGGGTGAGTCACCGCCCCGGGTGTCATACCGGAGGCGTACACGGAGTTGAGTCCTCGGGGTGACGCTTCGCCACGGCCGATTTGGTCAGATGGACACCACGGAAAGCACCACTCCTCACCGATTCGGGTGACAATGGCGGCTCGGGGTGGGGACGTTCACTCGTGAGATGACCAGCCGCCGCCGACGACGGAGGTAAGGCACACATGGCACCGAACGCAACCGACGACAACACGACCGCCGGGGAGGCAGACGACCTGCGCGTCGGGCGGCGCAAGGCCGTGCGGTACGTCGTCCCGGTCACCGTGGTGGGTATCGCGGCGGCGACGATCGGGCTGGTCCCGGCGCTCGCCGATTCCGGCGACCCCGACCTGCCGAAGATCACCGCGGCCCAGCTCCTCGACAAGATCGCCGCGGCGGACGTCGAGCAGCTGTCCGGCACGGTGAAGATCACCACCGACCTGGGCCTGCCCGACCTCGGCGGGCTGGAGAGCGGACTGCTCTCGGGCGCCACGGGCGGCGGTGACGGATCGTCCGCCGATCCGTCCACCAGGCTCACCGAACTGGCCTCCGGCACGCACACCCTGCGCGTCGCCGCCGACGGCCCGGACCGGCAGAAGCTCTCCCTCCTGGAGAACGCGGCCGAGTACAGCGTCATCCACGACGGCAAGGACGTGTGGGGGTACGACAGCGCCTCCAACGAGGTCTACCACTCCACCGTCGACGAGAGCGCGGACGACGGCGAGACCCCTCCCGCCACGCCCAAGGGCCTCACCGAGGAAGCCCTCAAGGCCGTCGACGACACCACGTCGGTGACGGTGGACGGCACCGTTCACGTGGCCGGCCGCGACGCCTACCGTCTGGTGATCAAGCCGAAGCAGTCCGGTTCCACGGTCGGCGCGATCAGTGTGGCGGTGGACGCCGGGACGGGCCTGCCGCTGAAGTTCACGCTGACCCCGGCGAGCGGCGGCGCCGCCGTCGTGGACGCGGGCTTCACCCAGGTCAGCTTCGCCAAGCCCGCCGCCTCCACCTTCGACTTCACCCCGCCCAAGGGTGCGAAGGTCACCGAGGCGGACGACGCCGAGGCGGCGCCGGAGGGCATCGGCGGATCGGGTGACGACTTCGCCAAGGACTTCAAGGGCCTGGAAGGGCTGGAGGGTCTGGAGGGCTCGGCCGGTTCCGAGGCTCCCGAGGGCCACGAGGTCATCGGCGAGGGCTGGAACTCCGTGGCCGTCTTCGAGACCGGCGGCGCGGGCGTCCCCTCGGACTCCGAGCTGAACTCCGAACTCGGCTCCGACGCCGGCGGCGCGCTCAGCGGCTTCCTCGGCTCCTTCGGGGACAAGGTGAGCGGCAAGTTCGGCTCCGGCACCGTCTTCTCCACCCGACTGGTCAACGCCCTCGTGACGGACGACGGCACGGTCTACGTCGGCGCCGTCACCAAGGACGCCCTGGTGAAGGCGGCCGACTCGGCGAAGTAAGTACCCTCGGCCCCCAAGGGGTCTACGGGTCCCGGCGAGCGGGTGCCGGCGAGCGGGTGCCGGGATCGGCGTCGGAGACCGGGGTCGGAGATCGGGTGTCGGAGATCGGGGGACCGATGAGGGAGCCGGTGGAGGAGTCCGAGGGTTCCGGGGAGTCCGAAGAGTCCAGGGAATCCGGGGACGGCGACGGCAACGTCATCCGCACCCACGCCCTCACCAAGCGCTACCGCGGCGGCCAGCTCGCCGTGGACCGTCTCGACCTCACCGTCCCGGCGGGCAGCGTCTTCGGCTTCCTCGGCCCCAACGGCTCCGGCAAGACCACCACCATCCGCATGCTGATGGGACTGATCGAACCGACGGCAGGCTCGGCGCGCGTCCTGGGGCACCCCATGCCCCGGGCCGCGCGCACGGTCCTGCCGCACGTCGGCGCCCTCATCGAGGGCCCGGCCCTCTACGGCTTCCTCTCCGGCCGCGACAACCTCCTGCGCTACGACGCCGCCGACCCGACCGCCGACCCGCGCACCCGGCGGACCCGCGTCGAGCGGGCGCTGGAGCGGGTCGGGCTGACGGCGGCGGCGGGCAAGCGGGCCAGGGCGTACTCGCTGGGCATGAAGCAGCGGCTGGGCCTCGCCGCAGCCCTGCTCCAGCCCCGCCGGCTGCTCGTCCTCGACGAGCCGACCAACGGACTGGACCCGCAGGGCATGCGGGAGATCCGCTCCCTGGTCCGGGAGCTGGCCTCGGACGGCACGACCGTCTTCCTCTCCTCCCATCTGCTCGACGAGATCGAGCAGGTGTGCACCCATGCCGCGGTGATGGCCCAGGGCCGTCTGATCACCCAGGGCGCGGTGGCGGACCTCGCGGCGGGTGCGCGCGGCCGTCTGGTCGTCACCACCCCCGACACCGCCGACGCGGCCCGGGTGCTCAAGGAACAGGGGGCGGCGGACGTGACGGCGGAGGAGGCCCGGGTCACCGCCGAACCACCGGACCGCGATCTCGCCGAGGTGACCGTCGCGCTGGTGACGGCCGGTGTCCGCGTCCGCGGCCTCACCGTGGAACGGGCCTCCCTGGAGGACGCGTTCGTGGCGCTCACCGGAGAGGGTTTCGATGTCGCGGGCTGACACGGCGGCGGTCCGGCCGTCCGCGGAGGCGGCCCGCGGGCCGAACCCCCTGTGGACCTTCGGGCTCCTGCGCAGCGAGCTGGTCACCACCTTCCGGCGCTGGCGCACCCTCGCGCTGCTGGCCGTGCTGGCGGCCGTGCCGATCCTCGTCGGCATCGCCGTGAAGATCGAGACGGGCGACGGTTCGTCCGCCGGGCCCGGCGGCGGAGGCGAGGGCGGCCCCGCGTTCATCGCGCAGATCACCAACAACGGCCTGTTCCTGGTCTTCACCGCGCTCGCCGCGACCCTGCCGTTCTTCCTGCCGATGGCGATCGGCGTGGTGGCGGGCGACGCGATCGCCGGCGAATCCAGTGCGGGAACCCTCCGCTATCTCCTCGTCGCCCCCGCCGGCCGCACCCGTCTGCTGCTCACCAAGTACGCCACGGTCATGGCGTTCTGCCTGGTGGCCACCCTCGTGGTCGCGGTCTCGGCGCTGGCGGTCGGCGCCCTGCTGTTCCCGCTGGGCGACCTCACGACGATCTCCGGTACGACGATCGGCTTCACCGACGGCCTGCTGCGTGCCCTGCTGATCGCCCTGGTCGTCGCCGCGTCGCTCACCGGCGTCGCGGCACTCGGTCTGTTCGTCTCCACGCTGACCGGCAGTGGCATCGCGGCGATGGCGACCACGGTGGGCCTGCTGATCACCGTCCAGATCCTCGACCAGATCCCCCAGCTCCACGCGATCCAGCCGTATCTCTTCTCCCACTACTGGCTGTCCTTCGCCGACCTCATGCGCGACCCCGTCTACTGGGACGAGCTGGAGAAGAACCTCGGCCTCCAGGCCCTGTACGCGGCGGTGTTCGGCTCGGCGGCCTGGGCGCGGTTCACGACGAAGGACATCACGGCCTGAACGGCTGAACCGCCTGCGGGGCGCGAGCGGCCCGAGGGACCTGAGGGGCCCGCTTCCCCTACGCGGGCTCGCCGGTCTCGTAGGGGAAGCGGGCCACCGGCGCCTCCCGTGCGAAGAAGGTCTTGGCCTGGGCCAGCGCGGCGGTGTCGGCCAGGACGTCGCCCGGCTTGCTGCCGTTGCCGAGCAGCACCCCGCCGAACCGCATCCTCATGTACGCGGCCGTGTGGTGCAGGGTGCCGTACAGCGGGTCGGCGACCTCGAACTCCTCGTGCGCGAGGGCGGTGACGCCCCACAGGGTGCGCCCGGCCATGGTGTCCCGGAATCCGATGTCGGGGGTGCGCAGCCAGCCCGACCAGTGGTCGAGGTAGCGCTTGGTGGGGGCGGACACCGAGTACCAGTACAGCGGGGACACGATCACCAGATCCGTCGCCGCGAGTGTGGCGTCGAGCAGCAGCCCCGCGTCGCCGCCCGTCGGGCGCACATGGTCGGTGTCGTGCCGCAGATCCGCGAACTCGGGCAGCGGATGCTCCGTGAGGCTGATCCACTCCTGCTCCACCTCCGCGGGCAACTGCTCGGCGGCCCGGCGCGCCAGCAGCTCGCTGTTGCCCTCGCTGCGGCTGCTGCCCAGCAGGAACAGGAAACGGCGGTTCGGCATGGATCCCCCAGGTGGTCGGCGTACGACGATAATCTGCACTTGCATTATATGCGTACGCAATAATCTGCGAAAGGGGTCAGGAGTCAGGGGTCAGGGAAGCCGCTCACGGAAGGCGTCCGGCAAGGCCCGCTCCGGATGGGCCCGCTCCGCCGCCCGTGCCACCGCCAGCAGGAGCGCCTCCCGCCCGTGCGCCGCGACCACCTGGAGTCCCACCGGACAGCCGTCCGTCCCGAACCCGGCGGGCAGGCTCGCCGCCGGATGCCCGCTCAGATTGAACGCCCAGGTCAGCGCGGTCGAGTACCGGTCGCCCGGTCCGTCGTGGCCGTGCGCGGCATGCGGAGTGGTGGGCGTCAGCAGCAGCTCGGCCCGGCCGAAGAGCCCGGCCAGCCGCAGATCGTTCGTCTCCCGGACCCGCCGGGCCTCCCGCGGATCCGCCCCCGGCGTCCGCAACGCGAGCCACGCGGGCCCCGGATCCTCCAGCCGCACCGGCACGTCGTCCGGCAGCAGCCGTACGGCCCCGGCGGCGGCGAGCCGTTCGGCGGCGGCCCGCGCGAGGGCCAGGGGCTCCGGATCGGACCGGACGAACCCCAGACCGGGGGAGAAGACGGCGAGCGGCGGGAGGGCGCGCCCCTCGGCCGACGGCTCCGGGACCACCTCCCGGCCGGGCGGCTCCGGGACGGCCCCGTCGTGCGGGGACGCGAACGGAGACCCGGCCACCCGCCAATAGGCCGCCACGTCCGCCGCGCTGCGGGCCAGCACGCCGGGCGCCGCCAGTCCTGTCCGGTCGGGAGACGGGAGCCGGCCGTTCGTCGTCTTCAGGCCGAGGACACCGCACCAGGCCGCCGGGATCCGGATCGAGCCGGCGCCGTCGCTGCCGGTGGCCAGGGGCACCAGGCCGGCCGCGACCGCCGCCGCGGCGCCCGCCGAGGAGCCGCCCGGGGTGCGGTCGGCGCGCCAGGGGTTGACGGTGCGTCCATGGGCGCCGAGTCCCCAGGTCTGCCAGGGCGTGCCGGGCCCGGGTACGGCTGTCGCGCCCACCGGCACGCACCCCGCCGCGATCAGCGGCCCGGCCGCGCGCGCCCCGAGCCGTCCCTTCACCCCGAGCGGCACCCCGGCCAGCGGCAGCCGTTCACCGGCCGCGACCCGCGCGTCGACCTCGCGGGCCCGCGCCAGCGCCGCCTCCTCCCACACCTCGGCGAAGGCGCACAGGCCGGGGTCGACCCGGGCGATCCGGTCCAGCGCGGAACGGACCACGTCCACGGCCCCCGACCGCCCGGCCCGGACGGCCGAGGCGACGGCCGTCGCGGAAAGCGGCTGCTCCGCCTCACCTTCCATCGCCCGAAGCGGTCCCGCCCCACCT
This sequence comes from Streptomyces phaeofaciens, assembly GCF_014648915.1. Classification (GTDB taxonomy): domain Bacteria; phylum Actinomycetota; class Actinomycetes; order Streptomycetales; family Streptomycetaceae; genus Streptomyces; species Streptomyces phaeofaciens. Next base: position 98,320 of record NZ_BMSA01000010.1, on the reverse strand, counting down.
TCCGTCGCCCGAAGCGGTCCCGCCCCGCTCACCGCCCCCGTCCGGTCAGCCGGGCCAGTGCCTCGGTCTCCCGCGGAGGGCTCCCGCCCAGGTCGCCCAGGCGCCAGTCCGGCACCCACGGGACGCGGTACACGTCGATCACCGACTCGACGAGCCGGATCCGCTCGGCGAGCGGACGCGGCAGCCTGCCCGGCGCGTCGGCGACCAGGACCACCGCGTCCAGGTCGAGCCCGTGCGGGGCCTCCCCGCGCCGGAAGACCTCAAGAGCCCGCAGCACGGAACCCAGGCCGGCCGCATGGGTCCGGGCGACCAGCAGGACCGACGGCGGGTCGCCCGGGGCGGGCCAGTCACGTCCGCAGTCCTGACCGCCGTAGACGGCCGCGAGTGTGGAGGCGCCGGCGCCGCCGTGCGTGGCGAGCCAGGAGAACCGGCGCGCAGTGGCGAGGGGCGCGTGCGGCCCCGGCTCCGGCTCCGGTACGGCCACCGGCCCGCGGATCCAGATCTCCGGACCCCGCGGCGCGTCCGTCGTCCCCATGACCCGTCCCCTCCTCGTCGTCGTCGCCCCCGCGGGACGCCCCCTGACCCCCGACGCCCCCCCCGGAAGGGCAGCCCGGGAGCCGGGCGTGGATCCTTGGAACGAGGCTGTGACGTCGTGGTGACGTGCGCATCGGGGGCGAGCGGAGAAACTCAACAGTACGTGGACGCGTACACGCACCTGGACGACGTGAGGAACCGATGTACGGACTCAGCCGTGAGAAGAAGCGGGAACACAAGGGCGCCGGCCGGCCGGTCGCCGTGGTCGCACCGCTCGACGTCCATGTCCGCGCGGGCGGGCCGGCGACGATCGGCGGCGTGCCGGTCGCGGCGGCCGACGGCGAGGAGATCCAGCACGCCGTCCTGAGCCATCTGCACCGCATCGCCCTGGCCACCGGGCACGCGGTTCTCGTCACGGTCCACGACGAACGCATCGGTTACGTCGTCCCCCTGCGCGTGGACCCGGACGGCGCCAGCCACTTCACGGCCGAGCCCCTGCGCACGGCGGCCCCGCCGACGGTCCGCCTGGCCCGGCCCGCGCAGCCCGTGGCGCCGGACCCCGAGCCGTCCACGTCCCCGGCGGCCACGCCGCCCACGGCCGAACTGCCCTCCGAGCCGCGCCGGGACAGGCCCACGCACCAGCTGCGCAAGGTGTCCCCGCCGCCGGGCACCGTCACCGCCCCGACGGGCGTCTTCGGTCCGCCCCCGGCGATGGACGCCGTGCCGGCCCCGGACCCCACTCCGCTGGTCCCGGTCGACACCGACCTCCGGGCCGACCCGGACCCCGAGCCCAGGCCCACCCCCGCGCGCGGCTTCGACGCCGTGGCCGAGGCCGTGCTCGGGGAGGACCCGCACACCCTTCCCGGCAGCGGCGCGCCCGCGCTCCTCGGGGAGCCGATGGCGCAGATCAACGAGGCGGTGCGGGCCGGACGGACGGACACGGCGGCGGTGCTCGCGGAACGGACGGTGACCGAGGCGTCGGGCACGCTGGGGCCGGAACACCCCGAGGTGCTCCGGCTCCGTGAACTCACCGCGTACATCGCCTACCTGGCGGGCGACCCGCTGCGCTCCTTCCATCTCTCGCTCGAACTGGCCCGGATCCACCGCCGCGCCCGGGACGGCGAGGCCGCGTACGGCAACGTCCAGAGCGCGGCGACGGCCTGGCGTGCCGTACGCGACCCCTTCCAGGGCCTGAACCTGGGCACCGAGCTCATCGGCCTGTGGACGGAGCTGACCACCGAGGACGGTCCGGCCGCCGAGGATGCCGAGGAGCTGGACACGGCCCGCTCCCGGATGCTCCGACTGGCCGAACGGGCCCGGAAGGCGGGCGCGTAGCAGCGGAAGCGAGCGCCCGGCCGCCTCACGTCTCCCGCTCCAGCGTCGCGAAGACAGCGTCCGTCAGGACGACAGCGTCCACACCGCGTACGCCAGCGCGTCCCCGTTGCGGTCCAGGGCCGTGTCGTTGATGTTGGACGTCGTGTCGCACGACGAGTGGTAGCAGCGGTCGAAGGCGGTGGCCGTACCGCCCCACTTGGTGACCTGCGCGGCGGTCTTGGCCCGGCTGGCGCCGCTGAACAGGCCGCCGACCGGGACGCCCGCGCTCTTGAACGGCGCGTGGTCGGAGCGGCCGTCGCCCTCGGTCTCGATCTCGGTGGGGACGCCGATGCCCGCGAAGTAGTCCTTGAAGGTCTTCTCGATCGCCGGGTCGTCGTCGTACACGAAGTAGCCGGGGTTCGGCGAGCCGATCATGTCGAAGTTGAGGTAGCCGTTGATGCGCGCCCGGTTCGTCGACGACAGGCTGTTGACGTAGTACCGGGACCCGACCAGACCCAGCTCCTCCGCGCCCCACCAGGCGAACCGCAGGTGCTTGGTGGGCTGGTAGTTGGTCCGCGCGACCGTGAGCGCGGCCTCCAGGACGGCCGACGAGCCGGAGCCGTTGTCGTTGATGCCGGCGCCCGAGGTGACGCTGTCGAGATGCGAGCCGGCCATGATCACCTGGTTGGCGTTGCCGCCGGGCCAGTCGGCTATCAGGTTGTAGCCGGTGCGGCCGCCCGAGGTGAACGACTGCACGGTGGTGGTGAAGCCGACGGCGTCGAGCTTGCCCTTCACGTAGTTCAGCGAGGCGGTGTAGCCGGCCCGGCCGTGCGCTCTGTTGCCGCCGTTGGCGGTGGCGATGGACTGGAGCTGGGCGAGATGCGCCTTGACGTTGGCGACGGGCAGGTCGGGTGCGGCGGCGAGTGCCGCGCGTTCGGGGGCGGGCGCCGCGCCGGCTATGGATCCGGTGGCCAGCAGGGTGACGGTCGCGACGGCGACGGACACCATCGCGCGCCCGGAGACGGAGAGCTTCATGGTGGGGGGGCTCCGAATTCCAGAGGGACGCCCGGGGGCGGGGTGGCCCACAGGAAGTCCACAGTGAATGGGGTGTCTGGATGGTGAATCCGGGACTGACGTTCCGTCAAGAGCGCCATTCGGACAAGGAGTTCACATTCCGGAGCCCTTCCCCACGTCAGTGCACGCAGAACTCGTTCCCCTCGGGGTCCGCCATCACCACCCACGCCCCGGAGGGCTCCCGCACCTCCCGCAGCACGCTCGCCCCGAGTGCCGTGAGTCGCTCCACCTCACCGGCCCGCCGCCCCTCGCCCGGATGCAGGTCCAGATGCAGCCGGTTCTTCCCGGCCTTCGGCTCCGGCACCCGCTGGAACAGCAGCCGCCGCCCCAGCCCGGTCCCGCTGTCGGCGTCGTACGGATCGTCCGGATGCCGTACGGCGATCAGGTCCCGGAAGGCCGGGCGGCCGTGGAACTCCACCGTCGCGGCGCCCGGCAGCGCGCCCAGTTCCAGCAGCCGCTCGACGAGCGCGCTGTTGTCCTCGACCGTGTAGTGCAGCGCGGCACCCCAGAAATCGGCCTGGGCGTGCGGGTCGGCGGTGTCGATCACGAGCTTCCAGTGCACGGGGGCGGGTGCGGGTGTCTCAGTCATGCCCCCCACTCAACCCAACGCGCACCGGCCGCTCAACCGAATCGCCCACGGCCCGCGCGACTGTTTCGGTCCGGGGCGGCATCGGATCCGGGGAGCCCCGGTCAGGCGTCCGCGGGAACGGGTGCCGCGGGGGAGGCGCCCGGCACCTCGACGACCGCCTTCGGCCGCCGTGCGGTGCGCCACGCGTCCACCGTGAGCATCATCAGCGCCAGCCACACCAGCCCGAACCCGGCCCACCGCTCGGCCGGCATCTCCTCGCCGAAGTAGAGGACGCCGAGGAGGAACTGGAACATCGGCGCGAGGTACTGCAGCAGCCCCAGCGTGGACAGCGGCACGCGGATCGCGGCCGCGCCGAAGCAGACCAGGGGGATCGCGGTGACCACGCCCGTGGAGGCGAGCAGGGCCGCGTGCGGGACGCCCTCGCTCGTGAAGGTGGAGTCGCCCCGCCCGGACAGCCACACCAGATAGGCGAGCGCGGGCAGGAACTGCACGGCTGTCTCGGCGGTCAGCGACTCGACCCCGCCCAGGTTGACCTTCTTCTTCACCAGCCCGTAGACGGCGAAGGAGAAGGCGAGACAGAGCGAGATCCACGGCGGCCGCCCGTAGCCGATGGTCAGCACCAGCACCGCGGCGAGGCCGACACCGACCGCCGCCCACTGCACCGGCCGCAGCCGCTCCTTCAGCAGCAGCACGCCCATGGCGATGGTGACCAGCGGATTGATGAAGTAGCCGAGCGAGGCCTCGACGACATGGCCGCTGTTCACGGCCCATATGTAGACGCCCCAGTTCACGGTGATCACGGCCGCCGCGATCACGACCATGCCGAGCCGGCGCGGCTGGCGCAGCAGCTCCCCGGCCCACGCCCAGCGCCGTACGAAGAGCAGCGCGGCGGCGACGAAGACGAGGGACCACACCATGCGGTGGGCGAGGATCTCCACCGATCCGGCGGGCTTGAGCAGCGGCCAGAACAGGGGGACCAGCCCCCACATCCCGTACGCCGCGAAGCCGTTCAGCAGGCCTTTGCGGCCCTCACTCGTCGACGACCCGGCCACGGGCTCCTCCTTCTCGCGTCGCTGTGCGCGCGTGCCGGTGTCCACCGTGTCCACCGCGTCCACGAAGGTAACGCCGAACGCCCCCGCCTGTCATGCCCGTATCGCCATACGGTCATGACAGGCGGGGGCGGGCCGCCCGAGGCCTCCGGGGGAGAGGTCAGCCCTTGAGCGCCGCCGTGATCGCCTCGGCCAGCGGGGTCGTCGGGCGGCCCGCCAGACGGGACAGGTCGCCGGTGGAGACCACCAGCTCGCCCTTCTCGATCGACGCGTCCACGCCGGCGAGGATCTCGGCGAAGTGCCCGGGCAGGCCGGCGCCGGTCAGGATGCCGACGAGGGCGTCGCCGGGCACGGAGTTGTAGGCGATCTCCTTGCCGGTCTGCCGGCTCAGCTCGGCCGCGTACTCGGCGAGGCTCCACGCCACGTCGCCGCCCAGCTCGTACGTCGAGTTCTCGTGGCCCTCACCGGTCAGTACGGCGACGGCGGCGGCCGCGTAGTCGGCGCGGGAGGCGGAGGAGATCCGGCCGTCACCGGCGGCGGCGACCACCGCGTTGTGCTCCAGCACCGGGGCGAGCTGCTCGGTGTAGTTCTCGTGGTACCAGCCGTTGCGCAGCAGGGAGTACGGCACGCCGGAGGCGGTCAGCGCCCGCTCGGTGGCGCGGTGGTCGTCGGCCAGGGCGGCGGTCAGCGAACCCGGCGCGCTCGTGTACGCCAGCAGCGCCACACCGGCCGCCTTCGCCGCGTCGATGACGACCTGGTGCTGCTGCGGGCGGCCCTTGTCGAACTCGTTGCCCGAGATCAGCAGCACCTTGTCGCCGGCCGCGAACAGGCCGTCGAAGGTCTCGGGGGTGTTGTAGTCGGCGACCGCGAGCCGTACGCCGCGGGCCGCGAGGTCGGCGGCCTTGGCCTCGTCGCGTACGACGGCCGTGATCCGGTCCGCCGGGACCTTCTCCAGCAACTGCTCCACGACGAGGCGGCCGAGGTGTCCGGTGGCTCCGGTGACGACGATGCTCATGGTTCAGAACTCCAGGTGGGGGTGTGCGGGACTGACACTCACCCTAAGAGCTGCACTAACCAAGCGAAAGTACCCACTTTGAAGTAAGGTACTGGCATGGCCGTAAGTACCCCTGCTCCCGCCCCCGCCGCCCGCACCGTGCCCGCGATCGAGGGCATGTGCCCCTACCGACTGGTCCTGGAGCACGTCACCAGCCGCTGGGGGGTGCTCGTCCTGATCCACCTGCTGGACCGGCCGCACCGCTTCAGCGAGCTGCGCCGGGCGATCGGCCGGGTCAGCGAGAAGATGCTGACCCAGACCCTCCAGACCCTGGAGCGCGACGGCATGGTCCACCGCGACGCCAAGCCGGTCATCCCGCCCCGGGTCGACTACTCCCTCACCGACCTCGGCCGCGAGGCCGCGGAACAGGTGCGGGGCCTCGCCACCTGGACGCACGAGCGCATGGACGAGGTCGAGAAGTCCCGCGCCGCCTACGACAAGGCCCGGGAGTCGTAGTCCCGGGCCCCGTGGCTCCTCGTCGGCCGCCCCTCGCGGCCGGCGGCGGTCAGCCGACGACCGTCCAGGTGTCCCCGCCGGCCAGCAGCGCCGCCAGGTCGCCCTTGCCGTGCTGCTCGATGGCCGCGTCGAGCTGGTCGGCCATCTGGGTGTCGTAGACCGGCCGCACGGCCGAGCGGAACACGCCGATCGGGGTGTTGTGCAGGGTGTCCGGATCGGCCAGCCGGGAGAGCGCGAACGCGGTGGTCGGGGACGCGGAGTGCGCGTCGTGGACCAGGATCGTCCCCTCGTTCTCCGGCGTCACCGCGACGACCCGCAGATCCCCGGTGACCGCGTCCCGCACCACGCCCTTGGAACGGTCGGTGCCGAACCGGATCGGCTGCCCGTGCTCCAGCCTGATCACCGCCTCCTCGGCCGACTCCCGGTCCTTGAGCGCCTCGAAGGCGCCGTCGTTGAAGATGTTGCAGTTCTGGTAGATCTCCACCAGCGCCGTACCCGGATGGGCGGCGGCCTGCCGCAGCACCTCCGTCAGATGCTTGCGGTCCGAGTCGAAGGTCCGCGCGACGAAGGACGCCTCCGCGCCCAGCGCCAGCGACACCGGGTTGAAGGGCGCGTCCAGCGACCCCATCGGCGTCGACTTGGTGATCTTCCCGACCTCGGAGGTGGGGGAGTACTGCCCCTTGGTGAGCCCGTAGATCCGGTTGTTGAACAGCAGGATCTTCAGGTTCACATTGCGCCGCAGGGCGTGGATCAGGTGGTTCCCGCCGATGGACAGCGCGTCACCGTCCCCCGTGACCACCCACACGCTCAGATCCCGCCGGCTGGCGGCCAGCCCGGTCGCGATCGCGGGGGCCCGCCCGTGGATGGAGTGCATGCCGTACGTGTTCATGTAGTACGGGAAACGCGAGGAGCAGCCGATGCCCGAGACGAAGACGATGTTCTCCCGGGCCAGCCCCAGCTCCGGCATGAAGCCCTGGACGGCCGCCAGGATCGCGTAGTCACCGCAGCCGGGGCACCAGCGCACCTCCTGGTCGGACTTGAAGTCCTTCATGGACTGCTTGGCCTCGGCCTTGGGAACCAGCTGGAGCAGCGTGTCGGCGTCAGTCATCGATGGCCTCCTTCAGTGCCGCGGCGAGCTGCTCCGCCTTGAACGGCATCCCGTTGACCTGGTTGTAGGAGTGGGCGTCGACCAGGTATTTCGCCCGTACGAGCGTGGCGAGCTGGCCGAGGTTCATCTCCGGGATGACGACCTTGTCGTACGCCTTCAGCACCGCCCCCAGATTGCCGGGGAACGGGTTCAGATGCCGCAGATGCGCCTGCGCGACGGCCTCCCCGGCCGCCCGCAGCCGCCGTACGGCCGCCGTGATGGGACCGTAGGTGGACCCCCAGCCCAGCACCAGCGTCCGGGCCCGGTCCGGGTCGTCGACCTCCAGGTCCGGGACGTCGATGCCGTCGATCTTGGCCTGGCGGACGCGGACCATGAAGTCGTGGTTGGCCGGGGCGTAGGAGATGTTCCCCGTCCCGTCCTCCTTCTCGATCCCGCCGATCCGGTGCTCCAGCCCCGGTGTGCCGGGCACCGCCCACGGCCGGGCCAGCGTCTGCGGGTCGCGTTGGTACGGCCAGTAGACCTCGGTGCCGTCGTCCAGCGTGTGATTGGGGCCCTGCGCGAACTGCACGGTCAGGTCCGGCAGCTCCTCCAGTTCCGGGATCCGCCACGGCTCGGAGCCGTTGGCCAGGTAGCCGTCGGACAGCAGCATCACCGGCGTGCGGTAGGTGAGCGCGATCCGGGCGGCCTCCAGCGCCGCGTCGAAACAGTCCGCCGGTGTGCGCGGCGCCACGATCGGCACCGGGGCCTCGCCATTGCGCCCGAACATCGCCTGGAGCAGATCCGCCTGCTCGGTCTTGGTCGGCAGCCCGGTGGACGGCCCGCCGCGCTGGATGTCCACGACCAGCAGCGGCAGCTCCAGCGAGACGGCGAGCCCGATCGTCTCCGACTTCAGCGCCACCCCGGGCCCGGAGGTCGTGGTCACGGCCAGCGACCCCCCGAACGCGGCCCCCAGCGCGGCCCCGATCCCCGCGATCTCGTCCTCCGCCTGGAAGGTCCGCACCCCGAAGTTCTTGTGCCTGCTCAGCTCGTGCAGGATGTCCGAGGCCGGGGTGATCGGGTACGAGCCCAGGAACAGCGGCAGATCGGCCTGCCGGGAGGCAGCGACCAGCCCGTAGGCGAGGGCCAGGTTCCCGGAGATGTTCCGGTAGGTCCCGACCGGGAAGGCCTTGGCGGCCGGAGCGACCTCGTAACTGACGGCGAAGTCCTCGGTCGTCTCCCCGAAGTTCCACCCGGCACGGAAGGCGGCCAGGTTCGCCTCGGCGATATGCGGCTTCTTCGCGAACTTCGACCGCAGGAACTTCTCCGTGCCCTCGGTGGGCCGGTGGTACATCCATGACAAGAGGCCGAGCGCGAACATGTTCTTGCTGCGCTCGGCCTCTTTGCGGGTGAGGTCGAATTCCTTGAGAGCCTCGACGGTCAGGGTGGTCAGGGGGACCGGATGGAGCTGGTAACCGTCGAGGGAGCCGTCCTCCAGCGGCGAGGCCGCGTACCCCACCTTCTGCATCGCCCGTTTGGTGAACTCGTCCGTGTTGACGATGATCTCCGCACCGCGCGGCACGTCCCCGATGTTCGCCTTCAGGGCGGCCGGGTTCATCGCGACCAGCACATTGGGCGCATCACCCGGAGTGAGGATGTCGTGGTCGGCGAAGTGCAACTGGAACGAGGAGACGCCTGGCAGGGTGCCGGCGGGCGCACGGATCTCGGCGGGGAAGTTCGGCAGCGTGGACAGATCGTTGCCGAACGAAGCCGTCTCCGAGGTGAAACGGTCACCGGTGAGCTGCATACCGTCACCCGAGTCGCCCGCGAACCTGATGATCACCCGGTCGAGACGGCGTACGTCCTTCGTCCCGGCCGGTTTGCGCTGTTCTCCCACGACGGCCCCGTCAGCCTGATCGGCCTGTTCCGTTGCTCTGCTGACCTCACTGGTCACTGAACTGGACCTCCCTCGAGGTGGCTGTCCCGGGGGGCCTTCCCGAAGACCCTCCTGGATCAACCCTACGTCTGTCGGGGTCACCTTCCCTTGGCCATTCGCATGACAAATCACTGCCCCGAGACGGCCCGGCACCCCGACTTGTCATGATTTACCGCCCTGAGGTGTTGCCCTGGTAGACGCACCGCCACGACCTCCGGTTCTCCCGGGGGGTCGATGATGTGTACGTCCGTCCGCACAGTGCCACTTCGTCAGGAATTCAGGTAGGTGAGCACCGCGAGGACGCGACGGTGATCCCCGTCACTCGGCGACAGGCCGAGCTTCAGGAAGATGTTGCTGACATGCTTCTCGACGGCCCCGTCGCTCACGACCAGCTGCTTCGCGATCGCGGAATTGGTCCGCCCCTCGGCCATCAGCCCCAGCACCTCCCGCTCCCGCGGGGTGAGCCCGGCCAGCACGTCCTGCTTCCGGCTCCGCCCGAGCAGCTGCGCCACGACCTCCGGATCGAGCGCGGTCCCCCCGGACGCCACCCGCACCACGGCGTCCACGAACTCCCGCACCTCGGCCACCCGGTCCTTCAGCAGATACCCCACCCCGCGACTGGAACCGGCCAGAAGTTCGGTGGCGTACCTTTCCTCCACGTACTGCGACAGCACCAGCACCCCGAGCCCCGGATGCGCCTTGCGCAGCTGTACGGCGGCCCGCACCCCCTCGTCGGTATGGGTGGGCGGCATTCGCACATCGGCGACGACGACGTCGGGCAACGCACCCTCCGCGTGCAGCTCGGCGATGGTCTTCACCAACGCCACGGCGTCCCCGACCCCCGCCACGACCTCCAGTCCCCGGTCGGTCAGCAACCGGGTCAGCCCCTCCCGCAACAGCACCGAATCCTCGGCGATGACCACCCGCACCCTGTCCTCCACGCTCCTCGGCCCCCCAGCCGTCCACCCGTCAACGTTCCGGTCCAGCATTCCAGCAACCATGCCGTCTGCACCCGGAAAAGGGCGGGAGGAACGTCGCGGGAGAGCCGCAGGACAGCCGCGGGACGGGGGGAAGGGCGGGATACAGCCAGGTGACGAGGGTTTTCGGCCGCGGGGGCGCGGGGCGCGGGGACGTGGAGCCGCGGGACGCGGGTGCGATGCCGTTCGGCCCCCCGGCCGTGCCGGGCGGACGTCCTTCGGTCCCCGCCCCCGCCCGCTGTTACGACACCGCCGACCGGTACTCCCGCACCCTTCCTACAGCCGAGGACCCCGCCAAGGCAGCTCGGCCGTCACCCTCGTCGGCCCACCGGCCGGCGAATCCACCACCAGGATCCCGTCCACCGCGTCCAGCCGCCCGGCCAGCCCGGCCAGCCCCGACCCGCCGGAGGCGTCCGCACCGCCCACCCCGTCGTCCACCACCTGCAACATCAGCCGGTCCTCCACACGCCACACATCCACCGAGGCCGACCGTGCCCCGCTGTGCTTGCTGATGTTCTGGAGCAGCTCGGACACCGTGAAGTAGGCGATCCCCTCGATCGCCGCCGCCGGCCGCTCCACCAGATCGACCTCCACCCGCACCGGCACCGTGCACCGCGACGCCACCGACGACAGCGCCGCGTCCAGCCCCCGGTCCGTCAGCACCGCCGGATGGATGCCCCGCGCCAGATCCCGCAGCTCCTGGAGCGCCGTCTTCACCTCACCGTGCGCCTCGTCCACCATCCGGGCCGCCGCCTTCGGATCCTCCCGCAGCTTCTCCTTCGCCAGCCCCAGATCCATCGCCAGCGCCACCAGCCGCGCCTGCGCCCCGTCGTGCAGATCCCGCTCGATCCGCCGCAGATCCGCCGCCGCCGTGTCCACCACGACCCCCCGGTCCGACTCCAGCTCCACCACCCGCGACGCCAGCCGCGACGGCCCCAGCAGCCCGTGCACCAGCAGCCGGTCCACCGTCGTCAGCGCCCGCACGATCCACGGCGTCGCCATCGTCACCAGCAGCCCCACCAGTGCCGTCACCGTGATCTCGAACGGGTTGTCCAGATACACCTGATGCTGCTCGTCCCCGTACAACTGCAATCCGCCCTGCCCGCCGTACATCGGGAACAGCCAGAACCACACCGGATACGTCAGCATCGTCCAGCCGAGCGCCCACACCGTCAGCGTGACGCAGAACGAGAACACCGCCCACGGGAACTGCACCAGCACGAACAGCGCGTGCCGCCACGACGTCCCGCTCCTCAGCATGGCCCCCATCCACGCCAACGCCCCGCGCCGGTCGCCCCGCACCCGCACCGGCTCGGGCTCCGCCACCTCCAGCCCCAGCAGCCCCCGCGCCCGCGCCCGCTCCAGCGCCCCGAACCCCCGGCACATCGCCAGGCCCGCCGCCAGCACCGGAATCCCGAGGAACGTCAGCGTGAGACCGACGCCCGTCGACAGCACGGTGACCGTGAGGACGAACAGCACGACGCTGATCGGAAACCCGAGCAGCACATACAGCAGCTCACGCCAGTGCCGCCCCGTGAACGGCTCCCGCAACGCGGTCGGCACCCGGTGCGCCCGCTCCCCGGCGCCCGTCCCCGGGTGCCCGTACCCCGGCTCGTAATTCCCGTACTGCGTGGCCATCCGCGTCGTCCGTTCTACTCGTCCGCTCATCGCGCAGCTGTTGGCTCGTACCTCCCACCCTCCTCGCCCCCGTCCTCCCGCACCATGAAGGCCGTCGGCGTCTCGAACGGGGGGTTTTCCCTACCCCGCCGAGCCGTCCGGCCGGTGCCGACCGCCCGCTGCCGTCCGGCCGATGCCGTCCGCGCGGGCCGCACCGTCACCCGCGTTCCCGCTCCCGCTCCCGCCAGGGCAGCTCCGCGGTCACCGTCGTAGGACCCCCCACCGGCGAGTCCACGACGAACAGCCCGTCCACGGCGTTCAGCCGCTCCGCCAGCCCCCGCATCCCCGTCCCGCCGTCCAGCCGTGCCCCGCCCTCGCCGTCGTCGCGGACCTGGATCAGCAGCCGGTCCTCCGTCCGCCACACATCCACCGAGGCCGACCGTGCCCCACTGTGCTTGCTGATGTTCTGGAGCAGCTCGGACACCGTGAAGTAGGCGATCCCCTCGATCGCCGCCGCCGGTCTGGAGTCCAGGTCGGCGGTCACCTTCACCGGCACCGTGCACCGCGACGCCACCGACGACAGCGCCGCGTCCAGCCCCCGGTCCGTCAGCACCGCCGGATGGATGCCCCGCGCCAGATCCCGCAACTCCTGAAGCGCCAGCTTCACCTCGCCGTGCGCCTCCTCCACCATCGCCGAGGCCGCGTCCGGATCCTCCAGCAGCTTCTCCTTCGCCAGCCCCAGCCCCATCGCCAGATTCACCAGCCGGGCCTGGGCACCGTCGTGCAGATCCCGCTCGATCCGCCGCAGATCCGCCGCCGCCGTGTCCACCACGACCCCCCGGTCCGACTCCAGCTCCGCGATCCGCCGCTCCAGCTCGTCCGACGGCGACAGCAGCGCCCGCACCATCGCCCGGTCCGCGTTGGTCAGCCCCCGCGCCAGATACGGCAGCACCGGCCACAGCACGAACATCGAGGTCAGGGCCACGGTGAAGGTGAGGATGCCCCAGGGCAGCCGAATCACCTCGTACAGCACCGTCCGCCAGGCCACCGGATCCTTCAGCGCCAGCCACATCCGCGACAGCAGCCCGCCCGCCCGGCGTACGGGCAGCGTGCTCGGCTCGTCGATCCGCAGCCCGAGCAGCATCCGCGCCCGCCCCCGCTCGAACCGCCCGATCAGCCGCGCCCCCGCCAGCCCGAGCCCGAGCAGCGGCAACCCGATCACGGTGACGCTCAGCGCCGCACCACCGATGATCACCGTCATCACATAGGTGAAGCCGAACACCGACACCGGCAGGTTCGCCAGCAGATGCGCGATCTCCTTCCACGTCCACGGTTCGTAGGCGAAGCGCGCCGGCGGCGGACGGTCGTCGTCGTGCTCCGCGCCGCGGTGGCGGGCGACGGCCTCGCGGGCGACGGCCCCACGGGAGTCGTTCCCGTCGGCCCGGCGGGAACCATGGGCGTCGGGCCGGTGAGAGGCGGCGGACTGAGATGCGGTCATACGAGCTAGCCTGCCGCGCCGCGGACCGCTGCGCCATGAGGTTCCCCGGCCTTTGCCGCCTGGGGAAATCCCCCCTCGGCAGATCAAGGTGTGACGGGCTGCTTACCGTCTCTTTATCAGGGCCTAGACTCCGTGCGTACAGGTCGTCGAAGACGCCGAAGATGTCGAAGTGGCCGACGAGGCCGGAGCGGCCACGGCCGCGGAGGCCGAGGTCAGGGAGCGAGGGACGGACGTGCGGGAACCGACCGTCGAGGTCGCGGCGGACTACTTCCGGTCCTATTCGGTCGTCGGACTGCTCGCCGTCGTCGGCGTGCTCTTCGTCGCCGTCGCCTTCGGCGCGGGACGCCTCCTGCGCCCGGTGGTCCCCACCCCCGAGAAGCTCCTGACGTACGAGTGCGGCGTCGACCCCGTCGGCGAGGGCTGGGCCCACACCCAGGTCCGCTACTACGTCTACGCCTTCCTCTACGTCATCTTCGCCGTCGACTCGATCTTCCTGTTCCCCTGGGCGACGGTCTTCGCCGCCCCCGGCTACGGCGCCACCACCCTCGTCGAGATGTTCATCTTCCTGGGCTTCCTCGCCGTCGGCCTGCTCTACGCGTACAAGAAGGGGGTCCTGGAATGGACGTGACCCCGTCCGCACCCGAGCCGGTGATGCTGCCCGAGCCCAAGCGCCTGGGCGCCCTCGCCCGCCTCGCACCCGAGCCCATGAAGGTCGTCCTGAACTGGGGCCGCCGCTACTCGCTCTGGGTCTTCAACTTCGGCCTCGCCTGCTGCGCGATCGAGTTCATCGCCGCGTCCATGGCCCGCCACGACTTCATCCGCCTCGGCGTCATCCCCTTCGCGCCCGGCCCCCGCCAGGCCGACCTGATGGTCGTCTCCGGCACGGTCACGGACAAGATGGCCCCGGCCGTGAAGCGCCTCTACGAGCAGATGCCCGAGCCCAAGTACGTCATCTCCTTCGGCGCGTGCAGCAACTGCGGCGGCCCCTACTGGGACTCCTACTCGGTGACCAAGGGCGTCGACCAGATCATCCCCGTCGACGTCTACGTCCCCGGCTGCCCGCCCCGCCCCGAGGCACTGCTCCAGGGCATCCTCAAGCTCCAGGAGAAGATCGCCCGCGAGTCTCTCGGCGAGCGCTACGGCACCTCCCGCCCCTCGCCCGCCGCCCTCCAGAGCGACCTGCTGAAGCCCCCGCCCGCACCCGCCACCGCTGTCTCTCCCGCCGAGTCGCCCGCCGAGTCTCCCTCGGAGCCGTCCTCGGAGTCGCCCTCGGAGGAGGGCCGATGACCACGATCGGCTGGCTCCCCGCCCCCGCCGACGAACTCTTCGGCCCGGACGCCACGGCCGAGGAGTCCTACGACGTCCTCACCGTCGACGTCCCCCCGGCATCCTGGATCACCGCCCTCCGCGTCGCCCGCGACGATCTGGCCTGCACCTACTTCGACTGGCTGAGCGCGGTCGACGAACCGGGCACCGGCTTCCGCGTCTCCGCACACGTCGTGGCCCTCTCCCCGGTCCGCCGCCTCCTCCTGCGCACGACCGTCCCGCACGAGGCACCGGTCCTCGCCTCCGCCGTCGACATCTATGCCGGCGCCACCTGGCACGAACGCGAGACGCACGAAATGTTCGGCGTCCGCTTCGAGGGCCACCCCGGCCTCGACCACCTCCTCCTCCCCGAGAACTTCGAGGGCCACCCCCTCCGCAAGGACTTCGTCCTCGCGGCCCGCGTCGCCAAGGCCTGGCCCGGCGCGAAGGAACCGGGCGAGTCCGAGCACGGCGGCCCCAAACGTCGCCAGATGCTCCCCCCAGGCGTCCCCGACCCCAACGAATGGGGCCCCCTGAAGGGCCAGCTCCCCCCGGCCCCCGCCCGCCCCACCCGCACCCCGGGCGCCCGCCCGGCCCGCACCACGGCCGACCGCCCGCCCCGCCGAGCCCGCACGGCAGCCGAGGGCTCAGCAAGCCAGACCACTCCGACCGCGGACGCATCGGGGACGCAGGCGGGTGCCGTCCCGGGTACGGCCCCGGGCGCCGGCCCGAGCGCGGCCCCGGGTACGGCCCCGGGTGTCGGCCCGAGCGCGGCCCCGGGTACCGGTGGGGCCACGGCGCCGGGTACGGGTACGGGTACGAGTGCCGGCCCGGGTACGGGTACCGGCCCGGGTACGGCCACGGCTCCCGGCACGGATGCGGCAGCACCGCGGACTCCGGCCGGCCCGCGTCGCGCCCGCACCGCCAGCGGCGGCTCGGCCTCCCAGCGGACGGCCGCCGAGGGCGCAGCGGGTGCCGAGGGCGCAGCGGCTGCTGAGGGCAAGGAGAGTGCCGAGGGCGCAGAGAGTGCGGCGGCTGGTGCGGAGGCTACCGAGGTGACCCCGCGGCCCCCGGCCGGCCCCCGCCGTGCCCGCACCGCTTCCCAGGGCTCGGCCTCCCAGCGCACCCAGCCGACCACCCCTACCCGCCCCTCTCCGGCCCCCCGCAGCTCGGACGCCCCGTGGCACCACGCCCGCCCGGCCTTCGACACCCCCGAACAGCGACCGAAGCCTGATCAGGAGCCCGATTCCGAGCAGGCACCCGGGGCTGGGCAAGCGCCCGGAGCTGGGCAGGGACCTGGGTCCGGCCAGGAGCCCGGAGCTGGGCAGGCGCCCGAGGCTGGGCGCAAGCCCGAGGCTGGGCGCAAGCCCGAGGCTGGGCAGGCGCCCGAGCCGAAGCAGCCGGAGCCGCATCCAGAAGCGGAGCCGCAGCCGGAGCCGGAGCCGCAGCCCCAGCCGGAGGGGCAGCCCCAGCCGGAGCCGGATCCGCGCCCGCACACCCCTGGCGCGGACGAAGAGCCGTCCCCCACCGAAGACGGCGAACCCCCGACCGGGCCCGCCACCCCCGGAGCTTCCGACGCTCCCCGTACTTCCGACGCTCCCGAAACTCCCGACACCCCTCCAGGAGGCCCGCGATGAACGACGCGCTCGACGTCGCGCTGCGTCTCCTGGTCGTCTTCGTCGTCTTCCTCACCTTCCCCCTGATCGTCGGTCAGACCGAGCACAAGGTGATGGCCCACATGCAGGGCCGCCTCGGTCCCATGTACGCCGGCGGTTTCCACGGCTGGGCCCAGCTCGTCGCGGACGGCGTGAAGTTCGCGCAGAAGGAGGACATCGTCCCGGCCGGCGCGGACCGCCGTATCTTCCAGCTCGCCCCCGCCGTCGCCCTCCTCCCGTACCTGCTCGTCCTCCTCGCCATCCCCATCGGTCCGGGGGAGGGCGCGGTCGGCCAGGTCCTGGACGCGGGTGTCTTCTTCGTGCTCGCCGTGATGGGCGTGGGCGTCCTCGGCTCGCTCATGGCCGGCTGGGCCAGCGCCAACAAGTTCTCCCTCCTCGGCGGCCTGCGCACCGCCGCCCAGCTCCTCGCCTACGAACTCCCGATGCTCCTCACGGCCGCCTCCGTCGCGATGGCTGCCGGCACGGTCTCCCTCCCCGGCATCGTGGACGCCTTCGAGTGGTGGTGGCTGCCCTGGCAGATCGTCGGCGCGATCGTCTTCTTCGTCGCCGGCCTCGCCGAACTCCAGCGCCCCCCGTTCGACATGCCCGTCGCCGACTCGGAGATCATCTTCGGCGCGTACACCGAGTACACCGGTCTGCGCTTCGCTCTCTTCCTCCTCGCCGAGTACGCCGGAATCGTCGTGCTGTGCGGGCTGACCACCGTCCTCTTCCTGGGCGGCTGGCACGGCCCCTGGGGTGCGGACGGCCTGGGCTGGGTCTGGACCCTGCTGAAGGCCGCCGTACTCGCCTTCGTCGTGATCTGGCTGCGCGTGACCTACCCCCGGCTGCGCGAGGACCAGCTCCAGAAGCTCTCCTGGACCCTCCTCGTCCCCCTCTCCCTCGCCCAGATCGCCCTCACCGGCGTCGTCAAGGTGGTGATCTAGCCATGGCCCCCTTCCCCGGCAGCGGCCTCGCCAAGGGCCTGGCCGTCACCCTGCGCACGATGACGAGGAAGACCGTCACCGAGCAGTACCCGGACGCCCAGCCCGAGCTCCCGCCCCGCAGCCGCGGTGTGATCGGTCTGTTCGAGGAGAACTGCACGGTCTGCATGCTCTGCGCCCGCGAGTGCCCCGACTGGTGCATCTACATCGACTCCCACAAGGAGACGGTCCCGCCCGCAGCCCCGGGCGGCCGCGAGCGCAGCCGCAACGTCCTCGACCGTTTCGCCATCGACTTCTCCCTGTGCATGTACTGCGGTATCTGCATCGAGGTCTGTCCTTTCGACGCCCTGTTCTGGTCCCCGGAGTTCGAGTACGCCGAGACCGACATTCGTGATCTCACCCACGAGCGGGACAAGCTCCGCGAGTGGATGTGGACCGTGCCGGCCCCGCCCGCCCTCGATCCCGCCGCCGAGGAACCGAAGGAGATCGCCGCCGCCCGCAAGACGGCGGAGAAGCTGGCCGCGGCCCAGGCCGAGCCCGCCCCGGACGAGCCCACCGCCCCTCAAGGAGGAGAGTCGTGACCCTCGCCTCCGCAGCCGCGACGGCGTCCCTGGCCGCATCCGGCCCGCACGGCTTCCTCTCCCCGACCGGCGTGGAGATCGCCTTCCTCCTCGTCGGCCTCGCCACCTTCGGCGCCGCCCTGGTCACCGTCACCACCCGGCAGCTGGTGCACGCCGCCCTGTGGCTGGTGGTCACCCTCGGTGGTCTCGCCGTCGAGTACCTCCTGCTCACCGCCGAGTTCATCGCCTGGGTGCAGGTCCTCATCTACGTGGGTTCCGTAGTCGTCCTCCTTCTTTTCGGTCTGATGCTCACCAGGGCCCCCATCGGCCGCTCCCCGGACGCGGACTCCGGCAACCGCTGGGCCGCCCTCACGGTCGCCGTCGCCGCGGCCGCCGCCCTGGTCTGGGTGGTCGTCGACGCCTTCCGCGCCACCTGGATCGACCTGGACGGGCCGGCCGCCGGCTCCACCGAGGTCACCGGCGCGAGCCTCTTCCAGAACTGGGTCCTCCCCTTCGAGGCCCTCTCCGTCCTCCTCCTCGCCGCACTGGTCGGCGCGATCGTCCTGTCCCGCAAGGCGAAGGCGGAGTCGAGCTCTCCCCCGATGAACGCCCGAGGCGCCACCCAGAGTTCCCGATCCGTCACAGAGAGTTCCCCGCCTGGTCCGGACACCCGGCAGGACCCGGCCGAGCAGGAAGGCGCCCGCTGATGCACCTCGCCTACCCCGCCGTCCTCGCCGCCCTCCTCTTCTGCACCGGCCTGTACGGCGTCCTCGCCCGCCGCAACGCGATCCTGGTGCTGATGTCGGTCGAGCTGATGCTCAACGCCGTCAACCTCAACCTGGTCGCCTTCGACGTCTGGCTCAGCAGGGCCGCCGAGGAGACCCTGCACTCCGGCCAGGCCCTCACCCTGTTCACCATCGCCATCGCCGCCGCGGAGATCGGCATCGGCCTGGCGATCGTCCTCGCCGTGCACCGCAACCGCGGCACCTCGGACATCGACAGGCTCCGCGACACCGCCGAGGGCCACGAGAGCCCCACGGCCGACGGCCACGACAACGACGCCCCCACCATCGACGGGACCGAGAAGGCTGAGGCCACCGCGTGACCACGACCACCCTCGCCGTCCTCGTCCCCCTCCTTCCGTTCCTGGGCGCCGCCGCCGGCCTGCTCCTCGGCCGCACCGCACCGGGCTTCGTCCGCCCGCTCGCCGTTCTGCCGATCCTCACCGCCCTCGTCGTGGCAGCCGTCGTCGCCGTACGCCAAGGCGGTGACGCCGCCGTCGACGCGGCCACCGAACTCACCCCCACCGGCTCGGTCCCGATCGAACTGGCCCTGCACATCGACGGCTTCGCCGCCCTGGTCGCCGTCCTGGTCTGCATGGTCGCCACCTGCGTGCAGATCTACTCGACCGGCTACCTCCGCGACGACCCGCGCTACCCCTCCTACGCCGCGCTCGTCTCCCTCTTCACCTCGGCGATGCTCCTGGTCGTCTACACCGGCGACCTGATCGTGCTCCTGGTGGGCTGGGAAGTCATGGGCATCTGCTCCTACTTCCTCGTCGGCCACTACTGGGAGACCCCGGAGGCCCGCGCCGCCTCCATCAAGGCCTTCCTCGTCACCAAGCTCGGTGACGTCCCCTTCCTCCTCGGCCTGTTCGCGCTCGCCACCGACGCAGGCTCCTTCCGCATCACGAAGGTCCTCGACACCGTCGCCCACGGCGGACTCGACCACCCGACGCTCATCGCCCTGCTCCTCCTGGCGGGCGTGGCCGGCAAGTCGGCGCAGTTCCCGCTGCACACCTGGCTCCCCGACGCGATGGCGGGCCCGACGCCCGTCTCCGCGCTGATCCACGCCGCGACGATGGTCGCCGCCGGTGTCTACTTCGTCGCCCGACTCCTCCCGGTGTTCGAGGCCTCCCAGGCCGCGATGGTCGTCCTCGCGGTGATGGCCGCCGTCACCATGGTCGGCTCGGGCGTCGCCGCGCTCGCCCAGGACGACATCAAGCGCGTCCTCGCCTACTCGACGATCGGCCAGCTCGGCTACATGACCGGTGCCCTCGCCGTCGGCGACCGCGGTGCCGCCGTCTTCCACCTCCTCTCGCACGGCGCGTTCAAGGGCCTGCTGTTCCTCGCGGCGGGCGTGATCATCCATGCCGCCGGCACCAACTCGCTGGCCGCCATGTCCCGCATGAGCCATCTGCGCGACCGCGTCCCCGACGCCTTCTGGACGATGACCGTGGCGCTCCTCGCGCTCGCCGCGATCCCGCCGTTCAGCGGCTTCTTCTCCAAGGAGTCCGTCCTCGGCGCAGCCGAGCACGTCACCACCGGCCACACGGAGCACGCCCCCGGCGCCGCGGGCTGGCTGATCCTCGTCGCGGGACTGATCACCGCCCTCCTCACGGCCGCCTACGCGACCCGGCTGTGGCTGCTGGCCTTCCGCGGCCGGGGCGCCGAGGCCCCCGACCACGGCCGCCAGCCGCGGTCCATGACCGTCGTGCTGTGGGTGCTGGCCGTCCCGTCCCTCGCGCTCGGCGGGCTCGCCTACCGCACGCTCCCCGACTGGTTCGACGGCAACGACCTCACGCCGGCCCTCACCACCTCCGTGATCGGCACGGGTGTGGCCCTGGCCGGCGGGCTCGTCACCTACGCGGCCTGGCGTCACCTCACCGCGCTCACCGCCGTCACCCCGATCGGGGCGGTCGCCGCCCACCCCGAGGGCGACGCGGCCCAGGTCGAGGCCGAGGCGATCGCCACCCACGCACCCGCCTACGGAGACGTGGCCTCCGCACCCGACCCGGCCGACCCCGGGCGGCTGCTGCTCGGCCCGCTGCACCGCCACGCGGCCGTCGGCTTCCACCTCGACGCCGTCTACCAGGCGCTGTTCGTCCGCCCGGTCCAGGCCGGCGCGAGCCTCGTACGGTTCCTCGACCGCGAGGTCGTCGACACCTACGTACGCGGCGCGGGCGCCCTGCCCCGCTGGCTCGGCATCGCCGTACGGCGAGCCCAGACCGGCAACGTCCAGACCTATGTGAGCGCGCTGCTCGCCGGCACCGTCGTCCTGGCGGTCGCCGCCCTTCTCGTCGCCTCGGGAGCGTGAGCAGGCGTGATCGATATCAACGAGTCCGTGATGCAGTTCCTTCTGGCGTTCGTCGTCGTCGGCCCGCTCCTCGGCGCCGCCGCCGCTCTGCTGCCCGCCCCGCCCGGGCTGAAGGGGAAGTCACCCGAGCAGGCCGTGCTCCGCCACGGCGTCACGGTCACCGGAGTCGTCCTCGTCGCCGCGATCGTCCTCGCGCTCGGCTTCGACCACGACCATCCGTCGAAGATGCAGGCCGGCACGGACATCAGCTGGATCCCCGCACTCGACGTGCGCATCCACCTCGGCATCGACGGCATCTCCCTCCCCCTGCTGCTCCTGACTGCGCTGCTGACCTTCCTCTGCGCGCTCTACTCCTACTTCAAGATGCCCGCGGGCCCGACCCCGAAGGCCTTCGTCGCACTCGTGCTCGTCCTCGAGTCCGGCACCCTCGCCACCTTCGCCGTCCTCGACCTGCTGCTGTTCTTCCTCGCCTTCGAGATGGTCCTGATCCCGATGTACTTCCTCATCGCCCGCTGGGGCGGCGAGGGCAGGAGCCCGGCGGCGATGAAGTTCATCCTCTTCACGCTGCTCGGATCCGTGGTCATGCTGCTCGGCCTGCTCCTGATCGGAATCGACGCGGGCACTTTCGACATGGTGGCACTCGCCACTGACAACGGCCGGTCGCTGACCACATCCGTGCAGGTCATCGCCGTTCTGTCGATCGGGCTCGGACTCGCGGTCAAGACCCCGATGTGGCCCCTGCACAGCTGGCTGCCCGACGCCCACACCGCTGCCCCGACCGTCGGCTCGGTCCTGCTGGCCGGCGTCCTGCTCAAGATGGGTACGTACGGGTTCGTCCGCATCCTGCTTCCGATCGCCCCCGACGGCTTCCACACCTTCGCGCCCTACCTCGCCGCCTTCGCCGTCGTCGGGATCATCTACGGATCCCTGGCCTGCCTGGCCCTCGCCAAGCAGGGCGCGAAGGGCGACCTCAAGCGCCTGATCGCCTACTCCTCCGTCGGCCACATGGGCTTCGTCCTGCTCGGTATCGCCTCCACCACCCCGACCGGCGTCAACGGCGCCCTGTTCGCCAACATCGCCCACGGCCTCATCACCGGCCTCCTCTTCTTCCTGGTCGGAGCGCTGAAGGACCGCACGGGCACCACCGACCTCGACGCCCTCGCCGAACAGACCGGCGCCGCCCTCTACGGCAAGGCCCCGCGCCTCGGCGGCCTGCTCGCCTTCGCGGCCGTCGCCTCGCTCGGACTGCCCGGCCTGGCCGGCTTCTGGGGCGAGATGCTCGCGATGTTCGGCGCCTTCGACCCCGCCGCCGACCTCAGCCGCCCCGCCTTCCTCACCTTCACGGCGATCGCCGCGTTCGGCACCCTCCTGACGGCCGCCTACCTGCTCGTCGTGGTCCGCCGCGTCTGCATGGGCACCCTCCCCCAGGACGCCCCCAAGCTCGCCGACGTCCAGACGTACGAGTTCGCGGCCTGGACCCCGCTCGTCGCCCTCACCGTCGCCGCCGGCCTGTGGCCCAAGGCCCTCCTCGGCCTGACCGACCCGGCCGTGCAGCAGCTCCTCGCAGGAGGCACCCGATGAGCTCCCCGGCCCAGCCCGTCGCCGAGTCGCTGGTCCAGTCCGTCGACTGGCTCGCGATCGCCCCGCCGACCCTCGCGGCCGTCGTCGCCCTGGTCGTCCTCGTCGCCGACCTGTTCGTGAGCGAGGCGCGCAAGCCGTTCCTCGGCTGGCTGTCCGTGGCCGGACTCGCCGCCTCCGCAGCCCTGCTGCTGCCCCTCCTGGACGGCGACCGCTCCACGTTCTGCCTGACCGGCGACCCGAGCGCGTGCAGCTACACGGCCGACCGCTTCACCCTCGTCATCCAGTTCCTGGTTCTGGGGGGAGCGCTGCTCGCGGCCCTCCTGTCGGTCACCGCGCTGAAGGACGCGCGCGGAAGACTCCCCGAAGGGGAGTTCTGGTTCCTGCTGCTGTCCTCCGCCGCCGGCGCCGCCCTGCTGCCCGCCTCCCGCGACCTCGCCACCCTCGTCGTCGCCCTGGAGGTCGCCTCGCTGCCCGCCTTCGCCCTCGTCGGCATCCGGCACGGCGACCGCAGGTCCTCCGAAGCGGCCCTGAAGTTCTTCCTGTCGTCCGTCACCGCGACCGCCGTCAGCCTGATGGGCATCAGCTTCGTCTACGCGACCACCGGCACCCTGTACCTCACCCGGATCGCCGACCGCATCCAGCACGTCGACGGCCGCTTCGACACACTCGCCCAGACCGGCGTGGTCCTCACCCTGGTCGGCTTCGCCTTCAAGACCGCCGCCGTGCCCTTCCACTTCTGGGTCCCCGACACCTACATCGGCGCCCCGCTGCCCGTCGCCGCCTACCTGTCGGTCGTCGGCAAGGCGGTCGGCTTCTCCGGCCTCATCCTCGTCACGGTCGTCGCCCTGCCGTCCTACGCCGACGTCTGGGGCCCCGCCCTGGCGGCACTGGCCGCCCTCACCATGACCGTCGGCAACGTCGGCGCCCTCCGCCAGCAGGCCACGCGCGCGTACAGCGCCGTCCGCCTGCTCGCCTGGTCCTCGGTCGGCCAGGCCGGATACCTCCTCGTACCGATCGCCGCCGCCGCGTACTCCGACGACGCCGAACACGCCGTCGGCTCCACCGTCGCGTACGCCCTCATGTACGCCGCCGTGAACCTGGGCGCCTTCGCGGTCGCCGCTCTGGTGGGCCGTACGAGCCCCCGGAACCGTCTCACCGACTACCGGGGCCTCTACGCCAGGAACCCCCTCTCCGCGCTCCTTCTGGCCTTCTTCCTGCTCTGCCTCGCCGGACTGCCGCCGGGCGTCATCGGCCTCTTCGCCAAGGTCACCGTCTTCTCGGCGGCCGTCGACGCGGGCCTTGGCTGGCTGGCGGTCGTCATGGCCGTCAACGTGGTGATCGCGCTCTACTACTACCTCCAGTGGACGACCCTGCTGTTCCGCGCCCCCGAGGGCGAACCCGTGGAACACCGGATCCCCGCTCCCCTCACCGTCGCGATCACTCTCACCGCGGTCGTCGGCATCGCCCTTTCCGGAGCACCCCAACTGGTCCTGCGCTTCGCCGACACCGGCCTCTTCTGAGCCCGCACGCGCGCGTACGCCCCCGCCGTCACCCGGACGGCCCACACCCGTGCCCGCATGCACAAGGGAACTAGAGGCTTCCGCCTGGCGTTGACCAGTACGGGAGGGTCCACTGGACGTGACAGCACGACACCAGGGCCACCGGAGAACAGCGCAAGATCCGCAAGCAAAGGGTTCCCCTGCTGCACGACTTGGAGGGCGTACCGTGCACCGCCGGCACAACGGGCTCAGGACCGCAGTACTCCTCGGGGGACTGTCCGCACTCATCATCGTCATCGGCAGCTTCTTCGGCCGTGCGGGGCTCGTCGTCGCGGTCGTGATCGCGCTCGGCACCAACGCGTACGCGTACTGGAACAGCGACAAACTGGCACTGCGCGCGATGCGGGCCCGCCCGGTCAGCGAGTTCGAGGCCCCGGCCCTCTACCGAATGGTCCGCGAACTCTCCAACCAGGCCCGCCAGCCCATGCCCCGCCTGTACATCTCCCCGACCGAGGCACCCAACGCCTTCGCGACCGGCCGCAACGCGCGCAACGCGGCCGTGTGCTGCACGGACGGCATCCTGCGCATCCTCGACGAGCGCGAACTGCGCGGCGTCATCGGCCACGAACTCAGTCACGTCTACAACCGGGACATCCTCATCTCCTCGGTCGCCGGCGCCCTCGCCTCCGTGATCATGTTCCTGGTCAACTTCGCCTGGCTGATCCCGATCGGCCGCTCCGACGACGACGACGGTCCCGGCCTCCTGGGCCTGCTCCTGATCATGATCCTGGGCCCCCTCGCGGCCTCCCTCATCCAGCTCGCCATCAGCCGCTCCCGCGAGTACGAGGCGGACGCCTCCGGCGCACAGCTCACCGGCGACCCCCTCGCCCTCGCCAGCGCGCTGCGTAAGCTGGAAGCGGGCACCAAGCAGCTCCCGCTGCCTCCCGAGCCCCGTATCGAGACCGCGAGCCACATGATGATCGCGAACCCCTTCCGCCCCGGCCAGGGATTCTCCAAGATGTTCTCCACACACCCGCCGATGGCGGAACGCATCGCCCGGCTCGAGAAAATGGCAGGTGGCTCCCGGTGAAGACCATTCTGAACGTCATCTGGCTCGTTCTGAGCGGCTTCTGGCTGTTCCTCGGCTACCTCCTCGCAGGCGTGCTGTTGTGCATCACGATCATCGGCATCCCGTTCGGCATCGCGGCATTCCGGATCGGCCTCTACGCCCTGTGGCCCTTCGGCTACACCACGGTCGAGCGCCGGGACGCCGGCGCGGCCTCCTGCCTCGGCAACGTGCTCTGGCTGGTGCTGGCCGGCTGGTGGCTGGCCATCGGCCACATCGTCACCGGCCTCCTGCTGTGCATCACCATCATCGGTATCCCGTTCGGCATCGCGAACTTCAAGCTGATCCCGGTCTCGCTGTTCCCGCTGGGCCGCGAAATCGTGTCCACCGACGAGCCGTTCGCCGGTCGCTGACGGACCGATCCGGGCCGCGATTCCCCCGCAGGAGTTCCCGCGTTCTCCACAATCGACCGGTTGTCCACAGGCCGGGCCGATTGTCAGTGGCGGCGTGCACCATGAACGCATGACCGAGAACGAGCAGTTGCTGGCAAGGGTGGCGGCCAAGGCGGCCACCACCCTGCCCTGGGGCTGGACTTCGCTTCCCGACCCCGTGGACACGGCCACCTTGGCCCGCGCCGAGGCCGCCCTCGGCTTCCGCCTGCCTTCGCTCCTCGCCGACCTCTACCTGCGGACAGGGGACGGCGGATTCGGCCCGGAGTACGGCCTGCTGCCCCTGCTCGACAGCCCGCCCGCCGGTGAACCCGCCGCCGTCACCCAGTACCTCGCCAACCGCAAGAGCGGCCGGGAGGACCCCGACTGGCCCTGGCCCGAGGGCGTCCTGCCGATATCCCACTGGGGCTGCGGGATGTACGCGTGCGTGGACTGCCGTTCTCCGCAGGCGACCGTCCTGTTCTTCGAACCGAACCCCGGCGACCCCGACCACGCCTGGTTCGTCGACGCCCCCAGCCTCACGGACTGGCTGCACGCCTGGCTCGACGGCACGGCCTGGTACGACGTCGCGGACGAGGGGCTCGAAATGGCCCCGTGGACGGAGTTCCGGATACGCGCGGCGGCGGAAGAGACGCCGGCTTAGCCGAACCGGCACCGCGAATCGGCACCGCGAACCGGCACTGCGAACCGGCACCGGCGCGCCCCGACTGCCGCCTGCCACAGGCAGTACGCCCGCCCGCACCCCGTGCGCCTCGGCCTCGGCACCCAGCTGCCCCGCCGGCCGCAGGGGCCAGGCGCCACCGCGGACCGCGCGCCACCGCGGACCAGGCGCCACCGGATACGCTGCGCCACCGGGTACGACGCGCCGCTGAATACGACGCGCTACCGACCGCTGCCCGCCCACCGCCGTACCCCGTACGCGAGCACACCCACCACCAGCACACCCGCCCCCACGACCACCGACGTCACCGGCAGCGCGAACGCCAGCACCACACACCCCACCAGGCCCACCGCCGGCAGCAGGCGGGCCGTCGGGGCCGGATCCAGGGTCCAGGCGGAGGCGTTGGCCACCGCGTAGTACGCCAGCACACCGAAGGAGGAGAAGCCGATCGCACCCCGCACATCCACCGTGGCGGCGAGGACCGCGACCACCGCGCCCACGGCCAGTTCGGCCCGGTGCGGCACCTGGAAGCGCGGATGCACGGCCGCCAGCGCCCCAGGCAGATGGCGGTCCCGGGCCATGGCCAGCGTCGTGCGCGAGACCCCCAGGATGAGGGCGAGCAGCGACCCCAGCGCGGCCACGGCGGCGCCGGCCCGTACCACCGGAACCAGCCCCGGCACCCCCGCCGCCCGCACCGCGTCCGCCAGCGGCGCGGCAGCCCGCCCCAGAGCCCCCGCCCCCAGCACGGAAAGGACGGCGACCGCCACACACACGTACACGGCCAGCGTGATGCCCAGAGCCAGGGGGATCGCCCGGGGGATGGTGCGCGCGGGATCGCGTACCTCCTCGCCGAGGGTCGCGATGCGCGCGTACCCGGCGAACGCGAAGAACAGCAGACCGGCGGCCTGGAGCATCCCGCCGACGCCTCCGGAGGCCCCGACGTCCAGGCGTCCCGCGTCGGACGCCCCGGACCCCAGACACACCACGACCACGGAAGCGAGGACCGCCAGGACCACCGCCACGATCACCCGGGTCAGCCAGGCCGACTTCTGGATGCCGCCGTAGTTCACCGCGGTCAGCGCCACCACGGCCGCGACCGCCACCGCGTGCGCCTGCTCCGGCCAGACGTACGCCCCGACCGTCAGTGCCATCGCCGCGCAGGAGGCCGTCTTGCCGACCACGAACGACCACCCCGCCAGGTACCCCCAGAACGCCCCCAGCCGCTCCCGCCCGTACACGTAGGTACCGCCCGAGGCGGGATAGCGGGCGGCGAGTCGCGCCGACGACATGGCGTTGCAATACGCGACCAGTGCGGCGAGGGCGAGTCCGAGCAGCAGCCCGGAACCGGCGGCTGCCGCGGCGGGAGCCAGAGCGGCGAAGACACCCGCCCCGATCATCGAGCCGAGCCCGATGACCACGGCGTCGCCGAGCCTCAGAGTCCGTCGAAGCTGGGCGGAGGATCCGGGCTGCGTCATGCGCCGCACCCTACTGACCGGGGGAACCACCAGGTGCCGCCGTGACGTCGTGCACGTCAACACGGCACGAACCCGCGGGCGAGGCAGGACGCGGGCGACGGCGGGTGCGGAGCGGGTACTGCTCGCCCGGAGCGAGCAAGATCACAGTGCCTGGACAGTGAGGGCACAGCACGGAAGGGCAGGTTCAGGACATGGGCATCATCAGCTGGATCATCCTGGGGCTGTTGGCCGGAGTCATCGCCAAGGTCCTGCTGCCCGGGCGCGACCCGGGCGGCTTCATCGGAACAACCCTCATCGGCGTCGCGGGCGCTTTCGTCGGCGGCTGGATCTCGGCCCGCTGGCTGGACCACCCCATCACCAAGGACTTCTACGACGGCGCCACCTGGGCGGCCGCGATCGGCGGCTCGCTCGTGCTGCTGATCGCCTACCGCATCCTCTTCGGCAACTCACGCGACTGACGCGCGGGAGGGGGCGTCGGGGCGCCGGACGCTGCCGCTGGAGCGCCTCGCGTGCCTCGCGCACCCGGTCACGGCCGGGCGCACGAGAAGGGTGGGCACCGTCGGGCTTCCGGCCCGGGTACCCACCCTTCTTCGCCACCGGGAGTGCGCGGCCTGGGAGCGACTACCGGTAGTTCACGAACTGCAGCGCGAAGTCGAAGTCCTGGCCCTTCAGCAGGGCGATGACGGCCTGGAGGTCGTCACGGCTCTTGGAGCTGACGCGCAGTTCTTCGCCCTGCACCTGGGCCTTCACGCCCTTGGGGCCCTCGTCGCGGATGAGCTTCGCGACCTTCTTCGCGTTGTCCTGGGAGATGCCCTCCTTGATCTCCGCGAAGAGCTTGTACTCCTTGCCGGAGAGCTGGGGCTCGCCCGCCTCCAGGGCCTTCAGCGAGATCCCGCGCTTGATCAGCTTCGACTGGAAGACGTCGAGGACGGCGTTCACCCGGTCCTCGGAGTTCGCCTCCATCAGGATCTTGTCACCGGACCACGAGATCGAGGCGCCGACGCCCTTGAAGTCGTAGCGCTGCGAGATCTCCTTGGCGGCCTGGTTGAGGGCGTTGTCGACCTCCTGCCGCTCGACCTTCGAGACGATGTCGAAACTGGAGTCGGCCATGTCCTGTGGCTCCTTGTATCGGGTGCGTGTCGGGTGCGTATCGGCGTACGTGGGGCGGCCGCCGAGCCCGGCGTGATCCCGGGCCGCATCCGGACAAGCCTAGCCACCCGCGGTCCTCCCGGCGCAGATCAATCAGGTGGCGAAGCACCCCTCGGCATCGGGTATTGTTTACGTCGTTGCCAGGGAGCACCGCCGAAAAGCGGTTCGAACGGCAGCAAATCCCGGCGGTGTGGCTCAGCCTTCCCAGGTTCGAATCCTGGCGCCGCCACGCTGAGAGCGAAGGGCCCGTTACCTGCTGTAAAAGCAGGTAACGGGCCCTTCGTCGTACACGTCTGAGTGCCCGGTTTCGCGCCCCGGCCGCCGGCTCCTCCGGTCTTTCCGTCGTTCGGTCCTTCGGGTCCTAGGGCCCTTCCGGTCCTTGCGGTCCCTCTGGTCCCTCCGGCTCATCCGCTCCCTCCGGGGACTTCGCCGTACGCTTCACTTCCGCCTCCACGTCGTTGCGGGCGGTGCCCTCCGCCTTGGCGTACTCCGTCACCGCTGCCTGGACGTCGCGGGCGAGGTCGCGCCAGGCGCGCCAGGCGGTCTCGTAGGTGCCGCTCTGGGTCTCCGACCAGGGGGTGGCGGTGGGCGCGCCGTAGGCGTCCCGCAGTTGAAGCACCCTCACGTGTGCCTCGTCGGCCGCACGCTGCTTCTGCACGAGTTCCTCGAAGGTATGTGCCACCTTTCGGATGCTAGGGATGCGACGACGGTTCCGCGCGGCGAGCGGGGCGCGCCTCGCGCGACGGTACCCGCGTGGCCCACTGGGGCACACTGGCCCCATGTCCAGCCGTCGCGGAACCTGCCCCGAGTGCCGTCGCGAGATCGCCGTCGTCGCCGGACGGTACGCCCGGCACGACCCTCCCGGGGCGCGGGAGGGCCGGGAGCTGATCTCCTGCCCCGGCTCGCGGCGGACGGCGCAACTGGGAGCCGTCCAGCCCTCGTTGGACGGGTACGTGGTGGCGGAGTTCCCCGGTCAGCTGCCCCTGTTCTAGGCGGACTCCAGGCCGCGCGTGCTCAGTTGCCCGCCACCGACTTCACCGCCACCGACACCGGCACCGGGCCGCCCACCAGTTCGAGGGTCAGGCCGGCCGTCGCCGGGGAGTCCAGGAGCTCCAGCAGGACCGCGGCCACGTCCTCGCGCGAGACCGGGCCACGGCCCGTGTGCGCCTCCAGACGGACCAGGCCCGTCCCGGGATCGTCGGTGAGCGCGCCGGGACGCAGGATCGTCCAGTCGAGGGCGTCCTGGCGCTGCACATGGACGTCCGCCTCGCCCTTGGCGCGCAGATAGACGTCGAAGACCTCGCGGCCCTCGTGCCTGGCGTTCGCGCCCAGCGACGACACCACCAGGAACCGCCGTACGCCCGCCCGGACCGCCGCGTCCGCGAACAGCACGGCCGCGCCCTTGTCGACGGTGTCCTTGCGGGCCGTACCGCTGCCCGGGCCGGCGCCCGCCGCGAACACGGCGGCGTCCGCGCCCCGCAGCCGCTCGGCGACCGCCTCGACCGACGCCGACTCCAGGTCCAGGACGACCGGTTCGGCTCCCGCCGCCCGCAGGTCGTCGGCCTGTTCGGCCTTGCGGATGATGCCCGCCACCTCGTCCCCGCGCGCGGCGAGCCGACGTTCCAGCAGCAGCGCGATCTGACCATGACCACCAGCGATGACAATGCGCATGCTTCCGACCGTACGCCCGGGCGTCCCCGTCCGCCCCGCGACCCCCGCCGCGTCACTCCTACGACAACTCGCCCCGCCCCTGCCGGGGCAGGCCCAACTCCGCGGCCGCCGCCGAGTTGCAGTACTCGCGCACCGCGCTCGTCCGTGCCACCACGCGCCCCCGGTGGATCACGATGCGGCTGTACGCCAGGGAGAGCGCGGCGGAGAGCCGGTCGCCGCGGACCGCCAGCAGGTCGGCCGGGAAGCCCGCCTCGACCCGGACCTCGGGCAGCGCCAGCACCGCCCGCGCGGACGCGCTCACGGCGTCGTAGGCGTCCTCGGGGCGCAGGCCGTGGCGGGAGGCGAGCAGGTAGGCGGCCTCCAGGGGATCACCGCGGCCGACCGGGTTGGAGACGTCCCGCAGCGCGCCGCTGCCGGCCGCGACCCGGACACCGGCCGCGCGCAGCAGTCGTACGGGCGCCGTGTCGCGCTCCTCCACGCCCCCGCAGCCGCCCTGGGGCAGGCACACCACGGTGACACCGGCGGCGGCCAGCTGGTCGGCGGTGCGGGTGGCGACCTCGGCGGGGAGGCGGTCGAGGCCGCCGCAGGGGCCGAGGGTGACACCGGGGCGCAGGCCGCCGGCCATGGCGGCGAGCCGTGCGAGACGGGCCGGGTCGGCGGCGTCGGTGTGCAGGTCGACGGGGCAGCCGTGCTCGGCGGCGACCTCGAGCACGGCCTCCACGTATCCCGTGGGATCGGGGTCCAGGTCCGGGCAGCCGCCCACCACCGAGGCGCCCATCTTCAGCGCGTCCCGCAGGATCGCGAGCCCGTCCGCCCCGGCCACCCCGGTGAGCAGCCGGGGCACCGCCACCGCCGACAGCTCCGCGAGCCCGTGCAGCGAGCGCCGGGCCCGCAGGACGGCGGTCAGCGCGCCGAGGCCCTGGACGTCACCCACCCGCACATGGGCGCGCAACGCGGTCGCGCCGTGGCCGAGTTGCAGCAGCGCGGCCTCGGTGGCACGGCGCTGGACGTCCTGCGGGGCGTACGAGACGGGGCCGTCGGTGTCGGCCGACAGGGCGGTGTCGGCGTGGGCGTGGGGCTCGGCGGGGGCGGGGAGCAGGAGGTAGCCGCCGAGGTCGACGCGGGTGCCGCCGGAGCGGGCGGGGCCGGGGGCGGTCCCGGGGGCCAGACTGCCGGCTGTGCCGACCGCCTCGATACGACCGTGGCCGAGCCGTACGTCCACGGTCCGGCCGTCCGTCAGACGGGCCCCGCACAGCAGCAGGGCGGCCGGGTCCGGCGTGCCTCCGGGGACGCCGGACGAGGACGACCAGGGGGACGGCTGCGGCTGGCTGTCGGGCATCGCGCTCCAGGAGGATCGGGCACTGCGCGGGGGGACGCAAGATCACACAGAGTGAGTCGAGCCTAGGCCGGGGGATTCGCGCTGTCGGGGAGGAGCGCAATAGTCGTACCGGTGTGGCCCGGCGGTCGGGAGGGGCTCGCGGGGGTGGCGGGAACCCGGGGAAACGGCCGTCCCGGCGGCCGCGCAGGGGCCCCGGAAACGGATTTGGGTGAACGGCTGCGGACCGTGTAATGTCTTCATCGCTCGCCCCAATAGCTCAGTCGGCAGAGCGTCTCCATGGTAAGGAGAAGGTCTACGGTTCGATTCCGTATTGGGGCTCTGGTGTGAGAGGTCCCCGTCGCAAGACGGGGCCCGATCGCATCAAAGCGGTGTAGCTCAGTCGGTAGAGCAAGCGGCTCATAATCGCTGTGTCACCGGTTCAAGTCCGGTCACCGCTACAGACAGTAGCCGATTGTGGGGTCGGTCCTTCGATCGGCTACTCTTCTATGCGTTAATCGTCCCATCCGTTCGTCAAGGAGCACTCCTGTGGCTGCCACCGACGTCCGCCCGAAGATCACGCTGGCCTGCGTGGAGTGCAAGGAGCGGAACTACATCACCAAGAAGAACCGGCGTAACAACCCGGACCGACTGGAGATGAAGAAGCACTGCCCGCGTTGCAACGCGCACACCGCGCACCGCGAAACGCGATAAATCAGGCTCGTACACGAGGCCGTCCCCGAGTGATCGGGGGCGGCCTCGCGTCGTTGAGCGACCCGTACCGGTCAGTACAGCAACCAGGAGGTGTCGGGGCCATGGCGCTCGACCAGTCCTTCGTGGGGCGGAGCTACCCGCCCACCGACCCCTACGAGGTGGGTCGGGAGAAGATCCGTGAGTTCGCGGAGGCCGTGGGGGACAGCAACCCCGTGTACACCGACCCGGAGGCCGCCAAGGCGCTCGGGTACGCCGATGTGATCGCCCCGCCGACCTTCGTGTTCTCGATCACGTTCAAGGCCGCGGGGCAGGTCGTCCAGGACCCCCAGCTGGGCCTCGACTACAGCCGGGTGGTGCACGGCGACCAGAAGTTCGCCTACAAGCGCCCGGTGCGCGCCGGTGACCGGCTCACCGTGACCTCGACCATCGAGAACATCAAGTCGATGGCCGGCAACGACATCCTGGACATCCGGGGCGAGGTGCACGACGAGGCCGGCGAGCACGTCGTGACCGCCTGGACCAAGCTCGTGGCCCGCGCGGCCGAGGAGGCGTGAGACACCGATGACGGCCAGGATCGCTTACGCCGATGTCGAGATCGGCACGGAGCTGCCGGCGCAGACCTTCCCGGTGACCCGCGCCACGCTCGTGCAGTACGCGGGCGCCTCCGGGGACTTCAACCCCATCCACTGGAACGAGAAGTTCGCCAAGGAGGTGGGCCTGCCGGACGTCATCGCGCACGGCATGTTCACCATGGCCGAGGCGATCCGCGTGGTCACCGACTGGACCGGCGACCCGGGCGCGGTCGTCGACTACGGCGTCCGCTTCACCAAGCCCGTCGTCGTCCCCAACGACGACCAGGGCGCCGTGATCGAGGTCACCGCCAAGGTCGGGGCCAAGCTCGACGACAACACCGTCCGGGTCGACCTGACGGTCACCAGCGGCGGCCAGAAGGTGCTCGGCATGTCCCGGGCGGTTGTGCGGCTGGCCTGAGTCGGTCTCGCTCCAGGCGGGCGGCGTGAGGCGGCCCGCTCGCCGGAGCCGACCCGCCTGGGTCGGCCGACTCTGAACGGGCGGTGGATCACTGCCGGGCGGACAGCTGTCGGTAAGGGGCGTTCTCCATTGCGGGGCGCCCCTTACGCGTGTCGGGCCCCCTGTCCGTGACAACGGGCGAGGTGGGTACGTCGTTCCTGGATACGGCGCTACGCCACACCACGGGACACCAAGCCGGCCACGCGACACCACCCCGGACGCGACGCCATGCCGAGCCGGACCCGGCTCCCACCCCACGCCGAACCCGACACCCCCCCCACCCCAGGCAACGCCACCCCCACCCCACGCAACACCCAACCCCACGCCTTGACGTAGTTAGTGATTGAGTACTAACTTACTTCCATGACCAGGATGAGTGCGGAGGAGCGGCGTGAGAGCGTCGTCCGGGCGGCGACCACCGAGTTCGCCCGGGGTGGGTATCACGGCACGTCGACCGAGGCGATCGCCCGGCGGGTGGGCGTCTCGCAGCCGTATCTCTTCAGGCTCTTCCCCGGCAAGAAGGCGATCTTTCTGGCGGTCTCCGAGCGCTGTATGGACGATTTCATCCGTATGTTCGAGGAGGCTGCCGAAGGGCTGGAGGGCGAAGAGGCCGTCCATGCCATGGGAAACGCGTACGCCAAGGTCATCGCGGAGCGGCCCGAGCGGCTGATGATGCAGATGCAGACGTATCTCGCCGTGGCCGCCGCCGAGGCGGAGGGGGACCACGAGTTCGGCGACGCCGTGCGGGCCGGGTGGATGCGGCTGTGGGACACCGTCCACGTGCCGCTCGGCGCGGACGTCGACGAGACGACGACGTTCATGGCCTACGGCATGCTCATCAACTGTCTGGTGGCCATGGGGTTCCCACCCGGGCACCGGGTGTGGGAGGGGATCTACCCCTCGGCCCGGGCCACGGGCCGACTGGAGAAGTAGGCGCGGGGCGCGGGGTGGGGCGGTATGCCGGCTGTCGGTGTCCCTTCATGCCCGCAAAAGTTAGTCATCCATAACTAACCATCGATCTCTCTGGGGGAGAGATGTCACAGGAAACGGCACAGCAGAGCCCACGGACCACCACGCGCGGGGGAACCGTCTGGGCCCTCGTCATCACCGGCGTCGCCGGATTCATGGCGGCACTCGACAATCTCGTCGTCACCACCGCCCTGCCGTCCATCCGCGAGGACCTCGGCGGTGGGCTGGGTGACCTCGAATGGACCGTGAGCGCCTACACCCTCACCTTCGCCGTCCTGCTGATGTTCGGCGCGGCGCTCGGCGACCGGTTCGGCCGGCGGCGGATGTTCCTCGTCGGGCTCACCGTCTTCACCGGCGCCTCCGCCGCGGCGGCCATGGCGCCCGGCATCGACTCCCTGATCGCCGCCCGCGCGGTGCAGGGCGTCGGCGCGGCGATCATGATGCCGCTGACGCTCACCCTGCTCACGGCCGCCGTGCCCGCCGCCAAGCGCGGGATGGCGTACGGGATCTGGGGGGCCGTCAACGGGCTCGCGGTGGCCTCCGGGCCGCTCATCGGCGGCAGCCTCACCGAACATGTGTCCTGGCACTGGATCTTCTGGCTGAACGTTCCGCTGGGCCTCGCGCTGCTGCCGCTCGCCCGGCTGCGGCTCGCCGAGTCGTACGGCACCGGCGCGCCCCTCGACATACCCGGCACCCTGCTCGCCAGCGGCGGGCTCTTCGGGATCGTCTACGGCCTGGTGCGCGGGCCGGCCGACGGCTGGACCAGCACGCTGGTGCTGACCGGGCTGTTCGCGGGAAGCGTGCTCCTCGTCGCCTTCGTGCTGTACGGCATGCGCGCGGCCAACCCCATGCTGCCGATGCGGCTGTTCCGCTCGCGGGCCTTCGCCGGCATCAACGCGGCCAGCCTGCTGATGTTCCTCGGCATGTTCGGATCGATCTTCCTGCTCAGCCAGTACATGCAGGGCGTCCTCGGCTACTCGCCCACCGAGGCGGGGCTGCGGATGCTGCCGTGGACCGGCATGCCGATGCTCGTCGCGCCGATCGCCGGGATCCTCTCCGACCGGATCGGCGGGCGGCCGGTCGTCGCCGCCGGGCTCTTCCTCCAGGCTGCCGGACTCGCCTGGATGGCCGCCGTCGCGACCGTCGACGCCTCCTACGCCGTCCAGCTGCCCGGGCTGATCGTCAGCGGCATCGGCATGGCCCTGTACTTCGCCCCGGCGGCCAACCTGGTGATGTCCAGCGTCCGCGCCCAGGAGCAGGGGATCGCCTCCGGCGCGAACAACGCGCTGCGCGAGGTCGGCGGCGCCCTCGGCATCGCCGTCATGTCGTCGATCTTCTCGGCCCAGGGCGGCTACGAGTCCGGCCAGGCCTTCGTGGACGGGCTGCGGCCCGCCCTGGTCACCGGCGCGGCCGTGGTGGCGCTGGCCGGCGTGGCGGCGCTGCTGATCCCCGCGGCACGCCGGGCCGTCCCCGGCGGGACCGCGGGGGAGACCGACGCGAAGACCGACGCCGGTGCGGTGCCGGTGCTGGAGGGCGCCGAGCGCTGAACCCCCGGGAAGCTCCCGCACGGCGGGGGAACGTGACGGCACGCACGCGTGCGGGCCCCGCCGACACCGGCGGGGCCCCACACGCGCGTGGGGCGCGGTACGGACCCGTGCGGGGCGGGGGTGTCGGTGGGGTCTCGTAGGCTTGGGCGCGTGCTGGAACTTCACGACGCCCCGCTCGCCCCGCTGACCACCTTCCGGCTGGGCGGCCCCGCCACCCGGCTGGTGACCGCGACCACCGACGCCGAGGTGATCGCCGCCGTGCGCGAGGCCGACGCCGCCGGTACGCCACTGCTGCTGATCGGCGGCGGTTCGAACCTCGTCATCGGCGACAAGGGCTTCGACGGCACCGCCCTGCGCATCGCCACCCGCGGCTTCGAACAGGTCGGCACCCGGCTCGAACTGGCCGCCGGCGAGGTGTGGACCGACGCCGTCGCCCGCACCGTCGAGGCCGGGCTGGCCGGTGTCGAGTGTCTAGCCGGCATCCCCGGCTCGGCCGGCGCGACCCCCATCCAGAACGTGGGGGCGTACGGCCAGGAGGTCTCCTCCAGCATCACCGAGGTGATCGCCTACGACCGCCGCGCGGGCGAGACGGTCACGCTCACCAACGCCGAGTGCGCCTTCTCGTACCGCCACAGCCGCTTCAAGGCCGACCCCGAGCGGTATGTCGTGCTGCGCGTCCGCTTCGAGCTGGAGGACGCGGACGGCCTGTCGGCGCCGCTGAAGTACGCCGAGACGGCCCGGGCGCTGGGCGTGGCGCCCGGCGACCGCGTGCCGCTCGCCGACGCCCGGGAGACCGTGCTGAAGCTGCGCGCCGGGAAGGGCATGGTGCTGGACGCCGAGGACCACGACACCTGGTCGGCCGGCTCGTTCTTCACCAACCCGATCCTCACCGACGCCGACTTCGCGGTGTTCCACGCGCGCGTGCGGGAGCGGCTGGGCGACGGCGTGGAGCCGCCCGCGTACCCGGCGGGCGAGGGGCGCACCAAGACCTCCGCGGCCTGGCTGATCGACAAGTCGGGCTTCACCAAGGGCTACGGCGACGGGCCCGCGCGCATCTCCACCAAGCACACCCTCGCCCTCACCAACCGGGGCGAGGCGACGACCGAGGACCTGCTCGCGCTGGCCCGGGAGGTCGTGGCCGGAGTCCGCGAGGCGTTCGGGATCACGCTAGTCAACGAGCCGGTGATGGTCGGAGCCGGGCTCTAGGGGTCGCGGCGCGAGGGAGGGGCGCGCTACGCCGCCAGCCAGTCGTCCACGCCCGCCAGCAGCTTCGTCCTCATGTCCTCCGGCGCCGCCGATCCCCGGATCGACTGACGGGCCAGTTCCGCCAGTTCCGCGTCCGTGAAGCCGTGGTGGCGGCGGGCGATCTCGTACTGGGCGGCCAGCCGGGAACCGAACAGGAGCGGGTCGTCGGCGCCCAGCGCCATCGGCACGCCGGCCTCGAACAGAGTGCGCAGGGGTACGTCCTCGTGCTTCTCGTAGACGCCGAGGGCCACGTTCGACGCCGGGCACACCTCGCAGGTCACGCCGCGCTCGGCCAGCCGCCTCAGCAGCCGGGGATCCTCGGCCGCCCGTACGCCGTGCCCCACCCGGGTCGCGTGCAGGTCGTCCAGGCAGTCCCGCACGGAGGACGGACCCGTCAGCTCACCGCCGTGCGGCGCGGACAGCAGCCCGCCGTCCCGCGCGATGGCGAAGGCCCGGTCGAAGTCCCGCGCCATGCCCCGCCGTTCGTCGTTCGACAGCCCGAAACCGACCACACCCCGGTCGGCGAACCGCACCGCGAGCCGGGCCAGCGTCCGGGCGTCCAGCGGATGCTTCATACGGTTCGCCGCGACCAGCACCCGCATCCCGAGCCCGGTCTCCCGCGAGGCCTTCTCGACGGCGTCCAGGATGATCTCCAGCGCCGGGATCAGCCCGCCCAGCCGGGGCGCGTACGACGTCGGGTCGACCTGGATCTCCAGCCATCCGGAGCCGTCCCTGATGTCCTCCTCCGCGGCCTCCCGCACCAGTCGCTGTATGTCCTCGGGCTGCCGCAGACAGGACCGCGCCGCGTCGTAGAGCCGCTGGAAGCGGAACCAGCCCCGCTCGTCCGTGGCCCGCAGGCTCGGTGGCTCGCCGCTGGTCAGCGCGTCGGTCAGCGCCTCGGGCAGACGCACCCCGTACTTGTCGGCCAGCTCCAGCACGGTCCCGGGCCGCATGGACCCGGTGAAGTGCAGATGCAGATGGGCTTTCGGCAGCTCAGAGACATCACGTACACGCTCCATTCAGGAATCCTGCCGTACGCCACCGCCGTCCCGGTAGCCGATTCCCTGAACGTGGTCTTGCTCGCACGAAGAAACGGGCCGCCTCCCCGGAGGGAAACGGCCCGTACGCGCGTGTGGAGACGTCAGTCCCTGGCCTCCGCCAGCAGCTTCTGGATCCGGCTCACGCCCTCGACGAGGTCCTCGTCACCCAGGGCGTACGACAGCCGCAGGTAGCCCGGCGTGCCGAAGGCCTCGCCCGGGACGACCGCGACCTCGGCCTCGTCCAGGATCAGCTCGGCCAGTTCGGTGCTGTTCTGCGGGCGCTTGCCGCGGATCTCCTTGCCGAGCAGCCCCTTCACCGACGGGTACGCGTAGAAGGCGCCCTCGGGCTCCGGGCAGAGCACGCCGTCGATCTCGTTGAGCATCCGCACGATCGTCTTGCGGCGGCGGTCGAAGGCCTCGCGCATCGTCTCCACGGCCGACAGGTCACCCGAGACGGCGGCCAGCGCGGCGACCTGGGCCACGTTGGAGACGTTGGAGGTGGCGTGCGACTGGAGGTTCGTCGCGGCCTTCACGACGTCCTTCGGGCCGATGATCCACCCGACCCGCCAGCCGGTCATCGCGTACGTCTTGGCGACACCGTTGACGACCACGCACTTGTCGCGCAGCTCGGGCAGGATGGCCGGCAGCGAGGTGAACGTCGCGTCGCCGTAGACGAGGTGCTCGTAGATCTCGTCCGTCATCACCCACAGGCCGTGCTCCACGGCCCAGCGGCCGATCGCCTCGGCCTCCTCGGCGCTGTAGACCGCGCCGGTCGGGTTGGACGGGGAGACGAAGAGCACGACCTTCGTGTTCTCGGTGCGCGCGGCCTCCAGCTGCTCGACCGAGACCCGGTAGCCGGTGGTCTCGTCGGCCACGACCTCCACCGGCACACCGCCGGCGAGACGGATCGACTCCGGGTACGTCGTCCAGTAGGGCGCCGGGACGATGACCTCGTCGCCCGGGTCGAGGATCGCGGCGAAGGCGTTGTAGATCGCCTGCTTGCCGCCGTTGGTGACCAGGATCTGCGCCGGGTCGACCTCGTAGCCGGAGTCGCGCAGCGTCTTCGCGGCGATCGCGGCCTTCAGCTCGGGCAGACCGCCGGCCGGCGTGTACCGGTGGTACTTGGGGTCCTGGCAGGCCGCGACGGCGGCCGCGACGACGTAGTCCGGGGTCGGGAAGTCGGGCTCGCCGGCACCGAAGCCGATCACCGGACGCCCGGCGGCCTTCAGGGCCTTGGCCTTGGCGTCCACGGCGAGGGTGGCTGACTCGGAGATCGCGCCGACGCGGGCGGAGACCCGGCGCTCGGTGGGAGAGGTTGCAGCGCTCATACGGCCCATGTTTTCAGACAGGAAACCGGCCCGGCACACGGGTTTCACCCACTGGGCAACCGGCAGAACACCAGACGGAATCCGTCCAAGACCATTTTCCGTTCGACGGGGCGCCCCGGACCACGTACACTCTCACGTCGTTGGCCTTCAACAGCCGTGCCACAACCGGTGCACACCGAGCACCCGGTCGGATGCGGTAAGTTGAAGACACACAAAGGGTCGTAGCTCAATTGGTAGAGCACTGGTCTCCAAAACCAGCGGTTGGGGGTTCAAGTCCCTCCGGCCCTGCTACACACACCATCGCCAGGATGTGTGCGCATGTACGTACAGCAATGCACAGCCGTGCGGCTCAGACCGGGCGCGGCACGGCCACGACCCGGGAACAGGTGAGGACGAATGGCGGACGCCGTGGGCTCCATCGACACGCCTGATGCCCAGGACGAAGTGCCTGAGGCCAAGAAGAAGGGCCGCAAGGGCGGAAAGCGTGCCAAGAAGGGCCCGCTGAAGCGCCTCGCCCTTTTCTACCGCCAGATCGTCGCGGAGCTCCGCAAGGTCGTCTGGCCCTCGCGAAGCCAGATGACGACGTACACGACCGTGGTGATCGTCTTCGTGGTCATCATGATCGGCCTGGTGACCGTGATTGACTATGGACTCAGCCACGCCGCCAAGTACGTCTTCGGCTGAGCCAAGAGCGAAGGGCGCCGGGTGATCGGCGCCCCTTTCGCGTGTTCCACCCCCATGTATCCAGGAAGAAGCAGCCACCGTGTCTGACCAGAACCTGAACGACGCCATCGAGCCCGACGACGTCGACGACGAGCTCGACATCGTCGAGGGCGCTGACGAGGACCTGGACGAGTTCGAGGCTGCGGACGCCGAAGCGGGCGAGCCCGCGGAGGAAGCCGCCCTCCACGTCGAGGACGGCGAGGACGAGGGCGACGTCGAGGACGCGACCGAAGCCGACGAAGAGGCCGAGGACGAGACCGACGTCGAGGACGAGGACGAGACCGACGTCGAGGCCGAAGAAGAGGCCGAGGCCGAGGAAGAAGAGCCGGCCGAGCCCGTCGACCCCGTCACCGCCCTGCGCGAGGAACTGCGCACCCTCCCCGGCGAGTGGTACGTGATCCACACCTACGCGGGTTACGAGAACCGGGTGAAGACCAACCTGGAGCAGCGCGCCGTCTCGCTGAACGTCGAGGACTACATCTTCCAGGCCGAGGTGCCGCAGGAAGAGGTCGTCCAGATCAAGAACGGCGACCGCAAGACGATCCGCCAGAACAAGCTCCCCGGCTACGTTCTCGTCCGGATGGACCTGACGAACGAGTCCTGGGGCGTCGTCCGCAACACCCCCGGCGTCACCGGCTTCGTGGGCAACGCCTACGACCCGTACCCGCTGACCCTGGACGAGATCGTCAAGATGCTCGCCCCGGAGGCCGAGGAGAAGGCCGCCCGTGAGGCCGCCGAGGCCGAGGGCAAGCCCGCGCCGCAGCGCAAGGTCGAGGTCCAGGTGCTCGACTTCGAGGTCGGCGACTCGGTCACCGTCACCGACGGCCCGTTCGCCACGCTCCAGGCCACGATCAACGAGATCAACGCCGACTCGAAGAAGGTCAAGGGTCTCGTCGAGATCTTCGGCCGCGAGACCCCGGTCGAGCTGAGCTTCGACCAGATCCAGAAGAACTGATTCTGGAACCCCAGCCTCCGAACAGGTCAGACGGGCTCTCGTAGCCGGTCTGACCTGCTCGGTTTTTGGCCGCGCAGGGATACCCGTTATCGTTGTGCGGTATGCCTCCATCCGGATGATCCGGACCGGACGGCTGAAAACTCTCACTAGGACCCGGAGAGAGCAATGCCTCCCAAGAAGAAGAAGGTCACGGGGCTTATCAAGCTCCAGATCAACGCCGGTGCGGCGAACCCGGCTCCGCCGGTCGGTCCCGCGCTGGGCCAGCACGGCGTCAACATCATGGAGTTCTGCAAGGCCTACAACGCCGCGACCGAGTCGCAGCGTGGCTGGGTCATCCCGGTGGAGATCACGGTCTACGAGGACCGCTCCTTCACCTTCGTGACCAAGACGCCGCCGGCCGCGAAGATGATCCTGAAGGCCGCGGGCATCGAGAAGGGCTCCGGCGAGCCGCACAAGACCAAGGTCGCCAAGATCACCGAGGCGCAGGTCCGCGAGATCGCCACCACCAAGCTGCCCGACCTCAACGCCAACGACCTGGACGCTGCCGCGAAGATCATCGCCGGTACCGCGCGTTCCATGGGCGTCACCGTCGAGGGCTGACCTCACCCCCCGTACCAGCAGAAGTGTGGAAGGGCCTGCTCGGCCCGTACCACGACTCCTCAGAATCACCAGGAGCAGTAGTGAGCAAGCGCAGCAAGTCTCTCCGCGCTGCGGACGCCAAGGTCGACCGGGACAAGCTCTACGCCCCGCTCGAGGCCGTCCGTCTCGCCAAGGAGACCTCCACGAGCAAGTACGACGGCACCGTCGAGGTCGCCTTCCGCCTGGGTGTCGACCCGCGCAAGGCCGACCAGATGGTCCGTGGCACCGTGAACCTGCCGCACGGCACCGGCAAGACCGCCCGGGTCCTGGTCTTCGCGACCGGTGACCGTGCTGCGGCCGCGGAGGCCGCGGGCGCCGACATCGTCGGCTCCGACGAACTGATCGACGAGGTCGCGAAGGGCCGTCTGGACTTCGACGCCGTCGTCGCCACCCCGGACCTCATGGGCAAGGTCGGCCGCCTCGGCCGCGTGCTCGGTCCCCGTGGCCTGATGCCGAACCCGAAGACGGGCACCGTCACCCCGGACACCGCCAAGGCTGTGACCGAGATCAAGGGCGGCAAGATCGAGTTCCGCGTCGACAAGCACTCGAACCTGCACTTCATCATCGGCAAGGTGTCCTTCGACGACACCAAGCTGGTGGAGAACTACGGCGCGGCCCTGGAGGAGATCCTCCGTCTGAAGCCGTCCGCCGCCAAGGGTCGCTACATCAAGAAGGCCGCGATCAGCACCACGGTCGGCCCCGGCATTCCGGTCGACTCGAACCGCACCCGCAACCTCCTCGTCGAGGAGGACCCGGCCGCGGTCTGAGCCTGACAGCTCACAGCAGTCACCCGACGAGCCCCGCAACCTTTCGAGGTGCGGGGCTCGTCCCTGTTTGTCGTACGAACTCTTTTTCCCGCACGGGTGTCAGTGCCGTGCGTTAGCGTGCGAACACAGGATTCCTTGGGGGTGGAGCGAATGAAGAGCACGACCGTGCGCCGTACGGGCCTCT
The DNA here is from genome assembly GCF_014648915.1 of Streptomyces phaeofaciens. GTDB lineage: Bacteria > Actinomycetota > Actinomycetes > Streptomycetales > Streptomycetaceae > Streptomyces > Streptomyces phaeofaciens. The sequence goes on along the minus strand of NZ_BMSA01000010.1, from coordinate 55,575 downwards.
CGATCGCGGCGGTGACCCTGCTGACGGGAGTGGCGGCCTGCAGTTCGGGGGGCTCGGAAGGATCCGGGGACTCCGGCGGTTCCGGCGGTTCCGGCAAGGACGGAACGCCACGGTTCTCGCCCGTCGCCGCCCTGCGCAGCGCGGAGAAGTCCACGGACGACGCCGACTCCGCGAAGGTCGAGTCCACCACGACCATGGGCTCGGTGATGTCGATGACCGCCGACGGCGCCCTCGGCTGGGGCGACGGACTCACCGGCACCCTCACCATCACCTACACCGGCGGCACCATGGCCGAGACGATGCGGCAGACGGGCAGCACCTCGATGGAGGCCCGCTACCTGCCCGACGCCTACTACGCCAGGATGGGCGACGCCTTCGCCGAGCAGGCCGGCGGCAAGCACTGGATCAAGTACGCGTACGACGACCTGGAGAGCCTCGGGGGCGGCTCGGGCGCGTATCTGAAGGACCAGATGCAGAACACCACCCCGAACCAGTCGGTGAAGCTCCTGCTGGCCTCCGGGGACGTGCGCAAGGTCGGCGAGGAGAAGGTCCGGGGCCAGGAGACCACGCACTACTCGGGCACGGTCGACGTGGCCGACCTCGCCTCGCAGAACTCCAACCTCGACCGGAGCCAGCTCGACGACCTGAAGAAGCAGCTGGAGCAGGCCGGCGTCAGCACCGAGACCGTGGACATCTGGGTCGACGACCAGGACCTCCTGGTGAAGAAGGTCGAAAAGGGCGAGACCACGGCCGGCGCCTTCACCCAGACCGCGTACTACAGCGACTACGGCACCGATGTGAGCGTCGACGAACCCCCGGCCAGTGACACCGCGGACTTCGCCGAACTGGTGAAGCAGCAGGGCCTCGGCACCTCGTAGATATTCACAGGACCTCACCGCGCCCTCTGGGATACGTTCACGGTCTTGCTGTGTATCGACCGTGTGTTCTCTGTATGGGTGTTCTGGGGGAAGTCGGATGAGGTTTTCCGTGGGTGTCCTCGGGCTGTCCGCACTGCTCGTCGCGGGCTGCGGCGCGGCGGGCGGGGCGGACGGCGGGAGCGACTCGGCCGCCGCCGCGGCCGCGGTCGCCCGGGCCGCGGAGAAGGCGGAGCGGACCGTGTCGCTGCGCTACACCATGACCGGCCGGACACCCGAGGAGGGCCGGGTCCGGGCCGAGGCCGCGATCAGCACCGAGCCAGCCGCCATGAGCCTGGAGTCGACCGTGCTCGGCGGGCCCGACCAGGGCACCGGCGAGTTCCGGCTGGTCGACGGGGCGCTCTACATGGGCTCCGACGAAGCGAACGAGGACGGCAAGCACTGGATCAGGATCGGGGCGCCGGGCATCTCCGACACCCCGAGCGGGGTCGAGATCGACAGCAGTGCGGCCGGGGACCGGTTCCGGGACAACCCCTCCCACGAGAGCGGGTTCCTCGGCGCGGCCGACGATCTGAAGGAGTCCGGCACCGAGACCGTCGACGGCGTCCGCACCACCCACTACACGGGTACGGCCACCCTCGACGGCATCCGCGACTTCTACGAGGACGAGCCGAAGAAGGTCCGCCAGCGGACCGAGAAGAGCCTCGCCCAGTACGAGAAGCTGGGCGTCGACGAGCTGACCCTGGACCTGTGGACCGACGCCGAGGACCGCACCCGCAAGATGCGCGTCCAGGGCTTCGGGCGCCACGGCGAGCTGGACCTCACCTTCGCCTTCGCCGACTTCGGCAAGCCGGTCACCGTCAAGGCGCCGCCCGCCTCGGACACCTTCGACATGTCCGAGGCGATGCGGAAGGCCAAGGAGGACTGAGCCCCGTACGGGAGTCCCGTACGGGCGGATTTGCTTGTCGCCGTATGCCTCCCGTACTCTCCTAAAGAAGCCAAAGACCGCTGGTCGTTGCCGTGCGCTCGCAAGAGAGTGCGGTGGCCGAAGGATCCGTTGACATACGGACGACCCGCGCAGGTGAGTGTGGAAGTGCTCCCGGACCGGAATCCCTGGATTCTGTTCGGTCGAGCTACGCCCCGTGCACCTGTGCCGGGGCGTTTCGTTTGTTCAGCCCCTTCTGAGCGGTCCTCATCACCCGGAAGGAGGCCGACGCTCTATGGCAAGGCCCGACAAGGCTGCCGCGGTGGCCGAGCTGACGGAGCAGTTCCGCAGCTCGAACGCCGCCGTGCTGACCGAGTACCGGGGTCTCACCGTGGCGCAGCTCAAGACGCTGCGTCGTTCGCTCGGTGAGAACGCCCAGTACGCCGTGGTGAAGAACACGCTGACCAAGATTGCGGCCAACGAGGCCGGGATCAACACGCTCGACGACCTGTTCAACGGTCCGACGGCGGTCGCCTTCATCACCGGTGACCCGGTGACGTCGGCGAAGGGTCTTCGTGACTTCGCCAAGGACAACCCGAACCTCGTCATCAAGGGCGGTGTCCTTGACGGCAAGGCGCTGACCGCCGACGAGATCAAGAAGCTTGCGGACCTCGAGTCCCGCGAGGTTCTGCTCGCCAAGCTGGCCGGTGCCATGAAGGGCAAGCAGTCGCAGGCTGCCACGCTCTTCCAGGCGCTGCCGTCGAAGCTCGTCCGCACCGTGGACGCCCTTCGTGCCAAGCGCGACGAGCAGGGCGGTGCCGAGTAACTCGGCTCGCGAAATGACCGCCGCCTGAGGCAGTACGCCTGAGGCGAGGGTCACAGCGGGCCGAACGTACGCCCGCCAGACATGTACATCCGGCACCAGCCGAATTAGTGGAAGGACCGCCACCATGGCGAAGCTCAGCCAGGACGACCTGCTCGCGCAGTTCGACGAGATGACCCTCATCGAGCTCTCCGAGTTCGTCAAGGCCTTCGAGGAGCGCTTCGACGTCACCGCCGCCGCGGCCGTCGCCGTTGCCGGCCCCGCCGTCCCCGGCGCCCCGGCCGAGGCCGCTGAGGAGCAGGACGAGTTCGACGTCATCCTCACGGGCGCCGGCGACAAGAAGATCCAGGTCATCAAGGTCGTGCGTGAGCTGACCTCCCTGGGTCTGAAGGAGGCCAAGGACCTCGTGGACGGCGCCCCGAAGCCCGTTCTCGAGAAGGTCGCCAAGGAAGCCGCGGAGAAGGCCGCCGAGTCCCTCAAGGGCGCCGGCGCCTCCGTCGAGGTCAAGTAACACCCCGCGGTCGGCGACGACCGCACGCGATGGCTGAAACAGTCCCCTGGGGGCTGTAACGCCCACGCACCGAAGAGCGATCATCCATCTGGGTGGTCGCTCTTCGGCGTTCTCCGGAGCGTGGTCACGGTTACCTGGAACCCTTGTGAGCGGGGGGTATGGTGATCTTCGTAGTGTCTCCGAGCCCAGGGTCCGGGCATGGGGGGCCTTGACGAACCGCACGCAGCGCGCAATTCTCAGGACGCGTCGTCACAAGGATCCGAATCCGAGGCATGGATCGACGGCGAAGAGGGCAGTATCACCGTGCGTTGAGGGCAATCAGACCGAGGGCGTTGAGAACCACGAGGGTCTCGAAAAACCCGCACTGGACATCAGTGTGCCAAGTGGCTACACTGACCCTTTGCGCTGCCTGTTAGCTGTCCCCTGCCCGTCACCAGGGGCATGCCCTCACTTGAGCACAGACGATCGGAACATCCCTGAGCTGGCCCTACGGCCGAAAAGGGCGGTTCGTGTCTGTGCGCGGGAGAGGGGCCGGTACGCGCGTAGTGAGTCCGAGCCCTCGGAAGGACCCCCTCTTGGCCGCCTCGCGCAACGCCTCGACCGCGAATACGAACAACGGCGCCAGCACCGCCCCGCTGCGCATCTCTTTTGCAAAGATCAAGGAGCCTCTCGAGGTTCCGAACCTGCTCGCGCTGCAGACCGAGAGCTTTGACTGGCTGCTCGGCAACACCGCTTGGCAGAGTCGGGTCGAGGAGGCTCTCGAGAACGGTCAGGACGTCCCCACCAAGTCCGGCCTCGAGGAGATCTTCGAGGAGATCTCCCCGATCGAGGACTTCTCCGGGTCGATGTCGCTGACGTTCCGCGACCACCGTTTCGAGCCGCCGAAGAACAGCATCGACGAGTGCAAGGACCGCGACTTCACGTACGCGGCCCCGCTCTTCGTGACGGCCGAGTTCACCAACAACGAGACCGGCGAGATCAAGTCCCAGACGGTCTTCATGGGCGACTTCCCGCTCATGACCAACAAGGGCACCTTCGTCATCAACGGCACCGAGCGCGTCGTCGTGTCGCAGCTCGTCCGTTCGCCGGGTGTCTACTTCGACTCCTCGATCGACAAGACGTCCGACAAGGACATCTTCTCCGCCAAGATCATCCCGTCCCGGGGTGCCTGGCTGGAGATGGAGATCGACAAGCGCGACATGGTCGGCGTCCGCATCGACCGCAAGCGCAAGCAGTCGGTGACCGTCCTCCTGAAGGCGCTCGGCTGGACGACCGAGCAGATCCTCGAGGAGTTCGGCGAGTACGAGTCCATGCGCGCCACCCTGGAGAAGGACCACACCCAGGGCCAGGACGACGCGCTGCTCGACATCTACCGCAAGCTGCGTCCGGGCGAGCCCCCCACGCGTGAGGCCGCGCAGACGCTGCTCGAGAACCTCTACTTCAACCCCAAGCGCTACGACCTCGCCAAGGTCGGCCGCTACAAGGTCAACAAGAAGCTGGCGGCGGACGCGCCCCTCGACGCCGGTGTCCTGACCGTCGAGGACGTCATCGCGACGATCAAGTACCTCGTGAAGCTGCACGCGGGCGAGACCGAGACGGTCGGCGACAGCGGTCAGACGATCGTCGTCGAAACCGACGACATCGACCACTTCGGCAACCGTCGTCTGCGCAGCGTCGGCGAGCTCATCCAGAACCAGGTCCGTACGGGTCTGGCTCGTATGGAGCGCGTCGTCCGTGAGCGCATGACGACCCAGGACGTCGAGGCGATCACGCCGCAGACCCTGATCAACATCCGGCCGGTCGTCGCCTCCATCAAGGAGTTCTTCGGCACCAGCCAGCTGTCGCAGTTCATGGACCAGAACAACCCGCTGTCGGGTCTGACGCACAAGCGTCGTCTCTCGGCGCTGGGTCCCGGTGGTCTGTCCCGTGAGCGGGCCGGCTTCGAGGTCCGTGACGTGCACCCGTCCCACTACGGCCGCATGTGCCCGATCGAGACGCCCGAAGGCCCGAACATCGGTCTGATCGGCTCGCTCGCCTCCTACGGCCGGGTCAACGCGTTCGGTTTCGTCGAGACCCCGTACCGCAAGGTCGTCGACGGCCAGGTCACCGACGAGGTCGACTACCTGACGGCCGACGAAGAGGACCGCTACGTCATCGCGCAGGCCAACGCCACGCTCAACGACGACATGCGCTTCACCGAGAACCGCGTCCTGGTCCGCCGCCGTGGCGGCGAGGTCGACTACGTCGCCGGTGACGACGTGGACTACATGGACGTCTCGCCGCGCCAGATGGTGTCGGTCGCGACCGCCATGATCCCGTTCCTCGAGCACGACGACGCCAACCGTGCCCTCATGGGCGCGAACATGATGCGTCAGGCCGTCCCGCTCATCAAGAGCGAGTCCCCGCTCGTCGGCACCGGCATGGAGTACCGCTCCGCCGTCGACGCCGGCGACGTGGTCAAGGCCGAGAAGGCGGGTGTGGTCCAGGAGGTCTCCGCGGACTACATCACCACCGCCAACGACGACGGCACGTACATCACGTACCGCCTGGCCAAGTTCGCCCGCTCCAACCAGGGCACCTCGGTCAACCAGAAGGTCATCGTCAACGAGGGCGACCGGATCATCGAGGGCCAGGTCCTGGCCGACGGTCCGGCCACCGAGAACGGCGAGATGGCGCTGGGCAAGAACCTGCTCGTGGCGTTCATGCCGTGGGAGGGTCACAACTACGAGGACGCGATCATCCTGTCGCAGCGCCTCGTGCAGGACGACGTCCTCTCCTCGATCCACATCGAGGAGCACGAGGTCGACGCCCGTGACACCAAGCTCGGCCCCGAGGAGATCACCCGGGACATCCCGAACGTCTCCGAGGAGGTCCTCGCCGACCTCGACGAGCGCGGCATCATCCGGATCGGTGCCGAGGTCGTCGCCGGTGACATCCTCGTCGGCAAGGTCACGCCCAAGGGCGAGACCGAGCTGACGCCCGAGGAGCGCCTGCTGCGCGCGATCTTCGGTGAGAAGGCCCGTGAGGTCCGTGACACCTCGCTGAAGGTCCCGCACGGCGAGATCGGCAAGGTCATCGGCGTCCGTGTCTTCGACCGTGAGGAAGGCGACGAGCTGCCGCCGGGCGTGAACCAGCTGGTTCGGGTCTACGTGGCGCAGAAGCGCAAGATCACGGACGGTGACAAGCTCGCCGGCCGTCACGGCAACAAGGGTGTCATCTCCAAGATCCTGCCCATCGAGGACATGCCGTTCCTCGAGGACGGGACCCCGGTCGACATCATCCTCAACCCGCTCGGTGTGCCGTCCCGAATGAACCCGGGGCAGGTTCTGGAGATCCACCTCGGCTGGCTCGCCAGCCGCGGCTGGGACGTCTCCGGTCTCGCCGACGAGTGGGCGCAGCGCCTCCAGGTCATCGGTGCCGACCAGGTCGCCCCCGGCACCAACGTCGCCACCCCGGTGTTCGACGGTGCCCGTGAGGACGAGCTGGCGGGTCTGCTCCAGCACACCATCCCGAACCGCGACGGCGAGCGCATGGTGCTCCCGTCCGGCAAGGCGCGGCTGTTCGACGGTCGTAGCGGTGAGCCGTTCCCGGACCCGATCTCGGTCGGCTACATGTACATCCTGAAGCTGCACCACCTGGTCGACGACAAGCTGCACGCCCGTTCGACCGGCCCGTACTCGATGATCACCCAGCAGCCGCTGGGTGGTAAGGCCCAGTTCGGTGGCCAGCGATTCGGTGAGATGGAGGTGTGGGCGCTGGAGGCATACGGCGCCGCCTACGCCCTCCAGGAGCTGCTGACCATCAAGTCCGACGACGTGACCGGCCGCGTGAAGGTCTACGAGGCCATCGTCAAGGGCGAGAACATCCCCGAGCCCGGCATCCCCGAGTCCTTCAAGGTGCTCATCAAGGAGATGCAGTCTCTCTGCCTGAACGTGGAGGTGCTGTCCAGCGACGGTATGTCCATCGAGATGCGTGACACCGACGAGGACGTCTTCCGCGCTGCGGAGGAGCTCGGCATCGACCTGTCCCGGCGCGAGCCGAGCAGCGTCGAAGAGGTCTGACGGGAGTTCGGTCCGGAGGTTCAGCGATGAAGATCCCTGAGCCTCCGGCCGGCCCCGAGACCCCCGTTTCAGACCCCAAGACTTACAACCCTGAGAGGGATTGACGCATAGTGCTCGACGTCAACTTCTTCGACGAGCTCCGGATCGGCCTGGCCACCGCGGACGACATCCGTCAGTGGAGCCACGGCGAGGTCAAGAAGCCCGAGACGATCAACTACCGCACGCTCAAGCCGGAAAAGGACGGGCTCTTCTGCGAGAAGATCTTCGGTCCGACCCGGGACTGGGAGTGCTACTGCGGCAAGTACAAGCGCGTCCGGTTCAAGGGCATCATCTGTGAGCGCTGCGGCGTCGAGGTGACCCGTGCCAAGGTGCGCCGTGAGCGGATGGGCCACATCGAGCTCGCCGCCCCCGTCACGCACATCTGGTACTTCAAGGGTGTCCCGAGCCGGCTGGGCTACCTGCTCGACCTGGCTCCCAAGGACCTCGAGAAGGTCATCTACTTCGCGGCGTACATGATCACGTACGTCGACGAGGAGCGCCGTACGCGCGACCTGCCCTCCCTGGAGGCGCACGTCTCCGTCGAGCGCCAGCAGGTCGAGAACCGCCGGGACGCCGACCTGGAGGCCCGCGCCAAGAAGCTCGAGACCGACCTGGCCGAGCTCGAGGCCGAGGGTGCCAAGGCCGACGTGCGCCGCAAGGTGCGCGAGGGTGCCGAGCGTGAGATGAAGCAGCTGCGCGACCGCGCCCAGCGCGAGATCGACCGTCTCGACGAGGTGTGGACCCGCTTCAAGAACCTCAAGGTCCAGGACCTCGAGGGCGACGAGCTGCTCTACCGCGAGCTTCGTGACCGCTTCGGCACGTACTTCGACGGTTCGATGGGTGCCGCGGCGCTGCAGAAGCGCCTGGAGTCCTTCGACCTCGACGAGGAGGCCGAGCGTCTCCGCGAGATCATCCGTACCGGCAAGGGCCAGAAGAAGACCCGTGCGCTCAAGCGCCTCAAGGTCGTCTCCGCGTTCCTCCAGACCAGCAACAGCCCCAAGGGCATGGTGCTGGACTGCGTGCCGGTCATCCCGCCGGACCTTCGCCCGATGGTGCAGCTGGACGGTGGCCGCTTCGCAACCTCCGACCTCAACGACCTGTACCGCCGTGTGATCAACCGCAACAACCGTCTGAAGCGCCTTCTCGACCTCGGTGCGCCCGAGATCATCGTGAACAACGAGAAGCGCATGCTTCAGGAGGCCGTCGACGCGCTCTTCGACAACGGCCGTCGTGGTCGCCCCGTCACGGGCCCCGGCAACCGTCCGCTGAAGTCCCTCAGCGACATGCTGAAGGGCAAGCAGGGTCGATTCCGTCAGAACCTGCTCGGCAAGCGTGTGGACTACTCCGCGCGTTCCGTGATCGTCGTCGGCCCGCAGCTGAAGCTGCACCAGTGCGGCCTGCCGAAGGCCATGGCGCTGGAGCTCTTCAAGCCGTTCGTGATGAAGCGCCTGGTCGACCTGAACCACGCGCAGAACATCAAGAGCGCCAAGCGGATGGTCGAGCGCGGCCGCACGGTCGTGTACGACGTCCTGGAAGAGGTCATCGCGGAGCACCCGGTTCTGCTGAACCGTGCGCCCACGCTGCACCGCCTCGGCATCCAGGCCTTCGAGCCGCAGCTGGTCGAGGGCAAGGCCATCCAGATCCACCCGCTCGTCTGCACCGCGTTCAACGCGGACTTCGACGGTGACCAGATGGCCGTGCACCTGCCGCTCTCCGCGGAGGCGCAGGCCGAGGCCCGCATCCTGATGCTGTCCTCGAACAACATCCTCAAGCCCGCCGACGGCCGTCCGGTGACGATGCCGACCCAGGACATGGTCCTCGGTCTGTTCTTCCTCACCACCGACGGTGAACTGCGTGACACCAAGGGCGAGGGCCGCGCGTTCGGCTCCTCGGCCGAGGCGATCATGGCGTTCGACGCCGGTGAGCTCGCGCTCCAGTCGGCGATCGACATCCGCTTCCCGGTGGGCACCATCCCGCCGCGCGGCTGGACCCCGCCGGCGCGCGAGGAGGGCGAGCCCGAGTGGCAGCAGGGTGACTCGTTCCGGCTGCGGACGACCCTGGGCCGCGCGCTCTTCAACGAGCTGCTGCCCGAGGACTACCCGTTCGTCGACTACTCGGTGGGCAAGAAGCAGCTCGGCGAGATCGTCAACGACCTGGCCGAGCGCTACCCCAAGGTCATCGTGGCGGCGACGCTCGACAACCTGAAGGCGGCCGGCTTCTACTGGGGTACCCGTTCCGGTGTCACCGTGGCCATCTCCGACGTCGTCGTTCCCGAGGCGAAGAAGGAGATCGTCGCGGGCTACGAGGCGCAGGACGAGAAGGTCCAGAAGCAGTACGAGCGCGGTCTGATCACCAAGGAAGAGCGCACGCAGGAGCTCATCGCGATCTGGACCAAGGCGACCAACGAGGTCGCCGAGGCGATGAACGCGAACTTCCCCAAGACGAACCCCATCTTCATGATGGTTGACTCGGGTGCCCGAGGAAACATGATGCAGATGCGGCAGATCGCCGGTATGCGTGGTCTGGTGTCGAACGCCAAGAACGAGACGATCCCGCGTCCCATCAAGGCGTCCTTCCGTGAGGGCCTGTCCGTGCTGGAGTACTTCATCTCCACGCACGGTGCCCGTAAGGGTCTGGCGGACACCGCCCTGCGTACCGCCGACTCGGGTTACCTCACCCGTCGTCTGGTGGACGTCTCGCAGGACGTCATCATCCGCGAGGAGGACTGCGGTACCGAGCGCGGCCTCAAGCTGGCCATCGCCGAGCGCGACGAGACCGGTGTGCTGCGCAAGGAGGCCAACGCCGAGACCAGCGTGTACGCGCGCTGCCTCGCCGAGGACATCGTGGTGGACGGCAAGGTGCTCGCCCCGGCGGGCGTCGACCTCGGTGACGTCCTCATCGACCAGCTGGTCAAGGCCGGCGTCGAGGAGGTCAAGACCCGCTCGGTTCTGACCTGCGAGTCCCAGGTCGGCACCTGCGCCATGTGCTACGGCCGTTCGCTGGCCACCGGCAAGCTGGTCGACATCGGTGAGGCGGTCGGCATCATCGCCGCCCAGTCCATCGGTGAGCCCGGTACCCAGCTGACGATGCGTACCTTCCACACCGGTGGTGTGGCCGGTGACGACATCACCCAGGGTCTGCCGCGTGTCGTCGAGCTCTTCGAGGCCCGTACCCCGAAGGGTGTCGCCCCGATCTCCGAGGCCCAGGGCCGCGTGCGGATCGAGGAGACCGAGAAGACCAAGAAGATCGTCATCACGCCGGACGACGGCAGCGACGAGACGGCGTTCCCGATCTCGAAGCGCGCCCGACTCCTGGTCAGCGAGGGCGAGCACGTCGAGGTGGGCCAGAAGCTCACCGTGGGTGCCACCAACCCGCACGACGTGCTGCGCATCCTGGGTCAGCGTGCCGTCCAGGTCCACCTGGTCGGCGAGGTCCAGAAGGTGTACAACTCGCAGGGTGTGTCGATCCACGACAAGCACATCGAGATCATCATCCGGCAGATGCTGCGCCGTGTGACGATCATCGAGTCCGGCGACGCCGAGCTGCTGCCCGGCGAGCTCGTCGAGCGCTCGAAGTTCGAGGTCGAGAACCGTCGTGTGGTGCAGGAGGGCGGTCACCCGGCCTCCGGTCGTCCGCAGCTCATGGGTATCACCAAGGCCTCGCTGGCCACGGAGTCCTGGCTGTCGGCGGCGTCCTTCCAGGAGACGACCAGGGTGCTGACGGACGCGGCGATCAACGCCAAGTCCGACTCCCTGATCGGCCTCAAGGAGAACGTCATCATCGGTAAGCTCATCCCGGCCGGTACGGGTCTGTCCCGCTACCGCAACATCCGGGTCGAGCCGACCGAAGAGGCCAAGGCCGCGATGTACTCGGCCGTCGGCTACGACGACATCGACTACTCGCCGTTCGGCACGGGCTCCGGCCAGGCCGTTCCGCTGGAGGACTACGACTACGGTCCGTACAACCAGTGAGTGGTAGCTGAAACACACTGAAGGGCGGTCACCCCGTTGCGTACGGGGTGACCGCCCTTCGGCGTTCCTAGCGTGCGGTGAGTTCCCAGACCGCCACGGCCACCGTGGTGACGGCGGCCAGCGCGCCGATGCTGGCGAGCGGCCAGCGGGAGCGCTCCAGCGCGTCGAGGCGCTGTTCGTGGTCGGCGAGCTGCTTGTCGGTCTGGTCGCTGCGCTGCACCAGCAGCGCGAGCTGGCCGTCGGCGCGGGCGAACCCGGCCTCCACGGTGCCGCGCAGCCGTTCCAGTTCCACGGCGACGGAGGTGGGGTCGGAGAGCGGGTGGGGTTCGTTCACGTGTCCCTCCCGTCCGCGCCCCGGTCGGCGAGGGACAGCAGCGCCGCGTCGCCGTTCGCGGGGGCGTCCGTGCGCAGCCACCCGGGCAGCAGCGCCTGTACGGCGGGCAGGGCCATCACCCGGGTGACGCCGGCGGCGACGGCCAGGGCCCCGGCGGCCCAGGGCAGCGTGTCCGGGACCCCGGCGGCGTCGACGACCGCAGGCAGCAGGACACACAGGCCGGCAGCGGTCTGGACGACGGTGCGGAGGGTCCGCTTGGCGGCCTCTGACATGGTGAGCCTCGATTCTCAGGAGCTGTACGGGACCTTCAGGGCCGCCCAGGACGTGGCGCCGGGCCAGCCGTCGGCGGCGGCGCCGGTGTAGCCGAGCTTGCGCTGCCACTTGGCGTAGGCGAGCCGGTCGGCCTCCGTCCACTGCGGGCCGGGGCCCGAGGTGTAGGCGGAGCAGCCGGCCGCGACCAGGCGCTTGCCCATCGCAGTGACGATCGCCGACCGCGGCTTCTTCCTGAACCAGTCGGCGCCGGGGAACGGCTGGTACGTCGGTCTGCCCGGCGTGGGCCGGGTGCCGAGGCGGGCCGTGACCCGGGCGCGGAAGTCCGTCATCGCGAAGCCGCGCGGGTCGATCTTGGTGTTGGTCCACTCCTTGTGGCCGATGACGGAGTGGGCGCTCCAGCCGTGTGCCCGGCACAGCGCGGCGGAGGCCCGGACCATGGCCTCCAGCTGGACCTCGGGCCAGCCGTCCTTGCCGTCGCCGAGGTTGACGCACTCGAAGCCGTAGAAGTGGACGTTGCCGTCCGTGTCGTTCTCGTCGGGGGCGGGCAGCGGCTTCTCGGCGACGACGGCCCGCAGGACGTCGCCGTCCCCGCGGCCGGCGTGGTTGGCGCGGCCGTTGCCGACGAGGTGGACCGTGCCGTCCTTGGCGATCACGCCGTGGCAGAGCGGGCCGGGGAGGGCGGAGTGGCCGTTGAAGCAGAGGTTCACGCTGTTGCTGGTGCCGGAGGTGACGGTGTGATGGATGATCACGCCGTTGACCGGGCCCCAGCTTCCTTTGTGGTTGCGGTTGTTGGAGCGCCAGCCGGCGTGTTCGACGACGTTGACGCCTTCGGCCCTGAGCGCGGCGACGAGGGCGTCGGCGGAGAGGGGGTTGGCCATGGGCGGTGCCTCCCTGGGTGGTTCCGGGCATGAGAAAACCCCGGCCGTGACGTGGGACGGCTCGGGGCTGGTGGGTGGCGGGCGGTGGCGCGCCGTCAGACGGGGGTGGCGGAACCCTCCTCGGTGCCGGTGTCCGCTGGGTCGTCGGGTCCGGGCTCCGTACCGCCGCCGTCCCCGGAGCCGTCGTCCGCCGCCCACCGGGCGCACAGGGCGGCGTACGCCGTCCGGGCGTTCTCGAAGTCGGCCAGTGCGGCGGTGACCGCGCGCTGGACGGCGGTCGGGTCGGGCACGACGGGCGCGGTGCCGGCCGGCCACACCGTGATCCGGCCGCTGCCGCGCAGCACCGTGCTGTCGTCGCCGGTCTCGGAGAACTGGGCGGTGACGGTGACGGGCGAGTAGGTGCCGGTGATCGGATCGGGCCCGATGACCGAACTGAGGCTGGTGTCGGAGACGTTGACGTACACCGTGTGGCCGTTCTCGGTGAGCGTGGCCCGGCCCGCGTAGTCGATCGCGAGGCCCCAGGGCTGGGTGGGGTCGATGTCCATGGTTGCCTTCCTCAGGTCTGGCGGCCGTGCATCAGGACCGGGTTCGCGTAGACGAAGCCGGAGGTGGAGGTGACGACGGCCTGGATCTCGACCTTCAGCGTGGTCGTGTGGACCGCGGCGAAATCGGTGCTGATCAGGTCGGTCCAGTCGAACTCGGTGCCGGCGCCGACGGTCGGCCCCCATACGGCGCCGTTGACCAGCACCCGGACCTGTCCGGTCGCGCCCGAGCTGACCGCGGTGTTCAGCCGCAGCCGCAGCTTCGGCTGCCAGACCGGGTTGTACGACAGCGCGATCGTCACCCAGGCGGTGGAGCTGGTCTGCGGCCAGCGGGACTGCGTGGTGTCCTGCGGGGGCAGCATGGCCAGCCACGGCCGGGCCAGGCCGCCGTTGTTGACGTCGTCGGAGAAGATCTCCCGGCTGCCGTTGTCGTAGATCCGCAGGGGCTGGAGCGAGCTCGCGGTGCCGTCGCCGTTGAACAGGGTCATGGCGAGGCTGCCGGTCTGGCGGTGGATCTCCAGTCCGTACTCGGCGTCCTTCCACGAGCCGACCCGGAACATGGCGCCGGTGCTGCCCGGCCGCTGCACCAGCAGGGTGCCGCCGTCGGTGACCTTCAGGGTGCCGTCGCTGATCTCCACCTCGCCGCCGGTGATCGTGTTGAGCGCGGGGCGGGTGTTGACGGCGGTGGAGAGCTGCTGGATCCGGCGTTCCATCCGGGTCAGCCGGTCGATGATGTCCTCGGGCAGCTGGGGCATCAGGCTTCCTCCAGATAGAGCTCGGCGGTGTCGGGGCGGCCCCGCTGCGCCGGGCTGACCTTGACGCCGACGATGCGGTAGCGGGTGTCGAGCCCCTCGGTCCACCACTCGTCGGTGATCCGCAGCCGGACCGTGCGGCCCAGCAGCGCCGGGGGCACCAGGCCGTCGAGGCGGACGCTGATCTCGGGGATCACCACCGCCCCGGCGCCCTCGGTCAGCTCGGCGTTGGCCAGGGACCGCAGGATCGTGGTGCTGGCGACGTCGTTGTGGTCCGAGGTGAGGTCGACGCGCGGATAGCCGGCGGCGATCAGGGTGTCGCCGACGGCGACATCGGCGTCGGCGTACAGCGGACGGGACTCGGCGGCCTGGTTGGTGTTGTCGGTGGCGCCCCGGGCGCGGGCGGTGGTGCCGCCTCGGGTGGCGTCGCGCGGGAAGGAGTACGACAGGATCGTGCCCGGCCGGTCCAGCACCAGGTCGGTGCTGCCGATCAGGATGCGCGGGCTGCCCAGCCGCAGTCGGCGCACCCGCTCTCCGGTGACCGGGTCGCGGTAGACGCCGATGTGGTGCTCGAAGCCGTTCTCCAGGGCGGCGAGCGCGTCCAGCGCTTCCAGGTACACCGTCTCGTCGCCGTCGCGGTAGGCCACCGAACGGTTCAGCCCGCTGGTCTCGTAGCCGTAGGTGACGCCGATGTCCCCGCCGGCCGTCGTGGGCCCGCTCCCGTCGTCGACCGTGCCGGTCTGAAGGTGCTCCCACAGTTTGCGGGCCACCACCAGCTGGTCCTTGTCCCGGAAGTTCAGGTCGTCCCGGATACGGCGGCGGCCGGCGTACGACTCGAAGGTGGCCGCCTGGATGCCGAGGCTGAGCACGCCCCGGTCGTCGCTCTGGAGGGTGGACGTCCAGATGATGCCGCCCCACCACAGGTCGTTGCCGCGCTGGAGGTAGACCGCGGTGCGGCCCTCCTCGATGCGGCGGACCCGGGCGGCGATCGCCGCGTCGGGCACGGGCACGGTGCCGGACAGGGAGCCCGGCTTGCCGATGTAGTCGTCCACGGTGACGTCCCGCAGCGGCAGGATGTCGATGGTGTCGTCGGACCGCAGGTCGCAGAAGATCGCGCGGTACGGCGTGGTCGTGGTCGTCATGCGGCGGCCTCGTAGGTGAGCGTGCCGAGGAGGGAGTTGCCGCTCGCCCAGGTCCAGGGCGAGAGGGCGTCGACGAGACCTGTGTTGGCGAGCGCGGCCCCGCTGGAGCGGCCCGTGGAGATCACCAGTTCGAAGGTGCCGGTGGTGCCGATCTGCACCCGGGAGACGATCCGGCTGGTGTTGTCCACGGCGAGTTCGGCGAATCCGACGACCGACTGGGCCGCCGAGGCCGGCACCGGCAGCGAGAACCGCCAGTTGTCGGACGCGGTGGGGCTGGTGCCGTAGGTCGTGGTGGTGCCGAAGACGACGGTGAAGTTGGCGTGCACGGTCCTGCCGTGCTTCAGGTACCGGCCGCTCACCACGGCGTTGCCGTACGACGGCAGGGCGTTGCCGGTGTTCGTCGTCCAGGCGGGCGTCCAGCTCTGCCAGGCCGGCAGCACCGGGTAGTCGGCCCAGGCGGTGCCGGTCCAGCGCTGGAGCTGGCCGCCCAGGTCGCGGTACTGGCCGGGGTAGGCGCCGTTGGAGGTGTCCGTGGTCACCGGGAGGATGCCGCCGACGCCGACCGTGGCGGTACGGCGGCCGGTGAGGGCCGAGGCCCAGGCGATGCCGCCGGTGCCGGCGCTCGCCTTGGTGGCGATGACGACCTCGTACAGCGGGATCGACACGGCCGGGGTGGCGGGCACGGCCGGGGTGGCGGCCGGGGTTCCCCGGACGATCTCGATGACGGCCTCGGTGCGGCCGGAGCCGTCGTAGGCGTCGTCGTAGACGCGCAGGACGACCAGGTCGATCCGGTGGTACTGGGCGTCGCCGTCGGCGAAGGTCAGCGTCTGGTTCTCGGCGAGGGCGACCGGGTACGCGCCCTGGGCGTCGGCGCCCTGGACGACGGCCCGGCCCGGGTGGACGGTGGCGGACATGGTGCCGGCGACGCCGTCGACGGTGAAGCCGGAGATCCGCGACTGGCCGTCGGAGGAGCCCGGCAGGACGCCGGAGCGGGTGGCGACCGGTGAGGTCGGGGTGAGGGCGCCCAGTGAGACGAGCCGGGTGTCCTCGCGGGACTGGCCGTCGTGGGAGAGCCATCCGGAACGGACGGGCATGGTCGACTCCTTTCGGAAGGGCGGGAGGTCAGGCGATCGGGTCGACGCGCAGGTAGAGCGTGTCGAACCAGCAGACGACGGTGCTGCTGGTCGACCGGTGCATCGCGGTGACCGTGTAGGTGGAGCCGGCGATCAGCGAGTTCAGGCGCAGCTGGGTCGAGACCGACGTGTTGACGGCACCCGAGCACGACGCGGCGCGCTCGTCGTCCGCCGCCCAGACCACCGTGGAGCCCAGCGTGACCTGCGGGGACATGTGCGCGGAGGCGGTCTCGCTGTCCTTGGTGTACATCCGCGCGCCGAGGCCGATGATCACGGAGCCGGACGGCGGGGCGGTGAAGGTGACGGTGAGCGCCGCGACGGAGGTGTCCAGCAGGGCGGCGGTGTACGTCGTCGAGGTGGTGGAGCCGGCGTCCAGCGACGAGGCGAACGCCGGTCCCGGTACGGCGGGCTGCCAGGTGCCGCCGTTCCAGCGCTGGAGCTGCCCCAGGGAGGAGTCCCGGTACTGGCCGGGGTACCCGCCGGTGGTCAGCACCCCGGCCGGGACGATCCCGCCGATGCCCTTCGGGTAGGGCACCCAGGCGGTGGAGCTCCAGCGTTGCAGGGTGTCGCCCACGTCCCGGTAGTGGCCGGGGTAGCCGCCGGGCGCGGTGTCGTCGGAGCGGGTCGGCAGGATGCCGCCCGCCGGCACGGTGGTGGGGCGCAGGTCGACCCGGGCGGTGTCCCAGGCGATGCCGCCGGTGCCGGTCGCGGTGTTCTTGGCGACGGCGACGGTGAACAGGACGAGGGACACGTCCGGGGCGGCCGGCGCGGACGGGGTGGCGGCCGGGGTGCCCTGGACGATCTCGACGGCGGCCTCGGCGCGGCCGGAGCCGTCGTGGGCGTGGTCGTAGATCCGCAGGACGACCAGGTCGATCCGGCCGTACTGGGAGTCGCCGTCGGCGAAGGTGAGCGGGACCGGATCGGTGACGGCCACCGGGTAGGCGCCGCGTGCCACCGTGGACTGGATCACGGCCCGGCCGACGCCCACGGTGGCGGTCATGCCGCCGGCGGTGCCGTTCAGCCACAGGCCGGTGACCCGGTACAGGCCGTTCTCCGAGCCGGGCAGGACACCGGAACGCCCCTTGATGTCGGTGACCGGGGTGAGTGCCCCGGTCTGGGTGACCCGGGTGTCCTCCCGGGTCTGGCCGTCCGGGGACAGCCAGGCGGAGCGTGCGTTCATGGCGGTTCCTTCGCGTCGGGCGTCAGAGGGCGGCGGCTTCGTAGGTTCCGTGGATCGACAGCTCGTCGTTGACGGCCCAGGCGAACGGGAAGGCCTTGTCCCAGTAGGCATTGGCCTGCTTCAGGGACTCGCGCAGCCGGCGCGCGCTGCCGCCGTTCGCGGTCGACAGTTCCGCGCTGCCCGGGTACTGGGTGCCGGCGGAGGCGTCGAAGCCGAGGGTGTTCAGCACCCGCCCGGCCAGCTTCCAGGTCGTCGCGAGCGGCGGCGTCGGCAGCGAGAAGTACCAGTTGCCGTTGGTGCCCTGGGCCGTCAGGTTGGTCGTGGAGCCGATCTTCAGATAGATCCGGACGTGCACGACGGTGCCCGTCCTGGCGTACGACCCGGCCAGGGTGCCGTTGCCGATCGCGGGCGCGGTGCCGGACTCGGCGCCCCAGACCGGTGTGTAGTCGGTCCAGGTGGGGACCGGCTGGTACGACACCCAGGTCGAGCCGTTCCAGCGCTGGAGCCGGCCGTCGGAGGAGTCGCGGTACTGGCCGGTGTAGCTGGCCGTGGTGACCGCGCCTGCCGGGGCGATCCCGCCCAGCGCGCTCGGGTACGACACCCAGGCGGAGCCGTCCCAGCGCTGGAGGGCGCCGCCGGAGTCCCGGTACTGGCCCGGGTAGGCGCCGTTGCCGGTGTCGCCGTACACCGGGAGGATGCCGCCGAGGGCGACGACGGGGGTGCGCAGGTCCGTCACGTCGGTGTTCCAGCTGATGCCGCCGTTGCCGGCGCTGCGGCCGCGCGGGACCAGCACCCGGTAGACCGGCAGCGCGATGCCGGGGAGCGCGGGCGCGGCCGGGGTGGCGGCCGGGGTGCCCTTGACGATCTCGACGGCGGCCTTGGTGAAGCCGGTGTTGTCGTACAGGCGGTCGTAGATCCGCAGGACGACGACGTCGATCCGGTCGTAGACGGCGTCGCCGTCGGCGAAGGTGAGGTTCAGCTGCTCGGCCAGCGCGACCGGGTAGGCGCCCTGGTTGCTGTCGGCCTGGACGACGGCCCGGCCCTCGTGGACCGTGGCGGTCATGGTGCCGGCGCCGCCCTCCATCCAGAACCCGGACATCCGGTACTGCCCGTCGTAGGAGCCGGGCAGGATGCCGGAGCGGACCTCCAGGGGGTTGGCCGGCGTGGTGGCGCCGATCTGGGTGAGTCGGGTGTCCTCGCGGGTCTGGCCGGTCTCGGCCACCCATGAGCTGCGCAGGTTCATCTGCTGGTCTCCTGTGATCTCCGGAGGGGGAACGGACGGTGAGGGGGCGTCAGGACCTGAGCCACTCGGCGGTGAGGTTCGAGGCGTAGCCGGAGCCGCCGAGAGCGGTGACGGTGGTCCCCGAGCTCTGGAGTCCGAACAGCGCGAGCCGGTCGCCGACCGCCAGCCTGAGCAGGCAGCTCCCGCCGACGCTGGTGGCGAGCGGCCCGGCGCCGACCAGCCAGGTGGCCCGTGAGACACCGGCGCCGTTGAGGTGCAGGCGCGCCCCGCGCGACCCGGTGGGCGACGAGGTGAGGGACTCCGAGAACCAGCTCACCGAGAAGGACAGCCGCCACCACCCGGCCCGCGGCACGGTGTAGGTGTTCGAGCCGGTCCAGCCGCCCGCGTCGTCCACGTCGACGGAGTTGAGGGTGATCTGCGTCCAGTTGCCGCTGGCCACGGACTGCGGGGCGGTCTGCGAGGCGCTGAGCAGGATCGTCGTCCGGCCCTCCGCGTACTGCCAGGCGCTGCCGTTCCAGCGCTGGAGCAGTCCTGCGGCGTCCTCCCGGTACTGGCCGGTGTAGCTGCCGTCGACGAGCAGGGGCGCGGACGGGGCGATCCCTCCGACCGACCTCGGGTACGGCACCCAGGCGGTGCCGTCCCAGCGCTGGAGCACACCGGAGTCCTCGCGGTACTGGCCGGCGTACGCGCCGTTGAAGTTGCCGGCGGGGACGATCCCGCCGAGGGCGACCGTCGGGTAGCGCAGGTTGGTGACCGCGGAGGCCCAGTCAAGGCCGCCGGTGCCGGCGGACGCCCCCTTGGGCACCAGGATCCGGTAGAGCGGCAGGGCGCTGCCGTCGGGCGTGTTCGGCACCACCGGGGTGGCCGCTGGGGTGCCCTGGACCAGGCGGACCAGGGCCGCGGTCTCCGCGGTGCCGTCGTAGACGCCGTCCCGGACGACGAGTTCGACGAGGTCGATCCGGTTGTACTGGGCGTCGCCCGCGGGCACGGTCAGGGTCTCCGGCTCGGTCACCGCGACC
Source organism: Streptomyces phaeofaciens (assembly GCF_014648915.1). Taxonomy (GTDB): domain Bacteria; phylum Actinomycetota; class Actinomycetes; order Streptomycetales; family Streptomycetaceae; genus Streptomyces; species Streptomyces phaeofaciens. The sequence goes on along the minus strand of NZ_BMSA01000010.1, from coordinate 35,874 downwards.
GGGTAGGCGCCCTGGTTGTTCCGGCCGCCCTGGACGAACGCGCGGCCGGTGCCGATGGTGAAGGTCATGCCCCCGGTGGCCCCGGTGAGCGCGAGGCCGCCTGGGACGACGCCGCCGCGGGCCTTGAGCGGGACGTTCTCGGCGGCGTAGGCGTTGACGGTGAGCAGACCGGACAGGGTGAGGCGGGTGTCCTCGCGCGTCTGACCGTTCTCGGTCAGCCACGCCGCTCGTACGGTCATGTGATCACCACTCCGCTGCGCGCCAGCGCACCGTCATCCGGGCGCCGGTGTCGTAGGTGTCGGGTCGGAAGGCCAGCTGGGCGCGGCCCGGGGCGAACGCGAACAGCTCCTCCGGGCTGCTGTCGGCGGCCGCCGTGTGCCGGCGGGACGCGGTGCCGTTGAGGGTGACCGTGCCGGCCGCGGTGTCCACCACCAGCTCGTCGCCCGCGGCGAGCCCGATCTCGTAGCGCAGCCGCTGGGCCGAGGCCCGGTCGGTCACCGTCGGGTTGGCGCACGGGCCGGTGAAGGTGATCACCGGGTGGGTGGGCGCGGAACCGTCGTTGTCGGCGTTGACATCGCCGGTGGAGGCCGCCTGGCCCCAGTACAGCGGCCAGGTCAGCGGCCAGGTGAGACCGCTCTCCGGCTGCGGGGCGCCGGTCACCGCCGTCCGCTCGGTCACCGAGTAGCGGCGCGGGTCGGTGGCGTACCACTGCACGGACGCCCGGGAGACGCCCTGGGTGGTGTACGTCCGGTCGGCGGCCAGCACCCGCTGGCTGACCCGGGCCCGCACGGCCAGCGTCTCCCCGTGCAGCCGTACCGCCAGCCAGCGTTCCTGGTCGCCGAGGAGCAGGGCCTGGCGCAGGGCGCGCGTCGCGGCGAGCGAGGAGGCGGTGTCGTCCTGCGGCGGGACGGTCCACACCGTGCCGCCGACCTTGCGGGGCTTGGCGTAGCGGGCGCCCGGCCAGGCGCCGTGGGCGGTGGGGCGGTCGGCGTCGGAGGAGTCGTACTCCGGCAGATCCTCCCAGCCGCTCAGCCCGGCCCGGTCGATCTCGTACGGGGTGCCGGGACCCATCAGCAGTCCGGCCCACTGCATCTGCCCGTCGCGGGTGATGAGTGAGCCGGGGGTCGTGTCTTCGGTGTACTCGGTGTATGCGGTTGTGGTCGTCTCGGCCATGTCGGCCGTCACCTCGCTCTCGGGATCAGGTGCATGCGTGGGCGGTGGCGAGGAAGAGCAGGTCCTCCGCCGTGCCGCGGGCGCCGGCACCCCGGTTCTCGTGGAACTCCTTGATGTGGTGGCGCCGCGGGGCCGAGGACCGGCGCCGCTCCCCGGCACGGGCGCGACGGCGCTCCAGCTCGGTCAGCGGCAGCACGCGGCCCGCCCGGGGAGAGGCGCCGGGGACCGCGACACCGCCCTCGGCGAGCATCGGGATCCGGTCCAGGTCGACGCCGAACTTCTTGCCGAGGAGGCTGAAGCTGAGGCCGTTGAGCTTGTCGATGACCCAGTTGGCGAAGGCGATGAGCCCCTGGACCGGCCCCTTGACCACACCGGCGAAGCTCTGGGCGCCGGTGGTGACGAACCGGCCCATCGCGTCGAGGGTGCGGGAGGTGGCCTCCTTGATCCGGGTGAACATCCGGGGGACGTCCTGGGTGATCCACCGCAGGGCGGGCTCGACCGTGTTCTTGAACCCCCGCCAGATCGACGACACCCTGCCGCTGAGCGCCCGGGTGTCCCCGGTGGTCAGCGCCTTCAGCACGGCGAACCCGGTGCCGACGAGGGCCCCGATGACGGTGAGCGCGCCGGTGATCACGGCGAGGTAGCCGGTGACGTACGTGTTCACCGCGCTCGCGATGCCCTTGAGCACCGGGGTCATGACGGTCAGATATCCCTCGACGTACTTCAGCACGAGCGTGGCGAGCTGCTCCGTCAGCCGCTGCCCGGTCTCGGAGTTCATCGCGAGATCGAGCAGCCAGCCGGCGACCGGGAGCAGCAGCCCGGTGACGAAGCCGATCGGATTGGCGCGGGTGAGGGCGTTGACGACCAGCATGACGCCGGCGCCGATGGTCATGGCGGTGCCGAAGGCGCCCATGAGGTCGCCGAGGGGACCGGCGATGTCGATGAGGCCGGTGAGGGCGACCAGCAGCCCGACGGCGGAACCGAGTCCGGTGACAGACCGGTTGGCGGTCGTGGCGGCGGAGCCGAAGGACTTCACGCCGGAGGCTGCGGTGCCGGCGGTCTGTCCGGCTCTGGCAACGGCACGGGTGGCGGACTCCGCGTTCTCCTTCACCTGGCGCAGTGCGGCACTGCCCTGGTCCGTGGTGGTGCGGACCCGGCCCACCTGCGAAGCGGCTTCCTTGACCCGGGCGGTGAGTCCACCGAGCACGCTGCCGCCGCGCTCGATCCGGGTGCGGAAGGACGCCAGGGCGGACGCGACACCGGCGAGAGGGTCGGTCATGCCGCCTGCGGACACTGCGGCGGCACTCATCCGCGCGCCTTCGCCAGGAACATGAGGGCGTCCGCCGTCCGCTGGGGACTCGTGTTCTCGGCCGCGTAGTAGTGCTCGATGTGCAGCGCGCCGTCCGTCCCGGCGGACCCGGTGTACGCCCGGCCCTGGGCGGCGGTCCGCCGCAGCAGCCGGTCGAGCTTGCTCAGCGGCAGCACGGCCTCCGCCTCACCGGCCTCGGCGAGGATCGCCGGGACTCCGCCGGAGCGGGGCATGACGACACCGCCGGCGGCCAGCATGGGGATCTTCGGCAGGCTGACACCGAAGGTCTTGCCGCCGACGCCGGGCACCCAGCCCGGGATCGAGACCTTGATGCCGTTGAGGGCGCCGATCGCACGGTTGATGATGCCGATGACCGCGTTGATCGGTCCCTTGACCGCGCTCTTGATGCCGTCGAAGGCCCGCCCTGCGATGCCCTTGAGGCCGCCCCAGATGCTGGACAGCTTGTCCTTGACGGCCCGGAAGGCGTTCGGGATCGCGGACTTGACCCAGTTGACGACCGGTGAGATGACGGCCTTGATGCCCTTCCACACGCTGGAGACGACCGTCTTGATGGCCTTCAGCGCGGTGCTGATGACCTTCTTCCAGATGTTGACGTAGGTCTTGATGACCGTGGCGATCGCCTTCACGACGGCCGAGACGGCCTTCTTGATGCCGCTCCAGACCGACTTGATCAGCTTCGCGGCGTTCTTCATGATCGGCCCGATGGCCTTCATGACGCTGCTGATCACGGACTTGATGACACCGAAGGCCGTCTTGAGGACCTTCTGCATGGTCTTCGACTTGGTCGCCATCTCGACGACCTTCTCGATGAGAGGCCGCAGCAGGTCCATGAGCATGCCGAAGAAGTTGCCCTTCATCGACTTGTTCATCTTGTCCTGGCCCTTGGCCGCCTTGCTCGCCCCGGACTCGTACTTTCCGAGGTTCTTGCCGGCGGTGGAACCGGTTCTGCCGGCCTTGCCGATGGACTTCTCGGCCTGGTCGGAGGTGGTCTTGAGTTTTTTCAGTTCGCTCTGTGAGTTCTGGGCGGACGACTTGAGGTTCTTGAGCCCGGAGTCCGCGGTCCGGGCTTTGTCACCGATTTCCTTCGCGGCGCGGGCGGCGGCATCCGACTTCTGGGCGAAGGTGCCCAGTGATGTGGAGGAACGGCGCAAGGACTGTACGAGGGACATATGGGCCTCCAGGATTCATGAGGAACTGCGCTTCGTGAAGCCGAGGGAGACTCACCCGAGAGCTTCCGCGAGCAGACGCACACGCGTCTCCAGGATGACCAGGCGGTCGGTCGTGCCCGCCAGGGCGGGGGACGACGCGGAGTGCCGTACCGCTTGTCGGGTCACGTTCGACTGCCGCTTCAACTGGGCGACCGTCTTCTCCAGGTAGTTGAGACGCTTCTGGGCGTTCTTTACCTTGCCCGGCAGCCCTTCCTTTATCAGGCGATCGATCCGCTGCTGCTCGGACTCCTTCCAGAGGAACCCGCTTTTCCGGCGCACGATCTGCCATTTGTTTTCGAGCTTCTTCTCGAAGGCTGCCTGAAGCGAATAGAACGTGGGGAGGGCGACGGCGAGGATGCTGCCGACACCGATGCTCGCCACGGAGCCGAGGGCGAAGCTCGCGAGGGAACCGGTCGGCAGGGCGACCCCCGTGAAGCCGGGATCCGCTTGGGGTTTCCAGATCTTCGCCGCCGACTTGTCGGTGACCCATTTCTGTGTTGCCAGGACCTCTTCGCCGCTGCTGGACGTCAGGGCGCCGGGTCGGATCTGGCTGTTCAGAACATAGTTGCCGAGGGTCGCCGCATCCGGCTTTTTGGTCATGTCCTGCTGGAGGATGCCGACCTTCTCCTCCAGGGCTTTGATCCTTGTTTCATCGCTCAAGGGACCTGCCTCCTTCGCTTGTATGTGGCAGGATGTGAAACTCCGTACGGAGGTGGGGATGGCGGTTTACTATCTGCTGGGCTACCTGGTGCCCGCAGCAGTTTTCACGATGGGTGTACTGGGGTATTCCACGCGATTTACCCTCAACCGGCGCGGTGTGCGCGTGACGGGAGTGCGTGCGGGCGAGAGCTGGAACGCCGGGATCTACTCGCTGATAGTTCATTACACGGATCAGGACGGGAAAAAGCACCGTCTGTCCGTGGCCCCGGAGGATGTGCCGAAAGGCGGTAGCAACAAAATTCCCGTGGTGTACGACCCGAGAAAACCGGGTTCCGCGCTCTCGGAGTTCGAGCTGCGGAAACCCGGCTGGAAGACCATGGATATGGGATTCTGTTACATCGGTGCCGGAATTGCCGTCGGCTACACCGTGCTGGTTCTGTTCATGGGGTGAACACGGGGGATGAACGCCCGCGCTCGGCCGGCTCCGGCCTCGTGGGCGACGGGGGGCGCTCCATGCGTGAGGGCGTGCGGGTCGGCCGTCCCGGGTGGGCTCCGGCGCGGTGGCGGCCTGCCGTCGGCTACGGCCGGCTGCTCCGGCGCGCCCGCCGGGCCTCCGTCAAGGCGTCCGACCAGCCGGCGGCGTAGGCGCGTGACTCCCGGGCGAGCAGTTCTTCGTACACCCGGTCGACCATGGCCTCGCGGTCGGGGGCGGTCGCGTGCAGGAGGTGGGCGAGGCGGGTGTAGGTGTCGATCGGCTGCTTCGGGGAGTTGCTCGTGCCAGTCGCCATGTCGGCCTGCTTTCCGGTCTGTCCGCTGGTCTGTCCGCTGGTCTGTGGTGCAGATGACGCTCCCTGGGTGTTCGAAGCGCCTTTTCGAACTAGTGTACGAGTAGTCCTGTGGTTCCGTTCCGTGTTTGGTGAGGACTCTCCGTGGTTCCGCGGTCCGGACCTGCGGCGATGCAGGGTGCGCTGAAAGTCGTGTCAGGCTCGTGGAGTAGGATCCGGCCGTTCTCCCGTCGGCGAGAAAACGGCTAACTACGGTTCCCTGCAAGCAATCTGAGGGCACGCCAGACGACGGTGGACGGCGACGGGCAGCCGTCCTCGCGCGGGGGGCGCGATGGGACAGGGGACGAGAGCAAGGCCAACGGGGTGGACGGCGACGCGAGCAATGCGCCAAATGATCATGTGGTCGACTGGCTGGAACAGTCCCCCGATCTTCCCCATCTCATCGCCCGGGTCTCCGAACTCGTTCTCCGTCTGGGCCACGACCCGCTCGACCTCGTGACCCTGCCGCGCGGCGAACTCGACCGCCGCGAACTGGCCGCCTACAGCGCCGGCTGGGCCGACGTCGTCGCCGAGCAGCTGCCGGCGATCCGGCGCGCCTACGAGGAACGGATCACCGCCGCCTACCTCCAGGGCCAGGACGACGCCCGCACCGGCCACCGGCCGCGCCGGGCCCGCAGGGCCGAGGGCGAAGCGGGCGGTGAGGTCATCGCGCTGCCGTACGTCCAGCTGCTGCGGCCTCCCTCCGAGGTGACGCGGGTAGAGGCGCGCGGCGAGCGGGAGCGGACGGTGGCGGACGGGTCGCCGGTGGCGGCGGCCCCGCCCCGGCAGACGGGCCGCGGCAAGGTCGCCCAGCCGACCCCGGATCGGCGGGGCGGCGGCCGGGACGGCGGCGATCAACGGAGCGCCGGCGCGAAGCCGGGGGATTCCCCCGGCGGCTCTTCCGGCGACATCCTTCTGTCCGCGCGCGAGGTGCGGCAGAAGCGGTCGGCGCGCGCGGAACGGCGTGCGGTGGTCCGCCGCAACGGCCGCCCCAGCGTGCCCCCGCTGGACCGCCCCGGTGACACCGGGGCCACCGGACGCGAGCGGGGACGCCGTACGACGGACGCGCCGGAGCGTTCCGCACCGGAACCGCCCGGGGCGCCCGAGCCGGCACCCGGTCCAGGAGCCGGGGCCGGTGGCGACGAACGCCGTCGGCTCTCGGACAAGGCCCGGGCCCTCGCCGACGAGCTGGAGGGCCGGGCGAGCGGCGGCCGCCGCCGCGACGAGTAGGGCACGACGGGACAGGACCCGTCCCGCCTCACCCGAAGAACCGGGCCAGTTCCCTCGCGGACGGCGACCCGTCCTCGTGCCCGCGCTCCGGTACGGCGGCGTCGGTGTCCGTCGGCTCCCGGGATCCGTCACCCGGGCGCGGTACCGGCGCCGGCGGGTCCGGCTGGTCGTTCTCGTCCGAGTTGACCGCGGCGAACATCCAGTTCGCCGCCGCCAGATGGTCCACCGCGGCGGCCAGCAGATGGTCCGTCACCGACCAGTCGGCGGCCTCGCCGTGCAGGTCCCGGTTGAGGGCGCTGTCGCGCGGCAGTTGCCGGACGAGCAGCGAGAGCCGCCGCGAGGAGAGGCGCTGTCGGTGCCAGTCGAGCAGGTCGATGCCGTAGTAGCGGAGCAGATCCGCTTCGAGTGCCTCGGCGTGTTCGTCGACGAACGCGACGAGGCTCAGTCTTCCCCCAGGCCGAGCCCGGTCTCCTTGCCGTAGGCCTCCAGGACGGCGGCGATGTCCTGCATGGTGACGTCGTGGCGCTCGAAGCGTGCGAACTGCTGCTCACCCATGAGCAGCCCGAGCAGCCCGTCCACGTCGTTGTCGTCGAGCCGGCGCAGCGCCTTGGCGGTGGCGCGGGACAGCTCCGTGGGCAGGGTGAAGCTCTCGCCGTCGAGCTCGAACGACCAGGTGCGGCCGAGGGCTTCCAGGCGCTGGGCGCGGGCGGCGTTGACGTCGAATCGGGCCATGGTGATGGGTGCTCCTTGGGTCCGTGAAGCCTTGCGGAGGATGAGGACGGTGGTGCGGGTCCGGGGTGGGGTGAGCGGGTGCGGGCCCACCCCACCCGGGTGGTTCAGGACGCGGCGTACGCGGCGTCCTTCATCAGGAAGCTGGCCAGCGGCGAACCGTCGGCGGAGGCCATCGCCGTGTAGGTGATGCCGAGCTGGGCCGGCGACTTGCGGGCCAGCTTGATGTCGTCCGCCGCCGTGACCTGGCCGCGCGGGATGCCGAAGCGGTAGGTCACGGAGGTGCCGTCGTTGGCGCGGACGTCGGTGAACTCCAGGCCGAGGGCGCGCACGTCGGCGAACGGGCGGTCCGCGATGTCGTACTTGTAGACGCCCGTCGAGCCGGTGACGGCCTCGACCGCGCCACCGCCCATGAAGAAGGGCAGCGTGTCCTCGTTGAACTGGAGCAGCGAGAACTTCAGCGTGAGGTCGCGGTCCGAGTAGACGAAGTGGACCGGGCTGACCGCCTGCCACACGTCGACCGGCTCCAGCTTGTCCTTCTTGCTGAAGGTGACGCCGTCGCCGGAGGTGAACCCGAGGTTCTTCCAGCCGGCGGCCCAGTCGGTGGCCGGGTCGGTGGAGAAGGTCGTCGGGATGTCGGTGTCGGCCGCGGCGACGTAGAGCCGGCCGACTCCGGCGATGCGGATCTCGGAGGTGTTGGTGCCTGCCATGGGTGGTTCTCCTTAGGGAGGGGTGGTGATGCCGTGCCCGGGCGGTCCGGGTACGGCGAAGGCCCCGCCGGTTCGCTCGGAGGCGAGGGGGCGGGGCCTTCGGTCTGTGGGGGCGGCCCGGGAGACAGGGGGCCGCGGGGGGGGGCGTCAGTAGACGTCCAGGAACACCTTCAGCACGACGACATAGCGGTTGGCCGCGCTGTAGAGGTAGTCGGGCAGCCAGCGCGGGCCGTCCTGCTCCTCCACCTCGGTGATGAGGTTGGTGCCGTAGTGGTTGCCGGCCGCGGCCATCAGGGCGCGGCGGGCGGAGTTGGCCAGGACGTGCGCGGCCTGCTTGGTCGGGCCGTACACCTCCAGCTCGATCAGCGGCTGGTCGACGTGGAGTTCGCCGATCCAGGCGCCGCCGCGCCGGTTGACGAGCACCGCGGCGGTCGTGCCGTTGAAGTCCGACGGCGGATCGACCGTGACGAGTGCGGTGGAGAGCGCCGAGTCGGCCTCCAGGATGTCGACGACCAGGGCCTCGACGTCCGGGAAGGCGCTCGGTGGGGTGGGTGTGGTCATGCCGGGTCACCTCGCCGGGAAGCGGGAAGAAGGAAGGGCCGCCGGGCGGGCGCCGCGCGGGGGCGGGGAGGGGAGGCGCACGGCGCCTCGGCCCGGCGTACGGCGGCGGGTACGGCCCGGGTGGGGGCCGCGGGCACAGCTCCGCCGCTGCACCAACTGTGACAGAGGAGCGTGCGCGCACGCAACTAAATCGGCGAGGAAGTTGCGAAGGAAGGTCCCGAAGGGGCGCGCGGGGCGCGAAATCGCAGGTGGGGGGTGAGGTGGGGGTGTGACGCGTGGGGGGAGTGGAGCGGGGAGGGGGGTGTGTCTGCGTGTGCGGGCGCCTGGGCGCCTGGGCGCGTGGGTGCGCGCGTGCGGCAGCCGCTCGTGCCGCCGGACCGTCGGACGCCGTGCCATCGGACACCGGACCGTCGGACGCCGAACCGCCGACCGCCACCGCCGAACCGTCGAACGGCGCCCCCGTCGGCCCACGGGTGCCCGTCGATCGGAGCGGCCGTCGAGGTCGGTCAGTCGCCGACGGAGGACGTCCCCGCCGCCTCCATCAGTACCCGTCCGTCCTCACGGCCCTGTGCCCGGACTCGTCCCTGCCCCGGGGGCTGGGCCTCGTTCGGCAGGAACTGCTCCACCACCCTGACGAACATCTCCCGCCGGTCGGCGGGCACGCCGAGCAGGTCGGCGACCTCCTCCAGCGTGGGGCGGCGGGCGAACTCCGCGCCGGCCGCGGGTGCGGCCAGGTGGTCGTGCGGGTCGGCGAGTTCCTCCGCGGTCAGCCGGCCGGAGCGGATGAGCATGTCGCGGACCGGGACGCCGAGGACGCGCGCCAGCCGGCGCGTGGTCTCGAGGTCCGGCATGCTCTGCCGCTGGAGCAGGCGGGTGACGGCCGCGCGGTGCACGCCCGCCTCGTCCGCTATCCGTGACTTTCCGCCGCCGCGTGGGCTGTCGATGTCGTAGCCGCGATCGCGCATCAGGTCTTCGACCCACGCGGCGAACGCGTCCAGATCCTGGCTGTTCATCTCTGCTCGCTTCCTTCGGGGGTGGCACGAGTTTAGCTTGCTTGCGCGCACGGAATTACGTGCTCTCGTGCAAGCAATGAGGAAAATTTGTGCGGTTCGTGGAGATTCGGGGGTGCGTGGCGGAGGGGGGTGACCCGAAACTCGTTGCGAGCGCGCGCGCAATCTGTAAACCTGAAGCGCGTTCACTTCGCACGGCCCGTTCACGGACCGTCTTCCGAACCACAGGGGGGTCCCATGCCCATGCCCGCAACCAGTTCCTGCCCACCTGATCGCCCGCACACCACCGGCCCCGGGCACACCACCGGCTCCGAGCGCACCCCCGGCTGGCAGTCCGCCGCCGCCTGCGCCGGACTCTCGCCGAAGGTCGTCTTCTCCAAGAAGGCCAAGGAGGCCGCCCCCGCGCTGCGGGCCTGCGCCGGCTGCCCCGTGCGCCGCGCCTGCGAGGAGACCGTGGCCCCGGCCGAGAACTGGTTCGACGGCGTCTGCGGCGGCCGTCTCTGGCGCTCCGGCCGCCCGGTCCTCGCGGGAGGCCCGCGTGACTGAGGCCCGTACGCCCGAGGACCACCCCACCGCGCACGCGGCCCTGTGGATCACCACCCTGCTCCAGCAGTTCCCGGAGCTGGCCACCGAACTCGCCCCGGGCCGCACGACCCCGGCGGCCCGGCCCTCCGCACCCCCGCCCTCCGACGGCCTCGCGGCCCGGCTGCGGGAGGAGCGGGAGGAGACGCTGCTTCTCCACAAGCGCGGTCTGACCGCCCCCGGCCACAGCGCGGCCCCCCTGCGCCTGCACGTCTCCGACACCATCCGGGACATCACCGACGGAGTGATCGAACTGGAGGAGGCCGTCCGGGACCGGCTCGGCCTGGCCCGTGCACGCCGCGCGCCCGTGCCCGAGCGGCTGCGCCGCATCGCCGGGCTCCTCGACGGCATCGCCGCCGACCCCGTACTGGCCGCGCACGTGCGCGACGAGACCCGGCGCATGGCCCGCCGCTGCGCCCGCGCGCTGGGCGACACCGAGACCGTCGTCCGGGTCTCCGGGCGCTGCCCCTGGTGCGACTCGGTCTCGCTGCGGGCGTTCCCGGACCGCAGCGCCGTCCTCTGTGTGAACCCGGCCTGCCGCTGCACGGACCCGCGGTGCGGCTGCCGCGACGACCCCGCCTACCGGCACACCTGGGACGACGGGGAGTGGGGCCGCGCATGAGCCGCCCGAGCAGCCACCCGGACCGGCCGACCCTGATCCCGGGCCCGCTCGCCGCCCAGGAGGCCGGCGTCGCTCCCGCCACGATCCGCAAATGGGTCCAGCTGGGCCGGCTCAGACCGGCCGGCAGGGCGGGCCGGGCCCAGCTCTTCCGCCTGGAGGACGTCTTCGCCGCCGAACGCGCCGCCCGCGGCGCGCACCGCGGGCCCCGCCGGGCCGACGGGTGAGCTACGGAATGCCCAGCTCGAAGATCACGTAGTGCGCGTACCAGCCCGAGGCCACCGCCGCCGTCGTGAAGAACACCGCGAGGCTCGGCCACTTCAGCCGGCCGAGCGCCGCCGCCGGAGCCAGCAGCAGCGGGAACGCGGGGAGCAGATAGCGGCCGGTGTTGCCGAACATCTGCTGCGTCCCCAGCACCGTCACGACCGACGCCAGCGTGTACGCGACCAGCACCAGCGGCGGCTTCTTGCGCAGCATCAGCGCGATCAGGAAGGGCAGCGCCAGCACGATCTGTACGGCGATCAGGTCGGGGGTGGAGAAGGCGAACAGGTAGTCGCCGTGGCCGACCGCGATGTTGCCCAGGACGTCGAGCGTGTAGGCGCCGAAGTCGAAGTAGTGCGCCCAGCCCTCGCGCTGGAGGGTGAAGTAGGCGGTGAGGTCGCCCATGCTGAGGCCGACCCAGGTGACGTAGGTGAGCAGGCCGAGCGGCGCGGCGATCATCGCGTACACGGGACCGGCGATCCCGTGCTCGCGCCTGCTCTCCTTGCGGGCCAGCGTCACGATCGCGGCGAGCCCGACCGCCCCGATGAGCGCGGCGGACGTCGGCCGGTTGAGCCCGGCCAGGAAGGCGAGCAGTCCCGCCGCCACCCAGCGGCGCTTCATCACGCAGTAGCAGCACCAGGAGGCGATGGCCACGAAGACCGACTCGGAGTAGACCGCCCACTCCACGCCCGCTCCGGGCGCCACCGCCCACAGCCCGGCCGCGATCGTCCCGGCCCGGACCCCCGCGAGCGTCGAGACCACGGCGTAGATGCCGGCGGCGGCCACGAAGGACGCCAGCACCGACACCAGGATCCCGGAGCCGAACAGCCCCAGCCCGGTGATCTCCGAGACGCCCCGGATCAGCCCCGGATAGAGCGGGAAGAACGCGACCGAGTCCTGTTTGACCGTGAACAGACCGCCGGGACCGAGCGGTTGCAGCGGCTTGGGGTCGTACCCCTTCTCGGCGACCTGGAGGTACCACCAGCCGTCCCAGGTGGCGAGGACGTCCCACCAGTGCGCGCCGCCGCCGAAGCGCGGCTGCTTCTTCTGGTAGTCGTCGGCCCACTCCAGCAGCCAGGCGAAGACGGAGAGGCCCACGAGCTTCGTCACGCCGTAGAGGAGCAGCGGGGCGAGGTACGGTCGTAGCCCGTCCGGCAGTGCGAGCCTGCGGAACGCCGGGGGTCGTTCCTTCCGCCCGCCGGGCTCGTCGGGCGTGGCGGAGTCCGTCGCCGCGTCGCTGCGGGCCGTGCTCATGACTGGGGTCCCCCCTCGGGACGACCGGCCGGACCGCGGGGACGGAACCGAACCGCTTGCCCGGATGGTCGTGAAGTGCGGTCATAAGATCGCAACAGAGTCGCACATGTGCGCCACAGGTTGGGGGAGGACGGGTGCCAGAAGCGCCGATCACCACGGCTGCGGCGACCGTCTTGTCGGTCGTCATACCCATGTTCAACGAGGAAGAGGTTCTTCCCGCCCTGGTCACCAGGTTGCGCCCGGTCCTCACGGACCTCGGCGTCGGCTACGAGGTGATCGCCGTCGACGACGGCAGCACCGACCGCACCGCCGAGCTGCTCGCCGCCTTCCGGCTGGGCTGGCCCGAGCTGCGGATCATCGGCCTGCGCCGCAACTCCGGCCACCAGGCCGCCCTCACCGCCGGCCTGGACCGGGCCGTCGGCGCCTATGTCGTCAGCATCGACGCCGACCTCCAGGACCCGCCCGAGAAGATCACCGACATGCTGGCGCTGGCCCGGAAGGAAGCGCTGGACATCGTCTACGGCATCCGGGCCGACCGGGCCAGCGACACCGGCTTCAAGCGGTGGACGGCCGGGCTGTACTACTGGCTGGTGCGCCGGCTCGCCGGGCCGTCCGTCCCCGCCCAGGCCGGCGACTTCCGGCTGCTCAGCCGGGCCGCCGTGGACGCGCTCAAGGCGCTGCCGGACCAGCAGCGGGTCTACCGGCTCCTGGTCCCGTGGCTCGGGTTCCCGAGCGGCGAGGTGACGTACGAGCGCGCCCCGCGCCCGGCCGGCAGCAGCAAGTACCCCCTCGGCCGGATGATCCGGCTCGCCGTGGACAGCGTCACCGGGTTCTCCGCGGCGCCCCTGCGCGTGGCGACCTGGCTGGGCGGCTTCGCCTTCCTGGTCTGCCTGGGGCTGATGGTCTACACCCTGAGCGCCCACGCCTTCGACCACACGGTCCCCGGCTGGACCTCCCTCTTCACCGGGGTCCTGTTCATCGGCGCGGTCCAGCTGGTCTGTGTGGGCCTGCTCGGCGAATACGTCGGGCGCATCTACACGGCCGTGCAGAACCGGCCGACGTATTTCGTGGGTCATGACACGGCGGCCGAGCGGCCCGAGGGGCCCACAGCCCCCGTATCACACGGGCGGTCGGGCTCCCGGACGTAACCTCGGTGTGTCGGGGGCGCTGCCCTTGTTTTGACCGGAGTGATTGCGCTGGGTACGCTCATACCTTGTGCCTGGGGTGTGCCCTGGCCCTCGTGCGTGCCTTCCCACCGCACCGGGGCCGTGAGCGGCCACCGTAATCCGCGCCCTCTCCCGCCTCGCGGAGGGAGTGTGCTGGATTCGACACACCCGACCGCGTGGGTCGGCAAAGTTCCAGGTTAGCTTCACCATTCGGCACACAGAAACCGGAGAAGTAGTGCCTACGATCCAGCAGCTGGTCCGGAAGGGCCGGCAGGACAAGGTCGAGAAGAACAAGACGCCCGCACTCGAGGGTTCGCCCCAGCGTCGCGGCGTCTGCACGCGTGTGTTCACGACCACCCCGAAGAAGCCGAACTCGGCCCTGCGTAAGGTCGCGCGTGTGCGTCTGACCTCCGGCATCGAGGTCACGGCCTACATTCCGGGTGAGGGACACAACCTGCAGGAGCACTCCATCGTGCTCGTGCGTGGTGGCCGTGTGAAGGACCTGCCGGGTGTTCGCTACAAGATCATCCGCGGTTCCCTCGACACCCAGGGTGTCAAGAACCGCAAGCAGGCCCGCAGCCGCTACGGCGCCAAGAAGGAGAAGTAAACAATGCCTCGTAAGGGCCCTGCCCCGAAGCGCCCGGTCATCATCGACCCGGTCTACGGTTCTCCTCTTGTCACGTCGCTCATCAACAAGGTGCTGCTGAACGGCAAGCGCTCCACCGCCGAGCGCATCGTCTACGGCGCCATGGAGGGCCTGAAGGAGAAGACCGGCAACGACCCGGTCATCACCCTGAAGCGCGCTCTCGAGAACATCAAGCCGACCATCGAGGTCAAGTCCCGCCGTGTCGGTGGCGCGACCTACCAGGTTCCGGTCGAGGTCAAGCCGGGTCGCGCGAGCACCCTGGCGCTGCGCTGGCTCGTGGGCTACTCCCGCGCCCGTCGCGAGAAGACCATGACCGAGCGCCTGCTCAACGAGCTTCTCGACGCCTCCAACGGCCTGGGTGCCGCTGTGAAGAAGCGCGAGGACACGCACAAGATGGCCGAGTCCAACAAGGCCTTCGCGCACTACCGCTGGTAGTCGCTACCCACATCGAGACCGAGAGAAGACTGAAGCCTTATGGCTACCACTTCACTTGACCTGGCCAAGGTCCGCAACATCGGGATCATGGCCCACATCGACGCGGGCAAGACGACCACCACTGAGCGGATCCTGTTCTACACCGGCGTTTCCTACAAGATCGGTGAGGTCCACGACGGCGCCGCCACCATGGACTGGATGGAGCAGGAGCAGGAGCGTGGCATCACGATCACCTCTGCTGCCACCACCTGTCACTGGCCGCTCGCCGATGTCGACCACACCATCAACATCATCGACACCCCGGGCCACGTCGACTTCACCGTCGAGGTGGAGCGTTCGCTGCGCGTGCTCGACGGCGCCGTGACGGTGTTCGACGGTGTCGCGGGTGTCGAGCCCCAGTCCGAGACCGTCTGGCGTCAGGCGGACCGCTACGGCGTCCCGCGCATCTGCTTCGTCAACAAGCTCGACCGGACCGGTGCCGAGTTCCACCGTTGCGTCGACATGATCAGCGACCGCCTTGGCGCGCAGCCGATCGTCATGCAGCTCCCGATCGGTGCCGAGGCCGACTTCAAGGGCGTCGTCGACCTGGTCACGATGAAGGCCTTCGTGTGGTCCGCCGAGGCGGAGAAGGGCGAGATGTACGACGTCGTCGACATCCCGTCCACCCACACCGAGGCTGCCGAGGAGTACCGCGGCAAGCTCGTCGAGACCGTCGCCGAGAACGACGACGAGATCATGGAGCTGTACCTGGAGGGCCAGGAGCCTTCCGTGGAGCAGCTGTACGCCGCGATCCGTCGCATCACCATCGCGTCCGGCAAGTCCGCCGACACCACCGTCACCCCGGTGTTCTGCGGTACCGCGTTCAAGAACAAGGGCGTTCAGCCCCTGCTCGACGCGGTCGTGCGCTACCTCCCCTCGCCGCTCGACGTCGAGGCCATCGAGGGCCACGCCGTGAACGACGCGGAGGAGGTCGTCAAGCGCAAGCCGTCCGACGAGGAGCCGCTGTCCGCGCTGGCGTTCAAGATCATGAGCGACCCGCACCTCGGCAAGCTCACCTTCGTCCGGGTCTACTCGGGCCGCCTGGAGTCCGGCACCGCCGTGCTGAACTCCGTCAAGGGCAAGAAGGAGCGCATCGGCAAGATCTACCGCATGCACGCGAACAAGCGTGAGGAGATCGCGTCGGTCGGCGCCGGCGACATCGTCGCCGTCATGGGTCTGAAGCAGACCACGACCGGCGAGACGCTGTGCGACGACAAGCAGCCCGTGATCCTGGAGTCCATGGACTTCCCGGCTCCGGTCATCCAGGTCGCCATCGAGCCCAAGTCGAAGGGCGACCAGGAGAAGCTCGGCATCGCGATCCAGCGCCTGGCCGAAGAGGACCCGTCGTTCCAGGTCCACTCGGACGAGGAGACCGGCCAGACCATCATCGGTGGCATGGGCGAGCTGCACCTCGAGGTGCTGGTCGACCGTATGCGCCGTGAGTTCAAGGTCGAGGCCAACGTCGGCAAGCCGCAGGTCGCCTACCGCGAGACCATCCGCAAGGCGGTCGACCGGGTCGACTACACGCACAAGAAGCAGACTGGTGGTACCGGCCAGTTCGCCAAGGTGCAGATCGCGATCGAGCCGATCGAGGGCGGCGACGCCTCGTACGAGTTCGTGAACAAGGTGACCGGTGGCCGTATCCCGAAGGAGTACATCCCTTCGGTGGACGCCGGTGCGCAGGAGGCCATGCAGTTCGGCATCCTCGCCGGCTACGAGATGACCGGCGTGCGCGTCACCCTGCTCGACGGTGGCTACCACGAGGTGGACTCCTCCGAGCTGGCGTTCAAGATCGCCGGTTCGCAGGCCTTCAAGGAGGCCGCGCGCAAGGCCAGCCCCGTGCTGCTCGAGCCGATGATGGCCGTCGAGGTCACCACGCCCGAGGACTACATGGGCGAGGTCATCGGCGACATCAACTCCCGCCGTGGTCAGATCCAGGCCATGGAGGAGCGGATGGGCGCTCGTATCGTCAAGGGCCTGGTGCCCCTGTCGGAGATGTTCGGCTACGTCGGCGACCTCCGCAGCAAGACGTCGGGTCGCGCGAGCTACTCGATGCAGTTCGACTCCTACGCCGAGGTTCCGCGGAACGTCGCCGAGGAGATCATCGCGAAGGCCAAGGGCGAGTAGCGCACCGCGTTCAACGCGCCGCGCGCAGACGCTTTAGGCTTGACCCCGGAGCCTCACGGGTCGTTCCTCCGCATTCGTGGCGGAATGACCCGGGGCCCGGGACTTAACAGCAAAGATCACCTGGCGCCACGATCCAAGGCGTACAGAACCACTCCACAGGAGGACCCCAGTGGCGAAGGCGAAGTTCGAGCGGACTAAGCCGCACGTCAACATCGGCACCATCGGTCACATCGACCACGGTAAGACGACCCTCACGGCCGCCATTACCAAGGTGCTGCACGACGCGTACCCGGACCTGAACGAGGCCACCGCGTTCGACAACATCGACAAGGCGCCCGAGGAGCGCCAGCGCGGTATCACCATCTCCATCGCGCACGTCGAGTACCAGACGGAGACCCGTCACTACGCCCACGTCGACTGCCCGGGTCACGCGGACTACATCAAGAACATGATCACCGGTGCCGCGCAGATGGACGGCGCGATCCTCGTGGTCGCCGCCACCGACGGCCCGATGCCGCAGACCAAGGAGCACGTGCTCCTGGCCCGCCAGGTCGGCGTTCCGTACATCGTCGTCGCCCTGAACAAGGCCGACATGGTGGACGACGAGGAGATCCTGGAGCTCGTCGAGCTCGAGGTCCGTGAGCTCCTCTCCGAGTACGAGTTCCCGGGCGACGACCTGCCGGTCGTCCGCGTCTCCGCGCTGAAGGCGCTGGAGGGCGAGGCCGAGTGGACCGAGTCCGTCCTCAACCTGATGAAGGCTGTCGACGAGTCGATCCCGGAGCCCGAGCGCGACGTCGACAAGCCGTTCCTGATGCCGATCGAGGACGTCTTCACGATCACCGGTCGCGGTACGGTCGTCACCGGCCGTATCGAGCGTGGTGTCCTGAAGGTCAACGAGACCGTCGACATCATCGGCATCAAGACCGAGAAGACCACCACCACGGTCACCGGCATCGAGATGTTCCGCAAGCTGCTCGACGAGGGCCAGGCCGGTGAGAACGTCGGTCTGCTGCTCCGTGGCATCAAGCGCGAGGACGTCGAGCGCGGCCAGGTCATCATCAAGCCGGGTTCGGTCACGCCGCACACCGACTTCGAGGCCCAGGCCTACATCCTGTCCAAGGACGAGGGTGGCCGCCACACGCCGTTCTTCAACAACTACCGTCCGCAGTTCTACTTCCGTACGACGGACGTGACGGGCGTTGTGACCCTCCCCGAGGGCACCGAGATGGTGATGCCGGGTGACAACACCGAGATGAAGGTGGAGCTCATCCAGCCCATCGCCATGGAAGAGGGCCTGAAGTTCGCCATCCGTGAGGGTGGCCGGACGGTCGGCGCCGGCCAGGTCATCAAGATCACGAAGTGATCTCGACCCACCGGTAGCGACAGCCTGAGCTGAAGCTCCTGAAGGGGCCCGTACGACTTCGGTCGTACGGGCCCCTTCGCATGCCCCCGGCGCCAGGTGAAGCGCCGGGGAACGGCACGGGACGGTTCGGGAAGCGCCGGCGCAACTTCGCGGAAGGGGCGCGTGGAATGTCCCTGAGCGCTCCCTGTGAGGTGGTTGTGGCGGACGTAGTCTCACCCGGATGACTGGCCTGGCCCTCCCCCCGCTCGCCGTACAGCCGGAGCACCGCCCCGTCGCCCCCGACCGGCGGCGGGAACGCCCCCGCCTGTACGCCGTCGACGGCATCCGACTGCTCGCCGCGCTGATGGTCGCCGTCCACCACTACGCCGGCACCCGCCGCGTGGACCAGCCGCACAACCGGATCTGGGACCGCCCCGTCTCGGACATCATGCCGTCGGTGTTCCATGTCGCGGCCTACGGCTGGATCGGCGTCGAGATCTTCTTCGTGATCAGCGGCTTCGTCATCTGCATGTCCTGCTGGGGCCGCACGCCCCGCCAGTTCTTCGTGTCCCGGGTGATCCGCCTCTACCCGGCGTACTGGTTCGCGGTGCTGTTCACGACGGCCACGCTGGCGGCCGTGCCGGGGGTCTGGGAGCGGCTGCGGCTACGGGACGTCCTGCTCAACCTGACGATGCTCCAGTCGGGCCAGGGCGTGCCGAACGTCGACGGCGTGTACTGGACCCTCTGGTCGGAGCTGCGCTTCTATCTGCTGTTCCTGGTCGTCGTCGCGATGGGGCTGACGTACCGCAGGGTCGTGGTGTTCTGCTGCGTGTGGGGCGCCGCGGCGATGCTGGCGCCGGTGGCGGACCTCCCGCTCCTCACGCTGTTCGCCGACCCGGAGGCGGCCTGGTACTTCATCGCGGGCCTGGCGCTGTACCTGATGCACCGCTTCGGCCAGGACCTGCTGCTCTGGGGCATCCTCGGCATGGCCTGGCTGATGGGCCAGAAGGAACTGGGCCGGCGGATCGACGAGGTCGAGCACGTGGGCAGCTGGCGCGGCGCGGTGCTGATCTTCACCGTGTTCCTGCTGGTCATGGTCGCCGTCGCGCTCGGCCGCACGGACCGGATCCGGTGGCGCTGGCTGGTGACGGCGGGCAGCCTGACGTATCCCCTGTACCTGATGCACTACGCGGCCGGTACGGCGCTGATCAGCCGCCTGCGCGACGACCTGGACGCGCGGCTGCTGGTGGCGCTGGTGCTGGCCGGATTCCTGGTGCTGAGCCTGCTGGTGCACCGGTTCGTGGAGCGGCCGATGGCGGGACAGGTCAAGCGGGGGCTGGAGACGGCGTTCGCCCGGCGGCGGAACGCGGAGGCGCGGGGGACCGGGGGATAGGTGCCGCTTCGCCGACGGCGGCACCGGAAGCCGGGTGCGGCGGTCTGCGCGGCCGTCTGTGCGGCCGTCTGTGCGGCGGTCTGTGCGGCGGTCTGCGCGGCGGGCGTGGCGAGGCGCGGGGTCCGCAGGGACCGCCGGAGCGGCAGCAGCCGGGCGAGGCGAACAGGGCCGGCGCTCCGTGGAGCGGGGCGCCGCACCGGTCCATGCCGTCGTGGGCCCGGACCACGCCGTACTCCGGCGCGAGGGTCATGCGCCCATGTCGGCGGCCCACGCGCGGCCCGGGCATCGGGAACCGTACTCGTCCCGTGCGCGTCGGCTACTCACGTCGCACAGTCGATCGGGGAGCGGGAAACAGCAGTGGGGCGTCTGAGGGACAAGATCACCGGTACGAGGTACCCCGAGACCGGTGCCGTGGCGCTGCCGGTCCTGGAGCTGCGCCAGGCGCTGCTGGACCTGGGCTGGACGGACGCGCCGTTCCGGGTGCGCGGCGCGCTGCCCGCGGAGAAGGCCGATCTCGTGGCCGAGTGCCGGGTGCCCGAGGCGTCCATCAGGCTCAGGACGCGGATGCGGTTCGATCCGCACAAGCGTGAGGTGCGGGTGCTGGAGGAGCGGTGGGAGCCCTCGCGCGAGCACGCGGGGACCGAGTACAGCCGGGGTCCGGCCGTCTCGGTGTCCAAGCAGTGGAGGTACGAGAAGGGGCCCGACGGGCGCCGACGGAAGGTCGAGACGTTCCGCTTCGACTCGCGGGACATGAGGAATCCGCTGGTGGACGCCGTCCTCGGCGCCGGGTGGACCTGGCGTGGCGTGCTGCTGAGGTGGTGAGTCCGGGCCCGCCGGGGCCAAGTGCCGCGTCGGCGGGTCGCGTTCGTGGGGAATCCGGCCGCCCCGCGCACGCGTGGCCGGGTTTGACCTTCGTCACTCCCGGGGTATTCTCTCCGGCTCGATTGGCGGACCCCCTGCCCCGTATGGCAGACTAGCGGGGTTGCTCGGTCGAGTGTTGATGCTGTGCGCCTCCCGCCGGGAGGACCGGAAGCGAGTCCCACAGTACTCGTCGCCCTAACTGCCACATGGCAGCGCTGGGGCGGACGTACGGGAATCTTTCGGGAAGCGCAGTGCGGCACCGGCCAGGCACCCGGTGGGCCTTTCGCCCCCGGCTTGCGGTTCCGGAAGGGCCGTGCGCATTCCCGCAGGGATGTTCGAACAAGGGACATTTTTGTCAGTGGAAGAGCGACACGCCCGACCGCGTGGGTCGGACAAGCAGGACAGGGACACCGGGTTCCGGAGCGTACGAAGAGACAGGACTACTGAGTAGCCATGGCGGGACAGAAGATCCGCATCCGGCTCAAGGCCTACGACCACGAGGTCATCGACTCCTCGGCGAAGAAGATCGTCGAGACGGTGACGCGTACTGGTGCGTCGGTCGCGGGCCCGGTGCCGCTGCCCACTGAGAAGAACGTGTACTGCGTCATCAAGTCGCCGCACAAGTACAAGGACTCGCGCGAGCACTTCGAGATGCGCACGCACAAGCGTCTGATCGACATCCTCGACCCGACGCCCAAGACCGTTGACTCTCTGATGCGACTCGACCTTCCGGCCGGTGTCGACATCGAGATCAAGCTCTAGGGGCCGGTGATCTGAGAATGGCTAAGCAGATCAAGGGCATCCTGGGCGAGAAGCTCGGCATGACGCAGGTGTGGGACGAGAACAACCGTGTTGTTCCGGTCACCGTCGTCAAGGCCGGCCCCAACGTCGTGACCCAGGTCCGCACGAACGACGTCGACGGCTACGAGTCCGTCCAGATCGCGTTCGGCGAGATCGACCCGCGCAAGGTGAACAAGCCCCTCAAGGGCCACTTCGCCAAGGCCGACGTCACTCCCCGCCGCCACCTCGTCGAGATCCGTACCGCTGACGCCAGCGAGTACACCCTCGGCCAGGAGATCACCGCCGAGGTGTTCGAGGCCGGCATCAAGGTCGACGTGACCGGCAAGAGCAAGGGCAAGGGCTTCGCCGGTGTCATGAAGCGTCACAACTTCAAGGGCCTCGGCGCCGGTCACGGCACCCAGCGCAAGCACCGCTCGCCCGGTTCCATCGGTGGCTGCGCCACCCCGGGCCGCGTGTTCAAGGGCCTCCGCATGGCGGGTCGCATGGGCAACGAGCGTGTCACCACCCAGAACCTGACCGTCCACGCCGTTGACGCGGAGAAGGGTCTGCTGCTCATCAAGGGCGCTGTCCCCGGTCCGAACGGCGGCCTCGTCCTGGTCCGCACCGCGGCCAAGGGGGCCTGAGGTAACCGATGAGCACTGTTGACATCCTTTCGCCTGCCGGCGAGAAGACCGGTAGCGTCGAGCTCCCCGCGGAGATCTTCGGCGTGGAGAAGGTCAGCATCCCGCTGATCCACCAGGTCGTCGTCGCGCAGAACGCGGCTGCCCGTCAGGGCACGCACAAGACGAAGACCCGTGGCGAGGTCCGTGGTGGTGGCAAGAAGCCTTACCGCCAGAAGGGCACCGGCCGCGCCCGTCAGGGCTCGACCCGCGCGCCGCAGTTCGCCGGTGGTGGCGTCGTGCACGGTCCCGTGCCGCGTGACTACTCGCAGCGGACCCCGAAGAAGATGAAGGCTGCCGCCCTGCGTCACGCCCTCACCGACCGGGCCCGCCACAACCGCATCCACGTCGTCACCGGCGTGGTCGACGGCGACATCTCCACCAAGGCCGCGAAGACGCTGTTCGGCAAGATCTCGGAGCGCAAGAACCTGCTCCTGATCGTCGAGCGCAGCGACGAGGCCGCGTGGCTGTCCGCCCGCAACCTGCCCCAGGTCCACATCCTGGAGCCGGGCCAGCTGAACACGTACGACGTGATCGTCTCGGACGACGTGGTCTTCACCCAGGCCGCTCTCGAGTCCTTCGTCGCCGGCCCGAAGGCCAACGACACCGAAGGGAGTGACGCCTGATGGCTACGCGTCACCCGAGCATTGCTTCCAAGGCGGCCAAGGTCGCCAAGGCCGCGCGCGTCGCCAAGGCGAAGCGCCACGAGGCCGAGGGCAAGAACACCGTCGTCACCGCGCCCAGCAAGGCGTACACGGACCTCCGTGACGTGCTGCTGAAGCCGGTCGTGTCGGAGAAGAGCTACGCGCTCCTCGACGAGAACAAGTACACGTTCATCGTGGCCCCCGGCGCCAACAAGACCCAGATCAAGCAGGCCGTCCAGGCGGTCTTCTCGGTCAAGGTCACCGGGGTCAACACGATCAACCGCCAGGGCAAGCGCAAGCGCACCAAGACCGGCTTCGGTCAGCGCGCCGCCACCAAGCGGGCGATCGTGACCCTTGCTGAGGGCGACCGTATCGACATCTTCGGCGGTCCGACCGCCTAAGGGCGGTCCGGATCGTCCGATATCGGACGAGGACTGAGAAATGGGAATCCGCAAGTACAAGCCGACTACGCCGGGCCGTCGTGGCTCCAGCGTCGCCGACTTCGTCGAGGTCACGCGGTCCACGCCGGAGAAGTCGCTGGTCCGTCCCCTGCACAGCAAGGGCGGCCGTAACAATTCCGGTCGTGTGACCGTTCGCCACCAGGGTGGCGGACACAAGCGCGCCTACCGCGTGATCGACTTCCGTCGTCACGACAAGGACGGCGTGCCGGCGAAGGTCGCGCACATCGAGTACGACCCCAACCGCACCGCGCGCATCGCGCTGCTGCACTACGCGGACGGCGAGAAGCGTTACATCCTCGCCCCCCGCAACCTGTCGCAGGGTGACCGCGTCGAGAACGGTCCCGGGGCCGACATCAAGCCGGGCAACAACCTGGCGCTCCGCAACATCCCGGTCGGTACCACGATCCACGCGATCGAGATCCGTCCCGGTGGCGGCGCCAAGTTCGCCCGCTCCGCCGGTGCCTCCGTGCAGCTGCTCGCGAAGGAGGGCACGATGGCCCACCTCCGCATGCCTTCCGGTGAGATCCGCCTGGTCGACCAGCGCTGCCGCGCCACGGTCGGCGAGGTCGGCAACGCCGAGCAGAGCAACATCAACTGGGGCAAGGCCGGTCGTAAGCGCTGGCTGGGCGTGCGTCCGACTGTCCGTGGTGTCGCGATGAACCCGGTCGACCACCCGCACGGTGGTGGTGAGGGCAAGACCTCCGGTGGTCGCCACCCGGTCTCCCCGTGGGGTCAGAAGGAGGGTCGTACTCGTTCGCCGAAGAAGGCTTCGAACAAGTACATCGTCCGCCGCCGCAAGACGAACAAGAAGCGCTAGGAGCGGGTTTAGATGCCGCGCAGTCTCAAGAAGGGACCCTTCGTCGACGGCCACCTCGTCAAGAAGGTGGACGCCCAGAACGAAGCCGGTACCAAGAACGTCATCAAGACCTGGTCCCGTCGCTCGATGATCGTCCCCAGCATGCTGGGCCACACGATCGCGGTGCACAACGGCAAGACCCACATTCCGGTGTTTGTCACCGAGTCGATGGTCGGCCACAAGCTCGGCGAGTTCTCGCCGACGCGCACCTTCCGGGGTCACGTCAAGGACGACCGGAAGTCGAAGCGCCGCTAGTAGCGGGGTGGAATGACCATGACAGACACTGGAAGGACAACCATGGAAGCCAGGGCCCAGGCGCGGTACATCCGCGTCACGCCCATGAAGGCCCGCCGGGTGGTGGACCTTATCCGTGGCATGGACGCCACGGAGGCTCAGGCGGTCCTGCGTTTCGCCCCGCAGGCCGCGAGCGTGCCGGTCGGCAAGGTGCTGGACAGCGCCATTGCCAACGCCGCGCACAACTACGACCACACTGACGCCGACAGCCTCTTCATCTCCGAGGCGTACGTCGACGAGGGTCCGACCCTGAAGCGGTTCCGGCCGCGCGCCCAGGGCCGTGCCTACCGGATCCGCAAGCGGACCAGCCACATCACCGTGGTCGTCAGCAGCAAGGAAGGAACCCGGTAATGGGCCAGAAGGTTAACCCGCATGGGTTCCGGCTCGGCATCACCACGGACTTCAAGTCCCGCTGGTACGCCGACAAGTCGTACAAGGAGTACGTCGGGGAAGACGTCGCCATCCGTCGGATGATGACGTCCGGCATGGAGCGCGCCGGCATCTCCAAGGTCGAGATCGAGCGCACCCGTGACCGTGTGCGTGTGGACATCCACACCGCTCGCCCGGGCATCGTCATCGGCCGCCGCGGCGCCGAGGCCGACCGTATCCGCGGTGACCTGGAGAAGCTGACCAAGAAGCAGGTCCAGCTCAACATCCTCGAGGTCAAGAACCCGGAGACGGACGCTCAGCTGGTGGCCCAGGCCGTCGCCGAGCAGCTCTCCTCCCGCGTCTCCTTCCGTCGGGCCATGCGTAAGAGCATGCAGTCCGCCATGAAGGCCGGCGCCAAGGGCATCAAGATCCAGTGCGGTGGCCGCCTCGGTGGCGCCGAGATGTCCCGCTCGGAGTTCTACCGCGAGGGCCGTGTGCCCCTGCACACGCTCCGCGCGAACGTGGACTACGGCTTCTTCGAGGCCAAGACGACCTTCGGCCGCATCGGTGTGAAGGTCTGGATCTACAAGGGCGACGTCAAGAACATCGCCGAGGTCCGCGCCGAGAACGCTGCTGCCCGTGCCGGCAACCGCCCGGCTCGTGGCGGCGCCGACCGCCCGGCCCGTGGTGGCCGCGGTGGCGAGCGTGGCGGTCGCGGTCGCAAGCCGCAGCAGGCTCCCGCTGCCGAGGCCCCCAAGGCCGAGGCTCCGGCTGCCGCTCCGGCTGAGAGCACCGGAACGGAGGCCTGACCGACATGCTGATCCCCCGTAGGGTCAAGCACCGCAAGCAGCACCACCCGAAGCGTCGCGGTGAGGCCAAGGGCGGTACCACGGTCGCGTTCGGCGAGTACGGCATCCAGGCCCTCACGCCGGCGTACGTGACCAACCGCCAGATCGAAGCGGCTCGTATCGCGATGACCCGCCACATCAAGCGTGGCGGCAAGGTCTGGATCAACATCTACCCGGACCGTCCCCTCACCAAGAAGCCTGCCGAGACCCGCATGGGTTCCGGTAAGGGTTCGCCGGAGTGGTGGATCGCGAACGTGCACCCGGGCCGGGTCATGTTCGAGCTGTCCTACCCGAACGAGAAGATCGCCCGTGAGGCCCTCACTCGCGCAGCCCACAAGCTGCCGATGAAGTGCCGGATCGTCAAGCGCGAGGCAGGTGAAGCGTGATGTCGGCCGGTACCAAGGCGTCCGAGCTGCGCGAACTGGGTGACGAGGAGCTTCTGGCGAAGCTCCGCGAAGCCAAGGAAGAGCTGTTCAACCTCCGCTTCCAGGCGGCGACGGGTCAGCTCGAGAACCACGGTCGGCTGAAGGCCGTCCGCAAGGACATCGCGCGGATCTACACCCTGATGCGTGAGCGCGAGCTGGGCATCGAGACGGTGGAGAGCGCCTGATGAGCGAGAGCAACGTGACTGAGAACACCGAGGCGCGCGGTTTCCGCAAGACCCGCGAGGGTCTCGTCGTCAGCGACAAGATGGACAAGACCGTCGTCGTCGCCGTCGAGGACCGCGTCAAGCACGCGCTGTACGGCAAGGTCATCCGCCGTACGAACAAGCTCAAGGCGCACGACGAGCAGAACGCCGCGGGTGTCGGCGACCGTGTCCTCCTGATGGAGACCCGGCCGCTGTCCGCCACGAAGCGCTGGCGCGTCGTCGAGATCCTCGAGAAGGCCAAGTAGGTAATTCCCGCAAGGGAATTCCCGTCAGTACGCTCCTGCGGGGCATCCCTCGCAGGACAGTTCCGCCAGGCTCCGGGAGCCGCTCTGCTGAGCGGCTCCCGGGGAACCGGCAGACAAACAGGAGATAGACGTGATCCAGCAGGAGTCGCGACTGCGCGTCGCCGACAACACTGGTGCGAAGGAAATCCTTTGCATCCGTGTGCTCGGTGGCTCCGGTCGCCGCTACGCGGGCATCGGTGACGTCATCGTCGCCACCGTCAAGGACGCGATCCCCGGTGGCAACGTGAAGAAGGGTGACGTCGTCAAGGCGGTCATCGTTCGCACCGTCAAGGAGCGCCGCCGTCCGGACGGCTCGTACATCCGCTTCGACGAGAACGCCGCCGTCATTCTGAAGAACGACGGTGACCCTCGCGGCACCCGCATCTTCGGCCCGGTCGGGCGCGAGCTGCGCGAGAAGAAGTTCATGAAGATCATCTCGCTGGCTCCGGAGGTGCTGTAAGCATGAAGATCAAGAAGGGCGACCTGGTCCAGGTCATCACGGGTAAGGACAAGGGCAAGCAGGGCAAGGTCATCGCGGCCTTCCCCCGCGAGGACCGCGTCCTGGTCGAGGGTGTCAACCGGGTCAAGAAGCACACGAAGGCCGGTCCGACCGCCAAGGGCTCCCAGGCCGGCGGCATCGTGACCACCGAGGCCCCGATCCACGTGTCCAACGTTCAGCTGGTCGTGGAGAAGGACGGCAACAAGGTCGTCACGCGCGTCGGTTACCGCTTCGACGACGAGGGCAACAAGATCCGCGTTGCCAAGCGGACGGGTGAGGACATCTGATGGCTACCACCACCACTCCGCGTCTCAAGACGAAGTACCGCGAGGAGATCGCGGGCAAGCTGCGTGAGGAGTTCTCCTACGAGAACGTCATGCAGATCCCCGGCCTCGTCAAGATCGTGGTCAACATGGGTGTGGGCGACGCCGCCCGCGACTCCAAGCTGATCGAGGGCGCCATCCGCGACCTCACCACGATCACCGGTCAGAAGCCGGCCGTCACCAAGGCCCGCAAGTCCATCGCGCAGTTCAAGCTGCGTGAGGGTCAGCCGATCGGTGCCCACGTCACGCTCCGTGGCGACCGCATGTGGGAGTTCCTGGACCGCACCCTGTCGCTCGCGCTCCCGCGCATCCGCGACTTCCGTGGTCTGTCCCCCAAGCAGTTCGACGGCCGTGGCAACTACACCTTCGGTCTCACGGAGCAGGTCATGTTCCACGAGATCGACCAGGACAAGATCGACCGTGTCCGGGGTATGGACATCACCGTGGTCACCACGGCGACCAACGACGCTGAGGGCCGTGCGCTCCTTCGTCACCTCGGCTTCCCCTTCAAGGAGGCGTGAGCGAGATGGCGAAGAAGGCTCTGATCGCGAAGGCTGCTCGCAAGCCCAAGTTCGCTGTGCGCGCGTACAACCGCTGCCAGCGTTGCGGCCGTCCCCACTCCGTGTACCGCAAGTTCGGCCTCTGCCGTGTGTGCCTTCGTGAGATGGCTCACCGTGGCGAGCTGCCGGGCGTGACCAAGAGCTCCTGGTAAACCCCCTTATTAGGGGTTCCAGAGGCTCTCGGTAAGCAATGGGCGTGTCAGGTGCCCACCTCTTCATGGCTTAGGCTTGGAGGGTTGGGCACCTGATGGTCGCCCGTACGACTTACTACGCCGTAGGTCCACCGCGCCGCACCCGCCCCGTCTCGGATCGGGGAGAGGGATGGCGCACCAGGAAACCCCGGCGAGAGAGGCCACAGGCCAATTCATGACCATGACTGATCCGATCGCAGACATGCTGACGCGTCTGCGGAACGCGAACTCGGCGTACCACGATTCCGTGACGATGCCGGCGTCCAAGATCAAGTCGCACATCGCGGAGATCCTCCAGCAGGAGGGCTTCATCACGGGCTGGAAGGTCGAGGACGCCGAGGTCGGCAAGAACCTCACCCTCGAGCTCAAGTTCGGCCCGAACCGTGAGCGCTCCATCGCGGGCATCAAGCGGATCTCCAAGCCCGGTCTCCGGGTTTACGCGAAGTCCACCTCCCTGCCCAAGGTGCTCGGTGGCCTCGGCGTGGCGATCATCTCCACGTCGCACGGTCTCCTCACCGACAAGCAGGCCGGCAAGAAGGGCGTAGGCGGAGAAGTCCTCGCCTACGTCTGGTAGCGGAAGGGAACGGAAACAGCTATGTCGCGTATTGGCAAGCTCCCTATCACGGTTCCCGCCGGCGTGGACGTCACCATCGACGGCCAGACGGTTTCGGTCAAGGGTCCCAAGGGCTCGCTGACCCACACCGTCGTTGCGCCGATCGAGATCGCCAAGGGTGAGGACGGCGTTCTGAACGTCACCCGCCCCAACGACGAGCGTCAGAGCAAGGCCCTGCACGGCCTGTCCCGCACGCTGGTGGCGAACATGATCACCGGCGTGACCCAGGGTTACGTGAAGAAGCTCGAGATCAGTGGTGTCGGTTACCGCGTGACCGCGAAGGGCTCGAACCTTGAGTTCGCGCTCGGTTACAGCCACCCGATCACCGTCGAGGCCCCCGAGGGAATCTCCTTCAAGGTCGAGAACCCCACCCGGTTCTCGGTCGAGGGCATCGACAAGCAGAAGGTCGGCGAGGTTGCGGCCAACATCCGCAAGCTGCGCAAGCCCGACCCGTACAAGGCCAAGGGCGTCAAGTACGAGGGCGAAGTCATCCGCCGCAAGGTCGGAAAGGCGGGTAAGTAAGCCATGGCATACGGACAGAAGATCCTCAAGGGCGACGCTTACAAGCGTGCCGCGATCAAGCGTCGCCACATCCGGATCCGTAAGCACATCTCGGGTACGGCTGAGCGTCCGCGTCTCGTCGTGACGCGCTCGAACCGCCACATCGTGGCCCAGGTCATCGACGACATCAAGGGTCACACCCTGGCGTCGGCGTCGACCCTGGACACGACGATCCGCGGCGGCGAGGGCGACAAGTCCGCGCAGGCCAAGTCGGTCGGTGCCCTGGTCGCCGAGCGCGCCAAGGCCGCCGGTGTCGAGGCTGTCGTGTTCGACCGTGGTGGTAACCAGTACGCCGGGCGCATCGCCGCCCTGGCGGATGCCGCCCGCGAGGCCGGACTCAAGTTCTGAGTCGCCCGTCGCGCTAGCGACCTAGGTCGCTGCGTAGCTAGCGGAAAAAGAGAGAGGTAATCCAATGGCTGGACCCCAGCGCCGCGGAAGCGGTGCCGGTGGCGGCGAGCGGCGGGACCGGAAGGGCCGTGACGGCGGCGCTGCTGCCGCCGAGAAGACCGCGTACGTTGAGCGCGTCGTCGCGATCAACCGTGTCGCCAAGGTTGTGAAGGGTGGTCGTCGCTTCAGCTTCACCGCGCTGGTCGTGGTGGGCGACGGTGACGGCACCGTGGGTGTCGGTTACGGCAAGGCCAAGGAGGTGCCGGCCGCCATCGCCAAGGGTGTGGAGGAGGCCAAGAAGCACTTCTTCAAGGTTCCCCGTATCCAGGGCACCATCCCGCACCCGATCACGGGCGAGAAGGCCGCGGGCGTCGTCCTGCTCAAGCCTGCTTCCCCCGGTACCGGCGTCATCGCCGGTGGCCCGGTGCGTGCCGTGCTCGAGTGCGCCGGCGTTCACGACATCCTGTCGAAGTCGCTCGGTTCGTCGAACGCGATCAACATCGTGCACGCGACCGTGGAGGCCCTCAAGGGCCTGCAGCGTCCCGAGGAGATCGCGGCTCGCCGTGGTCTGCCCCTCGAGGACGTCGCTCCCGCGGCTCTGCTTCGTGCGCGTGCCGGGGCTGGTGCGTAATGGCCCGCCTCAAGATCACGCAGACGAAGTCGTACATCGGCAGCAAGCAGAACCACCGTGAGACCCTTCGTTCGCTCGGGCTCAAGCGCCTGAACGACGTGGTCGTCAAGGAAGATCGTCCCGAGTTCCGCGGCATGGTGCACACCGTCCGCCACCTCGTGACGGTCGAGGAGGTCGACTGATCATGGCGGAGAACAACCCGCTCAAGATCCACAACCTCCGTCCCGCCCCGGGCGCCAAGACCGCCAAGACCCGTGTCGGTCGTGGTGAGGCGTCGAAGGGTAAGACGGCCGGTCGTGGTACCAAGGGCACGAAGGCCCGCTACCAGGTTCCGGAGCGCTTCGAGGGTGGCCAGATGCCCCTCCACATGCGTCTTCCGAAGCTGAAGGGCTTCAAGAACCCGTTCAAGATCGAGTTCCAGGTCGTGAACCTCGACAAGCTGGCCGCGCTGTACCCGGAGGGTGGCGAGGTCACCGTCGAGGGTCTCGTCGCCAAGGGTGCCGTTCGCAAGAACAGCCTCGTCAAGGTGCTCGGCCAGGGCGAGATCACCGTGGCGCTTCAGGTGACGGTCGACGCCGTCTCCGGCTCCGCCAAGGAGAAGATCACCGCCGCCGGCGGTACCGTCACCGAGCTCGTCTGAACACAACAGGCGTCTCGATGACTTGAACGATCCCGACCGGGGATACCCCACAAATGGGGTATCCCCGGTTGGTCGTTCCTAGGGAAGGCGTGTCGCCGGTAAGGTGACCTGCACTGCCCACTTTTCACAAGGTTCCCTCAAGCGGGCACCTTGAGCGGCAGTCGGCCGTTACTCATGTCGTTGTTCCTATTGGACCTTCAAGACCGTCACCCTTGACGCAGATGCGCGGGGGTCGCAGGAGGCACCGTGCTCACCGCGTTCGCCCGGGCGTTCAAGACGCCCGACCTGCGCAAGAAGCTGCTCTTCACGCTCGCCATCATCGTGGTCTACCGGGTCGGTACGCACATCCCGATCCCCGGTGTCGACTACACGTCCGTCCAGCGGTGCGTGGACGAGGCGTCCGGCAACCAGGGCCTCTTCGGTCTGGTGAACATGTTCAGTGGCGGCGCGCTGCTGCAGATCACCATCTTTGCGCTCGGGATCATGCCGTACATCACGGCGAGCATCATCCTTCAGCTGCTGACCGTGGTCATTCCACGCCTGGAAGCCCTGAAGAAGGAGGGCCAGGCCGGCACCGCGAAGATCACGCAGTACACCCGTTATCTCACCGTGGCGCTCGCCATCCTCCAGGGCACCGGCCTCGTGGCGACCGCCCGCAGCGGCGCCCTGTTCTCCGGTTGCACGGTCGCCTCGAGCATCGTCCCGGACCGTGCGATCTTCACCACCATCGTCATGGTCGTCACCATGACCGCCGGTACGGCCATGGTCATGTGGCTCGGTGAGCTGATCACCGACCGCGGCATCGGCAACGGCATGTCGATCCTGATGTTCATCTCGATCGCCGCCACGTTCCCGTCGGCGCTGTGGGCCATCAAGAAGCAGGGCACCCTGGCGGACGGCTGGATCGAGTTCGGCACGGTCATCCTGGTCGGCCTGGTCATGGTCGCCCTGGTGGTCTTCGTCGAGCAGGCCCAGCGCCGGATCCCGGTGCAGTACGCGAAGCGCATGATCGGCCGCCGGTCCTACGGCGGTACCTCGACGTACATCCCGCTCAAGGTGAACCAGGCCGGTGTGATCCCGGTCATCTTCGCCTCGTCGCTGCTCTACATCCCGGCTCTTGTCGCCCAGTTCTCCAGCGGGACCTCCGGCTGGAAGACCTGGATCGAGCAGACGCTGACCAAGGGCAATCACCCCGTCTACATCACCCTGTACTTCCTGCTGATCGTCTTCTTCGCCTTCTTCTACGTGGCCATTTCCTTCAACCCCGAGGAAGTCGCCGACAACATGAAGAAGTATGGTGGCTTCATCCCGGGCATCCGGGCTGGCCGACCGACCGCTGAGTACCTGTCGTACGTGCTCAACCGGATCACCTGGCCGGGTTCGCTGTACTTGGGTCTGATCGCTCTTGTGCCGACGATGGCGTTGGTTGGTTTCGGGGCAAACCAGAACTTCCCCTTCGGCGGGACGAGCATCCTGATCATCGTGGGTGTCGGCCTGGAGACGGTGAAGCAGATCGAGAGCCAGCTCCAGCAGCGTAATTACGAAGGGTTCCTCCGCTGATGCGAATCGTCCTCGTCGGGCCGCCGGGTGCCGGAAAGGGAACGCAGGCCACTCGCCTGGCCGAGACACTGAGCGTGCCGCACATCTCCACGGGCGACCTGTTCCGCGCCAACATCAGCCAGCAGACCGAGCTCGGGAAACTCGCGAAGTCCTACATGGACAAGGGCGAGCTGGTGCCGGACGAGGTCACCATCGCCATGGCCAAGGACCGCATGGAGCAGCCGGACGCCGAGCGCGGCTTCCTGCTGGACGGCTTCCCGCGCAATGTCTCGCAGGCGGAGGCGCTGGACGAGCTGCTCACCACCGAGGCCATCAAGCTGGACGCGGTGCTCGACCTGGAGGCCCCCGAGGAGGAGGTCGTCAAGCGGATCGCCGGCCGGCGCATCTGCCGCAACGACTCGTCCCACGTCTTCCACGTGACGTACAAGAAGCCGGCCCGCGAAGGCGTCTGTGACGTCTGCGGCGGCGAGCTGTACCAGCGGGACGACGACTCCGAGGAGACCGTGCGGACCCGGCTCGAGGTCTACCACACGCAGACCGAGCCGATCATCGACTACTACAAGGCCCAGGGCCTGGTGGTGACGATCGATTCCATGGGTCCCGTGGAAGAGGTCACCGGCCGTGCGCTGGCCGCGTTGAAGCGTGAGGGCGACGACCAGTAGCCGTCGTCCCTGTACGGCCGTGGAGTCCCCCGGGACCCCACGGCCGTACTGTTGTGTACGTAGTAGTAACCCTCGAGTACCCATCGACCTGAGTGACGGAGAGCGCAGGCCCCCCATGGTGCAGATCAAGAGCCCCGAGCAGATCGCCAGGATGCGTGCGGCGGGGCTGGTCGTCGCGGCCATCCACGCGGCGACGCGGGAAGCGGCAGTGCCGGGGGCGACCACGAAGGACCTGGACGAGGTCGCGCGCAAGGTCCTCGCCGAGCACGGCGCGAAGTCGAACTTCCTCGGGTACGGCGGCTTCCCCGCGACCATCTGCACCTCGGTGAACGACGTGGTCGTCCACGGCATCCCCTCCGACGAGGTCGTCCTCAAGGACGGCGACATCATCTCCATCGACTGCGGCGCGATCGTGGACGGCTGGCACGGGGACGCGGCCTACACGGCCTTCGTGGGCTCCGGTCACGCTCCGGAGCTGGTGGAGCTGTCCCGGGTGACCGAGGAGTCGATGTGGGCCGGTATCGCGGCCATGAAGCCGGGCAACCGGCTGGTGGACGTCTCCCGGGCCATCGAGACGTACATCCGCCGCCAGCCGAAGCCGGGCGGCGGCAAGTACGGGATCATCGAGGACTACGGCGGCCACGGCATCGGCACCGAGATGCACATGGACCCGCACCTGCTGAACTACGTCGACCGCCGCCGCGGCAAGGGCCCCAAGCTGGTCCCGGGCTTCTGCCTGGCCATCGAGCCGATGGTCTCCCTGGGCACCCCGCGCACGGAGGTTCTGGAGGACGACTGGACCGTCATCACGACGGACGGCACCTGGTCCTCGCACTGGGAGCACTCCGTCGCGCTGACGGAGGAGGGGCCGCTGGTCCTGACGGCCCCGGACTGCGGCCGCGCGAAGCTGGCCGAACACGGCGTGACGGCGGCCCCGGATCCGCTGGCCTGACGGTGGGGCCCGCTCCCAGCCGTCGGCCGGAGGCCGGCGCAGCCACTCGAAGCCCGTGAGGCGCCCCCGGCGCCGAGCCCGCGAGAGTGGCGTGGAGGATCGGTCGACCGGACCGTCATCACGACGGACGGCACCTGGTCCTCGCACTGGGAGCACTCCGTCGCGCTGACGGAGGAGGGTCCGCTGGTCCTGACGGCCCCGGACTGCGGCCGCGCGACGCTGGCCGAACACGGCGTGACGGCGGCTCCGGATCCGCCGGCCTGACGGACGCGTGACGGCGGCCCCGGATCCGCCGGCCTACGGGCACGGGTCCGCCCCGGTCCGTCGGCCGGAGGTCTGTGCCGGGGCTGTCGGGATGGGCGTGCGCATGATGATCTGCTGGGTGGGGCAGACTTCTCGATTCGTGTTTCTGGATGCGCTGACGTAGACTGACTCGTCGGCTCTCGTGCACCCGCATGTCCGCATGCGCCCGTAAGGGAAAGCGGGGGAGTCGATCAAGGTAGTCGATTCGAAGGGCGAAGCGTGGCCAAGAAGCAAGGTGCCATCGAGATCGAGGGCACTGTCGTCGAGTCTCTTCCGAACGCCATGTTCAAGGTCGAGCTCCAGAACGGCCACCAGGTCCTGGCACACATCAGCGGCAAGATGCGGATGCACTACATCCGTATCCTCCCTGACGACCGGGTCGTGGTGGAGTTGTCTCCGTACGACCTGACGCGTGGCCGGATCGTCTACCGCTACAAGTAGATCTTGCCCCGGCTCCGTGCGCTGTTCCGCGTGCGGGGTTGCCGGCAACTGACCCGGAGAACCTCACATCCCATGAAGGTCAAGCCGAGCGTCAAGAAGATCTGCGACAAGTGCAGGGTGATCCGCCGTCACGGTCGGGTCATGATCATTTGCGAGAACCCGCGCCACAAGCAGCGCCAGGGCTGATCGCACCGGATCACACCCTCTGCATCGATATCGCAGAGACTTCGCGCGACGCGAGCTGAATATGTTCATACGCAGGGCCCAGGCGGGGTTTTTTCTTGCCTGACACCCCCGGTTCGGAGGCCGGAGACCCAGTTCGTACCTGGTACGGCGGCTGGGAGCAGGCTCTGCGGAAGACCTCCGAAGATCACCAGGAGCCATTGAATGGCACGCGTTTCCGGTGTTGACATCCCGCGCGACAAGCGCGTGGAGGTCGCCCTCACCTACGTGTTCGGCATTGGCCGGACCCTTTCGCAGGAGACGCTGGCTGCGACCGGCGTCGACCCGAACACCCGCGTTCGCGACCTCTCCGAGGAGCAGCTCGTCGCGATCCGCGAGTACGTGGACGCCAACATCAAGACCGAGGGTGACCTCCGTCGCGAGATCCAGGCCGACATCCGCCGCAAGGTCGAGATCGGCTGCTACCAGGGTCTCCGTCACCGTCGTGGTCTGCCCGTCCGCGGTCAGCGCACCAGCACGAACGCTCGTACCCGCAAGGGCCCGCGTCGCGCCATCGCCGGCAAGAAGAAGCCGGGCAAGAAGTAGTCCTCAGCGGACAACGCTTCATCAGCGGTCTTCGCTGTAGGACCGACCACCTCCCCGTAGGAGTTTGTAGATGCCCCCCAAGGGTCGTCAGGGCGCTGCCAAGAAGGTGCGCCGCAAGGAAAAGAAGAACGTCGCGCACGGCCACGCGCACATCAAGAGCACGTTCAACAACACGATCGTGTCCATCACGGACCCGGCCGGCAACGTGATCTCCTGGGCCTCCGCGGGCCACGTCGGCTTCAAGGGCTCCCGCAAGTCCACGCCGTTCGCCGCGCAGATGGCCGCCGAGTCGGCTGCCCGCCGCGCTCAGGAGCACGGCATGCGCAAGGTCGACGTGTTCGTCAAGGGCCCGGGCGCCGGTCGTGAGACCGCCATCCGTTCCCTGCAGGCCACGGGCCTCGAGGTCGGCTCCATCCAGGACGTCACCCCGACCCCGCACAACGGCTGCCGTCCGCCGAAGCGCCGCCGCGTCTGACGCACGGCCGCTCGGCCGCTCGTCGGTCGGTCTGAGGTTTCCGGGCGGTACGGCTCCGTAAAAGGGCCGTATCGCCCGTACCCTTGCTGTATCACCACCGGGCCACCGCCCGGTGACTCAGGGCATCAAATAGTGGGTGCCCCTGACTGAAGGAACGCAACATGCTGATCGCTCAGCGTCCCTCGTTGACCGAAGAGGTCGTCGACGAGTTCCGCTCCCGGTTCGTGATCGAGCCGCTGGAGCCGGGCTTCGGCTACACGCTCGGCAACTCCCTGCGTCGTAC
>NZ_BMSA01000009.1 GCF_014648915.1 Streptomyces phaeofaciens | reverse complement strand
GTTTCCCCAGGCCAGGGCAAGAATCAGCCTCAAATGCCCGCAGCTTCCCAAGCTGATGGCTCCCGAGCCATCGTTCCGCGCCGACCCTCGCGGCTTGCTCAGGTCATCGGCCCTGAGAGAGGGGATGGGGCGGGGAGAGTAGTGGGTTGGGAAAGGCGGCCACGCTGGAGGCTCGCAATTCCAGCCAGCGGGCGCTTGCCGACTGCG
Organism: Streptomyces phaeofaciens; assembly: GCF_014648915.1. Classification (GTDB taxonomy): domain Bacteria; phylum Actinomycetota; class Actinomycetes; order Streptomycetales; family Streptomycetaceae; genus Streptomyces; species Streptomyces phaeofaciens. Next base: position 287,450 of record NZ_BMSA01000009.1, on the reverse strand, counting down.
GGTGGCGGAAAGCTTCACTGCTGTGGGTGGTTCGGGTGTTTTGGCCTCATCAGGAGTCTGGCTTTTCTACGCTGGTGCCTTCGGGAGCCGCGTAGGTCGGGGGACAAGTGAGTGCTGAGATCGTGCAGTTGGTCGAGCAGGCGGGTCCATATCTGACGACTGCGGTCAGTGCGTTCGGAGCGGCCGTTCTCACTCGGGCTGAGGGCACAGCCGCGGACGCCACAGTGGCGCTCGGGCAGCGCATCCTTCAGGCGGTGTGGCGGCGCCGGGACGAGGCCGGCCAGGCCGAACTGGAACGCGTGGTGAACGAGGCCGCTGACGAACAGGATGAGTCCTATACAGCGGCCGTGCTGGGAAGGCTGCTTCGGCGCGCGTTGCAGGATGATGCCGAACTGCGGGCGGAACTGGCCGCGATGCTGCCTGCGCAAGCCGCGGGTTCGGTCACCATCACGGCGTCCGGTGAGCGGTCGATCGCAGCTCAGCACATCGGTACCGCGATCACCGGTGACGGTCACACCGCGCCACGTCCATGAACACCGACGACGAGTCCCGGCTGCGGATCGAGGCGGCCGGGCAGAGGCCGATTGCCGCTCAGAACATCGGTACTGCGATCAGCGGTGACGTGCTCCCCTCCGAGGCCCTGCACTCACCGGAGAAGGTCACCGCTGCACCGGGCACCTCGAACCTGCCTCCGGCCGCACTTTGCCTGGGACGGGACGAGGAACTTGGCCGTCTGAGGCACATCCTGACCAGTCGGCATGAGAGTGCGATCACACAGAGCGGGACGGTGCACGGTCTGGGCGGGATTGGCAAGACCACGCTCGCCCTGCACTACGCCCACCGCCACCGCGGCGACTACACCCTCATCTGGTGGATCAACGCAGCATCTCCCGACGAGATCGAGACCTCCCTTGCGAGCCTCACCCAGGCCCTACTGCCAGACTGGGCCACCACAGCCAAGCGTTCGGCACAGGTGGCGTGGGCGATGCAGTGGCTCGCCTGGCATTCGGGCTGGCTGCTGGTTTACGACAACGTGGAGAACCCGGACGATCTCGCCCCCTACACCGGCGCCCTCCACCGGGGCCATCACCTTGCCACCAGCCGCCTCACCACTGGCTGGCCCGACAGCGCCACCACCCTGACCCTCGGCAACCTCGACCCCGACGATGCCACCGCCCTGCTGTGCCGGCTCGTGTTCAAGGAGACCGGCCCGACGCCCCGCCAACAAGCTGAGGCCCGGTCCCTTGCCAGCAAGCTGGGGTACTTCCCTCTGGCGATCAAACAGGCTGGCGCCTACCTGGCCCAGAACCGTGGCGTCAGCCTCGACTCCTACCGCCGCCGCCTGGACACCAAACTTGCCAAGACCGCCCGCGGCACCAACACCGAAAGCACCCTCGCCCGCATCTGGAACGTCACCCTCCACACCTTGGGGATGGTCGATCCGCTGGCCGTGGAATTGCTGCACACCTCAGCCTGGCTGGCACCCGACGACATCCCTCACAGCCTGCTCACCCCTCCCGGTACCGACCCGGACGACATCGCCGAAGCCATCGGAACTCTCACCGCGTACAGCATGGTCACCGACACCGGCACTACCCTCAGCGTCCACCGCCTGGTCCAGGCCGTCCTACGCGCCCCGCAGAACACCGATGGCACCCAGCCGCTCCGGCACGTGCAAGGACGCAATCGCGCCGAACAAGCAATCCTCCACAGCCTGACCCCGCTGCCGGGTCAGGACACCCCCACCGAGGACCAGTTGGACACCTTCACACCCCACCTCGTCACCCTCGCCGCCACCAGCCCGCCCGAACACCACAATACACAACTTGTTGATGCGTACGAGTCTGCGGCGGAACGGTTACACCAGCAAGGCCACACTGCGCGGGCCATCCCTCTGCTGGAGGCCACTGTCGCCCAGTGCAAGCAGAGCCTGGGCGATACCCACCCCGACACCCTGAACAACCGCATCAACCTCGCCCTCGCATACCAGTCGGCGGGCAATCTGGAACGGGCCATCCCTCTGCTGGAGGCCACCCTCGCCCAGTGCGAGCAGGCCCTGGGCGACACCCACCCAGACACTCTGACCAGCCGCAACAACCTCGCCGAGGCCTACCGTGACGCGGGGGATCCGGGAAGGGCCATCGCTTTGCACGAGGCCACCCTCGCCCAGCGCGAGCAGGCCCTGGGCGACACCCACCCAGAAACTCTAGCCAGCCGCCACAACCTCGCCTACGCCTACCAATCGGCGGGGGACCTGGTACGAGCCATCCCTCTACTGGAAGCCACCCTCGCCGAGCATGAGCAGGTCTTGGGCGACACCCACCCAGCCACCCTGATCAGCCGCCACAACCTCGCCAATTCCTACCAGTCGGCGGGGGACCTGGGACGAGCCATCCCCCTAATGGAAGCCACCCTCGCCCAGTGCGAGCAGGTCCTGGGCGACACCCACCCCTACACCCTGGCCTCCAGCAAAGACCTGGCGCTCGCTTACCAGTCGGCGGGGGATCTGGGACGAGCCATTTCTCTGCTGGAGGCCAGCCTCGCCCGGTGCGAGCAGGTCCTGGGCGACACGCACCCCTACACCTTGAACAGCCGCAACAGCCTCGCCGGGGCGCGTGAAGTCGCTCAGACCGTACAGCAGATAGATACCGACGCTGACCGATCCACTTAGAGCTGCGGATCAGATGCTGCTCCTCCGCAAACACCTCCAGGACGCATCAGCGGTGAGTGTCTAACTGCGTGACAACGCCGACAAACACCGGCGGACGACCGCGAACGTCAGCGGACCATCAGCGCAGGTGAGTGCCATACCAGGCTTGGGCAGCGCCCCAACTCAAGTTGCTTCGGGACGAAGAGGTCCTCACCCAAGGTCTCACCGCCACTCTTCCGCCGACGCGGCTTGCTCTGGACGACGGCATGGCAGCGTGGCTGAGGCCGGTACGGTGCAGCGAGGCACACGCGTGCGTGGTCGGTCGGCGCGCCCCGCCGTCGTGGCTGACTGTTGTCGACTGCGATTCGTGCCAGATGCAGGGCTCAGTCACGGTCAACAGCAGTGGCGTGCGGTCGAGTTGCCAGCCACCGCACCAGGTATCGAAGCCGCAGGTCAGTAGCAGGCACCCCCAGCATCTCGTGCAGGGAACTCGCCCGGTCCTGGGTGGTGGTACCGGTGCCCATCGGCTCACCCCCGCTCACGCGGGGAACTCCCCCGCACTTCCCCGCGGCCGTCCTGGTTGTCGAGCCGCAGGGTGGCGTGATCCCCGCGCGAGCGGGGGTGAGCCAGGACGAGCTGTCACCCAGTCGCTGGGCGGTTACGCCCGGCCTGATGATCGCGATGGCCGCGCCTCGTTCTGGCACGACGACCTCGTGCGCGCGATCACCGCACCAGCCGTATGCGCCGCGTCTCGGGGCTTCAACGAGGAGCGCTGGTCGGTCACGGTTCAGGTGCTGGCGCAGCAGGGAGCGGTGCCCGGCCTGGTCCAGGTCGAGGCACGGGCGACGGTCGTCCTCGGCCAGGAACACCCGTTGCGGCGTCCGCCGTCGGGTCCTCCAGTCGTCCAGCGCCACATCCCATTCGCCCTGCGTGCTGTCGCGGCCGGGCAGCTCCGCGGGCCCCAGTCGCCACCGCGCGGTGGCGAGCACGGTACGCCCGTAGCGCAGTCGGAGAACACCCCGCCCTGCCCGTCGTACACCGTGACAGGCGGACCCGGCTCGTACTGGCCGGTGTCCGGGTTGAACACCGGTTCACCCGGCCGGGAGATCCTCACCGTGTCGGTCAGGATCTTCCTCTCGACGATCTCGCTGACAACCCCCAAGGTCAGCCCCTCATTTACTGGAACACTCATGCGTTCAAGCATAGGGATTGGCGCGGACAGGCTCTCTGGGTAGGCAGCTCCACGTAGTGGCCTCAAGATTGATCGGCACACACAACAAGCAAGTTGTCTCACCGTCATGCCACTTTCGTACAACCTCCACCACGTAACGCCTACGGCGCTCTCAAAACGGCACCGACGCAGGTGTCGGGGCGGCGGTATGTCAGTAAAGCCTGCGACCGCGCGTGCCGCCGTGGACTACTGCCGGAACCGGCAGCACGTGTACCTGACACTCCTGCAGACCTCCTAACTCGGCGCGCTGGTCTCCGCTCTCGCCGCCGTCCAGAGCCTGCAGTACGAGGTCGCTGCCAGCGGCCCTTGAAGGCCCTGCTGATGCCCTGCTGACCAAGCTCATGTCCGGCTTCACCGTCATCGGACCCGGCCCGTCCATAGTCCCTCGGAGCCGCCAAGAACTAATCTCGATCCGTCAGCCGTGGAGCGCCCGCTAAAGGGTGTTGCACAAGGCTCTGAGCTGGGCATCTCCTTGGTATGGCCGGGGTCTTACGCGCTGAGCGGGTGTGGGTGGAGACGTTCACGGGGCTGCGAATGATGCAGTTTTCGGGTCTGTTGAAGGTGGTGCGGGAGCGGGGTGGCAACGGCACGCTGCTGGGCCGGCCGTGGTCGTTGCCGTTGGCCGAGCGGGTGCTGATGGTTGCGGTGTACTACCGCACGAACCTGACGATGCGGCAGTTGGGGCCGCTGCTTGGCGTCTCTTCCTCCACCGTCTGCCGGGTCATCCAGCGGCTTGGTCCGCTGCCGGCGCTTGAGCCCGTCTCTCGCACTGCCGATGCGGCGGACCGGTTGTGGATCGTGGACGGCACCCTGGTCCCGGTCCGCACACCATCCCCACCGGGACGACGACGGTGAAGGACCGGGTGCTCACCACCGGCGCCACCGAGGCGGCGCCGGACGGCCCACGCCACCAGCCGATGGCGGTCGGCCGGTCGAGCACCGCGAGCAGGTGGGCCGCCCGGTACCGTACTGCGGCGTCCGGGCCGGCGAGCAGTTCGCCCGCGAGCGGCCCCGAGGTCCCCCGGTGACTTCCCTTTACGTGGTTGTCATGCCCCTGTAGCTTCTGCGACTGCAAGCCCTTTCAGGAAGTTGCCGGATGTTCTTTCACAGCGCTTCCTGCTGCACCTCCCCACCTCCGCAGCCGCTTCAGGAGAGGCCATGCAACACACCTCCAGCACGCCGCCACGGCGTGGCAGACGCTCCCACCCACGACGCCGCCCACTCGCTCTCGCCCTGGTCGCGGCGGGCGTGCTCGGGCTGCTCACGACTCCGTCCGGGCCCCGGTCCGTCCCCCTGCGGACCGTCGCGGACACGACGAACACGGCAACCGTCTTCTACTACACGAAGACCAAGAACTGGCCGAGCACCTATCTGCACTACGCCCCCGACGGCGGCTCCTGGACCACGGTCCCCGGCACCCTGATGGAGGCCGCCTGCACGGACTGGGTGAAGAAGACCGTCGATCTCGGCTCGGCCGCCGGCCTTGCGGCCACCTTCAACAACGGCAGCGGCACCTGGGACAACAACGGCGGCGCGAACTACGCCCTGGGCACCGGAACGATCACCGTCAAGGACGGGGTGATCGCCCACAGCGATCCGTGCGCCGACACCGGCGGCGGCACCGGTAACCAGGCGACCGTCTACTACTCGACCGCAAGCACCGGCTGGACCACCGCCAACATCCACTACGCCCCCGCCGGCGGCTCCTGGACGACCGTCCCCGGCATCGGCATGGAGGCCGCCTGCACCGGCTGGTGGAAGCGGACGCTGGACATCGGCACCGCCACCTCGCTCAAGGCCGCCTTCAACAACGGCAACGGCGTCTGGGACAACAACAACAGCGCCGACTACACCATCCCCACCGGGACGACGACGGTGAAGGACCGGGTGCTCACCACCGGCGCCACCGACCCCTGCGCGGCGCAGGAGCCCGACACCGAGGCACCGGGCGCACCCGGCAACGTCGAGGCGGCCGCCACCGGCACCTCGATCGTGGTGAGCTGGGACGCGGCCACCGACGACACGGGCGTGACGAAGTATCAGGTCACACGCACGGGCGGCACCTCGGGCACGGTCGTCACGGACGTCTCCTCCACCGTGTACACCGACTCGGGCCTGGCGGAGAACACCACGTACACCTACACGGTGAAGGCCGTCGACGCGGCCGGGAACACCTCCCCGGCCTCCGCGGCGGCGAGCGCGACCACCGGGGAGAACGCCCCGGCCCCGGACGCGGGCACCCCGCTCGGCACCGATCCCCGCAAGGACCCGATCTACTTCGTCCTCACCGCCCGCTTCTACGACGGCGACAGCTCCAACAACCGGGGCGGCAGCCAGCACGTGAAGTCCGGGAACGCGGCGAACGCCGACCCGATGTTCCGCGGGGACTTCAAGGGGCTCGTCGAGAAGCTCGACTACATCAAGGCGCTCGGCTTCTCCGCCGTCTGGATCACCCCGGTGGTCCTCAACCGCTCGGACTACGACTACCACGGCTACCACGGCTACGACTTCTACAAGGTCGACCCGCGCCTTACGTCGGCCGGCGCCTCCTACCAGGACCTGATCAACGCGGCCCACGCCAAGGGCATGAAGATCTACCAGGACGTCGTCTACAACCACAGCTCCCGCTGGGGCGCCAAGGGCCTGTTCACCCCGACCGTGTACGGCGTCCGCGACAGCCAGTGGAGCTGGTACTACGACGAGAAGAACGACGGCTTCGAGTACGACGGCCTGACCGTGGAGCCCAAGTCCGGGAAGTCGTACTACAACGGCGATCTGTGGTCCACCGCCGAGCCCACCGGCAACACCTGCGTCAACTGGGGTGTCCCGACCGGCGGCAAGAGCGCGGAGGGCTACACCCTCTACAACTGCCAGTGGCCCAGCCCGACTTCGGGCATGTTCCCGAAAGCGTACTACCACCAGTGCTGGATCGGCAACTGGGAGGGCGAGGACTCCCGCTCCTGCTGGCTGCACGAGGACCTCGCCGACTTCAACACCGAGTCGACGCCGGTGCAGAACTACCTGATCGGCGCGTACGACAAGTACATCGACATGGGCGTCGACGGCTTCCGCGTCGATACGGCCGTCCACATCCCGCGGGTCACCTGGAACCGCCGCTTCCTGCCCGCCATCCACGAACGGGTCACCCAGAGGTTCGGCACCACGGCCGCGCAGAACTTCTTCGTCTTCGGCGAGGTCGCCGCCTTCGTCAACGACAAGTGGAACCGCGGCTCCGTCAACCACTCGGCGCAGTTCTACACCTGGAAGGAACGCAAGGAGTACAGCGCGGACGACGCGACGGCGGCCCTCGAACAGTACGACTACGAGAACGGCCTCGGCACCGGCAACCAGCCGACCTCCACGAACGCCTTCCTCAGCGGCAACAGCTACCACACCCCGGACCACAGCAGATTCTCCGGGATGAACATCATCGACATGCGTATGCACATGAACTTCGGTGACGCGCAGAACGCCTACAACAACGGCAAGGACTCCGACGACAGCGTCAACGACGCCACCTACAACGTCGTCTACGTGGACAGCCACGACTACGGACCCAACAAGTCGAGCAACCGCTACAGCGGCGGCACCGACGCCTGGGCCGAGAACATGTCGCTGATGTGGACCTTCCGCGGCATCCCGACCCTCTACTACGGCTCGGAGATCGAGTTCCAGAAGGGCAAGCAGATCGACTGCGGCCCGACCTGCCCCCTGGCCGGCACCGGCCGCGCGTACTACGGCGACCACCTCGCAGGCTCGGTCACCGCCTCGGACTTCGGTACGGTCGCCAGTGCGAGCGGCGAGGTCGCCACGACCCTCGCGCAGCCCCTCGTCAGACACCTCCAGCGGCTCAACCAGATCCGCCGGGCCGTCCCGGCGCTCCAGATGGGCCAGTACTCCACGGACGGCATCACCGGCCAGATGGCCTTCAAGCGCCGCTACACCGCCACCGGCACGGACAGCTTCGCGCTGGTCACGGTCACCGGCGCCGCCACCTACACCGGCATCCCCAACGGCACCTACACCGACGCGGTGACCGGCGACACGAAGACCGTCACCGGAGGCACCCTGTCCGTGTCGGCCCCGGGCCAGGGCAACCTGCGGGTGTACGTACTGAACGGCCCCGGCAAGATCGGGGGTGACGGCCCCTACCTGAAGTGAGAGAGCGGATCGGGCGCCGGGACCCGCGGTCACGGCGCCCCCCGCGGGCGCACGGCGCACGCTCAGGTCTCGCACACGATTCTCATGGCCGGCTGAGAGAAGGTCGGCGCATGTCTGGTGCCCCCGATACCCGTGACGGCACGGTGCGCGTGCTGATCGTCGACGACGAGCCCGAGCTGACCGAGCTGCTCTGCGCTGCCGTGACCGAGGCGGGGTGGCGATCCTTCCCCGCGTCGGACGGACGCAGCGCGCTGCGCATCGCGCGTGACTGCGCTCCGGACGTCGTCGTCCTGGACGGGATGCTGCCCGACCTCGACGGGGTGCAGGTGCTCCGCAGGCTGCGCAGCGAGAACACCCGGCTGCCCGTCCTGATGCTCACCGCACGCGACGCGCTGGAACACCGGCTCGACGGGCTGTCGGCCGGCGCGGACGACTACGTGACCAAGCCCTTCTCCCTGGAGGAGGTCATGCTGCGGCTGCGCGGGCTGATGCGCCGCGCGGGCCCCGCCGACCCGTCCGACCGCGGAGCCGTACGGGTGCTGGGTGATCTGGTCCTGGCCGAGGACACCCGCGAGGTGCAGCGTGCCGGGACGCCGGTCTCCCTGACCACCAAGGAGTTCGACCTGCTGCGGTTCCTGATGAGCCATCCGCATCAGGTGCTCAGCAAGGCGCAGATCCTCGACCACGTGTGGAACGCCTCGTTCGACGGCGAGGGGAATCTGGTCGAGGTCTACATCCACGGCCTGCGCGGCAAGATCGACAAGGGGCGGGCGCCGATGATCCGGACCGTGCGCGGTGTGGGGTACGCGATCAGAGCCACGGACGCGCGGGCATGAGCGAGCGGCAGGGCGCGAGCAACGGCGACGGGGGCGGCACCGGGGGCGGTCTGGGCCGGCGGTCGCTGCGCGTGCGCCTGGTGCTGTTCGTCTCCGTCACCCTGGTCGTCGTGTGCGCGGCGATGGCGCTCACGACGGTGCTCGTCCAGCGCGTCCATCTGCTGGGCGATCTGGACAAGCGTGTCACCGACGCCGCCGAGCGCAGCCAGGGCGGGCTCCAGCGCCGGACGGGCGACGCTACGGACCTCGGCTTCCTCAACGAACGCGGGCAGCCGACCGGCACCCTGGCGGCCCGCTTCGCCGACGGAGAGATCATCGCCGCGGAGGTGGTGACCGAGGACGGCCGGCAGCGGGTCCTGACCACCGCTCAGCGCGCCGCGCTGAAGGGGATCACCCCCGACGGAACCCTGCACACCCGTACCGTCCCCGGTCTGGGCACCTACCGGGTGACCGCCCTCGGCGGCGACGGGGTCCCCGTCCTGGCCGGGCTGCCGACGGCCGACGTCCAGCGGGTGATCGACCGGCTGGTCGTCGTCGAAGGGGTGATCGCCGCCGTCGGACTGGCGGCCGCCGCCTGCGCCTCCACGGTCGTCATACGGCGGCTGCTGCGCCCCCTCGGCCGGGTCGCGGCCACCGCGGCCGACGTCTCGCGGGTACCGCTGGACCGCGGCGAGGTCGCCGCGCTCGGCCGGGTCGCCGACCGCGACACCGACCCGGGCACCGAGACGGGCCAGGTCGGCGCCGCGCTCAACCGTCTGATCGACCACGTCGAGGCCTCGCTCGCCGAACGCCGGCGCACCGAGCAGCGCATGCGCCGGTTCCTCGCCGACGCCGGCCACGAACTGCGCACACCGCTCGCCTCGATCGCCGGCTACGCCGAGTACATGAACGGCGGCGGGCGGCACGGGGACGGCGGCGAACGGACCATCGAACCGGAGCTGGCCTGGCACCGGGTCTCCGCCCAGTCCGCCCGGATGACCGACCTCGTGGAGGATCTGCTGCTGCTCGCCCGCCTGGACGAGGGACGGCCGCTCCAGTTCGCCGAGGTGAACCTCGCGACGCTGGTCGCCGAGGCGGTCTGGGACGCGCAGGCCGCGGGCGGCCGGCACGACTGGCGGCTCGCGCTGCGCCTCGACGGACCGGTGTCGCTCGTCGCGGACGCGTCGCGGCTCCACCAGGTGGTGGCCAACCTCCTGGCCAACGCCCGGGTGCACACACCCGCCGGCACGAGGATCACCGTCACCGTGGAGACCGCCGGCGCCCCGGGCTACCCCCGCTGGGTGATCCGCGTGCGCGACGACGGTCCGGGCATCCCGCCCGAGCTCCTCCCCACGATCTTCGAGCGCTTCACCCGCGCCGACGTCTCCCGTTCCCGCACGCCGGGCCAGGAGGGCGGTTCGGGCCTCGGCCTGGCCATCGCCGCGGCCATCACCGAGGCGCACGGGGGCCGCATCGAGGTGGCGAGCGAGCCGGGACGCACCGAGTTCTCCGTGACGCTCCCCACCCGGATGTGACACCGCCACGGCATCGTCGTACGGCACCGCCGTACGACGCCGTCGGCACGCGTGCCAGGACTCTAAGCACTCTCACAGAGACGCAGCTCAGGGCTGCTTCCCCGGCGCCCCGCGGGCCGTCGTCGAACGGCGTGCGGGCTCCGCTTAAGGCCTGCCTCAGTTCGCTGCCCCACAGTGATCACCGGGCGGCCGTCCAGCGTGGATGTGCCCATGACGAAGGGAATCAGCGACGATGACCGAGCTCGACACCGGTGAGCCGACGGCCCGGGAGCCGCAGTCCGAAACCGGCAGCCGTGCTCACGCGAGCCGCCGCAACTTCATGCGCAAGGTCTTCTTCGCCAGCGGCGCCACGGCTGTCGCGACGATGGGCGGCGCCGGAGCCTGGGCCGCGATGGCCGACGACGCCACCGACACGGCCGACGCCTCGGCGAGCCCGGTCCCGAGCGGCGCTCCCGGCGGCGGACCGGGCGGCGGCGCCGGCGGCCCCGGCAACCAGTCGATCACCGAGGACTTCTTCGGCCTCACCACGGACGGCGAGCGGATCGACGACCTGTTCACGATCCACTCCACCGGCGTGGCCACCGCGCAGGTGATCGCCGCCGCGAACGCCTTCCTGGACGGTCTCACCGACACCCAGAAGTCCTCGACGCAGTTCACCGTCCACTCCACCGAGTGGCGGCTGTGGAGCAACGTCGACTCCTACGACCGTCAGGGCGTCTCCCTCGCCGACCTGAGCGACGACCAGAAGGCCCTCGGCACCGCCCTGTTGAAGTCGGCGCTGAGCGCGGACGGCCTCGAGACGACCGAGAAGATCCGCAGGATCAACCAGGCTGCCGGCGAGGCGATCGACAACACGGACTCGTTCAACGAGGACGCCTACTACTGGACCGTGATGGGCACGCCCTCGGCCGACGAGCCCTGGGGCTTCCAGTTCGACGGCCACCACCTCGTCATCAACTACTTCGTCCTCGGCGACCAGGTCGTCATGAGCCCCTGCTTCTGGGGTTCGGAGCCGACCTCGATGGAGATCGACGGGGAGACGGTGACCGTCTGCCACGAGGAGGTCGTGGCCGGGCTCGCCTTCATCAACTCCCTGACCGACGCCCAGCGGGCCGTCGCCGTCGAGTCGACGACCAAGTCCAACGAGTCGATGAAGGCCGGCGCGTTCTCCGACAACGCCGTCCAGGAGTACACCGGCATCCGCGGCAACGCCCTGACCGGCGCCCAGAGGACCAGGCTCCTCGGCATCGTCCAGGCCTTCGCCGGCCGTGCCAAGGCCGATGTGGCCAAGGCGAAGCTGGCCGAGGTCCGCAAGCACCTCGACGACACCTATGTCACCTGGGCGGGCGGCACCGGCGACGACGACGCCTTCTACGTCCGCGTGCACAGCCCCGTCGTCTGGATCGAGGTCGACTGCCAGGCCCCGGGTCCGCTGGCCGGCGCGTACGGCGCCACGCAGGGCAGCGGTGCCACCCAGAAGCACGTCCACTCCGTCATCCGCACCCCCAACGGCAACGACTACGGAAAGGAGCTCCTCAGGCAGCACTACCTGACGTCGCCGCATCACCGGTGACACCGAGGCCGTGACCGACGGCCGGATTCCCCGTGATCGTTTCCTGTCATCGCAAGGGGGTGTCTCGTCGATCAGGCCGGACCCCGCGAGCCCGGCATGATCGGCGAGACACCCCCTATAGGGCCGCACCCCCGGTGCGGCCCTCACGCGTCGGCCGTCCCCACCCGGCCGAGCCCGGCCGCGAGGCGGTCGTCGGCTCCCGCACACGTGACCCGCGCGCCGTCAGCCCCGATACTTTCCCTGGGAGGTATCCATGAGAATGCTGATCAACGTTGCGGAGACCGTGGTGGCGGACGCGCTGCGCGGGATGGCGGCGGCGCATCCGGAACTGACCGTGGATGTCGAGAACCGGGTGATCGTACGGCGGGACGCGCCCGTGGCCGGGAAGGTGGGCCTGGTGTCCGGCGGCGGGTCGGGGCACGAGCCGTTGCACGGCGGGTTCGTGGGCCCCGGGATGCTGTCGGCGGCCTGTCCCGGTGAGGTGTTCACGTCCCCGGTTCCCGACCAGATGGTGCGGGCGGCGGCGGCCGTGGACAGCGGGGCCGGGGTGCTGTTCGTCGTGAAGAACTACACCGGCGATGTGCTCAACTTCGACATGGCGGCGGAGCTGGCCGAGGACGAGGGAATCCAGATCGCGAAGGTGCTGGTCGACGACGACGTGGCGGTGACCGACAGCCTCTACACGGCCGGCCGGCGCGGTACGGGCGCGACGCTGTTCGTGGAGAAGATCGCCGGCGCCGCCGCCGAGGAGGGGCAGCCGCTGGAGCGCGTCGAGGCGCTCGCCCGGCAGGTCAACGAGAACGCGCGCAGTTTCGGCGTGGCGCTCAGCGCGTGCACGACGCCCGCCAAGGGCAGTCCGACGTTCGATCTCCCGCCGGGCGACCTGGAGTTGGGCGTCGGTATCCACGGCGAGCCGGGCCGGGAGCGGCGGGCGATGATGACGTCCGGGGAGATCGCCGACTTCGCGGTCCACGCGATCCTCGACGACATGACACCGCGCAACCCGGTCCTCGTCCTGGTCAACGGCATGGGCGCCACCCCGCTGCTGGAGCTGTACGGCTTCAACGCCGAGGTGCAGCGGATCCTCGTCGAGCGCGGGGTGGCCGTCGCACGCACCCTGGTCGGCAACTACGTGACGTCCCTCGACATGGCCGGCGCCTCGGTGACCCTGTGCCAGATCGACGAGGAACTGCTGCGGCTGTGGGACGCGCCGGTGCGCACACCGGGGCTGCGCTGGGGCATGTGAGCCACGGCAGCACGCGCAGCCACCGACCACGCGAGGAGGCCCAGTGCTCGACGCCGACCACTTCCGCCGTTGGATGACGGCGACCGCCGCGTCCGTGGACCGCGAGGCGGAGCGGCTCACCGCCCTCGACTCGCCCATCGGGGACGCCGACCACGGCAGCAACCTCCGGCGCGGCTTCCGGGCCGTGACCGCGGCCTTGGAGAAGGAGGCACCGGACACGCCCGGTGCCGTCCTCGTCCTCGCCGGGCGGCAGCTCATCTCGACGGTGGGCGGCGCGTCCGGCCCGTTGTACGGCACGCTGCTGCGCCGGACCGGGAAGGCGCTCGGGGACGCGGCCGAGGTGAGCGAGGAGCAGTTCACGCAGGCGCTGCGCACGGGGGTGGACGCCGTGATGCAGCTCGGGGGTGCCGCGCCCGGTGACAAGACGATGATCGACGCGCTGGTGCCGGCGGTGGATGCCCTCGACGCCGGTCTGGGTTTCGGTGCCGCCGCCACCGCCGCCGAGCAGGGCGCCGAGGCGACAACGCCCCTCCAGGCGCGCAAGGGGCGGGCCAGCTATCTGGGCGAGCGCAGCATCGGTCACCAGGACCCGGGAGCCACCTCGGCGGCGCTGCTCGTCGCGGGCCTGGCCGAAGCCGGTGCGGGGACGGGGGCCGATCCCGTATGAGCCTGGACAAGCCGGTCGGGATCGTGCTGGTGTCGCACAGCGCGGCGGTGGCCACGGCCGTCGCCGAGCTGGCACGCGGCCTGGCGGGCGGCGGCGACGCCGTGCCCGTCGCCGCGGCGGGCGGGACCGAGGGCGGCGGCGTGGGCACCAGTGCGGAGCTGATCGCCGCCGCCGCGGCCGCCGTGGACCGGGGTGCCGGGGTCGCCCTCCTGGCCGACCTGGGCAGCTCGGTCCTCACGGTCAAGGCGCTGATCGCGGAGGGCGACGAACTCCCCGAAGGCGCCCGGCTGGTGGACGCGCCGTTCGTGGAGGGCGCGGTGGCCGCGGTCGTCACGGCGGCCACCGGCGCGGACCTGGACGCCGTGGAGGCGGCGGCCGGGGAGGCGTACGGCTACCGGAAGGTGTGACGCCGGATCAGGTCAGCCCCTCGGCCGCGAGGTCGAGGGCCACGCGGATGGCCTCCGCAAGTTCGGCCCGTACCGCCGCCGGGTCGGTGCGGGTGCCGGCGGAGTTCCAGGCGTGCTGCTCCACGGCGGCGCGCAGGGCCGCGTTGAACATCGCCGCCCGGATGGCCGGCCGGAGGTCGTCGGCCGGCAGTCCGGCGCGCTCGGCGAGGGCGCGGGCGAACGCCGGCTCGGCCTCGTCGTAGGTCTGGAGCCAGACGGCGCGCAGTCCTGGTTCGGTGCGGGTCAGCCGGACCAGCGCGCCGACGGTGGTGGGGTCGGGCCCGCCGACGAGGCGCTGGTCGGCGTCCAGGTGCGCGGCGAAGGCCTCGCCCAGGGGGCTGCCCGGCCGCCATGCCCGCAGCCGGGCCGCGATCGCGTCGATACCGGCCGTCAGGAGCGGGCGTACGCAGCTCTCCTTGCTCGGGAAGTACCGCCACACGGTCCGGGCCGAGACGCCGACGGCCTCGCCGATCTGCTCGCCGGTGGTGGCCACGACGCCCTGCGTCACGAACAGGTCCACCGCGGCGCGCGCGATCTCCAGCCGGATCTCCTCCTTGCGCTCCTCGGTCAGGGGCGGTCGGCCCGTGCGTCCACGGGATGCGGTCATCCAGTCCTCCGGTCTCGGTCACCGTTCACGGGAACTCGTTCAACTCGTTCAACTCGTTCAACTCGTTGAACTCCTTGAACTCCTTGAACTCCTTGTGCCGCAAATTCTTCACCATGACTTTATGTCACTCACAGACATTAAGTCGTAGGGTGGGGCTCCACCGGGGTTCGGCCCCTACTTCGACATTCCACTTCGACACCCCCCAGCGCACCGCGCACGGAATCTAGGAGCACCGCATGACCACTGGACCGGACGGCCGCAGCGTCATCGTCACCGGAGCGAGTTCGGGCATCGGACGCGCCACGGCCCTGGCCTTCGCCGCGCAGGGAGCCCGGGTCCTGGTGGCGGACCTCGACGCGGAGGGCGCGCGGGCCGTCGTCGAGGAGATCCGGAAAGCGGGCGGCACGGCCGTCGCCGTCACCGGGGACCTCAGCGATCAGCAGGTCGTCGACCGGGTGACCGCCACGGCGGTGGAGCGCTTCGGCGGGGTGGACGTGCTGGTGAACAACGCCGGGATCATGGACCGGATGTCGGCGGCGGCCGACGTGAGCGACGCGGAGTGGGAGCGGGTGATCCGGGTCAACCTGACCGCCCCCTTCCTGCTCACCCGCGCGGTACTGCCGCACATGCTGGCCGCCGGGCGGGGCGCGATCGTCAACACCGCCTCCGAGGCGGGGCTGCGGGGCAGTGCGGCGGGCGCGGCGTACACGGCGTCCAAGCACGGCGTGGTGGGCCTGACCAAGTCGCTGGCCGTGATGTACCGGGGCAAGGGCATACGCGCGAACGCGATCGCGCCGGGCGGGACGAAGACGGCCATCGTCGTGGATGCCGAGCAGGGCGCCCACGGTCCGACGGCCCTCGGCCCGCACTTCGTCAACGTCGGACGGCTGGCCGAGGCGGAGGAGCAGGCCGCCGCGATCGTGTTCCTCGCCTCGGACGCGGCGAGCAACATCAACGGGGTGATCCTGCCGGTGGACGACGGGTGGTCGGCGGTGTGAGCGCCGGGGGCGGGGCGGACGGCCGCCCCCGGTCCGCTCCGCCCCGGTCCTCCCGGGTCACCCCTCCTCAGTCGCCTCCGCCCCCTCGGTGTCCTCCAGCCACTCCGGGTCCGACTCCGGGTCCGACTCCGGGTCCGACGCCAGGTCCGACGCCGGGTCCGACGCCGGGTCCGACGCCAGGTCCGACTCCGGGTCCGAGTCCGGGTCGACGTCCGTCGCGGAGTCCCCCGCGTCGGCGTCCGGTTCCTCGGCCGCCCGAGCGGCCTCCTCCTCGGCGCCGGGAAGCGCGGGCTCCTCGCTCGCCGCCGCGCCGCCCTCCTGCCGCGACTTCCGGGCCCCCGGCCCGCGCGCCGGCTGCGCCGCCCCCTGGACGAACAGCCGGGCCAGCCGCTCGCCCACCGCCACGGCCGAGGCATGATCCTCGATCGGTGTCGCCCGGGAGTTCTTGAAGACGATGTACGTGACCCCGGAGGGCGTGCCGCCGCCGTGCGGGTCGGCCCGGATGCCGAGGGCCTTGGCGGTGGCGTACGACGCCTCGCCGATGATCCCGGTCGGTCCGACGTCACCGACGACCGCGTACTGCACCCGGTCGCGGTACACGACCGCCGCGACCGAGCCGCCACGCACCCCGTGGTCGCGGTGGTTCCAGATGGCGCTCACCCCGGGCACCACGATGTACGGCAGCGTCTCGGCGCTCAGGTAGCGGCCGTCGGACTGGGTGAAGGCGGTGGCGTCGGAGAACAGCGCGTCGGTGGTGGCGTTGCAGTACCGGCCGGGGCGGCCGTCGCAGTCGATGTCCATGTCGGCCGTCCAGAAGACCGCCTCGGGGGTGCCGCAGACGGGAACGGTGGCGGGCGTGCCGTCGTCGGTGCGGTAGCGCCCGCGGGAGACGGGGACGCAGCCACGGACGCGGGCCAGGAGGTCGGCGGCGCGCACGGAACCCTCCTGCCGCGACACCGGGGCCCCCAGGGCACCCGGGGACTGGCGGGCTGCGACGGATGAGGTGGTCGGGGCCAGCAGGGCGAGACAGGCCGCGGCCAGGGTCAGTGACTGGGCGCGCACGATTCAGGACCCTCTCGTGGGGGGGGCGGACACCCAGCCCAATCTGGTGGCGGCCGCCTGCCGGGGCCACCCCGAGGGGGCCGTACGGTGCACGCCTCTGACGGCACGACAGGGGACGGGGGCCGGTGCGCGTATGTCGGCACCGGCCGCCCGGCCGCCCCGCCGGCGCGGGATCAGCGACGACAGCGGTCCGCGCCGCCGACAGGAACTCGACGCCCCACAGGGAGAGTTCATGCCGGGAGGAGCTTCAGCATACGTAACTTTCCGGATCGGTCACGCAGGACGGCACACCGGCCGTGCGGGCCACGCGTGCCGGCCCTGCGCCCTCTTGATGTGTTCGCGCCAGCGCGTCATATTGGTCCGGACCAATTGGGCCGCGCCGGGCCGGGAGGCGAAGCCGTGCGACGCGTAGTGCTGTGCGGACTGGTGCTGACGCTGGCGTGCGGATGCGCCACGGGCGACGGCGACGAGGGACGGGCGCCCGGCGCGCCGACCGGGGTCACCGCGCAGGCGGGCAGCGCCACCAGCGTGCACGTCATGTGGAACGCGGTCTCCGGTGACCCGCCGGTCGCCTCCTACGAGATCTACCGGGGCGGCACGAAGGTCGCGGACGCGCCCGGCTCCGCGCACATGCTGGACATCGTCCGGCTGACCCCCGCCACCGCGTACGTCTTCACCGTGCGCGCCCGGGACGCCGACGGACGGCTCGGGCCGAGCAGCCGGAAGGTGCGGGCCACGACCCCGGCGGCCGTCGCGCAGGACCGCTCGGCGCCGACCCGCCCGGGCCGGCTCACCGGCCGGGCCGCCGGGAGCCGGGCGGTCCAGCTGTCCTGGTCGGCCTCCACCGACGACCGGAAGGTGATGTCGTACGACGTCTACCAGGGCGGCACCAAGGTGCACAGCGTCGGCGGGAACCAGACGGCGACCGTGGTCACGGGGCTGCGGCCGGGGACGCGGTACTCCTTCACGGTCCGGGCCCGGGACGCGGCCGACAACCTCTCGCCCGCCGGACCGCCGGTGCGCCTGACCACCCCCGCCGGCGCCGACGAGGCCGGCGACACCGCCCCCGCCGACTTCCGCGCGACGGCCCGGCTCGACGCCGACGGCGCGTACTACCTCGACCTGTCCTGGGTGGCGCCACGGGTGGACGGGGTGGTCACGGAGTACCAGATCCAGCTCGACGGGCAGCCGGCCACCTCACTGGTGTGGGGCGGCGACCCGCCGCGCGGGCGGGCGGAGTACAGCTTCTACGCGGGGCGGGACAAGGGAGTGGAGCACCGGGTGCGGCTGCGGGCGCGGCTGCCCGACGGCACCTGGGGCGCGTTCTCGGCGGAGCGGACGCTGACCACCGGGGCGGGCGGCTGACGTCTGGGCCGTCCGTAGGAATCCGTCACCTGCCCGGGGGCGGTCCGCATGCGGTACCGGTGCGGAGCGCGTTGGCTGCGTCTGAAAGCAGCACGGCGTACCCAACCCCTCGGCGGCGCAAGGGATGTACCGCCAACCGTGCCGCGGAGGACATCCGATGCGCACTTCCCCCCTTCTCGTCGTCCGCTCAGGACTGACCCTGGCGGCGGTCGCCGCGCTGCCGCTCGCCGCGACCGCCCAGCCGGCCGCCGCGGTCTCCGGCATCTCCGTGAGCACGACCGGCACCACGGTGTCGGTGGTGACCGGTGCCTGCACCCTGGTCAACGGCAGCTGGGGCACCGCGTCCCTGCTCAACAGCGGCCAGGCGAACTTCGCCCAGGGCCGGCAGGTGGCGCTGTCGGGGACGACCGTGAGCCAGTCCGCCGCCTGGTCGAACGTCTCCCCCGGCACGTACACGGTGGTCGTCATGTGCTCCAACGGGAACACGGCGGGCACCCAGTCGGTGATCGTGTCCGCCCCGTCGGCCCCGACGATCCGCGCGACGGCCTCGCCCTCGCGCGGCGTCATGGGCGGACTCGGCGGCGCGGCCCGTGACTACGGGACCGTCACCATGGCGGCCGGCGGCGCGCTGGTGGGCGCCGGGGTGATCGCCGCGGCCTGGTTCCTGCGCCGCCGCTCGAAGCCGCACCGGCTGTAACGGCGGCGCTCCGCCTCAGGGAGCCGGATCCGCCGGAGCGTCCTCCACCACCGGCAGCTCCGCCAGGGCCTCGGTGAGCCACTGCGTCCAGAAGGTCTCCAGCTCGATGCCCGCCCGCAGGACCAGGTGCTGGAGCCTGGCCTGCGCACTGTCGTTGCCGGGCGGGAAGTCGCGCTTCTCGATCTCCTCGTACTCGGCCAGCTGCCGCCGGTGCAGGTCCAGATGGCGGCGCAGGTCCGCCTCGAGCCCCGCGGTGCCGACGACCGCCGCGGCGCGCAGCCGCAGCAGCATGGCGTCACGGTGCGGCTTGGGGTCCTGGGACGCGGCCGTCCACCGCGCCAGTTCGGCGCGGCCCGCGGGCAGGACCTCGTAGCTCTTCTTCTGCCCGCGGGTGGGCTGGGCGGCCGGCAGGGCCCGGATCTGGCCCTCGGCCTCCAGTTTTCCCAGCTCGCGATAGATCTGCTGGTGCGTCGCCGACCAGAAGTACCCGATCGACCTGTCGAACCGGCGGGTCAGACCCAGCCCCGACGACGGCTTCTCGAGCAGGGCGATGAGGATCGCGTGCGGGAGTGACATGGGGTCATCCTAGGGACAGGTCCTAGAGGGCGGCCGCGACCTCGGTGCCCTGCTGGATGGCCCGCTTGGCGTCCAGTTCGGCGGCCACGTCGGCGCCGCCGACGAGGTGTGCCCGGGCGCCCGCGGCGAGCAGTTCCTCGTACAGGTCGCGGCGCGGGTCCTGGCCGGTGCAGAGCACGATGGTGTCGACCTCCAGGACCGTGCTCTGTTCGCCGACGGTGACATGGAGGCCGGCGTCGTCGATCCGGTCGTAGCGCACGCCCGGGACCATGGTGACGCCCCGGTGCTTGAGTTCGGCGCGGTGGATCCAGCCGGTGGTCTTGCCGAGGCCCGCGCCGACCTTGGTGGTCTTGCGCTGGAGGAGGTGGACCGTGCGCGGCGGGGCGGAGCGCTCGGGGGCGGCGAGGCCGCCGGGGGCCGCGTAGTCCATGTCGACGCCCCACTGGCGGAAGTACGTCGCCGGGTCCTCGCTCGCCTTGTCACCGCCGTCGGTGAGGAACTCGGCGACGTCGAAGCCGATGCCGCCCGCGCCGAGGATCGCGACGCGGTCGCCGACGGGCGCGCCGTCGCGCAGGACGTCGAGGTAGCCGACCACGCTCGGGTGGTCGACGCCGGGGATGTCGGGGGTGCGCGGGGTGACGCCGGTGGCGACGACGACCTCGTCGTAGTCCGTCAGGTCGGCCGCCGTGACGAAGGTGTCCAGCCGTACGTCCACGCCGTGCGCGTCGAGCTGGTGGCGGAAGTAGCGCAGCGTCTCGTCGAACTCCTGCTTGCCGGGGACCCGGCGGGCGACGTTGAGCTGGCCGCCGATCTCGCTCGCGGCGTCGAAGAGGGTGACCTCGTGGCCGCGTTCGCCGGCCGAGACCGCGCAGGCGAGTCCGGCGGGCCCGGCGCCGACGACCGCCACGCGCTTGCGCCGCCGGGTCGGCGAGAGGACCAGCTCGGTCTCGTGGCAGGCGCGCGGGTTGACCAGGCAGGAGGTGATCTTCCCGCTGAAGGTGTGGTCGAGGCAGGCCTGGTTGCAGCCGATGCAGGTGTTGATGGCCTCGGGGGTGCCGGCCGCGGCCTTGTTCACGAAGTCGGGGTCGGCCAGCATCGGACGGGCCATCGAGATCATGTCGGCGCGGCCGTCGGCGAGCAACTGCTCGGCGAGTTCGGGGGTGTTGATGCGGTTCGTCGTCACGAGCGGCACGGACACCGCGCCCATCAGCTTCTTCGTCACCCAGGTGTAGGCGCCGCGCGGCACGGAGGTGGCGATGGTGGGGATGCGGGCCTCGTGCCAGCCGATGCCCGTGTTGATGATGGTCGCCCCGGCGGCCTCGACGGCCTTGGCGAGGGTGACGACCTCGTCGAGGGTGGAGCCGCCGGGCACGAGGTCGAGCATGGACAGCCGGTAGACGACGATGAAGTCCTCGCCGACCGCCTCGCGCACCCGGCGCACGATCTCCACGGGGAAGCGCATGCGGTTCTCGTAGGTGCCGCCCCAGCGGTCGGTGCGGTGGTTGGTCGGAGCCGCGATGAACTCGTTGATCAGGTAGCCCTCGGAGCCCATGATCTCGACGCCGTCGTAGCCGGCCTGCCGGGCGAGGCGGGCCGCGCGGGCGTAGTCGTCGATGGTGCGCTCGACCTCGGCGTCGGTCAGCTCACGGGGCGGGTAGGGGCTGATCGGCGCCTGGAGCGGGCTGGGGGCGACCAGTTCGGGGTGGTAGGCGTACCGCCCGAAGTGCAGGATCTGCATCGCGATCCGGCCGCCCTCGCGGTGCACGGCCTCGGTGATCTCCCGGTGCTGCTCGGCTTCCGCCTCGGTGGTGAGCTTGGCGCCGCCGGGGTAGGGGCGGCCCTCGTCGTTGGGGGCGATGCCGCCGGTGACGATCAGGCCCACGCCGCCGCGGGCGCGGGCGGCGTAGAACTCCGCCATCCGCGCGAAGCCGCGGTCGGCCTCCTCCAGGCCGACGTGCATCGAGCCCATCAGGACGCGGTTGGGCAGCGTGGTGAAGCCCAGGTCGAGCGGGCTCAGAAGGTGGGGGTATCGGCTCATGGCGGCCTCCGTGCGCGGCGTTGGTCGCCTTCAGTTCTAGAGGACCGCGCACGGGTTATGCAACTAGTTGCACAATCAGGGGTGGGGACTGTGCCGCAGGTCACCGCCGCGGCCGGGTCTCACCTGCTCTCGAGCAGCACATGCAGCTCCCGCTCCTGGTCCCCGGAGGCCGAGGTCAGGTCGCGGACCGTGAAGAGGGAGTCCAGCGTGGAGCGCAGCCGCTCGATCGCCCAGTAGCCGCCCTGCGCGTCCGCCTCCACGGCGGCCGAGAGCCGGGCGGGCGGCGGGCAGGCGTGGGAGTCGGTGACCTCGAACGTGCCGAGCCACACCATCGGGCGGGTCTCGTGCAGCTGCTCCGGCACCTCGTCGGGGCGCCGGTCCGACTCGAAGCACGTGCACAGCGCGTCGAACACGATCCGGGCGTCCTCCTTGCTACAGCCGCTGATCTCCAGTGACACGGGTTCCTCGTGCAGACGCTCACGGTTCATCGTGGTCGCTCCTCTCCTGGCGGTGGCGCGGTACCACGGGTTCCCCACGAACCGCGCCACACCCCCAGAAAAGCACCACTGCCGGGCCGGGACCAGCGCGAGCCCGCCCCGGGCACCGGCTCCGCGTGGAGCCGGTGCCCGGCTCCGCGCGAGGCCGTCGCTCAGCTCTGCGTGAAGCGGTACGTCTTGCTGTCCGTCAGCACACAGAAGCCGGGCGAGACGACGATCACACGCAGGGTGCCGGTCCGGCGGTCGTAGTCGACGCCCTCCGTCTCGAAGGTGCCCGAGCAGGAGCTGCGCAGCGGGAGCTGGCGCAGGGCGGTGACATGGCCGGTGACGTCGGAGGTGCCGTTCGGCTCGGCGGACAGCTCGACCTTCAGGAGCGGCTTGGTGATGCCGAAGAGGGTGCCCGCCGGGTCGTCGGAGGAGCAGAGCAGGGTGGTCGGGCCGGTGAAGTCGCAGCCCTGCACGTCACGCACGGCGTGGTCGAGGCGGACGGTCGACACCTGCGGCAGGTTCGCCGAGGGCGAGGTGCTCGCGTTGGCGCCGGGGGTGGGGAAGACCTGGAAACGGGTCATGGTGCCCCACTCGCCCGACAGCATCCACCGGCTGTCCGGGGTGATCGCCACCCACGAGTTGTTCAGCGCCTCGCCCGAGCCCAGCGTGTGGACGTACTCCGACCAGGCACCGCCCGGTGCCTGCACCCGGTACATCTTCGCGGTGCCCGAGTCGCTCTGGTACGGCTCGACGTAGTAGCCGCCGTAGGAGGCGTCCGGGTCGCCGACGTGGTTCCAGCCCCGGGTCGACACCGAGAGCGGGATGGTGCCGATGCCGGTGTAGCGGTTGGCGCTGTTCGCCGGGACCTCGACCGAGGTCAGACCCTGGCTCTCGGTCAGCGGGTCGGCGCGGTCGGAGCCGACCTCGGTCCAGGTGTCGGCGGCCGCGGCGGGCTGGGCCGCGACGAGGGCGGTGGCGGCCGCGGTGGCCAGGGCGACGAGGGTGGTGCGGACCGCGTGCCGGCGAGGCCGGTCGGGGCGTGGGGGCATGGGTCTCCTCGGTGGGGGGCGGTGGGGGAATCGTCCGGCGGACAGTCTGGCCCCCACCGCCAGTCATGTACAGACCAATTCGGTGGACCGGCGGGGGCCTTGAGGGGAACAGCGGTCGCCGTCGTACTGGAGGAGCATGGAGAAGGGCGCCCCGAGGCGTGGGAGAAAAGGGTTGAGCACGGTAGAACAGGGGGAGTCGGCACGGGGGAACGGCGTGCCGCGTGGATGTGCGGAGGCGGTGCGTGGCATGAGTGCAGCCGGATCGTCGGCGGCCGAGAACGCTGGCCCGACGGGGCCCAGCGGGCTGCTGGACGTGCTGAGACTGGCCTCGGTGGTACTCGACACCGAGGGCCGCATCGTGCTGTGGAGCCCCATGGCCGAGGAGCTGTTCGGCTACACGGCACCGGAGGCGCTGGGGCGGTTCGCGGCCCGGGTCATGGTCGACGAACGGCACGTCGAGCTGGTCGTGAAGCTCTTCGCGGACGTCATGGCGACCGGCCAGAGCTGGGCGGGCGCCTTCCCCATCCGGCGCAAGGACGGCACCACCCTGCTGGTGGAGTTCCGCAACATGCGGCTGGTCGACGACCGGGGCGAGGTCTTCGCCCTGGGCCTCGCCGCGGACCAGTCGACACTGCGCCGGCTGGAGCGGGACGTGGCGCTGTCGACCCGGATGGTCGCGCAGTCCCCCATCGGCCTGGCCGTCATGGACACGGACCTGCGGTACGTCTCGGTGAACCCCGCGCTGGAGCGGATCAACGGGGTGCCGGCCGAGGAGCACCTCGGCCGCCGGGTCGGCGAGGTGCTGCCGGACGTGGACGCGACCGCCCTGGAGGCGGCGCTGCGCGAGGTGCTGCGCACCGGGACACCCCTGGTCGACCACTCGGCGATGGGCCGTACCCCGGCGGACCCCGACGAGGACCACGCCTGGTCGCTGTCGCTGTACCGGCTGGAGGACGCCCGCGGCACCGTGCTGGGCGTGGCCGCCTCGGTCGTCGACATCACCGACCAGTACCGGGCGGGCATAGAGGCCGAGGCGGCCCGCCGTCGGCTCGCCCTGATCGCGGACGCCTCGGCCCGCATCGGCACCACCCTGGACCTGGAGCGCACCGCCCGGGAACTGGCCGACGTCGCCGTGCCCGAGCTGGCCGACGTGGCCGCCGTGGACCTGCTGGACGCGGTGGTGGCGGGCCGGCCCGCCAGCCTGGGGCCCGCCGAGGCGGCCGTGATCCGGGCCCTGGCCGTCCGGGCGTACAACGCGCCCGACGCCCTGGCGGCCGCCGACCCGCCCGGACAGGTCGCCCACTACGGCCCGGACCGGCTGGTCACCGAGTGCGTGCGCACCGGCCGGCCGATCCTGGTCGCGGAGGTCAAGGCCGACGACTTCGCCCGTATCGCCCGCTCCCCCGAATCGGCCGAGGCGCTGGCCCGGGCCGGCGTGCACTCCTATCTGGCCGTGCCGCTCATCGCCCGCGGCGAGGTCCTCGGCGCCCTCGACCTCAAACGCATCCACCACCCGCTCCCCTTCGGCCGCGACGACCTGCTGCTCGCCCGGGAGCTGGCGGCCCGCGCGGCCGTGCAGATCGACAACGCCCGCTGGTACCAGAACGCCCGCACCACCGCGCTCACCCTCCAGCGCAGCCTGCTGCCCAGCCATCCGCCGGTGACCGGCGGCCTGGAGGTCGCCTCCCGCTACCAGCCCGCCGGGGCCACCACCGAGGTCGGCGGCGACTGGTTCGACGTCATCCCGCTGGAGGACGGCAAGACCGCGCTCGTCGTCGGCGATGTGATGGGCAGCGGGATCGACGCCGCCGCCACGATGGGCCGGCTGCGCACCGCGACGACCACACTGGCCTCCCTGAACCTCGACCCGGCGGTGCTCCTGGAGCACCTCGACCGGATCACCCAGGGCCTGGACCACTCCATCGCCACCTGTGTGTACGCCGTCCACGACCCCCGGCTGGGCCGGTGCCGGATCGCCAACGCGGGGCATCTGCCGCCCGCCCGGCTGCGCCCGGGGCACCCCCCTGAGCTGCTGGACCTGCCGACGGGCGCGCCGCTGGGGGTGGGCGGGGTGGCGTTCTCGACCACCGAGGTCGACTTCGCGCCCGGCGACCAGCTGGTGCTGTACACGGACGGCCTGGTGGAGACCCGCCGGCACTCCCTCGACGAGCGGCTGGACGCCATGCTCGCGCTCCTCGACGACCCGTCCCGCCCGCTGGAGGAGGTCTGCGACCTGCTCCTCAGCTCGCTGCACCACCCCGACAACCACGACGACGTGGCCCTGCTGGTGGCACGGGCCCTCGGCTGACACCGGCACCCCGAAAATTCACAGGCATTCATTACCCGATCCTTAGCGGCGGGCTCGGACAATCACAGGGAGGAGTGGCACCGGGGACAGTCGGCCGAGGAAGGGTGAGCCGTCATGCAGGAGCAGCAGCCGGAAGAGACCGAGGTGCTCGCGGGGCACGGCGGTGACGCACCGGACCGGGCGTCCCTGGGCAGGCTGTGGCGGCGCCGGTCGGCCCGCGGACGGGCGGTGATCGCGGCCACGACGGTCGCCGTGCTGGCCCTCGGCGGCACGGTCGCGTACGCGGCGGCCTCGGGCGGCCCCGCGGGCGGCCCCGCCTCCGCCTCCCCGTCCTCCTCCTCGTCGCAGGGCCCCGGTGAGCGGGGCGGGCACGGCGGCCCCTGGTTCCGTTTCGGCGGCGACGCCGTGCACGGCGAGACGACGGTGAAGGACCCCGACAGCGGCGAGTGGGTCGTCCGGGTCTGGCAGCGCGGCACGGTCGAGAGGACGGACGGCGACCGGGTGACCCTGAAGAGCGAGGACGGCACCTCGTGGACGTGGACCGTGGACCCGGACACGCCCGTGCGGGTGGACATCGCCTCCGGCTCCGGCGCCGACGCGCTGACCAAGGGCGACACGGTGTACATCGCCGGTACCCGTTCCGGTGACACGTACACGGCCGACCGGGTGTTCTCCGGCGCCCCGGGCGAGCGCGGCGGACGCGGACCGGACGGCGACGGCCCGCACGGCGACGGCCCGGGGCACGGGCACGGCCCGTGGGGCCGGGACGACGACCGCTCGCCCGACCCCACCGGCAGCGGGTCCGCTACCTGACCCTGGTGCCGATCACCACGTGGGCGTACAGCTCGTCGTCCGCGGCGAGCTCGGCCGTCAGGCCGCCGCGGGTGAACGCCTCGAGCGCGTCGGGCGCCTGGCGTTCGCTGGTCTCGACGAGGAGGACTCCGCCGGGCGCCAGCCAGCTCCGGGCCTCGGCGGCGACCCGGCGCAGCACGTCCAGTCCGTCGCCCCCGCCGTCCAGGGCGGTCAGCGGCTCGTGGTCACGGGCCTCGACCGGCAGCAGCGGGACCTCCCCGGTGGGGACGTAGGGCACGTTGGCGGCCAGGATGTCCACGCGGCCGCGCAGCCGGCCGGGGAGCGCGTCGAACAGGTCGCCCTCGTGGGCGTGTCCCCCGCGGGCGGCTATGTTGGCGCGGGCACAGCGCACCGCCGCCGGGTCGATGTCGGCCGCGTGCAGGTGGACGGGGCCGAGTGACGCGGCGAGGGCAGCGCCGACCGCGCCCGAGCCGCAGCACAGGTCCACGACGACGGAGGCGTGCGGCGCGTGCGCGAGCGCCTGGTCGACGAGGAACTCGGTGCGGCGGCGGGGGACGAAGACGCCGGGTGCGACGGTGACGCGCAGCCCGTGGAACTCGGCCCAGCCGAGGACGAGTTCGAGCGGAAGCCCCTGGACGCGGCGCGCCACCATGGTGGCGCGTTCGCCGGGGGTCCGGGCGGTGGCGAGGATCAGCTCCGCCTCGTCCTCGGCGAAGACGCAGCCGGCGGCGCGCAGCGCCTCGACGACGGCGTCACGGGACGCGGCGGAGGGGAAGGAGGACGCGGAGGGGGTGAGGGGAGGCATGGAGAGAGCCGAGGGCCTTTCGGGAAGTCGAAGGGCGCTCATGCGGTCGCCTAGGGACGGCGGTCCGCGCCGTTCCGAGGTGGGAGCACCCGACCTGACACAGCGGTAATGGGTCCCACCTCCTCGATGTCGCACGGCCTGGGGCGTCCACGGCCGGGCGATCACCCTACCGCACCCCCGCCGCCCGAGTTGTACTATGCAACCAGGAAGGTGAGGGAGATCCCGTGGACGCAGGCGCCGAGGCCGTGGAGACCATCCAGCGGGAGATGACGAGCTTCGCCCGGCGGGCCCGCGCCTCGGCCGGGCGGCTGCATCCCGAGCTGTCGCTGGTGTCGTACACGCTCCTCGGGCATCTGGAGGAGAGCGGCGGGTGCCGGGCCACCGACCTGGCCGCGCACTACGCCCTGGACAAGTCGACGGTGAGCCGTCAGGTCTCCGCGCTGGAGCGCGCCGCCCTGATCGAACGCCGCCCCGACCCCGAGGACCACCGCGTCCAGGTCCTGCACCTCACCGACACCGGCCGCCGCATCCTCGCCCAGGTCACCGAGAGCCGCCGTACCGCCTTCCGCGAGCGGCTGGCGGACTGGCCCGCGGAGGATCTGGAGCGGTTCGCGGAGTACCTGGTGCGGTACAACGCGTGGGCCGGCACCACCGTGTCCGGGCGGCCGCCGCGCCGGTGAGGTCCGGTCGGGGCACGCCGCGCACGGTGGCACCGGCCCGGCGCGCCCCGTTGTCGGAGCTCCCCGCCTACGGCACCGCGACCGCTTCCCGGGGTTCCGGCACCCTCGCCGCGAGGAACGCGGTGCGGCGGCGCAGGCGAAAGCCCAGCGACTCGTAGAGGCGGATGGCGCCCGTGTTCGCGGCGCCGGTGTGCAGGAAGGGGGTCTCGCCGCGTTCGCGGATGCCGTGGGCGACGGCGAGGATCAGCCGGGTCGCGAGGCCCTGGCCGCGCACGGCGGGGTCGGTGCAGACCGCGCTGATCTCGGTCCAGCCGGGCGGGTGCAGCCGCTCGCCGGCCATGGCGACGAGCCTGCCGCCGTGGCGGATGCCCAGGTAGGTGCCGAGTTCGACGGTCCGGTTCTCGAAGGGCCCGGGCCGGGTGCGGGCCACCAGGTCGAGCATCTCGGGGACGTCGGCGGGGCCGAGGCGGACCGCTTCCGGGTCGGGGGCGGCGTCCAGCCCGTCGTCGACGAGCTGGACGCCCTCGGCCCGGAAGGTGATCTCCCAGTCGGCGGGGATCTCGCCCCGGAAGCCGGGCAGCGGAACCTCCGCGCCGGGTCCGGCCAGCGCCGCGAGGTCGGCCCAGTCGTCGGCGTCCGGTTCGTCGGGCAGGGCGAGCCAGGGCGAGACGTCGACCTGGTAGCGCAGGACGCGGCCACGCCGTTCGGCGAACCGGGCGTGCGGCCCGGTGAGGGAGGCTCTGGCGGGGTTGTCCAGGATGTGCCGGGGCCCGGTGGCGCTCATATCGCGACCTCGATCACGACCTTGCCGCGGGCGTGCCCGTCCTCCACGGCGCGCAGCGCCTCGCCGGCCCGCGCGAGCGGGAAGGTGCGGGTGACGTACGGGTCCAGGTCGCCGTCGGCCACCAGCCGGGCCACCGCGTCCAGGACGGCCGCGGTGCGGGCGCGCGCGACCCGGGCGCCGCCGAGCCGCTCGACCTCCTCGGGCGCGGAGCCCGCGGTGATCAGCTTCGTCCGGTCGGCGAGCAGCTCGGCCGCGCGGGCCAGCACCTCGCCGCCCACCAGGTCGTAGACCCCGTCGACGCCGTCGGGCGCGGCCGCCCGGGCCCGCTCGTCCCATCCGGGTCCGGAGGGGACGTGCACCGCCCCGAGGGACTCCACGAAGTCCTTCTTCGCCTCGCTCGCGACGCCGACGGTCCGCAGCCCGAGGGCCCGCGCGATCTGCGCGACCGCCGAGCCGACCCCGCCGCCGGCGCCGGTGACCAGCAGGGTCGCCCCGGTGGGCAGGCCGAGCTGGCGCACCCCGTCCCAGGCGGTCGCGGCGGCGACCGGGAGCGTGGCGGCGTCGGCGAAGGACACTCCGGCCGGCTTGTGCGCGGCCACCGCGGCGGGCAGCAGGGCGTACTCGGCGTAGCCCCCGGCGGCCGTGTTGCCGAAGACCTCGTCCCCGGCGGCGAACCCCTCGACGCCGTCCCCGACCTCCTCGACCACGCCGGAGACCTCGTTGCCGAGCACGGCGGGGAAGTCGCGCTCGCCCTTCTCGCCGGGGCGCCGGTAGCCCGTGCGCTGTTTCCAGTCGACGGGGTTCACGCCCGCCGCACGGACGGCGACCAGGAGCTGACCGGGTCCGGGGACCGGCCGGTCCACGTCCACGAGCGCCTCCGTCTCCGGTCCGCCGTACCGCGTGAAGACGTACGCCTTGGGCATCTGCTTCCTCGCTTTCCTCGCGCTGCCGCCGGGGCACGGGCCCCGGCACCGATCGCCAAGGCGCGGCGCGCGACGCCTATTCCCCGGCGGGCGCAGTGTTCATACGGCCGCAATGATCGGGGCACTGACCAGGGACGGAGCACCCGGGACGACACCGTACGGTTGAAGCATGAACGTCACCCGAGGCTTCACCGGACGCCCGCGCGTCCACCACCCAGGGCTCCCGCCCGGCCAGTACGACGCGGGCGACGACTGGCCGGTGCTCTCCGCCGAGGTCACCCCCGACCTCACGCCCGCCGACTGGACCTTCCGTGTCGACGGGCTGGTCGGCGAGCCCCGTACCTGGGACTGGGACGAGGCGCACACGCTGCCGGAATCCCGCTACGAGGGCGACATCCACTGTGTGACCAGCTGGTCGAAGTTCGGGGTGCGGTTCGGGGGCGTGTCGCTGGACGCGTTCCTGGCCGCCGTACGGCCCGACGCGGCCGCGACGCACGCGGTGGCGTACTCGCACACCGGCTACACCACGAACCTGCCGCTGGCGGACCTGACCGGCGGGCGGGCCTGGATCGCCTGGGAGTACGACGGCAGACCGCTCACGCCCGAGCACGGCGGTCCGGCGCGGCTGCTGGTGCCGCACCTGTACTTCTGGAAGAGCGCCAAGTGGATCGCGGGGCTGCGGCTGCTCGACCACGACGAGCCGGGGTTCTGGGAGCAGAACGGCTACCACGAGCGCGGCAACCCCTGGGAGGAGCAGAGGTACTCCGGTGACTGACACCTTCGCCGCGCCGGCGGCCTTCACGCCCCCGACCCGGTTCGCCGTGCCCGGCCGGATCGCGGTCAGCAACCGTTCCGCCGCCGTCTGGCAGACGGCGACGCTCACCGAGATCCGCCGGGAGACCCCGCAGGCGGCCACGTTCCGCTTCGCGGTGCCGGCCTGGGCGGGGCACCTGCCCGGCCAGCATCTGATGCTGCGGCTGATCGCCCAGGACGGCTACACCGCCCAGCGGCACTACTCGATCGCCTCCGCGCCCGACGACGACGGGCACATCGAGCTGACCCTGGACCATGTGGCGGGCGGCGAGGTCTCCGGCTGGTTCCACACGGAGGCGAAGCCCGGCGACCGGGTCGAGGTGCGCGGCCCGCTGAGCGGCTTCTTCGCGTGGCCGGGCGACCGGCCGGCGCTGCTGGTCGGGGCGGGCTCCGGGGTCGTCCCGCTGATGTCGATGGTCCGTCACCACCGGGCGCGCGGCCTCGACGTGCCGCTGCGGCTGCTGGTGTCGGCGCGCGGCCCCGAGGAGCTGATCTACGCGCGGGAGTACGGTGCGGAGACCACGCCCGTGTTCACGCGCAGCGCGCCGCGTGGCGTGCCGGCGGGGCGGCTGGCGGCCGCCCATCTGGCACCCGTGCTCGCTGGGTCCGGGCTGCCGCCGGGCGGCTGGGAGGCGTACGTGTGCGGCTCCAACGCGTTCGCGGAGCACGCGTCGCGGCTGCTGGTGGCGGCCGGGCAGCCGGTGGACCGGATCCGGATCGAACGGTTCGGCTGAGCGCGCCGGCCTCTCCGGGGGGCCGCCCTCCGGGGCTCAAATGGCGGTTGTCCTCCGATGGGGGTACCACTTTCATGTGGGGACTCGCGTCACGGCGAGGAGGTCGACATGCCGACCCGGATACGCGGCTGGCGCTGGCGGAGCAATCCGCTGCGGCGCCGGTCGGACGTGGTGGAGGCGTGGACGGCGCTGGTCGTCGCCGTGCTGCTGCTGGTCGCCGTGCCCCTGGCCGGGGCGGTGGCGGGCCGCTGGGTGCACGACGAGGCGCGTGCCGCCGCGGCCGAGCAGCGGGCCGAACGCCACCGGGTGCGGGCCGAGGTCGTCGGCCGGGTGCCCGACTCGCTGCCCACGGCGGACGGCGCCCGGGAGCAGCTGTACCGCGTGGCCGTCCGCTGGGCGCCGCCCGGGGAGCAGCCGCGGACGACGACGGCCCGGGTGCCGGCCGGTACGCACCGGGGCGACCGGGTCGACGTGTGGTTCGACAGCCGGGGGCGGAGCGTTCCGCCGCCGCCGGACGGCACGGCCGTCTGGCAGCAGACCCTGACGATGGGGGTCGCCGCGGCGGGCGGCGCGGCCGCCGTGGTGCTGCTGGGGCATGTGGTCGTCCGCCGGGTGGCGATGCGGCACCGGCTGGCCGAGTGGGACCGGGAGTGGACGCGCACCGAGCCGGAGTGGACCCGGCGCCGTCCGGCCTGAAGCCGCTGGTGGGGGTCTGGCGGGGGTTCGTGGAGTGCACGTACGGTGTGATCATTCGTATGGACACTTGACAAAAAGGCGGACCTTCATGGCCCTGTTCGACCTGTCCCTCGAGGAGCTCCACGAGTACCGCAGCGCGTCCACCGAGCCCGAGGACTTCGACGCGTTCTGGTCCAAGACCCTCCAGGAGGCACGCGAGCACGACCTGGACGCCCGCTTCGAGCCGGTCGACACGGGCCTGGCCACGGTGGACGTCCACGACGTGACGTTCGCGGGGTACGGCGGCCACCCGGTGAAGGGCTGGCTGAAGGTGCCGGCCGGGGCGCAGGGACCGCTGCCGCTGGTCGTGGAGTTCATCGGTTACGGCGGCGGGCGCGGGCTGCCGCACGAGAACCTGCTGTGGGCGTCGACGGGCCGCGCGCACTTCGTGATGGACACCCGGGGCCAGGGCAGCGCCTGGGGCGGTGGCGGCGGCACGGCCGACCCGGTGGGCGGGGCGCCGTCGTACCCCGGTTTCATGACCCGCGGGCTCGACGCCCCCGAGAACTACTACTACCGGCGGGTGTTCACGGACGCGGTGCGCGCGGTGGAGGCGGCCCGTTCGCACCCGCTGACCGACGCGAGCCGGACCGTGGCGCTCGGGGGGAGCCAGGGCGGCGGCATCTCGATCGCGGTGGGCGGTCTGGTGCCGGACCTGGTGGCGGTCGCGCCGGACGTGCCGTTCCTGTGCGACTTCCCGCGCGCGGCGACCCTGACGGACCGTCACCCGTACCGGGAGATCGGCCTGTTCCTCAAGACGCACCGCGGCCGCACGCAGGACGCGCTGCGCACGCTCTCCTACTTCGACGGCGTCCACTTCGCCTCCCGCGCCACGGCTCCCGCGCTGTTCTCGGCGGCCCTGGAGGACCAGACGTGCCCGCCCTCGACCGTGTTCGCCGCGTTCAACGCGTGGGCGCACGAGGACCGGACGATCGAGGTGTACGACTTCAACGACCACGAGGGCGGCGGCCCCTACCAGGAGGCGGCCAAGCTGCGCTGGCTGCGGTCGTACGCCTGACGCGGCGCGCCCCTTCCCCCCAGTCCGACCAGTCGGTATGTTCGGGGGGACCGGGCCGCGGTGCCGCGGTCCGGGGTTCCGGCGGACCACGGAGGGCCCATGTCCGAGCACGTGCCACAGGTTCACGGCCACTGCGACGCGCGTTTCGCGGCGGTGCGCAGCGCGTTCGAGGAGAACTTCCGCGACCGGGACGAACTGGGCGCCGCGGTGAGCGTCACCGTCGGCGGCGTCACCGTGGCCGATCTGTGGGGCGGCTGGGCGGACGCGGCGGGCACCCGCCCCTGGGAGCGGGACACGCTGGTCAACGTCTGGTCGACGACGAAGGGGCCGACGGCGCTGTGCGCGCACATCCTGGCCGACCGGGGACTGCTCGACCTCGACGCGCCGGTGGCCGCGTACTGGCCGGAGTTCGCCGCGGCGGGCAAGGAGGACGTCCGGGTACGGCATCTGCTGTCGCACCGCGCCGGTCTGGCCGGGCTGCGTGAACCGCACGCCCTGGAGCAGCTCTACGACTGGGAGCTGACCACCGCGCGGCTCGCCGCCATGGAGCCCTGGTGGGAGCCGGGCACCCGGTCCGGCTATCACGCGCTCACCTACGGCTTCCTGGTCGGAGAGGTCGTGCGGCGGGTGTCGGGACTGTTGCCGGGCGCGTTCCTGGAGCGGGAGGTGACCGGGCCGCTGGGCATCGACTTCACCATCGGACTGCCGGAGAAGGAGGCCGGCCGGGCCGCCGAGCTGGTGCACGCCCGTGCCGCGGACTCCGGCGAACAGGCCGCCGCCTTCAGCCAGTTGCCACCGGTGGCGCTCGCCTCCCTGGCCAACCCGCCGGTGGGCGCCGCCGAGGCCGGCACGGCGCGGTGGCGGGCGGCTGAGCTGCCGGCCGCGAACGGCCACGGCACGGCACGCGCTGTCGCCGCGCTGTACGGCGTCCTCGCGGGCCGGGGTACGTACGCCGGCCACCGCGTCCTGTCCCCGGAGGCGGCCGAGCGGGTGCGCGAGGGACAGGGCGGCTGCCGGGACCTGGTGCTGGGCGCCGGGTTCGCGCACGAGACGGAGGTCGGGCTGGGGCTCTGGCTCAGCGGGCCGAACGGCTCCTACGGACCCAACCCGCGCGCGATCGGCCACGACGGCTTCGGCGGCTCGTGCGGGCTGGCCGACCCGGACGCCGGGGTGTCCCTCGGGTACGTGATGAACCGCATGGGCCCGAACATCGCGGACGACCCGCGGAAGATGGCGCTGGTCGACGCCCTCTACAGCGCGTTGTGACGGCTCGGGCCCGCCGTGCGTCGCCCCCTAGGACCCGTCCGCGCGCCGGGCCTCGACGAGCCGGACGCGTGGGCTCGCGTCCCTCCTCGTCCCGAACTCGGGCAGGGGGCGGAGGTCCACGTGGAAGCCGGCGCGCTCCAGTTCGCGCCGCACCTCGCCCAGCCGGAAGGCCCGGTAGTACATGACGAACGGCGGCCGCCACACGGCGTTGCGCACCCGCATCACGGCGTCGAAGCCGCACAGCATCCAGTAGACCGGGGAGACCGGGCGCGGCGGGGCGACGACGGGGAACGCGAAGGTGCCGCCCGGCCGCAGCACGGTGTGCACCTGGGCGAACAGGCCGGGCAGTTCACGGGGCAGGAAGTGCCCGAACGCGCCGAAGCTGACGACGAGGTCGAAGGCGGCGGTGAACG
Source organism: Streptomyces phaeofaciens (assembly GCF_014648915.1). Taxonomy (GTDB): domain Bacteria; phylum Actinomycetota; class Actinomycetes; order Streptomycetales; family Streptomycetaceae; genus Streptomyces; species Streptomyces phaeofaciens. The sequence goes on along the minus strand of NZ_BMSA01000009.1, from coordinate 252,957 downwards.
GCAGGGCGCGGGCGTCCGCGCGCACCCAGGACACCCGGGGGCCGTCGCCGTCGCCGTGACCGCGGGCGCGGGCCTCGTCGAGCATGCCCGCGCTGAAGTCGACGCCGGTCGCGCCGCGCCGGCAGACCTCGGTCAGGACGTCCATGCCCGCGCCGGTGCCGCAGCACAGGTCGAGGCCGTCGTCGTAGGGGCCGGTCCCGCGCAGGGCGGTGGTGACCGCATCCAGGACGGAGTCCGGGGTGCGGAACGGGGTGTGGTCGAACTTCGGGGCGAGCAGGTCGTAGCCGCGCTCGACGGACGACAGGGCCTGGACGGCGAGTTCGCGCAGGGTGGGACCTTCGGGGCTGAACATCGTCGCTCAGCCTACGGCGGCCCGGCGCTCCAGCAGCACGAGGGCACGCTCGCACCAGCGCAGGTTCTGTTCCTCGAAGGCGATGCCGGCCATCAGGGTGAGGTACGGGCCGACGCGGTCGGCCTCGCGCAGGTACTCCTCCTCGCTGCGGCCGTCGACGAGCCGTTCCCTGACCCGCTCGTAGCGGGCGAGCTTGCCGCGTGCCCAGCTCATGCGCTCCTCGATCAGCTCGCGGGTCACCGCGGGGTCCGTGCCGTCGAGGGCCTGGATCTTGATGAGGAGTTCGTCGCGGATGGCGGTGGGTCTGCGCGGCGGGGTGGCCGCGAAGACGCGCAGATCCGTGCGGCCCGCCTCGGTGAGGGTGAACATCCGCTTGTTGGGGCGGCGTTCCTGCTGGACCACCCGCGCCTCGATCAGTCCGTCCTGCGCGAGCCGCTCCAGCTCGCGGTAGAGCTGCTGCGGGGTCGCGGGCCAGAAGTTCGCGAGGGAGACGTCGAAGAGCTTGGACAGCTCGTAGCCCGAGGCCTCGCCCTCCAGGAGGGCGGCCAGGACGGCGTACTTCAGGGACATGTGGACACCGTAACAGCGGATGATTATTGTCATCCGCACTTACTCAACAAATTGACTATGAGGTGATCCGATGCGCGCGTTCCGTGAGGCGGTCGAGGCCGGCGATCTCGACGCCGTGGAGGCCCTGCTGGCCGAGAACGTGGTCTTCACCAGCCCGGTCGTGTTCAAGCCGTACCCGGGCCGGGCGATCACCGCGGCGATCCTGCGCGCGGTGTCGCAGGTCTTCGAGGACTTCCGGTACGACCGCGAGCTCACCGGAGGCGAGAACGGGCGCGACCACGCGCTCGTGTTCACCGCCCGGGTGGGCGGGCGCGAGCTGAGCGGCTGCGACTTCATCCATGTCGACGAGGACGGGCTGATCGACGAACTCACGGTCATGGTGCGGCCGTTGTCGGGTGCGCAGGCGCTCGCGGCGGCGATGGGCGCGCGGTTCGACGCGATCACGAAGGAGGCGGAGGCACGGGCGGCCGCCGCCTCCTGACACCGAGGCGACCCGCCGCCCGCGGCCGGCCGGTCAGTCCTTGAGTTCCTCAAGCGTGGCCCTGGTGTCGGTCTTCAGCCAGTCGATGACCTCGTCGAGCTCCGGCGGGTCCTTGTCGTCGTCGTACGAGGACAGGTAGGAGCTGTAGCTCATCGTGTACGTCACCCAGCCGTCGCGCACGGCGAGGGTGGCGTAGCGCGAGCCGCTGTCGGTGCCCGCGGTGGTGTCCTCGCTGGCGATGTACGCCTCGTCGCCGATCCCGGTGACGGAGTCGACGTCGTAACCGTCGTGGCTGTCGTCGTAGTTCTTCCACGTGGCCGTGAACTCCGGCCCGGGGTCGGTCTTCTTGTGCAGGTCCAGCTGGACGGAGAGGTACGCGTCGGCATAGCTGGAGCCGGTCTTCTTCAGGCTGATGCTGCAGTAGCCCTGGTCGAGGGCGGTGTCCTTGAGGGTGTTGTCGGTCGGGGTGCCGTCGTTGTCCGGGTACTCGTCCTTGAACGACGAGTAGTCCGCGCTGGTGCACAGGTTGGACGGGGCCGTGTAGCCGCGCAGGTCCGGGTCGTCCTCGGTGCCACCGATCAGGAAGACACCGCCCGCCCAGGCGGCGGAGGCGACCAGGGCGCCGACGGCGGCCCACAGGACCGCGCGGCCGGCGCCGCCGCTGCCGCCGCCGGTGGGCGGCGGGCCCACGACGGGGTAGGGGCCGGGCTGGGCGTACGGGTTGACCGGCTGGGGCGGGCCCGGCTGTCCCGGCAGCCCGACGAGGGTGGGCTGCGCGTAGATGGGCTGGCCCGGCTGGGGTGCGGGCGGGAAGCCTCCCGTGCCACCGGGGCCCGGCGACTGCGGATGGGGATACGGGTAGGCGCTCGGCGGTGCGGGCGCCTCGGACGGCTGCTCGGGTTGCTGCGGAGGCTGAGGCGGCGTGGACATGACGTGAAGATAGAACAATCGGGGTGGGCAAGTCCCTTGACGTCACGGATCGTTACGCTCTGGGGACATCCGTCATAAACATGGGAAAGACCGGGGTTTGCGACCCCGGCCCTCCCGTCCGTACGGCTAGGGCCTCTCTTTCGGATCTTGCCGGGGGTCGCCAAGCTCACAACTCCCGCGGACCGGAGCCGGCCTGATCCGAAAGAAAGGCCCTAGTACGCGGCGGGCGTGCCGAGCCGTACCGGAAGGGTCCGCACACTGTTGCCGACGAAGCTGGAGTGACGGGGGAGTTCCGGCTCGGGGACGGCGAGGTCGAGGCCGGGGAAGCGGGTGAACAGCCGCTCCAGGGCGATGCCGGCCTCCAGCCGGGCGAGCGGGGCGCCTAGGCAGTAGTGGGCGCCGTGCCCGAGGGAGAGACCCCGGGCGGCGCCGGGCCGGGCGGGCCGGGTGACGTCGAACCGGTCGGCGTCGGTACCGTGCGCGGCCGGGTCGCGGCCGGCTGCGGAGTATCCGGCCAGGACGGGGGTGCCCTTCGGGATGAGGGTGCCGTGGAGCGTGAGGTCGCGCACGGGGTAGCGGAACGGGAAGTAGCTGACGGGCGCGTCCCAGCGCAGGGTCTCCTCGACCACGTCGGCCCAGCTCGCCTCGCCCTTGCGCACGAGGGCGAGCTGGTCGCGGTGGCCGCACAGGGCGCGGACGGCGTTGGTGATGAGGTTGAGGGTGGTCTCGTGCCCGGCGATGATCATGAGCAGCAGGGTGCCGATGAGTTCCTGCGGGGCGAGCCGGTCACCGTCCTCGTCCCGTGCCGCGATGAGGCCGCTGGTGAGGTCGTCGCCGGGGCGCTCGGCCCGGTCGGCGGCGATCTCGCCCAGGACGGCGACGAGTTCACGGTTGGCGGCGACGGCCTCGGCGGGGCCGATGTCGGTGGCCACGACCTGGCTGGAGAGATGGTGCAGCCGGTCGCGGTATCCGGCGTCCACGCCCAGGAGTTCGCAGATCACCCCCATCGGCAGCGGCAGCGCGAAGTGCCGGCGCAGATCGGCGACTCCCCCGTCGGCGCTGGCCGCCCGCTCCAGGCCGACCAGCAGCGAGTCGGTCAACTCCACCACCCGGGGCCGGAGTTCCTCGACCCTGCGGACGGTGAAGGCGCGGCTGACGAGCGAGCGCAGCCTGCGGTGGTCGTCACCGTCGGCCGTGGTCATGCCCGGCACCGTCGCGAAGGTCAGCAGGGGCCAGCCCTCGGCGATGCGCCCCTCCCGCAGGGCGGTGAAGTGCGCCGCGTTCTTGGCGACATCGGGGTGGGAGAGGAATTCCCGAAGCGCCTCGTGGCCGAGGACGGCCATCCCCTCGACGTCCCCGGGCAGCACCACCGGGGCGACGGCACCCCGGGCGAGCAGGCGCGCGTTGGCGGCGTGCGGGCAGCCGCCGGAGGGGTCGAGGAGATGGGGCGTGCCGGTCCGGTCGTCCACCGGTGACTCCTGAGGGAAGAGGGCTGGTCGGTGCCGTACGGCGACCGATTCTGCCCGCTCGCCGCGCGGTGCGCAGCAGTGCCGCCGGGCCGGTACGACATCAACGGCGGAAGCGATGTGCTAAGGTTCCTTCAGCACTCGTGTACGCCCCGTTGTGGCGCCGGTGCCCTTCCTCCCCGGTTCGCCGATCCACCCGCCGTTTCCTTCGGCCGGTACGGCAGCCGTCCTTCACCACCTCGACCGCGTATCCGTCGTGGCCGCGGTGATGTCTCCCGCCGCCCGAGGCGCGCTGTGCGCCCTTCCTTCGCGGCCGCACCCCCTTCTTCCGCATGTCTCATGCCTTCCGTCCGTGAAAGGACCGACCACCATGACCACCACACTCGAACCCCCTCTCGTACAGCGGCCCCCGGCCCGGGTCGTCTCCGGTGTCCTCGACATCGACGCGAGCGGGAAGGGGCACCTGCGCGGCGCCGACCTGCTGCCCACGCCCGACGACCTCCAGGTCCCGGCCGCGCTGATCCGCCGTCACGGGCTGCGCAGGGGCGACCTCGTCGACGGGGTGCGCGGCACCCAGCGCGCCCTGACCGAGGTCGCCCGCGTCGACGGCGCCACCCCCGACGCGGCACGCGGCCGCCGTCACTTCCGTGACCTCACACCCCTGCACCCGCACCGCCGGCTGCGCCTGGAACACCCGGGCGCCGGGCCGGCCGGACGGCTCGTCGACCTGATCGCACCCGTCGGCAAGGGACAGCGCGGCCTGATCGTCGCCCCGCCGAAGACCGGCAAGACCGTCCTGCTCCAGCAGCTCGCCGCAGCCGTCGCCGGGAACCACCCCGAGGCCCGGCTGATGGTGCTGCTCCTCGACGAACGCCCCGAGGAGGTCACCGACATGCGGCGCTCGGTGCGCGGCGAGGTGTACGCCTCGACCTTCGACCGGGCGCCCCGGCAGCACATCGCGCTGGCCGACCTCGTGATCGAGCGGGCCAAGCGGCTCGTCGAGGCGGGCGAGGACGTCGTGATCCTCCTCGACTCGCTGACCCGGCTGTGCCGGGCGCACAACAACGCGGCCGCCGCCGGGGGCCGCACCCTCAGCGGTGGCGTCGACGCGACCGCGCTCATCGGACCCAAGCGGTTCTTCGGGGCCGCGCGCTCGGCCGAGGAGGGCGGCTCGCTCACCATCCTCGCCACCGCGCTGGTCGAGACCGGCTCGCGCGCCGACGACTTCTACTTCGAGGAGCTGAAGAGCACCGGCAACATGGAGCTGCGGCTCGACCGCGAACCGGCCTCCCGCCGGATCTTCCCGGCCGTCGACATCACCGCCTCCGGCACCCGCCGCGAGGAACTCCTCCTCTCCCCCGCCGAGTCGGCCGCCGTCCGCGGGCTGCGCCGCGCCCTCCAGCCCCGGGACGGCCACGCCGGCCTGGAGGCGCTCCTGGAGCGGATGCGGGAGACCCCGGACAACGCGACGTTCCTGCGGCGGGTGCAGCCGACGCTGCCGGCCGGCTGAGCGCCGCCCGTCCCGACCCTCGCCCGGCCCTCCGTGGTGCGGCCCTGTGCCGCGCGGCGGCCCTGACGTCCCGTCACCGGGCGTGACCGGCGTGCGGCATCCGGGTGCTCGCCCGTGGACGTTCGGCACGGGCACCGCGGGGAAGGCCCGGTTCATTTCTACGTTGATCATATGAATATCGGTTTCTCTCCCCGGGCCGTCGCGTCGGCCTGCGCGCTGTGTCTGGCAGGTGCCCTGGCGCTGGGGCCCACGGCGGCCGCCGCCCCGGCCGGGCCCGACCCGGGAGCCGCGGGCGGGCCCGGTGAGCCGCGCGCGAGCGCACCCCGCCCCGCCCTGCTGTACCGGCCCGGCACCCAGGTACGGCCGCACCGGGGAGCACCCGAGGTACCGGACGTCTCCGCGCGGTCCTGGCTGGTGGCCGACGCCCGGACCGGCGAGGTCCTCGCCGCGGCCGACGCCCACCGCAGACTCCCGCCCGCCAGCACCCTGAAGACGCTGTTCGCCCTCACGGTGCTGCCGGTGCTGCCCGGCGGGATCCGGCACCGGGTGACCGAGGACGAACTGCTGGACATCGGCCCCGGCAGCAGCCTGGTCGGCGTCGCCGAAGGGCGCACGTACCGGGTCGCCGACCTGTGGCGCGGGGTGTTCCTCAACTCCGGCAACGACGCCGTGCACGTCCTGGCCGCCCTCAACGGCGGCTGGCGTACGACGGCCGGCCGGATGCAGGCCAAGGCGCGGGCACTGGGCGCGCGCGACACCCACGTGCTGTCGCCCGACGGGTACGACACCCCGGGCCAGGTGTCCTCGGCCTACGACCTGGCCGTCTTCGGCCGGGCCGGGCTGCGCAACGCCGACTTCGCGCGGTACTGCGCCACGGCGGACGCCGAGTTCCCCGGGCGCGCCGGAGGGTCGTACGACATCCGCAACACCAACCGGCTGCTCACCGGGGCGGACGGCGTCGAGCCCTATGCGGGGCTGATCGGGATCAAGAACGGCTACACCAGCGACGCGGGGAACACGCTGGTGGCCGCCGCCCGCCGGAGCGGACGCACCCTCGTGGTGACGGTGATGAACCCCCGGTCGGGCGGCGGCTTCGCCGTCTACGAGGAGGCGCGCGCGCTGCTCGACTGGGGGTTCGCGGCCGCCGGCCGGGTCGATCCGGTGGGCTCGCTGGACGCGTTGCGGTCGCGGCCGAGGCCCGGTCCCGACGTGGAGCCGGTGGCCGCGGCGGCCGTCGCCTCCGGGACCTCCGCGGGGGCCGAGGGGCCGTCGGGCTGGTCGGCGGCGCTCGGCATCACGGGGGCCGCCGTGCTGGGCGGGGCCGCCGTCGCGTTCGTGCTGCGGCTGGCCCGCCGCCACCTGTCCGCCTCCTGACCGACCGGCAGCCAGAGGAACAGGCCCAGCGTGATCCAGGCATAGGTGTTCGCGCCCAGGAACCCGTCCACGCCCGAGGCATCGTCGAACCACAGCCACACCACGCTGGTGCACAGCACCGCGTACAGGACGCCCGCCACCCTCGGGTGCCCGGCCCGGATCAGCACCGCGAAGGAGGGCAGCAGCCACACCAGGTGGTGCACCCAGGTGACGGGGCTGACCAGACAGGCGGTCAGACCGGTGAGCGCGAAGGCCGCCGCCGGGTCCGCCGCGGCCACCGCCCGCCGGACCCGGCGCGCCCAGACGCACAGCACCACCACGACGAGGAGCGCCCACACGGCCCGGCTCTCCACACCCAGCCGGGCCAGGACGCCCTGGAGCGACTGGTTCGAGACGTAGTCGAGCCGGCCCACCCGGGTGGTGTCCCACATCGCCTCGGTCCAGTAGAAGCGCGAGGCGTCCGGGGCGATCAGCGCGGCGAGCGCCGTGGCCGCCGCGGCGACACCCCCGGCCACGGCGGCCGCGCGCCGGTACCCGGCGACGAGCAGCAGACCGATGAAGAGCGCCGGCGTGAGCTTCACCGCCGCCGCCAGTCCGATGCCGACCCCGGCCCAGCGGCGGCCGCGGCCGCTCGTCAGCAGGCGGTGGTCGAACAGCACCAGAGCCAGCAGCAGCAGGTTCACCTGCCCGAAGCTGAAGGTGTCCCGCAGCGGCTCGAACAGGGCGAGGACGCAGGCGGCCAGGGCGGCGCCGTACCAGCCGTGCCGGCGCAGGGCCGGCCCGGCCAGGACCCGGGCGACGGCGGCGAGGGCCGCGAGGTTGAGCAGCAGGGCGGCCACGATCGCGGTGCGCGGCCCGACCAGCGCCATCGGCAGCATCGCGACGGCGGCGAACGGCGGGTAGGTGAACCCGTACGGGGTGCCCGGCACCCGGTAGTCGTAGACGTGTCCGCCGTGGTGGATCCAGCTGTCGACGGTGCCGTAGTAGACCCGCAGGTCGAACCAGTCGCGCAGCAGCGGAACGGTCGCGGTGAACACGGTGACGGCGGCGGCCAGCGCGCACAGCAGCAGCAGACGGCCACGGTCCGTGGCGGGTCCCGTCATGCCGTACGTCCCAGCGCACCCGGGGTCCGGGCCGCGAGCCGGGCCTGCCCGAGGACGACCACGGCGAGCACGCCGCCGCAGACCGCCAGGAGGAGCCGCCCGCCGTCGGCCGGGCCGCCGTCGGGCAGCACGGCGAGGGCGAGGACACCGGCCACGGCGGCCATCCGGGGCCTGACCGAGGTGCTCGGTGCCGCGGCGGCGATGAGGAACAGGCCCCACAGCGCGTACCAGGGGCGGATCGCGGGGCCGAACGCGGCCACCACGGCGAGGCTCAGGCCGAGCGCGTATATCGGCCGGGGCCGCAGTCGCCACCATATGACGACCAGTGCGACCCCGGTGACCGCGAGCCCGAGGGCGTGCCAGGCGGGGACGGCCAGCGGGGCCAGGTCGCTGCCGGCGTGCTCCAGCAGGGCGCCGGTGGCGCGGCCGAGGAGGCTGGTGAGGGCCCAGTTCTGTGGGGACACGGGGGTGTCCAGGGCGGCTATCCAGCCGTATCCGGTGCCCGCGACGGCGGTCGCGACGACGGTGGTGGCGGCGCAGACGGCCGCGGTCGTCAGGACGGCGGGGACCGGGCGGCGCCCCGCGCGCAGCTGGAGCACCACGACCGCGGCCAGGCCCAGCACGGCCGGTGCCTTGACCAGGGCGGCGAGGGTGACCAGCACGGCGGCCGGCACCGGCCGGCGGCCCAGCGCGGCGACCAGTCCGATGCCCAGCAGGCCCAGCATGATGGCGTCGTTGTGGGCGCCGGCCACCAGGTGCAGCAGGACCAGCGGGTTGAGGGCGCCCAGCCACAGCGCGGCGGCCGGGTCGGCGCCGCTGTGCCGGGCCAGGCGGGGCAGCGCGACCGCCATCAGCGCCACCCCGCACAGGGCGACGAGCCGCATCCCGAGGAGTCCGGCGGGCAGTTCGCCGTGGGTGAGGCCGGACAGAGCGGCGGCGACGGCGAGGAAGACGGGTCCGTAGGGGGCTCCGGTGTGCCGCCACAGCGGGGCGACCTCGTCCGCGAGCGGGCCGCCGAGCCGGGCGGGCCCGTGCGCGTACACGTCGATGTGGGCGTCGACCATCGCGCCCTGCGCCAGATAGCTGTAGACGTCCCGGCTGAACAGGGGCGGGCCGATCAGCAGCGGGGCCGCCCACACGGCGAGGACCAGCACCAGGGCGCGTGGTGCGGGCGGATCGTCGCCGCGCACCAGACGGCCCAGGAGGATCCAGGCCGCGGTGAGCAGCACCAGCCCGAAGTACACGCCGACCAGGCCCAGGACGGCGTGCGCCGAGGACGGGGCGAGGAGTTCCCGGGCGGGCAGCGCGCCGGCCGTCTCGCCGCCGAGGGCGAGACAGGCCGTACCGGCCAGGCCCAGTACCTGGCAGCGGCGGAGATCGACAGGAAAAGCCATGGCCAACACTCCGTCAGGGTGCCGTCACCAAGTGGCCGGAAAGCGACGGCCCGCTCACCTGGCGGCGGCCTGCGCGTGACCGCCGGGTGAGCGTCCCGCGGCGGTCAGCGGAACCGGGAACTGACCACCGGACCGGCGGACTTGAGGCGGGTCCGCTCGCCGCTCAGCCAGGTGCCTCGGACGGCCGTGACGAACTCCGTGAGCCGCTCGACGGAGTCGGCCGGCGTCTCTCCGTCGCCCTCGTCCGGAGTCGGGTCGGCGGCCACGATGTCCGCCGCGATCTCCGCCTCGGGCCGCTCGTCGGGCTCCCCCCGTTCCACTCCGCCGTCGGCGTCGGCCCGCAGTGCCGGAGCCCAGGGCGCGACCACCGACTGGTGGAGCAGGGCGACGCTGTCGGGAGTGACCGCCGGGGTGTCCGTCCAGCAGCTCGCGTGCTCGTGGAGCACCTGCCCCGGCGCGCGGTGCAGCAGCCCGCCGAGCACCTCGGGTCCATCGGCCGCCTCCAGCGTCTCGTTCAGGTCGTAGGCGATGACGACGGTGTCGGGGCGTTCCGGTGCGAAGGCGACGGCCGGCAGGTCCAGGATCTCGGCGGCGGCCAGGCCCAGGACGCGGCTGCCACGGTCGGGCAGCAGGGACACCGAGGCGGGCCGGGTCCCGGCCGCCTCCAGTACCGCCTTCAGGCGCAGCAGCCCGCGCAGGCACTGTTCGTGGCTGTCCTGGAGCCAGGCGTACCGCCCCGTCATGCCCGCGTCGAAGCCGTACGGGGAGAAGGTGCCCAGTACGGTGCCGCCGAGGACGTACTGCCAGCCCCGCAGGTCGGTGCGGTCCAGCGGGCTCGCGGCCTGGGTGTTCTCGGCGCGGGCCAGGACGCGGTTCTGCCGGTCGCGGGCGGGCAGCCACATGTCGTCGTCCGGGGCCGGCAGCAGCGCGTGGTGGTGGCGGGCCAGGTCCAGGTCGCCGGCCAGGACCGCGTTGAAGACCAGCAGATAGCGGTCGGGCCAGGCGGCGAGGCCCTGCTCGTGCGCGGCCAGGACGTCGACCGCCTCGCGGTGGCGCTCCTCGCGCTCGTACGCCGAGACCAGTTCGCGCAACGCCGCGGCCGAGCCCGGCACCAGGCGCAGCGCCTCGCGCAGGGCGGGTATCGCGAGGTAGGGGACGCCGCGCTCCACGCACGCGTACCCGAAGTCGTAGAGCTGCTGCGCCTGGTCGGGAGCGGCGGCCAGCGCGCCGGCGGCCTTCCCCAGGTCGTCGAACCCGGCCGCCCCGGCGGCCCGGCCGACCACGAGGGCGACCTCCGCGAGCGGCAGATCCTCGGGCGCGTGCCGCAGCTGCCGTAGCGCCCCCGGTACGTCACCTGCCTCGAGGGCCTCCCAGGCCGTCAGCAGTTCGGGGGACTTGGGACGGCGATTCCTGCGCGAGAACATGCGCAGGATGATGGCCGGTGACCCGTCTCCCGCTCAACGCAATAAACCGGGCCGGTGCGCCGGGTTCAGAACACCGAGAGCCCGGTGAGGGTGGTGAAGCGGTCCAGGGCCGCCACGCCCGCCACGGAGTTGCCGCGTTCGTCCAGGCCGGGGCCCCATACGCACAGGGTGCAGCGGCCGGGTACGACCGCGATGATGCCGCCGCCGACGCCGCTCTTGCCGGGCAGGCCGACCCGGTAGGCGAAGTCGCCGGCCGCGTCGTACGTCCCGCAGGTCAGCATCACCGCGTTGACCTGTTTGGCCTGGCTGCGGGTGAGCAGCCGGGTGCCGTCGGCGCGGATGCCGTGCCGGGCGAGGAAGGAGGTGGCCAGGGCGAGGTCGGCGCAGGACGCGCTGAGCGAGCACTGGCGGAAGTACTGGTCGAGGAGGACCGGCACCGGGTTGCCGATGTTGCCGTACGAGGCCATGAAGTGGGCCAGGGCGGCGTTGCGGTCGCCGTGGGCGCTCTCGGAGGCGGCGACCTCCTCGTCGAAGGCCAGCCGCGGATTGCCGCTCTCGGCGCGCAGGAAGGCGAGGAACTCACCGGCCGCGTCGTCGGTACGGGTGTGGAGGCGGTCGGTGACGACGAGGGCGCCCGCGTTGATGAAGGGGTTGCGCGGGATGCCGTTCTCGTACTCCAGCTGGACCAGGGAGTTGAAGGGGTTGCCGGAGGGTTCGCGGCCCACGTGCTCCCAGAGCGTGTCGCCCTCCCGGGAGAGTTCGAGGGCCAGGGTGAAGACCTTGGTGATGGACTGGGTGGAGAACGGCTCGCGCCAGTCCCCCACCCCGTACACCGTGCCGTCCAGTTCGGCGACGGCCATGCCGAAGCTGCGGGGGTCGCGCGCGGCCAGCGCCGGGATGTAGTCGGCGGGCCGGCCCCGGCCGGGGGTGTGCTCCAGCTCCTCGGCGATGCGTTCCAGGACCGGCTGGAAGGCGTGGGACGACGTCGTTGTCATGATCACTATTGTGCCTCCCGCGCCGGTCCCGGCGCGTCGTCGCAGGTCAGAGCAGGGGGGATCCGCTGCCCGCGACGACCTCGGGGCGCAGCAGGTCGGCGAGGGTCTCGGCGGGCAACAGGCCCTTCTCCAGGACGAGTTCGGCCACCCCGCGGCCGGTGACGAGGGCCTCCTTGGCGATGTCGGTGGCCGCCGTGTACCCGATGTGCGGGTTGAGCGCGGTGACCAGGCCGATGGAGTTCTCCACGCTCGCGCGCAGCGCCTCGGTGTTGGCGGTGATGCCGTCCACGCAGCGCTCAGCGAGGGTGAGGCACGCGGCGCGCAGATGCGTGATGCTCTCCGAGAGGGAGTGCAGGATGACCGGCTCGAAGGCGTTCAGCTGGAGCTGGCCGGCCTCGGCGGCCATGGTGATGGTGACGTCGTTGCCGATCACCTCGAAGGCGACCTGGTTGACGACCTCGGGGATCACCGGATTGACCTTGCCGGGCATGATCGACGAACCCGCCTGCACCGGCGGCAGGTTGATCTCGCCGAAGCCCGCGCGCGGACCGGAGGACAGCAGGCGCAGGTCGTTGCAGCTCTTGGAGAGCTTGACGGCGATCCGCTTGAGCACGCCGGACATCTGGACGAAGGCGCCGCAGTCCTGGGTGGCCTCGACGAGGTTGGCGGCGGTGACCAGCGGCAGGCCGGTGATCTCGGCGAGATGGCGGCGGGCCGACTCGGCGTATCCGGCGGGAGCGTTGAGGCCGGTGCCGATCGCGGTGGCGCCGAGGTTGATCTCGTGGATCAGCTCGACTGCCTCGGCGAGCCGGCTGCGGTCCTCGTCGAGCATGACGGCGTACGCCGAGAACTCCTGGCCCAGCGTCATCGGCACCGCGTCCTGGAGCTGCGTACGGCCCATCTTCAGCACGTCGCGGAACTCGACGGCCTTGCGGCCGAAGGCGTCCTGGAGGACGGCCATCGCCTTGAGCAGCCCGCGCACCGCGAAGACGGTCGCGACCTTCACGGCCGTCGGGTAGACGTCGTTGGTCGACTGGCCGAGGTTGACGTCCTCGTTGGGGTGCAGGTGCCGGTACTGCCCCTTCTCGTGGCCGAGCAGTTCCAGGGCACGGTTCGCGACGACCTCGTTGGCGTTCATGTTGGTCGAGGTGCCGGCGCCGCCCTGGATGACGTCGACGACGAACTGGTCGTGCAGCTTCCCGGCGCGGATCTCCCGGCAGGCGGTGACGATCGCGGCGGCCTTCTCGGGCGCCAGCAGGCCGAGATCCCGGTTGGCGAGGGCGGCGGCCTCCTTGACGGCGGCCAGGGCGTCGACGAGGTGCGGGTAGGCGGAGATCGTGGTGCCCGTGATCGGGAAGTTCTCCGTGGCGCGCAGGGTGTGGATGCCCCAGTACGCGTCGGCGGGGACGTCCCGGTCGCCGAGCAGGTCGTGTTCGCTGCGGGTGACGGCGGCGGTCATGAGGGTGCGGCCTCTTTCCGAGGGTGAGGGTGCGGGCGGGAGAGCGGGTGACGTCCGAAGGGGTGGCGGTCGGCTCGGGCGGTACGGGATGACGCCCGCCCGAGCCGACCGGGCACCGGACCGGTGGTGACCGGACCGGCGGGTTCGAGGTCCGGACGCCGGGAGGACGCCCGGCGACCGGGGTGTGCGGGGTGGCGGCCAGGGGCGGCGACCGGGGTGGCGACCAGGGGTGGGGGCCGGCCGGGTGCCGGTGGCTCCGCCGGGGTCCGGGTGCCCGGGTGCCGGTGGCGGTGCCGGTGCCCGGCCGCGGGACCGGCACCGTGGTGACCGGCCACCCGATGGCCGGGCACCTGCGCCGGACGCGGGCTCCGGAGGACGGCCGGGTACCAGGAGAGCGGGCAGGCCGGGTGCCGTGGACCGTCCGGCCGGGTGCCGGACTCCGGGCGCCGGACTCCCGGTGCCGGACTCCGGGCGCCGGACTCCAGGTGCCCGGCCGCCCGTGGCGCGACACGGGCCGGACCCGACCGTTCCGCGACACGGGCAGCCCGCGCCATGCGACCCGTGCCGTCAGGCGCAGGCTCGTACGGTGACCGGGTCCAGGGCGCGGGCCGGGCGGACGGCGCCGACCGGTTCGCCGCCGCCGAGGAGGACCTCCCCCGCGAATCCGGTGAGGAGGGCGGGGTCGACGCCGGCCCGGACCAGGGCGGCCGCGGTGACCGGGATCCGGGCCCGGTTCGCGCCGTCGGAGATCTTGACGGCGACGGCCCGTCCGTCCGGCAGGGCCGCGACCTCGACGCCCTCGAAGCCGTCCTTGGCGAGCAGGCCGGGGACGGCCCGCATCAGGGCGGCCACGTCCCGGCCGGTGCCGGAGGCCATCTCGGCGTGGTCGCGCACGGCGTCCGCGACCCGGGCCTCGGGGGTGCCGGGCACCGCCGTGGTGATGCGGGCGGCGGCGCGGGCGAGGCCGTGCAGGGAGACGGAGAAGAGGGGCGCGCCGCACCCGTCGACGGTGACCCGTGCGATCCGCTGTCCGGTGAGGTCCTCGACGATCTCGGCGATCGCCTGCTGGAGCGGGTGCTCCGGGTCGAGGTAGCCGTCGAGGGACCAGCCGTTGAGCTTGCAGGTGTACAGCATGGCCGCGTGCTTGCCGGAGCAGTTCTGGGCGAGGCGGGAGGGCCCCCGGCCGTCCCGGATCCACGCGTCGCGGACCTCGGGGCCGTAGGGCATGTCCGTCACGTTGCGCAGGTCGTCCTCGGTGACGCCGGCCAGGGCGAGGATCCGCCGGGTCCCGTCGAGGTGGCGTTCCTCGCCGGAGTGGCTGGCGGCGGCGAGCGAGAGCAGCTCGCCGTCGAGCGGCAGCCCGGCCCGGACCATGGCGACGGCCTGGACGGGCTTGAGCGCCGAGCGCGGATGGAAGGCCGCCTCGATGTCGCCGAGCTGGAGCTCGACCTGGCCGCCCGTGCCGAGGACGACGACGGAGCCGTAGTGGATGCCCTCGGTCACCCCGCCGCGGACGAGGTGGGCGACGGGTGCGTGGAGGGGTTCGCGGATCGCGGGGGCGTCGGCGAGAGAACTGCTGTACATCACTGCCTGGATCGCTGGTGGGTTGTCGTGGGCCGGCGCGGGGGTCACGCGTCGACCTCGGCCGAGGTGCGGGCGCGGCGGCGGACGGCGTACCAGCCCGCCACCAGCGCTCCGCCGATCAGCGGCAGGCAGAGCACGGTGGTGCGTCCGGCGCCGCCGTCGGCGTACATGAGGACCAGGACCGACGCGAGGAAGAACAGCGTCACGAGTTCGGTCCAGGGGGAGCCCGGAAGCCGGTAGCCCGGGCGGGTCAGCTCGCCCTTCTGGGTCTTCTGCCAGAAGAGCAGGTGACAGATCATGATCATGCCCCAGGTGGCGAGGATGCCGATCGCCGCGAAGTTCAGGACGATCTCGAAGGCGTCCGCCGGGACCACGAAGTTCAGGCCGACACCGAGGACACACATACCGCTGGTGAGCAGGATGCCGCCGTACGGGACCTGGCTGCGGCTCATCCTCGCGGTGAACTTCGGGGCGGAGCCGTTGACGGCCATGGAGCGCAGGATGCGTCCGGTGGAGTACAGGCCGGAGTTGAGGGAGGACATGGCCGCGGTGAGGACGACCAGGTTCATCACCCCGCCGGCCGCCGGGATGCCGATGTTCGACAGCACGGTGACGAAGGGGCTCTCGGCGGACGTGTACGAGTTCCACGGGAGCAGCATCGACAGCAGGATCACCGAGCCGACGTAGAACAGGCCCACGCGCCACATGATCGAGTTGATCGCCTTCGGCAGGATCTTCTCGGGGTTCTCGGTCTCACCGGCGGCGACGCCGACCAGTTCGACGGAGGCGTAGGCGAAGACGACGCCCTGGATGATCAGCAGCATGGGCAGCAGGCCGTTGGGGAAGACGCCGCCGTTGTCGGTGATCAGGGAGGGGCCGGGGGTGGCGCCGTCCACCGGGTGCTGGGTGACCAGCAGGAAGATGCCGATGCACATGAAGATCACCAGCGCGCCGACCTTGACGATGGCGAACCAGAACTCCAGTTCGCCGAAGATCTTCACGGAGATCAGGTTCACCGTGAGGACCACGGCCAGGGCGATCAGCGCGATCACCCACTGGGGTATGTCGGAGAACATGCCCCAGTAGTGGGTGTAGGTGGCCACCGCGGTGATGTCGGCGATGCCGGTGGTGGCCCAGTTCAGGAAGTACATCCAGCCGGCCGTGTACGCGCCCTTCTCGCCCATGAACTCACGGGCGTAGGACACGAACGCGCCGGAGGACGGGCGGTACAGGACGAGTTCGCCGAGGGCGCGCACCACGAGGAAGGCGAAGATTCCGCAGACCGCGTAGGCGATGAACAGGGAGGGCCCGGCGTCGGCGAGCCGGCCGCCGGCGCCGAGGAAGAGGCCGGTGCCGATGGCGCCGCCGATGGCGATCATGTTGACGTGACGGGACTTCAGCGACTTGCTGTAGCCGTGGTCGCCGGCGTCGACATGACGGGAGGAGGGGCGCGTCTCGTCTTTGAGGTGCTGTTCGCTCACGCCTCGGGTCCGCCTTCCAGGGGGGTGCTCGTGCCGGAGGTGCGCACGATGTCGGTGAGAGTCGTCTCGACGCGGTCGAGGTGGTGGCTCATGGCCTCCACCGCGTCGTGCTCGGAACCGTCGATCAGGGCCTCGACGATGGCGCGGTGCTCCCGGTTGGACTGCTCGCGCCGGCCGCCCAGCTCGTTGAGGAAGGCCGACTGACGCGCCAGTGCGTCCCGGATCTCCTCGATGACCCGGCGGAACACCGGGTTCTGGGCGGCTTCGGCGACGGCCAGGTGGAAGAGGGTGTCCATCGCGACCCACGCGGTGGTGTCCGTCTCGCGTTCCATGCGGTCGAGCAGATGAGCCAGGTGGTCCAGGTTCTCGGCGGTGCGGCGCAGGGCCGCGTACCCGGCGACCGGGACCTCGACGTGCCGGCGCACTTCGAGCAGGTCGCTGGCCGCGTAGTCGCCGAAGGTGGGGTCCTCGACGGTGTTCGCGATCACGAAGGTGCCCTTGCCGGTCTTGGCGACCGTCAGGCCCATGGTCTGGAGGGCGCGCAGGGCTTCCCGCAGGACGGGCCGGGACACCTCGAGGGTGCGGCACAGCTCCGCCTCGGAGGGGAGCTTGTCGCCGATCTCGTACTCGCCGCGCTCGATGGCGCCGCGGAGGTGGGTGAGGACCGCTTCCATGGCGCTGACGCGCCGCGGCCCCGAACCACCTGTCTGGCTGTCTGACAGGTTCACGGGAGAGATGTTCCGGGTGACATACGGGTGGTGTCAAGGCCGGTGAAAGGAAAAATGCAACGGCCGGGAAGCCTGAATCCGGACTTCCCGGCCGAGCGGGGGTGCGCGGAGCCCGCGCGGCGGGTCAGCTGTTCAGCGCACCGGTGCCCAACAGCCCGAACAGCGCGAGGCCGACGACGATCCGGTAGATCACGAAGGCGTTGAAGGAGTGCTTGGCGACGAACTTCAGCAGCCAGGCGATGGAGGCGTACGCCACACCGAAGGAGACCAGCGTGCCGACGGCCAGCGGGGCCGCCCCCGCGCCGGTGCCGAGCGCGTCCTTCAGCTCGTACAGGCCGGCGCCGGTCAGGGCGGGGATGCCGAGGAAGAACGACAGCCGGGTGGCGGCGACCCGGTCCAGGTCGAGCATGAGCGCGGTGGACATGGTGGCGCCGGAGCGGGAGAAGCCGGGGAAGAGCAGGGCGAGGATCTGCGAGCTGCCGACCAGCATCGCGTCCTTGAACGAGGTGTCGTCCTCGCCGCGCTTGTGCCGGCCCGTCCGGTCGGCCCACCACATCACACCGCTGCCCGCGATGAGCGAGCCCGCCACCACCCAGAGGGAGGCCAGCGGCCCCTCGATGAGTGGCTTGGCGGCCAGGCCGACGGCGACGATCGGGAGGGTCGCGCAGATCACCCACCAGGCGAACTTGTAGTCGTGGTGGACGCGCTCCTCGCGGTCGCGCAGGCCCCGGAACCAGGCCGACACGATCCGCACGATGTCCTTGCGGAAGTACACCAGCACGGCGGCGATCGCCCCGACCTGGATCACGGCCGAGAAGCCGACGACGGCGTCGTCGTCGACCGGGATGCCCATCAGCCCCTCGGTGATCTTCAGATGTCCGGTGGAGGAGACGGGGAGGAACTCGGTCACTCCCTCGACGGCTCCGAGGACGACGGCCTGGCCGACGGAGATGGCGCTCATGGGATCCAGTTCTGACGAGGTCGGTGGGTTCGACGGGGTCGGTGGTCGGACGGTGCGGAGGACAGTCCTACCAGTCGCGGGTGCGGCCGGCGGTCACGGCCACACCGCCTGGCCTGTCGCCACCCCCGCGAACGCGGCCCCGAGGCCCGCCACCAGACTGCCGACGACATTGGCCACGGCATAGAGCCCGGCACCCGTCTCGGTCAGCCGCAGCGTCTCGTACGAGAAGGTCGAGTACGTCGTCAGCGCCCCGCACAGGCCCGTCCCCAGGAACAGCCGCAGGTCGGGGGAGGCCGCCGCGGAACCGGTCAGGGTGCCGAGGAGCAGGCAGCCGACGACGTTGACGACGAAGGTGCCCCAGGGGAAGACCGAGTCGTGCCGGGACTGCACCGCGCGGTCGGTCAGGTAGCGCAGCGGGGCGCCGATCATGGCGCCCACGACGACCACCAGCCAGTTCACAACGACTTCTTACCCTCCGTGTCCGGTTCGCCGGGTTCCGCGGAGCGGTCGGCGCGCCGCAGGACATGGCACTCGTCGAGGGTCACCAGCCGGTCCGTGACCAGTTCGTCGAGGACCGGGAGGAAGTCCCGGACGCGTTCCTCGGTGTCGACGATGACGACCGCCACCGGCAGATCCTCGCTGAGCGACAGCAGCCGGGAGGTGTGGATCACGGAGGAGGCGCCGAAGCCCTCGACGCCCCGGAAGACGCTGGCGCCGGAGAGTCCGGCGGCGTGCGCGCGGTGGACGATCTCGGTGGAGAGGGGTCTGTGGTGCCAGGTGTCGTTCTCGCTCAGGAAGACGGTCACGCGCAGGGCGTTGCCGGTCAGCCTCGTCATCGCTGCCTCCGGGTGAGTACGCGGCGGGTCGCGGTGGCCGCGAGCGCCACCGCGGCGAGCGCCGCGCACAGGGTCACGGTCAGATAGGCCAGGGCCGCGGCGGTCCGGCCCGCGTCGGCCAGCCGCTGGATGTCGACGGCGTAGGTCGAGAAGGTGGTGAAGCCGCCGAGGACGCCGGTGCCGAAGAAGGGGCGCACGAGCCGGTGGGCGGCGACGGCCTCGGTGATCACCACCAGGAACACGCCGATCACGGCGCAGCCGACGACGTTCACCCAGAAGGTCGTCCAGGGGAAGCCGCCGGCCGGCGTGGGCCACCACAGCGCGGCCGCGTAGCGGGCGGCGGCACCGATCGCGCCGCCGACGGCGACCACGGCGACCACCGGGAGCTGTCCCGTCCCGGCGGGCCGCCGCGCGGCGCCGGCAGCGGGGCTCCCGGCTCGGGGGGCTGTCATGTCGTACGTCTCCTGCCCTCACCGCCGGCGTCCGGCGCGCGGGATGATCACGCCTGGTCACAGGGTAGCGCCGGGCCGCGGGCGCGGAGGGTGCGCTCCCGGTCCCCGGACACCCTCGCGTCTCCCGGCCGCCACGGGGCGTGCCCCGGGTTCACTCGCGCCGCTTCCCCTCGGGTGCCTCGCAGACCGCGACCCCGCGCTCGTGGAGGCTGCCCAGGATCAGCCGGCCGCCGGTCTCGCAGACGCCGGTGACCATGCGGAAGCCGGAGCGGCGGCGGGTGAGGTGGTGCAGGACGCGGCCGTCGTCGTCGACGGCGAGCACGCCGATCGTGCCCGAGGGGCGGTAGGGCGCGCGCACGGCCAGGCGGGCGGCGGCGCGGCGGACGCCGGGGGCGGCGCGGTGCAGGAGGTCGAGGGGCGGGACGCGCGGGCCGGCCAGGGCGACCCAGACCGGGCCGTCGGGGGCGCCTCGCCACAGGTTGTCCGGGTACCCCGGCAGGTTCTCGACGAGGGGTTCGGCCTGCCCGGTGCGGGGGCCGGTGAGCCAGAAGCGGGTGAGGCGGCGGGCGCCGGTCTCGGCGACGATCAGGGCGCGGTCGTCGGCGCTGCGGGCCACGCCGTTGGCGAACTGGAGCCCGTCCAGGACGACTTCGGCCTCCGGGGCGCCCGGTTCGAGCCGGAGCAGACGGCCCGTGCCGGTGTGCTCGGCGAGGTCGCCCATCCAGTCCCGCAGCGGGTGGACGCGGCTGGAGACGGTGAAGTAGACCGTGCCGTCGGGCAGGGCGACGACGTTGCTGCAGAACCGCAGCCGCTCCCCCGCCGCCGACTCGGTGAGCACGCGGACGTTTCCGGTGCCGCCCTCGGGGTCGACACGCAGCAGTGCTCCGTCGGCGTCGCACACCAACAGGTCGCCGTCCGGGAGGAGTTCGAGGCCGAGCGGACGGCCGCCGATCTCGGCGATGTGCTCGACACGGGCGGCCGGCGGGTCGTCCAGCCCGTCGATCCGCAGGATCCGTCCGTCCGCGAGCCCGGTGAGGACTCGGCCTCGGGGATCGGCGACGACGTCTTCGGGTCCGTGACCGGGGAGGGTGATGTACCTGAGGGGGACGAGGGCCGTCCGCAGGTCCATAGGGTTCCGCCCTTCCTGAAGGAGGCGGCCATCCTCGCAGGCAGGAGCGTCGGCGACGGTGGGTAACCGGGGTCCTTTGCCGTGGCTTTCCGCAGGCGGATCTCCTGCTCCCCTGGTGTCCCTTCGTGACGACTCTCTACCACCCCTTCTCGAACATGCGCGCCACCTCGGCGATGCGCATCTCGTCGCGCCGGTAGTAGACGCGCCGCCGGATGCGCTTGGCGCGCAGCAGGCCGATGTCGGCCAGCAGGGCGAGGTGGGTGTCCGCCACCTGGCGGCGCACGCCCAGCTTGGCGGCGATGACGGCCGCCGGTACGCCGTCCTCGACGAGGTCGGCGTGGCGTTGCGGCGGGAAGTGCCGGGCCGGCTCCTTCAGCCACTCCAGAATGTCCAGCCGCCGCTCGCCTACGGGAGTGCTCAGCATCGTCGTCCCCCTCCGTCCGGACCTCCTCGGTACCGCGTCTTCCCACTGTTCCGCAGCACGGGCCGCCGTGTCCCGAACTCCGCGACCCTTGGCCTGGATCGAACACCCTTGCCGTATAAGGGTGTTCGGAACACGGGCGGGGAACGGCCGGGGAACGGGGCGGGGCCCGGCCGCGGGGTGCGGCCGGGCCCCTGAGGGTGAGAGCGTCGGTGGATCAGCGGTGGCTGAACCACGCCATGGAGGACAGGGCCTTGTCGTCGTAGCCGAACAGGGCCTGGTTCTCCCAGCCGTTGCCGGAGGAGGCGTCGGTCGGGTCCCAGCCGTTGCCGGTGACGGCCGTCCAGGTCGCCTCCCAGTAGAAGAGGCCGAGACCACGGCCGTTCGGGACGGCCTCCACGATGTTCGCGACGGCGTTCATCCAGGCCAGCTGGCCGGCCGCGGTCGCCGGGTAGCCGGAGACCAGCTCGTCGGTCAGGTTGATGATGTTCTCGGTCGTGTCCTCGCTGTCCAGCCGGAAGGGGTAGGCCGTCTCGGCGACGTACACCGGCTTGGCGTAGCGGGAGGCCGCGTCGTCCAGCGTGGTCTGGAAGTCGGCGAGAGTGCCGTGCCAGTAGCCGTAGTACGACAGGCCGATCACGTCGAACTTCACACCGTTCGCGACGGCGCTGTCGAACCACCAGCGGGTGCCGGACAGATCGCCGCCCTTGGCGAGGTGCAGGGCGACGGTGGTGGACGAGCTCACCGCCTTGACGGCGTCGTAGCCGGAGTTGAGCAGACCGGCCAGCTGGCTCCAGTTGTCGGTGGAGCCCTCGGACCACAGCATGCCGCCGTTGATCTCGTTGCCGACCTGGACCATGTCGGCGGTGGTGCCCTGCGCCTTGAGCGCGTTCAGCACGTCGTACGTGTGGTTGTACACGTCCGTCTTCAGCTGGCTGTACGAGTGGCCCGCCCAGGCGGCCGGCTTGGACTGGGCACCGGGGTCGGCCCAGGTGTCCGAGTAGTGGAAGTCCACCAGGAGCTTCTGCCCGGCGGCCTTGACGCGCTTGGCCAGGGCGAGGACGCGCGTCTTGTTGTTGTAGCCGTCGGCCGGGTTGACCCAGACCTTCACGCGCGCGTAGTTCATGCCGGCGTTCTTCAGGATGGTGACCGCGTCGCCGGTGGTGCCCGAACCGCTCTTGTAGACACCGCCCTTGGCCTCGCTCTTGGGCAGGGAGGAGATGTCGGCGCCCTTGACGGTCAGTCCGGAGGTGCCGGACGCGAAGGTCAGGTCGTCGACATTGATCCAGTTGCCCGCGTTCGCGTCACTGGTGACGCTGATCGTGCACTGGTTGGTGGTCACCGTGACCGGGACGACGACATGGATCCATCCGCTCGCGGACACCGGCAGGTCGGTGCGCTGCTCGGTGCCGCCGCAGTTCTTCAGCGCCAGGTAGGCGGAGTTCTGGCCGCCGCCTGAGCGGACCCAGGCGGACAGCTTGTAGGAGCCGTTGGTCAGTCCGGAGAGGTACTGGTACGTCTCCACCTTGTACGCGGTGGACGCCCAGTGGGTCAGGCGGTAGCTGCCGGCGTGGCCGCCGGACTCCGAGAACGAGGCGCCCGTGTCGCCGTACTCCGACCAGCCGCCGGGCGTGGCCGCCCCGGCGCCGTCGGTCTCGAAACCGCCGTTGGTGAGGGTGCTCGCCGCCTGGGCGGTCTGCGCGGGCAGTGCGGTGAGGGCGAGCCCCGCGGTGAGCGGGAGCAGCAGGGCTCGCAGGGTGCGTCTGGGATGGAACATCGTCGTCCGTCGTCCCTTCGACGTGATGGGGATGGGTTCCCTCGCGAGGCGAGGGGCCCCCTCCGCCCGCGGCTCGCGGCTCCACGGGCGGAGGGGGAGTCGGCTCAGCCGTCGAGTCGTACGACCCGGACGGCTCCCGCCGGGACCGCGAGGCGGCCGGCGGCGCGTTCGCCCGTCAGCAGTTCGGTGCCGGACGTGTCCAGCGGCACCTTGGCGTCGGTGGCGGTGTGATTGATCGCGAAGAGGTAGCTGCCGGTCTCACCGGAGCGGCGTACGACCTCGACGTCCCGGGGCAGGTCGGCGCGCGGGGCGATCGCCGCGTCCTCGGCGGCCCGGCCGAGCAGGGTGTCCAGGCCCTCGGGGCCCAGGCGGGTGGAGACGTACCAGGCGGTGCCCTCGCCGAGCCGGTGCCGGGTGACGGCGGGGCGGCCCGCGGTGAGGCCGTCGGCGTACGTCCAGACGGCCTCCGCGCCGCGCGGCACCACGAACTCCGTCCACACGTCCCCGGCCAGCTCGGAGCCGTCGGGGCCGGTCAGCCGCACGGCCTGGCCGGGCAGCAGCGGGGAGAGCTCCTCGACGGTCAGGCCCAGGACGTCCCGGAGCGCGCCGGGGTAGGCGCCCTCGTGGACGGCGTCGTGCTCGTCGACGATGCCGGAGAAGAACGACACGACGAGGGTGCCGCCGTTCTCGACGTACTCCCGCAGGTTGTTCCCGGCCGCCTCCGTCATCAGGTAGAGGGCGGGCACGACCACCAGCGGGTACCGCGACAGGTCGGACTCCGGGTGGGCGAAGTCGACGGTGAGGTGGCGGTCGTAGAGCGCCTCGTAGAACGCGTCGGCGCGCTCGCGCGGGTCGGCGTCCTCGCTGGGACGCCAGTCGAGGTTCTGCGCCCACCAGGAGTGCCAGTCCCAGAGCACGGCCACATCGGCCTCGGTGCGGCTGCCCCGGATCGCGGCGAGGGAGTCCAAGGAGGCGCCCAGCTCGACGACCTCGCGCCACACGCGGGTGTCGGTGCCGCCGTGCGGGACCATGGCCGAGTGGAACTTCTCGGCGCCGCGCCGGGACTGCCGCCACTGGAAGAACATGGCGCCCTCGGAGCCGCGGGCCACATGGCCGAGGGAGTTGCGGGCCATCTGGCCGGGTGCCTTGGCAGGGTTGCGCGGCTGCCAGTTGACGCCCGAGGTGGAGTGTTCGAGCAGGATCCAGGGCGCGCCGCCGGCGACGGAGCGGGTGAGATCGGCGGCCATCGCCAGGTTGACGTGGGTGCGGCGGCCGTCCGTGATCAGGTAGTGGTCGTTGGTGACGAGGTCGACCTCGCGGCCCCAGGCCCAGTAGTCGACGGAGTCGCACTGGCTGAGGGCCGTCATGAAGTTGGTGGTGACCGGGACGCCGGGCGCGAGGCGGTGCAGGATGTCCCGCTCCCGGCAGAAGTTCTCGCGCATGGTGGCGTCGGCGAACCGCCGGTAGTCCAGCGCCTGGCCGGGATTGCCGACGGTCGGGGTGGCGCGCGGCGGGTTGATGTCCTCGAGGCTCGCGTAGCGCTGGCCCCAGAAGGCGGTGCCCCAGGCCTCGTTCACCGCGTCGACACCGCCGTACGTCGTCCCCAGCCAGCGGCGGAAGTGGGCGGCGCAGGAGTCGCAGTAGCAGGCGGAGACGGGGACGCCGTACTCGTTGTGGACGTGCCACAGGGCGAGCGCCGAGTGGGCGGCGTAGCGTTCGGCGAGCCTGGTGGTGATGTTCGCGGCGGCCGCGCGGTAGTCGGCGTTGCTGTGACAGATGGCCCCACGGGAGCCGAACTCCAGGCGTACGCCCTCGGCCGTCACGGGCAGGGCCTCGGGGTGGGCCCGGTAGAACCAGACCGGCGGCACCACGGTGGGGGTGCCCAGGTCGACGCGGATGCCGTTCTCGTGCAGCAGGTCGATGATCCGGTCCAGCCAGCCGAAGTCGTACTCCCCCGGCGAGGGCTCCAGCAGGGCCCAGGAGAAGATCCCGACACTCACCATCGTGACGCCGGCCTCCCGCATGAGCCGGACGTCCTCCTGCCAGACGCTTTCCGGCCACTGCTCGGGGTTGTAGTCCCCACCGAAGGCGAGCCTGGTGAGGCCCCTGGGTGTGGTCTCCGGCATGGATCTCTCCCGTTAAATCGATCATTTGGGAACGTGCACACAACTCTGTGGCGGTGCGAGCCCAACATAACCGCACAGCAACAACCATTGACAAGTGTCCGGGATGTTTCTCTACTGTGAACGCTCACAGAGAGCATGGCAGGGCCTCGCGACGGGCGAGAGCCCAGGTCATGCGTTCGCATGGCAGGTTCCCGCACCCGGCGGGGACCCAGGTCAGGGGAGAGATCCATGCCCAACACGAAGCGCCGTCGCCTCGTGACAACCGCCGTTGTCGTCACTCTCGGCGCCACCGCCCTCGCCGCCTGCGGCTCGTCCGACGACGACAGCGGCGCCGAGTCCGGTCCGGTCTCGCTGACGTACTGGACCTGGACGCCCGGCATGGACAAGGTCGTGGACCTGTGGAACAAGGGGCCGGGCAAGAAGGACCAGATCACCGTCACGGTGAAGAAGCAGGCGTCCGGCGACACGCTGGTCACCAAGATCCTCACCGCGCACAAGGCGGGCAAGGCGCCCGACCTGGTCCAGGCCGAGTACCAGGCGCTGCCGACGCTGGTCAGCAATGACGCGCTCGCCGACATAGGCAAGAACGTCGGCGACGCCAAGAGCAAGTTCGCGGGCGGCGTCTGGCAGCAGACGACGCTGGGCACGGACGCGGTCTACGCGGTGCCGCAGGACATCGGCCCGATGATGTTCTACTACCGCGCCGACCTCTTCAAGAAGTACGGCCTGTCGGTCCCGGCGACCTGGGAGCAGTTCGCGGAGACCGCCCGCGCGCTCAAGAAGAAGGCCCCGGACGTGGACCTGACCACGTTCTCCGCCAACGACTCCGGTCTCTTCGCGGGTCTCGCCCAGCAGGCCGGCGCCCAGTGGTGGACCACCTCCGGCACCACCTGGAAGGTCGGCATCAACGACACGGCCACCAAGAAGGTCGCCGACTTCTGGGGCGGCCTGGTCGAGGAGGGCGCCCTCGACAACCAGCCGATGTACACCCCGGCCTGGAACAAGGCGCTCAACACCGGACAGCAGATCGCCTGGGTCTCCGCCGTGTGGGCGCCGGGCACCCTGACCACCGCCGCGCCCGACACCAAGGGCAAGTGGGCCATGGCCCCGCTCCCCCAGTGGTCGTCCGGCGAGAACGTCACCGGCAGCTGGGGCGGCTCCTCCACCGGTGTGACGACGGACTCGAAGCACAAGGAGGCCGCCGCGAAGTTCGCCGCCTGGCTGAACACCGACGACGAGGCCCTCCAGGCGCTGGCCAAGGAGAGCGGCATCTACCCCGCCGCCACGAACGCCCAGACCAGCGGCGCCTTCACCACCGCGCCGGACTACTTCTCGACGCAGCCGGAGTTCTACGCCCTGGCCTCGAAGATCGCGAAGACGACCGCGCCCTCGGCCTGGGGCCCGAACGTGAACGTCGCCTACACGACCTTCAAGGACGCGTTCGGCGCCGCCGCCAAGAACAAGTCGGACTTCTCCGCCGCCCTGGACACGATGCAGGCGGACACCGTCGCCGACATGAAGAAGCAGGGCTTCGAGGTCTCCGAGTGACGAGCGCACGCCGGACGTCGTACGGGGTCAAGGGGGCCCCGTACGCGTTCCTCTTTCCCGCGGCGATCCTCTTCGCCCTGTTCTTCGCGCTGCCCATCGGGTACGCGGTGTGGCTCAGCTTCCACAAGGTGAAGGTCTCCGGGCTCGGCCTGGGCACCGGCGCCCGCAAGGAGGTCTGGGCCGGCCTGGAGAACTACACGGACTCCCTCACCGACAGCGAACTGCTCGCCGGCGCCCTGCGGGTGCTCGGCTACGGCTGCATCGTCGTCCCGGTGATGCTGGGCCTGGCGCTGGTGTTCGCGCTGATGCTGGACTCCGAGAAGGTGCGTCTCGCGCCGTTCACCCGGCTCGCGATCTTCCTGCCGTACGCCATCCCCGGTGTGGTGGCGGCGCTGCTGTGGGGCTTCCTGTACCTGCCGAGCGTCAGCCCCTTCTACTACGTGCTCGACGCGCTGGGCCTGCCGCAGCCGGACCTGCTGGACGGAGGCCCCCTCTACGGCGCCCTGTCCAACATCGCGGTCTGGGGCGGCACCGGCTTCAACATGATCGTCATCTACACCGCGCTCCAGGCCATTCCGGCCGAGGTGTACGAGGCGGCGAAGCTGGACGGGGCCACCCCGCTCCAGATCGCGCTGCGGATCAAGATCCCGATGGTGGCACCCTCGCTGGTGCTGACCTTCTTCTTCTCGATCATCGCGACGCTCCAGGTGTTCAACGAGCCGACCACGATCAAGCCCCTCACCAACTCCGTGTCCACGACCTGGAGTCCGCTGATGAAGGTGTACCAGGACGCCTTCGGCAAGGGTGACATCTACCAGGCGGCGGCCGAGGCCACGATCATCGCCCTCGCCACGCTGGTGCTCTCCTTCGGCTTCCTGCGGGCCGCGAACCGCCGGAACAAGCGGAACGTCGGTCAAGGAGGCGCACGATGAGTTCACTTGCCGTACAGAAGGTGCCCTCGGCGGCCGGTACGACCGGGGCCACCCGGGGCCGTCCACCGCTGCGCAGCCGGATCGCGCTGGTCCCGACGCTCACACTGCTGCTGGGCGCGGTCTACTGTCTCCTCCCGGTGGCGTGGGTGGTGATCGCGTCCACCAAGTCCGGCAGCGAGCTCTTCTCCACGTTCACGTTCCTGCCCGGCACCGGCTTCACCGACAACGTCAAGGACCTCAACGCCTACCGCGACGGCATCTACTGGCAGTGGATGGGCAACTCCGCCCTGTACGCCGTGCTCGGCGCCCTGCTGTCGACGTGCGTCTCCGCGTTCAGCGGCTACGCGCTGGCGACGTACCGCTTCCGCGGCCGCGAGACGATGTTCAACGTCCTGCTCGCCGGCGTGCTGATGCCGCCGATCATCCTCGCCGTACCGCAGTACCTGCTGCTGGCGAAGGCCGACCTCACGGACTCCTACTGGTCCGTCCTGCTGCCGCAGATCCTCTCCCCGTACGGCGTCTACCTCTCGCGCATCTACGCGGCCGCGGCCGTGCCGGGGGACGTGGTGGAGGCCGGCCGGATGGACGGCGCGAGCGAATGGCGGATCTTCACCCGGATCGCGCTGCCGATGATGGTGCCCGGCATGGTCACGGTGTTCCTGTTCCAGTTCGTCGCGATCTGGAACAACTTCCTGCTGCCTTACATCATGCTCAGCGACGACGAGAAGTTCCCGCTCACGCTCGGTCTGTTCACGCTCCTCGAACAGGGCGCCAACACTCCGGCGCTCTACACGCTGGTCATCACCGGCGCCTTCCTCGCGGTCATCCCGCTGGTGGCGCTGTTCCTGGTCATTCAGCGGTTCTGGAGCCTGGACCTGCTGTCCGGAGCCGTAAAGTCATGACCATGAACAATGGTGCGGGGGCCCGGCGCAAACCGCCGACGATCCACGACGTGGCACGGGAGGCGGGCGTCTCACGAGGCACCGTGTCCCGGGTGCTCAACGGTGGGCACTACGTCAGCCCCTCCGCGCAGGAGGCGGTCAACGCCGCCATCCGCAGAACGGGTTACGTCGTGAACCGGCACGCCCGCTCCCTGATCACCGGCCGTTCCGACTCCGTCGGCTTCCTGCTGACCGAGCCGCAGGAGCGGTTCTTCGAGGATCCCAACTTCAACGTCCTGTTGCGCGGCTGCACCCAGGCGCTGGCCGCGCACGACATCCCGCTGCTGCTGATGCTGGCCGGGACCGAGGACGAACGGCGCCGCATCACGCGGTACATCACCGCGGGGCACGTGGACGGGGTGCTGCTGGTCTCCAGCCACTCCGGGGACCCGATCGCCAGCGAGCTGCGGGAGGCGGGCGTCCCGCTCGTCGCCTGCGGCAAGCCGATCGGGATCGGCTCCAAGGTGAGCTACGTGGCCGCCGACGACCGGGACGGCGCCCGGGACATGGTCCGCCATCTGCTGGCGCAGGGCCGGCGCCGGATCGGTGTGGTCACCGGACCACTGGACACCCCGGGCGGTGTGGAGCGGCTCGCCGGATACAAGGAGGTGCTCGCGGAGGCCGAGGTGGCCTACGACGAGCGGCTCGTCGTCTCCGGCGACTACAGCCGGGCCAGCGGTGAGGCGGGGGCGGCGCGGCTGCTGGAGCGGGCCCCGGACCTGGACGCGGTCTTCGTCGCCTCCGACCTGATGGCCCAGGGTGTGCTGACGACACTCCGGCGGGCCGACCGGCGGGTGCCGGAGGACGTGGCGGTCGGCGGGTTCGACGACTCCCCCGCGGCCACCGCGGCCACCCCCTCCCTCACGACGATCCGCCAGCCCTGGGACCGGATCAGCAGCGAGATGGTGCGCGTGCTGCTCGCCCAGATAGGGGGCGAGGACCCGGCGGCGGTGATCCTGCCGACGGAACTGGTGAAACGCGAGTCGACGTGAGGCGCGGGTCTGGGTGAGACGCGGGTCGGTGTGAGGCACGGCGCCAGGTGACGTGCACGTCGAGGCGTGGAGGGCGGGGCCGGTCGCGACGACCGGCCCCGCGGCGCGTTCCGGTCAGGATTCAAGAAGCGGCCCCCCGGTCCCTCGCCCTAGCGTGAGACCACCGGCGCATCCCGCCGGACCACGCACCAGCGAGGAGCGACCAGCCATGACCACGACCACCGGCGTTCAGACGATCATCTACCCCGTCAAGGACCTCGACGGGGCGAAGGCCCTGTTCAGCGCATTGCTGGAGGTGGAGCCGTACGCCGACGAGCCCTATTACGTCGGGTTCAAGGCCGCCGGCCAGGATGTCGGCCTCGACCCGAACGGACACGCGAAGGGCATGACCGGGCCGGTTCCGTACTGGCATGTCACCGACCTGCGGGCGCGGCTCGCGGCCCTCCTGGCGGCCGGCGCCGAGCTGCTCCAGGACGCGCAGGACGTCGGCGGCGGCCGCCTGATCGCCTTCGTGAAGGACGGCGACGGGAACCTGGTCGGGCTGCTCCAGGACCCCGCCGCCTGAGATCCCGCCGGCGGCCGCTTGCACCCGCACTAGTTGCACACTCAACGAATGCCGCCGACGGTGTTACCGTGCGGGTATGGCAGCGAAAACGGCCGGGGCGGGCCTCGAGGACCGGTGGCGGGACATCCTGTCGGTGCACGCCCGCACGATGTGTGAGATCGACCGCGCCCTGCACCCGCACGGGCTCGGCGCGAGCGATTTCGAGGTGCTCGACATCCTCGCCTCCGAGGCGCCCCGCACGGGCGACCAGTGCCGGGTCCAGGATCTCGTCGGACGGGTGCACCTCAGCCAGAGCGCCCTGTCCCGGCTGATCGGCCGGCTGGAGAAGGACGGTCTGGTCGAGCGGGCCGTCTGCATGGAGGACCGGCGGGGCGTATGGGTCGCCCTCACCCGCAAGGGCCGCGACCTGCACACCGAGGTACTGCCGCTCCAGCGTGCGGTGCTGGAGCGGATGCTGGGCGGGCAGGTCGCCTCCGTCTAGCGGCGCTCTCCGTCTGGCGGCGCTGCGGCCGAGCGCCTGCGTCCGGCGGCATTACGGCCGAGCGCCTGCGCCTGCGCCTGCGTCTAGCGGCGCTGCGGCAGGTCGGCGGTGGTGCGGCCGAGGACGAGCCGGTCGAACAGGGCTCCTCCGCCGTCGCTGCGCAGGCTGACACCGGCCACCGGCAGCTGTCCCCCGGTGAGTTCCCACAGGTCCAGGCGGACGGTCGTCCACTCGGCCGGGGGCCGCTCGCCCAGGGAGACCCTGGTCAGGACCGTCTCGTCCGGCCAGCTGGAGTCCCCCGCCAGCACGGTGACCGCGAGGCCGTCCCGGCCGCGGCCGATCCGCAGACCCATGCCGGTGGTCTCGGGTCCCGCGGCCTTCCAGTCGAACTGGAAGTGGCGGTACTGGCCCGGCTCGGGATGCTGCGCGATCACGAAGTCCCAGTCGGGGATCACCCGACCGAAGGGATGGACGTGCTCGGGCTGCGCCTCGGCCGGGCCGTCCAGCCGGACACGGGTCCCGCCGGGGTGGGTGCCGCCCCGCTGGAAGACCACCGTGTTCCGCGGAACGACCGGTGGCGTCCACGGACCCTGTGACCCCTGCGGCCCCTGCGGCCCCTGCGGCCCCTGCGGAACAACCTGGCGCACTGTCGTCATGGCGGTCGGTCCCCCTTGTGATCGCCTGTGATCGCCCCGAGCACGGCATCGTTGTCATCGTCCCCGGGGCGTGACGGCGGGGGCGATCGCCTGTTGGGGTGATGTTCCGGATTGGCCGATATACGCCCGGGGGGCTGACCGGTTCACCGGTCCGGGCCGGCCGGAACGCGGCCCCCGGCGCGGCGGCTCGCCCGCCGCGCCGAAGGACTGCGACCCGGCCCGGTGTCAGCGGACCAGGAGCGTGCGCACCCCTTCCGAGGTGAGGGTCAGCGGGTGGTCGCCGGCCGCGTCGATGCAGAGCGACAGTTCGCCGGTCGGCCACTGCGCGGCGAGCGCGCCGAGCGGCACCAGACGGTAGCGGTCGACGTCGGGCAGCAGCCCGGCCATCTCCGGTTCGGAGGTGAACACCGGGACGACGGGCGCGCCGCCGGGCTGCTCCAGCACCGGCAGGGCCACGGTGGACGGATCGGTGATGTCCTCGTCGGTGGCGTCGTCGGGCACGGGCACGAGGACGTCGCAGTGCGCGAGGGTGTCCAGGGCCGTGCTGTCTCTGGTGTCCCGGGCCAGCGCGTCCAGCGCCCACCGGGCGGGGTCGGGGGTGTCGTGGGCGGATGTCTCCATGGCGGGTTCCCTGGTGGTGGGGGTCGGTCGGCCCGTGCCGGACGCGGGTCCGGCCGGGCGCGGTCCCGCCACGCGTACCCGACAGGGCCCGGATCAATCCCCTCGGCGAAGGACGTCGTCGACGGTGACGACGCTGATCAGGGGCCGGTACAGGTCCATCACCGCCAGTGCCCGGGCGTGCGCGTCGTCGTCCGCGCCCGCGCAGGCGTCGGCGGCGACCAGGACCTCCACTCCGGCGTCGGCGGCGGCCAGCGCGGTGGACAGGACGCAGCAGTCGGTGCTGACACCGGCCAGGACCAGCCGGCCGGCGGGGCCGGCGCGCTCGGCGAGGGCCGGTGTCCACTTGCCGAAGGTGGACGCGTCCAGGGTGTCGGGTGCGAGGTCGGCGAACTCGTCCGTGAGCCGCCAGAAGGGCGCGTGGGGCGGCCGGAGGGCGAACGGCCATCGGTCGTAGTAGGCGCGCCAGGCGCCGGCCGGGTGCTCGGGGGCGAGGAACCGGGTGAAGGTGACGCGTCCGGCGAAGGCCGGCAGCAGCCGTCGTACGCCTGCCGCCGCCCGGGTGTAGCGCGGGGTCGCCCAGGGGCTGGTGGGGTCGGCGAAGACGTGCTGCATGTCGATGACGGCGAGGTGTCCGGTCATGCGGTGGGCACCGCCCGCGGGGTCTCCTGGGCACGGACGCGGGCGCGGCCGAGCGTGAGGGTTCCGGCGAAGCCCAGGGCGAGGGCGGCGAGGACGCCGAGGTTGGCGTAGGCCCAGGATCCGGACCGGCCGCCGAGGCCGAGGGGGCCCAGCAGATAGCCCTGCCACTCCAGCCAGTCGGCGGAGGCGTTGGTGACCAGACCCCAGCCGAGGGCGGTGGCGGCGAGGGTGAGGAGCAGGGGCAGGGCGGGGATGTCGCCGTAGCGGCCGTCGGGACGGTAGAGGTCGTTCTCGTCGTAGTCGCGGCGGCGCAGGGCGAGGTCGGCGAGCATGACGCCGCACCATGCGGCGACGGGGACGCCGAGGGTGGTGAGGAAGCCCATGAACGGGCCGAGGAAGTCGTCGGCGACGAAGACGATGTAGACCGAGCCCGCGATCATCAGGACACCGTCGACCAGGGCCGCCACCGGGCGCGGGACGCGCAGGCCGGCGGAGAGCAGGGCCAGGCCGGAGGAGTAGATGTCCAGGACGGCGCCGCCGACCAGGCCGAGGACGGCGACCACGGCGAACGGCACCAGGAACCAGGTGGGCAGCAGGATCGTGAGGGCGCCGATCGGGTCGGCGGCGACGGAGGCGGCGAGGTCCGCGGAGGAGCCGGCGAGCAGCAGACCGAAGAGGAGCAGCAGCAGGGGGGCGGCGGAGGCGCCGAAGGTGGTCCAGCCGATCACGCCCCGGCCGGAGGAGGAGCGGGGCAGGTAGCGGGAGTAGTCCGCGGCGGCGTTGACCCAGCCCAGGCCGAAGCCGGTCATCATGAACACCAGCGCGCCGATGAACTCCTGCGCGCAGCCCGCGGGGATCGCGCTGACGGCGCTCCAGTGGACGTCGTCGGCGACCAGCCCGACGTAGACCAGGGTGAGGACGCCCGTGACCACGGTGATCACGGTCTGGAGGCGCATGATCAGGTCGAAGCCCATGACGCCGACGACGACGGTGAGCGTGCCGACCAGGATCAGGGCGACGGCCTTGGTGCTGGTGCCGCCGCCCCAGCCGAGACGGTCGAAGACGGTGGCCGTGGCCAGGGCGGCGAGGGCGACGAGGACGGTCTCCCAGCCGACGGTCAGCATCCAGGAGACCGCCGAGGGCAGGCGGTTGCCGCGGACGCCGTAGGCGGCGCGGCTGAGGACCATCGTGGGGGCGGAGCCGCGTTTGCCGGCGACCGCGACGAAGCCGCAGAGCAGGAAGGAGAAGACGATGCCGACGACGCCGGCGGCCAGGGCCTGCCAGAAGGAGATGCCGAACCCGAGGGCGAAGGCTCCGTAGCTCATGCCGAGCACGGAGACGTTCGCGCCGAACCAGGGCCAGAACAGGGTGCGGGGCGTGCCCTTGCGTTCGCTGTCCCGGATGACGTCGAGGCCGTGCGTCTCCACCTGGAGCGGTCTGTCCGCCGAGGCGGCGCCTCTGGGGTCCTGGGGGCCTCCGGGGCCGTGCGGGCCTTGCGGGTCCTGGGGGCCGTGGGCGCCGCGGGGGTCCGTCATCGTCGACCTGCCTGTTCGAGTGAGGGACGGGGCGGGGCGCTCGCCCCATCGAGTCCTACCCGAGCCGGCCGCCCGATCCACGGCACGGGCGGCCGGGGTCCGCCCGGTGGCCGCCCGAGGCGGATCGCCCGGCTCGGCCCGGCCCCGTTCGGCTCAGCTCACGCGCCGACGTCCGCGATCCGCAGGCCGTCGTTGCGCACGCCCCGCTGGATCATCGCGGCGGCGGCACGGACGTGGGGGCCCACCCGCCGCGGATGGATGATCTCGACGGGCCCCACGACCCCGACCGCGGCCACGACCGCTCCGCGGCTGTCGCGCACCGGGACCGCGAAGCCGCCCCGCTCGGGAGCGAGGGTGCCGTGGACGACGGCGAAGCCCTCCCGGCGCACCTTGGCGAGGCGCTGCTGAAGTTGGGCGGCGTCGGTGATCGTGGCCGGGGTGAACCCGCGCAGCGGGGCGGAGCAGGCATCCTGCTGCACGGTCACCGCGGCGTGGGCGAGCAGCACCTGGCCCACGGCGGTGGCGTGGAGGGGGAGGCGGCTGCCGGGATCGCCGTGGCAGGCGGTCAGTTCGGGGTCGTCGGAGACGAAGGACAGACAGACGCTGTCCCCGCCGTCGCGGACGGCGACCGTCGCCGCCGCCGAGGTCTGCCCGTGCAGCGTCACCAGGTGCGGCCGCGCCGTCTCGACGAGGGCGGAGCGCGGCGCGAGGACGGCCGTTTCCCACAGGCGCAGTCCGATGCTGTACCCGCCGTCGGGGCACCGTTCCAGGGCGCCCCAGCCGTGCAGTTTGTTGACGATGCGGTGAACGGTGGCGACGGGCAGACCCGAGCGGCGGCTGAGGTCACTGAGTGTCAGCGTCCGGTTGTCCCGGTCGAAGGCGCCGAGGATGCTGAGCGTCCGGTCGACGACTGAGCGCTCCGGAGCGGCGGAGTGGGGGGTGGTCATCCCGTTCAGAGTCCCTTCACCTTCAGGTCAGATGCGCGTTGACACATGCGCGCGCGGGAAGTGCACGCGTACACACCAGAAGTGATCTGGCATCGGGCGACCACACCTATCATTGAAGACTCAAGTGGCCACTGAAAGGTCAATTCCGGAACGCTCATGGTCGATTTCGCATCATTACCGATCCCTGTCGTGCCCTACAGACCCGTCTGCCGACCCGGTCTCGGTATCGCCCTGGTGAGCCTGAGCCAACTGCTCACCCTCACCTCCCAGCGCTTCCTCGCCACCCCGCACCGGCTCGACTTCCACCAGATCATGTTGGTCCGCGAGGGAAACGGGAGTTACTCCGTCGACTCCACCCCCTTCGAGTGCCGGGCCGGCACGCTGCTGTGGACCCGCCCGAACCAGGTGGTCCAGTCGTTCCCCGAGGCCTCCATGGAGGCCGACATCATCATGTTCACCCAGGCGTTCCCCTTACAGATGGGTGCGCACATGGGAATGCTCGACGATGTCCTGCGCCCCTCCCACTGGCAGTTGCGCGACGACGAACTCGCCGCGTTCCAGCGCGTACTGGCGCTTCTGCAGGAGGAGTTCGAGCGGCCCGACCAGGGTCTGGGCGAGGACCTGCTGAAGCACCTGCTCGCCGTGGTCCTGCTCCACATCGACCAGATGTGCCGCCAGCGCCACACCGAGTCCTCCCCGGTCACGGGCGACAACGGCGAGCTGTTCCTGCGGTTCCGCAGGGAACTGGACCGCTCCTACCGCACCACCCGGCTCGTGGAGGACTACGCCACCGCCCTGAGCTGCAGCACCCGCGCGCTGGCCCGGGCCTGCCGGGAGGTCGCCGGCACCTCCACCAAGAACCTGATCGACGCCCGGGTCGCTCTGGAGGCCCGCCGGCTGCTGGTCCACACCGACCTGCCGATCACCGCGATCGCCCGGCAGCTCGGATTCTCCGAGGTGACCAACTTCGGCAAGTTCTTCATCCGCCGGGTGAATGTGACACCGGGTGCCTTCCGGCGCGACTCAAAGGTGGGCGGTCACCTGTAACGCGGGCCTCACCCGCCGCACTTCACCCGCCCGTCGGGTATTCCGCTCGCCCGATCCCCCCGGCGTCCACGCCCGTATACCCGAATTTCTTTCCACTCTTCGGAAGACTGGTTGTCCAGGATTCCGAGAACTGGCAAGACTGTGGCTCGCGTGCTTCGGGCGGCCACTCCGAAGTCACCCCCACACCCGCGATGCCGAGATCCGCATCGTCGACCACGAACGGACGACCGGCGACTTACTGACGAGTTGTCATCGCCCGCACCCCTGCACCCAAGGAGACGGCGGCCCGAATTCCGCCGCGGGAACCGGGCGGCCGGTTCGCGAGCCGGCGCGCCGAGCCGTTCGGTTCGCATGCCCGGCGCGCCAAGTCGTTCAGTTCGTGTGCCCGGCGCGCCAAGTCGTTCAGTTCGCGTGCCGGCGCGCCGACTCGTTCAGTTCGCGTGCCGGCGCGCCGACTCGTTCTCCTGGGCCAGACGCCTGAGGGCCATCAGGGCGGGTTCCAGGAGGACGGTCAGCAGGAGGGCGCGTTCGGCGGCCTCCAACGGGTCGGCGATGCCGTCGAGTTGGCCGAGGTCCAGTTCGGCGGTGCGTTCGGCGAGGCGGGCGTAGGGCAGCAAGGTGTGCCGGTCCACGGGGACACCGAGCGAGCGCAGGGTGCTCAGGGTCTCGGCGAGGGTGGCGCGGGCGGGTGCCGACTCGTGGACGTCCCAGCCCAGTTCCTCGACGAGCGCCCGGACCTCGCCGGCCTCCGGGGCGTCCCCGGCCGGCTCCTCGCCGACCCGGACCGAGCCCAGGGCGAGGCCCAGCAGGGTGTGGGTGTCGCCCGCGTGCTCGCCGAGGGCGTCCAGCACCTCCCTGGTGGTGCTGACCGACAGGCCCCGTACGCCGGTCAGGGCACGGATCAGCCGGAGCCGGCGCAGGTGCTGGTCGTCGTACTCGGCCTGGGTGGCCGCCGTCTGCCGGCCGGGCGGGAGCAGGCCCTCGCGGAGGTAGTACTTGATCGTCGTCACGGAGACGCCGCTGCGACGGCTCAGGTCGGAGATACGCATACAGGGGGCTCCGCTTCGGTCGTGCTCCGGCCTCGCTTCGATCCCGCTTCGGCCTTGAACCAGGAACTGGATACCTCTACTGTCTAACATAGATAGTAGAGGTATCCAATACTCCTTCCGAGAGGGCCACAGCCATGCCCACCCTGCGCTGGACCATCGTCAGCACCCCCGCACCCGGCACCGAGGCCTTCGTCATGGCGTCCCGGTTCGAGGTGCGCTCCCTCAAGGACGTGCCGCGCTTCTTCCTGAAGTCCCTGGCCGCGTGGAAGCAGGTCTCCGGCGCGCCCGGCGCGTACGGCGCCTCCCTGATCGCCCAGCCCCTGAAGCGCACCTTCTGGACCCTGTCGGCCTGGGAGGACAAGGACGCGCTCTACCGGTACGCGCGGACCGAACCGCACCGGTCGATCATGGTCGGCCTGCGCCCCACGACGAAGTCCTCGACCTTCACCTTCTGGCAGGTCCCGACGGCGGACCTGCCCGCCGACTGGACGGACGCCCGCCGCCGGATCGCCGAGCAGGAACGCACGGGCGCCTGACCCGCCCCGACCGCCCTGCACACCTGAGCGGACCCCCGCTTGAATGATCAGATGGCGGTCGGGTTAGCATCTGAGCGCCACCTAGCTCGAAAGATAGGCCCGTGACGCTCAACGACGATTCGTTCACCAACTGGAAGAACCGCGAGGAGATCGCGGAGTCGATGATCCCGATGATCGGGAAGCTGCACCGCGAGCAGGACGTGACGATCCTGCTGCACAGCCGCTCCCTGGTGAACAAGTCGGTGGTCAGCATCCTGAAGACCCACCGCTTCGCCCGGCAGATCGCGGGCGAGGAGCTCTCGGTCACCGAGACCCTGCCCTTCCTCGAGGCGCTCACCACGCTGGACCTGGGCCCGTCCCAGATCGACATCGGCATGCTCGCGGCCACCTACCGGGCCGACGACCGCGGTCTGTCCGTGGTCGAGTTCACCGCCGAGGCCGTCGCCGGCGCCACCGGCGCCAACAAGATCGACCTCCGCGAGCCCCGCGACGTCGTGCTCTACGGCTTCGGCCGCATCGGCCGGCTCGTCGCCCGCCTGCTCATCGAGAAGTCCGGCTCCGGCAACGGTCTGCGGCTGCGCGCCATCGTGGTGCGCGGCGGCGGCGAGCGGGCCGCCGAGGACATCGTCAAGCGCGCCTCGCTGCTGCGCCGCGACTCCGTGCACGGCCAGTTCCAGGGCACGATCACGGTCGACGAGGCCAACAACAAGATCATCGCCAACGGCAACGAGATCACGGTCATCTACGCCGACCGGCCGGCCGACGTCGACTACACGGCGTACGGCATCAACAACGCCATCCTGATCGACAACACCGGCAAGTGGCGCGACCGCGAGGGCCTCTCCCAGCACCTGCGGCCCGGCATCGACAAGGTCGTCCTGACCGCGCCCGGCAAGGGTGACGTCCCGAACATCGTGCACGGCGTCAACCACGACACGATCAAGCCGGACGAGCAGATCCTGTCCTGCGCCTCCTGCACCACCAACGCGATCGTCCCGCCGCTGAAGGCGATGCACGACGAGTACGGCGTGCTGCGCGGCCATGTCGAGACCGTCCACTCGTTCACCAACGACCAGAACCTGCTGGACAACTACCACAAGGCGGACCGTCGCGGCCGCTCGGCGCCGCTCAACATGGTGATCACCGAGACCGGTGCCGCGTCCGCCGTCGCCAAGGCGCTCCCCGACCTCAAGGCACCGATCACCGGCAGCTCGATCCGGGTTCCGGTGCCGGACGTCTCGATCGCGATCCTCAGCCTGCGACTCGGCCGCGAGACGACCCGCGAGGAGGTCCTCGACCACCTCCGTGAGGTCTCGCTGACCTCGCCGCTCAAGCGTCAGATCGACTTCACCACGGCTCCCGACGCGGTCTCGATGGACTTCATCGGCTCGCGCCACGCCTCGATCATCGACGCCGGCGCCACCAAGGTCGACGGCGACAACGCGATCCTCTACCTCTGGTACGACAACGAGTTCGGCTACTCCTGCCAGGTCGTCCGCGTCGTCCAGCACGTCTCCGGGGTGGAGTACCCGACGTACCCGACGACGAGCGTCTAGGGCCTGTCTTTCGGATCAGGCCGGCTCCGGTCCACGGGAGTTGTCGGCGCGGCCGAGCGGGGTCGTGGGGGCCCCTCCCGCTCGAGCGAAGCCGAGAGTGGGGGAGCGTGCAGCTGCAAGGCGGAGAAGGGCGGCAACGCGGTGGGGCACCCCCGGCCGGAGGCTGGGGGACGTTGACAACCGACGACAACGCCGCTGGGGGTCCCCCCTCCGGGGGAGTGCGTGCCGGACCCCGCGACCCCCGGCAAGATCCGAAAGAGAGGCCCTGGGAACCGGACGGGCCCCGGTGGGCCTGTCCGGTTCCCAGGACCCGTCGGCCGGACAGGTCCTTCGGGACCCGTCCGGCCGACGGACGTCGGGTGCACCGCCAGGGGCGGGGCGGAGGCGAACGCTGTCCGGTTTCCGGCGAGGCGCCGCCCGTCTCCGCCACCCTGCGCGGGATCCCGTGTGCAGTAACGTCGAGCCGTGACGGATCAGGCGACCGGGCGCGGCGCGAGCCCCCGTGCGACGGGCGGCGGCGGACGGCGGCGGGGCACGGCGGGCCGGGACAAGCCCAGCACCATTCGTGACGTGGCCGCCCGCGCGGGAGTGTCGGTGGCCACCGTCTCCCGGACCCTGGCCGGGAACTACCCGGTCTCCGAGGGCACCCGGACCCGGGTGATGGCGGCGGTCGAGTCGCTGCACTACGTGGTGAACGTGCACGCCAAGGCCCTGTCCGGTGCCGTGCTCGGCCCGGTCGCCCTGGTCCTGCGGGACATCACCGGACCCTCCCTCGCCCATGTGGCGGCCGGCGTGGAGCAGGAGGCGGCGACCCGGGGACGGCTGAGCCTGGTCTGCGCCACCCATGGGGATCCGGCCCGCGAGGACGACCTCGTGCAGCTCATGCGGGAGCAGCACGCGGCCGCGGTGGTGCTCGTGGGCGGCGCGGAGATCGACGACGCGTACCACGAGCGCATGGCCGCGTACGCGCGCGGTCTGGACTCCGCGGGATCCCGGCTGGTGCTGGTCGGCCGCCCGCCGCCGGCCGCCGGTCTGCCGGTCACGGTCATCGAGTACGACAACCGCGGCGGCGCCTTCCAGGTGTCCGCCCATCTGCTCGCCGGCGGGCACCGGCGCGTGCTGTACCTGGGCGGCGAGGCCGGGTTCACCACGGCCCAGGAGCGCCGCGCCGGCCATCTGGACGCGCTGCGCGCCCACGGGGTGGAGTACGACGGGGAACTGGACGTCCCGGGTCCGTTCACCCGGACGTCCGGCTATCTGCGCACCCGGGACGCGCTGCGGGCGGGGCTGGACTTCACGGCCGTCTGCGCAGGCACCGACATGGTGGCCCTCGGCGTGCTGGCCGCGCTGGGCGAGGCCGGCCTCGCCGTCCCCGGGGACGTGTCGGTCGTCGGTTTCGACGACGTGCCCTTCGCCGCCGACCTGACGCCCGCCCTGACCACGGTCCGGGTCCCCTACGAGGATCTGGGCCGGTCGGCGGTCCGGCTGGCGCTGGAGCGGGAGGAGCGGGTGTCCGGTGACGACCATGTGGTCCTGGGCACCCAGCTCGTGATCCGGCGGTCGGCGGCGCCGCGCGCGTGAACCGACCCCCTCACGCCTCGCCGGCCGCGATGGGCCGGCGAGGGCGACCGGGTGACGGCCGTCAGTCGGACGTCTCCGGGCGGCCGGGCTCGGCCCAGTGCGTGTGGAAGGCGCCGGGACGGTCGGTACGGCCGTAGGTGTGGGCGCCGAAGTAGTCGCGCTGGCCCTGGAGGAGGGCCGCGGGCAGACGCTCGGCGCGCAGGGTGTCGTAGTGGGAGAGGGCGGCGGAGAAGGCCGGGACCGGGATGCCCCGGCGGGCGGCGGAGGCCACCGTCTCGCGCCACGGCACCTGCGCGTCGGTGATCTCCATGGCGAACTCCATCTCGCCGAGCAGGCTGACCAGTTCCGGGTCGGCGGCGTACGCGGCGCGGATGCGGTCGAGGAAGGTGGCACGGATGATGCAGCCGCCGCGCCAGATTCTGGCGACCGAACCCAGGTCGATCTTCCAGCCGAACTCGGCGGCCGCGTCCTGGATCATCTTCCAGCCCTGGTCGTAGGCGATGACCTTCGACGCGTACAGGGCGTGCTCGACCTGCGAGGTGAAGCGGGCGGCCTCGGTACGGCTGAGCAGGGGCGTGGTGCCGCCGGGCAGTCCGGCGTAGGCGGCGCGCAGTTCGCGCTGGCCGGAGGCGGCGCGGGCGAAGGTGGCCTGGGCGATGGCGGTGACCGGGGAGCCGAGGTCGAGGGCGGTCTGGACGGTCCAGCGGCCGGTGCCCTTCTGGCCGGCGGCGTCGGTCACGATGTCGA
This sequence comes from Streptomyces phaeofaciens, assembly GCF_014648915.1. Lineage (GTDB taxonomy): Bacteria > Actinomycetota > Actinomycetes > Streptomycetales > Streptomycetaceae > Streptomyces > Streptomyces phaeofaciens. Next base: position 212,031 of record NZ_BMSA01000009.1, on the reverse strand, counting down.
CGAACGCCTGCCCGGTGAGGGCGTCGGTGTGGGCGAGGACCTCGGCGGTGATCTCGATCAGATAGGAGCCGAGCCGGCCCCGGTTCCACTCCTGGAAGACCTCGGCGATCTCGGCGGGGGTGTAGCCGGCGACCTGGCGCAGCAGGTCGTAGGCCTCGGCGATGAGCTGCATGTCGGCGTACTCGATGCCGTTGTGCACCATCTTGACGAAGTGCCCGGCGCCGTCGGTGCCGACGTGGGCGGCACAGGACTCGCCGTCCACCTTCGCGCTGATGGAGTCGAACATCGGGCCCAGGACGTCGTACGACTCGCTGGAGCCGCCGACCATGATCGACGGACCGTTGAGGGCGCCCTCCTCACCGCCGGAGACGCCGGTGCCGACGAAGTGGATGCCCTTCTCGCGAAGGGCGGCCTCGCGGCGGCGGGTGTCGGCGAAGTGGGCGTTGCCACCGTCGATGATCATGTCGCCGGGCTGCAGGAGCGGGGCGAACTCGTCGATGACGGCGTCGGTGACCTCGCCCGCCTGCACCATGATCATCAGGCGGCGGGGGCGCTCCAGGGCGGCCACGAACTCCTCCGCCGTCTCCGCGGGGACGAACGTGCCCTCGTGGCCGAACTCCTCGACGAGCGCGCGGGTGCGCCCGACGGAGCGGTTGTGGACGGCGACGGTGTGGCCGTTGCGGGCGAAGTTGCGCGCGAGGTTGCGACCCATCACGCCGAGGCCGGTGACGCCGATGGCGGCGGTTGCGTTCACGAGGTACGTCCCTTGGATCGGTGGCGTGTTCGACAGCGGGGCGAGCGACCCCGTACCCCCAGGTACGCGCCGTGGGCCGGTTCTTCTCGATGCCGGACCGAAGATCTCGGCGAACGGTCGCCGGGGCGCTCCGGGAGTGCCGCCGCCTCACCCGCGCGAGACAGTTCTCAGCGGCGCCGCCAGGGCAGTACGGCGGGGTCCGTCTCGGTTCCCTCGGCGCGGTGCAGGGCGGCGCTGATCGCCTCGCCGATCTCCGCGAACTGCTCGACCTGCTCGGGGGTGAGGACGTCGAACACGGCCCGGCGCACGGCCTCGACATGGCCGGGGGCGACCTCCTCCAGCAGGGCCTTGCCCTCGTCGGTGAGGACGGCGAGCTGGCCGCGGCCGTCGGCGGGGTCCTCCCGGCGGTCGACCAGACCGACCTCGCGCAGCCGGCTGACCGCGTGGGTGAGCCGGCTGCGGGTGATCTTCAGGCGCTGGGCCAGCTCGGACATGCCGAGCGTGCCGTCGGGCGCGGCGGAGAGATAGGCCAGCAGGCTGTAGTCCGCGTGGGTCATCCCCGCGTCGCGCCGCAGCTGCCGGTTGAGGTGGTCGGCGAGCAGGGTGGAGAACTCGATGTAGGCGAACCAGGCCCGTCGTTCGTCGGCGTTGAGCCAGCGGGGGGTCGTGGACATGGTCACACATTACCCAAACCCCCCTACGTTTGACATTTCAAACGCACATCGGACCCTGGCGCGTGTCAATATGTTTTACATATCAAACACTGACGTTCCCGACGGACTGTCAGTGGCGCGTGCCAAGATCGGTCGTATGCTCGCCCACGCCCTGCTGCCCCCGGAGCCGCACCGGTCCGTCACCTACGCCCTCTGGGTCACGTCCCAGGACCCCGAGGGGGAATCCGCCGCGCTCGCCGTCCTCGACGAGGTCCGGGCGGCGGTGTCATCGGCCCACCCGCGGCCCGGCCGCTGCCTGGACCGGCTCCAGCGCCGGGCGCCGGCGCTGCCACCGGCCCATCTGCCCTGGTTCTGGGACACGGTGGCGCACCGGCTGAGCGGCTACCCCGGACGTGCGGCGGCCAAGGCCTACACCCTGGCCCGCAAGGCGGAGCAGGACCACGCCCTGCCCGTCGACCCCGACTGGCGCCGGGCCAACGTACTGCTGTGCGCGGGCGCCGGGGCGCTGCCCGTCAAGGAACTGAGCGATCATCAGCGCTGGCTGTCCGACCACGCCTCGCCCGCCGAGGCGCACGAGGAGTACGTCCGGGTCCTCACCGCCTGGGCGGCGTCCCCCGGGGAACTGCCGGCCGATCTCGCCCGCCGGGTCCGCGTCTCCACCCGCGCGGCCGGGCTGGACGGCGCCGAGGAGGCCCGGGTGCTGGGCCGACTGCTCGGCTCCGCGCGCGGCAAGGCCGTGCCGGACGCGCTGCTGGAGGCGGCCACCGCCCCGCTGACCGCGCACCCTCAGGACGCCGGGGTGCAGCGGGCGTTGCTCGACCTGTTCCCCGAGTCGCGCAACGACGCGGCGGCCTGGCTGCGACTCCTGCTGCGCGCCGGCGCGGTCGACGCGGCGGGGGACGGCCGGCTGACCCCCGAGGGAGGTCTCGGCGCCTGGCTGGGCAGGTACACACGCGCGTACTCCCACCGGAAGGTGCCCTACGGCGGGGTCTCACGCCAGCCGATGCCGCCGGAGCTGTTCGAGATCGTGGCCCGCTGCGCGCCCGTGCTGCGCGAGGAGGGCGGGCCCGTCCGGCTCCACGAGGACCAGTACCACTACCCGGGCCTCGACGCCGACCTCCTGGACGCCTGCCTCGCCGAGGGCATCGCCGTGGAGGACCCGGGCGAGTCGGTGCGGCTGGAGTTCTGGGGCGAGCGCTCCCGGCGCGACCTGCGGGCGCTGGCCGCCGACCCGGTGTTCGGCGCCCGGCTGGAGGGCACCGTGCACGCGGGGCTGCGCGGCACGGGCACCGCGATCACCCGGCTGCCGCGCAACGCGGGCATCGCCGCCGAGGTCCGGAGCCGGATCGAGGCCCTGCTCGCCGCACTGCGCGGAGGCGGGCTCGCCGCGGCCGACGAGGCGCTGGAGGAACTGGACACCCTGCTGGACCGGCCCACGGCCACCGCCTTGGACGGCATCGAGGGAATGCTGGCCGCGCTGGACCTCACGGGCCCGCTCGCCCGGGCATTGCGCTCGGGACTGCCGGAGGAGCTGGGCTGGCCCGCGCTGGAGGAGGCCATGGCGGGCTACGAGGCGTCCGAGACGCTCCGTGTCACCTGCACCTGGCCGGTTCTCACCGTGTACGGCAGGGACCGGGCCGTCGCCGTGGACCACGCGGGCACCCGCGCGTCGTACTCCTTCCGGGTGCCGGACGACGCGAAGGCCACCACGGTCCATTTCGCGGGCGGCGAGTTCCTGGTCGGCTGGACGGCCGGCGAAGGCAAGGAGGCCACCCGGTCGGCCTTCTGGAGCGGCAGCCCGCAGGACGTGTTCACCCCGCAGGACACCTTCGGGATGCGACCCTGGGGCGGGCTCGTCCAGGGTGGGCTGGGCTACCAGTTCGCGAGCGCGGACGGCGGTGGCCGCCACGACGGCGGGCGGGTCCTGCGCCCCGGCGGGCACCAGGGCATCGGCGGCATCGACCTCCAGATGAGCGACGGCCGGGACGTCTGGAGCGCCGAGGTGTTCCGGGGAGCCTGGACCCGCTGCGAGCCGGTGACCGGGGAGCGCGGCGCCGACCGCACCCCGCCGGACTTCCACCGGGACCGCGAAGTCCCGCCCGGCATGGCGGAGTTCCCGGACGGACACACCCTCGCACTGCTCCCGGAGGGCGCCCCCGGCTCCCCGCTCGGCCAGGACGGACGGCTCGTCGGCTGCCGCGTCCTGCACCGCACGCCCTACTCGGGTCCCTCACCGAGGGAGTTCCTGCTGGAGTCGGTGGACGGCCGCAGCGCCCGCTACCGCAGCCGGCGCCCGGGGCGGCGCCCCTGGGGCGTCGTCCGGTTCCCCGAGGGCGGCGAGGACGCGGTCCTGGCCGGCCTGGAGGACATCCGCTGTCACGCGGCCGGGGACAACTCCCTGCTGTGGCAGGTCCGCGGCTTCCTGCCCGACGCCCGGTACGGCCACCGCGCCACCCTCGGCGAGGGGCACACGCCCGTGCCGCCGCCCGCGTACTGGCACTTCCTCACCCCGCGCGACGCCGGTTCCTCGCGGGCGCTGCGCACGGTGGGCTCCGACACCGTGGGCGCCCTGCTGGCCGCGGCCGTCGAGACCCCTCGGGACGACACCCTGCACACGCGTGTGTCCCGGCTCCTGCCCGAGGTGACCGACCCCCGGATCCTGGCGGGTGTGGTGCGCTCGGCCGAGCTGGCCGCCGACGTGCTGCGGCGCCGGCGGGAGCTGTCCCACCGGGTGTCCGTCCTGCGGGCCGGACCGGTGGTGGACCTGCCCGCGGACGTCCCCGACACGGTCCTCGCCCCGGCCCTGTCCGGACTCCTGCCCGACCGGCGCCCCTACGAGGCCCACAAGCCGGAGGGCCACCCCGGCACCCTCACCGCGGTCGCCGCCGACGGACGCCGGCTGCGCGGCGAGATCGACGAGGAGACCCGGCGGCTCGCCCCGCCCTCCGCGCCGGCCGAGTGGCAGGTGCTGCTCGGCGGGATCGGCGCCGTCGCCTGGCGGGCCTCGGTCGAGACCACGCCGGAGGGCGAACGGGAAGCGCTGGCCGCCCTGTTGGCCGTCTGGCGGACACAGCCGTTCGCCGAGCCCGGCGGTGTCTGGCGCACCGGCCGCGCACCCGAGGAGGAACTCGCCCGGTCCCGGGCCGCCGGGCTGCTCCTCGCCGGCGGCCCCGCGCGCGGTGGCACGGCCCGCTTCCTCCAACGGGCCGGCGACCCGGCACCGGCCCGGACCGAGGAGGACGAGACCGTCACCCTGACCGGGGACGACAGCGTCCGTCTGACCCGTCTGGCGGACCTGGCCGAGCGGCACGGACCGCTCCCCCTCACCCCGGAGGCGGTGCGGCTGTTCTCCCGGCTCACCGGGGTCCGGCGCCCGGTCGCCACGCTCGTCCTGGGCGGTCTGCCGCGGCGCGAACACCACGACGAGCACCAGAAGATGCTGCGCGCCGCACCCTTCAGGGCGAACAGAACGACGGCCGCCGAGTACGACGCCCTGTGGCACCGGCTCGGCCCGGCCGGCCGGCGCGCCGTGCTCGCCGCGGGCGTCCCCGAGGATCCGGCCGACCTGTGGCAGCGGGACGGCATGGACCGGGCAGCGGAACGGATGGCGGCCGTCTGGGCCGGCCTCCTCGGCACGACTCCGTACGTCGACGAGGAACTCGCCGAGGCGCTGGAGAGCGACCTGGGCCTGGGGGCCGAGTGGGCGCGCGGCCTGTCCTGCGGACGCCCGCCCGTCGACGGGCGGGCCGTGGTCCTCGTCGGCGAGCGTTCCGGACGGCTCGCCCTGCGCCACACCGGCCCGGACGGATCCGTCGGGGACCGGGTGCCGGACAGCCGGCCCGGGCACCTGGAGGCGGCGGCGGTCATCGCGTGGGCCCTGTCGGAACGGCCGGTCGGCCATCCGGCCGCCACGGGCGCGCTCCAGCTGTACGAGTGGCTGCGGGCCCGACTGGACGATCCCGGCACCCTGGTGGAGCTGAGCGCCCACCTTCCGCCCTCGGTCCTGGACGGCGCGGCGGACTTCCGGCCGTACGAGGGGGTCGTCCTGCCGTGCCCGCAGCCGCTGTGGGAGGGGCGGGAGCCGGTGGAAGCGGTGCTCGACGACGGTCTGCTGGTCGTCGCCGTCCCGCGGGGAGAGGTCTTCCTGCGCCCGGCCGCGCTGGCGGATCCGGCGCTGGTCGAGGGCGTCCTGGCCCGCTGCACGGACAGGGGACTGACCTGGCTGCGGGCGACCCTGGAGGCGGTCCGGGACATGTTCGAGGGACTGGCCCGGATCGTCGACCGCGCCGCCACGACCCCGGTGCCCGCGGGCGGCTACGAGGCAGATCCGACGCTCAGCGCCCCGGACGCGGTGGCCGGGCACGCCCGCCGGCTCGGCATCGGCGCCGATGCCGCCGCCCTCCATCTCCAGCTGCTGACGCTGGCCCGGCCCACGGACCGCAACATCCGCCGGTGGAACGGCTGGACGGCGGCCCGGCACAAGGCGGCCCAGGCGGAACTGGTGGACGCGGGCGCCGTCGACACGGACCGCCGCCCCCGGGCCGGCCGCACGGTGTTCGTCCCGGGCGCCTGGGAGACCCTCGACGCACCCCATCTGCCGCTGGAGAGCCACAAGTTGGCGGACCATCTCGCGACCGTGTCGGCCAAGGTGGTCCGCGGTCCGTTCCCCCGGCTGCTCGCCCCCGTACCGCTCCACGACCTGTTCGCACGGGCCGCCCGGGAGTGAACTCCCCCGGGCCGTTCGGCCCTCAGGCGGCGTCGGGGGCGTTCCCCGGGTCCGGCTGAGGGCCGACGGCCCGCCCGGTAGCGCGGCGCCAGGCCGGCCTGCTGACCGGCACCTGGGTGAGCCGGGTCCGCTCGGGGTCGATGTAGTGGCGCGCGGTGTTGATGAAGTGCAGCCGGGCGGCCTCCATCCGGTCCCTCGCCTCGTCCCAGTCGTCAGCGCCGGCCCCGGTGTTCCGTACGAACCGGTCGCTGCAGGCCCAGAACACCTCGTCCACCCGGGCGGCGGCCTGCACCACGGCGGGAGAGCCGACCAGCCAGATCGTCCCCAGGGCGACGTTCCACTGCACCCAGTCCACCGCGTCGCCGTGCGTCCAAGCACGGCGTAGTGCGAGCTGGACCCGGGTCGACTCGGCCACGATCGCCGAACATGCGGCGATCTGCTTGTCACGCGCCCAGTGCGCGCGGTCGCTGCGACTGGTGAGGAGCGAGCCGGCCACCACGCCGATCAGCGTGGCCGCCACCCCGCCCACCGTGGTGACGGTCGCGGCCCAGTCCATGGACATCCGATCCCCCTCGCGGCTGCCATACGGGACCTCTCTGCCCACCCCGGTCGTACGGGTATGCCCCGGGCTCCCCTCGGGCGCTGGATTTCGGCCAGGTGCGGCAGCCCGGAGGCGGCACCCGGTGCATGAGGGGAGCGGAACGCCGGACGGGGAAAGGGGACGACCTCGTCGGCGCCGAGCGGCGGACTGCGGGCCGAGGGCGACGCTGATCCAACGCTTCTCCCCGGGCCGGGCCGAGCGGTCGCCGGCGGCCACCGCGGCGAGGATCAGCAGCGCGAGGGCGGCGGTCGGCGGGATCTCAGCGCAGTGTTCCCTTCGACGGCGTGGGCGGCTTCGGCGACTTCTTCGACTTCCTCGACGTCTTCGTGGGCCTGCCCCCCGCGGCCGGGTTCTCGAAGCCGGGCAGGGGGCGCGCGCCGCTCAGGCTGCTGCCCTTGGACTTGGCCTTGGGGGTCGCCCTGGGGGTGGCCTTGGGTGTCGCCCCGGTCTGCCCCTGCCCGGCGGTCTTCGCCCGCTTCCTCTTCCTGGGTTTCGACGGAGCCGGGAGACCGCTCAGCCAACGCCCGGTCAGCCGCATCTCCTCGGCCAGCCGGCCACGCTGCGGTTCGGGCAGCCGCGGCAACCCCCGCTCGGCCTCCTTCAGCAGATACGCGGCACGCTGACGGTCCTGTACCTGTCGTGCGGCGACCAGGGCGTGCCGGATCTCGGCGTCCTGCCGCCGGGCGGGACGCCGTACGGCGCCGCCCTTCACATGGACGATGGTCCGGTGCCGCGGCGGCTCCGCGCCCGGTGCGGCGATCTGCCCGTCGTCCGTGAGCGGCAGCCGGGGCGGAGCGGTGCGCGACGGCACGCCGTGGACGGCGAACGCGCGGTCCGCCTCCCGCTGGCACCACCGCTTGAGCACGCCCGCCGTCGCCGGCGTACCGCACCCGAGGACGGCGACGACGTCCGCCACATAGGGCGGCGGATCGCCCTCCCCGGTCCGCAGCAGGGCCGAGAGGAGCGGGGCGCCCTCGGTGCCGGCGGCCCGTTCCACGGCGACGAGGAGACGCACCCGGGACGGGACGGACAGCTCCGCGAGGTCACCGCCCGCGGCCCGGGCGAGCGCCTCCCACGTGGGCCGGGTGCGCAGACGCGCGGCATCGGCCAGCGCCTCCCGGACCGCGCGCACCTGTTCCTCGGGGGACCGCCGCGCGGGTGTGGCCGTGAGAGGGACGGCCGGGACAGGGCCGCGTCGGCGCGGCCGGCGTTCGGCGCCCGGCACCACGAGCCCCTCGGGGGTCATCGCGCAGGCTTCGAGCGGCACCCAGTCGGTACTGCGCCGGGGGTCCTCCGCCCGCAGCCGGATCCGGCGTACGGCGCCGAGCGTCTCGAAGCGGAAGCGGAGCACATGTCCGTGCTCGTCGTACAGCTCCTCCACGGTGTCCGGGTGGGCCGTGCCCGGGCCGAACACCCAGTCGAGGGTGGACGATTCACGGGTCAGCCGGTCGCGGGTGCGCCGCCAGTCGGTGTGCGGAAGCCTGCTGAACTGGAAGCGGACGTGCTGCCGGGACTCGCGGACCCGGAAGTCCACCACGTCACCGGGCCCGGATCCCAGGTCGTGGGCGGTGACGCGCCCCTTCAGCCGGTGCCGGCCGGCCCAGGCGGCGAGGTCGTCGCGGATGAAGAGGTGGTCGGCGCTCGCCGCGCCGGTCGCGGTGCGGTGGCAGGAGGTGTGCGGGCGGTGCGCGAAGTGGCAGACCTTGTCGCGGTACAGCCGGTCCGACAGCTCGTGGCCGCAGCCGCCGAGCTGCGTTCCGCAGTAGTAGGCGTATGTGGGATGGCGGCGCCGCCAGCGGGTGAGGTCGTCCGCCTCCGTCGGAAGGATGATCGCCCGGGCGGAGCCCGGTGTGCCGATCACCGCCGTCTGCACGAGCCGGCTGTCCGGACCGCTCATGACTCCCCCGAGGCCACGCACCCCACCGCGCGCGGCAGGGCTCTTTCTTGATCGCGCTCAGTATGCGATCCCCTGTCCCGCCGTCACAAGAAGTTCACGGCTGTACTTTCGGCAGCGGTGCTGGTGGCAGGGCTGCGGGGGTGGGGCGAGGGGACGGGTGCAAAGTGCGAGTACGGGGGTGGGTGTGGGTGTGGGTGCGGGTGCCGGTCGGCGGAGGTGACGGCTCCGCCGACCGGCGGGGTGGCGGCCGACCGGCGGAGCGGTGCCCGGTCGGGCAGCCGGAGTGAGGGTGTCCGGTCAGGTGGTGGCGCAGGTCGTGCCGTTGAGGGTGAAGGCGGCGGGTGCGGTGTTCGTGGCGCCCTTGGCGCCGATGAAGCCGACGGTCACCGAGCCGCCCGCGGGGATGGTGGACGTGTAGGAGGCGGGGGCGACGCTCACCGTGCCGCCGCTCTGGGTGGCCGTCCCGCCCCACATGTTCGTGACGGTCTGGCCGTCGGCGAAGGCGAAGACCAGCTTCCAGCCGGTGACGGCGGCGGTGCCGGTGTTGCGCAGGGTGATGTCGCCCTGGAAGCCGCCGGGCCACTCACCCACGACGCGGTAGCCGACCGAGCAGGGCGTGGCGGGCGCGCTGCCGGTGGTGACGTTCACCGTGCCCGAGCGGGCCGAGCGGTTCCCGGCGGCGTCCCGGGCGTAGACGGCGAAGCTGTAGGCCGTGCCGGCGGTGAGGCCGGTCACCGTGACCGCGTTGGTGGTGGACGCGGCGACGGCGCTCTCGGAGCCGCCGCCGATCCGGACGACGTCGTACCCCGCGACCCCGACATTGTCGGTGGCGGCGCTCCAGCCGAGTGTGACGGAGGTGGCCGTCACCGCGGAGGCGGTGGGGGTGCCCGGGGTGCTCGGGGCCTGGGTGTCGCCGGGGGTGCCGCCGCCGTAGACGGTGGCCTCCCTGGCCGTCTGGGCGATGCCGTTGGTGCCGTTGAAGATGCGCTGGCCCCAGGAGCTGAGGCGGCTGGGGTCGAAGTCGGTCGCCAGGTCGAGGATCGGGTCGGTGTTGCCGCTCCAGGACCAGGCCAGGTAGCCCAGCTTCAGCTGCTGGGCGGTGGCCATCATGGTGTCCTCGTCCGGGTCGCCCCACTGGTCGGCGGGGCCACCGAACTCGCCTATCAGGAGGGGAAGTCCGGCGTCGACGAAGGCATGGAGATAGTCGGTGATCTCCGCCGCGGTGTCGAAGACGCTGTACATGTGGATCGAGAAGATCAGGTTGCCGGTGGGGTCGGCGGCGTACACGGACTGGGCGTTGGCCCGCATGACGCCCTGCCAGTCCTGGCCCCAGTTGGGCGCGTCCACCATGATCGTGTGCTGGAGACCGGCGTTGCGCAGCTTCTGGATCGCGGCGATCGTCGGGGCCGTCCAGCCCGCGGGATCGGTGTTGCCCCAGGGCTCGTTGCCGATGTTGACGACGACGTAGTCCTCCTGCCCGGCGAGCACGTCCTTCAGGCCGATCCAGTAGTCGGCGGCCTGGTCGAGCGTGCCGGCGGCGGTGTCCTCGCCGTAGCCCGTGGTGTCGTGCACCTCCAGGACGCAGATGAGGCGGTTGGCCTTGCACTGGCTGATGACGTTCGCCACGTCCGAAGGGCTGTTGGCGCTCCAACGGTGGCCGTCGGCGAGGACGACCCGGACGGTGTTGGCACCCAGCGCCTTGATGTCGGCGAGCGACTGCGTCTCGCCCGGGTACCAGGTGTGGGCGTGGTTCACGCCGCGCATCACGAAGTCGTTCCCGTTGCCTTCGAGGAGCCGGCCGTCGCTGATGTGCAGGCCGGTGGCGGCGAGGTCGCCGGAGGCCGTCCGGGCCTGGGCCGTGGCCGGGGAGAGCACACCGAGGGCCACGAGCCCGAGGAGCACGGTCAGCCGGACCAGACGGGTGGCGTACCGGCGGGCGGAGGCGGCGTACCGGCCCGCGTCGCGTTCAGAGCTTCGTGTCGCGCTTCGTGTCGCGCTTCGTGCCGCGCTTCGTGCCGCGCTTCGTGTCGCGCTTCGTGCCGCGCTTCGCTTCGTGCTTCGTGCCGTGCTTCGTGTCGTGCTTCGTGCCGCGCTTCGTGTCGCGCTTCGTGCCGCGCTTCGCTTCGTGCTTCGTGCCGTGCTTCGTGTCGTGCTTCTTGTGGTTCTCACTGCGACTCCTGGGAGTGAGGCCAAGAAACTCGGGTGGGGGGAGCGGAACACTGCGTGAGAGTGCCTGAGCATGTGCATGTGTGGGAGCGCTCCCATAAAGCCATCACGCCAAGTACACGTCAAGACATCGCGCAGCGCGCCCCGCCCGGAGGGCAGAACGCGGACGCGCTCAGAGGGCGTTGAGCAGGACGACGTACACAGCCGTGCCGAACCCGACGCTGAGGATGGTGCGCCGGCCGAAGGCCAGGTGGACGGCGATGGTGACGGCCACCGCGAGCAGCGCGTACCGGGTGCCGTGCGGGTCGGTGGCGATCGTGCCGCGCAGGGCCGTCACGGCGAGGATCGCCAGGATGCCGACCGGCATCCACGCCGCCAGCCGCCGCACGATCATCGAGTCGCGCAGCCGGCCGAGCACGACGAAGGGGACGGCACGCAGGGCGAAGGTGATCGTGAAGACGATCGCCAGGACGGCGACGAGGTACGAGGTGCTAGGCATCGGCGGTCTCCGGTGCGGGTCGGCGGGCGGTGAGCGCGTGGCGGGCCAGCAGCAGGGCGACGAACAGCAGCAGCGCGGCGAACAGGGCCAGGCCCGGGGCCAGGACGAGCGCGACGGTGACGCTCGCGCCGGCCAGCAGGACCGAGGGAATCTCCCGGCGGGAACGGAAGGCGTCCAGGGTGAGCACGGTGAACAGGGCGCACAGGGCGAACTCCAGGCCCTTGACCGGCGCCGGCAGGACCGCGCCCAGGGCGACGCCGACCAGTCCGCCGCCGACCCAGTAGATCTCGCAGGCGATCTGGAGGGCGAGCAGACGCTCGGCGGAGCGTTCACGCTCGGGCAGGGAGGCGTTGACGGCGTACGCCTCGTCGATCATCGCGTAGACCGCGTACGCCTTGGCCACCGGGTGCCTGACCAGGTGGAGCGGGAAGGAGAACGCGTAGAAGACGTGCCGGAAGTTGACCACCAGCACGGTCAGCGCGATCGCGGCCAAGGGCGTGACGCTCGCCGTCATACCGACCAGGAGCAGTTCCAGGGAGCCGGCGAACGCCGACAGGGACAGGGCGGGCGTGAGCCACCAGGGCAGCCCGGCCTGGAGGACGAGCAGCCCGAGGGCGATACCCAGGGGGAAGATGCCGAGGCCGGCGGAGAAGGAGTCCCGGACGCCTGCGGCGATCCGGCCGCGCCGGTCCACGAGAGCCTCAGGCGTCCTGGCAGCCCCGGGAGCCTCAGGCGTCTCGGCAGTCCGTGGCGTCGGCACCGGCGTCGACGAGGTCGGAGTCGGAGGAGAAGCGTGTTGCTGCACCCGTCCATCGTCTCGTGAAAGCGGCGCCATGTGGTTGCGAAGATTGCGCTGATCATGACCTGAGGTGCAATCTTCTGCTATGGATGCGATCGACGGTGCAATCATTGCCGAGCTGGAGCGGGACGGACGGCTCACCAACGTGGAGCTGGCGCAGCGGGTCGGGCTCACCACCGGGCCCTGTCTGCGGCGCGTCCAGCGACTGGAGGCCGACGGGGTGATCCAGGGGTACCGCGCGGTGATCGACCCGGTGGCCCGGGGGCGGGCGTTCGAGGTGCTGATCGACCTCGGTCTGGAATCCCAGGACGCGGAGACCGTGGAGCACTTCGAGCAGACCCTGGCCGAGGCCGAGGAGGTGCTGGAGCTGCGGAGGCTGTTCGGCACCCCCGACTACTTCGTGCGGGTGGCCGTGGCCGATCTGCCGGCCTACGAGACGTTCCTCAGTCAGCGGGTCATGACGATCCCGCGGATCAAGAACGTCACCTCGCACTTCACGATGAAGACCGTCAAGGCCGCGCTGTAGCGGTCCCGCCCGGGGAGCCTGCCCTGGGCACTCCTCGCGATGGGGCGGGAAGCGGCGACCGTTCAGCGCGCTGTCGTCGCGACCGCCGCCGCCCCGGCCGCCAGGAACACCACGGCCCACCGCATCCAGCGGTACTTGACGGCGAGGATGGCCCCGAGCACGCGGGCCTGGTCCAGCATCCAGCGGACGGGGTCCCCGCCGGCCGCGAGGACGGCCGTCGCCAGTTCCCCGGGGCCGGCCTCGGCGTGCAGGGTCGCCACCGAGGGGCCGCGCCCGGCGTCCGTGGCCCTCGGCCCTCGCCGGGGACTTCCCGGCGGTCGGGTGCGCGGCAGGATCACCATGGTCAGCATCATGATCCCCGCGCACCAGAGCCCGGCGCCCACCGCGCCCACCGCGCCCACCGCGCCGGAAGCCCCGGGCCCGTGCCCGGCCGACACGACGAGCACGGAGACGGCGACGACGCCCGAGAGCAGCACTGACGCCTTGGTGTCCGCCCGTGCGACCTCCTCACGTGCCCAGGTGAGGAGCCGCTCCGCGACGAACCGGGGGCCGGGTTCGTCCAGCGTGCCCCGCGCCGGACCGGGCACCACGGCCCGCCGCCGGGACGGCTCGGGATCCGTCACCGCCATCACCCTCCCCTCCCCTTCCCTCAGGCCCCCGAGCCGCCGTGACCGCCCTGACCGCCCTGAACACCGGTACCGTCCGAGCCGTCGGTCGTCGTACCGGAGGACCCGGTGTCGTCGGCGCCGTCCTCCTGCTCCCAGAAGAGGCTGCGCCGGGGTGTCGAGCCGTTCGCCACCTGCGGGCGCGGGTCGGCGGTCACCCTGCGCATGCCCGACCGCAGGAACTCCACCACCACCATGGCCTGATCGCCCAGTTCCCAGCGTTCCAGCAGTCCGCCGTCGATCAGCCGGGACATCAGCTCCATGACGTCCTGGCGCTCCTCGCGCTGCTCCTTGCGGAACATCTGGCGGATGTCCTGGAGGTCTTCGGGGTTGCGGGCCATCATCTGCGCCATGACGGTGTGGTCACCGCCGTCCATGGCGTGCTGGAACTCGCGGGTCCAGATGCGGATCAGCTCCCGCTTGCCCTCGTCGCGGCCGAGGTTCTCGCCGTGGTCCTGGATGAGCTTGTCCGACGAGATCGTCACGAACACGTCGAGTTCCAGGCCGAACCGGGTGCCCAGGTCGTGGCCGTCCAGGGCCGCGTGGACCGCGTCACGGACCTCCTCGGCGCGCCGGATGGAGTAGCCGCGGGAGACATCGCGCAGCCGCTGCTCCAGTTCGGGGACGAGCAACGCGGCGACGTCGGAGACCTGGCTCCGGGCGACCAGGAAGGGGTCGTTCACCTGCCAGCGGACGCGGATCGCGGTGGGAAAGGACCGGCCGGACTCCGCGGCGGGCAGCTGGGCCTCGAACGCCACGGTGTGCCAGCCCAGTTGCAGTTCCAGGGCGGCGAGGGGGCGCGGGAGCCAGCGCAGCAGCCACGCGCTGAGCACCCGGCGCGGCAGCGGGCCCTCCTCCCCCTCGGGCCGGACCACCCGGGGGCGTCGGTGGCGGTAGTAGAGCACGGCCGCGATCTGCGCGCTGCTGTGCCGGTAGGGCCAGGCCGGTCGGTACTCGCGGATGAACGGACCCGCCAACTCCTGTGCGGGTGAGGGGAGTTGTACGGGGTGTCTGGAAGGCTCCGGTGTCCAGGCGGGCGCCGCACGGAAGACCGGCCCGGGGGCGGGCTGCGGCACGGAAGCCTGCGGTGACGACACCGGGGCCTGTGGCGGCACCGGGTTCAGGGGGTTCATGTGCGGCGCGGGGTGCATGGGGTTCATGTGCGGCGCGGGATTCAACGGGTTCATGTGCGGCGCGTTCTGGGCGTTCATCTCACTCCGTCCTCTCGGTGGCGGCCGCGACTCACCGGCCGGACGCGTCCGGCCGGCGGATCACGGCCGGCGCATCACGGCCGGCGGATCACGGTCGGGTGCCCGGCCGCTGGGGCCGGCGGCCGCTCGGGGATCGCCTCTCGCAGCCGTCGTACGGTGGCCGGGGTCAGGGACTCGTCGGGGTCGCGCTCCAGTCGGCGCACCAGGTTCCGCAGCCGTTCGGCGTCCGCCACGGAGGTCACCAGGCGGGGCAGGAAGCCGCAGATCGGGTCCAGCAGCCGTGGCTCGGCCTCCGCCCGGCGGATCCACTCGCTCAGGGAGATCTCCAGTTCCTCCCGCCACCGGGCGGTGTCCAGGCCGCACCACACCAGGTCCGCCATCATCCGGGTGTTCTCCGGGCGTACGGTGAGCAGCGCGGCGATCAGCGGCCAGTTCCCGTGGCGCTGGAGTCCCGGGGCGTCCTCCAGGTTCCACAGGTGCGAGGCGCGCTGCCAGACCATCCGGTCCACGGTGAACAGGGCCAGGTTGCGGCGGTTCTGCCGGCGGTCGCCCATCCAGGCGCCCAGGCGCCGCAGCACCGTGCCCGGTTCGGCGCCGGCGAGCAGGCGGGCCACGCTGAAGGAGGCCCCGGACAGCAGGTCCAACTCCTCCCGTTCCTCCCGGCCGGCCAGCCGGCCCAGTGCGTCCAGGCTGTCGGAGACCGAGGGTTCCACGGTGCCGAAGCCGTGGACCAGGGCGGCCGTGACGGACTCGGCCTCGCCGCCGATCCGCGCCCACCCGCGGACCAGATCCCGTACGACCGGGCGCACCCCCTCGTCCAGGGCCGCGGCGTGGGCGAGCGCGGTGGCGGCCGCCATCCGCTGCTGGACGGAGTCGGAGAAGGCCATCGGGTGCAGGACGTCCTCCAGGACGAACGAGAAGTCGCGGGTGCACAGCGTGCCGGCCGTGATGGCCGCCGGGATCCACACCATCGGCCGGTCGTCGTCGCACTGGACCCGCAGCCAACGGCACAGCGGGCCACGGGCGTTGTGGTATTCGTCCCACACGTGGGAGAGGACGGCCCAGGACAGGGCGCGGCCCTGGAGCCGCACCTTGCGGGCGGCCAGTGCCCGCTCGTCGAACGTCACGTCGCCGGTGAACAGTTCGGCTCGGGCGGCCGCGAGCCGGGCCAGGAGGTGGTCGTTGAACAGCGCCCGCCCCGGTACCCGTTCGGGGTGCGTGGTCTGGGCGAACTCCCAGGCCAGCTGTTCCGCCGCCTCGGCGGCCACGCTGTAGGGGGAGCCGTTGTACACGGAGACGGCCGTACGGAACGCCGCCTGCCGGAGCGCCGGCGCGGGGGCGTCGCGGTGGCGGGGCACGGCCCGGCCGGTGGTGTCGAACCATGCCTGGGCCTGCTGGTGGGAGAACAGCCTCAGTTCGGCGAGCAGTTCGTCCTCGGGGGTCTCGCCGCCGAGGTGGGCGACGAGCAGCCCGGCGAGGGTGCGCACCTCGTGCGGCCGGAGTCGGTCGAGGCCCATGGCCTTCACCACGTCCGGGCGCCGGGCCAGGGCCAGTGCCTGCTCCAGCCGGTCGTTCTCCGAGTGGCCCAGCAGGGCGACGAGGTGTCTGCGCAGCATGCCGTCGGCCGAGGCGGGCCGGCCCAGGCGGCCGTACCGTCCACGCAGCAGCTCGTCGGCGAAGCCGCCGACGCCGACGACGAGGACGGCGTACGCGTCCCGTCCGTCCAGCAGACGACTGAGCCGGTCCAGATGGATCTCGGCGGGGCGTTCGGCGGGCCTGCGCCACTCCTCGTCGTCCCCTCGCCCGCCCCGGACGCGCCGCTCGACCGGCACCGGCTCGTCACCGGTGATCTCGATGCAGTAGCCGTGCCCCTCCTGGAGGTCCGACGCGGTGATCCGGTCCAGTTCGGTGCTCGCGTCGATCCGTTCGACGCGGCCGCGGGTCACCTCGTCGAGCAGGGAGAGGGTGGTGTAGCCGCGCCCGGTGCCCGGGTCGCCGCACAACGCGAGCAGCCGCTGCCGCTCCAGCAGCGTCTTCAGGTCGAGGTAGCCGGGCGGGGGCTCGAAGACCAGCCGCAGACGCCGTAGTTCGTCCCTGGGCACGGCGCCGGAGATCAGACGGGGAAGGCTCTCCCGGGTTCCGTGGTAGTGGTGGTGGTCGCCCAGGTGCACATCGCCCTGGCTGCCGTCGACGATCGCGTTGCGCCCGTGGACGCCGACGAAGTTGGCCCGTGCCTGCCGTACGGCGTCGTGCGCGCCGGCCTCCCTGCGGTCGCCCAGCGGACCGGCGCGCCCCGCACCCGGCCTGCCGTCGGCCGCCGAGGTCTGCGGACCTCCCCCGGCCGGACCTCCGTCGGCCCGACCGCCGCCGGCCGCCGGGCCGCCGCCCTTGCCCGCCTCGGTCATCCGCGCCCGCCCCCTCGGGCGCCGCCCTCGTCCTCGCGGGGGAGGCGGACGCCGACGATGTCGCCGTGGACCTCGGCTCCGTCGACGACCTGGTTGGGGCCGCCGTTGACGGTGATCCAGTACTTCGTGGGCGTGGCCCGCGGGGCGGGCCGCGGTGCGGGCCGCTCGCCGTCCTCCGGCACGGCCGCCACCACACGGCGTACCGCCGGCTCCGGCAGTGGCGGCTCGCTGCGGCGGGGCACGTGGAACCAGGCGGTCTCGTCGGTCTCCTTGAGCCGTACCTGACGCGGCCGGTAGTGCTCCGGCTCCACGAACCTGCCGCCCTCGGCGACGACCGTGCGGTAGAGGTGGTCGGAGACCACGAAGACCAGGTCCACGTCGTCGGCGGCGGCGAGGACCGCCCTGGCCGGTTCGCTGTCGCAGAGCCGGCAGGTCAGATCGACCGCCCGGCCGACCAGTCCGCGGCCGTCGTCGGTCACCGGGCCCGCGTGCATCGCGACCCGGAGCCGCAGCGGGTCGCGCAGTCCGGCGTTGTGCTCGCGCAACCCCTGGTGCACCTCTTCGAGCCACAGTCCCACCAGGGCCGTGGGCGGCACCTCCGGCGCCACCGCGGCCAGCAGCCCGTCGCCCCGGTCCTCCAGGTGCAGTTGGCCACCCGTCACGCCCACCGCGTCGAAGGCGAGCCCGAAGATGTCGTACATGCCGGCGCGCGAGCGGAGCCTGGCCCGCCGGCCCTGTCTTCCCGAGTCCTTGATGTCGGCGCTCACCACCATGCGGTGCACGGCCTCACGACTGCTCATTCTTCCCCCCTGAGAATCCCTGAGAATCCGAAGAATCACGGCCCGGCACGGACAGGATGAGCCCGGTCCGCCCCGGCCGTCTGTAGCCGTTTACACAGTCGGCCGGCCCGGCTCGGATCCTTCCCCGGCCAGCAGCCGCAGCGGCTCCAGTTCCACGACGGCGATCTGCCGGGTGGCCGTGCGGACGATGCCCCGCTCGCGCAGCAGCCGCAGCGCCTTGGCGACCGCCTCCCGGGTCGAGCCCACGGAGGCCGCGAGATCGTGCTGGGGCAGCGGCAGGTCGACGGTGACACTGCCGTCGGCGGCGCGGCGCCCGGTCCGCACGGCCAGTTCCAGGAGCCGGGCGGCAAGCCGTTGCAGGACGTTCTCCGAGGCCAGGGAGCGGCGTTCGCCGTCGGCGCTGCGCAGCCGCGAACCGAGCTGCCGGAACGCCAGCGCGCTGACGGCGGGGCTGGCGGCGAGAAAGCCGCGGAACCGGTCACCGGGGATCACCACGGCGTCCACGTCACCGAGGGCCGTCACCGTGGCGCTGCGCGGGCGGCGGTCCATCGCGGCGAGTTCACCGACGAGTTCACCGGCTCCGCGCAACGCGAGGATCAGCCGGCTGCCGCGCTCGGTCGACACGGACACCGTCGCCCAGCCGCCGAGGAGTGCGACGACGTACGACGTGGTGGCGTTCTCGGACAGCAGTACCTCGCCGGTCCGGTAGCCGCGCGGGACGCCCAGCGCCAGCAGCGCGGCCCGGTCCCGGGGCCGTAACGCGTCGAGAAGCGGCTGCTCCTGCTCGATGAGACTCACCCAGACCGCTCCCGGACCGGCACCGACGAGGACACGACGGCCGCGCCCGCGGCTCTGGCAGGCACACGCCAACGCCATCGTCGCAGCCGATCGCCGATCGCGCACCAGCCCCGCGCGCCGCACACCGGGCACAGAGCACCGGGGGCCGGGGGCCGGCTCGGCCCGGACGGCGGGACTGTCGGCCGGGGGCGACGGCTGGGGGCGACGGCGCCTACTGCCGTCCGGCGAGGTCGGCGGCCCAGAACGTGCCGTCCGGGTAGCGGTACTCGGCGATGGACGCGGGGTGCATGGTGGCGGAGAAGCCGGGGGTGAGCGGGGCCGTGTAGTGGCCGTCGCGGATCACCACGGGCGCGGTGAAGTGCTCGTGAAGATGGTCGACGTACTCGATGACCCGGTCCTCGGTGGTGCCGGACAGGGCCAGGTAGTCGAACATCGACAGGTGCTGGACCAGCTCGCACAGGCCCACGCCGCCGGCGTGCGGGCACACCGGCACGCCGAACTTGGCGGCGAGCAGCAGGATGGCGAGGTTCTCGTTGACGCCGCCGACCCGGGCCGCGTCGATCTGGAGGACGTCGAGGGCGCCGGCCTGGAGCAACTGCTTGAAGACCACGCGGTTCTGGACGTGTTCACCGGTGGCGACCTTCACCGGCGCCACTCCCTCGCGGACGGCGGCGTGGCCGAGGATGTCGTCGGGGCTGGTCGGCTCCTCGATCCAGTACGGGTTCAGGCCGGCGAGCGCCCGGGTCCACTCGATCGCCTCGCCCACGTTCCAGCGCTGGTTGGCGTCGACGGCGATACGGACGCGCTCGCCGACGGCCGCGCGGGCGGTGCGCATACGGCGGAGGTCGTCGTCGAGGTCGGCCCCGACCTTGAGCTTGATCTGGGTGAAGCCGTCGGCGACGGCCTGCTTGGCGAGCCGGGTGAGCTTCTCGTCGGAGTAGCCGAGCCAGCCCGGCGAGGTGGTGTAGCCGGGGTAGCCGCGCTCCAGCAGTGCCGCCTCCCGCTCGGCCAGACCGCGTCGCCCCTCGCGCAGCAGGCCGAGCGCCTCCTCGGGGGTGAGGGCGTCGGCGAGGTAGCGGAAGTCGACCTGGGAGACCAGCCATACGGGATCGGCGTGGGCGAGCAGCCGCCACAGCGGCTGTCCGGCCCGCTTGGCGGCCAGGTCCCACGCGGCGTTGACCACCGCGCCGATCGCCATGTGCATCACGCCCTTCTCGGGCCCGAGCCAGCGCAGTTGACTGTCCCCGACGAGGTCGCGGCTGAGCGAGGCCGGGTCGGCGCACAGCTCGGCCACGTTCCGGCCCAGGAGATGCGGCCGCAGGGCGGCGATCGCGGCGACCTGGACGTCGTTGCCGCGCCCGATGGTGAAGGTGAAGCCGTGCCCTTCGAGTCCGTCGGAGGAGTCGGTGCGCAGCACCACATAGGCGGCGGAGTAGTCGGGGTCCGGGTTCATCGCGTCGGAACCGTCCAGCTCCCGCGAGGTGGGGAAGCGGATGTCGTGGGTGTCCACCGCGACGATCCGAGCGGGAGGCGCGGTCAGAGGGCTGGTCGAAGGGGTGGTCAAGGAGGACGCCTTTCGCAGCTCGGCACTCATTCATCGGAGGAATGGCAGCACAGCGACTGTAGGGGCCCTTCGATGTCATGACAACGCATTCCTCGGATGTATTCGATCGAGGTGGTGAATCGACGCAGGCCAGGGGCGCAATATGCGCCGAATGGACCACTTGGGGCCACACGAGCACGCCGCACCCTCCGATGAATCAGGCGACAGAGGGGCATCCTGCGACCCCGGACACCCCACTCCTCCGCACACCGCCCGGACCGCCGGGGGACGACGATCGCGGCCACCCGTCAACTCCCGTTCAGGCAGTCCTGTTCAGGCCGAGCACCCTCCTCCGATTCCGTGCGAACGGACCCCTTGTCAACGCCGATGACACCGTCGTAACGTCCTCGACGTCCGAGATACATCGGAGGAATCACCGGCCTTCGGTGCGCTCCCTCCTTCTCTTCCCTCAGCTCCCCTCTCTCCGTCTCCTCCCTCTTCCGCTCCTCCCTCCCCACCTCCGCCCCCCCTCCCTTCGCTCTCCCTCTCTGCCGTCGCCCCGCACGGTTCCCAGCCCTGGCTAAGGAGAGAACCCGGCCATGAAGCTCGCTCGTACCCGCTCCACCGCCCTCGCAGCCGGCGCCGCCCTCGCGGCCTTCGTCCTCCTCACCGCGTGCAACCGCGACAGCGGAGGATCCGGCGGCTCGGCCGGCGACGGCCCGGCCGTCGGCATCGACCTGCCACGCTCCGACTCCGACTTCTGGAACTCCTACGCCGAGTACCTGCGCAAGGACATCAAGTCCGAGGGCGTCAACGCGCTGCCGCTGAGCAACTCGCAGAACGACATCACCAAGCTGGTCGCCAATGTGCAGGTCTTCCAGAACACGGGCGCCAAGGCCGTCGTCATGGCCCCGCAGGACACCGGCGCGATCGCTTCCACCCTCGATACCCTCGCCTCGAAGAAGATCCCCGTGGTGAGCGTCGACACCCGGCCCGACAAGGGCGACGTCTACATGGTCGTCCGCGCGGACAACCGGGCGTACGGCACCAAGGCCTGCGAGTTCCTCGGCGAGCAGCTCGGCGGTGAGGGCAAGGTCGCCGAACTCCAGGGCGCCCTGGACTCCATCAACGGACGGGACCGCTCCGAGGCCTTCGCGGAGTGCATGAAGACGAAGTTCCCGAAGATCGAGGTGTTCGAGCTGCCCACCGACTGGAAGGGCGACGTGGCCTCCGCCAAGCTCCAGAGCCTGCTCGCCCAGCACCCCGATCTGAACGGCATCTACATGCAGGCGGGCGGCGTCTTCCTCCAGCCGACCCTCGCCCTGCTGGAGCAGAAGGGCCTGCTCAAGCCGGCCGGCCAGAAGGGGCACATCTCGATCATCTCCAACGACGGCATCCCGCAGGAGTTCGAGGCGATCCGCAAGGGCCAGATCGACGCGACCGTCTCCCAGCCCGCCGACCTCTACGCCAAGTACGCGCTGTACTACGCGAAGGCCGCGGCCGAGGGCAAGACCTTCGAGCCGGGCGGGACGGACCACGACTCCACGATCATCAAGATCCCGAACGGCCTCGAGGACCAGCTTCCGGCACCGCTCGTGACCAAGGAGAACGTGGACGACAAGACGCTGTGGGGCAACTCCGTCGGCCAGTGACCGGCCGACGGCCCCGCCCGTCCCCGCCTCCCCACCTCCCGCCTCCGCTTTCCCACCTCCCGCCCCCTCTCCCGCGCATCCCGCTTCTCCCGCGCATCCCGCTTCTCCCGCGTCTCCCCACGAAGGACGGTATCCATGACGGACACCGCGACCGCTCCGGCACCCGGCGGCGGCCCCGCGCCGGTGGCCGAGGCCATCGGTGTCGGCAAGAGGTTCGGCGCCACCGTCGCGCTGCGCGACGCCCGGATCGCCGTCGCCGCGGGCGAGGCGCACGCCCTGGTGGGCCGCAACGGAGCCGGCAAGTCGACGCTCGTGTCCCTGCTGACCGGGCTCCAGCGCCCCGACACCGGCGGTCTGCGCTTCTCCGGCGAACCGGCGCCCGCCTTCGGCGACATCGACGCCTGGCGATCCCGGGTGGCCTGTGTCTACCAGCGGTCCACGATCATCCCGGGGCTGACCGTCGCGGAGAACCTCTTCCTGAACCGGCAGAGCGCCGGCCCGCTCCGGCCCATCCGCTGGCGGCAGTTGCGGCGACGGGCCGAGGAACTCCTCGGCGAGTACGGCGTGGACGTCGACCCCGCCGCGCGGGCCGGTGAACTCACCGTGGAGCAGCGGCAGTTCGTGGAGATCGCGCGAGCGCTGTCGTTCGGCGCACGCTTCATCGTGCTGGACGAGCCGACCGCGAAGCTCGATGCCCGAGGCATCGCCCGGCTCTTCGACAAGCTCCGCGACCTTCGGCGGCAGGGCGTCGCCTTCCTCTTCATCTCGCACCACCTCCAGGAGGTGTACGACCTCTGCACCACGGTCACGGTGTACCGCGACGCGACGCACATCCTGACCGCTCCCGTCGCCGAGGTCGGCCACCAGGCGCTGGTGGAGGCGATGACCGGGGAGACCGCCACCGCGACGGACGCTCCCGCCGCCGGTCCGCCGGCCGCCGGGGCCACCGGTCTCCCCACGGCGCGGGCCGGTGACCCGGCGCCGACCGCGCCCGGCACCCTGCTGACGATCGAGGACCTCACCCTCCCCGGCGCCTGCCGCGACCTGTCGCTGGCGGTGCGCGCCGGTGAGGTGGTGGGGCTGGCGGGAGCGGCGGCCAGCGGTCATGTGCGGGTCGGGGAGGCCGTGGCCGGTCTGCATCGTGCCGAGGCGGGCCGGATCACGGTCGACGGCCGGGCCGTCCGCACGGGCAGCGTGCCGTCGGCGCTGGCCGCCGGGGTCGGTCTGGTCCCGGAGGACCGGCATCTGCAGGGCCTGGTCCACCACCGCAGCGTGGCGGAGAACGCGACGCTCACCGTGACCGGCCAGCTGGGCCCGTTCGGCACGGTGCTGCCCGCGCGGACCAGGGTCTTCGCCCAGCGCATGATCCGGGACCTCGACATCAAGACGCCGGGGGCGGCCACCTTGGTGTCGGCCCTGTCCGGCGGCAATCAGCAGAAGGTCGTCGTCGCCCGGGCGCTGGCCACCGACCCGCGTGTGCTGGTCGCCGTCCGGCCCACCAACGGGGTGGACGTGCGGTCCAAGGAGTTCCTGCTGCGCCGTATCCGCCAGGTCGCGGACGGCGGGAAGGCCGCGCTGATCGTCTCCGACGAGCTGGACGATCTCAGGGTGTGCGACCGGGTCGTCGTCATGTTCCACGGGCGCGTGGTCGCCGAGTTCGACCGGGGCTGGCGGGACGAGCAGGTGGTCGCCGCCGTCGAGGGCGTGGCCGGCCGGGCACCGACGTCCGCCACCGGAGTGTCCGACACCGCAGAGCACGGAAGGTAGTCATGTCCGCCACCACAGATGTCACCGACCCCACGGCGAACGTGGCGCGGAAGGACGCCGAGGGGACCCGGCGCGGGCTCGATCTCGGCCGCTTCCGTGAACTGTCCCTGATCCCCGCCATCCTGGTGCTGGGGCTGATCGGGTTCATCGTCTCGCCGGCCTTCCTGACCGGCGACAACCTGATCGGGGTCGCCCAGCAGTCCACGGAGCTGAGTCTGCTGGTCCTGGCCACCGCGCTGATCCTGATCTGCGGGCGGATGGACCTCTCCCTGGAGTCCACGATCGGCGTGGCCCCGGTCGTCGCGGTGTGGCTGGTCCTGCCCACCAGTGGCGCGCGGTTCACCGGCCTCGGGCTGCTGCCCGAGTGGACGGCCGTGCCGCTCTGTCTGCTGGTGGGCGTGGTGATCGGGGCCGTCAACGGGTTCCTGATCCTGAAGCTGCGCCTCAACGGCTTCATCGTGACCCTCGGCATGCTCACCATGCTCCGCGGTCTCCAGGTCGCCCTGTCCGAGGGCCAGTCCATCGTCGAACTGCCTTCCTCCTTCACCTACTTGGGCAAGGCGTCGTGGTGGGGGGCGCCCGCGGCGATCTGGATCTGCGTGGTGCTGTTCGCGCTGGGCAGCGCGGCCCTGGCCTGGCTGCGGCACGGCCGGGCGCTGTACGCGATCGGCGGCAACGCGGAGGCGGCCCGTACCGCGGGCATCCGGGTCGACCGGATCGTGTGGGTGGTGCTGATCCTCGGCAGCCTGCTGGCCGCGTTCGCCGGGATCCTGTACAGCGGTCACTACGGCTCGATCTCTGCGACCCAGGGCAGCGGCTGGATCTTCCAGGTGTTCGCGGCGACCGTCATCGGCGGCGTCAGCCTCAACGGCGGCAAGGGGTCCGTGTTCGGCGCGCTGACCGGTGTGCTGACGCTCCAGCTGGTCGTCAATGTGATGACGCTGGCGGGTGTGCCGCCGTTGTGGAACCAGTTCCTGAACGGCGCGATCATCATCGTCGCGCTGATCATCTCGCGGTTCGCGTCGGGCGAGAAGCAGGAGTAGCGGCACGGTCACGGCCGTCCACCGTCCCGGCGTGTTCACCGCTTCGGCCGCCCCCTTGTCCAAGGGGGCGCCGCGTCGTACGTCGCGGCCCCTCGTCCAAGGGGGCGCGCCTCATACGTCGCCCTCGGCACCCAATCGGAGCGGGTGGCTCGCCGGTCGCTCCGCCGGGAGCCACACCCGCATCGTCGAGGGTCCGCGGTTCGCCCAGGAGTGGTACGGGACCAGGACGATCCCCCGGCGCTCGGCGGCCGGCGGACCGGCGGGGGTGTCGAGCGGGTGGTACGGCCAGGGCGCGTCGGGCCGGTCGCCGTAGGCGGTGGCCTCGCCCGCGACCACGACGGTGCCGTCGGGCCCGTCCTGCGGCGGGGCGGACGGGTCCACCCGGATCGTGTCGACGTCGTGGCCGTCCGGGAGGTCCACGGACTCCGCGCAGTACACCAGCGGTCCGCGCTGGACGGCCAGCGTGCCGCGTACCGCGTCGACGCGGGGGTCGGGCACGGTCCAGCGCGGGGCGACGGGCAGTTCGAGGCGGATCTCGTCGCCGGGCCGGAAGGCCCGGGTGACCTGGGCCGTGCCGGGGCCGACGGGGCGGCGGGCGCCGTCCGGGCCGATCAGCCAGGCGGTGGCGCCGGCCGTCCACGCGGGGACCCGCAGCGACAGGGTCCACGGCCGGCCCGGGACTGCCCGCTCGACGCGCACGGCCACCTCGCCGCCGTACGGACAGTCGGTACGGACCCGTAGCGCGACGGGGTGGCCGTCCGCGAGGGTGGTGGTGATCTCCGCGTCGGCGTACTGGTGCAGCTGGATGCCGTGGTCGTCGGCGGTGGCGAGGTGGGCGGGCAGCTGGGCGAGGGTGCGGGCCACGTTGGTGGGGCAGCAGGACACCGCGAACCACGGGGCGCGCAGGCCGGATTCGGCGCGCAGGGTCACGGCGTCCGCCGCCGGCACGGTGCCGCGCCGCCGCCGGTGCAGGGTGTTGGCGTAGAAGAAGGACCGGCCGTCCTCGGACGGGGAGGTGGCGACCACGTTGAACAGGGTCCGCTCCGCCAGGTCGGCGAACCGGGCCTCGCCGGTGGCCAGCAGCAGCCGCCAGGCGAGCTGGACGGAGGCGACGCCCGCGCAGGTCTCCGAGTAGGCGCGGTCGGGCGGCAGCACGAAGTCGTCGCCGAAGGA
Source organism: Streptomyces phaeofaciens (assembly GCF_014648915.1). Taxonomy (GTDB): domain Bacteria; phylum Actinomycetota; class Actinomycetes; order Streptomycetales; family Streptomycetaceae; genus Streptomyces; species Streptomyces phaeofaciens. The sequence goes on along the minus strand of NZ_BMSA01000009.1, from coordinate 186,332 downwards.
CTCGTCGCGGTGGTGGGAACCCATGCCGCCGGTGAGATGGGTGCGGCGGGCGACAGCGGCCTCCCACTGCCGTACGACGGCGGCGAGGAGGTCGTCGTCGCCGCTCTCCACGGCCACGTCGACGGCGCCGGCCGCGAGGTAGAGGGCACGGACGGCGTGGCCGCGCAGCACACCGGCCCGACGGACGGGCAGGTCGTCCTGGTGGTAGGCGCGGCCGAACTCGCCTTCGGGGAGGGTGCCGTGGCCTCGGCGTTCGACGAACAGCGCGGCCTGGTCGAGGTAGCGCCCCTCCCCTGTCAGCCGGGCCAGTTCGACGAGGGCGGTCTCGATCTCGGGGTGTCCGCAGACGCCTTGGTCGCCGTCCGGTCCGAAGGTGGCGCACACGTGGTCGGCGGCCCGTCGGGCGACCTTCGTCAGCTCGCCCTCGCCGCGGGCGCGGGCCTGGGCCACGCCCGCCTGGATCAGATGGCCGTGGCAGTAGAGCTCGTGGCCCCAGGCGAGGTCGGTGTAGCGGGGCTGCTGGCCCGGGCGGCCGAAGGCAGTGTTCAGATAGCCGTCGGGTTCCTGGGCGGCGGCGACGGTCTCGGTGAGCGCGGCGAGGTCCGCGTCGTGCGCGGTGTCGCCGCTGCCTGCCTGCCAGGCCATGGCTTCGAGGAGCTTGTACAGCTCGGAGTCGGCGAACTCCCGGCCGCGCCGGTCCCGCCCGAGGCGGCCCTCGGCGGCGGCGCGGAAGTTGCCGGTCCAGCCGGCGCGTTCCATCCAGTCACGGCAGTGGTCGAGTGTGGCGGTCGCGTTGACCTGTCGGCGCCGGGCCCAGAAGCCTCCGGTGATCCTGACCTCGTCGAGGCCGAGCGGCCGCAGCCGGCCCCGGCTCGGCGCCACCGGCAGGACGGTCGAGCGCGCCGTGTTCCCTGTCACCGGTTCATGCCTTCGGTACGTCCCTTCGGTTGTCCGTGGAGGTCCGGGGCCCGGGGTGGCTCAGCCCTTGAGCGCGCCCGACATGAAGCCCCGTACGTAGTGCCGCTGGAGGAGCAGGAAGAGGAGCAGGCAGGGCACGGCGAGAACCACCACGCCCGCCTCGGTGGCCCCGTAGTCGACGGCTCCCATGCTCTGCTGCCGCAGGTTGGCGACGGCCAGCGGCAGGGGCGCCTTCGCGCTGTCGGAGATGAGGATCAGCGGGGCGATGAAGTCGTTCCATGCGGCGAGGAAGGCGAACAGGCCGACCGTGATCAGGCCGGGCCGGACCGCGGGAAGGAGGATCCGGCGCAGCGCGCCCGCGGTGCCGCAGCCGTCGACGAGCGCCGACTCCTCCAGTTCGCGGGGTACGGCCTCGAAGGAGATCCGCATCATGAAGGTGGCGAACGGCAGTTGGAACATGGCCAGGACGAGGCTCAGTCCGATCAGCGAGTTCTGGAGGTGGAGCCGGCCGAGCAGCACGTAGAGCGGGATGAGGAGGGTGGCGTACGGCACCATGAGGATGGCCAGGGTCAGCAGGAACAGCAGGTTCTTGCCGGGGAACTCGAAGCGGGCGAAGGCGTAGCCGCCGAGCAGGGACACCGCGAGGGTGAGCGCGACGGTGAGCGCCGAGACGAGGGTGCTGTTCAGGAGGTAGCGCCACAGGCCGGCGTCGTAGTCGAGGAGGGTGCGGTAGTTGCCGAGGCCGTAGCCGGTTTCCTGGGCGGTGCCGGGCTGCGCGCTGACCGAGGCCCAGGCGTTCCACACCAGCGGGAACAGGAAGATGACGGCCAGTCCGCCGGCGGCGACGTAGTGGGGCGTCCGGCCGAGGGCGCGGGTGAGCACCGTGGTGTCCCTTCGCGGTGGGGTGCGGGTCATGACTCGTCGGCGCGGCGCAGGCCGCGGAACTGGAGGACGTTGAGCAGGAGCAGCGCGCCCAGTACGAGGATCGACAGGGCGGCGGCGGTGCCGAGGTCCAGCCGCTGGAACGCCTCGCGGTAGATCAGCTGCACGACGGTGACGGTGCTGTTGTCGGGTCCGCCCTTGGTGAGGACGAAGAACTGGTCGAAGGCGAGCAGTGAGCCGGTCACGCAGAGCAGCAGGGAGAGGGCGAGCGAGGGCCGCAGCAGTGGCAGGGTGATCCGGCGGAAGATCTGGGCGCGGCTCGCGCCGTCCGTCCGGGCCGCCTCGTACACCTCGTGGGGGATGCGCTGGAGGCCCACGAGGAGGATGAGCATGTAGAAGCCGGCGAACTTCCAGACGACCAGGAAGACCGTCGAGAGCAGGGCGGAGGTCGGGGTGCCGAGGAAGGACACCGGTTCGTCGGCCAGGCCGAGCCTTGCCGGGGTACGGCCGAGCGGGCCGGTGGTGGGGCTGTAGAGGCCCCAGAAGAGCAGGGAGGCGGAGGCCAGGCCCAGGGCTCCGGGCAGGAAGTAGACCGTGCGGAAGAAGCCGGCTCCGGGGCGCGACTCCTGGACGAGCAGGGCGAGCAGCAGCGCCAGGCCGAGGAGGGCGACCGTGACGATCGCGGTGTAGAGGAGGGTGAAGCGGACGGCGGGCCAGAAGAGGGTGCCGTCGACGGCGTCGGTGTAGTTCTCGGGGGCGTTTCCGCCCTGGTCTCCGGCGAGCAGCGGCCAGTCGCTGAGCGACATCCGGCCGACGAGCAGCAGCGGCCACAGGAAGAGGACGGTGACGAAGACGGCCGTGGGGGCGGCGTAGCCGAGGCCCTGGACCTTGCGGGACCACCGGCGGGGCGGGGCGGCGCGCTGCGGGCGGACCCGGTGCCGCAGCCGGCCCGGACGCGCGGCCGCAGGCGGCTCGGCTGCCTTCACCTGCATGGCTCTCCTCTGCCGTGGGGCCGGTGACCGGTCAGTCGGCCAGCGAGGCGCTGACCGCGTTGTTGTCCTTGTCCACGGAGTCCCCGTCACCGAACACGGCGTCGCGCATCAGTGCCAGCCAGGGCCCGTTGGGGTCGTTGAAGGTCTGCCCGAACTTCAGCGCGTACGGGGTGCGGCCGTCCGCCACGAGCCGGTTGACGGCGACCAGGCGCGGATCGGCCTCGGAGTACTTGTTGGCGGCGAGGTCGGTGCGCGCCACCACGTCCCTGTGCGCGGCGACGACGTCGATCTGGGCCTTGTCGCCCAGGGACCAGGCGAGGAAGTTCCAGGCCTGGTCGGCGGACCCGCTGGTGGCGGAGATGCCGATGGCGTCGCCGCCGACGAAGGTGGATCTGCCGCCGTCGGGGCCGGGGATGGGCGCAACGCCGAGGTCGAGGTCCTTCGGCATCAGCCCGAGCGTGGTCGACGGCATGGGCATGACCCCGACCTTGCCCTTGGGGAACACGCCCGTCCAGGTCGTGCCGGTCTCGTCGCGGGCGCCGGGGGCCACGATGCCGTCCGCCACCCAGCCCCGGTAGGTCGCGTAGACCCGTTTCGCGGTGGCGGAGTCGAGCAGTGCCTCGGTGCCGTCCTCGTTCATGACGTCCTCGCCGGCCGCCCAGATGGACGGCCACCAGGTGAAGACGCCGCAGCCGCCGCAGTTGCCGCCGAAGAAGGTGCCATCGACGCCCGCGCCCAGCGCGTCCACGGCCCGCGCCTGCTCGTCCCACTCGGCGAGGGTGGTGGGCGGCTTCTCCGGATCGAGCTTCGCCTTGCGGTACAGGTCCTTGTTGTAGAAGAGCACCGACAGGTCGAGGGTGTGCGGTACGACGTACTTCCTGCCCTCGTAGGTGCCGGCCTTGATGTGCGACTGGGCCAGGTCCGCGGCGAAGGGCAGGGCGTCGACGCGGTCGGTGAGGTCGGCGAAGAGCCGGCTGGTGGTGTAGTTCGGGACGAACACCACGTCGGAGGCGAACAGGTCGGGCAGGTCGTGGGAGCCGGCGGCCGCGCCGACCTTGGCCTGGTAGTCGTCGGTGGGGACGACCGTCAGCTCGATCTTGTTGCGGTGGCTCGCGTTGTACGCCTTGACCAGGGCCTCGCTCTGCGGGCGGGTCGCCGCACGGGTCCACATCGTCAGTTCGGTGCCGTCGTCGACGCCGTTCGGGTCTCCCGCCGCGCCGCCTCCGCCGCCGCCCGGGTCACCGTCCCCCGACCCGCAGGCCGTGGCCAGGCTCGCGGCGGCGAGGAGCGCTACGGCGCCGGTGACGAGCCGGTGTACGCGTCCACGTGGTCCGGTGGTGCTCCTCATGACGATCCCCCCTGTGCGACGAACTTGTCCGACGTGCTCTGGGGCAGAAACGAACCGAAAAGGCTTTCTGAAAAGTAGGACTCGCCTGATGGCTCGTCAATCCCCTTGCACATGAACGGATCCGCCCTTCAGCCGAAACCCGTGGAACCGCTCACGCCACCTCTCCGCCGAAACTTCTCGCGTACGGTTTACGCACCCGGCGCGTGACAGGAGAACCTCATGGCACAGCCCCTCGGCCCCGCTCGTTCGCATCCGGCCACGCTCGGCGACGTCGCCCGGCTGGCCGGCGTCTCCATCGCCACCGCGTCCAAGGCGCTCAACGGCCGCAGCCAGGTGCGCGCCGAGACCCGGCAGCGGGTGATCGAGGCGGCCGAGCGGCTGGCGTTCCGGCCCAACCAGCTGGCGCGGGGCCTGCTGTCCGGCCAGACCGGCACGGTCGGCCTGCTCACCAGCGACCTGGAGGGCCGGTTCAGCATCCCGATCCTGATGGGCGCCGAGGACGCCTTCGGCGCGGGCGAGGTCGCGGTCTTCCTGTGCGACGCCCGCGGCGACGCGATCCGCGAGCAGCATCATGTCCGGGCGCTGCTCGGGCGCCGGGTGGACGGCCTCATCGTGGTCGGCAGCCGGACCGACCCCCGCCCCTCCCTCGGCCGTGAGCTGCCGGTTCCCGTCGTCTACGCGTACGCGCCGTCGGAGGATCCCGAGGATCTGTCGATCGTGCCCGACAGCGTGGACGCCGGCCGGATCGCGGTGGACCATCTGCTGGCCTGCGGCCGGACCCGGATCGCGCACATCACCGGCGACCCCGGGTACCTCGCGGCGCGGGAGCGGGCCCAGGGGGCGGCGGCCGCGCTGGCCGACGCCGGTCTCGACCCGGTCGGCGCACCACGGTTCGGCGCCTGGTCGGAGGGGTGGGGGCGGGCGGCCACCGCGCTGCTGCTCGACCGGCACCCGGACGTGGACGCCGTGCTGTGCGGCAGCGACCAGATCGCCCGCGGCGTCATGGACATGCTGCGCGAGCGCGGCCACCGGGTGCCGGAGGACGTGGCGGTCATGGGCTTCGACAACTGGCAGGTGCTGACCACCGCCTCCCGTCCGCCGCTCACCAGCGTCGACATGAACCTGGAACAGGTCGGCCGGGCGGCCGCGCACGCCCTGTTCACCGCGATCTCCGGAGCCCGTCGCTCGGGGATCGAGACCGTGCGCGGCCGTGTGGTGCTCAGGGGTTCCACGGCGCCTCAGTCCTGAGGCGCGCCGTGCTGTCCACGGATTCCGCAGCACGGCTGTCCTGATCCGACCGTCCCCGAACTCCGGCCCCACGACTCTCCCTTGACACCTCATCAGCTCGCTCCTACGTTGCGAAAACCTTTCAGGTCGTTTTCCGCACTCCTCGGACCATGAACGCATGTCGTCGTCTGGACAGGGAGCAGCCGATGAGAAGACCGCACGTCCTCCTGCCACGGCTCCGGCGTTCGAGATGCCTTCTCGTCGCCCTGGTGCTCAGCGTCTGTTCCGTCCTCACCGCCGCCCCGGCGGCCCGGGCCGCGCAGACCATCGGGCTGCCGACCTTCACCGGGCCCGCGGTCCCGGCTCCGCCCGTCGCCTACACACCGGGCGACATGATGCGCGGCATCTACGACGCGGAGAGCTCGGGAACCGACTTCTGGATGGACCGGCTGCTGGCCCGCTCCGGCGACGATCCGGCGGGCCCCTGGCTGATGAGCCGGGGCCGGGCGCTCTTCATGAAGACCCACAACCCGGCGGTGCTCGGCTTCGGCGGCAACGCCGCCTACTGGGAGGGCATCGGCAACAACAGCGCCTACACGGTGGCGGTCACCCCGGGCACCCTCACCGAGCAGGTCTCCCAGCGGTGGCAGGCGCCCAGCCACTGGAGGAGCGTCCACACGGGCGGCCCGGTCACGGTCACCCAGACCAAGTTCATCACCGAGAACAACGTGGCCGTCACCAACCTGTCGATCAAGAACAACGGCGGCGCCGCCACCACACTCCAGCTGCGGGCGACCTCGCCGTACGCCACCACGGGATCGGGCAGCGAGCTCACCGGCCAGGTGAACGCGTACAACAACCTCACCACGATCCGCCCCCGGCTGACCGGGGACGGTTTCACCGCCACCAACGGCGGGCTGAACCGGTCCGTCACCGTCGCCGCCGGCGCCACGGTCACCGCCAAGGTGGTGATGGGCTTCGTCACCGACGAGATCCCCGACTCGCTCACCGAGTACAACGCCTACGCCGGCTACTCGGCCGCCACCGCGTTCGCCACCCACGTCCGGGCCTACAACCTGTGGTGGGCGAAGAACGTGCCCTACATCGACGTACCGGAACCGGCGATCAAGAAGAACGTCTACTACCGCTGGTGGCTGATGCGCTTCAACAACCTCGACGCCGACATCCCCGGGCAGACCTTCCAGTTCCCGACCTCCACCGAGGGCGTCCTCGGCTACAACAACGCGATCGCCCTGACCCAGCCGATGCACATCGACGACCTGAAGTACCTGCGCGATCCGTCCTACGCGTACGGGGACTGGCTGAGCGCCGGCCAGGTCTCCAAGGGCGGACGGTTCCTCGACAACCCGGGCGACCCGGAGAACTGGTCCAACAGCTACACGCAGTACATCGCCGAGGCGGCCTGGCGCAGTTACCAGATCCACGGCGGCCAGCCTTCCGTCGCGGGCAGCCTGGCGCACTACGCCGAGGGGGACGTCAAGGGCCAGCTCGCGTACTACGACCACGACGACAACAAGCTGATCGAGTACGACTGGGGCGCCCTGACCGGCAACGACGCCGACGCCGTCTCCTTCCACTGGAAGCCGGGGAACATGGACCGCGCCGAGTCCGCCTACCAGTACAGCGGGGCGCTCGCCGCGGCCCAGGCCTACGAGGCGGCGGGCAACACGGCCAAGGCCACCGAAATGCGCACGCTGGCCGGCCAGATCAAGGACGCGATCGTCGACGTCCTGTGGAACCCGAACCGCCGGCTGTTCGAGCACCGGCTCAAGTCGACCAATGAGTGGGTGCCCTGGAAGGAGATCAACAACTACTACCCGTTCTCGGTCGGCGCGGTCCCCAACACCGCCACCTACCGGCAGGCGTTGCGTCTGTACGACGACCCGGCCCAGTACCCGGTGTTCCCCTTCTACACGGCCAACCAGGTCGACAAGAAGGCGGCGGCCGACGCGGGCGAGCCCGGTTCGAACAACTTCTCCACGATCAACTCCACCGTCCAGTTCCGGCTGTACTCCTCGGTGCTGCGCAACTACCCCAACTCCTGGATGACCGCGACCGACTACAAGAAGCTGCTCTACTGGAACACCTGGGCGCAGTACGTCGGCGGCAACACCGCCTGGCCGGACGCCAACGAGTTCTGGGCCGACTGGAACGGCAGCGCGATCACCTACCGCTCCTGGATCCACCACAACATCCTCGGCAGCAGCAACTGGACGGTGATCGAGGACGCGGCGGGGCTGCGGCCGCGCAACGACGCGAAGGTGGAACTCTCCCCGATCGACATCGGCTGGAGCCACTTCACGGTCAACAACCTGCGGTACCGCAACGCCGATCTGTCGATCGTCTGGGACGACCCCTCCGACGGCGTGGTGCGCTACCCGGGTGTCCCGGAGGGCTATTCGATCTACGTCGACGGCAGCCGGGCGGCGACCGTGAACTCCCTGGTCCCCTTCACCTGGGACCCGGCCACGGGTGAGGTCACGACGAGCGGCACGGTCTCCTTCCACACGGCCGTCCCCGGTCTCCAGGCACCGAACCAGGTCGTCCAGGACAGCCCCCGGATGACCGACATGCTCGCCAAGGCCGGCGTCGACCTGACCGCCGATCTCACCGATCTCGCCGCCGGGGCGACCGTCTCCGCCTCCTTCACCGGCTCCGGCACCACCACCTCCGGAGCGGTGGACGGCTATCCGACCAACGAGCCGTTCTGGGGCGCGGGCGGCTCCTCGGCCGCGCAGGACTGGTACGAGCTGAACCTCGGCACCGCACGTCAACTCGACGAGGTGCGGCTGTACTTCAAGGACAGCCGTCCGGCGAGCACGACCTACCGGGCGCCTTCCGCCTACACCGTCCAGTACCACAACGGCAGTTCCTGGGTGGACGTGCCGAGCCAGACCAGGAGCCCGGCGGTGCCCAGGGCCAACTACAACCTGGTGAGGTTCCCGGCGGTCACCGCCCAGCGGCTCCGGGTCCTGGCCACCCATGCCTCCGGGGCGAGGACCGGCCTCACCGAGGTCAAGGTGTTCAACCGGGGCGGGGTCCAGCCACCCGGCAACCAGGCGTCCTCCGCGACCGCCTCGGCGTCGTACACCTCGCCCTGGGAGACAGTGACCGCCGTCAACGACGGCATCGACCCGCCCTCCTCCGACGAAACCGTGAACCCGCGCTGGGGCACCTGGCCGGAGACCGGTCAGCAGTGGGCCGAGCTGACCTGGCCGGCCGCGAAGACCCTGAACCGGGCCGAGGTGTACTTCTTCGACGACGACCAGGGCATCGACATGCCGGCGTCCTGGAGACTCCAGTACTGGAACGGCAGTTCCTACGTCGACGTGCCCGGCGCGAGCGGTTACCCACTGGCCAAGAACCAGTACAACACCGTCACCTTCACCGCCACGAGCACCACGCGCCTGCGGGTGCTGCTCACGAGCAACGGCTCGAACTCCGTCGGCCTCCTCGAAGCGAAGGTGTACAGCCCGTGACCCGGTCCAGACACCTTTCCGCGCTTCTCGCCCTGCTCACCCTGGGGGTCGCCTTCCTGGTGGCGCCGCCCGCGTCCGCCGCCGTCACGTTCACCTCGACGGGGGTCAACCAGAACGGCGGCAACTGCCTCGATCTTCCCGGCAGTTCGACGACCGCCGGGGCTCAGCTGCGGGCCTTCGCCTGTTCCTCGGGCGCCAACCAGAACTTCGGTCACACACCGGTGGCCGGGACGAGTGACACGTACACGATCACCACCCGGTCCGGTCAGTGCGTCGACGTCCACGGGGCGTCCACGGCGGACAACGCGGCGGTCGTCCAGTGGCCCTGCCACGGCGCGAGCAACCAGCAGTGGCGGCTCGTCCCCGTGACGGTCTCCGGGACGGACAAGACCTTCAACCTGGTCTCCGTCGGATCCGGCAAGTGCGTGGCGCCGAGCGGGGGTTCGTCCGCGTCGAACACCAACCTCGTGCAGCTGCCGTGCTCGTCCACGGCCGGCAGGGTGTGGCGGCTGCCCGGCTTCACCGCCGGCGGCACGAGCGCCGGCACCTACACCAACCCGCTCTCGCAGCACGGTCCCGACCCCTGGCTGACGTACTACGACGGCTTCTACTACCTGGCCACGACCACCTGGAACTCGACGGTCACCATGCGCAGAGCGAGCACCCTGGCCGGCCTCGCCACCGCCACCGACCAGGTGATCTTCAACCTGACCCGGCCCAACGGGGCCGGCACGATGTGGGCGCCGGAGTTCCATCTGCTCGACGGGCCGAACGGCAAGCGCTGGTACTTCTACTACACGGCCGGGCGGGAGCCGTACGACCTGGGCACCCAGCGGATCCATGTGCTGGAGAGCGCGGGGCTCGACCCGATGGGCCCCTACACCTTCAAGGCCGATCTGCTCGACCCCACCCAGGACAACACCTGGGAGCTGGACCCGAGCGTTCTCCAGCTCGACGGGAAGCTGTACCTGCTCGGCACCTTCTACAACGGCTCCCAGCCGATGTTCATCCGGCCGCTGTCGAACCCGTGGACCGCGAGCGGTACGCGCAGGGTGCTGTCCACGCCGACGTACGCCTGGGAGACGGTGGGCGGCTCGGTCAACGAGGGCGCCGAGGTCCTCCAGCGGAACGGGAAGACCTTCATCGTGTACTCCGCCAGTCACTGCTCCACTCCCGACTACAAGCTGGGGATGCTCACCTACAACGGCGGTGACCCGCTCAGTTCGTCCTCCTGGGTCAAGTCGCCGAACCCGGTGTTCCAGCGCTCCCAGGCGAACGGCGTGTACGGCCCCGGCCACAACGGGTTCTTCACGTCGCCGGACGGGACGGAGAGCTGGATGGTCTACCACGCCAACAGCTCCGCGAGCGGCGGCTGCGACATGAACCGCACCACCCGGGCGCAGAAGTTCACCTGGAACGCCGACGGCACCCCGAACTTCGGCACCCCGGTGGCCCTGGGCGTGCCCCTGACCTCCCCTTCCGGGGAGTAGCGGGCAGCCGTCGGCGGGGCAGCGCGATCCGCTGCCCCGCCGACGTGCCCGCACCCGTCTCGGGCGTCACACGGCCTGGTCCCGTCGGAGCGGAACGGGCGCCACGGGATGCGGAATGATCATTTCGGCGGCAGAGTCTGCGGCGGCGCAGTCTCCGGCGGCGGCCGGCTGGCGGATCAGCAGCAGTGCCGCGTCGTCGTGCAGCCGCCCGCCGACATGGGTCAGCAGCTCGTCGTGGAGCGCGTCCAGGGTGCGGGCCGGCTCGTCGCAGACATGGCGGGTCAGCCCCTCGACGAGGGGGTAGAACTCGCGGCCCCGGTCGCGGGCCTCGGTGACCCCGTCCGTGTAGAGCAGCAGCTGGTCCGCGTCGGCGAAGGGCAGCACCTGGAGGCTGGGGGTCTGGTCGTGCAGGGCGCGCAGCCCGAGGGGCGGGGACGGATGCGTGGGCTCCACCGCGACGACGTCCCCGGCGGCCCGCACGAGCAGCGGGGGCGCGTGCCCGCAGTTCACGACCTCCAGCTGGCCCGTCCTCGGGTACCCGGCGACCACGGCGGTGACGAAGTCGTCGCCGCCCAGGTTGCGGGCCAGGCTCCGCTCGATCCGGTCGACGACGTCGAGGAGGTCGGGCTCGTCGTAGGCGGCCTCGCGGAAGACACCGAGCACGAGCGCGGCGGTCCCCACCGCGGGCAGCCCCTTGCCGCGCACATCGCCGACGATCAGTCGCACACCGTAGGGGGTGGGGATCAGCGCGTAGAGGTCGCCGCCGATCCGGGCCTCCGCCGCGGCGGCGCAGTAGCGCACGGCCGTCTGGAACGGGCCGACGGTCGCGGGCACCGGCTTGAGCAGCGCGTGCTGGGCGGCCTCGGCGACCGAGCGGACCGCCGCGAGCACCCGCTCACGGCGTCCGCGCAGCGCGCTCGCCAGCGCACTCGCCAGGGTGACGGCCACGAGGGCGCCGAGGACGGCGGCCAGCGCCGGGCCGGGGACCACGTCGCGGATACCGAGGGCCGCACCGAGCCCCGCGGCGAGGAGGCCGACGCACAGGACGCCGCGCGGGCCGTTGGTCGTGGCGGCCAGCGCGGGGCCGGCCGCGAGCAGGGGCAGCCAGATCATTCCGGCTCCGTCGGCGAGGTCGAGGAGCAGCACGACGAGAACGATCAGCACGGGTAGGAGGGGGGCTGCTGCGGCACTGCTTCGGAACAGCCGTGTCGGCCGGTGGTCGCCGCCATGCTCTCGGGCCTGAGTCATCCCTGGTCCGCAGTCCTCACCTGTATGTCGGTCGGACATGTCACCGGTGCGCGCCACTGCGACACCCTGAAATGTCCGTTTCATATAAGGAAACGGGTTCGACCCGGGATGCCACAAGGATCCGATTTTCAGATAGTGAGCGACAGACTCCTGGTCACCCGGTCCGCGGTCGGGAGCAGCCGGGCCCGGATCTCCTCGATCCGGGAGAGCCGGTCCGCCGGCACGGAGACGCCGAGCGAGCCGAGGATTCCCCCGCTGTAGACGGGCACCGCGATGCAGACCGTGCCGAGGGAGTACTCCTCCAGGTCCGTGACGGCCGGGGCCACGGGCGAGGAGTCCAGCCGCCGCAGCAGTTCGGGGGTGCTGGTGATGGTCCGGGGCGTGAGGTCGGCGAGGTGGTGCCGGGAGAGGTAGTCCTTGCGGGCCTCGTCGTCCAGCTCGCGCAGCACGGACTTGCCGAGCGCGGTGGCGTGCCCCGCGTCCTCGAAGCCCACCCAGAGATCGACGCGCGGCGCCCGGGGGCCGTCGACGATCTCGGCGACCCGGATCTCGCCCTCCTCGTAGAAGGTGAGGTAGGCGGCGGCCGCCAGTTCGTCGCGCAGGGCGGCGAGGGTGGGCCGGACCCGGCTGAGCAGCGCCTGCCCCCGGCCCGCGGTGTGCAGGGTTTGCAGCCGGTCGCCGAGGACGAACCCGCCGTCGTCCAGTTTCCGCAGGTAGCCGTCGTGCACCAGGGTCCGCAGCAGATGGTAGGCGGTGGCCAGGGGCAGCCCCGTCTCGCGCGCCAGCTGTTTGGCCGGCGCGCCGTTCTCGTGCGCGCTCACCGCCTCGAGCAGGCGGAACGCCCGCTGCACGGAGGTGATCAGCGTCGGGCTGTCACCCGTACCCACAGGACCAGCGTGCGCCCGGCGCCCCCTCGCGGCAAGGTGAGCCCGACCGCCCCGCACCCGTCATCCGCACGCTGTCGGATTCTGACCATCGCGGGTCGCCTTTCGGTCTCCCTCTCCCCGCCGCCGTGCGCATAAGTGGAAGGGGGGAACGCGATCCGAAGGGAACCCGGAGACAGATGACCGTCCAGAACGACACGCCGCGGACCGCCGTGCCGCCCGCCGGCCTCCCGGCGGCCGGCCTCCCGGCAGCCGCCGAGGCGCTGCGCGGCCGGCTCGACGAGTGCGACCGGATCCTGGTCGCCGCCGGTGCGGGGCTGAGCGCGGCGGCGGGGTACGACTACGGCGACGCCGAGCGGTTCGGGGAGCTGCTCCCGGCGCTGCACCGGCTCGGGCTGCGCTCCCGGTACCTGCTGGGCGCACCGCTGCCCGCCGACATGATGTGGGGCTACTGGGCCGTCCACATCGACGACATCCGCTTCGGCACCCGCCCCAACCCCCTCTACCGGCGGCTGCGCGCGCTGGTCGGGGACCGCGACCACCGGGTGACGACGTCGAACGTCGACGCGCTGTTCGCCCGCAACGGCTTCGAGCCGGACCGGGTCTTCACGCCCCAGGGCGACTACGGGCGTCTCCAGTGCACCGTGCCGTGCACCCGCGAGACCTGGCCGAGCCGGCCGTTCCTCGACCGCGTCCTCGCCGCGTACGACCGGGACACGGGCCGGGTGACCGACCCGGCCGCGCTGCCCGTCTGCCCGCGCTGCGGCGGCGACGTCTTCCCCAACGTGCGGGTCGGACCGGAGTTCGTCGACGACGCCCACCGGCCGGCCGGGGACCGGCTGGTGCGGTGGCTGGGCGACGCGCCCGCCGGTGCCCGGTTGCTCGTCCTGGAGATCGGCGCCGGTTTCCATACACCGGGAGTGATCCGCCTGCCCATGGAGCACCTCGTGCGGCACACCCCCGGGGCGCGCCTGGTCCGGGTCAATCCCGACCACCCGGACGTCCCGGCCGACCTCGCCGACCGCGCCCTGTCCCTCCCGTACCGCGCCGACCTGCTCCTGGACACGGTCACCGCCCTCACCGGGTGACGGCGGCACCCCGCCCGCGCACGCCCCCACCCGACCCGACCCGATCCGATCCGACGGAAGTGATCAGCCATGACCGCATCGCCCGAACCGACCCTGGTCGTCACGGGAGCCACCGGACGCCTCGGCGGACGCGTCGCCCGCCGACTGGCCGGGCGGGGCGTCCCGCAGCGGCTGCTGGTGCGCAGCCCCGAGCGGGCGCCGAAGCTGCCCGGCGCCACGGCTGTCCGCTGCGGCGACTTCGGCGACCGGGAGGCCATCCTGCGGGGCCTCGCCGGCGCGCGGACCGTGCTCATGGTGTCCGCCTCCGAGAGCGCCGACCGGCTCGCCCGGCACCGGACGTTCGTGGACGCCGCCGCCGAGGCCGGCGTACGGCACCTGGTGTACGTGTCGTTCTACGGTGCCGCGCCCGACGCCGCGTTCACCCTCGCCCGCGACCACTTCCACACCGAGGAGCACATCCGGGCCCGCGGTCTGGCGTACACCTTTCTGCGCGACAACCTCTACGCGGACTTCGTGCCCGAGTTCGTCGGCGAGGACGGTGTCATCCGCGGTCCGGCCGGGCGGGGGCGGGCCGCCTTCGTCGCCCAGGACGACATCGCCGACGCCGCCACCACGGTCCTGACCCGGCCGGACGACCACGCCGGTGCCGTCCACGACCTGACCGGGCCCGAGTCCCTGACCCTGGAGGAGGCCGCGGGCGCCCTGTCGGAGGCGCTCGGCCGTACGGTCTCCTACCGGCCGGAGACGGTCGAGGAGGCGTACGCCTCCCGTGCCTCCTACGGCGCCCCGCGGTGGCAGCTCGACGCCTGGGTGTCGACGTACACCGCGATCGCGGCCGGCCAGCTGGCGGGCGTCACCGATGCCGTGCCCCGCCTCACGGGCCGTCCCGCCACGCCGCTGGCCGACGTCCTGCGCGCCGCCCGAGCCTGACCCCGCCCGACCGCCGTCCCCCGACGCCGTACGAGGACCCCTGCGTTGACATCCCGTTTCCTGCCCCTGGCCGCCTACCGCGCCGCGATCGGCCTGGACGAGCCCTTCCGTCCGGCGGCACCGCCCGCTCCGGCCGCCCGGCTCGACGAGGGGGTGCGTTCGGTGCTGCGGCTGCTCGGCGGCGACCCGGCGGTGGCCCGGCTCGGTCCGCGCGGCGACTTCGCGCGGGACCTCGCGGACGCCGACGCGGCGGCGGCCCGCCGACTGCTGCGGGCCCTGCTGACCGTCCGGGCGCCCGGCCCGCTGCCCGAGGGCGCCGACGCCGCGCTGGACGCCGTCCTCGGCGCGGAACGCGGACTGCGTCCGGTCACCCGGGTGCACGGGCTGCCCACGATCGCCGAGGCGTTCCCCCGCACGGCGTTCCCGGCGGCCCGCAGCACCGCGCTGTGGCGGGGGGACATCACCACCCTCGCCGCGGACGCCGTCGTCAACGCCGCCAACAGCGCCCTGCTCGGCTGCTTCCGGCCGCTGCACGCCTGCATCGACAACGCCCTGCACACCGCCGCCGGGCCCCGTCTGCGGGACGACTGCCACACCGTCGTCACCCTCCAGGGTGCCGCCGAGCCGACCGGGACCGCCAAGATCACCCGGGGCTACCACCTCCCGGCCCGCCATGTCCTGCACACCGTCGGCCCCGTCGTCGACGGCCGGCCCGGCGACGGCGACGCGCGGGCGCTGGCCGCCTCCTACCGGGCCTGCCTCGATCTCGCCGCCGAGGTGGCGGCGATCCGCACCCTGGCCCTCTGCGCCGTGAGCACCGGTGTCTTCGGGTACCCGAAGGAGGCGGCCGCCCCCGTCGCCCTGCGCACCGTGGCCGACTGGCTCGACGCGCACCCCGGCCGGTTCGACCGGATCGTGTTCACCGTGTTCGGGGCCGAGGACGAGGCCGCGTACGCGCGCGCCCTCGGCGCGTGAACGGCTCCCGCCGCCCCCTGCCGCTCCCCGCGCCCTACTCCCCGCGCCCGCGGACCGCGTCGCGGAACCCGATCGGGGACTGCCCGGTCCGGTGCGTGAAGTACTTGCCGAACTGGGAGGGACGGGCGAAGCCGAGCTGCTCGGCGATCCCGGCGGCGGTCCGGTCGCTGTGCGCCAGCAGC
The DNA here is from genome assembly GCF_014648915.1 of Streptomyces phaeofaciens. GTDB lineage: Bacteria > Actinomycetota > Actinomycetes > Streptomycetales > Streptomycetaceae > Streptomyces > Streptomyces phaeofaciens. The sequence goes on along the minus strand of NZ_BMSA01000009.1, from coordinate 170,668 downwards.
CGCTTGGCCTCCAGGACGACCCGGCGGTCCACGAACTCCTTGGCGCCGACCCCGGCGCGGGCCAGCGTGGCCCGGGCGAGCGTGCGCGGGGAGTAGCCGAGCATCCGGGCGTAGTCCTCCACCCGGTGGGTGCGGGTGAAGTGCCGTTCGACGGCGTCACGGAACCGCGTGTACGTCTCGTCGTGCTCCGGCGCGCCGGCGCCCGCCGGAGCGGTGAGGTGCGCCAGCCGCAGCACGAGCACCGCCAGCAGATGGCGGACGGCGGCGAGGTGCACCTCCAGCGGCAGCCGGCCGGGGGCACCGGACTCCCGGCTCAGGTGCTCGGCGGCCAGGTCCAGGGCGGCGGCCTCGTCGGCGGCGGGGGTGCTGACGGCCGGGGCGTGCGGGTCGTCCAGTCGGGCGGTCGTCGCGGTGGCCGCGTCCAGGACGTCCTGCCGGAAAAGGATCAGCGTGCCCTCGGCCCCCGTGAGGTCGCCCCACTGATGCACCTGCCCGGGGCGGACCCACAGCCAGGAGCCCGGCCGCAGGGTGTGCTCGGTGAAGTCGACGGTGTGCCGCGCCACGCCCGACGTGAGCGTGAGCAGGTGATGGAAGTCCGGCCGCTGCGGCCGGGCGAGGGTCCGCGCCGGGACGCGCCTGAGCAGCTCGGCCGGTGACATCACCTCGACGCCTGCGGGCGTGCCGACGGGAGCGGCGAAGGGGACCTCGGCGATCTCGTGTCGCTTTTTGGCCATCATCGGCAGGAAGTGTATCCGCAGGAGGCCGGGCGGCGCCGCGCGAGCAGGGACGCCATGAACATGCCGAATCCGGTTCCGCCCGAAACGATCACCGGCTAGGCTCCCCCGCGCGCGTCGAGGCGCCCGAGGCACAGCGGGGGATGGCACACATGGTCGACGAGGTCGTCGAGCCCGAGAAGGGCATGAGCACGGGGGCCCAGGTGGTCGCGGCGGTGGTGATGGTCGCCGGCGTGGCGGGGCTGATGTGGGCCCTCGCGGGCGCGCTCCCGCAGAACACCGCCGACGACCGGCCTCCCGCCACCTGCTCGTCCACGGCGAGCGCGAGCCCGCCGGCCCGGCACGTCTCCGGTGCGCAGCTGTGCACCGCGCTGAACCGTGCGGACCTGTCGTCGCTGCTCGGGACCCCGCAGGAGCGCGCCCGGACCGCCACCGGCCACGACATGCCGTTCGAGGCGCCCGACGGCTCCCGGCACTCGAATCCCGAGGCGACCGTCACCTTCGACACGTACTCCGTGCGCATCTCGGCCCTCTACGACAACCTCCCGGTCGCCGACATGGCCCGCCTGCTGGACAGTGCCGCGCAATCGAGAACGGTCCTGGGACACCCGGCGGCCCTCTACTCGGACCGGACCGTCGCCCTGACCCTCGATCTCGGCAGCGGAAAGGCGGACACCGGCCCCGGAGGCATCGCCCGCAGCATGCTGGTCGCCCAGGACGCGAAGGACGGCGGCGACTCCTACGAGATCGTCATCTGGCGCCAGGACGAGGTGGTCCCGGACGACGCGGCCCTGCTCCGCGTCGTCGAGACCGTCCTGCCGGACCTCCCGGGCTGGACCACCGCCTGACGCCCCACGGCTCCTTCGACCGACTCCCCGCGCGGCTCCCGCGCACCCGCGGTCCGGCTCAGCAGATCCGCGGCAGTTGCTCTCCGATCGGCAGGTCGACCACCCGCGTCCCGCCCAGTCCCGTCCGGGCGACCACCATGCCGGGATGGGTGTCGACGGCCTCGCCGATGACGACGGCGTCGGCGCCCAGCGGGTGGGCGCGCATCGCGTCGAGGACGGCGTCGGCGTGTTCCCGCGGGACGAAGGCCACCAGCTTGCCCTCGTTGGCGACGTACAGGGGGTCCAGGCCGAGGATCGCGCAGGCGTTGGCGACGGCCGGCGGGACCGGCACGTCGCGCTCGCGGACGACGACGCCGGTGCCGGAGGCCTGCGCGATCTCGTTGAGCGCGGCGGCCAGGCCGCCCCGGGTGGGATCGCGCAGGACGTGCAGGTCCGGGGTGACCGCGAGCATCGCCTCGACCAGGCCGCCGAGGGCGGCGCAGTCGCTCTCGATCTCCACCCCGAACTCCAGGCCCTCCCGCACACTCATGATCGCCACCCCGTGGACGCCGACGGCGCCGCTGACGATGACGACGTCCCCGGGCACGACGCGCTGCGGGCGCAGGTCGACGCCCGCCGGCACCAGACCGATGCCGGCCGTGTTGATGAAGATCCCGTCGCCGTGGCCGGACTCCACCACCTTGGTGTCACCGGTGGCCACCTCCACGCCGGCGGCGCGCGCGGCCGCGCCGAGCGCCTCGGCGACCCGGGTGACCACCTCCAGCTCGACGCCCTCCTCCAGGATGAACCCGCAGGAGAGGTACGCGGCGCGGGCGCCGCTCATGGCGAGGTCGTTGACGGTGCCGTTGACCGCCAGGTCGCCGATGCTGCCGCCGGGGAAGAACAGCGGCCGCACCACGAAGGAGTCGGTGGAGAAGGCCAGCCGGGCCCCGCCCAGCGAGAGGACGGCGGCGTCGCCGAGTTGGGCGAGGGCCTGGCCGCCGTAGGCGGGGGCGAAGATCTGCTGGACGAGTTCGGCGGAGAGGACTCCGCCGCCGCCGTGGCCCATGACGACCCGGGGCCGGTCGCGCAGCGGTGCGGGGCAGGTCCATGCCGTGAGGTCGAGGTCAGACAACGGGGCTCGCCTCCCGCCCGGCCTTGGCGGGCACGTCCAGCCGCCGGTACAGGTAGTAGGCGGCGCAGGCGCCCTCGCTGGAGACCATGGTGGCGCCCAGCGGGGTGCGCGGGGTGCACAGGGTGCCGAAGGCCTCGCACTCGTGCGGTTTGAGCAGACCCTGGAGGACCTCGCCGCTGCGGCACTCGGCGGGTTCCCTGGTCTGGATGCCCTCGACGGAGAAGCGGTGTTCGGCGTCGTGGTCGCGGTACTTCGGCGACAGCCGCCAGCCGCTGCCGGGGATCACCCCGATGCCGCGCCAGGCGCGGTCGGTGACCTCGAAGACGTCCTCCAGCATGGCCCGGGCGGCCGGGTTGCCCTCCGGGCGGACGGCCCGGGCGTAGGCGTTGTCGACGGTGTGCTCGCCGCGTTCGAGCTGACGGACGGTCCGGCGCACTCCCTCGAGGATGTCCAGCGGCTCGAAGCCGGTCACGACGATCGGCACCCGGAAGCGTTCGGCCAGCTCCGGGTACTCCTCGACACCCATCACGCTGCACACGTGGCCGGCCGCGAGGAAGCCCTGGACCCGGCAGTGCGGCGACGACATGATCGCCTCGATGGCGGGGGGCACGCGGACGTGGGACACCAGCATGCTGAAGTTCCGGATGCCGTGTCTGCGGGCCTGATGGACCGTCATGGCGTTGGGGGGTGCGGTGGTTTCGAAGCCGATGCCGAAGAACACCACCTCGCGGTCCGGGTTCTGCCGGGCGATCCGCAGCGCGTCGAGCGGCGAGTAGACGACGCGGACGTCACCGCCCTCGCCGCGCACCTGGAACAGGTCCCGGCCGGTGCCCGGCACCCGGAGCATGTCGCCGAAGGAACAGAAGATCACCCCGGGGCGGGAGGCGATCTCCAGGGCCTTGTCGATGACCTCCAGCGGGGTCACGCACACCGGGCAACCCGGCCCGTGGATCAACTCGATCTCGTCCGGGAGGAGTTGGTCGATGCCGTGGCGGATGATGCTGTGCGTCTGTCCGCCGCAGACCTCCATCAGCGCCCAGGGCCGGGTGACCGTGGCGTGGATGTCGTCGAGGAGCCGGCGCGCCAGCTCCGGGTCCTGGAACTCGTCGATGTACTTCACCGCTCGCGCACCTCTTCCGCGCCGTCCGCGCCGGCCTCCGCCGCCGCCATCTCCCAGGCGTCTCCGAACTCCTCCTGGAGCATGCCGAGTTCGGCGAAGAGTTCGAGCGTCCGCTTCGCCGACTCCTCGTCCAGACGCTGGAGGGCGAATCCGACGTGGACGACGGCGTACTCGCCCACCTGAAGGTCGGGCAGATATTCCAGGCACACCTCCTTGACCACCCCGCCGAAGTCGACGGTGGCCATCCGGGTGCCGTCGCGTTCCTCGATGTCCAGCACTCTGCCGGGTACCGCCAGGCACATGGGCCTTCTCCTCGTTAGGGGGTCGCGTGTCGCTCAGTCGGTCGTTCTCACCCGGGCGGCCACCATCAGCTGGCCCAGCGCCAGGCCGCCGTCGCCCGGCGGCACCAGGCGGTGCCGCAGCACGGTGAAGCCGTCCTCGCGCAGGACGGCGGCACAGGCCGAGGAGAGCAGCGTGTTGGCGAACACCCCGCCCGTCAGGGCGACCGTGTCCAGCCCGTGCCGCTCCCGGGCCAGTCCGCAGACGCGGTGCACCAGGCCGGTCACGGCCCGGTGGAAGCGCGCCGCGACCACCTCCCGCGGGACGCCGGCCCGCAGGTCGTCGACGATCGCCGCGAGGACGGGCCCGGCGTCGGCCCGTACGACGGCCTCCGCCTCGTGCAGCGCGAAGGCGTACGTGCCCAGGTCGTCGTCGGGTGCCCGCAGCGCGGCGCTCTCCAGCTCGACGGCCGCCTGCGCCTCGTATCCCGACCGGTGGCAGACACCGGTGAGCGAGGACACGGCGTCGAAGAGCCGGCCCATGCTGGAGGTGGGCACACAGTGGAGATCACGCTCCAACTGCCTTTCCAGCACCTGGAGTTCGTCGGCGGGGCAGGCGGCCGTGCAGGCGAGGTCGGCCGACCGGGAAAGGCCGGCCGCGCGCAGGTGGGACAGCGCCATGCGGTAGGGCCGGCGCACCGCGGCGTCGCCGCCGGGCAGCGGGACGTAGGCCAGATGCGCGAACCGGGTGAAGCCGTCGTAGTCGGCGAGCAGGAACTCGCCGCCCCATACGGCGCCGTCGTCGCCGTGTCCGGTGCCGTCGAAGGCGACCCCGATCACCGGCCGGGTGCCGTCCAGCCCGTGTTCGGCCATCGCGGCGGCGACATGGGCGTGGTGGTGCTGGACGCGTACGACGGGCCGTCCGGCCGCGTTCCGGTCCGCCCACCGGGCGGACCGGTAGCCGGGGTGCCGGTCGGCCGCCAGGCTCTGCGGCCGTACGCCCGTGATGGACTCCAGTTGACCCACCGCGTGGGCGAAGGCGCGCTGGGTGCCGAGGTCGTCCATGTCGCCGATGTGCGCCGACAGCCAGGCCCGGCGGTCCGTGCCGAGGCAGAAGGCGTTCTTCAGGTCCCCGCCGACGGCGAGCGCGGGGCGCACGGGCAGCGGCAGGGTGACCGGCAGCGGCGCGTACCCGCGGGAGCGGCGGAGCACCAGCGGCTCGCCGTCGCAGACGCGCACCACGGAGTCGTCGCAGGGGACATGGATCGCCCGGTCGTGGGTGAGCCAGGCGTCGGCCAGGTGCGCGAGCCGCTCCCGTGCCTCGGTGTCGTCGGTGACGATCGGCTCACCGGAGACGTTCCCGCTGGTCATGACGAGCAGCCGGGGCCCCTCGGCATCGCCGGGCAGACCGAGCAGGAGGTGGTGCAGAGGGGTGTAGGGCAGCATCACGCCGAGGTCCGGACCGCCGGGGGCGACGGCCTCGGCGAGCGCGCTGCCGGGCCGGCGCCGCAGCAGCACGATGGGCCGGGCGGCGCTTTCGAGCAGGCTCCGCTCCTCGGGTCCCAGCCGGACGAGGTGCCCGATGCCGTCCGCGCTCGCGGCCATGACGGCGAACGGCTTGTCGCCGCGTGCCTTGCGGCGGCGCAGCAGTGCGACGGCGGCGGCGTCGGTGGCGTCGCAGGCCAGGTGGTAGCCGCCCAGGCCCTTCACGGCGAGGATCGCGCCGCGCGCCAGCAGGGCGCGGGCCCCCGCGACCGGGTCCGGGTCACCGGTGTCGTCGCCTTCGGGGGCGATCAGGCGCAGCCGCGGCCCGCACCGGGGGCAGGCGACGGGCTGGGCGTGGAAGCGGCGGTCGGCAGGATCGGCGTACTCACGGGCGCAGTCGGCGCACAGGGCGAATCCGGCCATGGTGGTGTGCGCGCGGTCGTAGGGCAGACCGGTGACGATGGTGAAGCGCGGCCCGCAGTGGGTGCAGTTCACGAACGGGTGGCGGTGGCGCCGGTCCGCCGGGTCGGCGAGTTCGGCGAGGCAGTCGGCGCAGGTCGCCGTGTCCGGGGAGACCAGGGTGCGGGCGGGGCCGCCGGCGCGGGAGGCGAGGATGGTGAAGGCCTCACCGCCCCTGACCGGCACCTCCTGGTGGTGCACGGACTCCACCCGGGCCAGCGGTGGTGCCTGGGCCGCGATCCGGTCGCAGAACCGGGCCACGGCCGCGGCGGCGCCCTCGACCTCGGCGACGACACCCTCCGGTGTGTTGGTCACATGGCCGACCAGGGCGAGTTCGGTGGCGAGGCCGTACAGGTACGGCCGGAAGCCCACGCCCTGCACCACGCCCCGGACGACGATCCGCCGGCGCAGCGGCGGGTCCCCGGTGACGACGGCCGGCGCGGTGCTCACGAGCGGGCGGGGGCCGGTGCGGCGCGGTGGGCCGCGCCCGGGTCCGGGTGGCGGTGCCCGTGGTCATGGCCGTGCTCGTGCCCGTGCTCAGGACGGTGATCGTGGCCGTGGTGGGCGTCCGGCCGGCGGGCCATGACCGGGGTGTGCAGGGGCGCGCCCTCCGCGGCGGCCGTCGCGCGGTCGAGCAGCGTGCCGACGCCCTGGCCCCGGCGGGCCGAGGTCAGCACCACCTCGACGCCCGGGTTGACCCGTTCCACGTTCGCGCGGAACGCGGCCTCGTCGAACTCGACGGCCTCGGCGATGTCGGTCTTGGTGATCACGACCAGCTGGGCGAGACCGAAGGCGGTGGGGTACTTGAGCGGCTTGTCCTCGCCCTCCGTCACGGAGGCGAGGACCACCCTGAGGGTCTCCCCCAGGTCGTAGGAGGCCGGGCAGACCAGGTTGCCGACGTTCTCCACGAACAGCATCCGGGTGTCGTCGGGCAGCCAGCCCAGCAGGTGCCCGGCGAGCATGCCCGCCTCCAGATGACACAGTCCGTCGGTGAGCACCTGCTTGACCGGGACGCCGGAACGCGCCAGTCGGGTGGCGTCGTTCTCGGTGGCGAGGTCGGCGGTGAGCGCCGCCGCGGGGATGGACCGCTCGCGGGCCAGCAGCAGCTCGCGTTCCAGCAGCGCGGTCTTGCCGCTGCCCGGGCTGGACAGCAGGTTGACGACCGTGGTGTCACGCGCCGCGAGGTGGGCGCGCAGGGTCTGCGCGGTCGCGTCGTTCTTCGCGAGCACGGCCTGCTGGAGGTCGACGGCACGGCACATGGTTCAGCACTCCTCGGAGATCGGTTCGCGGGCCGGGGTCCGCGCGGGACCGCCGTCCTCCCACCGCACGCCGGCGATCCGCAGCTCCCGGCCCGAGAGCAGCTCGACGCTCACCCCGCCGCACGCGGGGCAGATCAGGCTCGGCGGCATGCCGACGGCCCACTCGTCGGCGCAAGGTGTGCAGCGGGCCCGCCCCGGGACCGCCTCGGTGAGGAGTTCGGCTCCCTCCAGCAGGGTTCCGGCGCAGGCCAGTTCGAAGCAGAAGGCGAGGGAGTCGGGGACGACCCCGGCCAGTTCGCCCACCTCGAGCCGTACCGAGCGCACCGCCGTGACGTCGCCCGCCTCGGCGGCGGCGGTCTCCACCTGCTCGATCACGGCGAGCGCCACGGACATCTCGTGCATCGGTCTCCAGTCCTCGCGGGGCCGGGCTTCATTAGAGGCGAGGCGGCGGGGCCGCCCGGCCCGGCACGCCGTCGCCGGGCGGACAGGTACGCCGTTCGCCGCAAGGACGCGGCGAACGGCGCGACGGGCGCGCCGCCCGGTTCACATGCGCCGGATGCGCAGGTAGCGCCTGATGTCGGGGAACACCTCGGCGACCACGGCGGCCACCACGAGGACGGCGCTGCCGACGATGACTTTCTTCATTGCGTTCTCCTCAGGTGGGTGCCTCGGCGGTGGAGGCCTGCGCCACGGACGGCTCGTCGCCCCGCAGCAGCTCTTCGATCAGCCGCACGGCCCGCGGCACGGCGTCGGACACCGGCGCGCTGAGCCCGATGCCCTCCTCGACGCAGGCCGGTTCGCAGCCGACGATCAGGACGCGGCGCGGCGGTTGCCCGTCGGTGCCGGCACAGAGGGTGTCCAGCAGCGCGAGGACCGCGTCGGGGGTCATCCGGTGACCGTCGATCGCCGGGACCGCGCCGGGCTCGCCGGCGGGGCCGTCGTACTCGATGGTGTACAGCGTGCCCGGGGGCCCGCCGCGGGCCGTGGCGTCGACGAGCACGAGGGTGTCGTAGCCGTCCAGGAGCTGGTAGGCGAGGTGGACGCCGCGTACTCCGATGTCGACGACCTCGACGTGCTCCGGCAGTCGCCGTTCGGCCAGCCGGCGCGCGGTCTCCACGCCGAAGCCGTCGTCGCCGAGGAAGATGTTGCCGATGCCGGCCACCAGGGTCCGGGTCATCACGCGTCCTCCAGGGGGAGGACTTCGTCCGGCTGGAAGTACAGGTAACGGCCCTGTTCGCGGCGGATGTCGGCGCCCGGGTCGCCCTCGACGGTCACCGCCAGGTGCACCGCGCCGTCGACGTCGTGCAGGACCGCCTCGACGGTCGCGGCGCGGCCCTGGAGGAACAGGTCCTGGGCGTCGGTGTGTCTGAGGCCGGGGCGCAGTTCGACGCGGCTGCCCCGGCCCACGGACCGGCCGTCGACGACGATCCGGTCCTGTTCCGGGTCGAAGCCGGCGTCGCTCGCCGGGTCCCACCAGGGGGTGTCGGGGCGCTGCACCCCGTGCTCGTCGGGGAAGCCGGCGTCACCGGTGATCTCCCGCAGACCGCGCACCGCCCCGTGCAGGCGTTCCAGCACCTCCGCCGGCATCGAGTCCGCGAGGTCGATCACGGCGGCCGCCCGTGCGTCGGTGCCCCGGGCCTCGCGTTTCTCCTCGTCGGTGAGGGCCGCGGTGCGCAGGGCGAGGATCTCGTCGATCTCGGTGGCGTCGTAGAGCGCGCCCGGGCTCTCCGGGGCGATGGCGGGGTGGTCCTCCAGGATGATCGGGGAGGACAGCACGAGGTCCGCGCGGCCGGGTTCGCCGGCGAGGACGGGCCAGGTGTGCAGGTTGCGGCAGGCGGCGACCGCGCCCTTCGCCCACTCGGGGGGATCGGTCATCGACAGGAAGGAGCCGGTGTCGAGGGCCATGAGCAGGTGGGTGGCCACCAGGGAGTGCGGCAGGACCGCGTCCCGGTCGGCGGTGCGGCCGGCCGGGGGCGACGGAGGCATCCATGGGGTGGTGTTCTCGACTACGGCGGTCAGTCTCGACACCCGGTAGGGGCCGTCGAGTTCGCGGGCGGACAGCCGTACCGTCCCGGTGATCTCCGCGCAGCGCCGGACCAGTCGGCCCACGGCCTTGCCGGTCTCGTCCAGGACGGGCTCGGTCTCCTCCCGGGCGGGGCGCCGGAAGGGGAACGTGACGCCGTCGCCGAGCAGTTCCGCGACCGGCGCGACGACCTCGACGCGTTCTTCCGCGCCCTCGTCCCAGGGCACCAGCACCCGGTCGTCGAGGCGGAGTTCGTCCACGGTCTCGAAGCCGCCGTCCTGCCGGACCCGCTGGACGGTGCGCCGCCGCGCGTGCAGGAAGCGGACCTCGACGGAGAGGGTCGCGCCCTGCCTCGGCTCCATCAGGCATTCGGTGTGCTGGAAGTCGTACTCCTCGCAGTCGGCGCCCCAGGCGGGCGGGACGAGCACGCCGAACTGCCAGCGCAGCCGGTTCTTGGCCGCCGAGGCGCGGTACGGGTAGAGCACATAGCCCTCGAAGAGCACGGCGTCGGCCACCTGCCGGGCGAGGACGAACCGTTCCTCCGTCTGCGGGGCGAAGGCGGTCACGGTCACGGATCGGTCCTTCCGGTCGTGGCGGTGAGCGCGCGCAGCGGGTCGCTCTTCGGTGGGGCGGCCGGGGCCGTGTCGTCGAGCAGGGCCGCCACGGTCGCCTCCCACGAGGGCAGCGCGTGCCGGGAGCGGTAGGCGAGGAGGGCGTCCATGGTGTCGCGCGGCAGCCGGATCCAGCCGCAGCCGGGGAAGTGCTGCTCGACCATCTCGCGCCAGGCGGCGACCGGCATCCGGAAGACGGCCTCCCGGTCCCAGGGGACCGGCTCGACGTGGAAGCCGCCGGCGCCGGTGAACGCCGTACCGGAGAAGAGCATCAGCAGCGGCACCTCGCCGTCGGCGAGGGCGTCGAGGTAGCGGGTCGCGGCGATGTCCATGTCGTAGGTGCAGGGGACGACGAGGTCGGCCTCGGTCTCCCCGGTGAAGCCGGAGACCATCAGCGGGACCTGGGCGAACTGCACCGGCTGGAGCGTGCTGCCCCAGCGGGAGCGCTCGCCGAAGAGGTCCGCGAGACCGTCGGCCTCGGCGGACGCGTAGCCGCGGCGGGCGGGTTCGATGCGGATCTGGCAGCGCAGCGCGAGGGCGTGCACGGGGGTGTCGCCGGTGGCGGTGACGCGCAGCCGGAAGACGAGGGTGGGGCCGGCGGCGTAGCGGTCGGCGCGGACGCCGGTGCAGGAGAAGGAGAACTCGGTCACGGGCGCACCGCCTGCGGCACGGGCCGGGCGCGGCGCCGGACGTCCGCGAAGAAGGCGTCCAGCGCGGTGCGGGCCTCGGCCCCGCCGTCGAAGCCCTGCCACAGCAGGCGCATCCGGCCGACGAGTTCGTAGCAGATGTCGATGGGGACGAGATGGCACTCGACCCGGCCGTCGGCGCGGCGCAGCAGCAGTGCCTCGACGTCGGCCTCCAGGAGGTCCGCGAGGCGGGTGCCGCCGAGGACCTCGTTCCAGGTGTCCGGTTCGAGTTCGCTCTCGGTGGCGCCGGCCGGGCTCGGGTAGAGGGCGACCAGCCGGTCGAGCGCCGCGTTGCGGAAGAAGAAGGCGACCCCGACCGGGATCTGGAGCGTGTCCCAGGCGCGGTCGTCGAGGTGGTGGGCGGGGTCGCTGAGGTAGCGGTCGGGGACCGCGCGGAAGCGGCCCGCGGCGGCGCCCGGCGCCTCCATCAGCAGGGCGCAGGGGGCGCAGGCGCAGGCCAGGCTGCGCCGCTCGGTGTCGACCAGGTGGCGGTGCTCCTCGGGCAGCGCCACCGCGCACAGTTCGCACCGCTCGGGCTGCGGCGGACGCTCGGTGAGGAACCTCCGCAGGCCGACGGGGGAGGCGCTCACCGGGTTCCCGTCGGCGCCGGAGCGGATCCGATCTGGAGCAGCGCGGGCGCCGATTCCATGACGACGTCCCGGACTTCCGGGGCGAAACAGGCGAGGGCCGCCCGTGCCGCCTCCTGGGCGCCCGCGCCGGAGCCGCAGCCGCAGCCGCCGCTCGCCCGGGAGCGCAGCCGCAGGGTGCCGCTCTCCTCGTCGAAGGTCACGACCTCCAGGTCGTGCTCGCGCAGGCCGGCGACGGCTCGCACGATCCGGGTGTCGCGGTCCTCGGGGTGCAGGTCGTGCAGGACGAGCAGGCTCGCCACCAGTTCGTCGCCGAGCAGCCGGGCCGCCGGGTCGCCGGGGGCGGCGGACAGCAGGTGGAGGACGCGGGCCAGGCCGGAGCCGTAGAAGTCCATGAGGGACCGCACGAGTTCCTCGGCCGCGGCCGCGGCGGCCTGGTCGCCGCTCGCGGCCAGCCGGTCGAGGACCTCCTCGACGCGGCGCCCGGTCTGCTCGGCGTTCACCGGCCGAGCCGTGGTCGTGGGCGTCGTCGCGGACGTCGCCGCGGACGTCGTCGCGGGCGCGCTCATCCGCCGAGTCCGCTCAGGCCGGTGGGGACGTGCATGGTCTTCACGGTCTTGCCGCCGCCGACGTACATGTGGACGCCGCAGGGCAGACAGGGGTCGAAGCTGCGGACGGCCCGCATGATGTCGATGCCCTTGAAGTTCTGCGGCGGGTTCTCCTCGAAGATCGGGGTGTTCTGCACGGCGTCCTCGTACGGGCCCGGGGTGCCGTAGGAGTCGCGGACGCTGGCGTTCCAGGGGGTCGGCGGGTACGGGTGGTAGTTGGCGATCTTGCCGTCGCGGATCACCATGTGGTGGGAGAGGACGCCGCGGACGGCCTCGGTGAAGCCGACGCCGATGCTCTCCTCGGGGACCTCGAACTTCTCCCAGGTCTGGGTGCGTCCGGCGCGTACCTCCTCCAGGCCCTTCTCCGCGCAGTGCAGGGCGACGGCGGCGGCGTAGGCCTGGAAGTAGGTGCGCGCGCGGTTGCGTTCCAGCGCGTTGGACCACTTCGGGATCTTCCACTCGAAGGTGGTCTCCGGCTTGGTCATGGTGCGCGGCAGGTTGATGACCACGCTGTGGCCGGTGGCCTTGACGTAGCCGATGTCGACGAGTCCGGACAGGGCGGTGGACCACAGGCGGGCGATGGGGCCGCCGCCGGTGTCCAGGGCGAGGTGGTCCTTGCCGTCGAACCAGCGGGGCGACATGACCCAGCTGTACTTGTCGTCGAAGTCCCGCTTCTGCGGGGCGGGGATGGTGTGCTGGTTCCAGGGGTGGCGCGGGTCGACCGGGTTGCCGAGCGGGTCGTGGGTGACGAACTGCTCCTGGCCCTGCCAGTCCTCGTAGTAGGAGCTGCCCAGAAGGATGCGGATGCCGAGGTTGATCTCGGTGAGGTCGTTGGTGACCAGCTTGCCGTCCACGACGACGCCGGGCGTGACGAACATCCGCCGGCCCCACTCGCTCATGTTGGCGTAGGTGAAGTCGCAGTACTCGGGGTCGTTGAGCGCGCCCCAGCAGCCGAGCAGGACGCGGCGGCGGCCGACCTCCTCGTACCCGGGCAGTGCCTCGTAGAAGAAGTCGAACAGGTCGTCGTGCAGCGGCACGACACGCTTCATGAACTCCACGTACCGCATGAGGCGGCTGAGGTAGTCCGTGAAGAGCTGCACGGAGGCGACCGTGCCGACACCGCCCGGGTAGAGCGTGGAGGGGTGCACATGGCGGCCCTCCATGAGGCAGAACATCTCGCGCGTGTACCGGCTGACCTGGAGGGCCTCGCGGTAGAACTCGCCCTCCAGGGGGTTCAGCGAGCGCATGATGTCGGCGATCGTGCGGTAGCCGTGCTCGGCGGCGTGCGGGGCCTCGGTGCGCTCGGCGAGTTCGAGGACGCCGGGGTTGGTCTCCTTGACCATCTTCTCGCAGTAGTCGACCCCGACCAGGTTCTCCTGGAAGATGTTGTGGTCGAACATGTACTCCGCGGACTCGCCCAGGTTGATGATCCACTCACCGAGGTGCGGGGGCTTGACGCCGTACGCCATGTTCTGCGCGTACACCGAGCAGGTGGCGTGGTTGTCGCCGCAGATCCCGCAGATCCGGCTGGTGATGAAGTGCGCGTCGCGGGGGTCCTTGCCGCGCATGAAGACGCTGTAGCCGCGGAAGACCGACGAGGTGCTGTAGCACTCCGCGACCCGCTTCTGCTTGAAGTCGATCTTCGTGTGGATGCCCAGGGAGCCCACGATCCGGGTGATCGGGTCCCAGGCCATCTCCACCAGGCCGCTGCCGTCGCCGGCCGCCTTCGTCCTCGCTGCCATCGTCTGTGCCGTGCCCTTCGTTGCGGGAGTGGATCCGGGTGGGGGTGTGCGCGAAACCAGAGGGGCGGTCAGTGGCGACGGGCCGTCACCACGGCGGCCGGTAGCCGGTGGTGATCTTCTCGCCGGTACGGCGCCACTTGGGCTCCTTGTCCACGGTCTTCGCCGTGATGTTCCTCAGCCGGCGGATCACCGCGCCGTACGCGCCGCTGGCCGTGCTGGAGACCTTGGCCCCGGGGGGTTCGTCCATGAACGGCATGAACTTGTCGGGGAAACCGGGCATGGTGCAGGCGATGCAGATGCCGCCGACGTTCGGGCAGCCGCCGATGCCGTTCATCCAGCCGCGCTTGGGCACGTTGCACTTGACGACCGGGCCCCAGCAGCCGATCTTGACCAGGCACTTCGGAGAGTCGTACGTCTCCGCGAACTCGCCCTGCTCGTAGTAGCCGGCGCGGTCGCAGCCCTCGTGGACGGTCGCCCCGAACAGCCAGGTCGGGCGGAGTTTGTCGTCCAGCGGGATCATCGGGGCGGCGCCGGTCGCCTGGTAGAGCAGGTAGGTGAGCGTCTCGGAGAAGTTGTCCGGCTGGATCGGACAGCCCGGGACGCAGACGATCGGGATGCCCGCCTTGGACTTCCAGTCCCAGCCGAGGTAGTCGGGCACACCCATCGCGCCGGTCGGGTTGCCCGCCATCGCGTGGATGCCGCCGTACGTGGCGCAGGTGCCGATGGCGACGACCGCGAGGGCCTTGGGCGCGAGGCGGTCGATCCACTCGCTGGTGGTGATCGGCTGGCCGGTCTCCGGGTTGTCGCCGAAGCCGCACCAGTAGCCCTCCGGCTTGATCGCCTCGTTGGGCACGGATCCCTCGACGACCAGCACGAACGGGTCGATCTCGCCCCGCTCGCCCTTGAAGAACCACTCGATGAACGTGTCCGCGCCCCCGACCGGACCGCACTCGAAGTCGATCAGCGGCCAGTGCACCGCGATCTTCGGCAGGCCTGGCAGCACGCCGAGGACGATCTCCTCGATGCTCGGCTGCATGGCCGCCGTCAGCGCGACCGAGTCGCCGTCGCAGCTCAGCCCCGCGTTGATCCAGAGGATATGGATCGTGGGTGTCTCGTCGGCGGGCGCGCCTGTGGAGTCCGCAGCGCCCACCGTCTTCGGCGTCGCCTCAGTCATGGGGACCGCCTCCTGGGGAGGTATGGGGATGAAAGCCTGTATTTCGACCCGCAGTGTTCTCGGTTCTCGCAATTCTTGGTACCAGCGGTCCGGGCTCGGCGGGATGCCGTAGGGGGCCGTTCCGGTGAATCCGACGGCAGCGGGGTGCGCACGGGTTTACGACGACGAGAACGGGGCAGCGGCGCCCTTCGCGGCCGGGAACCGCGCGAGGTGCGGCGGGGTCCCGCCGGCGCGCTTCTTGGTGACGAAGGCGTGACGCAGGGTGTGGTACGGGGCGGTCGGGTCGTCGAAGGCGCGGCGCATCCGGGACAGCTCCCGGTCCCGGACGGCGGCCAGCGGGGTCTCGGCCTCCCGGCGCTCCTGTTCCGCCTTCTTCGCCGTGATCCGGGCCGCCGTCGCCGGCCGGGCCGCCAGCCGGGCCGCCAGGGCCCCGGTCTCCGTCGCGAACGCACCGGGGGCGCAGTCCAGGACCCGGTCGACGAGACCGAGGCGCAGGGCGCTCGCCGCGCTCACCGGCAGCGCATCCGCCATGAGCCGCTCGGCCGCCGCCGGGCCCACCCGGCGGGGCAGGGTGTGGGTCCAGTACTCCGAGCCGTAGAGCCCCATCAGGCGGTAGTGGGGGTTGAGCACGGCTCCCGAGCGGCACCACACCTCGTCGGCGGCCAGGGCGAGCATCACCCCGCCCGCGGCGGCGTTGCCCCCGACCGCCGCGACGACCAGCCGGTCCGTGGTGGTCAGGACCGCCTCGACCAGGTCGTCGATGGCGTTGATGTTCGCCCAGGACTCGGCGGCCGGGTCGGCGGCGGCCTCGATGACGTTGAGGTGGATCCCGTTGGAGAAGAAGTCCCGCTCGCCGCCCAGCACCAGCACCGACGTGGGGCGCGTACAGGCTTCCCGGTAGGCGGCCAGCAGGCGCCGGCACCGGTCGGTGCTCATGGCGCCGCCCGGGAAGGACCAGCCGAGGAAGCCCACGGCCCCGTCCTCCCGGTAGCGGATGTCCGTCCAGGTGTCCGCCCGGGCGGGGTCGCCCGCGTCGGGCAGCACGGGCGGGGCGTGCTCGGGCAGCGGCGGCAGCAGGTCACCGAGGGCGAGCACGGCGGGCAGCTTGAAGGTGGGCGGCCCCTCGGGCAGCCGCCGGGCCCGTAGCTCGGGGATCCAGACCGCGCCGTCACGGGTGGCCCGGCAGACCGCGCCGGCCCGGGTGGCCAG
Source organism: Streptomyces phaeofaciens (assembly GCF_014648915.1). Lineage (GTDB taxonomy): Bacteria > Actinomycetota > Actinomycetes > Streptomycetales > Streptomycetaceae > Streptomyces > Streptomyces phaeofaciens. The sequence continues at coordinate 154,731 of NZ_BMSA01000009.1, read as the reverse complement.
CAGTTCGCCGGGGCGTCCGCGCAGCAGCCCCTCGGGGTGGCCGCCGTGCAGGTACCACTCGCCGCCGAGCAGCTCGTCCAGGACGCCGGGCTGCGAGTCCGCCGCCCGCAGCCTGCGCAGGACGGTCCGGGTGGAGTCCTCGGTCCAGTCGATCCGCCGGACGCCCTGGTCGAGGTACGGCCGGACCCGCGCCGTCGGGCCCTGCCGGCGCGGCACGTAGGACCCGTCGGCGAACCGCTCCACGGCGAGCAGGACGGCCGCGAGGGCGGCGTCGGCGATCTCGCCCCGGTACAGGTCGCTCTTGGCCACCGGCGGGACCCGGCACGGCATCGCGGCCCACACGTCGCCGGCGTCCATCTCGGCGTCGGCCCGCAGGACGGTGACGCCCCACTCCTCGGCGCCCTCGTGGATCGCCCAGTCCAGCGAGGACGGCCCTCGGTCGCCCACCGGTCCCGGGTGGACGACCAGACAGGTGTACGCCGACCACACCTCCTCGGGGATCGCCGTCCGCAGCATCGGGGCGACGACGAGCTGAGGGGCGTGCCGGCGCACGGCTTCCGTCAACGAGCCGTCCGGCAGGGCGAGTTCCAGTGCCACCAGGTGGCCGCGGTCGCGCAGCTCGGCGTGCACACGCTGGGTGAGGCTGTTGAACGCGCTGGCGACGAGCAGGATGCGCACGGCTGCCTCCGGGCGGACGAAGGGCGCGCCGGGACTCCCCGGCCGCCTGCGATCCTGGGCCGCGCCGCCGCGCCGTCCCCGGAGACAGACGGTGGGGTCATCCGAAAGCGGGCGTCGCTCCGCCGTCCGGCCTCACCGCGGAGGCCGTCGGCCGCGAGCGGGCCCGCCGCGGCGCCGGACCTCGTCGGCCTTCGCCCCTGTTCAGCGGGGCGGGCGCAGGCCGCTGATCACTCGCTCCCAGCGGGAACGGGTGGCGCCGAAGTGCGTCTCGTGCGTCCAGGTGTGGGTGCAGGACGGGCACTGGAGGTGGAGCAGGCTGCCGGTGTTGGACAGCAGGTAGCGCCAGTGCGCGGAGCAGCTGCGCCCCTCGGCGCACGGGTCGCAGCCCTGCCGGTCGTCGCAGTTGGGGCAGGCCACCCAGGCGCGGCGGCCGACGTCGGCCTGCGGGTCAAGGGGCAGCATGGCCGCCCCCTCGCCCGGGGAGCACCCCCGCCGCCACCAGCTCGTCGTGGACGCGCTGCTGCTCCGCGTCGAGGCCGGAGTACAGCAGGGCGTACGCCTCCTCCTCGCCGCGCAGGGCCGCGCCGGGGTCCCAGTCGGGGCCGAGGGCGTCCAGGACATGAGCCCGCCGGAGCATCTCGTGCGCGCTCAGATCCACGTCGAAGGCGACCGGGGCGGGCGTACCGGACCGGTCCGGTACGCCGGGAAAGGTGGGGCCATGGGAGGACATGCGGACGAACGTAGGTAAGCCTTACCCGCTCGGGCAAGAGCAGGTGGGGGAAGTCACAGCCGGCCCGGACGGCCCCCTGCCGCACCGGCGGCGCCCCCGCCGCCGGCCCTCGGCCCGAACCGGCCCGCCTCTCACGGGAGATGGCGTCGGACCCGGTGACGATCCCCGCTCTGCCCGGCCCGCGCGGCGGAGCCGGCCGCGACGGCCGGCCTGCCCGGACGCCGTGGCGTGCGGCCGGCGGTTCAGGCGGCGGTGTAGCCGAGCTGCCGCCTCATGTACGGGGTCATCAGGGTCTTCGCCTTGGCGAGGACGGAGGTGCGGCCGCCGAGGACGGCGGTGTCGCCGCCCGGCACGGGCAGCACGGTCAGTCCGTCGGCCGGGCCGAAGGGCACGATGATCGGCGTGCGCTCGACCGGCCGGTAGAGGCGCGGCTCCCTGCGGTGCCGGCCCGAACCGCGCAGATGGGCGCGGATGTTGTGGGCGGCGAGGTCGGCCTGGGCGAGCGCGGCCGGGGTGATCTTGAGTTCGGTGGCGTCGTTGACGTCGCCGACCGCGTACACGTCCGGCCGGCCGTCGACCCGGAGCGTCCGGTCGACCTTGACCTGCCCGGCCGGGTTCAGCCAGTCGCCGTGGCCGGCCAGCCGCAGCCAGAGCGTGTTGGGGGTGGTGCCCGTCGCCCAGAAGGAGAGGTCCGCGTCGACGAGGCCGCCGTGCGCGTCACGGTAGGTGCCGAAGTCGTTGCCGGGGGACATGAACGAGTCGAGCCGGACGTCCACGTCGTGGGACTCCAGCCAGGTCCGGGCCCGGCGCCCGGCCCGCTCGCTGCCAGTGGAGTCGAGCAGCGCCGGCCCGGCGTGGGCGAGGGTGACCCGGGCGTCCGGCCGGGCCAGGCGTATCTCGGCGCTCAGTTCGACGCCGGAGGGCCCGCCGCCGACGACGAGGACGTGCTCGGCCGCGGCGATCTTGCGCTGGTGGAAGGCGAACGCCTTCCTCGCCTCCTCGGTGGTGGTGCCGGTGAAGCGGGCCGGCTCGGGGTAGTCGGCGCCGGTGGCGATCACCACCACGTCGTACGGCAGCCGCTCCCCCGAGGCCAGGACGACCTGGCGCTGCCCGGTGTCGATCCGGACCGCCTTGCCCACGACGACACGGCCGCTGCGCAGCAGCCGGTCGTACGGGATGAAGGGGGTCGCCGACCACTCGGGGCGCACCCCGGCACGCAGGGACGCGATGCGGTGGAAGAAGACGTCCTTGCGGTCCACCAGGGTGACCCGCGCCGTCGCGTCCAGTCGCCGGGCGAGCCGGACGCCGCCGTAACCGCCGCCGATCACCACTACGTCGCCGTCGTGCACGCGCGTCTCCTGTGCCTGGTGGGGGGGATGCGAGCGGCACGGCGTGTGGGCGTCCTCGGCCACTCGGTACGGCGACGAGCGTAGCGCTTGAAACTTAAAGTGTGCCGGGGGTCGTGTGCGGGTTCTGTGAAGTGCCGCCGGCGGTGGCGGGCCGCCGGCGCTCCCCTCGGAGGGGAGGGAACATCTCCTGACCCTCGCGGACCCGTGAGCCGGCCGCCCCTTCCCGGACGGCGTCGCCCTCAGGACGCGGCGCCGCCCACACCGCAGACCCACACCCGCGGGGGCAGTTCCTCCGGTCCGGCGTCGGCCAGGAAGCCCTGGACGATCGGCGCCAGTTCGCGCGAGGGCACATAGGCCGCGCCGAAGGGCAGTTCCCGCGGACTCACCGATCCGACCGAGCACCGCAGTTGGCCGGCCTGCTCGTCGTGCCACACGTAGAAGGTCGCCACCCCCGTGAAGCCCAGCGCCCGGATCCGGACCCGCAGGGCCGCCGCCGCCCCTTCGAAGGCGGACACCACCTCGGCGACCGACAGCGACCGCCGCTCCTCGTCGTCCACCCCGAGCAACCAGGTGTTGGCCTCCCGCTCCAGCCGCCGGTCGGCCGGCTCGAGCACCAGGGTTTCCTCGGCCACCTCGGCGATCCACGTCAACAGCACGCCAGCAGTGTGGCAGCCGGGGGTGCCGGAGCCCGGACGCCCCCCCTCGCTTGCCTGCCGACTACTCGGCGGGCAGGGCCTGTTCGGCCCAGATGGTCTTGCCGGTGCGGGTGTGCCGGCTGCCCCAGCGCTGGGTGAGCTGGGCCACGAGGAGGAGGCCTCGGCCGCCCTCGTCGAAGGTGCGGGCGCGGCGCATGTGGGGGGCGGTGCCGCTGGAGTCCGAGACCTCGCAGATGAGGGCGGTGTCACGGATCAGCCGCAGCTGGATCGGGGCTCCGCCGTAGCGGATGGCGTTGGTGACCAGTTCGCTGACGACGAGTTCGGTGACGAAGGAGGCGTCCTCCAGCCGCCAGGCGGCCAGTTGGTCGCGGGCCAGGGTGCGGGCGCGGGCGACGGACGTCGGGTCGGCCGGGACGTCCCAGGTGGCGACCTGTCCGGCGTCCAACGCGCGGGTACGGGCCAGGAGCAGGGCGATGTCGTCGGCGGGGCGCTCCGGCAGCAGACTGCCCAGGACCTTCTCGCAGGTCTCCTCCAGCGGACCGCCGGCCCCGAGAAGGGCCTGGCGGAGCAGGCCGAGTCCGTCGTCCAGGTCGCGGTCGGAGGCCTGGACGAGGCCGTCCGTGTAGAGGGCGAGCACACTGCCCTCGGGAAGTTCGAACTCCGCGGTCTCGAAGGGCAGTCCGCCGACACCCAACGGCGGCCCCGCGGACACGTCGAGGAACCGGGGCGCCCCGTCCGGGGTGACGACGGCCGGCGGCGGATGGCCGGCCCGGGCGGCGGAGAGGCAGCGCGAGACGGGGTCGTAGACCGCGTACAGGCAGGTCGCGCCGATCTCGCCGGGGCTCTCCGCGCTCTGCGCGTCGTCGGACTCGGCGTCCAGGCGCAGCACGATGTCGTCGAGCCGGGTGAGCAGTTCGTCCGGGGCGAGGTCCACGTCGGCGAGCGTCCGCACGGCCGTGCGCAGCCGGCCCATGGTGGCCGAGGCCCGCACCCCGTGGCCGACGACATCGCCGACCACCAGCGCCACCCGGGCTCCGGACAGCCGGATGACGTCGAACCAGTCCCCGCCGATCCCGGCGCGGGAACTGGCCGGCCGGTAGCGGGAGGCGACCTCGACGGCCGCCTGCCGGGGCGCGCCGTCGCGCAGGAGGCTGCGCTGGAGCCCGAGTGCGACGGCGCGTTCGCGGGTGTAGCGGCGGGCGTTGTCGACACACAGCGCGGCGCGGGCCGCCAGCTCCTCGGCGAGCAGCAGGTCGTCCTCGTCGAAGGGCTGGGGGGTGCGGTGGCGGACGAGGATCGACAGGCCCAGGGTGACACCGCGGGCGCGCAGCGGGACCGCCATCAGGGAGTGCATGCCGTAGGCCTCGATACGCCGGGCCCGTAGGGGCGAGCCCGCTGCCCATTTCGCCCGGACCAGGTCCTCGCCCGCGTGCAGCAGCGCCCGCCCGGTGTGCAGTGCGCGGCCCGGCGGCGAGGCCTCGTCGTAGGTGTGCCGGGTGCCGACCGGGATCACGGCTTCGGGGCAGCCGTCCAGCACGGACCGCTGGGCGGCGCGGCGAAAGACCGGAAGCCCGGGTCCGGGCGGGACGGCCGTCTCCTCGTCGGCCAGGACCGACTCCAGCAGGTCCACGATGACGAAGTCGGCGAAGTGGTCCGTGCACACCTCCGCGAGTTCCTCGGCGGTGCGGGAGACGTCCAGGGTGGAGCCGATCCGGAAACCGGACTCGTTGATCATGCTCAGCCGGCGGCGGGCGAGGAACTGCTCGGTGCTGTCCATCGCGGCCAGGCACATGCCCCGCACTTCGCCGGTGTCGTCACGCAGGGGGCTGAGGGAGATCAGCCAGGCGTGTTCACGGGGCTCGCCGGGCGCGTGCAGCCATGCCTCGTACGGCAGGGTCTCGCCCGTCCGCAGGACACGGTCCACGGCTTCGCCGAGGCCCTCGAAGCCCTTGAGCCGGCGCGATCCGTCGGCCGACTCGCCCACGCGGCGGCCGACGAGATCGTGCTCCATCCGGCCCATGACGCCTTCCATGGCGGCGTTGGTGGACACCGCGAACCCGCTCTGGTCGAAGAGCGCGACCGGTACGGGGAACTGCTCCAGCGCCCAGCGCCGCAGCTGCGTCGCGAGCTCCGGGACGGTGGCGGTCAGGAACCACTGGACCTCGTCCGCGGCGTCGCGCAGGGGGTGCGCGTCCAGTTGCAGTTCCAGCCGGTGACCGTCGCGGTGCCGCACGTGCACCCGGCCGCGCCAGTGGTCCGGCTCGACCAGGCGGCGGTGGGCGGACGGCGGAAGGGGATCGGCCAGCAGGTCGGCGGCCGGGCGGCCGAGCACCTCCGCGGACTCGTGTCCGAGCAGACGGCGTGCGTCGGCACTCCATGCGAGGACCCGGCCCCGGGCGTCCACCGCTGCCGAGGCGACACCGTGCTCGCCCATCGCGCCTTCTCTCCGTACGGCCGAGGCCGCCGGCGGTGGGCGGTCCGGCCGCCTGCGCGGCACTGCCTTCCTTCATTGTGCGCCACCGCCCGCGCACGCGGCGGCCGCGCGCAGGTCACCCGGCGTCGTCCGGCGTCACCGAGGCGGTCTCGAACCAGGCGGGTTCGTCGGACAGGGCCTGCTTGATGCGGAACAGCTGCCGTTCCCGCATCGGCGGCAGGGCGTCCAGGGCGAACCAGCCGACCTCGACGGACTCGTCGTCGTTGACGCGCGCCTCACCGCCGATCGCCCGGCAGCGGAGGGTGACGTCCATGAACTGGCACTGATCGCCGTTGGGGTATTCGATGCGCTTCCCGGAGCGGATCAGGGCGATGCGCTCGGGGACGCACCGCACGCCCGTCTCCTCGTACACCTCGCGCACGGCGCAGTCCGCGGGCTGCTCGCCCGGGTCGGGGATGCCCGAGATCACGCACCACTCGTGGTTGTCCGCCCGCTTGCCCAGGAGCACCCGCCCGTCGTCGTCGACGACGACGGCGCTGACGCCGGGGAGCCAGAGCAGCTGGTGACCGGCAAAGGCCCGGATATCGGTGATGAACTCAGGAGTAGGCATGGACCGACCCTAGCCGGGCCGGTCCCCCTCCCCCGGAGGCGCGCACGGGGCGTACGTCGACGCGGGACGGCGCGCCGGGCGGCCGCGAGCCCTGCCCCCGGCAGCCGACGCCATTGTCGCGAGCCCCGCCCCCGGGCAGCCGACGCTACTGTGCGGACACCTGGCCGGCCTCGGCCCGCCGCCCGCGGATCCCGGCGCCGATCGCCCAGCCCAGGCCGCCCGCGGCGACGAGCAGCAGGGCGATCTCCGGAAGGATGCCGAGCCGGGTCGCGGGGGTCTCCGAGGAGCGCAGGGGCACCTTCTGCACCAGGGAGTCCGCGACGAACATGCCGGTCTTCTGGGTGATCCGCCCGTCCGGCATGATGATCGCACTGACGCCGCTGGTGACGGGCACGGTGACGGTGCGGCTGTGCTCGACGGCGCGCACCCGGGACATGGCGAGCTGCTGGTAGGTCATCTCGCTGCGGTCGAAGGTGGCGTTGTTGCTGGGCACGGAGATCAGCTGGGCGCCGTCGGTGACCTCGGAGCGCACGGCCCAGTCGAAGGCGGCCTCGTAGCACGTGACCAGGCCCACCTTGGCACCGTCCATGCTGAACACGCCCGGCTCGGTGCCCCGGCTGAAGTCCTGGCGGACCATCGACGTCCACTCGCTGTTGATCGCCCCGATGAGCGAGCGCAGCGGCAGGTACTCGCCGAACGGCTGGATCTGCCGCTTGTCGTACGTCTGGGTGGGGCCCTTCTCCGGGTCCCAGAGGATCTGCTCGTTGTAGAGCTTGCCGTCCCGCTCGACGACTCCGCCGACCGAGATGGGGGCACCGATCGCCTTGGCCGCCTTGTCGATGACGGCGGCCGCGTCGGCGTAGGCGAAGGGGTCGATGTCGGAGGAGTTCTCCGGCCACAGCACGAAGTCGGGCCGGGCCACCTTCCCGGCCTCGACCTCGGCGGCCAGCCGCTCGGTCTCACGCGCGTGGTAGTCGAGGACGGCCCGGCGCTGGGAGTTGAAGTCCAGACCGAGCCGGGGGACGTTGCCCTGGATGACGGCGACGGTCGCGGTGCCGTCCTCCGCCTTGTCGCTCACCAGCGTGCGCGCGGCGAAGGCGCCCACGAAGGGGACGGCCAGGCTGAGCAGGGCCAGGTTGGCGGCCAGCCACCGCACCTCGCCGGTGCGCCGCCGCTCCACGCCGAGGCGGACCAGTTCGCACAGGCCGAAGCCGCTGAGGACCACCGCGAAGCCCAGGACGGGGGTGCCGCCCACCGCCGCGAGCGGCAGGAACACGCCGTCCGCCTGGCCGAACGCGACCTTGCCCCAGGGGAAGCCGTTGAACGGGGCACGCGCGCGTGCCGCCTCGCCGGCGATCCAGAGCGCGGCCGCCCACAGCGGCCAGCCCGGCAGTTTGGACACCGCGGCGACGCCCACGCCGACCAGGGCGACGAAGACCGCCTCGATGACCACCAGGGCGAGCCAGGGTCCGGGGCCGACCTCGACGCCCGTCCACACCAGGAGCGGCAGCAGGAAGCCGAGGCCGAAGAGGTAGCCGAGGCCGAGGGCCGACTTCCAGCTTCGGCCGCGCAGCACCCAGCCGAAGCCCGCGAAGGCCGGCAGGGCCAGCCACCACACGGTGCGCGGCGGGAAACTGACGTAGAGCAGCACTCCGGAGAGTGCCGCTGCGGCGGCCGGGAGGAGGCGGCGCAGGAGCCGGGCGCCGCGCGACAGCGGCGCGGCCTGGGGCTCCAGCCGGTCCGGCCGGTCCACGGAAGTTGCGGTGACGGTCACTCCGGGAGTGTACGGCGGGTCACCATTTGGCCGACAGCACGGTCCGTCCGGTGGCCGGTCACCACGGGACCCGTGCTTCCTGGGCAACCCGGCGCAAGTCATCCACAAACCGCCCATCAGCCGTTACGGTGTGCCTGAGCCCCCGTCGCACACCTGTCCGGGGTTCGTGCTTCAGGTCGGGGCGACCGGTTCGGGGGGACGGTGGGGTCCACGGGTTCCACAGGGACGGCGTCGGCGGCCGGCGCGGGCGCCGACGGGGAAAGACGCAACGTCGCCGACGCGACGGGCGTCCTGGTGCTCGGCACCTGTGCCGTCTGGTCGCTGGTCACCGCGGCCGTGCACGGCGGACGCCCCGAGGGCGTGCTGCTCGCGGTGCTGGCCGTGGCCGCCGGGTACGCCACCGGACGGATCTCCGGCGTCCTGCTGCCCGTGGCCGCGCCCGCCGCGGCCGCGCTGGCCGGGGTGACCCTGACCCTGGCCGGGCCGCGGCTCGCCCCGGGGCCCGAAGTCGCCTCGCCGCTGGGACACGCGGGCGCCGCGGCCGCCGTGCTGACGCTGTCCGCCGGAGCCGCGTGCTGCGCCGCCTGGGCCACGCCCGTCCCCGCGCTGCGGCTCGCCCTGCGCGTCCTGGCCGTGGGGGTCGTGGCCGCCGGTGCCGTCCTGGGCGCGACCACGGCGGTCGTCCTGTGCTGTGCCGTGCTGCTGTGCTCGCTGGCCGCCGGACAGGTCCGGCGCCGGGGACCGGCCCTCGCGGGGCTGGCCCTGCCGGCGGGCCTGGTGGCGGCCCTGACCTGGGCGGTCGCCGGGAACGCGCTGCCGTCCGGGCTCTCCGGGGCGCTGGCGGACGAGCTGACGCCCCGCCGGGTCGACCTGTGGCACGACGCGCTGGTCCTGGCGCACGGGGACGCCGTCGTCGGCGTGGGCCCCGGCCGCTTCGGGGAGCTGAGCGCGACGGCGGCGCGGTCCGCGCTGTCCGACGGCAAGCCGCACTCGGCGCCGCTCCAGCTGGCGGCGGAGCAGGGTGTCGTCGGGGTGCTGCTGCTGGCGGCGGCCTTCTGCTGGGTGCTGTTCGCCCTGTGGCGGGCGCCTTGTCCCACGCCGGTCGTCCTCACCGCGGGTGCCACGCTGACGGCCCTCGCGGCGCTCGCCTCGGTCGGCAACGCGCTGAGCTTCACCACGGTGTCGGCCGGCGCGGGTCTCCTGGCGGGCCTGGCGACGGCCCGCCCGCTCACCGCCGAGACGCCGGCGTCGGCCGCCCCGTCGGGTGTGCGCCGGCCCGACGCCCGCCACGGGGACCGCCCGGCGGCCTGAGGTGCGCGGATCCCGCCGGGCCGCGGGGCCCGGCACCGGATCAGAGCGGCGCGCCCGGCGTCCCTGTCCGCAGCCGGGCCTTGATCGCGCGTACGGCCCCTTCCGCGTCGTCCACGGTGATCGTGAACGTATGGCCGTCCCAGAGGCTCAGGACCACGCCCTCGCCACGGCGTACGACGACGGCGGTGCCCTTGTCCGGGCGCCAGCGGTAGCCCCAGCCGCCCCAGTGGCGCGGGGTGACGTGCGGTTCGACCTCGGCGCCGGAGACATGGGACAGCGGGATGCGGCGGCGCGGCACACCGATGTGGCCGCAGCGCACCTCCAGGGACTCCTTGTCGAGCTTCAGGTCGACGTGGACGAAGGCGAGGGTGCCGAAGAGAACGAGCAGTCCGGCGGCGATGCAGCCGACGACGGACATGACGAGCGGGGCGGTGCCGGACGTCCAGGCGGAGTCGACGGCCAGCTCGATACCGAGTGCCATACAGGCGGCACCGACCAGCGCGAGCGCCCACTGGAACCGGTTGGTGGCGCGACCGGTCCAGACGTCGGGGTGGGGGGTGTCCTCGCCGTGGGGGTGGTCCCTCATGCCTATGAGATTACTCAGGATTCGCTGCGCGAACAGCGCGTTGCGCAGGGTTGCTCCGGCCGGGCTGGGGCGGACGGAGTGAACGCGTCCGCCAAGCGGCCCAAGGGCCCCGGTGGGAGCCCGGGGTGTCGCCGGGGTGACCCTCGGTCACCGGGCGGGGCTGACCGCCTGGAGCAGCCGGCCTTCCGCGTACGCGAGCGCGGGTGCCGGGAGGCCGGACTCCCGGCCGTTGAGCAGAACCGTCACCGCGCCGACGGCGGGCGCCCCGGGCTCGGGGTGGGAGCCGATGCGGCGCAGGGCCTGCGCGGCCACGGCACCGGCCGAGCCGTGCAGGACGAGCGGCGGCCGGCCGGGGCGCTGGAGCGCCGAGCGGATCAGGTCGGCGACGAGTTCGTAGTGGGTGCAGCCCAGGACGACGGTCGTCACCTCGTCCGGGGTCAGGGCGGCGGCCGCGGCGACGGCGCTGGTGATCGCCGCCTCGTCCGCGTGCTCGACCGCCTCGGCCAGTCCCCAGCAGGGCACCTCGGTGACGGCGACACCGCCGGCGAAGTCCTCGATGAGGCCGCGCTGATAGGGGCTGCCGGTGGTGGCCGGGGTGGCCCAGATGGCGACCGGGCCGCCGCCGGCCGCGGCCGGCTTGATCGCGGGGACGGTACCGATGACCGGAACACCGGGTTCGAGGCGGGCGCGCAGGGCGGGCAGCGCGTGCACGGTCGCCGTGTTGCAGCCGACGATGAGGGCGTCCGGGCCGTGCGCGGCGGCGGCCTCGGCGACGGCCAGCGCGCGCCCGGTGAGATCCTCGGTGGTGCGCGGGCCCCAGGGCATGCCCTCGGGGTCGAGGGAGAGCACGAGATCTGCGTCGGGTCGCAGACGCCGTACCGCGACGGTGGCCGCCAGCAGCCCGATTCCCGAGTCCATGAGCGCGATCTTCACCCGGCCACGATAGACGATGTGCTCCACCCACCCGGCCGGGTGGGGCAGACTGCGCGGGTGAGCGCCCTTGTGTGGATCGCCGCCGTGTCCCTCGCCGCCTGGCTGTGGCTGTTGCTCTGCCAGGGCTTCTTCTGGCGCACCGACGTGCGGCTGCCGCCCCGGCGGGAGCCGCGGGAGTGGCCGTCGGTCGCTGTCGTCGTCCCCGCGCGCGACGAGGCGCAGGTGCTGCCCGCGAGCCTGCCGTCGCTGCTCGCGCAGGACTATCCGGGGCGGGCGGAGATCTTCCTGGTCGACGACGGCAGCTCGGACGGCACCGGAGAACTGGCGCGCGGTCTCGCGCGGCGGCACGGCGGGCTGCCGCTGACCGTGGACTCGCCGGGCGAGCCGCCCGCGGGCTGGACCGGCAAGCTGTGGGCGGTGCGTCACGGCATCGCGCTGGCACGCGCGCGTGAGCCCGAGTTCCTCCTGCTGACCGACGCGGACATCGCGCACGCCCCGGACAGCCTGCGCGCGCTGGTGGCGGCGGCCCGCACCGGGGGCTTCGACGTCGTCTCCCAGATGGCGCGGCTGCGGATCGAGAGCCGGTGGGAGCGGCTGGTCGTGCCGGCCTTCGTCTACTTCTTCGCGCAGCTGTACCCGTTCCGCCGGATCGGGCGGCGCGGGGCGCGCACGGCGGCCGCGGCGGGCGGCTGTGTCCTGCTGCGCGCCGAGGCGGCGGAGCGGGCGCGGATCCCGGACGCGATCCGGCACGCCGTCATCGACGACGTGGCGCTCGCGCGGGCGGTGAAGGGGAGCGGCGGGCACATCTGGCTGGGGCTGGCCGACCGGGTGGACAGCGTGCGCCCCTACCCCCGGCTGCACGACCTGTGGCGGATGGTCTCGCGCAGCGCCTACGCCCAGCTGCGGCACAGCCCGCCGCTGCTGGCCGGCACGGTGCTCGGCCTCGCCCTGGTGTACCTGGTCCCGCCGGCCGCCCTGTTCGCCGGAGTCGCCCTCGGCGGTACGGCGACGGCGGTGCTCGGGGGGCTGGCGTGGCTGGTGATGACCGGGACGTACGCGCCGATGCTCCGTTACCACCGGCAGCCGCTGTGGCTCGCCCCGCTGCTGCCGTTCACCGCGTTCCTCTATCTCCTGATGACGGTGGACTCCGCGGTGCAGCACTACCGGGGGCGGGGTGCGGCCTGGAAGGGCCGCACCTACGCGCGTCCGGACGCCCTCACCGACGAGGGCTGACGACCCGGCCTATTTGCGGCCCGGTGTCCAGTTCATGCCCCATCCGTAGGCGTAGTCGACGGTCCGCTGGGGGCTCACGCCGCGTTCCGGCACCAGATAGCGGGCTTCGCGCTGGACGATCAGGTCGCCGCCGGTGTGGGTGATCAGTGCCAGCGCGCACACGGTGGAGGGCACGGTGCACTCGTCGAGGGAGAAGTCGATCGGGGCGCCGAACTGGGGGTGGAGGGTGACCGTGGCGTGCAGGTCGGCGAAGGAGCGGGCGCCCTCGTAGACGGTCACGAAGACGAGGATGCGCCGGAAGTCGTTCTTGTGGTCGAGGTTGATGGTGAGGTTCTCGCCGTTCGCCACGGCCCCGCTGCGGTCGTCGCCGTCGAGGTGGATGTACGGCGGCTGGTGCAGGGCGCCGAAGGCGTTGCCGAGGGCCTGGACGACCCCCTTGCGGCCGTCGGCCAGCTCGAACAGGGCGCACAGGTCGAGGTCGAGGTCGTTGTGCAGCGCGACCGCCCGGCCGCGCTTGCTGCCCCACCCCGAGAACTGCTTGCGCACCTCCCAGTTGAGGTTCACGCGCATGGCGCCCGAGGTGCCGCCCTGCTTGGTGAGGGACACCGAGGGGGCGGACTTGGTGAGGGTGACCTTGGTCAGGCGCACCGGCGCGGCGGGCGGCGCCTGGGGCGGGGGCGGCGGGGCGTGGCGCACGGGCGGGGGCACGGTGACCGGCAGAGCGGGCATGGTGGGCTGCTGCGGCACAGGCGTGGAAGCGCCGGTCTGCGGCCTCGGCGGCGCCGGGGGCATCGAGGAGGGCTGGGGCGGCGGCGCGTGCTGCGGTTCGTCCACCGTGATCCCGAAGTCCTTCGCGAGACCCTCCAGGCCGCTGCCGTAGCCCTGTCCGACCGCCCGGAACTTCCAGGCGCCCTGGCGGCGGTAGAACTCCCCGAGGACGAAAGCGGTCTCCACCGTGGCCCCGGTGCTGTCGAACCGGGCGACGACGGCCCCCTGGGCCGCGTCGCGCACCTCGATGGCGAGGTCCGGCACCTGCGCGAAGGTGCCGCCGTCGGCGGACGCGGCGAGGACGATCGTCTCGACCGCGGGCTCCACGCGCGCGAGGTCGACGAACAGGGTGTCGGTCACCCGGCCGCCGGCGTCCCGCTTGCCCTCGTGGCGGACCGCGCCGGAGGAGTGCGCCGGCTGGTTGTAGAAGACGAAGTCGGCGTCCGAGCGAACTTTTCCGGCCACCAGCAGCAGCGCCGAGGCGTCCACATCGGGCACCCCCGGTCCGGCGCGCCTGGCAAGGTCCACCCGCAGCGCCGTCGTCGGCACCGGAACGTTGGACCCCTTCGGCATTGACATGTCCGCCCCCTCGCGTGTCCGTGCACCGGGCCACCCGTCCCGGCACCTCTCGGGTTGTCTACCCGTTCAACCTATTCCGAGGGACGTCACAGGCCCATCCGGAGCACAGGATCGCACCCCGCCGATCCGTGGGTAACCCGCTCGGAACTCGGCTTTTACACGATCAGCACGGAGATTGCCGCCCCTTTTCCCCATGTTCGCTCGCATTGGGGATCCGAGGTCACTGCGGACACGGAAAACAACCCTCTTATCGGTCTCCCCAACCAGCACATCGTGGGCTTAACTTATGTGCCATGACCTCCCCCCGCTCCACTTATGGCGGCTACTACTCCGCCTTCCCGGACACTCCGATCTACGACTCGCTCGTGGCCGAGCGGGGCACCCCGCAGATCGCTCCGATCCGGGTCCCCGCCGCCTACGACACGGGCATGGTCGGCAGCAACCTGCCCGCGTTGCCGTCGGCACTGCCCGCCCTCCCGGCGGCCCCGTCCCAGCCGATGTACGGCTACCCGCAGGCGCAGCAGCCCTCGCCGCTCCAGCAGGCCCCCGCGGCGTACATCCCGCCGCAGGCGACCGCGCCGCGCGGCTACCCGGGCCCGCAGATGCAGCAGCCGCGCCCGGCGGCCCCGATGGGCTACGAGGCGATGCGCCCCGCGGCTCCCCGGCCCGCCGCGCCGCAGTACCAGGACCCGTACAACAACCAGCAGCAGTACCGCGGCTACTGAGCCGACCGGGGGACATCCTGTCACCTGGCAGGATGACTCCATGGGGAACGCGGAACTGCTGTCGATTCACATCCATCCGGTCAAGGCGTTCCGGGGCCAGTCGCCCCGGGAGGCCGTCGTGGAGCCCTGGGGGCTGGCCGGAGACCGACGCTGGGCGCTGATCGACGACGGGGGAAAGGTCGTCACACAACGCCAGCAGCCGCGCCTCGCGCTGGCCGCCGCCGAGCTTCTGCCCGGCGGCGGCCTCCGGCTGTCCGCGCCCGGTCTGGAGCCGCTGACCGTGGCGGTGCCCGAGCCGGGGGACACGGTGTCGATGGAGATCTTCCGGGACAAGGTGGAGGGGGTCCCGGCCGACGCCGCGGCACACGCCTGGTGCAGCGCCCACCTCGGTGCCGAGGTGCGGCTGGTCCACATGGACGATCCCGCGACGCGCCGTCCGGTGGACCCGGAGTACGCGCTGCCCGGGGAGACGGTCACGTTCGCCGACGGATACCCGCTGCTGGTCACCTCGGTCGCGTCGCTGGACGCCCTCAACACGCTGATCGCGCGGGGCGATCACGCCGGTGAGGGGCCGCTGCCGATGAACCGGTTCCGGCCGAACGTGGTCGTGGCGGGCACCGGCCCCTGGGCCGAGGACGGCTGGTCGCGCGTCCGGATCGGCGAGGTCGCCTTCCGGGTCGCCAAGATGTGCGGGCGGTGTGTCGTGACCACCACCGACCAGACCACCGCGGGACGCGGCAAGGAGCCTCTGTACTCCCTGGCCAGGCACCGCCGGATCGACGGCAAGCTGGTCTTCGGCCAGAACCTGGTGCCGCTGTCCCGGGGCACGATCCGGATCGGCGACCCGGTCCACGTCACCGGGTAGCGCCGGCCGGGACGCGGCGCCCGGGCCGGGGCCGGTGTCCGGCGCACCGGCGATCCGGCCGGAACCCGGCCCCGACACCTCCATCACCCCTGCCACCCCTGCCACCCTCGTCACCGAGTGGATCCGGCCGGTGTTCCGGGCGACGCGCCCGGCGAGGGAACCGCCGCCGGGTGCCGGAGCGTTGGGCCGTTCGTGAGGCGTTCGTGAGGGGTCCCGGGCACAGGTGATTTCGCTCTCTCTTTGACGGGACGCGCGCGTGAACGGCTCCACGGGGGGTTATCACGGAGCGGGAAGGGGGTGCGGGACGGTGCGAGCGATCGGCGGTATCTGGCGCTGGCGGCACAACCCGCTGCGCCGAACGACGGATCTGGTCGAGGCGTGGGTGGCGCTGACCGCGTTGCTCCTGATCCTCCTCGTCGCCCCCGTGGTGGGCTCGGTGGTCGGCGCGGTCGCGCAGGACGCCCTCCAGCGGTCGGTCCACGAGCAGCACCGCTCCCGCCATGTGGTCACGGCCACCGTGGTGCGGAAGGTGGACGGTTCACCGCTGGAGGCGGACCCGGAGGCGACCTCCGGCCGGGACGCCCGCAGCCGGGTCGTCGCCGGCTGGACCGCCCCGGACGGCACCACACGGCAGGGCAGGGTCCTGGCGAGCCTCAAAACCCCCCACCGGGGCGACCGGTTCGAGATATGGACGGACGCCCACGGCACCCTGGTGGCCCGCCCCCTGGACTCCGCGACGGCGACGACACACGCCGTACTCGCCGGATTCGGCGCCGCGCTGCTGACCGCGGGTACGGTCGAGGGCAGCCGGCGGGTGATCGTCTGGCGCATGGTCCGCCGCCGGTACGCCCGTTGGGACCAGGCATGGGACCGCGCGGGTCCGGACTGGGGCCGTACCGGTACGGGCAGCTGACAGCCTTATGTCTCTGGTCAACCCAGCGCCCGTGCGCACGCTACGGTGGTCCGGCCGAACGATGAGGCATCAACCCGCGTACGACGAGGTGGGGGCACAGCAACGCCATGGCACAGGGCACGGTCCAGGTGACGCACACCGGCACATCGAGGTGGCGCCGCCGCACGGGTGAGTACGCATCGCTCGCCGCCGCCCTGGAGGCCGCGGCCGAGGGCGACGTCCTCACCATCGCTCCCGGCACCTACCGGGAGAACCTCGTCGTACAGCGGTCGGTGACCCTGCGCGGCCCCGAGGGCTCCCCCGGCTCCGTGCGGATCGCGCCCGCGGACGGAGTGCCGCTGACCGTCCGCGCCTCGGCCGTGGTCCAGGACCTGTACGTGGAGGGCCAGGACGCGGCCGCGCCCGCGGTGCTGGTCGAGGAGGGCACGCCGGAGCTGCTGGACGTACGGATCGTCACCCGCTCGGCGGCCGGCATCGAGGTGCGCGGCAGCGCGCGGCCGACCGTCCGCCGGTGCACCGTGGACAACCCCGCGGGCATCGGCATCGCCGTGGCCGACGGGGGCGGCGGGGTCTTCGAGGAGTGCGAGGTCGTCGCCGCCGGGCAGGCGGGGGTGACGGTGAGCGGGGGCGCGCACCCCCGGCTGGAGCGCTGCCGGGTGCACCACGCCTCGGGCCCCGGTCTGAGCGCCACCGGGGAGAACTCCCAGCTGGAAGCCGTGGGATGCGAGGTCTACGAGGTCCGGGGCAGCGGGGTGCAGATCACCGCCCGGGCCAGCGCGCACCTCACGGACTGCGATGTGCACCGCACCGCGGCCGACGGCGTCACACTCGACACGGACGCCGTGCTCACCCTGGCTGACTGCCGCATCCACGACATCCCGGAGAACGCGGTCGACCTGCGCTCCCGCTCGGTCCTGACGCTGACCCGCACGACGGTGCGTCAGTTCGGGCGCAACGGCCTGTCGGTGTGGGACCCGGGCACCCGGGTGGACGCCAACCAGTGCGAGATCTTCGACAGCACCGGCGACTACCCGGCCGTCTGGGTCAGCGACGGCGCGACCGCCGTCCTCGACTCCTGCCGGGTGCACGACGTGCCGGACGCCCTGTTCGTCCTGGACCGGGGCTCGCGCGCCGACGTGGTCGACAGCGACCTGTCCCAGGTGCGCAACACGGCCGTGTCGGTGAGCGACGGCGCGACCGCCCAGCTCGACGACTGCCGGATCCGGGACGCGGCGACCGGCGCGTGGTTCCGTGACCACGGCAGCGGCGGCACCCTCAACAACTGCACGGTGGACGGCACACAGACCGGAGTCATCGTCACCAAGGGCGCCGACCCCACCGTGGAGCGCTGCACGGTCGACTCCCCCGCCGAGGCCGGCTTCTATGTGTCGGCGGGCGGCCGGGGCACCTTCCTGAACTGCCGGGTGACCAACAGCGGCGGCTACGGCTTCCACGTGATAGACGGTTGCCGTACGACCCTGCGCCGATGCCGTACGGAACGCTGCGCGCGCGGGGGATACGAGTTCGCGGAGGGCGCGGACGCGCCGCCCGGTTCGGGGTCCGTGGTCGAGGACTGCGCGAGCGACGAGAGCGCCGGGGTGCGGGAGACGGCCGCGCAGAGCACCGCGCCCTCGACGGGGCTGGTCTTCGGTGCCCTGCCCGAGCAGCGGCTGACCGCGCCCGAGCCCGTGCCGGCCACCGCGGCCGGGGCGGACGAGTCGGCGCGGACCTCCAAGGACGTGCTGGGCGAACTCGACGCGCTGGTGGGCCTGGAGAGCGTCAAGCGCGAGGTGCGGGCGCTGACCGACATGATCGAGGTGGGCCGGCGCCGGCAGCGGGCGGGCCTGAAGGCGGCCTCGGTCAAGCGGCATCTGGTCTTCACCGGCTCCCCCGGCACCGGCAAGACCACGGTCGCCCGTCTCTACGGCGAGATCCTCGCCTCGCTGGGCGTGCTGGAGAAGGGGCATCTCGTCGAGGTGTCCCGGGTCGACCTGGTCGGCGAGCACATCGGGTCCACGGCGATCCGCACCCAGGAGGCGTTCCAGCGGGCGCACGGCGGAGTGCTGTTCATCGACGAGGCGTACGCGCTGTCGCCGGAGGACGCGGGGCGGGACTTCGGCAAGGAGGCCATCGACACGCTCGTGAAGCTGATGGAGGACCACCGTGACTCGGTGGTGGTGATCGTCGCGGGCTACACGGCGGAGATGGAGCGCTTCCTGACGGTCAACCCCGGAGTGGCGTCCCGTTTCTCGCGGACCATCACCTTCGGGGACTACGGCCCCGAGGAACTGCTGCGGATCGTGGAGCAGCAGGCCGAGGAGCACGAGTACCGGCTGGCGCCGGGCACCACCGACGCCCTGCTGAAGTACTTCGGCGAGTTCCCCAAGGGCCCCGCCTTCGGCAACGGCCGTACCGCGCGCCAGACCTTCGAGGCGATGGTGGAACGTCACGCGGGCCGTGTCGCCCAGGTCGCGGAACCCAGCACGGACGACCTGACCCTGCTGTTCCCGGAGGACCTGCCCGAGCTGCCCTAGCTCTCCGCACCCGTGCGCGCCGCGGGGACCTCCGGGCGCAGGCGGGCCAGCAGGCGCTCGCGTTCGTCGGCGAAGGCGGGGTCCGCCTGGTAGTCGGAGTGGCCGAGGAGGGGGCCGGGCAGGGGGTGGGCCTCCGTGCGGCCGTAGGCCAGGGGGTCCGCGAGCGGCGGGTGATCGACCACGGGGCCGCAGTCGTCGCCGGACAGCCGTACCGGACCGCCGATGGGGTCGGTGAGCCGGTACAGGTTGCGCCAGCAGTCGATGTCCCGGTGCAGGGCGGCGAGCGCGGCGGGTCCGAAGTGGGCCGGGAACCAGCGGCCGTAGAGGCGCTCGATCGGGGAGCCGTAGGTGAGCAGGGCGACGCGGGCGCGGTCGGAGGGCTTCAGCTGCCAGGCCGCGGCGGCGGCGAGGACGCTGCCCTGGGAGTGGCCGGAGATCACCAGGCGTCCGCGGGTGGCCCGGGTCCAGGTGGCCATCCGCCAGGTGAGGTCGGGCACCGCGCGCTCGGCGTAGCAGGGCGGGGCGAAGGGGTGGGCGGCGCGCGGCCAGAACGTGCCGACGTCCCAGAGGATGCCGATGGTCCGCCGGGCGGCGGCGTCCTTGTAGGCGCGCCGGCCCCAGGTGACGAACAGTATGAAGCCGAGGCCGATCAGCCAGGAGCCGAGCGCCTGCGCGGTCTGGGCGGCGCCCTGGACGAAGGCCGGGGCGCCCTCCGTGGCGCGGACCGGTGTCCGGCCCGTGCCGAAGGCGCCGGCGAGCGCGCCGGCGCCCAGCAGCAGGGTCGCGGCGGAGGTGACGCCGACGACGAGCGGGCCGCGGTCGGTGAGCGTGGCCATGGCACGGGCCCGGGCGATACGGCCGGTGCGGGCCGGGTCGCCGGGATCGGCGTCGTACTCGCGGGCGACCGCCTCGCGCTCGGCGCGGGTCAGCCGCCAGGTGCTCCGGCCGAGCAGGGCGCACAGGATCAGCAGGACGGCGAGCAGGACGGGAATCACCGAGGCCTGCCAGGTCAGCAGGACCGGTGGCCCGTCGAGGAAGGTTCCGGTGCCGTCCAGCCAGTCCGACACCCGCTGGGACACGCCGCCGGACATCACCCCGCCGAGGGCGCACGCCAGCATGGCGACCGCGGGCCCGCCGAGCCCGCGCAGCGCGGAACGCCCGCCCGAGGCTCCGGGGACGGGGCCGTCGCCCCCGGCACGGTGCAGCGTGTGGGCGACCGCCGCGAGAGCGAGCACGACCACGCCCTGGGCGAGAGCGATCGTGCCGAACGTCGTGTCTCCCGGGAGGCGTCCCCCCGACTGCCAGCCCGGTCGGGCCCAGCCGGCGTACCCGAGGGTGAGGGCGAGGAGGACGAGGGTGGCGAGCGGGAGGCGCCGGACGAGGTGGGCGTCCAGCCGGCGGTCCAGGCGGCGCTCGCTGCGGCCGCGGCGGCACA
Source organism: Streptomyces phaeofaciens (assembly GCF_014648915.1). Lineage (GTDB taxonomy): Bacteria > Actinomycetota > Actinomycetes > Streptomycetales > Streptomycetaceae > Streptomyces > Streptomyces phaeofaciens. The sequence continues at coordinate 134,618 of NZ_BMSA01000009.1, read as the reverse complement.
CCACCCAGATCACGGCCAGCGCGCCGCAGGCCAGCGCTCCTTCCAGGGACCGGCCGAGCAGGTCGAGGAGCACCGGGCCGCCCGGCCGGCGGTCCTCGCGTGCCGCCGCCGTACCGACCGCCGCGGCCACCGTCAGCAGGCCCGCCGCGGTGTGCGCCGCCCGCAGCCGGGCGACCAGGCGGCGGCCGTACCAGAAGCCGGGGCGGCTCAGGGCGGTGTGGCCGGGGCCGTTCTCCGGTTCGGGCGTGCGGTCGAGGGGTTCCTGGGACTCGTACGCCCGCCAGGTGCGGTGGGACAGGTACCAGAGGAGGCCGGTCAGCGCGGTCGGGACCAGGGCGGCGAGGGCGAGGCGGCGTCCGGGCGCGCTCCACCAGCCGCCGTCCGAGACGTCGGGCGAGAGGAAGCCCAGCCAGGAGTGGCGCTCGGCGCACGCGCGTGTGCCCGCGCACTGCCAGGCCGTGAGGTCGAGGGCGACCTCGCAGGCCGCGGCGACCAGCAGCACCGTCAGGCTCAGCCCGGCCAGGCGCACGAGCAGTCCGTACAGACGGACCGCGCGGGTGCCCTCCCGGGCCGCCGGGCGCATCCAGTGGGCCAGGTTGACCACCATGAACGGCAGCAGCAACAGCCACAGCGCCCGGGTGCCGTTCCCGGAGGTGAGGTTGGACCAGACGTAGGCCTCGGGGACGGGCCGGTCGTGGTGAGCGGCCGCGCCGTCCGGCCCGGCGTCGTCGACGCGCCGGTACACCGCCGCCGTGTCGTCGCCGGTGATCCGCACCGTGCGCGGATCGTTCAGCATCTTCTCGGGCGTGGCCCCGCCCACGCCGTGGACCAGCAGTTCCAGGGCCTCTCCGCCCTGAGAGGATCGTTCCACCGTTCGCACTTCCCCCGTGACACGCCGTCGACATGTGTCCGTGCGGGCACAGGATCTCCGCTCCGGGGGCGACTTACACCTCTCGTCACCGAATCTCCGCCTGTCCGTGTGACGGGAGGTGACCGAACCGTGGGACGGAAGCCGATCACCCCTCGGAATGGCATGCACGCGTCGGGGCGGTGGGACGGCTCGGGCGCTCCCGTGCAAGGATGGGACGCCCGCGCACCGTGGCCAGGGAGAACATCCTCGTCGCAGCAGGTGGGCGGGCCTGTTGAACGTGTGAGGAAAGGACCGGAGCGTACGTGAGCGAGAATCAGAACCTCCTCGCGGAGCAGCGCCGCGCCCTGATCCTGGACGAGGTCCGGCGCCGTGGGGGCGTCCGTGTCAACGAGCTGACCCGCAAGCTCGGCGTGTCGGACATGACGGTGCGCCGCGATCTCGACGCGCTGGCCCGTCAGGGTGTTCTGGAGAAGGTGCACGGAGGTGCGGTACCGATCGTGGAGGCCAGCACCCACGAGCCGGGCTTCGAGGCGAAGTCAGGCCTGGAGCTGACCGCCAAGGAGGACATCGCGCGGGCCGCCGCCGAGCTGGTCGCGCCGGGCAGCGCGATCGCCCTGTCGGGCGGTACGACGACGTACGCGCTGGCGCACCAGCTGGTGGACGTGCCGGACCTGACCGTCGTGACCAACTCGGTGCGGGTGGCGGACGTCTTCCATGTCGCGCAGCGCACCTCGGGCCCGCGTCAGGGCGCGGCCACGGTGGTCCTGACCGGCGGGGTGCGCACCCCGTCCGACTCGCTGGTGGGGCCGGTCGCCGACCAGGCGATCAAGGCGCTCCACTTCGATCTGCTGTTCCTCGGTGTGCACGGGATATCCGCCGAGGCGGGCCTGTCGACGCCGAACCTGGCGGAGGCCGAGACCAACCGCCGGCTGGTGCAGTCGGCGCGCCGGGTCGTGGTCGTCGCCGACCACACCAAGTGGGGTGTGGTGGGCCTGAGTTCGTTCGCCGAGCTGGAGCAGGTCGACACGCTGGTGACGGACGCCGGCCTGCCGGGCGCGGCCCGCGCGGAGATCGCCGAGCATCTGCGTCGGCTGGTGGTGGCGGGCGAGCCCGATGAGGGTGCAGACATCTGACGGACCGGCCGTTAGGGTGACGCACCCGTTTTCCTCGCCGCGAGGAGGTTGCGCGTATGGCCCGCCGACTGCGCCCCGAAGGGCTCGACTTCGTCGGAACCGCTCCCGTACGGCTGGTCTTCGCCCGTGAGGTGGTCGCTTCCCCGGAGCGGGTCTTCGAGGCGCTCGCGCGGGACGTGCCCGGCTGGGCCGAGTGGTTCCCCGCGGTGACCTCCGCCCAGCCGCTGGACGGCGGCTCGGCCCGGGACGTGCGGCTGCGGGGCGGTACGCGCTTCCGCGAGACGGTGCTCGCGGCCGAGGCGGCCGGAGCGGCCTGCGTGTACGCCTATCGGGTGGACGTCACCAACGTCCCGGCCGTCCGGGCCCTGGTCGAGGAGTGGCGGCTCACTCCGGCGGGCGCCGGGACCCGGGTGCAGTGGACGTTCGCGGCGGACGGCCCGGCCGTGTTCCGGGCCGGGCTGCGGCTGGCCCGGCCCGGACTGGGGCGGTCCTTCCGGGGCGCGGTGACGGCACTGGACCGGCGGCTCAGGACAGCGGGGTAGCACCGAGGCCGGGCATCGTCCCGCCGGCACCGGCCTCCGCTCGCTCCCGGCCCGGCCGCCCGGCTCATTCCGGCCAGACGCCCGTCGCCAGCAGGGAGTCGATCGCCGCGGTGTACGGGGCGATGTCCAGGCCCTGTTCGGCCAGCCAGGTGTCGGAGTAGTACTTGTCGAGATAGCGGTCCCCCGGGTCGCACAGCAGGGTGACCACGCTGCCGCGGCGCCCCTGCGCGACCATCTCGGCGACGATCTTGAGCGCGCTCCACAGCCCGGTGCCGGTCGAACCGCCCGCCTTGCGGCCGATGGCCTGTTCCAGCGCGCGGACGGCGGCGACACTGGCCGCGTCGGGGACCTTCATCATCCGGTCGATGGCGCCGGGCACGAAGCTGGGCTCCATCCGGGGCCGGCCGATGCCCTCGATACGGGAGCCGCAGTCGCAGGTGACGTCGGGATCGCCGCTGGTCCAGCCCTCGAAGAAACAGGAGTTGTCCGGGTCGGCGACACAGATGCGGGTGTCGCGCTGGGTGTAGTGGACGTAGCGGGCGAGGGTCGCCGAGGTGCCGCCGGTGCCGGCCGTGGCCACGATCCACGCGGGCTCCGGGAACCGCTCCAACTCCAGCTGCCGGAAGATGGATTCGGCGATGTTGTTGTTGCCGCGCCAGTCCGTGGCCCGTTCGGCGTAGGTGAACTGGTCCATGTAGTGGCCGCCGGTGTCCGCCGCGAGACGGGCGGACTCCTCGTACATCGTGCGGGAGTCGTCGACGAAGTGGCAGCTCCCGCCGTGGAACTCGATGAGGCGGATCTTCTCGGCGCTGGTGGTGCGCGGCATGACGGCGATGAAGGGCACGCCGATCAGCTTGGCGAAGTACGCCTCGGAGACGGCCGTGGAGCCGCTGGACGCCTCGATCACCGGGCGGCCCGGCCGGATCCAGCCGTTGCAGAGGCCGTAGAGGAAGAGGGAGCGGGCCAGGCGGTGCTTGAGGCTGCCGGTCGGGTGGGTCGACTCGTCCTTGAGGTACAGGTCGATGCCCCAGCGGTCCGGGAGGGGGAAGCGCAGCAGATGGGTGTCGGCCGAACGGTTGGCGTCGGCCTGGACCCGGCGGACGGCTTCTTTCAGCCAGCCGCGGTAGGCGGCGTCGCTGTGGTCGACGTCGAGGGTGGCACCGGTCCGGGTCTGCTGAGGGGTGGTCACGGCGGGGCTCCTTCGCACTTCGCGCAAACGGCGTGTCGCGCGGCCGACACACCGATCATAGGCACCTTCCGTACCGCTTCTCACCTGCATAAACACACCTTTGAGGGCCTCAAAGGCGACGCTGGGGGGCGGGCGTGGACAGCCGGGGGGCGCATTCGCGCGAATGCTCCCCCGGCGCGGACCGGCCCGGCGTGCGTACTGGTGCTCGACGCCCGGCGCGGGCAGACTGCACCGGGCGGGGCGAAACTCCCGGACCGGGCGAAAGCCCCTGGGCGGGAGCGGGTCCCGCACGGGGGCGCACACGGAATCACGGACACGAGTTCGATCGGCGGAGGACGACCGCGAGGGGGCGGAGAGGCATGGCGGAGCCGGAGTTCACGGCGACGGGCGTGCGGATCGGGAAGCGGCTGCGCTCGCTCACCCGGGCCGGGCAGGTGCGGATCAGCGGCGGCAGGCTGGAGCTGCTCACCAGCTACGGCAGCGAGATCGACAGTGCGCCGGTGCAGGCGGTCCGCGCCTCCCGGCCCTGGTTCGCCCCGGAGGACCGGGCGCTGGCCGACCTGAACGGCAACCGGTACCTGCTGACCCTCGGCGACCACGACCCGGCCCCCGGCGAGCCCGGCCCGCCCGCGGCCCGCCGGTTCATCGAAGCCGTGCGGAAGGCCGCGGGCCGGCGCCGCTGACGCGGCGCGAGTTGCGCAGTCGTATCCCCTGAGTCACGCTGTTCTCACGTCACTCTGGGTTTACCGGCGATAACGCTGCGAACCAGCCCCGCCGGCCACGACAGCAGGCGGCCGCCTTGCGCAGCAGCTCTGCTCGATCGATCCGAACTCCGTGTTCTTCCGGACCTCAGTCGGGGAGTCGCAGCCGTGATCAGCAACCCAAGCAGGCACTGCACGGTGGAGCTCCAAGCCCTGCCGTCGCGGATCGGCCAGGTCCGCAGAATCGTATCGGCGCAGTTGCGCTACTGGCATCTGGATCCCTTGATAGACCGGGCCGCGCTCGGTGTGACGGAGCTGTTGACCAACGTCCACCGGCACGCCGAGCCCGACAAGTTGTGCGTCGTGGAGATGGAGGTGCTGCTCGACCGGCTCACCGTCTCCGTCCGGGACCACGATCCGCGGCTTCCGGTGGTCGGGGCCGTCGACGAGGAGGCGCTCGCCACCTGCGGGCGCGGGCTCGCGATGGTGGCCGCGGTGAGCGAGAGCTGGGGCGCGCGGCCGGACGGCGAGTCCGGCAAGGTCGTCTGGTTCACGCTGCCCGCGGCGGTCTCCCCGCCGGAGCGGGTGGCCCGTCCGCCGCGCCGTACGCCCCGGGAACAGGTCGCGCCGCGGTTCGCGGAGGTCGTCTCCGTGGACGCGCACCGGCCCGCGCATGCTCCCGCCCGGTCCGCCGTCGTCGGCTGACCGGGCGGTGACCTGGCCTGAGGGTGCGGGTCGTGCCACGGTGCGGCCCGCCCTTCGGGGGCCGGTCACCACGCGGCACGACCGGTGCGCCCGGGTGCCGGTCATTCCGTGGCGATGGCCCGCAGGACGTCCAGCCGGGCGGCCCGCCGGGCCGGGCGCAGGCCCGCGAGGGCGCCCGCCGCGAGGCCCACCAGGGCCACCACGGCGAGCTGGGCGGGCGGCACGGCGAAGGCGAAGGAGCTGTCGCTCGCCCCGTCGGAGGCGCGGACCAGGACCCAGCCCAGGAAGGCGCCGAGCACCAGTCCGCCCGCCGTGCCGAACGCGGCGACCAGCACCGACTCCCAGCGGACCATGGCCCGCAGCTGGGACCGGGTCTGGCCGACGGCCCGCAGCAGCCCCAGTTCGCGGGTGCGCTCGTGGACGGCCAGAGTCAGCGTGTTGGCGATGCCGAGCAGCGCGATGAGGACGGCGAGGGCGAGCAGGGCGTAGACGAGCGTGAGCATCATGTCGATGCCGCCCGCCGAGGACGCGGCGTACTCGTCGCGGGTCTGGACCTCGGGGTTGCCGTACCGCTCGGCGACCTTTTCGACCGCCGCCTCGCCGGCGCTCGTGGCCACACCGTCCTTGAAGGAGACGGCGACCAGCGTGTCCGCGTCCTGGGTGCGGTGCGGGGCCCAGGCGGCGCGGGTGACGACGTAGTCGCCGGCGAGCTCGGAACGGCCGTAGACCGCGCGGACGGTGAAGGTCCGCCGTTCGCCGTCGGTGAAGGTGAGGCGGGCCGTGTCGCCGAGGTGGAGGCCCCGCCGGTCGGCCTCCTGCCCGGTGAGGGCGAGGCCGTCGGTGCCGAGGTCGCGCAGGGAGCCCCGCACCTCGCCGAGGTCGAAGGTCCGTTCCAGTGCCACCGGGTCGGTGACGGTCAGCGCCCGTCCCGCGCCGTCCACCTCGGCGACCCCGCGCCCGAGTCCGACGGCGGTGTCGACCTCCGGGAGGGCGGCGATCGCGGGGGCCAGTTTCGGGCTGAGGCCGCTGCCGCCGGCGCCGAAGGACGGGGTGCTGACGGCGACGTCGCCCGCGAAGGAGCGGGAGACGGTCTGGTCCATGGTCGCCTTGAGCGAGGCCCCGAACACGGTGAACAGGGCGACCACGGCCACGCCGATCATCAGCGCGCTCGCGGTGGCGGCGGTCCGCCCGGGGCTGCGCAGGGCGTTGCGCCGGGCGAGCCCGCCGGTGACACCCCGGAGCCGTTCGAGGGGGGCGCCGAGCACCCGCACGGCCGTACCGGAGGCGACCGGGCCGAGGACGACGAAGGCGGCCAGGGCCAGGACGGCGCCGACGCCGGCCGGCCAGACGGACGGGGAGACCAGCACGCCGGTGAGGGTCATCGCGAGGGCGAGGGCGAGCAGGCCGGCTCCGGTGACCGCGCGCGGGCGGGAGGCGCCGGAGGTGTCGACGGCGGTCTCGCGCAGCGCGGCCAGCGGGGCGGTGCGCCCGGCGCGTACGGCGGGCAGGAGCGCGGAGCCGACGCAGACCAGGACGCCGACCGCCAGCGGCAGGGTGAGCGACAGGATGCCGATCACCAGGTCCCCCTCGGGGAACGGGAATCCGATGGCCGGGAACAGGGCCTGGAGGCCGGCCGCGATGCCGATGCCGCCCGCGAGTCCGGCCGCGGAGGCGATCACGGCGACCGCGCCCGCCTCGACGAGGGTCGCGGCGGTGACCTGACGCCGGGAGGCGCCGAGCGCGCGCAGCAGGGCGTTGTCCCGGGTGCGCTGGGCGACGACGATCGCGAAGGTGTTGTGGATGGAGAAGGTCGCGACGAGCAGGGCGACCCCGGAGAACACCAGCAGGAACGTGGTGAAGATCGTCAAAAACTGGCTGGCGATCATGTCGGTGTTCTCCTGCGCGGCCTGTCGGCCGGTGATGGCCTCGACTCCGTGTGGCAGTACGGGAGTCAGCCGGTCGACGAGCTGCGACCCGCTCACGCCGGGTTCGGCCCGCACCACGATGCTCGCGGCCAGGCCGGGCCGGGCGGTGAGGTACTTCTCGGCGTCGGCGCGGGTCAGCCCGGTGAACGTCACCTGGGCCATGCCGTCCTCGCCGCCGAAGGTCGCGAGGCCGACGATCGTCACCCGCACCGGGTCCGGCGTCCTGAGGGTGGTGGTGTCGCCGATCCCCAGGCCGCCCTTGTCGGCGGCGCCGCGGTTGACGACGACCTCGCCGGAGCGGGCGGGGGCACGGCCCTCGGCGAGCCGGTAGGGATTGAGCTTCGGATCGGTGATCCAGTTGCCGGCGAGGGTGGGCGGGCCCTGGCCGCCGATCGGCTCGCCGTCGCGGCCGACGAGCTGGCCCGCGCCCTGGATGTCCGGGGCGGCGGCCGCCACGCCGGGGACCGCCTCGACGGCCGTGACCAGGGAGGTGGGCACGGGGGCTCGCACGCCCTGGCTCTCGCCGGGGGTGGTGACGGCGTCGGCGCCCCGGACCACCGCGTCCGTGCCGGCGGTCGCGCTGCCGAACATCGAGTCGAAGCTCGCGCGCAGGGTGTCGCCCATGACGAGGGTGCCGGCCAGGAAGGCCACGCCGAGGAAGACGGCGAGGAAGGTCCCGGCGAAGCGGCGCCGGTGGGCGCGGAGCGAGGACAGGCTGAGGCGGACGGCGGTCCTCATGACGGCACCTCGAAGGCTTTCATGCGGTCCAGGACGCGGTCGGCGGTCGGGGACTCCATCCGGTCGACGAGGCGTCCGTCGGCAAGGAAGACGACCTCGTCGGCGTGGGCGGCGGCCACCGGGTCGTGGGTGACCATGACGACCGTGCGGCCGGTCTCGCGCACGGTCCGGGCGAGCAGCCCGAGCACCTCTCCGCCGGAGCGGGAGTCGAGGTTGCCGGTGGGCTCGTCGGCGAAGACGACATCGGGGCGGCCGGCGAACGCCCGGGCCACGGCGACCCGCTGCTGCTGGCCGCCGGAGAGTTCCGAGGGCCGGTGGCGGAGCCGGTCGCGCAGTCCGACGACGTCGATCAGGGCGTCGATCCGCTCCCGCTCGCCCCGCTCGCCCGCGAGGTCCAGCGGCAGCCGGATGTTCTCCTCGACGGTGAGGGTGGGCACCAGGTTGAACGCCTGGAAGACGAAGCCGACCCGGTCGCGGCGCAGCAGTGTCAGACGGCGGTCGTCGAGGGTGCCCAGCTCGGTGTCGCCGATGTGGGCGGTGCCGGAGGTGAGCGTGTCCAGGCCGGCTGCGCAGTGCATCAGGGTGGACTTGCCGGAGCCCGACGGGCCCATGATCGCGGTGAAGCGTCCGGCCGGAAAGGCCACGCTCACCCCGTCCAGGGCCCGTACGGCGGTGTCGCCGACGCCGTAGACCTTCACGGCGTCGACGACCCGGGCGGCAGTCCGGGTGGCGGTCGCGGTCGTCATGCCGCACCACCCTTGCGGTCGAACCGGTCGAACCGGCCGAACTGCTCGTCCAGGACGGACAGCCGGCGCCAGTACTCGTCCTCGTCGATCTCGCCGGAGGCGAAGCGCCGGCCGAGGACCGCCAGGGGCGAGTCGCCGGTGGGGCGCGCGTCCACCGTGTTCCACGGGCCGCGGCGGCCGCGCCACACCGTGCGGCGCAGGAACGTGACGACGCCGACGACGACGGCCGCCCAGATCAACGGGAGGAACAGGATCCACGGGCCGGGGCCGCCGTCCCAGTTCGCCAGGGTGTTCATCTCGGTCATCTCCTCGGTGAGGTCTTCCGTCTTCCGTTACGCCTCGACCGTCCCGCGCGCAGGGGGTCCGGGTCGTCGTACGGCCAGCGGCAGTGCGGATACCTCCCGGGGAGTAGACGGGAGCGTGCGGCATGCTCCCGTGCTCCCTCTCGTGCCCTCTCTCGCGCCCTCCCGTTTCTGTAACTACTAGTATGTACAGTGGCTTCATGACGACGTCGGAGCGACTGATCGAGTCCACCCGGGAACTGCTCTGGGAACGCGGGTACGTGGGCACCAGCCCCAAGGCGATCCTGGAGCGGGCGGGCGCCGGGCAGGGCAGCATGTACCACCACTTCAAGGGCAAGCCCGATCTCGCGCTGGCCGCGATCCGGCGGACCGCCGAGGAGTTGCGCGCCGGTGCCGCGGGAGTGCTCCACGGGCCGGGCACCCCGTACGAGCGCATCGAGGCGTACCTGACGCGCGAGCGCGAGGTGCTGCGCGGCTGCCCGATCGGGCGGCTGACGATGGATCCGGACGTCGTCGCGAGCGAGGAGTTGCGCGAGCCGGTCGACGAGACCCTCGACTGGCTCCGTGAACAGCTCGCCGGGATCGTCGAAGAGGGCAAGGAGCAGGGGCAGTTCGGCCCCGAGCTGGACGGGGAGGCGATCGCCGCGACCGTCGTCGCCACCGTGCAGGGCGGCTATGTCCTGGCCCGCGCCTCCGGCTCGCCCGCCGACTTCGACGCGGGCGTCCGGGGCCTGCTCGGCCTGCTCGCACCCCGCTCCGCCGTCTAGGAGGCCCGACATGCATGCCATGCAGTACGAGTTGACGCTGCCCGCCGACTACGACATGGGCGTCGTCCGCGCGCGCGTGGCCCGTGTCGGGCATCTGCTGGACGACTGGGAGGGCCTCGGGATCAAGGCGTACCTGGTGCGTGAGCGCGGGGTGCACGGCTCGCCGGTGAACCAGTACGCGCCGTTCTACCTGTGGAACACCGTGGAGGGCATGAACGCCTTCCTCTGGGGAGGCCCGTTCCAGGGGCTGAGCGACGACTTCGGGCGCCCGGTGGTCCGGCAGTGGACCGGGCTGGCCCACCACGAGGGCGTGGCCACGGGTGCGCCCGCCCGGTTCGCCGTACGGCGGCGCCGGCCGGTGCCGGACGGGGTGGTGCTGTCCGAGGTGGCGCGGGAGGCGGTGGCGGAGGCCGGGCGGCTGGCGCGGGAGGACGGCGCGGTGCTCGCCGCGGCGGCCGTGGACACCAGCCGCTGGGAGACCGTGCACTTCTCGCTGTGGGAGCACGCCACGCCGAAGGCGGACGGCGACCTGTTCCAGGTCCTGCACCTGTCCGCGCCGGGGCGGGGCGCCCTCCCCGGGGGCCCTCAGGGGTGACGGCCGTGCGGACCGCGCTCGGGGACGTACCGGCCTGGGGTCGTGTCCGATCGGGCGCCCCGGCCCCCCGGCCGGGGGTGGCCCGATCGTGTCGGGTTCTGTCCCGGCGCGGCACTGCCGTGCGAGCGGGGCGCGCCGAGGATGGGACGCGTCAGGTCACCCCACGCACGAGGAGCTGGACGCGATGGCCCTGGAGATGCGCGACCGCTGCGAGCGCTGCACGACCGCCGCGCTGCCGCCCGGGGCACCGGCCCTAATCTGCTCCTACGAGTGCACGTTCTGCGTGCCGTGCGGCGCGCAGATGCGGGGCGTCTGCCCCAACTGCGGGGGCGAGCTGGTCGCCAGGCCGCGCCGCGCCGTCCCGGACTGACGGCGCGGCCACCCGGCCGACCGGCCGGTGCGCGTCAGGCCTTCTCGTCGAAGCTGGCGAAGTAGGCGGCGGCCATGTCCTCGTCGCCGTGGCCCTGCGCGGCGGCGCGCTCCATACGGTCGGCGGTCGCGGCCGCCACATCGAGGCGGACGCCGTTCGCCCGGCCGGCCTCGACGATGAGCCGGGCGTCCTTGGCCGCCGTCGTCACGGCGAACTGAGCGGGCGACAACCGCTCGTCGAGCACCAGGCCCGTCTTGGCGCGCAGATAGCCCATGTCGAGCGGGCCGCCGGCGATCAGCCCGAAGAACGCCTCCGGGTCGACGCCCAGGGCCTGCGACAGGGCGAGCACCTCACCGGCCGCGGCGGTGGCCGCGAGGACCCAGCTGTTGGCCACCAGCTTCAGCCGGGTCGCGCTGCCCGCGCCGCCGTCCTCGCCGGTCCACACCGTGCGGGCGCCCACCGCGTCGAAGACGGGCGCCACCGCGTCCCGGTGCGCGGCCGGGCCGGCCGCCAGGACCGTCAGCTGACCGGCCTCGGCGGGCTGGCGGGTGCCCAGCACGGGCGCGTCGAAGAACACCAGGCCGTGCTCGCCCGCGAAGGCGGCCAGGCCGGTGATCGCCTCGATCCCGGCGGTCGTGGACTGCGCCCAGACGGCACCCCGGCGCAGGGCGGGTGCGGCCTCGCGCATGACCTCCAGTGCGGCGGGGCCGTCGTGGAGCATGGTCAGGACCACGTCCGCGTCCCGCACGGCCTCGGCGGGCGTGCCGACGACCTCGATGCCGTCGGCCGTCAGCGGCTCGGCCTTGGCGCGGGTGCGGTTCCAGGCGCGGACGGTGTGTCCGGCGCGGGCGAGGCTGCGGGCCATCGCCGCGCCCATGATGCCGGTTCCCAGGACACTCACAGTGGTCTTGTCGGTCATGATGTCAACCTACTGCGCCGCGGCGCGCACGAGGCCGTCCAGCCAGGCCTGGTGGCCGTTGAGCATGGGGTTCGGACGCTCGGCGGCCAGTGCGGCGGCAGGCTGCCCGATCTGTGTCTCCTGGGTCAGGATGCGGACCCGGCCGCCGGGCAGGTCCTCGACCAGCCAGGCGTGCAGCACGTCGAGGCGCTCCTCGGGGGTGCCGTCCTGCCGCGCGGTCCAGGACAGCCGGCCGGGGACGCCCTCGGCGGGGGCCTGGAAGCGGACGACGCGCGCGTCCAGGGGCGGGAAGCCGAACGTGCCGAAGCTGAACACCAGGCCGTCCTTCAGCTCGGGTCCGCCGCCCTGCGGGAAGGAGATGTCGGCGACGTTGTCGTAGTAGCCCTCCCACTCGGAGGTGTCGGTCAGGTGGTGCCAGACGGCGGCCGCGGTCGGGCCCTGGACGATCACCTCGTTGGAGACGAAGTTGTCGCCGGTGCCGGGCAGGTACTTCTCGGGCCATTCGATCGCGTTCTGCGTGGTCATCGGGGTGCCTTTCGGAGGGAGCGGTCCGTGCGGCGGGGCCGTGGACGTCTTCGACCGTACGCGCGGCTTTCATCGGGAAACCAATAGTTGGGGCAATGCCTGCCATCGGGACTCCGATGGGGCGGGCGTCTACGCTGGTGGGCATGAAGAACCGGACCCCGGAGCTCGCCGCACTTCTGGCCGACCCCGGCCGGCAGCTCCCGGCCCGCGCCGACCTCAACCTGCTGCGCACCTTCCTGGCCGTGTACCGCTCGGGCTCCTTCACGGCGGCCGCCCCGCAGCTGGGGCTGTCGCAGCCCACGGTGACGGCACAGATCCGCACCCTGGAGCAGCAGACCGGGCGCGAGCTGTTCACCCGGCTGCCCCGGGGCGTGGAGCCCACCCCGCCCGCGCACGAGCTCGCGGGCCAGGTCGCCGGGCCCCTCGACGCGCTGGCCGCGCTGGAGGGCGGCGGTCCGCTGTCCGGGCAGACCGCGCCGGTGCATCTGGCGGGGCCGTCGGAGCTGCTGTGCGTGCGGGTGCTGCCCGCGCTGGCCCCGCTGGTCGCCGAGGGGCTGGAGCTGCGGGTCACCCAGGGGCTGACCGAGCCGCTCCTGGAGGAGCTGCGGGGCGGGCGGCACGACCTGGTGATCGCCACCCGGCGGCCGCGCGGCCGTGCCCTGGAGTCGGCGCCGCTGGCCGACGAGGAGTACGTCCTGGTCGCCTCCCCCGCCTGGGCACGACGGGTGGCCGCGCATCCGGAGGCCGGTGACCTGTGCGCCGCGCTGCGGGACGTCCCGCTGGTCACCTACGCCGAGGACCTGCCGATCGCCCGCCGCTACTGGCGCAACGTCTTCGGCAAACAGCTCACCGCGCGGGCCGCGGTCACCGTGCCGAACCTCTACGCGGTGCTGTCCGCCGTCAACGCGGGCGCCGGCTACAGCGTCCTGCCGCACTCGCTGTGCCAGGAGTACCTGGACACGGGCCGGCTCGCCCGGCTGCACGCGCCCGAGGAGCCGCCGCTCAACACCCTGTTCCTCGTCCAGCGCCCGGGCGCCGACGCCAATCCCGATGTGCTGAGGGTCCGCGAGCGGCTGTCGGCGGCGGCACGCGGCTGGTAGTCGGAGGGGGCAAGGGTCCGGGGAGAGGTTCTGTCGCGGGGGTGGACCATGCGGATCCGGTACGCGGCGGTGGTCGGTGCCGGTACGGCCGTGCCGACGGCCTCGCCGACCGGCCGCACGGTGCCGATCGCGGTCAGCGCGGGCGTCACGGTCAGCGCGGGCGGACAGCCGGTCGGTGGGCCGGGCCGGGTTCCCCCCCCCAGTGCCCTCAGACCTGACCGAGCGCCGCCAGCGGATCGTCCAGCACCGGCTGCCAGGCCACCTCGGCCGCGCCGACCAGGCTGTTGTGGTCGAGGGAGCAGGCCAGGATCGGAACCCCACCGCTGCGGCCCCACAGGCTGCGGTCGGCGACGACGGCGCGCAGCCGGTCGGGGTCGGCGTCCAGGAGGGTGCGGTGCAGACCGCCGAGGATGATCCGGTCGGGGTTGAGGATGTTCACCAGGCCGGCCAGACCCAGTCCGAGCCGGTCGATCAGGGCCTCGGCGGCCGTGCGGACGACGGGGTCGGCGTACTCCTCGCGGATCAGTTCGTTGGCCTGCTGAAGCAGGGAGCCCTCGGGGCCGGGGTCGCGTCCGGCCGTGGTGAGGAGGGCGAGCGGGTCGGCCTCGACGTCGAGGCAGCCGCGGCTGCCGCAGTGGCAGGGGCGGCCCTCGGGGTTGACGGTGAGATGGCCGACTTCGAGGGCGAGGCCCGAACTGCCGGTGTGCAGCCGGCCGTCGAGGACGAGCGCGCCGCCGACGCCCCGGTGGCCGGTGGCCACGCACAGCAGATCGCGGGCGCCGCGTCCGGCGCCGTGCCGGTGTTCGGCGAGGGCGGCGAGGTTGACGTCGTTGCCCGCGAAGGCGGGCCCGGTGATCCCGGCGTCCCGGACGCAGCCGGCGAAGGTTTCCCGCACCCGCGCGCCCACCGGCCAGGCCAGGTGGAGCGGGTTCAGTGCCAGACCCTCGGGTTCGGCCACGGCGGACGGCACGGCGAGTCCGGCGCCCACGCACCGGCGCCCGGTCCGCCGCAACAGCTCCGCGCCGGCGTCGACGGCCGCGCCGAGCACCTTCGCCGGGTCTTCGTCCACGGTCTCGCAGCTCGGGGTGGTGGCGACGATCCGCCCGCCGAGCCCGACCAGCGCGGCCCGGAACCCGTCGGCGTGCACCTGGGCGGCCAGCGCGACCGGCCCGTCCTCGGCGACGTCCAGCCGGTGCGAGGGGCGGCCCTGGGAGCCGGCGGCGGCGCCGGGCCGGGCGTCGACCCGGATCAGGCCCAGTGCCTCCAGCTCGGCGGCGACCGCGCCGGCCGTCGCCCGGGTGACACCGAGTTCGGCGGTGAGCACCGCCCGGGTGGGCGCCCGCCCGGTGTGCACCAGCTCCAGCGCGGGCCCGAGCGCACCACGCCCCCGGTCCAGCCGCGCTCTCGAGGTGATCCCTTCCCCCGCCGGCCGGGGGTCCGCCTTGCCGCTCATGAGGGGGAGTCTCCCATGATCCGTTCCTCAGCCGGCGTCGGGGAAGCCACTGACCCGCAAGGTGACGTTCAGCCGTCCCGTGAGGCCCAGCGCGGCGGGGGCCGTTCCGGGCAGCACCCTGGGCACTCCGTGGTAGGCCCGGCGGGACGGCCCGCCGAAGACGAACAGGTCGCCGCTGCGCAGTTCCACATCGGTCCAGGGCCGGGTGCGGGTCTCGGTGTTGCCGAAGCGGAAGACGCAGGTGTCGCCGAGGCTGAGGGAGACCACCGGCGCGTCGGAGCGCTCGTCGGCGTCGCGGTGCATACCCATCCGCGCGTCCCCGTCATAGAAATTGATCAACGCGATGTCGTACGCCTGCGTCTCCTGCATCTCCATCTGCGCCTGCGCTTCCGCCTGCGCTTCCGGGCCGAGCGCGTCGGCGACCGCCCGCCGCCCCAGTTCGCCCAGCGACTTCGGGAAGGGCTTCACCGGCGCGCCGTCCCCGTCCGCGACCGTGCGGGCGTAGGCGTACGGGTACCAGTGCCAGCCCAGGCAGACCTGGCGGGCGGTCATCGTGCCGCCGCCGGGGGTGCGGACCGTGCGCAGTCCGGCCGGCGGGAGCGCCCACTGCCGGCAGGAGCGGAGCAGCTCGCGCTGGTCCGCCGGGTCCAGCCAGTCGGGCAGGTGCACCGCGCCCGGCGCGACCTGGAGGCGTTCCCTGGGAAACAGTTCGCCGTCCATGGGACCATCCTGCCCCACCGGGTCTGAGCTGCGGCTCGGCTAGCCTTGACCCACGATGAACGACCGTATGACGACGCCGTGGGGCGAGGTCTCGCTGGCCCGCCACCCCGAGGATCCACGTGACCGGCTGCGCGCCTGGGACGCCTCCGACTCCTACCTGCTCAGACACCTGGCGGCGCAGGACGTCCCGCTGACCGGCACGGTCGTGGTGCTCGGCGACCGCTGGGGGGCGCTGGTCACGGCGCTCGCGGCGTACCGCCCGACGCAGATCACCGACTCCTGGCTGGGGCAGGAGGCGACCCGGGCCAACCTCGCGCGGGCCGGCGTCGAGCCCGGCTCGGTCCGGCTGCTCACCACCCAGGACCCGGTGCCCGAGCGGATCGACGTGCTCCTGGTGCGGGTGCCGAAGAGCCTCGCCCTGCTGGAGGACCAGCTGCTGCGGCTGGCGCCGGCCGTGCACCCGGGCACGGTCGTGGTCGGCACCGGGATGGTGAAGGAGATCCACACCTCGACGCTGCGGCTGTTCGAGCGGATCATCGGCCCGACCCGGACCTCGCTCGCCGAGCAGAAGGCCCGGCTGATCCACTGCACCCCGGACCCGTCGCGGCCGCGCCACGCCAGCCCGTGGCCGTACGCCTACGACCTGCCCGGCGACCTCGGCCGCGCCCTCTCGGGACGTCCGGTCGTCAACCACGCGGGGGTGTTCTGCGCCGACCGTCTCGACATCGGCACCCGGTTCTTCCTCCAGCACCTGCCGACGACCAGCGGCACCCGCCGGGTCGTCGACCTGGGCTGCGGCAACGGGATCGTCGGTACGGCGGTGGCGCTGGCCAACCCGGCGGCCGAGGTGCTGTTCACGGACGAGTCGTTCCAGGCGGTGGCCTCGGCGGAGGCGACGTACAAGGCCAACGGGGTGCCGGGGCACGCCGAGTTCCGGGTCGGTGACGGGCTGGACGGGGTACCGGACGACAGTGTGGACGTCGTGCTGAACAACCCGCCGTTCCACTCGCACCAGGCGACGACGGACGCGACGGCGTGGCGGATGTTCAGCGGGGCGCGGCGGGTGCTGCGGCCGGGCGGCGAGCTGTGGGTGGTGGGCAACCGTCACCTCGGCTACCACGTGAAGCTGAAGCGGCTGTTCGGGAACGGCGAACTGGTCTCCGGGGACCGGAAGTTCGTGGTCCTGCGGGCTGTCAGGAAGGACTGAGCAGCCGGGTGATCCGCTCCACGGTCCGCGCCATCGCCTCCCGGGCCGCGCTCAGATAGGTGCGGGAGTCGACCGCTTCCGGGTGGTTGGTGAGGTGTTCCCGGATCGCGCCGGTCATGGCCTGGTTCAGGGCGGTACCGACGTTGACCTTGGTGATGCCGCCCGTGACGGCGGCGGTCAGCTCGTCGTCCGGGACTCCGGAGGAGCCGTGCAGGACGAGCGGCACGTCGAGGGCCGCGGCGAGACGTCCGAGCAGCGCGTGGTCGAGGGTCGCGGTGCGGGTGGTCATCGCGTGGACGCTGCCGATGGCCACGGCCAGCGCGTCCACACCCGAGTCCGCGACGAACGCGCAGGCCTCGGCGGGGTCGGTGCGGGCGCCGGGCGCATGGGCGCCCTTGCCCCCGATCTCCCCCAACTCCGCCTCGGTCCACAGTCCTTGGGCGTGAGCCCGGTCGACGGCGGCCCGGATCGCCGCGAGATTTCCGTCGTACGGCAGCCGGGAGGCGTCGTACATCACAGAGCTGAATCCGGCGTCCACGGCCTGGTCGAGCAGGGCCGCGCTGTGGATGTGGTCGAGGTGCAACGCGACGGGCACGGCGGCGTGTTCGGCGGCGACGGCGGCGGCGCGGGCCAGCGGCAGCAGCCGGCCGCCGCGGAACGCGACGGCGTTCTCGCTGACTTGGAGGACGACGGGCGCGCGGGCGGCCTCGGCACCGGCGACGACCGCCTCGATGTGTTCCAGGGTGATGATGTTGAAGGCGGCGACGGCGGTGCGGGCCGCGCGGGCCCGGGCGACCAGTTCGCCGGTGGTGGTGAGGGGCACGGCAGCTCCTGGTGGACCGGTCAGAGGATCACCGAGCGGGTGAGGTGGCGGGGCCGGTCCGGGTCGAGGCCGCGGGCGGCGGCGAGGGCCACGGCCAGCCGCTGGGCGCGGACCAGTTCGGCGAGCGGGTCCAGCGTGCCGGGGATCCACCACGCGCCGGTGGCCCGCACCTGCGCGGCCAGGCCGTCGGGAGCCTCGCCGAACATCCAGGTGGCCGTGCCGGCGGTGCTGATGCTGAGGGGGCCGTGCCGGTACTCCATCG
Source organism: Streptomyces phaeofaciens (assembly GCF_014648915.1). Taxonomy (GTDB): domain Bacteria; phylum Actinomycetota; class Actinomycetes; order Streptomycetales; family Streptomycetaceae; genus Streptomyces; species Streptomyces phaeofaciens. The sequence continues at coordinate 117,025 of NZ_BMSA01000009.1, read as the reverse complement.
CGGGGTACGCCTCGGTCCAGGCCAGGGCGGCCTCGCGCATCTTCAGCGCGGCCTCGTTGGCCAGACCGGTGCTCCAGCCGTGTCCCAGGAAGGTGAACTGCCCGCAGTCCACGAGCCCTTCGGGCAGCGGCTCGGTGAGCGCGGTGCGGGCGTCGGTGACGACGGCGTCCGTGTGCAGGCCGACGTGGGCGCGGAACAGGGTGAGCGCCGTGGTCGCGAACCTCGTCTGCACGACGGAGCGTTCGTCGGCGTAGGCGAGGACCACGACCTGGTCGGCGGCCCGCACGACCGGGGTGTGCGGGTCGGCGGTGATCGCGGTCGTACGGGTGCGTCCGCGCAGCCGGGAGAGCAGGTCGAGCACCTCGGTGGTGGTGCCCGAGCGGGTGAGGGCGACGACCCGGTCGTAGGCGCGTCCATGGGGGAAGGCGGAGGCGGCGAAGGCGTCGGTCTCGCCGTGGCCCGCGTCCTCGCGCAGGGCGGCGGCGGCCTGGGCCATGAAGAGGGAGGTGCCGCAGCCGACGACCGCGACCCGCTCGCCCGGCGACGGCAACTCCCCCTTGTACCGGTCGGCTTCGGCCGCGGCCCGGGTCCAGCACTCGGGCTGGCCGGCCAGCTCGTCCTCGACGTACGTCATGCCTCACCCCTCACAGCGATGACTGTTACTGCAAGATTGAGGCATTCTTCGAGCAACTTCAAGCATGCGAACAGTCATGGCGGCACCCGGGTCCGAGGAGGCCGCGGGCCGGGCGCCAGGCCGTGTCCGCAAAGTCCCGTCCGGCTCGCGGCGTCCGGTGCGTGTGATCCCGACAACGCGGCGAGCGTGCGGGCCTAAGGACCTGTCCGGCCGATCATGCCGCAGACGCGGGGTCTGGCACGCACTCCCCCAGAGGGGGGACCCCCAGCGGCGTTGTCGTCGGTTGCCGACGCCCCCCAGCCTCCGGCCGGGGGTGCCCCCACCGCGTCGACGCCCTCCTCCGCCTTGCAGCTGCACGCTCCCCCACTCTCGGCTTCGCTCGAGCGGGAGGGGCCCCCACGACCCCGCTCGGCCGTGCTGCAAGGTGCCGTCGCTTTCCTGCGACTTGATCGACCGGACAGGTCCTAGTCGCCGGTGTGGGCGAGTTCGATGTCGTGGGCGTCCCGGTCGGCGCCGCCGAGGGTGATCCCGGTCGCGCGGGGCGGGTAGCCGGTGGCGATGACCGTGTACTCACCGTCGTCCAGGTCGGAGAAGGCGTACGCCCCGTCGCTCCCGGTCGTGGCGGTGGCGAGGACGTTGCCGGCGGCGTCCGTCAGCGTGACCCGCGCGTCGGCCAGCGGGGCGCCCGCGCCGCGCACCGTGCCCCGCACCTGCGCGCCGGGGCGCAGGGCGACGTCGACCCGGGTGATCCCGGTGGCGCCGATCTCGACGGGAAGGGCCAGCGGCCGGTGCCGGGGCGAGCCGACCGCCAGGGTCACCGCCCCGGGCACCAGTTCGGCGAGGGAGAACTCGCCCGAGCCGTCCGTCCGCGCGGTGGCCAGCACATCGCCGCGGACGTCGGTGACGACGATCACCGCCCCGGCGACCGGCGCCCCGCCGTCCGCGGACCGCACCGCGCCGGCCAGCCCGCTGGTGCCGCTGAGCAGTACGTCGTACGTCACCGGCGCGGCCCCGACGACCACGGTGGCGGCCTGCGGCTGATGACCGTCGGCGGCGGTGATGAGGACGTAGGTGCCCTCCCCCGGCGCCTCGACGGAGTAGAGGCCGTCGGCCCCGGCGAGCGCGCGGCCCACCTGGCGGCCGCCCGGCGAGATCAGCGTGACGGAGGCCCCGCACACGGGTACGTCCTCCGCGCCCCGGACCTGTCCACGCACGGCGTGACCGCCTGCCCGTCCGCCGTCGGCCAACCCCGGTACGACCGCGACCAGTTCGGCCACGGCGCGGGCGAGCGGGACGGCCACGGCGGCTCCGACGGCCCGCCCCTCCTGGGCGACTGCCGCATCCACGGGCCGCCGCTCCGGGACGACTGCCGCATCCACAGCCCGCCACTCCGGGGCTGCCCGCCCGTCCTTCGAGGCCGGCGCGGCGGCCGGACCGCCCGCCGGCAGCTGCCGTCGCGGCCGCCCCTTCCCCTGCCGCCGTCCCGGAACGAACGCGGCGACGGCAAAGGCCAGCACGGCGACGAGGAAACCGGTCCGCGGCGCCGCGGGCTCCCCCGGCGTCTCGGAATCGCCGGCCGGTATGGACTCCGCCGGCGTCTCGGGATCGCCGCCCGGCACGGACTCCCCCGTGACCACGGAATCGTCGCCCGGTATGGACTCCCCCGTCACCACGAGATCGCCGCCCGACAGGGGCTCCCCCGCCTCGGCGGGCCGCGAAGGGGCATGGGGCATGGTGGGGCCTCCGTGGGGGGACGCGAGCCGGCACGACTGCGCAGCATCGTAGGCCTAGTTGATTGAGTCAACCAATTAGGAGGCGGGGTGTGCGGCCGGTGAAGAATCCGGGCAGGAGGAGGCCTCCTGCCCGGCCCCGAGGCGTTACAGCGAGCGCTCCAGATGGTCCGCCACCAGCTTCACGAACCGTCCCGGCTCCTTCGGCCGGCCGCCCTCGGCGAGCACCGCGAGACCGTGCAACAGCTCGGCGGTCTCCGCGAGTTCGGTGCGGTCCTCACGCTCCTTGTACGCCTGGTTCAGGCCCTTCACCAGCAGGTGACCGGGGTTGAGTTCGAGGATCCGCTGGGCCGTGGGCACCTCCTGCCCCATCGCGCGGTACATGTTCTCCAGCGCCGGGGTGAGGTCGTGGGCGTCGGAGACGATGCAGGCCGGGGAGACGGTGAGGCGGGACGAGAGGCGGACCTCCTTGACGTCCTCGCCGAGCGTCTCCTTCATCCAGCCGAGCAGCCCGGCGTACTCCTCGCTCCGCTTCTCCCGCTCGCCGTCGCCCTGCTCGCCGTCCTGCGTGCCGAGGTCGACCTCGCCCTTGGCGACGGAGCGCAGCCGGCGGCCGTCGAACTCGCCCACGACGTCGACCCAGACCTCGTCGACGGGGTCGGTGAGCAGCAGGACCTCGATGCCCTTGGCCCGGAACGCCTCCATGTGCGGGGAGTTCTCGATGCTCTCGCGGGTCTCGCCGGTCAGGTAGTAGATGTCCTCCTGGCCGTCCTTCATCCGCTCCGCGTACGCCGCCAGCGTGGTGGGTTCGTCGTCGGCGTGCGTGCTCGCGAACGACGCGACGGCGAGGAGGGTCTCGCGGTTGTCGGAGTCGGAGAGCAGCCCCTCCTTCAGGACCGAGCCGAACTCCCGCCAGAACGTGGCGTAGCGGTCCGGGGCCGCGGTCATCGTGTCCTTGACCGTGGAGAGGATCTTCTTCGTCAGCCGGCGCTGCATCATCCGGATGTGGCGGTCCTGCTGGAGGATCTCGCGGGAGACGTTCAGCGAGAGGTCCGCCGCGTCGACCACACCCTTGACGAAGCGCAGGTAGGGCGGCAGCAGCGCCTCGCAGTCGTCCATGATGAAGACGCGCTTCACATACAGCTGCACACCGCGCTTGTAGCCCTGCGTGTAGAGGTCGTGCGGGGCGTGCGAGGGGACGAACAGCAGGGCCTGGTACTCGAAGGTGCCCTCCGCCTGGAGCCGGATCGTCTCCAGCGGCTCGCGCCAGTCGTGGCTGATGTGCTTGTACAGCTCGTGGTACTCGTCGTCGGACACCTCCTCGCGCGAGCGCGCCCACAGGGCCTTCATCGAGTTCAGCGTCTCGGGCTCGGGAGCGGCGTCCCCGTCGGTCTTCCCGGGGACGGTCCGGATCGGCCAGGTGATGAAGTCCGAGTACCGCTTGACGATGTCCTTGATCGTCCAGGCGGAGGTGTAGTCGTGCAGCTGGTCGTCGGAGTCCGCCGGCTTGAGGTGCAGGGTGACCGACGTGCCCTGCGGCGCGTCCTCCACCGTCTCCAGCGTGTAGGTGCCCTCGCCGCGCGAGGACCAGCGGGTGCCCTGGCTCTCGCCGGCGCGCCGGGTCACCAGGGTCATCTCGTCGGCGACCATGAAGCCGGAGTAGAAGCCGACGCCGAACTGCCCGATGAGCCCCTCGGCCCCGCCCGCGTCCTGCGCCTCGCGCAGCTCCTTCACGAACTGCGCCGTGCCCGAGTTGGCGATGGTGCCGATCAGCCGGCCCACCTCGTCGTACGACATCCCGATGCCGTTGTCCCGCACGGTGAGCGTGCGGGCCTCGCCGTCGGTCTCGATGTCGATGTGCAGGTCGGAGACGTCGGCGCCGAGCGTGTCGTCCTTCAGCGCGGCCAGGCGCAGCTTGTCCAGCGCGTCGGAGGCGTTGGAGACGAGTTCGCGCAGGAAGACGTCCTTGTTCGAGTAGACCGAATGGATCATCAACTGGAGCAGCTGACGGGCCTCTACCTGGAACTCAAACGTTTCAGTCGGCATGGTTCGCGTGTACCTCACGGTTTCCGGGGACTCCAGGACAGATGAACCCACTCTAAAACACCAAGTCAGGCGGCAATCAAGCTCGTTCGAGGTCACCTGTGCGGATCGAACGGCCCTTCGACCGGTTTCGCGCGGGGTCCCGCCGGTCCACCCCGACGGCCGAACGGCGCGGGGGCCCACCCGCCCCCGCCCACGCTCCCTTGCCCCGGCCCGCGGCCGCACCTAGCCTGACTTTGTGCCGCAAATAAACAAAACCCGATCGCACAACGTCGTGCCGGGCCCCGACCTCACCCGTCTCCGGATCGTCCTGACCGCCTTCTTCGCCCTCGACGGCTTCGTCTTCGCCGGCTGGGTCGTCCGCATCCCCGCCATCAAGGAGCAGACCGGCGCCTCGGCCGGCGCCCTCGGACTGGCCCTTCTCGGTGTGTCCGCGGGAGCGGTCGTCACCATGACGCTGACCGGCCGGCTGTGCCGGCGCTACGGCAGCCATCCGGTCACGGTCGTCTGCGCGGTGCTGCTCTCCCTCAGCGTCACCCTGCCCCCGCTGACCCACTCCGTCCCGGCGCTCGGCGCGGCCCTGTTCGTGTTCGGCAGCGCCTACGGCGGGATCAACGTCGCGTTCAACAGCGCCGCCGTCGATCTGGTCGGCGCGCTGCGCAGGCCGATCATGCCCACCTTCCACGCGGCCTTCAGCCTGGGCGGCATGATCGGCGCCGGGCTGGGCGGGCTGGTCGCGGGCTCCCTCTCCCCCACCCGCCATCTGCTCGGCCTCGGGATCATCGGCCTGCTCGTCACGGCCCTCGCCGGACCCCCGCTGCTGCGGCAGGCCCCGCCCCGGCCGCCGGACGAGCGCACGGGGGCCCGGCCCGGCAAGGCGGTACCGGGTACGGGCTCCGACCGCCTCGATCCCCGCACCCGGCGGCTCGTCGTCGTGTTCGGGCTCATCGCCCTCTGCACGGCCTACGGCGAGGGCGCCCTCGCCGACTGGGGCGCGCTCCATCTCCAGCAGGATCTGGGCAGCTCGGCCGGTGCCGCGGCCCTCGGCTACTCCTGCTTCGCGCTCGCCATGACCCTCGGCCGGCTGACCGGCACCACGCTGCTCGAACGGTTCGGCCGCACCCGTACGGTGGTGATCGGCGGTTCCGTCGCGGCGGCCGGGATGCTGCTCGGCTCCCTGGCCCCGGCGCTCTGGGCGGCTCTGCTGGGGTACCTGATCACGGGGCTCGGGCTGGCCAACCTCTTTCCGGTGGCCGTCGAGCGCGCGGGCACGCTGGCCGGGCCCAGCGGGGTGGCCGTCGCCTCCACCCTCGGCTACGGCGGCATGCTCCTGGGCCCGCCCGCCATCGGTTTCCTCGCCGAGTGGCTCTCCCTCTCCGTCGCCCTCACCAGCGTGGCCGCCCTGGCGGGCCTGGCCGCGCTGATCGGCCTGGGCACGCGACGGGCGGGCTGAGGCGGGCGTTCACGACGGCGGCCCGCTCCCCGTCCGGCAGACTCACCCCCATGGAGACCTCCGAGTTCATCCGCATCCTCGACCGGGAAGGGCGGGCGCTGGCCGACGCGGCGGCCGGGGCCGGGTCCGACGCCAAGGTGCCGACCTGTCCGGAGTGGCAGGTCAGGGACCTGCTGCGGCACACGGGCATGGTGCACCGCTGGGCCGCGTCGTTCGTGGCCGAGGGCCGCACCACCTACCACCAGGAGGAAGGCCGGCCGGACCTGGACGGCGCCGAGCTGCTGGAGTGGTTCCGCGAGGGGCATCGCCGACTCGTCGACACACTGGCGTCGGCCCCGCCCGACGTGGACTGCTGGCACTTCCTGCCCGCGTCCTCGCCGCTCGCGTTCTGGGCGAGGCGGCAGGCGCACGAGACGGCCGTGCACCGGGCGGACGCCGAGTCGGCGCTCGGCCGCACGCCGGAGGCGATCGCCGCCGGGATCGGCGCCGGCTTCGCGGCCGACGGGATCGACGAACTGCTCGGCGGATTCCACGCACGCACCAGGAGCCGGGTGCGCACCGAACGACCCAAGGTCCTGCGGATCCGGACGATGGACACGACGGACACGGCCGGTACGGCGGATACGGCGGATACGGCGGATACGGCCGGTACGGCGGGCACGACCGGCGCGGACGACGCCACCGGCGGCGCCGTATGGACCGTACGGCTGTCGCCCGAGCCGCCCGCGACGGAGCGAGGCGCCGACGGGGAGGCCGATTGCGAGATCTCCGGGCCGGCGGGCCTGCTCTACCTGGCGTTGTGGAACCGGTCGCCGTTCCCCGAGGTGACGGGGGACGCGTCGCTCGCGGCCCTGTGGCGGGAGCGGTCCGCCGTCATCTGACGTCGGTCTCCGGGCGGGCGAGCATCCGCGTCAACACCGCGCGCTGCACGGGCAGGACGTCGCCGTGCAGCGCGCGCCCCTTTCCGGTGAGCGCCACCCGGACGCCCCTGCGGTCCTCGGGACACATGCCGCGCTCCACGAGTTCGTCCTTCTCCAGCCGGGCGATCAGCCGGGACAACGCGCTCTGGCTGAGGTGGACGCGCTCGGCGATCTCCTGGACGCGGTAGCTGCACACGGCGCCCGGCGCGGCGGTCACGGCAGTCGCGGCGAGCACGTCGAGCACCTCGAAGTCGCTTGCGCACAGGCCGTGCCGCTGGAGCGCGCGGTCGAGTTCGCAGTGGGTGCGCGCGTGCAGCGCCAGCATGTCCCGCCACTGCTCCACGAGTGCCTGATCGGCCTCATCGGGCTGCCCGGCCCCTGCCTTCTTCGCCGCCATGGCCGCACCGTAGCAGAGAATCGAAATTATTGCAGCGGAATTAAATGCGTTTGCATTCGATGCATACGCATGTACTGTCTGCGGCATGACCTCTCCGCTCACCACCCCCGCCGCCCCCTCCTCGGCGGTGCGCTGGACCTCCCGGCTGTGGGGCACCCTGCTGGTGCTGTGCGCCGCGATGTTCCTGGACGCGCTGGACGTGTCGATGGTCGGCGTCGCCCTGCCGTCCATCGGCTCCGACCTCGGCCTGTCCACCTCGACGCTGCAATGGATCGTCAGCGGCTACATCCTGGGCTACGGCGGCCTGCTGCTCCTCGGCGGCCGCGCCGCCGACCTGCTGGGCCGCCGCCAGGTCTTCCTCGTCGCCCTCGGTGTCTTCGCGCTGGCCTCGCTGCTCGGCGGGCTCGTCGACTCCGGTCCCCTGCTGATCGCCAGCCGCTTCATCAAGGGCCTGAGCGCGGCCTTCACCGCCCCGGCCGGCCTGTCGATCATCACCACGACGTTCCCCGAGGGTCCGCTGCGCAACCGCGCCCTGTCCATCTACACCACCTGCGCCGCCACCGGCTTCTCCATGGGCCTGGTCCTGTCCGGTCTGCTCACCGAGGCCAGCTGGCGCCTGACCATGCTGCTTCCCGCGCCGATCGCCCTCATCGCGCTGGTGGCGGGCCTGAAGCTGCTCCCGCGCAGCGACCGCGAACGGAACCACAACGGCTACGACGTCCCCGGCGCCGTCCTCGGCACCGCGTCGATGCTGCTGCTGGTCTTCACCGTCGTACAGGCGCCGGAAGCCGGCTGGACCTCCGCCCGTACGCTGCTGTCGTTCCTGGCCGTGGCCGTCCTGCTGACCGTCTTCGTCCTGGTCGAACGGCGCTCCGCCGGACCGCTGATCCGGCTCGGCGTACTGCGCTCCGGGAGCCAGGTCCGCGCCCAGCTCGGCGCGATGGCCTTCTTCGGCAGCTATGTCGGCTTCCAGTTCCTCGCCACGCTCTACATGCAGTCGCTGCTGGGCTGGTCGGCGCTGCACACGGCGCTCGCGTTCCTGCCGGCGGGCGCGCTGGTGGCGATCTCCTCGACCAAGGTGGGCTCGGTCGTGGACCGGTTCGGCACGCCACGGCTGATCGCGGCGGGCTTCGCCCTGATGGTCGCCGGGTACGCGCTGTTCCTGCGCGTGGATCTCGACCCGGTGTACGCGGCGGTGATCCTGCCCAGCATGCTGCTGATCGGCGCGGCGTGCGCGCTGGTCTTCCCCTCGCTCAACATCCAGGCCACCAACGGCGTGCCGGACCACGAGCAGGGCATGGTCTCGGGGCTGCTCAACACCTCCGTGCAGGTGGGCGGGGCGATCTTCCTCGCCGTGGTGACGGCGGTGGTGACCGCGGGCGCCCCGGCCGACCCCACTCCGCAGGCCGTCCTGGACAGCTACCGCCCGGGCCTGGCGGTGGTGACGGCCGTCGCCGCCGTCGGCTTCCTCGTGACGCTCACCGGACTGCGCACCCGGCGCGGACAGGGCTCGGTCGTGGTGGCCAAGTCCGTGGAAGCGGAGACAAAGGCGCCTTCGCAGTCGGTGGCGGTTCGCGACTAGGGAGCGTCTCGACGTCTTCCTGAAGTGCGCCCGGCGGGGTCTGTTGCCCCGCCGGGCGCCCGGCTGTGAGACTCGGTGCATGAGCGGGTACGGGGGGCGGCGCACACAGGCCGAACGGGACGCGGTCACCGTGGAGATCGGATACGCGCTGGCCAGCGCGGCGTTCGTGGCGGCGGTGACCTTCGGGGCGCTCGCCGGTCCGGCCCTGCTCCTCCCGCTCCCCCACCTGGCGGAGAGGTTCCTGGCACGGGCGGCGCCGGTGCTCGCGCCCGTGGTGTTCGTGGTCCGGGTGGTGTCCGTGCTCGTCGCCTTCCGGCAGCGGCCTCAGCCCAGCCAGCCCGGGCGCACCAGCCCCGACTCGTAGGCCAGGACGACCAGTTGGGCCCGGTCGCGGACGCCCAGCTTCACCATGGCGCGGCTGACGTGGGTCTTGGCGGTGAGCGGGCTGACGACCAGCCGGCGGGCGATCTCCTCGTTGGACAGGCCGATGCCGACCAGGGCCATCACCTCCCGCTCCCGCTCGGTCAGCCGGCCCAGCTCGTCCGCCGCGGCGGGCTCCTTGGAGCGGGCGGCGAACTCGGCGATGAGCCGGCGCGTCACCCCCGGTGAGAGCAGCGCGTCCCCGGCCACCACCGCCCGTACGGCGCGCAGGAGTTCGTCGGGTTCGGTGTCCTTCACCAGGAAGCCCGAGGCGCCGGACCGGATCGCCTCGAAGACGTACTCGTCGAGTTCGAAGGTGGTGAGCATGACCACCTTGACCTCGGCGAGCGCCTCGTCACCGGTGATCCGGCGGGTGGCGGCCAGTCCGTCGAGCAGGGGCATGCGGATGTCCATCAGGACGACGTCCGGCCGCAGCGCGCGCACCCGGCGCACCGCCTCCTCGCCGTCGGCGGCCTCCCCGGCCACCTCGATGTCGGACTGCGCGTCGAGCAACGCCCGGAACCCGGCCCGGACCAACGACTGGTCGTCGGCGAGCAGTACGCGGATCACTGGTCCTCCCCCTCGGCCGGCAGTTCGGCGAGCACCCGGAACCCGCCGTCGGGGCGCGGCCCCGCCTCGATCGTGCCACCGAGCGCCGCGGCCCGCTCCCGCATTCCGGCGAGTCCGTTGCCGCTGCCGCCCGCGTCCGCGCCGGTGGCCGGGCCGTCGTCGTCGATGCGCAGCCGCACCGTCCCGCCCGCCCGTTCCAGCCGCACGCGCGCGTGACGCGAACCGGAGTGCCGTACGACGTTGGTGAGGGCCTCCTGGACGATCCGGAAGGCGGCGAGGTCGGTGCCGGGCGGCAGCCGGGGCGGTTCCCCCAGGACGTCGACGGTGAGGCCGGCGCGGGCCGCCTGCTCCACCAGTTCGGGCAGCCGGTCCAGGCCGGGCGCCGGAGCGCGCGGCGCGGCCCCGGGCGCGCGGAGGGTGTCGAGCACCTGGCGCACATCGCCGAGCGCTTCCTTGCTGGCGGACTTGATGGTGGTGAGGGCGGTACGGGCCTGGTTCGGGTCCGAGTCGAGGAGGGCGAGGCCGACGCCGGCCTGCACGTTGATGACGGAGAGGCTGTGCGCGAGGACGTCGTGCAGCTCGCGGGCGATCCGCAGCCGTTCCTCGTCGGCGCGCCGCCGGGCCGCCCGCGCGCGTTCGGCCCGCTCCCCGGCCCACTGCTCGCGCCGGGTCCGGGCCAGTTCCGCGACCGCCACGATCGCCACCAGCCAGCCGGTGACGACGATCTCCTGCCCGAAGGAGGCCGGTGTGTCCCCGGACGGCGGCAGCCATCGGTACAGCCAGTGCGCGACCAGCAGATGGACGGCGCACAGGATGCCCAGGGCCGTCCAGGCGGCCCGGCGGTGCCCGGCGACCACGGCGCCGAAGCAGGCCACGGCCACGGTGAAGAAGACCGGGCCGTACGGGTATCCGGCGCCCAGGTAGAGGGCGACCGCGACCGAGGTGCCGAAGACGACGGCCACCGGGTACCGGTGACGCCACAGCAGGAGGCCGCAGGCGACGAGGAGCAGGGCGCGCGCGAAGGGGTCGAGCGGGGCCCGCTCGGCCTCCTGGGCGTGGGCCGCGAAGGTGGAGCCGGCGAGGACGAAGGCGGTGAGCAGCAGGGTGGACCGCCAGGGCCATCGGGCCGCCCGCGGTTCGTCGTCCGCCCAGCGGCGCAGCCACGGCGGCCCGTGCCGCCACCACCGCCCCGGGCCGCCGCCCCCGCTCACCTGGAGTTCGTCCATGCCCGCCACGCTAGACGCCGCCGGCCCCGGCGGACGTCCGCCGGACGAGGTGACCGTCCCTACTCCCCCTGACGTACGTCCGCCGGGCGAGGACCGTCCGCCGGATCACGGGCACCGACCTGCGCCGCCAGTCGCTCCGGTCCGGGGGCGCGGTGGTTCGACGCGTCCGGGAGCGGGGCGGACCACTCCCGGAGCCGTACGCCCCCGCGACGCACACGCACGCCCGCTCGGCCGGGCGGGCGGGCGGGAGGGAGGGAGGGAGGGAGGGAGGCCGACACCGCGGCCGGCACACGTCACGCGACCCGACACCGCACGCCGGCGCACACCACGCAACCCGACACCGCACCTCGACGCATCTCCGGCAGCCCCGGCCCCGGAAAGCCACCGCACGCACACCCGGCCCCGCCTCCGACGCCGCAGGCCGGCACACGTCACGCAACCCCACACCGCACGCCGGCGCACGTCACGCAACCCGACACCGCGCGTCAGCGCACCGCAGCCCCGCCCCCGCAGGTCAGCCCCCCTCGCGCAGCCCGACCCCGTGCGCCAGTCCGGTCACGGCGTGCCGGAAGAACGGCTCGCGGTCCTCCACCACGCGGTGGAACTGCCCGAACACCTCGAAACCGACCAGTCCGTAGAGCTGGGCCCAGGCCGCGACCAGGGCCGCGACCGTTTCCGGGGGCAGGTCCGGGGCCAGGTCGGCGGCCATCCGCTCGGCCTCCGGGCGCAGCTCGGCCGGCAGCGGCAGCGGGGCGAGTCCGGGACCCTGGCCGGCGTCCCGCACGATGCCGATGAGGAGGAGGCCGACCCGGGCGGCGGCGGGGACGGTCGACTGGGGGGCGCTGTAACCCGGCACGGGGGAGCCGTAGATCAGCGCGTACTCGTGCGGACGGTCCAGTGCCCAGCCGCGTACCGCTTCACAGACCGCGACCCAGCGCCGGACCGGGCCGGCGCCGGCGTCGGCGACGACGGTGTGCGCGGCCTCCGCGCGCTCGCCGAGGGAGTCGTAGGCGTCGATGATGAGCGCGGTCAGCAGGTCGTCGCGGCTCGGGAAGTAGCGGTACAGGGCGGAGGAGACCATGCCCAGCTCGCGGGCCACGGCGCGCAGCGAGAGCTTGGCGGCGCCCTCGGCGGCGAGCCGGCGGCCCGCCTCCTCCTTGATGGCGGCGGTGACTTCGATCCTGGCGCGGGCCCGGGCGCCCTGTGGGGTGCTCATACGGCCAGTGTCCCATGAAAGCAGAGCAGTGCCCACATTCGAGAGCGGTGAACAAAAAAGAGAGCACCGCTCTTGCCATGCCACACCGAACTCCTGCACACTCGAATCGAGCGAGAGCAGTGCTCACACTTTCCGCCGAGGAGGCAGCAGCCATGTCCACCCACGTCCAGAAGCCCGGTTGGTTCACCGTCAACGTCCTCAACCGCTCCGTGGCCTGGCTGACCCGCCGCGGTCTGAGCGTCTGGGGATCCCGGGTCCTGGCGGTCCGCGGCCGCAAGAGCGGCGAGTGGCGGACCACGCCCGTGAACCTGCTGACCGTCGACGGACAGCAGTACCTGATCGCACCGCGCGGCCATGTCCAGTGGACGCACAACATGCGCGCGGCGGGCGGCGGCGAACTGCGCCTCGGCAGGAGCGTGGAGGAGTTCACCGCGGCGGAGGTCGCCGACGACGACAAGGCCCCGCTGTTGCGGGCCTACCTCAAGCGCTGGAAGGCCGAGGTGGGTGTCTTCTTCAACGGGATCGGGCCGGACTCGCCCGAAGCCGAGCTGCGCCGGATCGCCCCCGACCATCCGGTGTTCCGGATCACCGTCACGAACCGACGGTGATCCGGCACGGCCTCAGGAATCGCTCTCCTCGGCCGGCGGCGTCTCCCGCCGGTCCATGGCGGCCAGTCCGCGCTGGGCCATCGGGTGGGAGCGGATCAGCTCGCCCAGGGTGGTACGCCCGCGGGTGATGTCCGCGAACGCCCGCCAGGCCGGGCGGAAACCGGTGAGAGCCGCGTGGAACAGCCCCGGCCGGCGCTCGAAGAGCGTGAGCATCCGCTTGCCCACGGACATCTCCACGCCGAGGCCCGCCTTGACGGCGAACGCGTAGTTCAGGGCCTGGCGGCGGGTGTCCACCGCGTCGTGCGCCTCGGAGATCCGGACCGCCCACTCGCCCGCCAGCCGGCCCGAACGCAGGGCGAAGGAGATGCCCTCGCGGGTCCACGGCTCCAGCAGACCCGCCGCGTCCCCGCAGACCAGCACCCGGCCGCGCGACAACGGGGAGTCGTCGGCACGGCAACGGGTCAGATGACCGGAGGAGATGCTCGGCTCGAAGCCGGCGAGGCCGAGGCGGCCGATGAAGTCCTCCAGATACCGCTTGGTGGCGGCGCCCTCGCCGCGCGCGGAGATCACACCGACGGTCAGCGTGTCGCCCTTGGGGAACACCCAGCCGTAACTGCCGGGCATCGGCCCCCAGTCGATGAGAACGCGCCCCTTCCAGTCCTCGGCGACCGTGTCGGGCACCGGGATCTCCGCCTCCAGGCCCAGATCCACCTGGTCGAGCTTCACACCGACATGCGCTCCTATGCGGCTCGCGCTGCCGTCCGCGCCGACCACCGACCGCGCCAGCACGGTCTCGCCGCCCTGGAGGACGACCGCGACCGTACGCCGGTCCGGCACCGCCGAGCCGTGCTGCTCGACCCGGCTGACCGTGACGCCGGTCCGCAGCTCGGCGCCCGCCTTCTGGGCGTGCTCGACGAGCTGCTGGTCGAACTCGGGCCGGTTGATCAGCCCGAAGAGCATCTGCCGGGACCGTCGCGTCCGGGTGAAGCGCCCGTTGTTCGAGAAGGTCACCGCGTGCACCCGGTCGCGGAAGGGCAGGTCGAAGCCGGGTGGCAGGGCGTCGCGTGAGGGGCCGATGATGCCGCCGCCGCACGTCTTGTAGCGGGGCAGCTCCGCCTTCTCCAGCAACAGGACACGCCGCCCCGTGACAGCCGCCGCATAGGCGGCCGAAGCCCCCGCGGGTCCCGCGCCCACCACGACGACGTCCCACACCTGCCGCACGTCGTCCGCCGAAGAGTTCTCGCTGCTCACGATGGTCTACTGCTCCCGATCAAGCCGCTTGCCGCACCTGTCCCCCGCATCCTACGGCGGAGATCGCCACGGTCCGCTGTGGGAGGATCGACGGCGTACGCGAACCCCACCCCGGCAGGCGCGTACGCTCGCACGGTCACCCGTGCGGACCACTGTTCATCCGTACAACGTCGCACCCACAAGGAGCGTGCCCATGTCGTCGAATCCGGTCGCCGAGACCGTCGCCTCGCTGATGCCCAGGGCGCGGGCGGAGCTCACCGAACTGGTGGCCTTCAAGTCGGTGGCGGACTTCGACCAGTTCCCCAGGAGCGAGAGCGAGGCCGCGGCCCGCTGGATCATGGACGCGCTCGGCGCCGAGGGCTTCCAGGACGTCGCCGTCCTCGACACGCCGGACGGCACCCAGTCGGTCTACGGCTACCTCCCCGGGCCCGCCGGCGCGAAAACGGTTCTCCTCTACGCCCACTACGACGTGCAGCCGCCGCTCGACGAAGCCGCCTGGACCACCCCGCCGTTCGAACTGACCGAGCGTGACGGCCGCTGGTACGGGCGCGGCAGCGCCGACTGCAAGGGCGGCGTCGTCATGCACCTCCTCGCGCTGCGCGCCCTCAAGGCGAACGGCGGCGTCCCGGTCCACGTCAAGGTGATCGTGGAGGGCTCCGAGGAGCAGGGCACCGGCGGTCTGGAGCGGTACGCCGAGGAGCACCCGGAGCTGCTCACCGCCGACACCATCGTGATCGGCGACGCGGGCAACTTCCGGGTCGGCCTGCCCACCGTCACCTCCACCCTGCGCGGCATGACCATGCTGCGGGTGAGCGTCGACACCCTCGAGGGCAACCTGCACTCCGGCCAGTTCGGCGGCGCCGCGCCCGACGCGCTCGGCGCGCTGATCCGTGTCCTGGACTCGCTGCGCGCCGAGGACGGCTCGACCACCGTGGACGGGCTGACCGACGACTCCCGCTGGGAGGGCCTCCAGTACGACGAGGAGCAGTTCCGCCGGGACGCCAAGGTGCTGGACGGCGTGGAGCTGATCGGCTCCGGCACGGTCGCCGACCGCATCTGGGCCCGCCCGGCCGTCACCGTGCTCGGCATCGACTGCCCGCCCGTCGTCGGCGCCACCCCGTCGGTGCAGGCGGCCGCCCGTGCGCTGATCAGCCTGCGGGTGCCGCCGGGCATGGACGCCGCCGAGGCGACGAAGCTGCTCCAGGCCCACCTGGAGGCGCACACCCCGTGGGGCGCCCGGGTGAGCACCGAACAGATCGGCCAGGGCCAGCCGTTCAGCGCCGACACCACCAGCCCGGCGTACGCGGCGATGGCCGAGGCGATGGCGGTGGCCTACCCGGGCCAGGAGATGAGTTACGCCGGCCAGGGCGGCTCCATCCCGCTGTGCAACACCCTCGCGGCCCTGTACCCGGACGCGGAGATCCTGTTGATCGGGCTGAGCGAGCCGGAGGCGCAGATCCACGCGGTCGACGAGAGCGTGTCCCCGCAGGAGCTGGAGCGGCTGTCGGTGGCCGAGGCGCTCTTCCTGCGCACCTACGCGGCGGGCTGATCCCGCGCGGGGAACGGCGGACAACTGCCGTTCCCCGCGGTGCCGATCGGGCTCGTGTCCGCGAACCTCCCACCTGCACCGGCACGTCGGCGCTTCGCGTGCGGCCGCGCCGAGGGGCTGCGGCCGGGGGAGGTTCCGCAGGGGCCGCTTCGCCGGTGAGCCGGCACGCGCCGGTCGCCGTCTGCGGGGGGCTTCGAGCGCCGACCGCGCGAACGGGGCGACTCACCGCCGTACCCGGCGGAGCCGGTGTCCCGGGCACTCACCCGAGCGGAGTGCCGGCCTCCAGGTACAGCGCCGCCCCGCGCTCCCGCGCCCGCAGCGCCCAGCGCAGCCGCTCGTAACGGACCGGCGGCAGCAGGCCGGCCGCCTCCTCCTCGGTGACGAAGCGCCAGCCGCGCAGTTCGGGGCCGGGCAGCCGCAGACCGGCGGCGGCGGCGGAGTCCAGCCGTCCGCCGTCGAAGAGGAGACGCAGCCCGCCGTACCGGGGCGGCAGCGGCCGTTCCCAGTCGACGACGAGCAGCCGGGGTACGTCCCGCAGCAGGATGCCGGTCTCCTCCTCGACCTCGCGCATCCCCGCGCGCGCGGGCGCCTCCCCCGGTTCCACGACCCCGCCGGGGAACTCCCAGCCGGGCTTGTAGGTCGGGTCGACCAGCAGCACCCGGTCCTGTTCGTCGAAGAGCAGCACCCCCGCGGCCACGGTCTCGGCGGTGGGCTCGGGGGTCTGCACGATCTCGCAGGCACGTGCGGCGCCGCTGCCGACGGCCTCGGCGATCCGGGCGGCGGCCTCGTACGGAGTGAGGGCGCCGGTGTCGATGGGATGGGCGTCGGCTGTGAGCCAGGAGGCGAGCGCGGCCCGGTAGGGCTCGATGTGGTCGTAGGACCACTGCCGGATCCGTATCTCGCCGTCGGGGAGGTCGGCCGGGACCTCCCGGCCGGCTATTCGCTCGCGCAGGATCGTTTCCGCCGGGGCGAGGAGCACATGCCGGACGGGGATCCGGCGGGCGGCGAGACCGCCGAAGATCTCGTCCCGGTACTCCTGGCGGAGCAGGGTCATGGGGACGACGAGGGTGCCGCCGAGTTCGCCGAGCAGCGCGGCGGCGGTGTCGATCACGAGCCGGCGCCAGATCGGCAGGTCCTGGAAGTCGCCGACCTCGGCGAGGCGCTTGGGCGGCAGCAGGTGCGGCAGCGCTCCACCGATGACCTCGGGGTCGAAGAGCGTGCTGTTCGGGAGCAGGTCGATCAGTTCCCGTGCGGTGGTGGTCTTTCCCGCACCGAACGCGCCGTTGATCCAAACGACGGTCACGGTTCCCCCTCTTCTGTTGGCCCCCTGAGGCTTGCCCGCTCCACCCTGCCATGGAAACCAGTTCCCGTTGAGGGCGCACGAACGCGGTGGCGCCGGTGCCCCCTTCCCCGCGGGACACCGGCGCCAGGGGCTTCTCGCGTCGCGTCGGCCCTACTGCCCGAGCGCGTCGTCGTCGACGGCGAGACTCTCGCTGGCGATCGTGTGGTCGAGGCTGCTGAGGGTGTCACCCACGTTCAGACCGTCGAGGTCATCGGCCCCCTGGCCGTGCGAAGGGGTGATCGCCGCGACGACGAATCCGGTGGCCAGGGAGGCGATGGCGAGCATGCTGCGCTTCTTCATGCCCGGATCAACTGCACGAGCGGGCTCGGGGTCACGCGTTTTCCCGCACCGGGCCGCGCGATGCCACGCCGCCGCGCGCGGCGCGCCCCGAGAGGGGAGCGGGGGGCGGCCGAACATCGCGGGCGGGACCGGACCGACGGGCCCATGATTCCGGGGAGGACGGGGCGACCCGGTCGGGACCCGCCCGGCGCTCCGTCTCCGCCCCGTCCGGCTGTTCGAGCGGCCCGCCGGACCGGTTGCGGCCGGCCGGTCCGCCCACGAACCGCCTGAACGTTCCTGCTCCGCCCGGTTCAGACCCGTGCCGCCGTCGCCCCCGCCAGGGCCGCCGCGGCCGCCCCCACCAGGCCCGCGTCCGTGCCCATCCGGGCCGGGGCCACGGTCAGGCGCTGGACGAAGGAAAGGGTCGCGTAGTCGGCGAGGAAGCGGCGCAGCGGGGCGAAGAGGATCTCGCCCGCCTTGCCCACGCCGCCGCCGATCACCGCGATGTCGATCTCGACGAGGGTCGCGGTGGCCGCTATGCCGGCGGCCAGGGCCTGGGCGGCACGCTCGAAGGAGGCCACCGCGACCGGGTCGCCGGCCCGGGCGGCGGCGGCCACTGCGGCCGCGGAGGCGTCGCCGTCGGGGCCGGGCCGCCAGCCGTTCTCCAGGGCCCGGCGGGCGATGTTGGGCCCGCTGGCGATCCGCTCCACGCAGCCCCGGGAGCCGCACGGGCAGGGGTCGCCGTCGAGCTCGACGCAGATGTGGCCGATGTGGCCCGCGTTGCCGGTGGGGCCCGCGTGCAGCCGTCCGCCCAGGACCAGGCCGCCGCCCACCCCGGTGGAGACCACCATGCACAGCGCGTTGTCATGACCGCGGGCGGCGCCCTGCCAGTGCTCGGCCGCCGTGATCGCCACGCCGTCGCCGATCAGCTCGACCGGCAGGTTCCCGGTCGCCGCCCGGACCCGGTCGACCAGCGGATAGTCGCGCCAGCCGGGCACGTTGACCGGGCTGACCGTGCCGGCGGAGGCGTCGACGGGACCCGCGCTGCCGATGCCGAGGGCGTAGGCGCGCGGCCACAGCGGTGACACGGTCAGCTCGGCCAGCACCTCCTCGACGGCACGCATCACCGTGTCGCCGTTCTCCCGCGCGGGAGTGGGCCGCTGCGCGCGCAACAGGATCGTGCCGTCGCCGTCCACCAGCGCTCCGGCGATCTTGGTACCGCCGATGTCGAGCGCGGCCACGAGGTCGGTCTGCATCAAGGTCTCGGTTCTCCCCGTCAACCATGGAAAAGGTCCGGCCGGTCCAGCGCTGGGGGACGCGGGCCGAAGATGGGCGATGAACAGTGTCCCCTGCATCTGACAACGTTGTCCAGGCTCTATGCTCGACGCCACATCCTCATACAACCCCAGGGACCCGCGCAGCCCCCTCGCAACATTCTGTGGAAGAGGCGTGGCCGGCCTCCCGTGGACGACAGGACAGGACACCGCATCGTGCCCGAGACGCCCCGCCGCCCCGACAGCCGCTACGGCAACCGTCCGACCATGAAGGACGTCGCCGCCCGCGCCGGAGTGGGCCTCAAGACGGTCTCGCGTGTGGTGAACGGCGAGCCGGGGGTCACCCCCGAGACCGAGCGGCGCGTCCAGGAGTCCATCGAGGCGCTGGGCTTCCGCCGCAACGACAGCGCGCGCGTCCTGCGCAAGGGCCGCACGGCGAGCATCGGCCTGGTCCTCGAGGACCTCGCCGACCCGTTCTACGGCGCCCTCAGCCGCGCCGTGGAGGAGGTGGCCCGCGCCCACGGCACGCTGCTCATCAACGGCTCCAGCGCCGAGGACCCGGAGCGCGAGCAGGAACTGGCGCTGGCGCTGTGCGCCCGCCGGGTGGACGGGCTCGTGGTGATCCCGGCAGGGGACGACCACCGTTATCTGGAGCCGGAGATCAAGGCGGGCGTGGCCACGGTCTTCGTCGACCGCCCGGCCGGGCGGATCGACGCCGACTGCGTCCTGTCGGACAACTACGGCGGCGCCCGCGAGGGGGTCGCCCATCTGATCGCGCGCGGGCACCGCCGGATCGGCTTCATCGGCGACATGCCGCGCATCCACACCGCGGCGGAGCGGCTGCGCGGCTACCGGACCGCGATGCAGGACGCCGGGATACCCGTCGAGGACGCCTGGATGTCGCTGGGCGCCACCGATCCGCAGCGGGTGCGCCACGCGGCCGAGGAGATGCTGTCCGGGCCCGAGCCGGTCACGGCCGTCTTCTCCGGCAACAACCGGGTGACGGTCACCGTGATCCGGGTACTCGCGGAGCGGACGCGTCCGGTCGCCCTGGTGGCCTTCGACGATCTGGAGCTGGCCGACCTGCTCCAGCCCGGCGTCACCGTGGTCGCCCAGGACGCGGCCGCGCTCGGCCGTACGGCGGCGGAGCGGCTGTTCCGGCAGCTGGAGGGCGGCCTCGCCACCCCCGAACGGATCGAGCTGCCGACCCGGCTGATCGCCCGCGGCTCGGGCGAGCTGCCCCCGGCGGACTGAGACGAGATGGCCGAGAGTCACGAGCACCGCACACTGGAGGCGTTGGGCCTGGCCGACGCGCCGCGTGACCGTCCGCTGTCCTACCCCGGAGCCTGGCCCGCCGAGTCGGGGCTGCTGGACGGCGATCTGCTGCTTCCGCTGGACCGCCTCACGCACCCCGGCCGCGCCCCGGTCCTGGCCGTCGGTTCCAACGCCAGCCCCGCCCAGCTGCGCCACAAGCTGGCCGCGCCGGGGGCCGGCTCACCCGTCCCGATGGTGAGGGCCCGGGTCACCGGCATCGACGTCGGCGTCTCCGCGCACATCAGCCTCCACGGGTACGTGTCCGCCTCCCCCGTCGTCGCCCCCGAGGTCTCACGGGAGTTGTTCGTCATCTGGCTGGACGACGACCAGCTCGCCCGCGTCGACGCCACGGAGCCGAACTTCGACCGGGTCCGGCTGCCCGCCCCGCGGTTCCGTGTCGAGCTGGACAACGGCGAGACGCTTCCCGAGGTGTTCTCGTACGTGAATCGCCATGGCGTGCTGCACAACGGGAGCGGCTTGGCGCGCAGCCATCCCGGCCAGCGCCCGCTGATCGCCGAACTCCTGGCGGGATCGGTGGAGTTGCGGCGAAGGTTCGGGGTGACCCCGGAGGAGTTCGCGGCCCGGGCGCGGGCCGACGCGCGGCTCTGCGCGTGGGGTACACGTCTGTTCGCGAAGGAGAAGTGGGTGACGAACTCCGGGCTGGAACGGCTGCGTTGTGGCTAGGGCCTGTCTTTCGGATCAGGCCGGCTCCGGTCCGCGGGAGTTGCCAGAGGGGCCGAGCGGGGTCGTGGGAGCCCCTCCCGCTCGAGCGAAGCCGAGAGTGGGGGAGCGTGCAGCTGCAAGGCGGAGGAGGGCGGCAACGCGGTGGGGGCACCCCCGGCCGGAGGCTGGGGGACGTTGACAACCGACGACAACGCCGCTGGGGGTCCCCCCTCTGGGGGAGTGCGTGCCAGACCCCGCGACCCCCGGCAAGATCCGAAAGAGAGGCCCTAGGATCCTGGCACGGCATCGCGTGTCGGTCACCGTCCGGGTGAGGCATGGAGGTGCCCGTGAGTTTGCCTTACGGAGGCATTCCACACATGTCAGTCGAGCTGAATCACACCATCGTCCACTCCCGTGACAACCGGGAGTCCGCCGCATTCCTCGCCCACGTCCTCGGACTCGAGGTCGGGACCGCATGGGGCCCGTTCGTCCCGGTCGGCACCGCGAACGGCGTCACCCTGGACTTCGCCGCCGTCCCGGCGGAGTCGATCGTCATGCAGCACTACGCGTTCCTCGTCTCCGACGACGAGTTCGACGCGGCCTTCGAGCGGATCACCCGGGCCGGGATCACGTACTTCGCGGATCCGCAGGGCAGGCGGCCGGGCGAGATCAACCACCATCACGGCGGCCGGGGCCTGTACTTCATGGACCCCGCCGGGCACGGGATGGAGATCATCACGCGCCCGTACGAGTTCCCCGAGCAGTAGCCCCCGACGGCCCCGCGGGGCCGTGACTACTGCGCCGAGGCCGTGAGATCGCCTCGCCGAGGTGCCGCGAAGCCCTCCAGGGCCGCCCGGGTCAGCCCGGTCGCACCGGTCACCTCTGCGAGGTCGAGCGCCCCGCAGTCCAGGCCGCGCAGGAGATAGCCGCCGAGGGCCTTCGCGGTGGCCGGCTCGTCCATCACGTCGCCGCCTTCCCGGCCGGCGTACCGGGACAGCCGCTCGGCCGCCTGCGCGAAGCCCTCGCGGTAGAAGGCGAAGACGGCCGCGTAACGGGTGGGGATGTGTCCGGGGTGCATGTCCCAGCCCTGGTAGTAGGCGCGGGCCAGGGCGCGCCGGGTGAGGCCGTAGTGCAGCCGCCAGGCGTCGTGGACCCGCTCGGTGGGGCCCACGGGCAGCACGTTCGTGGAGCCGTCCGAGACGCGTACGCCGGTGCCGGCCGCGGCGACCTGCATGATCGCCTTGGCGTGGTCGGCGGCCGGGTGGTCGCTGGCCTGGTGGGCGGCCGACACGCCGAGGCAGGCGCTGTAGTCGAAGGTGCCGTAGTGCAGACCGGTGGCGCGGCCCTCGGCCGCCTGGATCATCCGGGCGACGGTGGCGGTGCCGTCGGCGGCGAGGATGGCCTGGCTGGTCTCGATCTGGATCTCGAAGCCGAGCCGCCCGGCGTCCAGCCCGCGCGCCTTCTCGAAGGCCTCCAGGAGCCGGACCATGGCGGTGACCTGTTCGGGATAGGTGACCTTCGGCAGGGTCAGCACCAGGCCGTCGGGCAGGCCGCCCGCCTCCATCAGGCCGGTGAGGAAGATGTCGAGGGTGCGGATGCCGCGGTCGCGCACGGCGGCCTCCATGCACTTCATGCGGATGCCCATGTACGGGGCCGCCGTGCCGTTCGTGTACGCCTCGGCCACCAGCCGGGCCGCCCGGGCGGCGGTCGCGTCCTCCTCGGCGTCCGGACGGGGGCCGTAGCCGTCCTCGAAGTCGACGCGCAGGTCCTCGACGGGCTCGCGCTCCAGTTTGGCGCGCACGCGCGTGTACACGGGCTCGGCGAGGTCGTCGGAGAGGCCGAGGACGGCGGCGAAGGAGCCGGCGTCGGGGGCGTGCGCATCGAGGGCGGCGAGCGCCTGGTCGCCCCAGGAGCGGATCGTGTCGGCGGCGAAGGCGTCACCGGGGACGTAGACGGTGTGGACGGGCTGGCGGGTGCCGGGGTCGCCGGGGTAGCGGCGGTCGAGTTCGGCGTCGACCGGGGCGAGGGAGGCGCTGATCTCCTCGCTGACGGCGCCCGCGAGGCTTGTCGCGACCGTCTCCTGCTGGCCCTGACCCATCCCGCACCCTCCTGTTTTCCGCTGTACGGAATCAACAATCCGTAGAATGAAGCTATCCGTGGACCTTCCGACGGGTCAACACCCTGTCCACGCCGTGGTCCGCTGTGATCACTTCCGCATCCGCACCCCCTTCCGCACCGGCCGTGCTCACCTTCATCCTGGCTCACGAGGCGAGGGGGGATCCATGACGGGTGACGCGAGGCCGACCCGGCGGGCCGGGCTGAGAACCTTGGCGGCCGCCGCGGCCGCCGTGCCCCTGCTCGGCACGGCCGGGTCGTCCGCGGCCCGTCACGAGAGCTCCGCGCCCCGCAGGAGGGCGAGGCGGGTACCTCCGTTGGAGGTCATGAGCTTCAACCTGCGCGTCCCCGCCGCCAAGGACCCCTGGCCGCTGCGCCGCCCGGTCATGCGCACGCTGCTGCGGCGGGCGGCCCCGCAGGTGATCGGCACCCAGGAGGGGCAGTTCACCCAGCTGCGGAACGTCTGGGCCGACCTCGGGCCGCACTACGACTGGATCGGCACGCCCGGCAGCGGCAACGAGGAGTCCACGGCCGTCTACTACGACGTCCGCCGGCTCGACCCGGTCGAGCACGATGTCTTCCGGCTCTCCGACACGCCCACCGTGCCCGGATCCAGCACCTGGGGCGGGGCCTTCCCCCGGCTGGTCACCCGGGTCCGCTTCCGGGACCGGCTCGACGCGGGACGGGAGTTCCACGTCCTCAACACCCATCTCGACCACCGCGGCGCGTACGCGCGCTCGCGTGCCGCCGCCCTGATCGCCGAACGGATCCGCGGCCTCGGCCCGGACCTGCCTGTCCTGCTGACCGGGGACTTCAATGCCGCCGCCCACGCCAGCACGGCCTACGACACGCTGCTGGCCTGCGGACTCGTCGACACCTGGGACACCGCGCGGCGGCGCGGACCGGCGTACGGGACGTTCCACGGGTATCAGGCGCTGAGGCCCGACGGGGACCGGATCGACTGGATCCTGGCGACGCCCGGTGTCACGGTGCACCGGTCGTGGCTCGACACGTTCGCCGTGGACGGCCAGTACCCGAGCGACCATCTGCCGCTGCTGGCGTCGCTGAGCCTGGGCTGAACGCGCCGAGGCCCCCGTGACCGGTGCGGTCACGGGGGCCTCGTACAGCCGGTCGGCGATCAGCCCTTGCGGGTGTTGATCTCCTCGGTGAGCTGCGGGACGACGTCGAACAGGTCGCCGACGACGCCGTAGTCGACCAGGTCGAAGATCGGGGCCTCGGAGTCCTTGTTGACGGCCACGATGGTCTTCGAGGTCTGCATGCCGGCGCGGTGCTGGATGGCGCCGGAGATGCCGTTGGCGATGTAGAGCTGCGGCGAGACGGACTTGCCGGTCTGGCCGACCTGGTTGGTGTGCGGGTACCAGCCCGCGTCCACCGCGGCGCGGGAGGCGCCGACGGCCGCGCCGAGGGAGTCGGCGAGGGCCTCGATGATCGCGAAGTTCTCGGCGCCGTTGACGCCACGGCCGCCGGAGACGACGATCGCGGCCTCGGTCAGCTCCGGGCGGCCGGTCGACTCACGCGGCGTGCGGCCGGTGACCTTGGTGCCGGTGGCCTTCTCGGAGAAGGTCACCGCGAGGGCCTCGACCGCGCCGGCGGCCGGGGCGGCCTCGACCGCCGCGCTGTTGGGCTTGACGGTGATGACCGGGACGCCCTTGGAGACACGGGACTTGGTGGTGAAGGACGCGGCGAACACCGACTGGGTGGCCACCGGGCCCTCGTCGCCGGCCTCGAGGTCGACGGCGTCGGTGATGATGCCGGAGCCGATGCGCAGCGCCAGGCGGGCGGCGATCTCCTTGCCCTCGGCGGAGGACGGGACGAGCACGGCGGCCGGGGACACCACCTCGACGGCGGCCTGGAGCGCCTCGACCTTCGGTACGACGAGGTAGTCGGCGTACTCGGAGGCGTCGTGGGTGAGGACCTTGACGGCGCCGTGCTCGGCGAGCGCGGCGGCGGTGTTCTCGGCACCGGCGCCGAGGGCGACGGCGACGGGCTCGCCGATGCGGCGGGCGAGGGTCAGCAGCTCGAGGGTCGGCTTGCGGACGGCACCGTCCACGTGGTCGACGTAGACGAGGACTTCAGCCATGGGATTGCTCTCCTGCGAAACGAAGTTGAGGGGCGGTCGGCGTGTCGAGCCTTAGATGAACTTCTGGCTCGCGAGGTACTCGGCGAGCTGCTTGCCGCCCTCGCCCTCGTCCTTGACGATCGTGCCGGCGGTGCGGGCCGGGCGCTCGGACGCGGTGTCGACCGCGGTCCAGGAGCCCTCCAGGCCGACCTCTTCCGCCTCGATGTCGAGGTCGGACAGGTCCCAGGACTCCACCGGCTTCTTCTTGGCCGCCATGATGCCCTTGAAGGACGGGTAACGCGCCTCGCCCGACTGGTCGGTGACCGACACGACGGCCGGCAGGGAGGCCTCGAGCTGCTCGGAGGCGGCGTCGCCGTCCCGGCGGCCCTTGACGGTGCCGTCCTCGACGGAGACCTCGGACAGCAGGGTGACCTGCGGGACGCCCAGGCGCTCGGCCAGCAGGGCGGGGACCACGCCGGCGGTGCCGTCGGTGGAGGCCATGCCGGAGATGACCAGGTCGTAGCCCGCCTTCTCGATGGCCTTGGCCAGCACCAGGGAGGTGCCGATGGCGTCGGTGCCGTGCAGGTCGTCGTCCTCGACGTGGATGGCCTTGTCGGCGCCCATGGACAGCGCCTTGCGCAGGGCGTCCTTGGCGTCTTCCGGGCCCACCGTCAGAACGGTGATCTCCACGTCGTCGTCGGAGTTCTCGGAGATCTGCAGCGCCTGCTCGACGGCGTACTCGTCGAGCTCGGAGAGCAGACCGTCCACGTCGTCCCGGTCGACGGTCAGGTCATCGGCGAAGTGCCGGTCGCCAGTGGCGTCGGGCACGTACTTCACAGTGACAACGATCCTCAAGCTCACGCCGGCTCTCCTACTGCATCGTCAGTTCTCGGCTGCCCTTCTCCAGGCAGCATAGGCGCCACAAGCGGCCGATCCCGATCGGGGCGGCCCGCGCTCCGAACGAAATATTACTCGTCAGTACACCCAGTTCCTGCCCGCTAAGCAAGCGCTTTGAACTGTGACGTCTGCAACGCAGCGTAATCGGAATTCGATGGCTCCGCAGGAGAGCGCGGCAGTGATCAATCCCGCAGAGCGGTGAACCGGCCCTGGTGGTAGAGCAGCGGACGGCCCGCGCCCGCGGGGTCCCCCAGGACGACCTCGGCCAGCACGATGCGGTGATCCCCGGCCGGCACCCGCGCCACGATGCGGCACACCAGCCAGGCGAGCACGTCGTCCAGGACGGGCACCCCTTCGGGCCCCTCCCGCCAGACGGTGGGCGCGCCGAAGCGGTCGGCACCGCTGCGGGCGAAGGTGGCGGCCAGTTCCCGCTGGTGCTCACCGAGCAGGTGCACGCCCACGTGCTCCGCCCCGGATATCGCGGGCCAGCTGGAGGCACCCGTGCCGATGCCGAAGGAGAGCATCGGGGGCTCCGCGGAGACGGAGCTGAGGGAGGTGGCGGTGAAGCCGACCGGCCCGCCGTCGCCGGACGCGGTGATCACGGCGACTCCGGCCGCGTGCCGCCGGAAGACGGAACGCAGGAGATCGGGGGAGGCGAGCTGAGGGGCGCGGAGGTCGGGCGTGGCCGTCATGGAGTTGTCCTTCTGCGGGAAGAGGCGTCGGCGTCCTTGGGTGCTCAACGGCCCGGACAGCGCGCGCTCGCGGTACGGGCGAGGTCGATATGGACCCGTCCGTGGAGAAGGAGTTCCTCAGGCATACGGTCAGGCTGACGAGAGGTGCCGGGCAGCGTCAAGTACGTCCCGGAATCTGGGAGATCCCTCACCGTCCCCCGACGGCCCGTCACACGGCCTCGCCCAGGGCCGCGATGACGTCGGCCTTGCGGGGCTGGCCGGTGGCGCGCCGCACCACCCGGCCGCCGGCGTCCAGGACCAGCACGGTGGGGGTCTTGAGGATCTCCAGCTCGCGTACGAGCTCCAGGTGCTCCTCGGCGTCGATCTCGATGTGGGCGACGCCGGGGACCAGACCGGCCACCTCGCCGAGGATCCGCCGGGTGGCCCGGCAGGGCGCGCAGAAGGCGCTGGAGAACTGCACGAGCGTGGCCCGCTCCCCCAGTTCGCCGCCGAGCCTGTCCGCGCCCAGCCGCTTCCCGTCGTCGCGCCCGCGCACCCGTACCCTCCCGCTCCGCCGCTGTTGCAGCACTCCGAGGACGCCCGCGGCGGCGAGCACCAGCACACACACCACCAGTCCGGTCATCAGCTGCTCCAGCGTTCATGAGACTGCAAAGATTCCCGCCCCCAGGAATCGTTTCCGCTGCGGAATGCTTGATTCATGGACATCGATGCGAGAGGCCCCCGTTTCGGGGCCGCCGTGACGACCGTAGTGCTCGCGGTCGTTCTGGTCACGGGCAGTGCCTGGCTGCTGGCCTGGCAGACGCTGGCGTTCGCGCTCGGCGCGGCGGGGGGCCCGGCGCGCTCACCGTACGGCTGGGCGTTCCGCACGCTGGTGCGGCCGCGGATCGGGCCGCCGACCGCGTTCGAGTCACCGCGGCCGCCGCGGTTCGCGCAGGCGGTGGGGCTCGTCTTCGCGGTCCTGGGACTGGCCGGTTACGCGCTGGGACCCCAGTGGCTCGGACTGGCCGCGACCGGCGCGGCGCTCGCGGCCGCCTTCCTCAATGCCGCTTTCGGGTACTGCCTGGGATGCGAGATGTACCTGCTCGTACGGCGGGTGACGGTGCGCACGGAGTAAAGGCGACTTAAAAGCCCGAGGTGGATCAAGGGGACGAAGTGACGAGGATCTCGTCGCAGTGGGGCACCAGGACTGGCTCCTTGGCCGTTCTTCGGGCACGATCTGCGACATGCCGTAAACCTACGGCTGCGTAACTTTGCCCGAGGGGTATCCCTCTCCCGGGCAGAAGGAAGGGTCCGTCCCGCCCATGGCAGAGCTTGTCTACCGTCCCGTCGTCGGCCTCGCCCAGACCCTTTTCAAGGCCTGGGACCTCAAGATCGACTGCAAGGGGTCGGAGAACATCCCGCGCTCGGGTGGAGCCGTGCTGGTGAGCAACCACATCAGCTACCTCGACTTCATCTTCAACGGCCTGGCGGCGCTCCCGCAGAAACGTCTCGTTCGGTTCATGGCGAAGGAGTCCGTCTTCCGCCACCGGATCTCCGGTCCGCTGATGCGCGGGATGAAGCACATCCCCGTGGACCGCAACCAGGGCGAGGCGGCCTACCAGCACGCGCTGGCGTCCCTGCGCTCCGGCGAGATCGTGGGCGTCTTCCCCGAGGCGACCATCTCGCAGTCCTTCACGCTGAAGAGCTTCAAGTCGGGCGCGGCCCGGATGGCGCAGGAGGCCGGCGTCCCGCTGATCCCGATGGCCGTCTGGGGGACCCAGCGGCTGTGGACCAAGGGCCACCCGCGCAACTTCAAGCGCAGCCACACCCCGATCACCATCCGGGTCGGCGAGGCGATCGAGGCCTCCCGCGACAAGTACGCGGGCGCGATCACCCGTCAGGTGCGCGAGCGCGTCCAGGAGCTGCTGGAGGCCGCCCAGCGCGCCTACCCGGTCCGCCCCAAGGACGCCCACGACACCTGGTGGATGCCGGCCCATCTGGGCGGTACGGCGCCGACGCCGGAGCAGGTGCGCGCGGCCGAGGCCCGCTGACCCCGGCCCACCCGCGGCCGGTACGGCCCCCGGCCGGAGCGGACGTGGCGGCGGCCGGTAGGGTCCCGGTCTCGTAAGCGGAGGCCGGGTGCCCGGGGCCGTCGAGCGGTCCCCGGCCCGGCCGTCGACCGCCGGACGCGCTACGGGGGCGAAGATGCGGCGCTGGATCAAGGTGTCGGTGACGGCCGCGGTGATACTCGGCCTGGGCGGCTGGATCGCCGCGCCGTACGCACAGGACTGGTGGCTGGTGCGCAACGTCTGTGACGGCGCGCTGCCCGGCGACGCGGTACGGCGGATCGCGCCGGACGGCCTGCACTTCACGGACGAACAGACCGACCGGAGCCGGGAGCTGGGCGACTACCGCTGCTTCCTCGCCTACGAGGGCGACGACGGCGACGAGGCACAGCTGCTGCACCTCCAGGCGTACACCCGGCGGGACGACCAGGACCGGCGGTTCTTCTCCTCCTTCCCCGAGGAGGGCTTCTCCGAGCAGGCACCCCTGGCGGACGGGGTGCCCGGGTTCGTCGACTCGGGCGGCTATCTCCAGATCCTGCTCACCTGCCCGGACCTCGGGAAGGACGCCGAGGGCCGCAAGCGCTCCCTGCTGGTGCGCGGCTGGCTGGGCCGCGAGGCGGTCCTCGACCGCCGGGCGGTCTACGAGACGCTCGTGGCCTTCGCCAACTCCGCGTCGGACCGCACCGGTTGCGGTGCCGAACCGCTGGAGGTCCCGGCCGGCGAGCTCGGACCGGTGAAGATCGAACGCGAGCCGGAGCCGGTGCCGCTCGCCGAGGCCGGCGACACGGCCTGCGGCCTCCTGGCGAAGGCCGGACTCCCCCGGCCGTCCGAGTGGCGGCTTGCGTCGCTGCTCAACGAGGCGGCCCCGAGCGGGCGTTGCGACCTGTACACCGAGGAAGCGGGCGACTGGCGCAAGCGGCTGACCCTCGTCGCCTGGTACGGCGACTGGAGCAACCGCCTGGCCGTGGACGAGGACGGCGTACGACGCCCCGGGACGGCGACCGCCCGGTGCGACGGCGAGGCCGCCAACTTCGCGGTCAGCGCCTCCGACGAGCTGCCCGGGGTGGGCCGGGCGAAGCAGCGGGAACTGCTGGAGTCCTTCGCGCGCGAGCGGACGCGGCTGCGGGGCTGCTCGGATCCCGTGCTGACCGGCTGATCCCCCGGGCTGTCACATCAGCAGCCACAACGCCCGTACGTAGGCGTCGTCCATGATCTGCCGTACGGCGCTCACGCGGCCGTCCGGCACGTCGCGGGCCTCGGCCCAGGCGTCCACGGTCCGGAACATCTCGTACCGGCCGTCCGCGTAGTCGCCCCGCAGGGGTCCCGAGGCCGGCCGGTCGGCGATGTCGCCCATCGGCGGCCGGGTCGTCGCCTGCCGCGCGGCGGGCCGGTACGCACCGCGGGTGTGCCGCCGTACCGCCGCGTCGAAGTCGGCGAGGTCGGGGATGACGCCTTCCCTGGCGTAGCCCGCCCGGTACTTCATCAGGGTGCCGATGCGCTCGCCGATGTCCTCGAGGTCGTTGTCGGGCCAGGTCGTGGCGGTCGACGACCAGCCGCCCTTCTTCTTCTCGGGACGGAAGTCGGGGTCGCCGCCCTGCCGGGTGAGGCGTTCCAGGTAGTGGGCGAGGTAGGCGCGCTCGGCGTCGTAGAGGATCGCGAACGCCTCGGGATCCTCGGCGAGTTCGGCGATCAGAGCGTCCGGGTCGGGGCGCGCGTCGAGGGAGGAGTCGGCGTACTCGAAGTCGGCGTGGGCCTCGCCGGGGGCGAGGAAGCGGCCGTAGCGGGTCCAGCCCTGATCGTCCGGCGCGGCCAGCTCGGGCGAGGCCGTCGGGCGGGCGGCGTCACTGACGGAACTCAGGAAGCGGGAGCCGTCCACGATGTACTCGGCCATCATCCGGGCCACACCGGGCGCCATGCCCGCCGGGAGTTCCGTGTCGTACAGGGCCGCGGCGACGGCGTAGGCGCCGCGGGCCTGGGCCATGGTGTGCGGGCGCCCCGGGCCCGTGGCGCGGGTGGCCGAGTCCACGAGGGCACCGAGGACCTCCCCGCCGTCCCCGCAGGGGTTCTCGTGCACCAGCAGCGCGCGCACGGCGGCCAGCCGGGACAGGTCGTCGCCGGGGTCGAGCGCCCGGGTCGCGGCCGCCGGATCCTTCGCGAGGGCGCGGGTGGCCGCGGGGATCTCCTCACAGGGCGTGCCGTCACCGGACGCGGCGAGGACGAGGGGGACTGCCGTGGCGGTCGCGAGCAGCGCGAGGGCAACGGCGGCGGTGAGCAGCCGGTGCTTCTTCAGCCGGGTGAGGAGGGTGGGGGTGGGGGCAGGCTCGGAGGCCGGTCGGTCGGCCGGGCGCGGCGCCTCGGGGCTGTCGGGCTCGCCCGGCCCCGCTCGTCTCGGCTGCTCGGCCCCGGCCGTGCCGGGCGCCGGCGGCTTCTTCGGCCGCGGTCCCGTGGTCCCTTCCGCATCGGCCCCGTGGGCCGCTCCCCCGTCACGCATGCCGGGGAGGTTAGCGACCGCGACCGGGCGGGGATGCGGCGGGGGGTGGTCAGGACAGGGTGGCGGGGAGGGTCTCCCAGAGGTGGGGGCGGTCCCGTGCGGCCTTCAGCGCGTCCAGGACGGCCGGGTGGGCGGTGGCGTACAGGCCCGGATAGTCCAGTTCGCCCGCCTCGGGGTCGGGCAGGAAGGCCAGCCGCTCGCCGTCGAGGGAGAACCGGGCGTCCACCCCCGGCTTGTTGCCGCGCGGGTCCTGGCGGTGCCAGGCGCCGTTGAACCGGACGGCGACCAGCCCGTGCACGACGTCGAACCTCTGGTAGCAGAGCGCGGTGGGGATGTCCTCGGCCCGCAGCAGCGCGGCCAGCGCGTGGGCCTTGGCGTAACAGATGCCCGTGCCCTGCGCGAGGACGTCGGAGGCGCGCCAGGTGACGCGCGGATCGCCGGAGTCCTGGGAGTGGGGGATGGTGTCGCGCACGAACTCGAACGCCAGACGTGCATAGGCATACGAGTCGGTGGCGTCCTTGGCGAGCCGCGCGGCCGTTTCACGGACGAGCGGGTGGTGATGGTCGACGACCTCGTCAGCGGCCAAGTAGGCGGACAGGTCGGGGTTCTCCTGGATCAGCTCCATGGCCGCAGAGCATAGAAACGCGATCACCCGATCGTCAATTATTTTTCGAGTGACCGCATATCTATGCAGAGTCGGCTACTGGCGCGCCATCTCCTCCTTGACCGCCGCGACGAACGTGTCCACGTCCTCCTCGGTCGTGTCGAACGCGCACATCCAGCGCACGACGCCCGCCGCCTCGTCCCAGAAGTAGAACCGGAACCGCTTCTGGAGCCGCTCGCTCACCTCGTGCGGCAGCTGCGCGAAGACGCCGTTGGCCTGCACCGGGTAGAGGATCTCCACGCCGTGCACCGCGCGCACGCCCTCGGCGAGCCGCTGGGCCATCTCGTTGGCGTGCCGGGCGTTGCGCAGCCACAGGTCCTTGGCGAGCAGCGCCTCCAGCTGCACCGACACGAAGCGCATCTTGGAGGCCAGCTGCATGGACAGCTTGCGCAGGTGCTTCATACGGCGGACGGCGTCCTGGTTGATCACCACGACCGCCTCGCCGAAGAGCGCGCCGTTCTTCGTGCCGCCCAGGGAGAGGATGTCGACGCCGACCGCGTTGGTGAACGTCCGCATCGGGACGTTCAGCGAGGCCGCCGCGTTGGCTATCCGGGAGCCGTCGAGATGGACCTTCATGCCGTGCTCGTGGGCGCGGTCGCAGATCGCACGGATCTCGTCGGGCGTGTAGAGGGTGCCCAGCTCGGTGCTCTGGGTGATCGAGACGACCTGCGGCATCGCCCGGTGCTCGTCCTCCCAGCCCCAGGCCTGCCGGTCGATCAGCTCGGGGGTGAGCTTCCCGTCCGGGGTGGGAACGGTGAGCAGCTTCAGCCCGCCCATGCGCTCGGGCGCGCCGCCCTCGTCCACGTTGATGTGGGCGCTCTCGGCGCAGATCACCGCGCCCCAGCGGTCGGTGACCGCCTGGAGCGCGACGACGTTGGCGCCGGTGCCGTTGAAGACCGGGAACGCCTCCGCCGTGGGACCGAAGTGACCGCGGACGATCCGCTGGAGGTTCTCGGTGTAGTCGTCCTCGCCGTACGCCACCTGGTGGCCGCCGTTGGCCAGGGCCAGGGCGGCCATCACCTCCGGGTGGGCTCCGGCGTAGTTGTCGCTGGCGAAACCGCGGACCTCCGGGTCGTGGTGACGACGTGCGTCGGTCTTCGGGGGGTTCACGGCTTCTCGGTGAGCCACAGACGCTGTCCGTTCACTTCTCCGGCGGGCTTCTCCCAGACTCCGGCGATGGCCTCGGCCAGGTCCTTGACGTCCGTGAAGCCCGCGAACTTCGCGTTGGGGCGCTCGGCGCGCATCGCGTCGTGCACCAACGCCTTCACCACCAGGATCGCAGCCCCGGAGGTCGGCCCCTCGGCGCCGCCGGCCTTCTGGAAGAAGTCGGCCAGGGCCAGCGTCCACGCCTCGGCGGCGGCCTTGGCGGCGGCGTAGGCGGCGTTGCCCGCGGTGGGGTGGCTGGCGCCGGCCGCGCTGATCAGCAGGTAGCGGCCGCGCTCGCTGCGCTGGAGGGCCTCGTGGAAGGCGAGCGAGGTGTGCTGCACGGTCTTGACGAGCAGGAGCTCCAGGAAGTCCCAGTCGTCGAGGCTGGTCTTGGTGAAGGTCTCGCTGCCGCGCCAGCCGCCGACGAGGTGGACCAGGCCGTCGACCCGGCCGAAATCCTTCTCGACGCGGGTGGCCCACTCGCGGGTCGAGTTCAGGTCGAGCAGATCGACGGTGTCCCCGGTGACGGTGGCACCGCCGGCCTCGTAGCGGGCCGCGTCGACGGCCTCCGCCAGGCGCTCGGGGTCGTTGTCCGAGCCGACCACGGTGGCACCGTGCCGGGCGAGCTCGAGCAGTGCCGCCCGGCCGGCGGGTCCGCCCGCGCCGGCCACCGCGATCACCGCACCGTTGAGAGCCCCGTTCCCCATCCTTGCCTCCTGCTGAGCGGTGTTCGTTCGGTCGCTCACGCGGCGACCCTTTCGGCACTGTCCGCCGTGATGCCCCGGGTGGAGGCGATCACGTTCTTCAGCTTCTTGGAGAGTGCCTCATAGAACATGCTCAGCGGAAACTCGTCCGCAAGCACGTCATCCACGAGCTTGCGCGGCGGCAGGGTCAGGTCCAGGGCGTCGGGGCCCTTGGCCCACTTGGATCCCGGGTGCGGGGCGAGATAGGTCGAGACCAGCTCGTAGCCGGCGAACCAGTGGACCAGCTTCGGGCGGTCGATGCCGTCGCGGTACAGCGTCTCGATGTCGGCGCACAGCTGGTTGGTGACCTGCGGGGCGCGTTCCCAGTCGATGAGCAGCTTGTTGTCGGTCCAGCGGACGACATCGTGCTTGTGCAGGTAGGCGAAGAGCAGCTGGCCGCCGAGGCCGTCGTAGTTGCGGACGCGCTCACCGGTGACCGGGAAGCGGAACATCCGGTCGAACAGCACGGCGTACTGCACGTCACGGGCCTGCGGGACGCCGTCGGCCTCGAGCTTCACGGCCTCCTTGAAGGCGGTGAGGTCACAGCGCAGCTCCTCCAGGCCGTACATCCAGAACGGCTGGCGCTGCTTGATCATGAACGGGTCGAAGGGCAGGTCGCCGTGGCTGTGGGTGCGGTCGTGGACCATGTCCCACAGGACGAAGGCCTCCTCGCAGCGCTTCTGGTCGTGGACCATGGCGGCGATGTCCTCGGGCAGTTCCATGCCCAGGATGCCGACGGCCGCGTCGGTGACCCGGCGGAAGCGGGCGGCCTCGCGGTCGCAGAAGATGCCACCCCAGGAGAAACGTTCCGGCGCCTCGCGGACGGCGATGGTCTCCGGGAAGAGCACGGCGGAGTTGGTGTCGTACCCGGCCGTGAAGTCCTCGAAGGTGATCCCGCAGAACAGCGGGTTGTCGTAGCGGGTGCGCTCCAGCTCGGCCAGCCAGTCCGGCCAGACCATGCGCAGCACGACCGCTTCGAGGTTGCGGTCGGGGTTGCCGTTCTGCGTGTACATCGGGAAGACGACCAGGTGCTGGAGGCCGTCCCGGCGGTCGGCGGCCGGCTGGAAGGCCAGCAGCGAGTCCAGGAAGTCCGGCACCTCGAAGCCGCCCTCGGACCAGGCGCGCAGGTCGGCGACCAGGGCGCGGTGGTATGCGGCGTCGTACGGGAGCAGCGGGGACAGCTCCTCGACGGCCTCGGTCACCCGGCGGACGGCCTGCTCGGCCTCCGCGCGCTCCGGGGCGCCGTCGGCCGTGAAGTCGATCGACCCGTCCTTGGACTGCCAGGGGCGGATCCGCTCCACGGCATCCTTGAGCACGCGCCAAGCCGGGTGCTCCACCACCCTGGTCACCGGAGGAACGCTCTCCCCCATCGCCGCCTGCACAAGAATTTCCGTCATGTCCCATCCTCCACGGGAGAACCTCGCGTCATGAAGACCGTATACATACGGGGTTTCCTTCAGCAAGTGGAGCCTCGGGAAATTATCCTGCGTGACCGCATCTTCACCGCACTTTTTCCCGTTGGACATCGCAGGAGCGAGCGCTTCCGCTAGCGGCTTCCCGCGGAACGGCGGGCCACACGTGTCCATGACCGGCACGGGCGGTTAGGCTGCGAGCTTCTCCAGCCCCCGACGTCCCGACGGAAGCGAGTCCCGTCTTGAACTTCCTCACCATCGGTCACCGTGGAGTCATGGGCGTCGAGCCCGAGAACACCCTGCGTTCCTTCGTGGCGGCCGAGCAGGCAGGCCTCGATGCGATCGAACTCGATCTGCACCTGAGCAGAGACGGCGCACTGGTGGTCATGCACGATCACGACGTGGATCGGACGACCGATGGGAGCGGTTCCATCTCGGATCTCACGCTCGAGGAACTGCGCGCACTGGACGCGGGCCGCGGCGAGCGGGTGCCGGTCTTCGAGGAGGTCCTGGACGCCGTGACGCTGCCGCTCCAGGCCGAGATCAAGGACGTGCAGGCGGCGCGGGCGCTCGCCGAGGTGCTGCGCGAGCGGGACCTCGCGGAGCGGGTCGAGGTGTCCTCGTTCCACGACGCGGCGGTCGCCGAGACGGCCCGGCTGGTGCCGGGCGTGCGCACCGCGCTGATCGGCAGCCGCTACGGCCTCGACATCGTCGACCGCGCCGTGGACGCCGGTGCCGCGACCGTGTGCCTGAACCTGCGGCGGCTCACCCTGGAGATCGTCGAGGAGGCCCGGAAGCGGGACCTCAGGATCATCGGCTGGGTGGTGAACACCGCGGACCAGCTGCGACTCGTCCACGCCCTGGAGCTGGACGGCGCCACCACCGACTATCCCGAACTGGGCCGCACGGCCCGCGCCGCGGGCTGACCGCGCTCAGTCCAGCGGCTTGACCAGCAGCTCGAACTGGAGGTCGGTGCGCTGCGGGATGCCGAACCGCTCGTCGCCGTACGGGAAAGGGGTCATCCGGCCCGTACGGCGGTAGCCGCGGCGCTCGTACCAGGCGATGAGGTCGTCGCGCACGGAGATCACCGTCATGTGCATCTCGGCGACGCCCCAGGCCGCGCGGGCCTGCCGCTCGGCCTCCGCGATGACGGTCTTGCCGAGGCCGGCGCCCTGGAGGACCGGGCTGACCGCGAACATGCCGAAGTAGGCGTGGTCGCCGCGGTGTTCGAGCTGGCAGCAGGCGACGGTCCGGCCGTCCTGCTCGACGACCAGCAGCCGGCTGTCGGGCGACCGGACGACGTCCCGCACTCCCTCGGGGTCGGTCCGCTGCCCCTCAAGGATGTCCGCCTCGGTGGTCCAGCCGGCCCGGCTGGCGTCCCCGCGGTACGCCGACTCCACGAGCGCGACCAGCACGTCCACATCGGCGTCGGTGGCGTCCCGGAAGGTGAGTCCGGTGGCGGCGGTGGCGGCGGTGTCCATGGAGGGGATCTCCGATCTCGGGCGCGGCTCGGGCAGGGACGAGCGTAACGCTCCTGCCGGTCGGGCCATTCTCTCGGATCCGGCGGGCGGCAAGATCCGAAAGAGAGGCCTAGGCTCCGGGTGCATGGTGCACGTACTGAGCAGCAGGACCCTCCTCCGCCCGGCCGACCCGGAGCGTTCCCGACGCTTCTACGGCGAGCAGCTGGGCCTGGCCGTCTACCGCGAGTTCGGTACGGGGCCGGAGCGCGGGGTCGTCTACTTCCTCGGCGGCGGCTTCCTGGAGGTCTCGGGCCGGTCGCCGACCCCGCCGGACCCCGCCGTACGGCTGTGGCTCCAGGTCGCGGACGTGACGGCGGCCCACGAGGAGCTGCGGGCGCGGGGGGTCGGAATCGTGCGGCCGCCGGTGAAGGAGCCGTGGGGGCTGGTCGAGATGTGGATCGAGGACCCGGACGGGACACCGATCGTGCTGGTGGAGGTACCGGCGGACCATCCGATCCGGTACCGGCCGGGGATCTGAGACGCCGGGTCGCGGGGAGAGTGGAGGGGGCTTAGGCGCATGCGCGCCTGGCCTACGGCGGCCGGTGGGCCCCGGCGGGGCTCGTGCCCCGGCTTCGGAGGCCGGCAGCCCCCGCGAGCCCACGCCCCGGCGTCGGCGACACCCGCACCCGCACCCGCACGCACACCCACACCCACACCCCATAGACGCACCGTCGGAGCCGTACCGCCAGGTGCCCGTCCCGGCGATCGGGAGCCGTGCGCCGTACCCGTCCCACCAGCCGGTCAGCGCTGCGCCGGACGCTCCCCCGGTGGTCCGGGGCCGCAGGTCAGGTGGGTCGCCGGGGGCCGTTCCTCTCGGGGTTGGTGTGGGTGCGGCCAGCGGATGCCGGAGGGCGGGTCGGGGCATAGCGTGCTGAAGGGGGTTCCCTCTCGGGAGAGCGGACCGGAAGACCGGAAGGAACGCCATGAAGCTCGACGCGCCCGTGCCCGGCGGGCCCTGCTGGGCGGAGCTGGGGACCGGTGATCTGGAGGCGGCGAAGCGGTTCTACAGCGAGCTGTTCGGCTGGCGTCCGGAGCAGGATCCGCGGCAGGAGGCCGGCGGCTACACGGTCGCGCACCTCGGCGAGGCGGCCGTCGCCGCGCTGACCCCCCTGTACCAGGAGGCGCAGCCCTGCGCCTGGAGCGTGTCGTTCGCGGTGTCGGACGCCGATGTCAGCGCCCGGCTGGTGGCCGAGGCCGGCGGCACGGTGCTGGTGGGGCCGATGGACGTGTTCGACGTGGGCCGTTTCGTGGTCGCCCTCGATCCGGGCGGTGCCGCGTTCCAGCTGTGGCAGGCGGGCGTGTTCCCCGGCGCGGGGCTGTTCAACGCGCCGGGCTCGCTGGGCTGGGTGGAGCTGCTGACCCGTGATCCCGACCGGGCGGAGACCTTCTACACGACGGTGTTCGGCTGGACCGTCCACTCCTCGGAGAACTACATCCAGTGGGGCGTCGGCGGCGCGGACTTCGGCGGCATGATCAGGATGGACGAGAAGTTCCCGCCGGAGGTGCCGCCGCACTGGCTGCCCTACTTCGCGGTGGCCGATGTCGACGCCTCCGCGCGGACGGCGGTGGAGGCGGGGGGAAGCATGCTCATGGAGCCGGCCTCGGTGCCCCAGGGCCCGCGGATCGCGGTGCTGCGCGATCCGCAGGGCGCGGTGTTCGGTGTGTACCGGGCGGGCGACGAGGGGTGAGCGCCGGCCGTCAGAGGAGCGGGGTCACGGTCACCCGGTCCAGCACGGGGGCGTACGCGGAGCGCTGACCGTGCGGGTTGCGGGTGACACCGTCGAAGTCCGGCAGGAGGTCGGCGGTGAAGGTGAGCGTGTTGGTGCCCCGGCTCAGGGTGACGGGGACGGACAGCTCGGCGAAGTTGTTGAAGTGGAACGTGGTGGGGAACAGCACGCGCCGCGGGGCGCCGCCGTTGACGGAGAGGTCGGCGTGGCGGCAGACGGGGTCGGGGTTGTAGTGCGTGGCGGGCGCCTGCTCGCCGTTGGAGTAGCGGATGGTGAGGGCATGACGGCCGGCGCGTACGGCGGTCACGGTGAGGGTGAGCGCGTTCGCCGTTCCGGCGCCGATTCCGTCGACGGCCTTGCCGCCGGTGGCGTACGGGTGGGCGCCGGTGACGCGTGCCGTGCCCGTCAGGACGCCTTCCTCCGCGGGGAAGGTGGCGGTCGGCAGCCGTCCCCGCGAGGGGCCGACGCGCAGCCGGTCCACGACCAGCCGCTCCGAAGTCCCGGTGACCGTCAGCTTGTTGACCCCGCCGGGGAGGAAGAGCGCCACGGCGCCCGCCCGGAGGTCACCGGCGTCCTCGTTGTTGACGGTCAGCTTCCCCTCGCCGTGGCCGAGCCGGCCGACGGTCACACTCGCCTCGCCGGCGGCGGCCGCGTGCACCCAGAAGGTGACGGTGCCGCCCGGTGGCAGCACGACCGCCCCTCGGTCGATGCGGGCGCCCGCGCCGAGGACGGCGTGTTCGGCGTCGTAGACCGCGTCGGCCTCGGGGTACAGGGCCAGGTCGAGCCGGTCGACGACGGCATCGCCCCGGGTGGTGCCGAGTTCGGGGTCCCGGGCGGCCAGGGTGAGGGTGTGGCGTCCGGCGGTGAGGCCGACGCGGGTGTCGGTGCGGCCCCAGACGGCCCACTGGTGGCCGAGGGGCAGCAGCAGTTCC
Organism: Streptomyces phaeofaciens; assembly: GCF_014648915.1. Classification (GTDB taxonomy): domain Bacteria; phylum Actinomycetota; class Actinomycetes; order Streptomycetales; family Streptomycetaceae; genus Streptomyces; species Streptomyces phaeofaciens. Next base: position 78,090 of record NZ_BMSA01000009.1, on the reverse strand, counting down.
CGGGGGCGGTCCCCGTCGACGCGGAGGAAGACGTTGGTGGGCCCGAACTCCCGTACCAGATCGGCCTCGTTGTGGGAGTTGGCGTAGACGGAGAGGTCGTAGGTGCCGTCCGAGGGGACGTCGACGTCGAAGGAGAGGACCAGGTCGGAGCCGGTGCGCAGGCCGCCCACGTGGTGGCCGCCGGAGGTCGCGAACCTGCCGACTCCCGAAGGGGATTCCTCGGGGCCGTGCAATTGGTGTCCGCTGCCGGTGGGGGTGGCGTCCTCGGCCCTGTAGGTGCGCCGCCAGAGGACGGAGGGTGGCAGGAGGGGGGTGTCGGGGCCGCCGGGCCGGAGCGTGAGCTGATAGGCGGACATCTCGTCGAGGGCGTCGACCGGCAGGGTCACCGTGCCGTCCACGACCGGGAGTTCGGTGTCGAGCAGCCGCAACGGCTGCGCGCTGGGCCCGAGTTGGCCGGTCCACGGGAACTCCTCCAGGCGGGCCCGTACGGTCGCGCCCAGGAGTCCGGCGTGGGCGACGACGATCCGCGCGGCACCGCCCGAGCCGCCGAACAGCACCCTGGCCTGCCGCTTGTCCCGGTCGAGGGTGGCGACGCCCTGGAGGGTGTACGGGACGTCGGGGTGCGGGGCGGTGACCCGGACGGTGTCGCCCGTGAGCCGGCCGTAGGCGTTGAACAGCCACCACTGGCCGTTGCCGTACCGGGCCTCCACCGTCGAGTCGTTGAGGTTGCCGGCGATGTTCCAGTAGGCCATGTCGGCGTCGACCTTGCAGTCCTCGACGGCGGAGACCCACTGGATCATCCGGCCGGGGACGGAGAGGTGGTGGCTGTGCGCGTACTCGTTGATGTTGACCGGCAGCGGGCCGATGCCCAGCGCGCGTTCCATCTCCCGGTACCGGGCCACGTTCGTGCGGATCTCGGCCGGTGAGGACAGCTCGTGCCAGGTGACGACGTCGGGCAGGACGTCGTGGTCCCGGGCGAACTCCAGGAAGTCCCTGACCTCCGGCCACAGGAGGCAGGTGTTCGGGCCGGCGACGCGGGCGCCGGGGTCGAGATCCTTGATCAGGCGGTACACGTCCCGCCAGGCGGTGAAGTAGGGGCCGGGCGCGGTGCGCCAGGAGACGCCGTCGTGGCTCCACTCCCCGGTGCCGAACATGTTGTCCTCGGGCTCGTTGAACGGCACGTACACGAGGTGGGAGCGCAGGGTGCCGAGCGTCGCCGCGTACGCGACCTGGGTGCGGACCCGTTCCTTCAGGTCGGCGAGCCGTGCCGCGCCGTCGGCGCCCGGCCATACGTAGGGGAAGCCGCGGTAGCTGTCGGGCACGTAGACGTACACGTCCCGGCCGCCCGCGGCGACGAACGACGGCAGGATCTCCAGGGCGTCGGCGCCGGGGTGCTGGACGCCGTCCTGGGCCTTGGTCGAGACGGTGCGGACGGCCATGCCCTCGACGAGGTTGCGGCTGGGGACGCCGTCGCCGTAGAGGCCGTAGAGCGTGCCGGCGGCGCCGCCGTGGAAGGGGCCCGTCTCCGTGCCGAGGTCGACGGTGAGGGTGTCGGGGGTGCTCTCGGGGGCGGGCACAGTGGTCTCGGGGGCGGGCACGGCTTCCATACGCCTGTCCTCCACGTTGTTCGACATGTCGAGCGGCGGTCGATGGATCGGATCGCGACCCGCTCGAACGTAGAGAGGACCACCGCTCGGCGTCAACGGCCGCGCACCGGCCGGTCAGGGCCGCAGCGTCCGCATGCGCCCTTCCAGCCGGCTCAGCAACTCCCCCAGCAGGTCGGCCAGTTCGTCCTGTCGGCCGGCGTCCAGGGCGGAGAGCACGGCGCTCTCGTAGGCGAGCTGCTCGGGCAGGATGCCGTCGACCAGCTCCCGGCCGGCGTCCGTGAGCCGCAGGTGGGCGACACGGCGGTCCCGGGTGTCGCCGCGGCGTTCCACCAGGCCGCGTTCGGTGAGCTGCTTGACCCGTTTGGTGACGGCGGCCCCGGAGGAGAAGGTCTCGCGGGCCAGGTCACCGGGGGTCAGTTCGTGGCCGGTCCGCCGGAGCGCGCCGAGCAGGTCGAACTCCGGCCGGCTCAGCCCGGCCCGCCGCAGCGGCGCGTCCTCGGCCTGCTGAAGGAGGGCGGCACACCGGTTGACCCGCCCGATGATCTCCATCGGACCGGTGTCCAGATCGGGCCGGACGGCCCGCCACTGCCGGACGACACCGGCGACCGTGTCCGTGCGTGCGGGGGCTTCGGGCAGGGCGTGCCGGCCGGGGGCGGCGGTGGCCGGGGGCGGTGCGGACGGGGTGTCACCGGCCTCGGGCCGCTCCCGTGGCTCCCCCGCGCCGGCGGCGGTGCCCCCGCCCGTCTCGTCTCCGGCCGCCGGGCGTCCCTGCGTCGCCGTCATCGCCGTACGTCCTCCGCTCGCGCGTGGGTGTTGCGGGCCGGGTGGAGTCCCTGGCGCCGTACCGTCGCCGCGAGCGTACGGTGTGCGGACCGCTCGGCCGTGACGACCCGCTCCTCGGGGAGGGCACGCTGCCACCACTCGCCGGAGGCGGCGTCGGCGGTGGTGCGCAGGTCGACCAGGGCGGCGGCGAGGCCCCGGCGGGCGGACTCCAGGGCGGCGGGGGCGGGGCGCGGCTCCGTCAGCAGATGCGCGGCGCGGTCGCGGGCGCCCTCGACGGCCGTGAGTGCGTGTCCGAGACGGTCGCCGGCGCGGCGGTTGGTCACGGCGACCGCCGCGACGAAGCCGACCGCGGCACCCACGAGGGTGTCCGCGACCCGTTCGGTGATCAGCCGGCCCGAGTCCTGGTACTGGGCGAACTCGGTGACGAGGAGCGCCATCGGGGTCACACAGACGCTGCCGAGCCAGTAGTTGCGGCTGATGAGCGCCTCGGCGCCGAAGTTCAGCGCGAGGCAGACGAGCACGAGCGCCGCCGGGTGGACATGGGCGAGCGGGACCAGCGCGGCGAAGGCGAGGACGCCCGCGAGGTTCCCGACGACCCGCTGGACCGCACGGTTCCAGGTGAGGGTGACGTTCGCCTGGTAGAGGGACGCGGCGGTGACCACGGCCCAGTACGGGCGGCCGACACCGAGCGCGAGGGAGGCGTATCCGGCGAGGGCGCAGCCGAGGGCGGTGCGTACGGCGACGGGGGCGAGGGGGCCGAGCCGGTGCCACAACGGGGGCTGTCCGGCGGCCCGGTCGGCCTCGGCGCCGAGGAGTTCGTCGTTGTCCGGGCGGTCGCCGCCCACGCGGTGCCGGTCCGCACGGCCGCCGTCCGCACGGCCGTCGGGGCGCGGGAGCGGTCCCGTGCCGCGCAGGTCGCGGGCCCAGGCGCGCAGCCGTGCCGGGTCGGCGTCGGCGGGGGTGGCGAGGGCCGCCTCGGCGCGGACGACGAGCCGTTCCAGGGCGAGGCGCGTGCCGTCGCCGCGGACCGACAGCAGCGTCTGCCAGGCCGCGTACACCCCGGCCGCCGCGGCGGCCCGGGCCCGGGGCCCGTGCGCCGTGCGCGCCCCGGCCTGCTCGGCGTATCCGGCCGCCAGGGTCAGCGCGTGGGCGGTGGCGCGGCGCTCGGGCCCGTGCGGGCGTGCCAGACCCGGCGCCATGCCGACGATCCAGGCCCAGGCGCCGGCGGCGAGGGCGAGCGCCAGATGGCCGGGGACCTGCCCGAGGGTCTGCGGCACGAACAGCGAGGCGGAGGTGATGAAGGTGAGGACCACGTTGGCGGGCGGGCCGAGCCGGGTCGCGTCGCAGAGCGCCTTCTGCACGGCCGCCAGAAGGGCCCCGACGGTGACCAGGACGACGGCGTTCGAGGTGAGCGAGGCCGCCACCAGGGCGACCGCCAGTCCGGCGGTCATGCCCAGCACGACCCGCGCCAGGACACCGGCGCGGGCCGCGTAGGGGCGGTTGTGGGCGTACAGGGCGCACAGGGACCCGGCCATCGTGTACATCGCCAGGTCCAGCCGGCCGAGGGCCAGCAGGAGCAGGTTCGGCGGGGCGACGGCGGCGACCACGCTCAGGGCGGGCTTGAACCAGATGTCGGAGGGGCGGTTGAGGCGCAGCACGCCGGCGAGCGGAAGACGGGGTCCGGGCATACGTATCAATTTAGCATGTGTTTTACTCGTGAAATAAATACCACCGTGCTCCGCCGCATGCTCCCCGTGTACACCCTTGCGCTCGCGTGCGCGCCGCATGCCGTGGGCATCGCATCCCTCGACGCGACGTCGAGCGGGGAGGTGCGCGTGCACGGACCGGCTTCGCCCGGCTGGCTGCTGGTCGCGCTGTGTGCGGCGACCGGCGCCTACTGTCTGCTGCGGATGCGCAGCAACGTCGAGGAACAGCGCCGGGCCGCGGGCGGCGAGGCGCTGATGGGCTTCGGCATGGCCGTGATGGCCGTGCCCGCGGCGGTGTTCACCCCGCCCGCGTGGACCTGGCCGGCCTACGCGACGGTGTTCGGCGCGGCCGCGCTGCGGGCCCTGTGGGCCTCCCGCGCGAGCACGCACCATCTGCACCATCTCGTCGGCGCCACGGCCATGGTCTACATGGCGGCGGTGATGGCCGGCTCCCCGGCCCACGCGCACGGGCACGCCGACCCCGGCGTCCCCCTGCTGACGGGCGCGCTGCTGCTCTACTTCACCGGGTACGTCCTGGTGGCCGGAGCCCGGCTGCTGCCGGTGGCGGCGGGGGCGGGCGGGACCGCCGTCGCCTGGAGCGACCGGCCCGAGCTGGCGCGGGCGTGCCGGCTGTCGATGGGGATCGGGATGCTGGCGATGCTGTTGACCATGTGATCGGCCAAGTGGCTCATTCGATGCTCAAGTACCCGCCGGACAACGGCAGTCGGCACCCTTCGGCCGTGGTCTGCGTCACTTGCCGTGACAACGCGTACCCCTGAGCGGCGCGCCGCTCATAGGGTGCTGCCCATGATGGTCCCCGCGGTCCTGATGCTGCTCGCCGCCCTGACCGCCGTGGCCGCGCCCCGGCTCATCGCACGGGCGGACTGGCCGGACCGCGAACCGGTGGTCGCGCTGTGGGCGTGGCAGTGCGTGGTGGCCGCGGTCCTGCTGTGCTGCGCCCTGTCGATGACGCTCAGCGCGGCCGACGCCTGGCAGGCGGTGCGCGGCCATGTCTTCGCACCGGCCCCGCGCGCGGTCGTGGAGGCCTACGCGCTGGGTTCGACCGGCCCCTGGGCGGCGGCGACCGCGGTGGCGCTGGCGTGCGGCGGGCTGTGGAGCGGGGCGATGCTGGTCCGCGAGATCGTACGGGCCAGGAACCGGAGCCGGTCGCGGCGGACCGTGCTGCGGCTGCGCGCGCCGCTGCTGCCCGGCGAGGAGGCGACGACCGGGGGGCTCGTGGTGCTGGAGGGCGAGCGGCCCGACGCCTGGTGGCTGCCGGGCGCTGCGCCCCGACTGGTCGTCACCACGGCCGCGTTGCAGCGGCTGAAGGGGCGTCAGCTGGACGCCGTGCTCGCGCACGAGCAGGGGCACGCGCAGGCACGGCACGACTGGCTGCTGCACTCCTCGTCCGCGCTGGCCACCGGGTTCCCGCAGATCCCGGTGTTCGCCGCGTTCCGGGACGAGATGCACCGGCTGGTCGAGCTGGCCGCCGACGACATGGCCTCCCGTCGCTTCGGGCGCCTCACCACCGCGCTGGCGCTGGTCGAACTCAACGAGGACCGAGGTGTCTTCGGCCCCTCCCCCACCCCGCTGGCCCATGTCCCGCAACGGGTGAAGCGGCTGCTCACACCGCCGGACCGGCTGTCGGCGGCCCGTCGGCTGCGGCTGACGGCGACGGCCTCCGTGGTGCCGGTGATCCCGGTGCTGGTGACGCTGGTGCCGGGGCTGCGGGCGCTGGGCTGAGTGTCCGCGGCGGCCGGATCAGGGGCCCCAGGTTGGCCTCCCACCCCATGGGTCGGCGAGGATCGCAGTATGCACAACCCGTCCGTCGACTCCCCGCCCCGCCCTCCGGCCCTGCGCACGGCTCTCCGTCTCTCCCTGCTCCTGGGCGTGGGCTCGCTGGTGCTCCTGGTGCTGGTGGCGGCGGACTGGCACCCCCTGCTCTCGGCCGACGACGACATCGCGCGCACCACGCACCGCTGGGCGGTCGCCGACCCGGACGTCACCCAGCTGTGCCGCATCCTCACGGACTGGGTCTGGGATCCATTGACCATGCGTCTGCTGGGGGCCGCGGTGGCCGTGTGGCTGGTGTGGCGGTACGCGGACTGGTGGACGGCCGCATGGCTGGCGGTCACGTCGGCGGTCGGCACGCTCGTCCAGCAGGGCCTCAAGGCCGCGGTCGGCCGTGCGCGCCCGGCCTGGCCCGACCCGGTCGACTCCGCCCACTACGCGGCATACCCCTCCGGCCACGCCCTGACCGCCACGGTGATGTGCGGCCTCCTGCTGTGGCTGCTCCACCGCCATGGCGTCGGACCCGCGGTGTGGCGTACGGCGGTGGCGGTGGCCGTGGTCTCCGTGGTGGGCGTCGGCCTGACCCGGATCTGGCTGGGCGTGCACTGGACCTCGGACGTGCTCGGGGGCTGGCTCCTGGGCGCCGCCCTGGTCGGCCTGGCGATCGCCGTCCATCTCCGCCGGCACCCATGAGCATGCCGGGGCGGCGATACGGCTATGTGGGGCCGGAGGACATCCGGCGGGCGGTGACTCCCGGCGCCGGCGGCCGGGTGATCCGTACCGTCGCCGACCTGGACGCGTACGCGACACGGGACGGTGAGCCGTACACCTACGTCGTCGGGCCGGACGGACTGCTGCGGCTGGCGCCCCGCCGCAGTGAGCACGTGGCGTGCGCGGGCGGCGGTGACGTCCTCGCCGCGGGCGAGATCGCGTGGGGGCACGGGCCGCACGGCTGGGAGGTCCGGGAGGTCAGCAACCAGTCCACCGGCTACTGCCCCGATCCCGATTGCTGGCCCGCCGTGGCCGCCGCCCTGGACCGGGTGGGCGTCGGCCGCCCCGACGGCTTCACCCACGCGCTGGTGTTCCGGCGCTGCGAGCGGTGCGGCGAGCGCAATGTGGTGCGTGAGGGGGTCTTCGTCTGTGTGTTCTGCGACGAGGAACTGCCGCTCGTCTGGAACCTGGCTCCGCGGGGTCCGCGCGGGTGACGGACGCGCGCTCCCGGCTCCGTCATGGAACGGCCCGGGACAGGTCCTGGTCGGTAGCCCAAGGCCACCATCAGGGGGAAAGCACGCCCGCTCTGGGCGATCCCCCGCGTCGCCCAGAGCAGGCGGCAGCCCGGCCCGCTCCATGACGGAGCCGTCCGGGATGCGTTGAGTATAGTTGGCTGGCAGCCAGTCAACGCAGGAGTTACAGGATGTGCCCGCGCAGCGCCTCGGTCAATGAAGAATTGCGACGGCGTTCCCGGGAGCGGCTGCTTCAGGCGGCGGTCGAGTCGGTGAGCGAGCACGGCTACGAGGCGACGACGCTCGGCGACATCGCGGACCGCGCGGGCACGGCCCGCGGACTGGTGTCGTACTACTTCCCCGGCAAGCGCCAGCTGGTGCAGTCGGCCGTGCACCGGCTGATGCACCGAACGCTGGAGGAGGCGCTGGAGCGGGAGCCGCGCACCGAGGACGGCCGGGAGCGGATGGCACGGGCCATCGACGCGATCCTGGGGCTGGCCGAGAACCGTACGGTCCTGATGCGCCAGCACATGGCGGGGCTGCTCCAGGCCGAGGGGTTCGTGCGCTGCCCGGAGCAGCAGCGGCTGGCCGAACTGCTGCGGGACACGCTGGCCCGGCACGGTTCGCGGGACGTGGACGCCGACTACCCGATGCTGCGCGCGGAGCTGATGGGCGCCGTCTACGCGGTCGTACTGCCCAACGTGGGCATGCCGGCCGCCGCGATCAGGGCGGAGCTGTTCGAGCGCTACGGGCTGGCTTGGGAGCTGGGGGTCCCGCCGGACGCCGAGGCGCCCGGCGGGAGGTGTGACACGGACCTGTCGCGCTTCTTCGCGACGGACGCGCCGGGGCCGGCCGCCGCTCCGGGGCCGGCCGAGCCGACCGATCCCATGACGCCACCGGAACCCGGGTCGCCGGGCCCGGCGGAGTCGACGAACGGGCCGGAGCCGGCGGACCGGCCGGAGTCGGGCGGTCCGCCGGCCGGGGATCAGTCGAAGTAGTCCGGCTGGGTCTGGACGTTCAGCTCACGCAGGTGGACCCGCTTCGCCGGATCCGTGCGCCGGTCGCTGAGCTTCAGCACGTCGAAGCCCTTGGCGATGTCGTTCGAGTAGATGTAGCCGTTGTAGTAGTACGCCGACCAGGCACCGCCCGTGACCAGGCCGGTGGTGGAGATCGGACCGCGCTCGAAGTACGCGATCTCCTTCGGGTTCGAGGAGTCGGTGAAGTCCCAGACCGAGACGCCGCCCTGGTACCAGGCCTGGACCATGAGGTCCTTGCCCTTGACGGGGATCAGCGAGCCGTTGTGGGCCACGCAGTTCTCGGTGGCCGCCTGGTGGCGGGGGATCTTGTAGTAGCTGCGGAAGACGAGCTTGCGCTTGTCACCCTTGCCGACGATGTCGTAGATGCCGTCGGCGCCGCGGTTGGGGCCGATCTCCGCGTTGCACGTGGCCGCGCCGCCGCCGCCCAGCTCGTCGGTGAAGACGACCTTGTTCGCCTTCTGGTTGAAGGTCGCCGAGTGCCAGAACGCGAAGTTCACGTTGTCCTGCACCCGGTCGATGACCTTCGGGTTCTCCGGGTCCTTGATGGAGAACAGGATGCCGTCGCCCATGCAGGCACCGGCCGCGAGGTCCTTGTCCGGCAGCACGGTGATGTCGTGGCAGCCGGTGGTCTTGGACACGCCCGGGTTGGTGGGCGAGCCGGGGTTGCCGCCGCCGTCGGGGCCCTCGCCCGGGAAGAGGACGGGGAAGTTCACGACCGCCGCCTCCTCGGGCGCCTTGCGGGGCACCTTGATGACGGAGATGCCGTCGTGCGGGGGCTGGCAGTCGGGGTAGGTGGCGCTGGGCGAGTACGAGGAGACGTACAGGTAGACGTTCCTGCGCTCGGGCACCAGGGTGTGGGTGTGCGAGCCGCAGGCGGTCTCGACGGCGGCGACGTACTTCGGGTTCGCCTTGTCGCTGATGTCGAAGACCTTCATGCCCTCCCACGAGGACTTCTCGGTCGCGGGCTGCGTGGTGCTGTTGCAACTGCTGTCGCTGCGCGAGGAGTCGGTGGACAGGAAGAGCAGGTCGCCGGAGACGGAGATGTCGTTCTGCGAGCCGGGGCAGAGGACCTGGGAGACGGTCTTCGGCGCCTTCGGGTCGCTGATGTCGAAAATGCGGAAGCCGTCGTAGTTGCCGGCGAAGGCGTACTTGCCCTGGAACGCCAGGTCCGAGTTGGTGCCCGCCAGCGCGTCCTTGGGGATGTTCACGAGGTGCTGGATGTTGTCGGAGTGGACGATCTCGTCCTGTCCGGGTATCTCGCCGTCGGCTATCGCCTCGGCCGCGTCGGCCTGCGCGCTGCGGGAGATTCCTTGCTCCGCGGCGGGACCGTCCCCCGGGTCGGGGGTCGCGGCCGCCGGGACCGCGGTGAGCAGCGCGGCCAGGAGTCCGGTACAGGCGGCCACGACGCCCAACCGTCTGCGCCGCGTTCGGGGATCGTTCAACAGGGTCACTGCGTCCTCCCTAGTTGCCGTTCACTCGGGAACGGTTCACGGTGCTCCGAAGTATCGTCTTCATCATGCACAGATCAATGGTTGGCAACGCATTCGTCATGAATGTTTTTGATCAGTAGGGCAAAGATTCCCGAGTGGACGGTCCCGTTCCCCAACCCCCTTGCCCCTGGAGGTCGTTGTGCTCAACCGCCGCGCATCGCTCGTCACCGCGGCCGCGCTGCTCGTGCTGGCCCTCGCCGCCTGCGACTCGGACACGGAGACCAAGTCGGGTGCGGCGGGCGGGCCTTCGGTGATCGCGCCGGGCGGGCCGGGTGAGGCGAACAGGACCCTGTCCGCCGAGGACGCGGCCGCTCAGCGCGCCGAGGACGACACCCCCAACGCGGCCGACGTGTCGTACGCGCGCATGATGATCGAGCACCACGCTCAGGCCCTGGAGATGACCGAACTCGTGCCGGACCACGCCCGGTCGGGGGACGTGAAACGTCTGGCCCTGCGCATATCCGCCGCGCAGGGACCGGAGATCGAGGCGATGCGGGGCTGGCTGAAGACGCACGGCAAGCCGGAGACCGCCGGGACGCACACGCACACCGCGATGCCCGGCATGGCCACCGAGGCCCAGCTGACGAAGCTGCGCGCGGCGGACGGCAAGGCGTTCGACGACCTCTTCCTGAAGCTGATGATCACCCATCACGAGGGGGCGATCACCATGGCCACGGACGTCAAGGCACAGGGCAACAACCTGCTGATCGAGGAGATGGCGGACGACGTGGTGGCCCAGCAGACGAGCGAGATCACCCGGATGCGCGGGATGCTGTAGCCCGGCCCGGCCTCGCCCCGGCCCTGAAGTGACCACGTGATCACTTTCCGTACGGGCGGACCCGCACGGGTCTCGTGGGCACGGCACCCTGTCAGCGGAGCACCGGCGGTGCGATGCTGGAGATACCAGCGAGCTCCTCCGTCCCGTGGGGGAAGGGGTACCGCCGTGCTGCGTGTCGCCGTCGTCGGATCCGGGCCGAGCGGGGTCTACACCGCCCAGTGCCTCGTCCAGCAGGATCCCGAGGTGCTCGTCGACGTCCTGGACCGGCTGCCGTGCCCGTACGGCCTGGTGCGGTACGGCGTCGCCCCGGACCACGAGAAGATCAAGTCGCTCCAGGGAAACCTGCGGACGGTGCTGGAGCACGAGCGGGTGCGCTTCCTCGGCGGGGTACCGGTCGGCGCGGGCGGGGTGCCCGTCGCCCGGCTGCGCGAGCTGTACCACGCGGTCGTGTACTGCGTGGGCGCGTCCGCCGACCGGCACCTCGGCATCCCCGGCGAGGAGCTGCCGGGCAGCTGGTCGGCGACGGAGTTCGTGTCCTGGTACAGCGCCCACCCGGACGCCGGGGCCGGCGGCTTCGTGCGGGGCGCCCGCTCGGCCGTCGTGGTCGGCGTGGGGAACGTCGCCGTGGACGTCGCGCGGATCCTGGCCCGCGGCGAGGCCGAGCTGAGCCCCACGGACATGCCCGAGGCGGCGCTGGCCGCGCTGGCCGCGAGCGGGGTGACCGAGATCCACATGGTGGGGCGGCGCGGCCCCTCCCAGGCCCGCTTCACCACCAAGGAGCTGCGGGAACTGGGCGGACTGCCGGACACCGAGGTCCTCGTGGACGCGGCGGAGCTGGCGCTGGATCCGGCGTACGGCGACCCGTCCGGGCTGCCGGCGGCACAGCGCCGCAACGTCGAGGCACTGCGCGGCTGGACGGCCCTGCCGGCCCGGGACGCACGACGGCGGATCCGGCTGCGGTTCTTCCTGCGACCGGTCGAACTGCTCGCGGACGGCGGCCGGGTGGGCGCGGTGCGCTTCGAGCGGACCGCGCCGGACGGGCACGGCGGGGTGACGGGCACCGGCCGCTTCGAGGACGTCGAGGCGCAGTTGGTGCTGCGGTCGGTGGGCTATCGCGGGGTGCCGCTGGAGGGGCTGCCGTTCGACGCCGGGCGGGGCACGGTGCCGCATCGCGCCGGCCGGGTGCTGCGCGGGGACACGGTCGCGCCGGGCGAGTACGTGGCCGGCTGGATCAAGCGCGGCCCGACCGGTGTCATCGGCACCAACCGGCCGTGCGCGAAGGAGACGGTGGCCTCCCTCCTCGAGGACGCGCCCGCCCTCGCCGGCACACCGGCGCCCGGGGACGCGCTGCCGCTGCTGCGGGACGCCGGGGCCGAACCGGTGGGATGGGACGGGTGGCTGGCGATCGAGCGGGCCGAGGCGGCGCTCGGGGCCTCCCTGGGGCGGGGCGTGGTGAAGCTGCCGGACTGGGCGGCCCTGCGGGCGGCGACGGGCCGCTGAGCGGGACACACATCGGCAACACCGGCGAAATCAACAATCTGTGTAAGCGTCGTACGGTCTCGTGCTGTCCGGATCTCGCCCCCTCTCCTGCCTCCTGGTCTTCTCTCGGCCCTTCCCTCCCCCTCCTCCGCCGCTCTGGAGCGCCCATGGCCACGCCCGCACCCATGCCCACGCCCGTTCATCCCGTCGACGAGGTGCCTCCCATACGGCAGTTGGCCGCCTTCGGCCTTCAGCACGTGCTCGCGATGTACGCGGGCGCGGTCGCCGTGCCGCTGATCGTGGGCGGCGCGATGCGGCTGTCGGCCGCCGACCTGGCGTATCTGATCACCGCCGATCTGCTGGTGTGCGGGATCGCCACGCTGATCCAGTGCGTCGGCTTCTGGCGCTTCGGCGTGCGCCTGCCGATCATGCAGGGCTGTACGTTCGCCGCCGTCTCGCCGATGGTCCTGATCGGGACGACGGGCGGCGGACTGCCCGCGATCTACGGCTCGGTGATCGTGGCCGGCCTCGCGATCGTGCTGCTGGCGCCCGTGTTCGGACGGCTGTTGCGCTTCTTCCCGCCGCTGGCCACCGGCACGGTGATCCTGATCATCGGTCTCTCGCTGCTGCCGGTCGCGGGCAACTGGGCCGCGGGCGGCGCGGGTTCGGCGGACTTCGGGGAGCCGAAGAACCTGGCGCTCGCCGCGTTCGTCCTGGCGGTGGTGCTCGGCGTGCAGCGCTTCGCACCGGAGTTCCTGAGCCGGATCGCGGTGCTCGCCGGCATCGCGGTGGGGCTCGCGGTGGCGGTGCCGTTCGGTTTCACGGACTTCGGCGGGGTCGGCGACGCCGACTGGATCGGGGTCAGTACGCCCTTCCACTTCGGCGCGCCCACGTTCGAGGCCTCGGCGATCATCTCGATGCTGGTCGTGGCGCTGGTGACGATGACCGAGACGACCGGTGACCTGATCGCGGTCGGCGAGATGACCGGCCGCAAGGTCGAGCCGCGCTCACTGTCGGACGGACTGCGCGCCGACGGCCTCTCCACCGTCCTGGGCGGCGTCTTCAACACCTTCCCCTACACGGCGTACGCGCAGAACGTCGGGCTGGTCGGCATGACCCGGGTGCGCAGCCGCTGGGTGGTCGCCGCCGCGGGCGGCATCCTCGTGCTGCTCGGGCTGCTGCCCAAGCTGGGCGCGGTCGTGGCGGCGATCCCGGCACCGGTGCTCGGCGGCGCGGGTCTGGTGATGTTCGGGACGGTCGCGGCGAGTGGCCTGCGCACCCTGGCCGAGGTCGACTTCAAGGGCAACCACAATCTGACGGTGGTGGCGGTCTCGGTCGCGATGGGCATGCTGCCGGTGGGTGTCCCGACGGTCTACGCGAAGTTCCCCGACTGGTTCCAGACGGTGATGAACAGCGGGATCAGCGCGGGCTGTGTGACGGCGATCGCGCTGAACCTGGTCTTCAACCACCTGCCGGTCAAGGGGGGTTCGGCCGTCGAACCCGTCGCGCCGAAGACGGGCGGCGGCGAGGAGCCCGCCGGACAGCCCCGGGAGAAGGCCGTCTAGGTGTGATGGCGGCCCGTCCGACAGGTGCGGTGGCGGCCCGTCCGACGGCCGTTGTCGGACGGGCCGGTCCGTGGGTGGCCGGTCGGTCGCACGACCGGCCACCCGTGGGTGCGTCAGCCCGTGGTGCAGGCCGCCCCGTTGAGGGTGAACGCGCCGGGCGCCGCGCTGTTGCCCGTATGGCCGGCCTGGTAGCCGATGGTGACGCCGGCGTTCGGCGCGATCGTGCCGTTGTACGTCGCGTTGGCCGCCGTCACCGCGCCGGAGGCCGGGCTGTAGGTGGCGCCCCAGCCGTTGGTGATGGTCTGCCCGGACGGCAGGGTGAAGCCGAGCCGCCAGCCGACGATCGTGGTGGTGCCGGTGTTGGTGACGGTCACGGAGCCGGTCAGGCCGGTGTTCCACGCGTTGGTGGTGGCGGCCACCCGGCAGCTGCCGGGCTCGGGCTCCGGGACGGGCCCCGCGCTGTCCAGGCCGAAGAAGGTGAGCACCCGGGCCGCCATGCCCCAGGCGTACAGGTTGTGGCCCACGCCTTGGAGGCTGATGGCCTCCACGGGTGCCTGGTCACCGGTGCCGCCGTACCGGGTGCGGGTCCAGCCGGCGGCGGGGGCGTCGGTGGCGGCCGGGGTCTGGTTCAGGCCGCGTACGTCGGTCCACTGCTTGATCTCCTCGCCGAAGTCGGGGTAGCGCAGCACGTCGTCCTCGGTTCCGTGCCAGAGCTGCATCCGGGGCCGAGGTCCGGTGTAGCCGGGGTGGGCGCCGCGGACCAGGTCGCCCCACTCCTTCGCGGTGCGGATCACGGTGCCGCCGGAGCAGGCGCTGTTCCACTCGGAGCCGTCGGTGGTGGCGAAGCAGGCGAAGGGCACTCCGGCGAAGGCGGCACCGGCGGCGAAGACGTCGGGGTAGTCGCCGAGCAGGACGTTGGTCATCATCGCCCCGGAGGAGATGCCGGTGGCGTAGACGCGGCCGGTGTCGGCGGAGTAGGCGGCCGTGACCCAGTCGATCATCGACTTGATGCCGACGGGGTCGCTGCCGCCGCCGCGCCGCAGGGCCTGGGGCGAGGAGACGTCGAAGCACTTGCTGCCGCGGGTGACGGACGGGTAGACGATCACGAACCCGTAGCGGTCGGCGAGTTGGGCGTACTCGGTGCCGGAGTACATCGCCGGGCCGGAGCCTCCGCACCAGTGGACGGCGACGAGAACGGCCGGGTGCTCGGTGACGCCGGCCGGGGCGTAGACATACATCTGGAGGTTGCTGGGGTTGGTGCCGAAGCCGGTGACCTCGGTGAGGGTGGCGGCGGGGACGGGTGCCGCGGCCTGGACGCGGGCGGCGCCGGCGACGGGCGGCCCGGCGGCCCCCGTCCCGGCGGAGGCGGCGGGTGCGGTGAGCAGCGCGGCGGTGAGGAGGAGCACGAGGGCGCCGAGTAACGAGCGCAGTGCTCTCCTGGGGGAGTTGAACACGTACCGGCCCCTTTCTGTGGGGGGAGCGTCCGCCTCGCATAGTGGCATGCACATGCCTGTCATGGAAGCGCTCCCACGCCAACTTCCCGGACGCTCCTGTCGCCCGAAAGGCCATCCGGGAGGTGGCCGAATGTGTGCTGCACGAGGCGTTGACTAGAAAGCGCTTACCCCCTACGTTCCGTTCAGCAGTGTGACCGAGCCGCTTATCCGGATCCCCAAAAGGCCGCACTGTGCCACGCTCCATGTTCACTATGACGCTCATCGTTCACATATGCGTCAAGCGGAGCACCCCCGCCCCCACACAGAAGGAACGGGACATGACTTCTGCGACACGACCGCGCGCCCGCAGGCGCGCACTGGCCGGGTCACTGGCCGCGGTCAGTATGTCGATTGGCATGATCATGGCCAGCGGCAGCCTCACTCCGGCGAGCGCCGCCACCTGGCCCACCGCGACCGGCAGCCAGGCGGTCTCCTCCACGATCTCGCTGTCCGGCACCAAGGACTACGGGATGATCCGCCTCTACGGCACCGGCGACCTGGGCAGCGGCAGCCAGGACGAGGACCAGGGGCCGATCCTGGAGCTGGCCGCCGGCACGGTCCTGAAGAACGTCATCATCGGCGCGCCCGCCGCCGACGGCATCCACTGCAAGGGCAGCTGCACGCTCCAGAACGTCTGGTGGGAGGACGTCGGCGAGGACGCGGCCACGTTCCGCGGCTCCTCGTCGTCCAACGTGTACACCGTCTCGGGCGGTGGCGCGCGGTCGGCCAGCGACAAGGTGTTCCAGTTCAACGGCGCCGGAACGCTCAACGTCTCCAACTTCGCGGTGCAGAGCTTCGGCACGTTCATCCGCTCCTGCGGCAACTGCTCGACGCAGTACAAGCGGACGATCAACCTCAACACCATCGAGGCGACCTACTCGGGCAGCAAGCTCGTCGGCATCAACACCAACTACGGCGACAGCGCGACCCTGAAGAAGATCACGATCGTCGGCGACAGCAGCAAGAAGATCATCCCGTGCCAGAAGTACATCGGGAACAACACGGGCGCCGAGCCGACCACGAACGGCACCAGCGCGGACGGGACGTACTGCAAGTACGCGTCCTCGGACATCACCTACAAGTAGGCCCGACCAGGTCCCTCCCCCCACGGTGAAGGCGGCCGTACGAAGCGCCCCCGCACGGCGCTTCGCACGGCCGCCGTCCCTATGCGCCGAGGGTCGCGGCGGTGAGATCGCGCCGGTACTCCTCGTACGCGGCGCGCAGGGCCGGCCCCGGCCAGTCGGTCGGCAACAGCGCGGGGGGCAGCACGGGGTCGGCGAGCAGATGCCGTACGACCGCCGCGACGGCCGTGAAGCGGTCGGCGGGGCGGTGGGCGCGCTCCGCGTGGGCCAGCAGGGCCCTGGCGGTGTCCGCCCAGGCGTCCAGCGGCCACAGGTCCGCGGCCAGTGCGCGGGCGGGCCGGTCGGGGCGCGCGGTGAAGTGCCGAACCACGTCGTCGAGGCCGCCGGGCCAGGGGCGGCCGAGGTTGGCGGGCCGCAGCCACACGCCCTCGCGGAGTTCGGCGAGCCGCAGGGCGGTCAGCCGGGCGCGCAGTTCGGCGCGTTCGGCGGGACCGCGGCCGGTCGCGGTGATCACGGCCATCTGCCAGTCGCCGTCCCACGCGCGCGTGTCCGGACTCATCGCGTCGTCCTGGCGGCGCTGGCGCTCCAGCAGCCGGTCGCTGAGCCGGTAGACGCCGGCCGTGCGCCGCAGGTCACCGGCCGCCACCATCCGGCTGAGCGCGGCCCGCACCGTCGATCCGCCCACGCCGAAGGGCTCCACCCCGCGCACCAGGTCCTTCGCCGGCAGCTCGGGCGGGTGCGTGCCGAGCAGCAGGCTCAGGACCACCGACCGCGCGGACAGCGGCCGCAGGTCCACCCCGCCGGGTTCCGCCGAGACGTTCATCCGCATGGGCACGTACTGTACGTCCCCCTTGATGTTGCACTATTGCTACAGCCGCAGCGCAAGTGCAACATGGGGGCATGACCTCGACACCCGCGCAGTCACCGCCGTACGCCACGCACGACGTGACCAACCAGCCGCCGCCCCTGGCGCCCTACGACGCCTCCGCCGACCCCGCCCTGCTGGAGGGGCTGCGCCGGGAGGGCGCCGGATGGGCGGAGGCGGACGTCCGCCGGATCGGGCTGCTCGCCGGGGGCGCCGAGGCGCAGGAGTGGGGCGAACTGGCCAACCGGCACGAGCCCGTGCTGCGCACCCACGACCGGTACGGCCATCGCGTCGACGAGGTCGACTTCCACCCGAGCTGGCACGAGCTGATGCGGGTCGCCGTCACCGAGGGGCTGGCGGGCGCGCCCTGGGCCGACGGCCGGCCCGGCGCCCATGTGGCCCGGACCGCCGGCGGCCTGGTGTGGGGCCACACCGAGGCCGGGCACGGCTGCCCCACGTCCATGACCTACGCGGCCGTCCCCGCGCTGCGCCGTGAACCCGAGCTGGCGAAGGTCTACGAGCCGCTGCTGACCGGCCGGGAGTACGACCCCGGACTGCGCGTACCGGCACAGAAGCGCGGGCTGCTCGCCGGGATGGGGATGACGGAGAAGCAGGGCGGCTCCGACGTCCGGACGAACACCACGGCCGCCACGCCCACGGCCGAGCCCGGGGTGTACACCCTGCGCGGGCACAAGTGGTTCACCTCCGCGCCGATGTGCGACCTCTTCCTCGTCCTGGCGCAGGCTCCCGGCGGGCTGTCCTGCTTTCTCGTGCCGCGTGTGCTGCCCGACGGCACGCGCAACACGTTCCGCGTCCAGCGGCTGAAGGACAAGCTCGGCAACCGCTCCAACGCCTCCTCCGAGCCGGAGTTCGACGGGACCGTGGCCTGGCTGGTGGGGCCCGAGGGGCAGGGTGTGAAGACCATCATCGAGATGGTCAACTGCACCCGCCTGGACTGCGTGATGTCGTCCGCGACGCTGATGCGCAAGACCCTCGTCGAGGCGGGTCACCATGTACGGCACCGGGGCGCTTTCGGCGCGCTGCTGATGGACCAGCCGCTGATGCGCAACGTCCTGGCCGACCTGGCGCTGGAGTCGGAGGCGGCGACCACGCTCACCCTGCGGCTGGCCGGGGCGGCCGACCGGGCGGTGCGCGGGGACGCGGGTGAACAGGCCTTCCGGCGGATCGCGACCGCCGTCGGCAAGTACTGGGTGACCAAGCGGGGGCCGGCCTTCACCGCGGAGGCCCTGGAGTGCCTGGGCGGCAACGGGTACGTGGAGGACTCCGGTATGCCCCGGCACTACCGCGAGGCGCCGCTGCTGTCGATCTGGGAGGGCTCGGGCAACGTCAACGCGCTCGACGTGCTGCGGGCGTTGACCCGTGAGCCGGGGACCGCGGAGGCCCTCTTCGGCGAACTGGCGCTGGCCCAGGGGGCGGACGCCCGGCTGGACGCGGCGGTCGCGCGGCTGCGGACCCGGCTGGGCGAGGCGACACCGGCCGGGGCCCGCCGCCTGGTGGAGCAGATGGCCCTCACCCTCCAGGCCTCCCTCCTGGTCCGCCACGCCCCGCCCGCCGTCGCCGACGCCTTCTGCGCCACCCGGCTGGGGGGCGATTGGGGGTACGCCTTCGGCACACTGCCGGACGCGGCGGACGTGGACGGGATCCTGGAGCGGGGGCTCGCCTTTTAGGCGGGGGCCGCTTTTCAGCGGGGGCTCGCCTTTGGGCCGGGGGCTCGCCTTGGAGGGGGAGGGGCAGCCCCACCAGCCCCACCAGCCCCACCAGCCCCGAACGGCCCGCTCACCCCATCCGTCTCCCCCACACCGCGTCGAACAGGGCCCAGTCCGTGTCCCACTGGTCGATCCGGCGGCGTTCCAGGCTGCTGCGCAGAAGGCGGCCACCGACGAACGGGAAGGCGGCGGCGCCCATGCCGGCCAGGCCGCCGACCAGGGAGGCGCGGAGCCGGGCCTGGGCGGGGGTCGCCGGTTGGGCGACCAGGCGGCCCTGTCGGTCCGTCCAGACGGTGACGGCGGTGCCGGTGGGGCTGCCGGCGCCGACCCGGACCTGGCCGTTGTGGGCGGAGCCGTCCGGGCCGGTCCAGGCGACCTCGGCCCACACATGGTCGCCCCCGGCGGAGCCACCCGCGGCCTTGCCGGGCGCCGGTTCGGTCAGCCGGCCCACCAGCGGGCGCCACTCGACGCGTTCCCGGGCGAGTTCCTGCTCCACGGAGCCGGCGGCCGCCCATCCGGCCAGGACCCCGACGAGGACGGTCAGCGCCCACGCGCCGAGCAGGATCCAGGCCTCCACCGTGTCGGCGCGACGCTTGAGCGGGTTGCGCCGCCAGCGCCACAGCCACACCTTCGGACCACCGAACGCCATCGAAGGCTTCCTCCTCATGAACACGCGAACCTCCAGGACCGCCCTCCCATACGGCGCGGGCGGTCCCGATGCTCAGGGCGGGTCCCGCGTCCCGACGGTCGCACGGGCCCCGCGGCGCGCGCAGGCGTCCGTCCGAATGTGGCCGACGTCTTGCGGTCGTGCTTCCGCCTCACCACGGTGACCTGCGACGACGCCCTTCCCGCAGGTGACTGTCAGTGGTGGGGTGCAGACTGGCCGGTGTCTGGGACAAGGACGTCGCGGAGGTGATCGGCATGACCGGGGCACTGCTGGCCGTGGGCACACGAAAAGGCCTGTTCATCGGGCGCCGCAGGGGTGGCGCCTGGGAGTTCGACGAATCCCCTTATTTCAACGCCCAGGCGATCTACTCGATCGCCATCGACACCCGCGGGGACCGCCCGCGGCTGCTGGCCGGCGGTGACAGTGCGCACTGGGGCCCGTCGGTGTTCCACTCCGACGACCTCGGTCGCACCTGGACCGAACCGGCCAAGCCGGCCGTCAAGTTCCCGCGGGACACGGAGGCTTCGCTGGAGCGGGTGTGGCAGCTGCACCCGGCCGCCGCCGAACCGGACGTGGTGTACGCGGGCACGGAACCGGCCGCGCTGTACCGCTCCGAGGACCGGGGCGAGACCTTCGAACTGGTCCGTCCCCTGTGGGAGCATCCGACGCGCTCGCGGTGGGTGCCCGGTGGCGGCGGTGAGGGCCTGCACACCGTCCTCACCGACGAGCGCGACCCGCGTGCGGTGACCGTGGCGGTGTCGACGGCCGGGGTGTTCCGCACCACCGACGCCGGCGCGAGCTGGGAGCCGTCCAACTCCGGTGTCTCCGCGGTGTTCCTGCCGGATCCGAACCCCGAGTTCGGCCAGTGTGTGCACAAGATCGCCCGGGACGCGGAGAACCCGGACCGCCTCTATCTCCAGAACCACTGGGGTGTGTACCGCAGCGACGACGCGGGCGCGCACTGGACGGACATCGGCGAGGGCCTGCCGTCCACGTTCGGCTTCGCCGTCGCCGCCCACCCGAGCCGGGGCGACACGGCGTACGTCTTCCCGATCACGGCCGACGCGGACCGGGTGCCCGCCGACCACCGCTGCCGGGTGTTCCGCACGGCGGACGCGGGCAAGAACTGGGAACCGCTCACGGCGGGCCTGCCGCAGGAGGATCACTACGGCACGGTGCTGCGCGACGCGCTGTGCACGGACGACGCGGACCCGGCGGGCGTGTACTTCGGCAACCGCAACGGCGAGGTGTTCGCCTCGGCCGACGACGGCGACAGCTGGCGGCAGCTCGCCTCCCATCTGCCGGACGTGCTGTGCGTACGGGCGGCGGTGATCGACTGAGCTGCACCGGGAGCTGCGGGACCGGTCGGGCGCGGGGAACGACGGGCGCGGGCGGCGAGGGCCGTAGGGGCGACGGAAACGGGAAGGGCCGTAGGACGGCGGAAGCGGGGAGCGCCCCTTACCCCGGCGGCACCGGCCGGGGGCGGCCTCGATCGGAGAAACGTAGATCACTTGTTCGTCACGACCCAGTACGGTGGAGCTGTGCCTCATCCGAGGCCTGCGGGTTCTCCGGCGAGACGGCGTCAGAACCTGTGCTGTGACGGGGAGTCCGGCCGCCGGTCGGTGGTGGGCGTCCCGTGCGGCGCCCGGGCGACGCCTCTCGCCGGTGGACGGCACCACACGACCGAGGAGTGACATGACCGCGTTCGACAGCCCCGCCGACTCGCCCTGGATACGACGGTACGCGCCCGCGCCCGACGCGTCGGTCCGGCTGGTGTGTCTTCCGCACGCGGGTGGGTCGGCGGCCTTCTACACCAAGCTGGCCAAGGCGCTGGGCCCGGACGTCGACACCCTGGCGGTGCAGTACCCGGGCCGGCTGGACCGCCGGCACGACCCGCTGATCAAGGACCTGGCGGAGCTGGCGGACCGGCTGGTCGCGGAGCTGGTGCCGTGGACGGACCGTGGGATCGCGCTGTTCGGGCACAGCCTGGGAGCGGTGCTCGGGTTCGAGGTGGCCCGGCGGCTGGAGGCCATGGGCCGTGCTCCGCTGACGCTGTTCGTCTCCGGGCGCAACGCGCCGTCCCGCCACCGGCGGGAGTTCAGTCATCTGCTGGACGACAAGGCGCTCATCGAGCAGGTGAAGGCGCTCGGCGGCACCGACCCGCGCGTGTTCGAGCACGAGGAGCTGGTGCAGCTCGCGCTGCCGGTGATCCGCGCCGACTACGAGGCGGTGGACGGCTACCGGTACGAGCCGGGGCCTTTGCTGAGCTGCCCGGTGACCGTGCTGAACGGCACGGACGACCCCAAGGTGTCGCCGGAGGACACCGACGCGTGGCGGGAACACACCACCGGCGCCTTCGACTCGGTCGTCTTCCCGGGCCGGCACTTCTATCTCGTGGACCGGCACGCGGAGGTGACGGACGCGATCACGCGCCGGCTGGTGGATCTGACCAGTAAGCAGCGGATATAGCGCCGTGTAAGGCCACGCTGTGCGTGTGCGGACGCCGCGGGGACGGGATGCGCCGCCCGCGACGGCTCCGTTAGGCTGCATGACAGCACGGGTGTTACCCGTGCGACGGGGGAAGGAACTGAAGTGATGGCCCAGTTGACTGTGCCGATGCCCGACGTCGGCCGCACCATCAGGCTCTCCGCCGGACCCGGTCGTGCCGGGTCCCCGACGCGGGCGCCCTCACCACCCGGACCGGTCCGCTACGGACCAGGCCGCGTCGTGTCCTACCGCGCGCCCGCGCTGTCGTCCGAGAAGCCGTAACCCACCCTCTCCGCAACCGTTTCCGGTAGCCGTCCGCCGCCCCGCACCCCTTGCCGGGCGTGCTCGTCGGTGGCGTCGTCGTGCGCCGGAACCGGGCTGCGGCGTGCAGGGAGCCCGGTGGGCGTTCCGCCCACGCGGGCCCGGCGGCCGGGGCAGCCGGAGAGGCCGGGACACCGAGGGAACGGACCCGTCGCCGACGGGTCCGCGCCTCGGTCCCCCACTCTCCCTGGGTGAACACCAGTTCCCCGCTCCCCCACGCGTTCCCGCGCCCGGCCGCCGGTGCGCGGCGCCTTCGGAGGGAGGAGCCCCCGGGGGTGTTTCGTGCGGCACGACGACAGACAGCTCACCGACGAACCTACGACTGGTGATCAATGATCTTGAAGTCAGAATCCGAGCAGGCAATAGATCCAGACGACGACACACGGCGGTCGCTGCTGCGTCACATGCTCGTGGCGAGAGGCATCGACGAAGAGGCCCGTCAGCTCCAGAAGCAGGGCGCCCTGGACCTCTGGCTGTCCTGCCAGGGGCAGGAGGCCGCGCAGGTGGGCTCCGCGCTCGCCGTGGGCCCGCAGCCGACCGTCTTCCCCAGTTACCGCGAGCACGCGGTCGCCCTCCTGCGGGGCGTGGCGCCGGACGAACTGGTCGCGCAGTGGGCCGGCCGGACGTTCTGCGGATGGGATCCGCGGCGGCTGCGGTTCTTCCCGTACACGCTGGTCCTGGCCGCGCAGACGCTGCACGGCGTCGGGTACTCCCTCGGACAGCGGTTGCAGGGGCGGGAGGACTTCGTCGTCGTGTACGTCGGCGACGGCGCCACCAGCGAGGGCGACATGTCGGAGGCGATGAACCTGGCCGCCGTCGAGTCGGCGTCCGTGCTGTTCGTCTGCCAGAACAACGGCTGGGCCATCTCGAAGCCCGCCGACGAACAGATGCGCACCTCGGTGGCCGAGCGCGCCCAGGGGTTCGGGATCGAGGCCGTCCAGGTGTCGGGGCAGGACCCGGAGGCCGTCTTCTCGGCGTGCGCACGGGCCGCCGCCCATGTCCGCGGGGTGCGGGCGCCGTACCTGGTGGAGATCGAGGTGGGACGCATCCACGGTCACTCGACCTCCGACGCCCAGGAGGTGTACCGCAGCCGGGACGACATCGCGCGGACCAGGGCGGCGGACCCGGTGACCGCCTACGCGGACCGGCTGGCCGGTCTGGGGCTGGTGGACACCGCCTGGCTCGACGCCGTCGGCGCGGAAGTGCGGGAGCTGCGGGAGCGGTTGATGAAGGAGTACGCGTGACGAGCACCGTGCGGTCCCCCGGTCTGGCGGAGTCGATCAACACGACCCTCGCCGATCTGCTGGAACAGGATCCGAGACTGCTGCTGCTCGGCGAGGACATCGGGCGTCTCGGAGGCGTGTTCCGGGTCACCCGGGGTCTCCAGGAGCGCTTCGGCAGGGACCGGGTGCGCGACTCGCTGCTGGCGGAGTCCACCATCGTCGGCCAGGCCGTCGGGATGGCGATGAGCGGGCTGGTGCCGGTCTGCGAGATCCAGTTCGACGGGTTCACCTATCCCGCGGTGAACCAGCTGGTGACGCAGGCGGCCCGGATCGGCGGCCGGTGGAACGGCCAGGTCAGTCCGAGCCTGGTGGTGCGGATCCCGACCGGCGGCGGCTTCCGGGGCGTCGAGCACCACAGCGAGTCCAACGAGGCGCTCTTCGCGCGCGCCCCCGGCATCTCGGTGGCGTGTCCCTCCACCGGCGAGGACGCCGACCAGATCCTGCGCCACGCGGTGACGCTCGGGTCGCCCGTGGTGATGTACGAGCCCATCCGTCTGTACTGGCGGCGGAACACACCCGTCCGGGATCCCGAGCCGGCGAGGTCGCCGACCTCGGCCCGGATCGTGCGGCGGGGCTCGGACCTGACGATCGCCACCTTCGGCGCGGTCACCCACGAGGTCCTGGAAGCGGCGCACGCGCTCGGCCCGACGGTCGACGTCGAGGTGGTGGACCTGCGGTGGGTGGCGCCGCTCGACATGGACACGGTCCTGGAGTCGGTCGCCAGAACCGGGCGGCTGCTGATCGTGCACGAGGGGTCGAAGGACGTCGGCATCGGCGCCGAGATCGCCGCGTCGGTGGCCGAGCACGGCTTCGACGCGCTCCGGGGCCCGGTCCGGCGGCTGGCGCCCGACCGTCGCGCGTATCCCCCGGCGGATTTCGAGAAGGACTATCTGATCGGTGTGCAGGAGATCAAGGACGAGGTGCTGGTGATGACGAAGTGAGCGACTCCCCCCTGGACATGCACGTTCCCGGCTTCGGGCACGGCCTCGGCGAGGCCCTGCTGATCGAGTGGGTCGCCGCGGTCGGCGACCGGGTCGAGCGGGGTGACGTCATCGCGGTCGTCGAGACCGACAAGGCGAGCACGGAGATCGTGGCGGAGCGCGGCGGTCTGGTCGCGGCCCACTCCGCGACGGTCGGCACGATCCTCAAGTCCGGTGAGGTGCTGTACCGGTTGGCGGCCGAGTAGCCGCCCCTGCCTCACCCCGGGCCCCAGGCCCCCGGACTTCCACCCCATCCAGTCAGTTGCACGGAGAAGGAACATGAGCGACATCGAAAGCCGTATCGCGGACACCATGCTGGCCAAACTGCGCGAGCGCGACCCGTCGTTGGGCCCCGACGACCTCTCCCGGCCGGTCGCCGACCTCGACCTCGACTCCCTCGACCTGGTCGAGCTGCACCAGCAGCTGGAGCGCGCGCTCCAGGTCAAGGGCGATCTGAAGGAGACGGCGGGCTTCGCCTTCCTGGACGACTTCAGCACCTACTTCGTGAAGCTGGCGAGCCGGGGATGAGCGCGGGCATCGTCGACATCGCCACCGCGAAGCCGGGCCGGACGATCGACAACGACCACTTCGCGTCGATCGGCCTCACGGACGAGTGGATCAGGCGCCGCAGCGGCATCGCGGCACGCTCCTGGCTGCCGGACGAGGTCCCCCTGGCGGAGGTGGCGGCGGAGGCCTGCGCACCGATCGTGACCAGGATGGACGACCCGTCCTCGATCGGCGCCCTGGTCGTCGTCAGCACCTCGGTGCGCCAACGCGTGCCGGGCATCGCGCAGAAGGTGGCCCGGCTCGCCGGGCTGGGCCCCTCGGTGCTGGCCTTCGACATGAACGCGGCCTGCTGCGGCTTCGTCTACGGACTGGTCACCGGGCTCTCCCTCTGCGACGCGGGTCAGGCCCGGTCGGTCCTGGTGTGCTCGGTGGAGGCCATGTCCCGGCTGGTGGACCGCACCGACCGGCAGACGGCGTGCATCTTCGCCGACGGCGCCGCGGCCGTACTGCTGGAGGACCGCGCGGAGTTCGCGGGCTTTCGCCAGACCGCGGGCTGCGACGGCTCCCAGGAGGCGCTCATGCGGGAGACGGACGCGGGCGGCATCCATCTCGACGGGATGCAGGTGTACGACCGCGCCGTGCGCCGGATGTCGGAGTCGGCGCAGTACCTCTTCGACGAGGGGCCCGCGCCGACGGTCCTGGTCGGCCATCAGGCGAACGGCCGGATCCTGGAACAGGTCCGCAGCTTCACCACCCATCTCGGCGTGCCCTTCGTGAACCGGATCGCGCACGCGGGGAACACGTCGTCCGCGTCGATCCCACTGGCGTTCGCCGAGGAGCTGGAGGCGGGTTCGCTGCCCTCCGCGGGCCGGCTCGGGGCCGTCGCCTACGGCGCCGGCGAGGCATGGGGCGGTGTCTCGGTGGGCTACCGGGTGCCGGCGACGGCCCGCTGACCGCACCGCGAACCCGGGGAACGTACTCGATCACAGGAGGTTGTCATCTACTCACCAGAAGCCTGGGTCCTGCGCTCCGGTGCGACGGCCGGCCCGCACGACGGCGGACCGGGTGCCGTGCTGCGCCGCGATCTGTTCACCTTCGGCCCGCTGGAGGAGGGTGAGGCGCTGGTGGAGCCGATCCTCGGCTCCTGGGAGGCCAACATCGACCATGCGCTGGCCCGTTCGCCGATCGACGTGTGCAGCAGCCGCGGCGAGGACGCGGTGGTCCTCGGCAACCTGGGCGTGGTGCGGGTCCTCAAGGTGAACGCGGGCGGCCGGGACGTGCGGGTCCGTGAAGGGGACCTGTGTCTGCTCCTGCCGTTCGGCAAGCTCGACCGCTTCGGCTACGCCGAGCTCGCCTACGCCTACGACGCCCCGCACACCGTCGGCCTGCTGGCGAAGCGGTCGAAGATGGACGTACGGCTGCTGCTGCCGGTCCCGGACGGGACGGCGTACTCGCTGCCGCAGTGGGCCACGTACGGGCGGTACTTCACCGCCTGGGACAACTGGCGCAAGGCGTACGGCTGCTGGCGGACCCAGGTCCCCGACGACGACCCGGCGAACCACCTGGTGTTCGGGTGGGGCGGCGGGGTGGCCTTCGCCGAGCTGATGCTGGCCAAGCGGGCCGGGTTCCGGGTGGCGATGACGGCGGGCTCGGACGAACGTGTCGCCTTCCTGCGGGAGAACGGCATCGTCGCGGTGGACCGCCGCCGGTTCCCCGCCCTGTCGCTGCCCACCCGGCAGGAACGGACGGACCGTGAGCGGCACCAGCGGCGGCGGACGTCGGTCGAGGAGTTCCTGGGGGTCGTCGAGGAACTCAGCGACGGCCACGGGGCCGCGGTCTTCGTGGACAACATCGGCGAGCCGCTGTACGACGTCACGCTGAGGGCCCTGGCCCGTGAGGGCGTCGTCACCACCTGCGGCTGGAAGGCCGGGATGCGGCTGTCGCATCTGCGGGGCGCCGAGTGCATCAGCCGGCACATCCATGTGAACACGCATGTGTGGCGGCTGCCGGACTCGCCGGGCATCCGGGACTTCCAGGAGGCGGAGGGCTGGATGGCGCCCGAGGGGTCGGACGTGGTCTACGACTTCGACCGGGTGCCCGAACTGGCCGACGACTACGCGAACGGCAGGATCGGGTCCTACTTCCCGATGTACCGCGTGAACCCGCTCTGAGCGGCCGGCACGGCTGACACGGGTCGGCCCCGGCGTCCGTACGGGCGCCGGGGCCGACCTCGTGTTCAGGAGCCGGCGAGGCCGAGCCAGTCCAGGACCGGGCGGGCGGCCGCGGCGGCGTGCTCCTCCAGCATGGTCCAGTGGTTCCCGGGCACCTCGCCCGCGGTGTGCGGCAGGTGCCAGGAGGCCTGCGGCGCGGGCGGCCCGCTCCGGTCCTCGTCGAGGATCCGGCCGGCGGCGCGCAGGAACAGGGTGGGCGCGGCCACCTCGGCCGGCTTCCAGTCCGCGAAGGCCCTGAAGTAGCCGCCCATGCCGGTCAGCCGGGCGAAGTCCACCCCGTCCACCATGCCCTCCCGGTCGAACATGCTGTCCATGAAGACCGAGGCGAAGCCCTGGACGACGTCGTGGCCGGGCAGATAGGTGTCCAGCAGCACCACACCGGCGGGTGCCTCCCCGAGGCTCTCCAGCCGGGCCGCGACCGCATGGGCGAGCCAGCCGCCGGAGGAGTGCCCGACCAGGACGACGGGCTCGCCCTCGGCGCGGGTGCCGCGGACGGCGTCCGTCAGACAGGCGACGGCCGCCTCGGCCGAGCGCGGCAGCGCGGAACCGTCGGCGAAGCCCGGCGGGACCAGCACCGACACCTCGCAGACGTCCTGGAAAGCGGCCGCGAACCGCGCGTACTGGTGGACGCTGGTCAGGGCCACCGGGGCGGCGAAGCAGACCAGCGACGGCCGCCCCGGGCCCCGGGAGAGCCGTACCGGCCGCGGGGCGTGGGCGGTCGCGTGTTCCGTGTCGAAGCCGGGGCGGATCCGGGCGGCGGCCATGAGGAGTTCCACGCCGTCCTCGTACTGGCCGGCCTCGCAGGCCTGCCGGAACAGGGCCTCCACGGAGCCCGGCGGCGGACCGGCGGGGACGCCGGCCGTCGCACCGGCGGGTCCGGCGCTGTCAGCGCTGTTCTCGGGTCCGGCCTCCGCCAGCAGCGCGCGCAGATGTGCGGCGACGGCGGCCGGGGTGGGGTGGTCGAAGATCAGCGTGGCCGGCAGCGGGAAGCCGCCCGCCGCGGTGAGGCGGTTGCGCAGTTCGATGGCGGCCAGCGAGTCGAAGCCCAGGTCCGTGAACGGGTGCTCGGCGTCGACCGCCGCCGCGGAGGTATGGCCGAGCACCGCGGCCACCTGCTCGCGCACCGCCGTGGCGAGGAACTCCTCCCACTCGCGCTCCGGCAGATCCCGCAGGGCACGCCGCAGACCGCCCGGGTCGCCGGTGGCGGCCGCCGCCCGGGTGTGCCGGGCCCGGGGCCGTACGAGGTCCCGCAGCAGCGGGGGCAGCAGATCGCCGGCCGGACCGCCGGCGTCGAGCCGCATGGCCACCAGCGTGGCGTCCGGGCCCGCGGTGGCCGCGTCGAACAGCGCGAGGCCCTCCTCGTCGGACAGCGCGCCGAGTCCCACCCGGCGCAGCCGGTCCAGTTCGGCCGAGCCGAGCCCCTCGGTCATCCCGCTGAGCCGGGCCCACATGCCCCAGGCCGCCGAGACCGCGGGGCGGCCCTGCTCCCGCCGGTGGTGGGCCAGCGCGTCCAGGAACGTGTTCGCCGCCGCGTAGTTGCCCTGCCCGGCGCCGCCCAGCGTGCCCGCGAGGGACGAGAACAGCACGAACATCGACAGGTCGTCACCGGCGGTCAGCTCGTGCAGGTTCCAGGCTCCGTCCACCTTGGGACGCAGCACCTCGGCCAGCCGCTCCGGGGTCATGGAGCCGATCAGCCCGTCCGCGACCACGCCCGCCGTGTGCACCACACCGGTCAGCGGGTGTGCGGCCGGTACGGCGGCCAGGACGGCGGCCAGCGCGTCCCGATCGGCGACGTCGACCGCCGCGACGGTGACGGACGCGCCCGCCGCGCTCAGGTCCGCGACGAGTTCGGCGGCGCCCCGGGCGGCCCCGCCCCGCCTGCTGGTGAGCACCAGGTGCCGTACGCCCCGCTCGACGACCAGGTGCCGGGCCACCAGGGCGCCGAGGGCTCCGGTGCCACCGGTGACGAGCACGGTGCCTTCGGCCCGCAGGGGTTCGGAGGCGGACTCCGCCGGGGTCGTACGGGCCAGCCTGGCAGCCGACACCGCACCTTGACGGATCGTCATCTGCGGCTCGGTGGTGCCGAGAGCGGCGGGCACGGCGGCCGCGGACTCCGGGGTGCCGTCGAGGTCCAGCAGCACGAAGCGGCCCGGGTGTTCGGCCTGCGCGGAACGCACCAGCCCCCACACCGCGGCCGCCGCCGGATCCGTCACCCCGGGGGCCACCGCGCCCTCGGTGAGCACGACGAGCCGCGCCGCCGCCGGGGCGTCGTCCGCCAGCCAGGTCCGCAGCAGGTCCAGCGCGGCGGCGGCCAGCCGGTGGGCGCGGTCCGCCGGGTCCGTGGCGTCGACGGGATCCGGCAGCGCGGCCAGCACCAGGTCCGGGGCCACGCCGCCGGCCTCCCGCAGCGCCGCCAGGTCCCGGTGGCCGTCCACGGCTGTGCCCGCGTCCTCGAACGCCCGGCGCAGCCCGGGGCCGTCGAGGCCCAGCAGGGCGCAGCGCGCGGCGCGGGCCGCCGGGGCGTCCGGTGCCGGGAGGGGGGTCAGGGGGGTCAGATGGGTCAGCGGGGTCCACTCCAGCCGGAACAGCGAGCGCCGGTACGCCCCGGCCCGCATCCCGTCGGCGCCGACGGGGCGCAGCACCAGGGACGCCACGGAGGCCACGGGGTCGCCCGAGGGGTCGACGGCCGCGAACGACAGCGCGTCCGTGCCGGCCGGGGCCAGCCGCACCCTCAGCGAGGCGGCACCCGTGCGGTGCAGCCGTACCCCGCTCCAGGAGAACGGCAGCCGTCCCCGGCCGATGTCGGCCAGCGGTCCGCCCAGGTTAAGGCCGTGCATGGCCGCGTCCAGCAACGCGGGGTGGATGCCGAACCCGTCGGCCGTCTGCCGTACCGGCTCCGGAGCCTCGATGTCGGCGTACACCTCGTCGCCCAGCCGCCAGGCGGCCCGCAGGCCCTGGAAGGCCGGGCCGTAGCCGAGGCCGGCGTCGGCCAGCCGCTCGTGGAGACCGTCCGGCGACAGCGGCTCCGCCCCGGTGGGCGGCCAGACCGTCGGCGTCCAGGCGGGCGTGGGGTCCTGTCCGGCGGGCGCGAGCGTGCCCTCGGCGTGCAGGGTCCACTCCGGGTCGGTCGTGGGACGCGCGTACACCCGCACCGAGCGGCGGGCGTCGTCGTCGGCCGGGCCCACCACCAGCTGAAGGGCGACCGCGTCCTGTTCGGGGAGAACCAACGGGGCCCGCAGGGTCAGTTCGGCCAACTCGCCGCAGTCCAGCCCCTCCCCCGCCCGCAGGGCCAGTTCGACCAGGGCCGTTCCCGGGAGCAGCGCCACACCGGTCACGGTGTGGTCGGCGAGCCACGGGTGGGTCTCCAGGGACAGCCGCCCGGTGAGCAACAGCCCACCGGAGTCCGGCAGTTCCACGGTCGCACCGAGCATCGGGTGACCGGCCGGGCCCAGCCCGGCGTACTCGATGTCCCCCGCCGAGACCCCGCTGTCCAGCCAGTACCGCTCCCGCTGGAAGGCGTACGTCGGCAGCTCCACCCGCCGTGCGCCCCGACCGGCGAAGAACTCCGGCCACGCGACCGGCACTCCCCGCGTGTGGGCGTGGGCGATCGCGGTGGTCAGGGTCTCGGTCTCCGGGCGACCGGCACGCAGGAGCGGAAGGCCCAGAGCCTCCACACCCTCGGGCAGACACTCCTGGCTCATGGCGGACAGGACACCGTCCGGACCGAGTTCGATCAGCGTACGGACGCCGTGATCGGCGAGCGTGCGTACGCCGTCGGCGAAGCGGACCGCCTCGCGGACATGGCGGACCCAGTACTCCGGGTCGCACAGCTCGGCGGCGGTGGCGAGTTCACCGGTCAGGTTGGACACGACGGGGATGCGCGGGGACTCGTACGACAGGCTCTCCGCGACCTTGCGGAACTCCGCGAGCATGGGCTCCATGCGCGGGGAGTGGAAGGCGTGCGAGACCGTGAGCCGCTTGGTCCTGCGGTCCCCGAAGACGGCCGCGACGGCCAGGACCGCGTCCTCGTCGCCCGAAATCACGGTGGAGGAAGGGCCGTTGAGCGCGGCGATGGACATCCCGTCGACGAGGGCCGCCGTCACTTCCTCCTCGGTGGCCTGCACCGCCACCATCGCGCCGCCCTCGGGCAGCGCCTGCATCAGACGGCCTCGCGCCGCCACCAGCCGGCACGCGTCGTCCAGCGACCACACACCCGCGACGTGCGCCGCCGCCAACTCACCGAGGGAATGACCGGCGAGGTGGTCCGGCACCACGCCCCAGGCTTCCAGCAGCCGGAACAGCGCCACCTCCAGGGCGAACAGGCCCGCCTGGGTGTGGATCGTCCGGTCGAGAGCCGTACCGCCCTCGAACACCACCTCGCGCAACGGCCGGTCCAACTCGCCCTCGAACCCGGCGCAGACCGCGTCGAAGGCCTCGGCGAAGACCGGGAAGGTGTCGTACAACTCCCGTCCCATGCCGGCTCGTTGTGCGCCCTGGCCGGTGAACAGGAAGGCGGTCCTGGCGCGGCGGGAGACGACTCCCCGCACCAGAGCGGGCGCGTCGCGGTCCTCCGCGAGGGCCGTCAGGGCGGCGGTGAGGGTGGCGCGGTCCGTGGCCACGAGCGCGGCGCGGTGGTCCATGGACGTGCGGGTGGTGGCCAGGGAGAGGGCGATGTCCTGGGGCGCCGCGTCCGGGTGGGCGCCGAGATGGGTGCCGAGGCGGTGGGCCTGGGCCCGCAGGGCCTGAGGGGACCTGGCGGAGAGGATCCAGGGCACGGTGGTGGTCCGTACGGTGGTCTCGGCGGCCGGGGCGGACTCCTCGGGGGCCTGTTCCACGATGGCGTGCGCGTTGGTGCCGCTGATGCCGAAGGAGGAGACGCCGGCGCGGCGGGGGCGGCCCGTCGTCGGCCACCGCCGGGTGTCGGTCAGGAGGGAGACCCGGCCCGCGGTCCAGTCGATCCGGGGCGAGGGTTCGTCGATGTGCAGGGTCGGCGGCAGCACGCCGTGCCGCATCGCCATCACCATCTTGATGACACCGCCCACGCCGGCGGCCGCCTGGGTGTGCCCGATGTTGGACTTGAGCGAGCCGAGCCAGAGCGGGCGGTCCTCGGCCCTGTCCTGGCCGTACGTGGCCAGCAGCGCCTGTGCCTCGATGGGGTCGCCCAGGCCGGTGCCGGTGCCGTGGGCCTCCACGGCGTCGATCTCGTCGGCGGACAGCCGGGCGTCGGCCAGTGCCTGCCGGATGACGCGTTGCTGGGACGGGCCGTTGGGTGCCGTCATGCCGTTGGAGGCGCCGTCCTGGTTGACGGCGGTGCCGCGCACCACGGCCAGGATCCGGCGGCCGGCCCGGCGGGCGTCGGAGAGCCGCTCCAGGACCAGCATGCCGACGCCCTCACCGAGGCCCGTGCCGTCGGCGGAGGCGGCGAACGCCTTGCAGCGGCCGTCCGGGGCCAGCCCGCGCTGCCGGGAGAACTCCAGCAGGGTCACCGGGGCCGCCATCACGGAGACCCCGCCGGCCAGGGCCATCGTGCAGTCCCCGGAGCGCAGTGCCTGGGCGGCGAGGTGCAGCGCGACCAGGGAGGACGAGCAGGCGGTGTCGAGGGTGACCGCGGGACCCTCCAGCCCGAAGGTGTAGGCCAGCCGCCCGGACGCGATGCTGCCCGAGTTGCCGTTGCCGATGTATCCGGCCACGTCGTCGGGTACGCCGCGCAGCCGGGCCGCGTAGTCGTGGTACATCAGGCCGGCGAAGACGCCGGTGCGGCTGCCCTTGAGCGAGGTGGGGTCGATGCCCGCGCGTTCGAAGGCCTCCCAGGAGGTCTCCAGGAGCAGGCGGTGCTGCGGGTCGGTGGCCAGGGCCTCGCGCGGGGAGATGCCGAAGGGCGCGGGGTCGAAGTCCGCCGCGTCGTAGAGGAAGCCGCCCTCTCGCGCGTAGGCGGTGCCGATGCGGTCCGGGTCGGGGTCGTAGAGGCCGTCCACGTCCCAGCCGCGGTCCCGGGGCAGTCCGGCGACCGCGTCGGTGCCCTCGGACACCAGCCGCCACAGGTCCTCCGGGGAGCCGACGCCGCCGGGATAGCGGCAGGCCATGCCCACGATGGCGATCGGCTCCTGGTCACCGGCCTCACGTTCGCGCAGCCGCAGCCGCGTCTCCTGGAGGTCGGCGGTCACGCGCCGCAGATAGCCGAGGAGTTTCTCCTCATTGGTCCCGGGACTCGTCACGGACTGGTTCGCTCCTCGCAAGTGGTCTTCAGGGGTGTGGGTCATGGCGGTTCCGGCCATGGCGGTGCGGGCGACGGTGGTGCGGGTCATGGCGGTCACAGCCCTCCGAGTTCGCCGTCGATGAAGTCGAACAGCTCGTCGGCGGTGGCCGTCCCGAGGTCGCGGGCGGGTTCCGCGGCCTCCGGTTCGGTGCGGAAACGGCTCCACTTGGCGAGCAGGGTCTGGAGCCGCACGGTGACCTCGTCGTACGCCGTGTCGTCCGGGGCGACGTCGGACAGGGCGTCCGGGGTGATCGCGGAGAGGGCCGACTCCATCCGGGTCAACTCCGCCAGCAGCGGGGCCGTGGCCACGGGTTCGGCCAGGTCCAGGTCGTCCAGCAGCCGGGCCGCGAGCCGCTGCGGGGTCGGGTGGTCGAAGACCAGGGTGGCGGTGAGACGGAGGCCGGTGACCTGGTTGAGCCGGTTGCGCAGCTCCACGGCGGTCAGCGAGTCGAAGCCGAGTTCGCTGAACGCCTGGTCGGGTTCGACGGCGTCCGCAAAGGTGTGGCCCAGGACGTCGGCGACCTGGCCGCGGACGACGTCCAGCAGCACCTTCACCCGGTCCGCCACGGGTACGCCCAGCAGGCGGGTGCGCAGCGAGGTGCCGTCCGTGGCGTCCTGGCCCCGCGCGGTCCGGCGCAGCGGTCCGCGGACCAGGTCGCGCAGCAGTGCGGGGACGGCCGCCGCGCCGCCGGGCGCCAGGTCCAGGCGGGTCGGCACCAGCAGCGGCTCCCCCAGTGCCTCGGCCGCGTCCAGCAGCGCGAGGCCCTCGGGCGCGGACAGGCCGGTCATGCCGGAGCGGGCCATACGGCGTACGTCGACCTCGCCGATGCCGTCGGCCATGCCGCTGTTGATGCCGGCCGCGTCGGCCCACAGGCCCCAGGCGAGCGAGGTCGCGGCGAGGCGCCGGGCCCGGCGGTGGTGGGCCAGGCCGTCGAGGAAGGCGTTGGCCGCCGCGTAGTTGCCCTGGCCCGGTCCGCCGAAGACACCGGCGGCCGAGGAGAACAGCACGAACGCCGACAGGTCCAGCCGCTCGGTGAGCGTGTGCAGGTGCCAGGCCGCGTCCACCTTGGGGCGCAGCACCCGGTCGACCCGGTCGGGGGTGAGCGAGCCGATCACGCCGTCGTCGAGCACACCGGCCGCGTGGACGACACCGGTGAGCGGGCGGTCCTCGGGGATGCCGGCGAGGAGCGCGGCGAGCGCGTCCCGGTCGGCGGTGTCGCAGGCGGCGACGGTGACGCTCGCGCCCAGGGCGGTGAGTTCCGCCGCGAGCGCGTCGGCACCGTCGGCCGCCGGTCCCCGCCTGCTGGTGAGCAGGAGGCTGCGGACACCGTGGGCGGTGACCAGGTGGCGGGCGACCAGGCTGCCGAGCGAGCCGGTGCCGCCGGTGATCAGGACGGTGCCGTCGCCGTACGGAGTGCGGGTCGGGTCGTCCGCCGTGGTGGCCGATGTGTCGGTGACGCGGCCCAGGCGGGCGGCGTGGACCGTGCCGTCGCGCAGGGCGAGCTGGGGTTCGCCGCCCGCGACGGCGCCGGACAGGACCCGCCAGGACGGGTCGCTGCCGTCGACGTCCAGGAGGACGAACCGGTCGGGGTTCTCGGTCTGCGCCGACCGGAGCAGACCCCACAGTGCGGCGCCGGCCAGGTCCGGCACGGTGTCGTCGGGCCGTGCGGCGACCGCGCCCCCGGTCACCACGACCAGGCGGGCGGTGTCGAGGCGGGCGTCCGCCAGCCAGGACTGGGCGAGTGCCAGCACGCCGTGCGTGGCGGTCCGTACCGCCTGCGGCGAGCGCTCGCCGCCCCCGGCGCACACCAGCACCACGTCGGGCACCGGGGCGCCGGCGGTGACGGCCTCGCCGAGCGCGGCCAGGTCCGGGTACGCGGCGGGCGGGGCGCCCGCCGCCTTGAGTCCCTCGGCCAGGCCGAGCGCGTCGGCGCCGAGCAGCGCCCAGGAGGCCGCCGTGCCCGCCGGGAAGGCGGGGTGCGGCAGCGCGGTCCAGTTCAGGCGGAACAGCTGATCGTGATGGCCGCCGCGGCCGCCCTGCGCGCCGGCGAAGGCGTCGGCCTGCACCGGGCGCAGGACCAGGGACTCCACCGAGGCGACCGGTGCTCCCGAGCCGTCGGCGACGGTGAGGGACACCACGTCCGGTCCGGCCGGCGCCAGGCGCACCCGCAGTGCGGTGGCGCCGGTCGCGTACAGGCAGACACCGGACCAGGCGAAGGGCAGCCGGATCCCGTCGGCGCCGGCCAGCAGGTCGCCGGGGCCGAGCGCGTGCAGTGCCGCGTCCAGCAGTGCCGGGTGCAGGCCGAACTGTCCGGCGTCGGCGGCCCGCGGGTCGAGGGTCACCTCGGCGAGCACGTCCGCGCCGTCCCGCCAGACGGCCCGCAGGCCCTGGAACGCCGGTCCGTAGTCGACGCCGTCCAGCGCCAGCCGCTCGTACAGTCCGTCCAAGGGGACGGGTACGGCGGTGGCGGGCGGCCAGACGCCCGTTCCCGCGGGGGGCGTCGCGTCGGGGCCGGTGACGCCGAGGAGGCCCTCGGCGTGCCGGGTCCAGACTCCGGCGGCCGCGCTCCCCCGGGTGTCGGGGGTGTCCGGCCGTGAGTGGACGGCCAGGGTGCGCCGCCCGGCCGGGTCGGCCTCGCCGACGGTGAGCCGTACCTGGACGGCGCCGTGGGCGGGCAGCACCAGCGGGCTCTCCAGGGTCAGTTCGTCCAGCCGGTCGCAGCCGACCTGGTCGCCGGCGCGTACGGCCAGCTCCACGAAGGCCGTGCCGGGCAGCAGCGCCGTTCCGGAGACCGCGTGGTCGGCGAGCCACGGGTGGGTGTCCAGGGACAGCCGGCCGGTGAACAGCAGGCCTGCGGAGTCCGGCAGTTCGACGGTGGCGCCGAGCAGCGGGTGCCCGGCGGTCGCCAGTCCCGCCGAGGCGACGTCGGCGGCGCCGGCCGGCCGCAGCCGCGGCCAGTACGACTGGTGCTGGAACGCGTACGTCGGCAGCATCACCCGGCGCGCGCCCCGGCCTTCGAGGACCGGCCGCCAGTCGACGGGGAGGCCGGCGACCTGGGCCTCGGCGAGCGAGGTCAGGAACCGGTCCGGGCCGCCGTCGCGCCGGCGCAGGCTGCCGACGACCGTGACGTCGGCGTCGATCTGCTGCACGGCGACCGTCAGCATCGGGTGCGGGCTCGCTTCCAGGAACGTCCGGTACCCGTCCGCCAGCAGCCGGCGCACGACCGGCTCGAACAGCACGGTGCCGCGGAGGTTGCGGTACCAGTACTCGGCGTCCAGTTCGGCGGTGTCGACGATCCCGCCGGTCACCGTCGAGTAGAACGGGATCCCGGTCGAGCGGGCCCGCACCGGGGCGAGCAGTTCCAGCAGGCGTTCCCGCAGCGGTTCGACCTGGGGGCAGTGGCTGGGCACCGACGCGGGGATGACCCGTACCCGGATGCCGTCCGCCTCGCACTCGGCGACGAACTCGGCCAGCGCCCGCTCGTCTCCCGCGAGGGTGACGGCGGTGGGGCCGTTGACGCCGGCCACCGACAGGGCGTCGCCCCAGCGGGCCACGCGCCGCTCCGCCTCCTCGGCGGAGATCATGACGGACGCCACGCCGCCCCGGCCGGTCAGCTCCTCGGCGAGCATGCGGCTGCGCAGCCCGACCACCCGGGCCGCGTCCTCCAGCGACAGCGCGCCGGCGACATGGGCGGCGGCAATCTCGCCCTGGGAGTAGCCGACCAGCGCCGCGGGCCGTACGCCGTGCGACCGCCACAGCTCGGCGAGCGACACCATCACGGCGAACAGCAGCGGCTGGACGACGTCCACCCGGTCGGTGTCCGGGGCGTCGGGCTCGCCGCGCAGTGCCGCCAGGAGCGACCAGTCGAGGAACGGCGCGAAGGCGGCGGCGCACTCCGTCATCCGCTCGGCGAACACCGGGGAGGTGTCCATCAGTTCGCGGCCCATCCCCAGCCACTGGGTGCCCTGGCCGGGGAAGACGAACACCGGGCCGCCGTGGGGCGCGGCGCCGGGGCCGCCCCGGACCACGCCGGGCAGTTCGCGGCCCTCGGCGAGAGCGGCCAACCGGTCCATGAACCGCGCCGGTTCGGCGGCCACCAGGACCGCCCGGTGGTCGAACACCGTGCGCGTGGCGAGCAGCGAGTGGGACACGTCCAGCGGGCGGAGCCCGGGGTGGCGTTCCAGGTGCTCCCGCAGCCGGGCGGCCTGGGCGCGGACGCCCGCGGCGGTCCGGGCGGACAGGAGCCAGGGCACCAGCTCCGGGGCGGTGTCCGGACCGTCCGCCCCGGCCGGCGACGCGATGTCCCCGCCGCCGAACCCGGCCGGCGGGGCGTCCTGCCCGTCCGGCTGCTCCAGGATGATGTGCGCGTTGGTGCCGCTGACCCCGAAGGAGGAGACGGCGGCCCGGCGGGGCCGGTCCAGGGCGGGCCAGTCGCGGGCCTCGGTGAGCAGTTCCACCGCCCCGGAGTCCCAGTCGACCTGCGACGACGGCGTGCCGACGTGCAGGGTGCGCGGCAGGACGCCGTGCCGCAGCGCCATCACCATCTTGATGAGGCCGGCGGCGCCCGCGGCGGCCTGCGCGTGACCGATGTTGGACTTCACGGAGCCGAGGAACAGCGGGGGCGTGTCCGCCTCGCGCCGGCCGTAGGTGGCCAGCAGCGCCTGCGCCTCGATCGGGTCGCCCAGCCGGGTGCCCGTACCGTGCGCCTCCACCACGTCGACGTCCCCGACGGACAGTCCGGCGTTGTCCAGCGCCTGCCGGATCACCCGCTGCTGCGACGGCCCGTTCGGCGCGGTCAGCCCGTTCGAGGCGCCGTCCTGGTTGACGGCGGTGCCGCGGACGACGGCCAGCACCGGGTGGCCGTTGCGGCGGGCGTCGGAGAGCCGCTCCACCAGGAGCATGCCGACGCCCTCGCCCCAGCCGGTGCCGTCGGCGTCGTCGGAGAAGGACTTGCTGCGCCCGTCCGGGGACAGCGCGCGCTGCCGGGAGAACTCGACGAAGGTGCGCGGCGTCGACATGACGGTCACCCCGCCGGCCAGCGCCATCGAGCACTCGCCCGACCGCAGTGCCTGCGCGGCCAGGTGCAGCGTCACCAGCGAGGACGAGCAGGCCGTGTCGATCGTCACCGCCGGGCCCTCCAACCCGAGGACGTACGAGACCCGGCCGGAGGCGACACTGCCCGAACTGCCGGCGCCGCCGACATCACCCTCGGTGTCCTCGTCCGGCGCCTGCGCCAGCAGCACCCCGTAGTCGTGGTACATCACTCCGGCGAACACACCGGTCCGGCTGCCCTTGAGGGTGGCCGGGTCGATGCCCGCCTGCTCGACGGCCTCCCAGGAGGTCTCCAGCAGAAGCCGCTGGTGCGGGTCCATCATCAGCGCCTCACGCGGGCTGATGCCGAAGAACGCCGGGTCGAACCTGGCCGCGTCGTGCAGGAAACCGCCCTCATTGGTGTACGAGGTGTGCGGGCGGGACAGCTCCGGGTCGTACAGCGCGTCGACGTCCCAGCCCCGGTCGGTGGGGAAGGCGCCGACGCCGTCCCGGCCGGTGGCCACCAGCTCCCACAGGTCGTCCGGGGACGCCACTCCGCCCGGGTAGCGGCAGGCCATGCCGATGATCGCGATCGGCTCGTCGGCCGCCGCGGCGGTGACCCGGGCGGGCGGCGCCGACTCGGGCTCCGCGCCGACCAGTTCGTCCCGCAGATGACGGGCCAGCGCCAGGGGCGTGGGGTAGTCGAACACCAGCGTGGCGGGCAGCCGCAGCCCGGTGCCCTGGTGCAGGCGGTTGCGCAGCTCCACGGCGGTCAGGGAGTCGAAGCCCGCCTCCCGGAACGCCTGGTCGGGGTCGACCGCGGCCGCGGAGGCGTGGCCGAGCACCGCGGCCACGTGCGTGCACACCAGTTCCAGCAGGCGCTGCTCGCGCTCGGCCGCCGGGAGTGCCGCGAGGCTCTGGGCGAGGCCGGATCCGGGGACGGACCGGTCGCCGGCGAGGCGGCGCCGGGCGGGTGCGCGGACGAGTGACCGCAGCAGGGCGGGGGCGTCCGCGGCGGCCGGCCGGCCGTCGGGCAGGCCGAGGTCCAGGTGCAGGGGCACGAGGACGGGCTCGTCGATCGTGGCCGTGTGGTCGAACAGGGCGGTGCCCTGCGCGGCGGACAGGGCCCGCAGACCGGAACGGCCCAGCCGTTCCCGGTCGGTCCCGGTGAGCGCGTCGGCCATACCGCCGCTCTGGTCCCACGGCCCCCAGGCCAGCGACTGTCCCGGCAGGCCGGACGCGGCGCGCAGCCGGGCCAGCCCGTCCAGGAACGCGTTCGCCGCCGCGTAGTTCGCCTGTCCCGCGCCGCCCATGACACCCGCGACGGAGGAGAACAGCACGAAGAAGGTGAGCGGCAGCCCACGGGTCAGCTCGTGCAGGTTCCAGGCCCCGTCGGCCTTCGGGCGGAGCACCGCGGCCAGCCGCTGCGGGGTCAGCGAGGCGAGTACGCCGTCGTCGGTGATTCCGGCCGCGTGCACCACGCCGGTCAGCGGGTGCTCGGCCGGTATCCCGGCCAGCAGCCCGGCCAGCGCCTCGCGGTCGGCGACGTCCACGGCGGCCACCCGCACCGAGGCGCCCAGCGCCTCCAGTTCGGCGACCAGCTCCGCCGCGCCCGGTGCCGCCGCGCCACGACGGCCCGTCAGCAGGAGTCGGCGTACACCGCGTTCGGCGACCAGGTGCCGGGCGAGTACGGCACCGAGGGCGCCCGTGCCGCCGGTGAGAAGGACGGTGCCGTCCGTCTCGGAGAGCCGAGGTGTCTTCGCCGGGG
This sequence comes from Streptomyces phaeofaciens, assembly GCF_014648915.1. Taxonomy (GTDB): domain Bacteria; phylum Actinomycetota; class Actinomycetes; order Streptomycetales; family Streptomycetaceae; genus Streptomyces; species Streptomyces phaeofaciens. Next base: position 37,932 of record NZ_BMSA01000009.1, on the reverse strand, counting down.
AGGTGGTGGCGGCGACAGCGACCCGGGTCAGCCTGGGCACCCGCACACCGCCACGGTCCACCGCGAGCTGGGGTTCGTCGCCGGCGAGGGCCTCGGTCAGCCGCTCGACCGGGACGGACCCGCCGTCGAGGTCCAGCAGGACGAACCGGCCGGGGTTCTCCGACTGCGCCGAGCGCACCAGGCCCCACACCGCCGCTGCCGCCGGGTCCGGCACCGGGTCCGCGTCGGGGTCCGGCACCCGGTCCGTACCCGGGTCCGGCACCAGGTCCGCATACGGGTCCACCGTCGCGCCCCGGGTCACGAACACCAGCCGAGCGGACGCGAACCGCTCGTCGGCCGACCAGGACTGCGCCAGCGTCAGCGCGGCGGCCACGGACTCGTGCGCCGCCGCCGCGCCCACGGCGGAGGCGTCGGCGCACACGAACACCACGTCCGGCACCGGGCCGTCCGGCACGGTCAGGTCCGGGTACGTGACGAGGTCCCGCCCGTCCGTACCGAGCGCCGAGGCGAGACCGAACACGTCGTCGCCCACGACCGCCCAAGCCCCTGCGGCCACCGTCCCCTCCGTCCGCTCGGGCAGCGGGATCCACTCGACGCGGAACAGCGACTCCTGGACGCCACCGCTGCGGGCCGCCCCCAACTGCCCGGCGCTCACCGGACGCAGCGACAGCGCGTCGACGCTCGCCACCGGGACGCCCTCGGGATCGGTGACCGTCAGCGCCACGGTGTCCGCGCCGCCGGTGCGGGACAGCCGTACCCGCACCGCCCGGGCACCTGCCGCGTGCAGGCTCACACCCGACCAGGCGAAGGGCAGCCGGGCCCGACCGGTGTCCTCGACGAGGTCACCCAGGCCGACGGCGTGCAGCGCCGCGTCCAGCAGCGCCGGGTGCAGCCCGAACCGTCCGGCCGTCTCGGCGATGTCCTCGCCGAGGGCCACGTCGGCGAACACCTCACCGGCGCGCACCCACACCGCCCGTACGCCCTGGAAGGCGGGCCCGTAGGTGAGTCCGGCGGCGGCGAACCCGTCGTAGAAGCCCTCGACGGCCACGGGGACCGCGTCCACCGGCGGCCAGGGCTCCGACTCCGTGCCCGGCACGGGACCGGCGGGAGCCAGCCGGCCGGCGGCGTGCCGGGTCCAGGCCTGCCCCGCTGTCCGGGAGTGGACGCTCAGGGCGCGGCCACCCGAGCCGTCGGCCTCGCCGACCGCCAACTGCACCTGCACCGAACCCCGTTCGGGCAGCAGCAGCGGCGCCTCCAGGGTCAGTTCCTCCAGGCGTCCGCAGTCGACCTGGTCACCGGCCCGGATGGCCAGCTCCACGAACGCGGTGCCCGGCAGCACGACCGACCCCTGAACGATGTGGTCGGCCAGCCACGGGTGGGTGTCCAGCGACAGCCGCCCGGTGAACAACAGCCCACCGGTGTCGGGCAGTTCGACGGCGGCCCCCAGCAGCGGATGGCCCGCCGCACTCATGCCGGCCAGCTCGACATTGCTCGCCGACACACCGATGTCCAGCCAGTACCGCCGGTGCTGGAAGGCGTACGTCGGCAGCTCCACCCGACGCGCGCCCCGACCGGCGAAGAACTCCGCCCAAGCGACCGGCACTCCCCGCGTGTGGGCGTGGGCGATCGCGGCGGTCAGGGTCTCGGTCTCCGGGCGACCGGCACGCAGGAGCGGAAGGCCCAGGGCCTGAACGCCCTCGGGCAGACACTCCTGGCTCATGGCGGACAGGACACCGTCCGGACCGAGTTCGATCAGCGTACCGACGCCCTGAGCGACGAGCGTGCCCATGCCGTCGGCGAAACGGACCGCCTCACGGACATGGCGGACCCAGTACTCCGGGTCGCCCAGGTCATCGGCCGTCGCCAACTCGCCCGTCAGGTTGGACACGACCGGGATACGCGGGGACTCGTACGACAGACCCTCCGCGACCTCGCGGAACTCCGCGAGCATCGGCTCCATGCGGTGGGAGTGGAAGGCGTGGGAGACCGTGAGCCGCTTGGTCCTACGGTCCCCGAAGGCGCCCGCGACGGCCAGGACCGCCTCCTCGTCGCCCGAAATCACCGTGGACGAAGGGCCGTTGAGCGCGGCGATCGACACACCGTCGACCAGGGCAGCCGTCACCTCGGCCTCGGTCGCCTGCACGGCCACCATCGCGCCGCCCTCCGGCAACGCCTGCATCAACCGGCCCCGCGCCGCCACCAGCGCGCAGGCGTCGTCCAGCGACCACACACCCGCCACATGCGCCGCCGCCAACTCACCGATCGAGTGACCGAGCAGCACCTGCGGGCGGATACCCCAGGACTCCAGCAGCCGGAACAGCGCCACTTCCAGAGCGAACAGCCCCGCCTGCGCATACACGGTCCGGTCGAGAGCCGAACCGCCCCCGAACACCAGCTCGCGCAGGGGTCGTTCCAGCTCACCGTCGAACCGTGCGCACACCGCGTCGAAGGTCTCGGTGAACGCGGGGAAGGTGTCGTACAACTCCCTTCCCATACCGGCTCGTTGCGATCCCTGCCCCGTGAACAGGAAGCCGACCCGGCCCTCCTCGGCCGCCACGCCCTGGACCAGGCCCGGTGTGCTTCCGTTCTCGATGAGCACGGTCAGTCCGGTCAGGAGTGCGTCCCGGTCGGCGGCGACCATGGCGGCCCGGTGGTCCAGGGCCGCCCGTGCGGTCGCCAGCGACAGACCCACGTCGGCGGGCGCCAGCTCCGGCATGGCCAGCACGTGGGCGCGCAGCCGCTCGGCCTGCGCACGAAGGGCAGCGGTGGTCTTGGCGGACAGGATCCAGGGGATCAGCGGTGAGACGGCCGGTGTCGGTGTGGCCGGCTCCTCGGCCGGGACGCGTTCCGGGGCCTGCTCCAGGACGACGTGGGCGTTGGTGCCGCTGATGCCGAACGAGGAGACGCCCGCCCGGCGCGGTCGCGCGAGCTCGGGCCAGTCCCGGGCCTCGCTCAGCAGCTCGACCGCGCCCGCTGACCAGTCGACCTGCCGCGACGGCTCGTCGACGTGCAGGGTGCGGGGCAGGACGCCGTGCCGCAGCGCCATCACCATCTTGATCACACCGGCGACACCGGCCGCGGCCTGGGCGTGGCCGATGTTGGACTTCACGGAGCCGAGGAACAGCGGCGAGTCCTCCGGGCGGTCCTGACCGTAGGTGGCGAGCAGCGCCTGCGCCTCGATGGGGTCGCCGAGCCGGGTGCCCGTGCCGTGCGCCTCCACCGCGTCCACGTCACCGGTGGACAGGCCCGCGTTGGCCAGCGCCTGCCGGATCACCCGCTGCTGCGACGGCCCGTTGGGGGCCGTCAGGCCGTTCGACGCGCCGTCCTGGTTGACGGCGCTGCCCCGCAGGACGGCGAGCACGGGATGCCCGTGGCGTTCGGCGTCCGACAGCCGCTCCACGAGCAGCATGCCGACGCCTTCACCCCAGCCGGTCCCGTCCGCCGCGTCCGCGAACGACTTGCACCGGCCGTCGGCCGCCAGCCCCCGCTGCCGGGAGAACTGGACGAAGGTGCCGGCCGTCGGCATCACGGTCACTCCGCCGGCCAGCGCCATGGTGCACTCGCCGGACCGCAGGGCCTGTGCCGCGAGGTGCAGGGCGACCAGCGAGGAGGAGCACGCGGTGTCCACCGTCACCGCCGGGCCCTCCAGGCCGAAGGTGTAGGCGACCCGGCCGGACACCACGCTGGACGAGGCGCCGGTCATCGCGTAGCCCTCGACGCTCTCGGCGGCGGTGTCGAAGCCGGCGCCGTACCCCTGGTAGCCGCAGCCGGCGAAGACGCCGGTCCGGCTGCCCTTGAGCGTGGCCGGGTCGATGCCGGCGTTCTCGAAGACCTCCCAGGAGGTTTCGAGGAGCAGCCGCTGCTGCGGGTCCATCGCCAGCGCCTCACGCGGGGAGATGCCGAAGAACCCGGGGTCGAAGTCCCCGGCCCGGTAGAGGAATCCGCCCTCGCGGACGTAGGCGGTTCCGGGGTGGTCGGGGTCGGGGTCGTAGAGGCTGTCGAGGTCCCAGCCCCGGTCGGCCGGGAACTCTCCGATGCCGTCGGCTCCGGTGGCCACCAGCCGCCACAGTTCGTCCGGGGAGGTGACGCCGCCCGGGTAGCGGCAGGCCATGCCGACGATCGCGATCGGCTCGTCGGACTGTACGGCGACGATCGGGCCGGCGGAGGCGGAGCCCGTGTCGGTGCCCTGGAGTTCCCGTCCGAGGTGCTCGGCGAGCACGGCTGCGGTGGGGAAGTCGTACACCAGGGTGGAGGGGAGGCCGAGGCCGGTGGCGGTGTTCAGCCGGTTGCGGAACTCGACCGCGGTGAGCGAGTCGAAGCCCAGCTCCTTGAAGGGGCGTTCGGCCGCCACCTCGTCCGGCGAGGTGTGCCCTAGTACGCCCGCCACCTCGGTGCGGACCAGTTCCAGCAGCGTCCTCGCGCGCTCCGCGTCGGACAGGCCGCGCAGCCGGCGTACCAGTGCCGAGTCCTCGACGGCGGCGGTGTGCTGCCGTCCCTCGGCCTCCAGGAGGTTGCGGACGTCCGGCAGGTCCCCGAGGAGGGGGCGGGGCCGGGCGACGGCGAAGCCGGGCAGGAACTGCTCCCAGACGACGTCGGCGACGGCCAGTGCGGAATCGTCGGCGTCCAGCGCCCGCTGGAGGGCGGTGACGGCCAGTTCCGGGGGCAGTGGCCGCAGCCCGCCGCGGCGCAGGTTCGCCTCACCGGCCGCGTCGGCCGCCGCGAGGCCCACCTCCGCCCAGGGTCCCCAGGCGAGCGCGGTCGCGGTCCGGCCGTGCTGCCGGCGCTGCTGGGCGAGTGCGTCCAGGTAGGCGTTGGCGGCCGCGTAGGCGCCCTGGCCGCCGCCGCCCCAGATCCCGGAGATCGAGGAGAACAGGACGAAGGCGTCCAGCGGTGTGTCGTAGAGCAGTTCGTGCAGGTTGCGGGCGCCGGCGACCTTGCCGGTCACCACGTCGGCGAACTCCTCGCCGCTCATCGTGGTGAGCGGGGTGTACTGGCCGATGCCGGCGGCGTGCACGACGGCACGCAGCGGGCGGTCGGCGGGCAGCCCGTCGAGCAGGCTCTCCAGCGCCGCCCGGTCCGCCACGTCACAGGCCGCCACGGTCACCTCGGCGCCGAGCGCGGTCAGTTCGTCGCGCAACCGTGCCGCGCCGTCGGCCGCGATGCCCCGGCGGCTGGTCAGGACGAGGTGTTCGGCACCGTTGCGGGCCAGCCAGCGGGCGACCTCGGCACCCAGCGCGCCGGTACCTCCGGTCACCAGCACGGTGCCACGCGGCCGCCACGGCGGCGTCCCGTCCGTCGTGGGCCGGGGGGCGTGAGTGAGCCGTCGCACGAACACGCCCGAAGCGCGTACGGCGAGCTGGTCCTCGTCGCCGATCCCGGACAGCACGCCGACCATGCGTCGCAGCGCGGGCTCGTCCAGCGTCTCGGGGAGGTCGACCAGACCGCCCCAGCGGTCCGGGTGCTCCAGGCCCACGACCCGGCCGAGCCCCCAGACCTGCGCCTGCGCGGCCCCGGCCAGCCGGTCGGACCGGCCCACCGAGACCGCGCCACGCGTCAGACACCACAGCGGTGCCGTGATCCCGGCGTCCCCGAGGGCGCGCACGAGTTCCAGGGTGGACCACAGGCCCGCGGTGACCGCGGGGCGGCTCGGGTGGGCGGACTCGTCCAGCGCGAGGAGGGACAGGACACCGGTGACGGGTCCGTCCACCTCCGACAGCCGTCGGGCCAGCTCCGCGCGGTCGGCCTCGGCGCCGTCGGCGGTCAGGACCACGGTCCGCGCCCCGCGCGCCTGAAGAGCGGGCACCAGGCCCTCGGCCGACCGGCCGCCGGGCCCGCCCTCGGGCGCCACCACGACCCAGGTTCCGGTGAGCGCGGTGACGGCGGTCTCCGGCACCGGCTTCCAGGTGACCTGGTAGCGCCACGCGTCGACGACCGACCGGGTACGGTGCCGCTCGCGCCAGGCGGACAGCATCGGCAGCACGACGCCCAGTGAGTCCCGCTCGTCCGCCCCGACTTCGAGGGCACCGGCGACGGCCGCCACGTCCGCCCGCTCCACGGCGTCCCAGAAGGCGGCGTCCACCGGATCGGCGTGGTCGACGGCCCCTGCGGCCGCGGTCGCCGTCCAGTACCGCTGCCGCTGGAAGGCGTACGTCGGCAACTCCACCTGGCCCGTGCTCCGGCCCGCGAAGACCCGCTCCCAGTCGACGGTGACGCCCCGGACGTGGGCCAGGGTGATCGCGCCGACGAGGGTCGCCGCCTCGCCACGCTCCGCACGAAGCGTCGGCACGAGCACCGCGTCGGTCTCGGCGATGCTGTCCTGTCCCATGGCGGACAGAACACCGTCCGGACCGAGTTCGATCAGCGTACCGACGCCCTGAGCGACGAGGGTGCCCATGCCGTCGGCGAAACGGACCGCCTCACGGACATGGCGGACCCAGTACTCCGGGTCGCACAGCTCGGCGGCGGTGGCGAGTTCACCCGTCAGATTCGACACGACCGGGATACGCGGGGACTCGTACGACAGACCTTCCGCGACTTTGCGGAACTCCGCGAGCATCGGCTCCATGCGGTGGGAGTGGAAGGCGTGGGAGACCGTGAGCCGCTTGGTCCTACGGTCTCCGAAGGCGGCCGCGACGGCCAGCACCGCCTCCTCGTCGCCCGAAATCACCGTGGAATACGGGCCGTTGAGCGCGGCGATCGACACACCGTCCACCAGGGCAGCCACCACCTCGGCCTCGGTCGCCTGCACGGCCACCATCGCGCCGCCCTCCGGCAGCGCCTGCATCAACCGGCCCCGTGCCGCCACCAGCGCGCAGGCATCGTCCAGCGACCACACACCCGCGACATGCGCTGCCGCCAACTCACCGATGGAATGGCCGAGCAGCACCTGCGGGCGGATACCCCAGGACTCCAGCAGCCGGAACAGCGCCACTTCGAGAGCGAACAGCCCCGCCTGCGCATGAACGGTCTGATCGAGAGCAGGCCCGCCCTCGAACACCACTTCCTTCAGCGACAGATCCCCGAACCGCGCACACACCGCGTCGAAGGCGTCGGCGAACGCGGGGAAGGACTCGTACAACTCCCGCCCCATGCCGACCCGTTGCGACCCCTGTCCCGTGAACAGGAAGCCGGCGGTGCGGCCGCCGTCCAGCACCGAGCCGTTCACCAGGCCCGGCACGTGCTCGCCCGCGGCCAGCGCCGCGAGGCCGGTCAGGAAGTCGGCCCGGTCGGCCGCGACCACTGCGGCCCGGTGCTCCAGAGCCGCCCGCGTGGTCGCCAAGGCGTGTCCCACCGTGGGGAGTTCGTCCTCCGGGTGGGTCTCCAGCCAGTCCTTCAGGCGCTGTGCCTGACCCCGCAGAGCTGCTTCGGTACGGCCCGACAGCACCCAGGGGACCACCGGCGAGGTCACCGTCGTGACCGGTTCCTCGGCCGGGGCCCGCTCCGGGGCCTGTTCGATGATGGTGTGCGCGTTGGTGCCGCTGATCCCGAACGACGACACCGCCGCCCGGCGCGGTCGCGCGACCTGGGGCCAGTCCCGGGCCTCGCTCAGCAGCTCGACCGCGCCCGCCGACCAGTCGACCTGCCGCGAGGGCTCGTCGACGTGCAGGGTGCGGGGCAGGACGCCGTGGCGCATGGCCATGACCATCTTGATCACACCTGCCACGCCCGCCGCGGCCTGTGTGTGGCCGATGTTGGACTTGATGGACCCCAGCCAGAGCGGCGAGTCCTCCGGCCGGTCCTGGCCATAGGTGGCCAGCAGCGCCTGCGCCTCGATCGGGTCGCCCAGCCGGGTGCCCGTACCGTGCGCCTCGACCACGTCGACATCCGTGGTCGACAGGCCCGCGTTGGCCAGCGCCTGCCGGATCACCCGCTGCTGCGAGGGGCCGTTCGGGGCCGTGAGCCCGTTCGACGCGCCGTCCTGGTTGACCGCGCTGCCCCGCAGGACGGCCAGCACACGGTGGCCGTTGCGCTCCGCGTCCGACAGGCGCTCCACGAGCAGCATGCCGACGCCCTCGCCCCAGCCGGTCCCGTCCGCCGCGTCCGCGAACGACTTGCACCGGCCGTCGGCCGCCAGCCCCCGCTGCCGGGAGAACTCCACGAACGTGCCCGCCGTGGGCATCACGGCGACACCGCCCGCCAGGGCGAGCGTGCACTCCCCCGACCGCAGCGCCTGCGCGGCGAGGTGCAGGGCCACCAGGGAGGAGGAACACGCCGTGTCCACGGTCACCGCCGGGCCTTCGAGGCCGAGGGCGTAGGAGATACGGCCGGAGGCGACGCTGGTCGAGATGTCGGTGATCGAGTACTCGGCCGAGTCGTCGTCCGGCGCGCTGCCGAAGCCGTAGCCCTGGTAGCTGGATCCGACGAACACACCGCACGCGCCGCCCTTGAGGGAGGTCGGGTCGATGCCCGCGCGTTCCACGGCTTCCCAGGAGGTCTCCAGGAGCAGCCGCTGCTGCGGGTCCATCGCGGCGGCCTCGCGCGGGGAGATGCCGAACATGCCGGGGTCGAAGTACCCGGCGTCGTAGAGGAAGCCGCCCTCGCGGGTGTAGGAGGTGCCGGGGTGATCGGGGTCCGGGTGGTAGACGGCGTCGAGGTCCCAGCCCCGGTCGGCCGGGAACTCCCCGATGCCGTCGGCGCCGGTCGACACCAGGTGCCAGAGGTCCTCCGGGGAGCCGACGCCGCCCGGGTAACGGCAGGCCATGCCGACGATCGCGATCGGCTCGTCGGACCCCACGGCACCGGCCGGGCCGGCGGCCGGCGCGGGATCCGCCCGGCCTGCGTCGCCGAGGAGTTCGTCGTGGAGGTGTGCGGCCAGCTCGGCGGGGGTCGGGTGGTCGAAGACGAGGGTGGCGGGGAGGCTCAGGCCGGTGAGGGTGTCGAGGCGGTTGCGGAGTTCGACGGCGGTCAGGGAGTCGAAACCGAGTTCCCGGAAGGCGCGGCCGTCGTCCACCGCGTCCGCCGAGGCGTGGCCCAGGACGCCGGCGGTCTCGGTGCGGACCAGCTCGGCGAGCAGCCGGTGCCGGTCGGTGTCGGGGAGGGCGGTCAGCCGGCGCAGGAGTGCGGAGTCGCCGTCCTCCGGGGTGACGTCGGTGACCAGGGCGCTGCGGGCCTCGGGCAGGTCGCCCAGCAGGGGGCTGGGGCGCAGTGCGGTGAATCCGGCGAGGAAGCGGTCCCAGGTCACGTCGGCGACGGCCACGGTCACGTCGGCGTGCTCGACGGCCTGGCGGAGCGCGGCGACGCCCAGTTCGGGGGCGAGCGGGGACAGGCCGCGGCGGCGCAGCTGTGCCTCGGCCTCGCCCTCGGCCATGCCGCCGCCGCTCCACGGGCCCCAGGCCACGGAGGTGGCGGTCAGGCCACGGGCGCGGCGCTGCTCGGCGAGGGCGTCGAGGTAGGCGTTGGCGGCCGCGTAGGCGCCCTGTCCGCCGCTGCCCCAGACGGCGGAGATGGAGGAGTACAGGACGAAGGCGTCCAGCGGTGTGTCGTGCAGCAGGGCGTCCAGGTTGCGGGCGCCGGCGACCTTGGCGCGCAGCACCTGGGCGAGTTCGGCCGGGTCGGTGTCGGCGACCGGGGTGAACTGGCCGGCGCCTGCGGCGTGCACGACCGCGCTGAGCGGCGCCTCGGCGGGCACCTCGGCGAGCAGCCGGGCCAGGGCGTCGCGGTCGGCCACGTCACAGGCCGCCACGGTCACCGTCGCGCCGAGCGCGGTCAGCTCCTGGCGCAGCTCCCGTGCCCCGGCCGCGGCCGGTCCCCGCCGGCTGGTGAGGATCAGGTGCGCGGCACCGTTGCGGGCGAGCCAGCGGGCGAACTCGGCGCCCAGCGCGCCGGTTCCGCCGGTCACCAGGACGGTGCCGCGCGGGCGCCAGGGGGCGGTCACGGACTCGGAGCGGGGGGCGCGGGCCAGGCGTCGGACGAACACGCCCGAGGCGCGCACCGCGACCTGGTCCTCGGTGTCGTCCCCGGCCAGCACCCGCAGGACCCGGGCCAGCGACCGCTGGTCCGGCGTCTCGGGCAGGTCGAGCAGGCCGCCCCAGCGGTCGGGGTGTTCCAGCGCCACGGCGCGGCCGAGGCCCCAGACCTGGGCCTGTGCCGGATCGGCGGGGCGGTCGGACCGGCCGACGGCCACCGCGCCGCGGGTCAGGCACCACAGCGGCGCCGTGATCTCGGCGGCCGGCAGCGCCCGGACCAGTTCCAGGGTGGCGGCGAGACCGGAAGTGACCTCCGGGTGGTCCCGGTGGGGGGTCTCGTCCAGGGCGAGGAAGGACAGCACCGCGCGGGCCGGCGGCGTCTCCCGCAGGAGGGGCAGCAGCGCGGCGACCGTGCAGTCGGCGGTGTCGACCTCGACGGTCGTGGGCTCGGCCCCGGCGGCGCGCAGGGCCGCGAGGACCGCGGTGGCCGTGGCGGACCCGCCGCGCGGCACCAGCGCGATCCAGCTGCCCGTCAGCGGCACCGGGTCGGTGGCGCGCTGCACCGGCTTCCAGAGGATGCGGTAGCGCCAGGAGTCCACGACGGACTGCGTCCGGTGCCTGCGCCGCCACGAGGACAGCACCGGCAGCACGGCGCTCAGCGAGGACCGCTCCTCCTCGCCCACCTCGAGCGTGTCGGCGAACGCCGCCACATCGGCGCGCTCCACGGCGTCCCAGAAGGCCACGTCCGTGGGGTCGGCCGCGGCGGACTCCGCGGTGACCTCGGGCCAGTACCGGTCGCGCTGGAAGGCGTAGGTGGGAAGGCTCACGGACACGGCACCGCGTCCCGCGAACAGCCGCGCCCAGTCGACCCGGACGCCGCGTGTGTGGGCTTGGGCGACGGCGGCGGTCACCGTCTGCGGCTCGGCCCGGTCGCCCCGCAGCACCGGCACGAACACCGCGCCGGACTGGTCGGCGCTGTCCTGCGCCATGGCGGAGAGCACCCCGTCCGGCCCCAGCTCGACGAACGTGGTCACGCCTTGGCCCAGCAGCGTCCGCACCCCGTCGGCGAAGCGGACGGCCTCGCGGACATGGCGGACCCAGTACTCCGGGTCGCACAGCTCGGCGGCGGTGGCGAGTTCACCCGTCAGATTCGACACGACCGGGATGCGCGGGGACTCGTACGACAGGCCCTCCGCAACCTGTCGGAAGTCCGCGAGCATCGGCTCCATACGGTGGGAGTGGAAGGCGTGGGAGACCGTGAGCCGCTTGGTCCTACGGCCCTCGAAGGCGGCCGCGACCGCGAGAACCGCGTCCTCGTCACCCGAAATCACCGTGGCCGAAGGGCCGTTGACGGCAGCGATCGACACCCCGTCGACCAGGGCAGCCATCACCTCGGCCTCGGTCGCCTGCACGGCCACCATCGCGCCGCCCTCCGGCAACGCCTGCATCAACCGGCCCCGCGCCGCCACCAGCGCGCAGGCGTCGTCCAGCGACCACACACCCGCCACATGCGCCGCCGCCAACTCACCGATCGAGTGACCGAGCAACACCTGCGGGCGGATACCCCAGGACTCCAGCAGCCGGAACAGCGCCACTTCCAGCGCGAAGAGCCCCGCCTGCGCATACACGGTCCGGTCGAGAGCAGGCCCGCCCTCGAACACCACTTCCTTCAGCGACAGATCCCCGAACCGCGCACACATCGCGTCGAAGGCGTCGGCGAACGCGGGGAAGGACTCGTACAACTCCCGCCCCATACCGGCCCGTTGCGAACCCTGCCCCGTGAACAGAAACCCGACCCGGCCGTCCTCGGCAGCCACACCCTGGACCAGACCCGGCGCCCCCCGCCCCTCGGCCAGCGCACCCAAGGCCTCCAGGAACCCGTCCCGGTCGGCGGCGACCACGGCGGCCCGCTGCTCCAGGGCCGCCCGTGCGGTCGCCAGCGACAGACCCACGTCGGCGGGCTCCGACTCCGGCATGGCCAGCACATGGGCGCGCAGCCGCTCGGCCTGGGCCCTCAGCGCTTCCGGGGTACGTCCGGACAGCACCCACGGCACCACCGGCGAGGTCACCGTCACCGGATCCGGCTGCGGCTGCGGCGTGCCGGCGGGTTCGTCCAGCGGGGCCTGTTCCAGGACGACATGCGCGTTGGTTCCGCTGATGCCGAACGAGGAGACGCCCGCCCGGCGCGGGTGTCCGGCCTCCGGCCAGTCCCGGGACTCGGTGAGCAGTTCCACCGCGCCGGCGGCCCAGTCCACCTGAGGCGAGGGCTCGTCGACGTGCAGGGTGCGGGGCAGCACGCCGTGCCGCATCGCCATGACCATCTTGATGACACCGGCCACGCCGGCCGCGGCCTGGGTGTGCCCGATGTTCGACTTCACCGAGCCCAGCCACAACGGCCGTTCCCCTGGCCGCTCCTGGCCGTACGTGGCGAGCAGTGCCTGCGCCTCGATGGGGTCGCCGAGCCGAGTGCCGGTGCCGTGCGCCTCCACGGCGTCGATGTCGGCGGCGGAGAGCCGGGCGTTGGCGAGGGCCTGGCGGATCACCCGCTGCTGGGAGGGGCCGTTCGGGGCCGTGAGGCCGTTGGACGCGCCGTCCTGGTTCACGGCCGAGCCCCGGACCACCGCCAGCACGTGGTGACCGTTGCGGCGCGCGTCCGACAGCCGCTCCAGAAGGAGCATGCCGACGCCCTCGGCCATGCCCATGCCGTCCGCGTCGGCGGCGAACGCCTTGGAGCGGCCGTCGGGGGCGACACCGCGCTGCCGGGAGAACTCGACGAGGGCGCCGGGGGTCGCCATGACGGTCACGCCACCCGCCAGCGCGAGCGAGCACTCGCCCTTGCGCAGGGCGTGCGCGGCGAGATGCACGGCGACCAGCGAGGAGGAGCACGCCGTGTCGATGGTGACCGCCGGACCCTCCAGACCGAGGGTGTAGGCCACCCGGCCGGAGAGCACGCTGCCCGAGGTGCCGGTGCCGACATAGCCCTCGGCCTCGCCGGGCGCGGTGCCGAAGAGCGCCGCGTAGTCCTGGCCGGCGATGCCGGCGAAGACGGCGGTCCGGCTCCCCTTCAGTGAGGCGGGGTCGATGCCCGCGCGTTCGACGGCCTCCCAGGAGGTCTCCAGGAGCAGCCGCTGCTGCGGGTCCATCGCCAGCGCCTCACGCGGGCTGATACCGAAGAACCCGGCGTCGAACTCCGCGGCCTCGTGCAGGAATCCGCCGCCCCTGACGTACGACCTGCCCGCGGCGTCCGGGTCGGCGTCGTACAGGGCGTCCAGGTCCCAGCCCCGGTCGGCGGGCAGCGGGGTGATCCCGTCGGCGCCGGACGCGACGAGCCGCCACAGGTCCTCCGGGGAGCCGACGCCTCCGGGGTAGCGGCAGCTCATCGCGACGATGGCGATGGGCTCCTGCTCCTTGTCGGTGGCCTCGCGCAGCCGGCCGTGTGCCTCGTCGAGTTCGGCGGTGACACGTCGGAGATAGGCGCGGAGCTTGTCTTCATTCGCCATGGGAGCGGCATCCATTCACACTTGCGGGGAAAACGGCGGGAGGTCGGCGGGCAGGGCGCGTCGTGCGCGGGGCGGGTGCCCGCGCGGTCAGCCCGTGCCGAATTTCTTGTCGATGTAGTCGAAGAGCTCGTCGTCCGTGGCCGAGTCGAGTTCGTGCGACGCGGCGGTGTCGTTCAGCGCCTCGGCCCGGGTCTCGCGCCATGCCGACAGCAGGGTCTGGAGTCGTTCCGTGACGCTGTCGAGCGCCTCGTCGTCCAGGTCCGTGCCGGCGAGTACGTCCGGGGTGAGGGCGGTGAGCGCGGATTCGAGCCGGCCGATGTCCTCCAGGAGCGGGACGGTCGGCGTCGAGGGCGCGGGGGCCAGTTCGGTGAGCAGGTGGCGGGCCAGGGCTGCCGGGGTGGGGAAGTCGAACACCAGGGTCGCGGGGAGCCGGTGGCCGCTGGCCGCGGTGAGCCGGTTGCGCAGCTCCACCGCGGTCAGCGAGTCGAAGCCGGCTTCCTTGAAGGACTGTCCGGCGCCGACGGCGTCCGGGCCGCCGTGGCCGAGGACCGTGGCGACATGGGTGCGTACGACGTCCAGGAGCACGCGTTCACGCTCCTCCTCCGGGAGCCCTTCGAGCCGGTCGCGCAGGCTGCCGCTGGTGTCGGGTGTCCGCGCGTCCCGGGTCCGGGCGGTGTCCGGGAGCAGGTCGCGCAGGAGCGCGGGGACCGGTACCCCGGCCTCCCGGGCCTGGGCCCGCAGGGCGCCCAGTTCCAGTCGGGCCGGCACCAGGACCGCTTCGGCGCGCCGGCCGGCGGCGTCGAACAGGGCGAGGCCGAGCTCGGCGGGCATGGGGCTGACGCCGCCGCGTGCCATCCGGACGCGGTCGGCCTCGTCGAGCCGTCCGCCCATGCCGGTGCCCTCCGCCCACAGGCCCCAGGCCAGGGACTGCGCGGGCAGGCCCTGGGTCCTGCGGTGCCGGGCGAAGGCGTCCAGGAAGGCGTTGGCCGCCGCGTAGTTGGCCATGCCGGGGCTGCCGAACGTGCCGGAGAACGAGGAGTACAGCACGAACGCCGACAGCTCCAGGGTCTTCGTCAGCTCGTGCAGGGCGAGTACGGCGTCGACCTTGGGGCGCAGGACCCGGTCCAGCCCGTCCGGGGTCAGGGTGCCGATCACGCCGTCCTCGGTGACGCCCGCCGTGTGGATCACTGCGGTGAGGGGGTGGGCCTCGGGAACGTCCGCCAGGAGGCGGGCGAGCGCGGCACGGTCGGCCACGTCGCAGGCGGCGACGGTCACCTGTGCGCCGAGTTCGGCGAGTTCCGCGCGGAGTTCGGGCATGCCGTCGCCGGCGGCGCCGCGCCGGGCGGCGAGCAGCAGGTGCCGGGCCTTGTGCTCGGTGACCAGGTGCCGGGCCAGCGGACGGGCGAGGCCGCCCGTGGCGCCGGTGATGAGGACGGTGCCCTCGGGGTCCAGGGGTACGGGCGCGGCGAATCCGGCCGAACCGGCTGAACCGGCCGACGTGGTGGGTTCGGCGGAGCCGGCCGGGATCGCCGGCTCGGCCGATCCCGCCCGCGCCAGCCGGGCCACCAGTACCCGGCCCGCGCGCAGGGCGAGCTGGGGCTCGCCGGTGCCGGTGGCCGGCCCGGCCGGCTCCGCCGTCGCGAGGGCCGCGCCGACGCCGTGCGGCAGGCGCCGCAGCGACTGCGGGTGGCCGTCCGTGTCGACGAGCAGGAACCGGTCGGGGTTCTCCGACTGCGCCGAACGCACCAGGCCCCACACGGGGGCGCTCGTCAGGCCGGGCACCTCCTCGGCCGGGTGCGTGGACACCGCTCCGCTGGTCAGCACCACCAGCCGGGACTCGGCGAACCGCTCGTCGGCCAGCCAGCCCTGGAGCAGGGCGAGGGCTTCGCGGGCGGTGGCGCGGGCCTGCTCGGCCGGGTCCGCGGAGGCGACGGCGGTCAGCGGGGCGAGGACGACCGGGGGTACAGGTGCGCCGCTCGCGACGGCGAGCCGCAGGGCGGCCTGATCGGCGTACGTCTCGCAGCCCGTGCCCGCCGCGCGCAGGGCGTCGGTCAGGTCCGGGTCCGGCGTGCCGAGCAGCGCCCAGGGGCCGGTGGCCGTGGTCGTCCCGGGCAGGGGCGGCAGGGCCTTCCAGTCGAGCCGGAACATCGAGTCGCCGCCGCCCGCGCCGGGCAGCCGGCCCGGGGAGACCGGGCGCGAGACCACCGCGTCGACCTCGGCCACGGGGGTTCCGTCGGTGTCCGTCACGGTCACCGCGAGGGTGTCCGGGCCGGCCGGGCGCAGGGTGACGCGCAGGCCGGTGGCCGCGGTCGGGGTGTGCACCCGGATGCCGCGCCAGGAGAACGGGCGTGTCGCCCGCATCCCGCCGGCCGCCGCGCCCATGAGCGCTTCGGCGGCGGCCGCCTGCAACGCCCCGTCGAGCAGGGCGGGATGCAGGGTGAAGCCGTCGGCCGGTATCCCGTCGGGCAGCCGGACCTCGGCGAGGATCTCGGTGGTGTCGGACGGGCCGTCCGGCGCGGTCCGCCGCCAGACGGCGCGCAACCCCTGGAAGGCGGGGCCGTACGCCACTCCGGCCTCGGCGAGCCGTTCGTGGAAGCCGGTGAGGGGCACCGGTTCGGCGCCGGCGGGCGGCCAGGCGGTGGTCGTGCGCTCCGGGCGCGGTCCGGTGGCCGTGAGGGTTCCCTCGGCGTGCCGGGTCCACGCCTCGGCGCCGTCGGCCCGGGAGTGCAGGGTGAACGGGCGGCGCCCGCCGCCGTCGTCTCCGGTCACGGTGAGCCGCAGGGCCACGGCGCCCGTCTCGGGCACCACCAGCGGTGCCTCCAGGGTGAGTTCCTCGACCTGCTCGTGGCCGGTCTCGTGGCCGGCCCGCAGCGCCAGTTCGGCGAACGCCGCGCCGGGCAGCAGGGCCGAGCCCAGGACGAGATGGTCCGCCAGCCACGGGTGGGTGGCGAGGGAGAGCCGGCCGGTGAGGACGAGGCCGTCGGAGTCGGGCAGTTCGAGGGCGGCGCCGAGCAGCGGGTGCCCGGTGGCGCCGAGGCCGAGACCGGTGGCGTCGCCCGCCGGGCGGGCGGCCGCCCGCGGCCAGTAGCGGCGGCGCTGGAACGGGTAGGTCGGCAGCTCCGCCGGGCGGCCGGACCGGCCGGCGAACACGGTGTCCCAGTCGGGTGTCGCGCCGTGCGCCTGGGCCTCGGCCAGTGACCGCAGGAAGCGGTCGGGGCCGCCCTCGTCGCGGCGCAGCGAGCCGACGGCGTGGGCGTCGCACGCCAGGTCGTCGAAGGTCTCCTGGAGGCCGAGGGTCAGTACGGGGTGCGGGCTGGTCTCGACGAAGAGCCGGAAGTCGTCCTCGACGAGCCGTCGGGCGGCCCGGTCGAGGCGGACCGGCTGCCGCAGGTTGGTGTACCAGTAGGCGGCGTCGAGTTCGCGGGTGTCGAGCCAGTCGCCGGTGACCGTCGACAGGAACGGGACGTCCCCGGCGCGCGGGGTGACGGGTGCCAGCGCGGCGAGCAGTTCGTCGCGCAGCGACTCCACCTGGGCGGAGTGGGAGGCGTAGTCCACCGGGATGCGGCGGGCCCGGATCTCCTCGGCCGCGCAGCCGGCGAGCAGCTCGTCGAGGGCCTCGGGTTCGCCGGAGACCACGACCGAGCCGGGGCCGTTGACCGCGGCGACCGACAGCCTTCCGCCGAAGGGCTCCAGACGGTCCGTCAGCTCGCTCTCCGGCAGCGCCACCGACACCATGCCTCCGTGTCCGGCGAGCGCGCCCAGCGCCTTGCTGCGCAGGGCGACCACCCGGGCGGCGTCCGGCAGCGACAGGGCGCCCGCGACACAGGCGGCGGCTATCTCGCCCTGGGAGTGACCCACCACCGCGGCGGGTCGCACGCCGTGGGCCCGCCACAGTTCGGCCAGCGAGACCATCACGGCGAACAGCAGCGGCTGTACGACGTCCACCCGCTCCAGCGGCGGGGTGCCGGGCAGGCCGCGCAGCACGTCGGCCGGCGACCAGTCGACGTGGGCGCGAAGGGCCGCGGAGCACTCCGCGAACCGCTGCGCGAACACCGGTGAGGTGTCGAGGAGTTCGGTGGCCATGCCGGCCCACTGGGAGCCCTGGCCGGGGAAGACGAAGACGGTCCGGCCGTCGGACCCGGCGGTCGCCTCCAGCACGTCGGGATCGCTGTCGCCCTGGGCGAGCGCGGTCAGGGCGCGCCGGAACCCGTCGGGGCCGTCGGCGAGCAGCACGGCCCGGTGGGCGAACGCGGTGCGGGAGGTGGCCAGGGCGTGTCCGATGGCGGCGAGGTCGTCCTCCGGGTGGGCGTCCAGGTGGGCGCGCAGCCGGACGGCCTGTTCGCGCAGGGCGGCGGGGCTCTTCGCGGACACGGGCCACGGCAGGAGCGCCGGGCCGTCGGCGATGTCGGCGAGGGTCTCCTCGGCGGCGGGTTCCGGTGCCTGTTCGAGGATCACGTGGGCGTTGGTGCCGCTCATGCCGAAGGAGGAGACGCCGGCGCGGCGGGGCCGTTCGGCGGCCGGCCACGGTGTGTGGCCGGTCAGCAGTGCCACCGCCCCCGACGACCAGTCGACATGCGGCGACGGCTCGTCCACGTGCAGCGTGCGCGGCAGCTCACCGTGCCGCATCGCCAACACCATCTTGATCACACCCGCCACACCCGCGGCAGCCTGCGTATGACCGATGTTCGACTTCACCGACCCCAGCCACAACGGCCGGCCACCGTCACGATCCTGGCCGTACGTGGCCAGCAACGCCTGCGCCTCGATCGGATCACCCAGCGTCGTACCCGTACCGTGCGCCTCGACCACATCCACCTCGGACGCCGCCAGCCGCGCGTTCGCCAACGCCTGCCGGATCACCCGCTGCTGCGACGGACCGTTCGGCGCCGTCAGACCATTGGACGCACCGTCCTGGTTCACCGCACTGCCCCGCAGCACCGCCAGCACCGGATGCCCGTTGCGCTCCGCATCCGACAACCGCTCCACCAGCAGCATGCCCACACCCTCACCCCAGCCCGTCCCGTCCGCGGCCGCCGCGAACGGCTTGCAGCGACCGTCCTGGGCGAGGCCCCGCTGGCGGGAGAACTCGGTGAAGGGGCCGGGGGTGCTCATGACGGACACCCCGCCCGCCAGCGCGAGCGTGCACTCGCCCTGCCGCAGGGCCTGCGCCGCGAGGTGCAGGGCGACCAGCGAGGACGAACAGGCGGTGTCCACGGTGACCGTGGGGCCCTCCAGGCCGAAGGTGTAGGCGAGCCGGCCGGACACCACGCTGGCCGCGTTGCCGGTGGCCAGGTAACCGCCCAGGTCCTCGGTGGAGTTCAGCAGCAGGCTCGCGTAGTCCTGGCCGTTGGAGCCGACGTAGACGCCGGTACGGCTGCCGCGCAGGGTGTCCGGGTCGATGCCGGCGGCCTCGAACGCCTCCCAGGAGGTCTCCAGGAGCAGCCTCTGCTGCGGGTCCATCGCCAGCGCCTCGCGCGGGCTGATGCCGAAGAAGCCGGCGTCGAACTCCCCGGCGTCGTGGAGGAATCCGCCCTCGCGGACATAGCTGGTCCCCGGCTGTTCCGGGTCGGGGTCGAAGAGCCGCTCCAGGTCCCAGCCGCGGTCGTCGGGGAAGGCGCCGATCGCGTCGACACCGTCGCGCAGCTGCCGCCACAGCTGCCGCGGGGAGCGCACGCCGCCGGGGAAACGGCAGCTCATGGCGACGATGGCGAGCGGTTCGTCGTACGGCGTCGTGGCCGTGGCGGGCTCGCCGGGCGCGGCCGGCCGGCCGCCGAGGAGTTCCGTGAGGAGGTGGCGGGCCAGTTCGCGGGGGGTGGGGTGGTCGAAGACGAGGGTGGCGGGCAGGGGCAGGCCGGTGGCGGCGGTGAGCGCGTTGCGCAGCTCCAGCGCGGACAGCGAGTCGAAGCCCAGCTCGCGGAAGGCGGTCCGGGTGGGGACGGCGTCCTTGGTGGCGTGGCCGAGGACGTGCGCCGCCTGCTCGCGCACCAGATCCTGGGCCAGGCGCTGCCGTTCGTCGTCGCCGGACAGTTCCGTCAGGCGGCGCACCAGGTCGGCGGCGCCGCCGGTCGCGGCCCGTGCCGCGCCGGTGGTGTCGACGCCGGGCAGGCCGGTGAGCAGGGTCCGCTGCCGGGGGCCGGTCAGCGGGGCGGCGAACCGTGCCCAGTCCACGTCGGCGACGACGAGGTGCGCCGCGTCCTGGCTCCAGCAGCGCTCCAGCACCCCGAGCGCCGTGTCCGGGTCCATCGGGGTCACGCCGCCGCGCGCGAGACGCTGTGCGGTCTCCCGGGTCTGCGCCATTCCGGCGTCGGCCCAGGCGCCCCAGCCGACGGAGAGGGCGGGCAGGCCTTCGGCACGCCGCTGTGCGGCCAGCGCGTCCAGCTCGGCGTTGGCCGCCGCGTAGTTGGCCTGGCCGGCGCTGCCGACGGCTCCGGCGACGGAGGAGAACAGCACGAACGCCGACAGGTCCAGGCCGCGGGTCTGCTCGTGCAGGTGCCGGGCCCCGTCGGCCTTGGCCCGCAGCACGGCCGCGAACCGGTCGGGCGTCAGCCCGTCCAGGACCCCGTCGTCCAGCACTCCGGCCGCGTGCAGTACGGCGGTCAGCGGCCGGTCGGCGGGGATCGCGGCCAGCAGGGCGGCCAGCGCGTCCGGGTCGGCCACGTCGCAGGCCGCGACGGTGATCTCGGCGCCGAGCGCGGTCAGTTCGTCCCGCAGCCGGTCCGCGCCCTCGGCGGCGGGGCCCCGGCGGCCGGCCAGCACCAGGTGCCGGGCGCCGTGCCGGACGAGCCACCGGGCGACCTGGGCGCCGAGCGCGCCGGTGCCTCCGGTGACCAGGACCGAGCCGGACAGCCGGGGCGCCGGCACCGGGCCGGCCGGCCCGGACGCGCGCACCAGGCGTCGTACGAACACGCCGGAGGTGCGGACCGCCAGCTCGGTCTCCTCCCCCGGGTCCGTGAGCAGGCCCGCGAGGCGGGCGCCGGTCCGGTCGTCGGGCGTCTCGGGGAGGTCGATCAGCCCGCCCCAGCGGTCGGGGTGTTCCAGGGCAGCGACCCGCCCGAGGCCCCACACCCGCGCCTGCGGTGCGGCGTGCACCGGGTCCGCGGGGCCGGTCGAGACCGCACCGCTGGTCACGCACCACAGCGGGGCGGTGATCCCGGCGTCGCCGAGGGCCTGGATCAGGGTGAGCGTGTCCTGCGCGCCGCGCGCGTGATCGGCGGCGAGCAGTGACAGCACGCCGTCGACCGCCGGCCCGTCGGCCTCGCCGGTCCCGGCGAGCCGTTCGGCGAGTGCGGTACGGCCGTCCGTGCCCGCCTCGACGGTGACCGTCCGGGCGCCGTGCGCGCCGAGGGCGCCGGCCGCCCCGGTGCCCCACTCCGGCAGTTCACGGCCGCCGGGGACGACGACCAGCCAGCGGCCGGACAGCGCGGGAGCGGCGGGGTGGGCCGACGGCTGCCAGGTGATCCGGTGCAGCCAGGTGTCGGTCACGGACCGGGTGCGGCTGTGCTGCCGCCAGGAGGTCAGGGCCGGGAGCACCGCGTCCAGTGAGGACCGCTGCCCGTCGGCGACGGCCAGGGTGTCGGCGACGGCGGCGACGTCGGCACGCTCGACGGCGTCCCAGAACGCGGCCTCGGCCGGGTCCGTGGCGGGCGCCGGGTGGGCGTCGGCCGGGGCCTGCGGCCAGTACCGGCGGTGCTGGAAGGCGTAGGTGGGCAGTTCGGCCGGAGCGGCGCCCCGGTCGGCGAAGAACCGCGCCCAGTCCACCGGCACGCCCCGGGTGTGGACGCCGGCGAGGGCGCCGACCAGGGTCGGGGCCTCGGGGCGGCCCTCCCGCAGCAGCGGTACGCACGTCACCTCGGCGCCGTCGGCCGCCGTCGCGTTCAGCGTCTCCTGGGCCATCGCGGTCAGCACGCCGTCCGGGCCCAGCTCGATCAGCGTGGTCACGCCCTGTCCGGCCAGCGCCCGGATCCCGTCGGCGAACCGGACCGGCCGGCGCACCTGGCGCACCCAGTACTCGGGCGAGGACAGTTCCTCGGGCGTGGCGGGCTCCCCCGTCACGTTCGAGATCAGGCCGATCGTCGGCGGACGGAACGTCAGTCCGGCGGCCACCTCGCGGAACTCGGCCAGCATGGGCTCCATGCGGGCGGAGTGGAAGGCGTGCGAGACCGGGAGCCGCTTCGTCCTGCGGCCCTGGGCGGCGAAGGCGGCGGCGATCTCCAGGACGGCGTCCTCGTCGCCCGAGACCACTGTGGCCGTCGGCCCGTTGACCGCGGCGATCGACACCCCGTCCACGAGGGCCGCCGCCACTTCCTCCTCGGTGGCCTGCACCGCCGCCATCGCGCCGCCCTCGGGCAGCGCCTCCATCAGGCGGCCGCGGGCCGCCACGAGCGCGCAGGCGTCGTCCAGCGAGAGGACGCCCGCCACATGGGCGGCCGACAGCTCGCCGATCGAGTGGCCCGCGAGCCAGTCCGGGGTCACGCCCCAGGACTCGACGAGCCGGTGGAGCGCGACCTCCAGGGCGAACAGGGCCGCCTGCGTGTACACCGTCCGGTCGAGGGCGGCCGGGTCCTCGGCCACGACCTCGCGCAGGGAGCGGTCCAGGCGTCCCTCGAAGCGCTCGTACACCTCGTCCAGGGCCCGCGCGAACGCCGGGAACGCCGCGTACAGTTCGCCGCCCATGCCGGTGCGCTGCGCGCCCTGGCCGGTGAACAGGAAGCCGACCCGGCCGCGGCCGGCGGTCACGCCCCGCACCAGGCCGGGGGCGGTGTGTCCGGCGGCCAGCGCGGCCAGTCCGGCGAGGAGTTCCGCGCGGCTCTCGGCGACGATCGCCGCCCGGTGGTCGAGGCGGGTCCGGGACACGGCCAGGGACAGGCCGACGCCGGCGGGGTCGGCCTGCGGTGCCGTCCGCAGGTGGGCGTGCAGCCGCTGGGCCTGGGCGGTCAGGGCGGCCTCGGTGCGGCCCGAGAGCAGCCACGGCAGGGCGGGGCCCGGTGTCGCCGGGGCGGTGGGTGCCGCGGTGGCGACCGGTTCCGCCGGGGCCTGTTCGAGGATCGCGTGGGCGTTGGTGCCGCTGATGCCGAAGGAGGAGACGGCCGCGCGGCGCGGCCGGTCCACGGCGGGCCAGTCGCGGGCCTCGGTGAGCAGTTCCACGGCGCCCGCCGACCAGTCCACCTGCCGGGACGGCTCGTCCACGTGCAGGGTGCGGGGCAGCACGCCGTGCCGCAGCGCCATCACCGTCTTGATGACACCCGCGACACCGGCGGCGGCCTGGGTGTGGCCGATGTTGGACTTCACCGAGCCCAGCCACAGGGGCCGTCCGGCGTCGCGGCCCTGGCCGTAGGTGGCCAGCAGGGCCTGCGCCTCGATCGGGTCGCCGAGGGTGGTGCCGGTGCCGTGCGCCTCCATCGCGTCGACGTCGCCGGCGGCGAGTCCGGCGGCGTCCAGGGCCTGCCGGATGACCCGCTGCTGGGCGGGGCCGTTGGGGGCGGTCAGCCCGTTGGACGCGCCGTCCTGGTTGATCGCGCTGCCCTTGACCAGGGCCAGCACCTGGTGGCCGTGGCGGCGGGCGTCGGACAGCCGCTCCAGCAGGAGCAGGCCGACGCCCTCGGCGAGCCCGGTGCCGTCGGCGGCGTCCGCGAACGCCTTCACCCGGCCGTCGGCGGCCAGGCCGCGCTGCCGGGAGAACTCCACGAAGGTGGTGGGCGTGGCCATCACGGTCGCCCCGCCGGCGAGGGCGAGGGTGCACTCGCCGTTGCGCAGCGACTGCGCGGCCAGGTGCAGGGCGACCAGCGAGGACGAACAGGCGGTGTCGACGGTCACCGCGGGGCCCTCGAGCCCGAAGGTGTACGCCAGCCGTCCGGAGGCCGCGCTGAGCGAGTTGGCGGTGCCCAGGTAGCCCTCGTCGCCGTCGACGGCGGAGGCGACCTGGGTGTCGTAGCCCTGGTACATCACGCCGGCGAAGACGCCGGTCCTGGTGCCCTTCAGGGTGCCGGTGTCGATGCCGGCCCGTTCGAAGACCTCCCAGGACGTTTCCAGGAGGAGCCGCTGCTGGGGGTCCATGATGCCCGCCTCGCGCGGCGAGATGCCGAACAGGCCGGGGTCGAAGTGTCCGGCGTCGTAGAGGAATCCGCCCTCGGAGGTGGCGGAGGTGCCGGGCCGGTCGGGGCCGGCGTCGCGCAGCAGCCGTTCCAGGTCCCAGCCGCGGTCGGTGGGGAACGCGCCGGTTCCCTCGCCGCCGTCGACGACCAGCTGCCACAGGTCCTCGGGGGACCGGACGCCGCCGGGGAAGCGGCAGGCCATGCCGACGACGGCGATCGGCTCGTCGGTGCGGACCGCGGCCCGCCGGCCGCCCGCGCTGGCCGCCTCGCCGGGGTGTCCGGTGCCGAGGAGTTCGGTGCCCAGGTGGCGGGCCAGTCCCTCGGGGGTGGGGTAGTCGAAGACCAGGGTGGGGGGCAGCCGCAGGCCGGTGGCGGTGCTGAGCCGGTTGCGGAGTTCCACGGCCGTCAGCGAGTCGAAGCCGAGGTCCTTGAACGCCTGGCCCGGCTCGACGGTGTGCGGTGACGCGTGGCCCAGCACGGCGGCCGCATGGGTGCGGACCAGGTCCTCCAGGGCGCGGTCGCGTTCGGCCGGGGGCAGTGCGGCGAGCCGTCGGGCCGTGTCCGGCAGTGTGCCGTCCGGGCGGGCGGCGGAGCGGGTCGCCGCCGGCCGGGCCGGGCGGTGCAGCAGTCCGCGCAGCAGATGCGGCTGCTCGCCGTCGCCGAGCGCGGCGCGCATCCGGGCGGGGTCCAGGTGCATGGGGGCCAGGACGGCGTCGTCGTACCGGCCGGCCAGGTCGAACAGGGCCATGCCCTCGGCGGCCGTCAGCGGGGCCATGCCCCGGCGCCGGATCCGGGCCAGGCCGGCCTCGTCGAGGCGGCCGGCCATGTCGGAGTCGGCCAGGTCCCACAGTCCCCAGGCCAGCGACCGGGCGGGCAGTCCGGCCGCCCTGCGGTGGGCGGCGAGGGCGTCCAGGAAGGAGTTGGCCGCGGCGTAACCGGCCTGGCCCGCGCCGCCCATGAGTCCGGCGGCGGAGGAGAACAGCACGAACGCCGACAGGTCGAGGCCGCGGGTCAGCTCGTGCAGGTGCCAGGCGCCGTCCGTCTTGGGCCGCAGGACGCGGGCCAGCCGGTCCGGGTCGAGGGCGGCCAGGACGCCGTCGTCCAGGACGCCTGCGGTGTGTACGACGGCGGTCAGCGGGTGCTCGGCGGGGATCGCGGCCAGCAGCCCGGCCAGCGCGTCCCGGTCGGCGACGTCCACGGCGGCCACCCGCGCCGAGGCGCCCAGCGCCTCCAGCTCGGCGACCAGTTCCGCGGCGCCCGGTGCCGCCGGGCCGCGGCGGCTGGTCAGCAGCAGCTGCCGGACGCCGTACTCGGCCACGAGATGCCGGGCGAGGACCTTGCCGAGGGCGCCGGTGCCGCCGGTGACCAGGACCGTGCCCTCGGCGTCGAGCGGCTCGGCGGGCTCGGTGCGCGCGGAGGGTGTGGTACGGGCCAGCCGGGCGGCGAGGGCGACGCCGTCGCGGACCGCGAGCTGGGGTTCGCCGGTGGCGAGCGCCGCGAGTGCCGTGCCGGGAGACTCCGTGTCGAGGTCCAGCAGGACGAAGCGGCCCGGGTGTTCGGTCTGCGCGGAGCGCACCAGACCCCACACGGCGGCGGCCACTGGGTCCGTCACCGGGTCGGCGGCCGTCGCGGCCATCGCGCCACGGGTCACGACCACCAGCCGTGAGGCCGCGGTCGCCTCCTCGGCCAGCCAGGAGCGCAGCAGCGTCAGCGCGGCGGTCACGGCACCGTGGACGGCGTCCGCGTCCGGCGGTCCGCCCGTCACCGGTGCCAGTACGAGGTCCGGCAGCGGATCGCCGGACGCGGTCAGCTCGGCGGCTGTCCGGTACGCCGGTGCCGGGGCGAGCCCGTCCGGCAGCCCGGTCCCGTCGCCCAGCACGGCGTACGCGACGGCGGCGGACGGTGTGGGGACCGGGGTCCACTCCACGCGGAACAGCGAGCCGTGGGGTGCGCTGCCCGCGTCCGGCCGGCCCGTGTCCAGCGGGCGCAGGGTCAGCGACTCGACGGAGGCGACCGGCGCGCCGGAGACGTCGCTCACCGCCAGCGACATCGCGTCCGTGCCCGACGGGGACAGCCGCACCCGCAGGGTCGTGGCGCCGGTGGCGTGGAGGGTCACGCCCGTCCACGAGAACGGCAGCCGGACTCCGTCGCCCGCCGGGGTGCCGGCGGCGATCGCGTGGAGGGCGGCGTCCAGCAGCGCGGGGTGGAGGCCGTAGCTCTCGGCGTCGGCCGCCGCGTCCCGCGGCAGCTCCACCTCGGCGGCCAGTCCGTCGTCGCAGCGCCAGACGGCGCGCAGGCCCTGGAACAGGGGGCCGTACTCCAGACCGGCCGCGGCGAGCCGGTCGTACAGGTCGTCGATCGGCACCGGGCGGGCGCCCGCGGGCGGCCAGGCCGCCGGGTCGGAGGGCGTGGCGGGGGCCGGTCCGGTGCCCTCTGCCAGGGCGCCTTCGGCGTGCAGGGTCCACGGCTCCTCGGCGGCGGCGCCCGCCGGGCGGGCGTGCACGCTCAGCCGGCGCAGCCCGGCCGGGCCGGGTGCGCCCACCAGCAGCTGGATGTCGACCGGGGCGGACGCGGAGAGCACCAGCGGCGCGTGCAGGGTGAGTTCGGCGAGCCGGCCGCAGCCGACCCGGTCGCCCGCGTGGACGGCCAGCTCCACGAACGCGGTCCCGGGCAGCAGGACGGTGCCCGTGACCGCGTGGTCGGCGAGCCAGGGGTGGGTGGCCGGGGAGAGCCGGCCGGTCAGCAGGAAACCGTTCCCGTCGGCCAGCGTCACCGCGGCACCCAGCAGCGGGTGTTCGGCCGGGCCGAGACCGAGTCCGGCGGTGTCGCCGGGCCGTCCGGCCTCCTCCAGCCAGTAGCGCTCGTGCTGGAAGGCGTACGTGGGCAGTTCGGCCCGGCCGGCGCCGTACCCGGCGAACAGGGCCGGCCAGTCGACCCGTACGCCCTGGGTGTGGGCCTCGGCGAGGGAGAGCAGGAGGCGTTCGGTGCCGCCCTCGCCACGGCGCAGGGTGCCCAGGGCGGCGGCCGCGCCGTCGATGCCGGAGAGCACCTCCTGCATGCCCATGGTGAGGACGGGGTGCGGGCTGACCTCGATGAAGACCGGGCGGGCGCCCGCGCACAGGGTACGGACGGCGTCCTCGAAGCGGACGGTCCTGCGCAGATTGCGGTACCAGTAGGCGGCGTCGAGGCCGGCGGTGTCGAGGGGTTCACCGGTCACCGTCGAGCAGAACGTCACCTGCGCGGAGCGGGGCGCGATCGGCGCGAGCGCGGTCAGCAGGCGCTCCTCGACGGCCTCCACGTGGGCGGAGTGGGAGGCGTAGTCGACGGCGACCCGGCGGGCCCTGACGCCCTGGGCCTCGCAGTCGGCGAGCAGTTCGTCCAGGGCCTCGGTGTCCCCGGAGACGACGACGGAGGCGGGCCCGTTGACGGCGGCGACGGAGAGCCGGTCCGCCCACCGGGCGAGGCGCCGCTCCAGGTCGGCGACCGGCAGCGCCGCCGAGACCATGCCGCCCCGGCCGGACAGGTCGACGAGGGCCTGGCTGCGCAGGGCGACGACCCGGGCCGCGTCCTGGAGGGTGAGGGCGCCCGCCACACAGGCGGCGGCGATCTCGCCCTGGGAGTGGCCGAGCACGGCGGTCGGCCGGACGCCGTGCGCCCGCCAGACCTCGGCCAGCGACACCATCACCGCGAACAGCACCGGCTGGACCACGTCGACCCGGTCCAGGGACGGCGCACCGCTCACGCCTCGTACGACGTCGAGCAGCGACCAGTCGGTGTACGGGGCCAGGGCGTCCGCGCACTCCCGCATCCGGGCGGCGAACACCTCGGAGGAGTCGAGCAGTTCGACGGCCATGCCGGCCCACTGGGAGCCCTGGCCGGGGAAGACGAAGACGATGTCCTCGGCGTGGCCGCCGGCCGTGCCGCGCACCACGCCGGCCGCGGCCCCGCCGTCGGCCAGGCTGTCCAGGCCCCGGAGCAGCGCGTCGCGGCCGGTGCCGACGACCACCGCGCGGTGCTCGAACAGCGCCCGCTCGCCGGCGAGCGACCGCCCCACGTCGGCCGGGCGCAGCCCGGGGCGGGCGCGCAGGTGCGCGGCGAGCCGGGCGGCCTGCTCGGTGAGGGCGGACTCGCCGCGGCCGGACAGGATCCACGGCAGCGGGCCCTCGGTGCCGTCCGCGGGCGCCGCCGCCTCCTCCTCCGGCACCGGTTCGGGCTCTTCGAGGATGACGTGGGCGTTGGTGCCGCTGACGCCGAAGGAGGAGACGCCGGCGCGGCGCGGGCGGCCGGTCGGCGGCCAGGGGGTGTTCTCGGTGAGCAGTTCGACGGCGCCCGCGGTCCAGTCGACCTCGGGGGTCGGCCGGTCGATGTGCAGGGTGCGGGGCAGGACGCCGTGCCGCATCGCCATCACGGTCTTGATGACGCCCGCGACTCCGGCGGCGGCCTGGGTGTGGCCGATGTTGGACTTCACCGAGCCCAGCCGCAGCGGCCGGCCGTCGGTGCGGTCCTGGCCGTACGCGGCCAGCAGGGCCTGCGCCTCGATGGGGTCGCCGAGGCTGGTGCCGGTGCCGTGCGCCTCGACCGCGTCCACGTCGGCCGGGGTCAGCCGGGCGTCGGCCAGCGCCTGCCGGATCACCCGCTGCTGGGCGGGGCCGTTGGGCGCGGTGAGCCGGCTGCTGGCGCCGTCCTGGTTGACGGCGGATCCGCGCACCACGGCGAGCACGGGGTGCCCGTTGCGGCGGGCGTCGGAGAGCCGCTCCAGCAGGAGCATGCCGATGCCCTCGCCCCAGCCGGTGCCGTCGGCCGCGCCGGCGAACGGCTTGCACCGCCCGTCGGCGGCCAGCCCGCGCTGCCGGGAGAACTCCAGGAACGTGCTCGGCGAGGACATCACGGTGACCCCGCCGGCCAGGGCGAGGGAGCACTCGCCGCCCCGCAGCGCCTGGGCGGCCAGGTGCAGGGTGACCAGGGACGAGGAGCAGGCGGTGTCCACGGTCACGGCCGGCCCTTCGAGGCCCAGCGTGTAGGCGACCCGGCCGGAGGCAATGCTGCCCGCGCTGCCCTGGCTGAGGTAGCCCTCGAACTCCTCGGGGATGTCGTGCAGTCGGGCCAGGTAGTCGTGGTACATCACCCCGGCGAAAACGCCGGTACGGCTGCCGCGCACCGACCTCGGATCGATGCCGGCGTGCTCGAACGCCTCCCAGGAGCCTTCCAGCAGCAGCCGCTGCTGGGGGTCCATGGCGACCGCCTCACGCGGTGAGATGCCGAAGAACGTGGCGTCGAACCCGGCCGCGTCGTGCAGGAACCCGCCCTCCCGCACATAGGAGGTGCCGGGGTGGTCCGGGTCGGGGTCGAACAGCCCGTCCAGGTCCCAGCCGCGGTCGGTGGGGAACCCCGAGACGGCGTCGGTGCCGGAGGACACCAGCCGCCACAGGTCGTCCGGTGAGTGGACGCCGCCGGGGAACCGGCAGCTCATGCCGACGATGGCGATGAGCTCCTGCTCGGCGGACTCGACCTCGCGCAGCCGCTGCCGCGTCTGGTGCAGGTCGGCGATGACCCGCTTGAGGTAGTCCCGAAGCTTCTGCTCGTTCTCCACGTGTCGTTCGCTCCTGGTGGCGTTCGGAAGGCGTTGGGGTTCGTTCACCGGGCGGGGTTCGTTCTCGGGGCGGGGTTCGCTCACCGGACGGGGTTCGTTCTCCGGACGGCTCATGACAGGCCGAGGTCCTTGTCGATCAGGTCGAAGAGTTCGTCGTCGGTCGCCGAGTCGAGCCGGTCCACGACGTCGAGGCCGTCGGCCGGCTCCTCGGCGCCGCCCGCCGGGCCGCGTCCGGTGCCGAGCTTGGACAGCAGGGCCTCCAGCCGCAGCACGGCCCGGACCCGTTCGGTCGGGTCGTCGGCGATCTCGGTGAGCCGTGCCTCCAGCCGGTCGAGTTCCTCGGCGACCGACCGGGTTCCGGCCGGGACGGCGGGCGCCAGCTCGGCACCGAGGTGACGGGCGAGTTCGGCCGGGGACGGATGGTCGAAGAGCAAGGTGGCGGGCAGCCGCA
This sequence comes from Streptomyces phaeofaciens, assembly GCF_014648915.1. GTDB lineage: Bacteria > Actinomycetota > Actinomycetes > Streptomycetales > Streptomycetaceae > Streptomyces > Streptomyces phaeofaciens. Next base: position 8,395 of record NZ_BMSA01000009.1, on the reverse strand, counting down.
GTCCGGTGACCGAGGCCAGCCGGGTCCGCAGTTCGACGGCGGTCAGCGAGTCGAAGCCGGCCTCCATGAAGCCGCGCCCCGGCTCGAACGCCTCGACGGTGCGGTGCCCGAGGACGGCCGCCGCCTCTCTGCGCACCACCTGGAGCACGGCGCGTTCCCGCTCGCTCTGCGGCAGCCCGGCGAGCTGCCGGACGAAACCGTCCGAATCCTCCGACCCCGTCTCCCCGTCGCCGGGCCGCCCCGCCGTGCGGACCGGCACGGGCACCAGCCCGCGCAGCAGCGCCGGTACGGCCGTCCCGCGGGCGGCCCGGGCCCGCAGGCCCGCCAGATCCAGCCGTACGGGCACCGGCACCGGTTCGTCCGCGGCGTGCGCGGCGTCGAACAGCGCCAGGCCCTCGGGGACGGACAGCGGGGTCATGCCCAGCCGCCGGATCCGGGCCACGTCGGCCTCGGCCAGACCGCCGGCCATGCCCGCGTCGCCCTGGTCCCACAGTCCCCAGGCCAGCGAGGTGGCCGTCAGACCCTGGTCGCGCCGGTGCCGGGCGAGGGCGTCCAGGAAGGAGTTGGCCGCGGCGTAGGCGGCCTGGCCCGCGCCGCCGAACACCCCGGCGGCGGAGGAGAACAGCACGAACGCCGACAGGTCGAGTTCCCGGGTCAGCTCGTGCAGGTGCCAGGCTGCGTCCACCTTGGGCCGCAGTACCCCGGCCAACCGGTCGTGGCCGTAGGTGGCCAGCATGCCGTCGTCCAGGACGCCTGCGGTGTGCACGACGGCGGTCAGCGGGTGCCCGGCGGGGATCCCGGCCAGCAGCCCGGCCAGCGCGTCCCGGTCGGCGACGTCCACGGCGGCCACCCGCACCGAGGCGCCCAGCGCCTCCAGCTCGGCGACCAGCTCCACCGCGCCCGGCGCTTCCGGGCCCCGGCGGCTGGTCAGCAGCAGCTGCCGGACGCCGTACTCGGCCACCAGATGCCGGGCGAGGACCGCGCCGAGCGCGCCGGTGCCGCCGGTGACCAGCACCGTGCCCTCGGCGTCCCAGGCCGGCGTTCCGCCGTCCCCGCCCGTCATCCGCTCCAGACGCGGCAGCCGTACGGTTCCGGCGCGCAGCGCGAGCTGCGGGTCGAGAGGGCCGGCGCCCACGAGGTCGGCCAGCCCCCGCCAGGACGCGTCGTGGCCGTCGAGGTCCAGCAGGACGAACCGGTCGGGATGCTCCGACTGCGCGGACCGCACCAGACCCCAGACCGCGGCCTGCGCCAGGTCCGGCGACGGCTCGTCCGGGGCTCCGGTGGCGACCGCGTCGCGGGTCACCACCACCAGCCGGGCGCCCGCCGGCCGCTCCTCGGCCAGCCACTGCCGGGCCGAGGCGAGCACCGCGCCGGTGGCCGAGGCGACGGCCTCGGGCGCGCCGGGACGCGGTCCCGAGGCATCGAGGAGAACCAGATCCGGCACGGTGCCGCCGAGCGACGCCAGGTCGGGGCAGGCCGTGACCTGGACGCCGTTCGCCCGCAGCGCGTCGGCCAGCCCGAGGGCGTCCGGCCCGACCAGGGCACAGGTCGCGGCTGGGGAAACCGATGCCGTCCTCGCCGTGTCCGTGTCCGTGACCCAGCCGAGCCGGAACAGGGCGTCCCCGTGTCCGCCCCGGGCGGCCCTCAGCTGCTCCTCGGTCACCGGGCGCAGGGTCAGGGACTCGACGGTGGCCACCGGCAGCCCGCTGCGGTCCGCGACGTCCAGCGCCACCGCGCCCGACTCCGCGACCGACAGCCGCACCCGCAGGGCGGTGGCCCCGGCGGAGTGCATCCGCACCCCGGACCAGGCGTACGGCAGCCCGGTGGCCGCTTCCTCCCTCAGGCCGAGGGTGTGCAGGGCGGCGTCCAGCAGCGCCGGGTGCAGAGCGAACAGATCCGTACCGGCCAGGGTGTCCCCGGCCAGGGCGACTTCGGCGAACAGCTGGTCGCCGAGACGCCAGGCGGCCCGCAGTCCCTGGAACACCGGCCCGTACGCGAATCCGGCCCCGGCCGCACGGTCGTAGAGGGTGTCGACCGGCAGCGGTGTCGCCCCCGCCGGAGGCCAGACCGCCCAGTCGGCGGAGGGGGCGTCCGTCCCGACCCCGGCGACCACCAGCACGCCGGACGCGTGGCGGGTCCATTCCTCGTCGTCCGCCGCCCGCTCCGGCCGCGAGTGCACGCTGAAGTCGCGCCGCCCGTCCCCGTCCGGCCCGTTCACCAGCAACTGGAAGCGGACACCGCCCTGTTCGGGCAGGACCAGCGGTGCTTCGAGTGTCAGTTCCGCCACCTCGTCGCATCCGCCGCGGTCCGCCGCCCGCAGCGCCAGCTCGACGAAGGCCGTGCCCGGCAGCAGGACGGTGCCCATGACCGCGTGGTCGGCGAGCCAGGGGTGGGTGTCCAGCGACAGCCGCCCGGTGAACAACAGCCCACCGGTGTCGGGCAGTTCGACGGCGGCCCCCAGCAGCGGATGGCCCGCCGCCCCCAGCCCCACGGCCTCCACATCACCGCCGGCCCGACCACGGGCCAGCCAGTACCGCTCCCGCTGGAAGGCGTACGTCGGCAGCTCCACCCGACGCGCGCCCCGACCGGCGAAGAACTCCGCCCAAGCGACCGGCACTCCCTGCGTGTGGGCGTGGGCGATCGCGGTGGTCAGGGTCTCGGTCTCCGGGCGACCGGCACGCAGGAGCGGAAGGCCCAGGGCCTGAACGCCCTCCGGCAGACACTCCTGGCTCATGGCGGACAGAACACCGTCCGGACCGAGTTCGATCAGCGTACCGACGCCCTGAGCGACGAGTGTGCCCATGCCGTCGGCGAAACGGACCGCCTCACGGGCATGGCGGACCCAGTACTCCGGGTCGCACAGCTCGGCGGCGGTGGCGAGTTCACCCGTCAGATTCGACACGACCGGGATACGCGGGGACTCGTACGACAGGCCCTCCGCAACCTGTCGGAAGTCCGCCAGCATCGGCTCCATGCGCGACGAGTGGAAGGCGTGGGAGACCGAGAGCCGCTTGGTCCTACGGCCCTCGAAGGCGCCCGCGACCGCGAGGACCGCCTCCTCGTCACCCGAAATCACCGTGGAAGAAGGGCCGTTGACGGCAGCGATCGACACCCCGTCGACCAGGGCAGCCGTCACCTCGGCCTCGGTCGCCTGCACGGCCACCATCGCGCCGCCCTCCGGCAACGCCTGCATCAACCGGCCCCGCGCCGCCACGAGCCGGCACGCGTCGTCCAGCGACCACACACCCGCCACATGCGCCGCCGCCAACTCACCGATGGAATGGCCGAGCAGCATCTGCGGGCGGATACCCCAGGACTCCAGCAGCCGGAACAGCGCCACTTCGAGAGCGAACAGCCCCGCCTGCGCATACACGGTCCGATCGAGAGCCGAACCGCCCCCGAACACCACCTCCCGCAACGACAGACCCCCGAACCGCGCACACACCGCGTCGAAGGCATCCGCGAACACCGGGAAAGACTCGTACAACTCCCGCCCCATACCGGCACGTTGCGAACCCTGCCCCGTGAACAGGAACCCGACCCGGCCGTCCTCGGCGGCCACACCCTGGACCAGACCCGGCGCCCCCTGCCCCTCGGCCAGCGCACCCAAGGCCTCCAGGAACCCGTCCCGGTCGGCGGCGACCACGGCGGCCCGCTGCTCCAGGGCCGACCGAGAGGTCGCCAGCGACAGACCCACATCGGCGGGCTCCGGCTCCGGCATGGCCAGCACATGGGCCCGCAGCCGCTCGGCCTGGGCCCTCAGCGCTTCCGGGGTACGTCCGGACAGCACCCACGGCACCACCGGCGAGGTCACCGTCGTCATCGGCGCATCGGCCGAAGTCCGTTCCGGGGCCTGTTCGATGATGGTGTGCGCGTTGGTGCCGCTGATCCCGAACGACGACACCGCCGCCCGACGGGGCCGGTCCGCCGAAGGCCACTCCCGTGCCTCCGCCAGCAGCTCCACCGCACCCGCCGACCAGTCGACCTGCCGCGACGGCTCGTCGACGTGCAGGGTGCGCGGCAGCACACCGTGCCGCATCGCCATCACCATCTTGATCACACCGGCCACGCCGGCCGCGGCCTGCGTGTGCCCGATGTTGGACTTCACGGAGCCGAGCCACACCGGCCGGTCCTCCGGGCGGTCCTGCCCGTAGGTGGCGAGCAGCGCCTGCGCCTCGATCGGGTCGCCCAGCCGGGTGCCCGTACCGTGCGCCTCCACCGCGTCCACGTCCGTCGTCGACAGGCCCGCGTTGGCCAGCGCCTGCCGGATCACCCGCTGCTGCGAGGGACCGTTCGGGGCGCTGAGGCCGTTGCTCGCGCCGTCCTGATTGACGGCCGAGCCACGGATCACCGCGAGCACCGGGTGGCCGTTGCGTTCCGCGTCCGACAGCCGCTCCAGGAGGAGCATGCCCGCGCCCTCGGCCAGTCCGGTGCCGTCCGCCTCGGCGGAGAACGCCTTGCAGCGGCCGTCGGCCGCGAGGCCGCGCTGCCGGGAGAACTCCACGAACGTCGTCGGCGTCGACATCACGGAGACCCCGCCCGCCAGCGCCAGTTCGCACTCACCGGACCGCAGCGCCTGGGCGGCGAGATGCAGGGCGACCAGCGAGGAGGAGCACGCGGTGTCCACCGTCACCGCCGGGCCCTCCAGGCCGAAGGTGTAGGCGACCCGGCCGGAGGCGATGCTGCCCGAGGTGCCGGAGCCCAGGTAGCCGTCCACGCCCTCGGGAAGGTCCCCCACCTGGGAGGCGTAGTCCTGGTACATGATCCCGGCGAAGACTCCGGTGCTGCTGCCCTTCAGCGTGCCGGGGTCGATGCCGGCGCGTTCGAACGCCTCCCAGGAGGTCTCCAGGAGCAGCCGGTGCTGCGGGTCCATGGCCAGCGCCTCGCGCGGTACGACACCGAAGAACCCGGGGTCGAACCGCGCCGCGTCGTAGAGGAATCCGCCGTCGCGGGCGTAGGACGTGCCCGTGCTGTCCTGGTTCGGGTCGTAGAGCCGTTCCAGGTCCCAGCCGCGGTCGGTGGGGAATCCGCCGATGCCGTCGCCGCCGGTGGCGACCAGCCGCCACAGGTCCTCGGGCGACTCGACGCCGCCGGGGTAGCGGCAGGCCATGCCGACGACGGCGATCGGCTCGTCCGCCACGGCCGTGCGCGCGGTCGCCGCCGCCGTGGCGGCCCGCTCGTCCTCGTCGTCGCCCAGCAGGCCGGTGCGTATGTGGTCGGCCAGGGCGGCCGGGGTCGGATGGTCGAAGACCAGGGTCGCGGGCAGCCGCAGGTCCGTGGCCGTGGTGAGGCGGTTGCGGAGCTGCACCGCCGTGAGCGAGTCGAAGCCCAGCTCGGTGAAGGCCCGGCCGGCCTCGATCCGGTCGCCGGACGCATGCCCCAGCACGGTCGCGACCTCGCGCCGAACGAGTTCCAGGAGCGTACGGGTGCGATCGGCCGCCGGCAGGGCGAGCAGCCGTGCCTTCAGCGACTGCCGGTCGGCGAAGGCCGTTCCGGCTTCCGAGCGGCGCTTGGCGGGCCTGCGCAGCAGGCCGCGCAGTGGGGCGGGGACCGCCGCCGCCGGTTCGGCGGCCGGTGCGGCGGTGTCGAGGCGCATCGGGACGAGGACCGGTTCGGCGACCGCGCCCGTGGCGGTCGTCGCGTCGAACAGGGCCAGGCCCTCGGCGAAGGACAATGCGGTGATCCCGGCGCGCCGCAAGCGGTTCAGGTCCGTGTCGTCCAGGGCGCCCGCCATGCCGCCGGTCTGCTCCCACAGGCCCCAGGCCAACGAACGGGCGGGCAGCCCGGCCGTGTGCCGGTGGACCGCCAGCGCGTCAAGGAAGGCGTTGGCGGCGGCGTAGTTCGCCTGGCCGGCGCCGCCCAGCACGCCGGCCACGGACGAGAACAGCACGAACGCCGACAGGTCGAGGTCCCGGGTCTGCTCGTGCAGGTTCCAGGCCCCGTCCACCTTGGGGCGCAGCACCCCGGCCAGGCGTTCCGGGGTCAGTGCGCCGAGCACTCCGTCGTCGAGCACGCCGGCCGTGTGCACCACGCCCCGCAGCGGCCGCTCGGCCGGGATGTCCGCCAGCACCCGCGCCAGCGCGTCCCGATCCGCCGCGTCGCACGCGGCCACGGTCACCTCGGCGCCGAGTGCGGTCAGTTCGTCCCGCAACTCCGCCGCGCCCGGGGCGGTGAGGCCCCGACGGCTGGTCAACAGCAGGTGGCGTACGCCGTGTTCGGCGACGAGATGCCGGGCCACGACCGCGCCGAGCGCGCCCGTGCCGCCGGTGACGAGCACCGTGCCCTCGGTGTCCCAGGTTCCGGCTTCCGGCACCGCCGTCGTCCTGGCCAGCCGGGGCACGCGTACGGCGTCCCCCCGGACGGCGAGCTGCGGCTCGGCGGAGGCGAGCGCCGACGCCAGCACCGATGGGGAGACCGTGCTGTCGTCTTCGTCCGTGCCGAGGTCGACCAACACGAACCGTTCCGGGTGCTCCGACTGCGCCGAACGCACCAGCCCCCACACGGCGGCCGACGCCGGATCGACGACGTCCTCGCCCACTTCGACGGCCACCGCACCGCGCGTGACCACGACCAGACGAGCCTGCTCGAAACGGTCGTCCGCCTGCCAGGCCTGGATCAGCTCCAGCGCCCACCGGGCCGCCGCGTGCGCGCGTGCGGGCATGCCGTCCTCACCGGCGGCCACGGGCACGGGCGCCAGGACGACGTCGGGCAGCGGCCCGCTCGCGGCGGCCAGCTCGGCCGGACTCCCGTACTCCGCGTAGGCCGGATGCGTCGGGACCGTGCCGCCGTCGCCCAGCACCGCCCACGACCGCGAGGCTTCGGCAGGCTCGGCGGTGTCCGGCAGGGTGGGCCACTCGACCCGGAACAGCGCCCCCTGGTGCCCGGGGCGCGCGGCGTCGAACCGCTCGGCGTCCACCGGTCGTACGGTCAGCGCGTCTACCGTGGCGACGGTCAGGCCGGAGGCGTCGGTGAGCGTCAGCGCCAGCGCGTCCGTTCCGGCGCGGGACAGGCGTGCCCGCAGTGCGGTGGCGCCCGTCGCGTGCAGGGTCACCCCGGACCAGGAGAACGGCAGGCGCGCCCGACCGGTGTCGTCGATCAGGTCGCCCAGTCCGACCGCGTGCAGCGCCGAGTCCAGCAGCGCCGGGTGCAGACCGTACCGGCCGGCCTCGTCGGCCATGTCCTCCGGCAGGGCGACCTCGGCGAACAGTTCCCCGTCGCGTCGCCATACGGCCCGCAGCCCCTGGAAGACCGGCCCGTAGGCCAGCCCCAGGCCCGCCAGGCTCTCGTACAGCCCCTCGACCGGCACGGGTTCGGCGTCGGCCGGCGGCCAGGCCGGTGCATCGGGCCCGGTCGGGCCGTCGTCCGGGCTCAGGACGCCTTCGGCGTGCCGCGTCCACGTCCGGGCGTCGGAGGGGTCGTCCCCCGGCCGGGAGTACACGGTCAGGGTCCGCCGCCCCGCCTCGTCGACGTCACCGACCGCCAACTGGATCTGTACGGCGCCCCGTTCGGGCACGATCAGCGGGTTCTCGAAGGTCAGCTCGGCGATCCGGCCGCAGCCGACCTGGTCCCCCGCCCAGAAGGCCAGGTCCACCAGCGCGGTGCCCGGCAGCGGAACCGCGCCCAGGACGGTGTGGTCGGCGAGCCACGGATGCGTGTCCAGCGACAGTCGGCCGACGAGCAACAGACCACCGGTGTGGGGCAGTTCGACGACCGCGTCCAGCAGGGGGTGCCCGGCCGCGCCCGGCACACCCGGCTCCGCGTCCCCGGCGGACCGCCCACCGACCAGCCAGTACCGCTCGTGCTGGAAGGCGTACGTCGGCAGTTCCACCTGCCGCGCGCCACGACCCGCGAAGAGCGCCGCCCAGTCGACCGGGACACCCCGCACATGGACCGCCGCGACGGCCGAGGCCGACGTCAGGCCCTCGGCGCGGTCACCGCGCAACACCGGCACGAACACCGCGTCGGTCTCGGCGGCGGTGTCCTGACCCATGGCGGACAGGACACCGTCCGGACCGAGTTCGACGAACGTGGTCACGCCTTGGCCCAGCAGCGTCCGCACCCCGTCGGCGAAGCGGACGGCCTCGCGGACATGGCGGACCCAGTACTCCGGATCGCACAGCTCGTCGGCCGTCGCCAACTCGCCCGTCAGGTTGGACACGACCGGGATGCGCGGGGACTCGTACGACAGGCTCTCGGCCACCTCGCGGAACTCCGCGAGCATCGGCTCCATGCGGTGGGAGTGGAAGGCGTGCGAGACCGTGAGCCGCTTGGTCTTACGGCCCTCGAAGGCGGCCGCGACCGCGAGGACCGCGTCCTCGTCACCCGAAATCACCGTGGCCGAAGGGCCGTTGACGGCAGCGATCGACACCCCGTCGACCAGGGCAGCCGTCACCTC
>NZ_BMSA01000008.1 GCF_014648915.1 Streptomyces phaeofaciens | reverse complement strand
TGGCGGGCGATGAGTGAGCCGAGCGTGCCGGTGCCACCGGTGATCAGCACCGTGCCGTCGCCGAAGCCCACGCGAGGCCCGGTCCCGTCGGCGGACACCGGCTGGACCACGCCCAGCCGCGCCCCGAACACCTCACCCGCACGCACCGCGAGCTGCGGCTCCGCAGCACCCACACGATCCACGAACGCCGTCAGCGCCCGAAAAGACTCCGGATCGTCGTCCACGTCGGCGACCACCAGACGCCCCGGATGCTCCGACTGTGCCGACCGCACCAGCCCCCACACGGCGGCCGCCGCCAGGTCGGAGACGTCCTCACCGTCCCGGACGGCCACCGCGCCCCGGGTCACCAGCACCAGACGCCCGTCCGCGAACCGGTCGTCGGCCAGCCACTCCCGCAACAGTTCCAACGCCCGGACCAGCACCTCGTGCACGGCGACCGGCACCTCGTCCGCACCACCCCGACAGCCCACGACCACCGTCGACGGCACCGCACCCCCGTCGGCGACCAGCGCCGGCAGATCCGGGTACGAGGGCGCCGGCAGCCCGGCGAACGCAGGACCGACGAGTACGGCCGCCCCCGCGCCCGTACCGACGCCCTCCGTCGGCAGCGCCGTCCACCGCACCTCGTACAACGGCTCCTGCCGCTGAGCCCGTACGGCGGCCCGGAACCGTTCCGCCGTGACCGCCCGCAGCGTCACGGACGCGACCGACACCGCCAGCTGCCCCGCCTCGTCGAAGGCCGCCAAGGACACGGCGTCCGGCCCGGCCGGCGACAGCCGGACGCGCAGGGTGTCGGCCCCCGTGGCGTGCAGGGTGACCCCACTCCACGCGAACGGCAGCCGGACATCCTCCGTGCCGTCCGTGCCGTCCGGCAGACAGGCGTGCAGGGCGGCGTCCAGGAGCGCGGGATGCACCCCGAACCGGCCCGCGTCCTCGCGTAGTTCGTCCGGCAGCCGCACCTCCGCGACCACGTCCGCACCCAGCCGCCCCCGGGACCGCAGCCCACGGAACGCGGAACCGTACCCGAACCCGGCCTCGGCCAGCCGCTCGTACAGCCCCTCCACCGGAGCCAGCACCTTCTGTTCGGCCTCCGACCAGGGACGGATCGCAGCTGCCGGGGCGGGGAGGGGCGTGAGGGCGGCCGTCGCGTGATGGGTGAACGTGCGGTGGTCGGTGGTGCTGTGCAGGGTGAGGGTGCGATGCCCGGTGATCGGGTCCGGCGGGGTGGTGATGAGCTGGAGGGTCTGGGACTCGCCGGGGTGGAGCGGGAGCGGCGCGTGGAGCGTGAGTTCCTCCACGTACGGGGCGCCCGTGTGACCGGCGGCGTGCAGAGCCAGGTCCAGGACAGCGGTGCCGGGGACCAGCGGCGTGCCGTGGACGGCGTGGTCGGTGAGCCAGGTGTGGGTGTCGGGGGTGAGCCGGCCGGTGCGCAGATCGGTGAGGTCGGGGAGCGTCGTGGTGAGGGTGAGGAGGGGGTGCCCGGTGGGCTCCGCGCCGGTGGCGGACGGGGTGGTTTCGAGCCAGTAGCGGTTGCGTTGGAAGGGGTAGGTGGGGAGGTCGATGTGGTGGGTGTGGCTGGTGGGCCAGGTGATGGGGGTGCCGTGGGTGTGGAGGTGGGCTGCGGAGGTGAGGAGGCGTTGCCAGCCGCCTTCGTCGCGGCGGAGGGTGCCGGTGACGTGGCCTTCGGTGGTTTCGTCGATGGCGGGGACGAGGACGGGGTGGGGGCTGCATTCGAGGTAGCTGGTGTGGCCGTCTTCGGTCAGACGCTTCAGGGTGGGTTCGAGGAGGACGGTCTGGCGGAGGTTGGTGTACCAGTAGCCGGCGTGGAGCTTCGCGGTGTCGATGGGCTCGCCGGTGACCGTCGAGTAGAAGGGCACGGTGCTGGTCCGGGGCGTGATGCCCTTCAGGGCTTCGGCGAGGTCGCTTTCGATGGCTTCGACGTGTGCGGTGTGGGAGGCGTAGTCGACGTCGATGCGGCGCGCGTGGACGCCTTCGGTCTCGCAGTGGGTCAGTAGTTCGTCGAGGGCGGTGGCGTCTCCGGCGACGACGGTGGTGGAAGGCCCGTTGAGGGCGGCTATGGATATGCGGTCCGGCCATCGTTTCAGCAGCTCGGTCGCGTCCTTGCTGCTCAGGGGCAGGGAGACCATTCCCCCGTGTCCGGCGAGTTTGAGGATGGCGCGGCTGCGGAGGGCGGCGATCTTGGCGCCGTCGTCCAGTGAGAGCGCGCCGGCGACGACGGCTGCGGCGATCTCGCCCTGGGAGTGCCCGACGACGGCGGCGGGCTCGACCCCAAGGGACCGCCAGACCGCGGCGAGCGACACCATCACCGCGAACAGGGCGGGCTGCACCACGTCGACCCGGTTCAACGGCTCACCCCTGCGGAGCACTTCACTCAGCGACCACTCCACATGCGAGGCAAGCGCTGCCTCGCACGCGGCGATGGACTCGGCGAACACCGCGCATGTGTCGAGGAGTTCGACGGCCATCCCGGTCCACTGCGACCCCTGACCGGGGAACACGAACACCGGCCGCCCGGCCTCCCCGTGCCCGGTGACGAGACCTGGGTCCTCGCCCCCTGTCGCCAACGCGTCCAACCCGGCCAGCAGTTGCTCCTGGTCTCCACCCACGACGACCGCACGGTGGGCCAGTACGGCTCGCCCCTGTGTCAACTCCCCGGCGACGAGCCGTGCATCGGGGGCGTTCTCGCGAAGGAAATCACCCAACCGCTCCGCCTGTGCCCGTAAGGAGCGCGGGTCATGGGCCGACAGCACCAGCGGAACGACCGGCGAGGTCGCCACAGGAGCGGTCGCGTCGGGTTCGGCTTCTGGGGCCTGTTCCAGGATGACGTGCGCGTTCGTGCCGCTGATCCCGAAGGAGGAGACGGCGGCTCGGCGTGGGCGGTCGGTGTCGGGCCAAGGGCGTTGCTCGGTGAGGAGGGAGACGGCACCGGTGGTCCAGTCGACGTGCGGGGTGGGTTCGTCGACGTGGAGGGTGCGGGGCAGCAGCCCGTGCTTCAGCGCCAGCACCATCTTGATGACACCGCCGACACCGGCGGCCGCCTGCGCATGTCCGATGTTGGACTTCAACGAGCCCAGCCATAAAGGCCGTTCGGCGGGCCGGTCCTGTCCGTAAGTCGCCAGGAGGGCCTGGGCCTCGATGGGGTCGCCGAGGCGGGTGCCGGTGCCGTGGGCCTCGACGGCGTCCACGTCGGCCGGGGTCAGGCCGGCGTCGGCGAGGGCCGCGCGGACGGCCTTCTGCTGGGCGAGGCCGTTGGGGGCGGTGAGGCCGTTGCTGGCGCCGTCCTGGTTGACGGCCGAGCCCCGGACCACGGCCAGCACCCGGTGCCCGTGGCGTCGCGCGTCGGACAGCCGCTCCAGTACGAGGACGCCGACGCCCTCCGCCCAGGCCGTACCGTCGGCCGACGCGGCGAACGCCTTGCAGCGGCCGTCGGGCGCGAGGCCGCGCTGTCGGCTGAACTCCACGAACATGCCCGGCGCCGCCATCACCGCCACCCCGCCCGCGAGCGCCAGCGTGGACTCACCGCGCCGCAGCGACCGTACGGCCTGGTGGAGTGCCACCAGGGAGGACGAGCAGGCCGTGTCCACGGTCACCGCCGGGCCCTCGAGGCCGAAGACGTAGGCCAGCCGCCCGGACAGCACACTGACGGTCGTGCCGGTCAGCACGTGCCCGTGGACGCGCTCGTCCGCCTCGTGCATGCGGGGGCCGTAGTCCTGGGCCATCGCGCCGACGAACACTCCGCCGCGGCTGCCGCGCAGCGTCGTCGGGTCGATGCCCGCCCGTTCGAACGCCTCCCAGGCCGTCTCCAGGAGCAGCCGCTGCTGCGGGTCCATGGCGAGGGCCTCGCGCGGGCTGATCCCGAAGAAGTCCGCGTCGAACCGGTCGGCGTCGTGCAGGAATCCGCCTTCGCGGACGTAGGACCGGCCCGGCGCGTCGGGGTCGGGGTCGTACAGCGACTCGACGTCCCACCCCCGGTTGTCGGGGAACCCGGAGACGGCGTCCTCGCCCCGGGACACCAGCCGCCACAGCGACTCGGGGGAGTCGACGCCACCGGGGAAGCGGCATGCCATGCCGACGATCGCCACGGGTTCGTCCACGTCACCGGGGCCGGACACCGCCGTCGATTCGGGGACCAGGCCCAGGAGTTCGGCATGCAGGTGATCGGTCAGGTCGCCGATCGTGGGGCGCTCGAACAGCAGGGTGACGGGCAGTGGCAGCCCGGTCGCCTCGACCAGCCGGTTGCGCAGTGCCACCGCCGTGACGGAGTCGAAGCCCAGGTCCTTGAAGGTCGTCCGCGCGTCGCTCGCCACCTTCGGCCCTGACGCCCGCCCTGGCCCTGGCTCCGGTGCGCCGTCGTGCAGCGCGGTGATCTGGGAGTGCACCAACTCCCCAAGCCACCTTCGCCGTTCGGCGTCGGAGAGCCGGGCGTACCGGGCCCGAGGGGAATCGTCCCCGTGCGGCGCTGCCGGGGCGCCGACGGCGGAAGGCGCGGGCGGCAGGACGGTCCGCCGGGCGTCGGTACCGCCGCGGAACAGGGCCTCCCAGTCGACGGTGACTCCCCGGACGTACAGCTCCGCCATCGCGGTGAGCAGTCCGGTCACCGGGTCCTCGCCGCGCCGGAGCGTGCCGACGGCTCCCGCGCCCGTCGTTCCCGAGGACACGGATCCCGAGGACACGGATCCCGAGGACGCCGTTCCCGAGGCCGCCCCCGCCGGGCCGCCCCGGGTGTCCTCCAGGGTCTCCTGCACCCCGCCGATCAGCACCGGATGCGGGCTGACCTCCAGGAACGTGACGTGACCGGCCGCGATCAGGCCGCGTACGGCCTCCTCGAAACGGATCTCCGAAGTGATGTTGCGGTGCCAGTACGTGCCGTCGAGCGAGGTCGTCGGGACCGGCCCGCCGGTCAGCGAGGAGTGGAAGGGGACCGTGGCCGCGGCGGGCCGGATCGAGGCGGTGCCGGCGAGCAGGTCGGCGGGGACCACGGCCAGGTCCGGCGCGTGGGCGGCCAGGCCGTTGCCGAGCGTCCTGGCGCGGAAGCCCTCGGCGGTGAGCGCGCCGACCAGCTCGGCCACGGCCGCCCGTTCGCCGCTGAACAGCAGGGTGCGCGGGCCGTTGGCACCCGCGAAGTGGACGCGGCCCCGCCGGTGCGGGGCGTCGAGCCGGGACCGCAGTTCCTCGCGGGACAGCAGTGCGGAGGCCAGGTCGCCCTCGCCGTCGGCCCGGGCCTGCATCCGGCTCCACAGCGCCACGACACGGGCGGCCTCGTCGAGGGTGAGCGCTCCCGCGACGTGCGCCGCGGCGATCTCGCCCAGGCTGGCGCCGACGACCGCCGCCGGCTCCACACCGCACGCCCGCCACAGCGCCGACAGCGACACCGTCACCGCGAACAGCACGGGCTGGACGACGTCGACGCTCTCCCACAGCGGCGCCCCCTCGGCGCCGCGCAGCACGTCGAACAGCGACCATGGCACGTGCGGCTCCAACGCCCGCGCACAGGCCTCCATGTGGTCCCGGAACACCGCGGAGGCGTCGAGCAGCCCGAGGGCCATGCCGGCCCACTGGGAGCCCTGGCCGGGAAACACGTGAACCGCGCGCCCCTCGCCCACCGCGCCGGAGGTGGCGGCGGGGGCGGTACCGACACCTGGGGAGCCGCGGAACAGCAACGGTGCGAAACCGCCTTCGGCGAGGGCCCGCAGTCCCCGTACCGCGTCCGCCCGGCCGGCGGTCAGGAGCACGGCCCGCCGTTCGCCCGTCGACGCACGGAGCGTCGTCGCCAGCGCCCGGCCCAGGTCCGACGGGCTCATGTCCGGATCGCCCTCGGCCAGCGTGAGGAGCTGCCGGGCTCGCGCGGCGAGCGCGGTGTCGTCGGCCGCCGTCAGCACGAGCGGTACGAGGGACGACACGACCGGCGGTACGTCCGTGTCCACGCCGCCCGCCCCGGAGGAGACGCCGAGGGAGCCGCCGGCCGTCGCGCGAGGGGCGCCTGCCGCAGCGGGCGCGATACCAGCCGTCGCCGGGGCGATGCCCGCCGTCGCCGGGGCGATCGTCGTGGTCGGTTCGTCGGCGGCGTGGTCAGGTGCGGGCCAGGGCTCTGTCTCGGGCACGGCTTACTCGGCTTCCTCGCTCGACTCGTCGCGCGTCTCCTCCGTGGCAAGGCGCGCGTCCACGTGTGGCCCCGCCCGCGTCCGGTGCATTCGGCCCACGTCTTTGTGATGGCCTGTCGGAAAAGGCGGGCTCGGGGCCGTGCACACCGGTGACGTTGATCAACAGAACTTTGCCACGGGAGACTTGCAGGGAACTTGAAGTCCTCTTGAAGTCGCCTTGCGGCCGAACCGAGCGCGGGGTGGTTCTCGCAGGTCGGGGGGTGTTCGGGGGAATGGGTCAGCCGGCCAGCGGATCGCCGCAGATGATGCGGCCGAACAACTCCTGCAACTCCGCTCCGGGATCTATTCCGTATTCCTCGGCGAGGGTGCGGCGGGTGTGGTGGTAGGCGTCGATGGCCTCGGCTCTGCGCCCCGACCGGTAGAGCGCCTTCATGAGAAGCCAGCTGAACCGTTCGCGGGTGGGAAACTTCCGGCTGAGGGCCGGGAGTTCGTCCGTCAGGAGCGTCATTCCGTGCTCCGACGCCAGTTCGGCCTCCCACAGGGTTTCCAGCGCGAGAAGCCGCAATTCCTCGTACCGTGCGGCGACTTGTGCGGCCCCCGGATAGTCGCTCACCTCCGGATGCGGACCGCCGCGCCAGAGCGCGAGTGCCTCCCGCACCGTGAGGATCGTCTGCTGGGGCCGTCCGGCCGACAACTGGGCGCGGCCCTCCTGGAGCAGCCGTTCGAAACGGATGGCGTCCAGGCTTTCCGGGGCGACCTCGAGAACATAGCCATTCGGTTGCCGGCGCAAAAGATTGTCCCGCTCGCGGGGAGCCCGCTGCGGTTCCAGGACGCGGCGGAGATGGGACACGTAACTGTGCAGACATCCGGCGGCGCCGGCCGGGGCTTTCCGCGGCCATATCGCCTCGGTCAGTTCCTCCGCCGTCATCGGTCGCCCCGGAGCGAGGAGAAGGGCGGACAGCACCGCCCGCTGACGCGCGGACCCGAGATTGACGGGACGGCCGTGCAGGCACACATTCAAAGGGCCCAGAACATTGAAGTGGATTGTGTGAACCACGGTCGGCATGAGACTCCCGGGACATACTGAAGGAGAAGTCTTCGAGAAGGTTTTCATGGTCCGGTCACGCCGCGTGGGGCTGCCACGCCTCCTGGAACCGGCGGCGGGCCCGGTAGAGCCGGGAACGGACCGTGCCGACCGGAAGGGACAGGGTGGCCGCCATCTCGTCCTCGTTCAGACCGTAGAAACGCAGGGCGAGAACCTGCCGGTGCTGTGCGGAGAGGCGGTCCAGCACGTCGTTGATGTGGACCGCGTCGAGGGGGTTCGCCGGATGGCCGGACTCCACCTCCGAACACGCCGCCTCCGCCACCTTGAGACGCTTGGCCGTGCGGACCGCCTCCCGGACGGTCACCGAGCGGACCCAGCCGTAGAAGGCGGCGGGTTCCCGCAGGGTGCCGAGGCCCCGGTAGATGGCCAGCAGGGCTTCCTGGACGGCGTCGGAGGCGTTGTCGCGGGCGATCGGGAAACAGACGTGGGCGACGTACGGGGTGATCTCGGTGAGCAGGTCGTTCATGGCCTGCGCGTCGCCGGCCCGGGCCCGGGACAGCAGGGCGGCGACGGCGGTGGGGGGTTCGTGCTCGGTCTTCATCTCGGAGGGTCGCTCCTTGGGAAGGGGAGGCCGGGAACGTGACTGACGCGGCCGGGACTTCGGTGCGGTGGGAGGCACCGGCCGGCCGCACGATGCGTCCGGCGCGTCCGGTGCCCCCGCCGGTCAGGCCATGACCTCCGCCGGCGGCCGCGTCCCGTCCGTGTCGACCAGGGCGAGCAGCGTGGCGTGGACGTCGTCGCGCAGCGCGGCCATGAACTCCGTGCTGAAACACGCGGTGTGGTGCGGGAACTCGACGGCGAGGCGGCCGTCGAAGGAGGTCACGCAGGCCATGAGGGGGCTGCGGCCGGCCTGCGGGAAGTAGTTCTCGCGGGCGGGGACGAGCCGCACGTCGGTCACCCGCAGGCCCTCGGGCAGGCGGGGACCGGGCACGACGCCCATGTTCGTGTTGATCACCGTGCCCATCTGGAGCAGCGGATTGCGCGGCACCTCCGGCATGATCCGCATCTCCTGGAAGTGGTCGCCGCGCTCGATGTGGTTGCCGAGGGCGGCGCCCAGCTCGCCGGCCAGCTCCAGCGGGGAGCTGTCCGGGCTCACCTCCAGGGCGTGCAGGTGTGCGGTGACGGCGGCGACCATGACCTCGGCGGACAGCGGCGGGGTCAGCCGGGAGCGGACGTCCACCGGTGACATGCAGCCGAGGACGCGCGGGCCGGCGCCGTCCATGCGCCGGCGGACCGCGGTCAGCAGGGCGGCGCCGACGAGGCCGTGCACGGACAGGCCGGTGGAGCGGGCCAGTTCGCGCAGCCGCAGGGTGTCGTCGGCGTCCAGCCGCAGCCGCGCCACCTCGATACGAGGCGCCGGCCGTCCCTCGTCGGACTCCGCGGCCGGGGGCACGTCGTAGGGGAGCAGCGCGACCGGGCGGCGGCGGGTCTCCTCGGTCCGGCGGTCCAGGTATTTGGCGGTCTCCGCCGCGTCGGTCGGCGGGAGGAGGCTGCTGACCGGGGCGGGCCACACGGGCACCTCGGTGACGGCCGGCGGGGCGACGGTGACGGCGTCCGCGCCGGCGCCCAGGACCTGCCCGTACCGGTCCCAGATCCTGTTGAGCAGCGTGATGGCGCTGTGTCCGTCGGTGATCACATGGTCCACCGCCAGTACGAACGTGTGGGTGTCGCCGCCGGGTTCGCCGATGAGGACGGCCCTGACCAGTGGTCCGCCCACGGTGAGCGGGTTGTTGAGCTCCTCGGCGTAGGCGTCCTCGTCCGAGGGCCGGGTGATCAGCCGTGGCCGTTCGGGTTCCGGGAGGAGTTCGAGGACGGGGCCCGCCTCGGCCGCGACGATGTGGGTGAGCAGGGTCGGCTGTTCGGCGGTCACGGCCTCGAACGCCGTCGCCAGGGCCGGCGCGTCGACGGGGCCGGCCAGGGCGCAGGACAGGACCGCCCTGCTCCGCTGGGGTACGTACAGGGTTTCCACCGGGCACAGCTCGCGTCGCATACGTTCAGCCTTTCTTCCCGTCGGATTCGCGCCCGACTGCCGGTCTGCCGACGGTTTCTTCACACGTGGTCGAGAGATTCCGCTGGGGAGCCTGACCGCCCAGCGGTAAGGGAGTGGTAAACGGTGAAGGGGGCGGTACGAGGGATCTCCCCGGTTCGCCGGAGAAAGCCCTGGTGACTGCATGCGCTTTCCATCCAGTGGAAAGCGGGGTTTACTGCGGGCTTTCCACTCAGTGGAAAAGAACTGGGGTTCTCCATTGCTCCTGCCGCCGAATCCCTCACGAGTACGGTCACTCCCCACAAGGTATCCGCCAACGGACAGATGGACTTCGCAAGTTGACTGATTCACAACCAGGATCGAGCCCGCGGCCGGGGTGCGTGGTGGTCGTGCCGGGGGCCGGTTCGGGCCTTCCGGTGCGGTAACGGCAGGTCAGGGATGTGTCCGGGCGGCTGGCAACAGGGCGCCCGAGAAGGATGTCTGAAATCAATTCCTTGGGCCGAGAAGCGTTGCCGGCGCGGCTGAAAAGTGTTCCGGGGACGTATTCCGTGCGTCATTCTGCACGCATCGAGCCGCCTTGACGGTCCGACGACCGGTCGTGCAGAGTGAGGCGTCGGCAGATGATCGTTCCGAGACCAGACGATTCCCGCGCCGCCGCGCGCATCCGTTTCCTTACGCCATATCGGCCGCCGTGCCGCCGTATCCGCCACCGTATTCACCCGCGCCCCGTTGCAGGGCGCGGCGGCCCGGTGTGCGGGCGGCCGGTGGCATCGCGTACGCCTGTCCGGCTTCACCGCCCCGGCCGCCCGCCGGGTTCCGTGTGCGAGGCGTGTGAAGAACCGCTCGCCAGTTGAGGGTTGGTGCCATGTCAGTCCACGAGCACGAACGTCGACCGCTGTCGGGAGCACAGGAGGGACTGTGGTTCGCCGGGCGGCTGGCGCCGCACGCCGCCGCGTACAACACCGGTGAGTACGTGGAGATCCACGGCCCCGTCGACCCGGCACTGTTCGAGACCGCGCTGCGGCGGACCGTGGCCGAGGCCGACACCTTCGCGCTGCGCTTCGCCGACACCCCCGAGGGGCCGCGCCGGGAGTGGGCCGCCGCGCCGGACGACTGGCCGCTGCACCGCGTCGACGTCAGTGCCGAACCCGACCCCGGGGCCGCGGCGGAGGACTGGATCCGGCGGGACCTGGCGATCCCCTGCGACCTCGTCGCGGGCCCGCTGTTCTCGCACGCGCTGATCACCGTCGCGCCCGACCGGCACCTGTGGTTCCTGAGGGCCCATCACATCCTGCTCGACGGCTACAGCTACAAGCTCGTCGCGCGCCGCCTCGCCGACACCTACACCGCGCTGGCCGCCGGGGACGAACCGCCGCCCGCCGGCTTCGAGTCGGTCACCCGGCTGTACGACGAGGAGGAGGCGTACCTCGCCTCGCCGCGGCACACCCGCGACCGGGACCACTGGGCCGCCCGGCTCACCGGCCTGCCCACGCCGGTACGGCTCACCGGGCGCACCGCGCCGCCCACCGCCCCCTTCCTGCGCGCCACCCACGACCTCACCCCCGCCGAGGCCGGTGAACTGGCCGCCGCGGCCCGCCGGTCGGAGGTCTCCCGCACCGACCTCCTGGTCACGGCCGTCGCCGCCCACCTGCACCGCATGACCGGCGCCGACGACCTGGTCCTGGGCCTCGCCACCATGAGCCGGCTGGGCTCGGCCGCGCTGCGCACCCCCGGCACCGCCTCCGACATCCTGCCGCTGCGGGTGGCCGCCACCGCCGGCACACCGGTCGGCGAACTGGCCCGCCAGGTGGCCGGGGAACTGCGTGCGCTGCGCGTCCATCAGCAGTACCGGGGCGAGTTCGTCCGCCGCGACCTGGGCCTGCTCGGCGCCGGCAACCGGGTCCACGGCCCGGTGGTGAACATCGTGCCGTTCTCCGAGGACCTGGTCTTCGCCGGGCACCCCTCGACCTCCCACCACCTGTCCGGCGGCGCGGTCGAGGACCTTCAGATCTCCGTCCGCCCGGGGGCCGAGCCCGGCGGCCTGTGGATCGCCTTCGACGCCAACCCGGCCGTCTACGAGCAGGCCGAGCTCGACCGGCATCTGCGGCGGTTCCTGAAACTGCTGCGGCAACTCACCCTCGTTCCCGGCGAGTCGACCGTGGCCGACCTCGATCTGCTGCTGCCCGGTGAGGAGCCCGCCACCCGGCCCGCACGCACCTACCCGGTCACCGGCACGCTCACCGGACGCTTCGAGGAGCAGGCGGCCCGGGTCCCCGACGCACCCGCCCTGACCTGCGAGGACGAGACCCTCACCTACGCCCGGCTCAACGCCGGGGCCAACCGGCTGGCCCGGCTCCTGATCGGCCACGGCGCCGGTCCGGGCCGGGTCGTGGCGCTCGCGCTGCCCCGCTCCGCCCAGCTGGTCGTCGCCCTGCTCGCCGTCCTGAAGACGGGTGCCGCCTATCTGCCCCTGGACACCGGACACCCCGCCGAACGGCTCCGCCTGGTCACCGAGGACGTCCCGCCCGCCGTACTCGTCACCGACGCCGGCACGGCCGGATCACTGCCGCCGGTCGCCGCCCCCACCGTCGTGCTCGGCACCCCGGAGGTGGCCGACGACCTCGCCGGGCGCCCGGCCGGGGACCTCACCGACGCCGAGCGCACCGCCGCCACCGGGCCGGACGACCTCGCGTACATCATCCACACCTCGGGCTCCACCGGCCGCCCCAAGGGCGTGCCGATCCCGCACGCCCACGTGCTGCGGCTGTTCGCGGCCGCCGCCGAACACTTCGACTTCGGCGCGGACGACGTGTGGACGCTGTTCCACTCGTACGCCTTCGACTTCTCCGTCTGGGAGATCTGGGGGCCGCTGCTGCACGGCGGGCGGCTCGTCGTCGTGCCGTACACGGTGAGCCGCTCGCCGCAGGACTTTCTGCGGCTGCTGCGCGCCGAACGCGTCACCGTCCTCAACCAGACGCCGTCCGCCTTCGAGCAGCTGATCCGCGCCGACGCCGAGCACGAGCCGGGCGGCGACCTGCGGTACGTCGTCCTCGGCGGCGAGGCACTGCGCCCGGAGCGACTGCGCCCCTGGGCCGACCGGTACGGACCGGACGCGCCCGCGCTGGTCAACATGTACGGCATCACCGAGACGACCGTCCACGTCACGTTCCACCGCCTCACCCGCGCCGACCTCGACGACCCGCGGCGGGCCGGCGTGATCGGCGTCCCGCTCGCCGACCTCTGCGTCCACCTGCTCGATACGGCAGGGCGGCCCGTGCCCCCGGGCGTGACCGGCGAGATGTACGTCTCCGGAGCCGGCGTGGCCCCCGGCTACCTCGACCGCCCGGAGCTGACCGCCGCACGCTTCCTGCCCGACCCGTACGGGCCCCCCGGCGCGCTGATGTACCGCACCGGCGACCTCGCCCGGCGCACGGGCGACGGCCTGCTCGCCTACCTGGGCCGCGCGGACCAGCAGGTGAAGATCCGCGGGTTCCGGGTCGAACCGGGCGAGATCGAGGCCGTCCTCGCCGAGCACCCCGCGGTGGCCGCCGCGGCCGTCGTCCTGCGCACGAGCGAGGACGAGGAGGCCCGGCTGGTCGCCTACGCCGTCCCGGCGGCCGGTGCCGAGCCGCCCGAGCCGGCCGCGCTCCGCGCCCACCTGGCCGAGCGGCTGCCCGCCCACATGGTCCCGGCCTCGACCGTCCTGCTCGACACACTGCCCCTGACCGCGAACGGCAAGCTCGACGTCCGCGCCCTGCCCGCCCCGCAGTTCACCGCGGCCGCCCCCGACCTGCGGCCCGCCACCCCCGAACAGGCCCTCGTCTGCGCCCTGTTCGCCGAGGTGCTCAGGCTGCCCGCCGACACCGTGGGCGTCACCGACAGCTTCTTCGACCTGGGCGGCCACTCCCTGCTCGCCGTGCGCCTGCTCTCCCGGCTGCGCACCGAGGCGGGCCGTGAGATCCCGCTGACCGTGCTCTTCGACACGCCCACCCCGGCCGCGCTCGCCGCCCGGCTCGTCGCGGACGCCGAGGCCGCGCCCCGGCTGCCCGCGCTGGAGGCGGCCCGGCGGCCCGACCGGGTGCCGCTGTCGTTCGCCCAGGAACGCATGTGGGTCCTCGACCGGCTCGACGGCGCGGCGGCCACGTACAACATCCCGCTGGTCGTCCCGCTGGACCACGCCCTCGACGACACGGCGCTGCGCACCGCCCTGGCCGATGTCGTCGACCGGCACGAGAGCCTGCGCACCGTCATCGCCGACGACCGCGGTCACGAGGGGGAGGCGGGCGGACCGTACCAGCGGATCCTGCCGCCCGGCGCGCTCCGGCCCGAGCTGCGGATCGTGGACTGCCCCGCCGAGGAGGTCGCGGCGCACGTGACCGCGGCCGCCCGCCGCCGCTTCGACCTGACCCGGGAGAGTGCCCTGTGGGCGGGCGTCTTCGGCAGCGGCGGCACCCGCACCCTGCTGCTCGTGCTCCACCACAGCGCCGCCGACGGCTGGTCGCTGCGCCCGCTCGCCGACGACCTGGGCGCCGCCTACGAGGCACGCCGCGAGGGCCGTGCACCGCACGGCAAACCGCTGCCGGTGCAGTACGCCGACTATGCCCTCTGGCAGCGCCGCGTGCTGGACCCGGGGCCCGACGGCGCGGGCCGCGCCGACCGCCTCACCGCGTTCTGGCGGGACGCCCTGGCCGGACTGCCGCAGGAGAGCACCCTGCCCGCCGACCGGCCCCGGCCCGCCACCGCCGCGGGACGCGGCGCGAGCGTCTCGGCCGCCCTGGACCCCGCGCTGCACCGCCGGCTGCTGCGGCTGGCCGAGACCGAGGACACCAGCCTCTTCATGGTGCTGCACACCGTCCTCGGCGCACTGCTCTCCCGCTGGGGCGCCGGGCCGGACGTGGCGATCGGCACCCCCGTCGCCGGGCGTTCCGAACCCGCCCTGGACGATGTGATCGGCCTGATCACCAACACCCTCGTGCTGCGCACCGACACCGCCGGCGACCCCGCGTTCCGGGACCTCCTCGCCCGCACGACCCGCTCCGACCTCGCCGCCCTCGACCACCAGGACCTGCCGTTCGACCTGCTCGTCGACGCCCTCAACCCGCGCCGCCACCCGGCCCGCCACCCCCTCTTCCAGGTCATGCTGGCCCTCCAGAACAACGAGCCGGCCGTGCTCCGGCTCGGCGGACAGCGCACCCCGCTGCGGCCCACGGCGACCGGCACCGCCAAGTTCGACCTCTTCGTCGACGTCCTCGAACGGCACGACGAACAGGGCACGCCCGAGGGCCTCGACCTGTACGTCGAGTACGCCACGGACCTGTACACCGCCGACACCGCCGCCCGGTTCGCCCAGGCGCTGACGGCCGCGCTGGAGGCGGTCTGCGCCGACCCCGGCCTCCCCGTCGGTTCCCTCCCCGCCCCGGCGCCGCGCACCGAGGGCGCCCCCGCCCCGGCCGGCGCCCCGGCGGACCCGGCGGCGACCGCCCGGTCCGTGGCCGGCGTCCGGGACGCGGTCGCCCTGCCGCCGCGGGGGGAGCCGGGTCCGCCGTCGCTGTACGTCGTGCCCGGCCGGGCCGGCGCCGCCGGCCAGGTCGAACAGCTCCTCGCCGGTGACTCCCGGCCCACCGTGCGCGTCACCGCCGTGAACACCCTGCCGCGCACCCCCGACGGCGCCCTCGACACCGCCGCCCTGCGCGCCCTGCCCGCCGTCGACCGCATGGCCGCCGCCGAGTGGGCAAACCTCCTCGCCCTGATCCCCGGCGTCCGCACGGCCGAGACCGAGCCGGAGGACCTCGCCGAGGAACTGGGCCGCGTGCACGCCGGACCGCCCCGCACCGAGGCGCCCGCCGAGCGCGGCGCCCCGGACGCCGATGCCGTACCGGACGAGCGGGTGCCCGCGTTCAGCGAGGGCGCCCCGCTGCCCGAGCCCTCCGTGTCCGGCTGGGCCGAGGCACTGACCCGGGCCGCCGGGCGGGCGCGCGGCGAGATCGTGCACGTCCGAGCCGACGGCTCCGAGACCCCGCGCAGCTACGCCTCGCTCGTCGCGGAGGCCTCCCGGACCCTCGCCGGACTGCGCGCGCACGGACTGCGCCCCGGTGACAAGGTCATCCTCCAGTGCTCCGACACCGAGGACTTCGTCGCCGCGCTCTGGGGCTGTGTCCTCGGCGGGTTCGTCGCCGTCCCGCTGACCGTGCCCACCTCGTACACGACGGCCTCGGCCGCCCTCACCAAGCTCGAGGGCATCTGGCGAATGCTGGACAAGCCGTGGATCGTCGCCTCGCCCGCCGAGGCGCCGGGCCTCGAGGACCTGGCCGGGCGCGGTGAACTGCCGGGCCTGCGGCTGACCACCGCCGACGCGCTGCGCGAGGCGCCCGAGGACCGCGACTGGCACCCCGCCCGGCCCGACGACCTGATCCTGATGCTGATGACGTCCGGCAGCACCGGCCTGCCCAAGGCCGTCCGGATCACCCACCGGGGCGTGCTCACCCGGTCCGCCGCGACCGAGGCCATGAACGGCCTCGGCGAGCACGACGTCAGCCTCAACTGGATCCCGATGGACCATGTCACCGGCGTGGTCATGTTCCACCTCCGGGACGTCTACCTCGGCTGCCGCCAGATCCACGCGCCCACCTCCTGGATCCTGGAGGACCCCCTGCGCTGGATGGACCTCGCCGACCGGCACCGCGTCAGCGTCACCTGGGCCCCCAACTTCGCCTTCGGACTGCTCGCCGCCCAGGCCGACCGGTTCGCCGGGCGCGCCTGGGACCTGACGCCGATGCGGCTGGTGATGAACGCCGGCGAGGTGGTCGTCGCCTCCGCCGCCCGCGGCTTCCTGCACGCCCTGCGCCCCTTCGGGCTGCCGCAGGACGTGATGCACCCCGGCTGGGGCATGTCGGAGACCTGCTCCGTGGTGACCGACGCCGTCCTGCCCGGCACACCCCCGGACCACGACGAGGCGTTCGTCAGCTGCGGGCTGCCCTACCCCGGGTTCGCCATGCGGGTCGTCGACGACCGGGACACCGTGCTCGCCGAGGGCGAGGTCGGCCGCTTCCAGGTCCGCGGGACCTCCGTGACCCGGGGCTACCACGACAACGCGAAGGCCAACGCCGAGGCGTTCACCGAGGACGGCTGGTTCGACACCGGCGACCTGGCCTTCCTGCGCGACGGCGAGCTGTACATCACCGGCCGCGTGAAGGACGTCATCATCGTCAACGGCGTCAACCACTACAGTCACGAGATCGAGTCCTGCGTCGAGGAACTCCCGTACGTAGTACGGAGTTTCACGGCGGCCTGCGCGGTCCGCAGCGACCCCTCGGCCACCACCGACGAACTCGCCCTCTTCGTCCGCCTCGACCCCGGACAGGACCCGGCCGCCGCCCTGCGCGAGATCGGCGGCAAGGTGACCCGGGAGATCGGCGTCAGCCCCGCCTTCCTCGTCCCGGTCGCCGCCGAGGACATCCCCAAGACGGAGATCGGCAAGATCCAGCGCACCAGGCTCCGCAAGAGCTTCGAGGCGGGCGACTTCGACGAGCGGGTGCGCGAGACCCAGCTCCTCCTCGGCACCGCCGCCACCCTGCCCGACTGGTTCCTGCGCCCGGTCTGGACACCCGCCGCCGTCCTGCACCCGCCGGCGCCCCCCGCCGGCCGCCACACCCTCGTACTGACGGGGCGCGCCGAACCGGCGGCCGCCCTGGCCGCACACGCCGCCCGACGGCTGCGCGCCGACGGCGGCCTGTGCACGGTCGTCGAGCACGGACCGGCGTACGAGCGCCTGGACGCCGCCCACTACCGGGTGCGGCCCGCCGACGTGACCGACCACGGCAGGCTGCTGGACGCCCTCGCCGCCGACGGGCGGGCCGTGGACGCCGTCCTGCACCTGGGCGCCCTGGACACGGACACCGTCCTCCCGGACCCCGACCACGACCCCGCCCTGTCCCTGTTGGCGCTCACCCGCGCGCTGACGGACCGTCACGATCCGGACCGGCACGACCCCTTGACCCTGGTCCTCGTGACATGTGGCGCGCAGGCCGTCGTGCCCGACGACCCGGCACCGGCCTGCGCCCACGCCCCCGCCGTGGGCCTGCTGAAGTCGCTGCGGGAGGAAGCCCCGTGGCTGCGCGGCGTCCATGTCGACCTCCCGGCCGACACGGCGCCGGCCACCGTCGACGCACTCCTCGCCGAGGCGGCCGCCCCGCCCGTGGACACGGAGGTCGCCCACCGCGCCGGCCTGCGCCACGTCCGCCGGCTGGCACCCCTGCCCGACCCGCCGCCGCGCCCGGCACCCCCGGCCGCCGACGGCTTCCACCTGGTCAGCGGTGGCCTGGGCGGGGTCGGCACCGAGGTGGCCGCCCATCTGCTCAGGACCCCCGGCACCCGGCTGCTGCTCATCGGCCGGACCGATCCGGCCGCGCCGGGCGCGGAGCACCGGGCCGACGCCCTGCGCCGCCTCGGCCTGCTCGGCGAGGTGCGCTACACCCGCGCCGACGTCACCGACCCCGCCCAGGTGCGGGCCGCCGTGCGCGAAGCGGCCGACGCCTTCGGCGTGCCGCTGACCTCGGTGCTGCACCTCGCCGGCGCCTTCGACGAACGGCCCGCCCGCGACCTGGACCCCGACAGCTGGCACGCCGCCCTGGACGCCAAGGTGCGCGGCGCCCAGGCCCTGCACCAGGTGGCCGCCGACCACCCCGTCGGCTCCTTCGTCACCTTCTCCTCCGTCAACGGCTGGTTCGGCGGGTCGATGAACTCCGCCTACGCGGCCGCCAACGCCTACCTCGACGCGCTCGCCGTGCACCGCCGACGCTCCGGACTCCCCGCCCAGAGCCTGGCCTGGAGCATGTGGCGGGAGACCGGCATGAGCCGCGGCTACGGGCTCACCTCCCTCACCGAGGCCCGCGGCTACCGCGTCCTGGACACCGCCGCCGCGCTGCGCTCCTTCGACTTCGCGCGCTCCGTCGACGAACCCCATCTGCTGATCGGCGCCGACCGCACCGCCCCCTGGGTCCGCAGCCATGTCACGGGCCCGGTACGCCAGGTGCGCCGGGTGGCCGCCCGCGTCGGACTCGACGAGGGCACCGACCTCGGCACGCTGTACACCGCCGCGGCGCGGGGCGCACGGAGCCTCGGCCTCGGGGAAGCCTGGGCGCTGCGCTCGGCGGGCAGCGCCCGGCGGACCGCCGACCCGGGCGCCGACGACGCACTGCGCCGGCTGGAGACGCGGCTCGCCGAGATCTGGTGCCGCGTACTGGGCCGGGACCGGGTGGGCCGCGACGACAACTTCTTCGACCTGGGCGGCAATTCACTGCTCCTGGTCGGAACCCGGTCCGCGGTCAACGAGGCCCTCGGCTGCGATCTGGGCGTGGTCGACCTGTTCGCCCGCCCGACCGTGCGCGCGCTCGCCCGGCACCTGGTCGGCACGACGGCCGTACCCGCCGCCCCCGCGGCACCCGGCGCGGCACCGGAGGAGGCGACCCCGACCCCGCAGACCGCCCCGCCGACCGCGCTCGACCAGGCCCGACAGCAGGCACAACGGCAGCGGGCCGCCCGCGGCGCCCGCCGCTCCGCACGCGAACGAAAGGACCGGCGCGATGGCTGAGGCACCGGCGGAGAACCCCATCGGACGAGGCGACGACGACCTGCCCGCCATCGCCGTCATCGGCATGGCGGCGCGCTTCCCGGGCGCCGACGACATCGACGCGTTCTGGGAGAACCTCGCGGCCGGCCGGGACGCCGCACGGCCCGTCACCGACGAGGAGTTCCTCGCGGCGGGCGGCGACCCCCGGGACCTCGACGACCCGAGCCTCGTACGGATGGCGTCGGTGATCGAGGGCATCGACCGCTTCGACGCGGAGTACTTCGGCTACAGCCCCGCCGAGGCGGCCGTCGTCGACCCGCAGCAACGGCTCCTGCTGGAGACCGCCCACCACGCGCTGGAGGACGCCGGCTGTCTGCGCGCGGCCCGGGAGGGCACCACGGGCGTGTACGCCGGCGCGGGCGACAGCCGCTACTACCCGGCGCACCTGCACCCGCGCTACGCCGGACAGCCCGGCTCGGTGGCGCTCGTCCACGCGGCCACCGCCAACTCGCTGGGCACCCTGGCCACCCGCATCTCCTACGAACTGGGCCTGACCGGGCCGAGCCTGTCCCTGCAGACGGCCTGCTCGACCGCGCTGGTCGCCCTGCACACCGCCTGCCAGGACCTGCTCGACCACCGCTGCGACACCGCGCTCGCCGCGGCCGTCTCCCTCAACCCCTCGGCGCTGCTCGGCTACCGGCACGTGCCCGGCGGACCGTTCTCCCCGGACGGCCGCTGCCGGGCCTTCGCGGCGGACGCGGCCGGCACCTCCTCGGGCGACGGCGTCGGCGCGGTCGTCCTCAAGCGGCTGGAGGACGCCCTGGCCGACGGCGACCGCGTCCGCGCGGTGGTGCGGGGCTCGGCGGTGAACAACGACGGCCGCCGCAAGGTCGGCTTCACCGCGCCCAGCGCCGAGGGCCAGCGCGAGGTGATCCTCGCCGCGCAGGCCGAGGCCGACGTCGACGCCGGCACGATCGGCCTGGTGGAGGCGCACGGCACCGCCACCCACATCGGCGACCCCATCGAGGTCTCCGCGCTGACCGAGGCGTTCCGGCAGAGCACCGACCGGCGCGGCTTCTGCGCCCTCGGCTCGGTGAAGACGAACATCGGGCACCTCGGCGCCGCCGCCGGCATGGCCGGGTTCGTCAAGGCCGTCCTCGCCCTGGAACACCGTCAGATCCCGCCCAGCCTCCACTTCGACCGGCCGAACCCGCTGATCGACTTCGCCTCCGGCCCGTTCCGGGTGCCGACCTCGCTGGAGGAGTGGCCGGCCGCCGGCCACCCCCGGCGCGCGGCCGTCAGCGCCTTCGGCGTCGGTGGCACCAACGCCCACCTCGTCCTGGAGGAGGCGCCCGCGGCCACCGAGGTGCCCCGGCCCGCCGAGGTCCCGCGCCGGCACGTCCTGCCCCTGTCCGCGCGCACCGCGGGCGCCCTGCCCGGCCAGGCCGAGGCCCTCGCCCGCCACCTGGAACGGCGGCCCGGACTACGGCTCGACGACCTCGCCCACACCCTGCGCACCGACCGCCCGGCGCTGCGCCACCGCGCCGCCGTCACCGCCGCCACCACCGCCGAGGCCGTGGCCGCGCTGCGCACCCCGGCACCGCCCCTCCCGCCCGTGCCCGACGACCCGCCCCGGGTGGCGTTCCTGCTGCCGGGCGGCGGCACCCAGTACGTCGGCATGGGCGCCGAGCTGTACCGCGACCACGCCGTCTACCGCGACGTGGTGGACGAATGCGCCCGCATCCTGCGGCCGGTGACCGGCGACGACCTGCGCACCGCGCTCTTCGAGCGGGTCGACCCGGGCGGCACCTCCGCCTTCCTGGCCCTGGTCGTCACCGAGTACGCCCTGGCCCGCACCCTCATGGACCGGGGCGTACGCCCCGACGCCCTCATCGGCCACTCCCTGGGCGAGTACACGGCGGCCTGCCTGGCCGGGGTGATGGACCTGGACGGGATGCTTCCCCTGGTCGCCGAACGCATCCGGCTCATCGCCGCATGCGGCGGGGCCACCGTCGGGATCGCGGCCCCGGCCGACGACCTCGCCCCGCTGCTCGGCGCGGACCTGTCGCTGGCCGCCGTCAACGGCCCCGAGGCCTGCACCGTCGCGGGCCGCACCGAGGCGGTGGACCGGCTGGAGGCCGAACTCACCCGCCGCGGCGTGCCGTTCCGCCGGCTGCGGATGCCCGCCGCCGCCCACTCGCACGTCCTCGACCCCGTCCTCGGAACCTTCGCGGACCGCCTGCGCACCCTGCGGCTGCGGCCGCCCGCCGTCCCGTACGTCACCAACGTCACCGGCACCTGGATCACCGACGCCCAGGCCACCGACGTCGACCACTGGGTCGCCCACACCCGGCGCACGGTCCGGTTCGCCGACGGCGTCGCCGCCCTCTGGGAACGCGACCGGCCCGTCCTGGTGGAGATCGGACCCGGCGACGGCATGGTCAAACTGGCCCGCGCCCGGCTGGCGGACCAGGAACCGGTGACCGTCACCACCATGCGGCACGCCAAGGCCGAGGGGCCCGACGGCTTCGTGCTGGCCGGCGCGCTGGGCCGGCTGTGGGCCGCCGGAGTGGACGCCGCACTGCCCGACGACGGCGGCCGCGACGGCGCGGCCCCGCGCCGCGTGCCGCTGCCGGGCTACGCCTTCGAGCGGCGCCGGCACTGGATCGACGCGCCCGGCGCCACCGCGACCGCGCACGACGACGAGTCCGCCCCCGACCCGGGCGGCGCGCGCGTCCCCCGCCCGCGGCTGAGCACCGAGCACCTCGCGCCACGCACCGTGGAGGAGCGTGCGGTGACCGAGCTGTGGGAGGAGGCCCTCGGCGTCCACGGGATCGGCGTGCACGACAACTTCTTCGACCTGGGCGGCGACTCGATGCGGGCCGTGCTGCTGGCCGGACGGCTCCGCCAGGCCGGGGTGCTGGACGTGCCGGCGGCCGCGCTGCTGGCCACCCCCACCGTCGCCGCGCTGCTGGCCGCCGCGACCCGGCGCACACCGGGACCCGAGGCCCTGCGGCCCCTGCTGCCCCTGCGCGCCGACGGCACCGAGGCCCCGCTGTTCTGCGTCCATCCGGGCGCGGGCGTCTCCTGGCGGTACACCGGGCTGCTGCCCCATCTCGGCGAGCGGCAGCCGGTGTTCGGCATCCAGGCCTTCGGGCTGGACGGGACCCGGCCGCCCGCGCCGGACGCCGGGGCGATGGTGGCGGCGTACACGGAATTGGTCCGCGAGGCTCAACCGGAAGGCCCCTACCGGCTGTTGGGCTGGTCCTACGGAGGGTTCGTGGCCCACGCGATGGCCTGCGCGCTCCAGGAACAGGGCGAGGAGGTCGAGCTGCTCGCCCTGCTGGACGCGCCCCAGCCGCACGGCACCGCCCACCACCCGGACCAGGCGGAGCGGCAGGTGGCGGCGCTGCTGGCCCGGGTGGCGGGGCTGGACACCCCGGGCCTCGACGTCGACGCCGTGCTCCGGCGGATCCCCGAAGACCCGTCCGACGACCCGGCGGCCGGGCCCGTGACCCGCGCCGAGGCCGCCGCGATCGCCGCCGTGATGCGCAACAACCTGCGGATCGCCCCGCAGTTCCGGCCCGGCGTGTTCCACGGCGACGTGCTCTTCTTCAGCGCGACCCGGGACGCCCCCGGCGCCGGCGACGACCTCTCGCTCGCCCCGGACAAGGCCGACAGCTGGCGCCCGTACGTCGACGGCTCGCTCGACGACCACGCCGTGCCCTGCGGCCACTACGAGATGACCGAACCGGCGCCGATGGCCCTGATCGGCGGGGCGGTGGCCAAGTACCTCCGCTCAGCCGCCGGTTGACCGCTCATTCCCTCGGCGGGACCCGGGCCTCCCGGGGTCCCGCCCCCCGTACCCCTTCCCCGCACCACCGGACGGCCTCTCGCCGGCCACCGAACCGACGCTCAGGAGACTCCCCGTGAACAAGGACCTGTACGAACTCGGCGACGCCCCCGAACTCGGCACGGCACCCCGGCGGATGTACGCCTCGCTCATCCGCCAGGAGCGCTACGGGGAGCCGATCGGCGCCTTCCGCACCGAGGTGGTGGACGTGCCGCCGCTGCTGCCGGGCCAGGTCCTGATCAAGGTGATGGCGGCCGGCGTCAACTACAACAACGTGTGGGCGGCGCTCGGTACACCACTCGACGTGATCGCCGCCCGGCAGAAGCAGGGCGCCACGGAGGACTTCCACATCGGCGGCTCCGACCTGTCCGGCATCGTCTGGGCCGTCGGCGAGGGCGCGCGCGGAGTGCAGCCCGGTGACGAGGTGACCGTCCTCGCCTGCCGCTGGGACGAGTCGGCCGAGGACATCCGCCTGGGCGCCGACCCGGTCACCTCCTCCTCGCTGCGGGTCTGGGGCTACGAGGAGAACTACGGCTCCTTCGCCCAGTTCGCGGTCGTCGACGACTACATGGTCCACCCCAAGCCGGCCCGCCTGAACTGGGCCGAGGCGGCCTGCTACATGGCGACGGCGGCCACCGCCTACCGGCAGCTGTTCGGCTGGCAGCCGCACACCGTACGGCCCGGCGACCCCGTCCTGATCTGGGGCGGCGCGGGCGGCCTGGGCAGCATCGCCATCCAGCTCGTCAAGCACGCCGGCGGCATCCCGATCGCCGTCGTCTCCAGCGAGGAACGCGGCGAGTTCTGCATGCGGCTCGGCGCCAAGGGATGGATCGACCGCCGGGAGTTCGACCACTGGGGCCGGCTGCCGCACACCGACGACGAGGCCGCCATGAGCGCCTGGCTGTCCGGTGCCCGTGCCTTCGGCCGCCGCTACTGGGAGGTGCTCGGCGAGCGCCGCGCGCCGAGCATCGTACTGGAGCACTCCGGCGCCGACACCATCCCGACCTCGATCTACATGGTCGACAACGCGGGCATGGTCGTCATCTGCGGCGGCACGACCGGCTACAACGGCGATGTCGACCTGCGGTTCCTGTGGATGCGCCAGAAGCGGCTCCAGGGCTCGCACGTGGCGAGCCGGCGGGAGGCCCGTGAGGTGACCCGGCTGATCGACCAGGGTGCGATCGACCCGTGCCTGTCACGGACCTTCGGCTTCGAGGAGATCGGCCTGGCCCACCAGCTGCTCCACGAGAACCGGCATCCGGCGGGCAACATGGCCGTCCTGGTCAACGCGGGCGCATGAACGAAGGGGAGGGGCCGGCGACCTCGCGTCGCCGGCCCCTCCCCGGGTACCCGTCGTGGACCGCCGCGCCCTAGCCGGTCTCCGCCCGGAGCAGCTTCTTGATGATCTTCCCGGCGGGGTTGCGCGGCACCTGCTCGATGAACTCGATGTTCCGGGGCCGCTTGTACGGGGCGAGACGCTCGCCCAGGTGCGCGAGCAGAGCGCGGGCGTCGGTGCCCTCGGGGGCCACCACGTACGCCAGCGGCACCTCGCCGTAGTCCTCGTCCGGGATGCCGACGACTGCCGCGTCCCGGACCGCCGGATGGGTCATCAGGGCGCGTTCGATCTCCGACGGGTAGACGTTCTGCCCGGCCCGGATGATCAGGTCCTTGCTGCGGTCGACCAGGTGGATCCGGCCCTCCTCGTCGATGAACCCGAGATCCCCGGTGCGCACCCAGCCGTCGTCGGTCACCTCCTCGGTGGCCGCCGGATCGTTCCAGTAGCCCTGCATCAGACCCGGGCCGCGCACCACGATCTCCCCGACCTCGCCCCGGGCGGCCTCCCGGCCGTCCTTGCCGAGCGATCGCGCGGACATGCCCGGGATCACCCGGCCGCACGGGATGCGGGCGCTGACGTCACCGGGCGCCGGATGCTCGTCCGGGCCGAGGGTGACGAACGGGCCGCCGACCTCCGTCATGCCGTACACCTGCCGGAAGCCGCAGCCCAGGCGGTCCACCGCGTCGGCGTACACGTCGAGGGGCATCGGCGCGGCGCCGTAGAGGATCTCGCGCAGCGAGGACAGGTCGGTGCGGTGCGAGGCCTTCGCCTGGAGCAGGAACCGCAGCATCTGCGGCACCAGCCAGACATGGGTGGCCCGGTGCCGCTCCACGGCGGCCAGCGCCCGCTGCGGGGTGAAGCCGGGCATCAGGACGACGGTGGCCCCGGCCGCCAGATAGGTGAGGGAGACGACCATGCTGCCGTGGTAGAGGGGGCAGCAGTTGACCATCACGATGTCGTCGTCGGGCCGGGCGACGGCCAGCCAGCCCAGCCCGATCGCCCGGAACGACCCCTCGTCGACGGTGACACCCTTGGCCTGCCCGGTGGTCGCCGAGGTGTGCAGGACGGCGACCGGGTCGGTGTCCGGGACGCCGGGCAGCGCGCGGGGCGCGGCGACCGAGCCGAGCGCGGCGAACACGGGCTTGTCGAGCGCCACCCGGATCCGCACACAGGCGGGCAGCTCGGTGTGCCGGTCCAGCAGGGCGGACTCGCCGAGCACCGCGACCGCGCCGACCCGCTCGATGATCCCGGCCACCTCCGGCAGGGCGAGGCTGTGATTGAGCGGGACGAACACCGCGCCGAGCCGGGCCAGGGCGAAGTAGCTCTCCAGCACCTCGATCCGGTCCAGGGAGAGGACCGCGACCCGGTCGCCGCGCTCGATGCCCAGTTCGGCCAGACCCAGGGCGAGTTCGGTGGTGCGCGCGTCGAACTCCGCCCAGGTGACCGAGCGTTGCTCGTCGACGAGGGCCAACCGGTCCGGGAAGCACTGCCGGTTGCGCTCCAGCAGCTGGGTCAGCCACATCACGCGCCGCCCGACACACCGCCGGCGGCGCGCTCGGCGACGAACCGCTCGTAGTCGCCGATCGTACGGAGCTTCTCCATGTCCTCGGCGGTGATCTCCACGCCCGTCCGCTGTTCGACCAGCAGCACCAGCCGCACCAGGTCACCGGAGTCGATACCGCTGCCCGCCAGGTCGACCTCGTCGCCGATGGTCTGCGCGTACTCGACCGTGCCGGTGAGTTCGACCAGCAACTCCCTGATGGAGCTCATGTCTTCCCCTTCGATCTCGTCCTGCGTGTCATCAGGGGAAGAGAGGCCCGCGGAGCCCCGCACTCCCCGGACATGCGGGTGACATGTGTCACGCGCACCGACCGCGGGCGGCCGGGATAGCGGGCCGGGTCCACCGCCTCTTGTATCGGTGAAAGCCCCCGGGGAGGTCCGTCCCGGGGACGGACCGAGGCGAGGGAGTGATGGTGGACACGGCCGAGGCGATCGTTCAGGCGGCCGGCGGCGCGGCGGACGGGGAGGCCGCGCCGGACGAGGAGGCCGCCGCCCTCGCCGCGCACTTCGAGGCGCTCCTGCGGGCGGGCGAGACCGTCGAACCGCGTGACTGGATGCCCGACGGCTACCGCCGCATGCTGGTCCGGCAGATTGCCCAGCACGCCCACTCCGAGATCATCGGCATGCAGCCGGAGGGCGGCTGGCTCACCCGGGCACCCTCCCTGCACCGCAAGTCCGTGCTCCTCGCGAAGGTCCAGGACGAGGCCGGCCACGGCCTGTACCTGTACGCCGCCGCCGAGACCCTCGGCGTCGACCGCGCCGACCTGCTGGACGCCCTCCACCGGGGCCAGCAGCGCTACGCCGCGACCTTCAACCATCCGGCGCTGACCTGGGCCGACACCGGCGCCATCGCCTGGCTCACGGACGGCGCGGCCGTCATCAACCAGGCCCCGCTGACCCGGACGTCGTACGGGCCCTACGCCCGTGCGATGCGGCGGGTCTGCCAGGAGGAGGCCTTCCACGTCCGGCAGGGATACGACCTGATGAAGGCCCTGTGCGAGGGCACCCCCGCGCAGCGGGAGATGGCGCAGGACGCCGTCGACCGCTGGTGGCTGCCCGCCGTGGCCCTGATGTTCGGCCCGCCCGACACGCTCGCCGGCGGCGCCGACGCGCGCACGGCCGCCCTCGGCGCGCGGGTCTCCGCGCAGGCCATCGCCTGGGGCATCAAGCGGCACACCAACGACGAACTGCGCCAGCGTTTCGTCGACCACTGCGTCCCCCAGGCGCGCGGTCTCGGCCTGACCCTCCCCGACCCCGGCATCCGCTGGAACGAGGAACGCGGCCACTACGACTTCGGGCCCATCGACTGGGAGAGCTACCGGGGCGCACTCGCCGACGACTCCCACACCGCCCGCCGGCGCGTCGCCCACCGGGTCGCCGCGCACGAGGACGGTGCCTGGGTCCGGGAGGCCGCCGCCGCGTACGCCGCCCGCGAGGACGCCCCGGAGGCCGCGCTGTGAGCCGGGAGACGGAGGGTGTGACGGCGTCCTGGGAGGTGTTCCTGCGGCCCCGCCGCGGCCTGTCCCACCAGCACGTCGGCTCCGTACGGGCCGGCGACGCGGACATGGCGCTGGAGCACGCCCGCGACCTGTACACCCGGCGGGGCGAACCGCTGTCGCTGTGGGTGGTGCGCTCTGCCGACGTGCACGCCGCGTCCCCCACCGAACGCGACCCGTTCTTCAGCAACGCCCACCACAAGCCGTACCGCTACCCCGAGCACTTCACCCCGCTGACCGGGGGAGGCGACCACGATGACGACGACTGAGACGCACGGCGCCCGGGAAGCGCGGGGCGACACGGCAGGGTTCGCCCTGCTCGCCGCCCGGCTCGGCGACGACGCCCTCGTCCTCGGCCAGCGCCTGTGCCAG
This sequence comes from Streptomyces phaeofaciens, assembly GCF_014648915.1. Classification (GTDB taxonomy): domain Bacteria; phylum Actinomycetota; class Actinomycetes; order Streptomycetales; family Streptomycetaceae; genus Streptomyces; species Streptomyces phaeofaciens. The sequence continues at coordinate 262,640 of NZ_BMSA01000008.1, read as the reverse complement.
TGGATCACCCGGGCCCCGACGATCGAGGAGGACCTGGCCCTGTCGAACATCGCCCTCGATCTGATCGGCCACGCCCGCGCCCTGCTCGCCCTGAGCGGCACCCTTGACGGCACCGGCCGCACCGAGGACGACCTCGCCTACGGCCGAGGCGACCGGGAGTTCCGCAACACCCTGCTCACCGCGCTGCCCAACGGGGACTTCGCGGTGACCGTCGCCCGGCAGCTCGCCTACAGCCACTACGCCGTCCTCTACTACGAGGCGCTCGCCGGCAGCGCGGAACCGGGGCTGGCCGCGTGCGCCGCGCGGGCCGCCACCGAGGTCGACTACCACCGGCGGCACGCCGACGGCTGGACCGTACGCCTCGGCCTCGGCACCGCCGAGAGCGGGCGGCGTATGCAGGCCGCCCTGGACCGGGTGTGGCCGTACACGGCCGAGCTGTTCGACGAGGACGACCTGGTGGCCCGGCTGGCCGGGACCGGGGCCGCCGCGTCGCCCGGACCGCTGCGTCCGGTGTGGCGGGAGCGGGTGCACGCGGTGGTGGAGCGCGCCGGACTGGCCGTGCCCGCCCCGCGCTGGGAGGCGCGCGGCGGCCGGCAGGGCCTGCACGGCGAGGAGTTCGCGCCACTGATCGCCGAACTCCAGTCGGTGCACCGGCAGTTCCCGGGAGGTACCTGGTGACCGGCCCCGCCCGCACCGGCGCGCAGCCGCTCACGGCCGACGAGGTGCGCGCCCGGGTGCACGCCCTCCCCGACCCCGAGCTGCCGTTCGTCACCCTCGGCGAACTCGGCGTGGTCCGGGGCGTGTTCCTCGCTCCCGACGGCCGGATGGAGGTCGAGTTCACCCCCACCTTCCTCGGCTGCCCCGCCCTGTCCGAGATCACCGCCGCCGTCGCCGGGACGCTCGCGGAGTGCGGGCACCCGGACGGCAGGGTCCGCCAGGTGCTCACCCCGGCCTGGAGCACGGACCGGATCACCCCCTCCGGGCGGCGCGCGCTCGCCGAGCACGGCATCGCCCCGCCCGGCCCGACCACCGCCCCGAGGCCCGTCCGGATCGGCCTCGGCGCCCCCTGCCCGAACTGCGGCAGCCGGGCCACCCGCCCGCACTCGCCGTTCGGGCCGACCCGGTGCCAGTCGGTGCTGGTGTGCACGTCCTGCCGCGAGACGTTCCCCTACCTGGCCACGGTGTGAGGCGCGCCACCATGAACACGACCACCCCGACCACCCCGACCACCCCGACCACCCCGGCCGTATCGGCCGCATCGGCGGTTCCCGTGACCGCGGCCCGCCGTACCGGCTGGCACCGGCTCACCGTCGCGCACAAGGAGCCGCTGACCGAGGACGCCGTCGCCGTCACGCTGGTCGTCCCGCCGGACCTCGCCGCCACCTTCGCCGCCGCCCCGGGCCGGCATGTCGTCGTACGCCACCGGCCGCCCGGCCGCGAACTGCGCCGCACCTACTCGGTGTGCCCGCCGCCCGGTGACCCCGGCGCCCTGCGCCTGGTGATCCAGCGCAACACCCCCGACGGCTTCGGCGCTCACGCCCGCACCGCCCTGGAGGCCGGGGACACCCTCGAACTCGCTCCGCCCGCAGGGACGTTCGCCCTGCCGGCGATCCCCGGCGCCCATCACGTCCTGATCGCCGGCGGCAGCGGCATCACCCCGCTGGCCGCCCTGGCCGCCGCGGCCCTGCGCGACGACCCCGGCTGCCGGGTCTCCCTGGTCCACGCCGCCCGCACGGCGGGCACGGCCCTGCTCGCCGACGAACTCGCCGAACTCAAGGACGCGTTCGTCGACCGCTTCACCGCCCTGTACGTCCTCTCGCGCGAGCGCCGCGAGAGCGACCTGTTCACCGGTCGCGTCGACGCCGACCGCCTGCGCCGTCTGCTCGCCCTCCTCGGCGCCCGCCCCGACCGCTCCACCACGTTCGCGCTGTGCGGACCGTGGGGCCTGGTCGAGACCGCGCGCACGACCCTCACCGCCTGGGGCGCGCCCCCCGAGAACATCCGCCGGGAACTCTTCTCCGCCGACGGCGCGCCCCCCGAACCGGACCCCGCCACGACCGCCACCCCCGCCGGATCCGCCGGGTCCGCCCGGCCCGGCCGGGTCCGCGCGGTGATCGGCGGCCGGACCACCGCCGTGACGATGGCCCCCGACGACCACGTGGTGCTGGACGCCGTGCTGCGGGCCCGCCCGGACGCCCCGTACGCCTGCCGCGACGGCGTCTGCGGCAGCTGCCGGGCACTCGTCGTGTCCGGCGAGGTGACCCTGGGCCGTCAGCACGCCCTCGACCCGCGGGACCTGGCGGCCGGCTACACCCTCGCCTGCCGCGCCCGGCCCGCCGGCGACGACCTCACGCTCGACTTCGACGCGTGAAGGGCTCGTCGCCCGAACGCACTTCGAACGACCCCCAAAGCCCCCAAAGCCCCCAAAGCCGCCCGAGAACCGTCCGGCGGCCGCCCGAAAGGACACGCACTTGACCACCACCGGACGACACCAGGACAGGACCGCCCTGGTCACGGGCGGCAGCCGCGGCATCGGCCGGGCCGTCGCCGGACGCCTCGCCCGCGAGGGCGCGCTGGTCGCCGTGCACTACGGGCACGACCACACCGCCGCCGAGCGCACGGTCAAGGAGATCGAGGCGGACGGCGGCCGAGCCTTCGCGATCCACGCCGAACTGGGCGTCCCCGGCGACGCCGCCACCCTCTGGGACGCCTTCGACCGCGCCCTGGCCGCCCGCGACGCGGCGCCCGGCGTGGACATCGTCGTCAACAACGCGGGCATCACCCTGCCCAGGCCGATCGAGCACGTCACCGAGGAGGACTACGACCGCGTCTTCGCGATCAACACCAAGGCGCCGTACTTCATCCTCCAGCAGGCCCTCGGGCGGATCCGGGACGGCGGACGGATCATCACCGTCTCCTCCGGCGCCACCAGGATCGCCTACCCGGCGATCGCCACGTACACGATGACCAAGGCCGCCCTGGACAGCCTCACCCTCTCGCTGGCCCTCCAGCTCGGCCCGCGCGGCATCACCGTGAACTCGGTCGCGCCCGGCTTCACCGAGACCGAGATCAACCCCACCCTGCAGAACCCGCAGATCCGCCAGGCGCTCGCCGCGGCCTCGGTGTTCAACCGGCTCGGCGCCCCCGCGGACATCGCCGACGTGGTGTCCTTCGTCGCGAGCGACGAGGCCCGCTGGGTGACGGGCCAGTGGATCGACGCCACCGGAGGCGTCCACCTCGGCCTGTGAGCCCCGCCCCACCGGCGCGCGCACCACCCCCGCCGCGCCCCGCCCACCCCCCAGAGCGGAAGCCCCAAGGAGCCATCCATGAACGACGGCACGTCCGCGCTCGCGGATCTGTCACCGGACGACCCGCTGGTCCAGCCGTTTCCCGGCGTGAGCCCCTACGACGACTATGTGCACGCCTCGGTCCTCAACTCCCTCCAGCAGCCGCTCACCGAGGCCGCCGACGAGATGGGCTTCCTCGTCACCACCCAGGTGATGGAACTCTGGTTCACCCTGATCGTCCACGAATGGCGCACCGCCCGGGACGCCTTCGCCAAGGACGACCTGGACGCCGCCACGGACGCCCTGGTGCGCAGCCGGCGCGCGGTGGGTGCCCTCGTCGACTCCTGGCAGCCCATCGCTGCCCTGACGCCCCTTCAGTTCAACGGATTCCGGGCCGCGTTCGGCCAGGCCTCCGGCTTCCAGTCCGCGATGTACCGGCACATGGAGTTCCTGCTCGGCGAGAAGTCCGCGACGCTGGTCCGCGCCCATCAGGGCGATACGAGGGTCCACGAGGCGCTGCGCGACGCCCACCGGGAACCCTCGCTCTACGACGAGGTGCTGGCGTATCTGTACCGCCAGGGCCTGCCCGTGCCGGAACACGTCCGGGAGCGGGACGTCACCCTGCCCTACGAGGCCGATCCCGGAGTCACCGAGGCCTGGCGGCACGTGTACACCGGCCCGCAGCACCATCCGCTGCTCGCGCTCGGCGAACTCCTCACGGACATCGCCGAACGGGTCACCCGCTGGCGCTTCGACCACGTCATGGTGGTGCGGCGCGCCATGGGCGCCAAGACCGGCAGCGCGGGTTCCTCGGGGGTGGACTTCCTCCGGGCGCGCGCGGACCGGCTGGTCTTCCCCGAACTGTGGGCGGTCCGCGGTGACATCTAGGGAGATCTCGGCGTTCGCCGCCGAGGAGGAGAAGCGCGTCCTGTCGCTGCGGCCGGTCCTGGCCCCCGTCCACGGCCGGTACGGCGACCATCCGCACCAGGTCTACGACGCGTGGCCCGCCGAGGACCCGGCCGCCCCGCTGGTGATCCTGCTGCACGGCGGCTACTGGCGCTACGACCGGATGCACCTCACCCCGTTCGCCGCCCACCTCGCGCAGCAGGGCTTCTCGGTGCTGCTGCCCGGCTTCCGCAGGTCCGGGGGCGCCGGCGGGTACCCCGAGACCTTCGACGACATCGCCCGGATCGTCGACACCCTGCCCCAGGGGCGCCCGTACGTGCTGGCCGGGCACTGCTCGGGCGGTCATCTCGCGCTGTGGTGCGCGGCCCGCTCCCTGCTGCCGCCCGAATCCCCCTGGCACACCGCAAAGTTGCCTCCGGCCGTTCTCGCGCTCGCCCCGCTGACCGATCTCGACGCCACCCGCCGGGACCGCCTCAGCGGTGATGCCGCACTGCAACTCCTGGGCGGACCCGCGGAGTTCGACGAACGGCTGCCGTTCGTCGATCCGCTCACCCTGCTCAAGGAGGCGGGCACGACCGGGGTTCGTACCGTGCTGCTGCACGGCGAGGCCGACGAGGAGGTCCCGCTCACCCAGTTCGCGGACTACGCCGCCGTGCACCGGGACCTGGAGACCGTCGTCCTGCCCGGCACCGGCCACTACACACTGATCGAGCCCGGCGCCCCGGCCGCGCGGGCCGTCGCCGACACCCTGCGCCGTCTGTCCGTACCCCGGGCCGGGGACGGCGGCCCCGCACCGGAGGAGTCCCCCCGACCGTGACCACCGCACCACCCTCCCACACCGAACTCGCCGCCAGAGCAGCCGCATTGGATGCCGAGGCGCCCCTCGCGGACACCCGCGGCCGGTTCCTGCTGCCCGAGAACGTCGTGTACCTCGACGGCAACTCGCTCGGCCCGCTGCCCGCCGCCGTCCCGCCCGTCCTCGACGACGTCCTGCACCGGCAGTGGGGCACCGACCTCATCGCCTCCTGGAACACCCACGCCTGGTGGGAGGCCCCCGTCCGGGTCGGCGACACCGTCGGCCGGATCGTCGGCGCCGCCCCGGGGCAGACCCTCGTCGGCGACTCGACCAGCGTGCAGCTGTACAACGCCCTCGGCGCCGCCGCCGCCCTGCGCCCCGGCCGCCCCCTGCTGGTCACCGACCCCGACCACTTTCCCACCGACCGGTACCTCACCGACTCGGTGGCCGCCCGGACCGGTCTGGAGGTGCGCCGGGTACGGCCCGCCGACCTCCACGGCCTGCTCGCCGCCGAGGGCGACCGGGTCGCCGTGGTCGGCTACTCGCCCGTCGACTACCGCACCGGTGAACTCCACGACATCGCCGCCCTGACCGGGGCCGCGCACGAGGCCGGCGCGCTCGTCCTGTGGGACCTGTGCCACGCGGCCGGGGCGATGCCCGTCCGGCTGGACGCGCTCGGCGTGGACTTCGCCGTCGGCTGCGGCTACAAGTTCCTCAACGGCGGACCGGGCGCCCCCGCCTTCCTCTATGTCGCCGAACGGCACCACGAGCACTGGAGTCCCGCCCTGACCGGCTGGACCGGCCACGCCGACCCGTTCGGGCTGCACGACACCTACACCCCGGCCCCCGGGATCGCGCGGGGCCGCATCGGCACACCCCCGATGCTCTCCCTGCTCTGCCTCGAAGCCGCGCTCACCGTCTTCGACGACCTCGACCTGGAGCAGGTCCGCGCCAGGAGCCTGTCCCTGACCGGCTTCCTGCTGCGCTGCGCCGGCACCCTGCTGGACGGCCTGGGCTTCGAGCCGGTCACCCCGGCCGACCCCGAACGCCGGGGCAGCCAGGTGTCGTTGCGGCACCCGCACGCCTACGGCCTGGTCCGCGCGCTGGCCGCGCGCGGGATCGTCGGCGACATGCGCGCCCCCGACCTGCTGCGCTTCGGCGTCAACGCCCTCTACCTCTCGCACGCGGACGTCCTTCGGGCGGTGACCTGTCTGCGGGAGATCGTGACGACGGGCGCGTACGACGCGGCGCCCGAGCGCGGTGCGGTGACCTGAGACGGCACGGCCGCGGCCGTGCCGTCCCCGGGGCCCGCTCAGCCCTCGATGCGGTGGGTGGTCCAGAACGACGTCAGGTCCGTGGTCGTGGCGGCCTGCGCGGCCGCCTTGAACTCGGCCGTGGTCGAGACGCCGTACCAGTGGGCCGTGGCGTAGTCCTTCAGCAGCTTGGTCATGGCGGTCTCGCCGATCAGCCGCCGCAGGTCGTGCAGGGCGCACTTGCCGTAGCCGTAGACGACGGTGGAGTACCGGGAGGAGTGGGTGTCCCAGTAGGCCATCGAGTTGGTGATCTTCTCGGCCGACGAGGCCCAGGAGACGCTGCTCCAGCAGCCGGTGCCGGTCTTGCCGAGCGCGAGGTCGGTGGCGTAGTCGGTGAACGACTCGTCCAGCCAGGGGCTGGTGTACTCGTCGTCGCCGACGATGCCGTACCACCACTGGTGGCCGATCTCATGGGTGAGCGCGGTCGTGCTGACCAGGTCGAGGACGAAGCCCGGGTACTCCATGCCGCCGAACCAGAAGTTGTTGTCGATCACGGCGTCCAGCTCGCCGTACGGGTAGGCGCCGAACCGGGCGGCGTGCGCGTCGACGGCGGTCCGGGCGGTGGTCAGCATCGACTGGGCGTTGGCGGCGCTGATGCCGGAGACGGAGTAGACGTTGACCGGGGTGCCGGCGGCCGAGGTGCCGGAGATCTTGCTGAACGGCCCGGCGGCCCAGGCGAAGTCGCGGACCTGGGTCGCGGTCGCGGTGGTGACCGTGCGCCCGCTGGTGCCGGGGGTGTCCACCGAGGTGCCGGTGGCCGGGACGAGCAGGGTGCTGGGGTGGTCGAGGGTCACCCGGAAGTCGGCGGCCAGCGAGTAGAACGACTCGCCGTTGTTGGTGTACGGGTCCAGGTGCCAGCCCGCGCCGTCCTTCACCGCCAGGACGGGCAGCGCGTTCCCGATGAAGCTGAACGCCCCGTCGTAGCCGAACCGGTCGGCGCCGCTGGGTACGGAGATGCCCAGGTCGAAGCCGATCGTGGCGCTCTGCCCCTGTGCGAGGGGGGTGGACAGGGTGATCGGCAGTGCCGTGCAGCCGACCGAGAGCGCGCCCGCGGTGCCGCCGGTGACATTGCCGACCGTGATCGGCGTGGTGGAGCAGGTGCCGTGGTAGTTGTCCCACAGCCGCAGATAGACCTCGCCGAGCGGAGTGGCGGAGGCGTTGGTGAAGGTCGCGCTCTGGTGCCCGGTCCACACGGTCCCGGCGGTGTTGCTGGTGAGGCTGACGGTGTACGACGGGGAGATGGGCGTCCGGGTGGAGTCCGCGGGCGGGGTGGTGCCGTCGGCGGTGTTCAGCGCGATGTCGTCGAGGACGAAGCTCGACTGGAGGCTGGAGTCCTCGGTGCCGGTGAAGGCGAGGGCGACGGTCTGGCCGGCGAACGCGGACACGTCGAACGTCTTCTGGACGTATCCGGTGTTCTTGTCGAGGTTCGACCAGGTCGCGAGGGTCGTCGAGCCGATCTTGGCGGTGAGCTTGTCGTAGGCCGTGGAGGACGTGGTCTCGGCGGTGTCGATGTGCAGCCAGAAGGTGAGGGTGGCACTGGCGCAGCCGGACGGGACGGTCACGCTCTGCGAGAGCGTGTCGGTGTGGGTGCCGCCGGTGCCGTCCAGCCAGGCGTAGTAGCCGCCGCCGTGGGCGCTCTGGCCGGTGCGGTTGGTGACCACGCTCGTCGAGGACTGCGTCCAGGACGTGGCACCGCTCTCGAAGCCGCCGTTGGCGACCACCTGGGCCGGGGTGCAGGCGGCGTCCGGTGCGGCGGCCGCCGGGGTCGCGGGGAGGGAGAGGGTGGCGACGGCGGCGAGAGCGAGCGCGCTCGCGGCCAGGGCCTTGCGGGGGGTGGGTCTCACACGTGGCTCCTTTGCGGGGTGGGCCGAACGGAGAGCAGCGGTGTGCGACGGGTGAGGGAAGCCTGACATGTTTGACAAGTCCATGCCATAGAGGCAAGGCAAAGGAATCCCACAGAAAGCGGCTCCGGGAGGGCCACGGGCTCCCGCTCACATCCGCCCGCCGTCCGCTGTGCGCCGGGCTTAACCCCTGGTGGCCCGTTCGGGAGACACCTGCGTAATGCACACTTCGTACGGTCACCATGGCTCTCACCAGGCCGATCGTCAGAACGAAGGGAGCGCCCGTGGCCGTGCCGGACCCGCGGACCGACAGCGCGACGAAGGTGCGCACGGTCTGCTCGTACTGCGGTGTCGGCTGCGGCATGGTCCTCGACATCGGCCGCGGACCGGACGGACGCCGTACGGTCCTGAAGGCGTCCGGGGACAAGCAGCACCCCGCCAACCAGGGGCGGCTCTGCACCAAGGGCGCCACCACCGCCGACATGCTCGCCGCCCCCGGCCGGCTGTCCACCGCCCTCGTCCGCGCGGACCGGGGCGAGGAACCGGAGCCCGCCCCGGTGGACGCGGCGGTCGCCGAGACCGCCCGGCGGCTGCGGGCGATCGTCGACGAGCACGGCCCCGACGCGGTCGCCCTCTACGTCTCCGGCCAGATGAGCCTCGAAGCGCAGTACCTGGCGAACAAGCTGACCAAGGGCTATCTGCGCACCAACCAGATCGAGTCGAACTCCCGGCTGTGCATGGCGAGCGCGGGAACCGGCTACAAGCTGTCCCTGGGCGCCGACGGCCCGCCCGGTTCGTACGACGACCTCGACACGGCGGACGTCTTCTTCGTCATCGGCTCCAACATGGCCGACTGCCACCCCATCCTCTTCCTGCGGATGATGGACCGGGTGAAGGCGGGCGCGAAACTGATCGTCGTCGACCCGCGCCGCACCGCCACGGCGGCCAAGGCCGATCTGTTCCTCCAGGTCAGGCCCGGTACCGACCTCGCCCTCCTGAACGGCCTGCTGCACCTCCTGCACGAGGACGGCCACACCGACCCCGACTTCGTCGCCGCGTACACCGAGGGCTGGGAGGCGATGCCCGGCTTCCTCGCCGACTACCCGCCGGCCACCGTCGCGGAGCTGACCGGCATCCCCGAGGCCGACCTGCGCGAGGCCGCCCGGCTGATCGGCGAGGCGGGGGAGTGGACCAGCTGCTGGACCATGGGCCTCAACCAGTCCACCCACGGCACCTGGAACACCAACGCCCTGATCAACCTGCACCTCGCCACGGGCAAGATCTGCCGCCCCGGCAGCGGCCCGTTCTCCCTGACCGGCCAGCCCAACGCCATGGGCGGGCGCGAGATGGGGTACATGGGCCCCGGCCTGCCCGGCCAGCGCTCCGTGCTCGTCGACGCCGACCGCGCCCTCACCGAGGACGTCTGGGGGCTCGAGCCCGGCACGATCCGGGCCGACGGCGTCGGCAAGGGCACCGTCGAGATGTTCCGGAAGATGGCCGACGGCGAGATCAAGGCCTGCTGGATCATCTGCACCAACCCGGTCGCCTCCGTCGCCAACCGCAGGACGGTCATCGAGGGCCTGGAGGCCGCCGAGTTCGTCGTCGCCCAGGACGTCTTCGCCGACACCGAGACCAACGCCTACGCCGACGTCGTCCTGCCCGCCGCCCTGTGGACCGAGACCGAGGGCGTCCTGATCAACAGCGAACGCAACCTCACCCTCGCCCGCCCCGCCGCCGACCCGCCCGGCGAGGCCACCGCCGACTGGCGCCTGATCGCCGCCGTGGCCCGCGCGATGGGGTACGAGGACGGCTTCTCCTACGACTCGGCGGAGGAGATCTTCGAGGAGATCAAGCGCTTCCACAACCCGCAGACCGGCTACGACCTGCGGGGAGTCACCTACGACCGGCTCCGCGAGACCCCCGTGCAGTGGCCCGCCGCCACCGCCGGCGGCCCCGCCCGCAACCCGGTCCGCTACGCCGGCCCCGACGGCACGCTCACCTTCGCCACCGCGTCCGGCCGCGCCGTCTTCCACCCCCGCCCGCACCTCGCCCCCGCCGAGATGCCGGACGACGACTACCCGTTCGTCCTGAACACCGGCCGGCTCCAGCACCAGTGGCACACCCTGACCAAGACCGGCAGGGTCGCCAAGCTCAACAAGCTCGACCCCGGGCCGTTCGTCGAGGTCCACCCCGAGGACGCGGCAGCCCTCGGCGTCGCCGACGGCGACTCGGTCGAGGTCGCCTCCCGGCGCGGGCGCGCCGTGCTGCCCGCCGTGGTCACCGACCGGGTGCTGCCCGGCTCCTGCTTCGCGCCGTTCCACTGGAACGACCTCTTCGGCGAGTACCTCAGCGTCAACGCGGTGACCAGCGACGCCGTCGACCCGCTCTCCTTCCAGCCCGAGCTGAAGGTATGCGCGGTGTCCCTGACGAAAGTGTCCACACCGGTCAGCGTGCAGGCCCCGGCGGCCGTGACACCGGCCCCCGTCCTCGCGCCCACCGCCGTGCTGCCGTCCGCCGCCTCCGTCTTCGGGCTGGCGCCCGCCCCGCCGCCGGTCCTCACCGAGCGTGAGCGCCAGTACCTGGTCGGCTTCCTCGCGGGCATCCCGGCCGGTGCCCCCGGCGTCCCCGTCCTGCCCGCGGACGCGCCCTTCAGCCCCGAGCACGCCCTGTGGGTCAACGGCACCCTCGCCGGCATGTACTCCCGCACGGCCACGGCACCCGCGCACCCGCACGAGGACGCCCCCGGCCGCAGCGTGGTGATCCTGTGGGCCTCGCAGACCGGCAACGCCGAGGAGTTCGCCGCCACCACCGCCGCCCGGCTAGAGGCGGGCGGCCACGCGCCCTCCCTCGTCGCCATGGACGAGGCCGACCCCGCCACCCTGCCCTCCGACGCCGACCTGCTGCTGATCACCAGCACCTTCGGCGACGGCGACGCCCCCGACAACGGCGCCGGCTTCTGGGACGGCCTCACCGCCCTCGACACCGGCCGCCTCAGCGGCCGCCGCTATGCCGTCCTGGCCCTCGGCGATTCCTCCTACGACGACTTCTGCGGGCACGGCCGCCGCCTGGACGACCGGATGGACGAACTCGGAGCGGTCCGGCTGGCCCCGCGCACCGACTGCGAACCCGACTTCGAGCCGCAGGCGGAGGCCTGGCTGGACCAGGTGCTCACGGCGCTCAAGGAGGCGGCGGGGGCCGCTCCCTCGGCGGCCACGACGGTCACCGAGGCCGTCCCCGCCGCGGCTCCGGCCGCCGTCCCCGCCCGCCCCAAGCGCCCCGCCCCCGTCATCGCCCGCCTCACCGGCAACCGGCTGCTGAGCCTTCCGGGTTCCGGCAAGGAGGTCCGGCGCTTCACCTTCGACACCCGCGACAGCGAGACCCCGCTGACGTACGAGGCGGGCGACGCCCTCGGCGTGCGGCCGCTCAACTCCACGGCACTGGTGCAGGAGTGGCTGACCGTCACCGGACTCGACGCGCACGCACCGGTGCGGCTCGGCGCGACCGGCGAGCTCCCCCTCGGCGAGGCGCTGCTGCGCCACCTCGACATCACCCGGATCACCCCGGCCCTGCTCCGCTTCACCGCCGAGCGCGCCCGCGACCCGCGCGAGCTGCGCAAGCTGCTGCGCCCGGACAACAAGGGGGAGCTGGCGAAGTGGTCCTGGGGCCGGCAGGCCGTCGACGTGGTCGCCGAGTTCGGGATCCGGGCCGGTGCCCAGGAGTGGGCCGAGGTGCTGGGCCGGCTCCAGCCCCGCCTGTACTCCATATCCTCCAGCCCGCTGATCGACCCCCACCTCGTCTCCCTCACCGTCTCCGTGGTGCGCTACGAGAACCTGGCCGGCCGGCCCCGCCAGGGCGTCTGCTCGCCCTTCCTCGCGGACGCCGCCCCGGACACCGAGGTCGCCGTGCACGTCCAGCGCGCCCCGCAGTTCCGGCCGCCCGCCGACTCCGCCACGCCCATGGTGATGGTCGGACCCGGCACCGGCGTGGCACCCTTCGTCGGCTTCCTCCAGGAGCGCCGGGCCCGCGGGCACCGGGCGCCCAACTGGCTGTTCTTCGGCGAGCAGCGCAGGGCGACGGACTTCTACTACGAGGAGGAACTGGCCGCCCTGACGGCCGACGGCACCCTCGCCCGCCTGGACACCGCGTTCTCCCGCGACCAGCGCGCCAAGGTGTACGTGCAGGACCGGATGCGCGAGCACGGCTCCCAGCTGTGGTCCTGGCTCCAGGACGGCGCGCACTTCTACGTCTGCGGCGACGCCTCCCGCATGGCCAAGGACGTCGACCAGGCGCTGCGCGACGTCGCCGTCGTCCACGGCGGCCTCGGCGAGCCGGAGGCGGCGGCGTACGTCAAGCAGCTCGCCGCCGACAAGCGGTACGTGCGGGACGTGTACTGAGGGCGGCGGCGGACGGGGCCGCCGGGAGCCAAGTGGCGTTGCGCCGAAGTGAGTTGAAATTTGGCCATCACGGCGTGCCACTGTTCGGTTTATCAACACTATCCGACAAGATCTGACGCACCCTCCGTCCGTGCAGCCGCACGGTCCGCCCCGAGGAAGGTCGTGGTCATGTCGCACCCGCACGTGTCGTCCATGGACCGGCCGGACCGCCCCCAGCGGGTGGTCGTCAGCCGTCGTCGTCTCCTCGAAGGATCCGCCGCCGTCCTCGGCGCGCTCGCCCTGTCCGCACCCGCCGGCACCCACCGGGCCGCCGCGGCCGGCACCACCCCCGAGTGGAACGGCCACATCGACGTCTTCCGCCTCGGCACCGAGCCCGCGCACACCACCCTCATGCCGTACGGAACCCTCGCCCAGGCCCTCGCCGCCGACCGCACCCGCTCCCCGTACCGGCTGAGCCTCGACGGCATCTGGAGGTTCGCCCACGCCGACCGCCCGGACGACCGCGACGCCGACTTCCATCGCACCGACCTCGACGACAGCGGCTGGGACACCATCCCCGTCCCCTCCGCCTGGCAGCTGCACGGCCACGACCGCCCGATCTACATCAACATCACCTACCCGTGGTGGGGCGCCAACGGCCACGGCGAGGACGCGCAGCCGCCGGCCGCCCCCACCCGCTACAACCCCGTGGGCCAGTACCGCCGTACCTTCACCGTCCCGCGCGACTGGGACGGACGGCGGACCTTCCTGCACTTCGAAGGGGTCAAGTCCGCCCACTACGTATGGATCAACGGCCAGTTGGTCGGCTACCACGAGGACTCCTACGACCCGGCCGAGTACGACATCACCCCGCACCTCTCGCCGGGCACCAACCAGATCGCCGTCGAGGTCTACCGCTATTCCGACGGCGACTGGCTGGAGGACCAGGACATGATCCGGCTGAGCGGCATCTTCCGCTCGGTCTACCTGTACTCCACCCCGGCCGTCCATCTGCGCGACTTCCGGCTGGACACCCCGCTGAGCGACGACCACACGGCCGCCGCGCTCTCGGTCACCGCCAGCGTGCGGGACTACGGCGGCGAGGGCGCCGGCCGCTACACCGTCGAGACCCAGCTCCACGACGCCGACGGGCACCCGGTGTGGCCCAGACCGCTCACGCAGGCCGTCGCCCTCGGCGCGGGCGAGGAACAGACCGTCCGGGCCACCAGGGCCGTGCCCCGGCCACGCCTGTGGTCGGCCGAACACCCCGACCTGTACACCGCCGTGCTCCGGCTGCGCGACCCGGCCGGAAAGGTGATCGAGACCCTCTCCCACCGGGTCGGCCTGCGCGAGTTCGCGCTGCGGGACGGCCTGATGCGCATCAACGGCAAGCCGGTCTCCCTCCGGGGCACCAACCGCCACGAGATGCACCCGGTGCACGGATCGGCCCTCACCCGCGCCGACATGGTCAGGGACATCGAGATCATCAAACGGCTGAACATCAACACCGTCCGCACCTCGCACTACCCCAACAACCCGATCTGGCTCGAACTCGCCGACGAGTACGGCCTGTACCTCGTCGACGAGACCAACCTCGAGACCCACGGCATCCGCGGCCAGTACCCCGGCGACCACGCCGAGTGGACCACGGCGTGCGTCGCCCGCGCCCAGAACATGGTCCACCGCGACAAGAACCACGCCAGCGTCGTCATCTGGTCGCTCGGCAACGAGGCGGGCGGCGGCAGCACGTTCACCGCCATGTACGACTGGATCCGCTCCTACGACACCACCCGCGTCATCCAGTACGAGGGCGACGACCGCCCCGGCATCAGCGACATCCGCTCCGAGATGTACGACAGCCCCTCCCGCGTCGAGGCCCGCGCGAAGGACACGGCCGACACCCGCCCGTACGTGATGATCGAGTACTCCCACGGGATGGGGAACTCCAACGGCAACTTCAAGAAGTACTGGGACCTCGTCCGCCGCCACGACGTGCTCCAGGGCGGCTGGATCTGGGACTTCGTCGACCAGGCCCTCAGCTGGCCCACCCCGGCCCGCACGTTCCTCACCGAGACCGGGCCCGCCGCCCTGAGCGGCGAGATCATCGCCCCCGCCGGCACCTTCAGCCGGGACGAGGGCGTCCGGGGCGGCACCGTCTTCCCCCGCGACGAACGCCTCGACCTCACCGGCTCCCTCACCCTGGAGGCCTGGATCACCCCGGGCGCGACCGGCTACCACCAGCCGATCATCGCCAAGGGCGACACCCAGTACGCCCTCAAGCAGTCGGGCCGCACCCTGGAGTTCTTCATCCACGGCGGCGGCCAGTGGATCACCGCCACCTGGGCGCTCCCGGACGACTGGACCGGCCGCGAACACCATGTCGCGGGTGTCTTCGACGCGGACGCGGGCACCCTCACCCTGTACGTCGACGGCTCCGTACGCGCCACCCGGACCACCACCCGGCGCCCCAGCGGCAACACCGCGTCCCTCGCCCTCGCCACCGACGTCGACAACCCGACCCGCGAGTTCAGCGGCACCGTCCGCCGGGCCCGGGTCTACGCACGCTCCCTGACCGCCGCCGAACTGGCCTCCGACAGCCGGGGCGCGGGCGACGACGGCGTACGGTTCTGGTTCGACGCCGCCACCGCCGGCCACACCGAGAAGCGGCCCCGCGACGAGACGTTCCTGGCCTACGGCGGCGACTGGGGCGACAACCCCAACGACGGCGCCTTCTCCGGCGACGGCATCGTCACCGCCGACCGCGGCCTCACCGGCAAGTCCGCCGAGGTCAAGCAGATCTACCAGGCCGTCAACGCCGCACCCGCCGACGGCGACCGGCTCGCCCCCGGCGCGGCCGTCACCCTCACCAACGAGTACCTCTTCACCAACCTCCGCGCGTTCGACGGACACTGGGAACTCGTCGGCGACGGACAGGTGGTCCGGCGCGGCAGACTCAGCCGCGCACAGCTCGACGTGGCGCCGCTGTCGAGCAAGGACATCACCGTGCCCTTCCGGCTCCCGGGCGACCCGGCCCCCGGCGCCGAGTACTTCCTCCGGCTGTCCTTCACCACCCGCGAGTCCACGAAGTGGGCCGAGGCCGGCTTCGAGGTGGCCAAGCAGCAGCTCGCCGTCGACGCCGCGAGCCCCGCCGTCACCCCCGTGTCACCGGACGGTGTCCCGGCGCTCGCCCACACGGACACCGCCGACACGGTCACCGTCACCGGCCGGGGCTTCTCCGTCGCCGTCGACAAGCAGACCGGCGTCATCACCTCGTACCGGGCCGGTGGCGCCGAGCTGCTCTCCTTTGGCCCGGCCCCGAACTTCTGGCGGGCCCCCACCGACAACGACCGGGGCAACGGCCAGCACACCCGCAACCAGACCTGGCGCGACGCCGGCGCCCGCCGCACGGTGACCGGCGTGACCGTACGGGCGCTGAGCGACCGGGCCGTCGAGATCGGCGTCACCGGCACCCTGCCCACGACCACGGAGTCGACGTACACCACCACCTACACCGTCTTCGGGAACGCCGAGATCAAGGTCGACAACACCCTGCACCCGGGCGCGGCCTCGCTGCCGTACATCCCGGAGGTCGGCACCCTGCTGTTCCTGCCCGCCCGGCTGGAGAACCTGCGCTACTACGGCCGCGGCCCGGAGGAGAACCACTGGGACCGCAACAACGCCACCGACGTCGGCCTGTACTCCGGCACCGTCACCGGGCAGGGGACCTCCTACCTGCGCCCGCAGGAGAACGGCAACCGGACGGACGTCCGCTGGATCGCCCTCACCGGCCGCGACGGCACCGGCCTGCTCGTCTCCGGCGAAACGCTCCTGGAGGTCAACGCCTCGCACTTCACCCCCGAGGACCTGTCCGTCGGGGCCCGCCACGACTACCAGCTCACCCCGCGCCCCGAAGTCGTGCTGCGCGTCAGCCACCGTCAGATGGGCGTGGGCGGCGACAACAGCTGGGGCGCGCACACCCACGACGAGTACAAGCTGTTCGCCGACCGCGACTACGCCTACACCTACCGGCTGCGGCCGTTGCGGAACGTCGACGACGCGACGAGGGAGTCGCGACGGCCGACGGCGACGCCCGAGTAGCGGGCTCCGGCCGGCGGACAACCGTTTCCTCGGCCGGGCACGGTCACCCCTCGGTGACCGTGCTCAGCCACCTTCCGTCCTCGAACTCCGGGGGGACCTCGTCCTCCCAGGGGTCGATCCCGCGCGCCTCCATCTCGTCGAACCAGCGGTCCCGCTGGGACTCGGGCAGGCGCTGTCCGCACCACGGGCAGAAAGCGATCCGGACGGTCGCGGTGCCCCCGTCATGGACGATCAGCCCGTACTCCTGGAACCGCGGTCCGAACCGCACGAGCGCGTCCGGGCAGGCGAAGGCGTCGGCGTGCGTCTCGCACCGCCGATCGACCTGGTGGGCCATCTCATGACAGCAGTGTTCGATCACTCGCGCATTCTGCCCGACGACGCGGAAGAATCGGACCAGCACTACGCACCGCCCGTCACGCACTCCACGGAAAAGGAAACCTCCCATGGCCGAGCAGGACGAACGCTTCGACGTCGTGGTCCTCGGCGCCGGCCCCGGCGGCTACGTCGCCGCGGTCCGCGCCGCCCAGCTGGGCAAACGCGTCGCGGTCGTCGAGGAGAAGTACTGGGGCGGGGTCTGTCTGAACGTGGGCTGCATCCCCACCAAGGCCCTGCTGCGCAACGCCGAACTGGCGCACATCTTCACCCACGAGGCGAAGACCTTCGGCATCAAGGTGGACGGCCAGATCTCCTTCGACTACGGCGAGGCCTACCGCCGCAGCCGCAAGGTCGCCGACGGCCGCGTCAAGGGCGTCCACTACCTGATGAAGAAGAACAAGATCACCGAGTTCGACGGCCGTGGCACCTTCCTCGACCCGCACACCCTCCAGGTGAGCGACTACGAGGGCAACACCCGCACCCTCGGCTTCGACCACTGCATCATCGCCACCGGCGCCACCCCCAGGCTGCTGCCCGGCACCAAGCGCAGCGCGCGCGTGGTGACGTACGAGGAGCAGATCCTCGCCGAGGACCTCCCGCAGTCGATCGTCGTCGCGGGCGCCGGCGCGATCGGCATCGAGTTCGCCTACGTCCTGCACCACTACGGCGTGAAGGTCACCGTCGTCGAGTTCCTGGACCGCATGGCACCCCTGGAGGACGCCGAGGTCTCCGCCGAACTCGCCCGCCAGTACCGCAAGCTGGGCATCGACGTGCTCACCTCCACCCGGGTCGACGCCATCGACGAGTCCGGCCCGCAGGTCCGCGTCACCGTCACCGCCAAGGACGGCACCTCGAAGGTCCTGGAGGCCGACAAGGTGCTCCAGGCGATCGGCTTCGCCCCGAACGTCACCGGCTACGGCCTGGAGAGCACCGGCGTCGAGGTCACCGAGCGGGGCGCGATCGAGGTCGACGGCCGCTGCCGTACGTCCGTCCCGCACATCTACGCCATCGGCGACGTCACCGCGAAGCTGATGCTCGCGCACACCGCCGAGGCGATGGGCGTGATCGCCGCCGAGACCCTCGCCGACGCCGAGACGATGGAACTCGACTACGCGATGATCCCGCGGGCCACCTACTGCCAGCCCCAGATCGCCAGCTTCGGCTACACCGAGGCCCAGGCCCGCGACCTCGGCTACGACGTCAAGGTCGCGAAGTTCCCCTTCTCCGCCAACGGCAAGTCCCACGGCCTCGGCGACACCACCGGCTTCGTCAAGCTCATCAGCGACGCCACGCACGGCGAGCTGATCGGCGGCCATCTGATCGGCCCGGACGTCACCGAACTGCTGCCGGAACTCACCCTGGCCCAGCAGTGGGACCTCACCGTCCACGAGGTCGCCCGCAACGTCCACGCCCACCCGACCCTGGGCGAGGCCGTCAAGGAGGCCGTGCACGGCCTGGCAGGCCACATGATCAACATGTGAGCCGAGGGGGCGTCTCGACGAGACACCCCCTCGGCCGTGTCCGCAAAGTCCCGTCTGGCTCGCGACGCCCTGCCCTGCGGGCAGACGACGCCACTTTGCGGACACGGCCTAGGGCGGGGCCGCTCACCCGGACGGCCCCGCCACGCTCGCCGTCCCCGTACGCCCGGGGTGTCCTGGCAACAGCCACAGGACCCCAGCGACGGACGAGGGAGCGCGCCATGCCGGACAGCGCCGCGCCCGCCGGCCCCGAGGACGCCTCCGGCCCGGGGGAAGTGGAGCGGCTGCGCGCCCGGGTCGCCGTACTGGAGACCGAACTCCGCGCGGCCCGCGACGCCCCCACCGCCCCGGCCGTCGCTCCCTCCCGCCCTGCCCGCCACCCCCTGCGCTCCCTCCTCGCGGCCGTCCTCGTCGTCCTGGGCTGCCTGCTGGCCCCGCTGGGTGTCGTCGCCGCCTGGAGCGCCGAACTGGTCGGGGACACCGACCGGTACGTCGACACCGTCCGCCCGCTGGCCTCCGACCCGGACATCCAGAACGCGGCCGCGGCGAGCGTCACCGACGCCGTCATGAGCCGCCTCGACCTCCCGGCCCTGCTCCAGAGCGCGGCCCCGGCCCAGCGGCCGCTGCTGGAGAAGGCCCTGGGCGCGCTGGGGGAGCCGTTGCAGGACGCGGTCCGCAGCTTCGTCCACGACAAGGCCCGGGCGGTCGTCGCCTCCGCCGCCTTCCAGCGGATCTGGGCCGACGCCAACCGGCGCGTCCACGACACCCTGGACAAGGCCCTCACCGGCAGCGGGGGCGGCGCGGTCCGGCTGGAGAAGGACACCGTCACCCTCGACCTCGCCCCGGTCGTCGAGGAGGTCAAGGAACGCCTCGCCGACGACGGCCTGACGGTCGCCCGCCGGATCCCCACCCTCCACACCGACTTCACGCTGGTCCGCTCCGACGACATCGGCCGGATCCGCACCTACGTCCGGCTGCTGGAACTGGCCGGGCTCTGGCTGCCGGTACTGGCCGTGCTGCTGGTCGCGGCGGGCGTGCTGCTCGCCGCCCACCGCCGCCGCGCCCTCGTCGTCTCGGCCCTCTGCTTCGCCCTCGCCACCCTCTCGCTCGGCATCGCCCTGAGCGTGTTCCGGGTGGTCTACCTGGACGCCCTCCCGGCCGGTGTCTCCCAGCCGGCCGCCGCGTCCGTGTACGACACGCTGACCCGCTTCCTGCGCACCGGCGTGCGGGTGGTGGTCGCCCTCGGTGTGGTGGTGGCCGTGGCCGCCTGGCTCACCGGGCCGGGCCGCCGGGCCGTCTTCGTCCGGGGCCTGTGGCACGCGGGCATCGGCGCGGTCCGTACGACCGCCGACCACGCGGGACTGCGCACCGGCCCGGTCGGCCCGTTCGTGCGCCGGTTCCGTACCTGGATCACCTGGATCCTGGTCGCGGCGACCGTCCTCGTCTACCTGCTGTGGCCGTACCCGACCGGCTGGGTCGTCATCGGTCTGGCGCTCACCCTGCTGTTCGCCCTGAGCGTCGTCGACTTCCTGTCCGCCGAAGCACCCGCCGACGATTCCGGAACCGAAGTACCCGCCGGCGACTCCGGAACCGAATCCCCCGCATGACCCCGCGGCCGGCTCGTCGGCCGACGGGCCGCGCTACTCGGCCGTGTCGCTGATGCCCAGCCGTAGATGCTCGACGTGGTAGACGGCCTGGTCGAGGAGCCCGGCGACATGGTCGTCGTGCAGCGCGTACACCACCGACCGGCCGCGCCGCTCGCCGACCACCAGGCCCAGATTGCGCAGCAGCCGCAGCTGGTGCGAGCACGCCGACTGTTCCATGCCCACCTCGGCCGCCAACTCCGTGGCGGGCAGGGGGCCTTCGCGCAGCCGCGCGAGGATCAGCAGCCGGGAGGGGGTGGACAGGGCCTGGAGGGTGGTGGCCACCTTGGCGACATTGTCCGCGTCCAGGCGCACCCGCTCGACGGCGGTCGCTGCGGTGCTGACGGCTCCATGACCCATGCGGCCATCTTACCATCGCACATGAACAGATGAATGAGTCTTCATGTGTTCCTGTATCGTGGCCCGGGTGTCAGCGACCCTCACCTCCGTGTCCACCCCCGTCGAGCAGTCCGCCCCGGCGGTGCCGCGCCGGCGCACCCACGTCCTCGCCCTGCCCGAGGCCCGCTGGGCGCTCGCGTCGACCCTCGCGTTCCTGCTCGGCCTGATCCTCGACATCGGCCTCGGCCTGCCGGCCTGGGTCTGCGCCGTCCCGTACGCGGCCGCCTACCTCACCGGCGGCTGGGAACCGGCCCTCGAAGGACTGCGCGCGCTGCGTGCGAAGACCCTCGACGTCGACCTGCTGATGATCGTCGCCGCGCTGGGCGCCGCCGCGATCGGACAGGTCCTCGACGGTGCCCTGCTCATCGTCATCTTCGCCACCTCCGGCGCCCTGGAGGCCCTCGCCACCGCCCGCACCGCCGACTCCGTACGCGGCCTGCTCGACCTCGCCCCCGACACCGCGACCCGGCTGACCGCCCACGGCGAGGAGACCGTCCCGGCCGCCGGACTCGCCGTCGGGGACCTGCTGCTGGTCCGGCCGGGGGAGCGGATCGGCGCCGACGGCCGGGTCGTGGACGGCGTCAGCGAGGCCGACCAGGCCACCGTCACCGGCGAACCCCTGCCGGTCGTCAAGCGCCCCGGGGACGAGGTCTTCGCCGGCACCCTCAACGGCACCGGGGCCCTGCGCGTCCGGGTCGGGACCGACCCCGCCGAGTCGGTGATCGCCCGGATCGTCACCCTCGTCGAGGAGGCCTCCCGGACCAAGGCCCCGACCCAGCTCTTCGTCGAGAGGATCGAACAGCGCTACGCGTTCGTCGTCGTGGCCGCCACCCTCGCCGTGTTCGCCGTACCGCTCGCCCTCGGCGCGAACCTCACGGACGCGCTGCTGCGCGCCATGACCTTCATGATCGTCGCCTCCCCGTGCGCGATCGTGCTCGCCACCATGCCGCCCCTGCTCTCCGCCATCGCCACCGCCGGCCGCCACGGCGTCCTGGTCAAGTCGGCCGTCGCCATGGAACGCCTCGGCGAGGTCGACACGGTCGCCCTCGACAAGACCGGCACCCTGACCGAGGGCACGCCCGAGGTGACCGGCGTACGCCCCCTGCCGGGCTCCGGCCTCGACGCGGACGCGCTCCTCGCGCTCGCCGCGGCCGCGGAACACCCCAGCGAGCATCCGGTCGCCCGCGCGGTCGTGACGGCGGCCCGCGCGCGGGGTCTGCCGATCGTGCCGGCCGAGGAGTTCACGGCGATGCCGGGACGGGGGGTCGCGGCGGTGGTCGGGGGCCGCAGGGTGACGGTGGGCCGCTCCGAAGACCCTGCCGCTGCCGCTGCCGCTGCCGCTGCCGCTGCCGACGCGACGCGCGTCCCCACCGAGGTACGGCCCCCCGCCCGCCCCGCCGACGGCCGCGACTCCACCCCCACCGGTGCCACCACGGTCCTCGTCAGCCGCGATGCCACCCCCGTCGGCACCCTCACCCTCACCGACCGGCTGCGCCCCGACGCCCCCGCGGCGGCCGCCGCGCTCGCCGGCCTCACCGACGCCGGCCCGGTCCTGCTCACCGGCGACAACGCCGGTGCCGCCGCCCGCGCAGCCGCCGCCACCGGCATCACGGACGTCCGCGCCGATCTGCTGCCCGAGGACAAGGTGAACGCCGTACGCGATCTCCAGCGGCACGGACACAAGGTGCTGTTCGTCGGCGACGGGGTCAACGACGCGCCCGCCCTCGCGGCCGCGCACTCCGGGATCGCGCTGGGCGGCGTGGGCTCCGACCTGGCGCTGGAGACCGCGGACGCGGTCCTCGTCCGCGACGACCTCACCGCCGTCCCCGCGGTCGTACGGCTGTCCCGGACCGCGCGCCGGCTGGTGCTCCAGAACCTGGTGATCGCCGCCACCGCCATCACCGTGCTCGTCCTGTGGGACCTGCTCGGGCGGCTGCCCCTGCCGCTCGGGGTGGCCGGGCACGAGGGCTCGACGGTGCTGGTCGGCCTCAACGGCCTGCGGCTGCTCCGGGAGCGCGCCTGGCACGGGAAGTGAAGCGGGGGCGGAGGCGGGACCAGGACAGGGACCGGGACCGGGACCGGACGAGCGCTCCGGGCCGCGCGAGGCTGATGTCGGATTCTCGCCAGCGCGGACCGGCCCCGTCGTCGATCCTGGACGCATGCAGAACGGGATGCACAGCGACCGGGAGCGCTGTGTGCGCGCCGTGCGGTCCAAGGACGCGCGGTTCGACGGCTGGTTCTTCACTGCGGTCACGACCACCGGCATCTACTGCCGGGCGAGCTGTCCGGTCGTACCGCCCAAACCCGAGAACATGATCTTCCTGCCCAGTGCCGCCGCCTGCCAGCAGGCCAGCTTCCGCGCCTGCAAGCGCTGCCGGCCGGACACCAGTCCGGGCTCACCGGAGTGGAACCAGCGCGCCGACCTGGTCGCCCGCGCCATGCGGCTGATCGCCGACGGCGTGGTCGACCGGGACGGCGTTCCGGGCCTCGCCGTCCGCCTCGGCTACAGCACCCGCCAGGTCGAACGCCAACTCCTCGCCGAACTCGGCGCGGGCCCCCTGGCGTTGGCGCGGGCCCAGCGCGCGCAGACGGCCCGCCTCCTCATCGAGACCACCGAACTCCCCATGGCGGAGGTGGCGTTCGCGGCCGGTTTCGCCTCCGTCCGCACCTTCAACGACACCGTTCGCGACGTGTTCGCGCTCTCCCCGAGCGAACTGCGCGCCCGAGTCCCGCGGCGCGGCGGCGCCGGCCCGGCGACGGGCACCGGCACCGGGGCCACCCCCGGCACCCTGACCCTCCGCCTCCCCTTCCGCGCCCCGCTCAACCCCGACAACCTCTTCGGCCACCTCGCGGCGACGGGCGTACCGGGCGTGGAGGAATGGCGGGACGGAGCCTTCCGGCGCACCCTGCGCCTGCCCTACGGGCACGGCATCGTCGCGCTGACGCCGAACCCCGACCACATCGGCTGCCGCCTCACCCTCAGCGACCTGCGGGACCTGACCGTCGCCATCAGCCGCTGCCGGCGCATGCTCGACCTGGACGCCGACCCGGTCGCCGTCGACGACCAGCTGCGCACGGACCCGGTGCTCGCACCGCTGGTGGACAAGGCCCCCGGCCGTCGCGTGCCGCGTACGGTCGACGAGGCGGAGTTCGCCGTACGCGCCGTCCTGGGCCAGCAGGTCTCCACCGCGGCGGCCCGCACCCACGCGGCCCGGCTGGTCACCGCGCACGGCGACCCGGTGCACGACCCGGAGGGCGGCCTCACCCATCTCTTCCCCACCCCCGAGGCGCTCGCCGAGGTCGACCCCGAGACGCTCGCGATGCCCCGCACCCGCCGGACCACCTTCACCACCCTGGTCCGCGCACTGGCGGACGGATCACTCCACCTGGACGTGGACAGCGACTGGCCGACAGCCCGCGCCCGGCTCCTCGCGCTCCCCGGCTTCGGCCCCTGGACGGTCGACGTCATCGCGATGCGCGCCCTCGGCGACCCGGACGCCTTCCTCCCCACCGACCTCGGAGTCCGGCGCGCGGCCCAGGAGTTGGGCCTGCCCGCCACCCCGGTGGCCCTCACCGCCCGTGCGGCGGCCTGGCGCCCGTGGCGCGCGTACGCGGTGCAGTACCTCTGGGCCACCGACAGCCACCCGATCAACTTCCTTCCCGCGTAAGGAAACACCGTGAAGCAGCACACCGTCGTCGACAGCCCGTACGGCCCCCTCACCCTCGTCGCCGAGGACGGCGTCCTGTGCGGCCTCTACATGACCGCCCAGCGCCACCGGCCGCCGGAGGAGAACTTCGGCCCCCGCGAGGACAGCCTCTTCGCCGAGGCCGAGGAACAGCTGGAGGCCTACTTCGCCTCCGAACTGAAGGAGTTCACCGTCCCCCTCCGCCTGCACGGCACCCCCTTCCAGCGCACGGTCTGGGCCGAACTCCGGAAGATCCCGTACGGCGAGACCCGCTCCTACGGCGACCTCGCCGAGGCCCTCGGCAACCCCGGCGCCTCCCGCGCGGTGGGCCTCGCCAACGGCAAGAACCCCATCGGCATCATCGTGCCCTGCCACCGCGTCGTGGGCGCGGGCGGCAGCCTGACCGGCTACGGCGGCGGCCTGGAGCGCAAGCAGCGCCTGCTCGACTTCGAGAGCGGGACCGCGCTGTTCTAGCGCGGCCCGTACCCCGTCAGGACTCCGTCCGGGCCAGCTCCCGCAGCAGCCGCGGCAGCGCCGTCCCGATCGGCTCCCGGACGACTTCGTCGGCCACCTCGTCGTACGGCGTCGGCTCCGCGTTGACGACGACGAGCCGGGCGCCGTGCTCGGCGGCGACCCCGGCGAGGCCGCCGGCGGGCTGGACCTGGAGGGTGCTGCCGACGGCGAGGAACACGTGGCAGGCCTTGGCGATGGAGAGGGCGTCGCCGAGCACGACCGGGTCGAGGCGCTGACCGAACATGACGGTCGCGGACTTCAGGATGCCGCCGCACTCCAGGCACGGCGGATCGTCCTCGCCGGCGTCCAGACGGGCGAGGGCGTCCTCCATGGGGCCGCGCGCCTGGCACTTCGTGCACACGAACTCCCATGCCGTTCCGTGGAGTTCGAGGACCTTACGGGCCGGCAGGCCGGCGAGCTGGTGCAGTCCGTCCACGTTCTGCGTGATGACCCGCACCGGCACACCGGAGCGCTCGAGGTCCACCACGGCCCGGTGCGCGGCGTTCGGCTCGGCCCGCAGCGCACGCGTGTCGCGCCGCAGCTGCCAGGAACGCCGCCGGATCTCCGGGTCCCGCATGTAGTGCTCGTACGTGACGAGCTTCTCCGCCTCCGGATCCCGCCGCCACAGCCCGTTCGGACCGCGATAGTCGGGGATCCCGGAGTCCGTGGAGACACCTGCGCCGGTCAGGAGGGCTACGAGGGGCTTGCTCATGCGGCCGAGCGTAAGGCGGGAGGTCCGGGGGCCGCGAACGGATATCCGGGCGCCCGGCACCGGTGTTACGGTCCCCCCATGGCCAAGGTCACCGTCTCCCTCGACGCCGAACTCGTCGTCGAGGTCATGGTTCTCTCCGGCGTCGGCAGCCCGCAGGACGCCGTCGAGCTGGTCGTCCGCGACTACATCGCGCGCGGCCACCGCACCGAGGCCCGGACCGCCGCGCGGGACGACGCCCTGCGCGAGGTGGACGGCAAGCCGCGCGACACACAGGGCTGAGCGGTCAGGCCACCCGGTGGCCGTTCTCCAGCTCGACCGTGCCCGAGCCGTCCGCCAGCACGTCCAGCCCGACCAGGACACGGCGGCCCAGCGAGCCCAGCAGGTGCTCGGTGATCTCCTCGCGCGGGACCATCCGCCAGGACAGCAGCTCCTCCTCCTGGAGCGTGATCTCCTTGAGGTCCTCCTCGCCGAGCACGCCACCGTCGTAGAGATACGCCACCAGCGGCGGCCGGCCGGGGCCGCTCGACCAGTCCACCGCGAGCAGCCGGCCGAGTTCACGGTCCAGGCCGATCTCCTCGAGCGTCTCGCGGCGCGCGCCCTCGCGCGGGGACTCGCCGTCGTCGGACTCGATCGTGCCGCCGGGGAGTGCCCAGCCGTCACGGTAGTTGGGTTCGACGAGCAGGACCCGGTCCTCGGCGTCACGGAAGAGGACGGCGGCACCGGCCAGGACGCGGGGCAGGGAAGCGAGGTACGCCGCGAAGTCGGGCGTGCTGGAAGTACTCATTCACGAAGGGTAACCAGACCGCGGGTCGCTCATCGGACTAGTCGGCGCGCCCCGTTCCCGTCCGTGTCCCCGGCGGCCGGGGCGGAGCCGGGTGAACAGCGGTCATACGTTCATCAGTTCGCGGAGTGATCTTGCCGGTACGGGTTGCCGGGGCCGCCCCGCCTCAGACCTCGGCCGCCAGCCGTACCGTCCGCTCCGCCAGCTCGCTGATCCGCGCCCCGTCGAAACCGAACACCGCACTGCGCACGGTGTCCTCCAGCGGGTCCTTCCAGTGCGCGGGGATGCCCGTCGCGCCCGTCAGGACACCGGCCACGGACCCGGCCGTCGCCCCGTTGGAGTCCGTGTCCAGACCGCCGCGGACGGTGAGGGCGACGGTGCGGGTGAAGTCGCCGTCGCCGTACAGCAGCCCGGCGGTGAGGACGGCCGCGTTCGGGACGGTGTGGATCCAGCCGAGTCCCGCCGTCTCCCGCTCCATCGTCGTGAGCGTGTCCTGCCAGGCCAGTCCGGCGTCGTGCAGGGAGACGACCCGGCGTACGGTCCGCGCGAGGCGGCAGCCCGCCGGTACGACGGCCAGCGCCGCGTCGACCGCGTGGCGGACCGTCGGCGCGGTGAACGCCGCCGAGACCGTCGCCGCCGCCCACATCGCGCCGTAGACACCGTTGCCGGTGTGCGAGAGCACGGCGTCCCGGCGGGCCAGGGAGGCGGCGCGGCTCGGGTCGCCGGGACTGGTCCAGCCGTAGACGTCGGCGCGGATCAGGGCGCCGATCCACTCCTGGTACGGATTGTCGTACGTCGCGGTGAGCGGCGGCTTCAGACCACTCGCGAGGTTGCGGTACGCGACCCGCTCCGCGGTGAACGTCTGGAGATACGGCAGCCTCAGCAGCCACAGGTCGCCGACCTGCTCGGTGCTGAAGCCGAAGCCGTGGGTCTCCAGCAGGTCCAGACCGAGGACGGCGTAGTCGACGTCGTCGTCGCGGCAGCTGCCGTGCACCCGGCCGCGCACGCACGTGCGCCACTCCGGGCGCAGCCGCGCGCGGTCCTCCTCGGTGGGCGGCTCCGGCAGGTAGTCGGTGAGCGGCAGGGCGCCCGCGCGGCGCAGATAGCCGTCGATGCGCTCGCGGGTCCACACCTCGCCCTGCTCGACCGGCTTGCCGAGCATGTTGCCCGCGATCCGGCCCAGCCAGCCGCCGAGCACCCGGTCGGCGAACTCGGCGTCGGTGCCCACAGGGGTCATGCAACCGGTCTACCCGATTCCGCGGGAGCCCGCGCGGGTTGCAGCCGTCCCACAGCGGGCGCTCAGGGTTGTTCCAGGGTGCGGGCACCGCATGACGGCGGGGGTGTCGGGCGGTTAAGGTCACAGCGGCGCGACTGGCCCTGACGTGCGCGGGGCCCGGAGAGCAAGGGGTTGGAAGGTGGCGGACGCCGGAGCGCAGGGCACCCGACGGGTGCTCGTGGCCGCGGACAAGTTCAAGGGGTCGCTGACGGCCGTGGAGGTCGCCGAGCGGGTGACGGCGGGGCTGCGCCGGGCCGTACCGGACGTCGAGGTCGAGGCCCTGCCGGTCGCCGACGGCGGCGACGGCACGGTCGACGCGGCCGTGGCGGCCGGGTTCGAGCGCCGGGAGACACGGGTCGCCGGGCCCCTCGGACACGAGGTCACCGCCGCGTTCGCGGTGCGCGGCGACACCGCGGTCGTGGAGATGGCGGAGGCGAGCGGCCTTCAGCGGCTGCCGGCCGGTGTCTTCGCACCGCTCACGGCATCGACGTACGGCTCCGGTGAGCTGCTGCGGGCCGCGCTGGACGCGGGCGTGCGGACGATCGTGTTCGGGGTCGGCGGCAGCGCCACCACCGACGGCGGCGCGGGCATGCTGTCCGCGCTGGGCGCCCGTTTCCTCGACGAGGACGGGGAGCCGGTGGCACCCGGCGGCGGCGGGCTCGCGGAGCTGGCCCGCGCGGACCTGTCGGGGCTGGATCCGCGGCTGTCCACCGTCGAGCTGGTCCTCGCGAGCGACGTCGACAATCCGCTGACCGGGCCGAAGGGCGCACCGGCGGTGTACGGCCCGCAGAAGGGCGCCTCGCCCGACGACGTCGAGGCGCTGGATTCGGCGCTCGCGCACTACGCGAAGGTGCTGGAGGGAGCCGTCGGGCCCGAGGCGGCCCGGTACGCGGCCGCGCCGGGCGCGGGGGCCGCGGGCGGTATCGGCTTCGGCGCGCTCCTGCTCGGTGCCCGGTTCCGGGCCGGTATCGAGGTCATGCTCGACGTGCTGGGCTTCGCGCCGGCGCTGGAGCGGGCCGAGCTGGTGATCACCGGCGAGGGTTCGCTGGACGAGCAGACCCTGCACGGCAAGGCCCCCGCCGGGGTCGCCGCCGCGGCCCGTGCGGCCGGCAAGGAGGTCGTCGCCGTCTGCGGGCGGCTCGCCCTGCCCCCGCAGGCGCTGGGCCGGGCCGGGATCCGCCGGGCCTACCCGCTGACGGACGTCGAGCCGGACGTGGCGACCTGCATCTCCGATGCCGGACCCATCCTGGAGCGCGTCGCGGAACGCATCGGCCGCGACTTCCTGACCTGACATTCTCGGGGGCGCGGGACGACGGGCGACGGCGCCGCCCCGCCCCCCACGGGCACACAGAAGGGCCCCGGGTCATCGACCCGGGGCCCTTCTGTTCTCTCTGGTCCCGCACTCGGCGGAGCACTACGGCAGCTGTGCCGCCCGTGCCTCGCGCCGGTTGTCGCGGAAGTTGTTCACCCGGCGGGCCGTGGCGAACAGCGGGATGACCGCGCCCATGACCAGCTGAAGCGCGCAGCCGGTCTGGAGGAGCAGCTGTCCGCTCGGGGCGTCGAAGGCCCAGGCGGCCAGCAGGCCCATCGACAGCACGATCCAGCCGAGCATCGCACCGGCGAGGCGTCCCCGCGGCTTCGGGTACTCGACCCGGCTCACCATCAGCCAGGCGGTGCCGAGGATGGCCATCAGCGTCGCCGGGAAGGGCAGCTCCAGGAGCACGATCGAGACGACCGTCAGCGCGCCGAACGGCGAGGGCATGCCCTGGAACATGCCGTTGCGTGGGGTCACGCACGAGAAGCGCGCGAGTCTGAGCACCACGGCCAGCAGCACGACGATCGCGCCGACCGCCGCCACCCGCTGGTGGGCGTCGTCGGCGACCATGCCGTAGACCAGGACGAAGTACGCCGGTGCGAGGCCGAAGCTGATCAGGTCGGACAGGTTGTCCAGCTCCGCGCCCATCGGCGAGCTGCGCAGCTTGCGCGCGACGAGGCCGTCGAAGAGGTCGAAGACCGCCGCGCAGAGCATCAGGATGACCGCCGTGGCCGCGCTGTGGCGGGCCATGCCGGACTCCTGGCTACCGGTGAGGTGCGGGATCAGGATGCCGGTGGTGGTGAAGTACACCGCCATGAAGCCGCACGTGGCGTTGCCGAGGGTGAGGGTGTCCGCTATCGACAGACGAAGAGAGAGGGGCATCTCCTCCTCTTCGTTCGCCTCGTCGGCCTCCGGCACCCAGCCGGCCTGTGTCTCCGGGTCAATCACGGTCAATGCGAGTCACCCCTGCCACGGTCTTCTGCCCGACCTCGACCGCGACGTCCACGCCCTCGGGCAGGTAGATGTCGACGCGCGAGCCGAAGCGGATCAGACCGACCCGGTCGCCCTGCTCCACCTTCGTGCCCTCGGGGATGTAGGGGACGATACGGCGGGCCACGGCACCGGCGATCTGGATCATCTCGATGTCACCGAGCTCGGTGTCGAAGTGCCAGACGACGCGCTCGTTGTTCTCGCTCTCCTTGTTGAACGCCGGAACGAACCCGCCGGGGATGTGCTCGACCGACGTGACCGTGCCGGAGAGCGGCGCGCGGTTGACGTGGACATTGAGCGGGCTCATGAAGATCGCGACCCGGGTGCGCCCGTCCTTCCACGGCATGATGCTCTGCACCACACCGTCGGCGGGGGAGATGACCCGGCCCGAGGCGATCTCGCGCTCGGGGTCACGGAAGAACCACAGCATGCCCGCCGCGAGAGCGGTGGCGGGCACGGCGACGGCCTTGGCGACGCCCGAGCGGCGGGCGCGGAGCAGGCTGACGGCTGCGGTGGCGACGGTCGGCAGAAGCCACGGCGACGCTCCGCGCGCGAGGCGTGCGCCCACCAGGCTGTCGCGGTGTGCAGAGGTTTTGCTGTGGGGCATGGATGACCTTCGTAGCGGATGATGCCGCGCTTCGACGGGGGGACGGCGGCTTTCCGGCGATCGTAGCGGTTCGGGGCCACAACTGGGTAAGTCAGGAAGCCGAGTCGGTCGAGGGGGCGGGATGACGGGGTGTGATCTTCTTCTCGAAGAAAACACCCCCAACCCGGATAACTAGCCCTGGAACCGATACTCCTCGAGCAACCTGCGCCCGATGATCATCTTCTGGATCTCGGCGGTGCCTTCCCCGATCAGCAGCATCGGGGCCTCGCGGTAGAGGCGCTCGATCTCGTACTCCTTGGAGAAGCCGTAGCCGCCGTGGATCCGGAAGGCGTCCTCCACGACCTCCTTGCAGTACTCGGAGGCGAGGTACTTCGCCATCCCTGCCTCAAGGTCGTTTCGTTCCCCGGAGTCCTTTTTGCGTGCGGCGTTCACCATCATGGCATGCGCCGCCTCGACCTTGGTAGCCATCTCGGCGAGCTTGAACTGGATCGCCTGGTGCTGGGCGATCGCCTTGCCGAAAGTGTGACGCTGCTGGGCGTATCGGACGCCGAGCTCGAACGCACGCTGAGCGACGCCGCAGCCACGCGCCGCGACATTCACGCGGCCCACCTCGACGCCGTCCATCATTTGGTAAAAACCTCGGCCCGTGACCCCTCCGAGCACCCGATCCGCGGGAAGCCGCAGGCCATCCATGATCAGCTCGGTGGTGTCGACGCCCTTGTAGCCCATCTTGTCGATCTTGCCGGGGATCGTGAGGCCGGGGCGGACCTCTCCGAAGCCGGGCTCCTTCTCGATCAGGAAGGTCGTCATCGACTTGTGGGGCGGCGTGCCCTCGGGGTGTCCTTCGTCACTTCGCACCAGAACGGCCACGAGGGACGACGTACCGCCGTTGGTCAGCCACATCTTCTGGCCGTTGAGGACGTACTCCTCGCCGTCCTTCACCGCCTTGGAGGAGATGGCGGACACGTCCGAGCCGAGGGCCGGCTCCGACATGGAGAAGGCGCCGCGGATGTCGCCCGCCGCCATGCGCGGCAGGAAGTGGTCCTTCTGCTCCTGCGTGCCGTGCTGCTTGAGCATGTACGCCACGATGAAGTGCGTGTTGATGATGCCGGACACCGACATCCAGCCGCGGGCGATCTCCTCGACGCACAGGGCGTACGTCAGGAGCGACTCGCCCAGGCCGCCGTACTCCTCGGGGATCATCAGGCCGAACAGGCCCAGCTCCCTGAGGCCGTCGACGATCGCTTGCGGGTACTCGTCGCGGTGCTCCAGCTCGGTCGCGACCGGGATGATCTCCTTGTCCACGAAGTCGCGGACGGTGGAGAGGATCTCCTGCTGGATGTCGGTCAGACCGGCGGTCTGGGCGAGTCGCGCCATGACTACTTCTCCTGCTCCTTGAGCTGGGGGCGGCCGGGCTGCTCGCCGCCGCGCTCCTTGATGTACGTCTCGGTCGGCACCATGACCTTGCGGCGGAACACGCAGACCAGCGTGCCGTCCTGCTTGTAGCCCTTGGTCTCGACGTAGACGATGCCGCGGTCGTTCTTCGACTTCGACGGCCACTTGTCGAGCACGGTCGTCTGGCCGTAGATCGTGTCGCCGTGGAAGGTCGGCGCCACGTGCCTCAACGACTCGATCTCCAGGTTGGCGATCGCCTTGCCGGAGACGTCCGGCACGGACATGCCGAGCAGCAGGGAGTAGATGTAGTTCCCGACGACGACGTTCTTGCCGAAGTCCGTCGTCTTCTCCGCATAGTTGGTGTCCATGTGGAGGGGGTGGTGGTTCATGGTGAGGAGACAGAACAGGTGGTCGTCGTACTCGGTGACCGTCTTGCCGGGCCAGTGCTTGTAGACCGCGCCGACCTCGAACTCCTCGTAGGTGCGTCCGAACTGCATGGCCCTACGCCTCCGGGATCTCGAACTTGCTGGTGCGCTGCATGCCGGCGGCGCGGCCCTTGCCGGAGATGACCAGGGCCATCTTGCGGCTGGCCTCGTCGATCATCTCGTCGCCGAGCATCGCGGAGCCCTTCTTGCCGCCCGCCTCGGACGTGTAGTAGTCGTACGCGTCCAGGATCAGCTCGGCGTGGTCGTAGTCCTCCTGCGACGGCGAGAAGATCTCGTTGGACGCCTCGACCTGGCCCGGGTGCAGTACCCACTTGCCGTCGAAGCCGAGGGCCGCGGCGCGCTGGGCGACCGCCTTGTAGCCGTCGATGTTGCGGATCTGGAGGTAGGGGCCGTCGATCGCCTGGAGGTTGTTGGCGCGGGCCGCCATCAGGATCTTCATCAGGATGTAGTGGTAGGCGTCCGCCGGGTAGCCGGGCGGCTGCTCGCCCACGACGAGGGACTTCATGTTGATCGACGCCATGAAGTCGGCCGGGCCGAAGATGATCGTCTCCACGCGCTGGGAGGCGGTGGCGATCTCGTTGACGTTGTTGAGGCCCTGGGCGTTCTCGATCTGCGCCTCGATGCCGATCTTGCCGACCTCGAAGCCCATCGTCTTCTCGATCTGCGTCAGCAGGAGGTCGAGGGCGACGACCTGCTGGGCCGTCTGCACCTTCGGCAGCATGATGCAGTCGAGGTTCTGGCCGGCGCCCTCGACGACCGTGACGACGTCACGGTAGGTCCACTCGGTCGTCCAGTCGTTGACCCGCACGACCCTGGTCTTGCCGGTCCAGTCGCCCTCGTTGAGGAATTTGACGATGGTGTGCCGCGCCTCGGGCTTGGCGAGCGGCGCGCACGCGTCCTCGAGGTCGAGGAAGACCTGGTCCGCCGGGAGGCCCTGCGCCTTCTCCAGGAAGCGGGGGTTGCTTCCCGGGACCGCGAGACACGAGCGGCGGGGACGCAGACGGTTGACACTCATGCGGGGACCTCCAGGGGGTCGAGCTTGTTCGCTTTCCGGATCTCGTCGACGATGGAGCCGATGATCCCGGTGATGTCGAAGTCCTTCGGGGTGAAGACCGCGGCCACTCCGGCTGCCCTGAGCTGCTCGGCATCACCATTCGGGATGATGCCACCGGCGATCACCGGTATATCTGTGGCACCGGCCACACGGAGCCGGTCCAGGACGTCGGGCACCAGCTGGGCGTGCGAGCCGGAGAGGATCGACAGGCCCACCGCGTGCACGTCCTCGGCGAGGGCGGCGTCCACGATCTGCTCCGGCGTGAGCCGGATGCCCTGGTAGACCACCTCGAACCCGGCGTCACGGGCCCGCACGGCGATCTGCTCGGCGCCGTTGGAGTGCCCGTCCAGGCCCGGCTTGCCCACGAGGAATCGCAGCTTGCCGGAGCCCAGCTCCTTCGCGGTGAGATCGACCTTGCGGCGGACGTCGGCCATGGCCGAGCCCTCCTCCGCCGGCACCGCCACCGGTGCCGAGGAGACCCCGGTCGGGGCCCGGAACTCGCCGAACACCTCGCGCAGCGCCCCGGCCCACTCGCCGGTCGTGACGCCGGCGCGGGCGCACTCCAGGGTGGCCTCCATGAGGTTGCCGGTGCCCTTCGCGGCCTCCTTCAGCCGCTCCAGCGCCTTGCAGGGCCGCGGGTGGTTGAACGGCGGCTGGTAGCGGGTGTCGCGCCAGTGCTGGAGCGAGGAGACGACCCGGGCCTCGACGGCCGGGTCGACCGTCTGGATCGCGGTGTCGAGATCCGCGGTCAGCGGGTTGGGCTCGGTCGTCTCGAAGATGTTGACGCCGATGATCTTCTCCTGCCCGGACTCGATCCGGGCGCGGCGCTCGGCGTGCGAGGAGACCAGCTGGGACTTGAGGTAGCCGGACTCGACGGCGGCCATCGCGCCGCCCATCTCCTGGATCCGGTCGATCTCCGCGAGGGACTCCTCGACCAGCTTCTCGACCTTCGCCTCGATCACGTGCGAGCCCGCGAAGATGTCCTCGTACTCCAGCAGGTCGCTCTCGTGGGCGAGGACCTGCTGGATGCGCAGGGACCACTGCTGGTCCCACGGCCGGGGCAGGCCGAGGGCCTCGTTCCAGGCCGGCAGCTGGACGGCACGCGCGCGTGCGTCCTTGGAGAGGGTCACGGCCAGCATCTCGAGCACGATCCGCTGGACGTTGTTCTCCGGCTGTGCCTCGGTCAGGCCGAGGGAGTTCACCTGGACGCCGTAGCGGAAGCGCCGCTGCTTGGTGTCCTCGATGCCGTACCGCTCGTGGGTGACCTTGTCCCAGATGCGGCCGAAGGCGCGCATCTTGCACATCTCCTCGATGAAGCGGACGCCCGCGTTCACGAAGAAGGAGATCCGGGCGACGACGTCACCGAACTTCTCGGCCGGCACCTGCCCGGAGTCCCGGACGGCGTCGAGGACGGCGATGGCGGTGGACATCGCGTACGCGATCTCCTGGACCGGGGTGGCTCCCGCCTCCTGGAGGTGGTAGCTGCAGATGTTGATCGGGTTCCACTTGGGCAGGTGGGACACCGTGTACGCGATCATGTCCGTCGTCAGGCGGAGCGACGGCCCCGGCGGGAACACGTGCGTGCCCCGGGACAGGTACTCCTTGACGATGTCGTTCTGGGTCGTGCCCTGGAGCCGGGTGATGTCCGCACCCTGCTCCTCCGCGACGACCTGGTAGAGCGCCAGCAGCCACATGGCGGTGGCGTTGATCGTCATCGAGGTGTTCATCTGCTCCAGGGGGATGTCCTGGAAAAGGCGGCGCATGTCACCAAGATGGGCCACCGGCACGCCGACCCGGCCGACCTCGCCGCGGGCGAGGATGTGGTCGGAGTCGTAGCCGGTCTGGGTCGGCAGGTCGAACGCGACCGACAGACCGGTCTGGCCCTTGGCGAGGTTGCGCCGGTACAGCTCGTTGGACGCCTCGGCCGTGGAGTGACCGGCGTACGTGCGCATGAGCCACGGCCGGTCCTTCTGACGCTCAGTCATCTATGACCTCGGGTGTCTCAGATGTTGCGGAAGCGGTTGATGGCGTCGATGTGCCGGGCGCGCATCTCCTCGTCGCGCACACCCAGGCCCTCCTCGGGGGCCAGGCACAGGACGCCGACCTTCCCCTGGTGGAGGTTGCGGTGCACGTCGTAGGCCGCCTGGCCGGTCTCCTCCAGGGAGTAGACCTTCGACAGGGTGGGGTGGATCTTGCCCTTCGCGACGAGCCGGTTGGCCTCCCAGGCCTCGCGGTAGTTGGCGAAGTGCGAGCCGATGATCCGCTTCAGGGACATCCACAGGTAGCGGTTGTCGTACTCGTGCATGTAGCCCGAGGTCGAGGCGCAGGTGGTGATGGTGCCGCCCTTGCGGGTGACGTAGACGCTCGCACCGAAGGTCTCGCGGCCCGGGTGCTCGAAGACGATGTCGATGTCCTCGCCGCCGGTGAACTCGCGGATGCGCTTGCCGAAGCGCTTCCACTCCTTCGGGTCCTGGGTGCTCTCGTCCTTCCAGAACCTGTAGCCCTCGGCGTTGCGGTCGATGATCGCCTCGGCGCCCATCGAGCGGCAGATGTCCGCCTTCTGCGGCGAGGAGACGACACAGATGGGGTTGGCGCCGCCGGCGAGGGCGAACTGGGTGGCGTACGAGCCGAGCCCGCCGCTCGCGCCCCAGATCAGGACGTTGTCGCCCTGCTTCATGCCGGCGCCGTTGCGGGAGACCAGCTGCCGGTAGGCGGTGGAGTTGACCAGGCCGGGGGCGGCGGCCTCCTCCCAGCTCAGGTGGCCCGGCTTGGGCATCAGCTGGTTGGACTTGACGAGCGCGATCTCGGCGAGGCCGCCGAAGTTGGTCTCGAAGCCCCAGATGCGCTGCTCGGGGTCGAGCATCGTGTCGTTGTGCCCGTCGGAGGACTCCAGCTCGACGGACAGACAGTGCGCGACGACCTCGTCGCCGGGCTTCCAGGAGTTGACTCCCGGGCCGGTGCGCAGGACGACGCCCGCGAGGTCCGAACCGATGATGTGGTACGGCAGGTCGTGGCGCTTGCTGAGCTCGCTGAGCCGCCCGTAGCGCTCCAGGAAGTTGAAGGTCGACACCGGCTCGAAGATCGACGTCCACACCGAGTTGTAGTTCACCGAGGAGGCCATGACGGCCACCAGGGCCTCGCCCGGGCCCAGCTCGGGCAGGGCGACGTCGTCGAGGTGGATCGACTTGCGGGGGTCCTTGTCGCGGGTCTCGAGACCGGCGAACATCTCCGTCTCGTCCTTGTGCACGGTGATCGCGCGGTACGACTCGGGGAGCTGCAGGGCGGCGAAGTCGGCCGGCGTCGAGTCCGGCGACTGGATCGCGTCCAGAATGGCCTGAGTGGTCACGGTGTTGCCTCCGGCGGTGAGCGCCCTGAGGGCGGGGCGCTGAGGGTTGCGGCGGTGCTGCTGAGGGATTTCGGAAGGTGCCGTCGGTTCGGCGGTGGTGCTTCGGCAGCGCTTTGTGGCGCGGGAGGGTGCCTGTGACGCAGGCGTCCGGGCGCGCATGCCGTGGGGCTTGCGGGGACAGCCGACGTACGAAAGGTCTCTGCACGCCGGCCGCCCGGACACCTTCAACGTATGACACCGCGTGTCAGGTGGCAAGGCACTGAGTGCCATGACTTGGGCTCAGGTGAAATCTTTACGTAACAAATGAGCGATGATCGATCGAACGGGTCCTGAAATCCGCGCGAAAAGGTGCCCTGACATGCCAAAACGGCCACCCCGTGGGGTGGCCGTCATCACAGCGTGGCGGGCGGGTTCAGCGCTCCTTGAGCGCCTGCTCGATGGTCCGCATGACCTCGTCGAGCGGGGCGTCGGTGCGCGCCACCGTCACCAGGACCTCGCCCTGGGCGGAGACCGCGGCGGGCGCCGGCCTGGCGGAGGCGGCGGCGCCGCTGCGCCCGGCCCCGATGCCCGTGCCGAAGGTGCGGCGCACGATCGCGAAGGCGTGGTCGAGCTGTGCCTCCACCTCGCCCTGCCCGCCGGCCCTGAGCCAGCGTCGCAGCACATGGTTGTGGGCGGTGACCACCGCGGAGGCGGCGACCTCGGCCAGCAGCGGGTCGTCGTTGG
Source organism: Streptomyces phaeofaciens (assembly GCF_014648915.1). Lineage (GTDB taxonomy): Bacteria > Actinomycetota > Actinomycetes > Streptomycetales > Streptomycetaceae > Streptomyces > Streptomyces phaeofaciens. The sequence goes on along the minus strand of NZ_BMSA01000008.1, from coordinate 225,287 downwards.
CGTCGTCGTCGTGCGCGTGCTCGTCGAAGTGGCCGAGCAGATAACGGGTGAAGAGCCGCTCGTAGCGGGCCACCGACGCGATCTCCGCCTCACGCAGGGTGGGCACCTCGCGCGTCAGCTTGTAGCGGGCGACCGAGATCTCCGGCCGGGCCGCGTACATCTTCATGACTTCCTTGATCCCGCGGCACACGGTGTCGAGCGGGTGCTCGTGCGCGGGCGCCGCGTTCAGCACCGCCTCGGCGCGGATCAGGGTGTCGTCGTGGTCGGGGAAGATCGCCTCTTCCTTGGAGCGGAAGTGGCGGAAGAAGGTGCGCCGGGCGACCCCGGCCTGAGCGGCGATCTCGTCGACGGTGGTCGCCTCGTACCCCTTGGTGGCGAACAGCTCCATGGCCGCGGCCGCCAGTTCTCGGCGCATCTTGAGCCGTTGGGCGGCCGCGCGGCTGCCCGCGGCACTCTCCGGCGCGTCGGGCGTGGCTGGTGTACGTGAGGACCTGGCGGGCTGGGGCATGACCCGAACGTACTGCATGTGCGCAGCTCGGTGCGCATGTCCGGGGTTTCCCCCGCCCTCGACGGGCGGGGGGCCGCCGGTGGGGCCGAACAGTCCGCCCCACTCCCGGTCGTCTGTGGACCAGTCGCCGACGCTGTCAGCGGCGGGCATATTCGCGGAAGCCACGGCCGGTCTTGCGGCCGAGGCAGCCCGCGGCCACCAGGTGCTCCAGCAGCGGGGCCGGCGCCAGTCCCGGGTCACGGAACTCGCGGTGCAGGACCTTCTCGATCGCCAGCGAGACGTCGAGTCCGACGACGTCGAGCAGCTCGAAGGGGCCCATCGGGTAGCCGCCGCCCAGCTTCATCGCGGCGTCGATGTCGTCGAGCGTCGCGTAGTGCTCCTGCACCATCTTGATCGCGTTGTTCAGGTACGGGAAGAGCAGCGCGTTCACGATGAACCCGGCCCGGTCCCCGCAGTCGACGGCGTGCTTGCGGATCCGGCCGCACACCTCGTGCACCGTCGCGTGGACGTCGTCGGCGGTCAGCACCGTGCGGACGACCTCGACCAGCTTCATCGCGGGCGCCGGGTTGAAGAAGTGCATGCCGATCACGTCCTGCGGACGCGAGGTGGCCCGGGCGCAGGCGACGACCGGCAGCGACGAGGTGGTGGTCGCCAGGACGGCACCCGCCTTGCAGACCTTGTCCAGCGTCGCGAACAGCTGCTGCTTGACCTCCAGGTCCTCGGCGACCGCCTCCACGGCCAGGTCGACGTCGGCGAAGGACTCGTAGGACCCGGCGGGGGTGATCCGGCCCAGGGTCTCGGCGGCCGCCTCCGCGGTGAGCCGGCCCTTGTCGACGGAGCGGGCCAGCGACTTGCCGATCCGGGCCTTCGCCGTCTGCGCCTTCTCCTCGCTGCGGGCGGCCAGGACGACGTCGTAGCCCGCCTTGGCGAAGACCTCGGCGATACCGGAGGCCATGGTGCCGGAACCCGCGACCCCGACACTGCGCACCGTGCGGCCCGGGGTGCCGGACTCGCCGGAGCGGGGGGTGGCGGCGTCCGGGACGACCGTCGAGCTGCCCGGCGCCTCGTAGGTGTAGAAGCCGCGGCCCGCCTTGCGGCCGGTCAGGCCCGCCTCGCTGAGCTGCTTGAGGATCGGGGCGGGGGCGTGCAGCCGGTCGTGGGACTCGGCGTACATGGCGTCCAGGACGGTACGGGCCGTGTCGACGCCGATCAGGTCGAGGAGCGCCAGCGGGCCCATCGGCAGGCCGCAGCCCAGCCGCATCGCGGCGTCGATGTCCTCGCGGGAGGCGTACCGCGCCTCGTACATGGCGGCGGCCTGGTTGAGGTAGCCGAACAGCAGGCCGTCGGCGACGAACCCGGGGCGGTCGCCGACCGCGACCGGCTCCTTGCCGAGATCCAGGGCGAGGTCGGTGACGGCGCCGACGGCGGTGGGCGCGGTCAGCACCGAGGAGACGACCTCGACCAGCTTCATGGCCGGCGCCGGGTTGAAGAAGTGCAGGCCCAGCACGCGCTCCGGGCGGGCCGACTCGGCAGCCAGCCGGGTCACGGACAGGGCGTTGGTGCCGGTCGCGAGGACGGCCTCGGGGCGCACGATCGCGTCGAGCTCGCGGAAGACCTGCTGCTTGATCTCGTACGACTCCGGCGTCACCTCGATCACGAGGTCGGCGTCGGCCGCCGAGCGCAGGTCGGTGGAGGTGCGCACACGGGCCAGGGCCTCGGCGCGCTCCTGCTCGGTGAGCCGGCCGCGCTCCACGGCGCGGGCGGTGGACGCCTCCAGGGCGGCGACAAAGCGCGCGGCCTGGGACTCGCTGATGTCGATGCCGACGACCGTACGGCCGGCCTTGGCGAGGACCTCGGCGATGCCGGTGCCCATCGTGCCGAGGCCGACGACGGCGATCGTCCGGAGCGGGGACAGAGAGGTGTCGGACAGGGGAGTGGCCATCGCGGGACTCCAGAAGAGAGGTGACGACTGGGAAACGCGCCCGGGTGCGCCGGCTGAGCCCTCGCGGGTCATGGCGCACCGGGGTGCGAAAAGGAGTGCGGGTGTTGCCGGGCTGCGAGCGCACACGCCCGGTACCGGTCGCCGCGGGCGCGCACACGCCCGGAGGACGAACGGGGAGATCCGACCGGCCCTGTCCCGTGGCCGGGTCGTACTGCGGTACACGAGGCACCGAACCGACTTCCCCCACTGCCTCAAAGGGCTGGGGGGTTCCCCATCACGGTGGCTGCGTCACCAGGCCGCCGCGAGGAGGTGGAGCGAGTGGGTAACTCGCTCGTATGAGCTTAACCGGCCGGTAACGAGCGCGCCAGTCCCCGGTTCTGTGACCTGGCCCGCACCGCGGGCCGCGCCCCCTACGCTCGACCCATGGACGAAGAGGTACGAGCGCTCACGGAGCGCTTACGGCGGGAGTCGGGCGGCACGGCGGCGTACGAGCGGCTGGCGGGCCCCGCCGGCCACGACGAACTGGCGGGCGTGCTCGTCGAACCGGGACAGCCGCTGTGGGCCCGGGAGGTCGCCGCGTTCCGGCTGGGACTCGCCGGCGACCGGCGCGCCTTCGAGGCCCTCGTCCTGCTGCTCAACCACCGTGACCCGCCGCGCTGCGTCTCGGCCGCCTACGCCCTGGCCCGCCTCGGCGACCCCCGCACCGCCCGCGCGGCCGCCGCCCTGGCCACCAACGAACTGCGCGCGGCCTACGCCCTGCATCCCGTACGGCTCCTGGTGGAACTGCGCGCGCCGGAGTCGGTGCCCGCGCTGATCACGGCCCTGCGGCGGCGACTGCGGCCGCACGACCCCTACCGGCGGGTGGCCCTCGCCTGCGTCGAAGGGCTGGGCGCGCTCGGCGACCACCGGGCCCGGCCCGTGCTGAACGAGGCGCTGGCCCACCCGGTCCTCGCCGAGGCCGCCGTGCACGCGCTGGCCCGGATCCCGGCGCAGCGCTGAACCCTCAGCCGGTGAGGCGGCGCACGTACCGCACCTCGGGCACCACGGCGCCGTCCACCTCGAAGGGTTCTTCGGCACCGTCCGCCCGGAACCCTGCGCGCTCGTAGAACCGGCGGGCCGGCGCGTTCTCCTTCAGCACCCACAGGTACAGACGGGACTGCCCCCGGGCGCCGGCCAGCCGTACCGACTCCTGGAGGAGGGCGCGCCCCACGCCGGTGCCGAGATGCCCGGCGTCCACGTAGATCGCGTACAACTCGGCGTCCCCGGTGCGGATCTCGCCGTCCCGGTACGGTCCGAGCGCCGCCCAGCCGATCACCGCGCCGGCGTTCCCCCGGTGCCTCGAGGGCCCGCGAGGTGCCCCCACGGCGACCAGGTTCACCACACCGCCGTCGGCCCGTCCGAAGAGGGCGCGGCGGCGCTCGGCGTCCTCGGCGACACTCAGCGCGTCGAGGTACGGCTGCGGCATCAGGCCCCGGTAGGCGCGCTGCCAGCCGCGGATCCGGATCTCGGCGACGCGGTCGCAGTCGGCGAGCGTCATGTCCCGTACGACGAGGGGGGAGACGGGCCCGTCCGCTTCGGTCACTCGCCCACCACCGCGAACGCCTCGATCTCCATCAGGAACTCGGGGCGGACCAGCGCGGCGACCTGGACGGCCGAGGCGGCCGGGAGGCGGTCGTCGGGTATGTGGGCGGCACGGGCGGTGCGGATGGCCGGCATGTGGGCCATGTCCGTGACGAAGTAGGTGAGTTTGACGACGTCGTCGAAGGAGGCTCCGGCGGCGGCCAGGCACCGCCGCAGGTTCTCGAAGACGCGGTGGGCCTGTGCCTCCGGGTCGCCCACGCCCACCGGCGCGCCGTGCTCGTCGAGGGGCAGTTGGCCGGAGACGGCCACGAAACGGCCCGTGCCGGTCACCACATGCGCGTACTGGGCCGCGGCGGCGACTCCGTCGGGGGCGGGAATCCTGGTCGGCTCGCTCATGCGTCCATGGTGGACCACGGGTCCGACAACGCCCCCGACGGGTCGGCGACCACCCGGCGATCACCGGCCGGACACCGGCCGGCGGCCACCGCTCAGCCGCGGAAGCCCAGCATCCCGTGGAGGGTCGTGCCGTGGGCCGTGCGCGACCCGACCTTCGCGTCCAGCGGCTTCGGGTCGGGCAGCGCCGCGCACTCCGCGTCGACCGAGCCGGTGCCGCGCGGCACCGTGCCGTCGCCGAGGTACTCCGCCAGATAGGTGTCCAGGCAGGAGTTCCCGCTGAGCGTGATGCCGTGGTTCCCGCCGCCCCGCTCCACCACGAGGCTGGAGTCGCGCAGCAGCGAGTGCACGACGGCGCCGCCCTCGTACGGGGTGGCCGCGTCGTTCGTCGCCTGGAACAGCAGCACCGGCGGCAGCTCGCCGTTGGTGATGTCCACCGGGCCCAGCCGCTCCGTCGGCCAGAACGCGCACGGCGCGTTGTACCAGGCGTTGTTCCAGGTCATGAACGGCGCCTTCGCGTAGGCCGACCAGTTGTCGGTACGCCACTCGTCCCAGTCGCGCGGCCACTGGGCGTCACGGCACTGCACCGACGTGTAGACGCTGTAGCCGTTGTCCCCCGAGGCGTCCACGGCGCCGAAGTTCTCGTAGGCCTTGACCAGCGGGGCGGTCTCCCCGCTCTTCGCCCAGGCGGCGAACGCCTCGGCGAGGTAGGGCCAGTAGCCGTTGTAGTAGCCGCCCGGCAGGAAGGTGTCCTCCAGCTCCGAGGCGCCCACCCGGCCGTCGGCGGGCTCCTTCGCCAGCGCCGCCCGCATCTCGTACCAGCGGGCCTCGATCCGCGCCGGGTCCGTGCCGAGCCCGTACGCCTTGTCGTTCTTCGCGATCCACGCCATCAGGGCCCGGTGGCGCTCGTCGAAGGCGAGGTCCTGCGTCAGGTTGTCCTCGTACCAGACACCCGTGGGGTCGACGATCGAGTCGAGGACCATCCGCCGTACCCGCTCCGGGTAGAGCTTCGCGTAGACCGCGCCGAGGTAGGTGCCGTACGAGTAGCCGAAGTAGCTGATCTTCGGCGCGCCGAGCGCCGCGCGGATCGCGTCCATGTCGCGCACGGTGCTCGTCGTGTCGATGTACGGCAGCACGCGCGCGTGCTTCTCGGCGCAGGCCTCGGCGAAGGAGCGGGCGCGGGCGAGATTGGCCTGCTCGATCTCCTCGTCGCTCGGTACGGAGTCCGGGCGTACGGTCGCGAAGTGGCCCGGTCGGCAGTCCAGCGCGGGCGTGCTGGCACCCACTCCGCGTGGGTCGAAGCCGATGATGTCGTACTGGGACGCGACCGCCTCGGGCAGCGCCGACGCGACGAATCCGGCGAGCGAGAGCCCTCTGCCGCCGGGGCCGCCGGGGTTGACCAGCAGGGGCCCCTGAGAGGTCTTCGCGGTGTGCGGGACCCGGGACAGCGCCAGCGTGATCTGCTCGCCGCCGGGGTCCGCGTGGTCCAGCGGCACCTTCAGGGACGCGCACTGGAGCGTCGGCCGGTCGGCGGTGGCGCACGCCTTCCAGGCCGGCTCGGCCGCCGGGGCGGCCCGCGCGGCGGGTGACGGGCTCGCGCCGGCGGGCCCGGCGGCGCAGGCCGCTGCCACGACGACGGCGGCGCACAGCACGGCTGCGCGATGGTTCATGGAGTCCTCCCAGGACGGAGGTGGCCGGACCGCGTGGATCACGGCCCTCGCGGCATCGTCCCGGAAAGATCGTCCGAAAGAACACGATCTGTCGATAGTTGACCCGATTGGGGCGGCGGATGCGCTCGAACGCGCTCAGATCAGCGTGAGTTGGGTGGGCCCGGGCGCGGCGGGCTCCTCCTCCTGCTCCGGCGGCCGGATCCGGCGGGGCATCCCCGTGCGCGCGGGGCCGATCCCGTACTCCTCGGCCAGCTCGTGGACCTGACGGGTGATCCGGCGCTGGTACCACTTCGGCGCGTAGGAGCCGTCCGCGTACAGCCGCTCGTAGCGGCGCACCAGGTGCGGGTGGTGCCGCCCGAGCCAGGCCATGAACCACTCGCGGGCCCCGGGCCGCAGATGCAGCGCCAGGGGGGTCACGGAGGTGGCCCCGGCGGCCGCGACGGCCTGCACGGTGGCGCGGAGTTGGGCCGGCTCGTCGGAGAGGAAGGGGATCACCGGCGCCATCAGCACGCCGACGCCGATGCCGTGCGCGGTGAGGACCCGTACGACGTCCAGACGCCGCTCCGGTGCCGGTGTGCCCGGCTCCACCGTGCGCCACAGGGCGGTGTCGGTGAAGCCGACCGAGACGGAGACGCCGATGTCGGTCACCTCGGCGGCCTGCTTCAGCAGGTCGAGGTCGCGCAGGATCAGGGTGCCCTTCGTCAGGATCGAGAACGGGTTCGCGTGGTCGCGCAGCGCGGCCAGGATGCCCGGCATCAGCCGGTAGCGGCCCTCCGCGCGCTGGTAGCAGTCGACGTTCGTGCCCATCGCCACGTGTTCGCCGTGCCAGCGGGGCGAGGCCAGCTGGCGGCGCAGCACCTCCGGCGCGTTCACCTTGACGACGATCTGGGTGTCGAAGTCGATCCCGGTGTCCAGGTCGAGATAGCTGTGCGTCCTGCGGGCGAAGCAGTACACGCACGCGTGTGTGCAGCCCCGGTAGGGGTTCACCGTCCACTCGAACGGCATCCGGGAGGCGCCCGGCACCCGGTTGAGGACCGAGCGGGCCCGGATCTCGTGGAACGTGATGCCGGCGAACTCGGGCGTGTCGAACGTCCTGGTCGTGACCGCGTCCGCGCCGAACAGCGCGGCGTCGGCCGCCCGGTCGTGGCGGGGTTCCACGGTGAGGTTCTCCCAGCGCATGACGCCTCCTCGGTAGCACTGCGCCCCACAATAGAACATGTGTTCCCATGATCGTGCGAAGGCGGCGCGAGGACCTTGCGAAGGCCCTTTTCGATCGCCCGGCGACCGCTTTCGGGCCCCGATTTGGGCGGCCGGGGACCGGGGTGGTTGGCTTGCCCCGAACCCGAAGAACACTGAGCAACACGGACCTGGAGGAACCCCATGGCGCAGGTCGAGGCCACCACCGAGCGCGTCGTCGCGGCGGACCCGGACAAGGTGTTCGACACGCTCGCCGACTACAGCGGCACCCGCGCGAAGCTGCTGCCCGAACAGTTCAGCGAGTACGAGGTGCGCGAGGGCGGCGACGGCGAGGGCACCCTCGTCCACTGGAAGCTCCAGGCCACCAGCAAGCGCGTCCGCGACTGCCTCCTGGAGGTCACCGAGCCGACCGACGGCGAGCTGGTCGAGAAGGACCGCAACTCCTCGATGGTCACCGTCTGGCGCGTCACCCCGGCCGGCGAGGGCAGCTCCCGTGTCGTGATCACCACCACCTGGACCGGCGCCGGCGGCATCGGCGGCTTCTTCGAGCGGACCTTCGCGCCCAAGGGCCTCGGCCGCATCTACGACGCGATCCTCGCCAACCTCGCCACCGAGGTCGAGAAGTAGGGGTACTTGCCGCACCCCGGTGCCGGCGCCCGGCCCAACATCCGGCGGACCGCCGGGTGTTGAGACCGGTTGAGCTTCTTCACCGGTTCGAGTGGTTCTCCCTTGTGACCGGGATGGCGCCGTAACTCGTCGCGCTTGCTCGTAGTTGTCGCTTTACGCGGGAATTGTGGGGCAGGTGCGACGAGGGGAGCGGCACATGGGCGGGACCACTCTGGTGCAGGGCGAGCCGGTCACGGCGGCGCGTCCACAGGGCCCGCGGCCCCCGGCACCGGCCGCCACGACGCCCGCGCCGAGCCCCCGCCGCGTACGGCTGGTCTTCTTCGCCCTGATGCTCGCGCTGCTCCTCGCGGCGCTGGAGCAGATGATCGTCGCCACCGCGCTGCCGAAGATCGTCGGCGAACTGCAAGGCCTGGATCGGATGTCCTGGGCGGTCACCGCCTACCTGCTCACCGCCACCGTCGGACTGCCCGTCTACGGCAAACTCGGCGACCTCCTCGGCCGCAAGGGCGTCTTCCAGTTCGCCATCGTCGTCTTCGTCATCGGCTCCGCCCTCGCCGGGCGGGCGCGGACCATGGACCAGCTGATCGCCTTCCGCGCGGTCCAGGGCATCGGGGCGGGCGGCCTCATGATCGGCGTCCAGGCGATCATCGCCGACATCGTGCCGCCCCGGCGGCGCGGCCGGTTCATGGGGCTCATCGGCGCCGCCTTCGGCCTCGCCTCGGTCGCCGGACCCCTGCTCGGCGGCTACTTCACCGACCACCTCTCCTGGCGCTGGTGCTTCTACGTCAACGTCCCCTTCGGCCTGATCACCCTGGCCGTCGTGGCCCTCGTCCTCGACCTTCCCGCACCGGCCGTGAAGCCCCGGTTCGACGTCCTCGGCGCCCTGCTGCTGGCCGCCGCCTCCACCTGCCTCGTCCTGCTGACCAGTTGGGGCGGCACCGAGTACGCCTGGGACTCGCGCGTCGTCCTCGGCCTCGGCGCCGGGGCGGCCGTCGCCGGCCTGCTCTTCGTCCTCGCTGAGCGCCGCGCCGCCGAACCCCTCATCCCGCTACGGCTGTTCAGGGACCCCGTCTTCAACGTCACCGCACTCGTGGGCCTGGTGACCGGCGTGGCGCTGTTCGGCGCGGCCGTCTACCTGCCCACCTTCCTCCAGATGGTCGACGGCGCCTCCGCCACCGAGTCCGGGCTGCTGATGCTGCCCATGATGGGCGGGATCGTCGGCGCCTCCGTCGTCTCCGGGCAACTCGTCAGCCACACCGGCCGCTACCGGATCTACCCGGTGCTCGGCGGCGCGCTCTCCGCGCTCGGCATGTGGCTGCTGTCCCGCCTGGACGCCGGCACGCCCCGGCTCCACTACAGCCTCTGGATGGCCGTCCTCGGCGCCGGCATCGGCCTCGCGATGCCCGTCCTCGTCCTCGCCGTGCAGAACTCCGTGCGCCCCGCCGACCTCGGCACCGCCACCAGCGCCCACACCTACTTCCGGCAGATCGGCGGCAGCGTCGGCGCCGCCGTCTTCGGCACCCTCTTCGCCGGCCGCCTCACCGACGCCCTGCACGACCGGCTGCCCGCCCGCACGCCCGCCGGCCTGCCCGACCCCGAGTCCCTCACCCCGCAGCTCGTCCACGCCCTGCCCCCGGCCCTGCGCGACGCCTACGTCGGCGCCTACGCCGACGCCATGCCGAGGATCTTCCTCCTTCTCGTGCCGGTGCTGGTGGTCGGCCTGCTCGTCGCCTGCTTCCTCAAGGAGAAACCGCTGGTGTCCCACCCCACCGCCGCAACGGAACCCGGGCCCGGGCCCGCCCCCGTCCCGCAGGCCCGCTCCCACCTCCAGGGCGCGGACACGCCCCTGTCGCCGCGCTCGCCCTACACCGCCGGTGTCCCCGTCTGCGGCACGGTGCAGCACTCGGACGGAACCGTCGTGCCGCACGCCGCGCTCACGCTCATCGACGTCGCCGGGCAGCAGGTCGGGCGCGGCGCCAGCGGCGAGGACGGACGGTACGCGCTGTCCACGCCGGGCCTCGGGGCGTACGTCCTGATCGCCGCCGCCGGCGGCCATCAGCCGCAGGCCGTCGCCGTCACCGTCGGCGAGCGGCCCGTCGAGCTGGACGTCGTCCTCGGCGGCGCCGGACGCCTCGCCGGAACCGTCGTCACCGCCGACGGCACCCCGGTGCGCGACGCCGTCGTCACCCTCACCAACGTGCGCGGCGAGGTCGTCGCCGCCACCCGCAGCGGACGCGAGGGCGGCTACGTCATCACCGACCTGGTGGCCGGCGAGTACACCCTCGCCGGCAGCGCGCCCGCCTACCGCCCGGCGGCGCTGCCGGTCACCGTCCAGGCCGCCCGGGAGACCCGGCAGGACGTCGAGCTGGCGGGCGGCGCCGTGCTGCGCGGCACCGTCCGGGCCGGTGGAGGACGGCCGGTGGAGGACGCGCGCGTGACCCTCCTCGACGCGGCGGGCAACGTCGTCGACACGCTCACCACGGGCCCCGACGGCACCTTCCGTTTCGTCGACCTGTCCTCCGGCGAGTACACCGTCATCGCCGCCGGCTATCCGCCGGTCGCCACCGTCCTCCAGGTCGCCGGGGGCGGCCGCACCGAGCGCGACCTGCAACTCGGCCACGAGGACTGACTCTCCGTCAGCCGCAGGAGGGGCGGCGTACCCCGGCGCGCCCCGGTGAAACCAATTCCAGAATTGCCGCACATCGCGGCGGGTGCCCGCCGTACGGTGGGGGCTGCGGGACAGATCTTGCGTAGCTCTGGGGAGAGAGGGCCTGGGCCATGGACCGTGGCACCGAGAGGGACGCATCTCCCCGCCGCGGAGCGGGTGGTGGCACGGCGGACGACGCCGTGGACGCCGGCCGCGTCCCGCTGGCCGTCGTCGTGGTCGACCGCGAGGGCCTCGTCTCCCACTGGAGCACCGGCGCACGCCGGCTCTTCGGTGTCCCCAAGGACGAGGCGATAGGCCAGGTCGCCGTCGACCTGCTGCCCGTCTCCGGCGCCCTGCCCGAGCCCGAGGACGACCCGCCGTACGGCGAGTACGGAGCCTACGACGGACTGGGGCCCGGTCTGGAGTCCTCCCTCGACCGCGGACTCAGCTACCCGGCCGCCGGACGGGCCCGGCTGACCGTGCCCGAGCGAAGCGGGACGGGGGTGGCCCCGGCCGAAGGCCCGGGGAGCGACCGCGTCGACGTGCTGTGGTGGGCGTACCCCCTGGTCGGCCCCGGCCGGGAGCGCCTCCTGGTGCTCGCCGCCGACGCGGCCGGACTGCACCGGACGCAGCCCCATGACAGCGGTGACAGCGGTGACGGCACCGACGGCGCGGACAGAGCCGCCTTCGAGCGCCTCGCGCCCGGCTTCGCCCTGCACACCGACTTCCCCGGCGCCGAGGAACTGGCCCGCCGGCTCCCCGAGATCCTGCCCAGCATGAGCGTCGGTGAGGGCGTCCGCATCGTCGCGCAGATCCTCGAACTCGGCTATCCGGTACTGGAGTTCAGCAAGAACGAACGGGTGCCGGTGACCCCCGACTGGGGTGTCGCCCGGCGCGTGGAACGCAGAGCCCGCCGTGCGCGGGCCGCCCGCGCCGTCGCCGAGGGCCGGCCCCTGCCGCGCGACGTCGCCGAGGAGGCCGAGGACCTCGAATACACGGCCGTCCGCGAGCGGCTGGAGTTCCTCAACGAGGTCAGCGGGAAGATCGGCACCTCCCTCGACCTCTCCCACACCATCGTCGAGGTCAGCAGAGCCGTCGTCCCCCGCTTCACCGACGTCGCCGGCACCTACCTGCGCGAGCAGGTCGTCGCCGGCGAGGGTTTTCCCGACGGGGTGCCGGACACCCGGACCATGTGGCACCGGGTGGCCCTCGAACACACCGACGAACCCGGCCGCTGGGACGACGTCGTACCGGTCGGCGAGGCGATGCCCTTCCCGGCGCACACCCCGTTCTTCCAGTGCATGACCACCGGCGAGCCCGTGCTCGTGCCGCGGATCAGCGAGCAGCTGGGCCACGCCATCGCCTCGCAGTTCGACAAGCGCGACATCCGGCCCCTGATCACCGGCCGCTCCATGCTCGTCGTCCCGCTGAAGGCCCGGAACGTCGTCCTCGGCTTCATGATCCTGCTGCGCCACCCGGAGCGCGCCGAGTTCAACGACATGGACCGGGTCACCGGTGCCGAACTCGCCGCCCGCGCGGGCCTCGTGCTCGACAACGCGCGCATGTACACCTACCAGGAGAGCGTCGCCGAGACCCTCCAGGACAGCATGCTGCCGCACATCCCGCCGCGCATGGCGGGCTGCGACATCGCCACCCGCTACCTGCCGGGCACGTTGCTGGGGCGGGTCGGCGGCGACTGGTTCGACTCCGTGAAACTCCCCGGCGCCCGGACCGCCCTCGTCGTCGGCGACGTCATGGGACACGGCCTGCACTCGGCCGCGATGATGGGCCAGTTGCGCACGGCCGTGCAGACCATGGCCGCCCTGGACCTGCCGCCCGCCCAACTCCTGCGCAACCTCGACGACCTGGCGCAGCGGCTCGGCGACACCTACCTCGCCACCTGCCTGTACGCCGTCTACGACCCGATCGAGAGTGAACTCCACCTCGCCAACGCCGGCCACATCCCGCCGGTGCTGGTCCGGGCCGTGGACGGCCGCAGCGAACTGCTCCAGCTGCCCACCGGCGCCCCGATCGGCGTCGGCGGGGTGCCCTTCGAGTCGGTCCGGGTGCGGGTGGAGCCCGGCGACCGGCTGGTGATGTGCACCGACGGGCTGGTGGAGGTGCGCGGCGAGGACATCGGCGTGGGCCTCGCGACCCTCTGCGAGTCCGCCGCCCACCCGGCCGCCTCCATGGACGCCGCCTGCGACACCATCATCCGCGCCCTCAACACGCGCGGCGGCCGCAAGGACGACGTGGCCCTGCTGATGGCCCGGCTCAACGGCATCGCCCCCGACGACGTCGCCGAATGGCGCTTCCCGCTCGACCCGGCGGAGGTGTCCCGGGCCCGCGCCGCGGTCCGGGAGCAGCTCCACGACTGGGGGCTGGCGAAACTGGCGTACACCGCCGAGCTGATGGTCGGCGAGCTGGTCACGAACGCCGTACGGCACTCCCACCGGCGGCCCGTCGCCCTGCGGCTGGTGCGCGGTGAGACGCTGCTGTGCGAGGTGGACGACGACGATCACGAGTTGCCGACCCTGCTCAGTGCCGGACCCGGTGACGAGGCCGGGCGAGGGCTGCGGGTGGTGAGCACACTGGCCCGGGAATGGGGGACCAGCCGTACCGGCGCGGGCAAGTCGGTGTGGTTCGAACTGACCCTGCCCAGGCGCTGACCCCTTCCACCTGCCGCCCGCGACCCCGCGGGCGCACCACGGCGCACGCTTGTCGAACGAGGAGTGAAGGAACCGCGCATCCTGCTTGTAGCGGAACCCCGGGAGCGATAGACCGTACTCGCCCGTCACTCACGGCGGATCGGCGTCGCACCCTGGGGAGTTGTGCATGAGCGTGACCATGCGGTACCGGGAGGCCTGGGAGGGCTTCTGGCGCGAGGCCTCCGAGGAACCGGGCGCGGTGTTCTGGGACGCGGACCCGAAGGTGACCGCGGCCCGCCACCTCGCCCTCTTCGAACCCCGGCTCCTGGACTCGGGACTGCCGATGGTGGACCTCGGCTGCGGCAACGGGACCCAGACACGGTTCCTCGCCGACCGTTTCCGGCATGTCGTCGGCGCCGACCTGTCCGCCGCCGCCCTCGACCACGCCCGGCGCGCCGACCCCGCCGGGCAGGCGGCGTACCGGCTGCTGGACGCCGTCGAGAAGGGCGCCGCCGAGACGCTGCACGCCGAACTCGGCGACGCCAACGTCTACATGAGGGGCGTCCTGCACCAGTGCGAGTCCGCCGACCGGCAGCCCCTGGTGGACGGGATCGCCGCGCTGGTGGGGGAGCGCGGCCGGGCGTTCCTGGTCGAACCGGCCGAGGCCGCGGGCCCCGTCCTCGGCGGTCTCGCCCAGAGCCCCGACGGACCGCCGCCGAAGCTCGCGCCGATCTTCCGGCACGGCATCGCCCCCGGCGAGGTCGCCGACGACGCGATGCCCGTCCATCTGGCCGCGGCCGGTCTCACCGTCCTGGCCTCCGGCGAAATGCCGCTCGTCACCACCGAGTTCACCTCCGACGGCACCCGCATCGAGCTGCCGTCGAAGTGGTTCGTGGTGGGCCGTTCCGAGTGACGGCGATCACAGCGAAGTCGGCTCCGTCGTCTGTCACATGTGCGGGGCGCCGCGTGTCAGGGGGGTGAAGGAAGTCGCCGAACCCCGCTGAGGAGCTGCTGCCATGTCCACCGCCTACGTCGTCGTCACCGTCCTCGGAGCCGTCCTGGCGGGCTTCTCGGCCGCCTCGGTCTTCTTCGGGGCCGAGTGGACCGTGAAGCCGCTGGCCGACTACGGAGTGCCGCGCGCCTGGTGGCCGTGGCTCGGCGCGGCCAAGGCCGCCGGGGCGGCCGGTCTGCTCGCCGGACTGGCCGTGCCCGTGATCGGGGTGGTGGCCGCTGCCGGGCTGGTGCTCTACTTCCTCGGGGCCGTGGTCACCGTGCTGCGGGCCCGCTGGTTCTCGCACGTGGCGTTCCCGCTCGTCTACGCGGCACCGGCGGTGGCCTCGCTGGTGCTGGCGTTCTGACGCGGGGCGGGCGCCCGCCTCCCGCCGACGGGCACGAGGGGCGGCCGGGGATCCCGGCCGCCCCTCGGTCACGCGGTCACGGCCGCCCGCCGTGTCCCCGCCCGCCCCGCGGTCATCCGCCCGCCGTCGGTCCGTCCGGCACCGCCACCTCCGTGGCCGCCAGCCGCTCCCGGTCCGCCACCACGTCGATCGCGGTGATGCCGTCCTCCGTGACCGTGAAGAGCAGCACCAGCCGCAGCCGGCCGTGCGGCGCCATCGCCAGGCCGACCCGGCCGTCGAGCAGGGCGAGACCGGTGAACAGGGCGCGGCCGGTCGCCGCCATCGCCCCCTCGGCGACGGGCCGGGCCCCGGCGACCGTGACGGGCCGGGGCGTCGGCACCACGAACCGGTCGGCGGTGAGCACGACGTCCGGGTGCAGCAGGGCCAGCAGGGCCTCGAAGTCGCCGCCGCGGGTGGCCGCCAGGAACGCGCCGACCGCCGCCCGCTGCCTCGCCCGGTCCGCGATCGCCGCCGGGGACTCGGGGGCCGGTCCGCCGCCCCGCACACGTCGGCGGGCCCGGCTGGCCAGCTGCCGGGTCGCCGTCGGTGTCCGGTCGATCAGCGGGGCGATGTCGTCGAACGGCACGGCGAACAGGTCGTGCAGCACGAACGCCAGCCGCTCGGCCGGGGCGAGGGTGTCCAGGACGACCAGCAGGGCCACCCCGACCGAGTCGGCCAGCAGCGCCTCCTCCTCGGGGTCCGCGCCCGCCAGGGAAGGCTCGTCGGCCTGTGCGTCGAGGGGCACCTCGGGCCGTGTCCGGCGGGCGCGGAGCATGTTCAGGCACACCCGGCCCAGGACCGTGGTCAGCCAGCCGCCGAGGTTCTCCACCTCGCCGAGGTCGGCCTTGGCCGCCCGCAGCCAGGTCTCCTGCACCGCGTCCTCGGCCTCGGCCGACGAGCCGAGCATGCGGTAGGCGACCGCCCGCAGACGCGGCCGCTCCGCCTCGAATCGTTCCGGCGGCAGGAAGTGCGTGATCATGACCGGTCCCCGTTCGTCGCTGCGGCGCGGGTGCGCGCACGGAGATCAGAACACGCTCACGGGGACCGGGAGAAGCGTGGCGGGGGTCAGGCCGCGGTCAGCCTGGCCAGCGTGTCCTCGAAGGAACGGGCGTCCTCCGGGGGCCGGTTGTACGGCAGCCTGGCGAGCAGCGCGGCCATCCCGCAGGTGTTGGTCACGCCGGAGAAGACCAGGCCCGCGCCGATCATCCCGGACAGCCAGTGGGCGGGCCGCCGGGCCAGCCCCGCGGCGAAGCCGGTGAGGACCAGGGAGCCCGCGACCAGGCGGACCTGACGGTCCATCGGCCAGCGGGACCGCGACCCGGCCGGGCGTTCCACGGGGTGGCCGGCCGACGCCCAGCCGCTGGTGCCGCCCTCCAGGGTCGCCGCCTCGACGCCCAGCGCCGCGAGCCGCTCGCAGCCCTGGGCGGAGCGGGCCCCGGAGGCGCATACGATCAGCAGCGGCCCGCGTGCGGCGGCCGCCGTCAGGGCGGGTACGGCCGCGGTGAGCCGGTCCAGCGGGACGTTGTGGGCGCCGGGCAGCCGGCCGCCGGCGAATTCGCCGGGGGTGCGGACGTCGACGACGGTGAACTCGGTGAACCGGGCGCTCGCCTCGGCGGGGGTGATGCGGGCCGGGGCGGCCGGGGGACGGGTCACGGAACAGAACCTTTCGGTGGGGTGTTGCCCCACGGGTAGGATACCCATGGGGGTATAGGAGGAGGAATCGTGCAACTCGACATGTCGGCCGAGGAGCTGAAGTCGGCGCTCAACCGGCTGCGGCGGGCCCAGGGGCAGCTCGCGGGAGTGATCCGGATGATCGAGGAGGGCCGGGACTGCGAGGACGTGGTCACCCAGCTCGCGGCGGTCTCCCGGGCCCTGGACCGGGCCGGTTTCGCGATCATCGCGACCGGGCTGGAGCAGTGCATGACCAGCGAGGACCCGGAGATCCGTGACTCCGCGCAGATGCGGGCCCGGCTGGAGAAGCTCTTCCTGTCGCTGGCCTGACCGGCCGCCGGCCCGCGCCTCGCTCCCGGGGCGCCCGGGCCGTCCCCGGCCCGCACGGCCGGTCACGGAACGGCCGGTCATAGCGCGCCCGGTCGCCGGTCACCGTGCGCCCGGTCGGGGGAGGGCCGGTCACCGCAGGGCCGCGAGTCCCATGCCCGCCGCGACCGCAAGCAGCACCGCGCCGAAGACGCGCTGAAGGGTCCCGGCGGACACCTTCGCCGCCAGCCGTCTGCCGTCCCACGCCCCCAGCACGGCGGTCGCCAGGAACGGCAGGATCAGCGCCCAGTCCAGCTCCACCGCCGTGTACGCCCGGGCGCCCAGGGCCACCAGCGCGTTGGCGACGATCACCAGCAGGCTCGTGCCCACCGCCGCGTCCATCGGCACGGCCAGCACCGCCACCAGCGCCGGTACGGCGAGGAAGCCGCCGCCCACGCCGAGGAACCCGGTCACCGCGCCCAGCCCGGCGCCGGCGCCCAGGGCCCGGACCCCCGAAACCCGGCCGCCCGGGCGCGGGGTGCGGCGGCGCAGCATACGGACGGCGGCCAGGGCGGCCAGCGCCGCGAACATCAGCGTCAGCACGGTCTCCGGGATCCGGGCGGACAGGGCGCCGGCCACGGCGGCCGGGATCACCCCGGCCGCCGCGAAGAGCAGGCCGGCCCGCCGGCGCACCGCGCCCGCCCGGGCGTGGGCGACCAAGGCGGTGACCGAGGTGACGATCACGATCACCAGCGCGCCGGTGGTGGCCGCCGCCGGGGCGAAACCGAGCAGACCGACCAGGGCCGGCACGGTCAGGATGCTGCCGCCCGCCCCCAGCGCGCCCAGGGCCAGCCCGACCAGGCCGCCGGCGAGCAGCGCCAGGACCAGCGCGCTCATATGACGGTCCCGGCGGCGCCGCTGCCCGTCCGGACGGGCAATCCCAGGGCCGCCCAGTCGCGCATGCCGCCCACCACGTCGACCGAGGCCACGCCCCGCTCGGCGAGCAGGGCGGCGGCCCGCCGCGAACGGTTGCCGGAGCGGCAGACAGGGACGAGGTCCCGGCCTGTGGGGAGGTCCGCGGTGCCGTCGGCGAGCGCGGCCGGCGCGACCTGCACGGCGCCGGGCGCGTGACCGGCCCGGAACTCGTCCGGCTCACGGACGTCCAGCAGGACGGCCGTACCGTCCCGCAGGAGCCGGTGGGCCAGGGCGGGGGTGATGCGGGAGTTCGGCATCGTAGGCATTCCTCGGTGTTTCGCGGTGCTTGTCGTCGGTCTCGTCGGTCTCGTCGTCCGGAGGCGGAGGCGGTCAACCCCGGGAGGCGGGGGCGACGAGGGGGAGGCCGGCCTCGGCCGCCGCGGGGTAGCCGTCGTCGACGGCCACCACCCGCCTGCCGGCGGCGTCGAGGAGGGACGCGGCCACGGCCGCGCGCAGCCCGCCCGCGCAGTGCACCCAGACCGTGCCCGGCGGCACCTCGGCCAGCCGCCGGTGGAGCTGGTGGACCGGGATGTGGGTGCTGCCCTCGATCCAGCCGTCCGCCCGCTCGCCGTCCCGCCGGACGTCGAGCACGGTCACGTCCTCGCGGCGCGCGCGGGCGGCGGCCAGACCGGCGAACGTGGACCGGGGGAAGGACACCGGCCGTGCCCCGTCGGCGAGCCAGTCGGCGGGCCCGCCGACGGCCGCGGCGGCCGGGCGGTCGATGCCGACCCGGGCCAGTTCGCGCTGGGCGCGGGCGACGTCCTCGGCGTGCGCGGCGAGCAGCGTCACCGGCTTGCCCCACGGGATCAGCCAGGCCAGGTAGGTGGCGAGCTGCCCGTCGACCTCGAAGTTGAGCGAACCGGCCACGTGCCCGTCGGCGAACGCCGTCCGGCTGCGCAGGTCCACCACCCACTCGCCGGCCGCCAGCCGCCGGGCGATCTCGGCCGCGTCGGCGCGCCGGGGCGGGGTCAGGTCGAGCGGGGCGGGGCCGCCGGCGTTGGCCGGGCCCATGTGCGCGTAGTACGCGGGGACGTCCTCCAGCCCGGCCAGCAGCTCCTTCACGAAGGTGTCCACGTCCTGCGTGAGCGCCGGGTTGGCCGCCTTCTCGGCGCCGATCGTGCTGTGCGCGCCGCCGGCCCGCGTGGAGGAGCAGAAGCTGCCGAAGCCATGGGTGGGAAGGACGGCGACCTCGTCGTCCAGGCCGGCCGCGAGCCGGTGCGCGGAGGCGTGCTGGGCACGGGCGAGACGCTCGGTCAGCCGGGGCTCGACGAGGTCGGGGCGGCCCACGCCGCCGATCAGCAGCGAGCCCCCGGTGAAGGCGGCCACCGGCCGGCCGGACTCCTCCAGCACGTACGCGGTGTGGTGCGGGGTGTGCCCCGGTGTGGCCACCGCCCGCAGCACCAGGTCCTCGTCGACCGGCTCCACGTCCCCGTCGGCGACCGGCACGCGCGCGTACGCCACCTCGGCCCCGGCCGGCACCAGATAGCGGGCCCCGGTCAGCCGGGCCAGCTCCAGTCCGCCGCTCACGTAGTCGTTGTGCACATGGGTCTCGGCGACGGCGACGATCCGTACCCCGCGCCGGGCCGCGGCGGCGATCACCCGGTCGATGTCGCGCGGCGGGTCCACGGCCACCGCGGCCCGGGCGCCGCCCGCCAGATGGCTGCGGTTGCCCAGCCCCTCGGTCTCCACGACGTCGGCAAAGAACACGGCACTCTCCCTCGCTGAGAAATTACCCCCGGGGGTATCTGTCGTCCACCGTAACAGAGATACCCCGGGGGGTATTCCGCGCTCGCGGTGGTACGCCGCGCCGGCCGGGGATGACACCGTGTCCCCACGCACACCCGCATCCCGCGCAGGAGACACGACCCGGTGAACCCACGCCCCCTCGACGCCCTCGACCTGCGGCTGCTCCAGGCGCTCCAGCTCGACGGACGCGCGCCGTTCAGCCGGATCGCGCAGGTGCTGGGGGTCTCCGACCAGACCGTGGCCCGGCGCTTTCGCCGGCTGCGCACCACGGCGGGGCTGCGCGTCCTCGGCATGACCGACGACAGCCGGCTCGGCCGCAGCAGCTGGATCGTCCGGCTGGGCTGCACCCCGGACGTCGCCGACCGGCTCGCGGCCGCCCTCGCCGCCCGCCCCGACACCCTCTACGTCGGGCTGGTCTCCGGCGGCACCGAGGTGATGTGCGCGATGCGCCCCCGCAGCCGCCAGGAACGCGACGACCTGCTCCTCGGCCGGCTCCGGCGCACCCCGCGGATCACCTCCGTCACCGCCCACTGCCTGCTCCACCACTTCTACGGCGGATCCCTCGGCTGGCTCACGAAGATCAACGCGCTCACCCCGGACCAGACGGCCGCCCTGTGCCCGCCGCCGGCCCCGCCCGCCGCCGGTCCGGTGCGGGTCGACGAGGACGACGAGCGGCTGCTCGGCCTGCTCCGCGAGGACGGGCGGGCCACGCTCACCGAACTCCAGCACGCCACCGGCCTGACGGAGTCGGTCGTCACCCGGCGCCTGGAACGCCTGCGGACGACCGGCGTGCTCTACTTCGACGTCCAGCACGACACCGAACCCCTCGGCCAGGAGGTCGAGGCGATGCACTGGCTCACCGTGGAGCCCGCCGCCCTCGCCGCCGCCGGCCGCGCCCTGGCCGCCCACCCGGAGGTCCGGTTCGCCGCCGCGACCACCGGTACGGCCAACCTCGTCGCCGCCACCCTGCACGCCGGACCCGCCGACCTGTACGTCTACCTCAGCGAGCGCGTCGGCGCGCTCGACGGCGTACGGGCGGCCGAGACCGTACTGACCCTCCGTCAGGTCAAACAGCTCACCTACGAGCGGAGTCGCACCCCGGGCAATCCGGGCACCGCCCGCTAAGCTCAGGGATCCCCTGGACCGGATCGGGACGGAGCCCGGGCATGAAGATCCTCATCAGCGCCGACATGGAGGGCGCCACCGGTGTCACCTGGCCCGCCGACGTGCTGCCCGGGACGCCGCAGTGGGAGCGCTGCCGGGCGATGTTCACCTCGGACGTCGACGCGGCCGTCCTCGGCTTCCTCGACGGCGGCGCCGACGAGGTGCTGATCAACGAGGCCCACTGGACCATGCGCAACCTGCTCCTCGAACGGCTCGACGAGCGGGCGCAGATGCTCACCGGCAAGCACAAGGACCTCTCCATGGTGGAAGGCGTGCAGCACGGCGACGTCGACGGCGTCGCCTTCGTCGGCTACCACGCCGGCGCAGGCATGGAGGGCGTCCTCGCCCACACCTACCTCGCCAACTCCGTCACCGGCGTCTGGCTGAACGGCGTACGGGCCAGCGAGGGCCTGCTCAACGCCCATGTCGTCGCCGAGTACGGCGTCCCGGTCGTCCTCGTCACCGGCGACGACGTGGCCTGCGAGGACGCCCTCGGCTACGCGCCCGGCGCGCTGAAGGTCGCCGTCAAGGACCATGTCTCGCGATACGCGGCCGTGTGCCGGACGCCGGCCCGCACCGCCGCCGACATCCGGGCCGCCGCGAAGGAGGCCGCCGCGCTGGCGGTCCGCCGCGAGGCGGTACGCGGCGGGCCGTTCACCGTCGAGGTGGAGTTCGACGCCGAACACCTCGCGCGGGCCGTCACCGTCGTCCCGGGCGTGAACCGGGCCGGCGAACGCCGGATCGCCTACACCAGCGGCACGATGTACGAGGGCATCCGTACCTTCAAGGCGGTGACCACGATCGCCTCCGCGGCGATCGAGGAGCAGTATGGCTGAGGAGCACCATGGCTGACGCACAGGCGAGGGACGAGGTCGTCCGGTTCACCTCCGACCTCATCCGGATCGACACCACCAACCGGGGCGGCGGCGACTGCCGCGAGCGGCCCGCCGCCGAGTACACGGCCGCGCTGCTCGCAGGCGCGGGGGTGGAACCGACGCTCCTCGAACGCACCCCGGGGCGCACCAACGTCGTCGCCCGGATCGAGGGCACCGACCCGTCCGCCGACGCGCTGCTCGTCCACGGCCACCTGGACGTCGTCCCCGCCGAGGCCGCCGACTGGAGCGTGCACCCCTTCTCCGGGGAGGTGCGCGACGACGTCGTGTGGGGGCGCGGCGCGGTCGACATGAAGAACATGGACGCGATGATCCTGGCGGTCGTGCGGGCCTGGGCCCGCCAGGGCGTCCGGCCCCGCCGCGACCTCGTGCTGGCCTTCACCGCCGACGAGGAGGCCAGCGCCGAGGACGGCTCCGGCTTCCTCGCCGACCGGCACGCCGGGCTCTTCGAGGGCTGCACGCAGGCCATCGGCGAGTCCGGGGCGTTCACCTTCCACGACGGTGCCGGGCACGAGATCTACCCGATCGCGGCGGGGGAGCGCGGCACCGGCTGGCTGAAGCTCACCGCGCGCGGCCGCGCCGGGCACGGCTCCAAGGTCAACCGGGACAACGCGGTGACCCGGCTGGCCGCCGCCGTCACCCGGATCGGTACGCACGAGTGGCCGCCGCGGCTCACCCCGACCGTGCGCGCCGCGCTCACCGAACTCGCCGCGCTGTACGGCATCGAGCCCGACCTCGACGACGTCGACGGCCTGCTGAAGAAGCTCGGCCCGGCCGCCTCCCTCGTCGAGGCGACCGTCCGCAACAGCGCCAACCCGACCATGCTGAACGCCGGTTACAAGATCAACGTGATTCCGGGGGAGGCCGTCGCGTACGTCGACGGGCGGTATCTCCCGGGCGGCGAGGACGAGTTCACCGCGACCCTCGACCACCTCACCGGCCCCGACGTCGACTGGGAGTTCGAGCACCGCGAAGTCGCCCTCCAGGCGCCGCTGGACACCCCCCTCTACGCCCGGATGCGCGCCGCCGTCGAGGAGTTCGCGCCCGAGGGGCACGTCGTGCCGTACTGCATGTCCGGCGGCACGGACGCCAAGCAGTTCTCCCGGCTCGGGATCACCGGCTACGGCTTCGCGCCGCTGCGGCTGCCCGTGGGCTTCGACCACCAGGCGATGTTCCACGGCGTCGACGAACGCGTCCCCGTGGAGGCGCTCCGGTTCGGTGTCCGCGTCCTCGACCGTTTCCTGCGCACGGCCTAGGCGAGCGGGGGAGAACGTGCACATCCTGCCGTACGGTTCCTGGCCCTCACCCATCGACGCGCGACTCGCCGCCGCGCACGACGGGCGGCCCGAGTACGTCGGTTTCGTCGGCGAAGAGGTCTGGTGGACCGCGCCCCGCCCCGCCGAGGGCGGCCGGCGCACCCTGGTGCGCCGGCACGTGGACGGCACCGAGGAGTCCGTCCTGCCCGCCCCCTGGAACGTCCGCAGCCGGGTCGTCGAGTACGGCGGCCGGCCCTGGGCGGGAGCCGTACGCGAGGGCGGCCCCCTGGTGGTGTTCGTGAACTTCGCCGACCAGCGGCTGTACGCCCACGAGCCCGGGAGCGAACCGCGCCCGCTCACCCCCGTCTCGCTTGTGGGCGCGGGACTGCGCTGGGCGGAGCCGCAGGTGCTTTTGGAGCGGGGCGAAGTGTGGTGCGTGCTGGAGGAGTTCACCGGCGAGGCGCCCACCGACGTGCGCCGGGTCCTGGCCGCCGTACCGCTGGACGGATCGGCGGCCGGGGACCGCGGGGCCGTGCGCGAACTCACCGACGACCGGCGGCGGTTCGTCACCGGGCCCCGGCTCTCGCCGGACGGCCGCCGGGCCGTCTGGCTGGCCTGGGACCATCCGGCGATGCCGTGGGACGCGACGGAGGTGGTCGTCGCCGAGGTCACACCCGACGGGCGACTGAGCGGTCCGCACGTGGTGGCCGGCGGGGAGCGGGAGTCCGTCGCGCAGGCCGACTGGGCGGCGGACGGCTCTCTGCTGTACGCGAGCGACCGCGGCGGCTGGTGGAACCTGTACCGCGACCACGAACCGGTGTGCCCGCGCGAGGAGGAGTTCGGCGGGGCGCTGTGGAAACTCGGGCACCAGTGGTTCGCGCCGCTGGACGACGGCCTGGTCGCCGCCGTCCACGGCCGGGGAGCCACCGCGCTCGGCATCCTCGACCCGGAGAGCGGCGAACTGGTCGACGCGGCCGGCCCGTGGACGGAGTTCACCGCCACGCTCGCCGTGCGCGGCGACCGGGTCGTCGCCGTGGCGGCCTCCCCGCGCAGCGCGTACGAGGTCGTGGAACTGGACGCGCGCACCGGCCGGGCCCGCGTGATCGGGGCCGCGCACGACGACGCGGTGGACCCGGCGTACTACCCGGAACCGCAGATCCGTACCTTCACCGGTCCCGAGGGCCGCGAGATCCACGCCCACGTCTACCCGCCGCACAACCCGGGCTGCGTCGCCCCCGGCAACGAACTGCCGCCGTACATCGTCCACGCGCACGGCGGGCCCACCGACCGGGCGCCCCTCGTGCTGGACCTGGAGATCGCCTACTTCACCTCCCGGGGCATCGGCGTCGCCGAGGTCGACTACGGCGGCTCGACCGGATACGGGCGGGAGTACCGGGAGCGGCTGCGCGAACAGTGGGGTGTGGTCGACGTCGAGGACTGCGCGGCCGTCGCGCTGGCGCTCGCCGACGAGGGCACAGCCGACCGCCGCCGGCTGGCGATCCGGGGCGGCAGCGCGGGCGGCTGGACCGCCGCCGTGTCCCTGACCGGCACGGACGTGTACGCCTGCGGCACCATCAGCTACCCCGTCCTCGACCTGGAGGCCTGGGCGACCGGCGGGACCCACGATCTGGAGTCCCGCTACCTCGACGGCCTCGTCGGACCGCTCGCCGAGGTGCCCGCCCGCTACGCCGAGCGCTCACCGGTGGCCCACGCCGACCGGATCACCGTGCCGTTCCTGCTGCTCCAGGGCCTGGACGACGTGATCTGCCCGCCCGCGCAGGCCGAGCGGTTCCTCGCCCGGCTGGCGGGACGGCGGGTGCCGCACGCCCACCTCACCTTCGAGGGGGAGGGGCACGGATTCCGGCGGGCGGCGACGATGGTGCGGGCACTGGAGGCCGAACTGTCCCTGTACGCTCAGGTGTTCGGGTTGCGTCCGCCCGGCGTCCCCGTATTGGAGCTGGTGCAGTGAAGGATCTCGTGCGTCCGTCCAGGCTCGCCCCCGGTGCCCGCGTCGCCGTCGTCGCGCCCAGCGGACCCATTGTGGAGGAACGGCTCCAGGCGGGCCTCGACCTGCTGCGCGGCTGGGACCTCGACCCGGTCGCCGCGCCCCATGTCCTCGACCGCGACCCGGGACTCGGCTACCTGGCGGGCACGGACGCCGACCGCGCCGCCGACCTCCAGCGGGCCTGGTGCGACCCGTCCGTCGACGCGGTGCTCTGCGCCCGCGGCGGCTACGGCGCCCAGCGCGTCGTCGACCTGCTCGACTGGGACGCGATGCGGGCGGCCGGACCGAAGGTGTTCGTCGGCTTCAGCGACAGCACTGCACTGCACGAGGCGTTCGCCGTCCGTCTCGGCCTGGTCACCCTCTACGGCCCCGTGGCCAGCGGCGCCGACTTCATCAAGAACACCCGGACCCAGGACCACCTCAGGGCCACCCTCTTCGCCCCGGAGACCGTCCGCACCCTCACCTCCTCCGGCACCGCCCTCGCGCCCGGCCGCGCCCGGGGCGTCACCCTGGGCGGCTGCCTGGCGCTGCTCGCCACCGGATACGGCACCCCGCACACCCGGGCCGGGGCGCGCGGCGGGCTGCTCCTGCTCGAGGACGTGGCGGAGCCGCCGTACGCCGTCGACCGGGCCCTGACACAGCTGCTGCGCACCGGCTGGCTGGACGGCGTGACCGGCATCGGGCTCGGCTCCTGGGACCGGTGCGGGAGCTACGAGGAGCTGCGGCCGGTGCTCGCCGACCGGCTCGGCGGGCTGGGAGTCCCGGTCGTCGAGGAGCTGGGGTTCGGGCACTGCGAGGGGGCCGTGACCGTACCCCTCGGCGTCGGCGCCGTCCTGGACGCGGACGCGGGGACGCTCACGCTCGACGAGCCCGCCCTGCGCTGACGGGTCACCCCCCCGGGACGGTTCTCACCGTGCGTGAGGGCCGCGGCGGGCTCACCCTGGGGGTATGAGCCCGAAGACCTCGAAGACGACCGAGCGCAGCGGGAAGCACGGCGGCAGACGTATGGAGGTGACGCCCGCGCGGGTCACCGTGCTGGTGCTCGCCGTCCTCACCCTGATCTTCATCTTCCAGAACACCGACGACACCGAGATCAGGCTGCTGATCCCCGAGGTGACCATGCCGCTCTGGGCGGCCCTCCTCGCCACGGCGCTCGTCGGCGCCCTGTGCGGGGCGTACTTCATGAGGCGCCGCCGCTAGCACCGGTCCCAGCCGGTTCGCCGCCGTAGGGTGACCGGATGCCGCACACCGCATCGCGCTACCTCGCCGAAGGACCCCGTGTGGGGATACGCCACTACACGTACGCGGACGGGGCGGAGTTCACCGCCCGGGTCCGCGAGAGCGAGGACCTGCACCGCCCCTGGCTGTTCCCGCCGGCCACCCCCGAGGCGTACACCGCGTACGCGGGCCGGCTGATCGAGGATCCGACGAAGGCCGGGTTCCTGGTGTGCGAGAAGGACCCGGGGGAGGGCGACGGGAAGGGGGCCGGGGCCCTCGCGGGGTTCGTCAACATCAACAACATCGTCCACGGCGGGTTCCTCTGCGGCGCCCTCGGCTACGGCGCCTTCGCGCACGCGGCGGGGCGCGGGCTGATGCGCGAGGCGCTCGGACTCGTCGTCGGGTACGCGTTCGGGCCGATGCGGCTGCACCGGCTGGAGATCAACGCGCAGCCCGGGAACACCGCCTCCCTCGCCCTCGCCCGCTCCTGCGGCTTCCGGCGGGAGGGCTTCTCCCCGAAGATGATCTACATCGACGGGGAGTGGCGGGACCACGAACGGTGGGCGATCACCGCCGAGACGCGGGCTTCCGGTTGACCTTCATCGTGTCGAGGTCGGTGACGGTCGAGCGCAGCCCGGTGAAACCGTGGCCCAGCTCCCGCAGGGCCGTCTCCGCCCGGTCCTCGGCGAGCGCGCCCGCCATCTCCTCGCCGTCCGCCGCGTCCGACACCACCACATAGCGCATCGAGAAGTGCTTCAGCGGCGACGGCTCGTACGTCAGCGTGCCCTCCTCGGTGAACCGCATGCTGGTCAGACCGTGGTCGGCGGCCTCGGTGAGCAGCCGGGCACGGCCCTCCTCGGTGAGCCCGTCCCAGGTGCCCCGGACGATCACCCGGTAGGTGTGCTGCTCGCTCACGATCACTCCTCGTGCCACTCGACTCGTCGGACCGTCGACCCTACGTCGGCGCGGCTGCCGCGCACGCGGAATTTCGCCGGGCCCAGGTCCGGCGGGAGCCGCCGCCGAGTTAGCCTCCCGGGCCGGCGGGTACCCGACGCGCCATGGAAGGTACCCAGCACCTGGAGCACGCCGGCCTGCCCGGCTCGGCCGCCGGGCTGATCGCCGCACTGATCGCCGCGGTGGTCCTCGGCGTCGTGGCGTACGCGCTGCGCGGCCCCACCCGGCCCCACGCGCCGTCCCGGACCCGGCACGCGGACGCACCGGCCGACGGGCCGGAGCTGCCCGCCCCGCCGGGCCGGGTCGTCGGCGGCACGCCGCCCGCGGGGCCGCCCGGCGGCCTGGGCATCGTGTACCCGCCGATGCCGCCCACCGCGCCCGGCGCCCGGGTGCCGGAGCCCGGCCGGGCGCCCCGCCTCGACGACCTCGACCCCGAGCACCCGCACCACCGCGGATGAGCCCCCGCCGGCATCCGGACACCCCTTCGGAAGGAGCGCGGTAGCCGATGGACACCGCCGAACTCACCGACCTCGGACAGCAGCTGCGGGTGGACAGCGTGCGCGCCGCCGCCGCCGCGGGATCCGGGCACCCGACGTCCTCGATGTCGGCCGCGGACCTGATGGCGGTCCTGCTGGCGCACCACCTCCGCTACGACTTCGACCGCCCCGCCCACCCGGGCAACGACCGCCTCGTCCTGTCCAAGGGCCACGCCTCGCCCCTGCTCTACGCCGCCTACAAGGCGGCCGGCGCGATCGGCGACGACGAACTGCTCACCTTCCGCACGCTCGGCAGCCGGCTCGAAGGGCACCCGACCCCGCGTCGGCTGCCGTGGGTCGAGACGGCCACCGGGTCGCTCGGCCAGGGCCTGCCCGTGGGCGTCGGCATCGCCCTTGCCGCGCTGCGGCTGGACCGCTCCGCCGCCCGGGTGTGGGTGCTGTGCGGGGACAGCGAGCTGGCGGAGGGCTCCGTGTGGGAGGCCGCCGAGCACGCCGGGCACGAGCACCTGGACAACCTCGTCGCGATCGTCGACGTCAACCGGCTCGGCCAGCGCGGCCCCACCCGGCACGGCCACGACCTCGACGCCTACGCCCGCCGCTTCCAGGCCTTCGACTGGCACACCGTGCGCGTCGACGGGCACGACGTGGACGCCGTCGACCGCGCCTGCGCCGAGGCGCTCTCCACCCGGGGGCAGCCCACCGCGATCCTCGCGCGCACCATCAAGGGCAAGGGCGTCGCCTCCGTCCAGGACCGCGAGGGCCTGCACGGCAAGCCGCTGCCCGACGCGGAGGCGGCGATCGCGGAACTCGGCGGGATCCGCGGCCTGCGCGTGCGGGTGCACGAACCGGCCGACGCCCGCCTGCTGCACTCCGTCCCCACCGGCCGGCTCGACCTGCCCCGCTGGGAGGAGGGCGAGGAGGTGGCCACCCGTGACGCCTACGGGAAGGCCCTCGCCGCCCTCGGCACCGTCCGCGAGGACGTCGTCGCCCTCGACGGCGAGGTGAGCGACTCCACCCGCGCCGAGTACTTCGCCAAGGCCCACCCGGAACGTTTCTTCGAGTGCTACATCGCCGAGCAGCAGCTCGTCGCCGCCGCGGTCGGGATGGCGACGCGCGGCTGGGTGCCGTACGCCTCCACGTTCGCGGCCTTCCTGACCCGGGCCCACGACTTCGTGCGGATGGCGTCGGTCGGCGGGGCCGGGATCAACCTGGTCGGCTCGCACGCCGGAGTGGCCATCGGGCAGGACGGGCCGTCGCAGATGGGTCTTGAGGATCTCGCGATGTTCCGCGCCGTGCACGGCTCGACCGTGCTGTACCCGTGCGACGCCCACCAGACCGCCCGCCTCGTCACCGCCATGGCCGGCCTCGACGGCATCCGCTATCTACGCACCTCGCGCGGCGCCGGACCGGTGCTCTACGGGCCCGACGAGGAGTTCCCGGTCGGCGGCAGCAAGGTGCTGCGTTCCTCCGGCCGGGACCGGGTGACCGTCGTGGCGGCCGGGGTCACCGTGCACGAGGCGCTGCGGGCCGCCGACGCGCTCGCCGGCGAGGGCATCGCGGTGCGGGTCGTCGACCTGTACTCGGTCAAGCCCGTCGACCGGGCCGTGCTGCGGCGGGCCGCCGAGGAGACCGGCTGTCTGCTGACCGTGGAGGACCACCACGAGGAGGGCGGCCTCGGGGACGCCGTCCTCGACGCCTTCACCGACGGGCGGCCCGTGCCCCGCCTGGTGCGGCTGGCCGTCCGGACGATGCCGGGCTCGGCGTCCCCGCGGGAGCAGCTGCACGCCGCCGGTATCGACGCCGACGCGATCGCCGTGTCGGCCCGGCTGCTGGTGGAGCACGCGGTCGTGCCGTGAATCCGCCGCCGCGCTCGCGCGCGGCGGCGGCCGAGAGGACGATGAGGGCGCATGCCGGCCGACGCCGCCGAGCGTCGACGGGCACCCACGAGTACGGACGCGTACGGACACGCGATCACGGGTACGAACGAGTGCAGGCAAATACGGACGAAGGGGTCCGTGAGGGAACGGAGAGGGGTATCGACCGCACAGGGTCGGCCGGTGCCGCGGGGTCCGTGAGGGCCGTGCGGCGCGGGAGGCCCGGCGGAACGTTCGGGAGGAGTCGTCATGACAGGACTGCGGTACGTCTACGCCGTCTGCCATCCGCTCGGCGCGCCTCTCCAGGCGGATCTCACCGGCGTCGGGGGCGATCCGCCGCGGCTGCTCACCCACCACGGCCTGATCGCCGTCGTCAGCCATGTGCCGGAGCGCGATTTCGCCGAGGAGCCGCTCCGCGACCACCTCGCGGACCACGACTGGCTCACCGGGACCGCCCGCGCCCACCAGCAGGTGGTCGACGCGCTCACCGCCGTCACCACCCCGCTGCCGCTTCGCCCCGCCACCGTGTTCCGCGACGACAGCGGGGTGCGGGTGATGATGGAGGAGCGCGAGGAGGACTTCCGGCGCACCCTGGACCGGTTGCAGGGACGGGTCGAGTGGGGTGTGCGGGTGTACGACGACACCGGCGCCGGGACGGTGGAGACCCGGGAGTTCATCGACCGGCTGCACGAGACCTTCGCCGCGCACGCCGATGTCGTCCGGCTGCGCCCGGCGCGGATCACCGCCCCGCGGAACGCCCCGCAGGCCGTGCTGGACGCCGCCTATCTGGTGCCCCGTGCGGAATCCGAGGAATTCGTGGAAATCATGGAGCGGGTGAAAGGCGACGTTCCGGGTGTGCGCGTCGAACTCGCCGGGCCGTGGGCGGCCTATTCCTTCGTGGACGCCTTCCTGGACGACGACGTGAATGCATGACGGAACGGCCCGGGGGCCGCAATTGCGGCCCCCGGGCCGTTCGGAAACGAGTCATCTCGCCGGTGTCACCACCTGTACCAGCGGCCCCTGCCCCCGCTCGCGCTCGCCCCACGGAACAGGAATCCGAGCAGCCAGACGACGAGAACGGCGATGGCGATCCACCAGAGTGCCTTCAGCGCGAACCCCGCACCGAAGAGAATCAGCACCAGAAGAAGTACCAGCAGAATGGGAACCATAGTTTTCGACCTCCTGCGATGCGGGTTTCCCGGATCGCGGAAATCATTCGCCCGTCATTCACGGCTCGTCCGCGAACCGTCCGCGGCTCAGGCGTCCTTCCGGCACAGGATCTCCCCGTGCAGGACGCTGAACCAGCCGTCCTCCCGCTCGCCCCACTCCCGCCAGGCCCGGGACACCGCCCGCAGCTGTTCCGCGGTGGCGTGACCCCCCTGCGTGGCGCGCTCCGCGTACGAGGAGGCCACGGTGCGGTCGGCCCACAGTCCGCTCCACCACGCCCGCTCCTCGGCGGTGCTGAAGGTCCAGGTGCCGGAGGTCGCCGTGATGTCGGTGAACCCGGCCTCCAGCGCCCAGGACTTCAGCCGGCGCCCCGCGTCCGGCTCGCCGCCGTTGGCCCGGGCCACCCGGTGGTACAGGTCCAGCCAGTCGTCCATCCCCCGGGACGCGGGATACCAGGTCATCGCCGCGTAGTCCGAGTCGCGGACGGCCACGTACCCGCCCGGCTTCGTCACCCGCCGCATCTCGCGCAGCGCCTGCACGGGATCGCCCACGTGCTGGAGCACCTGGTGGGCGTGGACCACGCAGAACGTGTCGTCCGCGTAGTCCAGGGCGTGGACGTCGGCGACCGCGAAGTCGATGTTGGACAGACCGCGGGCGGCGGCGGTGTCGCGGGCCCGGTCCAGGATGTCCGGCGCGTGGTCGACGCCGGTGACGTGTCCGTCGGGGACCAGGGCCGCCAGGTCGGCGGTGATGGTGCCCGGGCCGCAGCCGATGTCCAGGATCCGCATGTGCGGCTTCAGCGAGTCGAGCAGATAGGCCGCGGAGTTGGCGGCGGTGCGCCAGGTGTGCGACCGCAGGACCGACTCGTGGTGTCCGTGCGTGTAGACGGCGGTCTCCTGCGCTTTCGGCATGGCTCTACCCCTTCTCGGCGTACCGGCCCCGGGCTCCGGGGAGTCCCGGGCGATACCCGTCACCGTACGCTCATGGCCGCATACTGAGATCATTTGTTTCACCATATGGACAGACCGGGGTGTTGGGGCGCAGGCCCCCGCGGGTACGCTGAGGTGGCCGTTTCCGGGGTGGGGGCGGTGTCCGACTCCGGAGGATCCCCGCATGCGACTGGTGCTCGTCCGCCATGGCCAGACCCCCTCGAACGTGGACTATCTGCTGGACACCGCGGTCCCCGGGCCCGGCCTGACCGAGCTGGGCGAACGGCAGGCGGCCGCCCTGCCGGGGGCCCTCGCCGACGAGGACGTCGAGGCGCTGTACGCCTCCACCCTCGTGCGCACCCAGCTCACCGCCGCGCCGCTGGCCGCCGCCCGCGGTCTCGACGTACGCGTCCGCGACGGCATCCGGGAGATCGCCGCGGGCGACCTGGAGATGGCGCCCGGCGGCTCCGCGCCCGGCGAGCGCTACATGCGTACGGCGTTCGCCTGGGCCGCCGGCGACGTGGAGCTGCGCATGCCCGGCGGCGAGAGCGGCGCGGAGTTCCTGGCGCGGTACGACGCCGTGGTCGCCGAGGCCGCGGCGAGCGGCGCGGGGACGGTCGTCCTGGTCAGCCACGGTGCCGCGATCCGCACCTGGGCCGCCGCCCGCGCCGACAACGTCGACGTGCCCTTCGCCGCCGGCCACCGTCTCGCCAACACCGGCACGGTGATCCTGGAGGGCTCCCCGGCGGACGGCTGGAAGGCCCTGGTCTGGGCGGGCGCCACGGTGACCCCGGAAGGGGAGGGCGGCCCGGCGGGCGAGGAGCTTCAGGCGCGCGGCTGACCGGGCTCGGACCGCATGATCCCTGGTCCCGGCCGCCAAACGGTTTGCCGGTTGGCGTGGGCGGACCGCAGAATGCCTCCTCATGGGACATCTGGAAGCCGCGCACCTCGAGTACTACCTCCCCGACGGGAGGGCGTTGCTCGGCGACGTGTCCTTCCGGGTGGGCGAAGGCGCCGTGGTGGCCCTGGTCGGCCCCAACGGCGCCGGCAAGACCACCCTGCTGCGGCTGATCTCCGGCGAGCTGAAGCCGCACGGCGGCACCGTCACCGTCGGCGGCGGCCTCGGCGTGATGCGCCAGTTCGTGGGCTCCGTACGGGACGAGACGACCGTGCGCGACCTGCTCGTGTCGGTGTCCTCGTCCCGGCTCCAGACGGTCGCGAAGGCCGTCGACAAGGCCGAGCACGCCATCATGACCGTCGACGACGAGGCCGCGCAGATCCAGTACGCGCAGGCGCTCTCCGACTGGGCCGAGGCACGCGGCTACGAGGCCGAGACGCTGTGGGACATGTGCACCACGGCCGCGCTCGGGATGCCGTACGACAAGGCGCAGTTCCGGCTCGTGCGCACGCTCTCCGGCGGTGAGCAGAAGCGGCTCGTGCTGGAGGCGCTGCTGCGCGGCACCGACGAGGTGCTGCTGCTCGACGAGCCCGACAACTACCTCGACGTCCCCGGCAAGCGCTGGCTGGAGGAGCGGCTGAAGGAGACCCGCAAGACGGTCCTCTTCGTCTCCCACGACCGCGAACTCCTCTCCCGCGCCGCCGAGAAGATCGTCTCCGTGGAGCCCTCGCCCACCGGCGCCGACGCCTGGGTGCACGGCGGAGGCTTCGCCACCTACCACGACGCCCGCCGCGAACGCTTCGCCCGTTTCGAGGAGTTGCGCCGCCGCTGGGACGAGAAGCACGCCCAGCTGAAGAAGCTGGTCCTGAACCTCCGCCAGGCCGCCTCCATCAGCCACGAGCTGAGCTCCCGCTACCAGGCCGCCCAGACCCGGCTGCGCAAGTTCGAGGAGGCGGGCCCGCCGCCGGAGCCGCCGCGCGAGCAGGACATCACCATGCGCCTCAAGGGCGGCCGCACCGGCGTACGGGCCATCACCTGCAAGGACCTCGAACTGACCGGCCTGATGAAGCCCTTCGACCTGGAGGTCTTCTACGGCGAGCGGGTCGCGGTCCTCGGCTCCAACGGCTCCGGCAAGTCGCACTTCTTGCGGCTGCTGGCCGGCGAGAACGTGACGCACACGGGCGCGTGGAAGCTCGGCGCGCGGGTCGTCCCCGGCCACTTCGCCCAGACCCACGCCCACCCCGAACTCCAGGGCCGCCCCCTTCTCGACATCCTGTGGCAGGAGCACTCCCAGGACCGGGGCGCGGCCATGTCCCGGCTGCGCCGCTACGAGCTGACCCAGCAGGCCGAGCAGACCTTCGACCGGCTCTCCGGGGGCCAGCAGGCCCGCTTCCAGATCCTCCTCCTGGAACTACAGGGCGTCACCGCGCTGCTGCTCGACGAGCCCACCGACAACCTCGACCTGGAATCCGCCGAGGCGCTCCAGGAGGGCCTGGAGGCCTTCGACGGCACGGTCCTCGCCGTCACCCACGACCGCTGGTTCGCCCGCTCCTTCGACCGCTACCTGGTCTTCGGCAGCGACGGCCGGGTCCGGGAGACCCCGGAGCCGGTGTGGGACGAGCGCCGGGTGGAGCGCGCCCGGTAGGGCACCCGGCCCCCGGGGATTCTGCCGGCGCACGGAGGGCCCGAAAGCCCGAATGTTCGTACAGTGGAGGCAGAAGTCGGAACGACGGACGGGGCACCACCATGACCGGAGTCGACCCGGACCGGCTGGACGACCAGCAGCTGATGAAAGAGCTGGAGAACATCCACCGCACGCGCCACGACGCCCTGCTGTACGGCTCGAACGACGCCCTGCGCGCCCACAACGACCGTATGGCCCGGCTCGAGGGCGAGTACCTGCGCCGCAACCCGCGCCGCTTCGTGGCTCCGGGCCGCACCCGCGAGGGAGCCCGGGAACGCGCCGCCGGGCCCGACGGTGCCCGGCGGGCCCCCGCCGGACGCGCGGGCACGGCCGAGGCCCCGGTCGGCAAGTGGGGCCGGGAGACGACGGGCGGCCCCTGACCGCCGGCCCCTGACCGCCGGCCGCCGACGCGGGGGCGGCCATTTCGGCTGCCTGCTCCGGCGGCCTGATCCGGCTGTCGGCTCGGGTTGCCTTCCTCGGCTGTCGGCTCGGGGTTGCCCGCGCAGCGCCGTCACCCGCATGGGCGTCCCTGTCCCGCCAATGGGGTCCGGCCGCGCGCGGTGTGGGCGTGGGCGGGCTGTGATGGTCGCGGGGCCGGTACGAGGTCCCGCCCCGCAGCCGCCGGCCGAAGGAGCCGCCCCATGCGCCGCACCGCCTCTTTCCTGTCCGTCGTCGCCCTGGCCGGTGCCCTGCTGGCCGCCGCCGGCCCGGTCGCGTCCGCGGACCCGGCGGCGGAGGTCAGCCCGGGCAGCGTCGACCCGGGCGGCAGCGTCACCGTCTCCGTGGCCTGCGACCCGCTCGGCGGCACCGCCCCCGAGACCATCGACGCCTCCTCCCTGGGCTTCGAGGACGGCACCGTCCGGCTCACCCGGGTCCCCGGCGGCGACGACGCGGTGTCCGGGCCCGCCTACAGCGGCACCGCCCGCAGCAGCGCCGCCGCGGGCCAGGACGCGGACGAGGGGGTCGGCCCGGACACCGCCTGGACCGTCGACGGCTCCTGCCCGGCCCCGCCCGGCGGACAGGGCAGCCCCTGGAGCGCCACCTTCGACATGACCCGCCCCGGCGGCGGCACCGCCCAGCCGTGCACACCGGCGTACGGCGACACCGGCTCGTCCTGCGATCCGGGCTCCCCCTGCGCCCACCCCGGCAGCTGCTCGACACCCGCCCCGGCGCCGCGTCCCTGCGCCCGCTCCGCGCAGCCCCACGGCGGCACCGCGTCCCACCCCGCCACCTGTCCCCCCGCCACCGTCGAGCACGGCGTCCGGGCCGGTACCGGCGGCGCCTTCCGCGACTCCGTGCCGGCCCTGGCCGCCGGCGGTGTGCTGATCGCCGGCGCGCTGGGCGCGGCCGTGCACCGGCTGTGGCGCCGAGGCTCCGCGCGGGACGCCTGACCGCGCGCACGAGCCGCCCCGGACCGGGCTGCGACCGGCGCGGCGCGGGCGGGCGGCCAGGGGGCGGGGACTCACGGCGTCCGCACGGCCCGGCGCCCACCCCGCCCCGTACGAGACGGTACGAACCACCCGGCCCGCCCCGCCCGGCGGCCGGGGACGGTACAGGGCACCAGCGACGGACTGCGCGGAGGACCCCATGCGGCGCACGGAACCGGAAAGCCACGGACCGGTCCGCTACGGCCCTTCGCTCCCCTCGGACGGACTGCCCGTGCTGCCCGAACTCGCCGCCGTCCTCGCCGCGGCCGCCGACCGCGCCGACGGCGAGCCCGTCGGCGGCGGCCCCGCCCTGCTGGCGGCCGCCGGCGGCTACTGGGATCGGCGCGGCACGCCCGCCGGCCCCGCCAGGACCGTCGCCGGTCCCGGCGCGCCCGCGCTGCTGCTCGCGCTGACCGCCGCGCTCGGCGGCGACGTCCTGGTGCCCCGGCCGTGCGCGGCCTGGTGGGGGCCGTACGCGCGGCTGCTGGGCCGGCCGCTGTTCCATGTGCCGACGCCTGCCGAGTGCGGTGGTGTCCCCGACCCGTACGCCCTGCTGGAGACCGTGCGCCGGGTGCGGGCCGAGGGCGGCGACCCCCGGCTGCTGGTGCTGTCCGTCGCCGACGACCCCACCGCCACCGTGGCGCCGCCGGAGGTGCTGCACGAGGCCGTGGAGGCCGCGGCGGGGGAGGGGCTGCACCTGGTCAGCGACGAGACCTGGCGCGACACCGTGCACGCCCCGCGCGACACCGTGCTGGTGAGCCCCGCCGAGATGCTGCCCGAGCGGGTCACCGTCGTCACCGACCTGGCCGGTGCCCTGCTGCCCGCCGGCTGGCCGGCCGCCGTCGCCCGCTTCCCCGCCTCGGACGCCGGGGACGATCTGCACGCGCGCGTCCTCGACGTCCTGACCGCCCTCGACGCGCGCGTGGCCGCCCCGGTCGCCGCGGCCGCCGCGTACGCCCTGACCGAGCCCGCGCCGGTCGCCCGGCGGGTCGCCGCCGCCGTGGCCCTGCACACGCGCGTGGCGCGGGAGGTGCACACGGCCGTGGTCGCCGCGGGCGCCCTCGCCCGGCCGCCGCGCGCGGGACGGCATCTGTACGTCGATCTCGAGCCCCTGCGCGACGCGCTGGAGCCGCGCGGCATCGGGGACGCACAGGATCTCGAGGACTTCCTCTCCGCCCGGCTCGGGGTGCCGGCGCCGGGCGGCCACCGCTTCGGGGACGATCTCGCGGCGCTGCGCGTGCGCCTGTCCACCGGCCCGCTGCTCGGCGACACGGACGCGCGCCGCACGGAATGCCTGACCTCCCCCGACCCGCTGGAACTGCCGCATGTGCGCGGCGCGTTGACGCATCTGAGAGCGGTTTTCGACGATCTGCGTGACGATGCCCGGCGAGGGGAGCCCCCTCGATGACGCAGCCGTCCGAGTCGGCCACGACCGACACGGTGAACCTCCCGGACACCGGTGCCGCGGCCGCCCCGTCCCCCCTCGCGCCGCCGTTCCCCCCGCTCGCCGAACCCCGCCCGCCGGGCGAACGGCGGGTGTGGCCGCGGACGTTCCACGACCGGCTGACCGCCCCG
The DNA here is from genome assembly GCF_014648915.1 of Streptomyces phaeofaciens. Taxonomy (GTDB): domain Bacteria; phylum Actinomycetota; class Actinomycetes; order Streptomycetales; family Streptomycetaceae; genus Streptomyces; species Streptomyces phaeofaciens. Next base: position 188,438 of record NZ_BMSA01000008.1, on the reverse strand, counting down.
CTGCCCGGCCTGAAGGCCCTCGCCCGCTTCGCCCGTGAGGGCTCCGTACGCCCGGGCAGGGACGGCCTCGCCGACATCCCCCGGCTGCCCTTCGCGCCCGCCCCGCTGCCCCGCGTGGACGCCGCTGCCGTCGCCGTCTCCTGGGCCGGGCACGCCAGTTGGGTGCTGCGCGTCGGCGGCCTGACCGTCCTCACCGACCCGGTCTGGTCCCGCCGCATCCTCGGCACCCCGGCCCGTATCACCCCCGTCGGCATCCCCTGGGAGGAGCTGCCGCCGATCGACGCGGTCGTCATCAGCCACAACCACTACGACCACCTGGACGCGCCGACGGTGCGCCGGCTCCCGCGCGACACACCGGTGTTCGTGCCGGCCGGGCTCGGACGCTGGTTCCACCGCCGCCGGTTCACCCGTGTCACCGAGCTGGACTGGTGGGAGGCGTCCGAACTGTCCGGCGTGCGCTTCGACTTCGTCCCCGCCCACCACTGGTCCAAGCGGACCCTCACCGACACCTGCCGCTCCCTGTGGGGCGGCTGGGTGCTCACCGCCCCGGACGGGCGGCGCGTGTACTTCGCCGGCGACACCGGGTACGGGCACTGGTTCTCGCGCATCGGCCTGCGCCACCCCGGCATCGATCTCGCCCTGCTGCCCATCGGCGCCTACGACCCCCGCTGGTGGCTCAGCGACGTCCACTGCGACCCGGAGGAGGCGGTCCGGGCCGCCGTCGATCTGGGGGCGCGCCGGATGGCCCCGATGCACTGGGGCGCGTTCGTGCTCTCCGCCGAGCCCGTCCTCGAACCCCTGCTGCGGGTGCGGGCGGCCTGGGCACGGGCCGGGCGGGACCGCGCGGACCTGTGGGACCTTCCGGTGGGGGGTTCACAGGTGCTCGGACAATCCCGTTGCCCGGACGGCCCGGTACGTGGATGATCACCGCTCATGAACCGGCGCAAGCGCAAGAAGGCCGCCCGGCACCTCGTCACGGCGGCCCTGCTGGGCGACGCTCCCCGGGTGCGGGCGCTGCTGCGGGCCGGGGCCGACCCGGACCACGCGGACGGCGACGGCACCACCCCGCTCTACCAGGCCTCCGTGCAGGGGGACGCCGAGATCGCCCGGCTGCTCCTGGCGGCCGGGGCCCGCCCGAACACCGAGAGCGGGCGCGGCTCGGAGGGCACGCCGCTGTGCGGAGCCGCCTGCTGGGGGTACACCGGGACGGTGCGCGTTCTGCTGGCCGGCGGCGCCGACCCGAACCTGCCCGAGGACCACGGCACGGGCTGGACACCCCTGGAGTGGGCCGACCGCGGCCCCCATCCGGAGACGGCCGCCGTACTCGTCGCCGCGGGAGCCGTCCGCAGGATGCCCTCGCCCTAGGCGGCGCGGGTCCCCCGCAGCCTGCGCCAGAGGCTCGGGGCCGCGCTGATCAGCACGGTGAGCGCGACCGCGGCGACGACGCCCTGCCACGGCTCGGGGAACAGCGAGCCGCCGAGGATGCCGATCAGCGCGTAGGCCAGTGCCCAGGCCAGACAGGCCGGCAGATTGCCGCGTACGAAGCGGCGCAGCGGCCAGTCGGCGAGCAGACAGGCCAGCATCACCGGGATCCGGCCCGCGGGCACCAGCCGGGACAGCACCAGCACCGTCGTACCGTGGTCGGCGAGCTTCTCCTGCGCCTGGGCCAGCCGCTCCTCCGGGGCCCGCGACCGTATGGCCTCCAGCCAGCGCGAGCCGTTGCGGGAACGCATGCCCCGCCGCCCCAGCCAGTACAGGGCCGCGTCCCCGCAGAACGCGGCGAGGGACGCCGTCAGGAACACCATCGCCATCGAGAACGGCGCCGCCTGATGGAACGCCACCACCGCCGCCGAACTCACCAGCGCCCCCGTCGGCACCACCGGCACCAGCGCCCCGATCAGCACCAGCAGGAACAGCGAGGGATAGCCGAGCGCCTGCTGCGTGGACTGCGTCGGCACGGTCGTCGCGGCCGCGGCGAGCCACCATCTCACCGCGCGACCTCCAGGCGCACGCTCTCCCCGTGCCCGAGCCGGTGCACCGCCACCCGGGGCGCACGCTCCGCCGCGAGGCGCACGAACTCATCGCCCGGCGCATGGAACTCATGGGGGCGCACGGCGTCCATCCCGATCGGCCAGTACGTGCCGTAGTGCACCGGGACCGCGCAGCGCGGCGCCAGCCGGGCCAGCGCCTCCGCCGCCCGCCCCGCGTCCAGGTGCCCCTCGCCGAGATACGGCCCCCAGCCGCCCACCGGCAGCAGCGCCACCTCGACCGGCCCGACCCTGCGGGCCATGTCCTCGAACAGGCCGGTGTCCCCGGCGAAGTACGTCCGTGCCTCGCCCTCCACGACGTACCCGAGCGCCGGGGTGCGGTGCGGGCCGAACGGCAGCCGCCGCCCGTCGTGACGCGCGGGCACGGCCCGTATCCGCAGGCCGTCGACGGTGACCACATCACCGGGCGCCATCTCGTCGACCCGCAGATGGCGCAGCCGGCGCAGCGCCGGGACGGCGCGCGAGGCACCCCGGGGCACCAGCAGGCGCGTGCCCGGCGCAAGGCGCGCCAGCGAGGGCATATGGAGATGGTCGGCGTGCAGATGGGAGACGAGCGCCACGTCCGCGCGCCAGGCCTCCGGCGGGGGCGGCGCACCCCGGCGGCGGCGCAGGTGGGCGAGGCGGCGGGCGAACAGAGGGTCGGTCAGCACGCGCACGTTCGAATCCTCGACCGTGCAGGTCGCGTGGCCCCACCAGGTGATCTCCACCGGCACCTCTTTGCCTCCTTCGCGCGACTCCCCCGAAGCCTACGGGCAGGAGTAGGGTCGGCGGCGAAACCCGGAGGTGAGGGGGGACGCCATGGGACCGGTGCGGGTCACGGCGATCGCGAGTCTGACGCCGCTCGAGGAACTGGACGCCGATCCCTTCCTGGTGGACTCCCGCAGCCAGCACGCCATGTGCGCCCGCTGGGCGGCCCAGCGGGGCTACGTGGTCAGCCGGGAGCTGCTGGTGCGCGGGCTGCGCGCCGACCACTGCGTGCTGTGGGACGGCGTCCGCCCCGGCGTCGACCTGTTCGTCGCGCCCAGCCGCCGCGTCCTGGAGAGCGCCCTGTCGGACGTCGAGGAGTTCACCGAGGAGTGCTCCCGGCGCGGGGTGCGCGTGGAGACCGTCGGCTACGCCGAACCCGCCTACGACGCGCAGATGAAGGCCCGGGTGCACCGGCGCCTGTCGATGCCGACCGCCGGGTACGACGGCCGCTGACCGAGGGTGGCCGTCGGCGCCGTGTGACAGGGTGGGGGACGGCCCCCGCGGGCATGGGGCCGGAACGTGAGGTGGACGGGGCGTGCGTGGGGTGCGGTGGCGGCGGGCCGTCAGCCAGGTCGGGCGGAGTCTCACGGTGTGGGCCGTCTCCACCCTGACGATGCTGGTGCTCGCGGGGATCCTGCCGGACTTCCGCCTCCAGTCCGCCGACGGCGACAGCGCCACCACCATCGCCGTCACCGCGGCCGTCGGCGCCGGTGTCTTCGGACTTCTGTCGGCCCTTGTCTGGCCGCTGCTGGTCCGGCTGCTGCTGCTCGTGCCGGCGTTCGTCCTGGGCCTGCTGGTGTTCTTCCTCAACGGCTCCCTGCTGCTGATCGCCCTGCGGCTGACCCCGTCCGGGCAGACCGAGGCCGCGCCCGAGACCGCCGTCATCGTCGCCGCCGTGATGTCGGCGGTGGCCTCCGCGACCGGCGCCGCCCTGGCCGTGCGCGACGACGACGCCTACCGCCGCCGGCTGTACCGCCTCGCCGACCGCCGGCGCCGCGGCGGACCGCCCTGCCCGTCCGCCCCCGGCACCGTCCTCCTCCAGCTCGACGGCGTCGGCCACGACGTGCTGGCCGCGGCCGTGCGCAAGGAGCTGATGCCGACGGTCGCCAAGTGGCTGGGGGAGGGGCCCGGCGGGCGCCCCACCCACCGGCTCACCCCCTGGCGCACCGACTGGTCCAGCCAGACCGGCGCCAGCCAGCTCGGCATCCTGCACGGCAGCAACCACGACGTCCCCGCCTTCCGCTGGTACGAGAAGGACACCGGGGAGGTCATGGTCTGCAACCGCCCCACCAGCGCCGTCGAACTCCAGCGCCGCGCCGTCGTGCGCACCGGTGACGGTGGGCTGCTGACCGTCGACGGCGCCAGCCGCGGCAACCTCTTCAGCGGCGGCGCCGACGAACAGGCCCTCGTCCTGTCCATCGCCACCCGGCGGCGCAGCCGCGAGACCCGCTCCCGCGCCGGCTACTTCGCCTACTTCTCCGACCCCGCCAACGCCGTGCGCACCGTCCTGTCGTTCGGCGCCGAGGTGGCCCGCGAGATCGTCCAGTCCACCCGCGCCCGGCTGCGCAAGGAGCGCCCGCGCGTGAAACGCGGCGGTCTCTACCCGCTGGTGCGCGCCTTCGCCACCGTTGTCGAACGGGACGTCGTCGTCGCGGCCGTGACCGGCGACCTGCTCGCCGGCCGCAGCGCCGTCTACGCCGACCTGGTCGCCTACGACGAGGTGGCGCACCACTCCGGACCGCTCGGCCGGGACACCGAACAGGTCCTCGGCCGCCTCGACCGGGCGCTCGCCCTGATCGAGAAGGTCGCCGAGCACGCCCCGCGCCCGTACCGGATCGTCGTCCTGTCCGACCACGGGCAGAGCCCCGGCGAGACCTTCCACGCCCGCTACGGACTCACCCTCGGCGACCTGGTCCGGGCCGGCTGCGGACTGCCCGTGCCGCGCCAGGCCGAGAGGACCCACAGCGGCGCCGAGGCCCGCGCCGCCGTACGCGCCGCGCTGCGCCGGCCCGTCGAGGAGGGCGGCGAACGCCACCGGCCGTCCCGCCGGCGCTCCGAGCCGATCGTGCTGGCCTCCGGCAACCTCGGCCTGATCTCCTTCCCGGACGTGCCGCACCGGATGAGCAAGGAGGAGATCGACGCCCGCCACCCCGCCCTGCTGCCCACCCTCGCCAACCACCCGGGCATCGGCTTCCTGCTGGTCCGCAGCGAGGAGCACGGCGGGCTCGTGCTCGGCGCGGGCGGCGCGGCGATCCCGCTGGACCGGCTCGACGACGAGCCCGGCCCGCTGGCCGCCTTCGGGCCCGGCGCCGCCGACGCCGTACGCCGCACCCACGGCTTCCCGCACACCGCCGACATCATGGTCAACTCCTTCCACGACCCGGCGGACGGCGAGGTCCTCGCCTTCGAGGAGCAGATCGGCTCCCACGGCGGCCTCGGCGGCGCCCAGTCCCGGCCGTTCCTGCTGTCCCCGCTCGCCCTGTCCGTGCCCGTCGCGGACGGCGAGGCGCTGGCCGGCGCCGAACACGTCCACCAGGTGCTGCGCCGCTGGCTGCGCGAGTCCGACGGGCCCCAGGTGCCGCTGGAGACCGCGCCGGAGGAGCGGGCCGCCTGAAAATAGGCTGCGGCCACGGGACCGTACCCACACACTGACGGTGTCGTTCTCCCCGAAAGCCCCAAGGAGCCCCTGCCTTGCAGGCAGCCGTCACGGTCACCCCCGCCCGCGTCCCCGAACTCCTCCTCGGCCTCGCCCCCGTGCGCCCGGTGTTCCTCTGGGGCGCACCCGGCATCGGAAAGTCCTCGCTGGTCAGGGAGTTCGCCGAGTCGCTGGGCCTGGAGTGTGTGAGCCTGCTCGGTACCCAGCTGGCACCGGAGGACCTGATCGGCGTCCCGCAGATCCGCGACGGCCGGTCGGTGTTCTGCCCGCCGGAGGCCATCGCCCGCGACGAGCCGTACTGTCTGTTCCTGGACGAGCTGAACGCGGCCACCCCGGACGTGCAGAAGGCGTTCTACTCGCTGATCCTGGACCGCCGGATCGGCAGCTACCAGCTGCCCGCGGGCTCGATCGTGATCGGCGCCGGCAACCGGGCCACCGACAACGCGCTCGCCCGGCCGATCGCCTCCGCGCTGGTCAACCGCCTCGCCCACATCCATCTGGAAGCCTCCCCGAGGGACTGGCTGGCCTGGGCGGCGGGCCACGGCATCCACCCGTGGATCCTCGACCATCTCACCGACCGCCCCGACCACCTGTGGTCCAAGCCGCCGAAGACCGAGGAGCCGTTCTCGACGCCCCGCTCCTGGCACATGCTCTCCGACGCCCTGTACTCCTTCGGCGAAGGCCTCGACGAGGACACCCTGAGGGTCCTCGCCCACGGCACGCTGACGCCCACGCACGCCACCGCCTTCTGCGGCTACGTCAAGATCGTCCGCAGCCGGTACGGCATCGACGCCGTCCTCAAGGGCGAAGCCTCCTGGCCGCACCGCGTCGAGGACCGCGACCTGCTCTACTACCTCGCCGACTCGTTCCGCGGCCGGCTCGTCAAGGAACTCCCCGCCACCAGGGAACACATGTCGGCGAACGGCCGGCAGACCGCGTACCGCGCCAAGTCGCTGCTCGTGCAGCTCGCCGAGATCTCCGTCGAGGTCGCCCAGACCGTCATCGCCTCCGACGCCGACGGCAACCCCGTGCTGCCCGCCTGGTTCCTGGTGGAGGCGGCCCGGGACATGCCCCGGCTGGTGGAGGCGCGGCGGTGAGCGGGGCCGACCGCGCGAAGAAGAAGCGGGACCTCGCGAAAGAGGCGTTCGACCAGGGCCTGACGCTGATGCGCGGCAACTCCGCGCTCAGGGCCGTCACCTTCGGTATCTGCCGGGGCGAGGACTGCGTGCTCGCACCCCGCGACGGACTCCTGCGCGTCGACTCCGACGGCACCCTGCACGTCCACCCGGCCCGGGTCGCCGACCCCGCCGTGTGGGCCTGGTCGCTCGCCCACGCCGCCCTCCACCTCGGATTCGGCCACCTCCCGGCCGCCGGCGGCCGCCGCGTCCAGCCCGACCGGTACGACCTCGCGGCCCGCTGCACCGTCGTGAACCGGTTCCTGCTGACGCTCCCGGTGGGTACGGCCCCCGACCACCACCCGCTCACCTACCCCGACGGCGACGAGGAACGGCTCGCCGCCCGCTGGCGCCGCAGCGGCCTCCCGGCCGCAAACCAGCGCTGCGGCACCGCCGGACCGGAACCCGACCAGCTGCTGGTGCCCTGGGACACCCGCCGAGGCGGGCAGCCCCCCGACCGGCAGCTGGAGTTCGCCACCGCCCTGACCCGGACCGTGTCCGCCGCGATGGACATGGCGGGCGGCCGCCGCGCCTCCCTCCACGACGAACTCGAACCCAGGCGCCCCTGGGAACAGGCGCTGAGCTGGTTCATCTCCTCCTACCCGCTGCTCGGCGGCATCGCGGCCGGCATCCGGCTCGTCGCCGACGCCGAACTCGCCCGCGCCCACGGCATCCGGATCGCCGCCGTCAACGCCGAGGCCGGCGAGATCTACGTCAACCCGCTGTACCACCTCGACGAAGAGGAGTGGCGGTTCGTCCTCGCCCACGAGATGCTGCACGCCGCCCTGCGCCACGGTGACCGCTGCGGCGCCCGCGACCCCTACCTCTTCAACGTCGCCTGCGACTACGTGATCAACGGCTGGCTGCGCGAGATGCGGGTCGGCACCATGCCCGACGGGCTGCTGCACGACCCGGAGCTGGCCGGCCTGTCCGCCGAGGAGGTCTACGACCGCATCGCCGGCGACCTGCGCCGGATGCGCCGCCTCGCCACCCTGCGCGGCCGGGGCGCCGGCGACATCCTCGGCACCCCGCTGGGCCCGCCCCGCGACCACGTCGACCTCGACGGCCTGTACCGCCGCGGCCTGGCCCGCGGCTTCGACCTGCACGAGCGGCAGGAACGCGGATACCTGCCCGGCGGGCTGGTGGAGGAGATCCGCGCCCTCAGCCATCCGCCGCTGCCCTGGGACGCCCGGCTGGCCCGCTGGTTCGACGAGTTCGTCCCCCGGCCGCAGCCGGTCCGGTCCTACGCCCGGCCCGCCCGCCGCCAGGCCTCCACCCCCGACATCCCGCGCGCCGGCCGCTGGTTCCCGCCCGAGGAGGTGCCCCGCTGCACGTTCGGAGTCGTCCTGGACACCTCCGGATCCATGGACCGCACCCTCCTCGGCAAGGCCCTCGGCGCCATCGCCTCCTACGCCGCGGCCCGCGACGTACCCGCCGCCCGCGTCGTCTTCTGCGACGCCGCACCGCACGACGCCGGCTATCTGCCCGTCGCCGAGATCGCGGGCCGGGTCCGGGTGCACGGCCGCGGCGGCACGGCCTTGCAGCCCGGCATCGACCTGCTCCACCGCGCCGACGACTTCCCGCCCGGCGCACCCGTCCTGGTCATCACCGACGGCTGGTGCGACGTCCTGCGGATCCGGCGCGAACACGCCTACCTGGTCCCGCAGGGCGCCCGGCTGCCGTTCACGGCCCGGGGGCCGGTGTTCCGCGTGCGGTGAGCGAGAGTGTGATCGGATGGGACCCACGGAAACCCGTCCGACGGGAAACCCACGCGAAAGGAACAACCGTGGCCACCACGCGCTCCGCACACACCGTCTGGGAAGGCAACCTGCTCGAGGGCAACGGAGTCGTCACCTTCGACTCCTCCGGCATCGGTCAGCAGCCGGTGTCGTGGCCGTCGCGCGCCGAGGCGGCGAACGGCAAGACCAGCCCCGAGGAGCTGATCGCCGCCGCCCACTCCAGCTGCTTCTCCATGGCCCTCTCGCACGGCCTGGCCGGCGCGGGCACGCCGCCCACCAAGCTCGTCACCTCCGCCGATGTGACCTTCCAGCCGGGTACGGGCATCACCGGCATCCACCTCACCGTGGAGGGCACGGTCCCCGGCCTGGACGACGACGCGTTCGTCGCCGCCGCCGAGGACGCCAAGAAGAACTGCCCGGTCAGCCAGGCCCTCACCGGCACGACGATCACCCTGTCGGCCAAGCTCGCCTGACCCGCCCCACCGGTCCGCCGGACGCCCCGCCCACCCGGGCGGGGCGTTCCGGCGGTCCCGGTGCGCCCCGCCCCGTGCCCGGGAGCCGATGACGTGCCACCCCGCCCCGCCGTCTCCGCCCACCGCGGAGGCACCGAACACTTCGGCGCCGCGACCTGGGCGGCGTACGAGGACGCGCTCGCCTGTGGCGCCGAGTACGTCGAGTTCGACGTCCGGCGCACCGCCGACGGCGTCCTCGTCGTCCACCACGACGCCCGCGCCGGCGGCCCCGCCGGACCGCCCCTGCACCGCATCACCCACGCCGAGCTGTGCCTGCGCGCCGGACACGCCGTCCCGGTCGTCGAGGACGTGATGGCGCTGGTCGCCGGGAAGCTCGTGGGTCACCTGGACCTGAAGGAGACCGGCTACGAGCACCGGCTGATGGACCGCGCGATCGCCCTGCTCGGCCGGGACGGCTTCGTCGCCACCAGCCTGGAGGACCGGTCCGTCGCCGCGATCACCCGGGCCTTCCCCGGCGTCCGCACCGTGCTCTCCCTGGGCCGCGACCGCCGGGAGGTCCACGCGGCCCGGCTGGCCGCGACCCGGGCGAGCGAACTGTTCCCGCTGCGCCGGCTGCGCGCCTGCGGGGCGCACGGGGTGGCCGCGCACCGGCTCCTCGCCCGCGCCACCGTGCTGCGGCGGGCCGCCCGGCACGGGCTGTTCACCATGGTCTGGACGGTCAACGACGACGCCGGCCTGCGGACCTTCCTCGCCGACACCCGCGTGGACGTCCTGGTCACCGACCGGCCCCGGCGGGCCGTGGAACTGCGCGGGGAACCGCGCCGCACGCTCCCGGCGGGACATCTGTCCCATTGACAGCCGACCGCTCACGTTCTGTCCTGGAACTCCGGCGGCGCGGAAGCCTCCCGGGCGGACGGCCGCCGGGCGGGGCTCCCCGGCGCAAGGCCCGGCGGAGGGCCTCCTGGCAGAAGGGGACAGCGATGGGACGTCCGGTCGGGATCGATCTCGGGACCACGAACTCGGTGGTCGCCGTCCTGGAGGGCGGCGAACCCGCCGTCGTCGCCAACGCGGAGGGCGCCAGGACCACCCCGTCGGTGGTGGCCTTCGCCAAGAACGGAGAGGTGCTCGTCGGCGAGGTCGCCAAACGGCAGGCCGTGACCAACGTCGACCGTACGGCCCGCTCGGTCAAACGGCACATGGGGAACACGGCCTGGCGGTTCCCCGACCAGGGGTCCGTGGACGGCACCCGCTACCGGGCCCAGGAGCTGTCCGCGCGGGTGCTCCAGAAGCTGAAGCGGGACGCCGAGGCCTATCTCGGCGAGGACGTCACCGACGCGGTGATCACCGTGCCCGCCTACTTCGACGACTCCCAGCGCCAGGCCACCAAGGAGGCCGGGGAGATCGCCGGACTGAAGGTGCTGCGCATCGTCAACGAGCCCACCGCCGCGGCCCTCGCCTACGGCCTCGACCGCGGCGAGGAGCAGACCGTCCTCGTCTTCGACCTCGGCGGCGGCACCTTCGACGTCTCCCTCCTGGAGATCGGCGACGGCGTCATCGAGGTCAAGGCCACCAACGGCGACACCCACCTCGGCGGCGACGACTGGGACCAGCGGGTCGTCGAGCACCTCGTGCGGAAGTTCAAGGGACAGCAGGGCATCGACCTGGGCAACGACAAGATGGCCGTGCAACGGCTGCGCGAGGCCGCCGAGAAGGCGAAGATCGAACTGTCCTCGTCCTCCGAGACGGCCGTCAACCTCCCCTATGTCACCGCCACCGCCCAGGGTCCGCTCCACCTGGAGGAGAGGCTCACGCGCGCCCAGTTCCAGGAACTCACCGCCGACCTGCTCGACCGCTGCCGTACCCCCTTCCACCAGGCGGTCAAGGACGCGAACGTGAAGCTGTCCGCGATCGACCACGTCATCCTGGTCGGCGGCTCCACCCGGATGCCCGCCGTCACCGACCTGGTGCGGGAGCTGACCGGCAAGGACCCGCACAAGGGCGTCAACCCCGACGAGGTGGTGGCCGTCGGAGCCGCCCTCCAGGCCGGCGTCATCCGCGGTGACGTGAAGGACGTCCTGCTCCTGGACGTGACCCCGCTGTCCCTCGGCATCGAGACCAAGGGCGGCATCATGACGAAGCTGATCGAACGCAACACCACGATCCCCACCCGGCGTTCGGAGATCTTCACCACGGCCGCCGACAACCAGCCCTCCGTCGGTATCCAGGTCTACCAGGGCGAACGCGAGATCGCCGCGTACAACAAGAAGCTCGGTGTCTTCGACCTCACCGGACTGCCGCCGGCCCCGCGCGGGGTGCCGCAGATCGAGGTCGCCTTCGACATCGACGCCGACGGGATCATGCACGTCTCCGCGAAGGACCTGGCGACCGGCCGCGAGCAGAAGATGACCGTGACCGGCGGCTCGGCGCTGCCCAAGAACGACATCGACCGCATGATGCGCGAGGCGGAGCAGTACGCCGAGGAGGACCGCGCCCGCCGGGAGACCGCCGAGACCCGCAACCAGGCCGAGCAACTCGTCTACCAGACAGAGAAGTTCGTCCGGGAGAACGAGGAGCGGGTGCCGGCCGAGACCCGGGCGGAGGTGAGCGCCGCGGCCGACGAGCTCAAGGACCTGCTGGAGCGCGAGGCCGACACCACCACCCTGCAGGCGGGCGTCGAGAAGCTCGCCGCGGTCAGTCAGCGCATGGGCCAGGCGATGTACGCCCAGGCCCCGCAGGACGCCGGCCCCCGGCCCCCGCAGGACGCCGGGACCCCCGAGGACCACCGGGCGGCCGAGGACGAGGACCAGGTCGTCGACGCGGAGATCGTGGACGACGAACGGGACGGCCGGCAGGGCACCTGAGGGCCCTGCCGGCCGTCCCGGCGGCTCAGAGCAGGCCCGTGAGACCCCGGATCGCCTCCTGCGCCCACTCCTGGGCGCCCACCGTCGCACCGGCCGCGGCGCCCGTCGCGACCGGGGCGAGGGCTCCCTTGAGGCCGTTCAGGGCGCGGCGCAGCCGGCCCGGCTCGGGGGCGTCGGGGCCGGTGATCTCCGCGAGCACCTCCTGGGCCGCCGCGTCGGCGTCCTCCCGGTCCGCGTCGGCGAGGCCGGCGTCGGGCAGCCGCCGGCGCAGGTCGGTCACCAGCTGGGCCAGGGCCTCGAAGCCGGGGGCGACGGAGGTGTTGTTCTGCTGGTTCAGGGTGACGTTGTCGTTGTTCCAGGCGAACACGTTGCCCGAGGCGGGTCCGTGGAAGACCGGACCGTCGTAGTTGTTCACCTGCTGCGGCTCGCTCATGTGTCCGCTCCGTTCCGGTCGGTCCGCTGGATGACCCGGGTGTTGTTCCAGAAGAACTGGCAGTTGGTGACGGCGTCGTTGATCACGGGGCCGTAGTAGTTGTTGACGACGGTCGCGGGCGGGGGAGCGGCCGTCTCGGGGGCGCTCTCGACGACGGGCAGGGAGGTGTCGAGCGACACCAGTTCGATCAGGCCGTTGCGCTGCGCGGCCTGGTTCCCGGTCCCCGTCACGGAGCAGTCCGCGACGCGGCCGCGGCTCTCCCCCTGGGCGGCGATCCCCACCGCGCAGTCGGCGAACCGGCTCGCGGCCACGTCGAGGAAGGCGGAGTCCCGGCCGAGCAGACCGACGCCGTCCGCGTCGGTGACGGCGAGACCGCGCGCCTCGAACGTCGAGGTGCCGCTCGCGAGGGCACCCACCCGTACCCCGGCGGCCGCGCAGTCGCGCAGGCGCAGCTGGGCCTCCTCGACGGAGCCGAAGCCCAGCAGCGCGCCCCGGACGAGGACGTCCCGGAGTGCGATCCGGGACCGGCCGCCGGCGGCCACCGCGGCCATGGAGCAGTCACCGAATCGCGCGTCCGTCAGCTCGACCGTCGTCGAGGGGTCGCCGAGCACCTCCAGCCCGGCCGCGCACCGCCGGACGTCCACCCCCGCGAACACGGCCCGGGACCCGTCCCGCACCCGCAGGGCGACGCTCGTCAGACGCTCGATGTCGATCCGCGCGAAGTCGCCCCGGCCCTTGTCCATGACGGCCACGCCCACATTGCCGCCCGAGATGCGGCAGCCGTCGATCCGCGGCGTGGCGCCCCCGGTCGAGAAGACCGAGACCCCGCCCGCGTCGACGACCTCGCACTCCTCGAACGTGCCCCGGCCCGCGGGCTGCACGTTGATGCCGGTGTCGCGGCAGCCGGTGAACACGCAGCGCCGCACCACCGGGTCGGCGCCGCTCTCCACCGAGATCCCGTTCTCCGCGTCGGTGACCCGCGTGTCGTGCACCAGGCCCCGGGACTGTTCGAGGAAGTAGAGCGCGTCGGCGTGGACGGCGGTGATCGTGCAGTGCGCGACGACGAGTTCGGCGCGGGTGTCCGCGGCGAGGGCCGCCTTCTCGATCCGGGTGAACTCGCATCCGGTGACGGTGGCCGACGCGTCGCTGACCCGCAGCCCGTGGATCCGGCTGCCCTCGATCCGGCTGTCGCGCACCGTGACCCGGGCGCCCTCGATCACCGCGAGGGCGTTGTCGGCGGCGTCCACGAACCGGCACCGCTCGACGACGCCGGTCGCCCCGGCGAACAGGACCCGGCCGTAGCGGAACTGACCGTTCGTCAGCGTCACCGAGGTGCCGCGCCGGGCGTGCACACAGACCCCGCCGTGGGCGTGGACCTCCACCCCGTCGAGGGTGAGGGCGCCGGCCCGGCAGTCGACCGCGTCGGCGCCCCGGCCCACCAGCACCAGGCCCCGTACGGACACCGCCCCGGAGGCGGTCAGCGCGCTGCCCTGCGCGGGGCTCACCACCACGGAGCCCGGCTCGCCGAGCGCGACCAGCTCGACCGTGCCGTGGACGGCGAGCGTCTCCTCGTAGCGGCCGGGCCTGATCTCGATCCGGGCCGCCCGGTCGCGCGCGGCGGAGCGCAGGGCGGAGCCGATGTCGCCGTAGGTGCCCCGGCCTCCGTGCGGTGCGACCACGTACCGCCTGACCATGCCTGCCTGCCCCCGCGGCGCTCGTCCGGACGTGTCGATCCTTCGGCGCCGCCGATGCTACCGGAGGGGCCGGCGGGAGGAGCGCTCCCGGACGCCGCCCGTGCGCGGCCCCGACTTTCTTCGGGGCGAGGGCGTCACGGGACGGAGCGCCCCCGGGGGCCGGGCTCAGGGCTTGCGGGCGACTCCCGCGTACACCGGGACGATGCCCTCGGCCTGGATCGCCACGTCCTCGGGGTCCGGCCGCCAGCCGGACACCGGGATCAGGCCCGGGCCGAGCAGCTCCAGGCCGTCGAAGAAGCGGGCGAACTCGGGGAGGGACCGCGGGTGGAAGGGGGTGCCGCTGTGCCGGAAGGCGTTCGCCGCCTTCTCGATCGCCTCGGGGCTGAGGTCCGGGGTCACCTGGGAGAGGATCAGCCAGCTGCCGGGGGCGAGCCTCGACACGTACTCCCTGACCAGCTCGTACGCGGTGTCGTCCAGGTAGTGCGTCAGCGCCACCAGGGACAGCGCGACCGGCTGGGCGAGGTCGAGGGAGTCGGCCGCCCGCCCGAGCAGGACGTCGAGGTCGCGGACGTCGGCGTGCACGTACTCCGTGGACCCCTCGGGCGAGCCGTGCAGCAGGGCCTCCGCGTGCCGCAGCACGATCGGGTCGTTGTCCGCGTACACGACCCTCGCCCGTGCCGCCACGCCCTGCGCGACCTGGTGCAGGTTGGGCTCGGTGGGGATGCCCGTGCCGATGTCCAGGAACTGGCGTATCCCGGACTCGGCGGCGGCCCGTACGGCCCGGATCATGAAGCGGCGGTTGGCCCGCGCGCCGCGCAGGACGGTGCCGTCGACGGCGAGGATCTTCCGGGCCAGTTCCTCGTCCACCGGATAGTTGTCCTTGCCGCCCAGCCACCAGTCGTAGACGCGGGCCGGGTGCGGTCGGCTGGTGTCGATGCGGGGAGCTGCGGACTCGGTCATGCGGGGTCTTCTCCTCGGGCTCGGGACGGGACGGGGCGTACGGGCGGGCTGCGGTGCGTGGGGCGGGGCGGGGCGTACGGGCGGCGCCGCTCAGAGGCTCTCGCGGACGTCCCGCAGGATCTCCCGGGTGTGCTGGGCGGACGCGGCGTGTGTCGTCATGTGGTCGAGGACCTCCAGGTGCGCGGAGACCTCCTTGCGCGAGTCGAGGTACAGGGCGCCGGTCAGGTACTCGGTGACGACCATGTCGGGCAGCTCGGGCTCGGCGAACCGGAACAGCGAGAAGGGCGCGGACGTCCCCGGGTGCGGGCCGTCGGCGAACCGGGCGACCTGGAGGGTGACGCGGTCCCGCTCGGCCAGCTCCAGCATCCGGTCGAGCTGCGCGGCCATCACCCCGGGCTCCAGGCTGGCCGGGCGGCGCAGCACGGTCTCGTCCATCACCGCCCACAGATGGGGCGGGTCGGGGCCGTCCAGCAGCCGTTGCCGGGCCATGCGCAGCGACACGTGCCGCTCGATCGCCTCCGGGGTGGTCCGGCCGACGGTCCCGGCCTCCAGCACGGCCCGCGCGTAGTCCTCCGTCTGCAACAGGCCCGGCACGAAGTGCGGTTCGTACGAGCGGATCAGCCGGGCCGCGCCCTCCAGGCTCACGTAGAGGCTGAACCACTCGGGCAGCACGTCGTGGAAGCGCTGCCACCAGCCCGGCCGGTTGGCGTCCTCGGCGAGCGTCACGAAGGCCGCCGCCTCGCCCGCCGGCACGCCGTACGCCTCCAGCAGCACCTGTACGTACGGGATCTTCAGCGAGACCTCGGCCGTCTCCATGCGCCGGACCGTCGCGGGGGCCACCCGCAGGGCGCGGGCCGCCTCCTCGCGGCCCAGTCCGGCCGCCTCGCGCAGCTCCTGGAGCCGTCTGCCGAGTACCACCTGGCCCACCGTGGGTGCGGGCCGTCGCTCACTCACGCCACGTCTCCCCTACGTGTCGAAGCACGCGGGCCAGTGTGTCATGTTCCGGCCGCCGCCTCACCGAGACGGAATGAGGTCCTCACCACGTGCGGAGCGGAGTGTTCCGCCGTTTACGGGGGCCCGGCCGGGGCCACGGGCATGACGTCGCAGGTAATCGACGGGGGCGCCCGGCGGAGGGATCGTGGACGCATCGGGTTCCGGGCCGGCGCACTCCGGACCGGAACCTGATCTTTTTGCCGTCGCGTGTCCTCACGGGCGCTCCGAGCGCCCCTGACGGACACTCAATCCGTCATCGAATGCAGGTACTTGACCGTCGCCGGGTCGGCCGGGAGGAACGTCTCGATGGCCAGCTCGGCGACCGTCACGTCCATCGGGGTGTTGAACGTGGAGATCGACGAGACGAACGACAGGGTCCGCCCCCCGTGCTCGATCCGCAGCGGCAGCGCGAAGTGCGGTACGGGCTCGGCCGGTTCGCCCTCCGCCTCCCGGTGCACCGGGTACGCGGCGACCTCCTCGTACAGCCGGCGCAGCGGTGCCGAGCGGTGCAGGGCGATCTGCCGCTCCATCTGGTGCAGCAGATGCCCGCGCCACTCACGGAGGTTGAGGATGCGCGGTGCCAGCCCCTGCGGGTGCAGGGTCAGCCGCATCGCGTTCAGCGGCGGCTCCAGCAACGCCGCGGGGACACCGTCCAGCAGCATCAGGATCCCCCGGTTCGCCGCGACCACGTCGTACGTCGCGTCCACCACCAGCGCCGGGTACGGCTCGTAGCCCTGGATCAGCCGCTCCACGCCGGAGCGCAGTGCGGCGAGGGCCGGGTCGTCCAGCGGGGTCTCCGGGTAGTGCGGGGCGTACCCCGCCGCCAGGAGCAGCGCGTTGCGCTCCCGGACGGGCACCTCGAGCTGCTCGGCCAGGCGCAGCACCATCTCCTCGCTGGGCCGGGAGCGGCCCGTCTCCACGAAGCTGATGTGCCGGGCGGAGGAGCCCGCGCGCAGGGCCAGCTCCAGCTGGCTGATCCGCCGCCGCTCCCGCCAGGCCCGCAGCAGCGGGCCGACACCCGGGCCGGCGGGGGCGGCGAAGGGGGCGTGCGTACCGGTCGCGACAGAGGCCATGCGTACGACCGTAGCCGAACGGGCTTTCGCATGCCCCGGGCTCCGGGCGGCCGCGGGTGAGCTGACCAGGGCCGTCGTCGCCCACCTGTGGCACGCTGGACAGGTACGCGACACCCACGAAGGGAGCCAGGCCATGGCTGTGCAAGCGCTGTCGCAGAAGGAGATCGAGGACCGGCTGGCCGAGCTGCCGGGCTGGTCCCTGGACGGCGACCGGCTCGCCCGCTCCTACCGGCTGCCCTCCCACTTCGCCGCGGCCGCCCTGGTCGTCCATGTCGCGGGGATCCAGGAGGAGCTGGACCACCACTCCGACATCACCCTCGGGTACCACACCGTCGCGCTCACGGTGAACACCCACAGCGTGGGCGGCGCGGTCACCGAGCTCGACTTCGGGCTCGCGCGCCGGGTGGAGGACGTGGCGCCGGCGCACGGAGCGCACTGACCCACGGGTCGGTGGCGAGGGGACGGGGGAGCGTGTGCTGGACTACGACGAGGAAGCCGAACGCTACGACGCCATGCGCGGCGGCGAGCCCCGGGCGGCCGCCGCCGCGGAGGCCGTCCTCGGCCTGCTGCCGCCCGGCGCGGACCGGCTGCTGGACGTCGCCTGCGGCACGGGCATCGTCACCCGGCGGCTCGCGGCCGGCCGGGCCGGTCTGCGGGTGACCGGCGTGGACCTGTCCCCGGTGATGGCCCGGCACGCCGCCGACCGGCTGCCCGGCACCATCGTGCGCGCCGACTGCCGTCGACTGCCCTTCGCCGAGGGGGAGTTCGACGCCGTGACCAGTGTCTGGCTGCTGCATCTCGTCGAGGACGCCGACGACGTACGGCGGATCGTCGCCGAGTGCGCCCGGGTGCTGCGGCCCGGCGGGGTGTACGTCACCACCGTCGACAAGGGCGCCTCGCACAACGTGGGCAGCGACATCGATGTCGTCCTGTCCTCCCGCCCCCGCCGGGCCGCGTCCGACGCGGCCGCCCTGGTCGGGGCGTACGCCGCCGGCTGCGGGCTGCTCCCGGCCGGGCAGGCCCGCTTCCCCGGGCGGGGCCAGGGCCGCAGCCCGCGCCGCGCGATCGCCGACCTGCGCCGGGGCTGGTTCGTCACCCTCCCGCCGGGCCACCCCCTCGCCGACGGCTTCGCCGCCCGCCTCGCGGCCCTCCCCGACCAGGAACGCCCGCGCCCGGAACCGGAGTTCACCCTGTGCGCGTTCCGGAAGCCGGACGGCTGAGCGCCATGGTCCAGTTGGTCACCCAGGTCTGTCCGCCGTCCACCGAGAACGCCTGCTCCCAGTGAGCGGCGGCGGGGGAGATCCCGGACCACACGAAACGCACCCGCACGTCCTTGCCGTCGTGCGTGTCCTCGCCGTGGAAGGTACCGTGGCCGTCCTCGAAGCGGCCGACCACCGGCGGGAACAGCGTTCCCGTGGTGCTGGAGGACCAGTGCAGCGACCAGGTGCGCAGGGCCGGGTCGAACAGCCGCAGCGTCAGCCCCTTGGCGCCCAGGTGCGGCATGTCGATCTCGTCGAGGTTCGCGGCCCCGTCGAACAGCGGCAGGCAGCGGGCCGTGGCGGGAAACGCCTCCCACGTGCCGTCGGGGTCGAGGAAGTCGGTGCGGCGGCGGTTGGCGATGTGCCAGACGTCGCCGTGCAGGAAGTCGAAGTCGTGCGGGCTGCTCATGCGCGGTCTCCCGTGGTTCCGTCGGGCAGGGTGTCGGCCACGTAGGCCTGGAGGTCGGGTGCGGCGGGGGCCAGCAGGTGCCGGACCCAGGCGTCGCGTTCGTGCAGGACGGGCGGCAGTTCCCAGACGCAGCCGATCCACGGCAGGTCGTGCCGGACGAAGTGGGTGGGGTCGACGTCGGGGCAGCCCAGCACCGGCTGGCCGGCCGCCGCGCCCCGGAAGTGCAGCACGTTGTCCCACACCCAGCTGTACGCGTTGAGGTAGGCGCCGGTGTCCCCGCCCCGGTGCAGCACGACGAACGTGGCCGGCGGGGTGCCGTCCGGTTCCGGCAGCAGCTCGGGCAGGATCGCGTACGCCGCCCGTTCCACCTCGGGCGCGATGCCCGCCGGGTCGGCGGTGACGTGGTAGCGCTTGATGTGCCGGCCGGCGACCTCGATGGGCGGCGGTACGGTCAGCAGTTTCTCGGCGAAGCTCATGGCGGGACGCTAAGACGCCTTCACTGACACCTTCTGGCAGTGAAGTCTGGGATTCTGCAGGGATGAAGTCCGGCCGACTCGTATCGATCCTCCTCCTGCTCCAGACCCGGGGCCGGATGACCGCCGCCCAGCTCGCCGAGGAGCTGGAGGTGTCCGTGCGTACGGTCTACCGGGACGTCGAGGCGCTGGCCGCCGCGGGCGTCCCGCTGTACGGCGACGCCGGGCACGCGGGCGGCTACCGGCTCCTGGACGGCTACCGCACCCGCCTCACCGGCCTCACCGCGGCCGAGGCGGAGGTCCTCTTTCTCGCCGGGGCGCCCGGCCCCGCCGCCGACCTCGGCCTCGGCCCGGTGCTGGCCGCCGCCCGGCTGAAGCTGCGGGCCGCGCTGCCGGAACCGCTGCGCGAGCACGCCGACCGGATCAGCGGCCGCTTCCATCTCGACGCGCCGGGCTGGTACGCGGGCGCCGACGAGGTGCCGCATCTGCCGGCGGTCGCGGACGCCGTGTGGAACAACCGAGTCCTGGACGTCATCTACCGCCGCTGGCGCGAGCCCACCGATGTGCGCCGCCGACTGGAACCGTACGGCCTGGTCCTCAAGGCGGGCCGCTGGTACGTCGTCGCCGGCCCCGGCCCGCGCACCTTCCGCGTCGACCAGATCCTCGAACTCGACGCCCTCGAAGAGGGGTTCACCCGCCCGGACGGCTTCGACCTGGCCGCCTACTGGACCGCCCACCAGCGCGACTTCCACCAGCGGCTGCACACGACGCGGGCCGTGGTGCGGCTGGCGCCGGGCGTGACGCTCGGACGGCCGGTGACGGCCGAGGAGCCCGCCGGCCCGGACGGCTGGGTGCGGGCCACCGTCCCCATCGAGTCCGTGGAGCAGGCCCACGGCGAGTTCCTGCGGCTCGGCACGGGCGTCGAGGTCCTGGAACCCGCCGAGCTGCGCCGGCGCATCGCCCGCACCGTCGCCGAGTTGGCCGAAAGATACGGCAACGTGGCCGAAGCCGGTGGCGACTGAGAGGGCGGAACCCGTCCGTCCTCTCTGGAGGTTCGTCCCGTGCAGCACCCGCATCCGCACGCGCACCCCCACCCGCACCGCCGCCGAGCCCTCCTCTCGGCGGCGACGGCGGCCACGGCCCTCGTCGCCGCCGGGCTCACCGCACTCGGCTCCGGCAGAGCCGAGGCGGCCACCGCCCGTCAGGTCGAGACCCTCGACCGGGGCGTGGTCAGCGTCCACACCGACAGCGGCAACCTGGTCAGCTGGCGCTGGCTCGGCACCGACCCCGACAGCGTCTCGTTCAACGTCTACCGGGCCGGTACCAAGGTCAACGCGACCCCGGTCACCGGCTCCACGAACTACTTCCACTCCGGCGCCCCGGCCCAGGCCGACTACACCGTCCGCGCGATCGTGAACGGCGTGGAGCAGGCCGACTCCGTGCACGCGGTCCAGTTCCGCACCGGCTACAAAGACGTTCCGATCACCCCGCCGACCGGCGGCACCACCCCGGACGGCGTCGCCTACACCTACGAGGCCAACGACGCCTCCGTCGGGGACCTCGACGGCGACGGCGCCCTGGACATCGTCCTGAAGTGGCAGCCGACCAACGCCAAGGACAACTCCCAGTCCGGCTACACCGGCAACACGATCCTCGACGGCGTCAAGCTCGACGGCACCCGCCTGTGGCGCGTCGACCTGGGCCGCAACATCCGCTCCGGCGCGCACTACACCCAGTTCCAGGTGTACGACTACGACGGCGACGGCAAGGCCGAGATCGCCGTGAAGACCGCCGACGGCACGGTCGACGGCACCGGCACGGTCATCGGCAGCTCCTCCGCCGACTACCGGAACTCCAGCGGCTACGTCCTGTCCGGCCCGGAGTACCTCACCATGTTCAACGGCCAGACCGGCAAGGCGATGCAGAGCGTCGACTACGTCCCGGCCCGCGGCACGGTCTCCTCCTGGGGCGACTCCTACGGCAACCGTGTCGACCGCTTCCTCGCGGGCACGGCCTACCTGGACGGCGCCCGCCCCTCGCTGATCATGGCCCGCGGCTACTACACGCGGACCGTCGTCGCGGCCTGGGACTGGCGCGGCGGCGCCTTCACCCGCCGCTGGACCTTCGACACCAACTCCTCCACCAACAGCGGCAAGGGCTACGACGGCCAGGGCTCGCACAGCCTCTCCGTCGGGGACGTCGACGGAGACGGCAAGGACGAGATCGTCTACGGCGCGATGGCGGTCGACGACAACGGCAGCGGCCTGTGGACGACGAAGACCGGCCACGGCGACGCCCAGCACCTCGGCGACCTGGACCCCTCGCACGCCGGCCTGGAGTACTTCAAGGTCTCGGAGTCGTCGAGTCAGCCCGCCGAGCTGTACATCGACCCGGCCGACGGCACCGTCGACTGGTCCCTGGCCTCCTGCTGCGACAACGGCCGCGGCGTCGCCGGTGACATCTGGGCCGGCAACGACGGCGCCGAGGTCTGGTCCGCCTCGGACACCTCCGTCCGCGACGAGGCCGGCGCCACCAAGGGCCGGGAGCCGTCCTCCGTCAACTTCCTGTCCTGGTGGGACGGCGACACCGTCCGTGAACTCCTGGACGGCACCCACATCGACAAGTACGGCACATCCTCCGACACCCGCCTGCTGACCGGCTCGGGCGTCCACTCCAACAACAGCACCAAGGCGACCCCGTCCCTGTCCGGCGACATCCTCGGCGACTGGCGCGAGGAGGTCGTCTGGCCGACCAGCGACAACACGGCGCTGCGGATCTACTCGACGCCGTACGAGACGACGACCAGGATCACCACCCTGCTCCACGACACGATGTACCGCACCGGCCTGGCCTGGCAGAACACCGCCTACAACCAGCCGCCCCACCCGAGCTACTTCCTCGGCAACGGCATGGCGACGGCCCCGCGGCCGGCGGTCTACACGCCGTGAGGCTCTGACCTGCTCGAACGTTTGGGTTTTGAACTGATCGCGGCCTGCCTGTCCGTCACACGGAGAGGCGGGCCGCGACGGCATCAGGAGGCCGCTGGGGAGGATCCGGGGAGATCCATGCCTTCGAGGTCTGTGATGCGGTGCTCGGCGCCGGCCCGGTCGAAACCGGCGGCGGAGGCGCGCGGGGTGCTGACGGGGCCGGTCCAGGTGAGGCCGTAGTGCTCAAGCCTGGTGATCGTGGGGGCATCACCGCTGGTGGCACCGACAACGATCAGTTCCGGCCGTGATCTATCCCTGTGGCCGATTGTGGTGCATCGTTGGCGCACGGGATCCGCTCCACCCCCTGGGTGATCCCCTTGGGCCCTTGCCGTCTGCCGCTCGGAGGCAGGCCCGCCGCGCCTCCCGGCTCCCCACGGGAGGCCATGCGGCTGCCCGCGCGCAGGAGGCCCGCAGCCGAGGCTCCGCGCCAGGTCGCCGACATCGTCGACATCGGCTCACTCGCCGGCTGCAACGCCTACGCCATGTCCGCCGTGTACAGCGGGCTGCGTACCCGTTACTAGACCTCCGAGCTCAGCGGCGTCGCCGGGACTTCGGCAGCGTGGGGGTAGGCGGCCGACCTGCGCTGGAAGGAGAGGATCTTCGGGTTCAGGACGACGCCGTCGCGGATCTCGATGGCCTTTCCGATCGTGACGTCGGTGTCCCATGTCGCGGGGCCGTTCATGACCTTGCGCAGGTAGGGAAGGAGCGCCTCGCTGATCTCCCAGGTGGCGGAGTTCCACAGGTGGGACGGGCTGTGATCCACCGCGTAGTAGTGGCAGCCCGGCCCCACCGAGGGCATGGGCTCGCCGAAGGTGGTGGGGTGGGCCCATGCGAAGCCCATGCCCTCGTCGCAGGCGACGTCGATGAAGAAGGTTCCCGGCCGGAAGAGGGCGAGTTCCTCGTCGGTGACGAACATGAGTGGCGCGTCGGTGTCCTGCAGGACGCAGTTGACGATGATGTCGAACCCGGCCAGGTACTCCGCCAGTGGCTCGGAACCGGCCGCGGTGACCGCCCGCAGGCGCGACGGATCGTCCTCCTGCTCCTCGAAGTGGCCCATCACGACCGAGGGCATCGGTGACGCCACCGCTGCCGCGGCGCGTTGGGTGAGCACGGTGACGTCGGTGACCCCCATCGCGCCCAGGCCCGTGACCGCTCCGCGCGCCGTGGCGCCGAAGCTGATGACCACCGCCCGCAGGCGGCGCCCGTAGCTACCGGTCAGCCCGCCGAGCTGCAGGGCGTGCAGCACCGAGCAGTAGCCGGCGAGCTCGTTGTTCTTGTGGAAGACATGGACGCTGAAGGCTCCCGCGGAGGTCCAGTGGTTCATGGCTTCCCAGGCGATCAGGGTCAGTCGTCGGTCGATGCCGATCTGGGTCATCTTCTCGTCCTGCACGCAGTGCGGCCATCCCCACAGCACCTGGCCCTCGTGCAGCGCGGCGATGTCGTCGTGCATCGGTTTGGGCAGCAGCACGACGTCGCACTCGGCGAGGAGTCGCTCGCGGGAGCGCAGGCCGGCCACGAGTGGTCGCAGCGCGTCGTCGGCGACACCGAACCGTCGACCGTAGCCCTGTTCGAGGAAGATCCTCTCGCGTATGTCCGGGGCGATCCGGTCGAAGTGGCTGGGGTGCAGCGGTAGTCGGAACTCGTTCTCCTTACGGGAGGAGGCGAGCACTCCGAGGCTCATCAGACTCATGTGGGGCGGCTCATTTCCGACCGGACGCGATGTGCTCCGGCCTTGCCGTTCCCCGAGGGCGACGCCGAAATGGATGGCGGCGTGCGAGGTGCACTCGGTACCGACACCGTACTCCGCCGCCGGCCGCTCAGCTCCCGCCGCTCGTTTGAGCTCGAAGGATCCACAGGTCCAGGTCCGGCCCGCTCACACCTCCGGCGCCGCGACGATCCGGCCGTTCTCGTCGAGGGTCCGGGTCCGCCAGTACTCGTACCACTTGTCGTCGACGTGCTCGGGGACCTTGCCCCGCGGATAGCGGGCCCAGCCCGGCGCCGGCTCCGCGCCGTCGTCGACGCAGTCGGATCCGGCGTCGTTCACGGCCAGCACCGGGTACTGGCCGCCGGCGCAGACGGCGTCCTGCTCGAGGGAGCAGCCGGTCAGCAGGGCGGTGGTCAGGCCGGCCAGGGCGAGGAGCGGCAGCAGGCGGGGGCGGCTGGTCGTACGCACGGGTGACTCCCTCTCGGTGGTGTGTGCGACCAGCCTGCGCGACAGGGGAGCACCTCCTCATGAGTAGGCGTACTCAGCCGTCCTGGGTGATCAGACGACCGTGCAGCTCTGATCACCCAGCTTGAACGCGGTCGGTTTCGCGTTCGATCCCGACCAGTTGCCCGTGAACCCGAAGCTCACGGACGACCCGGCCGCCACGTTGCCGTTCCAGCCGACGTTCTTCGCCGTCACCGCCGCGCCCGACTGGGTGTAGTCGGCGTTCCACAGCTGGGAGACGGTCTGGCCGCCCGCGAAGGACCAGCCGAGACTCCAGCCGGACCAGGCGCTCGTGCCCGTGTTGGCGAGCTTCACGTCCGCCTGGAAGCCGCCCGACCACTGGTTGGTGATGGTGTCGTCACCGCGCAGGCGCCCGTCGGCGTGGGGTCCGTCGGGTCGGTCGGGTCCGTGGGGTCGGTGCCGCCGCCGCTGGTGTCGGAGGTGTCGCCGTAGATCACGCCCCGGCCGTTCGTCGACACGTACACGCGCCCGTAGACCCTCGGGTCACCCGTGACGGCCGCGCCCGTCCAGCCCCACTGGTGGGCGTCGTCGTTGATCCGGGTCCAGGTCACGCCCTTGTCGGTCGAGCGGAAGATGCCGCGCACCCCGGCGATCTTCGCGCTGGTGTAGAGCGTCTGGTAGGAGGCGCCCGTCGCCGCCTTCCCGAAGCCGATGCTGTCGGCCTGCTCGACCGTCGACAGTCTGGTGAAGGTCGCGCCGGAGTCCGTGGAGTGCCACAGCCCGTACGCCCCGTCGCTCGCCCCGCCCGCCAGCCACAGGTCGCCCTTGGTGCCGGGCAGCGCCTTGAAGCGCACGCTGTCACCGCTGGGCAGACCGCTCGCCGCGGAGGCCGTGAAGGTCGCGCCGCCGTCCGAACTGACGTAGAACTTACCGGACTTGAAGCCGTAGAAGGTCTTCGGGTCGACGCGGTCCGACTCGACGGTCGCCCCGGCCGGGATGCCGCTGGAGGCCGACCAGGAGGAGCCGAAGCCGGTCGTGTACTGCACGCCGGTGCCCGCCGGGCTCCACACGAACCGGCTGCCGTCCGCGGCCGCGGCGACCGTCCCGCCCCCGCTCACCCCCGAAGGGTCGGTGCCCGCGAACCAGTTGGCCCCGTTGTCCGTCGAGAACGCCACATGCGGGCCCGAGTCCAGATTGCCCACCCGGACCACCGTGTTCGGGTTGGTCTCGGCGTAGTCCAGGCTCGTGGTCGTCGTGAAGTTCGGCGAGGTGAACATCATCGACGGCACCTTGGTGAGGTCCGTGTGACGGAAGCCGCCGATGTCACCGAGCGCGCTCAGCAGCGGCGCCCCGGTCGGCGGGGAGGCGAGGTCGTTGACCGCGGTCTCCTCCAGCCCCTGCACCATCGGCTTGATGGTGAACTGGCCGCCGCTGTCCCAGTTGCCGAGGTTCTCGGTGCCGTAGACCGTGGCACCCGTTCCGTACATCATCCGGCCGGAGTCGAACGGGTCGATCTCCAACGCCTCGGTCATCCAGCCGAGTTTGGGGGTCTGCTCGGGCGGTGACGGGTTCGCGCCCCAGGTCAGCCAGGGCGACGAGGAGACGTCCATCGTGTACCGGTTCGCACGGTTGGGGTACGAGGTGTAGTCCCACGCCTTGGTCCAGGTGCCGCCGCTGTCCGTGGAGCGGAAGATCTGGGTGTCCGGCCACCAGGAGCTGTAGGCGGTGGCCATGACGGTGCCGGGCTTCTGCCGGTCGACCGTCAGCCCGCCGAAGCCGTAGTAGGTGTCGGCCTCCGCCACCGGGCTGATGTCCGTCCAGGTCCCGGTCGCCGTCGCGTAGCGCAGCAGCCGGCCCTTTCCGCCGTCGTAGGGACCGCCCTTGTCGCTGTACGCGAGGTACAGGTAGCCGTTGACCGCGTCCAGGACGCCCTTGTGCGCCAGGTATCCGGTGGGCTGCCCGGCCAGCCGCGACCAGGTCGCGCCCGCGTCCGTCGAGCGGTACACCGCGTTGTCCTTGTCCGTGACCCCGACGTAGACCGTCTTCGTCGCCGTGCCGGAGGTCCCGGTCGACTCGTCGAAGGTGACCCAGACGATGCCCTGGTTGTCGGACGCGTACCCGCTGGTGTCACTGGGATCCTGGGCGTAGTTGCCGACGTTCGGGAAGTTCGTCACCTGCGACCAGGTCACGCCCGAGTCCGTCGAACGCCACAGGCCCTTGCCGCTGGGCGCGCCCAGATACAGCACGCTGTTCCTGTTCGGGTCGACCGCGAGCCGCTCGCCCATGCCCCGGCCGGGCATGTTGCCGCCCAGCTTGAAGGGCAGGTCCGTCTTCTGCCAGCTCGCGCCCCGGTCGCCGGACCTGAGGACGGCCCCGTTCCCGGGGTCCCAGCTGTTGGTGTACGTGCCGACCGCCGCGTACACCTTGTTCGGGTCGACGGCGTCGGAGGCCAGGCTCACCACGCCCGTGTGGCCCCAGTCCGCCCAGCCGACCGAGTCCAGCAGCGGCGTCCAGGTCTTGCTCGCCTCCTGCCAGCGGTACGCGCCGCCGATGTCGGTGCGCGCGTACGCGAGGTTCTTCTCCTTGCGGTTGAAGACGATGCCGGGCACGAATCCGCCGCCGTCGATCCGGGCGTTCTTCCAGGCGTACGACTCGGCGGCGAGCGTCGTCCGTGGGCTGCCGTCCGCGGCCAGCGCGGGCGGGCTGCCCGCGACCAGGCCGGCGGCGAGCGCCAGTACGGCCGTGAGGATGCGGGTTCTTCGCACGGTGGGGGTCCTTCCTCGCGAAGCCATGTGTGCGGGGGGAATGTGCGAGACGTGCGACGACCGGGCGGCCCCCCATGCGGGAAGGGGCCGCCCGGCGCGGTACGCGGAGCCAGGCCCGGCCGACGGGCCCAGCGGGGACTACTCGAGCAGCTCCGCGTACGAGCCCATGGCCAGGGCGATGTCCGCCTGGGCCCAGAACCGGTGGTACGTGAACACGGGCGCGGCGCCGCCCGCGAGATAGCTCTCGATCTTCGACCAGGCCGGGTCGTCCTCGTAGAAGGACCGCAGCGAGGCGAAGGTCGAGGAGCTGTTGATCCGGTCGCCGTTCGGCATGGTGCCGCTGAAGGTGCTCGGGACGTACACGCCGTCGTCGAACCGGTTGTAGTCGGCGCGGGTCTCCGGGACCGCGATGCCCAGGGCGTCCTGGTTGTGGGTCCACATGCCGTCCAGGAGCGCCTTCGCCGTCGTCTTCGCCTCCGTGTCACCGGACTTGGCGGCGTAGTACGTCAGGGTCTTGGCGTACGCGGCGGCCACTCCGACGTCGTTGGTGTAGTCGGCGACGGTGACATGAAGTCCCGTGTTGGCGCCGGGACTCGACGCGTTCCAGGTGTCGGGCCGGCCCGACCACTGGAGCGTGGAGGGGATCAGGAAGGTGCCGTCCGGGTTGACGGTGGTCTTGGACAGCGCCCAGTCGACCCACTTGTCGAGGACCGCCTTGGCGCTCGCGTTCCCCGTCTGCTGGTAGTACTCGGCGACCCGCTCCATCGACCACGCCTGGAAGCCGAACCACTGGTTGGACGGCGGGTCGTGGTAGACGGGCTGCTGGTCGTAGTACATGCCGTAGAAGGTCGACGTGCCGCTCGGGGGAGTCGCGTAGCGGCCCGCCCAGCTGTTCGTCGCCCCGCCCGCGATGGCGCCCTCGTTCGACTGGAGCCAGCGGTAGAACTCCAGCTGCCGGGTCAGCGATTTCGCCCAGTCCGCCTGTCCGGTCGCCGACTTGGGCTTCAGGTCGGCGTAGCTGCTGAGCGCGTAGGCGGCCAGGGGGTTCTGGTAGCCGCCGTGGGTGTGACTCGATCCGATCCGCCAGGCCCAGCCGGCGCTGGTGTCCGTGGCGCCGCCCCAGGCGTAGTACCAGGACAGCAGGTAGTGCGAGGCGTCCTTGCCGGTGCCGGCCGGGCAGGCGGTCGGTCCGACGCAGTTGCCGATCTTCTTGAAGTACTTGTCGTACATCGCGTAGCGCAGGTAGTCGCCCATCTTCGCGGCCTTGCCGACGGTCGCGGAGACGTCACCGCCCTTGCCCTGCGCCTCGGCCCAGATGTCCGCCCAGTACGCGGCCTGCACGGCCCGTGCGTCGGCGTCGGGGGCGTTGGTGAACTTCCACTGCTTGGCGTAGGACGCGTCTCCGGTGAACAGGTCCAGATACCCGTTCGTGCCGCCGTACTTGAAGGCGTCGCAGGTCGGCTGCGGCACCGTCTCCCACACCGACTCCTGCGCGCCGCGCTGGAAGGTGTTGATGTACGACGGGCCGGTGTCGGTCGGGCCGGCCTCGCACTTGCCGGGGGAGTTGCCGTAGCCGTAGACGTTGTCCACGTCCTGGAGCCAGTGCATGCCGTAGACGTCGTCCGTGCCGTACGCGGTCTTCAGTTCACCGGCGAGGGGATCGGATCCCACGGACACACCGGTGTCCAGCTTCGCCGGGTACTCGTTCGGAGTGTCCAGCTCGGGCGCGTACGTCGCCGGCTTGGAGGCGTTGTAGAACGAGTTGGTCGGCTGGTCGGCGTGGGTGGGGATCATGTACTTCTCCATGATGTCCCAGGCGCCGTTGAACTTGGTCCAGTCGCCGGTGATCTTGCCGTACATCGCCTGTAGCCAGAGCAGGTAGCTGTAGGCCTCGGAGGTGGTCTCGTGCCCCTGGTCGGGGGCCTCGACGATCAGCGTCTCGACCGAGTGGTACGGGATGCCCTCGGGGGAGAAGTAGCCGTTCGCCGGGTTGGTGATCTTGCCGTAGAGGTCGAGGAACCGGGCGTCGTACGCCTTGGCGCCCGCGATCTCGGTGGCGGTGACCGAGGCCTTCGCGTGTCCGGTGGCCGTCGACTCGAAGGTCGCGGCGCCGGTGCCGGTGGCGTTGGCCGTGAGGGTCACGTTCTGGGCGGTGCTCCAGTTGGACGGTGTGAAGGTGAGGCTCGCCCCGCCCGTCACCGTCAGGCCCGTGTTGCCGGCGGTGCGGGCGGTGGTGACGGTCACGTTCGCCGACGGCTGGGTCGACAGCTTCAGCGTGTAGGTGCCCGTCCTGCCCTGCTGCACGGCCAGCTGGTTCGTGGAGGCGACCACGGCCGGTCCCGAGGCGACCGTGATGCCGACCGGGGTCGACGACGCCGACGCGCCCAGGCTGTCGTACGCCTTGGCGACCAGGGAGTGGCTGCCCACGGCCAGGCCGGTGGCCGACAGCGAGTACGGCGCGCTCGTGTCCGTGCCCAGCAGGGTCGTGTCGTCGTAGAACTCGATCTTGGAGATGGTCGCGTTGTCGGCGGCCGCCGCGGTCGCCGCGAGCGGCACCGCGTCACCCTGGGTGTAGACGGCGCCCGCGGCCGGGCTGGTCAGCACGGTCACCGGCGGCTGGTGGGCGCCGACGCAGGTGGTGCCGTTGATCGCGAAGCCGGCGGGGGCGGCGTTGGTGCCGCTGTAGGTGAACTGCGCGCCCGTGCTCACCGCGGCGCCGACGGCGATCGTCCCGTTGTAGGTGGCGTTGTTCACCGTGATCTGCTGACCGGACTGCGACCAGGTCCCGTTCCAGCCGTTGGTCAGCTTCTGGTTGCCCGCGTAGGCGTACGTCAGCGTCCAGCCGCTGATCGGGTCCGTACCGCGGTTGGTGAGCGTCAGGTCCGCGGTGAAGCCGGAACCCCAGTCGTTGGTCCTGTAGTCGACGCTGCACTGGAGCGCCGCCGCCCGGGCGGGCGTCGAGGTCGTGCTCAGCATGGCGAGGGGGAGCGCGAGGGCCGCCACGGCGGCGGTCCACAGGCGCCGCGCCCCGCGGCGTCTGCGTGCGGGATCCATGGTGCTGGTTCCTCCTTGCGGCTCGGGGAGTGGGGGAGGAGCAACAAGCCTTGAACCAGTGGGAGCGCTCCCATAGTGGAGACGGGGGTGAAGGCGGTCAAGGTGCTTGAAGAGTCGAAAAGATTCGACGTGCGTTGTTGAGGGAAAGTCAGCAACTCCCCTGTTCTTTGCCAGCACTTGGCGCTAGCTTCGAGACACCAGTGGGAGCGGTTCCATCAGTCGACGCGTCCGTCACGACGCGCTGAGCTGCAAGGAGTCGCTCATGCGACACCCCCCTCGTTCAGTACTTTTAGCCGTGGCCGGTCTGGTCGCCCTCGGGACGGGCGCGACCCTGCCGGTCATGACGGCGCACGGAGCCACGCCCGCCTGCACGGTGGACTACACCGTCACCGGCCGGTGGGACAACGGCTTCCAGGCTGCCGTGACGATCACCAACAACGCGGCCCCCGTGAGCGGCTGGAGCCTCGCCTTCGACTTCGGAGACGGCCAGAAGGTCACCCAGGGCTGGAGCGCCAAGTGGTCCCAGTCCGGTACCACCGTCACCGCGTCGAACGAGAGCTGGAACGGCTCCCTCGGCACCGGCGCGAGCGTCGCCGCGGGCTTCATCGCCTCGGCGTCGGGCGCGAACACCGCCCCGACGGCCTTCCGGCTCAACGGCACGACCTGCAACGTCGACACGCAGCCCACCCCCACGCCCACCCCGACCGCACCACCCACCACCGACCCGCCGGGCGGCGGTGACGAGCCGCCCGCGCTGGGCGTCTCGGGCAACCGGCTCGTGGACGCCGACGGACGCACCCGCCGTCTGCTCGGCGTGAACCGCTCCGGCGGCGAGTTCATGTGCGTCCAGGGGTACGGCATCTGGGACGGACCCGTCGACGACGCGGCCATCGCGGCGATCGCCGACTGGAACGCCAACACCGTGCGCATCCCGCTCAACGAGGAGTGCTGGCTGGGCCTGTCGAACATCAAGCCCGAGTACGCCGGCACCCACTACGTCGACGCCGTCAAGGAACTGGTCGCCCGCGTCGAGGCGCACGGCATGACCCCGGTCGTCGAACTGCACTGGACCTGGGGCCAGTACACCGGTAACTCGGCCGGCTGCTCGGACGTGCACGCCAGCTGCCAGAAGCCGATGCCGGACATGCAGTACACGCCGGCGTTCTGGAGCTCGGTGGCCGGCACCTTCAAGGACGACCCGGCCGTAGTGTTCGACCTGTTCAACGAGCCCTACCCGGACCGCGCCACCGCCACGACCGCCCAGGCGTGGCAGTGCTGGCGGGACGGCGGCACCTGCCCCGGCATCGGGTACGAGGTCGCCGGGATGCAGGATCTCGTCGACGCCGTCCGGGCCACCGGCGCGCGGAACGTGATCCTGGCCGGCGGACTCGCGTACTCCAACGACCTGACCCAGTGGCTCACCCACCGGCCCACCGACCCGGCCGGCCGGCTCGCCGCCGCCTGGCACGTCTACAACTTCAACTCCTGCGCGAACGAGAGCTGCTGGAACTCCACACTCGCCCCGGTCGCCGCCCAGGTGCCGCTCGTGGCGGGGGAGATCGGGGAGAACACCTGCGCGCACGGGTTCGTCGACCAGGTCATGCGCTGGTTCGACGACCGCGAACTGTCGTACCTGGGCTGGACCTGGAACACCTGGAACTGCTCCTCGGGTCCGGCCCTGATCTCCGGCTACGACGGCACACCCACCGCGTTCGGCATCGGGCTGCGCGACCATCTGCGCGCCCTCGACGGATAGGCGCCACCGCACGACCGGACGGACAACACCCGCGACGGACAAGGAAACCCGCACTCATGAGCCGTAGCAGAACAGCGATACTCGCCGCGCTGGCGCTGGTCGCCGGCGCCTCCGGGACCGCGCTGGCGGTGGTCCCCGGCGATCCGGGCATCGCCGCCATCCCGTGCACCGTCGACTACCAGGTGCAGAACCAGTGGAGCACCGGCTTCACCGCCAACGTCACCGTGACCAACAACTCGGCCGCGAAGACGAGCTGGTCGGTGAAGTGGGCGTACGCCGGAAACCAGAAGGTCACCAACGGCTGGAACGCGAAGATCAGCCAGTCCGGCACGGCCGTCACCGCCAACAACGAGACCTACAACGGGACGCTGGCGACCGGCGCTTCGGTCAGCTTCGGGTTCCAGGCCTCCTACAGCGGCACGAACGCGCTCCCGACGACCTTCACCCTCGACGGCGTCACCTGCAACGTCGACAGCGGCACCGGCGGACCCACCGACCCCGGCCCTACCGACCCGGGCACCCCCTCCACCAAGGTCGACAACCCGTACTCCGGCGCCAAGGTCTACGTGAACCCCGAGTGGTCCGCGAAGGCCGCCGCCGAACCGGGCGGCAGCCGGATCTCCGGCCAGCCCACCGGTGTCTGGCTGGACCGCATCGCCGCGATCGAGGGCGTGGGCAGCGGCATGGGCCTGCGCGACCACCTCGACGCCGCCCTCGCCCAGAAGGGCAGCGGCGAGGAAGTGGTCCAGCTGGTCGTCTACGACCTGCCCGGACGCGACTGCGCGGCCCTCGCCTCCAACGGCGAGCTCGGCCCGACGGAGATCGACAAGTACAAGACGCAGTTCATCGACCCGATCGCGGCGATCCTCGCCGACAGCAAGTACGCCGGGCTGCGGATCGTCACCACGATCGAGATCGACTCGCTGCCCAACCTGGTCACCAACACGGGCAGCCGGCCCACCGCCACCGCGGCCTGCGACACGATGAAGGCCAACGGCAACTACGTGAAGGGCGTCGGCTACGCGCTGGACAAGCTCGGCGCGATCCCCAACGTCTACAACTACATCGACGCCGGTCACCACGGCTGGCTCGGCTGGGACGACAACTTCGCCCCCTCCGCCCAGCTCTTCTACCAGGCCGCCACCGCCGAGGGCGCGACCGTCGACGACGTGCACGGCTTCATCACCAACACGGCGAACTACAGCGCCCTGAAGGAGAACAACTTCACCATCAACGACTCGGTGGCCGGCAAGTCGGTCCGTGAGTCGAAGTGGGTGGACTGGAACCGCTACGTCGACGAGCTGTCGTACGCCCAGGCCTTCCGCAGCCAGCTGGTCACGGCGGGCTTCCGGTCGACCATCGGCATGCTGATCGACACCTCCCGCAACGGCTGGGGCGGCACCGCCCGGCCGACCGCGCCGGGTGCCACGACCAGCGTCGACACCTATGTCGACGGCGGCCGCTACGACCGCCGGATCCACATCGGCAACTGGTGCAACCAGTCCGGAGCCGGCCTCGGCGAGCGCCCGCAGGCCGCCCCGGCCACCGGGATCGACGCGTACGTGTGGATGAAGCCGCCGGGTGAGTCGGACGGGTCCAGCACCGCCATCGCCAACGACGAGGGCAAGGGCTTCGACCGGATGTGCGACCCGACCTACACGGGCAACCCGCGCAACGGCAACAACCTGTCGGGTGCCCTGGCCAATGCCCCGCTGTCCGGGCACTGGTTCTCGGCGCAGTTCCAGCAGCTGATGCAGAACGCCTACCCGCCGCTGCCGTAGCGGGTGGTGCCGTCGGGGCCCGGTCCTCCCGGGCCGGGCCCCGGCGGTCCCCGCGCCTCTCGCCTGTTTTTGCTGCCGAAGGGGGAGATTTTTGCCGTCTCGGCAACAGCAGTGGCCTTCGGGCGGTGCGTCGGCGCACGCTGGCGGCACACCGAGCGAGAGGCTGAGCCCCATGGCGCACGACCCGCACCCGCACGCACCCGACGACGCCCCCGGCCACGGGCCCGGCCACGGACAAGGCTCCGGTCACGGTCACGGCCACGGACATGGCGCAGGTCATGGCTCCGGGCACGGTCATCACACCGACGTCGACTGGGCCGAGATGGCCCCGCACCTCGAAGCCCAGGCCGAACTGTTCACCCCCCTCTACGAGCGGGCCCTGGCCTGGCTCGCCAAGGAGGTCACCGAGCCGGGACTGATCGTCGACGCGGGCAGCGGGCCCGGTGTCGTCTCCTGTCTGTTCGCCGAGACGTTCCCCGGCGCCCGGGTGCTGGCCGTCGACTTCTCCGAGCCGCTGCTGGAGCGGGCCGGAGAGCGGGCCGCCCGGCTCGGCTACACCGACCGCTTCGGCACCCTCGCCGGTGAGCTGCCCGGCGTGCTCGCCGACTCGGACTACCCGGCCGACCTGCTGTGGGCCGGACGCAGCCTGCACCACCTGGGCGACCAGCGCGCGGCCCTCGCCGCCTTCGCGGAGCGGCTCGCCCCCAGCGGCACACTGGCGATCATGGAGGGCGGCCTGCCGTCCCGGTTCCTGCCGCGCGACCTCGGGATCGGCCGCCCCGGCCTCGAGGCCCGGCTGGACGCGCTGGAGGCCGAGTGGTTCGCACGGATGCGGGCCGACCTGCCGGGCTCCGTCGACGAGGTCGAGGACTGGCCGGCGCTGCTCGCCGCCGCCGGTCTGAAGCACGCCCGCACCCGCAGCTTCCTCCTCGACCTGCCCGCCCCCGCCTCCGACCGGGCCCGCGCCTATGTCGCCGATTCCCTGGCCCGGCTGCGGGACGGCTTCGGCGACGTCATGGACCCCGAGGACCGGGCCACCCTGGACCGGCTGCTCGACCCCGCCGACCCGGCGGGCGTGCACCGCAGGGCGGACCTCTTCGTCCTGACCGCCCAGACCGTCCACACGGCGGTGAAGTCCGTCTAGTTCAGGGGGACTTGACTTCGAGAGCGCTCCAACTGATGGACTGCCGCCGTCCACGCAACACCATGGGGGTACATCATGAGCAGCTCTCCGGTCGCACTGATCACCGGCGGCGGCAGCGGCATCGGCGCCGCCGTCGCGCGCCGGCTGCTGGCCGACGGGTACCGGGTCACCGTCACGGGCCGGGGGGAGGAGCGGCTGCGCGCCTTCGCCGCCGGGCTCGGCGACCCGGAGGGCCTGTTGACGCTGGCCGGCAGTACGGCCGAGTACGACGACGTGCGGCGGGCCGTGGAGGTCACGCTGAAGGAGTTCGGCCGGATCGACACCGTGGTCGCCAACGCCGGCACCGCCACCCACGACTCCGTCGCGGAGGGCGACCCGGCCGGCTGGACCGACATGGTGCTGACCAACGTCCTCGGTCCCGCGCTTCTCGTCCGGGCGTCCATCGACGCGCTCAAGGAGACGCGGGGCCGGATCGTGCTCGTCGGCAGTGTCGCGGGGTTCGTGCCCACGCCCGGCAACATCTACGGCGCCACCAAGTGGGCCGTGACCGGGCTCGCGGAGAACACCCGCCGCCAGGTCACCGAATGGGGTGTCGGGGTGACCCTGATCGCGCCCGGCCGGGTGGAGACCCCGTTCTGGGACAGCTACGGCAGCCTGCCGCCCGGCCGTCTGCTGACCGCCGACCAGATCGCCGACTCGGTCGTCTGGGCGATCGGCCAGCCGGAGGGCGTCGACATCAACACGGTCGTCGTACGGCCCGTGGGGCAGCCCAACTGACCGTACGGAAGAAGGGGGCGTGACCGTCGGTCACGCCCCCTTCCTGCTGCCCGTGCGGGTCAGCCGATGTCGAAGGCGGCCGGGTCCGGGCCGATCCGGCGGTCCTCGTTGAGGGCGCTGATCGCGGCCAGGTCCTCGGTGTCCAGGCTGAAGTCGAAGACGTCGATGTTCTCCTTGATCCGCGACGGCGTCACGGACTTCGGGATCACCACGTTGCCGAGCTGGAGGTGCCAGCGCAGTACGACCTGGGCCGGGGTGCGGTGGTGCTTCTGGGCGATGGCCACGATCGCCGGGACCTCCAGGAGGCCCTTGCCCTGGCCGAGCGGGGACCAGGCCTCGGTGGCGATGCCCTGCTCCGCGTGCAGCTCGCGCGAGGCGTGCTGCTGGAGGTGGGGGTGCAGCTCGATCTGGTTGACGGCGGGGACGACCGAGGTCTCCTCGATCAGCCGCTCGATGTGGCCGGGGAGGAAGTTGGAGACGCCGATGGCCCTGACCCGGCCGTCGGAGTACAGCTTCTCGAACGCCTTGTACGTGTCCACGTACGTCTCGCGGGCCGGGACCGGCCAGTGGATCAGGTACAGGTCGATGTAGTCCAGGCCCAGCTTCTGCAGGGAGGTGTCGAACGCGCGGAGGGTGGCGTCGTATCCCTGGTCGCTGTTCCAGAGCTTGGTGGTGACGAAGATGTCCTGGCGGGGCAGGCCGGAGCCGTTGACGGCCTTGCCGGTGCCCTCCTCGTTGCCGTAGATCGCCGCTGTGTCGATGCTGCGGTACCCGGCCTCCAGCGCGGTGGACACCGCCCGCTCCGCCTCGTCGTCCGGCACCTGCCAGACACCGAAGCCCAGCTGGGGCATCTCGACGCCGTTGTTGAGGATGATCGGGGGGACCTTGCTGCTCACGAGCTCTTGATCCTTCGGTTGTCCGTCAGAGTGGTACGCCTATCGTCAACGATCACACGCCGTGATGCATTCCTGACGCCGGAATTCGCACCCCAAGGCCTCACGTGCGGTACAAGGCGTCCACTTCGTCCGCGTAGGCGTTCTCGATGGCCTTGCGCTTGAGCTTCAGCGACGGGGTGAGCAGGCCGTGCTCCTCGGTGAAGGGCTGCGCGAGGATACGGAAGGTGCGGATGGACTCGGCCTGGGAGACCAGCGTGTTCGCGGCGACGACGGCCCGGCGCACCTCCGCCTCCAGGTCCGCGTCCCGCACCAGCTCGGCCGGGGGCAGCTGCGGTTTGCCGCGCATCTGGAGCCAGTGCTCCACGGCCTCCGGGTCGAGGGTGACCAGGGCGGCGACGAACGGCCGGTCGTTGCCGACCAGGATGCACTGGTTGACCAGCGGATGGTCCCGGACCCGTTCCTCCAGCAGCCCCGGCGAGACGCTCTTGCCGCCGGAGGTGACGAGGATCTCCTTCTTGCGGCCGGTGATGGTGAGGTAGCCGTCCTCGTCCAGGGTGCCCAGGTCGCCGGTGGCCAGCCAGCCGTCGTGCAGGGTCTCGTCGGTGGCCTTGGGGTTGTTCAGATAGCCCTGGAAGACGTTGTCGCCGCGCAGCCAGATCTCGCCGTCGTCCGCGATGTGCACGGTCAGGCCCGGGACGGGCTGTCCGACGGTGCCGTAGCGGGTGCGGCCGGGCGGGTTGGCGGTCGCGGCCGCCGTCGACTCGGTCAGGCCGTAGCCCTCGTAGATCTGCACGCCCGCGCCGGCGAAGAACAGGCCCAGCCGGCGGTCCATCGCCGAGCCGCCCGACATGGCGTGCCGGACCCGGCCGCCCATCGCCGCGCGCACCTTGGAGTACACGACCTTGTCGAAGAACTGGTGCTGCATCCGCAGCCCCGCCGACGGGCCGGGCCCGATGCCCCAGGCCTTCGCCTCCACGGCGTCCGCGTAGGCCACGGCCACCTCCACCGCCTTCTCGAAGGGCCCCGACCTGCCCTCCCGCTCCGCCTTGCGGCGGGCCGCGTTGAACACCTTCTCGAAGATGTACGGCACGGCCAGGAAGAACGTGGGCCGGAACGCGGCCAGGTCGGGCAGCAGGGCGGCCGCGTGCAGCTGGGGCTGATGGCCGAAGCGGACCCCGCCGCGGACCGCGGCGATCTGCACCATCCGCCCGAAGACATGTGCGAGCGGCAGGAACAGCAGGGTCGCCGCCTCGTCGCCCTTCCTGGAGTGGAACACCGGCTCCCAGCGTTCGATGACGGTGTCCGCCTCGAACATGAAGTTGCCGTGCGAGATCACACATCCCTTGGGGCGGCCCGTCGTGCCCGAGGTGTAGATGATCGTGGCGACCGAGTCGGGGGTCACGGCCTCCCGGTGCCGGTGCACCACCTCGTCCTCGATGGACGCGCCGGCGTCGTACAGCTCCTGCACACAGCCGGAGTCCAGCTGCCACAGCCGGCTCAGCCGGGGGAGGCGGTCGATGACGGTGGCGATCGTCATCGCGTGGTCCTCGTGCTCCACGATCGCGGCGGTGCACTCGGCGTCGTAGAGCATCCAGAAGCACTGCTCGGCCGAGGAGGTCGGGTAGACCGGCACCACCTGGGCGCCGATCGTCCACAGCGCGAAGTCGAAGAGGGTCCACTCGTAGCGGGTGCGGGACATGAGGGCGACCCGGTCGCCGAAGCGGACGCCCTGGGCGAGCAGACCCTTGGCGAGGGCCAGGACCTCGTCGCGGAACTCGGCCGAGGTCACGTCCCGCCACTCGCCGCGGTCGTCCTTGCGGCCGAGCGCCACGTGGTGCGGGTCCTCCTGGGCGCGGCGGAAGACGACATCGGCCAGACCGCCGACCGGCGGTGCCAACGCCAACGGAGGGTTGCTGAACTCGCGCAAACCCGCACCCCGCCTCTCATAGCCGCACAGCGCCGTGAAAGCTACCCCACCCTCGGGCGGGGCGGGAGGGGGTCGGAAGGCGAGCGCTGCTCTCGTTCGCGCTGGTCAGTGCCGGAAAATGGGGCCACATGGGGAAGGGTCGGACAAGAAGCTGACGGATGAGTAAGTTTCGGTGCCGTAATCTCCACCGAATCTGCCCGACCCGCTTACGGCCCGCCCGCCTCCCCGGAGGCACCGGCGGCGCCCGATCGGGCGCACCGGCACGCTCGCGGTCCGCGCCCCGTGCTCCGGCCGGCTACCGGTTCGTGCCGCGTGCTCCCGCCGGCTACCGGTCCGTGCCCCGCGCACCGGCCGGTCCGCGGCGGTGCAGGCGGTCGCCGCCCGCCAGGATCGCCGCGGCCAGCGCGTCCGCCGCGCCCTGGGCGGCGGCCTGCCGGCGGCCGTGCACCAGGACGAAGTCCACCTGGCCCAGCTCCGGCAGTCCCGCCCGCTCCGGTACCCGGACCAGGCCCGGCGGGACGAAACCCCGGGAGTGGGCCATCACGCCCAGCCCGGCGCGGGCCGCCGCGATCAGCCCGTTGAGGCTGCCGCTGGTGCACACGATCCGCCAGGCCCGCCCCTGCCGCTCCAGCGCCTCCAGAGCCAGCGCGCGGGTGATGCCGGGCGGCGGGAAGACGATGAGCGGGACCGGACGCTCGGGGTCCAGGCGCAGCCGTTCCGCGCCGATCCACACCAGCTCGTCGTGCCACACCAGCTCGCCGCGCGGGTCCTCGGGGCGGCGCTTGGCCAGCACCAGGTCCAGTTTCCCGGCGGCCAGCTGCTCGTGCAGGGTCCCGGACAGCTCCACCGTCAGCTCCAGGTCGACCTCGGGATGGTCGTACCGGAAGCCCTCCAGGATCTCCGGCAGCCGGGTGAGCACGAAGTCCTCGGACGCGCCGAAGCGCAGCCGGCCGCGCAGCCGGGTGCCGGTGAAGAACGCCGTCGCCTGCTCGTGCACCTCCAGGATCCGGCGGGCGAAACCGAGCATCGCCTCGCCGTCCTCGGTCAGTTCCACCGAGTGCGTGTCCCGGCTGAACAGGGTCCGTCCGGTGGCGTCCTCCAGCCGCCGTACGTGCTGGCTGACGGTGGACTGGCGCAGCCCGAGCCGCCGCGCGGCCTGGGTGAAGCTCAGCGTCTGGGCCACCGCGAGGAAGGTCCGCAGATGGGAGGGCTCGTACATGCCGGCCACCGTACCCCGGTCATCGCGATTCGTGATGACAGTCAGAACGGTATGCCGGATTCCCGATCACGGGGCCGAGGAGGACGATGGAGAGGGGCCCTCCGGCCCCGCCGCACACCTTCGCAACCGCACGTGGAGCACCGTGAAACGCCTGACATGGCCGAGTTGGATGCCGGTCGACCCCTACATCCTGCTGTTGCTCGGGACGGTCGGGCTCGCGGCGCTGTTCCCGGCCCGCGGCACCGGCGCCGAGGTGGCCTCCGGCGCCTCCACGGCCGCCATCGCCTTCCTCTTCTTCCTGTACGGCGCCCGGCTCTCCACCCGGGAGGCGCTGGACGGGCTGCGGCACTGGCGGCTCCACGTCACGGTCCTGGGCTGCACCTTCGTGGTCTTCCCGCTGCTGGGCCTGGCCGCCCGGGGACTGGTCCCCGTGTTCCTCACCCAGCCGCTCTACCAGGGGCTGCTCTTCCTCACCCTGGTCCCCTCGACCGTCCAGTCGTCGATCGCGTTCACCTCGATGGCCCGCGGCAACGTGCCCGCCGCGATCTGCGCGGGCTCCTTCTCCTCACTGGTCGGGATCGTCGCCACCCCGCTGCTGGCGGCCGCGCTGCTGGGCAGCGGCGGCGCCGGGTTCTCCGCCGACTCCGTGGTGGAGATCGTCCTCCAGCTGCTGGTGCCGTTCGTGGCGGGCCAGGTGGCGCGGCGCTGGATCGGGGGTTTCGTCGCCCGGCACAAGAAGGCGCTCGGGCTCGTCGACCGCGGCTCGATCCTCCTCGTCGTCTACACCGCGTTCAGCGAGGGCATGGTCCAGGGCATCTGGCATCAGGTGAGCCCGGTCCGGCTCGGCGGACTCCTGGCCGTCGAGGCCGTCCTGCTCGCCGTGATGCTCGCCCTGACCTGGTACGGCGGCAGGGCGCTGCGGTTCGGCCGGGAGGACCGGATCGCGATCCAGTTCGCGGGCTCCAAGAAGTCCCTGGCCGCCGGACTGCCCATGGCGAGCGTCCTGTTCGGTGCGCACGCCTCCCTCGCCGTGCTGCCACTGATGCTCTTCCACCAGATGCAGCTCATGGTGTGCGCGGTCATCGCCAAGCGGCGGGCCCGTGATCCGCTGGACCCGCCCCACGAGTCCGTCACCGAGCGGGCGCCGGCCGCGGCGGCCTGACCCGCCCCGCTGTCGGGCGCCGGACGCGAACCGTTCCCGGGCATGTTGATCCGGA
Organism: Streptomyces phaeofaciens; assembly: GCF_014648915.1. Lineage (GTDB taxonomy): Bacteria > Actinomycetota > Actinomycetes > Streptomycetales > Streptomycetaceae > Streptomyces > Streptomyces phaeofaciens. Next base: position 147,752 of record NZ_BMSA01000008.1, on the reverse strand, counting down.
TTTCCGGTACGGAACGCCGAGGGCGGATAACGTTCCGTCATGACCGCACCCCTCGCTCTCGACCCCGCGCGCACCGCCCTCGTCCTCGTCGACCTGATGGACCGGATCGTCGCGCTGCCCCTGGCACCCCACAAGGGCACCGAAGTGCTGTCCGTCTCCGAGGAGTTGGCGGCCATCTTCCGTGCGGCCGGCGCTCTCGTCGTCCTGGTCCGCGTCGAACGCCCCGGGATCGCCGAGCAGCCGCCGGGCAGCGGACTGGTCGCGGGGCTGCTCAGGGACGGCGACGTGGAGATCGTCAAGCGGACGATCGGCGCGTTCCAGGGCACCGGTCTGGACGCCCGGCTGCGTGAACACGGCGTCACCGCCCTGGTGTTCGGCGGGATCGCCACCAACCTCGGCGTGGAGTCCACCGCTCGCGCGGCCGGTGACCTCGGCTACGACCTCGTCTTCGTGGAGGACGCGATGACCGCGTTCACCGAGGCCGAGCACGAGGCGTCGGTGCGGCTCGACTTCCCGCGGCTGGGGACCGTCGTACCGGCGGCGCGGCTGCGGCTCGTCTAGGGACGCCCTCCAGGGCTGAGGCGGGGCCCCGCGGCGCAGGGGGCGCTCCCCGCCGGCCGGGACCCCGCCGCCGTGTCGCGGGGGGACCGGGTCACCCGCGGGCGGCCGCGGTCCGCAGGGCGATGCGGTCCTCCCCCGCGTACACGTTCATGGAACCGCCCCGCAGGAAGCCCACCAGTGTCAGCCCCGTCTCGGCGGCCAGGTCCACCGCCAGTGAGGAGGGCGCCGAGACCGCCGCGAGCAGCGGGATGCCCGCCATCACGGCCTTCTGCGCCAGCTCGAAGGAGGCCCGGCCCGAGACCAGCAGGATCACCCGGGACAGCGGCAGGTCCCCGTTCTGCAGGGCCCGGCCGACCAGCTTGTCGACCGCGTTGTGCCGGCCCACGTCCTCGCGGACGTCCAGCAGCTCGCCCTCCTCGGTGAACAGGGCCGCCGCGTGCAGGCCCCCGGTCCGGTCGAACACCCGCTGGGCCGCGCGCAGCCGGTCGGGGAGGCTCGCGAGCAGCTCGGGCGAGACACGGACCGGGGGAGTGTCGGAGATCGGCCAGCGGGCCGTGGTGCGGACCGCGTCCAGGCTCGCCTTGCCGCACAGGCCGCAGGAGGAGGTCGTGTAGACGTTCCGTTCGAGGGTGATGTCGGGGATCGTGACACCGGGGGCGGTCCGTACGTCCACCACGTTGTAGGTGTTGGAGCCGTCCGTCATGGCGCCCGCGCAGTAGACGATGTTCTGGAGGTCGCTCCGCTCGGCGAGGACGCCCTCGCTGACCAGGAAGCCCGCGGCCAGCGCGAAGTCGTCACCGGGCGTGCGCATGGTGATGGCGAGTGGCTTGCCGTTGAGCCGGATCTCCATTGGCTCCTCCGCGACCAGGGTGTCCGGCCGGGTGGAGACCACCCCGTCGCGGATGCGGAGCACCTTGCGTCGTTCGGTGACACGTCCCATGTGATCAGCCCCGGTTCTGTACGTGCTGGTAGCCGAAGCGGCCCTTGATGCAGAGGTTGCCGTGGGTCACCGGGTTGTCGTGCGGAGAGGTGACCTTCACGATCTCATTGTCCTGCACGTGCAGGGTCAGGTTGCAGCCCACTCCGCAGTACGCGCACACCGTGGTCGTCCGGGTCTGCGAGGTTTCGTCCCAGTTTCCGGCCTCACGCCGGTCGAACTCCGACTTGAACGACAGCGCCCCCGTCGGGCACACCTCGATGCAGTTCCCGCAGTACACGCACGCCGAGTCGGTGAGCGGCGCGTCGTGCTCCACGGCGATCCTGGCGTCGAAACCGCGGCCGGTCACGGAGATCGCGAAGGAGTTCTGCCACTGGTCACCGCAGGCGTCGACGCACTTGTAGCAGAGGATGCACTTGTCGTAGTCGCGGACGTAGAGGTCGTTGTCGATCTTCGGTTCCTCGTTCAGCCGGGCCGCGTCCGGGCCGAAACGGTCCGGCTTCGCCTCGTACTCCTTGAGCCATTCCGCGACCAAAGGTGTCGTGGACAGGTCGACCGAGGAGGCGAGCAGCTCCAGGACGATCTTGCGGCTGTGCCGGGCGCGCTCGGTGTCCGTGCGTACCACCATGCCCGGCTCGGCCCTGCGGGAGCAGGCGGGCACCAGGGTGCGCGCGCCCTCCACCTCGACCACGCACACCCGGCAGGCGTTCTTGGGCCGCAGGGTGTCGCCCTCGCAGAGCGTCGGGATGTCCTTCCCCGCCGCCCGGCAGGCGTCCAGGATCGTCGAGCCCTCCGGGACCCGGGCCTCCTCGCCGTCGATGGTGAACTCCAGCAGCCGGCGCGGGATCCCCAGCGGTGTCACGGTCATTCGTACGCCCCCAGACGGTCGATGGCGGATTCCACGGCGTTCCACGCGGTCTGCCCCAGACCGCAGATCGAGGCGTCCCGCATCGCGCGGCCGACCTCCCTGAGCAGCGCGATGTCGTCGGCGGCGGCCGCACCCGTGCGGTCCGCGATCCGGTGCAGAGCCTCCTCCTGCCGCACGGTCCCGACCCGGCAGGGCACGCACTGCCCGCAGGACTCGTCGCGGAAGAACTCGGCGATCCGCAGCAGCAGCCGGGGCAGCGGGACCGTGTCGTCGAAGGCCATGACGACGCCCGAGCCGAGGGTGGTGCCCGCCTCCCGGGTGCCCTCGAAGGTGAGCGGCAGATCCCGCTCGTCGGGCCGTACGAAACCGCCGGCCGCCCCGCCGAGCAGCACCGCCCGCAGCCCCGGGCGCACCCCGGCCAGCTCCAGCAGTTCGCCCAGCGTCGCGCCGAACGGCAGCTCGTAGATGCCGGGGCGCGCCACGCTCCCCGAGACACAGAACAGCTTCGGGCCCGTGGACCTCTCCGTGCCGATCGCCGCGTACGCCGGCGCGCCCATGGTCAGGATCGGCAGGACGTTGACCAGGGTCTCCACGTTGTTCTCGACCGTCGGCCTGCCGAACAGACCCTTCTCCACCGGGAACGGCGGCTTCGAGCGGGGCTCGCCCCGGTAGCCCTCGATGGAGTTGAACAGGGCGGTCTCCTCGCCGCAGATGTAGGCGCCCGCACCCCGCCGGATCTCGATGTCGAACGCGTACCCCTGGCCGAGGACGTCGTCGCCGAGCAGCCCGCGGGCCCGCGCCTGCTCGACCGCGTGCCGCATCCGGCGCAGCGCCCGGGGGTACTCGCCGCGCAGGTAGAGGTAGCCCCGGTGCGCGCCGGTCGCGTACGCCGCGATCGTCATCGCCTCCACCAGCGCGTACGGGTCGCCCTCCATGAGCACCCGGTCCTTGAAGGTGCCCGGCTCCGATTCGTCCGCGTTGCACACCAGGTAGTGGGGGTGGTCCGGCTGGGCGGCCGTGGCCTGCCATTTGCGGCCGGTGGGGAAGGCGGCGCCGCCCCGGCCGACCAGCCCGGAGTCGGTGACCTCGCGGATCACCCCGGCCGGGCCGAGCGCGAAGGCCCGGCGCAGGGCGGTGTAGCCGCCCTGCGCCCGGTAGTCGTCGAGCGACGACGGATCGACCACCCCCACCCGCTTCAGGAGGACGAGGCCCTCCTGCCCCGCCTGGGGCACCGCCCGCGCCACCGGCGGCTCCTCGGGCGCCGAGTCCGGCGCGCTCGCGGCGAGGACGGCGGACTCGGCCGTCGCCGGAGCCGCGACCGCCGTCCGCACCGGGTCCCCGGCCCTGACCGCGAGCGCGGCCGGGGCGCGTTCGCACAGGCCCAGGCAGGGGCTGCGTTCGACCGTCACCCCGCTGCCGGGGCCCAGCCGGGACCCGGCAGCGGCACACAGTCCGTCCGCCCCGGCCGCGGAGCAGGCCAGGTCCGTGCACACCTGGAGGACGGTCGCCGGGCGCGGCCGTACGGAGAACATCGCGTAGAAGGTGGCGACGCCGTAGGCCTCCGCCGGCGGCACGGTCAGCCGCCGGCACAGATAGTCGAGCGCGCCTTCGCTGATCCAGCCCACCCGGTCGTTGATCGCGTGCAGCCCCGGCAGCAGCAGGTCGCGGCGGTCCCGGGCGGCGCGCCCGCCACGGGCCCACCTCAGGTCGGCGTCGGAGCGGTCCGCGCCCTCCCAGGAGGACTCGGGCGGGCCCAGCAGGGCGTCCACGGCCGCCCGTTCGTCATCCGTCGGTTTGCTGTCACCGAAGCGCAGGTCCACTGTGCGTCACCTCACGTAGGTCACTACCGGGAGCTTCTCGATCCGGATCGCCGAGGCCTTGAACTCCGCCGTCCCCGCGATCGGGCAGTTGGCCTCGATCGTCAGCTGGTTGGTGTCGACCTCGTCGGGAAAGTGCATGGTCATGAAGGCGAGCCCGGGGCGCAGCGCGGTGTCGATCCAGACCGGGGCCACGACCGCCCCGCGCCGCGAGCTGACCCGTACCTCCTCGCCGACCACGACCCCGTAGCGCTCGGCGTCCTCCGGGCACAGCTCGACGAACTCGCCGCGGCGCAGCGGGGAGGCGAAACTCCCGCTCTGCACCCCGGTGTTGTAGGAGTCGAGCCGCCGTCCGGTGGTGAGCCGGATCGGGTACCGCTCGTCGGTCAGATCGACCGGCGGATCGTGCTGGACGATCCCGAACGGCGCCCGCCTGCCCCGCCGCCGGGGATCCGTCTCCCACAACCGGCCGTGCAGATAGGTGGGTTCCAGTTCCTCGGTGCTCGGACACGGCCACTGGATGCCCTGGTGCTCCGCCAGGCGCTCGTACGTCATCCCGTAGTGGTCCGGGGAGACCGAGCGCAGCTCGTTCCAGACGGCCTCGGCGTCGGCGTACTTCCAGTCGTGGCCGAGGCGGCCCGCCAGGTCGCAGATGATGTCGACGTCCTCGCGGGACTCGCCCGGCGGGGTGACCGCCCGGCGCACGCGCTGGACCCGCCGCTCGCTGTTGGTGGTGGTGCCGTCCGTCTCCGCCCAGCCGGCGGTGGCGGGCAGCACCACGTCCGCCAGCTCGGCCGTCCTGGTGAGGAAGATGTCCTGCACGACGAGGAAGTCCAGCTGCCGCATCCGCCGTACGGCCTGCTCGCTGTCGGCCTCCGACTGCGCCGGGTTCTCCCCGATGCAGTAGACGGCCTTCAGCGTGCCCTCCTCCATCGCCTCGAACATCTCCGTCAGGTTCAGCCCGTAGTGCGGCTGGATGACGGTGTCCCACGCCGACTCGAACTTGAGCCGCGACTCGGGGTCGAGGATGTCCTGGAAGCCGGGCAGGCGGTTGGGGATCGCGCCCATGTCGCCGCCGCCCTGCACGTTGTTCTGCCCGCGCAGCGGCTGCAACCCGGAGGCGTACCGGCCGACATGGCCGGTGAGCAGGGACAGGTTGATCAGCGCGCGCACGTTGTCGGTGCCGTTGTGGTGCTCGGTGATGCCGAGCGTCCAGCACAACTGGGCGCGCTCGGCGCGGGCGTAGGCGTGGGCCAGCTCCCTGATGGCGGCGGCCGGCACCCCCGTCACCTTCTCCGCGAGCGAGAGCGTCCAGGGCTCGACGAGCGCCCGGTACTCCTCGAACCCGGAGGTGGCCCGCTCGACGAACGCCTCGTTGGCCAGGCCCGCGTGGATGATCTCGCGGCCGATCGCGTGCGCCATCGGGATGTCCGTGCCGACGTTGAGACCGAGCCAGCTCTCCGCCCACTCGGCGGTGGACGTGCGGCGCGGGTCGACCGCGTACATCCGGGCGCCGTTCCGGATCCCCTTCAGCGCGTGCTGGAAGAAGATCGGGTGCGCGAAGCGGGCGTTGGAGCCCCACATCACGATGACGTCGGTGTGCTCGATCTCCTCGTACGACGACGTCCCGCCGCCGGAGCCGAAGGCGGCCGACAGGCCCGCCACGCTCGGCGCGTGACAGGTGCGGTTGCAGGAGTCGACGTTGTTGGTGCCCATGACGACGCGGGCGAACTTCTGCGCCACGTAGTTCATCTCGTTGGTCGCGCGGGCGCAGGAGAACATGCCGAACGCGCCGCGGTTGCGGGCGAGGCCCCGCACGGTCCGTTCCAGGGCCTCCTCCCAGCTCGCCTCGCGGAAGGGTTCGTCGCGGGAGTCCCTGACGAGCGGTCGGGTGAGCCGGGCGTAGGTCTTCGGGGTCCGGTCGCGTTTCCTCATGCGAGCTCTCCAGCGGTCATGCGGCGCTCCTGAGCGGTCATGCGGCGTTCGTCGGCGGTCATGCGGCGCTCCTCAGCGCGAGCAGGTCCGAGATGGCGTGCACGGTGCGCAGGGTGGGCACCTGGACGCCGGTGATCCCCGCCAGCTCGACGACCGCCGCGAGGAGTACGTCGAGTTCGAGCGGCTTGCCGCGCTCCAGGTCCTGGAGCGTGGAGGTGCGGTGGTCGCCGACCTTCTCCGCGCCCGCGAGCCGGCGTTCGATGGAGACGCCCACCTCGCAGCCGAGGGCCTCGGCGACCGAGAGCGTCTCGCGCATCATCGTCTCGATGACCTGCCGGGTGCCGCCGTGCAGGCACATCTGCCGCATGGTGGCCCGGGACAGGGCGCTGATCGGGTTGAAGGAGATGTTGCCCAGCAGCTTGAGCCAGATGTCGTTGCGCAGGTCCGGCTCCACCGGGCATTTGAGCCCGCCCGCCTTCATGGCCTCGCCGAAGCGCGTGCACCGCGCCGAGACGCCGCGGTCGGGCTCGCCGATCGAGAACCGGGTGCCTTCCAGGTGCCGTACGACACCCGGGGCTTCGAGTTCGGTGGCGGCGTAGACGACGCAGCCGACGGCCCGTTCGGGCGCCAGCACCGCGCTGACCGCGCCGCCGGGGTCCACGCTCTCCACGCGGTGGCCGTCGTGGGGGCCGCCGTGCCGGTGGAAGTACCACCAGGGGATGCCGTTCTGGGCGGCGATCACCGCGGTGGTGTCGTGCAGCAGAGGCTCGATCAGCGGCCCGCACGCCGCGTACGAGTGGGCCTTCAGGCCGAGGAAGACGAAGTCGACCGGGCCGATCTCGGCCGGGTCGTCGGTGGCGTGGGCGCGGGCGGTGAAGTCACCGCGCGGACTGCGCACCCGCACCCCGTCCCGCCTCATGGCCGCGAGATGCGGTCCACGGGCGACGAGATGCACATCGGCGCCGGCGCGGTGGAGCGCCGCGCCGACGTAGGCGCCGATCGCACCGGCGCCGAGAACTGCGACTTTCATGGCGAGGGAGCTCCGTTCGGTCGAGGGATACCGCGGAGATGGCGCACTGTCGAACTCTGTCGACTGAATATTGTCTACAGTATGGCCGTGAGGGCGGCAAGGGTTCGCGCAGCGCCGCCTCACACGGCCGGCGGCGGGGGCGGGAAACCGGCCGGTCCGACCGTTCGGCGCAGCCTGCATACCGCTCACCGCATACGGTCGACGCACCGCCTTCTCAACACCGGTGATCCTTCCTACCGTGCGGGACTCATGAGTCCCCCTGTCGCACCGGCCGGCTGGAGCCGCTGGCTCGTCCCCCCGGCCGCCCTCTCGGTCCACCTCTCCATCGGCCAGGCCTACGCCTGGTCCGTCTTCAAGCCCCCGCTGGAGTCCTCGCTCGGCCTCAGCGGCACCCAGAGCGCGCTGCCCTTCCAGCTCGCCATCGTCATGCTCGGGCTGTCCGCCGCCTTCGGCGGCACGCTCGTCGAGCGCAACGGGCCGCGCTGGGCGATGACCGTCGCCCTGGTCTGCTTCTCCTCCGGCTTCCTGATCTCCGCGCTCGGCGCCGCCAGCGAGCAGTACTGGCTGATCGTCCTCGGCTACGGCTTCGTGGGCGGCATCGGCCTCGGCATCGGCTACATATCCCCCGTCTCCACACTGATCAAGTGGTTCCCCGACCGGCCCGGCATGGCCACCGGCATCGCGATCATGGGCTTCGGCGGCGGCGCGCTCATCGCCTCGCCCTGGTCGGCGCAGATGCTGGAGTCCTTCGGCGCCGACCACTCCGGCATCGCGCTCGCCTTCCTCGTCCACGGCCTGTCGTACGCGGTCTTCATGACGCTCGGCGTGCTGCTGGTGCGGGTTCCGCGCCCGGCCGGGGCGGCCGACGGCACTCCCGAGACCGGCCCGGCCGCCACGACCGGCGTACAGGTCTCGGCCGCCTCCGCGGTGCGCACCCCGCAGTTCTGGTGCCTGTGGGTGGTCCTCTGCATGAACGTGACCGCCGGCATCGGCATCCTGGAGAAGGCCGCCCCGATGATCACGGACTTCTTCGCCGACACCTCCACCCCGGTCTCCCTGACGGCCTCCGCGGGCTTCGTCGCCCTGCTCTCGGCGGCCAACATGGCCGGGCGCATCGGCTGGTCCTCCACCTCCGACCTGATCGGCCGCAAGAACATCTACCGGGTCTACCTCGGCGTGGGCGCGGTGATGTACGGGCTGATCGCCCTGCTCGGCGACTCCTCCAAGCCGCTGTTCATCCTCTGCGCCCTGGTGATCCTCTCCTTCTACGGCGGCGGCTTCGCCACGATCCCCGCCTATCTGAAGGACCTGTTCGGGACCTACCAGGTCGGCGCGATCCACGGGCGGCTGCTCACCGCCTGGTCGACGGCCGGAGTGCTCGGCCCGCTGATCGTCAACTGGATCGCCGACCGGCAGGAGGAGGCCGGGAAACACGGCGCGGACCTCTACTCCCTCTCCCTGCTCATCATGATCGGACTGCTCGCCGTCGGCTTCGTCGCCAACGAACTGGTCCGCCCCGTCGACGCCCGCCACCATGTCCCCGCCCCGAAGGAGACCGCCGATGTCGCAGCCCGACAGCAGCCCGAGTCCGCCTGACCGGCGGCCGCTGATCGCGTTCGCCTGGCTGTGGGTGGGCGTGCCGCTGGCGTACGGGCTGTACGAGCTCGTGCAGAAGGCCACGAAGCTGTTCACCGGGTAGCCGGCCGAGACGGTTCGTGCCGTCCTCGTCCGCGCCGCTCGTGGGCTGGTGTTCGGGAAGTGTCCGGGCGTCCGAGGGATAGAGGGAAGCCGACAACCTCGGCGCCCGTTTCCTGTCGCAACACCTGTCCTCGTACCCGTGAGTCACTGATCAGACTGGTGGATCCCGCAACCCACGGCAACGAGGGGGACCCCCCATGAACGGCTCGCGCATCGCCGCCGTCGGCCACTACCAGCCCGCCAGGGTGCTCACCAACGAGGACCTGGCGGGCATGGTCGACACCAGTGACGAGTGGATCAGGAGCCGGGTGGGCATCCGGACCCGCCACATCGCCGGACCCGACGAGCCCGTGGACGAGCTGGCCGCGCACGCCGCCGCCAAGGCGCTCGCCGCGGCCGGCCTCACGCCCGGGGACATCGACCTGGTGCTGGTCGCCACCTCCACGGCGGTCGACCGCTCGCCCAACATGGCCGCCCGGGTCGCCGCCCGCCTCGGCGTCCCCAGCCCCGCCGCGATGGACGTCAACGTCGTGTGCGCCGGGTTCACCCACGCGCTGGCCACCGCCGACCACACCGTGCGGGCGGGCGCCGCGACCCGGGCGCTGGTCATCGGCGCGGACAAGATGTCCGAGGTGGCGGACTGGACCGACCGCACGACCTGTGTGCTCGTGGGCGACGGGGCCGGGGCGGCCGTCGTCGAGGCCTGTCCGGACGGCGCCGAGCCCGGGATCTCGCCCGTGCTGTGGGGATCGGTGCCCGAGATGGGGAACGCCGTGCGCATCGAGGGGCAGCCGGCGCGGTTCGCGCAGGAGGGGCAGAGCGTCTACCGCTGGGCCACCACGAAGCTGCCCCCGCTCGCCCGCCAGGCCTGCGAGCGGGCGGGCCTCGTCCCGGCGGACCTCGCGGCCGTCGTTCTGCACCAGGCGAACCTGCGGATCATCGAGCCCCTCGCGGAGAAGATCGGTGCCGTCAACGCGGTGGTCGCCCGGGACGTCACGGAGTCGGGCAACACCTCCGCCGCCAGCATCCCGCTGGCCTTCTCCAAGCTCGTCGAGCAGGGAGTCGTCTCCACCGGCGACCCGGTGCTCCTCTTCGGCTTCGGCGGCAACCTGTCGTACGCCGGGCAGGTCGTGCGCTGCCCCTGAGCGGGCGAGGCCGCCCGGGGGGCGGCCACCGGGGCGCGGGCCGGTGTGACGGAGCCGACTGCGACCCCGTCTGGCATCTGTGCGCCGTAGACTGTAGACGAAAGACAATCGATACTCGGCTGGAGGCGGTGCGTCGTCACCGACGCGCACCGCGTACGGCCGAACACGTGGCTTTCCGGCTGCGGTTGCCCGGTGCTGCCCAGGAGGGACCGACCGATGTTGTCGACAGGACTGCCGCAGGGTGCGGTGCCCAAGCTCGAACGGCCCGGACCACTGCGCGACCGTGTCTACGAGGCACTGCTCGAACTCATCACCACCCGGGCCCTCCAGCCCGGCCAGCACCTCGTGGAGAGCGAGCTGGCCGGGCATCTGGGCGTCTCGCGGCAGCCGGTGCGGGAGGCGCTCCAGCGGCTCAACACCGAGGGCTGGGTGGACCTCAGGCCCGCCCAGGGCGCGTTCGTGCACGAGCCGACGGAGGAGGAGGCCGACCAACTCCTCACCGTCCGTACGCTGTTGGAGGCCGAGGCCGCCCGGCTCGCCGCCGCGCACACGGACGAGGCCGGCATCGCCGCCCTGGAGGAGATCCTGGCCCAGGGCATGCGGGCGGTCGAGAGCGACGACGTCGACACGGCCGTGGCCCTCAACGCCCACTTCCACGCCAAGATCATGGAACTGGCCGGCAACGCCGTCCTCGCCGAACTCGCGGCCCAGGTCGACCGCCGGGTCCGCTGGTACTACACGCCGATAGCCCGCCAGCGCGGCCACCAGTCCTGGATCGAACACCGCGACCTCATCACGGCGATCGCCGACCACGACGAACAGCGCGCGACCCACCTCATGCGCGAGCACACGGAACACACCCGGCGGTCGTACCACGCGCGGGCGAAGGACTGAGACTCCGAGAGACCGCCGGGACGGCCCCCACGAGCCCTACGCGCGCGTGGGGGCCCTCCCCGGCGTTCCACGGGGGAGGGCCTCCACACGCGCGTGCGGGCTCGGCCGGTCGCCGGGCGAGGCCGGGCGCCCGGTGGAGCGCTCGTCTCGTGGCCGGGCCGCCGCGGCGGCGCGCCGCCCGCCGTCAGGTCACGCCGTCTCCTCACCGAGCGGTTGTGGGTTGGGCACGACACTCCGGGGCTTCGGCCGGTCCGGGGCCTTGAGGAACAGCGCCAGGACGGCGGAGGCCAGCCCGATCGAGCCCGCGATGACGAACGCGCCCTCGTAGTCCCACGCGTTCACCACCACCGCGCCCATCCCGGAGCCCACCAGGCCCGAGATCAGCTTCGAGCTGTAGACCATGCCGTAGTTGGAGGCGTTGTTGTTCTCGCCGAAGTAGTCCGCGGTCATCGCGGCGAACAGCGGGAAGATCGCGCCGCCGCCGAAGCCCGAGACCATGGAGCAGAACAGGAAGAACGGCATGCTGCCCATCTGGCCCGAGACCAGCACGCCGAACTGGGCGGTGCCGAGCACGATACAGACGATGATCAGCGTGTTGCGGCGGCCGTAGCGGTCGGAGATCCAGCCGATCACCCCGCGCCCGGTGCCGTTGACGATCGCCTTCAGGGACATCGCCGTTGCCACGATCCCGCCCGCGAAGCCCATGTCCTTGCCGAACGGCACCTGGAAGGCGATGCCGAAGATGTTGATGCCGGCCGTGCACAGCAGACAGAACCACATCATCCACAGCACGGGCGTACGGGCGGCCTCCCTCGGGGTGTACTGCTTCGCCGCCGGCGGGTTCTTCTCCAGCGCCCGGCGGATCTTCGGGTCGTCGGTCATCCGCAGCGGGTCGACGTGCGCGGGCCACCAGTTCTTCGGCGGGTCCTTGAAGAACCAGCCGGCGACCGCGACGACCGAGCAGCAGATGAGGCCCACCATCACCAGGACGCTCTGGTAGTTGCTCAGGTCCATGTACGAGGTGAAGAGGAACACGAAGGGCACCGAGCCATAGGCGAAACCGCCGTTGACCAGGCCGGTCTTGCCGCCCTTGCGCTCCGGGTACCACTTGCCGACCATGTTCACGCAGGTCGCGTAGACGAGACCGGCGCCGATGCCGCTGAACATGCCGAAGCCGATGTAGGCGACGATCACATGCGGCGCGAACGCCAGCGAGACGTAGCCGCAGACCGTGCCCACGGCACCCAGCATCATCGCGTACCGCGCGGGGAGCCGGCCGCTCTCGCGCAGCTGTCCGGCGGGGAAGGCGACGGCCGCCTGGAAGAACACCCAGACGCCCATCAGCCAGAAGATGTGCCCGCTGTTCCACAGATGGGCCTCGTGCAGCGTGTCCTCGGCCGAGGTGAACGCGTACTCCGAGGAACTGATGCCCAGCATGCCCATCCACGGGAAGAGCACCATGGTCCAGCGTGGCCGCCCCATGATGTCCCGGTCGGTCTCGCCGATCCGGTACACGCGGCCGTTGCGGTCCGTCACCTCCCGGTAGGGGAGGGACGTCGAGAAGTCGGTGGTTGTCATGTCTGTGTAGCACCCCTTGCGTCGAAAGTTCTGGCCAGCGCCCCCTGTCCAATGCCTTTCGTGCGCGCACGGGTCCCGGGGCCGGCCGACGCGCACCCGTCGGCCGGCCCCCTCGCGCTAGGTCATGAACCGCCCCCCAACGGTCCGGCCGCCCGCGGCAGGATCCCCGCCGCCCGCGCCCACCGGTACTTGGCGCCGAGCACGGCCACCGGCCGCTCGGTCGTGTACGGGTACGCCACGACCCCCCGCTCGTACAGGTACTGGCAGGCCTCCTCGACCTCCACGTCCCCGGCGAGCGACGCCACCACCGGCTTCTCGATGCCGCGCTCCCGGAACTCGGCCACCACCCGCGCGGTCAGCTCCGCGAACACCATCGGGGGAGTGACGATGGTGTGCCAGTAGCCGAGGACGAGCGCGTGGATCCGCGGATCCTCCAGACCCAGCCGGATCGTCGCCTCGTACGTCGACGGCGGCTCGCCCCCGGTGATGTCGACCGGGTTGCCCGCGGCCCCGAAGGGCGGGATGAACTCCCGGAACGCCGTGTCCAGGTCCGGCGGGATCTCCATCAGCGTCAGGCCGTTGTCGGTCACCGCGTCGGACAGCAGCACCCCGCTGCCGCCCGCGCCGGTGATGATCACGACGTTGTCGCCCTTCGGGGCGGGCAGCACCGGCAACGCGCGCGCGTACTCCAGCATGTCGTTCAGCCCGGGCGCCCGGATGACGCCCGCCTGGCGCAGGATGTCGTCGTACACCGCGTCGTCGCCCGCGAGCGCCCCGGTGTGCGAGCCGGCGGCCTTCGCGCCCGCCGCCGTACGCCCCGCCTTGAGGACCACCACCGGCTTCTTGGGGACGGTCTCCCGCGCGGCGGCCACGAACGCGCGCCCGTCCTTGAGGTCCTCCAGGTGCATCGCGATGCACTGGGTGTGCGGGTCCTCGCCGAACCAGGTCAGCAGGTCGTCCTCGTCCAGGTCCGACTTGTTGCCGAGCCCGACGATCGCCGAAACGCCCGTCTTCGTGGTCCGCGCGAAACCCAGGATGGCCATCCCGATGCCGCCCGACTGCGAGGTCAGCGCCACCCCGCCCTTGACGTCGTACGGCGTGCAGAACGTGGCGCACAGGTCCTGCCAGGTCGAGTAGTAGCCGTAGATGTTGGGGCCGAGGAGCCGGGTCCCGTACCGCTCGGCGACGGCCACGATCTCCGCCTGGAGCTCGTGCTCCCCGGTCTCCGCGAAACCGGAGGGGATGAGTACGGCGTTGGGGATCCCCTTGCGTCCCACCTCCTCCAGGGCCGAGGCCACGAACTTGGCGGGGATCGCGAAGACCGCCACATCCACCTCACCGGGAACGTCGGTGACACTCTTGTACGCCTTGCGGCCCTGGATGTCATCGGCCCGGGTGTTCACCGGATGGATGTCGCCGGCGAAACCGCCGTCGATCAGGTTGCGCATCACCGAATTGCCGATCTTGCCCGGCTCGTTGGAGGCACCGATCACGGCGACCGACGCGGGCTGCATCAGCCTGCGCATCGAGGTGAGGATCTCGTCGCGGGTGTAGGTGCGACGCGGCGGGGGCTGCGACTCGGCGAGGATCACCCGGATGTCGGCGGCCACCGCGCCTTCGGGCGTCGCGATCACCGGGTTGAGGTCCACCTCGGCGATCTCCGGGAAGTCCGCGACCAGTTGGGACACCCGGCGGATCTGCTCGGCCACCGCCCACCGGTCCACCCCGGCCTGTCCCCGCACCCCGCGCAGGATCTCCGCGGAGCGGATCGAGTCGAGCATGGACAGCGCCTCGTCGGCGTCCACCGGCGCCAGCCGGAAGGTGACGTCCTTGAGCACCTCGACGAGCACCCCGCCGAGCCCGAACGCCACCACCTTCCCGAACGTCGGATCGGTGACCGCCCCGACGATGACCTCCTGCCCCTTCGGCAGCAGCTCCTGGATCTGCACGCCCGCGATCCGCGCCCCGGCGTCGTAGGCGCGCGCGTTCTGCACGATCCGGTGGAACGCGGCCCGTACGTCGGCCGCGCCCTCGACGCCCACGACCACCCCACCGGCGTCGGTCTTGTGCAGGATGTCCGGCGAGACGATCTTCATCACCACCGGCCCGCCGAACCGCGCCGCGTACGCCACGGCCTCCTCGACGTCGACCGCCAGCTCCTCACCCGGTACGGCGATCCCGTACGCGTCGGCGATCACCTTGCCCTCGGGCGCGGTGAGCGCGGTGCGTCCCTGGGCCCGCACCCCGTCGAGCAGCGCCCGCACCCGCAGGATCCGGTCCTCGGCCATCACGTCAGATCACCCCGTTCGACTTGAGCAGGCGCAGTTCCTCGTCGCCGAGGCCCAGTTCACCCACGTAGATCTCCTCGTTGTGCTCGCCGAGCAGCGGTGACGTGGTCACCTCGACGGGGGAGTCGGAGAGCTTCAGCGGGCTGCCGACGGTCACGAACTCGCCGCGCCGCGGGTGCGGGACGCGGACCACCATCTCGTTGGCGGCCAGCGACTCGTCCTCGACGATCTCCTTGGTGGACAGGATCGGCCCGCACGGGATGTTGTGGGCGTTGAGCCGCTCCAGCACCTCCCACTTGGGCAGCGTCGAGGACCACTCCTCGATCAGCTGGAACATCTTGTTCAGCTTGGGCAGCCGGGCCCGGGGGGTCGCCCACTCGGGGTCGTCGGCCAGCTCGGGCCGGCCGATCAGCTCGCTGAGCGGCCGCCAGCCGACGGGCTGCACGATCACGTACACATAGTCGTTCGGGCCGCCCGGCGCGCACTTGACCGCCCAGCCGGGCTGGCCGCCGCCGGACGCGTTCCCGGAACGGGGAACCTCGTCGCCGAAGTCGTCGTTGGGATATTCGGGGAGCGGTCCGTGGGCCAGGCGCTGCTGGTCCCTCAGCTTCACCCGGCACAGGTTGAGCACGGCGTGCTGCATGGCCACATTGACCCGCTGCCCGCGCCCGGTGTTCTCGCGCTGGTACAGCGCCGCGAGAATCCCCGCCACGGCGTGCACACCCGTCCCCGAGTCACCGATCTGGGCCCCCGTCGCCAGCGGCGGTCCGTCCTCGAAGCCCGTGGTCGACATCGACCCGCCCATGGCCTGAGCGACGACCTCGTACGCCTTGAAGTTGGTGTACGGGCCGTCCCCGAACCCCTTGATGGAGGCGTAGACGATCCGCGGATTGATCTCCTGGATACGGTCCCAGGTGAACCCCATGCGGTCGACCGCGCCCGGACCGAAGTTCTCGACCATGACGTCGGAGCGCCGGATCAGTTCGGTGAGGATCTCCTTGCCGCGTTCGGTCTTGGTGTTGAGGGTGATGCTGCGCTTGTTGCAGTTGAGCATCGTGAAGTAGAGGGAGTCGACGTCCGGGAGGTCGCGCAGCTGAGCGCGCGTGATGTCACCGGAGGGCGCCTCCAGTTTGACGACGTCCGCGCCGAGCCAGGCGAGCAGCTGGGTCGCTGAGGGCCCGGACTGGACGTGGGTCATGTCGAGGACACGAATGCCTTCGAGTGCCCTGGCGGTCATGGGCGTTCACCTCACTTGTACATCGTCTGGTTCATGGTTCCGGGGGCGTACGCGTCCGGGTCCACCCAGACGTTGATCAGCGAGGGCTTCCCGGACTCCCGGGCACGCCGCAGGGCGGGGCCGATGTCGGCGGGGTCGCGGACCTCCTCGCCGTGACCGCCCAGCATCTGGGCGAACTTGTCGTAGTGGACGTCACCGAGGGTGTTGCCGACCCGCTCGCGCTCCAGCCCGTACTTGGCGGCCTGGCCGTAACGGATCTGGTTCATGGAGGAGTTGTTGCCGACGATGCCGACGAACGGGAGGTCGTAGCGCACGAGCGTCTCGAAGTCCCAGCCGGTGAGGGAGAACGCGCCGTCGCCGAAGAGGGCGACGACCTCCTTGTCGGGCCGTGCCTGCTTGGCCGCGAGCACGAAGGGGACGCCGACGCCGAGGGTGCCCAGCGGGCCCGGGTCCATCCAGTGGCCCGGCGACTTGGGCTGCACGACCTGTCCGGAGAAGGTGACGATGTCGCCGCCGTCGCCGATGTAGATCGAGTCCTCGGTGAGGAAGTCGTTGATCTCGCTGACCAGGCGGTAGGGGTGGATGGGGGAGGAGTCCGAGCGCAGCTGCGGCAGCCGCTTCTCGATCGCGGTCTGTTCGGCCGCCCGCAGCTCGTCCAGCCACTCCTTGCGTCGGGACGCGCCGCCGTCGATCCGTCCGGAGGCCGCCTCGGTCACCGACTTCAGCACCAGGCCGGCGTCGCCGACGATGCCGAGGTCGATGTCGCGGTTCTTGCCGACCGTGCGGTAGTCGAGGTCGATCTGTACGACGGTCGCGTCCGGCGACAGCCGCTTGCCGTAGCCCATCCGGAAGTCGAAGGGCGTGCCGACGATCACGATCACGTCGGCGTTCGAGAAGGCGTAGCGGCGGGAGAGCTGGAAGTGGTGCGGGTCGCCGGGCGGGAGGGTGCCGCGGCCGGCACCGTTCATGTACGCCGGGATGTTCAGCGCGCGCACCAGCTCGACGGCGGACTCGGTGCCGCGGGTCGTCCAGACCTGGCTGCCCAGCAGGATCGCGGGCTTCTCGGCGTGCACCAGCAGGTCGGCGAGTTTCTCGATCGCCTCGGGGTCGCCGGCCGAGCGGGTCGAGGCGCGGTAGGCGCCGGGCTTCGGCACACGTGCCTTCGCCACGGGCACCTTGGCGTCCAGGACATCGCGCGGGATCTCCAGGAAGGAGGGGCCGGGCGCGCCGTGGTAGCACTCGCGGAACGCCATGGAGACCATGTCCGCCGCGCGTGCCGTGTCGGGCACGGCCGCCGCGAACTTGGTGATCGGCGTCATCATGTCGACGTGCGGGAGGTCCTGGAGGGACCCCATCTTGTGCTGGGTGAGGGCCCCCTGGCCGCCGATCAGCAGCATGGGGGACTCGGCGCGGAAGGCGTTGGCGACGCCGGTGACGGCGTCGGTGGTGCCCGGACCGGCCGTGACGACCGCGCAGCCGGGCTTGCCGGTGACGCGGGCGTAGCCGTCGGCGGCGTGGGCGGCCACCTGCTCGTGGCGTACGTCGACGACTTCTATGCCCTCGTCGACGCAGCCGTCGTAGATGTCGATGATGTGGCCGCCGCAGAGGGTGTAGATGCGGTCGACCCCTTCGGCCTTCAGCGCCTTGGCAACGAGATGACCACCGGAAATCACGTCCTGGCTGTCGTCGGGCATGGCGAAGTCCCGTCCCTTCGTAGGGGGTTGGAAGGCTCACGCGGTACATTGCATACAGTCGACGAATACTGTATGAAGCTTGTTATCCCGCATCCGGTGGGTGGTGTCCAGGGGGCGTGCGGCACTTTCGGTCATCGGAGTCCGGCCGCGCATCGGCTCGACGGACTTCGGATGCGCCTTCACAGACGGGAGCCGAGATGGACCTGTACGAACACCAGGCAAGGGAACTGTTCGAGGAACACGGCATCGTGGTGCCGAGGGCGGAGGTCACCGACTCGGCGAAGGAAGCACGCGGGATCGCCCGCCGGCTCGGTGGCAGGGTCGTGGTGAAGGCCCAGGTCAAGACCGGTGGCCGCGGCAAGGCGGGCGGTGTCAAGGTGGCCGCCGACCCGGCCGCCGCAGAGATCACGGCCCGCCAGATCCTCGGCATGGACATCAAGGGGCACACGGTCGGCACGGTGATGCTGGCCGAGCCCGTCGACATCGAGAGCGAGTTCTACGTCTCCTATGTACTGGACCGGGCCGGCGGCGGGTTCCTCGCGATCGCCTCCGCCGAGGGCGGCATGGACATCGAGGAGGTCGCCGCCACCCGGCCCGACGCCGTCGCCCGTGTCCCCGTCGACCCGGCCGAGGGCGTCACCCCGTCGAAGGCGGCCGAGATCGCCGAGGCGGCGGGCCTGCCGGCGCAGTCCGTCGACGTCCTGGTCCGTCTCTGGCAGGTACTGGTCCGCGAGGACGCCCTGCTCGTCGAGGTGAACCCGCTCGTGCGCACCGCGCAGGGCCGGATCCTCGCCCTCGACGGCAAGGTCACCCTCGACGACAACGCCTCCTTCCGGCAGGCCCGTTGGGGCGCCGACGCGGCCGGCCCCGCGGACCCGCTGGAGGCCGCGGCCGCCGCCAAGGGCCTCACCTACGTGAAGCTCGACGGCGAGGTCGGCATCATCGGCAACGGCGCCGGACTGGTCATGTCCACCCTCGATGTGGTCGCCGGCTGCGGTGCCCGGCCCGCCAACTTCCTCGACATCGGCGGCGGGGCGTCCGCGCAGATCATGGCCGACGGACTCTCGGTCATCCTGTCCGACCCGGCCGTGCGGTCGGTCCTCGTCAACGTCTTCGGCGGCATCACCGCCTGCGACGCGGTCGCCGAGGGCATCGTGCGGGCGCTGGACACCGTACGGCTGACCAAACCGCTCGTCGTCCGGCTCGACGGCAACAACGCGGCCCAGGGGCGGGCGATCCTCGACGCCCAGCGGCATCCGCTGGTCGAGCAGGCCACCACCATGGACGGCGCCGCCCGCCGTGCCGCCCACCTCGCCACCTCAGCCTGAGGAGACCGCACACCATGGCCATCTACCTCACCCAGGAGAGCAAGGTCCTCGTCCAGGGCATGACCGGCGGCGAGGGCATGAAGCACACCCGGCGCATGCTCGCGGCCGGTACGGACGTCGTCGGCGGCGTGAACCCCCGCAAGGCGGGACGCACCGTCGACTTCGGGGACCGTGCGGTCCCCGTCTTCGGATCCGTCGCCGAGGGCATGGCGGCGACCGGCGCCGACGTGAGCGTCGTCTTCGTTCCGCCCGCCTTCGTCAGGGCGGCGGTGACCGAGGCCGCCGACGCCGGGATCGGCCTCGCCGTGGTCATCACCGAGGGCGTCCCCGTCCACGACTCCGTCTCCTTCACGGCGTACGCGAAGGCACGCGGCACCCGGATCGTCGGCCCGAACTGCCCCGGCCTGATCACCCCCGGGCAGTCCAACGCGGGCATCATCCCGGCCGACATCACCAAGCCGGGCCGGATCGGACTGGTCTCCAAGTCCGGCACGCTCACCTACCAACTCATGTACGAGCTGCGCGACATCGGGTTCTCCACCTGCGTCGGCATCGGCGGCGACCCGGTCGTCGGCACCAGCCACATCGACTGCCTGGCCGCCTTCGAGGACGACCCCGACACCGAGCTGATCGTCCTCATCGGCGAGATCGGCGGCGACGCCGAGGAACGCGCGGCCGCCTTCATCCGCGACCACGTCAGCAAGCCCGTCGTCGGCTACATCGCGGGCTTCACCGCGCCCGAGGGCAAGACGATGGGCCACGCCGGCGCGATCGTCTCCGGCTCCTCGGGAACCGCGCGGGCGAAGAAGGAGGCGCTGGAGGCCGTGGGGGTCCGCGTGGGCCGTACGCCCACGGAGACGGCGCGGCTCGCCCTCGCGGTACTGGAAGGAGAGGCCTGACCTGTACCGGCAGGCGGGGTCCGACCTCCCTTTCCCCCTTTCCCCCTTTCCCCCTTTCCTCTCGACCGTGCACCGAGAGCGGAGCATCCCCATGACCACCACCCTCACCCTCAAGTCCGGCACCTCCTGGGCCGACGCGTGGCGGCGCTGCCTCGCCGTCGCCCCGGAGGCCTTCCGGGACGACCGTGTCCTCAACCTCTGGAACGCCGGCTGGCGGGCGGACGGCCGCGTGCTGCCCGCCGCCAGCCCGGTCGACGGCGGTCCGGTCGCGGGCCCGCCGCGCCTGGACCGGGCGACGGCGCACCAGGCCGTCCGCGCCTCCCTCGACCAGCACCGCGCCTGGCGGCACGTGCCGCAGGCCGAACGCCGGGCCCGGGTCGCCGCCACCCTCGACGCCCTCGCCGAACACCGCGAACTCCTCGCCCTGCTGCTCGTCTGGGAGATCGGCAAGCCCTGGCGCCTCGCGCAGGCGGACGTCGACCGCGCGGTCGACGGGGTGCGCTGGTACGTCGACGGCATCGAGGCGATGACGGCCGGCCGCTCCCCGCTGGACGGCCCGGTCTCCAACATCGCGAGCTGGAACTACCCGATGAGCGTGCTGGTGCACGCGATGCTGGTCCAGGCCCTGGCGGGCAACGCGGTGATCGCCAAGACCCCCACCGACGGCGGGGTCGCCTGTCTGACCCTGGCCTGCGCCCTCGCCGCCCGCGAGGGCGTCCCGGTCACCCTCGTCAGCGGCAGCGGCGGTGAGCTGTCGGAGGCGCTGGTGCGGGCGCCCGAGATCGGCTGCGTCTCCTTCGTCGGCGGCCGCGACACCGGCGCCGCCGTGGCCACCGCCGTCGCCGACCTCGGCAAACGGCACGTCCTCGAACAGGAGGGGCTCAACACCTGGGGCATCTGGAACTACTCGGACTGGGACACCCTGGCGGCGGTGATCCCGGGGCTCTTCGACTACGGCAAGCAGCGCTGTACGGCCTACCCGCGCTTCGTCGTCCAGCGCGAGCTGTTCGACGCGTTCCTCGCGGCCTACCTCCCGGCCGTCCGCACGCTGACCGTCGGCCACCCGCTGGCCGTCGAACAGCGCGCGGACCCCTACCCGCGGCTGGACTTCGGGCCGGTGATCAACGCGGCCAAGGCGAAGGAGCTGCACGACCAGGTCGCCGAGGCCATCGACCGCGGCGCGGTTCCGCTGCACCGCGGCAGCCTGGCCGACGCCCGCTTCCTGCCCGGCCAGGACACCTCGGCCTACGTCCAGCCGGTCACCCTCCTCAATCCGCCGCCGTCCTCGCCGCTGCACCACGCGGAGCCGTTCGGCCCGGTCGACACCATCGTCCTGGTCGACACGGAGGCGGAGCTGCTGGCGGCGATGAACGCCTCCAACGGCGCCCTGGTCGCCACCCTCTCCACGGACGACCGGGCCACCTACGACCGGCTGGCCCCGCACATCCGTGCCTTCAAGGTCGGCCACGGCCGGCCCCGCTCGCGCGGCGACCGCGACGAGCTGTTCGGCGGATTCGGGGCGTCCTGGCGGGGGGCGTTCGTCGGCGGCGAGCTGCTGGTCCACGCGGTGACCCGGGGACCGGCGGGGGAGCGGCTGCCGGGGAACTTCCCGGAGTACCAGCTGATGCCCTGACCACGGCCCGGTGACGGAACCCATCGTGCGGTGACCGCCCGGTCACCCACGGTGGTCCCTCCTCCCGCCGGTCGGCGGGGCCCCGGCAGGCGGATACGCAGGTGAAACGCACCCCGAAACCTTGGTATTGTTGTCCATGTCGCCGCGGGGGAACCCGCACGACAGACACCTTGTCCGGGTGGCGGAATGGCAGACGCGCTAGCTTGAGGTGCTAGTGCCCTTTATCGGGCGTGGGGGTTCAAGTCCCCCCTCGGACACTCTCACTCTCCGTTGCGAGCGGGTTTCGCTCGGTGAGTCCACATTGCCCGTATTCGGCTGCCGCCGGATGCGGGTTTTGTCGTTCCCGGTACGCATCAATTGCTCTGTTGCCGCCCGAATGTACCGGAAGGCCGTTTATCGGTTGTCGTGTCGCTTGTCCCTGCGGTGTTGTCGGGGTGCTGCTCCCCAGTACGACTGACGGACCGTCAATGTTCATCAGGGTCCCCATGTTGACGGCATGTAGCTCATTCTTGTGGTGATACGATCACGCTCGCTTGTAGAGCGGGCGGATGGGTGCAAGACGACATCTCCGACTACGGGGACAGTCCGGGCGGCAACCCCGGTGCGGGCGGTCCGCCGGTCCACCCGCAATTGACGGGAATTCAGCAACTGGCCGTCAGTCGCCTGAAGAGAGTCTTATGACTGATTACATACAGAACCCGGTACTCTGGGCTCTCCTCGTCGCCGTGCTTGTCTCTGTCGCCCTCATTGTTCGCCAGCGCAGGGCGGCGCGGACCTTACGGCAGGAGTTCGCCGACCTCCGGGCTCGTCACACCGAGCTCGAGAACGGGTACGCGAAATCCGTCGAGGCAGCTCAAGAAAGAGCCGACGAGGCTACGAAAACGGTCCTGAAGTCCGCGATGCGGACGCTTCAGGGTCTTGCCGCGGAACAGCAATTGATTGTTTCCCGGCTGCAGACAAAATATGGCGAGTCGGTGATCCTCCAGGACCTTCTGGAGATCGACCACACGAACTCTCAGTTCGGTCGCCGAGCCCAGTCCATCGCGGTGCTCTGCGACGGCTGGCTGGGACGTCAGCGCGATGTCGCGTCCATTTATGACGTGGTGCGCAGCGCGCAGGGCAGGGTCCGTCACTACCGGCGGGTGGAAATTCTCTCGCAGGTGGACTTCGGTATCACCAGCCGTGCGGTGGAACCCGTGGCACTGGCCCTCGCGGAACTGCTCGACAACGCCACGAGCTATTCCAGCCCCGACACCGTCGTCGAGATCAATATTCGTACCGTTCCCAAGGGAATCTGCATCGTCGTCGACGACGCGGGTGTCGGTATGAACGACGAAGAGCGGGCCCGCGCCGACAAGCTCCTCACCAGTGAGCGGGTCTCCGGCGTCTCCGCACTCGGCAACCCGCCGCAGTTCGGTTTCGCGGTGATCGGTGTCCTCAGCGAGCGCTTCGGCTTCGAGGTGTCCGTGGACTCCAGCTCCCCGTACGGGGGTGTCCGTGCCGTCCTGCTCCTGCCGCACGATCTGCTCACGAACGCTCCCGAGCAGAAGGAGCCGGCTCCGGTCGTCCCCGCCGCTGCACCCCAGGGCCGCGGTGGCCCCGAGGGCGCGGTGCCCATGACCACCACCTCCGACGGTCTGCCGAAGCGGCGTCGCAAGCGGCCGATGGCCATCGTGCCCGGCACGGCGTCAGGCGGTTCCGGCCCCGCCCGCTCGGGCGCGGAGACGGCGGCCATCATGGGCGCCTTCCAGCGCGGTACCCGGTCGGGCCGGGCCACGCAGACGGACCCCGCGGAACAGTCGAGCAGCACCCGTGGTGCAAGCAGCGAAGGGCATGAGTTCTCGTGAACGACGATCTGTCATGGATGCTTGACAGCGCCCTGGAGATTCCCGGGGCTCTGCACGCCGTCCTGATCTCCGCCGACGGCCTGCTGATGGCACGGACGCAGGACTTCGACAAGGACGACGCGGACCGCGTGGCCGCCGCGATGAGCGGCGTGCAGTCGCTCAGCCGCTCCCTGGCCTTCTTCTGCGAGGACGCCAGTCAGCGGTGGCGGCAGACGGTGGTCGAGTTCGACGGGGGCTGGGTCTTCCTGATCTCCGCCGGCGAGGGCGCCTACCTCGGCGTCTCGGCCTCCCCGGACATCGACATGCAGGACATCACCTTCCGTATGCAGCAGCTCGTGGGCCAGCTCGGCAAGACGCTGATGACGCCGCCGCGCGAGAACCTCGGCGTCCGGTCATGACGGGCTTCGACGAACTGGAGGCCCAGACACCGGAGTTAGTGCGTCCGTACGTCATCACCAAGGGACGCGGACTGCCCGACGAGGAGCAGCTCTCCCTCATCACGCTGGTCACGGCCACCGCCGACCACCAGCAGCGGCCCACCCGGCTGTCCCCGGAGGAACAGAGCCTGCTCGACCTGTGCTCGGCGGGCTATCTCTCGGTCGCCGAGATCGCGGGGCACACCCAACTGCCCCTGGGTGTGGTCAAGATCCTCCTCGCCGCCCTCACCGAGGGCGGCTACCTCGTCACCCGCCCGCCCGTCCAGCGGGCCTCGCTCGCCGACAGGGAGATCCTGGAGGAGGTGCTGAATGGTCTCAGGGCCAAGTTTGGATGAGCACGCGTACGTCCGGGAGGGCGCGACGCAGACAGCGGTGAAGATCCTCGTCGTGGGTCACTTCGCGGTGGGCAAGACCACGTTCATCGGGGCGATCTCCGAGATCCAGCCGCTGACCACCGAGGAGACGATGACCCGGGCCGCCGAGTCGATCGACGACCTCAAGGGGGTCCAGGGCAAGACCACCACCACGGTCGCCATGGACTTCGGCCGTCTGACCATCAGCGACCGTGTCGTGCTGTACCTGTTCGGAACGCCGGGCCAGCAGCGCTTCGTGCAGATGTGGGAGGACATGGCACGCGGCGCGCTCGGCGCGCTGGTGCTGGTCGACCCCGAGCGGCTCGCGGACTCCTTCGCCGTGATCGATCTGATCGAGCAGTACGGACTCGACTACGCCATCGCCGTCAACCACTTCGACGGCTCGCCGCTGCGCGACGAGATGGCCCTGCGCGACGCACTGGACCTGCTCGACGACACCCCCGTCGTCACCTGCGACGCACGCGACGAGAGGTCGTCGGCCGAAGCGCTGATCACCCTCGTCCGTCACTTGCAGGACCGTGCCCACTAGGAGCAGAAATGGACGCCCAACCCACCGCCCCCGTGCCCCCTCCCGGGTGCCCGGCACACAACACCGGCGGCAGAGTGCCGCTGCACGGACCGGAGTTCGCCGCCGACCCGCAGGCCTACTACACCTACCTGCGGCACTACGGGCCCACCGCACCCGTCGAGCTGGCGCCGGGTGTCGAGGCGACGCTCGTCACCGACTACGCCACCGCGCTCCACCTCCTCCAGGACTCCGGCTCGTTCCGCAAGGACGCGCGCCGCTGGCGGGACCTCAACGAGGGCCGGATACCCCCGGACAGCCCGATCGCGCCCGTGCTCGCGTACCGGCCCAACGCCATGTTCAGCGACGGCGCCGAGCACCTGAGGCTGCGTCAGGCGATCACGGACAGCATGGCCCGGGTCGACTCGCGCCGGCTGAGCCAGAGCACCGAGCAGGTCTCCAACTTCCTCATATCCCAGTTCGGTTCGCGCGGCTCGGCCGACCTGCTCGGCGACTACGCCAAGCAGGTGCCGCTGTTCGTGTTCAACGAACTCTTCGGCTGCCCCGCCGACATCGGCGACCGGATCGTCTTCGGTATCACCGGCATGTTCGACGGGATCAACGCCGAGAAGGCGATGGGGGTGCTCTTCGGGGCCATCGGCGAGCTGATCGCGCTGAAGCGGGCCAAGCCCGCGGACGACGTCACCTCGTGGCTGATGGAGCACCCGAGCAAGCTGACCGACGAGGAGATGCTCCACCAGCTCGCCCTGCTGCTGGTGGCGGGCAACGAACCGCTGCGCAACCTCATCGGCAACACCCTGCACCGGCTGCTCACCCACGACGCGTACGCCCACCAGGGCGGTCTGATCGACGAGGCGATCGACGACACGCTGTGGGAGAACCCGCCGATGCAGAACCTCGCCGCCCACTACCCGGCCTCCGACATGGAGTTCGCCGGGCAGAAGCTCCAGGCCGGCGACCTGGTCCTGGTCAGCTTCGCCGCGGCCAACACCGGCCCGGCCCTGTCGGCGGCGCGCCAGGCGGGCAGCAACCGCGCCCATCTGTCGTGGAGCGCGGGCCCGCACGCCTGCCCGTCGAAGGAGCCCGGCCGGCAGATCACCGTGACGGCGATCGAGAACCTCCTCAACAAGCTTCCGGACGTCGAACTCGCGGTCCCGACCGAGAGCCTGACCTGGCGGCCCGGACCGTTCAACCGCGGACTGGCCGTCCTGCCCGCCAAGTTCACCCCGGTGCAGCCCGTGCGCCGGCCCGCCGCGCAGGCCCCGGCGGCCAGTGAGGCGCAGGCGCAGCAGGACCGGACCGCCCGGGGCGGCAGGACCGAACGCGGAGGTGTGTGGAGCCAGTTCCTCAACTGGCTGACGAGGTGATTCACACAACACCCGTCAACTCTCCACCATTGCATGACGATTCAACCTCGGGGGTAGTGAGGAACGCGGCATTCCGTGTTGCTCACGAATCAGAGGAGGTGTCGTGGACCACATAGTCATCGACGCCGTTTTCATACCACTCCCATCCGTCGTGCACCCCCTGATACCCGCCCCGCCAGGCGGGTATCTTCATGTCGGACCCGTCCCCCCGGGGGAGGGGCGGTGACGGCCTCCGGCTACGACGCCGGGCGGAAGCCCGGCACGGAGACGCTCGGCGGCCACGCGGCCCGGCAGCTGCTGCGGCTCGGCGAGATCGCCGGGCTGGCCCGAGCCGACTCCAAGGTCTACGCGCGCACACTCGTCGAGGCGCTGGGCCCCGTCGCCGAACGGCCGCTGCATCTGCCGCCGCCCAGCGACAGCTTCATCTCCGACGACCACACCCCGGTGGAGTTCTCGCTCTCCTTCGAACCGGACGCGGCACCGACCCTGCGGGTGCTGCTGGAACCGGGCGCCGGTGACACCGGGCCCGCCGAGAACGGGCGTACCGGGCTGCGGGTCCTGCGCGAGCTGGCCGGCCGCTGGGGCATCTCCACCGGCCGGCTCGACGAACTGGAGGACCTCTTCCTTCCGCCCTCGCCCGAGGGCCCGCTGGCCCTGTGGTGCGCACTGGAACTGCGGCCCGGGTCCGTGCCGCGGGTCAAGGCGTATCTGAACCCGGCGGCGAACGGGGTGAAGAACGCCGCGAAGACGGTGCGCAAGGCACTGAAACGCCTCGGCCACCGGCAGGCGTTCAAGGCACTGCCCGACGGCGACCGCCTGCTGTTCTTCGCCCTCGACCTCGGTGACTGGGACGAGCCGCGGGCGAAGGTCTACCTCGCGCACCACGACCTCCCGGCCGCGGAGGTGGCCGCTCTGTCCCGGATGGACGGCGGTCCCGCTCCGGCGGAGATCGAGGAGTTCCTCCGGCTCGCCACCGGAGCGGACACCGGTGCCGACGACGGCCCGCGGCGGCGGCCCGTCCGCCGACCGTTCCAGACGTGTCATGCCTTCACCAAGACCGGGTCGGGGCTGCCCAGCGGCTTCACCCTCTACGTACCGGTGCGGGACCACGCCCCGCACGACGGCGAGGCCCTGGCCCGCGCCACGGACCTGCTCAAGCGGTACGCCATCGACCCCGCCCCGCTGCACCAGGCCCTGACCGCCGTCACCGAGCGCCGGCCCGAGGACGGCGTGGGACTCGTCGCCTACCTGGGCCTCGCCCACCAGCAGGGCCGCCCGCCCCGGATCATGACGTACATCTCCTCGGAGGCGTACCAGGTCCGCCCGCCCGTCGCACCCCGCCCCGCCGGGGCCGCGGCCGGACGCTAGGGCTTCTGTTTCGGATCTTGCCGGGGCCGAAAGTAAGGCCCTGGCCCCACCGCTCGCGGCACGGAAAAGCGAGGGGAGCCGTACGCCGACGTCGTCGAACCGCTCCCCTCCCACCCCACCAGGACCCGCGCGCACGATCCGTCCCGGCCGCCCGGGCGGACGTCACTCCGCGCGCAGTTCCTCCAGGTACGGTGCCACGTTCACCTGGATCGACGCGCTCTGCGCCTGCCCGTACTGGCCGGCGATACCGCCCAGGTAGGCGCTGATCTCCTTGCGCATGACCTCCGGCTCGGGCAGGACCGCCCGGCCCGAGACGATCCGGGCCACCCAGCGCGCCTGGGCCTCCACCAGCCGGGTGATGGACCCGTGCGGGCGGACCAGCCCGAGGAAGTGCAGTCCGGGACGGTCCGGCGCGACGACCCGCTTGAACAGTTCGACCGAGCCCTGCGGCCCGAAGGGGGAGCCGTCGGGCAGGAAGGGGAACGCCATGCGGTAGCCGGTGCAGTACACGACGGCGTCGGCGCGCACGGACGTGCCGTCGGTGAACACCACCCGCTCACCGTCGAGACGCTCGATCGCGGGTCTGGGGGTGACCCCGCCGTGGCGGATACGGCTGAGGATCTCGTCGGAGATGGTCACGGCCGAGGCGAAGACCGGGTGGTCCGGCTCGGGCAGGCCGTAGTCCCCGAGCTTGCCCCGGGCGACCAGCAGGGCCTGTTCGATGAACCGGCGCTGCTCGTCCAGCGACATGGCCGTCCACCACGACGCCTCGGCCACGTCGTCCAGGGGCATGCCGAAGAGCTGCTTGGGCAGGATGTGCAGGCCCCGGCGGACGGACAGCACGGTCTGCTCGGCGTACCGGGAGAGGTCCGCGGCGATGTCCACCGCCGAGGCGCCCAGCCCCACGACGACCACCCTCCGGCCGGCGAAGTCGCTGCCGTCGCGGTAGTCCAGGGCGTGCAGAATCCTTCCCTGGAAGGTGTCGGAGCCCGGCGCCGGGGCGGGCAGCACCGGCTCGGTGTTGTGCCCCGAGGCCACGATCACGTGAGTGAAGCCGCGGGTGGCGCGCACCCCCCGGGCGTCCTGGCTCACGACCGTCCACCCGCCGTCGGCTTCCTGCCGTACGGACTCGACGGTCGTCCCCAGCTCGATGTGTCCGAGGACCCCGGCCCACTCGGCGAAGGAACGCAGATACGCGGCGAAGTCGCTGTGCCGGGGATAGACCGGGTAGGAGGCCGGCATCGGGTAGTCGGCGTAACCGGTGAGCTGCTTGTTGGTGTTGAGGTGGAGTGAGAGGTAACCCGGGCCCCGCTCGCCGGCCTGGGGCCTGCGCCAGAGGCCGCCGACGTCGGAGGCCTGTTCGAGGCAGACGAAGTCGAGCCCCTCGGACTTCAGGGCACGAGCCGCCGCAAGTCCCGACAGACCTGCCCCGATCAGACACACACGCACGGCTTCCCCCACAGGAAAGACACCACCCTTTCGCGGACCGGCAGTTGACTGCCCATCCGGCACACGCCCCACTCCTCACCCGGCGGCGACAAGGATCACAGGGGTGGTGCGGCCGACGGCCGGGTGGGGCGGGCCGGTGCTCAGTCGCGGGCTGCGGCCCACAGCCCGCGCACATGCCCCAGATGGCGCGTCATGATCTCGTGCACGGCCCGCCCGTCGCGGGCCAGCAGGGCGTCCAGGAGTTCCAGGTGCTCCTCGGCGGAGGCCAGCAGCCGGCCGGACGCGGACAGGGCGGTGAGACCGTAGAGGCGGGCCCGGCCGCGCAGCCCGCGGACCACCTCGACGAGATGGGAGTTGCCGGCCAGGGCCAGCAGGCCCAGGTGGAAGCGGGTGTCGGCCTCCACGTACGCGATGAGGTCACCGGCCACGGCGGCGGCCACGATCTCCCGGGCGGCCGGGCGCAGCGCCTCCAGCGACACCGGGTCGGCGGTCGTGGCCAGGGCCACCACCGTGGGGATCTCGATGAGCGCGCGGACGTGGGTGTACTCGTCGAGCTGCCGGTCGGAGACCTCGGTGACCCGGAAGCCCTTGTTGGGGACCGCGTCGACCAGGCCCTCCTTCGCCAGGTCCAGCATCGCCTCGCGCACCGGGGTCGCCGAGACACCGAACCGGGCGGCCAGCGTCGGTGCCGAGTACACCTCGCCGGGCCGCAGTTCGCCCGCGATCAGCGCGGCCCGCAGCGCGTCGGCGACCCGCTCGCGGTAGCTGCTGCGCCGGCCGCCCAGCACCGGCAGGTCCGGTCCGGGCGCGGACGCGGCGGGTGTCTGGCTGCTGGGGCGCGGGGCGGCCATGGCGGGTCTCCTCGAAGGCGGGCAGGGGCGTGCGGCATGCGATGCCCGGTGCCGTGTCGCGTGCTATGTCACGTGCCACCAGTATCCACCGCGGTGGAGAGGGCGGGTCAGAGCACGAACCCCGCGGGGAACGGGTCCGTCGGGTCCAGCAGGTACTGGGCGGTGCCGGTGATCCAGGCGCGGCCGGTGATGCCGGGCAGCACCGCCGCACGCCCCGCGACCTCCGTGGTGCCGAGCAGCCGGCCCGTGAACCGGGTGCCGATGAAGGACTCGTTCACGAAGTCGGTGTGCAGCGGGAGTTCACCGCGCGCGTGCAGCTGCGCCATGCGCGCGCTCGTGCCCGTCCCGCAGGGGGAGCGGTCGAACCAGCCGGGGTGAATGGCCATCGCGTGCCGGGAGTGGGCGGCCGTGGAGCCGGGCGCGGACAGATAGACGTGGTGGCAGCCGCGGATCGACGGATCCTCCGGATGCACCGGCTCCGCCTCGGAGTTGACCGCCTCCATCAGGGACAGCCCGGCCCGCAGGATGTCGTCCTTGCGCGCGCGGTCGAAGGGCAGCCCGAACGCCTCCAGCGGCACGATGGCGTAGAAGTTCCCGCCGAACGCCAGGTCGTACGTCACCGTACGGCCGTCGGGCAGCGTCGCCTCGCGGTCCAGGGCCACCGAGAAGGACGGCACGTTGCGCAGGGTCACCGACCGGGCGGCGCCGTCCTCGACGGCCACCTCGGCGACGACCGGCCCGGCCGGGGTGTCCAGCCGGATGGTGGTGACCGGTTCCACGACCTCGACCATGCCCGTCTCCACCAGCACGGTCGCCACCCCGATGGTGCCGTGCCCGCACATCGGCAGATAGCCGGAGACCTCGATGTAGACGACCCCGAAGTCGCAGTCCGGCCGGGTCGGCGGCTGGAGGATCGCGCCGCTCATCGCGGAGTGCCCGCGCGGCTCGTTCATCAGCAACTGCTTGATGTCGTCGCGGTGTTCACGGAAGTACAGCCGTCGCTCGTTCATCGTCGCGCCCGGGATCGTGCCGATCCCGCCGGTGATCACCCGGGTGGGCATGCCCTCGGTGTGCGAGTCGACGGCGTGCAGGACGAGTTTGCTGCGCATGAAGTCCCCTTCTGGACGGAGGAGGTGCGACCGGGTCAGGCGAGTCCCGCCGCGACGGCCTTCTCGGTGGCCGCGCGGACGGCGGCCTCCTGCTCGGGCGGCAGCGGGAGACGGGGCGGCCGGCACCGGCCGCCGTGACGGCCCACGAGGTCCATCGACAGCTTGATCGCCTGTACGAACTCGACGCGCGAGTCCCAGCGCAGCAGGGGGTGCAACTGGCGGTAGAGCGGCAGCGCGGCGGTGAGGTCCCCGGCGACGGCGGCACGGTACAGCTCGACCGAGGCCCTCGGCAGCGCGTTCGGGTACCCGGCCACCCAGCCCTTGGCGCCCGCCACCGCCAGCTCGAGCAGCACATCGTCTGCGCCGATCAACAGGTCGAGTTCCGGGGCGAGTTCGGCGATCCGGTAGGCGCGCCGGACGTCCCCGGAGAACTCCTTGACGCCCTGGACGAGCCCCTCGCCGTGCAACCGGGCCAGCAACTCGGGCACGAGGTCGACCTTGGTGTCGATCGGGTTGTTGTACGCCACGACGGGCAGGCCCGCCTCGGCGACCTCCGCGTAGTGGGCGAGCACCGCGCGTTCGTCGGCGCGGTAGGCGTTGGGCGGCAGCAGCATGACGGCCCCGCAGCCCGCCTCGCGCGCCTGCTCGGCCCAGCGCCGCGCCTCCGCCGAGCCGTAGGCGGCGACTCCGGGCATCACCCGGTCCCCGCCGACCGCGGCCACCGCGGTCTCCACCACCCGGGCCCGCTCCTCGGGTGTGAGCACCTGGTACTCGCCGAGGGAGCCGTTCGGTACGACGCCGTCACAGCCGTTCGCCACCAGCCAGGCGCAGTGTTCGGCGTACCGGTCGTAGTCCACGGCGAGGTTCTCGTCCAGCGGGAGGGCGGTGGCGACGAGGACGCCGTGCCAGGGGCGGGTCCGGGGTGTGGTCATGGGGGAGGGCCTCTCTTTCGGCTTGTTCGGCCTGCTCGGCTCTTTCGGGGGATTCCTTCAGGGAGCGACGGCATCGGTATGTGACATGGCACTGAGTCGCGACCCGGCACCCGTCACCGGTCACCCGTCACCGGGCCGGCGGGGGATCGTCGGTGGGCGCGGCCAGCATGCCGAGCGGGACCGGGCGGGCCGGCAGCCGGCGGGCCGGGGTGGCCGCGCAGCCCGCGACACCCGCCACACCGGATTCGCACATCCGGCCCTGGCACCAGCCCATCCCGGCCCGGGTCAGCAGCTTCACCGTGCGCAGATCGCCGGCGCCGAGCGAGCCGACGGCCTCCCGGACCGCACCGGCGGTGACCTCCTCGCAGCGGCACACGACCGTCTCGTCGGTCACCAGCTCCGCCCAGTGCGCCGGGGGCGCGAACGCGCCGGCGAGACCCTCGGAGAACGCGCGCAGCCGGGTCCGGGTCCGGGCGGCCCGGGTCCGCCGTGCCGGATCGGGGGCCGTGCCGTGCAGCCGGGCCGCCGCGGACCGGCCCGCGAGGTGTCCCTCGGCCAGCGACAGGGCCGCGCCGCCGACGCCCGTGGACTCGCCCGCCGCCCATACGCCGGGGACGTCGGTGCGCTGTTCGTCGTCCACGCGCACGGCCGGTCCGTCGAGACGGCAGCCGAGCCCGTCCGCGAGATCGGTGTGCGGCAGCAGACCGTGGCCCACGGCCAGGGTGTCGCAGGGGAGGCGGAGCGCGGTGCCGGGTCGCGGACGCCCGTCGGGGCCGAGGGCGGCGACGGTCACGGACTCCAGCCGTTCGACGCCGTGCGCCTCCAGCACCGTATGACGGGCCTTCACCGAGACCCGATGGCGCAGGAGCCGAGCCGCGTACCCGGCCCCCTCGGCGAGCTTGTCCGGTGCTCCGGCGAGGGAGCGGGACCGGCGTACGAAGTCCCTGGGGCCGGCGGATTCGACCAGGGCGACGACCCTGGCGCCCGCCGCGGCGAGGCCGGTCGCGACGGGCAGCAGCAGCGGGCCGGTGCCGGCCACGACCGCCGTACGGCCGGGCAGGGTGAGTCCCCCCTTCAGCAGGGCCTGGGCGCCGCCCGCGGTGACCACGCCCGGCAGGGTCCAGCCGGGGAAGGGAAGCACCTTCTCGTAGGCGCCGGTCGCCAGCAGCACCCCGTGGGCGCGGATCGCGACGGACTCGCGCTGCTCGGGGCCGAGGAGCGCGTGGACCGTGAAGCCGGGGGCGGCGGGGTCATCGCGGACGGGCTCCCCCTCGACGGACGAATCCCTTTCCACCCAACACACATGATGGTCTGTCAGGTGGGTGACGCGCCCGTCGGCGAGACGGGTGTCGAGGCCGGTGCGCAGACGTTCCCAGGTGCGCCACTGGTGGTGGAGCGCCTGCGGGCGGCGGGCGCCGAGGCCGGGGGCGGGCTGCCGGTAGAACTGGCCGCCCGCCTGTGTGCCGGAGTCGATCAGCGTCACCCGCACCCCGCGCGCGGCCGCCGCCAGGGTGGCCGCGAGCCCCGCCGGGCCGGCGCCGATCACCGCGAGGACCGGGCGGCGCTCACTCATCGTGGCCCGTCCCCTCCTGCGTCCGGATGTCCGCGCCCGGTTCCGCGGGGACCAGGCAGGCCCGCTGGTTGGGCCGGCCGTCCACGGTCACCAGGCAGTCGAAGCACACCCCGATCCCGCAGAAGACCCCGCGAGGCCGTCCCCCGTCCCGCGTGGTGCGCCAGGCGGTGACGCCCGCCGACCACAGCACGGCGGCGACCGTCCGGCCGGGCAGCGCCTCGATCTCCCGGCCGTCGAACCGGACGGTGAACGGGGTTCCGGCGCGGGCCCGGACCAGTTCCAGCGGATTCACGCGGTGGCCTCCTCGGCGAAGCGGTCGGGGCGGAACGGGGTGAGGTCCAGCTCGGGCGTCCCGCCGGTCAGGGCCTGCGCGATCAGCTGCCCGCTGCCGGTGGCGAGCCCGATGCCCGCGCCCTCGTGCCCGCACGCGTGGAACAGCCCCGGCACGCGCGGATCGGGTCCGAGG
The DNA here is from genome assembly GCF_014648915.1 of Streptomyces phaeofaciens. GTDB lineage: Bacteria > Actinomycetota > Actinomycetes > Streptomycetales > Streptomycetaceae > Streptomyces > Streptomyces phaeofaciens. The sequence goes on along the minus strand of NZ_BMSA01000008.1, from coordinate 113,911 downwards.
GCGGGCAGATGGTCGGGCAGGTAGGGGCGGAATCCGAGGTACGTGCGCATCACCCGTACGTCGTCCAGGAAGGGGAACAGCCGGGTCGCCCCGGCCGCGAGGGCGCGGACGACGGGCAGGGAGAAGGAGCGGTCGAAGCCGACCCGCTCGCGGCTCGCGCCGATCAGGACCGGGCCGGCGGCGGTGCCCTCGACGACCGGCGAGGTCTGGAGGGCGGCCGAGTCGCTGGCCACGTCGGCCACGTAGTCGGCGGCGTACACCTTGTGCCGTACCCGGCGCGGCAGCGGCTCGGTGACCAGGACGAATCCGCGCCGGGGGAGCACGGGCAGGGGGACCCCGGCGAGGGCGGCGACCTCGCCGCCCCAGGTTCCGGCCGCGTTCACCACGGCGGGGGCGAGGAGGTCGCCCCGGTCGGTACGGACCCCGCGCACGGCGCCGTCGGCGCCGCGCAGCACCCGCGTCACCGTCCGGCCGGTCTCCAGCCGGGCGCCGGAGGCCCGGGCGAGGTGGGCTGCGGCCAGGGTGGGCATGACCTGGGCGTCCTGGGGATACAGCACTCCGCCCGCCAGGCCGGGGGCCAAGTGGGGCTCCAGCGAGCGGAGTTCGCTCGCGTCGACGGGGACGGTCCGTACTCCGGCCGCCCGCTGTCCGGCGGCCAGGCGGGCCAGGGCGGTGAGCCCGTCGGGGGTAGAGGCCACCACGAGCCCGCCCTTGGGCTCGTACTCGACGGCCGTGCCCAGCTCCTGGGCCAGCTCGCCCCACAACCGGGCGGACAGGAGGGCCAGGTGGAGTTCGGGTCCGGGTTCCTTGTCGGAGACGAGGAGATTGCCCTCGCCGGCTCCGGTCGTGCCGCCGGCCACCGGGCCCCGGTCCACCAGGATCACGTCGAGCCCGGCTCGGGCCGCGTACAGCGCACAGGCGGCGCCCACCATGCCGGCGCCGACGACCACCACGTCACCGCTGGGTCCGTTGGTCACGTCAGTAATATGTCACATGGCGCTCTGCGCCGGAACAGGACGGAGACCCACCGGCCCGCCCGGGCGACCGGCACACCGAGCCGTGCGGGACGAGCCGACCCGGCCCGTCACCACCCCGCGGCCCCCGGAAAAGATGAGGTGGCCAGGCCCGGATGCGGGGCATCATGACGGTCCGGCACCCGTACGCGGGGACGGAGACCACCACCCGGAACCCGCCCGTGCGCGAGGCGGTCCCGGAACCCGCCCGTGCGTCAGGACGGTCCCGGGAGAACGGCACCACCAACGGGGGCACCTGTGACCGTCACCAACATCCTGCTGTCCGGCATCGTCGGCTCGACCGCCTACGGGCTCGCCCACCCCGGCTCCGACGTGGACCGGCTCGGCATGTTCGCCACGCCCACGGACGAGCTGCACGGTCTGCGCCGGCCTCAGGACTCGCACGTCACCACGGCCCCCGACCGCACCCTGCACGAGGCCGCGAAGTGGTGCCGACTCGCCCTCGGCGGCAACCCGACGGTGACGGAACTCGTCTGGCTGCCCGACGAGCTGTACGAGGTCCGTACCGCGCTCGGCGACGAACTCATCGCGATCCGCGCCACCCTGCCGAGCGCCCACCGGGTCCGCGACGCCTATCTCGGCTACGCCACCCAGCAGTTCCGCAAGCTGCGCAACAAGGGCGAGGGCGGCATCTCCGAGGACAGCCGCAAGCGGACCGCCAAGCACGCCCGCCACCTCAAGCGGCTGTGCACCCAGGGCTACGAGCTGTACGCCACCGGCACGCTCACGATCCGCGTCGACGACCCGGAGAGCTACCACCGCTTCGGCGAGCAGGCGGCCGCCGACCCCGAGCACGCGCTGCCGCTGCTGCGGGACTTCGAGGAGAAGTTCAGCACGACGCGCAGCGCGCTGCCCGAACAGCCCGACGAGACGGCCGCCGACGCGTGGCTGCGCAAGGTGCGGCGCCACTTCTACACACCGCGGGACACACCCGCCTGAGCACGGGGTGCCGACGGCGCGCCGCACGGTTCGGATAAATCCCGTGCGGCGCGCCCCCGTTCGCCTCTACACTCACCGAAGATCACGCGCCACCCACGACAGGGGGCCGTGCCACACCGCGACGATCGAGGGGAGCCCGCCATGCGTGACCACACCGCTGCCGCCGCTCCCCGTGCCCGCTACGAGGTGATCCTCGTGTCTCGGGCCGTCCGGTGTCCGCTGCGCGGCCGGCACCGGAAGTGCTGACGACCGCCTGAGCGCACCGAACCGCCGTCCTGCCCAGCGCAGTCGACGGCGAGTCACCTTCGCGTCCCGCACTCACGCCGAAGTCGTCCGGCGAATCGCGCTGCCCGTTCCACCGCAGCACCCGAAAGGCCAAGGGCCGTGCGCAACCACCTCGACCGTCACCTCACCGCCGTTCGCAACCTGGGCATCCTCGCCCACGTCGACGCCGGGAAGACCACCGTCACCGAGCGGATCCTGTACGCCACCGGGACCACGCACAAGCGCGGCGAGGTCCACGACGGCACCACCATCACCGACTTCGACCCGCAGGAACGCGACCGCGGCATCACCATCTTCGCCGCGGCCGTCAGCTGCGACTGGGACGGCCACCGCGTCAACCTCATCGACACACCGGGGCACGTCGACTTCGCCGACGAGGTGGAGCGCGCGCTGCGCGTGCTCGACGGGGCGGTGGCGGTGTTCGACGCCGTCGCGGGCGTCGAGCCGCAGAGCGAGTCCGTGTGGCGGCAGGCCGACCGCCATGGCGTGCCGAGGATCGCGTTCGTCAACAAGCTCGACCGGGCGGGCGCCGACCTCGACACGGCCGTGGCGTCGATCCGTGACCGCCTCCACCCGGTCCCGCTGGTCGTCCAGCTGCCGATCGGCACCGAGGACGCCTTCACCGGCGTCGTCGACCTGCTGCACATGCGCGCCCTGACCTGGGGCGAAGACAGCGACACCCTCGTCGAGGGCGCTGTGCCGCAGGAGCTGCGGGAGGAGGCGCTGCGCCGGCGCCGGCTGCTGGAGGAAGCCGTCGCGGAGCGTCACCCGGCCGCGCTGGAGGAGTTCTGCGACCGGGAGACCGTCTCCGCCGAAACCCTCGCGGCCGCCCTGCGCGACCTGACCCGCACCGGTGACGGTGTGGTCGTGCTGTGCGGCTCGGCGTACCGCAACCGCGGCATCGAACCGCTGCTCGACGCCGTCGTGGCGTATCTCCCGTCCCCGCTGGACGTGCCCGCGGTGCGCGGCACCCACGAGGGGGCGGAGCAGGAACGGGCGGCGGATCCGGCGGCGCCGTCGGTGGCGCTGGCGTTCAAGGTGAGCGCCACCGCGACGGGACGTCTCACGTATCTGCGGGTGTACTCGGGCACGATCGAGAAGGGAGACACGCTGTGGGAGTCCGGATCGCGGCGCACCGAGCGGATCGGCCGGATCCTGCGCGTCCAGGCCGACCGGCATGCCCAGCTGGACCGGGCGGTCGCCGGCGACATCGTGGCCGTCGTGGGGCTGAAGGCGGCCCGCGCGGGCTCGACGCTGTGCGCGCCGCAGGCCCCGCTCGTCCTCGAACCGCCCGGTGTCCCCGACCCGGTGGTCTCCGTGGCGGTCGAGGCGTGCCGCGGCACCGACACCGACCGGCTGGCCTCCGCGCTCGCCCGGCTGGCCGAGGAGGATCCCTCGCTGGTCGTACGGACCGACCCCGAGACCGGTCAGACCCTTCTGTCGGGCATGGGTGAACTGCATCTGGAGGTCGCGGTGGAGAAGATCCGCCGCACCCTCGGACTGGACGTCAACGTGGGCCGCCCCCGGGTGACCTACCGCGAGACCGTCGGCCGGGGTGTGACCGGGCAGGTCTTCCGGCACGTCAAACAGGACGGCGGGGCCGGGCAGTTCGCGCACGTCGTGCTCGATGTGGAGGCGCTGGAGGAGGGCTTCGAGTTCCGGTCCGCCGTCGTCGGCGGGCGGGTGCCGCAGGAGTACGTCCGTGCCGTCGAGGCCGGCTGCCGGGACGCGCTCGCCGAGGGTCCCCTCGGCGGGCACCCGGTGACCGGGCTGCGGGTCACCCTGACGGACGGGGCGACCCACGTGAAGGACTCCTCCGAGACGGCCTTCCGCACGGCGGGCCGGTTCGGGCTCCGGGAGGCGCTGCGGGCCTGTGCGATGGTCCTGCTGGAGCCGGTCGTCGAGGTCGCGGTCACCGTGCCCGAGGAAGCCGTGGGCTCCGTCCTCGGCGACCTCGCGGCCCGCCGCGGCCGGGTCACCGACTCGGCCGTGCGCGGCGGGTCCGCGGTGGTCACCGCCACCGTGCCGCTGGCCGAGCTGTTCGGCTACGCGACCCGGCTGCGCAGCCGCACGCAGGGCCGTGGCACCTTCACGGCCCGGCCGACGGGGTACGCCCCGGCGCCGGCGGTGCCGGCGACGACGTAGCGGTCCACGAGGGGTGCGTGAGGTGCGGGCGGGGTGCGGGCGGGGACCATGTTCCCGCCCGCACCCGGCGCACCCGCCGCTCGGGGATACCGCCCGCACCGGCCGCTCGGGGCGACACGTCCCTCAGGGGTACGACACCACCGTCGACGGCACGGTGGACGTGCCCGACGTCGGCGCGCCGGTGTCGTTGACGACGGCCTCGTACTGGCCGTTGCCGCCGAGGGAGACCACCAGCAGGTCGTGGAACTTCACGCCCGGCCTGTTCGGGGCGGCGAAGCCGTGGTGCTGCACGATCGTCGGGTCGACGTTGTAGTAGCAGTAGCTGCCCAGGCCCCAGCCCTCGTGGCTGGTCACGGCGTCGCCGACCCGGTAGGCGGCGTAGCCCTTGAGCGCGCCGTTCTGGATCGCGGCCTGGTTCGGGGCGTCGTAGGCCTTCTCGTTCTGGAAGAAGATCGTGCGGCCGCGCTGTCCGAACCACTGCACGTCGTACTTGTTGAAGTGCTCCACGAACAGGCCGGTGGCGAGGACGTCGTGGCCGTTGACGACGACGCCGTAGTCGGCCCGGTTGGTCTCCCAGCCGACGCCCTCGCCGTGGTCGGCGCGCCAGACCCAGGTGTGGTCGACGATCGTGTGCCGGTTGTTGACGACCATGCTCGTGGTGGCCCTGCCGGGGCCCGCGCCGCCGATCCGGACGAACACGTCCTGCACGGTGGTCGGGTTGGCGGAGTGGTCGCGCGAGGCGCCGCGCGGCCCGATCTCCAGCAGGGTCGCGGAGTTGACCGGGCCGGCGTCCACGAGGAACCCGGCGAGCCGGACCCCGTCGACGTCCGCCACGGTCAGCGCGGTGACGCCGTTGTCCGGGATCAGGGTGGCGTACCCGAGGCCCAGGACGACGGTGTCGGCGCGGGTCACCCGGACCGGCCGGTCGAGGTGGTAGATGCCCGGCGTCAGCAGCAGGTTCAGGCCCTGCGCGAGCGCCTGGTTCAGGGTGGCCGCGCTGACCCCCGGCTTCGCGACGTAGAACCGGGTCAGGGGCAGTGAGGTGCCGCGCGGGGTGCCGTTGCCCCAGCTCACCCCGCGTGCGCCGGTCCGCTTGGCGGGCAGGAAGACCCGGAACGCGCCACCGCCGTCGACGTACAGGAAGGGCTTTTCGCGGGAGACGGGTGTGGTGTCCATTGTGGTGTAGGGCGGGTTGGGGAAGCTCTGGGCCGGGGCGCCCTCGACGCCCGAGAACACCATGTTCCACACGCCGTTGACCCAGCCGCCGATCGCGCTGTCCCGGGTGTACCACTGCTGCTGCGAGTACGGGCCGATCTCGCCCTCGACACGGCTGTCGGCGATGTAGCCGCCGCTGGCCCAACCGTAGCCGGACGGGGCGAGGTTGAGGCCGCCGCGGATGTGCATCCGGCGGAAGGGGGCCGCCTGGGCGACCGCCCACCGGTTCGTGCCGCCTGCCGGAACGAGCGCGAGGTTCTCCGCCGAACGCCAGAAGTTCTGGGTGGCGTTGCCGCCGAACCAGCCGGCGTCGACCGTCACGTCGCCGTTGATGGTGGTGTCGTCGGGGGAGAGGCCGAGGCCCATGATCGATGTGTAGAAGCCGAGTTGGGCGTTGAGGCCGTGGTAGGTGCCGGGTTTGAACAGCAGCGCGTAGCGGCCGGTGCCGAACTGGGCGGACTCCTGGCGCCGGAACACCTCGTCCAGCCGTGCCTGGATGTCCGGGGTCGACGGGTCGAAGAGGAGGACGTTCGGGCCGAGGTCGCCGCCGCCGGGCAGGGCGCGCGGGCCCTTGCCCTTCGGGGCGGCCGAGGCCGGCGCGGAGGGCAGCGCGGCGAGGGCCGGGGCGGCCGCGCCGGCGGCGAGGACGGTTCGGCGGCGCACGGCGGGCGTGCCGGACGACGGGGTGCGGGGCATGGGCGGCTCTCCTGGTTCAGGAAGTGAACGGTCGTGGGGTTGGGAGCGCTCTCTCGCCGGTGAATGCTTCAACTACCCGAACGTGTGCGTCAAGAGGGGCGACCGACTTGCGTGAGCCGCGTCGAAACCCTTGACGCGGCCGCGTTCCGAGGTTTAACTCACGTCCTAAATTAAGTCCTGATGACAACCGGGAGTCGACCCATGCGCACCATCCGAGCCGCGGCCGCAGGCGCCGTCGTCATGTCACTCGCGCTGGCCGCGACGGCCTGCGGAGGCGGATCCTCGACCGACGGCGAGGGTTCCAACGACGCACCGAAGACGCTGACGTACTGGGCCTCCAACCAGGGCGCGAGCATCGAGATCGACAAGAAGGTGCTCCAGCCGGAGCTGGACAAGTTCGAGAAGGAGACCGGGATCGAGGTGAAGCTGGAGGTCGTCCCGTGGTCGGACCTGCTCAACCGGATCCTCACGGCGACCACGTCCGGCCAGGGCCCCGACGTGCTGAACATCGGCAACACCTGGTCCGCCTCGCTCCAGGCCACCGGCGCGCTGCTGCCGTGGAACGAGGCGAACTTCGCCAAGATCGGCGGCCGGGACCGCTTCGTGGAGTCCGCGCTCGGCTCCACCGGCGCCGAGGGCCAGGACCCGGCCGCCGTCCCGCTGTACTCGATGGCGTACGCGCTCTACTACAACAAGGAGATCTTCGCGGACGCCGGCATCGCGAAGCCGCCGGCCACCTGGGCCGAGCTGGTCGCGGACGGCAAGAAGATCCAGGCGAAGGGCAAGCAGGTCATCGGCGCCGAGGGCGCCAACCTCTCGGAGAACATCCACCACGTCTTCACCTTCGCCAAGCAGCACGGCGCCGACTTCTTCACCAAGGACGGCAAGCCCGACTTCACCTCCGACGGCGTGGTCGCCGCGGTCAAGCAGTACGTCGACCTGATGGCGAAGGACAAGGCCATCCCGGTCGGCAACGCCGAGTACGCGCAGAACCAGTCCGTCAGCGACTTCGCCAAGGGCAAGACGGCGATGCTGCTGTGGCAGTCGGCGTCCGCGAACCTGAAGTCCCAGGGCATGAGCGACGACGCCTACGGCATCGCGCCCGTCCCCGTGCAGTCCGGCACCCCCGGCGCCGGTGAGCAGGTCAACTCCATGGTCGCGGGCATCAACCTGGCCGTCTTCAAGAACACCGACAACGTCGACGGCGCCACGAAGTTCGTGAAGTTCATGACCAGCGACGCCGAGCAGAAGATCCTCAACACGGCCTACAGCTCGATCCCGCCGGTCGCCGCCGCCCAGTCCGACGCGGCGTTCAACACCCCCGCCACCGTCGTCCTGAAGGACACCCTCGCCAAGAGCGCCGCGGCGCTGCCCCAGGTCGCCGACGAGTCCCAGTTCGAGACCGCCGTCGGTACGGCCGTCAAGGAGCTGTTCGCCGAGGCGGCGGCCGGCCGGCCCGTCACCACGGAGTCGGTCAAGGCCCGGCTCGAGAAGGCCCAGCAGCAGATGCCGGCGGCGTGATGACGACCACGATCGAACGCGGCCGGCCGGGCACCCGCCCGGTCAAGGCCGCCCCTGCGAACCGCCGCCCCGGCCGGATCCGGCGGATCGGACTGCCCTACCTGCTGCTCCTGCCCGCCCTGGTCCTCGAACTCCTCGTCCATCTGGTGCCGATGGTGATCGGCATCGTGATGAGCTTCAAGGTGCTCACCCAGTTCTACATCCGGGACTGGGGCTCGGCCCCCTGGGCCGGGCTGGACAACTACTCGCTGTCGGTGGACTTCAACGCCCCCGTCGGCGAGGCCCTGCTGCACTCGTTCTTCGTCACGGTCGCCTTCACCCTGCTCTCGGTCGCCCTGTGCTGGCTGATCGGCACCGCCGCCGCGATCTTCATGCAGGACACCTTCCGCGGCCGCGGTCTGCTGCGGGCCCTCTTCCTGGTCCCGTACGCGCTGCCGGTCTACGCGGCCGTGATCACCTGGGTCTTCATGTTCCAGCACGACAACGGCCTGGTGAACCACGTCCTGCACGACCAGCTGGGCCTCACCGACAAGCCGTCGTTCTGGCTGATCGGCGACAACAGCTTCTACGCCCTGCTCACCGTGTCGGTGTGGAAGGGCTGGCCGTTCGCCTTCCTGATCGTGATGGCCGGCCTCCAGAACATCCCCCGCGAGCTGTACGAGGCGGCGGCCCTGGACGGCGCCGGGATATGGCAGCAGATCCGGCGCATCACCCTGCCGTCGTTGAGCCCCGTCAACCAGGTGCTGGTGCTGGTGCTGTTCCTGTGGACGTTCAACGACTTCAACACGCCGTACGTCCTGTTCGGCAGGGCCGCGCCGGAGGCGGCGGACCTCATCTCGGTCCACATCTACCAGGCGTCCTTCGTCACCTGGAACTTCGGCGCCGGCTCCGCGATGTCCGTCCTGCTGCTGCTCTTCCTGCTGGCGGTGACCGGGGTGTACCTCGCGGTCACCTCGCGCGGACGGAGGCCCGCCGATGCCTGACCTCTCGACGACGCCCGTCGCGCGCAACTCGCCCATGGCACCCCCGCGTTCGTTCCTCTGGTCGCGGTGGATCTTCCTCACCCTGCTCACCGGCTTCGTCCTGCTGCCGGTGTACGTGATGGTCTCCAGCTCGCTGAAGCCCCTCGCGGACGTCACGGGCCAGTTCCGCTGGCTGCCCAGCGAACTGACGATCCGTCCGTACATCGACATCTGGTCGACCGTCCCGCTGGCCCGGTACTTCGTGAACTCGCTGATCGTGGCGGGCGCGGCCACGGTCTGCTCGGTGGTGATCGCGGTCTTCAGCGCCTACGCCGTCAGCCGCTACAGCTTCCGGGGCAAGCGGGTGTTCACGGTCACCGTGCTGTCCACCCAGATGTTCCCCGGCATCCTCTTCCTCCTCCCGCTCTTCCTCCTCTACGTCAACATCGGCAACGCCACCGGGATCGCCCTGTTCGGCTCGCGCGGCGGGCTGATCCTGACCTATCTGACCTTCTCCCTGCCCTTCTCCATCTGGATGCTGATCGGGTACTTCGACTCGGTGCCGCGCGACCTGGACGAGGCGGCGCTGGTCGACGGCTGCGGCCCGCTCGGCGCGCTCTTCCGGGTCGTGGTGCCGGCCGCGATCCCCGGGATCGTCGCCGTCGCCGTCTACGCCTTCATGACGGCCTGGGGCGAGGTGCTGTTCGCCTCCGTCATGACCAACGAGACGACCCGCACCCTCGCCGTCGGACTCCAGGGCTACTCCACCCTCAACGACGTCTACTGGAACCAGATCATGGCCGCCTCGCTGGTCGTGAGCGTGCCCGTGGTGGCCGGGTTCCTGCTTCTCCAGCGCTATCTCGTCGCCGGGCTGACGGCGGGAGCGGTGAAGTGACCGAATCGCCCGATCTCGAAAGGACCTCTGTGACCATCGACTTCGCCGCCCTCCCGCACGACTTCCTGTGGGGCACGGCCACCTCGGCCTACCAGATCGAAGGTGCCGTGGCGGAGGACGGCCGTTCCCCCTCGATCTGGGACACCTTCTCCCACACCCCCGGGAAGATCGACGGCGACGACCACGGTGACATCGCCTGCGACCACTACCACCGCTGGCGCGAGGACATCGGCCTGATGCGGCGGCTCGGCACCAACGCCTACCGCCTGTCCGTGGCCTGGCCGCGGGTGATGCCCGGCGGCGACGGCCCGCCGAACCCCAAGGGTCTCGCCTTCTACGACGAGCTGGTCGACGGCCTGCTGGAGGCGGGCATCACCCCCTCCGTCACCCTCTACCACTGGGACCTGCCGCAGGTGCTCCAGGACCGCGGCGGCTGGCCCGAACGGGAGACCGCCGAGCACTTCGCCGCGTACGCCTCGGTCGTCGCGGAGCGGCTGGGCGACCGTGTCGCGCACTGGACGACCCTGAACGAGCCCCTGTGCTCGGCGTGGATCGGCCACCTGGAAGGGAAGATGGCCCCGGGGCTGACGGACCTGACCGCCGCCGTGCGCGCCTCCTACCACCTGCTGCTCGGCCACGGTCTGGCCGCCCAGGCGATCCGGGCGGTGGCCCCGGGCGCCGAGATCGGCATCGTCAACAACCTCTCCACCGTCCACGCCGCGAGCGACCGGCCCGAGGACCTCGCCGCCGCCCGCCGGGTGGACGGCCACACCAACCGCTGGTGGCTCGACCCGGTCCACGGCCGGGGTTTCCCGGCCGACATGCGGGAGGTGTACGGCGTCGAACTCCCGGAGAAGCCCGGCGACCTGGAGACGATCGCCGCACCCCTCGACTGGCTGGGCCTGAACTACTACTTCCCGGCCACGGTCACCGACGACCCCGAGGGCCCCGCCCCGTACGCCCGCTCCCTGCGCAAGCCCGGCGTCCCGCGCACGGGCATGGACTGGGAGGTCGACGCGAGCGGCATCGAGACGCTGCTGCTCCGTCTGACGGACGAGTACGGCGCCCGCCGGCTGTACGTCACCGAGAACGGCTCCTCCTACCCGGACACCGTCGGCCCCGACGGCACGGTCGACGACCCGGAGCGTCAGGCCTACCTGACCGCCCACCTCGCCGCGTGCGCCTCCGCCGCCCGCAAGGGCGCGCCGCTGGCCGGCTACTTCGCCTGGTCGCTGCTGGACAACTTCGAGTGGGCGTACGGCTACGACAAGCGGTTCGGGCTCGTCCACGTCGACTACCGGACGCAGGCCCGGACGATCAAGGGAAGCGGCCACCACTACGCGGACATCGTCCGCAGGCACCGGGAGGGCGTGCGCAAGGCCGCCTGAGCCCCTCCGGAGCGACCTCGAGGTGACGCGGCCGTGCGGGCGACCAGAACCACCTCGAGGTGACGCGGCCGCGTGCGGTCGCCTGAAGAACGGCCTCCGTGGCCGGTGGGTGCGGGAGCTCGCCGGTCACGGAGGCACCATCCTCCCCTCTGAATGTCAGGTGCACGCCAACTCTGACCCCACGTCGATTCCGATCAAGGAGAGCCGCATGCCCGACCCCACCCGTCGCATGCCCACCCGCACCCTGGTGAGCGCCCTCGCCACCCTGTCCCTGCTCGCCGGTGCCACGGCGTTCTCCGCCGCCGCCGAGCCCACGGCCGCCGCGGCGGCCGCCTGGGACACCGACCGCGCCGCCGCCGCGTACGCCGCGAACCCGGCGGGCGTCACCGCCTCCGGCAGCGAGAACCCCGGCACCGCACCCGGCCTCGCCTTCGACGGCGACGGCGCCACCCGCTGGGCGAGCAACTTCGCCGACGACGCCTGGATCCGCCTCGACCTCGGGTCGACGATCCGCGTCGACCGGGTCGTCCTGGACTGGGAGGCCGCCTACGGCAAGCGCTACGTCCTGGAGGCGTCGAAGAACGGCACCGACTGGACGCCGTTCTACACCGAGACCGCCGGCACCGGCGGCACGGTCACCGCGCACACCCACCCCCAGGAGGTGACGGGCCGCTACATCCGCCTGCGCGGCCTGGAACGCGGCACACCCTGGGGCTACTCGCTGTGGAACGTCAAGGTCTACGGCGGCGAACCCGCCCCCGCCTCCACCACCCGCACCAACCTGGCCCTCAACCACCCGGCCTACGCCGACTACTACCAGCACGCGGGCAACTCGCCGGCCTACGTCACCGACGGCGGCCGCCCGGCCAACCTCAAGGACGACGCCACCCGCTGGTCCAGCGACTGGAACAAGGACCGCTGGATCGCCGTCGACCTCGGAGCCACCTCCACGATCGACACCGTCGACCTCTACTGGGAGGCGGCCTACGCCGTCGACTACCAGCTCCAGGTCTCCGACGACAACCGCACCTGGCGCACGGTGTACCAGCCGTCCGCCGCCGAGGTCGCCGCCCGCCGCGCCGACATCAAGTCGCCGGGCGACGCGGTCGGCCGGCACGACAGCGTCCGGCTGCCGCAACCGGTCACGGGCCGCTACGTCCGCATGCTCGGCAAGGAACGCCGCTCCTTCTACAACCCGGCCCCCGCCACGGCCCAGTTCGGCTACTCCCTCTACGAGTTCGAGGTCTGGGGCACCGGCGGCAGCGCCTTTGCCGCCTACCCCGCCCTGCCCGGCGAACAGCCCGGCAGCTACCGGACCACGTTCTTCGACGACTTCACCGCCGCCTCCCTCGACCGCTCCAAGTGGCGTGTGGTGCGCACCGGTTCGGAGATGGGCTCGGTCAACGGCGAGGCACAGGCCTACGTCGACTCCCCGCAGAACATCCGCACCGAGAACGGCAACCTCGTGCTGGAGGCCAAGCACTGCAAGGGCTGCACCCAGGCCGGCGGCGGCACGTACGACTTCACCTCCGGCCGCATCGACACCAACACGAAGTTCGACTTCACCTACGGCCGGGTCAGCGCCCGCATGAAACTGCCCGTCGGCGACGGCTTCTGGCCCGCGTTCTGGCTGCTCGGCAGCAACGTCGACGACCCGACCGTCTCCTGGCCCGCCTCCGGCGAGACCGACATCATGGAGAACATCGGCTACGCCGACTGGACCAGCTCCGCCCTGCACGGCCCCGGCTACTCCGCCGACGGCAACATCGGCGCCCGCCAGACCTACCCGAACGGCGGCCGCGCCGACCAGTGGCACACCTACGCGGTGGAGTGGACCCCGACCGGCATGCGCTTCTACGTCGACGACCGCCTGGTCCAGGAGACGACCAGGAACAAGCTCGAGTCCACCCGGGGCCAGTGGGTCTTCGGCCACCAGCAGTACGTGATCCTGAACCTCGCCCTGGGCGGCGCCTACCCGGCCGGCTGGAACCAGGTCACCACCCCCTACTGGGGCCTGCCCCAGTCCAGCGTGGACCGGATCGCGGGCGGGGGAGTGCGGGCGGAGGTGGACTGGGTTCGGGTGGAGCAGAAGGGGTGATCGGTCGCGGGGCGCGGGGGCCGTGGGGACGGGGGCCCGTGCGGACGGGGGGCCGTGGGGACGCGGGGCCTGCGCGGACGCGGGGCCTGTGAGGACGAAGAGGCCCGTGCGGCCGAGGGCCCTTCGTCACCTTCCCGAGTAGTCCGGTATTAAAGTGGCTGCGCCGATGAGGGGGGCTTCGTCCGGGCATACCCGAGTTCCCTGATGTCGGCTGCGCCGCGTCGGCCCGATCGGGGCCACGGGCGGGGGACGTCAGGGGGGTACATGACTCATCGGTGCGGTCTTCGGGGGCGGGCGCCTTCCGCCCCGCCTTCCGCCGGTCCCTCCCTCGTGGCGGGAGGCGGACGGTGCCGGTGAACCTCCCCGCACGCATCGGCCCCTACCGGCCGACCCGGCACCTCGGCACCGGCGGCATGGGCACGGTCTACTACGCGACCGACCCCGACGCCGGAACGCCCCTCGCCGTGAAGGTCCTGCACCAGGACTTCGCCGCCGACCCCGCGCACCGGGCCCGGTTCCGCCGCGAGACCACGACGCTCCGCAAGGTCACGGGCCCCTACCTCGTCCCGCTGGTCGACGCCGACCCCGACGCACCGCTGCCCTGGCTGGCGACCGCCTACGTCCACGGCAACACCCTCCATCAGCACGTCCGCGACACCGGCGCCATGCGCCAGGACAATCTGATCACCTTCGCGGCGGCCGTCGCCCACGCCCTGGCCTGCATCCACGACGCGGGGGTCGCCCACCGCGACCTGAAGCCCACGAACGTGCTCCTCGCGGCCGACGGCCCACGCGTCGTCGACTTCGGCATCGCCCACCACCTGGACTCCACCGCGATCACCGCCACCTCGGTGACGACCGGCACGCCGGGCTGGATGGCTCCGGAACAGCTCACCGACGGCACGACCCTGCCGGCCGGGGACATCTTCGCCTGGGGTCTGCTGGTCGCCTACGCCGCCGCCGCGGTACACCCGTTCGGCGCCCCCACGGGCATCACCCACCGCATCGTCAGCGCCGAGCCCGCCCTCACGGGACTGCCCGAGGCCCTGGTGCCCCTGGTCCGCGAGGCCCTGGCCAAGGAGCCCGGGCGGCGCCCGAGCGCGGCGGACCTCGCGGAGCGGACCGCGGCGGTGTACGGGCCGACGGGGACGGCGGTCTTTCCGACCGTGTCCTATACGCGGTTCGTGGAGCGGGGGGCCGGGCGGGCCGACGGCGATATCGCCGATGCCGACAGTGCCGTGCCCCTGAAGGACGCGCGGTGGACCGTACCCCTGCCCGCCGACCTTCCGGCGGTCGAGGAAGCGGTCAAGGAATCGGACGAGGAGTCCACGGAGGCGTCCGGGACGGAGGCCGCGGTTCCCGCTGCTTCGGAGGCAGCGGACACCGAAGTGCCCGTTCCGCCCGTTCCGCCCGTTCCTCCGGCTCCCCCCGTGCCACCCGCCCCCGCACCTCCCATGGCGTCGGGCCCCTCGCCCGCGCGGCGGCGGCCGCGCCGCCGGGCCGTCGTCTACGCGCTGGCCGCCGCCGCGGTCCTGGGAGCCGCCGCCGGAGGCATCGCGGCCGGTATGACGGCCGGTGACAAGGAAGAGGGCGCTTCCGACCGCCCCACCTCCGCCACCACGGCCGGATCGCGGCAGCCGGCCGCGACCCCGGAGCCGTCCACCGCCGCCCCTTCGGTGGACGCGTCACCGGTCGCGGAGGAAGCCGTCGTGGAGGAGACGCCGGAACCGGTGGCCCTGTTCGGCGGCCTGCGGGTCACCCTCCCCGCCGACTCGGGGCTGGAGGCGCGGGCGAGCGACCCGGACACCGACTCCGGGGCTGTCTGGGACACCACCGGCGAAGAACCGGCCGTCGCGACGAGCGCAGACTTCTCCCTCTCCGGCGACCCGGAATCCGGCGTACGGGTCCTGTACGCCCCTACCCTGACCCTCGATCAGATCCGCGAGGGCCAGACGGACTCCGGCGCCATGTGGTCGATCGAGAGCGAGGACGGCTACACGTCCACGGACGAGTCCGTGATCTCCGTGAAGGACCGCCCGCCGACCGACATCGGCGGCAGGAAGGCCAAGAGCTGGACCTTCGCCACCGATGTCCTCCCCGACTACGACGGCTCGCGCAAGAACAGCCACCGCGTGTGGTGGCTGCCGTACAGCAAATACCTCGTCTACACCTACGGAGCACACGACAAGGCCGCCGACGCGGCGGTGGACGAGTTGATCGACGGAATCGGCTTCGCGGCCACGCGAATGCCGCGTGACTGCGCGGACGCCGTCGTGGCGCTGGACAAGGCGGCCTCGACCGGCGAACAGGCCGACGACCACGGTGCCCTCGCCAACTGCCAGGACGCCGCCGTGTACGGCGCCGAGCAACTGGACCCGGGGACGGTGAACACCGAGAGCGAGGCCGCGTGCGTCGCCCTGGCCGTGTCGTACAGCGGCTACGGCGCCGACTTCACCTACGACGAGGCCAAGGCGTACAAGGAACTGCGCCCCTGGTGCGACCTCCCCGGAGCCGTCGACGAACCTCGTCTGCCGGACTACCTGGGGCTCTGAGCCGTCAGTTGGCCAGGCCGACCCGTTCGACGTGGGCGACCTTCACGGACTCGATGTCGGCCAGGGTGTGGTCGCCCTCGAGTTCCACGTAGTCGTCGAACTCGCCGGTGTCGGCGTCGGTCTTGCCGGGGCGGAGATGGGTCGCGCTGATGTAGGCCTGGCCGACGAAGTCGCCGTCCTCGTCGAACCCGTTGACGATCACGGCGTAGTTGGCCGGCTCGTCACCCTTGTTCGTGATCTTGTAGACGAACTCGTACGCGGTGGTGGCGTCGCAGTCGTTGTAGCTGAACTCGTCGGTGTCGTCGCACTCCTCGTCCTCGTCGAGCAGGCTGTTCTCGCTCTCCGTGAGCTTGCCGCCCGACACCTCGACATGGCTCATCGCGTCGTCGTCACCGGCCAGGGCCCACCAGGCGACTCCTCCGCCGACGAGGAGGGCCAGGACCGCGCCGGTGGCTATGAGGGCGCGCTTGCGGGAGCGGGGCTGCGGGACGGCGGCCGCGGGGAACGGCGGCGGGGGCGCGGCGGGGTACGCGGATTGGGGCGCGGCGGGATGGACGGCTTGCGGCGCGGGGGCAGGTGCGGGGGCGGTGACGGCGGCGGGGGGCTGCTCCGGTGCCGGGGGCGTGGCTTCCGTCTTCGGTCTGTCGGGCGTGTTCTCGGTCATGCGGCGGCTCCTTTGTGGGGATGGCGGTGGCCCCGGCCAGGGGCGGGAAGAAGGAGGACGCGGAGGCGCAGGTCGAGGTGTCCGTGCCGTCCGCGTGCACGTAGACGCGGACTCTCCCGATGTGCAAAAGGTTGCACAAACCCATGAGGAAAACGTGCCGTTGCGTGCAGGTCACGCCCGAACCCGATCGCACTGTCACTGATGGGCGGCGTGCTCACACGATCGGATGACAATGCTGTCGGCGGGCACGCGGGTGGGCCGTGGGCCGTTGGCTCTTGTGACGGGGGGCTTCCGGCGCTTCCCGCCGGCGATGACCACGGGGGTCCAGATGAGCCTGAAGTTCCAGCGCAACGACGACGGCACACTCACCGGATGCAACACGGACACGGGTTTCACCGTCACCTCGGCCGACGAGGAGGAAGTGCGGCGGCTGGTGCATGAGGACGCCGGTTGGGAGTACACCCCACCACCGCCCCCACCGGCCCCAGGTTTCCACCGCTTCGCCCTGGTGCACGACGAGTTCGGTGACGGCACCTTCGGTCACGAGCAGTACGAGGGGTTGCGCACCCGGCCGCCCAGCGGCTGCGAACCGGTCGACTGGGGCGGCTTCGCCCTGAAGTGCGAGCGCCCGGGGCGGACCCTTCTGGAGGCCGTGTCCGACACCGTCACGGAGATCCGTCGCGAGCACGGCCTGGTGATGAACAGCATGGGCATCGAGGACCCCGGCGAATGGCTGGACGACGACAAGAACGGCTACGGGGCGCAGATCGTCGCCCACCTGGTGCTGACAGCCGCCCACCGCGCGGCCCTTCTCGGCTACGGAAGGAAGGACCTGGTGCGCCTCCTGGATGCGGCGGGGGCGGCGTAGGCGTTTGGGTGGACTATCGGATGAACGGGTCTGACCTGGTTGTTTCCTGACGATGAGTTTGGGCGTTCGGCGACTTCGACACTCATGCGACAGGCGAGGGGTCACACGCGTTTCGCCGCCGCCCCGCGGCGCAGTGGACGTCAGCGGAACAGCTCTGGCGCCCGGCAGGCCTCCAATGGCTCCTCCGGCCGGTCTGCCCAGCGCCACCAGACATGGCGACCGGCGCATTTCCACAGCGACCGGCAGGCGCGTCGGCCGTCGTCCTCCCTACCGCAGAGCACGAAGCCACCGGACTTCATGAGTTGGCCGCAATCCGGGCAGGCCGGGGCGTCGTTGGTCATGCAGCGGACCCTGGCGGAGCAGGCGGTCAGGAACCCACTGATCCCCAGGGCGCTGTCATAGGGCTCGGCTACGTTGCACGCATGACTGACAGGGATCCGCTCGTGCCGGCACTGACCGGCATGCTCGTCGATGTCGTGTGGTGGCTGGAGAGTTGCGGGGATGAGGAAGTAGATCCCGATTCCGCGGTGAAGATGATGGAGAGCGTCGGCGGGGAGCTGCTGCGCCTGCCCTCCGTCCAACGTGAGCGGCTCTTGCAGGTACTCGGGGACTTGGCCGAAGCGGAGGGAGACCTTGCGAGGCGTGACTTCCTGAAGTCGTTCCCCTTCGCCACCGGCCTGGTCGAGGATCCGGAGAGTTGAGGGCGCGGTTGACAGGTAGGCGTCAGTTCAGCTGTCGTCATGCGTGCGTCGGCTAACGGTTGATGGGGATCTCGTAGACGATCTCGCAGTGAGCGGCGGACGCCACGATGTCCGCCGTCTCCACGGGCCGTCCCTCGTCGCTGTAGTACGTCCGCCGGATGTGCGTGACGAGCGCTGCCTTCTGGACGCCGAGTAGCGATGCTCCCTCGGCGGTCGCCTGCTGCGGCTCCGGCTGCTCCACGGCGTGGCTGACAGTGATGTCGATCGTTGCCATGCGGTTCACGACCCCCGCCCCGGCGTGCGGCCCTCCCTCGGGGAGGACGACGAGAGTGCCGGCCGTGAGGTCGTACGGCTCCCAGCTTGTCGAGAGCTGCACTGGCCTGCCGTCGGCAAGGAACTCATACGCGGTGCGGACGCACAGGTCACCTTCGGCGATCCCGAGCCGCGCCGCGATCTCGGCCGGTGCTGGCACCTTGGCGTCGGTCCGGCTCTCCCAATCCCCTTGCCTGCCGACGGCCTTCATGTCCGCGCAGAAGGGCGACCCGTTGGGCTGCTCGCGTGCCGAGGAACGGACCACCCGCACGCGCTGGCGGGGCTCGGCGACGTACGTGCCTGATCCGGCACGGCCCTCCAGTACGCCCTGGGAGATCAGCAACTCCTGTGCCCGGCACACCACTCTCCGAGGGCGCTCCCTCCACTCCTCAACCCGCTGGCGCGTCGATTCCGGGCGGTAGCTTTACCCGCGTAGGTGCCGTTCCGCCCGGCGGTCCCGCCGCATTGCCGCCGCCCTCCACCGGTCCGTCGGCAACCGGCTCCCCGACTCCGACGAACTGGGTCTACCCCGACCAGCCGCCGTCCGGGTCCTGACCCACCACCACCCGGGGGCGGGCTGCTTCCCTCCAGCCCGCCCCCTTCCCCGACCATACGGGTGGAGTCCTGCGATGACCTCCAGAAGAGCGCCACGCCTCCACCTCGTCCCGCCCGCTCCCCCGTCTGGAACCGCCATGTCTGACAACCGCCAGGCCGAAGCCACCACGGCCACCGTGAAGTTCCCGCACCGCAGCAGGCGCGGCATCCTGCTCGGCCTCACCGCCCAACAGCTGATCGTCGTGAGCCTCACCGGCCTGCTCCTGCTCGCCGTGATCCTCGCCCGTGGCGTGGTCGGCGCACTCGAACTCGTCCCGCTGTGGGCCGCCATCGCCCTGCTCGTCTTCGTCCGCTACCGCGGCCGAGCCCTGCCGACTGGGCGCCGATCGTCACCCGGTACGCGCTCCGCCGGATGCGGGGCCAGTTGATCTGGCTCGTCCGACCCTCCCGCCGCCTGGTCCGCGAAGGACTCCACCTGCCCGGAACCGCCGCCAGCCTGCGCGTGGTCACCGCACCCGACCGCCGGTACGGCGCGGTCCACGACCTCCACGCCGGCACTCTGACCGCCGTCGTCAAGGTGTCCTCGCGCGCCTACGCGCTGCTCGACCCTGGCACCCAGAACGCAAACGTCAGCGGCTGGGGCCGTGCCCTCGCCGCACCGGCCCGCACCGGCCAGGTCGCCCGGATCCAGGTGATCGAGCGCACCGTGCCGGACTCCGGCGACGCTCTCCGCCGGTACTGGGAGGAACACGGCCAGCCCGACGCCCCGGTGGCTGGCCAGGTCTACAGCGAGCTGATCCAGAGCGCCGGCCCGGCCGCCGCTCCGCACGAGGCGTACGTCGCGGTCTCGCTCGACGCCAAGGCCGCGCGACGCCTGATCAACCAGGCCGGTGGTGGTCTGACCGGGTCCTTCAGCGTCCTGGGCGGCACGGCGGCAGCTGTGGGGTTCGCGGGGCTGCGCTGACCCGTCCGCCCAGGTTCGCCACATCGGCGGACCGAGAGGTGTCCGCCGGATCAGTCAGGGCTTGGGAGAGTTCACCAAACGAGGGTGGAGGAACTGTTATAGCAACGACCGTGACTCACGGTCGTCCGGGTCACCTACAACCCACTCCCAGCTCAGGCCTCTGGCCTGTGGCGCCCTACGGCACGTCACCCGATCGGTGGCCAGGTTGAAAGGGCTGCTTGAGGAGGCGCTCGGCTCGCGCAAGATCCTCCGAGGTGTCTACCGCTACACCGTCATCCAGGACAGGAACCATGTGCACGGCGTGGCCGTGCTCGACGAAGCGGAGCATCTCCACACCCTCGGCGCGTTCCAAGGGCCCCTGCTGAAGTTGTCGGAAGCGCTGGAGAGCTGGGCCGGTGAAGCCGTACAGACCCAGTTGGCGTAGGTACTTCGGTCGGTCACCCTTGGGATAGGGAATGGGCTGGCGCGAGAACATCAGGGCCTCGCTGCGGGCCGAGACAACGACCTTGACGACGTTGTGGTCGAGGACGCCGCCCGGGTCGTGCAGTTCAGCATACGCGTTCACGGCGAGAGTGCCTGGTGGCTTGTACTCCAGGGCCTCGGAGACGTCGTCGATGGCGGTCGGCGAGATGAACGGCTCGTCGCCCTGGACGTTGATGTACGCCTCGGCCGGCAGGAGCTCGGCGACCTCCGCGACGCGGTCGGTGCCGGTGAGGTGCTCTCCGGTACGGATGCAGTCAATGCCCAGTTGGCTGCACGCCGCCTCGATGCGTTCGTCGTCCGTCGCCACGATGGCTCCGTCGAGACGCTTGGCCTCCAAGCAGCGTTGGTGGACGTGCCAGAGGAGCGGCTTGTCGCCGAGGAGAGCCAGCGGTTTGCCAGGGAAGCGCGAAGCACCCCAGCGGCAGGGTATGACGGCGATGTGCCGGCGCGGTTCGACGCCGGTCGGTTGGGCTGTGGTAGCGGCCACGGCGTCCTCCTGGTGGACGGGTAAGTGTGGGGGCTTCAAGTGAGCTGGGCGAGCTTGGCGCGGACGTTGGGTGAGGCGGCGGTCGCGAACGGCCGCCACTGGTAGCCGTCGACCTCCTCCTCCTGAAGCGTCACCGCGTGTTCCGCACCGAGGTGGAACGCCCAGCGGAAGTCAACGTGGTGGTGGGCCGGCTCGTTCTTCGACGGGTTCGCGTCGATCGCGTGCACGTCGATGTCGAGGGGGATGTCCTCGCGGCCGGCGAGGGGGACGACGGCGCTGGGCGGGATGCCGGCCTCCTCGTGCAGTTCGCGCAGGGCGGCGTCGCGCAGGTGCTGGTCGGCCGGTTCGTTGTGCCCGCCGGGCGCCAGCAGTTTCCCGGACGCCTTGTGCGCGATGTGCAGTACGTGCCGTTCACCGTTGATGAGGATGGCGCTGCAGGTCACGTGGGCGGGGAAGGTCTTGCGGCTGGTGGGCGTGTCCGCGCCGGCGAGCGCGGCGAACAGCAGTGCCAGGGAGTCGCGTTCGTCCGGGTGGCGGGCGAGGTACGCCTCCGTGACGGCGCGGATGTGGTCGTTGGAGGGAGGCATCGGAGTCACCTTTCGAAGTGGCGGAGCCAGGTTCTGGCGATGGCGTCGCGGTCGGCCGCCGGCATCTCGTGCAGCCCCGATTGGAATCGCGCGTGGCTGAGAGCAGCAGTGGCGGCGAGTATCTCGGCCTGGACGAGGTGGATGTAGGGGCCGACGGCAGCGCCGTGCACGAAGTTGACGGCACCTCCGTCAGCGAGAACGTAGAAGTAGTGGCCGGTGACCTCGTATCGGGTCAACTGGGGTCCGACGGGCTGGCGTTCGTAGAGGTCGTCAAGGCTGCTGAGTTCGAGTTCGTCCTCGGAGGAGGTCGCCGATCCGAGGTACGCGCCGTTGCGCAGGGCGGCGAAGTCCTCGTGCCGGAGGGCGAGATTGCCGGTGGCGCACAGGACGAGTTCCGCGTCGTGGACGGCCTCGGTGGTGGACGCGCTGGTGCGGAAGCCGAGGGCGTGCGCTTGTATTCGCTTGACCGCGTCGTGGTCGTACACGGTGACGCGCAGGTCCTGGGCGCGCAGGGTCTGGGCGATGGCGCGGCCGATCTTGCCGAAGCCGATGACGCAGGCGCTGCGGCTCGTGAGGATGTCCCCGCGGGCGCGGACGAGGGCGTCGGTGGAGAACACGATGGACCGGCCGACGAGGTGGTCCTCGCAGTCCTTGAGCGGGGAGCGGGCCACGGACACGACCGGGCACGGCAGGGAGCCGAGGGCCGCGTACCGCTGGTGTCCGTTCTCGGTGTCTTCGACGACGCCGAGGATGCGGCCGGAGAACTTGTTCACGAGGGTGTCGAGGCTGGCCGCGAAGTACCCGCCGATGTCGGCCAGGACGACGTCCTGGCCGCCGGCCGTGTCCTCCAGGTAGTGCAGGGCCTGGGTCTCGTCGGTGAAACGCTCCCGGGTCAGGTCGTGGACCGGCAGGGTGCGGCGGACGGTGTCGAGGGTCGGCTGGTGGATCGACCGGGGCTTGGGGAGGACGGCGCCGATCGTGGACACCGCGGTCATGGCGCGCAAGAACGCGGGTCGTTCCGGGAGCAGGTGCGTGATGACCAGCGTTGTGATCGTCTCGCCGGCAGGGAACTGCGCGGTGATCTGCCGGAAGAAGGCGTCCAGCCGTGCTCGCTCGGGGGTTTCCATGAGCACTCCTCTCGGATTCCGAGGCATGGGGCTACGCGGCCCGGCTGTAGTCCGGCACCGGGGCGGCCAGGGCCTGCATGTGGGCGCGCAGTCCGCTGTGGAGGTCGACGCGCGGCTGCCAGCCGAGGACTTCTCCGGCGCGGCCGGGGTCAGCACGGGTGAGGAGGACGTC
The DNA here is from genome assembly GCF_014648915.1 of Streptomyces phaeofaciens. Taxonomy (GTDB): domain Bacteria; phylum Actinomycetota; class Actinomycetes; order Streptomycetales; family Streptomycetaceae; genus Streptomyces; species Streptomyces phaeofaciens. The sequence goes on along the minus strand of NZ_BMSA01000008.1, from coordinate 91,261 downwards.
CCCGTTGCGCGCGTGGTCCTGGTGGAGCTGGATCTCGCGGCCGGTGAGGCTGTTGGCGATGTTGATCACGTCCAGCAGCGATGCGTTCGAGCCGCCGCCGACGTTGATGGGGCCGTGCGCGGTCGGGACGACGGCGGCGGCGATCGTGGCGGCGACCACGTCGTCGATGTAGGTGAAGTCGCGGCGCTGGTGGCCGTCTCCGTACAGGCGCAGGGGTTGTCCGGTCAGGGCGGCGTACAGGGCGCGGTGGGTGAACATGTCGGCGCGCTGCCGGGGGCCGTAGACGGTGAAGTACCGCAGGGCGACGACGCTGGGGCCGACGGGGCGCTCGGCGTAGGCGAGGCAGAGCTGCTCCTCGGCCAGCTTGGTCACGGCGTACGGGGAGGCGGGGTTGGGGCGGTCGGTCTCGAGGCTCGCGTCGCCGTCGGTCGGGCCATAGACGCTGGAGGAGGAGGCGACGACCAGTCGGGGGACGCCGATCCGGGTGGAGGCTTCGAGGACGCGGTGGGTGGCCAGTACGTTGGACGCGAGGTAGTCGCCGAACTGCGGTCCCCAGGAGGGTCGTACACCGGGGATGCCGGCGAGGTGGAAGACCGCGTCGGCGTCGATGAGGAGCGGGTCGATGGCGCAGTGGAGGAGGTCGGCCGTGATGTGGTGGTATCCCGGGCGTCCTCGCAGCGCGGCGAGGTTGGCGGCGGCCGTCGGGTCGGTGGACGGGTCTCGGCGGTCCACGCCGATCACGGTGGTGCCGGCCTGGACGAGGGCGTGGGCGAGGTGGGAGCCGATGAATCCGGCGGAGCCGGTCACCAGGGCCCGTCGGGGGGCAGCGTTGGTCGGGGGCTGCTCGTGCTGTGGCACGGGGATCTCCAGAGAGGTGTCGTCGAAGGGGTAGGTCAGGTGAGCCGGGACAGGACGGTTCTGCCGTGCGCGCTGAGGGCGAGGTCGCGCTCTTGGTGGCCCTTGACCAGGGCTGTGGCCGCCTCGATGGCGCCGAAGGACTCCAGGAGGCGGCGTTCGGTGTCGTTCGGCGGGCGCCCGTATCCGTCGAAGAAGGCGGTGCGGAGGTGGGGTGCGGCTTGCCAGCGTCGGAATTCGAGCCGGGCGAAGTCGCGGACCCGGGCGTCGCGTCGCATGTGTTCGAAGTCGTAGATGCCGAAGGTGTCGCCGAGCAGCCAGTTGCGCGGCTGGTAGTCGAGGTGGCAGATCGCGCTGTCCATGTGGCTGGTGCCCATGATCGCCGCGTGGTGCTTCAGAAGGTTCTCCGCGGCCGCGTCGAGCAGGTCGGCGTGGACGGCCCGGTCGATCCACCGCTGGAACCGCTGGGCGAGTGCGGCGCCGACGGCACCACCCTGCGGCATGGCGGTGGCTCGGTGCAGCTTGCCGAGCACGTGCCCGGCCTCGTGGTGGGCCAGTTCCTCCTCGGGTAAGCCCGGAGCGACGGTGTCCGCGCGGTCGCCTGCGAGTGCGGTGAGCAGCAGGGTGTGGGTGGCGTCGTCCCGGCCGACCAGCTCCGGCGCGTGGCCGGTCAGATGGGTGACCCACGCCCCGTAGGCGTGGAGTTCTCCGGCGTACCGGTCTCGCTCCGCGTGTTGTTTCGCGATGAAGTGACGCCCGTCGCCGGCGACCAGGCGTACGACGCGGGGCGGGAGCGCGGGGTCTGCTGCGATGTCGACTGCGCCGAGGAGGTGGTGCGCCAGTTGTATCCGGGGGTCGTCCGAGGTCGCGATCACGGGGTCGGCTCCGGCGTGAGGAGACTGAGGTGCTCGGTGTCGTTGTGCCGGTCGAGCATCCAGCGGGTCTGGCCCAGGCGGTTGCGGTGGTGCTGCCAGCGGGTGATGGAGGCGTGGTTGTGGGTGAATCCGGCGGGCGAGCCGATCGGGATGCCGAGCAGCAGGGTGTGTGCGGTGATCACCGTCTCCCCGTGGGCGGCGAAGACGACGCGCTTGCCGTGGTTCTCCTTGATGAGCTGGCTCAGGTTCCTGCTGGCGCGCGCCAGGAACCCGTTCCAGGTGTCGGAGCCGTTGGCCCAGGGTGTGTCGGGGTGGGCGTGCGGCCCGCCGTCGGCGGCCGTCTTCACCGCGTCCCAGGGCCGGCCGTCGGCGTCGCCGTGGACCGGGCCGTCGAGTCGGTCGTCGTGGTGCACGGGGATCTGGAGCGTCTGGGCGATGATCTCGCCGGTCTGGACGAGGCGGATCCGCGGGCCGGTGTAGATCACGTCGAAGGGCTTCTTCAGGTGCTCGGTGGCCAGGCGGCGTGCGGCCTGTTCGGCTTGGGCGTACCCGAGGTTGGTCAGGCCGGTGCAGGTGCGCGGGCCCCCGACGAGGCCGTCGGCGTTGCACTGGGCCTGGCCGTGCCGGACGAAGACGAGTTCGGTGGTAATCATGAGGCTCCTCGGTGGCTGAAACGGAGGGGCAGGCTGTAGTGGTAGCCGTTGCGGCCGACGTACGGGGCGGTGAGCACGGCGTGCAGGCTCAGGAAGCTGTCGAGCTGGCCCCGGTCCGTCGTGCCCAGCCGGGCGTCGTGGCGTCGGGCTGCCGCGTTGTAGGCGAGCAAGGCGGTGGTGACGGCTTGGCCCGTGAGCGGTCCGTAGGTCAGGTGGAGCGTCGCGACGAGCTTGGCGAGGTCGTAGCCCATCGGGGCGAGGGACAGGTCGTCGGTGTCGACGGCGACGATGTCCTGCGTGCTGGTGACGATGAAGTTCCGCGGGTTGCTGTCCTTGTAGAAGGCGCAGGGTCCCTCGGTGGTCGCTTCCAGCAGGCCGAGCATCGCGTGCAGTGCCGTCTTGTTCGGCAGGTAGCCCTGCTCGTGGCGTCGCCGTAGGGCGACCTTCCGGGGACCGAGGTAGTCGTCGAACTGCGTGCCGTCCTGGAAGTGGTGCGGGGTGTCCAGCGACGCGGAGTGCAGGTCGCTGGCCCAGGCGGCACCGTGGGCGTGGCCGAGCAGTTCCGCCACGCGCGGGAGGTCCTCGGGGCGTACGGGGCGGCCCTCGATCCGTTCGAACGTCAGGGACTGCGGTCCGACGGTGTGGAGGGCCGGCTGCCGCAGCGGCTTGGCGTGCGCGGTGAGCCACCGGTAGTGGCGCACCGCCCCCGCCGCGCGCTCCGGTTCCGCGTAGTGCTTGGTGAACGGGGCGGGGCTCATGCCGGCTCTCCTCCTTCCTTCGGCTGGGCGACGACGAAGGTGATCCGGGACCGGGTGGTCAGCGGCTGGTCGGGAAGGAACTCGTGCAGGGTCGCCGCCAGGGCCCCGGGGTTGCCGTACAGGCCGGGCGCCAGGTTGTACTTGGGGTTGGTGGCCAGGTACTGCGCCGTGTGGTCGTGGCCGTCGAAGGTGAAGACGTGTTCTTCGTCCAGGACGGCGATCACGTCGAGCGAGGAGGCGGCCACGTCGGCGAGGTTGCCGCTGTGGGCTGAGGTGTAGAGGCTCTCGTGCTGGGCGGCACGCGGATCGAGGCCGGCGGAGGCGACCAGCTGGTCCATCTCCCGGTAGCTGTCGAGGCCCTTGGTGACGAGCACGGCCAGACCCCCGGGGGCGAGGACCCTGGCGATCTGCGCGGCGACGTCCTTGGGCTGCGGCGAGTGGTAGAGGCAGAACGCCGCGACGACGATGTCGCTCGACCCGTCGGGCAGGGGGAGGTCGTGGAAGTCGCCTTCGACGAAGTCCACCGTGCTGTCGGGCAGGTCCTTGGCGCGCTCGCGGGCCTGGGCGAGCAGGGAGGGGGCGGCGTCCAGGCCCACGACGCGCTGGGGCCGGAGCAGCCCGGCGATGACGAGGCTGCTCGTGCCGCGACCGCAGCCGATGTCGAGCACCACGCCGAGCCGTTCGGGCCGGGCATGGTGGGTCTGTACCAGGCTGACGATCGTCTCGGGCACCGGGTGTCCGGCGGTCTTGGCGCGCATCAGGGCGCTGGTGCGCCCGGCCAGCCGCGAGGCGTGTCCGTACAGCTCCGGCTGCCGGGCGGGGTCCAGGAACGGGTTGGGCTCGTTCATGCCGCACCCCCCAACCGGGGGCGCGGGCCGGTCAGGACTGCTCGGCGGCCACCTTCCGCAGCCAGCGGCGCGTCTGGCGCCGGTTGGCCAGCAGCACCACATCGGCGCCGGAGCCGAACTCCTCGATCTTCGCCATCACGCGGGGCCGCATCTTGCGCCGGTACGTGGCGACGTACTTGATCACGCCCCAGTGGATGCGGTTGTGCACCCCGTTGCCCTTGTGCCCGGCCCCGTGCCGGATCTGCCGGGAGAAGATCCCGTACAGCGCCGCCACAGTCGACACGTCCATCAGGACCACCGTGTCGCAGGCTTCGAGCCGTACCTGCAGCGTCGAGTTGTAGTTGCCGTCGATCACCCACCGCGGCTGCCTGACCAGCTCGCGCTGCACGTCGGTGAACTTGTCCATGGGCAACGCGTTCCACTCGTCGTCGTAGAACGCGGCGTCCAGGTGCGTCACCGGGGCGTCGAGGATCGTGCCCAGCTCGCGGGCCACGTGGGATTTGCCGCTGCCTCCGCAGCCGACGATGGCGACCTTCTTCATGGTGCTCCAGCGTAGAGAGGTTCGGGTGTCCGGCGGACCCGTCCTCCGGGACGCGCCCGGAGGATCCGCGCGCCGTGGTCGATCGAGCGGTCTGCATCAGGCAGCTCCCCGCTCGGTCGCGGTGGCCTGGAGGAGGCCGTGCAGGACGGACTCCAGGGTGTTGACCTGCTTGCTCAGGCCGAACAGGCGCAGGCGGTCCACACACGCGGCGATCAGGGCGGCGTGCTGCTCGGTGCCGGCGATCTCGCGCAAGTGGGAGAGGCGTTCGAGCACGTCGCTGCCGGAGCGCACGACCAGCTCCTTGGGGACGAATCGGTCGGCGAAGCGCATGTCCGCCGGGGCCAGCGGCAGGCAGCCGGCGAGCACGGCCTCGAAGATGCGCTGGGTCATCTGCCCGACGGCGGCGTACCGCTCGGGCAGCATGAGCACCGTGGCCAGGGACCGGCCGTAGACGCCAGCAGCGGCCTCGAACGGGATCCGGCCCGCGAAGCGGACGTGCGGCCAGCGGCCGGTCTTCGTCCACTTCCCGGCGACCAGGTGCTCGACACGGGCGGCGGCCGGGGCGAAGAAGCGGTCGAAGGGCTCGTCGCGGTCGTACTGGTTGCCCACGTAGCCGAGCGCGAGATCCCGAGGCCGCGCCGCCAGGGTGAGGGGATCGGCCTGGGCGAGGAGGTCCTCGGCGACGGGGAAGAGCAGCGAGTGCGCGCCGGGGGTCGGCGCGAGTGCGGCCTCGCAGACGCGGGTGTGGGCCGTACGGCGCCACACGCTCTCGGCGCGCAGGGTGCGGTCCTTGTCCCAGATGACGGTGGGCGTCTGGCACCGGGCCGTGTAGTGGTTGATGAGCTGGGCCTGCCGGTGGAGGTCGCAGGTGTGCCCCTCGCTTCCGCACACGGTGGTGTTGCGGCCGGGGATCGCCCAGCGCCACTCCAGGAACAGGGCGTCGATGCCCGGCAGGCCGTCGTCGAAGGTGTACGCGCCGCCGAGGTCGTCACCGGCTTCGAGGCGGTCGCGGTCGGGCTGGAGGAAGACGATCTCGTGACCGCGGGCAAGGAGGGCGTCGATGAAGGGGCGGCGGTGGCTGCGGCCTCCGTCGGGGGTGTCGGTGACGCCGTTGCCGAGGAAGCCCCAGAAGCTGTATCCGATCTTCATTTGGTGATCCACCGCCCTTCGAGGAGCAGGGCGTCGAGTCCGGAGTTGGCCAGGCAGTCCAGGGCCATCTCGGGGGTCCCGCAGATCGGCTTGCCCTTGACGTTGAGGGAGGTGTTGATCAGCACGGGTACGCCGGTCCGGCGGCCGAAGGCGGTCAGCACCGCGTGCATGAACGGGTTCTGCGACCGGGTGACGATCTGCAGGCGGGAGGTGCCGTTGGCGTGCACGATGGCCGGCACGCGCTCGCGCGTCGTGTCCGTCACCCCGGAGGCCATGGACATGTAGGGCGCAGGCTGGCCGAGGGTGAAGAACTCGGCGGCGCGCTCGGCCGGGACCATGGGGGCGAAGGGCCGGAACGGTTCGCGGAACTTCACGGTGGCGTTGAGCCGCTCGACGACGCCGGGCTCCAGCGGGGAGGCGAGGATCGAGCGGTTGCCCAGGGCACGCGGCCCGGCTTCGACGGCTCCCTGGAAGAGTCCGGCGATCGTGCCGTGGGCGAGCTGGTCGGCGAGGAACTCGGCGGTCTCGATGCCCAGGGTCTTCTGGTGGAGGCCGGGCCATGGGGTCAGGTCGAGGGGCTGGTCCTCGTAGGAGGGGCCGAGGTAGCAGCTGCGGGCGATGCCGGCGACCGGGCGAGGGCTGCACCGGTCGACGTGCACGGCGAGGGCTGCCCCGATCGCGGTTCCGGCGTCACCCGGTGCCGGCGGGACGAACACCTCGTCGAAGATGCCGGCCTCGATGATCTTGCCGATGCTCACGCAGTTCGTGGCGACGCCGCCTCCCACGCACAGGCGCCGGGAGCCGGTGAGCGCACGGGCGCGGCGGGCGAGATGGACCATCACCTGCTCGGTCCGCTCCTGGAGGGCAGCCGCCAGGTCTCGGTGGACGTCGGTGAGCGGTTCGCTCGGGTGCCGCTCGGGGCAGGTCTCGGCGGCGAACCGCCTAGATGTCCTCGGGTATCCCGACGTGAGGGTGCGCGTCGGGAAGTAGCCGGGGTGGATGCGGAAGCCCGTGGCCGTCGTGCGGACGGCCGTGGTGAACAGGTGGCGGAAGCGGGCGGGGTCACCGAGGGCGGCCAGCGCCATGACGGTGCCCTCCTCGTCGCCCCGCCGCCAGCCCAGGTGCTCGGTGACGGCGCCGTACACGTACCCGAGGGACGCCGGGTCGTTGATCGCTTCCAGGGGCCGGACGCGGGGGCGCTGAATGCCGTGGCCGTGGGCGATGGTGGTGGTCTGCCGCTCGCCGAGGCTGTCGACCACGAGTACGGCGGCTTCCTCCCAGCCGGAGGCGGCGAAGGCCGTGAGCTGGTGGGCGCGGTGGTGCAGGACCGGTGTCACGCGGGCCGAGGGGAACTGGCTGCCGAGGACGCGCAGCCGCCGCCGGGTCCGCAGGGCGACCTTGACGAACCCGTGGGCGCGGGCCAGGCTCCGGTCGCGCGTCGTCGGCGAGAGCGCCATGCGCAGGGCGGCGGGCGACTCGGCGAGGTAGCGGACGGGCTGGAAGTTGTAGGCGACGGCGTCCACGTCGGTGGCGCTCAGCTTGGCCTGGTCGAGGAGCCATCCCACGGCGCGGGCCGGGTAGAGCTTGGTGTGCTTCTGCTCGGAGAGGCGTTCCTCCTCGACGAAGCCGACGAGTTCACCGTCCACGAGAAGGGCGGCCGAGGAGTCGTGGGTGTACGAGCACAGGCCGAGGACGACGGAGGGGGTGCGCTTCATGGCGGCGGTCACCTTGCCCCGGCCGTCGCGGCGCGCTTGGCCGAGCGCCGCTCCAGTTCTCCGTACCAGGTGGTGAGGGCCTGGCCGAGGGGTCCGTCGATCGTGTCGGCCGCCCGCTGGGCCTGCTCGTGCTTGCCGTCCTTCCACAGCCGGTAGCTGCGCAGCGTCTCGGCCATCGCGTCCCAGCCGGGATGGCCGGTCACGTCGCGGGCCTCGACCTGGTCGAGCAGGCCGGAGAAACCCGTCCAGGGCGTTCGCAGGTCGGGCATGATCTCGCTCGCCGAGAGCGAGGTCAGCGCGTCGGCCTGCTCGATGTGCTCGTCGTAGATGTGCAGCGAGCCGATGTGCAGGTGGAACTCGCCGAGTTCCGCGTCGAGCCATCCGGCGACCAGCTCGTGCAGCACGGTGTAGAAGAACACGTCGTACGGCATGCCGATCCATACGTCCTGGCCGCGCATCATGGTCGCCATGTGCAGGCGGCCGGCGCGCAGGTGGAACCGGAACCCGAGGGTGCAGGGCACGTCCTTGTGCCCGGCGGCGTCCTGGGCCGGGTCGTAGAGCTGGATCAGGGCTCGCCGGGAGTCGGGGTCGGCCTGGAGGATCTCCACGACGCGGGCCAGTTGGTCGACCTTGCCAGCCCAGTTCCGCATCCTGGGGCCGTACGCCCCCAGCAGGACGCCGTCGTCGGCGAACTGCCGCAGCCGGTTGTTGTAGTCGAAGATCCACGGGGCGTCGGATCCGGACAGGTGCCAGACCGTCTCGGCGACGGCGAAGGCCGGATTCACGATGCGGGCGGGCGGGGCGTAAAGCAGGCGGGCACGCGGCTGGGTGAGCAGCAGGTGCATGTCGCGGACTTCGTGGGTGGCCATGCCCCGGGGGCTGATCTTCTCGCCGGATTTGGCCAGCGTGACGGCGCCGGAGAACAGCTCGGCGATGCTGTCGGCCGTGAGGTGTGTCATCGGACGGATGCTCCTTCGTCCTGGGGCGACGCAGCGGCGCCCGGGTGGTGGTGGGTGGAGTCGTCGGCCCTCGGGCCGGAGGTGGCACGGTCGGTGATGAGCCGGGCGATCCGAGCGGCGCTGTCGCCGCGCCACCGGCAGACCTCGTCCAGGGCCGCCCGCGGGATCGGCGCACGGCCCGCGCGCACGCCGGAGAGCGCTTCGGCGACGTCACCGGTGGCCTCGCACCGGGTCGCCAGTCCGTGACTGGCCAGGCCCAGCGTGCGTTCGCCCGGCGGGCCGATTTCGAGTACCGGGATGCCGAGCAGCGCGGCTTCGATCCCGCACGTCGAGTACGCGCTCCCCAGGGCGTCAGCGCCGGCGAGGCAGCCTCGTGCCCCGACCCGGGGATCGGCCACCGCGACAGGCGGCCCGCCGTCCCGCTTCACCAGAGCGGTGAAGGCGTCGGCTCCCTGCGCCGGATGTGGAGCGATGACGAGCCCCCAGTCGCCGTCCGCCTTGGCGAGCCCGTCAAGGAGGAGGCCCGCGTGGGACTTGAGGTGATCGGGGTTGAAGGGCTGGCAGGCCCACACCGCGATCCGGGCGGGCGCGCGCCGTCCACCCGGAGCCAGCAGCTTCTCCAGGTACCGCCGCTGCGCCTGGCGGCCCAGGCCGGCGAGGACGTCGAAGCGGGGCTGCCCGAAGACGTGCACCTCGGCCTCGGGGTGGCGCGCCCACGCTCGGCCCAGAGCTAGGTCCCGCTCGCCCATGACGACGATGTCGCGGCTGTGCAGGGCCGGCCAGGCGACCGATTCCTCCGTCCACGCCCCGTGCTGGACGTGCACCGAGTTCGCCCCGTGCTGCTCGGCGGCGTGCGCGGCCAGCACGCCCAGGGGGCTGGTGTCGTTGCTCAGCAGGACGGTGTGCGGCCGGGTGGTCGACAGCATGTCATCGAGCCAGCTCTCCGCCCGTACCACCGTCCGCCACGATGGCTGGGTGCAGCCCCCGCTGGTCTCCAAGAGCACGGACAAGAGCCGTATGAGCCGGGCAAGTTGGACACCGTGGCCTCCCACCTGGACGACGTGCTCGTCGTCGGGACAGTGGAGGCCCTCGGCGGTGCCGGAGAGGGTGAAGAGGTCGCTCGGAGCCGAGCGCAGCTCGATACCCGTGACCGATCCCGCGCTGCACCGCTCGGCGGCATCAGCGGCGAGATCGAGCAGGAGACTCCTCTGCCCGCCGCGCGCCAGTTCGGCGAGAACCGGGGTCAGCGTGGCAGCGTGGCGGGAGGTCCACGACAGCGCCAGAACGTCCTGCCGTCCGAGATCCGAGGGGAGCGGACTCGGCTCCGTGTTCGCCGTACTCGTCCGGGAGCGGTTGCGGAGCTGGGCGGAGCGGGTCGGGTTGTGCGGTGCCGCAGCACCGAGCACGTACGCGACGCCGGACCACGTCACGGTGTAGGCCAGGTACTCACGCGAGCTGCTCGAACGCAGTCCCACGAGTCCTTCGTACGGGGCCAGGGTCAGGGGCCCTGGGGCCGAGGCGAACGGTGCCCAGGCGTTCAGGGCCAGGAGCTTGCGCACGATCTCGGCGACGAAGCGTCGCATGGGGACGTGCTGGACGTGGAGCCAGCCGGCTCCGCCCGGGGTGGAGGCCAGTGTGGCGCTGTAGTGGTCGAGGGCGGCCATGACGTCTTCGACGCCGGAGCGCAGCAACTGCTTGTCGACGGTCGTCGCTTCCAGGTCCGTGGTGTGGACGTGGTCGGTTCGCGCGTGCGCCAGGGTGCCGGTTCCGACGAGAGTCCACGTCGGCTTCCCGGCGTTGGAGGAGCGGACCAGGCCGAGGCCGCCAGTCGTGCGGGGACTCACCCTGTGCTCCCCTCGACGAGTTGCCTGGCGGGGAGGAGGAGGCTCAGCAGTTCCTTGGGCGAAGCGGCCGTCTCGGGGGCGGGAGCCGTCGGCTGCCCGTAGCCCCATCCAGCGTGCACATAGGCGACGCCGGCGCGTGCGGCCGACTCCTGGTCGACCGCCATGTCCCCCACGTAGACGGCGGCGGCGGGGTCGACTTCCAGGTCGACCAGCGCTAGGAGGAGGGGATCCGGGGCCGGCTTCGTCCGGCCCGCTCCCGCAGGCGTGCGGATGGTCGCGAAGGGACACCCGAGGCGCGCGAGGAGCGGGGCCGCCCGGTCGACGTGCTTGGACGTCACGACGCCCAGCCGCCAGTCGGCGGCCACGAAGGCGTGGAGCGTCTCGACGATGCCGGCGAACTCCTGCGCGAGGTGCGCGGTGGCCACGGACTCCGCCTCGTACGTCCGGCGGACCGCTTCGGTGTCGGTTACGCCCAGTCGCTGCATGATGTCGCCGAACTCGCGCCCCAGATGGCGCTCGTAGTCGCGGAAGGGGAGCGCGACGCCATGTGCCTCTTGCACCCTCTGCCACGCCTTCCGCATCACCGGACGCGTGTCGAGCAGGACGCCATCGAGGTCGAGGAGAAGAGCGCGCGACCTGTGGTCGTTCGGCGCGGCCGGAGCCGATGGCGATTCGTGAGCGGGAACGGTCATGATCATCCTCTAGTCAGGGGTGGCCGTCGCGCCTCAAAGGGCCGAGGCCGGCGCAAGTTCCAACTCGGGGTACTGGGCCGGACCGCCGGCCTCCTCGAACGCCGCGTTGAGCAACGCCACGTGCATGCCGTCACGCCGCCCCCGGGACTGCAGAGCACGCCCGTGGCTGGACAGCGCCCACGCCTTGAGGGCCGTCGGGTCCTGCATGAAGTTCTTCGCGTTCTGCCGCAGCACGGCGGGGGTGAACGTGCCAAGGTTGAGGCCGGTACGCCAGAACTCAAGCCACCACTGGCACATCAGTAGCGGACCCGATTCGTCGCCCTTGACATGATCGGGATGGCTGCGCACCCAGATCGGATCCAAGTCCGGGTGAGTGGTCGCGACTTCGAGCATGCGGCCGGGGTCCTGGTGCACCGCCAGCTCCAGGGACTGGCGGTGCTGCAGGTGCCGCTGGGCGATGTGCACCGCAGACGCGAGGGCGATGGTGGTGGCCAGAGCGAGAACGGGACGGTTCATCTGCGACCTTTGCTCACGGATGGATGGGGCGGTGCAGGGCAACCGGCGACGGCATCCGGGGCAGCGGTGCTCGCCGTCGTGCTCGCTTGAGGAAAGTCAGGCCGCGTCCGGCGGGCCGTCAGTCGAAGGCGAGACCGATCCGTTCGGCGCGGCCGGCAGGCGCGAGAGCCGGTGAAAGCGCGAGAGGTCGAAGCCACGCCCCTGAACCTCACCGGCGGGCACGGCGAAGAGGTCGATGCCCTCTTTGCTGGGCGCCGTCGGGGCGGCCTCCTGGATGGCGAGGAGCGCTTCGCCCTGTTCGCGGTGCGGCAGGAGGCGCGGCGCACGATCGGTGTGTCCCTCGAAAGTCATGGTCAGCCCTCGGTCAGGTGTATTTGAAGGTGAAGGCGAGCGCGACGCTCACGGTGGCGATCAGGAGGACCTGGGCGCTGATCTGCCGCCAGCCCCAGCCCTTCCTGTCCATCCAGCGCAGCGGACGCCTTCAAGTCGGCGCGACGGGCTCCTCGGAGATCACGAGGTGGAGAAACGCCCGGCAGTGCTCGCCCAGATGTTTGATCACGGCGTGGTATTCGTCGTCATCGGAGCTGATGTTGTGCCGGTCGAGGACGATCACGCCGTCGGCCAAACCCTCTCGGAGCTGCCGCTCGGCTTCCCGCCAACCAGGTCGATCCCAAGGCGGCGTGTAGAACCCCTGGCTCGCACTGGATGCCGGGAAGTACGTCGTGGTCACCGGGACGGCCACATCGTGGAGCCGAGTGGCGATCGCGTATCCGAGCTGGTCGGCCTCAGCCTGTAGCGTCCCCCAGTCCTCGTCAGGTCGGGCCCTCGGACTCGGTACCAAGCTGTACGCCAGCACGCGCAGCGGCTGATCGTCCTGCGTGTCGACGACCTGTCGGAAGAAGTGCTCACGGAAGCCTCGGAGTTGGCCAGCTCGGGACTGGCGCTTCACCCGGAGAGGGGTGCGGGGCCATCTCGGGTGGTCATTGCCAGCGATCGGCGACCCACCGCCCGTGTGCTTCTCACGACCCCGGTCGAAGGCAACGAGGCTCAACACGTCGGGTCCGTGCTTGACTGCGTCATGCGGCAACATGGGGGTGCCTCCGTAAGAGTGGGGATGACCGCGTACGTAGTTCGGCCGCCGTCCGCAACGCCCCACCGAAGCGACAGGCAGGCGACGAGGTGCAGCCCTCGACCACCGAGGCCAGCGGCACTTGCACGTCGTCGCCTGGCCGGTGCGGTGCTGTCGTCGGTGACTCGGATTTGAAGCTCGTGGTCGTCGTGTCGCAGTCGCAGTCGGACATCCCCGGAGCCGTGGATGATCGCGTTGGACACCAACTCCGAGACGACGAGTCGGGCGTCCTCTGCCGGCGCGTCCGGCAACGACCACTGCTTCAGCACGGTGGCCGTGGTTCGTCGTGCTTGAGCTACGTGCACATCCATCGGCTCCATGGCCATCTCGAAGACGTGAGAGGCCAGCGGACACCGAGCGGTCGCGGCGCCGACGACGTGGGCGCCACCGTCATCGCCCCCAGGTCGGGGTGGCGTTGCTGTCCGGTGCGTGGTCATGCGCACATCGCACCGTGGCTGCGCGATCCGGAACAGGGGAAACTGGAGGGGGAAATCTTTGTCAAGGGGGGAAAACAGGGGGGAGTTGAGGGGAGTATTGGCTTTCTCTCACGGATAGGGGTCAGACTCATGGCAGTGGATCCATTTGCCGAGCTGCTCCGTCACCTGCGGCGTAACGCGAATCGGACGCAGGACGAGCAGGCCGGTGCGATCAACGCCGCTTCCGGCCGGGCAACGATGACCCGCCGAGAGGTCAATCGGTACGAGAACGGTGCCAACGTTCCGACGGATCACACCCTGGGGAACATCGCTTTGGCCTGCGGCGTCCCGCTGGAGCCGCTGCTGCGCGAGGCGAAGGCCGCCCGTGCCAGGCGGCGAGAGAAGAACAAGGCCGAGGCGGAGGATCTGGACGACGTGAAACGCCGAACGCTGCTGGGAGGCGCAGTCATCGGTGCGGCTGCGGCTGCCGAGCCGTGGGGCCGGTTGGCCTATGCACTCAGCAAGGGTTCCAAGATCGACCCTGAGTCAGCGGGGATGCTTATTGATCATGCGGCCGGGTTGTACGTGGACGAGCTGAACGAGAGCGCGCTCAGCCTGCAGTCTCGGGTCGAGGCACACTTGGACGCGATCACCGCAGCCCTTCCCCGCGCCGGAACCCACGAGCGAGCGCTGACCATCGCGGCGGGAGAGACCGCAGCTCTTGCCGGATGGGTTGCCTGGGACCTCGGCGAGCACGACAAGGCCACCTCCTATTACGGAGTGACCTCGGAGTGCGCGAAGAAGGCTGGGCACCCCCCTCTGCGCGCCCTGGCTCTGGGCTACGCGAGCTACGGTGCCCCCAGCCCTGCGAAGGCGCTGGAGATGCTCTCGCAGGCAGCTCAGGACGTACGCGGACGTGGCAATGCAACCGCCGCAGCGTGGGCCCTGGGCCGGTACGCGGAGGAGGCCGCTCAGTCAGGCGATGACGCTGCCGCCCTTCGCGCGCTGGACCAGGCCAGGTTCGCCTATGACTTCGCCGACCATACGAGCGAGCAGGCGTGGGTCCGCTTCGTGACGCCGTACCGGATGGACTCCTTATCCCTCTCGGTCTACGGCGAACTCAAGCGTCAGGAGCTGACGGCCACGGCCGACTCCGCAGTCGAGCGCCTCGGCGGTGAACTACCCGAGTCTGGTGTGGTCGTTCTGGGGGACCTGGCGTCCTCACTTCTGCGCGGCGGCGACGTAGACCGCGGGGCCTACGTCGCGCACCAGTTCGCAGCAGCGGCGAAGTCGAAGCCCAACACCATGGGCCGCCAGCGAGCGCAGGCCATCGCTGCCGGGCTCCCCGACGCTGAGCATGACCTGGCCAGTCACCTGCTGACGTTCGCGACGGTGTGAAGCGTCCAAGCGCACAGGCTCGGCGAGAGCGAGGCGCTGATATGGGAGCCCCTACTGCGGGCGCGTCTCGTCGACGACCCAGGACAGGTACGCCTCCGAGCCTCCGGTCACGGGCAGCGTAACCCACTGGGGGACGTCGTACGGGTGCCTCTCGTGCAGCCATGCCTCCAGCGCGGGGAGGCGATCCGACGACGTCATGTAAGAGATCCGCCACTCCTGAGCCGCTTCGACCTTCCCCTGCCACCAGTAGAAGGCGGTGATGGGCGCATCGATGTGAACGCCCGCCGCCAGCTTGCTCTCAACAGCGCCTCTGGCGAGGGACTTCGCCTGCTCCTCGTCGTCACTGGTCGTCTGCGCGATCACGATCTCGGGGTCCATGCGGCTACCTCTCCAGCTCGGGTACCGCGACCCTATCCAGATGTCCGACGCTGGCTGGCGGGTGGTAGTTGCCGGGAGGGCTGGGCGAACTACCTTCCGCACTGATCACCTCTGCCGCGCCTCGTGATCGTGTGAAAGGCGCTCCAATTCGGCATGACTGTGAAGGTGCCGAGAGAAGCGGTGGCCAACGGACGGCGCCGGCCCGTGAAGGCGCCCGGGGAACTGGGAGAACTGATCGACGCCCTGCTCAGCTATGCCCCCGACGATCTACGAAGTGGGTAAGGCTCTGAGCTGATCCCGAAGCCCCGTTCGCCGAGTGTGGCTCGTGCGGCGGCAGCCGACAACAAGCGACGTCCCACTGGACAGTCAGTTCCGCTGTGGAGGATGGCGTCCCTTGATGTGGTGTAGCCGATCAAGGTGAGGGAGTGCGCCGGGGGCGTATGGCGATGGGTTTTCGCTCCCTGCCCGCAAGGTGGGCCATCGTGCAACTCTCCGTTGTGAACGGGCAGTTCAACGCGGGAGGTGCAGGATGGCCCTGTCTCAGCATGACTTACTCCGGCTGCTTGAGTCACTACGTTCGGCGGACGGGCTCGAACTCGTCCGCCATGTGGCCGAGCGGATGCTCCAGGAGCTGATCGAGGCCGAGGCCACGGTCCGGATCGGCGCGGAGTGGAACGAGCACACCGACACACGCACCGCGCTTCGCAACGGCCACCGCGACAAGACGCTCAGCACCCAGGCCGGCGACCTGGACCTCGCGATCCCCAAGCTGCGGTCGGGGAGCTTCTTCCCCGCCCTGCTGGAGCGGCGCCGCCGCATCGACCAGGCCCTGTATGCGGTCATCATGGAGGCCTACGTCCACGGCGTGTCCACGCGGTCGGTCGACGACCTGGTCAAGGCCCTCGGCGCGGACACCGGGATCTCCAAGAGCGAGGTTTCGCGGATCTGCCAGGAGCTGGACGGTCAGCTGACCGCGTTCCGTGCCCGGCCCCTGGACCACGTCCGCTTCCCGTACGTCTATCTGGACGCGACCTACTGCAAGGCGCGGGTCGAGCACCAGATCGTGTCCCGCGCCGTGGTGATCGCCACCGGGATCACCGAGGACGGCGGCCGGGAGGTGCTGGGCGTGATGGTCGGCGACAGCGAGACCGAGTTGTTCTGGACCGAGTTCCTGCGTCACCTGCGCGAACGCGGTCTGACCGGGGTCCGGCTCGTCATCGGCGACCACCACCTGGGGCTGGTCAAGGCCATCCGCAAGGTCATGCTCGGGGCCGCCTACCAGCGCTGCAGGGTTCACTTCCTGCGCAACGTGTTCAGCGTGATCAACAAGGAAGCGGCCGAGATGGCCGCCGCCACGATCCGCACGATCTTCGCCCAGCCCACCGCGGATGCGGTCCGCACCCAGCTCGACACCGTCGCCGACATGCTCGGCACACAGTTCCCCAAGGTCAAAGACATGCTGCTGGAGGCGAAGGACGACCTGACCGCCTTCGCCGCCTTCCCCGAGCGACATTGGAAGAAGATCCAGTCCACGAACCCGCTGGAGCGGATCAACCGCGAGGTCAAGCGCCGCACCGACGTCGTCCAGGTCTTCCCCAACGACGACGCACTCCTGCGGCTGGTCACCGCCGTGCTCTTCGAACTGCACGACGAATGGATCGCCTTCCCCCGCCGCTACCTGCCCGAAGGCAGCATGGACAAGCTCTACCCCGCCGAGCGCCCCGAAAGCGCCCCCACGCTGCCCAACACCACCAACACGACCGCCGGATGATCGGCTACACCACGACAAGGGACACGACCCTGTGGAGGCAGCGACGCCTATCTGCGTTGGGTGGTCCGCCTCCTCGGTCTGGAAACCGGCGGGCCGGTGGTCTGGGCTCCCGACGACCGTATGCAGTTGCTGGTCGCCGAGAGTCCACAGGAGATGGAAGCGTTCCTTGAGGCGCGCCGTGCGCAGGGCTACGGCGCCCGCATGTCCGCTGGCTACTGCTGGCGCTGGTCCCCGGAACCCAAGCCAGGCGACCCCCTTCCGCCCGACGTCGTCATCGGCGATTGGGCCCGCCCGTGGAACCTGCGCGGAGACCGCTCAGTCTCGGGCGCGCCCCCGGCCGCGTTGTGGGCCACCGATCCGGCCGGCTTCGGTCAGGTCGGCTGCGTGTACACCGCCCAGGGCTTCGAGTACGACTGGTCCGGTGTCATCATCGGCCCCGACCTGCTCTGGCGAGGCGACCGCTGGACCACCAACCGCACCGCCTCCAAAGACCGGTACTAAAGAAGTCCACCCCGGACACCCACGTGGACCGCCTGATCCGCAACACCTACAAGGTGCTGCTGACCCGAGGCATGGTCGGCACGATCGTGTACTCGACTGACCCGGAGACACGGGAGAAGCTTCGGGAGCTGGTTGACCGCGGGGTGGAACGGCAACCCGCCTCGACATGAGTGAGCGGGTTCGCAGATCGCGCGTCCCGATTGCGTCTCGACGAGCTTCCTCACCCAGGGAAGGCCAGCACTCGCACGCTAGCCGGATCGAGGCCGACCTACAGGCGTGCCCAGCGTGCGCAGCTGCAAGGGGTGGTGTGCGGTCTGCGCAGCTGGGGCTGTCTGGTGGACGTCGGCCGGTGCGCAGCGGTCGGCTTGCTGCGCCTTGCGACCGGATGGTGTGCGCAAACGCTGCGACCTGCTGTGGACGGGTCTACGGTCGGCCCCGGGGCGGCTGCACACGACTGTTGCGCAGAGCTTTTAGGGGCGTGGCTTGTCCGGTCAGCCACGCTCAGCCGGTGACTGCGCAACCGGCCGGGTCGGTCTGCGCAGTGCTGTGACCTGCAGTGGTCGGGTCCATGGTCGGGGACATTGCGCAGGGCCGCATGTGAACTGGCTGGTGCATCCAGCAGGCTTTCCGGTTTTGGTCGGGGCAGTGGATGGGCGCCAGATGGGCACGCCAGGGTCGTCGCGGAGCAGGTTCGGCCAGCGGCGTGGCCAGGATGGGGACCTCGCGGAAGGCGCGTTAGCGAGTGCCGAGTTGGTTGCGGCTGCAGGCTTGGACGAGGTTCTCGATTTAGGCCGAGTCTGTGCCGTTCAGGACGAACAAGACCCGCGGGAAGAGGGGGCAGTGACGCTGCCATTCCTCCCGCAGAGGCTCCCGGTCGGCCAGCTGGCGCCGCCCGACCGGCTGGAACGTGAAGGCGTGGAGGTGGGCATAAGCGGTGATCTTTGCGGCCAGGCGCTCCAGGCTTATCGTAGTCCGATCAATCTCTATGAACGCGCGCAGCATTGTCCCGTCGCCGCCATCGCGGCCGAGCCGGTAAGGCAAACGGTCCTCGGAGATGACGGCGTCGCCGCCCCGAGGGGTGATGGATCTCAGGGATCCAGTCCAGTGGCCGACACAATTCGCCGCGTCGGCGCGCTTCCTGGACGAAGGCGAGCGCGGTCTCGATGACCGTCATCGTGTGCATGACCCGCAGCAGCACCGCGGTCGGATTGGACACCTCCTTCAGTGCCCACCGACCGCGCAACTCCAGCTACTCGCAGGCAGCCTGGCCCCTCTATTGGGTGGGAAACCGCACCCGCATCCGGCTGGCTCGCGCCAGCGTGATTTGCTCAACCAGGCCCTCGGCGCGCAGCTTGACCAGCGCTGCCGGGTCGGCTTCGTCCGTACCTCTGGCGCCAGCAGAAGGCATCTGCAGGGTGGTGGCCACCTGGTTCTGCGCCCAGCACCGCCAATGCCTTCCGGTCTCCACCGCCCGTGTCCACGTCCCTCATCACCGGCCTCTGCGCCCTCCGTACGGTGCGGCGCCGTCTTGACCAGCGTCGTGCGTACGGCCCAGGCCAGCAGCAGAGCCCCGACCACGCGGACCAGGGGTGTGGTCGGACCGACCATGAACCTTGACCGGATACACCGCCTGGCCTCGCACGCCCGTAGTTCTCCTTGCCCACCCTCGCCCTCGGCCGCCGTCAGCCGCGATCAAGGGGTGCCGTGCACGCTGCTCCCTCGATCACCGCTCCGGCCCGGGGTAGTCCGGTGAAAGGAGACACGACGATGACGGCCTGCCGCCCATCAGCTGGGCACACTGGGGCCCGCCCCAACATGAGACCGACCAACACTGGACAAGTCGAAGTGCGCTCCCATCGAAGCCACTTGGGTCCCCACTCGGGCACCCACTTCGGTGCCCGGAAGCCAGCAACACAGAAAACCCCCTGTTCACACCGCAGATTCAGCAACCCGGCACGCTGTCACAACCCTCTTCTCTCCTCCACTCACTGACGAACCCCAGGGACATAGGTGGGGGTGGGATGTCAGTGGTGGAGGAGACCATCGGGTTCGGGGCCGGGCGGGCCCTTGGCGGCCGGGAGCCGGCGCCCGGCCGGTGGCCGGTCGCGACGGATGGAGGGGCGGGGCTGATGGCAGGGAAGCGGAAGACGAACCCGGCGGGGTCGTCGAACAACCATCGCGGCGATGTGCTGCGCGTGCTGGGCGTGCTGAAGGTCGCGACTGTCGACCAGATCCAGCGGATCGCGGCACCACACTTGACCTTTCGGCACACCGACAAGAAGACGCCGTCGGAGCGGAAGACGGCCCGCACCGCCTCGCACCTGGGGGCGCTGGCCGATCTGCGTAAGCACGGCCTGGTGGAAAATGGCGGCCGGACCCGGGGCGGGGAGATTCTGCGCAACCTCACCCCCATGGGCCTGAAGATCGCTGCCCAGGAGCTGGACCGCCCGGAGGGGGAGATGGGCTCCGCAGCCCGCGGCGCGGGCCGCAGCGGAGCTTCGCACCCGATGGCGGTCAACGACGCCGTCTTTGCATTGCTGCGTCCGAAGCCGGACCTGGCCCTGCTTGATGGTGAGCCGCCGGAAGCGGTCGCGGCCGCGCAACGGACTGTCGCTGCGTCGGACGGGCTGGGCACCCTCGCGTCGTATGCGACCGAGGTGGCGCTGCCCGCAACAGGGACGTGGACCAACCCGGGCAAGGGCGGCGCCCAGGCGGACATCGTGCTCGCTTCCCCCGAGGACGGCGTACCGCTGCTGTTTGTGGAGATCGACAACTGCTACGAGTCCGCACAGGACCTCGCCGGGAAGATCGACAAGTACGTGCGGTTCTGCCGGCGGATGGTGAAGGAGACCGACGGCACCGAGCGACCGATGTGGCGCACCCGGTGGTGGGCGCCCGATGGCCGACGCGGCGACCTACCGCATCCGCCACTGCTGCTGGTCTTCAACCGCCTCGGTCCCCGTAACCCGAACACCGTCATCCCGCAGCTAGCTGAGCTGACCCGGCGACACTGGGAGGGGAAGGCGTACGAAGCCTTCCACACATACGACGGGAAGCTCCCGATCGTGGCCACCGGCATGAACATGCTGCGCGAGCACGGCCCGACCGGGGCCATATTCTGGCGCTTCGGCCGCGGCGACATGCAGCCGCTCCCGGAAGCGATCGGCAACCCCCGCCGCGAAGCGTCCGACGCCCACGCAAGGACCGAGCAGGAGGCCCGTGAGCGGGAGTACGAAGACCAGCTGCGCCGCACTGCGCAGCAGCAGAATGCTGAGCAGGAGGCCCGGCGCCCCGTTTGCGCCAGATGCAGCACGAAGTTCACCAACGAACGGTGGAGAGCCATCGAGCCTGCGGACTGGGGCACCCTCAGAGACAGCCACCCGCGCCTGTGTGATGGCTGCAAGCGCCGGGCGGTCTACTCCGCGCGCCAGGCCGAGCAGGCTGAACGCGACTGGCAGGAGCACGTCCAGGATGAGGCCGTGCCCGAGCAATAGGCTGGCTCTCGCACTTCCGCACCTGATCCGGAAAAGCCCCAGCCGGCGACGCAGGGCTTGTCCAGGTGCCCTAGGCGAGTTCAACGTTGTCGGTGGCGGCTCGGAGGCTGGACAGTACCGACGACGAGCGCTGGTATTGGGGCGGCTGGCTCCGAGGCGAGGCGTCCGTCTGCCGTCTGCCGGGCGTGTTCTCGGTCATGCGACGGCTCCTTTGTTGGGACTTGGGACGGCGATGGGTCAGGTGGTTGGGACGGGGCCCTAGTTCTGTGCATCCTGCGGTGGGTTGAGGCGGTGGCCGGTTCCGGTGAGGACCGCGCTGAAACAGCCGGTGACGAAGACATCGGATGCCCCGTCCGCGACCATGCCCGCGGCGGCGAGGGACAAGAACACGCCCCGGGGCATCGGTCTGGCGGTGCGTCGGCGCGGGATCCATCGGCGCAGCAACCCAGTTCGTTCGCCCCGATCACGACCACCCAGCCGAAGTAGAGGAGGGGCAGCATCAAGCGGAGGCTCGCGTGGACCCCAGGGGTGAGCGCTGGTGCCGCACAGCTGTCCTTGGCGCGGCCGGAGTCCGGGACGGACGGCTCGTGCGGGGAGCCGGGACGGCGGGCAGGGCGGAGACCGGCCCGAGCGCCCGGGGCTGGGCGCGGCGGATGCGGAGGCTCGCCTCGCCTACCGGTCTATGTAGTCGGATAGTTCCGCCTGGAGGGCGAGGAGTCGCTCCGCCATGGCGTCGAACTCGGCTTGGTGTATCGCGGCGAGGCGGGCGGTCTCCTGCTCGGTGGCGGTGAGCCGTTCGACGGCATCTGCTGCTGACCTCGTATCCACCGCGCTGCCCTCGTAGGCTACGGCCGCAAGGACCTGGGCCGCCCCCTGGGCGCGGCGGACCCGACGCAGCAGTCCCACAGGGCATGAGAACAACCCCTCATCCCGCGTGCCATCACCATCCGTTCCACCTGGGACGAGGCGAGTGCGAGATGCGCATCGGGGGAGCCACGTCGGCACGGGCCACCTGGCGCCACGTTCGTAGGACCCAGCGCGGCCTTTCCGCGTTCCTCGCTTCTCCTCGGCATACGTGAGCCTGGTTGACTTCTTCCGCACGGGCTGCCGGTGGTGAGCCTCCGGCCGGGCGGTTCGTGCACCGACGTCACCGCTGGGGCTCATCGGAGGAAGTGAACGTGGAACAGTTCGCTGCGGGCAAGGTCCTGCGCGGCAGATACCGGCTGGACCGGATTCTGGGCAGGGGTGCCATGGGGCACGTCTGGCAGGGGACGGACGTGTATCTGGAGCGTCCTGTCGCGGTCAAGACCGTTGCCACCGATCTTCTGGCCCTGCCGGACTGGCGCCCCACCGCCCTGGCGCGCTTCGAGAGGGAGGCCAAGGCCGCCGCTGGCCTGGACCACGTCAACATCACCACCGTGTACGACGCGGCCGTCACCGAGGACGTCTGCTGTCTGGTGATGCAGCTCGTCGACGGGACGACCCTCGACAACGTCATCGACGGTGCGGACGACGGACGCCTGCTCGTGCCCGCCGCGGTTGCCGCCGCCGCGCAACTGTGCTCGGGACTGTCCGCCGCGCATGCGGTCGGCCTCGTGCACCGAGACCTCAAGCCTCAGAACGTCATGGTCCGTGGCAGCGGTCTGGTGAAGATCCTCGATTTCGGCCTCGTGAAGGTCCTCTCGGACGCCGACCCGCGGCTCACCATGACAGGGGAAACACTCGGCAACGTCTCCTACGCCTCACCCGAGCTCTTGACCGGCGAAAAACCCTTGGACGGTCGCAGCGACCTATACGCGGTGGGGTGTCTACTGCACCACATGCTCACCGGCCGGCCTCCCTTCTTGAGCGAGGGCCCCGCCGAGCTGGTGACTCAACACCTCACCGCTGCCCCGCCCCGGTTGGCCGACTGCGGTGTCGACGCCCCGGCCGCGCTCCAGGACCTGCTGCACGGACTGCTTGCCAAGCGTCCCGAGGACCGTCCTGACGACGCGACAGAGGTCTATGCGGCTCTGGCTCCGTACCTGCCGGCCCCCGATCCGGCGCTCGCGACCCGCAGGATGCCGCCGGAGGATCCCCGGCGGCCTTTCATCGTGCCCCAAGGACCGGTCGTGCCGAGCTAGCCGAAGCGAACTGCGGCACGACCCCGGGATCGGTCATGCCGCGGCCGGCGGCCGCACCCTGATCAGCTCTTGGAGGAACGGGCTCGGCTCCCCGTGCCAGAAGACGTCCAGGCTGTCCCGGGCGCGCGTGGCAGCCACGAAGAGCAGGGACCGGGCGCGCTGCATCTCCGTCCGGTACCGCGCCGGATCGGTGGTACGCCGTTGCCGGACGCTTGCGCGTGGCACCAGCCCGTCGGTCACCCCGGCGATGATCATGCGCTGGTACTCGAGCCCCTTGAACCGGAACATCGTGCCGATGTGGACGCCGCTGTCGCCGTGGGGCCCGTCCGGGCCGATCTCAAGCGCCCGGATGCCGTGCTGGGCCAGCGTGTACGCGGTTTCGCTCGCCATGTCGTTGGTCGGGACGGCGATGGCGATCTGCTCGTGCGGCACCTGGCCCCAGGATTCGATCAGTGCTGCGATCGCTTCCCGCTCGTCGGCCCAGTCACCCAATTCGTGCAGGTCGGGTACGGCGCCGCTGAGTACAGATCGGTACCCGGCCAGCGTCTCGCCGCCGCCGTCGAGGTCGTCGTACATCTCGTCGCCGAGCACGTTCAGCGCGGAGCGCAGGATCTGCCGGGTGGTGCGGTAGCTCAGCGACAGCTTCGAGGACCGGCCGCGGATGTTGATGCCGAGGCTGCCGAGCGTCACCTGGTTCTTGTAGATGCGCTGGTGGGTGTCACCGACCAGGAAGAGGTCGTTGCGGTCCGCAGCGGTCATGGAACGCAGCATCTTCCAGTGCGCGGGCCGCAGGTCCTGGGCCTCGTCCACCACGATGTGCCGGTACCTGTAGCGCAGCCAGCCGCCTGAACCATCGGCCACGTGGACGTTGTCGAGGCCGCCGGCCTCCTCGCGCTGCCGGTCGATGGCCTGGATGCGCCGGGCGCGTTCCGTCTCCAGTTGGGCCGCTCGCTCCGCGATCTGGTCCCAGGTCTGGACCTCGAGCCGGTCCAGGCGCTGGGCGAACCGTTCGGCGAGCTGCCAGATCTCGGCGCGCTCGGACCGGCTGACGGTGCGTCCGCGTCCGGCGCGGCGCGCCCGGAAGTAGTCGGTGCGGGAGGTGACGGCCTGACCGAGGATCACCTGGGTCCATTCGTCGTGCAGGAACTCCGCGTCCCAGCCGTCCTCGCCGAGCTCGTCCAGGAGCGAGCGCCATTCGCGGACCGCCTGCGCCTCGTCGACGATCCGCTTGCGGTTGCCGGGCTCCGCCTCCCGGACCGTGCGCAGCGCGAGCTGGTCGACGTGGCTGATCTCGACCCGCGACAGCAGCGCCTCGCCGCCCAAGGCGAGCAGCCGTGAACGCAGGTCTGCCGCGAGGTTCTTGTTGTACGTGGTCAGCAGGACCGGTTTGTTCCGGCCTGCCGGGAGCCGCTCGACCAGGTGCTTGACCCGGTGCAGCGCCACGATCGTCTTGCCGGTGCCGGGTCCGCCGCCCACACGGGCCGGACCGCTGTAGTCCCGTGAGACGAGCTTGGCCTGCGTGGGGTGCAGGAACACCTTCCAGCGCCCGAAGTCCTCGCCTTCCAGAGCCTCTCGCAGCGCGTCGTCGGTCGTGGTGACGATGGTGGCGGGACGTTCGGCGGCGGCCCGGAAGTCCTCGGGGTCCACGGGTTCCGGTGCCGCGACGGGAGCGGTGACCTGCTCCAGGACGTCGTCGTACTCCTTGCCGTCGTACAGCGCCAGCAGCACCTCGCCGGTGAGCTGCGGCGCGTACTCGACGAGGCCGAGGAGCTGGTCCTCGGTGGTCAGCGCGGCGACGACCGGGACGAGGGAAGGGGCCACACCCAGATCGGTGAGCTGCTCTTCCGACCACTTAGCGAACAGCGGCCGCGGAGCGGCCGGCTCGGTGGGACGGGCGGGCTCGACAGGCCCGGTGGGCTCGGCGGGCCGAGGGGCCGCGGGACTGAGCACCTCCTCCTGCACGACCTGCAGGTCCACGTACTCGATGCCGCCGGTGATGCGGTTGACCGAGTACGTGAGTCGGTCCAGATGGGCATACACGTCCTTGCGGTGCTTGACCGAGACGATCAGCCAGTCGTCGTCGGCCAGGCGCAGCAGCAGCGCCCGGTACTCGTCGTTGACGCGTGCCGAGTGCAGCTTGTCGTGGCCCTGCAACTGCTTGAGACGCAGTCCCGCGGAGTCGGGGTTGGTCTTGAACTTGTGCTGGAAGTCGTAGATCGCGCCCTTGACCGGCCGGGGGAGCTTGAGGATCTCCCGGTCCGCCTTGTCGAGCAGGCGCAGTGTCACGTTCTTGCCGGTCACGGTTGTCCGTTCTCCCCGTTCTCTGTGGTGATGCCGCCAAGCGGGTCACGATGTCCCCGGCCGTCCGACGGTGGTGCGTTGTCGAGGCGGTCCGCGATGTCGTGGGCGGTCCAGTCGGCGGCGGGCCGCACCTCCCATCCGGCCGCGGCGAACGCACCGTCGCGGTCGACGGCTTCCGGATCCTCGTCCTCGCCCTCCGGCGGGCGCGGGGCCAGGACGACACCGACGCGTGCGGCGGGCCAGGCCAACTCGGCCAGCCAGCCGTGCTCGTCGAGCTCGTAGCCGTCCTCGGGAACGGGGACACCACGGGCGGCGAGGGCCTCGGCGAGTGCGAGCAGGCCGGGCTCGTCCGGGTCGAGGTATTCGACGACCCGGTCCCATTTCGCGTCCCGGGCGCCCGCGGCAGGCGTCTCCGCCGCAGCCGGAGCCTGCGGAGAGGACGCGACGGCCTCGGCCGGCACGGGCCTGGCGTCGGCAGTCGCGACAACGGCGGGCGTGGCGCGGACACTGTCCAGGACGCCGCTGCCGCCCGTGACCGCCAGGGTCTCGACAGGGAACCCGTCGAGGCGAGAGGTCGTGAGCTGGACGGCGTCACCGCCGCCGCCGTCCAGGAACTGGAGCAGGTTGGACCAGTACAGCCAGGCCCGCCAGCGGCGCTTGTGCGCCTCCTCCTGGGCATGCACACCCGGTGTGTCGTCGAGGAGGGAGACACCGGTCCACGCGGGAGGTTTCACCCGGCTGTCCGCGGCGAGGACCAGGGGCAGTCCCGAGCGGTCGGTGACCGTGAACAGCTGCACCGGGCCGCGTGGCCCCGTGGGCGCTCCACCGTGCAGCGCCGCCGTGATCTGCTCGCCGAGCACGTCCGGTGGCAGCGCGACGGGCCGCGCCCCGTCGCCCATGAAGCCCGCCAGGGCCGCCTCCGCCCGCCACTGCCAGCGCTCGGCGTCCGGTCGGCGCAGATACTCCACGAGCTGCACGGCCGGGTTGACCCACACCGTCTCAGCGAGTTCACCGGGCAGCCCGCCCCGCACCTTGGCGTAGTAGTCGCGGGCCTTGCCGCGGGCCTGCTCGCCGTACGGCTCCCACACCGGGTCGGCCGGGCCGGCGCCCGCGTAGCCGGTGTCCCGGACACGGCGCTGCCACTCCTTCACGTCGCCATAGGCGAGCTGGAAGACCCTGAGCCCTTCCGCGCGCAGCCGTGTGCGCTTGTCGGCGTCGTCGCCGACCCGGTTGTGCGACCGGCCGGCGTGGAACTCGTAGCCGTCCAGGTAGAGCGCCACGCGCGGGCCGGGCGCGTCGACCCGTTCGAACAGGACGTCGGGGCGGGTGCCGTCGAGGACGCGCTGCTGGGACACCCGCCAGCTCAGCGTGGTGCCGTCGGCCGCGGTCAGCCGCAGGTCCAGCGCGTGGGTGCCGGCCGGCGTTATGTAGGCGTCACCGCTCGCCCGGCTCTCCGGGAGTGCGGCCCACTCCCGCAGCGTGTCGATGAACAGGACTTCGAGGTCGCTCTCGGCCTGCCGGTGCATGGGGATGTGCTGGGTGGTGGCGACGGGCGAGGTGCGCCAGCGCTCGCCGTCCGCACCGAGCAGTTCGTCCAGCATCTGCCGGACCTCGTTGCGGCTGACCTTGTCGTAGTCGGCCGGCGGCACGCGGCGCAGCAGGCAGCGGTGACAGCCGTCGAGCCCCTTCTCCAGGCAGCCGCAGCCCTCGATCACCTCACGGGCCTTCAGCAGGACCTCGCGGAAGCCGTCGGAGGTCGCCAGGCGGTGCAGGTACCCGGTGCCGCCTGGCAGCCGGTCGTACACCACGAGGAACCGGCGCGGCCAGTCGCGGTCCTCGCCGTCCGGCATGGACGCGGCGGTGATGTCGATGTGGTCGGGGTCGCCGCCGTAGCGGGCCGCTATGCCTGCGAACAGCGCTGCGGTGAATGAGGCGAGCCGCTCCTTGGCGCGGGCGACGGACGCCGGTAGCAGGATGCGGACGGCCTCCGTGGTCAGCTCGTGCGCCAGCAGCAGCGGTACGTCGGTCCCGGCGCCCTGCTCCTCGCCGCTGCCGCGCAGCCGTCGGCGCGGGCACCACAGCTGGTGGTGGGCACTCGCACGGGTGGAGCGGGCGAGTGAGGCGGTGAGTGCGTGCTGCGACTGGTCGACGACCGGTCGCCCGTCGGCCGTCGCCCCACCACAACTCGTGCACACGTAGAAGGGGTTCAGACGCACGTCGTCACCGGCCAGCGGAACCGTGCTGCTGCCGTCCTGCCGGTCGACCCCCAGGTTCAGGGTGCGGACGACGGCCTTGCGCGTGAAGTCGGCGCCGAAGACCGCGGTGTCGTGCCGCCACGATCCGGCCGTCAGATGCGCGGGGTCGATGTCGACCGTGGTGAGGACCGCGTACCGCCTCCGGTCCCGCTCGTCACGGTCGTCCCGCACCCGGGCGTCGTCCCGCTTGTCCCGGGACATCACCCGCCGGGGTTCCAGCACGTGGTGCACACATCCCGCGTCGGCGATCTCCCGGGAACCGCACCGAGGGCACGGCGAGGTGTCGTTCTTCGGATCACCGTGCGTGCGCGCGTACCCGCAGGCCGGGCACATGCGCCACACCGCCCAGGCGCGCCGCTCCGGGCTGCCGATGTCGAGGGCGCGCACGACGTGCCGGTAGCCGTTGACGTAGAAACTGTTGCCGGGCGCGAGTTCGGTCAGGGCCAGCTTGCGGGAGCGCTCGTAGTCGCGCATCTCGCTGCGGTACACCCACTCCCGGCGCTCGTCGGCGCTCTCCGGGGCCTCCGTGCCCTCGTCGTCCCCGGCGGCCTCCTTCCAGTAGAGCGTGGCCTCCAGCGACGTCGTCGTGTCGGTGAGGCTGTAGTTGGGCAAGAGACCCAGTTCGACGAGGGTGCCGTGGGCGCTGGTCTGGCTCAGCTCGCGCAACAGCTCGCCCGTGGCGCGCCGCTCCGCGAGCAGCTCGCGCCGCTCGGCGCCCTGCTCACGGTCCGCGGCGAGCAGCCCGTCCATGGCGGTGTCGATGGCGGCGATGCGGCGGCGCAGCTCCTCGCGGCGCACCGTCCACTCCTCCTCCGCCTCCTGCAATGCGCGCGCGATGCCGCCGGTGGCGTAGGCACGCAGTTCGTCCGCCGCGTGCGCGGACACTCCCCGGTCGTCGTCCGGACCGCCGGGCGCCTGTGGGAACAGCGCCAGGAACTCCTCCACCAGCCGCGCCCCGTGGGTGAGCGCCGCCTCCGACAGGTCCTGGCACCAGCCGGTCGTGCCGAACAGCGCCGACGACAGGCGCGGCACCGGCATGAGCGGCTCGCCGTCCGCCGTGGTCAGCTCGCCGCGCGCCGCCCGGTCCAGCAGGTGCGCCGTGTACTGGCGGCGCAGGATCTCGACGGCCGACAGGTAGCAGCCCGGCGGCACGATGTCACCGGCGATCATCTCTGTCGGGTCGTCCAGGTAGTACCGGTCACGGGCCCGGCGCCCGCCGAAGGCGACCACCAGGGCGTTGCCGGTACGGCGCCCGGCGCGTCCGGCGCGCTGCACGTAGTTCGCCGGGCCGCCCGGCAGCGAGCCGAGCAGCACCGCCGACAGGTCGCCGATGTCGATGCCCAGTTCCAGGGTGGGCGTGCAGGAGAGCACGTTGGGGTCGGTGTAGTGGGTGCCCTGCCGGAACGTCCGTTCCACGCGCTCCCGCTCGGGCCGGGTCAGCATGCCGGTGTGCTCGGCCGTGACGACCCGATAGGTGCCACCGGTCAGGTACAGGCGGCGGTAGTAGTCGGCCCGGTAGTCGCGCTCCAGCTTCCCGCCGAAGCCGCCGCTGCCCGCCCCGGTCGACGACATGCCGTACTGGGGTGGGGCGAGGAGACCGGTGCAGCGCCAGCGCGGGCAGGGGTGCCCGTACCAGCGAGTGCGCCGCTCGGGCGGCACCACCTGCTGCCAGCCGCACTCCTCGCAGGACACGAACGCCTTGTTGACCAGGTCGTCCGCCAGCAGCCGTACATGGATGTGGCCAGGCTGCAGCCCGTAGACGCGGGTCGTGCGGTCCTTGGCGGTGCGCGCCGACAGCACGCCCTCGTCCGCGAGGACCGGCAGCAGCCTGCGCAGGTACTCGGTCGCCTGCGCCGCGTCCAGGCCGAGGCAGCGCCGCGTCCAGTCCTGGTACCAGTTGCCGCGACCGGCGATCGTGTCGAACTTCGTCTTCTCCTTGGGGCCGGCGAGCAGGAACCTCGGCGGCGCCACGTACCCCTCCGGGAAGGCCGGCATGCCCTCCGGCCGCTGCCCGGAGATGAGGTACTGGTTGACGCCTGCTTCCTTGATCCAGGTGTCCAGCCACCGGTGCCGCACACCGCCGCGCAGCCGTACCCGCTCCAGCAGCCCCCGCACGTACGCCAGGTACCGCTCGGGCGTGGGCAGGCCGCCGTCCAGCCCCAGCTGCCCCGGCAGCGCGAGGTGCAGGTCGCGGGCGAGCCCGACGATCCGGTCCGGTTCGGCGATCACCACCTCCGCGGCCGTGGTCCGGGTCAGCTCCAGGGTGCGCCCGAGCCGCGACCGCAGTCCGAACTCCATGACGGTCGCGAAGGCGAGCCGCTCACCGATGAGCTTCCAGGTCCGCGCGTCCCCGGTGCCACGTCCCGACAGGAGCCGGTCCACGCCCGGTTCGTCGTGCAGGTCCGGCGGGACGACCGCGGCCAGCGTCTGCGGGTCGTCCACGGAGTCCAGGACGTCGCCGATGAGGTCGTTGAGCGGGAGCGGCGTACCGGCGTCGTCCAGTTGGTGCGCCAGCAGCGAGCGCAGCGAGAACTTGTACGAGGCGTTGGCGACGTATCCGGCGCGGTGCGCCGCGTCCTGCGTGGAGTCGTTGAACAGCAGCGTCTTGCGCTCCTCCGGCGCCAGCGCGATCTCCTGGCCGCCGGTGAACAACTGGGTGACCGTGGCGGAGGCCAGCGCGGCGAGCGCGGTGCCGAGGAACCTGATGCCGTTGTCGGTGTCGCACGCCGGGCAGGTGTCGTCCTTGGCGGCCTGGTCGGCGGTCTTCTTGTCCAGGATCACCCGCGCGAACCACGCGTCCTGCAGTCCCTCCCCGTGCTCGGCGACCGGCAGACGGTAGGTGCCCTGAGCCCCGTCCAGCACCACCACGGACTGCGGGTCGACACCGCCGGCCTGCTTCGGCGCGGCGCCGGTGAGCGCCGCGAGGGCGTCCCGCGCCTCGCCCGGCGTCGCCGAGATGAAGTACCGCAGCCGCCGCTTGTCCCGCCCGACGGCCGCCGACCAGATCCGCTGCGGGCTCGTCTCGAGCTTCTGCGGATCGGCCTCCGGGGACAGGGCCGCCCAGCCGGAACGGCCGCACACCCGGCAGTAGATCGCGGGCAGATGGGCCTGGGCAGGCCGCTGCACGGTGTCCGAACCCGGCAGCGCCTGCGGCCGCCGCGAGTCCGCCGTCGGCCAGTCGTCGCCGTCGGACGAGTCCTCGGACGCGGACGCCGCGGTGAGCGCGGAACGCCGCGCGACCGTCCGCTCGTCCTCGTACCACCGGAACTCCGGCCGGGCACCCACCCCGCCGAGCACCCGCCCCACCGGCCGGACCCACAGGTGCGCCTCGATGTGCAGCAGCGGACGCGGCCGGCGCTCGTCGGATCCCGGATCCCGCGCGGACGACAGCAGCGCCACGAACCGCGACAGCGCCTCCAACGCGAGCCGCGGGTTCTCCCGCGCGGTGCGCGCCCACGCGTACCCGAAGCGGGCCATGCGGTCCCGCAGCCCCCACTCGTCGAGCGGCTCGCCGTTCAGCAGCGCAAGCACACCATGGGTGAAGTCGTGTTTCTTCAGCAGCCGCCCGATCTGGAAGGCGTCCAGGCCACGCCGCCCCAGCAGCCGCTCGGCGAGCCCGTCCAGGTCGAGGCGGTTCGGATCGGACTCGACGCCCGGTCCGCCCGACACATCGATGACCTCCTTGGGGCTGGGAGGCTCGGGCAGCTCGTAGTCGATGTCGCCGACGAAGTCGTCGGCGCTCAGCCGCTCCTCACCGATCACCGCGTCCGGACCGAACGGCACACCGAACACCTGCTCGGCGACGGTGAGGATGCCGCCGGTGTCGCCCCCGCCCTCGCCGAGGGTCGCCGAGGTCGCCACCGGGCAGATCGACCCGAGCGGCCGCTCCGGCTTCGAGGCGCCCACGGCCGCAGCCAGCCGCCGCAGCAGCATCGCCACGTCGGTGCCCTGCGCGCCGTCGTAGGTGTGGAACTCGTCCAGCACCACGTACGCCGGGTCGGCCCCCTCCCACAGCGGCCGGTCCTCGGCTCGCTGCAGCAGCAGGTCCAGCATCTTGTAGTTGGTGATCAGCACGTCCGGCGGCGACTGGCGCATCTCCTCGCGCCGGGTCATCACCCGCCGGAAGTCCGTGTCCGGCTTGTCCCCGATGTAGAGACCGGCCGTCACCTGGGCCAGTTCCGGCTGTGCCAGGTAGTCGCCGATACGGCCGGCCTGGTCGGTGGCGAGCGCGTTCATCGGGTACAGCAGCACGGCCTTCACCCCGCGCCTGCCCAGCGCCTTCTGCCGTCGGCAGTGGTCGAGCACGGGGATCAGGAACGACTCGGTCTTGCCGGACCCGGTGCCGGTCGTCACGAGCGTGGGCTCGGCCGCCCCCCGGTACGTGCTCAGCCGCTCCCACGCCTTCGCCTGGTGCCGCCACGGCGTGAACGAGGGTTGCCACTCGAGCGCCGACCGCCACTCGTCGTCGGCGGGGTGGAACGGCGTCCTGATCCGCAGGTAGGGCCCCCGGAAGATGCCCGTCTCCGGGTCCCCGAGGAACCGCTCCAGCGCGAGCCGTGTGTCCTCGTCGGCCAGCGCGTACGTCGTCGTGAGGTACTGCGTCAGACTGCCGCGGAGCTGCGCGGCGGCCAGGGTGGGCTTCACGAGGACCTTTCGGACGGGACGGTTGCCGGAACCGCCGGGCACCCGGCGCCGTGGCTGTCGGCGAAGGTGTCGTGACGATCAGCGTCAAAAATATCGCCCACCTCGGACAACGGTACCCACCTGGTCGAATCTCAGACCTTCGCCAAAAGGGGTCAAAGGCGTGAACGCGGCATACGGCCGCACCTGGGCGGCCGAGGCCCGGCCGTGCCCTGCCCTCCGGCACGCGTGGCCCGGCGGTCAGGTCCAGTCCGTGAGATCCCCGACGAAGTCCGCGTACGAGCGGTTGCTGCCGCGCGGGGAGGGGATCAGTTGGTGTTTCAGCGCCTCGCGGGCTACCGCGGGGCCGTCGCTCTCCCGGAAGACCGGCAGACCGAGCCCCCGTTTGAGCTCCTCCTTGGCGTCCTTGACCCGGCCGGTGTCTTTGTCGAGGAGCCGGTCGGGGACCTTCCAGCGCGGACGGACGTGAGGGAAGGCTTCGGGGAAGAGCAGCAGCCAGCCCTCGCTCTCCCAGGCGGCGAGCGCGAGGGCCGTCCGGAACTCCTGGCACTGGCGGGCGAACTCGTCGGTCAGCGTCTTGCGGATACGGTCGTACCGGGCGTCGGCGTACCCGTCCAGGTCCTCGTGGACGACGAACCCGAGCAACTCGGAGCGCTGCTGGCGCGCCTTGGCCCGCGCCTTGCCGGCCAGCGCCTTCACCGCGGCGGCGAGGTCCGCACCGGACTTCCTGCGCAGCCGCACCGGGTCGTTGATGCGGACCAGTTTGGCCGTAGCGCTCAGGTCGGGCCGGTGCGCGCGTATTAGCGCGGCCATGATCTCGCAGTCGTTCTGGTCCTCGCCGGCCAGCACGATCACGCCCTGCTGGTCCCGGGACGCCCGCCCGCCGCCCTGCCGTCCCCTCGGGGTCACAGCTCGCCCCCGGTGAGGTCGCCGCCCAGCACCCCGGAGAACCACAGCTCGCCGAGCGGCTGTTCACCGGACTCCTCGACGATCTCCTTCACCTCGTCGACGGTGAGGGCGGGGATGATCGACGCCCCGTCCTCGTCGCGGTCGCACACGACGAACTCCTCCGGGCGCAGCCGGTTGACGAGCGCGGGCGAGTGCGTGGCCACGATGAACTGGGTCCGCTCGGCGGCCTCGCGCAGCCGCTGCACGACGAGTTCCAGGGCCTGTGGGTGCAGCCCGTGGTCGATCTCCTCGATGCAGGTGAACGCCGGTGGGTTGGGGTCGTACAGCAGGGCGAGCAGCCCCAGGAGGCGGACCGTTCCGTAGGAGGCGTAGGCGAGCGGGGTCAGGCGGCGCAGACCGCGCTCGCGCAGTACGACGGTCAGCTGGTCGGTCGACCCGCCGACCTCCTCGAACTCGATGTTCTCCAGGTGCGGCAGGACCGTGCGGGCGTCGGCGACCAGGTCGTTCCAGGTCTCCTCGCGCCCACTGAGGTGGATCAGGAATCCGGCCAGGTTCTCGGCGTGCGGCGAGAGGGTCGCGAAGTCCGTTCCACGCAGGCGGGTCGGCTGCCGGGCCGCCGCCACGTCGACGTCGAAGACCCGGAACGACGACAGACGGTCGGCCACTCGCGTCACCTCGTCGCCGCCGTCGGAGGGACCGAGCCGGGGCAGTGTGGACAGCCCGCTGCTCAGCCTGCGGATGCCGAAGCTGCCGCTGTCTTTGCTCTCACCCGCCCGCACGTCGAGGATGCGCGCCTCCTCACCCGTGATCTTGATGCGCCGGCCGCGTCCCTGCCTGCGTTTGAACGCGAAACTCTCCTCGCGGGAAAGGGCGTACGTGAGCCGCTTGCCGTCCCGGTTCGCCGGTAGGGAGCGCCGTCGGATGGTGAGGCCGTACTCGTCCGGTGCGTTGAGGGTGGAGTTGGTGGTCCAGGTCGCCTTGAGGTGGATGCGCATGGAAGTCGGCGGCTTGTTCCCGCCCCAGAAGGCCACCTCGTCGAACCCGCCGCGCGTGTCGAGCGCCGGCTGGAGGTCGGTGCGGATGATGTCGGCGAGTAAGTCGAACACCTCCAGCACGTTGGACTTGCCCGCCCCGTTCGGGCCCACTAACACGGTGAGCGGACCGAGCGGCACGGTCACGTCGCGCAGGCTGCGGAAGTTCTCGACGTGCAGTTCGAGGAGACGGCCAGGCATGGGACGAAACCTATCGGGTCGGTGATCGAGGTGCGGGGGAGTGGGCCGAACGCGTTGCCCGCGCCGCTGCGTTCTCCGTCCCTTCCGTGCTCTCCGCCCTGTCCGGACGCGGCACGAACGGTGGCGAGGGCGCGGTCCGGGACGAGGCGACCCGGCACGGTGAGCAGATTAGGACGGATCACCGACAGCGCGCCCGTGGTTCGCGGCTTCCTGCGCGTCATCGGTTCGGTGGGCCGTGCGCGACGCAGGGTGCCGGGACCAGGCGCGGCGCGCCCACGGCGGCGAGGACGGTGGGCCACTGGCACCCCCTTCCTCACAGTCATGCATATGCCATTGGCATAATCTGCGCATGTCGAGTGGAGAGACCATCCAGCACGCGCCCGATGAGGGCATGCTCATGATTCCCGGTGATCCGACGCAGGATTTCACCCCGGCCTTCGCGGTCTTCGACGACTCGGTACCCGCCCTGCGCGCCTTCGTCCTCCGCCATCTGCGGAAGGACAGCGTGGTGCCGGCCCCGCCGCGGGCGAAGTGCGACATCGTCATACCCATACGCGTCGGCCTCGTCCCGCGGCCGGACAACGACTACGACTCCCGCGCCGTCTCCGTCGCCGCCCCGCCGCACCACGGCGGATCCGTACTCGACCGGCACATGGGCTACCTGTACGGCAGCAGTCTCCACATTATGAGCGAGAGCATCCACAGGCTCACCGAGCAGACCGGGACGCCCGTGGGCTGCCACGGCTGGATCGAACTCCACGAACTCGAGGACGACGGCTACTTCTACGAGGAGGAGGACGGGCAGGACGTCGACGAAGGGTGGGAGCCCGACCGCGACCGGCCGTTCTCCTGGGCGGAGCAGAAGGAGTTCGGCTACGGCATCGGGTCCGTGCGCGTCCTCCTGCCCGCCCGGGAGAGAGTCCGCACGCTCGTGGACGACTACCTGGAGGACCGTCGACGGACGAAGGCCGCCGGAGCCACCGAGCAGCCTTCGGGCACGGCCTCCACGCCCCCGTCCGTCGTCGAGCAGGGGCTGCGCCGCGCGCTCTCGGAACGGCTGGTCATCCTGATGAGGACGGGCCTGCACCACCGGGCCACCGACGGGACATGGGGCCGGGAGACCGACCGGGACCGGGCGCGTCAGCGCCGGGACGCCGAGGCCCTGCCCCTGCTGCGGGCCTGGGACGAGTTCCGGGAGAGGCCGCACGGGTTCCGGGGACTGCGCGCCACGACCCGGTCCGTCTACCAGCACACCAGGATCCTCGTCCTCGACGAGACCGGGGTGGAGGTCGGCCGGTACCACCACCCGGACGGCCCGCTCACCCTCGTCGACGAACGCACCCGCGCCGAGGCGCTGGAGGCCCTGCGTACGCACGGCGTGGACGTGGACGAGCCCGAGCGACTGGAGACCCTGGGCGAGTTCCCCGACGCCACGGTCGTCGCCCGGAACGGCATCTGGTCGATCCGGCTGTCCAAGGACGGGCTGCCGCTCTCCGCGCTGCCCGAAGCCGGCTGGTACGACCCGGACTCGGGAACCCTCACCGTCTACGCCGGTCCGTTCACCGAGCCGATGACGGTTCTGCTCCGCCGACACGGCGTCAGCCCGCTGCTCGTCACCCGGGGTGCACCGCGCGAGGACGTGGAGAGGCACAACTTCCGGGCCACGTTCGCCGCGTCGGAGGTCAGCCCCTTCAGCAGATCCAGCCGGGTGACGGAGGCCGTACGGCGCCTGATTCCCGAGCGGCACCGCCGATGGCTCAACGCCAAGCCGGCGGAACCGGCGCCTTCGGACGACTTCCTGCCCCCGCTCGTCGACGACGCGGCCGACAACACCTACTACCGGCGTGCGCTGGAGTCGCTCTTCGGCGCCCCCGTCGATCTCGAACACCGGGGGCCGTGCCGACTGTGCGGACGCTCGGCCCAGTCGGCCCGCCCGGGCCTCTACTACTGCCACGGCTGCTGCGGACTCGCGCAGAACGGCGTGCTGCGGGACAACGGCGCGGACGGCGAGTGGACCGAGGCGATCCTGCACGCCGTCCGGAGGCTCGCCGCGATCGAGTTCTCCGGACCGCCGTCCCTCGCCCAACTGGACCGGATCTCGGTCCCGTTCACCGACGCGTCCCTCGTGGACGAGGCACTGCTCTGCCGCTTCCTCGTCCCCCGGCCCGGCTCCACGCTGCTGAGCACCCGTCCGGCGCGCCCGGCCCGCACCTGGACGGAGTGGCTCCAGCTCGCGGACCTGCTCAAGGACGGGGTCCGCTCGTCGATGGGCACGGTCACCGTGGCCACGGACGGCCACCTGTGCCGCTCACTCTTCGAACGGCACGTGGACGACTTCCTGCACCACTGGGGCGTGGCGCACGAACCGGAGCCGCACTACCCGCGCCATCCGGAACTCAACACGACGGGGCTGCGCGCCGACTGGCGCCTCGCCGACGGCACGTTCGTCGAGGCCCTGGGGTTGATGGAACGCCAGACGTACGCGGCGAAGGTCGCACGCAAGCGCGAACTGGCCCGCCTGGCCGGCCTGCGCCTCGTCACGGTGACGGCCCAGGACCTGCACCGCCTTCCGGAGATCTTCGCCGACTGGCTTCCACCGGCCACGCGGTGAGGGACGGCGCCTCGCCGCGTGACGGAAGACTTCCCGGGACGTCTCCCTGATCGCGGAACGGGCTCGGCGAACTGCGCGCGCGAGGCTGTGCCCGGTGCGTCCGGTTCCTCTCCTCCTCGGACTCAACCGACGTCGACGACCGCCCACACTGTCTTGCCGGTCCCGGGCCGGCGGTCGGTGACGCCCCAGCCGTCGGCCAGGGAGGTGACGAGGAGGAGGCCGCGGCCGGACTCGGACTCGGCGTCGGGGGCCGTGGGGGCGGTGACGGCGGGCGGGCGTTCCGCGCGGCTGTCGGAGACCTCCAGGCGCAGCCGCCCGCCGTCCGCCTCGGCGGCCAGCCGGACGTGGAAGTCCCGGCCGGGCACCCGTCCGTGCCGTACGGCGTTGGCGCACAGCTCGGCGGTGATCAGGGTCAGCGTCTCGTTGACGCCGCCGTCGTAGGGGTGCCCCCAGGAGTCCAGGCAGTGCGAGACGAACAGCCGGGCCAGGCGGGCGCCTCGCGGGGTGGAGGTGAAGGCCATGGCGAACTCGGGGGGCGGCGTGGGGGCGGGTGCCCGGTGCCGCTGGGGGGAAGGGCTGTGCATGCGGCCAGCGTGGCGGCCGGGTCGGGCGTGCCGCCAGGCGTGACGCTCGTACGCGAGCCGCTGGCCCTTCTGCGTCTCGTAGAGAGTGAACGGCCCGTCCAGGGCCGCGTGTTCCACGCAACCGATCGGCATGACCTGAACAACCACGTTCCTCTGTTGCGCGCGAAGCAGCACTTCCTCCAACTGGCCTCGCATGACCTCCCTCCCACCCAGGGGTCTACGCAGCACATGCTCCTCGATGACGAAGCTGATCGTGGGGGACGGCTGGCGGTCGAGGATCACCTGGCGAGCGAGACGGGATCCCACACGCTGGTTGACGGTCTCAGGGTCCAGCAGAGGCAGCCACATCTCACAGACCGCCCTCGCGTACTCCTCCGTCTGCAACAGACCAGGCACAGCCTTGCTGGCATAAACATGCAGCTCAACCGCCTCCGCCTCCAGCTTCGCCGCGTCCCGGAAAAACGCCGGGTACCGTGCCAGCCCCACCTCCTCCTTCATCACCGCCAGCAGACCGCCGGCCTCCAGCACAGCATCCGCCCGGTCGATGAACTCCGGTTTCGGGATCCGCCGCCCCAGCTCCACCGAGGTGACCATGTCCTCGCTGTACCCAAGCTTCGCGCCCAACTCCGCCCGCGTCAGCCCCCGGCTCGTCCGCAGCAGCCGCACCTGCTGCCCGAAGCACCGGATGATGCCCGTCTCGCTCTCGCCGTTCCCCGTCAACGGTGCCTTCTCCCCTCGCCCCGCCCGCCCAGAAACGCCGGTACAGAAGCCTGCTGTACGGCGGGCGTCCTTCACTCTCCGCCCACCATAAAGACACGCAGCGTATCCGTCCCCCGAACCGGCACCGTCTCCCCCGCACCGCGTACCGGCGCCCTCCCCCCGGCGTGCAGCGCCCCCTGCACACACGCACCCGCGGCTCACCACCGCTCCAGGAACACCGTGCCATTGCTCGAAACCCCGTGGGAGACGGGAGTTGCCGAGGGGCTCGCGGCGAAGAGGCAGTGAAGGCTGCCGACGCGTCGCCGTTCGCGGTGTCGGACCAACTCGAAGTCGCCTGAGGTGTGACTCGGTTCGCCGCCGTGAAGGCGGTGATGACAAAGGTCGGAAGACCGGCATCAGCCCCATGACGACACGCTAAGGTGCAGCTCAACGTGACATCCGTCGGCCGATGTGCTGCTCACCGAGTCACCGTGTCGAGACGTGAGCGGGGTTGTCCGAACCCCGCTATCCGGCTACTCGCTGAACCACCTGGGGGGAACTCGCCATGACCCAAGCTCCGCCGGACGTTGCCGACATCGATGGGGACGACGAAGCCGACCGGAAGGTCGTAGAGCAAGAGCAGGCCGAGCTGAAGAAGTTCATCAAGGGCCTGAGCGCTGACGACATCAAGTCGGGCAACTGGTTCACCAAGCTCGCCGCCCATGCCATGAACACGTACACCGAGAAGGTCGACTGGCAGTACTTCCAGGAGCGGTACGAGGGCGTGCCCGCGGATGCCATCGTGGATCAGCGGATCAAGATGGCGGCCCGGTACGCCGCGCTCGAAGGAGGGCTCTCCGC
Source organism: Streptomyces phaeofaciens (assembly GCF_014648915.1). Classification (GTDB taxonomy): domain Bacteria; phylum Actinomycetota; class Actinomycetes; order Streptomycetales; family Streptomycetaceae; genus Streptomyces; species Streptomyces phaeofaciens. The sequence continues at coordinate 52,553 of NZ_BMSA01000008.1, read as the reverse complement.
CGGCGCCTACACGGCGACCGTCGCCGCCACCATCGGAAGCCTCGGGGGTGCCTCACCCGCGACCGTCCCCGCGGCCGTGGCGACCATGATGGTCGACGTCGCGTTCATCAGCCAGCTCCAGCTTCGCCTGGCCTACGACATCTCCGTGCTCTACCGGGTCCCGCTCGACGTGAACGACCCCGAGGACCTGTGGAAGCTGATCCGCGTGGCCTTCACGATCAAGAGCGGCGAAGCGGCCAACAAGACCGTGGTCAAGGCGGTCCCGGCCCTGGTGCGACCGTTGGTCAAGCGCTTCTACTCGAATTCGGCGCTCGCCGCCGGGAAGGCACTCCCCGTCGTCGGGAAGCACCTCCTGCAGCGCAACGTCATCAAGATCGGTATTCCCCTGGTCGGCGTCCCCCTCGCCGTCCTGCTGAACCGCTACACCACGCTCTTCGCGGGCCGGCACGCGCAGGCCGTCTTCCGGAACGAGGCGCGGGTGATCGAACTCGCCGAGAATCTGAGCAAGCGGAGTCAGCACCCGCAGTTGATGCTGTGGGTCGCGTGGCTCGTCATCAGGGCGAACGCCAAGATAGCCGACGACGAGGCGCTGCTGATGCGGCACTTGGTGCGAATCGTCCGGGAGCGGCATCAGCTGGTCGACGACGAGCTCGCCCGTCTTGTCGACATCGACCCCGCCGAAGTGTGGCGGCGCATCGACGCCGAGCAGGGGGATCTGAGCGACATCCTCGACGTGGCCGACCGGGTGGCCACTGTGGACGGTGACGTCAACGCGCGCGAGAAGGCCGTCATCTCCGAACTTCGGGATCGCTGCTGCCGAGTCTGACGCTGGACGGGGTGCGAGGCGGCCCGCCGCCTCATGTACAGCACACTCCCGTACGTTGAGGCACGCAACGACAGCCGAATCTTCAGCGAGCGGAGGTCGGTGCGCGAGTACGAGGAGCAGTACGGCATCCTGCGTGCTCAGGCCCTGACCCCACGCGAGTCCTTGGGGCTCCTCGAAAAGATGCTGGGAGAGCTATGAACGCGGAAGACGCGACGCACGGTGAGACCAATCTGCCCTGGCGCACCAGCAGTTACAGCACGGGGTCGGGCGGTGAGTGCGTTGAGGTCGCCCTTACGGCTGTCGGCGTGCATGTGCGTGACTCGAAGTGCGTGGGGCAGGGCGGCGGGGCTGTGCTGAAAGTTGGCTCGGTGGCGTGGGTGGCGTTGCTCCGGGCGATGTGAACGTGAGCCCGTCGGTCCGATGGCTGGGCGGGCGGAGTTGCATAGTGGCTCGCGACGGTCGGCGCTTCTCATAAGGAAGCGCCGACCGTCACTGTAAGGAGCGGAAATCAGGCCTCGCGACTTCCGGGCGGAACCCAGCGACCAGCAGCGATCTCCTTGTCTAGGCGATCCTGGAAGTGCGCGTGTGCGGCCCGCATCTCGGCCTCACGGTCGGCCTTGTAGAAGGGGGCGGTGTATCCGACCGGGGGTGGCGTGATCTCTGGGGTCTCCAGGTGCGAGAGCAGGGCGAGGTACGTGTCTTTCCCTTGGCCGTGACCGTAGGCGTAGGGATCAGATGCGATCCTGCGTCCGGCGGCATCAAAGTACATTGCCGATTCGCGATCAGAGAGAACCGCATAGCGAGACTTATAAATCGCGACTAGCTGGCCCGCAGTGATGCCAAGCCAGACGGACACTAGGGCGTCAATCTCCACGAGGGCGGCTCGGCGTGCGTATTCAGTGCGGAGCGGAGTGTCGTGCATCCAATTAGGGCGCAGGTGTGTGGCGAGTGGGCTGATTTTAGGCCAGTTTGGATTGGCCCAATCCTCATAGGCTGGCCAGGTCTTATCGAAAAGAGCTTCCCATAGAGGTGCGTAGGCATTGGTTAGCGCGTTCAAGCGCAGGGTGCGCAGAAGGAGAGGATGAGTCAAAGGGTGGCCCGAAGTGGCGGCAGGCATTTTAAGTGCCTCGCCTTGCTGAAGATCAGAACGTCCTGTTACGCGCAGGAGATAGTCAAGCGGCAGAGAGGCCCAGAATCCTGCATTAAGGGCAGTATCTTTATCGTTCGTGAACGCCATGGAATTCACTGTGTGTACATGGGGTGGGCCGGGGGGAATTAGTGTCGCGAAAAGGCTCCGCTCTGTATTCTTTGGGTCGATCATTCGCCGCCAGGCTAGCCGATAAGTCTTAGTGCTTGGGCTGTCATCCCAGCGGTCTTGTGCCGCCTCGAAAATGTTGCGATCGCAAGCTCGTGCGTAGGTGCTTCGCGGAATTTCATCTTCGGATAGGCTAGCCAGGTCCCATTGGATCCAGTCTTTCCCGTTGCGCATGGGCAGATTTGGTTGCTTGGCGAATGGAGTGGCTGCTGAGAAGTGTGAGCCCTGTAGGATTACTTCATCCCAATTCTCTCTGTCGCCCACCTCGTGCCGAATAATGCCATCCTGTTTGGCGTTTGTTTCGTTGTAGCCGGTGCTGATGAAGGGCTTGTGGGCCCTCAACCTATCCGTGACGCGTGCCAGTGCGACGATAGCTTCCTGTTCGTGTGTAGTAATTGAATGCAGCAGTTGAGTTTGCTCGACCGGTGATGTCTCGCCTGCTAGAAGAGTTTGCCATTGAATCAGTAGCCTCGGTGTCACTCGAATTAGTCGTGACTTATGAGGCCTTACGTCCCAGGTTCCTCCGGACTTCTGTGCGGGGATTGGCCCGGAGCCGTCATGCTTCAGGGATTCGAGAAGTACTGACGCGGAGTGCAGTTGGCTAAGGGTGAGGAAGTCAATGCTCGGATTCCGTGAGCCATAGATGTGCAATCCGAAGGGAACGGTTCGGCCGATCTCGAAGGCCCAGTTCCCTGAGTTGATAAAAGTTGCATGCAGCCTTAGGTGATGGTATGCCTCTGCTCGGAGGCGCCCATCTTTGGAGCCCTCGAGGTGGGTGTCAGGGTGGATCATCCCGGATGATCCGAAAAGGTTTGAATGGTGCCAAACCTGACACATGAAGGAGCGGTACAGGTTTGGTCGAGACCCAGAAATTAGGGGATAGAACACCGGTGAAGTCAATGATTCACCGAGTCCAGTATTCGTGGAGAGTTCTTCCAGGAAGTAGCGGGGCCCGTAACTTTCTAGAGTCTCCGCTTTTCGGAGCCTCCACTCTTCCGTGCTCGGTTTGCTAGAGAGTTTGAACCAAGGCTCTAGTTCCGCCAGGACAGCGTCCTCTTGCCAGTCAGGCCGAACCCAAGGCGGATTCCCCACCTGCAAGTCAAACCCGCCCCGACTACCGAAGACCTGCCCGAACTCCAATTCCCAGTGAAAGAACCCCTGCCGCTCAGCCACATCCCGTGCGACCCCCGCCCACGGATACCGCGACTCCAGCGACGTGAACCTCTCCATGCCCATCCACTCGGGCAGCTCGTCCTCGTACCGCTCCAGCGCGTCCAGCGTCTCGAACTGGGCCACCAGCGAGTCCGCGGCCACGTCCTGCGTGCCCAGCAGCGACTCGGCGAAGTCGAGCCAGTCGTCTAGTGAGGCCAGCGCGACGACCGGGCGGCGCTCGCCCCGGATCTGCTCCTTGCGGCTGCCGCCCCGCGCGCCCTTCGCCTTGACCTCGACGACCTGGACCTCACCGAACAGGTCCTCCGACTCGTACGTCTCCCGCGCAGCCGCACCCGACTGAGCCGGAATCGCGACCGGCGCCGCCGTCACCGTCCACCCCGCCGACTGCGACGCGACCTCCGCCGCCCGTGCGTACGACTCGTGCGAGCCGTCCAGCAGCGCAGCCTCCTGCACGGGCCAGAACCACAGCGCGCACCACGCGTCCATCAGCGTCTTCAGGCGCCAGTACGGGGTGTCGACCGCTTCCAGGTCGGCCTTGACCTTCTCCCTCGGGACCGCGACCTCGGGCGAGCGCAGCCAGCCGTCCTCCGCGCCCCAGACGTCGATGCGCCGTGAGATCTCCCGTTCGGAGATCTCCAGCCGGCGGACGACCAGCCCCCACAGGTACTCCGCCCGCCGTGCCAGGCCCTGCAACCGCTTGGTCTGCGCGGGGCTGGGGGACTTGGTGATCGCCTTGCGCCAGGCGGCCAGCGCCTTCGCCTCCTCCGGGGCCAGCGCCTTGGCCTCCTTCTCGGCGGCGACCGCGCCCCACTCCTTCGCCGGGAGGAGGAAGTGGTGGACGGCGCCCTCGGGCAGCGGGGCGCCCGCCAGGGCCTCCGACAGCGGGAAGCGTTCCGGCGTCGTGCCCAGCCAGCCGCCCTTCTTCAGGCGCTCGGCGGAGTACACCTCCCGCCGTCCACCGATCAGCGAGTTGCCCCGCCGCAGGTGCAGGCCGAACCACGGGGCCTCCATGCCGGGGTGCATGGTGTTCAGCCACAGCGAGACCTCCGCCAGCTCCACGGCCGTGTTGTTGAGGTCGACGCCGTAGGAGTTGTGCAGGGCGATGTACGCCTTGGCCTTCTGGAGTTCGACCGCGTACTTCTCCGTGTCGACGGCGACGCCCAACTCGTCCTGGCGGCGCCGCAGGTACTCCGCCGCGACCTGGTTGATCGCCTCGTTGAGGAACGCGCCCGAGCCGAGCGCCGGCTCGCAGATCTTCCAGTCGAGGAGTTCGCGGGCCTCGGTGACCGTGTCGTCCTGGTCCAGGCGGTGCTGCAGGGCCAGTTGGACCGTCACGCGGGTCAGCGACTCGGGCGTGTAGTACGAGGCCGACGTCTGGCGGTCGCGGCCCGACAGGCGGTACACGAACGCGCCCGGCGCGTACCGCACGCGCTCCTCCACGCCGGTGTCCTCGTCCTTCTGGCGGACGAACACCTCGTCGGGGTACTCGTCGGCCTTCGTCGCCGGGACCAGCCAGGAGCCGTCCTTCGGGTCGCCGTTCTTCGCGACCTCGTACAGCTCCTCGCCCGCGACGAAGCCCGAGTAGGACATCAGGCCTTCGTACACGGCGCCGAGCTGGTTGATGCCGAGCTGGGCGTAGGAGATGAAGCCGCCGCGCTCGCGCCGCTTGCCGCGGGTCAGCATCAGCAGGCGCAGCACCCGGTAGAGCGCCTCGTTGCGCAGGCGGGTGTCGACGAAGCGCTCCCCGCCCGGCTCGTCCTCGCCGCCGGCGTCCGCCTCGGTGTCGACGCGCGGGTCCGGGACGGTGTCGCGGCCGATCAGCCGGATCGCCTCCGGCTCGAACAGCTTGGAGTGCAGCGGCTCGAAGCGCAGGCCCATGTCCTCCGACGTCTTCGCGGTGACGGCGTCGGCGGACTCCGCGTCCACGCCGTGGGTGCGGCGCGGGCGGTGGCCCTCCTGGACCTTGCGGAAGAGCAGGTCCAGCGACTCGTACAGGTAGAAGCCCTTGCGGGACTTCTCGTCGACGAGGTCGCGCTCGGCGATCAGCTCGCCGAGGCGGCCGAGGCCGTAGCCCAGCTGGTACTCGGGGTAGTCCGAGGGCAGGATGCCCAGTTCGGGGCGGGCCTCCGCGTAGAGCAGGAACAGGACGCGGTACAGGTAGCGCAGCGACTCGCGGGTCAACTGGCGGCCCAGCTCGGGGAGTTCCTTGACCTCCTCCGGGCGGACGCCGGCCTCGCGCAGCCGGTCCAGGACCTCGTTGGCGATCAGTTCGACGCTCAGCCGCAGACCGTCGCGGAGTTCGCTGGAGACGCCCACCGCGTGCTTGGTCGACTTGTCGAGCAGGGACGCGAGGGGGTTCTCGCCTCCCTCCTCCGGGGTGCGCAGCGAGTCGGCGCCGAACAGGGCGGCCGCCGTGTCGAGTTCGCCGCCCGCCTTGACGTCGTTGCGCTCCAGCGCCGCGTCCAGCGAGACCGCCAGGTAGCGGCCCTCGCCCCACGCGGCCCGGTCGGCGAGCACGACGACGCCGCCGACCAGCAGCAGGACGTAGCGGGGGGCGTCCTCGCAGGCGAACAGGAAGGAGGCGAGCTTGGAGCCGGTGGTGATCGTGTGCTGGCCGTCCAGGCGCAGTTCGTCCAGGAGGCGTCCGGGGCCGTCGGGGTCCAGGGCGTCGTCGGGTTCGGCGGACCAGCCGCAGTCCAGGGCGACGAGGTCCTTCTCCGCGTGCGCGACCGTCACCTCGTGGGACTGGTCGGCGCGGACGACGGTGAGCGTGCCCGGCTTGGCGTCGAAGCCGAGGGCGTGCAGCACCTCCGTGTTGAGCGTGCGGACGCGGTCGCGCCACTCGGGGGCGTCGTACGTCACGGCGTCGTCGCCGGTCGCCGCCCGCTCCTCGTCCATCGTGAAGTAGGAGCGGGCCGCGAAGTAGGGGCGGCGCAGCGCCCGCAGGCCCGCGCGCGGGGTGACGGGCAGGGCGCCCTCGGGCCGCTCGGTGCCGGCGGCGTCCTCCTCGCGCTGCTTCCATTCGGCGAGCAGGCCGGACTTGAGGTCCTTGGGGAGGATCTCGGCGAGGTAGTGCGCGGAGAAGTAGTCGCCGCGGTTGACCAGGCTGTCGTACGTCATCTTCGTGTACCTCTGCGGGTCGGTCAGGCGGCGTGGGCGGTGGCGGGGGCCAGGACGGCGAGGACCCGCAGCATCGGGCGGCCGGTGGTGAGGAGGGAGTCCGCGAGGGAGGCGAGGCGTTCGCGGGTGCCGGTGGGCGCGGCGGCACTGCCCGTCAGTGTCGGCTGCTCCCAGGAGCCCAGGCGGGTCTTGTACTCCTCGATGGGGGCCCTGAGCGGTTCGTTCCACGCGGCGCGGTGCCGTTCCAGGAACGCCTCCGCGGTGTCCAGGACGCCGGGGATCGCCTCGGCGAGGCGGGCCGGGTCGTGGGCGAGGCCCGGGTTCGCCATCGTCGGGCCGACCTGGGCGCGGTGCAGCACCGCCACCATGTCGTCGTCGACCTCGCCGTCGGTGGTGACCGCCATCCACTTGACGACGGTCGGGCGGCCGAGCGCGTTGGAGTAGATGCCCTGGACGAGGTACGTGGGCTGCGGCACGTCGGCGGTCAGCACCGGGGCCTCCTGGCGGTCCAGGCGGACCAGGACCTTGTCGGTGAGCCACTCCATGACCGGGTGCAGGTCGGTCAGCAGGGAGATGTCGGGCCAGCTGGAGGTCGCCGAGGCGCGGGCGCGCGTCAGGCTGTGGTCGGCGAGCCGCCGGTTGAAGGTGACCTTCAGACGGTCGCGCAGGCCCTGCTCGCGGATGTAGTCCGGGGGCAGCGCCTTGAGGCGGTGTACCAGGTCGGAGGGCGGGACGAAGGAGAGCAAGCCGGTCTCCGGGTCGGTGGACAGGTCCAGCCGGTCGTGGGCGTCCGGGTAGACCTCGCGCAGCGCCTCGTCGAGGAACTCGCGGGCGGAGGCGAACAGCCGGGGCACGTGCGCCCGGGGTACTGCCCCGCTGCCGTCGCCGCCGCCCGCTTCGGTGGTGGCCGCGTCCTCCTCCGGTTCGTCGTTCACGGCGCCGAAGAAGTCGGCGAGGAAGTCGTCCACGCCGTCGTCGGTGTCGGAGGTGCGGTCGGCGTCCAGGGACTCGTCCACGGTGCGGCCCCGCAGCAGGTCCTGGATGAGGGACTTCTCCTCGGCCTCGGCCCGGTAGAGGCCGGAGACCGCCTCCGCCGTGCCCAGCGACTGGTGGGCCTGGGCCTCGCGCTCCAGCAGGCGCTCCGCGACGAGCGTGTCGTCCTTGGCGCCGTCGACGGAGCTGGTGAGGATCAGCGCCTTGAACTGCGGCTGGTGCGGCTGCCCGTAGCGGTCGATACGGCCGTTGCGCTGCTCGATGCGGATGAGCGACCAGGGCACGTCGTAGTGGACGAGCTGGTGGCACTGGCGGTGCAGGTTGACGCCCTCGGAGGCGACGTCGCCGGTGAACAGGATCCGTACGGGCGTGTCCGCGAGGCCGAAGTCCTCCACGCACTGCATCTGCTGCTCGTCCGACAGACCGCCGTGCATGACCCGGGCCGCCTCCTGGGCGGCCTTCCCCTTGAAGCCGAGGGCCCCCGGCACGGTCCGCGCCAGCCACTCCAGGGTCTGCACCCGCTCGGAGAAGACCACGACCCGCTTGTCGGACCTCGGTCCGACCCCGATCTCCCTCAACTGCTCCAGCAGGGCCCCGAACTTGCCCGAGTCCTCCTCCTCCATGCCCGACGCCAGCTCCAGCAGCCGGTGCAGGGCCGCGCGCTCGGCGGCCGTCGCCTCCGGGGCGTCCTTCTTCTCCAGCGTCTTGATGCGCGTGCTGACCGTGGCCTTCAGCGCCGTGTGGGAGGAGAGGAAGGACTTCAGCAGGGTGTAGGGGAACAGGGGGACGTCACTGACCGACTTCGAACCGTCGGACGGCAGCCAGACCGCGGCCAGTTCCTCGAAGACCTTCTCCTCGGCGGGCGTGGCCGTCACCCGGACCGAGCGGGAGGGGCCGCGGTCCGCCCACTGGCCCTTCATCTGCTCGCGCACCTCGGGACTGACCTTGGTGCGCCGGATGAACAGGTGCTTGATGTCCTCGGCGCGGTAGTGCTCGGGATCGCGGATCGCGGCCGGGTCGAGCAGGGAGATCAGCTCGGCGAAGGAGCGGGCGTCGCCGTTGTGCGGGGTCGCGGAGGCCAGCAGCAGGGCGTCGGTGTGCGGGGCCAGCGTGCGGGCCAGCTGGTTGCGCAGGGAGCCCTTGTTGATGAGGTTGTGCGACTCGTCGATGACGACCGCGTCCCAGGTGATCCGCTCCAGGTGGTGCTTGTACTGGTCGGTGTTCTTCAGGGTGTCGATGGAGACGATGACCCGCTTGAAGTACGTGAAGGGGTTGCGGCCCGCGGGGATCTCCCGCTGGATCCGCTCGATGCCCACCGAGTCCAGACGCACCAGCGGGATCGCGAACCGTGTCCACAGCTCGTGCTGGAACTGCTCCAGGACGTGCTGCGGGGTGACGACGAGGATGCGCTCGCCCCGGCCCCGGCGGATCAGCTCGGCGAGGGTGAGGCCGATCTCCAGGGTCTTGCCGAGACCGACGACGTCCGCGATGAGCACGCGGGGGCGCAGGTTGCGGCCCGACAGAGCGAGCTGCGCGGGACGCTGTTGATAGGGGAGCGAGTCCAGGAGGAAAGAATCCGCGAGCGCGAGGCCGCGCTCGGCCTGCGGCAGCGGGGTCTTGCGCAGGACCGCCTCCAGGAACAGGCGCGAGCGGCGGAAGTTCGGCGAGTCGTCGCGCACCAGACGGGTCTGCCGCGGGTCGAGCAGCTCGATCCGGTCCAGCCCGGTGAAGAACACCGCCTCCTGGTCGCGCACGAAGTCCGAGGCGCCGACGGCCTCGATCCGTGCGCCGTCGTGCTCCGTCCGCGTCGCGTTGCGGACCAGCCACACCTCGTCCCGTACGAGGATCTGGGCGCCCGGCGGGAACTGGGCGTCCTCGCCGCTCGTCGCGGGAGCGATGCTCAAGTCGGCGGTCACGCGGTTGCCTCCTGGGCGGTCGTGTCGGTGGGGTGGGTGTGTTCTGTCACGGGTCGTCCGGTGGCGTCACCGTCGAAGCGGCGGGACGCGCGGACGGGGGGAGTGGCCGTGCGGCCCGGTGCGGCAGGCCGGGTGCGGGTCTCAGAAGGGAGCGCTCGCCGCGTACGCGGTTCGGAGGCGTTCCGCGGTCCTGCGGGCCTGCGGGGAGTGCCGCGGCGTCTGCGTTCCTTGCCGGGGCCGCCCGGACGCCGTGGGCGGGCGGTTCGGCGCCGGCCGCTCGCGGCGGGGGCCGCCGGAGGGACCCTCCCCGGTGGGAGGCGTGGGGTCGGGCGAGTCCCGAACCGGCGGGTCGGTGAGATCGGGGACGGTCTCGACCACGGTGGGGGAGGGAGCCGGGGAAGGGGAAGCGGGCGGGGCCGGTACGTCCTGGGCGGCCGGGGCGGTGTCCGTGTCGCTCGCGGGTGCGGGCCGGGGGAGGGTGGGGGCGTCGGCGGCGGGCGCGGTCTTGTGACGTTGCCCAGCGGTGTGCGCGGTGAGCCTGCGACGCGCTTGGGCGATCTTCATGCCCTGGGCCTCGATCACCGAGCGGCACTGCTGCACCACATCGGTCAGCGAAGGCCGGTCCCCGGCGTCCTGGGCGAGCATGCCGGTCAGGAGCGGCAGCAGTTCGCCGGGTGTACCGGACAGGTCCGGGGCCGTACCGGGGTCGGTGACGAGGTGGAACACCATGTAAGGGGTCGCCGCCTCGTGCGGGTAGTGACCTGTCGCGGCGAAAAGGAGCAGCGCGCCCAGCGCGTATACGTCCACGGCCGCCGTCAGGGGCTTCACACCGGCGGCCTGCTCGGGAGCCATGCAGATCGGGGTGCCGACGACCTGGTGGGGAGCGGTGAGGGAGACGTGCGACTCGGTGAAGGCGGCCAGGCCGAAGTCGATGATCTTCGGGCCGTTCGGCCCGAGCAGGACGTTGGCGGGCTTGAGGTCGCGGTGGAGCAGGTCCTGCGTGTGCACGGCCGACAGTGCCTCGGCGAGGACCGCGCCGAGCGCGGCGGTGAGGACGGACGGGAGCGGTCCGTGCGTCTTGACGTGCCGGGCGAGGTCCGGGCCGTCCACGTACTCGGTGGCCAGCCAGGGTTGATCCGCCTCCGCGTCGGCTCCCAGGAACGCCGCGATGCGCGGGCCCCAGATGGTCTTGAGCACCTCGATCTCCTGCGCGAACCGTTGGCGGGACTCGAAGTCCACGACCGAGGGCTTGATCACCTTCACCGCGGCGGGTTCACCGCCGGGCGACTCTCCCAGGAAGACCTGGCCCATGCCTCCCTGGCCGATCCGGCCGAGGAGTTCGAAGTCGCCCAGTGAGGGCGGGTCCTCGGGGTTCAGGGGCGTCATCTGCACGTGTGTCCTCGAAATTCGGTCGTGGCGGGCGTCTGATCAGCCGCGATGCGCGCCTGGAGACACGGTAGTGGATGCACTCGTGGGCGGGGACGGGGATTGCGGAACGGAGATGTCAACCTCTCCGGGTGGAGAACTGGTGAAGAGTTCCGACCGGGCGTGGCGGGCGTGAGAGTGGTCCTGGCGACGATGCACCGCTTAGCGGGATGGGTGGCCGCTCGGCGGACGTGAGGTCGCCTCCCGCGACGGCAGCAACTGCCCCCCGGTCAGCCCTCCCGCCAGCAGCCGTGCCGTGTCCTCCGCCAGCCGTGTCGCCCGCCGGGCCTCCGCCCGGAGGTCGTGCACGTGCCGGAACGCCTCCCCGTACCGCCGCTGTTCCTCCAGCGGCAGCAGGGGCACGCGCAGCCGGCCCGGGCTGACGGTCAGAACCGTGCTGCCCGTCGACGCGCCCGCGATGTTCTCCTCCGAGCCCAGGAAGCCTGCGAGGAACCACGGGTCCAGGCGGGCCGGGTCGGGCCGGAAGAGGTGGACGTTGCCGAGCAGCGCCCCGGCGTCCTCCTCGCCCGCCACCCGTGCCATGGGGCCGTCGCCGCTCGCCACCGCCCGCACGAGGACGTCCCCGACGGCGATCACGGGTGCGGTGTCGTCGTGCGGCCCCGCCGGGGTTCCCGTGGGGCCCGACCCGGACGCGATGTCCCCGTTGGTGAGGACCGGCCGTGTCTCGGGCTTCCCGTCCTCGCCGGTTTCGCCCCTCGCGACCTGCGCGCGGGTCCGCACGGTCTCCGGCAAGGGGCGCAGCAGGGTGAGCGCCCCGCCGCGCATCAGGTCGGACGCCGTCGCCGTGCGCCACTCGCGGGGCGAGGCACCCGCGGCGCTCCAGGCCTCGTGGCCGGCTGTCCGCGTGAGGGACTTCGCGGCCCTGACGAGGTTCAGGCGGGTGGCGTCGACCTCCGCGGACAGTTCCGCCGGGTCGATCTCCGCCCGTGAGGCCCGTACGAGCCGTGCCGGGGTCAGGTCCACCATGTCGTCCAGCAGGTCCACGACACCCGCCGCATGTGCGACACCGGGCTCGCCCTCGAACGTGTCCGGGCTCTCCGTGAACGCCCGCCACGCACCCAGGGCCCGCGCGGTGATCCCCTCCCAGTCCAGGGTGGCGGACCGGCTCCCGCCCCGCGTGCGTGCGGGCACCGCCGTACCCTCGCGCCCCCCTGGCCCCTGCGCCTCCGCCGCCGTGTCCACGAACAGGACCGACTTGCGCTCCGGGCCGCCCGGCTCGGGCCGTTGCAGCACCCAGATCTGGAGGCCGACGTGGAGGGGGACCGCCGCGCCGGTCGGCAGGGCGATCACCGCGCGCAGGGCACCGCTGCGCACCAGCTCCGCCCGGATGCGGCGGCCCGACGCGCGGCCGGCCATGGCAGGCGGCAGGAGCAGCGCCGCATGACCGCCGGGCGTCAGGTGGGCGAGCGCGTGCTGCACCCACGCCAGCTCCGACTCCGCGCGCGGAGGCACGCCGTACGCCCAGCGGGGGTCGTAGACGAGCTCGTCGTGGCCCCAGTCGCGGACGCCGAACGGCGGGCTGCACAGCACAGCGTCGACGAGCAGACCGGGGAAGGCGTCCGCGCGGAGGCTGTCGGCGGCGCGGACGGTGACCGTCGCCTCCGGAGTCGTCAGCATCAGGCTCACCGCGCTGCGGCGGGCCTGCACGGGAAGCAGGTCCTGGCCGTACAGCTCGCGCGCTCCCCGGCGGGCGGCGGCCGCCAGGAGGGTGCCGCTGCCACAGGCCGGATCGAGGACACCGGCAGGGGAACCGGGGACGAGGCGGGCGACCAGGTCAGCGAGCGGTGCGGGAGTCGTGTACGCGCCGGACGCGGCACTGTCCTCCAGCTCCCGCTCCGCCAGCACGCCCAGCGCGGCCTGGCCCCCCTCGTCGCGTACACACGTGTACAGCGCCCGCAGCACCGCCGCGTCACCGGCCGCGAAACGCACCGCGTCCGCGGCCGGCACGGTGTCGGCAGCGGCGGTCGCCTCGCGCTGCGCGCGGGCGACGAGGTCCGCGTCCGGCAACCCCGTGGCCGCCGTCAGCTCCTCCGGTGGGAGGGCCGCCGCCGCCAGCACGAGGAGCAGCAGGTCCGATGTGCCGCTGGCGCCCTGACCATGCAGGCGCAGGGTCGTGCGCAGTTCCTCCGACGGGCTCGCCGCCGAGGTGTGGCCGCGTGAGGCGAGCCAGGCGCGTACCGACTCCAGGTCGTACAGCGGGCTGCTGTCCGTGCCCCCGGACGGCGCCGGGAAGTCGTCGTGCCGGCGACGCCAGTTGCTGACCGTGGCCCGCGTGACCCCCGCGATGCGGGAGATCTCGGCGGCGGTCACCTGGGCGGATGTCTGGGGCATGGCGGGTCGGGGCCTCTCGCTAGCGGACGTCAACAACCTACAGCACTCGTCAAGCCTGCAAGGCTGATTGACGATGCTTTCAGCTCTGTGCTTATCTGTGAATGCTTCCGCTGGGAAGCGGCGTCCGACGGGCCGATCGCCGGGCCATGCCGTCATGCCGCGCCGCTCCGGCGCACATCCACCGGTGCGCCGGGCGACACCGCCGCGAGCACCGTGCCGAGTCCGACCAGACCACTCCGGGGGGAGTTTCCGTGCGCCTCACCATGCCGACCGGCGTCATCGAGGGGACCCAGCTCACCGTCATGCCGTTCCGCGACGACGCCGTCGTGGGGACGATGTCCGTGCCCACGCTCGTCCAGCTCGTTCCGTCGCCGCGTGCCGAGGAGGACCCGAGGAAACTGAAGGCGGCCTCCGGGCTGGTGCGCCGCCATGCCGAGCTGCGGGCGACCGTGCAGCGGACTCTGAAGTCCTCGCAGAAGGGCAGGAACGTCGGGCCGTACGCCGAATACATCGCCGCCGGCCTCAAGGGCGAGCTGGGCGCCGCCTGGTCCACGCCGCCGATCACCCTCTGGCACGCCGGACCGCTCGCCGCGATCAGCGACGAACTCGTACCGGGCAGCGGCCTGCGCAGTCTCACCGTCGCGCCGGGCACGATGGTCGTCGCCATCGACGGCGAGACCCAGACCACCGCCTGGCACGACCTGTACGACGACCCCGAGCGGTACGGCCTGACGTACCCCGAGCTCTCCCGCGTGCGCGTCCCCTTCGAGCTGTACGTCGACATCACGGCGGCGGACGCACGGCAGATCTTCTACGACCGCAACGTCCAGGGCGTGACCGTCGCCAAGAACCTGGCCATGTCCATGGACCAGCGGGACTTCGGCACCCGGCTCGCGCACCTGGTCGCCGACTCGGTGAAGGTCGACCTCGACGGGCAGCGAGTACCGTTCGGCCGGCTGGTCAATTCCAGCAAGCGGCAGGTGTCGGCGGCCGACCGTGAAGTGGTCACCCTCTCCGCGCTGCGTGCCCTCGTCGTCAGCACCCTCTACGGCAGGAGGGGCCTCGCCCGCTCCGCCGAGCCGGTGCACGAGGACGAGCTGCCCGCCGGGGTGACGGCCGCGGAGGCCGAGGCCGTCGTCGTACCGCTGCTGGCGCGGCTGATCTCCGAGCGGTTCCCCGCCTTCGCCGCGCGCAGCGCCCTCACGGCGCCCGCCGTCCTCGCGGGCGTGGGCATCGCCGCCCACCACGCCATGCCGTGGAGCGAAGCCGCCTCCCGCATCGGCGCCGACGAGCTGGACCGCCTGCTCGACGGCATCCGCTGGGAGCGCGAGGCGGCCTACTGGGACGGTGTCGCCGCCAAGGCCGGCACCTCCGGCCGCCTCAACTTCAGCGGCGGCGTCAAGGACTCCGGCGGCCGCGTCGCCGACGCCGTCCTCTACCCGGCCACCGAGACCGGACGGAAGATCCGCGGCCTGAGGGTCTGAGCCGGCTGCCGCGCCGCCCGGGCGGCGCACCGAGAGGCGCGCCCGCTCAGGCGGGCAGCCCCGGCGACGAACGAACCCACCCACACCAACTCGCCGACCTGCCGCCCGGACCACCGGCCGGCCGGACGACACAGAAACGGAGCACTCCATGACCACCCCGAACCCCGCCACGCAGCCCGGTCCCGTTCCCCAGGGCGTCTGGGGCCCCACGCCGCCGGTTCCGCCCACCCCTGGCAAGCCGACGTCCCGCCGCAAGCAGCGGATCAAGTACGGCGCCACCGCGGTCGTCGCCCTGTTCGTCGGCGTCGGGATCGGCTCCGGCGGCGGCGAGCAGGCGGCCGGCGACACCACCGACGCGAAGGCCGGCCCCCGGCCGACGGTGACCGTCACCGCGACGGCGCCGGGCGAGGCGGCCCCCGCCCCCACGGTCACCGAAACCGTCACCGCCAAGCCCAAGAAGGCCGAACCGGCCGGCCCCGCGACCACCTTCTCGGGCGAGGGCGAGTACCTCGTCGGTGAGGACGTCAAGCCCGGGACGTACAAGACGGCCGGAGCCGAGGGCGAGTTCGGCTGCTACTGGGAGCGGGCCGAGGACGCCAGCGGTGAGTTCGGCTCGATCATCGCCAACAACAACCTGGAGGGGCCGGGGCGGGTGACGCTCAACCAGGGGGAGTACTTCAAGACCAACCGGTGCGAGGAGTGGAAGAGGGTCGGCTGACTCTCCGCGTTGCGTGAAGTGACGAACATCACAGCAACCAGAGGGGCGTCCGTGAAGTCGAAGAATGCGCGGACGCCCGTGGTCTTTTCCGGAAACGGCGCAGTACAACCGCAGGAGAAGGGCAGAACGGACAGCATGGCGAAGCGCGCACGTCGGGCGGATGTTGTTGCCATGGAACAGCGAGCCGTCGACCATGCCTACCGATGTCTGGAACACACCCGACGCGAGGCCGCCGAGCTCAAGGAGATGGCGGCCTCCGCCAGCGGCAAGGACGCCATCGACGCCAACCGTGCCTGGCAGCGGGAGCTGAAGAGCCTCGACCTCGGCAGGAACTCCCTTGTGTTCATGAGGGCCGACGTGGACGAAGGCGCCGGCACCGAGACGTTCTACATCGGCCGACGCGCGGTGTTCGACGCGGAACGCAATCCTGCTGTCGTCTCCTGGAGCGCCCCGGCCGCGGTCGCATGGCGACTGAGCAGTGAGCAGGAGCCGGGGGAAGTGCGCCTGCTGCGCCAGATCGTCTGCGACGAGCGCGTTGTCAGACGTTACTTCGACCTGCACGGTAATGACAGTGGCGTCGGCGGCGGGAGCGGACAACGGCCTCACAGCGTCCAAGAGCCCGATCGCTCGAACGAGTCCGAAACCCTGAGCAAGTCCGACACGCTCCACGAGTTCGCCCGGGCCGAAGACGTCCCGGGTCCGTCCACCGAACCCGAGTGGAGCGACCCGCTGCTCGACGAGCTCGACCGTGGGCGTGACGGTGCCATGCACGACATCGTCGAGACGATCCAGCGTGACCAGCTCCGGCTGGTGACCGAGCGGCCCGGCGGGGTGCTGATCGTCCAGGGCGGGCCCGGCACCGGCAAGACGGCCGTGGGTCTGCATCGGGTGAGCTGGCTCCTGGACAACCGGCACATGGCCGCCGACGACGTCCTGGTGCTCGGGCCCAGCCGCGACTTCCTGGAGTACGCGGCGAGTGCCCTCGTGGAACTGGGCAGCAACGGCGTGACCATGCTCGACCTGCCCGCGTTGTGGTCGGACGGCACCGCCAGCCGTGATCCCCACCACGTCGCCGTCCTCAAGGGCGACGCGCGGATGAGCCGTGTCCTGCGACGAGCCGTCGACAACTTCACCACCGTCACGGCCGAGCGGCTCGAAGCCCTCGTCGGTGGGCCGGTGTTCACCTTCGAGCTCCGGCGTCGGGAAGTCGAGGTGCCCGTCGCGGAACTCGCCGACATCGCGGCCGCCGCCCTCTCCGGTGACAGTCCCTACCAGGTACGTCGGGAGGGCTGCGTCCGACAGCTCGTACAGCACCTCACCGAGACGTACGTGGGCCTGCTGCCGGGCCCCGCCGACAGCGACTACTTCTCCGCCATCCGTCAACTGCGTCCCGTCACGCGCCTGATGCGGCGCATCGCCCCCGAGCTGTCGGCGCGCGACGTGCTGCGTCGTCTGTTTGGCGGCGCCGGCGCGCTGGCCGCCGCGGCGGACGGCGTCCTCAGCCCAGAAGAGCAGACGGTCCTCGTCGCTCATCGAGAGGGAACCGCACCTGCCCGGTCCGGGGCCGAGGAGAGTCTCGACGACAAGGTCTGCCTGGACGAGCTGGAGTTCCTGTTGTCCGGGCGGCCCGAGCGGACCTACGGGCATGTCGTGGTTGACGAGGCACAGGACCTCACGCCCATGCAGGCGAGGGCTCTCGCCCGCCGCTGCCCCAGCGGCTCCATGACCATCCTGGGGGACCTTGCCCAGGCGACCGGTCCCTTTTCCTATCAGGACTGGGAGGAACTCGGCACGACCCTCACCGGCCGGGGCAGCTGGCGGGTGGCCGAGCTGCTGACCGGCTTCCGGGTGCCCGGTGAGGTCATGGACTACGTGCGGCCCCTCGGCACACACTGCGCTCCCGGAGTCGGCCTGCCCGACTCCGTGCGGCGGACGGGTACTGCCGTGGTCGTCCTTGAGGGTGGCGACCCGGCACAGCGGGCCGCCGAGCACGCCGTCGCTCTCGCCTCGGGGCCGGACGGCGCCGCGGTCGGCCGTACGACCGCAGTGATCATCCCGCAGGCGGCGCGTTGGAAGGAAGCCGTGGCCGGAGCCGTCCCCGATCCGGGATCCGTGTCGGTGCTCACCGCCGGGGAGGCCAAGGGCCTGGAATTCGACCATGTCGTCGTGGTCGAACCCGCCGCGATCGCCGTGGACGGCGTGGCCGGACCGCGTTACCTGTACGTGGCGCTCACCCGATGCACCCAGTCCCTGACGGTGGTTCATCAGCAACCGCTGCCTGGGTGGATCGGCGGGCCGGGGAACCCGGTGCCCACCCCCAGGCAGTTCATGGCTCAAGTGGGCCGGCGGAAGAGCCCACACGGTGGATCCGGGCTGTGCACCCGCTATCGGGCGGACGGGACCCGGTGCGGGAACGAGACACGGCAGCCGGACGGCTGGTGCCGGAATCCGGGCTGTGCCGGGTTCCGCACCGCGGAGCCCGCCTCCTTGGGCGGGAGCGGCTACTTCGGATTCCCCAGGGAAGGGGTGACCGAGGCCCGGCTGGAACTGTCGCCCGAGCGCATTTCCGACATCCGCATCACGTCGGCCGCCTGCGGTGCCTTCGTGGTCCGGCATCGGGGCAACCTCGGTGAAGCCGCGGTCGAACTCCACGCGATGCTGGCCCCCTTCCTGTCCGAGGGCCGCCACCTCCGCACCGGCGGCGGGTGGCTCCTGGACCTGGAGGGCTACCGCCTCGTGCTGGACGCCGACGCACGCGCTGTGACCGCGTACCTCACGGCTCATCCCGAGCGCAGCTACGCGCAGGTAGCCGCGGGAGTGCCCTCTCGGGTCGGACATCAAGCGCGTGGCGCACGGAGGTCCGCACTCACCGCGCCGGAGCCCGAGGCCGGTCCCGGCCTGGCCGACAACACCGCGGTGCGCGCACTGAGCGTCCCGGACCTGTACGTCACCGTGGGGGCCGGCGTCACGTTCGAGCGTCTCGCCCAGTGCTCGCAGCTGCCCGACCAGGAGTTCGTCCGGCGGCTGCGGGAGGACCTCGAGTCCGACCTGGTGACGGGCCGCATCGAGTGGGTGGGGGAACGCCTGGTCGTCGAGGGGGAGCACGGCCAGTGGTGGCTGCGGTCCGACGGCCGGGTGCTGACGACGGTCCGCAGACCCGGCACCGAGATCTACCGGGGCTTCACCACATCACAGACCGACGAACCCGAACCTGAGGGCGAGCCGGTACGCGAAGGTGAGCCCCCACATGAAAGGGACGACATGCCGACGACCAGTGATGACGGCGATTCCAAGAGCGCCGTCACGGCTGCGACGGGCGAACCGGGCCTGGCCGGCACGGTCGCCGCACGCGAGCGGAGGGCTCGTTCGCACCGTGCCCACGAAAGCCTGCGACACCGACTGCTTGCCGACCTCTACGACGGATTCGACGAGGTGGGCGACAGCGCATACGTCGACGCCTGGACGCACGGCCCCGACGGCATCACGCTCTTCGACGTGCTGGGCGAGGGCGCCCCGGAGTACGAGCGGATCCGTGAGGCTGCCCTGCACCTGCTGGAGGCTTCCTGCCTCCATCCCCAGGGGCCCGCCGAGTACCTGGTGGTCGTACTCCCCGAGCAGCCGGGGCAGTCCTGGGCTGCAGAGGCCGCCGACCGGGCGTTCAGCGTCGGACTGGCCTGGCGGGACGGCTCGCAGTGGGCGGGGCCCGCCGCGTCGCACATCCTGCCCGAGAGCCCGGACGAGGGCGGCTCGCTCTGACACCGGGCACGACGCGGCGGGTACGGACCGGGCAACGCGCCGGAGTGCGGCGGAACGGGGTCCGGGTGAGTGAGATGAGCACCCATGGTGAATGAGGAAAGGCCCGGTCCGGGCATCGGGCTGGACGCATCCATGTCCCGAGCGGAGATGGTCGAGGCATGGCGCGAGCGGCGCCGGGCCCGCCGACCGGGGCCGGAGGCCGATGAACCGCAGGCGGCGGGCCCGGACGGATTCGCGTTGCGCAGATGGCGCAAGGCCGGCGTCTTCGGTGCCGACGCGATGCGGAGCGTGGAACGGCTCCTGACCGCCCTGCTGGACGCCCGGTTCGCCGGATCCGCGCCCGACTGGGCGCGGCAGGTGCTGGACCAGTGCCTTGGTGGTGACCCGATCGCGCAGTTGCCGTCCGCGGTACGGGCCGTGCTCGAACACCGCGAGCCCGATGACGTCGTGACCGCCATGACGGTCGTCCACGAGGCCGGTCTGCCGTGGCTGACCCCGGAAGGCCAGATTCGGCTCGAACACCTCATGAACCCCGAACCGACCGAGGTGCCACGGGAGCTCCGCCCCACCCTCTCGGAGGATGTGTCGGGCGCCTTCGCCGTGCAGTACGCCCTTCGCCACGACACCCTCGCCCGGCTGTCGTCCGCCGTGCGCGACCAGTTGCTGCCCTGGGCGCCGGTCGGAGTCGTGGACGACCTCATCGACGCGGGCGTGATCACGAGCGAGGACGAACCCTGGGACGTACGGTCCGACGCACGTGATCAGGACTATCTGCGGGCCCGGCTCGCCCCGGAGCAGGTGGATCAGGCAACGGCAGAGGCCATCGGGTGGGAGGAGTACCTGCGGCGCCGGCGCTTCCTCGACGGCGAAGACCTCGACAGCGTGAACGCGGAGAGGACATACCTCGAGGGCGAGTACGGAGACGACACGGAAGAAGACCTCTACGACCTGCTCCAGCGGGCCGCCGAAGGGGACACAAGCGCCGTCAAAGGGCTGGAGTACGCCCTGCCCCGCTCCCTCGTGTTGAGACTACGTCACGTCCGGGACGGAGCACTCACCGGGAACTGGCCGGAGAACATCCTGGCCGATCGCGGGCTGTGGCGGCTGATGTCGGTCCTGTGGGAGCCGAAGGCCGCCGTCAGCCCCCGGCGCAGCGCCTTCCACGCGCTGGCGGCATTGCGGCATGCCTACGACTCCCTCTGCGCGAGCGATCTCAAGAGGGCGCGAGCGCAGGTGGAGCTCCTCGTGGAGCACGAGCAGGGGGAGCCGCGGCACAACGCCGAGGCCTGGAACATGTCCGCCTACCTGGCGCTCCTCGACGAGAACCTGGACGGGGCGCTCGTAGCCATCGACCGCATCGAAGAGAACCACCCTCGGGCGGAGCACAATCGAGACCTGCTCGAGAGACGCCGAACGCGGGCACGGAACGACCGGCCTCATCCGTCCAACCCGTATCTCGAACTCGGACTGCCCCATCAGTCACCGGTCTGGAAACAGCGGTACCGCGATCTCCGCCGAGAGTTCGTGGACGACCGCGAGGAGGCCGCCCGACTGAACCGTGCCATGCGCCGCATTCACCAGGCCGAGCAGCACGAGGACTGGTCGGACCTCTTCGTTCTGCCCCTGGACGCCGAGGTGTTCCGCCTTCCCGACGACCCGCCCGTCACGCTCGTGCCGCCGGTCGAGCCACTGCCGCGGCGCACGGTGCCCCGCAACCCCGCCGACGTGGACGCCGTACGGCGCCGCGCTTTGGCCGATCTCCTCCCGACCATTCTCAACGCGCCCCGGCGCCCCGACCACCAGCACAGGATCACCAGTGAGTAAGCCCAAGAAGTGGATTAATCAGTTCGACTCGCAAAAGGGCCGCCAACGGGGTGAGAGGGGCAGGTCGATCGATCCCGAACTGCTCACCTACCGGCCGGACGAACTACTCAACCCTGCGGACCTACTGAAGCGCTTCACGGCGGCTGCACAGGGTCTTCTCGAAGGCATTACTGCGCAGGACAGGCCCCAACAGAGCGAAATCGTGGCTGCCCTCAGGCAAGGCGTACTCGAAGCGTTCCGAACGCGAGAGGAACACTTGGCACGGCTTGTGGAGTGTGACCTCGAGGCACGAGGGTCGGGTAGTCGGATGAGCACACTCAAGTGGCAGGTGTCAGTACGCAAAGCGCTACTAGGGCTCGGCGTCCGAGTCGTCGAGTCTCCCGACGAACGCGAGCACTTCGTCGTCGTGGAGGGCGAAGGCGAGGGATTCGAGGTCGTGCGGCCCGCCTACGTCGACCAGGCGACCGGGAAGTTGATTCTGTCGGGGCAGTTGCGCCGCGTGTTCCGCCCAGGCGCGCAGCCCGATGCCGGGAACGGGTCGCCGACCGCTGCCACGAGGGAGGACTAGCCGTGACGGCGACCGGAATCGATTTCGGCACCACCAACTCCGTCGTGGCGCAGTGGCAGGGCGACGATGTCGAGGTGCTGCCGCTCGACGCCCACCACCTCGACGCCGACTGGCGCCGGCCCGGCTTCGAGTTCCTCTTCCCGTCGGTCGTCGGCATGAGCTCGCTGCGCAGCGGCCCTCTCTTCGGATGGGAGGCGAAGCTGCGGTCGGAGGAGGCCGCCGAGGCATGCAAGCGGCTTCTCAAGAGCGACGAGTACGTGAACATCCAGGGCCGGCGGTTCGCCGCGACGACCGTGGCCGCAGGCGTGTTCACCGCCATGCGGGACGGCGCGCGGCACAACCTCACCGAGATCGACCGGGCCGTCATCACCGTGCCCGCGAACGCCACCGGCGCGGCCCGCTACCGCACACGGGCGGCCGCCCGGTTCGCCGGCATCGACGTGCAGGCGCTCCTCAACGAACCCACCGCCGCAGCCATCTCGTACGTGCATGATATGCGCGAGGACGCGCAGATCCTGGTGTTCGACTGGGGCGGCGGAACCATCGATGTCACGGTTCTCGACTACGAGGACGGCTTCTTCGAGGAGCGCGCCTCGCGCGGTGTGACGGAACTCGGCGGGCTCGAGATCGACCGCCGGCTGAGGAGGCTCGTCCTGGACCGGGCACCGGTACGGCGGGAGTGGGCTCCCGCCCAGGAGCGTCAGTTCCGGCTCGACATCGAGCGGAGCAAGATCCTTCTGTCCTCTCAGCCATCCGTGCGGATCAGGACGCCGGACGACAAGGAGGTGGAGATCTTCCAGGCGGAACTGGAGGAGGCGATCACCGATCTCGTCGACCGTGCCCTGGCGCCCGTCGAGGAGTGCCTGCGAGATCTCCACATGGCGCCACTCGACGTGGACGACGTCCTGATGATCGGTGGTACCAGCCAGATCCCGAGCGTACGGGCGGCGGTCGCCGAGGCCTTGCAGATGGAGCCCGTGCCGACCCAGCTGTGCGATCCGATGACAGCTGTGGCCCGTGGCGCCTCCATCGCGGCCGCCGTGCTGGCGAAGGAGACGCCGGGCGTCATCCAGGTGGCCAACAGCCACGCGCTGGGTACCGTCGTCAAGACGGCGGAAGGGCGCCGGAAGTTCAGCGAGATCATCCCGCGGAACTCGCCGCTGCCGTGGAGCGAACGCAAGAGCTACACGCCCAAGCGCGACCACGAGCGCAAGCTCACGGTGGAGATCTGGGAGGGAGACCCCGACAAGGAGCTCTCCGACTCCGACAATGTCCAGCTCACCGAGTTGACCCTGAACTACACCACACCCCGGGTACGGGAGGAGTCCCGCTTCGACCTGGAGTACACGTACGACTCCGACGGTCTGCTGCATGTGAAGGCCACCCTGGAGCACACGGGCGAGGTCGTCGTGGACGAGGAGGTGAAGAGCTTCGGCTCCGGTGGGGCAACTCCTGAAGTGCGCAAGGAGCTCGACGACCTGCTGGCGGCGAACCCCGCCTCTTCCCCGCTCCTGCCCGGCAACGCCGGTGAAAGGGGGACGCGTCCCGCAGCGGCGCGCTCCCGGGACGGCGGCCCGGAGCCGGCCGGTGATGTTCACACCCTGGTGGTCGACGGCTCGAACCTCGCCTGGATCGGCCATTCACCGAGCCGGCCCGGCGTGTACGAGGAAGGCGACCGGCCGAGCTTCGCCCAACTCGAGGGGGCTCGCGCGGCGCTCGCCAAGAAGTATCCGGGGGCGGACATCCACGTGGTCGTGGACGCGACCTTCCGGCACAAGGTTGCCGAGGAGGAGAAGGCGGCGGTGGTCGCCGCGCTGAGCAAGGGAGAGATTCTCCAACCTCCGGCAGGCACGGAGGGCAAGGGTGACGCCTTGGTAATGGCCATCGCGGACGAATCGGACGCTCTTGTCGTGACCAACGACAACTACGCCGAGTTGCAGAGCCGCCATCCCTGGCTGAGAGAAAGCGGGCGTGTCCTTGGAGCCACTTACACCAAGGGGGTGTGGATCTTCACTCCACGCACCTGCGTGGCACCCGGTGGGAGGCGCTGAGTGCCACTCAGGTGACTGCTCCTTGCCGAGCGGTGCCCGAACAGGCTGTCAGCAGTCCCGCAGCTCCGCCGACTGGTTCAGCACCTGTGCCCGCAGCGAGGTGAAGCGGGCGTAGGTCTCCCCGTCCCGTGACGCCGGGCGGAAGGCGGCGACCCGGTGGCAGTTCTGGAAGGCCAGGGCGATGCCGAAGTGGCGTTCCAGACTGCCCCGGATGGCGTCGCTCGCCAGCGCCCGCAGCAACTGCCCGCGCTCCTGCTCGGAGGGCGGAGGCGTCTGGTTGTCGGCGAACTCGGTGATTCCGGCGTGCAGTCGGGTGGCGAGGGTTTCGATCAGGTCGTAGGCGTACGGGAGGGACGTGCGGACCGTGTCCACGAAGTCCGCCTCGCGGATGTCACCGGTTTCGGCCTCGGCGAGGAGCTTCGGGGAGACGTCGAGAGACATGGATGTCCTGTTCTTGTGGAGAGGGAAGGGGAGGTGAGATCACGTCAGTGACGCCGGTCCCGGTACGAAGTCCGGGTCCACCTGGGTGGCCAGGTCCTGGCCGGTCGCCGTGTTCGCCCAGGCGCGGGCGTTGCGGAGATGGAACTCGACGGCGTGGCGGTGCAGTGCGGGCCAGTCCCTGACCCGGGCGTCGACGGTCTCGCGCAGCACGGTGAGGGCATGGTGGTTGGCCGCTTCCAACGTGCCCTGGGGGTGGCCCTGTTCGGCCGAGCGGACCCAGGGGGAGTGGACGAGATGGGTGAGGAGGTCGTCGCCCACCTCCTCCTTGAGGAACAGCAGATCGTCCTCGCCGGTCACCTTGTTGCCGACCACGGCGAGCGGGATGCCGAACTCGCGGGCGTGGTCGCGGTACTGGCGGTAGACGGAGACGCCCTTGCGGGTGGGTTCGGCCACCAGGAACGTCATGTCGAAGCGGGTGAACAGCCCGGAGGCGAAGGCGTCGGCGCCGGCGGTCATGTCGACGACGACGTACTCGGCGGGGCCGTCCACCAGGTGTCCGAGGTAGAGCTCGACGGCGCCGAGCTTGGAGTGGTAGCAGGCCACCCCCAGGTCGCTCTCGTCGAACGCGCCGGTGACCATCAGCGGTACGCCGCCCACCGGCTGGACGTGGCGGGTGTGCAGCTCGTCGTCGCCGAGCGGGCGCAGGAGGCGTGAGCCCCGGCCCGGCGGGGTGGTCTTGGTCATCGCCTCGCGGGAGGCGATCCGCGGGTTGGTGCCGCGCAGCAGATCCTTGATCTCGCCCAGGTGCGCGGCGAGCGGCGGGGCGGTGAAGGGTCCGGTGGCGGGGTCGAGGGCCTCGGCCAGGTGCTGGTTGATGTCGCCGTCCACGGCCAGCACGGGAGCGCCGTCGGCGGTCAGTCTGCGGCAGAACAGCGCCGACAGGGTGGTCTTGCCGCTGCCGCCCTTGCCGACGAACGCGATGCGCATCTATCGGCCCGCCCTGCGGGCGGCCTGGCAGCCGACCTTGTTGAAAATGAATGTCATGTGGCAAGGTTTAGGGCGAGGTCATGATCGCTGTCAAGTCGAACGGGGGTGAAGGGGTGGGGTGGTGGCGGGCGACGATCAAGTGGTTGAGTGTTAATGCATATGATGTGCAAGTGCATGAATATCGCGTAAGGTCCGCGGGGCCAGAGGACCTCGACGGCGCCCGCGCCGTCATGCTCGACACCGTCTACCGCGACTTCGGTACCGGGTACGTGCCGCACTGGCACCGCGACATCATCGACTTGGCCGCCGCCTACCTCACGCCGGTCCGGCACACGCTGCTGGTCGCGCTCGACGGGGCCCGCGGTGAGGTGGTCGCCACGGCCGCACTGGACTCCCGCGGTCCCGCACACCCGCCCAACCCCCGCCGGATCGCCGAGCGTTTCCCCTCCGGGGTGAGCGCCCAGCTGCGGCGGGTCTACGTCCGGCCCGAGCACCGCAGGCGCGGGCTGGCCCGCCGGATGGTCGCCGACCTGCTCGCGTTCGCGGCGGCGGACGGCGGCTACCGCTCCGTCTACCTGCACACCGACCCGGCCGTGGAAGGAGCCGAGGGCCTCTGGCGCTCGCTCGGCGAGGTCGTGCACGACGAACGCGCGGACCCCGGCGGCGGCCAGGGCATCGTCCACTTCGCAATCCCCTTCCACGCCGTCACCCCCTCTCCTTCCCCGACCCCCGACTCCACTCCGTCCCCCATTCCCTAGGCCGGTCCCCCATGCGCACTCCCCGCCGCCCACGGCTTCTCGCCGCCCTCCTGCTCACCCCGCTGCTCGCCGGCTGCTTCGCCTCCGGCGGCGACAGCGGTGAGCGCGCGGACGGCAAGGCCGGCTCCCGACTGCGGGTCGCCCTCGCCTTCCCGCCCGCCGAGCGACTCTCCCCGTACGGCGCCGACGCCACGATCCTCAGTCGGCTCGGCGTCACCGAGGGGCTGACGGCCCTCGACGGCAACGGCGCGGCCGCGCCCGCACTCGCCGCGTCCTGGCGGCGGGAGGACGACCGCACCTGGCTGTTCACCCTGCGAGAGGCGGCCTTCCAGGACGGCACGGACGTCACGCCGGCCGCCGTCGTCACCGCCCTCACCCGGGCCACCGAGGCCGAACCCGCCCCCGCCGCCCTCACCGGCGTCACCCTGACGGCCGAGGCGGAGGGCGGCTCGGGCGTACGGGTCACCACCGCCGAACCCGACCCGGTTCTGCCGCTGCGCCTGTCCAGCCCGAGCCTGGCGATCCTCTCGTCGAAGGCGTACGCGAAGAAGGACGCCGTCGACCCGGTCGGCACCGCCACCGGCCCCTTCGAACTGACCAAGGTCACCGGCACCACCTCCGCCGACCTCGACCGCTTCGACGACCACTGGGGCGGCCTCGCCCGGTCCGCCGGCATCGACGCGCGCTTCATCGCCGACGGCACCGCCCGCGCCAACGCCCTGCGCACCGGCCAGGTCGACCTCGCCGAGGCGATCCCCGTCGCCCAGGCAGCCACCCTCGACGCGGACACCCGCCGGGAGACCGCCACCACCCGCACCACGAGCCTGCTCCTCAACACGAAGTCGGGTGTCTTCGAGGACGCGTCCCTGCGTGCCGCCGCCCGCGCCGCCATCGACACCTCCGCCCTCGCCGAGGGCGTCTACGAGGGCCACGCCGACGCCGGAGCCGGCATCTACGGCCCCGCCGTCACCTGGGCCGGGAGCAAGCGGGTGGCCCCCGTCGGACGGGCGAAGGCCGGCAGGCCCGACGGTGCCTCGATCACCCTCGCCACCTACGACAACCGGCCCGAACTCCCGGAGGTCGCCCAGGTGCTGAAGCAGCAGCTGGAGAACGCCGGGTTCACCGTGAAGCTGGAGGTGCGCGAGTACGCGCGCCTGGAGAGCGACGCGCTGGCCGGAAAGTTCGACGCCTTCGTCGGCGCCCGCAACAGCCTCCTCGACACCGGCGACCCCGTCTCGCTCCTGGGCAGCGACTTCACCTGCGACGGCGGGTACAACCTCGCCCTGCTCTGCGACAAGGACGTCGACCGGGCCGTGGCCGAGGCACAGGCGGTCTCCGACACCGACGAGCGCCGGCGAGCCGCCCTGGCCGCCGAAGCGGTGATCCTCGGCACCGACGCCGTCGTCCCGCTGGTCCACCAGCGAGTCGTCACCGGCGTCGGCGCGAAGGTCGGCGGAGTGCTCCTCGACCCGTACGAGCGCACCCTCGTCGGCACCGGAACCCGGCGCTGACCATGGGCAGGAAGGCGGGCGCGCTGCTGTGGCGCGCCGGACTGGCCGCGCTGCTGGTCTGCGGGATCGGGCTGCTGCCCTGGCTCTCGCACACCGACCCGGCGCTGACCGTCCTCAAGGCGCGGTCCGCCGACCGCGACCCCACCCCCGAGGCGCTCGCCGCCGTCCGGGACGGACTCGGCCTGGACGACGGCCCGTTGCACCTGCTCGGGCAGTGGCTCGGCGGACTGCCCCGCGGGGACGCCGGCCGGTCGTGGATCTCCGGCGCCGAGGTCACGCCCGCCGTGCTCCAGGCGATGGGCGTCTCCTTGCTGCTGATGGCCGTGGCCCTCGTCGTCGCCCTCGGTACGGCCGTCGCCGTCTGCGCCCGCACCCTGTACCTCGGGGCGCACCGGCGTCTGGACGGACGGCCGTCCGGCGGCAGCGGATCCGCCGTGCTCGCCGCGCTGCCCGAGTTCCTCACCGCGTCCGTCCTCGCCACCGTCGTCGGGGTACAGCTCGGCTGGCTGCCCGCCCTCGGCTGGTACGGGCCGCAGTGGACCGTGCTGCCCGCGCTCGCCCTCGGCCTGCCCGCCGGCGCGGTGCTCGGCCGGCTCCTCGACGACCAACTGCCCGCCGCCTTCACCGAACCCTGGGCGCTGGCCGCCGCCGCGCGCGGGCTGCCCGGCCGGACGATCGCCCGCCAGGCACTGCGCCGCAGCGTGCCCGGACTCCTGCCCAACCTCGGGCTGTTCGTCGTCGGCCTGACCGGCGGGTCCGTCGCCGTGGAGCAGATCTTCGACATCCCCGGCCTCGGCCGCGGCACCCTCCAGGCCGCGCTCGCCCAGGACCTGCCCGTGCTCCAGGCCGGCACCCTCGCCCTCGTCCTGCTCGCCGCCGCCGCGACCGGCGCCGCCCGTCTCACCGCCCGCCTCCTCATCGGGCCCGCCCTGCGCGACGGCGCCCTGGCGAGCCTGCACCGCCCGGCCCCGCGCGGCCGCACGGTCCTCCCGCTCGTCCACGGCGCCCTGCTGCTCGCCGTCGTCGCCGCCGGACTGCCCCGGGACCCGCTCGCCCTCGACACCGCGGCCCGGCTGAAGGGCCCGTCGGCCGCCCACCCGTTCGGCACGGACGCGCTCGGCCGCGACATGCTCGCGAGAGTTGCCCACGGCGCCCTCGACACCCTCCTCCTCGCCCTCGCCATCACCGCGATCGCCCTCACCGCCGGGGTCCTGCTCGGGCTGGCGCCCCGGCTGTCGGGGCCGCTCGTCGACACCGTCAACGCGGTACCGCCCGTCCTCGCCGCCCTCCTCGTCGCCGCGCTCTGGGGCAGCGGGGCCGGCACACCCGTCCTCGCCGTGTCCGTCGTCGCCTGGGCACCGCTCGCCGCGCACACCTCGGCACTGCTGCGGCAGGAGCGGGCCACCGTCCACCTCACCGCCACCCGGGCGCTCGGCGCCGGCCCCTGGTACCTGCTGACCAGCGAACTGCTGCCCGCCGTCGGGCCGCCCGTCGCCCGCCACGCCCTCCTCCGCCTGCCCGGCATCGCCCTGGCCCTCGCCTCCCTCGGCTTCCTCGGCCTGGGCGCCCGGCCGCCGTCCCCCGAATGGGGCCTGCTGCTCGCCGAGAACCAGCCCTACGCCGAGCGTGCCCCCTGGGCCGTCCTCGCCCCCGCCGGCGTCCTCGCCCTGCTCGGCGCCCTCGCGGTCACCGCGGCCGACGGCCTGAGACGTCCCGGGCGCAGACCGGCACCGCGGCCGGCCGCCGCACCGGAGGCGGCACCGGTGGGCGCCCGATGACCACGCTCACCGCCCGCGGCGCCACCGAGTCCCGACTCCCGCCGCTGCTAAGGCTGCTGATCCTCACTCAACTCGCCTTCAACATCGGCTTCTTCGCCGTGCTGCCCTTCCTCGCCGAGCACCTGGGCGACACGATCGGCATGGCGGGCTGGCTCGTGGGGTTCGTGCTGGGGCTGCGCACCTTCAGCCAGCAGGGGCTGTTCGTGGTCGGCGGGGCACTGGCCGACCGGTACGGCATCCGGCCCGTCGTCCTCGCCGGATGCGCGCTGCGCATCGCCGGATTCGGCTGGCTCGGGTACGCCGATCAGGCCTGGGCGGTGATCGGCGCGGTGCTGCTCATCGGTTTCGCCGCCGCCCTGTTCTCACCCGCGGTCGAGTCCGAGGTGGCCCGTCAGGCCGTCGTACGGGAGGAGTCCGGCGACGGGTCGCGGACCCGGGTGCTGGCACTGTTCACGGTCGCCGGACAGGCCGGGGCGTTCGTCGGACCGCTGCTCGGCGCGCTGCTGCTGTCGGCCGACTTCCGGGCGGTCTGTCTGGCCGGAGCCGGGGTCTTCGTCCTGGTCCTCGCCGGGCACGCCCGGCTGCTTCCGCAGCGCATACCCGGGCGCGAGCGGGTCCGGGTCCGCGGCGGCCTCGGCCCGCTGCTGCGCAACCGCCGCTTCCTCGCCCTGTGCTGCGCGTACGGCGCGTATCTCCTCGCCTACAACCAGCTCTATCTCGCCCTGCCCGCCGAAGTGGAGCGCGCCACCGGCTCACAGGCCCCGCTGGCCTGGCTGTTCGCACTGTCCTCGCTGCTGGTGGTGACCGCCCAGCTTCCCGTCACCGGGCAGGTCGGTGCGCGTCTCAGCCTGCGCCGTTCCATGGCGGCCGGACTGGCGCTGATCGCCACCGGATTCGCCGTCGTGGCCGCCGCCCTGCCCGCCGGCCGCACCGGCACGGCCGCGCTGCTCCCCGCGGCCGGCTTCGTCGTGCTGCTCACCCTCGGCCAGATGCTCGTCGCGCCCGCCGCCCGCGCCTGGCTGCCGGACCTCGCCGCGGACGGCCGGCTCGGCCTCTACACCGGCGCCCTGTCCTCGGTCTCCGGCCTTGTCGTCCTGCTCGGCAGCGCGGCCACCGGCACCCTCCTCGACACCGGCCTGCCCGCGCCCGTGCCCTGGCTGCTGCTGGCCGCCGTACCGGCCGCCGCGATCGCCCTGCTGCCCCGGGACCCGGCTCGGGCATGACGGGGGAGCGGCGGCGCCGGCCGGCCCTCAGGACGCTCCGGACCTGCTCCGCCGGAGGACCCGGCACCCGTCCTGAAGCTCACCGGCGCGAACGCCGTCACGCCCCACCTCGGCACAGGCCGCGGCCGACTCCGGCGACTCCACCGCGCGCGGCCTCGGGATCGCCGGCCTCGTCACCGGCGTCCTCGTCACCGGACGTCCTCGGCCTCGCGGCCGCCGCCTTCGCCGTCGTACGGACGCGGTCGCCGCGGTCGTGGCGGCGCACGCGGAAGGGCCCGTACCGTCCGTTGACGGTGCGGGCCCTTTCCGTGAAGCGGCGTGGGTCAGACGAGTTCCAGCACGCGCTCCTGCGGGAGTGCCGCCGTGACCCGCGAGGTCCGCCACAGCCACAGCACGTCACGGCCGAACGACCAGAGCAGGGAGCCCAGGGCCAGCAGCGCGACGGCGAAGTTGCCCGCGTAGGGCAGCAGGCCGGCGCCCGCCACCAGCAGGCAGATGCCCTGGAGTGCGGCGACGGTCTTGCGGGCCATGCTCGGCGGGAGCGGGTTGTTCAGCCACGGGGCGACCTTGGCCGCCGCGACGAAGACGTAGCGCATACCGCCGATCAGCAGGACCCACGGGCCCAGTTCCATCGAGACGTACACGCTGAGCACCAGGATCAGGAACGCGTCGACCTCCATGTCGAAGCGGGCGCCGAGCGCCGTCGACGTGCCCGTGCGCCGGGCGACCTTGCCGTCGACGCCGTCCAGCAACAGGGCCACGGCGGTCAGGCCGACCAGCAGCGTCACCGGCGGTGTGCTCTCGAAGGAGTCGGCGACCAGTGCGGTCACCCCGCCGACCAGGGTGGCGCGGCCCAGCGTGACCCGGTTGGCCGGGCCGAAGGAGCGCAACTGCGAGCGGTGCAGAGCCCGGGAGAGCACCGCCCACAGGGCGACGGCGAAGACGAGGCCGGTGACCCAGCCCGCCGGCCCCATGCCGATCGCCGAACCGAGCAGGGCCAGCACCAGGATCTGTACGCCCGCTCCCACAGCGGTCTCCTGCTGGACCAGCCTTGCGTCGTAAGTGTTGTTCAGGGCCACCGCACATCCTCCGGCCAGGTGACAGAGTCGATCAAGGCCGCGTACTGTGCGCGACCTGTGCACACCTCGGTACGTGCACCGTCAGCGGAGCGTTCAGGAGGATGTCGATGAAGCGTGCGGCACGCGCGTTCTGGCTCGGCTCGCCGGGGCGGGGCGAGGTACGGGACGTCGTCCTGCCGGACCCGGCCGAGGACGAGGTCGTGGTCCGTTCGCTGTACTCCGGAGTGAGCCGCGGCACGGAGACGCTCGTCTTCCGCGGCGGGGTGCCCGAGAACCAGCACGCGGTGATGCGGGCGCCGTTCCAGGAAGGCGACTTCCCGGCGCCCGTGAAGTACGGCTACCTCAACGTCGGGCTGGTGGAGGAGGGCCCCGCGGACCTCGTCGGACGGACGGTCTTCTGTCTGTACCCGCACCAGACGCGGTACGTCGTGCCCGCCACCGCCGTGACCCCCGTACCGGACTCGGTGCCCGCCGCGCGGGCCGTTCTCGCCGGGACCGTGGAGACGGCCGTCAACGCGCTCTGGGACGCGCGGCCGCTGGTCGGCGACCGGATCGCGGTGGTCGGCGGCGGCATGGTCGGCTGCTCGGTGGCCGCGCTGCTGGCCCGCTTCCCGGGCGTACGGGTCCAGTTGGTGGACGCCGATCCGGCGCGCGCCGAGGTCGCCGAGGCACTCGGTGTCGGTTTCGCCTCCCCGGCGGACGCGCTCGGCGACTGCGACCTCGTCGTCCACGCCAGCGCGACCGAACAGGGCCTCACCCGCTCCCTGGAACTGCTGACCGCCGAGGGCACCGTCCTCGAACTGAGCTGGTACGGCGACCGGCAGGTGAGCCTGCCGCTCGGCGAGGCCTTCCACTCCCGCCGGCTGGTCATCCGCAGCAGCCAGGTCGGCACCGTCTCCCCGGCCCGCGCGAACCGCTCCTACGCCGACCGGCTTGCCCTGGCCCTGGAGCTGCTGGCCGACCCGGCGCTCGACGCCCTCGTCACCGGGGAAAGCGCCTTCGAGGAGCTGCCGGAGGTGATGCCGAGGCTCGCCTCGGGCGAGATTCCCGCGCTGTGTCACCGTGTCAGGTACAGCGCGAGCGCCTGACCTGAGAAAAGAGTGAGATCCGGCTGAACACGGGGCGGCGGAGAGCCGTACTACACGGCATCCCCCCGGCGGTCCCGTGCCGGAGGACCAGACGTGCCGCACCTGGAGGGTCGTCCGTTGTTCAGTGTCACCGTCCGCGATCACATCATGATCGCCCACAGCTTCCGCGGTGAGGTCTTCGGACCCGCGCAGCGCCTGCACGGAGCGACGTTCCTGGTGGACGCCACGTTCCGCCGTGAGCAGCTGGACGACGACAACATCGTCGTCGACATCGGTCTGGCCACCCAGGAGCTCGGTGCCGTCGTGAGCGAGCTGAATTACCGCAACCTCGACAACGAGCCCGAATTCGCCGGGATCAACACCTCGACCGAGTTCCTGGCGAAGGTCATCGCCGACCGGCTCGCCGAGCGGATCGACAAGGGCGCGCTCGGTGAAGGCGCCCGGGGCATCTCCGCCCTCTCCGTCACCCTGCACGAGTCGCACATCGCCTGGGCGAGTTACGAGCGTGCGCTGTGACCGACGTGACCCTGGAGAAGGCGCCGCTGGCCTACGTCCCCGCTCAGACGGCCGTTTCCAAGATGGGCGACATCATCCCCATGTCCCTGCGTTCCGTGCACTTCGTGATGCCCGGCGGCGTCGACGACCATGCCAACCCCAGCGGCGGCAACGCCTACGACCGGCGGCTCTGCCTGGATCTGCCCGGCTTCGGCTGGCAGGTCCACAAGCACCTGGTGGCCGGTGACTGGCCCCGCCCCGAGGCCGACGCCCGCGCGGAACTCGCGCGCACGCTGCGAGAACTGCCCGACGGCACGGCGGTCCTGCTGGACGGGATCGTCGCCTGCGGCGTCCCGGAGATCATCGTGCCCGAGGCGGAGCGGCTGCGGCTCGCCGTCCTCGTGCACCTCCCGCTCGGCGACGAGACCGGCCTCGCCCGCGACCTGGCGGCCGAGCTGGACGCCAAGGAGCGCGAGGTGCTGCGGGCGGTCCCGGCCGTGATCGCCACCAGCGAGTGGGCGGTGCGCCGCCTCGTCTCCCACCACGGACTCGCCCCGGAGAAGGTGCACGTCGCCGCCCCCGGCGCCGACATCGCCCCGCTCGCCTCCGGCACCGACGGTGTCTCCCGGCTGCTGTGCGTGGCCGCCGTGACCCCGCGCAAGGGCCAGCACCGGCTGATCGAGGCGCTGGCCACGGTGACCGATCTGCCGTGGAGCTGCGTCTGCGTGGGCGGCCTCGGCCAGGACCCGGAGTACGTGGCCCACCTGCGCGGCCTCATCCGCACATACGGCCTCCAGGACCGGCTGGAGCTGGCCGGCCCGAAGTCCGGCGCCGCCCTGGACGCCAGCTACAACGCCGCCGACCTGATGGTGCTCACCTCCTACGCCGAGACGTACGGCATGGCCGTCACCGAGGCGCTCGCCCGGGGCATCCCGGTCCTCGCGACGGACGTCGGCGGGCTGCCCGAGGCCGTCGGCCGCGCCCCCGACGGCGGCGTCCCGGGCATCCTGGTCCCGCCGGAGGACCCGGCCGCGCTCGCCGCCGAACTGCGCGGCTGGTTCGGCGAGCCGGACGTCCGACGGCGGCTCAAGGCGGCCGCGCGCGGCCGCCGGGCGGCCCTGAACGGCTGGGCGTCGACCGCCCAGAGCCTGGCCGGTGTCCTCGGCCGGCTCCCCAGCGAGCCCCGGAGGGCGGCATGAGGAAGACCACGGCGACCCCCGCGGACATGGCCCGGCAGATCGGTGGCATCCCGGCCCAGCCCGGCCCGCACGACCCGGACGGCGTGATCGCCGGCGCCGGTCCGGTGGCCCGCCCGGGCGAGCGGCCCACCGTGCGGCTGCGCGACAACGGCGGCGAGGAGCAGCCCCGCTACGCGCCCGAGTGGCTCGAACTGCGCGAACCCGCCGACGCGGCCGCCCGCTCCCTGGACCTGCTGGACCCGCTCCGCATCCGGCTGGCCAACCTGCCCGGCCGCAGCGGCGGCGCGGCCGTGCACGACCTGGGCTGCGGCACCGGCTCGATGGGCCGCTGGCTCGCCCCGCGCCTGGACGGCCCGCAGCACTGGATCCTGCACGACCGCGACCCCTACCTGCTGCACTTCGCGGCCGTCGCCTCCCCGCGGGCGGCCGCCGACGGCAGCCGGGTCACCGTCGAGACCCGGCGCGGCGACGTCGCCCGGCTCACCCCGGACGCCCTGGTCGGCGCCTCGCTGGTGACCGCCTCGGCCCTGCTCGACGTCCTCACCCGCGAGGAGATCGAGACGCTCGCCGCGGCCTGCGCGGGCGCCGGCTGCCCGGCGCTGCTGACGCTGTCGGTCGCCGGACGCGTCGAGTTCGCCGCGCCGGACCCGCTGGACGAGGAGCTGACCGCCGCCTTCAACGACCACCAGCGGCGCGGCGGCATGCTCGGCCCGGACGCGGTGGGTGTGGCCGTGGAGGCGTTCGGCGCGCACGGCGCCACGGTGAAGGTGCATCCCAGCCCCTGGCGGCTCGGCCCGGAGAACGTCGGCCTGACCGCCCAGTGGCTGCGCGGCTGGGTCGGCGCGGCCGTGGAGCAGCGCCCCGAACTGGCCGAACGCGCCGAGACGTACCTTCAGGCCCGGCTCGCGGCCTGTGCCGCGGGCGAGCTGCGGGTCACCGTCCACCACAGCGACCTGCTGGCACTGGCCCGGCCGACGGGCGGCGCGTGATGAGCGCGGAGACGGTGGGCGCCCGGGTGGAGCCGGGCACGCCGGTGGTCCGGGGCGACACGGCCCCGGCCGTACGGCGGCCGCCGCGCGCGCCCGCCGTGCCCCGCACCGGTTCCGCCGTGTCCGCGGCCCGGATCGGTGTCATCGTGACCGAGGAGCACCGCGAGCCGTCCGCGTTCCGCCGGCTGCTCGCCTCCCGCGCCCTGCGCACCCACTTCGGGACCGTCGCCGGGGTGGTCATCCTCGCCGTCCTGCTGTGGCGCATGGGCACCGGCGTCTTCCTGGACGGACTGCGCCGGATCGACGCGCCGACGCTGCTGGTGGCGCTCGGGATCGGCGTCGTCACCACCGTGTTCAGCGCCTGGCGCTGGGCGCTCGTCGCCCGCGGACTGCGGATCCGGCTGCCGCTGGGTGCCGCGGTCGCCGACTACTACCGCTCGCTGTTCCTGAACGCGGCCCTGCCCGGCGGCATCCTCGGCGATGTGCACCGCGCGGTGCGGCACGGCCAGAGCGCCGGTGACGTGGGCCGCGGCGTGCGGGCCGTGGTCCTGGAGCGCACGGCGGGGCAGCTCGCGCTGGCCGTCGCCGGAGTGACGGTCCTGCTCACGCTGCCGTCCCCGGTCATGGACGACGTACGGCACCTCGCCCCGCTCGTCCTGCTGGCCGGGGCGGGCGCGCTCGCCGTCGTCCTCGCCCTGCGGATGAACCGCTCCTCGGCACCCGCCGGGGGCGGCCGGACGCGGGCGCTGCTCGCCGAGGCGCGCGAGGGGCTGCTCTCCCGCCGCAACGGGCCGGGTGTCGCCCTGTCGTCCCTGGTCGTGCTGGCCGGACACCTCGGGATGTTCGTGGTGGCCGCCCGGGTCGCCGGCTCCACCGCCTCCGTGCTCGCCCTGCTGCCGATCGCGGTCCTCGCCCTGCTCGCGATGGGCCTGCCGCTCAACGTCGGCGGCTGGGGCCCCCGGGAGGGTGTCACCGCCTGGGCGTTCGGTGCCGCCGGGCTCGGCGCGGGCACCGGCTTCGGGGTCTCCGTGGTGTACGGCGTGCTGAGCTTCGTGGCGGCGCTGCCGGGCGCGGTCGTCCTGGTCGTCCGCTGGTACACCGGCCTGCGCGCCGGTGCGGCCGGGGCCGGCGTGACCGGCCCCGACGCCGCCGCCTACGCGGAGTCGGAAGCACCCGCCGCGGCGTCCGAGGTCAGCAACGAGAAATACGTACCGAAGGAATCCGCCAGGCTCGCCAGGAGTTCCTTCCCCTTTTCCGCGGACCCCAGGGAAGGACGGCCGATGACGCCCGAATCGGTATAGGCGGACATTCCCAGTGTGAGCAGATGGCGACGGTCGTCCGCGACGAAATCGGCGGACTCATGACCGGGCCGGACGAGTTCGGGATGGGCGTGCAGCAGGATCGAGGTCTCGATCTCCCCGGCGTGCATGTCGGTCAGGAGCGAGGTCTCCACCCCGGACCGTTCCAACGCCGCCTCCCAGTCCTCCGGGGCCGGGAAGAGCGCCATCCGTTCACCGCGGGCGGAGGACTCCTGGACCGCGTTGCCCAGGACGTAGTTCCCGCCGTGTCCGTTGACCAGCACCAGGGCCTCGACGCCCGAGCGGCGCAGCGACGCCGCGATGTCCTGTACCACCGCGTGAAGGGTCACGGAGGAGATGCTGACGGTCCCCGGCCAGGCCGCGTGCTCGTGCGAGCAGGCGATGGTCACCGGCGGAAGGAGGTGCACCGGGTATGCCGCGGCGATCTCCCGCGCGATGGCGCAGGCGACCAGCGTGTCGGTGGCCAACGGCAGGTACGGGCCGTGCTGTTCGAAGCTTCCGACGGGCAGGACCGCCACCTGTGTGGCGACACCGGCCCCGCGCTCCCGGACGTCCTGCGTGGTGTCCGCCGGCAGCAGACCGTACGTCGCCGACCGAATCTCCGAACCGCTCATCTTTTCCAGGCCTTTCGTCTCCGCATAGGAATCAGATCATGACAGAGAACATTGGCGTACTCGGCACGAAGACCCCGCAGCGCACCGGCGTGGAACGCGTCGTGAATGCGCCACTGCCCACCGTCTACGGGAAATTCCAGGCGGTGGGATTCCTCGACCACGACCGCGGTGACGAACAAGTGGCCCTGGTCTACGGCGAGATCGGCAGCGAAGGCGTCCTGACCCGGCTGCACTCCGAGTGCCTCACCGGTGACGCCTTCGGATCCCAGCACTGCGAGTGCGGCGACCAGCTGGAGTCCGCGCTGCGGGCCGTCGTCGCCGAGGGCAGCGGGATAGTCGTGTATCTGCGCGGGCACGAGGGGCGCGGCATCGGGCTGCTCGGCAAGCTGCGGGCGATGGCCCTCCAGGCCGAGGGCCTGGACACCGTCGAGGCCAACGTCGCGCTGGGCTTCCCGGTGGACGCCCGCGACTACAAGGTGGCCGCCGACATCCTGCGCGACCTGGGTGTGCGCTCGGTCCGGCTGATGTCGAACAACCCGCGCAAGCGCGAGGCACTGGTGGACAACGGCATCCAGGTCGCCGAGGAGGTGCCGCTGCTGATCGAGCCCTGCGAGAACAACATCACCTACCTGCGCACCAAGCGGGAGCGCATGGACCACCGGCTGCCGCACCTGGACGCGGTCGCGCACTGGTCCTGAGCGCGCTCCGGGCCGCCGCCGCGACGGACGGGAGGGGGGTCCCCGGCTCGGGGGGATCCGGGTCCCGGGCGGGTAGGGATCACGACGGCCACGGCACACGCCAGCCCCGGCCTCGGTCCACGGGCCGGGGCCGCCGCCGAAAGGAGCCGCCCGCGTGAACACGCATGCCTCGGTCGTCGTCATCGGCGGCGGAGTGATGGGCACGAGCATCGCCTGCCATCTGGCCGCCGCCGGCGTCCCCGACGTCCTGCTGGTGGAGCGGGACGAACTCGCCGCCGGGTCGACCTCGAAGGCCGCGGGCGGCGTGCGCGCCCAGTTCTCCGACGAGCTGAACATCCAGCTGGGGGCGCGCAGCCTGGAGGCGTTCGCACGGTTCGGGCAGGAGATCGGGACCGACATCGGACTGCGCCGCGTCGGCTATCTCTTCCTCCTGTCGACGCCGCAGGAGGTCGCCTCCTTCGAGGCGGGCGTCCGGCTGCAGAACGCGCTCGGCGTGCCCAGCCGGATGATCGACCCCACCGAGGCCCGCAGGCTCTCCCCGCTGATCAGGACCGACGGTCTGCTGGCCGCCGCGTTCTCGCCCGACGACGGCCACTGCACCCCCGAGGCCGTCGTCCACGGATACGCGGCCGCCGCCCGCCGGCACGGCGCCCGGATCCTGCGGCACACGGCCGTCACCGGCATCGAGACGCGCGGCGACACCATCACCGCGGTGACCACCACCCTGGGCCGCATCACCACCGACACGGTGATCTGCGCGGCCGGCGCCTGGTCCCGGGCCGTCGGCGCCATGGCCGGGGTGGACCTGCCGGTGCAGCCGCTGCGCCGGCAGATCGCGGTCACCGAACCCGTCCCCGGCCTCCCCCCGGACCTGCCGATGACCATCGACTTCACGAGCACCCTCTACTTCCACGGCGAGGGCCCCGGTCTCCTCGTCGGCATGTCCGACCCCGACGAGCGCCCGGGCTTCGCCACCGACACCCACGACCGCTGGATCCCGCGCCTCGCCGCCGCCATGCAGGAGCGCGCCCCGTCCCTGCTCGACCTGCGCCGCACGGGCGGCTGGGCGGGCCTGTACGAGGTCACCCCGGACCACAACGCCCTGATCGGCGAGGCCACTTCGGTCTCCCGCTTCCTGTACGCGACCGGCTTCTCCGGACACGGCTTCCTCCAGGGACCCGCCGTCGGCGAGGTCGTCCGTGACCTGTACCTCGGCCGCGTACCCTTCGTGGACGTCACCCCCCTGAGCGCCGGCCGGTTCGCGGCCGACGCCCCGCGTCCGGAGGCAAACCGCGTATGACCGACCTGCATCTGTGGCTGCGCCACGAGGTCCGTTCCACCGAACGCCGCACCCCGGTCGTCCCCGACGACGCCCGCCGCCTCGTCCGCGGCGGTGTGCGGCTGACGGTCGAGGAGTCCCCCCAGCGGATCTTCCCGGCCGCCGAGTACGAGGCCGTGGGCGCCCGGATCGTCCCCGCGGGCTCCTGGGAGTCGGCGCCCCGCGACACCGTGGTCCTCGGCCTGAAGGAACTCCCCGACGAGCCGGGCGAGCTGACGCACCGCCACATCTTCTTCGGGCACGCCTACAAGGGACAGCCGGGCGCGGCGGACCTGCTGCGCCGCTTCGCCGCCGGGGGAGGGGCCCTGCTCGACCTGGAGTACCTCGTCGACGACCGGGGCCGGCGCCTCGCCGCCTTCGGCTTCTGGGCGGGCTACCTCGGCGCGGCCCTCGCGGTGCTGCGGCACCGGGACCGGCTGACCGCGC
The DNA here is from genome assembly GCF_014648915.1 of Streptomyces phaeofaciens. Lineage (GTDB taxonomy): Bacteria > Actinomycetota > Actinomycetes > Streptomycetales > Streptomycetaceae > Streptomyces > Streptomyces phaeofaciens. Next base: position 13,088 of record NZ_BMSA01000008.1, on the reverse strand, counting down.
CGCTGCGCCCCACGGACAAGGACGCGCTGGAGGCGGTCCTGCGCCCGGCCCCCGGCGAGAAGGAGTTCACCGCCCTCGTCGTCGGCGCCCTGGGCCGCAGCGGCCGGGGCGCCCGTGCCGCGCTCGAAACGGCCGGCGTCGAGCCGACCTGCTGGGATCTCGCCGAGACCCGTGACCTGGACCGCAGGGCCCTGCTGGACCACGACGTGCTGGTCAACTGCGTCCTCGCCACCACCCCGGTGCCCCCGTTCGTCCGCGAGGAGGACCTCGACGACCCGGCGCGCCGGCTGCGCACCCTGTCCGACGTCACCTGCGACGTCGGCTCGCCCCTCAACGTGCTGCCGGTGTACGACCGGACGACCGAGTGGACGGACCCGGTGCGCCGGCTGGCCAAGGAGCCCCCGCTCGACCTGATCGCCATCGACAACCTGCCGTCCCTGCTGCCGCGCGAGTCCAGCGCGGACTTCTCGCGGGACCTGCTGCCCCAGCTGCTGGACTTCGCCGGCGCCCCGTGGGGGCGCTGCCAGGAGCGCTTCCGGCTGGCCTGCCGTGAACTCGGCGTCGACGAGGAGGAGTCCGGCCGTGTCTGACCCCGTTCCCGCGAGCGGCACCGTCCACTGGGTCGGCGCCGGACTCTCCACCGGCAGCGGCCTGGCCGCCCTCTGCGAGCGCGCCGGCCGGGTACGGCTGTGGCACCGCACGGCCGAGCGGGCGGCCGGGGCCCTCACCGCGCTGGGCCTGACCGGGCGCGCCGAGCCACGCGCGTACACGCTTCGGGCGCTGACGGCCGAACTGGCGCCCGGGGACGTCGTCGTGTCGATGCTGCCCGCGCCCGAGCACGGCCCGCTGCTCGCCGCGTGCGTGGACCGGCGGGCCCACTTCGCCTGTTCCAGCTATGTCTCGGACGCGGTCCTGGAGCAGGTGCCGGCGGCCCGGCGGGCCGGGATCACCGTCCTCACCGAGGCCGGACTCGACCCCGGGATCGACCACCTCTTCGCGCACGCCCTCGTGGCCCGCGCCCGGGCGGCGATCGGCCCCGCCGCGCCGGCCTCGTACCGCCTCACCTCGTACTGCGGGGGCGTTCCCGCGGTCCCCAACGACTTCCGCTACCGCTTCAGCTGGGCGCCGCTCGGGGTGCTGAACGCCCTGCGCTCGCCCGCCCGGTACGTCGAGGACGGCGTGGAGACGGTCGCCGGACGGCCCTGGGAGGCCACCCGCCGGCACCTCGTCGACGGGGAGACCTTCGAGGTCTACCCCAACCGCGACAGTGTGCCGTTCATCGAGCAGTACGGGCTGCCCGCGGCCTGGAAGCCGGAGACCTTCGTACGCGGCACCCTCCGGCTCGACGGCTGGCTGCGGGCCTGGGCTCCGGTGTTCGAGGAGCTGACGGCGGGCGACGACGACCGGATCGCGGCGCTGGCCCGGGAGCTGGCCGACGCCTACCCCACCACGGACGCCGACCGGGACCGGGTCGTGCTCGCGGTGTCCCTGGACGTCGAGGCGCACGGCGGCCCGGCGTGGTCCGGGAGCCTCCTCCTGGACCTGGTGGGCGACGAGGAGGAGAGCGCGATGGCGCGGTGCGTGTCGCGCACCCTCGCGCTCGGTGTCCGGCACATCCTGGACGGCACTCTGCCGCCGGGCCTGAACCGGGCGGCGGAGACCGCGGAACGCTCCGCGCGATGGCTGGACGAACTCGCCGCGGAGGGAGTGGCGTTCACTCTGCGCGAGGACGGCTGACCGGTCAGTCCGTCACCGCTTCGTGGACCAGCCGCTTGAGGTCGGGGTAGAGCTTCAGCGACTTCCGCGGCCTCAGCTGGGTCAGGAACTGCACGCTCAGATCACGGCTCGGGTCGATCCAGAACGTGGTGGTGGCGACCCCGCTCCAGCCGTAGGTGCCCAGCCCGGAGGGGGCCTGGGTGCGCTCCGGGTCGATGACGACGGAGACGCCCAGGCCGAAGCCGACGCCGTCGTTGCCGGGTTCGTCGTGGGCGGGGCGGCTGCCGAAGGCCCGCAGGTCGGCGTTGCCCGGCAGCTGGTTGCGGGTCATCAGGTCGACCGTCTCGGGGGCGAGCAGGCGCACGCCGTCGAGTTCGCCGCGGCGGCGCAGCAGTTCGCTGAAGCGGTGGATGTCGTAGGCGGTCGCCACCATGCCGCCGCTGCCCGACAGGAAGCGGGGGCGGCCGGTCAGCGGCAGCCCGGCGATCGGCTCGATGCCACCGCCCTCGGCGTCGCCGTACAGCTCGGCCAGCCGGGGGGCCTGGGCCCCGCTGACCTGGAAGCCGGCGTCCGGCATGCCCAGCGGGCGCAGGATCCGCTCGGTGACGAACGTGTCGAGGGGCTGTCCGGAGACGACCTCGATGATCCGGCCCAGCACATTGGTGGCCACCGAGTAGTTCCACTGCGTACCCGGTTCGAACTGGAGCGGCAGCCGCGCGTACGCGTCGACGGTCTCGGCGAGGTCCGAGCCGGGCAGCACCGCCGACTCCAGTCCGGCCTCGCGGTAGAGGGCGTCGACGGGGTGACAGTGGTAGAAGGCGAAGGTCAGGCCCGCGGTGTGGGTCATCAGATGGCGCACCAGCAGGGGCCGTTCGGCCGGGCGGGTCGTCGTACCGGCGCCGGAGCCACCGGTGTACACCCGCCGGTCGGCGAAGGCCGGGAGGTGGTCGGCGACCGGGTCGTCGAGCCCCAGCCGGCCCTCCTCCATCAGTATCAGGGCGGCGACCGAGGTGACCGGCTTGGTCATCGAGTAGATCCGGTACAGGGTGTCCGCCTCGACCGGGAGGTTCCGGGCGACGTCCCGCCGGCCGTGCGTGGTGAGGTGCGCGACCCGGCCGCCCCGGGAGACGGCGAGGAGGAACCCGGGCAGCCGTCCCTCGTCCACGAAGTGGGCGACATGCTGGTCGAGTCGGTCCAGCGCCTTCGCGTCCAGCCCGACCTCGCTCGGGTCGACCTCTTGCCGCAGCAGTGCCATCGTTCTCCTCCGGTGCGCTCGTGCGAGGTACGGTCCGGCCGGTCACGGCCGGCGGACGACCTCAGTGCCCATCGTTGCCCAGGAAGCGGGCGTACGGACCCGTTTCGCGGCCGTGACCGATGTGGGGTGTGTCGCTTCCACCAGCGGCGGGTCCGGTCGGGGGACCGGCCGGGACGCGGGGGGAACGGCCCGGCAGGGCCCGGCAGATCGGCAGGACCGCGACCGCCGCGACCGCCAGCACCACCAGCGGCGAGCGGGCCGCGCCGGTGTCCATGAGCACCGTCGCCGAGGCCACGCCCAGTACCGGGCCGATGTTCATCGCCGTCTGCTGCAACCCGCCCGCGACCCCCGCCGACGCCACCGGGGCCTGTCGTACGACGACATGGGTGGCCGCGACCATCACGGTGCCGAACCCGGCGCCGACCAGCGCGAACCCGGCACAGTAGGCGGCCGGGCCCGGGGCGCGGGACAGGACGAGCAGGCCGGCGGCGAGCACCGCCGTCCCGCCCGCGACCGTGGCACGGGCGCCGGACCGGCGCAGCAGCACGGCGGACACCGGTGCGGCGGCGATCAGCAGGGCCGCCAGCGGCAGCGAGAGCAGCGCGCTGTGCAGCGGGGTCAGGCCGAGGCCGTCCTGGAGGACGTAGACGCACGCGAACACCCCGCCGTTGAGCGCGGCCGACACGGTGACGAGCAGCGCGAGGGCGGCGCCGACGGCAGGGGAGCCGACCACGTCCGCCGGGAGCAGCGGCGTGGCGGCGCGGCGCTCGTGCCGGACGAAGGCCGCGCCGGCGAGCAGGGCCACGGGCGCCGACCAGGTCAGGGACGGGAGGGTGACGAGGGTGTGCACCAGGCAGGCCAGGGCCGCCCCGAGCAGCAGGGCGCCGGGTACGTCCAGCGGGCCGTCGGCGGCCGGTCGCGCGTCCTCCCGGACCGTGAGGGCGAGCAGACCGAAGAGCAGGGTGGGGACGACGGTGAGCAGGAACACCGACCGCCAGCCGAACTCCGTGGCGAGCGCCCCGCCCACCACCGGACCGGCGGCCGCCGCGACCCCGATGGCCACCGTCCGCACGGCGATCGGCCCGCGCAGCGCCTCCGGCGGGAACGCGGCCCGCAGCATCCCGAGCGTGGCCGGTTGCAGCAGCGCCCCGAACACGCCCTGCACCACTCGCAGTCCGATCACCCAGCGCACGTCCTGCGCGAGCGCGATGCCCGCCGACGCCGCTCCGAAGCCCAGCATGCCGACGGCGAACAGACGGTGGTGGCCGTGCCGATCGCCGAGCCGGCCCGCGAAGATCAGCAGGGCGGCCACGGCGACGAGATAGCCGGTGGTGGTCCACTGGACCTGTCCGACCGAGGCGTGCAGATCGTGGCGCAGGGTGGGCTGGGCGACGGTGAGAACGGTGCCGTCCAGGGCGACGATCACGGCGCCCGCCACACTGCTCGCCAACGTCAGGGGACGGTTCACCGGCCGTCCTCCGGTCCGAGGTGCGCGTCCAGGGCCGTCCGCAGCAGGGGGGTGAAGTCGGCGGTGCCCGTGGCGAGTTGGAGGCTGCCCCAGCCCCACAGCTGGGCGATGCCGTGCAGGTTCGCCCACAGCGCGGCCGCGACGGCGCGGCTGTCGGCGCGGTCGTCCGGGCGCACGCGGCCGACCAGGTCCACCAGGACGCCGAACAGCGGCAGGCTGGTGTCCCGCAGCCGCAGATGGCCGCTCTCCAGCAGGTCATGACGGAACATCAGTTCGTACATGCCGGGGTTGTCCAGTGCGAACTCCAGGTAGGCGCGGCCCAGTTCGGAGAGCTGGGTGCGCGGGCTCGCGGTGCCGTCGCCGAGGGTGGTCGTCACCCGCACGGCCAGTTCGGTGAACCCGCGCCGGGCGATGGCCGACAGCAGCTCCAGATGCGTGGGGAAGTGGCGGCGCGGGGCGCCGTGCGAGACGCCGGCCCTGCGGGCGATCTCCCGCAGCGTCAGTGCGCCGACGCCCTCCAGGGCCACCAGGTCGACGCCGACGTCGACGAGCCGGGTCCGCAGATCGGGGTCGGGCTTCTCGGGAACGCTCATAGACACTGTCTACCAGTCGTTGGTAGACAGCGTCTACTCCTGCGTCCACTCCCGTGCCTGCTCCCGTGCCTGCTTCCGTGTCCGGGGAATGTGGGCAGGGCGGCTCCCGGTTGTGCGGATATGACTCAGGACACGACGCGCAACGCACTGCTCGCGCTGCTCTCCGAGGGCCGCGGCGGAGTGCTGGTCACCCTCAAGCGCGACGGCCGGCCCCAGCTGTCGAACGTCAGCCACCACTACTATCCGGACGAGGGCGTCATCCGGATCTCCGTCACGGACGACCGCGCCAAGACCCGTAACCTGCGCCGCGACCCACGCGCGTCGTACCACGTCACCACCCCCGGCCACCGCGCCTACACGGTCGTCGAGGCCACCGCCGACCTCACGCCGGTCGCCGAGGACCCCTACGACGCCACCGTCGAGGAACTCGTCCGCCTCTACCGCGACGTCCAGGGCGAACACCCCGACTGGGAGGACTACCGCGCCGCCATGGTCCGCGACCGCCGCCTGGTCCTGCGACTGCGGGTGGAACGGGCGTACGGGATTCCGCGGGGCGGCGACGAAGGGTGACGAGGCCGGGGTGACGACGCCCCCGGACGCGCCCGAGCCCCCGGAGCCGTGCAGGCGTCCGGGGGCTCGGGCTTTCGGGGGACGGGGGCGGGCGGTGACCCGGGCCGGGGAAGGGGGGCAGACGGTGACCCGGCCGGGGGGCGGGATCAGGCGGTGACCGTCTCGCGGGGGGACGGGTCCTGGGCGGTCCGCTCGCCCAGCCGCTCGGTCGGGACCTTCGCGGTCTCGCGGGCGGACAGGGCGGCGATCACCGGCGGGACGCACAGCGCCGCCGTGAACAGTGCCACCGAGGACCAGTCGTCGCCGTTCGGGCCGGCGATCTCGGCGGCGAAGGTGACCGCGAAACCGGCCACGGCGAAGCCGATCTGGGTGCCGATCGCCATCCCGGACAGCCGGACGCGGGTCGTGAACATCTCGCCGTAGAAGGAGGGCCACACGCCGTTCGCGGCGCTGTAGACCACGCCGAAGGTGACGATGCCCAGGACGAGGATCAGCGGGTAGGAGCCCGTGGAGATCGCCCACAGGTACAGGAACATCAGCACCGCGCTGCCGGCCGCGCCGATCAGGAACACCGGACGGCGGCCGATGCGGTCGGAGAGTGTGGCCCAGGCCGGGATGGCGGCCAGCGCGACCAGGTTGGCCAGCGCGCCCACCCACAGCATCGAGGAACGGCTCATGCCGACCGCGTCGCTGGTCGCGTACGCCAGCGCCCACACCGTGAAGATGGTGCTGACCGAGGCGACCAGCGCGCCGCCGACGACCCGCAGGACGTCGGCCCAGTGCTCGCGCAGCAGCACGACCAGCGGCAGTTTGGCGACCTCGCCGGTGGCCTGCTGGGCGGCGAACGCCGGGGTCTCGTCCAGCTTGCGGCGGATCACGAAGCCGACGACGGCGACCGCGACGCTCATCCAGAACGGCACCCGCCAGCCCCAGGACAGCAGCTGGTCCTCGGGCAGCGCGGCGACCGGGAGGAAGACCAGGGTGGCCAGGAGCTGCCCGCCCTGGGTGCCGCTCAGGGTGAAGCTGGTGAAGAAGCCCCGCCGGTGGGGTGGCGCGTGTTCGAGCGTCATGGAGTTGGCGCTGGCCTGCTCGCCGGCCGCGGAGATGCCCTGGAGGACCCGGCAGGCGACCAGCAGGACCGGGGCGAGGGTGCCGACCTGGTCGCGGGTGGGCAGACAGCCGATGAGGAAGGTCGACAGGCCCATCAGGATCAGCGTGAAGACCATGATCTTCTTGCGGCCCAGCCGGTCGCCGAAGTGGCCGAGGAAGAGCGCGCCGACGGGGCGGGCCGCGTAGGCGACACCGAAGGTGGCCAGCGAGAGCAGGGTCGCGGTGGCGGGGTCCGACTCGTCGAAGAAGACCTTCGGGAAGATCAGCGCGGCGGCGCTGCCGTAGATGAAGAAGTCGTAGTACTCCAGAGCGCTGCCGATCCACGCCGCGGTGGCGGCTTTCTTCGGCTGGCCGGGAGGTGCGGCGGGGACGGACACGGCGTGCTCCTTCGAGGGAACTCCGACGCGGGCGGAGTGAGCGGAGGAAGGGAGGGGTGCGAGGGGTGCGAGGGTGCGAGGGGTGCGGGGGGAGGGGAGCGGGAAGCAAGGCGCCGGATCGCGGCTAATTAACCCACTGGATAGTTAGTCCCGGTGGGAAGGGATGTTGCGCCTAGGTTTCCCGGGTGTCAAGAGGTGCCGCCCCCCGGCCCTCAGCCCGCGGTCCGCTCCGCCGTCAGATAGGCGATCACCATGTCGCCGAGCATGGTCCGGTAGTGCTCGCGCTGGGCCGGATCCACCAGGTCGCGGCCGAACAGGGCGCCGAAGGTGTGCCGGTTGGCCACCCGGAAGAAGCAGAACGAGCTGATCATCGCGTGCAGGTCGACGGCGTCCACGTCCGCCGTGAACAGGCCGGACTCCCGCCCGGCGGCGAGGATGCGGCGGATGACGTCGAGCGCCGGCGAACCGATCCTGCCGAGCTCCTCGGAGGCGGCGATGTGCTCGGCCTCGTGGATGTTCTCGATGCTCACCAGGCGGATGAAGTCCGGGTGCTGCTCATGGTGGTCGAAGGTGACCTCGGCGAGGCGCCGGATGGCCGCCACCGGGTCCAGGTGCTCCACGTCCAGCCGCTGCTCGGCCTCGCGGATCACGCCGTACGCCCGCTCCAGGACGGCGGTGAACAGCTGCTCCTTGCCGCCGAAGTAGTAGTAGATCATCCGCTTCGTGGTGCTGGTGCGGGCGGCGATGTCGTCGACCCGGGCCCCGGCGTAGCCGGCCCGGGCGAACTCCTCGGTCGCCACGTCGAGGATCTCGGCCTGGGTGCGGGCGGCGTCACGGGTGCGCCCGTTCGGTCGTGCCGGTTCGTCGACGCTGGTCATCGTGTTCCTTAGGGCGGCGTGGGTGCAGTGCAGAGATTCTAGGAGCCCGCTCCCGGGCGGTGCCGTGAGAGGGCTTCCCCCGCCACCCGGCGAAGTGTTATGACTAACTCACTAGTTCGTACATTAGTCAGCGCTCAGGAGGTCCGCCGTGACCAAGGACTCGTATCTCGTCGGACTGATCGGTGCCGGCATCGGCCCCTCGCTCAGCCCGGCGCTGCACGAGCGCGAGGCCGACCGGCAGGGGCTGCGCTACCTGTACCGGCTGATCGACATCGACGTCCTCGGGACCGGCCCCGAGGCGGTCGGCGACCTGGTGCGTGCCGCGCGCGACCTCGGCTTCGACGGGCTGAACATCACGCACCCCTGCAAGCAGCTGGTCATCGAGCATCTCGACGGGCTCTCGCCCCAGGCCGAGGCGCTCGGCGCGGTCAACACCGTGGTCCTGGAGGACGGCCGCGCCGTCGGCCACAACACGGACGTCACCGGCTTCGCCGCGTCCTTCGCACGCGGCCTGCCGGACGCCCCGCTGGAACGGGTGGTGCAGCTCGGCGCGGGCGGCGCGGGCGCGGCCGTCGCGCACGCCACCCTCACCCTCGGCGCCGGCCGGGTCACCGTCGTCGACGCGCTGCCCGAACGGGCGGCCGCCCTCGCCGCCTCCCTGAACCGGCACTTCGGCGACGGCCGGGCCGCGGCCGCCGGCCCCGACCGGCTGGCGGAGCTGCTCGGACACGCCGACGGCGTCGTGCACGCCACCCCCACCGGCATGGCCGCCCACCCCGGTCTGCCCTTCCCCGCCGAGCTGCTCCGCCCCGGACTCTGGGTCGCCGAGGTCGTCTACCGGCCCCTGGAGACCGAGCTGGTGCGCACCGCCCGCGCCCTGGGCTGCGCCACGCTCGACGGCGGTGGCATGGCCGTCTTCCAGGCCGTGGACGCGTTCCGCCTGTTCACCGGCCGGGAACCGGACAGCGCCGCCATGCTCGCGCACTTCGCCGAGCTGGCCGGGGCCGTGCCCGCACCGAAGTAGAGAGGTACCCCCGATGCGTACGTCCATCGCCACCGTCTCCCTGAGCGGATCCCTCACCGAGAAGCTCACCGCCGCCGCCCGCGCCGGGTTCGACGGCGTCGAGATCTTCGAGAACGACCTGCTCGCCAGCCCCCTCGCCCCCGAGGAGATCCGGGCCCGCTGCGCCGACCTCGGCCTCACCGTCGACCTCTACCAGCCGATGCGGGACATCGAGGCGGTGCCCGAGGAGCAGTTCGCCCGCAACCTGCGCCGCGCCCGGCACAAGTTCGCGCTGATGGACCGGCTCGGCGCGGACACCGTCCTGGTCTGCTCCAGCGTCTCCCCGCTCGCCGAGGCCGACGACGCGCTCGCCGCCGAGCAGCTGAGCCGCCTGGCCGACCTGGCCCAGGACTTCGGCGTCCGCGTCGCCTACGAGGCGCTCGCCTGGGGACGGCACGTCAGCACGTACGACCACGCCTGGCGCATCGTCGAGAGCGCCGGCCACCCGGCGCTCGGCACCTGCCTGGACAGCTTCCACATCCTGTCCCGGAGCACCGGCCCCGAGGACCTCGACGGCATCGAGGACATCCCCGGCGAGAAGATCTTCTTCCTCCAGCTGGCCGACGCCCCGCCGCTCGGCATGGACGTCCTCCAGTGGAGCCGCCACCACCGCTGCTTCCCCGGGCAGGGCGGCTTCGACGTCGCCGGTCTGGTCCGGCGGGTCCTGCGCACCGGATACGCGGGACCCCTCTCCCTGGAGGTCTTCAACGACGTCTTCCGGCAGGCCGAGGCCGGTCCGACCGCCGTCGACGCCCGCCGCTCGCTGCTCGTCCTCCAGGAGGAGGTGGGCGTCGCGGACCTGCCCGCGCCCCTCGCGCCGACCGGGATCGCCTTCACCGAGCTGGTCACCCGTGACGCCGAACCCGTCACCGCGCTCCTCGGCCGGCTGGGCTTCACCCGGACCGCCCGGCACCGGGGCAAGCCCGTCGAACTGTGGGAGCAGGGCGACGCCCGGATCCTGGTCAACACCGGCCCGGCCGCCCCGGCCGACGCCCGGCACCGCTCGGGCGGGCGGACCTCCGTCGACGGCACCACCCTCGCCGCGATCGGCCTGGAGTCGCCCGACCCGGCCGCCGCCGCCCGCCGCGCCGAGGCCCTGCTCGCCCCCGTGCTGCCCCGCCGCCGCGGCGCCGAGGACGCCCCGCTCGACGCGGTCGCCGCCCCCGACGGCACGGAACTCTTCCTCTGCGCGACCGGCCGGCCCGCGACCCCCGACTGGCGCGCCGACTTCGAGGACCTGCCCCACCCCGCCGCCGGCCCCCGGGACCTGCGCGTCGACCATGTGGCGCTCACCCAGCCCTGGCACCACTTCGACGAGGCCGTCCTCTTCCACCGGGCCGTCCTCGGCCTGGCCGCGCGGGAGAGCGTCGACGTCGCCGACCCCTACGGCCTGCTGCGCAGCCGGGCGGTCACCAACGCCGACGGCGGTGTCCGCCTCCCGCTCACCGTCGGCGCGGCCCCCGGCGACGGCACCGCCCACGCCCGGCACATCGCGCTGGCCACCGACGACGTGGTCGCCGCGGCCCGCCGCTTCACCGAGGCCGGCGGCCGGCTGCTGCCGATCCCCGCGAACTACTACGACGACCTCGCGGCCCGCTTCCCGTTCGAGGACGGCGAGCTGGAGACCTACCGCGCGCTCGGCATCCTCTACGACCGGGACGAGCACGGCGCCTTCCGGCACTGCTACACGCACACCGTCGGCCGCGTCTTCTTCGAACTGGTCCAGCGCGACGCCGGCCACCAGGGCTACGGCGCCGTCAACGCGCCGGTGCGCCTCGCGGCCCAGCACGCCGTGCGCTGACCTACTGCCGGCTGACCGTCCTGGTCACGCCCGCGACGACGGTCGTGGCCAGGATCCAGCCGGTGACGACGAGGACGTACGCCAGCGTCCGGTAGCCGCCGGTCGGGGCGAACGCGCTCTCCTGCCCGAAGGAGATCACCGGCAGCAGCAGGTCGAGCGTGAAGAAGACCGGATCGAACTCGGGGGACTCGGCCGCCTTGAGCGGCGGCGGATGGTGCCCGGCGAAGACGAGCGAGCCGACGGCGAGCAGCGACAGCAGCCAGCCGGCGGCGCGCAGCGGGCGGAAGCCGTAGCCGACGGCCGCGTCCTGGAGATGCCCCCACACCTGCCCGTACCAGGGGAGCGTGGAGCGGCGGCGGCGCTGCTTGGCGAGCTGGACCAGCCGGGCGGCCTGGTCGTCGCCGATCCGCCGGTACGCGGCCGTCAGCTGTTCGTAGGCGTGCGGGTCGTAGCCCTCGCCGTCGCGCTCCAGCATCGGCAGCCGGCGCTCGGGGGGCTCGTGCGGGGTGAGGAAGGTGTAGGTGAGGTCGAGCATCCGCACCTGGGCGGGCAGCATCTCCGGCTCCACGTCCAGCTGGTTGATCTCGGCCCGCCGCAGATTCAGCATCCCCTCGACCCGGGGACCCCTGCGCAGCCAGAACTCGCCGATCACACAGCTGCTGGCCCGCAGCGCGGTGCCGCCCGGGTTGGACAGCCGGGCGTCCAGCAGATCCACCCGGCCGGGTATCCGGGCGCCGCGCAGATCGATGCGGCCCTCGGCGCGCAGCCGGCGGGCGAGCAGATTGGCGCCGATCTCGACGGCCTCCGCCTCCACCACGAATCCGCCGGGGTGGGCCAGGTCGGCGTCCTCCAGGTCGAGCGAACCGGCGATCGTGGCACCGTCGAGCCGGATCGCGCCGCGGGCGCGCAGGCCGCGGGCGCAGAGGTCGTCGTCGACGGAGATCTGGTTGAGCTGGAGCACCGGGCGCGGCCCGGGTTCCGCGGTGATCTCCACGCCCTCCAGGAACAGCGCCCCGCTGATCTGCGACCCGTCGAGCCGCACGGGTCCGTCGAACCGGCAGCGGGTGAGCCGCAGGCTGCCGTCGATGTGGGTCCGGGTCATCGACAGACCGGGCATCCCGGAGTCGCGCAGGCTGAGGTAGCGCAGATGGGCGCCGGTGAGGTCGGGCAGCTCCTCGAACCGGCAGTGGGTGAGGTGGACGACGCTGTCGACCGTGGCGTACCGCAGGTCCAGCTCGCCGGTGATCCGGGCCCCGCGCAGTTTGACGGCGGCTATCTCCCCAGCCTCCCGGGGGCCGTTGAGGAGCAGCGCCCGCACCACGGCGGCCCGTACCGACTGTTCACCGTCGCCGCGGAGGTCGACCTCCGTGCCCGTGGCAAAGGCCCGCCAGACGCGCTGTTCGGCCGGTGTCAGATCGTTGATCTCCATCAGCCGCGACTCTGGCGGGCCCCACGAGCGGTGTCAACCGCCCCCTACGCGCGTACGTTCCACTCGGCGACGACGGGCCGGTCGTGCTCGGTGGACAGCCGGCTCAGCGTGCCGGTGGCCAGCTGGAACAACCGGCCCTCGGCGGGCGGGAGTCCGAGCCGACGGGCCGTCAACACCCGCAGGAAATGGGCGTGGGCGACGAGGATCACGTCCCCCTCGGGGAGGGCCGCGTCCACCCGGGCGAGCACCCGGTCGGCGCGCCGCCCGATCTCCTCGGGCGACTCACCGGGATGACCGTAGGGTCCGGGCGCCACGCCGTCGGTCCACAGGTCCCAGGCGGGACGGGTGCGGTGTATCTCGACGGTGGTGACGCCCTCGTAGCCGCCGTAGTCCCATTCGTGCAGGTCGGTATCGGGTACGGCGCCGGCGACGCCCGCGAGTTCGGCCGTGCGGACGGCGCGGTGCAGCGGGCTGGTCAGGGCGAGCGAGAAGGTCCGGCCGGACAGGAGCGGGGCGAGGGACTTGGCCTGTTCCTCGCCGTGCCCCGTGAGGGGCAGGTCGGTCCAGCTGGTGTGCTGTCCCGACACGCTCCACTCCGTCTCGCCGTGGCGGACCAGGAGAAGATCCCCCACGGCCGGACTACTCCTTCGCGGACTCGACGGCGTGGCCGCCGAACTGGTTGCGCAGGGCCGCGATCATCTTCATCTGCGGGGAGTCGTCCTGGCGGGACGTGAACCGCGCGAAGAGGGAGGCGGTGATGGCGGGCAGCGGAACGGCGTTGTCGATGGCGGCCTCGACCGTCCAGCGGCCCTCGCCGGAGTCCTGTGC
>NZ_BMSA01000007.1 GCF_014648915.1 Streptomyces phaeofaciens | reverse complement strand
CCCTGACCCACGAATCGATCCATGAGCACACTATGCACAGTGGCTAGGCCGACCGGTTGAGCCTGCACGGCTGCCGGCCGTCGTGGGTCAGGCCGTGAGACAGAACTGCATGGGGCAGACCGGACAGGCCCTCGCCTCATCCGGCGGCGCCCCATACGCTCGCGACCTCATTCTGAAACCATCAGTTAGCACATGCAGATCATTAACTTGTCTTCTTGATCTTGTTTTAGGTCAGGTCGGAAGCTAGGAACGTCGTGATGTCGGCTGGTGTGCGGAAGCGGGCGGTGGAGGCACCGATGCGGTGGCCGTGTGCTTCGAGGAGTGGGCGAATTTCCTGGCTCGCTCGGCAGATGGTCACGGCGGAGACGCCGAACAGTTGGCCCAGGAGGTCCATGGTGGCGAGTTTGCGCAGGTGGAGCACGGTGACCAGGATCCGGTCGGCTGGGATGAGCTTGGCTTTGGCACCTGTGCCCGGTGCGACCAGACGCTCGTGACCACGACGTGCGCGGAGCACTTGCTCGCGTTGAGCCTCCAGCCCTGGAGTCAGCGCGTCGATGAGCTCGCTGAGCCGTTGGCGGGTCATCCCGGTCAGTTCCGGGTCCTGCAGCGAACGCCGCGTGAGGTGATCCAGCCTGTTCGCCGGGGCCTGGTCCGGGATGTTGTTGACCGCCGTCGTGTCCCGCGGGTGCCGGGGGTGGAGGGTGTAGTTCCAGTCGCCGTGGAAGCGGTGCCGGGTGAGCGGCAGGGCGGCAAGTTCGTCATCACTGACCTGGACGCCGGTGGGATAGGGGTTGGTGTCGAGTTCGGCGTGAACGGTCAGGCCGGTCCTGGTGGTGGTCGCGGCGATGCTCTGGACGATGACTTCGTGGCTGGTCAGGGGCCTTCCACGCCAGTTCATGGTGATGTGGGAGAACAGCCGGTGCTCGATCCGGTTCCACTTCGAAGTGCCGGGAGGCAGGTGGCAGACGGTGACGGCCAGGCCAGCCTCGGCGGCGAACCGGGCGAGTTCGGTCTTCCAGGTGCGGGTGCGATATCCGTTGGAGCCGCCGGCGTCGGCGGTGATCAGCAGCTGGCCGGCCGTCGGGTAGGCGGCCCGCCCTGCTCCGTTCCACCAGCGGCGGATCGATTCGACGGCGAACGCGGCGGTGTCGTGGTCGGTGCCCACGTTGACCCAGCCGGTGTTCGCGGCGACGTCGTAGATGCCGTAGGGCACCGCCCTGCCCAGCTCGCGGTCGGGGAAGTCGTGGGTGTCGACCCGCACCGGCTCGCCTCTCGGCTCCCATTCACGGCCGTTGTTCTTGAACGGGCCGACCAGTTCCTTCTTCTTCGTGTCCACGCTGATCACCGGAGCCCTGCAGTCCTGGTGGTCGCGGGCCTGCTCGTTGAGGTAGTGGAACTGTGCGTCCCGGTCGGGGTGCTGCTTGCCTTCCAGGGTCTTGGCGTTGCTCTGCAGGCTGAAGCCCTCCTCGCGCAGGAGGTCGCCCACCGTGTCCGCGCAGATCCGGTGGCCCTGCCGGGTCAGCTGCTCGGCGAGCTTGCGGGTGGATTTGGTGGTCCAGCGCAGCGGCGACATGGGATCTCCGCGGACGTCGGGCTCGACCAGCGTGAGGAGTGCCTCCCGAACGGCCGGGTTCCGGTCGACGACGCGTTTGCGGCCAGCGCCGGGCCGGCGGATGCGTCCCAACGGGGCCTCTCCGGAGTCGAGTTCCCGGACTCCGACAGCGACAGTGGCCTCACGGACACCGACGGCGCGGGCGACTGCTCGGATCCCGCCGTGGCCGAGGAACTGGGCCTCCGCCCCCATCAACAAGCGACGCTGCCGCTCGTCGAGGTGCGGCAGAATTGCCTCGAACTTGGCTGCCAGGACAGCCTGTTGTCTTTCTAACCCGCTCATGTCAGACCAACGACCCACCGAGCGAAAAGCTACGAGTTAATGATCTGCACGCCCTTAGACGTGGCGCTGCACGATCTCCACGGTGATACCGGTGGCCTCCCGTGCCCAGTCGTGGAAGTCGGCACCGCGATAACCCTGGTCCGCCCACACGTGCCGCAGGCGCGGGAAGGTATCGGCAGCCTGGGAGAACACTGCGAGCGGACACGCCGGGAGCACAGCTCGGGCGGCGCGTTGTGCCACAGCGCCTCAGCCCGGACGGTGGACACGGACACCGACTGCCTGCGCTGCGCGATCGCGTACCTGCTGCGCCGCCACCGGGACCCGGCGTCCTGATCCACCGGCGGGACAGCCCGCCGCCCGGCCGACCGCTTTCACTCCGGCCCGCTCGTGCGAGGCGCTCCCGGCCGCTGCTCCCGGGGCCGCGCAAGGAACTCACCCTCACCGAGACCCCACCGCGTCGACTACCTCCTCCGCCTTGCAGCTGCACGCACTACACCGTCGTCCCCGCGCGAGCGGGTACCGCAGGCGTCATGTGGTGTGGGTTGTACGCAGGTGACACGAGGGTGAGACGACTTGTTGAGAAGCTGCGACTGTGCACCCACACCGGCACTGCGAGACGAGCCAGGGTCAGACTCACACCATGAGGTTGAAGAGAGCTCACCCGGCAGGCAGGCTGACGACGAATCGTGCCCCGGGGGTGTGCGCGGGGTCGTACGTCACCTCGCCGCCGACGCTGCGTGCGAGGCGTCGCGCCAGCGGCAGTCCGAGGCCCGCGCCGTGGTGTCCGTCGCCCGGATCCCCACGTCGACCGGGCTCGAAGAGCTGTCCGGCGAACGGGGGCAGTACGCCGGGCCCGTCGTCGATGACGTCGATGCATACGCCGTCGGGTACGTGGTATGCGCGGACGGCGATGCTGGAGCGGGCGTAGCGGCAGGCGTTGGTGAGCAGCGGGCTGACGATGCGTTCGAGGAGGGCGGGTGCGACTCCGGCCTTCATGCGCGGGCACTCGGTGCCGAGGGTCAAGTGGCGCGGCGGGGCCAGGACTTCGGCGAGCCGCTGTAGCGTGGGCACGACCTCGGCGGTGCCGGGAGCGGTGAGGGTGCCGCCCCTGGCGTCGTCGAGAAGGGTGTCGCAGATGGTGCGCATGGACTCGGCGGCATCGGCGATGACCTGGTGGGTGGCGTGGGTCTGGTCGGCCGTGCGGGGGCGGGTCTGCCACCAGTCGAGTTCGGCGATGATCCGGCTCAGGGGCGTGCGCAGCTCGTGCGAGAGCTCCCCGGTGAGCTGCCGCTCGTGGCGCAGAAGGGTGCGGATGCGGTCCAGTATCGCGTCCAGCGACGTGCCGAGGCGGGCGAGTTCCGCCGGGTGGCGCATGCTGGCGAAGCGTTCTTCGGAGGCGACGGCGCTCCACTGGGTGGCCTGGTCGGTCATCGTGCGGACGGGGCGCAGCGCGCGGCCTACCGCGAGCCGTGTCAGGGCGTAGGTGCAGGCGAGCATCACGACGTCCAGAGCCAGCGATCCCAGGAGGAGGGTGTCGGCCGAACTCCGGTAGGGGGACAGGTCGAGCGCGGTAACGACAGTGGCCTCGCTCCTGTCTCCGGACACGGGCTGGGAGCACAGCCGGAGGGGGCCGTCGACGTCGGCGGTGACGCACCGCTGCCCGCCGTGCCTGGCCAGTGAGTCGGCGACGCGGGTCAGAGGGCCGGCGTTCGGCGGCAATTCCAGAAGGCGGCGGCCGGCGTAGATCCAGACGTTGGTGTCGAGGAGTTCGTCGTTGGAGGTCTCCAGGACGCGAACTGTCGTGCCGCTGGTGTCGATGGTCGTGGCGACGGCGGCCGCGCGGGTGCGCAGTTCGTCGTCCGCCTGGTGCTGAAGGCGGTGGCCGGCCACGGCGTTGAAGGCGACGGTGAGGACCAGCATCAGCAGCGTGGCCGTGGTGAGGGCCACCAGTGAGAGGCGGCCGCGCAGTGTGCGGGGTGCCGGACGGTGGAGGAGGGCGGTCATGGCAGGCCGCAGCCGGGGGCGGATACCACTCATGACAGGCGGTGGCCGATACCGCGGGCCGTGCTGATCGTCCGGTCGCTGCCCACCTCGCGCAGCTTGCGGCGCAGTCGGGTCAGGTACTGGTCGAGGGTGTTCTCGTGGACCTGGGCGCCCTCGGGCCAGGCCGCCCGGACCAGCTCGCGGCGGCGCACGATACCGCCGGAAGCCGCCATGAGCGCGGCCAGAAGACGGAACTCGGTCGGGGTCAGATCGACCCGGGTGCCTCGCACGCTGACCATGTGCCGGACGGCGTCCAGTGCCAGGTCTCCTGCCGTGGCGGCAGGCGGCGGCACGGCCCGTCTGAGGGCTGCCCGCAGGCGGGCCGCGAGTTCGGCGAGATGAAAGGGCTTGGGCAGGTAGTCGTCGCCTCCGGCCGAGAACCCGGACAGTCGGTCGGCCAGTCGGTGATGGGCGGTCAGGAAGATTACGGGGGAGAGGAATCCGTTCGCGCGCATCGCCTGGCACACGTCCCGTCCGTCGGCGTCGGGCAGTCCGATGTCGAGTACGGCGGCGGAGACGTCGGCGGTGGCCAGTCGCAGGGCGGTGGCGCCGTTCGGCGCGGCCACAGTGCCGAAGTCCTCGTCGCGCAGTCCGCGCATCAGCACGTCACGCAGGGCGTGATCGTCCTCGACGACCAGGATCGTCTGGCGCATGATGCTCCCTCTGTTCTCGTGCCGGGTCCGTTTGGTTTTCTGCGGTGCCCGTGGCGCCTGTTGTCCCGCTCGCTGTGTCCGTGTCCGTGGTACCGGGGGTCCATCGTTCCGGCAGCCACCAGGCCGAGGCGCACAGGCACAGGCCCAGCCAGCCAAGGGCGAACAGCCAGCCGCCGACGACGTCGGAAAACCAGTGCACCCCGAGGTAGACGCGGGTCAGCCCGACCGAAGCACCCCAGCCGCTGATGATCAGGACCAGTGGGGTCCTGCCGCGTGGCCTCCGCACGCAGACGGCGATGATCAGCAGGCCCGCGGTGAGCGCCGCCGTGCTGGTATGGCCGGACGGGAACGCCCATCCCGAGGCATGCGTTTCCCAGTCCGCCTGGGGCGGCCGGGGCCGGGCGACGAGCTCCATCACCGCGTACCGCAGTGTCTGTCCGGCCCCGAGGCAGCCCAGGCAGAGCGCGACGGCAAGCGTCCGTTGCCGGAGGGTGCGGCCGACGATGATTCCGGCCAGCGCGGCCAGCGCGAACGGGACGACGCCTGTCCCGGTGGCGGTCAGCGCGCGGGCGAACGCCACCGCCACGTCCGGCCGGTGGCCGACGGACCACGACAGGAGGCCGCTGTCGGCGAAGAGTGGTATGCCGTCGCGGCCCACCACGACCATGGTCAGCACACCGAACGCCGTCCATGCGCCGAGTCCGCAGGTGCCGGCCAGTTCGGAGGTGTCGCCGCGCCTCATGACTCCACCGCCAGCAGCGGTCGCAGGTGGGTCGCCGCGAGCCGTACAGCAAGGGCCTCCGTGCGCCTGCGCAGAGCCGACATGGCGAGCAGCGCGGTGAGTGCGCCCACCGCGCACCCCGTCAGGACGTCGTGGGGGTAGTGGGCGCCGACCCAGACCCGCGAGACCGCCATGACGGCGGCGGCCACGACGGCCACGGAACCGAGGCGACGGGAGACGAACAGCAGTGCGACGGCTGCCGCGGCGGCGATGGCCGCGTGGTTGCTGGGGAAGGACCAGTCCCCGGGCGCCGGACATGCCTCGAGGGTGGTCACCCGTAGGCTCTGGCACGGCCGGTCCTCGCGCACGAGTAGCTTCAGGACCGCGTCCACCCCGTAGGCCAGGACCACGACGAACGGCACGGCGAGCGCAGTCACCGAGGCGGCGCTGCCCCTTCGTCGGGCGTGCCACCAGCCAACGGCCATGAGTATCGCGAACAGGGCGAGCCCGTACGTCGACCACGCCGCCACGGCGTCGTCCAGCCAGGCAGGAGCCTGTCCGGCGAGGTTCACCACATCTGTGTAGGCCGCGCCGTCGACCGACGATCCGTCGAGGGCGAGGATCATCCGCGTGCCTCCTGCGCCTTCGCGGCACGCCGCGAGCGGTACACCTCGGAGGCCACCGGAATCAGCGACAGGGCCACGATCACCGCCACCATCGGCAGCAGATACCGGTCCACGTTCGGCACCGAGGAACCCAGTGCATACCCCGCCAGCGTGAGACCCAGACTCCACACCAGCCCACCGGCCACCTGCCAGACGGTGAACGTCCGCACCGGCACCCGCAGGGCGCCCGCCATCGGGTTCAGGACCGTGCGCACCACCGGAACGAAGCGGGCCAGCACGATCGCCTTCGCATACCCGTAACGCTCCAGCAGCTCCTCGGTCCGTTTCGCCCCCTCGTGCAGACGGGCCGAGCGGCTCCGTGCGAGCAGGGCGCCGCCGGCTCTGCGGCCCAGGAGATATCCGCACTGCGAACCGGCCAGGGCCCCTGCCGCCGCCGCGATCAGGAGCGGGGCGAGCGACAGCTTCAGACCGCGGTCGGCGGTGCCGGTGCACAGCAGACCGGCCGTGAACAGGAGCGAGTCGCCCGGGAGGAAGAAGCCGATCAGCAGCCCGGTCTCGGCGAA
Source organism: Streptomyces phaeofaciens (assembly GCF_014648915.1). GTDB lineage: Bacteria > Actinomycetota > Actinomycetes > Streptomycetales > Streptomycetaceae > Streptomyces > Streptomyces phaeofaciens. The sequence continues at coordinate 284,400 of NZ_BMSA01000007.1, read as the reverse complement.
CAGCACCACACCCACGCCCAACACGCCGAAGGCCGACAGCAGAGACCGGGCATCCAGCACATTGACGGCAAGCTGCGACGATAGGTGCATGGCTGTGGTAATCATCGAGAGCCCCTTCATCGTTCTTCCCGGCCGTCGGATGCGGCGTGACGGCGGCGCCCGACAACCGACTACAATTCTGTAGACGGTCTACTGAACTGTAGACGATGATGGAGTGAGGAACGTTCCCATGACCGACGCGAGGGACGAGAGGCGGCCGGCCGGCGAGCTCGAAGCCGCCGTCATGGCCGTGCTGTGGGCCGCAGGGTCCCCTCTCACGCCTGGACGGGTGCAGACCGGACTCGACTCCGGCCTGGCCCGCACGACGGTGGCGACGATACTGATCCGTCTGCACGAAAAGGGCCTCGTCAGCCGCGAGCGACACGGTCGCGGCTACGCCTACTTCCCCGTGCAGGACGCCCCCGGCCTGACCGCCCGGCGCATGCACACCGAACTCGACCGGGACACCGACCGCGAGACGGTCCTGGCCCGCTTCGTCGCCCAGCTCAACCCCGGCGACGAGAAGCTCCTGCGCCGGCTCCTGGAGGGTGACGAGCGATGACCGCCCTGCTGCTCGTACCGCTGATCCTGCCCTTCCTCGCGCCGACGCTCGCCCGACGAACCCTCGACCGTCTGGCCCCCGCCACCGCGCTGTGGGTCCTCACCGCCTCGGTCCTGGCACTGGCCGGAGCCTGCGTCGCCGCCCTCGGCGCCATGGTCCTGACCGGGCTGCTCAAACTTCCCGCCCTCGCCACGCTCGGCGAACTCGTGCATCCCCTGCGGGCCCCCTCGGACTATCTCGTGGTCCCCGCCGCGGTGGCGGCCACCGGAGTGCTCACCCTCAGCGTCTGGACGCTCGGGCGCTCGGCCTTCGTACAGGCTCGTGCATTTCGTACCGCCCGCACGCAGGCCGACCGGCGACCCGCCGCCGGTGATCTGTGTGTCGTCGACTCGCCCCACCCGGACGCGTACGCCCTGCCCGGACGGCCCCACCGCATCGTCGTCACCACCGCCATGCTGCGCAGCCTGGGCCCCGCCGAGCGCGAGGCCCTCTTCGCCCATGAGCGCGCCCACAACCGGGCCGGTCATCACTACTTCCTGGCCGCGGCCGAGATCGCCGCCCACTGCCACCCCGCCCTGCGCCCCACCCGCGACACCATCCGGCTCGCCGCCGAGCGAGCCGCCGACGAGGCCGCGGCCGAGGTCACCGGCGACCGGCGCCTGATCGCCATCGCCATCGCCCGCGCCGCCCTCGCCGGCCACACCTCGCCTCCCGTCCGGCCGGACTTCGCCCCCGCGGCGACCACCGGCCCGGTTCCGCAACGCGTCACCGCCCTCCTCGCCCCCTCCTCGGGGCGTTCACGCGCCAGGCGCCGTACTGCGTTCCTCCTCGTGGCCTGCACGGTTCTTTCCGTCGCCGCCGGAACGGTCGGCGTGGTCGACTTCCACCACGAGGTCGAGATCGCCCAAGGCGAGGAGAGTCCCTGATCAGGTCAGCCCCGGCGGCCCAGTGCCTGAGGCTCAACCTGCCCATCGCGTGATCGTCCTCAGGCGATGACCGGCTCCAGCAGTCGGAGCAGATCGCCGGTGGCGTCGGCGGCGCCCAACGCCGTGAGTGCGCCGAGAGCCAAAAGGTCGTGGCGAGCGCCCAGAGCTGCGGTGGTCGGTCGGTGAAGCCGAGGCCGGCAGACTGATGCGGCAGGTCGACCCCGCTGTCGTCGACTCGCACTCTCGGCGTCATCGGCGCGACCGGCCGCGAGGCCCTGGGGAACTGCGCCGGCTGCTGGAGGTGCTGTGCTCCCCCGGCGCGGGCGCCTCCGCCGACAGCTCCGGCTCCGGTCCCTGTGGGCAGCCGAACACGCCCGGGCCCGACCCCGGCTCGCGCCGTGTCCTCGTCCCGGGTGCTGGTCTGCGACGACCAGGAGCTGATCCGGACGGGGCTGCGCATGGTCGTGGACAGCCGGGCCCGATCTCACCGTGGTGGGCGAGGCCGCCGACGGCGAAGCGGCGATCGCGGGCGTGGCCGCCCTGGAGCCGGGCCTCGTCCTGATGGACGTACGGATGCCTGGTCGGGACGGGCTCGCCGCGACCGAACAGTTCTGTGGACGTGCCGCGTAGTACCGCGGTACTACGTGCCCGGCGCGGTTCAGCCTCCCGGTACCACTGGATTCGGGTGATTCGGCACCTAGCGTTGCCGGTGAGGCGTCCGAAGCGACGGACTCCGGAGCCCGACAGGGAGAACGCGGATGATCGACGCGCGGCAGTTGACCAAGCGGTACGGCGAGAAGACGGCCGTCGACGGACTGGACTTCGTCGTGAAGCCGGGGACCGTGACCGGCTTCCTCGGGCCCAACGGCGCGGGCAAGTCCACGACCATGCGCATGATCGTCGGTCTCGACGCCCCGACAAGCGGCTCCGTCAACGTGAACGGCCACCACTACGCCCGCCACCAGGCACCGCTCCAGGAGGTCGGTGCCCTCTTGGAGGCGAAGTCGATCCACCCCGGCCGCTCGGCGTACAACCATCTCAGGGCCCTCGCGCTGACCCACGGCATTCCGGGCCGCCGCGTCGACCAGGTCATCGACCTTGCCGGACTGGGCAGCGTGGCGAAGAGGCGGGCCGGCGCCTTCTCCCTCGGGATGGGCCAGCGGCTGGGCATCGCGGCGGCGCTGCTGGGCGATCCGCAGACGGTGATGCTGGACGAGCCGGTCAACGGGCTGGACCCGGAGGGCGTCCTCTGGATCCGCAACCTGCTGAAGGGGCTCGCCGACGAGGGTCGGACCGTGTTCGTGTCCTCGCACCTGATGAGTGAGATGGCCCTGGTGGCGGACCACCTGATCATCGTGGGACGCGGCCGGCTGCTGGCCGACACGACCGTCGCGGACCTGATCCGCGAGGCGGGCGGCGACACGGTGAAGGTGGTGACACAGGATCCGGCGCGGCTGAGGGACGTCCTGTCCGGGCCGGGCGTCGACATCACCGGCCGGATCAGCTCCGAGGAGCTGCAGGTGACCGGGCTGACAGCCCGAGAGATCGGGCTCAAAGCTGCCGAGCACAACATCGCGTTGTTCGAGCTGAGCGCGCGGACCGTGTCACTGGAGGAGGCGTTCATGGACCTGACCAGGGACGCCGTGGAGTACCACGGCTCCACGACCGCGACCGAGACCCTCGGGAGGCCCGCATGAGCGCCCTCACCGCAACCGCCGAGGAACGCCGCGACACCTCTGTCCGCCCCGCCTACCGGGTGACCGGACGGCGTGTGCTCTCCTCCGAATGGGCGAAGCTGTGGTCCCTGCGCTCGACCTGGATCACCCTGGGCCTCGGTCTGCTGTTCCTGGTGGCCTTCGGCCTGATCTCCGCGAGCCGCTACGAGTCGGGGATCAACTCAGGCCACATGGACCGCGACTTCGCCGATGCGACGGCCGTGAGCCTGTCCCTCTTCGGTACGAACTTCGCCCAGCTGGCCCTGGGCGTGCTCGGCGTACTGGTCACGGCGGGCGAGTACTCGACCGGCATGATCCGTTCGACGTTCGCGGCGGTCCCTCGCCGGCTGCCCGTGCTGTGGTCCAAGGCGGCCGTGTTCGGGCTGGTCGCCCTGGCCGTGGGGACGCTGGGCGGGTTCGTCGCCTTCCTGATCGGTAGCGGAATCGTCTCGGGCACGCCCGCGGCCATGAGCCTCTCGCACGCGGGTGTTCTGCGGAGCCTGCTGGGCGCGGGGCTCTACCTCGGCCTGGTCGGGGTGATCGGCACCGCTCTGGGCGCGCTGCTGCGGTCGGTGGCCGGCGGGATCTCGGTGCTGGTTGCCGCCCTGATGCTGATCCCGGGACTGATCTCCCTGCTGCCGAGTTCCTGGCAGGACGACATCAGTCCCTACCTGCCGTCCAACGCGGGGGAGGCGATGTTCGCGCTGACCCACGACTCCACGACCCTGTCGCCGGGCGCCGGACTGCTGGTCTTCCTCTGCTGGACGTCGCTGGCGCTGGGCGGGGCGGCGTACCGGCTCGTGCGCAGCGACGTCTGACGCCCGCACCATGGACAGGTGACGTCCGTGACCACCGATGACATCAGCGGGATGGGACCGCTGGTCGCCCGTCTGTCCCGGGGCGGCCAGCGGCTGCGGCAGGCCGACCGGACGCATCCGTGGGTGCTGGACACCGCGGTCGTGGTCCTGGTCTTCCTGATGTTCTGCCTGCCCGACCTGTTCCACGGCGGGGTGGACGACGGGGATGGCGACGGCCCGCGCCGGTTCCGGATCGCCTTCACCGAACTGCCCGTCGCGGGAATGCTGGCGCTTCAGGCCGGACTGGTGCTGCCCCTGCTGTGGCGGCGACGCAAACCCCTCGTGGCGTTCGCCGCCATCACGGCGGTGTTCGTCCTCCAGTGGTCCCTGGGCGCGGCGCTGCGCGCGGACGTCGCCCTGTTCATCGCCCTGTACAGCCTGGCCCTGCACGGGTGGCTCCGGCAGTTGCCCTGGGCCTGTGCGGCCATGGTCGGCGCCATGGCGCTGGTCGCGGTCCGCGTGTCCTCGGCCGTGTCCGTCTGGGACGCGCTGTTCTTCCTGCTGAGCACGGCGACAGCGGCCCTCGCGCTCGGTCTGATGGTACGGATCCGCCGGGCCCAGCTCGCCGGACTGCGGGACCGGGCCGCCCGCCTGGAGATCGAGCGGGACCAGCGCAGCAGGCTGGCCACGGCCACCGAACGCACCCGGGTCGCCCGCGAGATGCACGACATCGTCGGCCACAACCTGTCTGTCATCATCACCCTCGCCGATGCCGGCGCCTACGCCAGCGACATCGCTCCCGAACGGGGCAAGGAGGCCCTCCGGCTCATCGGCGACACCGGCCGGCAGGCCCTCGGCGAACTGCGGCGTGTGCTCGGCGTGCTGCGCGAGACGACGGGCGGCGGCTCCCCGGGCGGGCCCGAACTCAGCCCACAGCCCGGCGTCGCGGACATCGAGGCGTTGTGCGCCAAGGTGCGCGCCGCCGGTCGCGAGGTCGTCTACAGCACCTCCGGCGACGTGGACACCCTGGACAGCGGGGTACAGCTGACGGTGTACCGCATCGTCCAGGAAGCCCTCACCAACACTCTGAAGCACGCCGACACCGACACCCGGGTGCACCTGGCGATCCTCGTCGAGGACAGCCGGCTGAACATCCGGGTCCAGGACACCGGCCCGGCCGCACCGTCCGGACCGCCGAACGACGAAGGACACGGACTGGTGGGCATGCGGGAGAGGGCGGCTCTGTACGGCGGAACCGTCAGCGCGGGGCCGACGGGCGGCGGAGGGTGGAGCGTCGAGGCCGTCCTCGACCTCCCACCCCAGGGGGGTGACCGATGACCACCGTGCTCATCGTGGACGACCAGCCGCTGCAACGCTACGGCTTCCACCTGCTCCTGGACTCCGTCCCCGAGACCGTCGTCGTCGGTGAGGCGGCCCACGGCGCCGAGGCCGTCCGCAAGACCGCCGAACTGCGCCCGGACGTCGTCCTGATGGATGTCCGCATGCCCGGCATGGACGGCATCGAGGCCACCCGCCGTATCGTCGCCGCCGGTGGCCGCTCGCGCGTCCTGGTCCTCACCACCTTCGACCTCGACGAGTACGTCCACGCCGCCATCCGAGCCGGCGCCAGCGGCTTCCTCCTCAAGGACGCACGCCCCGAGGAGCTCCTCGCCGGGATCCGCTCGGTCGCCTCCGGCGACGCCGTCATCGCGCCCGCCCTCACCCGCCGTCTCCTGGACGAGTACGCCCGCTACGTCCCCGCCCACCGCGCGGACTCGCCCGAGGACCCGGGACTCGGCTCCCTCACCGACCGCGAACGCGAGATCCTCGTCGCCGTCGGCAAGGGCTGGACCAACGGCGAGATCGCCACCCGTTTCGTCCTGTCCGAGTCCACCGTCAAGACCCACGTCGGCCGCGTCCTCGCCAAGATCGGTGCCCGCGACCGCATCCAGGCCGTGATCTTCGCCTACGACCACGGCCTCGCCCGGCCCAACGAGGACTGAACCGACAATCGGCGGCCGGGAAGGCCGGACAGGCTCCCCGTCCGTCAGAGTTCCAGGCGGTAGCCGTGCCCCCGCAGGGTGGTGATCCGGGGCAGCCGGGCGGAGCCGCTCGCGGCCTCGGCGAGGCGCCGGCGCAGGCCGGCCATGGTGACGTCGAGGGTCTTGGTGGAGCCGAACCAGTTCTCGTCCCAGACCTCGGCCATCAGGGTCTCCCGGGCGACGGCCTCTCCCGCGTGCCGGGCCAGGACGGCGAGCAGGTCGAACTCCTTGGGACGCAACTGGACGTCCTCGTCGTGCAGCGTGCAGCGGCGGGCCACCACGTCGAGGACGAGGTCGGCCAGCCGGGCGGGTTCCTGCGGCGGCGTCGCGACGACCCGGCGGCGCAGATGGGCGCGGAGCCGGGCGAGCAGCACGGTCAGGCTGAACGGCTTGACGAGGTAGTCGTCGGCCCCCGCGTCCAGCCCGGCGATGACGTCGATGTCGTCCGTACGCGCCGTCAGGATGATGATCAGCAGGTCGGGATGGCGGGCACGCAGTGTGCGGGCGACGTCCAGACCGTCCATGTCGGGCAGTCCCAGATCGAGCAGCAGTACGTCGTACGGGGTGCGCGCGGCCTCGGCCAGGGCGGCGGAACCTGTCCGGTTCCAGGTCGGTGCGTAGCCGTTGCCGCGCAGGCCGGATTCCAGATGGCGGCCGATGGTGTCGTCGTCCTCGACGACGAGGACGCGGTGGCGGCTGGGGTCGGCGGTCGCGTGCGTACGCATGCTGGACAGCGTAGGAGCGGGCGCGGCGCTCGGCCCGCCCGCTCCCGGCCGCTCACAGGTCACGCAGTTCCTCCACGGCGGGCCCGCCGGCGCTTCGGATGCCGTTCAGCGCGGCGGCCAGTACGGCGACGACGGCCGCGCCCGCGGTCAGGGCCAGGTAGCCGCCCGGCACCGACAGGCTCGCGGGCGGCGGGTCGAAGACTCCCGTCAGGACCTTCACGAGCATCTCGGACAGGGCCCAGCCGATGAGGGCGCCGCCTGCCAGACCGCCGGCGGTCAGCAGCAGGGCCTCGGTGAGGACCATGCCGCGCAGTTGGCCGCTGCGGGCGCCCAGGACGGTGGCGATGGCGAAGGTACGGCGGCGTTCGGCGAGTCCGAGCGCGAGGACGAGGCCCCCGGCCCCGGCTGCCAGCAGGACGGCGAAGGCGAGTTCGATGCGGGTGAGTCCGGCCAGGTCCACGGAGGTGAGGCTGGTGCCGACGACGCCGCGGGTCTGGCTGAGGTCGGTGACGGTGGCACCGGTGCCCAACCGGTGGCGCAGCTTGTCGGCGAGCTGCTTCTGGTGGGTGCCGCCGGTGTCGAGCAGGAAGGCGCCCACGGCGTCGCTGCCGGTCGCCTTCGCCACGTAGGCGGCGTTGGCGACGAAGAAGCTGTCCTTCGGTGCGGTCGGGAACTCCTTGACGATCCCGGCGTAGTGGAAGGGCACCGTGCGCAGCGCCTTCGTACGGGCGTCCTGGACGCGGAGGTTGACCGTGTCGCCGGGGGAAAGCTGGAAGTCGTGCACGGTCTCCGCGCTGACCAGAAGGTTGTCGGGGCGCTGGTCGAGCCGCCGCATCAGTTGGTGCGCCGTGCCGCCCGAGAAGTAGGCGTCCTGGAGCGAGGTCGCCTTTGCGATGGTGGCGGGCCGGACCCCGTAGAGGTCCTGGAGGTCGGAGCCGACGTAGGCGTAGCGGTGCTGGAGGGGTTCGACGTGCCGGAGGCCGGAGACCCTCAGTGCATCCGCGGCGCTCGGCGGGATCTGGGCTCCGGGCGGTTCGGTGACCGTGACGTCCGCGCCGTTGGTGAGGCGGGCGTCGACCTCGGACTGCTGCCGGTAGGTGGAGTTGAAGACGGCCGTGGAGATCGCGAACGACACGGCGAGGGCAAGCAGCACCACCGAGCGGGCGAACGGGCGCCGACGGCGGGACAGTACGGCCGCCGTGGTTCCGGAGAGGGTCGCGGTCAGTGGCTGGGCCAGGTGGGCCAGGGCCGGGCGGCCGTGGGCGAGAGCCAGCAGGGTCAGCCGCCACAGCATGAGGGCCGCCCCGAGCCACAGCAGCGTGGGGCCCAGGAACGCCCAGTAGGAGACGGAGACGCTGGGTACGCCTTCGGGCGCGAGGACCAGGGCGTACTGATTGCCGGAGGACGCGTGGAACACCAGCCACGAGCCGATCAGCAGCGCGAAGTCCAGACCACACCGCAGCCACCAGGGCGAACGGGACACGCGCCGCTCCCGCCTGGTGTCGGCGACGGTCACCGTGCGCAGATCGCGCAGGGCGGGCACGAGCACGGCGCCGGCGGCCACCAGCACGCCGAGGACGAAGGCCACGGCGTACCAGAGCGCCAGGGTGCCCGCACTCGCGCCGAAGGAGGTGGCGCCGAAGGCGAGGCGGCCGGTCAGCTCGGCGAGCCCGAGACCCCCGAGGCCGCCGACCACACCGACCAGCGCGGCCTCCAGGCCCGCGAGCGCGATGATCTGACGGGGGCGCAGCCCGCGCAGTCGCAGCAGGCCCTGCTCCCGGCGGCGCCGTTCGCCGCCCGCCGAGGCGACCGCCACGGTCAGCGCGGCGGCCAGGACGGCACCGGGGACGCCGAGGAAGAGAAAGAGGATCTGTGCGTAGAGGGCGTCCTGCCGGGCGGAGTCGAGCGCCGAGCCGAGGTTGTTCCCGACGAGCCCGGAACCGGCCGACCTGGCCTCCAGGTTGTGTGCGGCGCCGGTCACCGAGGTGAAGGCGGCGGCCGGGTCGGCCGGCAGTTTCGCGTCGCGGGCCACGTGGATCTGGGTCGTGACGTCGGTGGCGCCGCGGGTGAGGGAGGCGAAGTGGGCGGCGGGCAGGAGGACGACGTTGTCCGGCGGAGCGGTCGGCTGGGACTGTGCGGGCGCGCCGACCTTCTGGAACAGCGAGTCGGCCTGGGGCAGGTCGACCACGCCGTCCACCCGCACCTGCCGCAGCCCGGCGCCGGGCAGCCGTACGCCGATGGTGTCGCCGGGGGCCGCGTGCAGGTTGGAAGCGGTCTGCTGGGCGAGCAGAACGCCGGTGCCGGAGCCGGAGAGTGTGCGCAGTTCGTCGGGGAAGTGGCTGCGGTAGTCGGCCGGCAGGCCGAGCGCGACACCCGGTCCGGTGGTCTGGGTACTGCCTCCCACGGTGGCGGTGAAGCCGGTGGTGCGGGCGAAGCCGACGGGCAGCGCGGCCCGGGTACCAGGAGTGGATCGCGCCAGTGCCCCGACGGCGTTCGGGTCGGCGCCGGGCTGTACTTCGACCTGCCAGTCCACGGCGACCGAGCGGACCGCCCGCTGGGTCATGGTCGCCTTGGACGCGGTGAGGAAGGAGCCGAGCGCGGCGACCAGGGCGACGGCGAGGGCGATCCCGGCGACGGCGCCCAGGAGCCGTCCGAGGCGGTGGCGGGTCAGTCCGCCCGCCCAGGCGGTGATCATGACAGGCTCCCTCGTGGGTCCGGCGCATCCGCCGTTTCGGGTGAAAGCAGCCGGCCGTCGCGCATGCTCCGCCGTACGGTGAGCCGGGCGGCGACGGCGGGGTCGTGGGTGGTGACGACGAGGGCCGCGCCCGTCCGGTCCGCCGCAGCCAGCAGGGCGTCCAGGACGCGGGCGCCGGTGGCGTGGTCGAGGCGGCCGGTGGGTTCGTCGGCGAGGATCAGTCGCGGCGCCTGCGCCAACACGCGGGCCACGGCCACCCGCTGGGCCTGGCCGCCGGAGATCTCGTCGGGCAGCCGGTCGGCCAGCCCTGCCGCGCCGACCACGTCGAGCGCCTCGGCGACCGGACGGCGGATCTCCTCCTCAGGGCGTCCCGCCAGGACGAGCGGCAGCGCGGTGTTCTCCGTGACGTCCAGGGCGGGGATGAGGCTGTCGGCCTGGAAGACCAGCCCGATGTCCCGCGGCCCGTCGAGTCCGGGCCGGGCGATCGTGCCGCCGGTGGGGCGTTCGAGCCCGGCCAGCAGATGCAGCAGGGACGACTTGCCCGACCCGGACGGTCCCACGACCGCCAGCCGGTCGCCGGAGCGGACGTCCAGGTCGGCGCCGTGCACCGCCACGACGGCGGCGGGGCCCCGGCCGAAGGTGAGCGCGGCGTCCCGGCAGGAGACGAGCAGGTCAGTGGAGGACATGGCTGTGCTCCTTCGTATGAGCCGTGCCCTTGTGTTCCTCGTGGGCCCGCCCGTCGTTCAGCGTGATCACGCGGTCGGCGCCCCGCACCGCCTCCGTGCTGTGTGTCACGATCAGCACCGCGCAGCCGTCTGCCGCCCGATCCCGCAGCATCCGCAGCACCAACTGCTCCGTGTGGCCGTCGAGTTCACCGGTCGGCTCGTCGGCCAACAACACGGCCGGGGAGTTGGCCAGCGCCACGGCCAGCCCGGCGCGCGCCAGCTCACCGCCGGACAGCTGCCGCGGCAGCGCACCCGCCCGCCGCCCGAGCCCCACCTGCTCCAGGAGCGCATCGGCGGTCACGGCAGGACGGCCACGCAGCGCATGCTGGGCGAGCCGGATGTTGCCGTGCACGGTCAGATGCGGGAGCAGGTTGCGTGACTGAAGGAGCACCCCCACGTGCCGGGCGCGCAGTCGGGAGCGTTCGGTCTCGGGCCGGTGGCTGATGCGCACGCCCGCCACCCGGACCTCGCCGCCCGACGGCTCGTCGAGACCCGCCAGACACGCCAGAAGGGTCGACTTGCCCGCCCCCGAGGGGCCGACGACGGCGACCGTCTCCCCTTGCCGCACCCGCAGTGACACACCGCGCAACGCGAGTGTCTCTTCCTCGCCGGCCCGGTAGAAGCGGTACAGCTCCCGGGCGGCCAGTACCACGTCGTCGTCCGAGGGTCCGGCGGTCATCGCGCTCACCGCCACGCGAACGAGTCGCTGACAGTGCGCCACGGGTCGACGTTGTCGGCGTTGACGGGACCGGACAGGGTCAGGTCCACCTTGTGGCCCTGCCGGTAGAAGACGTACCGCTCGAACGCGTCCCGCACCACCTTGCCGGTGACCGGGTCCTTGGCCGAGTCGCCCTGGTAGGCGAGAAGGACGACGGGGCCCGCCTTCCGGGTCACCTGCGACACCTTCGGGGACGCGAACTTCGTTACCTGGCCGCTCAGTTGCGGGACGACGGTGTTCTTGACCGAGGCGACGGTCGGGGAGGTGGAGGCGGTGGCCGCCGTGATCGTGACGCTGTTGAGCTTGTCCGTGAACACGGTCGTACCGCCCTTGTCGGTGCGGGCCCAGCCCTCCGGCACCTTCACCGTGAACCCGCTGAATCCATGGGCGGGCTGGTAGTCCACATACACCTGGTTGTCGGGGATGTCCCCGGGCGGGTTCGATTCGGTGGGGGCCGGGGTCGCCTGCGCCGGGGCCGTCGAACCCGAGCCTGACTGCGCCCCGGACGACGATCCGGAACACCCTGCGATCACCGCGGCGATCACCGTCACTGCGACGACGCCTGCGGAATTACGTGCGTACGACATGCCCACTGCCCTTCCGAGGAACTGTCGAGGAGCCGCCTTCAGGTCATGCCACCGACGCTAGGAAGCCGTCGGTTAACGCCCCGCATGCCGACGGTTAGACGACGGCAAAAGCGCGTGGCGGCCGCTTCCGGGCCGGTCGGAGGCCCGCAAGATGGAGACATGAGACAGCGCGTGGTGCGAGTCGCCCTCACCGCCGCCCTGGTCGCCGTCGTCCTCCTCGCAGTCCCGCTGGCCCTGGCGATCAGGTCGTCCCTGTACGCCGACCAGCGCGACACCCTGGAACGGGCGGCGCTGTCCGGAGCCGTACGCGTCAGCCCGGACTATGTGACCGGCGACCCTGTGGAACTGCCCGGGCCACCGCCCGGCGGACGCCTCGGCCTGTACGATCCCGCGCTGCGCCTGCGGGCCGGTACCGGCCCCCGTACAGGCGACACGGTCGTGCGAAGGGCGCTGGGCGCGGAGGTGGTGCGCGGCCGGTCGGGCGGTGATCTGGTCGTCGCGGTGCCTGTGTCGCACGCCGAGCGTGTGATCGGCGTCGTACGGGCCTCCTCGCCGGCAGCCGCAGTACGCGACCGTGTCCTGCTTGCCTGGGCGGTCCTGGCCGGGGTCTGCGCGCTCGCGCTGACGGTGGCCGTCCTCGTCGCCCGTCGGCAGGCGCGTGCGCTGGCCGCGCCGCTGGAGGATCTCTCCCGGCACTGCCGGGCCGTCACCGCCGGTGATCTGAGCGCCCGGGCCGCGCCCAGCAATGTCGCCGAGATCGACCAGGTCGCGCGCACCCACAACGAGATGCTCCACGGCCTGACCGAACTCCTGCGCCACGAGCGTGACTTCACCGCCAACGCCTCCCACCAGCTGCGCACCCCGCTTACCGGGCTCCAGCTGACCCTGGAGGCGGGGCTCGCCCAGGACGACGACGCTCAGGCGCGGCCCGCCCTGGAGGAGGCCCTGGCCACCACGCGCCGCCTGCACGGCACGGTGGAGGAGGTGCTGCGTCTGTCCCGCTCCCGCGGCCTGCCGCGCCAGCCCGCACCGGACACCCCCGTGCCGCGACTGCTGCGCGAGACCGAGGAGAGCTGGCACGGACTGTTCGCCCGCGACGGCAGACGCCTGGAGTGCGGGACCCCTGAGGCGTCGGACGACATCCGCGTCCCCGGCGCTTCCGTCACCGAGATCCTCGGCGTCCTGCTGGACAACGCCCGTGTCCACGGGCGTGGCACCGTTCGCCTCACGGCCCGCGACCTCGGCGAAGCCGTCGCCTTCGACGTCACCGACGAGGGCGCCGTGGAAAGCGAGGCGGCCCAGTTGTTCGACCGCGGCCACACCGGCTCGGCACCAGGCTCCGGCATCGGCCTGTCCCTCGCCCGCGACCTGGCCGTCTCGCTGGGCGGCAGACTCTCTCTGACCGGTCGCCGTCCTGCCACGTTCACTCTGCTCGTCCCCGTACGCCGGGAAGAAGCCGGCCCAGCTGGCGGCGGCTGAGCATGGTTCAGGGGCCTGCCGGGGGAGCGGGATCCCCCCGGAGGCGGGTGACGATCCGGTTCGCGGCGGTCTTCTGCAGCAGTCCGTAGGTGAGGACCGGCAGCAGCAGGTGCGGTTTGTCGGGCAGGGACGCGGTGATCAGGACCGCGCTCGCGCTGCTGTTGTTCATGCCGCAGGCGAGCGTCAGCGACGAGGCGCTACCTGCCTCCAGCCGCAGGAGGCAGGCGGCGGCCCGCCCGAGGGCGAAGGAGAGCAGGCAGACCAGGGCCGCCACCGCCAGGGCGGCGGCGAACAGCAGCGGACGGGGCCGGGTGAGGACGGAGCCGAGGGCGCCACTGGCGTTGACGTAGGTCAGCAGCAGCGAGCCGGTCAGGGCCAGTGGCGTCACCGTCATGCGGAGGCGGCGCAGCCACCGCGCGGGCAGGGCGAGGGCGCCCAGGAGTCCCGCCGCGCAGGGCAGGACCACGGTGGCCAGGCCGAATCCTCCGTGGGCCAGCCTGCCGGTGTCGACGAGTACCTGTCCGTAGCCGCCACTCAGCAGTGGCGCCAGGGTCTCCAGCAGGAAGGGGGTGCTGAGCGGGCTGAGGAGAGTGGAGGCCAGGACGAGGCCCACCATCGTCGGCTGGTCGCCGTCGCCCTTGTCGGTCCATACGGTGGCCCCGGCGGCGACGGGCATCGCCACGGTCAGGATCAGCGCGGTGAGCAGTCCGCTGCCGCCGTCGGCGTCGGGGGTGCGCCGCAGCAGGAAGGCGACGAGCGGCACGACCGCCAGCGGGATGGCAAGGTGCAGCACGAGTCCGGCGAGCAGCGCCTTCGGGTGCCGCAGAAGGCGGCCCAGCGCGCGGACGGGCACCTGAAGCCCGGCGGAGAACAGCATCAGGGACAGCAGGAGCGGTGCGGTGTGCAGCGTCAGATGTGTCAGCGGCAGGAGATGGAGGCGGCGAAGCCACAGACCCGGTCCGGGCAGGAACAGGGCGAGTACGTAGGCGAGAACCACGGCACGGCCGAGTCGGTGCCGCAGCCAGGACACGGCGCGGGTGTGCATGCGCTCATCGTGATCAGGCCGGGCACGGCGGGGCGGGGAACGCCGCGCGGCAGTCAGGATGCGTTCAGGTAACCGCTGGCACCGTCTGACCCCATGACCTATGAACTCTCCGAGACTCCTGAGGCCGAACCGGGCACTGCCTCCGCTCGCCCATCCCGCCGTCTGCGCTGGAACAAGGTCCCCGAGGTCACCGCCTACTTCTGGATCATCAAGGTCCTGTGCACGACCGTCGGCGAGACCGCGGCCGACCTCCTCAACGAGAAGGCCGGCCTGGGCCTGACCGGCGTGTCGGTCCTGATGAGTGCGCTGCTCGCGGTCGTCCTGGTCGTCCAGTTCCGCACGACCGCCTACCGCGCGGGCGTGTACTGGCTCGCCGTCGCCCTGATCAGCGTCGTCGGCACGCTGATCAGCGACAACCTGACCGACAACATAGGCGTACCGCTGGAGACGAGCACCACGGTGTTCGCGCTCCTCCTCGCGGTCGTCTTCGCCGTCTGGTACCGGCGTGAGCGGACCCTGTCGATCCACAGCATCGACACCACGAGCCGTGAGTCGTTCTACTGGCTGGCCGTGCTGTTCACCTTCGCCCTCGGCACGGCGGCCGGCGACCTGGTCTCCGAGCGCATGGACCTCGGCTACTGGCTTTCGGCGGTCCTGTTCGCCCTGGCCATCGCCGCCGTCGCCGTCGCGCACTTCACGCTGGGGCTGAACGCGGTGTGGAGCTTCTGGATCGCCTACATCCTCACCCGCCCGCTCGGCGCCTCCATCGGCGACTACCTCTCCCAGCCGACCGGCGACGGCGGCCTCGGCCTGGGCACTGTCGTCACCAGCGCGCTGTTCCTAGCGGTCATCCTCGGCCTGGTCGTCTACCTGGCGGTGACGCGCAAGGATGTCACGGAGGTGCCGAGCGCGGCGCGGCAGGAGATCTGAGCTGCTCGCGGTGCGGCGGGCAGGTGGTCGGTGACCACCTGCCCGGTAGCCGGTTCAGGCTGCCGTCGCAGTGAAGGGCTGGGTGGCGGTGAGGGCGCTGGTGTAGCGGCGCAGCAGGAGGGTGGCGGTGGCGGCGAGGCCGGTGAGGAGGCCGAGCCAGATGCCGAGGGTGTCGAGGTGGAGGGCGTAGGCGAGGAGCCAGGCGGCGGGCAGTCCGACGGCCCAGTAGCCGATGAGGGTGATGCGGAAGCCGCTCCTGGTGTCGTCGAGTCCGCGCAGGAGACCGACGCCGATGTTCTGGGCGCAGTCGAAGAACTGGAGGAAGGCGGTGACGACCAGGAGGTGGGTGGCGATGCTGAGCGCCTGGCTGGAGCCGGTGTCCAGGAACGGTGCCAGTACGAGGCGCGGCGCGGCGAGGTACAGGATGCCGACGCAGGTCATGACGGCGGCGGCGCAGGTGAGCGCGGTGTTCTTGATGCGTCGGGCGCCGTCGTGGTTGCCGAGGGCGAGTTCGCGGCTGACGTTGATGGATGCCGCGTGGGACAGTCCGACGGCCACCTGGAAGACGATGTAGACGAGTTGGTTGACGGCAGTGTGCGCGGCCAGTGCGTCGGGGCCGAAGGAGCCGGCCATGAAGGCGGTGACGGAGAAGAATCCGGCTTCGGAGCCGTACGTGGCGGCGATCGGCACGCCGAGGCCGAGGATGCGCTTGAGTACGGCCGGGTCGGTTCGGGTGATGTCGAGGGTGAGGAGCGGGGCGAGCGCGGGGTCCTTCTTCGCGGCGAGGTAGAGGGCGAGGAAGGACAGCAGGTAGACGGTCGAGGTGGCGATTCCGACGCCGGTCAGTCCCAGGCGGGGAAGGCCGAACGTGCCGTGGATCAGGATCCAGTTCAGGCCCGCGTTCACCCCGATGGACACGAGGGTGATCCGGAGCAGGGCCTGGGGGCGGCGCATCCCGACGGTGAACTGGCGTACGGCCTGGAACCACAGACAGGGCAGCAGGCCGGGGGCGAGGGCGTGGAGCATGTTCCGGGCGAGGCGCACGACGTCGGCGTCCTGGCCGAGCCAGGTCAGTGCCTGCCCGATGAGGATCATCAGGAGGGCGCCGGCGACCCCGGCGAGGGTGGCGACGGCCAGACTCGCGCGCACGATCGCCCGTACGTCGTCGTGTGCCGGCTCCTGCGCGCCGTCCGCGCTGTCCGTGCCGTCGGCCGCCTGCTCGTCGCGTGCCGCCGCAGAGGCCACCTGGTTGCCGACGGAGGTGACGAGGCCGACGCCCATGGTGCGGATCTGGTTGAAGATCACGATGCCGAGGCCGCCGGCCGCGAGTTCGGTGGTGCCGATCAGTCCCATCATCACCGTGTCGGTGGTCGTCAGGGCGACCTGGGCGAGCTGGGTGAGGACGAGTGGCACGGCGAGCACGCCGAGTGCGCGGCTGTCGCGGAGGAGGGTGGTGAGCATGTGGTCTACCGGTTCCTGCGGAGTTTGGTGAGGAGTTCGTCGACTTCCCGCTCGGTGTCGGGGCTGAGGAGGTTGCGTTCGCTCATCCACTCGTCGTTGAAGACGGTGTCCATGTACTTCTCCCCGCCGTCGTTGACCAGGGCGACCATAGTGGTGCCCGGCGGCAGGTCGGACAGCCGGGTCAGGGCCTCGTGGACGACACCGCCGGCCGAGCCGCCGATGAGCAGGCCGGTGCGGGCGACGGCCCGGCAGGTCGCGAACGCTTCGATGTCGCCGACCTTGACGCCCTCGTCGATGAGGTCGAAGTCGACCAGGGCGCCGATCGTCGCGCCCTCGGGGGTGCCGGTGCCGGACTGGTAGTAGTCGTGGGCGGGGCCGCCGAAGGCGATGGATCCCTTGGGTTCCACGCCGATGACGGTGAAGCCGGACATGAGCTTGGTCAGCTCGCGGCCGGTGCCGCACAGGGCTCCGCCGGTGCCGACGGCGCCGATCAGGACGCCGATGTCGCCGTCGAGGGCCTCGTGGAGTTCGTGTGCGACGGGGAAGTAGCCGACGCCGTTGGCGAGGTTGTTGTGCTGCTCGGTGAAGACGGTGTTGTCCTGGCCGCGGGCCATGTCCTCGGCGAGTTCCTCACGTGCGGCGGTGGCGAGTTCCTCGGTGCCGTCGTCGACGACGTAGACGAGTTCGGTGCCGAGCGCCTTCATGCCGCGGAGTTTGTCCGGGGCCGCGTGGTTGTCGACCACGGCGGTGAAGGTGTAGCCGCGTTCGGCGGCGATCACCGACAGGCCGAGGCCGGTGTTGCCGGAGGTGGACTCGATGATCCGGCCTCCGGCGCGCAGTTCGCCCGCGGCCTCGGCGGCGCCGCGGGCATCCCGCACCTGCTCAAGGGCGAGTTCACCGACAACGCCGGCACCGGCATCGACGTCCACTCCCTGCGCGCACCCCTCGGCGTGGTCGCGGGCATCACCCCGTTCAACTTCCCCGCGATGATCCCTCTGTGGAAAGCCGCCCCGGCCCTGGCCTGCGGGAACGCCTTCGTCCTCAAGCCGTCCGAGCGTGATCCGTCCGTTCCGCTGCGGCTGGCCGAGCTGTTCCTGGAGGCCGGTCTGCCGCCGGGCGTGCTGAACGTCGTCAACGGCGACAGGGAAGCCGTCGACACCCTTCTCGAGGATCCCCGGGTGGCTGCCCTGGGCTTCGTCGGCTCCACGCCTGTCGCCGCGCACGTCTACGCCACCGCCGCCGCTCATGGCAAGCGGGCCCAGTGCTTCGGCGGCGCGAAGAACCACATGATCGTGATGCCGGACGCAGACCTGGACCAAGCCGTGGACGCGCTGATCGGTGCCGGCTACGGCTCGGCGGGAGAGCGTTGCATGGCGATCTCGGTCGCCGTGCCGGTCGGCGAGGACACCGCCGACGCCCTGGTGTCCCGTCTGAAGGAGCGCATCGGCTCGCTGCGGATCGGCCGCAGCGACGATCCCGAGGTCGACTTCGGCCCGCTGGTCGGCCGGGACGCCGTCGACCGGGTGCGCTCCTACGTGAACCTGGGGGTAGAGGAGGGTGCGGAACTCGTCGTCGACGGACGGGACTTCGCCCTGCCCGGCCACGAGAACGGCTTTTTCGCAGGCGCCTCCCTCTTCGATCGGGTCACCCCCGCCATGCGCATCTACCAGGAGGAGATCTTCGGGCCGGTGCTGTCGGTCGTCCGTGCCGCCGACTACGAGGAGGCGCTGCGGCTGCCCAGCGGGCACCTCTACGGCAACGGCGTCGCGATCTTCACCCGCGAAGGAGACACCGCCCGCGACTTCACCCGCCGAGTGAACACCGGCATGGTCGGCGTCAACGTGCCCATCCCGGTTCCGGTCGCGTACCACACCTTCGGCGGCTGGAAGCGTTCCGGCTTCGGCGACCTCAACCAGCACGGCCCGGACGCGATCCGCTTCTACACCCGCACGAAGACCGTCACCTCGCGCTGGCCGTCGGGTCTTCGGGAAGGCGCGAGCTTCACCATCCCGACGATGGGCTGAGCGCCATGACCGCCACCCTGCTCACCGAGGACCAGCAGGCCCTTGTCGAGACGACCCTGGACTTCGCCCAGGACCACCTCGCCCCGCACGCCCTGGACTGGGACCGCGACAAGTACTTCCCCGTCGACGTCCTGCGCAAGGCCGCCGGACTCGGACTCGGCGGCGTCTACGTCCGCGAGGAGTCGGGCGGCTCCGGTCTCACCCGTGCCGACGGCGTCCTCGTCTTCGAGACGCTCGCCTCTGGCTGCCCGTCCATCGCCGGCTACCTCTCCATCCACAACATGGTCGCCTGGATGATCGACCATTACGGCGACCGGGCCCAGCGCGAGCGATGGCTGCCCCGCCTGTGCGCCATGGAGGACCTGGCGAGCTACTGCCTGACCGAACCCGGCGCCGGATCGGACGCCGCCGCCCTGCGCACCCGTGCGGCACGCGACGGCGACTACTACCTCCTGACCGGCGTCAAGCAGTTCATCTCGGGCGCGGGCGCCTCCCAGGTGTACGTCGTCCTGGCGCGCACCGGCGAGGCCGGGCCGCACGGCATCTCCGCGTTCCTCGTCGACAAGGACGACCCCGGCCTCTCCTTCGGTCCCGACGAGCGCAAGATGGGCTGGAACGCCCAACCCACCCGCCAGGTGATCCTGGACGGTGTCCGGCTGCCCGCCGACCGGCTCCTCGGCCGCGAGGGCGACGGCTTCCGCATCGCCATGAACGGCCTCAACGGCGGCCGGCTCGGCATCGCCGCCTGCTCGCTCGGCGGAGCCCGCAGCGCCCTCGACCGCAGCCTCGCGCACCTCGCCGACCGGGAGGCGTTCGGCCGCCGGCTCCTCGACGCCCAGGCACTTCAATTCCGCCTCGCGGACATGGCGACCGAACTCGCCGCCGCCCGCGCGCTGGTCCAGCAGGCCGCCCAGGCTCTTGACCGGCGCGATCCCCAGGCGCCCCACCTGTGTGCGATGGCCAAGCAGTTCGCCACCGACACCGGCTACTCCGTCGCCGACCGCGCCCTGCAACTGCACGGCGGCTACGGCTACTTGAGCGAGTACGGCATCGAGAAGATCGTCCGGGACCTGCGGGTCCACCGGATCCTGGAAGGAACCAACGAGATCATGCGCGTCATCGTGGCCCGCGGCTTGACGGAGGCGTTCGGATGACCGCCACCGACGACTCCGTACTGGTGGGCACCGAGGGGCGCGCCGCGCACCTCACCCTCAACCGTCCCAAGGCGCTCAACGCCCTCACCCACACCATGGTCCGCTGCATGGACGAGGCACTGAAAACCTGGGAGCGGGACCCGGCCGTCGAAACCGTCGTCCTCACCGGCGCCGGTGAGCGCGGCCTGTGCGCGGGCGGCGACATCCACGCCATCCACCATGACGTCCGCGACGGGGACGGCACCGTCTCGGCGGCCTTCTGGCGGGACGAGTACCGGCTCAACGCCCGCATCGCCTGCTACCCCAAGCCCTACGTCGCCGTCATGGACGGCATCGTCATGGGCGGCGGCGTCGGCGTCTCCGCCCATGGCAGCGTCCGGATCGTCACCGAACGGTCCAAGATCGCCATGCCGGAGACAGGCATCGGGTTCGTCCCGGACGTCGGCGGTACGTACCTTCTGGCCCTCGCCCCCGGTGAACTGGGCACCTACCTCGCCTTGACGGGCGTGCGGATCGGCGCCGGGGATGCCCTGCTGTGCGGACTCGCTGACCACTACGTACCGTCCGCCACGCTCCGGCTCTTCGTCGACGACCTCGCAACGATGCCTGTACGAAAAGCCCTGAATCGTCATGTGCGGCCCGTGCCGGAGGGCGAGCTGGCCACGCGGCGCGAGTGGATCGACTCCTGCTTTGCCGCCGACACGGTCGAGGAGATCGTCCAGCGGCTGCTCTCGCACGGCGCCCCGGCCGCCAAGGAGACCGCGGAAACCCTGCTGGCCAAGTCGCCCACCGCTCTCAAGGTGACCCTGGCCTCCCTGCGCCGTGCCCGGCGGCTGGGTCCGCTGGAGCGGGTGCTGGAGCAGGAGTACCGCGTTTCCTGCGCGGCGCTGACCGCGCCCGATCTGGTCGAGGGCATCCGTGCCCAGGTCATCGACAAGGACCGTAACCCGCGCTGGTCACCGGCCACCTTCGCCGAGGTGACCGATGCCGACGTGGAGAGCTTCTTCACCCCGCTCGGCGAGCGTGAACTCGGGCTCGCCGGACCTGACAGCACCGAGGAGGTGGCCTGGTGAGCGGGACCGTCGCGTTCATCGGACTGGGACACATGGGCAGCCCCATGGCCGCCAGTCTCGTCAAGGCCGGCCGGCGGGTCCAAGGCCACGACCTCGTGCCCGCTGCCCTCGACGCGGCCGCAGGAGCAGGGGTCGAACCGGCCGCCTCCGCTGCCGAGGCCGTCGCGGACGCCGACGTCGTCGTCACCATGCTGCCCGCAGGACGCCATGTCCTCGGCCTCTACGACGACATCCTTGCCGCCGCCCGCCCCGGCACCCTCTTCGTCGACTGCTCCACCATCGACGTCGCCGACGCCCGCACCGCACACGAACGCGCCCGGGCCGCCGGGATGAGGAGCCTGGACGCACCCGTCTCCGGCGGAGTCGTGGGCGCCGAGGCGGCCACGCTGACCTTCATGGCCGGCGGGGGAGAGACGGAGTTCACCGAGGCGCTGCCACTGCTGGAGGCCATGGGCAAGAAGGCCGTGCACTGCGGAGGTCCGGGCGCCGGACAGGCCGCGAAGATCTGCAACAACATGATCCTCGGCGTCTCCATGATCGCCGTCAGTGAGGCGTTCGTCCTCGGCGAGAGCCTCGGACTGTCCCACCAGGCCCTGTTCGACGTGGCCTCCACGGCGTCCGGGCAGTGCTGGGCGCTCAGCGTCAACTGCCCCGTCCCCGGACCCGTCCCGGCCAGCCCCGCCAACCGCGACTACCGGCCGGGCTTCGCCGCCTCCCTGATGGCGAAGGATCTCGGCTTGGCCGCCAACGCGGTTCGTGCGGGCGGCGTCCAGGCGGAACTCGGACTGAAGGCAGCCGAGTTGTTCGCCGTCTATGCCGAGCGGGCCGGTGCCACGGAGGACTTCTCCGGCATCGTACGAACCATCCGGGACCAGAGCGGAGAACAGGCATGACCACGGCAGACCTGGCGCAGGACTACGAGACCATCCTCGTCGAACGCAAAGGGCGCACGGCCCTGCTCACCCTCAACCGGCCGAAGGCCCTCAACGCGCTGAACCTGAAGGTCATGGAGGAGGTCGTGGCCGCCGCCGAGGCCCTGGACCGGGACCCGGACTGCGGCTGCATCGTCATCACCGGCTCGGCGAGGGTGTTCGCGGCCGGCGCCGACATCAAGGAGATGCAGCCGCAGGGGTATATGGACATGTACCTCGCCGACTGGTTCACGGCCTGGGACCGGCTCGCCCAGGTACGCACCCCGACCGTCGCCGCCGTCGCCGGATACGCCCTCGGAGGCGGCTGCGAGCTCGCCATGCTGTGCGACATCCTGCTCGCCGCCGACACGGCCGTCTTCGGCCAGCCCGAGATCAAGCTGGGTGTGATCCCGGGCATCGGCGGTTCCCAGCGACTGACCCGTGCCGTGGGCAAAGCCAAGGCGATGGAGCTGTGCCTGACCGGGCGCACCATGGACGCGGCCGAGGCCGAGCGCGCCGGGCTCGTCTCCCGCGTGGTCCCCGCCGACGACCTGCTCGGCGAGGCACTCGCGGTGGCGGAGACCGTCGCCGGCATGTCACTGCCGGTGGCGATGATGGCGAAGGAGGCGGTCGGCCGGGCCTTCGAGACCACGCTCGCCGAAGGTGTCCGCTTCGAACGCCGCCTGTTCCATGCGGTGTTCGCCACGGCCGACCAGAAAGAGGGCATGAACGCCTTCGTCAGCAAGCGGCGGCCCGAGTTCCGGCACAGGTAAACATTTAGTAAGGGTGGCCTCTGCGAGGAGGCGCACTATTGGTCATGCACCGGCCGACAGGTAGCGTCGGTACGATTCGACGACGGCGAAACGGAAGCCGGTGAGAAACCGGCACGGTCGCGCCACTGTGAACGGCGCGCCTCCTCTCGAAGGGGCGCACCGTAAGTCAGACCCGTGGCCGTCGTCCTGTGCACCACCGAGATGGGACGCGAACTCCCAGAGGAGGCCCTGCCATGGCGCAGCATGTCGCACCGCCGACAGCCACCACCCCCGCTCTCCCCGGCAAGCTGCCACTGAAGGACATTGCCCCCTGGGCGGTCTTCTTCGGCATCCTGATGCTGGTCCTGCTGTACTTCGTCGGCGCCGAGCAGGGCGCCACCGCGGTCGTCTCCGGCGAGGACGTCCACGAGTGGGTGCACGACGCCCGCCACCTGCTCGGCTTCCCCTGCCACTGACCCGAGGGGAACCAGCACCCATGAACTCCGCAACTGTGAGAAACCTTCTCGTGCGGGGCATGCTCGCCGGCCTCGCGGCCGGCTTGCTCGCCCTGGTCGTCGCCTACTTCCTCGGTGAACCGTACGTCGACAAGGCGATCGGCTTCGAGGAGTCGCACGCTGCCGCGCACGAGCACGAGGTCGAACTCGTCTCCCGCAGCCTCCAGTCCACTGCCGGTCTTGCCACCGGCGTGCTGATCTACGGGGTCGCGTTCGGCGGCATCGCCGCTCTCGCGTACTGCTTCGCGCTCGGCCGCGTCGGCCGCTTCAGTCCCCGGGCCACGGCTCTGCTGCTGTCGGGGACCGCGCTGCTCGCCGTGTACGTCGTGCCGTTCCTGAAGTACCCGGCCAACCCGCCGGCGGTCGGCAACGGCGACACCATCGGCAAGCGGACCACGCTGTACTTCCTGATGATGGTGCTCAGCGTCCTCCTCGCGGTGGCCGCCACCATCCTGGGCAAGCGGCTCGCACCGAAGCTGGGCACCTGGTATGCCACCGTCGTGGCGGTGGCCGCGTTCGCCGTCGCGATCGGCCTGGCGTACGCGTTCCTGCCCGTCATCAACGAGGTGCCGAACGACTTCCCGGCCACCGTGCTGTGGCGGTTCCGGCTCTCCGCCCTCGCCATTCAGGTGACCCTGTGGGGCGGCTTCGGACTGGTCTTCGGCGAACTGGCCGATCGCCTGTTCCATCCGAAGCCCGCCACCTTGTCCACGGGTACGGCGGTGGCCGCTTCGCAGTGACATGACGCCATGACGAGAGGGCCCGCGGAACCATCCGGGGGCCCTCTCGCGTTCTCCAGGCATCGAGGACTCGGACCATGGACATGCCGCAACGACCTGACCGATCGGGCACCGGCACCTACAGCGGCGAGAAGCGGAGAGCCTGAGTGAGCAGACAGCCTCAGCCGCGTCGCATCACCCTCGGGGGCCGCGAAGCGGTCGCCCTGACGCTTGAGGAATACGAGCGGCTGATCGCCAGCCGACGCCAGATCGGCGGCCAGAGTGCCCGCGTCCGCGTGCTCGGCCAGCAGGTGAAGAGGACCGAGCAGCTCCTTCATGAGCTGGAGACCCTGGTCGCGGTCCCGGCCGAGGGCTGCGAGCGGACACGCCGGGAGCACAGCTCGGGCGGCGCGTTGTGCCACACCGCCCCAGCCCCGGCGGCGGACACGGACACCGACTGCCTGCGCTGCGCGATCGCGGACCTGCTGCGCCGCCACCGGGACCCGGCGTCCTGATCCACCGGCGGGACAGCCCGCCGCTCAGCCGACCGGTTCAGCAGTCCGGCCCGCTCGTGCGAGGCGCTCCCGGCCGCTGCTCCCGGGGCCGCGCTGGCTTCCGGTCCGTCCAGCTGGCGTCCCAGCCCTAGGTTTCAGCGCACGGCCGGCCAGGGCTCGGGCAGGAGCCGGCGCGGGGCTACCCCGCGCGACACCGTCGGTGTCCGGTCACCAGCCGCTCTCCTTGGCCGATTCCAGGGCTTCGAAGACCGTGAGGGCGTCGCGGAGGGCGGCTACGTCGTGCGTGCGTATGTAGTCCGCGCCGCTGCGCGCGGCGTACAGTTCCGCGGCCAGGGTGGCCGGACCGATCCCGGAGACGTCGCTCCCGGTGAGCGTCCGCAGGAAGGACTTCCGTGAAGGGGAGACGAGCACCGGTACGTCGAAGCGGGCCTTCAACCGTTCGAGACCGGCCAGGGTCCTGAGCGACGGTTCGGGACTGCTGCCCAGGAAATAGCCCAGTCCCGGATCGATGACCAGCCTGTCGCGACCGATGCCGGCCGCCTCCAGTGCGGCCAGGCGGTCGGCGAGGAACTCGTCGATGCCTCTGCACACCACCGTGGGATCGGTCCGCACCTTGGTGGCGGGGCCGTGACGCTGTACGGAGTGCATGACGACGAGCCGGCAGCCGGTGTCGGCGAGTTCCTCGTACCGGGCGGGATCGTCGAAGCCCTGGATGTCGTTGAGATACGTGGCGCCCCGCGCGGCGGCGAACCGCTGTGTCGCGGGCCGGTACGAATCGACCGACACCGCGATGCCGTCGGCGACCAGCTGATCGATGACGTCGGCCAGCCGCCTCACCTCCTCGGCCGCGGTCACCTTCTCGGCTCCCGGACTGCTCGCGGCAGGCCCGAGCTCGATGACGTCGGCTCCCTCCGAATGCAGCCGGTGGGCGTGAGCCAGCGCGGCGGTCGGGCTCAGGAACCTGTTCCCGTCGGAGAACGAGTCCGCGGTGATGTTGACGATCCCGACCAGCGAAGGGCGCCGGATTCCCACGGGTGAGGGGTGCGCGTGCTCATCCATTGAGGCCAAGGTTCTGGTAGATCTCCGTCGTCACTGTGGAGAAATTCATGGTCATGAAGTGCAGTCCCGGAGCCTCTTCGGCGATCAGGCGGCGGCACATCTCGGTGGCGTGCTCGATCCCGAGCGCCCTGACCGCTGCGGGGTTGTCCTGCACGGCGACCATGCGCTCGGCCAGCCGGTCGGGGACGACGGCGGTGGAGAGCGTGGGAATGCGGCGCAGTGAGCGGATCGTGGTGACCGGCATGATCTCCGGGATGATCGGTGTCTCACATCCAGCGGCTGTCACGCGGTCGCGGAAGCGCAGATAGTCCTCGACGTCGAAGAACATCTGCGTGATGGCGTAGTCGGCTCCGGCCCGGCACTTGTCGACGAAGTGGCGGATGTCGCTGTCCCGGTCGGGGGAGCGGGGATGTATCTCGGGGAAGGCGGCGACGCCGACACAGAAGTTTCCGGACTCCCTGATCAGGCTGACCAGTTCGGCCGCGTACCGGACGCCCTGCGGATGCATTCTCCAGGGACCGAGCGGATCACCGGGCGGGTCTCCGCGCAGAGCGAGAACATTACGTACGCCCTGGTCGGCGTAGTGACCGAGAATGTTGCGCAGTTCGGAGACACTGTGGTCGACCGCGGTGAGGTGGGCGACCGGAGTGAGTGTGGTCTCCTGGGCGATCCGCCCCGTGACGCCGACGGTCCGGCCCCTCGTCGAACCGCCGGCGCCGTAGGTCACCGAGACGAAGGTGGGCGACAGCGCCTCCAGCCGGCGGATCGCGGTCCAGAGTCCGGCTTCGGCCGCCGCGCTGCGTGGCGGCATGAACTCGAACGAGTAGGAGCGGCCGCCCCGGGCGAGGAGGTCGCGAATGGATACTGCGCTGTCTGTCCTTGTGCTGGGGATACCGAGAGCCATGTGCTGCTGCTTTCTCTCATGCCCGGGACCGGGGGAGGACGGCGGTGCTTCCTCCCCCGGCCGATGGGGCTGCCGTCAGGACGCGGAGAGTTCCTCACGGACCGCGCGGGCGGCGGCGACCAGGTTCTCCAGGGCGGCGCGGGTCTCGGGCCAGCCGCGGGTCTTCAGGCCACAGTCGGGGTTGACCCAGAGGCGTTCGGCGGGGATGGCCTTCAGCCCGGTCCGCAGCAGGGCGGCCGCCTCCACCGTGCTCGGAACGCGCGGTGAGTGGATGTCGTACACGCCCGGTCCGGCCTCGCGCGGGTAGCCGTGGGCGGCGAGTTCACGGGCGACCTGCATATGGGAGCGGGCGGCCTCCAGGCTGATGACGTCGGCGTCGAGGTCGTCGATGGTCTGGACGATGTCACCGAACTCGGCGTAGCACATGTGCGTGTGGATCTGGGTGTCTGCCCGTACGCCGCTCGTGCTGAGCCGGAACGCCTCGGTGGCCCAGGCCAGATAGGCCGGGCGATCGGCGACCCGCAGGGGGAGGGTCTCGCGCAGTGCGGGCTCGTCGACCTGGATCACGGAGGTCCCGGAGGCTTCCAGGTCGTTCACCTCGTCGCGCAGGGCGAGGGCGACCTGGCGGGCGGTCTCCGCGAGGGGCTGGTCGTCGCGGACGAAGGACCAGGCGAGCATGGTGACCGGACCGGTGAGCATGCCCTTGACCGGGCGTGAGGTGAGGGACTGGGCGTACGCGGTCCAGCGCACGGTCATCGGTTCGGGGCGGGAGATGTCGCCGGCCAGGATCGGCGGGCGGACGTACCGGGTGCCGTAGGACTGCACCCAGCCGTGCTGGGTGGCCAGATAGCCGGTGAGCTGTTCGGCGAAGTACTGGACCATGTCGTTGCGTTCGGCCTCACCGTGCACGAGGACGTCCAGGCCGGCCTTCTCCTGGAAGGAGATCACCTCCTGGATCTCGGCCCTGATGCGCTCCTCGTAGCCTGCCGTACCGATGCGGCCCGCCCGCAGGTCGGCCCGTGCGGTGCGCAGTTCGCCGGTCTGCGGGAACGAGCCGATCGTGGTGGTCGGCAGCAGCGGCAGGCCGAGGTGGGCGCGCTGCGCCGCCGCGCGTCCGGTGTACGGCTGGGACCGGCGGGTGTCGGCGTCCGTGACGGCGGTGGCGCGGGCCCGTACAGCCGGGTCGTGCGTGACGGGCGAGCTCGCGCGGGAGGCCAGGTCGGTGCGATTGGCGGCGAGTTCGCCGGTGATCGCGCCCGTGCCCTGGGAGAGGCCCTTGGCGAGGGTGGCGATCTCGGCGGTCTTCTGCCGGGCGAAGGCGAGCCAGCGCAGGATCTGCGGCTCGATGTCCCGCTCCGCGCCCGAGTCGAGCGGCACGTGAAGCAGGGAGCAGGAAGCGGCGACGTCGACCCGGTCGGACAGCCCGAGCAGGGTGCCCAGGGTGGACAGGGACTTCTCCAGGTCGTTCACCCAGATGTTGCGGCCGTTGACCACGCCTGCGACCAGGCGCTTGCCGGGCAGTCCGCCCACGGCGGCCAAGGCGTCCAGGTTGGCGGCGGCGGCCTCGGTGAAGTCCAGGGCGAGACCGTCGACCGGGGCCTTGGCCAGGACGGGGAGCGCGTCGCCGAGCCGGCCGAAGTAGGAGGCGACCAGCAGCTTCGGCCGGTCGGTGAGAGCGCCGAGGTCGCGGTAGGCGCGGGCGGCGGCGTTCAGCTCGGCGGGGGTGCGGTCCTGGGTGAGGGCCGGCTCGTCGAGCTGCACCCATTCGGCGCCGGCCGCGCGCAGGTCGGCGACGATCTCCGCATACACGGGCAGTAGCCGGTCGAGAAGGGTGAGCGGGTCGAAGTCGACGGGCACGCCGGGCGCGGGCTTGGCCAGCAGGAGGTAGGTGACCGGCCCGACCAGGACGGGCCGGGCGGTCAGGCTCAGCGCCAGGGCCTCCTTCAGCTCGGCGACCTGCTTCGTCGAGTCGGCCGTGAAGACGGTGTCCGGGTCGAGCTCCGGGACGAGGTAGTGGTAGTTCGTGTCGAACCACTTGGTCATCTCCAGCGGCGCGACGTCCCTTGTGCCGCGCGCCATGGCGAAGTAGCCGTCGAGGCCGTCGGCGGCCACCGCGTCCCGGTGGCGGGCGGGGATCGCGCCGACCATCACGGTGGTGTCGAGGACGTGGTCGTAGTACGAGAAGTCGCCGGTGGGCACTTCGTCGATGCCGGCCGCGGCCAGTTGCCGCCAGTTGGCGCGACGCAGTCCGGCGGCGGTGGCCCGGAGGGCGTCGGCGGTGACGCGGCCCTTCCAGTAGCCCTCGATCGCCTTCTTCAGTTCCCGGTTCGGGCCCTGACGGGGGTAGCCGTACAAGGTGGCCCGTGCTGCCGCGGCTGCGGACTTCGCTGTCACGGAGATCTCCTTCGCGAGATGAATCCCTGAGATCCCGGCGACGGGACGCGAGCGCGAAGGGGTGACGAACCGGACGGAAACGACCCCGCGCTGCACAGCGCGGTCCTGCGCCCGATATGTACGCCGACCCGCCCACGAGGTCACCGGAATGTCCGCGCACGGAGTGCCGCACGCGGGCAGTTGGCAGGTCTTCGGACTCGCGGGCACGTCTCTGTCGTACGAGACACCTACTGGCCGTCGCTTCCCAGGCCCTGTACGTCGGGCCCAGTGCTATGACGGCGGTCGTTCCCGCTCACCGCTGCGGGGCAGTCCCGGATTTCCACCGGGTTCCCTCTTTCGACACCCCGCCTGGCGGACGGGGCGAACCAGCTGCACCCGCCAGCGTAAGGGTTGTCGCTCCGCGGGGCAGGGAGCCGTCCAGGATCCGGAAGGCGATTCTCGACCTTCCCGATCGAAACACCAGGGGGAGGGAAGCGCCGCACTTGCGCTTCCCTCCCCTCCCAGTGACACCAACCGGACCCCCGGCGGCCGTGCGGGCCCCTCAGCCCGCGTCGTACCAGGCCCTCAGTCCTGGTCGTAGGTGTGGAACCCCCGGCCGGTCTTCCGGCCGAGCAGTCCCGCCTCCACCATCCGCTGGAGCAGCGGTGGCGGGGCGTAGAGCGGTTCGCGGAACTCGTCGTAGAGGGACTCCGCGATGGAGGCGACGGTGTCCAGGCCGATCAGGTCCGCGAGTCTGAGCGGGCCCATGGGGTGGGCGCAGCCCAGTTCCATGCCGGTGTCGATGTCGGCGGCGGTGGCGAAGCCGGACTCCGCCATACGGACGGCCGACAGCAGGTAGGGGATGAGCAGGGCGTTGACGACGAAACCCGCCCGGTCCCGGGAATGGATCACCGTCTTGCCGAGCGTCCCGGTGGCGAATTCCTGTACGGCGGTGACCGCCTGCGGTGATGTGTGCAGGGAGGTCACGACCTCGACCAGGGGCAGCACGGGCACCGGGTTGAAGAAGTGCAGGCCCACGACCCGGTCCGCGCGGCCGGTCGCCATCCCGAGCCGCATGATCGGGAGGGAGGAGGTGTTGGTGGCCAGGACGGCCGCAGGGTCCTCGACGATCTTGTCGAGCGCGGCGAAGACCTCGGTCTTGGCAGCCGGATTCTCCACGACGGCCTCGACGACCAGCTGCCGGTCGGCCAGGTCGTCCAGGCTGCCGCTGAAGACCATCCGGGCCAGGGTGTCCGCGGCCGCGCTCGCCTCCAGCTTGCCGCGCTGCACCGCGCGGTCCAGCGACGCCGCCACCCGGTCCCGTGCGGCCCTGGCGGCCACCGCGTCCACCTCGCACACCACGGTGTCCAGTCCGGCCCGCGCGCACACCTCGGCGATGCCCGCTCCCATCTGCCCGCCGCCGACCACGCCGACCCGCCGGATGCCCGCGCTCATGCCCCTGCCTCCGTCCGCCGCACGAGGTGGCGGGTGTACGCGTCCGGGGTGAAGAACAAGGGCAACTCGGCTGTCATGACGATCCGTTCGAAGAGGGCGCGGATGTCGTCGACGGGTGCCCACGGGTACTCGGCGCCGAGGGCGGCGACCTCGTCGTCGAGCAGCCGCAGCACCGTCTCCCGGTCGATCACCCGGTGCCGGAGCCACTGCCAGATCTGCACACGGGCGATCTCGGCGGTGGCCGCGTCCTCCATCAGGCCTTCGACGGCGACAGCGCCCTGGCCCCGCTGCCAGGCGGCGAAGTAGCGCAGCGCGACGGCGATGTTGGTGCGCACGCCCTCCTGGGTGGGCGGGCCGCTGATCCGGCGCACCGACAGCAGCTCGATGGGCGTCACCTCTACGTCGTCGCGGGTGCGGTCGAGCTGGTGCGGCCGGTCGCCGAGGACGCCGTCGAAGACCTCCTGGCACACCGGCACCAGCCCGGGGTGGGCGACCCAGGAGCCGTCGAAGCCCTCCTCGGCCTCGCGCTCCTTGTCCAGGCGGACCTTTGCGAGTGCGGCCTCGTTCGCCGCCGGGTCCTTGCCGGGCACCTGGGCCGCCATGCCGCCGATGGCGTGGGCGCCGCGCTTGTGGCAGGTGCGCACGAGGAGTTCGGTGTAGGCCCGCATGAAGGGGGCGGTCATCGTGACCTTCGCGCGGTCGGGGAGGAGGAAGTCCGTGCGGTGGCCGAAGGTCTTGATGATGCTGAACAGGTAGTCCCAACGGCCCGCGTTGAGGCCGGCACTGTGCTCGCGCAGCTCGTGGAGGATCTCCTCCATCTCGAACGCTGCCGTGATCGTCTCGACGAGAACGGTGGCACGGATCGTGCCGCGCGGGATGCCCAGCAGCTCCTGGGCGAGGAGGAAGACGTCGTTCCACAGCCGGGCCTCGTAGCGGTTCTCCAGCTTCGGGAGGTAGAAGTACGGGCCGTACCCCGCATCGATCTGCCGCTGGGCGCAGTGGAAGAAGTACAGGCCGAAGTCCACCAGAGAGGCGGGCACGGGTGCGCCGTCGACCTCCAGGTGCTCCTCGTCGAGGTGCCAGCCGCGCGGGCGGACCATGATCGTGGCGAGCTCGTCCCGGCCCGCGAGCCGGTACTCCTTGCCCTCGTCGGTGGTGAAGTCGATGCGGCGCTCGATGGCGTCGAGCAGGTTGAGCTGGCCGCCGACGATGTTGTCCCAGGTGGGAGCGGTGGCGTCCTCGAAGTCCGCCATCCAGACCATGGCCCCGGAGTTGAGGGCGTTGACGGTCATACGGCGATCCGGCGGGCCGGTGATCTCCACCCGCCGGTCGGTCAGGCCGGGCGCGGGCGGTGCGACCCGCCAGGTGGGGTCGGCCCGGACCGCGGAGGTGACCATCGGGAAGTCGAGCGGGGAGCCCGACGCCAGCCGCAGCACCTGCCGACGGCGCTCCTTCAGCAGCTCCCGACGGCGGTCACCGAAGGCGGCGGCGAGCCGGCCGACGAAGTCCAGGGCGGCGGGCGTGAGGATCTCGTCGTGCCGGTGGCCTCCGGCGGCGAGGACGCGGATGCGGTGGGGCGGTGCGATCGTGGACATCGGGTTCTCCGTCAGTGGTCGGGAGCGGAGGGGGACGGGGACGGTCGTCCGCCCTCCGCTCGGCCAAGGGCCGGCCGGGCGGCGTGGCGCCCGGTGCGGCGGCCTAGTGGAACTGCTCTTCCTCCGTGGAGCCGGCGAGCGCCGTGGTGGAGGAGGCCGGGTTGACGGCGGTGGAGACCAGGTCGAAGTAGCCGGTGCCGACCTCACGCTGGTGCTTGACCGCGGTGAAGCCGTGCTCCTGCGCGGCGAACTCGCGCTCCTGGAGGTCGACGTAGGCGGTCATGCCGTGCTCGGCGTAGCTGCGGGCGAGGTCGAACATGCCGTGGTTGAGGGAGTGGAAGCCGGCCAGGGTGATGAACTGGAACTTGTAGCCCATGGCCCCCAGCTCCCGCTGGAACTTGGCGATCTGGTCGTCGTCAAGCGCGGCCTTCCAGTTGAAGGACGGCGAGCAGTTGTAGGCCAGCATCTGATCGGGGTACCGCGCGTGGATCGCCTCGGCGAACTCGCGGGCCTGCGCCAGGTCGGGCGTGCCGGTCTCCACCCAGATGAGGTCGGCGTAGGGGGCGTAGGCGAGGCCGCGGGCGATGACCGGGGCCATGCCGTTGCGTACGCGGTAGAAGCCCTCGGCGGTGCGCTCGCCGGTGACGAACGCGGCGTCGCGCTCGTCGACGTCGCTGGTGATTAGGTTGGCGGCGAGGGCGTCGGTGCGAGCGACGATGACGGTCGGCACGTCGGCGATGTCGGCGGCGAGGCGGGCCGCGTTCAGGGTGCGGATGTGCTGGGACGTGGGCACCAGCACCTTGCCGCCGAGGTGGCCGCACTTCTTCTCGGAGGCGAGCTGGTCCTCGTAGTGGATGCCGGCCGCACCGGCGGCGATCATCGCCTTGGTCAGTTCGAAGGCGTTCAGGGGGCCGCCGAAACCGGCCTCGGCGTCGGCGACGATCGGGGCGAGCCAGTCGGTGGTGTCGGCGCCGCCCTCGGCGGTGGCGATCTGGTCGGCGCGCAGCAGCGCGTTGTTGATGCGCCGGACCACCTGTGGCACCGAGTTGACTGGGTAGAGGCTCTGGTCGGGGTAGGTGTGGCCGGCCTGGTTGGCGTCGGCGGCGACCTGCCAGCCCGACAGGTAGATCGCCTGGAGCCCCGCCTTGACCTGCTGGACGGCCTGACCGCCGGTGAGCGCGCCGAGCGCGTGGATGTAGTCCTGTTCGTGCAGCTGGCGCCACAAGCGCTCGGCACCCCGGCGGGCCAGCGTCTGCTCCTCGCGGACACTGCCGGAGAGCCGGACCACGTCCTCGGCGCTGTAGGTGCGCTCGATGCCCTGCCAGCGCGGGTCGGTCGCCCAGCGCCGCGCGAGTTCCTCGGCCGTCTGCGTCGTCGCCTGTGCCATGGCTGTCACCGTTTCCTCAGTGTGTTGCGTCTGCCAATCCGGAGCCGCTTCGACAGCGGATGGCACTGCGTGTCTCTAGGTGGGATGCGGCCCGCCGTCGCCCTGGGAAGGGCGAAGGTGAACAATGCTGCCGGCGCAGCCACCGCCATTGCCGGGATCTCCGACGTCAGGGCATGAATCGCGCCCCGGTTCCGGGCTGTGCCTGCCGGGTCCGGCGGGCCGCACTACGACTCTGGCATTGGCACTGAGTGCCATCAATGTTAGCAGCGTGCCAACTTTTGCGAATCTTCCAGCCGCCTTTTGCCAATCTTGCGAAGGGGGCGACCAGTGATGGTTCCCGTACGCTGATCAGTTCGGGGACCAGGGCGAAGGAGTGGTCGGTGAGCAAGATTTATGCGGGGGCACGGCTGCGGCGGCTGCGCGAGGACCGCCCGATGAGTCAGGCCGAACTGGCCCGTGTGCTCGGCATCTCGCCCAGCTACCTGAACCAGATGGAGCACGACTCCCGTCCGCTCACCGTCCCGGTTCTGCTGCGGCTGACGGAAGCCTTCGGCGTGGACGCGGGCTTCTTCTCGGAACGCGACACCAGCCGCCTCGTCGCCGACCTCAGAGAAGCACTCGCCCCCGAGATCACCGCGTCCCGGGTGTCCCCGTCCGACCTCGTCGACCTCGCCTCCCGCATGCCGGCCATCGCCGAGGTCCTCCTCGATCTCGGCCGCCGCAACCACCTCCTGGCCGAACGCCTCGTCGGCACAGCGGACGGCCGAGACACCCCTCCTGACCTGCCACGCTCACCCCACGAAGAGATCCGCGACTTCTTCTACCGCCGCCAGAACTACCTGCACGACACCGACCTCGCCGCCGAGCGCCTCGCCGAGGAGATCGGCATCCGCCCCGGTGACGTCCTACGGGTCCTCACCTCGCGGCTCGCCGACCACCACGGCGTACACCTGTCCGGCGAAATCGGCGACCACCTGCACCACTACGACGAGCCGACCCGCAGCCTGTACCTGTCCTCCCGCCTGCGCCCCGGCCAGCGCGCGTTCCGCATGGCCACCCAGCTCGCCCTGCTCGAATACGGCGACGAGCTCGACCGCCAAGCGGCCGAGGAGTTCCCACCCGGTTCCCCAGCCCGCGACCTGGCCCGCATCGGCATCGCCAACTACTTCGCAGCGGCGCTGATCCTGCCGTACACCGCCTTCCGTGCGGCTGCCGAAGAGGTCCGCTACGACATCGAACGCCTCACCGACCGCTACGGCGTCGGCTACGAGACCGTCTGTCACCGCCTCAGCACCCTCCAACGCCCACGCCTGCGCGGAGTGCCCTTCTCCTTCGTCCGCGTGGACCGGGCCGGCAACATGTCCAAACGGCAGTCCGCGACCGGCTTCCACTTCTCCCGCGCCGGCGGCACCTGCCCGCTCTGGAACGTCTACGAGGCCTTTGCCGCGCCCGGCCGCATCCACGTCCAGGTCGCCGAAATGCCGGACGGACAACGCTACTTGTGGACGGCCCGCGCGATCACCCGGCACCGCGGCGGCTGGGGCGAACCCGGCAAGACCTTCGCCGTCGGCCTCGGCTGCGAGATCCGCCACGCCCACCGGCTCGTCTACTCCGACGGCCTCGACCTCGCCAACACGTCCACCGCCACCCCCATCGGCATGGGCTGCCGCGTCTGCGAACGCCTCGACTGTTCCCAGCGGGCCGCACCACCCCTCGGGCGCCCCCTGCTGATCGACCAGAACACCAGCACGTTCGTGCCGTACCCGGTCGTGGAGCCTGTCACCTGACCTTGGATCCTGTGTCCCTCCACCACCGAACCGAAGCAGGCCGCCGGGTGGCTGGAGTGGAAGACCATCCTGGAGACGCTCGACCTACCCCTGTGGGCCCAGGCGCCCAGCGGGGTCGAGGCAGGGTTCCGCATCGGCGTGGTCGCGGAGATCATGGGCGCAGCAAGGCGGTGAGTTGCTGATCCCGACGATCGTGTTGCTGTTCGTGTGGGCAAACTTTCTGATCAGAGACGAAGACATGAGCGACCACCCGCAAGCGCACGCGGACGACCCGGCGAGGGCAGACCGATGACGCGCGAAACGCCAACAGAGGAATCAGCGGCATCCGGCGCGCTGGGGCAACTGGCCAGCGCAGGGCTCACGACTGAGGCAGCCGAGAGCCCGACGTCCGAGGCTACCGGCGAGCACCTCCGGGAAGGACACCCGGTAGTCGCCATGGTGACCTTGCTGCCCTTGGCGTTCGAGAAGGAGCCACCGTTCACCTACAGGGTTCGGTTACAGGCGAACGAGATGGCCGGCCCCAACGCCCGGCTGCGTGCCCGCATGCAGCTCACCATCGCGAACTGGCCCGGGAACGTCGATGCGGCATCCCGGGTCTGCGACAAGCTCGTGGACAACGCCTTCCGTCACGGGAAGGCCTTCAAGGACGGCCGCCTTCCTGTCCGGCTGACTGTCCATCCGGAGACGGCCGAACTTCTCGTCGAGGTGGACGACGCCAACCCCGAGTTCCCCGGCTTCCCCGGGGCCGTGGCGACGGAACTCGGGGGGAAGCCCCCCACGGGGCTGTGGTGGGTGGCCCACTACCGCGGGCGCCTGTCCTGGGACGTTCTGAGGGACGACGACGGCCGGGTTGTGGGCAAGTCCGTGCAGGCCGTCCTCCCGCCGAGCTGGGAAGCGTCCGCGTGAGCACTGTCCCGGCCCCTCGCCGCCCCGTCGATCCGAACCGGGTGCTCCCTCCGACTCTGCCCGCCAGGTTCTCCCGATACTCCTACGAGGTGCCGGCGGAGAGCATCCAGCGCGACATGAGCGACCTGGCGGGCCGCATCAGGAACCTGATGGCCTTACAGCAGGGGCAGGCCACTCGGATTCCGCTCGGTGGCGCCCTGTTCGACATCGTCGTCACCGCGAACGGGATCGATGCCTACACGGCAGTGACCCGCATGGACGAGGTCCAGCGGGAACGGGGCGGCCCTATCAGCGCCTGCGGGCCCGTCATCGAAGACCGCGATCAGGAGTGCCTGTTCTGGCTGGTCCCGCCCGGTACCAGCCAGACGTGGGGGCCGCACCTGTACGGCGTGTGCCTGGGCAGCCCTCACCAGATCACGCTGCCGGCGATGGCCTGCACGGAGCCGCCGGAACCGTACTGGCTGCGCCCGCTCCGCGGCGACCGGCTGGTGCCGCCGGGGCCTTTGGGGGACCTGCTGGCCCAGCACCGGCCGGGCCCGGTGCCGCACGAATCGCTTCCGGACCTGCTTTCGACAGTGCCCTTCTGACACCCGCGCGCGGCGGCTGTTCGTCCATGCCTGCCGTCGCGTGCGGGGTTCCACCCCCCTGCCGCCGAGTCCACAGCCTGGCTCCCCGCTCGGCGGCAGGGGTATGACCACTGACCAGACGGAGATCTCCATGCACATCGTCCCTCTCGACCCTGCCGAGAGAAGCGCCCCTGTGGCAGTGATCACCGGCGGGTGGTCCCGTGAGCGGGAGCGTTCCTGGTTATCTGGCAGCACCGTGGCCGGAGCGTTGGACGGCATGGGAGTCAAGGCCCACGTCTTGGACCTCGCCGACTCGCGCGACACGCTCCTTGAAGGGCTCGCCGATGCCTCGAAGGCGTTCCTGGCCATCGCCGGCCGGGGCGCGGAGGATGGCCGCCTTCAGGGAGTACTGGAGACCCTCGGCGTCCCCTACACAGGGTCCGGGGTGCTCGCTTCTGCCGTCGGGATGCACAAGCTCCATGCGAAGACTCTGGTTTCTGCCGCCGGTGTCCGCGTCCCCGCCTCGGTGAAGATTGCTCCGGACGCGAACGTGGAAGAAGAGGCCGCCCGCGCCAAGAAGGCTCTCGGTATCCCGTTGATTGTGAAGCCTGTCAGCGAGGGCGGCTCGATCGGGCTGTATGTCGCAACAACCGACGACTTCGCTCTGCCGTCGGCCATCTCGTGTGCCAAAGAGGAAGAGTGGATGGCCGAGGCATTCCATGCTGGACGCTCCGTGAGCGTCGGCGTCCTGGAGGACGAGCAGGGAAACGCGCACGTCCTGCCGCCGCTGGAAGCCCAGACACCCAACGGCATCTACTCCTACGCCGCGAAGCGCGGCACCGCCGTGTGTGACTACCACTGTCCGGCCCGGGTCGGCGCCGAGACCCTGGACGACCTTGAGCGCCAGGCGGTGGCCGCGCACCGTGCCTTGTACTGCCACTCGTACTCGCGGCACGACTTCGTCGTGGGCGAGGACGGCCGGG
The DNA here is from genome assembly GCF_014648915.1 of Streptomyces phaeofaciens. Taxonomy (GTDB): domain Bacteria; phylum Actinomycetota; class Actinomycetes; order Streptomycetales; family Streptomycetaceae; genus Streptomyces; species Streptomyces phaeofaciens. The sequence continues at coordinate 247,276 of NZ_BMSA01000007.1, read as the reverse complement.
CCTGGTGGCTGGAGGTCAACACGCTGCCCGGCTTGTCGAAGACCGGGAACCTGGCCCGCATGGCGCTTGCCGCCGGCATCTCCTACGAGCTGCTGCTGACCCACATCCTGCGCGGGGCGGACGTCGACCGCCGTGCACGCCCGTGAAGATCCGAGAGGTCTCTGAGGTGTCAATGACGGTCCAGCACGTCCTGCACGCCGTGGAAACCCTGCGCGGTGTCGCGGTACGCACCCCCATGCTCACGTCGGCCGCTCTCAACGAGGAACTCGGCCGTGAGGTATGGGTGAAGGCGGAGAGCCAGCAGCTCACGGGCAGCTTCAAGCTACGTGGCGCGTACGCCGCCGTGGCGGCTCTCGACCCCGCAACCCGGGGGAGAGGAGTCATCTGCGCCTCCTCCGGGAACCATGCCACCGCCCTCGCCCTGGCCGCGCGTCAGTTCGAGGCGCCGGCCGTCGTGGTCGTCCCCGAAGACCTGCCCGTGGTGAAGCGGCGGGCGATCGAGAACCACGGCGCACGCATCGTGCCCTACCCGCGCCTCACCGGCCGCCGTGACGCCGTGGTTCACCAGCTTGCCTACCAGCACGGCCTGACGATCATCCCCTCCGCGAACGACGAACGTGTCATCGCCGGAGCGGGCACCGTCGCCTGGGAGATGCTTCAGGAAGTCGACGGCCTGACCACGCTGTTGGCGCCGGTAGGCGGCGGTGGACTCGCGGCCGGCACTGCTCTCGCGGCCAGCGGACATGATCCGTCGCTTCGCGTGTTCGGAGTGGAGCCGTCAGCCGCCGACGACACACACCGCTCCCTTCGAGTGGGGCGTCTCACCTCGATCTCTCCGCCGTTCACGGTCGCTGACGGGCTCAGGCACACGGAGCCCGCCCGCATCCCCTTCGAGATCAACCAGCGGCTCCTTGCGGACGTGCTCACCGTTCCCGAACAGGCGATATCCGAAGCGATGGCGCACCTCTTCCGCCACTTCGGCCTGGTCGTCGAGCCTTCCGGCGCTGTCGCATTCGCCGGGCTGATCCATGCTCTCGACCATCTGCCGGATGGTCCAGTCGGCGTGATCGTTTCCGGCGGGAACGTCGACTGGAACACCTATAAGACCCTGCTGGACATCGCTATGGCCCGAATGGAGGCTCCTCACCATGCCGCCGCCGTGCTGTACTGACACGTCCGCGTCCGCAGCCGTCCACGACCCTGTGGGGACGGTCACCCAGTACGCCACGCGGGACCTGATCGGCCCCATCGCGTACAAGGGGTACGACCCGCTCAACGATCCTGGGTGGGCGACGACGGGTGCGCCTACCCCTGCGCTCTACGCACGATGGTGTAGGCACCTATGCGGCATCGCCTGCCTGCGCATGGTGCTGCTGCACCGCGATGGCCACGCCCCGGACCTGTTCACGCTCCTCACGGGCGCCCGCAACGCCGGCGCCTACGTCCGCGAGCCCGACGGCACCATCAAGGGCCTGATCTACGCCCCGTTCGTCGAATACACGGCGCACACGCACCGGCTTCCCGCAGCCGTGCACGGCGACCTCGACCTGGAGGGCCTGGTCGCGCTCCTGGACGCCGGCCACATGGTGATGGCCTCCGTCTTCAAGGAGATCCGCCGCCCCGAGCACGAGCCGGAGCGCCGCGGCGGGCACCTCGTACTGGCCATCGGCCGCCGCGGCGGGCAGATCATCTTCCGCAACCCCAGCGGGCACACCGACGCTGCCCGCAAGCCGGCCACGTCCCTGGACCGCTTCGGCGCCTTCTTCGGCGCCCGCGGCATCTCGCTGGACCCACGCCACACCGTACGGCGCACGCCTGACCCGACCGCCGGGCGCCGCCCGGTAGCGTCCCGACCAACCACTGAGCAGGGAGAACCACGTTGCATGCCATGTCCTTGACCGCGATCGCCGAAGTAGTCGGCGGCCGTCTCGCCGATGTCCACGATCCCGAGGCGCAGGTCACCCAGCCTGCCGTCTTCGACTCCCGCGAAGCCGTCCAGGGATCACTGTTCATCGCCCTCCAGGGCCAGCACACCGACGGTCACACCTACGCCCAGGCGGCCGTCGACCAGGGCGCCACAGCAGCCCTGGTCACCAGGCCTGTCGGCGTCCCCGCGATCGTGGTCGACGACGTCCTCGCCGCGTTCGGACGGCTCGGTCGCAGTCTCCTGAACAACGCTCTCGACCGCACGCAGGTCGTGGCCATCACCGGCTCGGCCGGCAAGACGAGCACGAAGGACTTCATCGCCCAGGTGCTGCCCGGCAACGTGGTAGCCACGCCGCAGTCCTACAACAACGAGATCGGTCTCCCCCTGACCATCACGATGGCCGACGTGACCACACACTTCCTGGTCCTGGAGATGGGAGCCCGCCACATCGGGGACATCCGCGACCTCACCCGGATCGCCCAGCCGGACATCAGCGTCGTCACCAACGTCGGTACCGCGCACGTCGGCGAGTTCGGCAGCCGCGAGAACATCGCCACCGCCAAGGGCGAGATCGTCGAAGCCCTCCCCCAGGGAGGGCTCGCCGTCCTCAACGCCGACGACGACTTCGTGCAGGAGATGCAGAACCGCACCAACGGCCGCGTCGTGACCTACGGTCTCAGCGAGGCCGCCACCGTCCGCGCCGTGGACGTCGCGATCGACGAGCAGGGGCGCGCCTCCTACCTCCTGGTCACCCCAGAAGGCTTCGCCGACGTCCAGCTTCAGTTCGTCGGCGACGTGCAGGTCCACAACAGCCTGGCCGCGGCCGCCGTCGGCCGTGAAGCCGGTCTCAGCGTCGAGGAGACCGCCGCCCGCCTGTCCAAGGCCCAGCCCCGCTCCAGGTGGCGGATGGAGACCCACGTCCGAGCTGACGGCGTCACGATCGTCAACGACGCCTACAACGCCAACCCCAACTCGATGCGCCACTCCCTGGACGCCCTGGCTTCCATGACCGGGGGCCGCGAGCAGCGTTCCGTTGCCGTTCTCGGCCGCATGAACGAACTCGGTGAGAGCTCGCGCATTGCGCACGAGGAGATCGGCCGGTACGCCGCTGCACTGGACCTGGACCAGATCATCCTGGTGGGAGGGGAAGAAGCCGGATGGATGCAGGGGGGCGTGAACCAGGCCGGCGGAAAGGCGGTTCACCTGCCCGACCAGGACACCGCACTTCACATGCTCCACACGATCCTCCGGCCTGGCGACGTCGTCCTGGTCAAGGGAAGCCGAGGGGTCCAGTTGCAGGAACTCGCCGACCGGCTCCTGCAACCGGACCCCGGCTCCGCGGACGCCTAGGCGGCTACGGAGACCAGCTCGCCGAGCGCGGCCCGCAGGATCTGACCCGACCCGACGATGTCGCCCGGCCCCATCAGCAGGACCACGTCACCGGGCCGCGCCATCTGGGCCGCCCGTCCCGCGGCTTCGGCCCGGTCCGGCACCTGGTGGCGGGCGCTGCCGCCGGCCTGGTTGATCCGGGCGGCCAGGATCCTCAGTGCCGCAGGGGTGACGCCACGGACGCTGTCCGTCAGCACCACCTCGTCGCAGCCTGCCAGCGCCTTCGCGAAGCCGGCGTCGAACGTGTCGAGCCGCGACTGGCAGGACGGCTGGAACACTGTGATCACCCGGCCGCCCGGACCGACGAGGGAGCGCGCGGCCGCGAGGTCCGCGCTCACCTCGTCGGGGTGGTGGGCGTAGGAGTCGTAGGCCCGCACCCCGGCTGCCTCTCCGGCCTGGGTCATGCGGCGCTGTACACCGTCGAAGCACAGCAGCTGCTGGACGCCCTGGTCGCAGTCCTGGCCCAGGGCGTCCAGCGTGGCGATGACGGCAGCGGCGTTGTGGAGCTGGTGGGCGCCCGGCACCAGCAGCACGAGGTCGAACTCCTGGCCGCCCGGCCCGCGCAGCACCGCCGTGCTGCGCCCGCCATCGCTGGCCACGTCGACCAGCCGCCAGTCCGCGGACGACGCCCTGCCGAAGGTGACCACCCGCGGACCGTCGCCGGCCAACGCCAGCCGAGCGGCGAGCTCGCGGGCGCCCGAGGAGTCGGCGTCCAGCACCAGCGTGCCGTCCTCGTGCAGCCCGGCCCGGACGCACTCCTCGTACGCGTTGACGTGGTCGCCTTCCTCGGAGTAGTTCTCGGGGTGGTCGTATCCGATGTTCGTGATCACCGCCACCCGCATGGCCATGCCGATGTGTGTGCGGTCCGACTCGTCGACCTCGGCCACGAAGACACCGTTCGCTCCGCTGGCATGCCCACCGCTGCCCGGGGTTCCGAGATCGGCGCCGATGGCGTACGACGGGCTCTGCCCCATGCGGGCGAGCGCGAACGCCAGCATGCCCGACGTACTCGACTTGCCGTGCGTGCCCATCACCGCGATCGGCGCGGTATGGGTCGCCATCAGCGAGTTCAGCGCCGTCGACCGGTGCATCACAGGGATGCCGAGTCGCCGCGCCCGGAGGATCTCCGAGTTGTTCTGAGCGACGGCATGGGTGAAGACGACCGCGGTCGCATCCTCCGGCACGTGCTCGGCGGCGTGCCCGGTGTGCACGGACGCACCCAGGCGAGCCAGTTCCTTGAGCCGCTCCGAGGTCCGGTTGTCGCTGCCGGACACGGTGAATCCCCGCTCGGCGCACACGCGGGCCACTGGCAGCATCCCGTTGCCGCCGATACCGATGAAGTGCGCACGGCTCAGGTCGACCGACCTGTCGGCCGGCACGTCCTCCGTGATGCGCGGGACTGCGGTTTCTACCATGAAACTGCCTCCTCCGAGACGGCCCTGGCCGCCTCAACTGGCAACCGGTGCACCCCTGTTGAGTGGCGCATCGCAACCGTCCCGCGTAGCCCCTTACACCGTCTACGACCTGCGATGTTGCGGAGGCTTTCGCAACACGATCACACGCGTCACCCACGTCCCGTGGGCCCGGACGGCACGCCATGAGGGCCCCGAACTACCCGCTCGCGTGCGCACTTGCCGAAGCTGGCTGGAACAACAGCGAGACGGCGCGGCGCATCAACGCCCTGGCCCAGGAACGTGGCCAAGGCGGCGTCGCCGTTGACCGCTCCCGAGTCAGCCGATGGATTCGCCATGGCGAGAAACCCCGAGCGCCCGTTCCGGAGCTCCTCACTCACCTCCTGACGAGACAGCTATGCCGGCCGATCACCCCGGATCTCCTCGGCATTGGCCCCTCGCGGAGTGTGCTCATCGCCTTGGAGCCAGGCGAGTACCTTGTGCTGGCAGCGAGCGCCGCAGCCGCGAACATGCAAGTCGAGTACTACGCGCAGGCGCTTCTCAGGCTCGCCCTCGCGAACACTTCGGTGACCCATTCGTGAGTGGCAGATGGACGCCGTGCTGCTGTTACTCCCAGACGTCTCGGTCACCAGGTGCAATTCCTTGGGCGCTCACTCCGTCCACATACATTGAGGCGTTGACGTAGGGGGCCACAGATGCAACGGGAGGACGCACGCGACGACAGCGGTTGTACGTGACCAACTGGAACTCAAGCTCTTCGCCAACCCGTTTGACGAGCCGCTGGACGCACCCCCGTCGGCCGCGGCTCCCTGGTCAAGGTTGACACCCGAGCACGCGTGTGGATGGTCGCCGCCGAGAGCAAGCTCGAAGACCGCATCGCGAAGGCCACCGACGGCTCACCCCCGCTCGAGCGGGGGTGAGCCGATGGGCACCGGTACCACCACCCAGGACCGGGCGAGTTCCCTGCACGAGAGGCTGGGGTCTCCCGCTACTGACTTGCGGCTTCGATACCTGATGCGGTGGCTGGTAACTCGTCCGCACGCCAATGCTGTTGGCTGTGACTGACCCCTGCATCTGGCACGGTAGTGGCACGAACCGCAGCCGACGACAGTCAGACACGACGGCGGGGCGCGTCGACCGACCAAGCACGCGTGTGCCTCGCTGCACCCCCACCGGCCTCAGTCGCGCTACCAGGCCGTCGACCAGAGCAAGCTGCGTCGGCGGAAGCATGGGGGTGAGACCTTGGATGATGACCCCTTCGTCCCGAACTATGGGCACGGTGGTCACTGTGGCCTGCCGGGCACGTCAGACGGTCGATCAGGGCCGGTGGTGGTCGGGGCTGGTCGCCACGGTTGCTGTACTTCACTGCTGTACAGCAACCAGTTTGGAAGATCGCGTATGCGGTTCGCCACTGACCTGCTAGGCGCTTGACCTCGCATTGAGTGTCGCCAGCCCCGAGGTTCCCCATCGTTCCCCGCAGTGCCCCTGTGCGATCGGGCACTGCGGGGGCACGAACGCCCGCTGGCTACCAGCCCTTCGTGATGAGCGCCGCGACGATCGGGGAGACCGCCGCGGCCAGGCCCGTCACGTCGCGCAGCACCTGAGGCCATCGCGGCAGCCTCGGCGCCTCACTTGCGCTTCGCGCATGCTCGTAGCTACAGTGCACAGCGCATTGGGCATGGTGGTGCCATGCCGGATGGGGAACGGTGGAGTCGTGCTTCTCGGGCACCTGACCGCCTTCCTTGGAGCCATCGGGCGCTTGCCCACTTTCCAGGGTCAGCAAGCGTCCTTTGGCGTGCCGTTGTTCTGTTCTTGGCGCGACGACGCCCGAGCTCCGCCGTTGTCCAACTGGCCGCGGTGTGGGTGTTGTTCCGCATCCACACAGGTCAGAAGGCAGTGCGAACGCTGCCGCAACACCGCTGTCGTACACGCAAGTTGCAGTTTGCCGCACTCTCGGGCAGAACGGCAACTTCCTAGGTGGACGGCTCCTTCTGCCTGAGATTTTAAAATCCTTCCACCCCTTAAAGATGCCCTTCCTTCGAATCGAAGGCGCTACGCTTTCATTGGGGGGAGAGGCTGCGCACTCATCGGAGACATGCACTCCCGTACCCTGACCGGCTGAGATGGCGTACGAGCCTGGCTGCGCCTCGGAGCGGGGCGAAGCTGTTGGAGGCGCGGATCCCCCGAATGGGATGAGACTGAGCACGCTGCGGGAGGCCATGAGCTTCATCGAGGACACTGCCGCTGACTAGCATCATCCGCATGGGCCACGAAGCAAACGAGACGCAAGCAGGATCGGCTGTTGAGGCCGGCATCAAGGCGTCAACCGGTGTGATCGTCGCGACAGTTGGGATGTTCAACCCTGTAGCTGGCGTGGCGCTTGGGGCGCTCAAGGAGTACGTCGACGCCCCGATCCTGCAACTCATCGAGAGGGAGCGTGCGCGTCGCGAGGAACGAGCGGCACGAGCACTCCAAGCAGGCTCCGAGGAGGCGCAGAGGTCTCTAGACCGGCTTGTGCATACGATCGAGACCAGCCCAGATCTGCTGGCTTTGATGTCGGAGACGGTTCAGGCCGCTATGGAGACACCTCTAGCAGAGAAGATCGTTGCTCTCGGTAGGTGCTTGGGACGAGGGGTGCGCGACGAGGCCACAGTCGACGCAGAGCGTCTCCGCGTGCGGGGCCTCGCAGCGATCGAGGCCCCGGAGGTCAAGCTCCTTGAAGTCCTCGCCAAGGAGACACACCCGACGCCAGAAGGTTGGTACCAAGAGCGGTTCCCCGGGTGGAGGCAGCCGGAGATCCTCGCTGAACTTCCTGGGTTCGCCAAGGTGCTGGACGCCGCTATCGCTCGCGTCGCCGCAGAGGGAATCGTTAGGGACGATGGTCTAGGCAGAGTGGCTGTGAGTGAAGACGATCCAGTCGAGATGTGGGTTCTGACGGACTTCGGAAGCGATTGCCTTTCCTTGCTCCGGGCGGTTTCTGCGAGTGGGCGCTAGCCGATGCCACCGTTCAGCGCTGACGGCAACGACAGCCCACAGAGGCTGTTGATCACGACCGTCAGCGATCAGCCGGGAGGAAGGTGGAGCTGCGGCCCAACAGCCTGCCCGATCCTACGGATCAGAAGGTTGCAGGCCTCTACGCGCTCGTACTCCTCGGAACCGCAGGGCTGGACAGGGCACAGAGGGCAGCGGCAGTTCTTCCCTCAGGGCACGTCGGCGCAGTTGTACGCTTCCGTGCGTTGCTGTGGGGCTGCACACCAGATGGTGATCAGGGTGGTTGTCCTGGGGGGTGGGACCGAGCCAGTGGACCTCGTGTGGACCATGCTCCCCGCGAGCTGCCTGAGGCCGGTACGCTGTACCAGCTCCGCCCCAGGCGGGCCGGGGCGCAGGTGGGTTATCCGAGCGGCCTAAGGGAACGGTCTTGAAAACGGTTCCGCCGGCCGACACCCCCGACGGCAGGATGCTCGCCCGGTACACCAGGGGGCGTGTGGCGGGGACGGTGGCGGACGCGCTGGCCGAGGTGTCCTGGGAGAAACGGGAACCGGCGGTTGAGGACCACCCTCCCCGGCAGATGCTGCGGGCTCTTCGGCGCCTCGCGCTCAAGGGCGCGGCCGCGACCGAGGAGGACTGCTACGACCTGTACGACTGTGTCGCGCTGGGCACCGGGCGTCTGCCCTCCCTCACGACGGCCGCGCTGCCGTTCGTCGTCGACCTCGCCTGCGATCCGCACATGGGTGCCCGCGACACGCTCGCCGAGCTGCTGGTGAGCCTGGCCGCCGTCGCGGCCGGGGCCCGGCCGGGCGCGGTGGACGCCGGCTGGCACGAGGAGTGGCGGCGGCAGCACCCCCGGATCCGGGCCCTGCTCGCCGACCCCGTGCCCCAGGTGCGCAGGGAGGCCCTGCCGCTCGCGGACGGCGTCGGCGTCCTGCTGGAACGGTGGCACGCCGAGACGGATCCGGCCGTGCGGCTGCCCGCCCTGCTGGCGCTCGGCAGCGCCGCCGCCGGCTCCGGCGAGGCCGCGGACGTCGACCGGGTACGGGCGGTGGTGACCGGGGTGCTGCGGACCGGCGGCCCCGTCCTGCGGGTCGCGGCCGTGCACGCCCTGGCCGCGTTCGACCTCCCGGAGTCGGTCCGTGCCCTGGACGTCCTGGTGCGGGACCTGTCCGACCCGGCCGTGCGGCCGCGGTTCGAGGAGACCTGGTACGTGCCGGGCTTCGCGTCCGCCTTCGACCGCGAGGACATCGTCGCCGCGTCGGCGGAGCTGTTCGAGGACGATCCGCGGACGGCACTCTCCTTCGCCGTCCGGCTCGTTGGCGCAGCGCGCCGGACCGGGGACGCCTTGCTGTGCCGGGCCGCGCTGGACGCGGGGTGGCGGCTGCTGGTGGTCCGGCCGTCCGCGGCGGCCGCGCTGCTGCCGCTCGCGGGCGAACTGCTCGCCGATCCGGACGCCGGCGTACGGTACCGGGCGGCCCACCTGCTCGCGGTGCTGGGCCGGCCGGCGGCTCCGTACGCCGACGCGCTGGCCGCGCTCCTCGACGACCCGGGCGGGGACGAGTACTTCGAGGGCACTGTGGGTGATCACGCCCGCTGGGCACTGACCCGGATCGGCGATCCACGCGCCCTGCCCTCACTGGTCGAGCGGCTGTACGAGCCGTACCGGGACGGGTGCTGCCGTGCGTACGGCGCCGGCGACCCCCGGCTGCCCGAGGTGGAGGACGTCCTGGCCCCGTTGGGCGCCCACGCCGAGGCGCTGCTGCCCGCGGTGCGGCGGCTGCTGAGGGAGGACGGCGTGGGCGGTTCGCTCACCTGCTCCTTCCTCGGTGTCCTCAAGGAGTGGGGGCGGGCCGCGGCGCCGGCGCTGCCGGAGGCCGTGACCCTGCTGGACGACACCCGGTACTCGGTGGGCGCGGTCAACGCGCTGGTGGCCATGGGGCCGGCCGCGGCACCGGCGAAGGCCGCGGTACGCGCGTCCGTGGTCGTCGACTGGCCGGGCAACCACCAGCATGTGGCGTGGGCCGTCTGGCGCCTCGGCGGCGACCGCGACACGGCCCTGCGGCTCATCGGCGAGGCGGTACAGGCGCAGGAGGAACCGCTGTACGGCCCCGTCGACCTCCTCGGCGAGTTCGGCCCGGCGGCCGCGCGCCACGCCGACCGGGTGCGGTTCCTCATGGAGCACGGCGGCACCTGGGTGCGGCTGCGGGCGGCGATCGCCCTGTGGTCGATCACCGGCGCGCCGGAGCCGAGCGCGTCGGTCCTGGAGGAGTACGTCCGGGCGGACCACGTCCTCGCGGACACCGCGCAGGGCGGGCTCTACGGCTCCTTCCACGACGCGCTGCGCACCCTCGCCCGGATCGGCCGGGTCACCCCGGCGGTACGGGCGACCCTGCGTACGGTGCGGGCGGCCGACCGGCGGCTGTCGCCCTACCGGGACTACCGGGCGTTCCTCCAGGACGAGGAGATACGCGCCGCGATCGACCGGGTGCTCGCCCTGCCGTGACCGCCGCCCCCGCGCGCCGATTCGACGGCGGGCCGGGGCAGTTGTGCCGGTGTCGTGATTCCCCGAGCGGTGACCCGCCGACCGGACGTGGAGCCGCCCGTGGAATTCCGGTGGCGGCGCACGCCGTAAAAGCGTGGGAAAAGCCGGTATTCATGACTGATTACCTTATGGTGTTTCCGTGCGCGGAATCCTGTTGGCCGGAGGAACCGGCTCGCGACTTTGGCCGCTGACCCGCTCGGTGTCGAAACAGCTGTTGCCGGTTTTCGACAAGCCGATGGTCTACTATCCGCTGTCCACTCTGGTGATGGCCGGGGTGCGGGACATTCTCATCATCACCACCCCCGAAGACGGGAGCCAGTTCCGCCGGTTGCTGGGCGACGGAAGCCAACTGGGTCTGCGGCTGGAATACATGGCACAGAAGCGCCCGGAGGGAATCGCCCACGCCTTCGTGCTGGGGGCCGGATTCCTCGGTGACGAGTCCGTCGCCCTGATCCTGGGCGACAACATCTTCCACGGGAGCGGACTCGGGACCCGGCTGGCCCGCTCCGACGAACCGGACGGCGGCCGGGTGTTCGCCTATCAGGTCGCGAATCCGTCGGCCTACGGCGTGGTGGAGTTCGACGAATTCGGCCGGGCGGTGTCCATCGAGGAGAAGCCGGCCCGCCCCAGGTCCCGGTACGCCGTGCCCGGACTGTACTTCTACGACAACCGTGCCGTGGAGATCGCCCGCGGTCTGCGGCCCAGCGCCAGGGGTGAGTTGGAGATCACCGACCTCAACCGGGTCTATCTGGAGGCGGGGAAGCTCCAGGTGACCCGGCTCGACCGCGGCACCGCCTGGCTCGACACCGGAACCTTCGGCTCCATGGTGCAGGCGTCGGAGTTCGTCCGGGTCATCGAGGAGCGCCAGGGCTTCAAGGTCGGCTGTGTCGAGGAGGCGGTCTGGCGGGCCGGCCTGATCGACGACGACCGGCTCCGCGAACTGGCGGGGCCCCTGCTCAAGAGTGGATACGGCCACTATCTGCTGGGGCTGCTCGAGGAGCCCCAGCACCTTGTCACGCCCCGAAGGGGCCCGGAGTTCCCGGCGGGCGCCGGCGAACTGAGCGGCGGAAGGAAGTGAGCGCGTGAGACCGCTGGGCATCGAGGGCGCGTGGGTGGACACCCCCAGGGTGTTCGCGGACGACAGGGGCCGCTTCCACGAATGGTTCAAGGACGGCGACTTCCAGACGGTCGTCGGCCAGGGGCTGCGGCTCGCCCAGGCCAACTGTTCCCGCTCGGTGCGCGGAACACTCCGCGGCATCCACTTCGCGGCGGTCCCGCCGGGCCAGGCGAAGTACGTCACCTGTGTCAGCGGGGCCGTCCTGGACGTGGTGGTCGACATCCGCGTCGGCTCGCCGGGCTTCGGGACCTGGGAGGCGGTGCGGCTCGACGACACCAACCACCGCTGTGTGTATCTCTCGGAAGGGCTGGGGCACGCCTTCATGGCGCTGGAGGACAACTCCACCGTCGTCTACCTGTGTTCGGAAGGCTATGCGCCGCGGCGGGAGTTCGGGGTCAACCCCCTCGACCCGGCCCTGGCCATTTCCTGGCCCGACGGTCTCACACCGCTCCTCTCCGACAAGGACGCGGCCGCGCCCACGCTGGAAGAGGCCGAACGGCAGGGAATCCTGCCCTCGTTCGAGGAGTGCGCCGCGTATCGCAGAAGTCTGGTGACCGGCGCCTGAGGAATTCCCTCGGGAATGGGCGCCAAGGGCAACCATGAGAACGGCGTGCGAGGGGATGCTGTGCCGTGCGGGTGATTCCTGTCCGCAAACGGGGGTCATGGCCGATCATTTTTTCATTAAGTGTGAAGAAATAGGTTCGTCTGTGGCCGAAGGGATGTGGCAGGAGAGCGACCCGGACGTATCGAGTCCGCGCCGCCTGCCCGATCCCCTCCCAATCGTGAGGATGGTTCTCTTGAGCCGTAGAACGAGCCGAATGGCACGCCTGAAATCCGCGACCATGGTGTCGGCGGGCGTGGCTGTCGTGGCGATCAGTATGGCACCGAGCGCGTCGGCCATCGCCGACGTCGTGCACAAGCCTGGCGCCGGTCGCCTGGTGGTGGAGCGGACCCCGCAGGGCGTGTCCGAGGCGGCCGTCGCCGACGCGGTCCGCAGGGCGGGTGCCGATGGCGCGGCGGCGCTGCCGGGTTACGCGGCCGGCGGGGACCGTGACCCCCACGGTCACGATCGCGGTCCCCAGGGCCCTCGTGGTCCGCGGGGCCCGCAGGGTCACGAGGGCAAGCCCGGGAAGCCGGGCCGACCGGGTAAGCAGGGCCCGCAGGGCGCTCAGGGTGCCCAGGGAGCTCAGGGTGCTCAGGGCGCTCGGGGCTATCAGGGTGCCCAAGGTGCTCAGGGAGCTCAGGGTGCGCAAGGTGCCCAGGGAGCTCAGGGTGCGCAAGGTGCTCAGGGAGCTCAGGGAGCTCAGGGAGCTCAGGGTGCCCAGGGAGCGCAGGGAGAATCCGGCACCAATGGCGTGCAGGGAGCTCAGGGAGCTCAGGGAGCTCAGGGAGCTCAAGGTGCTCAGGGAGCTCAGGGTGCGCAAGGTGCGCAGGGAGCTCAGGGTGCGCAAGGTGCGCAGGGAGCTCAGGGAGCTCAGGGAGCGCAGGGAGCGCAAGGCGCTCAGGGCGCCGCTGGCACCCTGGGTGCCGTCTACGTGAGAACCGCTACGGCCGACCGCACGGCCACTGCCGAGTGCGACGACGGTGACGTCGCCGTCGGAGGCGGATTCTCCACCGACAACGGAAGCATGCGTGACAGCTTCCCGGTCGGCACACCGCCCGACGGGTGGACCGCCACCACCACGGCCAACCAGCCGATCACGGCCTTCGTGGTCTGCGTGACGCAGTAGCTTGCTGCGCGCGGGCGCCCCGCGGGACCCACGGTCTCGCCGGGCGCCTTCCGTGTGCCGGCGGCCCTACACCAACAGCGGCCCCCCGCACCGAGCCGCCCCGTCCTTCATCGCGATGAGGTTGGCGACGACGTACGAGATGTTCTTCTCCGAATGCCACTCGGACGGGAAGAGCGTGGCCAGGCGCGAACTCTGGAACCTGGCCTCCAGGTCGGGCACGAAGGCGCGGTACTGGTCGTCCGTGTAGTACCAGAACGAGTTCTCGTTGTAGTACGCGACATGGTTCGGGTCCTGGTACGCGCCGCGGCCGTCGGAGCTGGGGGTGCTCGTGAGGAGCATGCCGCCGGGGGCCAGCAGCCGGTACAGCTCGTTGATCAGCGGCACCTTCGCGGGCACGTGCTCCAGGAAGTTCACGGCCCGCAGCAGGCCGACGGAGTCGTCGGGCAGGTCCAGCCTGGCGGGCAGGGTGGCGACGATGTCGACGCCCTCCCCGGGGAGCCGGTCCACGCCCACGTAACCGGGCGGCTTGCGGTGGGCCGCGCCCAGGTCCAGCGCCACCAGGCCCCTGCGAAAGGTCCAGGCGAGGGCGTTGGCCTCGATGTACCGGTCGTACAGGGCGACCGTCTCGCGCTGGATGAACGCGTTGATCTCCGGGTCCCGCTGGGTGTTCGCGGGGTGCATCCGCTGGAGGTACAGACAGCGGGGGATGTGGTGGAAGTCGCCGACGTGGAACAGACGGCACATCAGGTCCTGGTCGTCCAGCACCGTGCGCTCGGCGTCGTACCCGCCGGCCTTGTCGTACGCGTCCTTGCGGAAGGCCCGGACGTGGTTGGGCGCGTACCAGATGTAGGACACGTTGTGCGGGGTCGGGGCCATGGATCTGACCTGGAGCAGCTTGCGGCCGTCGACGCGCACGTCCTCGTAGTGCCAGCCGTGCTCCTCGTTGAACCGGCTGTCGTCCCGCTTGCCGTCCTCGGTGATCTGCGCGGTGTTGCTGTAGACGAAGACGGCGTCGGGGTGCTCGTCGAAGGCCTCGGCGAGCTCCGCCAGGCACGCCTTCGCCAGCAGGTCGTCGTGGTCCAGCTCGACCAGGATCTCGCCGCGCGCCAGTTCACAGGCCCGGCGCTTCGCCGCTCCGACGCCGCGGAGGTCGTCCGCGATCTCCACCCGGATCCGCTCGTCGGGGTGTTCCGGCCGCCATCGGGCGCCGTTGTTGAGCAGGACGATCCACTCCCAGTCGGGACAGGTCTGCGCCTGAAGCGTCGCCAGGCACTCGTCGAGGAACCGGGGACGGTGGCTGGGGGTGAAGACGGAGAACCTCGGCGTGGCGGTCGACGTCATCGCGTGCTCCTACGGGGCTCGATATCGGCGAGAGGGGGCGAAATCCCTCAATTCGTCCGGTACTTGCACTGATCTGGAGCATTTTCACCGAAGCGCTGAATGGGCCGTGGTGACACGACCGTTCGACGGGAGATCGGGCCGCGCAGACCACCCGCATGCACGTAGCAGACCACCCGCATGCACGTATCAGGGAAGCGATCCGTCGAGCGCGCGGTCGGAGCGTGGTCCCGGGACGGGCGGTCCCGGGAGCGGTGCCACGGGCCGTGCCGCGCGCCGCGCCCGTTCGACGGCCTGCCCCCAGTACGTCCCGGCGACGATCAGCGCGGCGCCGAGCGCGGAGAGTGCGGTGAGCCGGTCGTCGCCGAAGCCGACACCGACCGCGAGGGCCCAGACCGGTTCGGTGCCCAGGAGGAGACTGGCCCGGGTCGGGGAGGTGCGCTGCACCGCCCAGGTCTGCGCCAGGAACGCGAACAGACCGCAGAACAGGGCCAGGTAGAGCAGTTGTGCCCAGGTCACCGCCTCGGTCCGGGCGAGCAGTGGCAGTCCGGCCGCCGCCGGCGGGAGGAACAGCACCGCGCCGACCACGGTCTGTACGGCGGTCAGGTGCAGCGGGCGCAGCGCCCGGCCCGCGGTGAGCCGTCCGACGAGGACCACATGGCCGGCCCGCACGACCGCCGCCGCCAGCATCAGCAGATCCCCGGCGCCGGGTGCGCGCAGACCGGTGCCGGACACGAGCAGGGCGACGCCCCCGACGCACAGGCCGGTGGCGAGGTAGAACCGCACGGGCAGCCCGCCCCGCCGTCCGGCGCGGTCCAGGAGGGGGGTGAGGACGAGGGTGAGGCTGATGATCAGGCCCGCGTTCGCGGCGCTGGTGTGCGCGACGCCGTACGTCTCCAGGACGAGGACGGCGGCCTGGGTGACCCCGAGCAGAGAGCCCCGGGTGAGCTCGTCCCGGGTGAGGGGGCCGGACGTCCGCAGGGCCGCGGCGACGGCGACGGCGCAGACCACGGCGGACAGGGCGTAGCGCAGGAAGAGGACGAGCAGGACCGAGGTGGCTTCCGTGGCCGTCTTCGCCGTCAGGTAGCTGGATCCCCAGACGACGGCGACGGCCAGGAGCACCAGGTCCGTGCGGCGGGTGGCGGCTGTCATGGCCACCACCCTTCCTGGCCAGCACTTTGAAGTAAACGACGAGTTGCTCAAACAACCCTGTAGCGAAGCTACACTGTGCCGGTGGACGAGAGGCAGCTGCGGGTCCTGCGGGAGCTGGGCGAGCTGGGCAGCGTCACCGCGGTCGCCGAGGCGATGCGGGTGACACCCTCCGCGATCTCGCAGCAGCTCCGGCTGCTCCAGCGCGCGATCCCGGTCCCGCTCACCGAGCGCGACGGACGGCGGCTGGTCCTCACCGCCGCCGGGCAGGCCCTGGCCGACGCCGCGATCGGCGTGGAGACGGCGCTGGCCCGGGCGCGGCACGCCGTCGACGCGTTCGTGGACCGGCCGGACGGCACGGTGTCGGTGGCGGCCTTCCACAGCGGCGCCGCGGCGTTCTTCCCGCTGCTGCTGCGCGGCCTGAGCGCCCCGGGATCACCCCGGCTCTCGCTCCACGACGAGGACGTCGCCCAGGACGACTTCCCGCCCCTGACCCGCCACTACGACCTCGTCCTCGCCCACCGGCTGGACCACGCGCCGGCGTGGCCCCGGACCGCGACGGTCACCCCGCTGCTGCGCGAACCCCTCGACATCGCCCTGCCCGCCGGCCATCCCCTGGCCGCGCGGCCCCGGCTGACCCCGGCCGAGGTCGCCGACCAGCCGTGGATCACCGTCCATGACGGCTTTCCGCTCCTGGCCACCGTCGAGGCCGTGTCCGCCGCCGCGGGCCGGCGCCTCGACATCGTGCATCGCGTCAACGAGATCTCCGTGGTCGCCGAACTGGTCGCCGCCGGCGGCGGAGTCGCCCTGATGCCCCGCTGGACGGCCCGCCGGCACCCGGACGTCGTCCTCCGACCCCTCGACGGCGTCCGGGCCCGACGACACGTGGACGTGCTGCACCGCCCCGAGCGCGCCGCGCGCCGCGCCGTACGTACCGTCCTCGGCGAACTGGTGCGGGCCGCGGAGGCGGTCCGGAGCCGAGGCGGCGAGCACGAACCGGCGGAACCGGACGCCTCGTGAGCACCTCGTAGTCACCCGGGCGCGGTACGTGTGCGGACCGCGACCGCCGTCCGGCAGCCGTCGGACCCACCGAGAGACAGATCACGCCAGATGGCGCGGTCTTGGCCATGCCCGCGTCACGCGGTACCGTCGGTCCGATATCGACGGCAGGACGGAAGCCGGTGGGAATCCGGCACGGTCGCGCCACTGTGTGCCACCACCCCGCGAAGGGGTGGCGGCGAGTCAGACCCGTAGCCGTCGTCACGTGCACCACCGAGATGGGACGCGAACTCCCAGAGGAGGCCTTTTCATGGCGCAGCATGTCGCGCAGCCGACCGCCGACACTCCCGCTCTCCCCGCCAAGCTGCCGATCGGAGCGATCGCCCCGTGGGCGGTCTTCTTCGGCATCCTGATGCTGGTCCTGCTGTACTTCGTCGGCGCCGAACAGGGCGCCACCGCAGTCGTCTCCGGCGAGGACGTCCACGAGTGGGTGCACGACGCCCGCCACCTGCTCGGCTTCCCCTGCCACTGACGAGGGGCACCGCGCACCCATGAACTCCGCAATCGTGAGAAACCTGCTCGTACGGGGCATGCTCGCCGGCCTCGCGGCCGGCGTGCTCGCCCTGGTCGTCGCCTACTTCCTCGGCGAGCCGAGCGTCGACACCGCCATCGGCTTCGAGGAGTCGCACGCCGCCGGGCACGAGCACGAGGTCGAACTCGTCTCCCGCAGCCTTCAGTCCACCGCGGGCCTGGCCACCGGTGTCCTGATCTACGGGGTCGCGTTCGGCGGCATCGCCGCACTCGCCTACTGCTTCGCGCTCGGCCGCGTCGGCCGCTTCACCCCGCGGGCCACCGCGCTGCTGCTGTCCGGCTGCGCGCTGATCGCCGTGTACGTCGTGCCGTTCCTGAAGTACCCCGCCAACCCGCCGGCCGTCGGCGACGGTGACACCATCGGCAAACGCACCACGCTGTACTTCCTGATGATGGTGCTCGGCGTCCTCCTCGCGGTAGCCGCCACCCTCCTCGGCAAGCGACTCGCCCCGCGGCTGGGCACCTGGTACGCCACCGTCGTCGCGGTGGCCGCCTTCGTCCTGGCGACCGGTCTGGCGTACGCGTTCCTGCCCGTCGTCAACGAGGTGCCCGCGGACTTCCCGGCCGCCGTGCTGTGGCGGTTCCGGCTCTCCGCGCTGGCCATGCAGGTCACCCTGTGGGGGGCCTTCGGGCTCGTCTTCGGCGAGCTGGCCCAGCGGCTGCTGAGCCCCGAGCCCGCGAAGGCGGCCCCGGCCCCGGCGGTCGCCGCCCCGAACTGACGGTGGCCGGCCGTGGCCCGAGAGGGCCACGGCCGGCGGGCCCGTGCGGGCGCCTCAGGACGCCTCGGCGCTCCCGAGCGCGCCCAGGATGCGTTCGGCGGCCAGCGTGGCCGTCAGGTCGCCGTCCCTGACCTGCTGTTCGAGCGCGGGCGCCAGGGCCCGTACGGCCGGGTCGGCGTGCAGCCGGCCCAGCAGCTCGTCGCGGACCATCGTCCAGGTCCAGTCGACCTGCTGGTCACGCCGCTTGGCGGTGAGCCGACCGGTCGAGTCCAGCAGCGTCCGGTGCTGTTCGAGGCGCTCCCAGACGGTGTCCAGGCCGGCCGACTCCCGGGCACTGCAACTCAGCACGGGCGGTGCCCACACCGCGTCCTGGCCGTGCATCAGCCGCAGCGCGCCCGCCAGTTCCCGCGCCGCCGCGCGGGCGTCGCGCTCGTGCGGGCCGTCCGCCTTGTTGACGGCGATCACGTCGGCCAGTTCCAGGACCCCCTTCTTGATGCCCTGGAGCTGGTCGCCGGTGCGGGCCAGGGTGAGCAGGAGGAAGGAGTCGACCATGTTCGCGACCGCGGTCTCGGACTGGCCGACGCCGACCGTCTCCACCAGGATCACGTCGTAGCCGGCCGCCTCCATCACCACGATCGACTCCCGGGTCGCCTTGGCGACTCCGCCGAGCGTGCCCGCGGTGGGGGAGGGGCGGACGAACGCCGCCGGATCGACGGCCAGCCGCTCCATCCGGGTCTTGTCGCCCAGGATCGACCCGCCCGTACGACTGGACGACGGATCGACGGCGAGCACCGCCACCCGGTGCCCCCGCGAGGTCAGCAGGGTGCCGAACGCGTCGATGAACGTCGACTTGCCCACGCCCGGTACCCCGCTGACGCCGATCCGCCGCGCCCGCCCGCTGTGCGGGAGCAGCTCGGTCAGCAACCGCTGGGCCAGCACCCGGTGCTGGGGCCGGGTGGACTCGACGAGCGTGATCGCGCGCGCGATCACGGCCCGCTTGCCGTCGAGAACACCCTTCGCATAGGCGTCGACATCGATCACAGGCTGTGCCCCAGATCGCCCGCCAACCGCGCGACCAGGTCGTGGGCGGCGTCCGGGATCACCGTGCCGGGCGGGAAGACGGCCGCCGCGCCCATCTCCAGCAGGGTCGGCACGTCCTGCGGCGGGATCACCCCGCCCACCACGATCATGATGTCCTCCCGGCCCTCCTCGGCGAGCTGCTCGCGCAGCGCCGGGACGAGGGTGAGATGCCCGGCGGCCAGCGAGGACACCCCCACGATGTGCACGTCCGCCTCGACCGCCTGCCGGGCCACCTCGCCCGGGGTCTGGAACAGCGGGCCGACGTCGACGTCGAAGCCGAGGTCGGCGAAGGCGGTGGCGATCACCTTCTGGCCGCGGTCGTGGCCGTCCTGGCCCATCTTGGCGACCAGGATGCGGGGACGGCGGCCCTCGGCCTCGGCGAAGGCGGACACCAGGGTCCGGGTGCGTTCCACGGAGGGCGACTCACCTGCTTCGTTGCGGTACACGCCGGAGATCGTACGGATCTGGCTCGCATGCCGCCCGTACACCTTCTCCAGGGCGTCGGAGATCTCGCCTACGGTGGCCTTGGCGCGGGCCGCGTGCACCGCCAGCTCCAGCAGGTTGCCCTCGCCGCCGGCCGCCCGGGTGAGCGCGTCGAGCGCGTCCTGGCAGGCCCGCTCGTCCCGCTCAGCGCGCAGCCGCCGCAGCTTCTCGATCTGCCGGTCGCGCACCGAGGAGTTGTCGACCTTCAGGACGTCGATCGCCTCGTCGGTCTCGACGCGGTACTTGTTCACGCCGATCACCGGCTGGCGGCCGGAGTCGATCCGGGCCTGGGTGCGTGCGGCGGCCTCCTCGATGCGCAGTTTCGGGATGCCCGCGTCGATGGCCTTGGCCATGCCGCCCGCCTGCTCCACCTCCTGGATGTGCTGCCAGGCCCGCCGGGCCAGGTCGTACGTCAGCTTCTCCACGTACGCGCTGCCGCCCCACGGGTCGATGACCCGGGTGGTGCCGGACTCCTGCTGGATCAGCAGCTGCGTGTTGCGGGCGATGCGCGCCGAGAAGTCGGTGGGCAGCGCCAGCGCCTCGTCGAGGGCGTTGGTGTGCAGCGACTGGGTGTGGCCCTGGGTGGCGGCCATCGCCTCCACACAGGTCCGCGTCACGTTGTTGAAGACGTCCTGCGCGGTCAGCGACCAGCCGGAGGTCTGCGAATGGGTGCGCAGGGACAGCGACTTGGAGTTCTGCGGATCGAACTGCTTCACCAGCTTCGCCCACAGCAGCCGTGCCGCGCGCAGCTTGGCGACCTCCATGAAGAAGTTCATGCCGATCGCCCAGAAGAACGACAGCCGCGGCGCGAACGCGTCCACGTCGAGACCGGCCTCGCGGCCCGCCCGGATGTACTCGACGCCGTCGGCGAGCGTGTACGCCAGCTCCAGGTCGGCCGTCGCCCCGGCCTCCTGGATGTGGTAACCGGAGATGGAGATCGAGTTGTAGCGGGGCATCCGCTGCGAGGTGTAGGCGAAGATGTCGGAGATGATCCGCATCGACGGCTTCGGCGGATAGATGTAGGTGTTGCGGACCATGAACTCCTTGAGGATGTCGTTCTGGATGGTCCCGGCCAGCTTCTCGGGCGGTACGCCCTGTTCCTCGGCGGCCACGATGTACAGCGCCAGCACCGGCAGCACGGCGCCGTTCATCGTCATCGACACGGTCATCTTGTCCAGCGGGATGCCGTCGAACAGCTGCCGCATGTCGTAGATCGAGTCGATCGCCACGCCCGCCATGCCGACGTCACCGGTCACCCGCGGGTGGTCGCTGTCGTAGCCGCGGTGCGTGGGCAGGTCGAAGGCGACCGACAGACCCTTCTGGCCGGCGGCGAGGTTGCGCCGGTAGAAGGCGTTGGACTCCTCGGCCGTGGAGAAACCCGCGTACTGGCGGATCGTCCACGGCTGGTTGACGTACATCGTGGGGTACGGGCCGCGCAGATACGGGGCGATACCCGGGTGGGTGCCCAGGAAGTCCAGGCCCTCCAGGTCCTGCCCGGTGTAGAGCGGCTTGACCGGGATGCCCTCCGGGGTCTCCCAGAGCAGGTCGTCCCCGCCCGCCGCCCTCTTCACTGCGGTACGCCACTCGTCGGCGCCGCCGCCGGTGGTGGGGGTCCCCAGGTCGATCCCGGAGAAGTCGGGGATTTCCATCAGGACACTCCCATGCGGTCGAGGGTGGCGGTCAGGACGGCGACGGCGTCACAGCCCGCGAAGACATGGGCGTCGACGTCGGCGTACGTCCCGGGACGGCCGGCGAGGAACACCTGCGTGGCACCGGCGGCCTTCAGCCGCCCGGCGACGGCGGCCGCCTGCTCCTCGTACACCGCGTCGCTGGAGCACAGCACGGCCTCGGTGGCGCCGCTCTCCTCGAAGGTGCCCTCGGCGACGGGCTCGATACCGCCCGCCTGGAAGAGGTTGGCGGCGAACGTGGTCCGCGCGGTGTGCGCGGCGGCCGGGCCGAGCGAGGCCAGGTAGATCCGCGGCCGGGCGCCGGTGGCGGCGAGGTGGGCGTCGGAACGGGCGCGCAGGACCTCGTAGGCCTCGTCGCGCCGTACGCGCGGCAGACCGCCGGAGGGCCGCTCGGGCGCGGGGGCGCGCTCGACGGGCCGCTCCCCGAGGAACGGGAACTCGCTGACCCCGGTGACGGGTTCGCGCCGCTTCGCGAGCCGTGCGGCGCGCACCGCCCAGGTGCCGGCCAGGTCGCGGCCGAGGTCACCGGAGCGCAACGCGGCCGCCTGGCCGCCGAGGCCCTCGATCCGCTGGAAGAACTCCCAGCCCGCGTGGGCGAGTTCGTCCGTCAGCCGCTCCACGTACCAGGAGCCGCCGGCCGGGTCGATCACCCGGGCCAGATGGGACTCCTCGACCAGGATCGTCGAGGTGTTGCGGGCGATCCGGCGCGCGAAGGCGTCGGGCAGGCCCAGGTCGTGGTCGAAGGGGAGCACGGTCACGGCGTCGGCGCCGCCGACCCCGGCCGCGAGCGTGGCGACCGTGGCGCGCAGCATGTTCACCCACGGGTCACGGCGGGTCATCATCACCGGCGAGGTCACGACGTGCTGGAGCTGGGCACCGGCGCCCGGGGCCCCGCAGACCTCCGCGACCCGCGCCCACAGCCGGCGGGCCGCCCGCAGCTTGGCGATGGTCAGGAACTGGTCGGCGGTCGCCGCGTACCGGAACTCCAGCTGCGCGCAGGCCTGTTCGACGCTCAGACCGGCCTCGGTCAGCGCCCGCAGATACGCCACACCGGTCGCGAGCGAGGCGCCCAGCTCCTGCGCGGCGGAGCCGCCGGCCTCGTGGTACGGCAGCGCGTCCACGCTCAGCGCCCGCAGCCCCGGGTACTCCTCGGCGCACAGCCGGGCGAGCGCGACGGCCGGCGCCAGGTCGCTCACCTGCCCGGTGCGGGCCTCCTGGGCGAGGGGGTCGGCGCCGAGGTTGCCGCGCGCCGCCTCCTTGGCCACGCCCCGCTCCTCGTACAGCCGCAGCAGTTCGCGCGCGGCGGGCCCGGTGGCGCTTCCCGCGTCGAGGACCACGGCGGCCAGGTCGAGGTAGACACCGTCGAGCACCCCGGCGAGCGAGGACACGGGGATGCCCGCCTCGCCGACGGTCAGCCACAGCGAGGTGGCGCCGTTCTCCAGATCGGCGAGGACCGCCTCGCCGTCCGCCGTGGTGTGCCGCTGGCGCACGTCCCAGCCGCCCGTGGTGTTGCCCTCGGGGCGGCTGCCGCGCACGAAGGGCGCGAACCCCGGGAAGCCGGGCTCGGGCGCGGTGTCGCGCCGCGTGTACAGAGGGCGGGTGCGCAACCCGTCCTCGAGGGTGGTGGACAGGGCTTCCTCGGCTTCGGCGCCCTCGACGTCCTTGCCCGACTTGCGTAGTACGCCCGCTACAAGGCGCTGCCACTGCTCGTGGGTGGTGTCAGGGAACTCGCCGGCCAGCTCGAGCCCGTCGTCAGGCAGGACCGTCATGCTCGGATGCTAGGACAGAGACGCAAAGGAGCAGCAGTGGGTGCCGTGTGACCTTTCCCTCTTCGTGGCTGTGACCTTGCCCTCTCGCTGTTCCGGGAGCCCTTTCGGCAGCCCGTTCGGGGGGTCTTCGGGCGCGTCGTCGGGCATCGGAGGGGGCATCCCGCGTGTGAGTCACGGCGCCCTGCCGGGGACCGCCGTCGGCCGGTCCCGTGACCGTGACGGGACCGGCGCGTGGGCGTGCGTACGGGGGGTGGCGAGGGCCGGTCAGGGGCGGGCGGTGAGGTAGCCGCCCATGGTGGTGAAGTACTCGCTCGCGCCCAACTCCCGGCCGTCCTCGGTCCGTACCCGCGTGACCGCCAGGCCGTGGTTGCGGCCGGTGCGGGCGTCGGCTCCGGCGACGATCACCACACCGTCGCCCTCGCGGTAGAAGATACGGCCGGGCGTCCCGCCGTAGCGGGCCTCGGAGACCACGGCGGAGAGGATGTCGAGGCGCTTGCCCCGGTGGAAGGTGAAGGCGCTCGGGTAGGGGGCGGACTGGGCGCGGACCAGGCGTTCCAGATCCTCGGCGGGCCAGTTCCAGTCGATCCGGCTGTCCTCCAGGGACCGCTTGTGGAAGAAGCTGGCCTGCGAGCGGTCCTGCCGGGTGAACTCGGTCCGCCCGGCGGCGATGAGGCCGAGGGCGCCCGTGGTCACCGGGGCGATCAGGTCGACGGTCCTGTGGAACAGGTCGGTCGCCGTGTCCGTCGGCCCGACCGGTACGGCCCGCTGGAGGACGATGTCGCCGGCGTCGAGCTCCTCGTCCATCAGGTGCGCGGTGACGCCGACTTCGGGTTCGCCGTTGACGAGGGCCCAGATCAGGGGGGAGAAGCCGGCGTATTTCGGCAGCAGGGAGTCGTGGACGTTGAGCGTGCCGTGGCGGGGGAGGCCGAAGATGCGCGGGGGGATCCAGGTCCGCCAGTTGTTGGCGACGATGATGTCCGGGTCGGCGTCCTTGAGGCGCTCGAACAGCTCCTCGTCGTCGGGTCGGTTGCGCAGGAGGACCGGGATGCCGTGCTCCTCGGCCAGGTCGGCGACCGAGTCGCTCCAGATCCGCTCGTAGACGTGTTCGCTCCTGGGGTGCGTCACGACCATCACCACGTCGTGCTCGGATTCCAGCAGGGCCTGGAGGGTGCGGTGGCCCCAGGTCTGATAACCGAACATGACGACCCGCATGGGGGATCCTCCTCTGGGCAGAAATGGGACGGTGCAAGTAAAGCAAGGCTTACCTAACGTGGCAATGCCGCGCGCCCGGTGGTCATTTGACGGAGGGTCATGCGTGTCGGTCGTCGCAGAGTGTCCGGTTCGTCCCGTCGACACTTTCACAAGATAAGCTTAGGCTTCCCTAAGTTTGGCGGGTTCGCGTCGGCGTGCCCTTCTCCCGTACTTCCAGCGCCCGATCGCGGCCGCCCCGCACGATGGGAGTGACATGTCTCAGGTTCTTCCTGGCGACGCACCTCTGGTACACGACCTCATTGGCATCGGCTTCGGCCCGTCCAATGTGGCCATGGCGATCGCTCTCACCGAGCACAATGCACGCGTCGGCAGGCAGGAGGCCGTCACCGCCCAGTTCTTCGAGCAGCAGCCGCGCTTCGGCTGGCACCGGGGCATGCTGATCGACGACGCGACGATGCAGGTGTCCTTCCTCAAGGACCTGGTGACCCTGCGCAACCCGACCAGCGAGTTCAGCTTCCTGAGCTATCTCCAGGGCAAGGGGCGGCTGATCGACTTCGTCAACCACAAGAACTTCTTCCCGCTGCGGATGGAGTTCCACGACTACTTCGAGTGGGCCGCGGCCAAGGTCGACGACATGGTCTCCTACGGCCATGAGGTCCTCGGCGTCGAACCCGTCGTGCGGGACGGGGGCATCGAGTACCTGGACGTGACCGTCCGGGCCGGTGAGGGCCTCGTGGTGCACCGCGCCCGCAACCTCGTCATCGGCACCGGGCTGCGGCCGCGGATGCCGGACGGTGTCGAACGCACCGAGCGCATCTGGCACAACTCCGACCTGCTGGCCAAGGTCGACGCCCTGGAGGGCACCGGCCCCTCCCGGTTCATCGTGGTCGGCGCCGGCCAGAGCGCCGCGGAGAACGTCGCCTACCTGCACCGCCGCTTCCCCGGCGCCGAGGTCCACGGCGTCTTCTCCCGCTACGGCTACAGCCCCGCGGACGACAGCAACTTCGCCAACCGCATCTTCGACCCCGAGGCGGTGGACGAGTACTACTCCGCACCGGAGGACGTCAAGCGGAAGCTGATGGACTATCACGGGAACACGAACTACTCCGTGGTGGACATCGACCTCATCGAGGACCTGTACCGCCGGGTGTACCAGGAGAAGGTCATGGGCACCGAGCGGCTCCGCTTCCACAACGTGTCCCGGCTCACCGGTGTCGCCGAGACCCCGGACCGGGTCCACGCCACGATCCGCTCGCTGGTCACCGGCGAGGAGACCGTGCTCGACGCCGATGTCGTCGTCTTCGGCACGGGGTACCGGCCCGCCGACGGGCTGGCGCTGCTGGGTGACGTCGCCGGTCTCTGCCACCGTGACGAGGAGGGCCGGGTCCGGGTCGAACGCGACTACCGGGTGGCGGCCGGCCCCGAACTGCGCTGCGGCGTCTATCTCCAGGGCGGCACCGAACACACCCACGGCATCACCTCGTCCCTGCTGTCCAACACGGCGATCCGGGTGGGCGAGATCCTGGACTCGATCCTGGCCCGCGGCCTGAACCCCGCCGAGCCCCTCACGGACGGCATCGGCACCGCCCGCTAGCCCGCCACGAGCGGGGGCACCGAAGGTCCCCCGTTCCGCGCCGCGTTGCGTACCGCCCGGGACGACGTGCCGGGCGGTACGCGGCCGACCGGGCGGGCGGGCACGTCCCGGTCAGGCGTGGCGATGCGCCACCCCGGCGCACCCGGACCCGCCGATCGTCCCGCCGACGGCCCGCTCGGGCGGAGTCGCTCGCCGTTCCGGTGGAGTGCCTCGCCTGCTCGGGCGGAGTGCCTCGCCGCTGCGGTGGAGCGCCTCGCCCGCTCCGGCAGAGCCCCTCGCCGCTCCGGCGGACCCCCCGCCCGCCTGGGCCACCCCGCGCACGGTCGCGCACGGGGCACGGAAGGAACACCTTGACCACCGCGACGCCGCCCCCCGCCCCGCCCCCGGCCCTGCTCCGGGCCCCGCTCCCGGCTGCCCTGCTCCCGGCCCCGCACCCGGCCCCGCTCCGGGTCCCGGCGGCCGTACGGCCCGCGCACCCGGACGACGCCGAGGCGCTCGCCGCCCTCTCCCGGCCGTTCGTCCGTACCGGAGCCCTGCGCGAGCGCCCCGTCGCGCTCTACGCCGCCCGGGCGGCGGACTTCGTCGTCGTCCAGGCCCCCGACGGAACCCTCGACGGATGTCTCGCCCTGCGCGTCCACGAGGCCGGACCTGTGGCCGGACCCGCGCCGTCGGGCGTGCTGTACAACTTCTGCGTCGCGCCCCACCGGCAGGGACACGGCGTCGGCAGCGGGCTGCTGCGCGCCGTCATGGCCCGGGCCCGCGCCCGGTCGGTGGGCACCCTGTTCACGGCCACCGTCGGCGGCGGCGGACTCTTCCTGCGGTACGGCTTCGGGCCCGCGTCCTCCGGCACGGCACCGGCCGCCTGGACGGCTTCCCTGGACCCGCGCCGCAACGCCCGGGTGCTCGCCCGGACCCTCTGACCTCGCGAACGGGTACGGCGCTCGGCGGTCCGCCGGCGCCCCGGCCGGGCGGCCGTACCGCTCAGCGTCCGTGGGTGCCGGAGGCGGGGCCGGGGCCCGGTACCACGGTGGTGCCGGGGGCGGTGTCGCCGAGGACGCCCCTGAGCACGGCGTGCGGCACCCGGCCGTCGAGCACCTGCGCCCGGCGCACCCCGGAACGTACGGCCCGCAGGCACCCCTCCATCTTCGGCAGCATCCCGCCGGCCAGCCCCGGCAGCAGCGCCTCCAGCTGATCGGCCGTCAGCCGCTCGATCACCTCGGTGTCGTGCGGCCAGTCCTGGAACAGCCCCGCCACGTCGGTGAGCATCACCAGCCGCTCGGCGTCCAGGGCCGAGGCCAGCGCGGACGCGGCGAGATCGGCGTTGACGTTGTAGACCTCGCCGTCGGTGCCGCGCGCCACGGGGGAGACCACCGGGATGCGTCCCTGGGCCAGCAGGGCGCGCACGGTGTCCGCGTTCACCTCCACGATCTCGCCGACCAGGCCGATGTCGACCTGCCGCCCGTCGACCCAGGCCGGCCGCCGCACCGCGGTCATCGTGTGCGCGTCCTCGCCGGTCATGCCGACGGCGAACGGGCCGTGGGCGTTGATGGAACCGACCAGCTCGCGCTGCACCCGGCCCGTGAGGACCATGCGCACCACCTCCATGGTCTCCGGAGTGGTCACCCGCAGGCCCGCCGTGAAGCGGCTCTCCAGGCCGAGCCGGTCGAGCATCGCGCTGATCTGCGGTCCGCCGCCGTGCACGACGACCGGACGCAGCCCGGCCCGCCACAGCTCCACGACGTCCTCGGCGAACGTCTGCTGAAGCGTTCCGTCCACCATGGCGTTGCCGCCGAACTTGACGACGATCACGCTGCCCGCGTGTTCCACGTGTCCCACTCCGTCCGCTCAGGCCCGTCCGTTCGAACCGGTGTCGCGCCGCTCCCGGTGCAGGAGCAGTTCCCGCACGAGCCCGTCCGTCGTGCGGACCACACCGCTGCGCGCCACCCACCGCAGAGCCATCGAGTGCTCCTCGGCGGAGAAGTCGGCCACGGCGTCCGCGACGACGAAGGGCTGGATGTCGTTCATGGCGGCGTCCGCCGCGGTGAGGAGGATGCCGAGATGTGCGTACAGCCCGCAGACGATCAGCTGGTCGCGGCCCTGCGAGCGCAGCAGTCTGCCGAGATGACTGCGCAGGAAGGCGTTGGGCCGCACATTGCGCAGCAGATGCTCGCCGGGGCGCGGGGCGAGCCGCTCGACGACCGCCGTGCCGTCCGGCCCGGGGGCGCCGCGCGTCGCGTTCCCGGGCCTCCGGGAGCCGTGGCGCGGTGCGGCCGGCTCCGCGCTGAAGACGGCCGGCATGCCGAGCGCCCCCGCGAGCTCGCGCAGTGCCGCGATGTTCTCGACGAGTTCCCGCACGGGCGAACACCCCGCCGGGAACGCGTCGATGAACTGGTTCTGCATGCCGTGGATCAGCAGCGCGGCCCGCTCGGGAGCGATGGTCCAGGTGACGTGCGGCGCGGGGAGGGCGGAACGATCCGGCATGGGGTACGACTCGATGGCCGGTAATCCCATGGGCGCTTCCCTTCCTGTGCACCGCGCCGGTGTGTCACCCCTGCTGATTTTCTTAGCTTAGCCTAACCTTAGTAGTTGTGTCAGGGGATTGACGGGGCGTCGGATCGTCCGGGCCCTGTGCTCACCACGGGTTGCTGCGGGTTGCCGCGAGCAGGTACCAGGCGGTGGCCCCGGTGTGCAGGTACGGGTAGTAGCCGAACCCGAATCCCGTGTCGAGCGGACTGCTCGCCGAGACGATTCCGGAGCGCGCGGCCGGGGCCGTGCCGCCGAGGGTCTGGCCGCCGCCGAGCAGGTCCTGGGCGCGCTCGGCCGACGCGAGCAGCCGCCGGGCGCGCGCCTCGTCACCCCGTGCGCCCCGGGTGCGCAGGGCGAGCGCCAGATGCGCCGTCCCCTCGAACCAGACGCCGTCGCGGTTCGGCCGGGGCTGGCCCTCGGCGATCGGGGCGTCCTCGTTCGCGGACCGGCTCGCCGAGCTGAAGGTGACCCCCTCGTACGACTGCCCGACGGGGACCGTGCTGTTGCGGCGGTCGGCCGAGTCCAGGACGGCCAGCTCGGCCGCCGCCCAGTCCAGCGACCGGGCGTGGGTGCGGGACCCCAGCGCGAGGTACGTCCAGGTCTGGGTGTCCTCCGGAATCGGGGACCTGTTGATGTTCACGCCGTCGTTGGTGCCGGTGTAGAAGAAGCCCCCGGACGGCTCCCACATCTTTCGCACGAAGGCCTCGGCGCGCTCCCGCCGCTCTCGCCACACCCGGTCGCCGGTGAGCCGGGCCAGCTGTCCGAACAGGCCGACCAGGTCGGTGTTGTGCTCGGTCGAGGTGAAGGGCAGCCGCCGGTCGGCCCCGTCGACGCCGAACTTGTAGCCGCCGAGCGGTTCGTCGGTGCGCCCCACCCGCTCGATCCACTCGCCGATCCGCATCGCGCCGGTACGGAAGCGGTGCTTGCCGGTCCGCAGGGCGAGGGTGCTCAGCGCGATCCCGGCCCAGGCCATGTCCCCCACGGCGGTCCCCGTGAAGCCGAACTGGGTGCCGACGTTGGCCGTGCCGTCCGCCCGCACGAACCCGTCCGGCTGCGGCACCCCGTCGTAGAAGGTGTACGGCCCGACGTTGTAGGCCTGCCGCAGCCTGCCGTCGTCGTACACCGGGTCGTGCGCCTGGGCGAAGAGCAGGGCGTCGCCGAGGGCCGTGGCCCGGGTCCGGCCGTCCTGGGTGCGGGACGCGAGGAGGGCCAGGATCGCGAGGGCGTTGTCGTAGGTGAACGCCGTACTGAACAGGCCCGCCTGGTCGGTGTAGCTCTGGGCCAGCCGGAGCGGGCCGTGGTCCGGGTGGGCGTCCATGGCGGCGGCGAGGAAGGCGGCCGCCCGGCGTGGGGCAAAGGCGCGGGCGGCGGGCGCCGGTTCCCCGGCGTGGGCCGCGGCGGCGCCGGCCGCGGTGACGGCCGCGACGCCGACGCCGAGGCCGGTCCCGATGAGCGCACGGCGGCTGATGGCCGGGCCCTGGCTGCCGGTCATGGGTCTCCTTGGGGGAGGGGGCGGATGGTTTGAGAGCGCTCTCAAGCGTGCGGGCTCATTCTGCTGTCGCGTCCGGACCGGGTCAACGTCTGGGAGTCGTGCCGTGGTTGGGAAATGACGCGGCCCCGCTCCCGCCGTGCGGGAACGGGGCCGTGCGCCAAGGTGGCGGCTCAGGCGGCCGGGCGCACCAGTCCGGACTCGTAGGCGAAGGCGACCGCCTGGACCCGGGCGCGGGCGCCGATCTTGGTGAGGATGTGGCTGACGTGGGACTTCACGGTGGTGGGGGCGATGGACAGCCGGGAGGCGATCTCGGCGTTGGACCAGCCGGACGCGACGGCGACGAGCACATCGCGTTCGCGTCCCGTGAGGGTGTCGAGGTCGACGTCCCGCGGGAAGGGGTGGGTGTCCTGCCGGCGGACGGTGTCGATGAGGGTGCGGGTCAGCGCCGGGGTGATCACGGCGTCTCCGGAGGCCACGACCCGCACGGCCGCGGTCAGTTCGTCCGGAGTGGCGTCCTTGGCGAGGAAGCCGCTCGCCCCGGCGCGCAGGGCGGCGTACGCGTACTCCTCGTGACCGGCCGGGGTCAGCACGAGGATCCGCGGGCGGGGGCCCGGGGTGCCGGTGGGTTCGAGGGGGTGGGGGAAGCGCGGGGGCCGGGCGATCCGCCGGACGGTTTCGAGGCCGTCCGTCCCGGACGTGTGGATGTCCATCAGGACGACGTCGGGGCGGAGCGTGTGGCCCAGGCGGAGCGCCTCGGTGCCGTTCGCGGCTTCTCCGGCCACGGTCAGGCCGGGCTCGGCGCTCAGGAGCATCCGCAGGCCGAGGCGCTGAAGGGACTGGTCGTTGACGATGAGTACGGAGACCATGTCAGTCGTTCTCCATGCGCTCCTGAACGAAACGGTTTCGTTCACCTGGGATTCAGGCTACCCCTCTCGCTATCGAAACGGCACCGTTTTCGCGGTGGGGTGAATCACAGGGGGGCGGGGCCCGGGGAGGCGGGCCGGGCCACGCTGTGCCGGGCCGGGCCACGCTGCGCGGGGCGGCCCGGCCCGGGCGGGGCCTCAGCCCTCCCGTTTCCCGTCGGTCCCGCCCGCGTCCGGCGAGCGCCTGCTCCTGGGGACGCGCCGGGGGAGCGTCTGGGTGGCCGGAGCCGGCTGTGTCCGCTCGTCCCACGCCTCGTAGCCGCTGAAGGGGTCCCCGCCGGAGTCCAGGTCGGACAGGGAGGCCAGGGTGGCGGCCGAGTAGCGCGACGCGTGGGGGGCCTTGACGGCGGCCAGCGTCAGGGTGTCGGCGTCGGACTCGGTACCGGCCGCGCGGTGCACGAGGGAGTCGGGCAGCATGACGAGCGAGGTGGTGCCCGAGTCCGCGCCGGAGGGCCGCAGCTGGACGCGGATGGCGTGCCGGTCGGCGAGCCGGCCGACCACGAACAGGCCCATGTGCTGCGAGATCCCGGTGTCCACGGTCGGCGGGTTGGCCAGCTTGTGGTTGAGGTCGGCGAAGTCGTCCGGCGTCAGTCCGATGCCCCGGTCGTGGATTTCGACCATGGTCCGCCCGTCGGGCAGCCGGGCGGCGGTCACCGTGACCTCCGAACGCGGGGACGAGAACGCGGTGGCGTTCT
Source organism: Streptomyces phaeofaciens (assembly GCF_014648915.1). Lineage (GTDB taxonomy): Bacteria > Actinomycetota > Actinomycetes > Streptomycetales > Streptomycetaceae > Streptomyces > Streptomyces phaeofaciens. The sequence goes on along the minus strand of NZ_BMSA01000007.1, from coordinate 215,910 downwards.
CCAGCAGTTCGGCGAGCAGATGCACCAGGTCGGTCACGGCCCGGCCGTGGATCAGGGTCTCCGGAATGCCGGCGAAGGCGATCCGCTCGTACTGCTCCACCTCGGACGCGGCCGCCCGCAGGACGTCGACCAGCGGGAGGGGCTGGTCCCACTGCTGGGCGGGCTTCTCGCCGCCGAGCACCAGGAGGTTCTCCCCGTTGCGGCGGACGCGCGTGGCGAGATGGTCCAGCCGGAACAGGTTCTCCAGCTGTTCGGGATCCGTCTCGTGGTCCTCCAGGTCGGTGATCAGCGCCAGCTGACGCTCGATCAGGGACTGGTTGCGGCGCGAGAGGTTGGTGAAGATCGCGTTGATGTTGCCGCGCAGCAGGGCCTGTTCGGCGGCGAGCCGGACGGCCTCGCGGTGGACGTGGTCGAAGGCCCGTGCCACCTCGCCGATCTCGTCCGTCGTGGTGATCGGGATCGGCGCGACCTCGGTTCCGGCCCGGTCGGGAGCGGCCTGGGACAGCTGGGTGATCACCGTCGGCAGCCGCTGTCCGGCGATCTCGATCGCGGAGGCGCTCAGCCGGCGCATACCGCTGCTCATCGTGCGGGCCACCCAGGCCGCGAGCAGGAACGCGAGCAGCACGGCCGTGAGGACCAGTGAGGCGTTCATGATCGCGTCGTTGCGCGCCTCGTCGGCGATGTCCCGGGCATTGGCGAGCGCGGTGTCGGCGAGATCGACCTGGATCCCCCGGTAGGCGTCGAAGCCCAGCGTGGAGGCGGCGAAGAACGTCTCCGGGGTGATGCCCAGCGCGGCCAGCTCCGAGGTCGGCCTCCCGGAGGAGATCTCGCTGATCATCTGTTCCATGGCCGGAGGCTCGACGAACGTCCGGCCGTCCGCCCGGGCCGCCGCGGCGGCGTCGGAGACCTGCTGCTCGCCCTTCTTCTCCGCGGCCGCCAGCGCCTGCTGGAGCAGGGTCACGTCCTCGGAGGTGCCGGCGCCCAGGTACTCCTGGAGCGCGACCTGCTCCAGATAGGCGTACGAGCGGAAGGAGGCGAGCTGGACCTCCAGTTCGCCCTGGGCGAGCGCGTCGCGGTCCTCCACCAGCAGATGGGTGCCGATGGCCCGGATCAGTGACTCGGCCGCCTGGGTCAGGGAGATGGCGTAGAGCGTCCGGCCGAAGCTCGCCTGGTTGCTGCTGCCGAAGCCGAGTTCGTTGGAGATCTCCATCAGCGGGTGCTGGACGAGGTGGTAGCTCTCCTCCGTCTGCACGCCGCTCATCCGGTCGGTGAACGCGTTGGCGCGCAGTCCCGGGAGCTGCTCCTCGCCGGCCCGCACGAGCGCCACCCGCCGTGCCAGGCCGGGGGAGTCGGGCATGCGGTCGACGGCGCGGTCGAAGGCCTGTGCGTCCGCGTCGGTGATCGCGCGGGCCTGGGTGACCGCCTCGGACGCCTTGCCGTTCTGCACCAGCGGGATGACCGAGACGTCACGCTCGTTGATCGCGTCGCTGGCGTACTTGTTCGCGGCCTGGACCAGTTCGGCCACGCGCACGGCGTCGTCGGCGTCCTGCCAGGTGTCCACGGACCGTTTCACCCGCGCGCCCCCGAGCACCAGGGCGACGAGGACCGGGATCAGCAGCACCGCCCTGAGCCGCCTGGCCACCGGCCAGTTGCTCGTGAAGGACCTGCGCGGACCGGCCGGCGAACGGGGTGCGGCGGGGGTCGCGGACGTGGCGGGCGCGGCGTCGGCAGCGGCGCGCGCGTCGCCGCCCGTGCGACGGCGTGAGGGGGAGGGGTTCTTCGGCAAAACAGTCCTATCGGTGCACGGCGAGATCCCGGCTGGCCCACTTTCTAGCAGTAAGCGCTCGCTGTCGACTGGTGTTTGGCCGAAGTGATGCGTTTCGAGGGCGATTTCTGTCTCAATTCGAGGTTTGTTCCGGCGGCCGGACCGGAATCAGGCCACGGCCCGCGCGCGGGCGGCCAGATCCAGGGCGATGTCGGTGATCATGTCCTCCTGACCGCCGACCATGCCCCGCCGTCCCACCTCGACGAGGATCGCGCGGGTGTCGAGGCCGTACCGCGCGGCGGCGCTCTCGGCATGGCGCAGGAAGCTGGAGTACACCCCGGCGTACCCGAGCGTGAGCGTCTCGCGGTCCACCCGCACCTCACGGTCCTGGAGCGGTCGTACGAGGTCGTCGGCGGCGTCCATCAGGGGGAACAGGTCGCAGCCGTGGTCCCAGCCCATGAGATCGGCGACCGCGACGAACGCCTCCAGCGGACAGTTGCCCGCGCCCGCGCCCTGCCCGGCGAGCGAGGCGTCCACCCGCACCGCGCCGCTCTCCACCGCGACCACCGTGTTCGCCACCCCCAGGGCGAGGTTGTGATGGGCGTGGATGCCGAGCTCCGTGGCCGGATCGAGCACGTCCCGGTAGGCGCGCAAGCGGTCGCGCACGCCGTCCATGGTGAGCCGGCCGCCGGAGTCGGTGACGTACACGCAGTGGGCGCCGTAGGACTCCATCAGAGCGGCCTGGCGGGCGAGTTCGGCGGGCTCGGCCAGGTGGGACATCATCAGGAACCCGGCGACGTCCATGCCCATTTCCCGCGCGGCGGTGATGTGCTGCGCGGCGATGTCGGCCTCGGTGCAGTGGGTGGCGACCCGCACCGAGCGGATGCCCAGCCGGTGCGCCTGCCGCAGGTCGTGCAGGGTGCCGATGCCGGGGAGCAGCAGCGTGGTGGGCACGGCGTGGTGCGTCACGTCGGCGACGGCCTCGATCCACTCCCAGTCGGTGTGGGCGCCGACGCCGTAGTTGATGCTGGAGCCGGCCAGCCCGTCGCCGTGGGCGATCTCGATCGCGGCCACCTCGGCGGCGTCCAGCGCGGCGGCCACGGCACGGGCCTGGCCGACCGTGTAGCGGTGCCGGACGGCGTGCATGCCGTCCCGCAGGGTGACGTCCTGGACGTAGAGCCTGGTCATTCGGCTGTCTCCGTACCGTGGTGGGCGGCCATGCGTTCCGCGGTGCGCAGCGCGGCCGAGGTCATGATGTCGAGGTTCCCGGCGTACGCCGGAAGGTAGTGCGCGGCGCCCTCGACCTCGAGGAACACCGACACCTTCAGGGCGTCGGCCGTACCGGGCGCGAGGGCGCGCAGCGGGTCGTCCGCCGCCACCCGTTCGCACTGCACCTTCTGCTTGAGCCGGTAACCGGGCACGTACGCCCGGACCCGGCCGGCCATCTCCTCCACGGACGCCGTGACGGCCTCGGTGGCGCACTCGGAGACCAGGCAGTGCACGGTGTCCCGCATGATCAGCGGGGGTTCGGCCGGATTGAGGACGATGATCGCCTTGCCCCTCCTCGCCCCGCCGACCCGCTCGACGGCGGCCGATGTGGTCTCCGTGAACTCGTCGATGTTCGCCCGGGTGCCAGGCCCGGCGGAGCGGGAGGCGATCGAGGCGACGATCTCGCCGTAGTGGACCGGGGTGACCGCGTTCACGGCGGCGACGATCGGGATGGTGGCCTGCCCGCCGCACGTGACCATGTTGACGTTCGGCGCGCCGAGGTGGGCGTCGCCGTTGACCGGTGGGACGACGTACGGGCCGAGGGCCGCCGGGGTGAGGTCGACGAGGGTGCGGCCCAGCGGGCGCAGCACCGCGTCGTGGTGGCGGTGGGCACCCGCCGAGGTGGCGTCGAAGACGATCTCGACGTCCGCGAACTCGTCCAGCGCGACCAGCCCCTCGACGCCCTCGTGGGTGGTGGCGACCTTCAGCCGGCGGGCCCGGGCCAGACCGTCGGAGGCCGGGTCGATCCCGGCCACGGCGACGATCTCCAGGGTCTGCGACAGTCGCCGGATCTTGATCATGAGGTCGGTGCCGATGTTGCCGGAACCGATCACGGCGACCTTGGTGCTCATCGGGTCTGCCCTCCTGCTTCCTCGGCTTCTCCCGCTCCCGCTTCCTCGGCGAAGCCGACCCGTACGGAGCCCAGGCCGGGGACACGGGCCTCGAACACGTCCCCCGGCGCGGCGGGCACCATCGGCCCCAGCGCCCCGGTCAGCACCAGATCGCCCGCGCGCAGCGGCTCTCCCCGCTCCGCGAGCGCCGAGGCCAGCCAGACCGCCGCGTTCAGCGGGCTGCCGAGGCAGTCGGCGCCGGTACCCTCGGAGACGGTCGCGCCGCCCCGGGTCATGGTCATCGGCACGGTCCGCAGATCGAGGGCCGTGAGCGGTACGGGGGTCGCGCCCAGCACGTACAGACCGCAGGAGGCGTTGTCGGCGACCGTGTCGACGAGGGAGATGTCCCACCCCCGCACCCGGCTGTCGACGATCTCCAGCGCGGGCAGCGCGAAGTCCACCGCCCGCAGCACGTCGACGACCGTGCACTCCCGGTGCGGCAGGTCGTGCCCGAGGACGAGTGCCACCTCGGCCTCCACCTTCGGCCGGAGCAGCCGCCCGACGGGCACCTCGCCACCGTCCGGCACCGCCATGTCGGCGAACAGCGCGCCGAAGTCCGGCCGTTCCACACCGAGTTGACGCTGTACGGCGACGGAGGTCAGCCCGATCTTGCGGCCGACGATCCGGCGGCCGGCGTCCAGGGCGCGCCGGACGTTCAGCCGCTGCACGGCGTAGGCGGTGTCCAGGTCACCGCCGTCGGCGAAGAGAGTCCGCACCGGCGGGCAGGCGACCCTGGTCCGGGCGGCCTCCACCAGCAGGTCGGCGGCCTCGACCACGGCCGGTGGGACGGCGTCCGGGCGGACGCCGTCGAGCACGGTCGGCATCGGTACCTCCAGGGGTGCAAAGAAGCGGGGGCTGGACCTCGATATAGACATCGACCCCTGACCCGGCACAAACTTTGTTCCGTGACACGGAACAACACGGGCGGCAGCATGCTGGAGAAGGCTGCGAGAATCCTGGAATCCTTCAAACCGAGCGGCGGCTCGTACCGTCTGGCGGAACTTTCCGAGCGCACGGGCCTGCCCAAGCCGACCGTGCACCGGCTGGCGGCCGACCTCGTCCGGCTGGGCTGGCTGGAGCGCTCGGGTCCCCGCTACCGGCTCGGCGCGAAGCTGTTCGAGCTGGGCTCCCTGGTGCCGCACCGGCTCGATCTGCGGGAGACGGCCCTGCCCTTCCTCCAGGACCTGTTCGAGGCCACCCGCGAGACCGTCCACCTCGGGGTGCGGGAGGGCATGGAGGTCGTCTACCTCGAACGCATCCATGGCCACGAGGCCCTCAGGCTGCCCTCCCGGATCGGCGGCAGCCTGCCGCTGACCTGCACCGGAGTGGGCAAGGCCCTGCTGGCCTTCTCCGACGCCGAGCTGACCGAGGAGGTCCTCTCCCGCCCGCTGCCGAGCCTCACCCCCCACTCGATCACCGACCCGGCCCGGCTGCGCATGGCCCTGGAGAAGATCCAGGTCTCCGGCCTGGCCTACGAGGAGCAGGAGGCCGCCCTGGGCGTGGCCTGCATCGCGGCCCCCGTCTTCGCCGGCGGCACCACCGTCGCCGCCCTCTCGGTCGCCGTACCCCGCGCCCGCTTCAGCCCCGCCCGGCTGGCCCCCGCGGTGCGGACGGCGGCGCTGGGCCTGTCCCGGGTGCTGCGGGCGGGCGCCTGAGGCAGGGCGCCCGAGGCCGGGCCCGGCGGCACGGGCGGGCCGGTCACGCCTTCTGCCTACTGGCCGGGCACGTCCAGCCCCACCCCGGTCCCCGCCCCTTCCCCCACCCCGGTCCCCGCCCCTTCCCCCGCCCCGGATTCCGGCTCGGGGTTGAACACCGGGTGGTAGCTCTCCGGCGGAGCGAGGTACGAGGCGGGCAGTCCGCCCGTGTCGACGACGATCTGGTCCACGGCGATCCCGGGATCGACCATGAAGATCCGCAGGACATGCTCACCGGGCGCGTCCACGGTCACCGGCGCGGTCAGCCTCTCGACGCCCTCCTCCACATTGCGGGCCCAGGCGTCCCCGCGGTTGCCGGTCGCGATGTTCTGCCCCGACACCACGGTGACCGGCCCGTCGTCGAGGGAGAGCGCCAGCCGTCGCGCGCCGCGCTCGTCGAGCGAGGGCAGCCGGAAGACGGTGACCGGGAAGGTGCCGGCCCGCGCGAAGCGCACCCGGTAGCGCAGCTCGGGCGCCCGGGAGGCGTGCTCCGTGGTGACCGGGGCCGCCGTCGACGGCACGGCCTCCACGGCCCCCGTACGACGGCCGAGACCGGGGACGGTCCGCCAGCGGGCGCCGCCGCGCGCCACCCGGCGCTCGGTGTGCACGGCGTCGATCGAGACCCAGCCGTGGGCCTCGACGAACCCCCGCGCCCGACGGCGGCCCCGCTCCCCCTCGTTGACCACGCGCAACGGCACCTCGAAGCGCTGCGCGCCGCCGCTGAACACCACCGTGGCGTCGAGGACGCCCTCCGGTGCGAGGTCCCAGTCGATCTCGACCCACACCCGGGTCTGCTCGGTGAGCGAGCCGCCCGCCGAACTGAGCCTCACCCAGGGCCGACCCGCCTCGGCCGTCCAGACCAGCTCCAGGAAGCCGGTGTTGAAGACGTCCACGAAACGCCGGTCACGGGTGGCGGAGGAGAACGACAGCGGCCGGTCGGCACCCGTCTCGTTGCCCTCGGCCGCCACGCCCAGCCCCGAGGTCTCCTGCCGGGCGACCCGGGTGACGGCGGGGCGGCCCGGAGCCTTGGGGATCTGCGAGGGATAGGGGTTGATGAAGCCGTCCCACTTCCCGTCCGCCACCTCGGTGTTGTACCGCAGGGTGAGGGCTGCCTCCGCGGAGTGCGCGGCCTCGGCGAGGTCCGCGAAGCGGTTGGTCCCGGCGCCCCGGCCCTGCCGTACCGCGAGCGCGTTCCGGTCCGCCCAGTAGTACTTCAGGTTCATCAACCAGGCCCCGTGCACCGGGTACTGGACGAGCTCGTAGAAGGCGTCCCGGAAGTCGTCCGGCAGTCCGGCGGCCACCGTACGGACTCGCTCCAGCAGCCGCTCGTACGCGCCCAGCCGGCGGCCCGCCTCGTCCCCGTGGTGCACCACGGAGAAGATGCCACGGTCGATGAACTCGGGGCGCCGCTCGGCCGCCAGCCGGTGGTACTCGGTGCGGATGGCGGCGATCTCCTGACGGTGGCGCTGCCCGAACTGCCGCCCGTACCACTCCGCGAGGACGTCCTCGACGTCGTCGGCGCCCCGGCGCGCCACGTCCCAGGCCAGGTCCATGGAGAAGGAAAGACCGGTCTCGATCGACTTCAGGTCACCCACGTTGAAGATCCACATCCGGTCCGCACCGTGCTCGTAGGCCCGGCTCAACTCCTGCCGGATCTTGGCCGGTTGGGTGGTGTCCAGCCAGAGATAGCTGCGCGGGCGGCCCCAGTAGGAGAGGTGGTAGTAGATGCCGTTGCCACCCGGGCGGGCGCGTTCCGTGCCGTCCGGCAGCTGGCGCATGTTGCCGTGGTTGTCGTCCGGCCAGATCAGGGTGATGTCGTCCGGCACCCGGACACCCGCGTTGTACAGGTCCAGGACCTCCTTGTACGGGATGAAGATCTGCGGCTCGGCCGCCGCTCCGACCTCCTCGGCCAGGATCCGGCGCTGGTCGGCGATGATGTCGTTCATCACCGCGACCTTCTCCGGGATCGTCGTGGCGTTCCGGGTCTCCAGCGCGGTGTCGTGCAGCCCGCGCATGCCGATGGTCCAGCTGCTCTCGTACGGCGCGTTCTCCCGGGCCCTGGCTCTCCAGTAGTCGGAGATGACGGCCGGGTTCACGGTGTAGTCGTACACCGGCAGGCCGCCGTCCGCGCCCCGGTGCTCCTCCGCCCAGGGCGCCCACTCGTGGACGCCGTTGCGCAGCAGGGCCTCGGGGTGGCTGGAGCCGACGACGATGCCGTAGCGGTCGGCGAGTTCGGGGTTCTCCCGGTACTTGTTGAAGAAGTCGGAGTACGGATGCATGGCGGGCCACAGGTAGTTGGCCTTCAGGCGCAGCAGCAGCTCGAAGAGGCGCCGGTACGTCCTCGGGCCGATGTTCTTGTCCGTCTCCTGGGTGCGGTGCGACCAAGTGGTCAGATTCTGCTCGTCGTTGATGAACACACCCCGGTAACGCACCGACGGTTCGAGCCGCTTGACGGTCTCCGAGGGCACCGTCACCGTGTCGCGCCGCTCCACCGGGACATCGGCCCACCAGTACCAGGGGGAGACGCCGATGCGTTCCGAGGTGTCGTAGACGCCGTAGACCGTGCCGCGCCGGTCGCTGCCCGCGATCACCAGGGCGCGCTCCACGCCGGGCGCGGGGCGGTCGACCACCTGGGTCACGGAGGCCTCCCAGCGGCCCTCCACCCGGGAGACGTCCAGACGCCCCCGGGCCACGAGCCGGTCGATCACCGGGCTCGCGCCGAGCGTGCCCACCAGGACCAGCCCGGCCGACCGGTCCGGCACGGTGTGCCGTAACTCCGGCCGGACACCGGTGACCCGCTCGACGTCCGCCAGGAGGTCGCCGGCGGCGCGGAGCACGGCGGGGTCGTCCGCCGCGTCCACGTACACGTCGACCGCCACACCGTCCCGGACCAGGGCGAACTCCGCACGGCCGGCCGCCGGGGCCTCGGTCGCGGGCAGTACGGCGGACAGCCAGGGGGCGGCCCCGGCGGCGGCCATGCCCCGCAGGAACGACTTCCGGCTGAAGGGGCCGGACCTCTCGGGGGCGGAGCTCTCGGACGGGTCCGGCGAGGCGGGGTGCGGCACGAGACACTTTCCTTCCGTCTGGCATGGCCATGTTAGAAAGCGCTTGCTGCTCGGCACCCTAGATCAGCCCCGGAAGAGACGTCCATAAGCGTGCGCGGATCGGTTGCCCTGCGGCCGGTCGCGCTGGAGCCGGCGGCGCGGATCAGTCGCCCCGCAGCCGGTCGCGCTGGAGCCGGCGGGCCAGCGCACGCCGCACGGAGGCCGATTCGTCGGCGGTGACCTCGGCCGGAAGGTCGAGTCCCCGGCTGATCAGGTCGTACGCGGCCCGGTGGCTCGCGGGCAGCTCGGCCCGCCGCAGGCGCAGGTCCTCCTCGACCAGACGCCGCAGCCGGTCGACGTTCTGCGGCGTGAAGCGCTTCCTGTCCCGGTCGAGTGCCTCGATGTACCGGGTGCAGTGGGCCGCGCCGTCGAGGCGCCGGGAGATCTCCTCGGCCAGACCCCACAGGCGCCCTTCGAGCCAGGGGGCGTCGCACTGGTCGAGGGTGAGTTCCATCGGGTGTGCGGCACGGCCCGTCCGCCCTCTGCCCGCCAGCTGCTTGGACACGGCGGGCTGGCTCATCCCGGCGAGCCGGGCGATGGTGTCCTGGGTCCAGCCGAGACCGACGAACACCTGGATCAGCTCGGCGCGCAGCTTCCGCATCTCCTCGCCCGCGCGGATGACCTCGTTGATGTCGGCCAGCATCCGGCCGGCCTGCGCCTCGGTCAGGCCGTCGGCCGACGCCTCGGCCGGACCCGCGGCCCGCGTCTCGCTCGACGCCCCGGGCGCGCGCCGTGCGTCCTCTTCACCCTCGTCAGCTGTCACCACCAGGTTATACACCCCGCCCAGTCGCCATAACCCGGTTGTATAACCTGGTTATGACGTGCCAGGATCGCCTCATGCCCACCTTCTCCGCACCCGACGGAACCCGGCTCGCCTACCGCGTGACCGGTGACGGGGACCCCCTGGTCTGCGTCCCGGGCGGCCCCGCGGACTCCGCCTACCTCGGTGACCTCGGCGGCCTGTCCGCGCACCGCCGGCTGATCGTCCTGGACCTGCGCGGCACCGGTCGGTCCGCCTCGCCCGAGGACGTCTCCTCCTGCCGCTGCGATCGCCTCGTCGACGATGTCGAAGCCCTGCGCGTCCATCTCGGGCAGCCCCGGATCGACCTGCTCGGCCACTCCGCCGGCGCGAACGTCGCGACCCAGTACGCGGCCCGGCATCCGGCGCGCGTCGGCAGGCTGGTGCTGGTCACCCCGGGCACCCGGGCCGTCGGCATCGAGATCGCCGGGGAGACGCGGCGCGAACTCGCCCGGCTCCGGCAGGGCGAGCCGTGGTTCCCGGAGGCGTTCGCCGCGCTGGAGGCCATCACCGAGGGCAGGGGTGGTGACTGGGAGGCCGTCGCCCCCTTCCTCCACGGCCGGTGGGACGCCGCCGCGCGCGAACACCACGTGCGGTCCCGCCCGGCCGACGAGGAGGTCGTCGCCGCCTTCGGGAGCGAGGGCGCCTTCACACCGTCGGCCACCCGTACGGCGCTGGCCGCCCTCGGGTCTCCCGTCCTGTTGCTCGCCGGGGAGTTCGACCTGAACAGCCCGCCCCGGTCGGTGGCGGAGTGCGCGGCGCTGTTCCCCCACGCCACCTACGTCGTGCAGCCGGGGGCGGGCCACTCTCCGTGGCTCGACGACGCGGAACGGTTCGGCGCCGAGGTCACGGCGTTCCTCGACACGCCCGCGCCGGCGTCGGCGGCCGAGCCGTGCCGCGCCGTGCCCCGGGGGGTTGTTATGACCGCCGTCATGAACGATGCTGCCTCCCGGCACCAGCCGCCGACGAGCCGGGAGGACGCGGAGTGAGGGACACCGTCGCACGGGCGATGTGGGAGAGGTTCGAACCGGTCCACGATCTGGTGTACTTCGCCCCCGAGGTCCGCGCGGTCGCCGACGGACTCGGCATGCGCGGGTACTGGATGGGCTACTTCGCCCTGCGCGCCGCCCCGCTCGGCCCGGCCCCCGCCTCCGTCGTCACCAGCTGCTTCTACGTCTTCCACCCCGACCGCGTGACCCGCGCGCTGCCGGACGCCTGGGGCCACGCGGCCCCGGCGGACGTGCTCGCGGCACGCGCGCGGGGCGTGGGCGCCGCCATGACCGGACTCTTCGGCCCGGGGGCCGTCGCCTCCGCGGAGATGACCGAGGCCGCCGACCTGGCCTGGGCGGCGGCGCAGGCCGCCGACACGGCGGGGCGGGTCCTCGGCGCCGCCAACCAGGCCCTCGCCCGCCCCGCACAGCCGCACCTCAGGCTCTGGCAGGCCCTCACCACCCTGCGCGAGCACCGCGGTGACGGGCATGTCGCCGTGCTCGTCGGCCGTGGTCTCGGCCCGGTCGCCGCGATGCTGCTGAAGGGCGCGGCGGGAGAGGTGGACGAGGAGTTCCAGCGCCAGACCCGCAAGTGGGACGCCGAGCAGTGGCAGCGGGGGAAGACGGAGTTGCGCGAGCGCGGGTGGGTCGACGCGGACGGACACCTCACCAAGGAGGGGGTGGCCGTCCACGAGGAGGTCGAGGCCGAGACCGACGCGGCGGCGGCCGGGCCGTGGACGGCGCTGGGCGCCGAGGCCACCTCCCGTCTGGCCCGCCTGCTCGAACCGCTCGCCCGGACCGTCCTGGACTCGGGGGTGGTCCCGGCCGGCAATCCGGTCGGAGTGCCGGGCGCTTCCGCCGGGTTCTCGGCCGTCCCGGGTCTCTGAGTCCGGGAGAACCTGGGGTCCGTCCGGCGGGCAGGGCCGTCGGCCGGCGTCGGCGGTGCTCGCGGTCGCCGACGCCACGAACAGGGGCAGTGCGAGGAACAGCCGGTCGGACACGGCCCGTGCCCGTTGCTCGGCGAGCCAGGCGTCCGTGCGTTCCGCCGGGAACGACCGGACGCCCGCCACGAGTCCGGTCAGCAGCGGCAGGGCCGCCGGCCCGCCGAGTACGGTCGTCCGCACCTCGACGGTCGCGTCGGTGAAGCCGGCGCTCAGCAGCAGGGTGCGGTAGGCGCGGGCGGCGCGAGGGGCGGTGACGCGGTCCGCGCGGGCGTGGACCAGGGCGCGGGTCAGTGCCGGATCGTCGGAGTCGACGACCAGAGTGTCCCAGTCCTGGCCCACCAGGACGATCCTGCCCCCGGGCGCCAGCACCCGGCGGGCCTCGGTCAACGCCCTTTCCGGCTCGGCGAGTTCATGGAACACCTTGTCGGCACGGTAGCCGTCCGTCGAGGCGTCCGGCAGCGGCAGCGCGTAGGCGTCCCCGAGCCGGACGTCCGCGCCGGGCCACCGCGTCCGCGCGGCGGCGACCATCCGCTCGTCGGGGTCGATCCCGGTCGCCCGCACGCCTCGGCCGGCCAGCTCGGCGACCGCCCGTCCACCACCGCAGCCGACGTCCACGACCCGGGTGCCGGGCGCGGCGCCGAGCAGGTCGTAGGAGTGCGCGCGCAGGGCGGCGGCGCCCGGCCATCGGTCGGCCGCGTCGAGCCGGGCGAGGAGGGAGGCATGGGCCGCGTGGCCGGATTCGTCGGTCATGGGGGTCAGGCTGCGACTTAATGTCGGCATGAAGTCAAGCGACCCACCCGACCGTCGGGCGTCCCTGAGCATCGGTTCCCTCGCCGAGCGCTTCGGGCTGGCCCCGCACGTACTGCGGCACTGGGAGAGCCGGGGCCTGCTCACCCCCGCCCGCGACCCGGCCGGCCGTCGCCGTTACGGGGCGGCCGACCTCGCCCGGGTCACCGTGATCCTGCGCGCCAAGCAGGCGGGGCTGTCGCTGGACGCCATCCGCGCCCTGGTCGCCGAGCCCGCCGCACGCCGGGACGTGCTGCGGGCGCAGGCCGAGCGGCTGCGCGCCCGGATCGCGGCCGCGCAGGACGCGCTCGCCCTCGTCGAGTGCGCCCTCGGCTGCGACCAGGCGGACGTCAGCCGGTGCGCCCACGCCCGGCGGTCGCCCGGGGCGACAGAGCCCGCCCCAGGTCAGTAGGCTCCTCGGCATGCGGATCTCCGTCTCCTCGGACATGGACGAACCCGTCGCCCGCGCGCTCGTCTCGCAGCTGCGCGGCCGCGGGCACGACGTGCTCACGTACGGCGCGCTGCGCCCCGGCACCGACCCGCAGTGGGCGGTGTGCTCGGCGGCGGCGGCGCGGGACGTGGCCGCCGGGACCTCCGAACAGGCCGTGGTGTGCTGCTGGACCGGCACGGGCGCGTCGATCGCCGCGAACAAGGTGCCCGGCGTCCGGGCGGCCCTGTGCACCGACGCCTACACCGCGGACGGCGCCCGCCGCTGGAACGACGCCAACGTCCTCGCCCTCAGCCTGCGGCTGACCTCCGAGCCGCTGCTCAAGGAGATCCTGGACGCCTGGTTCACGGCCGAGGCCAGCCCCGAGGCCGAGGACCGGCGCAACGTGGCCCACATCGCGAGTCTCGACACCGGCCGGGCGGACACGCCGTAGGTCCCGCGGCCCGGACACGGGCCCTGACGCGGGCTTAGGGGGTGTCTCGCCGATCATGCCGGGCTCGCGGGGTCCCTGATCCGGCCCGATCGACGAGACACCCCCTAGGACCCCGGCCCCCGTACGGACGGCTCGAATGCGCCGTATGGACCGTTCGGCCCTGTCGGGTCCGGGGCCGGCGGGAGAGGGTGGGAGGCACGGACCGGCACGCACCTCCGAGCGACCCCGATCCGGAAGGGAATCCCGAGATGTCCGTCGACCCGCAGCAGACGTCCGCCCCGCTCACCGACGACGAGCTCCGGACGCTCGACGCGCACTGGCGCGCCGCGAACTATCTGGCCGTCGGCCAGATCTATCTCATGGCCAACCCGCTGCTCACCGAGCCCCTGCGCCCGGAGCACGTCAAGCCGCGGCTGCTCGGCCACTGGGGGACCTCGCCCGGCCTGAACCTCGTGTACACCCACCTCAACCGTGCCGTGCGCACCCGCGACCTGAACGCCCTGTGCGTCTGGGGACCCGGCCACGGCGGCCCGGCCGTCGTCGCCAACTCCTGGCTGGAGGGCTCGTACACCGAGATCTACCCCGACGTCACCCGGGACGCGGCCGGCATGGCCCGGCTGTTCCGGCAGTTCTCCTTCCCCGGTGGGATCCCCAGCCATGTCGCCCCCGAGACCCCCGGCTCGATCCACGAGGGCGGCGAACTCGGCTACGCCCTCTCCCACGCCTACGGCGCCGCCCTCGACAACCCGGACCTGCTCGTCACCTGTGTGATCGGCGACGGAGAGGCCGAGACCGGGCCGCTGGCCGCCTCCTGGCACTCCAACAAGTTCCTCGACCCCGTCCACGACGGCGCGGTCCTGCCGATCCTGCACCTCAACGGCTACAAGATCGCCAACCCGGCCGTGCTGGCCCGGATCCCCGAACCCGAACTCGACGACCTGCTGCGCGGCTACGGCCACGACCCGATCCATGTCACCGGCGACGAGCCGAACGCCGTCCACCGCGCGATGGCACAGGCCATGGACACCGCGCTGGACCGTATCGCCGCCCTCCAGCGTGCCGCCCGCGCGGACGGCGCCCGCGAGCGCCCCCGCTGGCCGGTGATCGTGCTGCGCACCCCGAAGGGCTGGACCGGCCCCGCCCACGTCGACCGGCTGCCGGTGGAGGGGACCTGGCGCGCCCACCAGGTACCGCTGTCGGCCGTCCGGGACAACCCCGACCATCTGCGCCAGCTGGAGGCGTGGCTGCGCTCCTACCGGCCCGACGAGCTGTTCGACGAGCAGGGCAGGCCCCGTCTCGACGTCCTGGCCTGGATCCCCGAGGGCACCCGCCGCCTCGGCGCCACCCCGCACGCCAACGGCGGGCTGCTGGTGCGCGAACTCCCCCTGCCCGGCCTGGACACCTACGCCGTCCCGGTCGACAAGCCGGGCACCACCCTGCACGAACCCACCCGGGTGCTGGGCGACTTGATCGGGGACGTCATGCGGTCCACCGCCGGGCGCCGGGACTTCCGGCTGGTCGGGCCCGACGAGACCGCCTCCAACCGGCTCCAGGCCGTCTTCGGCGCCAGCGGCAAGGCGTGGCAGGCGCAGACCCTCCAGGTCGACGAACACCTCGACCGGCACGGCCGGGTGATGGAGATCCTCTCCGAACACACCTGTCAGGGCTGGCTGGAGGGCTATCTGCTGACGGGCCGTCACGGACTGTTCTCCTGCTACGAGGCGTTCGTGCACATCGTCGACTCGATGGTCAACCAGCACATCAAATGGCTGCGGGTGACCCGGCGACTGCCCTGGCGCGCGCCCGTCCCCTCCCTCAACTACCTGCTCACGTCCCACGTCTGGCGCCAGGACCACAACGGCTTCTCCCACCAGGACCCCGGCTTCGTCGACCACGTCCTGAACAAGAGCCCCGAGGTCGTACGGGTCTACCTCCCGCCGGACACCAACACCCTGCTGTCCGTGGCCGACCACGCGCTGCGAAGCCGCGACTACGTCAACGTGATCGTCGCCGGCAAGCAGCCCTGCTTCGACTGGCTGTCCATGGACCAGGCCCGGGTGCACTGCGCGCGCGGCGCCGGTGTCTGGGACTGGGCCGGCACCGAGAACGGCAGCCGTGAACCCGACGTCGTGCTCGCCTGCGCCGGTGACGTCCCCACCCAGGAGGTGCTGGCCGCCGCCCAGCTGCTGCGCCGCAACCTGCCCGAACTCGCCGTCCGGGTCGTCAACGTCGTCGACATCGCCCGACTGCAGCCCGCCGAGGAACACCCGCACGGCATGGGGGACTTCGAGTACGACGGCCTCTTCACCACGGACAAGCCGGTCGTCTTCGCCTACCACGGCTACCCGTGGCTCATCCACCGCCTCGCCTACCGCCGCACCGGCCACCGCAACCTGCATGTGCGCGGCTACAAGGAGATCGGCACCACGACCACCCCGTTCGACATGGTCGTCCGCAACGACCTCGACCGCTACCGGCTCGTGATGGACGTCATCGACCGCGTCCCCGGCCTCGCCGTGCGCGCCGCCGCGGTCCGTCAGCGGATGGAGGACGCGCGACTGCGCCACCACGACTGGATCCGGACCCACGGCATCGATCTGCCCGAGGTCGCCGACTGGTCCTGGGACGGCTGAGACCGCAGGTCACCGGCGTGCGGGACAGGGCGCACGGACAGGGGCGGACGGCGCAGGGCGGGGGTCAGGAGGCGGCCGGGCGTGCGCCCTGTCGATCCGTCCCGGCCCGTGCCTACAGTGGTCGGCCAGCCCTGCGCCGCGGATCCTGCGGGGCGAGCCCCACCAGCCCCTCGGGTCACGTCCGTCCCCGGCCCGGCATCCGTCCGGACCCGGTACGGCCCCGCACACCGGCGCGGTTCCAGGGCGACGGGTGCGAGGACCCACCGCGCGACAGGCACCATCCGTGACACCGCTCGGGCCGCGCATCAGGGAGCCCGCGGCACGAGCGTGCGTCGACTGCCCATGGAGGCCGCTGTGTCCCGACCGAGCATCGCCCTGATCGCCGATCCCACCTCGTCCGAGGGGTGCCGGGAGTACCTCGCCGAGGCCGTGGAACTGCTCACCGGCGCACCGCCCGTCCGTGTCGACTCCCGGCACTTCGCGACCGGCGGATCCGGCCGCGGCGTCCCCGACGGCGGCCGGTTACGGCTCCAGGTCCCCGAGGAGCGGCTGGACTTCGTCCCCGACGTCGTCCTTCTCTACGAGATCCCGCCGCACCGCCGGCGCGACCTCGCCGCCTTTCAGGAACTCCTGCGTATCCACGACGTGGTGACCCTCGGCACCGGCCCCGACGCCTGGCGGACGGCGACGGAGAAGAACCTCACCGTGGCCCGCTTCCAGCGCGACGGCGTCGCCCAGATGGAGACCGTCGTGCTGTCCGACCCCTCGGCCGGGGAGGCGGCCGAGGCGTTCGAGCGGCTGGGCGGCGACACCTGGGCCAGGCCCGTCGTCGGCACCGGCGGCGACGACACCTTCCACATCACCACCGGGCCGCGGCTGGCGGAGGCCACCGCCTACTACGCCGAGCACGGCACCGACTGGATGCTGTCCCGCGACGCGGGCAACGTCACCGCCGACGGCATGCGCCACCAGTTCCGGGTGTTCGTGCTCGGCGGGCGGGTCGTGCACGCCCGCGAGCACCTCCAGCCCGAGCACGACACCCCCTGCAACACCTGCCGGGGCGCCACCCCCGTCCACATCGACCCGCGGGACCTGCCGGCCCGCCTCGGGGAGCTCGCCGTCGCCGCCACCGCCTCGGTCGGCCTGCCCTTCGCCGGCGTCGACCTGGCGATCGAGAACGGCGGGGTGGTCTTCGAGGTCAATGTGCAGCCCGCCTTCGTGGACGGGGCGGTGGAGCGGGAGAAGGTCGCCGTACCGTACGTCCAGGCGCATCTGGACGCCTTCGAACTGGCCGGCGGCGGACCGTCCCGGGGGCTCACAGCCTCAGCGTGAACCAGGTGGTCTTGCCCTCGTCCGTCGGCCGTACCCCCCAGCTGGCGGCGAGGGCACGGACCAGGATCAGGCCCCGGCCGGACTCCTCGTTCTCACCCGCGAGGCGCGGCTGGGGCAGCTGCGGACTGCGGTCGCTGATCTCGACGGTGAGAGCGGTGTCCGTGCGGTGCAGATGCAGGCCCAGCGGGCCCTCGGCGTGCTGCACTGCGTTGGTCAGCGTCTCCGACAGCAGCAGGAGGGCGTCGTCGGCGGCACCGGCGCAGTTCCACGAGGTGAGCGTCTTGTGCAGGAAGGCGCGCCCCTCCGGCACGGAGCAGGGGACGGCCGGCAGGTCGGTGGTGACGGCGGCCAGCGGGGCCGCCGGGAGCTGTGCGAACAGCAGGGTGACATCGTCGTTGTGGCTGTCGGCGTCCGGCAGCAGCTCCGTCAGCACATGGTCCGCGGCGGCCTCCAGGGACGGGCTGCCGGTGAAGAACTCGTCCAGCAGGAAGGTGAGTTCGTCGATCCGGAACTCGATGTCGCTGCCCGGGGTCTCGATCAGTCCGTCCGTGTAGAGCACCAGGGTGGCGCCCGGGGGTATCGCCGAGCTGGCCTCCTCGTACAGGACGTCACCCACCCCGAGCGGCGCGTTCACCGGGCACGGCAGGGCGCTGACGCCTTCGCCGACCCCGGCGACCAGCACCGGCAGATGGCCCGCCGAGCAGACGGTGACGGTGCCGGCGTCCGAGGCGATCACCAGATAGCAGCAGGTGACGAGCTGGTCGGGGACGTCGAGGTCGGACACGCACCGGTCCAGGGCCCGCATCAGCTGGTGCGGCTGCATCCCGGTCTTCGCCAGCGCGTGCGCCGCCGAGCGCAGCTGCCCCATCACGGCGGCCGCCTCCAGACCGCGGCCCATCACGTCACCGATCAGCACGCCCACCCGGTCGGCGCCCAGCGGGATGAGGTCGAACCAGTCGCCGCCCACCCCCGCGCCCTGGGTCGCGGGCCGGTAGCGGCTGGCCGTGGCCAGGCCCGGGAGCGCGGGCGGGGTGCCCATCAGACTGCGTTGGAGGGTCAGCGCGATGTGCCGCTGCTGCTCGTACAGCGCGGTCAGTTCGGCCTCCGCGCGCTTGCGGTCGCTGATGTCCCGGACGATCGCGCACGCCCCGACCACCGTGCCGTGCGTGTCGTGGGTCGGCCACAGCGTCACGTCCACGTCCAGCAGCCCGCCCCCGCTGGTCAGCCGTAACGTCTCGAAGTGCTCGACCTTCTCGCCGTGCCGCAGCCGCTTCAGCAGCGCGCGGATCTCGCCGCGCAGCTCCGGCGGGGCCAGCAGCGAGACGTGCCGGCCGATGACCTCCTCGGCGGTGTAGCCGTACAGCCGCTGCGCGGCCGCGTTCCAGTACGTGATGTACCCGTCGAGGGTGTTGGCGAGGATCGCGTCCTGCGACGACTCCACCAGCGCGGCCAGCTCGTTGATGCGGGCCTCGGCCGCCTTGCGGTCGCTGACGTCGCGCACGGCCGCCGAGACCAGCAGCCCGTCCGTGGTCTCCAGCGGACTGAGGCTGATCTCGACGGGGAACTCCGTGCCGTCCTTGCGCAGCCCGTGCAGTTCGAGGCCGGCGCCCATCGGACGCACCTGCCGGTTGGCGGCGTAGCCGCTGCGGTGCCCGGTGTGCTGGTCGCGGAAGCGGTGCGGGATGAGCAACTCGACCGGGTGGCCGAGCAGTTCCTCGCGGCCGTAGCCGAACAGCGCCTCGGTCTGGGCGTTGACCAGTCTGATGGTGCCCGTGTCGTCCACGATGACCATCGCGTCCGGCGCCGCCTCCAGCAGCCCCCGGAACCGCTCCTCCGCCCCACCCGGTGCGCGCTCGGCCGCGGGCGCCTGGCAGGAGCACCGTTTCTGCTCCGTGGTGCTCGCATGCCGCACCGGTTCTGCCGCCATCACGTCGGACATCTTCCACCTCACCCTGCGCGACGATTCAGGCCATCACAGCGCCTTCCGGCCGTCTCCGCTTCGTGAAGTCGTTTACTGTCCGTTCACTTACGAACCTGAGCAGCGGGTCACAGACTCGCCGCGTGATCCGGGACGTAGTTCTGCAGTTCGCGCGGAGTCCGTACGTACCCGGTGGATTCCGGCCGTTCGGGCAGCTTCAGCACCGGCGGGGGCACCTCGCGGTAGGGCACCGAGTCCAGCAGATGGGCGATCATGTTCAGCCGGGCCCGCCGCTTGTCGTCGCTCTCCACGATGTGCCAGGGCGCCTCCGGCAGGTCGGTGTGCACCATCATCTCGTCCTTGGCCCGCGAGTACGCCTCCCAGCGGCTGAGGGACTCCAGGTCCATGGGCGACAGCTTCCAGCGGCGCAGCGGATCCTCCAGCCGCTTGCGGAAACGGTCCTGCTGTTCGGTGTCGCTCACCGAGAACCAGTACTTGCGCAGCAGGACGCCGCCCTCCATCAGCATCCGCTCGAAGATCGGGCACTGGCGCAGGAACAGCTGGTACTCCTCCCTGGTGCAGAACCCCATCACGTGTTCGACACCGGCCCGGTTGTACCAGGACCGGTCGAACAGCACGATCTCCCCGGCGGCCGGCAGATGCGCGACGTACCGCTGGAAGTACCACTGCGTGCGCTCCCGCTCGGTCGGCTTGGGCAGCGCGGCGATCCGGGCGATCCGGGGGTTGAGGTGCTCGGCGACCCGCTTGATCGTGCCGCCCTTCCCCGCCGCGTCCCGCCCCTCGAACACGACCACCAGCCGCGCACCCTCGGCCCGCACCCATTCCTGCAGCTTCACCAACTCCGTCTGGAGCCGCAGCAGTTCGCTTTCGTAAGCGGTCCGCGGCACCCGCGCCGCCTTGTCCTTGGCCATCAGCCTGAACCCCTCGCCGACGTGTCGATCCGAGCAGTGCCACGGTACGTGATCACGGTCCGCGACACGTCCGCGCGCCACCGCCGCCACGGCCCCGGGGGCGCGTCGTACGCTCCTTCCGTGCCCTCGCCGTCCGATCCCGGAGCCGCCGCCGCCCGCCTCACCGGAGCGTCCGCGCACCGCACGCGCCCCCTGTCCGGAGCGCTCACGGAGGCCGCGCTGGCCGACGGGCGGGTGGTGATCGTCAAGCGCGACGACCGGCCCGGGGCGGTGCGGGCCGAGGCCGCCGGGCTGCGCTGGCTGGGTGACGCGCGGGCGGTGCGGGTGCCGGTGGTGTACGGGCACGACGACCGGTGGCTGGTGAGCGAACGGGTGGCGACCGGGGCCCCGGCCCCCGGAGCCGCGCTCCGGCTGGGACGCGCGCTGGCCGCCCTGCACCGGGCCGGCGCGCCCGCGTTCGGCGCCCCGCCGCCGGGCGGACCCGAGGCGGCGTTCATCGGAGGCGCCCCGATGCGGAACACGCCGGGGCGGGAGTGGCCGGCGTGGTACGCCGAGCACCGGGTGCTGCCGTATCTGCGGGCGGCCGTCGACGCCGGCACGGTGCGGTCCGCCGAGGCGGCCGTCGTCGAGCGTGTCTGCGCCCGGCTGCCCGCGCTGGCCGGACCCGCCGAACCGCCCGCCCGGCTGCACGGCGACCTGTGGCACGGCAACGTGCTGTGGGGCACGGACGGACACGCGTGGCTCATCGACCCGGCCGCGCACGGCGGCCACCGCGAGACCGATCTGGCGATGCTGGAACTGTTCGGCTGCCCCTTCCTGGACCGGGTCCACGAGGGCTACGACGAGATCGCCCCGCGGGAGCACGGATGGCCCGGCCGCGTCGGCGTGCACCAGTTGTTCCCGTTGCTGGTGCACGCCGTACTGTTCGGCCGGGCCTACGCCGAGCAGGCCCTGGCGATCGCTCGGCGCGTGCCGTGACGGGCGGCGGGTGCCGCCCGCCGTCCTCAGTGGGCGCCCAGCCCGCCCCCGCCGAAGGAACCGCTGCTGCCCTTGCTCCAGCGCGGCCGGGTCTTCGAGGAGCTGGCCCGGGTCTGCATGTTGGTCAGTTGGTACGGGGTGAGAGGGCGGCCGCCCTTAGGAGTCCGGGGCACCTCCTCCGGCTCGCGGTTCTCGCGGATCTCGTGCACCGCGCCTTCCGGAGGCAGATGCGGCTGCTCCTCGGGGCGCGGCCGGGGCGACTCGCGCGTCTTGATGCGCGAGCCCATCCAGAAGCCGCCGGCCAGCAGGGCGATGACCGCCATGCCGACCACGAACAGCATGAGGCTGAGCAGGCCGCTCGCGGCGGCCAGCTGGCTTGCGGTAGTCATATCGGCTGAATACCCCAGGAAACGGGCGTGAACCGCCTCACGTCACCCCTTACTCACCGTACCCGGGCCACTGCGCGGCGCGTCCGGACGGGACGGGTTTGGCGTGGGCCTCCGGGGCAACCCGCCGGGCGTGACTTCTACGACTTCCCAGCAGGAGCTGTTCCGCTTCCTGGAGGACCGCTTCGTCTGCGCGCAGGCGTGCGCCGAATGCGCGCACGCCTGCGCGCTGCGCGCGGGCCTCGTGGCTCCGGACGGCACGGAACCCCACGAACGGGTGCGACGCCAGGGCATTCTGTGCGCCGACGTGTGCGACGCGACCTGCCGGGCGCTGTCCGAGGACCACCGCATGGACGAGGCGGCCCTGCACGCCCAGCTGGAGTGGTGCCGGACCGTCTGCCTGGAGACCGCGCACGCCCTCGACCGGCACCCCGGCGCCCACGAGACCGCGGCCGCCTGCCGCGACTGCGCCAAGATCTGTACGGAGTTCATGACGACCCTGGCGGGGCCCCGCTGACCGCTACAGCGGCCGGCCGATGCGCACGTTTCATCGCCCGGTCCGGCCGCTGAGTTCCATCGCGGTCGGTGGTGGCACGTCGGTGCGCCAGAATGCCGCGTCGGGTGCACGTCGGTGCGCCAGAACGCCGCGTCGGGTGCTCCCGGGGCCCGCACCGCCGCCGCCCGGGTCGACCGCTACAGCGGCCGGCCGATCCGTACGTTCCACCGCCCGGTCCGGCCGCTGAGTTCCACCATGGTCAGTGGTGGCACGTCGGTGCGCCAGAATGCCGCCTCGGGTGCCCCCAGGGCCCGCACCACCGCCGCCCGGACCACCTCGGGCTCGGCCACCGCGACGGTCCGCCCGTCCGGCTCCGCCGCCGACTCCAGCCATGCCGTGACCCGGTCGCACACCGCGCGCACCGACTCCCCGCCGTGCGGCGCCGCCTCCGGGTCCGTGAGCCACGCGGCCAGCGCCGTCGGCTCCCGGGCCCCCACCTCCGCCAGCGCCTCGCCGCGCCACCGGCCCGCGTCCAGCGCCGCCAGGTCCGGCGCGTCAACGGCGTCGAGCCCGAGCGCGGCCGCCGTCTCCCGGCAGCGAACGGTCGGCGAGCACCAGGCCCGCTCCGCCGCCGGCAGCGTTGCCGCGGCGGCCCGTGCCTGCCGTAGCCCGGCCGCGTCGAGCGCGCAGCCGTCGTCGAAGCGTGCCTCGCGCAGCGACGCGGTGAGCGCGGGGGTGACCAGGACCAGCCGGCTCGTCATCCGGCACCTCCCTCGCGCGCCTCGCCCGCCGTCCGCCGCGTCACCGCGACGGGCGGTCCGGGACGCCGGGCGGCGTCCTGCGTGCTCTCGGTGTCCCGCTCCATCCCGACCAGGGCCCGCGCGGGCGGCCGTGGGTGCCGCCCGGCCGGGTACCGCCACGCCGCCCCGGCCGGCGGCACGTCCTCGTGCCGCCGGTGATCCGCGCGTTCCCGACCGGCCCGTCCCGGCGGCGCCTTGCGTTCCTGTCCGTCCATGGGACGACATCCTCCCCGGATCGCTCGGCGCCCCGCCATTCCCAATTTCTGCAACGCGTTCTACCGTGTGCGCCGTCAGGACACCGGCCTTGGGAAGCCAGGAGGCGCCGTGCACCTCGACCACACGCCCGAGCACCAGCGACTGCGCGCCGAACTGCGCGCCTACTTCGCCGAGTTGGTGCCGGACAATGCCTACGCCCGGCACGCCGACCCGGTCGGTGCGAAACGGTTCTACCGCGCCACCATCCGCCGGCTCGGCGCGGACGGCTGGCTCGGCGTCGGCTGGCCCGAGGAGTACGGCGGCCGCGGACTGACCCCGATCGAGCAGTTCGTCTTCTTCGACGAGGCCGCCCAGGCCGGCGTACCGCTGCCCCTGATGGCGCTCAACACGGTCGGTCCGACGATCATGAAGTACGGCACCGAGGAGCAGAAGGCCTACTTCCTGCCGAAGATCCTCGCCGGCGAGATCGACTTCGCCATCGGCTACAGCGAACCCGACGCCGGCACCGACCTGGCCGCGCTGAAGACCCGCGCCGTACGCGAGGGCGACCAGTACGTGATCAACGGGCAGAAGATCTGGACGACCAACGGGGACACCGCCGACTGGGTCTGGCTCGCCGTGCGCACCGATCCCGACGCGCCCCCGCACAAGGGCATCACCATGCTCCTCGTGCCGACCACCGACCCCGGCTACTCCTGCACGGTCATCCGCACCCTCGCCTCGCACGACACCACCGCCAGCTACTACGAGAACGTCCGCGTCCCCGTCTCCCGGCGCGTCGGCGCCGAGAACCAGGGCTGGCGGCTGATCACCAACCAGCTCAACCACGAGCGCGTCACCCTGGCCGCCCACGGCACCATGGCGATCCGCGCCCTGCACGACGTCCAGCGCTGGGCCGGCGAGACCAAACTCGCCGACGGCCGCCGCGTCATCGACCTGCCCTGGGTGCGCCGCCGCCTCGCGCAGACCCATGTCGAGCTGGACGCCCTCAAGCTCCTCAACTGGCAGATGGTCGGCGCCCTCCAGGACGGCACCCTCACCCCGCAGGACGCCTCCGCCGTCAAGGTCTACGGCTCCGAGGCCCGCCGGGACGCCTATGCCTGGCTGATGGAGATCGTCGCCGCCCCGGGCGCCCTCCAGGAGGGCTCGACGGGCGCCGTCCTGCGCGGCGAACTCGAACGCGGCTACCGCTCCGCCGTGATCTTCACCTTCGGCGGCGGCAACAACGAGATCCAGCGCGAGATCATTTCCTGGATCGGTCTGGGGATGCCGCGGGTACGGCGTTAGCCGGTGAATGCCGTCACCCTCCAGTACGCCCGGGAACTGAGCGGCACGAACATCCTGATCGACGCCGGCGTAGTGCCCTGGTGAAGTGCACGGCGCCTCGCCCACGCAGCCACGAGGGTGAGGCCGCTTCGCCCACGCGTCTCGAACAGGTTCATCGACTGCTTCGGCCGCCCCGGCCGACGCTCCGGCCGTCGCGGCAGTGCGGGCCGGTTCACGGTTGGTTGTCCTTCAGGAACCCGTGGGTGTGGCGGTCGAGGCCGGGGTCTTGCCGGGCGGGACGGGCTGGCCGGTGAAGACGACGAGGTGCCACGTCCCGTTTTCCCGGGTCACCGTGAAGGTGTCGGTCATCGGTTTGCCCGCCTTGTCGGTGGCGGAAAAATGGGCGCTGCCGGTGTCGGGACCCATGTCGTGGTCGATCTCGAGGTCGCTGATCTTCCATCCCCGTCCGCCGTTTGCAGCGAGGATCTCTGCTGCTTCTCGT
Organism: Streptomyces phaeofaciens; assembly: GCF_014648915.1. Classification (GTDB taxonomy): domain Bacteria; phylum Actinomycetota; class Actinomycetes; order Streptomycetales; family Streptomycetaceae; genus Streptomyces; species Streptomyces phaeofaciens. The sequence goes on along the minus strand of NZ_BMSA01000007.1, from coordinate 191,330 downwards.
CGCGACCAGGGTTCGTCCTTCACGCCGCCGACCCGGATGAGGTCGGCCGTACTGCGGGCGTTGAGGGCGGAGACGTAGTCGCTGACGGCCTGGCGTGCGCCGTCGGTCGGTGAGGCAGCGGGTTTGGCTTCGTCGTTGTCGGACGAGCAGCCGGCCAGGGGCAGTAACGCGAGCGCGGCGACGGCGATGCGGCGACGGTCCACGGCAGTGCTCTCCTTGTCCTGTGTTGGGGGGTAGGGCAGCCCGTCAGGTGCGATGGGCGTACCACCAGGTGTTCGGGTGGTCCGAGACGAGCGTGCTCACGGGTTTGTTGTGCGTGTTGGAGGAGTGGTACGTGAGGTAGGGCATGCCCCTGTACTTCTTGGTGACGAACATCGAGTGATCGATGACGTTGTTGCGGTTCCGGTCGGCCTGGAGAACATCCGAGGCGAGCAGGTCGTCCACGTTGCGCAGCGCCTTCGTTCGCTTCGAGTGCTTGATCGCGAACCAGTACCAGTTCTCGGCCCCGCCCCAGGTGTACGACGTCCACAGGCTGGTAGGGCCATAGAACCGGACAACTCCCCGACGACACCTGGCTGCTGCGGCGTTCGCCCTGGTGCGCGGCCGATCCCTCCAGGGGCGAGGCGAGTGAGACACTCGCGCTTCGTGTGACGCACGTCACGATTGGGTGTCGGAACTCGGTACGGTGCCCCGCCGACTACTGAAGCGGTACGGCTTCAACCGCCGTCTTCCGCAGGACGGTTCGACGCGACCAGGAAGGTCGAGCATGGCCGAGTTCCGACAACCGCCTTCTCTCGTGGACGCGGGTCCGCGAAGGCTGCTGCCTCCGCCCGCGCTCTTCGGTTTCCTGCTGCTGCTCGCGCTGGTCTTCTCGGTGTCGTACGCCGTCGGATCGGCCGCGGGACCGGTGGCACCCGGCATGCACGGCACCAGGACCGGCACAGGAGAGGGCACCGGCTCAGGTACCGGATCCGGTACGGACGGCACCAGCGACGCAGACATGGACGACATGCCCGGGATGACCCACGGAGGCGGCCAGTGATGCCGACGGAGCCGATGGCGAACCTGGTGGTCACCGACATCACCGTCGGCGGAATGACCTGCGCGGCGTGTGTCCGGCGGGTGGAGAAGAAGCTCGGCAAGCTGGAAGGCGTCACGGCGACCGTGAACCTGGCCACCGGCATGGCCCGGGTCAGCCATCCGGCGAGCGTGCCGCCGGAGGATCTCGTCACCGCCGTCGAACAGGCCGGCTACCAGGCCGCGCTGCCCGCGCCGCCCCCCGGCGCGGAGGAGCCGACGGGGGGCCGGCCCCGCGGAGGAGTCCGAGACGGTCGCCGCCCGGCAGGAGCGCGAGCGGCTCCTGGTCACCGCGCTGCTCGCCGTGCCGGTTCTCGTCCTGTCCATGGTTCCGGCCCTGCAGTTCCGCAACTGGCAATGGCTGTGCTTCGCGCTGGCCGCGCCGGTCGCGGTGTGGAGCGCGTGGCCCTTCCACACGCGGGCGGTACGGGGGCCGCGCCACTCCACGGCCACCATGGACACCCTTGTCTCGCTGGGCGTCGTGGCGTCCTTCTCCTGGTCGGCGTACGCGCTGTTCCTCGGAGGAGCGGGCGAGCCCGGGATGACGATGCCGTTCGGTCTGCTGCCCTCCGCGTCCGACGGCGTCGCCCACGTCTACCTGGAAGCCGCGGTGAGCGTGCCGCTGTTCGTGCTGACCGGGCGGTACCTGGAGGCGCGGGCGCGGCGGGGGACCGGTGCCGCCCTGCGGTCGCTGGCCGAGCTGGCGGCCAAGGAGGTGTCCGTCCGCGACGAGCGCGGCGAGCGGTCGATCCCCATCGAGCAGCTGCGGGTGGGACAGGTCTTCGTCGTACGCCCGGGGGAGCGGGTCGCCACCGACGGGCGGGTGACGGAGGGCAGTTCCGCGGTGGACCTGTCCCTGGTCACCGGGGAGAGCGAGCCCGTGGAGGTGAGCCCCGGCTCGGCCCTGGTCGGCGGGGCCGTCAACGCGGGCGGACTGCTGTTGGTGCGGGCCACGGCGGTCGGCGCGGACACCCGGTTGGCCCGGATCACCCGCCTGGTCACGGAGGCCCAGGCGGGCAAGGCGCGGGCGCAGCGGCTGGCCGACGCGGTGGCCGGCGTGTTCGTGCCCGTCGTCCTCACGATCGCGGTGACCGTGCTCGGCTTCTGGCTCGGCGCCGGGGCCGACCCGCAGGCCGCGCTCACCGCCTGCGTCGCCGTTCTCGTCGTGGCCTGCCCGTGTGCGCTGGGTCTGGCCACCCCGACCGCCCTGATGGCCGCCACCGGACGCGGCGCCCAGATGGGCGTGCTGGTGAGCGGGCCGCAGACACTGGAGGCGCTTCAACACGTGGACACGGTCGTCCTCGACAAGACCGGAACCCTGACCTCGGGCCATATGACCGTCGCGAAGGTGACGGCCATGCCGGGCGAGGTGGGCCAGGAGGAGCTGATCCGGCTGGCCGGAGCCGTGGAGCAGGGCTCGGAGCACCCCATCGGGCGGGCGGTCACCGCGTACGCGCGCCGTGCGGCGGGCGAGGAACCGCTGCCGGACGTACGGGACTTCGCCGCCACACCCGGGCAGGGCGTCAAGGGCCACGTGGACGGCCGTGCCGTCGAGGTGGGCGTGCCGGACGGCAGACTGCCTCCCGTGCTGGCCAAGGCCCTGGCCGCGGCGGAGGACTCCGCGCACACCCCTGTGCTCGTACGGGTCGACGGCCGGGCCAAGGCGCTGATCGCCGTCGGCGACCTCGTACGGCCCGGCAGCTTCCGTGCCGTGGACGGGCTGCGCAGGCTCGGCATCCGCCCGGTGCTGGCCACCGGTGACCGTCAGGCTCCCGCGCGGGCCGTGGCCGACGCCCTCGGTATCGAGGAGGTGCATGCCCGCTGCTCTCCCGAGGACAAGGCCGCCCTGGTCCGACGGCTGAAGGAGGAGGGCTGCCGGGTCGCCGTGGTCGGCGACGGTGTGAACGACGCCGCCGCGCTGGCCGGAGCCGATCTGGGCATCGCCATGGGCAGCGGCACCGACGTGGCCATCGGCGCGGCCGACCTCACCCTGGTACGCGGGGACATCGAGGCCCTCGGCGACGCCGTCCGGCTGGCCCGGCGCACGCTCGGCACGATCCGCGCCAATCTCGTGTGGGCCTTCGGCTACAACGTCGTCACCGTGCCGCTCGCCATGGTGGGGCTGCTGAACCCGATGGTCGCCGCCGCCGCGATGTCGGCCAGTTCCGTGCTGGTGGTGGCCAACAGCCTGCGGCTGCGCGCCTGGCAGCCCTCGCCCGGCCCCGGCGGGGGTCCCGGGACGCGGTCCCCGAGGACCCGATCCCGGAAGGACGCCGCCCGATGAAGCGCGCCCCGGCCCGGACGCCGTCCCGGATCGGCGACCGCCGGCGGCTCAGGGAGGGCGCGCTCGCCGCCCTCGTCCCCGTCGCCGCGTGCAGCCTCGCCCTGGCCGGCCTCACCGCCTGGACCGGCACCGGAAAGGCCGGTACCCCCGCACGCGTCCACGTCACCGACGGCCGCGTCCTGCTGCCCTCCGCCGGGGTCGCCGAGACGGCCGCGTTCTTCCGTATCGCCAACGAGGGCGGCTCGGTCGACCGGCTCATAGGGGTCACCACGCCCGACGCCGCCGACGGCGTGACGCTCGCTCAGCACCGTATGAAAGAGGGGAACGCGGCCTACCGGGCGACGATCGACTCCGTGGCGATACCGGCAGGCGGCAGCCTCGCCATGTCGCCGACCGGCGTGGACCTGACCGTGTCCGTGCCCTCCGGGAAATGGAGTTCGGGTGACCTGGTGCCGTTCGTCCTGGAGTTCCGGCACACCGGCCGGGTGAAGGTCCTGGCCGTGGTGAAGCGCCCCGGGACCGTCTCCTTCCGGTAAGCCGTTCCGGGGGTGCCCGTTCGCGCCCTCTGTCGGCGATCGGACGCCGGGTGCGAAGATGGGCGGGCCATGACTGTCCGAGGGTGGTGCCGCACGCTGCGGGCCGGTGTGTTCGCCGCCGCCTGTGTACTGCTCGCCGCCCTCGGCCACGTGATCATGTCCGGAACGTCCGTCCCCTGGTGGGCCATGTCCGCGGGCGTGGCCGGCACCGGAGTGATCGGCTGGCTCCTCGCCGGCCGGGAGCGCGGACGCACGGTGATCGTCACGACGGTGACCGCCGCACAGGCGGTGCTCCACGAGACGTTCTCCCTGGCGCAGAGCCTCACCCCCGACGCGGCGGCGGACCACACGGCCCTGTCCGCCGGTGGCCCGGCGGACATGAGCACGATGGACATGGGCGCCATGGACATGAGCTCCATGGCGCACGGCCTGGGCGGAGTCCAGCACGCGCACGGCACGGGCGGCGCCCCCTCCTTCGGCATGCTCGCCGCCCACCTCCTGGCCGCGGTCCTGTGCGGGCTGTGGCTCGCCCACGGCGAGCGTGCCGTCTTCCGCATCCTGCGGGCGGCCGCGGCCCGGCTGGTGGCACCCCTGCGGCTGCTGCTGGCGCTGCCCGCGCCCGTCCACAGCTCCTCCACCCGCCGGCGCCGAGCCGAGGACAGTCCGGCTCCGGCGCGCCTCCTTCTCTGCTTCTCCGTCACATCCCGGGGGCCGCCCGTGGGTCCCGCTGTCGCCTGAGACAGCCGGATCCACCGGGGCCCGCCTCACCGCTCGGCCTGCCGCGTTCTCGCGCAGCCCCCGAGGGACTCCTCGCCTTGCCGTGTCCGTGTCGACGCCGCGGGCCGAGACGTCCTGGAGGGCCCCGGGCGTCGCCGTACCCCAGCGCGTACGGCCGCACCTCCTGTGCCGTTGGGCCCGCCCTCCCCGCTGAGGAGACGGGCCCGGATGACCCGAGAAGGACATCACGTGACTGTTTCCGTCCTGCCCGCTCCCCGGGTGGACCGTGCCTCGGCAAACGCGTCGGCGACCGCCTGGGCACTCGCCGCCCGGGGCGGCGACCCCGTCGCGGCCGAGCACTTCGTCCGCGCCCTGCACGGCGACGTACTGCGCTACGTCGCCCGTCTCAGCGGTGATCCTCAGACTGCCCACGACCTGACCCAGGACACCTTCGCGCGCGCCTTCGACAGCCTGCACCGCTATGAGGGCCGAGCCTCCGCCCGTACCTGGCTCTTCTCCATCGCCCGCCGCACCGTGGCCGACAGCTTCCGTCGCGCCGCCGCCCGGCCGCGGATCGCGGACACCCCCGACTGGCAGGCGGCCGTCGAACGCGCCCAGCCGTGCGGCCTGCCCGGCTTCGACGACGGACTGGCCCTGCTCGCCCTCCTGGAGGCACTGCCCGAAGAACGCCGTGAGGCGTTCGTCCTGACCCAGATCGTCGGGCTGTCGTACGAGGAGACGGCCGGTTTCGTCGACTGCCCGGTCGGCACGGTGCGTTCCCGGGTTGCTCGAGCCCGGGCCGCTCTGGAGCGGCTCCTCCTGGAGACCGACGCCCCGGCCGACCTGGCGGCCTGACGCGAAGCGCCGGTGCCCCTGCCGGGCACCGGCATCCGCCGAGGCCGGGCGCGCTGCCGACCGAAACGGCAACTCCATTGGTGCAGCCGAGAATTGGCGAGAACTCGCGGGAACTCACCGGCCCCTCCGCCCGACTACTAGTGCGACACCGGCTCGCCAGCCGGTCGTGGCACCGGCCGGGAGGGGCCCGCATGACACCCGAGATAGAGGACGCCTTCGCGGCGATCAGGGACGCGTACGGCGTGGACTCCGTCCGGCGCGTGGAACGGATGCTGGAGCCCGGGGGCGGAGCGCCGCGACACCCGCTCCAGAGGGCCGCCAAATGGATCCTGCCGGGGCTGTCCGCCACCCCGTGGCACGATCCGTACGGCCATCCCGAACTGACCCCGGTCGTCGAGGCGCTGGAAGCCGCCCACCCGGCCGTCAAGGCGGAGCTCGACGCGGCCTGGTCGGGACGGCGTGAGGCGTTCTCGGACTACGAGCACTATCTGACCCGCCAGGAGGACTGGCAGGCCCTTTATCTGTACCGGGGTGGGGCCCTGGTCGAGGAATCGGCGGGCGCCGTGCCCACCACGTACAAGGTGCTCCAGGAGTTCGCCGTCGAGACGGAGAAGATCTGTCCCCTCCTCGAATGCCACTTCTCCACCCTGCTGCCCGGAGCATTTGTCGCCCCGCATTGCGACCTGTGGAACTTCAGCATCAATCTGCATCTCGCCGTCGACATTCCCGAGGGGTGTTCCCTCACCGTCGCGGGGGAGACCCGTTCATGGCAGGAGGGGAAGTGTCTGCTCTTCGACTACTCCTTCGAGCACGCGGCTCGTAATGACGGCGACCGCCCGCGGACCTGCCTTCTTGTGGATCTCTGGCATCCGGAAACGACGATTCCGGAACGCGTGGCGCTGGTGGCGCTCATGACGGAGATCAGGCGGCTCATGGGCGACGGCTGACCGCCCGAGATATGTGCTGAATATGATCCGGCAGTTCCGTGCCGCCGGAAATTCAGTGCTGCCCGAAAATCGAAACACCCGCCCTTCTCCGGTGATTTCAAGTCGGCCATTCTCAAGGCTTCTCGGTGGTGTTATCGTGACTGAAAATGATCGACGAATGAGGGTGCTCATTCGGAATTCATCGTTGTTTTCCATTTAGTGATGAGGAGGGTGTCCGGTGCGTGCACGACTGTCCCTTCTCGTCCTGGCGCTGGCCCAGCTGGTCATCGCGCTCGACTACAACATCGTCTACGTCGCGCTCCCCGACATCGGATCCGGTCTCGGCTTCTCCGCGCACGACCTGCAATGGGTGGTGAGCGCCTACGTCGTGACGACCGGCGGCTTCCTGCTGCTGGGCGGACGGACCGCCGATCTGCTGGGCCGGCGCCGGACGTTCGTGGTCGCGGCCCTCGTGTACGCGGGCTCCTCACTGGTGGGCGGCCTGTCCCCGTCGGCGGGGATCCTGGTCGCCGTCCGCGCTGTGCAGGGCATCGGCGGATCGCTGCTGTTCCCGGCCACCCTGTCCCTGCTCAACACCCTCTACGAGGAAGGACCCGCCAGGAACCGTGCCCTCGCGGTGTGGGGTGCGGCCGGGGCCGGCGGACTGTGCTTCGGGTCGCTGCTGGGCGGGGTGCTGGTGGAGGCGTTCGGCTGGCCGTCGGTGTTCTTCGTCAACGTGCCCGTCGCGGCGGCCCTCGCCTGGGCGGGGTGGCGGCTGTTCCCGGCGGACGTTCCGCGCGCGGCCGTACGGCGGTTCGACCTGGGGGGCGCCCTCACCGCGACCGGCGGAATCACCCTCCTGGTGTTCGCGCTGGTGCACGCGCCCGAGGCCGGCTGGACGAGTCCGTCCGCGCTGCTCGCCGCGGGTCTCGCGGTCACCCTGCTGGCGCTCTTCGCGGTCGTCGAGTCCCGCTCGCACGACCCGCTGGTCCCGGCCCGGCTCCTCACCCACCGGGGCCTGCGCGCCGCGATGGCGGTCACCGCGCTGTACAGCGCCACCTTCAGCTCCCTGCCCTACTTCCTGACCCTGTACTTCCAGACCGTGCGCGGCTACGGCCCGTTCGCGACCGGCCTCGCCTTCCTCGTCCCGGCCGTGGTGACCGCGCTCGGCGCCCACGCCGGTGAACGGGCCGTGGCGCGGGTCGGCGTACGGCGCATGCTGGTCGGAGGTCTGGTCTCGGGCGCGGTCGGAGCCGCCGCCCTCGGGCTCGCCCTCACCACGGACGGCTCGTACGAGCTGCTGCTGCCGGGGATCGTGCTGCTGGGCCTCGGCCAGGGTGCCGCCTGGACCGGTATGTGGATCGCCGCCGCCTCCGGGGTCGCCCCCGAGGACCAGGGCGTGGCGTCCGGCATGGCCTCCACCACCCTCCAGGTCGGCGGAGCGGTGGGTCTCGCCCTGCTGGTCGCGCTGTCCGGCGGCGTCGGCGAGGGTCCGCCGGACGACGCCCTGCTGACCGGCATCAGGGTCGCCGTGTTCGCCGTGGCGGCCGGGCTCGGCTGCGGTGTGCCGCTCGGCCTGACCCTGCGCAGAACCGCCACCGCTCACTAGACCGCCCCACCCCACCCCACCAGGAGTACAGCTGTGCTCAGCGATGCCCCCAGCCCGCCCGCCCCGGCGGCCGTCCTGTGCGGACTGGCCGGATGGGTGCCGCCCCGTGTGGTCACCAACGACGAACTCGCCGAGCGGCTGGACACCGACGACACCTGGATCCGTACCCGCACCGGAATCCGCACCCGCCACCTGGCCGACCCCGGCCAGGCGACCTCCGACCTCGCGGTCGAGGCGGGACGGCTCGCCCTGCGCTCCGCCGGAGGCGGCTCCGTCGACACGGTGATCGTCACCACGACCACCCCGGACCGCCCCTGCCCGGCCACCGCGCCCGGCGTCGCGGCCCGCCTCGGCCTCGACGGGGTGGCGGCCTTCGACGTCGGCGCCGTGTGCACCGGGTTCGTCTACGGACTGGCCACCGCCGCCGGGCTGATCGCCGCCGGTGTCGCCCGAAGGGTCCTGCTGATCGGCGCCGACACCTACTCCACGATCGTGGATCCGCTGGACCGGGCCAACGCGATCATCTTCGGCGACGGTGCCGGAGCGGTCGTCCTGCGCGCCGGACACCCCGACGAGCCCGGTGCCGTCGGCCACTTCGACCTCGGCAGCGACGGAGCCCACGAGGAACTGATCACCATCGCCGCGGGTGGGTCCCGGCAGCGTTCCCGGCCGGGTGAACCCACCTGGGAGGAAAGGCACTTCGCCATGCGAGGCACGGAGGTCTACCGGCACGCGGTGACCCGTATGGCCGCCTCGGCGAGGGCGACGCTGGACAAGGCCGGCTGGAAGATCGACGACGTCGACCACTTCGTCCCCCACCAGGCCAACCTCCGCATCCTGCACTCCGTCGCCGACAGCCTGGACCTGTCCAGGGAGCGCTGCGTCGCCCACATCGACGCCGTCGGCAACACCGGAGCCGCCTCCATCCCGCTCGCCCTGGCCGACGCCGCCGCCCGGCAGCGGATCCGCCCCGGCGAGCGCCTCCTGCTCACCGCCTTCGGCGGCGGCCTCACCTGGGGCTCCTGCCTGCTGACCTGGCCCTCGCTCCCCGACCCACCGCGCCAAGAGGAACGGACCACACCATGACCACCACCTACGAGCAACTCGTGGACATCCTCACGACGTTGCACGACACCCCCGCCGACCGCACCCGCCCCGAGGCCACCCTCGGCGAACTGGACGTCGACTCACTGACCACGGTCGAGATCGGCATCCGCATCGAACGCGACCTCGGCGTCACCGTCGGCGACGACGAACTCCAGCCCGACCGCACGCTCGGCGAGATCGCCGCACTCGTCGACTCCCGCCGTTCCGCCGCCGTCTGACCCCACGGAAGGAAGCACACCCATGCAGATCAAGGACCAGCCCGGCGCCGCGCTCGGCGCGACCGTCGAGGACTTCGACCACACCACCGCTTCCGAGGCCGACATCGAGACGCTTCTTCGGACGGTCTACACGAAGAAGATCGCCGTCCTGAAGGGCCAGGACCTCACCCCGGAGCAGTTCCTCGCCCTCGGCCGGCGCCTCGGCCGCCCCGAGACCTACTACGAACCGATGTACAAGCACCCGGACGTCCCGGAGATATTCGTCTCCTCCAACGTCCCGGAGGGGGGCAAGCAGATAGGAGTCCCGAAGACCGGCAAGTTCTGGCACGCCGACTACCAGTTCATGCCCGACCCCTTCGGCATCACCCTGATCCACCCCCAGGTCATCCCGGAGAAGAACCGCGGCACCTACTTCATCGACATGGGCAAGGCGTACGAGAGACTGCCCGCCGAGCTGAAGCGGGAGATCGACGGCACGCGGTGCCGGCACTCCGTCCGCAAGTACTTCAAGATCCGCCCGCATGACGTCTACCGCCCGATCTCCGAGATCATCGAGGAGGTCGAGACCAAGACCCCGCCCGTGGTCCAGCCCACCACCTTCACCCACCCGATGACCGGCGAGACGGTCCTCTACCTCAGCGAGGGCTTCACCGTCGGTATCGAGGACGGAGCCGGCAACCCGCTCGACGAGGACCTGCTCAAGCGACTGTTCGACGCCACCGGCCAGCTCGACGAGTCCTTCGAGCACGAGAACATCCACGTGCAGAGCTTCGAACAGGGCGACCTGCTGATCTGGGACAACCGCAGCCTCATCCATCGCGCCCGGCACACCGCCACCCCGGAGCCCACCGTCTCCTACCGCGTCACCGTCCACGACGCGCGCAAACTGCACGACGGGATCACGACGGCATGACGACAGCCGTCGAACACCGCACGGACGAGGACTTGCTGGCCAGAGTCCTCGGGCCCTACAAGGACCACTGCAAGTACCTCACGTCCGCCCACGTCACCGCCGACGCCGGACTCAGCGCAGCCCGCTGCGAGTTCGCCATTCCGGAGTCCTGCTACATCGACGACACCGGCCACCTGAACGCGGTCGAGGTCAACATCGCCTACAACCAGATGATGTACTACCTGGTCGCCAAGTCCGTGAAGGAAGGACTCCTGACCGGGTTCGAAACCTGGACCCTGGACGACTTCTGGCGCCACCAGCTGCCGGACATCCTCATCGCCCGCTTCGCCGGCAGCTTCCGCCGCCCCATCGATCCTCGTGTCTTCTCCGGGGAGATGGAGTTCCGCTCCGTGGCCCGGCGGGCTCCCGCCGGCGGCGCCCCCTTCCTGCACGCCGCTACCGCCTACCGCTACTGGGACGCCCACGGCGGCCGGTGCGACGGCGAGGCGACCCTCGCGATCGTCAACGTTCCCTGACCCCGAAGGGCCCCATGAAGACGCTCGTCCAGACCACCCGCCGCCACGCCGAGCACCGGCCGGACACCCCGGCCGTGCTCTGCGAGGGCCGCACCCTGACGTACGCGGAACTGCACCGCGCCAGCAACCGCGTCGCCCACGCGATCCGGGCCGCCGGACTCGTCCCCGGCGACCGGGTGGCGTACCTCGGCAAGGAGTCCGAGCACTATTACGAGATCCTCTTCGGCTGCGCCAAGAGCGGCACGGTCCTCGTCCCCGTCAACTGGCGGCTCACCGCACCCGAGGTGAGCCACATCCTCCAGGACTCCGCCACCCGACTGCTGTTCCTGGAGGACGAATTCGCGAAGATCGTGGAGGGCATGCCCACCGCGCCGCCCGAAACGGTCGTTTCCCTGGCGGCATGGGAGGAGTGGTGCGGACAACACGGCGACGGGGAAACCGAGTTCGACGCGACTCCCGACACTCCCGTCGCCCAGCTCTACACCAGCGGCACCACCGGACTGCCCAAGGGCGTGGTCCTCGCCCACCGCAGCTTCTTCGCGATCCGGGAGGCCCTGGCGGGCGAGGGGCTGGACTGGATCGACTGGCGGCCCGGCGACATCGCGCTCGTCGGCATTCCCGGGTTCCACATCGGCGGCCTGTGGTGGGCCACGCAGAACCTCGACGCCGGGACGACGGTCGTCGCGATGCGCGCCTTCGAGGCCCGTCGCGCCGTGGACCTCATCCGCGACCTCGGTATCACGACAGCCTGTGTCGTACCGGCGATGCTCCGCATGATGCTCACCGAACCGGGCGTGAGCGGGAAAGACTTCACCACCCTGCGGAAGACCGTCTACGGCGGCTCCCCGATCTCCGAGGCCCTGCTGGAGGAGAGCCTCGCCGTCCTGGACTGCGAGTTCGCACAGATCTACGGCCTCACCGAGACCGGCAACACCGCCGTCTGCCTGCCCCCGGCCGCCCATGTCCCCGGCGGACCGCTGATGCAGGCGGCGGGACGGCCGTATCCCGGCGTACGGGCCAAGGTGATCGACGGCGACGGACGGGAACTCCCGCCGGGCGCGGTCGGGGAGGTCTGTCTGCACACCCCGGCCAGGATGGTCGAGTACTGGGGACTGCCGGACAGGACGGCCGAGACGCTCGTCGACGACTGGATCCACACCGGCGACGCCGGCTACCTCGACGAGGACGGATACGTCTTCATCCGCGACCGCATCAAGGACGCCATCCTGGTGGCCGGCGAGAACGTCTACCCGGCCGAGATCGAGAACGCCCTGGAGAGCCACCCCGGGGTGGCCGAGGCCGTCGTCGTCGGCGCACCCGACGAGCGCTGGGGCGAATACGTGCACGCCTTTGTCGTAGCGGACCCCGGACAGCCGCCCAGCCCCCGCGATCTGCACACCCACCTCGTGCCACGGCTCGCGAGCTTCAAGCTGCCCGCCCGCTACGAGTTCATCGACAGCGTGCCCCGCAACCCCAGCGGAAAGATCCTGCGCCGCGCCCTGCGCGACCGCTTCTGGGGCGACACCGCCCGCAAGGTCAACTGACCCGCCCCTACCCGGAGAGAGACCGACATGCCCGCTCCCCTCACCCTGGACGGCTTCCGCGCCGACCTCGCGGAGTACCTGTACCTGGAGCCCCATGAAGTGGACCTCGACGACAACCCCCTCGACGCCGGGCTCGACTCCCTGCGCATCGCCACCCTGATGGAAGGGTGGCGATCGACCGGCGTGGACATCACCTTCGTCGAACTCGCCGAGTGCACGTCCTTCGCCCAGTGGTGGCAGCTGCTCTCCGCCCGCCGGGGGGACACCCCATGACGGTGCGCCGTTCGCTGCCGGCCGCCCAGGAGGGCATCTGGACCGGCCAGCAGCTCGACCCCGACAGCCCCGCCTACAACACGGCCGAGTACGTCCACATCCACGGCCCGGTGGACGAGGCCGCCTTCGACGCCGCCCTGCACCAGGTCGTCGCCGAGACCGAGGCCCTGAACGTCGTCTACGTCGTCGATGAGCAGGGCCGTCCCTGGGAGGCACCCGCCCCGACCGGCGCATGGCGGCTGCACTCGGCCGACCTCACCGCCGAGCCCGCCCCGCACGCCGCGGCCCTGGCCTGGATGGACGAGGACATGGCCCGCCCCGTCGACCTCGCCCACGGCCCGCTCTTCGGCCACGCCCTGCTGCGGATCGCCGGCGACGAGTACCTCTGGTACCACCGCGTCCACCACATCGCCCTCGACGGCTTCGGGCTTTCCCTCGTGGCCCGGCGCGTGGCTCAGGTCTACACCGCGCTCACGGCCGGCGAGGCCGTGCCCGACAGCGGCTTCGGCACCCTGGAGTCCGTCCGGGCCGAGGAACGCGCCTACCGCGCATCCCCCCGCCACGCCGAGGACCGGGCCTACTGGACGGACCGCTACGCCGACCGCCCGCCCGTGGCCACCCCGGCCGGCCGTACAGCCCTGCCGGCCCGCACCTTCCACCGCCGGGTCATCGACCTCCACCCGGCTCGGGCCGACACCCTGCGCACGGTCGCCCGCGAACTGTCGGTCACCTGGTCGGAGGTCCTGCTCGCGGCGACCGTCGCGTACCTGCACCGGATCACCGGCGCGCCGGAGATCGTCCTCAGCCTGCCGGCGATGGGCCGCCTCGGCTCGGTTTCCCTGCGGGTGCCCGCCATGGTGCGCAACATCCTGCCCCTGCGGGTCCCCGTCACCCCCGACGACAGCCTCCGTGACCTCGCGGCCCGTCTCTCGCGCGAACTGCGCGCCGGGCTGCCCCACCAGCGCTACCGCTACGAGCAACTGCGCCGCGACCTGAAGCTGGTGGGCGGTCGGCGGCGGCTCTCCGGGCCCGGCGTCAACATCATGCCGTTCGAGTACGACCTGCGCTTCGCCGGTCACTCCAGCACCGTCCACAACGTCTCCGCCGGGCCCGTGGACGACCTCGCCGTCAACGTCTACGACCGCTCCGACGGCACCGGTCTGCGCATCGCCCTGGACGCCAACCCCGGCCTCTACACGGAGGCGGAGGTGGCGGACCTTCAGGAGGGCCTGCTCACGGTGTTGGAGGAGGGGCTCGCCGACCCGGACCGCGCGCTCGGCGCCCGCCCGGACGCCGAGCGCGCGGTCCGGGTTCTCGACGGCGGACCGTTGCCCGCCCCGGCCCGCCCGGTGCTGCACCTGATCGCCGACCACGCCGCCCGCCGGGGCGCGGCCGTCGCCCTGGAACACGCCGGGGACAGCCGCACCTACGCCCAGCTCTTCGGCTCCGCACGGAACCTCGCCCGCCGCCTGGCCGGCCGGGGCGTCGGCGGAGGCGACGTGGTGGCGGTGGCCCTGCCCCGAGGGATCGAGGCCGTCACCGCCGTCCTGGGTGTCCTGCTGTCGGGTGCCGCCTACTGCCCCCTCGACCCGAAGGCCCCGGCCGACCGTACGGCCCACCTGCTGGCCGACACGGCTCCGGCGCTCGTCCTGACGACCGGTGAGCGCGCGGCCGACTTCGCGGAGCACCCCGTACTCCTGCTGGAACAGCCGGACACCGGCCCCCGCACCACCCGGGCCCCGTCGGCACCCGCGCCCACGGACCTCGCGTACGTCCTGCACACCTCGGGTTCCACCGGCCGCCCCAAAGCCGTCGAGATCGGGCACGGAGCGCTGGCCCACTTCGTCGCCGCCGCCACCCACCGCTACCGCCTCCGACGCACCGACCGCGTCCTGCACTTCGCCCCGCTGCACTTCGACGCCAGCGTGGAGGAAATCTTCCTCACGCTGTGCGCCGGCGGCACGCTGGTGATCCGCACCGACGACATGACCGAGTCGGTTCCCCGCTTCCTGGACGAGTGCGCGCGGCTGCGGGTGAGCGTGCTGGACCTGCCCACCGCCTACTGGCACGAGGTGGCCTACACGGTCTCGACCGGCTCCGTCCTGCCGGAGAGCGTGCGGACCGTCGTCATCGGCGGCGAGGCGGCCCTGCCCGAACGGGTCGACCGCTGGCGCAAGGCCGTCGGCACCTCGGTCGCGCTGCTCAACACCTACGGGCCGACCGAGGCGACCGTGGTCGCCACCGTCGCCGACCTGCACGACCCGGCGCTCGCGCCCGGCGAGGTCCCCATCGGCCTGCCCCTGCCCGGCATCCGGGCCGCCGTCGTCGAGGGGGAGCTGTATCTGCTGGGCGACACCCTGGCCCGGGGCTACCGGGGAGCCCCGCGGGACGGCTCCCGCTTCGCCCCGCTCACCGATGTCCCCGGCGCTCCCCGCGCCTACCGCACCGGTGACCTCGTGCGCGTCGACGAGGACGGGCAGCTGCGTTTCCTGGGCCGGTCGGACGACGAGTTCAAGATCAGTGGTCATCGTGTCCAGCCCGCCGAGGTCGAGAGCGCCCTGCTCACCCACCCCGGGATCCGTGAGGCGGCCGTCGTCGGACAGACCCTCGCCGACGGCACCCGGCGTCTGGTCGCCCATCTGGTGGCACAGTCCCCGGCCCCGTCGGCGTCGGAGATCAGGGTGCACCTGCGGGCACGCCTGCCCGCCGCGATGATCCCCTCTGCCGTCGAGGCCGTCGCCCGGCTGCCCCGCACCGACTCCGGCAAGATCGACCGGACGGCCCTGAGCACGCCGCCGGTCCCGCAGGCCCCGGCCACGGGCAGCGACCTGGAGCGGACCATCACCGGCGTCTGGCGCCAGATCCTCGGCGCCGACACCGTCACGGTGGACGACGACGTGTTCGACCTGGGCGCCCAGTCCCTCCAGGCGATCCAGGTCGCCAACCGGCTCGGTGCCGAACTCGGCCGCGACGTACGGGTCGCCTGGCTCTTCCAGCACCCCACCGCAGCCGCACTGGCCCGCTTCCTGGACGAGACGTCACCACCGCCGCCGACGACCTCCGCCGCGGCGTTCCTGGCCGACGCCGTGCTCGACCAGGGCATCGGACCCGGCATCCACCGCACCCCGGGCGCCGCCCCACGGAGGATCCTCCTCACCGGCGCCACCGGCTTCGTGGGCGCCCATCTGCTGGCGGAACTCCTCGACGTGACGGAAGCCGAGATCGTCTGCCTGGTCCGGGCCGACGGCAGACCCGAGGCCGGCGCCCGCATCCACGAGACCCTCGCACGCCACGGAATCACCCTCGACGAGCGGGCCCGGGACCGGCTGACCGCCGTCCCCGCCGACCTCGCCCGCCCGGACCTCGGCCTGACCCGGGACACGCTCGGCGACCTCGCCGCCACCTGCGACGCGATCTTCCACAACGCCGCGACCGTCAGCATCCTGCGCGACTACGCCACCCTGCGCGCCGTCAACACCGAGTCCACCGCCCACCTCCTGCGCCTGGCCGCCGTACGCACCACACCCCTGCACTACGTCTCCACCCTCTCCGTGGCCCCGCCCGCGAGCCTGAGCCCCGAGGTGCCGGAGGCGTTCCTGCCGGCCCACGAGGGACTGCGGTACGGCTACCAGCAGTCCAAGTGGGCGTCCGAACGGCTGCTGGAGCAGGCGGCCGAACGCGGTCTGCCGGTCACCGTGCACCGCCTGGGCCGTGTGGTCGGACCGTCCGGGACGGGATACGTCAACGAGCGGGACTTCCTGTGGAGCGTGCTGCGGGCGGGTGTCCCGGAGGGAATCGTCCCGGAGCTGTTCGAGGACGAGGTGTGGACGCCGGTGGACTTCGTCGCCCGGGCCCTGGTCCACCTCGGCCTCCACCCGCGCGCATCGGCGGGCGGCCCCGTCTTCCACCACGCGACCCTGCCCCGGGTACGGCTGAGCGAGGTCTACGACTGGGTGCGGGAGTACGGCTATCCGGTGCGGTGCCTGTCGCTCGCCCGGTGGCGGGAGCTGCTGCCCCGCTCGGCCGACGTCGCCGCCACGACGATCGCCTTCTTCGACGCGGCGGAGCAGGCCGACGCGACCGACCTGCGCCTCGGTCGGATCCAGGCCGACAACGTGCGCACCGGGCTCGAAGGCAGCGGCATCAGCTGCCCGCCCGTCGACCGCGACCTGGTCTTCCGCCACCTGGACCACTGTGTGACCTCGGGCGTGCTGCCGGCCCCGGAGGCGCCGCTCCGTCCCCGACGGGCGACGCCCCCGAGAAATTCGTGAACTGCCGGGAACTCAGGCTCACTTCGCCCCGACTACTGCAACAGGACCTTTCAGCCCGATGAGTCCTTCCGCCACGCAAGGAGCCCGCATGTCGATCAACCGGCCGGTCGCCACCGCCCTGGCCGCAGCCCTCTGTCTGCTCACGGCGGCATGCGGCGGCTCATCGTCCGACGACGGGGCGAGTACGAAGTCCACCGAAGCCGCGGCCACGAAGAACGGCTACCCGGTCACACTGGACAACTGCGGCCAGAAGCAGACCTTCGAGAAGGCCCCCAGCCGGGTCGTCGTCATGAACGGCGCCTCCGTCGCCGAGGTCTCCACCCTCCTCGCCCTCGGCCTCGAGGACAAGATCGTCGCCAACCAGCAGAGCTACGGCATGTCCGAGGTCCCTGGCCGGGCCGCCGCCATCAAGGCCCTGCCCACCGGCGACATCAAGCTCAACGAGGCCTACGACATCCCCCGCGAGGCGATGATCGGCCTGCGCCCCGACCTGGTGCTGTCGACGACGTCGTACGGCTTCGACGAGAAGAACGGCTTCGCCACCCGCGACCAGCTCAAGGACGTGGGGTCCCGGACCTATGTCTCCCCGCAGGGCTGCGACCAGGACACCTCCAAGATGACCGTCGCCGACAGCTACCAGCTCCTGCGCGACATGGGGAAGATCTTCAACGTCAGTGACAAGGCCGAGAAGCTGATCGCCGCCTCCGAGAAGAACATCACGGCCGTCTCGGCCAAGGTGAAGGGCGAGAAGCGGCCCAACGTCATGGTGCTCTTCTCCAACATGTCCATGGGCGGCAACGACTTCAGCTCGGTCGTCGCCAAGGGCATCTACAACGACATCCTCGCCGAAGCCGGCGGCTCCAACGCCTTCGAGAACGCGTCCAAGACGTCCTTCGCCGATCTGAGCAAGGAGAAGGTGGCCGCGACCGACGTGGACGCCCTCGTCGTCATCGCCTACAACGACCCGAACCCGGCGGCCTACGCCAAGACCCTGCTCAAGGAGTTCCCCCAGTGGCCGGCGGCCAAGAACAACGCGTACGTGACGCTGTCCGACTCGATGTACCTGGGCCCCAGCAACGACCTGGCCGTGGAGAAGATCGCCAAGACGCTGCACCCGGACGCGTTCTGAGCCGTCTCAAGGTCCCGCTGGCCTTCACGCTGCTGCCCGTCGCGCTGGCCGTCACCATGATCGTGGCGATCAGCATCGGCGCGGTGAACATCCCGCTCGGTGATGTGTGGGGGGTCGTCCTGCACCACCTCACCGGCGCGGGGCCGGCCCCCGCCGATCCCGCCCTCGACCAGATCGTCTGGAACTTCCGCACCCCGCGCGTGCTCCTGGCGGCCCTGGTCGGCGCCGGCCTGGCCGTTTCCGGAACCGTTCTGCAGACCGTGGTCTCCAATCCGCTCGCCGACCCCATCGTGCTGGGCTTCTCCTACGGCGCCACGCTCGGCGCGGTCCTCGTCATCACCCTGGGCGGCGGCGCGGCGCTCGCCGGGCTCGGGGTGTCGGCCGCGGCCTTCCTCGGCGCGATGGCCGCCGGCGCGCTGGTCTTCGCGCTCGGGCAGCGGCAGGGCAGACTGGCCCCGACCCGGCTGGTGCTGGCGGGCGTCGCCATCGGCTACGTCTTCCTCTCCGCCACCAGCTTCGTCCAGCTCCAGGCGACACCGACCGAACTGCGGACGGTGATGTTCTGGATGCTGGGCAGTGTGGCGGGCGCCGAGTGGGACCAACTCCCCACGGTCACCGTGGTGGTGCTCGTCACCACCGCGCTCCTCACCCTGTTCGGCCGGCGTCTCAACGTCCTGCTGGCCGGCGACGAGTCCGCCACCGCCCTCGGCGTCGACGTCAACCGGCTGCGGGCCGTCCTGCTGGTCCTCAGCGCACTGCTCACCGGAACCGTCATCGCCGTCGCCGGCAGCATCGGCTTCGTGGGCCTGATGATCCCGCACCTGGTGCGTCTGACCATCGGCGCCGACCACCGCCGCCTGCTGCCGCTGACCGCGCTGCTGGGCGCCGTCTACCTGGTCCTCGTCGACCTCCTCTCCCGCACCCTCAACCGCCCCAACGAACTGCCCCTCGGCATCCTCACCGCCCTCCTCGGGGCCCCCTTCTTCCTGTGGCTGCTGCGCCGCAACAAGGGCCTGGACTGACGCATGAAACTCACCATCGACCAGCTGCACGTCACCCTCGACCGCAACCCGATCCTCCGTGAGGTGACCCTGGAGGCCGCCAAGGGCGACATCGTCGGACTCGTCGGCCCCAACGGCAGTGGAAAGTCCACCCTGTTGCGCACCGTGTACCGCTCACTGCGCCCGGCTCAAGGGATCGTGCGGGTGGGCGAGGACGACGTATGGAGGCTGTCCGCCCGGGCCGCCGCCCGCCGCACCGCGGCCGTCCTCCAGGACTCCGGCGGCAACACCACCGGCCTGACCGTCACCGAGATCGTCGCCCTGGGCCGCTCCCCCCACCACAGCCTGCTGGGCCGCGACGGGACCGAGGACGAACGGGCCGTGACCGACGCCGTCGACCGCTGCGGCGTACGCCCCTTCGCCCACCGGGACTACGCCTCCCTGTCCGGCGGCGAGCGTCAACGCGTCCTGCTGGCCCGCGCGCTGGCCCAGGACCCCCGGCTCCTCGTCCTCGACGAACTCACCAACCACCTCGACATCCGCGCCCGGTTCGAACTCCTGGACCTCATCCGCGCCACCGGGATCACCACCCTCGCCGTCCTGCACGACCTCGACCTGGCCGCACGGCTCTGCGACCACCTGGTCGTCCTGCACGAGGGGGTTGTGGTCGCGGCCGGGCCCGTGCTGGAGGTGCTGACCCCGCAGATCCTCGCCGACGTCTTCGGCGTCCGGGCGAGCACCGACCGGCACGCCGACGGCGTCATCCGCATCACCTATGAGGCCCAGCCGCTCGCGGACGGCGCCCGCGCGACGGAGGACACCCGGCCGACGGAAACCGCCGGCCCTTGAGGGGTGGTGGGGTGGTCCGCCCGGGGTCCTCTCGGACGGACCCTCCGCCCGGTGGCGCTGCTTGCCGTCGGCCACACCTGGCTCGGCGACGTCGCAGCGGGCGCGATCCTGGGCCTCGTCCGCACCACAGCGGTGGCCGTTCTCGCCGGTGTGGTCGCCGCTGCCGCGGCTCGAGGTCCGTGTCGCGGGCGAGGAGTCCGTCGAAGATCTTGGAGTTGCCGTCCTTGCCGTACCCGGGCAGGCGGCGAGCCCAGTCAGGGCGACCGCCGCCGCGACGGCGGCACTTCTTGTCCGAGGAACGTCATCAGCCTCACACCCCACCTGAGAGTAGCGACAGTCTCGCAAGTGCAAGTAATGTGCAACAAGCTTGACGGACCCTTACTTGCCCGTGACGTGTGGAGCGTTGTCATGCCCCGCTTGATGCCGGACTCCGGACCGCAGCGTGTCCTCGCTGCCTCGAACTTCGTCTACACCGTCGGCAGTGGCCTGTATCTGACCGCTGGGGTGCTGTATTTCACCGAAGCGGTTCACCTACCGGCGGGCCAGGTGGGGACCGGGCTCGGAATCGCCGGATGTGCCGCTCTGGTCCTGGGCGTCGCGGTCGGTCATCTGGCGGACAGGTACGGAGCACGCGGCGTCTACGCCGTCACCCTCGTGGTCCAGGCTCTGGCCACGGCCGGCTTCGTGCTGGTGGACAGTTTCTGGCCCTTCGTTGTCGTGGTCGCCGTGGCCGCCGGAGCCAAGGCAGCTGGAAAAGCCGCACACAGTCCGCTCGTCAGACGCTACGGAGGCGACCGGCCACAGGAGTTCCGCGCCTACCTCCGGGCGGTGACCAATGTCGGCATCTCTCTCGGTGCCCTGGGGGCGGGATGGGTGGTTCAGGCGGGCACACTCACCGCCTATCAGCTCATGGCCATCGGCAACGCGATCGCCTTCGTGGTCTCCGCGGCGTTCCTCGTCTCCCTGCCGCCGGTCGCGCCGCTCCCGGCGGCCGGCGGCCCTCGCTGGATCGCCCTCCGGGACCGCCCCTACCTGCTGCTCACCGTCCTCGACGGCATCATGGCCATCCAGTTCAAGGTGCTCACCGTGGCCATCCCGCTCTGGCTGGTCGGTGCCACCACCGCCCCGCGCTGGCTCATCTCGGGCACCATGCTGACCGGCACTGTCATGGTCGTCGCGTTCCAGGTGCGAGCCGGCCGCGACATCGACTCCCCCGAGGCCGGCGGCAACGCCTACCGCCGGGCAGGAGTGGCCTTTCTCATCGCCTGCTCGCTGATATCCCTGTCCGCGGGCATACCGGCATGGGCTGCCGCAACCCTGCTCCTTCTCGCAGTGGTGATCCACACGGTCGGCGAGCTCTGGCACGCCGCCGCCGGCTTCGAGGTCTCCTTCGCCCTCGCCCCCGAGCACGCCACCGGCCAGTACCTGGGAGTGTTCGGCCTGGGCGCCGGACTGGCCGACGCACTTGGGCCAAGTCTGCTCATCGCCCTCTGCATCACCTGGGGCCGGCCCGGCTGGTACGTCGTCGGAGCCATGTTCGCCCTGACCGGCCTGGCGGCACCACTCGCTGTCCGCTGGGCACAACACCACCACCAGCACGCTCGGCAGACGCAGCCTGATTCCCTGGGGAAGGCGCAAGTCGCCTAGCTCAGGAGCCGCCGATCGGCCCCGTTGGTGAGCAGGCGTCAATGGCTGTGGGGCACGCAGGACGCCCTCGACCGCCTGGCCCGCGCCGCCGGCCCGAGGCCACTCCTACGAGGGACCGGACCAGCGGGCGGTGCCGACGGTGCCACGCGACTCCCGGACCCTCATCCGGCGGCGCGGTCCGGGCCCCTCGGCCCGGGTTCGCCAGGATGCTCAGTCCTCGGCGTAGGTGTGGAACCCCCGGCCGGTCCTACGGCCCAGCAGGCCGGCCTCGACCATCCGCTGGAGCAGCGGGGGCGGGGCGTAGAGGGGTTCACGGAACTCGTCGTACAACGACTCGGCGATCGAGGCGACGGTGTCGAGCCCGATCAGATCCGCCAGCCTCAGCGGACCCATGGGGTGGGCGCAGCCCAGCTCCATGCCGGTGTCGATGTCCGCGGCGGTGGCGAAACCCGACTCGGCCATCCGGACGGCGGACAGGAGGTACGGGACGAGGAGGGCGTTGACGACGAAGCCCGCCCGGTCCCGGGAGCGGATGACCGTCCTGCCCAGCGTTTCGGCGGTGAAGCACTCGACGGCGGAAACCGTCTCGGGGGCCGTGTGCAGGGAGGCCACGACCTCGACGAGGGGCAGGACCGGCACGGGGTTGAAGAAGTGCAGGCCCACGACCCGGTCGGCGCGGCCCGTGGCCCTGCCGAGCCGCATGATCGGCAGGGAGGAGGTGTTCGTGGCCAGGATCGCGTCCGGGTCCTCGACGATCTTGTCGAGAGCGGCGAAGATCTCCGTCTTCGCGCCGGCGTTCTCGATGACGGCCTCGACGACGAGCTGCCGGTCGGCCAGATCGTCCAGTTCACCGGTGAACACGAGGCGGCCCAGGGCCTCTTGAGCGGCTGCGGGATCCAGTTTGCCCCGCCGGACGGCGCGCTCGAGCGAGGAAGCCACCCGGTCCCGCGCGGCGCGGGCGGCGGTGGCGTCGGCCTCGCAGACCACGGTGTCCAGGCCGGCCCGCGCACAGACCTCCGCGATGCCGGCGCCCATCTGCCCACCGCCGACGACACCGACGCGTGTGATGCCGACGCTCATGCCTGGGCCTCCGCCCGCCGCACGAGGTGACGGGAGTACGCGTCCGGGGTGAAGAACAGCGGCAACTCGCCGGCGAGCGTCGTCCGCTCGAACACCGCACGTGCCTCCTCGACCGGCGCCCACGGCCGGACGGCGGTGAGGGCGGCGACCTCCTCGTCGAGGATGCGCAGGACCGTCTCCCGGTCGATCACCCGGTGCCGTAGCCACTGCCAGATCTGCACCCGGGCGATCTCGGCGGTGGCGGCGTCCTCCATCAGGCCGTCGATGGCGACCGCGCCCTGTCCGCGCAGCCAGGCGTCGAAGTAGCCCAGCGCCACCGCGATGTTGGTGCGGACGCCCCCGGGTGTGGGCGGGCCGCCGACGCGGCGCACCGACAGCAGGTCGGCGGGCGTCACCTCGACGTCGTCGCGGGTGCGGTCCAGTTGGTGGGGCCGGTCGCCGAGGACGTTGTCGAAGACGTCCCGGCAGACCCGGACCAGGCCGGGGTGGGCCACCCAGGAGCCGTCGAAGCCGGCCTCCGCCTCGTGTTCCTTGTCCCGCCGCACCGCGGCCAGGACCGCCTCGTTCGCGGCCGGGTCCTCGGCCGGCATCTGGGCGGCCATGGCGCCGATGGCGTGCGCGCCGCGCTTGTGGCAGGTACGGACGAGGAGTTCGGTGCAGGCCCGCATGAAGGGGGCGGTCATCGTGACCTCGGCGCGGTCGGGCAGGAGAAAGTCGGTGCGGTGGCCGAAGGTCTTGATGAGGCTGAACAGGTAGTCCCAGCGGCCTGCGGTCAACCCTGCGCTGTGCTCGCGCAGTTCGTGGAGGATCTCCTCCATCTCGAACGCGGCGGTGATCGTCTCGATGAGCACGGTGGCACGGATCGTGCCGCGCGGGATGCCGAGCAACTCCTGGGCGGAGACGAAGATGTCGTGCCACAGCCGGGCCTCGTACCGGTTCTCCAGCTTCGGGAGGGAGAAGTACGGGCCGTGTCCGGCGTCGATCTGCCGCTGGGCGCAGTGGAAGAAGTACAGGCCGAAGTCGACGAGCGCGGCGGGCACGGGCCGGCCGCCGTACTCCAGGTGCTCCTCGTCGAGGTGCCAGCCGCGCGGCCGTACGACGATGGTGGCGGGCTGGTCGCGGTCACCGAGCCGATGCGCCGTGCCGTCGGCGGTGGTGAAGTCGACGCGCCGCTCGATGGCGTCGAGCAGGGTCAGCTGGCCGCCGATGACGTTGTCCCAAGCAGGCGCGGTGGCGTCCTCGAAGTCGGCCATCCACACACTGGCACCGGAGTTGAGGGCATTCACCGCCGTACGACGATCCGGAGGGCCGGTGATCTCGACCCGGCGGTCGGCCAGGCCGGGCGCGGGCGGAGCGACGCGCCAGCCGGGATCGTCGCGGACGGCGGAGGTGACCACGGGGAATTCGAGCGGGGAGCCGGCCGCGAGGCGGATGGCCTGCCGTCGGCGTTCCTTCAGCAGACCCTCA
Source organism: Streptomyces phaeofaciens (assembly GCF_014648915.1). Taxonomy (GTDB): domain Bacteria; phylum Actinomycetota; class Actinomycetes; order Streptomycetales; family Streptomycetaceae; genus Streptomyces; species Streptomyces phaeofaciens. Next base: position 167,312 of record NZ_BMSA01000007.1, on the reverse strand, counting down.
CGGCACTCGCCGAACTCGGCGGCGAGCCGGCCGACGAGGTCCAGCGCGGCGGGGGTGAGGATCTCGTCGTGCCGGTCGCCGGGCTCGGCCAGGACGCGGACATGCTGCGCGAGAGTGGTGGTGGACATCAGGACTCCTGAACGGGGAGCTGGGTGGCGGTGACTGCCGCCCGGCCTCCATCGGACGGGGGCCGGGCCGTGACGGGCGGCCTAGTGGAACTGCTCCTCCTCCGTGGACCCGGCCAGCGCGGTCGTCGAAGAAGCCGGGTTGACGGCGGTGGAGACCAGATCGAAGTAGCCGGTGCCGACCTCACGCTGGTGCCTGACCGCGGTGAAGCCGTGCTCCTGCGCGGCGAACTCGCGCTCCTGGAGGTCGACGTAGGCGGTCATGCCGTGCTCGGCGTAGCCGCGGGCCAGGTCGAACATGCCGTGGTTGAGGGAGTGGAAGCCGGCCAGGGTGATGAACTGGAAGCGGTATCCCATCGCCCCCAGCTCGCGCTGGAACTTGGCGATCCGGTCGTCGTCCAGGGCCGCCTTCCAGTTGAACGACGGCGAGCAGTTGTAGGCGAGCATCTGGTCGGGGTACCGCGCGTGGATCGCCTCGGCGAACTCGCGGGCCTGCGCCAGGTCCGGGGTGCCCGTCTCCACCCAGATCAGGTCGGCGTACGGGGCGTAGGCCAACCCGCGGGCGATGACCGGCGCCATGCCGTTCTGTACGCGGTAGAAGCCCTCCGCGGTGCGCTCGCCGGTCACGAACCGGGCGTCGCGCTCGTCGACGTCGCTGGTCAGCAGGCTGGCGGCCAGAGCGTCGGTCCGGGCGACGAGCACGGTCGGTACGTCGGCGATGTCGGCCGCGAGCCGGGCCGCGTTCAGGGTGCGGATGTGCTGCGAGGTCGGCACCAGGACCTTGCCGCCGAGGTGGCCGCACTTCTTCTCGGAGGCGAGCTGGTCCTCGTAGTGGATGCCGGCCGCACCCGCCGCGATCATCGCCTTGGTCAGCTCGAAGGCGTTCAGCGGACCGCCGAAGCCGGCCTCGGCGTCGGCGACGATCGGCGCGAGCCAGTCGGTGGTGTCCCCGGCGTCTTCGGCGGTGGCGATCTGGTCGGCGCGCAGGAGGGCGTTGTTGATCCGACGGACCACCTGGGGAACGGAATTGACCGGGTAGAGGCTCTGGTCGGGGTAGGTGTGCCCGGCCTGGTTGGCGTCGGCGGCGACCTGCCAGCCGGACAGGTAGATGGCCTGGAGCCCGGCCTTCACCTGCTGGACGGCCTGGCCGCCGGTCAGCGCGCCGAGGGCGTGGATGTAGTCACGCTCCCGCAGCTGGCGCCACAGGCGCTCGGCGCCGCGCCGGGCCAGGGTGTGCTCCTCGCGCACGCTGCCGGACAGCCGTACGACATCCTCGGCGCTGTGGGTGCGCTCAATGCCCTGCCAGCGGGGGTCGGTGGCCCAGCGCCGCGCGAGTTCCTCGGCCGCCTGCGTCCTCGCATCTGCCATGACTGTCACCGTCTCCTCGGTCTGTTGTGTCTGCCAAGCTCCCGGTCCAGGGTGAACAGGGATGGCACTGTGTGTCGTACAGCTGCGGTGCGGCCCGCCGTGCCGCCGTGCGGCGGAGCTGAGCAATGCTGCCGGTGTCGACCGTTGCCCATGCCGGGATCTCCCATTTCAGGGCATGAATCGCGCCCCGGGTGCGGGCGGTGGCGCCGGGGGCCGACGGGCCGCACCCAGACTCTGGCATTGGCACTCAGTGCCATCAACTGTGGACGATTGCCAACTTCTGCGAATCTTCGGACCGCCATCTGCCAAGCTTGCGAAGGGTCCGATCCGAGCCCTGATCACATACGCTGACCGCGTCCCGGACACGGAGGAGCGCGGTGAGCAAGATCTATGCGGGCGCGCGGCTGCGACGCCTGCGCGAGGAACGCGGGATGAGCCAGGCCGAGCTCGCCCGGGTGCTGGGCATCTCGCCGAGCTATCTGAACCAGATGGAGCACGACTCCCGCCCGCTCACCGTGCCCGTCCTGCTGCGCTTGACCGAGGCGTTCGGCGTCGACCCGGGCTTCTTCTCCGAGCGCGACACCAGCCGTCTGATGGCCGACCTCCGCGAGACCCTGGCAGGCGAGATCACCGCTTCCCGGGTGAGTGCGACCGACCTGGCCGAGCTGGCTTCCCGGATGCCCACCGTCGCCCAGGTCCTGCTCGACCTCAGCCGTCGCAGTCACCTCCTGGCCGAACGCCTCGCCGGCGCGACAGACGCCCGCGACACCGACCCGGCCGCGCCGCGCTCACCCCACTCGCCGCACGAGGAGATCCGCGACTTCTTCTACCGCCGCCAGAACTACCTCCACGACACCGACCTCGCGGCGGAGGAACTCGCCCGGGAGATCGGCGTGCGCCCCGGGGATGTCCTGCGGGTCCTCACCGCACGCCTCACCGACCACCACGGCGTACGGCTGACCGGTGAATCCGGCGACCGTCTGCACCACTACGACGAGCCGACTCGCAGCCTCCACCTCTCGGCCCGGCTGCGCCCCGGTCAGCGCGCCTTTCGCATGGCCACCCAGCTCGCCCTGCTCGAACACCGCGACGAACTCGACCGCCGGGCCGCCGAGGACTTCGAACCCGGCACCCCCACCCACGCCCTGGCGCGCATCGGCATCGCCAACTACTTCGCCGCCGCCCTGATCCTCCCCTACACCGCGTTCCACACGGCGGCCGAGGAAGCCCGCTACGACATCGAACTCCTCACCGACCACCACGGCCTCGGCTACGAGACCGTCTGCCACCGCCTCAGCACCCTCCAACGCCCCCGGCTGCGCGGCGTACCCTTCTCCTTCGTCCGCGTCGACCGCGCCGGCAACATGTCCAAGCGCCAGTCCGCGACCGGCTTCCACTTCTCCCGGGCCGGCGGTACCTGCCCGCTGTGGAACGTCTACGAGGCGTTCGCCGCCCCCGGCCGGATCCACGTCCAGATCGCCGAAATGCCCGACGGACAGCGCTACCTGTGGACCGCCCGGGCCGTCACCCGGCACCGCGGCGGCTGGGGCGAGCCCGGCAAGACCTTCGCCATCGGCCTGGGCTGCGAGATCCGCCACGCCCACCGCCTCGTCTACTCCGACGGACTCGACCTCACCACCACCTCCGCCGCCACCCCCATCGGCATGGGCTGCCGCGTCTGCGAACGCCTCGACTGCCCCCAGCGGCGCACCGCCCCTCGGCCGACCCCTGCGGATCGACCAGAACACCAGCACCTTCGTGCCGTACCCCGTGACCGATCACACGACTTGACCCACGGATTGCCTTGATGGCCGCAGTGCGCCGGTCGAGCCTCACCCGAGGCCAGGGAATCCGGTGCGAATCCGGAACTCACACCCCGCCCCGCAGGGCGCGACGCGCGTGAAAGCCGGTCGAGTCGGTTGGCATCAGTGCTGGTCACGGGGGGTTGCCTTGTGCCGGCTAGCAGGCCTGGTCACACTGCCGGTATGACGGGCGACCCGGGGCTGTTCACTCCGCAGAGCGTGACCTGGCAGATGCACGGCGACCCGATGATGTGGGTCGCCGGCGTCCGGGCCCTCTACCTCCAGGCCCTCCATCCGCGCGCCGTGCGCGGGGTCATGCAGAACTCCGACTTCCGGCGCGACGCCTGGGGCCGGCTCCTGCGCACCGCCGACTTCGTCGGGACCATCACCTACGGCACCACGGAGGCCGCCGAGAAGGCCGGCGCACGGGTCCGCAAGATCCACCGGATGCTCTCGGCGACCGATCCGGACACCGGCGAGCGGTACCAGGTGGACGAACCCGAGCTGCTGCTGTGGGTGCACTGCGCCGAGATCGACTCCTATCTGCACGTCGCGCGCCGCTCCGGCTATCCCCTCACCGACGCGGCCGCCGACCGCTACCTCGCCGAACACCGGGCCAGCGCCCGCCTGGTGGGGCTCGACCCCGATGCCGTCCCCGCCGACCGGGCCGCCATGGCCGCCTACTTCGAGAAGATGCGCCCCGAACTCGCCGCGGGAGACGACGCCCGCGCGGTGGACGACTTCCTGCTCCGCCCGCCGACCCACCCCCTGCTCGTCCCGGCGCGCGCCCTGCTGTGGCGGCGCGTGGCGCAGCTGGCGTACGTCTCTCTGCCGCCGTACGCCCACGAGCTGTACGGCAGGCGCGCGCCCCGGCCCGCCACCGTCACCCGGGAGTTGCGCGCCACCGGCACCCTGCTGCGCTGTGTTCCCGCACGGCTGCGCTGGCAACTCCCGCCCGGACACATCCTGCGGGCCATGGACCGGCTCGGGCCCGATACGCGCCCTGCGCCATACAAAGTCGGACCATAGACCGCCATACTGGACGGGCCAGGGGAGGGCCGGACGTCACGGGGGCGGCGCACTATGGCGGAGAACACGCTGATCCAGGGCCGCTACCGGCTGCTGGAGCTGATCGGGCGCGGCGGGATGGGCGAGGTGTGGCGCTCGCGCGACGAGTCCCTCGGCCGGCAGGTCGCAGTGAAATGCCTCAAGGCTCACGGGCCGCACCACGACCCGTCGTTCACCCGCGTCCTGCGCGAGAGGTTCCGGCGCGAGGCCCGGGTGGCCGCCGGACTCCAGCACCGCGGAGTCACCGTCGTCCACGACTTCGGCGAGTTCGACGGTGTCCTGTTCCTGGTGATGGAGCTGCTCGACGGCCGCAACCTCTGCCAGCTGCTGGACGACAACGAACGGCGCCCGCTGCCGGTGCCCGACGTCGCCGAGATCGCCGACCAGGTGTCCGCCGCCCTCGCCTACACCCACCGGCAGGGCATCGTGCACCGCGACCTGAAACCGGCGAACATCGTGCGGCTCACCGACGGCACGGTGAAGATCTGCGACTTCGGCATCGCCCGTCTCGGCCACGACATCGGCTTCACGTCCCGGCTCACCGGCACCGGCATCGCGCTGGGCACCCCGCACTACATGTCCCCGGAGCAGATCGGCGGCGACGAGGTCGACCAGCGCAGCGACCTGTACTCGCTGGGCTGTGTGCTGTACGAACTCGCCACCGGGGCACCGCCGTTCGACCTCGACGACCCCTGGGCGATCCTCGTCGGGCACCGTGACACCCCGCCCCGGCCGGCCCGTGAGCAGCGGCCCGAGCTGCCCGAGTACCTCGACCGGATCATCCTGGACCTGCTCGCCAAACGGCCCGGCCAACGCCCGTACGACGCCCGTGAGGTGGGACGCCGGATCACGGCGGGCCGGACGACCCCGGCGTACGTGCCGACGGTCGTGACACCCCGGCCGGAGCTGCGACCTCCCGAGTCCGGCGTGTGGCCTCCCGGGCCAGGCCCGCGGCCTCCCGAGTCCGGCCCGCTGCCTCCCGAGCCCGGTCCGCGGCCGGTCGGGCCCGCGCGGCTGCCGTCCTGGACCCAGGGCATGACCACCGGTCACAAGGCCACCGGTACAGGCCCCTTCGGCCCGCCCCCGGACGCCGGCGCGGGCCTGACCGGCGAGTGGATCGCCCGCCCGGCCCTCGGCACCGTCCCCGCGCCGCCCGCCCCCGACGCCCCGTCCCCGCGGGCGCTCACCGCGCTCGCCGCACGCCACAACGCCGGCCTCAGCCTGGGCCGGCTCGGCCGCTGGGCCGAGGCCGGGGAGGTGCACCGCGCGGTCGCCGCCGAACGCGCCCATCTGCTCGGCCCGGACCACCCCGAGACCCTCGCCAGCCGCTACGAGGTCGCCTTCACCCTCAGCCGCACCGACCGCGCCGCCGACGCCCTGCGCGAGTACCAGCACGTGGCCGCCGCCCGCACCCGGATCCTCGGCGCCGACCACCCGGACACCCTCGCCACCCGCCAGGAGACGGCGTACGTGCTGGGCCGGCTGGGCCGCCACTTCGACGCCCACCAGATCTACACCTCGGTGCTCGCCGCCCGGGAACGCACCGCGGGAGCGGACCACCCCGACACCCTGCGCTGCCGGCACAACCTCGCCTTCAACCTCAGCCGGCTCGGCCGCCTGGAGGAGTCGTACCGGATGGCGAGCGAGGTGGCCGCGGCCCGGCGCCGGGTACTGGGCGCGGACCACCCGGACACCCTCGTCACCCGCTACGAGGTGGCCTACGCCCTCGGCCAGCTGGGCCGCTGGCCGGAGGCGCTCCAGACCTACCGCGAGGTCGCCGCGGCCCGCGCCCACGCCCTCGGCCCCGACCACCCCGAGACCCTCGCCGCCCGCTACGAGACCGGCATCAGCCTGGGACGCCTCGGCCGCAGCCAGGAGGCGCTCCAGCTCTACCGCGAGCTGGTCGACGACCGCACCCGGGTGGACGGCCCCGCCCATCCCGAGACCCTGCGCGCCCGGCACGGCCTCGGCGTCAACCTCGGCCGTCTCGCCCGCTGGGAGGAGGCGCTCGCCGAGTCCCGGGACGTGTGCGCGATCCGCGAGCGGGTCCTGGGCGCCGACCATCCCGACACCCTGGTCAGCCGGCGGGAGGTCGCCGTCGGCCTGGGCTGGCTCGGCCGCTGGGCCGACGCGCTCACCGAGTACCGGCGGGTGGCCGCGGCCCGCGAGCGGGTGCTGGGCGCCGACCACCCCGACACCCTGGCCGGCCGGGGCGACGAGGCCCACTGCCTGGAACGGCTCGGCCGGGGCCCGGAGGCCGTCGCCCTGTACCGGAGGGTGGCGGCGCTGCGGGAGCGCCGGGCGGCGGGCGGCGCGTGACGGACGGGACCGGCTCCGCCCGCGCCGGTCCGTCCGCGGGGCTCCCTGTGTCCAAGACGCCGTGGACCGTGTTACGAAGAATCATGCGTGCACACGAGCTCCACCCCAGTTACGACGCCGTGATCGTCGGCGGCGGCCACAACGGTCTGGTCGCCGCCGCCTACCTGGCCCGGGCCGGACGGTCCGTGCTGGTGCTGGAGCGGCTGGACCACACCGGCGGAGCCGCCGTCTCCACCCGCCCGTTCACCGGCGTGGACGCCCGGCTGTCGCGCTACTCCTACCTGGTCAGCCTGCTCCCGCAGAAGATCGTGCGGGACCTCGGCCTGCGGTTCCGGGTCCAGGGGCGCACCATCTCGTCGTACACCCCGGTGGAACGGGGCGGGCGGCCGACCGGGCTGCTCGTGGGCGGAGGCGAGGAGCGCACCCGGGAGGCCTTCGCGCGGCTGACCGGCGGCGAGCGGGAGTACGCGGCCTGGCAGCGCTTCTACGGCATGACGTCCCGGGTCGCCCAGCGGGTCTTCCCGACGCTCACCGAGCCGCTGCCCGGCCGGGACGAACTGCGCCGCATCGTCGACGACGAGGAGGCCTGGCGCGCGCTCTTCGAGGAACCGATCGGGGTCGCCGTCGAGGAGCGCTTCGCCGACGACCTGGTGCGGGGCGTGGTCCTCACCGACGCGCTGATCGGCACCTTCGCCGACGCCCACGACGTCTCCCTCAAGCAGAACCGCTGCTTCCTGTACCACGTCATCGGCGGCGGCACCGGCGCCTGGGACGTGCCCGTCGGCGGCATGGGCGCCCTGACCGACGCCCTGGCCGCCGCCGCGCGGGACGCGGGAGCCGTCATCGCCACCGGCCACGAGGCCGTACACATCGCCACCGACGGCCGCGGCGCCGAGGTCACCTTCCGCACCGCCGACGGCGAGGGTGTCGCCGCCGCCCGGCACGTGCTGGTGAACGCTTCCCCGCAGACGCTCGCCGCCCTCACCGGCGACGAGCCGCCCAGCCCCGCCGAGGGCGCCCAGCTCAAGGTGAACATGCTGCTCAAGCGGCTGCCGAGGCTGCGGGACACCGCCGTCGACCCGCGCGAGGCCTTCGCCGGCACCTTCCACATCGCCGAAGGCTACGAGCAGCTGGCCGCCGCCCACGCCCAGGCCGCCGCCGGCGATCTCCCCACCGCCCCGCCGTCCGAGATCTACTGCCACTCCCTGACCGACCCGACGATCCTCGGGCCCGGCCTGGTCGAGCAGGGCTACCAGACGCTCACCCTGTTCGGTCTGCACACCCCGGCCCGGCTCTTCGAGCGGGACAACGACGCCGTGCGCGAGGACCTGCTCAAGGCCACCCTCGCCCAGCTCGACGCCCACCTCGCCGAACCCCTCGCCGACTGCCTGGCCACCGACGCCGACGGCCGGCCCTGCATCGAGGCGAGGACCCCGCTCGACCTGGAGCGCGACCTCGGCCTGCCCGGCGGCAACATCTTCCACCGCGACCTGTCCTGGCCGTACACGGACGAGGGCACCGGCCGCTGGGGCGTGGAGACCCCGCACCCGCACGTCCTGCTGTGCGGGGCCGGCGCGGTGCGCGGGGGAGGGGTGAGCGGGGTGCCGGGGCACAACGCGGCGATGGCGGTGCTGGAGGCCACGGCCGGGTGACGGGCCGGTTCGGGCCCGCAATACCGCCATCGGCCCGCGGGACCGTCCCGGTGAGGCGGGAGGCGCACTTACGCGGTCCGGCCGGCCGGCGGCGAACAAGAATCTGACGGTGTATCAGAAAAGGCCTTCCGTCGACCGGAGGACTGCGGCATCCTGCGCCCATGCAGACGGAGCTGAGCAAGCAACTGGGAGTCGAGCACGCCGTCTTCGGCTTCACGCCGTTCCCCGCCGTCGCCGCGGCCATCAGCCGCGCCGGCGGCTTCGGCGTGCTCGGCGCGGTCCGCTACACCGCTCCCGAGGACCTCAAACGCGACCTCGACTGGATCGAGGCGCACGTCGAAGGACGGCCGTACGGACTCGACGTCGTCATGCCCGCCAAGAAGGTGGAGGCCCCGAGCGGTCAGGCACTGAGCGAGGCCGACGTCGAGGCGATGATCCCCGAGGGGCACCGGCAGTTCGTGCGGGACACCCTCGCCAAGTACGGCGTGCCCGAGCTGGCCGAGGGCGAGGCGTCCGGCTGGCGGATCACCGGCTGGATGGAACAGGTCGCCCGAAGCCAGCTCGACGTCGCCTTCGACTACCCCATCCGGCTGCTGGCCAACGCCCTCGGCTCCCCGCCCGCCGACATCGTCGCCCGCGCCCACGAGCGGGGCGTCCTGGTCGCCGCGCTCGCCGGCAGCGCCCGGCACGCCCGCAAGCACCAGGAGGCGGGCATCGACATCGTCGTGGCGCAGGGGTACGAGGCCGGCGGCCACACCGGTGAGATCGCCTCCATGGTGCTCACCCCGGAGGTCGTCGACGCCGTCGACCCGCTGCCGGTGCTCGCCGCCGGCGGCATCGGCAGCGGACGCCAGATCGCGGCCGCCCTCGCGCTCGGCGCCCAGGGCGTCTGGCTCGGCTCCCTCTGGCTGACCACCGCCGAGGCCGACCTGCATTCGTCCGCCCTCACCCGCAAACTCCTCGCGGCCGGCTCAGGCGACACCGTGCGCTCCCGTGCCCTCACCGGGAAACCCGCACGTCAGCTCCGTACCGAGTGGACCGACGCCTGGGACGCCCCGGACGGACCCGGCACCCTCCCCATGCCCCTCCAGGGCCTGCTGGTCGCCGAGGCCGTCTCGCGCATCCAGAAGTACGAGGTCGACCCGCTGCTCGGCACCCCCGTCGGCCAGATCGTCGGCCGGATGAACGACGTCCGCAGTGTCCGGGCCGTCTTCGACGACCTCACCCGAGGCTTCGAACAGGCCGTGGACCGCGTCCAGCGCATCGCCGGAAGGAGCGGCCAGTGACCAGCACACCCCCCACGGGCTTCTGGGCCCAGGCGACCGCCGACCCCGACCGCACGGTCCTCGTCGCCCCCGACGGGCAGGAGTGGACCGCGGGACGGCTGCACGCATCCGCCAACCGGCTGGTGCACGGTCTGCGCGCGGCCGGGATGGAGCGCGGCGACGCCTTCGCCGTCGTCCTGCCCAACTCGGCCGAGTTCTTCACCGCCTACCTCGCCGCCTCCCAGGCCGGCTTCTACCTCGTGCCCGTCAACCACCATCTCGTCGGGCCCGAGATCGCGTGGATCGTCTCCGACTCCGGCGCCAAGGTCCTCCTCGCGCACGAGCGCTACGGCGACCAGGCCGCCCGCGCCGCCGACGAGGCCGGCCTGCCCGCCACCCACCGGTACGCCGTCGGCGACGTCGGGGGATTCCGCCCGTACGCCGAACTCCTGGACGGGCAACCGGAGTCGGCCCCCGCCGACCGCACCCTCGGCTGGGTCATGAACTACACCTCCGGCACGACGGGGCGCCCGCGCGGCATCCGGCGCCCGCTGCCCGGCAAGCTCCCCGAGGAGTCCTACCTCGGCGGCTTCCTCGGCATCTTCGGCATCCGGCCGTTCGACGACAACGTCCACCTCGTCTGCTCGCCGCTCTACCACACGGCCGTCCTCCAGTTCGCGGGCGCGTCCCTGCACATCGGCCACCGGCTGGTCCTGATGGACAAGTGGACGCCCGAGGAGATGCTCCGGGTCGTCGACGGCCATCGCTGCACGCACACCCACATGGTCCCGACCCAGTTCCACCGCCTGCTGGCCCTCCCGGACACCGTCCGGGCCCGCTACGACGTCAGCTCCCTGCGCCACGCCATCCACGGCGCCGCGCCCTGCCCCGACCATGTGAAACGCGCCATGATCGAGTGGTGGGGCGACTGCGTGGAGGAGTACTACGCGGCCAGCGAGGGCGGCGGCGCCTTCGCCACGGCCGAGGACTGGCTGAAGAAGCCCGGCACGGTCGGCAAGGCCTGGCCCATCAGCGAACTGGCGGTCTTCGACGACGACGGCAACCGCCTCGCGCCGGGTGAACTCGGCACCGTCTACATGAAGATGACGACCGGCGGCTTCGCCTACCACAAGGACGAGGCCAAGACGAGGAAGGGCCGCATCGGCGACTTCTTCACCGTCGGCGACCTCGGCGTCCTCGACGAGGACGGCTATCTCTTCCTCCGCGACCGCAAGATCGACCTGATCATCTCGGGCGGCGTCAACATCTACCCGGCCGAGATCGAGTCCGCGCTCCTCGCCCACCCCGCCGTCGCCGACGCGGCCGCCTTCGGCATCCCGCACGACGACTGGGGCGAGGAGGTCAAGGCGGTCGTCGAACCGGCACCGGGCCACACCCCCGGCCCCGCCCTCGCCGAAGCACTCCTCGCCCACTGCGCGGAGCGCCTCGCCGGCTACAAGCGCCCCAGGAGTGTCGACTTCATCACCGAGATGCCCCGCGACCCGAACGGCAAGCTGTACAAGCGGCGGCTGCGGGAGCCGTACTGGGAGGGCCGCACCCGGCCGCTGTGACACCCGGGCACCCGGGCGACTTGACCTGCCCCGGCGGCCCGTCGAGGATCATGTGGCATGACGCCCGGACACGGCAGTACCGTCGACGGGGTGCTGCGGCGCAGTGCCCGCCGCACCCCGGCCCGCGTCGCGGTCGAGTACCGCGACCGCACCTGGACCTACGAGGAACTCGACGGGGCCGTCTCCCGTGCGGCGACCGTCCTGCTCGGCCAGGGCCTCGCACCCGGCGACCGGGTCGGCGCCTACGGCCACAACTCCGACGCCTACCTCGTCGCGTTCCTCGCCTGTGCCCGGGCCGGCCTGGTGCACGTCCCCGTCAACCAGAACCTCACCGGCGACGACCTCGCCTACCTCGTCGGCCAGTCCGGCAGCACACTCGTCCTGGCCGATCCCGACCTGGCGGACCGGCTCCCCGAGGGGGTACGGACGCTGCCCCTGCGCGACGCCGACGACTCGCTGCTCGCCCGGCTGCCCGGCAGCGAGCCGTACGACGGTCCCGAGCCGCGCGGCGAGGACCTGGTGCAGCTGCTGTACACCTCGGGGACGACGGCGCTGCCCAAGGGCGCGATGATGAGCCACCGGGCGCTGGTGCACGAGTACCTCAGCGCGATCGCCGCCCTCGACCTGAGCGCCGGCGACCGCCCCGCGCACTCGCTGCCGCTCTACCACTCGGCCCAGATGCACGTGTTCCTGCTGCCGTACCTGGCGGTCGGCGCCACGAACCTGATCCTCGACGCGCCCGACGGGGACCGGCTGTTCGACCTGATCGAGGAGGGCCGCGTCGACAGCCTCTTCGCCCCGCCCACCGTGTGGATCGGCCTCGCGGGCCGGCCCGACTTCCCCACCCGCGACCTGAGCGGGCTGCGCAAGGCGTACTACGGCGCCTCGATCATGCCGGTCCCCGTCCTGGAGCGGCTGCGCGAGCGCCTCCCGAAGCTGGGTTTCTACAACTGCTTCGGGCAGAGCGAGATCGGTCCCCTCGCCACCGTCCTCGCCCCCGACGAGCACAAGGGCCGTATGGACTCCTGCGGCCGCACGGTCCTCTTCGTGGACGCCCGGGTCGTGGACGAGGACGGCGCGGACGTCCCCGACGGCACCCCCGGTGAGATCGTCTACCGCTCCCCGCAGCTGTGCGAGGGCTACTGGGACAAGCCCGAGGAGACCGCCGAGGCCTTCCGCGACGGCTGGTTCCGCTCCGGCGACCTCGCCGTCCGTGACGCCCACGGCTACTTCACCATCGTCGACCGGGTCAAGGACGTCATCAACTCCGGCGGTGTGCTGGTCGCCTCACGGCAGGTCGAGGACGCCCTCTACAGCCACGAGGCCGTCGCCGAGGCCGCGGTGATCGGCCTGCCCGACGACAAGTGGATCGAGGTGATCACCGCGGTCGTCGTCCCGCGCACCGAGGTCACGCAGGAGGAACTCATCGCCCACGCACGGGAGAAGCTCACCTCCTTCAAGGCGCCGAAGCGGGTCGTCTTCGTGGACGAACTCCCGCGCAACGCCAGCGGAAAGATCCTGAAGCGGGAGCTGCGGGACAGGTTTGCCTGACCCGGCAGGGGGCGGGCGGATTTCCGTTGCGGGAGGGCGGCGCCGGCACCGAGGATCGGGGACATGCCGATCTTCACCGCACCCGACGGAACCCGGCTCGCCCACCACGTCCGGGGCGAGGGCGACCCGCTCGTCGTCCTGCCCGGCGGGCCGATGCGGGCCTCCCGCTACCTGGGCGACCTCGGCGGGCTCACCGCCCACCGCCGCCTCGTCCTGCTCGACCTGCGCGGCACCGGCGACTCCGCGGAGCCGGCCGACCCGGCCACCTACCGCTGCGACCGCCAGGTGGACGACGTCGAGGCGCTCCGCGTCCATCTGGGGCTGGAGCGGATGGACCTGCTCGCGCACTCGGCGGGCGGCAGCCTCGCGACGCTGTACGCGGCGCGGTACCCGCACCGGGTGGCCCGGCTCGCGCTGGTCACCGTCATCCCGTGGGTCCTGGGCGAGCGGGCCACCGCCGAGGACCGGCTGGCGGCGGCCCGGCTGCGCGCGGACGAGCCGTGGTTCGGGGCGGCGTTCCCCGCGCTGGAGGCGTGGCTGGCGGGCGAGGACGACCCCGACTGGGACCGGCTCGCCGCCTTCTTCTACGGCCGCTGGGACGCCACGGCCCGGGCGCACGACGCGGCCTCGGACGAGGAGTGCAACGACGAGGCGGGCGACCGCTTCCACGACCTGGCCGCCTTCGACCCGCCCGCCCTGCGCGCCGCTCTCGCGTCGGTGACCGCCCCGGTCCTCGTCCTCGCCGGCGAACTTGACGGCGGCCCCCGTCCCGCGCTGGCCCGGCACACCGCCGACGCCTTCCCGAACGCCCGGCTCGCCGTACAGCCCGGCGCCGGCCACTATCCGTGGCTGGACGACCCGGAGGGGTTCGCCGGGCGTATCGTCGCGTTCCTCGACGGTGCCGCGCCGGCCGGGTGAGTCCCGTGTCGTCAGTCGTCCGCCGCCACCGCCACCTCCCGTGCCCACCTGTAGTCCGCCTTGCCGCTCGGTGAGCGGCGGATGGCGTCGGCGACCACCAGCTGGCGCGGGATCTTGTAGCCGGCCAGGCGGGTGCGGCAGTGCGTCTGGATGTCCTGGAGGGAGGGCGCAGGCGCGCCCTTGCGCATCTGCACCACCGCCGCCACATGGTTGCCCCAGGTCGCGTCCGGCACCCCGGCCACCAGGGCGTCGTACACGTCCGGATGCGACTTCAGGGCCTGTTCGACCTCCTCGGGGTACACCTTCTCGCCCCCGGTGTTGATGCACTGCGAGCCCCGGCCGAGGACGACGACCACGCCCTCCTCGTCGACCGTGGCCATGTCGCCGAGCAGCACCCAGCGCTCGCCGTCCTTCTCGAAGAACGTCTCGGCCGTTTTCACCGGGTCGTTGTAGTACCCGAGCGGGACGTGGCCGTGCTGGGCGACCCGGCCGACCTCGCCCGGCGCGATCGGCTCGTACGTCGCCGGATCGACCACCCGGGTACGGGAGTTGACCTTGACCCGGAAGCCGCGGACGGGGCCCGAGTCGTCGGTCGCCGTGCCGTTGAAGCCGGACTCGGAGGACCCGAAGTTGTTCAGCAGCATCGCGTTCGGCAGCAGCGCCCGGAACTGGCCGCGGACCGTGTCCGACATGATCGCCCCGGACGAGGACACGCTGAACACCGAGGAGCAGTCGGTGCCCCGCATCGGGCCCTCCAGCGCGTCGATCAGCGGCCGCAGCATCGCGTCACCGACCAGGGAGATGGCGTTGACCTTCTCCTTCGCGATGGTCCGCAGCACCTCCTCGGGCGCGAACTTGCGGTGCAGCACGACCCGTTGGCCGAAGTTGAAGCCGATGAAGGCGGTGAGGGTGGAGGTGCCGTGCATCAGCGGCGGTGTGGGGAAGAAGGTGATCCCCGAGCCGCCGGCCGCGACCCGCTCGGCCAGCTCCTCCGGCTTCTTCACCGGCTCCCCGGTCGGCGCGCCGCCGCCCAGCCCGGAGAAGAACAGGTCCTCCTGGCGCCACATCACCCCCTTGGGCATCCCGGTCGTGCCGCCGGTGTAGATGATGAACTGGTCGTCGCCCGAGCGGGCGGGGAACCCGCGCTCCGGGGAGCCGCCGGCCTCGGCGTCCGTGAAGGCGGTGAATCCCTCGCCGGGCGCTCCCACCCGGATCAGGTGCCGCAGTGCCGGGGTCTGCGGCAGCGCAGCCGCCACCCGGTCCGTGAACTCGGCGTCGAAGACCAGCGCGACCAGGTCGGCGTCCCGGTAGAGGTAGACCAACTCCTCCTCGACGTACCGGTAGTTCACGTTGACCGGCACGATCCTGGCCTTCAGGCAGCCCAGCACGGTCTGGAGGTACTCCACGCCGTTGTAGAGGTGCAGGCCGAGGTGCTCGCCGGGACGGATCCCGCGGTCCAGCAGATGATGGCCGATGCGATTGGCCGCCGCGTCCAGCTGCGCGTAGGTCAGCCGGCGCTCCGCGCCCGTACCCGGGTGGTCGACGTACACGAGCGCCTCACGGTCCGCCGCCACGTCGACGACCGACTCGAACAGGTCGGCAAGGTTGTACTCCACCGCTCCTCCTGACCTCACGACGGCCTGGGTCCCCGAGGGATGCCGGTCATCAGAGCAAAGGGAGCGGCAAGTGGGAAGGGTTCGCGCGGCAGAAATCTGACTGACTGTCAGAGTTAGGTGCAGGGGAGCCCTCGGGAAATCCTCCCAACAAATCTGACTGACTGTCAGAAAACTCTTGAAGTGCCTCCGCACCTCCTGCAACCTGTTCTCGTTCTGGACGCGGAACGGAGACGGGAGACGGCGATGGGCGGGACGGAACACCTCACCGTGCAGCGCGAGGGCGCCACACTGGTGCTCACGCTCAACAGGCCCGAGGCGAAGAACGCGCTCTCGCTGGCGATGCTCGTCGGCCTGTACGACGGCTGGATCGAGGCCGACGCGGACGACTCGGTCCGCTCGATCGTGTTCACCGGCGCCGGCGGCACCTTCTGCGCCGGCATGGACCTCAAGGCCCTCGCCGGCCACGGCATGGAGGGCGAGCAGTACCGCGACCGGCTCAAGGCCGACCCCGATCTGCACTGGAAGGCGATGCTGCGCCACCACCGCCCCCGCAAGCCGGTGATCGCCGCCGTCGAGGGGTACTGCGTGGCCGGCGGCACCGAGATGCTCCAGGGCACCGACATCCGGGTCGCGGGCGAGTCCGCCACCTTCGGCCTGTTCGAGGTGAAGCGCGGCCTGTTCCCCATCGGCGGCTCCACGGTCCGCCTGCCCCGCCAGATCCCGCGCACCCACGCCCTTGAGATGCTCCTCACCGGCCGCCCCTACAGCGCCCGCGAGGCCGCGGACATCGGTCTCGTCGGGCATGTCGTCCCGGACGGCACCGCCCTGGAGAAGGCCCTGGAGATCGCCGAACGCGTCAACGCCTGCGGCCCGCTCGCCGTCGAGGCCGTCAAGGCGTCGGTCTACGAGACCGCCGAGATGACCGAGACCGACGGCCTCGCCGCCGAACTCACCCGCGGCTGGCCGGTCTTCGACACCGCCGACGCCAAGGAAGGCGCCCGCGCCTTCACGGAGAAGCGGCCGCCCGTCTACAAGCGCGCCTGAACCTCCCAAGGAGGCACCCCGATGCCCGAAGTCCTCAAGGCCCCCCTCGTCGTCGAGTTCCCCTTCACCCGCTCCCTCGGCCCCGTCCAGAGCGCCTTCCTCACCGGGCTGCGCGAGCGGGTCGTCCTCGGGGTGCGGACCACCGACGGCCGCACCCTCGTCCCGCCCGTCGAGTACGACCCCGTCACCGCCGACGAACTGCGCGACCTCGTCGAGGTCGCCCCCACCGGCACGGTCACCACCTGGGCCTGGAACCACGCCCCCCGCCGCGGCCAGCCCCTCGACACCCCCTTCGCCTGGGTCCTGGTCCGCCTCGACGGCGCCGACACCGCCCTCCTGCACGCCCTCGACGTCCCCGGTCCCGACGCCGTCCGCACCGGGGCACGGGTGCGCATCCGCTGGGCGGCCGAGCGCTCCGGCGCCATCACCGACATCGCCTGCTTCGAGCCGTACGACGGCGAACCCGTGCGACCCGGCGGCAGCACCGGCGAGTTCGCGGATCCGGTGACCGGCATCGTCGCCGCCGCCCGGCTCGACTACACCTACACCCCCGGCCGCGCCCAGACCGCCTACCTCGACGCCCTCGCCGAGCACCGGGCCGTCGGCGAACGCTGCCCCTCCTGCCGCAAGGTGTACGTCCCGCCCCGAGGCGCCTGCCCCACCTGCGGCGTCGCCACGACCGAACGGGTCGAGGTGGGCCCCGGCGGCACCGTCACCACCTTCTGCATCGTCAACATCAAGGCGAAGAACCTGGACATCGAAGTGCCGTACGTCTACGCCCACATCGCCCTCGACGGCGCCGACCTCGCGCTGCACGGACGCATCGGCGGCATCCCCTACGACCAGGTGCGGATGGGCCTGCGGGTCGAACCGGTGTGGACGCCCGGCGCCCGCCACCCCGACCACTACCGGCCCACCGGCGAACCCGACGCGGACTACGACACGTACAAGGAGCTGCTGTGACCCGGGAGATCGCCGTCGTCGCCTTCGCACAGACCGACACGCTGCGCACCACCGAGGAACACTCCGAGGTGGAGATGCTCATGCCGGTCCTGCACGCCGTGCTGGACCAGACCGGCCTGAAGACCGCCGACATCGGCTTCACCTGCTCCGGCTCCAGCGACTACCTGGCCGGCCGCGCCTTCTCCTTCACCCTCGCCCTCGACGGCGTCGGCGCCTGGCCGCCGATCTCCGAGTCGCACGTCGAGATGGACGGCGCCTGGGCCCTGTACGAGGCCTGGACCAAACTGCTCACCGGCGACGCGGACACCGCACTCGTCTACTCCTACGGCAAGTCCTCGCCCGGTTCGCTCCGTGACGTCCTGACCCGCCAGCTGGACCCGTACTACGTCGCCCCCCTGTGGCCCGACTCCGTCGCCCTCGCCGCCCTCCAGGCCCAGGCGCTCATCGACGCGGGCGACACCGACGAGCCCGCCCTCGCGGCGATCGCCGCCCGCTGCCGCGCCACCGACAACCCGCACGCCCAGCTCCGGGGCGAGGTCCCGCACGGCGACTACCGAGTACGGCCGCTGCGCACCGGCGACTGCCCGCCGATCGGCGACGGGGCCGCCGCCGTGATCCTCGCCGCCGGCGAACGCGCCCGCGAGCTGTGCCCGCGCCCCGCCTGGATCCGCGGCATCGACCACCGCATCGAGGCCCACTCGCTCGGCGTGCGCGACCTGACCGACTCGCCGTCCACCCGGCTGGCCGCCGAACGCGCCGGCGCCTTCGAACTCCCCCATGGCCTCAAGGGCATGGGAGGTACCCCCACCGTCGACACCGCCGAACTGCACGCCCCGTTCACCGCGCAGGAAGTCGTCCTGCGCAAGGCCCTGGGCCTCGGCGACGAGGTGCGCGTCAACCCCTCCGGCGGCGCGCTCGCCGCCAATCCGATGATGGCCGCGGGCCTCACCCGCATCGGCGAGGCCGCCGCCCGCATCCACCGGGGCGAGTCCGACCGCGCCCTCGCCCACGCCACCTCCGGCCCGTGCCTGCAACAGAACCTGGTCGCCGTACTCGAAGGGGATCCGCGATGAGCAAGGAACCGGTGGCCGTCGTCGGGATCGGCCAGACCAAGCACGTCGCGGCGCGCCGGGACGTGTCCGTCGCCGGACTGGTCCGCGAGGCGGCCTGCCGGGCCCTCGACGACGCCGAGCTGACCTGGGCCGACATCGACGCCGTCGTCATCGGCAAGGCGCCCGACTTCTTCGAGGGCGTGATGATGCCCGAGCTGTACCTCGCCGACGCGCTCGGCGCCGTCGGCAAACCGATGCTCCGGGTGCACACGGCGGGCAGCGTCGGCGGCTCCACCGCGCTGGTCGCGGCCGGCCTGGTCGCCGCCCGGGTGCACGGCACGGTGCTCACCCTGGCCTTCGAGAAGCAGTCCGAGTCCAACGCCATGTGGGGACTCTCCCTGCCGATCCCCTTCCAGCAGCCCCTGCTGGCCGGCGCGGGCGGCTTCTTCGCCCCGCACGTGCGCGCCTACATGCGGCGCAGCGGCGCACCCGACACCGTCGGCTCGCTGGTGGCGTACAAGGACCGCCGCAACGCGCTCAAGAACCCCTACGCCCACCTCCACGAACACGACATCACCCTGGAGAAGGTCCAGGCCTCGCCGATGCTGTGGGACCCGATCCGCTACTCGGAGACCTGCCCCTCCTCCGACGGCGCCTGCGCCATGATCCTCACCGACCGCGCGGGCGCGGCCCGCGCGCCCCGCCCGCCGGCCTGGATGCTCGGCGGCGCGATGCGCAGCGAACCGACGCTCTTCGCGGGCAAGGACGCGGTGTCCCCGCAGGCCGGCCGGGACTGCGCGGCCGACGTCTACCGGCAGGCCGGCATCGCCGACCCGCGCCGTGAGATCGACGCCGTCGAGATGTACGTCCCGTTCTCCTGGTACGAGCCCATGTGGCTGGAGAACCTCGGCTTCGCCGACGAGGGCGAGGGCTGGAAGCTCACCGAGTCCGGCGTGACCGAGCTGGACGGCGACCTGCCCGTCAACATGTCGGGCGGTGTCCTGTCCACCAACCCCATCGGCGCCTCCGGCATGATCCGCTTCGCCGAGGCCGCGCTCCAGGCACGCGGCCAGGCGGGGGAACACCAGGTGGAACGGGCCGGGAAGGTCCTCGGGCACGCCTACGGCGGCGGCTCGCAGTTCTTCTCCATGTGGCTCGTGGGAGCGCGGCCACCCGAGTCCTGAAAGGTCCTTCTCGTGTGCTCTGTCGGCACCCGTGAGCGATCGCTAGGCTGGCCCGCGGACGACGAACCGGGAGGAGCACGGACGTGGCCGAGAGCACCATCCAGCAGCAGCCGCTCACGGGCTGGGACAAGCCGGAGCTGGACCTCAGCAACGCCGAGTGGCAGTCCAGCAGCCAGGGACGGGGGGATGTCCAGATCGCCTTCGTCGAGGGATTCATCGCGATGCGCAACAGCGGCAGCCCCGAGAGTCCCTCCCTGATCTTCACCCCCGCGGAGTGGGGCGCGTTCGTTTCGGGCGCGCGGGAGGGGGAGTTCGACCTGACCTGAGACCGTCGGGGCTCATTTTCCGGACACGCGACCGCGTACGCCCTCCCGGGGGCCCGCCTGGGCAAGGCTGGCCCCCGTAGGACACTGGTCGTATCCCGGAGGTGAGGACCATGAGCACCCTGCCGGTCGTCGTGGCCGTAGACGGTTCCGAGAACAGCTGGCGCGCCCTCGACTGGGCCCAGGACGCCGCCCGGCGGCGCGGCGCCCCGCTGCGCGTGGCCCATGTGCGCCACCACTTCGCCTGGACCCAGCCCGGTGCCCCCGTCGTCGTCCCGCCGCCGCCCGACGACGACCCGGTGCTCGCCGACGCCGGCGCCCGCCTCGCGGCGGCCGGGGACGGGCCGCGGACCGAGTACGTGGGCCTCGACGGCGCGCTGCTGCCCGAACTGGGTTCCGACGCACAACTGTTGGTGCTCGGCTCGCGGGGCCGCGGCGGCTTCGCCAGCCTGCTGCTCGGCTCCAACGGACTGTCCGCGGCCCGGGACGCCGAGTGCCCGGTCGTCGTGGTGCCCCCGCCCGGCCGCGAGGTCGACGACGTGCTGCCGGCCGAGCCCGGACCCCGGGTGGCCGTGGGCCTCAAGGTCGACGCCCCCGACGACGCCACCCTCGGGTTCGCCTTCGCCGAGGCGGCCGTGCGCGGCGCCCGCGTCCAGGTGGTCGCCGCCTACCCGTGGCCGATCCAGAGCTGGGTCGCCCCCGGTGACCTGGCCCTGCCGGTCTACGACCAGGACGCCATCGAGCACGAGACCCGCACCCTCGTCGACGGCTTCCTCGCCCCGCACCGCGCACGCCACCCCGAGGTCGAGGTGGAGCCCCGCCCGGCTCCCGGCGACGCCGCCGGCCTGCTCGTCGCCGCCTCGAAGGACGCCGCCCTGGTCGTCGTCGGCCGGCACCGCCGCCGCCTGCTGACCCCCGCCCGTATGCTCGGCTCGGTCACCCACGCGGTCCTGCTGCACGCGGCGAGTCCGGTCGCGGTGGTCCCCCCGGCCCCGGCCGAGGAGTGAACCGCCGCGGCACGGACCGGCGCCGGGGGCGGGCGGTGCGCGACGGCACCCCGCCCCGGCGTTCCGGCCGCACCCCTTCGGCACGGCCGGGTTCCCCCGTGGGCGGCCCGGCGAACCGCCCGCCGGCGAACAGCCGATCGGTGGAGCCCCACCCCTGGGCACGCTCCCGCGAAAGGCCCCGCCACCACCGGTGATGACGGGTGGCCCGCACGACGCCGACCCCTGTCGTGCACGTACCATGGCGGCATGTCGTTCCTCCGCCGCCGCAGCGCCACCCCCGCCGGCCCCGACTTCGACGTACTGGCCATGGATCCGGGCGACTGGCCCGGCAATCTCGGCGCCGGGCTGCTGCCCGCCCCCGACGGCACCTGCCAGGGCGTCTTCCTGCGCTACGACCTGTTCGGCGGCCGTGGCCCCGCGATGATCATCGGCAATCTCCCCGAGGGCTCCCCGGCCCGCGAGGTCGCCGAGGGAGAGGTCCCCTTCGAGGTGGCCCAGCTGCTCCTCGCACTGGAGAACGACGAGGAGGTCACGGTCGTCGGCGTCGAGGACATGCCCGTCATGCAGGGCGACAACCTGCTGATCGTGCGCCGGCTGAAGCTCTCCGAGGGCCGGATCTCCTGTGTCCAGTTCGACCGCAGCGACAACGTCCTGGTGACGATCGCCGCCTGGGACCGCCCCATCACCGACGACCTGTACGCCCTGCTGAAGCCGCTCCCTGCGGAGCTGTTCCAGCAGGGCTGAGGCCGGCCGGTCAGCCGGCCGGGACCACCTGCGCGTCGGCGGCCCGGACGAACGCCACCCGGTGGCCGTACTGGATCTCGTAGTACAGGTCCTTGCCGACCACGACCCGGTGCGAGCCGGTGCCGTAGGTGACCGCGTAGTAGTACTCGCCCGGGACCTTGCCGCCGGCCACGTACCGCTGCCCCTTCGGCAGGGTGTACGACAGCGGCGAGACGGCCTGGGCCGGTACCCCGGACGGGTAGGCCGAGGACTCCGGATAGGCGCGCCCGTACACCGGGACACTGGCCACGCCCGCCTTCGGGGTGATCAGCACACCGGTCGAGGGCACCGCCGTCGGCTGCGCGGCCGGGTTCCTGAACCAGGCCTTCTGCCCGAGGTACCAGATCGCCGTCCAGTCGCCCCAGGTACCGGCGACCGCGTACTGCTGGCCGGTGGAGACGCGCGAGGAGATGTCGTTGACGCCGGTCGTCGGCGCGGTGCCCCGGCCGACATCCTTGATCAGGGCGGACTTCTCGTCGTGGTCCGCGTACAGCCGCACCTCGCTCGAACCGTGCGCGGCGCACGGCTGCCCCTTGGTGACGCAGTCCGTGTACAGCGGGCGGTTGGCGGTGTAGTCCGGCCGGATCGTCACCAGACCGGTGCTCTTGCCGGCCGCGGCGTCGAACGGCTTGCCGAGCAGCTCGAAGTAGTGCCGCCAGTCCCAGTACGGGCCCGGGTCGGTGTGCATCCCCGGGACGGCCGCCGTGGTTCCGCCGGGCACGTTGTCGTGGCCCAGGATGTGCTGCCGGTCCAGCGGGATGCCGTGCCGCTCCGCCAGGTACGCCACCAGCCGGGCCGACGACCGGTACATCGCCTCCGTGTACCAGGAGTCGGGCTGGGCGAGGAAACCCTCGTGCTCCAGGCCGATCGACTCCGCGTTGACGTACCAGTTGCCCGAGTGCCAGGCCACGTCCTTCGCCTTCACATGCTGCGCGACATGGCCGTCGGTGGAGCGCAGGGAGTAGTTCCAGGAGACGTAGGTGGGGTCCTGGACCAGATTGAGGACGCCCGCCCAGCCGCCCTCGGTGTCGTGGACGACGATGTACCTGATCGCCTGGGACACCGGGCGGTCGCCCACGTCGTGGTTGCCGTAGTCGCCCTCGCCGAACTCCTCGTACGGCGCCGGGATCCACTCGCAGGCCACGGTCGTGGGGCACTCGGTGCCCGCGGCGGACGTCCGGCGCAGGCCCGTGCGGCTCAGCTGCGCGGTGTCCGGGGCGACGGAGGGCCGCGCGGCCAGCGCCATCACCTGCCCGGTGTCCGTGGTGCGCCGCTCGCCGGTGCGCAGCACGTCGTACACGTCGTCGGCGTACCGGGCGGCCGTCGCGGTGTCGTCCGCGCCGGAGAAACGGGCCACCGCGCCGTACCACCGGGCCGGGTCGGGGTCGGCCGGCTCACCCAGCTCCCGCTGGGCGGCGGCGAGCAGGGCGGCGCCGCCGCGCACATTGGCCGCGGGGTCCGTGCGCAGTTCCTCCGGGCTCAGACCGGTCAGCTCGGCCGCCTTCGGGAGCGTCTTCAGCCGGTCCGGCACCGCCTCGGCGGCCGGGAGCCTCGGCTCGGGGCGCAGCGGGGCGCGGGCGGTGTCGCCGCGGGGGTCCTCGGTGCCCTCGCCGTGGTGCGGGACCGTGCCGAGGGCGGCGCGGGCGTCGGTGAGATGCATCGGGCCGTAGCCGCCGGTCACACTCGGCGCTCCACCGTGTCCGTCCCAGCGGGACTGGAGATAGGAGACGGCCAGCAGCACGCTCTGCGGCACGTGGTACTCGGCGGCCGCGGCGGCGAAGGCCTGCTGGAGTCCCGGCGCCGGGGGCCGGCCGTCCGAGGTCCGGGCGGGCGAGGGCGCCGCGCCGAGCAGCGGCAGCAGCAGAGCCGCCGACGCCACGGCGCCTGCGGCTCTACGGGGGGCACGGCGAGGGGATCTGCGGGGCCCGGGGTGAGTGACGGGTTTTCGCAACGCGGCCTCCTGAGGCGGGCGGGGCGGGGGCGTGCGGGGCCGTACGTCGTGCGCTGTGCACACCTCGTCCCGGCTTGCCGACGACCCGTCAATCATGCCCACAAACAGGAGATTTCCCTTGTCAAGACACTGTTCTCGGTCATACGAAGGTCCGCGGTGCGCCGCCGTTCGGGCGCACCGCGGACCTTCGCCCCCTCAGCGAGTGCCGACCGCCGCGCGCACGGCCCGGCGGGCCAGCTGGCAGTCGTCGTGCAGCCGCCGCAGCAGCAGCCGCTGTTCCTCGCCGGACGGCGCGGCACCCGGGTGGGCCGGTCCCGGGGCCGTCGGGGTCGTGTCGTGCATCGAACGCTGCACGGCCGTCTCGTAGGTACGGATCTCCCGGGTCAGCACCAGCATCAGGTTCACCAGGAAGGCGTCCCGGGACGCCGGTCCCGCCGACTGGGCGAGCTGGCTGATCTGACGGCGCGCCACCGGTGCGTCCCCCAGCACCGACCACAGCGTCGCCAGGTCGTAGCCCGGCAGGTACCAGCCCGCGTGCTCCCAGTCCACCAGCACTGGACCGGCCGGTGACAGAAGGATGTTCGACAGGAGGGCGTCGCCGTGGCAGAACTGGCCCATGCCCTGCCGGCCCGCGGAGGTCGCGATGCCGTGCAGCAGCTTCTGCAGGTCGCCCATGTCCCGGTCGGTGAGCAGACCCAGCTCGTGGTAGCGGGAGATCCGCGCCGGGTAGTCCAGCGGGGCGTCGAACGAGCCGGCCGGCGGCCGCCAGGCGTTCAGCCGGCAGACCGCGCCCAGCGCCGCCCTGATGTCGGCGCGCGGCGGGGCCTCGGCCGGGTGCCGCTGGAGCGCCGCCACCCGGCCCGGCATCCGCTCGATGACCAGGGTGCAGTTGTCCGGGTCCGCCGCGATCAGTCTCGGCGCGCGCACCGGGGGGCGCTGCCGGACGAACGTGCGGTATGCGGCTATCTCGTGCCTGATCCGCTCGGCCCACACGGGGGAGTGGTCGAGTAAACACTTCGCGACCGCCGTACTGCGACCGGTCGTGCCGACCAGGAGGACGGACCGGCCGCTGCGGCGCAGCACCTGGACCGGGGCGAACTCCGGGCAGATCCGGTGCACCGAGGCGATCGCCGTGCGCAGTTGGGCGCCCTGGGGGCCGGACAGGTCGAGCCGCCCGCTGAGCGGCTGCGTGCCGAACCCCGGGGGGCGGCGGACACCGCCCGCGCCGAGCACGGGGGCCGCCGGTCGCGCCGGGGCGAGGTAGGGGCCGCCGCCGCCCGGGCGGGGGTGCAGCGACCGGGGCGGGGCGGACACGGAGGACGATGCTGCGTACATGGGCGAAACAGATCCCTTCGTGTGCCGGACGTCAAAACGCTGCCCCGACCGGTCCACCCGGGTGCACCCTGGGGAATGTCCCTCGGCGACCGGGTCGGGGTGGCGCTTTCCTACCTGACACCCGATGCCCAGTGGCACACCATCTGGCGGACCCTGGCGAACCCTGGCGAATAGTCGCCCGGCACCTTCCCCCGGGCTACTGTCAACTCAGCCGAGAACCTGGGGGCTTGACGTGAGCGGACAACCCAACACCCGCCTGGCGGACCTGTTCGGCCTGGCCGGCTGGTCCAAGGGTGAACTCGCGAGGCTGGTCAACCGGCAGGCGGCGGCCATGGGCCACCCCCAGCTGTCGACCGACACCTCCCGGGTGCGGCGGTGGATCGACATGGGAGAGATCCCGCGCGATCCGGTGCCGCGGGTGCTGGCGGCTCTGTTCACCGAGCGTCTCGGCCGTGTCGTGACCATCGAAGACCTCGGTCTGGTCCGGCACGGGCGTACGGGGAAACGGCCGGGCGGCGGGAGTGTCGATCATCCCGACGGCGTGCCGTGGGCGCCCGAACGGACTGCCGCGGTCCTCACCGAATTCACGGGAATGGACCTCATGCTCAACCGACGCGGCTTGGTGGGCGCGGGTGCCGCGCTCGCCGCGGGATCAGCACTCAGCAGCGCCATGCACGACTGGCTGCACACCGACCCCACCCTTTCCGCCGACGCTCCCGTCATCGACCACCCCCTCCTGCGCCATGCCGACCCCGCTGGGTTCGACCGCTACGAGGCCGCCCCCATCGGAGCGGAGGAGATCGAGGAACTGGAGCGCTCGGTCGAGGTGTTCCGAGCCTGGGACGCGGCCCGCGGGGGCGGGCTGCAACGCAAGGCCGTCGTGGGACAGCTCAACGAGGTGGGCGGCATGCTCGCCTACCACCACCCCACCCATCTCCAGCGGCGCCTGTGGGGCGTCGCCGCCAACCTCGCCGTCCTCGCGGGCTGGATGTCGCACGACGTCGGCCTGGAGCCCACGGCCCAGAAGTACTTCGTCATCGCCGCCCACGCGGCCCGGGAGGGCGGTGACCGGCCGCGGGCCGGCGAGGCGCTCTCCCGGGCGGCCCGCCAGATGGTCCACCTGGGCCGGCCCGACGAGGCCCTCGACCTGATGAAACTCGCCCAGTCCGGAGCGGGCGACAACGTGTTGCCGCGCACCCGGGCGATGTTCCACACCATCGAGGCCTGGGCGCAGGCCTCCATGGGCAAGGGGCAGGCCATGCGCCGCACCCTCGGCCGGGCGGAGGACCTCTTCGTCTCCGAGAAGGGCGACCTGGAACCGCCGCCCTGGATGCAGACCTTCAAGGACGAGGATCTGTACGGGATGCAGGCGCTGGCGTACCGCACGCTGGCCGAGTTCGAGCCCCAGGCGGCCTCGCACGCCCAGTACTACGCGGAGAAGGCCCTGGCGCTGCGCGTCGACGGGCGGGAGCGGTCGAAGATCTTCGACCATCTCTCCATGGCCTCGGCCTGCTTCATCGCGGACGACCCCGAACAGGCGGACCGGTACGCCCGGTTGGCTCTGGTGTCGATGGGCTCGAACTCCTCCCGTCGTACCTGGGACCGGCTGCGCGAGATGTACCGGCTGACCGCGGAGTACGCCAACTACCAGAGCATCAGCGAGCTGCGCGAGCAGATCGTGCTGGCGCTGCCGAAGGCGAAGGGAGGCAGGGGCAGCACCCAGGTGTAGGCGGGACGAGGCGGCGAGCCGACCGCCGACGAGCTACGGAGTCACCCGGGCGACGAGCACGCAGGCGTCGTCCTCGCGCTCGCTCGTACCGCACTCCGTCACGATCATCCGTACGCAGTCCTGTGCGGTGCGTGCCTCGCGCAGGCGGGGGGCGAGGTCGAGGAGCCGGTCCGGTGCGCCCGCGCGCCCCAGTGCGGCGGTGTGCAGCAGCACCAGGTCGCCCGCTTCCAGGGTCACCTCGGCCTGTCCGTAGACGGCGCCCGAGGTGGCGCCGAGGAGAACGCCGTCGGGGGTCTCCAGTCGACGCCCCGTCCCGTCGCGGTACAGCAGCGGGGCGGGGTGTCCGGCCTGCGCCCAGGTCAGGGTGCGGGTGTCGGACCGGTAACGGCAGCAGACGGCACCGGCCAGGGCCGGCTGGACGGTGGCGTCCAGTAAGTGGTTCAGCCAGGTCATGAGCTGGGCCGGCGCGGTGCCCGCCATCGCCATGCCGCGCAGGGCGCCCAGCATCATCGCCATGCTCGAGGTGACGGCCGGGCCGTGCCCGGTGAGGTCGCCGACGCTCAGCAGTGTCTGGCCGTCGGGGAGTTCGAGCGCGTCGTACCAGTCGGCGCCGATCAGGGAACCCGTGGAGGCGGGCAGGTACTGCGCGGCGAGGTCGAGCGAGCGGGGGCCCTGGCGCGGGAGCCGCAGGGAACCGCGCCAGGGCGGCATGACGGCCTCCTGGAGCTCGACGGCCAGCCGGTGTTCGCTCTGTGCGCGCTGCCGGTGGCGGTCCAGCGAGTCATGGGTCTCGCGCACCTCCCGCCGGCGGCTGCGCAGTTCGCTGACGTCGCGGAGCACGGCCCACATGGTGGCGGTGCCGCCGTCGGCGTCGAGTACCGGCTCGCCCATCATGTGCACGGTGCGCACCTCGCGGTCCGGGCGGACGACGCGGAACTCGCCGTCGATGGGCCGGGCGTCGACGAGGCAGGCCGTGACCATGGCCGTCAGCTTCGGCCGGTCCTCCTCGTGCACCAGGGACGGCAGTTCGTCGAGGGTGAGCGCGGGAGTGGCCGGGTCGCGGCCGAGGATCCGGTGGAGTTCCTCGGACCACACGGCGTCGTCCGTCAGCAGGTTCCACTCCGCGCTGCCGACCCGGCTGAGCAGCGAGCCGCGCCGGGAGGCGGCCGGCAGGGCGGCGCTCACCTCCGGGGCCGGCGCCGGGCCGTCCCGCAGCTGTGCCAAGTGCGCGTCGAGGTCGTTGAGTTGGTGCAGCGCCAGGTCGTAGAGCGCGCGCTGCCAGCGCCCCTGCGGGTCGGCCGCGTCCCTGGGTGCGTCCCGTCGTACGGCGTCCACGTCTCCCCGAAGCCGTCGCGTCTGCGTGATCAGCGCGTCGACCGAGCCGCGTCCCGGCGGCTGGGCGGCGGGGTGGTCCGCAGAGAGAGGGGACGACATGACGCGACTCCGATGCGGGAACGGTCCGACGAAGGGGACGGAAGGGCCGTTACGACTGTTGCACAGCCCGCGACGCCGTGTAAGGGATTTGGCAACACACGATTCGGTGGTGCTTCTGGCATATGCCACAGTCTTCAAGGCGTGGCCGGGGGGTGCCTGAAGGCCACCCGGTGGGGGCGTCAAGTCGTAGGTGACGTACGTGACTTGAGGGACTCGTGAGGGGTACGGAAGGACTGTCCGCCGGGTGTTCGACGGCCGTGTGTTCCCCTCAAGGGAAATCGTGACGCAGGTCACATATTTTGTGCCCGGTTCCGCGTAATGCGAAGGGCCCCCACGGGGTCGTACATGCATGGACATCACCCTCGAACAGCCCGTCCGCGCCTGCCTGATCACCGGGGAGGACCAGGAGCTGCCGGTCGCCGCGACGCTCCGCTACGCCTCCACCGAGCCCTTCGCCGTGCACCTCGACTTCCCGCCGGAAATCGCCCTCGCCGGCGAGGGCGTCACCTGGACCTTCGCCCGCGGCCTGCTGGAGGAGGGGCTGCGTGGGCCGGCCGGGAGCGGGGACGTGCACATCTGGCCGTGCGGCCGGTCCCGGACGGTGGTGGAGTTCCACTCACCGCTCGGGATGGCCCTGCTCCAGTTCGACACGCCCGCGCTCAACCGTTTCCTGCTGCGCAGCTATGCCGTGGTCGCGGCGGGCCAGGAGGACGTCGGTGCCGCTGTCGACCGGGGCCTTCAGGCCCTGCTCGGCAATGTCTGACGCGGGCTTCGCCTCAGCGACCGGTCACCGCGTACAGCTCCGGGAGTGCGGCGAGGTCCACGGTCGTGCGGGTGCCGCTCTCCAGGGCGGCGACCCCGGCCTCGGCGACGACCGAGGCCGCGTAGCCGTCCCAGGCGGTCGGCCCGGTGACCCGGCCCCGCCGGGTGGCGTCGACCCAGGCCTGCACCTCGCGGTCGTAGGCGTCGGCGAAGCGGACCAGGTAGTCCTGGGGGACCTCGGCACCGGCCGAACCCCCGGCGGTCACCAGCATGCCCCGGTCGTCGCCGATGCGCGCGGCGCCCCGCTCGCAGACGGCCTCGCAGCGCACCTGGTAGCCGAACCCGCAGTTGACGAAGACCTCCACGTCGACCAGCGCGCCCCCGGCCGTCTCGAAGAGCACGAACTGCGGGTCGAGCAGGCCCTGGGGCGCGCCGGCGGAGGGACGCGGCCGCAGCACGGTGACCGCGGTCAGCTCCTGGCCCAGCAGCCAGCGGGCCGCGTCGATCTCGTGCGACACCGAGCTGTTGACGAGCATGGCGCTGGTGAAGTCCGGCGGCGAGGAGACATTGCGGTGGACGCAGTGCAGCATCAGCGCGCGCCCGAGCCGGCCGTCGTCCAGCAGGGCCTTGAGGCGGCGGTACTCGGTGTCGTAGCGCCGCATGAACCCGATCTGGGCCAGCCGCCGCCCGAGTCGCGCCTCCGCCTCGACCACCCGCAGCGCGCCCGCCGAGTCCGGCACCATCGGCTTCTCGCACAGCACGGGGAGCCCGCGCGCGAACGCCGAGAGCAGCGCCTCCTCGTGCGCCGGCCCGGGGGAGGCGATCAGTACGGCCTCGACGCCCGGCGCGTCCAGCGCGGCCTCGGCCTCGGTGTGGACCGAGGCCCCTTCCGTCCCGGCGACGGCCTCCTTCGCGCGTGCGGCGTCCGGGTCGGCCACCGCGGCCACCCGTGCCCCGTTCACCATGCGGTCGAGGCGTCGTATGTGATCGGCCCCCATGTGTCCGGCACCCAGTACCGCGACGCCCAGCAGGTCACCCACGCGTGCTCTCCCTCCCAGCCGACGATCACGCTGACGATCAGGCCGTAGCGTACGCCGGTGCGGGGAAGGGGCCGCTGGTCAGTACCGCAGGACGCCCGCGATCCCGGCCGCGTCGCCCAGGGTGCCGTCCGGGACGAACCGTACGTCGGCGCCGGTCTCCAGGCACTGCTCGACGATCTCGTCCACGATGTCCTCGCGTGCGTCGAGGTCGCCGCTCAGGGCCGGGATCAGATGGTCGCCGTCGTCGCGCACCGTCACCCGGTAGTTCTCCTCGACGGCCAGCAGCCGCACCCGGCCCTCCCGGGCGTTCTGCCAGACCTCGTCGACGCCGGCCGCGAACCGCTTGCGCCCGAGGGCCGATTCGAGTTCCCGGTGGACCGTGTCGACGCCCTTGCGGGTCTCGGCGTCGACCACGGGACGCATCGCCTGCCACACCGCGTCGGGGGTCCCGTGCGACAGTCCGCCGTGCGGGACGTGCACCGCGTGCTTGGTGACGGTGCCGATCTCGTCGAGCGCCGACAGCGCCGCCTGCTCGCCGGTGACGTACAGGGGCCGCGGGTCCGCGCGCAGCAGGCGGCCCATCGCCGCGTCGGCCTCGCGCAGGAAGTGGCGGGTGTCCTCGTCGCGGAACGCGCTCGGGTGGTCGCCGATCCGCTCCTGGCGCTCGGCGTCGAAGTTCTCGCGGTGGTCGCTGGTGAGCGGGAAGCCGCCGGTGGCGTGCTCGGTGACGTGCTCGACGCCGCCGTTCCACAGCGTGACGCGGTCCGGCGAGACCGACAGCACCCAGAAGGGCCGTTCGGCGGCCTGCGCGGAGACCAGGTTGCGGGTGAGGAAGGTGTCCGCGAGGACGACGCGCTCCGGCACCGGGCGGGCCAGGGACCACACCTGGTGCTCGCCGGGCGCGGCGAAGATGACCAGGCCGTCCTCGGCGTGCGCCAGGTCGATCTCGGCCAGGGCGCGGTCGAGCTGGCCGGCGACGTCGGCACGCCGTTCACGGGTGACCGACGGATCGGACTCCAGCTGCTTCTTCGCCTCGGCCACGACGTTGCGCAGCCGGACGGGGTCCTGGGCGTTCTCTGGTTCCCGGCGGTGTGTGGGTGTCAGCACGGACACCGCCGGGTAGGGGCGCGGGCGCCGCAGTTCGGAGAGTGTCGCGGGGCTGAGTGCGTTCTCCATATCAGCACCATAGGACTGATTCGTCCGGCGGGCATGGCGTGCTCCGTCCGGTGGAACCGCGAGCGCGTCCGTGTGCGTCGGCCCCGGGTGAGGCACCCCCCGTGAAGCCTGTTGGATACGCAGGGTTTACCGTTGTTCGACACACTGTGCGAGTCGGCTTGCTAGGGTGTTACTCATCGGTAGCAAATTGAACGAGGGGTATTCGACGGCGAATCCTCACGGATCACCGCAAGTTGAAACTCGAACAAGAGTTCCCTCTTCTCTTCTTCCAGACAGGTGAGACTCGTCAACATGGCTCGTTCCCTGGTCGATCTGCTGACCACGCACGCCACGCACCGGCCCGATCAGACCGCCTACCGCTACCTCGTCACGGGGGACTGCGACGGGGAGATCCAGGAACTCTCCTACGCCCGACTGGCCACCCGCGCCCAGGCCGTCGCCGGCCGGCTCCAGGAGAGCGGTCTCGCCGGCGGCCGGGCCCTGCTCCTGCACCCGCCGGGCCTGGAGTTCATCTGTGCCTACCTCGGCTGTCTGGCCGCCGGAGTCGTCGCCGTGCCCGGCATACCCCCGCAGGGCCACTCCTGGAGCCACCGGGCCCTGACCCGGACGAAGCGCCTGATCGCCGACGCCGACGCCGGGGCGATCCTCGGCAGCCGCGAGGTCGTCGCCTCCCTCGACGCACTCGCCGAGCAGCTGCCCGAACTCGACGGCGTCGCCCGCGTGGTGACGGAGGACATCCCGGACGAGGCGGCCGCGGGCTGGCGCGCCCCCGACCTCACGGCCGACTCGGTCGCCTTCCTCCAGTACACCTCCGGTTCCACCTCGGCCCCGCGCGGCGTCGTCGTCACCCACGGCAACCTGATGGACAACGAGCGGGTCATCACCGAACGCATGGGCCACACCCCGGAGGTCATCGAGGAGTACGGCCGCGAACTGATCGTCAGCTGGCTGCCCGTGTACCACGACATGGGACTCGTCGGACCGGTCCTGAACACCGTTCACCTCGGACTGACCACCACCCTCTTCTCCCCGCTGCACTTCCTCCAGCGGCCGCAGCGCTGGCTCGAGGCGATCAGCCGCTACCGCCCGCACACCAGCGGTGCCCCCAACTTCGCCTACGAACTCGCCCTGAAGCACGCCACCCCCGAACTCCTCGACGGCCTCGACCTCCGCTCCTGGCGGGTCGCCTTCAACGGCGCCGAACCCGTACGGCCGGCCACCCTGCGCCGCTTCGCCGAGACCTTCGCCCCGGCCGGCTTCCGCCGCGAGGCCTTCTACCCCTGCTACGGCCTGGCCGAGGCCACCGTCATGGTCACCGGCGGCACGGTGGGCGCGCCCCCGGTCCTCCTGAAGCGGGAGAACGGCGCAGCCGACGCCGCCGCCGTCGGCTGCGGAGCGCCGGGCGAGGGCATGACCGTCGTCATCGCCGACCCCGACCGCAAGGAGGAGCTGCCCGAGGGCGCGACCGGTGAGATCTGGGTCCAGGGCGAGAGCGTCGCCCGCGGCTACTGGCGCAACACCCTCGCCAGCAGGGAGACCTTCCGCGCCACCCTCCCCGGCCGCGAGGGCCGCTTCCTGCGCACCGGCGACCTCGGATTCCTGCGCGACGGCGAGCTGTTCGTCACCGGCCGGCTCAAGGACCTCCTCGTCGTCGACGGCCGCAACCACTACCCGCAGGACCTGGAACTCGCCGCCGAGCTGTGCCACCCCGCGCTGCGGCCGGGCTGCACCGCCGCGTTCTCCGTGGACAGCGGCGTCGAGGGCGAACAGCCCGTGCTGGTCGCCGAGCTGGCGCCCGAGGCGGACGGCGACGCGGAGACGATCGCCGACCTGATCAGGGCCGCGATCGGTGAGACGCACGGGCTGTCCGTGCACGACGTCGTCCTGGTCCGTCCCGGCACCATCCCCAAGACCTCCAGTGGCAAGATCCAGCGCCGCGCCTCCCGCGCGGCCTACCTCGACGGCACACTCTCCCCGGTCGGCGTACCCGCCACCGGATGACGACGGCCCCCGCCGGCCCGCCCTCCGGGCCGGCGGCCGTCCCCGGACTCGCCGCAGTCCATCCGCCCCGTACGCCTTGAGACACGGCGTGGGGAACCCGCCGCGCACCCCCGTTCACGAGGACACCTCTGCGATGCCTGCGAACGCCTCCCGCCCCTCGACTCCCGCCCCGCTCCTGACGACCGCCGAGGACGTCCGCGACTGGCTGGCCTCGGCCGTCGCCGAGCCTGCCGGACTCGACCCCGCGGCCGTGGACCCGCACCGCCCGATCGCCGAACTCGGCCTGGGATCACGCCGGCTGGTGACCCTCGCCGCCGAGCTCGCCGAACGGACCGGCCGCTCGCTGGAGCCCACCCTCGTCTTCAACCACCCCACGATCGCCGCGATCGCCGACGCGCTGTTCGCGCAGACGCCCGCCGTCCCGGCCGCGCCTTTGGCCGCGCGGGCCGAGGACGACGTCGCGATCATCTCCATGGCCTGCCGCTTCCCCGGCGGGGCCGACGACCCCGAGGCGCTGTGGCGGATCCTCGACGCCGGACGGGACGTCACCTCCGAGGTACCGGCGGGCCGTTGGGACACCCGAGGACTCCTCGACCCCGACCCGGAGGCCACCGGCAAGGCCTACACCCTGCGCGGCGGCTTCCTCGACCCCATCGACCGCTTCGACGCGCCCTTCTTCGGCATCTCCCCGCGCGAGGCCGACGCCATGGACCCGCAGCAGCGCCTGCTGCTCCAGACCGCCTGGGAGACCCTCGAACGCGCCGGTGTCGTCCCCGGCACCCTGGCCGGCAGCGACACGGGCGTCTACCTCGGCCTGTACGACAGCGGCTACCTCGCCGCGGCCTCGCTCGGGCAGCTCGACGGGCACACCGGGACCGGCCAGGCCGCCAGCGTGGCCTCCGGGCGCATCGCCTACACCCTCGGCCTCCAGGGACCCGCGGTCACCGTCGACACCGCCTGCTCCTCCTCGCTCGTCGCCCTGCACCTCGCGGCCCGCGCGCTCACCGCCGGCGAGTGCGACCTCGCCCTGGCGGGCGGCGCCACCCTGATGGTGACCCCGCGCGGGCACGTCGAGTTCAGCCGGCTGCGCGGGCTGTCGCCGTCCGGCCGGTGCAGCCCGTTCTCCGCCGACGCGGACGGCGTGGTGTGGGCCGAGGGATGCGGACTGGTGCTCCTCAAGCGGCTCGCCGACGCCCGCCGGGACGGCGACCGGATCCTCGCCGTGGTCAAGGGCTCCGCCCTCAACCAGGACGGCCGCAGCCAGGGTCTGAGCGCACCCAACGGCCTCGCCCAGGAACGGGTGGTGAAGGCCGCCCTGGACGCCGCCGGACTGCGCCCCGAGGACATCGACCACGTCGAGGCGCACGGCACCGGCACCCCCCTCGGCGACCCGATCGAGGGCGGCGCGCTCGCCGCCGTGTTCGGCCCCGGCCGCCCCGCCGAGCGGCCGCTCGGCGTCGGCTCCCTGAAGTCGAACCTCGGACACACCCAGGCGGCCGCCGGCATCGGCGGGGTGATCAAGACCGTCCTGGCCCTCGGCCACGAGCGCCTCCCGGCCTCCCTGCACGCGGAGACCCTCACCGGGCACATCGACTGGGAGGGGAGCGGGCTGCGGGTCCAGCGCACGGCCGAGGCCTGGCCGCGCCGCGCGGACCGGGCACGGCGGGCCGGCGTGAGCGCCTTCGGCATCAGCGGCACGAACGCCCACGTGGTCCTGGAGGAGGCGCCCCGGTCGCCGCAGCAGGCGGACCCGCCGGTGCCCGCCCCCTCCCGCCCCGCCCTCTTCCCGCTCTCCGCCCGGACCCTCCCCGCCCTGCGCGGACAGGCCGAGCGGCTCGCCGAAGCCCTGCGCGAGCGGCCGGACACACCCCTGCCCGCCGTGGCGGCGACCCTCGCGCGCCACCGCACCCACTTCGAGCACCGGGCCGTGATCCAGGCCGCCGGACGCACCGAACTGCTGGCCGCCCTCGAGGAGCTGGCCGCCGGACGGCCCGACCCCGACCGCACCGTCGGACCGCGGCGGACCCTCCCGACCGGCAAGGTGGCCTTCGTCTTCCCCGGCCAGGGCGCCCAGTGGCCCGGCATGGCCCGCGACCTGCTCGCCTCGGATCCGGTGTTCGCGGACGAACTCGACCGCTGCGACGCCGCGTTGCGCGCGTTCACCGAGTGGTCCGTCGCGGCCGTGCTGCGCGGTGACGCCGGCGCCCCGTCGCCGGAGCGCGTGGACGTCGTCCAGCCGCTCCTGTTCGCCGTGATGGTGTCCCTGGCCGCCGTGTGGCGGGCCCGCGGCCTCCGCCCGGACGGCGTGATCGGACACAGTCAGGGCGAGGTCGCCGCCGCCTGTGTCGCCGGAGCCCTCAGCCTCAGCGACGCCGCCGCCGTGGTCGCCCTGCGTTCCCGCGCCCTGACGGCACTGTCCGGCTCCGGCACCATGGCCGTGGTGGCGCTGCCCCACACCGAGATCGAGGCCAGGCTGGCCGGTCTCGGCGGCCGGGTGTCCGTCGCCGCCGTCAACAGCGGCCGCTCCACGGTGCTGGCCGGCGAGGTCGAACCGCTCCAGGGGCTGCTCGACGAGTGGGACCGCGAGGGGGTCTTCGCGCGCCGCCTCGACGTCGACTACGCCTCCCACAGCACCCAGGTCGAACCGGTCCGCGCCGAGATACTCGACGAACTCGACGGCGTCACCACCCACCCCTCCCGCATCGCCTGGTACTCCACCGTCACCGGCGCACCCGTCACGGAGGAACTGGCGGCCGCCTACTGGTACACCAATCTGCGCGAGCCCGTCCGCTTCGCGCCCACCGTGGAGCGCATGGCGGCCGACGGCTACCGCTTCTTCGTCGAACTCGGCCCGCACCCCTCCCTGCTGACCGCGCTGCGCACGATCGACGAGGACCTGGTCGCGGTCGGCTCCCTGCGCCGGGACGCGGACGGCCCCGCCTGCCTCGACCGCGCGGCCGCCGAACTCCACGTCCACGGACGGTCCGTCGACCGGCGCCCCCTCGCCCCCGGCACGGCACCCGTCGACCTGCCGACCTACGCCTGGGACACGCGACGGCACTGGATCGAACCCGAAGGCTCCACCGGCGGCGGGGCCGGCCTCTTCGAGCGCTCCGCGCATCCGTTGCTCGGCATCCAGCTCCGGTCGGCCGACGCGTCCCGCTGGATGTTCCGGGGCGAGTGGTCCCCGGCCACGGCCGACTGGCTGGCGGACCACTCCGTGTTCGGCAGGACCGTCGTCTCGGGCACGACCCTGCTGGAACTCTGCCGCGCCGCCCTGGCCACGGCCCGCCCCGACGAGCCCGCCGATCTCACCGGCCTGCTGCTGCTCGCCCCCCTCACCCTGCCGGCCTCCGGCACGGTCGAGGTGTCCGTCGAGGTGACCACCGACGGTCCCGCGCCGGAGGTCACCGTGCACAGCCGCCCGCGCGGCCCGGAGGGGACGGGCTGGACGCTGCACGCCACCGCCTCGGGCACCGGGCAGGGGACGGAAACGGGAACGGGCGGTGCGCCACCGGTCTGGCCGGACGAGGCGCCGACCGCCTGGACCGCGGAGACCTACGAGCGGCTGAGCGGTGTCGGCCTCGGCTACGGCCCCGCCTTCCGCGGCGTACGGGAGGCGGCGCGTGCCGGTGACGGCCGGCTGCTCGCCCGGCTGTCGCTGCCGGCCGCCGCACGGGACGTCGCCGACCCGTACCCGGTCCACCCGGCGCTGCTCGACGCGGCCCTGCACGTCGCCGCGGCGTTCGACGGCTCCGACGCCTTCGAGGACCGGGTGCTGCTGCCGGTGGCCGTCGGACGCTGCACGCTGACCGGCACCCCCGCGAACGACCTGACCGCGTCGGTGCGCCGCACCGGCGACTCCACCCTGGACGTCACGCTGTGGGACGCCGACGGCCTCCCGGTGGGCCGGCTGGAGGACGTACGGCTGCGTGCCGTGACCCCGGCGGATCTCAGCGGCGGGCCCGAGAACGCCCGGCACCTGTACGAGGTGGCGTGGACGGCCGTCGATCCGGTGGCGGACGCGCCGGAGCGGGAGTGGACGGTCGTCGGTGACCCCGACGTGCTGCGCGAACTGTCGGCGGCCGGGGTCCCGGTGAGCGACTCGGGCACCGACACCGTCGTACGGTTCTGGCCGCGGCCCGAAGGGGAACCGGCGCCGGCCGCCCACGAACTGGCGGCGACGGCCCTCGCCGAACTGAAGGCGCTCGTCGCCGATCCGCCCGCCCGCACGGTGTGGGTCACCCGGGGTGCCGTCGCGGCCGCCGGCGGGGACGGTGTGCCCGGTCTCGCCCAGTCCGTGCTGTGGGGACTGGCCCGCACCGCCCGCGCCGAGCACCCGGACCTCGGACTGACCCTGCTCGACCTCGACGGCTCCGATGCCGCCGGCGCCCTCCGCGCGGCGCTGGCACACCCGGACGAACCCGAACTCGCTTATCGCGAAGGCGAGTTGCTTGCACCTCGGCTGGTCAGGGCCCGAGCCGAGGAGAACGGGAACCTGCCCGACGGCGGCACGGTCCTGATCACGGGCGGACTGGGCGCCGTCGGCCGGCACATCGCCCGGCTGCTCGCGGAACGCGGCGTGTCCCGCCTGCTGTTGACGTCCCGTCAGGGACCCGACGACCCCCGTGCCGACGAGACCGTCGCCGAACTGGCCGCGCTCGGCGCCCACGCCGAAGTGGCCGCCTGCGACGTCACGGACCCGGCCGCCCTCGCCGCGGTCCTGGCCCGCACCGGTGGCGAGGCGCCGTTGCGCGGTGTCGTGCACTGCGCCGGCCTGCTCGACGACGGGGTGCTCACCGCGCTGACCCCCGAGCGGCTCGCCCACGTCCTGCGGCCCAAGGTCGACGGCGCCGCCCACCTGCACCGGCTCACCGCGCACCTGCCCCTGGACATGTTCCTGCTCGTCTCCTCGGCCGCCGGGGTCGTCGGCAACGCCGGCCAGGGCAACTACGCGGCCGCCAACGTCTTCCTCGACCAGCTGGCCCACCACCGGCGTGCCCAGGGCCTGCCCGCGGTGTCCGTCTCCTTCGGCGCCTGGGCCGGCGAGGGTCTCGCCGCCGAACACGCCGACCTGGTCCGCGCGGCCCGGCTCGGCCACCGCGCCCTGACCCCCGAACAGGGCCGTGACCTGGTCGAACTCGCCGTGCGACGCGGCACCCCCCACCAGGTCGCCTGGGTCCTCGACCTGCCGCGCGTCCGGGACTCCGTGGCGGGCGCCGCACTGTGGCGCTCCCTGCTGCCCGCGCCCCGGACCGCGCCCGGAGACGGCGGCGGCCTGGCCGGCCGGCTGGCCGCGCTGCCCGAGACCGACCGCGCCGACCGCGTCCTCGCCCTCGTCCGCGAGGAGGCCGCGCGCGTCCTCGGCCTGCGCTCCGCGGAGGCCGTCCGCGGCGACCAGCCACTGCGTGACCTCGGCATGGACTCGGTGACGGCGGTCGAGCTGCGCAACCGCCTCGGCGCCCGCCTCGGCACCAGGCTCCCGGCCACCCTCCTCTTCGACCACCCCACACCCCTGCGGCTCACCCGCCATCTGGTGGACGGTGTGCTCGCCGGCGCGGCACCTCGCAAGGCCGTGAGCGCGCGCCCCGCCGACGCCACCCCCACCCCCGCCGACGAGCCGATCGCCGTCGTGGCCATTGCCTGCCGGCTGCCCGGCGGCGTCCACGGCCCCGACGACCTGTGGCACCTGGTCGCGGACGGCCGGGACGCCGTCGGCCCCTTCCCGGCCGGACGCTGGGACGTCGAGTCCCTCTACGACCCCGACCCGGACGCCCCCGGCAAGTCCTACGCCCGCGAGGGCGGCTTCCTCGACGACCTCGCCTCCTTCGACGCCGGCTTCTTCGGCATCACCCCGAAGGAGGCCGCCGCCATGGACCCGCAGCAGCGGCTGCTGCTGGAGACGGCGTGGGAGGCGCTGGAACGCTCCGGGACCGTGCCCGCGGCCCTGGCCGGCAGCACCACCGGCGTGTACGTCGGCATGTTCGGCAGCGACTACCTGTCCGGCTCGCGGCTGGACCAGCTCGACGGGTACGTCGGCACCGGCTCCGCCCTCAGCGTGGCCTCCGGACGGCTCGCCTACGCCCTCGGGCTGCACGGACCCGCCCTCACCGTCGACACGGCCTGCTCCTCGTCGCTGGTCGCGACCCACCTGGCCGCCCAGGCCCTGCGATCGGGCGAATGCGACCTCGCCCTCGCGGGCGGGGTCACGCTGATGGTGACCCCGCAGACCTTCGTCGAGTTCAGCCGGCTGCGCGGACTCTCCGCCACCGGCCGCTGCCGCTCCTTCTCCGACGACGCCGACGGCGCGATCTGGGCCGAGGGCGCCGGGATGCTCGTACTGAAGCGGCTCGGCGACGCGCGACGGGACGGCGACGAGGTGCTCGCGGTGCTGCGCGGCACCGCCGTCAACCAGGACGGCCGCAGCCAGGGGCTGTCCGCGCCGAACGGGCCCGCGCAGGAGCAGGTCGTCCGGCGCGCGCTGGAGCTGTCCGGGCTCACCCCCGCAGACATCGACTACGTGGAGGCCCACGGCACCGGTACCGCCCTCGGCGACCCGATCGAGGCGCACGCCCTGTCCGAGGTCTTCGGCGCCTCCCGCCCCGACGGCCGGCCCCTGTACCTGGGCTCGCTGAAGTCCAACCTCGGCCACACCCAGGCCGCTTCGGGCGTCGCCGGGCTGATCAAGGTGGTGCAGGCGCTGCGCCACCGGACGCTCCCGGCCACCCTGCACGCCGGCACACCCAGCCGGCACGTCGACTGGGACGACAGCGGACTGCGGCTCCTGAACGAGGCCCGTCCGTGGCCGGTGACCCAGGAGCGGGTCCGGCGGGCCGGGGTCAGCGCCTTCGGGATCAGCGGGACCAACGCGCATGTGATCGTCGAGGAGGCACCCGCCGCCCCCGAGCCGGCCGGCGCGGCCGAACCGGCGGACGGCAAGCGGCTGTTCGTGCTCTCCGGGCGGAGCGAGACCGCCCTTCGCGGACAGGCCGCGCGGCTCGCCGCCCACCTGGCCGAGGACACCGCCCTGCCCGACCTCGCCCACACCCTGGCCCGGCACCGCAGCCACTTCGAGCGGCGCGCGGCGGTCGTGGCCGGCGACCGGGACGAACTGCGCACCGTCCTCGACGCGCTGGCGTCCGGCCGGGCACCCCTGGCCGCGCACCGGGAGGACCGCGAGGGGAAGACCGCCTTCGTCTTCTCCGGGCACGGCGGCCAGTGGCCCGGCATGGGAGTGGAGTCGGCGGCCGCCTCGCCGGCCTTCCGCGAGGAGCTCACCCGGATCGACGAGGCCGTCGAACGGCACGCCGGCTGGTCCGTGCTCAACGCACTGCGCGCACCCGAGGAGTTCTCCCCGCTGGAGCGCACCGAGTACCTCCAGCCCGTCCTCTTCGCCCTGAACGCCTCCCTCGCCGCCGCCTGGCGCGCCCTCGGCGTCACCCCGGACGCCGTCGTCGGGCACAGCCTGGGCGAGATAGCCGCCGCCTACAGCGCGGGGGCACTCGACCTCGACGAGGCCGTGACCGTGGTGACCGGGCGGGCCCAGGCGGTCGCCCCGCTGGTCGGACACGGCGGCATGATCGCCGTCGAGCTGCCGTGCGCGGAGGTCGAGGAACTGCTCGCGCCGTACGCGGGACGGCTGTTCGTCGGCGCCGTCAACAGCGCCCGTGCGACCGCCGTCTCGGGTGACACCGACGCGCTCGCGGAACTGCGTGCCCAGCTGACGGAACGCGGGGTCGGCGTACGGCCCCTGTCGACACCGTTCGCCTCCCACAGCCCGCGCATGGAACCCCTGCGCGACGCCCTGCTCGACCGCTTCGCCGGCGTCCGCGGCACCCGGACGGCCACCCCGCTGTACTCGGCCGTGCGCGCCGAGCCGATCGACGGGGACCGCCTCGACGGCGCCTACTGGTTCGCCAACCTGCACCGGCCCGTCCGCTTCGCCGACACCGTCCGCCGGATGCTCGACGACGGCTACCGCTACTTCGTCGAACTCAGCCCGCACCCGTCGCTCACCGCCGCCGTGGAGGCCGTGGCCGCCGAGGCCGGTGTCGACGCGGTCGCCGTCGGCTCGCTCCGCCGCGGCCAGGACGGCCCCGGCGTCCTGCTGCGCCGGCTCGGCGAGCTGTACACCGCCGGGCACCAGCCGGACTGGACGGCCCTGTTCCCGCACGGCCGCCGGGTCGACCTGCCCACGTACGCCTTCGCCCGCGAACGCCACTGGCTCGCGCCCTCCCCGGCCGGCGCGCCCGGCGCCTCCCCGCTCCTCGGCACCCATGTCGAGG
Organism: Streptomyces phaeofaciens; assembly: GCF_014648915.1. Lineage (GTDB taxonomy): Bacteria > Actinomycetota > Actinomycetes > Streptomycetales > Streptomycetaceae > Streptomyces > Streptomyces phaeofaciens. The sequence continues at coordinate 125,988 of NZ_BMSA01000007.1, read as the reverse complement.
CCAGCGACGAACCCGGCCGCCACCTCTTCCAGAGCGAACTCGACCTGCGCGACAGCCGTTTCGCCCACCTCGCCGACCACCGGGTCACCGGCGAGATCTGGCTGCCCGGCGCCGCCTTCCTCGGCATGGCCCTGGAAGCGGGCGGCCTGGCCGCCGACGGCGGCGAGGTACGGCTCGCGGACGTGGCGTTCCTCCAGCCGCTGCGGCTGACCGAGGAGCGGCCGGTACGCCTCCAGCTCGTGCTGCGCCCCGCGGACGACAGCGGTTCACGGGCCTTCGCCATCTCCTCGGCGGACGCCGACGGGCAGCGCTGGGAACGCCATGTCACCGGCTCGGTCGTGACCGGCGGCCCCGCCCCCGACGCCCGCCCGGACGACGTGCGCGACCGCTGCGCGGAGCCCGTCGAACTGGCCACCCTGTACACGGAGTTCAGTGCGCTGGGCATCGACTACGGCCCCGCCTACCGCAACCTGGAGGCGGCTCACCGCACGGACACCGCCGCGTTCGGCCGGCTCGCGGAGCGGCCCCCGGCCGGGCATCTGATCCATCCCGCCGTCCTCGACACCGCGTTCCACACGGCCGCCCTGCCCGGCGACGCGCCCACGGGACGGGCGTTCGTGCCCGCCGGCTTCGGCCGCGTCCGCCTCACCACCCGGCGGTCCACGCCCGCCTGGGTGAGCTGCGAACTGCGGTCCGTCGCGGGGGACACGGCCCTCGTCGACCTGCGTCTGTGGGACAAGGACGAACACCTCCTCCTGGAGATCGAGGAATTCCGGCTCGCCGCGCTCTCCCCGCTCGACAGCGCCCTCTTCGAGACCCGCTGGCAGCCCCGCCCGGCCGCCCAGGAACCCCCGGCCGACGGCGCATGGCTGATCCTCGCCGACGAAACCGGCATCGCCGAGACACTCCTCGCGCGCCTCGACGCGACGACCGTGCCGTACGTCGTCGCCCGACCGGGGACGGACTTCGCCGTCGAGGGCCCCGGCCGGTACGTCCTCGACCCCGCCGACCCCGGGCACCTGACCCGGCTGCTCGACGAGGCCTGTGCCGACCGCCTGCCCGCGCGGATCGTGCAGCTCGGCGCACTGGACGCGCCGCCCGTCGTGGACTCCCGCACGGCCGAGGAGGCGGCCCGGCTGGGCTGCCTGGCCACCCTCCACCTGGTGCGGGCGCTCACCGACCGGCCGCGCGGGCCCGCCCCGCGACTGTTCACCGTCGTCCGGGGCACCCAGGCCGCCGGCGACAGCGAACAGGTCGTCCACCCGCAGCAGGCGCTCGCCTGGGGCTTCGGTCTCGCCCTCGCGCAGGAGTACCCGGAACTGGCGGTCACCCTCGTCGACCTGCCGCCCGTGGGCGGCGCGGACGCCCTGTGGACCCAGCTGCACCACGCCGACGACGAACGGCTCGTCGCCCTGCGCGAGCCGGGCCGGCTGGTCCCGCGCCTGGCCCGCACCCGCCCCGACGGCCGCCCCGGCGGCACCCCGGACGGCGTGCACCTCGTCACCGGTGGTCTGGGCGGTCTCGGCCGGGTCGCCGCCGAGCGGCTGGTCCGGCGCGGGGTCCGACAGCTCGCCCTGATGAGCCGGGGCACGCCCACGCCCGACGCCGAGCACTGGATCCGGGACCTGGAGCGGCGCGGGGTCACCGTGCACCTCGCCCGCGCCGACGTCGCCGACCGCGCCGGACTCGCGGCCGCCCTGGACGCCGTACGACGAGTCGGCGGGCCCATCGCCGGGATCGTCCACGCGGCCGGTGTCCTCGACGACGCCACCGCGGCGAACCTGACCGACGAGCGGGTCCTGCGGGTCCTCGCCCCCAAGGTGCTGGGCACCGCCCTGCTCACCGAACTCGCCCCCGAGGCGGAGAACCTGGTGCTGTTCGCGTCGGCGGCCGGACTGCTCGGCTCCGCCGGACAGAGCCCCTACTCGGCGGCCAACGCCTTCCTCGACGCCTGGGCCCACCACCTCGTCCACACCGGACGCCGGGCGCTCAGCCTCGACTGGGGCGCGTGGTCCGGCGTCGGCATGGTCGCCGAGTCCGGCACCCGGGCCGCCGAGACCGGGCGTTCCGGACTGGTCGCGTTCACCCCGGAGGAGGGCGGCGAGCTGTTCGACCGCCTGCTCGACACCTCCCGCCGTCAGCTCGCGCCCCTCGCCCTGGACCGGGAGCTGCTCGCCCTCGCCCCTGACGCGGTCCGCTCCCGCCCCCTCCTCGCCGACCTCGTCACCGTCCCCACCGGCACGGGTGACACCGACGCCCTGGTGAAGAAGGTGTTCGCCGCCGCCACCGCCGAGGACCGCGTCAGCTGGCTGGAGGAGTACGTCCGCGCCCGCGTCGGCGAGGTCTCCGGCGGCATCGTCGACGTATCCGCCGGCACCGCGCTGAAGGAACTCGGCCTGGACTCCCTGATGCTGGTACGGCTGCGCAACGCCTTCGCCCGCGAACTGGGCGTCGAACTGCCCACCGCCGAGATGTTCGCCGCCGCCGACATCCGGGACCTGGCGAAGACCCTCGCCGGCGCCCTGCCCGAACGCCCCGTCGCCGAACCGGCCGCCGACAGCCCGGCGCGGGAAGTGCCGGAGACGGAACTGCTGCCGGTCACCCGCGACGTCGTCCGGCTGCTGCGCAGCGCCCGCCCGGACATGCCCCAGGCGGCCCACGCCGTCGGACTCGCCCTCCGGCTCACCGCACCGACCACGCACCCGGCGCTCCTCGGCGTCGTCACCCGCCTCGCCGCACGGCACGCCGCGCTGCGGACGTCCGTGGTGTCCGACGCCGACCGCGGCCGACAGCTGTGCGTGACGCGGGAACTGCCCGAACCGCCCCTGCGGTGGACGCCGGTCGACGCAACTCCGGACGCCGGCGAACGGCTCCGCGCCCTGCTGGAGACGCCCTTCGACCTGAGCGCCGCCCCGCTGTGGCGGTTCGAACTGCTGGACGGCGGCCCGGACGGCCAGCTCCTGCTCTTCGGCGCCCATCACGTCGTGAGCGACCTCCAGTCGCTCCTCCTGGTGGCCGCCGAGATCGACACCGAACTCTCCGGCACCACGCTCGGCACCGAGACCACCAACCGCGACCTCCATCTGCTCATCGAGGCCCAGCAGTCCGGCGAGGGCACCGCCGACGAGGCCTGGCACCAGGCCTTCGAGGGCAGCGAGCGGCTCGACCTCACCCTCTCCCGGCCGCGCCCCGCCGAGCGCTCCTACCGGTCCGGCAGTGTCACGGTGCACATCCCCGACGGCCTCATGGAGCGGGTCGCCTCGGCCGCGGGCAGGCTCGCCGTCACCCCGGCCGCCTTCTGCCTCGGCGCCCTCACCGTGCTGCTGGCGCGGCGGCGCGCGAGGGAACGGTTCGTGCTCGCCGTACCGGTCGACACCCGGATCCACGCCGACGCCTTCGACGCCGTGGGCTTCTACGGTGTGCCCGTGCCGTTCCCCGCCGAGGCGCGGGCGGGCGAGCCGGTCGAGGAGGTGCTGCGCCGTACCGACCTGCGACTGCGCCGGATCCTGGCCAAGGGCGCCATGTTCTCGGACGTCCTCGCCACACTGGCCCGGCAGGACCTGCACCGGGGCGACGCGCCTCTGGTGGAGGTGTACTTCAACTACGTCCGCCACGGCGGCCGCCTCGACCGGCTGGAGGTACTGCCCGCGGGTACCGGCCACTCCGACCTCGACCTGATGATCACGATGACCCCGGACGCGGCCCGGATACGGCTCGACCACAACCTCGACATCCTCGACACGGCGGACACGACCGGACTGGGGGAGGAGTTCCTGCGGCTGCTGGCGGAGGCGGCGCAGGACGCGAGCGTCGTCGTACGGCCGGTGGAGGACGCGGCCACGTCCGAGGGGTCGGCGCGGGACACGGCGGATCCGGTACGGCCGGTGCGGCGCGAGACCGGTCCCGTGCGGCCGGTGCGGGACGCGGCCGGTCCCGGACAGCCGGGGCAGGACACGCGTGCCCCGGGTGCCCTCGCCCTCGCCGCCACCTTCGCTCTCGGCAACCTCCCCCTGATGTGCGCGACGGCGCTCGGGGACGGCGCCCCGACGGTCGCCGAGGCGCCGTACCACCAGGTGCTCGCCGCGCTGCGCGACCCGGCCGGGGTCTTCGCCGACCCCGCCACGGCGGTCGGCGTGGTGCTGCTGCGGGCCGGGGACCTGGAACGGTTCGGTCCGGTGGACGACACGCTCCTCACCGAACTGCGCGCGGAGTACCCGGCCGCGCTGCACGCCGTGGCCGAGCGCACCCGCAAGCCGCTGATCGTCGGCTTCCTGCCGTCGCCCCGCGAGGACGAACGCCTCGCCCGCTGGGAACGCGAGGTCGCCGCCGCACTCACCGACCGGCCGGGGATCGCCGTACTGCACGCCGACGACTGGACCCGCCACCACACCGTCGCGGACCCCTTCGACGAGCGCACCGAACGGCTCGCCCACCTCCCCTTCACCCCGCCCTTCCAGGCGGCGGTGGCCCTCTGCCTCGCCGAAGCCGTACGCACCGTGCTGCGGCCCGCGCCCAAGGTGATCGCCGTCGACGGCGACGAGACCCTGTGGGGCGGAGTGGCCGGAGAGATCGGCCCCGACGGCGTGGACCTGTCCGGGCCCCGGACGCTGCTCGCGCGCCGGCTGCTGCGGTGGCGCGAGGCCGGGGCGCTCCTGGCGCTCGTCAGCAACAACGACGAGGAGACCGTACGGGCCGTCCTGGACCGTCCCGACAGCCTGCTGAAGGCCGCGCACTTCAGCGTCCTGTCCGCCGCGTGGGGCCCGAAGCCCGACCGGCTGACGGAGGCGGCCCGCACGCTCGGCCTCGGCCTGGACAGCTTCCTCTTCCTGGACGACAACCCGGCCGAGATCGGCCGGATGCGGTCGGTCCTGCCCGAGGTGCTGGCGGTGACCTGCCCGGCGGAGCCCGAACTGGAGGAGTTCCTCCACCGGTTGTGGCCGCTGGTCCCGGTGGCCGCCACGGCGGAGGACACGCTGCGGGCGCGCTTCTACGACCAGGAACGGGAGCGGGACGCCGTCCGGGAGCAGGCCGGGTTCGAGGAGTTCCTCGCCCAGCTGGACCTGGAGGTCGACATCCGCCGGCTGGGCGACGACGACGTCCCGCGGGCCGAGCAACTCGTCCGCCGGACGAACCAGTTCACCCTCCGCGCCCGTTCCGCCGACGGAGGCGACCTGGACCGGTGGCGGCAGCGGGGCGAGGTGTGGACGGCCGCGGCACGCGACCGCTTCGGCGACTACGGCCAGATCGGTCTGCTCGCGGTCCGCGCCGAGGGCGACCAACTCGACGTCCTGGCATGGCTGATGAGCTGCCGTGCCCTCGGCCGGGGCGTCGAGGAACGCCTGCTGGCCCGGCTGGCCGACCGCGCCGACGAACTCGGCTGCACGAAGATCCGGTTGACGGCGGAACGCACCCCGCGCAACGCGCCGGCCCGGCGGATCGTGGCCGCGCTCGGCGGGGGCGACGAGGACGACGAGCTGTTGGAGACCGTGGCCACACCGGACCACCTGCGGGCGTTCCGGTCGTGGGAGCGGCGGTGACGCCGGGCGACGGGGTCGCCGCGGCGGCGAAGAGGCGAAGGCAGGACCATGCACAACGTGAAGGGCTCTGATGCGTGACATGAACGAGGACGCGACGGCGCATGCCGGGCAGCGGGCCGTCGCCGAGTCGATCGAGCGGGGCGGGGGAGACGGCGGCGGCCTGAGCGTGACGGAGCTGCTGGCCCTGGTCGCCCAGGACGCACGCGAGGCGGCGGTGGAACCCGGCGCCCCCGGCGGCGCGGCCGATTCCTCCGTCCCGGACGTGGAGGGCCTGGCCGCCGCCATCGCGAAGGCGGCCGGACGGTATCTGCCCGCGGGGCATCTCGCCCCGGACGCCGACTTCTTCGACGCCGGCGGCAGTTCCGTGCACGCCGTGGAGCTGGCGGCGGAGCTGGAGCGCGACCTGGGCGTGGAGCTGGAGCTCGACGACGTCTTCGCCGACGCCCGCCCGGTCGGCCTGGCCCGGCGCTGGCTGGAGACGGCCGGCGCCGCGGCGAGCCTCGCCCTGCCCGCACCCCCGGCGGCCCCGGCGGTGCTCCCGGCCCCCAGAAGCGGCGACGGTACCTCCGCCGGCACCCGCGCCGAGAGTGCCCCTGGCACCCGCGCCGAGAGTGACCCCGGCACCCGCGCTGAGACTGCCCCCGGCACCCGCGCCGAGAGTGCCCTTGGCACCCGCGCCGAGACTGCCCCCGTCACCCGAGCCGAGACCGCCCCCGGCACCCCCACCACCGCCGACCTGCCCCCGCTCACCGCCACCGCTGCCGTCGCGACCGCTGCCACCGTCGCCACCGCCCGCCGGGAGGATCTCGACCAGATCCTGGCCGACCTCGCGCTCGCCGACCGGCTGCCCTTCGTCCGGCCGCCCGAGCCCGTGCCGCCGCGCCGGATCCTGCTCACCGGAGCGACCGGCTTCCTGGGCGGGCACATGCTCCTCGACCTGCTCCGGCACAGTGACGCCCATGTCCACTGCCTGGTCCGCGCGGCCGACGTGGAGACGGCGACCGCCCGGCTCGGCGAGAGCCTGCGCCGCAACCGGCTGCCGTGGAACGCGGAGATCCGCCGCCGGGTGACCGTGCTCCCCGGCGACATCCGCGAGCCCCGCCTCGGCCTGTCCGACGAGCTGTGGCACACCCTCGCCCAGGAACTGGACAGCGTGGTCGGCGTCGCGGCGGCCGTGGACTTCCTGCGCGGCTACCGGTCCCTGCGCCGCAGCAACGTCCTCGGCGCGCTCACGCTCGCCGAGCTGGCCGCCACCGGCCGCCCCAAGCCGCTGCACCACATCTCCTCGATCGCCGTCTTCAACGAGGTCGGCATCACCTCCCTGGGCGAGGACGACCACCTCGCCCATGTGGACCGGCTCGTCGCGGGCTACGACCAGTCCAAGTGGGCCGCCGAGGCGGCGCTGCGCCGCGCCCGCGACCACGGTCTCGTCGTCTCCGCGCTGCGCCCCGGCGGCATCGGCGGCCATACGAAGACCGGCGCGCACAACGCCCTGGACCTCAGCAGCGGTCTGATCTCGGCCTTCGGGCGCTTCCGCACCGTACCGGCGTTCCGCCACCTCAACGTGGCCCCCGTCGACTGGGTCAGCCGGGTCGCCGGGGCCGTCGTCTGCGAACCCGACGCCTGGGGCTTCGACTACAACCTCACCGGCGTCCCGCAGACCCTCGACGACGTCGTGCGGGACATGGCGCTCGGCGGGATGCACGTCCGCGTCCACGACTGGGACGAATGGCGGGCCGACACCCTGGCCCGGCTGGAGGCCGACCCGGTCCCCGAACTCGCCTTCCTCACGCGGGTGCTGACCAGCCCCACCGCGCTGAAGCTGTGCGAGGCCACCCTGACCGGACCCGCCGCCGAGGGCGAGCGCACGGCGGCCCTCGTCGAGGCCCTCGGCCTGCCGCCCGCCGCCCGCTACGACGCGCAGGCCCAGCTCAGGACCTTCGAGCGGCTCGCCGACGACGGCCTCGCCCGGCTGCCGGACAAGGACGACCAGCCCTACCTGTGGTTCACCGAGACCACCGAGGGCACGGTGCGTCCCCTCGACGGCGGCCGCACCGACGGGGCCCCGTGCTCGATGTCCCTCACGCTCTCCCTCGCGAGCATGTACCAGCTGGTACGGGAACGGCGGCTGGACGTCACCGGCAGGGTCGACTGCCCGGCCGCCCACCCCGAACCCCTCACCGTCGTACGCGGTGACGTCTGGGTCCGCCCGGACGAGGGCATCCCGCACCGGCACGGCACGAAGCACCAGCTTCTGCGCTACCGGCTCCGGTTGAGGGCGCAGGACGGTGAACTCTGGTGGCTGGAGGGCCACAAGTACGCCCGCGCCCGCCGTGACCTGTGGCGCCAGACCCGCACCCTCACGGTCGAACTCGGCCGCGAGGGCGGACCGGCCACGCTGGCCGGCGAGGTCGTCGTGCCCGCCGACTCCTACGTCCGCGACCAGGTCGACGGCATCCAGGTCGCCCCGCACCTGACCGGTCAGGAGAAGCGCGCGGCGAAGCTGACCTGGCTCGCCTGGTTCGGCCTCGAGATGGGCCGCGGACTGCTCGGCCCGTTCGCCCGGGCCGGCGCGGACCTGCTCGACCTGCGCCGCACCCCGAACCCCACGGAGCACCACCGATGATCTTCAGGACCACCCCCGTGACCGCCCGTCGGCCCCTGCGCAGGGTCAGGACCGCACCGGCCCTGCGCCCGCTGCGGCACCGTCTCGACCCGGCCCGGGTCGAGGAGATCCCCTTCCAGGCGCCCGACGGCGTCCGGCTCGGCCTCACCCGCGTCGACCCCGGCGACAGCGGCCGGCCCGCGGTGCTCCTGCTGCACGGCCACACCGCGTCCGCCGACATGTTCCTGCTCCCCGAGGCCCGCAACCTCGTCGACTCCCTCCTCGACGACGGCTACGAGCCCTGGCTCCTCGACTGGCGCGGCAGCCGCCGGCTGCCCTACAACGAGACCGGGCAGCGGTACACGTACGACGACGTGGCGCTGTACGACATACCGGCCGCCGTGTCCCGTATCCGTGAGCGGATCGGCGACCGGCCGCTGTCGGTCGTCGCGCACTGCGTCGGCGCCCTCGCGCTGTCCCTGTCCCTGACGGCCGGACTCGTGCCCGGGCTGGCCGGGGTGGTGTCCCAGGGTGTCTTCCTCACCCCGAAGCTGGCCGGCCGCACCTCCCTGCGCATGTCCCTCGCGGGGGAGCTGCTCAGGAGCCGCGTCGACCACATCCCCGTCGACTTCCGCAAGGTCGGGCTCCGTTCCCGGTACACCGCGCTGTTCGCGCTCGCCTCCCGCAACGCGAGCTGCCCGGACCCGACCTGCCAGATCCTGCACAACTCCGCCTGGGGCACGGGCGCCTCGCTCTTCGTGCACGAGAACCTCGCCGAGGCCACCCACGACCGGCTCGCCGAACTGCTCGGCCCCGCCCCGCTGTGGATCCTGCCCCATCTGCGCCGCATCGAGCTGGCCCGCACGGTGGTCCGCTGGCACGACACCGACCAGCGCTACCGTGCCCTGCCGCCCAACGCCCTGGACGCGGCCGGCCGCATCGACACCCCGGTGCTGCTGCTCTCCGGCAGCGAGAACGGTCTGTGGGGCGACTCGCAACGGCTCTGCCACGACATCCTCGCCCACCGGCAGCCCCAGCTCGACGTGCGCTACACCGAGATCCCGGGCTACGGCCACCTCGACACGTTCCTCGGCCGGGGCGCCGCCCTCGACGTCTTCGGACACATCCTCGAATTCCTCGGCGAACGACGGTGACGGCGACCCCGATCGCCGGTTACCGTACGCGTCAGTAACCCGGACATACCGCAGGAGGCACCCATGCCGCAGCTCGAAGTCGACGGCGCTGCACTCACGTACGACGACGAGGGCCCGCGCGACGGCGGCGGGGTGCCCCTGGTGTTCGTGCACGGCTGGACGGCGAACCGGCACCGCTGGGACCACCAGCTCGCCCACTTCGCCGAGAAGCGCCGGGTGGTCCGGCTCGACCTGCGCGGACACGGCGACAGCGGCGGGGCCGGGGTGAAGACGGTCGCCGAACTGGCGAACGACCTGATCGCCCTCCTCGACCACCTCAAGATCGAACGGTTCGTCCTGGTCGGTCACTCGATGGGCGGGATGATCGCGCAGACGATCGCCCTCGCGCACCCCGAGCGCGTGGAGCGCATGGTCCTGGTGAACTCCATCGCCAAAATGGCCTTCAGCCGCGGCCGCGGCCTGCTGATGGCCGCCTCCACCCTCGTCCCCTTCAAGCTGTTCGTCGCCACCAACATCCAGCGCGCCTTCGCCCCCGGATACCCCCGTGAGGAGATCCGCGGGTACGTCAGGTCCTCCGCGGACACCCCGCGCGAGGTCGTGATGACCCTGTACGGCGCCATGCGCGCCTTCGACGTCCTCGACCGCGTGGGCGAGATCCAGGTGCCCACCCTGATGATCCACGGCTACCACGACATCCAGCTGCCGGTGCAGCAGATGCTGCGGATGGCCAAGGCCTATCCGGACGCCACCGTCCGCATCATCGACGCGGGGCACGAGCTGCCCGTGGAGAAGCCGGCCGAACTGACCGCCGCCATCGACGCGTTCGTGACCACGGGCTGACGCGCCTCGGTCCGACGCGCCTCAGTAGTCGTCCGTGTCGGCCCCGCAGGAGCTGCCGCTGGGCGGCAGCGAGCCGTACAGCAGGAAGTCGTCGACCTTGCGGTGCACGCACTTCGACGAGCCGTAGCCGGTGTGGCCCTCGCCCTTGTTGTCCAGCACCACGGCCGCGTCGCCGAGCCGCTCGGCCGTCTCCTCGGTCCAGCGGTACGGCGTCGCGGGGTCGCCCCGGGTGCCGACGAGCAGCATCTCCGGGGTGTCGACGTCCTTCACCCGCTCCCGGATGTAGTCGGTGCCCTTGGGGCGGCCGTAGCAGAGCAGCACCTCGGCGAGGCGGTACCGGCCGAAGACCGGTGACGCCTCGTCGTAGGCGGCCCGCAGCCGTTCGAGGTCGGCGGTGATCTGCTCGGCGGTGGGGCGGTCGGGGTCGTCCGCGCAGTTGATCGCCATCAGGGCGGCCGGCAGGTTGTCGAGCGGCACGTCCTCGGGCTCGGCCAGCGGGGACGGCTCGCCGCCGCCCGGCTCCCGCACCCCGAACGCCAGGCCGCCGGTCGCGAACGCCGCGACCCCGCTGGTGTCCCCGTCCTCCACGAGCCGGGCGAGCGCCCGCTCCAGCGACGGCCACAGCTCCTTGCTGTACAGCCCCTGCCCGAGCGCGCCCACCAGGTCCTGGCCGGTGAAGTCGTCCCCGAAGTCCGCCGGTACCGGGTTCTCGTCCAGCGACCACACCAGCCGGACGATCATCTCGCGGGCCGAACGGGCGTCCTGGCCGAACGGGCAGGCGATGTCCCGCACACACCAGTCGACGAAGTCGTCCAGCGCCGTCTGCTGCCCCCGGGCGCCCGCGATGCCCTGCTCGGTGAGCGGCTCGGTCAGCGTGTCCACGCCGTCCAGGGCGAACCGGCCGACCTTGTGCGGGAACCGGGCGGCGTACACCGCGCCGAGCCGGGTGCCGTAGGAGAAGCCCAGGTAGTTGAGCTTCTTGTCGCCGAGGGCCGAACGCAGGACGTCCATGTCCCGCGCGGCGTCGACCGTGCCCATGTGCCGCAGGACCGGCCCGGAGTTGTCCGCACAGGCCGCGGCCGCCCTCCGCAACCGGGCCAGGGCCGTCCCGGGATCGCCGAGGGCCCCGTCGTCCTCCAGCGCGGCGAGCCCCTCCAGCTCCCCCTCGCCGCAGCTCACGGGCGAGGAGCGGCCCACGCCCCTGGGGTCGAAGGAGACCACGTCGTAGCTGTCCGTCAGCTCCATGAACTCCTTTCCCGCGTACGCCAGTTGGGGCACGCCGGGACCACCGGGGCCGCCGAAGTTCAGCACCACCGAGCCCCGCTTGTCGCCGGTGGCCCGGTAGCGGGCGAGCGCCAGGTCGAGCGCACCCGCCTCGGGGTGCGCGTAGTCGAGCGGGACGGTCACCCGGCCGCACTGGAGGTCGTCGGGCACCCCGTCGACGTCGCACGTCGACCAGGTCACCTTCTGGTCGTAGAACCGGGACAGGTCGGGGCCGTCGTCGCCGTCGGCCCGCGTCGTCCCCAGGGCCGATCCCACCAGTGCCGCTCCCGCCAGGGACAGCGCGGCGGTCGCCGCGGTCGCGGCGAGCACGCGACGGCGCGGGCCGGGCCGGATCGGCGGCGTGGCCGGCATGAGTGCCTCCAGGGACGCCTCTCAGCGGACCGGGAACGGCGCCCAGGGCCCCACGATAGGCGGCACCCGCACGGCCCGCCTCCGGAGCCGGGGCGATGCTCCGATGGCCCTGCCGTCCTCGGTTTTCGATGAAATATTGGGTGGTTTTGTGATCAGTTCGACGGCCGTGGCACTCGATGGGGTGAAAGGTCGTTTGGCCATTACTTGGTTGGTTCGCCCGCGTTTTAACGGATGCGGGTGAGTGCCCGCGACCATGTCTGGAAGGCAGGGACCCATGAGACGGGTTACCCGAAACGGTGTGCTCGCCGTCGCAGCCGCCTCGGGCGCGATGGCGGCTGTGACCATGCCGGCGTTCGCCGACTCCACCGCGACCGGCACCACGGCGGACTCGCCCGGTGTCGTGTCCGGCAACGGAATCCAGCTGCCGGTGCACCTCCCGGTGAACCTGTGCGGCAACACCGTGAGCGTGGTGGGCGCGCTGAACCCCACCGTGGGCAACGCCTGCGCCAACAAGGGCGGCGGCACCACCGCGACCGGACCGTCCTCCGGGGCGGCCGCCGAGGGCGACGCGGTCGGCTCGCCCGGCGTCGTCTCCGGCAACGGCGTCAAGGTGCCGGTGGACCTCCCGCTGAACGCCAGCGGCAACAGCGTGAACGTCGTCGGCGTCCTGAACCCGGTGCTCGGCAACAAGTCCGAGAACGGCCCCGGCGAGGAGTACACCCCGCCCACGCCGCCCACCAAGCCGAAGCCGCAGCCCCCGGCGCGCCACACCCAGCCCGCCGAGCCCCAGCCGGCCGAGCCTCAGCCGGCCGCGCCCAAGCCCGCCCCGCCCGCCCACGAGCCCCAGGCTCCGGGGCCGCAGGCGGTCTCCTCGCTCGCCCAGACGGGCAGCGACGCCGCGCTGCCCGCCCTCCTCGGCAGCGCGGCGCTGATGCTCGGCGGCGCGGTCCTCTACCGACGGTTCCGCCCCGGCACGGAGCGCTGACCGCCGCAGGGTGATTCCGCGGGCCCCCGCCGGTCGTACCGGACGGGGGCCCGCGGCCGTGGTCAGGCGCCGTGGAACCGCCGGTGCAACGCGCGCACCTCGTCCACCAGCTCGGGGACCGGCCCCTCGACGAGCACCCCCGGGGCGACCTCCCGGATCGGCAGGGTCCGCACCGGAGGCGCCGGAACCCCCAGCTCGCCCAGCCACGCGGCGAGCTGCTCGGACGAGGCCACGTACACGATCCGCCCCAGGCCCACCCACGCATGGGCGGCCGCGCACATCGGGCAGTGCTCGCCCGAGGTGTAGACCGTGGCCGCCGCCCGCTCCCCGGGCGACAGCCGCGCCGCCGACCAGCGGGCCAGCTCGAACTCCGGGTGCCGGGTGCGGTCGCCGGAGGCCACCCGGTTGTGGTCCTCGGCGAGCACCGTGCCGTCCCCGCCGACCAGCACCGACCCGAACGGCTCGTCCCCGACCCGCAGCGCCTCGGCGGCCAGCTCGACACAACGACGCAAGTGCGCCAGCTCGGTGGCCTCGATCATGACGGACGGCTCCCTCGTCGCGCTCGGCTGTGGACGATCTCCGGCCAGCCTAGGACAGGTCCCGGGTCACGGAGGCGGTCCGGGCCCGCTCGCGACGACCGGCACCCCCATCCGCACCCGCACCCGCACCCCGGGCGGCCGGGAAGGCGTGCCGCCGTCCGAGCGTCACCGCGATCAGGGCCAGGGCGACCAGCGGGAGGGCCGTCCAGGGCAGGGCCCCCGGACCCAGGCGCTCCAGCACCACCCCGCCGGTCAGCGAACCGCCCGCGATGCCCGCGTTGTAGACCGTGGTCTGGAGCGAGGTCGCCACGTCCGAGGCGGCGGGCCCCGAGGCGCCCACCAGGGCCGTCTGGATCAGTGTGGGCGCCCCGCCGAAGGCCGCGCCCCACAGCGCGACCGCCGTCAGGAGCACGGCGGGGACACCGGCGAACGCGCCCAGTGCGAGCATGACGGCCGCGCAGCCGGCGAGCGCCCCCAGCAGCGTGGCCCGCGGATGCCGGTCGACCAGCAGCCCGGTACCCCAGATCCCGGCCACCGTGGACGCCCCGAACACCAGCAGCACCACGTCCGTGCGCCCGAAACCCGCGTGCGCCGAGAACGGGGCGACGTACGTGTACATCACCTGGTGGCCCAGCAGCAGGAACAGCGTGACGGACAGGACCACCGGGAGCCCCGGCAACAGGGCCACCCGGGTGAGCGGCACGCGTGCGGCCCGCTCCTCGCCCGGAAAGCCGGGCACCCGCCACCGCACCCATCCCGTCAGCAGCACGGCCACCCCGGCCAGCAGCGCGAACGCCGCACGCCAGCCGGTCAGCCCGGCCAGCGCGGTCCCGGCGGGGACGCCCAGCGACAGCGCGAGGGTGATCCCGGCCAGCACCACGGCGATCGCCCGCCCGCGCCGGTCGGCCGGGACCATCCGGGCCGCGTACCCGGCGAGCATCGCCCACAGGGCGCCGCCCATCACGCCGGCCACCAGCCGCGCCGCGAACGTGACGCCGTACGACGAGGACAGCGCGACCACCGCGTTGCTCAGGGCGAAGCCCAGCAGGGTGCCGGCCAGGACCGGCCGGCGCGGCAGACCGCGCAGCAGGGCGGTCACCGGGATCGCCGCGACGAACGAGGCGACCGCGTACCCGGTGACCAGGAATCCCACCCGGGCCTCGGACACACCGAGCGCCGGTGCCATGGCCGGCAGCAGTCCGGCGGGCAGCAGTTCGGTCACGACGGCGGTGAAGGCGGCCGTGGACAGGGCGAGCAGCCCGGACCAGGGCAGGGCGGAGGGCACGGGGGTGCCCTTGACCAGGGAGGCGGTGGACATGGGACCATGGTCGAACGTTCACATCAGTGTGAAGGCAAGCGTGACCCCGGAGGGCGCCGTGAAGATCGGCGAACTGTCCCGCCGCACCGGCGTCCCCACCCGGCTGCTGCGCTACTACGAGGAGCAGGACCTGCTCCACCCCGAGCGCGGCGGGAACGGCTACCGCGCGTACGGCGAGGCGGCCGTCCGGGACGTCCAGCAGATCCGCGGGCTGCTCGATTCCGGGCTGACGACGGAGATGATCCGCGCGATCCTGCCGTACCTGTCGGGCCCGGACGAGATCCTGCTGCCCGCCGAGCACCTGACCCCCGAGACCGCCGCCCTCCTCCAGAGCCACATCGACCGCATCCAGTCCCGGATCGACTGCCTGGCCCGCAACCGCGACCGGCTGACCGCGTATCTGGCGGCGGTCCGTCCGGGGACGTAATTCCGTTGTGGGGGCGGGGCCGGGATGCTGGAGTGGCCTCCATGGATCTTGCCGCTGTACTCGCCCTGTACGACCGGGACATGCGCGAAGGCGCCCGTCCGGAGAGCCCCGACGCCCGGATCGAACGGACCGGGGGAGTGGTCCGGCACATCGGCGGCGAGGGCGGCTGGAACGGCGTCCTGTGGTCCGACCTGGACCCCGGGAACGCCGACGCGGCGATCGCCGAGCAGGTCGCCCACTTCACCGGTCTCGGCCGTGAGTTCGAGTGGAAGCTGCACGGGCACGACCGGCCCTCCGACCTAGGACGACGGCTGGTCGCGGCCGGCTTCACGGCCGACCCGGAGGAGACCCTGATGATCGGGGAGACGGCCGACCAGCTTCTCGACGCCGAGCCGCCCGACGGCGTCCGTATCGTGCCCGTCACCGACCGGGCGGGCGTCGACCTCATGGTCGAGGCGAACGAGAGGGCGTTCGGCCGCGACGGCGGCTGGCTGCGGGACCTGGTGCTCGCCCGGCTCGCGACCGACCCGGACGGCATCGTCGCCCTGGTCGCCCTGGCCGGGGACGTGCCGGTCAGCTCCGCGCGGATGGAGATGATCCCCGGGACCCGGTTCGCGGGCCTGTGGGGCGGCGGCACCGCCCAGGAGTGGCGCGGCCGTGGCGTCTACCGTGCCCTGATCGCGTACCGCGCCCGGGTCGCCGCCGAGCGCGGCTACCGCTATCTCCAGGTCGACGCCTCCGACCAGAGCCGGCCCATCCTGGAACGACTCGGCTTCGCCGCGCTGACCACGACGACGCCGTACGTCCACGGGGTGTAGCGCCCGTCCCCCTCAGTCCAGCCCGAAGGAGTCCGCCAGGGCGTCGATCTGGGCCGCGAGCAGGGTGTCCCCGGTGTGGCCCATGCCCTCGAACTGGCCGGACACCTCCAGGCCGACGGCACCGTGCAGGGAGGTCCAGCCCAGTACGCCGCCGGCCAGGGCGGCTCCCTCCGCGCCCGCCGGGACGTGCGCGCGGGCCCACTCCGCCACCACCGGGTCCTTCGCCGCCCACTCCGTCATCTGCGCCACCATCGGGCGCACCGACTCCGACGGCTCGGCCGCCGCGAACGCGGGCAGGAACGGGCCGAGCACCGCCCGGGCGCTGTCCAGTGTGTCCGGCGGCGCGGTGTATCCCGGCACCGGCGTGCCCTGGATCAGCAGATAGCGGTGCGGCTGGGCCACGGCCCAGCTCCGGCAGGCCCCCGCCAGCGCGTGGAGCCGCGCGCGCGGCCGCGACTCGTCGAGTGCCCCCGCGGCCCGCCCGACGGCCGCCGCCAGATCGGCGTACGCGTCCCGGATGAGGTCCGTGAGCAGGGCGTCACGACTGTCGAAGTACCGGTACAGAGCGGGCCCCGACAGGCCGACCTCCTTGGCGATCCGCGTCAGGGCCACCGCCGCCGTACCGCCCTCGGCGAGCTGCCTCAGCGCGATGTCCTTGATCTCCGCGCGGGTCTGCTCGCGATACCTGGCCCTGGGGCTCTGCGCACCGGCCGTCATGGACGGCTCCTCTCGTTCGACGGGCTGTGACACACCCTAACGAACCACTGACCGGCCCACTGTTGCTACACCCAATCGAAAGAGTTACAGTCTCTAACTGTTGCGACTGGACATCAGGAACCTGATGTCCAGGCCGCCGGGAAACCCAGTGACCAGTGAGAGGACACCGTCATGTCTGCCGTCACCCCCTCCACCGCCCCTTCCGCCGCTTCCGGCCGGCAGGTTCTGCACGCCGTGCTGGGCGCCGGCCCCGCGGGGACCGCGCTCGCCCGTGAACTCGTCCGCCGGGGGCACGCCGTCCGGCTGGTCGACCGCAAGGGGGAGGGGCCCGGGATCGACGGCGTCGAGCGCTGCGCCGCCGACGTCGCCACCGCCGAGGGCGCGCGGGCCGCCGTGGCCGGCGCGGCGGTCGTGTACCACTGCGTCAACGTCGGCTACCACCTCCAGGTCGAGGTGATGCCCCGCATCCAGGACGCCGTCCTCGGGGCCGTCGAGGCGTCCGGTGCCCGGCTGGTCGTCCTCGACACGCTCTACCCGTACGGCGAGACCGGGGGAGCGGTGATGACGGAGGACAGCCCGTGGAAGGCGACCAGCCGCAAGGGCCGGATGCGGGCCGAGCTGGACGAGAAGTACCTCGCCGCGCACCGCGAGGGCCGGGCCCGGGTGGTCCTCGGCCGGTCCGCCGACTTCGTCGGCCCCGGTGTGCTCAACTCCTCCCTCGGCGGGGCGGTGTTCCCGGCCGCGCTGACCGGGGGCCAGGTGGTGGGCCTCGGCGACATCGATCTGCCGCACAGCTACACCGGCATCCAGGACGTGGCCGCCGGGCTGGCCACCCTCGGCGAGCGCCCGGAGGGCGACGGCCGGGTCTGGCATCTGCCCACCGCGCCGGCCGTCAGCACGCGCGCGGTCCACGCGATGATCGAGCGCCGGACGGGCCGGTCGCTGAACGTGCTGGTGGTCGAGGAGCCCCGCCCGTTCGGCGCGTTCGACGAGCAGTTCATGGCGGAGTACGCCGAGATGTTCTACCAGCACACCGAGCCCCAGATCGTGGACTCCTCCGCGTTCGAGAGGGCCTTCGGGGTGGCGGCGACCCCCCTGGAGGAGACGCTGGACGCCACGCTGGCCTGGTACGGGGAACTGCTCGCGGGGCAGTGAGCGGGGCGGCGGTCGGGGCGGTGGTCGGCGCGTCGACCTGGGTGGTGGCCGGAGCGCGGTCGGAGTGCGGTCGGGGCACGGTCGGGGTGCGGCCCCGCCCGGAGCCCGGCGCCCGGTCATATCCTGGTCATGTCAGGCGCGGAGCCCGGCCCGGTCGCACTCGGCGCCGGACCCCGCCCCGCTCCCGTTTCTGCCCCGCTCCCGCTTCTGCTCAGCTCCCGCTTCTGCTCAGCGCCGGGCCTTGACCCGGTCGAGTGCCGCGACGCCGACCGCCGCCAGGCCGATCTGTATGAGCCACTCGATCCAGTCGACCCCGTCGGTGTCGGCCACGCCGATGCCGGCGGCGAGCGCCGAACCGATCAGCGCGGCCACGATGCCGACGGCGATGGTCCACAGGACACCGATCCGCTGGCGGCCCGGAATGGCCAGCCGCCCCAGGACACCGATGACGATGCCGATGAAGATGGCACTGATGAGGCCGTCGATCTCCATCCTCGCCCCTCCTCTGTTTGACCCGATGTCCTGCGTGTGCCCGCCGGAGACCGGGACAGTCCGTTCCGGGGCCGGTTGTCGACGGTATGGCGGGCGATATTGCCGCCGCTTGATGTTCAACCTTCCGCTGTGCCATGTACATTTCAATAGTTCCACGCGTGTAGAACCCTCGAACGTGGCGTCTACGCGCGCAGATCGGCGCCCGCACCCGCCTCTTGTCCCCACCCCTCACGGAGGTAAGCCGGATGCTCGGATCGCAGAGATCCCGCCGCAAGGTCACCACCCTCCTGACCGGCCTCGGACTGCTCGTCACCGGAGCGGCCCTCCAGGTCTCCACCACCGCCACCCCCGCGCACGCGGCCACCCCCCACCGCGTCCTGTTCGACAACGCCCACGCGGAGACGGCCGGCAACGCCGACTGGATCATCTCCACCAGTCAGCCCGACCCCCTCGGCCAGGACTCCTCCCCGTCCGCCGAGACCGACTGGACCGGCGCCCTCTCCTCCTGGGGCGTCGATCTCCAGGCGACCGGCGACTACAGCCTCAAGACCCTGCCCTCGGGCTCCAGCCTCACCTACGGCGGGACGGCGACGACCGACCTGGCCAACTTCGACACCCTGGTCCTGCCGGAGCCCAACACGCTGTTCACCACTGCCGAGAAGACGGCGATCATGAACTTCGTGAAGAACGGCGGCGGTCTGTTCATGATCTCCGACCACACCGGAGCCGACCGCAACAACGACGGCGAGGACGCGGTCGAGATCCTCAACGACCTGATGACGAACAACAGCGTCGACTCCACCGACCCGTTCGGCTTCTCGATCGACTCCCTCAGTGTGAGCTCCGGCTACCCGGCCGCCATCAGCGACAGCACCGACCCCGTGCTGCACGGCTCCTTCGGCACCGTCACCAAGAGCCTGATCGCCAGCGGCACCACCGCCACCCTCAAGCCGGCCGACAACTCCAGCGTCAAGGGCCTGCTCTACCGCAGCGGCTACTCCGGCAACACCGGCGCCTTCTTCGCCACCAGCACCTTCGGCAGCGGCCGCGTCGCCTTCTGGGGTGACAGCTCGCCCGTCGACGACGGCACCGGCCAGTCCGGCAACACGCTCTACGACGGATGGAACGACACCGGCGCCACCAACGCCCCGCTCGCCCTGAACGCCACCGAGTGGCTCTCCGGCGCGAGCGGCGGCGACGACGGCGGTGACGACGGCGGCTCGGGCACCTGCACCGCCGCGCAGCTCCTCGGCAACAAGGGCTTCGAGTCCGGCGCCACCACCTGGAGCGCCACGAGCGGCGTCATCACCGACTCCGGCAGCCAGTCGGCCCGTACGGGCTCGTACTACGCCTGGCTCGACGGCTACGGCACCGCGACCACCGACACGCTCTCCCAGCCGGTGACGATCCCGTCGGGGTGCACCACCGCGACCCTCAGCTTCTACCTGCACATCGACACCGCCGAGACCACCACCAGCACGGCCTACGACACCCTGAAGGTCCAGGTCCTCAACAGCTCGGGGACCGTGCTGAGCACCCTGGCGACCTACTCGAACCTCAACGCCGCCGGCGGCTACACGCAGCGCTCCTTCGGTCTGGCGAGCTATGCCGGGCAGACGGTGACGCTCAAGTTCACCGGTACGGAAGGGTCCACCCTCCAGACCTCGTTCGTCATCGACGACACCGCGCTCGACGTCGGCTGACCACGACGTCGGCTGACCACGACGTCTGCTGACCACGGCGGCGGCCGGGTCCGGGAGCGGCCCCGGCCGTCGCCGTCGTGCGGTGACCGATTGACGTGCAGGCAATCACCTGCATAACGTGGAGTGTGCGATCGGGAGACGACCCGGGGACCGACCCGGGCATGGACATGGTCTTCAAGGCGCTGGCCGACGACACCCGCAGACGGCTTCTGGACCTGCTGCGTGAGCGCAACGGCCGGACGCTGGGCGAACTGTGCGCGCCCATCGACATGGCACGTCAGTCGGTGACGCAGCATCTGGCCGTCCTGGAGGCCGCCAACCTGGTCGTCACGGTGCGGCGGGGGCGGGAGAAGCTGCACTACCTGAACCCGGTCCCGCTCCACGAGATCGAGGAGCGGTGGATCGGCAGGTTCGAGCGCCCGCGGCTGCGCGTGCTCTCCGACGTCAAGCGACGAGCCGAGGAAGCCATGACCGACAAGCCGACATTCGTCTACGTCACCTACATCGCCAGTACGCCGGAGAAGGTCTGGGACGCCCTCACCGACGCCGACCTCACCGCCGTCTACTGGGGCCACAGCAATGTCTCCGACTGGCGGACCGGCTCGCGCTGGGAGCATGTGCGCATCGACGGCTCCGGCATCGCCGACGTCGTCGGCACCGTGGTGGAGAGCGAGCGCCCGACCCGGCTGGTGACCACCTGGACCGAGCCGGAGAACGAGGGGCGCGAGGACATGTACTCCCGGGTCACCTTCGACCTCCGGCCGCACGGCGACATCGTCCGGCTCACCGTGACCCACGAGGACCTGCGCACCGAGCGCGACGTCGCGGACGTGTCCCTGGGCTGGCCGGCCGTGCTGTCCAACCTCAAGTCGCTCCTGGAGACCGGCCGGCCGCTGCCGCAGGAGCCGTGGTCGGTGCCGGCGGAGTGAGGTACGGACGCGGGCCGGCCGGTCCGCGGGGACCGGCCGGCCCGTCTTCCCGGCCTCTCGGCCTTTCGGCCTCTGTCGGAACTACGGCTTCGGGACGCTCCTCACCGCGGTGAGGGCGCACATCGCACCGAGGATCAGTGCCAGCGCGCCGATGATGATGTTGTTCACCACGACACCGGCGTCAGGGCTGTCGCCGACGATCCAGGGCGCGATGATCATCCAGACGCCGAGCGCGCACATGGCCCAGCTCAGGCCGTACATGCGTGCCGGGGCCGCGGTGAACCCGAGGGCCAGCAGGCCGATCGCGATCCCCACGATCAGGTTGTGGGTCACGAGGTCGGGCTGGCTGGTGGTGTAGTGCAGGATCCACGGGGATACGGCGCAGTACAGACCGAGCAGGAACACCGGTCCGTCCACGAGCGCCACATCACGACCACCGAGCATGCGGTCGTACCGTGCCCGCATCTCGGAAACATCGGGGTGAGTCGACATGTCACCCCGGGTGGGCGAGACGTTGGCCATGACTCGTCTCCTTTGACTTGCAGGCCTGACCGCGTCTGGTGCGGTGTGCGGTAAGCGCCGCGCAGGTTCATTCTGCGCTTATTTGGCCTTTATGTGTAGAGGTGGGACGGGGTGCGCAGAGGCCCGCCCTCGGAGGGCACCGACACCCTCCGAGGGCGAGGGGAGCCCTGTCGGACTCCCGGCGGCCGCACCGAGGGGATGGGGCGGCCCAGGGGTACTTCCGGCGGTGGACGACCTTCGGATGCACGTGGACGCGCTCCCGGTGCGGAATATGCTCGGGCCGGGGATGCAGCGTTTGTGCGTCGAATGGGAGTTCGGTCGGAGCGGGGGGCGCTCAGCCGTACGCCACCGGTTCCAGGCGGCCGCGCAGTCGTTGCAGGCCGCGCCGGGCGTGGCTCTTGACCGTGCCGAGGGGCCAGCCCGTGCGCTCCGCGATCTGGGTCTGGGTGAGGTCCTCGTAGAAGGCCAGCCGCAGGACCCACTGCTGGGGTTCGGGGAGCCGGGCGAGTTCGCCGCGGATCAGAACGCGTTCGAGGGCGGCCTCGGGACGCTCCCGGTCGGGGTCGGCGAGCGCGAGCCTGGCCCCGGCCGAGACGACGAGGTACCGGCGGCGGGCCCGGGCGGCGAGCGCGTCGGCGATCCGGCGGCGGGTGATGCCCACGATCCAGCCGCCGAGCGAGCCGCGCTCGGGCCGGTAGCCCGCGCGTCCCCGCCACACGCCGAGGAACACCTGCTGGGTGACGTCCTCGGCCTCCTTGGCGTCCCCCAGCGAACGCCAGGCCAGCGTGTGCACCATGGTCGACCAGCGGTGGTACACGGCGGCCAGGCAGGCCTCGTCGCCCGCCAGCAGGCCCCGGGCGAGTTCCTCGTCGGAGGGCGGCACCTCGGCCGCGGGCCCCTCGGTGGACGGGGCGGCGGACACGGTGGCGGACGGGGCGGCGGACACGGTGGCGGTCGGCTGCGGGCTCATGACGACGGCTCCTCATGTCGGGCGGGCTGTCCTCGGGCCGGTGCGGCCATCCTGCGAGCCGTACGGCCACTGCCTCAACATGCGTCGTTTCTGCGTCGTATCGCCGATATCGTCGCCCCATGAGCAAGTCCCCGAGCCGCGACAAGACCACCGGCAGTACCGACAGCGCCGACGACGACCACACCGGTGAGGCCGATGAGGGCGGTGGGCCCGGTGAGGGCGGCGCCACCGGGCTGACCACCGGCTCCCTGGCCCGCCGGCTCGGCGTGGCGCCCACCACCCTGCGGTCCTGGGACCGGCGTTACGGCATCGGGCCGGCCGTCCGCGCGGACGGCCGGCACCGGCGCTGGCGGCCGTCCGACGTGGCCGTCCTGGAGGCGATGTGCCGGCTGACGTCGTCCGGGGTGCCGCCCGCCGAAGCGGCCCGCGCCGCGAAGGAGGGCGCCGGCCGGCCCGTCGGGGACGCGCCGGGCGCGGTGCGCGAACGGACCCGGGCGGCCGGTGCGCTGCCGCTGGGCGGCGATGTCCGCCAGGAGTGCCGGGGCCTGGCCCGGGCCGCCGTACGGCTGGACGCGCCGGCCATGGCGGAGCAGCTGGACGAGGCTGTCGAACGGCACGGGCTCACTGTCGCCTGGCAGGAGGTGATGGTGCCGACCCTGCACGCGGTGGGGCGCAAGTGGGCGTCGTCCGGGGACCGTTACGTCGAGGTCGAGCACCTGCTGTCCTGGCATGTCTCCACGACCCTGCGCCGCGCCACCCGCCCGGCGGTACCGGGGAGCGCGGCGGGTGCGCCGGGGCCCGTGGTGCTGGCCTGCGTACCGGGGGAGCAGCACACCCTGCCGCTGGAGGCGCTCAACGCGGGACTCGGCCGACTGGGCGTCCCCACCCGGATGTTCGGCGCGGCCGTACCCGCCGAGGCGCTGACCGCGGCCGTGCAGCGGCTGGGCCCGGTCGCCGTCGTCCTGTGGGCCCAGGCCCGCTCCACCGCGAGCCCGGCCCTCGCCCGGCATCTCGCCGGAACCCGCTGGGGCGTCAGCGGGGCCCGGCGCACGCCGGCCGTGGTGATCGGCGGGCCCGGCTGGGCGGGCCGTTCGGCGGCGGGACTGTCACGGCCCACCGGGCTGCACGACGCGCTGGAGACGCTGGCCGGGGTGTACCGGACGGCGTGAGGCGCGCCCTGTGTGACGCCCCCGCCGTCCGGGGTCAGCCCAGCTTCTTCAGCAGCTCCGCCGCCAGCGGGACCGAGGAGGCCGGGTTCTGGCCGGTGATCAGGTTGCGGTCGACCACCACGTGCGGCGCCCACGGCTCGCCGACCTCGACCTCGACGCCGGCTTCGGTCAGACGGTCCTGGAGAAGCCACTCGGCCTTCTCGCCGAGGCCGGCCGCCAGCTCCTCGGCGTTGGTGAAGGCGGCCACCCGGTAGCCCGCGAAGGCGTTGGTGCCGTCCTCGGTCACCGCGGCCAGCAGCGCGGCCGGGCCGTGGCAGACGACGGCGAGCGGCCTGCCGGAGGCCAGGGCCCCGGCGAGGAGGCGGCCGGAGGCCGCGTCGACGGCCAGGTCCTCCATCGGACCGTGCCCGCCGGGGTAGAAGACGGCCGCGTAGTCGCCGAGGTCCACGTCCTCCAGCCGGACCGGCCGCTCCAGCTCCGTCATCGCGGCGAGCCCGGCGGAGATCCGGTCGGCGTTCTCCTGCCCGCCGTTGACCTCGGCCGCGAGGCTGCCCTTGTCCACCGGCGGGACGACACCGCCGGGCGTGGCCACGACGATCTCGTGACCGGCCGCCCGGAACGCCGTGTAGGGGGCGACGGCCTCCTCCGCCCAGAAGCCGGTGGGATGCAGGGTGCCGTCGGCGAGGGTCCAGTGGTCGGCGCCGGTCATCACAAAAAGGATCTTGGCCATGGGGAGTCTCCGGAAGAATCGGGTCCGAGGCTCCGGCAGCGGAGCGTCGGCGGGTGCGGACACCATCGAACCTAGGCCGCCGAGACATAGGGATCCAATGAGGATTCCAATCTCGGCCATAGGGTTTTCTATGGGTCGTGCCGGAATACTGGGAGCCGTGGAACACACCGACCACCTGGACCTCAATCTCCTGCGCACCTTCCTGGCCGTCTACCGCTCGGGCTCGTTCACCGGTGCCGCGCAACTGCTCGGACTGTCGCAGCCGACCGTGACGACACAGATGCGCACCTTGGAGCGGCAGGCCGGCCGGGAACTGTTCGAGCGGCGCCCGCGCGGCGTCGTCCCGACGCCCGTCGCCGACGAACTCGCCGCCCGGATCGCCCCGCCCCTCGACGAACTCGCCTCCGTGGCGGGCCCGCACCCCGCGACCGCCGGCCGGGCCGACCCCGTGCACCTGGCCGGGCCGGCCGAGCTGCTGTGCAGTCGTGTGCTGCCCGCCCTCGCGCCGTTGGTGGCCGAGGGCGTCCGGCTCCGCGTCGCGACCGGCCTCACCGACCACCTGCTGGAGGAACTGCGGGCCGGACGGCACGACCTGGTCATCGCCACCACCCGCCCGCGCGGCCGCACCCTGACCGCCGCACCGCTGATGGACGAGGAGTTCGTGCTGGTCGCCGCCCCGGTGTGGGCCGGGCGGCTCCGGGAGCGGCTGGCCGCCGAGGGGCCCTCGGTGCTCCACCCCGTGCCGCTGGTGACGTACGCCGAGGATCTGCCGATCGCCCGCCGCTACTGGCGGCACGTGTTCGGCCGCCGGCTGTCCTGCCCGGCCGCGGTGACCGTGCCCGATCTGCGAGGGGTGCTCGCCGCGGTCGTCGCGGGCGCCGGCCTCACCGTGCTGCCCCGCTATCTCTGCCTCGACGAACTGGCCTCCGGCGCGCTCGTCCCGCTCCACGAGCCGGAGGACCCGCCGATCAACACCGGCTTCCTGGTCCAGCGCCCCGGCTCCCTGGAGAACCCCGATGTGCGGCGGGTCCGGGAGCGGCTGCTGAGCGTCGCCCGCACCTGGTGAGGGTCCCGTTCCGCCGAGGACACCTATCTGACTAGTCAAAAAAGTGAGTAGGGTGGGCGCGGAGAGACACTCAGCGAACGGGGGCCCGCCCATGGCCGGTACGGAGACGACGCGAACCTCGCAGAGCGCGGGGGGCGAGGAGAGCACGCGAGGCGAGGACAGCGGCGACACCACGGCCCCGCCGTACGCGCGCTACGTCGCCCTCGGCGACAGCCAGACCGAGGGGCTCGGGGACGGCGACGACACCGTCGGCCTGCGCGGCTGGGCGGACCGTCTCGCCGAACTGCTCGCCCTGCACCACCCCGGCCTGCGGTACGCCAACCTGGCCGTACGCGGGCGGACCGCGGGCGAGATCCACGCCCAGCAGCTCGCCCCGGCGCTCGCCCTGCGCCCCGACCTCGTCACCGTGGTCGCCGGGATGAACGACCTGCTGCGCCCCCGCTTCGACGCCGACGAGGTCGCAGGCCACCTCCGGGCGATGTTCGCCGCGCTCACCGGGCAGGGCGCCCGGGTCGCCACGCTCACCTTCCCCGACCTCGCCCGCATCACCCCGCTGGCCCGCCCGCTCGCGCCACGGGTCGACGCCCTCAACACCCGTGTCCGGCAGGCGGCGCAGGAGTACGGCGTCGTCGTCGCCGAGACCGCGCACCACCCCGTGGTCACCGACCCCCGGCTGTGGAGCACGGACCGGCTGCACGCCTCCCCGCTGGGCCATGAACGGATCGCCGCCGCCATGGCGTACACCCTCGGGCTGCCCGGCAGCGACGACACCTGGAACCGCCCGTTCCCGACCCCGTACCCGGCGCCGGCCGGCTGGCGGGCCGCCCGCGCCGAACTCCGCTGGGCCGGCGGCTTCCTGGGCCCCTGGCTCGGCCGCCGCCTGCGCGGCCGCTCCTCCGGCGACGGCCGCACCGCCAGACGCCCGGACCTCCTGCCCTGGGCTCCTTAGGGAGCGGCCCTGTTCTCGTCCCGTTCGCGCGCCCGCCGGAAGCGGGCGAGGCCTTCGGAGAGGTCGACGAGCGGGTCCGGATAGTCGAGCGCCGCCCGGTCCAGCCCCGGCAGCTTCCACGGCTCGTGCACGGCCGGCCCCGCCACCTCCGCCAGTTCGGGCACCCAGCGCCGTACGTACGCCCCGTCCGGGTCGTACCGCTTCGCCTGGGTGACGGGGTTGAGGACCCGGTTGGGGCGGGAGTCGGTGCCCGTGCCGGCCATCCACTGCCAGTTGAGCTGGTTGTTCGCCATGTCCCCGTCGACCAGCAGGTCCAGGAAGTGCCGGGCGCCGACCCGCCAGTCGACGTACAGCGTCTTCGTGAGGAAACTCGCGGTCAGCAGCCGGCCCCGGTTGTGCATCCAGCCCTCGTGGCGCAGCTGGCGCATCGCCGCGTCCACGACCGGGTAGCCGGTGCGGCCCTCCCGCCACGCCTCGATGTCCTCGGACGCCGTCCGCTCCGTACGCCAACGGTCGCGCTTGGTGCGGTAGTCGGCGGCCGCCGCGTCCGGCCGGGCGGCCAGCACCTGGCGGTGGAAGTCGCGCCAGGCGACCTGCCGGACGAACGCCTCGGCGCCCGGACCACCCGCCGCGCGCGCCCGGTGCACCAGCTCGACGGGGGAGAGGGTGCCGAAGTGCAGATGCGGCGACAGCCGGGAGGTCGCGTCGCCGAACAGGTCGTCGTGCCCGTCCTCGTAGCCGGCGATGCCCGAACGCAGCCAGGCGGCGAGCCGCTTGCGGCCCTCCGTCTCGCCCCCGGCCGCCAGCCCCGGCGACAGACCGGACAGCCCCCGGCGCGAGGGCACCGGCTCCGAGCCGATCCCGTCCGGCACCCGTACCTTCCGGGGCGCGCCCAGCGTGTCGCGCTGCCGCCACCGCGACCAGTGCCCGAAGTACGGCGTGAACACCGCGAAGTGGTCCGAGGAGGCCGGGGCCACCGCGCCCGGGTCCACGGCGGAAGTCACCGTGTCGTGGACGTGCAGCCGCACCCCCTCCGCCTCCAGCGCCCGCCGCAGCCGCACCTCGCGCAGCTGGGCGTACGCGCTCACGTCGGCCGCCAGATGGACCTCGTCGGCGTCCGCCTCGGCCGCCACCCGGCACACCTCCGCCACCACGTCCCCGGAGCGCACCACCAGCCGCCCGCCCCGCTCGCGCAGCCCTTCGTCGAGGTCGTGCAGGCAGTCGGCGAGGAACGCCAGCCGGTTCGGGGCCGCGAACCCGGCACCGGTCACCGCCCGGTCGCGCACGAACAGCGGAACCACCTCCCGCGCACCCTCCAGGGCGGCGCGCAGCGGCGGATGGTCGTGCAGCCGCAGGTCGGAGGTGAACAGGACGACCGAGACGTTCATCGACGGGCTCCGGGAGAGGAGGGACGGGCCATGCGCTTCTTCCGGGGAGCGGCGCCCCGCGGATGCGCCGGGCGCCGGCCGGTGCCGGTGGTCACCCCGCGGGCGCCGGCTCCCGCGCCGTCGCGTCCGCCACCGCCGCCCGGGCGATGTTGCGGGCCATCCCGCCGAACACGACCGCGTGGAAGGGCGACACGCTCCACCAGTAGGCGTGCCCGAGCAGCCCGTGCGGATGGAACAGGGCGCGCTGGCGGAACCGGGTGCGCCCGGTGTCGTCGGTCTCCGCGTACATCTCCAGCCAGGCCAGGCCCGGCAGCCGCATCTCCGCCCGCAGCCGCAGCAGCCGCCCCGGCTCGATCTCCTCGACCCGCCAGAAGTCCAGCGAGTCGCCCACCCGCAGCCGGGCGGCGTCCCGGCGCCCCCGGCGCAGGCCCACCCCGCCCGCCAGCCGGTCCAGCCACCCGCGTACGGCCCAGGCGAGCGGGAAGGAGTACCAGCCGTTGTCCCCGCCGATACCCTCGATGACCCGCCACAGCGAGGCGCGCGGGGCGGCGACGCACAGCTCGCGGCGGTCGGTGTAGAGGCTGCCGCCGGCCCAGTCGGGATCGGTCGGCAGCGGGTCGCTGGGAGCGCCGGGCAGGGAGGCGGACGACCAGCGGGTGGCGACCTTCGCCTCGCGCACCCGCCGCAGGGCGAGCCGTACCGCCTCGTCGAAGCCGACCGGATGGCCGGGCGGATCCGGCACGTACCGCGCGATGTCGTGCTCGTGGCAGACCACCTCGTGCCGCAGCGACTCGGTGAGCGGCCGGGCGATCGACGCGGGCACCGGTGTGACCAGGCCGACCCAGTGGCTGGACAGGCCCGGCGAGAGCATCGGCACGGGCAGGATGATCCGCTTCGGCAGCTCCGCGACGGCGGCGTAACGGATCATCATCTCGCGGTACGTCAGGACGTCCGGGCCGCCGATGTCGAAGGTCCGGTTGACGTCCCCGGGCAGCCGGGCGCCGCCGACCAGCGCGCGCAGCACGTCCCGGACCGCGACCGGCTGGATCCGGGTGTGCACCCAGCTCGGGGTGACCATCACCGGCAGCCGTTCGGTGAGGTAGCGCAGCATCTCGAAGGAGGCCGAACCCGAGCCGATCACCACCGCCGCCCGCAGCACGGCCGTCGGCACACCGGACGCCAGCAGGATCCGGCCGACCTCGGCGCGCGAGCG
Organism: Streptomyces phaeofaciens; assembly: GCF_014648915.1. Classification (GTDB taxonomy): domain Bacteria; phylum Actinomycetota; class Actinomycetes; order Streptomycetales; family Streptomycetaceae; genus Streptomyces; species Streptomyces phaeofaciens. Next base: position 97,127 of record NZ_BMSA01000007.1, on the reverse strand, counting down.
CAGATGCGCCGACAGCTCCCGCTCCGGGACACCCCGCGGGGTGAGTCCGCCCAGATAGACGAGGCGGCCCAGGCCCGCCTCCCGGGCCCGCTCCCCGAAGATCCGCGCGGCCCGCCGGTCGGTCTCCTCGAAGTCCCCGCCGGTGCCCAGCGCGTGCACCAGGTAGTAGGCGACATCGGTGCCCCGCATCGCCCGGGCGACCGATCCGGCGTCCGTGACGTCGCCCTGGACCACCTCGACGTCATCGGCCCAGGGGTGGTCCCGCAACCGTTCCGGGGAGCGGACGAGACAGCGCACGCGCACCCCCGCCGCCAGCAGTTCGGGGACGAGCCGGCCGCCGATGTAGCCCGTGGCACCGGTCACCAGACAGAGCGGCCCGGTGCCGCGGTCGTCTTCCGCCATCGCTCCTCGGCCCTTCGCGTCGGTGTTCCCCCACCGATCACTTCCCCCCGGAGAGCGGTCATGGATGCGCCGACCGGCACGTCACCGCGCGATCGGGTGAACAGCGACGGGCGACTACGCTGACGGCGTGGCCACAGCGAACGACCAGGAACAACAGACGGGGCACGGGGGGTCCGGCGCGTCCGCGCCCCGGACCGACCTGCACGCCTTCGCCGTCGCACTGCGCCGGATGAACGGCGAGATCAACCGCCTGGTGTACGCGTTCGCGGGTGACCAGGGACTGCACGCGACGGACGTCCAGGCGCTCGCGGCGATCCTGGACGCGGAGACGCCCATGACGCCCAAGGGCCTGCGCGAGCACCTCGGGCTGACCTCCGGGGCCGTCACCGCCTGTGTGGACCGGCTGGAGCGTGCCGGGCATGTGCGCCGGGTGCGGGAGAGCGCCGACCGCCGTGTGGTCCACCTGTACTACGCGGCCGACGCGCGGTCGGCCGCCCGCACCCACTTCCGGCCGCTCGCCGAGGCGGCCGAAGCGGCCCGCGCCCGGTTCACCGACGACGAGCTGGCCGTGGTGGTGCGCTTCCTCGCGGCGATGAACGAGGAACTGACGAACGAGGGCCCGGGGACCGGCACGTCCGGCCCACGCTGACGGACCCACGCGTCCGGCGCGGCCCGCATCCGGGGGCCGCGTTCCGGCGGAAGAGTACGTACCCCCTATGATCACGCACATTGACAATGTCAATCATTGAGATTGTTTTTCATCGAGGAGCCTGGAGCACCATGTCCACCACCCCTCGACGCGCCCGCCGGCTCGTCCCCCTTCTGCTGATCGCCGTATGGCTCGTCGTCGGAGGCGTCCTCGGACCCTTCGCCGGACGCCTCGGTGAGGTCGCCACCAACGACCAGGCGGCGTTCCTGCCGCGCAGTGCCGAGTCCACCGAGGTCGTCGCCGCCCAGCGGGCCTTCCGGCAGGACGAGACACTGCCGGCGATCGTGGTGTGGACCGGCACCGGCCTGGCGGAGCGGCGTGCCGAGGCCGGCCGGGTCCTCGCCTCCCTGACGGGCACCGACGGGGTCACGGGACAGGTCTCGCCCGCGGTGCTCTCCGAGGACGGCGAGGCGCTCGAAGGCGTGGTGCCCCTGCGCCCCGACCTGGGGGACGGCCTCGCGGGCACCCTCGACCGGATCCGCTCGGCCGCCGAGACCGTCCCCGGCACCACCGTGCACCTGGCGGGCCCCGCCGCCGGCCAGGCGGACCTGGCCGACGCCTTCGCCGGCATCGACGGCCTGCTCCTCGTCGTCGCGCTGCTCACCGTGCTGGTGATCCTGCTGCTCGTCTACCGCAGCGTCCTGCTCCCGCTGGTCATCATCGTCGCCGCGGTGCTCGCCCTCGGCCTCGCCTGCGCGATCGTGTACGCGCTCGCCGACCACGACGTCGTGCGCGTCGACGGACAGGTCCAGGGCATCCTGTCGATCCTCGTCATCGGCGCCGCCACCGACTACGCGCTCCTGCTCACCGCCCGCTACCGGGAGGAACTCGCCACCCGCGCGGACCGCGCCGAGGCCATGCGGGCAGCGCTGAAGCAGTCCTGGGGCGCCATCGTGGCCAGTGCCGCGACCGTCGCCCTGGGACTGCTCGCCCTGCTGTTCAGCGACCTCACCAACAACCGCGCGCTCGGCCCCGTCGGCGCCATCGGCATCGGCTGTGCCGTCGTCACCACCCTGACGTTCCTGCCCGCCGTCCTCGTCGTGCTGGGCCGCGCCGCCTACTGGCCCGCCAGGCCCGGTGCCCGGCCCGCGTCCGAGGGGGCCGGCGAGGGTGTGTGGCGGCGCGTCGCGGACCTCGTCGACCGGGCCCCGCGCCGGGTGTGGGCGATCACCCTCGCCGTACTGCTGGCCGGTGCCGCCTTCGCGCCCGCGCTCACCTCCAAGGGCGTCCCCCTCGACGAGACCTTCGTGAACGACGCCCCGTCCGTCGCCGCCCAGCGGACACTGGGCGAGCACTTCCCCGGCGGCTCGGGCAACCCCGCCGTGGTCGTGGCGAACGCCGACCGGCTGGAGCGCGTGCTCGCCGTGGCCCGGGACACCGAAGGTGTCGCCGCGGCGGCCGGCGTGACCGGGTCAGGACGCCCCGGCGGCGATCCGCTGGTCGTCGACGGACGCGTCCGCGTCGACGTCACCTTCGCCGCCGCCGCGGACAGCGACGCCGCCAAGCGGACGGTGGCACGGCTGCGGACCGCCCTGCACGCCGTCCCCGGCGCCGACGCCCTCGTCGGCGGCTACACGGCCCAGCAGTACGACACCCTGCGCACCGCCGAACGCGACCGCACGCTGATCGTCCCCGTCGTCCTCGCCGTCATTTTCCTCATCCTGACCGGGCTGCTGCGCTCCCTGCTGCTGCCCGCCCTGCTGGTCGCCACGGTGGCGCTGAACTTCCTCGCCACGCTGGGAGTGTCCGCGGTCGTCTTCCGGCAGGTGTTCGGGTTCACCGGCACCGACCCGTCCGTGCCCCTCTACGGGTTCGTGTTCCTGGTCGCGCTGGGCGTCGACTACAACATCTTCCTCATGTCCCGGGTCCGCGAGGAGTCCCTGCGGCACGGCGTGCGCCAGGGCGTCCTGCGCGGGCTGGTCACCACGGGCGGGGTCATCACCTCCGCGGGCGTGGTGCTCGCCGCGACGTTCGCCGCGCTGGGCGTGATCCCGCTGGCCTTCCTCGCCCAGATCGCCTTCATCGTGGCGTTCGGCGTCCTCCTCGACACGCTCGTGGTGCGCTCGCTGCTCGTACCGGCCCTGGTACGGGACCTCGGAGCGCGCGCCTGGTGGCCGGGCCGCCTCGGTCACGCCGGCACCCCCGCCCACGAGGACGGTCCGGCCGACGGGACCGTCGGCGACGACGGGCGCGGTCCGGCCGGCGGAAGCGGTCGCGTCGACGCCGGTGCCCCGGCCGGCGGGAGCGGGCCGCGCTCGGCGTGAACATGCTCGCGCCGATCCGGGGCAAGCGGTCCTTACGACGGGTTGTCCGCCGCGAGGGTGGAGGTGCTGCGGCCATGGGCGCGAAAGTACTGGAACGGTTTCCCGCGGGGGCCCCGCGCGGTTCGTGGCCGGCGGAGGAGTACGCGGCCCGCCGCCGCGCCGAGGGCCTCCCCGCGACCGTGGTCATGGATCTGAGATCCGATGCCTTTCTCGTCGTGGTCCCCGCGGTGGAAGAGGACTGAGCGGCGCCGGTGAAATCCCGGGGTCCGCGATACGAGACCTGTCCGCTCTTTCCTTGACTGCCGCGACCGGCGACTGTCACGATCAACGGCATGAAGATGCGACTGGACCTCACGCGGCGACGCCATGTCGACCTCGCGCGCGTCTCCAGCGCCTCCTGTTGCGCCGCGGCCTGATCCCCTCCGCAGCTCCGCCGCGCCTTCCCGCGTGTCGCCCCCGCGTTTCACCTCCTGCTTTCCCTTTCCTTTCACCCCTCCTTTTCCGTCGCCTTTCCCTCGCCTTTCCCCCGGTGTGTTCCCGCCCGAATTCACCGTGACCGCGCACCGGTGAGCCCTTCGGTGCCGCGTGCATTCGGTGTGCCCGGAAACGTTCCGCACCAGGAGCCCGCACCACTCGAAAGAGGACCCATGGCCACCGTCCTGTCCGTCTCCGGCAGCCCCTCCGCCTCCTCCCGCACCGGTCGGCTGCTGCGCCACCTCGACCAGCGGCTCACCGCCCTGGGCCACCAGGTCGTCCCGCTCGACGTCCGTACGATCCCGGCCGAGGCCCTGCTCGGCGCGGACTTCCGGCACCCCGCGATCGTCGAGGCCACCGAACTGTTCGCGCGCGCCGACGGCGTCGTCGTGGGCACCCCCGTCTACAAGGCGTCCTACTCCGGAGTCCTCAAGGCGCTCCTCGATCTGCTCCCGCAGTACGCGCTCACCGGCAAGACCGTGCTGCCCCTGGCCACCGGCGGCTCCACCGCCCACGTCCTGGCCATCGACTACGCCCTGCGGCCCGTCCTGAACTCCATGGGCGCCGCCCACATCGTGCAGGGCTGGTTCACCCTCGACAAGGACATCACCGCCCACGACGACGGCACGATCACCGTCGCCCCGGCCGCCACCGAGGCGCTCACCCAGGTCGTCGACCAGTTCTCGGCCGCTCTCGTGCGCACGCCCTACCTGGCGGCGGCGAGCTGAGCGCGACGGCCGACCCCGCCATCGCCGACGACGCCCTCGACGGGAGACCCCGGATGTCCCTCACCTTCCACTGGTTCCTGCCCACCAACGGCGACAGCCGCCATGTCGTCGGCGGCGGCCACGGCACCCCGGCCACCGCCTCCGGACGGGACCGGCCGCCCACGGTCGCCTATCTGAGCCAGATCGCCCGCGCCGCGGAGGACCTCGGCTTCCTGGGCGCGCTCACCCCGACCGGGGCCTGGTGCGAGGACGCCTGGCTGACCACCGCCATGGTCAGCCGGCACACCGAGCGGCTGAAGTTCCTCGTCGCCTTCCGGCCCGGGTTCCTCTCGCCGACGCTCGCCGCGCAGATGGCGTCCACCTTCCAGCGGCAGACCGGCGGACGGCTGCTCCTCAATGTGGTCACCGGCGGCGAGAGCCACGAGCAGCGGGCCTACGGCGACTTCCTCGACAAGGACGACCGGTATCGCCGTACCGGTGAATTCCTGGAGATCGTCCGGGAGTTGTGGCAGGGCAGGACGGTCGGTCTGAAGGGCGAGCACCTCCGGGTCGAGGACGCCGCGCTGGCCCGGGTGCCGGACCCGGTGCCCGAGGTGTACTTCGGCGGGTCCTCGCCGATCGCCGGGGAGATCGCCGCACGGCACGCCGACGTCTACCTCACCTGGGGCGAGCCGCCCGCCCAGGTCGCCGGGAAGATCGCCTGGATCCGGGGACTCGCCGCCCGGCAGGGCCGCATCCTGCGGTTCGGGATCCGGCTGCACGTGATCACCCGGGACACGTCCGAGGAGGCGTGGGCGGAGGCGGGCCGGCTGCTCGACGGGTTCGACCCCGAGACCGTGCGGTCGGTGCAGGCCGGGCTGGCGCGCAGCGAGTCCGAGGGCCAGCGGCGGATGCTCGCGCTGCACGGCGGCGGCCGGGACGGTCTGGAGATCCACCCCAACCTCTGGGCGGGCATCGGGCTGGTGCGGGGTGGCGCGGGCACCGCCCTGGTGGGGAGCCACGAGGAGGTGGCCGAACGGATCAAGGAGTACGCGGCGCTGGGGATCTCCGAGTTCGTGCTGTCCGGCTATCCGCATCTGGAGGAGGCGTACCGGTTCGGCGAGGGGGTGCTGCCGCGGCTCGCCGGAGAGGGGCTGTGGAGCCATCCCGACGACAGGCGGGACACGTCCGTGCGGGTGCCGTTCGCCGGATGAGCGGGGCCGACCGGTGGCACGGGGTCCGGGTCCGCGGACCGGACGCGACCGGTGGCACCCGCGTCGCTACGGGGCCAGGGCGTTCAGATGCGCACGGCGTGACTCCCGCGTCTGGCCCTGGACCAGGAGGAACAGGGCCTCCCGCGCCAGGCGCTGGGCCCGGTGCGTCAGCAGCATCGTGCGGCCCCCGCCCGTCACCACCGCGGCCGTCGTCGCCGCCTGGAGGACCTCGTACGCCTGCGTCCTGAGGGCCAGGCGGTCCTTCACGTGCTCGTGGGGTGCCGCCTCGTCGGCCAGGGCGTAGGCCTCGCGGCGCACCCGCTCCAGCCGGGAACCCAGGGCGGTCGCCGTCTCCTCGTCCAGGAGGGTCAGGGCCGCCCGCGCGATCCCGAAGACGGCCGGGTTGGCGTTCACCGTCTTCTCCCGGTCCGCCGCCGCCCAGCGCTCGTACGGGACGCGCAGGACCACCGCCTCCTCCGGGAGCCGCAGGCCGTCCAGGCCAAGGGACACCGTACGGGCCGCGGTGAGGGCGGCCAGGCGCATCGGGGCCGACGCCCGCAGGCCCGGCTGCTCCCGCGCCTCGGTGAAGGCGAACAGGGCCTCGCCCTCGTCCGTCACCCCGGCGAGCAGCATCACGTCGTTCAGGCCCCACCCCGTGTACCAGGGCACCGTGCCGTCGAAGCGCAGGCCGCCCCGGTCCCGGGTCACCCGGACCGGGGTGCGCGGGTACGACCGCAGATGGGCGTAGGCCACCCCGGACAGCAGCTCGCCGCTCGCCAGCCGGCCCAGCAGGCGCTCGCGCACCGGGCTCTCGCTCCGCGCCAGGGTCAGCACCGGGGTGTGGTGCTGGGTCTGCACGAACCAGGTCGAGCAGCAGGCCCCCGCGAGGATCTCCGTCGTCTCGCGGAACACCGCGCCGGACGCCGCGGCCCCGCCGTACTCGCGCGGCGCCTGTAGCCCGAGCAGGCCCGAGCGCCGGATCTCGCCCAGATGGCTCACCGGCACCTCCGTCCGGTCGACCTCCTCGGCGTGCGGGGCGAGCAGGTCGTCGGCGAGGCTGCGGGCGCGGGTGACGAGAGGGTGCGGTGCGGTCATGAGCAAGATTCTTTCCCGTTTTCCCGTTCTCCACGGCGCGGGGTGTCGATCCGGGGGAACGCCGTTCGTGTAGGAGGTGAGAGAACGGCACGACGCCCGAGAGGACGTCACGCACCAAGGAGGACGTCATGCAGCACTACCTGCTCAGCGTGGTCCAGCCGGCCGGCGGAGAGCCGCCCGCCCCCGACGAGCTGGCCGAGATCATGCGCCGGGTCGAGGCCTACAACGACGAACTGCGCGCCGCCGGCGCCTGGGTCTTCGCGGGCGGGCTGCACGGCCCGGAGACCGCCACCGTACTGCGGCCGAGGGACGGCGACGTGCTCGTCACCGACGGGCCGTACGCCGAGGGCAAGGAGTACCTCGGCGGGCTCTGCCTGATCCGGGCCGCCGACCTGGACGAGGCCCTGGAGTGGGGCAGGAAGGCCGCCCTCGCCACCACCCTCCCGATCGAGGTGCGTCCCTTCGCGGGCGAGCACTGATGGCGGACCCCGTGGACGTCGAGGCCGTCTTCCGCGCCGAGTACGGGCGCGCGGTCTCCGTCCTCGTCCGTCTCCTCGGCGACATCGGCCTCGCCGAGGAGGCGGTCCAGGACGCCTTCACCACGGCCGTCCGGCGCTGGCCGGAGACCGGCGTGCCGCCCAGTCCCGCCGGATGGATCGTCACCACCGCCCGCAACCGGGCGCTCGACCGGCTGCGCCGCGAGTCCACCCGCGACGCCCGGCACGCCGAGGCCGCCCGGCTGTACGCCCCCGACCCGCCCGTGGAGGAGGGCCCCGTGCGCGACGACCGGCTCCGGCTGATCTTCACCTGCTGCCATCCCGCGCTCGCCCCGCAGGCACAGGTCGCCCTGACCCTGCGGCTCCTCGGCGGGCTCGGCACCGCCCAGATCGCCCGCGCCTTCCTCGTCCCCGAGCCGACCATGGCCCAGCGGCTGGTCCGCGCCAAGGCGAAGATCCGCGACGCCCGCATCCCGTACCGCGTCCCGCGCGACGCCGACCTGCCCGACCGCCTGCACGGTGTCCTCGCCGTCGTCTACCTGATCTTCAACCAGGGATACGAGGGGGACGCGGACCTGTGCGCGGAGGCCGTACGGCTCGGCCGGCTGCTCACCGGCCTGATGCCGGACGAGCCCGAGGCCACCGGCCTGCTGGCGCTGATGCTGCTCGTCGAGTCCCGCCGGGCCGCCCGCGAGGACGCCGACGGCACGCTCGTACCGCTGCCCGAGCAGGACCGCGACCTGTGGGACCGGGACCTGGTCACCGAGGGGCAGGATCTCGTCCGGCGCTGCCTGCGCCGGGGCAGCCCGGGCCCGTACCAGATCCAGGCCGCCGTCCAGGCCGTGCACAGCGACGCGCCGCGCGCCGACGCCACCGACTGGGGCCAGATCCTGCGGCTGTACGACCAGCTCATGGCGGTGGCCCCGAGCCCGGTCGTCGCGCTCAACCGCGCGGTCGCGGTCGCCGAGGCCGAGGGCCCGGAGCCGGCACTGGCCCTCCTGGACGGCCTCGGCCTCGACGGCTACCACGTCTTCCACGCGGTCCGCGCCGACCTGCTGCGCCGCACGGGCCGTACGGACGACGCCGTACGGGCCTACGGAGCCGCCCTGGCGCTCGCCGAGAGCCCGGCCGAACGGGCCTATCTCGACGGGCGGCTGCGCGCGCTCACACGCTGAGCGCCTCCCGTACCGACCGCTCCGCGTCCCCGCCGCCCTCCCCGGACGAGGTGACCCGGCCGGCCTCAAGGACGTAGTACCGCTGGGCGGCCCGCATCGCGAAGCCCACGTGCTGCTCCACCAGCAGCACCGAGAGCCCGCCCCGGGCCGCCAGGGCGAGGACGGTTTCCTCGATCTCGGCGACCACCGACGGCTGGATGCCCTCGGTCGGCTCGTCCAGCAGCAGGATCCTCGGCTCCGTCACCAGGGCCCGCGCGAGGGCGAGTTGCTGGCGCTGTCCGCCCGAGAGCAGTCCCGCCCGCCGCCCGGAGAGCGCCCTGAGCGCCGGGAACAGGTCCAGTGCCTCGGCGACCGCCTCCCGGCCGCGCCGGCGGCCGTCCGCGACCAGCTGGAGGTTCTCGGCGGTGGTGAGGTGCGGGAAGGCCTGCTGGCCCTGCGGTACGTACGCCATGCCGCGCGCCACCCGCTCGTGCGGCCTGCGCCGGGTGATGTCCTCGCCGTCGAGCCGGACCGTGCCGCCGGTGGGCGTGAGCAGTCCGACGGCGGCCCGCAGCAGGGTGCTCTTGCCCGCGCCGTTGTGTCCGAGCACCGCCGCGACCCCGTTCGCCGGCACCTCCACGGAGACGCCGTGCAGCACCGTGCTGCGGTGGTAGCCGACCCGGACGTCCTCGATCTCCAGCATCACGCCTCCCGTACGGCCAGGTCACCGGCGTCCTCGGTGGCCGCGTGCCCGAGGTACACCTCCTGCACCTTCGGGTCGGCCTGCACCTCGGCCACCGTGCCCTCACTGAGCACCCGGCCCGCGTGCAGCACGCTGACGCTGCGCGCGAAGGACCGCATGAAGTCCATGTCGTGCTCGATGACGACGACCGTGCGCTCCTCGCTGATCCGCCGGAGCAGTTCGCCGGTGGCCTGCCGCTCGTCGTGGCTCATACCGGCCACGGGCTCGTCGAGCAGCAGCAGCCGCACGTCCTGCACGAGCAGCATGCCGATCTCCAGCCACTGTTTCTGGCCGTGTGCGAGGGTCCCGGCGGGGGAGTCGGCCAGCTCGGCCAGCCCGACCGTGTCCAGCGCCGTCGCGACCTCCTCCGGGACGGACGTACGGCGCCGGAGCATGGTCCAGGCCCCGCGGCCCGCGCCGGCCGCGATGTCCAGGTTCTGAAGGACCGTCAGCTCCTCGAACACGGTGGCCGTCTGGAACGTCCGTCCGACACCCGACCGGGCGATCCGGTGCACACTGCGCCCCAGCAGCTCCTCGTCGCCGAACCGCACCGAGCCCCGGGCCTTCACCAGACCGGTGACGGCGTCCACCAGGGTCGTCTTGCCGGCGCCGTTGGGCCCGATCAGGAACCGCAGATCGCCCGCGCGCACATCGAGGTCGACCCCGTCCACGGCCGTGAAGCCGTCGAAGGACACCCGCAGCCCGCGTATCTCCAGCCCGCTCATGCCGCCTCCCCCACCGTGACGACGGCCGCCTTCGCCGGGGCCGTGGCCCCGCGCCGCCGCAGAACCTTCGCGAGCGAGGCGAGACCGCCCGGCAGGAAGGCCAGCGCCACGACGAACAGCAGCCCCTGGAAGTACGTCCACCCCGCCGGGAACTCCTCCGACAGCGCGGTCTTCGCCCAGGCGACCGCGATCGCCCCCAGCACGGCCCCGACCAGGCTGGCGCGCCCGCCGACCGCCGCGCCGATCACGAACTCGATGGACGGGACGATCCCGATCAGCGCCGGCGAGATGATGCCGACGGCCGGCACGAACAGCGCGCCCGCCAGGCCCGCCATGCCTGCGGCGACGACGTACGCGACGAGTTTGACGTTCGCCGGGTCGTACCCGAGGAAGCGGACCCGCTCCTCCGAGTCCCGTACGGCGACCAGGAGTTCGCCGTACCGGCTGTGGATCAGCTGGCGGGCGAGGGCGATCAGCAGGAGCAGGGCGGCGGCGATGACGAAGTACACCATCCGCTGGTTGACCGGATCGTCGAGGGCGTAGCCGAAGAAGCCCTGGATGTCGGTGAGTCCGTTGGTGCCGCCGGTGGTGGCCTGCTGGCCGACCAGCCAGATCGCGAAGGCCGAGGCGAGCGCCTGGGAGAGGATCGCGAAGTAGGCGCCCTTGACCCTGCGGCGGAAGACGAACAGACCGAGCAGCGCGGCGACCGCCATCGGCAGCAGGACCGTGGCCGCCAGCGCGAACACGGGGTTGCCGAACGGGCGCCACCACCAGGGGAGTTCGGTGGCCGTGCCGTAGAGCTGCATGAAGTCGGGCAGGTTGCCGGGGCCCGCGTCGGCGATCTTCAGATGCATCGCCATGGCGTAGCCGCCGAGCCCGAAGAACACGCCCTGGCCGAGCGTGAGCAGCCCGCCCCGGCCCCAGGCGAGGCAGATGCCGACGGCGACCATGGCCATGCACAGGTACTTGGCGAGCAGTCCGAGCCGGAAGTCGGAGAGGGCCGCGGGGGCGACGGCGAACAGTGCCACGGCCGCGCCCGCGAACCCCGTCCAGGCCCGCGCGGACCGTCCTTTCAGCAGGTTCATACGAGACTCCTCGTGCGCAGCGTGTACAGCCCCTGGGGCCGCCACTGGAGGAACGCGACGATGGCGACCAGGACCAGCACCTTGGCGACGGAGACGGTGGTGGAGTACTCCAGCACCGCCTGGAGCACACCCAGCACGAAGGCGACGATCACACTGCCCCTGAGCCGGCCGATCCCGCCGACCACGATCACCAGGAAGGCGTCGATGATCACGTTGGTGCCCATCGTCGGCCCGATCGGACCGACCAGGGTGAGCGCCACCCCGGCGACGCCCGCGAGCCCCGAGCCGATGAAGAACGCGGTGCGGTCGACCCGGGCGGTGGAGATGCCGGAGACCTCCGCCAGGTCCCGGTTCTGCACGACCGCCCGGATCCGGCGGCCCAGCGGGGTCAGCCGCAGCGTCAGCGAGAGCGCGACCACGGCCGCGATCGCCAGGCCCAGGATGAACAGCCGGCTGGTGGCGAAGGTGAGCGGATCCGCGCCGCCGATCACGGTGATGTTCCCGGTGAGCGCGTCCGGTGCCCGGGTCTGCACGTTCGGTGCGCCGAAAATGTCCCGGGCGAGTTGCTGGAGCATCAGGGAGACGCCCCATGTGACGAGAAGAGTGTCCAGCGGACGGAGATACAGCCGGCGAATCAGCAGCCATTCCAGCAGTGCGCCGAGCGCCCCCGACACGAGAAAAGCGACGGGAAGAGCGACGATCAGCGAAATTCCCGCGCTCGAAATGGACTTCTGAAGGACGTATGTGGTGTAGGCGCCCGCCATGATGAACTCGCCGTGGGCCATGTTGATGACGTTCATCTGGCCGAAGGTGAGCGACAGGCCGAGCGCGATGAGCAGCAGGACGGCACCGATCGAGATGCCGGTGAAGGTCTGACCGAGGATCACGGTCATACGGCGGCTCCGGGGGAGGCGGGGGACCCGCGGCGGGCCGCGGGTCCCCGGTGCGACGGGCGGTCAGGACAGGCCGGAGGCCCAGGAGTAGCCCTTGAGGAACGGATCCGGCTTGACGGGCTCGCCGGAGTTCCACACCTCGGTGATCAGGCCGTCGGTGCCGATCTTCCCGATCCGCGCGGTCTTGTGGATGTGCTGCGAGGCGCCGTCCACGGTGACCTTGCCCTCGGGCGCGTCGAAGGTGATGCCGTCGGAGGCCGCCTTCACCTTCTCCGGGTCGAAGGACTTCGCCTTCTCGACCATCGCCTTCCACAGGTAGACCGAGGTGTACGCGGCCTCCATCGGGTCACTGGTCGGCTTGTCCTCGCCGTACTTCGCCTTGTACGCCTTCACGAACTTCTCGTTCGCCGCGCCCGGGGTGGTCTGGTAGTAGTTCCACGCCGTCAGCTGGCCCGCCAGGTACTGCGGTCCGATCGACTTGACCTCCTCCTCGGCGATCGACACCGAGACGACCGGCATGCTCTTCGCGGTCAGGCCGGCGGACTTGTACTCCTTGAAGAAGGCCACGTTGGAGTCGCCGTTGAGGGTGTTGAAGACGGCGTCCGCCTTCGACGCCTTCACCTTGTTGGCGATCGTGCTGAACTCCGTGGAGCCCAGCGGCGCGTAGTCCTCGCCGAGGACCGTCATGCCGTTGGCCTTCGCGTACGCCTTGATCTCCTTGTTGGCGGTGCGCGGGAAGACGTAGTCGCTGCCGACCAGGTAGATCTTCTTCCGGCCCTGGCTCTTGAGGTAGTCGAGCGCCGGGACGATCTGCTGGTTGGTGGTCGCGCCCGTGTAGAAGATGTACGGCGACTCCTCCAGGCCCTCGTACTGCACGGGATAGAAGAGCAGCGACTTGTTCTTCTCGAACACCGGCTTGACGGCCTTGCGGCTGGCCGAGGTCCAGCAGCCGAAGGTGGCCGCGACCTGGTCCTCCTTGATGAGCTTGGTCGCCTTCTCGGCGAAGGTCGGCCAGTCGGAGGCGCCGTCCTCGGAGATCGGCTCGATCTTCTTGCCGAGCACCCCGCCGGAGGCGTTGATCTCGCCGACGGCCAGCAGCAGCGAATTGCGTACGGTCACCTCGCTGATCGCCATGGTGCCGGAGAGCGAGTTGAGCAGACCGACCTTGACCGAGTCACCGCTGACGTCGATCTTCGCGGCCCGGTCGGAGGACGAGCCGGCCGCGTCGGTCTTCGCGCCGCACGCGGAGAGCGCGACGACGGCCGTGAGCGCGGCGCCGGCGGCCAGGAAGCGGCGGCGGAGAATGGGTGAACCGCTGGACAAGACAACCCCCTCGGGTGTGGAGGGGAGAACCTCCCCAAGTGCGGTCCACAGCCTCAAGTCGCCCTGTTTCCACGGTGTTTCACCGGACTTTCCCGGAGGCAACAAAAAACGCCCCGAGGTGTTGTGACGTGCTTTCGAACCAAGTCGAAGGCCTGAATTCACAATTCGCCCGAGGCATTCTAATTACTTTCCGTGGGAAGTATCTTGGCGGCCCCGGAGACTGTCAAGGGCGGGAGTCGTGGAGGTCCAGCTCCGTGAGTACGTCGAAGTCCAGCCCGTCCGCACGGGCCAGGTAGATGCGCTGGCGCACATGACCGCCCCGCAGCCGCAGCAGGCCGCGCGGCCCCTCGTAGGACACCGTGTCGGCCGTCGCGCCGATCGCCGCCACGTCCAGCGTCCCCGCCTGCCGCAGCAGGGCCGCGAGCAACAGGACGCCCTCGTAACAGGATTCGCCGAGACTGCCCGGGGCCGGCGCCTCGATCCCGAACCGGCGGGCGTACCGCCCGTGGAAGTCGAGCGTGTCCGCCGTGGCCAGCGAGGCGAAGAAACCGGCCGCGCTGTAGAGGTCGACGGTCGCCGAAGGACCGCTCGCCAGCAGCATGTTCTCGTCCATCAGGGTGCTCAGCCGCAGACAGCGGGCGTCCAGCCCGTAGGCGGCGAACGCCCGGTTGAAGCGCACCGCGTCGCTGCCGACCAGCAGCAGGAGCACCGCGTCCGCGTCGGAGCGCTCGATGCGGCGCAGCACCGGCTCGAAGTCGTGCGTGCCCAGCGGCAGATACACCTCGCCGCCGATCCGGCCGCCCGCCTCACGGGCATAGCGTTGCGCCGCCCGGGCCGTCCGCCGGGGCCACACGTAGTCGTTGCCCACCACGAACCACCGGCGCACCCGCCGCTCGTGCGCCAGCAGCGCCATCGCCGGCCGGAGCTGGTCGCGCGGTGTCTCACTCGTCAGGAACACCCCGGCGGTGTGCTCGCCGCCCTCGTACAACGCCGTGTAGACGTACGGCACCCGGTGGGCGATCCTCGGCGCCAGCGCCTGCCGCACCGAGGAGATGTGCCAGCCCGTGACGCCCTGGACGACCCCCAGGTCCACCAGTGCCTCGACGTGGTCCGCGACCTCGCGCGGCGGCGCGCCCCCGTCGACCGGCACCAGCCGCAGTTCCCGGCCGAGCACCCCGCCCGCCCGGTTGGCCTCCTCCACCGCCAGCCGCGCGCACAGTTCGCAGGCCGGCCCGAAGAGCCCCGCCGGCCCCTGAAGGGGAAAGACCAGGGCCACGCCGAGCACCGACTCGTCGGCCGTGAACCAGTCGGAGGAGGGGGAGTCGTGCCGGACCATGGCGTCATGCTTGCGGGTCCGCCCGGCGAACTCCAGTACGTCTCCTACGATGTACGCACCCCGTGACCTACGGCCTGTCGTACCGATCGGGCCGGCCGGGTGCGGGGTGCCTCGCGACGCACGGCATGATCCGGACCACAGGACCTAGGAGCGGATGCCCGGATGCCCACCTCCTCGACTCCTCGCAGACCGCACGACCTGATGCGGCTCCTCACCCGGGCCGAGCGGCTGGCCGCGCGCCGGCTCCAGTCCGCCCTCGACGAAGAGGGCTGCTCGCTCGACGCCTGGCGGGTGCTCGCGCTGCTCTCCGACGGCACCGGACACCACATGACGGCGATCGCCGAGGCCGCGTTCCTGCCGGCGCCCACCCTGACCAAGCTGGTCGACCAGCTCGTCGACCAGAACCTCGTCCACCGCCGGGTCGACCCGCTCGACCGGCGCCGCATCCTCGTCCATCTCACCCCGCGCGGCCAGGACCACTGGCGCCGCGTCGACCGTGCGGTACGGGCCGCGTGGCCGGCCGGGGGAGAGTCCGAGGAGGAACTGCTCGGCGCCCTGCTGGACCGCCTCGCCCAGACCCTGGACGCCTCCACCAGGGTGTGACCGCGCGCTCGCGGAAAGTCGTCACGGCCTGCGGGAATGCGGACCGGCGCCAGAATGGTTGGCATATACACCGAGCCGACCGCTCGCCGACGAACCCCAGGGCCGCGAGGCCCGCGCACCACAGCGAGGCACCGTGACCACCGCCGCCACCCCCGAGCAGCCCGCCGACGCCGTCGCCCGGCTGCGCGCCACCTTCCGCACCGGCCGCACCAAGCCCCTCGCCTGGCGCACGGGCCAGCTGCGCCGGCTGCGCGCACTCCTCACCGAGCGGGGCGCGGACCTCGCCACCGCGCTCCACGCCGACCTGGGCAAGAGCGACACGGAGGCCCGCCGCACCGAGATCGACTTCACCGTCCGCGAGATCGACCACACCCTCGACCACCTCGAGGAGTGGCTGCGCCCCGAGAGCGCCCCGGTCCCGGCCCACCTCGGCGCGGACGCGAGCGCCTGGACGCAAGTCGACCCCCTCGGCGTCGTCCTCGTCATCGCGCCCTGGAACTACCCCGCGCAGCTGCTGCTCGCCCCGCTGGTCGGCGCCCTCGCGGCCGGCAACGCGGTGGTCGTGAAGCCCAGCGAGCTGGCGCCCGCCACCTCCGCCGCCCTGGCCCGGCTGCTGCCGGCGTACCTGGACACCGACGCGGTCGCCGTCGTCGAGGGCGGGGTGCCCGAGACCACGGCGCTGCTGGCCGAGCGGTTCGACCACATCTTCTACACCGGCAACGGCACCGTCGGCCGCATCGTGATGCGCGCCGCCGCCGAACACCTCACCCCGGTCACCCTCGAACTCGGCGGCAAGTCACCGGCGTTCGTCGACCGCGACACCGATCTCGCCGTCGTCGCCGACCGGCTGGTCCGCGGCAAGTTCCTCAACGCCGGCCAGACCTGCGTGGCCCCCGACTACGTCCTCACCGACCCGGAGACCGCCGCCGCCCTCGAACCCCTCCTCAAGGACGCGGTCGAGGCGGTCTACGGCCCCGACCCGCAGGCCTTCGCCGGGTACAGCCGGATCGTCGACGAGCGCCACTTCGACCGGCTCGCCGGCCTGCTCGGCTCCGGCCGGACCGTGGTCGGCGGCGGCCACGACCGCGCCGACAGGTATCTCGCGCCGACCGTCCTCGCCGACGTCGACCCGGACTCGCCCGTGATGCGGGAGGAGATCTTCGGCCCGATCCTGCCGATCGTGACCGTGGCCGGCCTCGACGAGGCCATCGACTTCGTCAACGACCGCGACAAGCCGCTCGCCCTGTACGTCTTCTCCGAGTCCGACGGCACCCGGGCCCGGATCGCCGCCGAGACGTCCTCCGGCGGCCTCGGGTACGGCCTGCCGCTCGCCCACCTCACCGTCTCCGACCTGCCGTTCGGCGGGGTGGGGGAGAGCGGTATGGGCAGCTACCACGGCCGCTGGTCGATCGAGACGTTCAGCCACCGCAAGGCGGTCCTGGCCAAGCCCCTGGGCTGACCCCCGGGGTGGACGGAAGGTCCCCTCCCGGTCATCGGCGGTGTGGCAGACTCCGCCGATGACCCCCGAAACGATCACCGCGGACGCCGCGGGCAGCCGGCGACTCGGCGACCTGACCGTCCACCGCATCGGCTTCGGCACGATGCGGCTGACGGGCAGCGCCCCCTTCGACCTCGGCACCCCGAGCGACCGCGGACGCTCGATCGCCGTCCTGCGCCGGGCGATCGACCTCGGCGTGAACCACATCGACACGGCCGCCTTCTACTTCTCGGCGCTGCGCTCCGCCAACGAACTCGTCAACAGCGCGCTCGCCCCGTACCCGGACGACCTGCTCATCGCCACCAAGGTCGGCCCCTTCCGGGACCACGCGGGCCGGTGGGGTACCCCCGCCCGCCCCGAGGATCTGCGCGGCCATGTCGAGGAGAACCTGCGCCAGCTCGGCCGCGACCACCTGGACCTCGTCCATCTGCGCCGGATGCGCCAGGACTCGATCGCCGAGCACTTCGGCGCCCTGGCCGAGCTGCGGCAGGCGGGTCTGATCCGGCACCTCGGCATCTCGGACGTCGAACCCCGCCACCTCGCCGAGGCGCAGGACATCGCCCCCGTGGTGAGCGTGCAGAACCGCTTCGGGCTCGGCCACCACAGCCCCGGGACCGAGGAACTCCTGAGGACCTGCGGCGAGCAGGGCATCGCCTTCGTCCCGTTCTTCGCCATCGCCGGCGAGGGTGGCGCCCATGGTGCGACTTCCGCCCACGACGAGGAACTGCGCGCCGTCGCCCACGCCCACCGGACGACCCCGGCCGCGATCCGGCTCGCCTGGACCCTGGCCCAGGGCCGGCACGTCCTGGCCATCCCCGGCACCGGCAACCCCGAACACCTGACGGAGAACGTGGCGGCGGGCGCGCTGCGGCTCACGGAGGACGAGCTGACACGGCTCGATGCGGTCCATCGGAAGGCCGTTTGAGGCGCTCGTCGGGCGAAGGCCGGCCGGGGTGACCGCGGGCCTCGGGAAGGGATTGGCGCCGCGCACGTTTTACGTATAACCTCTCCCGTCAATCGCCCCTGCCGCAAGGCACCCCGCAGGCTTCCGAAAGGCCCCGATGTCACGCATCGCCCTGGTCACCCTCGTCGTCGACGACTACGACGAGGCGATCCGCTTCTACACCGAGGCGCTCGGCTTCGGGCTCGTCGAGGACGAGCCGCGGCCCGACGGATCCCGGTGGGTCGTCGTACGGCCCGGCGCCCATCAGGGGGGCACCGGTCTGCTGCTCGCCCGCGCCAAGGACGACGTCCAGCGCGCCCGGATCGGCGACCAGACCGGCGGCCGGGTCGGTTTCTTCCTGCACACCGAGGATTTCGCCGGCGACCACACCCGGATGCTCGCCGCCGGCGTGACCTTCCTGGAGGAGCCCCGCCACGAGGCGTACGGCTCCGTCGCCGTCTTCCAGGACCTGTACGGAAACCGCTGGGACCTGCTCCAGCCCGCCGGCGCCTGAGCCCACCGCCCGAGAACGACCGCCGGGGACCGGTGCCCGACAAGGGCCGTCCGGACCCGGCGCCTGCGAACGACCGCCAGGGACCGGTGCCGGCAAGGGCCGTCCGGACCCGGCGCCCGAACCACCGCCTGCGAACCACCGCCTGAGAACCACTGCCGAGGAACACGCACATGACCGCGCCCCGTATCGACACCGACACCCTCCGCCGGCTCCCCAAGGCCGTCCTGCACGATCACCTCGACGGCGGCCTGCGCCCCGCCACCGTCGTCGAGCTGGCGGAGTCGGTCGGCCACACCCTGCCCACCACCGACCCCGACGAGCTGGCCGCCTGGTACTTCGAGGCCGCCAACTCGGGCGACCTGGTGCGCTACATAGCCACCTTCGAGCACACCCTCGCCGTGATGCAGAGCCGTGAGGGCCTGCTGCGCACGGCCGAGGAGTACGTGCTCGACCTCGCGGGCGACGGCGTGGTCTACGGCGAGGTGCGCTACGCCCCCGAGCTGATGCTGAACGGCGGGCTCACCCTGGCCGAGGTCGTCGAGACCGTCCAGGAGGGCCTCGCGGCCGGCATGGCCAAGGCCGCCGCCGCGGGCACGCCCGTCCGGGTCGGCACCCTGCTCTGCGGCATGCGGATGTTCGACCGCACCCGCGCGACCGCCGACCTCGCGGTGGCCTTCCGGGACGCGGGCGTCGTCGGCTTCGACATCGCCGGCGCCGAGGACGGCTTCCCGCCCGCCGACCACCTCGACGCGTTCGCGCACCTGCGGCGCGAGAACGTGCCCTTCACCATCCACGCCGGCGAGGCCCACGGCCTGCCCAGCATCCACCAGGCCCTCCAGGTGTGCGGCGCCCAGCGCATCGGCCACGGCGTGCGCATCACCGACGACATCGTCGACGGCAAGCTCGGCCGGCTGGCCGGCTGGGTGCGCGACCGCCGGATCGCGCTGGAGATGTGCCCCACCTCCAACCTCCAGACCGGTGCCGCCACCTCCATCGCCGAGCACCCGATCACCGCGCTGAAGGACCTCGGTTTCCGGGTCACCCTCAACACCGACAACCGTCTGGTGTCGGGCACCACGATGACCCGCGAGATGGCCCTGCTCGTCGAGGAGGCCGGCTGGACCGCCGAGGACCTGCGCACGGTCACCGTGAACGCCGTGAAGAGCGCGTTCCTCCCCTTCGACGAGCGCAAGGCCCTCATCGAGGACGTCGTCCTGCCGGGTTACGCGTCCGCGCTCTGAAGCAGCCCGCGCAGATAGGCGGCCTGTCCGGCGTGCTGGAGATCGTCGGACAGGACGCTGACCAGCCGTACGCCCAGGGTGACCGGCGGATCCCAGCGCACGTCCACGACGCGCTCCAGGTCCGCCGCGGCCAGCCCGCGCAGCGCCGTCAGGCTCTGGGTGTGCACGGCGTCGTAGTAGCCGGTCAGCAGGCCGCCGTCGGGGACCCGCACCTTGGCGACCTTCGCCGGGGTGTGCCCGTAGCCGGTGTCGTGCCGCGGCAGGTCGAGGCCGAAGCGCTTCTCCCAGTCCTGGGTCAGCCACACCTGGTCGAGCCCGAAGGCGTCCGCGATGTGGTCGTCCTGGACCCGGGTGAGGTGCCAGACCAGCCAGGCGACGGAGTTGACGTCGGTGGCGGGGCGGGCGTGCAGGTCGTCGGGGCCCAGGCCCTCGACGACGGCGTGGACCTCGTCCTGGATGCGGCTGAAACCGTCGATGAGGATGTCCTTCGCATGCATGGGTCCACCATCGCGCAGCCGCCGCCGTCCCGCCGCTTCTTTCGCCCACGTCCCTCCGAAGGCACGGCGGCACGGCCGTGCCCGGCAGACCCGATCCCGCACGGCGGGCCCTACGCCTCCCCGGCCTCCAGCAGGGCCATCAGGGCGCGGGCGGCCGGGGATGTGGACCGGGCGGGCGGCAGCAGGGCGACCGTCTCGTAGGCCATCTCGCCGGTGCCCTTCAGGGGCAGCGCGGTGAGCGCCTCGCGCTTGTGCCGGAAGTGGCGCGGCACGACCGCGACGCCGAGGTTCTCGCCCACCAGGTCCAGCAGGCTGTGTACGTCGTTGACCTCCAGGGCGACCGTCCGGTGGACGTCCGCCGCCGCGAAGGCCGCGTCCGTGGCCCGGCGCGGACCCCAGTCCGGGTGGAAGTCGACGAACACCTCGCCGGCGACGTCGGCCGGCGTCAGCGCGGCCGCCGCCCCGGCCAGCCGGTGCCCGGGATGGCACAGCACGTACATCGGCTCGCCGGCCAGCGGCACACAGCGCAGCTGGTCGGTGTCCGCCTGGGTGCGGTAGGCGAAGGCCAGGTCGAGCCGGCCGGCCGCCACCTCCTCGCCGAGCGCGCCCGAGCCGGTCTGCCGCAGCCGGATCTCCACGTCCGGATGACGCCGCCGGAACGCGGCCAGCAGCCCCGCCACGTTCACCCCGGCGATGCACTGCTCGGTGCCCACGGACAGCGTGCCGCGCACCACGCCCTGCACGGCGGCCACCGCCTCGTGCGCGGCCCGCACCTGGGCGAGGATCCGCTCCGCCTCCGCCAGCAGCGCCCGGCCCGCCTCGGTCAGCGTCACCCGCCGGGTCGTCCGGACGAACAGCGGCGCCCGCAGCTCCCGCTCCAGCGCCCGGATGGACGCGGACAGACCGGACTGGGACACCATCAGGCGTTCCGCCGCCCGGGTGAAATGCTGGTCCTCGGCGACGGCGACGAAGTGCTGGAGATGGCGCAGTTCCATGATTGAGAAGCGTATCCGCTGAATTCCATCGGATTCTTCTGTTGGACCACTACCCGCAGGTCGGGCCAGAGTGGGTAACGGTTCCCAGAGCCGATCCTCCGTGCCAACCCCTCCTGGAGTCGCGTTGTACACCGCACACCCCGACCGTTACGCGGACATGCCCTACCGGCGCACCGGACGCAGCGGGCTGAAGCTCCCCGCGCTGTCGCTCGGACTGTGGCACAACTTCGGGCCGGACCGTTCGGTCGAGACACAGCGGGCGATCCTGCGCCGCGCCTTCGACCTCGGCATCACCCACTTCGACCTGGCCAACAACTACGGCCCGCCGCCCGGCGCCGCCGAGTCCGCGCTCGGTGAGTTCCTGAAGACGGACTTCGCGCGCTACCGCGACGAACTGGTCGTCTCCACGAAGGCCGGCTACCTGATGTGGCCCGGCCCGTACGGGGAGTGGGGCTCGCGCAAGTCCGTGCTGTCGTCGCTGGACCAGAGCCTGAAGCGGATGGGCCTGGACTACGTCGACATCTTCTACTCGCACCGCCCCGACCCGGAGACGCCGCTGGAGGAGACGATGGGTGCCCTGCACTCCGCCGTCCAGCAGGGCAAGGCGCTGTACGTCGGTGTCTCCAACTACTCGGCCGAGCAGACCCGGGAGGCCGCCCGGATCCTCGGCGAGCTGGGCACCCCGCTGCTGATCCACCAGCCGCGCTACTCGATGCTGGACCGCCGCCCCGAGAGCGAGGGACTGCTCGACGCGCTGGACGAGCTGCGGGCCGGGTCGATCGTCTACTCGCCGCTGGAGCAGGGCGTGCTCACCTCCCGCTACCTCGACGGCATCCCGGAGGGTTCCCGCGCGGCGAGCGACAGCCCGTTCCTGAACTCCGACGCGCTCACCGGGGAACTGGTCGCCAAGCTGCGCGCGCTCGACGACATCGCCAAGACCCGCGGCCAGTCCCTCGCCCAGCTCGCCCTGGCCTGGGTGCTGCGCGGCGGCCGGGTCACCTCCGCGCTGGTCGGCGCGAGCAGCGCCCGGCAGATCGAGGACAGCGTCGGCGCTCTGGCCAACCTGGACTTCGAGCAGGAGGAGCTGGCCCGGATCGACGCGGTGATCAACGGCTGAGCGGCCCGGCTCGACGGGCGCCGGGTCGGCGGACCTCGCCGCACCGGGCGCCCGGTCAGCGCCCCAGCCGCTCCGTCAGACGGACGGTGACGGCGTCGCCCTCCCCCTTGCCGATGGCCCGGCGCACATCGGCCCGCAGGGGGAGCTTGTGGGTGCCGTCCCCGAGCGCCATGAAGGAACTCTCGAACGGATACCCGTCGACCGTCCCGCGGATCTTGACCAGTCCGCGGGTCCCGAAGAACGCGGCGGACTGCGGCCAGACCACGTAGGTCCAGCCGCCCTTCGCCGGGCTCCTGCGCAGGACGGCGGTGAATTCCGCGTCCACTGCTCCGCCGGTGCTCATGACGTCCTCCGCTCGCGATGGTCTCCCGAAAGACAGGCTCTGGCCGGGTAGACCGCCGCGGGCGGAGGAACTCATCGCCGGGCCGGCCTCAGGCTCCTGCGGGCACCCGGTCCAGGAAGCCGAGGACGGACGTGATCCGGTCCTGCGCGTCCAGGGTGACGACGTCGGACCCGGCCACCGGCGCCGACCGGTCCGCCTCGTTCACCAGCTCCCAGGAGAAGCGGGCGGTGTCGTGGTGCCCGTCGACCCGGCCGGTGAGCCGGAAGACGAAGCCGGGGAACTGCGCGTGCGCCGCCGTCACCACGGCCGCGATCCGCTCATGGCCCCGGACGTCGGCCAGCGGGTCGGTGTAGCCGCCGTCCACCGCCCACGCGGCGGCCACAGCCTTGGTCAAAGCCTCGGGCTCGCGAGCGTTCCAAGCCTCGAAGTAACGGGCGACGGCGTTCTCGTAACGGTCGGTGGTCGCGGACATCGGGAATCAGCCCCCAAAGAGGTTGTCGACACTGGTCAGGACCCGGATCCCGCTCTTCGCCGATCCGGTGGGACCACCCTGCCCGTCCCCGTGACGCGGGTCGATTACCCCTCAGGTCATGACGGCGGGACACGGACCTCGCCGTATTCCGGCCATGAACAGCCATGAATATGCCAAGAGACTGGCCGGAAAGTCATGGTGACAGTGTTTCAGCAGTGAACATACTCGAACGTCAGGGGCAGTTCGTCCCACAGGAGCCGCACGGAAAGCGAGGCCCAGCCGGCAAACGAGCACCGGGGGAGAGGGACGTGCACGACGAATTCCTGTGCCATGTCACCGCGTACGGCGTCTGCGACGGCCGGCGTATCGGCGTACCGCTCGGCACCTATCGCGCGCCGACCCTGGCGCTGGCCCTGTGGTGGCTGCGGGACCGGGCCTCCTGGATGGCCGAACGGCTCGACCCGCGGCCCGAAGGCGAGAACATCCCGCCGAACGCCCTCGTACCGGTCGGCGATACCGTACCGGACGTCCCCGCCCTGCTGCGGGCCTGGTGTGCCGACATGGAGCAACAGGAGCTGGTGGCCGACGAGTTGGCGGGCGGCCGACTGGTCCGGATCGCGCTCAGCGACGACACCACCGAGTACGAGCTGCTCGCCGAGTCCGTGGACGCGCTGCGCATGCAGCGGACCCTGCCGGCGCTCGTTCTCCCCGTCGGCTGACGGTCGTTCCGTCGGACGCCGGCGCAGCGGCGAATACGTCTCCTTCCGTAGGGCGGTCAAACAGGTGAATCTATAGAATTCGGCGCATGGTGGAGCGGCCTCTCGCCTCGACGGCGCCCGAACTCGTGCTGGAGACCGAGACGGGCTCCACGGTGATGAGTCCCGCCCGCGCCTACCACGTCGGCCGGGATCCGCTCAGCGACATCGTCATCGACGACGCCCGCGTCAGCTGGCACCACGCGGTGCTGCGGCCCGACGGCGACCACTGGATCCTCGAGGACCGGCACAGCACCAACGGCACCTGGGTCGACGCCCACCGGGTCCGTGAATGGGCCGTCGGCCCCGGCAGCGTGATCCGCTTCGGCAGTGAGGCGGACGGCCCGTGCGCCGTCCTGGCCGACCGCCCCCCGCCCGCACCCCCGCGCCCCTCGTCCGTGTCGATGCCCGGTCACACCGGCACCTTCCGTTCACCGGCGACCGTCCATCCGCTGCCGACCCGGACCGTCCGCATCGGGCGGGCCGCCGACAACGACCTCGTCGTCGACGACCTGGTGATCTCGCGCCGGCACGCCGAACTGCGCGCGCTGCCCGGGGGCGGCTACGAGATCGTCGACCTCGGCAGCCACAACGGCACCTACCTCAACGGCCTGCCCGTCTCCCGCGCCCCCGTCGGCCCCGGGGACATCGTCGGCATCGGCCACTCGGCGTTCTGCCTGGTCGGCGACGAGCTCCAGGAGTATGTCGACACCGGCGAGGTCTCCCTCGACGTCCAGGACCTCACCGTCGCGGTGGACCGCGGCCGCAAGGTCCTGCTCGACCACGTGTCCTTCCCGGTGGGCGAGAAGTGCCTGCTCGCCGTCGTCGGACCCAGCGGCGCCGGAAAGTCCACCCTGCTCGGCGCCCTCACCGGCCAGCGCCCCGCCGACCACGGCACGGTCGTGTACGACGGCCGCGACCTGTACCACGACTACGCCGAACTGCGTCAGCGCATCGGACTGGTCCCGCAGGACGACATCCTGCACGCCCAGCTGACCGTGCGCGCCGCCCTCGGCTACGCCGCCGAACTGCGCTTCCCGCAGGACACCGCGAACGCCGAGCGCCGTGAACGGGTCGACGAGGTCATCCGCGAACTGGGCCTGGAGCAGCGCGCCGACCAGCCCGTGCACAGCCTCTCCGGCGGCCAGCGCAAACGAGTCAGCGTCGCCCTGGAGCTGCTCACCAAACCCTCGCTGCTCTTCCTCGACGAGCCGACGTCCGGCCTCGACCCCGGCATGGACCGCTCGGTGATGCACATGCTGCGCGGCCTCGCCGACGACGGCCGCACGGTCGTCGTCGTCACCCACAGCGTCCTCAGCCTCGACGTCTGCGACCGCCTCCTCGTCCTCGCGCCCGGCGGCCGGGTCGCCTACTACGGCCCGCCCGGCGACGCCCTCGCCTTCTTCGGCTGCGAACAGTGGCCCGAGGCGTTCGAGGCCTTCGAACGCGACCAGGACCGGGACTGGGCGGGCGAGTTTCTCCGGTCACCCCTGCACCGCCGGTACGTCCTCGACGCCGACGCACAGCCCAGGATGCCCCGCTCCGGTCCGGTGATCATGCTGCCGCCGGCCCGGCCCCGCAGCCGGGGCGCCCAGCTCTTCACCCTGGTCCGCCGCTACACGGCCGCGCTCGCCGCCGACCGCACCTTCCTCGCCGTCATGATCGCGCTGCCGTTCGTGATGGGTGCCATGGCCCGCGCCCTCGCCGGCGGCACGCTCACCCGCGACACCGCGCTCAACGCGCTGCTCATCCTGTGCGTCGGCGGAGTCCTCACCGGCGCGGCCAACGCCGTGCGCGAACTCGTCAAGGAACGGGTGATCTACCAGCGCGAGCGGGCCGTCGGCCTCTCCCGGTCGGCGTACCTGATGTCCAAGGTCGTCGTCCTCGGCACGGTCACCGTCGTCCAGGCGGTGGTGCTGACCCTCGTCGCCCTGCTCGGCGTCGATCTCGGCGCCCCCGGCGGAGAAGGAGTCCTGCTGCCACCGCTGGTCGAGATCGCCGTGGCCGTGGCCCTGCTCGGCTTCACCGCGATGATGCTCGGCCTGGTGATCTCCGCGCTCGTCCGCAAGGAGGAGGTGACGATGCCGCTGCTGGTGCTGCTCGCCATCGTCCAGGTGGTGTTCTGCGGTGCCCTGCTGAAGCTGGACGGGGTGCCCGGCCTGGCGCAGCTGTCCTGGCTCGTGCCCTCCCGCTGGGCGCTCGGCGCGATGGCCGGCACCATCGAGCTGTCCCGGACCGTCCCCGGGGACATCACCGCGGATCCCCTGTTCGAGCACACGGTGGGCGTGTGGCTGCTCGACGTGGCGATGCTCGTGGTCCTCTCGGCGGTGTTCGGGTTCGCCGTCTCCCGGCTGCTGCGCCGCAGGGAACCCGCCGTGATGCGCCGATCGTGACGGGGGACGCCGTGCGGCGCGGGGCCCCTCAGGGCGCTCGTGCCTGTCCCCGCCGGTGCACCGGCCGCGCCAGCAGTCCGCCCAGGAACCCGGTGACCAGCCCCCACAGCGCGGCGAGACCGAGCGCCTGCCACACCCGCGGGCGCAGGACCAGCTCACCCGAGAGCCCGCCGACATCGCCGATACCGAGCACGGTCAGGCCGTAGTGCGCGGAGACCCGGCCGGTCAGGCAGATCATCAGGACCGTGAGCACCAGCGCCACCGCCATGTGCGCGGCGTGCTGCCAGGCACGCATCCGCGCCGGTGAGCGGGCCGCCATCACGAACGCGGCCGCCAGCAGCAGTACGGCGTCCACGGCGACCAGCCACCACACCCGGCCGTCCTGCTCGGCGAGCGTGCCCAGGTTCAGCGCGGCGGTGTCCTCGCCGCGCAGCACCTCGTCCAGCACGTGCGGCACGGGCAGCCCGAACGGCCCCTCCACCCTGCCGTTCCAGGTGGCGCCGAGCCCGACCGTGAACGTCAGCCACACCAGGTTGGGCAGCCCCAGCAGGACGACCGCCAGGGTCTCCCGCGGACGGCCGCGGGTCGCCGCGACCACCAGAGCGATGACGACCCCCAGCACGACACAGGCGAGCAGCAGCGCGACCATCGCGTACGCGGCCGGCCGCACCGACTCCTGGAAGCGCAGGAGCCGGGCCGGCAGCGGAGCCCCGCGCGCGACGAGCAGCGCGATCAGCAGCACGGAGGCCAGCCACAGCAGCCCGGACAGCAGGGTGAGCGGCACGTCCGTGGCGAAGCCGACCTGCGGGCTGACCCCGAACAGTTCACCGATGTCGTTCAGCGTGTCGTCGCCGAGGGAGACCGCGAAGGTCTGGCGGGCCGCGAGGGCCAGGGCGAGCAGGCCGAGCAGCCACAGCACGCCGATCCGGGCCGCCCAGCCGGCCAGCTCCCGGGCCCCGGCCACCGCCCGGTGCCGTAGCGGCCGAAGGAACCCGGCGGCGGTCACGAGCGCCCCGGCGAGGGTGACGGAGAGCGGCACCACGGTCAGCCCGGCGTCCGTGCCGGCGAGGTCTCCGGCGGTCCCGGACAGCTCCACCGTGCCGCCGACGGCCGTGACGACGGTCGCCGCGACCACCCGGGGGAACGCGCTTTCGGGCAGGTCCGCGGCACCGGCGGCCCACAGGCCCAGGGCGGCCACGGCCAGCATGGCGACCAGCCCGGCGAGGGCCGTGCCGAACGCCGCGACCCAGCCGTGGCGGGCGATTCGTGCCTGGTCGGAGGGGTTGTGGGCGCTCACCCTGCCACGCTAAGCAGCACCGGGGCCGCTCGCCCGCCGGGAGGGGCCGTCCGCGTCGGCGCGCGGGCGTCACCCGACCGGAGCACCGGAGTCCGCTCGCTCGCGGGACCCGCCGCGCACGGGGTGAAGGAGACGGGGACTGTCGAGCGCGGCACGGGGTACGAGCACAGATGCAGCAGCGTCCGGCCAGCCCGGCCTCCGAGAGAGAACAGCATGACCGAATTCCTGGACGGGGCAGTGATACCGACTGGTTTCGACGTACCCGTGGAACCGCTACGGCGGGCGGCGCACTTCACCGGTGAACCCGGTTGTATCGCCGAGGCACGTACCTTCGCCGCCCACTTTGTCGACCAGCTCAGGACAGAGTGGTGCGCGCGCATCGACGAGCGCGCGAGCGGCGCGGTGCTGCTCGTGGTCAGCGAGCTGGTCACCAACGCCGACCGGCACAGCAACGGCCCGTACATCCTGGAGATGGAGGGCACGGACGCCTCGGTCACGGTGTGCGTCTACGACAGCAGCGACGCGCTGCCCCTGCGGTTCCCGAAGGATCCCGAGCGCATCGGACGGCACGGGCTGGAGATCGTGCACGCGCTGGCCGCGGAGGTCACCGCCGAACGCGTACCGGTCGGCAAGCGGGTTCGTGCCCTGCTGCGGCTGACGGATTGATCACCGGGCATGCCGACGCCCCCTGCTCCGGGGGCGTCGGTCTCAGGCCTCAGGCGCAGCCCAGCTCACCCAGCATTCCCTCCCGGAGCCGGGTGATGATCCGCTTGATCAGGCGGGACACATGCATCTGGGAGCAGCCGAGCCGCTCGCCGATCTCCGCCTGCGTGGCCTCCTCGACGAACCGCAGATGCAGGATCCGCCGGTCGCGTTCGCTCAGCTCGGCCATCAGGGGCGCGAGCGCGTGGAAGTCCTCCACGAGCCGCAGCCCGTTCTCCTCCACCCCGATGAAGTCGGCGAGGACCGCCTCGCCGCTCTCGGCCCCGTCGCCGGTGAGCGCGGCGTCGAGCGAGGAGGAGTTGTAGCCGTTGGCGGCGATCTGCGCCTCCACGACCTCGTTCTCCGCGATGTTCATCAGTGTGGCCAGCTCCGTCACCGTCGGCTCCCGGTCCAGCCGGCCGGCCAGCTCGTCGCGCGCCTTGGCCAGCTCCACGCGCAGCTCCTGGAGCCGGCGCGGCACGTGCACGGCCCAGGTGGTGTCCCGGAAGAACCGCTTGATCTCGCCGACGATGTACGGCAGGGCGAAGGACGTGAACTCCACCTCGCGCGAGATCTCGAACCGGTCGATGGCCTTGATCAGGCCGATCATCCCGGTCTGGACGATGTCCTCCATGTCGTCCCCGCGGTTGCGGAACCGGCCGGCCGCGAACCGCACCAGGGACATGTTCATCTCGATGAGCGTGTTGCGCGCGTACTGGTAGTCATGGGTGCCCTCTTCCAGCACGGACAGCCGCTTGAAGAACTGGCGGGACAACTCCCGGGCATCGCGCGGCGCCACACTCCGCGGGTCCTCGACTCCCGGCAGGGGTGCGCCGTCCGTGCTGGTCCTGGCTGTGTCCTCGATGACCTGTGCCTCTGACCGGATCACGGCGGTGTGCATTGCCTCTCCCAAGGAAGTCACGGTTCGACGTCTGCTGCTCTCGGTCCGTGAGCGGAAACGCACAGGCGCACCCGCTCAAGGGGGCGGGTACCCCGCCTCGGCCGAGGCATGCGTGCCGATGTCGTGAAGACGGTGTCGGAGGACGGCGCGGGGAGGACGCCGCAGGCCCGATTCCACCGAGAGCGCAACGCCGGACACTTCCCGTGACGGGCCGCGCTCCTAGGCTGGAGAGGTGACCGATCAGATGCCGAACGCCGCCCGAGTGATCCCGCTGCGCCCGCCCGCCGCGCGCCCCACCCCCGGGCAGGACGCCCCCAGGGAGCCGCTCTGGCGCGACCTGGTCGGAGACGTCCTGCGCCGCGAGCGCCAGGCACAGGAGCGCACGCTGAAGGACGTCGCCGACGAGGCCCGGATCTCCATGCCCTACCTGTCGGAGGTGGAGCGGGGCCGGAAGGAGGCCTCCTCGGAGGTCCTCGCGGCCGCCGCCCACGCCCTCGGCCTGAGCCTCGGCGACCTGCTCGCGCGGGCGCACGGCGAACTGGTGCGCGCCCCCGGCCGACGGCCCGCCCGCATCCCTACGACGACCACCGCGCCGTACAACGGCCTCTGCCTGGCCGCCTGACACCGGCCCGGGTGCCCCGGGCGCCGGAATCAGGAAGTTCCGGCGCCCTCCGGCGCCCGGCTCAGCCCTCGACGACGCGTCGGCTCACGACCTCGTCGGCCAGCCCGTACGCCACCGCCTCCTGCGCCGTGAACACCTTGTCGCGGTCCATGTCCGCACGCAGTGTGGCGATGTCGTGGTGCGTGTGCCGGGCCAGCACCTCCTCCACCTGCGCGCGGATCCGGATCATCTCCTGGGCCTGGAGCGCGAGATCGGAGACCGTGCCCCGGCTGCCGCCACTGGCCGGCTGCCCCAGCAGCACCCGCGCGTGCTCCAGCACGAACCGCCGCCCCGGGTCGCCGCCCGCGAGCAGCACGGCAGCCGTGGACGCCGCCTGCCCCACGCAGAACGTCGAGATCGGCGCCCGTACGTACGTCATCGTGTCGTAGATCGCCATCAGCGAAGTGAACGAGCCGCCGGGGGAGTTGAGGTAGATCGCGATCTCCTGCTCCGGCGCCGCCGATTCCAGATGGAGGAGTTGCGCGATGACGACGTTGGCGACGCCGTCGTCGATCTCCGTGCCGAGGAAGATGATCCGCTCCGACAGCAGCCGGCTGAACACGTCGTAGGACCGCTCGCCCTGCGGGGTCCGCTCGACGACGTTCGGAATCGTGTACGTCCCCATGTCACAGCCCTGCCCGTCGTCGCGTCGAGGCCGGGCGGACGTCGGCGAGCGACTCCACCACCCGGTCCACCATGCCGTACTCCTTGGCCTCCTCGGCCGTGAACCAGCGGTCGCGGTCCCCGTCCGCGGAGATGGTCTGCGGGGACTGGCCGGTGTGCTCCGCGGTGATCCGCTCGATGGTGCGCTTGGTGAAGTCCAGGTTCTCCGCCTGGATCTCGATGTCCGCGGTGGTGCCGCCGATCCCGGCCGACGGCTGATGCATCATGATCCGCGCGTTCGGCAGCGCGAACCGCTTGCCGGGGGTGCCGACGCTGAGCAGGAACTGGCCCATGCTGGCCGCGAACCCCATGGCGAGCGTCGAGACGTCGTTGGGGACCAGCCGCATCGTGTCGTAGATGGCCAGCCCCGCGTGCACCGAACCGCCCGGGCTGTTGATGTACAGGGCGATGTCGGTGCGCGGGTCCTCCGCCGACAGGATGAGCAGCTGCGCGCAGACCCGGTTCGCGGAGACCTCGTCGACCTGGGTGCCGAGGAGGACGATGCGCTGGGCCAGCAGCTGGGCGGCGAGATGGTCGTCGAACCGGGTGGGCGGGGTGTCGCCCTCCTCGGCCCGTGGAGCGAGCAGGGTGCGCGGGGTCATCGGGTCTCCTCGTCGTCGCGGGACATGCCGTCGACTCCACTCTTGGCCCAACCCGACGCCCGCACGCGGTTTCTCTGCCCGCGGCAGATTCGCCCAGGGCAGAGCACCCGGCCCGGCTCCTCGGGCGCGGCGGCCGGAGGAACGCCGCGGCCCGACCGATGAGTTCCGGGGCGGGCGGGGGTCGACACTGAAGACCGCGTTCCCCACCGCAGGAGGTACTCATGACCACCGACGGATTCACCACGTGTCTCTGGTTCGACGGCCAGGCCGAGGAAGCCGCCCACCACTACGTGTCGATCTTCAAGAACTCCGGGCTCGGGAACGTGACGCACTACACCGACGCCGGGCCGGGCACCGCCGGGGCCGTGCTCACCGTGGAATTCACGGCGAACGGCCAGAAGTTCGTCGCGCTGAACGGCGGCCCCCAGTTCACGTTCAACGAGGCGATCTCGTTCCAGATCGACTGCGCCGACCAGGCGGAGGTCGACTTCTACTGGGACAAGCTCCTCGAAGGCGGCGGCGAGCCCGGCCCCTGCGGCTGGCTCAAGGACAAGTACGGCGTGTCCTGGCAGGTCGTCCCGGCCGCGCTCATGGACATGATCACCGGCGGCGACCAGGAGAAGTCCGCCCGGGCCATGAAGGCCATGCTCGCCATGGGCAAGCTCGACGTCGCCGCCCTCCAGAAGGCCTACGACGGCGTGTAGGCACCGCGGTGCCCGGGCGCGCTAACGGGACCCGGTCTCGGCCAGGATCTCCCCGATCACATGCCGGGAGTTCGCCGCCAGCGGCGGATTGGTCCGCCAGTAGTACGGCAGCTGGATCAGCGAGATCGACAGAGCCCACCCCCGGCCGCGCGCCCACTCGTCGTCGTCCGCGCCGACCGCCTCCCGGAAGGTGCCGCGGGCCGACGCGGGCAGCAGGTTCCAGGCCACGATCAGGTCGACCGCCGGATCGCCCACCCCCGCCGTGCCGAAGTCGATCACCCCGGCCAGCCGGCCGTCCGCGACCAGCACGTTTCCCGGTGACAGGTCACCGTGCGCCCACACCGGCGGCCCGGCGCGCCCCGCTACCTCCAGCGCCTGCCCCCACAGCGCGGTGACCGCGTCGGTGTCGATCCGCCCCGCCAGCGCGGCGATGGCGTCCCGTGTGGGCGCGTCCCGCTCGGCCAGCGGCACCCCGCGGGGGTTCGGCGGTCCGTCCGCCGCGTCGACGGCGCGCAGCCCGGCCACGAACGCCCCCAGGTCCGCGGCGAGCCGCTCCGGCCGCTCGACGGCGCCGGCGACCGGGTTGTGGCCGTCCAGCCACGCGTACACGGACCACGGCCACGCGAAGCCCTCGCCCGGGCCGCCGAGCCCCAGCGGCACCGGCGCGGCGACCCCCAGCAGCGGGCCCAGCCGGGGCAGCCAACGCTGCTCGTGCGCCACGCTCTCCACGGCGCCGGGATGCCGGGGGAGCCGTACGACCTTGTCGGTGCCCAGCCGGAACATGGCGTTCTCGGTTCCCGAGGACGCCAGCCGCGCCACCGGCAGCCCCGCCCACCGCGGAAACCGGGCGGCGACCAGCCGGGCCACCAGTGGGGCGTCGATGTCCACCTCGTCCGCACGCATCCTCATGGCAGCCATGCGGCACATTCCAGGTGACCGATGCTCACGCTGTCCAGCGAATTGCGGGCCGGGGGACTCGGCGGAGGGTGGTGCTCCCGCCCCTCCCGGAGCCGGGAGCACCACCACGGAGACGGGCCCCGCCCCCTTCGGAGGCGGGAGCACCACCCGGTCTCAGACCCGGTCCGCCGCGATCATCAGATACTGGAAGCTGCCGTTCTTGTAAGCGGTCAGGAACGTTTCCTCGATGCCGGTGACCAGATGCTCGGCCTCGCTCCGCAGCTCCCAGTACGGGATGGTCGCCTCGGTGAGGTCCTCCACATGGACCGGCACCAGCCGGTTGCGGGCCATCGCCCGGAAGTACTCCGAACGCGGGTGGATGTCGCAGATGTAGTGGGCGTTGATGAGCGACACCTCCCGCGAGGCCTGTCCGTAGGTGTCGTTGTAGCAGCCGGTGATGACGACGTACCGCCCGCCGCGGCGCAGCAGCCGGGCGTGCTCGGCGAAGAGCAGGTCCAGCTCGACGTACATGCTCGACTCGTTGTTCCACGAGGCCGCGTACGCGCCCGTCTCCAGGCCGGTGTCCAGCATGTTGCGGTGGTGGTAGCGCACCTTGTCGTCGATGCCCCGCTTACGGGCCTGTTCGTTCGCGAACGCGGCCTGCTTGGCGGAGATGGTCACGCCGTCCGCGTGGCAGCCGTGGCGCAGATGGGCCGTCACACT
This sequence comes from Streptomyces phaeofaciens, assembly GCF_014648915.1. Taxonomy (GTDB): domain Bacteria; phylum Actinomycetota; class Actinomycetes; order Streptomycetales; family Streptomycetaceae; genus Streptomyces; species Streptomyces phaeofaciens. The sequence continues at coordinate 63,986 of NZ_BMSA01000007.1, read as the reverse complement.
GCCGCCGCCGCGCCCGCAGCCCGCGTCGAAGACCCGGTCGTCGGGGGTGAGCGGGCCGAGCCGGGAGGCGAGCACCTCGGCCTGGGCGTGCTCCAGCCGGTGCAGCTCGGCGGTGACCCGCTCCTTGCGCAGGCCGGGGTCGGGCTCGTCGAGCACCGTCCGGTCGGCGGCGCCGATGCCGTAATGATGGTGGTAGAGGTCGTCGATCCGCCCCAGCTCGAGGTTGACCGCGTTCTCCTCGGCGTTCCAGTAGTCCGCGACGCGGCCCTGGTAGACGGACTGGGTCGGCAGCTGCACGGTCGCGGCGAGGGCGTCGGTGGTCATGGTCAACGGTGACTCCTTGCGATGCTGTATATGACGTGGCGTCAAAGACGCGCTGTTCACCAGTAGTTCGGAAGGTGGTAGCGGTGGGTGTTGGTCGAGTGCCACGCGTGGTTGCCGGCCACCCAGTCCGACAGCCCTTGGAGGTAGCGCTCGACGAGCGGTGAGGTGGCGGCGAGCAGGGCGGACTCCTCCTCGAACGCCTCCATGATCTGGTTGTGGAGCTCGACCGACTTCAGATAGGCGGCCTTCAGACCGCACCGGTCGTTGGCGGCGACGACCTGCGGCAGATTGAGGTGGGTCGGATCGGACGCCAGCTCCTTGGTGAAGGAGTACAGGTCGTTGACGATCGTGGTGGCGTTGCAGGCGAGCGCCGTGACCCGCTGGATCTCCGGGCGCGCGTACAGCGGCTCGGGCAGTTCGTACCCGTCGATCGCGTCGACGATCGACAGACACGGCCGGAAGTTGTTGAACTGCCGCATCACCAGGTACTCCCAGATCCGCGGCACGTATCCCGCCTCCCCCCAGGCCGCCTCGCCGAGGTAGCCGAGGTGGAGCCGGGCGATGTCGTGCACGAAGCGGTCGGTCTGACTGGGGGTGGCCAGTGCCCCGAAGTCCTTCAGCGCCCAGTGGTACGAGCGCAGCGGTCCGTCGGCCTGCACTCCGCGTGCCCACTCCTCCTGGAGGCCGGGCGGGCCGTGGTAGGGGTCGAGCGCCGACTGGGCGATGATCAGCCGGCCGCCCAGGCCACTGCGCGAACCGCCCTTGTCCTCGTCCTCCTCGCAGTAGCAGTTGTCGACGATGTTCTCCGCAAGCAGCAGCTTTCCGGCGACGGTGAGGCGCTCCGGATCGGCCGCGCCGGGATGCTGGAGCACCACGGCACGGCCGAACTGGAACCCCGCGAAGTCCCCGTTCCAGGCCTTCGGGAACAGCTCCAGGGCCTGGGCCCACTCCTCCAGCCGGCGGTCCACCTCCGCCGCCTTCTCCGGGTCGGCGGGGGCGACCTCCCGGTACCGCAGTCCGGGGATCGCGCCGCCGCGCCGGGCCCGCAGGGAGGCGGCGAGGTTCGGCGGGCCGGGCAGCGCGCTCGCGGTGCTCGGGGGCGTGCTCATCGCGTACTCCCCGTCCTCACTCGGCCGCCCGGCCGACCTGGACGTTCTCCAGAACTCCGGCCGCGTCGGGCACCAGCAGCGCCATCGAGTAGTACGCCGTGACGAGGTAGCGGATGATCGAGTTGGGGTCGATCCCCATGAACCGCACGTTCAGGCCGGGCTGGAACTCCTCGGGGAGCCCCGTCTGGTACAGGCCCACGGCCCCCTGGTCGCCCTCACCGGTGCGCAGCGCGATGATGCTGCTGGTGTGCTGCTCGGTGATCGGGATCTTGTTGCACGGGAAGATCGGCACCCCGCGCCAGGCCGGGATCTCGTGCCCCTCGACGTTCGCCGTGCCCGGGACCAGACCGCGCCGGTTGCACTGCCGGAAGAAGGCCGCGATCGCCTTGGGATGAGCCAGGAACAGCTTGGTCTTGCGCCGCATCGACAGCAGTTCGTCCATGTCGTCCGGGGTCGGCGGCCCGGTGAAGGAACTCACCCGCTGCCCGTAGTCGATGTTGTTCAGCAGCCCGAACTCCCGGTTGTTCACCAGCTCCCACTCCTGGCGCTCACGGATCTCCTCGACCGTGAGGCGGAGCTGCTGCTGGGTCTGGTTCATCGGGCTGTTGTAGAGGTCGGCGACCCGGGTGTGGACCTTCAGCACGGTCTGGGTCAGCGACAGCTCGTACTCGCGCGGCGAGAGGTCGTAGTCGACGAAGCCGGCCGACAGCGTGGGCTCGCCGACATGGCCGGCCTGGAGCGGCAGGTCCGCCTCGCCCTTGCGGTTCATGGGGCGCCGCTGCCGCTCGGCGTAGGCCTCCAGGTGTGCCGCGAGGGACGGCACCCGGCCGACGAACTCGCGCAGCACGTCCCAGGGCAGCGCCAGCAGTACACCCGCGGTGTCCGCGCGGACCGAGGTCAGCCACAGCGGATCGTCCTGGCCGACCGCCTCCTCGCCCAGATGGTCGCCCCCGGAGACGACGCCGACGACCTCCTCCTCGCCGTACTTGCCGGCGGCGAAGCGGGTGAACCGGCCGTGCACGACGAGATAGGCCTCCGTGACCGGCTGCCCCGCCTCGACGATCACCTGGCCGGCCCGGACCTCCCGGGGCTGGAAGCGGGAGGCGAGCTCGCCCAGCGTGCCGTTGTCGGAATAGCCGCGCAGGGTGGGCAGCTCGGTGAGCGTCTGCGGGATGACCCGGATGTCGTTCCCGCCGTTCTGCTCGAACTGCACCCGGCCCCGGCCCACCTTCAGCTGGAGCCGCCGGTTGACCCGGTACGTGCCGCCCTTGACGTCCACCCAGGGCAGCATGCGCAGCAGCCAGCGCGAGCTGATGGCCTGCATCTGGGGCTCGGACTTGTGGGTGGTGGCGAGCTGGCGGGCGGCCTGGGTGCTGAGGCTGGTGAGCTGCCCGTCGGCGGAGGGTTCGGGGGCGTGTTCGTCGAGGGCGGGACCGGTGGCGCTGTCCGGTGTGGACACATTCCCTCCAGGAAGGTGCACGGAGATGAGCGGATGGGGGGTGAAGATCGGTTCGGTGATCCGCGGCACCAGCCAAGCACTCTGTGTGACGGAGGGGTACGGCGTGAAAGGGGCGGGTTCGTGCGCCACGGGGTGCGGACCGTGCCGCACGGGGCGGGCGGTGCCCCATGGGCACAACCCCGTGTCCTGCGCGCTTCCGCACGCCCGCGATCACAGGCGTGGAACGGGTCGTTCACCGGATCGAGGGACGGAGCCGGGAACGGTCGACGCCGGTCGGTCACGTCCCGTCACGTCCGGGCCCGCTCCTGCCCGGGACCGGCCCTGAGGGGCGGTTCGGCGCGCGAGCCGCCGGGTGGGTGGATAGCGTGAGGAACCGGACAGAGTCATCTCAGCGGAAGGCTGCGGTCATGGCCGTACAACCAGAGGGAACCCCTTGTTGGGCCGACGCGATGTTCAGCGACGTCGAGGGCGCCAAGAGCTTCTACGGAGACGTCCTCGGCTGGACCTTCGGCGAGTCGTCGTCGGAGTACGGCAACTACACCCAGGCCTACGCCGACGGCAAGGCGGCCGCCGCCGTCGTCCCGCCCATGCCCGGCCAGGAGGGGCAGTCGCAGTGGTGCCTGTACTTCGCCTCCCCGGACGCCGCCGCGACCGCCGCGAAGATCCGTGCCGCCGGCGGCGAGGTGCTGATGGAACCGATGCAGGTCGGCGACTTCGGCACGATGTGCCTGGGCCGTGAGCCCAGCGGCGCGGTCTTCGGCGTCTGGCAGGCCGGCACCCACGAGGGCTTCGAGGCGCAGGGCGTCCCGGGCGGCTACGGCTGGGCCGAGGTCTTCACCCGCGAACCCGAGAAGGCGGACCGGTTCTTCACCACGGTCTTCCCCTACACGGCGCAGCAGATGGAGGACGACGCGATCGACTTCCGTCTCTTCAACGTCGGCGACGACACGGTACTGGGCCGGATGAAGATGACGGACGACTTCCCGCCCGAGGTGCCGTCGTACGTCAACGTCTACTTCGTGGTCCCCGACTGCGACGACGCCGTCGCCAAGGCGACGAAGCTCGGCGGTGTCCTGCGCTTCGGGCCGATGAGCAGCCCCTTCGGGCGCTTCGCGGCGCTCACCGACCCGCAGGGCGCGAACTTCTCCGTGATCGACCTCGGGACGACGGAGGGCGAGGTCCCGAGGACCACGCCCGTGTGAGGCCGGGCGGCCGGAGCCCTCGCGCGGCCATGGCATGATCGTGCCCATGCGTGAACGTGTTGTGGCCGCGTGCGACGGGGCTTCCAAGGGGAACCCGGGACCGGCCGGCTGGGCCTGGGTGGTCGCCGACGACTCGGAGGCACCGGACCGCTGGGAGGCGGGGCCGCTGGGCCGGGCCACCAACAACGTCGCCGAACTCACCGCCCTGGAACAGCTGCTGGCGGCGACCGACCCGGACGTACCGCTCGAGGTCAGGATGGACTCGCAGTACGCCATGAAGGCCGTCACCACCTGGCTGCCCGGCTGGAAGCGCAACGGCTGGAAGACCTCCGCCGGCAAGCCGGTCGCCAACCAGGAACTGGTCGTCCGTATCGACGAGCTGCTCGACGGCCGCTCGGTCGACTTCCGCTACGTCCCCGCCCACCAGGTCGACGGCGATCCGCTGAACGACTTCGCCGACCGGGCCGCGAGCCAGGCGGCCGTCGTGCAGCAGGCGGCCGGCAGCGCGCAGGGCTCCCCCGTGCCGCCGCCCTCGCCGGACACCCCGAAGCCGAAGGCGGGCCGTTCCGCCGGGGCCAAGTCGCCCCGGCGAAGCGGCGGTTCGTCCGCGCGCACGATCAAGGCCAAGTTCCCCGGCCGCTGTATGTGCGGCCGTTCCTACGCGGCCGGTGAGCCGATCGCCAAGAACGCCGAGGGCTGGGGCCACCCGGAGTGCCGGACGGCCTAGGCCGTGTCGGGCGTCGCGAGCCGGACGGGACCTTGCGGACACGACCTGGGCCGTGTCCGGGCGCCGCGATCCGGGCGGGACTTCGCGAACACGGCCCAAGGCCTGATCGATCAGGCGTCGAAGGTGTAGTGGGCGGTGTGGTCGAGCAGGGCCGCCGGGGTGGTGTCGTTCCACGGCTTCATCGTCTCGCCGAGGTCGACGACGTTCGGCGTACCGCCGCCCGGCAGGTACGGGGACCCGGGGTGCCGGCGCTGCCACTCCGCCCACAGCTTGTCGATGTAGGCGTGGTGCATCCAGAACACCGGGTCGTTGGGGGAGACCCCGGTCGCCATCTGCCCGCCGACCCAGACATGCACCCGGTTGTGCAGATTGACCCCGCGCCACCCCTCCAGATGGTTGCGGAAGCCGTCGGAGGCGCTGTTCCAGGGCGCCATGTCGTACGTCGCCATCGCCAGCACCGAGTCGACCTCGGCGGGGGTGGGCAGTTCGCGGACGCCCGCTCCCAGCGCCCGCCGCAGATAGGTGCGGCCGTCCACCCGGACGTTGATCGGCCAGTTGCCCTTCGACGCGGCGAACGGCCCGTCCATCACCTGACCGTCCCGGCTGCGCCCGGTGCCGCCGAGGAAGTCCGGCGCCCACAGGGAGGAACGCGTCGAACGGTCGGTGGACCAGTCCCAGTAGGGCAGCGCCACCGACGCGTCCACCGACTGGAGCGCCCGCTCGAACTCCAGCAGGAATCTGCGGTGCCAGGGCAGGAAGGACGGTGAACGGTGGCCGGTGCGCTCGCCGTTGTCGGTGTCTCCCATGATGAACGCGTTGTGCGTGGTGACGAAGGCGTCGTAGCGGCCGTTGCGCTTGAGTTCGAGGAGGGCGGCGACGAAGCGGCGCTTCTCCTCGGCGGTCAGGGACGCCTGGTTCTTGCGGACGGTCATGTGCGGGTGCTCCAAGTGTGCGGGGGAGTGGGTCAGTTGGCGGGGAAGGGGAGGAGCGGGGCGCCCTGGAGCTCGTCGACCGCGGCCCGGGCGGCGGCCCGCGGGGTGGTCACCGGGTCGTAGTGGCTGATCACGCTGATCCACGAGCCGTCGGCGTTGCGCATCACGTGCAGTTCGACCCCGTCCACGAATACGCCGTAGCCGCCGTCGCCGTGGTGGTGGTGGCCGCCCCCGGAGGCCGGCCGGCCCTGTATCCGGCGGCCCTTGTAGATCTCGTCGAAGGCGGCCGGGGAGCCGGGGGTGCCGCCGTGGTGGTGGCCGTCGTCGTCGGCGCGGGCGGCGGGGACGGCGGCGAGCGGGGCGGCGGCGGTGAGGGCGGCCGCGACGGCGAGCGCGTGACGACGGGTGAGTTCCGGCATACGGGATCTCCTGGAGTGCGTTGGGTTGACGACTCCGCATGCCTATCGACCGGTCCGAGAGGGGGAGAAATCGGCCGTGACCGGTTGGGTCCGATCCGGACAATTAATGATGTGTCGTGCAATGTTGAACGAAGATGATCTTGCTCGGGCCGGACCTCGCCGCCGGGCGGAAGGGGCAATTCCTTTCCGTGGGGACGCCTGTTCCGGTGGTCTTTCGCTCGAGTGCGCGCCCGCGGTGGTGTGGCTCACGTGCGGAAAGTGACGTGATCACGGTCCTGGGGCGGCCTCGGAGGCCTCTCCCGCCCTGCTACCCTGCGTCGTCAATCAATCACGTCTGGTAGCTTCTAGGGGTGTGCGTGAAGGTCGCCTGTGTCGGCGGCGGGCCCGCCGGCCTGTATCTCTCGATCCTGCTCAAGCGGCAGGACCCGTCCCACGACGTCACCGTCTACGAACGCGACCCGGAGGGTTCGACCTACGGCTGGGGCGTCACGTACTGGCAGGGACTCCTCGACCGGCTGCGCGCCCGCGACCCCGAGTCGGCGCGTGCCATCGAGGAGCACTCCGTCCGCTGGAACCAGGGCGTCGCCCACGTCCGGGACCGGGCGACCCGCCGGCCGGGCGACGAGGGGCACGGCATCGGTCGTCACCGGCTCCTGGAGATCCTCGCCGCCCGCGCCCGCGCCCTCGGCGTCCGGCTGGAGTACGAGCACGAGATCACCGCCGACGCCCTGCCCGACGCCGACCTGGTCGTGGCCGGCGACGGTGTCCACAGCGCCCTGCGCTCCGGCCGCGCCGACCGGTTCGGCGCCGAACTCCGGCCCGGCCGCAACTCCTACGTCTGGCTCGGCACCACCAAGGTCTTCGACTCCTTCACCTTCGCCTTCGTGGAGACCGAGCACGGCTGGATCTGGTGCTACGGCTACCCGTTCAGCACGGAGCGGAGCACCTGTGTCATCGAGTGCGCCCCCGAGACCCGCAGCGGGCTCGGCCTGGACGAGGGGAGCGAGGCCGACGGACTGGCCCGGCTGGAGAAGCTCTTCGCGCACATCCTCGACGGCCACCCGCTCATCGGCCGCGCCCCGGCCGGCGGCGGCACCCAGTGGCTGACCTTCCGCACCCTGACCAACCGGGCCTGGTACGACGACAACCTCGTCCTGCTCGGCGACGCCGCCCACACCACCCACTACTCCATCGGCGCCGGCACCACCCTCGCCCTGGAGGACGCCATGGCCCTCGCCGACGCGCTGAGCCAGGACGTTGTCCTTCCGCAGGCTCTCGCCCGCTACGAGCGAGAACGCCGCTCGGCCCTGCTGTCCCCGCAGAGCGCGGCCCGCTACAGCGCCCAGTGGTACGAGAACCTCACCCGCTACATCCACCTCCCCCCGGACCGGATGTTCGCCCTGCTGGGCCAGCGCCACTCACCCCTGCTGCCCTATGTCCCGCCCCAGCTCTACTACCGGCTGGACCGGGCCGCCGGGCAGCTGGAGGCCCTGCGCCGCCTCAAGCGCTGGCTGGGCCCGAAGATCGCCAGGAGCGCGCACACCCGGGCGCTGTCCGCCCGGAAGTAGCCCGGCCGTCGGCCGCTGTCGGAGCCCTCCCCCGCTTGGGTGAATGGCAATTCACTGTTACGGTGAATTGCCATTCACCCATTTTTCCTTTCGCGCAGGCCGCAGGAGTGCCCATGGCGTCGCCCGCTCCGATACCCGCCCCGACCAGGGACGACACCGGCCTGAGGGCCCGGCTCGCCATCCCGGTCCTGGCCTACTGCGGCATCCTCATGGCGGTCATGCAGACCGTCGTCGTCCCGCTGCTCCCCGATCTGCCCCGGCTGACCGGAGCCTCCCCGGCCGCGGTCTCCTGGATGGTCACCGCGGCACTGCTCTCCGGCGCCGTCCTCACCCCGGTCCTCGGGCGCGCCGGCGACATGTACGGCAAGCGGCGGGTCCTGCTGCTCTCCTTCGCTCTGATGGCCGCCGGCTCGGTGATCTGCGCCCTCACCTCCGAGATCGGCGTGCTGATCGCGGCCCGCGCCCTCCAGGGCGCCGCCTCCTGCGTGGTCCCGCTCTCCATCAGCATCCTGCGCGACGAACTGCCCCCGGAACGCCGGGGATCGGCGGTCGCGCTGATGAGCTCCACCGTCGGCATCGGCGCCGCGCTGGGACTGCCGGCCGCGGCCGTGGTCGTCCAGTACGCGAACTGGCACACGATGTTCTGGGTCACCGCGGTCCTCGGCGTGAGCGGCGTCGCGCTGATCCGGTGGGCGGTGCCGGAGTCGCCCGTGCGCGAGCGCGGGCGGTTCGACGTGACGGGCGCGCTGGGGCTGGCCGCCGGACTGATCTGCCTCCTGCTCGCCGTGTCCCAGGGCGGCCAGTGGGGCTGGGGCAGCACCCGGATCGTCGGCCTGTTCCTCGCCGCCGTCCTCGTCCTCGGCCTGTGGTGGTGGCAGCAACTGCGCACCGAGCGGCCCCTGGTGGACCTGCGGCTGGTGTCCCGGCCGCGCGTCGGCCTCTCCCACGTGGCCGCGCTGCTGACCGGCTTCGCCTTCTACGCCAACTCGCTGGTCACCGCCCAGCTCGTCCAGGCACCCGAGGCCAGCGGGTACGGGCTCGGGCTGTCCATCGTGGAGACGGGACTGTGTCTGCTGCCCGGCGGCATCACCATGCTGCTGTTCTCCCCGCTCTCCGCCCGGATCTCGGAGGCCCGGGGCCCACGGGTCACCCTCGCCCTCGGCGCCGCCGTCATCGCCGTCGGCTACGCCGTGCGCATCGCCGACAGCCACGCACTGTGGATGATCATGGTGGGGGCCGCGGTCGTGGCCACCGGCACCACCCTCGCCTACTCGGCGCTGCCCGCGCTGATCCTGCGCGCCGTGCCGGCCGGCCAGACCGCCTCCGCGAACGGCGTCAACGTCCTGATGCGCACCGTCGGACAGGCCGTCTCCAGCGCCGCCGTCGCCGCGGTCCTCGTGCACCACACCAGCCTGGTCGGCGGCGCCCCGGTGCCGACCCTGCACGGCTATCTGCTGGCCTTCGCCGTCGCGGGCGCCGTCGCCCTGGCCGCCTGCGCGGTGGCGCTGACCATTCCCGGCGATCCGCGGCCCGCACGCCCCCGCCGCGCCGAAGGCGGCACCCGGTCCGTCAACGACGAGGCGATGGAGGGAGCATGAGCGCCGTGAGCACTCCACCCGGCACCTCCCCGGCACCCGCCCGTCGCGACGCCGAGGCCACCAAGGCCGCCATCCTGCGCGCCGCCCGCCATCTCCTCGCCCGCCACGCCCACGCCGACATCACCCTCAAGGCGGTGGCGGAGCGCGCCGGGGTGAGCGCGCCGCTGGTCCTGAAGTACTTCGGCAACAAGGACGCGCTGTTCGCCCGGGTGATGTCCTTCGAGGAGGACGCGCAGACGTTCCTCGACGCCCCGCTCGAGGAGCTGGGCCGCCACATGGTCCGCCAGATCCTGGTCGGCCAGCGCGAGCGCGGCGCGGACCCCGTGCTGCGGATCGCCTTCGCACCCCTGCACGGCGACCACGGCGACGTCCTGCGCGCCAACTTCCGCGCCCAGGTCGTCGAACGCCTCGCCGCCCGCCTCCCGGGTCCCGACGCGGCCGTCCGCGCCGAACTGGCCCTGGCCACCGCCCTCGGGCTCGGCATGATGCTGGGCATCGCCCGGGGTCCTGAACTGCGGTCCATGCCGGTCGAGGACGTCGTCGACCGCTACGGCCCGACGGTCCAGGCCCACCTGACGGGCCCGGCGCCGCAGGCCCGGCCCACCGCCCGTTGAGGGCGAAGGCGCCCAGGTGGCAGGCCGGACCCGCCGATTCCGCACCGGCCGTCGGCTGATGACAGACTGACGCCATGGACGAGCGCGAATTCGGTAGGTCTGGTCAGCACGCATCCGTCGTCGGTCTCGGCACCTGGCAACTGGGCGCCGACTGGGGAGACGTCGACGACAAGGAGGCGCTGACGGTTCTGGAGGCGGCGGCCGAGTCGGGAGTGACCTTCTTCGACACCGCCGACGTCTACGGCGACGGCCGCAGCGAGCAGACCATCGCCGCCTTCCTGAGCGGCCGCCCCGACCTGCACGTGCTGGTCGCCACCAAGATGGGCCGCCGCGTCGACCAGATCCCCGAGAACTACGTCCTGGACAACTTCCGCGCCTGGAACGACCGCTCCCGCCGCAACCTGGGCGTCGACCGCGTCGACCTGGTGCAGCTGCACTGCCCGCCCACGCCCGTGTACTCCCGTGACGAGGTCTTCGACGCCCTCGACACGCTCGTCGAGGAGCAGCGCATCGCCCAGTACGGCGTCAGCGTCGAGACCTGCGCCGAGGCCCTCACCGCGATCGCCCGGCCGGGTGTCGCCAGCGTGCAGATCATCCTGAACCCGTTCCGTCTGAAGCCCCTGGACGAGGTGCTCCCGGCGGCCCGCGAGGCCGGCGTCGGCATCATCGCCCGCGTCCCGCTCGCCTCCGGCCTGCTGTCGGGCAAGTACACCAAGGACACGGTCTTCCCCGAGAACGACCACCGCACCTACAACCGGCACGGCGAGTCCTTCGACCAGGGCGAGACCTTCTCCGGCGTGGACTACGTCACCGGCGTCGAGGCCGCCGTCGAGTTCGCCGCGCTCGCCCCCGAGGGCTGGACCCCGGCCCAGCTCGCCCTGCGCTGGATCATCCAGCAGCCCGGTGTGACCACGGTGATCCCGGGCGCCCGCTCGCCCGAGCAGGCCCGCGCCAACGCGGCCGCCGGCAAGCTGCCTGAGCTGTCCGGGGAGACCCTCGCGGCCGTCCGCGACCTCTACGACCGGCGGATCAAGGAGCAGGTCGAGGGCCGCTGGTAGACCTGTCCGGGCGAACCGACCGGCCTGTCCGTTTGGATGATCCACGGCCCGGTTACCCGGGCCGTATGGACCAGGAAGACCGAAGAAGCGGACGGGACGAGACCGAGGACGAGCGGGCCGACCGCATGTGGGGCGACCTCATCCAGGAGGTCCGGGTCGCCCAGACGGGCGTCCAGATCCTCTTCGCCTTCCTGCTCACCGTCGTGTTCACGACGCGGTACATCACCCTGAGCGACACGAACCAGGCGATCTACGTCGTCACGGTCGTCCTGGCGGCCGCCGCCGCCGGCGCGCTGATCGGGCCGGTGGCGCTGCACCGCATGGTGTCCGGGCGGCGGATGAAGGCCCAGGCGGTGGTGTGGGCCTCCCGGCTGACCTTCGCCGGCCTGCTGCTGCTCCTCGCCACGATGACGGGCGCTCTGCTGCTGGTCCTGCGCGTCGCGACCGACGACGCGTACGTGCCCTGGCTGGTCACCGGTGTCGTCGCGTGGTACCTGCTGTGCTGGTTCGTGCTGCCGCTGTGGACGCTCCACCACCACACGACGCGGTGACCGACAGGGCGGCCAGCTGCCGGTCGTGCGCCCGCCCCAGCAGCAGCACGGACACGGTGGCCCCGATCAGCGCGCAGAACATGTCCCACTGGGTGTCCCAGACATCGCCCTGGGTGGCGAGGAAGGCGTCCGCCGCCTGACCGCCGATCACGGCCGCCGCCCACTCGAACATCTCGAACACCGCGCTGAACGCCAGACACGCGCACACCGTCAGCGGCGCCAGCCAGCGGCTGCCGCGCAGCGGGGACGTCCGGCTGAGCAGCTCCCGCACCAGGATCGCCGGCACGAACCCCTGCATGAGGTGGCCGAAGCGGTCGTACGGATTGCGGTCGAGGCCGAAGGCGTCCCGCGCCCACTCGCCGAGCGGCACCCGTGCGTAGGTGTAGTGGCCGCCCAGCGCCAGTACCAGCGCGTGCACCGCGAGCAGCGCGCACAGCAGGCCGGTGAGCGGGAACCGCCGCCAGGCCAGGACGATCACCGGCAGCCCCACGAGCACCCACACCGTCTCCAGGAGCCAGGTAGTGGGGTCGTACGGGCGCCAGCCCGACACGGCGAGGCCCGCGACCACCAGACCGGCACACAGGGCGGGCAGGGTCCGGCGTGACGCGGGCGGGACGGCGGACAGGCCGGCAGCGGACATCGGGGCGCTCCTTGAAGGAAGAACGACTGGGGAGCACCATCGTCGGCCGCCCGCCGGACCGCGGCATGAGTACGGCTACTCAGCTCCCCCTGCGTTTCCGCGCGCACCGCGCAGCGCCGTGATGCAGCTGCCGATGGCCTGCTGGAGGTCCTCCAGCCGCTGGACCATGTCGTCCTCGTAGAAGTCCTGGGCGTCGTCGAAGGTCAGCTCCTCGAAGACCCTCGTCGCCTTCTGGAGGCTGCTGTAGAACTTCGTGCGGCGCTCCTGGACACGGAGTTCGGGGTCGGCCTCCACGGTTTCCACGACCAGGTTCTTCATGGTGTCGTAGGCCTCGGCCGCCCACTCGCCGGCGTCCTCGCCCTCGTTGAGCTCGTCGATCAGCGACAGGTGCCGCTCGGCCTCCTGGCGCAGTTCGGCGGGTGCGTCGATGGTCTGGCCCGCGGGCGTCCTGACCTGCCCGGACTCCGCGATCTGACGGACGTACCCGATGCGGTCGGCCGAGCGGCTCTCGGTGGCCACGGCCTTCTTCAGGTCGTCGGTGCGCACGACGTCCCGGGCCAGCTCGGTCTGGAGCTCAGGGTCCTCCCTGACCCGGTCCAGCAGGGCGGCGCGGGCCGCGCGGGCGGTGGACGGGTCGGCGAGGATCGCGGCGCGCAGGGCCGTCGGGTTCTCCGCCACCTCCAGCGCCTTGGTCGGCCGGATGCCCTCCGCCGCGGCGGCCTCGGCGATCGCCGTACCGCGCTCGGACGTGGCGCCGGACCGCGAGACGTAGTACGTCAGCCACACGTCGGCGTCCGGCAGCTCGAGCTCCTGCCCCGGCGCCAGCTCCTCGAAGTGGGGGACGAGGCCGTCGTCGGCGGCCCGGTCCCAGGCCTTGTAGTAGCGCATCACCCGCTCGGGGGAGCAGCCGGCCAGCTCGGCGAACTCCTTCGCCGACACCTTCGGCGTCTCGTCCGCGCCCTGCCCGCCCGGCCGGACACTGCGCGCCACCATCAGCCCGAAGGCCCATCCGCCGGTGCGCGCGTAGACCCCGAACTCCCGCGCGTCCCGCGCCACGAGGTCGGACAGGGGCGCGGGGGACGTCTCGGGCCGGTCGATCGCCAGGGTCACGGATGACTCTCCTCTGAAGGCTGCGGGGAACGCGAAGGTGCAGACCGGCAGCCTATATGCGCCATTGGCGACGCTTTGCCGGACCGGTGAGCGGGTGACGGCGGGCGTCAGGCCGCCGAGCCGGGGCGGAAACTCCGCAGGAACGCGTCCAGGGCCTGGCGATTGGCGCTGCGCTCCCAGTCGGCGGACGGCGTCGCCCAGCGCAGCGAGAAGCTGCGGTCGCCGCCGAGCAGGAGGCCCCGGCCGAAGGTGCGCACCCGGGTGCCGTCGACGTCGGCGACCCACTGCATGTCGGCCGCCTTGTATCCCTGGTACGTCGTCGCCTCGATCGCGCCGATCCGCCGGTACCCCTCGTCCTGCCGCAGCCCCGGCTCGACGTCGTCGCGCCACACGGCCACCGGATCCGGGCCCGCCTGCTCGCTGTAGGTCACCGCGAGGGTGCGCGGATCGTCGGCCGCGCCGAAGGTGACGCGGTACGCGTTGCCGGTGCCCTTCGTGGTGTCCAGCCGCTTCCAGCCGGCGGGCAGGGCGACGGAGAAGCCCTCGGGCGCGCGATAGACGCGGTAGCCGGCCGGGAGGGCGTCGGTGGAGGCCGAGGGCGACGACGGCGGCGCGGACGGGGTGGCCGGTGCGGAGCTGGAAGGCGGGGTGCCGGGGGTCGGGGTGGCTCTGTCGCCGGCGTCGGTGCCCTCCTCGGCGGACGGCGTCGGGACGGCGGACGGCACGGTCGGGGCGCCGGCGCCCGCCGATGTCTCCTCGGTGCCCGGCAACTGGTGGGTCACGGCCAGGGCGGCGACCGCCACCGTGGCGACCGCCAGCGCCGTCCCGGCCGCCATGGCCCGCCCGCTCCACTGCGGACCCGCGTTCCGGGCCGCGGTGTAGGCGCGCCGCAGCCGGGGCGGGGGCACGCTCGGGAGCGGATCCTCGTCCAGCACACGGGTCAGGGTCTGGCGTACGACGAGGCGGTTCAGCCGCTCCCGGGAGTCCTTGCGCAGCAGCCCCTGGACGGCCGGGGTGAGCGGGCCGGTCCGCAGCGGGGTGCGCAGCGGGAGCCGGTCCACGCCCTTGAGCGTGGCCTCGGGCCGGTCCCGGTCCCGGTACGGCGGCCGCCCCTCGGCCATCGTGTAGAGGATCGCGCCCAGTGCCCACAGATCCGCCGCCGGACCGATCCGGTCGTCCCGGGCCTGTTCGGGCGAGGCGTACGCCGGTGCCGCCAGCCGCGGGACGAGCGTGGCCCCCGCCAGCCCGAACCCGGTGACGACCACCGGACCCCTGTCCCGTACGAACACCTGGCCGGGGCTGAGTTCGCCGTGGGTGATGCCCTCGCCGTGCGCGGCCTCCAGGACGTCGAGCAGCTGGAGCCCCACGGTGGCCGTCCGGACGGCGCCGAACGAGCCCTGCTGTTCGACCAGAAGCCCCAGGGGCGGCCCGTCGATCCACTCGGTGACGGTCCACAGGCACCCCGCCTCGATCACGGCGTCGACGACCGCGGCGATCCGGCCGGGGCAGAGCCGGGCCATCGTCTCCGACATGCGCAGCACCCGGTCGGCGACGCCGTACGCCTCGTCCTCGCCGAGATCGGGGGGCAGCCCGATCCGGGTGACCAGACACGGGCGCGCCGCCTGGAGGTCCTCCCCGTACCAGCTGACGCGATTCGTCTCGCGGTGGACCACGTCGAGGATCCGGTACCTACCGGCCACCGAGTCGTGCGTGGAGACGTGCGCCTTGACCATGGTCATCCCTCGCTGAACCCCCGGAGTTCTCCCTTTCCCGGAAGTACGGCGGGCGCGTGGGGGTCCGTTCAATTGGACCACCGGTCCGGTGCGATTCCTGTCTTTCATTCAAAATGCGCCGGGCAAGACCGAGCGGATGGACGAGAAAGGAAATTACCGGGGGTCGTCCAGCGGTGTAACCAGCGGTAAACACGTGCTGAGGGCACCTGAAAACGCTTTCGGAGGCGTGCCGGGCATTTCGGCCGGGAGGGCGCGTCGGGGAATTTTCGCTTTTCCGTGCAGGCCGAAACGTTCCGCCCACGTCATCATGTCCCGCGTCGTCGCGTTGTCCCCGCGGACCACCGGCCCCGGCCGGCTGCCGCCGCCCACCCGTTCCCGAACCCGCCGGGCCGCCGGAAGGAGACATCCGGCGGCCGGTTCGGTCCACCGCTCAGGCGTCCCGGCGTACCGCGAACCCGACCAGGGACCGCAGATCGCGGACGGCACCGGCGGTCAGGTCCGCCTCGGTCAGCGCCTCCTCGGCGGCGGCGACCAGCCGGTCCGCCTCGGCGAGCGCCGCCGCGCGTCCCCCGGCCTCCTCGACCAGCGCGGCCGCCTCGGCCGGATCCCCGTCCCGGTCGAGCAGCCCGGCCAGCCGGCGGGCCGCCGGGCCCGGCGAGGCGAGCGCGGCCAGCACCGGGAAGGTCTTCTTCCGCTCGCGCAGATCGGCGTGCACGGGCTTGCCGGTGACCGACGGGTCGCCCCAGACGCCCAGGACGTCGTCGACCACCTGGAAGGCGACCCCGAGGCGCCGTCCCGCCCTGTCCAGCGCGGTCACCGTGGCCGGCGGCGCGCCGCCCAGCAGGGCGCCCAGCGCGGCCGAACAGCCCAGCAGTGCACCGGTCTTGCCCTCCGCCATCACCCGGTAGGCCTCCGGCGTCACCCGCTGTGGACCCGACCAGGGCCGGGCGGCGAACAGCAGGTCGTCGGCCTGTCCGCGGACCAGATCCCCGAGCGCCCCGGACAGCAGCCGCACGGCGGCCGGGCCCGACGGGGGAGGCTGGACGGCGAGGGTCTCGACCGCCAGCGCGAACAGTGCGTCACCCGCGAGGACCGCCGGTCCCGTGCCGTACGCCTTCCACACCGTGGGGCGGCCGCGCCGGGTCTGGTCGCCGTCCATGACGTCGTCGTGGAGCAGCGAGAAGGCGTGCACCAGCTCCACCGCGACCGCCGCCGGCACCCCCGCCCGCGCGGGCGCGCCGGCCGCCTCGGCGCCGATCACCGCCAGCGCCTGCCGCAGCCCCTTGCCGCCGGAACCCGCGCCGGGCGCCCCGCCCGTCTCGCACCAGCCGAAGGAGTACGCGGCCATCTCCGCCACCCAGGGGTGCAGCCGCCCGACGGCCTCCGCCAGCGCGGGACGCACCAGGGCGCGGCAGCGGGTGAGGAGCGGGGGCGCGGCCGCAAGGGGTCCGGCCGCCGAGGGGCCGGCGGGAGCGGGCCGGCGCACCGGTGTGCCGAGCGCGGTCACCGGGCGGCCTCGACGGTCCCGGCGTTCTCGAGACCCAGTTCGGCCTGGGCCCTGGCCACCATCTCCCGGGCGTGCCGCAGCCCGATCCGCTCCAGCACCCCGGCCAGATCGGCGAGTTCGGCCGCCGTCTCGGCGCGGTCCTGGCCCTGCCGGGCGCGGGACTTGGCCAGGCCGAGCCGGGAGAGCGCCTCGCCGCGCGGCTCCTTCATCGCCCGGAACTCGCCGAGCGCCAGCTCGTACAGGCCCTGCGCCTCGGCGTAACGCCCCGCGCGGTAGAGGACGTTGCCGCGCATCTTGTGGTTGTAGGCCAGCGCGCCCGACAGTTTCATCGCGCGGCAGCCCTCCTCGGCCTCGGACAGCAGGGCGAGGGCCCGCCCGGTGTCCCCGTCGCGCACGGAGACGATGTCCGCCAGTCCGCGCAGCGCCCACGCGTGACCGCGCCGGTCGTCGGCGCCCGCGGCGATCTCGGCCGCCTCCTCGAACAGGGCGAACGCGGTGTCGTAGGCACCGGAGTTGCGGTGCATCTGCGCGATGCCCTCCAGCGCCCACACCGTGTGCCGTGCCTCACCGCGCCGTCGCGCCTCGGCCAGCAACTGCTCGTGCAGCCGTCCGACGGCCTCGTAGTCACCCTGGATCCGCCCGGTCTCCGCGAGCCCGGCCAGCGAGTAGCCCCGTACGACGATGTCGCCGCCGTGCTCGCCGAGGTCGGCCGCGAGGCCCAGCAGGCGCCGGGCCAGGGGGAAGGCGCCCCGCTGCCGGGCCAGGGTGCCGCCGCTCCACAGCGCCCACGCCATCGCCGCGACGTCGTCGGCGTCCCGTGCCGCCCGGTAGCTCGCCTTCCAGGCGTCCTCCGCCTCCCGCACCTGACCGAGCCGCCGGTGCGCCTCGGCGACCGCGAGTCCGGAGCGGGCCGCCTCGCCGTGCTCCCCGGCCTGTTCGGCGGCCTTCAGCTGTTCGGCGCCCGCGGCCAGGACGTCGGTGAGGGAGGAGTTCACGGAGAGGGTGGTGAGCGCGCCCTGGTACTCCGGAGCGAATGCCTTGCCGTACATGGATTCCTTTCGGTTTCCATGTATACACTCTGTGTATACATGACGTTTATAGCGCCTGCTGCCGATCAAGACGTGGGGACGGGGGGCGGGGTTGCCTGTGAGGCGCAGATCACCTCGGCGGCGGACGGGACGTCAGGAGGGCCTGCCGAGGCGTCCCGGACGGGACCGGCGGGGCGTCAGGCGCCGAAGAGCTGGGTCCAGTACGTGCCCGCCGGGCCGCCGCCCGCGAAGCCGACACCGATGTGGGTGAAGGCGGGCTTGAGGATGTTGGCCCGGTGCCCGGGACTGTTCATCCAGCCCTCGACCACCTCGGCGGGGGAGCGCTGGCCGCAGGCGATGTTCTCCCCGATGGTCCGCCGGGACGATCCCGCGGCGGCCGCCCGGTCCCAAGGTTCTCGGCCCTCGGGTGAGGTGTGGGAGTAGAAGCCGCGCGCCACCATGTCCGCGCAGTGCGCCTGGGCCGCGACGGTGAGACGCGGGTCGACGGCGAGGGGAGGCAGTCCGGCCCTAGCCCGCTCGCGGTCGGTGAGCGCGACCACCTCGGCGGCCGTGCGGGCGAGCCCGTCCGCCGTGAGCGGGCTCGCCCACAGGGCGGTCCAGTAGGTGTCGCCGCCGCGGGGGTCCGTGACCTGCGCCAGAGCGGCGTGCGCGAACGCCGGGTCGCGCAGCGTGCGGCCCGTCCGGTCCGAGCGCAGGCAGTAGGCGACGAACTCGGCAGGTGTGCGCGGCCCCGAGACGAGGTGCTCGCCCACGGCCAGATAGGCGTATCCGGCGGCCGTGACGCGCTGGTGCAGCGACACTCCGTCCCGGCCCTCTGCGCCGAGCCGCCCGGCGGCGGCCATCTCGGCGGCGTGCGCCCGGGCCGCCGAGGCCAGCCGGGCGTCGAGCGCGACGGGCGGGGAGCCGGCCGAGGCGCGGGCCGCGTTGGCGAGGGCGAGGAAGCCGTCGGTGTCGGGGGCGGGGTGGTTAGACGGGGCGGACGGGGCGGACGGGGCGGAGGAGGGCGGGGGAGCGGTGTCGTCCAGCACGTCCACTCCGAAGTCCCGGGCCAGGCCCGCCAGCCCGTCCGCGTATCCCTGGCCGAGTGCCCGCAGCTTCCACACCCCGCCGCGCCGGTAGACCTCCGCGAGCAGCAGGACCGTCTCCTGGCTCGGGCGCGGTGGCGCGAACCGGGCGAGGGGGCGGCCGAGCGCGTCGGCGACATGGAGGGCGGGCGCGGGCAGGCGGCCCAGGGGGGTGCCCGGCTCGGTGGCGCTCACGACCACCGTGACGCGCGTGGCGCCGGCCCGCAGTCCGTTCGGGTCCAGGGTGAGCGTGTCTCCGTGGAGGCGGGCGCCGGGTGCCGTCGGCTGGTTGTAGAACACGAAGTCGGCGTCGCCGCGCACCGTGCCGCTGTCGTCGGTGACGAGCGCGCACACGTCGAAGGGGCCGGGGACCCGGAGGGTCAGCGCGCCGCCCGGCAGGGGCACATTGCCCCCCGAGACCAACTCGCTCATCCCGCCGCCCGGTGTTCGTCGTACGCACCCCCGTGGGGTGTCGTCCGGACAACGGACACCGGGGCGGAGGGGTTCCCGGTCCGGCCGGCCGGGGCCGATTCGGGGGAGGTCAGTCCCGGACCACTCCCGGGGCGACGTCCTCGGAGCGCTCGTAGGGCGTCTTCAGCTCACGGGTGCTCGTGCTCTTCCCGCAGAACGCCGACTCCAGGGTGCGCAGCATCGTGTTGTGCACGGTGGTGCTGTTGGAGGCGTTGGCGAGCGCCGCCAGGCTGCGCTTGCCGTCCTTCGAGGTGAACGCGTAGGTGTAGTAGCCCTGGACGGCGCCCGTATGGCCGTACACCGACACCCCGCAGGACAGGTCGCGGCGCCGCAGCCCCAGGCCGTACGACTGGGTGCCGCCCGCCGGGACCCACCGTGTCATCTGCGCGAGCGCGTCGGCGGAGGTGAGCCTGCCCCGCAGCAGCGCCGAGAGGAACACGTCGAGGTCCTTGGTGCTGGAGATGAGGGCGCCGGCGCTCTGGGCCCAGGACGTGGTCTGCTTCGTCGCGTCGACGAGGGCCGCGCCCGGTGTGCCGGGCGTGAGATAGCCGCGCGTGTGGCGGCCGGGGATCGCCGTGTCGGGGTGGACGTAGAAGGTGTCCCGGAGCTTCAGCGGGTCGATGATGCGGCGCCGGTACTCCGTGCCCACGGAGTGCCCGGTCAGCTTCTCGATGAGCAGCCCCGCGACGACGAAGTTGGTGTTGGAGTAGGAGTAGGCGCCGCCGGGCGCGGTCGTGCGCGGACGGCTCAGCGAACGGGCCACCAGCTGGCGGTAGGTGAAGACCTTGGTGCGGACGGCCTCGAAGCCGGACACGGACCGGGCGAACATCTCGTTGCTGTAGTCGTACAGCCCGCTGCGGTGGCTCAGCACGTGCCGGACGGTGATCCGGCTGTCGGGAAGCAGGCCCGGCAGATAGCGGTTGACCGGCGCGTCTAGGGCGAGCCTGCCCTCGTCGACGAGCTGGAGCAGCACGACGGCGGAGAACGTCTTGGTGACACTGCCGATACGGAACCGGTCGGCGTTGCTGATCGCCTTCTTGGTCCGCCGGTCGGAGGTCCCCACGGTGAGGTGGTACAGGGTGCCGTGGTCGTCGAGGCGCGCCATCGCGCCGGGCGCGCCCTGGCTCACCGCCGCGCGCAGGACGCCCTTCAGCCCGGTGGGGTCGGGCTTCGGCGGCGCGGCGGCGGGGGCCGCGGGGTGCGGGGCGGCATGGGCCGGCAGCGGCAGCAGCGACATCAGCGCCGCCCCCGCGAACAGGGCCGTCGCGGCCCTTCTCCGTCGTCTTCGCCGGGCCGTCGTCGATGCGAGATCGGTCACATTCACCCGAGGCAACCTACTTCCGTCACGTCACATCTCCACTGACGACGCACAGTTGGTCGCCCTGCGGCCACCGTGCGTCGAGGACGTGCCCAGTATGACGACAAAGCCGCACAAGACGGTGATTTCGGCTTTACATGGACATGACTCATCCGTAAGGGTGGCCCTGCGGGGCCCGACCAGCCCCCGTGGCGTCAACGGCGCCATGCACCGCGGCGGTTGGGGACCCCTGCCGTCCGAACGAAGGAACCCTCACCAGTGCGCAGAGGACACATACGCACCCTGGCGGTCGCCGTCGCCGTGACCACGGCCGCCACGGGCCTGACCGGCACGGCCCTCGCGGCGGAGAACCGGGCCACCGCCGCGGCCGGTGCGCAGACCGCCGACCTGGTGCGGGCCGCCCGCGCCGCCGCGCTCGCCCACGCGGCGGCGACCGGCGTCGGCGAGGACGACGGACTCCAGGCGCAGGAGGTCATGATCGACCCCGAGGGCGCACGGCACGTCCGGTTCGTCCGGACCCACCAGGGCATGCCGGTCCTCGGCGGCGACCTCGTCGTCCACCTCACCAGCAAGCTCGCCTACGCGGGCGTCACCCGCGCCGCCGACCACACCGTCGACCCCGCCACCGTCGAGGCCGAGCTGACGGCCGGGCAGGCCGAGGCGAAGGCCGCCGCCGTGGCCGAGGGCGACGCGCAGAGCGCCGAGCTCGTGGTCGACGCCCGCAGCGGCGCCTCGGCCCTCGCCTACCGGGTCCAGGTCACCGACAGCGCCACCGCCGAGGCCGGCGGGTCCCGCACGGTCGTCGTGGACGCCGTCACCGGCAAGGTGCGCAGCAACACGCCCGACAGCGACGAGTTCCTCTCGCCCACCCTCGTCGAGACGCTGCGCGAGCGCGGCGAGACCCTCGACCCGGCCACCGGCACCGCCCCGCTCCCCGCCGGCCTCACCGCGTCGTCCTCGTCCGCGGCCGCCGCCCGCTACCCGGCGACGGCCACCGGCACCGGCAGCTCCCTCTTCGTGGGCAAGGTCCCGCTGACCACGACCCGTACCGCGCGCACCAGCTACCTGCTGAAGGACCCCACCCGCTGGGGCACCGAGACGCGCGACGCGAAGAACCTGGAGCTGGGGAACTTCGCCCAGGGCAAGAAGTTCACCGACACCGACAACAAGTGGGGCAACGGCGCCGTCTCCAGCCGCGTCAGCGCCGCGGTCGACGCCCAGTACGGCATCACCAAGACGCTCGACTTCTACAAGAAGACCTTCGGGCGCAAGGGCATCGCGAACAACGGCAAGGGCGCCCGCGCCATGGTCCACTTCGGCAAGAAGGTGGGCAACGCGTTCTGGTACCCGGACTGCGGCTGCATGCTCTACGGCGACGGCGACGGCCGGGAGATCAAGAAGCCGCTGGTCGTCCTGGACGTCACCGGCCACGAGCTGACCCACGGCGTCGTCGACGCCACCGCCCGTCTGGAGCCGACCTACGTCGACGAAGAGGGCAACCAGTACGGTGAGCCCGGCTCGCTGAACGAGTCCCTCGCCGACATCTTCGCCTCCGCGGTCGAGTTCAGCACCAACAACCCCAAGAACCCGCCGAACTACCTGATCGGCGAGAAGCTGGGCCTGGACCAGAAGTTCCTGCGCCGCCTCGACAAGCCGTCCCTGGACGTCCTCGAAGAGGCCATCGACTACTGGTCGCCGCAGGTGTACAACGCCGAGGTCCACGCCGGCTCCGGCGTCTCCTCGCACGCGTACTACCTGCTCGCCGAGGGCAGCGGCCGCAAGAAGATCGGCAGTGTCACCTACGACTCGCCGACCTACACCGGGGCGGCGGTGAAGGGCATCGGCCGCGCCAAGGCCACCGCGATCTTCTACCGCGCCCTGACCCGCTACATGGTCTCCTCGACCGACTTCCACGACGCGCGCGTCGCGACGCTGAAGGCCGCCCGGGACCTGTACGGCCAGGACAGCACGGAGTTCAAGACGGTGAACAAGGCCTGGGCCGGCGTCAACGTCACCTCCGCGAACGTGCCGCCCGCCACGCGCTGACGGCCCGCCGGCCCGCCCCGGTCAGTAGCCGGGGCAGAGGTTGGTGTGCACGGCGTCCACGATCCGGGTGGTCTTGACCCGGCCGAAGCCCTCGGGGTGACCGGGAGAGGTGAAGCGCCGCAGGGCGGTGCCGATCTGCTTCTCCCGGTCACCGGGGAAGTCGTGGATCGTGGCGCACTGGGCGCGGCCGCGCTCGACGGCGGTGTCCTCCTTGTCGTGGACGATGTCCGGGTCGATCGCGGTCAGCGCCCGGACGTAGGCGGCCTCGCCGTCGCGGTCCGGCCGCGGCGGGAGGGCGGCCTCCTCCTTCGACCCTTGGCTCGCGTTCGATCCGTGGCTCGCGTCCCGGTCCTGTCCCTGGTCCGTCCCGGACCCGGGGGACGACGACCGGGGCGCCGAGGGGGCCGTCGTGGCGGCGCCCGGCTCGCCGGCCGCCGCCGAGGGCGTGGCGCCGGTTCCGGGACTCGGGGTCGTCGCGGCCGCGGCCTTCCCCGTCGTACCGGGTTCCTTCCGGCTCGCGGCCGGCTCTCCCGAGCCACAGGCGGTGAGGGCGGCGACGGCCAGGGCGCAGGACGCCAGGGCGGCTGCGGTCGTGCGGTGGTTCACGGGTCTCCTGAAGCCTGCGGCGGTACGACAGCTGAGGTCCGTGAGCGTATGGGCTGTTTGTATACCCGCGACGGTGGTTCGCCGCGCCTGCCAGGGGTGTGAGGAGGCGTCAGGGGGCGCACGGCAGACCCGGCGCGCCGGGCGGCACTCTCACCCCTCCCTGACCAGCAGCCCCTCCCGATACGCGATCGCCACCGCCTCCGTCCGGCTCGCCGCGCTCAGCTTGGCGAGGATGTTGGAGACATGGACGCTCGCCGTCTTCCCGCTGATGAACAGCTCCTCACCGATCTGACGGTTGCTGCGCCCGAGCCCGAGCAGCCGCAGTACGTCCTGCTCCCGGGCGGTGAGCGCGAACGACAGGTCCCGGGGCCCCGCCGGCCCGTCCGCGAACCGGCCCCGCCGGATCAGCGCGTCCAGCCGCTCCCGCAGGGGTACGGCTCCCAGCCGTACGGCCGTCTCGCGGGCGGCGCGCGCCTCGCCCGCCGCCTCCTCGCGGCGCCCCTCCGCCAGCAGGGCCTCCGCGTACCGCAGCCGGCAGCGCGCCAGCTCGTACACCTCGCCGTAGCCGAATGCGGCCACCGCCTTCTCCCAGGCCTGCGCGTCCGGACCGCGGGTGGCCCGCGCCACCTCCGCCTCGGCCCGTGCCAGCCAGGCCCGCCCCTCCGGGCCCTGCGGCCCGCCCGTCCTGCCGTGCACGGCCACCGTCCGCGCGGACTCCAGCAGTTCGCCCGCCACGTCCGACCAGCGGCGTACGGCCGGCTCGTCGCCGCCGGTCCGGGCCGTGGCCGCCGCGTCGGCGACCGCCGCCAGCGCCAGCGCGACGAGCCGGACCGTGACGTCCGGAGCCCTGCCCGCCTCGTCCGTGAGGGCCTCGACCGCGGAACGCACCCGGGCCACGGCTTCCTCGGCGTCACCGCGCTGGGCCGCCGCGTCGGTCAGGACGACGGAGGCGACCATCGTCGCCATCCAGTCGAACCGGCCCTCCGCGAGCGCGCGGGCCCGGCCGACGGCCTCCTCCGCCTCACCGCGCGCCAAGGCGACGTACAGTGCGGGGCCCACCACGAACCCGCCCGCCGCGGGCAGGACGGCGAGATCGCCGGCGGCCGTCCGCGCGCACTCGTCCCAGCGGCCCAGCGTGCAGAGCACCAGCAGGTGCAGGTAGCGCATCTCCAGCGGGTACGGCGAGGAGAGCAGCCCCGCGCGGCGGGCGCGGTCCAGGCCCTCGGTCAGCCAGGGCAGGCACTCCTCCAGATCCCCGGCCTCGTAGCAGCCGATCGCCAGCGAGAACAGGGCCCGCATCTCCACCGGGGCGTTGCCCGCGCGCCGGGCGAGCTCATGGGCCTCCTCCAGCAGCGCGCGGGCCTCCGGCGAGCGGCGGCCACCCCCTTCCATGTTGGCCAGCGAGATCAGCAGATCGGCGCGCGCGTCCGCCAGGTCGAGCCGCTCGGCCATGCTCAGGGCCCGGCGGGCGACGCTCAGGGCGGTCGCGTTCTCGCCGACCTGACGAGCCGCCAGGACATGGGTGGCCGCCGCCCACACCCAGGTCGGGGAGGGCGGATCGGCGGGGATCATCGCCAGCGCCTCGCTGCTGTAGGAGAAGGCGGCCGCGAGGCTGTCGACGTAGAGGAGGGTGCCGGCGAGGGTGTAGCGCACCCGGGCGCCGAGTTCGTCGTCGGCGTCCTGGCCGATGCCGGCCAGCGCCGCCCGGGTCAGCGAGACCGCGCGGTGCGACTCACCGGCGTGCGCGGCCGCCGCCGAGGCCCTCAGCATCAGCGTGACCCGGTCGCTGCCCTCGCCCGACGGGCGGGCCGCCGCGTCGACCGCCGCCCACAGGTCCAGGGCCACCTCCAGATGGTGCAGCTCCTCGGCCGGCGCCCCGACGCGCTGCGCGTGGTCGGCGGCCTCCAGCGAGGCGGCCAGCGCCTCCGCCGTGTCATGGCTCTCGCGGTAGTGGTGGGCGCGCTCCGCGGCGGTCTCCGCGCGCCGGCCCCGGCCGGCGAGGAGCCGCGCGAACGTGCCGTGCAGCCGCGACCGTTCACCCGGGAGGAGATCCGCGTACACCGCCTCGCGGGCGAGGGCGTGCCGGAACGCGTAGGTGTCCCCGGCGCCCGGGACGAGCAGCTGCCGGCCGACCGCCTCGCGCAGCGCCGACTCCAGCTCCTCCTCGGCCAGGCCCATCGCGTCCCGCAGCAGGTCGTGCTCCACGCGCCGCCCGGCGACCGCGGCCGTGCGCAGCACCTGCTGGGCGGTCTCGGAGAGCTGCTCGACCCGGATCAGGAGGACGTCGGCCAGCCCGCTCGGCACCCCGCCGGCCTCCGTGTCCGTCGCCGCGAGCAGCTCCTGCGCGTAGAAGGCGTTGCCCTCGGCGCGTTCCACGATGCGGCGCACGGTGGTCTCCGGCAGCGGCCGGGCCTCCAGGGAACGCACCAGGCGGGTCACCTCGGCGTCCTCCAGGGGCCGCAGGTCCAGTCGGTCCACGGCCGGCAGCCGCACCAGCTCGGCGAGGAGCGGCCGCAGCGGATGACGGCGGTGCAGGTCGTCCGCGCGGTAGGAGGCCAGGATCGCCAGCCGGTGCGCGGGAGCGCCGCCCGCGGGCCGTTGCAGCAGGCCCCGGCTGAGCAGGAACCGCAGCAGGTCCCGGGAGGACTGGTCGGCCCAGTGCAGATCCTCCAGGACGAGGAGCAGCGGCGTGGCCCGTGACAGGTCGGCCAGCAGTCCCGCCATCCCCTCGAACAGCGGCAGCCGCCCTCCCGCGTCCCGCTCGGCGTCCGGGCCGGCGCCCAGCAGCCGGTCGACCACCGGATGCGCGGCCAGGACGGGGGCGAACCGCTCGTCGGCGGCGAGCACCCCGAGGATCTCCGTGAACGGCAGGTACGGCAGCCCGATGTCACCGAGGTCCACGCAGTGCCCGGTGAGCACGGTGGTCCCGGCCCGCGCGGCCCGTGCGGCGGCCTCGTCCAGCACGCGTGTCTTGCCCACGCCCGCGTCCCCGGCGACCAGGACGGCCCGCGCTTCTCCCTCCCGGGCGCGCTCCAGCACACCGGAGAGGCGGGCGAGTTCCTCGTCGCGGCCGACGAACGGACTGGCGAACACGGTCTGTGACACGCTTCCATCCTGTCACGTGCCACTGACACCCCGGCCCCGGCGGGCACCGGGGCCGGACCTCGGGGCCTCAGCGGTGCAGCGACCGCGTCCAGTCCTGCGGCACCCGCCCCTTCGGCCCCGGTGCGGGCTGGTCCTCGGGGTGGGCGACCGGCGGCGCCAAGTCCGGTCCCGACTCGTACAGTTCGCCTGTCGAGAAGTCCCAGAACCACTCCTCACCCGGCTCGAAGCTCCGCATGACCGGGTGCCCCGTCGCCTTGTAGTGCGCGGAGGCGTGCTGCGCGGGTGAGGAGTCGCAGCATCCGATGTGACCGCAGGCCGTACAGCGCCGCAGATGGAACCACCAGCCCCCGACCGTGTCGCACTCCACGCAACCGGTGCCGCTGGGCGGGACGCTCGGGTCGATGGCGTCGCTGTCGGTCATACGGGTTCCTCCGCGGGCTCTGACATGGGGTCCTGGTCGGTCTCGGGTTCGGGCGCGGTCAGCGGCAGCAGCACCTGGAAACGGGTGTCGCCCGGCACCGACTCGACGTGCAGGCTGCCGTGGTGCTTGTTGACGATGATCCGCCAGGAGATGTCCAGACCGAGCCCGGTGCCCTCGCCCACCGGCTTGGTGGTGAAGAAGGGATCGAAGATGCGGCCGCGGATGTCCGCCGGGACACCGGGGCCGGTGTCGCGGAACTCCACCAGCAGCCGGTCGCCCTCGCGCGCCGTCCGCACGGTCAGCGTGCCCTCCCCGCCGGCGCTGTTGACGGCGAAGACCGCGTTGTCGACGAGGTTCGTCCACACCTGGTTCAGCTCCGCCGGATACGCCGGCACCGCCGGGAGCGTCCGGTCGTAACTCTTCACGACCTCGATGCGCTGCCCGATCTTCCCGGAGAGCATCAGCAGGGTGCTGTCGAGGAGTTCGTGGACGTCGACGACCCGGTAGGGGGCACGGTCGAGCTGCGAGTACTGCTTGGCGGCGTCGACGAGGTGCGAGATACGGGTGGTGGAGTCCTCGATCTCGAACATCAACAGCTCGGTCTCGACGGTGTAGTTGAGCCAGCCCACCGCGTTGGGCAGCATCTCCGCGTCCACCGCCGCCGCGACCTGCTCCAGCCAGTCGATGTCGAGGCCGGCCTGCACGAAGGTGGGCGCGTACTGCCAGCCCCAGTCCATGCCGTGGTCCTCGAGCCACTCGGTGAGGGCGTCCTCCCGGTCCGAGGCCTCCAGCGGAGTGAGCGCCGGTGCCTTGGCGACCCGCTCGGCGGTGCGCTCCTGGACCTCGATGAGACCCGCCAGCGAGTCCGGGGAGAAGGGGGCTTCGGCGATCAGGCCGAGCTTGTGCCGCATCTTCGCCACCCGCTCGCGCAGCGTGGCCGTCGCCCGCACGGCCGCGGCCGCGGGGTTGTTCAGCTCGTGCGTGAGCCCCGCCGACAACGAGCCCAGGGCGAGCAGCCGTTCCCGCTGTCCGATCGCCCGCTGGGTGTTCTTGGAGCCGAAGAACAGCCCCTCCAGCAGGTGCGCGGCCATCGGGAACCACTCCTGCATGACGGCCGAGAACGACTCGGCGGGCAGCACGAAGAACCGCGTCGGCTCCGTGACCCGCATCGAGTTGTTGTAGACCTGCGGCACCCGGTCGCCGAGATACGCCTGCATGGCCCCCGCGTACACGCCGCGCTGCGAGGTCCGGCTGACCTCCACGTCGTCCCCGCCGACCCGGCGGTACAGCACGACCGTGCCCTCGATCATCACGTAGAAGCAGGTGGCCGGATCACCCTCGGTGTACACCGGCCCGGGCTCGAACCGCTCCACGCGCCCCTCGCTGCACAGCCGTCCCAGCTGCTCGGGGGTGAGCTTCTCGAACAGGAACAGCGCGCTGATCTCGGCCGGGCTGCACGGCATCAGCCGCCCGCTCACGACTGCTCCAGATACCGGTGGACGAGCATCACGGCCATGGCTCCCTCTCCTACGGCGGACGCGACGCGTTTCGCGGACTCGGCGCGCGCGTCGCCCGCCACGAACACGCCGGGAATGCTGGTCTCCAGGTGGTACGGCGGCCGGTCCAGCTCCCAGCCCCCCGGCGGCCGCCCGTCGGGCGTGAGGTCGGGCCCGGCCAGGATGAACCCGCGCTCGTCGCGCAGCACGGTGCCGTCCAGCCAGTCGGTCAGCGGGGCCGCGCCGATGAACACGAACATCCACTGCGCGTCGACGAGTTCGGTCTCCCCGGTCGTCACGTCCCGCAGCGTCAGCTGCTCCAGGTGCCCGACCCCGTGCGCCGCCTCGACGACCGTGCTGGCCCGCACCGAGATGTTGGACGACTCCTCGATCTGCTGGATCAGGTAGTACGACATCGACGCCGCCAGCGACTCCCCGCGCACCAGCAGCGTCACCGACTTGGCGCCCCGCGCCAGGTACATCGCCGCCTGCCCGGCCGAGTTGGCGCCGCCCACGATGTACACGTCGTGCCCCTGGCAGGAGGCCGCCTCGGTGAGCGCGGACCCGTAGAACACCCCGCAGCCGGTCAGGTCGACACAGCCCGGCGCGGTCAGCTGCCGGTAGGACACGCCCGTCGCGAGGATCACGCTGTGCGCGGCCACCGCCGAGCCGTCGGAGAACCGGACGACCCGCGCGGCCCCGTTGGCCTCCAGGGCCGTCACCTCGCGCGCGGTGAGGATCTCGGCGCCGAACTTCGCCGCCTGCCGCCGCGCCCGCTCGGTGAGCTGCCCGCCGGACACCCCGTCGGGGAAGCCGAGGTAGTTCTCGATCCGGGAGCTCTGTCCGGCCTGCCCGCCGGTCGCCGAGCGCTCCACGAGCACCGTGCGCAGGCCCTCGGAGGCGCCGTACACGGCGGCGCCGAGCCCCGCCGGGCCGCCGCCGATGACGACGAGGTCGTAGAAGTCGGCCGTCGGGGTCGTCGCCAGTCCGACCTTCGCGGCCAGCTCCGGCGCGTCCGGCGCGACCAGCGGGGTGCCGTCCGCGGTGATCACCAGAGGCAGCCGCTGCCCCTCGTGGCCGGCCGCGGCGAGCAGCCGCTGCCCCTCGGGTTCGTCGGACGAGTACCAGCGGTACGGCACCTGGTTGCGGGCCAGGAACTCCCGCACGTCGGAGGAACGCGCCGACCAGCGGTGCCCCACCACCTTCGTGGCCGGCACCGGACGGTGGTCGCTGGACCGCCAGGCCTCCAGCAGGTCGTCCAGGACGGGGTAGAGCTTCTCCTCCGGCGGGTCCCAGGGCTTGAGCAGGTAGTGGTCGAGGTCGACCACGTTGATCGCGTCGATCGCCGCGTTCGTGTCCGCGTACGCGGTCAGCAGCACGCGCCGGGCGCCCGGGTAGACGTCCAGCGCCTGCTCCAGGAACTCGATGCCGTTCATCTGCGGCATCCGGTAGTCGGCCAGGATCACGGCCACCGGGTCACCGCGCAGCTTCAGCTCGCGCAGCGCGTCCAGCGCCGACTCGCCGGACTCGGCGCGCACGATCCGGTACGAAGCGCCGTAGCGGCGCCGAAGGTCACGGGCGACGGCACGGGAGACCCCCGGGTCGTCGTCCACGGTCAGGATGACGGTCCGCGCTGTATCGGCGGCCTGTGCCATACGTCTCCACCCCGAGAGCGGTCAGGACTCGCGTCCGGCGAACGGGCGCCGGCTCCGCCCATCGTATGTTCGATCGCCCCGGTTCGCTCAGGGATGCGGGCGACCACGGGGCGGACCGTGCACGGACGGTTCAGGACGGGGCACGGGCGGTCAGGCGGGGCGCGGGAGCGGCCGGGGCCGGCCGGGGCGGGGTCAGGACGGCCGTCGCGCGGCCAGCACGCAGAACTCGTTGCCCTCCGGGTCGGCCAGCGTCACCCACGGCTGCTCGCCCTGGCCGACGTCCGCGTGCCGGGCCCCCAGGGACAGCAGCCGGGACACCTCGGCGGCCTGGTCCTCCGGGCGGAAGTCCAGGTGGAGACGGTTCTTGACCTGCTTGCCCTCCGGGACCCGGACGAAGAGCAGGCCGGGGAGGCGGTCCCGGGACGGCCGGATCTCGTACTCCTCGGGTGCGTCGTCGACCACGACCCAGCCGAGGGCCGCCGCCCACCAGCGTCCCAGCGCCACCGGATCGGCCGCGTCGACGACCACCTGTTCCCATTCCAACGCCATGGCGGTCAGCGTAGTGAAGACTGGCCGGGAACGTAGTGATCACGAACAAGGAGGCAGCGGGATGACGGGCCCGATCACGGCAGGGGTCGACGGGACGGACGAGAGCCTCGCCGCGCTCGCCTGGGCGGCCAGGGAGGCCGTCCGGCGGGACCTGGGGCTGCGGGTGGTGCACGCCTGGCGCTTCCAGCCCGACGCGGCGGCGGACGTCGCGGACCGGCAGGCGCAGGAGGGGTGGGTGCGGGACGCCGTGGAGCGGGCCGTGGCCACCGTCGCCGAGCGGCACCCCGGTCTCGCGGTGACCACCGACGTCGTGGAGGGCCGGCCCGCCGAGACACTGGCCGGGGCCGCGGCGGACGCCGAGATGCTCGTCCTCGGCTCGCGCGGCCACGCGGCGGTCGTCGGGTTCCTGCTGGGCTCCGTCGGCCAGCAGGTGATAGCCGAGACGGCCCGCCCCGTCGTGCTGGTCAGGGCGGGCGACAAGGCGTCCTCGGAGGTCGCCGGGCACGAGATAGTCGTCGGCCAGCAGGGCGAGCCGCAGGACAGCGCCCCCGCGCTGCGGTTCGCCTTCGAGACGGCCGCCGCGCGTGGCGCGACCGTGCGCGCGGTACGGGCCTGGACGCTGCCGCCGGTGTTCGCCTACAGCCCCGCCTCGCTCAAGCTCCTCGACGACGCCGGCGGCCTGGAACCGTACGAGAAGAAGGCGCTCGCCGACGCGCTGCGGCCCTGGCGGGAGCGGTTCCCGCAGGTGCACGTCGTGGAGCACGTGGAGATGGGCAGCGCGGGACAGGTGCTGCTGTCGGTGGCCGGGCGGGCGCAGCTGATGGTGGTGGGCCGCCGCGCCCACCGGACGGCCGTGGGCGCGCGGATCGGCTCCGTGGCGCACGGGGTCCTGCACCACGCGGACTGCCCGGTCGCCGTCGTCCCGCACGACTGACGCCCACGCGGCCCGCTCACTCGGGCACGGTGGGCTCCAGGGTCTCCCGTGCCTTGGGCAGGATGTTCACGATGTAGTCGTCGACCGCCGTGTCGAGGCCGATGTCGTGCTGCGCGCGCTCCGACAGGTACCAGCGGTGCTCCAGCAGTTCATGGTAGATCTCCGCCGCGTCCATGGAGCCGCGCAGGGCGAACGGCACGGAGCGCACGGTGGGCCGGAACACGTCCCGCACCCACCGGTGCGCCAGCACCTCGGGACGGGCCGCGAGGGGGTCGCCCGGCGCGTAGTCCTCCTGGGTCGCCATCCAGCTCTCCAGGTCGTTCAGCAGCCGCCGGGCCTGGTTCTCCTCGGTGTCCAGGCCGGTCAGCCGCAGCAGTTGCCGCTGGTGGTGGCCGGCGTCGACCACCTTCGGCACGAAGGTGACCGTGTCGCCGTTGGAGGAGTGCTCGATCTGCATCTCGGCGACGTCGAAGCCGAGGTCGTTGAGGCGGCGGATCCGGCGCTCGATGTAGTGGTACTTGCCCGCCGGGTACACCGAGGTGCGGGTCAGCTCCTCCCACAGCGCGCCGTAGCGGGCGCAGATCTCCATGCCGAACTCGATCGGGTCCACCGACGGGTGCAGGGCCCCGGACGCCTCCAGGTCGAGCAGCTCGCCGCTGATGTTCACCCGGGCCAGATCGAGGTCGTACTCCCGCTGGCCGGGGCTCAGCTGCGGGTGCAGATCGCCGGTCTCGGCGTCGACGAGATAGGCGGCGTAGGCGCCCGCGTCCCGCCGGAAGAGGGTGTTGGACAGCGAGCAGTCGCCCCAGGCGAACCCGGCGAGATGCAGCCGCACCAGCAGCACCGCGAGGGCGTCCATCAGCCGGTGCATGGTCGCCGGACGCATCGTCGTCTCGAACATCGAGCGGTACGGCATCGAGCCGCCGAGGTGCCGGGTGACCAGCACCGACTCCAGCGGATCGCCGGCGTCGTCGAGCCGGCCGGTGACGACGGCCAGCGGGTCCACGGCGGGGATGCCGATGCGGTCCAGGTCGCGCAGCAGCTCGTACTCGCGCAGCGCGGGCCGCTCCGCCAGTTCCTTGACGGCGATCACCTCGTCGCCGGCCTGCGCGTAGCGCACCACGTGGCGGGAGATGCCGCGCGGCAGCGGGACGAGGACCTCCTCGGGCCACTCCTCCAGGGGCAGGTGCCAGGGCAGCTCCAGCAGGAGTGCCGGGTGCTCCGGGGTGGTGGCGCTGATCTGCAAAGCCATGGCCTGAACATTACGGCCTTGGTCCGCGGCGTCCCGGGGAGCGTTCAGGGGCCGAGACGCCGGGACCGGTGCCGGAAAGAAAGGCCCTAGGGGGCGTCTCGCCGATCATGCCGGGCTCGCGGGGTCCGGTGCCGCGCCTCGCGGCGTTGTCGTCGGTTGCCATGGCTCCGCCATGACGCCCTCCTCCGCCTTGCGATGCACGGCACCGGACCCCGCTCCCTGATCCGGCCTGATCGACGAGACACCCCCTAGCCCGCCGCCTCCTTCGCCCGGTGGGCCGCCTCGCGGACCGAGCCGTGGTGGACCGGGCCGTGGCCGGGCAGGAGGGTGTCCGCGGTCAGGCCGGCGATCACGTCGAGGGACGCCAGTGCGCGGGCGCGTTCGTGGTGGAACATGTCGGGCAGGAGTTGTGGCCCCCGCACCCGCGAGGTCCGGTGGCCGCTCACCAGGGCGTCGCCGGAGACGACGATCCCGGCGTCCGGGAGGTGGAAGACGGCGTGGCCGCTGGTGTGGCCGGGGGTGTGCACGGGGACCGGGCGCCCGGGCAGGTCCAGGGGGCCGTCGGTGACCGGGAAGGCCTCGGGCACGGCGACCGGGTGCTGCTCGGTGCCGCCGGAGCGCAGCACGTGCAGCATCCACGGCACCACGCCGGGACGCCACGCGTTGCGCAGCACCTCCGGGACGCTCACTTGCTGAAGGAACTCCCGCCGGGCGTGCGGCACTTCGGCCTCGTGGAGGTACACGGGGGTGCCGTACGTCGCGCGCAGGTGCTCGGCGGAGCCCAGATGGTCGTTGTGGGCGTGGGTGATCAGGACGGCGGTGACCGCCTCCGGTGACGCGCCCACCGACGCGAGGGAGTCCAGGACCCGCTGCCGGTCTCCCGGGTAGCCGGTGTCGATCAGCGTGACCGCGTCGCCGTCGGTGAGTATCACCCAGTTCGTGTGGGAGCCGTGCACCAGGTAGGTGCCGTCCGCGACCTGCCGTACGTCCGCGCCCATGATCGTCGTCCCGTGTGGTGAGGAGGCTGTCCGACGAGCACAGCAAAGCAGATCATGAGGGGGGCGCCGGCGGCGGGGCCGCGCGCTGGCCGAAGAGGAACCTCGTCACCGGGGTCCGGCGCACCCCGAACTCGTACGCCAGGAGGAGCACCGCGAGCGAGGCCGTCACGATCGCCGCGTACTTGACGGCGATCGGCGCGGACCAGCCGACCACCCCGTAGGCGAAGGCCACGACGACGGGCTGGTGGAGCACGTACAACGGCAGCGCGGCCACCGCGAGATAGCCCAGGACCGGTCCCGGGGACCGGCGGCGGGTGCGGGGCCTCTCCAGCAGTCCGAGGATCGCCAGCACCCAGCACCAGCCCGCCGCCCCGAACAGGGCCCGGGTGAGGACCGCGAGCGCCGACCCGGAGGTGAACGGGTCGTCCCCCGCCATGAAGCCGGGCGCGGTCCCCGCGAACAGCACCAGCCCCAGCACGCCGACGGGCCCGGCCAGCCGGAGGGTGGCGGCGCGGATCCGGGGGTCGTCCGACAGTGCGTACCCATGGAGGAAGAACAGCAGGTAGGCCCAGCGGTTCCAGCCGGCGAACCCCTCTTCCATGCCCAGCAGCGCGTTGATCGCGGCGAGCGGGAGCGCGGGCAGCAGGAGCAGGGCGGGCCGGCGTTCCACGGCGTCGCCCGCCCGCCCGGCACGGGCCGCCAGCGGCCGGGCGACCGGGGCGAGCAGCAGACAGAAGGTGAGGAGCAGCACCACGAACCACAGATGGCCGGTTTCGAACCACTCGCCCTCCAGGACGAACGGGAAGTCGGCCGGGTCCGGGCGGACGTCGAGGAAGCCGAGCCAGAAACGCCCGTACGACTCGTGGTACGCCGGGTCGGCGGCGCGCAGCCGCAGCCACTGCGGGACGGGGACGATCGTCAGTGTCGCGAAGACCAGCGGGACGCCCAGCCGCAGCAGCCGCTCACGGGCGAAGCCGCGCGGGCCGCGCCGGCCGATCGAGTGGCGGGCGCCTAGCCCGGCGACGAGGAACAGCATCGGCATCGCCCACACCACGCCGAGGCCCGCGACGACCGTCACGACGTCGGTCGTGTCGCGGTTCTTCACGTAGAAGTCGTCGTCGGGGGAGAAGACCAGGGCGGAGTGGAAGAAGACCAGGCCGAGGACGACGAGGGCGCGCAGGACGTCCAGTTCGGTACGGCGGGCCGGCTCCGTGGTCACGCGCTCCTCCGGCCCGGCGGAGGTGTCATGCGGCTCAACGTACCTACGCCCGAGGGGCAGGTGAACGGGTACCGTTCCGTCCGTTTTCACCCCGCCCGCGTTCACGGCCCCCGGCCGTCCGTTTCACTGCACCCCGCGCGGCCGGAACTGGATGCTGATGCGCGGTCCGGCGGCGCGGGCCGACTTGGGGACGCAGTGCTCCCAGGTCCGCTGGCAGGAGCCGCCCATCACGATCAGGTCGCCGTGGCCCAGCGGGCGCCGTACCGTCTCCCCGCCGCCCACCGGGCGCAGCAGCAGGTCGCGGGGTGTGCCGACGGAGAGGATGGCGACCATCGTGTCCTCGCGGGCACCCCGGCCGATCCGGTCGCCGTGCCAGGCGACGCTGTCCCGGCCGTCGCGGTAGTGGCAGAGCCCGGCGGTGACGAAGGGCTCGCCCAGCTCGTCGGCGTAGTACGCGGAAAGTGTCGCGCGGGCCTCCTCCAGCACCGGGTGGGGCAGGTTCTCGTCCGCCGCGTAGAACGCCAGCAGGCGCGGTACGTCGACGACGTTGTCGTACATCGCCCGGCGCTCCGCGCGCCAGGGGACCTCGGCCGCCAGGTGTTCGAACAGGGCGTCCGAGCCGCTCAGCCAGCCCGGCCGCACGTCGATCCAGGCGCCGGAGCCGAGTGTGGTCCGGCGGATCCCGTCGAGGGGACCGAGGCGCAGGTCGTCGGTCTGGTCGAAGAGGGAGCCCTGGAGATGGTGCGGATGGTGCGCGGTCATGCGGCCAGCCTACGCCTAATTCGAATATGTGTTCGTTGTCGGCGGCGATCGGTTGTCGCTGGTGATCGTGTGTGCCGTGTGCTTCCGGAGCCTTTCGATACATCGACGTATCGGATACATTCGCGTATCGAACGGAGGTCCGACCATGGCCGTACGGCAGACGACCGGACGCGTCACCCGGCGCCGGGTGCGCACACGGGCCAATCTGCTCGACGCCGCCTTCGCGGTGTTCGCCGCCAAGGGCTTCGGGCGCGTCTCCATCGAGGAGGTCTGCGAGGCCGCCGGCTACAGCCGGGGCGCCTTCTACTCCAACTTCGACAGCCTGGACGAACTGTTCTTCGCGCTCTACCGGGAGCGCGCCGACCTGATCGCCCAGCAGGTCGCCGACGCCCTCGCCGGGGACGGACCCGACCTCGACGTACCGTCCTCCGTGGACCGGGTCACCGAGGTGCTCCTGCTCGACCTCGACTGGCTGCTGGTGAAGACGGACTTCCTGGTGCACGCGGCCCGCGACCCCGCCGTCGCGCACACCCTCCTCGACCACCGGGCCCGGCTGCGCCGCGCGATCGCCGACCGGTTCGCGCGGGCCCGCGGCCACACCGCCCTGCCCGCCGTCCTCGGTGACACCGACTCCGCCGCCCACGCGGTGGTCGCCGCGTACGACGGCGTCACCACCCAACTCCTGCTGGACAAGGACGTGGACAACGCCCGCGCCTGGCTCAAGCAACTGCTCACCGCGCTGCTGACCGACGGCAGCGCCCACCCCGAATGAGAAAGGCAACGGTCGCCATGGACGCGGACGTCATCGTCGTCGGAGCGGGCCTCGCGGGCCTCGTCGCGGCGCACGAACTCACCAGCAGGGGCCGGCGGGTCGCCCTGGTCGACCAGGAGAACGCCGCCAACCTCGGCGGCCAGGCGTTCTGGTCCTTCGGCGGGCTGTTCCTCGTGGACTCCCCGGAGCAGCGCAGGCTCGGCATCAAGGACTCCCTCGACCTCGCCTGGAACGACTGGCAGGGCAGCGCGCAGTTCGACCGTACCGACGACGAGGACTCCTGGGCGGTGCGCTGGGCGCGCGCCTATGTGGAGTGGGCGGCCGGGGAGAAGCGCACCTGGCTCGGCGGGCACGGCATCTCCTTCGTACCGACCGTCGGCTGGGCCGAACGCGGCGACCTGCGCGCCGACGGCCACGGCAACTCCGTACCCCGCTTCCATGTCGCCTGGGGCACGGGCACCGGTGTCGTCGAGCCGTTCGTCCGGTACGCCAAGCAGGCCGCGAAGGACGGGCTGCTGACCTTCTACCACCGGCACCGCGTCGACGCGCTGGTCCTCGACGGCACGGCCGCCCGGGGCGTACGCGGCACGGTCCTGGCCGACGACGACTCCCCGCGCGGCGTCGCCTCCCACCGCGACCCGGCCGGCGACTTCGAGCTGACCGCCCAGGCCGTGATCGTCACCAGCGGCGGCATCGGCGCCAACCACGAGATCGTCCGCCGCTACTGGCCCGAGCGGCTCGGCACCCCACCCGCCGAGATGGTCACCGGCGTTCCCGCCTACGTCGACGGCCGGATGCTCGACATCAGCGCCGAGGCGGGCGCCCGGCTGGTCAACCGCGACCGGATGTGGCACTACACCGAGGGCATCCAGAACTGGGACCCCATCTGGCCCGGCCACGGCATCCGCATCCTGCCCGGCCCGTCCTCCCTGTGGTTCGACGCGCTCGGCCGGCGGCTGCCCGACCCGTGCCTGCCCGGGTACGACACCCTCAACACGCTCAAGCACCTGCGCACCACCGAGGACATCGCCGGGTACGACCACTCCTGGTTCGTGCTCAGCCAGAAGATCGTCGAGAAGGAGTTCGCGCTGTCGGGCTCCGAGCAGAACCCCGACATCACCGCCAAGGACCGCCGGGCGGTGCTGCGCGACCGGATCCTCGGCAAGGGCGCCCCCGCGCCCGTGCAGGCCTTCCTCGACCACGGTGCCGACTTCGTCGTCGCCGACACCCTCGACCGGCTCGTCGAGAAGATGAACGCGCTCACCGAGAAGCCGCTGCTCGACGTGGACGCACTGCGCCGGCAGATCCGGGCCCGGGACCTCCAGATGGAGAACCCGTACAGCAAGGACGCCCAGGTGCAGGGCATCCGCAACGCCCGCCGCTACATCGGTGACCGCCTCGGCCGGGTCGCCACCCCGCACCGGATCCTGGACCCCCAGGCGGGGCCGCTCATCGCCGTCAAGCTGCACGTCCTCACCCGCAAGACGCTCGGCGGCATCCAGACCGACCTCGACTCGCGTGCCATCGGCACCGACGGCCGGCCGGTCGAGGGCCTGTACGCGGCGGGCGAGGTCGCCGGCTTCGGCGGCGGCGGGGTCCACGGCTACAACGCCCTCGAAGGCACCTTCCTCGGCGGCTGCCTCTTCTCCGGCCGGGCGGCGGGCCGGGCGGCGGCCGCGCAGACGGGCTGAACCGCCCCGCCCCGGGAGCGCGCCACGCCGCCCGCTCCCGGGCTCCGGCGGCCGGTCCGGCGTACGGCCCGCGCGGCTTCCGGGCTCCGGCGGCCGGTCCTGGCGGGCCTCAGTCCAGCAGGCGGGCCAGGACGGCCGCGTGGCTCACCTCGGGGGCCTTCGCGGCCGTCACCAGCGTCACCGCTCCGGCTCGGGCCAACGACCGGAGGTGGTCGAGGAGTTCGGCCGCCTGCGGGGCGGCCAGCTCCGCCTCGTACCGGCGGGCGAACTCCTCGTACGACCCCTCGCCGGCGTGGTACCAGCGGCGCAGTTCGTTCGACGGGGTCATGCCCTTCGGCCACTCGTCGACCCGCGCCGCCTCCTTGGACACGCCGCGCGGCCACAGCCGGTCGACCAGGACCCGTACCCCGTCGGCGGACTCGGGCGGTTCGTAGACGCGACGCACGCGGACACTCACGGGCGGGCCCTCCTCCGGGCGTGGGTGGTGTCGAGCCTAGCCTCGTGACGGCGTACGCCGCCGCGTGGCTTGACCTGAACGAGGGGGATTCCACGGGGCCCTGTGCCAGTGTGAGGACGTTCGATCACACGCCACCCCCCCCGCAAGGAGCGCACGTGACGCACCCCCGCAGACGCCCCGTCCTCCTCGACCGCCGTGCCGTCGCCGTCACCGTGCCCGTCGCCGTGGCGGCCCTGCTCACGATGGCCGGGCCCGCCACGGCGGCCGGTTCGGTGGGCGCCCCCGGCGTCGGCGACCCCTACTTCCCGCTGGCCGGCAACGGCGGCTACCACGTGTCCCACTACGGCCTGACCCTGCGTTACGACCCGGGCACCGGCCACCTCGACGGCAAGGCGGTCATCACCGCCCGCGCCACCCAGGGCCTGTCCCGCTTCGACCTCGACCTCACCGGCCTCAAGGTCACCGGCCTGACGGTCGACCACCTCGAGGCCGCGCACCGGCGGGACGGCCAGGAACTCGTCGTCACCCCCGCCCGCCCGCTGCGCAAGGGCCAGCACTTCCGGGTCACGGTCACCTACAGCGGCAAGCCGGGCCCGGTCACCGACCCCGACGGCTCCCTCGACGGATGGATCCCCACCGACGACGGCGCCTTCGTGGCCGGGGAACCGCAGGGCGCCATGACCTGGTTCCCCGCCAGCAACCACCCGCTGGACAAGTCCGCCTACGACTTCACCGTCACCGTCCCCGAGGGCCGCACCGCTGTCGCCAACGGCGTCCTGCTCGGACAGCGCACCAAGGACGGCAGGACCACCTTCCGCTGGCGCCAGACCGAACCCATGGCCGCGTACCTCGCCACCGCCACCGTAGGAAAGTTCCAGGTCAAGCAGTACACGACCCGCGACGGCACCAAGGTGTACGACGCCGTCGACCCGCGCGAGGCCACGGCCGCCGCACCCGTCCTGAAGAAGCTGCCGTCCGTACTGGAGTGGGGGAGCAGGCTGTTCGGTCCGTACCCGTACCGCGCGGCCGGATCCATCGTCGACCACGCGCCGGACGTGGGGTACGCCCTGGAGACCCAGACCCGGCCCGTCTACGACAGGGCTCCCGACGTGAGCACGCTCGTCCACGAGAGCGCCCACCAGTGGTTCGGCGACTCCGTCTCCCTCACCTCGTGGAAGGACATCTGGCTCAACGAGGGCTTCGCCACCTACGCCGAGTGGCTCTACGCCGAGCAGCACGGCGGCGAGAGTGCCCAGCAGACCTTCGACGCGCTGTACGCCACCCCCGCGGACGACCCCCTGTGGGAGTTCCCGCCCGGCGACCCCGGCAGCGGCGCCAACATCTTCGCCACCCCCGTCTACGCCCGCGGCGCCATGACCCTCCAGGTCCTGCGCAACGCCGTCGGCGACCGCGTCTTCTCCCGCGTCCTGCGCGCCTGGGCCGACGAGCACCGCTACGGCCACGGCACCACCGCCCAGTTCGAGCGCCTCGCGGAGCGTGAGTCGGGGAAGGATCTCACGGCGCTGTTCCGGACCTGGCTGTACACCCCGGGCAAGCCCGCGACGCCATGACCGCCGAAAGCGCGTGCGAAACCTGACGAGTTCCACACACCTGTCGGTCATGGTCGACCCATGATCACGCTCCACCCCCGTGCCGCCGCGCTGCTCGCCGCGTCCGTCCTGCTCACCGGATGCGGCGGCGGCGCCGCGGCCTCCTCGGGACCCCGGGCCGCCGTGACCGCGCCGCCCGCGCCGCCCGCGCCGCCCGCGCCGAAGAGCCCGGCGGCCCCCGAGAGCTCCGAGGCGGCGGCACCCCGGCGGATACCCGGCCTCGGGGCCAAGACCTGGTCCCAGGTGCCGGACGACGCCCGGCAGGTGGTCGTGGTGACCGGACGAGGCAAGGACTCCCCGCTCTCCACGGCCGTCCTCCACACCCGTACCGCCGACGACGGCTGGGAGGCGGGGGAGAGCTGGTCCGCCCACAACGCGCTGCGCGGCTGGAGCGACCACCACCTGGCCGGCGACCTGCGCACACCCATCGGCGTCTACGGCCTCACCGACGCCGGAGGACTCCTGCCCGACCCCGGCACAAGGCTGCCGTACGACCAGGGCGTCGCCTTCACCTCGCCCGGCACCGGGTTCGAGGGCGAGCCGCTGGAAGGCTCCTTCGACTACGTGATCGCCATCGACTACAACCGCAAGCCCGGCACGACACCGCTCGACTGGACCCGTCCGATGGGCGCGAAGCGCGGCGGCGGGATCTGGCTGCATGTCGACCACGGCGGGCCCACCCAGGGATGCGTGAGCGTCGCCGAGCAGCACATGAGGGAACTGCTGCGCACCCTCGACCCCGCCCTCCACCCGGTCGTCGTCATGGGCGACCATGCCTCTCTGGCCCGCTGACGGCATCCTCGACCACACTTCCGACGAGCACTCCCGACCGGACACCCACCGGACACCCGACGACGGCGTACCCCGATCGCATTCCCGACGACCGCATTCCCGACCACAGAGCCGACCGCATTCCCGACCGAGGGGGGAACCGCCACGTGTGCGCACATGTCCTGGTCGCCGAGGACGACGCGATGCAGGCCGAGCTGATCCGGCGCTCCCTGCTCGCCGAGGGCCACACCGCCACCGTCGTCCACGACGGCCCCGCCGCCGTCGACGCGGCCCGGCGGCTCGGCCCCGACCTCGTCGTGCTCGACCTGATGCTGCCGGTCCTCGACGGGATCGCGGTCTGCCGGGCGCTGCGCCGTGAGGACGACATCCCCGTCCTCATGCTCACCGCCCGGGCCGCCGAGGAAGACGTCCTGCTCGGCCTGGAGGTCGGCGCCGACGACTACATGACCAAGCCGTACAGCCCCCGAGAGCTGATGGCCCGGATCCGTACCGTCCTGCGGCGCAGCGGCCGGACCGCCGGCCGGCGCGAGGAGCCGGTGGCGCGGGCGGCTGGGATCGTCGTCGACCCGGTGCGCCACGAGGTGCACTGCGACGGGGTGCCCGTGGACTGCACGCCCGCCGAGTTCCAGATCCTGCTCGCCCTGACCGGCGAGCCCGAACGGGTCTTCTCCCGAGGGCAGTTGCTCCAGTGCACCCGCGGCTACGACCGCTCCTCCACCGAACGGGCGGTCGACGTGCACATCATGAACCTGCGCCGGAAGATCGAGGCCGACCCGCGCAGACCCGTACGGCTGCTGACCGTCTTCGGCGTCGGCTACAAGCTCAGCGGCGGCCGCGCGTGAACCGCATACCCCTGCGCAAGCGGCTGCTGGTCCGGCTGGTCTTCGCCTCCGTCCTCATCGCCGTGTGCTCCGTGGCCGCCACCGCCTGGCTGGCCGTCGCCACCACCACCCGCGCGCTGCGCCAGGAGCAGGGCCAGGCCCTCGCCGACGACATGGACATCCTCGCCGAGCTGAGCGGGTACGCCGCCACCCACCCCGAGTGGAAGGGCGTCGAGTCCGTGGTGCGCGCCCTGTCCGCGAAGACCGGCCGGCGCATCGCCCTGACCACCACCGACCGTGTGCCGATCGCCGACTCGGCCCGGCGCGGCACCTCCCTGCCCCCGCGCGCCGCCGCCACCGTCGACCCGCTGCGCACCGACACGTACACCGAGCACGGCGCCCAGCTCGGCGGCATCGACCCCCGGGCGGTCGGCCCCTACCGGCTCACGGCGGCCGAACGCGACAAGCTGGACCGCTACGCCGAGTCCCAGCGGAACTGCTACACGCGCCTGGGCTACGACATGACCGTCACCCGCATCCCCAGCGGCCGGCCCCTCCTCACCGACGACGAGGGCCTGCTCGACTCCGGCTACGACACCGGGATGTGCAGGAGCGACCGCCTCGCCGTCCCCACCCCCACCGAACAGAGGGCGCTCGACGCGCTCGGGAAGCGCGCCCGGCCCTGTCTGAACCGTGTGGGCATCGAGGGCGACGCCTTCTTCGGCCTGGTGGTCGACGTCGGTGACGGCAGCCTCGCGCCGCCGATCATCGCGAAATACGCCAAGATCGGCGGTGCCACCGTCCAGCGTGCCGCGCAGACCTGCATCGACGACTCCCG
The DNA here is from genome assembly GCF_014648915.1 of Streptomyces phaeofaciens. Lineage (GTDB taxonomy): Bacteria > Actinomycetota > Actinomycetes > Streptomycetales > Streptomycetaceae > Streptomyces > Streptomyces phaeofaciens. The sequence continues at coordinate 21,509 of NZ_BMSA01000007.1, read as the reverse complement.
CCGCGCCCAGCTCGACCCGTACGTCGCCCCGGTCGCCGAACTCTTCCTCGGCGGCGGGAACGACCGGGCGACGCCCCGGTGGAACATGTCCCCGGCCAACCGGGCGAAGGTCGCCGGCACGGCCGGGCTGGTGCTCGCCGTCACCGTCGCCGTGTCGGCGGTGGTCGCCACCCGTCTGGTCCGGCCCCTGCGCGCGCTGACCGAGGCCGCCCAGCAGCCCCCGGACCAGCACGTACGGGTGCCCGTCACCACCCGCGACGAGACCGGGATCCTCGCCGAGGCCTTCAACGACCTCGCCGAACGCCGGGAACGCCTGGAGGCCCAGCGCAAGGCCCTCGTCGCCGACGTCGCCCACGAACTGCGCAGCCCGCTCACGAACATCCGGGGCTGGCTGGAGGTCACCCGGGACGGCCTGGTCGACCCCGACCCCGAACTCCTCGGCGCCCTGCACGAGGAGGCCCTGCTCCTCCAGCAGGTCATCGACGACCTGCGCGACCTCGCAGCCGCCGACGCCGGCACCCTGCGGCTGCACCGCGAACCCGTGCCCGCCGACGAACTGCTCGCCCAGGTCGCCGCCGCCCACCGCGTCGCCGCCGACGCGGCGGGGGTCGCCCTGCGCACCGAGACCGAGGACGCCGCCTGGCTCGACGCCGACCCGGTGCGCCTGCGCCAGGCGCTCGGCAACCTCGTCGCCAACGCCGTACGGCACACGCCGAAGGGCGGGTCCGTCACCCTGACCGCCCGGCGCGACGGCGCGGACGTCGTCCTGGGGGTCGCCGACACCGGCACCGGCATCTCCGCCGAGGATCTGCCGCACGTCTTCGAACGGTTCTGGCGCGCCGAGAAGTCCCGCAGCCGGCGCACCGGAGGCAGCGGCCTCGGGCTGAACATCGTCCGCCATCTGGTCGTCGCCCACGGCGGCACGGCCGAGGCGACGAGCGCACCGGGCGCCGGCAGCGTCTTCACCCTGCGGCTGCCGGCCGCGGCGGCTCCCCGGGACGGCTGAACGGGCCGCCCCGCGGAGGCCGACGTCACGAACGCCGGCGCCCCGCGGTCACGAACCCCGATGCCCTGCGGTCACGACTCTCACTGCTCCCGCAGCCCCCACGGGGTGCCGTACGCCGTCAGCAGGTCCAGGAAGGGGCGGGCGGGGAAGGCCTCCGGGCCCAGGACGCCCGTGCCGGACCAGGCGCCGGTGGCGAGGAGTTCGAGGGCGACGACCGGGTTGACGGCCGTCTGCCAGACCACGGCCTGGCTGCCGTACTCGGCCATCGACCACTGGTTGTCGACCACGTGGTACAGGTACACCTCGCGCGGCGCGCCGTCCTTCACGCCCCGCACCCAGGTGCCCGCGCACGTCTTGCCGTGCATGCGCTCGCCCAGGGTCGCCGGGTCGGGCAGACAGGCCGCGACCACGTCCCGGGGGGAGACCGGCACCGGGCCCGCCGCGCTCGCCACGGTCACCGGCGTGGTGCGGTCCAGCCCCAGCTGGTGCAGCGTCTTCAGCGTGTCGACGAACTCCCGGCCCAGGCCGTACTTGAAGGTGACCCGGCGCGCGTCCACCCAGCGCGGCACGAGCAGCACCTCCTCGTGCTCCACGTTCACGCACTCCACCGGGCCGATGCCCTCCGGGAAGTCGAACACCTCGGGCTCGCTGAACGGCTCCGTGGTGTACCAGCCGCGGTCGGACTCGTAGACCACCGGCGGGTTCAGGCACTCCTCGATCGTCGTCCAGATGTTGAAGGAGGGCGCGAAGTCGAAACCGTCGACCGTGAGGTTCGCGCCGTCCCGGATGCCGATCTCCTCGATCTCGTCGAAGAGTTCGTCGGCGGCGTACCGCGCGAAGACGTCCGACAGCCCCGGCTCCACGCCCATCCCGACGAGGGCGAGGGCGCCCGCCTTCTCCCACTCCTGGGCCACCGCGAACTGCGCGTCGCCGAGCTTGACCCCGCACTCCTCGTACGGCTTCTCCGGATGCGGCCGGGACAGCGACATCGCCATGTCGACATAGGTGGCGCCGGCGGCGCGTGCCGCGCCGAACAGCGGCATGACGAAACGCGGGTCGGTGGCGTTGAGCAGCACGTCGCAGCGGTGGCGGGCGAGCAGCTCCGTCACCGCCGCCTCGTCGCCGGCGTCGACACGCTCGGGGTGGAAGCGCTCGTCACCGTCGAGCGCGGCGACGGCGGCCTCGGCGCGGGCGGGGTCGTAGTCGGCGACGACCATCGCCTCGAAGAACGGACGCCGGGCGGCGATCCGGGTGATGGCGGTACCGACACCGCCGGCGCCCACGAGCAGGACACGCATGACGAGAACTCCCTCGGTCGAGGACAGGAGAAGGGAACGGAAGAAAGGGTCGATCACCGGCGAAACATGTGCGAAAGGTGTGCGAGGGGCCCTGCCGGAGATACAACGCCCCGGACCAACGTAAGGTCAATGGCGTTGGCATAAGGCGTAAAGGGCGCGGGGACACGGGAGAAGTCATGCCGAAGGCGGTCGTACCGGAGGAGAAGCGGCGCCGGCGCCGGCCCACGAGGAGCGGCACCGTGCTGTCCGAGCGGCTGATCGTCGAGGCCGCGCTGCGGCTGCTGCGCGAGCACGGCAGCACCGGGCTCACCGCGCGCCGTCTCGGCCTCGCCCTCGACTGCGACCCCAGCACCCTGTACCGGTACTTCCGGGGCATGGACGAGCTGACCCTGGCCATCGGCGACGCGCTCATCGGCGAGGCGCTGCGCGGCTGGACGCCCACCGGGCGGTGGCGGGCGGACCTGCACACGATCGGGCTGCGCATCCACGCCGCGTACGTGGCCCACCCGCAGGCCGCCCAGCTCACGGCGAGCCGGGTCACCGGCCGGGCCAACGAGCTGGCCGCCGACGAGGCCGTCCTGGACGTGCTGCGCACCGCCGGGTTCCCGCTGCCGGAGACGGTCCGCGTCTACCACGCCTTCATCGACCAGACGCTGGCCTTCGCCGCCCTGGACGCCGCGTCCCTGGCCCTGCCACGGGCCACGCGGCACGCCGACGACGCGGTGTGGCGCTCGACGTACGCCGTGCTGCCCGCGGCCACCCATCCGAGGATCGCGGAGGCGGCCCCGCTGCTGTCGGCCCGCATGGTCACCAGCGCCTATCCGACGGCGCTGGAGATGCTCCTGGACAGCGCGGAGGCCACACTGGCCCGGTTCAGTTCCTGAGCGTTGCCCGGGCCGCCGTCGTCACCGCGTCCGCCACCGCGGCGAGGGCGGGCGAGTCGAGCTTCCACTGCTGCCAGTACAGCGGCACGTCCAGGGGGCGGTCGGGCGCGAGGGAGACCAGCCGGCCCGTACGCAGCAGATCACCGGTCTGCACCTCGGGGACCATGCCCCAGCCGAAACCGGCGGCGACCGCGTCCACGAAACCCTCCGAGGTCGGCACGGTGTGCCGTACCGGGCCCGCGCCGCCCGTGCCCGGGCGCAGCCCGCGCACGAAGGCGTCCTGGAGGTCGTCGCTGCGGTCGAAGGTGATCACCGGCGCGCGGGACAGGGTCTCGTGCAGCGGGCCGTCGCCGAGATGGCGGTCCACGAACTCGGGGCTCGCCGCGGCCAGATAGCGCATCGTGCCCAGCGCCCGCACGGAACAGCCGGTCACCGGGTCGGGCGACGAGGTGACCGCCGCCATGACCAGACCCTCCCGCAGCAGCTCCGCCGTGCGTGTCTCGTCCTCCCGGCGCAGCTCGAAGCGGAGCTGCGGCTCCCGGGGAACCCGGGCGAGGGCGGGCAGGAACCAGGTCGCCAGGGAGTCCGCGTTCACCGCGACGGTCACCCGGGCCGGTTCGTCCGCACCGCTCATGCCCAGTTCGGACCGCGTGTCGCGCTCCAGCCGGGCCAGCTGGCGGGCGAACCGCACCACGATCTCCCCGGACTCGGTGGGCCGCACCGGCTTGGTGCGCAGCAGCAGGACCCGGCCCGTGCGCTGTTCCAGCGCCTTGACGCGCTGGCTCACCGCCGACGGTGTCACGTGGAGGGCGGCGGCCGCCGCGTCGAAGGTGCCCTCGTCCACCACGGCGAGCAGCGTCCGTACCAGGTCGAGCGGCAGGTCGGTCATCACGAACGCTAAGGATACGTAAGAATCTTTAGCTGTACCCGCAGTGATCGCCTGCCTAGCGTGGAGGGCATGTCCACCGCACTCGCCGCCGCGGCCGCAGGCTTCGGCACCGGTCTCTCGCTCATCGTCGCCATCGGCGCCCAGAACGCCTTCGTCCTGCGCCAGGGGGTCCGCCGGGACGCCGTCCTGGCCGTCGTCGGGATCTGCGCCCTGTCCGACGCCCTCCTCATCACCCTCGGCGTCGGCGGGGTGGGTGCCCTGGTCGTGGCCTGGCCGGACGCGCTCACCGTGGTCGGCTGGATCGGCGGCGCGTTCCTGCTGGCGTACGGGCTGCTGGCGGCCCGCCGGGTGATCCGGCCGGGCGCGCAGGCCCTGCACACGGACGGCGAGACCGCGGGCTCACGCCGCCGGGCCGTGCTCACCTGCCTCGCGCTGACCTGGCTCAACCCGCACGTCTACCTGGACACCGTGTTCCTGCTCGGTTCCGTCGCGGCGGACCGCGGCCCGCTGCGCTGGACCTTCGGGCTCGGAGCCGCGCTCGCCAGCCTCTGCTGGTTCGCAGCCCTCGGCTTCGGGGCCCGGCTGCTCGGCCGTTTCCTGACCAGGCCCGCCGCCTGGCGTGTCCTGGACGGCCTGGTCGCCGCCACGATGATCACCCTCGGGGTGCTGCTCATCACGGGCGCCTGAGTCCGAAATGTGAGATCACCTGTCCATAAGTGCCGCAACACCACAGGAGTTGCTGGGATAGTGGCCCCCGACCCGAAAGATGTATCGAGCAACCAGGGATCGCGTGGACACCAGCGAGAGCAGCACCGCACCCGAGGCCGGACCCGACGACGGCCCGAGTCCGCAGGACGGCCCCCGGCGCGGCTGGCGCCGATGGGCCATGGACACCCGCCCGCTGCGCCGCCCCGCCTACCGGCGGCTGTGGTCCTCGACCATCGTCACGGCCGTCGGCAGCCAGCTCACCGCCGTCGCCGTCCCCAAGCAGATCTACGACATCACCGGGTCCTCCGCCTGGGTCGGCTACGCCAGCCTCGCCGGACTGCTGCCCATGGTGCTGTTCGCGCTGTGGGGCGGCGCGGTCGCCGACGCCATGGACCGGCGCAGACTGCTGCTGATCACCAACACCGGAATCGCCGTCACGTCGGTCCTGTTCTGGCTCCAGGCCGCCGCCGGGCTCGACTCCGTGCCCGTGCTCATGGTGCTGCTCGCCGCCCAGCAGGCGTTCTTCGGCCTGAACGCGCCCGCCCGCAACGCCTCCATCGCCCGGCTGGTCCCGGCGACGGAACTGGCCGCCGCCAACGCCCTCGGCTCCACCGTCATGCAGACCGGCCTGGTCGCGGGCCCGCTGCTGGCCGGTGCCCTGATCCCGGTGATCGGCCTGCCCGAGCTGTACCTCATCGACGCGCTCGCCCTGTGCGTGACGCTGTGGGCCGTCGTCCGGCTGCCCGCGCTGCCCCCGCTCGCGGGTGCCGGCGCCCGGCGTGCCGGGGTGCGGGAGATCGCCGAGGGGTTCCGCTACATCTCCCGGCACAAGGTGCTGCTGCTGTCCTTCCTGGCCGACGTCATCGCCATGGTCTTCGGCATGCCCCGCGCCCTGTTCCCGCAGCTCGCCGCCGAGACGTACGCCTCCTACGGCGAAGGGCTCGCCCTCGGCCTGCTGTTCGCGGCGATCCCGATCGGAGCGGTGCTGGGCGGGCTGTTCTCCGGCACGTTCTCCCGGGCGCGCCGGCACGGCTGGATGGTCATCGGGGCCGTCGTCGCCTGGGGTGCGGCGATCGCCGGGTTCGGGCTGAGCGGCAGTCTGTGGGTCGCCGTGGTGTTCCTGGCCGCGGCCGGGGTCGCCGACATGGTCTCCATGGTCTTCCGCGGGGCGATCCTGCTGTCCGCCGCCACCGACGAGATGCGCGGCCGGATGCAGGGCGTCTTCACGGTCGTCGTGGCGGGCGGCCCGCGCCTGGCCGACGTGCTGCACGGCACGGCGGGCGCGGCCTTCGGCCCCCGTGCGGCGGTCGCGGGCGGCGGCCTGCTGGTCGTCGCCCTGATGCTGGGCCTGGCGGCGGCGGTGCCTGCGCTGCGGCGCTACCGGATCTGAGCCGCCGGGCGCCCCGGCCGGCTACAGCACCCCGCGCCGGTACGTCCCGTACTGGTCCATGAGCCTGTTGCGGGTCATCTCCAGCCGGTGGGCGAGGATCTCGGCCACGAGCCGCACCAGCGTCATCCCGAGCGCCGGATCCTCCTCGCAGAGCTTCTGCACCGGCTGCGCCTCGAACTCGTAGGCGCGGACCGGGCTGAAGGCCTCCGCCCCGAAGTCCCACCGGTACGGCGGGAACAGCCAGGACCAGCCGAGCAGGTCGCCCGCGCCGAGGCTGGCGACGGTGACCCGCTGTACCGAGGTCACCTGCTGGACGAGGGAGACCGCGCCGGAGCGCACGACCCAGAAGCGGTCGGCCGTGCCGCCCGCCTCGAAGATCCTGGTGTCCTCCGGGAAGGAGACCTCCCGGGCCAGCTCCATCAGTCGCCGGCGCTGGGGCGGGGGAAGGGCGGTCAGCAGTTTCGTCGCTCTGGTCATGGCGCGGTGCTCCTCGCCGGAGATCGGTCGCGGTGCTTTCTCCACAGCCCATTTCAGCCGCTGCGAGCGTGCCGGGCACCTCGGCGGCCCTGATTTTCCGCACGCGGGCAAGAAAATGCCCTGGCTGGACGGGGGAGGCCAGCCAGGGCAGTCAGAGGGTGGTGCCGGGAGGGGGAGTGCATCCGCCCCGCTCACCACGTATGTATGAACGATAAACCATTCACGGGGCTTTCACATCACCAGAACCCGGCCACGTGACCTGTTTCACTCCGGGCGGCAGGTTTGCGCGCCGCCTTGACTCCGGGCCGGCCGGTTCGCGTGCCGCCGTCCTTCCGGGCCGGCCGTATCGCGTGCCGCTTCGGCTCCGGAGCGGCCGGGTGGCGCGCCGCTCTCACCCCGGGCCGCGGCCGGGTCGCACGCGGTATGAATCCCGCTGTGCCGGGTTTGCTCCGGGCCGCAGCGGTCAGGCGGACCATGAGGGCCGAACTGCCACGAGGAGTGAAGGATGCCTCTCGACGACGCGATGCACCGCACGCCCGCACGCGACGGCTCGACGGAGGCGGTGGGGCCGTACCGGCCGTCGGACGTCCGCGGAGCCATACGGCGGGCGGAGGCCGGGCGGTGCGCGCTCACCGGCCGTCCGTACGACGAGCGGGCCGTCACCGACGCCCTCCTCGTCGGCTCCGAACTGGCCACCAACGCCATCCTGCACGGCGGCGGCCTCACCGGGTTCGACGTCGAGGTCGAGGAACGGGACGTACGGGTCTCCGTGAGCGACCGCAGCGACGCGCTGCCCGCGGTCACCGAAACGCGCGGCGAACGCGGCCGGTACCGCACCGGAGGACGGGGCTGGCCCATCGTCCGTCACCTCGCCCGGGACGTGCGCGTCCTCGGCCTCCCCGCCGGCGGCAAGCGCATCACGGCGGTCGTCCCCGTCCGCCGCGGCTGAACCCGCCGCACGGGCCGGCGGCCGCCCCCCGTCACCCGTAGGGGCCGGCGGCACGGACCCCGCCCCGAGCTCCCGTCGCACCGGACGGAGTTTGTTCCTCCGGACACCGGGCAGACGGAGTTCGTGCTTCGGACCGGAGGCGCGCCGACGGGAGGGGTATGCCCGCTCCAGGGCGCTCCATCGGGCCCCGGACGGTAGCGGCCTCCCGCGGTCATTCCCTGAAACCATCCCTTCAGGAGCGAATCCGCATGCCTATCGACATGTCGACAAGCCGTCCCGCAGCATCCACCCGCACCACCGCACCGGGACGGCGCACCCACGACGACGCCCCCGACACCGCGGGCCACTTCGTCCGGCTGACGACCCTGCCGGACGGCCCCGAACGAGACGCCCTGCGCGACGAGGTCGTCACCGCCTGGCTGCCCATGGCCCACCGCATCGCCGGACGCTTCCGCGACCGCGGCGAGGCCGTCGAGGACCTGCGGCAGGTGGCCGCCCTCGGTCTGGTGAAGGCCGTCGACCGCTACGAACCCGACCGCGGCGCCTTCGAGAGCTACGCCGTGCCCACCATCACCGGCGAGATCAAGCGCCACTTCCGTGACCGCATGTGGGCGCTGCGCGTGCCCCGCCGGGTCCAGGACCTCCGCAACAAGGTGCGCACCGCCCGCCGCGAACTCACCGAGAACCCCGGCACACCCGAGCCCTCGGTCCGCGACATCGCCGCCCACACCGGCCTCACCGAGGACGAGGTGACCGCGGGCCTGGAGGCCCTGGAGAGCTACAGCACCCTGTCGCTGGACGCCGAACTCCGCGCCGGGGACGACGCGTACAGCCTCGCCGACACCCTCGGCGGCCCCGACGCCTCCTTCGACGTGGTCGTCGACCGCGAGTCCGCCCGGCAGGGCCTGCGCAGCCTCCCGGAACGCGAACGCGCCATCCTCTACATGCGCTACTTCGAGGACATGACCCAGAGCAGGATCGCCGACCGGCTCGGCATCTCCCAGATGCACGTCTCCCGGCTCATCAGCCGCAGCTGCGCCCGGGTGCGCCGCGAGGCCCTGGGCCGGCGCGACGAGCCCGACAGCTGAGCCCAGGTGTACGCCCGGCGGGTCCGGGCAGGCGAGTGGCAGTGACCGGGGGACGGCGACCGGAGACGGAGGGTCCCATGACCGCGACGGTACCGGGAAGGGCGGACGGCACGCCCGAGCCCGAAGAGATGGCCCGGCTGCGCGCCGAGGTGCGCGGCCTGCGGGCCCGGGCCCGGGCGTACCCACTGATCTCCCAGGCGCAGGGCATGCTCCAGGAGCGCTACGGCCTGGCCGGCGCGGACGACGCGTTCACCCTGATGCGCCGGTCCTCGCAGCGGTTCAACGTCAAGATGCGCACCCTGGCCGGGGCCCTGGTGACCACCCCACGTCCGGACGAGCGGTCGGCGGTGTGGTTCCCCCGCCGGATCCGTCACCCCGAGCCCGCCCTCGGCTTCCTGCCGCCCGGCGCGGAGGGCGCCCACAGCCGCGGTGCGGTGCTGGGCGCCGTACTGGACCGGACGCTCGCCGTGGTCGGCACCGGGATGGGCAACGTCCAGACCGTCGACCGGGTCGCGGGAGGCCTGCGCATGGAGCGGCACACCGGGCTGACGGAGGAGTTCGTCGACTTCTTCGCGCACGTCGGCGAGGACGGCACCTCCTGCGCCCAGGCCGCCCGGGACGTCAGCCAGGTCACCGTCCGGGACGTGGAGAGCGCCCCAATGTTCAGCGAGCCCGCCCGCGAGGCCGTCCTGGCCGCCGGCAGCCGGGCCTGCCACAGCGTGCCCCTGACCACCTCGGCCGGCCTCTGCGTCGGCATGGTCTCGGCCCACGCCGACCGCCCGCTTGCCGAGCTGGACGGCACCCGGCTCAAGGTGCTGGACGCGCTCGGCGCCCAGGCCGGCCACTGGCTCGCCTGGCACGAGCGCACCGTCCTCCTGGACGCGCTGGAGTACCTGCACGCCCTGGGCCGTGCGGAGCGCGACGCCGCCCGGCGCCCCGGACGCTGACCGGACTCGCGCCGGGCACGTGAACCGAGGGGCCCCCTCACCCCTCCCGGGCGACCGGCGCCCCCAGCGGTCGCGCCAGCCCCAGCACCGCCTCGTCCAGCCGCTGGAGATGCCGCAGCACCCGGTCGGTGACCTGCCCGTAGCGGGGTGCCCTCGGCACCCCCGGCTTCAGCAGCGCGGCGATGCTCGGCCCGGTCAGCACCTCGGCGTCGACGGGCTCCTCGGCGACCCGCGCCGCGAGCGCCCGGATGTTGTGCAGGATGCGCTGCCCGGCTCCGCGCAGCCGGGGATCCGCCGCGATCGACGGATGCGTGGGCAGCAGCTCGGCCGTGGCCGCCAGGGACCGCGCGTGGTACGCGCAGGTCTCCAGGAGCGCGACGACGTAACGGGCGGTGTCCCGCCGGGCCCGCAACGGCGTGACCGGGTGCGTCAGCGGCTGCGTCGCCGCCCGCAGGTCCGCCAGCGCCTCGTCCAGATCGCGGGCCCGGTCCAGCAGCTCGGCCGGGGGACCGCCGCTCAGCTGGTCCACGGCCGCCTCCGTGACATCGGTCAGCCGGTCCAGCACCGTCACCAGCAGCTCGTTCGTCCGCCGGTCGGTGCGCACCGGCAGCACCAGCGCCGCCGCCACCACCCCGCACACCACCCCCAGCGCCGTCTCCTCGATCCGCAGCACCAGCACCGACAGGCTGTAGGTGTGCAGCAGCGTGTACAGCACCCCCAGCGCCGCCGTCGCGAAGAACGACATCAGCGCGTACGACAGCGGCGCCGTGTAGAACATCGCGAACACGCACAGCAGCACCACCGCGAACGCCGTCCAGGTGTGGTGCCCGACGACCCCCGCGAGCGCGATGCCCGCGATCACCCCGAGCCCGGTCCCCAGCAGCCGCCGGTAGCCCTTCACCAGGATCTCCCCGGTGGAGGCCGTGTTGATGAACACGATCCAGCAGGTCAGCACCGCCCAGTACCAGCGGTGCTCGGACAGCAGCTCGCCGCCCACGATGGCCAGCGACGAGCCGACCGCGACCTGCACCGCGGCCCGGGTGGTCGGCCGCCGCAGCCCGGTGTCGTGTTCCTCCTCCTCGGCGCCGATGGCCGCGTCCTCCGCGTCCAGCTCCTCCCGGGAGCGGGCCGTCTCCGGGCTGTCGTCGGACTCGTCCTGCGGTCCGTCCAGCGCGATCCGCAGCCCCAGCACCGCCCGCGCCGCCTCACCGACGCCCCGGAACACGTCCTGCACGGCCGGTGACGCCTTCGGCAGGTTCTCCTCGTCCCGGTACCCGAGCAGCCGGTTGCGCACCTGCGCCGTCGCCGCACCCTCCGCGCCCGCCACCGCGGGACGCCGTACGAGCATCCGCAGGGCCGTCAGGTCGCGGCGCAGGGTGTCGAGCGCCTCGTCCCGCACCGGCAGATGGCCGCCCTCCGGCAGGGGCGCGCCCGGCAGATGCAGGGTCAGGGTGTCGGCCCGCTCGGCGCTGCGCGCGGTCAGCAGGAGCAGCCCCAGCCGCTCCGCGGTGATCTCGGCGTCGGCGACGCGCCGCTGCACCAGCCCGGCCACCCGGGCGTCCGGGGTGCCCTCGTCCAGCCGGCCCTGGATCATCATCGCCGTCTCGTGCAGCCGGGCGGTGCCCTCGCGGACATGGGCGAGCGCCTTCTCCACGTCGTCGGGCCCGGCGTCGAGCAGTTCCAGCTGGGCGGCGAGGAGCTGCGCCAGCCGCGCCCGGAACGCCTCCCGCAGCCGGTCGAGGATCCCCGCGGACGACTGCGGCACCAGCACGAACCGCGCCACCGCGCTGCAGCCGAACGCGACGGCGATCACCCCCCACAGACCCGCGACGCTCCCCGTGGTGGAGCCGACGAAGAGGGACAGGAAGTAGACCTGGAAGCCGATCAGCCCGAGCGCCGTGCCCCGGTCGCCGAACCGGCGCCCGTACACCGCGCAGAAGATGAGCACCACGAAGAGGGCGTCACCGAGCAGCACCCGGGGGCTGAGCAGCGCCGCCAGGGTCACCGAGGCCAGGGCCACGGGCAGCCCCAGCGCCAGGGTGGCGGCCTGCCCGCCGCGCCGCTTCTCCCGGACGGCGAAGGTGGCGACCATCGACGCGATGGCCCCCGCGACGAGATGCCCGACGTCCGCGCCCAGCAGCGACAGCACGGCCAGCGTGAGCGAGATGGCTCCCACCGTCCGCAGCCCGGCCGCCAGGCGCAGCAGCCCGGGATCGGACGCGGCGACCCGGTCCTTCCACCGGGCCACCGCCCGAGCCCCCGCGCCGGTCACCCGGACCCGGTACCCGTGCCCTCGACGTGCGCCCGTACCTGCTCGGGCGTCAGATAGGCGTCCGTGTACTCGAAGTCCTTGAGCTTCGCGGCCCGGCGGGTCTGGAAGCCGGTGCGGACGAAATCGTCGCCCGCGACGGCGTTCAGTGTCCAGTTCGTCAGCACCCGCGCCTTGGCCACGCCCGTCCGCAGCGCCCCCCAGTGGTAGCCGCGCGCCACGGCCTGCGCGGGCAGCCCCCGCAGCTCGATGCCGAGCGGCTTGGAGACGGCGTCGGTGCCGCCGAGGTCGACCACCAGACCGAGGTCCTTGTGCACGTACGGCTTCAGCGCCTGCCCGCGCAGTGTCGCGATGACGTTGTCGGCGACGACCTTGGCCTGGCGCATCGCGTGCTGGGCGGTCGGCGGGCAGACGGCGCCCTCCACCCCCGTCGCGACCTTCGCCTCGTCCGGTACGGCGGCGGCGTCGCCGAGCGCGAACACCCCGTCCCGGCCGGGCAGGTTCAGCTGCGAGGTGACCGCGAGCCGGCCGCGGACCGTCTCCTCGCCGAGCGTGCCGATGAGGGGGCTCGCCACCACGCCGGCCGTCCAGATCAGGGTGCGGGTCGGGATCACCCGCCCGTCGGTGAAGGTGACCTCTTCCGGGCCGGCCTTGGCGATGGACACCCCCAGCGAGATCTCGATGCCGCGCTTGCGCAGCACCTCCTGCGCGCTGCGGCCGAGCTTGTCGCCCAGTTCCGGCATGAGCTTGGGGGCGATGTCGATCAGATGCCACTTGATGAGGCCCGGGTCCAGCCGGGGATAGCGCTTGACCGCGTTGTGCGTGAGCAGCTGGAGACAGGCGGCGGTCTCGGTGCCCGCGTAGCCGCCGCCCACGACCACGAACTGGAGCCGGGACGCCCGTTCGGCGGGGTCCTGGCTGGCGTCGGCGAGGTCGAGCTGCGTGATGACGTGGTCGCGGATGTACGCGGCTTCCGCGAGCGTCTTCATCCCGTAGGCGTGGTCGGTCAGCCCCGGGATGTCGAAGGTACGGGTGATGCTGCCGGGAGCCAGCACGATGTAGTCGTACCGCTCGTCGACGATCTCGTCGGTGATGGTGCGGATGACGCAGACCTTCGACCTGAGGTCCACGCCGACGGCGCCGCCCGGGATGATCCGGGTGCGGTACTTGCTGCTGCGGCGCAGGGACACGGCGATCGACTGGGGCGTCAGCACCCCGGAGGCGACCTGCGGCAGCAGCGGCAGATAGAGCTGGTAGGCGAACGGTGTCACCAGGGTGATCTCGGCCTCGTCCGGGGAGAGCCTGCGTTCCAGACGCCGAACGCACCCCACTCCCGCGAAGCCCGCGCCCACCACCAGGATCCTGGGTCGTGTCACGTTGTCCATCCCTTTCTGCGGCTCCAGGCGGTCTGCCCGACCTCATGCGCGTGCCCGCCCGCGGGCGTCTCGCACCTCATCGATCCCACCGCGCCCGGCCGGGTTGCGCCAGCCGGGCGAGGCATGCAGACGAACGTTTCTCCTGAGGTCCCGGTCGTACCCGTCGCGAGACCCGTTCAGTCCCGGTCGCGGGCCCGGCCGGAACGCGCCCCTCCGCGCGCGGCCCGAATGCGGGCGCCCCCGAGGGGTATGGGGGAGCTGTGGAGAGCGAGGAGGGGAACACCGTGACCATCGACGACGGAATATGGTCGTACGCGCCGGGCAGCGGTCATGCCGAGGGCCAGGATCTCACCGGGTACGCCGTCGCGGCGTCCGACGGCACTCTCGGACACGTGGAACGGGAGGCCGCGCCGAACGGACTGCGCCACCTGGTCGTCGACAGCGGCCTGTGGGTCTTCGGCCGGAGCGCCGTCGTCCCCGTGGGTGTCGTGGCGTCCGTCGACCCGGCGGCCCGGAGGATCACCCTGTCCTGCACCCGGGACGAGGCCAAGGGAGCCCCCCGCTTCCGGACCGACAGCGAGACGAGGGACCCCGCGTACCTCGCCGGTGTCGGCGCCCACTACCGCCGTCCGACCTCGCACGGCACCACTCCGGCCTGAGCCGCCTACCAGGGCAGGAAGACATGGACGTCCTTGCCCGTCGCGTGCGGCACCACGCTGACCTGGTCGCACAGCGCGTGCACCAGATGCCAGCCGATGCCGCCGCCCCCGCTGTCCGGCCGGAACGGACGCGGCTCGGGCAGGACGCGGCTGGTGTCGCCCAGCATGACGTGCACCCCGTCGAACGTGGGGCGCAGCCGCAGCTCGAAGGGGCCCGGCGCGTACTGCACGGCGTTGGCGGCCAGCTCGGTCACGACCAGCACGATGTCGTACCGGCACTCCGGCGCCGAGGGCGGCGAGATCTCCGCCAGCTCGCGGAGGAAGTCCTCCGTGGCCAGCCGCGCGCCCGTCACGTCCCACGGCTCGCCCGCGAACCGGGCGGTACGGGCCGTGATCGTCCAGGATGCCGATGAGTCGTTGCCACGCGGCTCGGTTGCCATGATCGTGTGCGGCCCCCGGTCGCCCCCCCGGGGACCGTCGTCCTTTCTCGTACGGCTGTCTCGCGTCGCTCGCGTCGCCCCTTGTCAGGGTTCCCGGGAGCGCGTCGGCTACGCGTACGATCCGGGCCCGGCTCAGCGGAACACGTCGTCCGCGTCGTCCCAGCTCAGCACCTCCTCGGGGGTGCTCTGCCGGGGCAGCCGCGCCCTGGCCTGGTACATCGCCTCGATCTCCGCCGCGTAGTGCGCCACGATCGAGTCCCGGCGCAGTTTCATCGACGGCGTGAGCAGTCCGTTGGACTGGTCGAACGGCTGGGGCAGGATGCGGAAGGCGCGGATGGACTCCGAACGGGACACGGCGCTGTTGGCCGCGGCCACCGCACGGGCGATCTCCTCCCGCAGCGCGTTCTCCTCGCGCGCCTCCCGGCTCGGCGTGTCGCCGTGCAGCGTCAGGCTGCGGCGCCAGTGCGCCAGGAAGTCGGGGTCCAGGGTGATCAGCGCGCCCACGCAGGGCCGGTTGTCGCCCACCACGACCGCCTGGTGGACCAGCGGATGCATCCGCAGCCGCTGCTCCAGCGCGGTGGGCGCCACGCTCTTGCCGCTGCTGGTGATGATGACGTCCTTCTTGCGGCCGGTGATCGTGAGATAGCCGTCGGTGTCCAGGAACCCGAGGTCCCCGGTGCTCAGCCACCCGCCGCGCAGCGCGCTCCGGGTCGCGGGCTCGTCGTTGACGTATCCCTGGAACACCGACGGGCCGCGCACCAGGATCTCCCCGTCGTCCGCGACGTGCAGGTCGGTGCCCGGCAGGACCTGGCCGACCGTGCCGGACTTCTCCCGGCCCAGCGGCTGCATGGTGACCCCGCCGCTGGTCTCCGTCAGACCGTAGCCGTCGTGGACGTAGATGCCGATGCCCTCGTAGAACAGCGACAGATCGCGGGTCAGCGGGGAGCCGCCCGAGGTGGCGCGGTGGACCCGCCCGCCGAGCGCGGCGCGCAGCTTGCGGTAGACGGTCCGTTCGAACAGGGCGTGCTGGATCCGCAGGTCGAAACCGGGCCCGGAACCCCGGCCCAGCCGGTGCCGCTCGGCGGCCGCCGCGAAGTCCCGGGCGGTCTCGGCCGCCCGCTCGAACAGCGCGCCCCGGCCGGTCTCCTGGGCGGACCGCAGGAAGTTCTTGTAGATCTTCTCGAAGACGGAGGGGACCGCGTACAGATACGTCGGGCGGAAGGACAGCAGCGCCTCCGAGAGCGCCACCGCGCTCAGGTCGGGCTCGTGGCCCATCACGATGCCGCCGCGTATGCACAGGCCCTGGATCATCAGCCCGTACACATGGGAGAACGGCAGGAACGCCAGCACGCTCGCCTGCTCGCCCGGCGCCGCCGCCGTGTGCCCCCAGCCCGCCAGCAGCGTGTCGCAGGGGCTGGCCAGCCCGGCGTGGGTGAGCGCGCAGCCGAGCGGCCGGCCCGAGGTGCCGGAGGTGTAGGCGATCGCCGCGGTGGAGTCGGGCAGCACGATCCGGCGCAGCGAGTCCACCGTGGTCAGCGGCACCAGCTCGCCGCGCCGGGCGAGTTCGTCCAGCGCGCCCGAGTCCAGCTGCCAGACATGGCGCAGCCTGGGGAGCGCCGCGCACACCGAGCCGACGGTCATGACGCTCTGCTCGTCCTCGACGACCACGCCCACACAGCCCGCGTCCCGCAGGATCCACTCGACCTGCTCGCGCGAGGAGGTCGGGTAGACGGGCACGACCTCGGCGCCCACCGCCCACAGCGCGTAGCTGAGGGCGGTCCACTCGTACCGGGTCCGCGCCATGATCGCGACGCGGTGGCCGGGCGAGATGCCGGACGCCACGAACCCCTTGGCCAGGTCGACGACCTCGTCGCGCAGCTCGACGGCCGTGACCTCCTCCCAGGTGGTGGAGGACGGGTCGCGGCGGCGGGCCAGTACCGGGAGTGTGGGGGTGCGGGCCGCTGTCTCGAAGACGCTGTCGGCGAGCCCTCCGGTCAGGGGCGAGACGGCTGGGGGAGCGAGAGCGAAGTCGCGCATACGCTGCTCCTGACGTGTACGAAGGGTGACTCCGTCGACGGGAACTGTTATCGACGCTGGCGAATGTAGCCCAGGTGGGACCGGTTGTGGCCGGGAACGGATTAAGTAATGTGCCTTGATGATCTCGGCCGCCGCGGGAGCATCATGCCTGCGTATGCCGCACGCAGCTGCTGACCACCTCGCGCAGACTGCCCGTGCGCTCCCACACCTCGCGCTGCACCTGCGACCCGTTGCCGTCCCGCAGCAGCGCCGCGCAGGACGCGCGGGCCCGCTCCAGATCCCCGCTGTCGGCCAGCGCGTCCCCCACGTGCTCCAGCAGATCCCGTACGACGCTCTCGGCGGACGCGTGCCGCATGGTCAGCGGATGGACCAGGTGCCCGGTCAGCCCGGAGCGGGCCGCCTGCCAGTCGGCCAGCCGCAGCAGGCTGATGCTGTGGTCCACCGGCTCCTGCCCGGCCGCCCAGGCGCGGGCCGCGGTCTCCACCAGCCCGCGCACCAGGATGGCCACCAGCACCGCCGTGTCCGCGTGCAGACAGACGTCCGCCACCCGCACCTCCACCGTCGGATAGCGCGCCGACAGCCGGGCGTCGAAGTAGACCATCGCCTCGTCGAGGATCGTGCCGGTGGCCACCATGTCCGCCACCCGCCGGTGGTAGTTGTCGGCCGGCCCGAACAGCTCGGTGGGACCGGCCGACGGCCAGCGCAGCCACACCCGGCGGCGGTAGCTGCTGTAGCCCGTCTCCCGTCCCTGCCAGAAGGGCGAGTTGGCGCTCAGTGCCATCAGCACCGGCAGCCAGGGCCGGATCCGGTCGAGGACCGCGACGCCCTCCTCGTCCGAGTCCACGGCGACATGGACATGGCAGCCGCAGACGATCTGCTCACGCGTCGCGATCCCGAACTGGTCCGCCATCCACCGGTAGCGCCGCCCGATGCTGACGGAGGGGCGCACCGCCAGCGGTGAGGTGGCCAGCGCCGCGACCGCGCACCCCGCCTCCTTGGCGTGCCGCGCCGCCTCCCCGCGGATCCGGACCAGCTCCTCGGCCAGCTCACCCATCCTCGACTGCGGATGAGTGGCGAACTCGACCATCTGGTTGTGCAGTTCCTTCTGGAAGACGGGCTCCTGCTCCGCCTGCTCGCACCGTGCGGCGCGGGCGAGGACCGCGGCGGACAGCGCCTGCGGCTCCCCGCTCTCCGGGTCCACGAGGAGGAGCTCCTCCTCCACTCCGACGGTGCGCACGGGATGTGGCCTCTCTCTGACGGTCGGTACGCCCCCGACTTCCCAGGGCGTGCCCGTTCACACGGACGACGGCGTGAGCCACACGGTGGCGAGGGGCGGCAGCGTGAGCAGCAGCTCCCCGTTCGCCGCCTTCACGGGGCCGGGACCGCCGACCCCGCCCCCGCCGTAGTGGCCGGCGTCGGTGTTCAGGACCTCCGCCCAGGCCGGGACCTCGTCGGGCACGAACAGCCGGTAGTCGTGCCGGACCACCGGCGAGAAGTTGCTGACCGCGAGCAGCGGGGCGCCGTCCGCGCCGTACCGGAGGAAGGCGAAGACGTTGTCGTCGGCGGCGTCCCCCACCACCCACCGGAAACCGGCCGGGTCGGTGTCGCGCTCCCACAGGGCCGGCGTCGCCCGGTACACGGTGTTCAGATCACGGACCAGATCCCGCACCCCCCGGTGATCACCCGCCGAGGCGTACCCGTCGTCGAGCAGCCACCACTCGGGCCCGTGTGCCTCGGACCACTCGGCGCCCTGGGCGAACTCCTGCCCCATGAAGAGGAGCTGCTTGCCCGGATGGGCCCACATGAACCCCAGGTAGGCGCGGTGGTTGGCGCGCCGCTGCCACCAGTCGCCGGGCATCTTGGAGACCAGCGCCTGCTTGCCGTGCACGACCTCGTCGTGCGAGATGGGCAGGATGTAGTTCTCGCTGTACGCGTACACCATCGAGAAGGTCATCTCGTGGTGGTGGTACTTGCGGTGCACGGGCTCCTTGGCGATGTACTGGAGCGAGTCGTGCATCCAGCCCATGTTCCACTTCAGCCCGAACCCCAGCCCGCCGCTGTCCGTCGGCCGGGTCACGCCGTCCCAGGCCGTGGACTCCTCCGCGATGGTCACGACCCCCGGGCTGCGCCGGTAGACGGTGGCGTTCATCTCCTGGAGGAACGCCATCGCGTCCAGGTCCTCCCGGCCCCCGAACACGTTCGGCGTCCACTGCCCGGAGTCCCGCGAGTAGTCGAGGTAGAGCATGGAGGCGACGGCGTCCACCCGCAGCCCGTCGATGTGGAACTCCTCGCACCAGTAGGTGGCGTTGGCGACGAGGAAGTTGCGCACCTCCACCCGCCCGTAGTCGAACTCGAAGGTCCCCCAGTCCGGGTGCTCGGCCCGCCGCGAGTCCCCGGGTTCGTACAGCGGATCCCCGTCGAACCGGGCCAGCGCCCAGTCGTCCTTGGGGAAGTGCGCCGGCACCCAGTCCACGATCACCCCGATGCCGGCCCGGTGCAGCGCGTCGACCAGGTGCTTGAAGTCGTCGGGGGTGCCGAGCCGGGCCGTCGGCGCGTAGAACCCGGTGACCTGGTAGCCCCAGGAACCCGAGAAGGGGTGCTGGGCGACCGGCATCAGCTCCACATGCGTGAAGCCGAGGTCGTTGACGTACGCCGGCAGCTCATCGGCGAGCTGCCGGTACGTCAGCCCCGGCCGCCAGGACGGCAGATGGACCTCGTAGACCGAGAACGGCGCCACATGCACGGGCACGTCGCCCCGGTGCGCCATCCACGCGTCGTCGCCCCACGTGTAGTGCGAGGTGTGCACGATCGACGCCGTGTCGGGCGGGACCTCCGCGCGCCGCGCCATCGGGTCCGCCTTGAGGAAACGGCCACCGTGGCGGGAGGTGATCTCGAACTTGTAGCGGGTCCCCTCGCCGATGCCCGGCAGGAACAGCTCCCACACCCCGGACGCGCCGAGCGAGCGCATCGGGAACGCGGTCCCGTCCCAGCAGCAGAAGTCGCCCGCGACCCGCACGCCCTGCGCGTTCGGCGCCCACACCGTGAATCGGGTGCCGGTCACCCCCTGGTGCGTCATCGGCTCCGCACCGAGCGCGCGCCACAGCTCCTCGTGCCGCCCCTCCCGGATCAGATGCAGATCCAGGTCACCGAGCGCCGGCAGGAACCGGTAGGGATCCTCCACCTCCCGCTCGTCCTCCGCGTACGCCACCCGCAGCGTGTACCCGGGCACCGCGTCGAGCGGCAGCACGGCGGCGAAGAGTCCGTCCGCCTCCGAGACCAGCGGGGTGGACGCGCCGTCGACGACCACGCTCACCGCGTCGGCGAAGGGCCGCAGGACCCGGAAGAGAAACCCCTCCGGCACCGGATGCGCGCCCAGCAGGGAGTGCGGGTCGTGGTGAGCGCCCGACAGCAGGCGCGCACGGTCGGCGGGGTCGAGCGCGGGCGCCGCGAGCGGCCGGGGACCGGCCGCCTCGGGGAGGGCGGTGTCGCGCAGGGCCATGGGTCAGCCTCCTCGGACGGCGAGTCGTTCGATCGCCGCCATGGGTACGGGTAGCCAGTCGGGCCGGTTACGGGCCTCGTACAGCACCTCGTAAACGGCGCGATCCGTCTCGTAGGCACGCAAAAGGGCATGTTTCTTCCGCGGATCCCATCCCGCCTGGGCCGCGTAGCCCGCGCAGTAGGCCTCCCGGCAGCGGCGCGCCCACTCCGGACGCCACGGACGGCGCTGCCGGGCGGCGTAGTCGAAGGAGCGCAGCATGCCGGCGATGTCGCGCACCGGGGAGTGCGCCATGCGCCGCTCGGCCAGCGGACGGGACGGTTCGCCCTCGAAGTCGATGACGAACCAGTCGCGTCCCGCCCGTAGCACCTGCCCGAGGTGCAGATCGCCGTGGATGCGCTGGGCCGGCGGACCCTGGTCGCACACGGCGAGCGCGGCGAACGCCGTGGTGAGCCCCGGCACGAACGGGCGCAGCGCCGGCACATGGTGCGCCGCGGCCTCCAGCCGCTCGGTCATCGCCGCCGCCGTACGCCCGTCCTCGGCGTCCGGACCGGCCGGCAGGGCCGCGGCCAGCGCCAGATGGACGTCCGCCGTGGCCCGGCCCAGCTCCGCCGCCTCGGCGGTGAAGTCCTCGTCGCGGGCCAGCGCCTGCAACGCCAGCGTCCAGCCGTCCGAGGCGTCCGGCAGGAAGGGCTGGAGCACGCCGAGCGTGGCCTCCTGCGGATGCGTGGTCCGGAACCAGGCCACGGGCGCGGGAACCCGTCCGCAGCCCTGCCCCGCCAGCGCGACCGGCACCTCCAGATCCGGGTTCACCCCTGGCTGGATCCGCCGGAAGATCTTCAGGATGAACGCGTCGCCGTACACCAGCGACGTGTTGGACTGCTCGGCCTCCAGCAGTCGTGGCGCGAGCCCGGCCGGCACCGGCACCGACGGGTCCGACTCGAAGGAGAGCGGACCCAGCGTGCCGGGGTGGCGCATCCGCTCCAGGAGCAGATGCGCCGACCGGGGATCCTGCAACGCGTCGTGGACCGTCAGCCCCGCCAGCGGACCCTCCTCCACCCTGCCGATCACGGCCCGGCCCAGCCGCGGCGACAGATGCTTCTGGAGGCCGAGGAGCAGCTGGTAGCAGTCACCGGCAGGGGGAGTGTTCCCGGGGGTCGGGACCCCCGACTGCCCGGCGTGCACGAGGAGATGCAGACAGCCCGGATACAGCTCCGTCATCGACAGCATGCGCAGCTCGGTGAGGGGGCGGTCCTTGCCGGCGAACCAGCGCTGCCGTGGCAGCCACTCCCGCAGGAGGGCGGCCAGCGGCCCGGCCGAGCGGACCCCGCTCGCGGTGCCCGGTCGCAGAGGGGCGGTCTTCGTCACGTTGACCCATCCTTTCCTCGACGCACGCTCACAGGCGTCGGCCGACCGGGGCCGCGGCTCGGGTGAGCCGGAACCAGTAGAAGCCGTGGCCCGCGAGGGTGAGCAGGTAGGGCAGCTCACCGATGGCGGGGAAACGCACGCCGCCGAAGAGTTCGACGGGGTGACGTCCGTCGAACCGCCTCAGGTCCAGTTCCGTGGGCTGTGCGAAGCGGGAGAAGTTGTGGACGC
>NZ_BMSA01000006.1 GCF_014648915.1 Streptomyces phaeofaciens | reverse complement strand
GCGTCTGATTCCCAGTCAGAGGGGGTTGTCTTCCCGGCTGTTGGGCCGTTCCGACGAGTGAGACTTTAGCGGATTCCTGGCCCCCGAAGCCAATCGGGGGCTGCGTCCTTTCGAACGCGGATTCCTCATTTCGCGAATACGCACGCCAATGACACGACGGCAGACGAAAAGACTGCTCGTCGAGAGTGGTTGGTACTTGCGGAATGGCTGTCCGGGGACCGACCGGAGTCGGCGCTCACGTCGGACAACTCGGAGAACACTACGTATGCCCAGGGGGTGTGTCAACCCTCGCTCCCAGGGCACCCCGGAGGCGTACTGTGGGCCCATGACTACGCGTACGCGCACGTGCACCCAGCTGTGGTGGGCCGCCTGAGGCGGCCGTGCTGACGTATGCGTTCAACGGCCGCCGCCTCGGCGGCCGTTCTTGTTTCTCCCTCCAGGACTCCTGAGGGTCGGCCGGCCGGGACGGCGGCCTCGACCAGGAGGTGGAGTGGAGATGGCACGGGTTTTCAGCGGGATCAAGCCGACCGGGAATCTGACCCTGGGGAACTACCTGGGGGCCATGCGGCGGTGGGTCGAGGTCGACCAGCATCAGGCCGACGCGGTGTTCTGCGTCGTCGATCTGCACGCCCTGACCGTGGAGCACGATCCGGCGCGGGTGCGCCGGCTGAGTCGGCAGGCGGCGACGTTGTTGCTGGCTGCGGGGCTGGATCCCGAGCTGTGCACCGTATTCGTACAGAGTCACGTGGACGAGCACGCGCGGCTGTCGTACGTGCTGGAGTGCGTGGCCACCGACGGGGAGATGCGGCGCATGGTCCAGTACAAGGAGAAGGCCGCGCGGGAGCGGGAGCGCGGGGGGAGTGTGCGGCTGTCGCTGCTGACGTATCCGGTGCTGATGGCGGCGGACATCCTGGCGTACGGGACCGACGAGGTGCCGGTGGGGGACGACCAGAGGCAGCATGTCGAGCTGACCCGGGATCTGGCGGTGCGGTTCAACCAGCGCTACGGGCACACGTTCGTGGTGCCGAGGGCCACGCATCCGGTGGTGGCGGCGCGGGTGATGAATCTGCAGGAACCCGGCTCGAAGATGGGGAAGAGCGACGACTCCGGGCCGGGGATCGTCTATCTGCTCGATGAGCCGGACGTGGTGCGCAAGAAGGTGATGCGGGCCGTCACCGACAGCGGGCAGGGGGTCGTGTACGACAGGGCGGAGCGACCGGGGGTGGCGAACCTGCTGGAGATCCTCGCCGCGTGCACGGGCGGGAACCCGGAGGATCTGGCGGCCGTTTACGACTCGTACGGCGCTTTGAAGAAGGACACGGCGGACGCCGTGGTCGACATTCTGAAGCCGGTGCAGGCCAGGCACCGGGAGCTGTGCGCGGATCCCGCGTATGTGGAGGGGGTGCTGCGGGTTGGTGCGGAGAAGGCTCGGGGAATGGCGCGTCCGATCGTGGATACCGCCTATCGGGCGATCGGGCTGCTGCCACCGGTGACCGAGGTGGCCTCAGGTGCGGCCTCGGGGGCGGTGCCGGCCGTGTCGGGCGGGTCGCGCGAGGTGCTGAACGTGGCTCGGTAGCGGGGTCGCTGTGCGGGGGCGGCTTCGCGCGGGTGGTGGTCGCGAAGGAGATCGTGGCCGCGGCCGTGTGGTCCGCCGCCCCCTGGAGCGGGTCAGCTGTTGTTGCCGGAGGCCAGTTCGCGGCTGCGGTCGCGGGCGGCTTCGAGGGCGGCGATGAGGGCGGCCCGTACGCCGTGGTTCTCGAGTTCGCGGATGGCGTTGATGGTGGTGCCGGCGGGGGAGGTGACGTTCTCGCGGAGTTTGACGGGGTGCTCGCCGCTGTCGCGGAGCATCGTCGCGGCGCCGATCGCGGACTGGACGATGAGGTCGTGGGCCTTGTCGCGGG
The DNA here is from genome assembly GCF_014648915.1 of Streptomyces phaeofaciens. GTDB lineage: Bacteria > Actinomycetota > Actinomycetes > Streptomycetales > Streptomycetaceae > Streptomyces > Streptomyces phaeofaciens. The sequence goes on along the minus strand of NZ_BMSA01000006.1, from coordinate 294,990 downwards.
GCAGGCCGAGCAGAATGCCGGCGTCGGTCATGGCCTCGACCAGGTAGAAGAAGTACGCCGGGCCGGAGCCGGAGAGTGCGGTGCAGGCGTCCTGCTGGGACTCGGGCACGCGGAGGGTCTTGCCGACGGCACCGAAGATCTCCTCGGCGTGGGCGAGGTGGTCGGCGGTGGCATGGGTGCCGGCGGAGATGACGGACATCGCCTCGTCGACGAGGGCGGGGGTGTTCGTCATGACGCGGACGACGGGCGTGCCGGGCGCCAGGCGCTCCTCGAAGAAGGAGGTGGTGATGCCGGCGGCTCCGCTGATGACCAGGCGGTCGGCGGGGACGTGGTCGGCGAGTTCGGCGAGGAGCGTGCCCATGTCCTGCGGTTTGACCGTGAGGATCAGGGTGTCGGCGGTCTTGGCGGCCTCGGCGTTGGTGACCGGGGTGACTCCGTAGCGCGCGTGGAGTTCTTCGGCCCGTTCCGGGCGGCGGGCGGTGACGAGGAGGTCGGCCGGGGGCCAGCCGCCTCGGATCATTCCGCTGAGCAGGGCTTCGCCGATCTTGCCGGTGCCGAGGACTGCGACTTTCTGGGTCATGATGCGGGGCCCTCCGGGGGTTGCGTCGTCCGGGTTCATCCTCGCACCGGTGCGGGCGGGTGGGGGGTGGCTGTCCGGTGGGCGGGACGTCGGTCTCGGGGGGCGCCCGGGGGTGGTGTCCGGACTACTGCGTCCTGCGTCGCAGGGTCGCCGCGCCCAGGCCTAGGACCAGCAGCGCGCAGCCGCCGACGATGAGGACGTCCCGTACGAAGGTCGTCGTCATGTCCGTGTGGTGGAGGACCTCGTTCATGCCGTCGACGGCATAGGACATGGGGAGGACGTCGGAGACGGCTTCGAGGGCGGGGTGCATGGCGTCGCGCGGGGTGAAGAGGCCGCAGAGGAGGAGCTGGGGGAAGATCACGGCCGGCATGAACTGGACCGCCTGGAACTCGGAGGACGCGAAGGCCGAGACGAAGAGGCCGAGGGCGGTGCCGAGCAGGGCGTCGAGGAGGGCGACCAGGAGGAGGAGCCAGGGGCTGCCGGTGACGTCGAGGTCCAGGGCCCAGACCGCGAGGCCCGTGGCGAGGGCGGACTGGATGATCGCGAGGGTGCCGAAGGCGAGGGCGTAGCCGGCGATGAGGTCGCCCTTGCCCAGGGGCATGGCGAGGAGGCGTTCGAGGGTGCCGGAGGTGCGTTCGCGCAGGGTGGCGATGGAGGTGACCAGGAACATCGTGATCAGCGGGAAGATCCCGAGCAGGGACGCGCCGATGTTGTCGAAGGTGCGCGGGCTGCCGTCGAAGACGTAGCGCAGCAGGAAGAGCATCACGCAGGGGATGAGGATCATCAGCGCGATGGTGCGGGGGTCGTGGCGCAGCTGGCGCAGGACGCGGGCGGCGGTGGCGGTGGTGCGGGAGAGGTTGAGGGCGCCGGTGGGGGCGGCGGGGGCTGAGGTGGTCATCGGGTCGTCTCCTTCGCGCGGGCGGCCTCGGCGGCCTCGTCGACCAGGTGGAGGAAGGCCGTCTCGACGGTGTCGGAGTGGGTGCGTTCGCGGAGGGCGGCCGGGGTGTCGTCGGCGAGGATCTCGCCGTCGCGCATCAGGAGCAGGCGGTGGCAGCGCTCGGCCTCGTCCATGACGTGGGAGGAGACGAGGAGGGTGGCGCCGCGGGAGGCGGCGATGTCGTCGAAGAGCTGCCACAGGTCGCGGCGGAGTACGGGGTCGAGGCCGACGGTGGGTTCGTCGAGGACGAGGAGTTCCGGGGTGCCGAGGAGCGCGACGGCGAGGGAGACGCGGTTGCGCTGGCCGCCGGAGAGGTTTCCGGCGAGGGCGTCGGCGTGGGTGGTGAGGTCGACGTCGGAGATGGCCCGGGTGACGTTCTCGTGGCGTCGGTCGGTCGCGGCGCGGCCGGGGTCGAGGATCGCGGCGAAGTAGTCGAGGTTCTGGCGGACGGTCAGGTCGTCGTAGACGGAGGGCGCCTGGGTGACGTAGCCGATGCGGGTGCGCAGGGAGGAGTGGCCGGCGGGGCGGCCGAGGACGTCGAGCGTGCCGGTGACCTTGTCCTGGGTGCCGACGATCGCGCGCATCAGCGTGGACTTGCCGCAGCCGGAGGGGCCGAGCAGGCCGGTGATCTGGCCGCGCGGGACGGTGAAGTCGAGGGCGCGCAGGACGGTGCGGGGGCCGCGGACGACGGTGAGGTGCCGGGCGTCGATGGCGGGGGGCACGGGCTCGCCCCCGGACGGGGCGGGCCGGCTGTCGGGTGGCTCGGAGGGCCCGTTCTTAAAATTCATCACGCGATGAATAATGCTCTCGGGGCCATGCCCCGTCAAGCGCCGCGGTCGGGGCGCCGGGCGGGGCGGCCGGCCGGGGTGCGTGCGGCGGCGCAGGCGCGCGGCGGTGGGATTGGAAGCGGAGGATCCGGTTCCTTCGACTCCGTGTTCACGTACTGAGCACCGGAACCCGATGCGGAATCGGTCGTTTCAACTGACAATGGAATTCATGCGCGGTGAGGTCCACGGCTGCTGCCGCGCAGTCCGTCGCCGCGCCCTCCCCCGGCGCGGCGCGCCCACGCATCTCCCGTTCCCTGCCGGAGGTGCTCCGTGACGTGTCCTGGTGTCCACAAAGCCGATCTCCTCTCTTCCCTCCTCGTCTTTTTTGGATTCCTCGTGGCGGTGCCCCTGTGTGCGGGTGTCGCCGTGGCTTCCGGCGTGCCCGCCGAGCTGGGGCTGGTCACCGGGATCGTCGGCGGGCTGGTCGCCGGGCTGCTGCCCGGCGGCAGCCTCCGGGTGAGCGGTCCGGCGGTGGGACTGACCCTGCTGGTGTGCGAGGCCGTGCAGGCGTACGGCCTGCGCACCCTCGGTGTGCTCGTGCTCGGCGCCGGGCTGGTGCAGTTCGCGCTCGGGGCGCTGCGGCTCGGGCGGTGGTTCCGGGCGGTGTCCGTGGCCGTCGCGCAGGGGATGCTCGCCGGGATCGGGCTGGTGCTGGTCGCCGGGCAGGTGTACGCCCTCGGGGACGCGACCGCGCCGGGGAGCGGGCCCGGGAGGCTCGCCGGGCTGGTGTCGCTGCCCGGGCGGGCGGATCCGGTGGCGTTGTCGGTGGGCGGTGCCACCATGGTGGTGCTGCTGCTGTGGGGCCGGTGGCGGCGCGGGGCGCGGCTGGTGCCGGCGGCGGTGCCGGCGATCGCACTGGCGGCGGGGGTGACCTGGGCGTTCGACCTGGAGGTGCGGCGGGTCCAGGTGCAGGGGCTGTGGGATGCCGTACGGGTGCCGGAGGCGGCGGACTTCGGCCGGCTGACGGAAGTGGGGGTGATCGGGACGGTCGTGGCGTTCGCGCTGATCGCGTCGGCGGAGTCGTTGTTCGGCGCGGCGGCGGTGGACCGGCCGCGCGACGGACGGCGGACGGAACACGACCGGGAGCTGATGGCGCAGGGCGCGGGGAACGCGGTGTGCGGGGTACTGGGCGCGCTGCCGATGACGTCGCTCATCCTGCGGAGCGCGGCTGGGCGCGCCCCGTCGCGGGGAGTGCGGGCGGTGGCGCGGACCAGAGCTTCACGGGTACTGCACGGGGTGTGGCTGCTGCTGTTCGCGGCCTTCCTGCCCGGGGTGCTCGGAGCCGTCCCGGTCGCGGCGCTGGCAGGGCTGCTGGTGCACGCCGGGTGCAGGCTCGTGCCGGTGCGCGAGGTACGGACGCTGTGGCGCGCGCACCGCGGGGAGGTCCTGGTCCTCGGCGTCACGGCGGTGGCGATCGTGGTGGGGAACCTGTTCGAGGGGGTGCTGGTCGGGCTGGCGCTGGCCGTCGCGAAGACGGCGTGGGAGATCAGCCACGTCCACGTGGAGACGGAGGACCGGGGGGACGACGGGATCGTCGTGCGGGTGGTCGGTCATGCGACGTTCCTGCGGCTGCCGAAGCTGCTGGACGCGTTGGACGCGCTGCCGTACGACCGGAAGGTGCGGCTGGAGCTGGCCGGGCTGCGGCATGCGGATCACGCCTGCGCGGCGGCCCTCGAAGGGTGGGCCGCGGCGCGAGAACGGCGGGCGGAGCTGCCGGAGGAGCCTCAGGGGGAGGTCGCGACCAGCAGTTCCACGTCGTAGGTCTCCTCGATCGTGCCGTCGGGGAAAGCGGCGAGGAGGTGGCGGCGCTCCTCGGTGAGGAAGGCGGTCGCTCGCTGTTCGCCCTGGACCAGGAAGCCCGAGTGGCTGCCTATGTTGGCGAGGTGGAGGTCGACGGGGACGCGGCGGCTCCAGCGGATCCGGCGGCGGGTGAAGGCGAGGCTGCCGGTCGGGTCGGCGAGGGCGATGTGGGTGGCGTCGCCGTTCTTCCTCACCAGCGGGTCGATGCCGAAGTGGCGTTCGATGCGGTTCGCCTGGGCCTCGATCCACGGCACGTCGAGCGCGCCGGTGTTCCACCACAGCGCCAGCGCGCCGCCCGGCCGCAGGACGCGCAGGGCTTCCGGGACCGAGCGGGCGGGGTCGGTCCAGTGCCAGGACTGGGCGTAGGTGAGGAGGTCGAGGGAGGCGGTGGCCAGCGGGAGGCGGTTGCCGTCGCCCCGGACGACGGGCACGTCCGGGAGGGCCCGGCGGAACTGCGCCGTCATGCCGTCCCCGGGCTCGACGGCGACGACGTGCGCGCCACGGGTGTGCAGGAGAGCGGTCGCGATGCCCGTGCCGGCCCCGATGTCCGCGACCCGCGCACCGGCGAGGGGGCGGCCGGACAGTTCCTCGATCGTGTCGAGGAGGGCGGGCGGGTAGGAGGGGCGGTTGGCGGCGTACTGGGCGGCGGCGGCGTTGAAGGAATGGGCGCGGGTGGCGGCGTGGGCCGGCGTGGGGTGGGAAGGGGCCGTCATGAAGTCATCGTGACCCGTGGGGGTGCGGAGGGGAACGGGGTTTCGTGGGCGTTCCCGGCCGGGTCAGGTACGGCGGCGCTTCTTCGCGGGGTTGCCCGTGCGGCGGGTGGTGCGCTTCGCGTGCTGCTCCCGGGCCGTCTCGTACTCGGCCCGGTGGAGTTTCTCGCCGGGCGCCTCGGCGAGGGAGCGGAAGAAGTAGGCGACGAGCGAGCCGACGAAGCCGATGGCCAGGAGGCCCCGGAGAGAGGCCTGGCGGTCGGGGTCGGGGCGCTTGGTGAAGCTCTCCCAGGTGTTGCGGAAGGCGAGGGCGCTGCAGATCGCGAACATCACGACGACCAGCAGGTTCACGAAGCCGCCGATGTCGGCGATGGCCAGGCCCTCGTAGGCGAAGCGCAGAACGAGGCAGGAGGCGGTCGTGGCGAGGAGCGCGCCGATGGTCGCGCCGGCGCGACGGACGGCGTAGCCCTGGTCGTGGTTCACCCAGGTCGTGCCGAAGAAGCGCAGGGGCTCGGGGCGGGGGCCGGTGGGGTCCGCCTGGCCGGCCGGGGTGCCCGCGGGGATGTCCGGGGAGCCCGCCGAGGTGTCCGGGGTGCCGATTTCGTCGCTCACGGGACGATTATGGCTCCGGTCGGGGGCGGGCTCCCGGGTGGGGCGCTCCGTGCTCGGGCGTGGGGCGGGCGGGACGGGCAATGCAGCAGCCGTCACGCCCGACGCCGAACGACCCAGCCGTCACGCCCGACGCCGAGCGACCCAGCCGTCAGGCGCAGCGTGCGGCGATGTAGCCGTCGCTGCCGGTCCTGACGTACGCGTCGGAGACGAACTGGCTGTCGGCGATGTTGTCCCAGATGTTCGTGGTGCCGTACGGGCCGCTGATCGTCGTGCCGGGCGACTGGCAGAAGATCGGGACCTTGGTGCCCTCGGGCAGGACCTTGACGATCGGGTAGCTGGTGCCGGGGCCGCTGCGCACGTTCAGCCGGACGCCCGGGGCGACCGGGTAGTACGTCAGTCCGGCCGTCGCGACGGCCTCCGCCGCACCGATGTTCTCGGCCTCTTCCACACGGTCGACAGACATGGAAAACCTCCCCCGTTGGACCTCATGAGTGCCATGAGGCCACGTTGATTCCCTTAAAACCCGTCCTGAAACACATGTACAGGATTCGCACACGGAGGCTAGCAAGCCGCCTCTGTCCCGTTCGAGTCATCGACTAGGCTCCGTGCGTCGCGCGCGCGGAAGAACAGCACGGGGGTGGTCCATGACGCCACAGCGCAACACCGGAGCGGGCGCGGAAGCGGAACTTCCGGAGTACGCCGGTCACTATCGGCTGGAGTCGGGTCTCGGCTCCGGTGGCATGGGCGTGGTTCACCTTGCCCGGAGCACCTCCGGGATGAAGGTCGCGGTGAAGGTCGTCCACGCGGAGTTCGCGAGGGATCCCGAGTTCAGGGGGCGTTTCCGGCAGGAGGTGGGGGCCGCCCGGAAGGTCAGCGGCGCCTTCACCGCGCCGGTCGTCGACGCCGACCCGGAGGCCGAACGGCCCTGGATGGCCACGCTGTTCATCCCCGGCCCGACGCTCGCCGAACAGGTGAAGCGGAACGGGCCGATGAACACAGGTGAGTTGCGGCGGCTGATGGCCGGACTCGCCGAGGCGCTGCGCGACATCCACCGCGTCGGGGTCGTACACCGGGATCTGAAGCCGAGCAACGTCCTGCTCGCCGAAGACGGCCCGAAGGTGATCGACTTCGGTATCTCGCGGCCGAAGGACAGCGAACTGCGGACCGAGACAGGCAAGTTGATCGGGACGCCGCCGTTCATGGCGCCCGAGCAGTTCCGGCGGCCCCGGGAGGTCGGGCCCGCCGCCGACATCTTCGCGCTGGGCTCGGTGATGGTGCACGCGGCCACGGGGCGTGGGCCGTTCGATTCCGACAGCCCCTATGTCGTCGCCTACCAGGTCGTGCACGACGAGCCGGACCTGACGGGCGTACCGGAGAACCTCGCGCCGCTGGTGCGCCGCTGCCTCGCCAAGGAGCCCGAGGACCGGCCGACGCCGGACGAGCTGATGCGGGAACTGCGCTCGGTGGCCGCCTCGTACGACACCCAGGCCTTCATACCGTCGCAGCGGGCGGCGGACGAGCCGCAGCCGGACGCGGCCGAGGCCGAGGCGGGGACCGAGGCCGGGTCCGGGTGCAGGTCCGGGTCCGGCGACGGCGGGCCGTCCGCGGCATCGCCCACGGCCCCGAGACCTCCGAACCGGCGCCGCCGTATCGGGCTGGTCCTCGGCGCCGTGGCCGTCGTCGTCTCGGGCGGAGCGCTCGCCTCCGCGCTGGCGCTCGGCGGGGACGGCGGAACGGACGGGAACACGCGGGGCACGGCGGGCGGGTCGCGCTCGGCGTCGGCCGCCTTCGCCGGCTGGACGGCCACACCGGCCACACCGGCCACAGAGTCGGCGGGCGGCGGTGACGACGGCGGCATGCCGCAGTGCGCGTACGACGTGCGGCGGCTGCTCTGCGCGCAGTCGGGGCTGGTGTCCGCGCTCGACGCGTCCGACGGGCGGGTGGCGTGGCGGCACACCCTCGCCAAGGGCGACCGACCCCGCCGGGCGCCGATGCTCGCGGGCGGGCTTGCGCTGGTGCTCACCCACTCCGGCAAGCGGGTCGAGGCCCTCGACCCGGCGTCGGGCGCGGTGCGCTGGACACGGGACGTGTCGGCGTACGCGGGTGTCGAGAGCGCCGGCGGCACGCTGCTGCTGACCGCGGCCGACGGCACGGTGACCGGCGTGGACGCCGCGTCCGGGCGGACCGTGTGGGACCGGCGGATCCCGGGACAGAGCCGGCCGTACTTCGTGTCGTTCCCCAAGGACCCGCTGGCGTACGTGACGACCGCGACGGACGACGGGCGCACCGGGCTCACGGCCGTGGACCCCGCCACGGGGGACGTGCGCTGGGAGAAGTCGCTCGACGGCACGCTGACGCTCGTGGGCACCACGGACGACAGCCTCGTCCTGCTGGCGGAGGGCGGGGAGTACGGCAAGGTCGGCGCCGTGGTCCGCTACTACCCGGAGAGCGGGGACGTGCTGCGGGTGACGCTGAACGTCCCGCTCCAGCAGGCGCGGGCGGCCGTGCACGGCGACCGGGTCTATCTGCTGGCCTTCGACGGGGCGCTGGTGGCGGTGGACACGGTCGGGGGGAAGCGGCTGTGGTCGCTCCAGACGGCTGTGAGCCGGGGTTCGGTGCCGGTCGCCGACGGCGAGCACGTGTACTTCAGTGCCGCGGACGGCCGTCTCCTCGCCGTGGACACCGACGCGGGGAAGCTCGTCGGGCAGACGGCGCTGCGGCTCGGCGCGAACGCGGGCGAGGTCGTCTCGGCCCTGCCGGCGCCCGGGGCGGTCGACGGCCGGGTGTACGCGGGTGCTCCCGACGGCACGGTGTTCGCCGTGGACGGGCGGGATCCCGCGGCCTGGTAGCAGGGATGGCTCCGCGGGCGGCGGGCATGGGAGGGGCCGACCTTCCCTGAACATGCGAAGGGCCGCCCCCCCCTGAGCATGCGAAGGACCGCCCTTCCCTCAACATGCGAAGGGCCGCCCCTCCCTGAGGGAGAGGCGGCCCGCGCCGTGGCTCAGCCCAGCTTGGACACGTCCCGCACCGCGCCCTTGTCCGCGCTCGTCGCCATCGCGGCGTAGGCGCGCAGGGCGGCGGAGACCTTCCGCTCGCGGTTCGCCGGGGCGTACACACCGTTCAACGACTGCTCACGGCGCGTGAGTTCCGCGTCGTCGACGAGCAGCTCGATCGAGCGGTTCGGGATGTCGATGCGGATGCGGTCGCCGTCCCGGACGAGGGCGATCGTGCCGCCGGACGCCGCCTCGGGAGAGGCGTGGCCGATCGACAGACCGGACGTGCCGCCGGAGAAGCGGCCGTCGGTGATCAGGGCGCAGGTCTTGCCGAGGCCGCGGCCCTTCAGGAACGACGTCGGGTAGAGCATCTCCTGCATACCGGGGCCTCCCTTGGGGCCCTCGTAGCGGATGACGACGACATCGCCGTGGGTGACCTGCTTGTTGAGGATCTTCTCGACGGCCTCCTCCTGCGACTCGCAGACGACCGCCGGGCCCTCGAAGGTCCAGATCGACTCGTCCACGCCGGCCGTCTTGACCACGCAGCCGTCGACGGCGAGGTTGCCGCGCAGGACCGCGAGGCCGCCGTCCTTGGAGTAGGCGTGCTCGGCGGAGCGGATGCAGCCGCCCGCGGCGTCCTCGTCCAGCGCCTCCCAGCGCTCGGACTGGGAGAAGGCCTCGGCGGAGCGGACGCAGCCCGGGGCGGCGTGCCACAGTTCCACGGCCTTTGCCGACGGGGAGCCGCCGCGGACGTCCCAGGTCTTCAGCCAGTCCGCCAGGGACGGGCTGTGGACCGAGTACACGTCCTCGTTGAGCAGGCCCGCGCGGTGCAGCTCGCCGAGCAGGGCGGGGATGCCGCCGGCGCGGTGCACGTCCTCCATGTAGTACGTGCGGTCCTTGGCGACGTTGGGCGCCACCTTCGCCAGGCAGGGCACGCGCCGGGAGACGGCGTCGATCTCGTGGAGGCCGAACGGGACGCCCGCCTCCTGGGCGGCCGCCAGCAGGTGGAGGATCGTGTTGGTCGAGCCGCCCATCGCGATGTCCAGCGCCATGGCGTTCTCGAACGCGGCGAAACTGGCGATGGTGCGCGGCAGGACCGTCTCGTCGTCCTGCTCGTAGTAGCGCCGGGTGATGTCCATGACCGTGCGGGCCGCGTCGACGTACAGCTGCTTACGCGCCGTGTGGGTGGCCAGCACCGAGCCGTTGCCGGGGAGGGAGAGGCCGATGGCCTCGGTCAGGCAGTTCATCGAGTTGGCGGTGAACATGCCGGAACAGGATCCGCAGGTCGGGCAGGCGTTCTCCTCGATGCGGAGGATGTCCTCGTCCGAGATCTTGTCGTTCACGGCGTCGGAGATCGCGTCGACCAGGTCGAGGGTGCGGACCGTGCCGTCGACCAGCGTGGCGCGGCCGGACTCCATCGGGCCGCCGGAGACGAAGACCGTCGGGATGTTGAGCCGCAGGGCGGCGTTCAGCATGCCCGGGGTGATCTTGTCGCAGTTGGAGATGCAGATCAGGGCGTCGGCGCAGTGCGCCTCGACCATGTACTCCACGCTGTCCGCGATCAGGTCGCGGGAGGGCAGGGAGTACAGCATGCCGCCGTGGCCCATCGCGATGCCGTCGTCGACGGCGATCGTGTTGAACTCGCGGGGGATGCCGCCGGCCTCACGGATCGCCTCGCTGACGATCCGGCCGACGGGCTGGAGGTGGGTGTGGCCGGGCACGAACTCGGTGAAGCTGTTGGCCACCGCGATGATCGGCTTCCGGCCGATGTCCGCACCGGGTACACCGGAGGCGCGCATAAGGGCGCGGGCGCCCGCCATGTTGCGACCGTGGGTGACTGTGCGGGACCTCAGCTCGGGCATCGTCGCTCGCTCCTTCAGACAGATAGGGCTGTTATTGAGCGTACGCCGGTCATCCAGCGTACGGGACGAGGTGTCCGGAATGCGGGACGCATGTCTCGGCCTCGGCGGGACGCATGTCCCGGCCTCAGGGGCCGGTCAGGTGTCCCTGTACGACCGGTGCCACCCGCGCGACGAGCTGCTCGACGTCGGCCGACGCCAGCGGCTCGACCTTGATCACGTACCGCAGCATCGCGCAGCCGACCAGCTGCGCGGCCGCCAGTTCGGCGCGCAGCTCGGCGTCCGGCAGGTCGAGCTGGGCGGCGATGCGGCGCAGCACCTGGGCGGCGACCAGGCGGCGGAAGACGGCGGCCGCGGTCTCGTTGTTCACGGCCGAGCGGAGGATCGCGAGGAGGGGCGTACGGGTGGCGGGGTTCTCCCAGACGCCGAAGAAGAAGCGGGCCAGCCGCTCCCCCAGGCCTTCCATCGGGCCCTCCGCGAGCGCGGCCGGCGCGTCGAGGGTGGGCGCGAAGGCGACCTCGATGGCCGCCTCGAAGATCTGTTCCTTGGTGCCGAAGTAGTGGTGCACGAGCGCCGGGTCCACGCCGGCCGACTTCGCGATCCCACGCACGGACGTCTTGTCGTAGCCCCGCTCGGAGAACTGCTCGCGGGCGGCGGCCAGGATCCGGTCACGGGTGTCGGCCGACTCGGTCCGCGGGGGGCGGCCCCGTCGGCGGGCGGGGGCGGTGGGGGAGTCGCTCGGGGCGGCGGGGGTGACGGGGGTGGGTTCGTCGGGGGTGACGGGGGTGGGGGCCGTCGGGCCGGGTGCCGACGGGTCCGCCGATGTCGTACGAGGAGATCGGCCGTGGCTCCGGGGGGCCCGGTGGGCGTCGGTCACGTGCGGGGCGCCTTCGCGGCCGCCGATGCCAGGTGCAGGCGGGTGAAGGCCAGGGCCTCCGCCAGGTCGGCCTCGCGTTCGGCGCCGGACATGGCCCGCCGGGTGTTGACCTCGATCACGACATGGCCGTCGAAGCCGCTCAGCGCGAGCCGTTCCAGCACCTCGGCGCAGGGCTGGCCGCCACGGCCGGGGACCAGGTGTTCGTCCTTGGCGGAGCCGTTTCCGTCGGCGAGGTGGACATGGCCGAGCCGGTCCCCCATGCGGTCGATCATCTGCATCGCGTCCGTGCGGGCGGTCGACGCGTGGCTGAGATCGATCGTGAAGTGCCGGTAGTCGTCCTTCGTCACGTCCCAGTCGGGGGCGTACGCGAGCATCTCGCGGTCGCGGTAGCGCCACGGGTACATGTTCTCGACAGCGAACCGTACGTCGGTCTCGTTCGCCATCCGCCAGATGCCCTGGACGAAGTCCCGGGAGTACTGGCGCTGCCAGCGGAACGGCGGGTGGACGACGACCGTGGTCGCCCCGAGCTTCTCCGCCGCCGCGCGGGCCCGCTGAAGCTTGACCCAGGGGTCGGTGGACCACACGCGCTGGGTGATGAGCAGGCAGGGGGCGTGCACGGCGAGGATCGGGATCCGGTGGTGGTCGCTCAGCCGGCGCAGCGCCTCTATGTCCTGGCTGACCGGGTCGTTCCACACCATGACCTCGACGCCGTCGTAGCCGAGGCGCGCGGCGATCTCGAAGGCCGTCGCCGTCGGCTCCGGGTACACGGAGGCCGTCGACAGGGCGACCTTCGCATCCGGGATCCGCACGACTGGCTCTGCCATGGGGGACAGGTTACGGGGTGCGGATGGGTGTGACCGGGCGCCTGTTGGCCGTTGTGGGATGCGCCACGGGCGGGCGCAGGCGGTTTGTGGCCGATCGCACAGTCGTTCGCACCCCTTGCGTTTCCCGCTCCCGTGGCATTCGGTCCGGCTCGTGACCTTCCGGTCGGCTCGTGGCCTTCCGGTCGGCTCGTGACCTTCCTGTCCGGCTCGTGGCCTTCCGGTCCGGCTCGTGGCCCTTCTGCGCCGGTGGCATGTGATCGGGTCTCTACGCCGACCCCATCCGACCGATCAGGTCCCTACGCCGACCCCATGTGATCGAGCCGCCGCAGGATCACGCCCTCCCGCAGTGCCCACGGGCAGATCTCCAGGTTCTCCACGCCGAACAGGTCCATCGCGCCCTCGGCCACCAGGGCGCCGGCGAGGAGCTGGCTCGCGCGGCCCTCGGAGACGCCCGGCAGTTCGGAGCGCTGCGCGGCCGTCATGCCGGCCAGCCGCGGCACCCAGGCCTCCAGGGACACCCGCTTGAGCTCGCGCTGGACGTAGTCGCCCTCGGTGGAACGGGCGGCACCGCCGATGCGGGCGAGCTGCCGGAACGTCTTCGAGGTGGCGACGACGTGGTCGGGGGCGCCGAAGCGGGTGAATTCGCCGACCGAGCGGGCGATCTGCGCGCGGACGTGCCGGCGCAGTGCCCTTATGTCCTCGGGGTCGGGCGGGTCGCCCGGGAGCCAGCCCGCGGTGAGGCGGCCCGCGCCCAGCGGCAGCGACACGGCCGCGTCGGGCTCCTCGTCGATGCCGTACGCGATCTCCAGCGAGCCGCCGCCGATGTCCAGGACCAGCAGCTTCCCGGCCGACCAGCCGAACCAGCGGCGGGCGGCGAGGAAGGTGAGGCGGGCCTCCTCCGCGCCGGTGAGGACCTGGAGCTCGACGCCGGTCTCGGCCTGCACGCGCGCGAGGACGTCGTCGGCGTTGGTGGCCTCGCGCACGGCGGAGGTCGCGAACGGCAGAAGATCCTCGACGCCCTTGTCCTCCGCGGCCTGGAGCGCCTCGTGGACGACCTCGATCAGCCGGTCGACACCGTCGGGGCCGATCGCCCCGTCCGTGTCGAGGAGTTGGGCCAGGCGCAGCTCCGCCTTGTGCGAGTGCGCGGGCAGCGGGCGCGCGCCGGGGTGCGCATCGACGACCAGCAGATGCACCGTGTTCGATCCCACGTCGAGGACACCGAGTCTCATGTAGGGAACGCTACTGCCAGCGGTGCGGTGCTCCGTCCCAGGTGTGCCCGCCGGGACGGTGCCGTTCAAGGGTGTGGGCGACTTACCCTGGATGCGTGCCAAAGACGAAAAAGGCGAAGGAAGAGAAGGCCGACAAGGCCCCCAAATCGTCCAAGGGTTCCTCGCCGGTGCAGTCGGTGAGGTCACCGGGGACGGCGAAGCAGGCCCTGGCAGCGGACGAGAAGGGCCTCGACTTCGCACGCGCGTGGGTGGAGTTCCCTGATCCGGCGGACGACGAGCAGGTCTTCCGCTGCGATCTGACATGGCTGACCTCTCGCTGGAACTGCATCTTCGGCAGCGGCTGCCAGGGAATCCAGGCGGGCCGCGCGGACGACGGGTGCTGCTCGCTGGGTGCCCACTTCTCCGACGAGGACGACGAGAAGCGCGTCGCCGGGCATGTAGCGCGCCTCACGCCGGACATCTGGCAGCACCACGCCGAGGGCACCCGCGACGGCTGGACCTCGGTCGACGAGGAGGGCTCCCGGCAGACCCGCCCGTTCAACGGTTCGTGCATCTTCCAGAACCGTCCGGGCTTCGCCGGCGGCGCGGGCTGCTCGCTGCACATCCTGGCCCTCAAGGAGGGCCGCGAGCCCCTGGAGACCAAGCCGGACGTCTGCTGGCAGCTTCCGGTGCGGCGGACGTTCGACTGGATCGACCGGCCCGACGACACGCGCGTGCTCCAGGTGTCGATCGGCGAGTACGACCGCCGCGGCTGGGGTCCTGGTGGCCATGACCTGCACTGGTGGTGCACGTCGGCGACCTCGGCGCACGGCGCGGGCGACCCGGTGTACGTGTCCTACCGGGCCGAGCTGACCGAGCTGATGGGCAAGGCCGGGTACGACCGGCTGGTCGAGCTGTGCGAGGAGCGGCTGGCGTCGCAGCTGCCGCTGCTGGCGCCGCATCCGGCGGATCCGGCGCGCTGAATCGCCCGGTCCGGGTGTTCTCCGGTCCTGGCCCGCGGCGCGCACAGCCCGCGGCCTACGAGGTCGCCGGGCTCGGGTCGCCGCCGTCCGTCGGCGGCGTGGAGCCCGGGTCGGTCGGGGACGGGTCGCCGGGGGTGGGCTCCGGGTCCTGGGAGGGCGGCGGGTCGCTGGGCGTGGGCTCGGGAGGCGCCGGGTCCGTGGGGGTCGGGTCCGGGTCGGGCGAGGACGCGGGCGGGCCGGAGGGGCCGCCGGGGCGGGGGCCGGTGCCGGGGTCCGCGGGGCCCGGCGCGGTGCCGTAGCCGTCGATGGACACGACCGTGCCGGCCGGGGCGATCGCCACACGCGCGTGCCAGTGCCCGGCAGGCTCGCGCAGCTGGTCGACGTGGACCTTGACCGTCACGGACTCGCCGGGCCGAAGCGTTCCCGTGGAGCGGCTCAGGTAGAGCCAGGCGGCGCCGGTGGTGGCGGACCAGCGGATCGGTTCTTCGGCGTCCTCGGAGGCGGCCAGGGTGATCAGTGTGGTGTCGCCGCTGGTGCGGGCGGTCACACTCAGCCGGGCGGCGCTCTTCGTGCCGAGTCCCGTGACGCTGACCACCTCGACGGAGACGTCCGGGCCGTCGTCCCCGGTGAAGCCGGTGCCGGGGCGGGTGCTGGCGTTCCCGGCGTTCTCGTAGCCGCCGGCCGCCTCGCTGTCGAGGCCGCCGGAGTCCTGCGCCTCGCCGACACCGGTCGCGCGGCCGTCGACACCCTCGCCGGCCGGGGCACCCCGGTAGGCCGCCCACAGGGCGAAGACGGGCGCCGCGACGACGGCGGCGACCACCGTGGTCGTGACGGCCCGCGCGCGGAGGCGGTCCCGGCGGGCGGCGCGGTCCTTGGGGTCCATCGGGAAGCCGCGCCGGTCGTAGCGCGGTACGGCCGTGCCCCGCGCGCGCGGGAGGTGCGTCAGGGCCATGTGCAGTTCCGCGCGGGGAGCCTCCAGGACGGGCAGCTCGGCGGGGGTGACACCGGCGCCGGGCCAGCGGCCGGGGACGGCTCGCTCGGCGGTACGGCGGCAGCGGGGGCAGTCGTCGACGTGCCGGACGAGCTCGCGGCGCAGGGCGGCGCTGAGGACGAGCTGGTGCTCGCCGGTGAGCCGGGCGACGCCGGGACAGCCGCCGGTCTCGACGACGGCGAGGGCCGCGCGCGTGCGCTCGACCTCGCAGGCGGCGGTGGCGAGCAGCTCGCGGGCCGCCGCGTGGTCCGTGCCGAGGACGGCGGCGACCTCGTGCGCGGCGAGGTGGTGGCGTACGGCGAGTTCGAGCGCCTCGCGCTGTTCCGGTGTGGTGCCGGCGGCCTCCGGCCACGCGAGCAGGGCGAGTTCGCGCCGCCGCCGCTCCTGGAGTTCGTCCGGTACGGCGGCCTCGGCGCGTCGGCCGCCCGGCCGGCGGTGGCCGCCGGAGCGGCCGGCCGCGTGCGTGCTCTGACGTTTCTGCTTGGCCTCGGCCAGCTTGCGCAGGCACGCCCAGCGGGCCAGCGCGTACAGCCAGGCCCTGCGGTCGCCCGCGGCGTCCGGGACGCGCTGGCCGCGCCGCTCGGCGAGGGCGAGGACGTCCCCGAGGGCGGCGGTCGCGGCGTCGTGGTCGCACAGGACGGACAGGCAGTAGGTGAACAGCCCGTCCAGGTACGGCTCGTAGCGCGCGGGGGGACGCTGCGCCACCGTGCGCGCCGCGGCACGGTCGCGCGCCTCCCGGTGCGCCCGGTGTGCGCCGGTCGTGCGGGTCGAAATCTCCGGGCTGCTGCTCATCACCCGTGCGACCGTAGGCGGCACGGAACGCACTCCTCTTGTCCCTTGAGTCCATTTAATCCGTACGGGTGAAACGATCCCTCAATAGGGGACAGGGGTGGGGGGTTCCATGGCCCGTTCGTGACGGGGTGTGGCCGGATCACCGGGGGTTCCCGGCTTTTCCACAGGTGGGAGGCCCTGTGGGAGGTCCGCTCGTCCACAGGCACCCCCCGCTGTCGGTGGCGGCGGTTACGGTGTGACGCATGGCTGCCCGTACGAAGACCACCAAGGACCGTCCGTCCTACCGCTGCACGGAATGCGGCTGGCAGACGGCCAAGTGGCTCGGCCGCTGCCCCGAGTGCCAGGCGTGGGGCACGGTCGAGGAGTACGGCACGCCCGCGGTCCGTACGACGGCGCCGGGTCGCGTCACCACCTCCGCCGTCCCGATCGGCCAGGTGGACGGCCGGCAGGCCACGGCCCGCCCCACCGGTGTGCCCGAGCTGGACCGTGTCCTCGGCGGCGGGCTGGTCCCCGGCGCGGTCGTGCTGCTGGCCGGCGAGCCCGGCGTCGGCAAGTCGACCCTGCTCCTGGACGTGGCGGCGAAGTCGGCGAGCGACGAGCACCGCACCCTCTATGTCACGGGCGAGGAGTCGGCGAGCCAGGTCCGGCTGCGCGCCGACCGCATCGGCGCCATCGACGACCACCTGTACCTGGCGGCGGAGACGGACCTGGCGGCCGTCCTCGGCCATTTGGACGCGGTGAAGCCGTCCCTGCTGATCGTGGACTCGGTGCAGACGGTGGCCTCCCCGGAGATCGACGGCGCCCCCGGTGGCATGGCCCAGGTCCGTGAGGTCGCCGGCGCCCTGATCCGTGCCTCCAAGGAACGGGGCATGTCCACTCTCCTGGTGGGCCACGTCACCAAGGACGGCGCGATCGCCGGCCCCCGCCTCCTCGAACACCTCGTGGACGTCGTGCTGTCCTTCGAGGGCGACCGGCACGCGCGCCTGCGTCTCGTGCGCGGCGTGAAGAACCGCTACGGCGCCACCGACGAGGTCGGCTGCTTCGAGCTGCACGACGAGGGCATCACGGGCCTGGCCGACCCGAGCGGACTTTTCCTGACCAGACGTGACGAACCGGTCCCGGGCACCTGCCTGACGGTCACCTTGGAGGGCCGCCGGCCGCTGGTCGCCGAGGTGCAGGCGCTCACCGTCGACTCGCAGATCCCGTCCCCGCGCCGTACGACCTCCGGTCTGGAGACGTCCCGGGTCTCGATGATGCTGGCCGTCCTGGAGCAGCGCGGGCGGATCAGCGCGCTCGGCAAGCGGGACATCTACTCGGCGACGGTCGGCGGCGTGAAGCTGTCCGAGCCCGCGGCGGACCTGGCGATCGCCCTCGCGCTGGCCTCCGCGGCGAGCGACACCCCGCTGCCCAAGAACCTCGTCGCGATCGGCGAAGTGGGCCTCGCGGGCGAGGTCAGACGGGTCACGGGCGTGCAGCGCAGGCTCGCCGAAGCACACCGTCTGGGCTTCACGCACGCGCTCGTACCGGGCGACCCCGGCAAGGTCCCGGCCGGTATGAAGGTGCTGGAAGTCGCGGACATGGGGGACGCCCTGCGGGTCCTGCCTCGCTCGCGTCGACGAGACGCCCCACGGGAGGCGGAGGAGCGCCGGTAGACTTTGCCCAGGTCTCGCCCGTCCGTACGAACCGAGTGCGCGAAACGGGAGCGCCTCAGAACCTGCGACCGGAGGAGTGCAGTGGCAGCCAACGACCGGGCGGCAGCTCCCGGAAAGTCCGGTGGGAGTTCCGGTGCCGAGGGGCTGATGCGCGCCGCGCTGAGCGCGGTGGCTCCGGGCACACCCCTGCGCGACGGCCTCGAGCGGGTTCTGCGCGGCAACACCGGCGGGCTCATCGTGCTGGGCTCCGACAAGATCGTCGAAACGATGTGCACGGGCGGCTTCGACCTGGACGTCGAGTTCTCGGCCACGCGTCTGCGCGAGCTGTGCAAGCTCGACGGCGGCATCGTGGTCTCCTCCGACCTGTCCAAGATCCTGCGGGCCGGCGTCCAGCTGGTCCCGGACCCGACGATCCCCACGGAGGAGACGGGCACCCGTCACCGCACCGCGGACCGGGTCTCCAAGCAGGTCGGCTTCCCGGTCGTCTCGGTCTCCCAGTCGATGCGCCTGATCGCCCTGTACGTCGACGGACAACGCCGCGTCCTGGAGGACTCGGCCGCGATCCTGTCCCGTGCGAACCAGGCCCTCGCCACACTGGAGCGCTACAAGCTCCGTCTGGACGAGGTCGCGGGAACGTTGTCAGCGCTGGAGATCGAGGACCTGGTGACGGTCCGGGACGTCTCCGCGGTCGCGCAGCGCCTGGAGATGGTCCGCCGCATCGCCACCGAAATCGCCGAATACGTGGTCGAACTGGGCACGGACGGCCGTCTGCTCGCCCTTCAGCTCGACGAGCTGATCGCGGGCCTGGAGCCCGAGCGCGAGCTGGTCGTCCGGGACTACGTCCCCGAGCCGACCGCCAAGCGCTCCCGCACGGTCGAGGAGGCGCTGTCCGAGCTGGACGCGCTCAGCCACGCCGAGCTGCTCGAACTGTCCACGGTGGCCCGCGCCTTGGGCTACACGGGCTCCCCCGAGGCGCTCGACTCGGCGGTCTCCCCGCGCGGCTTCCGCCTCCTGGCGAAGGTGCCGAGGCTGCCGGGCGCCATCATCGACCGCCTGGTGGAGCACTTCGGCGGCCTCCAGAAGCTCCTCGCCGCCAGCGTCGACGACCTCCAGACGGTGGACGGCGTGGGCGAGGCGCGGGCGCGCAGCGTCCGCGAGGGGCTGTCGCGGCTGGCGGAGTCCTCGATCCTGGAGCGGTACGTCTAGCCGGCACTGTGGCAGGTCCGGCGGCCAGGGGCGGTGAGTCCTCGGTGGTCGGCCCTCGGCCGGTCGACCCTCGGCAGTCGACGCTTGCTGGCCGACTCTGGGCGGTCGACCCTGGGCGGCCGACTCTGGGCGGCCGACTCTGGGCGGCCGACTCTGGGCGGCCGACCCTTGACGGTCGGCTCTCGGCGGTCGACCCTCGCCTCGGCTCTCGATGCGCGCCCCTCTCGGCGCGCCCTCCGTGCTCATGGCGCCCGGCCGCACCACCGGGCGCCCCCTGCCCCGGGTGGCTCAGTCGTCCTTGAGCACGAAGGACGTCTGTGCCTTCGCGAACCCCGGGGCCTGCGCCTCCACGAGGTAGGTGCCGGCGCCGGCCACCCCCGCCGGAGGTGTGGCGCACTCGGCGGCGCTCGGCTTGCGGTTCCACATGACGGTGTACGTGAAGGCGTCGCCGGCCGGTACGCGGTACAGCAGGCTGCCGGAGGCCTTGGGGCAGTCGGCCGAGGACCAGTAGTCGTCGGCGCTGCCGGTCTGAGTGATCGTCAACACCGCCTTCTTCGGGCCGAGATCGACCTTGCAGTCGTTGCCCGAGGAGTTCTTGGCGGTCAGCCGGAACGTGGGCGTCTGGTCGGGCGAGTACTCGTTGCGGACACTGCGCAGGCTCAACGTGACCACGCTGGCGGTGCAGTTGGGCAGCGTCGTCCCGGCCGGCAGGGTCGTACCCGAACCGCTGCCGGTGCCGTCGCCGCTGCCGTTGGCGCCGTCGTCCGTGCCACCGCCGCCCGCTGCGGAGCCCGCCCCCTCGTCGCCCGTGCCGCCCGTGCCGCCCGTGTCCGCGCCCGAGCCGCCGCCGGTGGCACCCTCGGTCGACTCGTCACGCCCGCCGGGTGCCTGGCTGATGGCGGGCCCCGACCCGGACGGTCCGGGGGTGATCGAGGACGCGGGATTCTTGCCGTTGGACCCCTTGGCGCCGTCGTCGCCGCCACCCCCGCCCGAGGTGACGATCCAGGTGATGAGCAGCGCCAACAAGGCGGTCACAGACAGCAGTACAACCCTCCGTCGCCAGTAGATGGAGGAGGGAAGCGGCCCGATCGGATTGCGCAGAGATCCCACGGCGCAAACTGTACGAGAGATCGCCGCGTTCGCTGGCCCCACCCGCCGCCCGGAGTACAACTTTTCCGGATCATCATTCCGGATTCCGCGCCCGTGCGCCCCACTTCGCGCCGGCGCGCACCCCCCGGACATTTGCAGCGGCGCCCCTTGCAGCTCTGGCCATGGCTACGGCACGCGCGCGGGGCGGCGGGTCCCCGCCGGACCCGGCCGAGTGGCGGTACGCACACGTGCCCCATCGCGCATGGCAGGATCGGAAGGGCCATGACTGCGCCCACGAAGCCCCCGCACAGCAGCCCCGCCGACGGCGTCGCCGGAGCGGACCTGCACTCCCCCGTCATCGACTGGTTCGAGGACAACGCCCGCGACCTGCCCTGGCGGCACCCCGAGGCGGGCGCGTGGGGCGTGATGGTCAGCGAGTTCATGCTCCAGCAGACCCCGGTCAGCCGGGTCCTGCCGGTCTACGAGCAGTGGCTCGCCCGCTGGCCGCGCCCCGCCGACCTGGCCGCGGAGGCCCCCGGTGAGGCCGTCCGCGCGTGGGGGCGGCTCGGCTACCCCCGCCGCGCCCTGCGGCTGCACGGCGCCGCGGTGGCCATAACGGAGCGGCACGGCGGCGACGTACCGGCGGACCACGCCCAGCTGCTCGCGCTGCCCGGTATCGGCGAGTACACGGCGGCGGCCGTCGCCTCCTTCGCCTACGGGCAGCGGCACGCGGTACTGGACACCAACGTCCGCCGGGTCTTCGCGCGCGCCGTCACCGGTGTGCAGTACCCGCCGAACGCCACCACCGCCGCCGAGCGCAAGCTGGCCCGCGCCCTGCTCCCCGAGGACGAGACGACCGCCGCGCGCTGGGCCGCCGCCTCCATGGAACTGGGCGCCCTGGTGTGCACGGCCAGGAACGAGACGTGCGTGCGCTGCCCGATCGCCGCCCGGTGCGCCTGGCGGCTCGCGGGCAAGCCGGACCACGACGGTCCGCCGCGCCGCGGGCAGACGTACGCCGGTACGGACCGGCAGGTCCGGGGCAAGCTGCTGGCCGTCCTCCGGGACGCGCACGCGCCCGTGCCGCAGAGCGCCCTGGACCGGGTGTGGCACGAGCCGGTGCAGCGCGCCCGCGCGCTGGACGGCCTCGTCGCCGACGGTCTGGTGGAGCCGCTGCCGGGCGGCCTGTACCGCCTGCCGCTGACCTGACACCGGGCCACTTCACAGGCGACCGGCTCCGTCACAGCCCTTCATCACGGTCGACGGCCGTCTGTGTCACGGCCATGGGCGGGACAACTCCGCACATGCATGCATGATTCGGCCTGCCTCTTTACCCCGAACTCATTTCCGTTACACAACCGACGGACAGCCGAGCGCTAGCCGCAGGCTGCTTCGGACAGCCCCGTGACAACACCTCCGTAGCTTCGTTTGCGTGCCCCCCAAGGGCACGAGGGCGACAGACCACGGCAGGAAACCGGCGGACGACCGCGAGCCGGAACGGGGAAAAACGGAGGGGTTGACCATGGCGCAGGGCGAGGTGCTCGGGTTCGAGGAGTACGTCCGCACCCGGCAGGACGCGCTGCTGCGCAGCGCCCGCCGGCTGGTCCCGGACCCGGTCGACGCACAGGACCTCCTCCAGACGGCTCTGGCCCGGACGTACGGCCGCTGGGAGGGCATCGCGGACAAGCGGCTCGCGGACGCCTACCTGCGCCGGGTCATGATCAACACTCGGACCGAGTGGTGGCGGGCCCGCAAGCTGGAGGAGGTCCCCACCGAGCAGCTCCCGGACGCCTGCGTGGACGACTCCACCGAACAGCACGCGGACCGCGCCCTGCTGATGGACGCGATGAAGGTGCTCGCTCCGAAGCAGCGCAGTGTCGTGGTGCTGCGACACTGGGAGCAGATGTCCACGGAGGAGACGGCCGCCGCCCTCGGCATGTCGGCCGGAACGGTCAAGAGCACGCTGCACCGGGCGCTCGCCCGGCTCCGCGAGGAGCTGGAAGCCCGCGATCTGGACGCACGCGCGCTGGAGCGTGAGGAGCGGGAGCGTTGCGCGGCGGCCTGACCCAGGCCGGGCCCTCACCGGCCCGAGGCAATTCCCAGGCGGCGATCACGGCGGTGTCCGTGCTCGCCGCCCTCGGCCTTTTCGTCTCCTCGTGCGGCACGGGAGGCACCGGCGCCCGTGACGAGGGCCCTGCGCACTCCGAAGCGGTGGAGGGCGCCGCCCCAGCCGCCACGCCCTCGGCGGCCCCCACCACCGCCCGGGGCCGGGTGGACGGCGTCCAGCTCGTCAAGAACGACCCCGCGGTCTCCGCGGAGGTCAAACACCAGCTGAAGCCCTGCGTCGGCAACGAGTACCCGGTCGACGTGGCGTACGGCGAGCTGACCGACGGCCCGGAGAGCGACATCGTGGTCAACGTGCTGACGTGCAGCGACGCCGTCGGCATCGGCTCGTACGTGTACCGGGAGACGGACGGCCGGTACGAGAACGTGTTCCGGACCGAGGAGCCTCCGGTGTACGCGGAGATAGACCGGGGCGAACTGGTCGTGACCAAGCAGGTGTACGGGAAGGGCGACCCGGTGTCGAACCCGTCCGGCGAGAACGTGATCACGTACCGGTGGGTGTCGGGCCGCTTCGTCAAGACGTTCAGCTGGCACAACGACTACAGCGAAGCGGCGGGCGAGGACCTGTAGACGGCGGCCGGGAGTGGCCTGCGGGAGCGGTCGGTGAGGTGACGGGAGCGGTCGGCCGGAGTGGCGGGAGCAGCGGGAGCGGCCTGCGGGAGCGGCCCTGCGGAAACATTCGGTGGAAGCGGTCGGCGGAAACAGCCGGTGGAAAACCGTCGGCGGAAGCGCGGTCGCGAAAAAATCTTCCGGCATCGTGAACCGATCGGGGCGCTCGTTCCGATCAATGGATGAGCGGGCCGGGGCGGGACACGTCACGGCCGCCGAGTGAACGCGCGGCACCGCCTACGCGTCCCCCCTAGGGACCGCCCGACAGGCACACGACAGACTGACGACGACCGACACCCCCGCACCGACGACCTTCCACCGAGACCCAGCCCCTACACCGAGACCCCTACGAGGACTGAGAGCACCGGGATGGCAGACCAGACACACGTCCTGTTCGTCGAGGACGACGACGTCATCCGCGAGGCCACCCAGCTCGCCCTGGAGCGGGACGGCTTCGCGGTCACCGCGATGCCCGACGGCCTGTCCGGCCTGGACGCGTTCCGGGCGAACCGCCCCGACATCGCGCTGCTGGACGTCATGGTGCCCGGACTGGACGGCGTGAGCCTGTGCCGGCGCATCCGCGACGAGTCCACCGTGCCGGTGATCATGCTCTCGGCCCGCGCCGACTCCATCGACGTGGTGCTGGGCCTGGAGGCCGGCGCCGACGACTACGTGACCAAGCCGTTCGACGGCGCCGTCCTGGTCGCCCGGATCCGCGCCGTGCTGCGCCGCTTCGGGCACGCGGGCGGCGGTGACCGGAGCGAGGAGACCGCGCCCGACGGCGGTGTGCTGACCTTCGGGGACCTGGAGGTGGACACCGAGGGCATGGAGGTCCGCAAGGCCGGCCGGCCGGTGGCGCTGACGCCGACCGAGATGCGCCTGCTGCTGGAGTTCTCCTCCGCCCCGGGCACGGTCCTGTCCCGGGACAAGCTGCTGGAACGCGTGTGGGACTACGGCTGGGGTGGTGACACCCGGGTCGTCGACGTCCATGTGCAGCGGCTGCGGACGAAGATCGGCCAGGACCGTATCGAGACCGTCCGTGGCTTCGGCTACAAGTTGAAGGCCTGAGCGGCGGGGGTATGCGGGGGATGTTCCGACACCTGGTTCCCGACCGCGTGGAGCGCGCGGGCATCCGCACGGGCCTGCGGTGGAAGCTCAGCGCGGCGATCGCGCTGGTCGGCGCGCTGGTGGCGATCGCGCTCAGCCTGGTCGTGCACAACGCGGCGCGGGTCTCCATGCTGGACAACGCGCGCGACCTCGCCGACGAGCGGGTCCAGATCGCCCAGCGCAACTACGAGCAGACCGGGCGGCCGAACTTCCCCAAGATCATCCTTGATGATCCCCGTCTGCCGCCCGCACTGCGGGAGAAGGTCGACGAAGGGCGCCGGGCGACGTTCGTCTCCGACAGCCCGCACGGAGGCCCCGACATCTGGGCGGCCGTACCGGTCAAGGGCGGGCATGTCCTGTCCCTGCACACCGGGTTCACCGACCGCAGCACCGACATCCTCAACGACCTCGACCAGGCCCTGGTGATCGGCTCCATCGCGGCCGTCCTCGGCGGCAGCGCGCTCGGGGTGCTCATCGGCGGGCAGTTGTCGCGCCGGCTCCGTAAGGCGGCGACCGCGGCCAACCAGGTCGCCAAGGGCGAGCCGGACGTACGCGTACGGGACGCGATCGGCGGGGTCGTCCGGGACGAGACCGACGACCTGGCGAGCGCGGTGGACGCCATGGCGGACGCCCTTCAGCGGCGGCTGGAGGCCGAGCGCCGGGTCACGGCCGACATCGCGCACGAGCTGCGCACCCCGGTGACGGGCCTGCTGACGGCCGCCGAACTGCTGCCGCCGGGCCGGCCGACCGAGCTGGTCCTGGACCGCGCCAAGGCGATGCGCACCCTCGTGGAGGACGTCCTGGAGGTGGCCCGGCTGGACGGCGCCTCGGAGCGCGCCGAGCTTCAGGACATCCTGCTGGGCGAGTTCGTCTCCCGTCGGGTGGCGGCCAAGGACCCGGCGGTCGAGGTGCGGGTGGTGCACGAGTCGATGGTCACCACCGACCCCCGGCGGCTGGAGCGCGTCCTGTTCAACCTGCTCGCCAACGCCGCCCGGCACGGCAAGCCGCCGATCCAGGTCACCGTCGAGGGCCGGGTCATCCGGGTCCGCGACCACGGCCCCGGCTTTCCCAAGGATCTGCTGGCCGAGGGGCCGCGCCGCTTCCGCACCGGGAGCGCCGACCGCGCGGGCCACGGCCACGGGCTCGGCCTGACGATCGCGGCGGGCCAGGCCCGGGTCCTGGGCGCCCGGCTGACCTTCCGCAACGTCCGGCCGGCGGGGGCCCCGGACCACATACCCGCCGAGGGGGCGGTGGCCGTCCTGTGGCTGCCCGAGCACGCGCCGACCAACACGGGGAGCTACCCGATGATGCCGCTGTCGGGAGGCTGAGCCGAAAGCACGGGCCGCCGCCGCCCGTGCTCGCTCAGCCGAAGTCCTTCGAGAAGTCCAGCTCCTCGTTGCGCTCGGTCAGGGAGTACCAGTTGCCGTTGTCGTCACGGAAGATCGCCTCGATGCCGTAAGGACGCTCCCGCGGTTCCTGGATGAACTCGACGCCGCGTGCGCCGAAGGTCGCGTAGTCGCCGCGGCAGTCGTCCGTGCGGAAGGCGCCCGCGCCGATGACGCCCTTGCTGACCAGCTTCTTCAGGGCCTCGGAGGATTCCGGGTCGAGGCCGGGGCCGTCGAGGCTCATCAGGGCGAGTTCGACGTCCGGCTGGTCCTTGGCGCCGACGGTGACCCAGCGCATGTCGCCCATGGCGAGTTCGGTGCGCACCTCGAAATCGAGCTTCTCGGTGAAGAAGGCCTTGGTGCGCTGCTGGTCGAAGGTCCACACGGTGGTGATGCCCAGGCCCTTGATCATGGTTCTGCTCTCCCGTCGGTCGAGGGGTCCTGTCCGTCACCGTAGGCAGGGCCCGGGCCGGGGCGCTTCTCCGAAGTTGCGGTCTTCGTGGCGGGCCCGGCCGTGGGCCTCGTCGTGGGGAAGCCGCCGGCCCAGAGCATCGCGTAGCAGCCGGGGATCAGTGAGGCGCCGCGGCCGACGTACCGGGCCCGGTAGGCGCTGGGGGTGAGCCCGGTGCGGGTCTTGAAGCGGCTGGAGAAGGTGCCGAGGCTGCTGAAGCCGACCAGGTGGCAGATCTCGGTCACGCCGAGGTCGGCGGTGCGGAGCATCTCCTCGGCCCGCTCGATCCGGCGGTGGGTGAGGTACTGGCCGGGTGTCTCGCCGTACGCCTCCTTGAAGGCGCGGACGAAGTGGTAGCGGGAGTAGCCGGCGTGCGCGGCCACGGCGTCCAGGTCGAGCCGCGGATCGGCCCAGTCGCGGTCCATGGCGTCCTTGGCCAGCCGCAACTGCCGCATCTTGTCCATGAGGCCGATGGTGGCACGCGGGACCGACAGGGACGCGGGGTGCGGTACCGGCTCCCCCGCGTCGGTGGACGGCGCCGCGCATGACGAAGGCCCCCGGGGCGGACACCGACCGGGGGCCTCACATCAGGTGGGGATCAGACCGCCTCGACCACCGGCGGAGCGGCGGCCGCGCCGTCCGTCGAGTCGTCGGCCGGCTTCTGCGGCCCTGCGCCCTTGAGCGGGACCTCCTTGACGAACACCGCCGCCGCCAGCGCGGCCACCGCCACCACCGCGCCCAGCAGGAACGCCGAGTGGGTACCGGAGGACACCGCGTGCTGGTAGGCCTCGCGGGCCGCTTCCGGCAGCTTGGCCAGGCTGGCCGCGTCGAGCTGCGCGGACTGCTCGGTGATCTTCGAGCCCAGCGCGCCGGCCCGCTCGGACATGACGTCCTGGACCCGGTTGTTGAACAGCGCGCCCATGATCGCGACACCGAAGGAGGAGCCGAGCGTGCGGAACAGGGTGGTGGAGGAGGACGCGACGCCCATGTCCTTCATCTCCACGCTGTTCTGCGCGACCAGCATGGTGATCTGCATCAGGCAGCCCATGCCGAGGCCGACGACGGCCATGAACACACCGGAGGTGAACCGCGACGTGCCCGTGTCCATCGTGGACAGCAGGTACAGCCCGATGACCATCAGCACGCTGCCGACCAGCGGGAAGACCTTGTACTTGCCGGTGTTCGTGGTGACCCGGCCGGCGACCATCGAGGTGACCAGCATGGCGCCGAGCATCGGCAGGAGCAGCAGCCCGGAGTTGGTCGCGGAGGCGCCCTGGACCGACTGCTGGTAGAGCGGCAGGAAGAGGGTCGCGCCGAACATCACGAAGCCGGTGATGAAGCCGATCAGGGACATCAGGGTGAAGTTGCGGCTGCGGAAGATGTGCAGCGGCACGATCGGCTCGGCGGCCCGGGTCTGCCAGAACACGAACCCGATGAGCGAGGCGACGCCGATGCCGATCAGCTCCATGATCCGCGCCGACGTCCAGGCGTACTCCGTACCGCCCCAGGTGGTGACGAGGACGATGGAGGTGATGCCGACGGTGAGCAGCGTGGCGCCCAGGTAGTCGATGCGGGCCTGCGAGCGCTTCCGCGGCAGGTGCAGCACGGCGCTGATCAGGCCGAGCGACACCACGCCGAGGGGCAGGTTGATGTAGAAGGACCAGCGCCAGCCCCAGTTGTCGGTGATGGTGCCGCCGACCAGCGGGCCGCCGATCATCGCCAGCGCCATGACGCCGGCCATCATGCCCTGGTACTTGCCGCGCTCGCGCGGCGGGATCAGGTCGCCGATGATCGCCATGACGCCGACCATCAGACCGCCGGCGCCGAGGCCCTGCACGGCGCGGAAGCCGATGAGCTCGCCCATGTTCTGGGCCATGCCGCTGAGCGCGGAGCCGATCAGGAAGATCACGATCGACGCCATGAAGGCGCCCTTGCGCCCGTACATGTCGCCGAGCTTGCCCCAGATCGGGGTGGAGGCCGCGGTCGCGAGGGTGTACGCGGTCACGACCCACGAGAGGTGTTCGAGCCCGCCGAGGTCGCCGACGATGGTCGGCATCGCGGTGCCCACGATCATGTTGTCGAGCATCGCGAGCATCATGGTGATCATGAGTGCGAGCAGGACGACCCGCACGCTCTTCGGCTGTTTCTCCGGCTCCGTCTCGGCCGGCCGTATGTCCGCCATCTTTCCCACTCCCCTGGGTACCACTCCGGGCTGGCCACTTACTTGCCGCCCGGCTAGTTGACTACACTGGGGAAGGTAGACCCGTCACTAGCCGGTCGTCAAGTAAGTTCCGCGGGAGCCCGAGGAGTACGAGGATGGACGTCACCATGGACGGCATGAAGCAGCAGCGCCGCGGGAACACCCGCCAGCGCATCCAGGACGTCGCGCTCGAACTCTTCGCCGAGCAGGGCTACGAGAAGACCTCCCTCCGCGAGATCGCGGAGCGTCTGGAGGTCACGAAGGCTGCCCTGTACTACCACTTCAAGACGAAGGAAGAGATCATCGTCAGCATCTTCCAGGATCTGACGAAGCCGATCGAGGAACTGATCGAGTGGGGCAAGGAGCAGCCGCACACCCTGGACACCAAACAGGAGATCGTACGGCGCTACAGCCAGATCCTCGCCGACGCGTCCCCGCTCTTCCGCTTCATGCAGGAGAACCAGGCGACGGTGCGGGAGCTCCAGATCGGCGATTCCTTCAAGGACCGGATGCGCGGGCTGCGCGACATCATCATCGACCCGGACGCGCGACTGACCGACCAGGTCCGCTGCGTGAGCGCCATCTTCACGCTGCACGCCGGGATGTTCCTGCTCCAGGACTTCGAAGGCGACGCCGAGGAGAAGCGCGATGCCGTCCTCGAAGTCGCCGTCGATCTGGTGACCCAGGCCCATGAGGGCAGCCGGCGGTCCTGAGCCTCCTCCGGCTCAGCGGGCCGCCCGGCATGCCGGAGTGCGGGGCTCTCAGATGGACAGGCCCTTGGCGCGCAGGAAGGCGACCGGGTTGATGGCCGAGCCGTAGTTCGCGGTCTTACGGATCTCGAAGTGCAGGTGCGGGCCGCTGGAGTTGCCCGTGTTGCCGGACAGGGCTATGCGCTGACCGGTCTTGACGATCTGGCCGACCCTCACCTCGACGCGCGAGAGGTGGGCGTACTGGGAGTACGTCCCGCTGCCGTGCTTGATGACGATGGCGTTGCCGTAGGCCGGACCGTCACCGGCGCCGTTGCCGCCGGCCTTGACGACCGTGCCGCCGTGCGTGGCCACGACCTTGGTGCCGCTCGGCACGGCGAAGTCCTGCCCGCTGTGGGTGGACTGCCACATGGCGCCGGCCTGGTGGAAGCTGGCGGACTTGGCGTAGTGCGCGACGGGCTTGACCCAGCCGGTGGCAGCGGAGGCGGACGTCACCCCGGCTCCCAGCACGACCGAGGCACCGAGGGCGGTGGCCCCGACGGCCACGCCGGTGCGACGGAGGGACGTACGGGAGAGACGGGACGTGACGCGCTGGAACATCGAAGACCTCATGAGAACGGGGACAGAGAAACCATCCGGCACACGGTCGGCCGCCGGATGGCCATCCCTTGGTAACCCCGAGCCCCACGGACCCCCAAACGTGTGATCTACGACGGAAGCTAGTACTTCAACCCAAAGCTTCACACTCCTTGACAGAACCCCTCAAGGCCGCAATTTGGACACCCTCCACGCCGGAGACTCGGCGCGCATTTCACCCCTGGGGCGTATGTCCTTTTTGCCCAAATGGGCTCTTCCACTACGCGCCCTAGTAGCCCTCGAAGGGCCTGTGCGGCATGTCACCGGCCCCCCTCCTCAAGGGACTTCGGGATGTGACGGGGGCTACTCCCCTGCCCCGCACGGCACTTGTGACCCCCGTCACGATCAAGGCAGGGGTCTGTGACCGGCCTCTCAGCACCCTCTACCGTCCAGTAACCCGCAGGTTCCCGCCAGTAACCCGCTGGTTCCCCTCAGGCCATCCCCACCGATGAGCATGCCCACGACACCGGCAGCGCAAGGACGCGAGAGGACCCCCACACATGACCAGAGGCACCTGGACGCGCCGTATCGCCATGACCGCCGTGGCCACCGCCGCCGCCTGGGCGCTGGCCGTCCCGGCCGGTGCCCAGGCGGCTACGGCCACCGGCACGTCCACCTCCACCGTCGCCGCGGCCGCAGCCGCAGAGGACGTCGACTACGCGACCTGGCAGACCGACTGCCAGGCCGTGATGAACGAGGCCCTGCCCTACCTGAAGCAGCGCATCGCCGCCGCCAAGCCGGGCGAGAAGCAGGCCATCGTCTTCGACATCGACAACACCACCCTGGAGACCGACTTCGGCTTCAGCTACCCGCAGCCGGCCAACAAGCCGGTCCTCGACGTCGCCACGTACGCCCAGGAGCACGGCGTCTCGCTGTTCTTCGTCACCGCCCGCCCGGGGATCATCTCCGGGGTGACCGACTACAACCTCAAGCACGTCGGCTACAAGGTCTCCGGCCTCTACGTCCGCGGCTTCCTCGACCTCTTCAAGGACGTCGCCGCCTACAAGACGGCCCAGCGCGTCACCATCGAGAACAAGGGCTACACGATCATCGCGAACGTCGGCAACAGCGCCACCGACCTCTCCGGCGGCCACGCCGAGAAGACCTACAAGCTGCCGGACTACGACGGCCAGCTGTCCTGACCCGACGGCGCACACGGCGTCGTAGCCGCGAGGCGGCAGATCGGTAGCCGCGAGGCGGCAGATCGTCCCGGCATCGCAGCGGGCACGCACGACGCGGGGGCGCACGAGGCCTGTGCGTACGACGCGGGCCGGCACGAAGCCCGTGCGCACGCGGCGGCCGGTACGAAGCCCGCACACGCGAAGCCCGCGGGCATGACGAAGGGGCCGGTGCTCGAAAGCACCGGCCCCTTCTGGCGTCGCCGTGAGGCTTACGCCTCCTTGCTCAGGTTCGGCCCGGCACCGCCGGCCGCCTGCTCGATCGGCGGGACGTCGGGCAGCGCCGACTTCTCCTCGCCGCGGAAGGTGAAGGTCTGGGCGTCGCCCTCGCCCTCGGTGTCCACGACCACGATGTGACCCGGACGCAGCTCGCCGAAGAGGATCTTCTCCGACAGCGTGTCCTCGATCTCGCGCTGGATCGTGCGACGCAGCGGACGCGCGCCCAGCACCGGGTCGTAGCCCTTCTTGGACAGCAGCTCCTTGGCGGACTGGGAGAGCTCGATGCCCATGTCCCGGTCCTTCAGGCGCTCGTCCACCTTGCCGATCATCAGGTCGACGATCCGCAGGATGTCCGCCTGCGTCAGCTGCGGGAAGACGACCACGTCGTCCACGCGGTTGAGGAACTCGGGGCGGAAGTGCTGCTTGAGCTCGTCCGAGACCTTGTTCTTCATGCGCTCGTAGTTGGACTTCTTGTCGCCCGAGGCCGCGAAGCCCAGGTTGAAGCCCTTGGAGATGTCCCGGGTGCCGAGGTTGGTCGTCATGATGATGACCGTGTTCTTGAAGTCCACGACCCGGCCCTGGGAGTCGGTCAGACGACCGTCCTCCAGGATCTGGAGCAGCGAGTTGAAGATGTCCGGGTGGGCCTTCTCGACCTCGTCGAAGAGGACGACGGAGAACGGCTTGCGACGGACCTTCTCGGTCAGCTGGCCGCCCTCTTCGTAGCCCACGTATCCGGGGGGCGAACCGAAGAGACGCGACACCGTGTGCTTCTCGCTGAACTCCGACATGTCGAGGGAGATCAGCGCGTCCTCGTCACCGAAGAGGAACTCGGCGAGCGCCTTGGACAGCTCGGTCTTACCGACACCGGACGGACCGGCGAAGATGAACGAGCCACCGGGACGCTTGGGGTCCTTCAGACCGGCACGCGTACGGCGGATCGCCTTGGACAGCGCCTTGACGGCGTCGACCTGGCCGATGACCCGCTTGTGGAGCTCGTCCTCCATACGCAGCAGACGCGAGGACTCCTCCTCGGTCAGCTTGAAGACCGGGATGCCGGTGGCCGTGGCGAGGACCTCGGCGATCAGCTCGCCGTCGACCTCGGCGACGACGTCCATGTCGCCGGCCTTCCACTCCTTCTCGCGCTTGGCCTTGGCGGCCAGGAGCTGCTTCTCCTTGTCGCGGAGGGAGGCGGCCTTCTCGAAGTCCTGCGAGTCGATCGCGGACTCCTTGTCGCGGCGGACGCCGGCGATCTTCTCGTCGAACTCGCGCAGGTCCGGCGGAGCGGTCATCCGGCGGATGCGCATCCGGGAGCCGGCCTCGTCGATCAGGTCGATCGCCTTGTCCGGCAGGAAGCGGTCCGAGATGTACCGGTCGGCCAGGGTGGCGGCCTGGACCAGCGCCTCGTCGGTGATGGAGACGCGGTGGTGCGCCTCGTACCGGTCGCGCAGACCCTTGAGGATCTCGATCGTGTGCGGCAGGGACGGCTCGGCGACCTGGATGGGCTGGAAGCGGCGCTCGAGGGCCGCGTCCTTCTCCAGGTGCTTGCGGTACTCGTCCAGCGTGGTCGCACCGATGGTCTGGAGCTCACCACGGGCCAGCATCGGCTTCAGGATCGAAGCGGCGTCGATGGCGCCCTCGGCGGCACCCGCACCGACCAGCGTGTGCAGCTCGTCGATGAACAGGATGATGTCGCCGCGGGTGCGGATCTCCTTGAGCACCTTCTTCAGGCGCTCCTCGAAGTCACCGCGGTAGCGGGAGCCGGCGACCAGCGCACCGAGGTCCAGGGTGTAGAGGTGCTTGTCCTTGAGGGTCTCGGGCACCTCGCCCTTGACGATGGCCTGAGCGAGGCCCTCGACGACGGCGGTCTTGCCGACGCCGGGCTCACCGATCAGGACCGGGTTGTTCTTGGTGCGGCGGGACAGCACCTGCATGACCCGCTCGATCTCCTTCTCGCGCCCGATGACCGGGTCGAGCTTGGACTCGCGAGCGGCCTGGGTGAGGTTCCGGCCGAACTGGTCGAGGACCAGGGACGTCGAGGGGGTGCCCTCGGCAGGGCCGCCGGCGGTGGCGGTCTCCTTGCCCTGGTAACCGGAGAGCAGCTGGATGACCTGCTGCCGCACCCGGTTGAGATCTGCGCCCAGCTTGACCAGGACCTGGGCGGCGACGCCCTCGCCCTCACGGATCAGGCCGAGCAGGATGTGCTCCGTGCCGATGTAGTTGTGGCCCAGCTGAAGGGCCTCGCGGAGCGACAGCTCCAGGACCTTCTTGGCACGGGGGGTGAAGGGGATGTGCCCGGACGGGGCCTGCTGCCCCTGCCCGATGATCTCCTCCACCTGCTGGCGGACCGCCTCGAGCGAAATCCCGAGGCTCTCAAGGGCCTTGGCGGCGACACCCTCACCCTCATGGATCAGGCCCAGGAGGATGTGCTCGGTGCCGATGTAGTTGTGGTTGAGCATCCGGGCTTCTTCCTGAGCCAGGACGACAACCCGCCGCGCGCGGTCGGTGAACCTCTCGAACATCGTTAATCGCTCCTCAGAGCGGTCAGGCAGTGGGGGGAACTTCCCCTCCCTGTCCTTCCGCAGCTTAGTCCCGCAAGCGGGGACCGCTCATTCCAACTGCCGACACCGTCGATGGCCTCCTGACCCCGAACGCCGACATCTGCTCCAACCCGATGGTGCGAGACGATGTTCCCGCAGGCCAGGCAGTTACCCTCACCATCAGTACGCCGATGGCGAACGTGAGACGTCCTTTCCTGCGTGTCGCCCCCTCCCACTAGGCATGTCTTACCCGCTGGGACTGACACTCCATGCCCTGCGCACCGGTTCCCTCCGCTACGGGCGAACAACCTTGCGCCTCCCGCCAGGCCCACCCGCCTCTTCTTTTCGCACACTGCGCAGTCACGGCGGCACCCAGCGTAACTCTCGGGGCTTTCGGACGGTTGCGCTTGGCATGGCTGGCTCAGTCCCACCGTTCGTGCCCCCGCTCGCGCCCCTCTGCGTTCCCCCCTCCGTGCCGCCGGCCGCCCCTGCGGCCGCCTCCGCGCACCCCCTGGTGCCCCTGCCTCGCCGTCCGCTCGGACCGGCCCGCACCGAGTACACGGAGCACACCGAGAGCACCGAGATCACGGAGAGCGCCGGGAACTCCGAGGGCGGGGAGGACGGAAAAGACGGGGAGAGCGACGGGGAGCACGACAGGGAGAACAGGGAGGCCGCGGACGCCAAGATCCGTGACTGGTACGAGAACGTACTGGCGTGGCCGACGGTGCCCGGGGAGCCGGTACGACTTTTGACCGGCGAGCGCTTCGACGTCCTGGACGTCCCGGTCACGGCGGGGTCCGCGGCGCTGCGGCGACTGGCGGCTGCCGCCGACCGGACGGGTATCGGCACCGACCGGACGGGTACCGGGGCGACCGAGAACGGCGCCGGCCCTGCGGCGGGCGGCGCCACGCGGGGCGATGCCGCGGTGTCGGGCTTCCCGAGTCTGCCGGGTCTGCCCGGTCTCCCGGGTCTCCGAGATGCCCCTGGCCTCCCGGGTCTCCCGGATCTCCCTGGCTTCCCGGTGGCCGTCCACGGGGACCGGATGTGGCTGCTGGTGGCCGCGGGGGGCGCGGAGGAGCTGCCCGGCATCCTCCAGTGGCTGGAGTGGGGCTCGCTGCCGCTGGACCTGACGGCGATCGGCGCGGGCGGGCTCGTCGAGGCCCCCGCGCCTCCGGGCCGCCGCCGCACCGGGCCATTGCAGGGGGCCGCTGTCTGGCTGCGGCCCCCCGTGGCGGCGTGCGAGGTCGAGGCCTCGCTGCCGACGATGTCGGCATGGAGGGGCGTGGGGGGCGCCCCCGATCTCGTTCGGCTGGTGAACACGCTGGCGACGGAGTGCCACCGTGTCCGGCTGTGGCGCGCGAGCGCTCAGCCGTTGGCCTTCTCGTAAGCCTCACGAATGGTCGCCGGAACACGGCCGCGGTCGTTGACCTCGAAACCGTTCTCCTTGGCCCACGCACGGATCTGAGCGGTGTCCTGGCTGCCGCCGGTCGCGGCGCGCGCCTTTCCACGCCCACCCGAAGCACGGCCACCCGTACGCCGGCCGCCCTTCACGTAGGCCTCGAGAAGACCACGCAGCTTGTCCGCATTGGCAGTCGTGAGATCGATCTCGTACGTCTTGCCGTCCAGCGCGAACGTCACGGTCTCGTCCGCCTCGCCGCCGTCGAGGTCGTCGACAAGAAGGACCTGAACCTTCTGTGCCACCGGATTTCCTTTCATCGATAACGTGAGGGACGGGGTCCGCGGCGTCCGCCGTTTAGCCGCGCCCTGTTATATGCAGTACTGCGTTACGTCGGAAAGCAAACCGCTTTTGCTGGGAAAACACAAACCCCTAGCGGAGGCCGACGGCCCGCCCCAGGCCCGGAAACATGCGCGTTTCGGACATAGGGAACCGGGCAAGGCCGCTCGGTCGGAATGGGTCCCGACGATCACAGATGCAGAAGCATCCGGCTGTTGCCCAAGGTGTTGGGTTTCACTCGTTCGAGTCCGAGGAACTCCGCTACGCCCTCGTCATAGGAACGCAGCAGCTCCGCGTAGACATCGGTGTCGACGGGCGTCTCGCCGATCTCCACGAAGCCGTGCTTGCCGAAGAAGTCCACTTCGAAGGTCAGGCAGAAAACACGGCGAACGCCGAGCCACCGGGCGGTGTGCAGCAACTTCTCCAACAACTGGTGACCGACGCCCGCGCCCTTCAGGCCGGGCTTCACCGCGAGAGTGCGCACTTCAGCCAGGTCTTCCCACATCACGTGCAGGGCGCCGCAGCCGACCACCTCGGCGTTGTCGTCGCGTTCGGCGACCCAGAACTCCTGGATGTCCTCGTAAAGCGTCACCGTCGCTTTGTCGAGCAGGATGCGGCCGCGGACGTACGCGTCAAGGAGTCGGCGTACGGCCGGGACATCGCTGGTCCGGGCCCGCCGGACGGTGATGGCTTTAGCGGAGACTTCGAGGTTCTCGCCGGAGGGGCTCTCTGCGGACATGAGCGGACGCTATCGCCCGTCGTCCTCCGTTGCCGAGCCGGGGTTCTCCCCGGGACTCGGCGCAGAGGCTTCGGAAGTTTCCGGACCTTGGGCGATGCGTACGGCGTCGCGCAGCGCCCCGCGCTGTTCGTCGCTCATCATCCCGAAGAAGGCGACGAGAGCGGCGGCGGGGTTGTCGCTCTGCGCCCAGGCGTCGTTCATGAGGGCAGCCGCGTAGGCGGCTCGGGTGGAGACCGCCTCATATCGATAGGCCCGGCCTTCCGCCTCACGGCGCACCCAGCCCTTCTGATGGAGATTGTCCAAAACGGTCATCACCGTGGTGTACGCGATGGACCGTTCCTGCTGAAGGTCTTCCAGGACTTCTCGAACGGTCACCGGGCGGTTCCACTTCCACACCCGCGTCATCACCGCGTCTTCGAGTTCTCCCAATGGGCGAGGCACAACTCAGAACAATAATGGGAGATCTCGCCGATCGCGTGCCGGACGTGCACCTTCATCAGCAAACATGAACAAAAAGGGCGCACGGCTCCGGGAGGGAGTCGTGCGCCCTTGGAGGGTGCGAGCGGGCGGCGGGGTCAGGCGTCGGGGCCCACGGAGGCCTGGCGGGCGCTCTGCGCGCGCGCGAGGGCCGCGTCCACGGCGGCGTCCTCCTTGGCCTTGTTGGCTCCGCCCTGGGTCTTCACGATCACCCGGATCACACCGATGAAGAACACGGCCATGACGACCGGGGGCACGAGCGCGGAGACGTAGTCCATGGATCCAGGGTAGCCAGGGAGGAACGGGACATCGGGGCGGGGTCGGGCCGCCGGCGGACCCGCAGGTGGCGGCCACCGGTGGCGCGGGCGACCGGTGGCGCGGGCGACCGGTGGCGAACGGGGTGCCGCCTCAGCCCGCCACGAGCCGCCGCTGCTCCGGGTCCGCGGGCGGCGGAGCCGGCTTGCGGCGCGGGAAGACCTCGCCCGGCGTGGGGATGGGCCGGTGCGGGGGCTGGGGCTCGGCGGGCTTCGCGGGGACGGGTCCCGGTGCGGGCGCGGCCGGTTTCTCGGCGGGCTTCCTGCGCGGCTCCTCGCCCGGCCCGCCCGATCCGTCGGCCGCGACGAGAAGGCGGTCGGCGTCGTCGCCGGAGCGGCCCCCAGGGAGCGCCAGGAGGCGCGTACGGGACGCCGGGACCAGCGGGGTGGCGTGTACGGCCCCGCGGGCCGTACGGCGGGCGAGACGGGTGCGTACGTCCTGCTCGGCGAGTACCTGGCAGCGCTCCAGCAGGGCGGCGGCCGTGGGGTTGCCGCGCAGGGCGCGCAGGGCGGCCAGGTCGTCGGGTTCGGGCCGGTGGCCCGTGGCCAGGACTTCCTCCAGGAGCGTCAGATAGCCGGTGACGGTGCCGGGGAGGGCGGCGCGGTACCGGGCGAGGTCGGCCACCAGGAAGGCCCGCAGCCGGGCGGCCTCGCGCATCGCGTCGTCGAGGGAGTCGGCGAGGCGATGGCAGTCCTGGACGTCCTCGGCGGAGACGGGACCGGGGTGGAGGGCGAGGGCGAGGGCACGGCGGAGCACACGCAGCTCCTCCGCGCCGAACGCCAGGCCGCCGCGGGATCCGTAGGGCGTGGGCATGCCGCGACGGTACGCGCTAATCAGACAAATTCGACATAACAGTGGGAAGTGACGCGCCCGAATCCGCCCCGATGGCCCCTTCGGAGCCGGCCGCCGGGCGCGGAGCCCGACTCCGGCGCGGCGGACGGCGGGCCGTCACCGGCCGCCCTCGCGCAGCCGGGCGCACCGCACCGCGCCGCCCGCACCCGTCACATTCGCGAGACGTTCCGCTCGTACACCAGCCGCAGTCCGATCAGCGTCAGCCAGGGCTCGTGCTCGTCGATCACCGAGGACTCGCCGAGGACCATCGGGGCGAGGCCGCCGGTGGCGATCACCGTGACGTCGTCCGGGTCCTCGGCCAGCTCCCGTGCCATCCGGCCGACCACGCCGTCGACCTGGCCGGCGAACCCGTAGACGATGCCGGACTGCATGGCCTCGACCGTGTTCTTGCCGATCACGCTCCGGGGCCGCGCCACCTCGATCTTGCGCAGCTGGGCGGCCTTGACGCCGAGGGCCTCGACGGAGATCTCGATGCCGGGGGCGATGACCCCGCCGACGTACTCTCCGCGCGCGCTGACCGCGTCGAACGTGGTCGCCGTGCCGAAGTCGACCACGATCGCCGGGCCGCCGTACAGCTCGTTCGCGGCGACCGCGTTGATGATGCGGTCGGCGCCGACCTCCTTGGGGTTGTCGAAGAGGATCGGCACGCCGGTCTTCACACCCGGCTCGACGAGGACCGCGGGCACGTCGCCGTAGTAGCGGCGGGTCACCTCGCGCAGCTCGTGCAGCACGGAGGGGACGGTGGCGCAGATCGCGATCCCGTCGATGCCGTCGCCCAGCTCCACCCCGAGGAGCGGGTGCATGCCCATCAGGCCCTGGAGGAGTACCGCCATCTCGTCGGCCGTACGGCGTGCGTCGGTCGAGATCCGCCAGTGCTCGACGATGTCCTCGCCGTCGAACAGTCCCAGCACGGTGTGCGTGTTGCCCACGTCGATCGTCAGCAGCATGGCCGGTTCCCGCTCCCTACTCCGCCGCCCGCAGATCCAGGCCGATGTCCAGGATCGGCGAGGAGTGCGTGAGGGCTCCGACGGCCAGGAAGTCGACGCCGGTGTCGGCGTACGCGCGCGCGTTGTCCAGGGTGAGCCGGCCGGACGCCTCCAGCAGGGCGCGCCCGCCGACGACACCGACGGCCTCCGCACACTCTCCGGGCGTGAAGTTGTCCAGCAGGATCAGGTCTGCGCCGGCGTCCACGACGTCGCGCAGCTGGTGCAGGGTGTCGACCTCGACCTCGATCGGGACGTCCGGGAAGGTCTCCCGTACGGCCTTGAAGGCCTCGGCGACGCCGCCCGCGGCGACCACGTGGTTGTCCTTGACCAGGGCCGCGTCGGAGAGCGACATGCGGTGGTTGATGCCACCGCCGCAGCGGACCGCGAACTTCTCCAGGGAGCGCAGGCCCGGCGTGGTCTTGCGGGTGTCACGCACGCGTGCCTTGGTTCCCTCCAGGACGTCCGCCCACGCGCGCGTGGCGGTCGCGATACCGGAGAGGCGGCACAGCAGGTTGAGCGCGCTGCGCTCGGCGGTCAGCAGGTCACGCGTGCGCGTGGTGACCGACAGCAGCTTCTGGCCGGCCTCCACGCGGTCGCCGTCCTCGACGTGCCGCTCGACCTCGAACTCGTCGGTGCACACGACCGAGACGACGGCCTCGGCGACCCGCAGGCCCGCGACCACGCCGGCCTCCCGGGCGGTGAAGTCGGCGGTGGCCACCGCGTCCTCGGGGATGGTCGCGACGGTCGTCACGTCCACGCCGTGGTCCAGGTCCTCCTGGATGGCGACGTTGGCGATGTCCTCGACCTCGACGGGGTCGAGGCCGGCGTCGGCGAGGAGCTGCGCGAGCGCGGGGTCGAGCCCGCACTCCAGGTACTCGGCGTCGTCCTCGGCGCCACAGGCGCAGCCGTCGCCGCAGCCGCCGCTCTGGGCGAGGGGAAGATCGGGGGTGCTCACGTCTGTCACTGCTCCTGCTGGTGGTGCCGGGTCGGGGGGAAGTCTGCGGTATCGGTGGCGTGTACCGCGAGGGTGCGGTCCGGATTCAGCCGTACGACGATGTGGCGCCGCCAGTCCGTGTCGTCGCGGTCGGCGTGGTCCTCGCGCCAGTGGCAGCCGCGGGTCTCCTCGCGCAGCGCGGCGGCGGCGACCAGGACGCGTGCCACGCACAGGAGGTTGGTGGCCTCCCAGGTGTCGACGCCGGGCTCGGCGGTCTTGCCGTTCTCGTCGAGGGCGTCGCGGGCCTCGGTGTGCAGCCGCTGGAGCTGGTCGGCGGCCTTGGCCAGGGACTCGGCGGAGCGCAGGACGCCCGCGCCCTCGGTCATGATCCGCTGGATCGCGAACCGGGCCTCGGGGGCCAGGAGCGGGTGCGCGGGCCGCTCGGGGTGCTCGACCGGTGCGGGCACGCGCGCGTGCGGGCCGTCGTCCGCGTGGCTGTCGGTGATGTCGACGGCGATCCGCTCGGCGTAGACCAGGCCCTCCAGGAGGGAGTTGGACGCCAGCCGGTTCGCGCCGTGCACGCCGGTGCAGGCGACCTCGCCGCACGCGTACAGGCCCGGGACGGTGGTGCGGCCCCGGGAGTCGGTGCGTACGCCGCCGGAGGCGTAGTGGGCCGCCGGCGCTATCGGGATCGGTTCGTGGACGGGGTCGATGCCGTGGGCGCGGCAGGCGGCGAGGATCGTCGGGAAGCGGTGCTCCCACATGGCCGCGCCGAAGTGCCGGGCGTCGAGGAACATGTGCTCGGCGTCCTGCTCCTGCATCCGGCGCATGATGCCCTTGGCGACGATGTCGCGGGGCGCCAGCTCGGCCAGCTCGTGCTGCCCGACCATGAAGCGCACGCCGTCCGCGTCGACCAGGTGGGCGCCCTCGCCGCGCACCGCCTCGGAGACCAGCGGCTGCTGGCCCTCGGCGTCCGGGCCGAGGAACAGCACGGTGGGGTGGAACTGCACGAACTCCAGGTCGGAGACCTCGGCGCCGGCCCGCAGGGCGAGCGCCACGCCGTCACCGGTGGAGACGGACGGGTTGGTGGTCGCGGAGAACACCTGGCCCATGCCGCCGGTCGCGAGGACGACCGTGGGGGCGTGCACGGCGCCCACGCCGTCGTGCTGGCCCTCGCCCATGACGTGCAGGGTGACGCCCGCCGTACGGCCGGCCGCGTCCGTCAGCAGGTCCAGGACGAGCGCGTTCTCGATCGTGCGCAGCCCACGCGCGCGTACCGCCTCCACGAGGGCGCGGGAGATCTCCGCGCCGGTCGCGTCTCCGCCCGCGTGCGCGATCCGGCGCCGGTGGTGGCCGCCCTCGCGGGTGAGCTCCAGGTCGCCCTCGGCGGACTCGTCGAAGTGGGCGCCGGTCTCGATGAGCCGCCGTACGGCGTCGGGACCCTCGGTGACGAGGATCCGTACGGCCTCCTCGTCGCACAGGCCCGCGCCCGCCACCAGCGTGTCGTCGAGGTGCTGTTCGGGGGTGTCGCCCTCACCCAGGGCCGCCGCGATGCCGCCCTGCGCCCAGCGGGTGGAGCCGTCGTCGAGACGCGCCTTGGTGACGACGACCGTGCGCAGGCCGGCGGCCTCGCAGCGCAGGGCCGCGGTCAGGCCGGCGACGCCGGAGCCGACGACCACGACGTCCGCGGTGATGCTCCACCCGGGCGCGGGTGCGTGCAGTCGTATGCCTGTGCTGCTCACGAGGCGGCTCCGAAGGTCAGGGGGAGGTTGTCGATCAGCCGGGTCGCACCGACCCGGGCGGCGACGGCGAGGACGGCCTCGCCGGTGAAGTCGTCCCCGATCTCCGTGAAGTCGGCGGGGTCGACGAGCGCGAGATAGTCCAGCTGCAGCGGCGGGTCGAGGCGGACGGCCTCGTCGAGCGTCTGCCGGGCGGCCGCGCGGACGGCCGCCGGGTTGCCGGGGGCGGCCTTGGCGACGGCGTGCGCGTCCGCGGCCGCGCGGGACTCCCCTATGGCGCTGAGCGCCTCGGCCCGCGCCTGGGTGGCGGGCACCTCACGCGCGCGTGCCCGCAGCGCCTCCTGGGCGGCGTGCCGGTCGCGGCCCGCGAACAGGGCGGCGGACAGGGCGAGCGCGGTGTGCCGCTCCTTCGGGGAGAGGTAGCGGTTGCGGCTGGACAGGGCCAGCCCGTCGGCCTCACGGACGGTGGGGACGGCGACGATGTCGACGCCGAAGTTCAGGTCGCGGGCCATGCGCCGGATCAGGGCCAGCTGCTGGGCGTCCTTCTGCCCGAACAGGGCCGCGTCGGGCCGGGTGAGGTGCAGCAGCTTGGCGACGACGGTGAGCATGCCGTCGAAGTGCCCGGGGCGCGAGGCGCCCTCCAGCCGCTCCCCCATCGGGCCGGCGCTGATCCGGACCTGGGGCTCGCCGCCCGGGTAGACCTCGTCCACGGACGGGGCGAACACGACGTCCGCGCCGGCCTGCTCGGCGATCTTGAGGTCGGCGTCCAGGGTGCGCGGGTAGCGGTCGAGGTCCTCGCCCGCGCCGAACTGGAGGGGGTTCACGAAGACCGTGACGACGACCTCGCCGTCCGGTCCGGCGAGCTCCCGGGCGGTGCGCACGAGGGTGGCGTGGCCGTCGTGCAGGGCGCCCATCGTCATCACGACGGCCCGGCGGCCCGCACGCGTGCCTTCGCGCAGTTCGGCGGCGGTGCGCAGCAGGGTGGCGGTCATCCGGCATCTCCTTCGGTGCCGTGCGTTCCGTGGGGTCCGTGCGGTCCGTGCGTCCCTTGGGCGTCGCCCGCGAGCACCCCGAGGAGATCCTCGGCGAGTTCGGGCTTGAGCAGCCCGTGGGCGAGCGCGCGGTCCGCGGTCGCGCGGGCCATCGCCAGATAGCCGTCGACGGCCTGCGGGGCGTGCCGGCGCAGCTCGGAGACGTGCGCGGCGACCGTGCCCGCGTCCCCGCGCGCGACGGGCCCGGTGAGTGCGGCGTCACCGGAACGCAGCGCGTTGTCGAGGGCGGCGCCGAGCAGGGGGCCCAGCATCCGGTCGGGGGCCTCCACGCCCGCCGTCCGGAGCAGCTCCATGGACTGGGCGACCAGCGTGACCAGGTGGTTCGCGCCCAGGGCGAGGGCCGCGTGGTAGAGCGGGCGGTTCTCCTCGGCGATCCACTCCGGTTCGCCGCCCATCTCGATGACGAGCGCCTCGGCGGCCATCCGCAGCTCCTCGGGCGCGGTGACGCCGAAGGAACACCCGGCCAGACGCTGGACGTCCACGGGCGTGCCGGTGAACGTCATCGCCGGGTGCAGGGCCAGCGGCAGCGCGCCCGCGCGCAGGGCGGGGTCGAGGACCCGCGTGCCGTAGCGCCCGGAGGTGTGCACGAGCAGGTGGCCGGGCCGGACGGCCCCGGTCTCGACAAGTCCCTCGACGAGACCGGGCAGGACGTCGTCGGGGACGGTCAGCAGCACCAGGTCGGCGCGCCCGAGGACCTCCGCGGGCGGGACGAGGGGCACGTCGGGCAGCAGCAGCGCGGCCCGCCGCCGGGAGGAGTCGGAGACACCGGAGACGGCCACCGGGCGGTGCCCGGCGAGCTGGAGGGACGCGGCGAGCGCGGGACCCACGCGGCCGGCGCCGACGACGCCGACGGTGAGCCGCGCGGGGCGGTCCCTGGGGTCTGGTTGTTGGACTGTACTCACGCGACGGCGGCCTTCCGTTCCAGTCCGCTCGGGGTACCGGACGATTTCTCGTCATGTTAACGCGATTGGTTCGGGGCGAGTCCGG
Source organism: Streptomyces phaeofaciens (assembly GCF_014648915.1). Classification (GTDB taxonomy): domain Bacteria; phylum Actinomycetota; class Actinomycetes; order Streptomycetales; family Streptomycetaceae; genus Streptomyces; species Streptomyces phaeofaciens. Next base: position 252,084 of record NZ_BMSA01000006.1, on the reverse strand, counting down.
CCCGTCCACAGGCTGTGGGTTATCTCGCAGCCGAACGCCCCCTGGGAGCCCGGGAAATCCGTGTGTCCGCGCGAACCGGCGCACGGCATGATCCGCTCATGAGGGATACGGCGGAACAGAGCGGCCAGGACGAGGAGAAGTCGCCGCGGGAGCGGCTGCGGGAGCGGCGGACGGCGGCCTTCCGGGCGGCGGAGCGTGTCCTGTCCCGCGGGGGCTACCACGGCACGCTGCGCGAGCGGCTCACGCTGCTCCAGGACGCCGCGCCCGAGGTCTACGACCTGGACGAGCGGGCGGACATCTACGGCAACGGGGTCGTGGCGGCCCTGGAGGAGCGGGTCGCCGCGCTGCTGGGGACGGAGGCCGCCGCGTTCTTCCCGACCGGCACGATGGCCCAGCAGGTCGCCCTGCGCTGCTGGGCCGGCCGCACCGGCGACCGCACGGTGGCACTGCACGGCCTGGCCCATCCCGAGGTGCATGAGCGGGGCGCGTTGTCCGTGGTCAGCGGGTTGCGCACGGTCCGGCTGACGAGCGAGCCCCGGCTGCCCACGGCCGACGAGGTGCGTGCCTTCGAGGAGCCGTTCGGCGCACTGATGCTGGAGCTGCCCCTCAGGGACGCCGGTTTCGTCCTGCCCACCTGGGAGGAGCTGAACGAGGTCGTGGAGGCGGCGCGCGAGCGCGACGCGGTGGTGCACTTCGACGGCGCGCGCCTGTGGGAGTCCACCGTCCACTTCGGCCGTTCCCTGGACGAGACGGCCGGTCTCGCGGACAGCGTCTACGTGTCGTTCTACAAGTCCCTCGACGGCTTCGGCGGCGCCGCGCTCGCCGGCCCGCACACGCTGATCGAGGAGGCGAAGGCCTGGCGGCACCGGTACGGCGGCATGGTCTTCCAGCAGTTCCCCACCGCCCTGTCGGCGCTCGTCGGCCTGGAGCGGGAGCTGCCCCGCCTGCCCGGGTACGTGCGGCACGCGCGCGTGGTGGCCGCCGCGCTGCGGGAGGGGTTCGCCGAGTCGGGTGTGGCGTGGGCGCGGGTGCATCCCGAGGTGCCGCACACCCACGAGTTCCGGGTCTGGCTGCCGTACGAGGCCGACGTACTCGCCGAGGCGGCGGCGCTCCAGGCCGAGGAGACCGGGTCGATGCTGTTCGCCTCCGCCTGGGACACCGGCGGGCCCGGACTGTCGTTCACCGAGGTCACGATCCGCTCCCAGGGCCTGGAGTGGACGGCGGACGACGTGCGGGCGGCGGTCGCCGACTTCGTCGCCCGGGTGGCGTCGGTGGCCGGCGGGTAGCCGCGGGCGGCCCGGCCCACCGGCCGTCCCCGCCGGGATGGTCAGCCGGTGGTGGGGCGCCGGCGGGGGTGGAGCAGGCGGCTGAGGGCCCGCCGGATCCTCCCGTGGGCCGGGCGGCCGGCGAGGACCGCGCGGAACTGCCGGTGGTCGCGCAGCTCGCGCACGACCTGCCAGTCGTGGGCGCCGGGCGCGGGCGGGAGGGGCTCGCCGTTGCGGCGGGCACGGTAGGTGTCGAGGACGTACTGCTGCGTGATGCTCATGACGACGCCTTCGCGGGTCGTGGGGAAACGGGAATCCGGAGGGCTCCGCGGTAGCCCCGGTCGTCCCAGGCTGCGCCCGGCCGGCGGGGTTCGTCGCCTCGATTGACGGCGGCCGTCAATCGAGGCAGGCGTTGTCGGTGGCCGGGTGCACCATGAGGACATGAGCGTGAGCATCGACATCGCGGGGCTGCGGCCGGAGAGGGTCGCCGTCGTGCCCTCCCCCTTGGCCGAGCTGGGCATGGCGCTGCACGCCCTGTCCGAGCCCGGCCACCATCCCCGGCTCCAGGGCTGGGCCACCGGCGTCACCGCCGGGCTCGACCCGCATCTCGCCGACCGGATGTGCGAGGCGGACTTCCTGTGGCGGACGACGTTCTCGGACATCTTCCTGCCGTACGCGGGCGTCCCGGGCGGCGGCACCCTGCCGGGGGCCACGCTCGCCGAGGAACTGGACCTGCTGGACAAACTGACCGACGAACAGTTCGTGGACGCGGCGCTGGAGTTCATCACCTGCTCGCTCGCCTACGACACCCAGCCCTCGGGCGTCCTCTCGGACGCGTCCGTGCGCCCACGGGCCCTGGAGGCGGCCGCCTACCGCGGACCTCAGCAGGTGCGGTTCACCCAGCGGCTGCTCGACGACCCGCCCGGCGTCCGCGGCTGGGTGCGGCGCTTCCTGGAGGACTGCGAGGAGGCGTTCTTCGCGGACGCCTGGTCCCGGCTCTGCCACCAGCTGGCGGCGGACGCCCGGCACAAGACGGAGCTGCTGCGGCACCGGGGGCTTTCCGAGGCGCTGGCCGCGGTCTCCCCGGTGGTGACGCTGGACGAGGCCGCCGGACGGATCGTCGTCGACAAGCTGCTCGAAGGCCGTACCTCCGTCCAGGGCGGCGGTCTGCTCCTCGTCCCGACCAGCTTCGGCTGGCCCCACCTCAGCGTGCTGCACCGGCCGGGCTGGCAGCCCGTGCTGCACTACCCGGTCGGCTCCCCCGATCCGGCCTCACCGCCGTCGGTCGAGCAGCTCACGCTGCGGATGACGGCCCTGTCCCACCCCGTCCGGATGCGGATCTGCCGCTACCTGGCGCGCAGCGCCTACACGACGAGCGAGCTGGCCCAGGTGCAGGGCATGACGGCCCCGGAGATATCCCGGCACCTCGCCGTCCTGAAGAAGGCCGGCCTGGTCACCACCCGCCGGCGCGGCCGGTACGTGCTGCACCAGCTGGACGTGGCGGTGGTGGCGCGGCTGGGCAGCGACTTCCTGGAGGGCGTCCTCCGGTAGCGCTCCCGGCGGTGTTCTCGGGCGGCACCCGGCGGCGGGCAGCAGGGTCGCCGTGGCGACCCGGCCCTGTCCTGGGACAGCTCCCGTGTCAGCCGAGCCCGCCCGCCCGGACCAGCCCCGTCTCGTACGCGAGGACGACGACCTGCACGCGGTCGCGCAGCCCCAGCTTGGTCAGGATGCGGCCCACGTGGGTCTTGACGGTCGCCTCGGACAGCACGAGCCGGGCCGCGATCTCCCCGTTGGACAGGCCCTGCGCGACCAGCACCATGACCTCGCGCTCGCGCTCGGTGAGCCGCTCCAGCTCCTTGCGCTGGGGCTCCTTGCCGGTGGTCGGCAGCATCGGTGCGAACCGGTCGAGGAGCCGACGGGTGGTGGAGGGGGCGACGACGGCGTCACCGCTGTGCACGGAGCGGATCGCGGCGAGCAGCTCACCGGGCGGCACGTCCTTGAGCATGAACCCGGAGGCGCCCGCCTTCAGGCCGGAGAACGCGTACTCGTCGAGGTCGAAGGTGGTCAGGATGAGCACCTTCGGCGGTTCGGGCTCGGCGCAGATCCGCCGGGTCGCCTCCACCCCGTCCAGCTTCGGCATGCGCACGTCCATCAGGACGACGTCGACCGCCGTGGACCGGACCACCTGAAGGGCCTCGACGCCGTCACCCGCCTCGGCCACGACCTCCATGTCCGGCTGGGCGGCGAGCACCATCCGGAACCCGGTGCGCAGCAGCACCTGGTCGTCGACGAGCATCACGCGGATCGGCATCGGGTCGTCTTCCATGGGGCGTTCTCCATGCGGGGTGGGCGGACGGGGCGGGAGTGGACGGCTAGGGGGCGTGACAGGTGTCAACGAACGGCGTGCGTTCGCGTCAATGCGCCGGTTTGAGGGGGAGCAGGGCGCTGATGCGGAATCCTCCGCCCGGACGCGGGCCCGCGTCCAGCGTGCCACCGACCATGCCGACCCGTTCACGCATGCCGATCAGGCCATGGCCCTGGCCGTCGACGCCGCCCTCCTCGTACAGCTCGTGCGGTGCGCCCTTGCCGTCGTCCTCGACGAGGAGGCCGAGGCCGTCGTCGAAGTAGACGAGACGCACGCTGGCGCCCGTGTTGGGCCCACCGTGCTTGCGTGTGTTCGTCAGCGCCTCCTGCACGATGCGGTAGGCGGTCAGCTCGACGCCGCTGGGCAGCGGGCGCGGGGTGCCCTCGATCTTGAAGTCCACGGGCAGCCCGGAGCCCCGGCACTGCTGGACGAGATCCTCGATCTGCTCGACGTCCGGCTGCGGCACGTACTCGCCGCCCTCCTGGTGCTCGCCGGTGCGCAGCACACCCAGCAGGCGGCGCATCTCGGCGAGGGCCTGGCGGCCGGTCGAGGAGATCGTCTCCAGGGCCTTCTTCGCCTGGTCGGGGGCGGCGTCGAGGACGTACGCGGCGCCGTCGGCCTGCACGACCATCACCGACACGTTGTGCGCGACGACGTCGTGCAGTTCGCGTGCGATCCGGGCGCGCTCGGCGGCGACGGCGACCTTCGCCTGCGCCTCGCGCTCCTTCTCCAGTCGTGCCGCGCGCTCCTCCAGTTGCGCGAAGTAGGCGCGCCGGGTGCGTATCGAGTCGCCCAGCACCCAGGCGAGCGCGAACGGCACCGTCTGGAAGACGATGATCGCGACCTGGCCCGGCACGCTGGTGTCGTCGTGCGGCCAGCGCACCGCGGCCACGGTCGCCGCGCTGAGCCCCATGACCAGCGCGAGCCGGGAGGCCCAGCGGGCGCCGGTCGCGGCGACCGTGTAGACGATCACCAACAGGGCGAAGTCGGCCGCCGTGGCCCCGACGTTCAGCACGAGCTGCGCGACGCCGAGCCCGGCGGCCAGCAGCAGCATCTTCTCGGGCATGCGTCGGCGCAGCGCGATGACCAGGCACAGCAACAGGGCGACGGGCACGAGGCGCGCCATCGAATCGGTGCCGCCCCGCTCCTGGCCGGCGGTTCCTGCGGCCGCGGAGATCCCGAAGAGGATGATGGCCCAGAAGCCGTCGACCCCGGTCGGGTGTCTGCGGAGAAAGTCATAGAGGCGCTGCACGTGACCCAGCGTAGGGAAGCGGGATGTGTGCGGGGGTCAACCGGAGGGCCGATCCGTTCCCGACGCGCGTACTCCGCAAGGTGGAGGCCGTGATCACCTGTGCGCCTAGTCTGTCCGGGTGGTGCGAGAGGTGACCGGTTCCGGTGAGTGGCGCGGGTGGCGCGGGGCGACCCGGGCCGCCCTGTACGGGACGGAAGGCGACGGCGGCTTCTACCGGCGGCCGGAAGGCCCGGCCGGGCACTTCCGTACGTCCGTGCACGCCTCGCCCCTCTTCGCCGCGGCCGTGGCCCGGCTGCTGTGCCGGGTCGACGAGGAACTGGGCCGGCCCGCCTCGCTCGACTTCGTCGACATGGCCGCCGGGCGGGGCGAACTGGTCACCGGGGTGCTGGCCGCGCTGCCCGCCGACGTGGCGGCCCGCACGCGCGCGTACGCCGTCGAGATCGCCGGCCGTCCCGAGGGGCTCGCTCCCCGGATCACCTGGCTGCCGGAGCCCCCGCCGCAGGTCACCGGGCTGTTCTTCGCCAACGAGTGGCTCGACAACGTGCCCGTGGAGGTCGCCGAGGTCGACGACGCGGGCGTGGCGCGGCTGGTGCTCGTCCGGGACGACGGCACCGAGCGCCTCGGGGATCCCGTCACCGGGGCGGAGGCGCGCTGGCTCGCGCGGTGGTGGCCGCTGCCGGCGGAGGAGGGGCTCCGCGCGGAGATCGGCCTGCCCCGGGACACGGCCTGGGCGTCCGCCGTCTCCCGCGTCTCGCGCGGGCTGGCGGTGGCGGTGGACTACGCCCACACGTCCGGCTCCCGTCCCCCGTTCGGGACACTCACCGGTTTCCGGGAGGGGCGCGAGACGGCACCCGTACCGGACGGGTCGTGCGACATCACGGCGCATGTGGCGCTGGACTCGTGCGCGGAGGCGGGTGCGAAGGCCTGCGCGGAGGCGGATGCAACGGTGGACGGGGAGGCTCGCGGGGAAGCGGATGCAACGGTGGACGGGGAGGCTCGCAGGGAAGCGGATGCGCCGGAGCGCGCCTCGCTGCTTCTCCAGCGCGCGGCCCTGCGCGCCCTGGGCATCACCGGCGCGCGCCCCCCGCTCGCGCTCGCCTCCACCGACCCCTCGGCCTACGTCCGCGCCCTCGCGGGCGCCGGGGAGGCCGCCGAACTCACCGCGCCGGGCGGCCTGGGGGACTTCGGATGGCTGCTCCAGCCCGTCGGCATTCCGGACCCACTGGCGGAGGAGCCCGCCTGAGCTACTTGTCGATGTCCCCGACCACGAAGAACATCGATCCCAGGATCGCCACCATGTCCGCGACCAGCGTGCCCGGCAGCAGTTCGGTGAGCACCTGGATGTTGTTGTAGGAGGCGGACCGCAGCTTCAGCCGGTACGGCGTCTTCTCGCCCTTGCTGACGAGGTAGTAGCCGTTGATGCCGAGCGGGTTCTCGGTCCACGCGTACGTGTGCCCCTCGGGTGCCTTGAGGACCTTGGGGAGCCGCTGGTTGATCGGACCGGGCGGCAGCTCGGCGAGGCGGTCCAGGCAGGCGTCCGCGAGGTCGAGCGCGTTGTGGGTCTGGTCGAGCAGGCACTCGAAGCGGGCGAGACAGTCGCCCTCGCTCCGGGTGACCACCTTCAGGGTGTCCGCCAGTTCCCCGTAGGCCAGGTAGGGCTCGTCGCGGCGCAGGTCGAAGTCGACGCCCGCGGCGCGCGCGATCGGCCCGCTCACGCCGTACGCGTGCACGGCCGAGGGCGTGAGGGTGCCCACGTCGCGCGTGCGGCCCCGGAAGATCTCGTTGCCGAGGACGAGGTCGTCGAAGACGTCCATGCGCGAGCGCACCGCGGCGACGGCGCCACGCGCGCGTGCGGCCCAGCCGGCCGGCAGGTCCTCCTTGAGGCCGCCGACGCGGTTGAACATGTAGTGCATGCGGCCGCCGGAGACCTCCTCCATGACGTTCTGGAGCACCTCGCGCTCACGGAACGCGTAGAAGACCGGGGTGATGCCGCCGAGTTCCAGCGGATAGGAGCCCAGGAACATCAGGTGGTTGAGGACCCGGTTCAGCTCCGCGAGCAGCGTGCGAGTCCACACCGCGCGCGGGGGGACCTCCATGCCGAGCATCCGCTCCACGGCGAGGACCACGCCCAGCTCGTTCGAGAAGGCGGACAGCCAGTCGTGGCGGTTGGCCAGCATGACGATCTGGCGGTAGTCACGCGCCTCGAACAGCTTCTCCGCGCCCCGGTGCATATAGCCGATCACCGGCTCCGCGTGCTGGATGCGCTCGCCGTCCAGCACGAGCCGCAGCCGCAGCACGCCGTGCGTGGACGGATGCTGGGGGCCGATGTTCAGCACCATGTCGGTGCTCTCCGCGGCACCGCCGATCCCGACCGTGGTCTCCGTCGTAGGAGTCATGGACACAGTCTCCCCTACGTACGCTGGCCGTATGGAGACGGGGAGCGCCGGGGGCGTGGAGACGGCGGCGGACGAGCCGGTGTGGACCGGGCTGCCGCCGGGGCTGCTGCGGATGCGGCGGCTGCTGCTGGTGGTGTGGCTGGGTCTGGCGGCCGTGGGTGTCGGGCTGCTGCTCGGGCTGCTCGTCGGCCCCGCGTGGGCGGCGTTCGCGCTGCTGCCGCTCGCCGGGATCGGCTGGGGCTGGGTGCTGCTCGGCCGCAACTGGCGCTCCTGGCGCTACGCCGAGCGCGCCGACGACCTGCTGATCAGCCGGGGTGTGCTGTGGCGGGAGGAGACCGTGGTGCCGTACGGGCGGATGCAGTTGGTCGAGGTCACCTCCGGGCCGGTCGAGCGGCACTTCGGGCTGGCGAGCGTCCAGCTGCACACGGCGGCCGCCGCGACCGACGCGACCGTCCCGGGCCTGGCCCCGGCCGAGGCCGAGCGGCTGCGCGACCGGCTCACCGCACTCGGCGAGGCCCGATCGGCGGGACTGTGACCACGCCGGGCGCCGACGACGGCGTACCCGACGGGTCCGGGACCGACGACGCGTCCGGTACGCCCGGGGAGCGCCCCGCGCGGCCCGTCACCGAGCGTCGGCTGCATCCCGTCACGCCGTTCCGGCGGGCGTGGGCGCCCGTCGCGGTGCTGGTCGGCTGGGCGGCGCACGACCCGAACCAGGCGCAGCAGCAGCTGACCCGGCTGACCACCACGATGCTGCTCGTCGCGCTCGCCGTACTGCTTCCCGCGGCCGCCGCGTACGGCTTTCTGACCTGGTGGTTCACCCACTTCGCGGTGACGGACGGCGAACTGAGGATCCGTACCGGTCTGCTGTTCCGGCGCACCGCGCACATCCGGCTGGAGCGCATCCAGGCGATCGACATCACCCAGCCCCTGCTCGCGCGGGTCGCGGGGGTGGCGAAGCTGCGGCTCGACGTCGTCGGGGTGGAGAAGAAGGACGAGCTGGCCTTCCTCGGCGAGGAGGAGGCCCGTGCCCTGCGTGCCGAGCTGCTCGCGCGGGCGGCGGGTTTCGCGCCCGAGACGGCGCACGAGGTGGGTGAGGCGCCGGCGCGCGAGCTGGTGCGCGTACCGGCGCGCGAGCTGGCGATCTCGCTGGCGCTGACCGGCGCCACCTGGGGCGCGCTGGCCGCCGCGCTCGTGGTGCCGCCGGTGCTGTGGCTGGCCACGCACAGCGTCGTCACGGTCCTGGCGACCGGGCTGCCGCTGCTCGGCGCGGCGGGCGCGAGCAGTGTGGGACGGTTCGTCCGCGAGTACGACTGGCGGGTCGGCGAGTCCCCGGACGGGCTGCGCATCGACCACGGGCTCCTGGACCGCGCCCACGAGACGGTCCCGCCGGGCCGCGTGCAGACCGTGCGGATCGTCCAGCCCCTGCTGTGGCGGCGGCGCCGCTGGGTGCGCGTCGAGCTGGACGTGGCCGGATCGTCCAACTCCGTGCTCCTGCCGGTCGCCCCGCGCGCGGCCGCGGAGGCCGTCATCGCGCGCGTGCTGCCCGGTGTGACCGTCCCGCCGGCCGACGCCCTGTCCCGCCCGCCGCGCCGGGCAGGGCGATGCCTCCCGCTGTGGTGGCGCGGCCACGGCATCGCCGTCACGGACGCCGTGTTCGCGGCACGGCACGGACTGCTGCGCCGCCGCCTGTCGCTCGTGCCCCACGCGAAGGTGCAGAGCGTAAGGCTGTCCCAGGGGCCCTGGCAGCGCCTCTGGCGCCTCGCGGACGTCCATGTGGACACGGGGGCCGACAAGACCGTCACGGCCCGGCTGCGGGACGTACAGGAGGCCGTGGAGCTGCTGCACGGCCAGGCCGAGCGGTCCCGGACCGGGCGCCGGGACGCACGGCCCGACCGGTGGATGGCCCAGGAGACGAAGCGGGCCCCGTGGCCGGCGTCCTGAGGACGGCGGCGCGGGGCCCGGGGACGACCGGCCCGAAGGGCCGGTTCAGGAGACGGCGCTGCGCAGTCCCCGAAGGTTGATGTGCTCGGTCTCGTCGTGCGCGGTCAGGTCGATCACCTGGCCCACACCGCGCGCTTCCGCGCTCGCGGGCTTGAACTCCGCCTCGGCCTCGGCCTTGTGCAGCGCGAGGGCCTCCTGCCCTACGACGTCGGCGAGATCCTCGTTCTGCACGTCCGCCAGGGCGTCCGACGGGTCGGCGTTCTTCGTGCCGAAGAAGTCGAACCCGCCCTCGGCCGTGGGTCGGCGCACCGGCGCCGCGGCCGGTACGACGGCGACGGCGGTCGGCACGGTGAAGTGCCCGGAGGGCCGCACCACGGGCCCGGCGGGACGCGGGACCAGCGCGGCCGAACCGGAGGGCTCCGGGGCCGGGACCGGGGTCGGGGCCTCCGAAACCGAGGCCTCCGGAACCGAAATCTCCGGAACCGAGGATTCCCGGGCAGCCTCGACCTCGTCCGGAGCGGTTTCCGGCTCCTCCGGAGCGGTCTCGTTCGAAGGGGTCTCGTCCGAAGCGTCCGAAGCGTCCGAAGCATCCGGAGCGGCCGTCTCCGTGGGGCTGTCGTGCCGCTCGGAGTCCGTGTGGGGGGCGGCCGCGCGCGCGTGCTCGTCGGCCGCCTCGGACTTCCCCTCCGCCTCGTCCTCCCCTGCGGCCTCCGTGTCGCCGCCGGAGATGCCCGTCGAGCCGGTCGAGCCGATCGCGCTCTCGGCGGAAGTCGCCTTCACAGGCTCCTCCTCGGCCGGGGCGGCACCCTTGGCGGCGTCCGGGTCGAACTTGACCAGCGCCGCCTGGGCCCGCAGGAACAGCTTGGACCCCTGCGGGGAGAAGACCGCGGGAGCCTCGGGCTCGTCCTCGGCCAGCGTCCCCGCGGCGTCTTCCTCGTCCTCGTCAGCGTCCTCGGCCGCGTCCTCGTCGACAGCAGATTCGTCGAGCGACTCGTCGCCGGCGGCCTCGTCGTCAGCCGCTTCGTCGTCAACCGCTTCGTCGGCGGCCGTCTCGTCGAGCGCGTCGTCGTCCGTCCCGGCCTCGACCGTCGCGAAGTCGTCCGTCTCCTGCTCCTGCTCCTGCGCGGAGCGCGCGGGAGGCAGGGCGGGCGGCGCCGTCGTGGTCTCTATCTCGAGCAGGCGGCGGCCCTCCAGGGCGGTCGCCCGCTCGGTCTCCGCGGTGGCGTAGCGGCGCAGCAGGGCGGCGTGCTCGTTGCGCAGGCCGGCCAGCTCGGTCCGCTTCGCCCGCAGTCGCTGTTCCAGCTTGACGCGCAGTTCACGCGATTCGTCGAGGTCGGTCTCCAGTTCGGCGACCCGTTCCTCGAAGCGCCACTCGTCGCTCGCCCGCGCGCGCGTGAGGTCGGCGACATGACGGCCGGCCTGCATGTCCCAGCGCCGCATGACGAACGCGCCGACGAGCGCCGTCGCCGCGGCGGCCGCGGCGAGGCCTCGGAGAGCCATGGGTTCCGTGAAAAGCCAGGGGCCGAGGGCGCAGACGACCGAGACACCTGCGATAGCCGACGGAGGCAGCAGCCTGTGCAAAGGCGGGGAATGACGGTGACGTCCACGTGGCATGGCCAGAAACTTACCGCGCGTAGGCGAATGTTGGCGCCCCGGCCCGTAAAAACACAGCCATACAGAAGTCTTCACTGCACATCAGGAAACAGACCGGTCGTCGAATTCGACAGGAAACAAGATCATTTCCGGTCGGGCCGGGTGAAGACCGACGTCACCGGGCACCCGCCGACCCCTCACCGGTCGCTCAGGCGCCCGCTGATCCACTCCAGTGTCGGCGGGATCTCCCGTCGCCAGGTGTTGAAGTTGTGGCCGCCGCTTTCGAGGATGATCGACGAGATCCTCGTCCTGCCGTTGGCCTTCACCTCGTCGATGAACTTCAGCGTGGCCTTGTAGTTGGATTCTCCAACCTTGCTGCTCGTGACCAGCAGAGAGGTGTCGGGGGCGGAACGGTTCTTCAGATACCAGTGCAGATCGGCCTCGTCGCGCAGGGTCTCGTTCCCCTGGAAGAGGTCACCGGTGGTCGGATCGACCGGCGCCTTGTAGTAGGCCGAAAGACCCGCGCCCGCCGCGTACACCTCCGGGTGGTGCATCGCGAGCTTCAGCGCGCAGTAGCCACCGGTGGAGTCCCCGATGATGCCCCAGCTGCCGGGCTTCTTCCCGACCCTGTAGTGGGCCGTCACCGCGTCCGGCAGATCCTCGGCGAAGAACGACTCGGTCTGCGGCCCGCCCGGGACGTCCACGCACTCCGTGTCGCGCGGCGGCGCCACCGTGGGCCGCATCATCACCAGGATCATCGGCTGCATCCGCCCGTCCTTGGCGAGCTGCCGCGCGGTGCGCGGGTAGTGCAGCTTGTCCACGAGCGCCTCGGCCGTACCGGGGTAGCCCGTGAGGACCACGGCCGCCGGGAACGTACGCGTGCGGTTCGCCGGGTCGAAGTACTCCGGCGGCAGGTACACGTACGCGGGTGTGGCGATGTGCGTCGTACGGCCGTTGAGGGCGACCTTCTGGATCTGCCCGCCGTACCGCGGGCCTCCGCCGCCGCCGTCCACGTGCCGGGTGTCGACGACCTGTAAGGGCCCCGCCGTCGCGCCGCCGGCCGAGTGGTCGACGACCACGCCGACGTCGGTCTCCCGGCCGAGGAGGTCCGCCCAGCTGGCGTAGAAACCGAAGGCCTGGTTCGCGGAGAGGCCCACCGACACGAAGAGCGCCAACTGTGTGGCCAGCAGCAGGCCGACGCGTCCGCCGACGGCCCGCCAGCCGCGCCGCGCCAGCCGTGGCCACAGCCACACCGTGCCGACGAACAGCAGCACGGCGAACGCGACCGACAGCAGCAGCACTGTGTTGCTCGTGAGACCCATGCGGTGGTTTCCTGCCTGCTCTCCGTCCGGGCACAGGCCCGTCCCCCCGACTCCTTCGCGAGGGCTTGTCCCGGACTTTCCTTGGCCTTTTCACTGGCTTTGAGGAGCCGAGTGAACCTCTCTCCCCAAGACACCGTCCTAGAGGGCGCAATGTCGCCGGATGCCCGAATCGGGCCCGGATCCAAGCTCTCTCGCGGAACTACGGGATGCGATGTCTGTCAGGGAAGATGGCGAAATGTCGGGCGGGGTTCCGCGCCGATCAGTCCTGGTGCGCCGGATAGCTCGCGGCCCGCGCCCCGAGGCCGTGCCCGCCCTCGTCGGCAGAGCCTGCGCCCTCGTCGGCCTGCTGGACGTGGCCGCGGGCGTCTTCCCGCGGTTCCGGCACAGCCGTATGCACACCCTCGCCGAGGTGCTGCCGGGCTCGTTCGGCCCGTTCGTCGCGGCCCTCTCGCTCAGCGCCGGCGTCCTGCTGCTGCTCCTCGCCCACGGCCTCAAGCGCGGCAAACGGCGCGCGTGGCGTGCCGCGGTGGTGCTGCTCCCGGCGGGCGCGGCCGCCCAGTTCGTGTACCGCCACTCGATCGTGGGCGCGCTCATCTCGATCGCGCTCCTGGTGCCGCTGGTGGTCCACCGCGACCAGTTCGCCGCCCTGCCCGACCCGCGCAGCCGCTGGCGCGCGCTCGCCAACTTCGTCCTCATGGGCGCCGGTTCCCTCGGTCTCGGACTGGTCATCGTCAGCGTCCACCCGAACCGCCTGATCGGCGACCCGAGCCTGGCCGATCGCCTGACGCACGTCCTGTACGGCCTCTTCGGCTTCGAGGGCCCGGTCGACTACGCGGGCAACACCTCCTGGACCGTCGCCTTCTCCCTCGGCGCCCTCGGCTGGATCACCGCCGTCACCACCATCTACCTCGCGTTCCGGCCCGAGCACCCGGCCGCGCGCCTCACCGAGGAGGACGAGACCCGGCTGCGCGCCCTGCTGGTCAAGCACGGCAGCCGCGACTCCCTCGGCCACTTCGCGCTGCGCCGGGACAAGGGGGTCGTCTTCTCCCCCAGCGGCAAGGCCGCGGTGACCTACCGCGTCGTCTCCGGCGTGATGCTCGCCAGCGGCGACCCGATCGGCGACGTCGAGGCCTGGCCCGGCGCCATCGAGCGCTTCATGGACGAGGCCAGGGCGCACTCCTGGACGCCCGCCGTCATGGGCTGCTCGGAGACCGGCGGCGAGGTCTGGACCCGCGAGACCGGCCTCGACGCCCTCGAACTGGGCGACGAGGCGGTGGTGGACGTCGCGGATTTCTCCCTCGCCGGCCGCGCGATGCGCAACGTGCGACAGATGGTCAAGCGCATCGAGCGCGCCGGTTACGAAACCCGCGTACGACGTGTCCGTGACCTCGGCGAGGCCGAGCTGGAGCGGATCCGGCGGGCCGCCGAGGACTGGCGCGGCACCGACACCGAGCGCGGCTTCTCCATGGCGCTGGGCCGCGTGGGCGACCCCGCCGACGGCGACTGCCTCATCGCGACCGCCCACAAGGCCGACGAACTGCCCGGCCCGTACGGCGATCTGAAGGCGATCCTGCACTTCGTGCCCTGGGGCACCGACGGCGTGTCCCTGGACCTGATGCGGCGCGACCGCTCGGCGGACCCCGGCATGAACGAGCTGCTGATCGTCGCCGCGCTCCAGGCCGCTCCGAAGTTCGGCATCGCGCGCGTGTCCCTGAACTTCGCGATGTTCCGGGCGGCGCTGGCACGCGGCGAGAAGATCGGCGCGGGCCCGGTGCTGCGCGCCTGGCGGGGCCTGCTGGTCTTCCTGTCCCGCTGGTTCCAGATCGAGTCGCTGTACAAGTTCAACGCCAAGTTCCAGCCCCGCTGGGAGCCCCGTTTCGTCGTCTACCGGGCTTCCGGCGACCTGCCCCGCATCGGCTTCGCCGCCATGCAGGCCGAGGGCTTCGTCAACCTCGCCCTCCCCCTGCCCCGCTTCCTCCGGCGCCGTACGAAGCCGGCACGCGTGTGTGCGCACGCGCCGGCGGAGAGAGACGTGCGGGCGGCATGAGAGCGACGGCGGCGCGGGGCCGACGGCGGCGCGAAGGCCCCGGTACAGGGACGACGACGGCGCCGAGGCCGCCGCGCGTGCGCCGGGAAGGCCGCGGCCCGTGCGCCGCGGCGGCGCCCCGAGAGCGCCCGGACGGGAGCCCCGCCCCCAGCCCCGGGGCCTCCGTCCGGGCCGGGCGACGTCCCCGTCCGCCGCGGGGCCTACGCTGAACGTATGAGCAAGCAGAGCGGACGCGGGCGGGTCGCCGGTCTTCCGGATTGGGACCGCTGCGCGGTCATGGGGGTCGTCAACGTGACCCCCGACTCCTTCTCCGACGGTGGCCGCTGGTTCGACACGACGTCCGCCGTGAAACACGGCCTCCAGCTCGTCGACGAGGGCGCCGACCTCGTCGACGTCGGCGGCGAGTCCACCCGCCCCGGCGCGACCCGGGTCGACGAGGCCGAGGAACTGCGCCGTGTCATCCCCGTCGTGCGCGGCCTCGCCGCCGAGGGCGTCGTCGTCTCCGTCGACACCATGCGCGCCTCCGTCGCCGCCCAGGCCCTCGCGGCCGGCGCCGCCCTGGTCAACGACGTCAGCGGCGGCCTCGCCGACCCGGAGATGATCCCCGTCGTGGCCGACGCCGGCGCCCCCTTCGTCGTCATGCACTGGCGCGGCTTCCTGGAGGGCGGCAACGTCAAGGGCGTCTACGCCGATGTCGTCGCCGAGGTCGTCGACGAGCTGCACACGCGTGTGGAGGCCGTTCTCGCGGGCGGCATCGCCCCCGACCGGGTCGTCGTCGACCCCGGACTCGGCTTCTCCAAGGACGCCGACCACGACCTCACGCTGCTCGCCCACCTCGACCGGCTGCGCGCCCTGGGGCACCCGCTGCTCGTCGCCGCCTCCCGCAAGCGGTTCCTCGGCCGCGTCCTGGCCGGCCCGGAGGGCGCACCGCCCCCCGCGCGCGAGCGCGACGCCGCCACGGCCGCCGTCTCCGCGCTCGCCGCGCACAGCGGGGCGTGGGCGGTGCGGGTGCACGAGGTCCGCGCGACGGCGGACGCGGTACGGGTCGCGCGCGCCGTGGAACAGGCGCGCGCCGTCACGCACACACCCGGCGCGCACCCCCATGAAACGGACGACCCGCACACCGCCCACGAGCCCCACGGCGCAAAGGGGCCCCACGGCGCAGAAGGAGCCCGGTGAGCGCCCCCCACACCGACGTCGAGCAGGTCGAGGCCGCCAACACCGCCTTCTACGAGGCGCTGGAACGGGGCGACTTCGAGACGGTGTCCTCGCTCTGGCTCACCCCCGCCGACCTGGGCGTCGACGAGGAGTACCACGACCCGGCCGACACCGGCGTGATCTCCTGCGTGCACCCCGGCTGGCCGGTGCTCACCGGGCGCGGCGACGTGCTGCGGTCGTACGCGCTGATCATGGCGAACACCGACTACATCCAGTTCTTCCTGACCGACGTCCATGTCTCCGTCACCGGTGACACCGCCCTGGTGACCTGCACGGAGAACATCCTCAGCGGGGGCCCCGCCCCGGCGGCCGGCGAGGAGCTGGGGCCGCTGGTGGGCCAGCTGGTGGTCGCCACGAACGTGCTCCGCCGCACCCGCGACGGCTGGAAGCTGTGGTCGCACCACGCCTCCCCGGTCCTCGCCGACAACGACGACGAGTCCGAGAGCGACGAGGACGGCGAAGCCTCCCCCTGACCGGGCGACGCCCCCACCGCGCCGGGAGCGGGCGACCGGCTGGGCCGCGGGCCGGGAGCGGGCCGGCAGACGGGCCGAGGCCCGGCAAGGCAGCCGGCCCCTCCCGAAGCCGCCGTTCCCCCTCCTGAACCAAGAAGTGGTTGGAATCACGAACCCACGGGTAGGGGCGGCTACCAGCCCGTGAGCCACCGGGTTCCCCAAGGGAAACACCCGGTGAAAACTCCCGGCTCCGGGCCGGGTCACGGCAGTCGGGCCCGGCCCTGTCAGTGCTCGCAGGTAGATTCGTTCGAGGCCGGGGTGTCGCCCGCACGCGGTACGGACCGGCCGAAACCGACGATTGCAGGAGTGATTCGCGTGGATCGTGTCGCGCTGCGCGGCCTGAAGGCCCGCGGGTACCACGGAGTGTTCCCCAAGGAACGCGAGGAGGGCCAGACCTTCATCGTGGACCTCGTCCTGGGCCTGGACACCCGACCGGCCGCCGCCGACGACGACCTGGCGAAGACCGTGCACTACGGCATCGTGGCGGAGGAGGTCGTCGCCGTCGTCGAGGGCGAGCCGGTCAACCTCATCGAGACGCTCGCCGAGCGCATCGCCCAGGCCTGTCTGAAGCACGAAGGGGTAGACGAGGTCGAGGTTCGTGTCCACAAGCCGGACGCGCCGATCACCGTCCCCTTCGACGACGTGACCGTCACGATCACCCGGAGCCGAGCATGACCGCGTCCTTCACCGAGGGTCACAGCGACCCGACCGTACAGCCGGTGCCCGCCTCCGTCGTGGAGAAGGTCGACGCCGCCGACACCACCCTGCACAACCCCCAGCGTGCCGTGATCTCCCTCGGCTCCAACCTCGGGAACCGCCTGGAAACCCTCCAGGGCGCCATCGACGCCCTGGAGGACACCCCGGGTGTCCGCATCAAGGCCGTCTCCCCCGTGTACGAGACGGAGCCGTGGGGCGTCGAGCCCGGCAGCCAGCCCTCGTACTTCAACGCGGTGGTCCTGCTGAAGACGACCCTGCCCCCGTCCTCCCTCCTGGAGCGGGCGCACGCGGTCGAGGAGGCCTTCCACCGCGTCCGCGACGAGCGCTGGGGCGCGCGCACCCTCGACGTCGACATCGTCGCGTACGCCGATGTCGTCGACGACGATCCGCACCTCACCCTGCCCCACCCGCGCGCCCACGAACGCGCCTTCGTCCTCGCCCCCTGGCACGACGTGGAGCCGGAGGCCCAGCTGCCCGGCCACGGCCCGGTCGCGGACGTCCTCGGCGAGGTCACCCGCGAGGGCGTCACCGCGCGTAAGGACCTGGAACTTCACCTGCCCGAGTAGTCGTTAAGGTCAAGACGACCACTGTCCGGGGTACCGGGGGAGCTGAAGGGACACCGTGAGAGAGCTGCGCATCAGGGTGCTGGTAGGGGTCTTCCTCGTGGCCGGCATCCTGTCCTGGGCGGGCGCCCGCCTCTGGAACTCGATCGGGACCCTGCCCAGCGTCCCGCTGGCCGCGCCCATCGTCCTCGCCCTGATCGCGGTGGTCCTGCTGGCCACCGCGCTCTCGCTGCGCGCCCGCCTCAAGGCGCAGCGCGAGCGCCGTCCCGGCGCCAAGGGCGTCGACCCCCTGATGGCCGCCCGCGCGGTCGTCTTCGGCCAGGCCAGCGCCCTGGTCGCCGCCCTCGTCTCCGGCATGTACGGCGGCACGGGCGTCTTCCTCCTGGAGTCACTCGACATCCCGGCCCGCCGCGACCAGGCCATCTACGCCGGCTTCTCCGTCGTCGCGGGCATCGGCGTCATAGCGGCGGCCCTGTTCCTGGAGCGCGTCTGCAAACTCCCGGAGGACGACGACCACAACAACGGAGCGGCGTCGGCGGCGTGACTCAGTGAGCCATGATCAGGCTCATCGCCTCGTTGCGCGTCGCCATGTCGCGCAGCTGCCCGCGCACCGCCGAGGTGATGGTCTTGGCACCGGGCTTGCGGATGCCCCGCATCGACATGCACATGTGCTCGCACTCGACGACCACGATCACACCGCGCGGCTCCAGGATCTCCATCAAGGAGTCCGCGACCTGAGTGGTGAGACGTTCCTGCACCTGCGGGCGACGCGCGAAGACATCCACCAGCCGGGCCAGCTTGGACAGGCCGGTGATCTTCCCGGTGGTCGACGGGATGTAGCCGACGTGCGCCACGCCCCTGAACGGCACCAGATGGTGCTCACAGGTCGAGAACACCTCGATGTCCTTGACCAGCACCATTTCGTCGTGCCCCAGGTCGAACGTCGTCGTCAGCACGTCCTCGGGCGTCTGCCACAGCCCCGCGAATATCTCCCGGTACGCCCGCGCCACCCGCGCCGGAGTCTCCTTCAGCCCCTCACGGTCCGGGTCCTCGCCCACCGCGATCAGCAGTTCGCGTACGGCGTTCTCGGCCCGCTTCTCGTCGAACTCGCCGATCGAACCCTCGCCGTCCAGCGTCACGGGGTCGGTCATGTGCTGCCTCGTTCCTCAGGTGTCCCAAACAGGGCATACAGAAAATGCCGCGCCCCCCAGGCTAGAACCTGGGGGGCGCGGCATCCATTCCGGGCCTGGTGAGAGGCGCCCGGGAGCCGGATCAGCTCTCGGGGCGGTCCTCCGGGGCCGGCTCGGTCACCGGGGTGGCCTCCGCCGCGGTGGACTTCACGGTGGAGATCGCCGGGGTGGCGCCGTTGGCACCGTTCGTCAGGGCCAGCTCCTTGGGGGAGAGCACCGGCGGACGGGTCGAGGGCGTGCGGCGGGAGGAACCGGTCCAGGCCGGCCGCGGGGGACGCTTGACGATGGGGGCGAAGATCTCGGCGATCTCCTCCTTGCCCAGCGTCTCCCTCTCCAGCAGCTGGAGGACCAGGTTGTCGAGGACGTCGCGGTTCTCGACCAGGATCTCCCAGGCCTCGTTGTGCGCGTTCTCGATGAGCTTCTTGACTTCCTCGTCCACCAGCGCGGCGACCTCTTCCGAGTAGTCGCGCTGGTGAGCCATCTCACGGCCGAGGAACGGCTCGGTGTTGTCGCCGCCGAACTTGATGGCGCCCAGACGCTCGGTCATGCCGTACTGGGTGACCATCGCGCGGGCCGTGGTGGTGGCCTTCTCGATGTCGTTCGCCGCACCCGTGGTCGGGTCGTGGAAGACCAGCTCCTCCGCCGCGCGGCCGCCCAGCATGTAGGCCAGCTGGTCCAGCATCTCGTTGCGGGTGGTGGAGTACTTGTCCTCGTCCGGCAGGACCATCGTGTAACCGAGGGCACGGCCGCGGGACAGGATCGTGATCTTGTGGACCGGGTCGGAGTTCGGCGAGGCCGCCGCGACCAGGGCGTGACCGCCCTCGTGGTACGCGGTGATCTTCTTCTCCTTGTCCGACATGATCCGGGTCCGCTTCTGCGGGCCCGCGACCACGCGGTCGATCGCCTCGTCCAGCATGTGGTTGTCGATCAGCTTCAGGTCCGAGCGGGCCGTCAGCAGCGCGGCCTCGTTCAGGACGTTCGACAGATCGGCACCCGTGAAGCCGGGGGTGCGGCGGGCGACAGCGGCCAGATCGACGTCGGGCGCGACCGGCTTGCCCTTCTGGTGAACCTTGAGGATCTCCAGGCGACCCTGCATGTCCGGGCGGTCGACCGCGATCTGGCGGTCGAAGCGGCCGGGGCGCAGCAGGGCCGGGTCCAGGATGTCGGGCCGGTTCGTGGCGGCGATGAGGATCACACCGCCCTTGACGTCGAAGCCGTCCATCTCGACGAGCAGCTGGTTCAGCGTCTGCTCGCGCTCGTCGTGACCGCCGCCGAGGCCGGCGCCGCGGTGGCGGCCGACCGCGTCGATCTCGTCGACGAAGACGATCGCCGGGGCGTTCGCCTTGGCCTGCTCGAACAGGTCACGGACTCGCGAGGCACCGACACCGACGAACATCTCGACGAAGTCGGAACCGGAGATCGAGTAGAAGGGGACGCCCGCCTCGCCGGCGACGGCGCGCGCGAGCAGCGTCTTGCCGGTACCGGGAGGGCCGTAGAGCAGAACGCCCTTGGGGATCTTGGCGCCGACGGCCTGGAACTTCGCCGGCTCCTGGAGGAACTCCTTGATCTCGTGGAGCTCCTCGACGGCCTCGTCCGAGCCCGCGACGTCCGCGAACGTGGTCTTCGGCGTGTCCTTGGTGATGAGCTTCGCCTTGGACTTGCCGAAGTTCATGACGCGGGAGCCGCCACCCTGCATCTGATTCATCAGGAACAGGAAGACGACCACGATGAGGACGAAGGGGAGCAGGGACAACAGGATCCCGACGAAGGCGTTCTGCTTCGTCGGCGACACCGTGTAGCCGTCCGGGATCTGCTTGTCCTGGTACTTGGTCTGCAGCGTATTGGCGATGGTCACGCCCTGGTCGCCGATGTAGCTCGCCTGGATCTTCGAGCTGCCCTCGACCTTTACGCCGTCCTTGAGCGTGACCTTGATGGTCTGCTCGTCACCGGTGGTGAGCTTGGCCGACTCGACCTTGTTGTCGTTGATCGCTGCAACGACCTGGCCTGTGTCCACCGTCTTGTAGCCGCCGGACGAGCCGACGACCTGCATCAACACGACCACGGCAAGGACGGCCAGCACGATCCACATGACCGGCCCACGGAAGTATCGCTTCACGTCCATCCATACGGAGCGGTGCCGCCCCGTCCCTCCTGCCATAGTGAGTTTGATAAGACAGTTCTTCTGACGGTACCCCAGCTTTGTGGCCCGAAGCCGCATGGGAAGGCCGGTGAACCCGTCTGCCTGCTCCAACGGTGCGAAACCCGCTGGGGTTCCCGATCGTCCTACAAGACTGGCCCGTACGGCTCAGCCGTCACGCAGGACGGGCTCAACCACCGTAGACGTGGGGCGCGAGCGTACCGACGAACGGGAGGTTGCGGTACTTCTCGGCGTAGTCGAGGCCGTAGCCGACGACGAACTCGTTGGGGATGTCGAAGCCCACCCACTCGACGTCGATGGCGACCTTGGCCGCGTCCGGCTTGCGCAGCAGCGTGCACACCTTGAGCGTGGCGGGCTCGCGCGAGCCGAGGTTCGAGATCAGCCAGGACAGGGTCAGGCCGGAGTCGATGATGTCCTCGACGATCAGGACGTGCTTGCCCTTGATGTCCGTGTCGAGGTCCTTGAGGATCCGCACGACACCGGAGGACTGGGTGCCCGCGCCGTACGACGACACGGCCATCCAGTCCATGGTGACGGGGGTGGACAGCGCCCGGGCGAGGTCGGCCATGACCATCACCGCGCCCTTGAGGACGCCGACGATGAGCAGGTCCTTGCCCACGTACTCCGCGTCGATCTTCGCGGCCAGCTCGGCCAGCTTCGCGTCGATCTCTTCCTTGGTGATGAGCACCTCTTTGAGGTCGGTGCCCATGTCTTTCGCGTCCACCCGCATCACTTTCGGTCGTCCCACCGGCCGCCGGCCCTCCGTGTGGAGGGTCGGGATTCAGCCTTGCCGAATCACCAGTCTGCCACCCTGGCGCTGGGCCACGACTTTGCCGGGGAGATTGATGCCCCCCTGGCCGCGCCAACCGGTGATCAGCCGGTCGACCTCCTCGATGTGCCGGGCGAAGAGCGAACCGGCCGGGGCGCCCGCCTCGATGGCGGCGCGGCGCAGGACGCGGCGGCGGACGGCGGGGGGCAGGGCGTAGAGCTTGGCGCACTCCAGGAGGCCCGTGGCGTCCCGTACGGCGGCCTCGGCCTGGCCGGCCCAGGCGTCGAGCGCGTCGGCGTCGTCGCGGGAGAGCTGGGCCGTGCGGGCGAGCGCCTCGACGACCCCCTTGCCGAGCGCCTTCTCCAGCGCGGGCAGGCCTTCGTGGCGCAGCCGGGAGCGGGTGTAGGCGGGGTCGGCGTTGTGCGGGTCGTCCCAGACGGGCAGCGACTGGACCATGCACGCCTTGCGGGCGGTCTGCCGGTCCAGCTGGAGGAAGGGGCGCCGGTAGCGGCCGCCGGTCCCCGAGACCGCGGCCATTCCGGACAGGGAGCGGATGCCGGAGCCGCGGGCGAGGCCGAGCAGGACGGTCTCGGCCTGGTCGTCGCGGGTGTGGCCGAGCAGGATCGCGGTGGCCGCGTGGCGTTCGGCGGCGGCGTCGAGGGCGGCGTAGCGGGCGTCGCGGGCGGCTGCCTCGGGTCCGCCTTCGCGGCCGACGGTCACGGCGGTGGCCTCGACCGGGTCGAGGCCGAGTCCGCGCAGGCGCAGGACGACTTCGTCGGCGCGCTCGTCGGAGCCGGGCTGGAGGCCGTGGTCGACGGTGACACCGCCCGCGCGCAGGCCGAGCCGGGGGGCTTCGAAGGCCAGTGCGGAGGCGAGCGCCATGGAGTCGGCGCCGCCGGAGCACGCCACGAGCACGAGCGGCGCGGGCGGGCGCTCGTGCGAGCCCTGCGCGGCGATGTCGGAGGGCTGATGGTCGTTGAGGATGTCGTGAAGTACGCGGCGGACCGCCAGGCGTATCGCCGCGACCGCAGGATGGGGACCCATTGTCCGGTTCCCTTCATGAAGTTTTCGGGGGGGTGAGCCCGAGGCCGGTCACTCAGAGTGTATAGATGGTGACAGAGCCGGGCCGTTCCCCGAGCATTGCACGCCTGCCGAGGGCCCACGGTCCCTCGGACGGGTGATTGAAGGGGCGTTCGCCTGCCGTCGGCCGGATCCGGTTCATGCCGTTCGTCGCCGGCTCACGACTCGGCCTTGCGGTGCACCCGTGCGACCCAGTCCGCCGGTTTGGAGATCTCGGCCTTGGTCGGCAGCGTGTTCGGGGAGGTCCAGACGCGGTTGAAGCCGTCCATGCCGACCTGGTCGACGACGGCCCGTACGAACCGTTCGCCGTCGCGGTACTGGCGGAGCTTGGCGTCCAGGCCCAGCAGCCTGCGCAGGGCCAGGTCCAGCCGGGAGGCGCCCTTGGCGCGACGCTGCTGGAACTTCTCGCGGATCTCGGAGACGGTCGCCACGACCTCCGGGCCGACGCCGTCCATGACGAAGTCGGCGTGTCCCTCCAGCAGGGACATCACGGCGGTGAGCCGGCCGAGGATCTCCCGCTGGGCGGGTGTCTGCACGAGTTCGACCAGGGAGCGGCCGCCGTCGTCCTCCTCGCCCTCGGGGCGCCCGCCGGAGAGGGACTGGGCGGCCTCCCGGACGCGTTCCAGGAAGGTCATGGGGTCGACGTCGGTCTCGCCCAGAAACGACTGGATCTCGCCCTCGAGGTGGTCGCGCAGCCAGGGCACGGACGAGAACTGGGTGCGGTGGGTCTCCTCGTGGAGGCAGACCCAGAGGCGGAAGTCGTGGGGGTCGACGTCGAGTTCGCGCTCGACGTGGACGATGTTCGGCGCGACGAGCAGCAGCCGGCCGCCGTTCCTGCCGCCGCCGGGGAGGTCGCGGCCGGCGGGGGCGAAGGTCTCGTACTGGCCGAGGACGCGGGAGGCCAGGAAGGACAGCAGCATGCCCAGTTCGACGCCGGTGACCTTGCCGCCGACGGCGCCCAGGACCGCGCCGCCTGCCCCGGTGCCGCGGCGTTCCTGCATCTTGTCGAGGAGGGGCTTGAGGATCTCCCGGAACCCGGCGACGTTGGCCCGCACCCAGCCGGGGCGGTCGACGACGAGGATCGGGGTGTCGTGGATGTCGTCGGTGCCCATCCGGGTGAAGCCGCGGACGTGTTCCTCCGAGGCCTTGGCGTGCCGGCGGAGTTCCGTGACGACGGCCCTGGCCTCGTCACGGCTCACCTCGGGGCCCGGCCGTACGAGCCGGGTCGCGGTCGCCACCGCGAGATTCCAGTCGACCATCTCCGCACCACCGATGCTCGTCATGTGTCAACCGTACGTGGTCACCGCCAGTTGGGGCAGGGCCGCGCGGCGGGGCGGGGCCCCGCGCGAGCGGGAAGCCGGCGGGCGGGCGAGCAGGAGGGGCGCCGGGGCGCCTCAGCGGCAGCCGCAGCCCGCCAGTGCCGTCGCCGTCCGGTCCAGCGCCGTCTGGGCGGCGGTCGGGTCCGTGGTGCCGGAGGCCAGGAGGGCGAAGGCCAGGAGATGGCCGTCGTGGTCGACGACGGTGCCGGCCAGGGCGTTGACCCCGCTGAGGGTGCCGGTCTTGGCGCGTACGACACCGGCGGCGCCGTCGGCGTAGCGGGTGCTGAGGGTGCCGGTGAAACCGGCGACCGGGAGGCCGGTGAGGGCGGGGCGCAGGTCGGGGCGGTCCGGGTCGCCAGCCTTGACCAGGAGGGCGGTCAGGAGGTTCGCGGTGAGGCGGTCGCCGCGGTCGAGTCCGCTGCCGTCCTTGAAGGCGGCGCCGGCGACGGGCAGTCCGAGCTTCTTCAGCTGGGCGTGGACGGCCCGGCCGCCGCCTGCGAAGTCGGCGTGTCCGCCGGTCGCGAGGGCGGTCTGGCGGGCGAGGGCCTCGGCGATGTCGTTGTCGCTGTTGGTGAGCATCCGCTCGACCAGGTCGGACAGCGGGGGCGAGGAGACGGTGGCGAGGGTCTCCGCGCGCGTGGTGGCCTTCGAGGGGCCCGGGGAGGTGGTGCTGATGCCCTCGGCCTTCAGGAAGCCGGCGAACCGGCGGGTGGCGTCGGCCGCGGGGTCGCTCACGCGGGCCGCCGGGCCGCTCGTGGAGTCGTCGGTGCGGCCCTCGTCGGCGCTGAGGGAGGTGACGGCGGCGAGGTTGGGGTTGACCCCGATGGGGTGAATTTCGGAGCCGGTGAAGAGGGTCGTGTCGTACGAGAGGGTCACCTCGGTGAGGCCGCGCTGCTTGAGCGCCTTGGCGGTCGCGGTGGCGAGGGTGCGCAGACTCGCCCAGCCCTGGGCGTCCTTGCGGGCGGTCAGCGTGGGGTCGCCGCCGCCGACGAGGACGAGTTCCTTGGTGTCGGCTTCCAGGGCGGCGCGGGTGGTGAGGCGGTGGTCGGGGCCCATCGCGGTGAGCGCGGCGACCGCGGTGGCGATCTTCGTGGTGGAGGCCGGGGTGAGCGCCTGGTCGGCCCCGGCGCCGTAGAGGCGCTCGCCGGTGGTCACGTCGACGACGGCGGCGGCGTGCCGGGTGCCGAGCGCGGGGTCGCGCAGGAGGGGGTCCAGGACGGCGGCGAGGCCCGTGGCGGCCGGGGCGGACTTCACGGTGTCGGCGGGGCCGCCGAGGCCGGAGAGGACGGAGGCGGCGCTGGGTGCGGGCGCCGGCCGCGGGGCGCCGGCCGCGGTGTCGGACGAACCGGACGAACCAGATGAACCGGATGAAGCAGATGAACCGGTGCGACGGCCGTGATCTGTGCCACCCGCGCCTTCCAGTGCGGCGGCCCGGTCCCGCTCGGCCGTACGCTGACCGGTGGAGTCCCAGGGACCGGCGGCGGTCACCAGACCGGCGGCCAGCGCCAGTCCGGCGGTCGCCGCACCCGCGGTGTACTGCCAGGACCGGGCGTTCGGACCGGCCTTCGTGATCCGTGCGAGCTGTGGCTTCGCCGCCTGTGTGAGCCGTGCGACCTGCGGTTTCACGGCGGCTGTCACCCGCGCGAGACGGGGGCCTACGATCCCTGCGACCCGTGCCAGACGTGGTCGTACGGCGTCCGCGACCCGCACCACGTGGGGTCTCGCGGCTCGCCACGGCCTCAGTTCTGGCACGACCACCAGCCCCTTTCGCGATCACACACCTGCGTGAGGGACACTTAACCACCAGAACTATGTGCTGATCATGGAGGAGCCACCGGTGGAGTTCGACGTCACGATCGAGATCCCGAAGGGTTCGCGGAACAAGTACGAGGTGGACCACGAGACCGGTCGGATCCGCCTGGACCGTCGACTCTTCACCTCGACCGCCTACCCGACCGACTACGGATTCGTCGAGAACACCCTCGGCGAGGACGGCGACCCGCTGGACGCGCTGGTCATCCTGGACGAGCCCACGTTCCCGGGCTGCCTCATCAAGTGCCGCGCGATCGGCATGTTCCGGATGACGGACGAGGCCGGCGGCGACGACAAGCTGCTGTGCGTCCCGGCGACCGACCCGCGCGTGGAGCACCTGCGGGACATCCACCACGTGTCGGAGTTCGACCGCCTGGAGATCCAGCACTTCTTCGAGGTCTACAAGGACCTGGAGCCCGGCAAGTCCGTCGAGGGCGCCGACTGGGTGGGCCGTGTCGACGCCGAGGCCGAGATCGAGCGGTCGTACAAGCGCTTCAAGGACCAGGGCGGTCACTGACCCCCCGCAGTGAGCACTGAGAAGGGCCGCACGCACACGCGTGCGGCCCTTCTGCGTGTCTGTGCGCATACTGAGGCCTACGGAAGGTGTCGTTCAGGGAGCGTTACGCAGTGACGGAGGCGGAGGACCGCAAGCCGCAGTCGGACGAGTCGCGGGGTTCCTACGACCCCGAGGTCACCTCCGAGTTCGCCGTACCGGAGGGACTGGCCGTCCCCAGAGCGGGGAGCGAGTCGGAGACCACGTCGGAGTTCGCGGTCCCGAAGGGGCTGGACGTGCCGCCCGCCGGGGAGCCGGAGGGGTCGGCGTTCACCCCGCCGCACACGTACCGCGCCCGCGGAGCCCCGGCCGCGTTCACCCCGGCCGACGGGATCGCCGTGGTCAGTCTGACCAAGGACGTGCCCTGGCAGGACCGGATGCGCACGATGCTGCGGATGCCGGTGGCGGAGCGGCCGGCGCCGGAGCGGGTCGCGAAGGCGGAGGAGGTCGGTCCGGCCGTCCCGCGCGTGCTCGACCTGACGCTGCGCATCGGCGAGTTGCTGCTCGCGGGCGGCGAGGGCGCCGAGGACGTGGAGGCCGCGATGTTCGCGGTCTGCCGCAGTTACGGGCTGGACCGCTGCGAGCCCAACGTCACCTTCACGCTGCTGTCGATCTCGTACCAGCCGTCGCTGGTCGAGGACCCGGTGACGGCGTCGCGTACGGTACGGCGGCGCGGCACCGACTACACGCGCCTGGCGGCCGTCTTCCGGCTCGTGGACGACCTCAGCGACCCGGAGACCCACTTCTCCCTGGAGGAGGCCTACCGGCGGCTCGCGGAGATGCGCCGCAACCGGCACCCGTATCCGACGTGGGTGCTGACCTCGGCGAGCGGGCTGCTCGCGGGCGCGGCCTCCGTGCTGGTCGGCGGTGACCTGGTCGTGTTCGTCGCGGCCGCGCTCGGGGCGATGCTCGGCGACCGGCTGGCCTGGCTGTGCGCGGGGCGCGGGCTGCCGGAGTTCTACCAGTTCCTGGTCGCCGCGATGCCGCCGGCGGCGATAGGGGTCGCGCTGACCCTGGCCGACGTCGATGTGAAGGCGTCCGCGGTGATCACCGGTGGGCTGTTCGCGCTGCTGCCCGGGCGGGCGCTGGTGGCGGGTGTCCAGGACGGGCTGACCGGCTTCTACATCACCGCGGCCGCGCGTCTGCTGGAGGTCATGTACTTCTTCGTGGGCATCGTGGTCGGGGTGCTGGTGATGCTCTATCTCGGGGTGCAGCTGGGGGCCCATCTCAACCCCGACGCGGCCCTGGGGATCACCGAGCGGCCGCTGTGGCAGATCGGCGCGTCGATGCTGCTGTCGCTGACCTTCGCGGTGCTGTTGCAGCAGGAGCGGTCCACCGTGCTGGCGGTCACCCTGAACGGGGGCGTGGCCTGGTCGGTGTACGGCGCGATGCACTACGCCGGCGACATCTCGCCGGTGGCCTCCACCGCCGTCGCGGCGGGGGTCGTGGGGCTGTTCGGGCAGTTGCTGTCGCGCTACCGGTTCGCCTCGGCGCTGCCGTACACCACCGCGGCGATCGGGCCCCTGCTGCCGGGATCGGCCACGTACTTCGGGCTGCTGGCCATCGCGCAGAACGAGGTGGACGAGGGGCTGGTGTCCCTCACCAAGGCCGCGGCGCTGGCGATGGCCATCGCGATCGGGGTGAATCTGGGGTCGGAGGTGTCCCGGTTGTTCCTGCGGGTCGGTTCCGCCGAGAAGCGCCGGGCGGCGAAGCGGACGCGAGGCTTCTGAGGGACGCGCCCTCAGGGCTGTCCCGGGGCCTCGGGGCCCCGGGATCCCAGGCGCTCAGTAGCCCTGGTTGTCGTACGGGTACTGGCCGTTCTGCTGGGCGCCGTAGGGCTGCTGCTGCTGGGGCTGCTGGTCCCAGGTCTGCTGCTGGGGGTAGGGCTGCTGCTGCGGGTACGGCTGCTGCTGGGGGTACTGCCGGCCGTAGTAGTCGTCCTGCCGGCCGTTCTGCTGGGGGTTCTGGTGGCCGTTCTGCCGGGGCTGGGCGCTCTGGTGGCCGTACGGCTCGTGCTCGTCGATGCGGCGGAGCTGGGTCGTGGCGTCGTCCATGACCGGGGGCTGCTGGTGCGGGGTCTGGCCGTACGGCGTCGGCTGCGGCTCGGCGGGGGCCTGCGGGGGGTTCTTCTTCGCCTCGCGGCGGGCCTTCATGAACTCGATGACGATCGGGATCACCGAGACGAAGACGATCAGGATCAGGATCGCCTCGACGTTCTTCTTGACGAAGTCGATGTTGCCGAGCCAGGAGCCGAGCAGCGTCACACCGGCGCCCCACAGGACACCGCCGATGATGTTGAAGGTCACGAACGAGCGGTACTTCATGCCGCTGACGCCGGCGATGATCGGCGTGAACGTGCGCACGATGGGCACGAAGCGGGCCAGGATCAGGGACTTCGGGCCGTGCTTCTCGAAGAACTCGTGGGCCTTGGCGACGTTCTCCTGCTTGAACAGGCGGGAGTCCGGGCGGGTGAAGAGCGACGGGCCGACCTTCTTGCCGAACATGTAACCCGCCTGGTCGCCCAGGATGGCGGCGACGCAGATCAGGGCGACCGCACCCCACAGCGGAAAGTCCAGCTGGCCCGAGGTGATCAGCAGGCCGGCGGTGAACAGCAGCGAGTCACCCGGCAGGAAGAACCCGATGAGCAGGCCGGACTCCGCGAAGACGATGAGCAGCAGACCCCAGATGCCGAAGCTGTCGAGGAGATAGTCGGGGTCCAGCCAGCTCGGTCCGAGGGCAAGAGTCGTCACGGTTCCGGGCTCCTGAGGGGTGAGGGCGATCGGTGCGGCGGCGAGACCGCCCCAAGCTATCAACGCAGCGCCACAGGACCAGGTTCCCAGGGCTTCTCCCAGGATGCACTGTGCCCGTCCTCGGTCAAAGCTGTGAACATGGGCATCGAGGACTACGGCGGCGGCCAGGGAACCCAGTCGGACGTACTGGTCGTCACCACGAACGACGTTCCCGGGTTCCGGGTCGAGCAGGTCATCGGCGAGGTCTTCGGACTCACCGTGCGCTCGCGGCACCTGGGCAGCCAGATCGGCGCGGGCCTGAAGTCGATGGTCGGCGGTGAGCTGAAGGGTCTGACGAAGACCCTGGTGCAGACCCGCAACCAGGCCATGGACCGGCTCGTCGAGCAGGCACGCGCGCGGGGCGCCAACGCCGTGCTGGCCTTCCGCTTCGACGTGTCGGAGGCCGCGGACGTGGGCACCGAGGTGTGCGCGTACGGGACCGCGGTGGTCGTGGCCCGGGTCTGACCCCGGACCACGACCCCTAGGAGGTGTGCCGGGCCGCGTTCGCCAGGATCGCCTCCCTGAGGTGCTCGGCGAGGCCCGGCCGCATGGTGTCGTAGAACGCCTTGAAGCGTTCGTCGGCCACGTACATCTCGCCCAGGCACCGGTGCATCTCGTACGGGCACTCGTAGTACCAGGTGCCGATGTGCCGCCGGTGCTCCTCGGCGAGGTCCATGGCCGCCTCGCCGTCCGGGAGCTCGCCCGCGGCCATCAGGGCGGCGTAGCGCTCGCTCCAGGCGTCGACCTCGGCCTGGATCCGTTTCCAGTCGTCCTTGGTGTAGCGGGCGGCGCGGCGCTGCGACTCGGCGTAGGCCTCGGTGCCGCCCCAGCGCGCCTCCGCCTCCTCCGCGTACCGCTCGGGATCCTTGTCCCCGAAGACCTCGAACCGCTCCTCGGGAGTGAGGTCGATACCCATCGTGCGTGCCTCCATGGCGTGTTCCACGGCCGCCGCCATCTTCGTCAGCTTCTCGATCCGGGCGGTCAGCAGTTCGTGCTGGCGGCGCAGGTGCGCGCGCGGGTCCGCGTCCGGGTCGTCGAGCAGGGCGGCGACCTCCTCCAGCGGGAAGCCGAGCTCGCGGTAGAACAGGATCTGCTGGAGCCGGTCGAGGTCGGCGTCGTCGTAGCGCCGGTGGCCCGCGTGGCTGCGGCCGCCGGGGACGAGCAGTCCGATCTCGTCGTAGTGGTGCAGGGTGCGCACCGTGACCCCGGCGAAGGCCGCGACCTGTCCTACGGAGTAGCTCACTTCTCCGCTCCCTTCTCGGTACGCCTCCACGGTGCGTCCTCACGTCGCGTGAGGTGCAAGCCCGGCCCGTCCCCGGCGGTTCCCGCCCGGACGCCCCCGGATGTCATGTCCCTTTTGCCCGCTTATCGTGAGCCTGTGGCCCAGGAGACCGCGCGGCACGCGCCCACCGCTCCGGCGACGCCCGCCCGCGCGCTGCTGCCCCTGATCCTGCCCGCCCTGGTCGTCGGGGTGACCGCCAGCCTGCTGCTCCTGCTGGTGAGCGGGGTGGCCGAGCAGCTGCAGGACGTGCTCTGGGGGGATCTGCCGGACGCGCTGGGCGTGGGCCGGTACTCCGTGTTCTGGATGATGGTCGTGCTCACCGCGACCGGCGTCGCGGTGGGGCTGGTGGTGTGGAAGGTGCCGGGGCACGCGGGGCCCGACCCGGCGACCACCGGGCTGGACGCGCCCGTGCTGCCGGTCGGAGTGCTCCCCGGGCTGACCCTGGCCGCCGTCCTGATGCTGGCGGGCGGGCCGAGCCTGGGCCCGGAGAACCCGATCATCGCGGTGAACGTGGGGCTGGCCTTCTGGATCGGGCACCGCCTGCTGCCCCGGCTGCCCGGCCGGGTGTGGCCGATGCTCGCCGAGGCGGCGACGATCGGCGCCCTGTTCGGTACGCCCGTCGCGGCGGCGCTGGTGATCTCCGAGGCGCTGGCCGGGCGGCCGGCGAAGGGCGCGCTGTGGGACAACGTGTTCGCCCCGCTGGTGGCCGCCGCGGCCGGCGCGCTCACCACCGACCTGGTGGCCCATCCGACCTTCGACCTGGGCCTGCCGCCGCTGGGCCGGCCCGACGGGGGCGATCTGCTGGCGGCGCTGGTGATCGCGTCCGCGGCCGCGCTGCTCGGCATGGGCGCGGTGCGCGTCTTCCCGTACGTCCACGGCGCGTTCGGGCGGCTGCGGCACCCGATGCTGATGCTGCCCGCCGGCGGGGTCGTCCTGGGGATGCTGGGGGCCCTGGGCGGCCATCTGACGCTTTTCAAGGGGCTGGACGAGGTCGAGGAGCTGGCGGCCGATCCCGACGGCTGGACGGCCGGGGAGTTCGCCACGATGACGGTGGTGAAGCTGGCCGCGCTGGTGGTCGCCGCGTCCTGCGGGTTCCGGGGCGGGCGGATCTTCCCGGCGGTGTTCGTCGGGGCCGCCTTCGGCCTCACCGCCCACGCGCTCGTGTCCGGGGTGCATCCGTCGGTCGGGGCCGCGGCGGGTGTGCTCGGCGTCCTGCTGGCGATCACCCGGCACGGCTGGCTGAGCCTGTTCACCGCCGCCGTCATGGTCGCCTCGCCCACGATCATCACCCTTCTCTGCTTCGCCTCGCTGCCGGCCTGGCTGCTGGTGACGGGGCGCCCCCAGATGCAGCTGCGCGCGGACGGAACCCCCGTCGGCTGACATCCCCTCGATCCCTCAGGAGGCACATCCATGGCGTTGCACAAAGGTCCCGCGAAGCCCGACGAGCGCCCGCTGTCCGTCAACCCCTTCTTCGGCGAGGCGAATCCGGTCGGCGGTATGACCGAGGCGCCGCCCAAGCACCGGATGCCGGACGCCCCGATCTCGCCGTCGACGGCCTATCAGCTGGTGCACGACGAGCTGATGCTGGACGGCAACTCCCGGCTGAACCTGGCCACCTTCGTCACCACCTGGATGGAACCGCAGGCCGCCGTCCTGATGGCGGAGTGCCGCGACAAGAACATGATCGACAAGGACGAGTACCCGCGCACCGCCGAGCTGGAGCGCCGCTGTGTGGCGATGCTCGCCGACCTGTGGAACGCGCCGGATCCGTCGGCGGCGGTGGGCTGTTCGACGACCGGATCGAGCGAGGCGTGCATGCTGGCCGGGATGGCTCTCAAGCGCCGCTGGAGCAAGCGGAACCCGACGGCGACCACCCGCCCGAACCTGATCATGGGCGTCAACGTCCAGGTGTGCTGGGAGAAGTTCTGCAACTTCTGGGAGGTGGAGGCCCGCCTCGTCCCGATGGAGGGCGAGCGCTACCACCTGGACCCACAGGCCGCCGCCGGTCTGTGCGACGAGAACACCATCGGGGTCGTCGGCATCCTCGGCTCCACCTTCGACGGCTCCTACGAGCCGATCGCCGACCTGTGCGCGGCCCTGGACGCCCTTCAGGAGCGCACCGGCCTCGACGTCCCGGTGCATGTGGACGGCGCGTCCGGCGCGATGGTCGCGCCCTTCCTCGACGAGGACCTGGTGTGGGACTTCCGCCTCCCGCGCGTGGCGTCGATCAACACCTCGGGCCACAAGTACGGGCTGGTGTACCCCGGCGTCGGCTGGGCGCTGTGGCGCGACAAGGAGGCGCTGCCCGAGGAGCTGGTCTTCCGGGTCAACTACCTGGGCGGTGACATGCCGACCTTCGCGCTGAACTTCTCCCGGCCCGGCGCCCAGGTCGTCGCGCAGTACTACACGCTGCTGCGGCTGGGCCGCGAGGGCTATCGCGCGGTGCAGCAGTCCACGCGGGACGTGGCCCGGGGCATCGCCGAGAAGGTGGAGGCCCTCGGCGACTTCCGTCTCCTGACCCGGGGCGACGAACTGCCCGTCTTCGCCTTCACCACGGCCCCGGAGGTGAAGGCGTACGACGTCTTCGACGTCTCCCGGCGGCTGCGGGAGAGCGGCTGGCTGGTGCCGGCGTACACGTTCCCGCCGAACCGGGAGGACCTGTCCGTGGTGCGGGTGGTCTGCCGCAACGGCTTCTCGGAGGACCTCGCAGAGCTGTTCATGGACGACCTCACCCGGCTGCTGCCGGAGCTGCGGCGCCAGTCGGGCCCGTCGCCCAGGGACGCGGGGGCGGCGACCGGCTTCCACCACTGAGGGCGCAGCCACCCCCTCGGGCCGCGGCCTCAGTGGCGTGGGCGCGCGAACCGCCGTACCGCCAGCGGGAAGAACACCGCCAGCAGGGCCAGCGGCCAGGCCACCGCCGCCCAGACGTGCCCCTGCTCCCCGCCGGGGCCGCCGAGCAGGTGCCGTACGGCGGTCGCGGTCCGGGAGAGCGGGTTCCACCGGACGACCGTGGCGAGCCAGTCGGGCATGGAGTCCGGGGCGGCGAAGGCGTTGGAGAGGAAGCCGACCGGCCAGACCAGGATCTGCACGGCCTGCACCATCTCCGGTTTCCCGGCGACCAGGGCCAGGTGGATGCCGATCCACAGCATCGCGAACCGGAACAGCAGAAGGAGCCCGGCGGCCCCGGCGTACGCCCCCAAGCCGCCGTGCGGACGCCAGCCCAGGGCGAGCGCGGTGCCGGTCATCAGCGCGAGGGCGGCCGCGGACTGGAGCATGTCCGCGGCGGAACGGCCCACCAGCACCGCCCCGTTGGCCATGGGCAGCGAACGGAAGCGGTCGATGACGCCCTTGTCGAGGTCCCGGGTGACGGCGAGCATCGTGCCTTCCAGGCCGAAGGCCATGGTCAGCGCGAGCATGCCGGGGACGAGGTAGTCGACGTAGTCGCCGCGCACGCCCCGGCCGCCGCCGATCAGATAGCCGAACATCAGCAGCAGCATCACGGGGAAGACCAGGGCGACGAGCACCTGTCCCGGCTGCCGTGCCCAGTGGGCGAGTTCGCGCCGGGTCATGGTCCAGGAATCGGTCAGGGCGTGGGCGTAGCCGCTCATACGGCCTCCTCGGTCCGGTCCGTACGGTGGTCGCCGCCCGTGAGGTGCAGGAACACCTCGTCCAGGGTCGGGCGGCGCAGGGCGATGTCCGCCGCCTCGATGCCGGACGCCTCCAGCGCGTGGACGACGCCGGAGAGCGCCGCCATCCGGTCGGTGACCCGGGCGGAGATCAGCCGGCGGTCGGCGTCGACGGAGATGGCGGCGGCGGGCAGCGGCAGCAGGGCGACGGCGGCTCCCAGGTGGCCGGCATCGCGCAGGACGATGTCGATGCGGTCGCCGCCGGTCAGGGTCTTCAGGTCGTCCGGGGTGCCGTCGGCGACGACCCGGCCGTGGTCGACGACCGAGACGCGCTCGGCGAGCTGGTCGGCCTCCTCCAGATACTGGGTGGTGAGCAGGACGGTCGTGCCGCCGCCGACCAGGGAGCGGACGGACGCCCACACCTCGGCGCGGCCGCGCGGGTCGAGGCCGGTGGTCGGTTCGTCGAGGAAGAGCACCTCCGGGTCGGTGATCAGGGAGGCGGCGAGGTCGAGGCGGCGGCGCATGCCTCCGCTGTAGGCCCGGACGGGCTTGCGGCCGGTGCCGGTGAGGTCGAAACGCTCCAGGAGTTCGTCGGCGCGCACGCGCGCGTGGCGGGCGCCGAGACGGTGGAGGCGGCCGAACAGCTCCAGGTTCTGGCGGCCGCCCAGTTCCTCGTCGAGGGCGGCGTGCTGGCCGAGCAGGCCGATGCGGCGGCGCACCGCGCGGGCCTCGGTCAGCACATCGTGTCCGGCGACCTCGATCCGGCCGCCGTCCGGTCGCAGCAGGGTGGCGAGGATCCGGACCAGGGTGGTCTTGCCCGCCCCGTTGGGGCCGAGCACCCCGTGCACGGTGCCGCGGGCGACCTCGAGGCCGAGGCCGTCCAGCGCGGGGGCGGCGCGTTTGCCGCCGTAGGTCTTGCGGGCGCCTTCGACGGTGATCGCCGTGTCGGCCACGTACTCAACTCCCTCGTTAGTCAAACTTGACTACCGGTGCGAAGATAATGCCCGCCTTCCCATTGGTCAAACTTGATCAGCGATCGTCCTCGGGGTGCCGCTCCCCCGTCGCGTACGGATTCTCCTCGTCCTCGGCCAGCACGCCGACGAACGGTTCGCCCTCACCGGCGAAGGTGTAGGCGCCGGCCTCGATCCGTTCGATCAGGCCCTTGGTCCACTCCGCCTCGCCGTCGGCCGTGTGGACCCACATGTTCATGATCTCGCCGATGTGGCCGAGCTTCTCGGGCCCGTCCTGCGGGACGTAGTGCTCGGTGACGGCGGCACGCCACTCGGCCAGCCCCCGCAGCCGCTCCCGGAGCAGGTCCACGGCCTCCGCGCGGTCCAGGTCGACCATGAAGCCGATCGCGGCGGAGAGCATGTCGATGCTGTGCTCCCGCGCGACCAGCGCCTCCCGCAGCAGCCGCAGATACTCCTCGGTGCCCGTGTCCGTGATCTCGTACTCGGTGCGCGGCGGGCCCCCGGCCGTGGACGGCGCGATCTCGTGGGCGTGCAGGAGTCCCTGCTTGGCCATCTGCTTCAGGGCGTGGTAGATCGAACCGGGCTTGGCGTTGGACCACTCGTGGGCGCCCCAGTACTCCAGGTCGTTGCGCACCTGGTAGCCGTGGGCCCGCCCGTGCTGGCGGACCGCGCCGAGCACGAGGAGACGGATCGCTGACATGCGCTCCAGGGTAGGGGCGGGCACCGCCCGCCCCTACCCTGGGTCACCGCCCGGGACCCGTCCTAGAACGGGAAGCCGCTGCGGCCGTGCTGCACCGAGATCCACTTGGTGGTGGTGAAGGCCTCCAGGGTCGTCTCACCGTTGAGGCGGCCCACGCCGGAGTTCTTCTCGCCGCCGAAGGGCACGATCGGCTCGTCGTGGACGGTGGCGTCGTTGACGTGGATCATGCCCGTGACGATCCGCTTGGCGAAGGCCACGCCCCGCTCGATGTCGGCGGTGTGGACGGCGCCGCTCAGGCCGTACGGCGTGTCGTTGGCGATACGGACCGCCTCCTCCTCGCCGTCGAAGGTGTTGATGAAGACGACCGGGCCGAAGACCTCCTGCTGGAGCAGGGCGGAGTCGAGGGGGAGACCGGCAAGGACGGACGGCTCGACGAGGTTGTCCGTGGTCGTGCCGTGCACCAGGGCCGTCGCGCCCTCGGCGATCGCCTGCGTGACGGCGCCGGTCACGGCCTCCGCCTGCTGGGAGTTGATCACCGGGCCGATGAGGGTCCCCGGGTCGCGCGGGTCGCCGGCCTTCAGCGTCCTCACCTTGGCGACGAACTTCTCGGTGAACTCGTCGGCGAGCGAACGGTCGACCAGGATGCGGTTGGCGGCCATGCAGACCTGGCCCTGGTGGACGAAGCGGCTGAAGACCGCCGCGTCGACCGCGTAGTCCACGTCGGCGTCGTCGAGGACGACGAACGCGCTGTTGCCGCCGAGTTCGATGATGGACCGCTTGAAGTGCGAGGCGGCGACCGTGGCGACGTGCCGGCCGACCTTGTCGGAGCCGGTGAAGGAGATGACCCGCGGGATCGGGTGCTCCAGGAAGGCGTCACCGATCTCGGCTATGTCGGTCACGACCACGTTCAGCAGGCCCGGGGGCAGCCCCGCGTCCTCGAACAGCTTGGCGATCACGGTGCCGCCGGCGATCGGGGTGTTCTGGTGCGGCTTGAGCACCACGCCGTTGCCGAGGGCCAGCGCGGGGGCGACGGACTTCAGCGACAGCAGGAACGGCACGTTGAAGGGGCTGATCACGCCGACCACGCCGACCGGCTCGCGGTAGACGCGGTTCTCCTTGCCGTCGACCGGCGAGGGCAGGATGCGGCCCTCGGGGCGCAGCGACAGGTGGATCGACTCGCGCAGGAACTCCTTGGCCAGGTGGAGTTCGAAGGCGGCCTTCCCGAAGGTGCCGCCGGCCTCGGCCACGAGGATCTCGCTGATCTCGGCCTCGCGCTCCTCGACCAGCCGCAGCACCTTCTCGAACACCGAGCGGCGGGCGTAGGCGTTGGTGGCGGCCCACTCCTTCTGCGCGCGGGCGGCGGCCCGGTACGCCTGGTCCACCTCGTCGGCCGTGGCGATGGTGATCGAGGCCAGCTTCTCGCCGTCGTACGGATTGAAGTCGATGATGTCCCAGGACCCTGTGCCTGGACGCCACTTGCCGTCGATGTACTGCTGAGCCAGGTCGGTGAAGTAGGACGACATGTGATCCCTCAATCCCCTGCTGCGATCGACGTCACGATCTGATCACACGTCATCGTACGTGTGTTTCAAGGGAGTTGTGGCAATCCTTGGCCACCCGAGGGGAATCCCTAGGAGAGCTGGATCAGTCCGCGCAGCACGTCCCGGCTCTCGTCGGGGCCGGGGCTGTCGTCCTGGAGTTCCTTCAGCGCCTGCTCGTACTGGCTGACGTCCTCGCGTTTGTCCAGGTAGAGGGCGCTGGTGAGCTGTTCCAGATAGACGACGTCCTGGAGGTCGGCGTCCGGGAAGCTCAGGATGGTGAAGGCGCCGGACTCCCCGGAGTGCCCGCCGAAGCTGAACGGCATGACCTGAAGCCGTACGTTCGGCCGCTCGGAGATGTCGATCAGGTGCTGGAGCTGGCCGCGCATCACCTCGCGGCTGCCGTAGGGCCGGCGCAGGGCCGCCTCGTCGAGGACGATGTGGAAGTCGGGGGCGTTCTCGTCGACCAGGTACTTCTGCCGCTCCAGGCGCAGGGCCACGCGCCGGTCGATGTCGGCGGCGCTCGCGCCCTTCATGCCCCGGCTGACGACCGCGTGGGCGTAGGCCTCGGTCTGGAGCAGGCCGTGCACGAACTGCACCTCGTACGCACGGATCAGGGAGGCCGCGCCCTCCAGGCCGACGTAGGTGGGGAACCAGTTCGGCAGGACGTCGGAGTAACTGTGCCACCAGCCGGCGACATTGGCCTCGCGGGCGAGTCCGACGAGCGCCTGGCGCTCCACGTCGTCCGTGATGCCGTACAGCGTCAGCAGGTCCTCCACGTCCCGGGTCTTGAAGCTCACCCGGCCCAGTTCCATCCGGCTGATCTTCGACTCCGACGCCCGGATCGAGTAACCCGCCGCCTCGCGGGTGATGCCGCGTGCTTCACGCAGTCGCCGTAGTTGCGAACCGAGCAGCATCCGCCGCACCACCGATCCGGGCTCTCCCGCGCTCACGTTCGCCAGCCTCCCCAACCGTCCACAGGCCCCGCAGTCTGCCACTAAAACACTTCGAGCAGTACTCGTCCGATTACAGAGATGGAAAGAAGCCAAAGGATACGCACAGAGCGACGCAAGGGAAGTGGGAGAGGCAGGGAAGGGAAGTGCCAAGAAGGGACGAGAAGATGGCGGAAAAAATGGCCAAGAAGCGGTACGGGGAGGTCCATTTCGGTCACGTGCACGTGCATCTGCCCTTGCATCCGCCGTGCGCATCCGAAACCATGGTCCCGCGCCACCGCTGCATCGCAACGACCGCGACTCCCGGGAGTGCCTCGCATGGGGACGAATGGATCGACCATGCTCGAGCCGTTACGGCAGGGCCTTCCGCCGCTTGATCCCGCGGCCGTGTCCAATGCCGCCTCCTGCGCCCTTCCCGCCCGCCTCGAAGCCGTGCGCGAGGCACGGCAGTTCACCAGACGAACCCTCGGCCAGTGGGATGTGGGCGACCGGTTCGACGACGTCTGTCTGGTCGTCTCGGAACTGGTGACCAACGCGCTGCGGCACGGGATGTCCCCCGACACCACCCCGCGCGCGGGGGACCAGCACCCGCCGGTGCGACTGCATCTGATGCGGTGGACCGAGCGGCTGGTGTGCGCGGTGCGCGATCCCAGCCACGACAGCCCGCTGCCGCAGGACAGTGAGGACTTCTCGGCCGAGTCGGGCCGCGGCCTGTTCCTGGTGGACAACTTCGCCGACAGCTGGGGCTGGCACCCGCTGTCCGGTTCACTGGGCGGCAAGGTGGTCTGGGCGCTGTTCCGGCTGCACACGCCCGCCGAGTGAGAACCGCGGCACCCTTTGGGGCCGCGGTTCTACGCGCGTCAGCACCCGTTTTGCGGTGATCCGCACAGAATTTCCCGCCGGGCCTCGCGCCGGAGGCCGGGACGTCAGCTCGCGATCAGGTGGTCGAACTCGCCGTCCTTGATGCCCAGGAGCATCGCCTCGATCTCGGCCCGCGTGTAGACGAGCGCGGGACCGTCCGGGAACCGCGAGTTGCGCACGGCCACGTCACCGCCCGGCAGTCGCGCGAACTCCACGCAGGACCCCTGCGAGTTGCTGTGCCGGCTCTTCTGCCAGGCAACCCCGGACAACTGTGTGGCCGTCATGCCGTTGTACACGTCGTGCCCCCCGTCAACGTGGTGGTCCACAGGTCGCTCCCTGGTGGTGCACTGGCTCGTGTGGCCATTGGTGCCGTGGTCAACTGTCCCGGATCATAGCCCCGTTCACGTGCACTTGCATGAGCAGATGCACGTGCACGCGGGGTGCTTGCGTGGTTACAGGGTTGACGCCCGCTTTACCCGACTCGTCGGCCTGTCGGACCGGTGAAGTAGTTCGGATCGAACCACTCGTGCACTAGGAACAGACGCGCGGCACGGCCGTCGTGTTCCGTCGGTACGGCAACGGTTCGGCTGCCGGGAGCGTACGCCCGTCACCGCGCTGTGCTGCGGGGGTACCCCTCCCGCGGACGCCCGTCATCCGCTCCGAACAGTAGGCGGAACCTCCGGATGTGGCGGTTCCGTATCCCCCGTCGGGAGATGTGGAGGGCGACGGCCCCGGGACGGCCGGGAGGGACCGGGCGAGGCCCGGCCCGCTCCGGCCGGACGCGATACGCACCCGCCTCCGTGTACGACACGCGGGTCGTCCACGGAGGCGAGGAGTGGCCCGGTGCCACGGCCCGACCGGCATCCGGCTTTCGGCGGGTGTGGGGCGCAGAGAGTCGTCCAGAGGTGCTGGACGGGTGGCGTGTGTTCACTCGTACGAATGCCGGGCCCGTCGTACGGCCACGGGAAGGGTTCCGGTCAGGCACCGCGGCACGGGTCCAGGAGGCGGCGGTGGTGCTTCACCCAGGCCGTCCCCAGGGTTCTGCCAAGGCGTGCTGGTAGCTTGCTGCGGACTTTCCGTCCGGCTAGAGCTTGGGAGCCCGCAGTGACTTCGGCGATCTTCTCGCGCACGTCCCGGCGACCGGTGCGGGCCGTGGTCTGGGCCGCCGCACTGGCCGGCGCGCTCGCGCTGACCGGATGCAGCGACGACGGCGGCTCGGACGACGGCTCCTCGGCCACACCGTCCGCCACGGCCACGGCGGACACCGGGGGCGTGGGCGGGGCGACACCCGAGGCCGCCGGCGAGCTGGAGGGCAGCTGGCTGGCCACGGCGGACGGCAAGGCCGTCGCGCTGATCATCACCGGGAAGCAGGCCGCCCTCTTCGCGACCGGCGGGACCGTGTGCAGCGGAACCGCCGGACAGGAGGGGGGCATGCAGATGATCCGCCTCACCTGCACGACCGGCTCCAAGGACCGCACCGTCGGCATGGTGGACTCCGCCGACGGCGACGCGCTCCAGGTCACCTGGGAGGGCGCGGCCGGCAAGGAGACGTACGCCAAGGCGGAGGGCGGCCAGTGGCCTTCGGGGCTGCCGACGGCGGGGCTGGGGTAAAGGCCCGGCCCGCACCCACTCCTGCGGGTGGTCGGGGGCGGGGGTGCGCAACGATCCGCCGCACGCGTGCGTGATGATCCTTCGAGCACCGTCACGAACGTCAGGGGACCCTTCATGCGCGCCGTTCCGATCACCGTCACCGCTCTCGCCGCGGCCCTCCTCCTCACCGCCTGCTCCAGCGACGACGGCGGCTCGGAGGGATCGGGCGGCGGCGCGGGCAAGGCCGCCGGTTCCGCCTGCGCCGCCGGCGACCTGACCCAGGACGTGGCCGCCAACGCCGCCCCCACCGCCGGGGACAGCGGCAACGTCACCGTCACCCTGACCAACAAGGGCCCCGAGTGCACCCTCGACGGCTTCCCCGGCGTCGCACTCGTCGCGGGCGGCACCTCGGCGACCGTCGCCGGCGACCCGGCCGCCGAGGCGCAGAAGCTGACGCTCGCGAAGCAGGGCACCACCTCGTTCACGATCACCTACCAGCGGGGCGAGAGCGGCGACCAGAGCCTCGCCGTCGAGACGGTGAAGTACAGCCTGCCGGGCGCCACCAGGACGGCGAGCTTCGACTGGTCGTACGGCGATGTGGCGCTGAAGAGCGACGGCGACGCGCCGGAGGCCTCGGTGAGCGGGTTCCAGCAGGCGGGCGACTGACGCGCCGGTGGCTCAGGGGAGGCGGGTACGGGGGCGGACCTGGGCGCGGTCGGCGGCCTCGGCGCCCTCGGTCCAGCCCGCCTCGTCGCTGACGCCGCGCAGGCGGGTGGTGACCGTGTCCGGGAACATGCGGTCCGCGGTGTCGGTGACCGCGACCTCCCGGGTGGCGAGGACCGGGAGAAGGTCGTCGCTGACCTGGGACTCGGCGGCGGCCGAGAGACGCGTGCCGATGCGGTGGGCGTAGGCCGCGAGGAAGGACTGCCGGAAGGTCTTGGTCCGCCTGCGCCCGCCGGCCCGCTGGGCGGCCTCCGCCCGGGTCATCGCGGTGTGCGCCTGCACCAGCAGTGAGGTGTAGAGGAGTTCCACCGCCTCCAGGTCGGCCTCGAAGCCGACGACCGTGGAGAAGCAGAAAGGTTCGTTCCACACCGCCCGGCAGTGGTTCGCGCCGGCGACCACGTCCAGCAGCACCGCCTTGGCCTGCTCGTACGGCGGTTCCACACCGATCCGGCAGGCGCCGGGCGCGTCCGGGTCCGGGGCCTGTGCGTCCAGCAGCGCCTCGTCGACGCTGTGCCGGGCCATCAGCTCCTGCGCCTTCGCGGTGAGCGCCT
The DNA here is from genome assembly GCF_014648915.1 of Streptomyces phaeofaciens. Taxonomy (GTDB): domain Bacteria; phylum Actinomycetota; class Actinomycetes; order Streptomycetales; family Streptomycetaceae; genus Streptomyces; species Streptomyces phaeofaciens. The sequence goes on along the minus strand of NZ_BMSA01000006.1, from coordinate 210,425 downwards.
CCGCCTCCTCCGGGTAGCCGGTCGCCTCCGCCTTGGCGAGCAGGGCGCGGATGCGGGTGAGCATCTTGGAGTCGGAGCGCCGGCCGTCGCGCCGTTCCCCGCGCTCTTCCAGGGGTTCGAGGGCGGGCAGCCGCAGCAGCAGGCGGTACAGCTCCAGGACGGCGGTGGCGTACGAGAAGCGGTCCGCGCGGGACGGGTCGCCGGTGGGCAGGTCCGCCAGCTGGGCCGCCCAGCGGGGGCCGCGCGCCGCGTCGTCCGGCGCCTGCGCCCGGATCAGCGTGGCGGCCAGCCGTACGTGGACGTCGTCCAGCTCCCGCCGCACGACACGTACGACGTCGGCGGGCTGCCATCCTCGCCGCCACAGCGCCGCCAGGAACTCCGCCCCGCGCCGCGCGAGTTCGGCGTCCGCCGCGGGGTCGGCGGCGAGCACGGACGCGCCCGCGTCGAGGGCGGTGTCGCCGGTGTCGTAGAGGGCGGCCGCGAAGGCGCGGTCGACGGTGTCGGGGGTGCTGCTCACCGGTCGATGGTGCCACGCGCGCGTGGGCACCTGTTCCGTCGCACCCTCCACTGACAACCCAAGGTTGACAGTGGCGGGGTGTCAACCTACGGTTGACACATGACCCAGCGCCCGGAACCCACCGCATCCATCCGTCTCGACGACCTCATCGCGGCCATCAAGAACGTGCACGAGGCGCCGCTCGACCAGCTTCAGGACGCCGTGATCGCCGCGGAGCACCTCGGTGAGGTGTCCGACCACCTGATCGGGCACTTCGTCGACCAGGCCCGGCGGTCCGGGGCGTCCTGGACCGACATCGGACGCAGCATGGGCGTCACCCGGCAGGCCGCGCAGAAGCGGTTCGTGCCCAAGGAATCCGTCGACCTGGACGCCGACCAGGGCTTCAGCCGCTACACCCCGCGCGCGCGGAACGCGGTCATGGTCGCGCACAGCGAGTCCAAGGCCGCCGGCAACACCGAGGGCCTGCCGGCGCACCTGGTGCTCGGGCTGCTCGCCGAGCCCGAGGGCCTCGCGGCGAAGGCCTTCGTCGAGCAGGGCGTCACCCTGGACGCGGTCCGCGCGGCCGCGACCGCCGCGCTGCCGCCGGCCTCCGACGAGGTGCCCGAGCTGGTCCCGTACGGCTCGGACGCCAAGAAGGTCCTGGAGCTGACCTTCCGGGAGGCGCTGCGCCTCGGCCACAACTACGTCGGCACCGAACACCTCCTGCTGGCCCTGCTGGAGTTCGAGAACGGCGAGGGCGTCCTCAGCGGCCTCGGCGTCGACAAGGCCGGCACCGAGCGGTACCTCGCGCACACGCTGGCGAAGATCGCGGCGGCGCGGCCGGACAACGGCTGAGAGCGGCCGACGCCGAGCCGCGCGGCCGCGGCCGGGGGCCGTTGTCAGACCCCCCTGTCAGACTCGCAGCATGGCCGACCGGTGGGCACTCGCTCCGGCCGAGGACGACGGCGTCGAACTGGCCGTCCTCGGTCCGGACGGGCTGCCCGCCGGTCCGGTGCTGCGGGAGGCCGATCTGACCCGGGCCGTGCGCGAGCGGCCCGATGTCACCCGCTGGGTCTGGCGTTCCACGGCCGAGGTGTATCCGCGTCTGCTCGCCACGGGGGTGCGAGTCGAGCGGTGCTACGACGTCGAGGACGCCGAGACCCTCCTCCTGGGTCACGAAGGGCGGTACGGGGAACCCCGCTCCGCGGCCGCGGCCCTGGCCCGGCTGCGCGGCGGCCCCGTACCGCCCGATCCGCCGCAGCGCTCCGCCGAGCCCGGCGCCCAGTCCCCGCTGTTCGAACCGCAGTCCGTGCGGTCCGCCCCGATGCCGCTGGCCGATCTCGTCGAGGTGTACGCCGAGCAGCAGCGCCGCCACGACCGGGCCGAGCACCCGGACCGGATGCGGCTGCTGACGGCGGCCGAGTCGGCGGGGATGCTGGTGGCCGCCGAGCTGAACCGTGCCGGGCTCCCCTGGAGCGCGGACGTCCACCGCGCGGTGCTGCACGACCTGCTCGGCGAGCGGTACGCGGGCGGTGGCGAGCCCCGGCGGCTGGCCGAGCTGGCCGACGAGGTGTCCGCCGCCTTCGGCCGCCGGGTCCGCCCCGATCTGCCCGCCGATGTGATCAAGGCCTTCGCCCAGGCCGGGATCCGGATCAGATCGACCCGGCGCTGGGAGATCGAGTCCCTCGACCATCCGGCCGTGAAGCCGCTGATCGAGTACAAGAAGCTGTACCGGATCTGGGTGGCGCACGGATGGTCCTGGCTCCAGGACTGGGTGCGGGACGGACGGTTCCGGCCCGAGTTCCTCGCGCACGGCACGGTCACCGGCCGCTGGGTGACCAACGGCGGGGGCGCCCTCCAGATCCCCAAGGTGATCCGGCGGGCCGTGGTCGCCGACCCCGGCTGGCGGCTGGTGGTCGCCGACGCCGACCAGATGGAGCCGCGCGTCCTCGCGGCGATCTCCCGCGACCCCGGCCTGATGGAGGTGGCGGGCCGGGAGACCGACCTCTACCAGTCCGTCTCCGACCGCGCCTTCTCCGGCGACCGCGCCCAGGCCAAGCTCGCCGTCCTCGGCGCGGTCTACGGCCAGACCTCCGGCGACGGCCTGAAGAACCTCGCCGCGCTGCGCCGCCGCTTCCCGCGCGCGGTGGCCTACGTCGACGACGCGGCCCGGGCCGGCGAGGAGGGACGGCTGGTGCGCACCTGGCTCGGGCGGACCTGCCCGCCGGCCGCCCGCACCGGCGACGACGGCACGGAGGAGGCCGGCATCCCGGTCACCGCCGAGGACGACACCGACGGGCCGGGCCAGGAGTGGGTGCCTGGCCACGCCTCGACCAACGCCCGCGCGCGGGGCCGCTTCGCACGCAACTTCGTCGTCCAGGGCAGCGCCGCCGACTGGACCCTGCTGCTGCTCGCCGCGCTGCGCCGCACCTGCGCGGACCTGGCGGCCGAACTGGTCTTCTTCCAGCACGACGAGGTGATCGTGCACTGCCCCGAGGAGGAGGCCGAGACGGTCGTCGCCGCGATCCGGGCGGCGGGCGACCTGGCCGCCCGGCTGACGTTCGGTGAGACGCCGGTGCGGTTCCCGTTCACGACGGCGGTGGTGGAGTGCTATGCCGACGCGAAGTGAGCGGCACGGACGTCCGGTGCGGTCCGGCGATCAGATCTCGGCGGGCGCGGCGCCCCCGGCCGCGAGAAGCCCCCTCAGCTCCCGGACGGTCGCCGTCTCGTCCGTGCCGTCCAGTGCGGTGAGGGCGCGGCGCCACTCGTCGTACGCCTCCTCGGCCCGCCCCCGCTCATGGAGCAGCAGACCGTACTGGTGGCGGGCCAGACCGTCGGTGTAGCGGTCGGCGCGGGTCTCGGCGCGGCGCAGGAGTTCGGCGCACTCCCCCAGCGCGCGTTCGGTACGGCCCAGCAGCCGCAGCGCACGGACGGCACCGAGCCGGGTCTGGGACTCCCCGTGCCAGTCGCCGTGCCCGCCGAGGATGCGCAGGCTCTCCTCGAAGTGCGGCAGGGCCGCGGCCGGTTCGCCCAGGGTGAGATGGGCGTAGCCGATGTTGCAGTGCGCCGAGTGCCGCACGATGACGGCGCCGATCTCGTCCCCGATCGCCAGCGAGCGCCGGTGCTGCTCGATGGCGGCGCGCGGGTCGGTGTGCTCGTAGAGGTTGCCGAGATGGCTGCGGGTGATGGCCTCGCCGTAGGGGTCGTTCAGCCGGCGGGAGTACTCCAGGCTCCGGCGCAGGGCGGCGCCGGACTCCTCGTGGCGGCCGAGGCTCTCCAGCAGCAGCCCCCGGTTGTTGAGGCAGCGGCGGATCCAGGAGGGCCGGTCGAGCCGCCGCCAGATGACCAGGGCCCGGCCGTTGAGGGCGAGCGCGTCCTTCTGGCGGCCGGTCAGGAAGTGCAGGCCGCCGAGGTCGCCGAGCGCGTACGCCTCGGCCGCGTCGTCACCGAGGCGGCGAGCCGTGCGCAGCGCGGTCCGCCCGAGCGTCTCCATCTCGGCCACCCGGCCGGCGCGCTGGAGGTAGGGGAAGAGCAGGCGCAGCAGGGTGGAGACGAGGGCCGCGTCCCCGATGGCGTCCGCGCGGCTCTCCACCAGGGCGACGATGTTCTCCAGTTCCGTGTCACCCCAGGCGAAGGCCTCCTCGGGCCCGGCGAAGGGCCGTACGGCCCGGACGTGCTCGGCGTGGGCGGCGGGCTGGGTGGCGGTCGGACCACGGCGGTCGTCCCGGTCGAGGCCCGGTGCGACGATGGCGGTGAGGGCGTGTTCGGCCTTGGCGGCGTACCAGTGGAGGGCCGTTTCGACGGCGGCGCCGGCGTCGGACGTCCCCACGAGTTCGCGGGCGAAGTCCCGGACGAGGTCGTGGGGTGCGTAGCGGCCGTACGCCGGCTCGTCGAGGAGGGCCACGTCGACGAGCCGGTCGAGGGCGGCCTCGGCCCGCCGCTCGTCGGTGCCGGTGAGCCGGGCCAGCAGGGGTGCGCCGTACACGGGCAGGTCGAGCGCGCCGATGCGGCGCAGCGCGAGGGCCGCGTCCCGGTCGGCCTGGTGCGCGGAGGCGGCGAGCGCGTCGTGGGCGACGGCGAGGGACCGGCGGACGCTCAGGTCGTCGTACTCCAGGTGGTACAACCGGCCCTCGGTGGCGGCGAGTTGACGGGCGAGCGCGTCCGGGGTGAGGGCGCGGCGCGCGGCGAGCCGGGCGGCGACGATCCGCAGGGCGAGGGGGAGGCGGCCGGTGAGGGCGATGAGGGGGTGGGTGGCGTCCAGACGGGCGAGGGGGTCGGATGTGTCGGGTTCGCCGGTGCCGGTGCCTGAGCCGGCGCCGGTGCCTGAGCCGGCGTCGGCGCCTGTGCCGGCGCGGGTGCCTGAGCCGGCGCCGGCGCCGGTGCTCGTGGCCGTCGCCGTGCCGCGTCCGGAGGCCGCCCTCAGCAGTTCCGCGCTCGCCTCGCCGGACAAGGGGGCCAGCGGGAAGCGGTGGGCACCGTCGAGGGCGGTGAGCGGGGAACGGCTGGTGACGATCACCGCGCAGTGCGGACCGGCCGGCAGCAGCGGTCGGATCTGGGCGGCGGTCGCGGCGTCGTCCAGGACGAGGAGGGTGCGGGTCGGGGCGAGCCGGGTGCGCAGCAACGCGGCTGCGGCGTCCGGGTGTTCGGGGATGCGGCGGGGCTCGATACCGAGGTCGCGCAGGAGGGCGGCGAGCGCCTGGCCCACGGGGAGGGGGGTCATGCCGGGGGTGGCGCCGTGCAGGTTGAGGTAGAGCTGACCGCTGGTGAAACGTTCCTTCAGAGCATGGGCGAGATGCAGCGCCAGCGCGGTCTTGCCGACGCCGGCCATGCCGCTGATGACGGCGACAGGGGTGCCGACGGACTCGGCGAGGCCGCGCTCCAGCAGGTGGAGGGTGTCGTCGCGGCCGATGAAGTGGGCGGGGGGAGGGGGGAGTTGGGCGGGGTGGGGGGTGGTGGGGTCGGTGGGTGGAGGGGTTGGGGCGGTCGGGATGGTCGGGGCTCCTGGGGCCGCTTTGGTCTCTGGGGCCGCGCCGGCCTCTGGGGTCTCCGGGATCTGTGGGGTGGTCGGGGTGTCCCGGTTGCCGCTCTCCTCGGCAGCCTCCGCGGGCGAGGTCCCCTCCCCCGCTCCCCACCCCCGCAGCACCTCCGCATGGGCCTCGCGGACCGCCGGGCCCGGTTCTATGCCGAGGTCCTCGACGAGTCGGGTGCGTAGATCGCGGTGGACGGCGAGGGCCTCGGCCTGGCGGCCGGTGCGGTGCAGGGCGAGCATCAGCTGGCGGTGGTACGCCTCGCGCAGCGGATGCGCGGCGGCGAGGGCCGTCAGCTCCGGGACGACCCGGGCCGGCCGACTGCCGCCGAGAGCCAGTTCGGCGTCGTAGCGCCATTCGAGCAGGAGCAGCCGGGCCTCGCACAGCCGGGGGACGAAGGCGTAGCCACCCAGTTCGGCGGGGAGGCCGCTGAGCGGGGTGCCGCGCCAGAGGGCGAGGGCCGCCGCGCACTCGCGCACGACGCGTTCCCAGTTGCGGGCGGCGTACGCCCCGCGTGCCGCGGCGATGTGCCGGTCGAAGACATGGACGTCCAGTTCACCCTGCCCGACCCGGAGTTGATAGCCGGGCGGGACGGCCCGCAGTCGCTCGGGGTCGTCGAGGAGGCGGCGCAGGCGGGCCACGTGGTTGTGCAGCGAGGCGTGGGCGGAGGCAGGCGGTGCGCCGTCCCACAGCGCCTCCTTGAGCGTCTCGACCGGGACGACGCGGCCCGCGTCGAGGAGGAGGACGGCGAGGAGGACGCGCGCCTTGGGGCTGCGGATGGTCTCGTACGGGAGGTCGGCGCCGGGGTCGGCGGTCCACGCGGTGGCGGACGCGGCGCCGGGGCTCTCGGGGACCGGCGCGCCCGGCATGTACAGGACCGGTGGTCCCAGCAGTCCGAACCGCAGCTCGCAGTGCCGCTGCCGCATCACGCCGTCCGTCGCCTTCCGCGCGCCCGTCCGGGGCTCGCCGCCCAGCGGGCACCCTGAAACCGGCGTGATTTCGCCCCCGGCACCACGGTTTTCCGCCATCCTGTCCTTGACGGTTCCGGCCGGGATCGACTGCCGTTGCGGCCGTCGCCCGGGTTCACCCGATGACTTCAGGCCAGGTGACCAGCGAGGACACGGGGAACCGTTGGCCATATGTTAGCGATCCGTTGGCGCGATCTGATGTGATCACACCATCGGATTTTGGCCCGACGGTGCGCGCGTGTCGACGCGTTGCTCGGGGGAGTGTCGCCGCCGCGGCCAGGTCCGGAGGCGCGTTCGGGCCCCGGTCGTCGGAGGTGAGCGACCGGGGCTCGCGCGCTGTTCACCGAGGGCCTGCGGGCCCGGACGCCCGTGCGCTCGGCGACTCGGACGACATGGCGCCCGCGAGGCCGGACGACCGAAGGCACTTGCGGTCTCAGGCGGCCGAAGCACCCGCGAGCCCGGACGACCGGCAGTGCCCGCGAGGTCAGATGACCGGCGGTCGGCCGAGTCGGGTCAGGCGCCACACCGTCCGCCACCGCATGGGCCGTCGCCCGCCGGCCGGCTTGCGTACGCCCTCCACGAACCCGCCGAACCAGGCCTTGAGCCCGCCGAGCGAGCGGGTGCGCAACAGGGTCACGGCGATCCACACACCGAGGTGGACGGGGATGAGCGGCAGCGGGAGGTTGCGCCGGACCAGCCAGACGCGGTTGCGGGCGGTGACGCGGTGGTAGATGGCGTGCCGGGCGGGCGAGGTCTTGGGGTGCTGGAGCAGCAGTTCGGGCGCGTAGAGGATCTTCCAGCCGGCGTCGGTGGCACGCCAGGCCAGATCGGTCTCCTCGTGCGCGAAGAAGAACTCGGCGGGCCAGTCGCCGGTCTCCGCGAGCATGGTCATGCTGAGCGCGTGGCCGCCGCCGAGGAATCCGGTGACGTAACCGCCCTCCATCGGGTCGGAGGCGCCGACCCGGGGCACGTGCCGGCGCTGGGTCTCGCCGTGCTCGTCGGCGATGCGGAAGCCGACGATGCCGAGGCGGGGGTCGGCGGCGTACAGATCGCGTACGCGGCGCAGGACGTCGGGGTCGACGAGGAGGCCGTCGTCGTCCAGTTCGACGACGACGTCGACGTCCCCGAACTCGCGCAGGCGGGCGAGGCCGACGTTGCGGCCGCCGGGGCAGCCGAGGTTCTCGTCGAGGTCGAGCGTGGTGACCTCGCCGGGCAGGGAGAGGCGCTGGGCGAACTCGGGGAGCCGGCAGCCGTTGCCGACGATCACTATGCGGGCCGGAGCCAGGTCCTGTTTGGCCACGGACTCCAGCAGGGCATCGACCTCGGCGGGCCGGTTCCCCATCGTCACCACGGCAACGGCGATCCTCGGCTCCACCACGTCCCTCACACCCCTCACTCCATCCGGCCCACGACGACGCCCGTCGTTCACCAAGATGTTGCCTCACATGGACGGGTTGCTCTGACGCCGGTTCACTTTGTGCCCTCTTTACGGCGATTTTCCCCTCGCCGTTCCTTGCGGCGGACGAACTTCAGCCCCGACCAGTCCTCGCCCAGCGCCGCGACCTTCACATCGACGACGCCGAGGGGGAGGAAGAGGTCGCGCAGGCCGTTCTCGGTGAGGTCGCTGAGGTGCCCGGCGGCCTTGCGGGGCCAGGCGATCCAGAGCATGGCGTCGTCGGCGAGGCCGTCGACCAGGGCGGGCGTCTCGGCCGCGAGGTCGGCATGGGTGCGGTAGAAGGCGACGGTGACGTCGGCGTCGCGGGGGCCGCCGGGGGCGAGGTCGACGCCTTCGGGGAGACCGGGTACGTCCCAGCCGGGCGGGGCGTGGCGCAGGCGCAGCCGGTGTCCGGGCCTGACGCCGAGCTTTCGGGCGAGAGGGGTGCCGGAGTAGCCGCCGGTCGCGGCCGAGGGGCTCACCGTTCCACCGTAGCCTCGCCTGGGACCCGCCTCACCCGGAGGAGGGCACCGCGCCCGGAGGAGAACACCGTGCCCTTCCGCTGTGCCGTACTCGACGACTTCCAGAACGTGGCGACGGCCTTCGCCGACTGGTCCTCGCTGGGCGGGGAGGTGGAGGTGGTCTCCTTCACCGAGCACTTCAGGACGGAGGACGAGCTGGTGGCGGCCCTGGCCGGCTTCGACTGTGTGGTGACCCTGCGGGAACGGGTCCCCTTCCCCGCGTCGCTGCTCGACCGGCTCCCCCGGCTGCGGCTGCTCGTCGCCTCCGGCATGCGGAACTCGGTGATCGACTACGCGGCGGCGCGGGCGAACGGTGTGACGGTGTGCGGTACGGCCAGTTCGTCGACCCCGCCGGTCGAGCTGACCTGGGCGCTGTTGCTGGGGCTGGCGCGGGGGCTGGTCGAGGAGAGCACCGCGCTGCGGTCGGGCGGGCCCTGGCAGTCCACGGTCGGCGCCGATCTGCACGGGCGGCGGCTCGGGCTCCTGGGCCTGGGGAAGATCGGCGCCCTGGTGGCCCGGGTGGGGCCGGCCTTCGGCATGGAGGTGAGCGCGTGGAGCCAGAACCTGACGGTGGAGCGGACGGAGGAGGTGGGCGTACGGCTCGCCTCCTCGAAGGAGGAACTGCTGGCGGGGAGCGACTTCGTGTCCGTGCACCTGGCGCTGGGCGACCGCACCCGGGGACTGATCGGCGCCGCCGAACTGGCCCTGATGAAGCCGACGGCCTACCTGGTGAACACCTCGCGCGCGGCGATCGTCGACCAGGACGCGCTGGTGACGGCGTTGCGGGAGGGGCGGATCGCGGGGGCGGGGGTGGACGTCTTCGACGTGGAGCCGCTGCCGGCGGACCATCCGATGCGGACGGCTCCCCGTCTGCTGGCGACTCCGCATCTGGGGTACGTGTCGCGGGCGAACTACGAGCGGTACTACGGGCAGGCGGTGGACGGCATCCGGGCGTATCTGGAGGGGTCGCCGATGCGGGTGCTGGGCTGAACTCCGGCACCCGCGGTGGGCTACTCGCCGGCGTCGAAGACGTCGGTCGCACTGGTCGCGTGGACCGCGCGCTCGGACCAGACGGCGAGCCGGTCGAAATCGGTGCAGGCTTCGACGCGGGCTCGGACGTCGTCCGGCACGGCGATGCCACGCCACTCGAGGATCCGCAGAATCATCTCGGCCCGGTCCTTGACCCGACCTTCCTCCCGTCCCTCCTCCCGGCCTTCCTCCCGTCCCTCCTCCCGGCCTTCCTCTCGTACCTCCTCGGCGAGCGGGTGTCGCCAGAAGTACTGCATCGCTGTCATCAGGTCCCTCCACATCTGCCGGACCTGGTCATTCGCCAGGCACGAGTCGACGAACTGCACGAGGACCGCTGCGGTGTCGCGGTCGATGGTCCGCAAGGCGGCTGCCAGCGATTCCAGTATGGCGGGGGCCTGCCGCCCCCGGCCGTGCGTCATGGCCGAGAGCACGGCGAGGGTCGGGTCCTGTCTGGCCTCTCTCTCGGTGGCGATCACCGGCACGTTGTCCGGCCCCAGCACGAAGGGCCGCACCGTCAGCGACGGAGTACCGCGTACGCCGAGGTGAATGGGCTGCGCCGCCCAGCGGGCGGTGGCGCTGCTCTGGGTGACGACGATGAGGACCGGTTCGCACCGGTACTTCTCGTGGAGGTAGCTGAGGTAGTACGGCCAGCTGCCGCGCTTCCTCTCGTCCGGTTTGCCCTGCGACTCCACAACCAGGAGATAGGCGCCCTCGTCGGTCTCCGCTCGCAGCAGCGTGTCCACCCGCCGTTCGACGGGCTCGATCTCGGTGAGGTCGACGTTCATGCCGGCGAACTCGTACGGCGTGGGAAAGGCAATGCCCAACACCTGTTGTAAGGCACGGGTCAGCAGCGCGGGATCCTTCTGAAAGATCCGGTGCAGCGCCTCGTGCGACGAGCCGACCATCGGCTCTCCTTTCTGTCCGACGAGATCAACGAGCTACGCCGCGTTCAGTTCGCACCAGACCAGCTTGCCGCGACGGCCCAGCCGGGAGAGCGGCTGCCAACCCCACAGGTCCGAGTTGGCCCGCACGAGGGCGAAGCCGCGGCCGTTCTCGGCGTCGGTGAGTTCGCCGAACTTTCCCGGGGGCTCGGGAGGTTGGGGGTCGGCGTCCCAGGCGCCGATCTGGAGCACCCCTTCCCGGTACCGGATCCGGAGGGCGGCCGGGCCCTTGGTGTGCAGTACCGCGTTGGAGACCAGCTCGGAGGTGAGCAGCTCTGCGGTGTCGGCGAGGTGGGTCAGGCGGTGCAGGGCGAGGATCAGGCGGAGGGTGCGGCGGCAGACGGTGACGGCGCGGGGGTCATGGGGGATGTGAAGGGTGTACTCCCAGCTTTCGGGCATACGTCGACTCCGTGTGAGGGGTGATGGTCCTGGGGCGCGGTGGCAGTGCCGCAGCCGTCATGGCAGGACGGGGCGGTGCGCTTCCGCAGCGTGTACGTCGCGTCACCGACGGTAGACCTGGATTTCTAGGTCGAGCAAGCCGATCCCGTAATCTTGCCCTCGAACGAGTAGCGCTCACCGGCGTGTTGAGAGGCGACCCATGGGACTGAGGCGCGAGCCGACGGCACGTCAGGTGCGATTGGCCACCGAGCTACGCAGGCTCCGCGAGGCAGCCGGCCTCAAGGCCCGGGAGGCGGCGGCCCTGCTCGGCGTGAGCTCCACGCAGATCAACCAGATCGAGTACGGCCACTCCGGCGTGAGTGAGAAGCGCCTGCGGAGCCTGGCCGCGCACTATGCCTGCATGGACGATGCGTTCATCGACGCGCTGGTGGCGATGGCGACCGATCGAACACGCGGCTGGTGGGAGGAATACCGAGGCCACTTGCCCTCGGCGTTCCTGGACCTCGCAGAGTTGGAGCACCACGCCACCTACCGGGCCGACGTGGAGTGCCTGCACATTCCCGGACTTCTCCAGACGGAGGATTACGCGCGGGCGGTGTTCGCGTACCGGGTCCCGGCCCTGCCCGACAGGGACTTGGAATTGCGCGTTCATCATCGGATGCAGCGGAAAGTGATCATCGAGCGTCCGGAGCCCGTCCCGTACGAGACGGTCATCCACGAAGCGGCGCTGCGCATCAGGACCGGCGACCGAGCTGCCGCCCGGGCCCAACTCACCCACATGCTGGAGCTGTCCGAGGCGGACCACGTCAGCGTGCGGGTGATCCCCTTCGACCGGGACGGCTTCGCAGGAGCCTGGAACACCATGACTCTGACGGGTGGTGCCGTACCCAAGCTGGATTCCGCGCAGCGTGACGGGCCCGAGGGAACAGCCCTTGTCGACTCCGAAGCTCAGCTCGGCGCCCTTCGAACGCTCTTCCGTAAGCTGGAGGCGGAGTCGCTGGACCCCGAACGGTCGCGCGACTTCATCAGCAGGCTGGCGAAGGAGCTGTGAGGCGCGCTGTGACCACCCTCTGCAAGTGGCAAAAGTCCTCCTTCTCAGGCGGCTCCGACGGCAACAACTGCCTCGAACTCACCTCCACCCCCACCACCCTCCACGTCCGCGAGAGCGACACCCCGGCCATGGTCCTCACGACCACCCGCGCCGCCCTCGCCCACCTCCTGGCGGGCATACGCACCGAGGCGCTGACCGAGCAGACCCGGTAACCGCCTCAGGGCCCGCCCCAGCCGATCGACGCGTCGCTCTGCTACCGCGTCCAGGAGAAGCTTTGTGGCAGCACACCGTCCTGCCACAGCCGGTCGAGCCTGGCGAACAGCTTGGACAGGCTCGTGTCGAACTCCGCCCAGGCCACGGGGTCCACCTCTCGCCATTGATCGGAGATGATCAAACCGGGCGGCATGGGACCTGACGATTCGGTCATCCTGCGACAGGCCGCACACCAGGTGTAGTTGATCAGAGCAGGTCGATTCGCGCGCCGCGTCTCTCTGAGGTAGGTGCGGACCGAGACCTCTCCGCACGCGGAACAAAGCCACTCCGACTGATCCTGAAGAAACTTTCTGCCCTGCCCGATGGCTTCGACTTCCTGGGACGTGAATCGCGTCATCCGGCTCATCGTCCAGTCCTGCGCTTGAAGATGGCGAGCATGGCTTCACCGAACTCGTCGGCGTCAGCATGACTTCCGCCCAACATTCTCGGCCGAGTGACATACATCCGCTGATGGTAGATCTCGTGGAAGAGCGTGACCACGGCTGTATCCATGTCCGCGAGCCCCATGTCGGAAATCTCAATGAGCGGACGGCCGCGCGGACCTGTCTTCGGGGCCCCGTCGACACCGATGGGGCTGTTCGCGTAGGCCGGCAGGTCATCCCCGGACGTGCGGATCACGGGCACGTGCACGATGTCGTAGTCAGAGACACTCATTCCCGCTCGGCCCAACGACATCTTCAGGGTCTTGATGCTGACGTCAGGGCCGTTCTTCCCGCCAGGAGCACTCTGGGGGTCCGCTTCGCCGCAGTTGTGCACGAGGACCGGCGTGGCCCCTGCGAGCACGTAGTACGTGTGCAGCATGCTGACGGTGAGGTTGTGGACCCTCGCGTCCAGCGTCGTCCAGCGCTCGACGGCCGTGATCTGGACCAGCGTGCCGGAGCCGGTGCGCAGCCACTCGCCCGCCTCGAGGTCGGTCGCCGCGATCCAGTCACCGAGTTCGGGGACCCAGAACGGGTGACCGGCGGTCGAGGTGACCTGGGCCGTTCTCGAGCCCTTCTTGCCGTCGGTGTCGATCGTGACCTTGACCAGCTTCTTGACACCCTGGCCCGTGATCTCACGGGTGACCGTCTCGACCCGGGTCTCGCCCGTCTTCGGGTCGGTCGCCAGGACCTTGTCGCCGGCCTTGACGTCCTTGATCGCCTTGGTGGAGCCGTCGGCCATCAGGACCTTGGTGTCCGGGATGAAGCTGTTGTTGATCGGGCAGCTCGCGCCGTCTCCGCTCGAGCCACCGCCGTCGCCGCCCGAGTCCTCCTTGCCCGAGCCGTTGCGGGAGCCGCCGGACTTGTTCTCCGCCTTGCCGCCGCCCTTCGATCCCTTGGACTGGGCCTGGGTGCGGGACTTGACCTGGACCGAGTTGCCCCGGGCGCCCTTGGAGCCTGTGTGCGACTTCTTCCTGGCCGCCTCGGCTGCGCGTTTCGCGGCTGCTCGGGCCTTTCGTTTGGCCTCCGCCGCGGCCGCCTCCGCCGCCTTCTTCGCCTTGATCAGCGCCGCCTTGGCCGCCTTCGCCGCCTTCATGCCGATCTCGGCGGCGCGCTTGGCCGCACGGAACGCCTTGACCGCGCTCATGGTGCCCTTGAAGGCGCGCCACATCTTCTTGCCCTTGGAGAAGACGCTGGTCCACGGGATGGCGTCCATCAGGAGGCTGCCGCACGCCCACAGGTCACCCTGGGTGAAGCAGCCGACGACGTCGTTCCAGCCGATGAACTCCTTGAACACGGCCCAGCCGGTCGCGAGGATCACGTCGCCGATGGAGCGGTTCAGCGTCTTCTGGTACTCGGCCATCTTCGCGTCCAGCGCCGCGATCGAGGCGTCGAAGCTGGAGGCCGAGGACGTCAGACCCGAGGGGTCCGAGTGCGTCACCGGGTTGTTGTTCGCGTACGAGTAGCCGTTGGCCTGCAACGGATCGCTCTGGTCCAGGACCGGATCCGCCGAGATGAAGCGGCCCGTGCCCGGATCGTATTCGCGGGCGCCCATATGGGTCAGGCCCGTCTCCACGTCGTCGTCACCCGTGTGGAACCCGGTGTGCGTGCGCATGGGCATGCTCACCGCGCGGTCCTCGCCCCACGGGTCCTTGCGCTGCACGCGGACCTGCATCCCGCCGTCCAGGCGGACCTCCGCCAGCGGGGTGCCGTTGAGGTCGGTCGCCTGGGCGAACAGGTGCTCGCTGACACCGGCCGTGTTGTTGGCGCCCTCACGGAACCGGGTCACCGACGGGCCGCCGATGCCTGCGTAGGTGCGCTCGACGTAACGGACCTTGCCGGCCGTGGTCAGCGAGACCTTGGTGTCGGGAAGGTTCAGGATCGCGCCGGCGCTCGTGCGCTCCAGCAGGCGGTTGCCCATCGCGTCGTAGACATACGTCGTCTTGGACGCGGGCTTCCAGAGCTGGCCCGCGACGGTCGAGTTGCAGGCCGCCAGGGTGAGGTCGGTGCCGACCGTCGACGCCGGGGCCGACAGGCACAGGCTCGTCGAGGTGCCCGTGACGTACTTGACCTGCCCGGTGCTCAGGGTCTGCCAGCGCTGCGCCGCCGCGGCCTTGTCGCAGGCCTGGATGACGACGGCCGAACCCGCGGTGGCGCTGCTCGGCTGGAGGCACTGCCCGCCCACCATGAGCTGGCCGATCGTCGCGTCCTCGACCGTCCCGTTGTTGTCGGTGTCGGTGGCCTTGAGGCGGAACTGCTGCGACTTGTTGCCGTTGCAGACGTAGATCTGGATGGCGGTACCGGCCGCCGTGGTGCCGCCCGAGAGGTCCATGCACAGGTCGCCGGCGCCGATCCAGGCGCCTGAGCCGTCGGTGCCGAAGCCGGTGACGGACTCGACCTTGCCGTCCCAGGTCCAGGTGAGGGTCTGGGCCGTGTCGCCGCCGGTGGAGCGGGTCTCCATCCCGCCCGCGGCGTCGTAGGTCTGGGTGGAACGGGTGGTGACCGCCACGTTCGCCGCCGTCCTCGACGACGTCGTGGACGAGGTCAGCGTGTGCGGCTGGTCGTTCTTCGCGGTGTCGCTGGTGCCGTAGGCGTAGTCCGTGACGACGTCGCCGCCGGTGTCGCGCACCCCGGAGGTGAAGGTCGGGTCGGCCTTGTAGACCGTCTTCCTGGTGCGGTTGCCGAGCGCGTCGTAGTCGTACGACTGCCAGTAACCGTCGTTGTTGGAGGAGACGTTGACCTTGCCGTCGGAGTAGACCGGCTCGGCGGTGGTCTTGCCGGAGGCCGTGCAGGCGCCGCCGCCCGGCGTCGTCCACGCCTCCTTCAGCTGACCGAGCACGTCGTACTTGAAGCACTGCTGGTCCGTGGCGCTGCCCATCTTGTCCGCGACGGACAGGACGTTGCCCGACGGGTCGTAGGCGTAGGAGCGCTTGCTGACCTCGCTGCCGGGGACGACGGTCTGGTCGGTGGCGCTCTCCCGGACGAGCCTGCTGGTCAGCAGCTCACCGGTGGACTCGTTGAAGGTGTTCTCCTGCCACAGCCGGTGGCCCTGCTCACCGATGGTGGAGCGGAGCGCCTGGCCGTAGGGGGAGTAGGCGGCCTCGGAGGTGTACCAGTCCTTGCCGGAGACCGAGGTCGGCAGGCCGGCCTCGTTGTAGCGGGTGATCACGTCCTCGGCGTCGAGGCCGCCGGCCGCCGGGGTCGTGTACGTCTCGAGCTGGCCGTCGTCGTTGTACTTGTACGTGTACTTGTACTGGGTGGCGAAGCCGTCGGCGGTCAGGCCCGCGGTGGAACCCGGCGGCAGGGCCGTGGTCACGTCCGTGGGCTGGTAGTCGGCCGTGTAGCCGCCGATCGTGGTGGTGTACGCCTTGCCGTCGGTGTAGCGGACCGCCGAGGCGAGCTGGCCCTTGCCGCCGGTCGCGCCGTCGTACGCGTACGTCTGCGCGAGGGTGGAGGTCGTGGAGCCCTTCGGGGTCACCTTGACCTGCTCGACGCGGTTCAGCCGCTCATAGGTGTAGGAGACGGTCTGGCCGCGGGCGTCGATCGCCTTGTCCACCCGGCCGTAGGCGTCGTAGTCGGTGTGGGTCGCCCCGGCGTCCGGGTCGGTCGTGTCGGTGACCCGGCCCAGCGCGTCGTACTTCCACGTCCTCGTGTTGCCGACGTCGTCGGTGCTGGTCACCATGTCGCCGCGCAGGTCGTACGCGTATGTCGTGCTGACCGCGCCCGCCTCGGTCAGCGCGGTGTCGCCGAAGGTGTCCTGCTGGGTCGTGCGGCCCAGCGCGTCGGTCCACACCCGGGATGCGGGCGTGCCCTTGGGCTGGCGGATCACCGTGTGGTCGAGGCCGTACTCGTAGCGGGTGCGGCGGTCGGTGGTGGTCACCGTCTTGCCGGCGTTGGTGAACGACTCGCCCGTCTGCGGGTAGGAGCTGTGCACCGGCGTGACCGTGAGGACCCGGCCCAGGCCGTCGTACGTGTACGAGGTCGCATTGGGGACCAGCGACTCGGAGGCGGGAACGACCAGGTCGGTGCCCGGGTCGCCCTCCATGTAGTACGCGTTGCGGGTGTAGCGCACCTGGCCGGCGCTGTTGTGGAGCGTGTCGGTGATCAGCCGGCCGCCGTCGACCGCCGGGGTCTGGGTCTGGCGTTCGCGGCCGAGGCCGTCGTAGATCGTGGTGGAGGACTCGTACTTTCCGTCGCCCGCGGCGGTGCTCGGGTTGTCGGAGAGCGACTCCGCCACCACCGACACCGGCTTCTTCGGGTCGATGTTGTACGTGTACTTGACCGTCGGATCGTCGGTGGCGGACTGGGTGGGGTCCCAGGCGGCGACGGCGCGGCCCAGCGGGTCGTACTCGTACGTCGAGGACCGGTTGTTGGCGTCGGTGGTCCTGATGGTGGTGCCGCGGCCCGGTTCCAGGGTGGTGCTCTCGGTGAAGCCGGTCTCGACGCCGTCGACGACCTTGCTTCCGGTGACGGTGTCGATCCTGTAGACCTGGCCGCTCGACGGTGTGTACGCCGTGGTGTCGACCACGCCGGTGGGGTCCGTGACCTTGGTGACCCGGCCGGTGGAGTCGTACGCGGTGCGCGACTCGGGATTGGCGGTCTCCCAGCCGGTGCCCGCGCCGGTCGGCGCCTCCGTCTTCGTCACCAGGCCCTTGGTGGGCGTGGCGGTGGACGAGGTCGCGTCGTCGTAGTACATGCGCGAGGCGCTGACCAGCGTGGAGCCGGTGGCACTGGACAGATCGGTGGAGCAGGTGCTGGTGCCGGTGGTGGTGACGGTCCGGGCGACCAGGCCGATCAGGTAGTTCGTGCCGGACGTGTTGTGCACGTACGAGGTGGCGGTGCACGACTCGTCGCCGGAGACGGCCGTGTCGCCGTACTCCTTGACCTTCGTCGGCAGGCCGTACGTGGGGTCGTACTCGGTCTCCGTGGTCACCGTGCGCAGGTAGGACCCGTCCGGGCCCTTGACCGAGGCCTTGGAGACGGTCGAGGTGCTGCCGAGCGTGACGCGCTCGGAGATCACGTCCGGGCCGTCGGTGCGGTTGCGGGTGGCCAGGCGGACCGGGGCGTCGGGGACGTTGACCGTGCGGGCGATCCAGCCGGTGGTGGTGTCGGCCGACGTGTCGGGGTAGGTGAGCGACTCGGCGACCATGCCGGTGTACGCCTTGCGGTCGGTCGCCAGGGTCGCGCCGGTGACGTCGGTCGTCACGACGGAACGTTTGACGTCGTCGGAGGACTTCTCCGGGGTGTCGTCGGCGAGGACGTCGTCGTTCATGCCGCGGAAGTAGCGGGTGACGGACTTGGAGGCGGCGCTGCCGCCGACCGCGTCCGTGGTGCCGGTGGTCGTGGTGACGAGCGGGTAGCCGCGGAAGTCGTCCCAGGTGCGCTTCTTGGGGCGGGAGAACTCCGACTGGCTCTTGGCCCACAGGGCGCCGTCGACGGCGTCGCTGTCGGTGGCGTAGTCGTACGTCGTCACGATGTCCTGCGCGTCGGCCAGACGCGGGAACTCGGTGATCTTGTCGACGAGATACTTATGGAACCAGGAGATCCGCTTGTCCTCCAGCTCACCGTCGGCGTGCCAGTACGCCGGGTAGCAGAGGGAGTGGTTCTTGTCGATCGCCGGCCGGTCGGCGCCGGTGAGGCACTTGCCCTCGGGCGCCTTGTAGTCGACGTGCGTGCGGCCGCCGTACTCGGAGACGACGTCCTGGATGCGCAGCCGCGCGAACAGCGGGTTGGTGTCGGAGGAGCCGTTCTTGACCCGGTTGGGCAGCGGGTTCTCGTTGTGGCCGAAGGAGACCGGGTTCAGCCGGTCGGTGGAGCCGTCCACGGCATAGCCGGTGCGGGTGATGGACTCCAGCCACAGCGCGGTGTACTCGCCCGTCAGGTTCCAGGGGAAGGACTGCTTCAGGCCCCAGGAGTCGACCTTCGACAGCGAGGTCGTGGTGTCCGTGTCGCCTTCCAGACCGCAGGCGTTGCGCTGGCCGGTCTCGTTGCCGTCGGCGTCCGAGGTGTACTCGGTCAGCGTCACGCCCTGCTCGCGCTGGGTGCAGGAGTCGACGGAGGCGAGCCGCTTGCGGGACCAGAAGGTCGGGGCGTACGTGGTGCACTTGCCGCCGGTCGCGCAGGCGAGGTCGGCGGGGGTGTCGAACCAGGGCCGGGTCCGGTCGGACTGCTTGGAGTCGAAGTTGCTGTTCGAGCACGCCACGTTCAGGGCGGGGTCCTCGAAGCAGCGCTCGCGGGCGTTGAACCTCACCCGGCCGAGCGGCTCCGCGGAGAAGAGGGTGGTGGCGCGCTGACCGTAGTCGATGTGGGAGAGGTAGCCGCCGCGGTCGTAGGCGACGGCCGGCTTCTCCTTCATGTTGCGCGCGTAGGCGTTCTTCTCCTTCTCCCACCACAGCGACATCGCGTTGCCGGTGGTGTCCACGACGTAGTCGAGCTGGAAGCGCCAGCCCTGGTCGCAGAAGGAGTCCGCGAACTTCTCGGCGTGGCAGGGGTCCTCGGAGTGGTTGCCGGCGACCGGGACGTTCAGCACCGACTTGGTCTCGGGCTTGCCGGAGGTCCAGCCCGGGAGCCGGTTCAGACCGAAGTAGTACTGGGTGCCGTCGTCGGTGGTGACCCGCCAGAACTCACCGTTGTTGTCACCGTTGTTGGAGCCGTCGATACCGGTGAGGGCCTTGTAGTCGGCCGCGTCGAGCAGCTCGACGCGCATGTTCTCGCCGCGCGCGCCCCTCCACTGCTTGGTGGTGTCGTCGCGCACCAGCTCGGTGGTGGTGCCGTTCAGGGAGAGGACCGCGTTGTACGAGCCCCAGCACTGGTCGCCGGTGAAGTGCTTGGCGTTGTTGGCGTCGGCGGTGTCGGCGGCGCAGCCCACGAAGGTGCGGGTGATGGCGCCGGGGTTGTAGTCCCAGCCCTCGCCGACCCACGAGACCTGGTTGTTGGTGGAGGAGGTACGGCCGTCCGAGGTCTGCGAGTTGTAGCTGAGGGTGACGTTGGGCGTCGGGCCGGCGGGGACCTGCGGGGCGGCCATCGTGTACGAGTAGCTGAAGGCGCCGGAGGAGCCGCCCGACGTCCAGGAACCCGCCGAGACGATCGGGCTGGCCGAGAAGTCGCCGCCCGCGCCGGCCCCGTAGGAGCTGCCCACGAGGAGGCCGCCGCCGGAGGAGTCGGCGATCTGCCGGACGGCTCCGGCCGCGTCCTCGTGCCAGACGGCCGCGTCGACGCGGCCGGCGTCCGTGCTCACCGCGGTGTTCGCGGTGGACTGCGCGGTGACGGATTGCAGGTCGGCGGTGTCCAGGGTGACGTTGACCAGGGTCTCGGGGACGTCGACGGTGGTGTCGGTGTCGCCCACGACCTCGTCGGAGGCGCCGTCCTCGCCGGTGTCGGCCTCGGAGCCCGAGGAGTCCCCGGCGTCCAGCGGCACGGTGACGGTGTCGCCGGTGCGCTCGACCTCGGTGGTCACCGGGATCCCGGTGGAGCACTCCTCCAGGTCGGGGGTTTCGGCGTAGCAGGACGGCATCAGGGTGAAGGAGAGCCGGTCGAGCCACTGGGCGCTGTAGGTCTCGGCGAGCTTGGTGGCGTCGATGGAGACGACCGCGTCACCGGTGGCGGTGTCGGGGGCGTCGACCGCGAGCAGGAAGCCCTGGGCGCCGCTCGCGACCGCGTCCGCCTCGGGTGCGGCGGCGACGCTCCACTGGCCTTCGAGGGCGTCGACCTCGGCGGAGGTGGCGCCCTCCGGGGCGCCGACGCCGATGCTCATCGTGCCGTCGGTCGACTTCGCGACCTCGGTCGTGCCGCCCGCGGTGAGGTTGTCGACGGCCTTGCTGCCCGAGGCCTCGGGCACCTCGGCGACCGCGGCGGGCTCGTACGCCTTCTGGGGGTCGGTCGCGGCGGAGCCGGCGAGCTCCTCGAGGTTGTCGGTCAGCGTCTCGTCGAGCGGGACGGCGTCCGTCTCCTGGAGGTCCTCAAGCTCGACCGCCGTCCGGGGGTCGTCGGGGCCGAACGCCAGGGCGCTGGGCAGCAGGGTGACGTTGAGGGCGAGAACCAGTCCGGCGATGACACCGGCCCGGGTTCTGCGACGCACCAGGCGCTCACGTGGCGATCTCGCCAGTGAACCCCTGCCGCACCAGGACAGCACCGCATGCACGGCCAAGTTGACCTTCCCCCGTGACGAGCCATCAAAACCGTTCAGCGCGATGGCACTTGGTGACTGTGGACTTACAGATCGAGCACGAAAATAAAGACATCGTGAAGATCCTCGTCAAGACTCAAAGGATCCGTGTTAGCTATGTCACTGATCAAAATCAGACAAAGAACAGCAAAGATTCTCACCAGAAGCCTTTGCCGGGTCGTTGCGCGACCGCGCTCAACACACGTGTGATCAAAGGGTGTTGATCTGGCCGGGAGGAGCTGTTCATACTCCAACCGCCCGATCCGGGGAGTCGAGCGCTCGCCACGGCTTGCCACCAGGCCTTGAGGGCACACCGGAAGAGCCATGCCGCCGCGGCGCCCGCCGCACCGCGGTCCAGCCTGTTGTGGAGAAGGCCCCTTGAGCGACCTCGACACCGCCGCAGAACCAAATCCCCCTGGTAGACGGCGCGTTCGGCGCGCAGTGGCCGTGGCCGTGGCACTGGCCGTACTGGCCGGCGGCGGCGCGCTGCTCGCGCTGCGGGACGACGGCGACACCGTCTCCGATGCCACGGCCAAACGGGCCGCGCAGCCGGTCGACGAGGACGAGGCCCAGTCACGGGCACGCAGGAGCGGCAAGCGGGTCGAAGTCGCCACGCTCACCGACGAGTTCTCGACCACGTACGCAAATCCTGACGGAACATTTACCTACTCGGTCTCCGTGGCGCCCCTGCGTGCGAAGAATTCCCAGGGCGAATGGGCACCCGTCGACACCAGTTTGCGTAAAAGCGACAAGGGCTGGCATACCGTCAACAGCCCTTATCCCGTGACTTTCTCGGCCGGAGAAAGCAAAAAGGGCGGCGCCCGCAAGGCGTCGGCCCGACGATCCGGTACGGCCGTCCGGTCGGCGGTGTTCCGCACCGGAGCCACCTCCACCGGGCAGGCCGCCGACACGGCCGGAACCTCGTGGACCCCCCTGCTGACGATGACCGCCGACGCCCACGAGATCGAGTTCGCGTGGCCGGGCGAGCTGCCCGAACCGCGGGTCGAGGACAACCGCGCACTGTACGAGGACGTCCTGCCCGGCGTGGACCTGATGCTGTCCGCCCGGGACAGCGGCTTCACGCACGTCCTGGTCGTCCACACGCCCGAGGCCGCGGAGCGGCTCGCCGCCGACCCGCCGCGCTACCGGGTCACCTCCTCCAGCCTCTCCTTCACCCTCGACCCCGGCACCGATGTGCTCATGGCCAAGGACGGCGACGGCAACGAGATCGCCGTCTCCCCCACACCGTTCCTGTGGGACTCGGCGGGCACGCACGACACCGACGGCGAGTCCGCCGACCCGGAGGCCGCGACCGGCACCAACGAGGACCCCGAGGTCGTCGAGAAGGCGCCCGCGCGCGAGAACCCCGACGACGTGCCGGCCGACCAGGTCCCGCACGAGAACCCGGACGACACCGGGAACGACGCCGACCCCGTCGCCTACGACGGCGTACGGACGTCCGCCTCCGGCACCTTCGCCCTGCCCGCCGTGAACGGCCCCGGCGAGGGCGCCCACGCCACCACGGCCGCCGCCGAGTTCGGCGGCGACGTGCTGACGATCACCCCGCCGGGCAACTACCTCGCGGACACCGAGGACCTGACCTACCCGCTGTTCCTCGACCCCTCCACCACCGGGATCCGCGCCAACTGGACCACGGTCTACAAGCGGTACCCGAGCTCCAGCTTCTACGACGGCGCGAACTACAACGAGGACACGAAGGAAGCCCGCGTCGGCTTCGAGCGGGAGACCTGGGGCACGGCCCGCTCGTTCTTCCGCATGAAACTGAGGAAATCCATCTCGGGCGCGGACGTCTCCAGCGCCACCCTGAAGCTCCTGGAGACCCACTCCTGGTCGTGCAGCAAGCGCACGGTCCAGCTGTGGGGCACGGGCGACTTCACCTCCAAGACCACCTGGAACCGGCAGCCGTCCTGGAAGCGGAAGATCACCTCCAAGTCCTTCGCCTACGGCTGGAAGTCCAACAGCTCCTGCCCGGACGCCTACGTCAACTTCACCGTCACCTCGCTGCTCCAGGACGCGGCCGACGACGGCGTGACCAGCTTCAACCTGGGTCTGGTGGCCTCCACCTCGGCCTCCGCGCCGACCGGTTCCTCCAGCAGCCTGGAGACGGACACCTACTCCTGGAAGAAGTTCAAGGCCGAGAGCGACGGCTCCCCCACGCTGGACGTCACCTACAACCGGAAGCCGAACACCCCGACGTCCGTCACCATGAGCCCCGGCTCCTGCGACACCTCCGCCTCGCCGTACATCAAGGTCGGCAAGGCCGACACGATCACCATCAGCGGCAAGGCGACCGACCCGGACAGCGACCTGACCAAGCTGGAGTTCCAGCTCTGGCAGACCGGCAAGTCCGACACCACGACGAAGACCTTCACCAAGTCCGTGGACGACGGCGAGGTCGGCGGGGTCTCCATCAAGTCGTATCTGTCCACCGGGATCACCTACTCGTGGCGGGTGCGGGCCTGGGACGCCAAGGTCAGCAGCGGCTGGGCACCCACCGGCGGGGACGGCGTGTGCCGCTTCACCTACGACACCGACCTGCCCGACTCCCCCGCGGAGGTCGTCTCCACCGACTTCCCCGGTGACGGCGACGGCGACAGCGAGCCCGACGTCTGGTCCGTCAAGCCCTTCGGCAACTCCGGAAGCTTCACCTTCGCGGTCGGCTCGTCCTCCGAGACCGACATCGTGAAGTTCGTCTGGTCCATCAACTCCACCAACTACGCCGGCTACGCCTGCGCCGGCGGATCACAGGGCACCTCGGGCGGCCTCACCAAGTCCTGCACGACGGCCGTCAAGACGGCCACCATCACCGGCATCCAGCCCCCGGCCGCCGGCCCCAACACCCTGTACGTCAAGTCCGTGGACTCGGCCGGCAACCTCTCCCCCAACCCTCGCAAGTACTTCTTCTACGTCAAACCGCGCACCACGGCCGACGGCCCCGGCGACCTCAACGGCGACGGCGACGCCGACCTCGCCCATGTCACCGCCGCGGGCAACCTCTGGATCGACTCGATGTCGCAGAACGGCACCTGGCTGTCCAGCGCCTTCGGCACCCACAAGAAGGGCACCCTGATCAAGGACGGCGCCACCGCCCCGCACATCTGGGACGGCACCGGCACCTACGCCCTGGTCACTCACAACGGGGACTTCCTCAACGGCGACGGCGTCAGCGACTGGGTGGTCCGCACACCCGACGGCCGCCTGTTCATCTACCCCGGCGACGGCTACGGCGCCATCGACGTCACCAAGCGCGTCGAGGTACGCCTCCCGGCGAGCACACCCGCCCCCTCCACCTTCTCGGAGATCAAGTCGGCGGGCGACATCACCGGGGACGGGCAGCCGGAGCTGTTCGTGGCCGGCGGGGCGGCCGGCAACGAGCTGTGGATCCTCAGCGGCTACAGCGGCGGCACGTTCAGCGAGGCGGCCAAGATGACGTCCTCCGCCTGGGGCGCCACGGAGCGGGACTTCGTGGCGATCGCCGACTACAACGACGACGGTGCGGCCGACATGACGTACCGCACCTCGGCCGGCAACCTCATCCTGCGCAAGGGCATCCTCGACAGCGACGGGGTCGGCACGGTCCTCGCCAGCCTGGGCTCGTCCGCGTCGAGCCTGGACGGGGACGACACCTACGTCTCCGGCACCTGGACCTACACCGAGCACCCCCTGGTCCACGGCAGCCCCGACATCACCGGCGACGGCATCCCCGATGTCTTCGCCACCAACGCGGCCGGTGCCCTCCAGCTGTACACGGGCACCGCCACGGCCCTCGGCACCGCGGCCACCCTGCGCGCGGACGGCTGGACGACGGTGCAGCGCCTGGGCTGACACCCGCCCACGAACACCATGGGGCCCCGGGCCGGATTCCTCCGGCCCGGGGTCGTGTGGTGTCGGCTACGCGACCGGGCGGGGCGGCCCGCTCACGTTTCCGCTGATCAACGCGTTGGCTGTCCCCACGTCATGCCGCTGGATCCCACCCGGTACCGCGCCATCCGCTCACGCACACACTGCCGTGAGAGCCGCGACCGCTCTCACGCGTCGCTGTCCGCCGACCCGGTGGAGGAGGGGGCGTGCGCGCCGAGTGCCGCGTCGGCGGCGCCCCGGTCGTCCTGCTGCACGGCTTCCCGCAGACCCACCTGATGTGGCGGCACGTCGCCGCCGACCTCGCGACCGACCGCACCGTCATCTGCCCGGACCTGCGCGGCTACGGCGCCAGCGACAAGCCCGCCGAGACCGGCCCCGAGGTCTACTCCAAACGGACCATGGCCGGGGACGTCGTACGCCTCGCCGCCGAACTGGGGCACGACCGGTTCACCCTGGCCGGGCACGACCGCGGCGCCCTGGTCGCGTTCCGCGCCGCCATGGATCACCCGGAGACGGTCTCCCGCGCCCTGTTCCTCGACGTCCTGCCCACCCTCGACATTGTGGGACGCCCTGCACGGGGTCTCTGCCGCCGTCGGCTTCCACCTCTACCTGATGGCCCAGACCCCCGGCCTGCCCGAGGAGATGATCCGGGCGACCGCCGACCCCTTCTTCGCCTCCTTCCTCGCTGTGGAGCGCGTGGACCGACGATCTGGAGCACCGCACCGTCTCCTGCGGTCACTTCATGGCCGAGGAGGACCCCAAGCTGATCGCCGACGAGATCCGGGCGCTCGCCGGCCGCTGAGCGGGCCCCGCCGCCGCGCTTCTCCCTCCCGTCACCCGGGCCCGGACGGCGGGAGGGAAGCCGCACGTCAGGAGGGCCACACCGCCTCAGGCCTCGGCATACCGTGCCGTCATCATCAGGACGGCCTCGTCCACGACCCGCTCCATGGCCGGACCGTCCGGGGACCAGTGCGGCAGGAGCATCCGGGGCCAGAACACGTAGTTGGAGATCATGCCGAGGAACTGGGTCGCGGCCAGCCCGGGATCCTCCATCCGAACCGTGCCGGCGTCGCGTTCCGCCTCCAGATAGCGGCGCACCGAATCGAAGTAGGGCATCTTGCCGCGGCGGAACTGGGACTCGGCCAGTTCCGGGAAACGCGGCAGCTCGGCGATGACGATCCGGAACAGGTCGGCCATGTCCGGGCGGGTGAGCAGGGCGACGTAGCGCCGGCCGATCAGGGCGAGGCCCGCGCGGGGGTCGCCCGGCGGCGGGGCTTCCTCGTCCCCGTCCCCCGCCTGCCAGGACTCGGTGACGATCGCGTCGAACAGCGCCGCCTTGGTCGGGAACTGCTTGAAAAGGGTCGCCTTCGACACCCCGGCGGCCTCGGCGATCTTGGCCAGTGACGTCCGGTCATATCCGGAATCCAGGAAAAGGCGGGTGGCCGCGCGCAGGATCGCCGCCCGCTTCTCCTCGGCGACGCGCTGGTGATAGGCCGACGGCTCGGTGGTCATGGACACCATCCTAGGCGAGGTGAGTCACTTGACTCACCTCTCGTCGCTCTCGTACGGTCAGTGGCGAGGCGAGTCACTTGACTCGCCACTGAGAAAGGAACCACCCCATGGGACGCTTCGACCACCGCACCGTGTTCGTCACCGGCGGCACCGGCGGCCAGGGAGCCAGTCACATCCGCGCCTACCACGCCGAGGGCGCCGACGTCGTGATCGCCGACATCGCCGAGGACCGGGGCCGCGCGCTCGCCGCCGAACTCGGCGACCGTGCCCTGTACGTCCGCCTCGACGTCACCGACGAAAGCTCGTGGAACGCCGCCGTCCAGGCCGCCGAGGAGCACTTCGGCCCGCTCTCCGTCCTCGTGAACAACGCCGGGGTGCAGAACCCCGCCGCCCCGATCGAGACCACCGACCGCCGGGTGTGGGACCGCGTCCTCGGCATCAACCTGACCGGCGTCTTCCTCGGCATCAAGGCGGCGGCCCCCTCGCTGCGCCGCAACGGCGGCGGTGTCGTCGTCAACATCGCCTCCACCTCCGGCGTGGGCGGCACCGCGATGTACGCCCCCTATGTGGCGAGCAAGTGGGCCGTCCGGGGCCTGACCAAGACCGCCGCCCTGGAACTGGGCCGCGACCACATCCGCGTCAACGCCATCCACCCCGGCGTCATCGCCACCCCCTTCATCACCGAACCCGCCGCCGACAGCGACGCCCCCATCGCCGACTTCTACTCGGCCGAACCGTTCGCGATCCCGCGCCTGGGCGAGCCGTCCGACATCACCCGGGCCCTGCTGTTCCTCACCTCGGACGACGCGTCCTTCGCCACGGGTTCGGAGTTCGTCATCGACGGCGGCCTCCTGCTCGGCCCCGCCCTCAAGCACGAAACCGTCTGACCACCCCCGTCATCCGACAACCGGGGAAAGGAGCCACCCATGGACGCGGCGGTACGCGCGGCCATCGAGATCACCCCCGCGGCGGGCACACGCGAGCGGATCATCGACATCACCACGACCGGCCGCCGGACCGGCCGCCCGCGACGGATCGAGATCTTCTTCTACCGGGCGTCGGGCCGTACCTACTTGTGCAGCGGCACCTCAGGCCGCCCCACCAGCTGGTACGCCAACCTCCTGGCACACCCGGACTTCACCTTCCACCTGAAGCACGGCGTCCGGGCGGACCTGCCGGCCCGTGCCGCCCCTGTCACCGAAGACGAGGAGCGCCGCCGGATCCTCACCGAGATCGTCGCCGACCTCAACCAGCCCCACAATCCCGGCACCATCACCCAACCGACCCACCTGCGGGACTGGCTGGACAGCAGGCTGGCGCGCGTCACCTTCCGCTGACCGCTGGGTCGCGGACCTGGGCGGCCGGGCCGCTCCCGGACCAGTCCTGTTCGGAGATCACGCTGAATCCTCCGCGCCGGCTGGCGGCCTGCTGCTGCACTTCGGATGAGTCAGTCGCCCGCGTACGGGTTGGCCGACCAATGCGCCGAGAGCACCGTCCACCATTCCGGGTGCTCATTCACCACTTGAACCAAGGGGGGTGACGAGGCACGAAGTGCGAGGGCGAAGTCCCTCCAGCCTTCATAGCGCTCCATATCCGGGTTGAGGGTTGTGATCCTGAGGCCGTAGTCCAACGCGTCTGCGAGCATGCGCGTCACGGTGAGAACGCGGGCTTTCGCCTCTTCCTGCGTGGGCAGATCAGCGCCGCCGTAGAAGTAGACGTGCAACTCAGGGGCTGCCGCTATGAACGTCTCGATGTAGTGGAGTCGTTCGAGCCCGTTGTACATCGCGGACGCACCGGCGATGCCGTTGTTGATCGCCGACTGCCGCGCCAGTTCTCGCGTCTGCCATGTCGAGATCAACAGAGAGGCCACCACACCGACTGATGCGATCACTCCGAATAGCTCGCCCACTTCGGTCCCCCCAGATCAGAAGTATCCGGGCACTACCCCATACCGGTGATCCAGTAACGAAGCGGACATGGCGCCGCCGACGCGTGCGGCGGCCGGCCGAACACGAGGAGTTCAAGGAGCGGCACGCCGAGGCCGGGATCAACGACCGCCGCCTGTACGACGGGAGCCGCCACACGGCCCGGCACGATCAAGTGGATCTCCCGTCCTCGGGTGCCGCTGCTCCACGAAGATCGGCCTTGTGAAGCGATCGCCGGGGAACTCGTCGCACGTGCTCCCCGGCGATCGCCGTTCTCCGGAAGGTCAGGAGGAGAGACCTCGCCGCTCCTCGAGCCTGCGCAGGCGTTCCGCGAGCGGTACCTGCCCCGGGGGCCTCAGGATGAACTTGTTCTTCATCTCGTCGAAGGCATCCAGGCAGCAGGACACGCGGTCACCCACCTCATAGTTGTCGTCGTCGTCGATGTAGAGGACATCGATGAGGCCGTCCCGTGACAGGCCCAGGTCCACGATGACTCCCCAGGGGAAAACCGCCGTGGCCTCTCCCTCGACGACGCTCCCCACGAGGCGCATCTCGGCCTCGGGCACCTCATGGTCGGTCATAGCTCGTCCATCACTCCGTAGGGGCCACGCCCCGCGTAGTCCTCGGCCACGACCAGCCCCTTGTCGCCCAGGCCGAAGTAGGCGTGGCCGTCCGGGTTCTGGCCCTTGCGGCCCGGGTAGTCCTCGGGCTTGAAGCCCTCCTCCTCGATCTTCTTGGTCTTTCCCTTGTACGGCGCCTTGTAGATGGCGTTCTTGGTCGGCGGAGCCGGCTTGGGCTTGGCCGGCGGGGCCGGCTTGGGCGGGGGCTTGGGCTTGGGGGTGGACGGCGGCGTGACGTTGTCGGCGTTCTTGACGGCGTCCTTCGTCTTGTCGGCCGCCTTGACGGTGTCCGTCGCGGCGTCGACCGCGTTCACGGCCTTGTCGCCGAAGGACGCCGTCACCCAGAGCCGGACACTGAATCCGGAGGGTGTCCCCGGACGGCTGGCCTTCGTCATCCGCTTCGGCGCGGAGCCGTTTCTGCACGACCACAAGGCACTCCGGGAGGAGATGCCCGCCGCCGCCGGGGAGCTGTGGCAGGAACACCGCGTCGTGTTCTCCCGGCCGGACGGGCGCCCCCTCGACCCGCGCGCCGACTACGAGGAGTTCAAGGAACTGCTGACCGAGACCGGGATCGACGACCACCGCCTGTACGACGGGAGCCGCGACACGACTGAGACCCTCGACAGCCGCACGGCCCGCGCTCAGCGCCGTCGCCGTATCCGGTAAAAGCAAAAGCCCCAGGTCACGGCGAGTGAGTCCTGAGGCTTCCACAGAGCCGCCTTCGGGATTCGAACCCGAGACCTACGCATTACGAGTGCGTTGCTCTGGCCATCTGAGCTAAGGCGGCGCGCTGTCCACACCTATGGTGCGATCAGCAACGTCGGTAAGTCTACACAGTTTCCGGGGGTGCTCGGACCACCCCCCGGAGGCGGTGCTTCCGGGGGCCGCCAGGTGCTCGGACCTGGCCTAGCGGCAGCGCTTGGCCGGGGTCGGAGGGGTGCCCCGGAGGAGGTAGGCGTTGATCGCGGAGTCGATGCATTCGCTGCCGCGGCCGTACGCGGTGTGGCCGTCGCCGACGTAGGTGAGGAGGCGGGCCGAGGTGAGCTGGCGGGAGAGGGCCCGGGCCCAGGGGTACGGGGTCGCCGGGTCGCGGGTGGTGCCGACGACGACGATCGGGGCGGCGCCCTTCGCCTCGATGCGGCGCGGCTCGCCCGTGGCCCGCACCGGCCAGTACGTGCAGTTCAGGGAGGCCCAGGCGAGGCCCTCACCGAAGACCGGGGACGCCTTCTCGAACGACGGGAGCGCCTTGCGCACCTCTTCGGGGCCGGAGAAGGCCGCCGGGAGGTCGAGGCAGTTCACGGCCGCGTTGGCGGACATCAGGTTCGTGTAGCGGCCGTCGCCGTCCCGCTCGTAGTAGCTGTCGGAGAGGGCGAGCAGAGCCGAGCCGTCGTTCTCCTCGATCGCCGAGGTCAGCGCCTCGCGCAGCTGCTCCCAGGCGCTCTCGTCGTACATCGCGGCGATCACACCGGTGGTGGCGAGCGCCTCGCCGAGCCGGCGGCCGTCCGGGTCGCCGGTGGGGACGGGGTGCGCGTCGAGGCGGCGGAAGAACGCCTTGAGGTTGCGGCCGACCTCGCCCTGCCGCGTCCCCAGCGGGCAGTCGCCGCGCCGCGCGCAGTCCTTCGCGAACGACCGGAACGCCGTCTCGAAGCCGGCCGTCTGGTCCAGGTTCAGCCGGCGGGCGGGCAGCGACGGGTCCATCGCGCCGTCCAGGACGAGCCGCCCCACCCGCTCCGGGAACAGCCCGGCGTACGTCGCGCCGAGCAGCGTCCCGTACGACGCCCCCACGTACGTGAGCCGCGCGTCCCCCAGCACCGCCCGCAGCACGTCCATGTCCCGGGCCGTCTCCACGGTCGAGACATGCCGCAGCAGCGCCGCCGACCGGGCGCCGCAGCTCTCCGCGAACTTCTGGTACGCGTCGACGAGTTCCGTGGTCTCGCGCTGGTCGTCGGGGGTGACGTCCGTCTGCGTGTACGAGTCCATCTCGCGCCCGTCGAGGCAGAGCACGGGCTCGCTGCGGGCCACGCCGCGCGGGTCGACGGCGACCATGTCGTACCGGGCGCGGACCTCGACCGGGTAGCCGATCCCCGCGAACTGCTGGACGTAGCCGACCGCCGAGCCACCCGGTCCGCCCGGGTTCACCAGCAGCGAGCCGAGCCGCTTGCCCGGTCCCGTCGCCTTCCTCCGGGAGACGGCGAGCCGGACGTCCCCCGCGCCCGGGTGGGCGTAGTCCAGCGGTGCCTTCATCGTGGCGCACTCGAAGCCGGGGACCCCGCAGGAGCGCCAGTCCAGCTCCTGCCCGTAGTACGGCGCGAGCGTCGACGGGGTCGCCCTCGGCAGCGCGGCCAGCTCCGCCCGCGCCGCGGAACCGGCCGGACTCGCGGCCTCCCCGGCGGAGCAGGCCGAGACGAGCAGCGCCGCGACGGAGAGAAGGGTGACACCGGTGAGGAACCTGCGGGGGGACCTGCGAGGAGAGCGCCTGGTGTGCATTCCGCGAGCGTAACTCTGCGCGACGACACGAACGCCTTACGTACACGAAGTGCCACGGACGAGGTACGCCGTCAACCGCGGTCGACGCATCACACCCCGCCCCCGGCCGCGCGCGACAGCCGCCGTCGGCCCCGGCGTCGGCCTCGCGGGCCGGCGTCGGTCTCCGTCAGCCCGCTCTCAGGGCCATCGTCATCGCCTCCACCGCCAGCAGCGGCGCCACATTGCGGTCGAGGGCGTCCCGGCACGCGGCGATCGCCTCGATCCGGCGCAGGGTGGACTCCGGGGTGCCGCCGCGGGCGAGCCGCTCCAGGGTGTCCTCGGCGTCCGCGTTGGCGATCGCGACACGGGAGCCGAGCTGGAGGGCGAGGACGTCGCGGTAGAACCCGGTGAGGTCGGTGAGCGCGACGTCGAGACTGTCGCGCTGGGTGCGGGTGCGGCGGCGCTTCTGCTTGTCCTCCAGGTCCTTCATCACCCCCGCCGTACCGCGCGGCATCCGGCCGCCCTGGACGGCGCCCAGCGCCGCCTTCAGCTCCTCGGTCTCCTTGCCGTCCATCTCCTCGGCGAGCACCTTGGCGTCCTCCGCCGCCGCGTCGACCAGCTCCTGCGCGGCCCTGAGGCAGCCGCCGACGTCCTCGACGCGCAGCGGCAGCTTCAGCACGGCGGCGCGGCGCTCGCGGGCGGCCGGGTCGGTGGCCAGGCGCCGGGCCCGGTCGACGTGCCCCTGCGTGGCCCGGGCGGCGGCCGCCGCGACGGGCGGCTCGATGCCCTCGCGCCGGACGAGCATGTCGGCGACGGCGTCGACGGACGGCGTGCGCAGGTTCAGGTGGCGGCAGCGGGAGCGGATGGTGGGCAGCACGTCCTCCAGGGAGGGCGCGCACAGCAGCCAGACCGTCCGCGGGGCGGGCTCCTCGACCGCCTTCAGGACGGCGTTGGCCGACTTCTCGTTCAGCCGCTCGGCGTCCTCGACGAGGATCACCTGCCAGCGGCCCGTGGCGGGCGAGGTGTACGACTTGCGCACCGTGTCGCGCATGTCGCTCGCCAGGATCTGCGCGCCCACGGCGGCGACGCTGCTGACATCGGCGTGGGTGCCGATGAGCGCCGTATGACAGCCGTCGCAGAACCCGCAGCCGGGGACCCCGCCGAGCGCGCGGTCCGGGCTCACGCACTGGAGGGCGGCGGCGAACGCCCGCGCCACCTGGACCCGGCCGGCGCCGGGCGGGCCGGTGAACAGCCAGGCGTGGGTCATCTTCGACGCCTCCGGCGGCGGGGTGCCGGTGGCGATCGCGGTGACGAGCGCGTCGGCGTCCCGGGCGGCGGCGGCCAACTGGTCGCTGACCTTCTCCTGCCCGACGAGGTCGTCCCATACGGTCATGGGTCACGCCGTCCTTCCGTCATGTCCGCGCCGGCCGCCGAAATGCGCCGGTTGTGGTGCTCGCTTCCATTGTGCGGGGGACCACTGACAACACGGTCCCCGCACCCGACGGCCTCCGAAGCGTCCCGGCATCCGGCGCCCGGCAGCGCCCTGGCGGGCGCCCCGGGCACGCGCTCAGCGCCGTCGGCCGCGCCCGCGCCCGCCGTCCGCGCCGCCGTCCTCGCCGCCGTCGAAGCCGTCGGTGTCCCGGTGCGGGCCCAGCAGCTCGTCCGCGAGCGACGGCAGGTCGTCCAGCGGGGTCTCCTCGGCCCAGTCCGGGCGCGGCCGCTTCAGGGGCTCGCCCTCCTCGTCGACCTGCGGCAGCTCGCGCGTGCGGTCGCCGGACCCGTCAGGACCGGCGGCCGGCCGCTCGTCGCGGAAGAAGCCCGGCGGCACCCGGTCCGTGGGGCTGTCGCCCCGCACCGGCGGCAGGACGGCCGTCTCGTCCGCGGCGCGCTGGTCGCGCACGGGCGGCAGCACCGCCGTCTCGTCCGCGGCACCCGCCGGGGGCACCGGAGGCAGTACGGCCGTCTCGTCGGCGGCGGACGCCGAGGGCGCTGCCGGGGCGGCGGGCGGCACCGGCGGCTGGGGCAGCTCGGCCGTCACCTCGGTGTCGGAGCCCTGGGCGGACGGCTGCGCGGCGGCCCGCCCGGACTGCTGCTCCAGCGGGTCCTTGTCGAGCCGTGCCCGAGCCGGCTCCGGGTCCTTGTCGAGCCGTGCCCGAGCCGGTTCCGGGTCCTTGTCGAGCCGCGCGCGGGCCGGCTCGGGCTCCTTGTCCATCCGGATGCGGGGCAGCTTCGCCGTGTCCTCCGCCGAGCCGCGCGCGGCGTCCGCCGCCGACACGACCGGAGTGGGCACGGTCACCGCCTCCGAGGGGGGCGCGGGAGGGGTCGGACGGGTACGCAGCTGCGCCGCCGCCGCGGCCTGCTCCGCCGCGCGCCGGGCCTCCTCGGCCCGCAGCAGGGCCTCTTCGGCCTTGCGCTGCTTCTCCACGCGCCGCGCCTCGGCCTCGGCGCGCAGCCGGGCCTCCTCCTCGGCCTGCTTGCGGCGCCGCTCCTCCTCCGCCTTGCGGCGGACCTCCTCCTCGGCGCGGGCCTTCTCCTCGGCGAGGAGACGCTTGCGCTCCTCCTCCGCGCGCCGCTGCGCCTCCTCGGCACGCCGGCGGGCCTCCTCGGCCTGACGCTCGGCCTCGCGCCGCTGCGCCTCCTCCAGCTCGCGCCGCTTGCGCTCCTCCTCCTCGGCGCGCAGCTTGGCCAGCTGCTCCTGGCGCTCACGCTCCAGGCGCTCCTCCTCGGCCTTGCGGGCGGCCTCTTCCTCGGCCTTGCGCCGGGCCTCCTCCTCGGCCTTCCTGCGCGCCTCCTCCTGGGCCTGGATCTCGGCCTCGGACAGGGGCAGCAGCCGGTCGAGCCGGGCCCGTACGACAGTGGTGACGGCCTCGGGCTGCTGGCCCGCGTCGACCACCAGGTAGCGGCCGGGGTCGGCGGCGGCCAGGGTGAGGAAACCGGAGCGCACGCGCGCGTGGAACTCCGCCGGCTCCGACTCCAGCCGGTCCGGGGCCTCCGTGAACCGCTCGCGGGCGGCCTCCGGGGAAACGTCCAGCAGCACCGTCAGATGCGGCACCAGGCCGTTCGTCGCCCAGCGCGAGATCCGGGCGATCTCGGTCGGGGAGAGATCACGGCCCGCGCCCTGGTAGGCGACGGACGAGTCGATGTACCGGTCGGTGATCACGACCGCGCCCCGCTCCAGGGCGGGCCGGACGACCGTGTCGACGTGCTCCGCGCGGTCCGCCGCGTACAGCAGCGCCTCCGCGCGGTGCGAGAGACCCGCGGACGACACGTCCAGCAGGATCGAACGCAGCCGCTTGCCGACGGGAGTGGCGCCCGGCTCACGCGTGAGGACGACCTCGTGGCCCTTGGCCCGGATCCACTCGGCGAGCGCCTCGGCCTGCGTGGACTTGCCCGCGCCGTCGCCGCCCTCCAGGGCGATGAAGAAGCCGGTCGTGGCCTGGGCCTGCACCGGGTCGTCGCCGCCGAGCAGCGCGTCCCGCAGGTCGTTGCGCAGGGGGACGCCGGAGCGGTCGTCCACCTTGGCGAGCACCAGCGCGGCCACCGGCAGCAGCAGCGCGCCGACCAGCATCAGGGTGAAGGCGGCTCCGCCGTGCGCGAAGACGAACTTGCCGTTCTCCAGGCGGTGCGGGCCGATCAGCGCCGCGACCAGCGGGGCGATCAGCGCGGCCAGTGCCACGGACACCCGGACGACCGCGTGCAGGTGCTCGGTGGTCCGGGTCCGGCGGTGGTCCTCGGTCTCCTGGTCGAGCAGCGCGTGCCCGGTGTTGGCGGCGACGCCCGCGCCGATGCCGGCCAGGCCGGTGATCAGCAGCACGCTGGTGACGTCCGGGACCAGCCCGGCGGCCAGCAGGGCCACGCCGGTGAAGGCGATGGCCAGGGCGAGCAGCCGGCGCCGCGACAGCGACACCAGTACCTTCGGTGCCGTCCGTACGCCGACGACGACTCCGCCGGTCAGCCCGAGCACCAGCAGCCCGTACATCACCGGGCCGCCGCCCAGGTCCTTGGCGTGCAGCACGGACACGGCGACGGCGGCCGCGATCGCCCCGGCGACCGCCGCGCAGGCGAGGACCAGCAGCGGGACGGCGCCCGTGCGGCCCGCGTCGACACCGGTGGCCGTACGGGGCCGGCGCAGTCCCTCGAGCGGGGACCGCGCGCGCGGGGTGCGCGTCGAGGGCAGTTCCAGGAAGACGACGACGGACAGGGACCCGGCGAAGAGCCCCCCGGCGACGTACGAGGCGAGGGCCGCCTGGTGCTGGGCGAACCAGTCGATGCCCGCGCCCAGCAGGTTGTTGACCAGGGAGGCCGCGACCAGGGCGGCCGCGCCGAGCGGGATCGCCAGGAAACCCGTGCGCAGCGAGAGCCGGCGCAGCGCGTCCAGGTGGTCCGGCAGCGGCCGTACCGTCGCGCCCTCCAGGGGCGGGGCCGGCAGCAGGGCGGGGGCGGCGCTCTCGCGGGCGACCGTCCAGAACCGCTCGGCGACGCCGGTCACGAAGACGGTGACCAGCAGCAGGGGCAGCGCGTCGGCCGGCGTCCAGTCGATCCACAGGGGCGCGACGATCAGCAGCACGGCACGCAGTCCGTCCGCGCCGACCATGGTCCAGCGCCGGTCGAGAGGGCCGTCCGGGGAGGTGAGTGAGGTGAGCGGGCCGAGGAGGACGGCACCGAAGAGGAGGGTGGCCAGAATCCGCACGGCGAAGACGGTCGCCACGGCGAACGCCACGCCCCGGTAGCCGCCCCCGAAGGAGCCCTCGGCGATGGCCGCCTGGAGGGCGAGGAGGACGAACACCAGCAGGGCCAGGGCGTCCGCCGCACCGCCCACCAGTTGCGCGCTCCACAGCCTCTTGAGCTGGGGGTCACGCAACAGGGCGCGCACGGCGCGTTCGCGTGAGTCGGCCACCAGGGCGTCGTCCGGGGCCGGGTGGTGGGCCGTTGGCTGCTCGGCTCGCGTCATGCTTTCAGCCTATCGGCAGCGAGTGACACACCGTGGCGCCCGTCCGTACGTACGACCGCCCCGACACCAAAGTGATGCCGGGGCGTTCGTTTCGTGAAGAACACGGGTGACGACACGGCCCAAGAGCCGTGGCCGGGATCAGTCGTCGGACGTGGCCGTCGGCGACGACGTCGTCTTGGCCGCCGTCGTCTTCTTGGCGGCCGTCGTGGTCTTGGCCGCGGTCTTCTTGGCGGCGGTCTTCTTCGCCGGGGCCGCCTTCTTGGCCGTCGCCTTCTTGGCGGGCGCCTTCTTCGCGGGAGCCTTCTTCGCCGTCTTCTTGGCGGGGGCCTTCGCCCGCTTCTCGGCGAGCAGCTCGTAGCCGCGCTCCGGGGTGATCTCCTCGACGCTGTCGCCGGAGCGCAGGGTCGCGTTGGTCTCCCCGTCGGTGACGTACGCCCCGAAGCGGCCGTCCTTGACGACGACGGGCTTGCCGCTGACCGGGTCCTGGCCGAGCTCCTTCAGCGGCGGCTTGGCGGCCGCGCGGCCGCGCTGCTTGGGCTGGGAGTAGATCTCCAGCGCCTCTTCGAGGGTGATCGTGAAGAGCTGGTCCTCGGTCTGGAGCGAGCGGGAGTCCGTGCCCTTCTTCAGGTACGGCCCGTAGCGCCCGTTCTGCGCGGTGATCTCCTGGCCCTCGGCGTCGGCGCCGACGACCCGCGGCAGCGACATCAGCTTGAGGGCGTCGTCCAGCGTGACCGTGTCCAGCGCCATCGACTTGAAGAGCGAGGCCGTACGCGGCTTGACGGCGTTCTTGCCGGTCTTCGGGGTGCCCTCGGGGAGCACCTCGGTGACGTACGGGCCGTAACGGCCGTCCCTGGCGATGATCTGGTGGCCGCTGACCGGGTCGGTGCCCAGCTCGAAGTCGCCGCTCGGCTTGGCGAGCAGTTCCTCGGCCAGCTCGACGGACAGTTCGTCGGGCGCCAGGTCCTCGGGGATGTCGGCGCGCTGGTGGCCTTCCGCGTCCTTCTCGCCCCGCTCGATGTACGGGCCGTAGCGGCCGACGCGCAGCACGATGCCCTCGCCGACGGGGAACGACGACACCTCGCGCGCGTCGATCGCGCCCAGGTCGGTCACCAGTTCCTTGAGGCCGCCGAGGTGGTCCCCGTCGCCGTTGCCGGCGTCGGCGGCACCCGCCGCGTCGCCCTCACCGAAGTAGAACCGCTTCAGCCACGGCACGGCCCGCGCCTCACCGCGGGCGATGCGGTCGAGGTCGTCCTCCATCTTGGCGGTGAAGTCGTAGTCGACGAGCCGCCCGAAGTGCTTCTCCAGGAGGTTGACCACGGCGAACGACAGGAAGGACGGGACGAGTGCCGTGCCCTTCTTGAAGACATAGCCGCGGTCGAGGATCGTGCCGATGATCGACGCGTACGTCGACGGGCGGCCGATCTCGCGCTCTTCGAGCTCCTTGACCAGGCTGGCCTCGGTGTAGCGGGCCGGGGGCTTGGTGGCGTGCCCGTCGACCGTGATCTCCTCGGCGCTGAGCGCGTCGCCCTCGGCGACCTGGGGCAGGCGGCGCTCGCGGTCGTCCAGCTCGGCGTTCGGGTCGTCCGCGCCTTCGACGTAGGCCTTCAGGAAGCCGTGGAAGGTGATCGTCTTGCCGGAGGCGCTGAACTCGACGTCCCGGCCGTCGGCGGCGGCGCCGGCGATCTTGACCGTGACGCTGTTGCCGGTCGCGTCCTTCATCTGGGAGGCGACGGTCCGCTTCCAGATCAGCTCGTAGAGCCTGAACTGGTCGCCGGTCAGACCCGTCTCGGCCGGGGTGCGGAAACGATCACCCGAAGGACGGATCGCCTCGTGCGCCTCCTGCGCGTTCTTGACCTTCCCGGCGTACGTGCGCGGCTGGGCCGGCAGGTAGTCGGCGCCGTACAGCTGCGTGACCTGGGCGCGAGCGGCGGACACGGCGGTCTCGCTCAGCGTCGTGGAGTCCGTACGCATGTACGTGATGTAGCCGTTCTCGTACAGCTTCTGCGCGACCTGCATGGTCGCCTTCGCGCCGAAGCCGAGCTTGCGGCTGGCCTCCTGCTGGAGCGTCGTCGTACGGAACGGGGCGTACGGCGAGCGGCGGTACGGCTTGGACTCGACGGACCGGACGGAGAAGCGGGTGTTCTCCAGGGCGGCGGCGAGGGCGCGGGCGTTCGCCTCGTCGAGGTGGAGGGTGTTCGCGCTCTTGAGCTGTCCCAGCGAGTCGAAGTCGCGGCCCTGCGCGACCCGCCTGCCGTCGACGGTCTGGAGGCGGGCGACGAGCGACGACGGGTCCGACGAATCCCCGGCGCGGCCGGTCGCGAAGGTGCCCGTCAGGTCCCAGTACTCGGCGGAGCGGAACGCGATGCGCTCACGTTCCCGCTCGACGACGAGCCGGGTGGCGACGGACTGGACACGGCCGGCCGACAGGCGCGGCATGACCTTCTTCCACAGGACCGGCGAGACCTCGTAACCGTAGAGACGGTCGAGGATGCGGCGGGTCTCCTGGGCGTCGACCAGCTTCTGGTTCAGCTCGCGCGGGTTGGCGACGGCGGCCTGGATCGCGGCCTTGGTGATCTCGTGGAAGACCATCCGCTTGACCGGGACCTTGGGCTTCAGCACCTCCTGGAGGTGCCAGGCGATCGCCTCGCCCTCGCGGTCCTCATCGGTGGCGAGGAAGAGCTCGTCGGAGTCCTTCAGCAGGTCCTTGAGCTTCTTGACCTGGGCCCTTTTGTCAGCGTTGACCACATAGATCGGCTGGAAGTCGTGCTCGACGTCCACGCCGAGGCGGCGGACCTCGCCCGTGTACTTCTCGGGCACCTCGGCGGCGCCGTTGGGGAGGTCGCGGATGTGCCCGACGCTCGCCTCGACGACGTATCCGGGGCCGAGATAGCCCTTGATCGTCTTCGCCTTGGCAGGCGACTCGACGATGACGAGTCGGCGGCCGCCCTGTGCGGTCTCGCTGGTCGGGGACAACTTCGCTCTTCTCTCCGGTCGACACTGGGTCTCCCCAGGCTTGCTCCCGGGGTCGGGTCATGGTGACGCTGCGGAGTGTGACGGTACATCCCGCCCCCGTGTCAAACGGGAAAAGCCCGCAAC
Organism: Streptomyces phaeofaciens; assembly: GCF_014648915.1. Classification (GTDB taxonomy): domain Bacteria; phylum Actinomycetota; class Actinomycetes; order Streptomycetales; family Streptomycetaceae; genus Streptomyces; species Streptomyces phaeofaciens. Next base: position 171,250 of record NZ_BMSA01000006.1, on the reverse strand, counting down.
GGCCACTCGAACGGTAACCCGACTACCGCCATTCCTGCCGCCCGGAGTGTCGGCCGGTCGTTTTCCGCCGGACCGGAACGCGTCCTCTCCTTTACTGGCGTGACCCTGCTTACGCCGTTCAAACACGATCGTCGGCAGGATTCCCGAAGACGGTCCTCGGCGGCGTTCCGCACCGGGCCGCGAACAGCTCGCGAACCCGGTTCCCGAACCGGTCCGAAGGCAGGTCCGGCGCCTTGTCCGGGGGATGTGCCGCGGCTCGTCCGGAGCGGGCCGGGCGCGGGTTGCGGACCCGGTCCGGGGAGGGACTCAGAGGCGGGTGAAGCACCACGTTCCGAGGGCCAGCGCGACGACTCCGGCGAGCGTCGCGAGCGTCACGGATGCGACAGGGCTCACACCCTGGGCGACGGGTTCGCGCTGCCGCACACGGACGGCGGTCCACACCAGCAACGCGCCTCCGAACAGGGCGAACACCATTCCCGCGAAGATCGCCGGCCCGCTCTCCATGATCGCCCCGCCCCTTTTTCTCCCACGCGCGCATGCCCCAGCGACGGGAGACTGACACGCGCGGGCGGCGCCCCGGCGAACCCGAGGTGAACGAGAGGGCTACGGACGGGGTCGGTGGGCTCTCGGACGGCTTCGAGGGCTCCCGGCGGGCCCTTCGCGGGCCCGTGGCGGGGTGCCGGACGATGTTCGGCGGGCCCTTGGCGGAACCCCCTCGGCGGGGCCCCGGTGGCGTCCCGGAGGGCTCGCGACGGGGCCTCGGCGACCCCTCGGCGGGAGCCATGAGGGGTCGCGACAACCCTGCGGCGCGGCTTCCGCGGGGCCGGTCCAGGGCCCGGGCGGACCGTCGGCGGGCCCGGTCGGCGGACGGCCGGGAGCCGGCCCGGGGCGAACCGGAAGCGGACCGGAACCGACCGGAAACAGCTCGGGAGCGGACCGGGAACGGACCGGGAACGGGGGCGTGGGTGCTTTTCCGGTCGACTTCCGTGGCCCGTCGCCGGCCCTCCCCGCATACGATCTTGGCGAATCCTGTGTTCCCGTCGCACCGCCGGTCATGGGCCGACCGCGAGGCACTCCCGTGGCGGGCGCGCGGGGTGACTCGAATTTGCCCCTGCGGAGCTTGGCCGAGTTGTCGCCGTTCTTCTCGCTCTCCTTCTCGGAGCTTCTTGCGTCTTCTCGGAGCTTCTCGGGTCTTCTCTCGGCTTCTCGCGGCTCAATTTGTCGGGCGCCGATCGGTTCCGATCACTTGATGCGGCGCGGCGCGGTGCGGGTGCCTGCTGCGTGGCGTGTGTGGCGCGTGTGGCGCGTGTGGCGCAATCCGAAGGGCGGCCCGGCGGCCGCCGCCCGGTCGGCGACACCGCCGCGCTCACTCCACCGGTTCCAGGAACCCCTGCTCCACCAGCAGCCTGATCTGTGCCGGTGTGCGGTCGCGGAGCAACACCGGGTCCTCGCCCACCAGTTGGGCGATGGCGTCCAGGATGCGGCCCGCGCTCAGCGTGCCGTCGCAGACGCCGGCGAAGCCCGCGCCGACCGTGTCCACCTTGGTGGCCCGGCGCATTCCGCGGTGCTGGCGCAGTACGACGTGCTCCGGGTCCTCGGCGCCGGGCAGCCCGACCTGTTCCTGGACGACCTCACCGGCCAGCCGGAAGCGCCCGGCGAGCAGGGCCGCGTCGTCGTGCGCGCGCAGGTGGTCGAGCCGCTCGAAGTGGGCCCGGACGGTGTCGCCGAGCGGCTGCTCGACCGGGTGCGGCCACTCCTCCGCGGTGACGACGGGTTCGGCGGCGGCCGTCTTGCGCAGGGTGATCCAGCCGAAGCCGACGGCCTTCACCTTGCGCGCCTCGAACTCGTCCAGCCACGCGTCGTACCGCGCCTGGTACTCGGTCTCGTCGCCCCGGTGGTCACCGGCGTCCCGCAGCCACAGCTCGGCGTACTGCGTGATGTCCTGCACCTCGCGCTGCACGATCCACGCGTCGCAGCCGCGTGGCACCCATGACCTGAGCCGGTCCTGCCAGTCCTCCCCCTCCACGTGCTGCCAGTTGGCGAGGAACTGCGCGAATCCGCCCTCGTTCAGCCGTTCCCCCGCTCCCTGAACGAGCGAGCGGCACAGATCGTCCCCGCTCATGCCGCCGTCGCGGTAGGTGAGCCGGGCGCCGGGCGAGATGACGAACGGCGGGTTCGAGACGATCAGGTCGTACGTCTCGTCGTCCTTGACCGGCTCGTAGAGGGAGCCTTCGCGCAGGTCGGCGGCCTGGGCGCCGGACAGGGCGAGGGTGAGCGCGGTGATGTGCAGCGCGCGCGGGTTGAGGTCGGTGGCCGTCACGCGCGTGGCGTGCCGGGCGGCGTGCAGCGCCTGGATGCCGGAGCCGGTACCGAGGTCGAGGGCGGCGGCCACGGGCGTACGGACGGTGATGCCGGCCAGGGTCGTGGAGGCACCGCCCACCCCCAGGACGACCTGCTCGTCGCGGCTGCCGATGCCACCGGCGCCGCCGACGGCGCACCCCAGGTCGGAGACGATGAACCAGTCCTCGCCGTCCGGCCCGCCGTAGGGCCGTACGTCCACGGTCGCGGCGACCTCGTCGTCACCGACGCGCACCAGCCAGCGGCTCTCCACGCACGCGTGGACGGGCAGGAACTCCTCCACGCGCGCGTGGGGCACGGATTGCTGGAGCAGGAAGAGACGGGCGAGCGTCTCCAGCGGCGTGTCCCCGCGTGTCGCCCGGAGCGCGGGCACGGTCTCGCTGCGGGCCAGTGCCGCGTACGCGGGGGCGCCGAGCAGATCGAGCAGCCCGTCGGCCGTGAAGGAGGCCGCGAGCAGTGCCTCGCGCAGCCGTGCGGCCACGTCGGGACGGTCGGCGGAGGGCAGGGAGGACAGGCTGGCGTTACTCACGCCCCCCATTGTCTCCCGCGCCGCGTCAGCTGTCGGCGGCTGACGCCGACGCGGCGGCCTTCTTGCAGCCCGGCTGCTTGGCCACGGCCTGCTTGACGTCGCCCTCCTCCAGGCTCTGGAGCGAGGCGACCGCGCTCTTGTACTGCTGGGACACGTCCTTCATCTGCTCCGAGACGTCGTCCAGACCGGAGGCGAACTTCGACTGGTTCTTCGTGTCGAGCGCGTCCACCTGCTTCTTCAGGTCGGCATAGGACGCGGACAGCAGCGTGAGCTTGTCGACGGCGTCCTTGTGCTTCTTCGCCGCACCCTCGACGCCCGGAGGCGCCCCGGCCGTGCTGAGCGCGGTCGCGCGCGCCTTGAACCCGTCGGAGAGGTTCTGGAAGGCCTCGGAGTCGGTCTTCTGGAGTTCCTCCGGCTTGCCGTCCTTGGCGACCTTCGCCAGCGCGTCGTAGGCAGCCGTGATCTTCGCCTGCTGGGCGGGCACGGTCTCGCAGACCTTCTTCGCCCAGGCGTCCAGCTCCTTGGTGTCCTTCTCGTCGCTGCATCCGGTCAGCGCCAGTACCAGTACCGCACCGCCGGACAGTGCGGCAGCGAGCTTCTTGTTCACCGGTTTGGTCCCTTCCATGGCTCTCGGCCCCGGAACATACACGCCAACCGGACGACAACCCCAGAACGAATGTCCGACCCATACTCGTTTGTAAGTATTTATACCGAGAGAGAGAAGCCTCACGGCCGCCGCGGGCATCCAAAAAGAGCGGGCGGGCGGCGCGTCAATCCGCGCCGCCCGCCCGCCCTTTGAGCCGGGCCCCGTCGGCGGACCTACGAAACCACCGCGGGATCTGCCGACTTGGACGACGAGTCGGCGTTGTCCTCGTCGCCCACGGCGATGCCGCGCCGCTTGGAGACGTACACCGCGCCCACGATCACCACGAGCGCGAAGAGCGCGATCATGATCCGTACGCCGATGCTCTTGTCCTCGCCGTAGCTGAACTTGATCACGGCGGGCGCGATGAGCAGCGCCACCAGGTTCATCACCTTCAGCAGCGGGTTGATCGCGGGGCCCGCGGTGTCCTTGAAGGGGTCGCCGACCGTGTCGCCGATCACCGTCGCCGCGTGCGCCTCGCTGCCCTTGCCGCCGTGGTGGCCGTCCTCGACGAGTTTCTTGGCGTTGTCCCACGCGCCACCGGAGTTGGCGAGGAACACCGCCATCAGCGTGCCCGTGCCGATCGCGCCCGCCAGGTACGCGCCCAACGCGCCGACGCCGAGCGAGAACCCGATGAAGATCGGCGCCATGACGGCGAGCAGACCGGGCGTCGCCAGCTCCCGCAGGGCGTCCCGGGTACAGATGTCGACGACCTTGCCGTACTCCGGTTTCTCGCTGTAGTCCATGATCCCGGGGTGCTCGCGGAACTGCCGCCGCACCTCGAACACCACCGAACCCGCCGACCGCGACACCGCGTTGATCGCCAGCCCCGAGAAGAGGAAGACGACCGCCGCGCCCGCGATGAGCCCGACGAGGTTGTTGGGCTGCGAGATGTCCATCATCAGGGTCATCGGCGCGCCGTCCCCGGAGAGTTTCTCCCCGACGTCCTGCGCTCCGGTGGTGATCGCGTCCCGGTAGGACCCGAAGAGCGCCGACGCCGCGAGGACGGCGGTGGCGATCGCGATGCCCTTGGTGATCGCCTTGGTGGTGTTGCCGACCGCGTCCAGGTTGGTGAGCACCTGCGCGCCCGCTCCCTCGACGTCACCGGACATCTCGGCGATGCCCTGCGCGTTGTCGGAGACCGGCCCGAAGGTGTCCATCGCGACGATCACACCGACCGTGGTGAGCAGGCCGGTGCCGGCCAGCGCCACCGCGAACAGCGCCAGCATGATCGACGTACCGCCGAGCAGGAACGCCCCGTACACGCCCAGGCCGATCAGGAGGGCGGTGTAGACGGCCGACTCGAGGCCGACGGAGACACCGGCGAGGACGACCGTGGCGGGGCCCGTGAGCGACGACTTGCCGATGTCGCGGACCGGACGGCGGGTGGTCTCGGTGAAGTAACCGGTCAACTGCTGGATGACAGCGGCCAGGAGGATACCGATCGCCACCGCGACGAGGGCGAGGACGCGCGGATCGCCGTCCTTGCCCGCGATCGCCGTGTCGGTGACCCCGTCCAGGTCGGCGTACGTGCCGGGGAGGTAGACGAAGACGGCCACCGCGACCAGCACGAGCGAGATCACCGCGGAGATGAAGAAGCCCCGGTTGATCGCCGTCATGCCGCTGCGGTCGGTCCGGCGCGGCGCGACCGCGAAGATGCCGATCATCGCCGTGAGCACACCGATCGCGGGCACGAGCAGCGGGAACGCCAGCCCCGCGTCGCCGAAGGCCACCTTGCCGAGGATCAGCGCGGCGACCAGCGTCACGGCGTACGACTCGAAGAGGTCGGCGGCCATGCCCGCACAGTCGCCGACGTTGTCGCCCACATTGTCGGCAATGGTCGCGGCATTGCGCGGATCGTCCTCCGGAATGCCCTGTTCGACCTTGCCGACCAGGTCGGCGCCGACGTCGGCGGCCTTGGTGAAGATGCCGCCGCCGACCCTCATGAACATCGCGATGAGCGCCGCGCCGAGACCGAAGCCCTCCAGCACCTTCGGCGCGTCGGCCGCGTACACCAGCACCACGCACGAGGCGCCCAGCAGACCGAGCCCCACCGTGAACATGCCGACGACGCCGCCCGTACGGAATGCGATCTTCATCGCGTTGTGCGAAACGGTGGTGAGATCTTTTTCCGGTTCACCTTCCGCGGGAGTGGCCTCGCGGGCCGCCGCGGCGACACGCACATTGCTGCGCACGGCGAGCCACATGCCGATATAGCCGGTGGCCGCCGAGAACGCCGCGCCGATCAAGAAGAAAACCGATCGTCCGATGCGCAGATTCATGTCGTCCGCGGGCAGCAGCATGAGCAGGAAGAACACGATCACGGCGAATACGCCGAGCGTGCGCAGCTGCCGGGCCAGATAGGCGTTCGCGCCTTCCTGGACCGCCGCCGCGATCTCCTTCATACGGTCGGTGCCCTCGCCGAACGCGAGCACCTGGCGCACCAGCACGCCCGCGACCACGAGCGCGGCCAGTGCGACGACACCGATGACCACCACGAGCAGACGGTTGCCGTCGGTCAGCTGCACCGCGGCCGCGAAGGATGTGGGCTGGTCCAGCAGATGAGGGGTAGAAAGCCCCGCCATTCGTCCTCCTTGACGCTTGGGCTGAGCTCAAGATGTGGACGGATTGTAGGTACCGGAACCTGATCAAAACAGTGGGCGGTAAGCGGAATTCGCCTTCGCATCGAGTAATGCCCTGAAGGCGTTGATCGTGAATTGCTTCACGAAATGCGCGGCGCATTGTCGCGACACAAGATTCACTTCACATCGAGATGCGCCCGAGAAGTCCCATGATTCACTTCACGGGACAACTGTAAGCACGAGTACCCAGGTGCGCGCATGCCGAAGGGCCCCACCGGAGTGGGGCCCTTCGGGTGAGCTAGTCGTGGGAGCCGGCTCAGGTCAGCGTCGCCTCGGCGGGCGTCGTCGGCCAGGTCATACGGATGAGCCCGCCGTGCTCCCCGGCGGAGACCTCCACGTCGTCGACGAGGCCGCTGATGACCGCGAGGCCCATCTCGTCCTCCTCGACGTCCGTGTCGTCCACGCCGGAGCCGGGCACCCGGTCGCCGGGAGCCACCCGAGGCGCCTCGTCGCCGACCTCGATGGAGAACGCCTTCTCCTCCTCGATGAGCGCCACCCTCACCGGGGCGGTGATGCCACCGCTCTGGTGCAGGCTCACGGCGCGCGTGCAGGCCTCGCCGACGGCGAGCCGCACCTCGTCGAGGACGGCCTCGTCCACTCCGGCCCTGCGCGCCACCGCTGCCGCCACCAGTCGGGCGGTCCTGACGTGCTCGGGCAGCGCGCTGAAGCGGAGTTCAACGGTGGCCATGCGTCCCCCTCGGAACTACGGGCGTGCTGTCGGGGGGCCGGGCCGCCGAGGCCGGTCCCCCGGTGTTCAACTGGTCCGTACCGGGCCGCGCGGCCCGGTACGGAGTGGTGGTCAGTCGGTGGCAGCTACCGCTTCGTCGACCGAGGTGTGAATGGGGAACACCTTGGTCAGACCGGTGATGCGGAAGATCTTCAGAATGCGCTCCTGGTTGCAGACCAGGCGGAGCGAGCCCTCGTGGGCACGCACCCGCTTCAGTCCGCCGACCAGTACGCCGAGCCCGGTGGAGTCGAGGAAGTCCACGCCCTCCATGTCCACGACGAGGTGGAAATTCCCGTCGTTCACCAGCTCGACCAGCTGCTCGCGCAGCTTGGGCGCGGTATATACGTCGATTTCGCCACCGACCTCGACGACCGTACGATCGCCGACTGTACGGGTCGACAGGGACAGGTCCACGGATCCTCCAGCACCTTGCTATCGAGCGGTCGCCCCTCGGGACACCTCGGCAGGAGCCCCCGGGACGGTTCGCCAGCCGCGATGGCATTCAATCACTTACCGGCAGGCGTGCACGACGCCTTGGCTCCATTGTCCGTCACGCCGGTGACACACTCGGTGCCGATGGCCAAGAATCACCAATCCGAACGATCCTCGGCACAGCCCGCCTCGCGCCTGTCGCCGGGCGAACTCCTGGACCGGCTCGCCCCGGGCCCGAGCCGGGCGTCGCGCATCACTCATACGGAGCACTTGCCCCCGCGCGCGGGTCGCCATGCCGTCTGGCCGGACCGGATTCGATCCGAGGTCATCGCGGCCGTGCAGGCCCGCGGCATCGAGCACCCCTGGGCGCACCAGGCCCTGGCCGCCGAGCACGCCCTGGACGGCGACTCGGTGGTCGTCGCCACGGGCACCGCCTCCGGCAAGTCCCTGGCGTATCTCATGCCGGTGCTGTCCACCCTTCTGGACGGCTCCGAGGCGCCGAACGGACGCGGCGCCACCGCCCTCTACCTCGCCCCCACCAAGGCCCTCGCGGCGGACCAGCGCCGCTCCGTGAAAGAACTTTCACAACCCCTGGGCAACGCCGTGCGTCCGGCCGTGTACGACGGCGACACGCCGTTCGAGGAACGCGAGTGGATCCGCCAGTACGCCAACTACGTCCTGACCAATCCGGACATGCTGCACCGCGGCATCCTCCCGTCCCACCCCCGCTGGTCCTCCTTCCTGAAGTCACTGAAGTACGTCGTCATCGACGAGTGCCACACCTACCGCGGCGTGTTCGGCTCCCATGTCGCCCAGGTGCTGCGCCGGCTGCGGCGGCTGTGCGCCCGCTACGGCTCCTCTCCGGTCTTCCTGCTGGCCTCGGCGACCGCCGCCGACCCCGCGGAAGCCGCCGGCCGTCTCACCGGCCTCCCCGTGGTCGAGGTCGCCGACGACGCCTCACCCCGCGGTGAACTGGTGTTCGCCCTCTGGGAACCCCCGCTCACCGAGATGCAGGGCGAGAAGGGCGCACCCGTCCGGCGTACGGCCGTCGCCGAGACCGCCGACCTGCTCACCGACCTCGCCGTGCAGGGCGTACGCACGGTCGCCTTCATCCGCTCCCGGCGCGGCGCCGAACTGGTCTCGGTGATCGCCCAGGAACGGCTCGCCGAGGTCGACCGCTCCCTGGCCCGGCGTGTCGCGGCGTATCGCGGCGGCTACCTCCCCGAGGAACGGCGCGCCCTCGAACAGGCCCTCCACTCCGGCGAACTCCTCGGCCTCGCCGCCACCACCGCCCTGGAACTCGGCATCGACGTCTCCGGCCTGGACGCCGTCCTGATCGCCGGCTACCCCGGCACCCGCGCGTCCCTGTGGCAGCAGGCCGGCCGGGCGGGCCGCGCCGGACAGGGCGCGCTGGCCATCCTGGTGGCCCGCGACGACCCGCTGGACACCTTCCTGGTCCACCACCCCGAGGCGCTCTTCGACCGCCCGGTGGAATCGACCGTCCTCGACCCCGACAACCCCTACGTCCTCGCCCCGCACCTGTGCGCCGCCGCCGCGGAACTCCCGCTGACCGACGAGGACCTGGAGCTGTTCGGCCCCGAGACCGAGGGCCTGCTGCCGCAACTGGAGGCCGCGAAGCTGCTGCGCCGCCGCACCAGGGCCTGGCACTGGACCCGCCGCGAGCGCGCCGCCGACCTCACCGACATCCGCGGCGAGGGCGGCCGGCCCGTACAGATCGTCGAGTCGGGCACCGGCCGGCTGCTCGGCACGGTCGACGCGAGCTCCGCCCACACCGCTGTCCACGAGGGCGCCGTCCACCTCCACCAGGGCCGCACGTATCTCGTCCGCTCCCTGGATCTGGAGGACTCCGTCGCCCTGGTCGAGCAGGCCAACCCGCCCTACTCGACCGTCGCCCGCGACACGACCGCCATCTCCGTCCTCGAGACGGATGTCGAAATCCCGTGGGGCGACGGCCGGTTGTGCTACGGCTCGGTCGAAGTCACCCACCAGGTCGTCTCCTTCCTGCGCCGGCGTGTCATCACCGGTGAGGTGCTCGGCGAGTCGAAGCTCGACCTCCCTCCCCGTACGCTGCGCACCCGCGCGGTGTGGTGGACGGTCACCGAGGACCAGCTGGACGCGGCCCGCATCAACCCCGAGATCCTCGGCGGCGCCCTGCACGCCGCCGAGCACGCCTCCATCGGCCTCCTCCCGCTCTTCGCGACCTGCGACCGCTGGGACATCGGCGGTGTGTCGGTCCCCCTGCACCCCGACACGCTCCTGCCGACGGTCTTCGTCTACGACGGCCATCCGGGCGGCGCGGGCTTCGCGGAGCGCGCCTTCCACACCGCCCGCGCCTGGCTGACCGCCACCCGCCAGGCCATCGCCTCCTGCGAGTGCGAGGCCGGCTGCCCGTCCTGCATCCAGTCCCCCAAGTGCGGCAACGGCAACGATCCGCTGCACAAGCGGGGCGCGGTACGGCTCCTCACGGAACTGCTGCGGGCGGCCCCGGAGGAGAAGGAGGCGCGGGGGGACGGGGTGGCGCGGGGGGACGGGGTGGCGCGGGACGAAGGGACTCGGGCGGACGAGGAGGCTCGGGTCTCGGAGCCTGGGGTGGGCGAGGCTCCGGGGGCGAGCGAGGCCCCGGGGGACGAGGAAGCTCCGGCAGGCGAGGAAGCGCGGGTCGAGGAGCCTGCGGTGGGCCAGGAGCCTGCCGTGGGCGAGGAAGCGCTCGGCGTGGAGCCTGCCGTGGGTGAGGAGACGCGGGTCAGGGAGGCTCCGGCGGTCGAAGGGGCGCGGGTCGGGGATGCTCCGGCGGGCGAGGGGACGCCGACCGAGGATCCTTCGGCAGGCGAAGGGGCGCGAAACGAGATACCTCCGGCGGGCGACGGGGCGCGGAAGCCTCCGAGGGAGCCGTCGGGGGCGTGACGGTCGCAGGGTCCGAGGGTGGTGGCGCCGGGGCCGGGCCCGGGAGGGGCGGCACCGGCGCGGAGTCCGGGGGCGGCGGAACAGGCCCCGAGTCCACGGGCAGCGGCACCGGTCCGGAGTCCAAGGGCGGCTGCACCGGTCCCGGAGGGCCCGCGCGGGCCCTGACCTCGGCCGTGAACGGGCCCCGTCCCGACGCCGCCGTCACGTCCGAGATCTCCCCGACGACCGCGCACCGCACCAGTCGCGCACCCTGCGCCCCGGCCACCCGGCCGGCACGGGCGCAGGCCTCCCGCTCGCCCTCCGCCCAGTGGTCCGCCGCCGCGAGCGCCGCGAGGTCCGCACCGCCGGCGGCCCGGTGCCGGATCACGACGGCCTGCCCGTAGGCGAGCACCAGGCCGAACACCACACACAGCACGGCGATCACGGCGAGGCCCATGACGGTGGCGGAGCCCTGGTCTCCGCCGTCCCTGGCCCTCATGGCCCCTCCCCCGCGTCCTCCGCCACCGCCACCGCCTCCTCCCGTACCTCGAAGGGCAGCCCGCGCAGCACCGCCGGCTTCGCCACGACCACCACCCGGACCTGGTCGCCCTCCCGGCTGACCGTCACCCTCGCCCCGCCCGGTGCCGCCTCACGGGCCAGCGCGACCACCGCGTCGGGAGGGTCCTGCCGGGCCGCGGCCCGGGCGCCGGTCCTGGCCGCGTCCACGCACTGGAGCTGGGCGGCCATGACCAGCAGCCCCCACACGAGCGCCATCGCGAACGCCACCAGCACCGGCAACACCACGGCCGACTCCGCCGTCACGAACCCCTGGTCGGAACCCCGCCACCGCCGCCACGCGCCCACCCGCTCACATCTGCGCACTGAGTGCCCGCCTCACGATGTCCTGCAACAGCGCCATGACGGCGTCGCTCGTCAGCACCTCGTAGAGGAGCACGGCGAAGCCCACCGTCGCCACGATCCCCATCGCGTACTCGGAGGTGACCATTCCGGCGTCCCTCCGCCCACGCCGCGTCCCGCACACCAGGGCGCGCAGCCGCGCCCGTACCGCCTTGTCCATCTCAACCCCCGTGAGGTTCGATTCCGTTCGTCTCTGACCGGCCCGCGGCTGTTCCGCCTGGCCTGTGGCTGGTCCGCCCGGCCGTGGCTGGTCCGCCAGGCCGTGGCTGATCCACCCGGCCTACGCCTGGGCCGCCTGACCGCTGCCTTCTCTGCCTTCTCTGCCTTCTCTGCCGGCTCTCCGCCTGTTCTCCGGCCGTCGTTCGCTCTCTCGCTCCGCGCCCCGCGGCACTTGCTCACCGCATCCCGCTCACCTCCCTCCGCCCAGGGCCCCGCCCGCGAGCCCGATCACCACGGGCAGGACGCCGACGGCGATGAAGGCGGGCAGGAAGCACAGCCCGACAGGCGCGGTGACCATGACGGCCGCCCGCCGGGCCCTGGCCGTCGCGGCGCGTGTCCAATCGGCACGGGCGTCCGACGCGATCCGGGCGACGGGCACGGCGGCCGGCACACCCGACACGCCGGCCCGCTCCAGCAGCCGGGCCAGTGCCGTCGCCCCCGGCGTGGCGGCCAGCCGCCGCCAGGCGGTGCCCGGTTCACCCCCCAGCCGCACCTCGGCGGCACCCCGCGCCAGCGCCTCCCCGACGGGACCGTCCAGCGCCTCGCCCACGGCCTGCGCCGCGATCACCGGACCGGCACCCGCCGCGATGCACGCGGCCAGCAGGTCGGCGGCGAGCGGCAGTTGGCGGGCGGCGAGCCGCGCGTCGGCCTGGCTCACTGCGGCCGTGCTCGCGGAAGCCGTCGTCCCGCGTCGGCGGCGCCACCGCCCCAGCGCCACCGCGCCGATCAGCCCCACCGCGAGGCCGCCCGCGCCACCGACCACCGCGCATCCGGCACCGGCCACCGCCATCTCGGGCAGCCACCGCTTCACGGCTTCCCGCGGTCCGCCGCGCGCCTTCTTCGGCGCCGGCAGCCACGGCAGCACTTCGGCGAGCCGCTGTCGTGCCCTGCGCCGACGCCGCACGGTGTCCAGCCACCGCACCAGCCACACCAGGAGCAGCACGACCCCCAAGCTCGCCCCCAGCCTGTGGAAAACTTCCCCGCCCATACCGCCTCCGCTCACGTCACCCACCTCGCTCCGATCGCACCGCTGCCCACTACGCCCCCTCCGCCTTCCGCACGATCCACAGCACCCACCACACCCCGGCGCCCTCCAGCAGCCCTCCGACGAGCAGGCAGCCCAGCCCCGCGCCGGTGTGGAGCAGGACGTGCAGCGGGTCGGCGCCGAGGGCCGTGCCCAGCAGGAGGCCCAGGACCGGCAGGCCGGCGAGCATCGCCGCCGTGGCCCGCGGGCCCGCCAACTGGGCTCTCAGGTCGGCCCGTTGGTCGCGCTCGGCCCGCAACGCCCCTTCGAGGCGGTCGAGTCCGGCCGCGAGGCCCGCGCCCTGGTCCACGGCCACCCGCCAGCACGCCGCGAGTCCCAGCAGTCCGTCGGCCCCCGGCTGCCGGGCCGCGGCCGCGAGGGCCTTGGGGACGTCCTCCCCGAACCGAGCCGCCGCCAGCACCGCCGCCTGGGCCGCGCCCAGCCCTGCGGTGTCCCGTGCGGCCCGCTGCAACGCCTCCCCGGGCTGCCGTCCCGCCCTGACCTCCCCGGCGAGCGCCGCGCACAACGCGATCACCGCGTCCCCTTGCCGCTCTCCGGCCCGCCGGGCCTCCGCGGCCCTTCGCAGTCGGCGCAGCAGGGGCACTCCGGCCGCCCCCGCGACGACCGGCAGCACCGAGGCGCCCACCACGGCCAGGGCCAGCCCGACGACCGGCGCCCACCATTCGGGCCGCCACCGGCCGCGCAGCCGCCGCAGCTCCTGGGCCAGCTCCGGCCAGGCCGGGGGCCCACCGCCGACCACCCCGCCCCCGGCGAGCAGCAACTGTGCCCGCCGGGCCCCGGAGTACGGCCCGCCCAGCAGCCACGCCGCCGCCCCGGCGCAGGCCACCGCCGCGGCCGTCGGCATCTCACCCGTCCAGTTCATCGCCCGCTCCGCTCTCCTCGGGCCGCAGCAGCTCCCGCAGCCGCGCCCAGCCCCGCTCCCGGGCGAAGGTGTCCGCCTGCCACCGCAGGGCGGGCACGGTCCGCACCAGTCCCGACGGGTCCCGCTCCAGCACGTCCACCTCGGCGATCCGGCGCCGCCCGGCCGGGTCGCGGACGAGGTGCAGGACCACCGACAGGGCGGCCGCCACCTGGCTGTGCAGCGCGGCCCGGTCGAGGCCGGCCGCCGTACCGAGCGCCTCCAGCCGGGCGGGGACGTCGGCGGCGGCATTGGCATGAACCGTCCCGCAGCCGCCTTCGTGACCCGTGTTGAGCGCCGCCAGCAGGTCCACCACCTCGCGCCCTCGCACCTCGCCGACGACCAGCCGGTCCGGCCGCATCCGCAGGGCCTGGCGCACCAGGTCCTCGAGGGTGACGAGCCCGGCGCCCTCCTGGTTGGCGGGGCGCGTCTCCAGGCGGACCACATGGGGATGGTCGGGCCGCAGCTCCGCCGAGTCCTCCGCGAGCACGATCCGTTCCCCGGGCCCGACCAGCCCCAGCAGCGCGCTCAGCAGGGTGGTCTTGCCGCTGCCGGTGCCGCCGCTGATCAGGAAGGACAGCCGGGCCCGCACCAGCGCCCGCAGGATCCGGTCGCCGCCCGGCGGGACCGTGCCCGCTGCCACCAGTTCGTCGAGGGTGAACGCGCGCGGCCGTACCACCCGCAGCGCCAGGCAGGCGCAGCCCACGGCGACCGGCGGCAGCACCGCGTGCAGCCGTGTTCCGTCGGGCAGCCGGGCGTCGGCCCAGGGCCGGGCGTCGTCCAGGCGCCGTCCGGCCACCGCGGCCAGCCGCTGGGCGAGGCGTCGTACGGCCGCCGCGTCCGGGAAGGCGACGGCGGTCAGTTCCAGGCCGCCGCCCCGGTCGACCCAGACCCGGTCCGGGGCCGAGACCAGTACGTCGGTCACCGACGGGTCGGCGAGCAGGGGTTCCAGGGGCCCGCTGCCGATCAGTTCGCGGCGCAGCTGCTCCGCAGCGCCGAGGACCTCGGTGTCGCCGAGGACACGGCCCTGTTCGCGCAGCGCCTGCGCCACGCGCGCGGGTGTGGGTTCCGCGCCGCTGTCGGCGAGCCACTGCCGTACGCCGTCGAGCAGTTGCCGTTCGAGGCCGGGTGCCGTGCTCATGAGCCGCCCGCCTCGGTCAGGGCCCGCTCCCAGAAGCCCTTGCAGAAGCGGGCGAGTGGCCCGCGCGCGGTGGCGCCGGGTGGTGCCTTGCCGCCGTCGGGGCGCAGCAGTCCCGACTCGACGGGCACCTCGCCGGCCAGGGGCAGTCCGAGCAGTCTGGCCACCTCGCGGTCGTCCAGTCCGGGCGCGTACGGGCCGCGTACGGCCACCCTGAGGTCGCGCACGACCATGCCGGCGGCGGAGGCCACGCGTCCGGCCGCCGCGACGGCCCGCAGTTCGGCGGGGACGACGACGATGGCCAGATCGAGCTGGGCGAGTGCCTCGGCGACCCCGTCGTCGACCCGGCGGGGCAGGTCGACGACGACCGTGCCGCCCCGGCGCCGGGCCGCGGCAAGCACCGCGCGGACGGCCTGGGGCGGGACGGCGACGCAGTCGCCCCGGTCCCAGCTGAGCACCCTGAGCGAGTGCAGCCTGGGCAGCGACTCCTCCAGGGCCCCGCCGCCGACCCGTCCGCGCGAGGCGGCGAAGGCGGGCCAGCGCAGCCCTTCGGCGGTCTCCCCGCCGAGGAGTACGTCGAGTCCGCCGCCCAGCGGATCGGCGTCCACCAGGAGGGTGCGCAGTCCCTCGCGCGCGGAGGTGACGGCGAGGGCGCACGCGAGCGTGGAGGCCCCGGCGCCGCCCCGGCCGCCGATGACGCCGACGGTGAGCGCGGGCCGGCCGACGCCTTCGGCGACGTCGGCGATGCGGTCGACCAGCCACTGTTCGCCGTCGGGCAGCATCAGCACGTGGTCGGCGCCGATCTCGACGGCGCGCCGCCAGACCCCGGAGTCGTCCTGGTCGCGTCCGACGAGGACCACTCCTCGCCTGCGGGCGGCTCCGCGCACCCGGTGTGCGGCGTCGTCGCCGACCAGGACGAGCGGCGCGGAGTCCCAGCTGCCCCGACGCTCCGGCACCGAGTGGTGCACCTCGGGTGTGGCGCCCGCGGCGGCGCACAGGCGCAGCAGGTCGTCGAGGAGCAGCGCGTCCTCGGTGACGATCAGCGGTTTGCCCTGCCGGCCTCCGGCGGTGGGCGGCGGGTCGTGTGTGACGGCTCCGGCCACGGTGTCCATCCCCCTTCGCGGCGGGGCGCGCTGTCCCTGTGGCCCCGCGATTCCCAAACGTGTGAAGAACCGGGCATCCGGCCTCCATTTGCGCGGCCTGGCAGAAGCCGGCCGTACGCGTCGGCAAACGGAACCGGCCATGAACTCGGCCCGAGCGGACGCGTCGGAATCACGATGCGGCGAACCCGGAAATCGTGTGGATCTTGGTGGAAAACTGTGGACAAGCAGGTTCTTGTGAATAACGCCGTCACCCATACCGGTGACGCCCGCACCATCCCCTGTGCGACTTCCGCAGAGCAGTCCGACGACTACGCACAGTGACGGGTCGTGGGCATGCAAAAAGAGGCGGACGCAGCCGCCTCGGCACGGCGCACCGGCCGTGTACAGAACAGGAAAACCCACCCGGACATGCGACGACCCCCGCCGGGGGGGAGAGCGGGGGTCGCCTTCACGGCCGACTCGGGGGGGGAGGAGCCGGACCGCGTTAGCACGGTCGCGAACGATCCGTGACTTCCATGGTGTACCCGAGAGCCCTCTCAGGCAAACCCACGCGCCCACCTTACGCCGAATGGGCTGCCCCTATGCTCGTGCTTGTGGAAAACCACTCCTTGCCCCGCACAGCGGCCTTCTTTGACCTGGACAAGACGGTCATTGCGAAGTCGAGCACGCTCACCTTCAGCAAGTCCTTCTACCAGGGCGGGCTGATCAACCGCAGGGCCGCCTTGCGGACCGCGTACGCCCAGTTCGTCTTCCTCGTCGGCGGTATGGACCACGACCAGATGGAGAAGACCCGCGAGTACCTGTCCCGGATGGTTCGCGGCTGGAACGTCCAACAGGTGAAGGAGATCGTGGCCGAGACCCTTCACGACCTGATCGACCCCCTCATCTACGACGAGGCGGCCTCCCTGATCGAGGAGCACCACACCGCCGGCCGTGACGTCGTCATCGTGTCGACGTCGGGCGCGGAGGTGGTCGAGCCGATCGGCGAGCTCCTCGGCGCGGACCGGGTGGTGGCCACCCGCATGGTCGTGGGCGAGGACGGCTGCTACACCGGCGAGGTGGAGTACTACGCGTACGGCCCCACCAAGGCGGAAGCGATCAAGGAACTGGCCGAGTCCGAGGGGTACGACCTCTCGCGCTGCTACGCGTACAGCGACTCGGCGACCGATCTGCCGATGCTCCGGGAAGTGGGCCACCCCCATGCCGTGAACCCGGACCGGGCGCTGCGGCGGGAGGCCGTCGCGAGCGGATGGCCGATTCTCGACTTCCACCGGCCCGTGCGGCTCAAGCAGCGGATCCCGTCGTTCTCCGTACCGCCCCGCCCGGCACTGGTCGCGGCGGCCGCCATAGGGGCCGCGGCCGCCACGGCGGGCCTCGTCTGGTACGCCAGCCGGCGCCGTACGGCGACCGCCTGAGCGGGCACGGCCGGGTCCGTGGACCGGCACACCCTCCGCGCGTCCGTTTAGCTCCTGTTTGAGAGTAAAAGTAAAGAACTGGCGCCAGGACTTCCGCTTGTCCGGGGCCTGGAGTACAAAGGACTCAACGGCCCGCGAGACCAAGGACATCCGAGAGGATCACCTTAATAACGCATTTGGCCCCACGGACCGCGCATGACCACTGGGCACCCACGCGACGTCGACCCGTCGATTACGGGCCAGCCGCACCAGGAAGCGGGCAAAGCACCCGGCCTGATGGGCAACATTTCGAGGACGCTTGGTAACCGGGTGAGCATGCCAGCGGCGGTACGAGGACTCGTACCGCCGCATCCCATGTGCCATGTGAGGCTCCCGCGCGGGGGCCTCTTTTTCGTATCCACGGCCCCACACGCGCCCGCGCCCACGCGCCCGTGCCCGCACACCCACGCGCGGGCGCGCCCTTCACGGCGCGTCGCTCACGCCGCCCCGCGCTGGAGCGCCTCGCACACCGCCGTCGACTCGCGAGCGCCCAGCTCGACCGCCCGGCCGCAGTGGGCGATCCAGGCCGCCATGCCGTCCGGCGTCCCGGAGACATAGCCCTCCAGGGCCGCCAGGTAGGCCGCGCGGCCCTGCTCGGCATGGCCCACCTCGGCCGGGCAGACCGACTTGGGGTCGAGGCCGCTGCCGATCAGGACGATGCGCTCCGCGGCCCGCGCGATCAGGCCGTTGTGGGAGACGAAGGGACGCAGGGCGAGCAGCTCGCCGTGCACGACGGCGGCCGTCACCAGGGCGGGCGCCGAACTGCCCGCGATGATCAGCTGGGACAGCCCCTCCAGCCGGCCGGCCAGCTCGGGGGCATCGGGCAGCGGCAGCTCGATCAGCGGCTCGTCGACCGCCTCCCCCGCCTGCCGGGGCCGCCCCACCTCGTCGTCGTCGGTCGCCGCGGCCACCAGGTGCAGCCGGGCCAGCACGCGCAGCGGTGACTGGCGCCAGATGGACAGCAGCTGGCCCGCCTCGGCGGTCAGCCGCAGGGCGGCGCCCACGACGCGCGCGTCGTCGTCGACGCCGAAGTCGCTGCGCCGGCGCACCTCCTCCAGGGCCCAGTCGGCACCGGAGAACGCCGCGGAGCCCCGGGAGCCGCGCAGGGCCGCCTCGGAGGTGATCGCGTTGCTGCGGCGCCGCATGACCCGGTGCCCGTAGACCCGGTCCACGGCCTTGCGCACGGACTCCACGGACTCGGCCACACCGGGCAGCGAGCCCAGGGCCGCGAGCGGATCGGCGGACGCGCCTGTCGTACTCATGAGTACGACATTACGCAACGAGGGCGCGCACCCCTCGAAGGAGTGGTCTTCTTCACGCCCACCTGCCACCTACAGCTATCGGGCCGCTACGCTTGGTGAACATGAAAATTGCTTTCGTTGGGAAGGGCGGCAGCGGCAAGACCACCCTGTCCTCCCTGTTCATCCGTCATCTCGCCGCCGTCGGCGCACCGGTGATCGCGATCGACGCGGACATCAACCAGCACCTCGGACCCGCCCTCGGACTCGACGAGACGCGGGCCGCGGAACTGCCGGCGATGGGCGAGCGGCTCCCGCTGATCAAGGACTACCTGCGCGGCTCCAACCCGCGCATCGCCTCCGCCGACACGATGATCAAGACGACCCCGCCCGGCGAGGGCTCCCGGCTGCTGCGGGTGGGCGAGAACAATCCGGTGTACGACTCCTGCGCCCGGCCGGTGGAACTCGACGGCGGTGCCGTCCGTTTGATGGTCACGGGCCCTTTCACGGACGCCGACCTGGGGGTCGCCTGCTACCACTCCAAGACGGGAGCGGTGGAGCTGTGCCTGAACCACCTGGTGGACGGCCGTGACGAGTACGTCGTGGTCGACATGACGGCCGGTTCGGACTCCTTCGCCTCCGGCATGTTCACCCGCTTCGACATCACGTTCCTCGTGGCCGAGCCGACCCGGAAGGGGGTCTCCGTCTATCGCCAGTACAAGGAGTACGCCCGCGACTTCGGCGTCGAGCTGAAGGTCGTCGGCAACAAGGTGCAGGGCGCGGAGGACATCGACTTCCTTCGCGCCGAGGTCGGGGACGACCTGCTCGTGACAGTGGGGCACTCGGACTGGGTGCGCGCCATGGAGAAGGGCCGGCCGCCCCGGTTCACCCTCCTGGAGGACACCAACCGTGACGCCCTGCGCCAGTTGCAGACGACCGTCGACACGGCGTACGAACGGCGCGACTGGGAGCGCTACACCCGCCAGATGGTGCACTTCCACCTGAAGAACGCGCAGTCCTGGGGCAACGAACGGACCGGGGCCGACCTGGCGGCGCAGGTCGACCCCCACTTCGTCCTCGGCGAGAGCGTCGCGGCCGCCGTCTGACACCTGCCGCGCACCACCACCGTCCGGCGGCCGCATCCGGCAGCCGCCGGGCAACCGGTGCCCGGGACGGCAGACCGGTGGCTACCGCCCGGCCGCCGGTGCTCCGGGTGCCCCCTTCGGGGCCGGGGCCCGGCTGCCGGACAGGAAGGACGTCCAGCCCTGCTTCGGGGCCTCGCCGACCTGAAGGGTGCGCAGCCGGGCCAGCGTCTGCGGGTCCTGGGTGTCCAGCCAGTCGGCCAGCTGCCGGAAGGACACACAGCGCACGTCGGGCTTGTTGCAGACGGCCTCGACGACGTCCTCGACGGCGCGCATGTACGTGCCGCCGTTCCAGGACTCGAAGTGGTTGCCGATGATCAGCGGGGCGCGGTTGCCGTCGTAGGCCCGGTCGAAGCCCTTGAGCAGGCCGTCCCGCATCTGGTCGCCCCAGCGGTCGTACTTGGCGGGGTCGCCCTGGGTGGTGGTGCCGGACTGGTTGACCATGAAGTTGTAGTCCATGGTGAGCTGCTCGTAGGTGTGGCCGGGGAAGGGCACGAGCTGCATCGACAGGTCCCACAGGCCCTGCTTCTTCGCGGGCCAGAGCTGGTTGTTGACGCCGCTGGTGTCGTAGCGGAAGCCCAGTTCACCGGCGGCCCGCATGAAGTTCTTCTGGCCTTCGAGACAGGGGGTGCGGGCGCCGACGAGTTCCTTGTCGTAGTCGAAGGGCAGCGGGGCCGCCTGCGTCAGGCCGGTGTTGGTCTTCCAGGTCTTCACGAACTGTTTGGCCTGGGCGATCTCGTCCTTCCACTCCTCCACCGACCACTCGCCGACGCCGCCGTTCTTGCCGCAGAAGTGGCCGTTGAAGTGGGTGCCGATCTCGTTGCCCTCCAGCCACGCCAGGCGCAGCTGCTCCGCGGTGTCGGCGATGCCCTGCTCGTCGTTGAAGCCGATGTCGGAACGGCCCGGTGAGTGCTGGGGCGGCCGGTACAGGTCGGCCTTCTCCTCCGGCAGCATGTACACGCCGCTGAGGAAGTACGTCATCGTGGCGTTGTTGGCCTTGGAGACCTGACGGAAGTGGGAGAACAGCTTCTGGCTGTCCTCACCGGCGCCGTCCCAGGAGAAGACCACGAACTGCGGGGGCTTCTGACCGGGCTTCAGCCGTTCGGGCCGGGGGAGGTGCGGCTGCTCCCCGGTGTACGCGGTGGAGCCGTCGCCGATCAGCCGGACCGTACTCTTCGGCGCGCGGGCCGGCGGGCCTTCGGCGCCTTCCTTCGAAGCATGGGAACCGCCGGTTCCCGCAGCGCAACCGGCGAGCGACGCGGTGAAAGCCGCGGCGACGGCGCCCGCGGCGATCCTCTGGGTGGCGGCCATCTTCCGCCCACCTTCTTCCTTCTCTCGGCCAACGCCGACGAGGGCGTTCTCTGACGGCGCCGCCGGGACGAGCCGACGGCGCCGTCAACGTCGCACGGGGCCGAGAAGGAATTAGTACGACAAGCCGATGAAATGCTCACTTCATACATCTGGGTGACCTTTTACCCCATTTGCCACAAAAATCCATGCTTGCCTTTTACTCTCCATTACGATCTGTTTACTGAGCGTTGATTTCATCCCGCCGCTGTACGCCGTGACCCACGGCCGCGACCGCCCCCATGACCCATGAGGGACCACCTGTTCCGCGACCGCGCTGCCCCGGAGGAGACGGGAACATGTCCGCCTGCGTCCCCACCCGCACCAACCATCCGACGCGCACCCAGCGCATCCACCGACCCCACAGCCCGCCACCGACCCCGCCCCGGCGCTTCCGCGTCGCCGGCGCCGATGTGTCCGCCGCGATCGCGGTCTTCCTGATCGCCCTCCCGCTGTCCCTCGGCATCGCCCTCGCCACCGGCGCACCGCTCCAGGCCGGCCTCGTCGCCGCCGCCGTCGGCGGGATCGTCGCCGGCCGGATCGGCGGCTCGCCGCTCCAGGTCAGCGGCCCCGCCGCCGGGCTCACGGTCGTCACCGCCGACCTCATCCAGCGCTACGGCTGGCGGACGACCTGCGCCATCAGCGTCCTCGCCGGCCTCGCCCAACTCGGCCTCGGCTGCCTGCGCGTGGCGCGCACCGCGCTCGCCGTCAGCCCCGCCATCGTGCACGGCATGCTCGCCGGTATCGGCGTCACCATCGCCGTCGCCCAGCTGCACATCGTCCTCGGCGGCACACCACAGAGCGCCGTGCTCGACAACCTCCGCGCCCTGCCCGCGCAGCTGGCCGGGCTGCAACCCGCCGCGGTGGCCGTGAGCGCGCTGACCCTGACCCTGCTGCTGCTCTGGCCCCGCATCCCGGGTCGGGCCGGCCGTCTGCTGCGCAAGCTGCCCGCCGCCCTGGTCGCCGTCGCCGGAGCCACCGCCACCGCGGCGCTCACCGGCCTCACCCTGCCCAAGGTCGACCTGCCCTCCTGGCGCAGCCACGCCCTGGCCGGACTGCCCGAGGGCCCGGCGCTCGGGCTCGTCGCGGCCGTCCTCACCGTGACGCTGGTGTGCAGTGTGCAGTCGCTCCTCGGCGCGGTCGCCGTCGACAAGCTCATCGCCTCCCGCCCCGGTCTGCTCGCCGCCGGCCCCGGCCGCGCCGCCCGCCTCGGACGGTCCGACCTGGACCGCGAACTGCTCGGGCAGGGCGCCGCCAACATCGTCTCCGGCGCGCTCGGCGGGCTGCCCGTCGCGGGGGTGGCCGTACGAAGTTCGGCGAATGTCCACGCGGGTGCCGTGAGCCGGAACTCCACGACGCTGCACGGCGTTCTCGTAGTAGTCGCCGCACTGCTGATGGTCCCGATCCTGGAGCTGATCCCGCTCGCCTCGCTCGCCGCCCTGGTGATGGCCGTCGGCATCCAGATGGTGTCCCTGCACCACATTCGCACGGTGACCCGCCACCGAGAGGTGCTGGTGTACGCCGTCACCACCCTCGGCGTGGTGGTCCTCGGCGTCCTGGAGGGCGTGCTGCTGGGGGTCGCCGTGGCCGTCGCCGTCGCCCTGCACCGCCTCGCCCGCACCCGCATCACCCATGACGAACGGGAAGGAGTCCATTACGTCCATGTACGAGGCCAGTTGACGTTCCTCGCGGTACCCCGGCTGAGCCGAGCCCTGCACCACATCCCCCAAGGCGCCCATGCCGTGGTCGAGTTGGACGGCTCCTTCATGGACCACGCCGCGTACGAGGCCCTCCAGGACTGGCAGAAGACGCACACCGCACAGGACGGCGTCGTCGAACTGACCGGCCGCCGCGTCGGCACCGGAGCCGATACCGAAGCCGAAGGCGGGACCGGCGGCGAGACGGCCACCGATGCCGGCACCCACCCCGACACCGGCTCCGCCCGGGCCGAGTGCCGCTGCCGCCCCTGGACACCGTGGCGCAACCACCAGTGCCACGGCCGCCCGACGGGAGCAGCCGCACGCGTCGGAGCCGCCACCCCCTCCACCACCTCCACCGCACCCGGCACACCGCACACGCCCGACACCCCGACCATGCCCGAGACCCCGACCACCCCCACCACATCCACCACATCCACCGCGCCCACCACGCCCACCGCACCGTCCACCCCCGACGCACCCGACCTCCGTGAACCCACCCCCGGCACAGCGGGCGGCAGCCAGCTGATGCGCGGCATCACCGCCTTCCAGCGCAACACCGCCCCGCTGGTCCGTGGGGAGCTGGCGCGGCTGGCCAGGGAGGGGCAGCGGCCGACCCAGCTGTTCCTGACCTGCGCCGACTCGCGCCTGGTCACCTCGATGATCACCTCCAGTGGTCCGGGCGACCTCTTCGTGGTGCGCAACGTGGGCAACCTCGTGCCGCCGCTCGGCGAGGAGAGCGGGGACGACTCGGTGGCGGCGGCGATCGAGTACGCGGTCGACGTGCTGCACGTACGGTCCATCACGGTGTGCGGGCACTCCGGGTGCGGGGCCATGCAGGCCCTGTTCGACTCCGAACCCGGTGGTGCCCAGACCCCGCTGAAGCGGTGGCTGCGGCACGGGCTGCCGAGCCTGGAGCGGATGGCCGACGAGAGCCGTCCGTGGGCCCGGCTGGCCGGCCGGGCGCCCGCGGACGCGGTCGAGCAGCTCTGCCTGACCAACGTGGTCCAGCAGTTGGACCATCTCCGGGCCCATGAATCGGTGGCCCGGGCCCTGCGGGACGGGGCGCTGGAACTGCACGGACTGTACTTCCACGTGGGCGAGGCACAGGCGTATCTGCTCGCCGAGGGAGCGGAAGGGGAGTTGTTCGATCACGTGGGAGCGGCGGACCTGACGGCGTGAGGCGAGCCTCCCGCCCCCCTGCCCACCGCCGCGCCCCCACCACCCCCGAACAGGCCACACCCACCCACCCCCGGCAGGACAAGGAGTGTGAAAGGCGTTACACCGGCTGAACTTCGCTCGATCGACGTCCGTGGGTACGGATGACCCGGATGACCCGGTCATCCCAGCCGCGCCCACCGGCCGCGCCCGCCGGCGGCCCCAGGTCGACCCCCAGTCGACCCCAGCCACCACAACAGGTCTAAACCAATTTTTCGGCGACCCTTGTCACCGGACCCCTGGGTCTGATGAGCTGTGGCCTGGGACACAACGGACACCCTTCGAACGGGAGATGTCGTGAGCAACGAGAGCCTGGCCAACCTGCTCAAGGAAGAGCGCAGGTTCGAGCCGCCCGCCGACCTGGCCGCAAACGCCAACGTCACGGCGGAGGCGTACGAACAGGCCAAGGCTGACCGGCTCGGCTTCTGGGCCGAGCAGGCCCGCCGGCTGACCTGGGCCAAGGAGCCGACGGAGACGCTGGACTGGTCGAACCCGCCGTTCGCCAAGTGGTTCAAGGACGGCGAACTGAACGTCGCGTACAACTGCGTCGACCGCCACGTGGAGGCCGGGCACGGGGACCGGGTCGCCATCCACTTCGAGGGCGAGCCCGGCGACAGCCGTGCCATCACCTACGCCGAGCTGAAGGACGAGGTGTCGAAGGCGGCCAACGCGCTGCTGGAGCTGGGCGTCGAGAAGGGCGACCGCGTCGCCGTCTACATGCCGATGATCCCGGAGACGGCGGTCGCGATGCTGGCGTGCGCCCGGATCGGCGCCGCGCACTCGGTCGTCTTCGGCGGCTTCTCGGCCGACGCGCTGGCCACTCGGATCCAGGACGCCGACGCCAAGGTCGTGATCACCTCCGACGGCGGGTACCGGCGCGGCAAGCCGTCCGCGCTGAAGCCGGCCGTGGACGACGCGGTCGCGCGCGTGGACAACGTCGAGCATGTGCTGGTCGTGCGGCGCACCGGCCAGGAGGTCGCCTGGGACGACAGCCGTGACGTGTGGTGGCACGAGATCGTCGAGCGGCAGTCCGCCGAGCACGCCGCCGAGCCCTTCGAGGCCGAGCAGCCGCTGTTCATCCTCTACACGTCCGGGACGACGGGGAAGCCGAAGGGCATCCTGCACACCTCCGGCGGCTACCTCACCCAGGCGGCGTACACCCACCACGCCGTCTTCGACCTCAAGCCGGAGACGGACGTGTACTGGTGCACGGCCGACGTCGGCTGGGTCACCGGGCACTCGTACATCGTCTACGGCCCGCTGGCGAACGGCGCCACGCAGGTCATGTACGAGGGCACGCCGGACACCCCGCACCAGGGCCGGTTCTGGGAGATCGTGCAGAAGTACGGGGTGACGATCCTCTACACGGCGCCCACCGCGATCCGGACGTTCATGAAGTGGGGCGACGACATCCCCGCGAAGTTCGACCTGTCGAGCCTGCGCGTCCTGGGGTCGGTGGGCGAGCCGATCAACCCCGAGGCGTGGATCTGGTACCGCAAGCACATCGGTGCCGACCGGACGCCGATCGTCGACACGTGGTGGCAGACGGAGACCGGCGCGATGATGATCTCGCCGCTGCCGGGCGTCACCGAGACCAAGCCCGGCTCGGCGCAGCGCCCGCTGCCGGGCATCTCCGCGACCGTCGTCGACGACGAGGCGCGGGAGGTCCCCGACGGAGGCGGCGGCTACCTGGTGCTCACCGAGCCGTGGCCGTCGATGCTGCGCACCATCTGGGGCGACGACCAGCGGTTCCTCGACACGTACTGGTCCCGCTTCGAGGGCAAGTACTTCGCCGGCGACGGCGCGAAGAAGGACGACGACGGCGACATCTGGCTCCTCGGCCGCGTCGACGACGTGATGCTCGTGTCCGGCCACAACATCTCGACCACCGAGGTGGAGTCGGCGCTGGTGTCGCACCCGTCGGTCGCCGAGGCGGCCGTGGTCGGCGCGGCGGACGAGACGACCGGACAGGCGATCGTCGCCTTCGTGATCCTGCGTGGCACGGCGAACGCCGAGGACGAGAACCTCGTCGGCGAGCTGCGCAACCACGTCGGCGCCACGCTCGGTCCGATCGCCAAGCCCAAGCGGGTCCTGCCGGTGGCCGAGCTGCCGAAGACCCGCTCCGGCAAGATCATGCGCCGTCTGCTGCGGGACGTCGCGGAGAACCGCCAGCTGGGTGACGTGACCACGCTGACCGACTCCTCGGTCATGGACCTCATCCAGGCGAAGCTCCCGGCGGCGCCCAGCGAGGACTGAGGACGTACGACATCGAGAGGGCACCCGGCGGGCGGAGACCGCGCCGGGTGCCCTCTCGGCGCCTACCGTGGGGATCACCGGATGCCCCCCGCGCACACCTTAGGTAAAGTAAACAAAAAAATCTCTGCCTCAGGTGCGCCGGGAAGTCTGGTCGGCATGTGCTCAGTCCTGCCCACCGACCGGAGGTCTCCCCCGTGACCGCGCCCCGCACCCCCGTCCCCCGCAAGGTCCTCGGGCGTCTGTCGCTGCCCGAGCGGACGTTCGTCGCGGATGCGCTGCGCACCGAGACCGTCGGCGGTGTGCTGCTGCTGGTCGCCGCCGTCGCCGCCCTGATCTGGGCGAACGTCCCCGCACTGCACGACAGCTACGAGAGCGTCAGCCACTTCCACCTGGGTCCCGAGGCCCTCGGTCTGCACCTCTCCGTCCAGCACTGGGCGGCCGACGGGCTTCTCGCGATCTTCTTCTTCGTCGCCGGCATCGAGCTGAAGCGCGAGCTGGTCGCCGGTGACCTCAAGGACCCCCGGGCGGCCGCGCTCCCCGTGGCCGCCGCGCTGTGCGGGATGGCCGTACCGGCGCTGGTGTACACGCTCACCAACATCACCGGCGGCGGCTCGCTCGGCGGCTGGGCCGTGCCCACGGCCACGGACATCGCGTTCGCGCTCGCCGTGCTCGCCGTCATCGGTACGTCCCTGCCGGGCGCCCTGCGCGCCTTCCTGCTCACCCTCGCGGTCGTCGACGACCTGTTCGCGATCCTGATCATCGCGGTGTTCTTCACGGACGACCTCGACTTCGCGGCGCTGGGCGGCGCGGTGGCCGGCCTGTTCGTCTTCTGGCTGCTGCTGAGGAAGGGCGTCCGCGGCTGGTACGTGTACGTACCGCTCGCGCTCGTGATCTGGGCGCTGATGTACAACAGCGGCGTCCACGCGACGATCGCCGGTGTCGCCATGGGCCTGATGCTGCGCTGCACCACCCGCGAGGGCGAGGACCACTCCCCGGGCGAGCGCATCGAGCATCTGGTCCGGCCCCTGTCGGCGGGCCTCGCGGTGCCGCTGTTCGCCCTGTTCAGTGCCGGGGTGGTGATCTCCGGCGGCGCGCTCGCGGATGTGTTCGGGCAGCCGGAGACGCTCGGGGTGGTGCTCGGGCTCGTCGTCGGCAAGACGGTCGGCATCCTCGGCGGGACCTGGCTGACCGCGCGTTTCACCCGCGCCTCGCTCAGCGATGACCTCGCCTGGGCCGATGTCTTCGCCGTCGCCACCCTCGCCGGCATCGGCTTCACGGTGTCGCTGCTCATCGGGGAGCTGGCGTTCGAGGGCGACGAGGCCCTCACGGACGAGGTCAAGGCGGCGGTCCTGGTGGGCTCGCTGATCGCGGCGACCCTGGCGACCGTGCTGCTCAAGCTGCGCAACGCCCGCTACCGGAGCCTGTACGAGGCCGAGGAGCGCGACGAGGACCTCGACGGCATCCCGGACGTCTACGAGCAGGACGACCCGGCCTGCCACCTGCGGATGGCCGAGATCCACGACCGCAAGGCCGCCGAGCATCGCAGCCGGGCCGAGGAGCTCGCCCGGGACAGGGCCGGGGAGCGTGCCGGCCAGGAATCCGGGTAGGGGCGTGGGGCCCGCGCGCGGGTTCCCCCGGGCCGGCGAGGCTCCCTCCGTACACACATGGGGGCCGAAGTCGTGGGCGGGGCAGGCGAGGACGGCGACCGTCCGGCATGATCTGACGGGACGGTACAAAAGAAGCCAGAAGCAGCACAGCAGCAAGAAACACACAGCAGCAGAAGAGGGAGATCGCGATGAGCGCACCCGACGGCAGCCCGGTCGGCGCCGAACGCAGCATCGGCCAGTTGTTCGCCTCGGCGACGACCGAGTTGTCGGCCCTGGTGCACGACGAGATCGCGCTGGCGAAGGCGCAGCTGAAGCAGGACGTGAAGCGCGGCGCGGTGAGCGGCGGGGCGTTCACGGTGGCCGGCGCGGTGCTGGTGTTCTCCCTGCCGATGCTGAACTTCGCGCTGGCGTACGGCATTCGGACCTGGAGCGACTGGAACCTCGCGATCTGCTTCCTGCTGTCCTTCGCGGCGAACGTGCTCGTCGCGGTCGTCCTCGCACTGGTCGGCGTGATCTTCGCGAAGAAGGCCAAGAAGAGCCAGGGCCCGCAGAAGGTGGCCGCGTCGATGAAGGAGACGGCGGGCGTCCTGCAGAACGCCAAGCCGCACCCGCGGCCCGAGCTGCCGCAGGACCGGGAGCCGGTGGCCATCGAGGTTGTGGCACGCTCGTCGTCATGACGGACCCCGGCACCTCTTCGGCTCAGCCCTCCTCGGTCGTCCGGCCGGACGGCCCCTGGACGCATCGCGAGGTCGCGGCCAACGGCGCCCGCTTCCACATCGCGGAGGCCGGCGACGGGCCGCTGGTGATGCTCGTCCACGGCTTCCCGCAGTTCTGGTGGACCTGGCGGCACCAGCTGACCGCACTGGCCGACGCGGGCTTCCGGGCCGTCGCGATGGATCTGCGGGGCGTGGGCGGCAGCGACCGTACGCCCCGGGGCTACGACCCGGCCAACCTGGCCCTCGACATCACGGGCGTGATCCGTTCCCTCGGCGAGCCGGACGCCGCGCTGGTCGGCCATGACCTGGGCGGATATCTGGCGTGGACGGCGGCCGTGATGCGCCCCAAGCTGGTCCGCCGGCTCGCCGTCGCCTCGATGCCGCACCCCCGGCGCTGGCGCTCGGCGATGCTGGCCGACGTCCGGCAGACGACCGCGAGTTCCCACATCTGGGGGTTCCAGCGGCCGTGGGTGCCGGAGCGGCAGCTGACCGCGGACGACGGGGAGCTGGTGGGCCGGCTGATCCGGGACTGGTCCGGCCCGCTGCTGCCGGACGACGAGGCGGTGGAGACGTACCGGCGCGCCATGTGCATCCCGTCCACGGCGCACTGCTCCGTGGAGCCGTACCGGTGGCTGGTGCGCTCGCTGGCCCGGCCGGACGGCGTCCAGTTCTACCGGCGCATGAAGCGGCCCGTGCGGGTGCCGACGCTGCATCTGCACGGGTCCCTCGATCCGGTGATGCGCACCCGCAGCGCGGCCGGCTCCGGGGAGTACGTGGAGGCGCCGTACCGCTGGCGGCTGTTCGACGGGCTGGGGCACTTCCCGCACGAGGAGGATCCGGTCGCTTTCAGTACAGAACTGGTCAATTGGCTGAAGGATCCCGAACCCGATCGGTGACCGATCCGTCGCGCCCGGAACGCAAAGCGGAACGCCTGTTCTACGAACGGCCACTTGCCCGGCGCATAGGCCAATTGGCCGCCCCGAGGGCGGTTATCGACCTTCGGGCGGGGGCAGACGTCGGTGTATGGGCTGGACGCACGACTACAGTGACGCAGCACGCAACCGCCGCTCGGCCAACGGCCTGAGCCCCCACCAACGAGGCGCCGACCCGCAACTGCCGGGCTCAGACCTCCGGGTGGGCATTCCACGCATCCTGCGCCGCCGGGCCCGCTGGGTGTCGGTACGCCTGCGTCACCCGCGAGGCTGACCCCCGCACAGGGCCCGTCCGGCCGAGGACACCGCCACGCACCCCCGCAGGGCCGTCAGAGGGCGCAACTGTCGCTGCCCACCTGCTGGCCCGCGCTACGCCCCTCGTCGATGTCCTCCTGGATCTCGTCCGCGGTGAGCGCGTAGCCGGTGTCGGCGTCGTCGAGGGACTTCGCGAACACCACGCCGTACACCTCGCCGTCGGGCGTGAGCAGCGGGCCGCCGGAGTTGCCCTGGCGGACGGTCGCGTACAGGGAGTACACATCACGGCGCACGGTGCCGCGGTGGTAGATGTCCGGCCCGTTGGCCGTGATGCGCCCGCGCACACGCGCGGCACGGACGTCGTACGACCCGTTCTCCGGGAAGCCCGCGACGATCGCCCCGTCGCCGCTCGCGGCGTCGTCACTGGTGAACCGGAGTGCCGGAGCGTCGAGTTCCGGTACGTCCAGGACGGCGATGTCGCGCTTCCAGTCGTACAGCACGACCTTGGCGTCGTACTTGCGGCCCTCGCCGCCTATCTGGACGGTGGGTTCGTCGACGCCGCCCACGACGTGCGCGTTGGTCATGACGCGGCGCTCGGCGAAGACGAAGCCGGTGCCCTCCAGGACCTTGCCGCAGCTCTCCGCGGTGCCCATCACCTTGACGATGGAGCGCTGCGCGCGGGTGGCCACGGCGCTGCCGGCCAGCGCCGGGTCGGGCGGCTGGACGTCGGTGATGGGCTCGTTGGCGAACGGGCTGAAGACCTGCGGGAAGCCGTTCTGCGCGAGGACGGAGGAGAAGTCGGCGAACCAGGTGTCGGCCTGGGTGGGCAGCGCCCGGGACACCCCCTGGAGCACCTTGGAGCTGCGGACCTCCTTGCCGAGCGTCGGCAGGGTGGTGCCGGCCAGCGCCGAGCCGATCAGCCAGGCCACCAGCAGCATCGCGACGACGTTGACCAGCGCGCCGCCGGTCGCGTCCAGCGCGCGGGCCGGGGACCAGGTGATGTAGCGGCGCAGTTTGTTGCCGAGGTGGGTGGTGAAGGCCTGGCCTATGGAGGCGCAGACGATCACGATGACGACCGCGACGACGGCGGCTGTCGTGCTGACCTCGGAGTTGTCGGTGAGCCAGTCCCAGATCACGGGCAGCAGGTAGACGGCGACGAGGCCGCCGCCGAGGAAACCGATCACCGACAGGATGCCGACGACGAAGCCCTGGCGGTAGCCGACGACCGCGAACCAGACGGCCGCGAGCAGCAACAGGATGTCCAGCACGTTCACCGCTTCGCGCCTCGCCTCATCAGTTCGCGGTCCCTACAGGTCGGCCGGGGGCCGGGGGGCGTTCCCCAGGCGGACACAGCACGGACGACACCCTGTCATGACCTCCAGTCCAGCGGGACCTGCTTCTCGCGGTCCCAGGGGCGCTCCCAGCCCGCGTAGTGCAGCAGGCGGTCGATGATGCCGGCGGTGAAGCCCCAGACCAGGGCCGATTCGACCAGAAATGCCGGTCCTCGGTGGCCGCTGGGGTGGACGGTCGTGGCGCGGTGCTCGGGGTCCGTGAGATCGGCCACGGAGACGGTGAAGACCCGCGCCGTCTCGTTCGGATCGACGACGCCCACCGGGCTCGGCACGCGCCACCAGCCCAGGACCGGGGTGACGACGAAGCCGCTGACCGGGATGTACAGCTTGGGCAGCACGCCGAAGAGCTGGACGCCGGACGGATCCAGGCCCGTCTCCTCCTCGGCCTCGCGCAGTGCGGCCCGCAGCGGGCCGTCGCCGTGCGGATCGCCGTCCTCCGGGTCGAGGGCGCCGCCGGGGAAGGAGGGCTGGCCCGCGTGCGACCGCAGGGAGCCGGCCCGCTCCATGAGCAGCAGCTCGGGGCCGTGCTCGCCCTCGCCGAACAGGACCAGGACGGCCGACTGCCGCCCCGCGCCGTCCTCGGGCGGCAGGAAGCGGCTGAGCTGGAGCGGCTCGACCGTCTCCACGGCGTGCACCACCGGGTCCAGCCAGCCGGGCAGGCCCTTCTTGCTGAGCGTCACCGGACCGCCCTGCGTATCGCTCGCTCGCGTCACCGTCGCATCACCCCCCGTTCCGCCCGGTCCAACGCGTGAGGACCGGTAGATCGTTCCGTCGGACGTCTTCCGGTCGCCGCCTCCCTCATCCGGCCCCCAGCGGCGGGGCCGGCCGGCCGCCCGCGTCGAGGTAGGACTGCGGCGGGTTGAGCCGCTGGCCGGGGAAGCCTCCCTTCTCGTACTTCAGGAGCTTCTTCGCCTTCTCGGGGTCCGTCTCGCCCTCGCCGTACGCGGGGCAGAGCGGGGCGATGGGGCAGGCGCCGCAGGCGGGCTTGCGGGCGTGGCACATCCGGCGGCCGTGGAAGATCACGTGGTGCGAGAGCATCGTCCACTCGCTCTTCGGGAAGAGTGCGCCGACGGCGGCCTCGATCTTGTCCGGCTCGGTCTCCTCGGTCCACTTCCAGCGCCGTACGAGCCGCTGGAAGTGGGTGTCCACGGTGATCCCGGGGCGGCCGAACGCGTTGCCCAGCACCACGAAGGCGGTCTTGCGGCCGACGCCGGGCAGCTTGACCAGGTCCTCCAGCCGGCCGGGGACCTCACCGCCGAACTGCTCCACCAGGGCCTGGGAGAGCCCTATGACCGACCTGGTCTTGGCGCGGAAGAAGCCGGTGGGGCGAAGGATCTCCTCGACCTCCGCCGGGTCGGCGGCGGCCAGGTCCTCGGGGGTGGGGTACTTGGCGAACAGGGCCGGAGTCGTCTGGTTGACCCGGAGGTCGGTGGTCTGGGCGGACAGGACGGTGGCGACCACGAGTTGGAAGGGGTTCTCGAAGTCCAGCTCGGGGTGGGCGTAGGGGTAGACCTCGGCGAGCTCGCGGTTGATCCGGCGGGCCCGGCGGACCAGGGCCGTACGGGACTCGGGCTTCCTGGCGGCGGAGCGGCGGACGGTCGCGGCGGGAGTCGCGGCCGACTTCGCGGCAGGAGTCACGGGGGAAGTCTTCGAGACGGTCTTCGGGAGAGCCTCGGACGGAGTCCCGGAGGCAGTCTTCGAGGGAGCCTTCTTTGTCACCTTTGCCGCTTTCTTGCCGTCACCGGAGGTCTGTTCGCCCTCGGCGGAATCACGACGCGCAACCACCCGCCCAGCCCCCTTGGCCTGTGCTCTCACCGGCGTTTTGGACACCCGGCCAGCCTAAAGCCCGGCACCGACATCCGCCCCGGACCCAGAAGATCAGCCCCCAATTGGACCCCTGCCGCTTACCACGGGACATGTGTACGGCATCCTTGTGACAGATCACACTGTTTGGACCGTCCGGCAAAATGGGGAACACGGTCCCCTGGTACCAAGGGGGAGCAAGATCCCCTGAGCAGGTCGACAAGGAGAGAACTCGTGGACGACGTTCTGCGGCGCAACCCGCTCTTCGCGGCTCTCGACGACGAGCAGGCCGCTGAGCTGCGCGCCTCCATGAGTGAGGTGACCCTCGCCCGTGGCGACTCCCTGTTCCACGAGGGCGACCCGGGCGACCGGCTCTACGTCGTCACCGAGGGCAAGGTGAAACTTCACCGCACGTCCCCGGACGGCCGGGAGAACATGCTGGCGGTGGTCGGCCCCAGCGAGCTCATCGGCGAGCTGTCGCTCTTCGACCCGGGCCCGCGCACGGCGACCGCCACCGCGCTGACCGAGGTCAAGCTGCTCGGCCTCGGCCACGGCGACCTCCAGCCCTGGCTGAACGCCCGGCCCGAGGTGGCCTCCGCCCTGCTGCGCGCCGTCGCCCGGCGCCTGCGCAAGACCAACGACGCCATGTCCGACCTGGTCTTCTCGGACGTCCCCGGCCGCGTGGCACGCGCCCTGCTGGACCTCTCGCGCCGCTTCGGCGTGCAGTCCGAGGAAGGCATCCACGTCGTCCACGACCTGACGCAGGAGGAGCTGGCCCAGCTCGTCGGCGCGTCCCGTGAGACGGTCAACAAGGCACTCGCCGACTTCGCCCAGCGCGGGTGGCTCCGCCTGGAGGCCCGGGCCGTGATCCTGCTGGACGTGGAGCGGCTCGCGAAGCGTTCCCGGTAACCGTCCGCCCGAGGGGCGAGGTCCGTCGGTGCGTCCGTCACCGGGGGCCGCGCCCCGGACCACCGAGCCCCGGACCACCGCTCCGGCCCGAACGGCCTCGCTGTCGGGCGTTGGACGGACGGACCCCGGGCCGGCACAGGTGCCCCATGGCTGAAACGGTTCCCCGCCGAGGCCTCGACGCCCGGGGACACATCGTCCGCGAGGGCTCCCTCGCGCGCGTGCCGGGCGTGTTCCGGCCCGTCGTCGCGGCCGTCCGAGACCGGCTCCCCGACCTCTACGGGACGCGGCTGCACAGCGCGTACCTCTACGGGTCGATCCCGCGCGGCACCGCGCGCGTGGGCCGCAGCGACCTGGACCTCCTGGTCGCCCTCCACGAGGAGCCGACCGAGGCGGACCGCGCCGGGGGCCGTGCCCTGGTCGAGGCGCTCGACCAGGAGTTCCCGCAGATCGACGGCGGCGGCACGCTGCTCCACGGCCGGGAGCGCCTGCTGAGCGACCTGGAGACGTACGACCTCGGGTTCTTCGTCGCCTGCCTGTGCACCCCGCTGCTCGGGGACGACCTCGCCGAGCACCTGCCCCGCTACCGTCCCGACGGGCTGCTCGCGCGCGAGACCAACGGCGACCTCGCCCTGCTGCTGCCCCGCTGGCGCGAACGCGTCGCGGGCACCGCGTACGCCGAGGACCCCGAGCAGGCCCGCAGGCCCGTCGTCCGGTTCATGTCCCGCCACCTCGTACGCACGGCGTTCACGCTGGTCATGCCCCGCTGGAACGGCTGGAGCAGCGATCTGCACGAGATGGCGGAGGCGTTCGCCGGGTACTACCCGCGGCGGGCCCGGCAGCTGCGGTCGGCCGCCGTCCTCGGCTACGAGCCGACCGGCGACCCCGCGGTCCTCGCCTCCTACGTCGACGACCTGGGGCCGTGGCTCGTGGAGGAGTACACGCGCGTGCACGGCGTCAAGGCACCGCGCCCCGAGCAGCTCCCCCGCCGCCCGGGCTCCACCGGGGCCCGACCGGGCCCGCCCTAGATGAGCCCGTGGTCCTGGAGGTACTCCATCTGGGCCCGGACCGACAGCTCCGCCGCCGGCCACAGGGAGCGGTCGACGTCGACGTACACATGGGCGACGACCTCGGCGGGGGTGCGGAAGCCGTTCTCGACGGCCGTCTCGACCTGGGCGAGGCGGTGGGCACGATGGGCGAGATAGAACTCCACGGCGCCCTGGGCGTCCTCCAGGACGGGTCCGTGGCCCGGGAGGACGGTGTGGACGCCGTCGTCGACCGTGAGGGACCTCAGACGCCGCAGGGAGTCCAGATAGTCGCCGAGCCGGCCGTCGGGGTGCGCCACGACCGTCGTGCCGCGGCCGAGGACCGTGTCGCCGGTGAGGACCGCCCGGTCGGCCGGGACGTGGAAGCAGAGCGAGTCGGCGGTGTGGCCGGGGGTCGGCACGACCCGCAGCTCCAGTCCGCCCACGGCGACCACGTCCCCGGCGCCCAGGCCCTCGTCGCCGAGCCGCAGCGCCGGGTCCAGGGCACGCACGCGCGTGCCGGTCAGCTCGGCGAAGCGGACGGCGCCCTCGGCGTGGTCGGGGTGGCCGTGCGTGAGCAGGGTCAGGGCGACGCGCCTGCCCGCCCGCTCGGCGGTGTCCACGACCGCGCGGAGATGGCCCTCGTCCAGCGGGCCCGGGTCGATCACGACCGCCAGCTCGGAGTCGGGCTCGGCGACGATCCAGGTGTTGGTGCCGTCCAGGGTCATCGCGGAGGCGTTGGGCGCGAGGACGTTGACGGCACGCGCGGTGGCCGGTCCGGAGAGGACTCCGCCGCGGGGCCGGCCGGGAAGGGTGCTCGCGTCCGTCATGCGGGGCCTCCACCGGCGGCGGTCGGGATGTGCTTGGTGAACTCGTCGTGGCCCGGCCAGGACAGCACGACCTCGCCGTCGGCCAGCCGAGCCCGGGCGAGGACCGGCGTGAGGTCACGGCCGGGCGCCGCGGCCAGTGCGTCCGCCGCCGAGCCGTACGGCATCAGCTGGCGCAGGGTCGCGATGGTGGGCGGCATCATCGTCAGCTCGCCCTCGTCGTACCGCTCGGCGGCCTCGCCGGGGCGGATCCACACCGTGCGGTCGGCCTCCGTGGAGGCGTTGCGGGTGCGCTGGCCCTCGGGGAGCGCGGCCACGAAGAACCAGGTGTCGTAGCGGCGGGACTCGAACTCCGGGGTGATCCAGCGCGTCCAGGCGCCCAACAGGTCGGAGCGCAGGACCAGGCCGCGGCGGTCGAGGAACTCCGCGAAGGACAGCTCACGGGCGGCCACGGCGGCCCGGTCCGCCTCCCAGTCGTCGCCGGTCGTGTCCCCGACCACGGAATCGGGGGTCGGCCCCGCGAGCAGGACACCGGCCTCCTCGTACGTCTCACGCACGGCCGCGCAGACGATCGCCTGGGCGCCCGCCCCGTCGACGCCGAGCCGCTCGGCCCACCACGCGCGCGTGGGGCCCGCCCAGCGCACCTGGCGCTCGTCGTCGCGCGGGTCGACGCCGCCACCCGGATAGGCGTACGCGCCTCCGGCGAAGGCCATGGAGGCGCGTCTGCGCAGCATGTGCACGACGGGCGTGCCGCCGTCCCTCGGGTCCTTCAGGAGCATGACGGTGGCCGCGCGTTTCGGGGTGACCGGGGTGAGGGTGCCGTCCGCGAGCGCGCGGATGCGTTCCGGCCAGTCCTGCGGAAACCACTGCCCATTCGCCATGGGCGCGAGGCTATCCCCTGGGGAGCGAATGTTCGAGAGGTGCCCGAGGTCAGGGCACCTCCGCGGCGGCTACGGGACCAGTTCGACCTGGATCTCGACCTCCACCGGCGCGTCCAGCGGGAGCACCGCGACGCCCACCGCGCTGCGCGCGTGCACGCCCTTGTCGCCGAGGACCTCGCCGAGCAGCTCGCTCGCGCCGTTGAGGACGGCGGGCTGGCCGGTGAAGTCCGAGGCCGACGCCACGAAGCCGACGACCTTCACCACGCGCGCGATGCGGTCCAGATCACCGGCGACCGACTTCACGGCGGCCAGGGCGTTCAGGGCGCAGGTGCGGGCCAGTTGCTTGGCCTCCTCGGGGGTGACCTCCGCGCCGACCTTGCCGGTGACCGGCAGCTTGCCGTCCACCATGGGCAGCTGGCCGGCCGTGAACACGTACGGCCCCGACTGCACGGCGGGCTGGTAGGCCGCGAGCGGCGGCACCACGGCGGGCAGGGTCAGGCCCAGCTCGGCGAGCCTCGCCTCGACGGCGCTCACGCCTTGGCCCGCTTCAGGTAGGCGACGAGCTGCTCGGGGTTGTTCGGCCCGGGCACGACCTGGACGAGCTCCCAGCCGTCCTCGCCCCAGGTGTCCAGAATCTGCTTCGTGGCGTGGACGAGCAGCGGCACGGTTGCGTATTCCCACTTGGTCATGGGGCCGACTGTATCCGTTGCGAGGCGCTGCTCCGGTCCCGGCCGGGTGGGCCGGTCGGG
Source organism: Streptomyces phaeofaciens (assembly GCF_014648915.1). Lineage (GTDB taxonomy): Bacteria > Actinomycetota > Actinomycetes > Streptomycetales > Streptomycetaceae > Streptomyces > Streptomyces phaeofaciens. The sequence continues at coordinate 134,289 of NZ_BMSA01000006.1, read as the reverse complement.
GCGCCGGTCAGGGCCCGCGACCACTCCGCCCACGCGCACACCGGGGGGCCGGTGGCAGCCTCGCCGCACACCCGCCGCACGGCCCGTGACCGCCCTGCCGCGCCCACGCCCCGAGGCCGGCGATCGCGCTGGTGTCCACAAGCCATGTGGCCGATAAACGACCCCGTTGTCCACAGCCTGCCGATTGCCTCGGGCACGGACTGGTTACGCTCGAAGGCGTGAGCAGGCTCCAGGTCGTCAGCGGCAAGGGCGGGACCGGAAAGACGACGGTCGCCGCGGCCCTCGCGCTGGCCCTCGCCACGGCAGGGAAGCGGACGCTTCTCGTCGAGGTGGAGGGCCGGCAGGGCATCGCGCAGCTCTTCGAGACGGAGGCGTTGCCGTACGAAGAGCGCAAGATCGCCGTCGCGGCGGGCGGCGGGGAGGTGTACGCGCTCGCCATCGACCCCGAACTGGCCCTTCTGGACTACCTCCAGATGTTCTACAAACTGGGGAGCGCCGGGCGGGCCCTGAAGAAGCTCGGCGCCATCGACTTCGCCACCACCGTCGCACCCGGCCTGAGGGACGTCCTCCTCACCGGCAAGGCGTGCGAGGCGGTGCGCAGGAAGGACAGGAGCGGCCGGTTCGTGTACGACTACGTCGTCATGGACGCGCCGCCCACGGGCCGCGTCACCCGCTTCCTGAACGTGAACGACGAGGTGGCCGGGCTCGCCCGGATCGGCCCGATACACAATCAGGCGCAGGCCGTGATGCGGGTGCTGAAGTCCCCCGAGACGGCCGTCCACCTGGTGACGCTGCTCGAGGAGATGCCGGTCCAGGAGACCGCGGACGGCATCGCCGAGCTGCGCGCGGCCAGGCTGCCGGTGGGCCGGGTCATCGTGAACATGGTCCGCCCCGAGGTGTTGGACGCCGACGAGGTGGAACTCGTCCGCAATGTCGGACGTTCCTCTGTCGCGCGGTCGCTGTCCGCCGCGGGGCTCGGCGGGGCGCGGCGCGGCGGGCACGCCGAGCGGCTGGTGGACCCGCTGCTCCGGCAGGCCGAGGAGTACGCCGAGCGGCACGCGCTGGAGCAGGAGCAGCGCGCGGTCCTGGGCGGTCTGGAGCTGCCGCTGCACGAACTGCCGCTGCACGCCGAGGGCATGGACCTCGCGGGCCTGTACGAACTCGCCACCGAACTGCGGAAGCAGGGGATCGCATGAGCCGCGACCAGGCCCAGGGAAAGACAGCGCACCGGCTCTCCCCCGCGCGCGTGCTCGACATCGATCCGCTGCTCGACGACCCGGAGACCCGCATCGTGGTGTGCTGCGGCTCGGGCGGCGTCGGCAAGACGACGACGGCGGCGGCACTGGGCCTCAGGGCGGCCGAGCGGGGCCGCAAGGTCGTCGTCCTGACCATCGACCCGGCCCGCCGGCTCGCCCAGTCCATGGGCATCGACTCGCTGGACAACACCCCGCGCCGGGTGAAGGGCATCGACGACTCCGCGCGCGGCGAGCTGCACGCGATGATGCTCGACATGAAGCGCACCTTCGACGAGATCGTCGAGGCGCACGCGGACCCCGAGCGGGCGTCCGCGATCCTCTCGAACCCCTTCTACCAGTCGCTCTCCGCGGGCTTCGCCGGCACGCAGGAGTACATGGCGATGGAGAAGCTGGGCCAGCTGCGGGCCAGGGACGAGTGGGATCTGATCGTCGTCGACACTCCGCCGTCCCGTTCGGCGCTGGACTTCCTGGACGCGCCGAAGCGGCTCGGCTCGTTCCTGGACGGCAAGCTGATCCGGGTGCTGCTGGCGCCCGCCAAGGTCGGCGGCCGCGCGGGCATGAAGTTCCTGAACGTCGGGATGTCGATGATGACGGGCGCGCTCGGCAAGCTGCTGGGCGGGCAGCTGCTGAAGGACGTCCAGACGTTCGTGGCGGCGATGGACTCGATGTTCGGCGGGTTCCGCACGCGCGCGGACGCCACGTACAAGCTGCTCCAGGCGCCGGGGACGGCGTTCCTGGTGGTGGCGGCCCCTGAGCGGGACGCGCTGCGGGAGGCCGCGTACTTCGTCGAGCGGCTGGCCGCCGAGAACATGCCGCTGGCCGGCCTGGTGCTCAACCGGGTCCATGGCAGCGGCGCGGCCCACCTGTCGGCCGAGCGGGCGCTCGCCGCTGCGGAAAATCTTGAAGAGCCCCGCATTGTGGATCAGGACGGCGGGAAAGCTGGACTTCGTAACTCTCCCGACACGTACGGCAGTTCAGAATCTCCCGCATCCCCGTCCGCACCGCGTACCGCGTCCGATCAAGGGGCCGACTCTCCCGGCTCCCCCGGCACCGATCGGCTCACCGCGGGCCTGTTGAGGCTGCACGCCGAGCGGATGCATCTGCTCTCCCGCGAGCAGCGCACACGCGACCGTTTCGCCTCGCTGCACCCCGAGGTCGCGGTGACCGAAGTGGGCGCGCTGCCCGGCGATGTGCACGACCTCACGGGGCTGCGGGACATCGGCGACCGGCTCGCGGCCAACCGGCCGGAGCTGCCCGAGGTCTCCGACGACTGAACAGGCGCGTGCGCCTGGCGGCACGCCTGGGACACGGCGAGCGCCGGGACACGAGGACGTGCCGACGACACCCCGAGCGACCGGCGGCAGCGAGAGACCCGCGCCGCCGAGCATTGGCCCGACGGGGCCGAAGCTCCGTCGGCGGCCGAGCCGAGGCCCCCTCAGCTCACCGCCGCATCCGCTTCAGCCCACCGCCGCATAGTTCTCGTACACGCTGTCGTCGTCGAGCGACACGATGCCCGCTCCGCGCTCATACTCCGAGCGTGCCGTCTCCAGCAGCCGGCGCCACGAGGTGACGGTCGGCCGCCTGCGCAGAAGAGCGCGGCGTTCGCGCTCCGTCATGCCTCCCCACACGCCGAACTCGACGCGATTGTCGAGCGCGTCGGCCAGGCATTCCGTGCGTACCGGACATCCGGTGCACACCGCCTTGGCCCTGTTCTGCGCTGCTCCCTGAACGAATAGTTCATCCGGATCGGTAGTGCGGCAGGCGGCCTGCGCACTCCAGTCGGTTACCCAGCCCATACCGGCGCCGTCCTCTCCCGAATCGAGGCTCCCCCACGGCGGCAGCGGCATATTCACCGCCGCCAGTTGAGGACGTTACGGAAGGTGGGCACAGCGCAACACCCCCTTCGGGCCCAATCTTGAATGGCCCGAACGGACTATGGGTAAGCGGCAGATCACCCGGGGGAGTGAGCCCGCGACATACGTGACTATCCCCACAAACGGGACAGTTCTGTTGAGTCACAACGGACGCCAAGTGACACACAAGGCGGATTCGGACACGCCCCCACCAAAAAAGTCGGGGAACTTCCGGAACGATTCGGGGTCGCCGGACGTATTGATACGTAGCCCTGCTGCTGTGACAGTTGAGAGCAGCTTAGGCCAAGGCATATACGCGTGTCCGGCGAATGAGAACGTAGGCTGCCCTCATGCCAAAGAAGCGCTCGGGCGGTGGCCTGTCCGCCACGCAGCAGGCCGCCAAGTTCCTCGGTGTCAGCGTGCTCTCCGGAGCCGTCCTGGCGGGCATCGCGCTGCCCGCCTTCGGCGCGCTGGGCCTGGCCGCCAAGGGTTCGGTGGAGTCGTTCGACGAACTTCCGGCCAACCTCAAGACGCCGCCGCTGAGCCAGCGCACCACGATCCTGGACGCCAAGGGCTCCCAGATCGCCACGGTCTACTCGCGTGACCGCACGGTCGTCGACCTCAAGAGCATCTCGCCGTACATGCAGAAGGCGATCGTCGCGATCGAGGACTCGCGCTTCTACGAGCACGGCGCGGTCGACCTCAAGGGTGTCCTGCGCGCGCTCAACAAGAACGTGCAGAGCAGCGGGGTCTCCCAGGGCGCCTCGACGCTCACCCAGCAGTACGTGAAGAACGTCTTCGTGGAGGAGGCCGGCGACGACCCGACGAAGGTCGCGCAGGCCACCCAGCAGACCATCGGCCGCAAGATCCGCGAACTGAAGTACGCGATCCAGGTCGAGGAGGAGCTGGGCAAGAAGAAGATCCTCGAGAACTACCTGAACATCACGTTCTTCGGCGAGCAGGCCTACGGCGTCGAGGCGGCCTCCCAGCGCTACTTCTCCAAGCACGCCAAGAACCTCACCCTGCCCGAGGCCGCCCTGCTGGCCGGCATCGTGCAGTCGCCCAGCCGCTACGACCCGGTCAACGACGAGGCCGAGGCCACCAAGCGCCGCAACACCGTGCTCCAGCGGATGGCCGAGGTCGGCGACATCTCGGCGGCCGAGTCCGCGAAGGCCCAGGAGGCCCCGCTCGGCCTGAAGGTCACCCAGCCGAAGAACGGCTGCATCACGGCCGTCCAGGGCGCCAGCTTCTTCTGCAAGTACGTCGAGCGGGTCTTCCTCAGCGACCCCGTCTTCGGCAAGACGAAGGAGGAGCGGGCCAAGGTCTGGAACCAGGGCGGTCTGACCATCCGCACGACGCTCGACCCGCAGTCCCAGGAATCCGTCCAGGATTCGCTCAAGGACCACGTCTACAAGTCGGACAAGGTCGCCGCCGCCGCCACGCTCGTCGAGCCCGGCACCGGCAAGATCCTCGGCATGGGCCAGTCGAAGCCGTACGGCTACGGCAAGAACGAGACCGAGTACAACTACTCGGTCAACGCGGCCATGGGCGGCTCGAACTACGGCTTCCCGACCGGCTCGACCTTCAAGCCGTTCGTCGCCGCGGCCGCGCTGGAGGAGGGCCGCCCGGCCAACCAGACCTACTCCGCGCCGTACGAGATGCCGTACCCGGCCACCGTCCAGACGTGCAGCGGCAAGCCCTGGGTGAACGACGGCGACTACAAGCTGGAGAACGAGAGCGAGTCGGAGCACGGGCCCTACGCACTGCGGAAGGCCATGGAGATGTCGGTCAACACCTACTTCGTGCAGATGCTGTCCGACATCGGCATGTGCCCCGTGGTGAAGATGACCGACGCCCTCGGCGTGGTCCAGGGCAACGGCGCCAAGGTCCCCGAGGTCCCGTCGTCCATGACCCTCGGCTCGACGGGTCTCTCCCCGCTCACCATGGCCAGCGCCTACGCCGCCTTCGCCAGCCGGGGCATGTACTGCACCCCGATCGCCATCGAGTCGATCACGCAGACCGTCGGCGGCACGAAGAAGTCGCTGGAGGTCCCGAAGTCGACCTGCTCGCGTGCGATGAGCGAGAAGACCGCGGACACCGTCAACACCCTGCTCAGCGGTGTGGTCGACTCCGGTACGGGCCAGCAGGCCGGGCTGTCGGGCCGCGCGAACGCCGGTAAGACGGGTACGACGGACGAGCGCAAGAACGCCTGGTTCGTCGGCTACACCCCGAACCTCTCGGGCGCCGTCTGGGTCGGCAGCGCCACCCAGAAGGTGAAGATGACCAACATCTCCATCGGCGGCGTCTACCACGGCCAGGTCTACGGCGGTGACACCCCGGGCCCGATCTGGCGCGACGCGATGACCGGCGCGCTCTCGGGCAAGGAGGCCCCGGAGTTCAACCTCGTCACCATCCCGGGCAACGAACGGGACCACGACGACGAGGACGAGGACGACCGCGGCGACAACAACGACAACAACGACGGTGACAACGGCGACGGCTTCATCGGCGGCCTGCTCACCAACGGCACGACCACCGGCACGACCAGCGGCTCCACGGGCGGCGACACCCCGACCCCCGGCTTCTCCTTCCCGGACGGCCTGTTCCAGGGCCAGAGCAACGGGAACGGCAACGGGGGGCGCCGCGGCTGAGCGCTCGCCCCTCGGCCCCTGGCTCCTCCGACCGGCCACCGGTCACGGACCGACGAAACGGCCCCTGCCTCCCGTACCGGGAGGCAGGGGCCGTTTCCGGTCAGCCCGTACGAGTCAGCCCGCGAGGAGCTTCTTCACCACGGCGGCGACGCGGCCGCCCTCGGCCAGGCCGGCCACCTTCGGGTTCACGATCTTCATGACGGCACCCATGGCCCGCGGACCCTCGGCGCCGGCCGCCTTCGCCTCCTCGACGGCCTGGGCGACGATGTCGTTCAGCTCCTCTTCGCTGAGCTGCTTGGGGAGGTACGTGGCGAGGATCTCGCCCTCCGCCTTCTCCCGCTCGGCCGACTCGGCGCGACCACCCTGCGTGAAGGCGTCCGCGGCCTCGCGGCGCTTCTTCGCCTCCTTGGTGATCACCTTGAGGACCTCGTCGTCGGAGAGCTCGCGCTTCTCCTTGCCCGCGACCTCCTCCTTCTGGATCGCGGCGAGCGTCAGCCGGAGCGTGGAGGAGCGCAGCTCGTCGCGCGCCTTGATCGCGGCGTTGAGGTCTTCGTGGAGCTTCGACTTGAGCGTGGTCATGGGTTTGATTGTCGCAGGTGTGGGCGGCCCGACGCCCGTTCATTTAGGGGGCGGTGAGGAAAGGGGCCCCGCCGGCGTCTGACACGATGGGAGTATGCGCGCGCGATACGGAGTACCCCTGTCCATCGCGGCGGCTGGCGCCGCCGGTCTGGCCTACGCGGCGGGTTTCGAAGCCCGCTCCTTCCGCCTCCGACGGGTGACGGTCCCCGTACTCCCCACCGGAATGCGCCCCCTGCGCGTGTTGCAGGTCTCCGACATCCACATGGTCGGCGGTCAGCGCAAGAAGCAGCGGTGGCTGCGCTCCCTGGCCGGGCTGCGCCCCGACTTCGTGATCAACACGGGCGACAACCTCTCCGACCCGGAGGGCATCCCCGAGACCCTGGACGCGCTCGGCCCGCTGATGGAGTTCCCGGGGGCGTACGTCTTCGGCTCGAACGACTACTACGGCCCGAAGCTGCGCAACCCCGCCCGCTACCTGATGGAGAAGGTCCAGGGCCGCCACGGCCTGAACGGCAACCCGCCCGCGGTCGACGTCGTCCACATCCGGTGGGAGGACCTGCGGGACGGCTTCGACGCGGCCGGCTGGCTGAACCTCACGAACACCCGCGGCGTGCTGAAGGTGGACGGGGTGTCGATCGAGCTGACCGGGCTGGACGACCCGCACATCAAGCGGGACCGGTACGCGCGCGTGGCGGGCGGCCCGTCGGTCTCCGCGGACTTCTCGATGGGCGTGGTGCACGCCCCGTACCTGCGCGTCCTCGACGCGTTCGCGGCCGACGACTACCCCCTGATCCTGGCCGGCCACACCCACGGCGGCCAGATCTGCGTCCCCTTCTACGGCGCCCTGGTCACCAACTGTGACCTCGACGCGGACCGCGTGAAGGGCCTGTCGACCCACACGGCGGAGGGCCGTACGGCGTACCTGCACGTGTCGGCGGGGTGCGGCTCGAACCGGTACACGCCGGTGAGGTTCGCCTGTCCGCCGGAGGTCACGCTGCTGACGCTGGTGGAGCGCACGTAGGGACGCCCCTCCCCCGCACGGCCCACCCGAATCGCCCGGTTTGCCCCTCTTCCCTAGCGTGAGGGGCATGACCGCGCCGATACCCAGGGACATCCCGGATCTGCCCGCGATACCGCGGACCCACCGGCTGCTGCCCTCCTTCGTCCCCGCCGCGGCGGTGGTACCTCCCGTACGCCGCCCCGTGGCCGCCATCCTCCGCGTACTCCTCGCCGGCACGGCGGCCGCGGGCGTGGCGTTCGAACTGCGCCTCGGCGGCGCACCACGGGTACTGAGCCACTTCGCGATCCAGGCCAACCTCCTGCTGGCCGGCGTCATGCTCCTGTCGGCCCGCCGCGCATGGACCGCCCGCAGGCCCCTCCCGGCGGCCCTCACCGGCGCCGCGCTGCTCTACATCACGATCGCCGGCCTGGTGTACCACCTGCTCCTGACAGGCACGGCGACCCCGTTCTCCCTGACCGGCGCGGACACGGCGACGGCGGCCTCCTCCGACTGGCAGGGCATCGCCAACCACCTCATCCACACCGTGACACCGACGGCCGCGGTACTGGAGTGGCTGCTGCTGACCTCCCCCGGCCGGCTGCGGCTGCGCCGGGCGGCGACCTGGATGGCATACCCCCTGGCCTACCTGGCCTTCCTCCTCGCCCGGGCCGAGCTGATCCTGCCGGGCACGCCCGGCCGCCACCTCTACCCGTTCCTCGACGCCGAGACCCACGGCTACCAGCACACCCTGGCCAACGCCCTCCTCCTCGGCCTCGCCTGTTACGCCCTCGCCGTCCTCCTCGTGGCCCTCGACCACGCCCGCCCCAACCCCATCCGCCACCGCGCCAAAACCGGATTTCGTCTCCAGCCACCAGTGGGCTAAAGTAAACGACGTCGCCGCGACAAGCAGGAACAGCAGCGACATCGGGGTGTAGCGCAGCTTGGCAGCGCGCTTCGTTCGGGACGAAGAGGTCGTGGGTTCAAATCCCGCCACCCCGACAGCTAAGTAGCAGATCAGAGGGCCCTTACCGAGTCGGTAAGGGCCCTCTGGCGTTGCTGCGTGTCTCGCTGCGTGGCTGTCGCCCCGGTGGCGTCCGAGCTGGCCCGGATGGTGACCGATGGGGGCAGGAGCTGGTCATAGTCGTGCGGCCGTGCGGATCAGGCCTGCCAGGGCCAGGGAGCGGCTGTGGGCGGGCCAGGCGATGTGGGTCACGACGGGTGGCGCGTCGGTCAAGGGGACGGCCGTGTGTTCGGCCCACAGCCAGGAGCGGGCGGAGTCGGGGACGACCGCCACGGTGCGTCCGAGGGCGATCAGCTGGGCCAGTTGCGTCTGGTTGTGGATCTCGGGGCCCGGGCCGGGTGCGTAGGTGCCGTGGGTGGGCCAGCGGGCGAGCGGCAGGTCGGGGATGTCCCTGACCTCGGCCAGGGACAAGGTGTCGCGGGCGGCGAGGGGGTGCCCGGCAGGGAGGACGGCAACCTGCCCCTCGGTCGTCAGTGCCTCGCTGTCGAACCCGGCGAGGGAGTTCCACGGCGTGTACATGAGCGCGACATCGGCGCGTCCGTCGCGCAGCTGCTCCTCCTGCTCGCAGATGCCGCCCGGCAGCACCTCGATCTCGGCGCTGTCGGGCTCGGCCGCGTAGGCGTCGAGAAGTTTCCGCAGCAGTTCGTGGGACGCGGCGGCCTTCACCGCGAGGACCAGCCGACCGCGGGGGCCGGCAGGGCTGTCGACGCCGCCGGCACGGCGGGTGCGGCGAGCGGCGGCAGCGGTCGCGTCGAGGGCCGCCCGGCCCTCGTGCAACAGCACCTCTCCGGCGCCGGTCAGCCGGACGCCACGGCGGTTGCGCTCCAGCAGGCAGACCCCGAGGCGCCGTTCGAGCTGCTGGATCGCCCGCGACAGCGGCGGCTGGGCCATGCCGAGGCGTTCGGCGGCGCGCCCGAAGTGCAGTTCCTCGGCGACCGCCACGAAGTACCTCAACTCGCGGTTCTCCAGGGTGTCCACGGCCGCAGCCTACGCGGTGATACCTGGCAGGTATGACAGGGCACCGTATCGGTGTTGGCCGCGCCGCTCGTCCGCGAGCCAGCATCATCAGCATGAGCGAAACGATGATCGCGCTGGTGACCGGCGCGAACAAGGGCATCGGGTACGAGATCGCGGCCGGGCTGGGCAGCCTCGGGTACCGCGTGGGCGTGGGAGCCCGCGACGCCGCCCGACGCGAAACCGCCGTCGAGAAGCTGCGTGCCGCCGGCGTGGACGCGTTCGGGGTACCGCTGGACGTGACCGACGACCAGAGCGTCACCGATGCCGCGGAACTGATCGAACGGCTGGCCGGGCGCCTGGACGCCCTGGTCAACAATGCCGGTGTCTCGGGCGAGATGGGCCCGGGGTGGGTGCAGGACCCGACCGCGCTCGACCTGGAGGTGCTCCGCTCGGTCCTGGACACCAACGTCATGGGTGTCGTCCGGACGACCAACGCGATGCTGCCACTGCTGCGGCGCGCGGCCTCGCCACGCATCGTCAACGTCTCCAGCAGCGTCGGCTCCCTGGCCCGGCAGACGGACCCGGACATCGAGATGCCGATCATGGCGGCCTACGCGCCGTCGAAGTCGTTCCTCAACGCCCTCACCGTGCAGTACGCCCGGCAGTTCGCCGGTACGAACATCCTGATCAACGCCGCCTGCCCGGGCCTGGTCGCGACCGACTTCACCGGCTTCCAAGGGCCCCGCACTCCTGAACAGGGCGCGGCCACAGCGATCCGGCTCGCCACCCTGCCCGACGGCGGCCCGACCGGTTCGTTCTTCGAGGACGACGGCGTCGTCCCCTGGTGATCACGGCCCCGCCGGCAGCCCGGATCGGCTCGGGGCGCCCGGCCCGTGCCGCGCGCTCGCCGCCCCGGCCGGGAAAATCGCTGTCCGATTGTCGGAACACGGTGATAGAGAGTCACAGGTGACCACGACACTTGCGTTCTCCGCTCTGCTGCGACTGATCGACGAACGGGCGAGCGCCTTCCGCGCCGCGGTCGCCTCCGCGCCCAGCCTCGACGTGCAGGTGCCGACCTGCCCGGAGTGGACGCTGTTCGATCTGGCGGAGCACATCGGCGAGGGGCGTCGCGCCTGGGCCGCCACCGTCGCCGCGGGGCCTGCTTCGGCCAAGGCCGTACCGGAGGGCGACCTGGCTGCGCCTCAAGAGCGCGAGGCCGTGCCGGCCTGGTTGGCCGCGTCGACGCAGGAGTTGCTGGACGCGCTGCGGGAGGCCGGCCCGGATCGCGGTTGCTGGACGTGGTGGGGTGCGTCCCAGTCTCCGCCGACCTGTGGCGCCGTCGCCCGGCACCAGCTCCAGCAGCTGGCGGTGCACACCTACGACGCCCAGCTCACTGTGGGTGCCCCGCAACCGCTGCCGGACGAGGTGGCACTCGACGGTGTCGAGGAGTTCCTGTTCACCTGCGTCGCGACGCCGAGTGCCTGGCCGCACAAGCCCACTGCCTTCGACTTCCACGCCGCCGAGGGCCACTCCTGGCGCCTCACGGTCGACGGCGACGGCGCACGCTCCACCCGTATCTCCACGCCCGGCACGACGCCCGTCGCCGCCGCCGACGAGGGTCCGAACGCGCCCGGCGTCTCCGTTCGCGGCACGGCCAGTGAGCTGGTTCTCTTCGTGTACGACCGTATCCCGGCGGACTCCGTGCAGATCGAGGGAGACGCAGGTCTGTTCGACCTCCTCCGCGCGTGGGAACCGGAGGAGTAGCGGTAAGCGCCGGACCTCGGTGAACGACCACCCCGGCAGCCGCGCGGCGGCGTCAGGTGGGAAGGGTGAGGGGAAGGTCCGCGGTGAGGGTGGCGCCCTCGGGGGTGGGGCGGAGGGTGAGGGTGCCGCCGATTTCCTCTACGCGTTCGTGCATGGACTGGATGCCCACGCCCGGTGTCCAGGGTGTCGTGCAGTGGCCGGTGTCGGTGACGGTCAGGCGCAGGAGTGCGGGGTGCGGGAGGTTCAGGGTGAGGGTGGCGGTGGTGCCGTCGGAGTGCCGGGCGATGTTGGTCACGGCTTCCACCGCCACCCGGTACGCGGCGACCTCGACGGCCGCGGGGAGTGGGGGGAGCCGTTGCGGTGCGTCGACGGTGACGGTCAGGGGGCGGCCGTCCGCGGCGCGCAGGGGGGCGATGCGCTGGCGGACGGCGTCGACGAGGCCCAGTTCGTCGATGGCCCGGGGCCGCAGGCCGTAGACGATCCGGCGGATCTCGGTGATCGCGTCGCCGATGTCGGCGCGCAGCCCGCGCAGGGTCCGCACCGCGTGCTCCGGGTCGGTGGCGATGAGGTTGGCGGCCGCGTCGGTGGTGTAGGCGATGCCGGTCAGGGCCGGGCCGAGGCCGTCGTGCAGGTCCCGGCGCATCCGGCGGCGTTCCTCCTCCAGCGCGGTCACCACCCGGCCGCGGGAGACGCGCAGTTGCTCGCTGAGCCGCGCGGCGTGCAGGGCCTGGGCGAGGGGCGCCGCGACGAGATCGAGCACCGCCGTCGCGGCCCGGGGCAGCCGTAGATGTCCGGGCGGGAGGCACACCACGAGGTCGCCCACGTCCTCGGCGCCCGCGCGCAGGGCGGTGCGGGTGGTGTGGCCGTCGTCCATGGTGCCCGCGGTGGCGACCGCGGTCCCGTCCTGGCGCAGGGCGATGCCGGGCACGCCCAGGGTGGAGCGCAGGGTGTGCAGCCACAGCGGGGGCGGGGCACCGGCGGTGAGGTCCGTGCCGAGCCGGGTGAGCGTCTCGACCGGGTCGGCGGATCTGCCGAACAGCATCTCGTCCATGCTCGCCTCGACCCGTTGCCGAACGGGCTGGTAGCCGGCGGCGATCGTGGCGGCGAGCAGGGCCGGCACTCCCTTGCCGGGCCGGGTTCCCACCACCAGCTCCCACACCGCGGCGACCCCCTCGTAGACCGCCGTGCTCAGCGCGAGCATGACGATCAGGACGGTGGCCCCGCGGATCACGACCCGGACGTCGGCCCGGCGGGGCGCGACGAGCGCGACGGTGACGGCGAGGGGGAACGGCAGCGACACCGCGCTCGTGGCGACGACGGTGGCCACCGGCCCCATGGGCAGGGAGTTCTCGGCGGCGAACTGGAGCATGCCGCCCAGCGTCGTCGCGGCGGCGCCCAGCACCAGCCACAGCACGCGGCGCCGGTCGTCGCCGGTGGTGATCTCGAAGAGCACCCAGGTCCCGGCGAGCACCACGGTCCCGGCGGCGATCGCCGCGGCGGTCTGGGCCGCCGCCGTCCCGGCCACCGCCGTGACCGCGCACCCGGCGCCGGTGCCGACGACGGCGGCGTCCGCGCAGGTCAGCAGCCGGGACGGCGGCCGCTGCGGCACGACCCGCAGGGCCGCCAGCGGCAGGGCGACCGTCGGGGCGAGGACGGCCAGGGCCACGGCGGGCGCGTGGACGCCCGCGGCGAGGGCGAGCGGGGCCGCCAGCAGGCCGGCGGCGGCGGCGCCGAGGAAGGGGGCCGCCGTCGCACCGGGGCGGCGGGCGGTGACCGTCGCCCAGCACACCGCCAGGAAGGTACCGACGAGCGCCGCCCAGATCGCCCACTGATCGAAGGAGGAGGGCGGGGCGAGCCCGAGGGAGGCGAGGGCCGCAGCGGCGAGGAGTGCGAGCAGGACCCGGGTGGCCAGGCGTCGTAGGGTCACGGCCTCGCCTCCGGTGGGCCGTCGCCCAGTCCGTGTTCCCGGGCCAGGATCACCGCCTCGGTCCGCCCGCTCACGCCCAGTTTCAGGAAGATCGCGGACAGCCGGTTCGCCACGGTCTTCTCGGCCAGGGCCAGTTCGGCCGCGACCCGGGCGTTGGTGTACCCGCGGGCCACCCGGTCGAGCACCTCGCGCTCGCGGTCGGTCAGTCCGGGGAAGGGGGCGGCCGGCGGGGCCGCCGGGGAGAGGCGGCCGAGGAGGCGGGCCGCGACCCGGGGCGCGATCACGTACTGTCCGGCCGCGACGGAGCGCAGGGTGGTCAGGATCTCCTCCTGCTGGGCGCCCTTGAGGAGGTAGCCGCGGGCGCCGGCGCGCATCGCGGAGACCACCGTCTCGTCGTCCTCGAACATCGTGACGACGAGCACCGCCACGTCCGGCAGCAGGGCGAGCAGTCGCCGGGTGGCCTCGACGCCGTCCAGTTCGGGCATCTGGATGTCCATCACGACGACGTCGGGCCGGCTCAACCGGGCTTCTCTGAGCGCCTCTTCGCCGTTCGCCGCCTCCGCCACCACCTCCACGCCGTCCAGCGAGGCCAGCAGTGCGCCCAGACCGCGTCGTACGACGGGATGGTCGTCGGCGATGAGCACCCGGATCGGGCCGGCGGGGGAGGTCATGTCCCGATGATGGCCGACCTCCCTCCCGGCCGGGAGGGCTCGTCCTTCCCTCCGGAGCGGGAAATCCTCCCGGCCGGCGAGGAGGTTCGGACGATGCGCGCCGAGGGGCACGGCCAGGATGCTCGGTGCACCGGGTCGCCGCTCCGGCGGCCCCAACACCCTTACGGGGGACACGACATGAGTCGGACGGAAGCGCGGGGCATCCCGCTCAGCCGCAAGAACAAGGTGGGTCTCGGACTCGCCGCGGCGCTCGGGCTGCTCGACATGACCAACGTGGTCGGCGTCCTGGCACCGGACAGCGACGGTCCCGGGCCGCCCGCGGGCGTCCTCGTCGGCGATGCCGTACTCGGACTGATCACGGTCGTCGCCGTCGTCCACGCCTGGCGCACCGCGAGCCGCACCGGCTCCCGTGTCGTCGCCGCGTCCCGGATCCTGTCGGCGATCACGGCGCTCCCGGCGCTGTTCGTCACCGGGGTTCCGGCCTGGGTCGTGGCCGTCGTCGCGGTCTTCATCGTGGTCACCGTCGTCGTGATCGCCCTGGTCCTGTCGCGCCCGGCACCGGAACCGGCCGCCTCGTGACGGGACGGGCCACCACCCGCACCCCGTCGCCCGCATTCCGCCTTCTCAGCCTCAGTGAGGGAGACCCATGAGCCACAAACGGGGGGTCGTCAGGATCGCGGTCCTGCTCGCCGCGATCCTGAGCATCGTCGGACCGGCCGTCACCGCGTGCGCGCCGGCCGCCAGGATCGCCGTCAAGGCGATCGCCCGCGGGGCCCCGGCCGCCGCGCCCTTCTTCGCGGACGCGCTCGAACTCGCCGTCGAGCAACCTGTCAGCGACGCTCTCGCCCTCGGCGGAGGCGTGCAGAAGGGCGACCGGCCGGGCCTCTACGGCGGCACCCGGCACAAGAAGAGCTGCGACAAGGCGAAACTCACCGAGTTCCTCGGGAGTCGCGCCAACCGGCAGAAGGCGCTGGAGTGGGCCAAGGCGCAGGGCATCGGTCTCGACGAGATCGGCGGCTTCATCGAGAAGCTGACGCCCGTTCTGCTGCGCAACGACACGCTGGTGAAGAACCACGACTACAAGAAGGGCAGGGCGGTCGCCTTCGAGGCGCTGCTCCAGGCCGGCATCGCGGTCCTGGTCGACCTGCACGGCAAGCCGGTCGTGCAGTGCAGCTGCGGCAATCCGCTGGGCGCCTTCGAGCACGACGTCGACAGGGCCGACGTCGAGTTCAAGGGCACGAACCCGCGGTGGACGTCGTACGACCGCGACAAGGTCGTCAAGGTCGAGCCCGCGGACGACGGGGACGAGGTCAGCGAGTACCGGCTGGTCGACGTCCAGGAGGCGGACGCGGGACTGGAGCGGCCGGTGGGCTCGGACGGCACGCAGGACACCGCCCTGCCGGAGGACCCGGTCGAGACCGACAACGAGGACGGCGGGGACGGCGGGGGCACCGACGTCGGGGATGTCGAAGTGCCCGGCGTGACGGGGTCCTCCGTCGAGGAGGCCACCGGGATCCTGGAGGAGCGGGGCCTGACGGTCGCGACGGTCGAGGAGTCCTCCGAGTCGGCCGCGCCGGGCACCGTCCTCGCGCAGGACCCGGCCGAGGGCGCGACGGTCCCGGCCGCCGCCACGGTCACCCTCACGGTGGCCGTCGCGCCGGCCACGGCCGACCCGGAGGTGACGCCCACGCCCGGCGAGTCCCTCGCCCCGTCGCCGACCGACGTCGCCGGCCCCGGGGACACGCCCGCCGTGCCGGAACCCCCGCCCTCGGACGGCCTGTTCGGTGGCGTCTCCTGAGATGTCCGGACCACGGGGCGGCCGCCCCCGCTTCCGCCGAGGGCGGAGGGCGGGGGCGGCTCGGGTCTCACCCGGTGCGGAGCCTCACGGTGCGGCGCCTTCCGGTTCGCCCGTCGTGGACGGGTACGGGTGGCCGTCCGCGTCGAACGGGGTGAACCAGGACGCGAACGACCGGGGTACGCCGCCTCCGGGCACGCCCGCCCGGACGTCGTCGATGCCGTCCGTGGAGCCGTCGTAGAGCCACTCGTGGTCGCTGTCCTCGTAGAGGTGGCCGGCGAAGGTGACGAGCGCGGCCGAGACACGGTCGTCGAGGAGTTCGTGGAGTTCCAGGGTCGTGGTCGCCTCGCTCAGGAGGAACCGCAGGGCGAGTTCCTCGGCGACGCAGCCGAGCCGCTGAAAGCTTCCGTCGGTGAAGCGGGTGGTCAGGGCGATCACCGTCACGAGGAAGCGCCGGGCGAAGCGGGCGTCGTACTGGAGCGCGTACCGGTCGGGAAGGCGTTCCAGGTGCCACAGGGGGCCCTCGCACTCCGCGACGGTGGCGTCCTCCTGGGTCAGGACGTGGACGTCCTCGAACAGTTCGTCCACCAGGACGGCGCTCGCGTAGACGAGGGCGCCGGCGGCGAGTGCGGCGCTCTCGTCGTCGCCGTACGACCGCTCTTCGTGCTCGTCGCCGGCCGCGCCGAACATCGTCGGGGGGAAGGAGCGCAGTTCACCGGCGAGCGCCAGCATCGTGCCGCGGACGGCGGCGGACTTCGCCTCGCCGTCGTCGCGGCCGTCGGTGTCCTCGGGGGCGGGGATCCCGGTGTGCCGGGCCTTGCGGACGGCCGGGTCGTCGGGCGGCGCGTCGGGTCCGTCGGCGGCGGCGAGGCTCTCCCTGGCCAGATCCTGGTGCAGCTCGACCTCGCACCGCTCGATCGTCCAGTCCGCCAGCAGTTCGGTGCGCTCCAGCAGTTCGTCCACGAGCACCTGCACCGAGTCCTCGGCGAACTCCAGGGCCGGAGCGTTCACGATGACCTTCAGCAGGGCTCCGCCGGGGTGGACGGCCACGATGGTGTCGAGAAGACCGACCTCCACTCCGTCGGGCCCTTCGACGGCTCCGACGGAGTCGAAGCCGTCCTCGATGAGCGCCACGGCACCGGCCCGTTGCAGCGGGTCCAGCTCCGAAGTGCCCTCCGGGATACAGGTGTCAACCGTCACTACGTACGTCACGGGTCCGAGCCTCGCAGGCGGAACCGCCGCGCGCGAGGGAACGAACGCGTCCGAACTGTGAATTCGGTGTCCGACCTGCGCTGTCCCGCACCCGCCCCGCGCCCGGGATCACACCGTCTGCGGGTGCAGCAGCCGCGCCAGCAGGTCGTCCAGTGCGACCAGGCCGGTGAGCCGGCCCGTGTCGTCCCGGACGACGGCGAGGGTGGCACGGCGGCGGCGCAGGCACTCGACGGCCTCGCCGAGGGTGTCCTCGGCGGCCAGCTCCGGGACCGGGCGGGCGAGGGTGCGGGCGGTGACGTCCCGGCCCCGGGCCCGGGCCACCAGGGCGTCGCGGGCGTGGACGGAGCCGACGACCGTCTCCCCGTCACGGACCAGCAGCCGGCTGCGGTCGTGCGCGGTGGTGAGGGCGAGGATGCGCTCGACGTCCGCGTCCGCCGGCACCGAGGTGATCCGGTCGGCCGGCACCTGGAGGTCGCCGACCGGTGTCCGGGGTTCGGTCAGCGAGTTGGTGATCAGCTCGGAGTCGTCCTTGCTGATCAGCCCCAGCCGCTCGGACTCCTCGACGAGGTGGGTGAGCTGCTCGCGGTCGTGGACCGAGGCCAGTTCGTCGCGCGGGGTGACCCGGCACAGGCGTACCAGGGCGTTGCTCAGCGCGTTGAGGGCGCGGATCAGCGGGCGTACGGCCTTCACCACCGCCCGGAAGGGCGGGGAGAGCAGCATCGCCGAGCGCTCGGGGTGGGCGATGGCCCAGGACTTGGGGGCCATCTCGCCGACGACCATGTGGAGGAAGACCACCACGATCATCGCGACCGCGAACGCCACGCCGTAGCTGAGCGCGGCGGGCAGGCCCAGGCTGTGCAGCAGCGGGTCGAGTTCGTGGGAGATGGCGGGCTTGGAGACCGAGCCCAGGCCCAGGGTGCACACGGTGATGCCGAGCTGGGCGCCGGCCAGCATCAGGGACAGCTCGCGCATGCCGGCCAGGGCCGCGCCCGCGCCGCGCCGCCCCTCGGCGGCCGCCTTCTCCAGGCGGTGGCGTCTGGCGGCGACCAGCGCGAACTCGGCGGCGACGAAGAACCCGCTGCCGATCAGCAGCAGCGCGGTGACGAGGAGTGCCGTCGGGAAACTCATGCCTGGTCCTCCGTCGACAGCCGCAGCCCCACCCGGTCCGGCACGTGCCGGTCCAGGGTGCGTACGTCGATCAGTGCGCGTCCGCCGCCGGGCAGGCCGACGGTGAGGCGGTCGCCGATGGTCGGGAAGCGGCCCAGCCGGTCGACGATCAGTCCGGCCACGGTGTCGTAGTCCTCCTCCTCGGGCAGTTCGACGCCGGTGGCCTCGGCCACCTCGTCGAGCCGGCGGCCGGCGTCCACCAGCCAGCCCTCGCCGTCCGCGACCGCGATCTCGGTGATCCGGTCGGACTCGTCGGCGATGTCGCCGACCAGTTCCTCGGCGATGTCCTCGTACGTGACGATGCCCGCCACCCCGCCGTGCTCGTCCAGGACGACGGCGAACTCGTCGCCCTGGGAGCGCATCCGTTCCACCGCGTCGGGCAGCGGGAGGGTGTCCGGCAGCAGGAGCGGGAGGCGGGCGGCGGCGCCCGCGGTGGTGTCCGCGAAGCGGTCGGCGGGCAGGGCCATCAGCTCGCGCACGCCGAGGACGCCGGTGACGTCGTCGGGGTGGTCGCCGAGGACGGGATAGTTGGAGTGGCCGTGCCGGGCGACCAGTTCGACCGCCTCGGCGGCCGTGGCGTCCTTGCGGACGAACACGGAGCCCGCTCGCGGGACCATCACCTCGTCCAGGGTGCGCCCGGAGAACTCCAGGGCGTGGTCGAGGAGTTCGGCGGTGTCGCGCGGCAGCGCGCCCTGTTCGCGGGACTCGCCGATCAGATGGCCGAGCTCCTCCAGCGTGGCGCCGTGGTGCAGTTCCTCGACGGGTTCGATGCCGGCCTTGCGCAGGAGCCTGTTCGCGGCGCCGTCGAAGACGTGCACGACGGGTCCCACGACCTTGAGGTAGGCGAGCGTGGAGGGGGCCAGCGCGGTCGCCAGCCGCTCGGGCACGGCGATGGCGAGGTTCTTCGGGGCCAGTTCGCCGATCACCATCTGGACGACGGTGGCGAGGACGAAGGCGAGCACGACCGAGATGCCGGAGACGGCGCCGTCGGGGATACCAAGGCCGGACAGGACGGGTTCGAGCAGCGCGGACACCGAGGGCTCGGCGACGAAGCCGACGACCAGACCGGTCACCGTGATGCCGAGCTGGGCTCCGGAGAGCATGAAGGACAGCCGCTCCAGGACCTTCAGGGCGCGGGCGGCCCGGCGGTCCCCGGTCTCGGCGGCGCGGGCGAGGGCGAGGCGGTCGACGGACACGTACGCGAATTCCTGGGCGACGAAGTAGCCCGTGCCCAGGGTGAGGACGAGGACGGCCAGGAGGCCGAGCCAGGCTTCGGGGGCGCTCATCGGCGCATCGATCGCGAGGGGGTGCCCCGCCGTGTGCCGTGCGCGGGGGAGGTGTGGCGGGGTGGCGGGGGTCTGTGCCCCGGGGCGTCCGTCGGTGTGGCGGACAAGGGTTGCTCCTTCACTAGAACGTTCACTTGCGCAACGATTCTCGCCGGGTCGGTGTTCCCGGGCGCGGCGGGCGTGCCGCCGTGAGCCACGGCGCGATGAGCCGCGGCGCCGATTTTCGGCCGTTCCCCCGGCAGGGGTGTCGACCACGGCCTCCGCCCGTGCCGTCCACCCTATGCTGCTTCTACGCGACTGTAGAAGTCATCGCACGTGAAGGTAAGGAGTGGACGCCACGATGGTGTTCAAGCGACTGCTCGGCTCGCTCGGTGTGGGCGGCCCCACGGTCGACACGGTCCTCGACCCCTCCCCCGTCCGGCCCGGCGCCTCGCTGACCGGCGAGGTCCGTCTGCGGGGCGGCGGCGCCGACTTCGACATCGAGCACATCGGCCTGGAGCTGGTGGCCCGGGTCGAGGCCGAGCACGAGGAGGGCGAGAGCGGGGGCACCGTCGTCTTCGACCGCTTCATCGTCGGCGGCGGCTTCCGGCTCGCCGAGGGCGAGGAGCGGAGCGTGCCGTTCAGCGTGCCGCTGCCGTGGGAGACGCCGGTCACCGAGCTGTACGGGCAGGCGCTGGGGATCGTGCTCGGGGTACGGACCGAGCTGTTGGTGGCGGGTGCGAAGGACAAGGGCGACCTCGACCCGCTGAACGTCGCCCCGCTCCCCGTCCAGGAGGCGGTCCTGGAGGCGTTCGGGCAGCTGGGCTTCGGCTTCCGCTCGGCCGACCTCGAGTACGGACGCATCGGCGGCACCGGGCAGCGGCTGCCGTTCTACCAGGAGATCGAGCTGACCCCGTCCCCGGAGTACGCCGACCGGGTCGAGGAGATCGAGCTGACCTTCCTCGCCGGCTCCGGCGGCCTGGAGATCGTCCTGGAGGCCGACAAGCGCGGCGGCTTCCTCTCCGAGGGCGAGGACGCGCTCGCCCGCTTCACCGTCGGCCTGCACGACGCCCGGGACTGGAACACGGAGATCGACGGCTGGATCCGCCGGCTGGTCGAGCACCGGACGCCGTACGGCACGCACGGCGGGTACGGCGGGTACGGGCACGGCGGCGACTCGCACGGTGGCGACGGGTACGGCCACCACGAGGACCACCGCTCCGGTCCCGGCATGGGGACGGCGATCGCGGCGGGCGCGGCCGGGCTCGCCGTCGGCGTGGTCGGCGGCATGGTGGCGGCCGAGGTCGTGGACGAGGTGGGGGACTTCTTCGAGGGCGACGAGGACGAGGAGTAGGAACGGGTCCGGCCCGGACAGGTCGGCCCGCAGCCCGTCAGAGCGGCGTGGCCGCGTGCAGGATGACCAGCATCGTGACCGCGGAGTTCGCCGAGGACATGGCCGAGACGGCCGTACCGGCGGCGGCGCACCAGACCGCGAGGCCGACCGTGGTGAAGACGGAGGGCCAGCGGCGGACCGTCGGGGCGGGGCCGAGAAGGGCCGTCACCCGGCGCGGGACCGGTCCGGGCGCCGCGAAGGAGGCGAGCCCGGTGAAGAAGGCGAGCCCGGCGAAGGACGCGAGCGCGGCATGCGGTGCGGCGCGGGAGACCAGGGCGGCCCTGCCGATCGCCCGGGCCACGGTCCGGCGGCTGCCGACCGTCCGGGCCGCCTCCTCGTCCGCCCACCGCTCCGCCGTGTACGCCACGGCCGTGCGCAGCGGCCGCAGGAACGGGTTGGCCCGCGCGGCCAGTTGTACGGCGAGCAGATGACGGTGGTGGCGGGCGGCGAGGTGAGCGCGCTCATGGGCGAACAGCGCCCGCCGCTCGGCCGGTTCGAGGCAGTCCAGCAGGGCGGTGCTCACCACGATCCGGTCGCGCCGGCCGCCGGGCAGCGCGTACGCGTAGGGCACGCCGTCGGGCAGGACGGCGACCTCGGTGCCCGGCAGCCCGGCGAGCGCCCGGTGGGCGCGGCGGCGCACCCGGCGGTGTCGCCACAGCGTCCGGGCACAGAGCAGGGCCACCACGCACAGGGCGGGGATGGCGGCCCGGCCGGCGATCTCGTCGTGCGGGACGGCCGCGCGGACCTCGGGGTCCGACCAGCCGTCGGGCAGCGGGTTGCCGGGCAGCTGGGCGGTGCCGACGACCATGAGCAGTCCCAGGCAGACGGTGCTGCACACCGCCATCACCGCGGCCACGCCGGTCAGCAGCCGGGTCGCGGTGCGCGGATGCAGATGCTGTTCGGCGAGCCGCGCTACCGGCCACGCCGTGAGCGGCAGCACCAGCGGCAGGAAGACGAAGACCCCCATGGGACTCAGTCGGCCTCCGGCCGGTCCAGCAGTTCGCGCAGCAGTCGCTCGTCCTCGGGGCCGAGTCCGGTGACGAAGCTGGCGAGTACGGCTTCCCGGTCCCGCTCGCCGTCCAGCACCCGGCGCATCCGGTGGGCGGCGAGGCCGGCCTCGTCCGACGCGGGCAGCCAGGCGAACGAGCGTCCACCGCGCTCACGGGTGACCGCGCCCTTGGCCAGCAGCCTGGTCAGGATGGTGATCACCGTCGTATAGGCGAGGTCGCCGCCGAGGCGCTCCTGCACCCAGCCGGCCGTCGCCGGTCCGTCGGCCTCCCGCAGCGCCGACAGCACCAGCGCCTCCAGCTCGCCCTGTCCCCGCCGTCGGGAGCGCTGCCGGTCGTCCGTCACGCCCTGTCCCCTCTCCGTCGCCTGCCGTTTCCCGCCGTTTCCCGCCGTTTCCCGGTCGGCCATCGTATAGACGCGCGGGCCGGTCGCGCGCCGGGAGCACCGCACGGAACTCTCCGTATCGCCGCACGGCATCGCACCGCACGTCATCGCGCCGCACCGCGCCGGGAGCACGTGCACGAAATTGTAGAAGCCCGCCCCCGCTTTCTCTACAGTGCTGTAGATTCAAGATCGGGGATCCGGACACGGATCCCGTCACGTCTGCCGAGGAGGAGCACGCAGTGGGAGTAACCCTGTCCAAGGGCGGCAACGTCTCGCTCAGCAAGGAGGCACCCGGACTCACCGCCGTCCTGGTCGGACTGGGCTGGGACGTCCGCACGACCACCGGCACCGACTACGACCTCGACGCCTCCGCCCTGCTCCTCGCCACCTCCGGCAAGGTCCTCTCCGACCGGCACTTCGTCTTCTACAACAACCTCCGCAGCCCCGACGGATCCGTGGAGCACACCGGTGACAACCTCACCGGCGAGGGCGAGGGCGACGACGAGTCCGTGAAGGTGAACCTCGCCGCCGTGCCGGCCGAGGTCGACCGGATCGTCTTCCCGGTCTCCATCCACGACGCCGACGGCCGGGGCCAGAGCTTCGGCCAGGTCCGCAACGCCTTCATCCGGGTCGTCAACCAGGCCGGCGGGCAGGAGATCGCGCGCTACGACCTGTCCGAGGACGCCTCCACCGAGACCGCGATGGTCTTCGGCGAGCTGTACCGGAACGGCGCCGAGTGGAAGTTCCGCGCCGTCGGCCAGGGCTACGCCTCCGGACTGGCCGGGATCGCCTCCGACTTCGGCGTGGACGTCTGACCGGCGCCCCGGGCGTGCCGCGCCGCCGGGCACCCCTTCCCCGGGCCGGTGCCGTCCCGCCGGTCCACCGGGAGCGCACGTGACCGGCCCGCCCCGCCTCTGTCCGGAGGACCGCCCGGACTTCGACGCCGTGCTGCGCCTGGCGATGGGCACCGCGGAGATCCGTACGGCGCTGTCCGCCGGCCCCGGCGGCCGGGCGGGCGACCGGCTGCGGAGCAGGGCGCTCGACGCCGCCGACGAGATCGCGGCGGCGGCCGGGCCGGAGTACGCCGCCTATCTCGCCGTCCGCGCCGCCGGCCGGCGGGCCGCCGCACCGCGGCCCGCGACGGGGCACCACACCCTGCTGCCGGCGCTCGCCGTGCTCACACCGGTGGTGGCCGCCACCTCGGCGACGTTCCTGCTGCTGTTCGGCTACACGCTCCGGCTCGCGGACCCGACGGCCGCCCTGCCGGGCTCCCTGGTGACGGCGGGCTGGGTGCTCGCCGCGGTGGCGGCGGTCAGTACGCTCGCGGCACTGCTGCGGACGGCCGTCCGCGAGCGGGGCGGCCCGCCGACCCCCGAGCAGGTGGAACAGGCCAGGCTGGACTGGCAGCAGGCGCTGCTCGCCCGGGGCATGCTGCCGCACCTGAACGGGTACGTCCGCGAGGAACTCCCGCACGCCCCCACCCACACCCCAAGGACAGGACCCCCGTGTTCGGACTGAGCGAACTCGTCATCATCCTCCTCGTCGTCATCGCCGTCCTGGCCGTCAAGAAGCTGCCCGGCCTGGCCCGTTCGGCGGGCACCTCGGCCCGCATCCTGAAGGCGGAGGCCCGCGCGGCGCAGGAGGAGGACGAGGCCCGGCCGCGGGTCGTGCCGGGCGAGACGGTGCCCCCGGCCGACCCCGGCGTCGGCCGCGCGCCCGCCCCGGACGCCGGACACCCGGACGACGGGCGCGGCACGCCGGCGTAGCCCGCCGATCGGAGCCCAAGTCCCCTTACAGGCGGGCGCGGTGGGACAGTGCCGCCTCGCGGCGGTCGTTGCAGCGGGAGGACGGGACCCCGGCGACCGTCTCCGGCCGGGCGAGGTGGGCCTGGAGGGCGGCGCTCATCAGCGTCATGAGGAGGTTGACGTCCGCCTCGCACTCCAGACGGACGGTCACCCAGTGCGAACCGGGCACCAGCCGGATCGCGGTGGAGTGCCTGAGGTCGTGCTCGAAGCGGCGGATCGTCCCTGCCGTGAGATGCAGGTCGACGCTGTGTCCGGAGTGGAAGTGCGCGATCTCGGCCCTGGTCGAGCGCAGAGCCCGGCCAATGCCACAGCTGGGCTGGGCCTCCGCGAGGTCCGGCCAGCTCACCAGTCGATCCAGGGCATGCCAGGCCGCCGTCATGCCACCATCATGCGGTGCTCACCCCCCAGCCACCAGGGTTTGAGGGAGACTTAACCGCGCCGTAGCGTGAGAACGCCCGGATCGGGTAAGGCCGGTGGAGCCGCCGCGGCGAGGCCCGGCCGGTCGCGGCGGCCGGGCGCTGCGCGTCAGCGTGCCGTGACCGCCGGCGTCGTCGCCGAGCCGTTCGTCCAGGCGGTGCGGCGGGCCGTGACCTTCACCGTGATCTTCTTGCCCTTGTCGGCCTTGGCCAGGACGTACGTGGACCGGGTGGCGCCGCCGATGGTGACGCCGCTGCGCTTCCACTGGTACGTGTACGAGGTGGCGGCCGGGGTCCAGGTGCCGTGGTTCGCGGTCAGCCTGGCGCCCACCTTGGCCGTGCCGCTGATCGCGGGCGCCTTGGTGGCCTTCAGCGCGGGCCCGGCGGCGACCGTGACGGCAGCGGAGGTGGAGACCACCGAGCCGGCCGCGTTGGCGAAGGTGGCCCGGCAGGCCACCTTGTGGGCGTAGTCGCCGGCCGTCAGCGTGCGCGTCTTCGCCGTCGCGCCCGCGACGGCCTTGCCGTCGCGCAGCCACGACCACGCCGTGGTGGCGCGGTAACCGGTCGCGGCGGCGGAGCAGGTGACCGTGGACCCGGTGCGGACGGTCCCGCCGAGCGTCGCCTTCGTGGTGATGCCCGGCCTGACCAGCAGGGTCTGCGACCGGCCCCACAGCTGGGAGGTGTACGTGCCGCCGCCCGAGTAACGCGCCTCGCGCCACACCACCGTGGCCCGGCCGTCGGGCCCGGCGGCCACCTCGCCGGCCAGGGCGTCGGTGTTGGGCACGGCGGGCACGGGCGCGCTGTTCAGCGCGGTCGCCCGGGTCCACTTGTCGTCGGCGCGCACCGCCCACTGGAGGTAGTTGTCGTCGCCGTTGTCGATGCTCGGCACCTGCGGCCACACCACCTGGACCGTGCCGTCGCCGCCGATCGCCGCCGACACCTGCCACTTCACATAGCCCGTGGACAGCGTCGTCGGGGCGGACCAGGCGCCGGTCGCCGCGGTACGGGTGACGGTCTGCACGACCGGGGTGCCCGCGCCGGTGCTCCAGCCGGTCCACACGTAGGTCACGTCACCGTCGGGCGCGGCCAGCGGTCCGCTGTCGTCGCTGGGGCGGACGGCGGCCGCGGCGGTCTGCGCGGCACCCCACGCTCCCGAAGGGGACGTCCTGGTCACGGACTTGAGGTCGCCGGTGCCCGTGTTCGCGTCGGTGACGTCGAGCCACAGCACGGTGGTGACGTCGTGCGCGTCCATCGTCACGCGCACGTCGCCGGCCGAGGCGTCGGCGCCCGGCAGCGCGGCCGCACCGCTCCAGTCGCCGGCCGCGGTGCGCGTGGCGGTGGTGACGACATGGTCGCCGGAGAAGAAGTCGTAGGCGTCCCAGGCGACGGTGGCCGCGCCGTCGGGCGCCACGGCGAGCGAGAGGTCGTACACCGAGCCGCTGGTGACGCCGCCCCGGGGCGCCGGCGCGGACCAGGCGGCGGCACCGGGCGTGAGGGTCGCGCTCATCACGTCGAAGTGCAGGGCCTGGTCGCCCTGGGTCCATACGGCGGTGAGGGTGCCGTCGGCCGCGGCGGCCAGCTGGGGCGTGGACATGTTCAGGCCGTCGTGGGCGGCGAGCGTGACCGGGGCGGACCAGCCACCGGCCGCCGCGTCCCAGGTGGCGGCGAGGGCGGACAGCGAGCCGTCGGTACCGCTGCCGGTCACCCAGGTCACCACGGCCCGCCCGCCGGCCGTCACGGCCAGCCGGGCCTCGGCGCTCGCGCCGACGCCGGTGAGCAGGGTGTGCGGGGCGCTCCAGGTGTCGCCGCCCGCGGCCTTCACCGCGGCCCGGATCTCCCAGGTGGAGGCTCCGGCGGCCTGGTCGCGCCACAGCGCGAACACGGTGCCGTCGGCCGCCGACCGGACGTCGATCAGGCTCTGCCGGCCGTCGGCGCCGGTCAGCGCGGCGCCGGTGCCCCAGGGGCCGGCCGCGGCGGTGTACCCGGCGGCGGTCGCGGGCAGGACGGGCAGCAGGGTCAGGGCGGTCACGGCCGCGGTCACCGCCACGGCGGCGGCCCTTCGTCCCCGTATGTTCAGTGCCACGACGGATCCACTCCCCGGTTCACCCGCGCCTGATCGCCGATCAAGGTGTCGACGAGGGTGACAGTACCCGGCGGCCGCGCGTAGGAGCAGGTCAGGGGGCTCCCGGAATGATCAAATCCGCCCGGCCGGTACGTCAGTTGTTCCAGGACTCGTCGTACGGGTCCCGTGGGGCCGGCACCGGCTTCGCGGAGGTCACCTCCAGGAACGGGATCGGCCCGTCGTTGACGGGGTCCGCGACGCGGCGCGGGGTGTAGGTGCCGGTGACGGTCAGCCAGGTGTCCGGCTGGAGGACCGGCGGGATGTGGCCGGTCAGGGCGACCTTGACCGGCTGGGCGTCCGCGGCGCAGCAGTTGAGGGCCATCCTGATCAGGTACGGGGTGCCGCCGTGGTCCAGGGCCACGAAGCCGGTGACCTGGACCTCGCGGCCGGCGAGGGTGCGGCCGTGGTCGTAGACGGCGCGGCCCGCGTAGTCGACGAGGCTGAGGCGCAGCGGGCCGGTGGCGGGCAGGGCCGGGTAGGCGAGGGGTTCCTGGAGGGCCGTTCCGGTGCGGGTCGCGCTGTAGGAGCCGAGGGCGGGCGGGGCGACCAGGATCAGGGCGAGGAGGGGGAGGACGAGGAGCCAGGAGATCCGGGGTTCGGGGTGGGTGTGGCCGTCGCCCTCCTGCTCCTGCCTCGCCCTGCGGCGTTCGTACAGGGCTGTCGCCAGGGCCGTGACGATCAGGATCGCGCCGGACGCCAGCAGCAGGGGCCGCAGGCCCGACTTGACGTAGCGGAGGTAGAGGTCGGTGGTGCCGGCGTGCAGGAGGGCCGCGCCGAGCAGGAAGAGGACGGCCGCCTGGGACTGTCGGTTCACAGCAGGACCGCTCCGGTCAGTACGGCCGACGCGACGGCCAGGACGAAGGTCATGGGGGCGAAGCGCAGGGCGAAGCCGCGGCCGAAGGTGCCCGCCTGCATCGCGAAGAGCTTGAGGTCGATCATCGGGCCCACGACCAGGAACGCGAGCCGGGCCGTCAGCGAGAACTGGGTCAGGGAGGCGGCGACGAACGCGTCCGCCTCCGAACAGATGGAGAGGACCACCGCGAGCACGGCCAGGGCCAGGACCGCGACCACCGGGTTGTCGGCGGCCGTACGCAGCCAGCTCTCCGGTGCGACCGCCTTCAGCGTCGCCGCCGCCATCGCGCCCACCACCAGGAAGCCGCCCGCGTGCATCACGTCGTGGCGGACCGCGTCCCAGAACGCGGCACCCTTGCTCTGCCCCTCGTGGTGGGCGTGCGCCGGGGGCCGCATCCAGTCCGTGCGGCCCACCCGCTGCCACAGCCAGCCCATCGCGCAGGCGACGAGGAGGCTGGCGACGAAACGGGCCACGACCATCTCGGGGTCGCGCGGGAAGGCCACCGCCGTCGCCGTCAGCACGATCGGGTTGACGGCGGGGGCGGAGAGCAGGAAGGCGAGGGCCGCCGCGGGGGTCACGCCCCGGCGGACCAGCGCACCGGCCACCGGGACCGACGCGCACTCGCAGCCGGGCAGCACCGCGCCCGCGAGGCCGGCGACCGGGACGGCGAGTGCGGGGCGGGACGGGAGCGCGCGGGCGAAGAACGACGGGGGGACGTAGACGGCGATCGCCGCGGACAGCAGGACGCCCAGCACCAGGAAGGGCAGGGCCTGGATCACGACCGCCACGAACACCGTCGTCCAGCTCTGCATCACCGGGGCGGACAGCGCGCGGCGGATGGGGCTCTGGAGCAGGACGAGCAGCAGCAGGAGCAGGGTCAGGGCGAGGGGTGAGGTCAGCCGGCCGGGCTGCTCCGGCGGGGCCGCAGGGCGCGGGGTCTTCGGGCTCGCGCCCTCCGCGTGCGGGGCCTCTTTGGTGATGGCCACGGTTTCGGGCACCTCCGCCTGTTTCTCGCCTTCCCTCCCCATTCATACGGGAGTTCCACCCCGCACGTTCACCGCCCCCGTGGAACCTCCCGCCCCGGTGAGGCAGTCTTCTCCCTCGTGGGGAGCCTTCCGAATCAGGGCCGGACGCCGGGCGTCGCCGGCGCGCACATGGTGGTGTGCGGTGACGACGGCCTCGCGCACCGCCTCGCCGCCGAACTGCGGGGAGTCTACGAGGAGCAGGTCACCCTCGTCGTACCGCCGGCGGACCGCGCGGTGCGGCCACCGGTCGTCGGGCGGGCCCGCGCGGTGTCGGCGGCGCTCCTGGACCGGGTGGTGAGCGCGGCCGTCAGCCGGGCGGCCGGCACCGGCACCGCCCCGGCCGCCGGTGAACCCGCGGGCGGGGAACGGACGCTGGAGGCCGTCGAGCCCACGGAGGCCGTGCTCGCCGAGGCGGGTGTGGAGCGGGCCGCCGCGCTGGCGCTCGTGTACGACGACGACGAGACCAACATCCGCGCCGCCCTCACCGCCCGCCGGCTCAACCCCCGGCTGCGGCTCGTGCTCCGGCTCTACAACCGGCGGCTCGGGCAGCACATCGAGGAACTCCTGGACCAGGCGGCCGCGTTGGCGTACGGCGGCACGCCGGCGGACGGGGCCGGGGGCCGGGACGGATCCGCGGACGCCTCCACGACCGTGCTGTCGGACGCCGACACCGCCGCGCCCGCGCTGGCCGCCGCCGCCGTCGCCGGGACCACCAAGGTCGTCCAGACGGACCGGCTGATGCTGCGGGCCGTCGAACGTCTCGCCCCCGGCCCCGGGGAGAGCACCGGGCCGGGCGGTCTCGCCACGCTCGCGCTGCTCTCCGCGAACGGCAACGACCCCGCCTTCGCGGACGGTTCCGAGAGCAGCGGCGACCAGGGTCCGCTGCTGCTGCCCGACACCGCGGCGGTGCGGGCGGCGGACGGGCGGCGCGGTTCGGTCGTGCTGGAGCAGGTGTCGTACGCGGCGGGACCCGCGCTGCCGGCCGGGCGGGGGGTCGGGGTCGTCGCGCCGTTCGCCTCGCTGTTCTCGCGGCGGCTGCGCTGGTCGCTGGCCGGTCTCGTGGGCTGTGTGCTCGCGCTGGCGGTGGCGTTGTGGGTGGTGACCGGCATCCATCCGCTGGGGGCGCTGTATCTGACGCTGCTGGACCTGTTCGCCATCAACGACCCGGCGGTCGGGAAGTCCACCGAGCGGCAGGTGCTGCAACTCCTCACCGGGCTGATGGGGTTGCTGCTGCTGCCGGTGCTGCTGGCGGCGGTCCTGGAGGCGCTGGGGACCTTGAGCGGGGCGGGCGCGGTACGGCGGCCGCCGCGGGGCCTGGGCGGGCATGTCGTCCTGCTCGGGCTGGGGAAGATCGGCACCCGGGTGCTGACACGGCTGCGGGAGCTGAACATCCCCGTGGTGTGCGTCGAGGCGGGGCCCGAGGCGCGGGGGGTCGCGGTGGCGCGGCGGCTGCGGGTGCCGGTGGTGCTCGGGGACGTCACCCAGGAGGGGGTGCTGGAGGCGGCGAAGATCCGACGCGCGCACGCACTGCTCGCGGTGACCAGCTCCGACACCACCAACCTGGAGGCCGCGCTGTACGCCCGTACGCTGCGGCCCGATCTGCGGGTGGTGCTGCGGCTGTACGACGACGACTTCGCAACCGCGGTGTACCGGACGCTGCGGGCCGCGCATCCGCACGCGCTGACCCGGAGCCGGAGTGTGTCCCATCTGTCGGCCCCCTCGTTCGCCGGGGCGATGATGGGGCGGCAGATCCTGGGGGCGATCCCGGTGGAGCGGCGGGTGCTGCTGTTCGCCGCGCTGGTGGCCGGGGACCATGCCCCGTTGGCGGGACGCACGGTCGGCGAGGCGTTCCGGGCCGGGTACTGGCGGGTGCTGGCGCTGGACACCGGGGAGGAGGGGCGGGGCGGGTCCGGGCTGGTGTGGGAGCTGCCGGACACCTACGTCCTGCGGGACGAGGACAGGGTGGTGCTCGCGGCCACCCGGCGGGGGCTGGCGGAGCTGCTGGGACGCCGGGGACGGGGTACCGGGGCGGGGTGACACCCCGGAACGACGGGGACGGGGTGGCGGGGCGTGACACGGGAGTCCGCGCCGCGCCCCCGCCACCACCACGGCTACCCGCCCTGCGGACCCAGGTGCCGCTCCGCGAAGTCCAGTTCCAGCCTCACCTGCTTGATGCGTTCGTCCACCACCAGCGAGCCGTGGCCCGCGTCGTAGCGGTATACCTCGTGGTCGGCGCCTCTCATCTCCAGGCGCTTGACGTAGTTGTCGATCTGGCGGATGGGGCAGCGGGGGTCGTTGACGCCGGCCGAGAGGTAGACGGGGGCCGTGACCGCGTCGACGTAGGTGAGGGGCGAGGAGGCGTCGAAGCGCTCCGGGACCTCCTCCGGGGTGCCGCCGAGGAGGGTGCGGTCCATCGCCTTCAGGGCCTCCATCTCGTCGTGGTAGGCCGTGACGTAGTCGGCGACGGGGACCGCCGCGATGCCCAGCGTCCACGCCTCGGGCTGGACGCCCAGGCCGAGGAGGGTGAGGTAGCCGCCCCAGGAGCCGCCGGTGAGGATCAGCCGGGCCGGGTCGGCGAGGCCCGAGGAGACGGCCCATTCCCGTACCGCCTCGATGTCCTCCAGTTCGATCAGGCCGACCCGCACCTTCAGCGCGTCCGTCCAGGCCCGGCCGTACCCCGTCGAGCCGCGGTAGTTCACGCGGATCACCGCGTACCCGTGGTCCACCCACGCCGCCGGGCCCGCCGCGAACGCGTCGCTGTCGTGCCAGGTCGGGCCGCCGTGGATGTCGAAGACGGTGGGCAGGGGTCCGGTGGCCCCGGCCGGCTTCTGGACGAGGGCGTGGATCCGGCCGCCGGGGCCCTCCACCCACACGTCCTGCACCGGGACCGAGCCGGGGGACTTCATACCGGGCGGGTCGAGGACCGGGCCGCCCGTGGTGGAGCGGACGCTCGGCGGCTCGGCGGCGGAGGACCACAGGTACTCCACGCTGCCGTCGGGCCGGGCCGTCGCACCGGACACCGTGCCCGCGGGGGTCGCCACCTTCTCCAGGCCGCCGCCCGCGAAGTCGTAGCGGAACAGTTCGCTGCGCGCCTCGAAGCCGTGCACGATCAGCAGGCCCGAGCCGTCCGGGTACCACTCGGCGCTCACGTCGCCCGGCAGGTCCAGGGCCAGGTCCGTCTGCGTGCCCGTGGCCACGTCCCACACCAGGGGCTCCCAGCGGCCCCGGCGCTGATGGCCGATGAGCAGCCGGGTGTCGCCGGCGACAGGGGCGAAGCCCAGGACCTCCAGGCCCAGCTCCCGGGTGCCGCCCTCGGTGTCGTCCAGCTCGGCGACCGTGGTGCCGTCGGGGCGCAGGACGCGCAGCGCGGAGTGCATCGCGTCGCCGTGCTCGGTGTGCTCGACGGCGATCAGCGTGCCGTCGTGGGAGAGGTCGCCCACGCCCGCCGACTCACGGTGCCGGTACAGCTCGAAGGGCGGCTCCCCGAGGCGTGCCACATGGATCGTCGTGCCGTCCTCGTCGGTGGAACGGCCCACCACCGCCGTCCGGCCGTCGCGGCCGAGGGCCAGGCCGGCCGGGTAGGAGGGGTCCAGGCCGGGCGTGGCCAGTTCGTCCTCGCCGCCCTCGAAGGGCTGGCGGCGCCAGACGCCGAACTCGTCACCGTCCTTGTCGTCGAACCACCAGATCCACGCACCGTCCGGGGAGAGCACGCCGTCCGTCGTGCCGTTCGCCCGGTTCGTCACCTGGCGCTGCTCCCCGGTGGAGCGCTCCCAGGCGTACAGCTCGTACGTCCCCGTCGCGTTGGACACGAACAGGGAGCGGTCCGGTGCGTCCTCCGCCCAGTCGGGCAGCGACACCCGGGGCGCCCTGAAGCGCTTCTCCCAGTCCGGCATCTCCTCGGTCCGCTGCGGCGCGGTGGACCCGTTGCTCTCAGTCATGGCCCCATAGTGCCCGCCCGCGCGGCGGAACGAGCGCCGTGGCCCCCGGCCTGTGGACGACTTCGCACCAAGCTCTCACCCCGCCAGCCGGTTCGGTGGACCCGCCCCGTACCGTGGAGGGCGTGTACCGGTTTCTGCTGACGCCCCGCTGGTGGGGGATCAACGTCTTCGTGCTGCTGGCCATCCCCTTCTGTGTGTTCATGGGCTCCTGGCAGCTGAGCCGGTTCGAGGCGCGGGTCGACGACTCCCGCGACGCCAAGGCGCAGGCCGAGTCCGCCCGCACGGAGGCGGCCCGTCCGCTGGCCGAGCTGCTCCCGGTGGACAAGGCGACCGTGGGCAGGCAGGTCACGGCCACCGGCCGGTACGCCGAGCAGCTCCTGGTGCCCGACCGCGAGGTGGACGGGAAGCAGGGCTCCTACGTCCTGACCCTGCTGCGGACCGACGGCGGCGAGGCGCTGCCCGTCGTCCGCGGCTGGCTGCCCGGCAGCCCCGAGCGGTCGGACATCCCGGCCGCGCCCTCCGGCGAGGTCACCGTCACGGGCGCGCTCCAGGCGTCCGAGCAGCCCGGTGACAACGGTGTGAGCGCCCGCGGCGGTCTGCCGGCCGGGCAGACCGCGGCGATCAGTGCCGCGTCCCTGGTCAACCTTGTGCCGTACGACATCTACGACGCCTGGATGACCCTGACCACCGCCGACCGGGGGATGACGACCGTGCCCGCGAGCGCGGCCCCCGGCACGGGGCTCGATCTGAAGGCGTTCCAGAACCTGGGCTACACCGGCGAGTGGTTCGTCTTCGCCGGGTTCGTGGTGTTCATGTGGTTCCGGCTGCTGCGCCGCGAGGTGGAGTTCGCCCGGGACGCGGCCCTCGGGATCGTCCCCGAGGAGCCGACCGGGCCGGCGGCGGGCGTGGTTCAGGACGAGGCGAGCACGCCCGTCCGGTAGACCGTTCCCGCGCAGGCGTCGGACACCGTCGCCGAGACCGCCGTGGCGCCGTCCTCGGCCGTGTAGGTCACGACGACGCTGCCGTCGGCCGTGCCGTCCTCGGTGAGCAGCTGGGCGGAGGTGCCGGAGCTGGTGTCGCCGGTGGTGCTCACCGGCTCGCTCGGCGAGGGCGAGGGGGAGGACGCGCCTCCGGTGCTGCCCCCGGTGCTGCCGCCCGTGGTGGGGCAGGTCTCGGAGGGCACCCAGGCGAACTTCACGTCGTAGGCGGAGCCCGGGGCCAGCAGGTGCTGGGTGACGTAGAGGGACGGGTCGGGCAGGCCGGCCGCCGCGTCCCCCGAGACGTGTTCCACGACGGTGATCTTCGTGGGGTCGGCCGCGCCCTGGGCGCCGGACGTCACGGAGACGGCGCCGCCGACGGTGCAGCCGGTGCCGGAGACGTTGGCCACGCGGAAGGTGCCGTAGACGATGCCCGCCGCGTCGGGAACGGCGACGGTGCCGCTGGCGGAGCCCAGCTGGGAGGCCGTGCACACCGGGGCGGACGCGGCCGAGGTGGAGGTGTGGTCGGTGCCGCTGCTGGTGCCGGTGCTGTCCGTGCCCTTGCTCTGCCCGGTCTCGGTGGCGCCGTCCTTGTCCTGCTCACCGGCCTTGCCGGAGGAGTCGCCGACCTTGCCCGAGGAGCCGCCGTCGGGGTCCTTGCCCTGACTCGCGCCCCCCTGCGCCTGGGAGGCCTGGCCGGCGATGGAAGGGTTGGCGTCGGAGCCGCCCGCGTTCGAGACGTGGAGCAGGGCGGGGACGGCGGTGCCGACGAAGAGGGCGGCGGCCGCCATGCCGACGACGGCCTGGCGCTTGCGGGCGCGGCGGGCGGGGACGGCGTGGCGGAGGTGGTCCAGCGTCCCGTCGCTCGGTTCCATCTCCTGGACCGCCTGGTGCAGCATCCGGCGCAGCGCCAGCTCGTCCGAGTCGAGCCCTTCAAGACCCTGGTCGTCGAGGGGGTGGTTCACGGTTGAGTTCCCAGCGTGCGATTGCTTCGGCTCTTGGGTGGGGGACGGCATCGGCTCGTGCCACGCGTACGGCTCGTGGCGCTCGTGGGAGTCGCGTCCCTCGGGTTCGTCGCTCACGCCGGCGCCTCCATCGCGATGCGCAGGGCCGCGATGCCGCGCGAGCCGTACGCCTTGACCGAGCCGAGGGATATGCCGAGCGTCTCGGCGACCTGTGCCTCGGTCATGTCCGCGAAGTAGCGCAGTACGAGGACCTCGCGCTGGCGGCGCTGGAGGCCCTTCATCGCCTTGATCAGCGAGTCGCGCTCCAGCTGGTCGTAGGCGCCCTCCTCCGCGCTGGCCATGTCCGGCATCGGCTTGGACAGGAGTTTCAGTCCGAGGATGCGGCGGCGCAGTGCGGAGCGGGAGAGGTTGACGACGGTCTGACGGAGGTAGGCGAGGGTCTTCTCGGGGTCGCGGACGCGCTTGCGCGCGGAGTGGACCCGGATGAAGGCCTCCTGGACGACGTCCTCGCAGGAGGCGGTGTCGTCGAGGAGGAGGGCGGCGAGGCCGAGCAGCGAGCGGTAGTGCGCCCGGTAGGTCTCGGTGAGGTGGTCGACGGTGGTGCCGGCGGCCACGGTCTCCTCGGCGCCGTCACGCTGACTGGGTATGCGGGCGGGCCGCGCTGCGGGCATGGGCGCGATCACCGGCATGCCGCCGCCGGGTGCCCCGGGCACGCGGGGCCGGAGGGCGACACGGGGCGGCCGTAGGGCCGTGCCGCGTGTCGCGGGGAAGTCGAGTACCTCTGCCACGCCTGTTGGACACGCTTCCCCCCGTGGGGGTTGTACGTGTCTGCCGTCTCTTTCGCGCCCGACCGCGAAACCGGCCCCGTTCTCATCCGTCCCGCACTTCCCCTATATCGCATATGGAGGGGCGCCCCCACGCCCGGATCACGGCGTCCCCATGCGCTGTGATCGTTCACACCCCTTGCGCCACCCGAAGGGTGACGACAAAGACGCTCCCCGCCCTGCGCGCGGTTGCGGAGAGCGGGGAGAAAATCTTCGAACGCCATAGGTGTCCGATACAAGTGATCCGGACCGTCGACCGGCTCACATCTATGCCTGTAGATCCTACAAACGCCTCATGCTCTGGCCAGCGGTTTTCCCGCAGGAAACGTCACCGGCGCTCGGCCGCGATCAGTTCGGCGATCTGCGTGGCGTTCAGCGCGGCCCCCTTGCGCAGGTTGTCCCCGCACACGAAGAGTTCGAGCGCGGTGGGGTCGTCCAGGGCCCGGCGCACCCGGCCCACCCAGGTGGGGTCGGTGCCGACCACGTCGGCGGGGGTGGGGAACTCCCCCGCCTCCGGGTTGTCGAACAGGACGACCCCGGGGGCGGTGGCGATGATCTCGCGGGCCCCGTCCACGGTGACCTCGTCCTGGAAGCGGGCGTGGACGGTGAGGGAGTGCGTGGTGACGACCGGGACCCGGACACAGGTCACGGCCACCGGAAGCTTCGGCAGCCCGAGGATCTTGCGGGACTCGTCCCGCACCTTCATCTCCTCCGACGACCAGCCGTCCTCCCGCAACGAACCGGCCCACGGCACGACGTTCAGCGCGACCGGCTCCGGGAACGGCCCGGTGTTCTCGCCGACCGCCCGCCGCACATCACCGGGGTTCGTGCCCAGGTCGGTGCCCGCGACCAGCGACATCTGCTGCCGCAGCGTCTCCACCCCGGCACGCCCGGCACCGCTGACCGCCTGGTACGACGACACCACCAGCTCGCGCAGCCCGTACGCGGCGTGCAGCGCGCCCAGGGCGACGATCATCGACAGGGTCGTGCAGTTGGGGTTGGCGACGATGCCGCGCGGCCGGGAGTGCACGGCGTGCGGATTGACCTCGGGGACGACCAGCGGCACGTCCGGGTCCATCCGGAAGGCCCCGGAGTTGTCCACGACGACCGCGCCCCGGGCGGCGGCGACGGGAGCCCACCGCTCGGCGATCTCGTCCGGCACGTCGAACAGGGCGATGTCGACCCCGTCGAAGGCCTCCTCCGACAGGGCCAGCACCTCGACCTCCTCGCCGCGCACGGCCAGCTTGCGGCCGGCCGAGCGCGGTGAGGCGACGAGACGGATCTCGCCCCAGATGTCCGCCCGCTGGGACAGGATCCGGAGCATGACGGTGCCCACCGCCCCGGTCGCTCCCACGACCGCGAGCGTCGGTCGGGACGTCCCCGGGATCAACGTCCGGTGCCCCCGTAGACGACGGCCTCGTCGGAGTCGGAGTCCAGTCCGAAGGCGCTGTGCACGGCGCGCACGGCCTCGTTGACGTCGTCGGCGCGGGTGACGACCGAGATACGGATCTCGGAGGTCGAGATCAGCTCGATGTTCACGCCCGCGTCGGACAGGGCCGTGAAGAAGTCGGCCGTGACGCCCGGGTTGGTCTTCATCCCGGCGCCGACCAGGGAGATCTTGCCGATCTGGTCGTCGTAGCGCAGCGAGTCGAAGCCGATGCCCGCCTTGTTCTTCTCCAGGGCGTCGATGGCCTTGCGGCCCTCGGCCTTGGGGAGGGTGAAGGAGATGTCCGTCAGGCCCGTGGAGGCGGCGGAGACGTTCTGCACGATCATGTCGATGTTGATCTCGGCGTCCGAGATCGTCCGGAAGATCGCGGCAGCCTCGCCCGGCTTGTCCGGCACACCGACGACCGTGACCTTGGCCTCGGAGGTGTCGTGCGCGACACCGGAGATGATGGCCTGCTCCACCTTCTGGTCCCCAATCGGCTCACTGCTGACCCACGTGCCCTGGAGTCCGCTGAAGCTGGACCGGACGTGGATCGGGATGTTGTAACGGCGGGCGTACTCCACACAGCGGTGGAGCAGCACCTTGGAGCCGGAGGCGGCGAGCTCCAGCATGTCCTCGAAGGCGATCCAGTCGATCTTCCGGGCCTTCTTCACCACCCGCGGGTCGGCGGTGAACACACCGTCGACGTCGGTGTAGATCTCGCAGACCTCGGCGTCGAGCGCGGCGGCGAGGGCGACGGCCGTGGTGTCACTGCCACCGCGGCCGAGCGTGGTGATGTCCTTCTTGTCCTGGCTGACACCCTGGAAGCCGGCGACGATGGCGATGTTGCCCTTGTCCAGCGACTCCCGGATGCGGCCCGGCGTGACATCGATGATCCGGGCTTTGTTGTGGACCGAGTCGGTGATGACGCCTGCCTGGCTGCCGGTGAAGCTCTGGGCCTCGTGGCCCAGGTTTTTGATCGCCATGGCCAGCAGTGCCATGGAGATCCGCTCTCCGGCGGTCAGCAGCATGTCGAACTCACGCCCGGCCGGCATCGGGGATACCTGCTCGGCGAGATCGATCAGCTCGTCCGTCGTGTCGCCCATCGCGGAAACGACCACGACCACCTGGTGGCCGTTCTTCTTCGCTTCCACGATTCGCTTGGCGACGCGCTTGATGCCCTCGGCATCGGCTACGGAGGAGCCTCCGTACTTCTGCACGACAAGGCCCACGTGCGCTCCTCGCTCAGTTTGTCTCTTTCCGCGCCTACGCCGTTGTACCGCGGTCGGCTCAGTCTAACGAGCGCCCGGGAACCACCCCCCGAGTACCGCATCGTGAGATGTGCCGGACGCCCGCCCGAGGACTCCCTTCCCCGGGAAGCGGAAGTGATAGCTGTGAATTAAGTTTCAAGCACTATCGTTCGCCTGTGCGAGTACTCCTGGTGGAAGACGACGAGCCCGTCGCCGAGTCGCTCCGACGCGGACTGAAGCGCTACGGCTTCGAGGTCGAATGGGTCACCACGGGCGCCGCCGCCCTGGCCCACCCCGGCCCGTACGACGTCGTCCTCCTGGACCTGGGCCTGCCCGACACCGACGGACTGGACGTCTGCAAGGCGCTGCGCGGGCGCGGCGACATACCGATCATCGTGATCAGCGCGCGCAGCGACGAGACGGACCGGGTCGTCGGCCTGGAACTGGGCGCGGACGACTACGTCTCCAAGCCCTTCGGGGTGCGGGAGGTCATCGCGCGGATACGGGCCGTGATGCGGCGCGCCAGGCCGCGCACCCCGCAGGAGGCCGGCGGTGGCGCCGACCGCTACGGCGCCCGGCTCACCGTCGACCGCAAGGCGGCCCGCGTCCATGTGGACGGCGAGGAGATCGCCCTCGCGCCGAAGGAGTACGACCTGCTGTCCTTCCTCACCGAGGAGCCGGGCGCGCTGATGTCGCGCGAGCAGATCATGGAAGCGGTCTGGGACGCGAACTGGTTCGGCCCCACGAAGACCCTGGACGTGCACGTGGCGGCGCTGCGGCGAAAGCTCGCCGGGGTGGTCACCGTCGAGGCGGTACGCGGTGTCGGCTTCCGCCTGGAGATCGTGAACAGCGCCCCAGAGGGGAACGGCACCACGCCGTGATCAAACAGCTCATCCGCAGCTATGTGCTGCTGGTCGCCGTGGCGATCGGCCTGTTCACCGTGCCGGTGGCCTTCACGCTCACCGCCCAGCTCCGCGGGGACACCGAGGTGTCCGTGCAGCGCGAGGCGACCACCATGGCGCTGCTGCTGGCCAACGGCGACACCGCCTCCTGCCAGGCGCTGGAGCGGATGGCCGCCGCCTACGCCGAGGAGACCCACGACGAGGTCCAGGCCACCGCCGGCGCCGGTTGCGCGGCGGACGTCCCGCGTCCCGCGCGGGACGCGGCCCTGGCGAAGGCCCTGGACCGGGGAGAGCCGACCACCGACTGGGGCTCGGACGTCATCTGGGGCCCCGAGCTGGTGATCACCGTGCCCGCGAAGGACGACGGCCGGGTCGTCGGTGCCGTACGGATCGTGTACTCCACCTCCGGACTCACCCACAGGCTGTGGACGATCTGGGGATTCCGGGCGGGCCTCGCGGTGGCGGTGCTCGGTGTGGCGGCGCTGATCGGCGCGGTCGTCGCCCGCCGTATCACCCGCCCCCTGCGCCAGCTCAACGACATGGCGAGCAAGTTCAGCGACGGCGACCTCACGGCCCGCTCCCCCGTGACCGGCCCCCAGGAGACTCGGACCCTGGCCCGCACCCTCAACGCGGCGGGCGAGCGCCTGGACACCCTGATCGCCTCGCAGCGCATCTTCGTCGCGGACGCCTCCCACCAGCTGCGCACCCCGCTCACCGCGCTGCGGCTGTCCCTGGACAACATCGCGGACGGCGTCGACGACGAGTTCGTGCGCGAGGACGTGGAACAGGCCACCGCCGAGGTGGTCCGGATGAGCCGGCTGGTCAGCGGACTGCTGGTGCTGGCCCGGGCCGAGGCGAAGGTCACGGCGGCCGAACCGCTGCCGCTGACCGACATCGTGACGGAACGTCTGTCGGTGTGGAGACCGGCCGCCGACGAGCGCGGAGTCACCATCGCGCTCAGGGGGAGTGCCGACGACCGGCCGTCCGTGCTGGCCAGCCCCGGCCATCTGGACCAGGTGCTGGACAACGTGCTCTCGAACGCCCTGGAGGTCTCCCCGGACGGCGCGGCGATCACCGTCCGGACGGAGTCCCGGGGCGACAAGGTGGTGCTGTCGGTCCTCGACGAGGGACCGGGCATGTCGGACGCGGAGAAGCCCCGCGCCTTCGACCGCTTCTGGCGCGGCCAGGGCCTCACCGGGCGGTCCGGCTCCGGGCTCGGCCTCGCCGTCGTCAAGCAGCTGGTGACGGACGACGGCGGGACGGTGGCGCTGGCGGACGCTCCCGGCGGCGGCCTGTGCGTGCGCATCACCCTCCGGGCAGCGCCCCGCACAAGCTGATCTGGCCGATCTGGCCGATCAGGCGGATCTGGCGGATCAGCTCTCCGGCATCGCCGACGAGTGGTGGTTGACGATCTTCCACCGGCCGTCGCGCTTCTCGTACGCGTACGTGTAGCGGGCCTCGACGACGCGCTTCTCGCCGGTCCGCGGGTCGGTCAGGGTGAATGCGTAGACACCGGTGTCGATGGCCGAGTCGCTGTCCAGGACGTCGACGACCGTCCGGATCTTGTGGCCGGCCGGCTTGTTCGCGAGGAAGTGCTCGAAGTAGTCGACGATGCCGGCGCGGTCGGTGCGGATCTTGTTCGAGACGGTGGGCAGCAGGACCGCGTCCTTGGCGTAGCGGTCCGCGACCGTGTCGGCGTCACCGGTGCGAAGTGCCGCGTTCCAGCCGTCGAAGAGGGCGGCGATCTCCTTCTTGGTGGGCTTGCGGGAGGTCTCCGTGCCGGCCGCGCCGACCCCGACGGTCACCGTGGCGGCGGTGACGAGGGCGGTGGCGGTGACGAGAGCGGCGCGTATGCGGGTCTTGCGGGTCATCGCAACTCCTGTGCGGATGGTGCTGGTTGGGATGACCCAAGATTCGCGTTCGGCCGGCCAGCGCCCGTGCAGCCGTCGTACAGCGCAGGTACAAGACCGCTCCAATTCTCAGCCGGACACCCGCTTCCCCCGGTCCCGCAGCAGGCCGACCCCGGCACCGAGCGAGACGACCCCCATTCCCGCGGCGGTCGCCACCGCCTGGGTCCCGTCGACCGCGAAGGGCGCGACGGCGGCGACGGCCAGGTTGAAGAGGAAGAGGAACCACAGGACGGGGCGGGAGGAGAGCAGGGTCTTCACGGTTGCGTTTCCTTGCGTGCGGCGGGACGTGCTGACGAGATCAACGATCCCGTCCCCGCCCCGCGCGGACGAGGGAGCGCACTCCCGGACCGGGGGTGTAGCCGGCTACACCCCCGCCGGGGAACGACGAAGGCGGTGACCGGCCTCGCGGTCACCGCCCACAGAGTGTCGCGTCCCCTAGCCCCGGCCCAGGCCCAGCTGTTCGCCGATCTCCTCCGCCATGACCTTGCCCGCCTCGAACTCCAGGGTGTCGTCGCCCACCATGTCCTGGTCGGTGTCGAGGCCGTCGAGTTCTTCCAGGGGCTGGTCGAGGCGGATGTGGGCCAGCACGGAGTGCAGGGCCCGCAGGGTGGCCGAGGCGGTGGTGCCCCAGTTGGAGAAGTAGGAGAACTGCCACCACCACAGGGCCTCCGTGGTGCGGCCCGCGCGGTAGTGGACCATGCCGTGGCGCAGGTCGGCGATGACGTCGGCGAGGTCGTCGGAGATCCGGGCCGGCACGGGCGCCTTGCGCGGCTCGTAGGGGTCGAAGACCTCCGAGTAGACGTCCACCGGGTCAAGGAGACGGGCCAGGTTCTCGCGGAGTTCGTCCACGTCCGGCTCGAAGCCCGGGTCGGGCTCGTACCGCTCGTCGGGAACGATGTCCTCGTGGGCGCCGAGGCGGCCGCCGGCCAGCAGGAGCTGGGAGACCTCCAGGAGGAGGAACGGAACGGCGGAGCCCGGTTCGTCGCCCTTCGCTACCTCCGTCACCGCGACCAGGAAGCTCTCCACCTGGTCCGCGATCTGGACCGCGAAGTCGTCCGGGTTCTGTTCGGTCGCGTGCAGCGTGGCGTCAGACATCTAGGAGTCGTCTCCCCTCGAAGGCGCGGCCGAGGGTGACCTCGTCCGCGTATTCCAGGTCGCCACCCACCGGGAGGCCGCTGGCCAGGCGGGTGACCTTCAGGCCCATGGGCTTGATCATGCGGGCGAGGTACGTCGCCGTGGCCTCGCCCTCCAGGTTCGGGTCCGTGGCCAGGATCAGTTCCGTGACCGTGCCGTCCGCCAGACGCGCGAGGAGTTCCCTGATCCGCAGGTCGTCCGGGCCGACGCCCTCGATCGGGCTGATCGCTCCGCCCAGGACGTGGTAGCGGCCGCGGAACTCACGGGTCCGCTCGATCGCCACGACGTCCTTCGGCTCCTCGACCACGCAGATGACGGAGAGGTCGCGGCGCGGGTCGCGGCAGATGCCGCACAGTTCCTCCTGCGCGACGTTTCCGCAGGTCGCGCAGAAGCGGACTCTCGCCTTGACCTCCATCAGGGCCTGCGCGAGGCGCCGTACGTCGGTCGGTTCCGCCTGGAGGATGTGGAAGGCGATCCGCTGCGCGCTCTTGGGACCGACGCCGGGCAGCCGCCCCAGCTCGTCGATGAGGTCCTGGACCACGCCTTCGTACAACGGACTGCCGTCCTTCCTGGGGTTCCTTGCAGTACGTACGGTAGTTGGCCGGGGCCGGTCTTAGAAAGGCAGGCCCGGAATGCCGCCGCCCAGGCCCTGGGCCAGCGGACCGAGCTTCTGCTGCTGAAGGGTCTGCGCGTTCTCGTTGGCCGCGTGGACGGCCGCGACGATCAGGTCGGCGAGGGTCTCGGTGTCCTCCGGGTCCACCGCCTTGGGGTCGATACGCAGGGCGCGCAGTTCGCCGGAGCCGGTCACCGTGGCCTCCACCAGGCCGCCGCCCGCCTGCCCGCCGACCTCGGTGTTCGCCAGTTCCTCCTGGGCACGGGCCAGGTCCTGCTGCATCTTCTGGGCCTGCTGGAGCAGCTGCTGCATGTTGGGCTGGCCACCACCGGGAATCACGATCAGCTCCTGTTCCGTACCGCCGTCGGGGGCGGGTTTTCCCGCCTGGCACGAGCCTACGTGGTCTGTGCGGGTGTCGCCCCAGCACTCTTTCGAGTGAGTTTGCCGTGAGGCGTATACCTGATCAAGGCCCACTTCCGGGCGGAAAGCAGGCGAAACCTTCTTCTTCGCCACCCATTGGGCGGTAGGAAGGATCCGGCGCATCAGCAGCATCGGTGTCATCGGACGTCACGCGGACATCGACGCGGCGTCACCGTTCGTGTTCGGTCGGGATCAGTAGGGAGTGCCGGGTGGGTCAGCAGCCGGAGATGCAGCCCGAGGGCCCGCCTCAGGACGGGCGGGGCGAGGGCGCGGCCGGGTTGCGGCCGGGCGATCTGACCGGGCGGGCGTTCCCGCTCGGGGACTGGGGCGAGCCGGCGGAGCGGCTGGACGAGCTGTACCGGTGGGTGGAGTGCGGGGCGCTTCGGACGGCGGCCTGGTATCTCGCCGACCGGGTGTGGAAGCGGCGGGGCGCGCGGGCGCTGCGCGGCGGGGCGGCGGCGGGTGCGGTGTGCGGGGCGGGGCTGCCCCTGCTGGATCTGACCGGGGTGATGGGCGGGGTGGCGCCGTGGGGGTATCTGGCGCTGCTGATCGCGGTGGCGTGTCTGGCGGTGGACCGGTTCTTCGGGGTGACGTCCGGGTGGATGCGGGACGTGGCGACGGCGCAGGCGGTGCAGCGCAGACTCCAGGTGCTCCAGTTCGACTGGGCGTCGGAGAGTGTGCGCGAGGTGCTGGGGCCGGCGGACGGCACGGCCAGCGAGGCGGCGGAGCGGTGTCTGGGGGTGCTGCGGAGGTTCTCCGAGGACGTGACCGAGCTGGTGCGGACGGAGACCGCGGACTGGATGGTGGAGTTCCGCACCGGATCGGCACCACTGGGGATCCAGGCGGCCGTGGGGTCCGGAGGGCGCGGCGACGGGGCCGGGGGGACGGGGCGGTTCCCGATGCCCCCCGGGGCGAACGCCCGGCCGAACATGCCGCGCCAGCGCCCGCCGGAGCCGAGGTGACGCGCTCCGGCGGGGCGGCCGTTCACCGGCGGGTGTAGGTCAGCTTCTCCCCGGTGCTCTCGTTCACGCGCTCCAGGCTGCCGTCGGACCGCAGGGTGACCTCGGTGGCGGCGCCCGGGGTGCAGG
Source organism: Streptomyces phaeofaciens (assembly GCF_014648915.1). Classification (GTDB taxonomy): domain Bacteria; phylum Actinomycetota; class Actinomycetes; order Streptomycetales; family Streptomycetaceae; genus Streptomyces; species Streptomyces phaeofaciens. Next base: position 90,718 of record NZ_BMSA01000006.1, on the reverse strand, counting down.
AGGAGAGGGGTTCGCCGGTGGTGACGGTGGACGGGCCGATCTCCAGCGGGCCCTTGGCCGCCGGCCGTTCGGCCAGCTCCGCGGTGAACTCGCAGTGGTACGAGTCGCCGTCGGCGACCAGGGTGAGGACCGCGTCGCCCACCTCGCCCTGGGTGAAGGTGAGCCGGCGGGTGTTCTTGCCGGTCTCGTTGTCGATGGTGGTGGTCCAGGTGCCGAGGTAGTCCGCCGGGACCACGCCCTTTCCGCCGGGGCTCGGGGACGGTGACTCCGTGTCGCCGGCGGAGGGTTCCGCCGGGCTCGGGGAGGGTGCCGCCGAGCTGCTCCCGCCGGTCGGCTCGGCGGTGGTGGCCTCGCCGTCGCCCTGAAGGTAGGCGTACACCGAGCCGCCGGCCGCGACCGCCACGATCACCGCGATCACGACGAGCAGCGCGGTGGTACGGCGGCTGCGGCGCGGCGGCTCCGGCTCCTCGGGCGGTCCGGGCTCGGGGCGGTACGGCTCCGGGGGGCCGCCGTACGGCCCGGCCGGGTCCTGGGCGTAGGGGTTGTACGGGTGGGGCGCGGCGGGCGCCGTCGGCCAGGGGGCGGAGTGCGCTTGCGGATACTGCTGCGGGTGGCCGTGGCCGAAGGGTGCGGCCGGCTGCGGATGCTGCTGCGGGTGGCCGTACGCCGGATGCGGGACGCCGGCCGGCGGGGCGGCCGGTACCGGCGGCTGCGGGGCGACCGCCGTGCGGCCGCGGCCGTCGAACGGGTCGTCGCCGCGTCGGCCGCCGTGCTCGGGCGGGCCGTCCGGGTCCTCCGCGTCCAGCAGCCGTACGGCGTGCCGCCCGAGCTGGGCGACCAGCGCGCCCGGCAGCCAGGGGTCCCGGGAGTGGCCGTCGGAGACGGTGTCCTGGACGCCCGTCCGCTCCAGGATCCAGGCGAGCGACGGCCGGTCGGCCGGGTCCTTGCGCAGGCAGGCGCGGACCAGGTCGGCGATGCCCTCGGGGACCCGGCCGAGGTCGGGCTCCTGCTCGGCGATGCGCAGGAGCAGGGCGTGCACTCCGCTCTCGGTGCCACCGAAGGGCAGGGTGCCGGTGGCGGCGTAGGCGAGGACGGAGCCCAGGCAGAAGATGTCGCCGGCCGGGGTGATCACCTCGCCGCGCACCTGCTCGGGCGCCATGAAGCCGGGTGAGCCGATCACCTCGCCGGTCATGGTGAGACCGGTCTCGGACACCGAGTCCAGCGCCCGCGCCACCCCGAAGTCGATGACCCGGGGCCCCTCGATGGTGAGCATCACATTGGACGGCTTGAGGTCGCGGTGGACGATCCCGGCGGCGTGGATGTTGGTGAGCGCGTGCGCGAGGCCGGCGGCGAGGATGCGCACCGACCGCTCGGGCAGCGGGCCGTAGTCCGCGCCGACGACCTGCTGGAGGCTCGGCCCGGCGACATAGCCGGTGGCGACCCAGGGCACGGCGGCCTCGGTGTCCGCGTCGAGCACCGGGGCGGTCCAGTACCCGCCGACCCGCTGGGCGCTGCGCACCTCGTGCCGGAACCGTGCCCGGAACTCCTCCCGGGCCGACAGTTCCGGCCGCACCAGCTTCACCGCGACGGTCCGGCCGCGGTCCGAGCGGGCGAGGTAGACCTGCCCCATCCCGCCCGCCCCCAGCCGGCCCAGCAGCCGGTAGGCGCCGATCCGCTGAGGGTCCCCTGGACCCAGCTTCTCCATGGACGCCCCACCTTCTCCCCACACATGTGATCGGGGCGAGGATAATCCGGCTTTTCGGATCGTCGGGCGGCACGGTGTCTACGGTTGCGTAACGGGGGCTCCCTGGGGCACGGGTTCGGCGACCGGTGGCCCCAGTTCGTCCAGCACCCTGGACAGCCGTTCCAGCGCGGCGACCGCCGCCGCCAGGTCGGCCTCGCCGTACGCCGCGGCCAGCCGGTCGGCGTAGGCCGCGTGCCCGGGATCGATCCGGGCGATCGCGGCCCGTCCCTGTCCGGTCGGTGCGAGGAGCTTCGCGCGGCGGTGGGCCGGGTTGGCCCGGTACTCGGCGAGACCCCGCTCGACCAGCAGGTCGGCGATGCGCTGGACGCTCTGCCGGGTGATGCCCATCGCGCGCGCGATCCCCGACACCGGCAGCGGCTCGCGCAGTACGGCGCCCAGCACCTGCCACCGGGCGGCGGTGAGCCCGCTGGGCCGGGCCAGTTCCTCGGCGACGGCGAGGAACTGGCCGTTGAGCCGGAACACCCCGAGGGCGCTGCCGCTCAGCAGTTCCTGGTGGCTCATCACGCGGCCCCGGCCTTCTCCAGCACGGCGTACGCCTGCTCGTCGGAGTCGTGGAACAGCCGGTACCAGGCGTCCAGCACCTCGCCCTCGTACACCCCGAGGAGGCCGAGGACCTCCCGGCCGAAGGCGACGGGCTCGGTGGGGCCGGCGGTGATCAGGCCCCGGTCGGTGACGGCGTCGGCGTCGAGGTACCGCCGGCCGCCGCCGTAGCCGGTCGCGGCCAGGTAGAAGGAGACGGCACCGGTGTGGTCCCGGTCGTCGAGCAGGCCCTCGCGGGCGAGACCGGCGGTGGCGCCGCAGATCGCGGCGACGGGAGTGCCCGCGGCCAGGAACGCGCGGGCCGTGCGGGCGAAGGGCGCGAGGTCGTCCGAGGTGTCCCAGAGGTCGGCGCCCGGGAGGATCAGCAGGGCGCTGTCCTCGGGGCGCAGGTCCGCCAGCGCCAGGTCGGGCAGGACGCGCAGTCCGCCGATGCTGGTCACCGGCTCGGTGGACGCTCCGACCGTCCGGATCTCGTACCCGCCCCGGGCGAGGTGGGCCGTCGCGTACCCGGTCTCCCAGTCGGCGAGCGTGTCGTACACGGCGAGATGCACAGGCTTGCGGCTCATGGTTCCTCCTCGGTCCGCCAACGTCTTATGACAGAATACTGTCACTAAGGCAGCATGCTGTCAACCATGGACTCGCCTCCCCCACGCCCGACAACCTGTCGCGGAAACCCCCGGTCCGCAGACAGGACGCCGATACCGCTTCCGCATCGCGGACATTTACGCTCACTCGCATGACCCCTCAGATCGACCCCCGGGCCGGCGCCGCCGTGAAGGCCGCCGACCGTGCGCATGTCTTCCACTCCTGGTCCGCGCAGGAGCTCATCGACCCGCTCGCCGTGGCCGGCGCGGAGGGGTCGTACTTCTGGGACTACGACGGCAAGCGGTACCTCGACCTCACCAGCGGGCTCGTCTACACCAACATCGGCTACCAGCACCCGAAGGTCGTCGCCGCGATACAGGAGCAGGCCGCGAAGCTGACCACCTTCGCGCCCGCCTTCGCGATCGAGTCCCGCTCCGAGGCGGCCCGGCTGATCGCCGAGCGGACCCCCGGCGACCTGGACAAGATCTTCTTCACCAACGGCGGCGCCGACGCCGTCGAGCACGCGGTCCGCATGGCCCGGCTGCACACCGGGCGCACCAAGGTGATGTCGGCCTACCGCTCGTACCACGGCGGCACCCAGCAGGCGGTCAACCTCACCGGCGACCCGCGCCGCTGGGCCTCCGACAGCGCCTCCGCCGGGGTCGTGCGCTTCTGGGCCCCGTTCCTGTACCGCTCCCGCTTCTACGCCGAGACGGAGGAGCAGGAGTGCGCGCGGGCGCTCGAGCACCTGGAGACGACGATTCGCTTCGAGGGGCCCGCCACCATCGCCGCGATCATCCTGGAGACCGTGCCGGGCACCGCCGGGATCATGGTCCCGCCGCCCGGCTACCTCGCGGGCGTGCGGGAGATCTGCGACAGGTACGGGATCGTGTTCGTCCTGGACGAGGTGATGGCCGGCTTCGGGCGGACCGGTGAGTGGTTCGCCGCCGACCTCTTCGGGGTCGTACCGGACCTGATGACCTTCGCCAAGGGCGTGAACTCCGGATACGTGCCGCTCGGCGGTGTCGCCATCTCCGGCGCCATCGCGGACACCTTCGGCAAGCGGCCCTACCCCGGTGGCCTGACCTACTCCGGGCACCCGCTCGCCTGCGCGGCGGCCGTCGCGACGATCAACGTCATGGCGGAGGAGGGCGTCGTCGAGAACGCCAGGAACCTGGGCGCGTCCGTCGTCGAGCCGGGCCTGAGGGAACTCGCCGAACGGCACCCGAGCGTCGGCGAGGTGCGGGGCGTCGGCATGTTCTGGGCCGTCGAACTCGTCAAGAACCGCGAGACGCGCGAGCCGCTCGTGCCCTACAACGCGGCCGGCGAGGCCAACGCGCCGATGGCCGCGTTCGCCGCGGCCGCCAAGAAGGCCGGTGTGTGGCCCTTCGTGAACATGAACCGCACCCACTTCGTGCCGCCCCTGAACGCCACGGAGGCCGAACTGAAGGAGGGTCTCGCGGCCCTCGACACGGCTCTCTCGGCGGCCGACGCGCACACAGACTGACGACAGGGTCCGGACAGCCCGCGCACGTCGTCCGTACCAAGACCCGAAATCCTCGAACGCGTAAGGTGGCGTGCTCGTACATAACGACGAGCACGCCTTTCCACCTCCACGCCCCGAGGGAGACGCCCCGAACATGTCCGGCAGCAGCGGCAACGGCGCCGTGACGCGCAGCACCCTGCGGCAGCAGATCGCCGACGCGCTCCGCGACGAGGTGCTGGCGGGACGGCTGCAGGCCGGGCAGGAGTTCACGGTGAAGGAGATCGCCGAACAGTACGGCGTCTCCGCGACCCCCGTCCGCGAGGCACTGGTGGACCTGTCGGCGCAGGGGCTCCTCGAAGCCGACCAGCACCGGGGCTTCCGGGTCCACGAGTACTCCGTCGACGACTACCGGGGCATGATCGAGGCCCGCGCCCTGATCATCGAGGGCATGTTCCTGCGCCTGGACGAGGACGCCGAACGCTTCCGCCCCGACGACCCGCGGATAGCCGCCGCCGTCGCCGGGGTCCGCCGGCGCGGCGAAGAGGCCCAACGGGCCGCGGCCGCCGGTGACCTCACCGTCCTGATCGGCTACGACCTGCGGTTCTGGCGCGAGCTGTCCGCCCTGTTCCGCAACCCCTACCTGACCGACTTCCTGCACCGGCTGCGGGTGCAGACCTGGGTGTGCACCGTGCAGCACCTGCGCGTGCTGACCGACCTGCGCGGCCACCTCTGGTCCGGCCACACCGATCTCGTCGACGCCCTGTACCACCGGGACAACGACACCGCCCGCGCGATGCTCGCCGCGTACAACGCCGACTCCGTCGCGCTGATCGAGCGCCTGGCGGCCGGGTGAGCGCGGAGGGCGCGCTCGAACGGCGGACGGGAAGCACGTCCCGCCGGGTCCCGGGCCTCTCCGTCGTCATCCCGGCCTACAACGAGGAACGCCGGCTCGGGCCGACCCTCGACGCGGTCACCCGCCATCTGGAGGCGACCGGGGACACCTGGGAGATCGTGGTCGCCGACGACGGCTCCACCGACGCCACCCGTGAGCTGGTCACCCTCCGCCGCGACCGGCGGATCCAGCTCGTCACCGGCCCCGGCAACCGCGGCAAGGGCCACGCGCTGCGCCGCGGGATCGCCGCCAGCCGGGGCCGCCGGATCCTGGTCATGGACGCCGACCTCGCCGCCCCCGTCGAGGAGCTGGCCCACCTCGACCGGGCGCTGGCCGACGGGAACGCGGCGGCGATCGGCTCCCGGGCCCTGCCGGGCGCGACGCTCGGCGAGCGCCAGCACCGGATCCGCGAACTCCTCGGCACGGCGGGCAACTTCCTCATACGCCGGACCGTCCTGCGCGGGATCCACGACACCCAGTGCGGCTTCAAGCTGTTCGACGGCGACAAGGCCCGCGCCGCCTTCGCCGCCTCCCGGCTCGACGGCTGGGCCGTCGACGTGGAGGTGCTCCGCCACTTCCAGCGGGCCGGCTGGCCGGTCGCCGAGGTCCCCGTGCGCTGGTCGCACCGGCCCGGCTCGAAGGTCCGGCCGCTGGACTACCCGCGGTTCCTGCGCGACCTGGCCCGGCTGCGCATGGCCGCCGTGCGGCCCGTCGACGTGCCGGCCGTCCTGCTCTTCCTCGTCATGGCCGTCGCGCTGTACTCCGGGCGCGTCCTCGACCCGGCCCACCGCTATCTCACCGACTCCCTCCAGGACCAGAACCAGTGGGAGTGGTTCTTCGCGGTGACCGCCGACAACGTCGCCCATCTGCGCAACCCGCTCCGCACCGACCTCCAGGGTTTCCCCGACGGGGTGAACCTGATGGCCAACACCACCATGCCGGGCCTGTCGGTGCCCCTCACCCCCGTCACCCTGCTGTTCGGCCCGGCCGTCACCCTCAGCCTGGTCATGACCCTGGGCCTGGCCGCCACCGCGGCCGCCTGGTACCGGCTGATCCTGAAACGGCTCGTCCGCCGGCGCACGGCCGCCTTCGTCGGCGCCACGCTGGCCGCCTTCGCGCCCCCGATGGTCAGCCACGCCAACGCGCACCCCAACTTCGTCGTCCTGTTCATGATCCCGCTCATCGTCGAGCGCGCCCTGCGCCTGGCCGAGCCCGATGACGGGCCGCGCTCGCGGCACACCCGGAACGCGGTCGTCCTCGGCCTGATGACGGCCTACCAGCTCTTCCTCGGCGAGGAGGCCCTGCTGCTCGCCGCCGTGGGCATGCTCCTGTTCGCCGCCGCCTACGCGGCCGTACGCCCGGACGTGGCGCGCGCGGCCGTACGGCCCCTGCCGCGCGGGCTGGCGATCGCCGCCGCCGTCTGTCTGCCGCTCGTCGTCTACCCGCTGGCCTGGCAGTTCTCCGGACCGCAGAGCTACACCGGCATCGACCACGGCGCCGGCACCGCCAACACCGTGCGCGCGCTGCTCTCCTTCGCCGAGCGCTCCCTGATCGCGGGCGACGCGGCCCGCGCCGACGCGCTCTCCCTCAACCCGACCGAGCAGAACGCGTTCTACGGCTGGCCGCTGCTCCTGCTCGCCCTCGCGATCACCGCACGGCTGTGGCGGCGGCCGGCCGTCGTCGCGCTGGCCGTGACCGCGTTCGCCGCCGCCGTCCTCTCCCTCGGCGCGGACCTCCACCTCCCGCTCACCGGTGTCACCGTCCCCGGCCCCTGGGCGCTCCTCGCGGACCTGCCACTGTTCGAGTCGGTCATCGAGAGCCGGGTCGCGCTGGTCTGCGCCCCGGCGCTCGGCATGCTGCTCGCCCTCGCGATCGACGAGCTGGCCCGGGCCCGCCGGCTGGGCACCCAGTACGCGGGGCTGCTCGCCGTCGGCCTCGCCCTGCTCCCCCTCGTCCCGGCCCCGCTCAGGTCCGAGCCGCGCGCCGAGGTCCCCGCCTTCTTCACCGACGGCGCCTGGCGCGCTCACGTCCGCGACGGCGAGACCCTGGTGCCGGTGCCGCTCGCCGAACCCGGCGCCGCCGAGGCCCTGCACTGGCAGACCGCGGCGGGCCTGGGCTTCCGGATGCCCGGCGGCTACTTCAACGGACCCTACGGCGACGGCGACCGCACCGGCGTCTACGGCGTCCCGCTGCGCTTCACCGCGAGCCTCCTGCGGGACGTCCGGGAGACCGGTGTCGTCCCGGTGATCGACGCCCGCAGCCGGGCCGAGGCCCGTACGGACCTCGCGTACTGGCGGGCGGGCGCGCTCGTGCTCGCCCCCCAGCCGCACCAGGACGCCCTGCGGGAGACGGTGGACAAGCTCGTGGGCCACCGCGGGGGGCGGGTGGCCGGAGTGTGGGTATGGGACCTGCACGAGGGGAGCTGACGTGAGCCGTACCGATTACTCTTCCCTGACCGTCCGATGCACCGTCGGCTACACCGAGTGACACCGACTCGCTGAGTGAGGAGCTTTCTTTGGCCTGTGACCTGTGGCTGGTACCGCTCGTCGACGTGTTGTGCCACACCCCCGACAACCCGTTCGCCGATGAACTCGCCCAGTACAACAACCTCCTGGCCGCGTCGGGGCTCCCGCCGGTTCCGGTGTACCAGTACATGCCGGGCCTGTCCGGCGAGGTCGCCCCGGTGGCCGGCTTCGACTACGACGCCCTGCACTTCCTGCGCCGCGCCTATCTGCTCCAGGTCTGCGGGCTGCCGGTGACCCCGGTGGACGAACTCGGCGGCGACTACGAACAGCTGCTGGAGATGTTCGAGTCGACGGCCCAGCAGTCGCACCTGGTCTGGCACTACGACCACGCGGGCGCCTACGTGCCCGTGGACTTCCCGCATCCGCTGTCCAACGACGAACTGCTCGCGGGCGGCGGACCGTTGGGCTCCGCGCAGTCGCTGCTGCGGGAACTGGAGTTCGTCGCGCCGTCGATCGGCATCGACCCGGCGAACCCGCCGGCGCCGCCCCGGCCGCCGTCCGCGCCCACGGAGTTGGAGGAACCCGCCGTACCGGCGCCGTACGATCCGAGCCCCTTCTCGCGCGAGCGGCACGTCTGGCTGGGGCTGCACGCGGCGGCGACGCGGAGCCTGGCGCAGGGGTCGATGATCGTGTTCAGCTGAGGATCAGCGTCCCAGCTGGGAGAGGCCCTTCTGGAGGTCCTCCCGGTCCATCACCGGAATGTAGGTGAGATCGGCGTTCAGGTGGAGGAAGAACGGTTCGCTGACCACCGGCATCTGGGACGGGTCCTCGAGGTCGAAGACGATGTAGGCGGTACGCCGGCCGTTGTCGGCGGTGAAGTAGGCGGCCTCGGGCTTCATCTGCTCCAGCGACTCCTGGATCAGCTTTCCCAGGGTGCCGTTGCGGATCGCCTCGTTCGACTTCTCCGTGTCCATGGTGGCCTTGAGCAGTACGCGCATCGCACTCACCTTCTTCTGGCTCGACGCACGCGGCATACGGCATTCTCAGAATATGCCGGTCCGCGGCATATCTCCCTCCGGCCGGTCCCAGCCGTAGATCAGTACGGCACCGGCCCACACGACCAGCGCGGCGACGCCCGGTACCAGCCACCAGGGCAGTCCGGTCCACACGCCGAGAAGCCCCACGAGGAAGGACGCGCTCACCGTCAGGATGAGCAGCCGCTTCCCGTACGGCTGCCAGACGAACCGCTCGCGGCGCCGGGGCCGCAGCAGCAGCGCGGAGCCGAACACCAGCCCCAGGACGGCCAGGAGGCCGGCGCCCGTGCCGAGGGCGACCGGCATCTGGGGTTCGTCGCGCGGCTCGTCGGCCGTGCTCTGCCGGGCGCCGCCCCGGGCGATCGTCATGACCTCGCCGCGCCAGACCGTGCCGGTGACCCGGTCGCCGGGCCGCAGTTCCGTCAGCAGGGGATCGCGGTCGCCGAAGGCCACCGTGCCGTCCCAGAAGGGCGTGCCGGACAGGGTCGCCCGGTATCCCTTCTTCTTCGCCCGGGGTATGTCGGTGCCCTCGACGGTGAACGTGACCGTCCGCAGACAGTCCTCGTACCGCTGGACGGGCGCACGGCCGGGGCACGGCGCGGCCTCGCCGTACTCGCGGTGGCGCCCGAGGCCGGACGGCAGCCAGGCGGAGAAGGCCGACCAGCAGGCCAGCGCCGCCAGCACGGACGCCACGATCAGCAGCGCCCCCTTGAACCGCGTCACCATCATCGCCCCGCCACCCCCGTCGACCACGGCGTCCACTCTCGTCAGGGGTGGACGATCAAGGGGTCGCAAGCGGTTGCACCGCCGGTCACCCGCCGGAGAACGAACGCGGCGGCAGCAGGCGCTCCCGCCTGGCCGCCGCCGCGCTCCTTCGTGCCTACAGGAACGAGTTGATCTCGATCGTCTCGTCCCGGCCCGGGCCCACGCCGATCGCGGAGATCGGGGCGCCGGACATCTCCTCCAGCGCCTTCACGTAGTTCTGGGCGTTCTTCGGCAGGTCGGAGAACGACTTCGCCTTGGTGATGTCCTCGGACCAGCCCGGAAGGGTCTCGTAGATCGGCTTCGCGTGGTGGAAGTCCGACTGCGAGTACGGGAGTTCCTCGACCCGCTTGCCGTCGATCTCGTACGCCACGCAGACCGGGATCTCCTCCCAGCCCGTCAGGACGTCGAGCTTGGTGAGGAAGAAGTCGGTCAGGCCGTTCACGCGGGTCGCGTAGCGGGCGATGACCGCGTCGAACCAGCCGCAGCGACGGTCACGGCCGGTCGTCACGCCCCGCTCGCCGCCGATGCGGCGCAGCGCCTCGCCGTCCGCGTCGAACAGCTCGGTCGGGAACGGGCCGGCGCCGACCCGGGTCGTGTACGCCTTGAGGATGCCGATGACCCGGCTGATCTTCGTCGGGCCCACGCCGGCACCGGTGCAGGCGCCGCCCGCGGTCGGGTTGGAGGAGGTGACGAAGGGGTAGGTGCCGTGGTCGATGTCGAGGAGCGTGCCCTGGCCGCCCTCGAACAGCACGACCTTGTTCTCCTCCAGGGCCCGGTTGAGGACCAGGACCGTGTCGGTGACGTACGGAGCGAGCTTCTCCGCGTAGGCCAGCAGTTCCTCGACGACCTGGTCGACGGCGATCGCGCGACGGTTGTAGAGCTTGGTCAGCAGCTGGTTCTTGACGTCGAGCGCCGCCTCGACCTTCTGCGTGAGGATCGACTCGTCGTAGAGGTCCTGGACGCGGATGCCGACCCGGTTGATCTTGTCCGAGTATGTCGGACCGATACCACGCCCGGTGGTGCCGATCTTGCGCTTTCCGAGGAAGCGTTCCGTCACCTTGTCGACAGTGACGTTGTAGGGCGTGATGATGTGCGCGTTGCCGCTGATGAGCAGCTTCGACGTGTCGACTCCGCGCTCGTTCAGACCGCTCAGCTCGGAGAGCAGGACCGACGGGTCGACGACGACACCGTTACCGATGACCGGCGTACAGCCGGGTGACAGGATTCCGGAAGGGAGAAGGTGGAGTGCGTACTTCTGGTCACCGACGACGACCGTGTGGCCGGCGTTGTTACCGCCCTGGTAACGCACTACGTAGTCCACCGAACCACCGAGCAGATCGGTGGCCTTCCCCTTGCCTTCGTCACCCCACTGAGCACCGAGCAGCACAAGTGCGGGCACGCGCGTACACCCCTTCCGGGTGGGGCATGTCCAAGGTCAGGGGCGTACGTGGAGGCGTTTTCCACCACCGCGTGCACCGCGACCGTCGTTGGCCGCTGTACCGCGACCGTCGTTGGCCGCACCGCGACCGTCGCCGGCCGTACACCGTCGGACCCGGATGCCCCGGAATAGACGAAGCCCCTGGCGCAATAGCGCAAGGGGCTCTTGCACAAAGATGCTACCCGAGGAAGCGAGGCAGGACCGAGGTGGCGACTTTCGCGACGCCGGACCAGCTGCTGGTGATCATCGATCCGGTGGCCCGGAGGGCCGACGGGGAGTCCGTACGGATCGCGAAAGACGTGCTCGGCGCGGGTGCGGCGAGTACGAAGGTCTGCCTGCCGGAGAGTCCCGAGGAGTTCGCCCGGATGCTCCAGCGGCGGGGTTCGCGGCGGCCGGTGGTGGTCGGCGACGACCGGGCGCTGATGCGCACGGTGGCCCTGTTGCACCGGCAGCGGGAACTGGCCGGATGTGTGCTGTCGGTGGTGCCGGTGGGCACGATGCTGGGCGTCGCGCACTCCCTGGGGGTGCCCACGGGTGCCGTGGCGGCGGCCCGGGCCGCGCTGGACGGCGCCGAGCGGCGGCTGGACGTGCTGGTGGACGACAGCGACGGGGTGGTGCTGGGCACGCTGCGCATCCCGCCGCTGCCGACCGGGGTGGAGGCGTCCGCCGAGGAGCCGCACGGGCGGCCCTGGCTCCAGTCCCTGGTCCGCACCCTGGTGCCCGCCAGGCCCCCGCGGTCCGGCCGGCCGTCCCGGGTGGCGGCCGCCCCGCCGTCGCCCGGACCGGCCCGGCTGCGGGTCGAGGTGGACGGGGTGACGCTGGTCGACCTCGACCAGCCGGTGGAGGCCGTGTCCGTGACCCCGGGCGCCTCCGGTACGGCGGAGGTGGTGGTCCGGCCGCTGTCGGTGGGCGCGGAGGCGGCGCCCCTGACGGCCCGGGGGCGGACGGTGACCGTCTCCGGGGCGGACTTCCGGTACCGGGCGGACGCGGCCGTGGCGGGTCCGGTGCGGAGGCGGACGTGGACGGTGCGGGAGGGCGCGCTGGGGTTGATGCTGCCGGGGCGGTGACCGGATCCCGGCGCCGTGCGGGGGAACTTCTAAAGGTCTGGTTGACAAATATTTAACTCGTCGAAACCCTTGAGCGACTCATTGGCCCTGGAGCATCCTGCTGCATCAAGGCGTGGCTGAGGCCCCGCGAGCGCTCAGGGAAGGGCCACCCGATGGCAGTGGACGAGGGCGTCGCCCCGGCGGCGGACACGACGGACCAAGGGGCCGTGCACCGGCTGAAGCCCAACGCAGTGGGCCTGCTGGGCGTGGTCTTCATGGCCGTCGCGACGGCCGCGCCGATCACCGCGATGACGGGCAACGTGCCCTTCATGGTGTCAGCCGGCAATGGCATCGGCGCCCCGGCGAGCTACCTCGTCGCAATGGTCGTCCTGGCAATCTTTTCCGTCGGCTTCACTGCGATGGCGAAACACATCACCTCGACGGGCGCCTTCTACGGCTTCATCTCCTACGGCCTCGGCCGCTCGGTCGGCCTCGCCTCGGGGCTGCTCGCGACCTTCGCGTACATGGTCTTCGAGCCGGCGCTAATCGGCATCTTCTCCACCTTCGCCACCGACACCCTCGGGGACCAGACGGGGCTGGACATCCCGTGGTGGGCGTTCGCGGTCCTGATGCTCGCGGTCAACGCGATGGGCACCTGGTTCGGCGTCTCGGTCGCCGAGAAGCTGCTCGTGGTCCTGCTCGCCACCGAGGTGACGATCCTGGCCGCGATGGCGGTCTCGGTGGCCCTGCACGGCGGCGGCCCGGACGGCTTCGGCCTCGACCCGGTGAACCCGGTCAACGCCTTCCAGGGCACGTCCGCGGGCCTCGGCCTGTTCTTCGCCTTCTGGTCGTGGGTCGGCTTCGAGTCGACGGCGATGTACGGCGAGGAGTCCCGCAACCCGAAGAGGATCATCCCCAAGGCGACGATGATCTCGGTGCTCGGCGTCGGTGTCTTCTACGTCCTCGTCTCCTGGATGGCCATCTCGGGCACCGGCGAGGCGGAGGCCGTGAAGGTCGCCACCGCCGACCCGCTGGCCCTCTTCTTCGGCCCGACCGAGGAGTACGTCGGCCACTGGGCGGTCGTCGTCATGCAGTGGCTGATGATCACCGGCTCGCTGGCCTGCGGCATGGCCTTCCACAACTGTGCCGCCCGCTACCTGTACGCCCTGGGCCGGGAGGGCGTCCTGCCCTCGCTCCGGCGGACCGTCGGCCGCACCCACGCCCGGCACGGCTCCCCGCACATCGCGGGCCTGGCGCAGACGGCGGTCACCGCGGTGCTGCTCGGCGCGTTCTGGGCGGCGGGCAAGGACCCGTACACGGGGACGTACGTCCTGCTGGCGATCCTCGGCACGATGGCGATCCTGGTCGTGCAGGCCGTCTGCTCGTTCGCGGTGCTGGTGTACTTCCGCTCGCACCACCCCGAGAGCCGGCACTGGTTCAGGACCTTCACCGCCCCGCTGATCGGCGGGGTCGCGATGCTCGCCGTGGTGGCGCTGCTGGTGTCCAACATGGGCGTCGCGGCCGGCCCGGAGTCCGGTTCGCTGGTACTGAGGGCCACCCCGTGGATCGTCGTCCTGATCGCGGCGGGCGGCGTCGGCTACGCCCAGTACCTGAAGCGGCGGGACCCGGCGCGGTACCGGCTGCTGGGGCGGACCGTGCTGGAGGAGACCAAGGAGCGCTGATCCGCCGCTGACCCGCCGGGGGTTCAGCTACCGGGGTTCAGCTCCCGGGGTTCAGCTCCCGAAGGTCTTCTCGCGGTGGACCCGCCAGCGTTCCATCATGGCCGAGACCTCGCCCTCGACGAACTCGAAGAAGGCGAGCGTCTCGGCCATACGGCGTCCCGCGGGCGTCTCGGCACCGAGGCTGACGAGGCCCTCGCGCAGGGCGCCCTCCCAGCGCTTGATGACGGCCTCACGGTTGGTCAGGGCCTCGTACCACTGGTCGCCGTGCACCCGGTAGCGCTCCCGGCGCGAGCCGGGTTCCCGTTCCCGCGACACCATGTGGGTCTGCGCCAGGTAGCGCACCGCCCCGGAGACCGCCGCGGGGCTGATCCGCAGCTGTTCGCCCAGTTCGGCGGCGCTCATCGCGCCCTCGTCGGAGGAGAGCAGGGCGGCGAAGACGCGGGCCGGCATGCGCTGCATCCCGGCTTCGACGAGCTGTGCCGCGAAGGCCTCGACGAATCTCGACACGGCCTCCGCGTCCCGCACGTTCTCGCTCATGGCCGCATTCTACCGGCGGTTCACTCTCTTCCTTAACTTCACAAATTTCTGAAAGAAGCGTACGTTCGGATCCATGACGAAGGCCATCACCGTCTCGGGACTGCACAAGTCCTTCGGCCGTACGCACGCGCTCGACGGCCTCGACCTGGAGGTCGAGTCCGGCGAGGTGCACGGCTTCCTCGGCCCCAACGGCGCCGGCAAATCCACCACCATCCGCGTCCTGCTCGGCCTGCTGCGCCCCGACTCCGGCGCCGCCCGGATCCTCGGCCGCGACCCCTGGGCCGACGCCGTCGAGGTGCACCGCCGGATCGCCTACGTCCCCGGGGACGTGACCCTGTGGCGGAACCTGTCCGGCGGCGAGGTCATCGACCTGTACGGCCGGCTGCGCGGGGGCCTGGACCCGACACGCCGCGCCGAACTGCTCGACCGCTTCGAACTGGACCCGACGAAGAAGGGGCGGACCTACTCCAAGGGCAACCGCCAGAAGGTCGCCCTGGTCGCCGCCTTCGCCTCGGACGTCGACCTGTTCATCCTGGACGAACCGACCTCCGGCCTGGACCCGCTGATGGAGGAGGTCTTCCGGCGCTGCGTGGAGGAGGAACGGGCCAGGGGCCGGACGATCCTGCTGTCGTCCCACATCCTCAGCGAGGTCGAGGAACTGTGCGACCGGGTCAGCATCATCCGCAACGGCCGCACGGTCGAGACGGGCTCCCTGGCCGACCTGCGCCACCTCACCCGGACCAGCGTCACGGCCGAACTCGCCGGCGCCCCCGACGGACTGGCCCGTCTCCCCGGTGTGCACGACCTCGACATCCAGGGAAACAGAGTCCGGCTCCAGGTCGACACGGACAAACTCGACGCCGTCCTGCGGTCGTTGACCACCTCGGGCGTCCGGTCGCTGACCTCGACCCCGCCGACCCTGGAGGAACTGTTCCTGCGCCACTACCAGGGCGACGAGGTGACGGCACGATGACCGCCCTCGCCGGCACCGGCACACTGCTGCGGTTCGCGCTCCGCCGCGACCGGGTCATGATCCCCGTCTGGGTGGCCGTCAACGCCCTGATGGTCCTCACCATGCCGAACACCCTGGAAGGCCTGTACGGCACCCCCGCCGACCGCGCCGACCTGCTCCGCCAGCTGGACACCAACGCCTCCCTGCGCGCGCTGACCGGCCCGGTCTTCGGCGACTCCCTCGGTGCGCTCACCGCCTGGCGGGTCGGCGTGTACGCGGGCGCGCTGGCGGCCGTCACCAGCCTGCTGATCGTCGTACGGCACACCCGGGACGAGGAGGAGAGCGGCCGTCAGGAGCTGATCGCGTCCGGGGTGGTCGGCCGCCGTGCCTCGCTGACGGCGGCGCTGCTGGCGGCGGGCGTCGCGAACGCCGTCCTGGCGCTGCTGGTGACGGCCGGCCTGGCGGGCCACGGCGCGACGGGGGCCGTGGCCCTCGGTGCGGGGCTCGGCGGGGTGGGGATGCTGTTCGCCACGACGGCGGCGATCGTCGCCCAGCTGACGGAGAGCGCGCGGCTGGCCCGGGGGCTCACGGCGGCGGTGCTGGGCGCGGCGTTCGTGCTGCGCGCGGCGGGCGACTCGGCACACGGCGACGGCTCCTCACCGCTGACCTGGCTGTCACCGCTGGGCTGGCTGGAGAACCTGCGGCCGTTCGCGGACGAACGCTGGTGGGTCCTGGGGCTGTTCGCCGGGGCGTTCGCGCTCCAGGCCGTGATCGCGTACGGGCTGGCCGGGCGCCGGGACGTCGGCCTGAGCTTCCTGCCGACCCGGCCGGGACCGGCGTCCGGGCGGCTCGGCTCGACGGGCGCGCTGGCCTGGCGGCTCCAGCGGGGCGCCGTGACCGGCTGGAGCATCGGCTTCCTGCTCGCCGGCGTGGTCTACGGCGGGCTGACGGACGGCGCCGCCGACCTGGTCCGGGACAACGACAAGGCCCGCGAGATCTTCGAGCGGATGGGCGGCCAGTCGGGGCTCACGGACGCGTTCCTGGCCTCGATGATCGGCATGCTGGGTCTGATCGCCTCCCTCTACATCGTCGGATCGGTGCTGCGGCTGCACGGCGAGGAGACCTCAGGGCGGGCGGAACCGGTCCTGGCGAACGCGGTCGGCCGGCTGCGCTGGGCCGCCGGCCATCTGGTGATCGCCTTCGGCGGCGCGGCCCTGATCATGCTCCTCGCGGGCCTCGGCTTCGTGGCCGGCCACGGCAAGGAGGCGGGCCCGATCCTGGGCGCCTGTCTGGTGCAGCTCCCGGCGGTGTGGGTGATCGGCGGTGTCGCGGTCCTGCTCCACGGGGCGGCCCCGCGCCTCGCGCCCGCCGCCTGGGGTGTGGCGGGCGCGGTCCTGCTGATCGGCTGGATCGGACCCGCCCTGGACGCCCCGCAGGCGGTCCTGGACCTGTCGCCCTTCGGCCACCTGCCGAAGCTGCCGGGCCAAGCGATGGCGTGGGGGCCCGTGCTGGTCCTGTCGGCGCTCGCGGCGGCGCTGGTGGCCGCGGGCCTGGCGGCGCTGCGCCGACGGGACACGACCACCTGACCGACCCGGCCGCCCGGATCCACGGTGCGGATCCGTCCGCCCGGCCGGGGTGCCGCTCACACCACGACGTCGAGCCCCTCCAGTCCCCGGATCACGAAGTTCGGCTTGCGCCGGGGCTCCGCGGCGAGGGCGAGGGCGGGGGCGCGCTCCAGGAGAGCCGTCATCGAGGCGGCCAGTTCGATACGGGCCAGCGGGGCGCCGATGCAGTAGTGGATGCCGGCGCTGAAGGAGATGTGCGGGTTGTCGGCGCGGGTGAGGTCCAGCCGCCCGGGGTCGTCGAAGACGGCCGGGTCGTGGTTGGCGGAGCCGAAGAGCATGGCGATCTCGGCGCCCCTCGGGATCGTCGTGCCGTCGATCTCGATGTCGTCCAGGACCCAGCGCTCGAAGAGCTGGAGCGGGGTGTCGTAACGCATCAGCTCCTCCACGGCGGAGGGGACCAGCGCATGGTCGGCGCGCAGGGCGGCGAGCTGGTCCGGGTTGCGGAACAGTGCCCACCACCCGTTCACGGTGGCGTTGACGGTCGCCTCGTGCCCCGCGTTCAGCAGCAGCACGACGGTGGAGATCATCTCCTGCTCGGTGAGCCGGTCGCCCTCGTCGTGCGCCTCGATCAGCCCGGAGACGAGGTCGTCGCCCGGCTCCTTGCGGCGCGCGGCGATCAGCTCGCGCAGATAGTCGGAGAACTCGACGGAGGCCCGAACGGCGTTCGCCGCCGTCTCCTCGGAAGGGCTCAGCTCGTACATCCCGCAGATGTCCGCCGACCAGGGCCGCAGCGGCGCCCGGTCCGCCTCGGGGATCCCCAGCATCTCGGCGATCACGGCGACCGGCAGCGGTTCGGCGACGTCCGTCAGCAGATCACCACCGCCCGCCGCGACCAACCGGTCCACCAACTCCGCCGCCAGATCCCGTACGTACGGCTTCAGCCGCTCCACCGTGCGCGGGGTGAACGCCTTCGACACCAGGCGCCGGATCCGGGTGTGGTCCGGCGGCTCCAGGTCGAGCATGCCGTGGTCGTTGAGCGTGTGGAACGGCTCGTGCTCGGCCGGCGGCGCGGTCCGCCCGAAGTCCTCGTGCGTGAACCGGTGCTGATACGTCCGCCCCAGCCGCCGCTCCCGCAGCAGCGCCGCCACGTCCGCGTGGTGCGGCACGAGCCACTGGTCGGTCGGCTCGTAGTAGATCACCCGCCCTCGCTCCCGCAGCTCGGCGTACGCCGGATACGGGTCGGCCACGAACGCGGGGTTCCAGGGATCGAAACGCAGGTCGTCAGCTGGTGCCATGGACGGACGCTAACCGCTCCCAGGGCTGCTGACCAGGGGGTCCCGCCCCGCCTCCCCCGCCCGGGGCGCCGCGCGGCGACCTCGGGGAACCTAGCGCGGTGACACCAGCCTCGCCTCGTAGGCGAAGACCGCCGCCTGGGTCCGGTCCCGCAGGCCGAGCTTCACCAGGATCCTGCTGACGTGCGTCTTGATCGTGGACTCCGCGACCACCAGCCGGCCCGCGATCTCGACGTTCGACAGGCCGTGGGCGATCAGGACCAGGACCTCCGTCTCCCGCTCGGTCAGATCGCCGTACGACGCCTGGGCGGCGTGCGGCAGCCGGGGGACCTCCGTGAGCTTGGAGAACTCGGTGATCAGGCGTCTGGTGACGGAGGGCGCGAGGAGCGCCTCGCCGGCCGCCACCACCCGGACCCCGTCCGCCAGCTGGCGGGCCGACGCGTCCTTGAGGAGAAAGCCGGAGGCTCCCGCCCGCAGCGCCTGGTAGACGTACTCGTCCAGGTCGAAGGTGGTCAGCACCAGGACCTTCGCCGAGCCGTCCGCCGCCACGATCTCCCGCGTCGCCTCTATGCCGTTCAGCTCCGGCATACGGATGTCCATCAGGACCACGTCGGGCGACAGGTCGCGGACCCGCTCCACCGCCTCCCGGCCGTTGACCGCCTCACCGACGACCTCGATGTCCGGCATCGCGTTCAGCAGGACCGAGAAGCCCTCGCGCACCATCATCTGGTCGTCCGCTATCAGTACCCGGATCGTCATGCCCCACCCTCGCTCACGGCGGGCACCGGCAGGAACACCGTCACCTCGTAGCCACCCGCCGGCGTCGGCTCCGACGTCATCTCGCCGTTCAGCATCGTGACCCGCTCGCGCATCCCCGTGATGCCGTGTCCCGCGCCGGGCGACGGCTTGATCAGGGACGGGTTGGGCGGCGGGTCGTTGACTATGCGCAGGCCGAGCCCGCCGAGCACATAGCCGATCTCGACGCGGGCGCTCGCGCCGGGCGCGTGGCGCAGGGTGTTGCTCAGCGCCTCCTGCACGATCCGGTACGCCGACAGCTCCACGCCCTGCGGAAGCTCACGGACCGCGCCGGTCACCGTCCGCTCCACCGCCAGGCCGGTCTCCCGCACATTGGCGAGCAGGCCCTCCAGGTCGGCGAGGGTGGGCTGCGGGGTGTCCGGGGCCTCGTAGTCCTCGGCGCGGACCACGCCCAGGACCCGGCGCAGCTCCGTCAGCGCCGCCACCGCGTTCTCCCGGATGGTCGCGAACGCCTTCACCAGCTCCGGCGGCGGGTTCTCCACGCGGTAGGGGGCGGCCTCCGCCTGGATGGCGACCACCGACATGTGGTGGGCGACCACGTCGTGCAGCTCCCGGGCGATGGTGGTGCGCTCCTCCAGCAGGGTGCGCCGGGAGCGCTCGACCGCGGTCACCGTCTGCTGGGCGGACACGTCCTCCTCGGCCTGCCTGCGGATGTGCCAGACGGTGATGGCGAGCAGGACGATCGCGGAGAAGACCAGCATCGGCGCGACGTTCGAGCCGAAGTAGTGGTTGAAGGCCGTCTCGGCGACGAAGCCGTAGGCAGCGGTCAGCAGCCACGTCCAGGCCGCCGTGCGCGGCCGGGTCCGGATCGCGACCACTATCAGGACCAGCAGATGCGAGACGAAGCTCGGCGGCAGCCAGGGCCAGTCTCCGTACGAGCTGCCGACGGTCGCGACGAGCATGGTCGACAGCAGGGACAGCCAGAAGGCGAGGGCGGGCCGGACCAGCGTCAGCAGGACCGGGACCACGGCCAGCAGACCGATCAGCGTGGACGCCCCGTCCCCGCCGCCGTCCGCCCACGCGACCATCATCGTCAGCACGGCGCCCGCCCCGACCAGACCGTGCCGCGACCAGGCCGCGTACTCGCGCTTGCGTCCCTTCAGCCGGCCGGTGAGGGGGCCGGTGGGTTCCCTGCGGGGCAGGGGGCGGTAGGCGAAGGCGTCGAGGAAGAGGTCCTGTCGCAGCCCGCGCAGGGCGTCCATGGCCGCCCGGAACTCCGGGCTCTTCGGCCGGTAGGGGGCGTGCGGGTCGTCCTGTGGCGTCATGTGCGTCTGCGTCGTCTCGGTCACGGTGAAAACGGTAGGTGGGGCACAGGGTCGCGGTCGTCACCAGTGAGAGGGGTTCCGGCGCATCCGACTCAAGTACTACGGGTCCGACGGGACGTCCCCAGGAGCCCGCCGCTCAGTACCCCGAGGGTCTCACCAGCCCCGACTCGTACGCGAACACCGCCGCCTGGGTGCGGTCCCGCAGGCCCAGCTTCACCAGGATGCGGCCCACATGCGTCTTCACGGTCTGCTCGGCGACGACGAGGTGCCGGGCGATCTCCGCGTTGGACAGGCCCTGCGCGATCAGTGTGAGCACCTCCGTCTCGCGCTCCGTGAGATCGCCGACGCGCGCCTTCAGCGGCGGCCGCGGGGTGCCGTTGAGCCGGGAGAACTCGGCGATCAGCTTGCGGGTGATGCCGGGCGCGAGCAGCGCGTCGCCGGCCGCCACCACCCGGACCGCCTCGGCGAGCTGGTCCGCGGACGCGTCCTTCAGCAGGAACCCGGACGCCCCGGCGCGCAGCGCCTCGTACACGTACTCGTCCAGGTCGAAGGTGGTGAGCACCAGGACCTTGATGTGGGGGTGCGCGAGGGTGATGCGGTGGGTGGCCTCGATGCCGCCCAGCTCGGGCATCCGGATGTCCATCAGGACGACGTCCGGCGTGAGTTCGGCGACCTGGGCGACGGCGTCCAGGCCGTCCACCGCCTGCCCGATCACCTCGATGCCCGGGTGGGCGTTGAGCAGCACGGTGAAGCCCTGCCGGACCATCTGCTGGTCGTCGGCGATCAGTACGCGGATGGTGGCGCCGCTCGTCATCGCTTCTCTTCTCCTGTCGGGGGCGGGTCGTCCGGAAAGATCAGCTCCAGGCCCTCCGGGGTTCCCCGGTCTCTCCCGGGCGCTCGGACACCGTCCTTCGGGAGGAACGCCGAGACCAGGAACCCGCCGTGCAGCGTCGGGTGGGCCATGACGTGTCCGCCCAGCATCATCGCCCGTTCCCGCATGCCGAGCAGGCCGTGCCCCACGCCGGGGGAAGGCCGCACCGGGCCGCTCGGCCGGGAGTTGAGGATCTCCAGCCGCAGGCCCTCGACGTCATGGCCGACCGTTACCCGCACATGGGAACCCGGCGCGTGCCGCAGGGCGTTGCTCAGCGCCTCCTGCACGATCCGGTAGGCCGACAGCTGCACGCCCGGCGGGTACGCGGGCGCCTCGCCGCTGATCACCGCCGTGATGTCCAGCCCGGCGGCGCGGGTGTTCTCCAGCAGGGCGTCGAGCCGGTCGAGGGTGGGCTGCGGGGTGTCCGGGGCGGAGCCGGTGCCGGCCGCGCCGAGGCCGTAGGGGTCCTCGGGGTTCTCCGAGCGGAGCACGCCGAGCACCCGGCGCAGTTCGGCGAGCGCCTCCAGGGCGTTCTGCCGGATCCCGGCGAGGTTGTCCTTCAGTTCCTCGGACGGGTTCTCCACCAGGTGCGGAGCGACCTGCGCCTGGATGGAGATCACCGACATGTGGTGGGCGACCACGTCGTGCAGTTCGCGCGCGATGCGGTTGCGCTCCTCCAGCAGGGTGCGGCGGGCCCGCTCCTCGGCGGTGATGCCGGCCTGCTCGACGAGCTGGTTGCGGGCCTCGCGGCGACCGCGCAGGGCGGTGCCGATGAGGACCACGACCGCGAACACGGTCACCGCGACGGTGCCGGTCGGCCCGTAGTTCGCGGCCCCGATCAGCCCCTGGACGACATAGGTGAGGAATGCCGTCAGGCCGAGGGCCGCCGCCGAGGCCCGGGTGGGCACGCGCAGGGCCAGCAGGAGCAGCACCATGGCCTCGGCGACCAGGGCGGGCGGGCCCCAGGGCCAGCCGGTGCCGTCCGAGGCCTGGCCGGAGATCAGCTGGGAGCGGGCGCCCATGGCCACCACGACCGTGACGGTCGTCGACAGCCACCACGCCGGTACCGGCCGCCACAGCGCCAGCACCACCGCGACGCCCTGCACCGCGGAGCAGACGAAACCGTAGGTCGCGCCCTGCTGGTAGCCCTCGGCGATCTGGGCCACTCCGGCCAGCGTGGTTCCGACGCCTACCAGGATCACCAGGCCGTGCGGCAGCCAGCGCAGCCACACCGACGCCGGCAGGGGATCCGGCCGGGTCGTCCACAGGTCGTCGCGCAGGACGCGCATGCCGCCGACCACCCACCGCTCCATCCCGGTGAGCCGTCTCTCCGCCCCGTTCGTCATCCGCCCCACCCTAGACACGCCGCGACTCCCGCGGCTGAGCCGATTCCGTCCGGCCGCCGGCCCGCACCACACGGGACCGGCCCGCGCGGCGCGGGGCGCGCCGTCCGCCACCGCTCTCGAAGCCGTGGAACGCCGCCCGGCACACCGTCAGCACCAGCGCGAACACCGGCAGCCAGAGCAGCCGGGCCGCGACCCAGTCCGGTCCGTCGGGGACCGTGTGCAGGCCGGGCAGACGGCCCGCGAGGAGGCCCGTGGCGGTGGTCGCCATGAGGGCCGTCTGGTGCCAGAGGAACACCGTCATCGCGGAGAGGTTCACCAGGGCCACGACCGCCCAGGCCGTCGGACGGCGCAGGGCGCGGCGCAGCCGGTCGCGCAGCAGCAGGGCCAGCCCGCACTGGGCGAGACCGAAGGTGACGGCGGCCAGCGTCGGCGGGTCGAGGTTGGAGACCGCCGCGCCGGGCACACCCACCATCGACGCCGGGTAGCCGGCCCAGCCGATGAGCGCCGCCGTGCTCGCCGTACCGCCGAGCAGCAGGATCCAGCCCGCGCGCGGCCGCTCCAGCTCGCCCCGCGTCCAGGCCGCGCCCAGGGTGTACGGGACCGTCCAGCCCGCCGCCACGTTCACCCAGCCGAGCCAGGAGGGGCCGCCGCCCAGGCCGAAGCGCACCAGGTCCACATGGAGGACGACGGCCAGCGGCCACAGCGGGTTGAGCCGGGCCAGCAGCGGAGTCGCCGCCGTCAGCGCCGCGAACACCAGCAGGAACCAGAGCGGGGACAGCGCCAGTTTGACCACGGTGTGCACGGTGACGAAGGACGCGCCGCCGAGCAGCAGCCCGGCCGCGGCGACCGACCACACGGCCGACACGGCGAGCACCGGTGTGAACAGCCGCTTCAGCCGGGCCCACAGCCAGCTGCCGTAGACGCCGGGGGGCAGGGACGTGCCCCGGGCTCCGGCCCGGGCGCGGGCCGAGGCGAGGCTGCGGGTCGCCACATGGCCGCCCACCATGAAGAACACCGCCAGCGTCTGGAACATCCAGGACACCGGGGCGAGCCGGGGCATCTCCCCCAGGGGACTGGCGGTGCGCAGCGTGCCGCCGTCCGCGACGAGCGCGGTCACCAGCCAGTGCCCCAGGACGACCCCGAGGATCGCCAGAGCGCGCAGGGCGTCGACGGCGCGGTCCCGCTCCGGGGGTGTGGCGGCGTCGATCCGGGCGGCCGCCCGCCGTACGCCCGCCACGAGCCGCCGTTCGCGGGCCGGGGCCCGCCGTTCCTGAGCCGCGCCCCGGCCTTCGTGCTCCGGGGCCCGCCGTGTCCGTGTCGTCTCAGGCACGGGTCACCTCCGTGGTCTCGCCGAGGACGATCCGGGTGAGGTTGGCCAGGGAGACCGAGCCCGGGGTGAAGTAGTCGCTGTGGCCGCCGGGGCCGGCGGTGAAGACGCGGGCCCCGAAGGACGGGGACACCGGGTCGGTGCCGAAGCCGACGGTCGTGCCGAACAGGTCGGCGCTGACGTGCGGGACGCTTCCCACCCAGTCGTCGCCGCCACGGGCCGCCCAGATCCGCGCACGGGCGCGCAGGTCCGCCGCCGTGTCCACGCCCGTGCCGGGGCTGCCGAGCAGGACGATGTCGGACACGTCCAGCCGGGGCGCCGCACGGCCGCAGACGACCGAGCCGTACGAGTGGCACAGGAGAGTGACGTGGGCCTTCGGCCCGCTGACGGTACGCAGCTCGCGCAGGAACGCGCGCAGTTCGGGGGCGGCCTCCTCGGCGCGGGCCGGGGTGACCGCGGTGGCGCTGACCGTGCCCGGTGTGGTGTAGCCGAGCCAGGCGACCACGGCGGTCCGCGTGCCGGGCGGGGCCTTCGCGGTGAGCCGGTGGTGCAGTGCGGCGGCGGCCCGGTGGAAGCGCTCGTAGGTGTCCAGCGAGGTGTCCGAGCCGGGCACGAGGACGGCCGTACGGTCGGCGTGGGCGAGGTCCCCGAACACCTCCGCGGCACGGCCGGCGCCACGGCCGTCGAAGGCGAGCAGTCTGCGGGAGGGGGCGGCCAGCGCCCGGTCGGAGGCCGCGCGGTGCCGGTCGCCGTGGGCGGCCGCCATCCGGGAAGCCAGGGCGGCGTTGGCCCGGTTGGCGGTGTACGCCTCCTCCAGCGTGGCCGCCGTCAGCGGGGCGAGGGTGGCGGGTTCCGGGGCCGGGACGGCGGGCCGGACCGCCGCGGTGAGCGGGACGACCACGGCGGCGGTGACGAACACCGCCAGAAGGAACCGCACCCAGCGGCCCCGCCGGAACGTGCCGCGCCCGCGATCCGTTGCCCCCTCGGCACGCGGCCTCTCGCCGCTCCGCCCCCGCGGACGCCCCCCGTCGACCGTCGCCATCCCGCCCCTCCCCCGCCGGTGCCCGCCCATCGGGCCTGCCTGACACGGAAGTTACGGATCGACACTCGTCGCCCGCGTCCCACCACGGAGCTCTTCTCCGACGTAGTTCTCAGGTATTACGGGTACGACAACCAGGGGTACGACAACCAGGGGTCCGACGACCGGTGGTGCGACAACCCGGGCTCCGACAAACGAAAGTGCGGCGAGCCCGGGGCCGTCACCACGCCAGCTGCGCGATCTCCTCCGCCACCACCGCGCACGCGTCCGCCGCCGGATCGATCAGCGGGAAGTGCCCGACGTCCTCCAGGAGCGTCAGCCCCACCACCTCCCCGGCCTTCGCCGCAGCGTCCGCGTACGCCTCGGCGACCGCCTGCGGCACGACGAGGTCCGTGCGACCCTGGACCAGGGTGGTGGCGATGCCGGTCGGCAGCAGGAGCGCGGGGTCGGCGTACGGCTGCCGCTCCTCGAAGTCCCCTTCACCGCCAAGGAGTTGCCGTACCGCTCCGCCGCACACGTCCAGCTTCTCCGCGACCGCGAAGTCGGCGATCGGGGCGAGGGCGACCACGCCCCGCAGCGGCACGGGTCCCGGGGTACGCCAGGGCGCGCCGACGGGCAGCACATGCCGGGCCGCCGCCCACAGCGCGAGGTGGCCGCCCGCCGAGTGGCCGGTGAGGACCGTGCGCCGGGCGTCGGCCTGCGGCAGCGCCTCCCGCACCAGCGAGGGGAGCGCGTCGAGCGCGGCGGCGACGTCGTCGAAGGTGTCCGGCCAGCGTCCGGCGACCGCGGGGGCGCCGTCCGCCGGCCCGCGCCGGTACTCCACGTTGGCCACGGCGAACCCGCGCCGGGCCAGGTAGTCCGCGAACGGGGTGACGTGCCGTCGGTCGTGCGGCGCCCGCCACGCGCCTCCGTGCAGGACGACGACGAGCGGCGCGGAACCGCCCGGACCGGTCTCCGCCTTCGGGGCGTAGAAGTCGATCACCTGGTCGGGGTGGTCGCCGTACGGGGTGGTGGCGTCGGGGTCGACGGGCGGGTGCGAGAAGGCCGATTCCTCCTCGGCGGTGGCCCGGGCAGCGACGACGTCGTCCGGCATGCTCCAACCTCTCAGCGACTGAACGGATTTGGACGGGAAGGGGGTGGCGGACCAGGTGAGAATTCGGCCGCTGGCCGGGACGCTATCAGGCCCGTGACGTGGGCGGACATGCGGATGTCACGCTCGGTGAGGGGTAAACGGTTCTGCCGATATGTCGACTCGGGCCGCCCCCGGACTCCTCCGTCGCGGAGCACACCGCGACGGAGGAGCGAGTCACACCACCGGGATCACGAGATCGCCTGGATCAGCCGGCCGACCGGATCACCGGATCACCGGATCACCGGAACCCGCGCAGGCGCCCCTCACAGCGCCCCCAGCACCTCGCCCAGTACCCGGGCCGCGCGCTCCACGTCCTCGAACCCGACGTACAGCGGCGTGAATCCGAACCGCAGGACGTCCGGGTACCGGAAGTCCCCGACCACGCCGCGTTCGATCAGCCGGTCCATGACGTCCCCGGCGTCCGGGCAGCGCAGCGCCACCTGGCTGCCGCGCTCCTCGTGCCGCCTCGGGGTGAGCGACTCGACACGGCCCTCGGGGACGTACGCGGCCACGCACTCCAGGAAGAAGTCCGTCAGCGCGAGGGACTTGGCGCGCACCGCCTCGACGGACGCGCCGTCCCAGACGTCGAGCGCCGCCTCCAGGGCCAGCATGGACAGGATGTCCGGCGTGCCGACCCGGCCGCGCAGCGCACCCGTGGCCGGCCGGTAGTCGGGCCGCATGCCGAAGGGCTCGGCGTGCGAGTTCCAGCCGGGCAGCGGGGAGTCGAAGCGGTCCTGCAACTCCTCGCGCACGTACAGGTACGCGGGTGAGCCCGGGCCGCCGTTGAGGTACTTGTAGGTGCAGCCGACCGCCAGGTCCACCCCGTACTCGTCGAGGCCGACGGGCAGCGCGCCCGCGCTGTGGCAGAGGTCCCAGACGGCGAGGGCGCCCGCCGCGTGCGCGGCGGCCGTGAGCGCGGGCAGGTCGTGCAGCCGCCCGGTGCGGTAGTCGACGTGGTTGAGCAGCACGGCCGCCGTACGGTCGGACAGCGCCGCGGGCACCTCGGCCGGGGTCACCGGCCGGACCGTACGCCCGGTCATCCGGGCCGCCGACTCGGCGATGTAGCCGTCGCTGGGGAAGGTGGTCGCGTCGACGAGGATCTCGTCACGGCCCCCGTCCACGAGCCGTACCGCGCCCACAAGTGCCTTGAAAACGTTGACACTTGTCGAGTCGCCCACCACGATCTGACCGGCCGCGGCACCCACCAGCGGGGCGATCCGGTCGCCGATGCGCTCGGGCGCCGTCCACCAGCCGCTCTCGTTCCAGGACCGGATGCGCAGCTCGCCCCACTGGCGGCGGACGACGTCCTCGACGCGGCCGGGGACGGCGGCGGGCAGCGCGCCCAGCGAGTTGCCGTCGAGGTAGACGGCGTCGTCGAGGAGGAACTCGGCGCGCTTGGCGGCCAGGGCGTCGCCCTCGTCCAGCTGCCGTGCCTTGAACGCGAGCTCAGACATAGGACCTCGCCGTCCACAGCTCGGGGAAGACGTTCTTCTGCGCGCGCTTCTCCAGCCAGGCGACGCCGGCGGAGCCGCCGGTGCCCGCCTTGGCGCCCATCGCGCGCCGGGTGGCCACGAGGTGGTCGTTGCGCCAGCGCCACACCAGCTCGGCGACATCGGTCAGCGCCTCGCCGAGCCGGGCGACCTCGCTGTCCGGGTCGCCGGAGTAGACGGCCGTCCAGGCCTGCTCGACCTCGGGCGACGGCTCGTAGCGCCGGGAGACGTCCCGTTCCAGGACGGACGAGGGGATCACGGATCCGTGCCGGGCGAGCAGCCGCAGTACCTCGTCGTACAGGCTGGGCTCGTACAGGGCCTTCTCCAGCTCGGCGTGCACCCGGGGGGCGCCCCGGTGCGGGACGAGCATGGACGCGGCCTTCTCGCCGAGCAGGAACTCCATGCGCCGGTACATCGCCGACTGGAAACCGGAGCCCTCGCCGAGGGCGCTGCGGTACGAGTTGAACTGGGCCGGGGTCAGCTGGCCGAGCGGCCGCCAGGAGGCGTTCAGGGCCTCCAGTTCCCGGACGGAACGCTTCAGCGCGTCGATCGCGACGGGCACCCGGTCCTCGCGGAGCGCCTTCGCGGCGGTCTCCCACTCGTGGACGATGACCGTGAACCACAGCTCCATGACCTGGGTCGTGACCAGGAAGACCATCTCTCCGGGGTCGTCGGAGAGGGTGTGCTGGAGGTGGGTGAGGACGTCCGCCCGGACATAGTCCTCGTACGGTGTGGTGCCGGCGAAGTCGAGATGCGGGGTCTCGGGCTCCGAAGCCTCGTGGGGCTGAGCCTGCTGGGACATCGCTGTCTCCTGATTGTGCTCCGGGTAGCGGTCCGCCCCTGCCATTGTCGACACGGGGGCCCCGGTCCCCACCCGCATCTTCCGCATCGGGCCCGCTTCTCGCAAGGCCCGCCCGGGTCACGGACGGGCCCCTGTGACGCAAACGACTAACCCAGGGTCTGCGCGGCCGTCGGCGAGGAGTCCTTCAGGAACTGCGAGCAGCGCTCGTACTCGGCCTGCTCGCCGATCGACTGCGCGGCACGCGCGAGGGCGTGCAGGGCTCGCAGGAAGCCGCGGTTCGGCTCGTGCTCCCACGGCACCGGACCGTGGCCCTTCCAGCCGCCCCGGCGCAGAGCGTCCAGACCGCGGTGGTACCCCGTACGGGCGTACGCGTACGACTCCACCACGCTGCCCCGCTCGAAGGCGTCGTCGGCCAGCTGGGCCCAGGCCAGCGAGGACGTCGGGTACTTCGCGGCGACGTCGGCGGGCGCCGTGCCGTTCGCGAGCAGCTCGCGCGGCTCCGGGTCGTCGGGGAGGTGGGTCGGGGGCGGGCCCCCGAGAAGGTTCTCGTGAATGGACATGGGTCCAGTCTCCTCCACGGCCCCGCACGCGCGCGCGTGGCCGTCGACGAACCGGCGCGCGGAAGCACCCCTGAGCGGGACGTCCAGCGGGCCGTCGAGCGACGCCGATCCGCCCGACCGGCCGGCTGCCTGCCCGACCGCCCGCCCGACCGCCCGCCCGGAAACAGGCCCTACCCGATCCGCCCCCGCGTCGGCCTGCCCTCCAGCGGCGGAGCCATCACGCTGCCGTGGGTGCGGCACTCCGGGCGGGTGCAGTCCGGGGCCGGTCGCCGTACCGTCGCGAAGGCCACCACCGCGCCCACCACCAGCGCCCCGGCGCACCACCCCATGGCCTTGCGGAAGGCGTCGTCGAAGGCGTCCGCCGACCGGTACGCCTCCGGGCCCATCCCGGTCAGCAGGGGCAGCGCGGCGACGGCGACCAGGCCCGCCGCACGGGCCGCCGCGTTGTTGATCCCGCTGGCGAGACCGGCCCGCGAGACGTCCACCGAGGCCAGGACGGTCGCGGTCAGCGGGGCGACCAGGGACACCATGCCGAGGCCCAGGACCAGCACGGCGGGCAGCACGTCGGTCA
Source organism: Streptomyces phaeofaciens (assembly GCF_014648915.1). Taxonomy (GTDB): domain Bacteria; phylum Actinomycetota; class Actinomycetes; order Streptomycetales; family Streptomycetaceae; genus Streptomyces; species Streptomyces phaeofaciens. Next base: position 61,455 of record NZ_BMSA01000006.1, on the reverse strand, counting down.
GGTAGGACGCGTCCGGTCCGACGCGCAGCATCAGCAGCATCCCGGTGGCGCACAGCAGCGGGCCGACGGTGAGCGGGATGCGCGGCCCGATCCGCTCCCCCAGCTCGCCGGAGCGGGCGGAGAGCAGCAGCATCAGCAGCGTGGCCGGCAGCAGCGCGGTGCCCGCGCCCAGCGCCGACCAGCCGGCCACGACCTGGAGCTGGAGCGCGGCGAGGAAGAAGAACCCGCCGAAGGCCGCGTAGACGCAGAGCGTGACCAGGTTGACGGCGGTGAACTGGCGGGACGCGAAGATGTCGAGCGGCATCATCGGATCGGGCCGGCGCTTCTCGACGTACACGAAGGCCACTGCGGCGGCCACCCCGCCGACCGCCGTCAGCACCACGATCAGGGAGCCCTCTCCCGCCTCGATCAGCGCGTACGTCACCAGGGCCAGGGCCAGCGCCCCCAGGACGGCCCCCAGCACGTCGAACCGGCCGTGCGCCCGCCCCGCGCCGCTCCCGGCGTCGCCGGGGCGGAAGGTGCCGGCGTCCGACTCCGGTACGTGGCGCAGCGCCACCGGCACGCACACCAGCGCCAGCGGCACGTTCAGCAGGAACACCCAGCGCCAGCCGGGGCCGTCCACCAGCCAGCCGCCCAGGAAGGGCCCGACGGCCGCTCCGATGCCCCCGAAGCCCGACCACAGGCCGACGGCCCGCCCCCGGTCGTCGGGGTGGAAGGAGGCCTGGATCAGCGCCAGGGATCCGGGGGTGAGCAGCGCGCCCCCGACTCCCTGGAGGGCCCGCGCGGCGATCAGCACCCCGGCGTTCGGCGCGATGCCGCACAGCAGCGAGGCGAGGGCGAACCAGACCACGCCGATGACGAAGATCCTGCGGCGTCCGTAGCGGTCGCCGAGCGAGCCGCCGAGCAGGATCAGACCGGCCAGCGTGAGCATGTACGCGTTGACGGTCCACTGGAGGGCCGTGAGATCGGCGTCCAGGTCACGGCCGATCCGCGGGAGCGCGACATTGACGACGGTCGAGTCCAGCAGGACCATGCTGGACCCGAGCACCGTGGTGAGAAGGATCCACCTGCCCTGGGGCGAGGCCATCCGGACATCGGGCATGTCCCCAGGTATACAGCGAGCCCGGCACCGTAGACAGCGCGCCGGGCTCACCCGTACCCGTGCCCCCCGGGACCAACCCCGGGGGTCACGTGATCCCCGAAGGGTTACTTGATCTTCGTACCGGCCGAGCGCAGGTTCTGCGTGGCCTCGACGACACGCGCCGCCATGCTCGCCTCGGCCAGCTTGCCCCAGGTGCGCGGGTCGTAGGTGCTCTTCGAGCCGACCTCGCCGTCGACCTTCAGCACACCGTCGTAGTTCTTGAACATGTGGGCGGCCACCGGACGCGTGAAGGCGTACTGGGTGTCCGTGTCGATGTTCATCTTCACGACGCCGTTCTCCAGCGCGGTGCGGATCTCGTCCTCGGTGGAGCCGGAGCCGCCGTGGAAGACGAAGTCGAAGGGCTGCGAGCCGGCCGGCTTGCCGTACTTCGCGGCGACGCCCTCGTTCAGCTCCTTGAGCAGCTCGGGACGCAGGACCACGTTGCCCGGCTTGTAGACGCCGTGGACGTTGCCGAAGGACGCGGCGAGCAGGTAGCGGCCCTTCTCGCCCAGGCCCAGCGCCTCGACCGTACGGACCGCGTCGTCGACGGTCGTGTACAGCTCGTCGTTGATCTCGTGGGTGACGCCGTCCTCCTCGCCACCGGTCGGGGTGATCTCGACCTCGAGGATGATCTTCGCGGCGGCGGCCCGCGCGAGCAGTTCCTGGGCGATCGCCAGGTTGTCGGCGAGGGTCTCGGCGGAGCCGTCCCACATGTGAGACTGGAAGAGCGGGTTGCGGCCGGCCTTCACGCGCTCCTCGGAGACCGCGAGCAGCGGACGTACGTACCCGTCGAGCTTGTCCTTGGGGCAGTGGTCCGTGTGCAGGGCGACGGTGACCGGGTACTTCTCTGCGACGATGTGCGCGAACTCGGCGAGAGCCACGGAGCCCGTCACCATGTCCTTGCTGTACTGGCCGCCCAGGAACTCGGCGCCACCCGTGGAGATCTGGATGATGCCGTCGCTCTCCGCCTCCGCGAAGCCGCGCAGCGCCGCGTGCAGGGTCTGGGTCGAGGTGACGTTGATGGCCGGGTAGGCGAACTTGCCTGCCTTCGCCCGGTCGAGCATCTCGTTGTAGACCTCGGGGGTTGCGATGGGCATCTGTCCGCTCCTTGGTATGTGCGGGTTGGCGATCTGGCGTGTACGGCCCTGACCTAGACCTTGGGGTGCGACGTCATCGTCGGCCCCATCCTTCCAGAGATGCGCGGATGGTCGATGCCCGGAACACGGGCATCGCGCGCGCGGGTCAAGTCCAGGTCAAAACGGGCTGTCAGTCCAGACCCAGTTCATCCTTCGAGAAGGCGAACAGGTACGGCACGCCCGCACCCTCGCGGATCTTCTGGTCGGCGCCGGTCGCCCGGTCGACGATCGTGGCGACGGCGACGACCTCGGCGCCCGCCTCGCGCACGGCCTCCACGGCCGTCAGCGGGGAGCCGCCGGTGGTGGAGGTGTCCTCGACGACCAGGACCCGGCGGCCCTTGATCTCCGGGCCCTCGACGCGCCGCTGGAGCCCGTGCGCCTTCGCCGCCTTGCGCACGACGAAGGCGTCCAGCGTGCGGCCCTGGGCGGCGGCCGCGTGCAGCATGCTCGCGGCGACCGGGTCGGCGCCCATGGTCAGCCCGCCGACGGCGTCGAACTCCAGGTCGGCGGTGAGGTCCAGCAGGACCTGTCCGACCAGCGGGGCGGCCTCGCCGTCGAGGGTGACGCGGCGGAGGTCCACGTAGTAGTCCGCCTCCAGCCCCGACGACAGGGTCACCTTGCCGTGCACCACGGCCTTGTCCTTGATCTGTTGCAGCAGCGCGCCACGTACGTCCGTCATGCCCTCAGCTTAGAGGCGGGTCCAGGACCAGGTGGTCGTGGCCTCCAGCGGCTCCAGCGGCGTGACCAGGCGCGGGAGGGTGTTCAGGCCGTTGGGCGGGCCGGTCTGCGGCTCCACGCACACGGCCGCCTCCTGCTCGTCGTAGACGACGGCCCACTCCTCGCCGCTGGTGACCTTCAGCTCCAGCTGCCCGGGCCAGGTGAGGGTGACGTCGACCCCGCCGGGCATTCCGAAGCAGTCGTCCCACGGGCCCGGCTTCGGCTCGATCCGGTTGCCGGTCGGCAGGTGGTCGTCGCCGCGCTCCTCCTGCCAGGCGGGCTCGAAGGCGACCTGGACGTCACGGTCGCCGAGGTTCCGGTTGAACCACGGGTGCCAGCCGATCTGCGCCGGGAAGGACGAGTCGTGCGCCTCCACCCCCATGGTGAGCGTGAGCGAGTCCGCGGTCAGGGCGACGATCTGGGTGACCCGGCCCGGCCAGGGCCACGGCTCCACCAGGTCGTACGTCAGGACGGCCTCGTCCGCCGAGCGCCGCGCGACCTTCCAGGCGCCGTCGCGGGTGGTGCCGTGGATGGCGTGCGGGGGCGCGTTGAGCGGCATCTGGTGCACGGCCGCCCCGTTCCGGAAGCGGCCGTCGCGGATCCGGCCGCACCAGGGAACCATCGGGAAGCAGCCGAAGCGCTCGCCCTGCCGCAGCAGTTCGAGTCCGCCGACCCGCACCCCACCGACCCGGCCGCCGTTCCCCGGCTGCACGGTCACCTCCGCGTCACCCGCGGTCAACGTGATCTCTTCAGCACTCACGGGACGACCCTATCCGGCCGCTCGGGACCGGGCCGGGCAACCGCGGGGCTGCCGCCCGGGGGCTGTCCTGAACCTGCCCTGCCGCGAGCCCTGTCCTAGCCGCGCCTGCGCAGGGCCCGGCCCACCACGATCGCGGAGGCCACGACCAGGGCGGCGGCGGGGGCCGCCCAGCGCAGGGTGCTGTTCCGGGCGACGGTCTGCGGGGCCGGCATCGGCGCGTACCGCCCGCGCGGCGGGGCGTGGTCGACCTCCTCCGCGCTGCGCCCGATCATCGTCCGCCGCGCGTGCGCGGCCTCGGCGGGCGGCTCGGCGGGCGGCACGGGTTCGACGACGGCGTCGGCGGGCCCGCCGGCCTCGGCGGGTTCGGTGGGCTCGACGGCCTCGGCGGGCTCCGCGGATTCGGCGGGCTCCGCGGATTCGGTGGGCTCCGCGGATTCGGCTGATTCGGCGGGCTCCGCGAGGTCGGCTGGTTCCGCCGGTTCGGCGGGCTCCGCGAGGGCTGCTGGTTCGGTGGGCTCCGGTCCGCCGGGCTCGGTCACGTCGTCGGCCACCCCCTCCCGCACGTCCGCGTCCACGCCGCCCTCCGCGTCCACGTCACCCTCCGCCTTCGCGTCCGCCGCCGTCACGGTCCCCGCCCCCAGGTTCTCGGCGAAGCGGTTCAGGATCCGGGCCACCGCCGCCGTCACCGCCTCCGGCGGGAGTTCCGCGACGCGGCCGTCCGCCGACGCGGCGCCCTCGAAGCGGAGGGTGGTGCCGCCGTCGGTGTCCCGGGGCCGCACCACGAGGGAGAGCTTGACCGCGCCGCTGCCGCGCACCTCGGCCGCGTCGCCGTCCACGGCGTACGTGCCGTCCTCGCGCGCGGAGATCCGGGCCGTGCCGCGGTAGGTGATGGTGTGGCCGGCGACGCGGATCCTCAGGCGTCCGGCGACGGGCTCGGTGCCGGCGTCCTGCTGGAGTCCGGGCACCGCACGGGCCACCTGGACGGGGTCCGCGAGGGCCGCCCTGAGCCGCGCGGCAGGAACGGGAACGAACACCTCTTGCTCCATGGTGCCGGAGCCTACCCAGCGGTCGCCCGAAAGCACCCGCCGAAACGGGGATTCGGTCCGCCGGCGCTCCGGCGGATGCCAGAGGGCACCCCACCCTCGCCCGGCGCGCAGGCGGGTCAGTACCGGGGATGCACCAGCGTCGAGGCCCGCAGCCCCGGCACCCGGGTGCGCTCGGCCGCCCGCGCGTCCGCGGTGAGCCCCGCCTGGGTCAGGGTGCGCGGGGGCCGCTCGTGCGGGTCGAGGCGCAGGGCCGGGCGGGGTCCCCTGGCGGCCAGCACGAACCCCCAGTCCCGGGGGGCCCGGTCGGTGCGGCCGGTGCCGTCGCCGGTCACGCGGTAGGGGGTGGTGCGCAGGCCGGCGGCGCGCACGGTCGTCTCGACCGTCCAGAAGACCCGCGCCCGGTCCGTGACCGGCCCGCCGTGCACGACGAGGCGTCCGCCGGGGGCCAGGACGCGCCGGGCGAGGCCGTAGAACTCCTGGGAGTAGAGCTTGGTGCTGTCCGTGATGCCGGGGTCGGGCAGATCCGCGATCACCACGTCGTACGCCCCCTGCGGGGCCCCGCGCAGCCAGTGGAACGCGTCGGCGGGGGTGACGTGGACGCGCGGATCGTCGTAGGCGTGGGTGTTGAGGCGGGAGAGGGCGGGGTCGGTGCGGGCGAGGCGGACCAGGCCGGGGTCGCGTTCGACGACGTCGACGCGGTGGACGCCGGGGTGGGCGAGGACCTCACGGGCGGCGAGGCCGTCACCGCCGCCGAGGACGAGCACGCGCGCGTGCGGGCCGTTCATCGCGGGGTGGACGAGGGCCTCGTGGTAGCGGCGCTCGTCGTGGCCGCCGACACGGAGCCGGCCGTCGAGGTAGAGGTCGAGGGGGCGGCCGTCGGTACCGCCGGTGAGGACGACCTCCTGGACGCCGGTCCGTACGGCCACCCGGACGTCGTCGCCGTAGAGGGCGCGGCGGGCGGCGTGCTCGAAGTCGTCGGCGAGGACGGCGGCGGAGGCGAGGATGCCGAGGACGGTGAGGCTCGCGACCGCCAGCAGCCAGCGGGCGCGGCGGCTGACGTCACGGCGGAACAGGCCGAGGACCAGGGCGCCCCCGGCGACGACGTTGACCGCGCCGGTGAGCAGGGAGCTGGTCATCTGGCCCAGGAACGGCAGCAGCAGGAAGGGAAAGGCCAGGCCGCCGACGAGCGCGCCGACGTAGTCCGCGGCGAAGAGGTCGGCGACCGCGCCGCCCGCGTCCTGGCGGCGGACGCGCTGGATCAGCTCCATCAGCAGGGGCACCTCGGCGCCGATGAGCACGCCGATGGCGAGGGAGAAGGCGACCAGCAGGATCCGGGGGCCGTCGGCCCACAGGCCGCCCCAGTCGCCGGTCCAGGCGAATACGGCGTAGAGCGCCATGGCGCTGCATCCGCCGACCAGGGCGAGGGCGGCCTCCAGCGCGCCGAAGCCGGCCGCGGCGAAGCGGCGCAGCCGTTTGGCCGCGAGGGAGCCGATGCCCATCGCGAAGACCATGACGGACAGCACGACGGAGGCCTGGGTGACCGAGTCGCCCATCAGGTAGGAGGCCAGGGCGACCAGTTCGAGTTCGTAGACGAGGCCGCAGGCCGCGCAGACGAAGACGCACGCGAGGACCAGGAACCGCCCGGTGTCCGGCCGGACGGGGAGCCGCGCGGGGCCGCGCCAGGGCGGTGGGGCACCGGGCGGGGCTGGGGCGTGCGGATCGATCACGACTGCGACGTTACGTCACGGGTCCAGGACGTAACGTCACCCACACGTGTGGAAACCGGGCCCCAAACCTGCCGATTCCGGTCAGCCGCCCGCCGTGCCGCTGCTTCCCGCCGGCACCCGGACGCCCACCCGGGTCCGGGTCGCCACCAGCTGCCCGTCCTGCGGGTAGGCGTGCCAGGTGCGCCAGTGGACCTGGCCGTCGTGGTGCTGGGCGAGCAGGGCGGTGAAGGCGTGCGGGCTGCCGGGGAAGACGCCGGCGAGGCCGTTCGGGTGGTCGGAGACCAGGGCGAGCAGCTCCTGGGCGCGGCCGGCGAACTGGCCCGGCGTCAGGATCTCGACGCGCGCGGCGAACTCGTACTCCCAGTCGCCCACCCGTTTGGCGACGCCCAGGGGCAGCGGGGTGCTGCTGCCGGGGATGCATGCCACCGTCTCCGAACAACAGCCCTGCTCCTCCTCCAGCAGCACCTGGTGGGAGGCGCCGAGCAGTCTCAACTGGAGCTTCGCGCCCGACATTTCGAGGTCGAGCGTGGCGAGGGCGGGCAGCGGCTCACGCCCCAGGGCCCAGGCGAGGTCGGCCGCGCGCGTGTCGGTGTAGGACGTGTTCAGGGTCGTGAGCATGGATCGGCTCCGCGGTGACGCAAAGAAGAGGGTAGGTCCGGCGCACCCCGGTCGACACCGGGACTGGGCCCCGGTCAGCCCGGTCCGGGAAGGGCGTCCGCGTGGGACGCCGGTAGGGTCCGAGGGCTGCGTTGGTCTTGTAGAGGGAATCATGAACGGTGGCGCCGCCACAGCGTTTTTACCCAACTTCGTGGGGTTTCCATCCCTCAGAGGGCTCCACAGCTCAACTGTTCAACCACGGCGTACGCCGGGCGGCCCAGGCGTACGCCCCGCGCACCGCCTCCAGGCATACGGTGCGACCGCGGAGCCCGTGGTCAGGGGCGGGCTCCGCGGTCCGGACGCGGCTCCCCCTCGGGGAGCTCAGCTGCCCCGTGTCAGCTGCCTCCTCCACCGCATCCGCCGCCTCCTCCTCCGCAGGACGAGCCGCCGCCGCAGGACGACGACCCTCCCCCGCAGGAGTGACCGCCGGAACCGCACGACGACCCGCTGTCGCCGGAGCCGCCGGCCCACCAGCTGCCCGCGCCGGCGCTGCTGCTGCTGGAGTGCCGGCGCGACCCGCCGCCGCGGCGCGACCGCGCGGAACCGCCACTGGCCTTGGCCACCAGGGCCACCACGAAGAGCACTGCGATCACCGCCAGGATGATGCCGATGGTCATGACGTCACCCTCCTTCCGAATCCCCCGAAGCGGCCCCCCGTGGGCGCCTCGCCTGATGCGTGGGTCTTGCGTGAACGGGGGATGCCCGCCCGTCTCACCGGCCAAAGCACACTTGAGGAACTCCAGAGCTTCGGCGCAGGATGACCGGTATGACCTCCACCGCACGCCCTTTCCTCAACCGCCGCCTCGCCGAGTTCGGGACGACGATCTTCGCCGAGATGTCCGCCCTGGCGGTGCGCACCGGGTCCATCAACCTCGGGCAGGGGTTCCCGGACACCGACGGTCCCGAGGAGGTCCGCGAGGCGGCGGTGCGGGCGCTGCGGGACGGCCGCGGCAACCAGTACCCGCCGGGCCCGGGCGTCCCCGAACTGCGCACCGCGATCGCCGCGCACCAGGCCCGCCGCTACGGCCTGGCCGTCGACCCCGACACCGAGGTGCTGGTCACCGCGGGCGCCACGGAGGCCATCGCGGCCACGCTGCTGGCCCTGCTGGAGCCCGGTGACGAGGTGGTGGCCCTGGAGCCGTACTACGACTCCTACGCGGCCTGTATCGCGATGGCGGGCGCCACGCGGGTCCCGGTGACCCTGCGCCCGGACCCGGAGCAGGCCCGTTTCCGTCTGGACCTGGACGAGCTGCGCGACGCGGTGACGGACCGCACCCGGCTGCTGCTCGTCAACACGCCGCACAACCCGACCGGCACGGTCCTCACCCGCGAGGAGCTGACGGCGATCGCCGAGCTGGCGGTGGAGCGGGACCTGCTGGTCGTCACGGACGAGGTGTACGAGCATCTGGTGTTCGACGAGGCCGAGCACGTGCCGCTGGCGACCCTGCCGGGGATGCGCGAGCGCACGGTCACGATCGGCTCGGCCGGCAAGACGTTCTCGTTCACCGGCTGGAAGGTCGGCTGGGTGACGGCGACACCCGGGCTGGTCACGGCGGTGCGCTCGGCGAAGCAGTTCCTGACGTACGTGTCCTCGGGCCCGTTCCAGTACGCGGTCGCCGAGGCCCTCGCCCTCCCCGACACGTACTTCGACGCCTTCCGCGCGGACATGCTGGCCAAGCGGGACCTGCTGACGGCGGGCCTGGCGGAGGCGGGTTTCTCGGTCTACCGGCCGGCCGGCACCTACTTCGTCACCACCGACATCCGCCCCCTCGGTGAGTCCGACGGCTTCGCCTTCTGCCGGGCGCTGCCCGAGCGGGCCGGTGTGGTGGCCATCCCCAACGCCGTGTTCTACGACCACCGCGAGGCGGGCGCGCCGTTCGTCCGGTTCGCGTTCTGCAAGCGGACGAGTGTCCTGGAGGAGGCCGTGACCCGCCTGAAGGCCCTGGCGGGCTGACCGGGCCGGACCCGAACCGGACCGTCCACAGCCTGTGGACGGTCCGCGCCGCGGCGGCCGGCACCGCCCCGAACGGCCAGAGCCCGGCCCTGGCGCGCGACCGTGGTGGTCGCCGCCCTGGCCGGGCTCTCGTTCGTGTACGGCACGTACCTGTGCCGGTGGCGGGACGCCCTGGCAGGCCAAAGGGCCTACTGGTCGTCGTCGCCCTCCTCGGGCTGCTGCGCCTCGTCGACCTCCTGCTCGAGGCCCAGCTGCTCGACGAGCCACTTGTCGAATTCGATGGCCGCGCGCACCCAGCTCACCGTCGAGGAGACGAACAGCTCGATGTTCACCCCGGCGCCGATCAGCAGCTGCGCCTCGCCGATGAGGCGGACGGTGCCGTCGTCGTGGGTGTGGGTGTAGACCTTGGGCCACAGGGTGCGCCGGTTCCAGTCGTCGATCGACTCCAGGAGCTGGGCCTTCTCGTCGATCTTGTGGGGCCGGTCGTAGAACGTCCGCACCGAGTAGACCGCCTGGTCACCCTCGCCACGGAACATGAAGTACGTACGGAACTCCTCCCACGGCGCCGCGAGGTCACCCTCGTCGTCGACGACGTACTTCAGCTCCATCTGGTCGAGGAGCTGCTTCACGAGGTCCTGATCCGGGACGACGGGGCCCGCCGGTCCCTGCGGCTCGGGCTGCTGGCCCCCGAAGTTCGGAATCGAGGACGGGTCGATGCTCACCGAAATTTCCCTTCGTACGGATCCCGCCATCCTCCCCCATGCGGGGAGGGGGGTGGCAAGCCCAGACGGGGCCTGTCAGCCCTGAGCTGACACGATCCGGCCGGTCGCACGAAGGGGCGGTGACGGGCGGAGGGTGATCGTGTGGCGAACGGGCGAAGCGGTGCCCCCGACGACGGGAACGCCGAGACCGCGGGGGTGCGGTTCTCGGCGTTCCCGGGGGTGGCCCGAGGGGGCGGCCGGCGCTACAGCGTCTTGCCGGTCGCCGGGCCGACGATCAGCCCGTCGCCGAAGGCGTCCACGCGGACCGTGTCGCCGTCCTTGACCTCGCCGGCCAGGATCTCCCGGGCGAGCCGGTCGCCGATGGCCGTCTGGACCAGCCGGCGCAGCGGGCGGGCACCGTACGCCGGGTCGTTGCCCTCCTCGGCGAGCCAGACCAGGGCCGCGTCGGTGACCTCCAGGGTGAGGCGCCGCTCGGCGAGCCGCTTGGCCAGGCGGTCGAGCTGGAGGCGGGCGATCCGGCTCAGTTCGCTCTTGTCGAGCGCGGAGAACACCACCAGGTCGTCGAGCCGGTTGAGGAACTCCGGCTTGAAGGAGGCCCGGACCACCTCCAGGACCTGCTGCTTCTTCTCCGCCTCGGTGGTGACCGGGTCGACCAGGTACTGGCTGCCGAGGTTCGACGTCAGCACCAGGATGGTGTTGCGGAAGTCGACCGTCCGGCCCTGTCCGTCGGTCAGCCGGCCGTCGTCCAGCACCTGGAGCAGGACGTCGAAGACCTCCGGGTGCGCCTTCTCCACCTCGTCCAGCAGCACCACGCTGTACGGCCGCCTGCGCACCGCCTCGGTGAGCTGGCCGCCCTCCTCGTAGCCGACGTATCCGGGCGGGGCGCCGACCAGGCGGGCGACGCTGTGCTTCTCGCCGTACTCCGACATGTCGATGCGGATCATGGCCCGCTCGTCGTCGAACAGGAAGTCCGCGAGCGCCTTGGCCAGCTCGGTCTTGCCGACGCCGGTGGGGCCGAGGAAGAGGAAGGAGCCGGTGGGCCGGTCGGGGTCGGCGATGCCCGCGCGGGAGCGCCGTACGGCGTCGGAGACGGCCCGGACGGCCTCGGTCTGGCCGATGAGCCGCTTGCCCAGCTCGTCCTCCATGCGCAGCAGCTTCTGCGTCTCGCCCTCCAGCAGACGCCCCGCCGGGATGCCGGTCCAGGAGGCGACGACGTCGGCGATGTCGTCCGAGCCGACCTCCTCCTTGACCATGGTGTCCTTCGCGGCCTCCTCCTCGGCCTGGGACGCGGCCTCCAGGTCGCGCTCCAGGGTCGGGATCTCGCCGTAGAGCAGCTTGCTCGCGGTGTCGAAGTCGCCGTCGCGCTGGGCGCGTTCGGCCTGGCCGCGCAGTTCGTCGAGCTTCTCCTTCAGCTCGCCGACCCGGTTGAGGGACTGCTTCTCCTTCTCCCAGCGGGCGGTGAGCCCGCGCAGCTCCTCCTCCTTGTCGGCGAGGTCGCGGCGCAGCTTCTCCAGCCGCTCGCGGGAGGCCGCGTCGGTCTCCTTGCTGAGCGCCAGCTCCTCCATCTTCAGCCGGTCCACGGACCGCTGGAGCTCGTCGATCTCGACGGGGGACGAGTCGATCTCCATCCGCAGCCGGGAGGCGGCCTCGTCGACCAGGTCGATGGCCTTGTCGGGAAGGAAGCGGGAGGTGATGTACCGGTCGGAGAGGGTCGCGGCGGCGACCAGGGCCGCGTCCGCGATCTGCACCTTGTGGTGGGCCTCGTAGCGGCCCTTGAGTCCGCGCAGGATGGCGATGGTGTCCTCGACCGTCGGCTCGGCGACCAGCACCTGCTGGAAGCGCCGCTCCAGCGCCGGGTCCTTCTCGATCCGCTCGCGGTACTCGTCGAGCGTGGTGGCGCCGACCATGCGCAGCTCTCCGCGCGCGAGCATCGGCTTGAGCATGTTGCCGGCGTCCATCGCGGAGTCGCCGCCGGCGCCCGCGCCCACGACGGTGTGCAGCTCGTCGATGAAGGTGATGATCTGGCCGTCGGAGCCCTTGATCTCGGCGAGGACGGTCTTCAGCCGCTCCTCGAACTCGCCCCGGTACTTGGCTCCGGCGACCATCGCGCCCAGGTCGAGGGCGACCAGCCGCTTGTCCTTGAGGGACTCGGGCACGTCCCCCTTCACGATCCGCTGGGCGAGGCCCTCGACGACGGCGGTCTTGCCGACGCCGGGCTCGCCGATGAGGACGGGGTTGTTCTTCGTCCGGCGGGAGAGGACCTGGACGACCCGGCGGATCTCCTGGTCCCGCCCGATGACCGGGTCGAGCTTGCCCTCGCGGGCGGCGGCGGTGAAGTCGGTGCCGAACTTCTCCAGCGCCTTGTACTGGCCCTCGGGGTCGGCGGTGGTCACCCGGCGGCCGCCGCGCGCCTTCCGGAAGGCCTCCTGGAGCTTCTTCGCGCTCGCGCCCTGCTGCCCGAGCACCTCGCCGGCCCGGCCGCCCTTGGCCGCGACGCCGATCAGCAGGTGCTCGGTGGAGAGGTACTCGTCGCCGAGGTCGCGGGCCCGGTTCTGGGCGTCCGCGATGACGGCGAGCAGCTCCCGGTTGGGCTGCGGGGGCGCGACGGTGGAGCCGGTCACGCTGGGCAGACCGGCCAGCACCCGCTCGGCGCCCGTGCGGACGGCGGCCTGGTCGGCCTCGACGGCGGCGAGCAGGTCGGTGATGTTCTCGTTGTCCTCGCCCTGGAGCAGCGCGAGCAGCAGGTGGGCGGGGGTGAGGTCGGCGTGTCCTGCGGACACGGCCCGGTTACTGGCCGCGTTGATCGCGTCCCGGCTCCGGTTGGTCAGCTCGGCATCCACGTTCGCTGTCTCCTCCTTGCGTCCTTGCGTCAGCCGCTCCCGTTACTGACTCAGTCAGCGTACACAAAGTTGAGTCTATTCCGCTCAAGGTTCGATCCGAGGCCCGCACGGGACTTTTCCCGCCCCGGTCACGCCTCCGGTCCCGGTGCGGCGCCGGTCCCGGGGAGCGGCTAGATTCCGGGCGTATGGCCCCTTACCCGCAGGATCCCGACTCCCTCCCCGACCCCGCGTACCTCGCCTTCTGGCGTGAACGGCACCTGTGCACCCTGACGACACCACGCCCGGACGGCACGCCGCACGTCGTGCCGGTCGGAGTGACATACGACGCCGAGGGCCGACTGGCTCGGGTGATCACCGACAAGGCGAGCCGGAAGGTGCGCAACATCCTGGCGGCGGGCCCGGACGGCGTCCCGGTCGCGGTCTGCCAGGTGGACGGCCGGCGCTGGGCCACGCTGGAGGGCCGGGCCCGCGTCCGTACGGAACCGGACCGGGTGACCGAGGCCGAGCGGCGCTACGAGGAGCGCTACGGACGCCGGCCACGGGTGAACCCCTCGCGTGTGGTGATCGAGATCGAGGTGGGGCGCGTGATGGGGCGGGGATGACCGAATCCGCCGACGGCGATTTCCGGCCACATTGACAACGCGCCCATACGGCGAAATGTCGCCACAAACTGCAGCGGCGTCACCGTGTTCAGGTCACGGTGACGCCGCTGCGGGGGGAAGCACCTGAGGCGATCTGTTACGACGGGGGAATCGCGTCAGGCACTGCGGGGGGTGGCTGAGATGGTTCGTGGGGCGGCCGAGGTGGTCGGCTCCGCCAGTTGGTGGTCCCGCTGGTCGAGATTCACGAAGATCATTCCGTACCGGATGGCACACCGTACGGGCTGCGGCGCCCCCCGGGGCCGCCGCAGACACCGGTAGGCCCGGACGTCGTCGTCCTCGTCCCGCGTCACGACGACCGGCTCTCCGAACACGGTCACCATCAGCGAGTCACCGCTGTGGGGGATGGCGGTGACCAGGTCGATGAAGTGCCAGCCGGAACGGTAGGCGGTGGCCATCTCGCGCCGGAAGGAACGGTCGTCCGGAGGCGTCGTCATGAGTTCGAGCCCGCCCCTATGACATCCCAGTGCAAGTCAGGGGCCGGAGCCGCCTGAGTATTGGCCGCACCGGCGTCGGCGGGCACACTGTCCCACCAGAGATCCTGCGTGCCGACCGCACCGAAGACCAACCCTGCCGAGAAGGCCACGGCAAGCACCGAGCGAAGCATTCTCTTGCACATGTGGGCTTCGTCCTCACTTCCCAAGTCTTCTCCCCCGCCCTCAAGACAATGGCTCATCCAGGCACGTCAAAGCCACAGAAGCGGTGCATCATGTTCCTGCATGTTCAGGACCCTGGGGGGTGGAGATTTGACGAATAACTACATAAAAGGGGCACATCTCCATGGGCTGGAAGACCTGTGCACCGACGGAAAACGCCTGTATGCCGACGCTTTGCGCCTCGGTCGCATCACGCGCACAGAAGTGGACCCGGCCCCGTGTCTGGTGGAGTTCGCACTTCTGCACCCCGACCCCGATGACCCGAACTGGCTGCTCCCGGTTCCCCCCGTGGCCGCCCTCGCCCAGCGGCTGCACCCCCTGGAGCGCGAGATCCAGGAGCGCCGGCACCTCGCCAACGAACTGTCCGACGCCTTCGAGCCGTTCATGGCCATCAGCGCGCAGGGCAAGCCCAACACCCATGCCATCACGGTGCTGGAGGGGTTCAGCCGGATCAACGCGGCCATAGAACTCGCCACCGCCGAGTGCCGGTCCGAGATCCTGACCGTCCAGCCGGGGGGCGGACGCAGCGAGAACGCCCTCAACGAGGCCGTGAAGCTCGGCCAGGACGTGATCGAGCGCGGCATCACCATGCGCACCCTCTACCAGCACACCGCCCGCCACAGCCAGGGAACGCTGGCCTACGCGGAGCGCATGAGCCACGGCAACGTGGAGATCCGCACCCTGGAGGAGCTGATCGAACGCCTCATGGTCTTCGACCGGACCGTGGCGTTCATCCCCGCCCGGGACGACCGCAAGATCGCGCTGGAGCTGCGCCACCCGGGACTCGTCGACTACCTGGTCAAGGTGTTCGACCAGCAGTGGGCCCGCGCCGTCCCCCTGCTGGAGGAGACCCCGTACGCTCCCCCCATCGACGGGATCAGCGGGGTCCAGATGTCCATCGCCAAGCTGCTGGTCGAAGGTCATGTGGACGAGGCCATCGCCCGCCGCCTCGGCATGAACGTCCGCACCTGCCGCGCCCACATCGCCAAACTCGCCGCGGCCCTCGGCAGCGGAAGCCGGGCCCAACTCGGCTTCCTCATAGCCCAGTCGGGGATCCTTGACCGGGACCAGTAGGTGACAGGCGAGCCAACAGCACATCGAGGGGGAGCGTGACGGTGACCGTGCCGCACCCGGAGCACGGCGTGGAAGACCTGTGCGTGACGGGTACGGAGCTGTACGAACGGGCCCTGCACGACGGGCACGTCACCGCCGGACAGGCGGAACCGGCACCCTGCCTGCTCGAACTGGGCCTGCTGCACCCGGCGGTCGACGATCTCGACCGGCTGGAGCCCGTGGCCCCCGCGGTCGCCCTGCACCGCCTGCTGCGCGTCTCCGAAGCCCGGATCGCGGACGAACGCCGGCGCGAGGAACGGCTGTCGGAGCTGTTCGCCCCGCTGATGCGGCTCGCCCACGGCCCCGCGGTCCCCGCCCAGGCCGCCTCCCTGCGCATACTCAGCGGCACGGAACCGATCAACCAGGCCATCACCGAGGCGATGGGCGAGGCGGCCCTCGAGGTGCTCTGCGTCCAGCCCAACACCCACTCCCGCGGCCCGCGCGGCGAGACGGCCCAGATCGTCGCCATGGACCGGGACCAGGCCCTGCTGGACCGGGGCTGCCGGATCCGCACCCTCTACCAGCACACCCAGCGCCACCAGCCGTTGGTCGCGGCCCGCTACGAGCAGCTGCGGGGCGACGTGCAGGCCCGCACCCTCGACGAGGTCACCGACCGGCTGATCCTCATCGACCGCGTGGTGGCCTTCATCCCGGCCGGCGAGGACGGCCGGCTGGCCCTGGAGGTCCGCCACCCGGCGCTGCTGGCCTACTTCGCCACCACCTTCGACCGGCTCTGGCACCTCGCCACCCCGATGTACCCGGAGGCGGTCCGCCGGCCCACCCTGAACGGCATCACACCCCGTCAGCAGTCCATCGCCGCGCTGCTCGTCGAGGGCCACACCGACGCCGTCATCGCCGACCGGCTGGGCATGAACATCCGCACCGCGCGGGTCCACATCGCCAAACTGGCCGCCACCCTGGGCAGCGTGAGCCGCGCCCAGCTCGGCTATCTCATCGCCCGGTCGGGGATCCTTGACCAGGAACAGACCCCGGAACCGGGCCGGGGAGGCGGTCGGGCAGCGGAACGCTGAGCGGCGCCCCGTCCACCGGACAGTCCAGCCCCACCTGCGCGATCCGCACCCCCAGCTGGGTACGGCTCGCCGCGCCCAGGGTCTCCGAGAGCCGGGCGATATGGGCACGGCAGGTGCGCACGCTGATGCCGAGGCGCTCGGCGATGACCGCGTCCTGGTGGCCCTCGGCCAGCAGCGCGGCGATGGACTGCTCGCGGTGCGAGATGCCCTCGATCCGGGTGTCGGGCAGTGCGGCGGTCAGCGGGATCGCCAGCCGCCACAGGCGTTCGAAGACCGTCGACAGATAGGCGATCAGCGCCGGGTGGCGCAGCTCCAGGGCCATCGTGCGGTCGCTGTTGGCGGGGATGAAGGCGACCGTGCGGTCGAAGAGGATCAGCCGGTCGATGACCTCGTCCAGGGTGCGCGCCTCGACCGCCTCGCCCATCAGCTCCAGGTAGTTCAGCAGGCCCTGGCCGTGGCGTGCCACGTGGTTGTAGAGGTCGCGCATGCGCACGCCCCGCCCGCGCAGCTCCAGCGCGCGGTGCAGCCCCTCCGACAGTTCGTGCTCGCGCCGGATGCCGCCCGGCTGGACGGTCAGCACCTCCGTGGTGCACGCCTCCGTCGCCTGGTCCAGCGCCGCCTGGATCCGGGAGGCTCCGTCCAGCACCCGGATCGCCGCGCCCTCACCGGCGCCGGCGCCCGACGCCGGGCCGCCGAGTCCGGCGTACCACTCGAAGGCCGCGACCGCCGAGCCCATCCGCCGCTGACCGGCACTCACCTCGTCGTACAGCCCGTGCAGCAGCCGGGTCATGACCTCCTGCGGGGAGGTCGGCACCAGCCAGTCCATGTCGTCGGGGTCGGGGTGGAGCAGCGCGAGTTCCAGCAGGCACGGCACCGGTCCGGCGTCGCCCCGAGGCACACGCCCCCGCCGTACGGCCCGGGAATACACGCGATCCCCGGCCTCGCACAGTCGGTCAGCACCGTGTGGATGCTCCTCCGCCCCGTGCCCGGCCATCGCCCATCCCACCCCCGCCTGACACCCTTCTTACGGCTCTTCGCAGCGCAACTATGCGCGGCCCGGACCGGCTCCGCAACACGGCTCCCCCGGCCAGGGCAGGGGAAAACCTTCTATATACGTGAGTTTCTCCCGGCCTCCGCCCCTCCCCCTGCAACAAGCTGACGGTGGTGCCCGCCTCGCGCGCGGTGCATCGTGGAACCCGTTTCCCCCCTCGGGTGCTCGTCACCCGTGGCGCCCCGGCCGGGCGACGGGGGAGTCCGGCCGGGCGGGAAACCCCTTCCCCGCGGCGACGCGCGTACGCTCCCGGAAACCGCCGGGTGATCACGGTGTCACGTCCCGCCTCTAACGTCCTTTCATGGCGGACATATTCGATGCGTACGCGTTGGCCGATGCGTGGGACGAGATGTTCGAACGGCGGGGTGCCACCAACACAGTCAGGACCGCCTATGAGCCGGTGCTGGCGGCACTCCAGCCGATCGAACCAGGCGAACTGCGCTTCCGGGCCGACCAGATGGCCCGTTCGTTCACCGACCGCGGTGTGACCTACGCCTTCGCGGGCGAGGAGCGGCCCTGGCCGCTGGACCTCGTCCCCAGGATCATCGACGCGGTCGAGTGGGATTTCGTACAACGCGGGGTCGGTCAGCGGGTGCGGGCCCTGGAGGCCTATCTCGCCGACGCCTACGGGCCCTGCCGGGCCTTCGAGGACCGGGTGGTGCCCTGGCGGCTGCTGCTCGGCTCCCCGCACTTCCACCGGGCGGCGCACGGCGTGGAGCCACCGGGCGGGGTCCGTATCCATGTCGCCGGCATCGACCTGGTCCGGGACGAGGCCGGGGACTTCCGGGTGCTGGAGGACAACGTGCGGGTGCCCAGCGGGGTGTCGTACGTGATCGAGAACCGGCGGGCCATGACCCGGGTGTTCCCGTCGCTCTTCGACGGGCAGCACGTGGTGCCCGTCGACGGGTACGCGCAGCGGCTGCTCGCCGCGCTGCGGGCCGCCGCGCCCGAGCGGACCGCCGACCCGCGGGTCGTGGTCCTCACCCCCGGCCCCGGCAACGCGGCCTACTTCGAACACGCGCTGCTGGCACGCCTGATGGGCGTCCAGCTGGTCGAGGGCCACGACCTGGTGTGCCGCGGCAACCGGGTGTGGATGCGCACCACGCGGGGCGAGGTGCCCGTGCACGTCGTCTACCGGCGGCTCGACGACGACTTCCTCGACCCGCTGCACTTCCGGCCCGACTCGGTGATCGGCTGCCCCGGCATCCTGAGCGCCGCCACGGCCGGGAACGTCACCCTCGCCAACGCGGTGGGCAACGGCATCGCCGACGACAAGCTGCTCTACACGTACGTCCCGGACCTGATCCGGTACTACCTCGGCGAGGAACCGATTCTCCCCAACGTCGAGTCCTACCGCCCCGACGAACCCGGCCAGCTCGAAGCCGTCCTCGACCAGATCGACCAGCTGGTCGTCAAGCCGGTGGACGGCGCCGGCGGCCAGGGCATCGTGATCGGGCCGAAGGCCGACGCGAAGACCCTGGAGAGGACCCGCAGGGCCGTGGCCGCCGACCCGCGCGGCTTCGTCGCCCAGCGGCCCGTCGCCCTGTCCACCTCCCCCACCCTCACCGGCGAACGCATGGCACCGCGCCACATCGACCTGCGCCCGTTCGCCGTCAACGACGGCGACGAGATCTGGGTGCTGCCCGGCGGACTGACCCGCGTGGCGCTCCAGGAGGCAACCTGATCGTCAACTCCAGCCAGGGCGGCGGCTCCAAGGACACCTGGGTACTCGCCGAGGGCCCCGTCGAGGACCCCTCCCCCACCCCGAAGGACGGCCCCCCGCCGTCCGTCGTCCCCCGCCAGCACGGCCCCGACGGAACCCCCGCCCTCGTACCGGAAGGGGCACAGCAGCAGTGAACGACGTGATCCTCTCCCGCATAGCGGAAGCGCTGACCTGGACCGGCCGGTACGTCGAACGGGCCGACGCCACCGCGCGCATCCTCGACGCCTACCTCCACCGCATGCTGGAGGACCCCTGGCGCGACGAGGACGTGGCCTGCCGGTCGCTGTACGCGATCCTCGGCTTGGACGCCGGCGGCGCACCGGTCGACATGCAGCAGGTCCTCGACCAGCTCGCCTTCGACGCCCGCTCCACAGGGGCGATCGAGGGGGCCCTGGGCGCGGCCCGGCTCAACGCCCGCAGCGCCCGCGAGGCGGTGTCGTCCGCCATGTGGGAGTGCCTGAACGCCACCTGGCACGCCCTCGCCGACCAGCGCCGCGCGGCCCGCCGCACCGGCCCCTACGCCTATCTGGAGCTGGTCCGCAGCCGTGCCGCGCTCTTCTTCGGCCTCGCCGACTCCACCATGAGCCGGGACGACAGCTGGCGGTTCGTGGTCCTCGGGCGGAGCCTGGAGCGGGTCGACATGACCGTACGGCTGCTGTCCGTGCGCGTCCTGGACGCCGCCCACGCGCCCGACTGGCCGACCCTGCTGAGCGCGTCCGGCGCCGACGAGGCGTACGCGCGCGTGTACGGGGGCTTCGGCGACACCCCTCGGGTGGCGGAGTTCCTGCTCCTGGACCGCGACTTCCCGCGCTCCGCGCTGCACGCCCTCACCACCGCCGAGGAGTGCCTGTCCGCCCTCGGCCGCCCCCGCCAGGACCCGGCGCGCCGCCCCATCGGCCGGCTGCGCACCCGCCTCGAATACCTCGACACGTCTGCCCTGGAGGACCAGCTCCCGCTGCTCCTGCGCGATCTGCAGACCGCGTGCATGGCCTCGGCGGAGGCGGTCGCCGAACGGTTCTTCCCGTACCAGGGGCCCGTCGTGTGGGCCCAGGAAGGAGCGTGAGCGCGATGACCCGCAGGCTCCGCATCGAGCACACGACCCGCGTCTCCTACGCGCAGGCCGCCGTCTCCTCGCACAACGAGGTCCGGATGACCCCGCTCACGCTGCCCGGACAGACCACGCTGGACGCCCGGGTGACCATCCGTCCGGCGGCCACGACCTGGTCGTACTGGGACTACTGGGGCACCCAGGTCACCGCCTTCGAGCTGATGGACCCGCACGCCGATCTCACCATCACGGCCTCCAGCCTGGTGGAGACGGCCCCGCCCGGCCCGCTGCCCGAGGCTCTGGACTGGGCGGCGGTGACCGACCGCACGACCGGCTCCCGGCTGCTGGAGTTCGCCGCCCCCACGGTCCGTACGACGGTCCCGCCGAAGCTGCTGAAGAAGGCGCGCAAGGCCGCCGCGGGCCTGGACCCGCACGGGACGGCGGTCGCCGTGTCCGGTCTGGTCGCCGACCGGGTGTCCTATCTGCCCGGCGCGACCGGGGTGAACACGTCGGCGGCGGAGGCCTGGGAGCGGGGCGCGGGCGTCTGCCAGGACATCGCGCACGTCACCATCGCCCTGCTGCGGGGCCTGGGTCTGCCCACCCGCTATGTCTCCGGCTATCTCCACCCGGAGCGGGACGCGGAGCTGCACCGCCCGGTGGCCGGGCAGAGCCATGCCTGGATCGAGTACTGGGCGGGCGACTGGCACGGCTACGACCCCACCAACCGCACCCGCGCCGACGAGTCCCACGTCGTGGTCGGCCGGGGGCGCGACTACGACGACGTCACCCCGCACAAGGGCGTCTACCGGGGCGTCGCCGGGGGCCCGCCCGAGGTGACGGTGGAGTTCACGCGGGTGGCGTGAGCAACCGGGTGGGGGCCAGCGGCGTGGCGCGGGCCCCTGAGGCGTGCTTCAGGAGCCCCGCCAGGCACCTGTTTCGGACTTCGGATGCCTACTTCAGGCCGATGGCGTTGCAGGCCGCCTTGTACTGGGCGGTGCAGATGTCGTCGACCGAGTAGAGGTCGTCGGCGACGACGGTGTCGGCGATGTTGCTCTTGGTCAGGGCGACCACCTGCACCAGCTTCGCCGGGATGTTCTTGTCGGTGGGGCTGTCGACCTTGTCGCGGGTGAGGGCCTCGAACTGGAGGTCACGGCCCTGGACCTTGGCGACGGCGGCCTCGGCGGCGGCCTCGGCCTCGGCGGCGTACGGCTTGTAGACGCTCATGTACTGCTCGCCGCTGACGATCCGCTGCACGCCCGCCAGCTCGGCGTCCTGGCCGGTGATCGGGGGCAGGTCGCCGCTGGTCGCGCCCGCGTTCCGCAGGGCCTTGAGGATGCCGGTCACCATGGCGTCATTGGCGGAGTAGACCGCGGAGATCTTGCTCCGGCCGATCTTCTGGATCGCCTCCGTCATGTAGCTCTGGGCCTTCTCCGGGCTCCAGTCGGTGTCGTACTGCGCGGCGATCGTCACCCGGCCGCTCAGCTCGCTGAGCGCGCCCGCCTTGAACTGGGCGGCGTTCGGGTCGGTGGGCGAGCCGTTGATCATGACGATCTTGTCGGAGGTGTCGGCGGTGCCGAGCGCCTCGGTGAGGGCGCGGCCCTGCACCTCGCCGACCAGTTCGTTGTCGAAGGAGACGTACGCGTCGATCGGACCCTGGGCGAGGCGGTCGTAGGCGATGACCGGAATGCCCGCTTCCTTGGCCTTCGTCACCATCGGCGCGATCTTCTTGGAGTCGACCGCGTCGAGGAGGATGCAGTCGACCTTCTCGTCGATCATCTTCTGCATCTGGTCGTCCTGGACCTTGGCGCTGGAACCCGCGTTCACGTACTGGGTCTTGCCCTGGTTGCCCGTGAGGGCGGCGACCTTCGCCTTGATGATCGGATAGTCGAACTCCTCGTACCGGGTGTTCGTCTTCTCCGGCATGAGCACACCGATGGTGATGTCGTCGCTCCGCGTCGGGGTCGCGTCCGCCGTTTCCGAGCTGGCGCCCAGCATGCCGCACCCGGCGAGCGAGAGGGTCATCGTGGAGGCGACCACGGCTATGGCGATACGACGCATTCGGGGGCTCACTTCAGGTGCGTTGCGGACGAGGGTGCGACATGTGACCCAGGTGTCTGAAAAGACAACGCGTCTGCGCCTGCCGCAGTCAAGAGATGCTACTTAACGAAGTAACAACATCACACTCCGCTTAGCGAGTGAAGACGCATGGAGACGAAGCGAAGAGGGTACGGAACACCCTTTACCGGCTCTCCCCAAAACGGGGCCCCGGAGACGGCAAAAAACCGTACAACCAACGCCAGTTCTCGCGAGTCGTGATCACGACGGCTGTCCCGGCCGCCCCTCACGACCAGAGGACCGCAGTGAAGCCAGCCAGACTCGCGACGGCCGTCGTACTCGCCACGACCGGCGGCCTCCTCACCGCCGCGGCCGCCCCCGCCTCCGCCGCGACCACCTGCACCTCCCCTGTCTATAAACGGCAGTTCTACGCGAACACGACATTCTCGGGCACACCGAAGAAGACGGACTGCGACTCCACGGTCAGCGAGAGCTGGGGCGCCAAGGCCCCCGCCTCCGGACTGCCGACGAACGACTTCGGCGTCCGCTGGAGCGTCACACGGGACTTCGGCTCCGGCGGCCCCTTCTCCTTCGCCGTGGCCGCACAGGACGGCATCCGGGTCTACCTCGACGGCGTCCGCAAGGTCGACGTCTGGAAGAACGTCTCCTCGACCGTCTCCAAAACCGTCAACGTCACCGTCCCCAAGGGCAAGCACACCCTCCGCGTCGACTACGTCAACTGGACCGGCAACGCCGGCATCACGTTCACGTACACCCCCAGGACCACGGCGGGCGTCGACACGGTCCCGCCGCTGGCGCCGACGGGCGGCTCGGTGGCGTACGACCGGGCGACCGGCAGGGCCGGGCTGAGCTGGGCCAGGAACAAGGAGATGGACCTCGCGGGGTACCGGGTCTACCGGCGGCCCGCGGAGAGCACCGCCTGGACGCGGGTCGTGACGACCGGGGCCACGACGTACACCGACACCCCGCCCGCCACCGGGCAGTCGTACGTCTACGAGATCCGCGCCCACGACAAGGCCGGCAACGAGTCGGCGGGCGGTACCGACCTCGGCCCCCTCACCACGGCGGACCGCACCCCGCCGGCCGTGCCTTCGGGCGTGGCCCTCACGGACGGTCAGCCGGGTGTCTCGGTGAGCTGGAAGCAGGTGCCGGGCGCGGCGCACTACCTCGTGCACCGGCGCTGGGACACCGACGGCGGGGACGAACCGGTCGTGCAGGTCGCGTCGGTGACGGACGGCACGTCATGGCTCGACACCACCGCGCAGGAGCGGCTGGCCTACAGCTACTGGGTCACCGCCGTGGACGCCCCCGGCAACCGGTCCGCCAGGTCGGCGACCGTGTCCGTCGAGCGGGGCGACCACGCGCCGTCCGCGCCCCTCTCGCTCACCGCCTCCCCCGAGGACGGCGAGGGCATCGCGCTGACCTGGCGCGCGGCCACCACTCCGGTCACCCGCGACCTGGCCCACTTCCGGATCTACCGCGACGGCCGGTTCGTCGAGGAGGTGCCCGCGAAGCAGACCTCGTTCACCGACACGGCGAAGGTCCGGCACGGCGCCACCTACACCTACACCGTCACCGCGGTGGACACCCAGGCCCAGGAGTCCGCGGCGTCGTCCCCGGCCACCGCCACGGCCCCGGCCACCGGACTGGCACCCGCGGCGGTGACCGGGCTGCGCGGGTACATGGACGGCACGGACATCGTGCTGGTGTGGGAGAGCAACACGGAGCCGGACGTCAGGGGCTACGACGTCTACCGGGCCGTCCTCGTCGACGGCGTCTGGCGGTACGAGCTGTGGGACGACGTGCAGCAGCCGTACAGCGACGACGAACCGGTCTCCTACGTCCACGAGATCTACGAGCCGCAGGGCGAGACCGTCCGCTGGGCCGTCTCCGCCGTGGACGACGCCGGCAACTCCCGCTCCCCCGGCAGCGAGGACGTCTCGTACGTCACCGTCACGGAACCGGGGAGCCCGGAGAACTCCTGAGCCGTGCGCCGGGCCCGGTGCGCCGGCGCGGCCGGGCGCGCGGAAGGGCCCGGAGATCGTGGAGATCTCCGGGCCCTTCCGCGGTGCACAGGTACAGAGGGCTGCGGGGTGCAGGGGGTGCCGTCAGTCGGACTGCTGGCGCTTCGGTCGCCACACCACCAGCGCGCTGGTCTGCTGGACCTCCTGGTACGGGACCAGGTCGCGTCGGTAGGAGGCGTGGACGGCCGCCTCGCGCTGCTGCATCGCCGCCGCCGCGCCGTCCAGGGCCGACTCCAGTTCGGCGACCCGGGACTGGAGCGCGGCGACCTGGTTCTCCAGCTCGATGATGCGCTTGATGCCGGCCAGGTTGATGCCCTCGTCCTGCGACAGCTGCTGGACGGTGCGCAGCAGTTCGATGTCGCGGGCCGAGTAGCGGCGGCCCCGGCCGGCGGTGCGGTCCGGGGACACCAGCCCCAGGCGGTCGTACTGGCGCAGCGTCTGCGGGTGCAGGCCGGAGAGCTGGGCCGCCACCGAGATGACGTAGACCGGGGTCTCCTCGGTCAGTTCGTACGGGTTACGCCGACGCCCGTCCATCCCTGTCATGCTCCCTTCGCGGCCTCGAACAGCTCAGCCCGCGGATCCTCGTCCGCGGTCGCCTCGCGATACGCCTCGAGCGCGTCACGAGCCTTCCCCGTCACGTCCTTCGGGACACTCACCTCGACGGTGACCAGAAGGTCGCCGCGGGTGCCGTCCTTACGGACCGCGCCCTTGCCCCGCGCCCGCATGGTGCGGCCGTTGGGGGTGCCGGGCGGCAGCTTCAGGGTGAGCGACGGGCCCCCGAGGGTGGGAACCCTGATGTCGCCGCCGAGGGCCGCCTCTGCGAACGTCACCGGCACGGTGACGGTCAGATGGTCGTCCTTGCGGCCGAACACCGGGTGCGGGCCGACGTGCACGACGACGTAGAGGTCGCCGGACGGGCCGCCTCGCTCGCCCGGTGCGCCCTTGCCGCGCAGCCGGATGCGCTGGCTGTCCGTCACCCCGGCCGGGATGCGGACCTGCATCGTGCGGGACGACTTGGCGCGGCCGCTGCCCTTGCAGTCCAGGCAGGGGTGCTCGGCGATGAGGCCACGGCCCTTGCAGTCCGGGCAGGGGTCGGTGAGGGAGAAGCCTCCGCCCGAGCCCCGTGCCACCTGACCGGTGCCGACGCAGGTCGGGCACACGCGCGGTGTGCCGTTCTTGTCGCCGGTGCCCGAGCACGCCTTGCACGGGGCCTGCGAGGACATGCGCAGCGGAACCGTCGCGCCCTCGATGGCCTCCGTGAAGGTCAGGGTGACCTCGGTGTCGATGTCCTGGCCGCGCCGTGGCTGGGTACGGGTCGTCCCCGCGCCGCCGCGGTTGAACAGGCCGCCGAAGACATCGCCGATACCGCCGCCGAAGCCGCCGCCACCGCCCCCGCCTCCGGCCTGGGCGCCGCCTCCGAAGAGGTCGCCCAGGTCGAAGTTGAAGTTGCCGCCGGCGCCCGGCCCCGGGCGGAAGCCGCCGTTGCCGAAGAGGGCGCGTGCCTCGTCGTACTCCTTGCGCTTCTTGGGGTCACCGAGGATGTCGTTCGCCTCGGAGATCTCCTTGAAGCGCTCCTCCGCCTTGGCGTTGCCCTTGTTGGCGTCCGGGTGGAACTCGCGGGCGAGCTTCCGGTACGCCTTCTTGATCTCGGCCTCGGTGGCGTCCTTGGGGACGCCGAGGACCTTGTAGTAGTCCTTCTCGATGAAGTCCTTGGTGCTCATCCTCGACGTCCCTCCTTCCGCGTCGGTTCAAGCTCAGCCCTCGTCCGGGCCACCGCTCTCCTTGTCGTCGGCCGTCGTCTCGGCCTCGTCCGAGGACTTCACGGTCTGCGCGCCCGGCTGGGGCTCGGCGACCGCCACCCGCGCGGGGCGGATGGTGCGCTCGCCGAAGCGATACCCGGGCTGCAGAATCGCCACGCACGTCGTCTCGGTGACGTCGGGCGCGTAGCTGTGCATCAGGGCCTCGTGGATCGTCGGGTCGAAGGGCTCGCCCTCCTTGCCGAACTGCTGAAGGCCCATCTTGGCGGCGATGGTCTCCAGCGACTCCGCGACGGACTTGAAGCCGCCGACGAGCTCGCCGTGCTCCCGTGCGCGGCCGACGTCGTCGAGCACGGGCAGGAGCTCGGTCAGGAGGTTCGCGATGGCGATCTCCTTGACCGCGATCCGGTCACGCTCGACCCGGCGGCGGTAGTTCTGGTACTCGGCCTGGAGGCGCTGGAGGTCCGCGGTGCGCTCGCCGAGCGCGGTGCGCACCTGGTCCAGCTGGGCCACCAGGGCCGCTGTCTGGTTCGCGTCCCCGGCCGGGGCCGCTCCCTCCCCCGCGGGGGAGGCGGCGGCCTTCGGCTCGGCGTCTTCAGGGGTGGCGCCGGAGGGGACGTCGGGCTTCTCCTCGAAGCCCGGGGTCTCCTCCGTCACGCGGCACCGTCCTTGCGCTCGTCGTCCACGATCTCGGCGTCCACGACGTCGTCGTCGGCCCGCGGGGCCTCACCGGCGTCGCCGCCGGCGGCCTGACCGGCCTGGGCGTCGGCGTACATGGCCTGGCCGAGCTTCTGCGAGACGGCCGCGACCTTCTCGGTGGCGGTGCGGATCTCGGCGGTGTCCTCGCCCTTGAGCTTCTCCTTCAGCTCGACGAGGGACTCCTCGACCTCGGCCTTGATCTCGCCCGGGACCTTGTCCTCGTTGTCCTTGAGGAACTTCTCGGTCTGGTAGACGAGCTGCTCGCCCTGGTTGCGGGCCTCGGCGGCCTCGCGGCGGCGGTGGTCCTCGTCCGCGTACTGCTCGGCCTCCTGGCGCATGCGGTCGACCTCGTCCTTCGGCAGCGAGGAGCCGCCGGTGACGGTCATCTTCTGCTCCTTGCCCGTGCCCAGGTCCTTCGCGGTCACGTGCATGATGCCGTTGGCGTCGATGTCGAAGGAGACCTCGATCTGCGGGACGCCACGCGGGGCCGGCGGCAGACCGGTCAGCTCGAACATGCCGAGCTTCTTGTTGTACGCCGCGATCTCGCGCTCGCCCTGGTAGACCTGGATCTGCACGGACGGCTGGTTGTCCTCGGCGGTGGTGAAGATCTCGGACCGCTTGGTCGGGATCGTCGTGTTCCGCTCGATGAGCTTCGTCATGATGCCGCCCTTGGTCTCGATACCGAGGGACAGCGGGGTGACGTCGAGGAGCAGGACGTCCTTGACCTCGCCCTTGAGGACACCGGCCTGGAGCGAGGCGCCGATGGCGACGACCTCGTCCGGGTTCACGCCCTTGTTGGCGTCCTTGCCGCCGGTCAGCTCCTTGACCAGCTCGGCGACGGCCGGCATACGGGTCGAGCCGCCGACGAGGACGACGTGGTCGATCTCGGCGAGCGAGATGCCGGCGTCCTTGATGACGTTGTGGAACGGCGTCTTGCAGCGCTCCAGGAGGTCCGCGGTCAGCTGCTGGAACTGGGCGCGGGTGAGCTTCTCGTCCAGGTGCAGCGGGCCCTCGGCGGACGCCGTGATGTACGGCAGGTTGATCGAGGTCTCGGTGGAGGAGGACAGCTCGATCTTCGCCTTCTCGGCGGCCTCGCGCAGGCGCTGGAGCGCCATCTTGTCCTTGGAGAGGTCCACGCCGTGGCCGGCCTGGAACTGCTTGACCAGGTAGTCCATGACGCGCTGGTCCCAGTCGTCACCACCGAGGTGGTTGTCACCGTTGGTGGCCTTCACCTCGACGACGCCGTCGCCGATCTCCAGCAGCGAGACGTCGAACGTGCCGCCACCGAGGTCGAAGACCAGGATGATCTGCTCGTCCTTGTCGAGGCCGTACGCGAGAGCGGCCGCCGTGGGCTCGTTGACGATCCGCAGGACGTTCAGGCCCGCGATCTCGCCGGCCTCCTTGGTGGCCTGGCGCTCGGAGTCGTTGAAGTACGCGGGGACGGTGATGACCGCGTCGGTCACCTTCTCGCCCAGGTACGACTCGGCGTCGCGCTTCAGCTTCTGCAGGATGAACGCGGACATCTGCTGCGGGTTGAAGGGCTTCCCGTCCAGCTCGATCTTCCAGTCGGTGCCCATGTGGCGCTTCACCGAGCGGATGGTCCGGTCCACGTTGGTGACCGCCTGGCGCTTGGCGACCTCGCCGACAAGCACTTCGCCGTTCTTCGCGAAGGCGACGACGGACGGCGTGGTCCTGGCACCCTCGGCGTTGGTGATGACGGTGGGCTCGCCGCCCTCCAGAACGCTGACGACGGAGTTGGTTGTGCCCAGGTCGATGCCGACCGCACGTGCCATGGTGATCTTCCTCCAGCTGACTTGAGTGGAACGGGCTCAAGTGTGCATGACGCCCACGTCTCGGTCAACAGACCTGAGTCGCACTCGCTCAACTCTTATCCGTTCCTTACACGCAAGGAGGCGCTGACCTGCGGTGATACGGCCCGGCTGTTACGACTGTCACCCGATCCAGGGAGGCCGGCAGCGGACTCGGATTGACCGCGGGGGGCGAAGACGGGCGCCCTGCGCGAGCCCGGACGCGACCCGCCCCGCACACCCCGGCGACCACCGCGCGCAGGCGTGCGCGTCCCCTCTCCTTCCGCACGCGCACGCGGCGCCCCCGTCCCCGCGCACGCCCCGCCGTCCCGTACGCCGGAACCCGCAGCAGCCCGAGGACGACGGCCAGCACCCCGCCGGCAACCCACCACACCGCATGCGCCCCCGCCCACCCGCTGTGCACGAGGGTCCCGACGAGCACCGCCGAGAAGGCCCCGGCGCCGAGCAGCACGGTCGCGCCCTGGGGCGTGATGCCGAGCCGCCGCAGCCGGTGGGCGAGGTGGTCGGGGCCGCCGCGCAGCAGGGGCCGTCCGGCCAGCCGCCGTGACACCACGACCAGGACGGCGTCGGCGCCGGCCACCGCGGTGAGCGCGAACAGGACGCCCGCCCCGACGGCCGCCTCGTACCCCGCGCGCGCGGTGACGGCGGCCGAGGAGAGCAGGAAGCCCGCGAACAGGGATCCGCAGCCACCGAGCGCCACGCGCGCGGGAGGCCAGTTGTGCATGAGGAAGCCGGTCAGCGCGGCGGCGAGCACGCTGAGCAGCACCGCCAGCCCGTCCAGCACCTCGAACGCCGCGCACGCGGCCACCCCGAACGCCGTGACCACCCCGACCGTGCCGGCCACGCCGTCCGCGTGGTCGAGGGCCCGGAAGGCGAGCGCGACGAAGGTGATCCAGCCGACGGCGGCCGCTCCCGCAAGGACGCCGGTGTCGCCGTACGGCACGACGAAGGCCGCCGCGATCGCCGTACCGAGGACGAGGAGGCGCGCCTTGAGGCGCCAGATGTCCGCGATCAGCCCGAGCACGGCGACGGCGGCGGCCGCCACGACCAGGCCGGCGATGTCCGCGCCGAGCGGAGCGATGCCCGACCAGTCCCCGGCGCCCGCGACGAGGCAGGTGGTGAGCACGACGGCGACGCCGCCGGACAGCGGCACGCGTCGCTGCCGCTGCCGCCGGTCGACGAACCCGAGGCGCAGGGCGGGCACGCGCAGCAGCGCGGCGAGGACGGCGGAGAGGAACAGGGCGGTGGTGGCGGCGGCGATCCCGTAGAGCACGGAATATAAAATAGTCATAAATGTACCAATTTGGCACGAATAACACGAACGGATCGTGTCCGAGTGGTGACCCTTTGGCAGCCCCCTCTGAGGTGACCCTCAGCGACTCAGATCACCCTTCGGCCAGCTACAGTGCGGTGCGGGTTGGGGGTAGTCTCAGACGGACTGCATAAGTTACCGCTTAGTAATGTCCCTCGCAGGCCCGAGGAGCCCCCTCATGCAACTCGCCGCGATCATCGTGTCGCTGGTCCTGACCGTGGTCGGCGTCGCGCTGCTCGCACGCGCCATCGGTCAGTTCGTCCGGTTCTTCAAACTCGGCCAGCCGGTTCCGGCCGGCGTCCGGACGGACAACCCCTACGCGCGCAGCGTGACCCTGGTACGGGAGTTCCTCGGCCACACCCGGATGAACCGCTGGGGCATCGTGGGTGTCGCGCACTGGTTCGTGGCGGTCGGCTTCCTGACCCTGCCGCCGACCCTCGCACAGGCCTTCGGCCAGCTGTTCGAGGCCGACTGGACCCTGCCCGTCATCGGCGGCTTCCTGCCGTTCGAGCTCTACATCGAGTTCATCGGCGTGATGACGATCCTCGGCATCGCCGTCCTCATCGCGATCCGTCTGCTGAACCTGCCGTCCCGCCCGGGCCGCAAGTCCCGCTTCGCGGGCTCCAAGGCCGGCCAGGCCTACTTCGTCGAGTACGTCATCCTCACCATCGGCCTCGCCATCTACGTGCTGCGCGGCCTGGAGGGTGCGATCCACCACGTGGAGCACTACGAGGCCGCGTACTTCGCCTCGTACCCGCTGGTCCTGGCCTTCAAGGGACTGAGCGTCGGCGTCCTCCAGAACCTGATCTACTTCACCGCGATGGTGAAGATCAGCACCTCGTTCATCTGGATGATCGTGGTCTCGCTCAACACCAACATGGGCGTGGCCTGGCACCGGTTCCTGGCGTTCCCGAACATCTGGTTCAAGCGCGAGGCGACCGGCGGGACCGCCCTCGGCGGCCTCCAGCCGATGACCTCCGGCGGCAAGCCGATCGACTTCACCGACCCCGGTGACGACGACGTCTTCGGTGTCTCCCAGGTCGAGCAGTTCTCCTGGAAGGGCCTGCTCGACTTCTCCACCTGCACCGAGTGCGGCCGCTGCCAGTCGCAGTGCCCCGCCTGGAACACCGGCAAGCCGCTCTCCCCCAAGCTGCTGATCATGTCGCTGCGCGACCACGCCCACGCCAAGGCGCCCTACCTGCTCGCGGGTGGCGGCAAGACCATGGAGGGCGAGGAGAAGGCGTCCGAGGAGCAGCTCAAGGACGTTCCCGCGGCCGCCCTCGCCGAGGCCGAGCGCCCCCTCATCGGCACCGCCGAGGAGAACGGCGTCATCGACCCGGACGTCCTGTGGTCCTGCACCACCTGCGGCGCCTGCGTCGAGCAGTGCCCGGTGGACATCGAGCACGTCGATCACATCGTCGACATGCGCCGCTACCAGGTCATGATCGAGAGCGCGTTCCCGTCCGAGGCGGGCACCATGCTCAAGAACCTGGAGAAGAAGGGCAACCCCTGGGGCCTCGCCAAGAAGCAGCGCCTGGAGTGGCTCAAGGAAGTCGACTTCGAGGTGCCGGTCGTCGGCAAGGACATCGAGGACCTCTCCGAGGTCGAGTACCTGTACTGGGTCGGCTGTGCGGGCGCCCTCGAGGACCGCGCCAAGAAGACCACGAAGGCGTTCGCCGAACTCCTCCACATCGCGGGCGTGAAGTTCGCGATCATGGGCGGCGACGAGAAGTGCACCGGTGACTCCGCCCGCCGCCTCGGCAACGAGCCCCTGTTCCAGGAGCTCGGCATGGAGAACGTGGCGGCGCTGAACATGGCCTTCGGCGAGGATGACGAGGACGAGTCGACCAAGAAGCCGAAGTCGGCCAAGAAGATCGTCGCCACCTGCCCGCACTGCCTCAACACGATCGGCAACGAGTACCCGCAGCTCGGCGGCGACTACGAGGTCATCCACCACACCCAGCTGCTCCAGCACCTGGTGGACGAGGGCAAGCTGATCCCGGTGACCCCGGTCGAGGGCATCATCACGTACCACGACCCCTGCTACCTGGGCCGCCACAACAAGATCTACACGCCGCCGCGCGAGATCATGACCGCCGTCCCGGGCCTGCGCCAGCAGGAGATGCACCGCCACAAGGAGCGTGGCTTCTGCTGCGGCGCCGGCGGTGCACGGATGTGGATGGAGGAGCGGATCGGCAAGCGCATCAACAACGAGCGCGTCGACGAGGCGCTGTCCCTGAACCCGGACATCGTCTCGACCGCCTGCCCGTTCTGCCTCGTGATGCTCACCGACTCCGTGAACGGCAAGAAGAACGACGGCAAGGCCAAGGAGTCCATCCAGGTCGTGGACGTCGCCCAGCTGCTCCTGGAGTCCGTGCGGACCCCGGTCGACGACGAGCCCCCGGCGGGCGAGTCGGAGACGGAGAACGAGCCGGAGCCGCAGCCGGTGAAGTGACCTCCGGCCGCCTTTCCCGATGACGCCCCCGTGCCCCGCCGGCACGGGGGCGTCACCGTTCCCGCCGCACGGCCGCGGCGGCCGCGACCGCCACGGGTGCCGGGCCGAACTCACGCCGTCCGCAAGGGCGGACGACCCCGGGGCCGTCCCTCGGATGTCCCTTAGGGGATGTCACAGCTCGGCAGCAAAGCCCGGTCAGGGAGCCCCGCCCCGGCACGTCACTCTCCGGGACCAGGTACGTTCGATGACGTGGCTGGATTCAGGATCGGACGCGGCGGACGGAACGACCGCGCCCCGCAAGCGCGACCGCAACACCCTCCGTACGGGCAGCAGGCGCCCCAGGGACCGTCGGCCGGGCCCGCGGGGCCGTCGTACGGCTACCCGCAGGCGCAGCAGCCGTACCCGCAGCAGCGTCCGCAGTACCGCGGCGGACAGCAGCAGCCGCCGTACGGCGGACCGGGCGGTGGCGGCAGCGGCGGTGGCGGCTGGCCGTCGGCGAACGGCGGCGGGCAGGGCGGTCGGGGCGGGCACGGCGGTCAGGGCGGTGAGCCGGAGTACTTCGGCGACGGCGGCTACCCGCCCGGCCCCGGCGGACACGGCAACCCGGACCCGTACGCGGCCAACAACCCGGGTCACACCCAGGCGTTCTCGATCGACGACCACGACCCGTACGCCCAGGGCGGGCAGGACTACGGCCGCGGCGAGACGTACCACGCGGGCGCGACGCCGCCCGCCGGCCCGATCGGCCCGCGCCTGCACTGGAAGGACCTGCTGCGGGGCATCGTCACGTCCCCCGACCGGACGTTCCTCCAGATGCGGGACTACACGATGTGGGGCCCCGCCTTCGTCGTCACGTTCCTCTACGGCCTGCTCGCGGTCTTCGGCTTCGACACCGCCCGCACGGACGCGATAAACGCGACGCTCTCCAACGCGATCCCGATCGTCCTGACGACGGCCGTCGCGATGGTGGTGTCGTTCCTCGTCCTGGGCGTGGTCACGCACACCGTGGCCCGCCAGCTCGGCGGCAACGGCGCCTGGCAGCCGACGGTCGGCCTCTCCATGCTGATCGCGTCCCTCACCGACACCCCGCGTCTGATCGTCGCGATGTTCTTCGGCGGCGACGCGTCGTTCGTACAACTCCTCGGCTGGGCCACCTGGGTGGCCGCCGGCGCCCTGCTCACCCTGATGGTCAGCCGCTCCCACGACATCCCCTGGCCGAAGGCCCTGGGCGCGTCGGCGATCCAGCTGATCGCCCTGCTGTCGATCGTGAAGCTGGGCACGTTCTAGCCGGCAGATCCCCGCACCCAGAAGGGCCCCGACCGCCGAGCGGCCGGGGCCCTTCTGCACGACCTCGTGCCGGCGACCCGCCAGGTCGTGTCCGCAAAGTGGCGAGCCAGACGGGACTTTGCGGACCCGGCCTAAGCCCGTGACCGGCCGGGCAGGTGCACCGCGAACGCTGTCAGTGGCAGTCGAAGCGCCAGTCCCACGGGAGGCCGGGGCACCGGCGGCAGTGGAAGAAGTAGACGCCGCCGCAGTCGCCCAGCCGGATGTCGCCGGTGACGGTCAGCAGGTGCTCCATACGGTGCCCGCACGCGCAGTCCGGCCAGTGGGCGGGCTGCGTCCAGGCGGGCCAGCCGCCGGCCTTCGTCGCGATGACGTTGGAGTCGGGCGGCCACGAGGAGCCGCCCGTCGGCAGCCGGAGACGAGGTTCCCAGGTCTCCCGCAGGTCCTGGGGCAGATCGAGCCACCTCGGACCGTCCTGCGCGGTGCTCGGCGACAACGTCGACGGCTCCGGCACGTTGTCCGGGTCGAACTCCCCCTCGCCCGCCACGGGCACCTCGGACAGCAGCCCTCCCGCCACGACCTCCGCCTCGTCGCGCCAGTACAGCCGCGGTTCCACCGGCCCGGAATCCTGCTCATGGATCAGCGCGCACCACACCACCTGAAGCAGATCCTTCCCCTCCGGGAACTCCAGCCCCGGCACGTCCCGGGCGAACAGCTGGAGGATCGGCACCATCGGCACCGCCCCCGGGAGGAACTCGGTGCGGTTGCGCGGGTCGGACCCGTACGTCCAGTGGTCCTCCTGCGCGCAGTACGGCCACGGCTCGTCCGCGGGCCACAGCGGTGCGCCGCCCAGCGAGCTCTCCCGCACCCCGGGGTCGCCGGGCTCCGGGTTGAGGAGGACGGCCTGCCGGGCGAGGTCCGCGTACTCCGGTATCAGGGTGCGCAGATCCTTCACGGACAGCTCGGGTGCGTCTGCGGGCATCGTGGCTCCTCACGGCGTACAACATCGACCGAACGCTGCGGGCACGTTAGTACGGGCCACCGACAGCCCCGTCGGGGCCGCCCACCTGCTCAGTCCGGTCCGAGTGCCTGAGCCGAGTCGGTCGGGTACGCCGCGGCGCCGGGTGCCGTGACAGCGGGTGCCGTGACAGCGCCCGAGGGGGTGGCCGTCGGTACCGGGCCGAGCGTCACCGAGATGCTGTCGCCGAGGCTGATCCGGGCGTGGAACCACCGTGCGTCCTCGGCGCCGAGGGCGATCACGCCGCCCCGGACGCCGTAGTCCCCCCGGGCCTCGATGTCCGGGGGAAAGGTACCGACGTAGAGCGGGCCGCCCTCCCCGTCGAGCTCGACCGCGTGCGCCACGTTCACCACGGTGCGGCCCTCGGAGACCACGTCGACGGCCAGCGCCATCCGGACCGGCTTCGCGACCACCGTCATCGAGGTCGTGCCCGTGGTCCCGGGGGTGAGGTCGAAGGTCGAGAGGATCGGCATCACCCGGCCGCCGAACGTGAGATCACTCCCGGGCAGGTCGAGCGCGCCGGAGACGGGTGCCGGGGTGGCCGTCGACGGCGGGACGGAACCCGGCGGTGTCACGGCGGAGGTTCCCCGCCCGGCCGAGCGGTCCGGGTGGTCCGGGTCCTCGCCGAAACTCAGGGTCAGGGCGAAGCCCAGCAGCGCGAGGGCCGTCGTCCCCGCACCCAGGGCCGCGGCGGCACGGCGGCGGCGCCGGCGGCGCATCGCCCGGGCCCGGATCGCGGGGCCCGCCACGGTCGGGGCGGTCTCCCGGTCGGCGGCCAACTCACGCAGCGCGGCGGAAAGTTCATCGGACACGGCGGCTCTCCTTCCGGACCGGCCCGTCGGCCTCGTCGTCGTGCCCGTCGGCCTCGTCCCCCGCGAGTCGCTTCGCCAGCGCCGCGCGCCCCCGGGACAGCCTCGCCTTGACCGTCCCCACGGGCGCGCCGGTGTCGGAGGCTACCTGCTCCACACTCAGGTCGCACAAATGGTGCAGGACGATCGCCATCCGCTGTGCCGGGGGCAGTTCGCGCAGCGCGGCCACGAGCGCGGTGTGCTCAGGGCCCGGTCCCGGGGTGGAGTCGGGCGGCGGAGTGCGCCGGACGAGTTCCAGCCAGCGCCTCGCCCGCCGCCAGCGGCTCACCGCCAGCCGCATGGCCACGGTGCGGATCCACGCCTCGGGAGCGCTGTCCGACAGGAAGTGCTGTCGCCGGTCCCAGGCCCGTACGAACGCCTCCTGAACGACGTCCTGGGCCTCGCCGTGGTCTCCGGTGAAGGCGTAGAGCTGTCCGGTCAGCCGGGGGAACGCGGTCGCGTAGAAAGCGTCGAACTCGTCCTCGGTCATGCCCCCACCGGAATCTCTGCCCTTTCCTTGCAACCTGGCCACCTCCGCCGTGCGTACAGGTCCCGTCGGTCGCGCAGGTCGCATCCAACGAAGCGCACCTCACCGGGAAGACGGCGCACACGGGTTCCAGGCTCCCTCTTCCCTAACGGTGTCGGCTCGCTGCCTGCTCAACCTACTTGCACGACCGAACGGTTGCCCGACCAGGACGGACGGCCCCATGCGTCCGGCCACGACCGAGTTCCCGAGCCGAAGGACCGCCCACGTGCCACCCACCCCCGACGTACTCCCCGTACCCCCCGTACTCCCCGCCGGCCATGACTTCGCCACGTACGCCCGGACGCACTGGTCCCGGCTGGTCGTCACCGCCCGGCTGCTCACCGACGACCCCGGTGCCGCGGAGGAACTGGCGCGGAGAACGCTGGTGCGGATGTGCGCGCGGTGGCGCCGCGTTCCGCGCAACGACGTGGACTTCCATGTGCGGCGCTGCCTGGTGCGCACCCACCTGCGCCGGCCGCGCGGACGGCGGGCCGCGCGCCGTCGGGCCGTCGTGGTGCTGCGGGTCTGGGAGGGGCTGGCGGACGCGGAGATCGCCCAGTTGCTGGGCTGCTCGGCGGGGGCGGTGCGTGCCCATGCCCGACAGGGTCTGAAGGAGGCCGGCACCGACCTCGGGCAGCTGCGCGAGGCGTTCACCCGCGCCGCCGGGGACCTGGTCCCGACCGAAGTACCGCTGGCCGGCCTCCGGGCGGAGGGCCGCAGCCGGCGACGACGCCGCCTCGCCGTCACCTCGGCCGCCTGCGCGGCGCTGCTCACCCCCGTCGCCCTCCTCGGCGCCGACCGTCTCGCAGGCGGCGGTGCGCAAGGCGGGACGTCCGGCGACCGGCCGGGGGACGGCGGTCGTACGGCCACGAGCCCGATCCGGATCGTGGCGCCGGGCGAGCGGGTGCCGGTCGGGACGCAGGTACGGCTGTGGCTGACGGCCGACGGAGGGCACTGGTCGGTGCCCCTCCCCGGGAACGACGACGACCGCCCGCTCGACGAACTCGACGAACCGGGTGTCTCCCTCCGGGTGGACAGCGTGAACGGCGGGCTCTTCCTGTCGGGCCTCTTCCACGGCCTGAACGGCGAGCCGGGCCGCGTCGAGGTCCGCGACGGCGACGGCGGCAGCACCACCGCGAAGGTCCTCGTCCTGGCGGGCAGTCCCGGGTGGGGCATCTGGTACGCGAGCACACCGCTCGCCAGGAAGGACATACCGGCGTTCCTCTCCGTGGACGGGGACGACCGGATCGTCACGGTGTACGACGCCTCGGGCAGTGTCGCCGCACGGTCGGACCGCGAGTGGTGGCGGATATGAACCTGACCGGGAGCGGGCGGCGTGCGGCGCGGCGGCCGGGGCAGGAGGTGCCGGCGGAGCGCCGGAGCCGGCACCGCGAGCGGGCGCCGCTGCGGATCCGGCTCCGGCGCAACCGGGGTCGGCGGCTGCGCCGGCTGTGCTACGCCTTCCTCACGCTGATCGCGACGCTGTGTGCGGCGGCCCTCGTGGCGTACCACCTGACGTCCATTCCGAAGCCCCACCCCGAGACCGTCACCCAGAGCACCGTGTTCCTCGACTCGGGGGGCGCCTATCTCGGCCGGCGCGGGCCGGTCGACCGGCAGGACATCCCCTTGTCGGCGGTCCCCCGGCATGTGCAGGACGCGGTGATCGCCGCGGAGAACCGTTCCTTCCGCACGGACACCGGGATCTCGCCGCGGGCCATCGCGCGGGCCACGCTGGCGACGCTGACCGGCGGCGACCCGCAGGGCGGCTCCACCATCACCCAGCAGTACGTGAAGAACGCGCTGCTCAGCCCGGAACACTCCTTGTCCCGCAAGGCGCGTGAGGCGCTCATCGCGATCAAGCTGGACCGCACCCGCACCAAGGACGAGATCCTCGAGGGCTATCTCGACACCGTGTACTTCGGGCGGGGTGCCGCCGGGATCCAGTCCGCCGCGCGCAACTACTTCGGCGTGGACGCCAAGAGCCTGACGGTCGCCCAGGGCGCCGCGCTGGCGGCCATCGTCAACATCCCCTCGTACTACGAGAAGGCGGGCTCCGATCCGAAGGTGACCGCGAAGCTGGAGAACCGCTGGGAGTGGGTGCTCGACGCGATGGCCGCGAGCGGGAACATCACGGCGAGGCAGCGGGCCGCGGCGCGTTTCCCGGCGTTCCGGTTCTATCCGCCGGGAGAGACCGAGGGGCAGCGGCAGTACCTGATCGACATCGCCGCGAAGGAGGCCGCCGACCGGCTCGGCATCACCGAGGACCGGCTCGCGAGCGGCGGCTACAGCGTGACGACCACCTTCGACCTGGCGTTGCAGGACAGCGCCACCCAACGGGTGCAGGAGCATCCCGGGGGCAAGGGCGTGCGGGTGCACACCGCCGTCGTGGGCGTGGTGCCCGGCGACGGGGCGGTGCGGCTGCTGTACGGGGGCTCGGACTACGCGCGGCAGTCGTTCAACGACGCGGTGAGCGGGGCGGTGGAGGCGGGGACGGTTCTGGACCCGTTCGGCGAGGTGGGACACGTGGGCGAGCCGTTGGGCAAGCTGCTGAGGACGACGGCGCCGACCCCGCTGAACCTGACATCGGCGTTCGCGACGGTGGCGGCGGACGGCAGGTACGCCACCCCGTACACCGTCGCCCGCATCACACGGGAGGGCCGCACCGTCTACCAGGCACGTCCCGAGGTGCGGCGGGCCCTGGACGAGAGGGAGGCGCTGGTCGTGGGTGCCCGGTCGGGGGCCGGACCGACGCCCTCCGCCGTCGCCGCCGACGGCTCCGCGGGCCCGGTGGAGTCGCGGGGTTTCGCCCTGGCCGGGGCGGGTGGCGGGATCACCCGGCGGACCGTGTGGGCCACCGGGTACGACCGCCGGCTCGCCCTGACGGTCGCGCTGTTCGCCGACCGGGCGGGCAGCGGGAAGGGCACGTCGGTGCCCGCGCAGCTGCCGAACGAGCCGTCGCCGACGGAGTTCGCGCAGAAGGTGGCGGCGGGCGTCTGGGAGGCCGCCACGAAGGACGCGTCGAAGGGCGCCGCGCAGCGGGACGCGGCGAACTGACGTGGAGCGCGCGGCGGGCGGCGCACGGCGTCCCCGTCCCGGACCGGCATCCCAGGCTTCCGTGTTTCCGCAGGTCGTCGGGGGTGGGACGGTGCGCCGTTGCGAGGTGGGCGGCGGCCGTTGTCCCAGGCTCGGGAGGCATCCGATGCTCTGGCTGTCGCACCGGACGAAGCGGCCGACCGCCTTCGCCGCCGCCGGTACCCGCGACCTCGTACCGATCAGAGAAGGAACACGCAGATGAACGTGAAGTCTTTCGTGAGCCGCCGCGTGGCCGTGTCCGCGGGCCTCGTCCTGGCGCTCGGGTGTGGTGTGTCGGCACAGGCGTCCGCCACCGGACCGCGGACGGGCAACGGGAAGGCCCAGACCTCGGTGACGCACGGCTCGGGCGGCAGTGGCGCCAAGGGCACCGTCGCCGCCTGCTCCCAGCAGGTCCTCGGGGTGTCCGCCGTGAAGGAGCCCGCGGACAGCGTGGACGCCAGGCACCTCCTGCTCAGCGTCCAGAACGCCGGCGACAAGAAGTGCAACCTCTACCGCTACCCCCTCGTGCGGCTCGGTGACGGTCGGACCACGGCCCCCGTGATCGAGGAGAGCGACCCGAACCCGGGGGTGCCCCTCACCCTCGCCCCGGGCGAGGAGGCGTACGCAGCTCTGCTCGTCAACGGCCCCATGGACGAGTACGAGGCCAAGAGCATCACCCTCACCCTCCAGGGCCGTAAGGCCGGCAGCACCGCGGGCGGGCCGATCGACGTCCCCATGCCCGTCGAGACGCTGTACGCCAACGACTTCCAGCGCGTCACCTACTGGACGACCGCTCCCGGTTACGCCCTGGATTTCATCATGTCGAAGTGACGGCCCGGCGGCTTCGTCAGCCGCCGGTCTCCGACTTGTCGTAGGCGGTGGTCATGGGGATCCAGCCACGGGGGTTGCGGTACCAGTAGTGCGGCAGCCCGTTGATGCTGGTGGTGCGGAACGGGCGGCCGTGGTCGTCGATGCGTACCGTGCCGGTCCGACCCTGTGAGGACCAGTCGAGCTCCAGGTACCAGTCGCAGGTGCAGGACTCGGTGCGCGCTGAGACCAGCAGGACCTCCGGCTCCGTCAGGGACACCTGGTAGGGGAAGTCGACCGCGGTGTTCGGTCCGTCCGGGTCGTCGCCGGGTACCGAA
Organism: Streptomyces phaeofaciens; assembly: GCF_014648915.1. GTDB lineage: Bacteria > Actinomycetota > Actinomycetes > Streptomycetales > Streptomycetaceae > Streptomyces > Streptomyces phaeofaciens. The sequence goes on along the minus strand of NZ_BMSA01000006.1, from coordinate 21,429 downwards.
CGGGCCAGGGTCCGGCGCGCGTCGAGGTCCACGGAGAAGTGGCGGGGGACGAGGGGGGCGCCGCAGCCCTCGTACGTGGAGTAGGCGATGCCCCGGCGGACGGCGGGGGTGGTGCGGCCGACCACGCGCACGTGCAGGGCCTCCAGGACGACGGCGGCGGAGCCGCGTCCCTGCACCGAGATCCGCAGATCGGTGGTGCGCCCGTGCACGGCCTGCTGGGACACGGCCCACGCCTCGGCGTCCGCCGGGGCCGGCGGCGGCGGGACCTGCTGAGGTGGCTTGGCGATGACGTAGTCGTGCTCGCATTCGCGTTGCCAGACCTGGGAGTTGGACGTCCAGGTGAGCGGGTCCTGTGCGGGGACCGCGCCGGCGCTCGCCCGGTTCTCCTGCGGGCTGCCGCCGTCGCCTCCGTCTCCGCTTCCGCCTCCGCCTCCGGCCGAGGCCGAGGGTCCCGGTGTGGCAAGGGCGGAGGCCGACGGCCCACCGCCGGCGGACGGGGGTCCGGCAAGGGGACCGCCCCCTCGGTCCGCGGCCGGCGCCGAGGGTTGCGGTGTGACGCGGGCGGCAGCCGACGACCCGCCCCCACCGGACGGGGGTCCGGCGGCGGAGGAGACGAGACCGGCGAGCGCGACGGCGAGCGATGCCGCAAGCGCCGTCGATCGCACGGACCGTCGACGCAGGCGCCCGGCTCGGGTCCACCGGCCGGCCGACGGGGCCGACTCCGGTGCCTGGCCCACCGGACCGCCGCGGCTCGCGGACGCGGACGCGGACGTGGACGCGGACGCGGACGCGGACATGGTCGGTGCCGCGGTGCTCGTGGTGTCCTCGGGTGCCGGGGCCGGTGCCGGGGCCCGCCGGGCGGCGGACGGGCGGGGCCGTTGCCGTGCCGCGACCGCCAGGATCCACCGGCGGTGCAACTCGCCGCGCTCCTCGGGGGACGCTCCGCAGAGCACGGCGAACCGCTCGATCACGGTGAAGTCCAGGGGGACCGACTCCCCGGCGCAGTAGCGGTGCAGCGTGGAGGCGTTCACGCCCAGCCGGTGCGCCAGCGCCGCGTAGCTGCGGTCCGTGCGCTCCTTCAGACGCGCCAGCAGGTGCGCGAACTCCGCTACGTCGTCGTGGGTCGGGGTTGCGTCCATGCGGTCCGTACTCGCATCCATCCGTCGGCCTGTGCGGTCGTGTCCCCGTCCGGGACGGTGTCCCAGGCACTCCCCGTGCCTGATACGTGCACGTCGACAAGGCCGGTGACGGTTCCGGCCCCGCTCCACGGACACAGCCGGAGAAGCCCCGGCCGACGGGCGGCTCGGGGCTTCTCGGCGGACGGTCCGGGACCGTGGGTCAGTTGGTGAAGTAGATGTACTTCCAGGAGCTGTAGGTGGTGGAGTTGACGTTGTCGCCGGAGGACTCGTTGATGTAGGCCGACCGGACCCGGACACGGAGGCCCGCCTCGTCGGAGGCGCCGAGGTCGATGACGCTCTTGCCGTTGCTGCCCAGTGCGAAGTACTCGTCGTAACCGCGGTGCCACTGGCCCTGGTAGTAGACGTCGATGTCCAGCCGGTGTTCGCGGCCCGGGTAGTAGCTCATCGTGGTGGTGAACAGCGGGCCGGTGTTCTTGCGGTACCAGTAGTAGGTCGGGGAGCTCGAGCTGATCTTGGCCGTCTTGTAGTACTTCGTCAGCGAGGTGGAGACGCTCACGTTGGCGTACGCGGTGACCTTGACCGACTTCGGGGCGGTGCGGGCGTCACCGGCGAAGACCGCGGTGACCGTGGTGTCCCGCTTCATGTCCACCACGGCGGAGACGTTTCCGCTGGAGTTGACCGTCGCCTTCTTCACCAGGACCTTGGGCTTGTCCGAGCCGTAGGGGTCGGCCCAGATCTCCACCGTGCGGTTCTTGTAGGTGGTACCCAGGTGCGCGGTGAAGGTGACGTCCTTGCCGTACGCGTACACCTTGCCGTTGTTGTTCAGGCTCAGCGTCGTGGCGGTCCGGGAGACGGCCACGGTGTCGGAGCCCGAGGCCGGTGCGCGGGTCGTGTCGCCCGCGTAGGAGACCGTGTACTTCACGCTCCCGCCGGCGGGCGGGGTGTCGGTGAAGGAGAACGTCCCGTCGGCCTTGGTCTTCACCGAGGTGAGCGCCTTGCCGGAGGGCGTGTCGAGGTCCGTGCGCTTGACGGTGAGGACGGTGCCGGCCGGCAGCGCCGTGGCGTTGGCGATCTTGCCGGTGACGGTCAGCGCCTTGGCGCGGGTGGCCGTGGCGGGCGCGCTCACCGTCACCGTGGTGGCGTTGCGGGAGACGGCCACGGTCCGTGTGGCGGACGCGGGAGCGTGGCCCGCGTCACCGGCGTAGGAGACGGTGTACTTCACGCCGCCCTCGACCGGCGGGACGTCGGCGAAGGAGAACGTCCCGTCCTCGCCCGTGGTCACCGGAGCCAGCGCCTTGCCCGACGGCGACTGCGCGTCGGTACGGGTGACCGTCAGCGACGTCCCGGCCGGCAGCGCGTCGCCGCCGCCGACCTTCCCCGTGACGGTCAGCGACTTGCCGGGAACGGCCGAGGCGGGCGCGCTCACCGTCACCGTGGTGACGCTGCGGGCCACGGCCACGGTCTGCGTGGCGGACGCGGGAGCGTGGCCCGCGTCACCGGCGTAGGAGACGGTGTACTTCACGTCCCCCTCGACCGGCGGGACGTCGGCGAAGGAGAACGTCCCGTCCTCGCCCGTGGTCACCGGAGCCAGCGTCTCGCCCGACGGCGACTGCGCGTCGGTACGGGTGACCGTCAGCGACGTCCCGGCCGGCAGCGCGTCGCCGCCGCCGACCTTCCCCGTGACGGTCAGCGACTTGCCGGGAACGGCCGAGGCGGGCGCGTTCACCGTCACCGTGGTGACGGCCTTGGTCGGCGCGTTCAGCGTGTTGAGGCGGTACGTGCTGCCGCTCTCGGTGACCGCGAAGAGGTGGTTGCCGTCCGGCTCCCAGGCCAGGCCGTCCGGAACCAGGGTGCCGGTGCCCGTGTCGGCGAAGTCGTACCGGCGGACCGGCTCGGTGGTGCCGGGCTTGAATATGTAGACGTCCGGCTCGTAGATGCCGTCGATGCCCGCGGCGACGGTGCCGTCCGCGGCGATGTCGACGGCGTTCGGGTAGGCGTCGGTCGGGTAGCTGCCGACTTCCTCCAGGTCGGTGGTGGACAGGACCTGGTGCTTGTAGGGCGCGCCGCTGGCCGTGACGACCTGGTCGCCGTCGGGGGTCACCGCGAGGTCGCGCAGGTTGCTGCCGGCCTGGCCCTGGGCCAGGAGCTTGGGAGCGTCCGCGCCGGAGACGTCGTAGGTCGCCACGGCGGAGGGGCTGAGGCCGGGCACCCCCGCGGCCAGCACACCGGGCGCGGCCGGGTTGGACGCCAGCCTGGGCGCGTAGTACCAGCGGCTGCCGCTGTCCTGGGCCACGGCGAGGACGGGCTCCGGGCCGGAGAGGTCGAGGGAGCCGATGTTCCCGTACGTCGCCTTGCCGTAGCCGAACCACAGCTTCCCGCCGGCGCGGGCGAGGGTCGTCGGGGCGTCGGCGGTGCCGGTCGAGTAGCGCGCGGACTCGGTGAGGCCCGCCGTGTCGATCGCCGCGATCTCGTCGCTGCCCTCGACGGCCACGTACAGCGTCTGCGAGTCGGCCGAGATTTCCAGGCCGCCCGCCTCCGGCAGCGAGCCGAGCGTCCCGACGACGTTGCCGCTGTAGTCGGTGGCGACGACCTTGCCGCCGGTCGGGTCACTGACGAAGACGCGCTGGTGCACGCTGTCCACGACGACGTCGGCGACGGAGGCGACGGGCAGGACGGCGTGGTCGTCGGCGTGGGCGGCCGTGGACCCCAGACCCGTCAACGCCACGGAGCTGAAGAGGACGGCGAGTGCCGTCGCGGTGGAGATTCTGCGATTGCGCAAGGTGGTTCGAGCCCCCATGAGCCGTGGGAGACCGCGTGTCACCGGGAGTAAGAACGCACCGGTCGCGGAAAGTTTCGGAAGCCTATGACACGGGTGTGACAACGGAACCGACGCAATGGTTGTGCGCGGGAGGAGAGGATTCCGGCCGGCCCCGCGCCAAGCCCTCGGTGCGCTGCCGCTCGCGTGCCACCACGCCTGAGCAGCGGCTCTACAGGGCTTCCTTGGAGGGGGTCGGAGCAGGTGGTGGACGGTTCGGATCAGGCCGTGAGCCTGACCGCTTCGATCCACGAGTCGTTGTCGTGGGTGCCGGCGTAGGTGAAGTCGTACCCGGTGCCGGGTTCGTCGCATGCCAGGGCGAGCCAGGCATCGTTGTGGACGTAGGCGGACTGGCAGACGGCGCCCTTGCCGCCATCGACGTTGATGGTGAATCCCAGCATGTTCGGGGCGTCCTTCTTGGTACTGCCGACGTAGTTGTCGACACCGTCGGCGGCATTCGTCCACGGGTCGGGGAAGTGCCCCTCACCATTGGTCGACGCGGGGTCGTGGACGTAGGCGCCGCTGGACGTGCCATGGGTTCCGGACACAGCGATGTTGACGGCCTTGAGGGGCGTCCCCCCGCCCACCGTGCCCGCCGTTTCGCCGTCGCACACCGCGTCGGACCAACCCTGGCCCGTCGCGTAGACCCGGTAGCAGATGTGCGGTCCGCTCGGATCCTTCGCGGCCCGTTGCTGGACCGCGGTCGCCGCGGTCCGCTCCTGGGTATCGGTCTCCTTCTTCTCGGCGCCGTCGCTTCCCGCTCCGGCCCCGGCTTCGTTCGCCTGCTGTGTCTCGGTCGCGGCCGGGGGTGCCGCGCCGTCGGCGGACGGGGCCTTCGGTGCCTCGGACGTCGGCGAGGGGGCGGGTGGCAGCGTGGCGATGCCGGCCTGCTGGACCTTTTCGGTGGCGTTGGTGCGGACCTCGGGCTTGTAGGCGATCCAGATCATCACGAACGCGATCGCCAGCGCGACGAGGGCACTGAGGAAGGCCCCCAGCCAGCGCGGCAGGAGACTCCGCTGCACGTACGTGCCCGCCGCCTCCAGCGGCGCGACACCCGACCGCCGCACCGCCAGGGTGTAGGGCCGGTCCTCCTGCGACCCGAACCAGATGATCTGCCGCGGCTTCAGCGTCATCTTCACGAACGCCGCACGGCCCGGCTCGACCTGCACATTGCTCGGACGGATGTCGTACGACAACTGATCACCGTTGTCGCTGCCACTCACCGACGCCGTCAGCTTCGTATTGCCCAAGTTGTCCACGGCCAGCCTCGGCCGGCCGCGGAAGCGGCCCTTCACCGTCGGCGGCACCAGCTCGGCCCGCACCTCCGTGAACGGAGTGACGGTGAGGTTCCCTTCCGGGACACTCGTCGCCTCCGGATGCTCCGTCGGCGTGATCCGCACCCCGTACGGATGCGGACCGGCCGTCGCGTCCGGCGTACGCGGCGGGGAGAACGTCAGCTCGGCCGTCCCCGTCGTCCCCGGATACAGACGCAGTGACTGCGGCTCCACGACAGTCCAGGGCGCGAGAGAGCCCACCGTCTCGAAGCGGTACTCGTCCACCACGTCACCGGTGTTGCGCAGACGCAGCCGCACAGTCGTACTGTCACCCGGGTCCACGGTCGCGGAGGCAGGTTCGAGAGAGGTCCAAAGGCTCACTCACGGACACTAAACGCAACAACGGTGCCTGGTCAGGAAACCACGGGGCACGATGTGTGCCCGAAAGGGCGGGACCGGCTGCCCCCGCTCCCAATCCAGTGTGCTGCCGCCGCTCAGCCCACACCTACGGGTGACCGACCCCACCTGCGATGAGCGGCACTCATCGGGCGCTCACACCTGCGTCCGATGGAAGTTGAGGAAGGACCGGGAGGCGGTCGGTCCGCGCTGCCCCTGGTAGCGGGACCCGTAGAACTCGCTGCCGTACGGGTGCTCGGCCGGCGAGGAGAGCCGGAACATGCACAGCTGGCCGATCTTCATACCGGGCCAGAGCTTGATCGGCAGGGTGGCGAGGTTCGACAGTTCGAGGGTCACATGGCCGGAGAAGCCGGGGTCGATGAACCCTGCGGTGGAGTGCGTGACCAGCCCGAGGCGGCCCAGCGAACTCTTGCCCTCGAGGCGCGAGGCGAGGTCGTCCGGGAGCGTGATCACTTCGTATGTGGAGGCGAGGACGAACTCACCGGGGTGCAGGATGAACGGCTCGTCGCCCTCCGGCTCCACGAGTCGCGTCAGATCCGCCTGCTCCACGGCGGGGTCGATGTGGGGGTAGCGGTGGTTCTCGAACACCCGGAAAAACCGGTCGAGACGTACGTCGATGCTCGACGGCTGCACCATGGATGCGTCGTAGGGATCGATCCGCACTCGCCCGGCGTCGATCTCGGCCCGGATGTCCTTGTCTGAGAGAAGCACGTCCCGAGGATACGCAAGGCGCGCGGACCGACCACCATCGGACGGCCGCGCGCCTCACCTGTCACCTGCGACTGCTGCCGCCTCCCGACGGCTACTGCTTCCCGACCGCCACTGCCACCGGTACCGGCACCGCGCTGCGGAGCCGGGCACACCGAGGACACCGGACGAGTCGTCCGGGGCCGAGTCGCTCGGCCTTCTGCATCGGGAACGAAGCGGTGCTGAACACGTGCCCATCGGCACAACGGACGACGGTGCGCTCCATCAAGTCCTAGAGTCCCTTCCCCAAAGAGCCGCGTCCGGCGGCTGCTCACCGGACAACGAAAGCCACATTACGGGACGAACAGGACGACCCTCCAGGCGGCACTCCGACCCCGCGGGACCCCTCTTCCGCGCCCCCACCGTACGCCCCAACTCCGGCCCCCCGCACCCGGATCCCACCCCTGAAACGCACTCAGCCCCCGTGGCTTCGACGCCGGGGGGCGGACATGGGGTAGAGTGACGGGGCGATCGGGCACCGGACAGATCCGGCGTCTTACGCGGGTGTAGTTTAATGGTAGAACATCAGCTTCCCAAGCTGAGAGCGCGAGTTCGATTCTCGTCACCCGCTCCATGCAAAACCCCCAGGTCGATGACCCGGGGGTTCTTTGTTGTCTAGACCGGTGGGCGGGGTGCGCACCACATCCGCACCATTACAGCCAGCCGCACCACACGGCTACCTGATCGGAGGCAGGACGGGGGGCAGCCCGAGTTCCCTCGCCACCGAGCGCAGGAACTGCTTACGCGGCTTCCCATTGATCATCTCGTCGAAGGCTCGGCCAGCCCAAATGAGGCACATGGCAAGGGTCGCTTCGACCACGGAGGCGGCACCCTTCTTGGGCTCGGTCCGAAGGCTAGGGGGCTCGGTCGTCCATTCGACGAACTCGGAGGCGCTGGTCGCACTCGGGTGCGCATAGCCACAGAGGTAGCGATACACCGAGTACAACTCCCTCTTGGGGTCGATCTCGTCGCACTGCGCCTGGAACTTGCGGAAGATCTCACTCTCGTCGGTCTTCTCGACCGGCGCGCCCTTGATCGAGTCGATGAGATCCTGAGGCACGTTGAACCCCTTCTGCATGTCCTCAGCAGCGGCTCGATTCACGCGGCTTCCCTCGGCGAACACTCCGAGCGCAGCTGCGTCACCCTTCTGCGAGAGCCAGTGCAGGCTGATGGTGGTCTCAAACACGGTGCGGAGCAGAATCAGCGCCTCATGGCCGTATCCGCGATCAACGAGATGCAGGGACGCTTCAGCAAGACGGTGCACCTCGTTGCACCAACCGTGCCCGATGAGGACGGACCGGTACTTGCGCTGCTTCGTCTCAATCGGTCCGGCCGCCCGGTAGTCGACGACCAACTTTTCGACGGCCGCGCGGTACTGCTCCGGAGTGACGCTACCCATGTGCCTTCCCGTCTCGGATGAGAGGGTAAGGCTACTTCAGTACAAACAGAATGTTTTACGAATTTTATCCAGCCGACCCATCGCGCTGCGGATGGTCAACCGGTACGCGTGGGGGGGAGGGTTGGGACCCTCCCCCGACTCGTCATGCGGTCTCTGCCCTCATAAGCCGGTTTGCTGCTGGCCGCCATTCTTCTTCGCACGCTCGGCACGGACCAGGTCGTCAAGACCGGCCGCCACGTCGCGCTGACGCTCCTCATCGGAGTGCTGATAGATCAGCGCGGCCTTCTCGGAGGACTGGCCGGCGCGGACCATCGTGTCCTTGAGCGTGGCACCCGAACGGGTCGAGAGCGTGTGTCCGGTGTGACGAAGGTCGTAGAAGCGGAAGCCGTCCGGGAGACCGGCGGCGGTCCGGGCGCGCTGCCATTTCCGGCCGAACGATGTGCGTCGGAAGGGGGCGCCCTTCTCGCCGACGAAGACCAGACCGTCGGGCCCCTTCTCGGCGAACCAGGCGAGGTGCTGCCTCACCTCTTTGTGGAGGAAGGCGGGAAGAACGACGGCCCGAACGCCAGCACCCGACTTGGTCTCGCCGGGAGCGCGTTTGCCGTTGGTCCGCTCCGGTTCGGCGACGCGGACACGGATCACCATGTTGTCGGCGTCGACGTCCCGGCGGCGAAGACCGGCCAGCTCCTCGGGTCGCATCGGCCCGTACGCGCCGAGGTAGACCACGAGGCGCCAACGAATGCCGATCGCTTCGGCGAGGGCGTCCACCTGGGCGACGGTGGCGATGCGACGCTCGGCGGCCGACTCCTTGCCCGCGCCCTTGATACGGCACGGGTTGCGGCTGATCAGTTCGTCATCGACGGCGGTTTCCATGATGCTCTTCACGAGCCTGTACGCCTTGGCGACCATGGTCTTCGCCTTCGTAGTGCGCAGGCGCTCAGCACGCCATTCGCGGACACGAGGGGCGGTGATCTCGTCCAGGTCGAGGGCCCCGAAGGTCGGGAAGATGTACAGACGGAACAGGTGCTCGTACAAGTCCACGGTACGAACGGCCAGCTCCCGCTCCTCTACCCACTTCTCGGCGTAGATCTTGAAGTTGACCGCCCCCGCGTCGGGAGCGCGCCAGTCGCCACGCGTCAGATCCGCCTCGATCTGGGACAGCCAGATCTCCGCTTCTTTCTTGGTCGCGAAGGTTTCCGGCGCATGGATGCGCACGCCGTCGGGTCCGATGTACGAGGCCGTCCAGCGGCCGGACCGGTACTGCCGTACCGCGCCGAAGCGACGACGCCGTCCCTTCTTGTTCGCCATCAGGCAGCCCTCCGCAGTCCGGTACGGCGGAGGCGGATCGGCTCGACGGTACGGGCCCCGATGTATTCGGCGACCGCGCTCTCGGGGATGCGGACATGCCGGCCGACCTTCACGTACCGGATGCGGCGCTCCTCGATGAGCCGCCGGGGGAAGCGGGCGGTCGTGCCGAGCAGGTCGGCGACCTGGTCGACGGAGAGATATCGGTCGGTCGTCATGCGGTCGGTTCCCCTTCCGTTCCGGGGGCGGGTTCGAGGGTTGCGGCAAGCCAGGTCTCGGCAGCGCTGAGGCCGGTTCCGGCGAACACCCAGTGGGCGAGGACGAGCGTGGTTTCGCCGTCCTGCGGGGCGGGCGGAGTCGTCTGGGCCCGCCGCCAGTCGGCGCGGGCGGTGCGGAGGGCGCCGAGCGTGGTGGAGTAGCGGCGGGACTTGGTGGAGAAGTGGCCGCGGAAGCCGAGCATGTGAGCCCAGGCGCGCAAGCGGAGGTGCTCCAGCTCCTTGCGGGCGCCGAGGGTCCAGGCGGTACGGACCATGCGGCGGGCATGCTCGGTGATCCGGGCCTGAGCCAGCTCGGCGAGGAAGCGGATCGGTCGGTCCAGGGTGCCGGTCGTGGTCTCCGCACCCTTGGTGGCGTACTTGGCGATGTACGCCGCTACGGCCCGCTCGGTCAGTTCCTGGCCGTTGTCAAAGTCGGCGGAACGGATCGGGCGGACGTCGAGCTGTCGCCCGAAGGCGAAGTTGTGGGCGCGCCCGTCGATGGTCGGGCCGTCGACGCGTGCGGCGGCCGCGGCGGCGCGGATCGCGTCGGTCAGCAGCTCGGCCGAGGCCCAGGCCGGGGGCGAGGTGTCGCCGCCTTCCGGGCCGTCGAGGCGGATCACCGCGTGGAAGTGGACCGCGCCGCGTTTCTGGTACTCGGCGACTTTGGCGAAGGAGACGCGGGCGTGGTCGCGGAAGGTGCGTTGGGTGAGGCCGGCGCGCTTGGCGATCTCACGGCGGAGGTAGATCGAGAAGCGCCGCCAGAGGGGACCCGCGTGCGCGTTCCAGAGGACGGCCGACTCATAGTCATAGGTGGTGGGATCGAGCGGGGTGCCGAGGGCGGCGTCCTCCTGGTCGTGGTGGGCGTCGCAGCGGCAAGGGCGGCCGTCGGTGCGGCGGTTGTGGACCGGGCCGAATCCGGGGGCGGTGAAGGTGGCGAAGACGCGCGGGTGGGTGGCGACCTGGTCGGGGGTGCCCTTGCCGCCACGCAATCCGGCAGTGATCAGGTGGTAGGTGTCGCGGCGGTAGGTCTCGGCGCAGGCCGGGCAGCGGGTGGCGCGACGGTTGTTGCAGCGGACCAAGAGGTGCCCGGCGGGAAAGGTGGCCGAGTCGAGGCGGTGAAGGACAGCGCCGATCTCGCCGGTCGTGTTGTTGACGGCGTACTCGGTGCGGTGGCCGTCCAGGCGGACGGGATGGGTGCAGCCGCCAAGACCCGCGAGCTGTCGCGCGAGGGCGGGCATGGTGCCGAGGGCGGCGAGGGTGCTCAGCTCCGCCAGCGGGGGCGGGGGCGAGTGGGTAAAGATGGGAGTCCCTTTCGGCTGTTTCGGTGGTTGGGAGGGACGGCCCCGGGGCGGCGGGATGCTTGGCGGCTTGTTGCCGCCCCGGCGGCCGGTCAGCGCCTGTTGGCGTTGCTGACGAGGGAGCGCAGGACCACGGCGGCGACGGCCACGGACACAGCCGTGACGGCGACGGCCGCCAGGAGCGCGGTGAGGACGATGCCGACGACGACCACGGCGGCGACCGCACCCGCGTAGGGGGTGAGCGGGCGGCCGGCGGGCTGCACTGGCGCCTGGCAATGCGGGTCGATGGTCATGGGCAGGTGCGGAATGTCGGGCAGCTGTGGGCGGAACAACACGGCGATCCTCCTTGTCACTTGTTGTCGCCGTTGACGACGCCGACCCCGGTTCGGGTGCCGGACTCGATGGCGGGGGCGAGGAACGTGTGCGAGAGCCAGAAGCCGAACAGCGCGATCACGACGGCGACCCACATGCGAACGCCGAGGAACTTGATCGCGGCCCAGGAGATGACGCCCAGGACGAAGACGAGTGGGAGCGAGACGTTCACGGAGATCTCCTCAGCGGACGCGGCAGCGGTGGGTGCGGGCGGCCAGCTCGGCGGCGGTGCGGCTGTCGTAGTCGGCGGAGAAGCCGCAGCGCGGAGCCGTGCAGACGGCGGCGTGCTTCTCGCGGCCGCGGCCGTCGTAGTACGTGCCGACCTGGACGGGACCGATGCGGACGACTCGGCGGAAGCGACGGTTGGCGGACATCAGGGCAGCTCCTTCGGTTCGTCGTGGTTCTCGCCGGTGAAGTCGGCGACGTGGTCGAGCAGCCACCGCCGGATCTCCTCGCCCTCGTACTGATCGGCGGTGAGGATCACGGGTTCGGCGATGAGCATTGCTTCGGTGAGGCGGTTCTGGCGGGTCAGCTCGGCAGCCCGGTTCAGGGCGCGGAGCGTGGACGGGCGCATGTGTTGAAGTGCTCCTGAGTTCAGGCGAGTTGGGTGGCAATTGCTTCGGCGAGCGGCAGCGGGACGCCGAGCCGGGCGCGAAGCGTCGGGGTGTCGATGGGCGTTCCCGTCCGGGCGCGGTGGTCGTCGGCGACCTTGCGGGCGTGGGCGACGAGAGCGGGCGGGACAGAGGTGACGGACGGCGGGGGCGGTTCGGAGGCCGCTTCGACGGCGGGCAGCTCGGTCACCGGCACCGAGACCGCTTCGGGTGCTGCGGTGGAGCCGTGGGCGAGGAGCGTGCCGCCGAGGAAGGCGACCGCGGGCCATCCGGCGACGAGGATGCGCAGCCAGGCCGGTACGTCGTCCAGGTCGAGCAGGCCGGCCGTGGCGACGTTGGCGCCGAGCGAGGCGGTCAGCGCGACGAGGAACCAGCACCACCCGGCCGCTTTCGACCCACCGGAGCGCAGTCGCCGCCAAGCCGCCACCAGCAACAGGTCGACGGAGACCGGGTAAGCCCATGCCTTCCAGCCGTCCTGTCCGGCAGCGGCGGCCAGGTCGTGAAGGTGGGCGAAGGACAGTGCGGCAGCGATGAGGGCTTGGACGAGTACGGCGTCGAGGCGGACAGGCAGGGAACTCACGGCGCCACTCCTTCCGGTTCGGGGCATGGCGGAGGTAGGGACTTGGCGCGGGACGGCCACGCCAACCGAAGGATCGGGGTGGGCTACTCGGTGACCGGGCGAGGAGCGGCCGCCGTACCGGATGCCGCTACGGGCACAGGCGGGACGTATGGCCGGAAGGGCGAAAGCGCCGGAACGTCCGGGGCGAGGTGCGCCGACTCACGGCAGACAGCCGCCGCGTCAGCGAGTGACAGGTACGGGGTACGGATCCGGGACCAGCCGCCGGACGTGTCTCCCGCGACTGCGAGGCCGGGCAGCTCAGGAGCGATGGAGCAGGCCGCATAGACCGCTTCGGACGCGATGTCGCCGAGCGCCATCTTGGCGGAGGCTTCGTCATTCACCCGGTGGCAGACCCGGCCGGTGAGCTGAGCCCGGAGCATGGTCGCGCCCTTGCCGAGTTCGGCGCCGAAGCGCTGGCCGCAGACCTCCAGGTAGATGCCGGCCGCTCGGCCGAGCTGGGCGAGGCGGATGAGGTGGGTGACCATCTCATCCCGCCGCTCCTCGTCCTTGCGCGTGGCCACGAGGAAGAGTTCCGCCACTTCGTCCACGAACAGCACGATGGGAACCGGCCGTTCGCTCTCGGGCAGGCCCCAGACGTCCGAGGTGATCTCCTCGTCCGGGGTTCCGGGGGCGATGCCCTGCCGGGCCTTGATCAGGTCGTATCGGTCCTCCATTTCCTTGACCAGGACCGGCAGCAGCTCGGCCGCTTCGTCGGGGTCGGTCGCCAGCGCGGAGAGCCGCGGGGCGAAGGGTGCCAGCTCGACACCTCGCTTGCAGTCGATGCCGACCAGGGCGACGGGTTGGGTCGCGAGGCCGGCGATGAGGTGTCGCTGATACATCGACTTGCCGGACAGCGTGGCGCCGAGGACGAGACCATGCGGTACGGCGCGGTAGTCGCGGACGAACGCGGTCGCGTCCTCCCGCAGAGCCACCGGCACCCGCAGAAGCCCACCGTCGACACGGCGAGGCATGCGCACCTTGCGCAACACGTCGTAGCCGACGAGCCGCAGTTCGACGACACCGGGCTTCACGTCCCGCACGTACACGGCGTGAACGCCCCAGGCATGCCGCAGCCGTTCGGCCGAGGCAGCCACGTCCGCCGGCTCCTGCCCGGGGGCGAGCCGCAGCCGTACCCGGAAGCCGGTCGAGTTGGGCCGGATCACTCCGCGCCGCGGGGGAACCGGCCGAACCTCCCGCCGAGTGGTCGCCCGGACGGCCAGGGCCCGCCAGCGGGACGGCTCGACGGTCAGCCCGCAGGCGTCCATGGCCGAGGAGTACGAGGCCAGCAGCCGGGCCACCGAGAGCGGCAGCCCGATGGTGGACCAGTAGGCCGCCGGGTGGGCGTGCCGGGCATAGGCCGCGCCGCCTAACGCGGCAAGCGGTCCGCCCAGCTCGGCCAACGTCACCATGTCGGTCACGTCGATCAGCCCGCCTGAGCCATCTGGAACGCACCGGGCATGACGGCCGTGGCCCGGTAGGCGATGCCGTGCCGCTCCCGCCCGTTGAACACGCTCTGCCAGGGCCGGGCGACGAGCCCAGGCAGCGAGACCGGAGCACCGACGGTCAGGCCGTCCGTGACACCACTCTCGGGGACGGTCACCTGGATCAGCGACGACTCGCCCTCGTCGATGTAGACGACGCCGATGGTCATCAGCGCCTCACCGCTCACGGTGTCCTTCGCGATCTCACCGGTCTGCCGGTCGCGCACCTTCGGCGCCGGCGCTTCGGTGAGCAGGATCGTCGCGGTCGAGGCGTCAACACGGATCACACGCACAGAGATTTCTCCTTCAGAGTCCACCAACTCGCCACCTGACAAGTTGACTTAGCAAGTTCGAAGTTAGAGATGCCAAGTTGACTTGTCAAGTGGCTTGGTTGTCAGACCAACAAGCGCAAGCAGCACCACACGCGCACCATGAAGTCAGCAGCCCAGAGGAGGGCGCGACATGGGCAGACGAGACCCCGCTCAAGAGCCGCCGTCATGGGGTCCACGCGACCAGCAAGGACTCACGCCACCACCGGGCACCTGGTCAACACCACCTCAAGGACCCCCTCCCGAGGCATACCGACAGCCCGGCCCGACACCCCAGCCGATGAAGCGTCGCCGAGTCTTCCTGTGGCTGTTCCTGGCCGTCCAGATCTTGTTCTTGATCTGGGTGATAGCGGGCATCGCAAGCGGCAGCGACGATGGCGGCTCGTGCGAGGGACTGACCGGCGACAGCCTGGAGCTGTGCCGGGACGCCGGCGATCTCGGGACCACGATCGGGGTGGGCCTCATCGTCGGGTTCTGGGTGGCCGCAGACTTCATCCTCGGCCTCACATACGTGATCTACCGCCTAGCCACGCGGCAGCCGCGCGCATAGACCTGTCAGCCCAGGCGATAGGTGTCTTCCAGCTCTTGGCGATCAGCAGGAAGCAGCACGTCAGAGACTTGCCGCGCCTGCCCTGAGGCATCGCAGGCAATGATCAGCACGCTCAGCACGGGCACGCCGTCCGGGAGGTTCAGCAACTCCGCCTCTCCGGGTTCTGGCAGGCGTGCCGAGACCCGTTCCGTCACATGGTCGAAGCGAACCTTCTTCCGCACCTCAAGGTGGGCCCGGGTGCCGCCACTCAGGAGGTCGGCACTCTCCAACTCGGTACCCTCGACCAAGCCGGCGGGGAAGTACGACGAGACCAGCTCGACGGGTTCGCCATCCTCCTCGACCAGGAAGCGACGCATGAGCACCTTGGCACGCTTCGGCAGCCCCAGCACGGAGGCAACGCGCGGAGGCACGGGCACACTGCCGACCTCGACAAGCCGCCCCGGCGTCTGCGACTCGTCCCGCGCGAGCACCTCGCTCCCCCGGCGGTCCTTCTGCTCGACGACCGCGGGGCGCCCGCGCACGATCGTTCCGTATCCCTGCCGGGACTCCAGCCAGCCGTCCCGCTTCAGCAGCTCAAGAGCACGCACAACGGTCGGGCGGGACATACCGAATGCCTGGACCAGCTGATTCTCACTAGGGACCCGCGTACCTGGCGGGTACGTGCCGTCCTCGATGCGGCTCTGGATCGTCTGGGCGAGGCGCACGTACTTGGGCGCCTCCACTTCATACGCCATGAATGCCGCCCACCGAGATTGGCCAAGTCAACTGGTCAACCAGACTAGCGGCAGCGCATATAGAAGAGAACCCAGGCACCCCCTCAGGTCGGCCAGGCATCGGCCATCACGAAGGAAACGACCGTCCCGCCGAAACGGCTGGGTCCGCATTGCCAGGAGTCGGCGATGGAGTCGACGAGGAGCAGACCGCGCCCGTGCGCGTCGACAGCGTCGGGCCGGCGCAACTTCACCCTCGCCGGGAACCCAGCGTTGTGGACGTCGACCTTGAGTGAAGCCCCTTCCCGGAACCACTCCACCCGCACACGCCATACCTCGTCGGACTGGCCGTAGACGATGGCATTGGTCACCAGTTCCGAGATCATCAGGACGCAGTCGTCGACCGAGCAGGCCGGGTTGTACGGGGCGATGAACTTGCGGAACCAGCGCCGGGACAGAGACACGGACTCCGCGACGGGGTACAAGGTCATCGCCCCGAGTCGCGGTGAGTCCTCAGAGGGACAGCGGTCGATCATGTAGGCCATCCGTGCTCACTCCTTGCCGCTGCCGTCGCAGTCGAGGCAGCGCCGTTTCGATGCGGCACGGGCACGGTCGTTGACGGTGGAGAGCGCCAAGGCCGTACGCGAGCCGACTCGTTTCCAGCCCCGCCCACGGCATCCTCGACAAGGTAAGTGCCCGCCCTGTTCTGGCCGCCGACTCGTCACACCGCGCCCCCTTCTCAAAGTGGCCTTAGCCACTTAATGGATAGTGGCATTAGCCACTCGCGCTGCGCAAGCGGTTCGCCGGAATGACGAACCATCAGACGAGGGGGTACCCCTGCTCGAACGCCCAGCGGTGCGGCGGGTAAGTAGCTTCAGCGAACTCCAACGGCCGGTCCTGGAGGTCGAAGACGACGTGATGCACGATGAGCACGGCAGACCCCGAATCAAGCTGGAGGTCCGCCGCCTCCTCGTCGGTCGCCTGCCTGGCGCACATGCGATCCTCGGCGTAACTCCCCTGCCGCCCGGTCATGTTCTCGACGTACATCAAGGTGCCCTCTTGGATGCGCTCGGGCTCCAGAAGCCTGGGCGCCCTCTGCCCGATCTCCGACGCGAACCACGAAGTGGACAGCGTGATGGGACCCTCCTGATTGTTGGTCACCCGCCGGCGGTGCACAGCCCGCCGATCCTTGACCAGACCCAACGCCTCAGCGACATGATCCGGCGCATCCAGCCACCCGGCCGACGTGATCACCGCGTACTCACCGGGCGTGTAGATCTTCCCGGTCTGCCGGGCCCGCCCGTACAACTCCCGCGCCCGCCGGTTCACTTCGAGGCTCCGCACGTACGTGCCGGAACCCTGCCGCTTCTCGACGAGCCCCTGATGGCTCAGCGCCTCCAACGACCGCGCGGCAGTCGGCCGCGACACCTTCCAGTCGGCCGCAAGCTGCCGCTCCGAAGGCACCTCGTCCCCCGGCCGCAGGTCGCCCCGAAGGATCTGATCACGGATGAAGTGCGCGATCTGGAGATACTTCGGCTGCGCCTCCTCGATCTGAGGCATGTCCCCTCCTCGTCCAAGTGGCTATAGCCTCTAGCCACTATAGGGTGAGAGGTCAAGGGGCCGACCCCGTAGGCTTGGGCCCATGACGCGGTTGATCGTCGCAGCAGGAGGAGGGGGCGACGCAGTCGCCGCCGCAATGCTTCACGCCGCCCTATACGGCGACGAGGACCAGGCGGTGATCCTCACGTACGCGTGGGACCGCTTGCTGATCGACCCGCTACCGGGCCCTCGAGGAGCCGACGACTTCATCGGCCTCGAACCGCTCACCCCAGCAGTCTGGAAGGTGCCGGCGGAAGCCCGTCCGATCGGACCGGCAGGTTCCACACTCCCCCGACTCGCCGCGGAACTCCCGCATACATTCGCGCTGATCGACCCGAGGAACGGCGCCGAAGGCGTCACACGCCAGGTCGAACAGCTGGTCACCCGCTTAAAGCCGAGCTCCATCGACCTCCTGGACGTTGGCGGCGACGTACTGGCCCGAGGCGACGAGCCGACACTGAAGAGCCCACTGGCCGACTCCCTGACCCTGGCAGCATGCGGACAAGTCGACGCACCCATCCGCCTGTTGATCGCAGGGCCCGGCCTGGACGGCGAGCTGTCCCACGAGGATCTGCGAAGCCTGCTCGGCCCAATCATCCACACCTTCACGGCGGAGGACGCAGAACCGATCGGCGGCGTCCTGGAGTGGCACCCGTCAGAGGCGACGGGCATGCTCGCAGCAGCGGCCCGAGGCGTGCGCGGCACATGCGAGGTCCGAGACGCCGGCCTTCCCATCCCCCTCACCGACGAAAGCCCGACAGTCCACGAGGCCGACCTGGACGAGGCCCTGAACCGCAACGAGTTGGCCCGCGCCATCATGTCGACCACCACCCTGGACGAGGTGGAGACACTGAGCCGCGAGATCTGCGGCTTCTCCGAAATCGACTACGAGCGCAACAAGGCTCTCTGGCTGAAGGAGCAACCGCCGACGAAGCTCAACGCCGAGTCGGTACTACGCCAGCTCACCCAGTTCGAGGCAGAGGCCCGAAGCCGCGGAGTCACTCACACAACGTTCCGCCACCTCACCGAGGTGCTGAACCTCGACGGCTCGCAGCGCGATGATCTGCGTCGGCTGCTCATCAGCAACCGGCCGGAGCAGTACGCAGCCCCTCTCTGGCACATCCCAACCACCACCTGAGTAACAACCTTCTTTACGGGTTCAAGGCGGCCCGCCTACGGCGGCCCGCGCGCGCTGGCGGCCATGGGCCGCCGCCGCTCCATGTCTCCGCCACCGCTGCGGCGGCCCCAGCCACTCAGCGCGCAACACCGCCAAGACGGACAGCCGGACCAGGAAGCAACATGACTTCTCCGAGCAACGCCCATGCCGGAGGGGGCACTGCTCGTGACGTAAACCGATAAAGCGTGACTGAGGCCGGAACGGGGTTGCTGGAGGCACACGTGACGGGTATTCGTTCGGCGTACCCGCCATCGTGGCTGACTTTCGGTGACTCAGGTCGAAACCGTGCTTGCAAACCCGATTTTGTGTGACCTACTTCCGCTTGAAGACTCCTCCAAGACCAACAACAAGTGCCGTCGCCAAAGCCCAGCCAGTTGCCGTAAAGGCAGCCGCCCACCACACTGCCGCACCCGTCGGATAGAACCACAAAGACCATCGAAAATTCACGACCGGAAGTAGCAAATCCAGGCTGTAAAGCCACGGCTGATAATCCCCTACCACATGCGGGGAGACCGGATGAATGTCATTCCTGAGTATCGAGAAAACAATTCCGCCGATCACCTCCAGAACGGCAAGTTCCATCAAAACTCGGAAGGGATTATATCCGTACCCCACAGTTGCCTTGAGGAACCAACCACCCCACCAAGCCAACACCCCATGAAACCCAGGGCGGGATTTACGCCTCTCGTCTTGCTCCGCTATTAGAACTTTCCTCGCCAGGTCCTCGTCACCTGTTACTTGATAGACCTTTGCGAGCTGCCGATATATTTGCGGCTCATACTTTCCGTTAGACTTCAACCATTCGAGTCGATCCTTTATCTTGGGGCCATCCTCACGCAACGTCTCGTATACAAGACCATGCAATTTGATACGGTCTGGCCAAACCGCCTTGTCGTCATACAGTTCAGTGACCACCACGCGCCGTAGATCCATTGCACCAGGCGGCTTTTCCCTTGTAACAAGATTGAGCCGACCTTTGATCGAACTCCCCCTCAAGGTTAGAGAATTTGATCCACCTACCGCCGCCAAGAAAGCACCATCAAACGAAAGCCCAGCACCAAATTGCGCTCTGCGAATATGCACCTTACCTTCGGCCCTGAAGCCATCGTCCAGCTGAGCTTCTCTCTGCACTGTCATCCCATCTGCCCTGAGAGAGACCCTGGATCCGGTGAACTGTCCCCCACTGCAGAGCAATTTCCCACCGATCTGAGAACCGGACAGATCCAGCATCCCGTCGGCACAAAAATCATTTTCTAGAAGAACGTCTCTAACTGTCACCCCTTGAGCATTTAGAGCGACGCGCTGAGAATTAGAGAACCGGCCCCCAGTACAGTTCAAGTCTTGCATAATCTTTGCATCAACAAGTTTGACTTCACCCTCCGAGATGAATCCCTCCGCAGGCATCTGCTCTCCGGGGTAGTCCTTCCCGAGCACAACGTTTTGGCCGACCTCCATCCCTGTGCCATCCAGAGCGCTGTCAGTTGGGTGAATGAATTGGCCACCTTGGAATTTAGCGCTTCCCCCAATCTTACAGCCAGCCAGCAAAACTTGCCCCTCGGCTCGAAACCCTCGCTTGCATTCAAAATCTTGCGAAATCTTCGCACGAGCAGCGCGAATAGCTAGAGATCCAGGGTTTATAAATCTTCCACCAGTGCAGCGAAGAGACCCTCCAATAGTGGCACCCAACAAATTTACGCCACCTTCCGCCAAAAACCCATTCTCGCATATCAGGTCATTCTCTATATGGATCCCGTCGGCCCGCAGGGCCCCCTGTTCTAGCCCCGCACTTCTAAAGGTGCCATTTCGACAGTCAAGCCTTCCCGTAATTTCAGCCCCAGAGATGTCAACCTCCCCGCTAGCAGAGAACCCGGATTTCATATAGGCGCTCGACCCAACCTTAATCCCTTGCGCAAGCAAGGCAATTCCTCCAGCATTCACGAGGGTTGTCCCAATGCAAATAAACTGCTTTGAAACTCGCGCCCCGATCATTGTCACTTGTCCGTGCGTGGTCATTCCTGACCACCGCATCTCTCGCTGCACAACCAGACCATTGAGCTTCAATACCTCTGGGCCGGGAGCCGAAAGCGTCACCCCCTTCAGATCGACCTGGCCGCCGATTTGCGCTCCACACAAGTCGACTAGATTTGAACTGCTGCTGTCTTCGAGTGAGAAGTCATGTTCAACCTTGAGTTCCCAACCGCGCAGTCCAGGAAACGTGCATCCCTTCAGAGTAATATTCCGAGCGTTCGCCTGGTCAAGGTTTGGCGACTTATCAAAAACGCAGTCAGTCAGTTCTAGTGGGCATAGAAGTTTGGACGACTTAACATCGAATCCACCCGTAATGTGCGCCCCAGCGATCATCACCCTCTGTGGCGCTTTCTCCATCTTTTCACCCTGGAGTACTTGAGCCAAGAAATCACCCGGGATTTCCTGTTCTTGACTCGCAGGATCGATCGTCAGAAGTGTGCCATCGACCGCTTTATCCCACGCGTCCTTCAAGATTTTTTCAGTCAACGCATGCCGCTCGTAAGGCATTGCTCCTCCACAAGGCAGATAAACTAAGATGCCGGAGGCCTCGCAGGCGTTATCCACAGCCGGGGTCTCGGGAAGAGGGTCAGCACGCAGAATGCTGCTCACTCCATCCTGCCACTAGTTACATCCCGCAGCCACACGAGCAGAGTACTTACGGCAGGCTGCGGGTCAGCAACTGCTGGCCGACGAAGGAAGAACGATCGTAAAGGTGGCGTCCAGCGTCTCCGGCACAACTGCTTCAAGCGCATGAAGAGGCGAAACGGTGAGTGTCTACCTGCGTGACAACGCCGATGAACAGCGGCGAGCAAGCGCCCCCACTCAAGTTGCTTCGGGACGAAGAGGTCATCGCGCAAGGTGCCACCCATGCGCTTCCGCCGTCGGGACTTGCTCTGGTCGACGGCCGAAAGCGTGGCTCAGGCCGGCGGGGGTACAGCGAGGCACACGCGCGCCTGCACGGTCGGCTGACTCGCCACCGTGGCTGACTGTCGTCGGCCGAGGCTCAGACACTCCGGGGCCCAGCTCCGCCGAGGAACGTTCGAGGCGAAGGGAGGACCGTGCCATTCGCGTGCCAGATCCTGCGGGGAACCACGGGGAACAGCGGGAACTTACCCCGGGCGCGACCAGGGCTCCAGCACCACTCCACCGCAGGCCAGTGCGACAACGGCCGCCAAGAAACCCAAGCTTCCCAAGCTCATGTCCCTCATGAGCTGCCGACAAGCCCGGGATAGCGACCTCCCTGTCTGACCCGCACTGTACGGTCCAGCCTCATGGCTGAGAGACCGACGACGAACTGGCGCA
>NZ_BMSA01000005.1 GCF_014648915.1 Streptomyces phaeofaciens | reverse complement strand
CCGTGCTGCAAGGTGCCGTCGCTTTCCTGCGACTTGATCGACCGGACAGGTCCTAGGAGGCCGGCGGGACCAGGGTGCGCAGCAGGAGGGGCAGGCGGGTCGTGCGGGGCTTCGCCGGGACCTCGGCGACCGCTCTGGGCAGGGCCTGCTCCACGCCGTGCACCACGGACAGATGGCGCTCCGCCCGGCCGAAGGCCGTGTACACCCACGGACGGGAGAGCGTCCGCGCCGCGTCACCGGGGAGCACCACGACCGCCGCGGGCCACCGGCTGCCCACCGCCTGGTGCGCGGTCAGCGCCCACCCGTGCTTCACGGACTGCTCCACCCGCTCCCGCGGTACGACCACGGGGCCGTCCGCGCAGGCCAGGTGCAGCCCTTCGGCGTCGGCCTTCTCCACCCGGCCCGGCACCGTACGGCCCGGCGCGGGGGAGTGGACGACCAGGTCGCCGGGGTCGAAACCGCCGAAGCGGCCGGGGCCGGGGTTGAGCCGCTCCTTGAGCGCGGCGTTCAGCGCGCGGGTGCCGGCCGCCCCGCCGTGCCCCGGGGTGATCACCACGGTCTGCCCGGGCGTGAAGCCGAAGGCCCGGGGCACCGAGTCGGCGACGAGCTGCACGGTCCGGTGCACGGCCTCGCCCGCGTCCCGCACCGGCACGATCACGATCTCCTTGCCGGGCGCCTCGACCTGGTTCAGCTCGCCGATGCCGAGCCCGGAGACCAGCTCGCCCAGCGGCCCCGGGTCGGGCGTGCGGGAGGCGACCTGCGGGCACACCCGTGCCGCGAGCAGATCGCCGAAGACCCGGCCGGGCCCGGCGGACCACAGCACCGCCGGATCCCCGCTGAGCACCAGCCGGGCGCCGTCCGGCAGCGACTCCGCCACCATCGCGGCGCTCTCCACGTCGACCTGCGGGGCGTCCAGCAGGACCAGCAGGTCCAGGGCGAGCGCCCCGTCCGCGTCCCGGCCCGGGCCCTCGGCGCCGGAGAGGAGACCGGGGAGGGTGACGACGGAGTCGTCCGCCCCCTCCGGGGCCGTCCCGGCCAGGAGCGCCGCGAACCGGTGCCGTCCGTCAAACGTGTGGCAGGCCGCCACGGCGCGCAGGCCCTGGGCGCGGGCCGCGGTGAGCAGGGCGGCAGGTTCCGCGCGGGCCGCCTCGCCGCCGGTGTGCAGCACCAGGCCGTGCCCGGCGACCGCCCGGATCAGTTCGGCCGCGCTGCCGGACGCCGCCGCCTCCCAGTGCGGGGACGCCTCCTTGGCGAGGGAGTTGACGATCCTGGCCAGGGCGTCGGCGAGGCTCTCCTCCGCGAGCGCGTACCGCTCCAGACCGACCAGGACACGGACCGGACGGGCCGCTTCGTCGTCGTCCTCCTCCTGCGCGCCCTCCGCCGCTGCCGGGGCGGCGCCGGGCTCCTCCAGGGCGTCCTGGAAGGCGAGGGCCTCGCCCTCCGCCAGCGTGCTCTGCACGGCCGCGTCCGCGTCCGGCACGGACCGCTGGGCGAGCGCGGCGGTCAGCGCCGGCAGCTCCAGGGCGGTGTGCCCGGCCAGCGCGGCCTGCTCCAGCAGCCAGACCGTCATGGCCCGGCCCCGCCGCTCGTCGTCCGGGGCGCACTCCGGGCCCAGCAGCGCCCGCGCGAAACCGTCGGCCTGCTCGGGCCGGACGCCGGCGACGCGCAGCAGCTGCCAGGGGTCCTCCCGCAGCACCTCCTCGGCGCCCTCGCCGAGGCCGGCGGCGACCTGCGGCGCCAGGCTCTCGGGGGCACCGCCGTCGGCCAGCACCCGCCGGACGGCCTCGACGGCGTCCGGTGCGGGTGCCGGTGCGGCGGCGGCCTCGGCGGCCACCGGCCGCGGGTGCCGAACGGGCTCCGGGGCGGGGCGGCGCGGGGCGGGCTCGGGGTCGTCGAAGACGCCGGCCGTGGGCTTGGCGCCGCCCTCCACCGCCCGTACGGCGGCGAGCAGGTCGGCGGCCTTGCCGCTCAGCTTGGTCCCGGCGGCGATGGGCCCCGTCTTCTCGGCCTTGCGCCGCTCGATCCGCTCCCGCTCCTGCTTCTGCGCGGCCAGCTCGGCCTGGGCCTCGGTGACCTGGGCGGCGGCCTGGTCCGCGCCCGGGGTGGCCGCGCCCTCCCCGGCGGTGACCTCTGCGGCGGTGCCGTCGTCGCCGGTGCTCTCCCCGGCGTCCTCCGAGGTGTCCTCGCCCGTCGTGCCGTCCGTGGCCGGGGTGTCGCCGCCGCTCTCCGTCGCGCGGACGCCGTCCTCACCGTCCGGCGTCCCCGGCCCGGTGTTCCTCGTGCTCTCGGCGGGATCCGGCTCCGTGCTCACAGCGTGCTCCAGTCGTGATCGGGGTAGCGGTGCACGGGCGCCGACACGTCGTCGAGGGCCCGGCAGATCTCGTCAGGAAGCGTAAGGGCCTCCACTGACAGAGCGGCCGTGAGCTGTTGCGCGTTGCGCGGCCCGATGATCGGCGCGGCCACCCCGGGCCGGTCGCGCACCCAGGCGAGGGCGACCTGGAGCGCCGTCACCGCGAGCCCGTCCGCCGCGGTCGTCACGGCGTCGACGATCCGGCTGGCGGTGTCGTCGAGGTAGGGCTCGACGAAGGGCGAGAAGTGCTCGGAGGCGGCCCGCGAGTCGGGGGGCAGGGCGTCGCCCCGGTACTTGCCGGTGAGCACGCCCCGGCCCAGCGGGGAGGAGGGCAGCAGCCCGATGCCCAGGTCCAGCGCGGCCGGCAGCACCTCGCGCTCGATGCCGCGCTGGAGCAGCGAGTACTCCATCTGGGTGGCGGCCAGCCGGGTCCGGGTGCCCGGCGCGGAGAGCTGCCAGGTGGCGGCCTTGGCGAGCTGCCAGCCACAGAAGTTGGAGACCCCGGCGTACCGGGCGCGGCCGCTGGCGACCGCGATGTCGAGGGCCTGGAGGGTCTCCTCCAGCGGGGTGTCCGGGTCGAAGGAGTGGACGTGCCACACGTCGACGTAGTCCGTGCCGAGGCGGGCCAGGGAGGCGTCGAGGGCGGCGAGCAGATGGCCCCGTGAGCCGTCGAAGCGGCGGTCCGGGTCGGGCACGCTGCCCGCCTTCGTGGAGATGATCAGATCCCGGCGCGGAACCAGGCCGTCTATCAGCCGTCCGAGGAGATACTCGGCGTCCCCGTCGCCGTACACGTCCGCCGTGTCGACGAGGGTGCCGCCCGCCTCCCAGAACGTCTTCATGAGGTCCGCGGCGTCGTGCTCGCCGGTGTCACGCCCCCAGGTCAGGGTGCCGAGCCCGATGCGGGACACACGCAGGCCGGTGCGGCCGAGATGCCTCTGCTCCATGGACGCCGAGATTACTGGCCATAGCTGGGCCGTGGGTTGCCTGTGGATGACCGAGTCTCCGCGCGTCAGCCTCGGGCTCTCCCCCCGCGACCGCCGGATCCCGGCCCGGTGCCCCCACTGCGCGGCAGGCCGCCCACCCGCGCGACGCACACCACATCGACCTCCCCGGTCGCCCGGCCCCGCGCTAAGGTCTCCGCAACAGCGTCGTTACTGATCAGTAAGGGGAATCGGCCATGCAGCTCGGGATCAACCTCGGCTACTGGGGTGCCGGAATGGACGGCGACAACCTCGCCGTCGCCCAGGAGGCCGACCGCCTCGGGTACGCCGTCTGCTGGGCCGCCGAGGCCTACGGATCGGACGCGGCCACCGTGCTCACCTGGGTCGCCGCCCAGACCGAGCGCATCGACGTCGGCTCCGCCATCTTCCAGATCCCGGCCCGCCAGCCGGCGATGACCGCGATGACCGCCGCCACCCTCGACTCGCTCTCCGGCGGCCGCTTCCGCCTCGGCCTCGGCGTCTCCGGGCCGCAGGTCTCCGAGGGCTGGTACGGCGTCAAGTTCGACAAGCCGCTGTCCCGGACCCGCGAGTACGTGGAGATCGTCCGCAAGGCGATGACCCGCGAGCGGCTGTCGTACGAGGGCGAGCACTGGACGCTGCCGCTGCCGGGCGGGCCGGGCAAGCCGATCAAGCTGACCGTGCACCCCGAGCGCGAGCACATCCCGCTGTACATCGCCGCGATCGGCCCGAAGAACCTGGAGCAGACCGGCGAGATCGCCGACGGCGCCCTGCTGATCTTCCCGTCCGCCGACCACCTCGAGGACACCGCGATCAAGCACCTGCGGGCCGGGCGCGAGAAGGCCGGCAAGACGCTGGACGGCTTCGACGTCTGTCCGACGCTGCCGCTCGCCGTCGGCGACGACAAGGACGTCGAGAAGCTCGCCGACACCTTCCGCCCGTACACCGCGCTCTACGTCGGCGGCATGGGCAGCCGCAAGCAGAACTTCTACAACCAGCTCGCCCAGCGCATGGGGTACGAGCAGGCGGCGGCCGAGGTCCAGGACAAGTACCTGTCCGGTGACAAGCAGGGCGCCGCGGCCGCGATCCCGCACGACCTGATCGACCGGACCACGCTGCTGGGCTCGGTGGAGCGGATCGCCGACCGGATGAAGGCCTACGCCGCCGCCGGGGTCACCACCCTCACCCTCGCCCCCGCGGGCTTCACCCTCGACGAGCGCCTCGCCTCGCTGCGGGCCGGCACACAGGCCCTGGAGCTGGCCGGTCTGGCCTGACGCCGGCGGAGGGGGAGTTTCAGCGGCCGTGGTGGGGGCTCGGGGGTCTTCCCCGCCACGGCCGTCACCGAGAACAACGCGCCGGGACGCGCGCGGTTACGCCGCCGGGGTGACTTCCGGCATCCTCCTTTTGGCGGAGTCGTCCGACACAGCTGTTGCAGCTCCCCTCCGGCCGCATTTGACTCGTTCTTCGCGGAGTCCTGCGCACGCGGAATCCTGCGGCTACGCGGAGAGGGGTCCCTCTGATGCTTTCGGCCAAGAGCCTGTTCCAGGAGATCATCGACAACGACGAGTCCTTCGCGCTCTTCTGTTCCATCGCCGCCAGTGGGGAGTCGCAGGGCGGCTGGGAGAACGCCCGGATCGCCGCGCTCGTCCCGCCGGACGAACGCGACCTCGCCCCCAAGATCGCCCGTCACGGCGCCGACGAGGACAAACACGGGCGGATCTTCAACGCCCTGCTGAGGAAGCGCGGCCTCGAACCGGTCCCCGTCCCCTCCGAGACCGACTACACGATGCTCCTGGAGCGCGCCGGCATCGGCCTCGCCCACGACAGGCTCAGGGCGGACCAGCCGCTCACCGTGCAGGACATCGTCACCTACCTCGCCCACAGCCGGGTCACCGAGCAGCGCGCCTCGGAGCAGATGGAGCTGCTGCGCACCCACTTCGCCGACCATCCCGACCTCGGCCGCGCGGTGAAGATGATCTCGAACGACGAGGACAACCACCTCGCCTACTGCCACGAGGAACTCCTGCGCCTCGCGCGCACGGGACACGGCCGCGCCATCCAGCGCACCCTGCGCGCGTGCGCGCTCAACGAGATCCGGATCTACCGGGACGTCAGTCTCGCCGTCATGGCCCACATGGGCCGCATCCTGGGCTGGTCGCGCCCCAGGGCGGCCGTCCTGGCGGCCGGTGTCCACGCCGTGTACGTCTGGGAGCGGTTCGCCGGCTGGCGGCGCATGGTGTCCCTGGCGATGCCGGAACGCCGCGACGCCCTCGGCGGCCCGGCGACCGTGGCCCCCGAGTTCGCCTGAGCCACGCGACGCCGTACGCCCCGGTCACGCCCCCGCCCCGGCCGCGTCCCTACAGCCACCCGCGCCGCTTGAACGTCCGGTACAGCAGGACCTCCAGGGCGGCCATCAGCGCGATCACCGCCGGGTAGGACCACAGCCAGTGCAGTTCCGGCATGTGCTCGAAGTTCATCCCGTAGATCCCCGCGATCATCGTGGGGATCGCGGCCATGGCCGCCCACGCCGAGATCTTCCGCATGTCGTCGTTCTGCCGGACGCTCGTCTGGGCGAGGTGGGCGGAGAGGATGTCGGAGACCAGCCGGTCCAGACCCTCCACGGACTCGTTCACCCGCGTGAGGTGGTCGCTGACGTCCCCGAAGAAGGGCCGCGCCCGCTCGTTCACGAAGGGCACGTCCGAACCGGGCGCGCCGGTGTCCGCCAGCCGGGACATCGGCGGCGCCAGCGGACCGGTGGCCCGCCGGAACTCCAGGACCTGCCGCTTGAAGGTGTAGATCCGCGACGCGGTGTGCCGGGTGCCGCCGCCCGTCGGCGAGAACACCTCCGCCTCCAGTTCGTCCAGGTCGGTCGCCAGCTCGGTCGCCACGTCCAGGTAGTGGTCGACCGTGGCGTCGGCGATCGCGTACAGCACCGCCGTCGGCCCCTTGGCGAGCAGCTCCGGCTCGGCCTCCAGCCGGCGCCGTACGGAGGCCAGCGGGGAGCCCTCGCCGTGCCGGACGGTCACCACGAACGCGTCCCCGAGGAACACCATGACCTCGCCGGAGGAGACGGTGTCGCTCGCGGACTCGTACACCACCGGTTTGAACACCAGGAACAGCGAGTCGTCGTAGACCTCCAGCTTGGGCCGCTGGTGGGCGTTCAGGGCGTCCTCCACCGCCAGCGGATGCAGTCCGAACACCCGGGTGACGTGGTCGAACTCGTCCTCGGTGGGCTCGTGCAGCCCGATCCACACGAAACCGCCCGCCGCACGTGCCCCGGCCAGGGCCTCGGAGAGGTCCCGGGGGCCGTCCGTCCGGCGCCCGTCCCGGTAGACGGCACAGTCGACGATCACGGAGCGCATTCTCCCCTCAGGTGCCCGTCGGCGCACGCGCGCGTACGCCTACCCTGGGCCGCATGCCCACGCTGATCCTCGTCCGGCACGGACGTTCGACCGCCAACACCTCCGGAGTGCTCGCCGGGTGGACACCCGGTGTCAGCCTCGACGAGCGCGGGACCGCGCAGGCCGCGGCGCTGCCCGGCCGGCTCGCGGGGCTGCCGGTCGCCGAGGTCGTCGCGAGCCCCCTGGACCGCTGCCAGGAGACCGTCCGGCCCCTCCTGGAGGCCCGCCCCGGGCTGCGTCTGCACACCGACGAGCGCATCGGGGAGTGCCACTACGGCGACTGGTCCGGCCGCAAGCTGGCCGAACTGAAGGACGAGCCCCTGATGGAGGTCGTGCAGGCGCACCCGTCCGCGGCCGCCTTCCCCGGCGGCGAGTCGATGCGGGCCATGCAGACCCGCGCCGCCGAGGCCGTCCGGGAGTGGAACGCGCGCGTGGAGCGCGACCACGGCGCCGACGCCGTCTACCTGATGTGCTCGCACGGCGACATCATCAAGTCGCTCGTGGCGGACGCCCTCGGACTTCATCTCGACCTCTTCCAGCGGATCTCCGTAGAACCGTGTTCCGTCACCGCGATCCGTTACACCCGGCTGCGGCCCTTTCTCGTGCGCCTCGGGGACACCGGCGACTTCGCCTCCCTCGCCCCGCGCGAGGAACCCCCGACCGGCGAGGCGACCGTCGGGGGCGGCGCGGGCGCACCGTGATCGTCGGCCGCAGTAGGGTGAAGCGGTCCACACACGCGCGTACACGCATGGACGTTTCCGAAACCCCGACTCCCATGGAGACAGGACGTGTCCCGTCAGGTGTTCCTCTACGACCCCCCGGACCGCTTCGTGGCCGGTACGGTCGGACTGCCCGGGCGCCGTACCTTCTTCCTCCAGGCCACCGCGGGTCCCCGCGTGACCAGCGTGGCCCTGGAGAAGACGCAGGTCGCCGCGCTCGCCGAGCGCATGGACGAGCTGCTGGACGAGGTCGTACGCCGTAGCGGCGGCAGCGCCGCCGTGCCTGCCGTGGCCCCCGCCGAGAACTCCGACACCGGCCCGCTCGAGGCCCCGGTGGAGGAGGAGTTCCGGGTCGGCACCATGGCCCTCGCCTGGGACGGCGAGGAGCAGCGCATGATCGTCGAGGCGCAGGCCCTCGTGGAGCTGGAGGCCGACTCCGAGGAGGATCTCGCCGAGGCGGAGGAACGGCTCCTCCAGGACGAGGAGAACGGACCCCCGATGCTGCGGGTCCGGCTCACCGGCGCGCAGGCCAGGGCCTTCGCCAAGCGCGCCCTCGACGTCGTCAACGCCGGCCGGCCGCCGTGCCCGCTGTGCAGTCTGCCGCTCGACCCGGAAGGACACGTATGTCCGCGCCAGAACGGATACCGTCGCGGGGCGTGACGACCACCGACCCGGTCTTCGCCGAGCTGCTCGCCCGGGGCGAGCTGACCGTGCGCGGCCGCATCCGTGACGCGTCCAACGCGGCCCTGTACTGCACCGTCGCCCACGACGGCCGTGAGGCGGCCTGCGTCTACAAGCCCGTCGCCGGCGAGAGACCCCTGTGGGACTTCCCCGACGGCACCCTCGCCCAGCGCGAGGTCGCCGCGTACGAGGTGTCCCGGGCGACCGGCTGGGACCTCGTACCGCCCACCGTGCTGCGCGAGGGGCCGTACGGCGAGGGCATGTGCCAGCTGTGGATCGAGGCGGCGCCGGAGTCCGAGCTGCTCGCCCTGGTCGACGCGCAGGAGCCGGAGCCGGGCTGGCGGGCGATCGGCTTCGCCGAGGTCGGCGAGGGCCGCACCGCGCTGCTGGTGCACGCCGACGACGAGCGGCTGCGCCGGCTCGCCGTCCTCGACGCGGTGATCAACAACGCGGACCGCAAGGGCGGCCATCTGCTGCCCACCGCCGACGGCCGGCTGTACGGCATCGATCACGGGGTGACCTTCAACACCGAGAACAAGCTGCGCACGCTCCTGTGGGGCTGGGCCGGGGAGCCGCTGACCGGGGAGGCCGTGGACGTCCTCAAGGGCCTCCAGGGCGCCCTGGAGGCCTCCGGGCCGCTCACTGCCACCCTGGCCGCGCTGGTCACCTCCGCCGAAGTCGCCGCCACCCGCGCGCGGGTGGCGGCGCTGCTGGAGTCCGGCAGGCACCCCGAGCCGAGCGGCGAGTGGCCGGCGATCCCCTGGCCGCCGGTCTGAGCCGCACAGGCACACCGGCCGGGATCGGGCAAGAGCGCCTTCCCGGCCATCCGGCCCGCTTCGGTTCGTAAAGGCAACTCCGGTCCGGTTACGCTCATGACATGCATGCCTGGCCCGCTTCCGAAGTCCCCGCTCTGCCCGGTCAGGGCAGCGACCTGAGGATCCACGACACCGCGACCGGTGGCTTGGTCACCCTCGACCCCGGTCCCGTCGCCCGTCTCTACGTCTGCGGCATCACGCCGTACGACGCGACCCACATGGGTCACGCGGCGACCTACAACGCGTTCGACCTCGTTCAGCGCGTGTGGCTCGACACCAAGCGGCAGGTTCACTACGTCCAGAACGTCACCGACGTCGACGACCCGCTGCTCGAACGCGCGGTCCGCGACGGCGTCGACTGGGTCGCGCTGGCCGAGAAGGAGACGGCTCTCTTCCGTGAGGACATGACCGCCCTGCGGATGCTCCCGCCGCGGCACTACATAGGCGCGGTGGAGGCGATACCCGGCATCGTCCCGCTCGTCGAGCGGCTCCGGGACGCGGGCGCCGCCTACGAACTCGACGGTGACATCTACTTCTCCGTCGAGTCCGACCCGTACTTCGGTCGGGTCTCCAACCTCGACGCCGCCGCCATGCGGCTGCTGTCCGCCGAGCGCGGCGGCGACCCGGACCGGCCGGGCAAGAAGAACCCGCTCGACCCGATGCTGTGGATGGCCGCCCGCGAGGGCGAACCCAGCTGGGACGGCGGCTCGCTGGGCCGCGGCCGGCCCGGCTGGCACATCGAGTGCGTCGCCATCGCGCTGGACCACCTGGGCATGACCTTCGACGTCCAGGGCGGCGGCTCCGACCTCGCCTTCCCGCACCACGAGATGGGCGCCTCGCACGCCCAGGTGCTCACCGGCGAGTTCCCCATGGCCAAGGCCTACGTCCACGCCGGCATGGTCGCCCTGGACGGCGAGAAGATGTCCAAGTCCAAGGGCAACCTGGTCTTCGTCTCCCGGCTGCGCGCGGACGGCGTCGACCCCGCCGCGATCCGGCTCACGCTGCTCGCCCACCACTACCGCTCCGACTGGGAGTGGACCGACCAGGTCCTGGCGGACGCCGTCGCCCGGCTCGGGCGCTGGCGCGCGGCCGTCTCCCGGCCCGACGGACCGCCCGCCGAGGCGCTCGTCGACGAGATCCGCGAGGCCCTCGCGCACGACCTCGACGCCCCGGCCGCGCTGGCCGCCGTCGACCGCTGGGCCGACCTCCAGCAGGAGCGGGGCGGCACCGACATCGGCGCGCCCGGTGTCGTGTCCCGGGCCGTGGACGCCCTGCTGGGCGTCGCGCTGTAACCCACCGGCGAGGGGTGCCTTTCCGCATGGCGTGAAAGGCACCCCTCGCTTACTGTCGAGATGCTGTCGACCGGCCGCCGGCGGCTGTGAGCACGGGGCTCCCCGTGGTGGGGTGGGCGTCAGTCGACCGTCGGACCGGCCAACTGCCGGTCCCTACGCGGAAGGACGTTCCGTGGCACCCACACACGGTTCCTTCGCACACTCCCTCTCGCGCCGCCGGCTCCTCGGGTTCGGTGCCGCGACCCTCGGCGCGGCCCCGCTCGGCACGCCCGCCCGCGCGAGCACCGGCGCGACCGGCACCCGGCCGGACGTGATCGCCCTCCCGGACGGCTTCCGCCCCGAGGGCATCGCCGTCGGACGCGGCCCCTACGCCTACCTCGGCTCGCTCGGCGACGGTTCCATCTACCGCGCCGATCTGCGCACCGGTGAGGGCCGCATCGTCTCGCAGGGCCCCGGCACCTCCTCCGTGGGCCTCGAACTGGACGGCCGGGGGCGGCTGTTCGTCGCCGGACGCGACGCGGGCGCCCGGGTGGTGGACGTACGCAGCGGCGAGATCCTCGCCTCCTACCGGCTCGCCGCCACCACCCCCACCTTCACCAACGACGTGTTCCTCACCCCCCGCACGGCCTGGTTCACCGACTCCTACCAGCCCCGCCTCCACGCCCTCCCGCTGGGCCGGCGCGGCGAACTCCCGGCCGCCGACGACGTCGTACGCCTGACGCTGAGCGGCGACTGGGTCCAGGGCGCCGAGGGGTCGGTGAACGCCAACGGCATCACCCGCACCCCCGACGGCTCGGCGCTGCTCGTCGTGCAGTCCGGGGTCGGCGCCCTGCACCGGGTGGACGCGCGCACCGGCGTCACCCGGCTGGTCGACCTCGGGGACGCGGCCCCGCTCACCAACGGCGACGGCCTGCTGCGCGTCGGGCGGACCCTGTACGTCGTGCAGAACCGGCAGAACGCGGTCGACGTGTTCACGCTCGCCGCCGACGGCCGCAGCGGTGTCTTCCGGCGCCGGATCACCGACCCGGACTTCGACGTGCCCACCACGGTCGCGCGCTGGGGGGACCGGCTCTACCTGCCCAACGCGCGGTTCACCACCACACCGACCCCGGACACGCCGTACTCGGTGGTCGCCGTACCCGCGTGACACGAGGCCGGTGAAGCCGGAGGGGGCGGTGCGTGAGACACGCGCCGCCCCCTCCGGCTCATCACTCCGACCTTCGCTCAGTCCTCCGACGAATCCTCGTCGTCGCCCAGCGGCTTCGGCGGCTTCGGCGGACGCGTCCGCTCCCCGGGGCCGGGCGGACCGCCGCCGTCCCGGCGGCGCAGATAGCGCTCGAACTCACGGGCGATCGCCTCGCCCGACGCCTCCGGCAGCTCCGCGGTGTCCCGCGCCTCCTCCAGCGTCTGCACGTACTCGGCGACCTCGCTGTCCTCCGCCGCCAGCTGGTCCACGCCCACCTGCCAGGCACGCGCGTCCTCGGGCAGCTCGCCCAGCGGGATGCGGACGTCGATCAGGTCCTCCAGCCGGTTCAGGAGGGCCAGCGTCGCCTTCGGGTTCGGCGGCTGCGAGACGTAGTGCGGGACGGCCGCCCACAGCGACACCGCGGGCACGCCCGCGTGCGTGCACGCCTCCTGAAGGACGCCGACGATGCCCGTCGGGCCCTCGTACTTGGTCTCCTCCAGATCCATCCGCTGCGCCAGGTCCGCGTCGGACGTCGTGCCGCTGATCGGGACCGGACGGGTGTGCGGGGTGTCACCGAGCAGCGCGCCCAGGATGACCACCAGCTCCACACCCAGTTCGTGCGCGAAGCCCAGCAGTTCGTTGCAGAACGAGCGCCAGCGCATGGACGGTTCGATACCGCGGACGAGCACCAGGTCCCGTGGCTTCTCGCCACCGACCCGCACCACCGACAGTCTCGTCGTCGGCCACGTGATCTTGCGCACGCCGCCGTCCATCCACACCGTGGGGCGGTTCACCTGGAAGTCGTAGTAGTCCTCGGCGTCCAGCGCCGCGAACACCTCGCCCTTCCACTCCCGCTCCAGGTGCGCGACCGCGGTGGAGGCGGCGTCGCCGGCATCGTTCCAGCCCTCGAACGCGGCCACCATGACCGGGTCGATCAGCTCGGGAACCCCCTCGAGCTCGATCACCCAGCGCCTCCTTCCGACGTGCCCTCGCCTGACCACCCAACCTTACGGCGTTCTGCGGGGGCGCCCGCAGCCCCCTTGCACGGGGGAGTGAACGGATCACTGCCCCGTTCGCCACCCCGGAACACCCCCGGCCCGGGACGGCTGCCCGCGCCGGCGCACAGTGTTCTCACAGGGTCGAGCGCAGCCACTGCTCCACGCTCGCGATGTGCACGGTCGCCCACGACCGTGCCGCCTCCGCGTCCCGGTCGCGCAGTGCCGCCAGGATCGCCCGGTGTTCGCGCAGCGTGCCGGTGACGGCGTCCTCCTGGGTCAGGCCCCGCCAGATCCGGGCCCGGGTGGTGGGCCCGGACAGGCCGTCCAGCAGGGAGCACAGCACCGAGTTGCCGGCGCTCTGCACGATGCCCCGGTGGAACTCCAGGTCGCAGGCGACGAGTTCCTCCACCGACGGCGCCTCGCCCAGCTTGTCCAGCTGCGACTCCAGCGCGTTCAGCTGCTGCTCGCTGACGCGCAGCGCGGCCATCGCGGTCGCGGCCGGCTCCAGGATCCGGCGCACCGCCAGGAACTCCAGGACCGTGTCGTCGCGGTGGAAGTCCACGACGAAGCTCAGCGCCTCCAGCAGCAGTTGCGGGTCGAGACTGGTGACGTACGTGCCGTCGCCCTGGCGCACGTCCAGGATCCGGATCAGCGACAGGGCGCGCACCGCCTCCCGCAGGGAGTTGCGGGACAGGCCCAGCTCGGCGGCCAGCTCGCTCTCCTTGGGGAGCCGGTCCCCGGGGCGCAGCGCACCCGAGACGATCATGCCCTTGATCTTCTCGATCGCCTCGTCGGTGA
The DNA here is from genome assembly GCF_014648915.1 of Streptomyces phaeofaciens. GTDB lineage: Bacteria > Actinomycetota > Actinomycetes > Streptomycetales > Streptomycetaceae > Streptomyces > Streptomyces phaeofaciens. The sequence continues at coordinate 342,544 of NZ_BMSA01000005.1, read as the reverse complement.
CTGCCATGACCGGCCTCCTGTCGCTCTCCGACCCGTACGGACTCCGCGTCGTGTAGACATCGGATGTCTCAGGCCATTATGAGCACCTGATCGCCCGGGTGGGGAGTGATCAGACCAGCGCCTCCAGATCGGCGATCACGGCCCGCTCGTCCAGGGTCGTCAGGGTACGGTCCCGCATCAGCACCCGGCCGTCCACCACGGTGTCCCGCACGTCCGCCGAGTGCGCCGCGTACGCGAGCGCCGACCACGGGTCGTGCGCCGGCCGCAGATGGGGCGCGGCCAGGTCGAGCACGACCAGGTCGGCCCGCTTGCCCGCCTCCAGAGAGCCGAGCTCCTCCCCGAGCCCCAGCGCCCGCGCGCCCTCGATCGTCGCCATCCGTACGGCCTGCTCGGCGCCGACCGCCGTGGGATCGCCGCCCGCCTTGTGCACCAGCGCCGCCTGCCGCACCGCCCCGAGCACGTCCAGCGAGTTCGAGCTGACCGCCCCGTCGGTGCCGAGGCCCACCGTCACACCCGCGCTCAGCAGCCGCGGCACCGGCGCGATCCCGCAGCCCAGCTTCAGGTTCGACACCGGACAGTGGGCGACGGCCGTCCCCGTACGGGCCAGCGCCGCGATCTCCGGGCCGGTGAGGTCGACGGCGTGCGCCAGCAGCACATCGGGCCCGAGCAGCCCGAGCGAGTCCAGCAGCTCCACCGGCCGTCTGCCGTGCTTCACCTCGACGGTGGCCACCTCGGTGGCGTTCTCCGCCGCGTGGATGTGCACCAGCGCCCCGAACTCCCGCGCCAGCGCGAAGACTTCGGTGAGCTGACCGGGGGAGAGGGTGTACGCCGAGTGCGCGAACACCACCGGCCGGCGCCCGTGCCGCGCCGCCTCGCGCGCGAGGAGGTCCCGGCGCGCCCACGCGAGCCGGTCCTCGAAGGCGAGGCCGTCCGGCGGCTCGGGCACGTCCATGAAGGTCGGCCCGGTCAGCAGCCGCCAGCCCGCCTCCCGTGCCGCCTGTTCGGCCGCCTCGTGGAACCAGTACATGTCCAGCGCCGAGGTCACCCCGGCCCGCAGGCTCTCGGCGACCGCCAGCCGTACCGCCGCCGCCACGTTCTTCGGCGTCAGCAGCTCCGCCTCCCACCGCAGCACGCGTTCGAGGAACCCCTGGAGGGTGACGTCGTCGGCGCGGCCGCGCAGCAGGGTCATCGCCAGATGGGTGTGGGTGTTGATCAGGCCGGGGAGGACGAGACAGCCCCCGGCGTCGATCTCCTCGTCCGCCGTGAACCGCGCCCGCAGCTCCGGGGCCGGTCCCACCGCGACGATCTCGCCCTCGTGGACCGCGACCGCCCCGCCGCGCACGACGGTGCCGGCCTCGTCCACGGTGAGCACGTCACCGCCGTGCACCAGCAGGTCGACGCTCACGCCCGCTCCTCCTCGGCCAGCAGCCGCAGCGCCTCCAGCGACACGACCGCGCCGCGTTCGACGCCGGCCGCCACTACCTCGCGGTGCGGGTCGTAGGCACCGGTCGAGAAGGGGGACTCCTCGTCGACCAGCTCGTCGGCGTTCGCGCCGTCGATCACCAGCACTCCGCCCGCGACGAGCCCGCGCAGCGAGGCCGTGACCAGCAGCGCGGACAGCTCCATCTCGATCGCCGCGAGTCCGGCGCCGTCGTAGGAGAAGAGGGGGAGGAGCCCCGGCTGGAAGGCCGCCCGGGTCCAGACGACGCCCCGGTGGTGCGGGGCGCCCTGCTCGCGGGCCGCCCGCTGGAGGGCGAGGACCGCCTCGGGGGCGGCGACCGCGGGGTACTCCGGGGGCAGCAGCTGGTGGGTGACACCGTCGTCGCGGACGGCGGCCTCCGCGACGACGAGGTCGCCGTCGGCGATGCCCGGCTTCATCGCGCCCGCGGTGCCGAACCGCAGGAAGACGCGCACGCCGGCCTCCGCCAGCTCCTGGAACAGCAGGATCGCGCCCGGCGCGCCCACCCCGTGCGAGGCGACGACCACCGGCAGTCCCTTCCAGCTGCCGCTGAACACCCGGTACTCGCGGTGGTACGACACCTCCTCGGTGCCGTCGAGGAGGGCGGCGACGGCGGCGGCCCGGGCCGGGTCGCCGACCACGACGGCGTGCGCGGGCAGGCCGGTGCGGGGGATGCGGGTGACGGGCAGGAGGTCCTGCGTCATGAGCGGGCTCCAGAGGAACGGGTACGGGGACGGCGACGGCGGCGGGCCGTCGTGAGGAAGAGCGCGCCGAGCGTGACGACGTACGGCGCGGCGTCGGTCGCCTGCTGCGGCAGACCGAGGCCCTGGAGACGGAACCCGGCCGCCTCCGCGAGCCCGAAGAGCAGCGCGGCGAGCAGGACGCCGAGCGGCGCCGCCCGGCCCAGCATGACGGCCACCACGGCGATCCAACCACGCCCGGCGGTCATGTTCTCAGTGAACAACGTGACGTTTCCGAGCGCGAGTTGGGCACCGGCGAGGCCGCACAGCACCCCGGAGAGCAGGATCACGCCGTACTGGTACGACGCCGGGCGCACCCCGAGCGTGGCCGCCGCGTCCGGAGCCTCGCCGACCCCGCGCAGCCTGAGGCCCCACACATGCCGGGACAGCAGCAGGGCGGCGACGGCCACCGCGGCCCACGAGAGGTACGCGAGCGGGGTGAAGCCGCCGATCAGCGGCAGCCCGGCCAGGGACGGATCGTCGAAGGTGCCCTGCACGCCGAAGACCGTGCGCAGCAGGAAGCTGGTCAGGCCGACGGCCAGGAGGTTCATCGCGATGCCGAGGACGACCGCGTCCCCGCGCAGGGTCACCGCGCCGACCGCCAGGATCAGCGAGTAGGCCGCCGCCGCGAGGGCGGCCGCGAGGACCCCCAGCCAGGGGCTGCCGGTGAACCAGCTCGTCGCCACCGAGGTGAAGCAGCCCATCAGCATCATGCCTTCGAGGCCGATGTTGAACACGCCGGCCCGTTCGCACAGGGCTCCGCCGAGGGCCGCCAGCAGGATGGGGGTGAGGGCGCGCAGCGCCGACATGAGGAGATCGGGGTCGAGGAACATCAGACCGCCTCCCTTTCCCGGGAACGGCGGCCGAACCAGCGGCTCGGGAAGCGCAGCCGGGCCGCCAGGAACACGATGACGATGGCCTGGAGCACCTGGGTCAGCTCGCGCGGCACCTCGGTCGTGCGCTCCATCGCCAGGCCGCCGACCTGGAGGACGGCGAAGAAGAAGGCGGCGACGACCGTGCCGAGCGGGGCCGCGCCGGCCAGCAGGGCCGCCGTCAGTCCGGTCCAGGTGTAGCCGGGCGCGGTGAGCGAGCCGTCCACGAAGCGGTACGGGAAGCTCAGTACCCCGATGGCGCCCACGAGTCCGGCGAGCCCGCCCGACACCGACATCAACCGCAGGGTCAGGCCCCGGCGTTCGACACCCGCGTAGGCGGAGAAACGGGAGTTGAGGCCGGTCATCCGGATCTCGTAGCCGACGGCCGTGCGCCGGTCGGTGAACCAGTACGCGGCCGCCGCGAGCGCGACCAGCACCAGCCCCAGGGTGACCGTCGAGTCGCCGAACGCGGGCAGGGCCACCCCGTCCGGCAGCGCGCGGGTCTGCGGCAGGCTGGAGCCCGGCTCCTTGAGCGGGTAGCGGGCCAGGTAGGAGGCCAGCGACACCGCCGGGTAGCTCAGCAGCAGGCTGCTGACCAGGAGCGGGACACCGAGGCGGTTCTCGCACAGGGCGGCCAGGACGGCGTATCCGGCGCCCGCCGCGGTCCCGGCCAGCAGGGCCAGCACGACGGTGAGGGGCGCGGGCAGCGGCGAGGCGAGACCGGTGACCGCGGCCGTGATCCCGCCGAGGACCATCTGGCCGTCGCCGCCGAGGTTGATCAGTCCGGCGCGCAGCGGGACGGCCAGCGCGAGCGCCAGGCCGAGCACGCTGGTGCCGGTGGTCAGCGTCGGGCCGATGCCGTCGCCGCCGAGCGCGCCGGTCAGCACGGCCTGATAGGCCGTGAGCGGGTCCGCGCCGGTGCCGAGCAGGAACAGGGCGCCGATGAGCAGGCCCGCCAGCACGGAGAAGGTGAGGGGGGAGCGCAGGGCTCCCGCTATGCGTGTGCGTGTCATGTCAGTCGACGGCCTCCGTCGCCTTCGCCGCCGGGACGGGGGCGCCCGCCATCGCCAGGCCGAGGGTCCGCTCGTCCGCCTCTCCCTTGGGGTACGAGGCCGCGATCCGGCCCTCGTACATCACCAGGACCCGGTCCGCGAGCCCCCGGATCTCGCTCAGTTCGGCCGAGACGAGCAGGACGGCGTGACCGGCGTCGCGGTAGGCGATCAGCTGGTCGTGGATGTTCTGGATAGCGCCGATGTCGACCCCGCGCGTGGGCTGCTCGACGAGCAGCAGCGGGGCGTCATGGGCGAGTTCGCGGCCGATCAGCAGCTTCTGGAGGTTGCCGCCGGAGAGCGCGGAGGCGGGCACCTCGGTCGTCGCCGCCTTGATCCCGAACCGTTCGACGAGCCGCCGGGCATGGGCGCGCACGGCGGCCGGCGGCAGCAGACCGCGGGAGGAGAGGGAGGTGCGGTGGTGGCCCATCGCCAGGTTGTCCGCGACCGTCGCGGCGGGTGCCGTGCCGACCGCGTGGCGGTCCTCGGGGACGTACGCCAGGCCCCTGGCGCGGCGTTCGGTGGCCGAGGCGTGGGTGATGTCGTCGCCGGCCAGCGTGACCCGCCCCGCGGTGACCGGCCTCAGCCCGGCCAGCGCCTCGATCAGTTCGCTCTGCCCGTTGCCCGCGACGCCCGCGATGCCGACGATCTCGCCCGCGTGGACGGTGAGGTCCACGTCGTGGACGGAGTCCGTGCCGAATCCGGTGACGTCCAGCACCGCGTCACCGGGCGTGCCCGGTGCGTGGATCCGGTCCAGCCGCACCGCGCGGCCGGTCATCGCGGCGGCGATCTCGTCGGCCGTGGTGTCGGCCGTGACCAGCCGGGCGACCACCCGGCCGTCCCGCAGGACGGTCACACGGTCGGAGCCCTCCAGCACCTCGCGCAGCTTGTGGGTGACCAGGATCACCGTACGGCCCTGCGCGGTCAGCGACTTGAGGACGCTGAACAGGGCGTCCGCCTCGGCCGGGGTGAGCACGGCCGTCGGCTCGTCGAGGACGAGCGTGCGGGCGCCCCGGTGCAGCAGTTTGAGGATCTCCACGCGCTGGCGCAGCCCGACCGGCAGGTCGCCGACCCGGGCGTCCGGGTCGACGGCGAGGCCGTGCTCCTCGGCGAGCGCGCGCACCCGGTCGCGGGCGGCGGCCCGGTCCACCAGACCGAAGCGGCGCGGCTCGGCGGCGTAGACGACGTTCTCGGCGACCGTCAGCGAGTCGAACAGCTTGAAGCTCTGGTGGACCATGCCGAGCCCGGCCGCCATGGCGTCGCCCGGGCTGGTGAAGCGCGTCTCGCGGCCGTCGATCCGGACCGTTCCGGCGTCGGGCCGTTCCATGCCGTACAGGACCGACATCAGCGTGGACTTGCCCGCGCCGTTCTCGCCCATCAGGGCGTGGATCTCGCCCCGGCGGACGGTCAGGTCGACGGCGTCGTTGGCGAGCGTGCCGGGGAACCGCTTGGTGATTCCCCGCAGCTCGACGGCGAGTTCCGGTTCAGCTCGCGGCGGGGTCATCGACCGTCAGCTCTCCGGACACGATCTGGTCGCGCAGCGCCTCGACCTTCGCCAGGACGTCCTTGTGGTCGGCGATCACGCACTTCGACGAGTCGACGCCGTCCTCCAGACCGGTCAGGCTGATGCCGCCCTCCTTCAGGCCGTACGAGACGGTGGTGCCCGTCGTGCCGGCGAGGACCGACTCGATGCCCTTCTCGACGGCGACGTCCGTGCGCTTGACCACGTTGTCGACGACCGTGCCGGGCGCCGAGGTGCACTGGTTGACGTCCACGCCGTACGCGTACGCGCCCTTGGCCTCGGCGGCCTCGAAGACGCCGTAGTTGCCGGCCGCGGCGGCCGCCATGATCTGGTCGTAGCCCTTGGAGAGCAGGGTGTTCGCCTGCTCCTTGGCGCGGGCCGAGTCGTCGAACGGGGACTGGCCGCCGACGAAGCGGGTCGACGTCTCCGTCTTGGCGGCGACCTTCCGGGCGCCGGCCGCGAACGGGTCGCTGTAGCGGCGGAACTGGGGCGTGTCGAGCACGTCCACCGCGCCGACCTTGCCGGACTTGCTCAGCAGGCCCGCCTCGGCACCCGCGAGGTAGACGCCCTCGTGCTCGCGGAAGACCGCGCAACTGACGTTGTCGTACGTCTTCGTGGTGCAGGCGTCGACGATCAGGAACTGCTGCTTCGGGTGCTTCTGCGCCTGCTGGGCGACGATGTCGGCGAACTCGAAGCCGACCAGCACGATCACGTCCGGCGCCGCGTCCACCGCGGCCTGCACGTTCTGCTGCTGGGAGGCGGTGTCCGTGGACTCGTAGACCTTCCGCGTCCCGTCGTGCCGCTTCGCCGCGCTCTCGATGCCGCTGACGGCGAGCTTCAGGAACTCGTTCTGCCCGACGGCGTCCGGGGTGACGAGGGTGAAGGACTTCCCGCTGCCGCCGGTGGCCGCCGTGGTGTCGTCCTGCTTCGCGGCGGCGTTGCAGGCGGTGGCGAGGAGCGCGGTGCCGGCCGCGAGGGCGGCGACCTGGAGGGAGCGGCGGTTTCTGCGGTGCATCGGGGACCTTCCGGGTATGCCGGGGGGCGCGCTCGACGGTGAGCACGAGGAGAGGGTGGGGTGGACTGCGTGCGGGAGGGCGGTGCGGGACGGCCGTCGGCCGGGCCGAGGGGGACGGGCTCAGCTACGACAGCCGTCGGCGGCGCATCGGCCGAAGTCGAGGAAGCGGCGCATGGTGAGCAGCGGCATGATCTCCCCCTTCGTCTCGCCCTGCGGGATACAGGTTTCGCCCTGCGGGATGCAGGTGCGTGACTGTAACACTCATTTCCGGACAGCCGCCCGCCCGTCTCGAACTATGGTTCGCTCAGGGTTCTTCGAGGTCATGTACGGTGTCGGACACCATCGGAACATCAGGAGTGTCCCGTTATGTCCCAGGAACTGCGCGCCGTCGAGTGGACCGGAACCGGCCTCGCGCTGATCGACCAGACCGCCCTCCCGCACCGCACCGAGACCGTCGATGTCCACGATGTGGATGGCTTGGTGGACGCGATCCGGCGGCTCGTGGTGCGCGGCGCCCCCGCGATCGGCGCGGCCGGCGCCTACGGCGTGGCGATCGCGCTGCTCCAGGGCGAACGGGAGGGCTGGACCGAGGCCGAGGTGCGCGCCGCCGTCGCCCGGATCCGCGAGGCACGGCCCACCGCCGTCAACCTCATGGTCTGCGTGGACCGGGTCATGACCCGCTTCGGCAAGGGGCTGGACGCGGTGCTGGAGGAGGCGGCCGCCGTCCAGCGCGAGGACGTCGAGGCCAACCGGGCGATGGCCGCGTTCGGCGCGGACTGGCTGCTCAAGAGGGTCGGCGAGGACCGGCCGCTGCGGATCCTCACCCACTGCAACACCGGCGCCCTCGCGACCGCGGGCTGGGGCACCGCCCTCGGCGTCGTCCGCGAACTCCACGCGCGCGGACGGGTGGAGGTCGTCTACGCCGACGAGACCCGCCCGCTGCTCCAGGGCTCGCGGCTGACCGCCTGGGAGCTGGTCCAGGAGGGCATCCCGCACTACGTCCAGGTCGACGGGGCCGCCGCCGGCACCATCCTGCGCGGCCAGGTCGACGCGGCGGTCGTCGGCGCCGACCGGATAGCGGCCAACGGCGACACCGCCAACAAGGTCGGCACCGTGGGCGTCGCCCTCGCCTGCGCCGACGCGGGCATCCCGTTCCTGGTCGCCGCGCCGACCACCACGGTCGACCTGGCCACGCCCGACGGGGACGCCATCCACATCGAACTCCGCGGCGAGGACGAGGTGCTGGAGTGGGCCGGCGTCCGCACGGCGCCCGCCGCCTCGCGCGGCCACAACCCGGCGTTCGACGTCACGCCGGGGCGCCTGGTGACCGGGCTGGTCACCGAGCGCGGAGTGCTGGAGGTCTCCGCGGGCGAACTCCCCGGGGAGCGCCTGAAGTAGGGCCTCTCGCGCGGAGCGCACGAGGAGGGGGCGCCGGTCCGCGACCGGCGCCCCCTCCTCGTACCCGCCCGGCTCAGCGCCGGGTCAGTTCCAGCTCCAGCAGCCACTCGACCACCTCGGTGTGATGGCGGGCCCGGCGCGGGCTGTCGCCCCAGACGTACAGCCCGTGGCCCGCCACGACCACCGCCGGCATCCGGGGCTCGCGGGCCGCCTCCAGGCGATCGCCGAGCACCTTCATGTCCTGGCTGTTGGCGATGACCGGCAGGGTCACCTCGACGTCGTGCGCGGGCTGGCCGACGCCCTTGAGCATCTCCAGATCCCGGAAGACGATCCCGCCCGGGTGGCGGTGGCCCAGGGCCACGGACGCCACCGTGTGGACGTGCACCACCGCGCCCGCACCGGTCAACGCGGCCACGCGCGCGTGCAGTTCGGCCTCGGCGGACGGCTTCCCGCCGCGCAGCGCCGCGCCCTGACCGTCCACCAGTACCACGTCCGCGGGCGTCAGTTCGCCCTTGTCGTGGCCGCTCGCGGTGACCGCGAGGCGCAGCGGCTCGCGGGACAGGACGACCGACAGATTGCCGGACGTGCCGCGCATCCAGCCGAAGGAGGCGAAGCGGGCGGACTCGGCGGCCAGGACCGCGCCCGCCTCCTCCAGGTCGAGTGCGTTGATCTCGGCGGTCATGCGGTGCTCCCGGTGGTACTGGTAGTGCCGGTGGTGCTGAGGGTGATCTCGTCGAACGTCGCCGCCTGCGGGTGACCCTCGACGGCCTGCGCGGAGTACGGCTCCCCGGGCCGCCGGATCCCCACGGCGTGCCAGCCGGCCTCGCGGGCCGCGTCGAGTTCGCCCGGCCGGTCGGAGAGGAAGAGCAGGCGCCCACCCTCGACGCCGGTCGACTCCGCGATCCGGCGGTACGACGCCGGCTCCTGCTTGGGACCCGCGTTCTCGGTGTCGTACAGACCCGACACGAGCGGGGTGAGGTCGCCCTGCGGGCTGCTGGTGAACCAGGCCCGCTGCGCCGCCACCGATCCGGACGAATAGACGTACAGCCGTACGCCGGCCGCGTGCCAGGCGCGCAGGGCCGGTACGACGTCGTCGTAGAAGTGCGAGACGAGGTCGCCGCGCGCGAAGCCCTCCGCCCAGACGATGCCCTGAAGGGTCTTCAGCGGCGTCGCCTTGCGGTCGTCGTCCAGCCAGGCGTTCAGCGTCTTCTCGACCGCGGCCGCGTCGGCGTCCGGCTCCCCGGACAGCTCCCGCACCTGGGCGATCGCGCGCGACACCGCGGGTTCGGCGGCGCGCTCGGTGAGCAGTTCGGCGAAACGGGCGCGCGAGTACGGGTACAGCACGTCCACGACGAAGCCCGTGGCGCTCGTGGTGCCCTCGATGTCGAGCACCACGGCGTCCACGGCGAACGTCAGGGTGCGCTGGCTCACGCGGCGGTCCTGTCGGCCTCGAAGCCGGCCGCGATCGTGTCGTAGTCCGGGAAGCGCGAGGCGATGGGGGAGCCGGTGAAGGTGCCGATCCAGCCGTCCTCCTCGTGGAAGAAGCGGATCGCGGTGAAGGAGGGCTTCGTGCCCATGTCGAACCAGTGGGTGGTGCCGCGCGGGACGCCCAGCAGGTCGCCCTTCTCGCAGAGGACCGCGTGCACCTCGCCGTTCACGTGCAGATAGAAGATGCCGGAGCCGGAGACGAAGAAGCGGACCTCGTCGTCATCGTCGTGGGTGTGCTCCTGGAGGAACTTCTCGCGGGCCGCCTTCGCCTTCGCGGGGAACTCCGGGTCGTCGCTGGGGTGCAGACCGAGGACGTCGACGGTGCTGAAGCCCTCCTCGGCGTTCAGCTTGTCGATCTCCGGGCCGTACGCGGCGAACACGGTCGCGCTGTCGGCGTCGAAGGGGACGTCCTCACGGACCGGCCACTGCTCGAAGCGCACGCCCAGCGGCTTCAGGGCCTCGGCGATCTCGGCGGGGTCACAGGTGCGGCGGACCAGGGTCTCCGGGCCGGACTCGGACCAGGTCGTCAGCAGCGTCATGGAAACAACTCCAGCAGTCTGGAAGGAGAGGTGAGGTGGGGCCGGCGGTGGATGCGCGTCGCCGGTGGATGGACGTCACTCGGCCGCGCGGCGCCGGGGGCGGGTGCCGGTTCCGTGATGGTAACTCCGGATGTGGTGTACACCGACTTCGGGAAGAGTGTTGTCCCACATGGCGAGATGTGATGTCCATTGCCTTTCAGGGCCCCGCCGCCGGGCCGCGAACGCGTCCCGCCACGCCGCTCGCCGGGATCCGCCCGGTCGGCGCTCACACGTCCAGGGAGGCGTCCGGCAGCGACAACGCGGCATCCGCCGGATCACCGCTCGCCTCGCCCGCGAGGTGCGCCTGGAGGCGTACGTGCCGGAACTCGAACGAGGCCCCGGTCTGCCGCAGCACACCCCGGCGGTGGGCGTCCGCCAGGAACGACATCAGCCGCCACGGCATCCGGCCGGTCGCCGCGAGCCAGAACCGGGCGACCGTGAAGCGCCCCCAGGCGCTCAGCGCGAGCGCCGCCGTGCCCAGCGGCAGCCACAGCTGGGTGCCGATGTGCGCGAGCCCGCCCCGGTCGCCCGGCAGCGCCAACACCGGCACGCACACGAACGCCACCAGCAGCGCGACCATGGCGCCGCGGGTGACGGCCGCCGTCCGGTCGGTGCGCAGCGAGGTGCCGGGACTCGTGGCCCGTATGACGTCCGAGGGCACGCTCAGGGCGCGGTACACCCCGCACACGCATCCGCCGACCACACCGATCAGCACCCCGGCCCCCACGAACGGCGGCAGGAACCGCGCGAGGAACCCCGAGGCCGTCCCCTCGGTGAGCCAGGCACGGGCCCGTTCCGGCAGCACGGACCGCAGGTTCGCCGCGTGGGCAACCGTCGTCGTGCCGCCGGTCGCCGTACTGCCGGTCGCCGTACCGCTGGTCGTCGAACCGGCGGTCGCCGTACCGCCCGTCGCCGTGTGACCCGTCGTCGGAGCCGCACCGCCCGTGGTCAGGCGCACCACGACCGCGCCGTCCCGGGACTCGAACACCGTGTACCGGGACACGAACCGCACGCACCGGCGGTCCCGCAACAGGGGCACGTCGCAGTCCGGCGGCTGCGCGCCCTCGGGATAGGCCACCGGCCGCGCCCCGCCGCCCGGGTACAGCAGCATGCCCCGCACCGGCCGGCCGCCGGCCGCCGATCTGACGCCGTGCCGCTCCGCGAAGCTCCAGCCCTGCGGGCCGGCGCCCGGGACCGCCGGCACGTGGTCCGAGGTGAGCAGGGTCGTGCCGGCCGCGGCGAGTCCCGAGGCCGTACAGGTGGTGACCCCGATCAGCAGGGCGGCGGCGGTGCCCCGCAGCGCGCCCGCCGCGAAGCGCCCGGCGACCCGCCCCGCCCGGGGCGGCCGCCTGTCGTCCTGCCCGGCCCCACGGCCACCGCTCACCCGCAGCGCCACGCCCGCTCCCGCGCAGGTGATGCCGACCAGCAGGGTCCAGGGGTTGCCCGACCAGCCCAGCGGCACGGCGCCCGCCGTCACGGTCCCGCCCAGCAGCAGGACCGCCCCGCAGAACCGGGCCGTCGCGCGCCCCGCGGCACCGCTCCAGGGCAGCCCGAGCGGCAGCGGCCGCCGCGGCAGTCCCGCGATGCCGAAGAACAGGGTGAAGAGGAGGGAGAACAGACAGCCGCCGAGCAGATCGGGCAGCCAACCGTCGGTCACGGTGCCGAACCGGAACCCGAAGCGCAGATCGTCCGCCGCGGCGAAGCCCGCCCAGAGCAGGGCGCTCGCCGACGCCGTCACCAGGGTCTGGCGGGCCAGGAACCGCCGGCCGCGCCGGCCCTCGCCGGAGGGCAGCAGGTACATCACCCCGAACGCGAACCCCAGCGTCTGCCCCACCAGCGTGGCGACCAGCGACCCGGTGTCCTCGGCACCCGCCAGATCACGGGTGGCCCGGGCCAGGGCGACGGGCAGCGTCAGCGCGGACAGCAGGGCCAGCGACAGCAGCCCCGGCGCGTACACCCGCAGCGCGCGCGGCAGCAGCGACTCCAGTTCCCACCAGGCCAGCCGGGTCGTGCCGCGCCGGTGCAGCTCGGCGGCGAGCAGGGTGAGCCGGCGCACCGCGTCCGAGGTGGCCCGGGGCCCCGCGTCCGCGAACGCGGCCGGCACGAACGCGCCGAGCAGATGTTCCTCGACCGCCTCGGCCGTCGGGAACCGTTCCGGGTCGAGCAGCTCCGACGGGTCCCGGGAGGTGTCGCCGTAGACCGCGCGGGCCAGCGCCACCGTCAGCGGGGTGGCGAGCGCCCGGGCCAGCGGGTGCCCGGGGCGGTGCGCGAGTTCCCGCAGCACCGGTGTCCAGACCGTGCCGGGTTCGTCCTCCGCCGGGTGCAGCGGCCGCGCCGTCCGCTCCAGATGGCCGGCCGCCTGCCCGAGGTCGAGGGGGAGGAGCTGGACCACCTCGGCGGCGGTGAGCACGTCGCCCTCGGCCACGGCGGTCGTCCAGGCGTCGCTGCGGCTGGTGAGGAACAGCGGCAGATCGTCGTCCAGTTCGGCGTTGATCCGCCGTACGGCCTGCCCGTAGGCCTGCCGGGACAGTTCGTCGAAGCCGTCGAGCACCGGCTGGACGAGTCCCGCGTCGAGCAGGGCCCGGGCCAGGGTGCGCCGGTCGTCGGCCGGCCCGGCCAGCGGCCGGTACTCGGCGGCGAGCCGGTGCGCCAGCCAGTCGCGCAGTGCGTCGGCGTGCGGGTCCCAGCCCGCCAGCGGGAAGATCACCGGCACCGGGCCGCCCGGCCGGCGCGCGGCCAGCCGGTCGAGGACGAACCGCACCGCCAGCACGCTCTTGCCGGACCCCGGGCCGCCGAGCACCACCAGGCGGCGGCCGGACAGCGCGGCGAACGATCCGGCGATGTCCTCGATCCGGTACTCGCGCGGCGCGGGCAGCCGGGGCCGCCGCACGTTCTCCGGGTGATCGGCGAGCCGCCGGTCCGCGGGCGCCCAGCGCACATCGAGCGGCACCGGGTCCCGCAGCCGCCGTAACCGGGCCTCGGCCGCCCACTGCTCACGGACCGCCTCGGCGAGGGCGTCGGCGGCGCGCCGGCGGGTCCGGTCGGCCGAGTGCGCGGGCGGGTCGGCGTCGCCGCGCAGGATGTCGGCCACGAGCGCGACCACCGACACGAACGCGCCGATCGCCGAGATCAGCACCCCCGCGGTGGCGGCGTTCTCCCACCACCACCGCAGGACACCCGCCAGTGCCAGGAGCGCGGTCGCGCAGACGGCGAACCCCACGCGCCGCCGCGCCCGCGCGCTGTGCCGTCCGCCGTGCATATGACCGCCCCCGGTGGCAGCCGTCCAGCCGCCGTGTCGCCGTGCCCGAATGACCGTTGTAGCGGCCCGGCGCGGCAACGAACGCGCTGTTCGACATACGTGTGAGGGAGCGTGCGGAGGCCTTCGAGGGGCGTGCGGAAGCGAGTACGCCCGTTCCGCGCATGGGACACCGGCAAGCGTGCGGGGCACATACGGGCATGCGAGAGGGGCGGCTCCATCGGCGAGGAGCCGCCCCTCTCGTGGTTCCGGCCCCGGTACGGCGGGGCCGTCCCCCGGTGCCGGCCCCGGTCAGGGGAGTGGGCCGGCGCAGGGTCCGTCGGTGACCGGGCGGGTCACTTCTTGTCGAGCAGGTCCTGGACCTTGGCGCGGACGTCGTCCGTGGCCAGACCGCGGATCGTCAGCGTCGTACGGCGGCGCAGCACGTCGTCCGCCGTCTCGGCCCACTCGTTGTCGCGGGCGTAGACGACCTGCGCCCAGATCTCCGGGGCATCGGGGTGGACGCGCTCGCGCAGTTCGGGGTTGTCGTTGGCCAGACGGGCGATGTCGAAGGCCAGCGAGCCGTAGTGGGTGGCCAGGTGCTTGGCGGTGTCCGCCGCCATGCGCGGACCGGGCGCCGGGTGGTCCACCAGCAACCGGTGGGCGACCGCGCGCGGGTTGGCGACGCCGGGCAGCGGAAGCTTCTTCGGCAGCGAGGCGATCGGCTCGAAGTCGTCGCCGAGCGGGTGGCCCGGCAGCGCCTCCAGCTTCTGCATCACCGTACGGCCGATGTGGCGGAAGGTGGTCCACTTGCCGCCCGCGACGGACAGCATGCCGCCCCTGCCCTCGGTCACCACCGTCTCGCGCTTGGCCTTGGCGGTGTCGCCGGGGCCGCCCGGCAGCACCCGCAGACCGGCGAAGGCGTAGGTGATGAGGTCGCGGTCGAGCTGCTGGTCGCGGATGGAGAACGCGGCCTCGTCGAGTATCTGGGCGGTGTCCTTCTCGGTGACCCTGACGTCCGCGGGGTCGCCCTCGAACTCCTCGTCGGTGGTGCCCAGCAGCAGCATGTCCTCCCACGGGAGGGCGAAGGTGATGCGGTACTTGTCGATGGGGGTCGCGAGCGCGGCCTTCCACGGCGCCGTCCGCTTCAGGACCAGATGCGCGCCCTTCGACAGCCGGATCGACGGGGCGGCATTGGGGTCCTCCATCTTGCGCAGGTGGTCGACCCAGGGGCCGGTCGCGTTCAGCACGAGCCGGGCGTTCACGCCGAACTCGTCGCCGGAGACGCGGTCGCGCAGGTCGGCGCCCGTCACCCGGTTCCGGGTGAAGCGCAGCCCGGTGACCTCGGCGTGGTTGAGGACCACCGCGCCCGCCTCGACGGCCGCGCGGACCGTCATCAGCGCCATGCGGGCGTCGTTCATCTGGTCGTCGCCGTACACGGCCACGGCCTTGAGGTTGTCGGTGCGCAGCTCGGGCACGTCCTGGGCGGCCTTGGCCGGCGAGAGCAGATGCCCCACGCCGTCACCGAAGGCCGACAGGGCGGAGTAGGCGAAGACGCCCGCCCCGAGCTTCGCCGCGCCGTGCGGCCCGCCCTTGTACACGGGGAGGTAGAACGTGAGCGGGTTCGCCAGGTGGGGGGCCACCTGGCGGGAGACCGCACGGCGCTCGAAGTGGTTCTCCGCCACCAGCTTCACCGCGCCGGTCTGCAGGTAGCGCAGACCGCCGTGGAGAAGCTTGGAGGAGGCGGAGGAGGTGGCGCCGGCGAAGTCGCCGGCGTCGACCAGGGCCACCCTGAGGCCGGACTGCGCGGCGTGCCAGGCGGTGGAGATGCCCAGGATGCCGCCGCCGATCACGAGAAGGTCGTACGACGCCTTGGAGAGCTGCTCCCGGGTCTCGGCGCGGCTCGGGTTGGAACCGGAGGCCGGGCGCGTACCGAGGGCAGGCACGGACTGCAGGGTGGACTGACTGGTCATGTCGGGTTCTTACTCCTCATCAGAGCTCTCGTGGGAGCCGGCTTCGATACGGGGAGCCGGCTCTTGTCAGCTCTCGTCCTCGTCGAGCCAGCCCATGGTCCGCTCGACGGCCTTGAGCCAGCTCTTGTACTCACGGTCGCGCTTCTCCGCGGCCATGTTGGGGGTCCACTCGGCGGCCCGCCGCCAGTTGGCGCGCAGGTCGTCGGTGCTGGTCCAGAAGCCGACGGCGAGACCGGCGGCGTAGGCGGCGCCGAGGCAGGTCGTCTCGGCGACCATCGGGCGCACCACGGGGGCGTCCACGAAGTCCGAGAGGGTCTGCATCAGCAGGTTGTTGGAGGTCATGCCGCCGTCGACCTTGATCGCCGCGAGCTCGACGCCGGAGTCCTTCGTCATGGCGTCGGTGATCTCACGGGTCTGCCAGGCCGTGGCCTCCAGGACGGCGCGCGCGAGGTGCGCCTTGGTGACGTACCGGGTGAGGCCGGCGATCACACCGCGGGCGTCGGAGCGCCAGTACGGGGCGAACAGACCGGAGAAGGCCGGCACGAAGTACGCGCCGCCGTTGTCCTCGACCGTGAGCGCGAGCGTCTCGATCTCGGCGGCGGTGGAGACGAGACCCATCTGGTCGCGCATCCACTGCACCAGCGAACCGGTGACGGCGATCGAGCCCTCGAGGGCGTAGACCGCCTTCTGGTCGCCGATGCGGTAGCCGACCGTGGTCAGCAGGCCGTTGTACGAGTTGACCGGCTTGTCGCCGGTGTTCATCAGCAGGAAGGTGCCGGTGCCGTACGTCGACTTGGCCTCGCCCTCGGCGAAACAGGTCTGGCCGAACAGCGCCGCCTGCTGGTCGCCGAGCGCGGAGGCGACCGGGATGCCGCCGAGCAGGTCGCCGAGCTTGCCGCCGCTGACCTCGCCGTAGACCTCGGCGGAGGAGCGGATCTCCGGGAGCATCGACAGCGGGACGCCGATGGACTCGGCGATCTTGTCGTCCCACTCCAGCGTGTGCAGGTTCATCAGCATGGTGCGGGAGGCGTTGGTGACGTCGGTGTAGTGCTTGCCGCCGTTGACACCGCCCGTCAGGTTCCAGATGACCCAGGTGTCCATGGTGCCGAAGAGGATGTCGCCCGCCTCGGCGCGCTCGCGCAGGCCCTCGACGTTGTCGAGCAGCCAGCGGGCCTTGGGGCCGGCGAAGTAGGAGGCCAGCGGCAGGCCGGTCTCGCGGCGGAAGCGGTCCTGGCCGACGTTGCGGCCGAGTTCGCGGCACAGGGCGTCGGTGCGGGTGTCCTGCCAGACGATGGCGTTGTGGACGGGCTCACCGGTGTTCTTGTCCCAGAGGAGAGTGGTCTCGCGCTGGTTGGTGATGCCGATGGCCTTGATGTCGTCGCGGGTGATGCCGGCCTTGGCGACGGCTCCGGCGACGACCTCCTGGACGTTGGTCCAGATCTCGTTGGCGTTGTGCTCGACCCAGCCCGGCTTCGGGAAGATCTGCTCGTGCTCCTTCTGGTCGACCGAGACGATCCGGCCGTCCTTGTCGAAGACGATGCAGCGGGAGGAGGTGGTGCCCTGGTCGATCGCGGCGATGAAGGGGCCGGCGGTGTGGGCGTCGGTCACGGTGTGCTCCTGAGGTTCCGTGGAGTGGGCTGTCTGTACGGCGCGGTGCTTAGTGAGTGCGGTGAAGGCCGAGTGCGTTGTCGCTCAGCATGCTCTTCGTGCTCTTAAGCGAAGGCGACGTTGTAGATGCCTGCCGCGATGGCGCCGCCGATCAGCGGGCCGACCACGGGGATCCAGGCGTAGCCCCAGTCGGAGCCGCCCTTGTTGGGCAGGGGCAGGAGCGCGTGCACGATGCGCGGACCGAGGTCACGGGCCGGGTTGATCGCGTAGCCGGTCGGGCCGCCGAGGGACAGACCGATCGAGACGACGACGAGCGCGGTGATCAGGGCGCCCAGGTTGCCGAGGCCGTTGCCCTTGTCGTTCAGGCCCTGGGTGAGGACCGCGAGCACCAGCACGACGGTGCCGATGATCTCGGTGGCGAGGTTCTGCCAGACGACCCGGATCTCCGGGCCGGTGGAGAAGACGCCCAGCACCGGGCCGGCGCCCTGTTCCTGGGCCTCGACGGCCTTGGCCGTGGTGGCCTGCGCACCGGGGCCGCCGACGATCTCCTTGTCGGTGAGGTGCGCCTGGAACTGGCCGTAGTAGGCGACCCAGACCAGCGCGGCTCCGATCGCGGCACCGAGGAACTGGCCCGCGAAGTAGACCGGAACGTTGCTCCAGTCACTGTCCTTGATCGCGAGTGCGACGGTCACGGCCGGGTTGAGGTGGGCACCCGAGAGCGGGGCCGAGGTGTAGACGGCCGTCAGTACGGCGAAACCCCACCCGAAGGTGATGGCCAGCCAGCCGGCGTTGCGGGCCTTGGAGGCCTTCAGCGTGACGGCGGCGCAGACGCCACCGCCGAGCAGGATGAGTATGGCGGTACCGATGGTCTCGCCGATGAAGATGTCGGAGCTGGACACCCGCGACTCCTTTGTCCTTCGTCCAGGGGACCGAACCCCGGGTCCCTCCGGAGGTTCGAGCTGCCCTCGGGGGTGAGAGCGATTTGCCGGCCCTTGGCGTTGCCACACTCTAGCGCGTATTGCCGGTAGGTGTTCGACAATGCCGACCGATGGACGAGAGTTTTGCTCTGGCCTCACGGGTGCGTCAAGGGTTCGGTTATCGAAAACGCGATCGTTATTGATCGCGGGAAGTTATCGATCTTCTGACGCCTGACGTCACTCTCATCCTGAATGCCCCATTTGAGGCCTATTTCAGGGTATGGCGAAAGCCGGAACGTCGTACGACGTTCCGGCGTGCTCTTGCGTGTTTCTCAGGCGCCCGTGCTCACGTGCTTGTCGCGCTCACGGGGCCCGGGGGCCCGCGCTCACGGGGGCCCGGGGGCCCTCAGAACCGCCCGGCGCCCAGGTCCCGCGACACCGCGCGGGCGCAGTCGCGCACCGCCGCGATCAGCTCGGGGCGCAGCTCCCCGTCCCTGGCCAGCCGCTCCACGGCGCCCGTGACGCCGACCGCGCCGACCGGCATCCGCCGCCGGTCGTGGATGGGCGCGGCGATGGACGCGACGCCCTCCCAGGTCTCCTCCACGTCCGCCGCGTATCCGCGCGCGCGGGTCACGTCGAGGAGGTGCTCGAAGTCCTCCAGCTCGCACACCGTACGGTCCGTGAAGGCCTTGCGGTCGGCCTCCGTGACCTCGCTGTGCGCGACCGGGTCGTAGGCGGACAGGACCTTGCCCAGGGCCGTGGAGTGCAGCGGCTGCATGGCCCCGATCTCCAGGACCTGCCGGCTGTCGTCGGGCCGGAAGACGTGGTGCACGATCAGGACGCCCTGCTGGTGCAGCACCCCCAGATGGACGCTCTCCCCGCTGGAGCGGGCCAGGTCGTCCGTCCAGACGAGCGCACGCGCGCGTAGCTCGTGCACGTCGAGATAGGTGGTGCCCAGGCGCAGCAGCTCCGCGCCCAGCTGGTAGCGCCCGGACGGCTCGTCCTGCTCGACGAACCCCTCCAGCTGGAGGGTGCGCAGAATGCCGTGGGCGGTGCCCTTGGCCAGGCCCAGCGAGGACGCGATGTCCGACAGGCCCAGCCGCCGCTCGCCGCCCGCGAGCAGCCGCAGCATCGCGGCCGCCCGTTCGACCGACTGGATGTTCCGTGCCATCGCCGTCCTGCCTCCGTCCCCTTCGGCCGTCACCGACAGGCTGTCCACCGTCGTTCGGCAATGTCGAACACTACCGGTCCATGCCAACCTCTCGCCAATGGTCGGCCGACACCGATTACGTCTCTCGTCCCCCGGGAGGAATCCGGGAGTGATCCGCTGGTGACCCACCGGTGATCGGGCGACATGCTCGTCCGTCCCGTGGACGCCCTGACCATACGGCCCTCGACCCCGCTACCCTGACGGCGTGCGCACTCCTCGGGAAGCTGTTCCACCCGTGTTCCCGAGGCGACGCAAAGCCGACAGCCGTCGCATCCGAGGGAGCCCTTCCATGGCCTCTGTGCCGCCGACCCCTTCCGCCGACAGCCGGACCCGTGTGTCCGCGCTCCGAGAGGCCCTGGCCACCCGAGTGGTGGTGGCCGACGGAGCCATGGGCACCATGCTCCAGGCCCAGGACCCCACCCTTGAGGACTTCGAGAACCTCGAGGGCTGCAACGAGATTCTGAACGTCACCCGGCCCGACATCGTCCGCTCCGTGCACGAGGAGTACTTCGCCGCGGGCGTGGACTGCGTCGAGACCAACACCTTCGGCGCCAACTTCGCCGCGATGGCCGAGTACGACATCCCCGAGCGGGTCCACGAACTGTCCGAGGCCGGAGCCCGGATCGCCCGTGAGACCGCCGACGCCTTCACCGCCCGCGACGGGCGCGCCCGCTGGGTCCTGGGCTCCATCGGCCCCGGCACCAAGCTGCCCACCCTGGGCCATGTGGCCTACGGCACCCTGCGCGACGCCTACCAGCAGAACGCCGAGGGCCTCATCGCCGGCGGCGCCGACGCGCTGATCGTCGAGACCACCCAGGACCTGCTCCAGACCAAGTCCGCCGTGATCGGCGCCCACCGCGCCCGCCGAGCCGCCGGTCTGGACCTCCCGCTGATCGTCTCCGTGACCGTCGAGACCACCGGCACCATGCTGCTCGGCTCCGAGATCGGCGCCGCCCTGACGGCCCTGGAGCCGCTCGGCATCGACATGATCGGCATGAACTGCGCCACCGGCCCGGCCGAGATGAGCGAGCACCTGCGCTACCTGGCCCGCAACGCCCGCATCCCGCTGGCCTGTATGCCGAACGCGGGCCTGCCGGTGCTCGGCAAGGACGGCGCCTCCTACCCGCTGACCGCGCCGGAGCTGGCCGACGCCCAGGAGCACTTCGTCCGCGACTACGGCCTCTCCCTGATCGGCGGCTGCTGCGGCACCACGCCCGAGCACCTGCGCCAGGTCGTCGAGCGGGTCCGCGACCTCACCCCGGGCGAGCGCAGCCCGCGCCCCGAAGCGGGCGCCGCCTCCCTCTACCAGACGGTCCCCTTCCGCCAGGACACCTCGTACCTCGCGATCGGCGAGCGCACCAACGCCAACGGCTCCAAGAAGTTCCGCGAGGCCATGCTGGCCGGCCGCTGGGACGACTGCGTGGAGATGGCCCGCGACCAGATCCGCGAGGGCGCGCACCTGCTCGACCTCTGCGTGGACTACGTGGGCCGCGACGGCGTCGCCGACATGGAGGAACTCGCCGGCCGCTTCGCCACCGCCTCCACCCTGCCGATCGTCCTCGACTCCACCGAGGTGAACGTCATCCGGGCGGGCCTGGAGAAGCTCGGCGGCCGCGCGGTGATCAACTCCGTGAACTACGAGGACGGCGACGGCCCCGAGTCCCGCTTCGCCCAGGTCACCCGGCTGGCCCAGGAGCACGGCGCCGCCCTGATCGCCCTCACCATCGACGAGGAGGGCCAGGCCCGCACCCCCGAGAAGAAGGTCGAGATCGCCGAACGGCTGATCGACGACCTCACCGGGAACTGGGGCATCCGCGAGGAGGACATCCTCATCGACACCCTGACCTTCACCATCTGCACCGGTCAGGAGGAGTCCCGGGGCGACGGCGTCGCCACCATCGAGGCGATCCGCGAGCTCAAGCGCCGCCACCCCGACGTCCAGACCACCCTGGGCCTGTCCAACATCTCCTTCGGCCTCAACCCGGCCGCCCGCATCCTGCTGAACTCCGTCTTCCTCGACGAGTGCGTCAAGGCCGGCCTGGACTCCGCGATCGTCCACGCGTCGAAGATCCTTCCGATCGCCCGCTTCAGCGAGGAGGAGGTCCGGACCGCCCTCGACCTCATCCACGACCGGCGCTCCGCCCAGCAGGGGGACAAACCGGCCTACGACCCCCTCCAGAAGCTCATGCAGCTCTTCGAGGGCGCCACCGCCAAGTCCCTCAAGGCCGGCAAGGCCGAGGAACTGGCCGCCCTGCCCCTGGAGGAGCGCCTCAAGCGCCGCATCATCGACGGCGAGCGCAACGGCCTGGAGGCCGACCTCGACGAGGCCCTGAAGACCCGCCCGGCCCTGGACATCGTCAACGAGACCCTCCTGGACGGCATGAAGGTCGTCGGCGAACTGTTCGGCTCCGGCCAGATGCAGCTGCCGTTCGTCCTCCAGTCCGCCGAGGTCATGAAGACGGCCGTCGCCCACCTCGAACCGCACATGGAGAAGTCCGACGCCGAGGGCAAGGGCACCATCGTCTTGGCCACCGTGCGCGGCGACGTCCACGACATCGGCAAGAACCTTGTGGACATCATCCTGTCCAACAACGGCTACAACGTCGTCAACCTCGGCATCAAGCAGCCGGTCTCCGCGATCCTCGAAGCCGCCGAGGAGCACCGCGCCGACGTCATCGGCATGTCCGGGCTCCTGGTGAAGTCCACGGTGATCATGAAGGAGAACCTGGAGGAGCTCAATCAGCGCGGCCTGGCCGCCGACTTCCCGGTCATCCTCGGCGGCGCCGCCCTGACCAGGGCGTACGTCGAGCAGGACCTGTACGAGATCTACGAGGGCGAGGTCCGCTACGCCCGTGACGCCTTCGAGGGCCTGCGCCTCATGGACGCCCTCATCGGTGTCAAGCGGGGCGTGCCCGGTGTCAGCCTGCCCGAGCTGAAGCAGCGCCGGGTCCGGCCGAACACCGCCGCCGCGCCGGTCGAGGAGCACCCGGAGGAGGGCCACGTCCGCTCCGACGTCGCCGTCGACAACCCCGTCCCCGAGCCCCCGTTCTGGGGCACCCGCGTCATCAAGGGCATCCAGCTCAAGGAGTACGCCACCTGGCTGGACGAGGGCGCCCTGTTCAAGGGCCAGTGGGGCCTGAAGCAGGCCCGCACCGGCGACGGACCGACGTACGAGGAACTCGCCGAGACCGAGGGCCGGCCGCGGCTGCGCGGGCTGCTGGACAAGCTCCAGACCGAGAACCTCCTGGAAGCCGCCGTGGTCTACGGCTACTTCCCCTGCGTGTCCAAGGACGACGACCTGATCCTCCTGGACGAGCACGGCAACGAACGCACCCGCTTCACCTTCCCGCGCCAGCGCCGCGGCCGCCGGCTCTGCCTCGCGGACTTCTTCCGCCCGCAGGAGTCGGGGGAGACCGACGTCGTCGGCCTCCAGGTCGTCACCGTCGGCTCCCGCATCGGCGAGGAGACCGCGAAGCTCTTCGCCTCCGACTCCTACCGCGACTACCTCGAACTGCACGGGCTGTCCGTACAGCTGGCCGAGGCGCTCGCCGAGTACTGGCACGCGCGCGTGCGCTCGGAACTCGGCTTCGCCGGCGAGGACCCCGCCGGGATCGAGGACATGTTCGCCCTGAAGTACCGCGGCGCCCGCTTCTCCCTCGGCTACGGCGCCTGCCCCGACCTGGAGGACCGCGCCAAGATCGCCGAGCTGCTCCGGCCCGAGCGGATCGGCGTCCACCTGTCCGAGGAGTTCCAGCTGCACCCCGAGCAGTCCACGGACGCGATCGTCATCCATCACCCCGAGGCGAAGTACTTCAACGCACGGTGACCGCGAGGTGCGGCGCGTCCCGCCCCGCACACTGATCGGATAAGTCGTACACTGGTCGGTCCACTGCAGGCCGGTTCCCCAGCGGGAACCGGCCTGCTCGTCCCTCACAGGAGGTACGTGGATGACCAGTACGGTTCCCGCGTCAGCAACCCGCACGGCCGAGGGCTCGGCCCTCCAGGCCGTGCTCCTCGACATGGACGGCACCCTCGTCGACACCGAGGGCTTCTGGTGGGACGTCGAGGTGGAGATCTTCGCCGGTCTCGGCCACACCCTCGACGACTCCTGGCGCCATGTCGTGGTCGGCGGCCCGATGACCCGCAGCGCCGGGTTCCTGATCGAGGCCACCGGGGCCGACATCACCCTCGCCGAACTGTCCGTCCTGCTCAACGAGGGCTTCGAGGACCGCATCACCCGCGCCCTCCCCCTGATGCCGGGAGCCGCCCGGCTGCTCGCCGAACTGGCCGAGTACGAGGTGCCCACGGCCCTCGTCTCCGCCTCGCACCGGCGCATCATCGACCGCGTCCTCGCCTCGCTCGGCCCCCAGCACTTCGCCCTGACCGTGGCCGGGGACGAGGTCCTGCGCACCAAGCCGTTCCCCGACCCGTACCTGTTCGCGGCCGCCGGACTGGGCGTGGACCCGACCCGCTGCGCCGTCGTCGAGGACACGGCAACCGGCGTCGCCGCCGCGGAGGCAGCGGGCTGCCGGGTCGTCGCCGTGCCGTCCGTCGCCCCGATCCCGCCGGGCGTCCGGCGCACGGTGGTGCCCTCGCTCGAAGCGGTCGACCTGGCTTTTCTGCGCGGCCTCATGCCGCTCTGATGAGAGCGCCCGCGATCGTCGGTGAGCGGGACGATGACGGAAAAGAGATAGGGCGTTCACCCAGCGTGCACCACCGATAGCAAGGGAATTCGGCGGGTGTACGCGCGGGGGAATTCCGATCTTCGCGGGGAGTCGAATTCCGTACCGACCGTCCCTCTTGCATGTGTGACGTTCCCCACGTCGAAGGGGGTCGACAGGCGGCTCCCGATGTGCAGGACCCCTGCATTCCGGGTGTGCCGTCGTGCCTTTGTGTCCCGATTGATGGACAGCTGCACGAATCCTTCCGCGGACGTTTTTTCCGTGCGTTCGCGCCCGGTTCCGCTGCGTGATGGGCATTCAACTCCGGTGGCTGCGAGCCCCTGTGCCGGTCCGGACTAATCTCGTCGCGAGAACATCGCCCCTTACCCCGTGATCCGTCGCGACACCCCTGCTTGGCGGCTACACGGACTCGACAGCTCTGGAGAAACTCGAGCATGAACCGCAAGACTTTGGTGCTGCCGGCCGTGGTGGGTCTGCTCGCGCCCGTACTCGCCGCCTGCGGCGGGGCCGACAGCGGGAGCGGCGGCGGCGACGCCATCGTCGTGGGCACCACCGACCGGTTCACCGCCACCAAGGACGCCCCGGCCCCGCTCGACCCCGCCTACGCCTACGACGTCGGCACCTGGAACATCCTGCGCCAGACCGTGCAGACCCTGATGATCCAGCCCAAGGGCGAGGGCGAGCCCGTCCCCGAGGCGGCCGAGTCCTGCGGCTTCACGGACAGCGGCAGCGAGCGCTACGCCTGCAAGCTCCGCAGCGACCTGAAGTTCTCCAACGGCGACGCGATCACCGCCGAGGACGTCAAGTTCTCCATCGACCGCGCCCGCGCCATCAAGGCCGACTCCGGCGTCTTCGCCCTTCTCTCCACGGTCGACACCGTCGAGACGAAGGGTGACAACGAAGTCATCTTCCATCTGAAGACCGCCGACGCCACCTTCCCCTTCAAGCTGTCGACCCCGGTCGCCGGCATCGTCAACCCCGACGACTACGAGAAGGGCAAGCTGCGCGAGGGCTTCTCGGTCGACGGCTCGGGCCCCTACACGCTCAAGGCCGAGACCGACGGCGACGAGATGACCAAGGCCGTGTTCACCAAGAACCCCCACTACAAGGGGACGCTCACGGTGAACAACGACAAGGTCGACATGGTGTCCTACGAGGACGCCGACGACATGGGCACCGCCCTCGACAAGGGCGACATCGACCTGATGACCCGTTCCATGTCGCCGGAGCAGATCCAGAAGCTCTCCGAGTCCGCCGCCGACAGCGACATCGACCTGGTGGAGATCGGCGGCCTCGAGATCCGCTACCTCGCCTTCAACACCGACGCCCCCGAGGTCAAGACGAAGGCCGTGCGCCAGGCGATGGCCCAGGTCGTCGACCGCGACCACCTGGTCTCCGAGGTCTACGGCTCCCAGGCCGAGTCGCTGTACTCGCTGGTCCCCGCCTCCATCACGGGCCACTCCAACTCGTTCTTCAACAAGTACGGCGAGCCGAGCGTCACCAAGGCCAAGGACCTGCTGGCCAAGGCGAACATCAGCACCCCGGTCAAGCTGACGCTGAACTACACGACCGACCACTACGGTCCGGCCACCAAGCAGGAGTTCGAGCTGCTGAAGGAGCAGCTGAACGACAGCGGCCTGTTCGACGTCACCGTCAAGGGCGCCGCGTGGGACACCTTCGTCCCGGCCGAGCGCAAGGGCGAGTACGAGGTCTGGGGCATGGGCTGGTTCCCCGACTTCCCGGACGCCGACAACTACGTGGCGCCGTTCCTCGACAAGGACAACTTCCTCAAGTCCCCGTACACCAACAGCGACATCATCAACGACCTGATCCCGCAGTCCCGTCGTGAGGCCGACCGCCTCAGCGCCGGCAAGAGCCTGACGGAGATCCAGGACATCGTCGCCGAGGACGTGCCGCTGCTGCCGCTGTGGCAGGGCAAGCAGTACGTCGCCGCCAACACCGACATCACGGGTACGGCGTACGTGCTGAACTCCTCCGCGACCCTCCAGCTGTGGGAGCTCGGCCGAGGTGTGAGCAACTGATTCGGCTCTGTCGTCGGGTGATACGTTTTTCACGGCCGGGGCCCGGGACGGCGGCCCCGGTGTGACGGGACCCGACGACAAGGTATTTCGTGAACATGCGTAACCAGTGGCCAGTCCTGCCCATCATGGCGGGACTGGCCTCCGGTCTGTTGACCGGCTGCGGCACCCAGACCGGGGGCTCGGGCGGCGACGGATCCGCCGTGGTGCTGGGGATGTCGGACGACGTCCTCGCCACGGACCCGGCCTCCGGCTACGACCCCGGATCCTGGATGTTGTTCAACAACGTCTTCCAGTCGCTGCTGAGCTTCCCCAAGGGCGGCACCGAACCCGAGCCCGACGCGGCCGAGAAGTGCGCCTTCACGGACACCGAGACCAAGGTCTACCGGTGCACGCTCAAGGACGGACTGAAGTTCAGCAACGGTGACCCGCTCACCTCGAAGGACGTCAAGTTCTCCTTCGACCGCATGCTGAAGATCGACGACGACTCCGGCCCCGCGATCATGTTCCCCATGCTGGACAAGGTCGAGACGCCGGACGACAGCACCGTCGTCTTCCGGCTCAAGGTCCCGGACGCCACCTTCCCCAGCAAGATAGCCTCCGGCGCCGGATCCATCGTCGACCACGACGAGTACGACGCCGACGGCCTGCGCGAGGACGGCGGCGCCGTCGGCTCCGGCCCCTACGAGCTGGAGTCCTTCGGCGACGACGAGGCCGTGTTCACCCCCAACGAGCACTACAAGGGCTCCGCCGGCGAGGTCCAGAACAAGGGCGTCACGCTGAAGTTCTTCGGCGGCGACCAGAAGGCCCTCAAGCAGGCCCTCCTCGACAACGAGGTCGACATCGCCTACCGCGGCCTCACCGCCGCCGACATCTCCGACATCGGGACGAGCACCGACGACTCGGGCGTCGAGGTCGTCGAGGGCAGCAGCGCCGAGGTCCAGCACCTGGTCTTCAACATGGACGACCCCGTCGCCGGAAAGCTCGGCGTCCGCCAGGCCATCGCCTACCTGATCGACCGCGAGGCCCTCATCAAGGACGTCTACCAGGGCACCGCCGACCCGCTCTACTCGATCATCCCGGCCGGCGTCGCGGGCCACAACACCGCCTACTTCGACCGCTACGGCGCCCGTCCCTCCCAGGCCAAGGCCGCCGCCGCGCTCGAGGACGAGGGCATCACCGGCAAGGTCGACCTCACCCTCTGGTCCACCCCGTCCCGCTACGGCCCCGCCACCGACCAGGAGCTGAAGGCCATCGCGGAGCAGCTCAACGACAGCGGCCTGTTCGACGCCAAGGTCGAGTCCGTCGCCTTCGGCCAGTACGAGAAGGACATCGCCGACGGCAAGTACGGCGTGTACGTGAAGGGCTGGGTGCCGGACTTCCCCGACGCCGACAACTTCACCGCGCCCTTCTTCGGCAAGGGCAACGTACTGGACAACAACTACGCCAACAGCAAGATCACCGGCACGCTCATCCCGCGCACCGCGGCCCGCAGCGACCGCTCCGCCACCGACGCGGACTACGCCGCGCTCCAGGACGTCGTCGCCCGGGACCTGCCCCTGCTGCCCATCTGGCAGGCCAAGCAGTACGCGGTCGTCGGCGAGAACGTCTACGGCCTGGAGAACTGCCTGGACGCGTCGACGGTGTTCCGCTTCTGGGAACTCAGCAAGGGCTGACACCGCCGCCCGGCCTCCCGGTGAGGCCGGGCCCCGGACGCCGAAGGGCGCCCCCTTCCCGAGAAGGGGGCGCCCTTTCGTCATGGCCGGCCACCACGCGCCGGAGCGGCTCGCGTCACTGCGCGCCGGGGCGCACCAGACCGCTCTCGTACGCGTACACCGCGGCCTGCACCCGGTCGCGCAGCCCCAGCTTGTTCAGCACATGCCCGACGTGCGTCTTGACGGTGGTCTCGCTGACGAACAGATCGGCGGCGATCTCGGCGTTCGACAACCCGCGCGCCACCAGCTTCAGCACCTCCACCTCACGGTCGGTGAGCGTGTGCAGGGTGTCCGGCACCGGCTCGTCGCCCGACGGCAGATGCGTGGCGTACTTGTCCAGCAGCCGGCGCGTGATGCTCGGCGCCAGCATGGCCTCGCCGGACGCCACCACCCGGATCGCCTGCACCAGTTCGTTCGCCGGCGCGTCCTTCAGCAGGAAACCGCTCGCCCCGGCCCGCAGCGCCTCCACCACGTACTCGTCGAGATCGAAGGTGGTCAGCACCAGCACCTTCGCCGGCCCGTCCCGACCCGGTCCGGAGATCTGCCGGGTCGCCTCGACCCCGTCCATCCGGGGCATCCGGATGTCCATGAGCACGACATCGGGCTGTAGCGCCCGCACCTGGTCGAGGGCCTGAAGGCCGTCTCCGGCCTCGCCGACGACCGCGATGTCCTGCTCGGCCTCCAGGATCATGCGGAAGCCTGTGCGCAACAGCGGCTGGTCGTCGACGAGTAGGACGCGGATGGCCACGTAAGTCTCCTTCGCTAGTCCGGCCCCATTCTGCCCTGCGCACCGGCTTCCGACTCGGCCGCCCTCACCGTCAGCGGATACGGCGGGGGAGTACCGCCGAACTCCGGACAGTGCGCCTGATGATCACACCAGCCGCACAGCTTGGTGGGCCGCGGCCGCCACTCACCGGTCTCCGTCGCCGTCCGGATCGCGTCCCACAGCGCGAGCAGCTTGCGCTCGACCCGCTCGAGATCGGCCGGGACGGGGTCGTACGTCAGGACGTCACCGCTGCCGAGGTAGACGAGCTGGAGGCGGCGCGGGATCACCTGCTTCAGCCGCCACACCACCAGGGCGTAGAACTTCATCTGGAACAGCGCGCCGTCGGCGTACTCCGCCCTGGGGGCCTTGCCCGTCTTGTAGTCGACGATCCGCACCTCACCGGTGGGCGCCACGTCGACCCGGTCGATGATCCCGCGCAGCCGCAGCCCCGACTCCAGCTCGGTCTCCACGAACAGCTCCCGCTCGGCGGGCTCCAGCCGCGTCGGGTCCTCCAGCGTGAACCAGCGCTCGACCAGCTGCTCCGCCTCCGACAGCCAGCCCGCCAGCCGCTCGCCCTCCGGGTCGTCGGCGAACAGCTCCAGCACCTCCGGCCGCGACTCCCGCAGCCGGTCCCACTGGCCGGGGATCAGCGACTTGGCCCGGGGCGCGGTGCGCTCGGCGGCCGGGGCGTCGAAGAGGCGCTCCAGGACCGCGTGCACGAGCGTGCCCTTGGTCGCCGCGGGGCTCGGCTTCTCCGGCAGCCGGTCGATGACCCGGAACCGGTACAGCAGCGGGCACTGCATGAAGTCACCGGCCCGCGAGGGCGAGAGGGACGTGGGCGCTATGGCGACGACGGGCTTCGCCGCCCCCGGCACGGCCGCCTCCTGCGTGACGGCCTCCTGCGCGGCGACCCCCTCTGTGACGGCCTCCCGCGCGACGGCCTCCCGCGCGACCGCGGGCGCGTCGGCCTGCCCGGGCACCTGCCCCGGTACCTCTTCCGCCACGACACCACCCTCGTCGCCCGGCCGGGCGACGCCCTCGCTGCTGCTCTCCATGCCCCCGACCATACGGCCCGCCACTGACAGTGACCCACCTCCGGCCGGGAGTGGGCACGACGGCCGGGGAAACACAGGGGGTGCCGGGGCGGAACGTGCCTCGACGGACGCATACCATCGGTCACAGACCCTTCCGCCCGGCAGGAGCGGGAGACGCTTCGAACGAGGGGACATCGTGGTGGAAAGCGGCGGGAGCGGGCGGCCGCGGCCCGACAGCGAAGAGTCGGCCGAGCACCCCGCGACACCGGCACCCCGGGCCACCCCCGACCCCCAGCCCGCCGACGAGCACGCCCCGGCCGGGGCGCCGGACGACGCCGGGGCATCCCCGGACCGGCACCCCGACCTCGACGAGCCCACGCCCCCGGCGCAGGCCCCGGCCCCGCACGCCCCCACCCCCTCGGCCGGGACACCGTCCACGCCCCCGCACCCCACCACCCCCGCCGGCGGCGACCACACCCGAGCCCACGCCGACACCCACGGCGACCGCGGCCCCGGCTCAGGCCCCGGCACCGGCACCGGCTTCGACGAGAACGCCCCCTCCCTCGCCAAGGGCCGTCCGCCCCGCCGCCCCCCGGAGTCGCCGCGCGGCGGTCTGCTCATGGGACGCCCCTTCGGAGTGCCTGTCTACGTGGCGCCCAGCTGGTTCCTCGTCGCCGCGCTCATCACCTGGGTCTTCGGCGGACAGCTGGACCGGGTACTGCCCGACCTGGGATTCGCCCGCTATCTCGTCGCCCTGTTCTTCGCGGTCGCCTTCTACGCCTCCGTCCTCATCCACGAACTGGCCCACACCATCGCGGCCCTCCGCTTCAAACTCCCGGTCCGCCGCATCCAGCTCCAGTTCTTCGGCGGCGTCTCCGAGATCGAGAAGGAGGCCGAGACCCCGGGCCGCGAGTTCTGGCTGGCCTTCGTCGGCCCGCTGCTCTCCCTCGTCCTCGCCGGCGTCTTCTACGTCGCGATGCAGCCCGTGGAGCCCGGCACCGTCCCCGGCGTCCTGCTGGCCGGCCTGATGATCTCCAACCTCATCGTGGCCGTCTTCAACCTCCTGCCCGGCCTCCCCCTCGACGGCGGCCGCATGCTCCGCGCCGTCGTCTGGAAGATCACCGGCAGGCCCATGAGCGGCACCATCGCCGCCGCCTGGGTCGGCCGCGCCCTCGCCGTCTCCGTCCTCATCGGCCTGCCCCTCCTCACCCAGTCCGGCGCGCTCGGCTCCAGCGCCGAGGACAGCGTCGGCATGGACACCGTCACCGACGCCCTGCTCGCCGCCATCCTCGCCGCGATCATCTGGACCGGCGCCGGCAACAGCCTGCGCATGGCCCGCCTGCGCGAACACCTCCCCGACCTGCGCGCCCGCACCCTGACCCGCCGCGCCGTGCCCGTCGAGACAGACACCCCCCTCTCCGAGGCCCTGCGCCGCGCCAACGACGCCGGAGCCCGCGCCCTCGTCGTCGTCGACGCCCACGGCGAGCCCCTCTCCCTGGTCCGCGAGGCCGCCATCGTCGGCGTACCCGAGCACCGCCGCCCCTGGGTCGCCGTCAGCGGCCTGGCCCAGGACCTCACCGACGGCATGCGCGTCTCCGCCGAACTCGCCGGCGAGGACCTCCTCGACGTCCTGCGCGCCACCCCCGCCACCGAGTACCTGGTGGTCGAGGAGACCGGCGAGATCTACGGCGTCCTCTCCGCGGCCGACGTCGAACGCGCCTTCGTCAAGGCCATGGCCCGCCCCAACTGACAGCGGTGGTCGGCGGCCCCGCCAAACGCCGGTAGGCTGTTCACATGTCCGAACCGACCGGTGCCGCCCGCAGGCGCGGGCCCTTCAAGGTCGGGGACCAGGTTCAGCTGACCGACCCCAAGGGCCGCCACTACACGTTCACGCTCGAGGCCGGGAAGAACTTCCACACCCACAAGGGTTCCTTCCCCCACGACGAGCTGATCGGCGCTCCCGAGGGCAGCGTTGTCCGCACCACCGGGAACGTCGCCTACCTCGCGCTGCGCCCCCTGCTCCCCGACTACGTCCTTTCCATGCCCCGCGGGGCAGCCGTCGTCTACCCGAAGGACGCGGGGCAGATCCTCGCCTTCGCCGACATCTTCCCCGGCGCACGCGTCGTCGAAGCCGGCGTCGGCTCCGGCTCCCTCAGCAGCTTCCTGCTGCGCGCCATCGGCGACCAGGGCATGCTGCACTCCTACGAGCGCCGCGAGGACTTCGCCGAGATCGCCCAGCAGAACGTGGAGCGCTACTTCGGCGGCCCGCACCCCGCCTGGCAGCTCACCGTCGGCGACCTCCAGGACAACCTGAGCGACACCGACGTCGACCGCGTCATCCTCGACATGCTCGCCCCCTGGGAATGCCTGGAGGCCGTCTCCAAGGCGCTCGTGCCCGGCGGCATCCTGTGCTGCTACGTGGCCACCACCACCCAGCTCGCCCGCACCGTCGAGTCCATCCGCGAGATCGGCTCCTTCAACGAGCCGACCTCCTGGGAATCGATGATCCGCAACTGGCACGTGGAGGGCCTGGCCGTCCGCCCGGACCACCGGATGATCGGCCACACCGGCTTCCTGCTCACCGCCCGTCGCCTCGCCGACGGCGTCGAGCCGCCCATGCGCCGCCGCCGCCCCGCCAAGGGCGCCTACGGCGAGGACTACACCGGCCCCAACGCCGACGGCGGCAGCGGCCGCTGACCGCGGCCCGTCCCCACTCCAACGACAGGGCGCCGTGCCCGAGTTCCCGTGATCATCTCCGGAACTCGGCCACGGCGCCCTGTCGTTGCACGTCCGGGCCGTGCGGCGTCCGATATCCCGTACCCCGCCGTTCCGTCCCCCTGTGACGTATGGCACGATGCTGGCCACCCCCCGCCCCCACCGGCACAGCCACCCCGGGAGACGCTCCTAGTGCAGCAATCCGCCGTACCGGAACTGGCCCACACCCACACCCGGCCGATCCACTGGGTCGCCACCGCCACCGCCGTGGCGGGTGTCGTGGTCCTCTCCTCGCTCCTCCAGCCCCGACCGGCCACCGCCGCCCAGCCCGCCACCCCGGGGGCCCCGCCGGCGACCACCACCGCCCCCGCCACCACCGGCGTCGACTTCCCCCTCGAATGCGGACCGGTCGACGAGCTCGTGATGCGCCGCGCGAGCGGCGACCTGGACGGCGACGGCAGGCCCGAGACGGTCGCCGTGGTCCACTGCGACGCCCCCATGGGCACCCCGCCCGACGGTGTGTACGTGCTCACACAGAGTGCCGACAGCAGCCACGCGCGCGTGGTCGCCACCCTCCTGGACCCGAAGGACCGCACCACGGTCACGAGTCTCTCCGTCACCGACGGAGCCGTGCTCGCGACCTACCTCGGCTACTCGTCGTCGGACGTGCCCAGTTGCTGCCCCGACGTCAAGGACAGCGCCAAGTGGCAGTGGAAGGACAACATGTTCGTCCGCTCGACACCCGCCGGTGCCCACAGCGTCTGAATCAGGCCATGGTCGGTTGTGAGAAATCAGACAACCATGACAGGGCGTACCGGTCCGCTCACTCCGCGTCCGGGCCGTACACCTCGACCCTGTCCGAAACGCGACGTACATGGATGCAGTCGCCCGGACACTCCCGGGCCGAGTCCACCACATCCATCAACAGCGGCAACGGCACCGGCACCGTTGCCCCCTTGTCCTGAAGCAGCTCGTCCTCGGGGCTCTTCACGTACGCCAGCCCGTCGATGTCCAGCTCGAACACCTCCGGCGCGTACTGGGCACAGATGCCGTCGCCGGTACAGAGATCCTGGTCGATCCAGACCTCCAGCGCCTCGCCGCCGACTTCGGCCTCCTGCTGCACGCTCATGTCTCCTGCCGTTTAGTGCCGAGCCGCACGGGAACGATGCAGGCTCTGACGGGTGTTGAACACTTCGACCCTACCCTCGGCCGCTTTCCAATCATGTTCGGTGGGTATTCCCCTGGCGTGAGGGAGAGCGCAAGGGTGAAGATCGGACACACCTCGACAGTCTTTGTGATCTAGGGGTTTCAATCGACACCCACCCAGGTAGGGTCTGGAAGCGTCCAGCTCCCCTTGGAGGAGGTGAGGACCGTGGCAGCCCACGACGACGACATGAACCGCGGCATCCGCCCGGGACGAGGGTCCGACGACCCGGCCGGGCAGATCGCTTACCTTGAGCAGGAGATCGCCGTCCTGCGACGCAAGCTCGCCGACTCTCCGC
This sequence comes from Streptomyces phaeofaciens, assembly GCF_014648915.1. Taxonomy (GTDB): domain Bacteria; phylum Actinomycetota; class Actinomycetes; order Streptomycetales; family Streptomycetaceae; genus Streptomyces; species Streptomyces phaeofaciens. The sequence goes on along the minus strand of NZ_BMSA01000005.1, from coordinate 309,027 downwards.
GGCACACGAGGATTCTCGAAGAGCGGATCGTCGAGCTGCAGACCAACCTGGCCGGCGTGTCCGCCCAGAACGAGCGACTCGCGAACACGCTCCGTGAGGCCCGCGACCAGATCGTGGCCCTCAAGGAAGAAGTCGACCGGCTCGCGCAGCCGCCGGCCGGCTTCGGAGTGTTCCTCGTGGCGAACGAGGACGGAACGGCCGACATCTTCACCGGGGGCCGCAAGCTCCGGGTGAACGTCAGCCCCAGCGTCGAGCTCGACGAGCTCCGGCGCGGCCAGGAAGTGATGCTCAACGAAGCGCTCAACGTGGTCGAGGCCATGGAGTACGAGCGGGTCGGGGACATCGTCACCCTCAAGGAGATCCTCGAGGACGGCGAGCGCGCCCTGGTCATCGGGCACACCGACGAGGAACGGGTGGTCAGGCTCGCCGAGCCGCTGCTGGACATCACCATCCGCCCCGGCGACGCCCTCCTGCTCGAACCCCGCTCCGGCTACGTCTACGAGATCGTGCCCAAGAGCGAGGTCGAGGAACTCGTCCTCGAAGAGGTCCCGGACATCGGCTACGAGCAGATCGGCGGCCTCGGCGGCCAGATCGAGGCCATCCGCGACGCGGTCGAGCTCCCCTACCTCTACCCCGACCTGTTCAAGGAGCACGAACTGCGGCCGCCCAAGGGCGTCCTGCTCTACGGGCCCCCCGGATGCGGAAAGACGCTCATCGCCAAGGCCGTCGCCAACTCGCTGGCCAAAAAGGTCGCCGAAGTGACCGGAGTGGCCGCCGGCAAGAGCTTCTTCCTCAACATCAAGGGCCCCGAGCTCCTCAACAAGTACGTCGGCGAGACCGAGCGGCAGATCCGCCTCGTCTTCCAGCGAGCCCGCGAGAAGGCCAGCGAGGGCACCCCCGTCATCGTCTTCTTCGACGAGATGGAGTCGCTCTTCCGTACCCGAGGCTCCGGCGTCAGCTCGGACGTGGAGAACACCATCGTCCCGCAGCTGCTCGCCGAGATCGACGGCGTGGAAGGCCTCCAGAACGTGGTCGTCATCGGTGCCTCCAACCGCGAGGACATGATCGACCCGGCCATCCTCCGCCCCGGCCGCCTCGATGTGAAGATCAAGATCGAGCGCCCGGACGCCGAGGCCGCCAAGGACATCTTCGGCAAGTACCTCACCGAACGTCTCCCCCTGCACTCCGACGACCTCGGAGAGCACGGCGACGACCGGACCACCACCGTCCAGAGCATGATCCAGACGGCCGTGGAACACATGTACACCGAATCCGAGGAAAACCGCTTCCTGGAAGTCACCTACGCCAACGGCGACAAGGAAGTCCTCTACTTCAAGGACTTCAACTCCGGCGCCATGATCGAGAACATCGTCGGCCGCGCCAAGAAAATGGCGATCAAGGACTTCCTCGAGAAGAGCCAGAAGGGCCTGCGCGTCTCCCACCTCCTCCAGGCATGCGTGGACGAGTTCAAGGAGAACGAGGACCTGCCCAACACCACCAACCCCGACGACTGGGCCCGCATCTCCGGAAAGAAGGGCGAACGGATCGTGTACATCCGTACCCTGATCACCGGAAAGCAGGGCGCGGACACCGGACGCTCCATCGACACGGTGGCCAACACCGGACAGTACCTGTAAAAGCATGGGCGGCTGCGGGTGCCCTTTCCGGGTACCCGCAGCCGTCTGTTTTTCAGGCCACGGCCGGAGCAAGGCAATGACGCAAATGATCTCCCCACCAGCGCAGAGGCGTTCTAGGCTCTTCCGTACCGCCGGGTCGCTAGTTGCGGGGACGGGCACCGCACACGCACCGGAGCACCACCGGTATCTGAGCGGCGCCCACGACCGAGGGTGCCGCCGGGCAAGGAGGGCCGCATGACCGTACGGCGAGTAATGGGCATCGAGACGGAGTACGGGATCTCCGTCCCCGGCCACCCCAATGCCAATGCCATGCTCACCTCGTCCCAGATCGTCAACGCCTACGCGGCGGCGATGCACCGGGCCCGCCGGGCCCGCTGGGACTTCGAGGAGGAGAACCCGCTGCGGGACGCGCGAGGCTTCGACCTCGCCCGCGAGGCCGCCGACTCCAGCCAGCTCACCGACGAGGACATCGGCCTCGCCAACGTCATCCTCACCAACGGTGCCCGCCTCTACGTCGACCACGCGCACCCCGAATACAGCGCCCCCGAGGTCACCAACCCCCGCGACGCCGTCCTCTGGGACAAGGCCGGCGAGCGGATCATGGCCGAGGCGGCCGAACGCGCCGCACAGCTCCCCGGCGCCCAGCCCATCCACCTCTACAAGAACAACACCGACAACAAGGGCGCCTCCTACGGCACGCACGAGAACTACCTGATGAAGCGGGAGACCGCCTTCTCGGACATCGTGCGCCACCTCACCCCCTTCTTCGTCTCCCGCCAGGTCTTCGCCGGCGCCGGCCGCGTCGGCATCGGCCAGGACGGCCACGAACACGGCTTCCAGCTCAGCCAGCGCGCCGACTACTTCGAGGTCGAGGTCGGGCTGGAGACGACACTGAAGCGCCCGATCATCAACACCCGCGACGAACCGCACGCCGACGCCGAGAAGTACCGCCGCCTCCATGTGATCATCGGCGACGCCAACCTCTCCGAGATCTCCACCTACCTCAAACTGGGCACGACCGCCCTGGTCCTCTCCATGATCGAGGACGGCTTCATCGCCGTGGACCTCGCCGTCGACCAGCCCGTACGCACCCTCCACCAGGTCTCCCACGACCCGACCCTCAAACGGCTGGTCACCCTCCGCAGCGGCCGGACACTGACCGCGGTCCAGCTCCAGATGGAGTACTACGAGCTGTCGCGCAAATACGTGGAGGAGCGCTTCGGCGCCGACGCCGACGACCAGACCAAGGACGTCCTCGCCCGCTGGGAGGACACCCTCACCCGCCTCGAGAACGACCCCATGAGCCTGGCCGGCGAACTGGACTGGGTCGCCAAGCGCGAGCTCATGGAGGGCTACCGGCGCCGGGACGGCCTCGACTGGGACGCCGCGCGCCTGCACCTCGTCGACCTCCAGTACGCCGACGTACGGGCCGAGAAGGGCCTCTACAACCGCCTCGCGGCCCGCGGGAAGATGAAACGCCTCCTGGACGAGGCGGAGGTCGAACGGGCGAAGTCGAAGCCCCCGGAGGACACCCGCGCCTACTTCCGCGGCCGCTGCCTGGAGCAGTACGCCGACGACGTCGCCGCCGCCTCCTGGGACTCGGTCATCTTCGACCTCCCCGGCCGCGACAGTCTCCAGCGCGTTCCAACCCTGGAACCGCTACGCGGAACGCGAAATCACGTCAAGGCGCTGCTGGACCGCTGTCGGACCGCAGAAGACCTGGTCAGGGTCCTGTCGGGCGGCTGAGCGGCCCTGTGGACACGACCTCGCGGACGGGTGGGAACCCCGCCGCGAGGGAATCATCGAGATGGCTCTCGTAGGTTGGAACAACTACGGGGCCGATGTCGGACCCGCCTTGTAGGGTCTGATCACCACCGATCGGCAGGAATGCCGACCTGTCGACCATGTCGGGCGAACTGAGCGGGGTGAAGGTTATGGCGACCAAGGACACCGGCGGCGGCCAGCAGAAGGCGACGCGCTCCACCGAGGAGGTCGAGGAGCAGACGGCGGAGGCGCAGGGCTCCGAGGACCTCAAGGAGCGGCACGAGAAGCTGAGCGATGACGTGGACTCGGTTCTTGACGAGATCGACGATGTACTCGAGGAGAACGCCGAGGACTTCGTGAGGTCCTTCGTTCAGAAGGGTGGGGAGTGATTTCACCTTCGATCTGAAGGTGAGGCGGGGGATTGCTTGATGATCGAGCCTTCGGAGTCGAGGCGCTGTTCTCGGTGTGAGCGGCACCTACCGCGGACTGCCTTCGCGAGCAACAAGTCCATGCCCGACGGTCTCCAGGCGTACTGCCGGGAGTGCTCAGCCGAGTACTACCGGCAGCGCCAGGAGGCTAAGGGGAAGAAGGTCCGAGAAAGGGTCTCGGTTCCGCCCGGCCATAAGAGGTGCCCGCAGTGCAGTGAGGTGAGGCCTCACTCCGAATGGGAGCGGAACAAGACCTCGTCGGACGGCTGGGCGAGTTACTGCCGTGAGTGTCGTGCCGCCCGGAACAGGGCCAGCTACCTGAAGCGTAGGTACGGCCTCACCGAAGCCGAGCGAGACGCGATGGTGGCCGCGCAACGAGGGCTCTGCGTGATCTGCCTGAAAGCTCCGGCCGTACATGTGGATCATTGCCACGAGACGGGTAGGGTCCGTGGCGTACTGTGCTTCAACTGCAATTCGGCCATCGGCAAGTTGGGAGACGATCCCGACGCTGTTCGTCGGGCTGCCGCTTACTTGGAAGGAACTCCATGGAAGCCAACACTCGTGGCACCGGGCGTCTGCCGGCTGCCTTCCTGACGCCTGGGTCCTCGTCCTTCATGGACTTCCTCTCCGAGCACCAGCCCGAGATGCTGCCGGGCAAGCGGCAGTTGCCGCCGACCCAGGGTGTGATCGAGGCGCCGCACGGGACGACGATCGTGGCCGTCACGTTCCCCGGTGGTGTGGTGCTCGCCGGTGACCGGCGGGCCACGATGGGCAACGTCATCGCGCAGCGGGACATCGAGAAGGTGTTCCCTGCCGACGAGTACTCGGCCGTCGGTATCGCCGGTACCGCCGGTCTCGCCGTCGAGATGGTGAAGCTGTTCCAGCTGGAGCTGGAGCACTTCGAGAAGGTCGAGGGGGCGCAGCTCTCGCTGGAGGGCAAGGCGAACCGGTTGTCGACGATGATCCGGTCCAACCTCGGCATGGCCATGCAGGGGCTGGCGGTGGTGCCGCTGTTCGCCGGGTTCGACGTGGACCGCGGCAGGGGCCGTATCTTCTCGTACGACGTCACGGGCGGTCGCTCCGAGGAGCACGGCTACGCCGCCACCGGTTCGGGCTCGGTCTTCGCGCGGGGGGCCATGAAGAAGCTGTTCCGTGGTGACCTGAGCGAGGAGCAGGCCACCACGCTGGTGGTCCAGGCTCTGTACGACGCGGCCGACGACGACTCGGCGACCGGTGGTCCCGATGTCGCCCGCCGGATCTACCCGATCGTCATCGTGATCACCGAGGACGGTTTCCGCAGGCTCACCGAGGAGGAGTCCTCCGAGATCGCCCGCTCGATCCTGGAGCGACGGCTGGAGCAGCCGGACGGTCCGCGCGCCGCGCTGCTGTAGTCGGCGGTTTTCCGCTCTTCCCAGGTGATCCAGTGTTTTCGACAGAAAGGGACGGATAACCGGTGTCGACGCCGTTCTATGTCTCACCCCAGCAGGCGATGGCCGACCGTGCGGAGTACGCGCGCAAGGGCATTGCCCGTGGTCGCAGTCTGGTCGTGCTCCAGTACGTCGACGGCATCGTGTTCGTCGGCGAGAACCCGTCCCGTGCGCTGCACAAGTTCAGCGAGATCTATGACCGGATCGGTTTCGCGGCCGCCGGTAAGTACAACGAGTACGAGAATCTGCGGATCGGTGGTGTGCGGTACGCCGATCTGCGGGGTTACACCTATGACCGTGACGATGTGACCGCCCGTGGTCTGGCCAATGTGTATGCCCAGACGCTGGGCACGATCTTCTCCTCGGCCGGTGAGAAGCCGTACGAGGTGGAGCTGGTCGTGGCCGAGGTGGGGGACACGCCGGACGGTGATCAGATCTATCGGTTGCCGCACGACGGTTCGATCGTGGACGAGCACGGCTCGGTCGCGGTCGGTGGTAATGCCGAGCAGATCAGCAGTTATCTGGATCAGCGTCATCAGGACGGCATGACGCTGGCCGAGGCGCTGAAGCTGGCGGTGCAGGCGTTGTCCCGGGACACCAACGGTACGCAGCGGGAGATTCCCGCGGAGCGTCTGGAGGTGGCGGTGCTGGACCGTACGCGTCCGCAGTCGCGGAAGTTCCGGCGGATCGTCGGTCCGCAGCTGTCCCGGCTGCTGGTGGCCGACGGTGAGGTCGCGGACGCGGAGGAGGACGGCTCCGAGGAGGAGTGATCCCGTCCCGTGTCATCCCGTTGTGCCCCGGCCGGGTCCCGGTCGGGGCACAGGGCGTCTCAGGGGGCGCCCGGGGGCGCTGTGGAGCCGCGGACGACCAGTTCGACGGGGATGTCCCCGCCGTCCGGTGTGCGGTCGTCCAGGACGGCCAGGAGGGCGTGCATGCCGCGTTCGCCGAAGAGTTCGGCGTCCAGGCGGACGGTGGTGAGTTCCGGGTCGAGGGCGGTGGCGAGGGCGAGGTCGTCCAGGCCGGTGACGGAGAGGTCGTCGGGGACGCGCAGGCCGAGACGGCGGAGGGCTTTGTAGACGCCTGCCGCCAGTTTGTCGTCGTCGCAGACGACGGCGGTGGGGCGGGGGCCGGGGGCGCCGAGGGCGGCTTCGGCGGCTTGTCGTGCGCCGTCGATCGAGATGGGGGCGGGTGCGGTGCGCAGGGTCGTGCCCGGGACGGCGTGGAGCCGGGCGGCGAGTTCGCGGGCGCGGACCTCGAAGGTCCAGGAGGGTACGTCGGCCGCGAGGTGCAGGAAGTGGCGGTGGCCGAGTCCGAGCAGATGGTCGGTGACCTGGCGGACGGCGTCGGTGATGTCGAGGTTGACGGTGGCGGCGCCGAGGCTGCCCGAGGGGTCGCTGTCCAGCATGACGAGGGGCAGCTGGTCGCCGCGGATGGCCGTGAGTGCGTCGGCGGCCATGGAGGAGGCGATGACGCCGTCCAGGGCGGCCTGGGCGGAGGCGAAGGGGTCGCGGGCGGGGCCGACGCCTTCGGGGGAGGGGTACAGGACCACGCCGAAGCCGTGGTCGGCGGCGACGCGGGCGGCGCCGGTGTAGACGCCGGCGAAGAATTCGGTCGTGAGGGCGGGGACGACGAGCAGGACGGTGCGGGTGTGGCCGAGGCGGAGGTTGCGGGCGGCGAGGTTGGGCCGGTAGCCGAGGTCGCGGGCGGCTTGGCGTACGCGCTCCGCGGTGGTTTCGGAGACGCGGCCGCGCCATTTGTCGCCGAGTACCAGGGAGACGGCGGCCTGTGAGACTCCCGCGGCCTGGGCGACGTCTCGGCTGGTGGGGCGGGTGCTGCCTCGTGCCACCGCGGACCTGCTCCTTCGTCTGGACTGGTGAACAGCGCTCATGGTACGTATGACAAGAGACGTTATACGTAAAACCCCGGGTCGGCTCACCGCCCCGGGCGAGGTGACGGAGGCGGGCCGGTGGCCGGGGGATTCGCTGGGTACGGGGAGATCCTGAGGGCGCGGTACGCGGCCCGGCTGCTGTCGGGCACGCTCGTCGGCCGGCTGCCGAACGCCACCTCCGCCATCGCGATCATGCTCTTCGTGCGGGCCGAGGGCGGCACCTACAGCCTCGGTGGCGCGCTGGTGGCCGTGTACGGCGTCGCCAACGCCGTCGGCCAGCCGCTGCTGGGCCGGCTGGTCGACCTGTACGGGCAGCCGCGCGTCCAGTTGCCCGCCGCGCTCGCCTCCGCCCTCGCCATGGTGCTCTTCGCCCTCACCGGCACCGATCCGCTGCCGCTCGCGTACGCCGCCGTGGTGGCCGCCGGGTTCTTCGCACCGCCCCTGGAGGGCGGTCTGCGGGCACTGTGGCCGTCGGTGCTGCGCCGGGAGGACCAGGTGCACACGGCGTACGCCATGGACGCCGTCGCCCAGGAGATCATGTTCACCGTCGGGCCGCTGCTGGTGACGCTGTGCGTGGCGCTGTGGTCGGAGCAGGCGGCGCTGGTGGTGCTGAACGTCGTGGGGGTGCTGGGGGCGCTCTCGGTGGTCGTGTCGCCCCCTTCGCGCGCGTGGCGCTCGGCCCCGCGCGAGGCGCACTGGCTCGGGGCACTGCGCTCGCCGGGGCTGCTGGTGCTGCTGGGCGCCCTGCTGTGCGTCGGTGTCGCGATGGGGTCCATCACGGTGGCCGCGGTGCCGTACGCGGACGAGCACGGCGGTGACGTGGTGTACGGCTGGCTGATGGCGGCGCTGGGCCTGGGCGCGCTGCTCGGCGGTGTGGGGTACGGGGCGCGGCGGTGGTCCGGTGAGCCGGAGCGGCGACTGCGGGTGCTCGTGGCGTTTCTGGCGGTGTGTTATCTGCCGCTGGCGCTGATGCCGGGCGCGGTGGCGATGGTGGCGCTGGCGGTGCTCGCGGGGGTGTTCCTGGCGCCGGTGCTGGCCTGCGCGTTCGTCATCGTGGACCGGCACGCGCCGCGGGGCACGGTGACGGAGGCGTTCTCCTGGCTCGTGACGATGTTCACCGTCGGCGCGTCGCTCGGAACGGGCCTGACGGGCCCGGTCGTCGAGGAGGGCGGTGCGTCGTGGGGGTTCGTGGTGCCGGGTGCCGCGGGTGCCGTGTCGTTGCTGGTTTTGCTGGTCACGGGCAGGGTACTGGCGGCTCCCGTCGGGAGTGCGGTCGTTGCGGCTTCATCGGAAAATGATCCAAACCGTGCCGCCGAACCCCGTTTCAGTTCAGGGGATCGGGCGTAATGTTCAGTCATGGACCGCCGCATTTTCGGGCTGGAGAACGAGTACGGCGTCACGTGCACGTTCAGGGGACAGCGCCGCCTGTCGCCTGACGAGGTGGCGCGGTACCTCTTCCGCCGTGTCGTGTCATGGGGCCGAAGCAGCAATGTCTTTCTGCGAAACGGCGCCCGCCTCTATCTCGACGTGGGATCACATCCGGAATATGCGACACCGGAATGTGACAACGTGACCGAACTGGTCACCCACGACAAGGCCGGCGAGCGCATTCTCGAAGGACTCCTGGTGGACGCGGAACGACGCCTGCACGAGGAGGGAATCGCGGGCGACGTCTACCTCTTCAAGAACAACACCGACTCGGCGGGCAACTCCTACGGTTGCCACGAGAACTACCTGGTGGCCCGGCACGGGGAATTCTCCCGGCTCGCGGACATCCTCATCCCGTTCCTGGTGACCCGGCAGCTGCTGTGCGGCGCCGGCAAGGTGCTCCAGACGCCCCGCGGGGCCGTCTACTGCGTCAGTCAGCGGGCGGAGCACATCTGGGAGGGCGTCTCCTCGGCGACGACCCGCTCCCGGCCCATCATCAACACCCGCGACGAGCCGCACGCGGACGCCGAGCGCTATCGCCGGCTCCATGTCATCGTGGGCGACTCGAACATGTCCGAGACGACCATGCTGCTCAAGGTCGGTGCCACCGATCTGGTGCTGCGCATGATCGAGGCGGGCACCGTGATGCGCGACCTGACCCTGGAGAACCCGATCCGGGCGATCCGCGAGGTCAGTCATGACATCACCGGCCGGCGCAAGGTGCGCCTAGCCAGCGGCCGCGAGGCCTCCGCCCTGGAGGTGCAGCGCGAGTACTACGAGAAGGCCGTGGACTTCTGCGAGCGCCGGGGCATCCGTACCGGCACCGTCGAGCAGGTCCTGGAGCTGTGGGGCCGCACGCTGGACGCGATCGAGGCCGAGGACCTCGACCGGATCGGCACCGAGATCGACTGGGTGATGAAGTACAAGCTCATCGAGCGGTACCGGGCGAAGCACAACATGACCATGTCGCATCCGCGGGTGGCGCAGATAGACCTCGCCTATCACGACATCCACCGTCGTCGTGGTCTGTACTACCTGCTGGAGCGCAAGGGCCAAGCCACCCGGATCTGCAACGACATGAAGATCTTCGAGGGCAAGTCGGTTCCGCCGCAGACCACTCGGGCGCGGCTGCGCGGCGACTTCATCCGCCGGGCCCAGGAGCAGCGCCGGGACTTCACGGTGGACTGGGTCCACCTGAAGCTCAACGACCAGGCACAGCGCACCGTGTTGTGCAAGGACCCGTTCCGGTCGGTCGACGACCGGGTGGAGAAGCTGATCGCAGGGATGTGACGGGAGGCCGGCCGGACCGGCGTACGCCCGTGCGGGATCCCGATGCCCGGAGGTGTTCGTGCCTCCGGGCATCGGGCGTTTCTGTGTGCCTGTTGTGAGGGATCCCACGATGCGACGCGCTGGGCGGCCTGACCGGAATTGATCATTCCTGGCAGCTTTCGGTGCCGTTCGCCCCGATCGTCCACCGGGAGACCCCGCGGGTGCGTCGACGGGCCCCTATCACGCGGGGTCGGACCGCCGCGGAAGACACGCCGGAGCCCGTGGCGGCGGGGAGGCCCCCGCTCCGCTGTCGTGCGCGCAAATTCACGCGCCTTCCCCGGTGGCGTGGTGCTAGCTTCTGGCCAGCCGTCATGGCCATGACCAAGCCATAACGACGGTATCGCTGTGATGTCCCCGGCCGGGGACATCAGAGGCATTCACACACAACGGGGGCTCATTTTGCGCTCTGTCACGACAAGGGCTCGTACGGCGGCCGTGCTCGCCACGGCGGGATCCGTGATCGCCACGGTGCTGGTGGGGGCGACCGCTTCGCCCGCCCAGGCGTACTGCCGCACCGGCATGACGAAGTGGAACGCCACCGGCGCGAAGACCATAGGCGCCAACACCACGTTCCCCAGCGGTATGAGGAACGGCCTCAACGGCGGGCTGAAGCAGTGGAACCGCAGCGGTTCCGCGCTGACCTACAACTCGCCCGTCTACACCGGCGGCTGGCAGATCTACGCCTTCCGCGCCTCCTACAGCTACACCAGCCTCATGGGCAGTGCGCCCGGGTACGCCTCGGCCCAGCGCTCCGGCGGCACCCACAACGGCGGAACGCTGTACCTGTCCAACAGGTTCACCTGGGTGAACGCCAGCCAGAACATCGGCGAGGGCAAGGCGGACGTGCAGACGGTCGTCGTGCACGAGGTCGGCCACTTCAACGGACTCGCCCACCCCTGGGCCCCGCACTGCTCGGACGGCTCCGCGTACACCGACGCGGAGAAGAAGTCCGTCATGACGGCGATCAACACGGGCACGCGGCGCGCGCTGAACAGCGACGACATCGCGGGCATCAAGGCACTCTACTAATCGGGGGAACGAAGAGATGAGCGCAGTACGCATGGTGGGACCACGCACTGCGGCGCGCGCGGCGGCCGCTCTCGTCCTGCTCGCACTCGGCGCCTCGGCGTGCTCGGGTGCCGGCGACGACGGGCGTGACCGGGCCGCCGGCAAGGACACCAGGAGCGCGGTCCGCGTCATATCGGGGCACCCGTACGCGGTCGACAGCAGCCCCGCGGCCGCCCTGGCGTTCCCGATGAACGACAACGTCTTCGAGGGCACGGTCGTGGACACCCGTCCCGACGTGTACGCCAAGGACGTGCTCGACGACGGATCGACGTTCGAGGTCGTCTACACGCCCGTCGTCGTCCGCGTCGACGAGGTGCACAAGGGCGGCCTGAAGAAGGGCGCCGAGGTCGTCCTGCGATCGATGGGCGGCACCGCCGACGGCGTCCGGTACGAGATAGAGGAGGCCCCGGCGAAGGAGACCTTCGACAAGGGCGCCTCGCTCGTCGTCTTCGGCAGCGAGTACGAGGCCGTCGACTCGGAGACCGACCCGGCCATCACGCCCAACTTCCTCTACCGGGAGGCCGGCGACACCGTCGTCGACGCCACGTACGCGGGCGGCGCCCACGACGGCGGCCCGGCCGACCGGATGGACCGGGAGAAGTTCCTCGGCGAGCTCCGCTCGCTGGACGGCGGTACGGCCTCCTGACCGTCCGTCCGTGAGCCGTACCCGCGGCGAACGTGGCCCTGGGCCGGAAACCCGGTCCAGGGCCACGGCGTGTCGTGCGGTGATCCGTCCGGGGAGCGCGTAGGTCGTAGAGTGGCGGCCATTGCCCCCCACCCCCGATCCCAGTTGGACTGATGAACTACAACACGAAACGACGCGTGGCCGCGCTGCTGGCCGTTCCCGCCCTGTTGTTCACCGCCGCGTGCGGATCGGACGACGGGAACAACGGCGACACCGCGGCGGGAGGCGTCGCCGAGGTCAAGGGGAAGGTCGGGGAGAAGCCCGAGATCTCCGTGCCCAAGGACGGCGAGCCGTCCGAGAAGACCGTGGTCAAGACGGTCTCGGAGGGCAGCGGAACCCCGATCAAGGCCTCGGACTTCGTCCGGCTCGACTGGACCGTCGAGAAGTGGGGCGGCGACCAGGAACTCGGCGGCACCTGGGCGGAGACGTCGACCGCCGGCGGGACGCCCCGGCGCCAGTCCGTCGAGCAGATCGGCAAGCAGAGCCAGCAGCTGCCCGAGAAGGTCCTCGACGCCGTCAAGGGGAAGAAGCCCGGCAGCCGGATCCTGGTGCAGGGCACCGCGGGCGACCTGATCGGCGAGAACCTGAACACCTCCGCCGGGATCGCCGCGAAGGACGTGCTGATCTGGGTCGTCGACCCCGTCGGTGCCGCCACCGTCGACGCCAAGGCCGAGGTCAAGGGCGAGCAGGCGGCCACCGAGCCGGGTCTGCCCGAGGTCGAGGTTCCGTCGCAGAAGGCGGCGGTCATCACCATCCCCAAGGGCGCCAAGCCCCCCAAGGAACTCGAGGAGCAGGTGCTGGTCAAGGGCACCGGCAAGAAGGTCGAGGCCGGCGAGGGGCTCATCGCCCAGTACACCGGGGTCAAGTGGGAGGACGGGAAGAAGTTCGACTCGTCCTGGGACCACGGCGGTGCCACCGCCTTCCAGATCGGCACCGGCTCCGTGGTGGAAGGCTGGGACAAGGGCCTGGTCGGCAAGAACGTGGGCGACCGGGTGCTCCTGGTGATCCCGCCCTCGCTCGGCTACGGCGCGAGCCCGAGCAGCGAGCTGGCGAAGAACACGCTGGTCTTCGTGGTGGACATCCTCGGCACGGTCTGACGGGCCGGTCTGTGAGAGTGTTTCCGGTGTACGTCACGCAACAAGGAGTGATGAAGTGAGCATCGAAAAGCCCGAGATCGACTTCCCGGGCGGCGAGCCCCCGAAGGACCTCGAGATCAAGGACATCTGGGAGGGCGACGGCGAGGTCGCGCAGGCCGGCCAGAACGTCAGCGTCCACTACGTGGGTGTCGCCTTCAGCACGGGCGAGGAGTTCGACGCCAGCTGGAACCGCGGCACGCCGTTCACCTTCCCGCTGGGCGGCGGCCGGGTCATCAAGGGCTGGGACCAGGGCGTGCAGGGCATGAAGGTCGGCGGCCGTCGCCAGCTGACCATCCCGGCCCACCTGGCCTACGGCGACCAGAGCCCGACCCCCGCGATCAAGCCCGGCGAGACCCTGATCTTCGTCGTCGACCTGCTGAAGGTCTGATCGTCGTACCACCGGTGTGGTGATCGTCGTACGATCCGATCACTCATGATCGTCGTGCGACCGGTCCCGGCCACTTGGGGCCCATGCCTGTCCGGGCATGGGCCCTCGGCTTTTGTCCGGGCACCGCGGAGCGGTACGGTCGTCGATCGTAAGCACCATAGGGAAGGCGAAGGGCGTCGATGGCCATTGCCAAGGCCGAGCGGTTGATGAACCTCGCGCTGTGCCTGCTCGGGACACGCAGACCGCTGAGCAAGCGGGAGCTGCGCGAGTCCATCGAGGCCTACCTCGAGGCGGGATCGGACGACTCCTTCAACCGGATGTTCGAGCGCGACAAGGACGATCTGCGCGAGCTGGGCCTGGTCATCGAGACGGTCGAGAGCCTCGACGGCGAGATCGGCTATCTCGCCCGCCGCGACAGCAACAGCCTCCCGCCCATCACGCTGGACGCCGAGGAGGCCGCCGCGCTCGGACTGGCCGCCAAGGTGTGGCAGCAGGCCCGGCTCGCGGGCGCGGCCAGCGGCGCGCTCCAGAAGCTGCGCGCGGCCGGTCTCCCCGAGGACGTCGACCCGTACGAGGCGCACGGCGCGCTGGAGCCCCGGATCCCCGTGCACGAGGCGGCCTTCGAGCCGCTGATGCTGGCCTGCCGCGACCGCCGCCCGGTCGTCTTCGACTACCGCAAGGCCAACGCCGCCCACCCCGAGCCCCGGCATGTGGAGCCCTGGGCGCTGGAGTGCTGGCGCGGCCACTGGTACCTGGCGGGCTTCGACCGCGACCGGGGCGCCGAGCGCGTCTTCCGGCTGTCGCGGATCACCGGCAAGGTGCGCTCGCGCGGTACGAGCTTCACCGCGGCGGTGCCCGATGTCGTCACCGTCCGCGAGACCGTCGCCAGCTGGGCGGGGGAGACCGCCGACCGCAGCGCGCTGATCCGGCTGCGCGCCGGTGCCGGCTACCCCTTGCGGGCGAAAGCCGCCGCCGTGCGGGAACTCGGCGACGGCTGGGACGAGTTGGAGATTCCGTACGGACACGGGCTGGATGCCTGGCTGGTGGAGTTCGGACCGGACGTGGTCGTCCTGGAGCCCGCCGAGCTGCGGGCGGACGTCATGGACCGGCTACGGGCCGTGGCCAAGGGCTGAGGGGGAGCGGACAACACAGTGGCAGGCAAACCGGTCAGGCCGGCGAACGCGATCGACCAGACCCGGCGGATGCTCTCCCTGGTGACCTATCTCAGGGAGCGCCCCGGCGCGCGGATCGAGGACGTCGCGCGCGCCTTCGGCATCACCGAGGACGAACTGGTCTCGGACCTCGACGTGCTGCCCATGTGCGGCACCAGCTTCCGCGGCGGCGATCTGCTGGACATCGACACCGACGGCGAGCGCATCTGGTGGCACAACCCGGCCGCGCTCGGCGCGGAGGCCGCCGAGCCGCTGCGGCTGGCCGCCGACGAGGCGACCGCGCTGCTGGTGGCGGCGCGGGCCGTGGCCACGCTGCCCGGTCTGCGCGAGGGTGACCGCCAGGCGCTCCTGCGCGCCACCGCCAAGGTGGAGACCGCGGCCGGTGAGGCGGCCGGCGCCAGCGCCCGCCTCTCGGTGACCTTCGAGTCCGAGGGAGGGGTCTTCGCCGACGTCGACCGGGCGATCTCCGAGCGCCGACGGCTGTGGATCCGCTACTACTCGCCCGCTCGCGACGAGCTCACCGAGCGCGAGATCGACCCCATCCGGCTGGTCAGCGTCGGCCACACGTACGTGGAGGCCTGGTGCCGCCGCTCCGAGGCCCGGCGCACCTTCCGGCTGGACCGGGTCGCCGAGATCAGGATCCTCGACGAGCCGTCCGCCCCGCCCGAGATCGAGCTGCGCGACCTGTCGGAGGCGCTGGTGCAGCCGGCCGCCGAGGACCCGGAGGTCGTGATCGAGGTCGGCCCGGGCGGCCGCTGGGTCGCCGAGTACTACCCGCACGACAGCGCCGATGAACTGGCGGACGGCGGGCTGCGTATCACTCTGCGTACGCCCGAACCGGCCTCGCTCAGGCGCCTGGCCCTGCGGCTCGGCCGCGACGGCCGGATCGTCTCGCCGCCGGACCTCGCCGACAGCGCCCGCCGGGCCGCCCGCGAGGCGCTGGCGGCGTACGACGGGATCGAGGCGGAACAGGGCGCCTCGGGCGGCGGGCGGCCGGACACGCGGATCGACGGGCGGGAGCAGGGGCTGTGAGCGAGTCGATGACGTCGGGTGCGCGGGCCGTCTCGGTGGCCTCGGCGTTCGCGGGGATGCGCAGTGTGGGCCCGGTGATGTTCCGGGCCGGCTGTCCCGACTGCCGGGGCCGCTTCGAGCTGGCCGCGAGCGCCCTGCGCCTGGCCATCGGCGCCACCAGCCGCACCACCTTCTACTCCTTCACCTGCCCCGACTGCGGCGCGGCCGTGCGCAAGCCGGCCGGCGAGCGGATCGTCGAGCTGCTCACCGGCGGCGGGGTCAGGACCCTGCGCCTGCACGCGCCCTGAGACGGTCTAGGCTCGGCTCATGTTCTGGCCGATGTTCGCGGTTGCCGTGGGTTTTCTGGGTCTCGCCGTCCTCGCGGTGTTCGCCGTCCGGGTCTTCCTGGAGGCGCGGCGCCTGGGGCGGCAGGTGGCGGACTCGGCCCGGCGCATCAACCGCGCGGCCGAGGACCTGGAGCGGGCGGCCGTGAGCGCGGCCCGGGCCGCGGACACCCTGTGACGGCGGCCCGCAACGGGTGACCGGGACTGTGGGAAGCCTGTGACCACGGCTGTGACGAGCCTCGTGGACCGCTGTGGCGGTCCTGTGAGTCCTGCGGGGAATGCGTTTTGCGCCACTTCGCCCTCCCACCGCGACGGTGGGGGCGGGTACGCTGCTGATCGCGGCCCGGAGAACGAGGCGCGGACCGCGGACCGGGAGTACGCACGGGGATTGCCTCTCGTTTACCCCTGAGCGTTACGATCGCTGCCAACACGACCGTTCGGACAATTGTCCGACCGGTCGGACAGCACCCCCCATCCAGCCGCCTCGGTGAGAAGGTAAAGACTTATGTTCGGAAGGCTCGGCGCCCCCGAGATCATTCTCATCCTCGTCGTCATCATCCTGCTGTTCGGCGCGAAGAAGCTTCCGGACATGGCCCGCTCGCTCGGCAAGTCCGCGCGCATCCTCAAGAGCGAGGCCAAGGCGATGAAGGAAGAGGGCAGCAGCACCGCCACCCCGGCCGGCCCGCCGAACCCCGGTGAGCAGGGCCCCGCGCAGCGCACCATCCAGGCCGCCCCCGGCGATGTGACCAGTTCCCGTCCGGTCACCGAGCCGACGGACACGACCAAGCGCTGACGCAGGGCCGGTGACCTCCGGCCCGCCGCACGAGATGGGAACGTGGGTTGCTCAAGTCTGCCCGCAAACAGGAGAAAGACCCCGAGGGGCGGATGCCGCTCGGGGAGCATCTTCGTGAGTTGCGCAACCGGCTCGCGAAGGCGCTGCTGGCCATCGTCGTCGTGACGGTCGTCGCCGCCTTCTTCTACAACGACATCATCAACTTCCTCACCAAGCCGATCCTCGACTCGGTCGGTTGCGGGAAGACCTTCGAGGAGATCGCGAGCACGCTGAACAACGGCGACGCGACCAACAAGTGCGCCAGCATCACGATCAACGGTCTGCTCGCCCCGTTCACGCTCGCTCTCCAGGTCTCCCTGATGGCGGGAGTCGTGTTCGCCTCGCCGGTCTGGCTCTACCAGCTGTGGGCCTTCGTGGCCCCGGGGCTGCACCAGCAGGAGCGCAAGTACGCCTACGCGTTCGTCGGCACCGGTGTCCCGCTCTTCCTCGGCGGCGGCTACTTCGCCTACGTCGTGCTGCCGACCACCGCGAAGGTGCTGATCGAGTTCACGCCGGGCGGGGTCAGCAACCTCCTGCCGCTGGACGATCTGCTCCAGCTCGTCACGCGCATGGTCATCGTCTTCGGCCTCTCCTTCGAGCTGCCGCTGCTGCTGGTCTTCCTCAACCTCACGGGGATGATCACGGGCAGGCGCATGCTCGGCTGGTGGCGCGCCATGATCATCGGCATCACGGTCTTCGCGGCCGTCGCCACCCCCAGCACGGACCCCGTCTCCATGCTGGCGCTCGCCGGACCGATCTGGATCCTGTACTTCGGCGCGGTCGCGTTCTCCCTGCTGAACGACCGCCGCCGGCGCAGCCGCGACGCCCGGGGCCCCGACGACGACGAGGCCTCCGATCTGGACCTCACCCCCGAGGACATCGGCGAGGTCGAGTCGGTCGGCGCCGCCCGGCTGCCCGAGCAGACGAGCACGGACCGGGTCAACGGATACGACGACGTGACCTGACCGAACCTTCTCCACCAGGCCGCGGTCGGCACGCTCACCCAGAGCGGCCGACCGTTTCCGTTGTGTGCGCCGGGCACGCCGCGCGCCCCTGAACTGCGTGAACCGAGGTTTCACGGACCCCGATCCGGATAATGATCGTCCTGTTGTCAGTGGGGCCCGGTACGCTCGAAAGCACGATGACAGAGGATCTCTCACCGGCCGAGCGGTACGCGGCTGCGCGCAGGCGTGCCGCCGAGCAGGCCACCGCGCTCGCGTCCTTCCGCGAGATGTACGACTTCGGTCTCGACCCCTTCCAGATCGAGGCATGTCAGGCACTCGAGGCGGGCAAGGGCGTCCTGGTGGCCGCCCCCACCGGCTCGGGCAAGACGATCGTGGGCGAGTTCGCCGTCCACCTCGCCCTGGAGCAGGGCAAGAAGTGCTTCTACACGACACCCATCAAGGCGCTGTCGAACCAGAAGTACTCCGACCTGTGCCGCCGCTACGGCAGCGAGAAGGTCGGCCTGCTCACCGGCGACAACAGCGTCAACTCCGACGCCCCGGTGGTCGTGATGACCACCGAGGTGCTGCGGAACATGCTGTACGCCGGCTCGCAGACCCTCCTCGGCCTCGGATACGTGGTGATGGACGAGGTGCACTACCTCTCCGACCGCTTCCGGGGCGCCGTGTGGGAAGAGGTGATCATCCACCTTCCCGAGTCGGTCACCCTGGTCTCCCTCTCCGCGACCGTGTCCAACGCCGAGGAGTTCGGCGACTGGCTGGACACCGTGCGCGGTGACACCGAGGTGATCGTCTCCGAGCACCGGCCCGTGCCGCTGTTCCAGCACGTGCTCGCCGGCCGCCGGATGTACGACCTGTTCGAGGAGGGCGAGGGCCACCGCAGGGCCGTCAACCCCGACCTCGCCCGGCTGGCCAGGATGGAGGCCAGCCGACCCTCGTACCAGGACCGCAGACGCGGCCGCAATCTGCGCGAGGCGGACCGGGAGCGGGAGCGCAGACAGCGCTCGCGCGTGTGGACGCCGGGGCGGCCGGAGGTCATCGAGCGGCTCGACGCCGAGGGGCTGCTGCCCGCCATCACCTTCATCTTCAGCCGCGCCGCCTGCGAGGCCGCCGTCCAGCAGTGCCTCTACGCCGGGCTGCGGCTCAACGACGAGGAGGCGCGGGCGCAGGTCCGCGCGCTCGTCGAGGAGCGGACGGCCGCGATCCCCCACGAGGACCTGCACGTCCTCGGCTACTACGAGTGGCTGGAGGGCCTGGAGCGCGGGATCGCCGCCCACCACGCGGGCATGCTGCCGACCTTCAAGGAGGTCGTCGAGGAGCTGTTCGTGCGGGGCCTGGTGAAGGCCGTGTTCGCCACCGAGACGCTGGCGCTGGGCATCAACATGCCCGCGCGGTCCGTGGTGCTGGAGAAGCTCGTCAAGTGGAACGGCGAACAGCACGCCGACATCACGCCCGGCGAGTACACCCAGCTGACCGGCCGTGCGGGCCGGCGCGGCATCGACGTCGAGGGCCACGCCGTCGTGCTGTGGCAGCGCGCCATGAACCCCGACCACCTCGCCGGACTCGCGGGCACCCGCACGTACCCGCTGCGCTCCAGCTTCAAGCCGTCCTACAACATGGCGGTCAACCTGGTCGAGCAGTTCGGGCGGCACCGCTCGCGCGAACTGCTGGAGACCTCGTTCGCCCAGTTCCAGGCGGACCGGTCGGTCGTCGGGATCTCCCGGCAGGTGCAGCGCAACGAGGAGGGCCTGGAGGGCTACCGGGCCTCCATGACCTGCCATCTCGGCGACTTCGACGAGTACGCGCGCCTGCGCCGCGACCTGAAGGACCGCGAGACGGAGCTGGCCCGCCAGGGCGCCTCCCAGCGGCGGGCCGAGGCCGCGGTGGCGCTGGAGAAGCTGAAGCCGGGCGACGTCATCCATGTGCCGACCGGGAAGTACGCGGGGCTGGCCCTGGTGCTGGATCCCGGTCTGCCGGCCGGGCGGGCCAACGGGCACCGCGGCTTCGAACAGCACGACGGGCCGCGCCCTCTGGTGCTGACCGCCGAACGCCAGGTCAAGCGGCTGGCGTCGATGGACTTCCCGGTGCCGGTCGAGGCACTGGAGCGGATGCGGATCCCGAAGTCGTTCAACCCGCGCTCCCCGCAGTCCCGCCGCGACCTCGCGTCCGCGCTGCGGACCAAGGCCGGGCACATTCCGCCGGAGCGGGCCCGCAAGAAGCGGGCGCAGGCCGCCGACGACCGCGAGATCGCGCGGCTGCGGACGGCCCTGCGCGCCCACCCCTGCCACGGCTGCGACGAGCGGGAGGACCACGCCCGCTGGGCCGAGCGCTATCACCGGCTGCTGCGGGACACCTCGCAGCTGGAGCGGCGCATCGAGGGGCGCACGAACACCATCGCCCGCACCTTCGACCGGATCGTGGCCCTGCTGACCGAGCTGGACTATCTGCGCGCCGACGACGTCACCGAACACGGCAAGCGGCTGGCCCGCCTCTACGGCGAACTCGACCTGCTGGCGAGCGAATGTCTGCGCGCCGGGGTGTGGGAGGGGCTGGACCCCGCCGAACTGGCCGCGTGCGTCTCCGCGTTGGTGTACGAGGCGCGGGTCGGCGACGACGCGATGGCGCCGAAGCTGCCGTCCGGCAGGGCCAAGGCGGCGCTGGGCGAGATGGTCCGGATCTGGGGGCGGCTGGACGCCCTGGAGGAGGACTTCCGGATCAACCAGACGGAGGGGGTCGGCCAGCGCGAGCCCGATCTCGGTTTCGCCTGGGCCGCCTACATGTGGGCCTCCGGGAAGGGGCTCGACGAGGTGCTGCGCGAGGCGGAGATGCCGGCGGGGGACTTCGTGCGGTGGTGCAAGCAGGTGATCGACGTGCTCGGGCAGATCTCCGCGGCGGCGCCCGCCTCCGGTCAGGGGGCGGGTGTGGCCAAGGCCGCGCGCAAGGCCGTCGAGCAGTTGCTGCGGGGGGTCGTCGCCTACTCCTCGGTGGGGTGACGGGACGTCCGGCCGTGCGGGGAGTGCGCGAGGGTTCGCGCGGCTCCCCGCACGGCCGGACGCTCACCGTGCGTTCAGGTAGGAGCGCCAGCCTCCGTGCCGCGTGATGTCCTCGGCGTCCGTCAGCGCGCCCGGTTCGCAGAGGAAGCCGGGGACGTCGGATCCGTCCGCCAGTTCCACCCGGCCCAGGGCCATCGGGCGGGGCAGGGACGCCAGGAGGCCGCCCAGGCCCGCCGTCGGCAGCCGCCAGACCTCCACCTCGATCGGTGCGCCTCCCTCGCCCACGTGCACCAGGCCCGGTTTGGCCGGTGTCGTGTCCAGGGCGTGCAGACGGTAGACCGCGGCCGTCGTGGTCGTACGGTCCAAGGCCGCGCCCAGGGACAGCAGCTGGGGGTTCAGCGGCTGCCCCGTCAGATGGGCGCCCACCACGGCCAGGTACGCCTGCGGTTGCAGCAGGGCCGCGATCCTCGCCAGCCGCTCGTCCGTGAACGCCGGGCCGATCAGCATCACGCCGAACGGGAGGCCGTCGACCGCACCCGCCGGAGCGGCCACCGCCGCCAGGTCGAAGAGGTTGGTGGAGTTGGTGAAGCGGCCCAGCCGGGCGTTGGCGCCCAGCGGGTCGGCGGCGACCTCGGCGAGCGTGGGATGGCCGGGGGTGGTGGGCAGCAGCAGGGCGTCCGCGTCGGACAGTTCCGCCAGGGCCCGGGTCCGCAGGGCGGCCAGCCGCTCCTGGTCGGCGAAGAGCCGGTGGGCCGGGATGTCACGGGCGCGGGTGATGATCGCGGTCACCGTGGGGTCGAGGCCCTCGCCGCCCTTCTCCAGCAACGTGTCGACGAAGCTCCCCACCGCGGTGTAGCGCTCGGCCACGAACGCGCCCTCGTACAGCATCGCCGCGGCCTCGGTGAACGGGGTCAGATCGAGGGGGCGGAGCTCGGCCCCGGCCGCCGCGAGCCGCTCCGCCGCCGCCTCGTACGCCTGGGCCCATCCGGGGTCCAGCTCGCCGAGCTGGGCGAGCGGCGGGACCGCGACGCGCCAGGGGCCGGGGGTGCGGCCGGGGAGGGCTGCCGGGGTGCCGGTCGTCATATGGGCCATGGCCAGCTCGGCCTCCGGGAGGGTGCGGGCGAACACGGTCACGCAGTCCAGGGAGGCGCAGGCCGGGACCACGCCGTCGGTGGGGACCAGGCCGCGGGTGGGTTTCAGGCCGACGACGCCGTTGAAGGCGGCGGGGACCCGGCCCGAGCCCGCGGTGTCCGTGCCGAGGGCCAGGTCCGCGATGCCGAGGGCCACCGCGACGGCCGAGCCCGAGCTGGAGCCGCCGCTCACCCGGGTGGGGTCCACGGCGCCCCGGACCGCGCCGTGCGGGGAGCGGGTGCCCACCAGGCCCGTCGCGAACTGGTCCAGGTTCGTCGTGCCCAGGACCAGCGCACCGGCCGCCCGGAGCCGGGCCACCACCGGGGCGTCGGCGGCGGGCCGGTAGGCGTACGCCGGGCAGCCCGCCGTCGTGGGCAGGCCGGCCACGTCGATGTTGCCCTTGACGGCCAGCAGCCGGCCGGCGAGCGGCAGGTGCTCGCCGCGCGCCACCCGTGCGTCGATGGTGCGGGCCTCCGCCTCGGCCTCGTCCCGCGGACGCAGGTCGATCCAGATCTCCGGGCGGTCGACGGCGTCGATGCGGGCGTGGGCGGCACGGACGCGCGAGAGCGTGGTGGACATGTCCTGTTCCTCTTTCAGTTCGCGGCCGGGGCCAGGACGACCAGTGCCGTGCCCGCCTCCACCTGGTCGCCCGGCCTGGCCAGGATCCGTGTCACCACGCCGCTCATGGGCGCGTGCACCCGGGACTCCATCTTCATCGCCTCCAGTGCGAGCAGCGGCTGCCCCGCCGTGACCGCGTCGCCCGGTGCCACGTTCAGCTGCCACACGGAGGCGGCGAACTCGGCCTCGACCAGCCGGCCGCCCGCCGGGACCGTCACCTCGGCCGCGGCGGCGGCCGGTGCCGTCGCCGCGTCCGCGCGCGCGAACTCGCCGGCCGCCTCCCACGCGTCCCGTTCCGCGGCGAACGCGGTCCGCTGCCGGGACGCGAACTCCGCGATGGACTCCGCGTGTTCGGTGAGGAAGGCCTGGTGGTCGGCGAGCGAGAAGGTGCCCTCCTCGATGCGCGGCACGAAACGCCCGGACGTGATGTCGGCCCGCAGGTCGAGGAGTTCGTCCGGGTCGACCGGGTACCAGCGGATCCGGTCGAAGAAGCGCAGCAGCCAGGGCGAGCCCGCCTCGAACGCGCCGCGCTGCTGCCAGGCCGACCACACCTGGGTCGTCCGGCCCACGAACTGGTAGCCGCCGGGGCCCTCCATGCCGTAGACGCAGAGGTAGGCGCCGCCGATGCCGACGGAGTTCTCGGCCGTCCAGGTGCGGGCCGGGTTGTACTTCGTGGTGACCAGCCGGTGGCGGGGGTCGAGCGGGGTGGCGACCGGGGCGCCCAGGTAGACGTCGCCGAGACCCAGGACCAGGTACTCCGCCGCGAAGACGGTG
This sequence comes from Streptomyces phaeofaciens, assembly GCF_014648915.1. GTDB lineage: Bacteria > Actinomycetota > Actinomycetes > Streptomycetales > Streptomycetaceae > Streptomyces > Streptomyces phaeofaciens. Next base: position 286,012 of record NZ_BMSA01000005.1, on the reverse strand, counting down.
TCGTAGACGTCCGCCACCGAGTCCAGGCCGTTGACGCGGCGGATGAACTCGATGTTCCACGGGCACCAGGGCGCGTCGTCGCGGACGCCCGCCATGTAGCGGGCGATCGCCTCACGGGTCGCCGGGTCGTCCCAGGACAGCGGGAGGTGCACGGTGCGCGAGGGGACCACCAGCTGGTCCGTGGGCGGCAGGTCCGTCACCCACTGCCGGACGGCGGCGAGCAGCGCGTCCTGGGTCAGGCGGTGCGGGTCGGTCCGGATCTGCAGGGAGCGGATGCCCGGGGTGAGGTCCGTGACCCCGTCCAGGCCGGCCCGGTCCACCGTCTCCATCAGCGCGTGGACGCGCATCCGCAGCGCCAGGTCCAGCTGCATCGGGCCGAACTCGACGAGCAGGTTGTCGTCGCCGCTGCGCCGGAACGTGACGTCGCCGTCCCGGGCCAGTACGCCGCCGTCGACGATCTCGGGGCGCGGGGAGCCACTCGGGTCGACCGGCCGGAAGCGGACCGTGTCGCCGGGGCGCAGCTGGCCCAGCTTCCAGCGCTCGGAGCTGAGCACGGTCGCCGGGCAGACGAACCCGCCGAGCGAGGGGCCGTCGGGGCCGAGCAGGACCGGCATGTCGCCGGTGTAGTCGACGGCGCCGACGGAGTAGGGGGTGTCGTGGATGTTGGACGGGTGCAGGCCGGCCTCGCCGCCGTCGGTGCGCGCCCAGCGCGGTTTGGGCCCGACCAGCCGCACCCCGGTGCGGGCCGAGTTGAAGTGGACCTTCCAGTCGGCGGCGTAGAAGTCGAGGATGTCGTCCTCGGTGAAGAACTCCGGGGCGGCGTGCGGGCCCTCGACCGCGCCGAGCTGCCATACGGAACCGAACGACGGGCGGTCCGTGACCGGCACGCCCTCGGTGACCGTGCCGCCGTGCAGGACGTCCCCGGTGCGCAGGGCCCGGCCGCCGTGGCCGCCGAACCGGCCCAGGGTGAAGGTGCTCGCGCTGCCCAGGAACGCGGGCACGTCCAGGCCGCCCGCGAACAGGACGTACGTCCGCAGCCCGTGCTCGCCGGGTGCGCCGATCTCCAGCAGTGCCCCGGCCGGCACGGTCACCGGCTCCCACTGGGCGGCCGGCGTGCCGTCGACGGTGACCGGGGCCGGGGCGCCGGTGACGCACACGGTGGTGGGATGGGTGAACCGCAGCGAAGGCCCCTGGAGCGTGCATTCGAGGCCGGGCGTGCCCTCGGGGTTGCCCAGCGCCCGGTTGCCGAGGCGGAACGAGCGGTCGTCCATCGGGCCGGACGGCGGGACGCCCACCTGCCAGTGGCCGGTGCGGCCGGGCCAGTCCTGCACGGTGGTCAGGGTGCCGCCGGCGACGACCTCGATGCGCGGGGTCGGGTCGTGCACCTCGGCGAGGGTCGCCGTCGAGTGGGAGGCCGCCGCGAACCGGGTGTCCGCGAGCGCCGCCCGCACCAGCCCCAGGTTCGTCTCGATGCCGTCGATCCGGGTCCGGGCCAGCGCCTCGTCGAGGCGGCGCAGCGCCTGCTCCCGGTCCGGGCCGTACGCGACGACCTTGGCGAGCATCGGGTCGTACGAGGTGGTCACCTCGGTGCCCGTCTCCACCCAGCCGTCGACGCGCACCCCGCCCGGGAACTCGACCCGGGTCAGCAGGCCCGCGCTGGGCCGGTGGCCGCGGCTGGGGTCCTCGGCGTAGAGGCGGGCCTCGACGGCGTGACCGCGCGGCGGGCCCGGGTCGCGGACGACGTCCCGCTCGCCGCGCGCCAGCCGCAGCATCCAGGCGACGAGGTCGACGCCGTAGATCTCCTCGGTGACCGGATGTTCCACCTGGAGACGGGTGTTGACCTCCAGGAAGGAGGCCTCCTCGCGGGCGGCGTCGTACACGAACTCGACGGTGCCGGCCGAGCGGTAGCCGACGGAGGCGCACAGGTCGCGCGCGGCCCGCGCCAGGTGCCGGCGTACCCGGTCGGGGAGCGCGGGTGCGGGCGCCTCCTCCAGGACCTTCTGGTTGCGGCGCTGGAGCGAGCAGTCGCGGTCGCCGAAGGTGACGACCCGGCCCTCGCCGTCGCCGAAGACCTGTACCTCGACATGGCGGGCGTGTTCCACGAGGCGTTCCAGGAAGACGCCGGCCGAGGAGAAGGAGGCGGCGGCGACGCGCTGGACGCGTTCCCAGGCGTCGGTGAGGTCCTCGGGGGAGCGGCAGGCGGACATGCCGATGCCTCCGCCGCCGCCGGTGGCCTTGAGCATGACCGGGTAGCCGACGGCCTCGGCCCGCGCGAGGGCCTCGGCGAGGTCCGGCAGGAGTCCGGTGCCCGGCGCCAGGGGCACCCCGGCCGCCTCGGCCGCCGCGCGGGCCGTGTGCTTGGCGCCGAACAGCTCCAGCTGCTCCGGCGTCGGGCCGACGAACACGATCCCGGCGTCGGCGCAGCGGCGGGCGAAGGCCGCGTCCTCCGAGAGGAAGCCGTAGCCCGGGTGGACGGCGCCCGCGCCGGTGTCCTTGGCGGCCTTCAGTACGAGGTCGGCGTCGAGGTACGACTCCTTCGCGGGCGCGGGGCCGAGCCGTACCGCCTCGTCGGCGAGCCGGACGTGGGGTGCCGAACGGTCGGGGTCGGAGTACACGGCGACCGTGCGCAGGCCCAGTTCGCGGGCGGTGCGGATGATGCGGACGGCGATCTCGCCCCGGTTGGCGACCAGCAGGGTGTCGAAGGTCATGCGTCCGCCTTCGTGATCGTCATCTCCACGGCCGTGGGCTCGAAGCCGTTGCAGGGGTTGTTGATCTGCGGGCAGTTGGAGACGAGGACGAGGACGTCCCGTTCCGCGCGCAGGGTGAGGGCGAGGCCGGGGGCGGAGAGGCCGTCGACGATGCCGAGGGTGCCGTCCTTCTCGACGGGCACGTTCATGTACCAGTTGATGTTGGAGACCAGGTCCCGCTTGCCGAGGCCGTACCGGGCGCCCTCGGCCAGGAAGTTGTCCACGCAGGCGTGCTGCGCGAAGGTGTGATGGCCGTAGCGCAGGGTGTTGGACTCCTTGGAGCAGGCGCCGCCGACGGTGTCGTGCCGGCCGACGGCGTCGGCGGTCACCGTCATCAGCGGGGTGTGCTCGTTGGACATCAGCACGCTGCCCGTGGTGAGGAAGATGCCGCCCTGGGCGTGGATCGTGTCGGGCGCGCTGTAGCGCACGGACGTGTCGTGGGCGTCGTACACGAGGAAGTCGACGGCCTGGTTGCCGTGCAGGTCGGTGACGGTGAGCGTCTCGCCGGCGTGGACGACGGACGACCAGGCCGCGCGGGCCGGGACCACGGTCTTCGTGCTCATGCGAGCCCCCTGGAGGTCAGGAATTCGGCGGTGTTGAGGAAGGCGCGGTGGCCCTCGGGGGTGGTGTCCCACAGCGGGTCGCCGGGGCGGGTGGGCGCCGCGCGCCAGGCGAGCACCTCCAGCGGGGTGCTGACGTACGCGGGGCGGGGGTCGGCCGGGTGCGGCACGTTGGCGATCAGGACCGTGAGGTCCTGCTCGGCGCGCAGGGTGACGCCGGCGCCGGGGCCGGCCGAGCCGGTGAAGTCGAGGGAGCCGTCGTCGCGGATCTCCACGCCCTGGAAGAAGGACAGCGAGGGCGGCAGGTCGCGGGGTTCGAGGCCGTTCTTGGCCGCGGCCAGCTTGAACAGCTCGCGCCCGGCGGGGGAGGGGCTCTGCGGGGTGCCGTCGCCGTAGCGCCCGGTGTTGCATACGAGGGTGGAGGTGCCGCACAGCGCGTCGTGCCGGCCGGAGGTGTCGGCGACCACCGAGGCGAGGACCCGGCCCTGGTCGGAGAGGAGCAGGACGCCCTCGCCGAGGTAGGCGTTCCACTGGACCTTGACCGTGTCGGCGACGTTCAGCCGCTCCCAGGGGCGGCCGTCGGCGTACAGCAGCAGATGGGCGCAGGCGTCGCCGCGCAGGTCGGTCAGGCGCAGTTCGGTGCCGCGAGCGAGGACCCGGTGGGTGTAGTTGCCGCCCGCCACCGTCTCGGCCCACACCAGGTGGCCCGCTTCGCAGGGCGGGGCCGGCCACTGGGCCGCCGGGACGACGGGCATGGCCTCGGTCCGGGTGCCCTGCTGGGCGCGGGCGTGGGCGCGTGCTCCGTAGGTGGTCGCTGTCGCCATCGCGGGACCTCTTCTCCTCCGGGTCGGCGGCTATTTCTGTCGCCCGACAGAAATTAGGTGCGGGCCGGGTCGGCGCCGTTGCCCTCGGGTTGCGGGGCCGTTACCGACTCCTCACGGGGCTCGTCGAAGATCGCCGTCCGTCGCGGTGTGCGAGGATCGAAGGCATGGGGAGCAGCAGCGGGCGTCGGGTCGGCAGGCCGCGGGCCGCGCAGCGGCCGGACAGCGGCCTCGAACCGCGCGCCGAACTGCTCGCCGCCGCCGCGGAGTTGTTCACCACCCGCGGGTACGCGGCCACCACCACGCGGGTCGTCGCCGAGCGGGCGGGCATGCGCCAGGCGTCCATGTACCACTACGTGTCCGGCAAGGAGGAGCTGCTCGCCCAGCTCCTGGAGTCCACGGTCACGCCCTCGCTGGTCTGCGCCCGTGAGCTGCTCGCCGACGACACCCGGCCCGCCGAGGGCCGGCTCTGGGAGCTGTGCCGCACCGACGTCGAGCTGCTGTGCGCCGGGCCGCACAACCTGGGCGGGCTCTATCTGCTGCCCGAGGTGCGCACCGAGCGGTTCGCCGGCTTCCATGCCGTGCGCGCCGAACTCAAGGACGGCTACCGGCAGTTGATCGCCGCCACGGCCGCGGGCGGGGCGCTCGCGAAGAGCGGGCTCGATCTGCGCACCGATCTCGTCTTCGGGCTGATCGAGGGTGTCATCCTCGTCCACCGCTCCGATCCGGAGCGTCCCGTCTCGGAGTTCGCCCGCGCCACCGCCGACGCGGCGCTGCGCATCGCCGGGGCCTGAGACACCCGCGGAGGGGCCGGCTCACCCGTCCCGGTGAGCCGGTTCGGCACATGTGTTCGCCGTGACCGAGTGTGTGCGACTGATGCCTGAGCGTGCAAATGGGGCCGAGGGTACTCCACTCGCACGGTCGGTTTCAGGTGGTTGCTGAATATGACACAGCGATGATCCGGTCGGACTAAGCTCGCCCGCGGCGCACCAAGTTGCGGTGTATTCGTGCGCTTGTTCCCAAATATTACGAAGATGCCGACAGATCCCTATACGAGGGTGCCCACATGGCGAGAGTTCAGTCCCCACCCGATCGCCGAGAACTTCCCTCCGCGCGTCTGATCCTGCTGCCCGCGATACTGACGGCCGCGGCGACCGGAGCCGCCGTCGCCCTGGTGGCGGTGCAGGCCCGGCTCGCCGTCGGCGTCTGCGGAGCCGTCGCCACCCTCCTGGTGACCGCGGCGGGGGCCCAGGCGCTGCGCCAGGGCCGACGACTCGGCGAACTGCGCGCCCGGCAGGACCAGCGCATCGCCCACCTCGAACGGCGCGTCGCCACCCACCAGGAGGACAACCGGCGCCTCGCCGACGACATCGTGCCGCTGACCGTGGAGTGGCTGCGCAGCGGAAATTCCCCCAGGGAGGTGATGAACCACCTTCGTGAGGGTGATCCGGCCTATCGCGACCTCGACGACGCCCAGCGCGCGGTGATCCGGAAGGTCCTGGAGATCGTCGACTACGAGGAGGCCCTGCGCGACTCCGCCCAGCGCGCCTTCGTCAGCGTCGCCCGCCGGGTCCAGGCGATCGTCCACCAGCAGTCCGCGGAACTGCGGGAGATGGAGGAGGACCACGGCCGCAACCCCGAGGTCTTCGACGACCTGCTGCGCATCGACCACGGCACCACGCTGATCGGCCGCCTCGCCGACTCCATCGGCGTGATCGGCGGCGGCCGCCCCGGCCGCAGCTGGCCCCAGCCCGTCCCGCTGTACAGCGTGCTGCGCGGCGCCATGTCCCGGATCCTGGACTACCGGCGCATCCAGCTGGACTCCATCGCCAAGGTCAACATCCGCGGCCTCTCCTGCGAGCCGCTCATCCACGCGCTCGCCGAACTCCTCGACAACGCGACCCGCTTCTCGCCGCCCCAGACCAAGGTGCACGTCAACGCCGTAGAGGTGCAGACCGGCATCGCCATCGAGATCGAGGACGCGGGCGTCAGCCTCAGCGAGGAGGCCCGCGCCAAGACCGAGAAGATGCTGGACGACGCCATGCGCGGCGTCACCATCCAGGACCTCGGGGGCGCCCCGCGGCTCGGTCTGGCCGTCGTCGGCCGGCTCTGCACGTCGTTCAACCTCCAGGTCTCGCTGCGCACTTCCGCGTACGGCGGAGTGCGGGCCGTCCTCATCGTGCCCAGCGAGATGATGACCTCCGACCCCGCCCCCGGCTTCGCCCACGGCATCGGCGCCACCGCCGTACCGCAGATCGAACTGGGCGGGATCGAGGGCCCCAAGCGCCCGCCCAAGAAGCGCCGCCCCACCAATCCCAAGATCCCGGCCAACGTCTCGCTGGACGACGACGTCCCCGTGGTCACCGAGTGGACCGAGCAGGGGCTGCCGCAGCGCCGCAGCAAGTCGACGATCTCCATCACCCAGCGCTACCGCGAGGCGTACGCCGCCCAGGCCGCCGAACGCGCGGGCGAGCCGGACCCGTTCGCCCGGCCCCGGCAGGAGCCCGTGCCCGAGCGGAAGAAGCCCGAGCCGGGGCTCGCGTTCGAGGCGTTCTGGGAGGGCCTGAAGAAGGAGGCCCCGCCCGGCGTGCACCCCACCGACTTCACCCGCAACCCCACCGCCTACCTGCACCTGATCGAAGACAAGGCCAAGACCGAGGCCGACGATGAAGGGGACCTCACGTGATCCAGCAGCGCCAGAACTTCGACTGGGTGCTCAAGGAGCTGTACGACGGCGTTCCGGGCATCGAGATGATCGTCGTCCTCTCCGCCGACGGACTGCGCATCGCCCGTTACGCCGGTGAGCCCGATGCCGCCGACCGGGTCGCCGCCGCCTGCGCGGGCCTGCAGAGCCTGGCCGGCGCCGTCGCCCAGGAGATGCCCTCCGTCAACGGCGACATGAACCTCGTCATGATCGAGATGGACGGCGGCTACTTCTACATGATGTCCGCCGGCGCCAACGCCTATCTCGCGGTCCTCGCCGACGTGCGCTGCGAACCCGGGCGGATGAGCGCCTCGATGCGCGACCTGGTGGTCCGGATCGGCGCCCATCTGACCAGTCCGCCCCGCCGGAACGGGCACCCCGTATGACGCCTCCGCAACGCCGGCGGCGCCACCCCGTACCCGAGCCGGTCCCGGCACCTCCCCCGGCCCCCGAGCCCGTCGAGCAGGAGGAGCAGGAGGAGGGGGAGAAGAAGAACCCCGAGCGCCTGTACATCATCACGGGCCCGGACGGCGAGCGGGCGCCCCTCGACCTGGTGACCTTAATCGTGGCGCGTGCCGAACCCCCGTCGTCGGCCACCCCGGAACAGACGGCGGTGCTGCGGATGTGCGGCGCCCCGCTGTCGGTGGCCGAGGTGTCGGCCTATCTCGGCCTGCCGTTCAGTGTGGTGTCGGTGCTGCTCACCGAGATGCTGGCGGCCGAACTCGTGCAGGCACGCGCCCCGATCGTCCGGCAGCACCTCCCCGACCGGTCCCTTCTCGAAGCGGTGATGCATGGACTTCAACGGCTCTGACACGATCCCCGGCCCACGGGCCGAGGACCATCTCCCGCAGAGCACGACGGCGGCGGCGAAGATCGTCATCGTGGGCGGCTTCGGCGTCGGCAAGACGACGATGGTCGGCTCCGTCAGCGAGATCAAGCCGCTGACCACCGAGGAGACCATGACCCAGGCCGGCATCGGGGTCGACGACAACTACGGCTCGGAGACCAAGACCGCCACCACGGTCGCCATGGACTTCGGCCGGATCCGCATCACCGACGAGGTCGTCCTCTATCTCTTCGGCACGCCCGGCCAGGAACGCTTCTGGTTCCTGTGGGAGGGCCTCTTCGAGGGCGCCCTCGGCGCGGTCGTCCTGGTCGACACCCGCCGTCTGGAGGTCAGCTTCGAGGTCATGGGCCGGCTGGAGGAGCGCGGCGTGCCCTTCGTGGTCGCCGTCAACACCTTCCCGGACGGCCCTCGTTACCCGCTCGACGACCTGCGCTCCGCCCTCGACCTGGCACCCGAGATCCCGATCGTGGAGTGCGACGCCCGCCGCCGGGCCTCCAGCCGCGACGTCCTGATGACGCTGATGCGCTTCCTGCACGCCCTGGCCCTGAGCAACGGCCTGGCCTGAACCGGCCGCACCCGCACCACCCGCTTCCCCCGTCGTCACCCGCACCGCCGTACCCCCCTGACAGCGACCGACCACAGTTTCGGAGCGACCCCCTGTGACGCCTGAACACCCGACCTCGACCGGTCCGCACGATCTCGCCCTCGACCCGCCGCCCGGCTGCCCCGCGCACGGCCGCGGCCCCGGGGGACTGCAACGCCTCTACGGCCCCGGCACCGAGGAGCTGGGCGAGCTGTACGAGCAGCTCCGCGAGGAGCACGGCCCGGTCGCACCGGCCCTGCTCCACGACGACCTGCCCATCTGGATCGTCCTCGGCCACGCCGAGAACCTTCAGATGGCCCGCACACCGTCGCACTTCACCAAGGACACCCGGCTCTGGTCGCCGATGCGGGAGGGCAAGGTCAGGCCCGACCATCCGCTCATGCCGCACATCGCCTGGCAGCCCATCTGCGCCCACGCCGAGGGCGACGAGCACAAGCGCCTGCGGGGCGCGGTGACCTCGGCCATGGCGACCCTCGACGAGCGCAGCGTGCGCCGGTACATCCACCGGGCCACGCAATCCCTGGTCAACCGCTTCTGCGAGGAGGGCCGGGCCGATCTGGTCGGCCAGTTCGCCGAGCATCTGCCGATGGCGGTGATGTGCCAGATCCTCGGCATGCCCGACGAGTACAACGACCGGATGGTCGCCGCCGCCCGGGACGCGCTCAAGGGCAGCGAGACCGCCGTCGCCAGCCACGAGTACGTCGTGGACGCGCTGAGCCGGCTCACCACCCGCCGCCGCGCCCAGCCCGGCGAGGACTTCACCAGCCATCTCATCACCCACCCGGCCGGGCTCACCGACGACGAGGTCCGCGAACATCTGCGCCTGGTGCTCTTCGCCGCCTACGAGGCGACGGTCAACCTCCTGTCCAACGTGTTGCGCATGGTCCTCACCGACCCGCGCTTCCTCGCCCAGCTCAACGGCGGCGAGATGACGGTGCCGGAGGCGGTCGAGCAGGTCCTGTGGGACGAGCCGCCGTTCAGCACGATCTTCGCCTACATCGCCAAGCAGGACACCGAGCTGGGCGGCCAGCGCATCCGCAAGGGCGACGGCCTGTTCTTCGCCCCGGCCCCCGGCAACCTCGACCCCCGGGTGCGTCCCGACCTCTCCGCCCACATGCGGGGCAACCGCTCCCACCTCGCCTTCGGCGGCGGCCCGCACGAGTGCCCCGGCCAGGACGTCGGCCGCGCCATCGCCGACGTCGGCGTCGACGCGCTCCTGACACGGCTGCCCGATGTCCAGCTCGACTGCGAGGAGGACGAGCTGCGCTGGACGACGTCCATCGCCTCACGGCACCTGGTGGAGCTGCCGGTCCACTTCGAGCCGAGGCCGCAGCAGGAGGAGGCCAAGCTCAGGCCGAGCCACGCACAGGTCCCGCCGCAGCGGGCGGGCCGCCCGACACCCGCCACCCCGACGCCGGCGCCGCCCGCCCCGGAGCCGGTCCGGCCCGGGCCGGTTCCGCACCCCGCGCGCCGGCCGAACGCCTGGCGGCGGTTCCTGTCCTGGTGGCGGGGGTACTGACCCGCGCCCCGTACGGCGGCGGAGGCCGGCCCGGCCCCCGCCGCCCGGCCGTGGTCAGCCGCCCGCGGCCCAACGGTCGTACGACTCCCACGCGCCGAGCACCCGTCGGCTCCGCAGCCGGTGCTCCGCCCCCGTCATCGGATCGGTGAACTCCAGCTCCCGCGCGAGCAGTTGCAGCGGGCGCCGGAAGTCGCCGGGCGGCACGGGGGCGGCCACCTCCGGGTAGAGCGGGTCGCCGAGGATCGGCACACCCAGCGCGCTCATGTGCACCCGCAGCTGATGGGTCTGCCCGGTCTCCGGGACCAGCCGGTAGCGGGCCAGCCCGTCCGCGCGGTGCTCGACGGGCTCGATCCGGCTGACCGCGTTGGGCTCGCCCGGCACCTCGCGCGCGGCCATGGTCCCGCGCTCCTTCACGATCCGGCTGCGCACCGTCACCGGCCACGCGCGCGAGGCGTCGTAGGGGGCGACGGCCTCGTACACCTTGCGCACCCGCCGGTCGCTGAAGAGCGTCTGGTACGCGCCGCGTTCCTGCGGCCGCACCGTGAACAGCACCAGCCCGGCGGTGAGCCGGTCCAGGCGGTGCGCGGCGCCGAGGGTGGGGATGTCCAGCTCCCGCCGCAGCCGGGCCAGCGCGGTCTCGGTGACATGGCTGCCGCGCGGGGTGGTGGCCAGGAAGTGCGGCTTGTCGACGACGACGAGGTGCGCGTCGCGGTGGACCACCTCCAGCGGGAAGGGCACCGGCACCTCGTCGGGCAGCTCCCGGTGGAACCAGACGAACATCCCCGGCACGTACGCCGTGTCCGGCGCCACCGCCCGTCCGTCCGCGCCGACGATCAGCCCGGCCCGCAGCATCCCGTCGACGACCCCGGGCCCGGCCCCGCCGAGCCGTTCCACGAGATGCTCGCGCACGGTGGCCCAGTGCCCCTCGCCCGGCAGCCGCACCCGCATCGCGTCGATTCCGTCGCGCTGCGGCAGGGGGGAGGGCGGGGGCGGGGTACGGCGTCTCATCGGGATCAAGCCTACGGGGACTCGGGACCAGGCCTACGGGGACTCGGGATCGGGCCACGGGGCCGGGGAAAACCCGTTGGCCGCCCCGAGAACCGTTGGCAGGATGCGGATCATGCCTTTCACGACCGGCTTCGTCCTGCCCGCGGGAGCCCTCTCCCGCGCCCCGCAGCCCGTGCTCCCCACCGGTGACGGACTGGTCCTGCGTCCGTGGCGGGCCGAGGACGCCCCCGCCGTCCACGCCGTCTTCCAGGACCCGCTGATGCACCAGTGGCACATCCGGTCCTCCGACTCCGAGGCGGAGGCCGCCGGCTGGATCGAGGAGTGGCGTGCGAGCTGGGAGGCGGAACGGGACGCCCAGTGGGCCGTCGCCGACGCGGAGAGCGACGCGTTGCTCGGGCGGGTCGCGCTGCGGGGCATCGTGTTGAGCGAGGGTGTGGCCGAGGTCGCCTACTGGACCGCGGCGGCGGCCCGCGGGCGGGGCGTCGCGGCCCGTGCCACGACCGCCCTCACCCGCTGGGCCTTCGACGAGATCGGCTTCCACCGCCTGGAGCTGATGCACTCCGTCGCCAATCCGGCCTCCTGCCGCGTCGCCACCAAGGCCGGCTTCACCCTGGAGGGCACCAAGCGCAGCGCCACCCTCCACCCGGACGGCTGGCACGACATGCACCTGCACGCGCGCGTACAGGACGACCGGGCCAGGCCGTAGGGCGGACCCCGGGGCAGATGCCGGGTCGGATCCCGGGCCAGGACCCGCCCGCCCGGCCGCGCCCGGCCCCGGGCGGCTACGCCGGTACGGTCTCCGGTACGGCACCGGCCGCCGTCCGCCGCCGGTACGCCCGGTAGCCGGCGCCCGCCGCCACCGTCGCGCCCAGGAACAGCAGGGTGAACCACTGGAAGTACCAGTGCCCGCCCGCCGGGTCGTACACCGCCGCCCGGGGCCAGGCCAGGTTGACGGTCATCAGCAGGCCGTAGAGCAGGGCGAGGGCGTTGACGGGGATGCCCCAGCGGCCCAGGGAGAAGAGCGGGGCGCCGCTCTCGTCGGTGCCGGACGGGGCGCTGCCGGGGAACCCGCCGCGCAGCCGGCGCACCAGCAGCGGGCCGGTGACCATCGCGTACGCCAGGTACAGCATCACGATGCAGGTGGTGCCGATGGCCAGGAAGGCGTCCGGTGAGGCGAAGTTGAGCAGCAGCAGGGCGGCCGCGAGGACGCCCACCACGAGGGCGGGAGCGTTCGGCATGCCCGTGCGCGGGTGCACGCGGGCGAGGCGGGCCGAGAAGGGGAGCTGTCCGTCGCGGGCCATGGAGAACAGCATCCGGCAGGCCGCCGTCTGGATGGCGAGGGTGGCCACCGCGATCGCCACCACCACGTCCGCGAGGAGCACCTTGCCGACGCCGTCGCCCAGGCTGCTGGTGAGGACGTAGCTGAGCCCGTCGACGGCGAGCCGTCCGTCGGTGAGGCTGGGCGCCGCGAGCAGCCCGCCCAGGACGATCAGCCCGCCGAGGAGGCCGGCCGCGCCGAGCGCGGTGAGGATCGTCCGGGGCGCGGTACGGCGCGGATGGTGCGTCTCCTCGCTCATCTCGCCCGCGCTGTCGAAGCCGATCATCACGTAGGCGGCGGTGAACGAGCCGACGAGCAGTGCCGCGAAGAGGCCGTTCTGCGCGGCCCCGTCGGTGTGGAAGGTGATGGTCGGCGTGCGCTCGGAGTGCGTGAGCAGCAGGACGACGATGAGCACCGCCCCGATGATCTCGGCGGTCACCCCGACCCGGTTGATCACGGACATCACGCGGTTGTCGACGACGTTCACCAGGGTCGTCAGCGCCAGCAGGGCCACGCCGAGCAGTGCCGCGTTGGCCGCGCCGTCCGGTGAGGTGGGGGCGGGGTCGGTGCCGATCAGCTGGAAGCCCGACCAGATCGCGGGCAGCACCATCTGGAGCGCGAGGGCGGCCGCGGCGACGACCACGATCTGTCCGATCACCATGATCCAGCCGGCGAACCAGCCGAAGGCCGGCGTCGACAGCCGCGACGACCACTGGTAGATCGCGCCCGAGATCGGATAGCGCGCGGCCAGTTCCGCGAAGCAGGCGGCCACCAGCAGCTGGCCGGCCAGCACCACCGGCCAGGCCCAGAAGAAGACGGGGCCGCCGAACGCGTACCCGAAGGCGAAGAACTGGAAGACGGTCGTCAGGACGGAGATGAAGGAGAACCCGGCGGCGAACGAGGCGTACCGGCCGAGGCTGCGGTGCAGTTCCTGGCGGTAGCCGAACGCGGCGAGGGAGCCGTCGTCCGGCTCGGGGGCGCGCGGCGGGTCGGGACGTACGTCGGCGGGAGAGGTGGTCGTCACGGCGGCACCTGCCTTGGGCGTGAATTCCTGTCGGGCGACAGAAATTAGGGACGGCCTGTTTCCTGCGCGTCACATGGCCGTGTCCGGGGCGGGCCCAAGTCCTCACGTTCCGACGCCGGGCACCCGATCGCGATATGTCGTGTCTGTTGACCCGAGATAGTGCTCGCGATATGTTCGGCTACGGATATTCGGATGCGAGGTGAAAGGGGGCCGGTCGTGCCGGGCAAGCGACGCAAGCTGACCAATCCGCTGGCGCTGACCGTGATGACCACGCTCTGGCAGAAGCCGATGCATCCCTACGAGATCGCCCAGACCCTGCGCCGCCAGGGCAAGGACGCCAGCACGAAGACCAACTACGGCTCGCTCTACACGGTCGTGCAGAACCTCGAGAAGTACGGCTTCGTCGAGGTGGTCGACGTGGAGCGGCGCGGCAACCGGCCCGAGCGCACGGTCTACGCGCTCACGGACGCCGGCCGCAACGAGATGACCGAGTGGCTGTCGGACCTGGTCGCGATCCCGGCCAAGGAGTACCCGATCTTCGAGACCGCGCTCTCCCTGCTCGGGGCGCTGCCCCCGGACGACGTGGTGCGGCTTCTCGAGGACCGGCTGTCCGCGCTGGACGTGGAGGTGACGAGCGGACGGGCGGTGCTGGCGAAGCTCTACGAGACGCTGCCCCGGCTGTTCCTCGTCGAGGTCGAGTACCACCTGCACCTGGTCGAGGCGCAGGCGGAGTGGGTGCGCGGCTTCCTCGACGAGATCAGGAAGGGCTCGCTGCCCGGCGTCGACGTCTGGCGGCGATTCCACGAGACGGGGGAGCTGCCACCGGAGTTCACCTAGAACAAGCGGACCCCGGCGGAGCTGTTGCAGCAGCCCCGGCCGGGGTCCCGGACCCCGAACCGAAACCACGGTGAGGCAGTTCCGGCGATCGAGGTGCGGCACACCCAGGATAGCCCGGCGCTCTTCACGTGGATCTTTTCGTCATGCATCCAGGAGAGCCGAGTCATGAGCATGAGTACGAGCACGAGTACGCCTTCGCGTGCGACCCGTGCGCCCGCGGTCGAGGCGCGCGGGCTGGTCAAGACCTACCCCGGTGAGGTCACCGCCCTCAACGGGATGGACGTCACCGTCGAGGCCGGCACGGTCTTCGGACTGCTCGGCCCCAACGGCGCCGGCAAGTCCACCACCGTCAAGATCCTCACCACCCTGGCCCGCCCCGACTCCGGCTCGGCCACCGTCGCCGGGCACGACGTGCTGCGCCACCCGGACCGGGTGCGCCGCGCGATCGGTGTGGTCGCACAGAACTCTGGCGCCGACCCGGTCGCCACCGGCCGGGAGAACCTCCGTCTCCAGGGCCGGCTCCACGGCATGAAGGGCACGGGCCTGGACCGGCGGGTCGACGAGCTGCTGGAGCGCTTCACACTCACCGAGGCCGCCCGGCGCCCGGTCAAGGGCTACTCCGGCGGGATGCGGCGCCGCCTCGATGTCGCGCTGGGGCTGGTGCACCGGCCCGAGGTGCTCTTCCTCGACGAGCCCACCACGGGTCTGGACCCCGAGGCCCGCACCGCGATGTGGGACGAGATCGGCCGGCTGGCCGGCGAGGACGGCCTCACCATCCTGCTCACCACGCACTACCTGGAGGAGGCCGACCGGCTCGCCGAGCGCGTGGCCATCGTCGACCGCGGCCGGGTCGTGGTCAGCGGCACCCCCGACGCCCTCAAGGGCGAACTTCGCGGCGACGCCGTGCACGTGGAGCTGCGCACCGCGCTCGGCGAGGCGGGCCGCACGCTGCTCGACGGCGCCCTCGGCGGACTGCCCGGGGTGCACGAGGTGCTCTGCGAGGGGCGCCGGGTGAGCGTCCGCGCCGACGACGGGGCGGCCGCCGTACCCGTGCTGCTCGGCGCGCTGGAGCGGGCCGGGGCCGCCGTCGCCACCGCGACCGTCGCCCGGCCCTCCCTCGACGACGTCTATCTCCGGTACGCCGGCCGCCGGTACGCCGAGGCCGGCACCGGCTCCCTCGCTCTCGCCGGAGGTGCCCGATGACCACGGCCGTCACCCAGACCTGGTACATGACCCAGCGTCAGCTGATGGTGTTCGCCCGGCAGCCCGCCTACGCGGTGATCATGCTGGTCCAGCCGGTCGTCTGGCTGTTCCTGTTCGGCGCTCTGTTCCGCAACGTCGTCGAGCTGGGCGGCTTCGGCACCACCTCCTACCTCGACTACCTGGTGCCGGGTGTGGTGGTGATGAGCGCGCTCGGCTCCAACATGTGGGCGGGCATGGGCACCTTGGAGGAGATCCAGCGCGGCACGCTCGACCGGTTCCTGACGACTCCGGCGAGCCGGGCCGCGCTGATGAACGGCAACGTCGTGCACAACGGCATCGTCACCGCGTTCCAGTCGGTCGTCATCGTGCTGCTCGGGCTGCTGGGCGGCGCGGACTACCCGGGCGGGGTCACCGGCGTCCTGGTCCTGGTCGTCGCCTCGGTGCTGCTGGGCACGGTGTTCGGAGCGCTGTCCAACGCGCTCGGCATGCTGGTGCGGGAGCGGGAGTCGATCATCGGCATCAACACGTTCCTGCTGCTGCCGCTGACCTTTCTGTCCTCCGCCTTCATGGCTCCGGACCAGATGCCGTCGTGGATGCGGCACATCGCCGACTTCAATCCGCTGAACTGGGCGATGACGGCGGGCCGTT
Organism: Streptomyces phaeofaciens; assembly: GCF_014648915.1. Classification (GTDB taxonomy): domain Bacteria; phylum Actinomycetota; class Actinomycetes; order Streptomycetales; family Streptomycetaceae; genus Streptomyces; species Streptomyces phaeofaciens. The sequence goes on along the minus strand of NZ_BMSA01000005.1, from coordinate 270,172 downwards.
CGGCGCTGTCCGCGGATCCCGACCCGGGCGCCGTCCTCTACCGCGGCGGGGCGCTGCTCGCGCTGGCGGTGGCGGCGGTCTGGCTGTCGATCCGGACGTTGCGCTCGTACCAGCGGTCGGTGTAGCACGTCAGGACGCACGGTCTCACCGGCGGCCCGCTCCACCGGCGCGGGCCGCTTCCGTCGGGGTCACGCGGCGGGTGCCGCGCCCTCCTGCTCCTCCTCCACGCGGGCGTTCCACTCCCGCTTCGCGGCCTGCCAGCCGTCCTCGTTGTGGCCGAGCCGCCAGTAGCCGGAGATGGACAGGTCCTCGCGCGGGATCTGGAGCTCGACGCGCAGCATCCGGCGCAGGTCCTTGACGGCCGCCGCCTCGCCGTGCACGAAGGCGTGGACGCGGCCCTCGGGGAACTCCAGTGCGCGGACGGCCTCGACGAGCATCTCGCCGACGGGCCGCTCGCCGCGGTGCAGCCAGGTGACCGTCACATCGGAGTCGATCTTCTGTTCCTCGTCCGGGCCCTCCACCTCGATGAAGGCGTGGGCCGGGGTGCCGGCGGGCAGGGCCTCCAGGGCGGCCGCGATGGCGGGCAGGGCGCTCTCGTCGCCGGCGAGGAGGTGCCAGTCGGCGGCCGTGTCGGGGGCGTAGGCGCCGCCGGGGCCCATGAAGCGGACGGTCTCGCCCGGCCGGACGCGCGCCGCCCACGGACCGGCCAGGCCCTCGTCACCGTGGATCACGAAGTCCAGGGTCAGCTCGCGGTGTTCGGCGTTCCAGTGGCGAACGGTGTACGTCCGGGTCACGGGCCACTGCTCGCGCGGGAACTCCGCCCGGATCCGCTCCAGGTCGAAGGGCTCCGGGTAGGTCACCCCGTCGGGGCCGAAGAGCAGTTTGACGTAGTGGTCGGTGCAGGTGCCCGCCGTGAACTCCGTCAGACCGTCACCGCCGAGCACGACCCGCTGCATGTGCGGGGTCAGCCGTTCCGTGCGGACGACCTGCGCGGAGTGGGGTTTCCGCGGCTTCCGTGCCGGACGCTCTGCCATGACGGCCTCCCGTGTGGGTATGGTTAGGTTTACCTAAGTTAGCATCCCGCCCCCTCGTGATGCTCCCCCCTCGAGAGGTGGATTCACCTCATTCGACGAGGATGACTTTTCGCCATGGCGAATGTCATTCCCCTGCGCGAGAACAATGCTTACGCGCTCAGGGTGGCCAGCAGCCGCTGCAACGATCCGCCGAGGCCCCAGCGCTCCGCCAGCCCCTCCAGTGTCGCCCCGTCGCGCGGTGAGTGCGGCAGCGCGGTCCGTACGTCCGGCAACGGCACGTCGGCGGCCACCCGGACCACCGTCGGCGCGACCGCGAGATAGGGCCGGGCCTCGTCGAGCCGCTTGCGCTGCGAGGGGGTGAGCTTCGCCTTCGGGTCCTCGACCGCCGCCATGATCCCGGCCAGGTCGCCGAACTCGGCCAGCAGTTTCGACGCGGTCTTCTCGCCGATCCCGGGCACGCCCGGCAGGCCGTCGCTCGGGTCGCCCCGCAGCAGTGCCAGATCCGCGTAACCGGGCCCGTCGACACCGTACTTCTCGCGCAGCCAGGCCTCGTCGGTCAGTTGGAGGGTGCCGACGCCCTTCAGCGGGTACAGCACTCGCACCCCGCGCGCGTCGTCCACCAGCTGGTAGAGGTCGCGGTCGCCGGTGACGATGTCGACCGGACCGCGCGCCCGCGCGGTGAAGGTGCCGATCACGTCGTCCGCCTCGTACCCGGCGACGCCCACGCGGGCGATGCCCAGTGCGTCCAGGACGGCCTCGATGACCGGCACCTGCGGCGACAGCGTGTCCGGCACCTCCTCCTCGTCCGGGCCGGCCGCGCGCTCCTCGGCGACCCGGTGCGCCTTGTAGGACGGGATCAGGTCGACCCGCCACTTCGGACGCCAGTCGGCGTCCATGCAGGCCACCAGCTCGTCCGGCCGGTGGTCCTTGACCAGCCGGTCGATGAATTCCAGCAGGCCGCGCACGGCGTTCACGGGCGTGCCGTCCGGTGCCTTCACCGAGTCCGGGACGCCGAAGTAGGCGCGGAAGTAGAGCGAGGCGGTGTCGAGGAGCATCAGTCGTCCGGTCACGCCTCGCATCATGCCGCACGGCCGCCCGTGTGACCGGCCGGTATTCACTCCCGTGGCACGCGGGAATCTCCGCCCACCCATTGTGAGCCGGACCACTCGTACGTTTGACCCCTTCGGACCAGGGCAGGCGCCGCCTCGGAGTGGTGCGAGGTTGCACGTTCAACCGTTCGCTTTTGCATCAGCATCGGCCGGCGCCGCTCCCGTCCTGTCCCCGAACGATGAGGTACGCGTGTCATCCAGGCTTGAGGCCGAACATCTCTACAAGGTGTTCGGCAGACGAGAGGAAGAGGCGGTCGAACGGCTCCGCGACGGCGCCGACCGGGAGGAGCTGCGCGCCGACGGCACCACCGCCGCCGTCATCGACGCCTCCTTCACCGTGGACCCCGGCCAGATCTTCGTCGTCATGGGCCTGTCCGGCTCCGGGAAGTCCACCCTGCTGCGCATGCTCAACGGGCTGCTGGCGCCGACCGCCGGACGCGTCCTCTTCGACGGCCAGGACCTCACCGCCCTCACCGGCCGTGCCCTGCGCGAGGTCCGCGCCCGGAAGATCAGCATGGTCTTCCAGCACTTCGCGCTCTTCCCGCACCGCAGCGTCCTCGACAACGCCGCCTACGGCCTCGCCGTCCAGGGCGTGCCACGCCCCGAGCGCGAGGAGCGCGCCGCCGAGGCGCTGCGCCTGTGCGGGCTGGCCGGCTGGGAGAAGTCCTGGCCGGACGAGCTGTCCGGCGGCATGCAGCAGCGCGTGGGCCTGGCCCGCGCCCTGGCCACCGACGCCGACCTGCTCCTGATGGACGAGTCCTTCAGCGCGCTGGACCCGCTGATCCGCCGCGACATGCAGGATCAGCTGCTGACGCTCCAGCAGACCCTGAAGAAGACCATCGTGTTCATCACCCACGACCTCAACGAGGCCATGCGCCTGGGCGACCGCATCGCCGTCATGCGCGACGGCCGCATCGTGCAGACCGGCACCGCCGAGGACATCCTGCTGCGCCCGGAGAACGACTACGTCGCCTCCTTCATCCAGGACGTCGACCGCACCCGGGTGCTCACCGCCGCCGCCGTCATGGACGCGCAGGTCCGCGGCGACGAGGCCGACTGCGGCTGCGAGACGGCGACCCCCGACACCCCGTTCACCGCGCTGTGCGCGCTCGGCGCCCGGCTTCCGCACCCCGTCGCCGTCCTCGACGGCGGCCGCGGACTCGTCGGGGTCGTACCGCGACAGCGCCTGCTCCGGTTCCTCGGCGAGAGCCAGGGCGCCCTGCCGGCCCCGGCCACGCCCTGCGACCGCGGGGAGAAGGTGACCGCCCGTGCCTAGGCTCCCTCTCGGCGACGCGGTCGACTCGGGCGTCGACTGGCTCCTCGCCCACATGTCCTGGCTCTTCGACGCGGTCAAGACCCTCGTCGAGGGCCTGTACGACGGCCTCGACGCCGTCCTCACCGCCCCCGAGCCGCTGCTCCTCGCGGGCATCCTCGCGGTGCTCGCCTGGTGGCTGCGCGGACTGGCCGCCGGTGTCCTCGCCTTCGCCGGATTCGCCCTCATCGACTCCCTCGCCCTGTGGGACGAGGCGATGTCGACGCTCTCCCTGGTGCTCGTGGCGACGCTCGTCGCCCTGGTGATCTCGATCCCGCTGGGCATCTGGGCCGCCCGCTCACAGGCGGTCAGCACGGCCGTCCGCCCCGTCCTGGACCTGCTCCAGACGATGCCGTCGATGGTCCTGCTGATCCCGGCCATCCTGTTCTTCGGCATGGGCGTCCCGGCCGGCGTCGTGGCCACCCTGATCTTCGCGCTGGCGCCCGGCGTCCGCATGACCGAGCTGGGCATCCGCCAGGTCGACGCCGAACTCGTCGAGGCGGCCGAGGCGTTCGGCACCCCGCCGCGCGACACCCTGTTCCGCGTGCAGCTGCCGCTCGCCCTGCCCACCGTCATGGCGGGCGTCAACCAGGTCATCATGCTCGGCCTGTCGATGGTCGTCATCGCCGGCATGGTCGGCACCGGCGGCCTCGGCGGCGCCGTCAACGAGGCCATCGGCCAGCTCGACATCGGCCTCGGCTTCGAGGCGGGCCTCGGCATCGTCGTCCTCGCCATCTACCTGGACCGGATGACCGGCGCCCTCGGCACCCGGATCTCTCCGCTGGGCCGCCGCGCCGCCGCCAAGGCCCGCACGACGATGTGGACCCACCGCCCCCGCGCGGCCGTGGCCGCCGTCGGCGTGGCCGTCCTCGCCCTCGCGGCCGGCGGCCTGGGCCTCGCCGGCCCGAAGGACGGCCCGGCGAAGGCCTCCGCCACCGATGTCGGCAAGGGCCGGGAGATCACCATCGGCTACATCCCCTGGGACGAGGGCATCGCCTCCACCTACCTCTGGAAGGAACTCCTGGAGGAACGCGGCTTCGAGGTCACCACCACCCAGTACGCCGCCGGCCCGCTCTACACCGGCCTCGCCACCGGCCGGATCGACTTCCAGACCGACTCCTGGCTGCCCACCACCCACGCCGAGTACTGGAAGAAGTACGGCGATCAGCTCGCCGATCTCGGCACCTGGTACGGCCCCACCTCCCTGGAGCTGTCCGTCCCCTCGTACGTGAAGGACGTGAACTCCCTCGCGGACCTGAAGGCGCACGCCTCCGAGTTCGGCGGCCGGATCACCGGCATCGAGCCCAGCGCCGGAATGATGGGCCTGCTCAAGGACAAGGTGCTCGAGCGGTACGGCCTCGACGGCGCGTACAGGGTCGTCGACGGCTCCACCCCCGCGATGCTCGCCGAACTGGAGCGGGCGTACGCCAGGAAGGAGCCGATTCTGGTCACCCTCTGGTCGCCACACTGGGCGTACAGCGAGTACGGCCTCAAGAAGCTGAAGGACCCCGCGGGCGCCTGGGGCGAGGGCGACGGCGTGCACACCGTGGCCCGCAAGGACCTCGCCGCCGACCAGCCCGAGGTCGGCGCCTGGCTGAAGGACTTCTCCATGACGGAGGAGCAGCTCACCGGGCTGGAGGCGCGGATCCAGAAGGCCGGCAAGGGCCAGGAGCAGGACGCGGTCCGTACCTGGCTGAAGGAACACCCCGGTCTGGTCGAGAAATGGGTACCGGTACCCGAAACGGGGGAGAAGAGCCGGGCGGCCGGGTGACCTGACAGCCCCGTCACCGCCTGTCGAGGGGCGGGCACCGGCACATGTCCACGGATGTGTGCCGGGGCCCGCCCCTCGTGCTGTCACCACGGCAAGGATCCGGCCAACCACGCAGAGCGATGCCCTCGCCCCGGCCTCGTCCTTGCGCGGCCCGTCACGAGCGGGAACACTCGCGGTCGTCCGCGCATTGAACCGGAAGAGCCGTGGGCGGGCCCCCGCCCGGCGCGTCGGGGGGCTGATCGACTGGCGCGAACTGTGGGGTCGTGTGTCACCCCGTGTGTCCTCGATGTGACGGGCACATGAAACGGTTTGCCGAACATGCGTAGGGTGCAGAGAACTCATCAGAGGTCGGGCGCCCGGAACAGGGCGCACGAGTGCCGGGACGACGAGCGAAGGAGGGAGCCGGAGCGATGGGCGACCACAAAGAACAGCCCTTGCGGGTGGGCGCGGCCGTACGGCGGCGGCGCCGGTCCCTCGAGCTCACGCTCGCCGTCGTCGCCGAGCGCAGCGGCCTGTCGGTCCCGTTCCTCAGCCAGATCGAGAACGACCGGGCACGGCCCAGCACCGGCTCCCTGGAGAAGCTCGCCGACGCCCTGCGCACCACCGCCGTGGAACTCCTCGCCGCCGCCGACCCGGCGTGCAGCGTCGACGTCGTCCGCGCCGAGATCACCGAACCCGGCCCGGAGCCGCGCTCGCGTTCCCTGGTCCGCGGGCACCACCAGATGCACGCCTCGGAGTTCACCGGCGAGCAGGACCCGGGCCGGGAGTTCCAGTACCGCAACGACCAGCTGCTGTACGTCGCCGACGGCGCCGTGGAGATCGAGGCGGAGGGCCGCGCCTACCGGCTGGGCCGGGGCGACACCCTCTACCTCACCGGTGGCGTCCGCCACCGCTGGCGCGCGACCGAGCCGGACACCCGGGTGATCGTGGTCGCGGTCGCGGAGCACATCGAGGCGGTCCGGGACCGGAAGCGGTAGTGCGCGTCGTCTCCCTGGTGCCCTCGCTGACGGAGGCGGTGGCGTGCACCGTGCCGGGTGTCCTGGCCGGTGCGACCGACTGGTGCAGCCGTCCGGCGGGCCTCGCCGTCGCCCGGATCGGCGGCACCAAGAACCCAGACGTCGAACGGATCGTGGCCCTCGCCCCCGACCTGGTGATCGCCAACGAGGAGGAGAACCGGGAGCCGGACCTGGCCGTCCTGCGCGCCGCGGGCGTCGACGTGCTGGTGACCGAGGTGCGCGGCGTCCCGCAGGCCTTCTCGGAGCTGGCGCGGGTGCTGACGGCGTGCGGGGCGGGCGCACGGCCCCGCTGGCTGGACGAGGCGGAGGACGCCTGGGCGAAGGCCGGTCCTGCCGGCGCCCGCGCCACGGCCGTCGTCCCCGTCTGGCGCCGCCCGTGGATGGTGCTGGGCCGGGACACCTTCGCCGGGGACGTGCTGGCCCGGCTGGGCGTCGACCACCTGTACGCGGGCCACGCGGAGCGCTATCCCCGGGTCCCCGTGGCGGAGCTGCGGGCGGCCGGACCCGACCTCGTGGTGCTGCCCGACGAGCCCTACCGCTTCACCGCGGACGACGGCCCCGAGGCGTTCCCCGGGCTGCCGTGCGCGCTCGTCAGCGGACGGCACCTGACGTGGTACGGACCCTCGCTCGCCGAGGCACCGCGGGTCCTGGGCGAGGCCCTGCGAGCAGCTCACCGCTGACCAGCCCGCGCACGGTCTGCGCGGCGACCACCAGCCAGGCGCCCACCAGCACGGCGTAGAGCACGCCGGCGAGGACGTCGTAGGCCGGCAGCCCGGTGTGCCGGGCCAGGGCCGCCGAGCCGGTCACGCAGGTGCCGACCGGGAAGGTGAACGCCCACCAGGTCATCGCGAAGCCCATGCCCCGCCGCCGGGCGCGCACCACGTGCGCGGTGGCCAGGACCGCCCACAGCAGCGCGAACCCCATGACGGGCACCCCGTACAGCAGGGCGAACACCGCGAAGGCCCGCCCGTCCGGGCCGGGCACGACCCCCGGCGCGATCTCCGCGAACTTTCCGACGGCGGTGGTGGACTGCCCCAGCGGGCCCAGCACGAGGAAGAGGCTGGGGGTGAGGAGCAGCGGCAGCGGTCCGCCGGTCACCAGCCGGGCGAAGACCACCGGCAGCATCAGCAGCGTCGCGAGCAGACTCAGCCCGAACAGCGCGACGCACGCGTACAGCAGCGTCTGACGGGCCTGGCCGGCCGGCAGATACGGCACCAGCTGCGGCCCGAGCGCCGCCGACACCATCGGCGCGACCAGCGGCAGCAGCCACACGGGCGTCGCCTCCCCGGGCGCCACCCGATGCCGTACGGCCATGAGGTACGGCACGACGACGGCCGCCGCGAGCGCCAGGACCGTGCCGGTGGTGAACAGCACGGCGTCCAGGGCCACCGCCGCCCGGATGCCGATCCAGTCCCGGCCGACGGTGAGGGCGCCGCCGCCGACGGCCAGCAGCGCCATGGCCAGGCAGCCGTAGAAGGGCGCGACCGCCGGGTCGAGGAGATGGGCGCGGGCCTGGTCGCGATGGTGGCGCCAGTGCAGGGCGCGGGCGGTCAGCAGGGCCACCAGCAGGGCGAGGGAGAGGGCCCAGACCGTCGTGACGAGCGGGCGCAGCCCCGGGACCGGGAAGGGCAGCGTGGCCCCCGCGGTGGCGACGATCGCGGTACCCATGACCGCGGCGTACCAGTTCGGGCCGAGGTGGCGGACGGCGGCGGCTCGGGGGCGCGGGAGGGCGGACAGGGGCTGGGCTGCGGTGACCATGGCACCACGGTCGCGCGGGCGCGGGGCCGCGACCAGGGAGGATGCTTCTATGGGGGCATAAACTGGCCTTATGGGGAGTGCGGAACAGCCCGGGATCGTGGGTTCCATCGCGCATCGGGTCCCGGACCTGGGGGCGCTGGAGCTGCTGCTGGCGGTGGCCCGGCTGGGCAGTCTCGGCGCGGCGGCGCGGGAGCTGGGCATCACCCAGCCCGCCGCGAGCAGCCGGATCCGCTCCATGGAACGCCAGCTGGGCGTGGCCCTCGTCGACCGCTCGCCGCGCGGGTCGCGGCTCACCGACGCCGGTGCGCTGGTCACCGACTGGGCGCGGCGGATCGTCGAGGCGGCGGCGGCGTTCGACGCGGGGGCCCAGGCGCTGCGGGACCGGCGGGACTCCCGGCTGCGGGTCGCGGCGAGCATGACCATCGCCGAATACCTGCTCCCGGGCTGGCTGCTGGCGCTGCGCGCCCAGCGCCCGGACACCGCGGTCTCGCTGCACGCCGGCAACTCGGCGGCGGTGGCCGAGCGGCTGCTGTCCGGGGAGGCCGACCTGGGGTTCGTGGAGGGGCTGACGGTGCCGGGCGGGCTGGACTCGGCGGTCATCGCCCATGACCACCTGGTCGTGGTGGTCGCCCCCGGGCACGTCTGGGCCCGGCGCCGGCGTTCCCTGGCCGCGTCCGAGCTGGCGTCGACCCCGCTGATCCTGCGCGAGAAGGGCTCCGGCACCCGCCAGGTCCTGGACACCGCGCTGGGCGGCCTGGCCCGTCCCCTGATCGAACTGTCCTCGACGACGGCGGTGAAGGCGGCCGCGGTGAGCGGGGCCGGCCCGGCGGTCCTGAGCGAACTCGCGGTGGGGGAGGAGCTGGCGCTGCGCCGCCTGGTCGGCATCCCGGTGGAGGGGGTGGCCCTGGCCCGCGATCTGCGCGCGGTCTGGCCGACGGGACACCGGCCGACGGGGCCGGCGCGGGAACTGCTGTCGCTGACCCGGGGGTAGGCGCCGCCGTTCCCGGCGCAACCGCAACCGCAACCGCAACCGCAGGCCGCCTCAGGCCGTCGCCGCCCGTACCAGCGCCTCCATCACCCGGACGTCCTCACCCATCTCCGGATGCCACTGCACGCCCAGCACCCATGCCGCCGACGGCAGCTCGATCGCCTCGACGGTGCCGTCCGCCGCGTGGGCGGACGCGACGAGGCCCGAACCGAGGCGGTCCACCGCCTGGTGGTGATAGGTCGGTACGGCGCACTCCTCCGGGACGACACCGGCGTACAGCGTGCCGGGGACCGGCTTGACCGGGTGCTCGCCGAAGACACCGACGACCTCCGCGTGCCCGTCGATGTGCTGGGTCAGCGTGCCGCCGAGCGCGACGTTCAGCAGCTGCATCCCCCGGCAGACGCCGAGCAGGGGGACGCCCGCCGCGAGTGCCGCGTCGATCAGCGCCAGCTCCCAGGCGTCCCGCTCGCGGGCCGGCGGGCCGGTGCGGGGGTCGCGCTCGGCGCCGTAGTGCACCGGCTCCACATCGGGACCGCCCGCGACGACCAGGCCGTCCAGCCGGGCGACCGTCGCCGCCGCGTGGTCCGGCGCGTCCGGCGGCAGCATCGCGACGAGCCCGCCGGCCCGCTGCACCAGCCACGGATAGCCGGCCGGCAGCAGCGCCGCGTCCAGCTCCCACACGTTCCAGCGCGCGCCGGGCTCCAGATACGTACTCACGCCGATCAGCGGCCTGCCGCCTGTCATGTGCCCTCCCGGCCCCGGTGCTCCCGCCGGCCCTTCCGTGCCGCGCCCAATGGACTGTACGCAAACCTTTTCATGTCAGGAAGCCCCTGAGCAGGGCCGCTGTCCCGCCGCAGTGCTCGCGCATCATCTCCCGGGCCCCGTCCGCGTCCCCGTCCAGCACCGCCTCCACCAGCGCGGTGTGCTGGCGCTGCGAGTGCTCCAGGTTGCGCACCAGCAGCGGGATGCAGTCGAGCAGGTCGTTCACCGTGGCCCGGACCGCCGCGTACTGCGCCGTCAGCGACGGCGAGCCGCACAGCTCGGCCAGGGTGAGGTGGAGCAGGGTGTCCCGCCGGCGGTAGTCGGCCAGCGGCGCGTCCTCGGTCCGGGCGAGCGCCTCGCGCAGCCGGTCCGCCCGCTCGCCGGTCAGGCCGTGCGTCGCGCACAGCCCCGCCGCCCCGACCTCGAGCACCTCCCGGAACCGCAGGACGTCCTCGATGTCGACCTCGGAGATCCGGCGCCGCAGCTCGTCCTCGCCGCCCGCGTCCGTCCGCGGCAGCACAAACGTTCCGCCGTACCGGCCCCGCCGGGACTCCACCAGCCCCTGGTCCTGGAGCACCTTCAGCACCTCGCGCAGCGTCACCCGGCTGATCCCGAGCCGCTCCGCCAGGTCCCGCTCGGCCGGCAGACGCTCGCCCCCCGGCACCAGGCCGAGCCGTACCACCTGGAGGATCTGCTCCAGCGCCTCCTCGAAGCCGTTCCCGGCCCGTACCGGCCGCAGCACCGGCGTCAGCCGGTCGTCCGGTGCTCCGTCCGCGTCCACCGACATCTGGCCGTGCCCCCTTCCCAAGCAATGGTTCTCCGCAATACCTTATGGCTCCCGGCCGCCCGTCACAGCCGAGGAAAGCCCGAAGGAGGCCCTCCCGTGGCAGACCGCACACCCCCGCTCAGTGTCGAGGAACTGCACGCCCTCGTCGCGAGCGGTGAGATCGACACTGTCGTCCTGGCCTTCCCCGATATGCAAGGGCGGCTCCAGGGCAAGCGGTTCGCCGCCCGATTCTTCCTCGACGAGGTGCTCCACCACGGCACCGAGGGCTGCAACTACCTCCTCGCCGTGGACACCGAGATGAACACCGTCGACGGCTACGCCATGTCCTCCTGGGAGCGAGGCTACGGCGACTTCGCCATGCACCCCGACCTGAGCACCCTGCGCCGCGTCCCGTGGAACGCAGGCACCGCCCTGCTCGTCGCCGACCTCGCCTGGAACGACGGCTCGCCCGTGGTCGCCGCCCCCCGCCAGATCCTGCGGCGCCAGCTGGAGCGCCTCGCCGAGCACGGCCTGACCGCCCAGGTCGGCACCGAGCTGGAGTTCATCGTCTTCAAGGACAGCTACGAGGCCGCCTGGGACGCGAACTACCGGGGGCTCACCCCGGTCAACCAGTACAACGTCGACTACTCGATCCTCGGCACCGGCCGTGTCGAGCCCCTGCTGCGCCGGATCCGCAACGAGATGGCCGGGGCCGGCCTCACCGTCGAGTCCGCCAAGGGCGAGTGCAACCCCGGCCAGCACGAGATCGCCTTCCGCTACGACGAGGCCCTCGTCACCTGCGACCAGCACGCGATCTACAAGACCGGCGCCAAGGAGATCGCCGCCCAGGAGGGCGTCTCGCTCACCTTCATGGCGAAGTACAACGAGCGCGAGGGCAACTCCTGCCACATCCACCTCTCCCTCACCGACGCCGACGGCACCAACGTCATGGCCGGCGACAAGGAGGGCGGGATGTCCGACACCATGCGCCACTTCCTCGCCGGACAGCTCGCCGCCCTGCGCGACTTCTCCCTGCTCTACGCCCCGAACATCAACTCCTACAAGCGGTTCCAGCCGGGCTCCTTCGCCCCGACCGCCGTCGCCTGGGGCCACGACAACCGCACCTGCGCCCTGCGGGTCGTGGGACACGGCCGCTCGATGCGCTTCGAGAACCGGCTGCCCGGCGGCGACGTCAACCCGCACCTCGCGGTGGCCGGGCTGATCGCCGCCGGCCTGCACGGCATCGAGCAGAAGCTGGAACTGCCCGAGGCCTGCCCCGGCAACGCCTACGCCGCCGACTACGCACACGTCCCCACCACGCTCCGCGAGGCCGCCGAACTCTGGTCGGCCAGCCCCCTCGCCCTGGCCGCGTTCGGCGAGGAGGTCGTCGCGCACTACCGCAACATGGCACGCGTCGAGCTGGAGGCCTTCGACGCCGCGGTCACCGACTGGGAGCTGCGCCGCTCCTTCGAACGCATGTGAGGCACCCCTTGTCCCAGCTGTACGAGCTCGACGTCCTCAACCCCGCGACGGGAGAGGTCATCGCGACCGTTCCGGGCGCCGTCGAGCAGGACGTCGACGCCGCCGTCCACCGTGCCCGGCGGGCACAGCGGGCGTGGGCCGCCGCCGCTCCCGCGGACCGGGCCCGGCTGCTGCGCCGCTTCGCCGTCGTCGTCGACGAACACCGGGAGGAACTGGCCCGGCTGGAGGTCCGCGAGGCCGGCCACACCCTCGGCAACGCCCGGTGGGAGGCGGGCAACGTCCGTGATCTCCTGGACTACGCCGCCGGCGGCGTGGAGCGGCTCACCGGCCGGCAGATCCCGGTGCCCGGCGGCCTGGACGTCACGATCCTCGAACCGCTCGGCGTCGTCGGCGTGATCGCGCCCTGGAACTTCCCCATGCCGATCGCCGCCTGGGGCACGGCCCCCGCCCTCGCGGCGGGCAACGCCGTCCTCCTCAAGCCCGCCGAGACGACCCCGCTGACCGCGCTGCGGCTCGCCGAACTCGCCCTCGAGGCCGGGCTCCCGGAACACCTCTTCCAGGTCCTGCCCGGACGCGGCGACATCGCCGGCGACTCCCTCGTACGGCATCCCGGCGTCGCCAAGATCGTCTTCACCGGCTCCACCCGGGTCGGGAAACGCGTCATGGCGCTCTGTGCCGACCAGGTCAAGGCCGTCACCCTCGAACTCGGCGGCAAGAGCCCCAACATCGTCTTCGCCGACGCCGACCTGAAGGCCGCCGTCGACCCCTTCTCCTTCCTGGACAACGCCGGCCAGGACTGCTGCGCCCGCACCCGCGTCCTGGTCCAGGAGTCCGTGTACGACGAGGTCCGTGAACTGCTCGCCGACGCCCTGTCCGCCGTGATCGTGGGCGACCCGGCCGACGAGAAGACACAGATGGGTCCGCTCATCTCCCGTCAGCAGCTGGACCGGGTCCGCTCGTTCGTCCCGGACGACGCCCCGGCGCTGCGCGGCACCGCACCGGACGGCCCCGGCTTCTGGTTCCCGCCGACCGTCCTCACGGACGCGGCGCCCGACTCCGAGGCGGCCCGCGAGGAGATCTTCGGACCCGTGGCCGTCCTGCTCCCCTTCACCGACGAGACGGACGCGATCCGGCTCGCCAACGACACCCCCTACGGACTGTCCGGCTCCATCTGGACCCGGGACGTCGGCCGCGCCCTGCGCGTCTCACAGGCCGTGCGCGCCGGGAACCTGTCCGTGAACTCCCACTCCAGCGTCCGCTACTGGACCCCCTTCGGCGGCTACCAGCAGTCGGGCGTCGGCCGTGAGCTGGGCCCGGACGCCCTGACCGCCTTCACCGAAACCAAGAACGTCTTCATCAGCACGGAGGGCCCCGCACAGTGACCGATCAGATCGTGTGCCGTCGTCTCGTCGGCCGCACCGCCGTCATCACCGGAGCCGGCAGCGGCATCGGCCTCGCCACCGCGCGCCGGCTCGCCTCCGAGGGCGCGCACGTCGTCTGCGCCGACGTCGACGAGGCCCGCGGCAAGGCCGCCGCCGAGGAGGTCGGCGGCCTCTTCGTGAAGGTCGACGTCACCGACCCCGAGCAGGTCGAGGCGCTGTTCAAGACGGCCTTCGACACCTACGGCAGCGTCGACATCGCCTTCAACAACGCGGGCATCTCCCCGCCCGACGACGACTCCATCCTGGACACAGGACTGGAAGCCTGGAAGCGCGTCCAGGAGGTCAACCTGACCTCCGTCTACCTGTGCTGCAAGGCCGCCATCCCGTACATGCGGCGCCAGGGCAGGGGCTCCATCATCAACACCGCGTCCTTCGTGGCGCGGATGGGCGCGGCGACCTCGCAGATCTCGTACACGGCGTCCAAGGGCGGCGTGCTGGCGATGTCCCGTGAGCTGGGCGTGCAGTTCGCCCGCGAGGGCATCCGGGTCAACGCGCTCTGCCCGGGCCCGGTCAACACCCCGCTGCTCCAGGAACTGTTCGCCAAGGACCCGGAGCGGGCCGCCCGCCGCCTGGTCCACATCCCGCTCGGCCGGTTCGCCGAGGCGGAGGAGATCGCCGCCGCCGTCGCCTTCCTCGCCAGCGACGACTCCTCCTTCGTCAACGCGAGCGACTTCCTGGTGGACGGCGGGATCTCGGGCGCGTACGTCACCCCGCTGTAGGCGGCGGCCTAGAGGAACGTGTGGCCCTCGCCCCGGTACGTCGGGACGGTCGCGGTCACCGTGTCCCCCTCGACGAGGTGCAGCATCTCGAACCGCTCGCACAGCTCACCGGCCTTCGCGTGCCGGAACCACACCTTGTCGCCGATCAGCAGATCGTCGGCGGGGGAGCCGAGCAGCGGGGTCTGCACCTCGCCGGGGCCCTCCTGGGGGTCGTAGCGCAGCCCCTCGGGCAGATACGGCACCGGAAGCCGGTCGGGCCCGGCGGCACCGGAGGCGGGGTAGCCGCCGCCCAGCACGGTCACGACCCCGACCCCCGGCCGCCGGACGACGGGCTGGGCGAACAGCGCGGCCGGACGCCCGCTGAACGACGTGTAGTTGTCGAACAGCCGCGGCACGTACAGACCGGACCCGGCCGCGATCTCGGTGACCGAGTCCTCGGCGGCCGTGCTCTCCACACTGCCGGTGCCGCCGCCGTTGACGTACTCCAGGTCCGGTACGACGGCCCGCACCGCGCGCACCACCGCGGCCCGCCGCTCCGCCAGCTCACGGCGGGCGGTGGCCTGCATCAGCCGGATGGCACGGGAGCGCAGCGGCCGGCCCACGAGGGAGTCGCCGACACCCGCGATGTGCCCCTCGTACGCCATGATCCCCACGACCTTGAAACCCTGACGGCGGGTCACCGCACGTGCCAGGTCGGCCACTTGGGACGGGGAGTGCAGGGGGGAACGCAGCGCGCCGACCCGTACCCGGCCGCCGAGCAGCCTCAGCGCGGTGTCCAGCTCCAGGCAGACCCGCACCACCTCGGTGCCGCCCCCGCGCGCGGCGTCGATCAGGTCGAGCTGCTTGACGTCGTCCACCATCACGGTGACGGCACCGGCCAGCTTGGGGTCCGAGGCCAGCTCGGCGAAGCCGGAACGGTCCGCCGAAGGGTAGGCGAGCAGGATGTCGTCGAACCCGGACCGCGCGAGCCAGAGGGATTCGGCGAGCGTGAAGGACATGATCCCCGCGAAACCGTCCTTGGCGAGGACGCGCTCCAGCAGGGTCCGGCAGCGCACGGACTTGCTCGCCACCCGGATCGGCTTGCCGCC
This sequence comes from Streptomyces phaeofaciens, assembly GCF_014648915.1. Lineage (GTDB taxonomy): Bacteria > Actinomycetota > Actinomycetes > Streptomycetales > Streptomycetaceae > Streptomyces > Streptomyces phaeofaciens. The sequence continues at coordinate 254,925 of NZ_BMSA01000005.1, read as the reverse complement.
GGCCCGGCGGACGAGATCGACGGCGTTGGCGTCGAAAGCCTCCAGATCGACGATCGCGAGAGGGGCGTCGAGATGCTCGGTGGCCCGGTCGTACCGGGCCCGGTCGGCGGCGCGCGCAGTCATGAACGAAGCCTGCCAGACTGGATTACCGCAGGGTAGGGGGACGATCCGGGCAGATGCCCCGGGGGCGCGGGACTGGTTCCCGTCCGCGCCGGAACAAGCCGTAGAGTGACGCGCACGCACGGAGGACGGCTCCGGCCGGGAAGCCGCGCCCGGGATGCCGGTCCGCCCGTGCGGGTATGCGTGCCCAGAACGGACCACGACGTCCGCACCGGGCCGCCGGGCACACGCACGTCGGCCCGCGTACGACAACGACGGCCCGGGCACGAGGAAACGGGGGGTGCATTGAGCACGGAAGCACGCCGCGCCTCCATCCCCCCACGCCCCGACGTCCCGCCTCCCCCCGCCCAGCCGCCGACGGTGCCCGCCGCCCCGGACGGCGCCGCGGACGGACCGGCGCGCGACGAGGGCGGACAGCGGGAGACGGCCGGGGGCGCCGCCGGAGCTTCCGGCGAGGGAGCGGCCTGGTCGGCGTTCGGCGTCCGCGGCGCGGACGGGTCACGGGCCCCGGCGCGGCCGGGCCCCGCCACCGACGCGATGCCTCCCGCCCCCCGGACCGCGCCCAGGTCCCCGAACCTGCGGGCGCCGTCCTCCCCCCAGCACACGGACGCCATGACCACCCCGCCCCCACCGCCCGCGTCGGCCCGCTTCCCCGACGCCCCGCCGCCGCCGGCCCACCCCGCCCCGGGCGACGAACCCCGCACACCCGCGCCGACCGAACCCTGGCCGTCCCGCCCGGACGCCTCCCGGGGCCCGGGTGTCACGCGCCCCGCCCGCCTGGACGCCACGCAGGGCCCGGCGACCCCCCGCCCCGCCCGCGCGGGCCTGCACGACTTCCGCCGCCCCGGCCGGAACGCCCCGCGCCCCACCGCCGACGGCCCCGGCGCCCCGCACCGAACGGACGCCGCCGACACGGCGGCCCCGCGTGCCACCGAGCGGCCCGACGCCCCCGACCTTCCTCAGGCGCCCGACAGCGCCTGGACCCCCCTGCCCCGCGGCTGGGTCCCCACCCCGCAGCCGGTACGAGCGACCGACAGCGGCACCGCTCCCACATCCTCGGGCCGCCGCCCGGCGTCCCCCGACGACACCGCTCCCGGCCGCCGCCCCGCCCCGGGCGCCACTCCGGACGCCCGTCCCACACCCGGCGACACCACGACTCCCGGCCACCGTCCCGGCCACGACGCCGCCTCGGACCGACGTCCGGCCCCCGGCAGCAACGGCCCCTCGGGCGGGCGTCCCGCCCCCGGTCACGACGCTGCTTCAGACCGGCGCTCCGCCCCCGGCAGCAGCGCCCCCTCCGACCGGCCTCCCGCTTCCGAGAGCGGCGCGGCCCCGAGCCGTCGTCCCGGCACCGGCAACGACGCCTTCCGGGGCCGGCGACCCGTCTCCGGCAACGACGTCTTCCCGGGTCAGCGACCCGTCTCCGGCAACGACGGTTTCCTGGACCAGCGACCCGTCTCCGGCAACGACGCTTTCCCAGGCCAACGACCCGTCTCCGGCAACGCCAACGCCCCTCGTACCTCCCCGAACCCGAACCCGAACCCGATCCCGAACCCGAACCCGAACCCGGACCTCGACTCCCGGCCGGCCTGGAGTCCCACCTCCTCGCTCCCGCACCCCGACTTCGTCGTGCCGCCGCCCGTGCCGCAGGTGCCGCCGCGGCCCGTGGCCGCGCCCGCGGAGGCGCCGTCCGCCCCGGCGGGCGGCGGTCTCGCTCCCGACCCGGCGCTCTCGTGGAGCGCGCCGATGGCGCCGAACGGTACCGGCGGGGCCACCCGGCCGGTGGTGTCGTTCGCGGAGCCGGAAGGGTTCGGGGAACCGGGCAGGATCGGCGGACGGCGGGGCCGGGTCGCCGTGGCGGCCGCCTGTGTCGTGCTGGGACTCGGGCTGATCGGCGGTGCCGTCACCGGGAGCTGGCTCGTCGGCGACACCGCGGACGCCGCGGAGCGGACCAGCTACACCACCGCCGGCGGCCTGTGGCACAACGTGTCCGTCGACCGGCTCTTCCCGCCCACCGTGGACGGCCAGGGCGCCGGCCCCGGCGGAGCCGACCGCACCTGGACGCGGATCGCCGTCGCCCCGGACAGCGGCTGCGCCGGCGCCTTCGACCCGCTGCTGCTCAAGGCGCTGGCCCCGGTCGGCTGCCAGCGGCTCCTGCGCGCCACCTACACCGACGCCACCCAGAGCTACGTCACCACCGTCGGCCTGCTCTTCACCACCGCCGACGCCACCGCGATGCGCGCGCTGGACACCCGGTTCGCGAAGGAGGGCCTCGTCAAGCGCACCGACCTGATGCCCCGCCCGTACGCCGTGCAGGGCACCGCCGCGGCCGGCTTCCGCGACGGACAGCGCGCCTCCTGGACGATCTCCGTGCTCACGGACGCCCCGGTCGTCGTCTACGCGGTCTCCGGCTGGGCCGACGGCCGTACCGTCGACACCCCCCAGCCCGCGCCGGAGGCCACCGCGTCCGGCGCCACCTCGGCGCCCGCCCAGGCCGGTCTCGGCCACGAGGCGCAGGGCCTCGCCGACCGCATCGAGCGCAGCCTGCGCAGGACCGCCGTCACGCCGCCCTCGGAGCAGCCTTCATGAGCCGTCGCACCCGCACCCGCAGGGCCGGGATCCTCTGCTGTCTCCTCGCCGGCTCCGTCGCGCTGCTGCCCGCCGCCCCCGCCCACGCCGACGGGATACGCGGCCAGCAGTGGGCCCTCGACGCCCTGCACACCCAGGAGGCCTGGCAGACGACCAAGGGCAAGGGCATCACCGTCGCCGTCCTGGACACCGGTGTCGAGGCCGACCATCCCGACCTGGCCGGCAACGTCCTCACGGGCAAGGACATGGTCGGTTTCGGCGCGAAGGAGGGCGACCGGTCCTGGGCCCGGCACGGGACGGCCATGGCCAGCATCGTCGCCGGGCACGGACACGGCTACGCCGACGGCGACGGTGTCATGGGCATAGCCCCGGAGGCCAAGATCCTCCCCGTCCGCGTAATCCTGGAGGACGGCGACCCACAGCGCGCCAAGGCCCGCAACACCCGGGGCAACGCCCTCGCCGAGGGCATCCGCTGGGCCGCCGACCACGGCGCCGACGTCATCAACCTCTCGCTCGGCGACGACTCCGCCTCCGCCCACCCGGAGCCGGCGGAGGACGAGGCCGTGCAGTACGCCCTGAAGAAGGGGGCGGTCGTCGTCGCCTCCGCCGGGAACGGCGGCGAGAAGGGCGACCACATCTCCTACCCGGCCGCCTACCCGGGCGTCATCGCCGCGACCGCCGTCGACCGCTACGGCACCCGCGCCTCTTTCTCCACCCGCCGCTGGTACGCCACGGTCAGCGCCCCCGGCGTCGACGTCGTCATCGCGGACCCGGACCACAAGTACTACCAGGGGTGGGGGACGAGCGCGGCCTCGGCGTTCGTCTCGGGGGCGGTGGCCCTCGTCAAGGCCGCCCACCCGGGACTGACCGCGGCGCAGATCAAGAAGCTCCTGGAGGACACGGCCCGCAACGCCCCCGAGGGCGGCCGCGACGACTCCCGGGGCTTCGGCTTCATCGACCCCGCGGCCGCGATCAGGGCCGCCGACGACCTGAAGCCGCAGGGCCTGAAGACCGTGTCCCCCGGCAAGGAGTACTTCGGTACCGGGCCCGACCCCGCCCCCTCCGACGAGGACACGGCCGGCTGGGCCGCGCCCCTGGCGGGCGCCGCCGGAGTGGTGCTCCTGGTCGCGGCGGTCGTCCTGTGGCGCGGCCGCCGCGAGCGGTACGACGCCTTCTAGCCGGCCGGCGCGCCCCTACGTGCCGACCCGCACGCCCTACTTGCCGACCGGGTCGGCCGAGGTGCCCGACGCCGGGGTCGCCGACGCGCCGTCGTCGGTGGTGAGTGCCGCCACCGCCGCCCGCGCCGCCGCCTCCACCAGCGTGATGCCGTCCGCCTGGGTGGTGCTGCCGTTCGAGAGCACGGCCACCAGGTAGTCGTGGCCGTCCGAGGTCACCCGCCCGATGCTGTTGACGTCCCACAGTCCGGTCGCGCTCCGGGCCAGCCAGCCGTTCTTCAGCTCCCACGCGGTGCCGTCGGCGGCGGCCGAGACGCCCCATCGCTGCCCGGCGGCTATCCGCCCCATCAGCCCCTGGACGTAGGACCGGGAGGCCTCGCTCAGCTCCGAGTCCGTCCCGAAGACCTGCCGGAGCAGCGTGAGCTGGTCGGCCGCCGTGGTCTGGGTCAGCCCCCAGAGCATGTCGTCGCCGCCCTCGGTGGCCGTCAGCCCGAACCGTTCGTTCGCCGCGTCCAGCCCCTCAGCCCTGCCGATGGACCGCCACAGCGCCGACGCCGAGTCGTTGTCGCTGTTCTCGATCATCGCGGTGGCGTACGTCCTCTCGGCCGAGGTGAGCTGCCGGCCCGCGTCCTGCGCCTGGAGCAGCAGGGCCGCCAGGATGTCGACCTTCACGATGCTCGCGGTGTCGAAGGCGGTGTCGCCGTACAGGGCGGTGTCCCCGGAGTCCGTGCCGAGCACGGCCACGGACACGTCCGCGTCACCGGGCACGGTCACCGATGCCATCGCCTCGGCCAGCAGTACGTCGTGATCCACCTCGGGCACCGCCACGCCGTCCACCGACACCTCTCCGTCCGCCGACTCCGACGCGGACACCGAGGGCGCCGCGGAGGCCGACGATACGGCCTCCCCGCCGGAGTGCGCCTGTGCCTTCACATAGACGGTTCCGCCCGCCGTGACGCCGAGGACGGCGACGGCGGCGAGCGCGGTGTGCAGGAGCGGACGGCGCCGGGACGAACGGGCGCGGCGGCCTCGACGGGCTCTGGGAGACTCCATGCCCGCGATGGTGGGGGCGGTGACTGTGCGGGCCGTTAGACGGACGTTAGAGCCGCGTCAGCGAAGTCTGAGAATCCTGTGAAAGTGGTCACCGCCGTGTTTCCGGCCCCGCACAAGCCCAGCAGCATCCCCCCGATAGGGTCGGGGATCGTGGCGAACAAGAACATTCCCGACCCCGGCTTCTCCGACGACGACGGCTCCGCCGATCCCCGGCTGAGTGCCGCGCTCGCCGCCTGGGCCGAGGACCGCACCGCCGTGGGACCCGTACTGGAGGCGCTCGAGGGCGCCCGGCTCCTGGTCCCGGTGGTGGCCGTCCTCGGCGAGGTCGAGGAGGACGAGAACGGCCTGCGCCGCGAGAAGACCAGTGACATGGCCGTCCCCACCCTGAAGGCGGGCACCCGCACCGCGCTGCCGGCCTTCACCTCCACCGACTCCCTCGCCCGCTGGGACCCGGCGGCGCGCCCCGTCGCCGTGCCCCTGCACCAGGCGCTCCAGGCGGCCGCGCACGAGAAGGCGGACACGGTCGTCCTCGACCTGGCCGGGCCGGTGGCCTTCGAACTGACGGGGCCGGCGCTGCTCGCGCTCGCCGAGGGCCGTACGACGGTGGATCCGCTCGCCGACCCGGCGGTGCGGGAGGCGGTACGGGCCGCGGTGGCCGACGAGTCCGCCGTGGTCAGGGCCCACCTCGGGCCGGGGCAGGCCGACGGCACCCTGGCGCTCGTCCTCGACCCGGCCGCCGACCCCGCCGAGGCCGCCCGGACCGTGGCCCGGCGCCTCGCCGCCGACGAGACACTGAGGGCCCGCCTGGTGCGCGGCCTCGACCTGGCACTGCTGCCGGCCGGGACGACGCCTCCGGGCGAGCCCCTGTACGTACGAAGGTGAACGGCTAGCCGTAGACCGGGCCGGTGTACTTCTCGCCCGGCCCCTGGCCCGGCTCGTCCGGGACGAGCGACGCCTCGCGGAACGCCAGCTGGAGCGACTTCAGGCCGTCGCGCAGCGGCGCCGCGTGGAAGGAGCTGATCTCGGTCGTGCTCGCGTCCAGCAGTCCGGCGAGCGCGGTGACCAGCTTGCGGGCCTCGTCCAGGTCCTTGTACTTGTCGCCCTCCTCCGTCAGGCCGAGCTTCACGGCGGCGGCGCTCATCAGGTTGACGGCGACCGTCACGATCACCTCGACCGCGGGGACCTCGGCGATGTCGCGGGTCATCTCGGCGAAGTCGGGGGAGCCGCCGGAGCCGGCGGGGGAGGTGTCACTCATGCAGGACACGATAGGCGCAGGCCGTTCCGGGCCCCCAGTCGGCCTCGATTGGCCGTTCCTGGCGGGGGCTGCTAATCTCGTGTAACGACCGGTCGGACACGCGTGCCACTCAGCAGGCGGGCCCGGCCCACAAGTGGAGGCTCCGAACTCCCACCCGACCACCCCCAGGGCGGCGGGTCACCCGGTCAGGCGACCACCATCGTTCCGTACGGACGATGGAGTCGCCCGGTAGTGCGCCCCGCGATCCTCGCGACGGTGCTCCGGTAGTGCTTGGAGCCCCGCATGTGATCGTTCGGGGCATTTTTTGTGCTTCGGCGTGGTTATAGGAATCTAACAACAGACGTTACGCGGCCGTCCGCCAGACCGCCGCGTGGTGCTACCGAGGAGGATCCATCAGCGCCGAGCCCCGCATCAACGACCGGATTCGCGTTCCCGAGGTGCGACTTGTCGGTCCCAGTGGCGAGCAGGTGGGCATCGTTCCCCTGGCCAAGGCACTGGAGCTTGCGCAGGAGTACGACCTGGACCTGGTCGAGGTCGCGGCGAACGCCCGCCCGCCGGTCTGCAAGCTCATGGACTACGGGAAGTTCAAGTACGAGTCGGCCATGAAGGCCCGTGAAGCGCGCAAGAACCAGGCGCACACGGTCATCAAGGAGATGAAGCTCCGGCCGAAGATCGACCCGCACGACTACGACACCAAGAAGGGTCACGTCGTCCGGTTCCTCAAGCAGGGCGACAAGGTCAAGATCACGATCATGTTCCGCGGTCGTGAGCAGTCCCGGCCCGAGCTGGGCTACCGACTGCTGCAGCGTCTCGCGGAGGACGTCCAGGACCTCGGGTTCGTCGAGTCGAACCCGAAGCAGGACGGCCGAAACATGATCATGGTTCTCGGTCCGCACAAGAAGAAGACCGAGGCCATGGCCGAGGCCCGTCAGGCGCAGGAGGCCCGCAAGGCCGAGGCGAAGGCCAACCCGGGCCGTTCGCAGAACGCCGCGGACGCCGACGCCGTGAACGCCGAGGTCGACGTCGAGGACGAGGCCCCTGCCGAGGCTTCCGCCGAGGCGTGATCCTCGGGACGTCAGTCCCAGGACATAACCGATACAAGCGACGTTCCACCGTGCCCGGTTTCACGACCGGGCACCGGAACGCCACCGACGAGGAGAGAACGGCGCTATGCCGAAGAACAAGTCGCACAGCGGTGCCAGCAAGCGCTTCAAGATCACCGGCTCCGGCAAGGTGCTCCGTGAGCGCGCCGGCAAGCGCCACCTGCTCGAGCACAAGTCGTCCCGCGTGACGCGCCGCCTCACCGGCACCGCCGAGATGGCCCCGGGCGACGCCGCGAAGATCAAGAAGCTTCTCGGCAAGTGACGTACTCGGCGCTCGCCCGAGTGCCGTACGCCTAACCGGGACCCAATCGATTCCGGGCCGTGTGAGTCCAACCACGGCCCCGCTACAAGGAGTTAAAAAGTGGCACGCGTCAAGCGGGCAGTCAACGCCCACAAGAAGCGCCGGGCGATCCTCGAGGCGGCCTCCGGCTACCGCGGTCAGCGTTCGCGCCTGTACCGCAAGGCCAAGGAGCAGGTCACCCACTCGCTGGTCTACAACTACAACGACCGCAAGAAGCGCAAGGGCGACTTCCGTCAGCTGTGGATCCAGCGCATCAACGCTGCGGCCCGCCAGAACGGCATGACGTACAACCGCCTCATCCAGGGTCTCAAGGCCGCGAACGTCGAGGTCGACCGCAAGATCCTGGCCGAGCTGGCCGTGAACGACGCCGGTGCGTTCGCCGCGCTCGTCGAGGTCGCGCAGAAGGCGCTGCCGGCGGACGTCAACGCGCCGAAGGCTGCGTGACGCTGCACCGGCCCCGGCCGATGTGACTGAAGGACCCGCAGGCTGGGGAAGCCTGCGGGTCCTGCCGTGTCTGCACATACCGCTGCTGAAGGTGAACCGCACATGCCCGCCACCCCCGACCTGATCTCCCCCCGCTCCCCGCGCGTCCTGGCCGCCCGGCGGCTCGCCCGGCGGAATTTCCGGGGGAAGGACCGGCTGTTCCTCGCCGAGGGGCCGCAGGCCGTGCGGGAGGCCGCGGCGTACGGCCGGGACACGCTGGTGGAGCTGTTCGCCACCGTCGAGGCCGCGGAGCGGTACGCCGACATCGTCGGGGAGGCGCGCGCCGCGGGCGCCCGGATCCATCTCGCCGACGAGTCCGTCATCGAGGACATCTCCACGACCGTCACCCCGCAGGGACTCGTCGGCGTCTGCCGGTTCCTCGACACCCCGTTCGAGGAGATCCTGGCCGCACGCCCCAAACTGGTCGCCGTGCTCGCGCATGTGCGCGACCCGGGGAACGCCGGCACCGTCCTGCGGTGCGCCGACGCCGCCGGCGCCGAGGCGGTCGTCCTGACCGACGCCTCCGTCGACCTGTACAACCCCAAGGCCGTGCGCGCCTCCGTCGGGTCGCTGTTCCATCTGCCCGTCGCCGTCGGCGTGCCCGTCGAGCAGGCCGTGGCGGGGCTCAGAGGCGCCGGGGTGCGGATCCTCGCCGCCGACGGCGCGGGACGGGACGACCTCGACGACGAGCTGGACCAGGGCACCATGGGCGGGCCCACCGCATGGGTGTTCGGGAACGAGGCCTGGGGGCTCCCGGAGGAGACCCGCGCCCTCGCCGACGCCGTCGTGCGCGTCCCGATCCACGGAAAGGCCGAGAGCCTGAACCTGGCGACGGCCGCCGCCGTATGTCTCTACGCATCGGCCCGTGCACAGCGCGCCTCCGGAGGGTGCCGCTCCGTCACCGAGAGCTAGTAGGGTGACGTGCTCGGGGGGCCTCGTCCGGGAGGTTTGGGAGGTGAGGTACGGGGATGAGTGTCGGTACGAGCAGTGCACCGGGAGCGGCCCGACCGGCCGGTGACCTCGCCGAACTCGGCATCGACCCGGACGACCTGCCCGACGGGCTCGTCGTCGCCGACGAGCAGGGACACGTCGTCTGCTTCAACGCCGCCGCCGCGCGCATCACCGCGGTCCGCGCCGAGGAGGCCCTCGGGCAGCGGCTGGAGAAGGCCCTGCCGTTAGAGGACCTGGAGGGGCGCCGCTGGTGGCAGCTGACCGACCCCTACGGCGGTCTCGCCATCCGGATCGGCCAGCCCGAGCGGAACCTGCTGCTGCCCGGCGGCCGGGAGGTCCTCGTCTCGGTGCGGTACGTGCGCACCGAACCCACCGGGCCCGTCCGGCGGGTCGTCGTCTCGCTGCGGGACACCGAGGCCCGGCGCCGCACCGAGCGCAGCCACGCCGAGCTGATCGCCACCGTGGCGCACGAGCTGCGCTCCCCGCTCACCTCCGTCAAGGGCTTCACCGCCACCCTGCTGGCCAAGTGGGAACGGTTCACCGACGATCAGAAGCGGCTGATGCTGGAGACCGTGGACGCCGACGCCGACCGGGTCACCCGGCTCATCGCCGAGCTGCTGGACATCTCCAGGATCGACTCCGGGCGGCTGGAGGTACGGCGGCAGCCGGTCGACATCGGCGCCGCGGTCGGACGGCACATCCAGGCCTACGTCGCCGCCGGGCAGCCCGCCGACCGGTTCCTGCTCCGCCTGGAGCAGCCGCTGCCCGCGCTGTGGGCCGACCCCGACAAGGTGGACCAGGTCCTCAGCAACCTCCTCGAAAATGCCGTGCGCCACGGCGAGGGAACCGTCACGATTGACGTCACGCCCTCGGCGTCCCCCCGCGAAGGGGAGGACGCCGGTACATCGGTCACCGTGAGCGACGAGGGCGCCGGCATCCCGGAGGAGTCCATGAACCGCGTCTTCACCCGCTTCTGGCGGGGCAGCAAGCGCGGCGGCACCGGCCTCGGGCTGTACATCGTCAAGGGCATCGTCGAGGCCCACGGCGGCACCATCACGGTCGGCCGCGCCCCCGGCGGCGGCGCCGAGTTTCGATTTACGTTGCCCGTGGGGGCCCCGGCCTATCTCTCCTGAGCTTCGGAGATACGCCTGAGCAGCCCGCGGGCGCGTTCGCACACCCTCACCCCGTTAGACTCGGCCTTTGGCACTTCTGTGTCCCAGCACGACGGACCCACGAGCCGGTCACGGGGACCTTCAGCCAGCCAATCGGAAGCACGGGAAGAGATGTCGGCACCGAATAAGTCGTACGACCCTGTCGAGGTCGAGGCGTTGAAACCGGAAGAGATCGAGCGCATGCGGGACGAGGCGCTCGCCGCCTTCGCCGCCGCGGACTCCCTCGACGCGCTCCAGGAGGCCAAGGTCGCCCACACCGGCGGCACCTCGCCGCTGGCGCTGGCCAACCGCGAGATCGGCGCCCTGCCCCCGCATGCCAAGGCGGCCGCCGGCAAGCTGGTCGGCCAGGCCCGCGGCGCGGTGAACAAGGCCCTCGCCGGCCGTCAGGAGGAGCTGGAGGCCGAGCGCGACGCCCGGGTACTGGTCGAGGAGGCGGTGGACGTCACCCTGCCGTACGACCGCGTACCGGCCGGCGCCCGCCACCCGCTCACCACCCTGTCGGAGCGGATCGAGGACGTCTTCGTGGCCATGGGCTACGAGGTCGCCGAGGGCCCCCAGGTCGAGGCGGAGTGGTTCAACTTCGACGCCCTCAACATCGGCCCGGACCACCCGGCCCGCGGCGAGGCCGACACGTTCTTCGTGCAGGGCCCGCAGGGCGGCACCGAGTCCGGTGTCGTGCTGCGCACCCACACCTCGCCCGTCCAGATCCGCTCCCTGCTCGGCCGCGAGCTGCCGGTGTACGTGATCTGCCCCGGCCGGGTGTACCGCACCGACGAGCTGGACGCCACGCACACCCCGGTCTTCCACCAGGTGGAGCTGCTCGCGGTGGACGAGGGCCTCACCATGGCCGACCTCAAGGGCACCCTGGACCACATGGTCCAGTCGCTGTTCGGCGAGGGCATGAAGACCCGGCTGCGGCCGAACTTCTTCCCGTTCACCGAGCCGTCCGCCGAGATGGACATGGTGTGCTACGTCTGCCGCGGCGAGTCCGTCGGCAACCCCGACCGCCCCTGCCGCACCTGCTCCAGCGAGGGCTGGATCGAGCTGGGCGGCTGCGGCATGGTCAACCCCAAGGTGCTGGCCGCCTGCGGCGTCGACCCGGAGAAGTACAGCGGGTTCGCCTTCGGGTTCGGCATCGAGCGGATGCTGATGTTCCGCCACAACGTCGAAGACATGCGAGACATGGTCGAGGGTGACGTCCGGTTCACCCGGCCGTTCGGGATGGAGATCTGATGCGCGTCCCGCTTTCCTGGCTGCGGGAGTACGTCGACCTGCCGGCCACCGAGACCGGCCGCGACGTGCAGGCCAAGCTGGTGTCGGCCGGCCTCGAGGTCGAGACCGTCGAGCAGCTCGGCGCCGACCTCAAGGGCCCGCTGGCCGTCGGCCAGGTGCTGACCATCGAGGAGCTGGAGGGCTTCAAGAAGCCGATCCGCTTCTGCACGGTGGACGTCGGCACCGCCAACGGCACCGGCGAGCCGCAGGAGATCGTCTGCGGCGCCCGCAACTTCGCCGTCGGCGACAAGGTCGTGGTCGTCCTTCCGGGCGCCGTCCTGCCCGGCGGTTTCGCGATCGCCGCCCGCAAGACGTACGGCAGGACCTCCCACGGCATGATCTGCTCCAGCGACGAGCTGGGCATGGGCGACGACGGCACCAAGGGCATCATCGTGCTGCCCCCGGAGACCGAGGTCGGCAAGGACGCCATCGAGCTGCTGGAGCTGGTCGACGAGGTCCTGGACATCGCCGTCACCGCCAACCGCGGCGACTGCCTGTCCCTGCGCGGCGTCGCCCGCGAGGCCGCCATCGCCTACGGTCTGCCGCTGCGCGACCCCGCCCTGATCGACGTACCGGCGCCGAACGCGTTCGGCTACCCGGTGCAGGTCTCCGAGCCGCTGGGCTGCGACCGCTTCACCGCCCGCACCGTCACCGGTCTGAGCCCCGAGGCACGCTCCCCGATCTGGCTGAAGCGCCGGCTCCAGAAGGTCGGCATGCGGCCGATCTCGCTCGCCGTCGACGTCACCAACTACGTGATGACGGAGCTGGGCCAGCCGCTGCACGCCTACGACCGCTCGCTGGTCCAGGGCACCATCGGCGTCCGCCGGGCCGGCGAGGGCGAGCAGATCGTCACCCTCGACGGGGTCACCCGGAAGCTGCACGCCGAGGACCTGGTCATCACCGACGACCGCGGCCCCATCGGCCTCGCCGGTGTCATGGGCGGTGCCGACACGGAGATCGCCGACCACGACGACGAGCAGAAGTCCACCGGCGACGTCGTCATCGAGGCCGCCCACTTCGACGCGGTGTCCATCGCGCGCACGGCCCGCCGGCACAAGCTGTCCTCCGAGGCCTCCCGCCGCTTCGAGCGCGGCGTCGACCCGGCCGCCGCCGCGGCCGCCGCCCAGCGCACCGTCGACCTGCTGGTGCTCCTCGCCGGCGGCACGGCCGACGCGGGCGTCACGGAGGTCACCACCCCCTCCGGCCCGCACACCATCACCGTCCCGGCGGACCACCCCGACAAGGTCGCGGGTGTCGGCTACGGCCGGGAGACCGTCGTACGCCGTCTCCAGGAGATCGGCTGCGACGTCTACGGGCAGGACGAGCTGATCGTCACCGTCCCGTCCTGGCGGCCGGACCTCGCCGAGATCAACGACCTGGCGGAGGAGGTCATCCGCCTGGAGGGCTACGAGAACCTGCCCTCCACGCTGCCCAAGCCCCCGTCGGGCCGCGGCCTCACCCACCGCCAGCGCCTGCACCGCCGCGTCGGCCGCGCCCTGGCCGGGGCCGGTTACGTCGAGGCGCCGAACTACCCGTTCATCGGCGAGGGCGTCTTCGACCAGCTCGGTCTGGACGCCGACGACCCGGCCCGCCGTGTCGTCAGGCTGACCAACCCGCTCAACGACGAGGAGCCCGCGCTCCGCACGTCGCTGCTGCCGGGCCTGCTCGGCGCGCTGCGGCGCAACGACGGCCGGGGCTCGCACGACCTCGCGCTCTTCGAGACCGGGCTGGTCTTCCACCCGCGCGAGGCGGCCGGCGTCGCCGGTCACCTGCCGGTCGACCGCCGCCCGACCGACGAGGAGATCGCCGCGCTCGACGCCGTGCTGCCCGAGCAGCCGCGCCATGTCGCCACCGTCCTCGCGGGCGCCCGCGAGCAGGCCGGCTGGTGGGGCAAGGGCCGTCCGGCCGACTGGGCCGACGCGGTCGAGGCGGGGCGCGCGGTGGCCCGCGAGGCCGGTGCGGAGCTGATCGTCCGCCAGGGCCAGTACGGTCCCTGGCACCCCGGGCGCTGCGCCGAGTTCGTGGTCGTCGCGGACGGCACGGAGACGGTCGTCGGCCACGCCGGCGAGCTGCACCCGCGGGTCGTGAAGGCGCTCGGCCTGCCGGCCCGCACCTCCGCGATGGAGCTGAACCTCGACGTCCTGGAGGCGGTCGGCGACGGCACCCCGCAGGCGCCGGGCATCTCCACGTTCCCCGTCGCCACGCAGGACGTCGCCCTCGTCGTCGACGCGTTCGTGCCGAACGCCGAGGTCGAGGCCGCGCTGCGGGAGGGCGCGGGCAACCTGCTGGAGGGGATCCGGCTGTTCGACGTGTACGTCAACGACGACCAGCTGGGTGAGGGGCGCAAGTCCCTCGCGTATGCGCTGCGCTTCCGGGCGGCGGACCGGACGCTGACCGTCGACGAGGCCTCGGCCGCGCGCGACGCGGCGGTCGCGCTCGCGGGCGACCGGACGGGAGCGGTTTTGCGGGGCTGACCCCTGCCCCCGGGTTTCTTCACTCGTCCGAGTGGCAATCCGAGGCGGACCGGTCCTTCTGAGCCGGCGCCTCGACAGAATCGGACCGGCCTTTCGAGGCCGGTCCGATTCCGCGTTGTGCGGGCCTGGATGGGGGGCCAAACCATCATGTTCGGCATCAGGCGACCGTTGCGCCGGGCCCTCTCGCTGGGGTTGCCCACGGCGTGGGGCGCCCTGGCGATCACCTACAAGCTGACCTGTCCGCTGGCCCAGCAGGACGGGCTCGGCGCCAGGCTCGTCACCAGTGCCGTCTTCTTCGCCGTCGGCACCGGGCTGATACTCCATGTCCGGCGGACCCTGCTGCGCGAGCTGAAACAGGCCCGCCGGATCGCCGGGGCCGCCCAGAGCGTGCTGCTGCGGCCGCTGCCGCCCCGCGTCGACGGACTGCACGTGGCCGTCGCCCAGCTCTCCGCCGACCGCGGCGCCACCGTCGGCGGCGACCTGTACGAGGTCATCGCCACCGAGCACGGCGTACGGGTCGTGATGGGCGACGTGCGGGGGCACGGACTGTCCGCCCTGAGCACCGTCGCCGCCCTCCTCGGCAGCTTCCGCGAGGCCGCGCACGACGAGGCCGACCTCGCTCTCGTCCTGCGCCGGCTGGAGCGCGCCCTCGCCCGCCATCTGCGCGAACGCGCCCGCGACGCCCACCCGGCGAGCGGCCCGACCCCGGACACCGCGCAGACCCCGGTCGCCGAGGAGTTCGTCACCGTCCTGCTGCTGGAGATCGGCCGGGACGGCGAGACGCGGGCCCTGAACTGCGGACATCCCTGGCCCTACCTGCTGAGCGGGCCGAGGGTCGAGCCGTTGTCGAGGGCGGATCCGCTGCCGCCGCTCGGGCTGTTCCCGCTGCCGCCCGAACTGCCCGCCACGCCCTTCGGTCCGCTGGTGCACGGCGAGTGCCTGGTCCTGTTCACCGACGGCGCGGAGGACGCCCGGGACGCCCGGGGCCGGTTCTTCCCGCTGCCGACAGCCCTGGCGAAGGCGGCCCACGACCACCCGGTCTCACCGCAACAGATCCTGCGGACGGTCCTGGCCGCGCTGCTGCGGCACACGGCGGGCAGACCGACGGACGACATCGCCCTCCTGGTGCTCCAGAACGGACGCGGGTGCAACCTCCCGGGGGCGCGGGGAACCGCGCGGCCCACCGCAGCCCACCCACAGCCGACGACGCACCCGTAGCCACGACGCATCGTGGCCACGCCCACCCCGCGGAGCGCATCGCCGGGCCGTCGCTTTTTGAGGGGGAGCCGACGGCCCGGCGAACCTCTTGCGAGGCATTTCAGTCAACCGGCTGGAAACGCTCAGCGACAGCGCGCGTACAGCGTGGATACGCGCACTCCGTTCACACCCCGTGTGAAGACGGACCCACTAGTCTGACGGCACCGAGGCACCGGGGGGCACCCAATGCAGCCCAACACTCTGCTCGACGCGATTCTCGACGAGGCGGGCGTCTCGCACGCGGGCCTCGCCGCCCACGTCAACCAGGCCGGACGGGCGCGCGGACTCGCGCTGCGCTACGAGCACACGGCGGTGGCCCGGTGGCTGAAGGGCCAGCGGCCGCGCGGGCAGGTGCCCGACCTGATCTGCGAGGTCCTCGCGGGGCGGCTGCACCGGCCGGTCACCCTCGACGACATCGGCCTCGGCGTCCCGGGCGAGCCGTCCGCCCCGCACGGCACCTCCCTCTCCGGCTTCGTCGAGCGGGCCACCGCCCTGTGGCGCTCCGACGAGCAGCAGCGCCCGCACCTCCTCGGCGCGCCCGCCGTGACCGGGACGCCCGCCGTGATGCCCGTGTGGGAGTGGGAGAACCCGCCGGAGGACCAGGACGTCTCCCGGGGCGGCCGGCACCGGGTGACCTCCGCCGACATCGAGATGCTGCGCGCCGCCCGTACCCACTACGAGCAGATGTACCGCAAGGCCGGCGGCATCGCGACCCGCAGCCGGATCGTCGGCTTCCTCAACGCCGAGGCGGCCCCGCTGCTGCGCGGCAGCTACACCGACGAGACGGGGCGTCAGCTGCACCGCGCCACGGGCGGGTTGGTGGCCGTCGCGGGCATCTGCGCCTACGACTCCGACGCGCACGGCCTCGCCCAGCGCTACTTCCACCAGGCGCTGCGGCTGGCGAAGGCCAGCGGGGACCGGGGACTTGGCGCGTACGTGATCGCGCTGCTCGTCAACCAGTCGCTGTTCATGAAGGAGTTCCGGCAGGCCGTCGCCTTCGCGGAGGCCGCGCTGCGGGCGGCCGGCCGGCACATCACCCCGGCGCTCGCCTCCGATCTGTACGCGATGCAGGCCAAGGCGTACGCCCACCTCGGTGACGGCACGAGTGCGCTGTCGTGCATCCGGCGGGCGGAGACGGCCGCCGAACGCATCCGGCGGGGGCGCGAGCCCGACGAGACGGGCTATGTCCAGCCGGGTCTGGTCAACGTCCAGGTGGCGGAGGCGCTGCTCAGCCTCGGCGAGATCGGCGCGGCCGCCGAGCACGCCCTGGCCGCCGTCGACAACCCGGCGCACGACCGGGGCCGGGTGCACCGGCTCGCCATGCTCAGCACGATCGAGCTGCGCCAGGGTCATGCGGACAAGGCGGTGGTCACCGCCGTGCAGATGGCCGAACAGGCCCGGGGGATGGAGTCCCAGCGGCTGCGCGACAGACTCCGGGCGGTGCGCGAACACCTCGTCCGCAGCGGCTGTGCCGGTACGTCCGAGGCCGCCGAACTCATCGACGGGGCGCTGCGCGTACCGCTGTAGAACCGTGCGGAGCGGGAACCCGAACACCGGCGAGGCTCAGTCCCTGCTGCGATATTGCCACTTACTCAACGGAAGGTGGCAGAACCGTGCAGTGGACGAAACAGAACGAACAAACTGTGTATGAAAACCGCTGGTTCAGCGTCAACCTGGCCGATGTCGAGCTGCCGAACGGCCGGCACCTCGACCACTTCCTCATACGGCTGCGGCCCGTCGCCGTGGCCACGGTGATCAACGAGGCGAACGAGGTGCTGCTGCTGTGGCGCCACCGGTTCATCACCGACAGCTGGGGCTGGGAACTCGCGGCGGGCGTCGTCGAGGACGGTGAGGAGCTCGCCGGCGCGGCCGCCAGGGAACTGGAGGAGGAGACCGGCTGGCGACCGGGGCCTCTGCGCCACCTCATGAGCGTGGAACCGTCCAACGGTCTCACCGACGCCGTCCACCACATCTACTGGGCGGAGGAGGGCGAGTACGTCGGACACCCCGTGGACGACTTCGAGTCGGACCGCAGGGAATGGGTCCCCCTCAAGCTCGTCCCGGACCTGGTCGCCCGGGGGGAGGTCCCGGCCGCCAACATGGCGGCCGCGTTGATGCTGTTGCACCATCTCAGGCTCGCCGGGGAGTAGCGCGGTCAGCGGGCCAGGGCCTGCCAGATCGTCACGACGAGGGCGCCCAGGGCCGTGAGCGCGGCGAGCGAGGGGAGCGGCCAGCGTGTGTGTTCCAGCGAGATCATGCGGGTGTTCAGCTCGTCCAGTTCCTTGGCGGTCTCCTCGGTGCGATGACTGAGCAGGGCCAGTCCTCCTTCGACGCGGGCGTACGCCACGTCGAGGCGACGACGTAACTCTGCGACTTCTCCATGGACCACGGGATGCTCCGGGTCGGCGGTCACTGGTCCACTCCTTTCCGTGATCGGACGGGGCCGGACAGGTCGGACAGGTTCGGGCAGGTCGGACAGGATCAGGCAGGTCGGACAGGTTCGGGCAAGGTCGCGCAGGCCGAGCGGTGCGCCACCGCATCCCTTGCATGCGCATGATGAGTCAACTCGGCGGGTGGACCGCCGGGGAGCGTGTGCGCGCGGCATATGCGGGCCCGGGGTGCGCACGGGGTGTGAAACACGCGGGCCCGGCGCTCCGCAGAGCGCCGGGCCCGTTCGACGTGCCGCCGGCCGTCAGTACGCGTAGAAGCCCGAGCCGGTCTTGCGGCCCAGCCGGCCCGCGTCGACCATGCGCTGGAGCAGCGGGGGAGCGGCGTACAGCGGCTCCTTGTACTCGTCGTACATCGAGGCCGCCACCGAGGCGACCGTGTCCAGGCCGATCAGGTCGGACAGCTTCAGCGGGCCCATCGGGTGGGCGCAGCCCATCTCCATGCCGTTGTCGATGTCCTCGCGGCTGGCGATGCCCGTCTCGAACATCCGGATCGCGGAGAGCAGGTAGGGGATCAGCAGCGCGTTCACCACGAAGCCGGAGCGGTCCTGGGCGCGGATCGCGTGCTTGCCCAGCACCTTCTCGGCGAACAGCTGGGCCCGGCTGAGCGTGCCCTCGGAGGTGGTCAGCGCGGGGATCAGCTCGACGAGCTGCTGCACCGGCGCCGGGTTGAAGAAGTGGATGCCGACGACCTGGTCGGGCCGCGAGGTGGCGACCGCCAGCTTCACCAGCGGGATGGAGGAGGTGTTGGAGGCCAGGATCGCGTCCGGGCGGGTCATCACCTGGTCGAGAACCTGGAAGATCTCGGTCTTGACCTGCTCGTTCTCCACGACGGCCTCGATCACGAGGTCGCGGTCGGCGAACTCGCCGAGGTCGGTGGTGAAGCTGAGGCGCGCCAGGGTCGCGTCCCGCTCCTCCGCGCTGATCTTGCCCCGTTCGGCGGCCTTGGCCAGGGAGTTGAACAGCCGGGTACGGCCGATCTCCAGGGCCTCGCCGGTGGTCTCGGCGACCTTGACGTCGAGGCCGGCGCGCGCGCAGACCTCGGCGATGCCCGCCCCCATCTGGCCGCAGCCCACCACTCCGACGCGTGAGATGTCTCCCGCTGGGATGCCCGTCACATCGTCCTCTTTTCTGGCCCTTTTCTGACGCTGACGCATCGATGCCCGGGGCAGGTTCGCCGGGTCCCGGACGGCCTGCTCCGATCGTGCACGTTACTAGCAAGTATCGATGATCGATCGTCGGGGTGGGTGCATGCTGTGCGCGGAGACGATCCGTGACCGAACGGATCCGCTGAGTGATGGGGGTGTGTGATGGGGCGAGTGACCCGGCGGGCGTTCGCGCTGGCCGCGCTGTCGGCGTTCACCACGACGGGCGCGGTGGCCGCTCCCCGGGCGGACGGCCGCGGGGCGGCCACCACCGAGATGCGCGGCATGTGGCTGGCCACGGTGGGCAACCGCGACTGGCCGTCGCGCGCGGGGATGACCGCCGCCGCGCAGCGCAGGGAACTGATCGGCTGGCTCGACGTGGCGGCCCGCAACCGGCTCAACACGGTGGTCTTCCAGGTGCGGCCCACGGCCGACGCGCTGTGGCCGTCGTCGTACGAACCCTGGTCGCAGGTCCTCACCGGGACCCAGGGCAAGGCGCCGGGCTGGGATCCGCTGGGCACGGCGGTCGCGGAGGCACACGCGCGGGGCCTCCAACTGCACGCCTGGTTCAACCCGTACCGGGTCGCCACCCACACCGACCGCACCAGGCTGGTCGCCTCCCACCCGGCGCGCAAGCACCCCGACTGGGTGGTGACGTACGGCGGGAAGCTCTACTACAACCCCGGGCTGCCGAAGGTCCGCGCGTTCGTCCAGGACGCGATGATGGACGCGGTGAAGAAGTACCCGGTCGACGCGGTGCACTTCGACGACTACTTCTACCCGTACCCGGTGGCCGGCCAGAGCTTCGACGACGACGCGGCCTACGACGCCCACGGCGGTGCCTTCTCCAACCGGGCCGCGTGGCGGCGCGACAACATCGACCGGCTGGTGCTGGAGACGGCTGCCCGGATCAAGGCCGTACGGCCCGCCACCCAGTTCGGGATCAGCCCCTTCGGGGTGTGGCGCAACGCCTCCACCGACTCCCGCGGCTCGGACACCAGGGCGTTGCAGTCGTACGACGACATCCACGCCGACACCCGGAAGTGGGTGAAGAACGGCTGGATCGACTACATCGTCCCGCAGCTGTACTGGCACATCGGGAACTCCGCCGCCGACTACGCCGAGCTGGTGCCGTGGTGGGCGGACGTGGTGAAGGGCAGCCGCACCCGGCTGTACCTCGGCGAGGCCCTGTACCGGGCGGGTGCCGCGGGCCAGGGCGCCGCCTGGCAGGACCCGGCCGAGCTGACCCGGCACCTGACGCTCGCGAAGAAGTACCCGCAGGCGCGCGGGCATGTGTTCTTCGCCGCCAAGGACGTGACGGCGAACCGGATCGGGGCGATGTCACGGGTGGTCGCCGGCCACTACACGCAGCCGGCGAAGCCCCCGAGCTGACCGTCCGTCGACCGGCCGGCCTACCGCCCCATCGACGGCCCGGTCTCCTTGTGGCGGATCTCGGTGTCGGGGCCGGGGGCGCACACGCCCACGTGCCCGTCCTCGAAGCGGACACGGTACGGGGGGGTGCCCGCCTGGCCCATGACTTCCACGATCTCGCCGACCTTGTCGTGTTGGCCGACCACCCTGCCGTGCTGGACAAGCTGGTCACCCACGGTTGCACGCATCCTAGGAGCCTCCTCACCGAGTGCGGGAGCAGCGGTCCGTGGCCCGAGGGCCACGGGCGCGCCGAGGTGCCGGGCAGGGGCCGTGCGGCCGCCCGCTCAGCCACGCGCCCGCTGGGTGACGGCGATACAGACGAGGACCGCCGCCGCCGTCAACGGGGCGGCCACCGTCAGGTGCTCGCCCAGCAGCAGCACCGACCACACCAGTGTGAGCAGGGGCTGCGCCAACTGCAACTGGCTGGCCTTCGGAATGCCGATGGCGGCCATGCCCCGGTACCAGACGACCAGGCCGAGGAACTGCGAGCCCGCCGCGACCCACAGCAGCCCCGTCACGCTGTGCGCCGTCAGCCGGACCGGCTCGTGGGCGAGCGCGAGGGCCGCGCCGGGCACGGTCAGCGGCAGGCAGAACACCAGCGCCCAGCCGATGACCTGCCAGCCCGGCATCACCCGGGCCAGCCGGCCGCCCTCGGTGTATCCGGCCGCGCACACCAGCAGCGCCGCGAACAGGTACAGGTCGGCGGTGGTGAGGGCGCCGCCGCTCTGCTGCACGGTGAAGGCCATCACCGCGCACGCGCCGACCAGGGCCGCCGCCCAGAAGGTGTGCGAGGGACGGGTGCCGACCCGCAGGGCGGACAGCAGCGCGGTGGTCAGCGGGAGCAGCCCGACGACCACGGCGGCGTGCGCGGTGGTGGACGTCCCCAGCGCCAGCGTGCTGAGCAGCGGGAAGCCGACGACCACCCCGGCGGCCACCACGGCGAGCCCGGTCCAGTGCCGCCGGGCGGGCAGCGGCACCCGCAGGGCGAGCAGGCATCCGCCCGCGATCAGCCCGGCGAGGACACAGCGCACGGCCACCAGCGACCAGGGGCCGAACCCTTCGAGCCCCCAGGCGGTGGCGGGGAAGGTCAGGGAGAAGGCGACCACGCCGAGGGCGGCCTGGAGGGTGCCGAGGCCCGTCGGGTGCGGGGTGGTGGCCGGCGGGTGCGGGCTGGTGACCGCTATCGCAGGTCTGGCAGTAGCGCTACTCTGTGTCTTCATGCACGAGCGTAGCAGTGTCGGTGACCTGGCGAATCAGCTGCGGCAAGAGCTGGACCGCTACTCTCCGGGTGGAAAGCTCCCGTCGAGCCGGGCCCTGGTCGAACGGTTCCGGGTGAGCCCCGTGACCGTCTCGCGGGCGCTGGCGCAGCTGGCCGCCGAGGGGCTGGTGGTGACCCGCCCCGGCGCCGGCGCCTTCCGGGCCCGGCCGCGCCCCGCGGCCCCGTCGGCGAGGGACACCTCCTGGCAGGAGGTCGCGCTCAGCGCGGACGGGGCAGCCGACCTCGTCCCGCGCTCGGTCGACGCCTCCGGTGTCACGGTCTCGCTGGCCGCCCCGCCGCCCGGCGTGATCGAGTTCAACGGCGGCTATCTGCACCCCTCGCTCCAGCCGGAGCGCGCGATGTCCGCCGCCCTGGCCCGGGCCGGACGGCGGCCCGGCGCCTGGGGCCGGCCGCCGGTGGAGGGCCTGCCCGAGCTGCGGGAGTGGTTCGCGCGCACCATCGGCGGCGGTGTGACGGCGGCCGAGGTACTGGTCGCCGCCGGCGGCCAGGCGGCGCTCACCACCGCCCTGCGCGCCCTCGCCCCGCCCGGCGCGCCGGTCCTCGTCGAGTCGCCCACCTACCCCGGCATGCTCGCCATCGCCCGCTCGGCGGGACTGCGCCCGGTACCGGTCCCGGTGGACCCCGAGGGAGTGAGACCGGAGCTGCTCGCCGACGCGTTCCGGGCCACCGGCGCCCGGGTGTTCGTCTGCCAGCCCCTCTTCCAGAACCCGACCGGCGCCGTGCTCGCCCCCGGCCGGCGCGCCGAGGTGCTGCGCATCGCGCGGGAGGCCGGCGCCTTCGTCGTCGAGGACGACTTCGTACGGCGGCTCGCGCACGAGGACGCCGGTCCGCTGCCCCGCCCGCTCGCCGCCGACGACCCCGACGGAGTCGTCGTCCACGTCGGCTCGCTCACCAAGGCGACCTCGCCCAGCTTCCGGGTCTGCGCGCTGGCCGCCCGCGGACCCGCGCTGGAACGGCTGCGCGCGATCCAGGTCGTCGACTCCTTCTTCGTGCCCCGCCCGCTCCAGGAGGCGGCCCTGGAACTCGTCGGCTCGCCCGCCTGGCCCCGCCATCTGCGGGCCGTCGCCGCCGAGCTGCGGGCCCGCCGGGACACGATGGCCTCCGCGCTCGCCCTGGAGCTGCCCGAACTCGCCCTCCCGCACATCCCGGCCGGCGGCTACCACCTCTGGCTGCGGCTGCCCGACGGCACCGGGGACACCTCCGAGGCCTTCGGCGCCGGGGGAGAGGCCGCCTTCACCGCCGCCGCCCTGCGCGCCGGCGTCGCCCTCACCCCCGGCCGGCCCTACTTCAGCGCCGAACCCCCCGCCGCCCACGTCCGCCTGAGCTTCGCGGCGGTCGCGGGGACGCGGGAGATCACGGAAGGCGTACGGCGGCTGCGGGCGGCCTGCGACGAGGTGTTCCCCGGAATCCGTTCGACGAGGTGAGCGTCGGGCTGTGAGGATCCCGCCATGACGGTCATGAACGACACCCCGGCCCTCGCCGAGGGCTACGAGATCTCCGCCGACCCCGCCCGTATCGACGCCGCGCGCGTGCACCACTGGCTGTCGACCGACGCGTACTGGGCGCTCGGGCGGGAGCGCGAGAAGCAGGACCGGGCGATCGCCGGGTCGCTGAACTTCGGCGTGTACGACACGGCGTCGGGCGCGCAGGTCGCCTACGCGCGTGTGGTCACCGACCTCGCGACCTTCGCCTGGCTGTGCGACGTGTACGTGGACCCGGCGGCGCGGGGCAGGGGCATCGGCACGGCCCTCGCCGGCACCGTGCGCGACCATCTGCGGCCGTACGGGCTGCGCCGGATCCTGCTCGCCACGCACGACGCGCACGGGGTGTACGAGAAGGCGGGCTTCGAGCCGCTGGAGCGGCCGGACCGGTGGATGGCGCTGATCTTCGCCAAGCTCGGCATGGCGTGAGGCGCACGTTTTCGCAGGACTTGTCCGGCACTTCCTGACCCTGCGGTAAGAATTCTGCGCACGCCGGCCGACACCTCTTGACCTGCCCAGTTGCTCGGCCCACCATCGCCGCATGCCACTTCGGGTCACATTCGTCGCCGCCGCACGCAGCTCCCCGCTGCTCGCGGAGCGGTTCGAGGACGACCGGCCGCTGGACCAGGCGGGCTGGGACGAGGTGCAGCGCGCGGTCGGCGAGCTGCTGCCGCTCGCGGCCGCCGAACTGCGCTACTGCTCACCGACCCCGCGCAGCCGGGCCACCGGCGACGCGCTCGGGTACGCCCCGCTCGTCCAGCCGGCCCTGCGCGACTGCGACATGGGCCGCTGGCGCGGCTTCACCCTGGGCGAGGCGATGGCCCGCGAGCCGGAGTCGGTTGACGCCTGGCTCTCCGACCCGCTGGCCACCCCGCACGGCGGGGAGTCCCTGCTGGACTTCATCACCCGGGTGGGCGGCTGGCTCGACACCCGCCCGGTGGGCGACGGCGGGCGGATCGTCGCCGTGGCCGAGCCGAGTGTGATCCGCGCGGCCCTCGTCTACGCGCTGAAGGCGCCGCCGTCGACGTACTGGAACATCGACGTGCGCCCGCTGTCGACGACCACCGTCACCGGCCGGGGCGGACGCTGGAACCTGCGCTTCGACGGGGCCGCGACTCAGTCCACGCGCGCGTAGTCCGTCGCCAGCAGCAGGTCCTTGGCCGGGCCGCCGACCTGCCAGACCGACCGCCAGTGGTCCGCGTCCCGGACGGTGAACTCGCCCCGGTAGAGGTCCGCGGAGCACGGATGGTCGGCCGTGTGCCGTCCGGTCGTCAGGTCCAGTGTGTGGAAGGGCCGGCCGTCGGCGAACCGTACGTCCGCGGTCCCCGGCACCGGCCCGGGCAGGAAGCGCAGGGTCCGCTCGGCGGGGCGCGGGACGCCCTGCCAGGTGAACGTGCCGGACTCCTCGTGCAGCAGGCCGCCGCCGGCCAGCGGGCGGAACACGGTGGTGCCCCGGAAGTACCCCTCGCCGTCGCCCGCGAGGTCCCGCACCACGCGCTCCACCCGCCAGCTCCCGGCCAGATGGGCCAGGGTGTCCGGTACGGGCCAGAACGTCCCCATCGTCATCCCTTCGCCCGCGGTCGCACGGCGACGGCTGCCGGCGCGTCCGTGCCCCCGACGATACGCCCGCCCCATTGACGCGCTCATGCCCCGTCTCTATCTTGCCGTTCGAAGTGTTGACCGTTGTCCGTGATTTCGAACAAGCGCCCCGTCCGTCGGGCGCGCCGCCGCACCACGTGCCACGCCTGCCGACGCGCCCACCGCACATGACCCCCAGAGCCGCGGAGTGTCCATGCCACGCACCACCCGCAACCGCCTGAGGCTCGGCCTCGGAGCAAGCGCTTTCCTCCTGGCTGTCGCCGCCGTCCCCGCCGTCCCCGCCCCCGCCCGGGCCGCGGACGCCACCGACTACACCCTCACCGTCGACCCCGCCGCCAAGGGTGCGAAGATCGACGACACGATGTACGGCGTCTTCTTCGAGGACATCAACCGGGCCGCGGACGGCGGCCTGTACGCCGAACTCGTGCAGAACCGGTCCTTCGAGTACTCCACCGTCGACAACCGGTCCTACACCCCGCTGACCTCCTGGACGGTCTCCGGCTCGGCGAACGTCGTGAACGACGCGGGCCGGCTCAACGACCGCAACCGCAACTACCTCTCCCTGGACGCCGGTTCGGCCGTCACCAACGCCGGCTACAACACCGGCGTCCACGTCGAGCAGGGCAAGACGTACGACTTCTCGGTCTGGGCCCGCGCCGAGAGCGGCACGACCCTGACGGTGTCCCTCCAGGACGCCGACGGCACCCTGGCCACCGCCCGCCGGGTTGCCGTGCGCGCCGGCGGCTGGGCGAAGTACCGGGCGGCCTTCACCGCCACCCGTACCGGCGGCGACGGCCGCCTGACCGTCGGCTCCTCCTCCGCAGCCGCGCTCGACATGGTGTCCCTGTTCCCGCGCGACACCTACCGCGGTGAGTCCAACGGCCTGCGCAAGGACCTCGCGGAGAAGGTCGCCGCCCTGCGCCCCGGCTTCGTCCGCTTCCCCGGCGGCTGCCTGGTCAACACCGGCTCGATGCAGGACTACAGCGAGGCCTCCGGCTGGCAGCGCGCCCGCTCCTACCAGTGGAAGGACACGATCGGGCCGGTCGAGGAGCGCGCCACCAACTCCAACTTCTGGGGCTACAACCAGAGCTACGGCCTCGGCTACTACGAGTACTTCCGCTTCGCCGAGGACGTCGGCGCGATGCCGTTGCCCGTCGTCCCGGCCCTGGTGACCGGCTGCGGGCAGAACAAGGCGGTCGTCGACGACGCGCTGCTGAAGCGGCACATCCAGGACACCCTCGACCTGATCGAGTTCGCCAACGGGCCGGTGACCTCGGCCTGGGGCAGGAAGCGCGCCCTGATGGGCCACCCCAAGCCCTTCCACCTCACCCACCTGGAGGTCGGCAACGAGGAGAACCTGCCCGAGGAGTTCTTCGCCCGCTTCACGGAGTTCCGCGCCGCGATCGCGGCGAAGTACCCGGACGTCACGGTGATCTCCAACTCCGGCCCGGACGACTCCGGCACGACCTTCGACACGGCCTGGCGGCTCAACAGGGACGCCGGGGTCGACATGGTCGACGAGCACTACTACAACAGCCCCCAGTGGTTCCTCCAGAACAACGACCGCTACGACTCCTACGACCGCTCCGGCCCGAAGGTCTTCCTCGGCGAGTACGCCTCCTGGGGCAACGCCTTCAAGAACGGCCTCGCCGAGGCCGCCTTCATGACCGGCCTGGAACGCAACGCGGACGTCGTGAAGCTCGCCTCCTACGCCCCGCTGTTCGCCAACGAGGACTACGTCCAGTGGAGCCCCGACCTGGTCTGGTTCAACAACCACGCCTCCTGGAACTCGGCCAACTACGAGGTCCAGAAGCTGTTCATGACCAACGTCGGCGACCGCGTCGTCCCCTCGACGGCCACCGGCACCCCCTCGGTGCAGGGCCCGATCAGCGGCGCCGTCGGCCTCTCCACCTGGGCGACCACGGCGGCGTACGACGACGTGAAGGTCACGGACGCGGACGGCGCCACGCTGCTGAGCGACGACTTCTCGGGCGACGCCGGGCAGTGGACGCACACCGGCGGCGGCAGCTGGACGCTCCAGGACGGCCAGTACGTGCAGGGTGACGTCGCGGCCGAGAACACCATGGTCTCGGCCGGTGACACGGGCTGGCACGACTACGACCTGCACGTGAAGGCCACCAAGAAGTCCGGCAAGGAGGGCTTCCTCGTCGCCTTCGGTGTCAAGGACACCGGCACCTACTACTGGTGGAACCTGGGCGGCTGGAACAACACCACCAGCGCCGTCGAGCAGGCCGTGGACGGCGGCAAGTCGACGCTGGTCTCCAAGGCCGGGAGCATCGAGACGGGCCGCGCCTACGACATCGACATCAAGGTGCGCGGCCGCCAGGTCACCCTCTACCTGGACGGCCAGGAGTGGGGCGGCTTCACCGACGACAAGCCGGCCGAGCCCTTCCGCCAGGTCGTCACCGAGGACCGGCGGACCGGCGACCTGATCGTCAAGGTCGTCAACGCCCAGTCCGCGGACGCCCGCACGGCGATCGACCTCGGCGGCGCCAGGGTCGCGTCGAAGGCCCGGGTGACCACGCTGGCCGCGGCCCCGGACGCGGTCAACACGGAGACGGAGACCCCGGTCGCGCCGGTGGCCTCCACCTTCACCGGGGTCGCCGACCGGTTCACGTACACCTTCCCGGCCCAATCGATCACCTTCCTGCGGATCAGGCAGAAGTAGCCGCCGGACCGGAGCGGGCGCCCTCCACGGGGGGCGCCCGCTCCTCACGGTGCGCGCGCGGGCGTTTGCCCGCACGCTGGAGGTTAGGCAGACCTAAGTTTTCGGGTACGGATGGTTCCGGAGCCCCTCCGGGCCCCTGAATGGATTGCATAAACGTGCAGCGAAACGTATAGTCATGCCGTCCAGAAGGAGGAGACCATGGCGGTACGTGCGGCAGTGGCCGGAGCGAGCGGATACGCGGGCGGCGAGGTGCTGCGCCTGCTCCTCGCGCACCCCGAGGTCGAGATCGGCACCCTCACCGGACATTCGAACGCGGGCCAGAAGCTCGGCGCGCTCCAGCCGCACCTGTTCCCGCTGGCCGACCGCGTCCTCGTGGAGACCACCGCCGAGGCGCTCGCCGGACACGACGTCGTCTTCCTCGCCCTCCCGCACGGCCAGTCCGCCGCCGTCGCCGAACAGCTCGGCCCGGACGTCCTCGTCATCGACATGGGCGCCGACTTCCGGCTCGAGAACCCGGCCGACTGGGAGCGCTTCTACGGCTCCCCGCACGCCGGCACCTGGCCCTACGGACTCCCCGAACTCCCCGGCGCCCGCGC
Organism: Streptomyces phaeofaciens; assembly: GCF_014648915.1. Taxonomy (GTDB): domain Bacteria; phylum Actinomycetota; class Actinomycetes; order Streptomycetales; family Streptomycetaceae; genus Streptomyces; species Streptomyces phaeofaciens. The sequence continues at coordinate 227,053 of NZ_BMSA01000005.1, read as the reverse complement.
CGCGCTCACCGGATCCAGGCGCATCGCGGTCCCCGGCTGCTACCCCACGGCCGTCTCCCTCGCACTCTGCCCGGCCTACGCGGCGGGACTGGCCGAGAACGAGGCCGTGATCGTCGCCGCCTCCGGCACCTCCGGCGCGGGCAAGGCCCCCAAGGCCCACCTGCTGGGCTCGGAGGTCATGGGCTCCATGTCGCCGTACGGCGTCGGCGGCGGTCACCGGCACACGCCCGAGATGATCCAGAACCTCAGCGCGGCCGCCGGCGAGCGGGTCGCCGTCTCCTTCACGCCGACCCTGGCGCCGATGCCCCGCGGCATCCTCGCCACGTGCAGCGCCGCCGCGAAGGACGGCGTGACGGCCGAGTCCCTGCGCGCCGCCTACGAGAAGGCCTACGCCGACGAGCCGTTCGTCCACCTGCTCCCCGACGGCCAGTGGCCCGCCACCGGATCCGTCCACGGTTCCAACGCCGTTCAGGTGCAGGTCGCGTACGACGCGGCCGTGGGCCGGATCATCGTCATCAGCGCCATCGACAATCTGACCAAGGGCACCGCGGGCGGTGCCGTCCAGAGCATGAACATCGCCCTCGGACTCCCCGAGGAGCTGGGTCTTCCCACGATCGGAGTCGCACCGTGAGCGTCACGGCAGCCAAGGGATTCACGGCGGCGGGCATCGCCGCCGGGATCAAGGAGAACGGCAACCCGGACCTGGCCCTGGTGGTCAACACGGGTCCGCGCCGCGCCGCCGCCGGCGTCTTCACCTCCAACCGTGTGAAGGCCGCGCCGGTCCAGTGGTCCGAGCAGGTCCTCAGGAGCGGCCAGGTCTCCGCCGTCGTCCTCAACTCCGGCGGCGCCAACGCCTGTACGGGCCCCAAGGGCTTCCAGGACACCCACGCGACCGCCGAGAAGGTCGCCGAGGTGCTCGGCCGGGGCGCCATCGAGGTCGCCGTCTGCTCCACCGGCCTCATCGGCGTGCTCCTGCCCATGGACCGACTGCTCTCGGGTGTCGAGACCGCCGCGGCCGCCCTGAGCGAGCACGGCGGCGAGAAGGCCGCCATCGCCATCAAGACGACCGACACCGTCCACAAGACGTCCGTGGTCCAGGGCGACGGCTGGACCGTCGGCGGCATGGCCAAGGGCGCAGGCATGCTCGCCCCCGGCCTCGCCACCATGCTGGTCGTCCTGACCACCGACGCCGACCTCGACGCCGAGACCCTGGACCGGGCGCTGCGCGCCGCCACCAAGGTCACCTTCGACCGGGTCGACTCCGACGGCTGCATGTCCACCAACGACACCGTGCTCCTGCTCGCCTCCGGCGCCTCAGCGGTCACCCCGGAGTACGAGGAGTTCGCGGCGGCCGTACGGACCGTCTGCGACGACCTCGGCCAGCAGCTGATCCGCGACGCCGAGGGCGCCGGCAAGGACATCAGGATCGAGGTCGTGAACGCGGCGACCGAGGACGACGCCGTCGAGGTGGGCCGCTCCATCGCCCGCAACAACCTCCTCAAGTGCGCCATCCACGGCGAGGACCCCAACTGGGGCCGCGTCCTCTCCGCGATCGGCACGACGAAGGCCGCCTTCGAGCCCGACCTGCTGAACGTCGCCATCAACGGCGTCTGGGTGTGCAAGAACGGCGGCGTCGGCGAGGACCGCGACAAGGTCGACATGCGCTACCGCGAGGTGCACATCGTCGCCGACTTGGCCGCCGGCGCCGAGACGGCCACCATCTGGACCAACGACCTCACCGCCGACTACGTCCACGAGAACAGCGCGTACTCGTCATGAGCACTACTCGCAAGCACACCGCCCTGCCCAAGGCGCAGATCCTCATCGAGGCCCTGCCCTGGCTGACCCGGCACAACGGCAAGACCGTCGTCATCAAGTTCGGCGGCAACGCCATGATCGACGAGGACCTGAAGGCCGCCTTCGCCCAGGACGTCGTCTTCCTGCACCACGCCGGCCTCAAGCCCGTCGTCGTGCACGGCGGCGGCCCGCAGATCAGTGCCGCGCTGGACCAGGCCGGCATCGTCAGCGAGTTCAGGGCCGGCCTGCGCGTCACCACCGAGGACGCCATGGACGTCGTCCGCATGGTGCTCGCCGGACAGGTCCAGCGCGAGCTGGTGGGACTGCTCAACCAGCACGGGCCGCTCGCCGTCGGACTGACCGGCGAGGACGCGCACACCATCACCGCCACCAAGCACCGGCCCGAGATCGACGGCGAACGGGTCGACATCGGACGAGTCGGCGAGATCACCGCCATCGACACCGGCGCGATCGAGGCCCTGCTCGCCGACGGCCGCATCCCGGTCGTCTCGTCGATCGCCCGCAGCCAGGACGACGGGCACGTCTACAACGTCAACGCCGACACGGCGGCCGCGGCACTCGCCGCCGCGCTGGGCGCCGAGACCCTCATGGTCCTCACCGACGTCGAGGGCCTCTACGAGGACTGGCCCGACAGCGACGAGGTGATCAGCCGCCTCACCGCGTCCCAGCTGGAGAAGCTGCTGCCGGAGCTGAGCGCCGGCATGGTCCCGAAGATGCAGGGCTGCCTGCACGCCGTGCGCGGCGGCGTGACCACCGCCCGGGTCATCGACGGGCGCGTCCAGCACTCGATCCTGCTGGAGATCTTCACCGACGAAGGCATCGGCACGATGGTCGTGGCCGACGAGGCCTCGTCCGACGAGAACGAGGGGGAGCCGTCATGAGCAACCAGGAACTGACCGAGCGGTGGCAGGGCGCGCTCATGAACAACTACGGCACCCCGAGGATCCCGCTCGTCCGCGGCGAGGGCGCCCGGCTGTGGGACGCCGACGGCAAGGAGTACCTCGACTTCGTCGGCGGTATCGCGGTCAACGCCCTCGGCCACGCCCACCCGGCGATCGTGGCCGCCGTCAGCACCCAGATCGCCGCCCTGGGTCATGTCTCCAACCTCTTCATCGCCGAACCGCCCGTCGCTCTCGCCGAACGGCTGCTGCACCACTTCGGCCGGGACGGCAAGGTCTACTTCTGCAACTCCGGCGCCGAGGCCAACGAGGGCGCCTTCAAGATCGGCCGGCTCACCGGGCGGACCCACATGGTCGCCACACAGGGCGGCTTCCACGGCCGCACCATGGGCGCGCTGGCGCTGACCGGCCAGCCGGCCAAGCAGGAGCCCTTCCTGCCGCTGCCCGGGGACGTCACCCACGTCCCGTACGGCGACGCGCAGGCGCTGGCGGCCGCGGTGACCGAGGAGACCGCGCTCGTCGTCATCGAGCCGATCCAGGGCGAGAACGGGGTCGTGGTGCCCCCGGCCGGCTATCTCAAGGCCGCCCGGGCGATCACCGCCGCCACCGGGTCGCTGCTGGTCCTGGACGAGGTGCAGACCGGCATCGGCCGGACCGGCCAGTGGTTCGAGTACCAGGCCCACGAGGGCGTTCTGCCGGACGTCGTGACCCTGGCCAAGGGGCTCGGCGGCGGGCTGCCGCTCGGCGCCACCGTCGCCTTCGGGCGGGCCGCCGACCTGCTCCGCCCCGGCCACCACGGCACCACCTTCGGCGGCAACCCGGTCGCCTGCGCCGCCGGCCTCGCCGTTCTCGACACCATCGAGAACGAGGGGTTGCTGGAGAACGTCAAGCGGCAGAGCGAGAAGTTGCGGGACGGAATCGACGGTCTGGGCCATCCGTTGATCGATTATGTCCGGGGGGCGGGTCTTCTCCTGGGTATCGTGCTCACCGAGCCGCTCGCGCCCCAGGTGCAGCGGGTGGCTCAGGAGGCCGGTTTCCTCGTGAACGCGCCCGCCCCCGACGTCGTCCGGCTGATGCCGCCGCTGAACCTCGGCGACGACGCGGTGGAGGCGTTCCTGGGGGCACTGCCCGGCATCCTCCAGGCAGTGGGCGGGGACGGACGATCCGGGGAATGAGACGACGATGAGCCAGGCGCAGGACCATGAGCAGTCGGGGGCGAACGGGCCTGCCGTGCCGCAGACCCGCACCGCCCGGCACCGCAGGATCGTGGACATCCTCAACCGGCAACCGGTGCGTTCGCAGAGCCAGCTGGCGAAACTGCTCGCCGACGACGGGCTGAGCGTGACCCAGGCGACCCTGTCGCGGGATCTGGACGAGCTGAACGCGGTGAAGATCCGCAACACCGACGGCGACCTGATCTACGCGGTGCCGAGCGAGGGGGGTTTCCGTACCCCCCGCGCTCCGCTGGGGGAGTCGGCGAAGGAGGAGCGGATGCGGCGGCTCTCGCAGGAGCTGCTGATCTCCGCGGAGGCCTCGGCGAATCTCGTGGTCCTGCGCACTCCGCCGGGCGCGGCCCAGTTCCTGGCCTCGGCGATCGACCAGGCCGAGCTGCACGACATCCTGGGGACGATCGCCGGCGACGACACCTTGCTGCTGATCAGCCGGGATCCCACGGGTGGGCAGGCGCTGGCCGACCATCTGCTGCGGCTGGCCCAGAACGGGCACTGAGACGAGAGGGCCGGGGGGTCCGCCGGTCGCGGGGCGCCGGGGGAACGCCGGAGCGCGGGGGCCGGGTGCGGCTCCCCGCGCGCCTTCGGTTTCGGCTCAGCCCAGCCGACGGGCCAGCCCGCCGGTGCACCGCACCTCGTCCCCGGCGGTGATCAGCAGCGCCTCGACGTCCGGCAGCGACTCCAGCCACGCCAGCGCCTGACGCGACCCCATCGCGAACGCGGCCGTGGCCCAGCAGTCCGCCCAGGTCAGCCGGGGCGTCACCACGGTCACGGCGACCAGGTCGGTGACCGCGGAGCGGCCCGTGCGGGGGTCGACGATGTGCGAGCCCCGCTCCGCCGTGCCGGAGGTCGCCACCGCCAGCTCGTCCGCGCCCGCCGCCGACACCACCGCCGCCAGCCCACCGGGCCGCAGCGGGTCCGACACCCCGACGCGCCAGGGCCGGGCCGGACCGGGGACGCCCAGCAGCTGCACATCGCCGCCGCCGTTGACGCTGACCCCGCTCACCCCGGCCACGCCGCCGATCAGCCGCGCCGCGCGCTCCGCGGCCCAGCCCTTGACGATCCCGGTCGGGTCGAGCCGGCCCTCGTAGCGCATGCTGAACCAGCCGTCGCTCGTCCGCTCCGCCTCGGCGCCCAGAGCCAGCACCTGTGCCACCTCGGGATCGCACTCCTCGACGGTCAGCTCGCCCCGCTGCATCCGGGAGACCTGGCTGTCCTCGCGGTAGGTGCTGAACACCTCGTTGACGCGGTGCAGGGAGGCGACCGCCTCGTCCAGTGCCGCGCGCACCGCCGCCGGATCCCCGCCGCGGACGTCGAAGGAGAACACGGTCCCCATGACCTCCTCCGCGTGACGCACCGCGGCGGGAGCTGCTGCCGACTCGGCCACCGTGTCAGACACCGGCCTGGTCCAGCGCCGACTGGAGGGATTCCTTGTAGCCGCCGCTCGTGTAGGTGGCGCCGGACACCGCGTCGATGTCCGCGCTGCCGGCCGCCACGGCCGCCTGGTTCAGCTTCGGTACGGCGTTCCCGCTGATCTGGTCGCTCTGCCCGCCCTTGGGCTGCTGGACCGCCTCCGCCTTGGTGATCTTGCCGCCGGCGACGGTGATCCGGACCTGGACGGGGCCGTAGTCCGTCTGGACCGCGTCCCCCGTGAAGGTGCCGGACGCCTGGGCGCTCCCGCTCCCGGAGTCCTGCGAACCGGCGTCCTGCGAGCCGGCGTCCTCGGCCCCGGCCTCCGGGGACTGGGAGGCCTGCGCCCCGGACTCCTGGGCGGAACCGGCGCTGGCGTTCGCCTTGTCGATGGCGGACTGGAGGGACTTCTTGTAGCCCTCGCTGGTGTAGGTGGCGCCGGACACCGTGTCGATGTCCGGGCTCTGCTTGGTGACGACGTCCTGGTTCAGCTTGGGGACGGCGTCGCCGGTGATCTTGTCGCTCTGCCCGCCCTTGGGCTGCTGGACCGTCTCCGACTTGGTGATCCGGTTTTCCTTGACGGTGATCCGGACCTGGATCGCCCCGTACTGGGTGTCGGTCGCGTCCCCGGTGAACACCCCGGTGACCGGGGCGGCGGCGCCGCCCTGGGAGGCACCCGCGCCGGCGTTCGCCTGGTCGATGGCGGACTGGAGGGACTTCTTGTAGCCCTCGGTGGTGTACGTCGCCCCGGACACCGTGTCGATGTTGGAGCCGTTCGCGGTGACCGCGGCCTGGTTGAGCTTGGGGACGGCGTTCGCGGTGATCTGGTCGCTCTGGCCGCCCTTGGGCGCCTGCACCGTCTCCGCCTTGGTGATCTTGCCGGCGGCGAGGGTGACCCGCACCTGGACGGTCCCGTACTGGGTGTCCACGGCCTCACCGGTGTAGGTGCCGGTCGCGGCCGCCGCGGCCCCGGCCTGGGCGGCGCCCTGCTGTGCCGCGCCCGTCGCCTGCGAGTCCGGGTCGGAGCCCGGCTTCAGGGTCAGCAGCAGCACGATTCCGGACACGGTCGCGGCGGTGGCGAGCATGACACGCCGCAGGGGGTGACTCTTCCTCATCTTTTCCAGAACTCCTGATTCGCGCTGATGGCTGGGGTTGCCGTGGTCGTGGTCGTCCCGTCGCTCACATCTCGAACGACTCGTGATGGATGCGGCGGGCCGGTACCCCGGCGTCGCGGAGTGCCTCGTACACGCCTTGGGCGAAGCCGTTCGGCCCGCACATGAAGACGTCGTGATCGTCGATGTCGGGGATCTTCCGCTGGAGGGACTCCGCCGAGATGTCGGGGCGCTCCCCCTCGGGGCTGTTGACCGCGTACATCAGCCGCGCCCCGCGCTCGTCGGCGATCTTCGCCAGCTCGTCCCAGAGGGCCAGGTCCTGGGTGCTGTTGGCCCGGTAGAGCAGGGTGATGTCACCGGGCGCGCCCGGCAGCGTCTCGAACAGCGTCCGCATCGGGGTGATGCCCACGCCACCGGCCACCAGCAGCACCTTGCCGCGGCTGCGCCGGGACGCGGTCATCGCGCCGTAGGGACCCTCGGCCCACACCTTGGTGCCGGGCCGCAGCTCGCGCAGCGCGGCGGTGTGGTCGCCGATCGCCTTGACCGTGATCCGCAGCAGCTCGGGGCGGGGGTTCGCGGACAGCGAGTACGGGTGGGAGCTGAAGCGCATCCCCGGCGCGAGGAACCGCCACCGGAAGAACTGTCCGGCCTCCGCGCCGATCCGGTGCAGCTTGCGGCCGCCGATCAGCACCGACACGATGCCGGGCGTCTCCTCGATGACCGCCTCGACGTACATGCGGTGACGGAGGTTGAGCCGGATCGGGGTGAGGATGCGGTACCAGATCACGACCGCGGTGACCGAGCCGTAGAGCGCGTACCAGAACGTCTTGGCGGTCGGCTCGACGGCGAACTCGTTGCCGGTGGTGATCTGGTGCCAGAACGTCAGGTACACCGCCGCGTACGTCATCAGGTGCACGTGGTACCAGGTGTCGTACGGCATCAGGCGCCGGACCGGGCCGATCGACACCAGCCCGATGACCACCAGCAGACCGGTGCCGATCGCCGCCTTGCCCATGTCGGGCAGCTGGTTCACGGAGTCGATCGTCTGCTGGACGATGTCGCCGAGCGACTTGCCGGCCTGGAGCGCGTATCCCCACATGATGAGGAAGACATGCGCGAGGGTCAGGCTGAGCGTGTAGCGTCCGGACATCGCGTGCCAGCGGGCGACCCGGTCGGAACCGACCCGCCGCTCCAGCGCCGGCACGCGCGCCATCTGGAGGACCACGAGCGCCATCAGATAGCCGGCGAGCAGGCCGGTGATGCGTCCCGCCTGGAGAATCCTTCCGTTGTTGTCCGAGATGGCCGGGGTGTTCGCCCACCACAGCCACAGCACGCCCGCCGCGCCCGCCCATACAGCAAGCAACAACGGGACGGCCGGTGACCGGCGCGGGCGGATGCGGCGCAACGTCTGGCGGCGGGCGGCACGTCCGCCTGCGATCGTGGTGGTCACGGTTCCTCCGGGGACTTGACCCTTGGCCCTCAGATACGTGGCCCGACCGCCGAGTGTTCAGTTTCCCGCAGAGTCCTCTGCGGAGGTGCGTGACCGCCGGTAACCCCAGGCAGGCCGACCACTCGACCGGCCCCGGTCATGGGCCCGCTGACGGATGTTCAGGCCGCGGACGGCGGTGGCGGCGAGGGGCAAGTGCGTACGAAAGCGTGGAATTCCGGAAATCCGGAATCCCTGAAACAGGGAAGCCCCGGAAAACCGGATACACGGAAGCCCGGAAACACGGAAGCCCGGAAGCACGGAAAAGGCGTGCGCGTGTGCGCACGCCGCGGCGGCCGCCCCGGCCGGCGTTTCCTCGGGGCGGCCGCCGCACCTGTCACGTCACTGGTTCAACGTGCAGGCGGCCAGGGCCTCCAGGCCCTGCGGCTTGGTGCCGGCCCGGCCGATGGAGATGGCGATGCGGTCGATCGTGGACACACGCTTGTCCTTCAGCGGGCCGAGGATCGCGTTCTGGACGAAGTTCGGACCGCCCTGGCCGACCGTGTTCTGCAGACGCGTGTTGGCCTCGCCGATCTGGGTCTGGAGCAGGGCGAGGTTGCGGTCGACCTCGGCCTGCGCGGTCGCGGGGATCGCCGGGAGCTGCGAGGCGACGTCCGGGCAGGTGATCGTGCCGGCGGCGCCCGCCTCGGCGCCGGTGTCCTCGCCCGTGTCCGCCGCGCCCTCGCCGGCGCCCTCGGCGGCGGTCTCCTCCGCACCGGGCGTGGCCTCGGCCCCGGCGCCGGCATCGGCGCCCGCCTCGGCCTCCTCGCCGGTGTCCACCACGCCGCCCGCGTCGAGCGTGCAGGGCGCGAGGGCCTCCAGGCCCTGCGGCTTGTCCGCGGTCCGGCCGATGGCGGTGGCGATACGGTTGACGGTGGCGATCCGCTTGTCCTCCAGGGGGCCGAGGATCGCGTTCTGCACGAAGTTCGGCCCGCCCTGGCCGACGGTGTCGATCAGCCGCTGGTTGGCCTCGTCGATCTGGGTCTGGAGCAGGGCGAGGTTGCGGTCGACCTCGGCCTGTGCGGACGCCGGGATCGCGGGGAGCTGCGAGGTGACGTCCGGGCAGGTGATCGTGCCGGGGCTGGCCAGCGTGGTGGCGTTGGTGGCGCCGCTGTCGGACGACTCCCCGGCCAGGGCCGTGTTCACGACGACCGCACCGGTCAGAGCCACTGCGGCGGCGCCGCCGATGATCGCCACACGACGCTTGTTGTACTTCGGAAGAGCCCTGGACATGGGGATGCCTCACTTGGGTCAGGAGTGGGTGTCTCAACGCGGCGCCAGCGTTCAGCGGTGAGTACGGGAAAGCGGTTGCTGTTGTTCAAGGCATCTTCAAAATGTCTTCGGAACTCGTCCGGAGGCCCGTCGGATTGACGAATCATGCAGAGGTCTGCATACTCATGCATAACGGTGAGTGCAGCGGTGAGGAGCAACGCAAGTGAGCAGCAACAGCGGTGACGTCCGGCTCTGGGGCGGCCGGTTCGCCGACGGTCCCGCCGAGGCCCTGGCCAAGCTGTCCGCGTCCGTCCACTTCGACTGGCGGCTCGCGCCCTACGACATCGCCGGTTCACGTGCCCACGCGCGTGTGCTGCACAAGGCGGGACTGCTCACCGAGGACGAGCTGACCCGGATGATCGCCGGGCTCGACGCGCTGGAGGCGGACGTCGCCGACGGCTCCTTCGTGGGCACGATCGCCGACGAGGACGTCCACACCGCCCTGGAGCGAGGCCTCCTGGAGCGCCTCGGCGCCGACCTCGGCGGCAAGCTGCGGGCCGGCCGCTCGCGCAACGACCAGGTCGCGACCCTCTTCCGGATGTACCTGCGCGACCACGCCCGGATCGTCGGCGGCCTGATCGCCGAGCTCCAGGACGCCCTGATCGGCCTGGCGGAGGCCCACCCGGACGTGGCGATGCCCGGCCGCACCCACCTCCAGCACGCCCAGCCGGTGCTCTTCGCCCACCACGTCCTCGCGCACGTCCAGTCCCTCTCCCGGGACGCCGAGCGGCTGCGCCAGTGGGACGAGCGCACGGCCGTCTCCCCCTACGGCTCCGGCGCGCTCGCCGGCAGCAGCCTCGGCCTGGACCCGGAGGCGGTCGCCGAGGACCTCGGCTTCGAGCACGGCAGCGTCGGCAACTCCATCGACGGCACGGCCTCCCGCGACTTCGTCGCCGAGTTCGCCTTCATCACCGCGATGATCGGGGTGAACCTCTCCCGGATCTCCGAGGAGATCATCATCTGGAACACGAAGGAGTTCTCCTTCGTGACCCTGCACGACGCCTTCTCCACGGGCTCGTCGATCATGCCGCAGAAGAAGAACCCCGACATCGCCGAGCTGGCGCGCGGCAAGAGCGGCCGTCTCATCGGTAACCTGACCGGTCTCATGGCCACCCTCAAGGCGCTGCCCCTCGCCTACAACCGTGACCTCCAGGAGGACAAGGAGCCGGTCTTCGACTCCTGCGACCAGCTCGAAGTCCTCCTCCCCGCCTTCACCGGCATGGTCGCCACCCTCACCGTCCACCGCGAGCGCATGGAGGAACTGGCCCCGGCCGGCTTCTCCCTCGCCACCGACATCGCCGAGTGGCTGGTCAAGCAGGGCGTGCCGTTCCGGGTGGCGCACGAGGTGGCCGGCGAGTGCGTGAAGGCCGCCGAGGCCGAGGGCAAGGAGCTGGACGAGCTGACCGACGAGCAGTTCGCGAAGATCTCCGCCCACCTCACCCCCGAGGTCCGCTCGGTCCTCAACGTCCCCGGTGCCCTCGCCTCCCGCGACGGCCGCGGCGGCACCGCCCCCAGCGCGGTCGCCGTGCAGCTCACCGAGGTCAAGGCGGACGTCGCGGCGCAGCACGCGTGGGCCACCGCGAAGCACAAGAAGTAGGCGGGAAGCAGAAGCGACACCGGCACGCGCGCGGGAGGGCCGAGGCGGCTCCCCGCGCGCGTGCCGCTCGTGCCGGGCCCGCGCTCGTGCCGGGCCCGCGCGCGTGTCGCCTCCCGAGCCCCGCAGGCGTGAACCACCCCCATCGCGGTTACGTTGGTCATGAGCCGTCAGGAGCCGACCGAACGGAGCTCGCGATGCCCTTCGCCCGCCTCGCCTCAGCGACGACCCCCACCTGCCACCTGGGCCTGGGCCTCGCCGCCGTCGGCCGACCCGGCTACATCAACCTCGGGCGCGACCAGGACCTCGGCACCGACCGGGGTGTCGACGCCCTCCGCGCCCGTACCCACGAACTCCTCGACGCCGCCTACGCCCAGGGCGTCCGCTACTTCGACGTGGCCCGCTCCTACGGCCGCTCCGAGGAGTTCCTCGCGGGCTGGCTGAAGGCCCGGTCCGACGTCGACGACATCGTCGTGGGCAGCAAGTGGGGCTACACCTACACCGCCGACTGGACCACCGACGCCGAGCGGCACGAGGTCAAGGACCACAGCCTGCGGACCTACGAGCGGCAGCGCGCCGAGACGGCCGAACTGCTCGGCGACCGGCTCGACCTCTACCAGATCCACTCGGTGACCCCGGACAGCCCGGCCCTCACCGACAAGGAACTCCACGCCAGGCTGGCGGAGGCCGCCGCCGAGGGCCTCACCGTCGGGTTCTCCACCAGCGGCCCGGCCCAGGCCGACGCGATCCGGGCGGCCCTCGCCGTCGCGGTCGACGGCGAACCCCTCTTCCGTACCGTCCAGTCGACGTACAACGTCCTGGAGACCTCGGCCGGACCCGCCCTCGCCGAGGCCCACGACGCCGGTCTCACGGTGATCGTGAAGGAGGGCATGGCCAACGGACGCCTCGCCGGCCCCCACGCGCCGGACGCCCTGAAGGCGATGGCGGCGGACACCGGGCTCGGCAGTGACGCCGTCGCCCTCGCGCTGGTCCTGCGGCAGCCGTGGGCGGGGGTGGTCCTCTCGGGTGCCGCGACGACCGCCCAGCTCGCCTCCAACCTGCACGCGGCGGTCGTCGACCTGGACGAGGACCGGCTGGACCGGCTGGCCGCCCTCGTGGAGGACCCGCACGCGTACTGGGACCGGCGCGGCAGCCTGCCCTGGCACTGACGGGCCGAGCACGACGGCACCCCGTACGCCACCCCGTTACGCCATCCCGTACATACGCACGCCCCAGCGGTGAGTCGTCGATGCCTGACATGAGACACGAGTGTCTCATGTGGGGTATCCTTGTCTCATGGCTGTCGACCGTGACCACGTCCTGCGCAGCGCCGCCGCGCTGCTGACCCGCAGAGCCACCGCGACCATGGACGAGGTCGCCAAGGCCGCCGGGATCAGCCGCGCGACGCTGCACCGGCACTTCGCGGGCCGCGACGCGCTGGTCCGCGCGCTGGAGGCGCTCGGCATAGCGGAGTGCGAGGGCGCGCTGGACGCGGCCCGGCTGGACGAGGGCCCGGCGCGGGACGCCGTACGGCGGCTCGTCGAGGAGATCGAACCGGCCGCGGGACTGCTCGCCTTCCTCTACACCGAGAACCAGCTGTTCGAGGGCGAGGCGCAGAACGAGGGCTGGGCCCACATCGACGACCGCATCGCCACCCTGTTCCGGCGCGGTCAGTCGAGCGGCGAGTTCCGTATCGACCTCACCCCGGCCTGGCTCACCGAAGCGCTCTACGGCCTGCTGGCCTCCGGCGCCTGGGCGGTCTCCGAGGGCCGGGTGGCCCGCAAGGACTTCACGCACATGATCGTCGAGCTGCTGCTCGGCGGCGCACTACGGAGAGAGGAATCATGACCAGCACCCTGCCGGCGACCACGTCCGAGGCGGTGAGGCGCCCCGACCGCTGGCTCGCGCTCGCCGTTCTCGTGCTCGCCGTGCTGCTGGTGGCCGTCGACGCGACCGTCCTCGGCCTTGCTACCCCCTACATCAGCGAGGACCTCGCGCCCTCCGGTACCCAGCTGCTCTGGATCGGCGACGTCTACTCCTTCGTGATCGCCGGTCTGCTCGTCTCGATGGGCAGCCTCGGCGACCGCATCGGCCGTAAGCGGATCCTGCTCGTCGGCGCCGCGGCCTTCGGACTCATATCGGTCCTCAACGCCTACGCCACGACACCGGAGATGATGATCGCGGCGCGGGCCCTGCTCGGCGTGGCCGGGGCGACCCTCATGCCCGCCACCCTCGCCCTGATCCGCAACCTGTTCCACGACCCGCGCGAGCGCAGCCTCGCGGTGGGCATCTGGGGCGCGACGGCCTCCGCGGGCACGGCCGTGGGCCCCATCGTCGGCGGTTTCCTCCTGGAGCACTTCTGGTGGGGCTCGGTCTTCCTCATCAACCTGCCCGTGATGATCGTGCTCGTCGTCGTCGGCGTGAGGACGCTGCCCGAGTCCAGGAACCCGAACCCGGGCCCCTGGGACCTCGCCAGCGTGGCGCTGTCGCTGGTCGGCATGATCACCGTCGTGTACGCGGTCAAGGAAGCCGCGAGCCACGGCCCGACCTGGGAGTCGCTGACGGCGGGCCTGCTCGGCGGCGCCGCCCTGTACGGCTTCGTCCGCCGGCAGCTCACGCTCCCCACGCCGCTGCTGGACATGCGCCTGTTCCGCAGGCGCGGCTTCGGCGGGGCGGTGCTGGCCGACCTGCTGACCGTCCTCGGTATGTCGGGACTGGTGTTCTTCCTGTCCCAGTACCTGCAACTGGTCCAGGGCAGGAGGCCCCTGGAGGCCGGTCTGGCCGAACTGCCCGCCGCCGTCGGCGCGGTGGTGGCCGGACTGATCGCCGGCCGGGTGGCCCGCCGCCACTCGGTACGGGCCGTGGTCTCCGGCGGCCTCGCCGCGATCGGCCTGGCGCTGGCCCTGCTGACGACGATCGGCCCGACCACCGGCTACCCGGTGCTGGGCGTGGCCCTGCTGGCGGTCGGTGTGGGCGCCGGTTTCTCCTTCACGGTGACCTCCGACGTCATCCTCTCGTCCGTCCCCAAGGATCAGGCGGGAGCGGCGTCCGCGGTCTCCGAGACGGCGTACGAACTCGGCGCGGCCCTCGGTATCGCCGTGCTCGGCTCGATCGTGACGGGCGTCTACCGGGACTTCCCGTCCCCTGCGGGCACCCCGGAAGGGGCGCACGAGTCACTGGGCGGCGCGGTGGAGGCGGCGGGTCACATGCCGGCGGCCGCGGCCGAGGACATGCTGTCGTCGGCGCGCGAGGCGTTCGTCGACGGCCTGGGCGTGGCCTCCGGAGTGGGCGCGGCGGTCCTGCTGGCGACGGCGGTGGCGGCGTGGTTCCTGCTCAGGGACCAGCGCCTGGAGAACGCCGGGTAGGGTCCGCGGCGGCCCGGGGCGCGGGGAACCGCGCGCACCGGCAGACCGGGACCCGCCCCCCGGAGGACCTGCCCTCCGGGGGACCTGCCCTCCGGGGGACCCGCCCTCCGGAGGGCCGTCGACCGCCGCAGGGGTTACGCGGCCTTGGCCTTCGTGGCGTACATGTCCACGTACTCCTGCCCGGACAGCCGCATCACCTCGGTCATCACGGAGTCCGTGACGGCCCGCAGCACGTACCGGTCCCGGTCCATCCCCTCGTACCGGGAGAACTCCATCGCCTCACCGAACCGCACGGTGACGCGTCCCGGGCGGGGCATCCCCGCCCCGCCCGGCTGCAGCTTGTCCGTACCGATCATCGCGAACGGCACGACCGGCGCCCCGGTCATCAGCGTCAGCCGGGCGATACCGGTCCGCCCGCGGTACAGGCGGCCGTCGGGCGAGCGGGTCCCCTCGGGGTAGATCCCGAAGACCTTGCCGTCCTCCAGGATCCGCCGCCCGGTCATCAGCGCGGCCACTCCGCCGCGACCGCCGTCGCGGTCGACCGGGATCATGCCGACGCCGGTGAAGAACCAGGCCATCAGCCGGCCCTTGAGGCTCTTGCCGGTGACGTACTCGTCCTTGCCGATGAAGAAGACCTGCCGGTCGCAGACGAGCGGCAGGATCATCGAGTCGATGAACGTGAGGTGATTGCCGGCCAGAATGACCGGTCCGTCGCCTGGGATGTGCTCCGCGCCCTCGACCCGGGGGCGGAACATCAGGCGCATGACCGGTCCGAGCACTGCCTTGATGAGCGCGAAGCGGGACAACGGGCCCTCCGATGCCAAGGGAAAACGGTATGAGTCTGTGCAGGTGAGGACGATACTCGCGGCCCCCGGGCTGACGCACATCGGGTTCACCGAGGCCTTACGCACTATTGACGTACGTTTACCTGTACGGCCGCATCGAGGCCCGCCCGTCACCTGGGTGGAACGGTGGGAACGACAGCGTGAAACGCGTGCTCCGGCGGCCGACGGCCGCTGCGGGAGCCGCGCCGCGGGCAGGGCCGCGCGACGCGCCCGCCTGCCGTGCCCGGGGCTCCAGGAGCCCGGAACCCCGCGCGGGCCGCGACGGCCACAGCCGGTACCGTCCGCGTTCCCGTTTCCGCCGCGGCCAATCCGACGACCCGTCACGAAGTCGTACGGGACACGCCATCCACCGTCACCCCCGTGTTGGGACCGAGGTCTCCCGACGGTCATGTCCACGACCCTACGATCGGGCCGCACGGACGAGCCGACGGCAGGAGGCCCCGCTATGGGTACGCAGGACACACAGGAGTCGAACCAGCAGGCGAGCGCGAGCGGCACCGGACGACGGGCGCTGCTCGGCGCGGCCGTGCTCGGCGCCGCCGGAGGTGTCCTCGGCCTGTCGGGCACGGCGAGAGCCGACGAGGCACGGCACGGCGGACGCGGCGGCCTGGCGGGCCTCCCGGTTCCGACGATCATCGGTCACCGCGGCGCCAGCGGTTACCGCCCCGAGCACACCCTCGGCTCCTACCAGCTCGCCCTCGACCTCGGCGCCGACATCGTCGAGGCCGGCGACCTGGTCCCCACCAAGGACGGTCACCTCGTCTGCCGTCACGAGCCGGAGATCGGCGGCACGACGGACGTCGCCGACCACCCCGAGTTCGCCGGCCGCAGGACCACCAAGGTGCTGGACGGCGTCGCGACCACCGGCTGGTTCACCGAGGACTTCACGCTCGCCGAGCTGAAGACCCTGCGCGCCGTCGAGCGCATCCCGGCCAACCGCCCGCACAACACCCTCTACAACGGCCGCTGGGAGATCCCCACCTTCGAGGAGGTCCTGGCGTGGCAGGACGAGCAGACCCGTAGGCGGGGCAAGCAGGTCTGGATCTACCCCGAGACCAAGCACCCCACCTACTTCCGCAAGCTCGGCCTCGGCCTGGAGGAGCGGGTGGCCAAGCTGCTGCACAAGCACGGCAAGGACCGGAAGAACTCGCCGGTCGTCGTCCAGTCCTTCGAGCCGACCAGCATCCAGCGCCTGAACAAGCTGATCGCCAACCCGCTGGTGGTGCTCCTGTCCTCGGCGAGCTCCCGGCCCTGGGACTTCGTCGAGACGGGCGACCCGCGGACCGTCGCCGACCTGGTCACCCGGGCCGGCCTGCGGGAGATCGCCGGCTACGCCCAGGGCATCGGCCCCACCCTCGACCTGGTCGTCCCGAAGGACGCGAACGGCAACCTCACCACCCCCACCACCCTGGTGCGGGACGCCCACGCCGTCGGGCTGATCCTGCATCCGTACACCCTGCGCAACGAGAACCCCTTCCTTCCCGCGAACTTCCGCAAGGGCACGGACGCGGACGCGTACGGCGACGTCTTCGGCGCCTACCGCGCCTACTTCGCCACCGGGATCGACGGTGTCTTCACCGACAATCCGGACACCGGTCTGCTCGCCCGCGCGGACTTCGTCAACGGCTGATTCCCCGTTGGAGTGACAGTCGGCCGCCCGGGCAACCAGCCGCCCGGGCGGCCGCATCGTGGGGCACATGACGGACGACCTGCTCACCGATCTGCGCCCGCTGCTCGCCGCGGAGGCCTCCGCCGAGGCGCACGCCACCGGGTGCGAACCCGGCGACCTGGAACAGGCGGTCTGGCTCCGCCTCCTGGAGCGCCTCGCCACCGACGGCCCGCCGCACGACCCGCCGGGCTGGCTGCGCCGGGCCGTGCGCGCCGAGGTCCGCCGCATCCGCCGGACGATCCGCCGCGAGCGGCCGTTCGAGACCGATCCCGCCGACGACCGCGACCACGGACCCGAGCCTTCCGCGCTCACCACCGCCCGCCACCGCGCCCTGCGCGAGGCCGTCCACCGCCTGCCCGCCCGGTGCTCCCGGCTCCTCCAGGCGCTCCTCTCGCCCGAGGACCTCACCTACCGGGAGATCGCCGGTGAGTTGGGTATCTCACAGGGCAGTCTCGGACCGGAACGTTCCAGATGTCTGGGATGTCTCCGTCGTTTGCTCACGCCGGAGGTTGCGGCCCGCCAAGTGCGGGGATAGGAGTGAAGGACCATAGGCGATCAGGTGAGCGGGAGGCGTGCGCACATGGGCATGAGCGTGACCATCTCGGTGGCGACCGAGCAGGATGCCGAGCAGATTTTCAGGTTGCAGTACCTGTGCTTCCAGAGCGAAGCCGCGCTGTACGGCAACTACCGCATCGCCCCGCTGGTCCAGACCCTCGACTCGGTCAAGCGGGAACTCGCCGCCGACTGCGTCTTCGTGGCCCGCCTGGGCGACGAGGTGGTCGGCTCGGTACGCGGCAGCATCACCGAGGACGGCGCCGCCTCCATCGGCAAGCTCTGCGTCCACCCCCGCCTCCAGGGCCACGGCATCGGCGCGCGGCTGCTGCGCGCGGCCGAGTCGGCCCTGGCCGCGGAGCGCGGCGCCACGAAGTTCCGCCTCTTCACCGGCCACCGCAGCGAGGGCAACCTCCGCCTCTACCGCCGGGTCGGCTACCAGACCGTCGGCACCTCCCAGGGCACGGACGGCGTACCGATGATCGTGCTGGAGAAGGTGGCCGGGGAGTACGCGGCTACGGCCTAGGCGTACGGGACTTCCGCAGCCAGTACAGGGCCGACAGCGGCAGCAGCACCGGGATGAACACGTACCCCATGCCGTAGTCGGACCAGACCGTCGAGTCGTGGAAGGCCGACGGCTCGATCAGGGTCCACGTCCCCACGACCAGAACGCCCGCGAGCTCGGCGGCGCAGCAGACCTGCGCCGCCCGGCGTGCCGTCTCGCCCCCGCGCACCAGCGAGTACGTGATGAACCCGTACACGACCCCCGCCACCGCCGACAGGGAGTACGACAGCGGCGCCCGGTCGAAGTCCGTGGCGATCTGGTACGCCGAGCGCGACACCGCCCCGACCACCATCACGCCGTAGAACCAGACCAGCACGATGCCGGGCCCGCTGATCAGCCGGGCCGGCTTCTCCTGAACCGCCGTCATCTCAGCCTCCCCAGATGTCATAGAGCCGTACCTCGAGCACGGCGAGGACGACCGCGCCGGCCGCGACCGTCACCGAGCCCCAGCGCGTGCGCTCGGCCAGCGACATGAACCCCGCCGCCGGGATGCAGGCGAAGGCACCCAGCAGATACGCCACGAAGATCGTCGTGCCCTGCTCCGGCTTCTCGCCCCGCGCCAGCTGCACGATCCCGATCACCAGCTGGACCACCGCCAGCAGGGAGACCACGGCCATCCCGATGAAGTGCCAGTCCTTGGTCGGCTGGTCGCGGTAGGCCGCCCAGCCGCACCAGGCGGCGAGCAGCAACGCGGCGACGCCGGTCACCAGCGTCAGGGCATCAAGCATGCAGTGACCTTATTACGCCCTAATCGGCCTCCCGCCGCCGGGCCCGCGCCGGGACGTAGGGTCTAGACCATGACGACGATCCACGCGCAGGCCCTCCTCTTCGACAACGACGGCACCCTGGTCTCCACCCTGGCCTCCGTGGAACGCTGCTGGACGCGCTGGGCGCGGGAGTACGGCATCACCGCCGAGCAGTTCGCCCGCGTCCCGCTGCACGGCCGCACCGCCGTCGAGATCGTCGCCGACCTGCTCCCCGCGGACCGGGTCGCGGAGGCCGTCGCGCGGGTCGAGCAACTGGAGGTGGAGGACGTGCCGAACGGCGGTGTCGCGCTGCTCCCCGGCACCCGGAGCTTCCTCGACGCGCTGCCCGCCGACCGCTGGGCCGTCGTGACGTCCGCCACCCGGCGGCTGGCCGAGGCCCGGCTCGCGGCCGTCGGCATACGGCCGAAGACCCTGCTCACCGCCGACGACGTCACCCGCGGCAAGCCCGACCCCGAGCCCTATCTGCTCGCCGCCCGCGCGCTCGGCGTCGACCCCGCCGCCTGCGTCGTCTTCGAGGACGCCCCGGCCGGGCTCCAAGCCGGCCGCGCCGCCGGGATGACCACCGTGGCGTTGGCCACAACCCACCGGGCCGACGAGCTGCACGCCGACCATGTGGTGACGGACCTGTCCGCCTTGTCCGCGCTGGTCACCGACGGGGGAGTGACGATCTCCGTCCGCGCCTGAGCGAACGCCCCGGCCGTCCACGCGTGTCCAGCATGCGGACAACCGGGGCTCTGTCAGCACCGTAGGTCTGCTTTACTGATGCCCATGACCACGACGAGCAGCCGCACCCTTGCGACCGAGGCGACCATGACGCCCGGTGCTCGTTGTCTGTGTCGAATGTGCGCCTTCTAGAGGGCCCCCGCACCACCGACCGAGCCTCGCGCCCCGAAGCGAGACGCCGTGGCATGTCCGTACGCCGCCCGAGAGCCGTACCGGACGAAAGCCCAGCGCGCACATGATCTCCCCGGTTCCACCGCCACCGCGAGAACTGTGCCGCGCCCCCTGACAGCCTGCACCCGTGCGCCCGGGCCCACCCACGCCCGCGCACTCGACAGTGACGGAAACCCACGTGATCACCACCACGGGCCTGACCAAGATCTATCGGGTCGACCGCTCCCGAGGCCGTGAGGTCACCGCCTTGGACGGCGTCGACCTGCACGTCCGCGAAGGCGAAGTGTTCGGCGTCATCGGCCAGTCCGGCGCCGGCAAGTCCTCGCTGATCCGCTGCGTCAACCTCCTGGAGCGCCCCACCGCCGGCACGGTCACCGTCGCCGGACAGGACCTCACCGCGCTCGCCGGGCGCGGCCCCCGTGCCGGGAAGGCGCTGCGAGAGGCGCGCAGCCGGATCGGCATGGTCTTCCAGCACTTCAACCTGCTCTCCTCGCGGACCGTGCAGGACAACGTCGAACTGCCCCTGGAGATCCTCGGCATCAGCGGGAAGGAACGTTCCCGCAAGGCGCTGGAGCTGCTCGACCTGGTCGGGCTCGCCGACAAGGCGGCCTCCTACCCGGCCCAGCTCTCCGGCGGCCAGAAGCAGCGCGTCGGCATCGCCCGCGCCCTCGCCGGCGACCCCAAGGTGCTCCTCTCCGACGAGGCCACCAGCGCCCTCGACCCCGAGACCACCCGCTCCATCCTCCAGCTGCTGCGCGACCTGAACCGGCAGCTGGGCCTCACCGTCCTGCTCATCACCCACGAGATGGACGTCGTGAAGTCGATCTGCGACTCCGCCGCCCTCATGGAGCGCGGCCGGATCGTCGAGTCCGGCACCGTCAGCGAGCTGCTCGCCACCCCCGGCTCCCAGCTGGCCGCCGCGCTCTTCCCGGTCGGCGGCGAGGCCACCGGCGCCGACCGCACCGTCGTCGACGTCACCTTCCACGGCGAGGCCGCCACCCAGCCGGTCATCTCCCAGCTCTCGCGCACCTACAACATCGACATCTCGATCCTCGGCGCCGCCATCGACACCGTCGGCGGCCTCCAGATCGGCCGGATGCGCATCGAACTGCCCGGCCGCTACGAGGACAACGTCGTGCCCATCGGCTTCCTGCGCGAACAGGGGCTCCAGATCGACATCGTGGGCCAGGAGCCCGCGTCCGTGCTGGTGAAGGAAGGTGCCAAGTGACCTGGTCCGAGATGCAGCCCCTGCTGTCGCAGGCGTGTTGGGACACCCTCTACATGGTCGGCTGGTCCACCGTGATCGCCGTCGCCGGCGGTCTTCCGCTCGGCATCCTGCTGGTCCTCACCGACCGCGGCGGCCTGCTCCAGAACGTCCTCGCCAACAAGGTGATCGGGCAGGTCGTGAACATCGCCCGGTCGATGCCGTTCATCATCCTGATCGTCGCGCTGCTGGGCTTCACCCGCGCGATCACCGGGACGACCATCGGCCGTGAGGCCGCCATCGTGCCGCTCGCCGTCGGCGCCATCCCGTTCTTCGCCCGGCTGGTCGAGACGGCCGTCCGCGAGGTGGACGGCGGACTCGTCGAGGCCGTCCAGGCGATGGGCGGCAACACCTGGACCGTCGTGCGCAAGGTCCTCGTCCCCGAGTCGCTGCCCTCGCTCATCGCCAGCACGACCACCACGATCGTCGCCCTCATCGGCTACTCCGCGATGGCCGGCACGGTCGGCGCCGGCGGTCTCGGCGACATCGCCATCCGCTACGGCTACCAGCGCTTCGAGACCGAACTGATGTGGATCACCGTCGCGATCCTCGCCGTCGTCATCTCGCTCATCCAGTTCGCCGGCGACTACGCGGCCCGCTCCCTGCACCGCCGCGGCGGGAACGCCGGCGCCGCGCCGAAGCTGCGGCTGCTGAAGGCCGCCACGGCCACCGGCAAGGCCGTCTGAGTCACCCCCCCAAGAACTCCCCGCACACCCACAGCGGGGCCGCACCACCCCTAGGAAAGGCACTTTTCGTGCGTAACACCGCCAAGATCACCACCGCCGTCCTCGCCGCCGGAGCCCTCACCCTCGGACTCAGCGCCTGCGGCTCGGACAAGGACTCCGGCAGCACCGACGCGAACGCCACGCTGACCGTCGCGGCCACCCCCACCCCGCAGGGCGAGATCCTCACCTACATCAAGGACAACCTCGCGGCGAAGGCCGGCCTCGAGCTGGAGGTCAAGGAGTTCACCGACTACGTGACCCCCAACACGGCCGTCCAGCAGGGCGAGGTGGACGCCAACTACTTCCAGCACCAGCCGTACCTCACCGACTTCAACAAGAAGAACGGCACCGACATCGTCGCCGTGCCGAACGCGACCGTGCACCTGGAGCCGCTCGGCCTCTACTCCCAGGACGTCAAGAAGCTCGACGACCTGAAGAAGGGCGCCACCGTCGCCCTGCCGAACGACACCACCAACGAGGCCCGCGCGCTGAAGCTGCTGGAGGCCAACGGCCTGATCGAGCTGAAGGACGGCGTCGGCTTCGAGGCCACCCCCAAGGACGTCACCGGCAACCCGAAGAACCTGAAGTTCAAGGAGCTGGAGGCGGCCCAGCTGCCGCGCGCCCTGGCCGACGTCGATGCCGCGGTGATCAACGGCAACTACGCCCTGGAGGCCGACCTCAGCCCGGCGAAGAACGCCCTCGTCGCCGAGTCCGCGACGGACAACCCGTACGCCAACTTCCTCGCCGTGAAGAAGGGCAACGAGGACGACCCGCGCATCGAGAAGCTCGCCAAGCTGCTGACCTCGGCCGACGTCAAGAAGTTCATCGAGGACAAGTACGACGGCGCGGTCGTCGCCGCGTTCTGATCCCGGCCCGGCCGGACACCTCCGCAGCCACGGGGTTCACTCCGCACGGGGTGGACCCCGTGGTGCGGTTCGGTGCTTTCATGCTGCATGCTGGGCAGTTCAACGGGCCTGACGGTCCAGCAGATCGGGCCCTGACGGTTTCGAAGGCTACGGAGCGGCTTCATGACGAGCACCTTCCCCACCATCTCCATCAGCACGGAGCGGTTGGTGCTGCGTCCCCTCGACGAGGACGACGTGCCCGCCCTGGCCGAGATGATGAACGACGAGCAGACCGCGGCCTGGACATCCGTCCCGCAGCCGTTCACCGAGGACGCCGCGCGCCACTGGATCACCGAGTACGCGCCCGCCGAACGCACCGCCGGACGCGGCCTCGACCTCGCCGTCACCGAGTTCCTCACCCAGCGCCTGGTCGGCGTCATCCAGCTCGGCAGGACCGACTGGCACGTCCGCTCCACGGAACTGTCGTACATCGTCGCCCCCTGGGCGCGCGGCGAGGGCTACGCCTCCGAGGCGGCGCTGGCCACCGCGCAGTGGCTCTTCACGGACCAGAAGTTCGAGCGCATCGAACTGCGCACGGCCGCCGACAACACCGCCTCCCAGCAGGTCGCCCAGAAGCTCGGCTGCATCAGCGAGGGCGTCCTGCGCGGCGCCTGCATAGCGCGCGCCCGCACCGAGGACGGCGGCTGGAGCGAGGTGCGCACCGACTTCATCGTCTGGAGCCTGCTCCCGGAGGACCTGGAGGGCGCCGGGGAGCAGCTCGCGGAGAGCGGCGGATTCACCTCGTACACCGACTGGAACTGACTCCCGGGCGGGTGGCCGCCCCCTGCCACGGCCCGCGCGACCAGGTACTCTCACGGAGCCCGCTGCCTGCGTGAACCCCCGGGGAGACTGACGACGATGGCCGACCGCGTCACGGTGATCGGCTGGGACGGCTCGCCGCTGACCGCCGCGGCCCGCTCGGCTCTGGGCGCGGCCACCCTCGTGGCCGGCGCCGCCCACCACCTGGCGCTGCCCGAGGTGCCGCCCGCCGCCGAGCGCATCCGCCTCGGCAGCGTCGCCCTCGCCTCCCGCCGGATCGCCGGCCACCGCGGCACCGCGGTCGTGCTCGCCGACGGCGACCCCGGCTTCTTCGGTGTCGTACGGACCCTGCGCGCACCCGAGTTCGGCCTGGAGGTCGAGGTCGTCCCGGCCGTCTCCGCCGTCGCCGCCGCCTTCGCCCGCGCCGGGATGCCCTGGGACGACGCCGAGGTCGTCGTCGCCCACCCGCGCACGCTGCGCCGCGCGGTCAACGTCTGCCGCGCCCACTCCAAGGTGGCCGTCCTCACCTCGCCCGGCGCCGGCCCCGCCGAACTGGGCCTGCTGCTGGAGGGCGTGCACCGCACCTTCGTCGTCTGCGAGGAACTGGGCACCGACCGCGAGCGGGTCAGCGTCCTCACCTCCGACAAGGCCGTCGACCACATCTGGCGCGACCCCAACGTCGTCATCGTCATCGGCGGCCCGGCGAGCACCGGCGGCGACGCCGGCTGGATCGCCGGGCGCGACCCGGGCACCGGCCCGCGCGGCTGGGCCCTGCCCGCCGAGGCGTACGGCGGCGGACTCGGTGAGGGCGAGACGGAACTGCTGCGCGCCGCCCAACTCGCCCGGCTCGGTCCGCGCGTCGGCGACCTCGTCTGGGACATCGGCTGCGGCAGCGGGGCGTTCGCGACCGAGGCCGCGCGGGCCGGGGCCGCCGTCCTCGCCGTCGACCACGACCTGGAGGCGTGCGCCCGCACCGACGCCGCCGCACGCCGCTACGGCGTCCAGCTCCAGATCGTCCGCGGCACCGCCCCGCACGTCCTGGAGGACCTGCCCGAACCGGACGTCGTCCGGGTCGGCGGCGGGGGAGCGGCCGTGGTCTCCGCGGTCGCCGACCGCCGCCCGCAGCGCATCGTCACCCACGCGGCGACCCGCGACGCCGCCGAACTCGTCGGCCGCGACCTGACCGAGCACGGCTACCACGTCGAGTGCGCCCTCCTCCAGTCCGTCGCCCTCGACACACGGGCCTGGACGGAGACCGAACGGAGTGTCGCGTTCCTGCTCAGCGGGGTTCTGCCCGACCGTCGCCCATGAGCCCGATCACGCTCCCCGTGATCCGGTTGTCGTACCGCGCGCGGTAGGCTGGCCGATCGTCGTACCGCTTCCGGTCGCCCGGCGCTTCGTCGGTCAATGTCCGGAAAACGCATCCGTTTTGGGGTGGGTGTGGTACGGCAGAACCGGAGGACGCGCAACGTGGCGCAGTCCACAGCGGAGCGTCGCGGATCAAGCTGTCGCGACGCGGCGACGGCCGGGACAATGCCACTGAATGGCTTTGTCGCTTTTTCGGGCGGGTCGTTCGTGCCGCTGGGCACGGACGCTCGTTCTTCACTACGGGGCGGTCGGTGCGCCGTTCCGGGCGAGCTGGTCGTAGGAGCACTAACCGATGGGCGAGGGGTACGCATGACTGACACCGGCCAGATCCCGGGCGAGGGGCTGCCGGAGAACGCAGGCATGGTGGAGCAGCCGGGCGCCCCCGCGCACGGCGCGTACACCTACCTCTCCGAGACCACAGCCGAGGACGAAGACCTGCTGCTCCTGCCGGGCGCCCAGAGCGCCTGGGGCAACGAGGTGGCCCCGCCCGCGCCCGAGCCGGTCGTCGAGACGGTGCACGAGCCCGGCCCGCACGAGACCGCGGGCCGCGACAGCGGGTCCGTCGACCTCAGCGCCGTCCGCCTGCCGGGCCCCACCCCGCCGCAGGCGGCCCCGCGCCGCCCGCTGCACCTGGGCCCGCCGATCCCGGACGCCTCCGCCAGCCCGGTGCGCTCCCTCGCCGACCGGGGCCCGGCCGGCGCCCCCGTACGCCACCCCGGCGCACCCGGCTCCGGCCCCGAGTACCTCGACGTCCCGCCGCTGCGCGAGACGCCGCCCCAGGGCGCGGTGCCCTGGGGAGCCCCCGCGACGGCTGCCGCCGCCCACTCCACCACCTACCCTGCCGCGCCCGTGGCCGGCCCGGCCGTCGCTCCGGCCCAGGGGCCGGTCGCGTTCGGGACGACGGCCGAGGAAACGGTTGCTCCGGCGACGGCCGCGGCCGAGCCCGAGCAGGTGGCCGTGGTGCAGGCCGAGCCCGTGGGCGCGGCGCAGGCCCTCGTCGCCCGGGTCGCCACGGAGGCGATCGCCGCCACGGCCACGGCCCCGGAGGAGGCGCAGGTCACCGGGCCGGTGCCGGCTCCCGTGGAGCCCGTGACGCTCGACGTCGGCCAGGTGCTCGGCGCCGCCATGCTCGCCGAGGCCGCGGAAGCCGAGGAGGCGTTGGTCGAGGCGGAGGCGGTCGTCGAGCCTGTCGCCGCCGCCCAGGGTCCGGTCCGGAGCGTGGACGTCGTGTCCGCGCCCGAGGTGCTTGCCGCTGCCGCTCCCGAGGGGGCGCCGGTCGCCGAGCAGGCGCTCGTGGCCGAGACGGTGGACGTTCCGGTGGCGAGCCCCGTCGAGGAGGTCGAGGAGGTCGTGGAGGCCGTGGAGGTCCACGAGGTCCACGAGACGCAGCCGCAGCCGCAGCCGGAGCAGGAGCCGGAGCAGGAGCCGGAGCCGGTCGTCGTGGCGGAGGTTCCGGCGCAGCAGGCCCAGGAGCCCGTGCCGGTTCCGGCCGAGGCGGTCGCCGCGACGCCCGCGCCCGCCCAAGAGGCTGCCGTCCCCGAGGCCCCCGCCCCCGAGGCTCCGGTCGTCGAGGCTCCGGTCGTCGAGGTGGCGCCGGCCGCCGAGCCCGAGGTGGTCGTGGCCGCGGAGGCTCCCGAACCGGCGGCGCCGGTGCAGGAAGCGCCGGTGGCGACCCCCGAGGTCCCGGCCCCTGTCCAGGAGGCGCCCGCTGCGGAGGCCGCCGTGGCCCCGGAGGCCCTCGCCCCCGAGCCGGTCGCCGTGCCCGCCGCACCCGTCGTACCCGTCGTACCCGCGGAGACCCTCGTCGAGCCGGCCGCGTCCCTCGCGGCCGAGGTCTTCCCGGCCCTCGCCGAGACCGCCGTGGCCGCCCCCGTCGAACCGGCCCCCCAGGAGCAGCCGGCACCGGAGCAGGTCGCCGAGGCGGCCCCCGCCGAGGTCCGCCCGGAAGCGCAGGCGGAGTCTGCGCAGGACCCCGTCGCCGCCCACATCGTGGACTCCGCGTCCCACGCCCCGGAGGTGCCCGAGGCACCCGAGGCGCTCACCGAGCCGGCGGCTCAGCAGGCGGAGCCGGAGGCCCGGGCCGCGGCTCCCGCCGCACCCGTCGAGGAATCGCAGGCCGCCCCGGCCGTCGAGACCGGGGCCGTCGACACGCAGACCGCGGAGGCGCCGGTGCAGGAGCTGCCCCAGGACGCACAGCCCCAGGAGCCTCAGCCCCAGGAGGCCCAGCCGCAGGAGGCCGCCTCCGAGGAGGCGCCCGTCCCCGCGCCGGTGACCCCGACGGCACCCGCCGCCCCCGCGCCGCAGCCCGTCGACGAGCCCGCCCCGCCCGCCGTGGCCGCCGACGCCCCTGCGGCCCCCGTCGCGGACGAGCCCCCGGCCCAGCCGGTCCGGCCCCCGCTCCAGCCGGTCCAGTCGGCGCAGCTCCTGGGCCAGTTCGTGCCGGTCGAGGGCACGGTGCCCACCACCCCGCACCTCGCCCCGACCCCGCCGCACCCCCTGGTGCTCCCCACGGACGACCAGCAGACCCCCAAGGCCCCGGCCCCGGCCCCGGTCCCGACCCCGGCCGCGACGGTGACGGCCGAGGCCCCGGAGTCGCAGGACTCGCCGGACACGCGGGAACCACACCTGGAACAGCCGCAGGCACCGCTGCCGGAGCAGCCGCAGGAACAGCCCCAGCACCCGGAACCGGCAGCCGTCACCACCCCCGCCGCCCCGGTTCCCGGCGTCACGGTCCCCGCCCCCCGCGCGGCCGACCCCGCTCCCGTCCCGGCGACCCCGGTCACGGAGCCCGAGAGCGACCCCGACCCCGAGGTCGCCCAGAGCCCGGAGGACTTGGACACCAGGGCCGCCGACCAGGAAGAGAGCAGGGCCGCCGCAGTGGAGGAAGTCCGCGAGTCCACCGGTCCCGCCGCGCCCGCCTACGACGACGCCGAGCGCGAGGCCGTCCTGAAGGTCATGCGTGAGCGCCGCGACATCCGCAACGGCTTCCGCAGCGACCCGATCCCGCACGAGGTGCTGCTGCGCGTCCTGGAGGCCGCCCACACCGCGCCCTCCGTCGGCCACTCGCAGCCCTGGGACTTCGTCGTCATCCGCTCCGCCGAGACCCGGAACGCGATGCACGAACTGGCGACGCGCCAGCGCGACGCGTACGCGAAGTCGCTGCCCAAGGGCCGGGCCAAGCAGTTCAAGGAACTGAAGATCGAGGCCATCCTCGAGACCCCGGTGAACATCGTCGTCACCGCCGACCCGACCCGTGGCGGCCGGCACACCCTGGGCCGGCACACCCAGCCGCAGATGGCGCCGTACTCCGCCGCGCTCGCCGTGGAGAACCTCTGGCTCGCCGCCCGCGCCGAAGGCCTCGGCGTCGGCTGGGTCAGCTTCTTCGACGAGCGCGAGATGGTCCGCGCCCTCGGCCTGCCCGAGCACCTCGAGGTCATCGCCTACCTGTGCGTGGGCTATGTCGACGAGTTCCCGGACGAGCCCGAGCTGATGCAGGCCGGCTGGGCCAAGCGCCGCCCGCTGTCCTGGGTCGTCCACGAGGAGACGTACGGCCGTCGCGCGCTGCCCGGCGAGGACCCGCACGACCTGCTCGCCGAGACCGTCGCCAGCGTCCGTCCGCTGGACGCCAAGGCGCTCGGCGAGGCATGGGAGCGGCAGAAGCGCATGACCAAGCCGGCCGGTGCGCTCGGCATGCTGGAGATCATCTCGGCGCAGCTCTCCGGGCTGTCCCGGCAGTGCCCGCCGCCGATCCCGGAGCCCGCGGCCGTCGCGATCTTCGCCGGCGACCACGGTGTGCACGCCCAGGGCGTCACCCCCTGGCCGCAGGAGGTGACGGCCCAGATGGTCGCCAACTTCCTCGGCGGGGGAGCGGTCTGCAACGCCTTCGCCACCCAGGTGGGCGCCGAGGTCTGCATCGTGGACGTCGGTGTCGCCGCCGACCTCCCCGCCACCCCGGGGTTGCTGCCCCGCAAGGTCCGCGCGGGCACGTCCGACATGACGACCGGCCCCGCGATGACCCGCGAGGAGGCCAAGCAGGCCATCGAGGTCGGCATCGAGACGGCCCGCGACCTGGTGGCGGCGGGCAACAAGGCGCTGCTCACCGGTGAGATGGGCATCGCCAACACGACGGCGTCCGCCGCGCTGATCTCCGTCTTCACCGGCGCCGACCCGGCCGAGGTCACCGGCCGCGGCACCGGCATCAACGACGAGACCCTCGCCCGCAAGACCGAGGTCGTCCGCCGCGCCCTCGAACTCCACCAGCCGGACCCCGCCGACCCCATCGGCGTCCTGGCGGCCGTCGGCGGTTTCGAGCACGCGGCGATGGTCGGCCTGCTGCTGGGCGGCGCCTCCCTGCGGACGCCCGTGATCCTGGACGGCGTCAGCGCCGGCGCCGCCGCCCTGGTCGCCCGGGCGATCGCCCCCGAGGTCCTCGCGGCCTGCATCGCGGGCCACCGCAGCGCCGAGCCCGGCCATGTGGCCGCCCTCAACAAGCTCGGCCTGCGCCCCCTGGTCGACCTCGACCTCCGCCTCGGCGAGGGCACCGGCGCCCTCCTGGCCCTCCCCCTGGTCCAGAGCACGGCCCGGGCCATGCACGAGGTGGCGACGTTCGATTCGGCCGGGGTGACCGAGAAGTAGGCGGACGGCCGGGGACCCGGGGAGCACCAGCACCGGGTCCCCGGCCGCGCGCCGCGATGCCGGGCGGGCGTCGTCCCGCACGAGCGGACGGCGGACACGGTGGACATGGCGGACACGGCGGACACGGTGGAGGTGGCGGGCACGACCGCCCACCTCCACGCCCACCCCTCCACCCCCCACCCCTCCACCCCCCCCACCCCGCACCCCTCCACCCGCATCGGCCGCCCCGCTCCGGTGTCCACCGCCCAGCCATCGGACACCTGAACCGCCACAGCCCCCCGCCCCTTAAAATCCGCACGTCAGGGCCTCGCACCGCCGCCGCACAAGGGAGCCGCACCCTCATGGCCGAACACCCCGCCTACCCCGTAGGCCTTCGCCTCACCGGCCGCCGGGTCGTCGTTCTCGGCGGCGGCCAGGTCGCCCAGCGCCGCCTCCCCGCGCTGATCGCGGCGGGCGCCGACATCCATCTCGTCTCCCCCGAGGCGACCCCCTCGGTCGAGGCGATGGCGGACACGGGCGAGATCACCTGGACCAGGCGCCCCTACGCCGAAGGCGACCTCGCGGAGGCCTGGTACGCCCTCATCGCCACCGGTGACCAGGAGGCGAACAGCCGGGCCTCGGCGGAGGCCGAGCGGCACCGCGTCTGGTGCGTCCGCTCCGACGACGCCGACCGCGCGACCGCCTGGACCCCGGCGACCGGCCACAGCGAGGGCGTCACGATCGCCGTACTGACCACGGACGCCAAGGGCCGCGACCCCCGGCACACCGCCGCCATCCGTGACGCGGTCGTCGAGGGTCTGCGCGACGGCACCCTGGTCGCCCCCCACCACCGCACCCGGACGCCCGGCGTCGCGCTGGTCGGCGGCGGCCCCGGCGACCCCGACCTGATCACGGTCCGCGGCCGGCGCCTCCTCGCGGAGGCGGACGTGGTCGTCGCCGACCGCCTCGGCCCGCGCGACCTCCTCGCCGAACTCCCGCCCCACGTCGAGGTGATCGACGCGGCGAAGATCCCGTACGGCAGGTACATGGCCCAGGAGGCCATCAACAACGCGCTGATCGAGCACGCCAGGCAGGGCAGGTCGGTCGTCCGGCTGAAGGGCGGCGACCCGTACGTCTTCGGGCGCGGCATGGAGGAACTCCAGGCCCTCGCCGAGGCCGGCATCCCGTGCACGGTCGTCCCGGGCATCTCCAGCTCGATCTCGGTGCCCGGCGCGGCCGGCATCCCGGTCACCCACCGCGGTGTCGCCCATGAGTTCACGGTGGTCAGCGGCCATGTGGCCCCCGACGACGAGCGCTCGCTGGTCGACTGGCCCTCCCTCGCGAAGCTCACCGGCACGCTCGTGATCCTCATGGGCGTCGACAAGATCGGGAAGATCGCCGAGACGCTGGTCGCCCACGGCAAGCCGGCCGACACCCCGGTCGCCCTGGTCCAGGAAGGCACCACGGCCGCCCAGCGCCGCGTCGACGCGACCCTTGCGACGGTCGCCGACACCGTTCGCACCGAGGACGTCAGGCCTCCCGCGGTCATCATCATCGGCGACGTCGTGAACGTGGGCCCGCACCCCTCGAAGTAACCGCGGGTAACCCAACCCGTTCCCAGCCGTTGGCACCGAACCCAGGACAAGGCAGTATCACCCTGTGGCCGATCTCATCAGTGTGGAGAATCCCGATGACCCCCGTCTGCGCGACTACACGGGCCTGACCGACGTCGAACTGCGCCGCAGGCGCGAGCCGGCCGAGGGCCTGTTCATCGCGGAGGGCGAGAAGGTCATCCGACGGGCCAAGGACGCCGGGTACGAGATGCGTTCCATGCTGCTGTCCGCGAAGTGGGTCGACGTCATGCGGGACGTCATCGACGAACTCCCGGCCCCGGTGTACGCCGTCAGCCCGGACCTGGCCGAGCGCGTCACCGGGTACCACGTGCACCGCGGCGCGCTCGCGTCGATGCAGCGCAAGCCACTGCCGACCGCCGCCGAACTCCTGCAGACCGCACGCCGGGTCGTGATCATGGAGTCGGTCAACGACCACACCAACATCGGCGCGATCTTCCGCTCGGCGGCGGCCCTCGGCATGGACGCCGTCCTGCTCTCCCCGGACTGCGCCGACCCCCTCTACCGCCGCAGCGTGAAGGTGTCGATGGGCGCGGTCTTCTCGGTCCCGTACGCCCGCCTCGACACCTGGCCCAAGGGCCTCGACTCGGTCCGCGAGGCCGGCTTCACCCTCCTCGCCCTCACCCCCGACGAGAAGGCCCGCTCCCTCGACGAGGCGGCCCCGCACACCATGGACCGGGTCGCCCTGATGCTCGGCGCGGAGGGCGACGGCCTTTCCACGCAGGCCCTGGTCGCCGCCGACGAATGGGTCCGCATCCCCATGTCCCACGGCGTCGACTCCCTCAACGTGGGCGCGGCGGCCGCGGTCGCCTTCTACGCGGTGGCAACAGGCCGCCCCCACGCCTGACACTCCACCACCAACGGCGACCGCCTCCGGCCGAGGCCGGGCGGGTTCTGGTCGCGGAGCGGGCCGACCGTGCAGGCCTTGGCCGCTCAGCGGGCAGACCGCCCCCGGCCGGTCAGGCTCTGGTGGCGGAGGGGGCCGACCGCCTCGGCCGAAGCCGGGCAGGCTCTGGTGGCCAGGTGGGCCGACCGCCCAGGCCGACGCCGGAGAGGCTTTGGTCGCCGGGCAGGCTGACCGTCTCCGGCGAACGCCGGGCAAGCCCTGGCTGTCAGGCTCGGCACGCCCAGCCCGGCCGCGCCGGACGGGCCCTAGTCGCCCAGCGGGCCGACCGCCTCCGGCCGCAGATGCTCCTGCGTCTGCCGGTGCTGCTCCCGTACGACGTCGTTGTCGCCGCCGAGCCCCCGGGCCGGGCCCTGGCAGCCCTGGACGACGGCGATGCCGAGCGCCACGAGCAGGGTCACGACGACGAAGACGAACAGCCGCTGCCGCAGCAGCCGCGGGTTGGCGGGCCGCCGCCCGGTGCCCGTGGTCCGCGGCCCCTGCCGCCCGGCCCCGCTGCGCGGCGCGGGACGGCCGCCACCGCCCGGACGGGTGTTGCGGCCGGCGGGGGTCGGCCGGCTCCCGGACCGCGAGGACGGATTGCCGCTGCCACCCCGAGAGGACGGATTGCCGCCGCCCCGGGACGACGGATTGCCACCGCCACCTCGCGAGACGCTGCCGCCCCGGGAGGGAACCCCGCCCCGCGAGGGAGCCGGGCCACGCGAGGACGGGACGCCGCTGCGGGGCGGGGGAGTGCCCGGCCCGCCCGGCTGGCGCAGCGTGCGCTCCGGGTAGCTGGAATCGGCGAGTCGCCCGGTGGGCCGGTCCGCCTCGCTCGCCCGCGGCACCGGCGGCCGCGCGTCGGCCATCCCCTGGGCCTCGCGGGCGGCGATCTCCTTCAGCCGCAGCGAGAGATCGAGGGTGCTCGGGCGCTCCTCGGGATCCTTGGCCAGGCACGCCCGGATCAGCGGGGCGAGCGCGTCGGGGACGCCGTGCAGATGGGGCTCCTCGTGCACCACCCGGTACAGCATCACCTCGGAACTGCCGTGCCCGAAGGGCGAGTCGGCCGTCGAGGCGTACGCCAGAGTGGCGCCGAGCGAGAACACGTCCGTGGCCGGGGTGACCAGAGCACCCCGTACCTGCTCCGGCGCGAGGAACCCGGGGGAGCCGACCGCGGTACCCACGTGCGTCAGCGTCGAGGCACCGGTCGCCCAGGCGATGCCGAAGTCGATGATCCGCGGCCCTTTCGGGGACAGCAGGATGTTGGACGGCTTCAGGTCCCGGTGCACGACCCCGGCCTCATGGACGGCGACGAGCCCCTCCGACAGCGCGGCCCCGATCGCGGCCAGCTCGGCGGCACCGAGCGGCCCCTCGTCGTTGACCTTGTCGTGCAGGGAGGGCCCGGGAACGTACTGGGTGGCGAACCACGGCCGGTCGGCGTCCAGGTCGGCCGCCACCAGGCGCGCCGTGCACCCGCCGCGGATCCGCCGGGCGGCCGACACCTCGCGCGCGAACCGCGACCGGAACTCCTGGTCCTCCGCCAGATCGGGCCGGATCACCTTCAGCGCGACCCGCTGCCCCTTCTTGTCGGAGCCCAGGTAGACGACGCCCATTCCGCCCGCGCCGAGCCGCCGGTGAAGCCTGAACGAGCCGACGACGCGCGGGTCCTCGCGCCTCAGGCGCATCATCGCCATGTTCATCCCCGCTGCCCGGTCCGTGTGACGTGCCACAGCTTACGTTTCCGCGGCCGTTCGCGCGCAGAGGCCGCGCCCTCTCGTCCCGATCGATTGTCAGCGCCGGGCGGGAGAAGTGAAGAGTGGTCAGAGGGCCTGAGAACAGGCGCACTTTCGGGACACCGTGACCTCAACCACCTGTCACGGAAGGGGGATTGAAGCGGCGAAGGGTGACCGGGTGGAGAGGGGCGTGGACGCCGGCGACACGACACGGACATACGAGCTGGTGGCAGGCAGAGCGGGCCGCAGAGCGGAGACGGCGGTCCGCCGGGGTGGGGTGGAAGTGAGTGAAGTCACGCTGGAGGTCCCCCGCGCGCCGTGGTCCGGGCACCGCACGCTTCACGGCGAACCGGGTGCTCGCCCCGGTCGCACATCCGGTCCCGCGCGTGGACGGTTCGGAAAAACCGGCCCGCACCGGGCACCCCTTCCGGGATGACCCCGAGACCTAGGACCCCGTCTCCACCCAGGGGAGTACACCGCAGGTCATGGCTCATCCTCCGGGAGGCCCGGCAATCGGTACGAGGGCATGACGCCCGGCGCCCGCCACGCGCCTAGATTTGAGGTCAAGCGGCGGGTGCAGCACTCGTCCCCCGAGGTCAGGTACCCGCCGCTGCCAACGACAACTGAACGGTCAGGAGAGGGACCATGGCCCACACGGCACCGCGGACGGTCGTCCGCACCCAGGAGAGCAGAGCACTCCGCCCCCGCCGCACGGGCCGCCGCCACCCCCTGGTGGCGACGATCATGGCCCTTCCCCTGGCGGTCCTGCTCCTCGTCGTCTTCGACGGCTGGGAGACAGTGGCCATACAGGCGTCGTCCGTGGGCGAGATGCTGGGGCGCTGAGCGGCGACCCCAGGCCCGGAAGAGCGGTCCGGGCGGGGACATCCACCCATGAAACCCCGTGGGGACGGGGGTGCGGCGGACGGCAAAAATGCCGGCGCAGCTGGGGAGCTGCGCCGGCATTGCTCTGCCCGAAAACAGTCGGCCGCCGATCTCCCCCACGGGCCCGCGCACAGCCCGCCACCCCACCCCGGGCACTCCGGGGCCCCGGGCACCACATGACCGAGGCGGCCCGGCCTACGTACCCTCACCCGGAGACCACCCGCACCGCCCAGGGAGCCCCGTGACCGCCACCCCCCTGCTCGCCGGACTCACCGCCCGAGCCCGCGCCCAGGCCCACACCGGCGGAACACCCGGCCCCACCCCCTGCTCCTGCGGCGCCGCCACCCTCGCCGACCGCGCCGACGCCACCGTCGTACGCCACGCGGACACCGTCGCGAAGGCCCACGCCCCGGACACGGCCCTGGACGACCTCACCCTGCGGCTCACCGCCGCCACCCGCCTCCCCGAGGTCCTCCTTCCGCCGCTCGGTCCGACACCGACACCCCTGCACGGCCGCCTGGTCACCTGCTGGCCGTACGGCACCCCGGTGGACCCGGAGAGGCCGGACGCGGCTCCCTGGGAGGAGGCCGCCACGCTCCTCGCCCTCCTCCACCGCACCACCCCGGTTCCGCCGGCCCTGCCCCCGATGCGCGGTCCCGCCAAGGCCGCCCTGGCCGTGGCCCGCCTCCGGGCGACCGCCCCGCACCACCCCGCCACCCCTGCCGTCCTCGGCGCCTGGCGCACCCTCCCGGCCTGGGCCCGTGCCGAGGCCCCGATGCCCGACACCACCACCCTGTGCCACGGCGACCTCCACCTCGGCCAGCTCGTCCGCCACCCCGCCCCCCACGGCCCCTGGCGTCTCATAGACGTCGACGACCTCGGCGTCGGTGTCCCGGCCTGGGACCTCGCCCGCCCCGCCGCCTGGTACGCCTGCGGCCTGCTCCCGCCCGACGAGTGGACCCGCTTCCTCGACGCCTACCGTGCCGCCGCCGGCCCGGCGGTCCCCCCGGACGGCGACCCCTGGCCCGCCCTCGACGTCCCCGCCCGCGCCCTCACCGTCCAGAGCGCCGCCCGGGCCACGGCCAAGGCCCTCGCCGAGGACCGCCCCCTCGACGAGGTCGAGCAGGCCCTGGTGGACGCCTGTGCCCGAATGGGTTCGGTCCCCCCGCAGTTGGCACGAACCTCCACGACGTAGGGTGCAACCGACCGCGGCCGGACAGAGTCTGTCCTGGCGGTACGCGAAACAGGACCGACCGGCGAGGAGTTGAGCCGAACCATGCAGTGCCCGAAGTGTCACGCTCAGATGCACACGTACAACCGCAACGGCGTCCAGATAGAACAGTGCAGCAACTGCCGTGGGATCTTCCTCGACTACGGCGAGCTGGAGGCGCTGACCCGCCTGGAGTCCCAGTGGTCCCAGCCCGCACCCCCGGCACCGCCCGCCCCGCAGGCGTACCCCGCCGCACCCGCGGCCCCCGCCGCACCCGCCTGGGGCGCCCCGCACGGCGGTCACCACGGTGGGCAGCACTACGGCGGCCACCACCGCCAGAAGAGCTTCGGCCGCATGCTGTTCTCCAGCTGACCGGAACCGAACCCCGGCTGACGGAACCACGACGAAGCCCCCGGCCGTACGAGACGGCCGGGGGCTCCGGTGTGTGGACGATACTGGGATTGAACCAGTGACCTCTTCCGTGTCAGGGAAGCGCTCTCCCGCTGAGCTAATCGTCCTCGGGACCACGGCCCGAGGGCCATGGGCACTGCGTGCGCGATACTGGGATTGAACCAGTGACCTCTTCCGTGTCAGGGAAGCGCTCTCCCGCTGAGCTAATCGCGCGGGTTCGAAGCCGTCGGGCTTCAGTGGACGATACTGGGATTGAACCAGTGACCTCTTCCGTGTCAGGGAAGCGCTCTCCCGCTGAGCTAATCGTCCTTGGAGGTGGAGACGGGATTTGAACCCGTGTAGACGGCTTTGCAGGCCGTTGCCTCGCCTCTCGGCCACTCCACCAGGAGTGCAGGGGTTCGGGAAGATCCCCTTGTTCCTTCGAGCGGACGACGAGGCTCGAACTCGCGACCTCAACCTTGGCAAGGTTGCGCTCTACCAACTGAGCTACGTCCGCATGTCGTTTCGGTGCGCTCTCGCGTCCCGGCGACGTGTTGAACTCTAGCGGATACCTGGGCCAGCACAAAAACGCGTTTGTGCAGCGTGCTGCCCTGCGCCCCCGCCCCCGGCCGTCACGCGGCCACTGCGGACCTGCTCAGGGCCCCACGAAGGACACGCCCGGGCCGCCCCGCCGACACCCGCCATAGACTCGACACCGTGCTCGACCTCCCTCCTCTCGCCCGTTTCGGCAGCCGCGCGGCCACCGGTCTCCTCGACGTCACCAGTGATCCCGCGGCCCTGGAGTCCACCGGTTTCTGGGCCGTCGCCGCCGACTTCGAGGGCGCTCTGGTCTGCGCCCGCTTCGCCGACGTCCGCGAGGAGCCGGTGCCCGCGCCCGTGCCGGGCGCATGGCGGGGGCCCGCCGCCGGTGACTGGACGTCGTCCCTCGACCGTGCCGCGTACACGGCCGGCGTGCGCCGGATCCGCGAGCACATCGCCGCAGGCGAGGTCTACCAGGCCAACCTCTGCCGCGTCCTCACCGCGCCCGTCGACGCCGACGCCGACGTGGACGCCCTGACCGCCCTGCTCACACGCGGCAACCCCGCACCGTACGCAGGAACGATCCGCCTCCCCGGGCACGGCGTCGAGATCGCCACCGCGTCCCCCGAGCTGTTCCTGCGCCGGGCCGGGCGGGTCGTCGAATCCGGGCCGATCAAGGGGACCGGGCGCACCGAGGCGGACCTCCTCGACAAGGACTACGCCGAGAACGTGATGATCGTGGACCTGGTCCGCAACGACATCGGGCGCGTCTGCGCCACCGGCAGCGTCACCGTCCCCGACCTGTGCGCCGTCGAGAAGCACCCGGGCCTGGTCCACCTCGTCTCGACCGTGCGCGGCGAACTGCGCGACGACGCCGGCTGGCCCGTGTTGCTCGACGCGGCCTTCCCGCCCGGCTCGGTCACCGGCGCCCCCAAGTCCAGCGCCCTCAGGATCATCGACGCCCTGGAGACCGCGCCCCGCGGCCCGTACTGCGGCGGCATCGGCTGGGTCGACGCCGACCGGGGCACGGGCGAGCTGGCCGTCGGCATCCGCACCTTCTGGATCGACCGCGCCCCCGGGGGCACGGCCCTCCTCCGCTTCGGCACCGGCGCCGGCATCACCTGGGGCTCCGACCCCGAGGCGGAGTGGGCGGAGACCGAGCTGAAGGCCTCCCGGCTGCTCGCGATAGCGTCGGGGACGTACGAGGTGAGTGAACAGCCCCTCGGGTGCGGTGCCGGCCCGGGGGACGCCGTGTCCGGGAACGCCTCCGGTACGGGCCGCACCCCCGGCCGACCTGCGGCCCCCGGTACGGACAGGTGAGGGAGAGACCAGTGAAGCTTTGGCTCGACGGAGGACTTCAGGACATCGAGTCCGCCCGCGTCTCCGTCTTCGACCACGGACTGACCGTGGGCGACGGCGTCTTCGAGACGGTGAAGGCCGTGGACGGCAGGACGTTCGCGCTCACCCGCCACCTCGCCCGGCTGGCCCGCTCCGCGCGCGGCCTCGGCCTGCCCGAGCCCGATCTCGACGAGGTCCGCCGCGCCTGCGCCGCCGTCGTCGAGGCCCATCCGGTCCCGCTCGGCCGGCTGCGCATCACCTACACCGGCGGCCACGGCCCCCTCGGCTCCGACCGCGGCGACCAGGGACCGACCCTCGTCGTCGCCCTCGGCGAGACCACCCGCCGCCCCGACTCCACCGCCGTCGTCACGGTCCCCTGGACCCGCAACGAACGCGGCGCCCTCACCGGCCTGAAGACCACCTCGTACGCCGAGAACGTCGTCGCCCTGGCCCGCGCCCACCAACACGGCGCCACGGAGGCGCTGTTCGCCAACACGACCGGGCGGCTCTGCGAGGGCACCGGGTCGAACGTCTTCGTCGTCCTGGACGGCGAGATCCACACCCCGCCGATCGCCTCCGGCTGCCTCGCGGGCATCACCCGCGAGCTGACCGTCGAGTGGACCGGCGCCAAGGAGACCGACCTGCCGCTGGACGTGCTGGAGCGGGCCGACGAGGTCTTCCTCACCTCCACCCTGCGGGACGTCCAGGCCGTCCACCGCGTCGACGCCCGCGAACTGCCCGGCACCCCGGGCCCGGTCACCGCCAAGGCGATGCGGATCTTCGACGAACGCGCCGGCGACGACCTCGACCCGTAGGCCGCCGGGCCCTGGGGAGCAGGGACGTGGAAAATCGGGCTGACTTCGGTGCCCACGGCGGGTAGAAACCCCCTGATGACCACGACCCTGCGGCCCACCGAGCCGCTTCAGCGTGCCGCCGGCGGGGCGCTGTCGCGCCACTACCAGGTGTGCGTGAACAGCCGTCCCGTCGGGGCGATACACCTCTCCACCCACCCCGACTTCGGGCCCTCCGTCGCCCGGATCGGCGACCTGCGCATCGAGGAACCGGACCGGGGCCGGGGCCGGGGCGCGGTCGCCGCGCTCGCCGCCGAGGAGGTGGCGCGGGGCTGGGGCTGCCGCAGGATCGAGATCCGGGTGCCCGCCGACGCGGCCCACGCCCTGCGCCTCGCCACGGCTCTCGGCTACCTCCACCGCAACCGCGGCATGGAGAAGCCCCTGGGCCCGGTGGCGCCCGCACTGCCCCCGGGCAGCCGGGCCAGACCCATGACCGAGGCCGAGTACGGGCCGTGGCGGCAGCACGGCATCAAAGAGTACGCCCAGAGCTGGATCGCCCGCGGTGTCGCCGAGGCCGAGGCCCGCGTCAAGGCCGAACAGGACACCGAAGGGATCCTGCCGCACGGCCTCGCCACCGAGAACATGCTGATCAGCACCCTGGAACACGAGGGAACCCAGGTCGGCACGCTCTGGCTGGGCATCGACGGGGACCGGGCCTACGTCTACGACGTGGAGACCGACGCCACCCACCGGGGCCGGGGCCACGGCCGCTCCCTCATGCTGCTGGCCGAGGCCCAGGCCGTGGCCGCCGGCGCGCGGGCGATCGGCCTGAACGTCTTCGCGGACAACACCCCGGCCGAGCGGCTCTACGACGCCCTGGGGTACGTGCCGGTGGGCTACACGATGTACAAGAACCTGCTCTGAACCCGGCTCGGTCAGGCTCTGCCCGGTTCGGCTGGGCTCCGCCTGGCTCTGCCCGGCTCGGCTCAGCCTGACTTTGGCCGGTTCGGCTCGGCTCAGCCCTGCTCGGCCAGCAGCCGGTCGGCGATCTCCTCGACGCGCTCGCGCAGCCCCTCCTGGCTCTTGCCGCCGTCGAGGCGCTCGCCGCCGATGACGTACGTCGGTGTGCCGGTGACCCCGATCGCCTTGCCCTCGGCCTGGTCGGCGTCCACGATCAGGATGTGCCGGCCGTCGATCAGCGCGGTGTCGAACTCCTCCGCGTCGAGCCCGAGTTCCCCTGCGACCTCGACCAGGAAGGGTTCGCCCCTACGGTCCAGCTCCTCGACCCGGCCCAGCACGGCCTCGACGTACGGCCATCCCCCACCCTGCTCCAGAGCCTCCTCGGCGGCCTGGGCGGCCGCGAAGGAGTGCTTGTGCTTCTCCAGCGGGAAGTGCCGCAGCCGCAGCTCGAGCCGGTCGCCGTAGCGCTCGCGCAGGGCGCGCAGATCGTCGAGGGCATGGCGGCAGTCCGGGCACTGCAGCTCGCACCAGACGTCCAGGACGACGGCGGACTGGGCGGATGCCGGATCGGACGCGGCGGCGGACACCGGGGAGGACTCACTCATGCCCCCAGTCTCCCAGCCCGCCCGCACCCGTCCCAATCCGGACCGCACCGGCCCCGGCCCGGCCCGCACCCGCGTCCACCGGGCGCCGGCCCGGACCCCGAGGCGACCCCGACCCCGGCCGCGCCGGCCCACGGAGACCGGCACCTGCGGAGGAGCCGACCCGGAGATGTCCCTGAT
Source organism: Streptomyces phaeofaciens (assembly GCF_014648915.1). Classification (GTDB taxonomy): domain Bacteria; phylum Actinomycetota; class Actinomycetes; order Streptomycetales; family Streptomycetaceae; genus Streptomyces; species Streptomyces phaeofaciens. Next base: position 186,801 of record NZ_BMSA01000005.1, on the reverse strand, counting down.
GTCCGGCCGGAGCATGGCCCGAGAGCGGGGTGGAGGTGCAGGATGGAAGAGACACAGCGCCCGTCCGCCGGAGCGCCGAGCCACCTTGTCACCGCCCGCACGTGCCCGCCAGGAGGACCGGATGATTGCCGAGACCGTCTGTTCCGCCGCCGCCGTGGCCGGCCTGGGCATCGCGGCGGTCACGGCCTACCGCAAGCGTTACCTCGCAGCCGCCCGGCTCACGGCGTACTCCCTGGTACCCCTCGGCCTGGTGATGACCGGGGTCGTCGAATGGCTCGCCGACACGGCCTTCAGCCCCACCGCGTGGGCCGGCTTCGGCGTGCTCGGCGCTGCCTGGGCCCTCTTCGCGACCACACGCGCCGTGGAGCGCCGCCGCGGCGACACCCGCAAGGACCGCAAGGCGGCGGCCCGCGCCGAGCGAACCGGCGCCGTGGCCCCGACCGCCTCGGCACCCTCCCTGAGCCAGGGCTCCCGCCCGGCGGCCCGTCCCGCCGCCGCGCCCCGCGCCCAGGGCGGCGCCGACGACTTCAGCGACATCGAGGCCATCCTCAAGAAGCACGGCATATGAAGCCCGGCGACGCCGGGACGTGACTGTGGGTGAGGGATCTCGGCGGCCCGCCGGTTGAAACGACACAGTCGGCCCCTGGGCGCGCGGAAGTGATCACAGCCTGAAACCGACATCACGGAATTCAGCGAACTCCCGCTCATTCCGGGCGTGTTGATCGCGCGGAGTGCCTGGCCTGCGTCATCATCGCCCGCGAGATGCTGGACACGACACAGAGCGATACCGCGCCGCCGCAGGACGAGCCGCGTGGATGCCTCTTCGCCCTTTCCCAGCCACCGCTGATGATCTTCCTTGCGGTGATCGGGTGTCTGCTGCTCATGGCTGCGCTGCACGATCTGCTGCTGCTCTGAGCCGTACCCGCGGTCCCCGGCGTCACCCGCCGGGGCCGCGTCGGCATCGAGAAACGAAGGACGAACGAGAAAAGCGAAGGACGGGGGAGGGGAGGGAGGGGGAGGGGGGTGGCGGGGGACGGCGACGAAGGCGAGAGGTGAGCCTCAGCCCGCGGCCTCCTTGCGGCGCGCCCGATAGGCGGCCACGTGGAGGCGGTTGCCGCAGGTGCGGCTGTCGCAGTACCGGCGCGACCGGTTGCGGGAGAGGTCGACGAAGGCCCGCCGGCAGTCCGGGGCCTCGCAGCGCCGCAGTCGCTCCTGCTCGCCGGCCACCACGAAGAAGGCCAGCGCCATCCCGCAGTCGGCCGCCAGGTGGTCCGCGACGGAGGCGCCGGGCGCGAAGTAGTGCACATGCCAGTCGTAGCCGTCGTGATCGGTGAGCCGGGGGGTGGTGCCCGCGGCGGCGACCAGCTCGTTGATCAGCCCGGCGGCGATCCGGGGGTCCGACGCCGCGAAGATCCCGGCGAACCGCCCCCGGATCTTGCGCACCGCGGACAGGTCGAACTCGGAGAGCACGCCGACGTCACTGATGTCGTGCCTGTGGACGAACTCCGCGAGGGCGGGGACGTCCGGCAGCGTGTCCGGGGTCGCCTCGCCCTCCGGGGCGGTGTTCACCAGATCCACCACGGCATCGAGCGCACACCGGGTGTCGTGGGTGATCAGCACGTTTCGCTCCCTGGCCTGGGGGTCGGGCGGGCGCCCGCCGATGCTGGCCGATGGTAGCCGCCCCGAAGGCATAAGCCACGGGGCAGTCGTGTCCGGGGCCCGCACGGCGCCGCCGCCCTCGTGGCCGGCCGCCGGGGGAGACCCCGTAACTCCAGCATGCCAAGCCGACCCCGACCTGCGCACCGAGCCAACCGACCCGCCCGCGATCGCCCTTCAACCAACATCACCGCACACCGACGGACTCCCAGGGCGGGACGAACCCCCTGTTTTTGGGCTCCTGGCCTGCGCTGCACGGGCCGCGCTCCACGGCCTGCGCTGCACGGGTCGTGGTCCACGAGTCGCGGGCCACGGGTCGGGCCCACGCACGCCGACGCCGCCCCACGGGAGTCCGTGGTGCGGCGTCGGCGCATACCGTATGCAGTTGTCCAGACCCGAGCCGTCTCCCCGAGTGGACGGCGCCGGGCGACTCGTGGTGAGCCTCGCTCTAGCTTTCCGCCAGGATGTGCGAGAGCTCTTGATCGAGATCGAAGTGTCGGTGTTCCGTGCCGGGAGGCACGGCAGCGTCCGTCCGCTTCAGGAAGGACTCCAGGGCCCGCGCCGGGGCCTCGAGCAGTGCCTCGCCCTCGGGAGAACTCAGGGCGATGCAGACGACCCCCTGACCGTGGCTGCGCGACGGCCAGACGCGGACGTCGCCGGTTCCCGTGGGCCGGTGCAGGCCCTCCGCGAGGAGGTCACGGGCGAACACCCACTCGACGGTTTCCTCGGCTCCGGTGTGGAAGGTGGCGTGCACGGCGTAGGGGTCGGCCGTGTCGTACCGCAGGCCTGCGGGGACAGGCAGGGAGGACTCGCTCGACACAACGAGGCGCAGGTGCAGCTCGCAGCTGACCGTGGTGTTCATAAGCGCCAGGGCCTTTCGCTCAGTGTGCGCTCGGGGATTCGCACGTCGGCGAAATCGACATGCCACCTACGGTGCCGTTGTAAACCCCTCTGAGTGTTTTGCGTGCCTTTACGTAACTCTTCCGGCCGAGGGTGCGTTCGCGAAGTACCACCATTCCGGTGACCGGAATCTCTCGGGTAGGGTCTGGGTGTATGAATACGGGGAGTGACGAGCCTGGCGAGGTTGCCATGGCGGCGGACAGGACGAACATGGGCGGATCGGCGGAGGATCAGTCCGAGCAAGGTCTCGGCTCCAAGGCGCCGGAGTTCATCAAGGCGCGCCGCATGCTGCACCTGAGCTGGCAGGTCGGCGTCTTCGTGATCGGTCTCGCCGTCGTCGGCGCCGGGATCATCATGCTGCCGCTGCCGGGACCCGGCTGGGTCGTGATCTTCGGTGGCATGGCGATCTGGGCGACCGAGTTCGTCTGGGCCCAGCTCGTGCTGCGCTGGACCAAGCGCAAGGTCACCGAGGCGGCCCAGCGGGCCCTCGACCCCAAGGTCCGCTGGCGCAACATCATCCTGACCGCGATCGGTCTCGTGATCATCGGCGCGCTGCTGGGTGTCTACCTGTGGAAGTTCGGCCTGGAGATGCCCTGGAAGATCAAGGACCAGTGATCCACGGCGGGGGCGCGGGGGCCGTCCGGCGGTGGTCACAGGCACCCCCTGACATGGGGTAATGTTCTCCGTGCGCCCGGGCGATTAGCTCAGTGGGAGAGCGCTTCGTTCACACCGAAGAGGTCACTGGTTCGAACCCAGTATCGCCCACCCCGGGATGATGGCCCGTCTGCGACAGTGCAGACGGGCCATCGTCGTTTTGCGCGGCCGACGCTGCCGCTGCCGCTGCTGCCGCCGCTCGTATCGCTGGTGACGCTTGCGTTGGCGTTCGTGTCGGTGGCGGCGCAGATTGCGGTGCTTGTGCCGGTGCCGGTGCCGGCGGCTGTTCCTGTGCCGGTCCTGTGGTCCTGTCCAGCTTGGCGCCGACCGGACGCCGGCACTGACACCGTCGCTCCTGGTCGTCCTCGGCGCTGCCGCCTCGCCCCCGTGCCGGTCGCCCTCGGCACCTCGGCCTCGCCCCCGGTCGCCTCGGCGCCGCAGCCATGCCCGGGCTGGCCCGGCCCCGCCTCGGTCGCTCTCGGTGTCGCTCCGCGCACCGAGCCGATCGCCCGCGGTCGGTGCTGCCCTCACCTCGGTCGCTCTCGGTGTCGCACCTCGCACCTCGCACCTCGCCCCGAGCCGGTCGCCCGCGGTGCTGCCGTCGCCCCGAGCCGGTCGCCCGCGGTGCTGCCGTCGCCCCGAGCCGGTCGCCCGCGGTGCTGCCGTCGCCCCGAGCCGGTCGCCCTCGGTGCTGCCCTCGCCCCGAGCTGGTCGCCCTCGGTGCTGCCCTCGCCCCGAGCTGGTCGCTCTCGGTGTCGCAGCCCGGCCCGTCCTGCCCAGCCCCGCCCCCGGGGCGCCCCGAGCCGCCAAGCGTTCCGCCCAGCGCACCCCGCTCCATCCCACGCCCCTCCACCCCACCCCACCCCACCCCTCCACCCGCGCCCTCGCAGCCAAGCCCTCCCCACCCGCTTGCGATCCACCCGCCCACCCCATGACGGCCGCGCGAAGCCCCCACCCCTGCCCACCTCTCGACGCGCAAACCAAGCCCCAACCCCGCAACTCCCGCCACCCCCACCCCCCAACCCCCGCCCCCACCACCTCCCTCCGCACCTTCCCCCCAGCCGAATTCCCCCTCCACCCAGCCAGATTCCCACCCCCCTCCCCACCCCTCCATCCACCCCTCCCCCCGTCCGCCCCCCCCGAACGCACCGCCCCCACCAGCGACTTCACACCTTTCGTCCCGTCAGATCACCTCCCCCCGCCCACCGTCCCCCCGACCCGCCCCGCAAGAAATTCCTGTCCGAATCATTGACGCTCCCCCAACCCCCTCGTACCTTGTGCCAGCAAGCGCTTTCTTGAAACGATTCATGCAACCAGCAATGACGCTGCGGGGAGGGCCCGACTGTGGGAACGAGCAGGAATGTTGAGAGGCGAACGATCCTGAAGGCCGCGGGGGCGACGGCGGCCACGCTGGGCCTGGCCGCGACCACGGGGTGCGGGGGAGACAGCGGAACGTCGGCGGACGGGACGGTCACGATCCGTTACGCATGGTGGGGTGGCGAGCCGCGCACCATCGCCATCAAGAAGACGATCGCGCTCTTCGAGAAGAAGTACCCGAAGATCAAGATCAAGCCCGAATTCACCGACTACGAGGCGTTCTGGGAGAAGTTCCAGACCCAGGCCTCCGGCGGGAATCCGCCGGACGTTTTCCAGAATGCGGTCGGCTTTCTGCGCAAGTACGACAAGCGCGGAGTTCTGATGGATCTCAAGTCGCAGGCGGACGCCGGGAACCTGAGCCTGGAGAACTTCCGCAACGGCGTGCTGGCGAACGGTCAGGTCGACGGCAAGCAGATCGGCATACCCGTCGGCGCCAACACCATGGCGCTCGTCATCGACCTCAAGGCCTTTCAGAAGGCAGGCGTGGAGGCGAAGTTCGGCTGGACCTGGGACGAGTACTTCGCCGCGCTCCAGACGATCCAGGACAAGCTGAAGATCGCCGGCGACACCGGCTACTTCAGCATCATGTACCTCTACGACCTGTATCTGCGCCAGAACGGCAAGGCGTTCTTCACCGACAGCGATCTCGGCTTCACCGAGGACGATGTGACGCAGTGGTGGGAGGACGGCTACAAGCGCGTGAAGTCCGGGCTGGTCGCCGACCCGAAGAAGATCGAGCAGGTCAAGCCGAAGTCCGGCCTCTCGGCGGGCCTGGCCGCGTCCGAGTTCACCTGGGACAACTTCTCCATCCGCTACGAGGGCGAGGGCGAGTCGGACTACGGGCTCGCGCCGATCCCCACCACGGACGGCAAGGACACCGGCCAGTACCTCGGTTCGCTGATGCTGAGCGCCTTCTCCGGGACCAAGCACCCCAAGGAAGTCGCCCAGTTCATCGACTTCATGGTCCACGACCCCGAGGTCGGCAAGATCATGGGCTACGACCGCGGCATCCTCTCCACCACCGAGCAGTACGACGCCTTCAAGCCGGCCGACGACAACAACAAGGGCGTCGCGGCGTACGAGGACGAGGTCGCCGAGGCCGGCGCTCTCGGGAAGATCACCCCGCACCCGTCCGGCGCGGACGTCATCGAGGCGGCCTTCCTGCGGATCGGCGGTGAGGTCGCCCAGGGCACGACCAAGCCGGCCGACGCCGCGAAGGCGCTGTTCAGCGAGGCCAAGGCCGCGTTCGCGGGCTGAGGGGACGTACCACCATGACGCTCGTCAAGGAAGCGCCCGTGCGCCCGGCGAAGAAGCGGTCCGCCGCTCCTGCCGCCGGGCGGCGCGGGCGGCGCCGCGAGAACCTCGCCGGCTATCTCTTCATGTCGCCGTGGATCGCGGGTTTCCTGCTGCTCACGGCGGGGCCGATGATCGCGTCGCTCTACTACGCGTTCACCAGCTACAACCTGTTCACGCCGCCCCAGTGGGTGGGGCTCGACAACTTCACGACGATGTTCCAGGACCCGCGCTGGCAGAAGTCGGTGCAGGTCACGCTGAAGTACGTCGTCGTGGCGACCCCGCTGAAGCTGCTCCTCGCGCTCGGCGTGGCGCTGCTGCTCGCGCAGAAGCGGCGCGGACAGGCCCTGTACCGGGCCGCGTTCTACATGCCGTCGCTCATCGGCGCCAGCGTCTCCGTGGGCTTCGTGTGGCGGGCGCTGTTCTCCGACGACGCCGTCGTGGACCGTACGCAGAAGATCTTCGGGCTGGACGTCGGCGGCTGGATCGGCAACCCGGACTATGTCCTGTACGCCCTGGTGGCGCTGAGCATCTGGCAGTTCGGTGCGCCGATGGTCATCTTCCTGGCGGGGCTCAAGCAGGTGCCGCAGGAGCTGTACGAGGCCGCCGAGATGGACGGGGCCGGCCCCTTCCGCCGGTTCTGGAACGTCACACTGCCGATGATCTCCCCGGTGCTCTTCTTCAACGTGCTGCTGGAGTCCATCCACGCGTTCCAGGTGTTCGGCTCCGCGTACGTGGTCTCCGACACCCGGTGCGGACCGGCCGACGCCACCCTCGTCTACACCTGTTACCTGTACCAGAAGGGCTTCAAGGAGGCCCAGATGGGCTTCGCCTCCGCGATGGCCTGGACGCTGGTCGTAGCGGTCGCGCTCGTCACGGCGGTCCTGTTCTGGTCGCAGAAGAAGTGGGTGCACTACGAGGAGGCCGCCAAGTGACCAGTGCCACCAGCCCCGCCGTGCGCCCCGCGAACGAGCGGCGGCGCATCGGATCCCTCGTCTGGCACGTGGGCGCGATCCTTGTGCTCGCGGTCGTCCTCTACCCGGTGATCTGGGTGCTCGGCGCCTCGTTCAAGCCGAGCAAAGACATCATCGCCAGTCTCGACCTGCTGCCCACCGAGCCGGTCTGGGCGAACTTCTCCGGGCTCGCCGACGGTATCTCCGGCATCTCCATCACCAGCTTCTTCAGCAACTCGCTGATGTACGCCGGCCTGGCCGTGGTCGGGGTGGTGCTCTCCAGCTCGCTGACGGCGTACGCCTTCGCCAAGATCCGGTTCGCCGGGCGGAACCTGCTGTTCACGCTGATGATCGGCACCCTGCTGCTGCCGTACCACGTGCTGCTCATCCCGCAGTACGTGCTGTTCCGCAACCTCGGTTACATCGATACGCTCGTGCCGCTCGTCGCGGGCAAGTTCCTGGCCACGGAGGCGTTCTTCGTCTTCCTGATGGTGCAGTTCATGCGCGGGCTGCCGCGCGAGCTGGACGAGGCAGCCAAGCTCGACGGCTGCGGGCACCTGCGGACCTACTGGTCCATCGTGCTGCCGCTGAGCCGCCCCGCCATCATCACCAGCGCCATCTTCACGTTCATCAACGCGTGGAACGACTTCATGGGGCCGTTGATCTACCTCAACACCCCGTCCAAGTACACCGTGTCGCTCGGCCTGATGATGTTCCGCGACCAGGAGGGCATCTCCAACTACGGCAGCATGATCGCGATGTCGCTGGTGGCGCTGGTGCCGGTCATCGCCTTCTTCATGGCCTTCCAGCGCTATCTCATCGACGGCATGGCGACCTCCGGTCTGAAGGGCTGAGGAGGTCACCATGGCGCAAGCACGCGTGAAGGCCCGCTCCGCGCGCAGGGAGTCCGTGTTCGGTGAGCGGTTCGCGCTCTTCGCCGAATGTCTGCTCACCGGGGTGTGGATCGCCGTGGCCTGTCTCGGGGTCGTCACCTACCCCGCGGCCTTCGCCGCCGGCGCACGGCATCTGCGCCGTCGTACCACCCATGAGGACGGTGGCCTGCGGGAGTTCGTCGAGGACTTCAGGGCGGCCGTGCGCGGCGGGTGGGTCGTCGGGCTCGCCGGGTGGGCGGTGGCCGCCGCTGTCCGGGTGGACGTCCTGGCCGCGCGGGCGGGGCTTCCCGGTGGGCCGTTCGTCGGGGCCGTCGGTGTCCTCGCGCTGATCGGGCTCGCCGTGGCCCTGCTGCGGGCGGCGGCCGACTGGAGTCCTGGCCGCGCCTGGCGGGCGCTGCTCGCGGACGCCGGGCGGCGGACCGTGCTCGATCCCGCCGGGTCCTTCCTGGTCGTGTGCGGGCTGGCCGTCGTCTCCCTGTCCGCTTGGTTCGTCGCGCCGTTGGCGGTCCCCGTTCTCGGGGCCGTCGCGGGGGCGGCCGTCGCCGTCGAGCGGCGGTACCGGCACCGCTGACGGCCGGCCTTCGTATCGGGCCGGCGCCCCCGGGCGCCGCGCCTCCATCTGTCATGCCCCTGACCATCCGCCCCTGACCACCCGCCCCTGGCCACCCACGGCCCCTGACCACCCACGGCCCCTGACCTTCCAGGCTCCTGGCCATCCAGGCCCTTGACCACCCAGGCCCCTGACCACCCCCGCTCCTGACCATCCCTGCATCCGCACGGAAAGGAAGGCTGCCTCTCATGTCTCCCATCCCCCGTAGGTCCCTTCTCAAGGCGGCGGCCGTCGCCGGCGCCGCCGCCCAGTTCAGCTGGGCGCTGGGGGCGAAGGGCGCCGAAGCCGCGCCGAGAGCCGCGGCGGCGGACGCCGATCCGGTGACCCTCGACTGGCTGGAGGACGGCGGTCTCGGCGCCGCCCCCGGCTCCACCCTCGGGGTGCCCTGGCCGATGGGCACCTTCCAGGAGGACCAGACCTTCGCGCTGACGGACGCCGACGGCAAGGACGTCCCGGTGCAGTCCTGGCCGATCGGCTACTGGCCGGACGGATCGCTGAAGTGGACGGCCCACGCGGTCGGCCAGGGATCCGGGAAGCTCACCCTCTCCGCCGGAACCCCCGCGGCCCCCGCCGAGAAGGTCACCGTCGACAGGAGCGGCGGCACGGTCGACGTCTCCACCGGCGTGATCACGGTGAAGATCGGCAAGGACGGCGCCTCGCTCATCAAGTCGGTCAGGCGCGGCTCGACGGAGATCGCCAAGAACGGCCGGCTGGTCCTGATCCGCCAGCCCGAGATCGAGGACGAGGACCAGGGAACCGTCAAGACCGAGCGCTTCGAGGGCGCCATCGGCGAGGTGACCGTGGAACAGGAAGGCCCCGTCCGCGCGGTCGTCCGGATCGACGGCAAGCACCGCAAGGGCAGCCGCAGCTGGCTCCCCTTCTCCCTGCGCCTCTACTTCTACGCGGGCGCCGACTCCTTCCGCATGGTCCACACGATCACCTACGACGGAACCCAGGAGCCCGGCAGGGCGAGCGGCGACTTCATTCGCGGCCTCGGCGTGCGCTTCACCGTCCCGATGCGCGACGAGTCCTACGACCGGCACATCCGCATCGGCGGCGAGGGAACCGGTCTGCTGCGCGAGGCCGTCAAGGGCATCACCGGACTGCGCCGCGACCCGGGCGCGGCCGTCCAGGCCGCCCAGTACGCGGGCCAGAAGCTGCCCGACCCGTCCACCTGGGACCAGCGGGTCACCACCCGCCTCCAGTACATCCCCGAGTGGGGCGACTACACCCTCTCCCAGCTCTCCGCCGACGGCTTCACCCTGCGCAAGCGCACCAAGAAGGGCTACGGCTGGGTCGGCGCCGGCGGCGGCAAGCGCGCGTCCGGCTTCGGGTACGTCGGCGGGGCGAGCGGCGGCTTCTCCTTCGGCCTGCGCGACTTCTGGGAGAAGCACCCCGCCCAGCTCGACATCCGGGACGCCCACACCGATGCCGCCGAGGTCACCCTCTGGCTCTGGTCGCCCGAGGCGCAGCCCATGGACCTGCGCTTCTACCACGACGGCATGGGCCAGGACACCTTCCCCGAGCAGCTCGAAGGCCTCAACATCACCTACGAGGACTACGAGCCCGGCTTCGGCACCCCCTACGGCATCGCCCGGACCTCCGAACTCCTCTTCTGGGCCAACGAGTCGACGCCCGCCCCCGAGAAGCTCGCCGAGCAGGTCGAGGCCGTCCGGGTGCTGCCGCAGCTCGCCGCCCCGCCGAAGCAGCTCATCAAGGCGAAGGTCTTCGGCCCCGGCCTGTACTCCGAGCCGGACCGCTCCACCCCCGCCAAGGCGAAGATCGAGGACCACCTCGACTTCCTCTTCACCTACTACAAGGACCAGGTGGAGCAGCGCCGCTGGTACGGCTTCTGGGACTACGGCGACATCATGCACACCTACGACACCGTCCGGCACCAGTGGCGGTACGACATCGGCGGCTACGCCTGGGACAACTCCGAGCTGTCCCCGGACCTCTGGCTCTGGTTCGCGTACCTGCGCAGCGGCCGCGCCGACATCTTCCGCTTCGCCGAGGCGATGACCCGGCACACCGGGGAGGTGGATGTCTACCACCTCGGCCAGTGGGCGGGCCTGGGCACCCGGCACGGCGTCCAGCACTACGCGGACAGTGCCAAGCAGCAGCGCATCGCCAACACGACCTACCGCCGCTACTACTACTTCCTCACCGCCGACGAACGCGTCGGCGACCTCATGCACGCCAACGTCGACTCCGACGAGACGTTCCTCGCCCTGGACCCGCTGCGGAAGATCCGCACCGAGCCGTACACCCCCGACCGGCACGCCCTGTCGATCGGCTTCGGCACCGACTGGAGCGGTCTGGTCTCGGCCTGGCTCACCGAGTGGGAGCGCAAGGGCCCCAAGTGGGAGAAGGCCAGGGCGCGCGTCCTGTCCACCATGGAGACCATCGCCGCCCAGCCCAACGGCTTCGTCCAGGGCAGTGGCCTGTACGACCTCGACACCGGGAAGTTCGCCGTCGCCGCCACCCCGGTCGTCGGCGTCTCGCACCTGTCCGCCGTGTTCGGCCTCAACGAACTGTGCGCCGAACTCATCCACCTGGTCGACATACCGGCGTTCAACGAGGCGTACTACGACTACTGCCGCTACTTCAACGCCACCAAGGCCGAGCAGGCGGCCCGCTACGGCAGCAACTTCGGCACCCTGCTGCTCTTCCAGGGCCACTCCCGCCTCGACGCCTACGCCGCCGTACAGACCGGCGACCAGGCGCTCGCCAAGCGGGCGTGGACGAAGTTCTACGGCTCCGACGGCTACACCGAGTCCTCGCCCTGGAAGACGGAGCAACTGAGCGGCCCCGCCACCCTGGTGCCGGGCAGCGAGGCCGCCTGGGTGTCCACCAACGACACCGCGCTGTACGGCCTCGCCGCCATCGAGAACCTGGCGCTGCTCGGCGACAAGATGCCGTAACCGAAGGTCAGTTCATCCGCCCCAGGACCTCCCGCACCTTCCGGACGTCCCGCAGCCGCTGCTCGTACGTCGCCCCGAGTGCGAGCAGCAGCAGTCCGGCGAGGGCGGGCGGTACCCAGCGGGGCAGCAGCTCGGCCACCTGGGCGAGATACGGGGCGAGGGCGTGCAGCGCGTCCAGGACCAGCACCGAGCCGCCCAGCACCAGCGGCGCCCGGAGCCGGTGCCGGGCGCCCAGCAGGGTGACCAGCAGCGCCCCCGCGCCCAGCAGCAGGGGCCGGGTGAACTCCGGGTCGTACTGGGCGGCCGCCAGGCTCGGCAGCAGCGTGGCGGCGAGCCCGGGGCCGTACGCCGTCCAGGACGACGTCCGCGGGTCGCGGTGCCGGCGCAGGGCCCCGACGAGCAGCGCCGGGACGGTGACCGGCAGCGTGTACGCCTCCGGGAGGCCCACCCGCCAGGCCGCGAGCCGTACCCAGGCGGCCAGGACGAAGAGGGCGGCGGCCGCGTACCCGACGGCGCGGCGGTCCGGTCGTACGGCCGTGGCCGCCGCGATCACCCCGCACAGGGACAGCACCAGCGCCAGCAGCGGCGGGTCGAAGACCGCCAGAGCGACGGCGACGAGGCCGGCGACGGCTCCCGCCGTCTCCACCGCGAGCGTGGCGCGGGGGCCGGTGATCCGGGGCGCCACCAGGGCCGCGGCCGCCGGGACCACCAGGACCAGCAGCGCGATGTGCTCCGGCCGCCAGCCGGCCGAGGCGCCCACGGCACAGGCCAGGGCCGTGGCGTACCCGACGGAGGCGGCCGCCGTCACCGGGGCGTGGCACCCGCGCAGTGCCGCCGCCGCGAACAGCGCGGTGAGCGAGGCGAGGACGGTGAGGGTCGCGGGCTCGGCGGCCAGGGAGGCGAGGGCGACACTCAGGGAGGTCGCCAGGGCCGACCCGAGGGCCGTCCGGGTCACGGACGGTCCGAGGGCCGGCCGCGTCAGGGTCGCCAGCAGCCCCAGCACGGCCAGCCCGTGCACCGGCAGGCCGACCGCGTACGGCAGTTCCAGCGCGGCCGGCAGCACGACCGCCGCGGCCCACACCAGGGGGAGCGCGTGCCGCCGCCACGCGCCGGCCCGGACCGCCAGGACGGCGGCGACCGCCACGAGCACCAGGGGAGCGGTGACCGCGTACGGCGGCCAGAAGGCGTCGGGCGTCGCGGCGGCGCGGGCGTCGGCCGGGGCTCCCGTCCACACCCGGCCCAGCCAGGCCGCGGGCCCGAGCAGGGTGACGCCCACGACGGGCAGCGTCCACAGCACCGCGCCCGCCTGTACGGCGGCGGAGGCCGCGGTCAGGCCCCGGCGCACCGGCTCCGGGCCGCGCGCCACGGCGAGCAGCGCGATCCCGCACGCCAGACACGCCGGCACGAGCCAGTCACCGGGCACCGTCACCCGCAGGACGCCCGCGGCGCCGGCGACCAGGAGGAGGCCGCCCGCCGCCGCCGTGCCCAGGGCGAGCCCGGGGCGCGGGGCATACCGGGCGGCGGCCACGGCGATCGCCGCCGCGAGGGCGAAGAGCCCCGCCGCACGGGCGGCGGCACCCGGGCCGGAGGCGTCCAGGGCGAGCACACCGGCCGCCAGGACACCCCAGCCGCCCGCGCCGAACGCGCACACCACGGCGACGAGCCGGACGGCCCGCCCGGACACCCGCAGCGCGACCGCCACGTCGAACGCGGCCGTCAGCAGCACGGCGACAGCGGCCGCGTACAGCTCTCCACCGGCCGCCACCACCCAGAGAGGCAAAGGGAGTTGGGCGACCAGCAGGGCGGCCGGGAGCGGCAGCCGCAGGGCGCCGAGCGCCGTGCCGTAGCCCGTCCAGAGTGCCGCCAGCAGGGTCGCGCAGACCGCCGCGTACGTCGTGCCGTCCGCCGTGCGGAACGCCACCTCGTGCAGCGCGAACGTGTCCAGCACGGTCAGTGCGAGGCCGAGGCCCGCGACGGTCTCGGCGGTCGAGCGCAGCGTCCGCCGCAGCAGCACCGCGGGGGCGCCGAGCACGGCCAGGGTGACCGCGCCCAGCACCAGGGAACGGCCCGCGATACCCAGCTGACCCCAGCTGACCAGGGTGAACACCATCGCCGCGACCGTGAGCAGGATGCCGCCGAGGAGCAGCAGGACGTTCTGCACGCCGGGGGCGGTCGCCTCGGGCCGGGGCGGTACGGGCGGCGGCGGAGCGGTCGCGGCCGACGGCCGTACCGGGTGGAGCGTGGTGACCAGCCAGGCGCGGCGGGCCAGCAACTGGCCCCGGCGGGCGTCCAGTCGGCGCAGCTCGGCGTCGAGGAGCCGGAGCTCCTCGGCCGGGGGCGGAAAGTGCGTCATGCCTGGAGTGTGGTCCGCGTCACGCCGAATGCCATGGGTACGGGTACTCAGGGGCGTACTCAAATGCCGCTCGGCGGGCCTCCGTACGGGCACACTCGGCCCATGGACTGGACCCATTACCGCTTCCTCAGCCTGTGGGCCCTGCCCGCGCCGCCCGCCGCCGTGTACACGGCCCTGGAGCGGGCCGAGGACTATCCGCGCTGGTGGCGCCAGGTGCGGGAGGTGAAACGGATCGACGACACGACCGGCGTCATCCGCATCCGCTCCCTCCTGCCCTACGACATGACGTTCACCGCGCACGAGGTGCGGCGCGATCCGGTGGCCGGCGTGCTGGAGATCCGGATGTCCGGCGACATCGACGGCTGGGCCCGCTGGACGCTCACCGCCGGCGGCCCCGGCACGCTCGCCCGCTACGAGCAGGTCGTCGACGTGAACAAGCCGCTGCTCAGGCGGTTCGCCGTGGCCGGGCGGCCGGTGTTCCGCGCGAACCACCGGCTGATGATGCGCGCCGGACGGCGCGGACTGGCCGGCTACCTGCAAGCGGTTTGAAGGAAGCGTCCGGGGACCTGTATTGTTCAGTGCGTTCCCGGGCGATTAGCTCAGTGGGAGAGCGCTTCGTTCACACCGAAGAGGTCACTGGTTCGAACCCAGTATCGCCCACCGGGAGAGAACCGGTCCGCGTCACGCGGGCCGGTTCTTCTGCGTTCCACCGGCACATGTCCGTGCGTCCTCCGTGCGTCCTCCGTGCGTCTCCGTACGCCTCGGCACGTCTCCGCACGTCCTAGCGCCGCTCCGGTCAGGCCGCGGCCGGCAGCTCCGGGCGCAGCGGCCACGAGATGTCCACCGTCTCCGGATTGCCGCTGCGCGCGAACCACGCCTGGAGACCCCGGGCCTGCGCCGCGTGCCACGCCGTCTGGAGGGCGTGCAGATCGGCGGGGGACAGGCGCTCCAGACGGGCCGCGAAGCGCCGGCCCACCGCGCGCACGACCTCCAGCGCCGCCAGCGCGTCCGCCGCCGCGTCGTGCGCGTCGGACAGGGACACCTCGTAGTGCGCACACAGGTCGGTGAGCGTACGGCGGCCCTTGCGGTAGCGGTCCAGGTGCTTGTCCAGGACCCGCGGATCCAGCACCCGCAGCGGGGCCGGCTCCAGCCAGTGGTCCAGCGACGAGGCCCGGTGCCGACGCAGCTCCCGGTCGAGCAGCGTCAGGTCGAACGGCGCGTTCATCACCACCAACGGCCGTCCCGCCGCCGCCTGTTCGGCCAGCAGCTCGGCTATCTCGAACATCACCGGCGACGGCCAGCGGCCGTTGCGCTGAAGATGCTCCTCCGTCAGCCCGTGCACCGCCGTCGCCTCGGCGGGCACCGGCACGCCCGGGTTCACCAGCCAGCGGCTCACCCTGGGCCGGACGCCCGGGGCGTCCTGGACGACGAGCGCGGCCGACACTATGCGGTCGGACTCCACGTCGATGCCCGTCGTCTCCGTGTCGAAGGCGGCCAGAGGGCCCTCGTACCAGTACGACATACCAACACAACCCCTCGTTCACCCACGGCAGCTGACGCACCGTCTTCTGCCTGTTTGGTGATACCCGGGCTGTTTGCGCCGTACGCCGGAAGGACACAACAGGAGTACGGGTCTTTGCAGTTCAGCGGCCCGCGGCGGGATTCACTCAGTATTCACCCGGCCCGGTTCCGGGCATCTCTTCTGGCTGGGAAGGCTGTTCGTCATGGCGATAGCGCAGCCCGAGCGGGGCGGGCTGCTGCCCGAACACACGGGCCCCCATCGCGGCACACTCGCCACCACCGCCTGCATGGAGACCTTGCAGGTGGGCTACTTGCACGCGGTCGCGGCGGCGGCGGGCTGCTCGTTGTCCCAGCCGTTCCCGGACAACGGCATCGACTGGCACGTCAGCCACAGCGCCCCCGGGCACACCGTGGACGACGAGGTCACCATCAAGGTGCAGCTCAAGGCGACCTACCAGGTCGCGCCCAGCCCGCCGGGCCGGTTCTTCTCCTTCACCCTCGACAACGACCACCTGCGCAAGCTCGCCCGCACCCCGGTCTCGGTGCACAAGATCCTGGTGGTGATGATCGTCCCCCGGTCGCAGGACCAGTGGCTGCGGGCCGGGCACGACCGCCTCGACCTGCGGCACTGCTGCTACTGGGTCAATCTCGCCGGCCACCCCGTCACCGGCCGGACCCGGACCACCGTGCGGATACCGACCTCACGCATCTTCGACGACCGGGCGCTGTGCGAGATCATGACGCGGGTCGGGACGGGAGGCAGACCATGACCCACCGCCCCCTCGACGAGTCCGTACGGCCGGTACGGCCGCACCCCGAATCCCACTGGAACCGTCCCCCCGAGCCCGGCAAGGTCGACCCCGCCGTGCTCGGCGCCCTGCTGCGCCGGCACGGCTGGCAGCGGCGCGGCGGCGCCGCCGGACGGTACGGCCGCTGGACCCCGCCCGGACCTGCCGCCGCCGGCACCAGCCTGCTCGTGCCGGAGAGCCGGGCCTTCCCCGACAGCGACGACCTGCTCGGCGAGGCCCTCCAGGCCCTGGCCCGCAGCGGCGCGCCCTCCGCACGCGAGGTGCTGGTCGGACTCGCCGTGCCCAGTGACGAGATCCGCTGGTGGCGGGACGTGCCGGACGGGCCCGCCGGGGCCGCGCCCTGGACCGTCGAGGAACAGCTGCGCGGCGCCGCCCGCCAGATGCTCCTCGCCGGTGCCCTCGCCACCCGCGCGCGGGCCGGCTACTACGGCGCCCGGCACCGCCGCGCGGCGACCGCGCTCCTCGACCACGTCCTCGTCGGCCCCGCGTCCGACGGCCGCCGCCTCACCGCCTTCGTGTCCACCGACCCCGGCCGCCCGCTCGCCGTACGGCTCCACCAGGCCCTCTACGCGGTCCGCGAGGCCATCGACTACCAGCGGGCCACCGGCGGCATGGACGCCTTCGACGGCGCCGTGGAGGCCGGTGCCAGCCGGGAGCTGACCGAGGCGCTCATCGCCCTCGTCCGGGGCACCGAGGGCGCCCGGATTGCCGTCGAGTGGGCCCCCGCGGCCGGGGTCCCCGCCGACTGCGCGGCGGACACCGAGCCCATCGAGTTCTCCCCCGGCGATCTGCCCGCGCTGCGCGAGGCCGGCGCCCGCTATCTGCGCGAGGAACCCTCCGTGTCCGTGCGGATCACCGGCGCGGTGGTCCGGCTGCGCCGGCCCGGACCCCGCGGAGAGGGCAGCGTACGGCTGCGGGTGCTGGCCGGCGCCGACATCCCGTACGTCCGGGTCACCCTCGACGAGGAGGACTACCGCATCGCCGGACAGGCCCACCTCGTCGGGCTGCCGGTGCGGGTCCAGGGACGGCTGGAGAGCCGGGGCGGCTTCCGCAGGCTCGGCGGGGCCTGCGCGGTCGCTCCCGTCCAGGTGGACGAGGCGGAGCGGGACCGGCTGATGAAGTCGTTGCAGGAGACCGCAGAGATCACGGCCGTCTTCGAGGAGGCCTGCGGCGGGGAGGAGCGCGGGGACTGATTTCGCGGTCGGCGGGTGCGGGTCGGTACGATCCCCTATTGCGCGCGCTCACAGTACGGCGCCGCACCCACCAGCAGTCAGGAGAGACCGGTGTCAGACGTCCGTGTGATCATCCAACGCGATTCCGAACGGGAAGAGCGCACGGTGACGACGGGCACTACGGCCGCCGACCTCTTCGCCGGCGAGCGCTCGGTCATCGCCGCGCGCGTCGGCGGCGAGCTTCGGGACCTGTCGTACGTGCTCTCCGAGGGCGAAGAGGTCGAGGGCGTCGAGATCGCCTCCGAGGACGGCCTCAACATCCTGCGTCACTCCACCGCGCACGTGCTGGCCCAGGCCGTGCAGGAGATCTTCCCCGAGGCCAAGCTGGGCATCGGCCCGCCGGTCAAGGACGGCTTCTACTACGACTTCGACGTCGAGAAGCCGTTCACGCCCGAGGATCTCAAGGCCATCGAGAAGAAGATGCAGGAGATCCAGAAGCGCGGGCAGAAGTTCGCCCGCCGGGTCGTCACCGACGAGGCGGCCCGCGAGGAGCTGGCGGACGAGCCCTACAAGCTGGAGCTGATCGGCCTCAAGGGCTCCGCGTCCTCCGACGACGGCGCGGACGTCGAGGTCGGCGGCGGCGAGCTGACGATCTACGACAACCTCGACGCCAAGACCGGCGAGCTGTGCTGGAAGGACCTCTGCCGCGGCCCCCACCTGCCCTCCACCCGCCTGATCCCGGCGTTCAAGCTGATGCGCAACGCGGCCGCCTACTGGCGCGGCAGCGAGAAGAACCCCATGCTCCAGCGCATCTACGGCACCGCCTGGCCGTCCAGGGACGAGCTGAAGGCGTACCTCGACTTCCTCGCCGAGGCCGAGAAGCGCGACCACCGCAAGCTGGGCTCCGAGCTGGACCTGTTCTCCATCCCCGAGCAGATCGGCTCCGGCCTCGCCGTCTTCCACCCCAAGGGCGGCATCGTCCGCCGTGTGATGGAGGACTACTCGCGCCGCCGCCACGAGGAGGAGGGCTACGAGTTCGTCTACACCCCGCACGCGACGAAGGGGAAGCTCTTCGAGACGTCCGGGCACCTGGACTGGTACGCCGACGGCATGTACCCGCCCATGCAGCTCGACGAGGGCGTGGACTACTACCTCAAGCCCATGAACTGCCCGATGCACAACCTGATCTTCGACGCGCGCGGCCGCTCCTACCGTGAACTGCCGCTGCGCCTCTTCGAGTTCGGGACCGTGTACCGGTACGAGAAGTCGGGCGTCGTGCACGGCCTCACCCGCGCCCGCGGCTTCACGCAGGACGACGCGCACATCTACTGCACCCGTGAGCAGATGTCGGAGGAGCTCGACAAGACGCTCACCTTCGTCCTCGGCCTGCTGCGCGACTACGGCCTGACCGACTTCTACCTGGAGCTGTCCACCAAGGACCCGGAGAAGTTTGTCGGCTCCGACGAGGTCTGGGAGGAGGCGACCGAGACGCTCCGCCAGGTCGCCGAGAAGCAGGGCCTGCCGCTCGTGCCCGACCCGGGGGGCGCCGCCTTCTACGGTCCGAAGATCTCCGTCCAGACGAAGGACGCCATCGGCCGCACCTGGCAGATGTCGACCATCCAGCTCGACTTCAACCTGCCCGAGCGCTTCGACCTGGAGTACACCGGCCCGGACGGCGCCAAGCAGCGCCCGGTGATGATCCACCGCGCCCTGTTCGGCTCCATCGAGCGGTTCTTCGCGGTGCTCCTGGAGCACTACGCGGGCGCCTTCCCGGCGTGGCTGGCTCCGGTCCAGGCGATCGGCATCCCGATCGGCGACGGGCACGTGGAGTACCTGGAGAAGTTCGCCGCGGCCGCGAAGCGGCGGGGCCTGCGCGTCGAGGTCGACTCGTCCTCCGACCGGATGCAGAAGAAGATCCGCAACGCCCAGAAGCAGAAGGTGCCCTTCATGGTCATCGCGGGCGACGAGGACATGTCGAACGGCTCGGTGTCCTTCCGCTACCGCGACGGCTCCCAGGAGAACGGCATCCCGTTCGACGAGGCGATCGCCAAGATCGCGCAGGTCGTCGAGGAGCGGACGCAGGTCTGACCTGATCCCGCCCCCCGCAGGCCCCCGGAAGGCTCAGTCCTCCGGGGGCCTGCGGTCGCTCTCGCGCGAGAAGATCTGCAGCAGCCAGGAGGAGAACGACCCGGTCACCGCGCCGAGCAGGGCCAGGCCGCCGGCCATCATCACCATCGCGATCGCCCGGCCGCCCGTGGTCACCGGTGTGATGTCCCCGTAGCCGACCGTGCTGAGGGTCTCGGCGGCCCACCACACCGCGTCCCCGAACGTCCGCATGGTGGCACCGGGCGCCCCACGCTCCTGCTGGAAGACCGCGAGGGCCCCGGCGAAGCCGAGGAGCAGCGTCGACAGGCCGGCGTAGGCGATCACCCGCGCGTGCAGCGAGACCCGGGGCTCCCCCTGCCGACGCTGGATGGCGTCGTAGAGCGGGACGATCCGCAGCGGCCGCAGCAGGGGCAGAAGGACCACCACCGTGTGCAGGAAGTGCGTCCTGACGAAGTGCGGGAAGTGCTGCCCGCTGAGGCGCCAGCGGACGACGTAGTCCGCGGCGAACACCAGCCAGAGCGCCAGCATCGTGAACCCGCACAGGTCCTTCCAGCCGGACGGCATGCTCACGGCGAGGACACGGGCGGCATAGGCGGCCAGGAAGAGCAGCGACGCCAGGAACAGGGGGATCTCGGTGCCCTGTTCCCAGCGGTCGTAACGGCTGTCGTCGTCCATCGCCCCAGCTTCGCCCGCGCCCCGTTTCCCACAACCCCGGCGACACGCCGCGAACGGGCGAAGCCATATGCTGCCTTGCATGACGAGTGAGCCGGAGCAGCAGATCGGAGTGGGTACGCAGGACGCGTTCCAGCGCCTGTGGACGCCCCACCGGATGGCCTACATCCAGGGCGAGAACAAGCCGACCGGCCCGGGGGCCGACGACGGCTGCCCGTTCTGTTCGATCCCGGCGAAATCCGACGAGGACGGGCTGGTCGTCCGGCGCGGGGAGCACGTGTACGCGGTGCTGAACCTGTACCCGTACAACGGCGGCCATCTGATGACCGTCCCCTACCGGCACGTCGCCGACTACACCGATCTGACCGGCCCGGAGACCACCGAGCTGGCCGAGCTGACCAAGCAGGCGATGACGGCCCTGCGCACCGCGTCCGGCGCACAGGGCTTCAACATCGGGATGAACCAGGGCGGCGTGGCGGGCGCCGGTATCGCCGCCCACCTCCACCAGCACATCGTGCCCCGCTGGGGCGGCGACACGAACTTCATGCCGGTGGTGGGGCACACGCGCGTGCTGCCGCAGCTCCTGGCGGACACCCGGAAGATGCTCGCCGACGCCTGGCCGGCCGCCTGACCCAGGGCCTGTCGTTTGGATCAGGCTGGCTGGACGTGGCGTGCCTCTCGGCCGACGCGACGCGCGGCATGATCCACACGACAGGCCCTAGGCGTCGTAGGTGTCCGCCTTCTTCGGGGAGACGTCCTGGACCGCCCCGCTGAGGGCGGACGCGCGCGAGCTGAACTTGTCGACGTCGACGTCGTGTTCCTTGAGCACCCTGAGCGCGGCCCTGTGCACCGCGCGCAGGACCGGGGTGGCCGCGCGCAGCGCGTCGTCGGCCATGAAGCGGTGCCGCCAGGGCTGGTCGGCCCAGGCGTGCCGCAGGCCGAACGGCTCGGGCAGGCCTATGGAGCCGCCGAGCCACTTCAGCACCGGCGGGTACCAGCTGATCGTGGCCCGCGCGGCGAGCCGGACCACCTCGTCCGTGGTGACCAGCGGCAGCTTGATCGTCCGGGTCTCCCAGAACCGGACGGTCTTGGCGACCTCCTTGGTGGGGGCCTCGGGCTTGCCGCTGAAGAGGCCGTTGACCGGGCCCAGCGCGTGGCCGGTGACCTCGACGCGCAGCGTCTCCTTCAGCACGGTCACGGTGATCATCATGGTGAGGATCAGATCGCCGTTCCACAGGTGCGGCCACTGCACACCCAGGTAGTGCCGGTCGCCGCCGTCGAACTGCTGGTTGTTGCAGATGTCCTCGACGGCCCTCGGCTTGACCTGGTACGCCTCGACGTCGGTGCCCTCGGGCCGGGTCACCGCCTTGGCGCCCTCGCCCACGTGCGTGACGATCCAGTGCCGCACGGTCGCCTGCGGGAACCCGCCGGTCTTCAGCCGCTGCCGGTGCAGCACGGCCAGCTCGTCGTGGATCGCCCGGACGACCGTCCAGCTGCGGAACTCGTGGATGCCCTTGACCTTGTCGAGCGGGACCAGTTCCTCCGCGAGGTGCCAGGACCCCCAGCGGGTGCCCATGCCGAGGATGCCCTTGGGGCCGGCGTAGAAGACCGAGTTGGACTGCTGCTCGGCGCTGAGCCGGGCCAGGGACTGGCGCAGCTGCTCGGCCGCGGCCTGGTCGGGGCTGGTCGGCACCGCCTCGGGGACCTTCGCGCCGATGCTGCCGCCGGAGAGCAGTCCGCCCCAGCGCTCGCGCAGGTCCGTCGCGGTCTTCTCGCAGACCCGCTTGGCCAGGAACCAGCCGGCCACCGGGGCCACGATGCACCCGCGCGCGTACCACCCCGCGAGGCCGGTGAAGGGCATCCGGACCAGGAAGATCACGGCGAGGGCGGCCACGGCGACCAGCAGGCCGGTGCCGAGTCCGGAGATCCGCTTGTTGTCCGTTTTGCCCATCGTGGCCCGGAGCTGGAAGACGAGCAGCCAGACCACCAGGCCCGGCAGGAAGAGCACGCCGCACAGCAGCATGAGTCCGGTCAGCTTCTTGTCGCGCTCCCGGCGGATGCGGTTGGCCGCGAGGCAGTGCTCGACGACCACCTGCGGCTCGCTGCCGAAGGACTGGATGAGCGGCGCGCGGCCGACGCCCAGCATGCGGTCGATCACCGCCTGCGAGTACGCCTCACCGAAGTTGGGGCGGAAGATCTTGGCCCACTTCCGGCCGTCCTTGACCGTCGACTGGTGCCATTCGTTGTCGGCCTTCTTGATCTCCTCCATCGGGGTGTCCCGGTAGGCCGCCGAAGCCAGTGCGTACGTCGGGGCCTGCCCCTCGCCGCCCGTCCGTGGCACCTGTGGCCCGAAGAAGTCCTCCACGGTCATTCCCGCCCCCACTCGCCGCCGTCCCGCTCCTGCGGCCTTCCCGACTTCCGTACTCCGCACACCTGTTGATCAGGTCATCAGCGTATCTCCAGCCACCGACATCCGTCGGCGGACGGCCGAAGCCGCCCGCCGCAGCGGAGGATCACCTTCCGGGGGCGCCACTTGCGTACGCCCCCGTACCAACCCCTAGTCGGCCCGCGCCTGTTGACGCACCCTCTCGGCCACCTGAGGCGGCATCGGCTCGTGCCGGGCGTACGCGCGGTCGAAGCGGGCCGTGCCGTGCGAGAGGGACCGCAGATCGACCGCGTACCGGCCGATCTCGATCTCGGGCACCTCGGCCCGCACCAGCGTGCGGCCGCCGGGCGTCTGCTCGGTGCCCAGCACCCGGCCGCGCCGCCCCGACAGGTCGCTCATCACGGCGCCCACGTAGTCGTCGCCGACCAGCACGGTCACCTCGGCCACCGGCTCCAGGAGGTGGATCCGCGCCTCGCCCGCGGCCTCCCGCAGCGCGAGCGCGCCGGCCGTCTGGAACGCGGCGTCGGAGGAGTCCACCGAGTGCGCCTTGCCGTCGAGCAGCGTGATCCGCACGTCGACCAGCGGATGCCCGGACGCCAGCCCCTTGGCCGCCTGGGCCCGTACGCCCTTCTCGACGGACGGGATGAACTGGCGCGGCACCGCGCCGCCGACGACCTTGTCCACGAACTCGATGCCCGAACCGCCGGGCAGCGGCGCCACCTCGATCTCGCAGATCGCGAACTGCCCGTGCCCGCCGGACTGCTTCACATGCCGGCCCCGGCCGGCCGCCGGCTCCGCGAACGTCTCCCGCAGGGACACCTTGTGGGGGACGACGTCGACCTGGACGCCGTAGCGGGAGCGCAGCCGCTCCAGGGCGACGTCCGCGTGGGCCTCGCCCAGGCACCACAGGACCACCTGGTGGGTGTGCTGGTTCTGCTCCAGGCGCATCGTGGGGTCCTCGGCGACCAGCCGGGACAGACCCTGCGAGAGCTTGTCCTCGTCGGCCTTGCTGTGCGCCTGGATGGCCAGCGGCAGCAGTGGGTCCGGCATGCGCCAGGGCTCCATCAGCAGGGGGTCGTCCTTGGCGGAGAGCGTGTCGCCGGTCTCCGCGCGGCCGAGCTTCGCCACGCACGCCAGGTCACCCGCGATGCAGTGCGTCAGGGCCCGCTGCTGCTTGCCGAAGGGCGCGGACAGCGCGCCGACGCGCTCGTCCACATCGTGGTCCTCGTGTCCGCGGTCGGCCAGGCCGTGTCCGGAGACATGGACGGTCTGGTCGGGGCGCAGGGTGCCGGAGAAGACCCGGACCAGGGAGACCCGGCCCACGTAGGGGTCGGAGGAGGTCTTGACGACCTCCGCGACCAGCGGCCCGTCCGGGTCGCAACGGTTCAGCTCGCGGGCCTTCCCGCCGACCGTGGTCACCTCGGGTGCCTCGCGCTCCAGGGGCGTCGGGAAGCCCCGGGTGACGAGTTCCAGCAGCTCGACCGTGCCGATGCCCTCCCGGGCGCCGTCGGCCGCCGGCGCGGCCGCGAGGACGGGGAAGAACGCGCCGCGCGCGACCGCCCGCTCCAGATCCTCGATCAGCGTCTTGACGTCGACCTGCTCGCCGCCGAGATAGCGGTCCATGAGGGTCTCGTCCTCGCTCTCCGCGATGATCCCCTCGATCAGCCGGTTGCGGGCCTCCTCCAGGGCCGGCAGCTGCTCCTCGCCCGGCTCCGACTCCTCACGGCTGCCGGTGGAGTAGTCGAACAGCTTCCGCGACAGCAGCCCGGTCAGACCGGTCACGGGCGCGTGCCCGTCGGGCGCCTGCGGGCCGTGCAGCGGCAGGTACAGCGGGAGGACCGCGTCCGGATCGTCGCCGCCGAACGCCTCCGCGCAGATCTGGGTCATCTCCTCGAAGGAGGCGCGCGCCGACTCCAGGTGCGTGACGACGATCGCGCGCGGCATGCCGACCGCCGCGCACTCCTCCCACACCATGCGGGTCGAGCCGTCCACGCCGTCCGACGCCGAGACGACGAAGAGGGCCGCGTCCGCCGCTCGCAGACCGGCCCTGAGTTCCCCGACGAAGTCGGCGTATCCGGGGGTGTCCAGAAGGTTGACCTTGATGCCGTCCCAGTCGACCGGCACCAGGGAGAGCTGGACCGAGCGTTGCTGCCGGTGCTCGATCTCGTCGTAGTCGGAGACGGTGCCGCCGTCCTCCACGCGGCCCGCCCGGTTCACCGCTCCCGCCGTCAGCGCGAGAGCCTCCACCAACGTGGTCTTGCCCGATCCGGAGTGGCCGACCAGCACCACATTCCGTACGGACGCGGGATGGTCGGCCGCCGTAGCCCTGCCGGCGGCTCCGGGGTGTGTGTTCGCCTTGTCGCCCATTTCCTTGCCTCCCGTGCACGGTGAGGTCATTGGGGGCGCGGGCACGGCGGCCCCGCGTGCGATGGCGGCTCCGGCGACGCCCGCGGTCCTTCGAGCTTTCCACTCCCGTCACCCCGCGTCCATACGACGGACGCGACGGCACCTCGCGGCCCTGGTGGGAGCCGTGCGCGACCCGGCCGTGACCTGGATGCCGCGCGGCCGTGACACGTGCTCCGGGTGCCCGCCCGTCGCACACACGCGCGCGTGACTACGATGGGCCAGCCGGTGGCCAGCAGGGCCGCACGGCCACACCGACCCTCGGGAAGGCCATGCTGAACAAGTACGCGCGTGCATTCTTCACGCGTGTCCTCACGCCGTTCGCCGCATTTCTGATCAGGCGGGGGGTCAGCCCCGACACGGTCACGTTGATCGGCACCGCCGGTGTGGTCGCGGGAGCGCTGGTCTTCTACCCCCAGGGCGAGTTCTTCTGGGGCACGATCGTGATCACGCTGTTCGTGTTCTCCGACCTGGTCGACGGCAACATGGCCCGCCAGCTGGGGCGCTCCAGCCGCTGGGGTGCCTTCCTGGACTCCACGCTCGACCGGGTCGCCGACGGCGCGATCTTCGGCGGCTTCGCCCTCTGGTACGCCGGGGGCGGCGACGACATCGCCCTGTGCGCCGTGTCGATCTTCTGCCTGGCCAGCGGTCAGGTGGTGTCGTACACCAAGGCGCGCGGCGAGTCGATCGGTCTGCCGGTCGCCGTCAACGGTCTCGTGGAGCGGGCCGAGCGCCTGGTGATCTCGCTGGTCGCGGCCGGGCTCGCCGGGCTGCACGCGTTCGGTGTGCCCGGTATCCAGTACCTGCTGCCGGTCGCCCTGTGGATCGTCGCCGTCGGCAGCCTGGTCACCCTGATCCAGCGGGTCGTCACGGTCCGGCGAGAGTCGGCCGAGGCCGAGGCGGAGGCGGAGGCGGAGGCCGACGCGGCCGGCCAGGAGAACGCCTCCCAGGGGAGTGAGGCGGCGAAGTGAGCGCCCGGGACCGCCTGACCGACGCGCTGTACGGTGTCGGCTGGAGCACCGTCAAGAAGCTCCCGGAGCCCGCCGCCGTACGCCTCGGCCGGTCCGTCGCCGACCTCGCCTGGAAACAGCGCGGCAAGGGCGTGCAGCGGCTGGAGAGCAACTACGCGCGCGTGGTGCCGGGCGCGAGCCCCGAGCGGCTGGCCGAGCTCTCGCGCGCGGGCATGCGGTCCTACCTGCGGTACTGGATGGAGTCGTTCCGGCTGCCCGCCTGGAGCGAGGAGCGGATCAGGACGGGCTTCGAGCCCAAGGACGTCCACCACCTGACCGACGGCATCGCCTCCGACCGGGGCGTCGTGCTCGCGCTGCCCCACATGGCGAACTGGGACCTGGCCGGCGCCTGGGTCACCACCAAACTGAAGACGCCGTTCACCACGGTCGCCGAACGCCTCAGGCCCGAGACGCTGTACGACCGGTTCGTCGCCTACCGGGAGGGCCTCGGCATGGAGGTCCTGCCGCACAGCGGCGGCAGCGCCTTCGGCACCCTCGCCCGGCGGCTGCGCGACGGCGGACTGGTCTGTCTGGTCGCCGAGCGCGACCTGTCCGCCTCGGGCGTCGAGGTGACGTTCTTCGGCGACACGGCGACCATGCCCGCGGGCCCGGCCCTGCTCGCCCAGCAGACCGGCGCCCTCCTGCTCCCCGTCACGCTCTGGTACGACGACTCGCCCGTCATGAAGGGCCGCGTCCATCCCCCGATCGAGGTACCCGAGTCAGGTACCCGGGCCGAGAGGACGTCTGTCATGACACAGGCACTGGCGGACGCCTTCGCCTCGGGCATCGCCGACCATCCGGAGGACTGGCACATGCTTCAGCGGTTGTGGCTCTCGGACCTCGATCCCACCAAGAGGCCTTCGTGAGGATCGGCATCGTCTGCCCGTACTCCTGGGACGTGCCGGGCGGCGTCCAGTTCCACATCCGCGACCTCGCCGAGTACTTCATCCGGCTCGGCCACGAGGTGTCCGTCCTCGCCCCCGCGGACGACGACACCCCGCTGCCGCCCTACGTCGTCTCGGCCGGCCGCGCGGTGCCGGTGCCGTACAACGGCTCGGTGGCCCGGCTGAACTTCGGCTTCCTGAGCGCCGCGCGCGTGCGGCGCTGGCTGCACGACGGCGCGTTCGACGTCATCCACATCCACGAGCCGACCTCGCCCTCCCTCGGCCTGCTGACCTGCTGGGCCGCGCAGGGTCCCATCGTGGCCACCTTCCACACGTCCAACCCGCGCTCGCGCGCGATGATCGCCGCGTACTCGATCCTCCAGGCCGCCCTGGAGAAGATCAGCGCGCGGATCGCCGTGAGCGAGTACGCCCGCCGCACCCTGGTCGAACACCTCGGCGGGGACGCGGTCGTCATCCCCAACGGTGTCGACGTCGACTTCTTCGCCGAGGCCGAGCCCAAGGCGGAGTGGCAGGGCGAGACGCTCGGCTTCGTCGGCCGTATCGACGAGCCCCGCAAGGGCCTTCCGGTGCTGATGAAGGCCCTGCCGAGGATCTTCGCCGAGCGGCCGGACGCCCGGCTGCTGGTCGCCGGGCGCGGCGACGCGGAGGAGGCGGTGGCCGGCCTGCCGAAGGAACTGCACGCGCGCGTGGAGTTCCTCGGCATGGTCAGCGACGAGGACAAGGCCCGCTTCCTGCGCAGCGTCGACCTGTACGTCGCCCCCAACACCGGCGGCGAGAGCTTCGGCATCATCCTCGTCGAGGCCATGTCGGCGGGGGCGCCGGTGCTCGCCTCCGACCTCGACGCCTTCGCCCAGGTCCTCGACCAGGGCGCGGCGGGCGAACTCTTCGCCAACGAGGACGCGGACGCCCTGGCCGAGGCGGCGGTGCGGCTGCTGGGAGACCCCGGGCGCCGGGCCGAACTGCGCGCGCGGGGCAGTGCTCACGTGCGGCGCTTCGACTGGTCGACCGTCGGCGCGGACATCCTCTCGGTCTACGAGACCGTCACGGACGGCACGACGGCGGTGGCGGCGGACGAGCGGACCGGCGGCAGCGGGCTGCGGGCGCGGCTGGGCCTGGCCCGGGACTGACCCCCGGCCGGCGACGCACCGCGCCCCGATAGCCTTCGCCCGTGACCGCAACCCTCATCTGGACCCTCGTCGTCCTCGTCGCGATCGGCCTCTACCTGAGCTGGACGGCGGGACGGCTGGACCGGCTGCACGCCCGGATCGACGCCGCCCGCGCCGCGCTGGACGCGCAACTGCTGCGCCGGGCGTCCGTGGCCCAGGAACTGGCCACCTCGGGCGTGCTCGACCCGGCCGCCTCGATCGTGCTGTACGAGGCCGCGCACGGTGCCCGGCAGGCCGAGGAGGAGCAGCGGGAGGTCGCCGAGAGCGAGCTGAGCCAGGCGCTGCGGGCGGTCTTCGCGGACGCGCAGCAGGTGGAGGCGGTCCGCGAGGCGCCCGGGGGAGAGACCGCCGCCCGTGAACTGACGGAGGCCGTGCGCCGCGTCCCGATGGCCCGCCGCTTCCACAACGACGCCGTCGGAGGGGCCCGCAGGCTGCGCGAGCACCGCAAGGTCCGCTGGTTCCGGCTGGCCGGCCACGCGCCCTTCCCGATGGCCTTCGAGATGGACGACGAACCCCCGGCGGCCCTGGTCGACCGTGCGGCCTGAGCCCGCCTTCAGCAGGGCCCGAGGCCGTGGACCGCGGGGCCCGAGGCCGCCGGCCGCGTGGCCCGGGAGCGCCGGCCGCGAGGCCTGAGCCCGCCGGCCGCGTGGCCCCGGACCAGGCACGATGGCGGCCGGGACCGGCTCCGCGAGGCCACCGTCCGGCCGAAAACGATCCACCGGCTCCTCATTGGCCCTTGCTGTGGACTGGTCCGCTCGCGTTTCCTCGGTGTTCGCATCAACCGTCTTTCACTTCAGTGAGGTCAACCCGTGTCCAGCTTCGAGAACCAGGCCCCCGAGACCGGCACCGCCCGCGTGAAGCGCGGCATGGCCGAGCAGCTCAAGGGCGGCGTGATCATGGACGTGGTCAACGCCGAGCAGGCGAAGATCGCCGAGGACGCCGGCGCCGTCGCCGTCATGGCCCTGGAGCGGGTCCCGGCCGACATCCGCAAGGACGGCGGTGTGGCCCGGATGTCCGACCCGGACATGATCGAGGGCATCATCGAGGCCGTCTCGATCCCGGTCATGGCCAAGTCCCGCATCGGCCACTTCGTCGAGGCCCAGGTGCTCCAGTCCCTCGGCGTCGACTACATCGACGAGTCCGAGGTCCTCACCCCGGCCGACGAGGTCAACCACTCGGACAAGTTCGCCTTCACCACGCCGTTCGTCTGCGGTGCCACCAACCTGGGCGAGGCCCTGCGCCGCATCGCCGAGGGCGCGGCCATGATCCGCTCCAAGGGCGAGGCCGGCACGGGCAACGTCGTCGAGGCCGTCCGCCACCTGCGCCAGATCAAGAACGAGATCGCCCGCCTGCGCGGCTACGACAACAACGAGCTGTACGCTGCCGCCAAGGACCTGCGCGCCCCGTACGAGCTGGTCAAGGAGGTCGCCGAACTCGGCAAGCTCCCCGTCGTGCTGTTCTCCGCCGGTGGTGTCGCGACCCCGGCCGACGCCGCGCTCATGCGCCAGCTCGGCGCCGAGGGCGTCTTCGTCGGCTCCGGCATCTTCAAGTCCGGCGACCCGGCCAAGCGCGCCGCCGCCATCGTGAAGGCCACCACCTTCTACGACGACCCGAAGATCATCGCGGACGCGTCCCGCAACCTGGGCGAGGCCATGGTCGGCATCAACTGCGACACCCTCCCCGAGGCCGAGCGCTACGCCAACCGCGGCTGGTAGTCACCCATGAGCACACCCGTCATAGGAGTCCTGGCCCTCCAGGGCGACGTACGGGAGCACCTCATCGCCCTGGCCGCGGCGGACGCCGTGGCCAGGCCGGTGCGGCGCCCCGAGGAACTCGCCGAGGTGGACGGCCTGGTCATCCCCGGCGGCGAGTCCACGACCATCTCCAAGCTGGCCGTCCTGTTCGGCGTGATGGAACCCCTGCGCGCACGCGTGCGTGCCGGGATGCCCGTCTACGGCACCTGCGCCGGCCTGATCATGCTCGCCGACAAGATCCTCGACCCGCGCTCGGGCCAGGAGACCCTCGGCGGCATCGACATGATCGTGCGCCGTAACGCCTTCGGACGACAGAACGAGTCCTTCGAGGCGGCGGTCGACGTCCGGGGAGTCCCGGGCGACCCGGTGGAGGGCGTCTTCATCCGCGCCCCCTGGGTGGAGTCCGTGGGCGCCGCGGCCGAGGTGCTCGCCGAGCACGAGGGCCACATCGTCGCCGTCCGCCAGGGCAACGCGCTGGCCACGTCGTTCCACCCCGAGCTGACCGGCGACCACCGCGTGCACTCCCTGTTCGTCGACATGGTGCGCGCGAACCGGGCGGCAGAGTCCTTGTAGGATCTCTGGGGTTCGTATATCGATGGGTTACGCGAAGGAGACAGGCAGATGTCCGGCCACTCTAAATGGGCTACGACGAAGCACAAGAAGGCCGTGATCGACGCCAAGCGCGGCAAGCTCTTCGCGAAGCTCATCAAGAACATCGAGGTCGCGGCCCGGATGGGCGGCGTCGACATCGAGGGCAACCCCACCCTCTACGACGCCATCCAGAAGGCCAAGAAGCAGTCCGTCCCGA
Organism: Streptomyces phaeofaciens; assembly: GCF_014648915.1. Lineage (GTDB taxonomy): Bacteria > Actinomycetota > Actinomycetes > Streptomycetales > Streptomycetaceae > Streptomyces > Streptomyces phaeofaciens. The sequence continues at coordinate 156,476 of NZ_BMSA01000005.1, read as the reverse complement.
ACAAGAACATCGACTCCGCGGTCAAGCGCGGCGGTGGTCTCGAGGCCGGTGGCGCCGACTACGAGACGATCATGTACGAGGGCTACGGCCCGAACGGTGTCGCGGTGCTCATCGAGTGCCTGACCGACAACCGCAACCGTGCCGCCTCCGACGTCCGTGTCGCCATGACCCGCAACGGCGGCAACATGGCCGACCCGGGCTCGGTGTCGTACCTGTTCAACCGCAAGGGCGTCATCATCGTCCCCAAGGGCGAGCTGACCGAGGACGACGTCCTGGGTGCCGTCCTGGACGCGGGTGCCGAGGAGGTCAACGACCTGGGCGAGTCCTTCGAGGTGCTCAGCGAGGCCACCGACCTGGTCGCGGTCCGCACCGCCCTCCAGGAGGCCGGGATCGACTACGACTCCGCCGAGGCCAACTTCGTCCCGACCATGCAGGTCGAACTGGACGAGGAGGGCGCCAAGAAGATCTTCAAGCTGATCGACGCACTCGAGGACAGCGACGACGTGCAGAACGTCTTCGCCAACTTCGACGTGAGCGACGAGGTCATGGAGAAGGTCGACGCGTAAGCGCCGCATCGAGCCGCACGGGCTGAACGGGCCGACGGGACACACCCGTCGGCCCGTCGCCTTGTCGGCCGTTGTCAGTGGCACCCGATAGCCTGCACAAACTGGCGATCGAACGGGAGCGGGAGGGAGGGCGCGCGTGCGCGTACTCGGGGTGGACCCCGGACTGACGCGGTGCGGTGTCGGCGTCGTCGAGGGGGTCGCGGGCCGGCCGCTCACCATGCTCGGCGTGGGCGTCGTCCGCACACCGGCCGACGCCGAACTGGGCCTGCGCCTGGTCGCCGTCGAGCAGGGCATCGAGCGGTGGCTCGACGAGTACCGGCCCGAATTCGTCGCCGTGGAGCGGGTGTTCAGCCAGCACAACGTCCGCACCGTGATGGGCACCGCCCAGGCCAGTGCCGTCGCCATGCTCTGCGCCGCCCGGCGCGGCATCCCCGTCGCCCTGCACACGCCCAGCGAGGTCAAGGCCGCCGTCACCGGCAGTGGCCGCGCCGACAAGGCCCAGGTCGGCGCCATGGTCACCCGTCTGCTGAGGCTCGACGCGCCACCCAGGCCGGCCGACGCGGCCGACGCCCTCGCCCTCGCCATCTGCCACATCTGGCGCGCCCCCGCGCAGAACCGGTTGCAGCAGGCCGTCGCCCTGCACGCGGCCAAAGCACCGACGACATCGAAAGGCCGTACGGCATGATCGCCTTCGTGAGCGGACCGGTCGCCGCCCTCGCCCCCGACTCCGCGGTGGTCGAGGTGGGCGGCATCGGCATCGCCGTCCAGTGCACGCCCAACACCCTGTCCGGGCTGCGCATGGGCCGGCAGACGAAACTGGCCACCTCCCTCGTCGTCCGTGAGGACTCCCTCACGCTCTACGGCTTCGTGGACGACGACGAGCGCCAGGTCTTCGAACTGCTCCAGACCGCGAGCGGTGTCGGCCCCCGCCTGGCCCAGGCCATGCTCGCCGTGCACACCCCGGACGCCCTGCGCCGCGCGGTGTCCACCGGTGACGAGAAGGCGCTCATCGCCGTCCCCGGCATCGGCAAGAGGGGCGCCCAGAAACTGCTGCTGGAGCTGAAGGGCCGGCTCGGCGAGCCGGTCGGCGCGCCCGGCATCGGCGCCCCGGTCACCCACGGCTGGCGCGACCAGTTGCACGCCGCCCTGATCGGCCTCGGCTACGCCACCCGCGAGGCCGACGAGGCCGTGGCCGCCGTGACCCCGCAGGCCGAGGCCGCCGAGGGCACCCCGCAGGTCGGCCACCTCCTCAAGGCCGCCCTCCAGACGCTCAACCGCGCTCGCTGACCCGCGCCCGCCGACCCCACCACCTCTGAGGCACATCAATGAACTGGGACGACACCACCGACGCCGACTCCGCCGAGGAGCGGCTGGTGGGCTCGGTCGCCGACCGCGAGGACCAGGCCGTCGAGGCGGCCCTGCGCCCCAAGGACCTGGGCGAGTTCATCGGCCAGGAGAAGGTCCGCGAGCAGCTCGACCTCGTGCTGCGCGCCGCCCGCGCGCGCGGCGCCACCGCCGACCACGTGCTGCTCTCCGGCGCCCCCGGCCTCGGCAAGACCACCCTCTCGATGATCATCGCCGCCGAGATGGGCGCCCCCATCCGGATCACCTCGGGACCCGCCATCCAGCACGCCGGCGACCTCGCCGCGATCCTCTCCTCCCTCCAGGAGGGCGAGGTCCTCTTCCTCGACGAGATCCACCGCATGTCGCGGCCGGCCGAGGAGATGCTCTACATGGCGATGGAGGACTTCCGCGTCGACGTCATCGTCGGCAAGGGCCCCGGCGCCACCGCCATCCCCCTCGAACTGCCCCCGTTCACCCTGGTCGGCGCCACCACGCGCGCGGGTCTGCTGCCGCCCCCGCTGCGCGACCGCTTCGGCTTCACCGCGCACATGGAGTTCTACGAGCCCGCGGAACTCCAGCGGGTGATCCACCGCTCCGCGCACCTCCTCGACGTCGAGATCGACACCGCCGGCGCCGCCGAGATCGCCGGCCGCTCCCGTGGCACCCCCCGGATCGCCAACCGTCTGCTGCGCCGCGTCCGCGACTACGCGCAGGTCAAGGCCGACGGCGTGATCACCCGGGACATCGCCGAGGCGGCCCTCGCCGTCTACGAGGTCGACGCCCGCGGCCTGGACCGGCTCGACCGCGCGGTCCTGGAGGCCCTGCTCAAGCTGTTCGGCGGCGGGCCGGTCGGCCTGTCCACCCTCGCCGTCGCGGTGGGGGAGGAGCGCGAGACCGTCGAGGAGGTCGCCGAGCCCTTCCTCGTCCGTGAGGGCCTGCTCGCCCGCACCCCGCGCGGCCGCGTCGCGACCCCGGCCGCCTGGGCGCACCTCGGTCTCACCCCGCCGCGCACCGCCGCCGGGGGAAGCGCACAGCAGGACCTGTTCGGGACATAACAGAAGGGGTGGCCGGGGGCCGCCGGGCGCCGGCCAAGACACGGCCGGGTCACAGACGGCCCATCGGCGTGCCACGGGCCGGCCATCGGCAGATCATCGGCGGGGGCATTGGCGAGGCCAGGAACCCAGGTGCCATGCTGAGCGTTGTTCCATGCACGCGGACTCGCTTAGACTCCGCCGATGCCGCTCTTGTCGGCAGCGCACATACCCCCATCCATCAGGCCGCTCACCATCGCGGTCGTCTGAAGGAAGTACCGACCCGTGAGTCTCGTGACCCTCCTCCCGTTCATCGTGCTCATCGGGGCCATGTTCCTGATGACCCGGTCGGCCAAGAAGAAGCAGCAGCAGGCGGCCGACATGCGGAACCAATTGCAGCCCGGCAGCGGCGTCCGCACCATCGGGGGCATGTACGCAACGGTCAAGGAGGTCAGTGACGACACGGTCCTCCTCGACGCCGGCCCGGGCGTGGATCTGCTCTTCGCCAAGAACTCCATCGGTGCCGTCCTGACCGACGACGAGTACAACCGCATCGTCCACGGCATCGAGCACGACCTGAAGTCCGACTCCGACGTCGTCCCGGACGACGCCTCCTCCCTCACCGACTCCGCCGACGCCGACGACTCCGCCGACGAAGCTGCCGCCTCCGACGACAAGTCCGTCGACCTCGGCAAGAAGGACGGGCCCGACGAGGCCCAGGAGAAGGACGCCGAGTCCGAGGCCCCGCAGGCCGAGGCCGACGAGGAGCCGAAGAAGACCGACGGCGACTCCGACGCGAAGAAGTAGCCACGCCCCCGGGGCCCACGGATCACACCCGTGCGCCCCGGGCGTGCGCATCTCGCCGGAGATCCCGACTACATGTCATGGCCGCTGCAACGCTGACCCGGCGTGAGGCGGCCCGAGAGGGAGTACGAGAAGGTGGCAGCACCTAAGAAGGGCCGGAGCGCGAGCGCCCAGAGCAAGCCAGGGCGCTCGCTGGCCTTGATCCTGATCGCCATCGTGGGGCTCACCGCAGGCATGTTCGCCTCCGGGAACACCACCCCGCGTCTGGGCATCGACCTTGCCGGCGGTACCAGCATCACGCTGGAGGCGAAGGCCGACCAGGGGTCGGCGATCAACAAGGCCAACATGGACACCGCGGTCGAGATCATGAACCGCCGTGTCAACGGCCTGGGCGTCTCCGAGGCGGAGGTGCAGACCCAGGGCGACCGCAACATCATCGTGAACATCCCCAAGGGCACGAACTCCGAGGAAGCCCGGGAGCAGGTCGGCACCACCGCCAAGCTGTACTTCCGTCCGGTCCTGGCGCAGGAGGCCACCGGCTCCGCCGTCGCCACCCCCTCGCCCAGCGCGTCCGCCAGCGGCTCCTCCAGCGCCTCGCCGAGCGCTTCCCCGAGCGCCACCGGGTCCACCGACGAGAAGGCGACCTCCTCGTCCAGCCCGTCGGCCTCCGCCACCTCGCAGGGCCGTGCCGTCACCGACGCGCTGAAGGACGACGCCACCCCGTCGGCCTCCGCCAGTGACACCGCCAAGGCCTCCGCCACCCCGTCCGCCTCCGCGAGCGGCGGCGCCGTCACTGCCGACGACGCCCAGCTCCAGGCGAAGTACGCGGCTCTGGACTGCTCCAAGGAGTCCGTCCGCGCCAAGGCCGGGGACGGCGTGAAGCCGGGCGACGCGACCGTCGCCTGCGGTGAGGTCGACAAGGTCTGGTACAAGTACCTGCTCGGCCCGGCCGCCGTCGACGGCACCGAGGTCGACAAGGCCCAGGCGGTCTACGACACGCAGACCGCCGCCGGCTGGCAGGTCACGATGGACTTCAACAAGAGCGGCGCCAAGAAGTTCGCCGACGTGACGGCCAAGCTCGCGCAGAACACCCAGCCGCAGAACGAGTTCGGCATCGTGCTCGACGGCGAGGTCGTCTCCAGCCCGTACGTGAGCAGCTCCATCACCGGCGGCCAGGCCCAGATCTCCGGCAGCTTCACGCAGGAAGAGGCCCAGAACCTCTCCAACATGCTGTCGTACGGCGCGCTCCCGCTCTCCTTCAAGGAGCAGAGCGTGACCACGGTCACGGCGGCCCTCGGCGGTGACCAGCTGCACGCCGGTCTGCTGGCCGGTGCCATCGGCCTCGCGCTGGTCGTGATCTACCTGGTGGCCTACTACCGCGGCCTGGCGCTCATCGCGCTCGCCTCGCTGCTGGTCTCCGGTGCCCTCACCTACGTCCTCATGGCGCTGCTCGGCCCGGCCATCGGCTTCGCGCTGAACCTGCCCGCCGTCTGCGGGGCCATCGTCGCCATCGGCATCACAGCGGACTCGTTCATCGTGTACTTCGAACGCGTCCGCGACGAGATCCGCGAGGGCCGCACCCTGCGTCCCGCCGTCGAGCGGGCCTGGCCGCGCGCCCGGCGCACCATCCTGGTCTCCGACTTCGTGTCGTTCCTCGCCGCCGCGGTGCTCTTCATCGTCACGGTCGGCAAGGTCCAGGGCTTCGCGTTCACGCTCGGCCTGACCACCGTCCTGGACGTGGTCGTGGTCTTCTTCTTCACCAAGCCGCTGATGACGCTCATCGCTCGGCGGAAGTTCTTCGCGAACGGCCACAAGTGGTCCGGCCTCGACCCGAAGAGCCTGGGTGCCCAGCCGCCGCTGCGCCGCACCCGCCGTCCCGGTGGTCCCGCCGCCGGCCCCGTCGAGACGAAGGAGGCCTGAGCGATGTCGAAACTCGGTAACCTCGGCGCCCGGCTGCACCGCGGCGAGATCAGCTACGACTTCATCGGTCACCGCAAGCTCTGGTACAGCATCTCGATCCTGATCACCATCACGGCGATCGTCGGCCTGGCGGTGCGCGGCCTGAACATGGGCATCGACTTCCAGGGCGGCGCCGTCTTCACCACCGAGAAGACCAGCGTCTCGGTCTCCCAGGCCGAGGAGTACGCCAAGAACGCCTCCGGCCACGACGCGGTCGTGCAGAAGCTGGGCAACGGCACGCTGCGCATCCAGATCGCGGGCATGGACACCCAGCAGTCCGACGAGATCAAGAGCGAGCTCGCCAAGGACTTCAAGGTCGACTCGGAGTCGATCGCCGCCGACCTGGTCGGTCCCAGCTGGGGCGACCAGATCGCCAACAAGGCCTGGCAGGGCCTGGCGATCTTCATGGTGCTGGTCGTGATCTATCTGGCGATCGCCTTCGAATGGCGCATGGCCATCGCGGCGCTCGTCGCCCTGATCCACGACATCACCATCACGGTCGGCATCTACGCCCTCGTCGGCTTCGAGGTCACGCCCGGCACCGTGATCGGTCTGCTGACCATCCTCGGTTACTCGCTCTACGACACGGTCGTCGTCTTCGACTCCCTCAAGGAACAGACGAAGGACCTCACCAAGCAGACCCGCTTCACCTACAGCGAGATCGCCAACCGTTCGATCAACGGCACCCTGGTCCGTTCGATCAACACCACGGTCGTCGCGCTGCTGCCGGTGGCGGGCCTGCTGTTCATCGGTGGCGGCTTCCTCGGCGCCGGCACGCTCAACGACATCTCGCTGTCGCTGTTCGTCGGCCTCGCGGCCGGTGCCTACTCGTCGATCTTCATCGCCACGCCGCTCGTCGCCGACCTCAAGGAGCGCGAGCCGCAGATCAAGGCCCTGCGCAAGCGGGTCCTGGCCAAGCGCGCCCAGGCCGCCTCCGACGAGGACCACCCGGTCGCCCGCAGGCTCGACGACGACTCCGAGGACGCCGCTCCGGCCGTCGTCGGACCGCGCGACCAGGGCGCGCCGCGCAGCCGTCGCCGGCCGTCGGGGAAGCGCCGATGACCGACCTCACGACGCTGCTGCTCAGCCGCATCCGTGATGTGGCCGACCACCCGGAGCCGGGCGTGATGTTCAAGGACATCACCCCGCTCCTGGCGGACCCGGCGGCGTTCACCGCGCTGACCGACGCCTTCGCGGAGATGGCCGGGCGCACCGGCGCCACCAAGATCGTCGGCCTGGAGGCCCGGGGATTCATCCTCGGCGCCCCCGTCGCCGTCCGCGCCGGCCTCGGCTTCATTCCCGTACGCAAGGCGGGCAAGCTCCCCGGAGCCACCCTCAGCCAGTCGTACGACCTGGAGTACGGCTCGGCCGAGATCGAGGTGCACGCGGAGGACCTCTCCGCGGACGACCGCGTCCTGGTGGTCGACGACGTACTGGCCACCGGCGGCACCGCCGAGGCGTCGATCCAGCTCATCCACCGTGCGGGCGCCGAGGTCGCGGGCGTCGCCGTACTGATGGAGCTGAGCTTCCTCGACGGCCGCCCCCGCCTGGAGGCGGCGCTGGACGGAGCACCGCTGGAGGCGCTGCTCACGGTCTGAGAACCGTCGTACGCCCAAGGGGGCGGGCCCGGAGGAATCCGGCGCCCGCCCCATGCGTTTCCCCGGTAGACGGCCCTCACATCGGCCTGAAGGCGATCCCTGAGCTCAGGATCGCTACGATGGGTGCTCCGGAGCCTGACCGGGGGACCCGGATCGCGCACGAGGAGTCCTCTTGCCAGACGAGGCCCAGCACCTGACCGCCGCCCAGCCCGAGTCCGCCTCGGAGCCCGCGGTCACGCCCGCGTCGCCCGCGTCGCACGCGCAGAGCGGCAGCCGAGGGGCGGCCGAGCACGACCGGTCCGCGTCCGGCGACAAGCCGGCCGAGCAGCCCCGTCCCAAACCGGCCGCGCCCGAGCGCCCCGCGGCCACACCCGCCGCCCGCCCGGCGTCGGCGCAGCCGTCCGCCCGCTCGGGCTCCTCCAACCGCGTCCGCGCCCGCCTCGCCCGGCTCGGCGTCCAGCGCGCCAATCCCTACAACCCGGTCCTGGAACCGCTGCTGCGGATAGTGCGCAGCAACGACCCCAAGATCGAGACGGCGACCCTGCGCCAGATCGAGAAGGCCTACCAGGTCGCCGAGCGCTGGCACCGGGGCCAGAAGCGCAAGAGCGGCGACCCGTACATCACGCACCCCCTCGCGGTGACCACGATCCTCGCCGAACTCGGTATGGATCCGGCCACCCTCATGGCGGGCCTGCTCCACGACACCGTCGAGGACACCGAGTACGGCCTGGACGACCTGCGCCGCGACTTCGGCGACGTGGTCGCCCTGCTCGTCGACGGCGTCACCAAGCTGGACAAGGTCAAGTTCGGCGAGGCCGCGCAGGCCGAGACCGTGCGCAAGATGGTCGTCGCCATGGCCAAGGACCCGCGCGTCCTGGTCATCAAGCTCGCCGACCGTCTGCACAACATGCGCACCATGCGCTACCTCAAGCGCGAGAAGCAGGAGAAGAAGGCGCGCGAGACCCTGGAGATCTACGCGCCGCTCGCCCATCGCCTGGGCATGAACACCATCAAGTGGGAGCTGGAGGACCTCGCGTTCGCGATCCTCTACCCCAAGATGTACGACGAAATCGTACGGCTGGTGGCCGAGAGGGCACCGAAGCGTGACGAGTATCTGGCCATAGTGACCGACGAGGTCCAGTCCGATCTGCGCGCCGCCCGGATCAAGGCGACGGTCACCGGCCGTCCGAAGCACTACTACAGCGTCTACCAGAAGATGATCGTCCGCGGCCGGGACTTCGCGGAGATCTACGACCTGGTCGGCATCCGCGTCCTGGTGGACACCGTCCGCGACTGCTACGCGGCGCTGGGCACCGTCCACGCCCGCTGGAACCCGGTTCCGGGGCGGTTCAAGGACTACATCGCGATGCCCAAGTTCAACATGTACCAGTCGCTGCACACGACGGTCATCGGACCCAACGGCAAGCCCGTCGAGCTCCAGATCCGCACGTTCGACATGCACCGCCGCGCCGAGTACGGCATCGCCGCGCACTGGAAGTACAAGCAGGAGGCCGTGGCCGGCGCCTCCAAGGTCCGCAGCGACGCGCCCAAGTCGTCCGGCAAGGGCAAGGACGACCACCTCAACGACATGGCGTGGCTGCGCCAGCTCCTGGACTGGCAGAAGGAGACCGAGGACCCCAGCGAGTTCCTGGAGTCCCTGCGCTTCGACCTCTCCCGCAACGAGGTCTTCGTCTTCACCCCGAAGGGTGATGTCATCGCGCTCCCCGCGGGTGCCACTCCCGTGGACTTCGCCTACGCGGTCCACACGGAGGTGGGGCACCGCACCATAGGAGCGCGGGTCAACGGCAGACTCGTACCGCTCGAATCGACGCTGGACAACGGCGACCTGGTGGAGGTCTTCACCTCCAAGGCGACCGGCGCGGGGCCGTCCCGCGACTGGCTGGGCTTCGTCAAGTCGCCCCGGGCCCGCAACAAGATCCGGGCGTGGTTCTCCAAGGAGCGCCGCGACGAGGCGATCGAGCACGGCAAGGACGCCATCGCGCGCGCCATGCGCAAGCAGAACCTGCCGATCCAGCGCATCCTCACCGGCGACTCGCTCGTCACCCTCGCGCACGAGATGCGCTACCCGGACATCTCCTCGCTGTACGCGGCGATCGGCGAGGGCCATGTGGCCGCGCAGAACGTCGTGCAGAAGCTGGTGCAGGCGCTCGGCGGCGAGGAGGCGGCCACTGAGGAGATCGACGAGGCGGTCCCGCCGTCCCGCACCCGCGGCCGCAAGCGGCGCAGCAACCAGGACCCCGGTGTGGTCGTCAAGGGTGTCGACGACGTCTGGGTGAAGCTGGCCCGCTGCTGTACGCCGGTCCCCGGCGACGGGATCATCGGCTTCGTCACCCGCGGTAGTGGCGTATCGGTTCACCGCAGCGACTGCGTCAACGTGGAGTCACTGTCCCGCGAGCCCGAGCGCATCCTCGACGTCGAGTGGGCGCCCACCCAGTCCTCGGTCTTCCTGGTCGCCATCCAGGTCGAGGCACTGGACCGCTCCCGGCTCCTCTCGGACGTCACCCGTGTCCTGTCCGACCAGCACGTCAACATCCTGTCCGCGGCCGTCCAGACCTCCCGCGACCGGGTGGCGACGTCCCGCTTCACCTTCGAGATGGGCGACCCCAAGCACCTGGGCCACGTCCTGAAGGCCGTACGGGGCGTGGAGGGCGTGTACGACGTCTACCGGGTGACATCGGCCCGACGGCCCTAGCAGGGCCCTGACAGGGCTCCAGGAGGCGGCGAGAACGCCGAAGAGGCCCCCGTACGGCAGGTACGGGGGCCTCTTCGCGTCCACGGCGTCAGACGGTGCTCAGCCGCCGAACTCCTGGAGACCCTTCAGGGCCTGGTCCAGCAGGGCCTGGCGGCCCTCCAGCTCGCGCTCCAGCTTGTCGGCGCGGGCGGAGTTGCCCTGGGCGCGGGCCTGCTCGATCTGCGCCCGCAGCTTGTCCACGGCGGCCTGGAGCTGACCGGTGAGGCCCTCGGCACGCGCGCGTGCCTCCGGGTTCGTCCGGCGCCACTCGGCCTCCTCGGCCTCCTGGAGCGCCCGCTCCACGGTGTGCATCCGGCCCTCGACCTTCGGCCGGGCGTCCCGCGGGACATGGCCGATGGCCTCCCAGCGCTCGTTGATCGAGCGGAACGCGGCCCGCGCCGACTTCAGGTCGCCGATCGGCAGGAGCTTCTCGGCCTCCTCGGCCAGCTCCTCCTTGAGCTTGAGGTTCTCCGTCTGCTCCGCGTCCCGCTCGGCGAAGACCGAGCTGCGGGCGGCGAAGAACACGTCCTGGGCGCCGCGGAAGCGGTTCCACAGATCGTCCTCGTGCTCGCGCTGGGCGCGGCCCGCGGCCTTCCAGTCCGCCATCAGCTCGCGGTAGCGCGCGGCCGTCGGACCCCAGTCCGTCGAACCCGACAGCGCCTCGGCCTCCGCGACCAGCCGCTCCTTGGTCCGGCGGGCCTCCTCGCGCTGCGCGTCGAGCTGCGCGAAATGGCCCTTGCGGCGCTTGGAGAACGCCGAGCGCGCGTGCGAGAACCGGTGCCACAGCTCGTCGTCCGACTTGCGGTCCAGCCGCGGCAGGCCCTTCCAGGTGTCCACCAGGGCGCGCAGCCGCTCACCGGCCGCCCGCCACTGGTCGGACTGGGCCAGCTGCTCGGCCTCGACGACCAGGTCCTCCTTGGCCTTGCGGGCCTCGTCGGACTGCTTGGCGCGCTGCTGCCTGCGCTCCTCGCGGCGCGACTCCACGGTCGCCACCAGCTTGTCCAGCCGGACCCGCAGCGCGCTCAGGTCGCCGACCGCGTGATGCGCGTCGACCTGCTCACGGATGTGATCGATGGCGACCTGGGCGTCCTTCGCCGACAGGTCGGTGGTCTGTACTCGCTTCTCGAGGAGGCCGATCTCGACAACCAGGCCCTCGTACTTGCGCTCGAAGTAGGCCAGCGCCTCCTCGGGGGAGCCGGCCTGCCAGGAACCGACGACCTGCTCGCCGTCGGCCGTACGCACGTACACGGTCCCCGTCTCGTCGACGCGGCCCCACGGGTCGCTGCTCACAGCGCCTCCTCCACATGATGCCTGCTGGGGGCTTCAATGCCCTGGGCATCGTCCACAGTTTCGTCACGGCCAACATAGGCGACCGGCGGGGCGCCTGTCCGCATCCAGCACGACCGAAATTCCGCTGCCGGCCGCCTGGACGTCAGGACTTCGTGACCGTCGCCTTGTCGATGACGACCGTCGCGTTGGGGGCACCGTCACCGGCGCCCGTGTTCTCGCCCGCGGCGGCGATCTTCTGAAGGACCTTCATGCCCTCGGCCGACACCGTACCGAACGGTGTGTAGCTGGGCGGGAGCTGACTGTCCTGGTAGACGAGGAAGAACTGGCTGCCGCCGGTGTTCGGCTGCGAGGTGTTGGCCATCGCGACCGTGCCCGCCGGGTAGACGTTGTCCTTGAGGCTCTTGTCCTTCAGATTCTCGTCCGGGATCGTGTAGCCCGGACCGCCGCTGCCGGTGCCCGTCGGGTCGCCGCACTGGAGCACGTAGATGCCGCTGGACGTGAGCCGGTGGCACTTGGTGTGGTCGAAGTAGCCCTCGCCCGCGAGGAAGTCGAACGAGTTGACGGTGTGCGGGGCCGCGGCCGTCTTCAGCGCGATGTCTATGTCACCGCACGTCGTGGCCAGCTTCATCGTGTAGTCGGCCGACTTGTCGATGCTCATCGCCGGCTCCTTCTTCCAGGTCAGTTCCTCGACCTTCCCGGAAGCGGCCTTCTCGCACGGGTCCTTGACGGCGCTGGGCGTGGCGGACGGCGTGGTGTCCGCGCTCGCGTTCGTCTTGTCGTCGTCCTTCATGACGCCCGTCGTGTACAGCGCCAGGCTGCCCACCAGGATCACGCCGAGCACCGACGCGATCACCGAGTTGCGCACGCGCGACTTGCGGCGGGCGGCCGTGCGCCGCTGCTGCTGCCGCAAGAACTTCTCCCGGGCGAGCTGACGCTTCCGCTGTTCCTGGGTGACCACCGGGTTCTCTCCTCGTGCGTCTCGTGCGTCTTGTCCGTCGACTGGGACGCGTGCGTCTCGTGAGCCGACCGCGCGCGTGTGCCCCGTACCGTATATGGGTTCGCTGAGGAAACGGCAGCGCCGGTAGTCTCTGCACCACAGGTGAAGACCGTCGAGGCCTCCTCAGGGGCGTCGACAACCCTCCCGTATCGACACAACGAAGGACGATCGTGCTCATTGCCGGGTTCCCCGCCGGGGCCTGGGGGACGAACTGCTATCTCGTCGCCCCCGCCGCCGGTGAGGAGTGCGTGATCATCGACCCGGGCCACCAGGCGGCCCCCGGAGTCGAGGAAGCGATCAGGAAGCATCGGCTCAAGCCCGTCGCCGTCGTCCTCACCCACGGCCACCTCGATCATGTGGCCTCGGTCGTGCCGGTGTGCGGCGCGCACGACGTACCGGCCTGGATCCACCCCGAGGACCGGTACATGATGAGCGACCCCGAGAAGGCGCTCGGCCGGTCCATCGGGATGCCGCTGATGGGCGAGCTGACCGTGGGGGAGCCGGACGACGTCCGTGAACTGACCGACGGCGCGCGGCTGGACCTCGCCGGACTGGAGTTCTCCGTCGCGCACGCGCCGGGCCATACCAAGGGGTCGGTGACGTTCCGGATGCCCGAGTCGACCGAGATCCCCTCGGTCTTCTTCTCCGGGGACCTGCTCTTCGCCGGCTCCATCGGACGCACCGACCTGCCCGGCGGCGACATGGCCGAGATGCTCGACTCGCTGGCCCGTGTGTGCCTGCCGCTCGACGACTCGACCGTGGTGCTGTCCGGCCACGGCCCCCAGACGACCATCGGCCAGGAGCGCGCCGCCAACCCGTATCTGCGACAGGTGGCGGCCACCGGCCAGGGAGCGGGCCCTACGGCTCCTCCCCGACGAGGAATGTGACGAGAGACCTTCCGTGAGCACCTTCAAGGCCCCCAAGGGCACCTACGACCTTCTGCCGCCCGACTCCGCCACGTACCTCGCCGTCCGCGAGGCGATCGCCGCGCCGCTGCGCAACTCCGGCTACGGCTACGTCGAGACGCCCGGCTTCGAGAGCGTGGAGCTGTTCGCCCGCGGCGTCGGCGAGTCGACGGACATCGTGACGAAGGAGATGTACGCCTTCGAGACCAAGGGCGGCGACCGGCTGGCCCTGCGCCCCGAGGGAACCGCCTCCGTCCTGCGCGCCGCCCTCGAGGCCAACCTGCACAAGGCGGGCAACCTGCCGGTCAAGCTCTGGTACTCGGGCTCGTACTACCGCTACGAGCGCCCCCAGAAGGGCCGTTACCGCCACTTCTCGCAGGTGGGCGCCGAGGCGATCGGCGCCGAGGACCCGGCGCTGGACGCCGAGCTGATCATCCTGGCCGACCAGGCGTACCGCTCGCTCGGCCTCAGGAACTTCCGCATCCTGCTGAACTCGCTGGGCGACCAGGAGTGCCGGCCGGTCTACCGGGCCGCGCTCCAGGACTTCCTGCGCGGCCTGGACCTCGACGAGGACACCCTGCGCCGCGCCGAGATCAACCCGCTCCGCGTTCTGGACGACAAGCGGGAGTCGGTCCAGAAGCAGCTCGGGGACGCGCCGCTGCTGCGCGACTACCTCTGCGACGCCTGCAAGGCGTACCACGAGGAGGTCCGTGAGCTGATCACGGCGGCCGGCGTCGTCTTCGAGGACGACCCGAAGCTGGTCCGCGGCCTCGACTACTACACCCGCACGACCTTCGAGTTCGTCCACGACGGTCTGGGGTCGCAGTCCGCGGTGGGCGGCGGCGGCCGCTACGACGGGCTCTCCGAGATGATCGGCGGACCCGCGCTGCCGTCCGTGGGCTGGGCGCTGGGTGTCGACCGCACGGTGCTCGCGCTGGAGGCGGAGGGCGTCACGCTGGACCTGCCGGCCTCGACCTCCGTCTTCGCGGTGCCGCTCAGCGAGGACGCGCGCCGGCTGCTGTTCGCGAAGATCACGGAGCTGCGCAGGCTCGGGGTCGCGGCGGACTTCTCCTTCGGGGTGAAGGGGCTCAAGAGCGCGATGAAGAGCGCCAACCGCAGCGGGGCGCGGTACGCGCTCATCGCCGGTGAACGCGACCTCGCCGACGGGATCGTCCAGCTCAAGGACATGGAGTCCGGCGAGCAGAGCGCCATCGGCGTGAACGAGATCGTGGCCGAGCTGGAGTCGAGGCTGGGCTGAGGGGGAGGGGCGGCGGGGCTCCGCGCCTCGCCGCCCCCGCCCGCGGGGTCAACTCCGCGGGCGCCGATTCGTCCTGCCGGGCGATCCCTCCGGGCGGGCGAGGCCCGTGCCCGCTCCCGCCCACGCCGATCCCGCAGGTCGCCGACGGTGCGGTCCGGTATCGGGCGGCGGCCGAAGCCGTGCGCCGGGGGAGGACCGGGCGTCCTCCTTATGTCCACCGAACGGTGGACACCCGGCCCGGTGCGGCACAATGGCCCCTGCCCGAAGATGGTCCAACTCTCAAGCGACGGATCGGCGTGATGAGCAAGACGACAGTCAAAGACGTCTCCACGGAGTCCGAGCCCGAGCGTGACCTCGCGCCCGCGCCGGGCACGGCGGGCGGCAGCCGCGCCTTCGCGATCCTGCTGATGATCACCGGCGCGGCCGGTCTGCTCGCCGCGTGGGTCATCACGATCGACAAGTTCAAGCTGCTCGAGGCCAAGGTCGCGGGCACGACCTTCACCCCCGGGTGCAGCCTCAACCCCATCGTCTCCTGCGGCAGCGTGATGGAGTCCAAGCAGGCCGCCGCCTTCGGGTTCCCCAACCCGATGCTCGGCCTCGTCGCCTACGGCATCGTCATCGCCGTCGGCATGAGCCTGCTGGCCCGCGCCCGCTTCCCGCGCTGGTACTGGCTCACCTTCAACGCCGGCACGCTCTTCGGTGTGGCCTTCTGCACCTGGCTGCAGTTCCAGTCGCTGTACCGGATCAACGCCCTGTGCCTGTGGTGCTGCCTCGCCTGGGTCGCCACGATCATCATGTTCTGGTACGTGACCTCCTTCAACGTCCGCAACGGCTTCCTGCCGGCCCCGGGCTGGCTGAAGAGCTTCTTCGGTGAGTTCACCTGGGTCGTGCCCGTGCTGCACATCGGCATCATCGGCATGCTGATCCTGACCCGCTGGTGGGAGTTCTGGACCAGCTGACGGCCCGGACCGGGTTGTCGGTGCGGTGATTTAGGGTTTCAGGGTGGAGCCCGACCTGTTCACCGCCGCAGCCGAAGAACGCCAGGAGAAGGACCCCGCGGGGAGCCCGCTGGCGGTCCGGATGCGCCCGCGCGTCCTCGACGAGGTGGCCGGCCAGCAGCACCTGCTGAAGCCGGGCTCGCCCCTGCGCCGCCTGGTCGGCGAGGGCGCCAAGGGGCCGGCCGGCCCCTCCTCGGTGATCCTCTGGGGGCCGCCCGGCACCGGCAAGACGACGCTGGCGTACGTCGTGTCGAAGGCGACGAACAAGCGGTTCGTGGAACTGTCCGCGATCACCGCCGGCGTCAAGGAGGTCCGCGCGGTCATCGACGGCGCCCGCCGCGCCACCGGGGGCTACGGCAAGGAGACCGTCCTCTTCCTCGACGAGATCCACCGCTTCAGCAAGGCCCAGCAGGACTCCCTCCTCCCCGCCGTCGAGAACCGCTGGGTGACGCTGATCGCGGCCACCACCGAGAACCCGTACTTCTCGGTGATCTCCCCGCTGCTCTCCCGCTCCCTCCTGCTGACCCTCGAACCGCTCACCGACGACGACCTGCGCGGCCTGCTCCGCCGGGCCCTCACCGACGAGCGCGGTCTCAAGGGCGCCGTCACCCTCCCCGAGGACACCGAGGCGCATCTGCTGCGGATCGCCGGGGGTGACGCCCGCCGTGCCCTGACCGCCCTGGAGGCCGCCGCCGGCGCCGCCCTCGACCAGGACGAGAGCGAGATCACCCTCGGGACGCTGGAGCAGACGGTCGACCGCGCGGCCGTGAAGTACGACCGTGACGGCGACCAGCACTACGACGTGGCCAGCGCCCTCATCAAGTCCATCCGCGGCTCCGACGTCGACGCCGCCCTGCACTACCTGGCCCGGATGATCGAGGCCGGCGAGGACCCCCGCTTCATCGCCCGCCGGCTGATGATCTCCGCCAGCGAGGACATCGGCCTGGCCGACCCCCACGCACTGCCCATAGCCGTCGCCGCCGCCCAGGCCGTGGCCATGATCGGCTTCCCCGAGGCCGCCCTCACCCTCAGCCACGCCACCATCGCGCTCGCCCTCGCCCCCAAGTCCAACGCCGCGACCACCGCGGTCGGCGCCGCCCTGGACGACGTACGCAAGGGGCTGGCCGGGCCCGTGCCGGCGCATCTGCGGGACGGGCACTACAAGGGCGCCGCCAAGCTGGGGCACGCGCAGGGGTACGTGTACCCGCACGATCTGCCGGAGGGCATCGCCGAGCAGCAGTACGCGCCGGACGCCATCAAGGACCGCGAGTACTACACCCCCACCCGGCACGGCGCGGAGGCGCGGTACGCGGACGCCGTGGAGTGGACCAGGAAGCACCTCGGTCGAAAGCGGTCCTGAGCACCCTGTAGAATCGCCCGAAGTGCTGTGTCCCGTGCCGTCAGAGCGGGACAGTCAGCCGGAGACCCGGTCCCTCGCGGACCGACTCCAGGAGCGTCGCGCACCGTCGAACGGTGTCGCGGGCAGCCCACCACCACCCGGGATCCCGGGAGCGGTCGGTGGGCCACTCGCGTGCTGCATGTATGTGCCCAGACCAGGGGAGCGGCTGCCCACCAGGGCCCGGAAACGGGAACCGGCGGGTTTCCCCGGCTGCGGATGCGACCTCCCTCAACCCTGACAAGCCGAAACAAGGAAATGAGATAGGACAGTGGCGAACCAGTCCCGCCCCAAGGTCAAGAAGTCGCGTGCCCTCGGCATCGCGCTGACCCCGAAGGCCGTCAAGTACTTCGAGGCCCGCCCCTACCCGCCGGGCGAGCACGGCCGTGGCCGCAAGCAGAACTCGGACTACAAGGTCCGTCTGCTCGAGAAGCAGCGTCTGCGCGCGCAGTACGACGTGTCCGAGCGTCAGCTCGTCCGCGCCTACGAGCGTGCCTCCAAGGTCCAGGGCAAGACCGGTGAGGCCCTGATCATCGAGCTCGAGCGTCGCCTCGACGCGCTGGTCCTGCGTTCGGGCATCGCCCGCACGATCTACCAGGCCCGCCAGATGGTCGTCCACGGCCACATCGAGGTCAACGGCCAGAAGGTCGACAAGCCGTCCTTCCGCGTCAAGCCCGACGACGTCGTGATGGTCCGCGAGCGCAGCCGCGGCAAGACGCTGTTCGAGGTCTCCCGCGCCGGTGGCTTCGCCCCCGACGGCGAGACCCCGCGCTACCTCCAGGTGAACCTCGCCGCCCTGGCCTTCCGCCTGGACCGCGAGCCGAACCGCAAGGAGATCCCGGTGATCTGCGACGAGCAGCTCGTCGTCGAGTACTACGCCCGCTGATCCTGCGGCGGCCGTAGCACACCTGCGTCGGAGCCCGTCGTCCCCTCGCCCCTCGTGGGCGGGCGGGGCGGCGGGTTCCCGCATGTCCGGGGGTGTCCGGGCGGTGCGGTCGGCCTCACCGGTAAATCCGGTTCGGAGCCGCTCGCCCGGCGCGATAGGCTCGGCCCACAACTTCGACTTTTCCGATGCAGAGGCACGTTTCAGGGAGCGGGTGCGCAGTGTCCGGTGGAGAGGTGGCCGGCATCCTGGTGGCCGTCTTCTGGGCGATTCTGGTCTCCTTCCTCGCCGTCGCGCTGGCGAGGCTGGCCCAGACGCTCAGGGCGACCACCAAACTGGTCGCGGACGTGACCGACCAGGCCGTCCCGCTGCTCGCCGACGCGTCCGCGACGGTGCGTTCCGCGCAGACCCAGATCGACCGGGTCGACGCGATCGCCTCCGACGTCCAGGAGGTCACGTCGAACGCCTCCGCGCTCTCTTCGACCGTCGCCTCCACCTTCGGCGGTCCCCTGGTGAAGGTCGCCGCCTTCGGTTACGGCGTGCGCCGTGCCCTCGGCGGCCGCAAGAACGACGCGCCCGCCAGGGAGCCCCGGCGTACCGTGATCGTGGGCCGTGCGGTCTCCCGGCGGGAGAAGCGGAACGCCCGTGGAAAGAGGGACTGAGACCTAGCGATGTTCCGCCGTACCTTCTGGTTCACCACCGGTGTCGCCGCCGGGGTGTGGGCCACCACCAAGGTCAACCGCAAGCTGAGGCAGCTGACCCCCGAGAGCCTCGCCGCCACCGCGGCCAACAAGGCACTCGAGACGGGAGCGCGCCTCAAGGACCGCGCGGTGGGCTTCGCGCTCGATGTCCGCGACAACATGGCCCAGCGGGAGGCCGAGCTCGAGGACGCACTCGGTATCGACCAGGATCCCGGACTTCCCGCTCCCCGGCGGTACACCGCCCTCGAGAACAACCGCAGGAACCCGAAGTACATCGAGAACACGACGTACTCGTACGACCGGAATGAGGACCACTGATGGAGTCGGCCGAGATTCGCCGCCGCTGGCTGAGCTTCTACGAGGAGCGCGGGCACACCGTCGTGCCTTCGGCGTCGCTCATCGCGGACGACCCGACTCTGCTGCTCGTCCCCGCCGGCATGGTGCCCTTCAAGCCCTACTTCCTCGGCGAGGTCAAGCCGCCGTGGGCGCGCGCCACCAGCGTGCAGAAGTGCGTGCGCACGCCCGACATCGAAGAGGTCGGCAAGACCACCCGCCACGGCACGTTCTTCCAGATGTGCGGCAACTTCTCCTTCGGTGACTACTTCAAGGAAGGCGCCATCAAGTACGCCTGGGAGCTGCTCACCAGCTCCCAGGACAAGGGTGGCTACGGCCTGGAGCCGGAGAAGCTCTGGATCACCGTCTACCAGGACGACGACGAGGCCGAGCGGCTCTGGCACGAGGTCGTCGGCGTGCCCAAGGAGCGCATCCAGCGCCTCGGCATGAAGGACAACTACTGGTCCATGGGCGTCCCCGGCCCCTGCGGCCCCTGTTCCGAGATCAACTACGACCGCGGCCCCGAGTTCGGCGTCGAGGGCGGCCCCGCCGTCAACGACGAGCGGTACGTGGAGATCTGGAACCTCGTCTTCATGCAGTACGAGCGCGGCGAGGGCATCGGCAAGGACAACTTCGAGATCCTCGGCGAGCTCCCGAGCAAGAACATCGACACGGGCCTCGGCCTGGAACGCCTCGCCATGATTCTGCAGGGCGTGCAGAACATGTACGAGATCGACACCTCGATGGCTGTCATCAAGAAGGCCACCGAGCTGACCGGCGTGGCCTACGGCGACGCCCACGACTCGGACGTGTCCCTGCGCGTGGTCACCGACCACATGCGTACCTCGGTGATGCTCATCGGCGACGGCGTGACCCCCGGCAACGAGGGCCGCGGCTATGTGCTGCGCCGCATCATGCGCCGTGCCATCCGCAACATGCGGCTGCTCGGTGCCACCGGCCCGGTCGTCAAGGACCTCGTCGACACCGTCATCGCGATGATGGGCCGGCAGTACCCCGAGCTGGTCACCGACCGCGAGCGCATCGAGAACGTCGCCCTGGCCGAGGAGAACGCCTTCCTCAAGACGCTGAAGGCCGGCACCAACATCCTCGACACCGCCATCACCGAGACCAAGGCCGGCGGCGGCGCGGTCCTCGCCGGCGACAAGGCCTTCCTGCTCCACGACACCTGGGGCTTCCCGATCGACCTCACCCTGGAGATGGCCGCCGAGCAGGGGCTGTCCGTGGACGAGGACGGCTTCCGCCGCCTGATGAAGGAGCAGCGGGACAAGGCCAAGGCCGACGCCCAGGCCAAGAAGACCGGTCACGCCGGTGCCGGCGCCTACCGCGAGATCGCCGACAAGGCCGGCGAGACCGACTTCATCGGGTACGCGGACACCGCGGGCGAGACCACCGTCGTCGGCATCCTCGTCGACGGCGTCTCCTCCCCGGCCGCCACCGAGGGCGACGAGGTCGAGATCGTCCTGGACCGCACCCCGTTCTACGCCGAGGGCGGCGGCCAGATCGGTGACACCGGCCGCATCAAGGTGGACACCGGTGCCGTCATCGAGATCCGCGACACCCAGAAGCCGGTTCCCGGCGTGTACGTCCACAAGGGCGTCGTCCAGGTCGGCGAGGTCACGGTCGGCGCCAAGGCCCACGCCTCGATCGACCAGCGTCGCCGTACGGCCATCGCCCGCGCCCACTCGGCCACGCACCTCACGCACCAGGCGCTGCGCGACGCGCTCGGCCCGACGGCCGCCCAGGCCGGTTCGGAGAACCAGCCCGGCCGCTTCCGCTTCGACTTCGGTTCCCCGTCGGCCGTTCCGACGGCCGTGATGACCGACGTCGAGCAGAAGATCAACGAGGTGCTCGCCCGCGACCTCGACGTGCGCGCCGAGGTCATGGGCATCGACGAGGCCAAGAAGCAGGGCGCCATCGCCGAGTTCGGCGAGAAGTACGGCGAGCGGGTCCGTGTGGTGACCATCGGCGACTTCTCCAAGGAGCTGTGCGGCGGCACGCATGTGCACAACACCGCCCAGCTGGGTCTGGTGAAGCTGCTCGGCGAGTCCTCGATCGGTTCCGGTGTGCGCCGTATCGAGGCCCTCGTCGGCGTCGACGCCTACAACTTCCTCGCCCGGGAGCACACGGTCGTCGCCCAGCTCCAGGAGCTGATCAAGGGCCGCCCGGAGGAGCTTCCGGAGAAGGTCTCCGCCATGCTCGGCAAGCTGAAGGACGCCGAGAAGGAGATCGAGAAGTTCCGCGCCGAGAAGGTGCTCCAGGCCGCCGCCGGTCTGGTGGAGTCCGCCAAGGACGTCCGCGGTGTCGCCCTGGTGACCGGGCAGGTGCCGGACGGTACGACCCCGGACGACCTGCGTCGGCTCGTGCTCGACGTGCGCGGCCGCATCCAGGGCGGCCGGGCTGCCGTGGTGGCGCTGTTCACGGTCAACAACGGCAAGCCGCTCACGGTCATCGCCACCAACGAGGGCGCCCGTGAGCGCGGCCTCAAGGCCGGCGAGCTGGTCCGTACGGCCGCCAAGACCCTCGGCGGCGGCGGTGGCGGCAAGCCGGACGTCGCCCAGGGCGGCGGCCAGAACCCGGCCGCCGTCGGCGACGCGGTCGACGCGGTCGAGCGGCTCGTGGCCGAGACGGCCAAGTGAGTCAGCCGATGCGCAAGGGCCGTCGGCTCGCGATCGATGTCGGGGACGCCCGGATCGGGGTCGCCTCGTGCGACCCCGACGGGATCCTCGCCACCCCGGTGGAGACGGTCCCCGGCCGTGACCTGCCGGCGGCCCACCGCCGGCTGCGCCAACTGGTCGAGGAGTACGAGCCGATCGAGGTCGTGGTCGGTCTCCCTCGCTCCCTCAAGGGGGGCGAGGGCCCCGCGGCGGCCAAGGTGCGCGGTTTCGCGCAGGAGCTGGCTCGGGGCATCGCACCTGTGTCCGTACGATTGGTGGACGAGCGGATGACGACCGTGACGGCCAGTCAGGGATTGCGCGCCTCGGGCGTGAAATCCAAGAAAGGACGTTCGGTCATCGATCAGGCGGCCGCTGTGATCATCCTTCAGCAGGCCCTGGAATCCGAACGGGTGTCAGGTAAAGCACCGGGCGAGGGCGTCGAAGTGGTCATCTGATCGCGATACGGTAACGTTCCGCGCGATGCGGTGGTGTTCGAACAGCCACCGCACAGAGAGAGGCGGAACCGCGGCCGGCCCGTGCAGGCCGGGTGCTCGCCGCCTCGCGGCTCTAGGGGATCGATGACTGAGTATGGCCGGGGCCCAGGCTCCGAACCGTGGCATCCGGAGGACCCGTTGTACGGGGACGGCGGATGGGAAGGGCAGCAGGCCCAGATGGGTCAACAGCCTGCCTACGGCGGCCAGCCGCAGCACCACCACTACCCGCAGCAGCAGCCGCAGCAGTCGCAGTACGGCGACTGGGGTCACGGACAGGCGCAGCAGTACGACCAGCAGCAGTACGACCAGCAGCAGTACGACGCGCAGCAGTACGAGCAGCAGCAGTACCAGCAGTCCTACGACCAGCAGCAGTTCGCCCCCCAGCAGGGCCAGCACGGTCAGGGCCAGCAGGGCTATCCGGACGGATACCAGGAGGGCGGCTGGGACGGCACCGGCACCCACGCGCACGTTCCGTACGCGGCCGACCCCGGAGATCCCTACGGCCAGCAGGCCGCCGCGTACGGCGCCGAGCAGCCCGATCTGTACGGCACCCCGGACGCCTATCCGCCGCCGGAACCGCCCGCCCGGCGGCGCGCCGAGCCGGAGCCGGAGGCGGAGCCCGAGGAGAAGACCGACTGGGACCCGGGGCCCGACCAGGGCGAGCACGCCTTCTTCGCGGGCGGCGGCGCCGACGACGAGGACGACGAGCCCGAGGGCCGCGGTGACCGGCGGGGCCGTGGCGGCAAAGGAGCCAAGGGCGGCAAGGGCCAGGGCAAGAAGAGCCGCAACGGCTGCGCCTGCCTGGTCGTCGCACTGGTCTTCGTCGGCGGTCTGGGTGGGGTCGCCTACTTCGGTTACAGCTTCTACCAGAATCGTTACGGCACGGCTCCGGACTACGCCGGCGACGGCTCCGGCCAGAACGTGAGCGTGCAGGTGCCCGAGGGGTCCGGCGGCGCGGTCATCGGCCGACTGCTGAAGGACGCCGGTGTCGTGAAGAGCGTCGACGCCTTCGTCTCCGCCTTCACGAGCAATCCCGAGGGCAACAAAATTCAGGCGGGTGCGTACATCCTGAAAAAGGAGATGTCCGCAGAAAGCGCTGTCAAGATGATGCTCGATCCGGACAGCCAGGCGAATGTCATGGTCACTCCCGGTCAGCGCAACATTCAGGTCTACAAGGTCATCGACGAGAAACTCGACCTTACCGCCGGCACCACCCGGAAGATCGCGGAAAAGCAGTTCGAGAAACTCGGGCTGCCCGAATGGGCGAACGGCGAGGACATCAAGGACCCGCTGGAGGGCTTCCTCTACCCCGGCACCTACGCCGCGGCCAAGGGCATGAAGCCCGAGGCGGTCCTGAAGCCGATGGTCGCCGAGGCAACCGAGGTGTACGAGAAGTACGACCTCGAGGAGAAGGCCGAGGCGCTGAAGCTGGACGGGCCGCTCGAGGTCGTCACCGTCGCCAGCCTGGTCCAGGCCGAGGGCAAGACGCTCGACGACTACCGCAAGATGGCGGAGGTCGTCTACAACCGGCTCAAGCCGACGAACACCGAGACCTACCAGTTGCTCCAGTTCGACTCGACCTTCAACTACCTGAGGAACGAGAGCAACATCCAGATCAGCGAGTCCGAGATCAACAGCAACAAGGACCCGTACAACACCTACACCAACAAGGGTCTGCCGCCCGGTCCGATCGGAAACCCCGGTGAGGACGCGCTCAAGGCCACCCTGAATCCCACCAAGTCCGGCTGGATCTACTTCGTGGCGACCGATGGTGTCAGCAAGACCGAATTCGCCAGGACCGCCGCGGAATTCCAGAAGCTCAAGGACAAGTTCAATGCAAGCAGGGGCAACTGACGCCCGCAGGGCCGCCGTCCTCGGCAGCCCCATCGCCCACTCGCTCTCCCCGGCGCTGCACCGCGCCGCGTACGAGGCGCTGGCGCTGACCGGCTGGACGTACGACCGGTTCGAGGTCGACGAGGCGGCCCTGCCCGGCTTCGTCGACGGGCTCGGCCCCGAATGGGCGGGTCTCTCGCTGACCATGCCGCTCAAGCGCGCCGTCATCCCCCTGCTCGACGAGATCAGCGAGACGGCGGCCGCGGTGGACGCCGTCAACACCCTGGTCCTCGGCGAGGACGGCCGCCGCATCGGCGACAACACCGACATCCCCGGCATGGTGGCCGCCCTGCGCGAGCACGGTGTCGAACAGGTCGACTCGGCCGCGATCCTCGGCGCCGGCGCCACCGCCTCCTCGGCGCTGGCCGCGCTGGCCCGGGTCTGCACCGGCGAGATCGTCGCGTACGTGCGCAGCGAGGCCCGCGCCGCCGAGATGCGGCAGTGGAGCGAGCGCCTGGAGGTCGAGGTGCGGATCGCCGACTGGACGGACGCGGCGCAGGCCCTGGGATTCCCGCTGGTCGTGGCGACCACGCCGGCCGGAGCGACCGACGCCCTCGCCGCCGCCGTACCGGAACGGCCCGCCACCCTCTTCGACGTGCTCTACGACCCCTGGCCGACCGAGCTGGCCGCCCGCTGGTCCATGTTCGGCGGGGCCGTCGTCAGCGGGCTCGACCTGCTCGTGCACCAGGCGGTCCTCCAGGTGGAACAGATGACCGGCCGGTCCCCGGCGCCCGTGGAGGCCATGCGCAAGGCGGGCGAGCACGCGCTCGCCGCGCGCCGCGACGGCCGGCCGTGACACTCGCGGACGGCGGCAAGGGCGCGATCGTCGGGGCCTTCGTCAAGCTCCTGCCGGAGTGGCTCCAGTACACGCTGCTCGCGCTGGTCCTGCTGGTCGTCGTCGTGTCCTGGGCACGGTCCGGGAGGCGTACGGCCGCCGCCCGGCGCACGGGTCCCTCCGGCGCGGGCGGACCGCGGCCGCCGAAGCGGCGCGGCGGAGCCGGCTTCCTCGGCGCCCACGCCCCGCGACGGGAGCCGGACCGCACGCGGTGAGCCCCCGCGCCGCGCGCGGCGGTGCCCCCTGACCTGACATCCTTGCGTCCGCTTCGTGGACCGGCGCCGGTCCGGGGCCCGGGACGTGGGAGGATCGGAGACGGCGGGCCGGGGCCGCGCACCCGGTCGACGTCGACGCCGCACGCGACGATCCGCGTGCGCAGGGCAGTACCAGGGCGCGAGACTGAGGAGCATCGTTGAGCAGGCTGCGTTGGCTGACCGCGGGGGAGTCCCACGGTCCCGCACTTGTCGCGACGCTGGAGGGCCTTCCCGCCGGCGTGCCGATCACCACGGAGATGGTGGCCGACCACCTCGCGCGGCGGCGGCTCGGCTATGGACGCGGCGCGCGGATGAAGTTCGAGCGCGACGAGGTCACCTTCCTCGGCGGCGTCCGGCACGGACTCACGCTGGGCTCCCCGGTCGCGGTCATGGTGGGCAACACCGAGTGGCCCAAGTGGGAACAGGTCATGGCGGCCGACCCGGTCGACCCGGAGGTCCTCGCCGGCCTGGCCCGCAACGCGCCCCTGACCCGGCCCCGTCCCGGCCACGCCGACCTGGCCGGCATGCAGAAGTACGGCTTCGACGAGGCCCGGCCGATCCTGGAGCGCGCCTCCGCCCGTGAGACGGCGGCCCGTGTCGCCCTCGGCGCGGTCGCCCGCTCGTACCTCAAGGAGACGGCCGGCATCGAGATCGTCTCCCACGTGGTCGAACTGGCCGCCGCCAAGGCGCCCTACGGCGTCTACCCGACCCCCGCCGACGTCGAGAAGCTCGACGCCGACCCGGTGCGCTGCCTGGACGCGGACGCGTCGAAGGCGATGGTCGCGGAGATCGACCAGGCCCACAAGGACGGCGACACGCTCGGCGGCGTCGTCGAGGTGCTGGCCTACGACGTGCCGGTCGGCCTCGGCTCCCACGTGCACTGGGACCGCCGGCTGGACGCCCGGCTGGCCGCCGCCCTCATGGGCATCCAGGCCATCAAGGGCGTCGAGGTCGGCGACGGCTTCGACCTCGCGCGCGTGCCGGGCTCCAAGGCCCACGACGAGATCGTCACCACGCCCGAGGGCATCCGGCGTTCCACCGGCCGCTCCGGCGGCACCGAGGGCGGTCTGACCACCGGCGAGCTGCTGCGCGTGCGCGCCGCGATGAAGCCGATCGCGACCGTGCCGCGCGCCCTCCAGACCGTGGACGTCGCCACCGGCGAGGCCACCCAGGCGCACCACCAGCGCTCCGACGTCTGCGCGGTCCCGGCGGCCGGCATCGTCGCCGAGGCCATGGTGGCGCTCGTGCTCGCGGACGCCGTGGCCGAGAAGTTCGGCGGCGACAGCGTGCCCGAGACCCGCCGCAACGTCCGGTCGTACCTCGACAACCTGCACATCCGATGAGCGGGCCGCTGGTCGTCCTCGTCGGGCCCATGGGGGTCGGCAAGTCCACCGTCGGGCAGCTGCTGGCCGAGCGGCTCGGCGTCGGCTACCGCGACACCGACGAGGACATCGTGGCCGAGCAGGGCCGCAGCATCGCGGAGATCTTCGTCGACGAGGGCGAGGAGGCCTTCCGCGCGATGGAGAAGCAGGCCGTGCGCCGGGCCCTCGGCGCGCACCCGGGCGTCCTGGCGCTCGGCGGCGGCTCGGTCCTGGACGCGGACACCCGCGCGCTGCTGGCCGGGCAGCGGGTGCTCTATCTGTCGATGGACGTCGAGGAAGCCGTCAAGCGCACCGGCCTCAACGCGGCCCGCCCGCTGCTCGCGGTCAACCCGCGCAAGCAGTGGCGCGAGCTGATGGAGGCCCGCCGCCACCTGTACGAGGGCGTCGCCACGGCGGTCGTGGCCACCGATGGCCGTACCGCCGAAGAGGTCGCCCAAGTCGCCCTGGACGCACTGGAGTTGAAGGACGCATGAGCAGCGAGTCGGTAACACGGATCAGGGTCGGCGGCAGCGCGGGCTCGGAGCCGTACGAGGTCCTGGTCGGCCGTCAGCTCCTCGGTGAACTCGGCGCCCTGATCGGCGACCGCGTCAAGCGGGTCGCCGTGATCCACCCCGAGGCGCTCGCCGAGACCGGCGACGCGCTCCGCGCCGACCTGGCCGGACAGGGCTACGAGGCGGTCGCCATCCAGGTGCCCAACGCCGAGGAGGCCAAGACCGCCGAGGTCGCCGCCTACTGCTGGAAGGCGCTCGGCCAGTCCGGGTTCACCCGCACCGACGTCGTGGTGGGCGTCGGCGGCGGCTCGACCACCGACCTCGCCGGGTTCGTGGCCGCGACCTGGCTGCGCGGGGTCCGCTGGATCGCCGTCCCGACCACCGTGCTGGCCATGGTCGACGCGGCCGTCGGCGGCAAGACCGGCATCAACACCGCCGAGGGCAAGAACCTCGTCGGCTCCTTCCACCCGCCGGCCGGCGTCCTGTGCGACCTGGCCGCGCTGGACTCCCTCCCGGTCAACGACTACGTCTCCGGGCTCGCCGAGATCATCAAGGCCGGCTTCATCGCCGACCCGGTGATCCTCGACCTCATCGAGGCCGACCCCGAGGCCGCCCGCACCCCGGCCGGGCCGCACACCGCCGAGCTGATCGAGCGCTCCATCAAGGTCAAGGCGGACGTCGTCTCCTCCGACCTCAAGGAGTCCGGCCTGCGGGAGATCCTCAACTACGGGCACACCCTCGCGCACGCGATCGAGAAGAACGAGCGCTACAAGTGGCGGCACGGCGCGGCCGTCTCCGTCGGCATGCACTTCGCCGCCGAACTGGGCCGTCTCGCGGGCCGGCTGGACGACGCCACGGCCGACCGCCACCGCACGGTCCTGGAGTCGGTGGGCCTGCCGCTGCACTACCGCTACGACCAGTGGCCCAAGCTGCTGGAGACCATGAAGGTCGACAAGAAGTCCCGTGGCGACCTGCTGCGGTTCATCGTCCTCGACGGGCTGGCCAAGCCGACCGTCATGGAGGGGCCCGACCCGGCGGTCCTGCTCGCCGCCTACGGCGAAGTGGGCCAGTAGGTCCCCAGGGTTCCCTTCCGCCCGATTCGCTCTCCTCGCCGGGCACTTCGGACCGCCCCCGGCCGTTCACCAAACGACGGCCGGGGGCGGTACCGTTCAGAATCGAAAACGGGGGCGCACGCTCCCGTCGTCAGCGCCCATTGCCTGTACGAGACGGAGTGGCACCGGATGCAGCACGCAGTGGGTTCTCCGCTGCCGCCGCCCCACCAGCCGGGGCACGGTCCGGCCGCCGGCTGGTCGCCGGCCGCACACCACCCGGGCCACCAGCCCGGCGGCGCCCCGCAGCATCCGCCGGGTTACCTCGGCGCCGCCCCGTCCGGTCCGGTGCCGCCCGCGCCGCAGCCGCCGGTCCCCCCGGTTCCGCCGCCGCCGGCCCCCCGGCACGCCCCCGTCCCGCCGGGCACCGACACCACCGGACACGTCCCGCTGCCGCCCGGTGGCCCCGTGGCCATGCCCAGCGCACCGCCCGCCGCGACCGCCCCCAACCCGGGGACCACGACCCTCGCGGTGCTGCTCATCGGCCCCGCGGGCGCCGGAAAGACCAGCGTCGCCAAGTTCTGGGCCGACCACCGCCGGGTGCCCACCGCGCACATCAGCCTCGACGACGTCCGCGAATGGGTCCGTTCCGGCTTCGCCGACCCGCAGAGCGGCTGGAACGACCACTCCGAGGCCCAGTACCGCCTGGCCCGTCGCACCTGCGGCTTCGCGGCGCGCAACTTCCTGGCCAACGGCATCTCGTGCATCCTCGACGACGCGATCTTCCCGGACCGCCCGGCCGTCGGCCTCGGCGGCTGGAAGCGCCATGTCGGCCCCGGCCTGCTGCCGGTGGTCCTCCTCCCCGGCCTGGAGGTCGTCCTGGAGCGCAACGCCGAACGCTCCGGCAACCGCCGCCTCACCGACGAGGAGGTCGCCCGCATCCACGGCCGCATGGCCGGGTGGTACGGCTCCGGCCTCCCGATCATCGACAACTCCACGCTGGACGTCCCGTCGACGGCGCGGATCCTGGACGAAGTACTGGCGAGGGCGATCGCGAGCCCGCCGAAGTGGTAGACCCCTCTCCGGGGGCGTGACGGGCGAGCCCACCCGACGCGCGACGGGCTACCACCGGGACTTCTCTCGCCGGCCGGCTCCGGCCGGCTTGCTTCCGCCGGGCCACTCCCGCCGACCGGCTTGCCCGCTCCCACCCCCGCCCCACCCCACTCGGCCCTTTCCAACCGGCGCAATCCGCTCGCCGCTCCTACGCTCGACTCATGTCAGACCTGTACGCGTCCCGCCGAACCCGCCTACGGGAACGCTGCACCGCGGCCGGCAACGCGGCAGCGCTCGTCTCACGCCCCGCCAACGTGAGATACCTCGCGGGCGCGGCCCCCCGAGGCGCCGTCCTGCTCCTCGGCAAGACCGAGGACCTGCTCGTCTGTACGGGCCCGCCCGACGACCGTCCCGAGGAGGGCCGGCCGGACGAGAACCTGCGGGTGCAGTGCCTCCCCGGCGCCGGAGGGGACCCGGCCGTCGCCGCGGCGGATCTCCTCACCGCCCAGGGCGGGGACTCCCTCGCGCTGGAGGAACACCACCTCACCGTCGCCTGCCACCGGCGCCTGCGCTCGGTCGCACCGCGCCTGCGCCTCAGCGACCTCGGCACCGCCGTCGAACAGCTCAGGGTCGTCAAGGACGAGGAGGAGATCTCCTGTCTGCGGATCGGCGCGGAGATCACCGACCAGGCCCTCGGCGAGCTGCTGGAGTCCATCCTCGTGGGCCGCACCGAACGCCATCTCGCCCTCGAACTGGAGCGGCGGCTCGTCGACCACGGCGCCGACGGCCCCGCCTTCCCCACCTCCGTCGCCACCGGCCCGAACTCCGGCCGTCGCGGACACCGGCCCACCGACCGGCGCGTGGAGGAGGGCGATTTCCTGTCCGTGTGCCTGGGGGCGGCCTACCGCGGCTACCGCTGCGAGATCGGGCGCACCTTCGTCATCGGCACGTCCCCCGCCGACTGGCAGATCGAGCTGTACGACCTCGTCTTCGCCGCCCAGCGCGCCGGACGGGAGAGCCTGGCACCCGGTGCCGCCTACCGTGACGTGGACCGCGCGGCACGCCAGGTACTGGACTCCGCGGGGTACCACGAGGGCCTTCCGGCGATCACCGGGCACGGTGTCGGACTCGAAATCGACGAGGACCCGCAGTTGGCTCCCGCAGCCATGGGTAAACTGGACGCTTGCGTGCCGGTCACCGTCGAACCCGGGGTCCACCTCCCGGGCCGGGGCGGCGTCCGGATCGATGACACGCTCGTCGTGCGCCCCGAGGCGGACGGCGGACCCGAGCTACTCACCATCACGACCAAGGAACTGCTCGCACTCTAGGACAGCGTGCGTGCGCCCGGGGTCGTCCACGTCAGTCCAGGAGATTCCGCAACCGTGGCTTCCACGAACGACCTCAAGAACGGCATGGTGCTCAAGCTCGATGGCGGCCAGCTGTGGTCCGTCGTCGAGTTCCAGCACGTCAAGCCCGGCAAGGGCCCGGCCTTCGTGCGCACCAAGCTCAAGAACGTGCTGTCCGGCAAGGTGGTCGACAAGACCTTCAACGCCGGCGTCAAGGTCGAGACGGCCACTGTCGACAAGCGCGACATGCAGTTCTCGTACATGGACGGCGAGTACTTCGTCTTCATGGACATGGAGACCTACGACCAGCTGATGGTCGACCGCAAGGCCGTCGGCGACGCCGCCAACTTCCTGATCGAGGGTTTCTCGGCCACCGTGGCGCAGCACGAGGGCGAGGTGCTCTTCGTCGAGCTGCCCGCAGCCGTCGAGCTCGTCGTCCAGGAGACCGAGCCGGGCCTTCAGGGCGACCGCTCCACCGGTGGCACCAAGCCCGCCACCCTGGAGACCGGTCACCAGATCCAGGTCCCGCTCTTCATCACCACCGGTGAGAAGATCAAGGTCGACACTCGCACCAGCGACTACCTCGGCCGGGTGAACAGCTAACCGTGGCTGCTCGCAACACGGCCCGCAAGCGCGCCTTCCAGATCCTCTTCGAGGGCGACCAGCGTGAAGCCGATGTCCTGACGGTCCTCGCGGACTGGGTTCGGCTCTCCCGGGCCGACACCCGGCAGCCGCCGGTGAGCGAGTTCACGATGCAGCTCGTCGAGGGCTACGCCGGACACGCGAGGCGCATCGACGAGCTGATCGGCCAGTACTCCGTCGGCTGGACGCTCGACCGTATGCCGGTCGTCGACCGCAACATCCTGCGTCTGGGCGCCTACGAGCTGATCTGGGTCGACGAGACCCCGGACGCGGTCGTGCTCGACGAGATGGTGCAGCTGGCCAAGGAGTTCTCCACGGACGAGTCGCCGTCCTTCGTCAACGGCCTGCTCGGCCGGCTGAAGGAGCTCAAGCCGGCGCTGCGACGCGACTAGCCGACCGTCCGACCGGCCGATCATCGCACCGGCCGTCGGGAGTGCCGGGGAACTGTGGGCCGTACGAGGCCTGTGGGCCCCCTGGGGCCCGTCGCACGGTGCCCGGCGCCCCTGAGGGGCGTGAACTCGCCTGAGGGCCCACAGCACACGCTGTGGGCCCTCAGGCGTTCCCGCGACGAAAGCATGCGCGGCGCACCGCGTACAGCAAACCGGGGTGGCCGGAACCGTCAAGTTCCGGCCACCCCGGCGGCACGTTTCTGCTGAGACGCCGAGGCGCTCAGTTCTCCTCGTGGGACACCGCGCGACGCGCGTCCGCGTCCAGCACGCCCCAGCTGATCAGCTGCTCGGTGAGGACCGAGGGCGACTGGTCGTAGATGACGGCGAGCGTGCGCAGGTCGTCCTGGCGGATCGAGAGCACCTTGCCGTTGTAGTCACCGCGCTGGGACTGGATCGTCGCCGCGTAGCGCTGGAGGGGACCCGCCTTCTCGACCGGTACGTGGGCCAGTCGCTCCAGGTCCAGGACCAGCTTCGGCGGCGGCTCGGCGGCGCCGCCCGGGGTGGTGCCCGGCAGCAGCTCCTGCACGGGGACGCCGTAGAAGTCCGCCAGCTCGGCAAGGCGCTGCACGGTGACGGCGCGGTCGCCGCGCTCGTACGAACCGACCACGACCGCCTTCCAGCGTCCCTGGGACTTCTCCTCGACACCGTGGAGGGAAAGGCCCTGCTGGGTGCGGATCGCCCGGAGCTTGGCCCCGAGCTGTTTGGCGTATTCGCTGGACATATAGCTCCCCGGCACTGGGTCGACGCAACTGGCTTTGGTTCCATGCCGCGCGGCTGGTAACTCATTGTGAGGTTACGCAGCGTGATTCTTCTGCGTCAAGCCGAATGGTCCACACCGACTCTTCCGTGGTATCGATGGCCGATTACTCCAAGGGGGTGATCAGGGGGGTCGTTCCCGCCTGCTACGGTGGATGGCGCAAACCCGACGTCCTTTAAGATCCGTCCCGTGAGGCGGAGAAGGAGGTCCTTCTCGTATGGACACCCACACCTCCGATGCCCGGCCCGTTCTCGAAGGCCCCGACATCGCGCGGGTACTGACCCGCATCGCCCACGAGATCGTCGAGCGCGCCAAGGGCGCCGACGACGTGGTGCTCCTCGGCATCCCGACCCGGGGCGTCTTCCTCGCCCAGCGGCTCGCCGCCAAGCTCGAGGAGATCACCGACCGCAAGATCCCGGTCGGCTCCCTCGACATCACCATGTACCGCGACGATCTGCGCATGCACCCGCCGCGTGCGCTGGCCCGCACCGAGATCCCCGGTGACGGCATCGACGGCCGCCTGGTCGTCCTCGTCGACGACGTGCTCTTCTCCGGCCGCACCATTCGCGCCGCACTCGACGCCCTGAACGACATCGGGCGCCCGCGCGCGGTGCAGCTCGCGGTCCTGGTCGACCGCGGCCACCGCGAACTGCCCATCCGCGCCGACTACGTCGGCAAGAACCTCCCCACGTCGCTGCGGGAGACGGTCAAGGTCCAGCTCGCCGAGGAGGACGGTCGCGACACCGTGCTGCTCGGCGCCAAGCGGACCCCCTAGCGGACGCACCGCGTACGGCACCGCCGTACGCCGCTTCGGCACGCCCCGGTCCGCCCGGGACGTGCCCCGCGCGGGGCGACACCGCCGGACCCCGCTCCCCCTTCACCTGAACTGCCTTACGGAGCCTGACAGATGCTGCGTCATCTCATCTCGGCCGCCGACCTCACCCGCGACGACGCCGTCCTGATCCTCGACACCGCCGAGGAGATGGCCCGGGTGGCCGACCGGCCGATCAAGAAACTGCCGACCCTGCGCGGCCGTACGGTCGTCAACCTCTTCTTCGAGGACTCCACCCGGACCCGGATCTCCTTCGAGGCCGCGGAGAAGCGCCTCTCCGCCGATGTCATCAACTTCTCCGCCAAGGGATCGAGCGTGTCCAAGGGCGAGTCCCTGAAGGACACCGCCCAGACGCTGGAGGCCATGGGCGTCGACGCCGTCGTCATCCGGCACGGCGCCTCCGGGGCCCCCTACCGCCTCGCCACCTCCGGGTGGATCGACGCGGCCGTCATCAACGCCGGTGACGGCACCCACCAGCACCCCACCCAGGCCCTGCTGGACGCCTTCACCATGCGCCGCCGGCTGATCGGCCGGGACGCCGGGCTCGGGCAGGACCTCGCCGGCCGGCGGATCACGATCGTCGGGGACATCCTGCACAGCCGGGTCGCCCGCTCCAACGTCGACCTGCTGCACACCCTCGGCGCCGAGGTCACCCTGGTCGCCCCGCCCACCCTGGTCCCGGTCGGCGTCGAGCACTGGCCCTGCGAGGTGTCGTACGACCTCGACAGCACCCTGCCGAAGTCCGACGCCGTGATGATGCTGCGCGTCCAGCGGGAGCGGATGAACGCCGCCTTCTTCCCCACCGAGCGCGAGTACTCCCGGCGCTACGGCCTCGACGGCGACCGGATGGCGCGGATGCCCGAGCACGCCATCGTGATGCACCCCGGCCCGATGGTCCGGGGCATGGAGATCACCGCCGAGGTCGCCGACTCCGACCGCTGCACCGTCGTGGAGCAGGTCGCCAACGGCGTGTCCATCCGGATGGCCGTCCTCTACCTGCTGCTGGGCGGCAACGAGTCCGCCGTCAGCCACGCCCGTACCACCGAGGGGAAGTAAGAACGATGAGCAAGATCCTGATCCGTGGTGCGAAGGTGCTCGGCGGCGACGCGCAGGACGTCCTGATCGACGGCGAGATCATCGCCGAGGTGGGCCAGGGGCTGTCCGCCGAGGGCGCCGAGGTCGTCGAGGCCGCCGGCCGGGTGCTGCTGCCCGGTCTGGTCGACCTGCACACCCATCTGCGCGAGCCGGGCCGCGAGGACTCCGAGACCGTGCTGACCGGTACCCGCGCGGCGGCCTCCGGCGGCTACACGGCCGTCTTCGCCATGGCCAACACCTTCCCGGTCGCCGACACGGCCGGTGTCGTCGAGCAGGTCTACCGGCTCGGCCGGGAGCACGGTTACTGCGACGTGCAGCCGATCGGCGCCGTCACGGTCGGCCTGGAGGGCCGCAAGCTCGCCGAGCTGGGCGCGATGCACGAGTCGGCCGCCGGTGTCACCGTCTTCTCCGACGACGGCAAGTGCGTCGACGACGCCGTGATCATGCGGCGCGCGCTGGAGTACGTGAAGGCCTTCGGCGGAGTCGTCGCCCAGCACGCCCAGGAGCCCCGGCTGACCGAGGGCGCCCAGATGAACGAGGGCGTCGTCTCCGCCGAGCTGGGCCTCGGGGGCTGGCCCGCGGTGGCCGAGGAGTCGATCATCGCCCGGGACGTCCTGCTCGCCGAGCACGTCGGCTCCCGCGTCCACATCTGCCACCTGTCGACCGCCGGCAGCGTCGAGATCGTCCGCTGGGCCAAGTCCCGCGGCATCGACGTCACCGCCGAGGTCACCCCGCACCACCTGCTCCTCACCGACGAGCTGGTGCGGACGTACAACCCGGTCTACAAGGTCAACCCGCCGCTGCGCACCGAGCGCGACGTGCTGGCCCTGCGCGAGGCGCTCGCCGACGGCACGATCGACATCGTCGCCACCGACCACGCCCCGCACCCGCACGAGGACAAGGACTGCGAGTGGGCCGCGGCCGCCATGGGCATGGTCGGCCTGGAGACCGCGCTGTCGGTGGTCCAGGAGACGATGGTGGACACGGGCCTGCTGACCTGGGCCCAGGTCGCCGACCGCATGTCCTTCCGGCCCGCCGGGATCGGGCAGGCCAAGGGCCATGGACGCCCCGTCTCGGCAGGTGAGCCCGCCAACCTCACGCTCGTCGACACGGCATACCGTGGGTCCGTGGACCCCGCGGGCTTCGCCTCGCGCAGCCGGAACACCCCGTACGAGGGGCGCGAGCTGCCGGGCCGTGTGACGCACACCTGGCTCCGGGGCAAGGCCACGCTCGTCGACGGGAAGCTCACGTGACATCTGCTGCACTCCTGCTCGCGGCCGACCAGAAGTCGGCCGAAGTGACCGACTGGGCGGCGCGCGCCGGCTGGGTCGTCGGTCTGCTGCTGTTCATCGCGCTCGTCTACTGGCTGATGCGCGAGGGCTGGAAGTGGCGCGGCACGCTCCAGGGCGACCTGCCCGAGCTCCCCACCGCGCCGGACGAGCCCGGCCCGGCGAGACTGGGCATGAGCGGCCGCTACCACGGCTCCACCACGGCGGGGCAGTGGCTCGACCGCATCGTGGCGCACGGCCTGGGCACCCGCAGCCGCGTCGAGCTGACGCTCACGGACGCGGGCCTGGACGTCGTACGCCCCGGCGCGACCGACTTCTTCATCCCCGCCGCCGCGCTGCGCGAGGCCCTGCTCGGCAAGGGCATCGCGGGCAAGGTGCTCACCGAGGGCGGACTGCTCCTGGTGACCTGGGCGCACGGCGACAGGCTGATCGACTCCGGCTTCCGCTCCGACCACGCGGCGGAGCACACGGAGTGGGTCGCCGCCATCAACTCCATGATCAACGAGACGCACACAACGGAAGGCGCACGATGACGACCTCCACAAGGGGAGCCACCAAGGCTCCCGCCGTACTTGTCCTGGAGGACGGCCGGGTTTTCCGCGGCCGTGCCTACGGGGCCGTGGGGGAGACCTTCGGTGAAGCGGTGTTCTCCACCGGCATGACCGGCTACCAGGAGACCCTGACCGACCCGTCGTACGACCGCCAGATCGTCGTCGCGACCGCCCCGCAGATCGGCAACACCGGCTGGAACGACGAGGACGACGAGTCCGGCCGCATCTGGGTCTCCGGCTATGTCGTGCGCGACCCCGCGCGCGTGCCGTCCAACTGGCGCGCCAAGCGCTCCCTGGACGACGAGCTGGTGGCGCAGAACGTCGTCGGCATCTCCGGCATCGACACCCGCGCCCTCACCCGCCACCTGCGCGAGCGCGGCTCCATGCGCGCCGGCATCTTCTCCGGCGAGGCGGTCGGCCCCGACAGCGAACTCCTCGCGCGCGTGCAGACCCAGCCCCACATGAAGGGCCTGAGCCTGTACGAGGAGGTCGCCACCAAGGAGGCCTACGTCGTCCCGGCGATCGGTACGAAGAGGTTCACCGTCGCCGCCGTCGACCTCGGCATCAAGGGCATGACCCCGCACCGCATGGCCGAGCGCGGCATCGAGGTGCACGTGCTGCCGGCCACCGCCTCGGCGGACGACATCTACGCCGTGAACCCCGACGGGGTGTTCTTCTCCAACGGCCCGGGCGACCCCGCCACCGCCGACGGCCCCGTCGCGCTGATGACCGCCGTCCTGGAGCGCCGGACGCCGCTGTTCGGCATCTGCTTCGGCAACCAGATCCTCGGCCGCGCCCTCGGCTTCGGCACCTACAAGCTGAAGTACGGCCACCGGGGCATCAACCAGCCCGTCCAGGACCGAACGACCGGCAAGGTCGAGGTCACCGCGCACAACCACGGCTTCGCCGTGGACGCGCCGCTCGACCGGGTCAGCGAGACGCCGTTCGGCCGCGCCGAGGTGTCCCACGTCTGTCTGAACGACGACGTCGTGGAGGGGCTCCAGCTGCTCGACCAGCCCGGCTTCTCCGTCCAGTACCACCCCGAAGCGGCAGCCGGCCCGCACGACGCCGCCTACCTGTTCGACCGCTTCGTATCCCTGATGGAGGGCCAGCGTGCCTAAGCGCACCGATATCCAGTCCGTCCTGGTCATCGGCTCCGGCCCGATCGTCATCGGCCAGGCCGCCGAGTTCGACTACTCCGGCACCCAGGCGTGCCGCATCCTGCGCGCCGAGGGCCTGCGGGTGATCCTGGTCAACTCCAACCCGGCGACGATCATGACCGACCCGGAGATCGCCGACGCCACCTACGTCGAGCCGATCACCCCGGAGTTCGTCGAGAAGATCATCGCCAAGGAGCGCCCCGACGCCCTGCTGCCCACCCTGGGCGGCCAGACGGCCCTCAACACGGCCATCTCGCTGCACGAGGCCGGCACGCTGGAGAAGTACGGCGTCGAGCTGATCGGCGCCAACGTCGAAGCCATCAACAAGGGCGAGGACCGCGACCTCTTCAAGGGCGTGGTCGAGGCCGTCCGCGAGAAGATCGGGCACGGCGAGTCCGCCCGCTCGGTCATCTGCCACACCATGGAGGACGTCCTCGCGGGCGTCGAGACGCTCGGCGGCTACCCGGTCGTCGTCCGCCCCTCCTTCACCATGGGCGGCGCCGGTTCCGGCTTCGCGCACGACGAGGAGGAGCTGCGCCGCATCGCCGGGCAGGGCCTCACCCTCTCGCCGACCACCGAGGTGCTCCTGGAGGAGTCCATCCTCGGCTGGAAGGAGTACGAGCTGGAGCTGATGCGCGACAAGCACGACAACGTCGTGGTCGTCTGCTCCATCGAGAACTTCGACCCCATGGGCGTGCACACCGGCGACTCGATCACCGTCGCCCCGGCGATGACGCTGACCGACCGCGAGTACCAGATCCTGCGGGACATCGGTATCGCCGTGATCCGCGAGGTCGGCGTGGACACCGGCGGCTGCAACATCCAGTTCGCGGTGAACCCCGAGGACGGCCGGGTCATCGTCATCGAGATGAACCCGCGCGTGTCGCGGTCCTCGGCGCTCGCCTCCAAGGCGACCGGCTTCCCGATCGCCAAGATCGCGGCCAAGCTCGCCGTCGGTTACACCCTCGACGAGATCCCGAACGACATCACGCGGGAGACCCCGGCCTCCTTCGAGCCGACGCTCGACTACGTGGTCGTCAAGGCCCCGCGCTTCGCCTTCGAGAAGTTCCCGTCCGCCGACTCCACCCTCACGACCACCATGAAGTCGGTCGGCGAGGCCATGGCCATCGGCCGGAACTTCACCGAGGCCTTCCAGAAGGCGCTGCGCTCGCTGGAGAAGAAGGGCAGCCAGTTCACCTTCGTCGGCGAGCCCGGCTCCGGCAAGAGCAAGGCCGAGCTGCTGCGCGAGTCGGTCCGCCCCACCGACGGCCGGATCAACACCGTCATGCAGGCCATCCGCGCGGGCGCCACGCCCGAGGAGATCTTCGAGTTCACGAAGATCGACCCCTGGTTCGTCGACCAGCTCTTCCTGATCAAGGAGATCGCGGACGAGCTGGCGCAGGCCCCGGAGCTGACCTCGGAGCTGCTGGCCGAGGCCAAGCGGCACGGCTTCTCCGACCAGCAGATCGCCGAGATCCGCGGGCTGCGCGAGGACGTCGTGCGCGAGGTCCGCCACGCGCTGGGCGTGCGCCCGGTCTACAAGACGGTCGACACCTGCGCCGCCGAGTTCGCCGCGAAGACCCCGTACTTCTACTCCTCCTACGACGAGGAGAACGAGGTCGCGCCGCGCGAGAAGCCCGCCGTGATCATCCTGGGCTCGGGTCCGAACCGCATCGGCCAGGGCATCGAGTTCGACTACTCCTGCGTGCACGCGTCCTTCGCGCTGTCGGACGCCGGGTACGAGACGGTGATGGTCAACTGCAACCCGGAGACCGTCTCCACCGACTACGACACCTCCGACCGCCTGTACTTCGAGCCGCTGACGCTCGAGGACGTGCTGGAGATCGTCCACGCGGAGGCGCAGGCCGGGCCGATCGCCGGCGTCGTCGTCCAGCTCGGCGGCCAGACCCCGCTGGGCCTGGCGCAGGCGCTGAAGGACAACGGCGTGCCGATCGTCGGCACCCCGCCGGAGGCCATCCACGCGGCCGAGGACCGGGGCGCGTTCGGCCGCGTGCTGGCCGAGGCGGGCCTGCCGGCCCCGAAGCACGGCACCGCCACCACCTTCGTCGAGGCCAAGGCCATCGCGGACGAGATCGGCTACCCGGTCCTGGTCCGGCCCTCCTACGTGCTGGGCGGCCGCGGCATGGAGATCGTCTACGACGAGACCCGGCTGTCCGCCTACATCGCCGAGTCGACCGAGATCAGCCCGACCCGGCCGGTCCTCGTCGACCGCTTCCTCGACGACGCGATCGAGATCGACGTCGACGCGCTCTACGACGGTCAGGAGCTGTACCTCGGCGGCGTCATGGAGCACATCGAGGAGGCCGGCATCCACTCCGGCGACTCGGCCTGCGCCCTGCCCCCGATCACCCTGGGCGGCTTCGACATCAAGCGCCTGCGGGCCTCCACCGAGGCCATCGCCAAGGGCGTCGGCGTCCGCGGCCTGATCAACATCCAGTTCGCGATGGCCGGCGACATCCTCTACGTGCTGGAGGCCAACCCGCGCGCGTCCCGTACGGTCCCCTTCACCTCGAAGGCGACCGCGGTGCCGCTGGCGAAGGCCGCCGCCCGGATCTCGCTGGGCGCGACCATCGCCGAGCTGCGCACCGAGGGGCTGCTCCCGGCCACCGGCGACGGCGGCGAGCTGCCGCTGGACGCGCCGATCTCCGTCAAGGAGGCCGTGATGCCGTGGAGCCGCTTCCGGGACACCTCCGGGCGCGGTGTGGACACCGTCCTGGGCCCGGAGATGCGCTCCACCGGCGAGGTCATGGGCATCGACTCCGTCTTCGGCACGGCGTACGCCAAGTCGCAGGCTGGCGCGTACGGGCCGCTGCCCACCAAGGGGCGGGCGTTCATCTCGGTGGCCAACCGGGACAAGCGCTCGATGATCTTCCCGGCGCGTGAACTGGTCGCCCACGGCTTCGAGCTGATGGCCACCTCCGGCACGGCCGAGGTCCTCAGGCGCAACGGCATCAACGCCACGGTCGTGCGCAAGCAGTCCGAGGGCACCGGCCCCAACGGCGAGAAGACCATCGTCCAGCTCATCCACGACGGCGAGGTCGACCTCATCGTCAACACCCCGTACGGCACCGGCGGCCGCCTCGACGGCTACGACATCCGTACGGCCGCCGTGGCGCGGTCCGTGCCGTGCCTGACGACGGTCCAGGCGCTCGCCGCCGCCGTCCAGGGCATCGACGCCCTCAACCACGGAGACGTGGGCGTCCGCTCGCTCCAGGAACACGCGGCACACCTGACCGCGGCCCGCGACTAGCAGCCGACGAGGGGGACACCGGAAACGGTGTCCCCCTCTGCATGAGGACACAGTGATGTACAAGCTTTTCTTCCGTCTGGTCTTCACCAGGATGGACCCCGAGCAGGCGCACCACCTGGCCTTCCGCTGGATCCGGCTCGCCGCCCGCGTCCCGGTCCTGCGCACCTTCCTCGCGGCCGCCCTCGCCCCCCGTCACAAGGAGCTGCGCACCGAGGCCTTCGGGCTGCGGATGCACGGCCCGTTCGGGCTCGCCGCCGGCTTCGACAAGAACGCCGTCGCGATCGACGGCATGGCGATGCTGGGCTTCGACCACGTCGAGATCGGCACGGTGACGGGGGAGGCGCAGCCGGGCAACCCCAGGAAGCGGCTGTTCCGGCTCGTGCCGGACCGGGCGCTCATCAACCGCATGGGCTTCAACAACGAGGGCTCGCTGGCCGTCGCCGCGCGCCTGGCCTCCCGTACGCCGGTCTTCAGGACCGTCGTGGGCGTCAACATCGGCAAGACCAAGGCCGTGGCGGAGGAGGAGGCCGTCGGCGACTACGTGACGTCGACCGAGCGGCTCGCCCCGTACGCCGACTACCTCGTCGTGAACGTCTCGTCGCCGAACACGCCGGGCCTGCGCAACCTCCAGGCCACCCAGGCGCTGCGGCCGCTGCTGAGCGCCGTCCGCGAGGCCGCCGACCGCACGGTGCGCTCGCGGCGGGTCCCGCTGCTGGTGAAGATCGCCCCGGACCTCGCCGACGAGGACGTGGACGCGGTCGCCGACCTGGCCGTCGAGCTGGGCCTGGACGGGATCATCGCCACGAACACCACCATCGCGCGTGAGGGGCTCGGTCTGACGTCCGACCCCTCCCTGGTCAAGGAGACCGGCGGACTCTCCGGGGCGCCGCTCAAGGCCCGCTCCCTGGAGGTCCTGCGCCGCCTCTACGCGCGCGTGGGCGACCGGATCACCCTGGTCGGTGTCGGCGGCGTCGAGAACGCCGAGGACGCCTGGCAGCGGATCCTGGCCGGTGCCACGCTCGTCCAGGGCTACAGCGCCTTCATCTACGAGGGGCCCTTCTGGGGCCGTTCCGTCCACAAGGGGCTCGCCGCACGGCTGCGCACCAGCCCCTACGCCACCCTCGCCGACGCGGTCGGCGCCGACGTGAGGAAGACGGCATGACCCTGGAACCCTTCGGCGCGCGGCTGCGCCGGGCGATGGACGAGCGCGGCCCGCTCTGCGTCGGGATCGACCCGCACGCCTCCCTGCTCTCCGAGTGGGGCCTGAACGACGACGTGGCGGGCCTGGAGCGGTTCAGCCGCACGGTCGTCGAGGCGATGGCCGACCGGGTCGCCGTGCTGAAGCCGCAGAGCGCGTTCTTCGAGCGGTTCGGCTCGCGCGGGGTCGCCGTGCTGGAGAAGTCGGTCCAGGAGGCCCGGGAGGCCGGCGCCCTGGTGGTCATGGACGCCAAGCGGGGCGACATCGGCTCGACCATGGCCGCCTACGCCGAGTCGTTCCTGCACAAGGACGCGCCGCTGTTCTCCGACGCCCTCACGGTCTCCCCGTACCTCGGCTACGGCTCGCTGAGCCCGGCCGTGGCACTGGCCCGGGAGAGCGGCACCGGCCTGTTCGTGCTGGCGCTGACCTCCAACCCGGAGGGCGGCGAGGTCCAGCACGCGGTGCGCGCGGACGGCCGGGACGTCGGCGCGACCATGCTGGCGCATCTGGCCGCCGAGAACGCGGGGGAGGAGCCGCTGGGCTCCTTCGGGGCCGTGGTCGGTGCCACGCTCGGCGATCTCTCGTCGTACGACCTCGGCATCAACGGTCCGCTGCTCGCGCCCGGAGTCGGCGCGCAGGGGGCGACGCCGGCCGACCTGCCGCGGGTCTTCGGGTCCGCGCTGCGCAACGTGGTGCCGAACGTCAGCCGGGGTGTGTTGCGCCACGGTCCCGACGTGATCGCACTGCGTGACGCCGCTCAGCGCTTCGCGGATGAGATCCGCGTCACGTTGACGGCCGCCTGAGAGCCGGTCCGGGGAGTTTTCAAACCTCCGATGAGTGGCTCCCGGCCGATTTGAGGCTGGATACATCCTCAAATCCGGGGCAATATGTCTGGAATATCCCGTCCTGACAGAGGCTGACCAGGACTTTTCCGCTGTTCTCGCTGACTCCGGCGGACTTGCCCGCTAGTCTCCGAGCAGAGTGAACGGGCAGAGCGTGTTGCTCGTAGCTCCCTAGGTGAGGGGCGACTAGGTTCCTCACCGGTCCGTATCCGACAGTTCGACATCCGAGGTGACGTAGGCGTGGCTCTTCCGCCCCTTACCCCCGAACAGCGCGCAGCCGCGCTCGAAAAGGCCGCCGCGGCTCGCCGGGAGCGGGCCGAGGTCAAGAATCGACTCAAGCACTCCGGCGCCTCCCTGCACGAGGTCATCAAGCAGGGCCAGGAGAACGACGTCATCGGCAAGATGAAGGTCTCCGCGCTGCTCGAGTCCCTGCCGGGCGTGGGCAAGGTCCGCGCCAAGCAGATCATGGAGCGACTCGGCATCTCCGAGAGCCGCCGCGTGCGCGGTCTCGGTTCCAACCAGATCGCCTCCCTGGAGCGTGAGTTCGGCAGCACCGGCTCCTGATCCCGGGTACTGCCGGGAAGGGAGTCCCGGGCACTCCGGGATTGCTGGAATAATCGCTGCATGGCTGCAACATTCCGGGGGACGACCCCCGAGCCCCCGGACGTACGTCCGCGGCTGACCGTGCTCTCCGGCCCCTCAGGGGTCGGTAAGAGCACGGTCGTCGCCCATATGCGCAAGGAACACCCCGAGGTCTGGCTCTCGGTGTCGGCGACGACCCGCAAGCCCAGGCCCGGCGAGCGGCACGGAGTCCACTACTTCTTCGTCACCGACGACGAGATGGACAAGCTGATCGCCAACGGTGAGCTGCTGGAGTGGGCCGAGTTCGCCGGCAACCGCTACGGCACTCCGCGGGCCGCCGTGCTGGAGCGCCTGGAGGCGGGTGAGCCCGTCCTCCTGGAGATCGACCTCCAGGGCGCGCGGCAGGTCCGCGAGTCGATGCCCGAGGCCCGGCTGGTCTTCCTGGCCCCTCCCTCCTGGGAGGAGCTGGTGCGCCGGCTCACCGGGCGGGGCACCGAGGCGCCCGAGGTGATCGAGCGCCGTCTGAAGGCGGCGAAGATCGAACTGGCGGCCGAGCCGGAGTTCGATGTGACCCTCGTCAACACCTCCGTCGAGGACGTGGCTCGTGAGCTGCTAGCCTTGGTGGATGTTGTGTGATCACGGGCAATGTGATCCATACCCCGTGATCACGACCATTCTTTTCCCATCCATCGGAAGGTAGAGCGTGTCCTCTTCCATCTCCGCGCCCGAGGGCATCATCAACCCGCCGATCGACGAGCTCCTCGAGGCCACCGACTCGAAGTACAGCCTCGTGATCTACGCGGCCAAGCGGGCCCGCCAGATCAACGCGTACTACTCGCAGCTCGGCGAGGGCCTCCTCGAGTACGTCGGTCCGCTCGTGGACACCCACGTCCACGAGAAGCCGCTCTCGATCTCCCTCCGCGAGATCAACGCGGGCCTGCTGACCTCCGAGGCCATCGAGGGCCCCGCGCAGTAGTGTCGATGCGGTAGTAGTACCTTCAGCTTGCAGCTGACTTTTCCACAGGCCCGGCAGCGCGACTGCCGGGCCTGTGGTGTGTGATGGGGATGTGCGCTGCCGCCTGGCGCACGCGAGCCGAGAGCCGGGGAGACACGGTGGACAAGCCGAAGGTCGTGCTGGGGGTCAGCGGGGGCATCGCCGCCTACAAGGCCTGTGAGCTCCTGCGCAGACTGACCGAGTCCGGCCACGACGTGCGGGTGGTCCCCACCGCCTCCGCCCTGCACTTCGTGGGCGCCGCCACCTGGTCCGCCCTCTCCGGCAACCCCGTCTCCACCG
Source organism: Streptomyces phaeofaciens (assembly GCF_014648915.1). Classification (GTDB taxonomy): domain Bacteria; phylum Actinomycetota; class Actinomycetes; order Streptomycetales; family Streptomycetaceae; genus Streptomyces; species Streptomyces phaeofaciens. Next base: position 112,227 of record NZ_BMSA01000005.1, on the reverse strand, counting down.
AGGTCTGGGACGACGTCCACGAGGTCCCGCACGTCCGCATCGGCCAGCACGCCGACCTGGTGGTCGTCGCCCCGGCCACCGCCGACCTGCTCGCCAAGGCCGCCCACGGCCTCGCCGACGACCTCCTCACCAACACCCTGCTCACGGCCCGCTGCCCGGTCGTCTTCGCCCCCGCCATGCACACCGAGATGTGGGAGCACCCGGCCACCCAGGAGAACGTGGCGACGCTCCGCCGCCGGGGCGCCGTCGTCGTCGAACCCGCCGTCGGCCGCCTCACCGGCGTCGACACCGGCAAGGGCCGGCTGCCCGACCCCGCCGAGATCTTCGAGGTCTGCCGACGCGTCCTGGCCAGGGGCGTGCGTGAACCCGACCTCGGCGGCCGGCATGTCGTGGTCAGCGCCGGCGGCACCCGTGAGCCCCTCGACCCGGTCCGCTTCCTCGGCAACCGCTCCTCCGGCAAGCAGGGCTACGCCCTCGCCCGCACCGCCGCCGCCCGGGGCGCCCGGGTCACGCTGATCGCCGCGAACACCGGCCTGCCCGACCCGGCGGGCGTCGACGTCGTCCCGGTCGGCACGGCCGTGCAGCTGCGTGAGGAGGTCCTCAAGGCCGCCGCCGACGCCGACGCGGTCGTGATGGCGGCCGCCGTGGCCGACTTCCGCCCCGAGACATACGCCACAGGGAAGATCAAGAAGAAGGACGGCCAGGAGCCCGAGCCGATCGTCCTCGTACGGAATCCGGACATCCTCGCGGAGATCTCCGCCGACCGCGCCCGCCCCGGACAGGTGGTCGTCGGCTTCGCCGCGGAGACGGACGACGTGCTGGCCAACGGCCGGGCGAAGCTGCTCCGCAAAGGCTGTGATCTGCTGGTCGTGAACGAGGTGGGGGAACGCCGGACATTCGGTTCCGAGGAGAACGAGGCCGTCGTCCTGGGCGCCGACGGCAGCGAGACCCCCGTGCCGCACGGACCCAAGGAAAACCTGGCCGAAATCGTGTGGGACCTGGTGACGCCACGCCTGACGTGACTGTTTGATGCGCTACGCCGTTCTCCTGCCTCCTCTCGATTCGGGCGTGGCGACCCTGGCCAAGGGTGCCCGGCATTGGGCAGAATGCCTGTGCCGCAGGTCACAGGGCTCCCGAGAGGCGAGACAGGTGGGCCGGTGGTCGAGCGCGACCGATAAACTGTTTCTCGGACGACGCCGGGCGCAGCCCCCGTCCCGTCCGCCCATGATCAGCCAGCAGCCGCTGCAACCCCAGGGAGCGTTGTGTCCCGTCGCCTTTTCACTTCGGAGTCCGTGACCGAGGGTCACCCCGACAAGATCGCTGACCAGATCAGCGACACCATTCTCGACGCGCTCCTGCGCGAGGACCCGACCTCTCGGGTCGCCGTCGAGACCCTGATCACGACCGGCCTGGTGCACGTGGCCGGAGAGGTCACCACCAAGGCTTACGCGCCGATCCCGCAGCTCGTGCGCGACAAGATTCTCGAGATCGGCTACGACTCCTCCAAGAAGGGCTTCGACGGCGCCTCCTGCGGCGTCTCGGTGTCCATCGGAGCCCAGTCCCCGGACATCGCCCAGGGTGTCGACACGGCGTACGAGTCCCGAGTCGAGGGCGACGAGGACGAGCTGGACCGTCAGGGCGCCGGCGACCAGGGCCTGATGTTCGGCTACGCCTCCGACGAGACGCCGACCCTGATGCCGCTGCCGATCTTCCTGGCGCACCGGCTGTCCAAGCGCCTGTCGGACGTCCGCAAGAACGGGACCATCCCCTACCTGCGCCCCGACGGCAAGACCCAGGTCACCATCGAGTACGACGGCGACAAGGCCGTCCGCCTCGACACGGTCGTCGTCTCCTCGCAGCACGCGTCCGACATCGACCTCGAGTCGCTGCTCGCCCCCGACATCCGCGAGTTCGTCGTGGAGCCGGAGCTGAAGGCCCTCCTGGACGACGGCATCAAGATCGACACCGAGAACTACCGGCTGCTGGTCAACCCGACCGGCCGCTTCGAGATCGGTGGCCCGATGGGCGACGCCGGCCTCACCGGCCGCAAGATCATCATCGACACCTACGGCGGCTTCGCCCGGCACGGCGGTGGCGCGTTCTCCGGCAAGGACCCGTCCAAGGTGGACCGCTCGGCCGCCTACGCCATGCGCTGGGTCGCCAAGAACGTGGTCGCCGCGGGTCTCGCGTCCCGCTGCGAGGTCCAGGTCGCGTACGCGATCGGCAAGGCCGAGCCGGTCGGTCTGTTCGTCGAGACCTTCGGCACCGAGCAGATCGACATCGACCGGATCGAGAAGGCGATCGACGACGTCTTCGACCTGCGTCCGGCCGCGATCATCCGCGACCTCGACCTGCTGCGCCCGATCTACGCCCAGACCGCCGCGTACGGTCACTTCGGCCGTGAGCTGCCCGACTTCACGTGGGAGCGCACGGACCGCGTGGAGGCGCTGCGCAAGGCCGCGGGCCTGTAGGACCGCACGGATCACGCACGGAGCCCGGCTTCCCGAGGGGAGGCCGGGCTTCGGCGTCTTCCCGGCTCGGCCGAGGACGCGCCCCGGCTCGGCCGAGGACGTGCTCGCGCACGGCGTCCGGGCCGACCGGTTCCTCGTGGCCGCCCCGGGCCGGAGGGGGCGAGCGCGGTCGGGCCGCCGGACGGCTCGTGCGCGGGGGCGCCCGGGGCCGCAGGGGGAGCGGGGTGTGCGGGAGGGGGCGTTGTCGGTGGCGTTTGGTAAGAATGCTGGAGTGAGCAGCGAGAACGGGCAGGGGGGCGGTGGCGCGGCCGGGGAGGGCGCGCCGCCCGAACAGCTCGCGCTGATCCGGGAGAGCGTGCGGCGGGCCAAGGAGCCCCGGGCCAAGCCGCGGACCTGGCGGGGGGCCGCGCTGGCCGGGGAGCTGCCGGTCGCGCGGGTGCTCGTCGACAAGGGCGTCCTCCATCTCGACCGGTACTTCGACTACGCGGTGCCCGCCGAACTGGACGCCGAGGCGCAGCCCGGGGTGCGTGTGCGCGTGCGGTTCGGCGCCGGGCGCGGCCGGGTGCGGGAGGGGCGGCGCGAGGGCGGCGGGCTCATCGACGGCTTCCTGGTCGAGCGGCTCGCCACGTCCGACTACTCCGGGCCGCTCGCGGCGCTCGCCCAGGTCGTGTCGCCCGAACCCGTGCTCGGCGAGGAGCTGCTCGGGCTGGCGCGGGCGGTCGCCGACCGGTACGCGGGGAGCCTCGCGGACGTCCTCCAGCTCGCCGTGCCCCCGCGCAACGCGCGCGCCGAGCAGCGGCCCTCGCCCGCCCCGCTGCCACCGCCCCCGGCCCCCAAGGCCGGGTCCTGGGCGCGGTACGAGCGGGGGAGCGCGTTCCTGGAGTCCCTGGCGTCGGGAGGCACGCCGCGGGCCGTGTGGAACGCGCTGCCGGGGCCCGGGTGGAGCGAGGAGCTGGCCCGGGCCGTCGCCGCGACCCTCGCCTCGGGACGCGGGGCCCTGGTCGTCGTACCGGACGGGCGGGCCGCGGCGCGGGTCGACGCCGCGCTGACGGCGTTGCTGGGGGAGGGGCGGCACGCCCTGCTCACGGCGGACGCCGGGCCCGAGAAGCGGTACCGGGAATGGCTCGCCGTACGGCGCGGGAGCGTACGGGCGGTGGTCGGCACCCGGGCCGCCATGTTCGCTCCGGTGCAGAACCTCGGGCTGGTCGCCCTCTGGGACGACGGGGACGACAGCCACAGCGAGCAGCACGCCCCGCAGCCGCACGCCCGGGAGGTGCTGCTGCTGCGGGCCGCGCAGGACCGGTGCGGCTTCCTGCTGGGCGGCTGGAGCTGCACCGTGGAGGCCGCCCAGCTCGTGGAGAGCGGCTGGGCGCAGGGGCTGGTCGCCGCCCGGGAGCAGGTGCGGCGGGCCGCTCCGCTGGTGCGGACGGTGGGGGACCAGGACCTCGCGCGGGACGAGGCCGCCCGGGCCGCCCGGCTGCCCACCCTCGCCTGGCAGACGGTCCGGGAGGGGCTGCGGCAGGGGCCGGTGCTGGTCCAGGTGCCGCGGCGCGGGTACGTGCCCCGGATGGCGTGCGCGCAGTGCCGGGCCGCCGCCCGCTGCCGGCACTGCTCCGGTCCGCTGGAGACGCGGGACGGCGGGGCGCTGGGGTGCGGCTGGTGCGGGCGTGAGGAGAGCGCCTGGCACTGCCCGGAGTGCGGGTCGTTCCGGCTGCGGGCCCAGATCGTGGGGGCCAGGCGGACCGCCGAGGAGCTGGGGCGGGCCTTTCCCGCCGTACCGGTGCGGACGTCCGGGCGTGAGCATGTGCTGGACACCGTGCCGGGGGCGCCCGCGCTGGTGGTCAGCACGCCCGGGGCGGAGCCGGTCGCGGAGGGCGGCTACGCGGCGGCGCTGCTGCTGGACGGCTGGGCCATGCTCGGCCGGCCCGACCTGCGGGCCGGGGAGGACGCGCTGCGGCGGTGGATCGCGGCGGCTGCGCTGGTGCGGCCGCAGGGGGACGGCGGGACGGTGGTCGTCGTCGCCGAGCCGACCCTGCGGCCCGTGCAGGCGCTGGTGCGGTGGGACCCCGTCGGTCACGCTGTGCGTGAACTCGCTGAGCGGGCCGAGCTGGGGTTCCCGCCGGTCTCGCGGATGGCGGCGGTGTCCGGGAAGGGGGAGGCGGTGGCCGCGTTCCTGGCGGCGGTCGAGCTGCCAGGGGAGGCGGAGACGCTCGGTCCGGTCCCGCTGCCGCCCAGCCCTGCCGGGCGGCCCCGCAGACCGGGGGAGCCGCCGCCGGGCGAGCACTGGGAGCGGATGCTGATCCGGGTGCCGCCGGGGAGGGGCGCGGCGCTGGCCTCGGCCCTGAAGGCGGCGCAGGCGGCGCGGATGGCGCGGGGCGGGGAGGAAGCGGTGCGGGTGCGGATCGATCCGCCGGACATCGGATGAGCCGGACATCGGATGAGCCGGGCGTCTGATGAGCCGGGTACCGGATCAGGCATCGGATCACGGGCATCGGACGGGCCGGATCGGATGAGGTGAGGCGGTCCGGTCGGTGGCCGGGAACGCGGCTGCCCTCTCGGGAGGGGGCCGAGAGGGCAGAAGGGGGGAAGGGGGCAAGGGGGCAAGGGGGCAAGGGGGAAAGGTGGGTCAGCCGTTGCGGGGGCCGGGGAACGCGGTCGGTCTTGCCTCGTCGCGCAGCGCCGGGCTGCCCGCCGTCGGCTGGGTCGGCATCGAGCGGGCGGCGGGGACCGTGGGCATGCCCGTGTTCACGCCGACCGCCCGGCTGCCGGTCGGCTCCGGCGTGAGCTCGGTCTCGGTGGCGGCCGGTGCGGCGGCGCGGCGGGCGCCGTAGCGGCGGTGCACCGCCTGCTTGGTGACGCCGAGCGCGGAGCCCACCGCGTCCCACGAGAAGCCGAGCGAGCGGTCGAAGTCCACCGCCGCGGTGACCAGGGTCTCGACGCTGTCCCGCAGCTCCTGCGCGAGGCGGACGGTCGGGGCGGGGGCGCGTCCGTAGACGACGAAGCCCGTGGAGGGACCGGAGCGGCGCGGGCGGTAGACGTTGCCCAGCTGGGCGGTGAGGGTGCGCAGCGCGTCCACCTGCCGGCGGACCCGCTCGATGTCCCGCACCAGCAAGTGCAGGCTGGCCCGGGCCTGGGCGTCGTGGGTTGCATGGTCGGCCATGAACAAGCCTCTCGAACCGGCGTTGAAGAGATGGGAGTCAACTCGTTCTTGACCAACGCGGGTTCGCTCCGCTGGTCACGGTGTGGGGGCGTATGGGCATATGCGTACGCCCCCTCGCGCCGGGTGTGCGCGGCTCGGTCCCCGGCTTCGCCGACACCGTGGTCACCGCCGTCGGCGGCCGTCCGGTCCGTCGTCATAAAATTGTGCGTTGCCCGTCGTCCGTTCCGTCCGAGAGGCCCGTGTCCCTTCATGAAGCTCGTCTTCGCCGGTACCCCCGAGGTCGCCGTTCCCGCTCTGGACGCTCTGATCGCCTCCGGGCGGCACGAGGTGGCCGCCGTCGTCACGCGGCCCGACGCGCATGCCGGACGAGGACGGCGGATGGTCGCGTCGCCCGTGGCCCAGCGGGCCGAGGCGGCCGGCATCGAGGTGCTGAAGCCCGTGCGGCCCCGGGACCCGGAGTTCCTGGAGCGGCTGAGGGAGATCGCACCGGACTGCTGCCCCGTCGTCGCCTACGGGGCGCTGCTGCCCAAGGCCGCGCTCGACATCCCGGCCCGCGGCTGGGTCAACCTGCACTTCTCGCTGCTGCCCGCCTGGCGCGGCGCCGCGCCCGTGCAGCACTCGATCATGGCGGGCGACGAGATCACGGGCGCCTCCACCTTCCTGATCGAGGAGGGTCTCGACTCCGGCCCGCTCTACGGCACCGTCACCGAGGAGATCCGCCCCACCGACACCAGCGGGGACCTGCTGACCCGGCTGGCCTTCGCGGGCGCCGGGCTGCTCGCCGCGACCATGGACGGGATCGAGGACGGCGCCCTGAAGGCCGTACCGCAGCCGAACGACGGCATCACCCTCGCGCCGAAGATCACCACCGAGGACGCGCACCTCGACTGGGCCACCCCGGCACTGCGTATCGACCGCGTCGTGCGTGGTTGCACGCCCGCGCCCGGCGCCTGGACGACCTTCCGGGGCGAGCGCCTCAAGCTCATCCACGTCCAGCCCGTACCGGGGCGCGACGACCTCGCCCCCGGTGTGCCCGCGGTCGGCAAGAACAGCGTCCACGTCGGCACCGGGTCGTACGCCGTCGAGCTGCTGTGGGTGCAGGCGCAGGGCAAGAAGCCGATGCGGGCGGCCGACTGGGCCCGCGGGGTGCGCATCGGCGACGGCGAGCGGCTGGGGGACTAGGGCCTCTCTTTCGGATCTTGCCGGGGGCGCGGGGTCTGGCACGCACTCCCCCGGAGGGGGGACCCCCAGCGGCGTTGTCGTCGGTTGTCAACGTCCCCCAGCCTCCGGCCGGGGGTGCCCCCACCGCGTTGCCGCCCTCCTCCGCCTTGCAGCTGCACGCTCCCCCACTCTCGGCTTCGCTCGAGCGGGAGGGGCCCCCACGACCCCGCTCGGCCGCGCCGACAACTCCCGTGGACCGGAGCCGGCCTGATCCGAAAGAAAGGCCCTAGCGGGCCGGGCGGGCGCTCGGGCCGGTACGGTCCCGGTCCCGCCCCCGACGTACGCTGGGAGACGCACCCCCATTCCAGAAGCGGAGCACCTTTTTCGTGAGCGACCCGTCCCGCCGTCCTCGTCAGCCCGGCAAGCCGTACCGGCGGCCGCAGAAGGATCCCGTCCGCATCCTCGCCTTCGAGGCGCTGCGGGCCGTGGACGAGCGGGACGCGTACGCGAACCTGGTGCTGCCGCCGCTGCTGCGCAAGGCGCGGGAGAAGGAGGGGCCGGAGAAGTTCGACGGGCGGGACGCGGCGCTGGCCACCGAGCTGGTCTACGGGACGCTGCGCCGGCAGGGCACGTACGACGCCGTGATCGCGGCCTGTGTGGACCGGCCGCTGCGGGAGGTCGATCCGCCCGTCCTGGACGTGCTGAGCCTCGGCGTGCACCAGCTGCTCGGGACGCGGATCCCGACGCACGCGGCGGTGTCCGCCTCCGTCGAGCTGGCGCGGGTCGTGCTCGGGGACGGCCGGGCCAAGTTCGTCAACGCCGTGCTGCGCAAGGTCGCCCAGCAGGATCTGGACGCCTGGATCGCGCAGGTCGCGCCGCCCTACGACGACGACCCCGAGGACCATCTCGCCGTCGTGCACTCGCATCCGCGCTGGATCGTCTCCGCGCTGTGGGACTCCCTCGGCGGCGGGCGGGCCGGTATCGAGGAGCTGCTGGAGGCCGACAACGAACGGCCCGAGGTGACCCTGGTCGCCCGGCCCGGACGGGCCACCACCGAGGAGCTGCTCGACGAGGAGGCCGCGGTCCCGGGACGCTGGTCGCCCTACGCCGTGCGGCTCGCCGAGGGCGGTGAGCCCGGCGCCATCGACGCCGTTCGGGAGGGCCGGGCGGGCGTGCAGGACGAGGGGAGCCAGCTCGTGGCGCTGGCCCTCGCGGCCGCGCCGCTCGACGGACCGGACGAGAAGTGGCTCGACGGCTGCGCCGGACCCGGCGGCAAGGCCGCGCTGCTCGCCGCCCTCGCGGCCGAGCGCGGGGCCCTGCTCCTCGCCTCCGAGAAGCAGCCCCACCGGGCCGGACTGGTGGCGAAGGCGCTCGCCGGGAACCCCGGCCCCTCTCAGGTGATCGCCGCCGACGGGACCCGGCCGCCGTGGCGTCCCGGCACCTTCGACCGGGTGCTGATGGACGTGCCGTGCACCGGCCTGGGCGCCCTGCGCCGCCGCCCCGAGGCACGCTGGCGCCGCCGTCCGGAGGACCTCGACGGCTTCGCGCCCCTGCAACGCGACCTGCTGCGGACCGCGCTGGAGTCCGTCCGGGTCGGCGGTGTCGTCGGGTACGCCACCTGCTCACCGCACCTCGCCGAGACCCGGGCCGTCGTCTCCGACGTCCTCAAGCACTACCCCGAGGCCGACCTGATCGACGCCCGCCCCCTGCTGCCGGGTGTACCGGCCCTGGGCGACGGCCCCGACGTGCAGTTGTGGCCGCATGTGCACGGGACCGACGCCATGTATCTGGCGCTCATCCGCCGGACCGGGTGACCTCCGGCTCCGCCGGGGCGCCCACGTCGTCCTCCCGGGCCAGCCGGTGCGGCCACCACACCTTCGGGCCGACGTCCAGGAAGAGGGACGTGACCAGGATGGAGCGGACGACGAAGGTGTCCAGGAGGACGCCCAGGGCGACCGCGAAGCCGATCTCGGCGAAGGCGACCATGGGGAGGGTGCCGAGGGCGGCGAAGGTGCCGGCCAGGACCAGGCCGGCGGAGGTGATGACCGCGCCGGTGGCCGCCAGCCCGGTCACCACGCCCCGGCGGGTGCCCTGGTGGGCCGCCTCCTCGCGGATGCGGGTCGTCAGGAAGATGTTGTAGTCGATGCCCAGCGCGACGAGGAAGACGAACACGAAGAGCGGGAAGTCCGTCGACTCGCCGGCGTAGTCGAAGAGGTGACGGAAGGCCAGCGCGCTGATGCCGAGCGCCGCCGCGAAGGACAGGATCACCGTTCCGACCAGCAGCAGCGGGGCGATCAGGGAGCGCAGCAGGCCGCAGAGGATCAGCAGGACCACGGCCAGCACCAGCGGGATGATCACCAGGTTGTCGTGCGTGGTCGCCTTGTCCATGTCCAGCAGGGCCGCCGTGCCGCCGCCCACCTGGGCGTCGGCGTCGGGCACCGCGTGCACGGCGTCCCGGACCCGTTCGACGGTCTGTTTCGCGGCCTCGCTGTCCGAAGGGGCGGTCATGGTGGCCTCGAACAGCACCTGGCCCTCGTACACCGGTTTCGCGCCCGCCGGGAGGCCGAGGGACGTCGGCACGACGCCCTCCGTGTCCGCGACGGCCTGGCCCACCTGACGTGCCTGGGCCTGGTTGGAGACGATGACGAGCGGATCGCCGCTGCCCGCCGGGAAGTACTCCTCGGACACCTCCTGGCCCGTGATGGAGTCGGGTTTTCCGGTGAAGGCGTCCGCGTTGCTGATGCCCGCCGCGCGCAGCTGGATCAGGCCGAGGGAGCACAGCGCGAGGACGAGCGACGTCACGACCCAGATCATGCGCGGGCGCTGGGCGATACCGCGGCCCGTGCGGGCCCAGATGCCGCGTTCGGTCGGGTCGGGCGCGCCGAGGTGCGGGATCACCGGCCAGAAGATCCAGCGGCCGCAGATCACCAGCAGGGCGGGGAACAGCGTCATCATCGCCAGCAGGGCGACCGCCACGCCGATCGCCGCGACCGGGCCGAGGCCCCGGGTGGAGTTCATCTCGGCGGCCAGCAGCATCAGCATGCTCAGGACGACGGTGGCGCCGGAGGCCAGCACCGCCGGGCCCGCCCGGTGCAGGGCGCGGGCCATCGCCTCGTGCCGGTCCTCGTGCCGGCGCAGCTCCTCCCGGTAGCGCGCGACCAGCAGCAGCGCGTAGTCGGTCCCCGCGCCGAACACCAGCACCGTGAGAATGCCGGCGCTCTGCCCGTTCACCGTCAGGCCCGCGTGCTGCGCCAGGAAGTAGATCAGGGACTGCGCGGTGAACAGGGCGGCGATCACCGACAGGAGCGGGACCACGAGCAGCGTCGGGCTGCGATAGGTGATCAGGAGCATGACGACGACGACGGTCATCGCCGACAGCAGCAGGGTCGAGTCGATGCCCTCGAAGGCCTCGGAGAAGTCCGCCGAGGTGCCGCCGGGTCCGGTGATGTGCACGGCCAGTCCGTCGCCGCCCCTGCCGACGACGTCACGGATCGAGTCGACCGCCGGGGCGATCCGCTCCCAGCCCTTCTCGTCCATGGTGATCGGGACGTAGATCTGGGCGGCGCGCGGGTCCACCTGCCGGTCGTAGACCGGCCCGCGGGTCTCTGCGCCCCGGATGCCGTGGTCGGTGAGCTGCCTGAGCTGTGCCGCGTCCGCGGTGATCGCCGCCCGGTCCTGTGCCGTCAGTCCGCTGTCGCGGGCGTACACGACGACCGCGGGGATCTGCTCCGGGCGGAAGTCCTTCGAGATCTCCAGCACCTGGGTGGACTCGGCGGAGCCCGGCAGCCAGGAGGCCGCGTCGTTGTCCTGGGCGTCGGTGAGCTTCTGGGCGAACGGTGCCGTCAGGAACAGCAGTACCAGCCACAATCCCAGAACCAGCCATTTGGCGCGCCGTCCGCAGACGAGATGCGCGATACCGCGATTCCCGGTCATGCCCACCCCCGGATCCGCGCCGGGCGAGCGGCGCGGGGAACTGCGCGACCTGCCACGACGGGCCCGCGCCGGACAAACGACCGTACCCATTGCGGACCGATGCCGCCAACCCCCGGAGGGCATGGCAGGCTTGGGTCATGGCCGCGCAGATCAACCCCAGCATCCTGTCCGCCGACTTCGCCCGTCTCGCGGACGAGGCAAAGGCGGTCGAGGGAGCCGACTGGCTCCACGTCGACGTCATGGACAACCATTTCGTCCCGAACCTCACCCTCGGTGTGCCGGTCGTAGAGTCCCTGGCCCGTGCGACGGATACCCCGCTGGACTGCCATCTGATGATCGAGGCCCCCGATCGCTGGGCCCCGCAGTACGTCGAAGCGGGTGCCTCGTCCGTCACCTTCCACGTCGAGGCGGCCGCCGCGCCGGTCCGGCTCGCCCGCGAGATCCGGGCCAAGGGCGCCCGTGCCTCCATGGCGCTCAATCCCGCGACGCCCATCGAGCCGTACGAGGACCTGCTGCCCGAACTCGACATGCTGCTGATCATGACGGTCGAGCCGGGCTTCGGGGGCCAGGCGTTCCTCGACATCATGCTCCCGAAGATCCGCCGCACCCGCGAGTTGATCAGCAAGCACGGCCTCCAGCTGTGGCTCCAGGTGGACGGCGGCGTCTCGGCCTCGACGATCGAGCGGTGCGCCGACGCGGGCGCGGACGTCTTCGTCGCCGGTTCGGCGGTGTACGGCGCCGAGGACCCGGCCGAGGCGGTCCGCGCGCTGCGCGCGCAGGCGGAGGCGACGACCGCCCGGGCGAGCTGGGCCTGCGCCCACTGAAGAGACAGCCCGCCGGAGCGGCGGACCACCGAAGGGACAGCCAGCTGAATACGCAACCCATGCGGCCACTGGGCCACAGGAACGTGAACGGCTCCCATCAGGGCTGATCAAGACCGCCGGATCTGCAAGGATGAACGGCGTATCCAGAGTGTGAACAGCAGTGAGGAGATCGCCGTGTCGGGTATGTCGGCGGGCCGGTCAGCCATGCGGATGGGACCCGCAGAGCTGGTGCAGGCGGCGGCCATGGCCCGCCGCTTCTACCTCGAGGGAAAGTCCAAGATCCAGATCGCGGAGGAGTTCGGCGTCAGCCGCTTCAAGGTGGCCCGGGTCCTGGAGACCGCCCTCGAACGGGATCTCGTACGGATCGAGATCCGCGTGCCGGCCGAGCTGGACGCCGAGCGCTCCGACGCGCTCCGCGCCCGCTACGGCCTCAGGCACGCCGTCGTGGTCGAGTCCCCGGCCGAGGCCGAGGAGACCACGGACCCCGAGAACCTGGGGGAAGTGGCCGCCGACCTGCTCGGCGAACTGGTCAACGAGGGGGATGTGCTGGGCCTGGCCTGGGGCCGCTCCACCATCAACATGGCGGCGGCCCTCGACCGGCTGCCGCCGTGCACGGTCGTGCAGCTGACGGGCGTGTACGACGCCGGGACCGCCGAGCGCGGCTCGGTCGAGGCCGTCCGCCGCGCCGCCCAGGTGTCCGGCGGTGACGCGCACCCGATCTACGCGCCGATGCTGCTGCCGGACGCGGCCACCGCGGCCGCGCTGCGCCACCAGACCGGGATCGCCCGGGCCTTCGAGTACTTCGACAAGGTCACGGTCGCCTGTGTCTCCATCGGCTCCTGGGAGCCCGGTATCTCGACGGTGCACGACATGCTCAGCGACGAGGAGCGGGCGCACTACGCCTCGCTCGGGGTCGCCGCCGAGATGTCCGCGCACCTCTTCGACTCCGACGGCCGCAGGGTCGGGCGGGACCTGGGCGAGCGGTGCATCACGGTCAAGGCCGACCAGCTCCGCCGGGTGCCCGAGGTCGTCGCGATCGCGGGCGGGCAGCGCAAGGCGGCCGCCATCGACGCGGTGCTGCGCTCCGGGCTCGTCACCAGCCTGGTCACGGACACGTCCGCGGCCGACTATCTGATGGCGGCCGGGCCGACGCCGAAGCCGGCGCTCAACCGGGCCGACCCCGACGGGATCTGACGCGGGAACGCCCGCAGCGGGGGAGCGGCGGGAAGAGCGGGAACAGGAGGGGGCGGTCGCGGTGACCGCCCCCTTTCCCGCCCCGCACACCGCTCGCCGCCCCCCCCTCGCCCCAACATTCGCCCCGAACACCACTTGCTCAGGACGGTGCCGAGATGACGGAGCTCGTGCTCACGCTGGACCTCGACGGGGTCACCGACAAGGCGGGCCTGATGGACCGCTGCGCCCGGGACCTGGAGCTGCCCGACTGGTTCGGCCGGAACTGGGACGCGCTCGCCGACAGTCTCACCGACCTGCGGGCGCTGCCCGAGGCGGGGGCGCTGCTGCTCGTCGTACGGAACTGGCAGCCGTACGCGAAGGCGCGGCCGGAGGAGTGGGAGATCGCGCAGGAGGTGTTCACCTCCGGGGTGGACCGGGTGCCGGCGCTCTCCGTGGTGCTCGCGCTCGGGGGGTCTCTCGGAGGATCCTCCTAACGCCCCGGTGCGCTGCTTGGACGTTCTGTCCGGGCATCCCACCACGGTCGTCATGGGAGAATGAAGTACGTGCTTTTCCCTCTGGCCGGCCGGTCCGGGGGTCACCTCTGATCGACCGGGATGTGCAGCACGTGCGTTTCCTCAACGACATCCAGCCCGCCTACGACCTCACCTACGACGACGTCTTCATGGTGCCGAGCCGCAGCGCGGTCGGATCTCGTCAGGGCGTGGACCTCTCCTCACCGGACGGCACGGGCACCACGATCCCGCTGGTCGTCGCCAACATGACCGCCGTCGCCGGCCGTCGGATGGCCGAGACCGTGGCCCGCCGCGGCGGACTCGTGGTCATCCCGCAGGACATTCCGATCGACGTCGTCACCGACGTGGTCTCCTGGGTCAAGAGCCGTCATCTGGTGCTGGACACCCCGATCGTGCTCGCCCCGCACCAGACCGTCGCCGACGCCCTCGCGCTGCTGCCCAAGCGCGCGCACAACGCGGGCGTCGTCGTCGACGAGAACGGCCGGCCCGTCGGTGTCGTCACCGACGAGGACCTGAGCGGCGTCGACCGCTTCACCCAGCTCGAGGTCGTCATGTCCCGCGACCTGCTGCTCCTGGACGCCGACATCGACCCCCGCGAGGCCTTCAACACCCTCGACGCGGCCAACCGGCGCTACGCCCCGGCCGTCGACAAGGACGGCAAGCTGGCGGGCATCCTCACCCGCAAGGGCGCCCTGCGCGCCACGCTCTACACGCCGTCCACCGACGCGCACGGCAGGCTGCGGATCGCCGCCGCCGTCGGTATCAACGGCGATGTGGCCGGCAAGACCAAGCAGCTGCTGGACGCGGGCGTCGACACGATCGTCATCGACACCGCGCACGGCCACCAGGAGTCGATGATCAGCGCGATCCGCACCGTGCGCGCCCTCGACCCGCAGGTCCCGATCGCGGCCGGCAACATCGTCTCCGCCGAGGGCGTCAAGGACCTGATCGAGGCGGGCGCCGACATCGTCAAGGTCGGTGTCGGCCCGGGCGCCATGTGCACCACCCGCATGATGACCGGTGTGGGCCGGCCCCAGTTCTCCGCGGTGCTGGAGTGCGCGGCCGAGGCCCGCAAGTACGGCAAGCACGTCTGGGCCGACGGCGGTGTCCGCCACCCGCGCGATGTGGCGATGGCGCTGGCCGCGGGCGCGTCCAACGTGATGATCGGCTCCTGGTTCTCCGGCACCTACGAGTCCCCGGGAGACCTCCAGCAGGACGCGGGCGGCCGGCTCTACAAGGAGTCGTTCGGCATGGCGTCGGCGCGCGCCGTGCGCAACCGCACCTCGGAGGAGTCGTCCTACGACCGCGCCCGCAAGGCGCTGTTCGAGGAGGGCATCTCCACCTCCCGGATGTTCCTCGACCCGGCCCGCCCGGGCGTCGAGGACCTGGTCGACTCGATCATCGCGGGCGTCCGCTCCTCCTGCACCTACGCCGGCGCCGGCTCCCTGGAGGAGTTCGCGGAGAAGGCCGTCGTGGGCATCCAGAGCGCGGCCGGCTACGCCGAGGGCAAGCCCCTGCACGCCAGCTGGAGCTGATCCGGCTCGCCCCCGTGTACGGCCCCCGTCGTCTCCCCGAGAGGAGACGGCGGGGGCCGTCGGCGTTCGGGTGATCGAACATGCCTGTTCAGAGGGCTCGCGCAACACTCGGCAGCCCTCGCGCAACGAACACCCGCCCGTCCGCGAGGAACGCAACGATCTTGCGGATACGCGCAAGGTTGCTGCATTACGACCGTGATGCCCTGGCTCATAGGGTCGTGCGCTGTACGCGGCGTGGCGGGGACCCCGCTCGGTGGCCTCCTGTTCACGCAGGTGCGTTTGCCGGTCCCCCTCGCGCCGAGAGGCAGCGACGAAGGAGTCAGCGCGTGCTCGACCAAGGCGCACCCCCGCAGGACCGCACCCAGGCCGCCCCACCGTCCCCGGGGCCGGCCGCCCGGCTGATGCGGCGCAAGCCCGTGGAGCGCCTGGTCGCCGAGGGGGGCCAGGGCGAGGGAGGTTCCCTGCGCCGTTCCCTCGGGCTGTGGCAGCTCACCATGATCAGCATCGGCGCGACGCTCGGCACGGGCATCTTCGTCGTCCTCGGCGAGGCCGTCCCCAAGGCCGGTCCCGCCGTCACCCTCTCCTTCGTGATCGCCGGCCTCACGGCGCTCTTCTCGGCCCTGTCCTACGCCGAGCTGGCGGGCACCATCCCGGTCGCCGGGTCCTCGTACTCCTACGCGTACGCGACGATGGGCGAGCTGATCGCCTGGGTCTGCGGCTGGTGTCTCGTCCTGGAGTACGGGGTGTCGGTCGCGGCCGTGGCCGTCGGCTGGGGCGAGTACCTCAACGAGCTGCTCGACGGCACGATCGGCGTGACCATCCCGGACGCGCTGTCGGCGCCGCCCGGGGACGGGGGCGTCTTCAACCTCCCCGCGCTGATCGTCGTCCTGCTCGCCATGGCCTTCCTGCTCGGCGGCGCCCGTGAGTCGGCGCGCGCCAACACCGTGATGGTGGTCGTGAAGATCGTCGCGCTGGTGCTGTTCTGCGCGATCGGCGTCCAGGGCTTCCGCTCGGGCAACTACGAGCACTTCATGCCGCTGGGCATGGCGGGTGTCAGTGCCGCCGGGGCCACCCTGTTCTTCTCGTACATCGGCTTCGATGCGGCCTCCACCGCCGGTGAGGAGGCGAAGGACGCGCGGCGCGACCTGCCCCGCGCGATCATGCTGTCGCTGATCATCGTGACGGCCCTGTACGTCCTCGTCGCCGCCGTGGCCGTCGGCGCGAAGCCCTGGCAGCGGTTCGGGGACTCCGAGGCCGCGCTGGCCCAGATCATGCGCGAGGTGACCGGACAGTCCTTCTGGGGCACCCTGCTGGCCTTCTGCGCCGTCATCGCCATCGCCAGCGTCGTGCTGACCGTGCTCTACGGCCAGACCCGCATCCTGTTCGCCATGTCCCGGGACGGCCTGGTGCCCAAGGTGTTCTCCCGGGTCCACCCGAAGACCGGCACGCCGCGCGCCAACACGGTGATCGTGTCCCTGTTCTGCGGTGTGCTGGCCGCGGCGATCCCGCTGGGCCAGCTGGCCGACGCCACCAGCATCGGTACGCTCTTCGCGTTCGCGCTGGTCAACGTGGCCGTCGTGGTGCTGCGCCGGTCCCGTCCCGAGATGCCCCGTACCTTCCGGGTGCCGCTCTCGCCGGTCCTGCCCGCCCTGGGATTCGCCTTCTGCATCTGGATGATGGGCAGCCTCTCGGCCGTCACCTGGGTGGTCTTCGGAGTCTGGATGGCGGTCGGGCTCGTGTTCTACTTCGTATACGGCTATCGCCGCTCCCGACTCGCCACACCCGCACCATCCGAGAAGTGATCATCCCACTGTGCTGAACGATCTCGACGAACGCATCGTGCACGCCCTCGCCGAGGACGCCCGCCGCTCCTACGCGGACATCGGGCAGTTGATCGGCCTGTCCGCGCCCGCCGTGAAGCGGCGCGTGGACCGGCTGCGGGCGACCGGAGCCATCACCGGGTTCACCGTAAGGGTGGACCCGGCGGCCCTCGGCTGGGAGACCGAGGGGTTCGTCGAGATCTACTGCCGGCGCAACACCTCCCCGGAGACCATCCAGCGGGGCCTGGAGCGCTACCAGGAGGTCGTGGCCGCCTCCACGGTCACCGGCGAGGCGGACGCGGTCGCCCAGGTCTTCGCCGCCGACATGCGCCACTTCGAGCGGGTCCTGGAACGGATCGCGGGGGAGCCCTTCGTGGAACGCACGAAGTCGGTCCTGGTCCTGTCCCCGCTGCTGCGGCGCTTCTCCTCGGGTTCGCCGACCTGAGAGGCGCCGCGGCCGCGCGCTACTCCGCCGTCTTGCGCGCCAGCGCGTTGTTGCCGATCGAGTTGTGCACGCTGAAGCTCACCGCGTCCGACCGGTACCGGTCGTCCGACCACTCCACCGGCCGGCCCTCGTAGGTGGTCGTCACCCGTCGCACCCGCAGCAGCGGACTCGTGCGGCGGACCCCGAGCAGCTCGGCGTCCTGCGCCCCCGCCGCCACCGCGTCGATGACGTGCTCGCCGTAGGCGAAGACCAGACCGGTGTCGTCCAGGAGGCGCTGCGTCACCGAGGCGCAGTCCGGCTCGATCGGCTCGACGGCGGCGGCGATCCAGTCGGCGTACACGGTCCGCTCCAGGAGAACCGGTTCGCCGTCCAGCCCGCGCACCCGCAGCACGTGCAGCACCGGGGTCCCTGCCCGCAGTTGGAGCCGTACGGCGTCCTCGGTGCCGGCCGGCCGGTACTCCTGTGCGACCACCCGGCCGGTCGCCGCGCGGCCCATCGCGCGCGCCCACTGGGCGAAACTGCGCAGTTCGGCGAAGCTCTGGCTGCGACGGCTGGCGAGCACCACCCGGCGGGCGCCCTGGCGGGAGCCGATCAGCCCCTCGGAGGTCAGCGCGGCGACGGCCTGGCGGACCGTGCCGCGCGAGACGCCGTACCGGGTCGCGAGGTCCGTCTCGGCGGGCAGCAGCGCCCCGACCGCGTACTCCTCGCGGTCGATCGCCCTGCGCAGTTCGTCGGCGATCTCCTCGTGTCGCGCCGCCATACTTCCCCTCTGAGTCGACTGCTGTACACAGTCTGACCAGCCTAGTCGACCCGCGGCGCGGCTCGGCGCCGACCGTAACTGTGCGCGAAATCAGGGCTCAGGGTTTCACCAGTGTTTACGGAGGGGACACCAGCGGCGTGCGTACTGAGGCCAACTTGTTCAGACAAGTTCGCCTCATCTCCTGCATTCTCGCGCGTCCCCTGGAGAAGCCGTGACCGTGCACCTGCCGAGAACCGCCGTCCGTGGCGGTGCCCTCGCCGTCGTCGCCGTACTCGCTCTGAGCGCCTGTGGCGCCGCCCCCGACACCGACTCCACCACCGCCGACGGCAAGAACGCCGCCACCGCCACCTCCGCCGCCGACCTCGGCGGCATGGACGCCCTCGTGAAGGCGGCCAAGAAGGAGGGCACGCTCAACGCCATCGCGCTGCCCCGCGACTGGGCCAACTACGGCGCCCTCATCGACGGTTTCCAGAAGAAGTACGGCATCAAGATCGAGGTCGAGAACCCCGACGGCTCCAGCCAGGACGAGATCAACGCCGTGACCTCCCGCAAGGGCCAGGACCGCGCGCCGGACGTCCTCGACCTCGGCAGCTCCTTCGCGCTCAGCGCGGCCCAGCAGGGGCTGCTCGCGCCGTACGAGGTGGCCGCCTTCGCCGACATCCCCCAGGGCCAGAAGGACGCTCAGGGCCGCTGGTACAACGACTACGGCGGCTACATCTCCATCGGCTGCGACGCCAAGCGGGTCAAGACCTGCCCGACGACCTTCGCCGACCTGCTGAAGCCGCAGTACAAGGGCCAGGTCGCCCTCAACGGCAACCCCACCAAGTCCGGCTCCGCCTTCGGCGGCGTCTACGCGGCGGCCCTCGCGAACGGCGGCTCCTTCGACGACATCCAGCCCGGCCTCGACTTCTTCGCGGAGCTGAAGAAGAACGGCAACTACACGCCGGTCGAGTCCACCCCGGCGACCGTCGAGAAGGGCGAGACCCCGATCAGCATCGACTGGGACTACCTCAACGCCGGCTACGCCGACGAGTTCACCTCCAAGGGCGTCGACTGGAAGGTGTCGGTGCCCAGCGACGGCCAGTTCTCCCAGTACTACTCCCAGGCCATCAACAAGGACGCCCCGCACCCCGCGGCCGCCCGCCTGTGGCAGGAGTACCTGTACAGCGCCGAGGGCCAGAACCTCTGGCTCGCGGGGTACGCCCGGCCGGTCCTGATGACCGCCATGGACCAGGCCGGCACCCTCGACAAGACCGCCGCCGCCAAGCTCCCCGAGGTCTCCGGGACCCCCGCCTTCCCGACCGAGGACCAGCAGAGCAAGGCCAAGACGGTCCTCGCGCAGGGCTGGGCGAAGGCCGTCTCCGGATGACGGCCACCGCCGTACGGGCCGACACGGTGTCCGCTGCCGCACCGCGGCGGCGGCGCCGGTCGCTCGGCTGGATCGCCGTCGTCCCGCTGCTCGCCTTCACCGCGCTCGCCTTCGGCCTGCCCGCCCTGGCCATGCTGGACGGCGCGTTCACCGTCAAGGACCCGGCCACCGGCGCCACCGCGTACACGGCGGACAACCTGACGGCCTCGCTCCGGGGGGCGTACCTCACGGCCCTGCTCGGCAGCGTCAAGCTGTCCGCCGTGTCGGCCGCCCTGGGCGCGCTCCTCGGGCTCCCGCTGGCCCAGGCCGTGGTGACCTCCCGGTTCCCCGCGCTGCGCCAGGCCGTGCTCACCGCGTCCGGTGTGCTCGCCAACTTCGGCGGGGTGCCGCTGGCCTTCGCGTTCGTCGCCACCCTCGGCAACGCGGGCGTGCTCACCCGGCACCTGGGCCTGACCGACAAGGGCTGGGACCTCTACAGCTTCTGGGGACTGGTCATCGTCTACCTGTACTTCCTGATCCCGCTGATGGTCCTCACCATCACCCCCGCCCTGGAGGGCCTGCGCACCCAGTGGCGCGAGGCCGCGCAGAACAACGGGGCGACTCCCGCGCAGTACTGGCGGCATGTGGCCCTGCCGGTCCTGCTGCCCTCGCTGCTCGGCGGTCTCGTCCTGCTCTTCGGCAGCGCCTTCGCGGCGTACGCCACCGCCGCCGCCATGGTCGGCAGCTCGATCCCGCTGGTCACCCTCCAGATCGCCGACGCGATCTCGGGCAATGTGCTGGTCGGGCAGGAGAACGTGGCGCTCGCCCTCAGCCTCGACATGGTCCTGGTCGCGGGCCTGGTCATGGCCGTGTACCTGCCCCTTCAGCGAAGGAGCGCGCGATGGCTCGCCTGAACCTGTGGCGCTGGGGCGTGCTCGGCCTCGCCGGCCTGTACTTCCTTCTCCCGCTGGCCGCCTCCGTGGTCTTCACGGTCGACGTGCCCGGGCAGGGGATCACCTTCGACGCCTACACCCGGATCGTCTCCACCGACGGTTTCACCTCCAGTCTGCTGCTCTCGCTGGAGCTGGCCGCCGCGACCATCGCCGTCGTCCTGCTGCTGATGGTGCCCGCCATGGTCGCGCTGCGGCTCGGCGCGCCCCGGCTGCGGCCGGTCGTGGAGGTGGTGTGCTCGCTGCCGCTGGTCGTGCCGCCGATCGCGTTCGTGGCCGGCCTCGGCACGGTCCTGAAATGGGGTCCCGAACACCTCTCCCGGACGCCGCTGTTCCAGACCTTCGTGGCGATCCAGAACCCGGACTTCCCCGTCGTCCTCGTCCTGGCGTACGTCGTCATGGCGCTGCCGTTCGTGTACCGGGCGCTGGACGCGGGGCTGCGCGCCGTCGACGTCCGCACCCTCGTCGAGGCCGCCCGCAGCTGCGGGGCCGGCTGGCCGCAGGCGCTCGTGCGGGCGGTGCTGCCCAATCTGCGCGGCGCGCTGCTCAACGCGTCCTTCCTCACGCTGGCCCTGGTCCTCGGCGAGTTCACCGTCGCGCAGCTGCTGGGCTTCCGGCCCTTCGCCGTGTGGATCGTGAACGTCAGCGGCTCCCAGGCCCAGCTGTCCGTCGCCGTGTCCGTGCTCAGCCTGCTCGTGACGTGGGTCCTGCTCCTCGCGCTCGCCGGCGTCGGCGGACGTACCCGTACTACCTCCCGGGGATGAACCACCATGACCGTGACCACGACCCAGAAGGCAGCGACGGTCGAATTCCGCGGCCTGCGCCGGGAGTTCGGGCCGACCGTGGCCCTCGACGGCCTCGACCTGACCGTCCGGCCGGGTGAACTCCTCGCCCTGCTCGGCCCGTCCGGCTGCGGCAAGACCACCGCACTGCGGATGCTCGCCGGCTTCGAGCATCCGGACTCCGGTGCGGTGCTGGTCGACGGCGAGGACGTGACCCGCGTCCCGGCCCACCGCCGCGACGCCGGGATGGTCTTCCAGTCGTACAGCCTCTTCCCGCATCTCGACGCGGTCGACAACGTGGCCTTCGGGCTGCGGATGCGGAAGGTCCGCACCGTTGAACGGCGGTCCCGCGCCGCCGAGTTGCTGGAACTGGTCGGGCTCACCGACCAGGGCGGGCGCTACCCGCACCAGCTCTCCGGCGGCCAGCAGCAGCGCGTCGCCCTGGCCCGCGCCCTCGCCCTGCGCCCCCGGGTCCTGCTCCTCGACGAACCGCTGTCGGCGCTCGACGCCAAGGTGCGGCTCACCCTGCGCGAGGAGATCCGGCGGCTCCAGCTGGAGCTGGGCATCACCACCCTGTTCGTCACCCACGACCAGGAGGAGGCCCTGTCCATGGCGGACCAGGTCGCCGTGATGCACGCCGGACGGCTCGAACAGTGCGCGGCGCCGGCCGAGCTGTACGCACGGCCCGCCACGCCCTTCGTCGCCGAGTTCGTCGGGACGATGAGCCGGCTCCCGGGCCGGCTGACCGGCGGCGAGGTCGAGGTGCTCGGGCAGCGGCTGCCGGTCGACGGGCCGGTGGCGGCGGGGCCCGAGGTCGACGTCCTCGTCCGGCCCGAGGCGATCGGGGTGCGCGCCGACGACGAAGGCGACGCCCGCGTGATCGCCACCTCGTTCCTGGGCGCGGCCGTCCGCGTCACCGTCCGGCTGGCCGACGGCACCGAGGCCAAGGCCGATCTGCCCGCACACGAGGCCACCGGGCTGGGCGCGGGCGCCGCGGTGCGGGTGTCCCTGCCCCGGCGGCCGGTGCTGGTGGCGGAACGTACCGCCTGATCCCCACGGACACGACTCCCCCCACGACCCATGAAAGAGAGAACCGTGACTCGACTCCCCCTCCAGGCCGTCCTGTTCGACATGGACGGCACGCTCGTCGACACCGAGCGGCTGTGGTGGGAGGCGGTGGAGCAGGTGGCCGGCCGGGCGCTGACCGAGGCGGACCGGCCGGACGTGCTCGGCCGCCCGGTCGAGCACACCGCCGACTGGCTGGCCGCCGCCACGGGCACCCCGGCCGCCGCCCTCGCGCGGGAGCTGCACCGCGAGTTCGCCGACCGCGTCCGCGCCGGCATCGCCCCCCGCCCCGGCGCGCTCCGCCTGCTCGACGCCCTGGCCCGGGCGGATGTGCCCACCGCCCTGGTGACCGCCTCCCCCCGGTCCGTCGCCGACACCGTCCTGGCCGCCCTCGGCGCGAGCCGCTTCGCCGTCTCCGTCACCGCCGACGACACCGCCTTCACCAAGCCCGCCCCCGACCCCTACCTCGCCGCCTGCCGTGCCCTGGGCGTCGACCCGGCGGCCTGTGTGGCCGTCGAGGACACCGAGACGGGGGTCGCCTCCGCCGAGGCGGCCGGCTGCGCCGTCCTCGCCGTGCCCTCGCTCGCGCCCATCGCGCCCGCGCCCGGCCGGACCGTGCTGAGCAGCCTGGAGGGCGTCACCGTCACCGGCCTGCGCTCCCTGCTGCCGCACCGGCTGCGCGTGATGACCTGGAACCTCTGGTACGGCGGCACCAAGGTGCGGGACCACCGCGCCAAGCAGCTCAAGGTCATCACCGAGACCGATGTGGACGTGGTCGGCCTCCAGGAGACGTACGGCACGGCCGCCGAGGAGCTCGCCGACGCCCTCGGCTGGCACGTGCACCGGGCCGGCGAGAATCTCGGCATCATCAGCCGCCACCCGATCACGGCCGGCCTCGGCGACCCGGACGTCGGCTTCTACGGGGCGGCCGGCGCCCGCGTCCGGGTGGCCGAGGGCACCGAGGTCGACGTCTGGACGGCCCACCTCGACTGCGCGCCGTACGGCCCCTACGAGGCCGCCTTCGACGGGCTTTCGGCCCCCGCCCTGATCGCCCACGAGGCGGGGCGGCTCGCACGGATCGAGGACGCGCTGCACCGCATCGGCACCACCGGGCCCGCCGTCCTGACCGGTGACTTCAACAGCCCCTCCCATCTCGACCGGCCGGACGTGGCGTGGCCGGTGACGACGGCGGCCGAGGCGGCGGGCTTCGCCGACTCCTACCGCGAGGCGCACCCCGATCCCGCGCGGGACCCCGGCCACACCTGGTCGCCGGTGCACACCGACCACGAGGACGGCGGGGGCCGCCCCGAACCCCAGGACCGGATCGACTTCGTGCTCCACCGGGGCGGCCTGACGGTGCTCGACTCCCGGACGGTGGTCGCCGGCACCCCGCGCCCCTGGCCCGACGTCGCGGACAACGACTGGCCCTCGGACCACGCCGCGGTGGTCACCACGTTCGCCGTGCCCGACTGCTGACCGGAGGTAACCCGCGGTAACCGTTGCGGGACGGAGTGATCGTCCCGTAGCTTGTGCCGCACTTTCTACTGACTGGTAACCCCGGCAGGTATCCCATGCGCTGGCCCGTCGGCCGACCCACCACCGTCCGCACGCGGATCGTGGCGCTCGCACTCGCCCCGGTCGTAGCACTGATGGCGCTGTGGAGCTTCGCCATGGTGTCGGTCACGGGCGAGCTGCGCGCCCTGATCCGCCTCCAAGGCGTCTACGAGGACTTCGGCACCCCGGTCGACACCGCCGTCGGACAGATCCAGATCGAACGGCGGCTCTCGGCGGCCTACCTCGGCGCGGCCCACGACACGCCCACCGCCGGAGACCTCCTCGCCCAGCAGCGCCGCACCGACCGCGCCGTGAGCGCCATGCACGACGCGATCCGGGACGGCGACCGCGGCCGGCTGACCGGCCGGCAACGCCAGACGCTGGACGCGATGCTCCACGCGGCCGACGGACTGGACGCGCTCCGGGACCGGGTGCTGTCCCGCAGGCTCACCTGGGACCGGGCCGTCACCGCGTACGGCGCCCTCGTGGAACCCGGCTTCGACGCCCAGTCCGCGCTCACCGCCCTCCAGGCCGGACAGCTCGCCCGCGAGTCCCAGGTCGTCATCGAACTCGTACGGGTAAGGGAGTTCGTCTCCCGCGAGGACGCCCTGGTCGCCGGGGCACGCGCCGCCGGCACCCTCACCGACCGGCAGTACGACACCCTGACGGCGACGATCGAGGACCGGCGGGTCTTCGAGCGGACGTACGTGCCGGACCTGCCGTCCGACTCGCGCACCCTCTTCGAGGACTTCCAGCGAGGGGACCTGCACCGCTCGCTCGTGGAGGGCGAGGACGCCCTGCTGCGGGCGGGTCCGGCGCGCGCCGGGAAGGCCGTCGCGGCGGACACCTGGCGCACCACCACCGACCGCGCCGTGAAGCGCTACATGCAGCTGTGCACCCGGTCCGCCGAGAACTCGGCCACCCGCGGGCGGGCCTTCGCCTACCGCGAGCTGACCAAGGCGGCCGTGGTCGGCGTCGCCGGGCTGTCCGCCGTGGGGCTGTCGCTGTGGTTCGCGGTGCGCGGAGCGCGGCGCATCTCGCGGCGGCTGGAGACCCTGCGGGACGACGCCGACCTGCTGGCCGCCCGGCAGCTGCCCGACGTGATGCGGCGGCTGAGCGCCGGCGAGAACGTGGACGCGGCCGCCGAGGCACCGCCGCTGGCCGCCGAGGAGGGCCGGGACGACGAGATCGGCCAGGTCGGCCGGTCCTTCAACAGCGCACGCCTGGCCGCCGTCGAGGCCGCCGTCACACAGGCCGGCCTGCGCAGGGGACTGTTCGCCGTGCTCCTCAACATCGCCCGCCGCAACCAGGCGCTGGTCCACCGTCAGCTGAAGCTCGTCGACACCCTGGAACGGCGCACCGAGGACCCCGAGGTGCTCGGCCAGCTCTTCCGGATCGATCACCTCACCACCCGCATGCGCCGCCACGCGGAGAGCCTGATCATCCTGTCCGGCGCGGCACCCGGGCGCAGATGGCGGCGGCCGGTGCCGGTGGCGGACGTGGTGTCCTCCGCCGTCGGCGAGATCGAGGACTACACGCGTGTCGTCGTCCCGCCGATGCCGGAGGTCGGTGTCGCGGCGGACGCGGTGGCCGACGTGGCGCACCTGATGGCCGAACTGCTGGAGAACGCCACGGTGTTCTCACCACCCCACACCCAGGTCACCCTGCGCACCGGCCGGGTGTCCGGCGGTTTCGTCCTGGAGATCGACGACCGGGGTCTCGGCCTCGACCCCGACCAGCTCGCCGACGCGCAGCGCACCCTCACCGACCCGGACGCCTTCGACCCGACCCGGCACGACCGGCTGGGCCTCTACGTCGTCGGACGCCTCGCGGCGCGCCACGGCATCCAGGTCACCCTGCGGGACTCCCCGTACGGCGGTACGACCGCGGTGGTGCTGCTCCCGTCCACGGTCCTGGCGGCCGTGCCCCCGCAGGGCCCGGACCCGGCCACGCACGCCCCCGGCGAGCGGGAGCCGTCGGCCGGCCACGACCGGGCCCCGGCGCCGGGCACGGCCGGTGTCCGCACGAAGGCCCCCGCGGCCGGGCACGGCGGGGCCGAACGGCCCGTGGGGGCGGCGCTGCCCACGCGCGTGCGGCAGGCATCGCTCGCCGCCCCGCTGCGCGCCGAGCCACCACCCCGTGACACGACCCCGGAGCGCGAAGTCGACGCCGAGGAGATGAGGGCCGTCTTCGGCGCCTTCCAGCGAGGTCTGGAACGCGGCCGCCAGGGCCTGCCCACGAGTACGGACGGCGACGAAGGCACGGAGGCCGACGATGCACGATGACGACCAGATCCCCGAACCGCCGGAGCCCGCGGCCGGAGCCCCCGGCACCGGCCTCGGCTGGCTGCTCGACGACCTCGTGGCCAGGACCGACCACGTACGCCACGCCGTCCTCCTCACCGCGGACGGCCTGCCCCTGAGCCACTCGGAGGGCATGTCCGGACGGGACATCGAGCACCTCGCCGCCGTCTGCTCCGGCTTCCACAGCCTGGCCCGCTCGGCGGGGGAGCGCTTCGCCGCGGGAGAGGTACGGCAGACGATGGTGATGCTGGAGGAGGCCTACCTCTTCATCACCCCCGCCGGTGACGGCAGCCGTCTGGCCGTGCTGAGCGACGTGCGGACCGACGTCGGACAGCTCGCCCACGAGACGGCCCTGCTCGTCCGCCGTCTGGGCAGCCACCTGGACGCCGGCACACGCTCGGCCACCTGATCCGCCGGTGACGGACCACTGGTACGAGGACGAGACCGGGTCGATGGTGCGCCCCTACACCGTCACCCGGGGCCGCACCCGGCCCTCCGGCCGGCACACCATCGACCTGATGTCCCGGGTCACCGCCCTTCAGGAGCGGCCGGCCGGGCCGGAGGTCGACCACGCCCGCGTCGCCCTGCTCGACCTGGTGCGCCGCGGCCCGCGCCCGGTCGTCGAACTCGCCGCGGACGCCGACCTGCCGCTGACCGTCGTCCGGGTACTGCTCGGCGACCTGGCCGAGGCCGGGCTGGTGCGCATCGACGAGCCTCGCCGCGTCCTGCCCGGCGGCGTCGAGGCCGACCCGGACCTGCTCAAGGAGATCGTCGACCGGCTCCGGGAGCTCTGATCGCGGCGCCGCGTACGCGGCGCGGCACCCCGGCCGTCGGTGCGGGCGGATTCTCGCTGGGCAGCGGGGCCCCGGCTGTCTACCATCGATGGCATGACCTGGCGACATTGATCCCCCAGCCGCGCCTCCCGAGGACCGCCTCGGACGCCGTACCCACGACGTCCGATCCGCCCCCCTCGGGAAGGCACCATGACACTCTCACCCCCGCGTGCGCCCGCCACCGGCGTCCGGCGGCTCACCGCCACGCTGTACGGCTACGCGTTCCTCGACGAGTTCGTCCTGCTCTACCCGGTGTACGCGCTGCTGTTCGCCGACACCGGGCTGTCCGTCTGGCGGATGTCGTCCCTGTTCGTCCTGTGGTCGGCGACCGGCGTCCTGCTGGAGGTCCCCTCCGGCGCCTGGGCGGACGCCGTCTCCCGCCGGACGCTGCTCGTGCTCGGCCCGCTGCTGGGCGCCGCCGGCTTCGCCCTGTGGGTGATCGTCCCCTCGTACGGGGCGTTCGCGGCCGGTTTCGTCCTGTGGGGCGCGCGCGGCGCGCTGGGCTCCGGCGCGCTGGAGGCCCTGGTCTACGAGGAACTGGAGCGGCTCGGCGCGGCGGACCGCTACGCCCGGGTCATGGGCCGCGCCCACGCGGCCGGGCAGGCCGCCGCGATGGCCGCCATGGGCCTGGCCGGACCCGTCTTCGCCGCCCACGGGTACCCGGCGGTCGGCGCGGCCAGCGTGCTGGCCTGTCTGCTCTGCGCCGCGACCGCGGCCCGTTTCCCCGAGCACCGCGTCCCGGCCGCCGACGGCGACGGCCCCGGCTGGGCGGCGACCCTGCGGGCCGGGCTCACCGTGGCCCGCGGCGACCGCTCCGTCCGGGGCGCGCTGCTGCTCGTGCCCGCCGTCGCCGCGGTCTGGGGCGCCCTCGACGAGTACACCCCGCTGCTGGCCCGGGACACCGGCGTCCCGGACGCGGCCGTCCCCTACCTGCTGGTGCTGATCTGGGCCGGCGTCACGGCCGGCAGCCTGCTCGCCGGACCCGCCGAGCGGCTGGGCGCGGGCGCCTTCGCCGCGCTGCTCACGGCCTCCGCGCTCGCCCTCGCCGTCGGCGCGCTCGCCGGGACCCCGGCCGGCCTCGTCCTCGTCGCCCTCGCCTTCGGCGGCTTCCAGCTGGCCACCGTGCTGGCCGACGTCCGCCTCCAGCACCGCATCGAGGACACCGGCCGGGCCACCCTCACCTCGGTCGCGAGCCTGGGCACCGAGGCGGTGACCATCGGCGTGTACGGCACCTACGCCGCCCTCGCCACCACGGGCGGCCACGGCACCGCCTTCGCCCTGTGCGCGGTGCCGTACCTGCTGACGGCGGTGGCCGTGGCCCGGGGGAGGGGGAAGCGAGGGCGGCGGCGCGGCCCGGGCGGGTGACCCCGGGGGGAAGGGAAAAGGCGAGGCCAGGGCGTGTGTGCGGCAGGGGGCGAGGTGGGCGCGCCGTGGGGGCCGGGTGGGCGCGCGGTGAGGGCACGCAACGAATCGCCGCCGGATGCCCCATGCACGCAACGTTCCGCTCACCGCCGCGCAACGGCTCCTCCTTGTCCGGCTCGCGCGGCCGACCGTACGGTCTAGGTGGCCCCCCACTCCCTCCTTCGCACCGGTGAGGATCACGCATGCGCACCGCCCTGCTCCAGAGCTCCGGCCGCCCCGGATCCGTCGCCGGGAACCTCAAGGTCCTCGACGAGGCCGCCGGCCGGGCCGCCGCCGCGGGCGCGGGGCTGCTCGTCGCACCGGAGATGTTCCTCACCGGGTACGCGATCGGCGACGACATCGCCCGTCTCGCCGAACCCGCCGACGGCGACTCCGCCGACGCGATCGCCGAGCTGGCCGGCCGGCACGGCCTCGCGATCGCGTACGGCTACCCGGAGCGCGCCCCCGAGGCCGTGTACAACTCCGCGCAGCTGATCTCCGCCGACGGCACCCGGCTCGCGAACTACCGCAAGACCCACCTCTTCGGCTGCTTCGAGCGTGACCACTTCACGCCGGGCGGACAGCCGGTCGTGCAGGCCGAGCTGGACGGCGTCCGCGTCGGCCTCATGATCTGCTACGACGTCGAGTTCCCGGAGAACGTCCGCGCCCACGCCCTGGCCGGCACCGACCTCCTTCTCGTCCCGACCGCCCAGATGCACCCGTTCCAGTTCGTCGCCGAGTCGGTGATCCCGGTGCGCGCCTTCGAGAACCAGATGTACGTCGCTTACGTCAACCGGGTCGGCCGGGAGGGCGAGTTCGAGTTCGTCGGGCTCTCCACCCTGGCCGGACCCGACGGTGTCGCCCGGACCCGGGCCGGGCGCGGTGAGGACCTGGTGTTCGCCGACGCCGACCCCGTCGCCCTCGCCGCCTCCCGCGAGGCGAACCCGTATCTGAAGGACCGCCGCCCCGGCCTCTACGGGTCCCTGGTCTGACGTCCGCCCCCCACCCCCCCCGCTCATCTTTGCCGCAAGGAGTCCGTACCCCATGACGTCCATGGTGCCCAACGCCGTCGAACACACCGACGAGCAGCAGCCGCCGATCACCATGTTCGGCCCGGACTTCCCGTACGCCTACGACGACTTCCTCGCCCATCCGGCGGGGCTCGGCCAGATCCCGGCGACCGGGCACGGCACCGAGGTCGCCGTCATCGGCGGCGGACTCTCCGGCATCGTGGCCGCCTACGAGCTGATGAAGATGGGCCTCAAGCCTGTCGTCTACGAGGCCGACCGGATCGGCGGCCGGCTGCGCACGGTGGGCTTCGACGGCTGCGACCCCTCGCTCACCGCCGAGATGGGCGCGATGCGCTTCCCGCCGTCCTCCACGGCGCTCCAGCACTACATCGACCTGGTGGGCCTCGAGACCGTCCCGTTCCCCAACCCCCTCGCCGAGACCACCCCTTCGACGGTCGTCGACCTCAAGGGCGAGTCGCACTACGCCGAGACCGTCGAGGACCTTCCGCAGGTCTACCGCGATGTCGCCGACGCCTGGAACAAGTGCCTCGAAGAGGGCGCCGACTTCTCCGACATGAACCAGGCGATGCGCGAGCGGGACGTGCCGCGCATCCGGGAGATCTGGGCGAAGCTCGTCGAGAAGCTCGACAACCAGACCTTCTACGGCTTCCTCTGCGACTCCGAGGCCTTCAAGTCCTTCCGCCACCGGGAGATCTTCGGCCAGGTCGGCTTCGGCACCGGCGGCTGGGACACCGACTTCCCCAACTCCATCCTGGAGATCCTGCGGGTCGTCTACACGGAGGCCGACGACCACCACCGCGGCATCGTCGGCGGCTCCCAGCAACTGCCGCTGCGCCTGTGGGAGCGCGAGCCGGAGAAGATCGTCCACTGGGCGCAGGGCACCTCGCTGGCGACCCTGCACGAGGGCGGCGAGCCCCGCCCGGCCGTGACCCGGCTGCACCGCACCGCCGGCAACGGGATCACCGTGACCGACGCGAACGGCGACATCCGCACCTACCAGGCGGCGATCTTCACCGCCCAGTCCTGGATGCTGCTCTCCAAGATCGCCTGCGACGACTCGCTCTTCCCGATCGACCACTGGACGGCGATCGAGCGCACCCACTACATGGAGAGCTCCAAGCTCTTCGTGCCCGTGGACCGGCCCTTCTGGCTCGACAAGGCCGTCGACGCCGAAGGAAACGAGACCGGCCGGGACGTCATGTCGATGACGCTCACCGACCGGATGACGCGCGGCACCTACCTCCTCGACGACGGCCCGGACAAGCCCGCCGTCATCTGCCTCTCCTACACCTGGTGCGACGACAGCCTGAAGTGGCTGCCGCTGTCCGCGAACGAGCGGATGGAGGTCATGCTGAAGTCGCTCGGCGAGATCTACCCGAACGTCGACATCCGCAAGCACGTCATCGGCAACCCGGTGACGGTGTCGTGGGAGAACGAGCCCTACTTCATGGGCGCGTTCAAGGCCAACCTGCCCGGCCACTACCGCTACCAGCGGCGCCTGTTCACCCACTTCATGCAGGACCGGCTGCCCGAGGACAAGCGGGGCATCTTCCTGGCCGGCGACGACATCTCCTGGACGGCCGGCTGGGCCGAGGGCGCCGTGCAGACCGCGCTGAACGCCGTCTGGGGCGTCATGCACCACTTCGGCGGCACGACCGACGCCACCAACCCCGGCCCGGGTGACGTGTACGACGAGATCGCCCCGGTCGAGCTGCCCGAGGACTGACCGGCCTCACAGGGGCGTGAGCAGCATGCGCCCCGCGAAGCCGACCGCCGTGTCCAGGCGCTCGGTGAACTCCTGGGCGACATCCGGGAGTCCGCGCA
This sequence comes from Streptomyces phaeofaciens, assembly GCF_014648915.1. Taxonomy (GTDB): domain Bacteria; phylum Actinomycetota; class Actinomycetes; order Streptomycetales; family Streptomycetaceae; genus Streptomyces; species Streptomyces phaeofaciens. Next base: position 81,321 of record NZ_BMSA01000005.1, on the reverse strand, counting down.
GCGCCCACAGCGCCCGGGCCGCCGTCCAGGTGGCGTCCCGGGCCCGCTCCAGGCTCCAGGAGCCGAGCAGATGGGTGAGCGGGTCGGCGATCTGCAGGAGGTCGGGGCCCGGCATCAGCTCCTCGCGGACCCGCTCCTCCAGCGCGACGAGGAGATCGCCCACGCGGTCGTACTCGTCCTCCAGATCGGCCGGTTCGCAGCCGAGGCTACGACAGGCGTCCACGACGGCCAGCGCCAGATCGTGCCCGATGTGCGCGTTGATGCCCGCGAGCGCGAACTGAAGCGGACGTACGCCGGGATGGCGGCGCATCTGGAACAGCGGGCGCCAGCAGGCCGGCGGGCGCCGGTCCTCCTCGGCCGCGTCGACCGCCGCCAGGTACCGCTCCGCGAACCGTACGTCCAGGGTGACCGCGGCCCGTGCGTCCCCGAACCGGCCGCTGTCGATCCGCCGGTCCACCTCCCGGGTCACGGCGAGGTAGACGCGGTTGAAGACCGCGATCCCGTCCCGCGGCGGCAGGCACGCGTCGAGGACGCGCATCCGGGCGAGCACCTCGTCGACCGCGGTGTCCACGGGCGGTTGGGCGAATGGGGTGAACTGTTGCGATCGCGGCATGGGGGAAGGGTGGCAGCCCTAGGCTGGCCCGCGCGTCGGCGGGCCGGAGGCTTCCCCGGAACGGGGGAACGGCTCTGTCGCGCGGGAGGGGAACGGCACGGTGCGAGGACTGCCTGAGCGACGGCCCGGCCGGCGCGGCGTGATGGTGGCGGCCGCCGCGGCCGTCGCCGCCGTGGCCGTCGCGGCCGGCACGATGACCGCGCTCGGCCAGAGCGCGGCGGACGACGGCCCGGCGCCGCACGCGGCCCGGCCGCGGACGAGCGTGACGGCCGGGCCGCCCGCCCCGACGCCCTCCCCGTCCCCTTCGGCCGGCTCGCAGCGGCCGAGCGCCACCGCCACGCCCGCCCCGACCCCGAGGAAGCCGCAGGCTGCCGCCGTGTCCTCCGCCCGCCTCTACCACCACCCCGACTCACAGGTCGTGGACTGGGTCCGCGAGCACCCGGACGACCCGCGCCGCGCGGTCGTCGAGTCCAGGATCGCGAACCGCCCGGCGGCGGTGTGGTTCACCGAGTACGCGCCCGGCACCCTCACGTCACGGGTGCGCGCGGTCACCTCCGGCGCCGCCGCCCAGGGCCGGGTGCCGGTCCTGGTGGCCTACGCGATCCCCGACCGGGACTGCGGCGGCGCCTCCGAGGGCGGAGCGCCCGACCTCGGCGCCTACGACGGCTGGATCGACCGGTTCGCCGCGGGGCTCGGCTCCCGCGAGACCGTCGTGATCCTGGAGCCCGACTCCGTCGCCCAGGCCGACTGCCTCGACGAGGAACAGCGCGCCGCCCGGTTCGCCTCCCTGGCCCGCGCCGGCCGGGTGCTGAGGGCGGCGAACCCGAAGGCCCGCGTCTACTACGACGCCGGCCACTCCCGCTGGAACACCCCGGCCCAGCAGGCCGCGCTCCTGAAGCGGGCCGGGGCCACCGCCGGCGCCGGCATCTTCAGCAACGTCTCCAACTTCCAGCGCACGGCCGACGAGATCGCCTACGACCGGAAGGTGCTGGACGCCCTCGGCGGACCTCCCGGCCTGGGCGCCGTCATCGACACCAGCCGCAACGGCAACGGCGCGCCCGCCGACGGCGCCTGGTGCGACCCGGACGGCCGGACGATCGGCCGCGCCCCCACCCTCGACACCGGCGAGCCGCGCATCGACGCCTACCTGTGGGTGAAGCTGCCGGGCGAGTCCGACGGCTGCAAGGGCGCGGCGGGCGAGTTCAGCCCGGCATACGCCTACGAGCTGGCCTCGCCGTAGGAAAACGGGAGCGGCGAGCTTCTCAGGAGCGAGGGTCGGGCACCCTGGCGGCCGGCCGGCCGACCTCGGCGCGCTTGCGTTCGCCGCCGCGCAGTACGCCCGCGAACACCACGAGCCCGCAGGCCAGCGCCGTGACCACGACGAACGACACCATCAGGCTGGTCAGCTGGGCCACCCCGCCGATCAGGCTCGGCGCGATCAGCCCCGAGGTGTAGGTGATCGTCGCGACACCCGCGATGGCCTGACTGGGGTTCGGCCCGCTGTGCCCGGCGGCGGCGAAGCACAGCGGTACGACGACGGCGATCCCGAGGCCCATCAGCCCGAACCCCGTCATCGCCACCGCGGGCCCGCCGGCGACCACGACCAGCAGCCCGCCGAGCGCGGCCAGCACCCCGCCCGCCCGGACCGTGCGCACCGCCCCGAACCGGTCGACGACCGCGTCGCCCACGAGCCTGGCCACCGCCATGGTGAGCATGAACCCGGTCGTGCACGCCGCCGCCAGACCGGCCGAGGAGCCGATGTGGTCCTCCAGGTACACCGCCGACCAGTCCAGGCTCGCGCCCTCCGCGAAGACCGCGCAGAATCCGACCGCGCCGATCAGCAGCGCCGAGCGGGGCGGCAGCGCGAACCGCGGCGGCGGCTCCTCGTCCTGCGTGGGCCGCAGGTCCAGCACCCAGCGGCAGGCCAGCAGGCCCAGCACGGTGAGCACGGCCGCCGCCAGCGTGTGATGGACGCGCCCGTCCGCGTCCAGGTGCGCGGCGAGCGTCCCGGCCGCGGAACCGATCAGGGCGCCCACGCTCCACATGCCGTGCAGCCCGGACATGATCGACTTGCCGAGCCGGTGCTCGACCTCGACGCCCAGGGCGTTCATCGCCACGTCGGCCATGCCGGCGGCGGCGCCGTAGACGAACATCGCCAGGCACAGGGTCGGCAGGTTCGGCGCGAGGGCCGGCAGCGTCAGGGACAGCGTCCACAGGGTGATCAGCACCCGCAGCGCCGTACGGCTGCCGAGCTGGTGGGTGATCCGTCCGGCCAGCGGCATCGAGCAGGAGGCGCCGAACGCGGTGAAGGCCAGCGCGAAGCCGAGCTGCCCCGCGCCCACCGAGGCGTGGTCCTGGATCCAGGGCACCCGGGTCGCGAACGAGCCGGTCACCGCGCCGTGCACGGCGAAGACGGCCGCCACGGCGTACCGGGCGCGCCGGACCTCCGTCGGTGCGTGGACCACTGCGTTCATTCTCCCGCCCCTTCCGGAATCCGTGCCCGCCCCGACGCGCGCCGCGGACCTGCGGCGCCGGACGGCCGACGTAAACTATCAGGAACCCTGCCTGATAAATAGAGCGCGGTGCGGAGGGCTCTCCGTCGCCCGTGGGAGGATTCCCGCCATGCCCGCATCACCGAGCACCGCACGGGCCATCAACGACCGGCTGGCCCTGCGCCTGCTCCAGGACGAAGGTCCCTTGACGGCGCCGCAGTTGAAGCAGCTCACCGGCCTGTCCCGGCCGACCGTCGCCGACCTCGTCGAACGCCTCGCCGTCTCCGGCCTGATCGAGGTCGTGGGGGAGGCCGGCGCACAGCGGCGCGGCCCCAACGCCCGCCTCTACGGCATCGCCGCCGACCGTGCCCAGCTCGCGGCGCTCGACGTGCGCACCGAGGGTGTCGCCGTACTCGTCTCCGACCTGGTCGGCCGGGTGCTCGCCGAGGCCTCCGTGCCGATCGGCGGCGACACCGGCACCGGGGCCGCGGTGGAGCGGGCGGTGACGCTGGTCGAGCGGGCGGCGAAGCAGGCGGGGGCCGACCGGCTGCACACCGTCGGCATCGGGGCGCCCGGCCTGATCGACCCCGCGAGCGGCGAGCTGCGCGACTCCTCCGGCCTGCCCGAGTGGCACCGCCGTCTGGTGGCCGTCCTCCAGGAACGCCTCCCGCGGGCCCGGGTCAGCGTCGAGAACGAGACCAACCTCGCGGCACTGGCGGAACAGCGCGAGGGCGCCGCCCGGGACCGCGACACCTTCGTCCTGCTCTGGCTGGGCCACGGCACCGGCGCCGCCGTCGTCCTCGACGGCCGGCTGCGCCGCGGCGCCTCCGGCGGCACCGGCGAGATCGGCTTCCTGCCGGTGCCGGGCACCTCGGGGCTGCCCTCGGCGACGGACTGCGAGGGCGGCTTCCACTCCCTGGCGGGCTCGGCGGCGATCACCGCGCTGGCGGAGGAGCACGGGATCACCGCGCGGCCGGAGGCGGGGGAGCCGACGGGGGCGGCGGTGGTGCGGGCGGCGGTACGGGCGGTGTCCGCGGGCACGTCCGTCCCGCAGGGTGCCCCGGCTCCGCGCACCGCCGACGTCTTCCTCGACGCCCTCGCTGAACGTCTCGCCCTGGGCGCCGCCTCCGTCGCCGCCGTCCTCGACCCCGGCTGCGTGGTCCTCGGCGGCGAGGTCGGACAGACGGGCGGGGCCGAACTGGCCGGACGGGTGGCCCGCCGGCTGGAGCGCATGACGCCGCTGCCCACCGAGGTACGGCCGAGCGCCCTGGGCGGCGGCGCGGTGCTGCGCGGGGCGCTGCTCACCGCGCGCGAGTCCGCCCAGGAGACGCTGTTCGGGGCGTCGTAGCCGCACGGCCCACGGTTCGCTGGCTTACCGGGCTTACCGGGCTTACCGGGCTTACCGGGCCTTCCGGGGCGCCGGCCCGCTGTCCTCTCGCGCCTCAACGGCGGGAGCGTGCCGCCAGATACTGCTCGAAGGTCCCCTTGCCCACCGCGTGCTCCGGTGCCAGATGGCCGCCCGCGCGGAACTGCCGGTACGCCGCGCCCCACAGGGGCACGTTCACCAGCGCGCGCCGCCGGCCGCTCGCCTTCAGATAGGCGCGGGCCAGCGACTCGAGGGTACGGACCTCGGGTCCCGCCAGGTCCTCGACCCGCCCCGCCGGAGCGCCCGCCGCCAGCTCGGCGAGCCGTGCCGCGACCTCGGCGGTCTCCACCGGCTGGTCGCTGACCCCGGCCGGCAGCAGCATCACCGGTACCTTCGCCAGCCCCTCGAACAGCTGGAGCAGCAGATCGTGGAACTGGGTCGCGCGCAGCACGGTCCAGCCCAGCCCCGACGCCTCCACCAGCTCCTCCACGGCGAGCTTGCTCTTGTAGTAGCCGAAGGGCACCCGGTCGACGCCGACGATCGAGATGTAGACCAGATGGCCGACGCCGGCCTTGCGCGCCGCCGCGATCAGCACCTCGGCCGGCCGCTCGTCACCCCCGCGCGGCGAGGTCGCGCAGTGCACGATCGTGTCCACGCCCGCGACGGCCGCGTCCAGCCCCGGTCCGCCCTCGCGCAGATCGACGGCGTACGGCTGGGCGTGCCGGCTCAGCACCCGCACCTCGTGCCCGTCCGCGCGCAGCCGCGCGGTGACGAGCCGGCCGAGCGTTCCGGTACCGCCGGTCACCAGGATCGTGCTCATGCTGTTCAGTCCCTCCGGACACCGGGCGCTCCCGGGTGGAACGCCCCTCGTCAGCTGAGACCGGGCGGCACCCGCGAAATGTGACAGCCCCCGGCCGCCGTCACGCCGGGCCGAGCTGACGCCGTACGAACTCCAGCTTGTCCGGGTTGAGCACGACCCGCACTCCCGCGATGCCGTCCGCGTGGCACTCGAAGGAGACCGTGCCCGCCAGGGCGTCGCCGTCCCGGACGAGCAGGCCCGGACCGCCGTTGAGCTCGGCGGCCGTGAAGGTCATGCCGGCCGCGAAGGTGGTGAACGCCCCGGCCAGGAAGCGCAGCACCTTCGCACGGCCCTCGATCGGCCGCAGGGCCGACCTGACCCGTCCGCCGCCGTCGCTCCACCAGGTCACATCGGCCGCGAGCAGCCGCTCCAGCCCGGCGAGGTCCCCGTCCCGGGCGGCCGTGAGGAACGAGTCGACCAGCTCCTCCCGGCGCGCGGGCGTCGCCTCGAACCGCCCTTCCGGAGCCGCCAGCCGTTGTTCCGCCCGCCGGTACAGCTGACGGCAGTTGGCCTCGCTCAGGCCGAGCGTCCCGGCGATCTCCCGGTGCCCGTAGGCGAACGCCTCCCGCAGGACGTACACCGCCCGTTCCGTGGGAGTGAGCCGTTCCAGCAGCACCAGCACGGCGAACGAGACGGCGTCCCGCCGCTCGGCCGACTCCGCGGGGCCCGAGCCACGCTCCTCGGGGGGTGGGGGAGGGCCGAGCGTGCCGTCCGAGGTGAGGACGGGCTCGGGCAGCCAGACCCCGACGTACTCCTCGCGTCGGGCGCGGGCGGAGGAGAGCCGGTTGAGGCAGAGGCGGGTGACGGTGGTGGCGAGCCAGGCGGCCGGGTGGGCGATCTCGGTCCGGTCGGCGCCGCTGAACCGCAGGTAGGCGTCCTGGACGGTGTCCTCGGCCTCGTGGGCCGACGCCAGCATCCGGTAGGCCAGGCCGAACAGCCGGGGGCGGTGCCTCTCGAACTCCTCGGCGGTCGCGCTCGTCATGGCATCACCCTGCCAGAACCCCGAGTCGGGGCCGACGCCGCGTGGTTGGGGGGCCCGGCGGAGGGCAAGGGCCGTCGTCACCGCCGCCGGGACCGCACTCGCCGACCTTAAGAGGACTAGACCATTGCGTCAATAGGTATGGACCAATTTCAAGGCGTCGGGAAAGAAGGGGAGTTGGACCGGAGTCGGGGCTCTCCGGGACGGCGGAGAAGTCCAGCGAGGCCGCCTGTGAGGCACCCCACATATCTCGCCCGTATGGACCTCGATCGGGCGTGGCACACTGGCCCTGTACCTAAAGCAGCGCACTCCGGGGTCGGTGAAAGTCCGAACCGGCGGTTACAGTCCGCGACCCGGTCACTTCCAGTGACCGGTTGACCAGGTGAAATTCCTGGACCGACGGTTAAAGTCCGGATGGGAGGCAGTGCGCGGCGGGCGGGCATTCGTGCGCGCCGCCGTATACGTACTCGTCCGTGGACGAGTACGTCCGGCGTCGCCCCGGTGTTTTCGTCCGTACCTTCTGTCGCTCTCGACAGGCCCCGGAGTCCGTGCCCGATCGTGGCAGGAGGACCCGGGAAGTGTTCACCGGAATCGTCGAAGAGCTGGGTGAGGTCACCGCCGTCGAGAATCTCGGCGACGCCTCCCGCTTCAGGCTGCGCGGCCCCGTCGTGACCGACGGTGCGAAGCACGGCGACTCCATCGCCGTGAACGGGGTCTGTCTCACCGTCGTCGAGCACGAGGGAGACGAGTTCACGGCCGACGTCATGGCCGAGACCCTCGACCGCTCCAGCCTCGGCGCCCTCACCGTCGGCTCCCGCGTCAACCTCGAACGACCCACGGCCGTCGGCGCCCGCCTCGGCGGACACATCGTCCAGGGCCATGTCGACGGCACCGGCGAGGTCCTGGAGCGCAGGCCCTCCGAGAACTGGGAGATCGTCAAGGTCTCCCTCCCCGCCGGCCTCGCCCGGTACGTCGTGGAGAAGGGCTCCATCACCGTCGACGGCATCAGCCTCACGGTCGTCGAGGCCGGCCCCGACTTCTTCACCGTCAGCCTCATCCCCACCACGCTCGAACTGACCACGCTCGGCCGCAAGCAGCCCGGCGACCCGGTCAACCTCGAGGTGGACATCGTCGCCAAGTACGTCGAGCGGCTGCTGGCGAGCACGCAGGGAGCGGCCAGGTGAACCGGCTGAACTCCGAGGCCTTCGTCCTGTTCGACCAGCACATCCTCTGGTCGGACATGATCGGCAATATCCTCGGCCTGATCGCCCTCGCCCTCGGCTGGCGCCGCTCCCTGTGGAGCTGGCCGGTGCAGTTCCTCTCCGGCATCGTCCTCTTCGGCGCCTTCTACGGCCACCTCACCGGCAGCGCGGGCAAGCAGGCCGTCGTCATGGCCGTCGCCCTGTACGGCTGGTGGCAGTGGAACCGCATCAAGGGGCAGGCCGAGGAAGGCGGTGACGGCCACATCACCCCGCGCTTCGCCACCGGGCGCGAGCGCGCGGCGATGCTGGGTGCCGCCGCCGTCGGCACGGTCGCCGTGGCCCTGCTCTTCAAGGCCTACCCGACCCTGTCCTGGGACCCCTGGCCCGACGCCTACATCTTCGTCGGCACCATCGTCGCCATGTACGCCCAGGCCCGCGGCATGGTCGAGTTCTGGTTCGCCTGGCTCCTGGTCGACCTCGTCGGCGTCCCCCTCAACTTCGCCAACGGCTACGCCTTCTCCGGCTTCGTCTACGTCATCTACGGCGCGCTCGTCCTGTGGGGCATGCGCGACTGGTGGCTGCGCTCCCGCAAGGGCACGCGGCCCGCTCTGGAAGGAGCGCCGGCATGAGCACGGCACCGATCCTGTACAGCACCGACGGCCTCGAGGACCTCACCCTCGACCCGGTCGAGCGGGCCATCGCCGACATCGCCGCCGGCCGCCCGGTCGTGGTCGTGGACGACGAGGACCGCGAGAACGAGGGCGACCTCGTCGTCGCCGCCGAGAAGGCCACCCCCGAGATCGTCGCCTTCATGATGAGCGAGTGCCGCGGTCTGATCTGCGCGCCCATGGAGTCCGACGAGCTGGAGCGGCTCAAGCTCCCCCAGATGGTCGAGGACAACACCGAGTCGATGAAGACCGCGTTCACGGTCTCCGTCGACGCCTCCGCCGCCCACGGCGTCACCACCGGCATCTCCGCCGCCGACCGCGCCACCACGCTCCGGCTCCTGGCCGGCGGCGAGGCGCAGGCGACCGACTTCGTCCGGCCCGGCCACATCTTCCCGCTGCGGGCCAAGGCCGGCGGCGTCCTCACCCGCAACGGCCACACCGAGGCCGCCGTCGACCTCGCCCGCCTCGCGGGACTGCGCCCGGCCGGCGCGATCGTCGAGATCGCCGGCGAGGACGGCCGGATGCTCCGGCTGCCCGAACTGATCCCCTTCGCCCGCAAGCACGGCCTGACGATCATCTCCATCGAGGACCTGATCGCCTACCGCCGCGACGCCGAGCCGACCGTCCGCCGCGAGGCCGAGACCCGGCTGCCCACCACCCACGGCACCTTCACCGCGTACGGCTACCGCTCCACCGCCGACGGCGTCGAGCACGTCGCCCTGGTCCACGGCGAGATCGGCGAGGGCGAGGACGTCCTGGTCCGGATCCACTCCGAGTGCCTCACCGGCGACATCTTCTCCTCCCAGCGCTGCGACTGCGGCCCCCAGCTCGACGCGTCCCTGGAACGCATCCAGAGCGAGGGCCGGGGCGTGGTGGTCTACCTGCGCGGACACGAGGGCCGCGGCATCGGCCTGCTGTCCAAGCTCCAGGCGTACGAGCTCCAGGAGCAGGGCCACGACACCCTCGACGCCAACCTGGAGCTGGGCCTGCCCGCCGACGCGCGGGACTACGGGGCCGGCGCGCGGATCCTCGCCGACCTGGGCGTGCGCAGCGTACGGCTGATGACCAACAACCCCGAGAAGACCGACGCGCTCGTCCGGCACGGCATCGTGGTCGCGGCGCGCGAGCCCATGCCCGTCCAGGCGGGCGAGCACAACATCCGCTACCTGCGCACCAAGCGGGACCGGATGGGGCACGACCTGCCCTGGCTGGACACGGCCCCCGTGTCCCCCTGCGGCAACCAGTAAGAACGGCACGACGGCTCAAGAACAGCACGACGGCTCAAGAGGAGAGACGTGAGCGGCAAGGGCGCACCGGAACTGTCCGTACGCAATGTGGGTGACCTGCGGGTCGCCGTCATCGCGGCCCAGTGGCACGAGAAGGTGATGGACGGACTGGTCGACGGCGCGCTGCGCGCCCTGCACGACCTGGGCATCGACGAGCCGACCCTGCTGCGGGTCCCCGGCAGCTGGGAGCTCCCGGTCGTCGCCAAGGTGCTGGCCGGACGGGGCTACGACGCGATCGTCGCCCTGGGCGTCGTCATCCGCGGCGGCACCCCGCACTTCGAGTACGTGTGCCAGGGCGTCACCCAGGGCCTCACCCAGGTCGCCGTCGACACCGGCGTCCCCGTCGGCAACGGCGTCCTGACCTGCGACACCGAGGAGCAGGCCCTGGACCGGGCCGGGATCGAGGGCTCCAACGAGGACAAGGGACACGAGGCGGTGACGGCGGCCCTGGCGACCGCGGCCATCCTCCGCTCAGTATCTGAACCCTGGAGGTAGGCCGCGGCGCATTACGGCTAGGGTGGGCAGCACCATGTCCAAGAAGACGTTCGAGGAGCTCTTCACCGAGCTCCAGCAGAAGGCCGCCAACGGCGACCCCGCCACTTCCCGCACCGCAGAACTGGTCGAGAAGGGCGTCCATGCCATCGGCAAGAAGGTCGTCGAAGAGGCCGCAGAAGTCTGGATGGCCGCCGAGTACGAGGGCAAGGAGGCGGCCGCCGAGGAGATCTCGCAGCTGCTGTACCACGTCCAGGTGATGATGGTCGCCCGCGGAATCTCACTGGACGACGTGTACGCCCACCTGTAGAACCCTTTTTCGCCGCCTACATCCCCCTTTGCCCCTTTCACGAGAAGGAAGCCGACCTCATGCTGCGCATCGCCGTCCCCAACAAGGGTTCCCTGTCAGGCCCTGCGGCGGAGATGCTGCATGAGGCCGGCTACCAGCAGCGCCGCGAGTCCAAGGAACTGCGCATCGTCGACCCGGAGAACGAGGTCGAGTTCTTCTACCTCCGCCCCCGCGACATCGCGATCTACGTCTCCTCCGGCCGCCTCGACATCGGCGTCACCGGCCGCGACCTGCTGATCGACTCCGGCGCCAACGCCGAGGAGATCCTCCCGCTCGGCTTCGCCCGCTCCACCTTCCGCTTCGCCGGCAAGCCCGGCACGGCGAACACCCTCGACGACCTCAAGGGCCGCACGGTCGCCACCTCCTACGAGGGCATCGTCGCCAAGCACCTCGCCGAGCGGAGCGTCGACGCCTCGGTCGTCCACCTGGACGGCGCCGTCGAGACCGCCATCGAACTGGGCGTCGCCGAGGTCATCGCCGACGTCGTGGAGACCGGCACCTCGCTGCGCAACGCCGGCCTCGAGGTCTTCGGCGAGCCCATCATGAAGTCCGAGGCCATCGTGATCCGCCGCGCCGGCGGGGAGCCCGACGACGCCGTCGAGTCCAAGGTGCAGCAGTTCCTGCGCCGCCTCCAGGGCGTCCTGGTCGCCCGGACCTACGTGATGATGGACTACGACTGCCGTGTCGAGCAGCTGGAGAAGGCCGTCGCGCTGACTCCGGGCCTGGAGTCCCCGACCGTCTCCCCGCTGCACAACGAGGGCTGGGTCGCTGTCCGCGCCATGGTCCCCGCCAAGGAGGCACAGCGGATCATGGACGACCTGTACGACATCGGCGCGCGGGCCATCCTGACCACGGCCATCCACGCCTGCCGCCTCTGAGGACCCCGGGACCATGTCCGACCTCCCCGCCCTTCCCGCCCTCCCCGTCACCTTCCGGCCGGGCCGCACCCGCGCGGTGCTGCTCTCGGCCGGAGTGGTGATCTTCCTCGTCATCTCCGGCGTGGCCCTGCTGCTGGAGCAGCTCGGCCCGGGGGAGAAGCTCAGCTTCGTCGTGACCGGTGCCCTGATCTTCTGGGTGCTGGCCCTGTTCGCCCGGGTCCGGGTCGTCGCCGACGACTCCGGTGTCACCGTGGTGAACATCGCCGGCCGACGGCGCCTGGACTGGGCGGAGATCCTCCGGGTGAACCTCCGTCCGGGCGACGCCTGGGTCTTCCTCGACCTCAGCGACGGCACCAGCCTGCCCGCGCTCGGCATCCAGCCGGGCATCGACAAGAAGCAGGCCATCGCCGACGCGCGCACCCTGCGGGCGCTCGCCGAGGCCCGGTCGATCCGCGACCCCGAGGCCGCCCCCGGGACGGATCAGGGCTGAGTCCGCGCAACATCGGGGCTGACTCGGGGACGTCCACCCTGCCGCTCGAGCCCCTGTCTTGATTAATCTGGTGACGGAGGCGTTCCCCTTGTGCCTCCACCCCTGTTGTGCCCTGCCGGGCACACGGGGGTTCCTGCTACCCGAGGAGTGACCCTCTCCGGCGATGGACGGTTCGTCCTGTAGTACCTGCGCCGCCCCCTACCCTGTTCAGGCGGCGGCATCATGACCATCCCCCTGCTGCTCCTGGCAGCCGCGTTCCTGCTCATCCTGGCCAACGGCTTCTTCGTGGCCGCCGAGTTCGGCCTCGTCACGGTCGAGCGCCCGGAGGCCGAGAAGGCCGCCGCCGAAGGCGACCGACGAGCCCGTACGGTCGTGGAGTCGCTCAAGGAACTGTCGTTCCAGCTCTCCGGCACCCAGCTCGGTATCACCATCACCTCCCTCGTCGTCGGCATGCTCGCCGAACCGGCGCTCGCGGAGCTGCTGCACGGCCCGTTCACGGCCATCGGCATCCCCGAGGGCGCCGTGGGCGGTGTCACCGTGGTGGTCGGCATGCTGCTGGCCTCCGCCGTCCAGATGGTGGTCGGCGAACTCGTGCCGAAGAACTGGGCGGTGTCCAAGCCCCTCCAGGTCGCGCGTTTCGTCGCCGGCCCGCAGCACGCCTTCTCGCGGCTGTTCCGGCCGGTCATCGCCGCGCTGAACACCGTCGCCAACCGGCTGGTGCGGGCCCTGGGCGTCGAGCCGACCGAGGAGCTGGCCTCCGCCCGCACCCCCGGTGAACTCGTCTCCCTGGCCCGCCATTCGGCCCAGGCCGGCGCACTCGAACAGGACACGGCCGATCTCTTCGTCCGGACGCTGTCCCTGGCCGAGCTGACCGCACAGCACGTCATGACCCCGCGCGTGAAGGTCAGCGCCCTCCAGGCGTCGGCCACCGCCGAGGACGTGGTCAACCTGACCCGTGCCACCGGTCTGTCCCGTTTCCCCGTCTACCGCGAGAAGATCGACGAGATCGTCGGCATGGCCCACCTCAAGGACGCCCTGGCCGTCCCCGTCCACGACCGGCTGCGCACCCCGGTCTCGCGCATCGCCCGCCCGGCGCTGCTGGTCCCCGAGACCCTGCCGGTCCAGCCCCTGCTGTCCCGGCTGCGCAGCGAGCAGCCCATCGCCGTCGTCGTCGACGAGTACGGCGGCACGGCCGGTGTGGTCACCCTGGAGGACATCGTCGAGGAGATCGTCGGCGAGGTCCGCGACGAGCACGACAGCCAGGACACGCCCGAACTGGCCGCCGCCCCGCCCGAGGAGGGCAGGCCCGCCTGGGACGTCGACGGCAGCTGCCGGGTCGACACCCTCCAGCGGATAGGACTCGACGTGCCCGAGGGGCCCTACGAGACGGTCGCCGGCCTCGTCGCCGACCTGCTGGGCCGGATCCCGGCCGTCGGCGACCGGGCCGATCTGCCCGGCTGGCGGCTGTCGGTGCGCCGGGTCGGCCACTACCGGGCCGAGCGGATCCGGCTGGTGCGGACCGGCGTGGTCGTGGAGGTCGCCCGATGAGCGTCCTCCAACTGGTCTTCGCCGCGCTGCTCGTCCTCACCAACGGCTTCTTCGTCGGTGCCGAGTTCGCGCTCGTCTCGGTCCGCCGCAGCCAGATCGAGCCCCTGGGCACCGCCCGGGCCCGCCAGGTCCTCTACGGCCTGGAGCGGCTGCCGCAGATGATGGCCGCCGCCCAGTTCGGCATCACGGTCTGCTCCCTCACCCTGGGCGCGGTCGCCGAACCGACCGTGGCGCAGCTGCTGGAGCCGGTCTTCGAGTCGATCCACCTCCCGCACGGCATGATCCACCCGCTGGGCTATGTCGTCGCGCTCGCCGCCGTGGTCTTCCTCCACCTCGTCATCGGCGAGATGGTCCCGAAGAACCTGGCCATGGCGGCCCCGGAGAAGGCGGCGCTGTGGCTCAGCCCCGGCCTGGTCGCCTTCGCCCGGCTGTGCAGGCCGGTCACCGTCGCCCTCGGCGCCGTCGCCCAGGGCATCCTGCGGCTCTTCCACGTCGAGCCCAGGGACGAGGTCGAGGCCGTCGTCACCAGCGAGCAGCTGAACCGGCTGCTCGAGGACTCCGGCCAGGCCGGCCTCCTCGACCCCGAGGAGCAGGAGCGCCTGGAGGACGCGCTGGAACTGGGCTCGCGCCCGGTGACGGACGTGCTGCTGAAGCGGGAGTCACTGGTGACCGTCGGTCCGGCGGTCACCCCGGGCGAGATCGTCGAGCTCACCGCCCGCACCGGCTACTCCCGGTTCCCGATAGCCGCGGAGAACGGCGCGTTCATGGGCTATCTGCACGTGAAGGACGTCCTCGACGTGGAGGACTCCGAGCGGGCGGTGCCGCAGCAGGTGTGGCGTCCGATGACCACCCTGCGCTCGGAACTGCCGCTGGACGACGCGCTCACCGTGATGCGGCGCGCGGCGACCCACCTGGCCCAGGTCGCGGACGCCTCAGGCAAGGTGCTGGGGCTGGTCGCCCTGGAGGACGTACTGGAGCTGCTGGTCGGCGAGGTACGGGATCCCGCGCACCGGGAGGTCGCGGAGGTCAGGCTGGCGGAACCGAGGACGACGGGCACACCGGAAGAGGTGCTGGCCACCTAGCCCCCCGCGGGCGGGCGTTTCGCGCCCGCCCGCGGTCGGCTCACATCGCCGAGGGGTCGTGCGGTCCCCGCCCCGACAGCACCTCGCCGTACGCCTGCATCAGATCCGGCAGCCGCAGCGTCGACAGATCGTCCCGGGTCAGTGTCCCGGGGTAGGTCGACAGCCGCAGGTCCCGGTAGGCACAGCTCTTCTCGTACAGCGTCCGCAGGAACCGCCCGTTGCCCAGTTCGTCGATCCACCCCTGGTCGACGACGTGCCCGGCGATCGAGCGCAGCTCGTCGAGCGCCTCCTCGTCCCACACGTCCCCGTTCTCCTGGGCGAGCACCTCGCCGATGGAGGTGAGCTCCAGGGGGCGGTACGAGGGGAAGTCCACGCGGGACGTGAAACGGGAGGACAGCCCGGGGTTGGCGGCCAGCAGCCGGTCCATGCCCTCCGGGTAGCCGGCCAGGATGACCACCAGGTGGTCCCGGTTGTCCTCGGCGCGCTTGAGCAGCACCTGCAACGCCTCGTCGCCGTACGCGTCGCCCTTGCCGTAGCCGGAGTTGGACAGGGAGTAGGCCTCGTCGACGAAGAGCACGCCGCCGAGGGCGGAGTCGATCAGCTCGTTGGCCTTCACCGCCGTCTGGCCGAGGTACTCGCCGACCAGATCGGCCCGCTGGGCCTCCACCAGATGGTCGCCGCCGAGCAGACCGAGGGCGTAGAAGACACGGCCCAGGATGCGGGCCACCGTGGTCTTGCCGGTGCCGGAGGGGCCGGAGAAGACGAAGTGCCGTTTGGGAGGCTGCACCGGAAGGCCCTGCCCGGCGCGCAGCCGCGCCATGTTCAGCTGCGCCGACAACGCCTTGACCTGGCGTTTCACCGGTTCCAGCCCCACCATGCGCTCCAGTTCGGCGAGCGCCTCCTCCAAGAGCACGGGGTCCGTCGGGCCCGCGGGCAGTGGCGAGGGCACCGCCTGCTTCTCCCGCACCGCGGGGTCGGCCGCCGAGGGCAGCGGGCCGACCGGCGGCAGATCGGCCGGTTCGGTCAGCTTCAGGTCCCGGCCCTCGGTGCCGAACAGCGGGTCGAGTCCGTCGGGCCCGTCCACGGCGTCCTGCCCGATACCGGTGAGGGTGATCGCCGCGAGGCCGGCGGGATCGTCGTACCCGTCGCCCTCGGAGATCGCGGCGAGCCGGGCGGAGGTGTCCATGAAGGCGGGGTCGACGCGGTGCACCGCCCGGTACAGGGGGAAGGCGGCCGCCGAGCGGCCGGTTCCCTCGTGGGCCCGGGCCAGCCAGTAGCGCAGTTCCTTGCGCTGCGGCTGCTCGCTGCGGCAGCGCATCAGGGCCGCGGCCAGCAGCGGGTCGGCCTGCCCGTACATCTCCAGCCGGACCCGGGCCATGCCGCCGAAGAGTCCGGCCTCGATGCCCAGCAGCGGGTCGTTCAGCAGCGGGTCGGTGTGCCGGATCAGCTGCTCCCAGTCCTTGACCAGGTAGGCGCGGCAGGCGTGCAGGAAGCGGACCTGGTGGTCGGTGTCGACGGGCGGCAGCCCGGCCAGCGCCCGGTCCAGCTCGGGCACATGGCGGCCGTCCAGCCAGTGCGAGGCATGGGCCAGTAAGAGGTCGCGCGGGCTCTCCAGGACCGGCTGCACCCACCAGCCCAGCCAGTACCAGGAGTTGAGCGGACGGCGGTGCCGGGCCCGCTGTTCGCCGAAGCGGTCGCGGTGCCGGAACATCCGCAGCAGCGCGGTCGTCGTGTCCACACGCAGCGCGTGCAGCCCGAGCCAGCCGTCGGCCATCCCGGGATCGATCCGCACCGCGGTGCGGAACTCCTCCTCCGCCTGTGGATACGCGCCCATGGTGTAGGCGTCCACGCCTCGCAGCCAGGCGAGGTCGGCCGGAGCCTCGGGGCCCCGCGTGCCGAAGTCCATCACGTCCCCCACAAACCGTGCCCCCGTCGGTCGGCCACCGGGCCGTCGCCCGTCGGCTGCCTTGGTCGAACCGCTGTGCCGCGGACCGGAGTTGCAAGGTGCGCGCAGCAGCTGTCGACAGGTCGCACCGAGGGCATCGTACCTGCGGGGCAGTGCGCACCGAAGGGTGCCGCACAGGCCGTTTGACGAGGTGGGAGCGGGCGGGGCGCACGGGCGGGTGGTGACCGAGGGTGAGCGGATCGGCGCGCGCGGCGTCCGGGAGACGGGCCCGGGGCAGAACGAAGCCCCCGATCACGGGGGAACAACCGGGGGCTTCGCGACTGAGGGCGGCTGCGATTGCCGCACATTCAGAACGTAAGTCCTGTCCGGGCCCCCGGTCAAGCGCAGTTGAAGCAGTTGGCGAAGTTCGAGCGCACGGCCCTTCACAGGTTCACCACATCGCGGCCGGGCCCTCACGGTGGGTGACATCCTGGTGCGGTCGAAGGTCTCCCACGGGCCCCGCCAGCACCTCGTACCCCTCCTCCAACTGCCGTACCAGAACGTCGGCATACGGTTTTGACGGATCCCGGGAAAAGTGGTCTTCCTCGGCCGGTACCCACCCGTCCCAGAACTCCCGTTGCTCCTCCCCGTCCCGCGAGCGCCCGCGCGCCCAGGCCGTCTCGGGCGGCAGGTCCAGCCACAGCAGGCACGCCAGGTGGGGCCGCACGGCGCGACGGCCCGCGCCGACCCCCTCGATCAGGACGACGGGAGCCGGGGGCAGCGCGCGGGGCGGACCGAAGCGGCGCGTCCGCCAGTCGTAGGGGGAGTAGTGCGCCGTCGTGCCGCGGCCGAAGGGCTCGATGACCTGGGTGAGCAGCCGCTCGGTCCAGCCGAACAGCTCGTCGTGGCTGGCGATGTCGTCGAGGCGCAGCACGGGCGCACCGTCGAGGGCCTCGGCCAGTCGCCCGGCGAACGTGGACTTCCCGGAGCCCGCGTGCCCGTCGATACCGACCAGGCGGACCGGGCCGCAGGACGGGGGGAGGCGGCGGAGCCGGGCGGCGAGCTGGCGGATGGCGGGTCCCGGGGACGGAAGCGGGCGGGGCGGTGTGCGGCGGACCAGTCTAGTGCGACACGACGGGCGCTCCCGGGCGAAGGTGCTGGCGGGCGGGGGCACCCGCGTCCATAGTGGCCGCACAGCCGCACAGCCGCACAGCCGCACAGCCGCACAGCCGCACAGCCGCACAGCCGCACAGCCGCACAGCCGCACCAGCCGCGCACCGGACACCCTGGGGGTCCTCCGCTCATG
Organism: Streptomyces phaeofaciens; assembly: GCF_014648915.1. Lineage (GTDB taxonomy): Bacteria > Actinomycetota > Actinomycetes > Streptomycetales > Streptomycetaceae > Streptomyces > Streptomyces phaeofaciens. The sequence continues at coordinate 63,826 of NZ_BMSA01000005.1, read as the reverse complement.
AGCAGGGCAGAACAGCCGTCCCGCAGAAGCGTCCTCGCCGCCGCCGTGGCCGCGGCCGTGGCCGGCGGCACGGGCGCGGCGGTGGCCGCCGGCACCGATGAGACCGCCGAGACCGTGGACGGCGACGCGGCCCGGGCCCGCCCGGTCGACCACCGCTCCTGGGTCACGTACGCCGACTGGATCACCGGCACCGCCCAGGGCACCCGGGCCGTCGCGGGAGCCCGGCCGGGGCTGGCCGTCGACGCCCCGCTCGGCACCCTCGACCACACCGACCCGCACACGAAGACCACCGCCGCCTGGGAGTACGCGACCTGGACGTCCTCCGTCCACCGGCTCGCCGTCCCCGCGACCGAGGCGATCGTCTCCTGGAACGCGAGCACCCCGGCCGGCACCTGGCTCCAGATCGAGCTGACGGGCACGTACTCCGACGGCACGGACACCCCCTGGTACGTGATGGGCCGCTGGGCGGCCGGCGACCAGGACATCAGGCGGACCTCCGTCGACGGCCAGACCGACGGCCGCAGCACGGTCTGGACGGACACCCTCGCGATCGACGACACCGCGACGGGCCTGCGGCTGGTGTCGTACCGGATCCGGCTGACCCTCCACCGCCGGCCCGGCACCGGGCTCACCCCGACCGTGTGGCGGGCCGGCGTGATGGGCTCGGACGTCCCGGACCGCTTCACCGTCCCCGCCTCGGTGCCCGGCCTCGCCCGGGAGCTGGCCGTGCCGCGCTACTCGCAGGAGATCCACAAGGGCCGCTACCCGGAGTACGACAACGGCGGCGAAGCCTGGTGCAGCCCCACCTCCTCGCAGATGATCATCGAGTACTGGGGCGGCCGGCTGACCCCCGCGCAGCTGAAGTGGGTCGACCCGGCCTACTCCGACCCGCAGGTGTGCCACGCGGCCCGCCACACGTACGACCACCAGTACGGCGGCTGCGGCAACTGGCCGTTCAACGCGGCCTACGCGGCCACCTTCAAGGATCTCCAGGGCGTGGTCACCCGGCTCGCCTCCCTCACCGATCTGGAGACGCTGATCGCGGCCGGTATCCCCGCGATGACCTCCCAGTCCTTCCTCAAGGAGGAGCTGACCGGCGCCGGATACGGCACGGCCGGGCACCTGATGACCGTGATCGGCTTCACCGCCGACGGCGATGTGATCGCCAACGACCCGAACGCGGCCGACGACGCGTCGGTGCGGCGCGTGTACCGGCGGCGGGAGTTCGAGAACGTCTGGCTGCGGACCAAGCGGTACAACGCGAGCGGCACGGTCGTCTCCGGGACCGGCGGAGTCTGCTACCTCTACTTCCCGGCACGTCCGACGGCCCGGCAGCGCGTGGCGCTGGAGGTGGTGGGGGTGCGCGCATAGGCGTGGGAGCGCGGCCGAAGGTGCACCGGGGCGGCGGTCCCGGTGACCGATGGTCTGTGAGCAAGCTCTCGGCCGTAAAGGCCCTGAACGGTGGCAAGGTGGACAGAACGCGACCCGCTCCGCCGACCTCAGCGAGACACCATGACCGCACACGCAGCCACCGCCGCCCGCACCGACACCGGCGGCCCCCGCAACGACGGGCCGAAGGTCGTCGAGCACCTCATGGGCTGGGTCCTCGTCGTGGTCGTCGCGATGCTGGTGACCCAGCTGGGACTGCTCTGACAGCGGACTGGACCACTGTCTGCCGCGGTATGACCGATGTGACCTGATCCATGGTTCGACCTGACATACTGACGTCGTCCCACCGGCCGTTGGAGACCAGGTCGAAAGTGAATATCAGCCAACCGCGCGACACCGCCCGCCCCCGGGCGCGGGGAACCGAGCGCTCACTCGCGCGCCGCGCCGAACTCATCACCATCGGGCGCAAGTTGTTCGCCGACACGTCCTACGACGCGCTCTCGATGGACGACATCGCGCGGCAGGCACATGTCGCGAAGGGGCTGATCTACTACTACTTCCAGTCCAAGCGCGGGTACTACCTGGCCATCGTCCAGGACTCCGTCGCCGATCTGGTCTCCTTCGCCGCGAGCGGACTCGAACTGCCGCAGGCGGACCGGGTGCAGCGCACCATCGACGGCTATCTGCGCTACGCCGAGCACAACCAGGCCGCCTTCCGCACGATCGTCAGCGGCGGTGTCGGCTTCGACACCGAGGTGCACGCCATCCGGGACGGTGTGCGCGCGGCGATCGTGGCGACCATCGCCGAGGGCGCCTACGGCCGCGGTGACGTCCCCCCGCTGCCCCGGATGGGCCTGCTCGCCTGGGTGTGCGCCGTGGAGGGGGCCACCCTCGACTGGATCGACCGCCCCGAACTCTCCCGCGCCACCATGTGCGACCTGCTGGTGAAGACCCTGGGCGGCACCCTGCGCGCCATCGAGGAGATCGACCCGGCCTTCCCGGCCCCGGAGCCGGCCCGCCGGGACCACTGACCCGGCACCGGGGCGGAGGCTCGTGGTCCCCCGCCCCGAATGCCCCATGAGCCGGGCTACTTGATGGCGTCGATCAGCTCACCGTCGGCGGTGTCCCCGCTCAGCTCCCAGAAGAAGGTCCCGCCCAGCCCCTGCCGGTCCTTGTACCTCATCTTGGTCGCGATGGTCCTCGGGGTGTCGTAACTCCACCACTCCGAGCCGCACTTGGCGTAGGCGGTGCCGCCGGCCGTGCCGGTCGCCGGGCACCTCTCCTTGAGGACCTTGTAGTCCTCGTTGCCGGCCTCGTACGTCCCCGGCGCCGGGCCGGTGGCCGTGCCGCCGGGCTTCGCCTGGGTGACGCCGGTCCAGCCGCGCCCGTAGAAGCCGATGCCGAGCAGCAGCTTGTGGGCGGGGATGCCGAGGCTCTTGAGCTTGGCGATCGTGGTGGCGGTGTCGTTGCCCTGTTGCGGGATCCCGCGGTAGGAGGTCAGCGGCGAGTGCGGTGCCGTGGGTCCGGTGGCCGCCCAGGTGCCGAAGTAGTCGTACGTCATCGGGTTGTACCAGTCGATGTACCGGGCCGCGCCGGCGTAGTCCGCCGCGTCGATGCGGCCGCCGGCGGAAGCGTCGGCGGTGATCGCCGCGGTGACCAGCTCGCGCCTGCCGAACGTGGTGCGCAGTGCCTTCATGACGTCCCGGAACGCCTCGCGGCCGCTGGTGTCGCAGGTGAGGCCGCAGGCGTTGGGGTACTCCCAGTCGATGTCGATGCCGTCGAAGACGTCCGCCCACCGGGGGTTCTCGACCAGGTCGTGGCAGGACCTGGCGAAGGCCGCCGGGTCCTTGGCGGCCTCGCCGAAGCCGCCGGACCAGCTCCAGCCGCCGAAGGACCAGATGACCTTGAGGCCGGGGTGGAGCTTCTTCAGCTTGCGCAGCTGGTTGAAGTTGCCGCTGAGCGGCTGGTCCGCGGTGTCGGCGACACCGTCCACGGACTCCTCGGCGGTGAACGGCTTGTCGGTGTCGGCCCAGGGGTCGCCGAGGGCGCACTTGCCGTCGGTGACGTTGCCGAAGGCGTAGTTGATGTGCGTGAGCCGGTCGGCGGAGCCGGACGTCTCGATGTTCTTGACGAAGTACTGGCGGCCGTAGATGCCCCAGTCGGTGAAGTAGCCGACGACCTTCGAGTTCTTGGCGTGGGGCTGGGCGCGGGCGGGCTCGTTCGCCGTGGCGGGGCCGGCGCCGGCGAGCAGGGCGGCGCCGAGGGCGGCACAGCATCCGGCGGCGAGCAGCGCCCGGAACCGGGTGCGGGGGCGGGACGGGGTGTGCATCGGAGTGTCTCCTCGCAGGGGAAGGGGAGGCGAACGCACGCCGATCGGCATGAACGCGGGGAGGCGTTGGTCCGAAACCGTAGGAGGACTAGACCAGTCGGGTCAATGGTTCGGACCAATTCGAGGGGTGGGGAGCAGGGCGGTGGGGCGGCGGTGGGGGGCCGCTCCGCCCGTGCGGGGAGGGCGCCCCCGGGGCATACTCACAGCGCGAAGCCCTGGTCCGTCAGGGAGGAGAGCGCCGCCATGCCCGACCGTGCGCCGACACCGGTGGACCGCGCCCTGCCCACGGACGAGGCCCGGCACCTCATGACGCTCGTCCGGGACATCGCGCGGCGCGAGATCGCCCCGGCCGCCGCCGAGGAGGAGGCCGCCGGACGCTTCCCCCGCGCGCTGTTCACCCTGCTGTCGCAGGCCGGCCTGCTGGGTCTGCCGTACGCCTCCGCCCACGGCGGCGGCGACCAGCCCTACGAGGTCTATCTCCAGGTCCTCGAGGAACTCGCCTCGGCCCGTCTCACGGTCGGGCTCGGCGTCAGCGTCCACACCCTGGCCGCCTACCCGCTCGCGGCCTACGGCACCGAGGAACAGCGGGCCGTCCACCTGCCCGCGATGCTCGGCGGCGGGCTGCTCGGCGCGTACTGCCTCTCCGAGCCGTCCTCCGGGTCGGACGCGGCCTCGCTGCGGACCAGGGCGGTGCGGGACGGCGACACATGGGTGATCGGCGGGACCAAGGCCTGGATCACGCACGGCGGGATCGCCGACTTCTACACCGTCATGGCCCGCACCGGCGGCGAGGGCCCGCGCGGCATCACCGCCTTCCTGGTGCCGGGCGACGCCGAGGGGCTGACGGCCGCGCCGCCGGAGCGGAAGATGGGGCTGAAGGGCTCGCCCACCGCCCAGATCCACCTCGACGGCGTGCGGATCCCCGACACGCGCCGCCTCGGTGAGGAGGGGCAGGGCTTCGCCATCGCCCTGGCCGCGCTGGACTCCGGACGGCTCGGCATCGCCGCCTGCGCGGTGGGCCTCGCCCGGGCCGCCCTGGACGAGGCGGTCGCGTACGCCCTGCGGCGACGGCAGTTCGGACGGCCGATCGCCGACTTCCAGGGGCTGCGCTTCCTGCTCGCCGACATGGCCACCCGGATCGAGTCCGGCCGCGCCCTGTACCTGGCGGCCGCCCGGCTGCGGGACGCCGGGCGGCCCTTCGTCCGGCAGGCCGCCATGGCCAAACTCCACTGCACCGACGCCGCGATGCAGGTCGCCGTCGACGCCGTCCAGGTGCTCGGCGGGTACGGCTACACCGCCGACTTCCCCGTCGAGCGTTATCTGCGCGAGGCCAAGGTCCTCCAGATCGTCGAGGGCACGAACCAGATCCAGCGGATGGTCATCGCCCGTCACCTGCTGGGTCCGGAGACCCGCTGAACTGCCCCGGCCGCACCTGCGGCGCCACCAGCCGCACCCACTCCGGGTCGTCCCGGCCCGGCAGGGTGCGGCCCCGCTCGGCCCAGGTGCGCAGCAGAGCACGGTAGATGGGCGGGTCCTGCGGGACCGGTGGGGCCAGCGGAACCGATTCTGCCCGGGGTGCCTCCGTGCGCACGGGGACGAAGAGCTGCCGGGGCCGTGTGGTCGTCGCGGAGTACGTGGGGGTCATACCGGGGCAACGCGGGGGTGCGACGGCAGGTCACGGCTCGGGTCGTCGGGCGTGCGTTCGGGGTGTGCCCGGTGCGGTGGACGCGCCGGCGTGGCGCCGGGCCGCGGCGGCGGACCGCCCGGCCCCGCCGAGCCCGGCCCCCGGCGGGCCCCGGTGTTCGGTGCCGGCCGGGGACCGGCGGCCCGCGCAGGCTTGGGCCGGTCACGCATCTGGCCGCCGGACAATGACTGACGTACCGTCAAATTCCTTGCTCCCAGGGAGGTGTGACCGTGGTCGACGACCGCCCCGTGCCGCTCGACGAGTACCCCGTCCACCAGGCGCCCCTGTCGATGAAGCACGTCGCGACCGGGGACCGCAACGCCTACGACCGCTGCATCTTCCACGTCCTCGACCACGAGGGCCGCGCCCTGCTGATCGCCGGACTCGGGGTCTACCCCAACCTCGGCGTGATCGACGCGTACGCCACCCTCCGCCTCGGCGACACCCTGTACGCCGTCCGCGCCTCAGACGCCCTCGGCGACGACCGGATGCGCCTGGAGGTCGGCCCCCTGCGCATCCGGGTGGAACGCCCGCTGCGGGACTTCGTCCTGAGCTGCGCGGCGGATCCGGACGACCCCGACGGGCTGTCGTACGACATCCACTGGTCGGCGGACTTCCCGGCGCTGTGGGAGCCGCACCATCAGCAGCGGCGCGGCGGGCGGCTCACGCTGGAGGGGAAACGGTTCGTGCAGGCCGGCCGGTGCGTGGGGCGGCTGCGGGCGGGCGGCCGGGAGATCCGGCTGACGGCCGGCGCCTGGACCGGGACCCGGGACCGCAGCTGGGGCGTGCGCCCGGTGCCGGGCGAGGAGGGCGGGCGGCTGGCCCAGGACCACCCGACCGAGGGGTTCCACTGGATCTGGTGCCCGGTCCGCTTCGAGGACCGCTTCCTGATGGTGATCACCCAGGAGGACGCGGACGGCCACCGCTCCCTGAACGACGCCACCCTCGTCCGCCCGGGCCGCCGGGACCGCCAACTCGGCTGGCCCCGGGCCGAGATCGGCTACCGGCCCGGCACCCGCCACCCCGAACACGCCCTGATCCACCTCGGGGACGTCCGTAAGCCCCTGGAGCTGGAGGCGGAGATCCTCACCTCCTCCCCGCTCGCGATCGGCGCCGGCTATCCGCCCGCCGAGGACTGGCAGCACGGCACCTGGCAGGGCCCCGGCTGGACCGACCGCCGCACCTACGACCTGGCGGCCCCGCACCCCCGGGCCGCCTACGGCGTGACCGATCACGCGGCCCGCTTCCGGATGGACGGCCAGACCGGCTACGGCATCTTCGAGCACGGCTCGTTCGGCCGCCACGACCCGAGCGGCTTCACCGGCTTCGACTCGGTGGCACGGCAGGGGAGCTGACACATGACGACGACACGGCGTCCGCGCACCACCACCCGGGACCCGGAGGAGCTCACCCGCCGGCTCACCGCCTGGCTCGGCACCCGGCTGCCGGGCGCCGAGGCGGCCGGCGTGACCCTCCCGGCCGCCAACGGCCTGTCCAGCGAGACCCTGCTCTTCGACATCGAGCACCCCGAACCCCCGCTCCGCCGCTGCGCGTTGAGGCTGGCGGCCGATCCGTCGGCGTACACCGTGTTCCCCGTCTACGACATGGTCCGGCAGTACCGCACGATGCGGCTGGTCGCCGAGCGCACCGACCTCCCGGTGCCCAGGGTGCTGTGGCTGGAGGAGGACCCCGGTCCGCTCGGCGCGCCGTTCTTCGTCATGGAACGCGTCGAGGGCCGGGTCCCGCCCGACGTGATGCCCTACACCTACGAGGGGAACTGGCTGCACGCGGCGAGCGACGCGGAGCGGGAGCGGCTGGAGGCCGCGACGGTCGGCCTGCTGGCCCGGCTCCACGACCAGGTGCCCGCCGGGGCGGCCGAGTTCCTGGCCGAGGCCGGTGACGGGGACGCGCTGCGCCGCCATGTCACGGCCCAACGCGCCTACTACGACTGGGTGGTGGCCGGTCTCGCTCCCTCACCGCTGATCGAGGCGGCCTTCGACCGACTGGACCACCTGTGGCCGGACGACCCGGGCGCACCGGTCCTGAGCTGGGGCGACGCCCGGATCGGCAACGTCGTCTACGACGGGTTCACGCCCGCCGCCGTACTGGACTGGGAGATGGCGGCGCTCGCCCCGCGCGAGGTCGATCTCGGCTGGACGATCTACCTGCACCGCTTCTTCCAGGACCTGACGGTCGCCTCGGGGCAGCGCGGACTGCCGGGCTTCCTGCGCCGCGACCGGGTGGAGGCGAGATACGCGGAACTCACCGGCCACACCCCGCGGGACATGGAGTTCCACACCCTGTACGCGGCGCTCCGGCACGCGATCGTCATGCTGCGGATCGCCTACCGCCGGGCGCACTTCGGCGAGGTGGCCGTCCCGGCGGATCCGGACACGCTGATCCTGCACCACGACAGCCTGCGGGCCATGGTGCAGGGCAGCTACTGGGACTGAGCGGACCGGCTCAGGCGGCGGCCGGGCGGCGCATCGCCGGCACCCGGATCGGGCGCGACCCCTGGCCGCCGACGTGCGAGAAGGGCTGGGTGCGCCAGTCGAGCCCCTGAGGGAGCGTCAGCAGCAGCGCGGTGTCCTGCTCCTGGGGCGCGAAGGACTCGTCGGCGGGCCGGGCCTCGGCCGCCGTGCGCCCGGTGCCGGCGCAGACCGTGAGCCCGAACGGATTCCACGGCGAGGCGCACAGCGCGTGCTCCGGCAGGATCTCCTCGTCCGCCAGGAGCGCGATGGGCTGCGCGCAGTCCGGGCAGATCACCCGGTACATCTCGAAGGTGTCGTACGCGTCGAGTTCGTCGGCGTCGTCGGCGAACTCGGGTTCGACGCCCTCCGGCTCGGGCTCGACCACGGACATGAGCCTCTTGGGCGCGGTGCGACCAGGGCGCTTAAGGTTCTGCATGGGATTCTCCCCCTCGGGCTGGGCCGTTCAGGCGCTGCGGCCTCGACCACAGCAAGCACTTCCCAACCCGTCTCGGCGGTAATCACGAGGACATCACGAAGCCCGTACTAAGTCTGTGGCCTTCGTCACATGCCAACCGCAGATGCCCAGCCGCGGCACCACCGTTCGGGCCGTGCGCGGTCGGCCCCGACCACATCACGAACCGGGTATGACCTGCGCTGCATAGGTATACGCGGAGATCAGACGCACTGTAGGTTCTTCCGTCATGGAGGAGCTGGACCGACAAATCGTGCAGCTGCTCGTCAAGGACGGGCGGATGAGTTACACCGATCTGGGCAAGGCCACGGGCCTGTCCACATCGGCCGTGCACCAGCGGGTGCGCCGGCTGGAACAGCGCGGCGTCATCCGTGGGTACGCGGCCGTCGTGGACCCGGAGGCCGTCGGGCTGCCCCTGACCGCCTTCATCTCGGTGAAACCGTTCGACCCCAGCGCCCCCGACGACATCGCCGACCGCCTCGCCGGAGTGCCCGAGATCGAGGCCTGCCACAGCGTCGCAGGCGACGAGAACTACATCCTCAAGGTGCGGGTGGCGACCCCGCACGAGCTGGAGGAGCTGCTGGGGCGGCTGAGGGCCCTCGCGGGCGTGTCGACCCGGACGACGGTCGCCCTGTCGACGCCGTACGAGGCACGGCCCCCGCGGATCTGAGGGGGTCCGGTGCCGGGCGGTGCCGGTGAGGCGCGAGACTGTTCCCATGAGTGAGCGCACCGCCGAGCCGAAGACCGTCCTGCTCCGCCGCGGAGAGGTCCACAGCCCCGCCGACCCCTTCGCGACCGCGATGGTCGTGGAGCGCGGCCAGGTCGCCTGGGTCGGCTCGGAGGGCGCCGCCGACGCCTTCGCGGACGGCGTCGACGAGGTGGTCGACCTGGACGGCGCCCTGGTCACCCCGGCCTTCACCGACGCCCATGTCCACACCACGTCCACGGGCCTCGCCCTGACCGGCCTCGACCTCTCGTCCGCCCCCTCCCTGGAGGCGGCCCTCGCCCTGGTCCGGGACTTCGCCGCCGTCCGGCCGCGGGACAAGGTGCTGCTGGGGCACGGCTGGGACGCCTCCCGCTGGCCCGGCGGCCGCCCCCCGACGCGCGCCGAACTCGACGCGGCCACCGGCGGCCGCCCCCTGTATCTGTCCCGGATCGACGTGCACTCGGCGGTCGTCACCACGGCCCTGCTGGAGCTGACCCCCGGCCTCGCCGCCGCCCCGGACGGGCCGCTCACCGCCGACGCCCACCACGCCGTGCGGGCCGCCGCGTTCGCGGCCGTGACGCCGGCCCAGCGCACCGAGGCCCAGCGCGTCGCCCTCGCACACGCCGCCTCGCTCGGCATCGGCACCGTCCACGAGTGCGGCGGGCCCGAGATCTCCTCCGAGGACGACTTCACCGGCCTGCTGCGGCTCGCCGCCGAGGAGAGGGGACCGCGGGTCGTCGGCTACTGGGCCGAACAGGGCGAGGAAGGGGTGGCCAGGGCGCGGGAGCTGGGCGCGCTCGGCGCCGCAGGCGACCTGTTCGTCGACGGCGCCCTCGGCTCCCACACCGCCTGTCTGCACGCCCCGTACACCGACGCGGCCCACACCGGCACCGCCTACCTCACCGCCGACGACGTGGCCGCGCACGTGGTGGCCTGCACCGAGGCCGGACTCCAGGCCGGCTTCCACGCCATCGGCGACGCCGCCGTGACCGCCGTCGTGGAGGGTGTGCGCGCCGCCGCCGAGAAGGTCGGCCTCGCCCGTGTCCGCGCCGCCCGCCACCGCGTCGAGCACGCCGAGATGCTCACCCCCACGACGATCGCCGCCTTCGCCGAGCTCGGGCTGACCGCCTCCGTGCAGCCCGCGTTCGACGCCCTGTGGGGCGGCGAGGACGGCATGTACGCCCAGCGCCTGGGCGCCGAGCGGGCCCGCACCCTGAACCCCTTCGCGGCCCTGCTGCGGGCCGGTGTGCCGCTAGCCTTCGGCTCCGACAGTCCCGTCACCCCCCTCGACCCCTGGGGCACGGTCCGCGCCGCCGCCTTCCACCGCACCCCGGGCCACGGCATCTCCGCCCGGGCCGCCTTCACCGCCCACACCCGCGGCGGCTGGCGGGCGGTCGGCCGCGACGACGCCGGTGTCCTGGTCCCCGGCGCGCCCGCCGACTACGCGGTCTGGCGGACGGACGAGCTGATCGTCCAGGCCCCCGACGACCGGGTCGCCCGCTGGTCCACCGACCCTCGCTCCGGAACCCCCGGCCTGCCCGACCTCACCCCCGGCCGGGACCTGCCGCTCTGCCTGCGCACGGTGGTCGGCGGACGGACCGTGCACGTACGGCCGGGCGAGTGACCCCGGGACGCCGGCCGCCGAAGATCACCCGTCCGCGCGCCGTCGTACGGCCCGTTCCGTCTCCCCGCTGACCTGGGCATTGTCCAAAGATGCGCAGGTCGAACGGCTGTTGACAGCGGATGGCGGGGGGCCGGTAGGTTCGGCCGGGTCCACCACCGGACGCCCCGCCGCGTAACGTCCGCGCACTCGCCGCGGCGCCGCTGGGTCAGGGGCGGTGTGCCGCACCGGGGCACCGCCGCTGGCAGCCAGGCCCAGCGCCAGCGCCGCAGCGAGGGAACGTTCCGTCCGGCCGGGGAGGTGTGACCCGGGTGGGGCCCGGGCGTTCAGTAGACAACGGCTTTCGGTCGACCCGCAGCCAGCGGGCCCCAGGTCGGCCCGAAGAGCGCCGGGCCCCCCGCCGCGGCACGCTTGGCGCGCCTGCGCCCGGGGTACTGCGTACATACAAGCCCAAAACGACAGTCTTACCCCGCTCTTCGGAAAACGACACCACCATACGAACGTCCCGTCACGTCACCGCAGGCGGCGGCCACTATGGTGGTCCCCTGCGTACGGACACGAAGGGGCAGCAGTGAACGACGGCGACGGGACCCTCGCGGCACAGGACCGGGAGAGGCGGTTCGGCCCGCTCGGCACCGCCTTGGTGATCATTCCGACCTACAACGAGGCGGAGAACATCAAGGGCATTGTCGGCCGGGTGCGCAAGGCCGTTCCCGAGGCCCACGTCCTCGTGGCCGACGACAACAGCCCCGACGGCACCGGGAAGCTCGCCGACGAACTCGCCGTCGAGGACGACCAGGTCCAGGTGCTGCACCGCAAGGGCAAGGAAGGCCTCGGCGCCGCCTACCTCGCCGGCTTCCGCTGGGGCCTGGAGAACGGCTACGGCGTGCTCGTCGAGATGGACGCCGACGGCTCCCACCAGCCCGAGGAACTGCCCCGGCTGCTCACCGCCCTCAAGGGCGCCGACCTGGTCCTGGGCTCCCGCTGGGTGCCGGGCGGCCGGGTCGTGAACTGGCCCAAGTCCCGCGAGGTCATCTCCCGCGGCGGCAGCCTCTACTCCCGGCTCGCCCTGGACCTGCCGCTGCGCGACATCACGGGCGGCTACCGGGCCTTCCGCCGCGAGACCCTGGAGGGCCTCGGTCTCGACGAGGTCGCCTCCCAGGGCTACTGCTTCCAGGTCGACCTGGCCCGCCGTGCCGTCAAGGCCGGCTACCACGTCGTCGAGGTCCCGATCACCTTCGTCGAACGCGAACACGGCGACTCCAAGATGAGCCGCGACATCCTCGTCGAGGCGCTGTGGCGGGTCACGGCATGGGGTGTGGGGGAGCGGGTCGGCAAGATCACGGGGCGGGGAGACGCGCCGCAGAAGTAGCCGCGGAGGCAGGAGCCGGTGCGAGCCCGGTGGAGGCCGTGCCGCCTGCGGAAACGATCGGCCGCGATGTCGCACAGAAACGACTGATCGTCCTCTTATGCCGCTCTGAGCCTCGCCCAGGCACACTGGACGTATGACGACTGGCGCTCCGATCCCGACGTACCCCACCTCCGGTGCCCCCGGCCCCGCCGCGACCCGGCCCCGGCGTTCCCGCCTGCGGACGTTCCTGCCGCTGGGGCTCGCCGTGTGGCTGGTGCTGGAGATCTGGCTGCTGACGCTGGTTGCGGGCGCGGCCGGCGGACTCTCGGTCTTCCTCCTGCTCGTGGCCGGTTTCGTGCTCGGCGCGGTGGTCATCAAGCGGGCGGGCCGCCGGGCCTTCCGCAACCTCAACGAGACGCTCCAGCGCGGCACGGCCCCGACCCGGGGCGGCGGCAACGGCCTGATGATGCTCGGCGGCCTGCTGCTGATGATCCCCGGCCTGCTCTCCGACGCGGTGGGCCTGCTGCTGCTCCTGCCGCCGGTCCAGAAGGCCGTCAGCGCCTACGCCGAGCGCCGGCTGCTGGCCGCCGCGGGCGTGCCCGGTTCTCTGGGTGACGCCTATCAGCAGGTCCGGATCCACCGCCCCGACGGCAAGGTGGTGCAGGGCGAGGTCATCCGGGACGAGCAGTAGCCGCTCCCGCCGCCGTCACGCACGACGACCGCGGGCGCCGTACGTGAGATACGTACGGCGCCCGCGGTCGTCTGGCGTGCGTTGGTGTGTGCCGCCTTGCTGTCCGCCTATGCGGACTTGCGGCTGTCCCGGGGATGTACCGCAAGGTTCATCGCCCCGGACCGCAGAACGGCCAGTCGCTCCTCGAGGACCTCTTCGAGTTCCTCGCGGGTCCGCCGCTCCATCAGCATGTCCCAATGCGTACGCGCGGGCTTGGCCTTCTTCTCCTCAGGGCCGTCGCCGTCCACGAGGAGTGCAGGGGCTCCGCAGACCTTGCACTCCCACTCCGGCGGAATCTCCGCCTCGACCGAGAAGGGCATCTCGAAGCGGTGCCCCTTCTCGCATGCGTACTCCACGGCCTGGCGCGGGGCCAGGTCGATGCCGCGGTCCGTCTCGTAGCTGGTCACCACGAGGCGCGTGCCGCGAAGAGCTCGCTCACTCATGAATCGTGCCTCCCGGGCTTGTCGCCCACAGGACAGGTGTCGCTGTCGTCGTCATCCGGTCAACGTCCGGTCGGCGGTAAAGATTCCCGTTCCGAGGACCGTTCCGGGTCATGCGTCGCCGTCGTAGCCGCAGCCTTGTCAACCAGTGCAGTACCCACCGGCGCCCGGTTTGTCACATCTGAAAGGAGATGTCACCCAGCGTTTCGGCATCTTTGACGCGCAGTAACGGTACGCCTGGCAGGCCAAACGCGTACACTACCGCCCTTTCGTCCTGAGCGCTAAATCTTCTCGGGCACGGGGTTCCCGGCGGCCCCGATCGCCCGCCGCACCGGGACCCGCGCGAGCAGCACGAACCCGATCACGAAGAACGCCACCAGCGAGACGATCGCGTCCCGGTAGCTCCCGGTGAGCTGGTAGGTGAGCCCGAAGAGCAGCGGTCCCAGCCAGCTCATCCCGCGGTCGCTCATCTCGTACGCCGAGAAGTACTCGGCCTCCTTGCCCGGCGGGACCAGGTGGGAGAAGAGGGAGCGGGACAGGGCCTGGCTGCCGCCGAGGACCAGCCCGATCGCCGCCGCCAGCAGGAAGAAGCCCACGGGCGCCCCCTCGGGCAGGAAGTACCCGGCGCCCAGGGTGAGCGTCCACGCGATCAGCGAGCCGAGGATCGTGCGCTTCGCGCCGTACGTCCGGGCGAGCCGCCCCATGCCGAGGGCGCCCGCGACGGCCAGCACCTGGACCAGCAGGACGGCACCGATCAGCGTGGACTGGCTGAGGCCGAGTTCCTCCGAGCCGTAGACCGAGGCCTGGGAGATCACGGTCTGGATGCCGTCGTTGTAGACGAGATACGCGAGGAGGAAGGCCAGGGTCAGCGGGTGGCGGCGCATGTCCCGGACCGTCGCCGCGAGCTGGCGCAGCCCCGGAGCCGTCTTCCCCTCCCGCGCCGCCGGCGGGCGGTCCCGCAGCCGCAGCAGCGGGATCAGGGTGAAGCCGCCCCACCACAGGCCCGCCGAGGCCAGGCAGATCCGCACGGCCGTCGACTCCGAGACGCCGAAGGAGTCGTGGGCGAGATAGAGGACCAGGTTCACCACCAGGACCAGGGAGCCCGCCGCGTACCCGAAGGCCCAGCCGCGCGAGGAGACCGCGTCGCGTTCCTCGGGCGGGGCGATCTGGGGCAGATAGGAGTTGTAGAGCATCATCGACACGGACTGGGCCGCGTTCGCCACGATCAGCAGCGCACCGCCGAGCAGATAGCGGTCGCCGTCCAGGAGGAACATGCACATCGTCGCCGCGGCACCGGTGTACGCGGCGGCGGCCAGCAGCGGCTTCTTGCGTCCGCTGCGGTCGGCGGCCGCGCCCACCAGAGGCATCAGCAGCACGGCCACGATCACCGACAGGGACACCGAGTACGCGAAGAACGACCCCGCGCGCACCGGGACGCCCAGCGGATGCACATACCCCTCGGGGTCCGCCGCCTCCTTGGCGACCGACGTCAGATACGGGCCCAGGAACACGGTGAGCACGCTCGTCGAGTAGACGGAGCACGCCCAGTCGTAGAAGTACCAACCGCGCTGCTCGCGCCGCCGCCCGGCGGTCTCGTCGGACGCAGCCGTCCGCACGGTGTCGATGCCCACCCGTGCCCTCGCTTCCCCGCTGAAGGAGCCGCGCGAGGGCGGCGCGGACCGTCAGGCCCAGACGCCCCGGTCCTCCATGACCTTGCGCAACGTGTCGATGTGATCGGTCATGATGCCATCGACTCCCAGGTCCAGGAGCCGGTGCATCCGCTCCGGATCGTTGATCGTCCACACATGCACCTGAAGCCCGCGCGCGTGGGCTGCGCGGACGAAGCGGGAGTCCACGACCTGGATGCCCGACTGGGCCTCCGGCACCTGGGCGGCGACCGCCGAGCGGCGCAGCCTCGCGGGCACGCCCCAGGACCGCAGCCGCAGGTTGAGCACGCCCCGGGTGCCGTACGAGGTCGCCAGGCGCGGCCCGGCCAGCCGCTGGGCGCGCACCACACGCGCCTCGGAGAAGGAACCGACGCACACCCGGTCCCAGGCGTCGGTGCGCGCGATGAGGTTCAGCAGGGGGTGCAGGGCCGGCTCGGCCTTGATGTCGATGTTCCAGCGGACCTCGGGGAAGGTCTCCAGCAGCTCCTCGAACAGCGGAACCGGCTCCTGGCCCGCCACGCGCGCCTGCTGTACGTCCGCCCACGGCAGGTCGGCGATCCGGCCCGCGCCGTCGGTCAGCCGGTCCAGCGTCGCGTCGTGGAAGGCGACGAGCCTGCCGTCCCGTGTGGCGTGCACATCGGTCTCGACATAGCGGTAGCCCGCCTCGACCGCGCGCCGGAACTGCGCCACCGTGTTCTCCAGGCCGTCGGCGTCCCCGCCGCGGTGCGCGAACGGGATGGGGCCCGGATGGTCGAGGTACGGGTGGCGTATGAGGGTGGTCACGGACGCAGTATCGCCCCTCGGGGTGACCCGCCGGCAACGACCGTGCTGCCGTCGGATGCCGTCGGAACGGCGAAGACCCGCAGGAAGACCTGGGCGAGCGGGCCGATCGACACGGCGTAGAGCAGTGTTCCGACCCCGATCGTGCCGCCGAGCAGGAAGCCGGTGACGACGACCGCCACCTCGATCGCGGTGCGCATCAGACGGATCGAACGGCCGGTGCGGCGGTGCAGTCCGGTCATCAGCCCGTCGCGCGGGCCCGGTCCGAAGGCGGCGGAGATGTACAGGCCGGTGGCGGCGCCGTTGAGCACGATGCCGGCCACCAGCAGGGCGCCGCGTACGGCCGGCTGGTGCGACTCGGGGAGCAGGGCCAGCGTGCCGTCCATCGCGAGGCCGACCACGAAGACGTTGGAGACCGTGCCCAGACCGGGGCGCTGGCGCAGCGGGATCCACAGGAGCAGCACCGCCGCGCCCACCACGATCGAGACGACCCCGATCGTCAGACCGGTGAGTTCGGCCAGGCCCTGGTGGAGCACGTTCCAGGGCTCCAGCCCCAGGCCGGATTCGACGAGCAGCGCCGAGCTGGCGCCGTAGAGGGCCAGTCCGGCGTAGAGCTGGACCAGCCGGCGTGTGAGATGTCCCCTGCTCGGCAAGAGATGCCCCCTGTAGTGGAAGTGGCCTGACCCATGACACTCTGTGGCGTGGATGGAATCGTCATCCATGGCCAATTCGGGGAAGGTGGACTGGTATCCATGGCGCAGTGGACCTCCGCGGTGGGGGCCGCGCAGCTCGCGCGGCTGCTCAAGTCCCAGCAGGACCGCCCGGCCGGCCCGGGCACGCGCCGCCCACCCGCCTACCGTTCCCTCGCCGACGGCGTACGGCTGCTGGTGCTGGAGGGCCGCGTCCCGGTCGCCGCCCGCCTGCCCGCCGAACGGGAACTCGCCCTCGCCCTCTCCGTGAGCCGGACCACCGTAGCCGCCGCCTACGAGGCGCTGCGCGCCGAGGGGTTCCTGGAGTCCCGGCGCGGCGCCGGCAGCTGGACGGCCGTCCCGGCGGGCAATCCGCTCCCGGCGCGCGGCCTGGAACCCCTGCCGCCCGAGGCCCTCGGTTCGATGATCGACCTGGGCTGCGCCGCCCTGCCCGCGCCCGAGCCCTGGCTCACCCGCGCCGTCCAGGGCGCGCTCGAGGAGCTGCCGCCGTACGCCCACACGCACGGCGACTACCCGGCCGGACTGCCCGCGCTGCGCGCGATGATCGCCGACCGGTACACCGCGCGCGGGATCCCGACCATGCCCGAGCAGATCATGGTGACCACGGGCGCGATGGGTGCGATCGACGCCATCTGCCATCTCTTCGGCGGCCGCGGCGAGCGCATCGCCGTCGAGTCGCCCTCGTACGCCAACATCCTCCAGCTCATGCGGGAGGCGGGCGCGCGGCTGGTGCCCGTCGCGATGGCCGAGGGGCTGGCCGGCTGGGACATGGACCGCTGGCGCCAGGTGCTGCGCGAGGCCGCGCCGCGGATCGCGTACGTCGTCGCCGACTTCCACAACCCGACCGGCGCGCTCGCCGACGAGGACCAGCGGCGCCGGTTGGTCGAGGCGGCCCGCTCGGCCGGGACCGTGCTGGTCGCGGACGAGACGATGAGCGAGCTGTGGCTCGACGACGACGTGGTGCTGCCCCGGCCGGTGTGCGGCTTCGACCCCGCCGGGTCGACGGTGATCACGGTCGGGTCGGCGAGCAAGGCGTTCTGGGCGGGGATGCGCATCGGCTGGGTACGGGCCGCCCCGGACGTCATCCGCAGCCTGGTCGCGGCCCGCGCCTACGCCGACCTGGGCACGCCCGTGCTGGAGCAGCTGGCGGTGAACTGGCTCTTCGGCACCGGCGGCTGGGAGCACGCCGTCGAGGTGCGCCGCGAACAGGCCCGGGACAACCGGGACGCGCTGGTCGCGGCGGTGCGGCGGGAGCTGCCCGACTGGGAGTTCGCGGTGCCCAAGGGCGGCCTGACGCTGTGGGTGCGGGCCGGGGGTCTGTCCGGGTCGCGGCTCGCCGAGGCGGGGGAGCGGGTCGGGGTACGGGTGCCGTCCGGACCCCGGTTCGGGGTCGACGGGGCCTTCGAGGGCTTCGTGCGGCTGCCGTTCACCGTGGGCGGCGCGGTGGCGGAGGAGGCCGCGCTCCGGCTGGCCGCGGCGGCCCGGATCGTTCGCAGCGGCGGGACGGCGGGCGGCGAGGGGCCGCGGACGTTCGTGGCGTAGGCGGCGTAGGCGGCGTAGGCGGCGTAGGGGCCGTGAGGGCCGTGGGGACATGAGCGGGCGGGCCGGCCCCGGAGGGTCGGCCCGCCCGCTCATGTCCTGGGTCCCGGGTCCGGGCGGCTCCTAGTCGGCGACCGCCGCCTCGACCGGCACCGGGAGCGACTTCGTCGTCTCCGGGTCGGAGGGAGCCGGCCCCTCGTCAGGGGGAGTCTTTCCCGTGTCGGCCGGAGTTGTCTCCGCGTCCGCCGGGGTCGTCTCCGCGTCCGCCGGAGCGGTCCGTGGGGGCAGCAGGTCCAGTACGGCCTGCCGGTGGGCGTCGCTCGTCGCGTCGTCGTGCGGGTCCGGGGTCGCCGGTACCTGGAGGCGGTGCACCGGTCCCGTGCCCAGCCGGGCGTAGCCGCGCCCCGGGGGGACCTGGTCGACGGGAGTGGTGTGCGCAGGGGCCCCGAGGACGGCCTTCAGCTGACCGGTCGAGGCGGGCCCGAGCACGACCCGCGCGCGTGTGTGCTGCCGTACGGCGTCGCTCAGCAGGTCCAGGCTGTCGAACTGCTCGGCGACCACCACCGTCACCGCGGCCGCGCGGCCGTGCCGGAGGGGGACCTGGAGGAGGGCCTGCGGGTCCTCGCGGCCGTCCGCCTCGGCGAGGTGGGTGAAGGCCGTGGGGCGGTCGAGGAGGATCCACAGGGGGCGCTTGGTGTCGTCCGGCGGCTGCCCGCCGTCCTGGCGGGCGCGGTTCGCGCTGATCAGCCGGCGCTCCGTCTCGTGCGCCGCCCACTCCAGGCCGGCCACCGCCCCGGCCAGCCCGACCTCGACGCCCAGGACGCCGTCCCGGCCGGTGAGGCAGGAGTACTCGCCGGTGCCGCCGCCCTCGACGATCAGGACGTCGCCGTACCGAAGGGCCTGGAGGGCGATGGAGCGCAGCAGGGTGGAGGTGCCGCTGCCGGGCTGGCCGACCGCCAGCAGATGCGGCTCGGTGGAGCGGACGCCGGTGCGCCAGACGACCGGCGGGACGTCGCGCAGCTCCTCGCCGTGGGTGAGGGGGAGCGTGCGCTGGACGCCTGAGGGGTCGGTGAAGCCCAGGACCGTCTCGCCGGGGGCGGTGACGAAGCGCTGGGCGAAGAGGTCGGTGGGGAGCGGGGCGAGGACGCCGACGGTGAGTTCGTTGCCCTCCTCCTCCCAGCCGAAGTGGTACTCGCGGCCGCGGCCCGCCTTCGCGGTCAGCAGCAGCTCGATCCGCGCGCGGGGCTCGGCCTCGCCGTCCGGGAAGTACGCCGGGTAGCGGATCACCAGGTGGGTGAGGCGGCCCGAGCCGTCGAACTCGTAGGCAGGGAAGGCCTTCTCCCACTCGCCGCCGTGCGCGTACAGGGGAGAAGGGTCCTCGGCCGTCGAGAAGTACGGGACCAGGGCCTCGTACAGCGACTGGAGCCGCTGGGTCTGCGACTCGTCGGGGCCTTCGGGAGCCGGTGGGGTGCGGTCCCGGCCCTGCCAGGCTGCCGCCGTCATCAGGGTGATGACGGCGAGCAGCGGTCCGTACGGCACCAGGGCCACGACCAGGATCACCGAGGCCACCAGGAACAGCAGCGGGCCGCGCCTGTCCTTGGGGGTGTCGGCCCATTTGCGCCGCCCGGCCGAGGCCAGCCGGCCCAGACCGCGGGTGATCGTGATCAGCGGATGGAGGACATCGGTGGCACTGTCCGCCGCCGTCCGGGCCAGCTCCCGGCTCCGGGCGATCTGGGCGCTGCCTGTGCTCAGGATGCGGGGGAGGGGGCGCCGGGCCACAGCTGTCTCCTGATGGTGCGTACGGAACGGACGGACGGCGGGTGTGGCGGCGTCAGAACTTGATGCCGCCGAGGAGGCTGGCCAGGCTCTCGCCGCCTGCCTTGATGCTCGGGGCGATGGCCGTGCTCGCCAGGTAGAAGCCGAACAGGGTCGACGCGAAGCAGTGCGACGGCTTGAGGCCGTCCTTGCGGAAGAAGAGGAAGACGACGATGCCGAGCAGGACGACGCCTGAGACGGAGAGGATCATTGGGGATCTCCTGGTTCGTGGGGACAGTCACCATGAGTACTTCCAGGATCACAGCATGTATCTATACGATAAAAGGTGCAACTGGGTGAAATCCCCACGATTTCCCCCAGGTGGCTGAAGGTCTGCTGGGCCGCCTGAGCAGGAGAATTGCGTCGAACGGGTCTCTTCGGGATCTTTGCCTCGGAGGGCACCGGCCATGTGCGCGACGAGCCAGTACGCTGACGATTCACCTGAACGGTTGTAGTGAGAGGCGGACCGGGCCGATGACTGAAGCCCCCGACCCCGAGGTCGTGGAGCTGGCGACCAAGATCTTCGATCTGGCCCGGCAGGGCCGGACCGAGGAGCTCGTGGCGTACGTCGACGCGGGCGTCCCGGCCAACCTCACCAACGACCGCGGCGACTCGCTCGTGATGCTCGCGGCCTACCACGGCCACGCCGACGCGGTCCGGGCCCTGCTGGCCCGCGGCGCCGAGGCCGACCGGATCAACGACCGGGGCCAGACCCCGCTCGCCGGGGCCGCCTTCAAGGGCGAGACCGAGGTGATCAAGGTCCTGCTGGAGGCCGGAGCCGATCCGGCCGCGGGCACTCCCTCGGCCGTCGACACGGCCCGGATGTTCGCCAGGACCGAACTGCTCGAACTGTTCGGCGCGCACTGAGCCGACGGTCCGAGCAGGCAACGTGCGACAGCAGTTCCTGACCAGGTAAATCGACGACCACGGGGGAGGCGGTACAAGGCCGCCGGAAATTTCGGTCGCGGCAGGCAGAACAGCCGGGTCATCATGACGACGTGATTCACGGACGCGATGGCTGGGCAGGTGTTGCCGCACCGCGCGGGCCGTGATGCGGTCCGCATGGGCCACCGACGAGAGGCAGAGGAAGATGGTCTACAGCAAGCAGGAAACGGCGGGCGCCCCGACGTGTTGTCACGCGGCCAGGTAGTGCACGTCCCCGGTTGCGTCGACGCTTGATGTGAGGCTGTTTCCCATGTTCGATCCGGTCATAGCGCCCAGCGGTACGCTGCTCGGCCTCCTCCAGAGGGGCCGCGGCGACGGCACGCTGCACGCGCTCACCGCACCGCGCGCCGAAGCGCTCGCGGCTCTGAACCACTGCGTGCTGCGGGACCCCCGCCACGACTGGCAGGTGGAGAACCGCTCCCTGTACTACGCCCGGCTCTACCTCGACCTCGGCGGCGACCTCGACGAGATCGAGGCGCACCTCTTCGACGTCGAGGACGTCTTCGACACCGAGGAGTCACGCACGGGCCTGGCCCTGGCCGTCCTCGGCCATCTCGCCTCCTACGGCAGGCGGGAAGCCCTCGAACTGCTGCGCAGATACGCGGCCTCGGGCGCCAACTGGGCCTGGGCCCTGGACGAACTCGCGCTGCGCGACGACGACGCCGGGCTGCGCGCCCTGGCCGTGCCGGTGCTCGCGCGGTTCGCGACCGACGCCGAGGGCGAGGCCGAGCTGGCCGCCGCCGTCCGCGACGCCTTCGAGCCACGGCCCTGGCGGCTGTGGGCCGAGGACCCCCGCGAGCCCGTCGCCACACGCGTGCGTGCCGCCCAGGAGGCCGGCTGCTTCGACCGCTGGCAACGCCAGATGAGTCCGGGCGGACCACGCCCCGGCTGGAGCGTGAACGCCGTCTTCGAATGGGCCCAGCAGGGCGTCGAACGCGGCGCCGCGCTCCATGTGCCCGCCGCCCGGTGCCTGGTCGCCGTGGCCGGCCCCGAGGACCGGCCGGAGATCGTGCGGGCCGCCGAGGACGGCACCGAGGGCGCCCGCTGCACCGCCCTGCGCTACCTTGCCGACTGCAACGACCCCGCCGCCCTCGCCCTCGTCGAACGGGCCGTGGCCACCGGCACCACGCCCGTCGTCGAGGCCGCCGTCGACGCCTTCGAGCGCATGCGCAGCATGGCCGCCGTCGACCGGGCCCGCGGCTGGGCCCGCCGGCCCGACGCGCTCGGAGCCGCCGCCGGACGCATGCTCGCCTGCCTGGGCGGCACCAAGGACAGCGACCTCGTCCTCGGCGCCCTGCGCGAGGCCGTACGCGGCGAGGGCTGCGACGCCCCCACCCTGTGGACCCTCGTCGACGGCGCCGGACGCCTCGGCATCGTCTGCGCCGCCCCCGTCCTGCGCCATATCTACCGCGAGACGGCCTCCTCCCATCTGCGCGGGCGCTGCGCCCGCGCCCTCGCCGCCACCGACCCCTCCTTCGCCAGCGGCTTCGCCGTCGAGTGCCTCTGGGACTGCGAGGAGGCCACCCGCGAGATCGCCGCCCGGCACGCCGAGACCGGCGACGCCCGGGTCGTGGAACGCCTGCGCCGGCTCGCCGCCGACCCCGCCGAGGAGGCCGAGGTGCAGACGGCCGTACGGAGCCGGATCGGGCCGGACCCGGCGTCCGCCGTGTAACCGCCGGACACACGCGTACCCGGTGGGTGAACGCGGAGTGACCCGCAGGTCAGACGCGCATGGATGCCGTCTGACCTGCTCGGGTGCGCAGCGCAACGCTCATGGGACGTTCGGCGTCCGGAAAGATCCACGTTGACGCGGGCACGTCCAGCACGGCGACAACACCGGTATGCGTGTCGTCATCGTGACCGAATCCTTTCCCCCCGACGTGAACGGCGTGGCCCACTGCGCGCTCCAGACCGCCCGGCACCTCGTAGATCGCGGTCACTCCCCGCTCGTCGTCGCACCGGCCACCGCCGCCGGTACCGGGCCGGACGCCCTCGCGCCGTGCCCCGTCGTCCGTGTCCCCTCCCTCCCGCTCCCGGGCTACCCCCAGGTCCGCGTCGCCCTCCCCAGCCGACGTGTCGCCGCGGCCATCGTCGAGCACCGGGCCGACATCGTGCACCTGGCCAGCCCCTTCGTCCTCGGCGTCCGCGGCATGGCCGCCGCCGCCCGGCTCGGCATCCCCGCCGTCGCCGTCTACCAGACCGACCTGGCCGGATACGCCCGCACCTATGTGCACGCCGGTGAGGCCGCCGCCTGGCGACGGATACGGTCCGTCCACGCCGCCGCCGACCTCACCCTCGCCCCCTCCGGCCCCGCCCTGCGGGACCTGGAGACCCACGGCGTGCCCCGGGTGAAGCTGTGGCAGCGTGGTGTGGACACCGAACGGTTCCGCCCCGACCGCCGCGACGAGGCACTGCGCCGCGCACTCGCCCCGAACGGTGAGGTGCTCGTCGGCTACGTCGGCCGCCTCGCCCCCGAGAAGCAGGTCGAACTGCTGGCCGGCGCGTGCGGGCTGGACGGCGTACGGGTCGTGGTGGTGGGCGACGGGCCCAGCCAGGCACAGCTGACGGAGGCCCTGCCCGGCGCGGCCCTCCTGGGCCGCCGCACCGGCGACGAGCTCGCCCGGATCTTCGCCTCGCTGGACGTCTTCGTGCACACCGGCCCCTTCGAGACGTTCTGCCAGACCGTGCAGGAGGCCATGGCCAGCGGTGTGCCGGTCGTCGCGCCCGCTGCCGGCGGCCCCCTGGACCTCGTCGCGCACGGCCGCACCGGCCTGCTCGTCCCGCCGCGCGACGCCGACGCGGTACGGGACGCGGTGGCCTCCCTGGCCGCCGACCCCGCACTGCGGACGGCGTACGGGGCCGCCGGACGCGCAACCGTCGAGGGCCGTACCTGGGCCGCCGTCGGCGACCAGCTGCTCGGTCACTACACGGACGTGCTCGCCGCGCGCCGACCGGTGGTGGCGGCGTGAGCGCGGGACGGGCGTCGACGGGTGGCGAGGCCTACGGGGCTTCCCCGGTTTCTGGGGTCTCCGGGGCCTCCGGGACCCCCGGGGCCTCCGGGGCTCCCTGGGCTCCCGCGGCGAAGGGTGAGGCGTTGCGGATCGTGCGGCTCGCCAACTTCGTGGCCCCCGCATCGGGCGGGCTGCGCACCGCGCTGCGCGAGCTGGGCAAGGGCTACCGGGCGGCGGGACACGA
Organism: Streptomyces phaeofaciens; assembly: GCF_014648915.1. Classification (GTDB taxonomy): domain Bacteria; phylum Actinomycetota; class Actinomycetes; order Streptomycetales; family Streptomycetaceae; genus Streptomyces; species Streptomyces phaeofaciens. Next base: position 39,982 of record NZ_BMSA01000005.1, on the reverse strand, counting down.
GTCCGTCCTGATCGTGCCCGGTGAGCGGGCGGACGACCGGGAGACCGAGCAGGGCCGGGTGATCACCCTGCCCGGGCCGCTGCTGCCGGGTACCGGCGGCTACCGCGTACTCACCGACAAGCGGCGCGTCGCCCGCCTGCTGGAGGACCTCGCCCCGGACCGCCTGGAGGTCTGCGACCGTACGACGCTGCGGTGGACCGGCAGATGGGCGCGGCGGGCCCGGGTGCCCGCGGTGATGGTCTCCCACGAGACCGCCGACGGCGTGCTGCGCACCTGGGGCCTGCCGGAGCCGGCCGCCCGGCGGGCCGCCGACGCGCTCAACATCCGTACGGCGCACACGTACGCGCGCGTGGTCTGCACGACCGAGTTCGCCGAGCGGGAGTTCGTACGGATCGGCGCCCGGAACGTGGTGCGGGCACCGCTCGGCGTCGACCTGGCCGAACGGCACCCCTCGCTCTACGACGCCGGGCTGCGGGCCCGCCACGCGCGCGAGGACGAGGTCCTGCTGGTGACGTGCACCCGGCTGTCCGTGGAGAAGCGGCCCGCGACGGCACTGGACGCCCTGGAGGCGCTGGTGCGGCGGGGCGTGCGGGCGCGGCTGCTCGTCGCCGGGGACGGGCCGCTGCGGGCCCGGCTCGCACAACGCGCACGGGAACGGGCACTGCCCGTGACCTTCCTCGGGCACGTCACCGACCGGGACGCGCTGGGCGCGCTCCAGGCCTGCGCCGACGTCTGCCTGGCCCCGGGGCCGGCGGAGACGTTCGGCCTGGCCGCGCTGGAGGCGCTGGCCTGCGGGACGCCGGTGGTCGTGAGCGCCTCGTCCGCCCTGCCGGAGGTCATCGGCGGCGCGGGGGCCGTCGCCGCCGACCGCGGAGAGGCGTTCGCCGACGCGGTGGAGTGCCTTCTCGCGCGTCCGGAGGGGGAGCGGCGCGAGAGCGCCCGCGCGCGGGCGGAGTGTTTCGGGTGGGGAACGGCGGTGGAGGCGTTCCTGGCGGCACACGACGCGACGGTGCCGTCCCGTCCCGACGCGACCGGTGTGTCGACGCCGACCCGTCCCTTCGTCTCCGGAGGGCTCGGATGAGACCCGTGCGGTTCGTCGCGCTCGGGGACTCGCTCACCGAAGGCGTGGGGGATCCCGTGGGGGAGGGGTGGCGCGGCTGGGCCGCGCTGCTCGCCGACGGGCTCGCCGAGAAGCCGGCGGTGTCTGTGGGGTCTGTGGGGTCTGTGGGGTCTGTGGGGTCTGTGGGGTCCAAAAGGTCCGAGGAGTCCGAGGGGTCCGAAGGATCCGAGGGTTCCGTGGAGCCCGTGGAGTCGTCCGTGGAGTTCACCAACCTCGCGGTGAGCGGCGCGCAGACGCGGGACGTGCTGGAACGGCAGCTCCCGGCCGGCCTGGAGCTGCGGCCCGACGTCGTGTCCGTCGTCGTCGGCGTCAACGACACCCTGCGCTGCACCTTCGACATCCACGCCGTGGCCACCCGGCTCGACGCGGTGTACAGCGCGTTCACCGAGCAGGGCGCCGTCCTGCTCACCGCCTGCCTGCCCGACCCGGGCGCGATGCTCGGGCTGCCGGGAGCGCTCGCCCGCCCGCTGGCCCGGCGGCAGCGCGCGGTCAACGCGGTCGTCCACGCGCTGTCCGACCGGTACGGGGCCGTCCATCTGCACGCCTCGGAGGGCGCCTGGCTCACCGACCGGGCCATGTGGAGCGCGGACCGGCTCCACCCCGGCGAGCGGGGGCACCGGCAGCTGGCCGTGCGTTTCCACGCGCAACTGGCGCGGGCGGGCCTCGCCACCGGGACCCCGCCCTCGCCGGAGCCGGAGTTCCCGGCGCCCGCCAGGTCGGCGAGCCTGTGGTGGCTGGCGACCGCCGGCACCGGCTGGGTGGCCCGGCGCTGCACCGACCTGCTGCCGCAGCTGCTCACCCTGGCCGCCGACGAGCTGCGCCACCGCGCCCGGGGCACCAGCGCCCGCCTCGACCTGCGGGCCACCGCGGCGGTGTCCGCGGCGCTGGCCGCGCTCTCGGTGGCGGAGCGGCAGCCGGACGCCGCCTAGGGCCTTTCTTTCGGATCAGGCCGGCTCCGGTCCGCGGGAGTTGGCGGCGCGGCTGTGCGTGCCAGGCCCCGCGACCCCGGCAAGATCCGAAAGAGAGGCCCTAGGTGCGCTCGCGCCATGTCCCGTCCGTCCGGCCGGTATGCGGGGGCCGGCGTCGCCGTACCGCCACGAAGCGGACCGGGGTGCCCGGGACCGCCTGGGCGGCGGCCGCGAGGTCGGCCGGGCGGACGATCCCGATCACCGGGTAGCCCCCGGTGGTCGGGTGGTCCGCCAGGAAGACGACGGGTCTGCCGTCGGGCGGCACCTGGACGGCGCCCAGGACCATGCCCTCGCTCGCCAGCTCCCCGGTCAGGGCCCGCTCCAGGGCGGGCCCCTCCGTGCGCAGCCCGATGCGGTTGCTCGCCGGGGACACGCGGTACGCGCGTGCGGTGAAGGCATGGACCGCCGCCGCGGTGAACCAGTCGTCGCGCGGTCCGAGGGTGACCCGCAGGACGAGCTCGGCGGGCGGCGCCGGCTGCGGGGCCACGTCCACGCGCGTGTGCAGGGCCGGCGCGGGGCCCAGAGGGAGGACCGCGCCGTGGGCGAGGGGCACCGGGCCGAGGCCCGAGAGCAGGTCGGTGGAGCGGCTGCCGAGGACCGGTTCCACCGCGATCCCGCCGCCCACGGCGACGTACGTACGCAGTCCGGACAGTGCCGATCCTATGTCCAGGACCCTCCCGGCGGGCACGCGCACGGGTGCGCCCCAGGGGGCCGGGCGGCCGTCCACGCTCACCGGGCAGGGCGCCCCGCCGACCGCCACCGTCACGTCGCAGCGCGGCCTGAGGGCACAGCCGGTCACCGTGGTCTCCAGGACGGCCGCGTCGGGCGGGTTGCCGACCAGCCGGTTGACCAGGGCCGCCGCCGGGGCGTCCAGCGCGCCGGAGCGGGGCACGCCGAGGTGGGCGTGTCCCGGACGCCCCCGGTCCTGCACGGTGGTCAGCGCCCCGGCGCGGACCACGGCGAGTGCGCGGTCGCTCATCCGGTGCCTCCCGGTCCCCGCGTGGCCGGCGGCACGGCTGTCGAGGGTCCGGCCACCGGGACGAACCGTACGCGCGTGCCCGGCGACAGCAGCGCGGCCGGCACGCGCGCGTGGTTCCACAGCACCGCGTCCGTGGTGCCGATCAGCTGCCAGCCGCCCGGCGACGCACGCGGGTACACGCCCGTGTACGGCCCCGCCAGCGCCACCGAGCCGGCCGGCACGGAGGTGCGCGGGGTGGCCCGGCGCGGCACGTCGTAGCGCGCGGGCAGGCCGGTGAGGTAGCCGAAGCCCGGCGCGAAACCGCAGAAGGCGACCCGGAACTCGGTGGCCGCGTGGATGCGGGCCACCTCCTGCTCCGGGACACCCCAGTGCGCGGCGACGTCGGCCAGGTCGGGGCCGTCGTAGCGCACCGGCAGTTCGATCACCTCGCCCGCCTGTGCTGAGGCGGGCGGGATCTCGGCCCCGGTCAGTTCGGAAGTCCAACGGGCCGGGTCGGCGAGGCCGTCCAGCAGGACCGTGCGGGCCGCCGGGACGATCTCGCGGACGCCGAGCAGGCCCGCCGCACGGCGGCGCAGCAGCTCCGCGTGCAGCGCCTCGGCCTCCGCGCCCGACGTCACCTCGACGAGCAGGGCGTCGTCGCCGACGGGCAGGACGCGCCTGCTCATACGAACGCCTCCACCTGTACGCCCGACTCCTCCAGGCCGCGCCGGACCCGGCGGGCCAGCTCCACCGCGCCGGGCGTGTCGCCGTGCAGGCACAGGGAACGCGCGCGTACCGCGAGCGACGAGCCCGCGCGGGAGGTGACCGTACCGGTGCGGGCCAGGCGCACCGAGCGCTCCACGACGGCGTCCGGATCGGTCACGACCGCCCCGTCCTCCGAGCGCGGCACCAGCGTGCCCTGCTCGGTGTACGCGCGGTCCGCGAACGCCTCCGGGACGGCCGGCAGCCCCGCCTTCCCGGCCAGCGCCAGCAGACGTGAGCCGGGCAGCCCCAGCACGGGCAGGGTGGCGTCGGCGAGGAGCACCCCGTCCACCACCGCGGCGGCCTGCCGCTCGTCGTGCACGACCCGGTTGTAGAGCGCGCCGTGCGGCTTGACGTACGCCACGCGTGCGCCCGCCGCCCGGGCGAAGACCTCCAGGGCACCGATCTGGTACGCCACCTCGGCGGCCAGTTCGGCGGGCGGCACGTCCATCGCGCGCCGCCCGAACCCCGCCAGGTCCCGGTAGGACACCTGCGCGCCGATCGTCACGCCGCGCTCGGCCGCCAGCTCGCACACCCGGCGCATGGTGACCGGGTCCCCGGCGTGGAACCCGCAGGCCACGTTGGCGCTCGTCACGACGGACAGCAGCTGTTCGTCGTCGGTGAGCCGCCAGCGGCCGAAGCCCTCGCCGAGGTCGGCGTTCAGATCGATGGTGCTCATGAATCCCAAGTGTCTCCTGCTCAGGCCACGCGGTACTGCTCGTCGCGGGCGTCGGTGAGGAACATCTGCCCCGGGGCGTGGGTGAGGGCGAACGGCGGGCGCGAGGCCATCACGGCGGCCTGCGGGGTCACACCGCAGGCCCAGAACACCGGGATGTCGTCCGGCTCGGCGTCCACCGGATCGCCGAAGTCGGGCCGGCCGAGGTCGTCGATGCCCAGTCCCGACGGATCGCCGCAGTGTACGGGGCTGCCGTGCACCGCCGGGAGCAGACCGCTCTCCCGGATGGCGGCCGCCAGGTGCACCGGCGGCACCGGGCGCATGGACACCACCATCGGCCCGTGCAGCCGTCCCGCCGGCCTGCACTGACGGTTCGTCACGTACATCGGGACGTTGCGCCCCTGCTCGACATGGCGGATCGGGACGCCCGCCCCGGCCAGCGCCCACTCGAAGGTGAAGCTGCATCCGATCAGGAACGACACCAGGTCCTCGCGCCAGTACGCGCGCGCGTCGGTCGGCTCGTCCACCAGCTCGCCGTGCTCCCACACCCGGTAGCGCGGCAGATCGGTGCGCAGGTCGGCCCCCTCGGCCAGCACGGTCGTCCAGGAACCGGCGTCGGTGACGTCGAGCACCGGACACGGCTTCGGGTTGCGCTGGCAGAACAGGAGCATCTCGTACGCCCAGTCGGCGGGCACCGAGATCAGGTTGACCTGGGTGTGGCCCGCCGAGACCCCGGCCGTGGGGCCCGCGAGGCCCGCCCGGAAGCGGGCCCGGGCGCTCACGGGGCTCCACGCGTGCGCGTGGCCGTCGACGAGGGTCAGGGGACGGTCCTCGACGACGGGCGACGGACGGTGTCCGTCCAGGTGTCCGCCGAGAGGCGAAGGACCGTCTTCGGCGAGGGCGGACGGGCGGCGTTCGGTGAGGGCCGGCCGGCGGTCCTCGGTGGGGGCGGGGGCCGGACGGTTCACTCGAGCTCCTTGCCGCGCGTCTCCGGCAGCCCCAGCAGTGCCAGGGCGGCGATTGCGTAGCCGATCGCGCCGAAGACCAGCGCGCCGCCCACACCCCAGCTGTCGGCCAGGAAGCCGACCGTGGTGGGGAAGACGGCGCCCACGGCGCGGCCGGTGTTGTACGTGAAGCCCTGCCCGGTGCCGCGCACGGCCGTCGGGTACAGCTCGCTCAGATAGGACCCGAAGCCGCTGAAGATGGCCGACATGCAGAACCCGAGCGGGAAGCCGAGCACGAGCAGCAGGGCGTTGGCGCCGTCCGGGATGTTCGCGTACGCCAGGATGCAGACCGCCGACAGCAGGGCGAAGAGCCAGATGTTGCGGCGCCGGCCCAGCCGGTCGGTGAGGTGGCCGCCGGTCAGATAGCCGAGGAAGGCGCCCGAGATCAGGAACGTCAGATAGCCGCCGGTGCCGACCACGGACAGACCGCGTTCCGACTTCAGATACGTCGGCACCCAGGTCGCCAGGGTGTAGTAGCCGCCCTGGACGCCGGTCGACAGCAGCGCGGCGAAGAACGTCGTCCGCAGCAGCCGGCCCTTGAAGATCGCCGGGAACGAGCCCTTCCCGGCGTTCCGCTCGCGTGCGGCCTCGGCCGTGGGGGCGTCCTTCACCCGGCGCCGCATCCACACCACGAGCAGCGCGGGCAGGGCGCCCGTCCAGAACATCACGCGCCAGGCCACGTCGTCGCCGAAGACCGAGAAGACCAGCGTGTACACGATCGCCGCGAGGCCCCAGCCGACCGCCCAGGAACTCTGGACGGCGCCCATGGTGCGGCCCCGGTGCCGGGCGTCGGCGTACTCGGCGACCAGGATCGCGCCGACCGCCCACTCGCCGCCGAAGCCGAGCCCCTGGAGGGCCCGGAAGACCAGCAGCGTCTCGTAGTTCGGCGCGAAGCCGCAGGCGACGGTGAACACGGCGTACGTGATCACCGTGATCATCAGGGCCCTGACCCGGCCGATCCGGTCCGCCAGCACGCCCGCGACGGCGCCGCCGACCGCCGAGACGACCAGGGTGACGGTGGTGAACAGGCCGGTCTGGCCGCTGTCCAGGCCGAAGTACGCGGCCAGCGCGACCATGCTCAGGGGCAGCGTGAAGTAGTCGTAGGAGTCGAGGGCGTAGCCGCCGAAGGCGCCGGCGAAGGCGCGGCGGCCGCGCGGGCCGAGGGCCCGCAGCCAGGCGAACGCCCCGTCGTCGGGGAGGTGCTCGGCGGAGGAGGGGCGCGGGTCGGCGGTGGCGGTCCGCGGTGGAGGAGTCGTGCTCATCGGGCACCTCGCAGAGGGATGACGGAGGGTGCTGGGACTGAGCCGTGCTGGGACTGAGCCGTGCTGTGCCGTGCCGTGCGGGAGCGGGTGCGGGGGCGCCGCGGTGGGGACGGGGCGGCGCCTGTGTCAGCAAGGTAGAGGATCGTTGAACGATCCTTCAATACCCGTGTTGTTTCGTTCTCGTGCCTGCGATTGAATTCCGGGCATGGCAGAGCAGCTGGCGGGACTGGCCGACGACCGCGCCCTCCTGGGCCGCACGAGCACGGCCGAGCGGGTTTCGGACATCCTCAGGGGCCGGATCGCCGAGGGGTACTTCCCGCCGGGAACCCGGCTGTCGGAGGACGGCATCGGCGGGGCGCTCGGTGTGTCCCGCAACACCCTCCGCGAGGCGTTCCGGCTGCTCACGCACGAGCGCCTGCTCGTCCACGAACTGAACCGGGGTGTCTTCGTCCGGGTCCTGACCATCGAGGACGTCGAGGACATCTACCGCACCCGCATCCTCGTCGAGTGCGCCGTCGTCCGAGGCCTCGGAGAGCCGCCGTACGCGCTCGACGGGCTCGCCGAGGCCGTCGAGGAGGGGCTGCGGGCTACGCGCGAAGGCGACTGGAAAACGCTGGGCACCGCCAACATCCACTTCCACCGGGCGCTGGTCGCCCTGGCCGGAAGCGATCGCACCGACGAGCTGATGCGCAGCGTCTTCGCCGAGCTGCGCCTCGCCTTCCACGTCGTCGACGATCCGCGCCGGCTGCACGAGCCCTACCTCGCCCGCAACCGGCAGATCCTCCAGACGCTCCGCGCGGGCGACCGGACGGAGGCCGAGCGGCTGCTGGCCGGGTACCTGGGCGACTCGCTGGAGCGGGTGGTGGAGGCCTACCGGCGCCGGGTCGGGGACGACCTCACCGGCGGCTGAGACCGCCCGAGCCCGCGGCAGGGTCCGCCGGAGGCCGCGGCAGGGACCGCCCGATCCCGCGGCAGGGTCCGCCGGAGGCCGCGGCAGGGTCCGCCGGAGGCCGCGGCAGGGTCCGCCCCGGGCGATCTTCTCGCGCCGTCCTGACGGTGATCGCAACTCCGGTCGTTTGGGTCGATGTCAGACCGAGGACCTAGTCTGTGCACCGTGACTTCGCCTGCTTCGACGGACCGTGTTCCGCCCCAGCTCAGCGCGGGGCCGCGCCCGGCTCCGGGCCCGGCCGCCGACGAGGGGCTGGCGCGGCGGCTGCGCGCGCTCGCCTGCACGGCACCGCTGCACGACCTCGACGCGCGCAAGGCGAACCTCGCCGGCGAGTACTCGGTGTACGGCATGGCGGAGATCGCCCTCGCCGCCATCGACCTGGTCACACTCAACATGGACTTCGACACCGGCGCCGACCACGACCAGATCGTCGCCCGGCTCATCCCCCGCATCGCCGCACAGGCGCCCCGCCGGCCCGTCGCCGAGCACGAGCGGGTGGCCGGCTGGGTCCTGGAGAACCTCATCAACGTCGGCAGCGTCGACCGTGGCTTCCGCGCGGTCTACGGCACCTTCGCGGCCGACGGCACCTATGTCCGCCGGGACTACGACTTCAAGCTGGTCGAGGAGGTCCCCGGCCACGACGGCACGGTCTATCTCCGCACGACCGACGAGGCGGTCAACGTCCTCGTCGGCGCCCTCGACACCGACGTCACCAGCGCGCAGATCGCCGCCGAGGTCAAGCTGGAGGTCCTCATCCGGCGCGGGCGCCTCGCCGACGCCCAGCTCGCCGCGGAACAGGCCCGCTACCGGACCGTGCAGTACTCCGAGACCCTCCGCCGGGCCCTGGAGGCCACCCGCCGCAACGTCCGCGCGGTGGACTGGCTCAACGCCGTCCCCGACATGATCGCCGAGGCCCTCGATCACGTCGCCGACCGCTACCGCCACGAGAACGCGATCCTCACCAACATCCGCAAGGCCCGCGACGAGATCGAGGACGCCGAGAACAAGCGCCGGGCCGCCGAGCTCGTCGACATCGTCAAGGACTGCATCCGCCGCCACACCCAGCTCCAGTCCCGCCTGCTGGAGGCCGGCCCGCTGTTCCGCGCCGAACAGGACCGCCAGGCCTTCGCCACGCCGATGACGTCCTCCGGGATCGACCTCTACGGCCACCTCGTCGCCCCCGTCCTGCCGTTGCCGCTGGAGCAGGCGACCCGGGTCACCGGCGCGTTCTTCGCCCGCGGGACCGGCCTGCGCACACCGGCCGCCGTGCGGATCGGCGACCTGGTCGACCTGCTGCTGACCCCGCCGGTGGAGCGCGAGCACCTCGGCGCGGAGATGCCCGAGCCCGACCTCATCGCCACCCCGGACGACAGCCGGTTCAGCGAGGAGCAGCTCGCGACGGCCAAGGATCTGCTCGACCTGCCCGCCGACGCGCCGCGCCGGCTGTCGGGGCTGCTGGAGGAGGCACGGGCCACGGGCGACGCCGATCTGGCCTACCTGGTCGCCCTGCTGGCCGTGCACGCCGCCAGCCCGCCCGTGGGCACCGCCTACCGCCAGGGCGAGGAGAAGCTGCTGTTCGCCGTGGACGACGGCACCGAACTGGACGACCCCGAGTTCGGCGGCGCCGACCTGATAGTGGGCACCGCCCTGCTCGACGCCGCGGGGATGGCGGCGGACCGTACGGAGGCGGCATGACCCGCCCCGTGAACCGAACCACCGCATCCGAGCACATTGAGGAGCCGAAACCGTGACCGAGCACGTCGACCGGAGTGAACCGGAGGCCCCCGCCCCGTCGGCGAGCGCCGCCGTCACCCCCGCCGACGCCGCGGACGCGGCGCGGCTCGTCGCCTTCGGGCTCCAGCCCAGACTCCAGCCCGCCCGCGACCAGGAGTACGCCGAGCTGCTGCGCCGCCACCGCGAGGACCCGGCGTTCGCGCGGCTCGCCGACGCGATCGCCGCCGGGCTCGGACTCGTCGTGCTGGAGGTGTCCCCGCGCGCGGGGATGGCCGTGACCGCCGCCGAGGACTCGGTGTTCGCCGTACGCATGGGCGACTACGCGCGTCGTACGTCCGCCGACGGCGGCGACCGCTTCCTGCACGGGCTCGCCCATCTCGCCGTCGCCGCGATGGCCTTCCCGCGCCCCGAGGACCTCGCCGACGACGGTTACATCGGGCGGGTCAGCGTCAACGGCGTCGACGCCTTCGTCCGGCAGGCCTGCCGCCGCCTGGAGGAGCGGGCCGAGGAACAGGGCGAGAACACCGACCCGGCCACCGACGCGCCGGGGCTTGAGGCCGCCTGGCGGATCTGGGCCAGACGCAGCGCCGCCGGCGCCACCAAGGACGCCCGCAGACTCGCCGGCTCGACCACCGGGATCGTCGGCAAGGCCGTCGCCTTCCTCACCGAGTCGGGTTTCCTCCAGCGGACCGGCGACGACAACGGCGGCACCTACCGCACCACGGCCCGCTACCAGCTCCAGGTACGGGACATGGCGGGCAGCGCCGCCCTGGCCGAGCTGCTGGAACTGGGCGTCGTCCCGGTCACCGACGGCACCCCGACGCTGCTGCCCCCCGAGGAGAGCGACGACCTGGACCTGGTGGCCGACGCCGGACTGCCGTTCCACTCCTGAACGACCCGCTCCCCTCCCGAACGCCTCGATCACCCCACTGATCCGCCAACCCACCGACCGATCCCCCCTCTGATCTGCCGAAGACTTACGAGAGTCCGCCATGTACGAGCTGTCCCGGGTCCGCCTCTACTCCATCGGTCCCGCCGGTGCGCGCTATGCCGACACCGTGCTTGACCTGCGGGGCGTCGGCGACGTCGTGCCCGACCCCGCCCCCATGCAGGCGGAGTTCTTCCAGGACGAGCCGGTCGGCCCGCCGCGCCGGCCCGCGCCCGCCGGCGTGCTCTTCCTGGAGAACGGCGGCGGCAAGTCCGTACTCCTGAAGCTGATCTTCTCGGTGATGCTCCCCGGCCACCGCAACACCCTCGGCGGCGCCAGCTCCGGCGTGCTGCGCAAGTTCCTGCTCGCCGACGACTGCGGACACGTGGCGCTGGAGTGGCAGCACGTACTCACCGGCGAGTGCGTCGTCGTCGGCAAGGCCAGCGAGTGGCGCGGCCGGCAGGTGTCCAACGACCCGCGGAAGTTCGCCGAGGCCTGGTACTCCTTCCGGCCCGGGCCCGGCCTCAGCCTGGACAACCTGCCCGTCGCCGAGTCCACCGCCGTACGCCCGCCCGTCGAGGGCGTCTCCGGGGCGCGGGGGCGCCGCCGCACCATGAAGGGGTTCCGGGACGCCCTGACCGACGCGGGGAAGGCGTACCCGCATCTGGAGGTGCACTGGGAGGAGATCCACGACCGCTGGATCGAACACCTCGGCGAGCTGGGCCTCGACCCCGAACTCTTCCGCTACCAGCGGGAGATGAACGCCGACGAGGGCGAGGCCGCCGGCCTCTTCGCCGTCAAGAAGGACTCCGACTTCACCGACCTGCTGCTGCGGGCGGTCACCGACACCCGGGACACCGACGGGCTCGCCGACCTCGTCGGCGGCTTCGGCAACAAACTGGGCCGGCGCGCCGAGCTGATCGCCGAACGGGACTTCACCGCCGGATCGGCGGACCTGCTCGGCCGGATCGTCGAGGCCGCCGAGACCCGCTCACGCGCGCGTGACGTCCACGCGGGCGCCGAACGCCGTACGCGCACGCTGGCCCGCCGGCTCTCCGCCCGGGCCGTGCGGGAACGCGCGCGGGCCACCGACCTCGCCCAGCGGGTCACGGCCGCCGCCTACGCCGTCACGCACTCCGAGGGAGCGCGCGAACGCAGCGCGCTGATCGCCGCCGAACTCGCCTACCGGCACGCCTCACTGGCGCTCGCCGCCACCGAGAAGTCCGCCGCCGCCCAGAAGCGCGAACTCGCCGACGCGCGCACCCTGCACTCCGCCTGGCAGGCCGCCGAGGTCGTGCTGCGCCACCGCGCCGCCGCCGACCGGGTCGCCCGCGTGTCCGCCGCCATCCAGGAGGCCGAGCGGGACGCCGCCCCGGCCCTCGCCGCCCGCACCCGGGCCGCCGTCGACCTCGTCCGGGCCCTGCACGCCGCCGCCGAGAGCGCCGAGACCGTCGCCAACGAGGGGGAGGAGCGCTCCGCCGCCCTCCAGGAGGCCGGCGAGAGCGCGCACCGGGACTCCACGTCCGCCGCCACCGAGGCGCAGCGCGCCCGCAGCGAGATCGGCCACCTGCGCCAGCGCCTCGCCGAGGTCGAGCAGGAGACCGCCGAGGCCGTCCGCGCGGGCTGGCTGGACGACAGCGCGCCCGACGCCGACCCCGCGCGCGCGGCCCTCGCCGCCAGCGACGCCGAGAAGACCGCCGTGGCCGCCTGGGACACCGTCCGCGAGGAGTCGCGGCGGGCCACCGAGCACGCGCGCGAGGCCGCCTCCGCCGAGTCCCGCGCCGAACTGACCGCGGCCCGCGCGGCGGACGCGGCGACGGCCGCACACCGTTCCTACGAGGCCGAGCGACGGCTCGCCGAGAACCTGGCCGGCGAGGAGCGGCTCGTGGAGCTGCTCGGTCTGACCGGCCCCACGTCGCGCGGACCGATCCCGCAGCCCCGCCAGGAGGGCGACCCGGGCGAGGCGCTCCTCACCCCCGAGGACCTCGACCGCTGTGCCGACGAACTGCGCGAACTCCTCGACGACGCCGTCTCCTCCGCCGAACGCCAGCTCTTCGAGCTGCGTACGGCCGCCGCCGACGACTCCCGCATCCTCGGCGCCCTCGGCGACGGCGGACTGCTCCCGCCCGGCCCGGACGTCCTGGCCACCGTCGAGTTCCTCGGCGAGCACGGCATCCCCGCCCTGCCCGGCTGGCGCTACCTCGCCCAGGCCGTCGACCCCGCCGACCACGCGCGCGTGCTCGCCGCCCGCCCCGAGCTGGTCGACGGCGTGATCATCACCGACCCCGACTCGCACGCACGCGCACGTGAGGCGCTCAGCGAGGCCGCGCTGCTGCCGCGCTCCGCCGTCGCCGTCGGCACGGCCGCCGCCCTGCTCGCCCCGACCCCGGCCGCCGACGCCCACAGCGGTGACGTCTTCCTCGTCCCGCCGAACCCGGCCATGCACGACGAGCACGCCGCGGACGAGGAGCGGCAGGCGCTGCGCGCACGGGCGACCGAGCGGGACGAGGACATCCGCCGGCTCGCGGCCCGCCTCGGCAAGGACCGCGAACTGTCCGCACGGCTCGCGTCCTGGCGCACCGGCTGCCCCGCCGGGCGGCTCGCCGAACTGGCGCGGGCAGCCGCCGAGGCGCGCGCGTTCGCCGAGGAGTCCGAGGCCGAACTGGCCGAGGCGCGGACCGTGCGCGCGGAGACCGACGAGGCCGCCGCCGAGGCCGCGCAGGTGCGCGACGAGAAGCAGGAGGCCGCCCAGAAGGCCCGGCGCGCCGCCGACGCCCTCGCCGGGCTCGCCTTCCGGCTGCGCGAACGGGCCGGCTGGCAGGTCAAGCTGCGCGAACTCGCCGACGACGCCGCCGAGTCGGAAGCCCGCGCCCAGACCTGCCTGGAGCGGGCCCGCGCCGCCGACGAGGACCGCCGCGCCGCCCAGCGCGCCGCCGACGACGCCCGCCGCACCGCGCGTGCGCTGCGCGCCGAGCGCTCCGAGATCGCCGGCGCCCCCGACGACGTACCGGAGGCGGCGGCCGACGCGCCGGGGCCGTCGCTGCCCGCCCTGCGCGAGGCCCACCGGGCCGCCTCCCAGCTGTACGAGAAGGTCGGCGTCGGCGCCGATCTGCGGGCCGAGCAGGCGCGTGCGGAGAGCGACGAGAGCGCCGCCCGTGCCGAGCTGGACCGGCTCAGCAACAAGGTCCGCACCCGCGCGGAACAGCTGCTCCAGTCGCCCGACGGATCCGACGGGCCCTCCCGGCAGGCCGCCGCCGCCCGAGCGGAGGAGCTGGTGCAGCTCCTGGAGACCCGGATGTCCACCGCGAGCGAGCAGCTCGGACGGCTGCGCGGTGAGGCCGAGCGGCACGCCCCCGAGGACGGCGAGGCCCACACCGAGCTGTCCGAGGAACTCCAGCCGCGCGACGCCGAGCACGCACAGGTCCTGCTGCGCACGGCGACTGCCGAACTCGCCTCCCGCACCGAGGCGTTGGCCCAGGCCCGCGAGGCGCACGCCGAACTGCTCGACGCCCACCGCGCCGCCGAGGACGCGGCGGGCGGCTTCGACGAGATCGCCGCGATGCTGCGCGACCTGCTGCGCGAGCAGACCCGTGAGCACTCCGAGGAGGAGCAGGAGACGCCGGAGCCCTACCCCGGCACCCTGGAGGAGGCCCGCGGTTCGGCCGCCGAGACCCGCCGCTCCCTGCGCGGCTGCGCCGGCGACCTGTCCGCCGCCGAGTCCGCCGTCCGCGAGGCCGGTGACGTGCTCGTCCGGCACGCCAACTCCACCCGCTACGAGCAGGTCCGCACCCCTGCCCGGCAGCAGATCCGTGAACTGCCCGCCGCCGCGCTGCCCGAGCACGCGCAGAAGTGGGCGGACGCCTTCGCGCCCCGGCTGCGGGTGCTGACGGACGAACTGGCCCAGCTCGAACGCAACCGCGACTCGATCGTGGACCGGCTGCGGGGACTGGTCGAGTCCGCGCTCGCGACCCTCCGCTCGGCCCAGCGGCTGTCCCGGCTGCCCGAGGGACTCGGCGAATGGTCCGGCCAGGAGTTCCTGCGGATCCGCTTCGAGGAGCCCGACCAGGCCACCCTCACCGAGCGGCTCGGCGAGGTCATCGACGAGGCCACCCGCGCGGCCGTCAAGAAGAACTCCGACCTGCGGCGCGACGGCATGTCGCTGCTGCTGCGCGGGGTCGGGGCCGCGCTCCAGCCCAAGGGCGTCGCCGTCGAGATCCTCAAGCCGGACGCCGTGCTGCGCGCCGAGCGTGTGCCCGTCGGGCAGATGGGCGACGTGTTCTCCGGCGGCCAGCTGCTCACCGCCGCCATCGCCCTGTACTGCACGATGGCCGCCCTGCGCTCGAACGACCGGGGCCGGGACAAGCACCGGCACGCCGGCACCCTGTTCCTCGACAACCCCATCGGCCGCGCCAACGCGACGTATCTGCTGGAGCTCCAGCGGGCCGTGTCGGACGCCCTCGGTGTCCAGCTCCTGTACACCACCGGCCTGTTCGACACGACGGCGCTCGCCGAGTTCCCGCTGGTCATCCGGCTGCGCAACGACGCCGACCTCAGGGCCGGTCTGAAGTACATCAGCGTGGAGGAACACCTGCGCCCGGGACTGCCCCAGCAGCCCCAGGCGGGGGAGGCGGGACACAGCGAGATCACCGCGACGCGGATGTACAAGCGACCGGCGCCGAGCGCGTCCTGACCGGGCGCGGGCAGCCGCTCATGAGCGGCTGCCCTCCTCGGCGGGCCCGGCGGGCCGGTCAGTCGGTCGCCGGGCCCGGGAGGGGAGCGGGCTCGGCCGTGGCGTCCAGGCGGTGCTCGGCGAGCACACCGGTCCTGTGCCGCTGCACGAACCAGTAGTAGGCGAAACCGCCGCCCGCGATGATCGCGACGAAGAGCACGGCGCCCCACTTCAGGTACCAGTGGAAGGGCGCCGCCGCGTTGTAGACCGAGGCGCGCGGCCAGATCAGGTTGATCGTCATCGCGGCGCCCCACACCACCGCGAGGATGTTGACCGGCAGCCCCCAGCGGCCGAGCGAGAACCGTCCGTCCCCCGCGGGCTGCCACCGGCCGCGCAGCCTCGCCACCAGCATCGGAGCCGTCACGCCCAGATAGGCGAGGTAGATCATGATGATGCCAATGCTGGTGACGACCGTGAAGATCTGCGGCTGGCGGATGTTGACCACCAGGATCGCCAGAGCCAGCAGTCCGATGATCACGGTGGGCAGGATCGGCGTGTGGAAACGCGGACTGCACCGGGCCAGCCGGGAGGACGCGGGCAGGTTGTTGTCCCGGGCCATGGCGAACGCCAGCCGGACCGCCGCCGTGTGCACCGCCAGGGCACACACCGTGACCGCGATCAGGACGCACCACAGCATCGCCTTGCCGGCCGTCGGACCGAGCACGTCGAGGACGACGTACTGGAGTCCGTCCGTGGACAGCTTCTCGCCCTTCAGGCTGGAGACGCTCATCAGCGCCAGCAGCAGGACCAGCCCGCCCAGCACGAACGAGGCGACGATCGCCCGGATGATGGCGCGCGGTGCGTTGCGGGTCGGGTCCAGGGACTCCTCGCCGAGCGAGGCGGCCGTGTCGAAGCCGTACATGACGTACGCGGACGCCAGCGAGGCCACGAGGAACGCGCCCAGGTACCCGGCGCCGTAGCCGGCCCCGGTGCCGTTCGTCTCCATGACCACCTGCGGGCCGCGCGTGATGTGCACCGCGAACAGGACGATCAGGACGACGGTGGCGATCAGCTCGATGAACACGCCCGCCGTGTTGATCGTCGCCATCAGCTTGACGCCGAAGGCGTTCACCAGCGTGGTGAACAGGATCAGCACCGCGGCCAGGACGACCGCGTTGGTCGCCACGTCGTACCTGCCGGTGCCGTCCCCGACGAACTGGAACGCGTCGGATATCTGCGGCAGCGTCAGCTGGTAGGCCAGCGCCACGGCCGCGATCGACACGATCGAGGCGATCAGCATCATCCAGCCGGCCAGCCAGCCCAGGTGCGGGTTGCCTATCTTCTTCGACCAGTTGTAGACCGACCCCGCCACCGGATAGCGGGCCGCCAGCTCCGCGAAGCACAGGGCGACCGTGAACTGGCCGACGAACACCATCGGCCAGGACCACCAGTAGGCGGGGCCGCCGCTGCCGTAGCCGAAGTAGAAGAGCTGGAAGGTGCCGGTGAGGATCGAGATGTAGCTGATGCCCGCGGCGAAGGTGTGGAAGTTGCCGAGGGTGCGCTTGAGTTCGGGTCTGTAGCCGAACTCGGCGAGTTCGGTGTCGTCGTGGTGCGGGCCTGGCGGTTGCTCGGTCGTCGTCATCAGCGGACTCCTGGTGGGCGAGGGAGGGGAGCCGGTCGAGCTGCGGGTGCCTGGATCGGTGAGGGCGGTGGCAGGGGGAGGTCAGGTGCGGGCGGTGGCGAGGGAGTCGGGCGCACCGCCTGCGAGTCACCCCGCCGGAGAGGTCTCAGGACGGGGAGGGGGACCGGTCCTGGGCGAACCAGCCCTGCGGGGAGGGGTCGGTGTTGCGCCAGATGTGCTTCACCTCCTGGTACTCGGCGAGCCCGGAGGGCCCGAGTTCCCGGCCGAAGCCGGACTGCTTGAAGCCGCCCCACTCGGCCTGGGGGACATAGGGGTGGTAGTCGTTGATCCAGACCGTGCCGAGCCGCAGCCGGGCCGCGACCCGCGCCGCCTTCGCCTCGTCGGCCGTGAACACGGCGCCGGCGAGGCCGTAGACGGTTCCGTTGGCGAGCCGCACCGCCTCCGCCTCGTCGGTGAAGCGCTCCACGGTCAGCACCGGTCCGAAGGACTCCTCCTGGACCACCGACATCCCTGCCGCGCACTCGTCCAGCACGGTCGGCGGGTAGTAGAAGCCCTCGTCGAGGCCGGGCCCGGACGGCCGCTCGCCGCCGCACCGCAGCACGGCGCCCTCGGCCAGCCCCCGGGCGACGTACGCCTCGACCTTGCTCCGGTGCGCGGCCGAGATCAGCGGTCCGGTCTGGGCCCGCTCGTCGAACGGCCCGCCGAGCCGGATCTCCGCGGCGCGCCGGACGATCTCGTCGACGAGCCGGTCGTGCAGCGCGTCCTGGACCAGGAGCCGTGCCCCGGCCGAGCAGACCTGCCCGGAGTGCAGGAACACCGCGGTCAGCGCCATGTCGACGGCCGTGTCGAAGTCGGCGTCCGCGAAGACGATGTTGGGGTTCTTGCCGCCGAGTTCCAGGGCGACCTTCTTGACGGTCCCGGCGGCGGCCGCCATCAGGCCGCGGCCGGTCCGCAGGCCGCCGGTGAAGGAGACCAGGTCCACGTCGGGGTGGTCGCCGAGCGGGGCGCCCGCCTCGGGGCCCGCGCCGAGCACCAGGTTGCCGACGCCCGGCGGAAGTCCGGCCTCCGCGAGCAGCCGCGTCAGATGGATCGCGGTGTGCGGGGTCAGCTCGCTCGGCTTGAGGACGAAGGTGTTGCCGGCCGCGAGGGCCGGGGCGACCTTCCACGCGGTCTGGAGCAGCGGATAGTTCCAGGGCGTGATGAGCGCGCAGACGCCGACGGGCTCGTGCACCACCCGGCTGTCCACGTCCGCCCGCCCGGTGTCGACGACCCGGCCGGCCTCGTCCCCCACCAGTCGCCCGAAGTAGCGGAAGCAGTTGACGATGTCGTCGATGTCGTACGCGCTCTCCACCAGCCGCTTCCCGGTGTCCAGCGACTCGGCGCGGGCCAGCGCGGCCTTGTCTCGGGCCAGCAGGCCGGCGACCCGCAGCAGCAGGTCACCGCGCTCGGCGGGGGGTGTGCGCGGCCAGGGGCCGGAGTCGAAGGCGCGGCGGGCGGCGGCGATCGCCTCCACGGTGTCCTTGCCGCCGGCCTCGTCGACGACCCCGACCAGGGAGCCGTCGGCGGGGCAGCGGATCTCCCGGGTGCGCCCGTCGAGCGCACCCCGCCACTCGCCGTCGATGTACAGATCGGGCATGGCCGCCTCCGAGCCTGTCGACGAGCCACTCGTGGAAGATCCCGATGTGGTGCTCGTGAGGGACCAGCACACCACCTTGGCGGCAGGCCCGGGAGGACATCGCGGGTTGCGATTCGTTCACACGTGTGGACGCCCCGCACGATCACCGTGTGAAACGGCGGTCCGGCCGTGGCTGTCACGGAATCCGCACGTGACAGCCCGGCCGCGACCACGTGTCGGCCCGCCGCGGGGGAGGGGGCTCCCACCTCGGTGGTGGGAGCCGCCCCTCAGGAGTGGGACAGCTGCCCCGTGCCGCCCTGCCGGCGTATGCGCTCCTGGGCGCGCTCGGCGGTCCGTGCCTGGCGGCGCGCACGACGGCGCTCGCGTCGCAGCGACCGCGCGGTGCTGCTCGGGATGGAGACCACGCCGTTGCGCTGGTTCCACACCTGGCGGGTCACCCATACGTCCAGCACGCCCCAGGTGGCCATCACCGTGCTGAACACACTGCTGATCACCATCGGGAAGGCCAGCCAGGAGCCGGCCAGCGTGGACAGGAAGGCGACCATCGCCTGAATCAGCGTCACGGCGATGACGAGCACCGCCCGCACGGCCGACGTCCGCACCGGGTCCGGCATCCGGCGCCGGCGCGCGGGCTCCTCGACCCACAACGGCCGGTACGCCACGCGCTCCTGTCCGCTGCCGCGCTCGCCCTCGGTGCCGACGGCACCGGTCCGTACGACCGTCTCCTCCCGCGCCGCGGCGCCCTGCCGGACGCCCTCGTGCGTCGCCGCGAGGGGGTCCGCGCCCACCGTCGAGTCCTGGTCACCCGCTTCCTCTGTGTCCGTCACGATCCCGCGCCGGTCCGTCGCTCCGCTCCCGCTCACCGGAATGTCGCGATCCGGTTCCTCGGGGGTCCGCACCGCCGTACCGCGCGACGCGCCGTTCTCGGGCGCCCCGCGCCGCTCCGCCGTGCCCATCACCGTGTCACTCCCCACCGCCAGCAGACCGCTCGCCTCCGGATCGAAGACCCGGCTCCCCAGTGGCTGCCCGCCTTGCTCTGAATTACGCCGCCCGGGTGGGGACTGCCGCTTCCGTGGCTGATTCCGCCCCCAATTCCCAATGAGTAGGACGAAGAACGCGCCTCGAAGATTCCCGGACGGCGAAAAAATCTGGCCAACTCCGCCACGGAGCCGATCGGATCCGGACGGCGGGAGCAGCCCGGATTCGGGGATGCAATCTCCCGCAATGCCCGGACAACTCCCCATCTCTCGGCCCTGGTGCGGAAGTTCGTGTTCCGGACGGCTCTTCGAGTTCACTGTGCGTCGGTAGTAGGCTCGCGCAGGTTGTTGACGCACATGCGTACCCCCGTCCGGTGGGGGTCCGAGCTGGGGGAGGCCATGCGCTTTCGCGGGAAGTCGATCCGCCGGAAGATCGTGGCGCTGCTTCTCGTGCCGCTGGTGTCCCTGACCGCTCTCTGGGGTTTCGCCACGGTACTGACGGGCCGTGAGGCGAGCCGGCTGTTCACCGTCTCCTCGCTCATGGAGAAGGTCGGTTACCCCATCGAGGACACCGTCCGCGTCGTCCAGCAGGAACGCCGGCAGACCCTCGTCTACCTGGCCGACCCACGTGCCTCCGACGCGCTCTCCGCGCTGCGCCGCACCCGGACCGCGACGGACGAGGCACTCGCCGAACTCCGCGCCAACGCCCGGAACCCCGACGTACGCGACGTCCTGGACCAGGACGACGGCGAGGGCCTGACCGCCGTCCTCGACGCCTTCGACGGCGTGGACTCCCTGCGGCGCAGCGCCGAGGAGGGCACGGTCACCCGCGTCCAGGCCCTCGGCCTCTACAACCAGCTGATCGACCCGTGCTACGCGCTGTTCGCCAAGCTGGACGTGGTCGACAGCGTCGAGATGGACAAGCAGTACCGCGCCCTCGTCAGCATCGCCCGCGCGCGGGAGCTGCTCTCCCGGGAGGACGCGCTGCTGGGCTCCGCGCTGGTCGTGGGCCGGCTCGGCCGCGACGAGATCCGTGACGTCTCCGAGCTCATGGCCCAGCGCGACGTGGTCTACGACATCAGCCTCGCCCAGGTGCCCGCGGCGGAACGCGAGCGCTACGAGAGCTTCTGGAAGAACGCCACCACCGCGCCCCTGCGGACCGCCGAACTCGCCGTCGTCGCCACCACGCCCGGCGACATGCCCCGCGGCGTCACCGCCCGGAACTGGGACACCGCGGCCGCAAACGTCCTCGACGAACTGGGCACCCTGGACGAGCAGGCCAACGACCGCTACCAGGACCGCGTCCGGCCCGTGGCGACCGAGGTCATCGTCAAGGCCGTCGTCGCCGTCGTCTTCGGGCTGATCGCCCTGATCGTCTCCCTCGTCCTGTCGGTGCGCGTCGGCCGCGGCCTCATCCGCGATCTGCGCCAGCTGCGGGTGGAGGCCCACGAGGCCTCCGGCGTACGGCTGCCCAGTGTGATGCGCCGCCTCTCCGCCGGCGAACAGGTCGACGTGGAGACCGAGGTGCCGCAGCTGGAGTACGACAAGAACGAGATGGGCGAGGTCGGCCAGGCCCTCAACACCCTCCAGCGCGCCGCCGTCGAGGCCGCGGTCAAACAGGCCGAACTGCGGGCCGGTGTCTCCGAGGTCTTCGTCAACCTCGCCCGCCGCAGCCAGGTCCTGCTGCACAAGCAGCTCACCCTGCTCGACACCATGGAGCGGCGCACCGACGACACCGAGGAACTCGCCGACCTCTTCCGCCTCGACCACCTCACCACCCGCATGCGCCGGCACGCCGAGGGTCTGGTGATCCTCTCCGGCGCCGCGCCCTCCCGGCAGTGGCGCAAGCCCGTCCAGCTCATGGACATCGTGCGCGCCGCCGTCGCCGAGGTCGAGGACTACGAGCGCATCGAGGTGCGCCGGCTGCCCCGCCTCGCCGTCACCGGCCCGGCCGTCGCCGACCTCACCCACCTCGTGGCCGAACTCCTCGAGAACGCCACCGTGTTCTCCCCGCCGCACACCGCCGTCCACGTCCTGGGCGAGCGGGTCGCCAACGGATTCACCCTGGAGATCCACGACCGCGGTCTCGGCATGGCGCCCGAAGCGCTCCTGGAGGCCAACCTCCGGCTCGCCGAGACCCCGGAGTTCGAGCTGTCCGACACCGACCGCCTCGGTCTGTTCGTGGTCAGCCGGCTCGCCCAGCGCCAGAACGTCAGGGTCTCCCTCCAGCCCTCCCCGTACGGGGGGACGACCGCAGTCGTCTTCATCCCCGACACCCTGCTGACCGACGACGTCCCCGACACCAACGGCATCGGCTTCCGCCTCGACCGCCCGCGCGCCCCGAAGGAGGCCGAGCCCAAGGAGAGCCGCAGGCCGGCGCTCTCCTCCTCGGTCCAGCTCCCCGGCGTGCCCGCCTCGCTGCTGGACGGCCCGGTCGAGCTGGAGGCGCCCGTCGGCCTCGACGCCCTCGGCGACTTCCCGGCCGCCGCCCTCGACGAGGACGACGACGAGCACGGTGGCCTGTTCCACCCGCGCCGCTCCCTCACCCGCGCGGACGAGCCGGCCGTCGGCGCCGTCGACCAGCGCCGAAGGCTCGACCCCCGCGGCGAACCGGACCGGTCCGCCGACGACGTGGCCGCCCCCGTACCGCTCCCCGGCCGCCGCACCCCCAAGCTGGTCAGCTCGCACGGCCGCCCGGTCACCGAACAGCGCCCCCGGCGCACGGAGACGGGCGAGGACTCCGCTACGCGGCCCGGACCGCGCCGTGCGGAGACCGACGGCCCGGCGCCCCTGCCCACGCGCCGCCGCGGCGACTCGCCCCAGATCCCGCACAGCGGCGGCCCGGCCCAGCCGCCGGTACTGCCGTCGCGACCCGGACGCGGCACCGACGAGCCGTCCCGGCCGTCCGGGCCGCCCGCCCTCCCGCAGCGGACCCGGCAGGCCCCGGACGGCCCCGGCGGCCGGGAGGGTGCGCCGGCGGCCCCGGCCGCCTCCCGTGCGCCCGCGGCCGCGGACATCACGTCCGCCCGGCCCGGCGGCCCCGACGACAGCGCCTCTCACCGGACCACCGCGCCGCACGGCCAGGGCCCCGGCCCGGGATCCCTGCCCCGGCGCGTACGGCAGGCGAACCTGGCCCCGCAGCTGCGGCAAGGCCCGGCGCCCCGCACCGAGAACCACTCCGACCCCGCCGACCGGGACGCCGACGAGGTGCGCAGCCGTATGGCCTCGCTCCAGCGCGGCTGGCAGCGCGGCCGGGAGGAGAACGCCGCGGGCGACGACGCCCACAGCGGCACAGCACCACAACGAACGACAAAGGGGGACGGTCGATGACCGCACCAGAGGCGACCGGCCACACCACGACCGTCAACGGCGAGCTGAACTGGCTCCTCGACGAACTCGTCGACCGCGTGGCCAGCATCCGCAAAGCCGTCGTGCTCTCCGGCGACGGCCTGCCGACCGGCGTGTCCAAGGACCTGAGCAGGGAGGACAGCGAGCACCTGGCCGCCGTCGCCTCCGGGTTCCACAGCCTCGCCAAGGGCGTGGGCCGCCACTTCGAGGCGGGCAGCGTCCGTCAGACCGTCGTCGAACTCGACGAGGCCTTCCTGTTCGTCACGGCCGCCGGCGACGGCAGCTGTCTCGCCGTGCTCGCGGACGCCGACTCGGACGTGGGCCTCGTGGCGTACGAGATGACCCTGCTCGTCAAGCGCGTCGGCGTACATCTCGGCACCGCCCCGCGCACCGATCTGTCCGCGGGCGGGTAGTGGGATGGCATGACTACAGACGGTCAGGGAAGCAGCCACTGGTTCGACGACGACGCCGGACCGGTCGTCCGTCCGTACGCCATGACACGCGGCCGTACCACCAGTGCGGTCCAGCACCGCCTCGACCTGATCGCGGTGGTCGTCGTGGAGCCCCACGCGGACGATCCCGAAGCGGACCACTCGCTCTCACCGGAGCACGTGGACATCGTGGACCTGTGCCGGCGGGCGCCGCAGTCGGTCGCCGAACTCGCCGCCGAACTCGACCTGCCCATCGGAGTGGTACGGGTCCTTGTCGGAGACCTCGTGGACGCGGAATTCGTCCATGTGAACCGGCCCGTACCTCCTGCCGAACTGCCGGACGAGAGCATCCTGCGCGACGTGATCAGCGGCCTACGGGCGCTGTGAGCGGGGTGGAAACCGGGTGACGACGTGACGCTCATTCCGCCGCAGGACCGCCTGATCACCACCCGCGGCGTCGGCGACGCCCCGCGGATCGCGCACCGGAACGGCGTCGGGGGCGCCGGCCGGTGGCGCGGCGGGGACGGCGTGCTCCGCCGTATCCGCCCACCGGCACCGATGACGGTGTCCACACGGTCGCGGCACCGTAGAGTCCCGACAGCGACTGTGCGGACAGCGACTGTGTGGACACCGTCATCGGCCCCGGAGACGTCCGCGGCATCGAGACCCCCGGCGGCGGAGGCCACGGCCCGCCGCCACACACCCCCATCGAGCAGGAGAAGTGATCGATGATCTTCGGGCGATCTGAGCGCGGCAAGCCCCCGGTGGAGCCCGTCACGCTGAAGATCCTGGTGGCCGGCGGTTTCGGGGTGGGCAAGACCACCCTCGTCGGCGCGGTCAGCGAGATCCGGCCGCTGCGCACCGAGGAGTACCTCACCGAGGCGGGCCGCCCGGTCGACGACATCACCGGCGTCGAGGCGAAACACACCACCACCGTCGCCATGGACTTCGGGCGCATCACCCTGCGCGAGGACCTGGTCCTCTACCTGTTCGGCACCCCCGGCCAGGAGCGGTTCTGGTTCATGTGGGACGAACTCTCCGAGGGCGCTCTCGGGGCCGTCGTGCTCGCCGACACCCGTCGCCTGGAGGACTGCTTCGCCGCCATCGACTACTTCGAGCGCCGCTCCATCCCCTTCATCGTCGGCGTCAACTGCTTCGAGGGCTCGATCCGTTACCCGGAGGAGGACGTGCGCCGGGCCCTCGACCTCGACGACGACGTACCCGTGGTGCTGTGCGACGCCCGCGACAAGCTGTCGGTCCGGGACGTCCTGATCGGTGTCGTCCAGCACGCGATGGACTTCGGCTCCGAACGCCGGCAGACCGTCACCACCTGAGCTCCGCACGGCCCGTACCCTCGCCGACCGGGGTACGGGCCGCGGCCTTGTACGGCCGGAAGCGGAAAGAGGGTGCACACGCGTGTGCGTGCCCACCGCGAGGCACGCGCGCGTGGGCTACTGCTCGCCCTCCTCCAGCCAGCCGAAGCTCTTCTCCACGGCCTTGCGCCAGTTGCGGTACTCCCGGTCGCGTACCGAGGCCTCCATCGCCGGAGTCCACTCGACATCCCTCTGCCAGTGCGCCTTCAGCTCGTCGAGGTCGTTCCACACGCCGGTCGCCAGGCCCGCCGCGTACGCCGCGCCCAGGCAGGTCGTCTCGGAGACCCGCGGCCGGATCACCGGCACGCCGAGCACGTCCGCCTGGTGCTGCATCAGCAGATCGTTCTTCGTCATGCCACCGTCCACCTTCAGGGTCGTGATCTGCACCCCGGAGTCCTGGAACATGGCGTCCACCACCTCACGCGTCTGCCAGCTCGTCGCCTCGAGCACCGCGCGCGCGAGATGCGCCTTCGTCACGTAGCGGGTGAGCCCGGTGACGACACCGCGCGCGTCGGAGCGCCAGTACGGCGCGAACAGCCCGGAGAACGCCGGCACGATGTACGCGCCGCCGTTGTCGTCGACGCTCGCCGCCAGCGTCTCGATCTCGTCGGCGCTGCGGATGATGCCGAGCTGGTCCCGGAACCACTGCACGAGCGCGCCCGTGATCGCGATGGAGCCCTCCAGGCAGTACACCGGCGCCTCCCCGCCGATCTTGTACCCCATCGTCGTCAGCAGCCCGCTCTTGGAGGGCACCGGCCGGTTGCCGGTGTTGAGCAGCAGGAAGCTGCCCGTGCCGTAGGTGTTCTTGGCCGTTCCCACGTCGTAGCAGGCCTGGCCGAACACCGCCGCCTGCTGGTCGCCCAGCGCCGAGGCGACCGGTACGCCGGCCAGCTGGCCGACCGCCGTGCCGTACACCTCGGCGGAGGACCGGATCTCCGGCAGCACGGCCTCGGGCACGTTCATCGCGGCGAGGATGGAGGTGTCCCACTGGAGGGTCTCCAGGTTCATCAGCATGGTGCGCCCGGCGTTGGTCACGTCGGTCACGTGCCGGCCGCCGTCGACGCCTCCGGTGAGGTTCCAGATGAGCCACGAGTCGATGGTGCCGAAGGCGATCTCGCCGCGCTCGGCACGGCCTCGCAGGCCGGGCACGTTGTCGAGCAGCCAGGCCGCCTTGGGCCCCGAGAAGTAGCTGGCCAGGGGCAGCCCGGTCTGCTCGCGGAACCGGTCCTGGCCGTCGGAGCCGCCCAGCTCGTTGCAGAGCCCCGCGGTCCGCGTGTCCTGCCACACGATCGCGTTGTGCACCGGCTTGCCCGTGGCCCGGTCCCACAGCACGGTCGTCTCGCGCTGGTTGGTGATGCCCAGCGCGCTGATCTGGTCGGCGCGCAGCCCGGCCTTGGCGATCGCGCCCGCGACCACCGCCTGCACCTTGGACCAGATCTCGGTGGCGTCGTGCTCCACCCAGCCGGGCTTGGGGAAGATCTGGCGGTGCTCACGCTGGTCGACGGCGACGATCGCGCCGTCGTGGTCGAAGACGATGCAGCGGCTGGAGGTGGTGCCCTGGTCGATTGCGGCGACGTACTTCTCGGCGTTGTCCGTCATGGCTACCCCTTGGGCTGGGATCAGAAGGACGCGCGGTGAACGCGCGCATGGCTGTGTGGACCGGTTGCGGCGGTTGCGGCGGTTGCGGCGGTTGCAGTGGTTGCGGGGGTCGCGCCGGTGGGCGCCGGCGGGCCGGTTCGGCGGGGCCGGGCCGGTGCTCGACCGGTGACCGACCGATGCCCGGACGACCGCTCAGAAGGCCACGTTGTAGATCAGACCCGCGAGCGCTCCGCCGACCAGCGGGCCGACGACCGGGATCCAGGCGTAACCCCAGTCCGACGTGCCCTTGTTCGGGATCGGCAGCACGGCGTGCACCAGGCGCGGGCCGAGGTCACGGGCCGGGTTGATGGCATAGCCGGTGGGCCCGCCGAGCGAGAGCCCGATGCCCACGACCAGCAGGGACACGATCAGCACCAGCGTGCCGGACTCGCCGAGCCCCTCGGTCAGTCCGAAGGCGAGGATCGGCAGGACGAGCGCGATCGTCGCGATGATCTCCGTGATCAGGTTGGCGACCGGATTCCGGATCTCCGGGATGGTGGAGAAGATGCCCAGGGTTGGCGTCGGCTCCTCGTCAGTGCCCTCGGCGCCCGACTGCCGTACGTTCGCCTGGAACTGCGCGAGATACACGAGATAGGCGAGCACCGCGCCCAGCATCGCCCCGACCAACTGGCCCAGGATGTAGATCCAGACCTTCCCCCACTTGCCCGTGTCGACGGCGATCCCCAGGGTGACGGCCGGGTTGAGCTGCCCGCCGGACAGCGGCGCGGCGGTGTACGCCCCCGCCAGCACGCCGAACCCCCAGCCGAAGGCGATCACGATCCAGCCCGAGGCCCGCGCCTTGGAGTATCTGAGGGTGACGGCGGCGCAGACGCCCGCGCCGAACAGGATCAGGATCGCCGTACCGATGACCTCGCCGACGAATATGTCTCCGTTGCTCATGGCTGCTCCTAGGCCCGGCCGGGGCGATCGGCCCCGGTGCACGGTGCAGGGTGCGGTTCGCGTGGCTGCTTCGGCCATGGCAGGGAGGTCCCGCGCCCCGCCCGGCGTCCGTGACGAGCGTGCCGTCGTAGCCGAATCGCCGGTGAGAGAGCGGGCCTCGGTCGGGGGAGCCCGCGCCGCGCGTGCCTGGATACGCCGAATATGTACGGCGATGTCGGCTGACACCGGGAAGTGTTCACCGGCGCCCAGGGAGCGTCAAGGAGCCCGACGGCAACGGTTGGGAGCCGGGGGCACGGAGGGAGACGGTTCCGCGGGCAGCGGATCAAGTGGACACGCTCCGGCGAGAGCTGGGCTGGGCGGTTCCTTCATGCGGGGCTCGGTTGCCGGCTTGCGCCGGGCTGGGCGGTTCCTTCATGCGGTGCTCGGCTGTCGACTTACGCCGGGCCGGGCTGCCGGCTCACCCCGGGCTCCGCCGTCGGCTCACCCCGTGCCCCGCAGCTGGCTCATCCCGGGCCCGGCCGGCCCGGCCGCCCCCTCATCCCGGGCCCGGCTCCGCCCCCACCGGCTCCGACCCCGCCGCGGCCATCGGCGGTGCCCCGCGTCTGATCTCGTGCCCCGCCGCCCCGGCGCGCCCCAGCACCCAACTCGCCCCGTCCAAGGCCTTCGCGGCCTGCTTCAGCGGCGCCAGACACGCGGCCGCCTGCCGGTGATCCGCCACGCCGCCCGGCAGACACACCACCGTGGCCAGCGACAACGTGACCGGGCGCCCACCCGCCGACCACGGGGCGTCCAGCAGGGAGTGGGCCAGCGGATCCAGCCGCTCCGGATCGGCCAGCACCAGGAAGTCGTCCCCGCCGATGTGCCCCACCCGCGTGCTCCCGGACGCCGCGTCCTGCAACGCCCGCCCGACCGACCGGATCAGCTCGTCGCCCGCGGCGAATCCCGCCCCGTCGTTGACCTGCTTGAAGTGGTCGACGTCCAGCCAGCTCAGCGCGAACGCCCGCCCCTCCATGATCCGCCGGTCCACCTCCGCCGTGATCGCGTCCGAGCCGGGCAGCCGCGTGAGCGGATTGAGCCCCACCGCCTCCTCGACCCGGTTCTCGGCCAACGCCCGCACAAGATCCGCCAGCCGGACGACGCCCACGCACCGCCCGTAGCGGTCGACGACGGCCACGTCGTCCGAGGTACGGTCCGGGCCGCCGACCGCGACCACGTCCAGCACCTCCCACGCCGTCGCGTCGACGCCCACCGTCCGCGGCGCGTCACCGAGCTTGGCCGCGGGACGGTCCGCGTACAGGGCGTGGCCGTACCGCGCCGACATCGACAGCAGGAACCGCGAGCGGTGCACCGAGCGGACCGGGACGCCCGTCCGGTCCACGAGCAGCACCCCGGACACGTCGGGCGACCCGGTGAGCAGCGCCCGCACCTGCCCGGCGGAGGCGGTCACCGGCAGCAGCGCGGCCGGCCGCACGAACTCCCGTACCGACGGCCCGGCCCCGGGCGCCGACAAGGTGCCGGGGACGCGCGGCGGCAGGTACACATCGGCGGCCGGCAGCCGTGCCGGGGGCGCGAACAGCACACCCTGCGCCAGCTGCGCCCCCGCCGCCAGCGCGGTCGCGCACTGCGCCTCGGTCTCCACCCCCTCGACGCCCAGGAGTGCCCCCAGCTCGTCGCAGAGTGTCCGCATCGCCCGTACCGCCCCCGGCCGCGCCAGCAGACACGCGTCCAGCTTCACCAGGTCCGGCGCCATGTCCACGAGCAGCCGCAGCGGTACGTCCCCGTCCCCCACCCCGTCCGCGCTGATCCGGAACCCCTGCCCCCGCAGCGCGGCCAGGGCCTCCAGCAGCGGCTGCTGCGGCACATGCGTGTACGGCGGAACGATGTCGAGCGTCACCTCCCACGGGAGCCGGCCCGCCTCGCGGACGGCGGCGTGCAACGACGTGAGTCCGCCGAGGTCGGCCAGGGTGCCGGCGAACACGTTCACATGCAGCGGCAGCAGCGTCTCCCGGCGCGCCGCCGCCCGGACCGCCAGCACGGCGAGCCTGCCGTCGAGTTCGGGATCGCGGCGGGCCTGCGCGAGGATGTCACCGGACTCGGGGCGGGCGAGTATCTCCAGCCCTGCCACCGCTCCGGTCGTCAGATTGACCACCGGCTGGAAGGCGAAGCGGAGAGTGTCCGTCCAGGAGTGCACGGGAGCATGATGGCGCTGCGGGCGCACGCCCAGGCGCAGTTCATAAGACGTTCACGCATCCTTCCGGAGCGATCACGGAGCGTACGCGGACCTCGCGTGCGGCCCGTTGTGCCCCATCCGTCCCTCACTTCACGGCGATCACCGCAGACCCGTGTCCGAACAGGCCTTGGTTCGCCGTGATGCCCACGCGCGCGTGGGCGAGCTGACGGTCGCCCGCCTGCCCGCGCAGCTGCCAGGTCACCTCGCAGACCTGGGCGATCGCCTGTGCGGGTACCGCCTCCCCGAACGAGGCCAGCCCCCCGCTCGTGTTCACCGGTATCCGCCCGCCCGGCGCCGTCGCTCCCTCCCTCAGCAGCTTGGCGCCCTCGCCGTCGCCGCACAGCCCCAGATCCTCGTACCACTGCAACTCCAGGGCGGTGGACAGGTCGTACACCTCGGCCAGCGACAGATCCCCGGGCCCGAGGCCCGCCTCCTCGTAGGCGGCGCGGGCGATCGACGCCCGGAACGGCTCGCCGGACGGTTCCACCGCGATCGCCGAGTCGGTGGCGATGTCGGGCAGGTCCAGCACCGTGGTGGGGTAGCGGGGTGTCACGGTGGACACCGCCCTGATCCGCACCGGATCCGCCGCCCCGTGCCGGCGGGCGAACTCCATGCTGGACAGAACCAGCGCCGCCCCGCCGTCAGAGGTGGCACAGATGTCCAGCAGCCGCAGCGGATCGGCGACCACCGCGGAGGCGGCCACCTCCTCGGCGGTGACCCGGGCGCGGTAGCGGGCATACGGATTCAACGCCCCCATGGCGGCGTTCTTCACCTTGACCTGGGCGAAGTCCTCCGGCGTGTCCCCGTGCACCGCCATGCGCCGGCGCGCGTACAGCCCGAAGTACGTCGGGTTGGTGGCGCCCAGCACACGGAACCGCAGCCAGTCCGGGTCGTCCGGCCGGTCGCCGCCCGCGGGCCGGAAGAAGCCCTTGGGTGCCGAGTCCGCCCCCACCACCAGCACCACGTCCGCCAGGCCGGCCAGGATCTGCGCCCGCGCGGCACCGATCGCCTGGGCCCCCGACGCGCATGCCGCGTACACGCTCGCGACCCGGGCCCCCTGCCAGCCCAGCGCCTTCGCGAACGTCGCCCCGGACACGTACCCCGGATAGCCGCCACGCACCGTGTCCGCGCCGACGATCGAGCCGACGTCCCGCCAGTCCAGACCGGCATCGGCGAGCGCCGCACGCGCCGCCGCCACCCCGTACGCGACGAAACCGCGCCCCCACTTGCCCCAGGGGTGCATCCCCGCGCCGAGCACCGCCACCTCCGCCGTCATCCCGCCACCCCCGTCGGCCGCCACCGCCACGTCGTCCAGGTCGTCTCCGCGTCTTCGTGGAGCACGCCCGGCACGACCTCCACCTCCATGCCCACCGCCAGATCGGCGACGGTGATCCCCGGAGACGCCTGCCCCAGCACCACGATCCGCTCGGACTCCAGCTCCACAGCGATCAACGCGTACGGCTCCCACGGAAGTTCCGGGTCGGTCACATAGGGTGACGGAGGGCGGTACCGGCTGTCCGTGTACGACCAGATCCGCCCACGCCGCGACAGCGCGACCTCCTCCAGGCCGGCGCCCGCGCAGCCAGGGTTGCGGCACCAGGTGTCCTCGCGCGGGAAGAAGACCGTCCCGCACGCCGAACAGCGCGTCCCGAGCAGCCTGAAGTCCTCCCCGTCCCCGGCGAACCACCCGGCGACCACCGGTGTACGTGTGCGTGACAAGAGCCCTCCCCGGCACCAGATCTGACGGAACGTCAGGAGTGTGGCACGCGCACCGGGAATTGGGCAGGCACCGGACGGGCCAAGGGCCGTGGAGGCGTTCGCGTACGTCACCCACGGCAAGATCGGATACGCTCCGCCGGGTGTCCGAAACTCTGCACCCCCACGCGAACTCCGCGCGCGACTCCCACTGTTCGAGCTGCGGAGCGCCCTACGGGGAGGGCGTCACCGGCTGGCCCCGCACCTGTCCGGCCTGCGCCACCGTGGCCTACCGCAACCCGCTGCCGGTGGCCGTCGCGCTCCAGCCCGTGTACGACACGAAGGGCACCGCCCTGGTCGTCATCACCCGAACCGTGCCCCCCGCGCGCGGAGGCATCGCCCTGCCCGGCGGCTACATAGACGACCGGGAGGACTGGCGACAGGCCGTCGTCCGCGAACTCCGGGAGGAGACCGGCATCGAGGCCGCCAGCCGCGAGGTACGGCTCGCCGACGCCATGAGCTCCCCCGACGGCCACATCCTGCTCTTCGGGCTCCTCCCCGAGTGCCCCGCGGACCGGCTGCCGGAATCGGCCGCCACGGACGAGACGGAGGGCTGGCACCTCCTGCACCGGCCGGAGGAACTCGCCTTCCCCCTGCACGCGTACGCCGTACGCGCGTTCTTCGAGGGCCGCTACATCTGACGTCAGCCCTCGTCCAGGCCGCGCACGCGCACAGGGTGGGACGGCTCGTACACGCCGTCCTCACCCTCCCGCTCCACGAGCACCCGCCGGCCCGCCCGGCGGGTGACGTACCGCTCGACCTCGGGCTCCTCCCAGCCGTCGCCCAGACCCCGCACCACCAGACCGCCACCCGACCGGCCCCGGGCCGGGGCCCACACCTCCAGCTCCAGCCCCTCGTCCCCGCGCACCGGTATGACGGCACCCGCGCGCGCGAACACCGGGATCCGGGACAGCGGCGCGTCCACGACCACCTGCCCCGGCCCCCGGTACGACCGCCCCGTGGCCGTGTCGTACCAGAGCCCCCGCGGCAGCTGCACCGCGCGCCGGTCCGCCCCCGGGTCGAGCACCGGCGCCACCAGCAGGCAGTCACCCAGCAGGAAGGCGTCCTCACAGTCCCGCAGCGCCCGGTCCTCGGGCGAACCCCACCACAGCGGCCGCACATAAGGAGCCCCGGTACGCCGGGCCAGATACGCCAGCGTCGTGAGGTACGGCAGCAGCCGCCGACGCTCGACGAGCGCCGCACGCGCGTGCTCCAGCACCTCGGGCCCGAACTCCCAGGGTTCCCGACGGCCCGCCTTCAGACTCGCGTGCGTACGGAACAGCGGCAGATACGCCCCCAGCTGGAACCACCGCAGATACAGCTCGGGCGACGGACTGCCGTCGAATCCCCCCACGTCCGGCCCCGAGTACGGCACCCCGCACAGCCCGAGCCCCATCACCAGCGACAACGACGCGCGCAACCCCGGCCAGCCCGTGGCGACATCACCGGACCACGTACCGCCGTAGCGCTGGAGACCCGCCCAGCCCGAGCGTGAGAAGACGAACGGACGCTCCTCGGGCACCAGCTCCCGCAGCCCCTCGTAGGCCGCCCAGGCCATGCACAGCCCATAGACGTTGTGCGCCTCCCGGTGATCGCCTCCGCGCCCCTCCAGAGCGTGCCGGGCGGACCGCGGCAGCGTCGGCTCGCCGAAGGCGGCGAACGACGTCGGCTCGTTCATGTCGTGCCAGAACCCGGAGAACCCCTGCGCCGTCCGCTCCGCGTAGAGACCACCCCACCAGCGCCGCACACGCGCGTGCGTGAAATCGGGGAAGACCGCCTCACCCGGCCACACCACACCCTCGACCAGCTGCCCCGAGGCGTCCCGCACGAACACGTCCGCCGCGAGCCCGCTGTCGTAGACCGCGTTGCCCGGCGTGGCCCGCACCGCCGGGTCGACGATCGACACCAGCCGGATCCCGTCCCGCCGCAGCTCCTCCGCGAGCACCGCGAGCTTGGGGAAACGATCCTGGTCCACGGTGAACACCTGGTGCTCGTCGTAGTGGTCGATGTCCAGATGCACCGCGTCCAGCGGCAGACCGTGCTCCTGGTAGCCGGCCACGACCCGGCGCACCTCCTGCTCACTGCCGAAGCCCCAACGCGCGTGATGGTGACCCAGAGCCCACGCGGGAGGCAGCGCCGGCGCCCCGGTCAGCGAGGCCCAGGCGAGCAGCACGCGCGCGGGAGTACCCACCATCACCCAGCAGCGCAGCGGGCCGCCGTCCATCCGCAGCTCGCACGCCCCGGCCCGGTCGTGCCCGGAACCGGCACCCTCCTCGCCCTCCCGCAGCGTCACCGTGCCGTCCCAGGACGTGTCGTGGAACATCAGATGCGTGCCCGCGTCGGACACCACCACCTGCACCGGCATCGTCAGATACAGCGGGTCGTCCCCGCGGCCGAAGGCCCGCCCGGGATCCGTGTTCCACAGCCGGTACGTCCCACTGCGCAGACGCGGCCCGGACGCCCGCCCGCCCAGACCGAAGAAGCGCGCGTCCGCCGCCACCTCCGACCGCTGCATCCAGCGCGCCGCACCCCCGTCCTGCGGCTCCCACCAGCGCGGCGGCATCTCCCGGCGCAACATCACACCGCCCGGCGTGCACACCTCGATCGCACCGTGCCGCGAGACCACCACCGTCACCCGCTCGGCCACCACCCGCCAGCCGCCGTCCTTGTCCGGCTCCAGCACCGCCCGCGGGTCCGGCTCGGGACAACGGCCGGCCAGCGCGTACGACGGCTCCGGCCCGGCCCCGTCCCAGCCCCAGAACACCGCCCCGTTCACGGCGACGAGGATCCTGAGCTCCGACCGGCTGAACCGCAGCGTCCCGCCACCGGGCGCCGGCTCCACCTCCTGCACCGGACCCGGTACCCGCGCGCGCTCGGCACCCCGCGCGGGCAGCCCGGCGGCATCGGCACGCCTCCTGCGCCACGCCGCCCGCACGGTGCGCAACCCCTGGGACGCTCCCACCGAACCGACCCTCTTCATCGAACGCACCAGGTCACGACCGTTCATACTGCTCACCCTGCCACTTGCCGCTCCACACGCGCGTGTCGTTCAACTGCCGTTCACCTATGCCGGGACCACATCTTCACGACACGGACTGTGTGGGGCTCACCCTGGTGCAGAAGTCGATCACATGGCATCGTCCCTGTCAGCCGCGCACCGCGCACCACCCCAGCTCGTGCGCGGGCGACGCACACGACGCGCAGAGTCCGGAGCCGCCCCATGTCGACCCTGAACCCCGAGCCGCTCTGGCGGCCCGATCCGCACCGCATCGCACAGGCCCAGGTCACCAAATTCCAGACCTGGGCGGCCGAGCGCCACGGAGCCCCGGCAGCAGGGGGCTATCCGGCCCTGCACCGCTGGTCCGTGGACGAACTGGACACGTTCTGGGAAGCCGTCACGGAATGGTTCGACGTACGGTTCTCGACCCCGCACACGCGCGTGCTGGGCGACCGGTCCATGCCCGGCGCCCAGTGGTTCCCCGGAGCCACCCTCAACTACGCCGAGCACGCCCTGCGCGCCGCCGCCACCCGCCCGGACGAACCGGCCCTGCTGTATGTCGACGAGACCCATGAACCGCAGCCGGTGACCTGGGGCGAGCTGCGCGGCCAGGTCGGCTCCCTCGCCGCCGAGCTGCGCACCCTCGGCGTCCGCCCCGGCGACCGGATCAGCGGCTACCTCCCGAACATCCCGCAGGCCGTCGTCGCGCTCCTCGCCACGGCCGCGGTCGGCGGTGTCTGGACCTCCTGCGCCCCCGACTTCGGCGCCCGCAGCGTCCTCGACCGCTTCCAGCAGGTCGAACCCGTCGTCCTGTTCACCGTCGACGGCTACCGCTACGGCGGCAAGGAGCACGACCGCCGCGACACCGTCGCCGAACTCCGCCGCGAGCTGCCCACCCTGCGCGCCGTCGTCCACGTCCCGCTCCTGGGCACCGAGGCCCCCGAAGGCGCCCTGGAGTGGTCGGCCCTCACGGCCGCGAACGAGGAACCCGTCTTCGCGCCGGTCCCCTTCGACCACCCCCTGTGGGTGCTCTACTCCTCCGGCACGACCGGCCTGCCCAAGGCCATCGTCCAGTCCCAGGGCGGCATCCTGGTCGAACACCTCAAGCAGCTGGGCCTGCACTGCGACCTCGGCCCCGAGGACCGTTTCTTCTGGTACACCTCGACCGGCTGGATGATGTGGAACTTCCTCGTCTCCGGCCTCCTGACCGGCACGACGATCGTCCTCTACGACGGCAGTCCCGGCTACCCCGACACCGCCGCCCAGTGGCGCATCGCCGAACGCACCGGAGCCACCCTCTACGGCACCTCGGCGGCCTACGTCATGGCCTGCCGCAAGGCCGGGGTGCACCCCTCCCGCGACTTCGACCTCTCCACGGTCCAGTGCGTCGCCACCACGGGATCACCGCTCCCGCCCGACGGCTTCCGCTGGCTGCACGACGAGTTCGCAGCGAGCGGGGACGACCTGTGGATCGCCTCCGTCAGCGGCGGCACGGACGTGTGCTCCTGCTTCGCCGGAGCCGTCCCGACCCTCCCCGTGTACACCGGCGAACTCCAGGCCCCCGGCCTCGGCACCGACCTCCAGTCCTGGGACCCGAGCGGCCGGCCTGTCATCGACGAGGTCGGCGAACTCGTCGTCACCAACCCCATGCCGTCCATGCCGGTCCACTTCTGGAACGACCCCGACGGCAGCCGCTACCACGACAGCTACTTCGACACGTATCCCGGCGTCTGGCGCCACGGCGACTGGATCACCGTCACCTCACGCGGTTCGGTCGTCATCCACGGCCGCTCCGACTCCACGCTCAACCGCCAGGGCGTACGCATGGGCTCCGCCGACATCTACGAGGTCGTCGAACGGCTCCCCGAGATCAAGGAATCCCTGGTCATCGGCATCGAACAGCCCGACGGCGGCTACTGGATGCCCCTCTTCGTGCACCTCGCTCCCCAGGCCGTCCTCGACGACGCCCTCCTCGGCCGCATCAAACAGGCCATCCGCGAAGAGCTCTCGCCGCGCCACGTCCCCGACGAGGTCATCGAGGTCCCCGGCGTCCCGCACACCCTCACCGGCAAACGCATCGAGGTCCCGGTCAAGCGCCTCCTCCAGGGCACTCCACTGGAAAAGGCGGTCAACCCCGGCTCCATCGACAACCTCGACCTCCTCCACTTCTACGAGGAGCTGGCCCGCAAGCGCGCCTGACCGAGCCGGCAGCACTGTCTGTCCCGACGGCGGCCCCGGACTCGCCCGGCCATGGCGAATCCGGGGCCGTCCGCACACCGCCGACCGGATCGACCACTCGTCGTCACCGCCGACCGGCTCCCCCGAACGGCCCGTCCTCGGCCCAGATGTTTCTCTGACCTGCACAATTAACCAGTGGCCGGGCCTGTGAGCGGCTCACGCCGAGCCCGTTGTCAGTGCCGTCGATTACTGTGAGTGAGCATTGATCGACTGTGCACACAGGGGGAAACATGGCACACACCGACGACGACCGGACCATGGGACGGGTCCTGCGCCGAGAGATCGCCGGCACCATCGGCCTGCTCACCGACGAACACGACTTCCGCGCCATGCGCCGCTACCGCAGCTTCACCTTCGACGACCACCTCGCCTACCTCCGCCAGGTCGAACACCTCCTCAGGACACGCGCCCAACAGGGCAGCCACACCACACTGGCCCTCTTCGACCCCCAGGAGTACGCCGAGTACTGCACAGCCAAGGGCCTCGACCCCGACCTCCCCGCGAACCGCACCCGCTTCACCGCTCGGATCGCCACGACCGGCCCCACGATCCCCTACGAGGGCCAGCCCCTCGCCGACCTCGTGCCCGCCCTTGTCGACGAGGCCGTACGCCAGGCCACCTGGGAGTACGCGGCCACACTCCTGGCCCGCCTCGGCACCTGCTCGACCTGCGGCGAGGACATCGGCCGCGCGGCCTTCGCACACGCCTCCGACCTCGTCCTGCGCATCCTCGCCACAGCACCACCCGGCGACCGGCACCTCGTCTGCAGCGTGACGGGAACACCCGAGACCCTCGTCGCCGTCCTCCACGCGGACGCGGACGCGGACGCAGAGGCGGACGAGGCGGCAGGCGGCGCCACCCGGCTCGACGACGCCGAAGCCCTCGAATTCACCACCGTCCTCGCCCTGGGCCTCGCCACCCGAGGCCCCGGCGGCCTGGTCATGCGCACCAGCGCACCCGACACCCCCGACCGCATCTACGGCTGGCGCATGCGCGGAGCCGGCCTCGAAGCCCTGACCGCAGGCGAGGTCTTCGACGCCTACTGCACCGACATCGACTCGGGAGACCTCATCTCACCCGAGTCCGGCGTGGACTACTGCTTCCCACCGGAGCTCGGGGTGGACGGCCTGGAAGGACCGATGCCCGGCCACCATCACTGACACACAGCAGGGGCGCTCCGCCCGAAGACGGAACGCCCCTGCTCGCCGGCCGGTCACCGGCCCGGACCGCTACTCGCCGGACAGCACGGCCTGCGCGGCGTTGCGCGCCTCCTCGGCACTGTCCGACGCACGAGCCGCCGCGGCCGCCCGCTCACACTGCGCCAGCGTGAACTTCGCCAGCGCCGCCCGAACGTAAGGAATCGACGCCGAACCCATGGACAGGGAGGTGACGCCCAGACCGGTCAGCACACACGCGAGCAGCGGGTCGGACGCGGCCTCACCGCACACACCACAGCTCTTGCCCTCGGCCTTGGCCGCCTCGGCGGACAGCGCGACCAGGTCGAGCAGCGCGGGCTGCCACGGATCCTGCAGCCGGGACACCGCACCCACCTGCCGGTCGGCGGCAAAGGTGTACTGCGCGAGATCGTTCGTGCCCAGCGACAGGAACTCGACCTCCTGGAGGATCGACCGGGCCCGCAGCGCGGCCGACGGAATCTCCACCATCGCGCCGAACTTCGCCCGCAGCCCCGCCGCACGGCACGCGTCCGCGAACGCCTTGGCGTCGGCACGGTCCGCCACCATCGGAGCCATCACCTCGAGGTAGACCGGCAGCCCTTCCGCGGCCTTCGCCAGCGCCGTCAGCTGAGTGCGCAGGACATCCGGGTGGTCCAGCAGGGTGCGCAGACCACGGACACCCAGCGCCGGGTTCGGCTCGTCGGCCGGGGTCAGGAACTCCAGCGGCTTGTCCGCACCGGCGTCCAGCACCCGCACGACGACGCGCCCCTCCGGGAACGCCTCGAGCACCTGCCGGTAGGCCTCGACCTGCTTCTCCTCGGACGGTGCGTTCTTGCTGTCGTCGAGGAAGAGGAACTCGGTACGGAACAGACCGACGCCCTCCGCACCCGCCTCGACGGCGGCGGGCACGTCGGCCGGACCGCCCACGTTCGCCAGCAGCGGCACCTTGTGACCGTCGGCCGTGGCACCCGGTCCGGTCGACGCGGACAACGCAGCCTTCCGCTCCGCGGCCGCCGCCTCGAGCTGGGCCTTCTTCTCCTCGCTCGGGTTCACGAAGATCTCGCCGGTGCTGCCGTCGACGGCGATCACCGTTCCCTCGGCCAGCTCACCGGCGCCAGGCAGGGCCACGACCGCCGGCACACCGAGCGCACGCGCCAGAATCGCGCTGTGACTGGTGGGCCCGCCCTCCTCGGTCACGAAACCGAGGACCAGCGTCGGGTCCAGCAGAGCGGTGTCGGCCGGCGCCAGGTCCCGGGCCACCAGGACGTACGGCTCGTCGCTGTCCGGGACACCCGGCATCGGGACGCCCAGCAGACGGGCGACGATACGATTCCGCACATCGTCGAGGTCGGCCACCCGACCGGCGAGGTACTCACCCGCTCCCGCCAGCAGCTCGCGGTAGGAGGCGAACGCGTCGTACACGGCCCGCTCGGCCGTGCTCCCGACGGCGATCCGCCGGTCCACGTCCGCCATCAGCTCGGGATCCTGCGCCATCATGGCCTGTGCCTCGAGCACCGCCTGAGCTTCGCCCCCGGCCAGGTTGCCGCGCGCCATCAGGTCGGCCGCCACAGCGTCCACGGCCTTGCGGGCGCGCCCCTGCTCGCGCTCCGCGTCCTCCGGGGGGATCTGCTTGGCGGGCGGTTCGAGCACCGCCGTTCCCATGTGCCGAACCTCGCCGATGGCCACACCGTGACTCACGCCGACGCCTCGCAGCGTTGTCTCCATCTCACCCGTCTCCGATAGTGCGGCGGGTCCCGCCGCCGCGGTGGTTGTCCTGTATGCCGTCATAGGACGGCGCGGGCATCACTGCCAGGAAAAGAGAACGTCGCCGGCTTTGACATCGCCGTCTTCGCGGAGTTCGCCGAGGGAGTCGGCCGTGGCCTCCAGGGCCACGATCGGGCACACGGGGGACTTGCCGGCCGCTTCCACCGAAGCCGGGTTCCAGCGGACGATGCTCTGGCCGCGGGTCACGTTGTCACCCTTGTTCACGAGGAGCTCGAAGCCCTCGCCGTTGAGCTGCACGGTGTCGATGCCGAGATGGGTGAGCACGCCGTGCCCCTCCGAGTCGACCACGACGAAGGCGTGCGGGTGGAGGGAGACGATCACTCCGTCCACGGGTGCGACGGCCTCGGAAGGCTCGCGCACCGGGTCGATCGCCGTGCCCGGGCCGACCATGGCCCCGGAGAAGACCGGATCCGGCACGGCTGCCAGTCCGATGGTGCGTCCTGCGAGAGGGGACGTCACGGTGGTCATGGGAAGCCTCCCAGGGGTGGAGATGTACATGGGCCGTTACTGCCTGTCCAGGTCGGCGCACTGTGCAGCAGGGTATGTCATATGAAGTACCGGTTCCGCACGAGAGCTCCCGATCCGTGGTCTAGACCACTACCCTAATCGATTTGCACGCGCTCTGCGGCCGCGTGTACAGTCGTACTCCTGCTTGAGGGTGAGCGACGCGATCGAGCGCACTTGCCGAGCAGCATCCAACTTGTCAGATCCTAATCTCTGGATCATCTTCCGCATGCCTGCGGGACGGTGGTCAGGGAGGCGGGAAAACCCTGATAAAGTCGGAACCGCCGGAAAGGAAACCGCGAAACAAAAGCGGGAACCTGGA
>NZ_BMSA01000004.1 GCF_014648915.1 Streptomyces phaeofaciens | reverse complement strand
AGGGGGTGGCGGGCCAGGACCGCGTCCACCTCCGGCGCCGACGCCGCCGCCAGCCGCCGCGAGACCGGCAGGGAGTCGTCGCCCAGGGCCCGCGCCGCCTTCAGGACCGTGGTGCGGGCCCGGCCCCTCGGCACGCCGGCCGCCGCCCGCTCGTAGAGTTCCGCGCCCTCCTCCAGCACCGAGCCCACGTCGATGCCGGCCGGGATCTTGACGCGCGCGCGGTGCTGCCAGGTGGTGACCGGGTCGCTCCAGGCCTCCACCGTGTACGTCCAGCGGCCCGGCGCGTCCGGGGTCACGTCGGCGCCCCACTGGTCGGTGCCGGGGGCGAGTTCACGCATCGGCGTCCAGGGACCGCGGCGGCCCTTGGGGCCGCGCAGGACGACATTGGCCGCGACGGCGTCGTGCCCCTCACGGAACACGGTCGCCGTCACTTGGAACGTTTCCCCCGCGACAGCCTTGGCCGGGCGTCTGCCGCCCTCCACCGCCGGCCGCACCTCGCGGACCGGAATGCGGCCGATGACAGGGGTCGTGCTCATGGGTCTCACCTTCGTCGTGTTCCTCGCCCGGCCCGGAGCCCGGTCGGACCCGCGGTGCGTCACCGCGCGTCCGCCGGGCCCGCCGCCCGGCTCGTCGTGTTGTCCGCCGGGCCCGTCGCCCGGCTTCCGTTCCGGCATCCGGAACGGGACCGCTTCCTACCGCGCCGCCGCGGAGGGCCGGACCGTCGGCCGGGGCCGTACGTCCTGTTCCTGGAGGTAGGCGGCAGGAGTCGTCGAGCGCAGATAGCGTTCCGCCGCGTCCGCGGCCTCCCGCGCGCAGCGCTTTCCCATGAGCACGCACAACGTGTAGCCCGAGTCCTCGAAAGTGCCCCGCGCCGCGCGGTCCGCGGGGGACGCGAGCATGACGCGCTCCCACACCCGGTACCGCCGCAACTGCCGGGCGACCTCTGTCTTGGCCGGTAGCAGCATGACGCAGTTCACCTTCCGGTGGCTCGATGAATGTTTCACTCATGGTGCACGCGCCGACACCCAGCGTCTTGTTGGATCTTCAATCACCTCGGGAGTGCGCTCGTGTTGCACGAATGGACTAACGCCCGCACTGTGGGAGGTGACTCAGAAGCGATCAGCGCTCACCCTCCGTATTTTCGGCCCGTGAAGGCGTGCGGAGCGGGAGCCTCGCCGGTGAGGAGCCAACGACGATGAAGACCGCAGTTCCCTGCTACTACCACCTCGACGTGGACGTCAGTCCCGAGCGGGTCGGACAGGTCAGGCGCATCCTGGCCGCCCACCTGAGGTACTGGGACCTCGAGACACTGGTCGAACCGGTCTGCCGCGGCGCCGGGATGCTGCTCGAGGCCATCGACGAGCACGCCACGGACAAGCTCATCTCGATCGAGATGTGGTGGAACGGCCAGCACCTGATCACGGCCGTCGGGGGTGACGACCGCGAACTGCGCCCGGACCCCGACCTGCGCGCCTGCCTGGAACACATCGCCGCGATGAGCGACGGCTGGGGCTGCTGCGCCACCGGCACCGGCGGCAAGGTCATCTGGTTCTCGCAGCGGGCCCGCACCGGCGAGCGCGTCCCGCTGGTGCCGACCGCGCCCGAGCCGAGCCTGCGCGAGGTGCTGCAAGTGCCCCGCGACCTGCCCGTGGCCGCCCTGGCCGGCGCGCCGGGTGCGCACAACGGCGTTCTGGAGGAAGCCCGGTGACCTCACGGCCGTACCGGAAGGCAGGGGTGCCCGCCTGGAGCGGGCACCCCTACCCGTTGGGCGCCGACTTCGACGGACAGGGCACCAACTTCGCACTGTTCA
The DNA here is from genome assembly GCF_014648915.1 of Streptomyces phaeofaciens. Classification (GTDB taxonomy): domain Bacteria; phylum Actinomycetota; class Actinomycetes; order Streptomycetales; family Streptomycetaceae; genus Streptomyces; species Streptomyces phaeofaciens. Next base: position 398,728 of record NZ_BMSA01000004.1, on the reverse strand, counting down.
GCGAGGTCGCCGAGCGGGTCGAACTGGTGCTCGTCGACGACGACGGCACCACCAGCGCGGTGCAGCTGACCGAGGTCGACGGCTTCGTCTGGCACGGCTATCTTCCGGGCGTCGGGCCGGGGCAGCGCTACGGATACCGGGTGCACGGCCCCTGGGACCCGGCCGCCGGGCACCGGTGCAACCCGGCGAAGCTGCTCCTCGACCCGTACGCGCGCGCCGTCGACGGCCAGGCCGACAACCACCCCTCGCTCTTCGAGCGTGCCGAGGACCGCCCCGACCCGGCGGACAGCGCCGGGCACACCCTGCTCGGCGTGGTCACCGACCCGGCGTTCGACTGGGGCGACGACCGGCCGCCCCGGCGGTCGTACGCCGACACGGTGATCTACGAGACCCATGTCCGCGGTCTGACCCGCACCCACCCCGGCGTCCCGCGCGCCCTGCGCGGCACCTACGCGGGACTGGCGCACCCGGCGGTCACCGGACATCTCACCTCGCTGGGCGTGACCGCGGTCGAACTGATGCCGGTGCACCAGTTCGTCCAGGACGGCGTCCTCAAGGACCGGGGCCTGTCCAACTACTGGGGCTACAACACCATCGGGTACTTCGCCCCGCACCACGCCTACGCCGCCCACGGCACCCGGGGCGGCCAGGTCACCGAGTTCAAGACGATGGTGAAGGCGCTGCACGCCGCCGGTCTCGAGGTGATCCTCGACGTCGTCTACAACCACACCGCCGAGGGCAACGAGAAGGGACCCACGCTCTCCTTCCGGGGCATCGACAACTCCTCCTACTACCGCCTGGTGGACGGCGACTGGTCCCACTACTACGACACCACGGGCACCGGCAACAGCCTGCTCATGCGGCACCCGTACGTCCTTCAGCTGATCATGGACTCGCTGCGGTACTGGGTGACCGAGATGCATGTCGACGGCTTCCGCTTCGACCTCGCGGCCACCCTGGCCCGGCAGTTCCACGAGGTGGACCGGCTGTCGGCGTTCTTCGACCTGATCCAGCAGGACCCGGTGATCAGCCGGGTCAAGCTCATCGCCGAGCCCTGGGACGTGGGGGAGGGCGGCTACCAGGTGGGCAACTTCCCGTCCCTGTGGTCGGAGTGGAACGGCAGATACCGCGACGCCGTACGGGACTTCTGGCGGGCCGAACCCCACTCGCTCGCCGAGTTCGCCTCCCGGCTGACCGGCTCCTCCGACCTCTACGCCCACAGCAGACGCCGGCCGCGCGCCAGCGTCAACTTCGTCACCGCGCACGACGGTTTCACCCTGCGCGACCTCGTCTCCTACAACGACAAGCACAACCAGGCCAACGGCGAGGGGAACCGGGACGGCGAGAGCCACAACCGGTCCTGGAACTGCGGGGCGGAGGGCGACACCGACGACCCGGCGATCCTCGCCCTCCGTGCCCGCCAGCAGCGCAACCTCCTCGCCACGCTGCTGCTCTCGCAGGGCATTCCGATGATCGGCCACGGCGACGAACTCGGCCGCACCCAGCGCGGCAACAACAACGCCTACTGCCAGGACAACGCCGTCTCCTGGATCGACTGGCGGCTCACCGACGGACAGCGGGAGCTGACGGAGTTCTGCCGGCGGCTGCTCGCCCTGCGCGCCGCCCATCCCGTGCTGCGCCGCCGCCGGTTCTTCCGCGGCGAGACCGTGACGCATGCCGGGCAGCCGCTGCCCGACCTGGTCTGGCTGCTGCCGGACGCCCGCGAGATGAGGGCCCGGGACTGGCACCGCGCCGACGCGCACAGCGTCGGGGTGTTCCTCAACGGCGACGCCATCGCCGAACCCGACCCGACGGGCCGGCCGGTCGTCGACGACTCGTTCCTGCTGCTGTTCAACAGCTACTGGGAGCCCGTCGTCTTCCGGCTGCCCGGCGCCGCGTACGGGGAGCGCTGGACGGTGTGCGCCGACACCGCCGAGCCGGAGGGCGGCCGCGACGAGACCGAGTACAAGGCGGGCGGCGAGGTGACGGTGGAGGCACGCAGCCTGATCGTGCTGTCCCGGCCGGCGCGCCGCTCGGAGTGAGAGCGGCGGTCAGGGTTCCCGGCGTGAGGTGACCGTGAACTGGGCGCCGTCGGGATCCCGCAGCACCGCCTCGTCCTCGGTCTCCTCCAGCACACTGCCGCCGTGCTTCTCCGCGGACCGCGCGCAGGCCGCGACGTCCGCGACGGCGAAGTGGACCTGCCAGTGCGGCCGGATCGTCGGGTCCGGGGCCGCCTCCAGCGCGCCCGACACGATCCGGGCGACGACATCACCCCGGCTGCGCAGCACCACCTCGCCGCCCTCGTAGTGGACCTCGCAGCAGCCCGGGCGGTCGGAGGCCCAGTCGAGGACCTCGCCGTAGAAGATCGCGGAGTCGAAGGCGTCGCGGGTGTGCAGCCGGATGAAGGCGGGCGCGTCCTGCCGCCAGGCCTCCCAGTTGCCGATCAGCTCGCCCTCCCAGACGCCGAAGGTGGCACCCTCCCGGTCGGCCAGCAGCGCCGCCCGGCCCGGCGGCAGCGAGATCGGCCCCACCGCCACGGTCCCGCCGCGCTCGCGGGTCCGGGACGCGGCCTCGTCCGCGCCGGGCACGGCGAAGTACGGCGTCCAGGCGACCGCCATCTGCCACATCGCGGCGACGGCGGCGACCCCGGCCACCGGCACGTTGCCGGCCAGGGCGGTGCGGAAGTGGTCGCCGAGCCTCCCCTTGCGCCAGGTCCAGCCCAGCACGGCGCCGTAGAACTCCTGGGTGGCCTCCAGATCGCGGCTGGTCAGACTCACCCAGCAGGGCGCGCCGAACACGGAGTGCGTGGAGACGGACTGCCGCGCGCGTCGCGCGGCGGAGGCGGATTCCGGGTGCTGGTTCATGGCGCTCGCGTTCCTGGTCTCTCGGTCGGCGGCCGGGCGTCTTCCCCCAGTGTCCGGCCGTGACCGGGCCGGGCGCCTGCCGAGTCACCCGGTGGCACGATGGAGGGGTGTCCCGAGTACCGCAAGGCCCTGACGACCAAACGGCCCGGATCTTCGAACTCGAGCGGGAAGTCGACCAGCTGAAGGAGGCGGTCGCCTCCCACGCCGTGGTGGACCAGGCGATCGGCGTCATCGTGGCCCTCGGGCGAGTACCGCCGGACGAGGGCTGGGTGATCCTCAAGGAGGTCTCCCAGCACACGAACATCAAACTGCGCCATGTCTCGGAACTGATCCTCATCTGGGGGCGCAGCGGTGACATTCCCGACGAGATCCGTGCGCTGCTGGAGATCCTGCTGGACCGGCACGGTCCCACGCAGATCCCGGGCGCACCCCCGTTGGAGTGAGTCCGGCGGGGTCAGGGGGCGGCTTCCGCACGCAGCCGGGCGCAGCAGCCGCTGAGCAGGCGGGAGACGTGCATCTGCGAGATGCCGAGCTGATCGGCGATGCGGCTCTGTGTCATGCCCTGGAAGAACCGCAGGTAGAGGATGGTGCGCTCGCGTTCCGGGAGCGCCCGCAGGCTCGGGGTCACGGCCACCCGGTCCACGACGGTGTCGTAGCCGGGGTCGGGGCCGCCGAGCGCGTCGGTCAGGGCGTAGCCGTCGGTGCCCGGCATCTCCGCCTCCAGTGACAGCGCGGAGAAGCACTCCAGCGCCTCCATGCCGGTGCGCACCTCGTCCTCGTCGAGCTGCGCGTACGCGGCGATCTCGGCGACGGTCGGGGCCCGGCCGGGTGTCGTCTGGGAGAGTTCCTTCATGGCGTGCCGCACCCGGTTGCGCAGGTCCTGGACCCGGCGCGGGACGTGCAGGGTCCACATGTGGTCGCGGAAGTGGCGCTTGATCTCCCCGGTGATCGTCGGCACCGCGTACGCCTCGAAGGCGCGGCCGCGGGCGGGGTCGTAGTGGTCCACGGCCTTGACCAGTCCCAGCGCGGCGACCTGGTACAGGTCCTCGAGGGTCTCCCCGCGGCCGCGGAAGCGGACGGCGAGCCGCTCGGACATGGGCAGCCACAGCCGGATCAGCTCGTCCCGCAGGGCCTGCCGCTCCGGACCGTCGGGCAGTCCGCCCAGCCGCACGAACGCCTGAGCGGTGTCCGGGGCGTCGTCGTGGGGGTGCTGCTTCGCTCTGACGGTGGTCGGCATGGTGCGCGCCTCCCGAGGGGGTGGGCCGGGCACCGTGGGACGGACGCGCGTTCGGACATGAGGCCGATCGTCCGGGGCGGCCCACTCGGACTGTCCCACGGGACGTGCCTCCGGTCCGAAGCACTTTCTAGCGGATGCCCGCTAAGCGAGGTTTAAAACAATTAGGTGCTTTGCCTGATTCATTTTGACTCGCCCTTGGGTCCATTACCTCTGAGTCAGAGGTAATCTCCCGGTGTGGAGGAGCAGGAGACCTTTCCCGAAGAGCTGGCCGACGCGCTCGTCGGCGTCCAGCGGCTGCTCAGGCGCCGACTGCGCGCCGGGCTGACCGTGCCCCGGCTGCGCGGCGCCGAGGTCGAGCTGCTGCGGCTCGTCGAGACCCGGCCCGGCATCGGTGTCTCGGACGCCGCCAAGGAGCTGTACCTCGCGGGCAACTCCGTCTCGACCCTGGTCAACCACCTGGTCAGGGACGGCTACCTGGTCCGCGGGACCGACCCAGCCGACCGGCGTGCCGTCCGGCTGCTGCTCACCGAGGCGGCCGAGACCCGGCTGCGCGCCTGGAAGGAGCGGCGCGCCGCACTCGTCGGCCGGCACGTGGCCCGGCTCGACGCCGCGGACCGCCAGGCCCTGCACGCCGCGCTTCCCGCACTGCGCGCACTCGCCGTCAGCCTGCACGAGGAGGCCGAGGAGACATGACCGACGCCATCGCCTGTACCGGACTCGCCTACGCCTTCGGCGACACGCGGGCCGTCGACGGGCTCGACCTGACCGTCCGCGAGGGCGAGGTCTTCGGCCTGCTCGGCCCCAACGGGGCCGGCAAGACCACCGCCATCCGCTGCGTCACCACCCTGCTCCCCGTGCCGCCCGGCATGGTCGCCGTCCTCGGCCACGACGCCGCCCGCGACCGCATGGCCGTCCGCCGGCTGCTCGGCTACGTCCCGCAGCAGCTCTCCGCCGACCAGGGCCTCACCGGCCGGGAGAACGTCTCCCTGTTCGCCCGCGTCTTCGACGTGCCCCGCCGAGAACGCGCCGCACGCGTCGCCCAGGCGCTGGCCGCCGTCGACCTCACCGACGCCGCCGACCGGCTCGCCGGCACCTACTCCGGCGGAATGGTCCGCCGCCTCGAACTCGCCCAGGCCCTGGTCAGCGCACCCCGGCTGCTGATCCTCGACGAGCCGACCATCGGCCTCGACCCGATCGCCCGCACCGGCGTCTGGGAGCACATCACCGCCGTACGCGAGGCCACCGGCATGACCGTCCTGGTGACCACGCACTACATGGACGAGGCCGACCAGTACTGCGACCGGGTCGGTCTGATGCACCGCGGCCGCATCCGCGCCCTCGGCACCCCCGTCGAACTCCGGCAGGGGCTCGGCGAGCGCCGGGGCGCGTCGGCCACGGACCCGCTGCCGAGCCTGGAGGACGTCTTCCGGGACGTCGCCGGCAGCGGCCTCGACGACACCTCAGGAGACTTCCGTGATGTCCGAAGCACCCGCCGCACCGCCCAGCGCGTCGGCTGACCGCGCCCACGCGCAGGGCATCGACCTGCTGCTGCGGCCCCCGGAGCCCCGCGCCGGCTGGCGGCTGCTGCCCGCCCGCGTCGGCGCCCTCTGCGCGGTCGAACTCCAGAAGCTGCGCCACGACCGCACCGAGCTGTACACCCGGGCCGTCCAGCCCGCCCTGTGGCTGCTGATCTTCGGTCAGACCTTCACCCGGATCCGGGCGATCCCCACCGGCGGCATCCCGTACATCGACTACCTGGCGCCCGGCATCATCGCCCAGTCCGCGATGTTCATCGCCATCTTCTACGGCATCCAGATCATCTGGGAACGCGACGCCGGGGTGCTGAACAAACTGCTGGTCACGCCCACTCCCCGCTCGGCACTGATCACCGGCAAGGCGTTCGCGGCCGGGGTGAAGTCGGTGGTCCAGGCGGTCGTCGTGATCGTCATCGCCGCCGTGCTCGGGGTCGCCCTCACCTGGAACCCGCTGAGGCTGATCGGCGTCGCCGTGATCGTCGTCCTCGGCTCGGCCTTCTTCTCCTGTCTGTCGATGACCATCGCCGGCATCGTTCTCAGCCGCGACCGGCTGATGGGCTTCGGGCAGGCGATCACCATGCCGCTGTTCTTCGCCTCCAACGCCCTCTACCCGGTCGCGATCATGCCGGGCTGGCTCCAGGCGGTCAGCAGGTTCAACCCGCTCACCTACGAGGTGGACGCCCTGCGCGGGCTGCTCCTGGGCACCCCAGCGCACCTCGCGCTCGACTACGGGGTGCTGCTCGTGGCCGCCGCGCTCGGCATCGCCGCGGCCTCCTCGCTGCTGGGCCGGCTCGCCCGCTGAGCCCGCCCGGACCACCGAGCCGATCTTGCCCGGCGACGTGATGTGCGGCACGCCCGCGCACCGCCTCCCGACGGCCTCGGACGGATTCTTCCTGCGCACGGCTTGATCAACGATCAAATGGGGTGAACCCCCTGGCCACAGCGCATTCCGCTCATTTGACAGTGCACTGAGCACACGGATAGGAAGCAGCCGGTAGAAGTCGAGAGGTGGACTGTGTACGAGCCGAACGTGGTCGAGGACTGGCAGGAGTACGACGAGCATGCCGGTCTGCGGGTCCGCGTCCACCGTCTGGAGCAGCACGAGCCGCCGCGCGGACGCGACGACGCCGCCGAGGGGCTGACGTACTTCTGTCTGCGGGTGACCGTCGAGAACCGGGGCGCCGGGCACTCGACCATCCACCTCGAGGACGGCCAGATCGACGTACGGATCGGTCCCGACGGCGAGAGCGCGTTCATCGACTGGCGCAATTCGCAGTTCATCGAGGGCTTCGACGTCTATCCGCTGCGCCGCGCCACCGCCGTGATCTACGCCGCCGGGCCCGAGGCCGCGCTGGCCCAGGTCGACGTCCAGGTACAGCTGCGGGTCGACGACGACTGGGCCGATCGCCGGCTGTGGACGGGCGGCATCGGACTGCACGAGGGGTCCGTGCCCGCCGGTGCGGGCCGGGAGAGCCTGGCCGGCCAGATCAGCAACTTCCTGCGCGACCAGGCCGAGGAGGGCACCGCCTGAGGCGGTGCCCGGCCCGGCGGGTCAGTGCGGGATGCCGTCGATGATCTCGCGGGCGCCCTGACGCAGCAGCGCGACCGCCACCGACGTGCCGAGGGTCGCCGGGTCCAGCCGGCCCGCCCACTCGTGGGCGTTCAGCCGGGTCTTGCCGTCCGGGGTGAACACACATGCCCGCAGCGACAGCTCACCGCTGCGGTCCACGTGGGCGAAGCCGGCGATCGGGCTGTTGCAGTGGCCCTGGAGCACGTGCAGGAACATGCGCTCCGCCGTGGCCTCCCGGTGCGTCTTGGGGTCGCCGAGGCCGCTCACCGCGTCGATGAGGTCGTCGTCGCCCTCCCGGCACTGGAGCGCGAGGATGCCCGCGCCGATCGGCGGCATCATCGCCTCCGGCGACAGCACCTCACTGATCACGTCCTGGCGTTCGATGCGTTCGAGACCGGACACCGCGAGCAGCAGCGCGTCCGCCTCGCCCGCCGCCAGCTTCTCCAGCCGCCGGTTGGCGTTCCCGCGGAACGGCACACACTCCAGGTGCGGGTGCGTGGCGGCCAGCTGGGCGATCCGGCGCACCGAGGAGGTGCCGATCCGGGTGCCGGCCGGCAGCTCGTCGAGGGTGAGGCCGCCCGGGTGCACCAGGGCGTCGCGGATGTCGTCCCGCTTCAGGAACGCGGCGAACACCGTGCCCGCGGGCAGCGGACGGTCCGCCGGGACGTCCTTGACGCAGTGCACGGCCAGATCGGCCTCCCCGGCCAGCAGCGCCGCGTCGACCTCCTTGGTGAACGCGCCCTTGCCCTCGACCTGGGACAGGTCGCCCATCCACTTGTCGCCGGTCGTCCTCACGGGGACGACCGAGGTGCGGACACCGGGGTGCAGGACGGCCAACTCGGCGCGGACGCGCTCCACTTGGGCCAGAGCCATGGGGGAGTCGCGGGAGACGATACGAATCAGTTCCGGGACGGACATGCGGGACACGATAGACCCTCGCGCCCCGACTGCCGTGCCGCTTCCCCCTTTCGGCCGCCGGTCCCGGCATGAAACGCCGACGGAAGGGGTAAGGGCCCGCGCCCCGGCCGCTCACGGTCGCTCGCCGAGCGGCCGAGCCGCCGGGTCACCGAGTCGACGAGCGGCCGAGCGGCCGAGCCGCCGAGTCGCCGTGTCGCCGGGCACCGGTCACGGTCCCACGCGCAGGCTGTACCGGCGCTTGTCCGTCCCCCGGGCGCCGAGGCGGTCGTAGAAGCGGATCGCGCCCTCGTTCCACGCGGGCGTCTGCCACTGGACCTCGGGCAGGCCCAGGACCCGGGCCTCCTCGGTCACGGCGTCCATCAGCAGGGCGCCGAGGCCCAGGCCGCGGTGGCCCGGGGCGAGGAAGAGGCAGTCCATGTGGAGGTACTCGCGGGCGTCCCAGGTGGAGACGACGGGGGAACAGGTGGCGTAGCCGACGACCTCGCCGCCGGGCAGTTCGGCGACCAGGGCGCGCAGCCGGGGTGCCGGGTCGTCGAAGAGCAGCACCGCCAGCCGGTCGGCGAGGCCGGGGACGGGCGGGGCGGCCTTCTCGTACTCCGCGTGCTGGGCGGCGAGTTCGGCGACGCGGGGCAGATCGGCCCGCCGGGCGCGCCGGGCGCGGGCGACGGCGGTCATCGGAGCTCCCCCTCGACCGTGTCCGCGCCCCACGCGGCCAGCCGGCCGGCGAGCGGACCCGTGCCGTCGAGGACATGCCGGGAGTAGGCGTCGCGCTCGTGGGAGAGGACGGCGGCCTCCCAGACGCAGGGCGCGAGCCCCGCCCGTCCGGGCCGCAGTTCCCGCGGACGTCCGGCCGGACCGGTGAACACGGCCAGGTCCGCCATGTGCCCCTCGATCCAGGTGTGGACCAGGACGTAGTCGCCGTCGCCGCCCGCGTGCACCAGGACGACGGAGAGCCCCAGCGAGCCGCGCAGCCCGCCGAGGGCGAGGTGACCGGCGGCGATCCGCAGCGCCTCCTCGGTGTCCGGACCGGTCACCGTCCGGCCCGGCGCCTCGATCGCGTACGCCTTGACCAGGTGCCCGGCGCACTCGTGGACGCCCAACGGGCGGGTGGCCCGGGTGTGATGGCCCTCGGCGAGGGCGAGCAGCGCCTGCGCGGACACCGCCGGCGGCAGTTCGTCGTGAAGATCCATCCGGCCATCATGGGCGCCGCGTGCGCGGGCGTCCATCGAGTACCGCCCGGTCCCGGGGCGCACCCCGGGACCGGAACCGCACCGTGGATCCGGCTACGCGTCGGGGTCGAAGGCGATCCCCGACGGCTTGGCCGTCGACAGGTGGCTGGCGAAGCTGCCGTCCTTCAGACCGAAGTGGGCACTGCCGAAGTCGTACGCGGTCAACTTGTCGCGCAGGCCCGCCGGGTAGCCGTTCCAGCCGACCAGCGGCGGGTACTGCCAGGTGCCCTTGTGGTTCTCCGGCGGCTCGTCGCCCGAGTTGGCCGCCCGGAAGCAGTGCGTGCTGATGCCGTCCTTGTGGTAGACGATCTTCGCGTGGGTGCCCTCGAACCGGATCGAGGACGCCGCGTGCACGGTGAACGAGCCGTGGTTGGACGTCGAGACGTACTGGACCTGGCCGTTCTGGACCCACACCACGACGTGCTCCCAGTCGTGCCGGTGCCCGCCGATGCTGGTGCCCGCGAGCGCCTGGTCCTTCTCGAAGTACAGGCCGTACAGGTACGCGCACCAGCCGTTGTTGCACTTGTAGCGCGAGTAGCTGTTGGTGTTGTCCAGGTCGGAGGCGTCGCGGCAATTGCCGTTGAGCGCGCCGGTCGGCTTCAGACCGCCGTTGATCGTGCCGTCGGGGCCTATCGCGGCGCTGGAGTAGCAGCCGTCCGTGTCGTAGTCGAACGCCGGCTGATACGTCAGCTCCGCGGCCTCGGCGTTCTGCGGCAGCGCCGGCGGAGGGGCGGCGAACGCGGTCGCGGGAACGGCGAGGACGAGGGCGGCGGCACCGGCGAGTCCGGTGAGCCATCTCCTGCGGTGGGCCTTGAACGTGGGTGACGACACTGCGTCCTCCTCGTGATCCGGGCGCAGCCGAACGGCTGTGGGGGAAAAGGGAGTTCAGCTTCCCGGGTTTTCACTTCGGCGCCAAGGGGCGCAGGTGTGTCAATGATGAAGGTCAGCCCAATAGTTGGGCTCCGGCGCGCCGGCTCATGGGGAACTGTCCGGAAGGTCCGCGTCCGCCTGTTCGGGCGTCAGGTCCGGCCGCAGCCGCAGCCAGGACGGCTGGCGCAGCAGTCCCGCCCGGGTACGGGTGCTGTAGCGCACCTCGCCGACCAGCCGGGGCACGGTCCAGTGCGCGCCGGCCCCCGGCGGCACGGTGTCGAAGGGGCACACATCGGTTGCCGCGGCCCGCAGCAGCACGGCGAGTTCGGCGCGCTCGGCCTCGCTCCAGCCGGTGCCCACGCTGCCGACGTACCGCAGGCCGCCCGCCCCGGTGCGCTGCCCGACGAGGACGGCGCCCGGCAGCCCGGTGAGCCGGCCCCGGCCCGGCGACCAGCCGCCGACCAGCACATCGGCCACCCGCATGTTGCGGATCTTGATCCAGGCCCGGGAGCGCACCCCAGGTTCGTACGCCGAGTCCAGCCGTTTGCAGACCAGGCCCTCCAGACCGTGGGCGCGGGTCGCCTCCAGTGCCTCGCGCCCATGGCCGACGAGCGCGCCCGGAGTCGACCAGAACCCGCCCTCCAGACCCAGCCCCTCCAGCAGCGCCCGCCGCTCCGCGTACGGCAGCCGCAGCAGCGAGCGCCCGCCGAGGTGCAGCACGTCGAACAGCACCAGGTGCACGGGGACCGTCGCCGCGATCCGCGCCGCCCGGGCCGGTGCGTGGGCCAGCCCCATCCGGGACTGGAGCAACTGGAAGTCGGCGCGCCCGTGTTCGTCGGGCGCCAGCACCTCGCCGTCCAGCACGGCGGGCGTGGTGCCGAGCGCACCGCCGAGGGGCCTCAGCTCGGGGTAGGCGCCGGTGATGTCCTCCCCGGACCGGGCCCGCAGGCCGATCGTCCCGTCACCGGCGAGGTACACCACGGCCCGCTGGCCGTCCTGCTTGGTCTCGTAGGCCCAGCGGGCGTCCTGGGCGGCGGGCGGCAGCGGGCCCGCGGTGGCGAGCATGGGCGCGATCAGCGGGAGGTTCACGGGGGAGTTGTCGACACGGCCGTGCCGGGCCACGCGCGCGGGCCGGGCGTTTCCCCTGAACGGACGTGACGGGGCGCGGGCCGGCCAGTGACCCGCCGACGGCGGGGGAGGCGCCCGCACCGGCCCCGACCGGTGGGCCATGACGACGAGTCGGGCCCGGTCGCGGGCGCTCAGCGTGGTCATGGCGCGGTGCGGTGCGCATGGGTGCGGACGGTGAGGGGGCAGCGCCGGGTCGGCGCGGACCGCGGAGCCGGGCGCCGGCCCCGGACCGGGCGGCCCGGTCGTCACCACGCGCACGGCAGCTCGACCTCGATCACCGTCGGCCCGCCGACCGGGCTCGTCACCCGCACCGTCCCGTCGAGGGCGGCCACCCGGCGCCGGATGCCCGGCAGCCCGGACCCGGCGCTGTCGTCGGCGCCTCCGCGCCCCTCGTCGCGCACCCGCGCCCGCAGCCCGGTCCGGGTGCGGGCGAGCAGGACCTCCGCCCGGTCGGACCCGCTGTGCTTCGCGGCGTTCGTGAGCGCCTCGGCGATCACGAAGTAGGCGGCCGCCTCCACCGCCGCCGGTGGCCGCGGCGCGTCCGGCAGGCCGTCGGCGCGCACGGTCACCGGCAGACCTCCTCCCCGCCCGCCCCAGCGCGCCGCGAGCGCCCGTACGGCCCCGGCGAGCCCCCGGTCGGTGAGGATCGGCGGATGGATGGCGCGCACCACGTGCCGCAGCTCGGTCAGCGCCTCCTCGGCCTGGTCCTGTGCGTCGGCGAGCAGCTTCCGCGCGGTCTCCGGGTCGGTCCCGTAGGCCCGCCGGGCCAGTCCGATCCGCATCGACAGGGCCACCAGCCGGGCCTGGGTGCCGTCGTGCAGGTCCCGTTCGATGCGGCGCAGTTCGGATCCGTGCGCGGCGACCGCGTCCGCCCGGGTCGCGGTGAGCCGCTCGACCCGCCGGGCGAGCAGGGCCTTCGGGGAGGGGCGCAGCAGCGCGGCCGACCAGCGGGCCTCGGCATCGGCCAGCCGGACGATCAGTGGCAGCACGAGCGCCTCGCGGCCCAGCAGCCCGCACCACACCCCGTCGACGACGAGCCCGGCCGGCCACAACGGCACCACCAGCACCGTCAGCCATCCGTAGCCGTAGTGCGCGGCCAGCCAGCGGGCGTCGGTGAGCGTCCCGGGATCCCGTACGGCCGTCCGCAGCCGCTCCCGCACGGACCCGGTGACGGGCAGGTAGGCCTCCGGGATCTCCCGGCCCGTCCGGGCGGCCGTCAGCCGTCGTTTGGCGCCCGCGATCCGGCGGATCAGCAGGACGGTCTCGGGCAGCAGCCAGATCCCGACCACCGTCACCGCGCCCGTGGCGGTGATCAGCAGGACGGTGACGAAGAGGTACGACCCGAAGGCCATGGCCACGGCCGGCACGAGGTGGGCCGTGGCCCGCGCCGCCCGTCGCACGGTCGTGCGCAGGGAGTCGCGCATGGGGTGCCGTTCCTGTGGGTGGGGTGGGACACGGGGGCGCCGGCCGTCGGGAGCTCCCGACGGCCGGCCCGCACGGTCAGTCGTCCAGCGTGACGACGACCTTCTCCGCCGCGCCCGGCGTCATCGTCAGCCCGAAGGCGCGCTCCGCCTCCGCGAACGGCACCCGGTGGCTGATCAGCCGGGCGAACCGCTCCTGGTGCTCCACGAGTTCGGGCGTGACCTCGAAGATCTCGGTGGGGTAGCCCTGGGAGGCGACGAGCGTCAGCTCGCTGCGCAGCATGCCGCCGAGGTCGATCTCGCCCTTCTTCTGTACGGCGACCATGACCAGCTTGGCGTGCCACTTGGCGTTGGCGACCACGGTGTCGAAGACGGCCGGGGCGCCGGCGGCGTCGAGGTAGATGTCGGTGCCGGGCCGGGGCTGGCCGAGGGCGTTGGCGGCCCGGCCGTGCAGTGCGGTCAGCCGCGCGGTGACGTCCTCCGTGGCGGAGTCGACGACGGCGTCCACGCCCACGGCCAGCGCCGTCTCCAGCCGGGAGGGGATGACGTCGACGACGACCACGTGCTTCACGCCGCGCAGCTTGAACCAGATCGCCGCGCCCAGGCCGATGGGCCCGGCGCCGAAGACCACGACCCGGTCGTCGGGCCCGGCCCCGGAGCGGTTCACGGCGTGCCGGGCCACGGCCATGGGCTCGTTGAGCGAGGCCACGTCGAAGGGCACGGTGTCCGGGAAGACGGCGACGCTCTTTCCGGCCTCGGCGTTCTCGATCAGCAGGAACTCGCTCATCCCGCCGTACTTCCCGCCGCAGCCGATGATGCCGGCCGGCGCGGCCTGCGGGTTGACCACCACCCGGTCGCCGGCCTTCAGGCCGGTCACCTCGGCGCCCACCTCGACGATCTCGCCGGCGGGCTCGTGGCCGAGCGGTACGGGCACCGGTTCGCCGCCCAGATGGGCGCGGGCGGGCATACCGCCCATGCGCAGGAACGTGACGTCGGTGCCGCAGATGCCACAGGCGCGGATCCGCAGCAGGACGTCCCGGGGACCGGGGGCCGGCCGCTCCACGTCCACGACCTCGATCGTGCCGATGCCGCCGGTCCGGACGGACTTCATGGTGCTCATGCGGGGTGCCTTTCTGAGCTGATCGGAGAGCGGCGCGCGGGACGAGGTGTCCGCGGGCCCGGTGCCGGTCGGGGGGAGTGAGCCGGCGGCCGGGCCCGGGACCGCGCCGTACCCCGTCCCCACGGGTTCGGCGCCGGGGAGCCGTCTCCGCTCGAGGCGGCTCCGGTCGGTGCGGCCGCGCTCTCCGCGCCGCGTTGCTTGAGTTAGGCAAGCATATGTGGATTACTTGAGTCAAGCAAGTGATGGAATTACTTGAGTCAGGCAAGTGGAAGAGTAGGGTGGATGTCATGTCCAGGACTGCGATGCGGGCACCACGGCAACCCCGGCGTGACGGCCGACGGGCGGAGCCCGATCCCGCCGGACCGTTACCCGGCCCGACCGCCTCGCCGGCGCCGGTCCCCACGGGCGGCGCCCCGGCCGGGAGGTCGTCGCTCGCGCGCGGCGCCGGACAGCACGTCCTGGTCGTGGCCTGCGAGGGCGGGGCCGGCCGTGATCACCGAGCAGGCGCGCACGGGCAGCCCGACGTCGCCGAACTGCTCTCCACCACGCTGGAGTTGGCCGGCTACCGGGTCAGCCTCGCGGGGGCGGTGCCGCAGGCGCTGGCCGCGCTCGACGCCCACCGATTCGACCTGCTGGTCGTCGACACCACCCTGCCGGACATGGCGGGATTCGCCCACGGGGGCCGCCCGGTGATCGCCCACCGCCCGCCGGTCCTCTACCTCGCCGCGGACGACACCCTCGGCGGCCTCCTGCCCGAACTCGGCCCGGGGGAGAAGGACTACGTCACCAAACCCTTCCGGGTGGCCGAGGTCCTCACCCGGCTGCGGATGCTGCTGCGCGGCCCCGGCCGCCCCGCCCTGCGCTACGCCGACCTCGACCTCGACGACACCCTGTGCCGGGCCCGGCGCGGCGCCCGCCCGCTCGACCTCACCCCGGCCGAGTACCGCCTCCTGCACCACCTCCTGGTCCACACGCACCGCGTGCTGTCCAAGGAGCAGATCGGCCGGTACGTCTGGGGCGACTTCCGGGGCGACAATGCGATCGAGCAGCTCGTCTCCCGCCTCCGGCGCAAGGTGGACCGCGACGGGCCCGCGCTCATCCACACCCGCCGGGGCTTCGGGTACTGGCTGGGCGGTGCCGGTACCGAGGGCTGAGCGGGCCGGGTACCCCTGCCGCGCACGTGATCCAGGTCACGTCAGGCTTCTGTCAGCGAACTGACCGGAAGACGTCAGTCCGCTCTGTTTGCCTGGACTCATCGAGGCCTCGACCCCTTCCCCCGGCGCTCCGGCCCCACCGGAGCCCCCACCACCGAGGAGAGCCATGGCCGACACCCTGACCGGCCCGGTGCCCGAAGTCCCGGACGCGATCCCCGAGTTCCCCATGCCCAGGGCGGCCCGCTGCCCCTTGGACCCCCCGCCCGCCCTCCGCGACCTCCAGGAGCGGGCGCCACTGACGAAGGTGCGGCTCCGGGACGGCTCCGAGCCCTGGCTCGTGACCCGCTACGCCGACCAGCGGGCGCTCCTGGGCGACCCCCGGGTCAGCGCCGACACCGACAGCCCCGGCTACCCGAGCAAGGCCGGCCCCGAGGGCGGCGAGGGCAAGCTCAGCTTCATCATGATGGACGACCCCGAACACGCCCGGCTGCGCCGGATGGTGACGGCGCCGTTCGCCGTCAAGCGGGTGGAGGCGCTGCGTCCGGCCGTCCAGCGCATCGTGGACGACCTGATCGACGGCCTGCTGGCCGGCCCCGCACCGGTCGACCTGGTGGAGGAGTTCGCGCTCCCCGTCCCCTCGCTGGTGATCTGCGAACTGCTCGGCGTGCCCTACGACGACCACGCCTTCTTCCAGGACAACACCAGGACGATGGTCCACCGGGACGCCACCCCCGAACAGCGTGGCCGGGCCGCCCGCGAGGTGGCCGGCTATCTCTCCGCACTCATCGGCAGGCGGATCGCCGACCCCCGCGAGGACCTGCTGTCCGGCATCGCCGCACGCGTCACCGCCGGGGAGATCGACCACGGGCAGGCGACGGAGATGGCCCTGCTGCTGCTCATCGCCGGCCACGAGACCACCGCGAACATGATCGCGCTCGGCACCCTCGCCCTGCTCCGGCACCCCGACCAGCTCGCCCTGCTGCGCGAGAGCGACGACCCCGGGCTGGTCACCTCGGCTGTCGAGGAACTGCTGCGCTATCTGCACATCACCCACCTCGGCCGACGCCGCGCGGTCACCGAGGACATCGAGATCGGCGGGCGGCTCCTGCGGGCCGGCGAGGGCGTGATCATGGTCAACGAGGTCGCCAACCGCGACCCCGAGGTCTTCCCCGATCCCGACCGCCTCGACCTCACCCGCGACGCCCGCCGCCATGTCGCCTTCGGCTTCGGCGTCCACCAGTGCCTCGGCCAGCCACTGGCCCGCATGGAACTCCAGGTCGTCTACGGCACCCTCTACCGGCGCATCCCGACCCTGAGTCTGGCCTGCTCGCCGGACGACGTCCGCTTCAAGCACGACGCCTTCATCTACGGCGTCCACTCCCTGCCCGTGGCCTGGTGAATCCCATGACCCGACCCATGAGCGGTCCCACGGTGGAACTGGAATCCGACAAGTGCGTCGCCTCGGGGCAGTGCGTGGTCGCCGCCATGCAGGTCTTCGACCAGGACGACGACGGCATCGCGATCCTCCTCGACGAGCGGCCCGCGCCCGCTCTCCTCGACGACGTCCGTGAGGCCGTCGCCGTCTGCCCCGCCGCCGCGATCCGCCTGGTCGAGCGGTGAGGCGGATCGTGGTCGTCGGAGCCTCCGCCGCCGGACTCGCGGCGGCCGAGACCCTCCGGCGCGAGGGCTACGACGCCGCCCTCACCCTCGTGGGCGACGAACCCCACCTCCCGTACGACCGTCCGCCGCTGTCCAAGCAGGTGCTCGCCTCCGCCTGGGAGGAGGACCGGCTCCGGCTGCGCCGCGCCGAGGACCTCGCCGCGCTCGACCTCGATCTGCGGCTAGGCGTCGCGGCCACCGGACTCGACGCCACGGGCCGCGTGGTCCGGCTGGCCGACGGCTCCGAAGTGCCGTACGACGGGCTGATCGTGGCCACCGGGGTGCGGCCGCGCCGGCTGCCCGGGGAGGGCGCTCATGTGCTGCGCACCCTGGGCGACGCGCTCACCCTGCGGGAGCGGCTGACGCCCGGACGGCGTCTGGTCGTGGTCGGCGCCGGGTTCCTCGGCGCGGAGGCGGCGGCCGTCGCCCGGCGGCTCGGAGCCCGGGTGACGCTGCTGGAACCGGCGGCGGTACCGCTGGCCCACGCCGTCGGCGACGAGGTCGGACGGGTCCTGTCGCAGGCCCACCGCGACCGGGGCGTGGACCTGCGCTGCGGGGTCACCGTCACCGAGGTGACCGAGGACGGCGTACGGCTCGATGGCGGCGAGATCGTCGAGGCCGACGAGGTGCTCGTGGCGGTCGGCTCGGTGCCCAACACCGACTGGCTGGCCGGTGGCGGACCGCGGGTCGCGGACGGCGTGGTCTGCGACGCGTACCTGGAGGCCGCCCGGGGGGTGTACGCGGCCGGGGACGTGGCCCGCTGGTACAACCCGCTGTTCGGCACGTCGATGCGGGTCGAGCACCGCACCAACGCGGCCGAGCAGGGCATGGCGGCCGCCCGCAACCTGCTCGCCGCCCCGCACGCCCGCAGGCCGTTCGCGCCGGTGCCGTACTTCTGGTCGGACCAGTACGACCTGAGGGTCCAGGCGTACGGACACCTGCGCGGGCACGACGAGATGGCCGTCGTCGAGGGCGACCTCGCCGGGCGCCGGTTCGTGGCGGCCTACCGCACCGGCGACCGGGTGAGCGGGGCGCTCGCGGTGGGGATGCCGCCGAAGGCGATCCGGCCGTGGCGGCAGGCGATCGCGGCCGGCGCGGCCTGGGGCGAGCGGGTGCCCGTCCCCGCCGGTGAGTGAGGGTGCCGCCCCGTACTCCCGCCGCGGGTGCCGGGGTGCACGCGGACAGTAACTTACTTGAGTTACGCAACAAGATGGTAAAGTGGGTCCCATGCCCACCGAACCGCTCCCCGTGCCCTCCGTCGCCTCCCCGGAGGTGATCGAGATCGAGCGCGCCCTCACGCGCGTCACCTATCTCAGCACCCGGGCCCGCCAGCACGACCGGCTGATGGCCGTGGCCGGGGTCCCCCTGGACCGCGCCGCCGTGGCCCTGCTGCGCCAGATCGCCGACTCCGAGCCGCTGCGCCCGGGGGAGCTGGCCCAGCGCCTCGGCGTCGAGGCCTCCCATGTGACCCGCACGGTGCAGCAGCTCCAGAAGTCCGGGTACGTCACCCGGGTGCCCGACCCCGACGACGGCCGAGCCCAGCGCATCCAGCTCACCGGCGTCGGCCGCGAGGCCGTCGACCGGGTCCGGGAGGCGGGCGCCCGCGGCATGCAGCTCGCCCTCGCCGACTGGTCCCCCGAGGAGCTGGGCCGGCTCGCCACGCTCTTCCACCGGATGGTCGACGACTTCCTCTCCTACGCCGTCGAGGACGAGCCCGAGCAGCCGCCCGTCACCGCCTGACCGCGACCGCGTCCGCCGGGGACGCGAGCGGGGCCGGGTCCGGTTCGCGCAGGCCGCACAGCAGGAACCAGGCCACCACGGGAGGGGCGAGCAGGGGCAGCAGCCCGGTCCGCAGGGAGGTGGCGTCCGCCAGCGCCCCGACGGCCGGCGCCACCGCACCCCCGATGCTGACCGTCAGTCCGAGGGTGACACCGCTCGCGGTGCCCGGATGCCGGGGCAGACAGTCCTGGCCCAGCGTCACATGCAGCGAGAACGGCACGTACAGCCCGGCCGAGGCGAGCGCCGCGAAGAGGTACAGCGGCGGTCCCGGCACGAGGAGCACCCCCACGACGGCGACCAGGGTCACCCCGTACGAGTGGCGGACCACCGGGAGCCGTCCGTAGCGCTCGGCCAGCCGGCTCCCGGCCAGCGTCCCCACCGCGCCGCCCGCGTAGAGCACGCACAGCACGGCCGTACCGACCGCCTCCCCGCCGCCGGTGCGCTCCCGCACGTACAGCGGCAGGAACGCGCTCAGGCCGACGAAGACGACCGAGCGGCACACCACGGCACCCGACAGCCGCAGGAACGCCGGCCAGTCGTCCCGGCCCGCCCCCTCCGCCGCGCCGCCGCCCACGGCCTGGGCGCCGGCCGCGCGCACCGCGGCCGCGCACAGCGCCACGCCCAGCAGCGCGGGCACGCCCAGCAGGGGAGAGGCCCGCAGTCCCCAGGGCGAGACCACCGCCCACACCAGCAGCGGGGCGCAGGCGAAGCCGACGTTGCCGCCCAGCGCGAACCAGCCCATCGCCGTATGACCGCCGTCCGAGGCGGCCCGCGCCACCCGCGCGGCCTCCGGGTGATAGGCGGCGACCCCGACCCCGGACAGGGCGACCGTCGCCAGGGTGAGCGGGTAGGAGCCGCCGACCCCGGCGAGGGCGACGCCCACGCCGGCGGTGGCCGCGGCGAGCGGCAGCAGCCACGGCAGCGCCCATCGGTCGGTCAGCGCGCCGAACAGCGGCTGCGCCACCGACGACAGCAGGGAGGCCGCCAGCACGATGCCGGAGGCGGCGGCGTAGGAGTAGGCACGCTCGGCGACGAAATAGGGGACCAGTGCGGCGACGGCCCCCTGGTGGACGTCCACGCACGCGTGGCCCAGGGACAACAGGGTGATGGCTCGGTTCTTCGGCACGTCAGCGATCGTCGCGAACGGCGGCGGTGTCGCACTTCCGATAATCTGCCTGGTTGTGTCGAACATCCGCCAAGACGGCGAGCCGCCGGAGGCCGACCCTCGTCCCGCCGAGCCGGACGACGACCCCCGTCCCGAAGGGCCCGCTCTTCCCCGTGCCACCCCGTCGGGCGTCCGGTACGCCCCGCAGGCCCCCACCCGCGCCCAGGTGCTGGCGCCCGGCGAGCGGATCGACGCCCACCGGCACGACGACCACCAGATCGTGTACGCGGGCTCCGGCGTCCTGGCCGTCACCACCGACGCCGGGACCTGGTTCGCGCCCGGCACCCGTGCCCTGTGGGTGCCCGCCGGGACCGTGCACGCCCACCGCGCCTACGGCCACCTCGACCTGCACCTCGTCGGCCTGCCCGCCGACGACAACCCGCTCGGCCTGGACACCCCCACCGCCCTCGCCGTCAGTCCCCTGCTGCGGGAACTGATCCGCGCCCACACGGGCGCGCCCGAGCGGCCCGGACCCGAGCGCGCCCGCCTCCTCGCCGTCCTGCGCGACCAGCTGCGCGTCTCCCCGCGGCAGCCGATGCGGCTGCCCACGCCGTCCGACCCCCGGCTCGCGGCCGTCTGCGCGCTCGTCCACGCCGACCCGGCCGACCGGCGCACCCTCGCCGCGCTGGGCGCCGCCACCGGCACCGGGGAGCGCACCCTCAGCCGGCTCTTCCGCGCCGACCTCGGCATGACCTTCCCCCAGTGGCGCACCCAGGCCCGCCTCTTCCACGCCCTGCGGCTGCTCGCCGAGGACACCCCCGTCACCAGCGTCGCCGTGCGCTGCGGCTGGTCCACCGCCAGCGCCTTCATCGATGTCTTCCGGCACACCTTCGGGCACACCCCGGGGCAGCACCGGCGGCTCCCCCAGCAGGCCCCCCAGCGACGGCCGGAGACGGGCGAGTTGGGCGCAGACCCCGCCTCCGGACGGCCTCCTACCGTCCAGTAATGTCGGCCCCCAGGTCATCAGAGGAGGAACCGTGTCCCGGTCCGAACGCTCACCCCTGCTGCTGGCGGGCCTGCTCGCCGGTATGGGCGTCGCCCACTTCGCCGTGCCGCGCCAGTTCGACGCGATCATCCCGAAGGCCCTGCCCGGCTCGCCCCGGACCTGGACGTACGCCAGCGGCGTCGCCGAGCTGGCGCTGGCGGCCGGAGTGGCCCTGCCCCGGACCCGGAAGCCGGCCGCCCTGGCCGCCGCCGCGCTCTTCGTCGGCGTGTTCCCCGCCAACGTCAAGATGGCGCTCGACTGGCGCGACCGTCCCACCCCCCTCAAGGCGGCCGCGTTCGGCCGGCTGCCCCTCCAGGTGCCCCTCGTGCTGTGGGCCCGCGGTGTCGCGCGCGGCGCGGAAGGAAAGTAGGAACCGTCATGACGAAGGCTCTGGAGACCGGTGACCTGGTCGAGGACTTCTCCCTGCCGGACGAGACCGGCACGGCGCGCAGCCTGACGGACCTGCTCGCCGACGGGCCCGTGGTGCTCTTCTTCTACCCGGCCGCCCTCACCCCCGGCTGCACCGCCGAGGCCTGCCACTTCCGTGATCTGGCCGCCGAGTTCGCGGCCGTCGGCGCGCGGCCCGTCGGCGTCAGCGGGGACTCCGTCGACCGCCAGCAGGAGTTCGCCGGCACCCACACCCTCGGGATGACCCTGCTCTCCGACACCGACGGAAGCGTGCGGGAACGCTTCGGTGTGAAGCGGGGCTTCTCGCTGGCCCCCACCAAGCGGGTCACCTTCGTGATAGCGCAGGACCGTACCGTCCTCGAGGTCGTGCGCAGCGAACTCCGGATGAACACCCACGCCGACCGCGCCCTGGAGGCGCTGCGCGCGCACCGCTCCTGAGGACCGTGGGGCCGGCCCCACGGTCGGCCCCTCGCGGGTTGATGCCCCGGACCAAAGGGACCATTCTGGACGGCATGGAGCATGTCGTCGCTGCGGCGGTCGTCGATGCCCGGGGCATCGTGACGGGCTGGAGCGAGGGTGCCCACCTGCTGACGGGCCATCCGGCCGAGGAGGCCGTGGGGCGGGCGGCGGCCGTTCTGTTCGCCGACGACCTCCCGCCGCTCACCGCGGACCCCTGGAGCCGTCCCGTCGTGGTCCGCCACCGCGACGGCCGCCCCGTCCCCCTCGCCGTCACGGCCTGCCCGGTCCTCGGCCCCGACGGCACACCGACGTGCTGGGCCCTCACCGCCGAACGACCCGCCGCCCCGGAACCGACCCTCGCCGGCCGCGCCTTCCAGCAGGCCTCCATGTCCATGTCCGTCTTCGACCCCCGCCAGCGCTATCTGCGCCTCAACGACGCCGCCTGCAAGGTCATGGGCGTCCCCGAGGACGTCCTGCTCGGCCGCCACTTCCCCGAGACCGTGGAGGACGCCGAGCACAGCCGCGGGTTCGCCTTCCATCTGCGTCAGGTCACCGAGACCGGCCGCCCGGTCCGCTACGAGAGCTTCACCGGCGCCCCCGCCCTCAACCGGGAACACGCCTGGAGCATCGAGATGTGGCCCGTGCGCGAGGACTCCGGGGAGGTGACCGGCGTCGCCCTGGCGGCCTTCGACAGCAGCGAGCAGTACTGGGCCCGGCGGCGCCTGGCCCTGCTCAACGAGGCGGCGGCCTCCATCGGCACCACCCTCGACGTGGTGCGCACCGCCGAGGAGGTGGTCGAGCTGCTGGTGCCGCAGTTCGCCGACTTCGCGAGCGTGGACCTCCTCGACTGGGTCCTCGGCGCGGACGAACCGCCCGCCGTCCCGGACGGCCCGATCGTGCTGCGCCGCGTCGCCCACGGCTCCCGGCACGAGGGCACCCCCGAGGCGGGCGTCCGTCTCGGCGACACCGACGCCTACCCTCCGTACAGCCCGCCCGCGCGGGCCCTGCGGGAGGGACGGGCCGTGCTCAGCCAGGCGGGTGAGCCGGACTTCATGCGCTGGACCGCGGAACGCGACACCGACACCCCCGAGGGCCGCCGCCACGGCCACGGCGTCCACTCGCTGCTCGCCGTACCGCTGCGGGCGCGTGGCACCACCCTCGGTGTCCTGGTCGGCATCCGCATCGCCCACCCCGACGACTACGAGGCCGACGACGCCGTCTTCTCCGAGGAACTCGCCAGCCGCGCCGCCGTCTGCATCGACAACGCCCGCCGCTTCGCCCGCGAACGCACCACCGCGCTCGCCCTCCAGCACAGCCTGCTGCCGCGCGGGCTGCCCGGACAGGCGGCCGTGGAGGTCGCCCACCGCTATCTGCCCAGCGGCTCCACGGCCGGCATCGGCGGCGACTGGTTCGACGTCATCCCGCTCCCCGGCAGCCGGGTCGCCCTCGTCGTCGGCGACGTCGTCGGCCACGGCATCCCCTCCTCCGCGACCATGGGGCGCCTGTGCACGGCCGTGCGCACCCTCGCCGACGTGGACCTGCCACCCGACGAACTGCTCACCCACCTCGACGACCTCGTCACCCATCTGGCGGCCTACGACGACGGCGCCGACGAGGTCGCGGAACTCGGCGCCACCTGCCTGTACGCCGTCTACGACCCCGTCAGCCGCCATCTCACCCTCGCCGCCGCCGGACACCCCGCCCCGGCCGTCGTCCTGCCCGACGGCACCGCACACCTCGTCCCCATGACCCCCGGCCCCCCGCTCGGCGTCGGCGGGCTGCCCTTCGAGGCGGTCGAGCTGGAACTGCCCGAGGGTGCCGTCGTCGCCCTCTACACGGACGGCCTGATCGAGGACCGCGACCGGGACGTCGACCGCTCCACGGGCGAACTGTGCAACGCGCTCACCGCACCGGCCGCCACCCTCGACGCCCTCTGCGACACCGTCCTCAAGGCCGTCCTGCCGGAGGAGCCCAGCGACGACGTCGCCCTGCTGCTCGCCCGCACCCGCGTGCTCGGCGCGGACCAGGTCGCCGCCTGGGACGTGGAGCCGGACCCCGCCCAGGTGGCCACCGCCCGCCGGGCCGCCACCGAGCAACTCGCCGCGTGGGGCCTGGAGGAGGCCGCGTTCGTCACCGAACTCGTCGTCAGCGAACTGGTCACCAACGCCATCCGCTACGGCGAACCCCCCATCCGGCTCCGGCTGATCCGCGACCGCAGCCTCATCTGCGAGGTCTCCGACGGCAGTTCCACCTCCCCGCACCTGCGCCGCGCCCATGCCTTCGACGAGGGCGGGCGAGGCCTGCTGCTCGTCGCCCAGCTCACCCAGCGCTGGGGCAGCCGGCAGACGGACCGCGGCAAGACGATCTGGGCGGAGCAGACCCTCGAACCGCGGTGAGCTGCCCGAAGGCCCGAACGGCCGGCCGCGGCGCCGCTCGCCGGGAGCGTTCAGAACTCCTCGTGGACCTGCGGATCCCCGCCCAGCCGGGCGTGCGCCCGGTCCGCTACCACGTCCATCTGGGCCGGGCCCAGCGAAAAGCCGAAGACGTCCAGGTTGGCGCGCTGCCGTGCCGGGTCGGACGACTTGGGGACGGGGACCGCGCCCAGCTGGACGTGCCAGCGCAGCAGCACCTGGGCCGGGGTGACCCCGAGCGCCTCGGCCACCGACACCACCAGAGGGTCGGCCAGCAGCGCGGAGCCGCGGCCCAGCGGGCTCCAGCTCTCCGTGACGATGCCCCTGGCCCGGTGGAAGGCGCGCAGCTCGGCCTGCGGGAACAGCGGGTGCAGCTCGATCTGGTTGACGGAGGGGAGCACCCCCGTCTCCTTCTCCAGCCGCTCGATGTGCCCGGGCGTGAAGTTCGAGACCCCGATCGAGCGGACCAGCCCCTCCTCGCGAAGCTTGATCATGGCCCGCCAGGAGTCGACGTACCTGCCGACCCGGGGCAGCGGCCAGTGGATCAGGTACAGGTCGACGTGGTCGACGCCGAGCCGCCGCCGGGACTCCTCGAAGGAGGCCAGCGTCTCCTCGTGGCCGTGATGGCGGCCCGGCAGCTTCGTCGTGATCACGATCTCCTCGCGAGGCACCCCCGCGCGCGCCACCCCACGGCCCACCCCGGTCTCGTTGCGGTAGTTCGTCGCGGTGTCGATCAGCCGGTAGCCCAGCTCCAGCGCCCCGGCCACCGCCTCCTCCGCCTGCGCGTCGTCCATGGGCCAGGTGCCCAGCCCCAGGGCCGGGAGCCGCGTACCGTCGTTCAGCGTGTGCACCGGGATGTCGCTCACCGTGGGACCTTTCCTCGGCCGTGTCGTCCCCTCCAGCCTCAGGGATACGGTGAGGATCGAACAACCGGACGACCATCGGAGCGTGCATGACGACGGGCTGGGACACGCAGGACGGGCTGGTTCGGGCGGCGGGGATCGAGGTGCACCCGGTCGCCGGGCACATCGGTGCCGAGATCGCGGGCGTCGACCTGGCCGACGGCCTCGACGACGCCCGGGTCGCCGCGGTCAGGGCCGCCGTGCTGCACTGGAAGGTGGTGTTCTTCCGCGGGCAGCACCTCGACCACGCCGCCCATGTGGCCTTCGCCCGCAGGTTCGGCCGACCGGTCGTGCTGCGCAAGCGGGGCAGCGCCTCGCCCCCGGACTTCCCGGAGGTCGAGACGACCGCCGACCGGCTGGAACTGGGCGGGAAGTTCGGCATGGAGCACGAGGAGTGGCTCCAGCGCCGCCGGCACACCCTGCTGCGCGGCTGGCACTGCGACCACGGCGCCCGGATCGACCCGCCGGCCGCGACCGTCCTGCGCGCCGAGACCGTCCCCCCGTACGGCGGCGACACCACCTGGGCCAACCTCGCCGCCGCGTACGCGGGACTCTCCGCGCCGGTGCGGCGGTTCGTGGACGGACTGCGCGCCGAACACCGGCTCGGCGTCGGCTACCAGCCCCGCCCCGGCGACGACGCGTACGTCCGCCACCTGCTGGGCCACCAGGTGGCGTCCCTGCACCCGCTGGTGCGCGTCCACCCCGAGACCGGGGAGAAGGTGCTCTACGTCAACGGCTACTACGTCGAGCAGATCGCCGACGTCTCGCGCGCCGAGAGCCGGGCCCTGCTCGACATGCTGCTGGAGCAGGCGGTGCGGCCCGAGTACACGGTCCGCTTCCGCTGGGAGCCCGGCAGCGTGGCCTTCTGGGACAACCGGGCCACCATCCACCTCGCGCCGAGCGACAACGCCCACCTCGGCTTCCCGCGCACCATGCACCGGGTGATGCTCACCGGGGACGTGCCGGTCGGCGTGGACGGCAAGCCGTCGGAGCCACTGACGGGGACGGAGCCCGGCCGCTGGTGACGGGGACACCGGGTCCGGCCGCCGGTGACGTCAGGCGGCCCGCCGCCATCCCAGGGCCGGGCCCAGCCGCGTCGCCATGTCGGTGAGGATCTGCACGTAGTCCTCGTGCGCGAAGGTGAAGGGCAGCGCGAACGCCACCTCGTCGATCTCACGGAACGCGGCGTGCGCGGCCAGGCGTTCGGCGATCTCCTCCGAGGTGCCGACCAGGTCGGGGGCGAACAGCAGCCGCCCCGGACCCTGCGGGGACCTGGTGCGCGGCAGCCGCCGGGCGGCGAACTCCTCGTACCGCGCGCGCTGTTCGGGCGAGGCGGAGTCGGTGGGGATCACCACGAGGCCCTGGGAGACCCGAGCGGCCTCGCCGTCGGGGTGGGCGGCGCGGAAGGCGCGCACGTGCGACAGCTGGATCTCGGCGAAGTCCCGGGCGTCGTCCGGGCCTTCGGCCTTGACGACGCTGCTGGTGAGGAAGTTCATGCCGTGCTCGCCCGCCCACCGCGCGGAACTCACGCTGCCCCCGCCGTACCAGAGACGCCGGCCCAGGCCGGGGGAGTGCGGCTGCACCCGGTCGGAGAACACCTCGAAGCCCTCCACCCCGCTGAAGTCCGAGGCGGACTTGCCGCGTACGAGGTCCAGCAGCCGCCGCACCCGCTCGTACCCGAAGTCCTCGGCGTCCGCCGTGTCCGGGTACAGGGCGTCCTTGACCTGGTCGAAGTGCATCGGCGGGCCCACGCTCACCCCCGGGTTGAGCCGGCCCCCGGACAGCACGTCGACCGTCGCCAGGTCCTCCGCCAGCCGCAGCGGGTTCTCCCAGCCCAGCGGGATCACCGCGGTGCCCAGCTCGATCCGGCGGGTGCGCTGCGAGGCGGCCGCCAGCACGGCGACGGGGGAGGAGATCCCGTACTGGAGATGCCGGTGACGCACCCACGCGCTGTCGAAGCCGAGCCGCTCGCCCAGCTCGATGATCTCCAGCGTGGTCTCGTGCCCCCGGGCCGGGTCGTCCCCGTCGAACAGGCCGATCGTGAGGAAGCCCAGCTTGCGCAGGGGGCGTGAGGTGGGTGGCACGGGCTCCTCCAGCGTGGTCGTACGGCGCTTCCCGTCCGATTGTCGCAGGCCGGCTCAGACCAGCGGGATCGTGACCTCGTCCTCGACCGGCGGGTTCAGCTCCTGCGCGAGGCCGCCGGTGGCGGCGAAGCACCGCAGCCGCACGGACCGCGGGGTGACGTCCAGCCGCAGGAAGCACTTGAAGAACGGCGGGCTGTAGGTGGCGTTGCCGGGCGAGAACAGCTGCGTGTAGATCTTGCGCACCGGGAGCCGCAGCCGCCTGCGGCGCTCCGGGCGGCTCCCCGTCCCCAGCAGCCCGGCCACCAGCCGGATCCGCCGGGTGACCCTGACCTCCGGCCCCGGGACCCGGGTGGGCGGGATGCCGAGCCGCTCGGCGACGACCGCCTGTGCCTCGGCCTCGCTCAGCGCGAAGAAGCGGCGCAGACGCAGCCGGCGCCCGTAGAGCCGGCCGTAGAAGGCGAGGGAGTCGCCGCGCAGCGGGTAGCAGCGGAAGTCCCGCTCGTCGACCCCGGCGACGGAGACACGGGGGATGGTGTGCGTGGCGTGCATGAAGGCGCCCCCGCCGCCCGAGACCACGTACTGCAGGGTCCTGCCGTCCGCCAACCGCACCGGATAGCGCTGGTAGTTGTGGATGTCGCCGCCTATCGCCGCCACGTAGTGGTGCTCGGGCGCGGTCACGATGTCGTCGACGGTGCCGCCCCCTTCGATGGCGCACGGGTGGTGCTCGCCGTCGACGTACAGCGGTGAGCCGGTGACCAGGATCTTCGGCCGCGGGCCCTGGGACACCTCGCGCAGCCAGGCGCCCTGTTCGGCGTCGAGGGTGCCCAGCAGACCGGTGTCGACACCGATGATCCGCACCGGTCCGGCGTCGATCGCCCAGTACGGCCCCGGCTGTACGGCCTGTTGGGCCGTCGCCGAGCGCAACTTCCGTGCCTCGTTCAGGTGTTGCCCGTCGCCCGGGCGGGGCCGGTGCCAGAGCAGTGAGCGCAGCCAGGCCCGGGTGAACCGGCGGGGGCCGGGCTCGGCGGGCAGCGCCGGGGCGTCGTCGCAGAAGACCCGCATGAAGGCGCCGAGATCCTCGTACCAGTCGTGGTTGCCGGGTATCGCGTAGATCGGTGCCCGATAGTCCTGGTACGGCCGGAAGAACTTGCCGTCGTAGTCGTCGGCGCTGCCGACCGGATAGATGACGTCGCTCGCGAGAACGGCGAACGACGTGTCCTGACTCGCCTTCAGAAAGCCCGGTACGACGGCGTACTGGGAATCGTCGCCCTCGCCCGTGTCGCCGATCACCATGAAGGAGAAGCGCTCCGGGTCCGAGCGCCGGATCACCTTGTCCGCGGGTGCGCCGGCCGCCGCCCGCTGCGCCACCCACCGGCCGCGCGTGCGGCCCGTCGGGTCGCCGAACCAGGAGGCGAGTACACCGTTGCGGGCCGCCCACAGCATCCGGGGGTCCAGCCAGGAGATCTTCTCGACCCGGCCCGGCATCAGCTTGCGGTAGGTGCCGGGTTCGGCACCGGTCCAGCCGGCGCCCTCGGCGGTATCGCGTGAGGAGTCAGACACGGGGTGCACCGTAGCAACGGCCCACGGCGCGACGGACGTCGGGTGACCGGCGGCCTCCGGGCGGCGGCCCGGTGACGGTCCGTCAGTGCCGGCTCCACGACCGGCCGGGCGGTTCCTTCCGTGCCTTCTCGTCCCGCCCCGGCCGGGCGGGACGGTTCCACTCGCCGTCGCCGAGCACCAGCAGCGGGTCGAACATCACGACCACGCCCGCCAGCAGCAGGAAGACGGCCGGTCCGATCAGCATCGGCAGCAGCAGCGAGGTGGGGGCGTCCCCGGCCCACGAGGGCGTCGACCCGTGCACATGGACGCTGACCGCGGCCATCGCCGTGAAGTGCATCCCGGACACGGCGACACCCATCGCCATGCTGGCGCCCAGGCTCGCCAGGAACCCGCGGACCGTGACCGCCGCCCACAGCGCGGCCGTCGCCGCGGCGACCGCGATCAGTACGGAGAGGACGACCGTCGGCGGGTCGTACCGGATGCTGCCGTCGAGGTGCA
Organism: Streptomyces phaeofaciens; assembly: GCF_014648915.1. GTDB lineage: Bacteria > Actinomycetota > Actinomycetes > Streptomycetales > Streptomycetaceae > Streptomyces > Streptomyces phaeofaciens. Next base: position 369,772 of record NZ_BMSA01000004.1, on the reverse strand, counting down.
TCGCCGCCATGCCCAGGTAGTGCATCGCGGCGACCCCGAGACCGGTGACGACGCCCGCGAGCGCCAGCGACGCGCCGCCCGCCCCCCGGTAACCCACCAGGAACACGCCGACGGCGACGACGGCGACCGCGACCGCGAGGCTGAGCACGGTCAGACCCACGTCGTACCCGATCCGGGTCTCCTCCACCTGGAAGCCGATCATCGCGATGAAGTGCATCGTCCAGATGCCGCAGCCGATCGACGCGGCCCCCAGTGCCAGCCAGCCGGGCTTCCAGGAGCCCGTGTGGAGCAGCGACCGCACGATGCAGCGCAGCCCCAGCGCACCTCCCAGACAGGCCATCACATAGGCCGCCAGCGGGGTCGCCACCCCGTACCGGAACCCGTCCACCGTGCCTTCCATCGCCAACTCCCCCCAGAGTCATGGCCGTTCGTGGAGGACTGTCTACGGGGCGAGACCGGGCGAAGGCAAGCCTTTCCCGTATGGCGGGACTCGGCCGGGACCGGTGGCGTCCTTCCCCCAGACGAACACCTCGGTGCTCGGCCGGCGTTCCGAGAACCGGCCCGCGGCGGAGGCCTCCCGCAGCAGCCGGCGCAGATCGGCCTCGAAGCCGTCGCGGCGCGGGCCGAACAGGTGCGGGGCCGAGAACGACATCGAGAACGCCCAGGCGGCGACGTCGTCCGGGGTCCGTTCCAGGGCCTGGCCGCCCGGCACGACAAGGCGCCGCGGACCGGAGAACCCCGCCCGGGCGAGCACCTCCGCCTCACCCCCGGGGGTCCCCTGCGCCAGCACGCCCCGGCCGGCCCGGCGGACCGGTCCCAGGTAGCTCCTGACCAGGTCGTCGATCGCCGCGTAGGGCACCGCCGGGTACGGCAGGCCGTCGACGGACCGGGTCTCCGTCTTCAGGTCCGAGATGTGCACCAGGAATCCGCCGGGCTCCAGCACGGCCCGGGTGGTCGCCGCCACCAGGTCGCGGTCCATCCAGTGGAAGGACTGGGCGAAGGCCGCCACGGTGAAGGTGCCCAGTCCCCCCGGCAGTTCCTCGGCCCGGGCCCGCACCCAGCGCGCCTTCCCGTCCAGGCCTCGCTCGACGGCCTCGCGGCCGGCCTCGGCGAGCATCTCCCGGTCCGGGTCCACGCCGACGATCTCGCCGAACAGGTGCGCCAGTTCCAGGGCGACGGTTCCCGGCCCGCACCCCACGTCGAGCAGGCGCCCGCGTCCGTCGAGCCGCAGCTCGCGGGCGAGCGCGGCGGCCAGTCCGGGAGCGTAGGGAATCCGCCCGCGCCGGTAGTGGGCGGCGGTGCCCGAGAACAACGTCTCGTCCCACTCCCAGCCGGCCACCATGCCCGCCCACCGCCTTCCCGCCTCCGCGACCGTCCGGCCGTCGATGATTCCACGGACGGGGCCGGGGCGAGGTCCCGCGGGGGCGCGAGGCGTGACCGGCGTCAGCCGGTGAAGGACTCGGGGCCGAAGCGGCCGCACGCGACGAGTACCGCGAGCGTCGGACAGATCAGGTCGAGCACCACGAGCGCATCCCGGCGCCCCGGCACGGGAAGGAGAGCCGAGACGAGTTATTCGAACACGTGTTTGCATCGCGAGCGAGGTGGAAGAAGCCCCTCGTGCCCATCGCCCCGCTGCCCGAACAGCTCGTCCGTACCGCCCGCCTCACTCGTGGCGCCCCGCGCGGCGCCACGCTCACCCGGGACGGCGGGACCGTCCTCTTCCTGCGCGGCCGTGCGGGCGACGACCCGGCGGCCTGTCTGTGGGCCCTGGACGTCGACAGCGGCACCGAACGGCTCCTGGCCGCTCCCCGCGAGGGCGTCGACTCCTACGCGACCGACCGCGCCGGCCGCCTGATCGTGTTCACCACGGCCGGCGCCCTGTGGACCGCGGGCCCGGAGCCCCGCCTCCTGCCCACCCCGCGCCCGGTGTCCGACCCGCGCCCCGACCCCGCCGGCCGGCACATCGCGTACGTCCACGAGGGCGCCCTGCGGCTCATCGGCGCCGACGGCACGGCGGACCGGGCGGTCGCCGCACCGGACGGCCCCGACGAGGAGTTCGCGTGGGCGCCGCACACGCACACCACCGCACCGGACGGCCCGCACGGACACTGGTGGTCCCCGGACGGCACCCGGCTGCTCCTCGCCCGCACCGACTGGACGCCGGTGCGCCCCGCCGCCCGGCCCGGCCGGCGCCCGGCCCCCGCCGGCACCCCCAACGCCGAGGTCACCCTGTGGCTCGCCGACCTCGACGGCTCCCGGGTCCCGGTGCCCTGGGACCGGTCCGCCCACGAGTACCTCGTCGGCGCGGGCTGGGACCCGCACGGCCCCTACGCCGTCGTCCAGTCCCGGGACCAGCGCGAACTGCGCCTCCTCGGCATCGAACCGGGCGACGGCGCCGCCCGCGTCCTGCACACGCAGCGCGGCGAACCCTGGCTGCACCTCGTGCCCGGCCTGCCCGCCCGGAGCGGATCCGGCACCCCGCTCACCCACCGCGACCTGCGCGGCACCCGGCACCTCCTGGACGACGGCGTGCCCGTCACCCCGCCCGGACTCCAACTGCGGGCCGTCCTCGCCGTCGAGGGCGACGAGGTGCTGTTCACGGCCTCCGAGGAACCCACCGAGACCCAGCTGTGGACCTACCGTCCGGGGTCCGGCTCGCGCAGGCTGACCGAACGGCCGGGCGTGCACCGCGGGGCGCGCCGGGGCGGCACCCTCCTGTCCACCGGTGAGGCGACCACCGTCCGGCGGGAGGGCCGCCCCGCGCTCGCCGTCGCCTCGTACGCCGAACGCCCGTCGCTCGACGTGCGTGCCACCGTGCTCCGGCTCGGCCCGCGCGAGCTGCGTGCCCGGCTCCACCTCCCGTCCTGGCACCGCCCCGGCGGCGACCTCCTGCCCGTCCTCGTCGACCCGTACGGCGGGGCCGGCGCGCAGCGGGTCACCGCGGCGACGGACTGGCGGACCCTGGTGTCGCAGTGGTTCGCCGAGCACGGCTTCGCGGTCCTGGTCACCGACGGGCGCGGCACGCCCGGTCGCGGGCCCGACTGGGAACACGCGGTCCACGGCGACCCGTTCGGGCCCGTCCTCGACGACCAGGTCACCGCGCTGCGCGAGGCCGCCCGCCATCACCCGGCCCTGGACCTCGGCCGGGTCGCCGTCCGTGGCTGGTCCTTCGGCGGCACCCTCGCCCTGTTCGCCGTCCTGCGCCGCCCGGACGTCTTCCACGCGGCCGTCGCCGGCGCCGCGGTGACCGACCAGCGGCTTCACGAGGCCCACCGGCAGGAGCGGGTCCTCGGCCACCCGGACGAGCACCTCGGCCGGTACGCGGCGGCCTCCCCGCTCCACGAGGCGCACCGGCTGACGCGCCCCCTGCTGCTCCTGCACGGCCTCGCCGATCCGGAGGTCCCTCCCGTGCACGCCCTGCGCCTGTCCGCCGTGCTGCGGGCCGCCGGCCGGCCGCATGAACTCGTGCTGCTGCCCGGCGCCGGTCACCAGCCGGTCGGCACGGCCCTCACCGTCGACGTGCTGAACCGTCAAGTGCGTTTCCTGCAGCGGAAGTTGGCGGTGACGGCGGCCGCCTCCGGGCCCCGCGGCCAGGGCGCCTCGTAGGGCTCGGGGCGGGCCGCCGTTGGCCGGTTCCGCACCCTTCCCGCGGTGCGTGACGTGGGGCCGCGTCCGCCCGCCCGGACAGCAGGCGCACAGCTCGTCCACAGGGTTGCCGGGGGTGATGCCCTCGGTCGTGCCCGGCACCGAGGGATAACCCTTGAAGCACTCCGGTCTGGCTGACATGCATCCGTCAAGCCTGTCATTCTCCCTCCCAGCCGTCGTACCCCACACGGCGGTTGCCTTCACCCTCTTTCGGTCCCGCACAGCTCGTCCCGGACAGCACACCCGTCTGCCCGGTCTGTCACCGGCCGTACCCCGCGGCCGCAGCAGGAGGAGAACGAGTGAGACCCAACCCCCGCAAGCGGACCGCGGTCGGAGCGGCACTGCTCTCCACGGCCGCGCTGCTGGCCGTCGGAGTCCAGACCGTTCCGGCGGTCGCGAAGCCCGCAGCCCCCCACCCCAGCCCCCTGCGCACCGGCGGTCTGCCCGCCGAGGTCACGCCCGCCCAGCGCACGGCACTGATCAAGAGCGCCGAGGCGAGGACGACGACGACGGCGGACACCCTGGGCCTCGGCGCCCAGGAGAAGCTGCTCGTCAAGGACGTCGTGAAGGACAACGACGGCACCGTGCACACGCGCTACGAGCGCACCTACGCCGGTCTGCCCGTCCTCGGCGGCGACCTCGTCGTGCACACACCTCCGGCCTCGCTGGCCGTCGGCACGGTGAGCACGACCTTCAACAACAACCGCCGTACCGTCTCGGTCAAGTCCACCACCGCCACGTACGGCAAGGCGGCCGCCGAGACCAAGGCCCTGAAGGCCGCGCAGGCGCTCGACGCCCAGGACCCCGCCGCCCAGAGCGCGCGCAAGGTGATCTGGGCCGGCGAGGGCACGCCCAAGCTCGCCTGGGAGACCGTGGTGAGCGGTCTTCAGGACGACGGCACGCCGAGCAAGCTGCACGTCATCACCGACGCCACGACCGGCGCGAAGCTCTCCCAGTTCGAGGGCGTCCAGACCGGCACCGGCAACAGCCAGTACAGCGGTACCGTCACCATCGGCACCACGCTGTCCGGGTCGACGTACCAGCTGAACGACACCACGCGCGGCACGCACAAGACGTACAGCCTCAACAACGGCACGTCCGGCACGGGCACCCTGATGACGGACGCCGACGACACCTGGGGCACCGGCTCCGGCTCCAACACCCAGACCGCCGGCGTCGACGCCCACTACGGCGCCCAGGTGACGTGGGACTTCTACAAGAACACCTTCGGGCGCAGCGGCATCAAGAACGACGGCGTCGCCGCCTACTCCCGCGTCCACTACAGCACGGCGTACGTCAACGCCTTCTGGGACGACGACTGCTTCTGCATGACCTACGGCGACGGCACCAGCAGCACCCACGCGCTGACCTCGCTGGACGTCGCGGGCCACGAGATGAGCCACGGCGTCACGTCCAACACCGCGAACCTGAACTACACCGGGGAGTCGGGCGGCCTGAACGAGGCCACCTCCGACATCTTCGGCACGGGCGTGGAGTTCTACGCGGCCAACTCCTCCGACGTCGGTGACTACCTCATCGGCGAGAAGATCGACATCAACGGCGACGGCACCCCGCTGCGCTACATGGACGAGCCCGACAAGGACGGCAGCTCCGCCGACAGCTGGTACTCCGGTATCGGCAACCTCGACGTCCACTACTCCTCGGGCCCGGCGAACCACATGTTCTACCTGCTCTCCGAGGGCAGCGGCAGCAAGACCATCAACGGTGTCACCTACAACAGCCCGACCTCCGACGGTGTCGCCGTCGCGGGCATCGGCCGGGCCGCGGCGCTCCAGATCTGGTACAAGGCGCTGACGACGTACATGACGTCCAGCACCACGTACGCCCAGGCCCGCACCGCCGCGCTGAACGCCGCCTCGGCGCTCTACGGCTCCAGCTCCGCCCAGTACGCCGGTGTCGGCAACGCCTTCGCCGGCATCAACGTCGGCAGCCACATCACGGTTCCGTCGACGGGCGTCACGGTGACCAACCCGGGAAGCCAGTCCGCCACGGTCGGCACCGCCGCGAGCCTCCAGATCACCGCCAGCAGCACCAACAGCGGCTCCCTGACCTACGCCGCGACCGGTCTGCCCACCGGGCTGTCGATCAGCAGCTCCACCGGTCTGATCTCCGGTACGCCGACCACCGCCGGCTCCTACAGCACCACCGTCACGGTGACCGACTCCACCGGCGCCACCGGCACCGCCTCCTTCACCTGGACGGTCAGCTCGACGGGCGGCGGCTCCTGCACCGCGACGCAGCTGCTGGGCAACGCGGGCTTCGAGTCGGGCAACACCACCTGGACGGCGTCGAGCGGAGTCATCACCAACTCCAGCAGCCAGGCGGCCCGCACCGGCTCCTACAAGGCCTGGCTCGACGGCTACGGATCGACCCACACCGACACGCTGACGCAGTCGGTGATGATCCCGAGCGGCTGCACCAACACCACGTTCACCTTCTACCTGCACATCGACACGGCCGAGACCACCACCAGCACCCAGTACGACAAGCTGACGGTCACCGCCGGGTCGACCACCCTGGCCACGTACTCGAACCTCAACGCGGCCTCCGGCTATGTGCAGAAGTCCTTCAGCCTCGGTTCCTTCGCGGGCTCCACGGTGGCCCTGAAGTTCTCCGGCGTCGAGGACTCCTCGCTCCAGACCAGCTTCGTCGTCGACGACACCGCCGTCACGACCGGCTGATCCGCACCCCTCGAACCGGCGTCCCGCACACGGGCTCCCTCCGTGTGCGGGACGCCGTCGCGCTCAGTTCAGCGGATCCAGCGTCAGATACGCCTGGAGCGGGGAGCCGTCATGGACGAGCGACTCCTGCTGACCGACGTCGTCGAACGCGAACGCGTACGCCTTGCCGTCGGCCGTCTGCGCGTGGATCTTGCGGGCGTAGTGGTTGGTCACCGCGTCCTGGTAGAAGTTCGCCGTCGTGGTGTCCGGCTGGTTCGGGTTGACCAGGAGCGTCGACCGGTTGAATCCCGCGCACAGGGTGCGGGAGATCGGCCCGCGGACGGCGTCGTTCGGGGCGTCCAGCAGCCTGTGGCAGCCGAAGATGCTGGCCGCGTCCGGCTTCTGGAAGCTCGTCACGACGGCTCCCGAGGTGTTGGTGAAGTTCATGACCCCGCCGGAGACCCGGCCGTAGTACTTGATGCCCGGCTGGTCGGCGAACGGGGTCACGGTGAGTGTCGTCGTGGCGTACTTCTGCCAGACGCGGTTGACGTAGTCGTCCATCACGCCCGCCGGCAGGGCTCCGGTCTCCACCCCGTACAGCGGGGAGAGCGCGCGCAGCACGGTGCCGTCCGACCGGCTCTGGATGAGGTTCGCCCAGCCGCCCGGCTGTCCGCGCAGGGCGCTGAAGAACCCGTTGTAGCCACCCGGCTTGAGGCGTCCGGTGCTGACCGTGCTCCCGTCGCCGCGCTGGACGCCGACCGCGTACGGCGCGGAGAACATGTCGACCTGGGTGCTGTTCAGCCACAGACCGGAGTCGTTGAGCGTGTACTCCGACCAGTTGAACAGGATGTTCCGGTTCGGGTCGCTCGGGTTCTGCACGGCCGGCTGCACCAGTCCGCCGGTGGTGAGCTTGAAGACGAGCTTCTGGCCGTACGAGAAGTAGATCCGGCCGGAGAACTTGGGGATCCGGATGGTCGCCGACTGCCCGGCGGCCGGGCCCGGGATCGAGGCGTCGGGCGCGGGGGTCGGCGGGTTGCCTCCGGCGGGCCAGGGGTGGAACGTGCCGCCCGCGTCCGCCCAGCCCTGCCGGCCGGTCGTCAGCTGGGTGCCGAGGTTGTAGACGTAGAGGGCGTCACCGCGCCCCGAGTTGTTGGTGATCTTCAGGGGGATGGTGTCGGGGACGGCCGCCGCGGCCGGGGTGGCCGGGGGTCCGAGGGTGAGAAGCGCGCCGATCAGGGCGGCGGCTCCCATCAGTCTGAAAGTGATCCTTGCGAGCACTCTCCACCTCCGTGCGGGAAGGTCTGTGGGGTTGACCTGTGGGGTTGGTCCGCACCGTCTTGGTCCGTACCTGCTTGAGAGCGCTCTCAAAGTCGCACTGAGGTGTGTGCATGTCAATGATTCGGACAGAAGAGAGCGCCCGGGCCGCCGCCGGGCCCGGGCGCCCGTGCCGTCAGAACGTCCGCTTCAGCAGGTCAAGCAGCGCCGACCAGTGACGCTCAGCGCCCTTCTCGTCGTACGCGGCGGTGTCGGCCTGGGTGAAGCCGTGGTGGGCGCCCTCGTAGACCTCGCAGCGATGGCGTACGCCGGCCTCGGTGAGGGTGTCGGCCAGGAGCCGGATCTGCTCGGGCGGCAGGGACGCGTCGTGGTCCGCGTGGCCGAAGTACAGCTCCGCGGTGATCCGGCCGGCCACCAGATGCGGGCTGTCCGGCGCGTCGGTCGCGAGCCGCCCGCCGTGGAAGCCGGCCGCCGCCGCCACCCGCTCCGGGTGGGTGCCGGCGGTCAGCAGCGCGAGCCGGGCGCCCATGCAGTACCCGGTCAGCGCGACCGGACCGTCCGTGACCAGCGGGCTCTCCTCCAGCCACCGCAGATACGCGTCCGCGTCCCGCATGGCCCGTTCGGTGGTGAGGGACCGGATGACCGGCGTCAGGGCGCCGAAGATCTCCGGCCGGGCCGCCGGGTCGATGAACTCGGGCAACTCCACGACCGGGGCGCGCCCGTGACGGTAGAACACGTTGGGGACCAGCACCGTGTACCCGGCCTCGGCGAGCCGGTCGGCCATCGCCCGCAGATGCGGGCGCAGCCCGAACGCGTCCTGGTACAGCAGCACACCCGGACGGGGCGACCCGTCGGCGGGACGGGCGAGGTAGGCGTCCGCGACACCGTCCTCGGTGCGGATGTCCACGGCTGATCCCTGTACGGAGGTCATGGGGGTGCCTCTCTGCGCGGTTCACGGCGGGCGGTGGTTCCGCCTGGCGATGCGGTTCCGCGCCCATCGTTGCAGGTACCACGGAACCGGTCGTGAGGACCCCCGTGCCTCACTCGAACCGTGAGGCGTCCCCCGCCCCGTGCCGCACGACCTCGGCCTCGCCCTCGGAGAAGTCGATCACCGTGGTCGGCTCGGTGCCGCAGTCCCCGGAGTCGAGCACGGCGTCCACCAGATGGTCCAGCTCGTCCTTGATCTGCCAGCCCTGGGTCATCGGTTCCTCCTCGCCCGGCAGCAACAGCGTGCTGGACAGCAGCGGTTCACCGAGTTCGGCGAGCAGGGCCTGGGTGACGACATGGTCGGGGATGCGCACGCCCACCGTCTTCTTCTTCGGGTGCTGGAGCATGCGCGGCACCTCCCGGGTCGCCGGGAGGATGAAGGTGTAGCTGCCGGGCGTCGTCGCCTTGATCGCGCGGAACACGTCGTTGTCCACCCGCACGAACTGGCCGAGCTGCGCGAAGTCCTGGCACACGAGCGTGAAGTGGTGCCGGTCGTCCAGCTTGCGGATGGCCCGGATCCGGTCGATGCCGTTCTTGCTGCCCAGCCGGCAGCCCAGGGCGTAGCAGGAGTCCGTCGGGTACGCGATCAGCGCGTCGTCCCGGATGGCCTGCGCCACCTGGGAGATGGTGCGCGGCTGGGGATTGTCGGGGTGCACGTCGTAGTACTTGGCCATTGGCCGAGCTTATGCCGTGGCGGGAACCGTACGGTCCCCGGCCGCTCACGGTGTCCGCCGCTCACCCGTCTCCCAGCAGCTGCGTCCAGCTGTCCGTGAGCACCCCCAGTGCCGTCGCCGGGTCCGTCCGCCAGCCGTGCCGCATCCAGTGCCGGCCCAGCTGGTCCAGCTGGGCGAGCGCCAGGAAGCCGCGGGTGCGCCGGGAGTCCGGATCGAACCGGCCCGCCTGGTCGAGGCCGGCCTCGATGTCGTGGACCACCCCGTCGAACCACCCCTCGACCAGCTCCCGCACCTCCGGATCCACGGCGGCGGCCTCGTGCGCGGCCAGGACGTACGGCCGGATCCGGGGCCACTGCCGGGAGACGGCGGTCAGCCAGATCCCGAACCCGTCGCGCTGTCCCGCGCGGACCACCGTGACCAGGTCCGCGGCCCCCTCCCGCTCCGCCAGCAACCGGTCGAGTTCCTCGAAGAGCGCCTTCATCAGCGCCGTCCGGGAGGGGAAGTAGGCGTAGAACGTCACCCGTGTGGTGCCCGCCGCCTTGGCGATGTCGTCGACCGTCGTCCCCGCGTAGCCGCGCGCCTCGAACAGCTCCAGCGCCGTCGACAGCAGCAGCCGACGGGTCATCTCCTTCTGGGCAGCGCGCAGATGGGCCACGGCGGGTGCTCTCCCGTTCGTCTGCGAAGGGCCGCTGACCTGCGAGGTCGCGGGCGGGCGGACGGAGTCATGGTACGTCCGGGACGGCCGGGCCGCCCAGACGTCCGGGCGCCATGCCTTCGCCCGCATATCTATGCCCACGCGCGCGCCGGGGCCGCCACCGGGGTCCGCCGGACCGCTCCGGCCCACGGGCCTCGGACCTTTCGGCCCGGTGAGGTAACGTCCCCGACCGAAATGACTGGTTCGGCCCGCGGGGGCCGGAGGGACGAGGAGAGCACGCGCATGACCGGCCGGGACGACGGGAACCGCGACACCGAGGTGACGGGCGCCGACCCGACGTGGGCGCGGGAACTCCTCGACCACCTGCGCCCCAGCAGGTCGGACCTCCGCAGGATCACCGACTGGCTGGCACGCACGCTCGACGCGACCGTGTGCCTGGTCGACGACACCGGCACCCCGCTCGCCGGAACGCAGCAGCCGCTCGACCAGGGCCCGGCCGCCGACATCCTCTCCGGCCGCATCGCCTCCGCCGCCTGGGAGGGCGACGGCCGCTTCGCCCGGCTGATCGGGGTCGCCCTGCCGGCCCCCGCCTCGACGGGCGTGCTCACCGTCTCCCGTACGGCTCCCTTCGACCGGCGCGCCGCCGACATCGTCACGCACACCGCGACCGTCCTCGAGCTGGTGCTGCGCGCCCGGCAGACCGCCGCCACCGGACACCGCCTCGCCCGCGCCACCTCCGACCTGCGCCTCGCCATCCTCCAGCTCCTCATGGTCGAGGACATCGTCGCCGCCCGCCGGGTCGCCGCCGGCCTGTGGCCCGGCCTGCTCGACACCGACACCGCCTGCGTCTACGTCGTCGAGAGCGCCCCCGCCGACCGCGACCGCCTCGCCGAGGACTGCCTCGCGGCCACCTGCGACGAGGCCCTCGTCGTCCGCTGCCCCGCCATGGACGGCCACGTCATCGTCGTCACCCCGGACGACACCTCGGCCGCCGCCCTGTGGGCCCTGTGCGACCGCACCCCCGACGCCTACCTCGGCGGCAGCACCCGGCACAGCCTCGCCAGCACCGCCACCGCCTACGGGCAGGCCGTCAGCGCCCTCGCCGTCGCCCGCTTCCGCCCCGACCACCGGGCCGTCTACGCCGAGCGCACCCATCCCGAGCGCCTGATGGATCCGGAGGTGCTGGCCACCTGGACGACCCGGCTGCTGCGCCCCCTCGACACCCTGCCGCACCACACCCGCGCCGAACTCCTCGCCACCACCCGGCTCGGCCTGGAGTTCACCGCCGTCAGCGCGGCGAAGGTGCTGGGCGTCAGCCGCAACACGGTCCGCGCCCGGATGGAACGGGTCGAGAACCTGCTGGGCACCGACTTCTCCGACCTCACCGTCCGGGCCACCGTCCATCTCGCCCTCAACACCCAGGTCGGCTTCACCGAGGAGCGCGCGGGCGGCGCGGCAGCGACCGCCCGGCTCGGCGACCTGCTCACCGGGCCCGCCCTGGCCACCTGGGGACAGGATCTGCTGGCCCGCCTGGACACCGACGGCCGCGACCTGCGCCGCACCCTGCGCACCTGGATCGCCGCGGGCGGCAACGCCGAACGGGCCGCGCAGCTGCTCGGTGTGCACGCCCAGACCGTGCGTGAGCACGTCCGCAGCGCCGAACCCGTGCTCGAACGCCAGCTCCTGGCCTCCGGCAGCGACCTCTACGAAGTCGTCCTCGCCCATCTGGCGACGCGTGACCTCGACCAGCCCGATCTGCGCGGAGCCCTCCGGCCAGGAGCGGAATAGGGCCTTCCGGACTCACCTGTGCACAGGTGAGTCCTCGGCGCCGCAGAACGGGCATCGACACGATTCACAAGCCGCTCGCCCGGCGCGTAGGTTCCAGCACGGCGGGGATGCGACCGGCACGGGGGACTGGTCGCACCCCCGCACCCGTATGCCCCCGCGCACCCGTGCCCCGCACCCGTGCCCCGCACCCGCGCGTCCCGGAACCCGCGCGCCCCGTGCCCGGAGCCACCGCCCCCTCGCGCCTCAGTCCCGCAGCCGGACCGGGATCTCCTGCCAGCCGAACGCGATGAACGACGGCACCTGGCGCAGCTCCCCGTCGGCCGCCCGCAGCCGCGGGAACCGCTCGAACAGGGCGGGGAGCGCGGTCAGCGCCTCCATCCGGGCCAGCGGCGCGCCGATGCACCGGTGCACACCGATCCCGAACGCCAGATGATCGTCCGCCCCGCGCGTCGCGTCGAACACGTCCGCGTCCGCCCCGTAGTGCTCCGGGTCCAGCCCGGCGGCCGCGTACGTCGTGATGATCGCGTCCCCGGCGGGAACGGTGACATCGCCGACCGTCAGGTCGCTCACCGCGAAACGCAGCGGCAGCGAGGCGATCGACGGATGCGCGCGCAGGGTCTCGTCCACCACCGCGTCCCAGCCGATCTCCCCGCGCCGTACGGCCGCCAGCTGCTCCGGCCGCCGCAGCAGCGCCACCACCGCGTTCCCGATGAGGTTCACGGTCGTCTCGAACCCGGCGCCGATCACCAGCAGCAGCGTGTACATGAGTTCCTCGCCGCTGAGCCGGTCGCCGTCCTCGTCGCGGACCCGGATCAGTTCGGTCGTCATGTCGTCGCCGGGATGCTCGCTCTTGTGGGCGATGAGCCCGCCCAGCACCGTGCCGATCCGCTCCTGCACGAACGCGGCGTGCTCCGGGCTCGGGTCCGAGGTGTCCATGATCGCCGCGATCAGCGCGGCGGTGTCGCCCCGCATCTCCTCGGGCACCCCGAACAGTTCGCAGATGATCCGCAGCGGCAGCGGATGCGCGAAGCCCGCCTTCAGGTCCACCACGTCACCGCCGGCGTCGAGACCCTCCAGCAGCTCCTTGGTGATCGCCTCGACCCGTTCCCGCAGCGCCTCGGTGCGCCGGTGCGTGAAGCTCGGCGCCACCAGTTTGCGCAGCCGGGCGTGGTCGGCGCCGTACGTGGACAGCATGTTGACCACGCCGACCCAGCCGAGGATCCAGCCCCAGGACGGGTGTTCGCCCAGCTCCGGCCAGAGCCGCCAGTGCTGCCGGGGGTCCTTGCTGACCCGCGGGTCGAGGATCAGCTCCTTCAGCGTGTCGTAGCCGGTGGGCGCCCAGGCCGGGATGCCGCCGGGCAGCTCCACGGGCACGATCGGGCCCAGGGCGCGCAGCCGGGCGCTCTCGGCGGGGATGTCGGCGCCCAGCGGGTCGAGGACGAAGCGGTCGGTCACGGTCACGACGGAACTCCTGGCTGGTCTGGCGGTTCGGATGCGGGGGAGCGAGGACTGAATCGGACCGGCAGCGCGGTCAGCGAGCGGTGGAACGGCCCCGGCCGCCAGCTGAGCCGCTCGCGCGGCAGCACGGGATCGAGGTCGGGCAGCCACTGGGTGAGCCGCTCGATCGCCTCGGTGACGATCAGCAGCGTGTGCTGCTTCACCGGACAGGAGTGCGGACCCGCGCCCCACGACAGGTGCGAGGCGTCGCCGGGATGCCGGTCAGGGGCGGCCTCCTGCTCGGCGAAGTGGCCGAGCGCCCCGTACGACACCACCACCGGCACCGTCTCGCGCAGCCACACCCCGTGGAACGACACGGGTCTGCGGGCGTAGTAGATGCCGTAGTTGGCCAGCGGTGTCTCGTGGTGCAGCACCTCGACGACCGCGTCCATGACCGGACGGGCGCCGCTGGTGAGGGTGGAGTAGTAGGCCGGGTTGCCCAGGATCCGCGAGAGGGTGTTGGAGAGCAGGTTCGCCGTCGGCTCGTACCCGGCGCCGAGGGTGAGGAACACCTGCCAGGTGACCTCCTCCTGGGTCAGCCGGGCCGGATGGTCGAGCAGCCGGCTCGGCAGGTCCTCCCCGCGCCGCTCGGCCTTGGCGGCGATCAGGTCCAGCACGTACCCCGCGTACTCCGCCTCGCCCTGCGCGGCCTGCGCCCCGCCCTCCATCATCTTGCCGAGGCCCCGGTTGAGCCGGTCGCCCTGGCTGTCCGGCAGCCCGAACAGGTCGTTGAGGACCAGCGCCAGCAGCGGCCGCGAGAAGTCCCCGACCAGATCGGCCTCCCCGCGCGGCCCGATCCGGTCCGCCAGCAGCCGCGCCGCCCGCTGCACCCGCGCCCGCAGGTCGTACGGCTCGACCAGGTCGAACACGTCGAGCAGCGTGGTGCGGTAGCGGACGTGGGCGGCACCGTCGGCGAACAGCGCGTTGGGCCGCCAGCGCATCATGCCGAGCACCGGGGAGTCGGCGGGGACGGTCTCCTCCCACGCCCGCGGGTCGTGCGAGAACGTCTCCTCGTCGTGCAGCACCTCCAGCGCGGCCCGCCGGTCCGTGACCAGGTAGGCCGGCACCCCGGGCGCCAGCTCCGCCCAGCCGACGGGGCCCTGGGCGCGAAGGGCGCCGTAGTAGTGCCGGGGATCCGAGGCGAAGCCGTCCTCCCACAGGCGCACCGGCGCCGAGCGCGAGAAGTCCCGCCGGTCCGGGGGATAGGTGGTCACCGGGCCTCCACGGGGTCACGGCTGATCAGATGGTCGACCAGCGCGAGCAGCGCGTCGATCGAGGAGTTCGCGTCCCGCGCGTCGCAGGTCACCATGGGCGTCCCCGGCTCCAGGTCCAGGGCGCGGCGCAGCTCTTGCACGCCGTGGTGCCGGGGCGCGTCCGGGAAGTCGTTGAAGGCGACCGCGTACGGCAGCCCGCTCTCCTCCACCAGCCCCAGCACGCCGAAGGACGCGTCGATCCGGCGGCTGTCCACCAGGACGAGCGCGCCGAGCGCCCCGTGGGCGATGTCGTCCCACAGCGCCCGGAACCGCTCCTGCCCGGGGGTGCCGAACAGGTACAGCACCACCCCGCCGGGCAGGCTGAGCCGGCCGAAGTCGATGGCGACGGTGGTCGTCGTCTTGTCCCGCACCCCGGCCAGGTCGTCCACCTCGGCGGACGCCTCGCTCAGGTGCTCCTCGGTGTGCAGGGGCCGGATTTCGGACACGGAGTCGATCAGGGTCGTCTTGCCCACCCCGAACGGCCCCGCGACCAGGATCTTCACCAGTTCGCGGGCGGTGTCCGGCAGATGGATGCCATGGGGGGAGCTTGCGCTAGGCGCGCTTGAGGGCGCGAAGGCCATCGGCCACTCTCTTCAGCAGGTCGGGGTCGAACCGTTCGGCGGGCGGGATCGGCGCACGGGCGAGGACCAGGTTCCGGTCGACGAGGTCGGCCGCCAGCACCCGCACCGCGGACACCGGCAGCCGCAGCAGCGCCGCCGCCTCCACCACCGCCAGCGAGCCGCCCTCCAGGGCGTCCAGCAGGGCGAGCGCGGCGGCGGGCAGTCCGGTGGGCCGGGGTTCGCCGCCGAGCGCCAGGACGGTCAGCCGTTCCATGTGGGGGCGGCTGGGCCGGGTCACTCCGCCGGTCGACAGATAGGCGGGAACCAGGGGACGGCCGGCCGGGCGGCCGGTCATGCGGGCGCGGTGTCGTCGGCTCCTCGGGGCGCGGCCGCCATGGCCTTCTCGCCCAGTCGTGCCACCTGGGAGTGGACCCGGTGCGCCAGCAGGTCCAGGCGCACCTCGCCGTCCCCGTACGCGGCGACACAGGTGCCGTGGTCGGTCGGCACGATCAGCACATAGCCGTGGTCGGACTCGATGACGATCTGCCGTACCTCGGCCTTCTCCCGGTCGGCGAAGGCGGCCGCCGCCGTCCGGCAGGCCCCCTGCACGGTGCTGGTGATGGCGGCGACCCGTTCGGCCGACGGCTGCGACAGCGCGTCGGTGTACCCCGTCACGAGCCCGTCCCGGGTCAGCATGACGGCGGCCACCACGTGCGGCACCTGGAGGATCGGTTCCAGCACCCATGCCGTGTCGCCCGTGTTGCGGCTGGTCATCGGGCCGCTCCCCCTTCTGCGTGGTCGGTCTGGTCGGTGTCGTCGTCGCCCGCCGCGGGGTACTCGGCCGCGCCCGCGCGGGCGGCGGCGGTCCCGGCCTGGAGGCCGCCGAGCGCGGCCGCCGCGTCCTGCGGCCTGCGGGCCGGCCGGACGGGCTCGGCGGCCGCCGGCGTGGCCTCCGCGGCGGCGGCGCGGGCACGGCGGCGGCGCTGCGGCAGCCCGTCGGTGTCGCCGGGTCCGTGGTGACCGGCCGGCTCCGGTCCGAGGCCCTCGCTCCCGTACGCGTGCGCGGGGGCGGGCCGTTCGGATGCGGGCCTGCGGGTCGTGCGCGGGGCGCTCGCGGCCGGGGGACGCTTCTCGGGGTCGATCCGGCTGAGGAGGTGGGCGTCGACCCGCAGGACCGCGCGCACCCCGCCGTACGGGGAGGGCGAGGAGAGGTCCACGCCCAGGTCGAACTGCCGGGTCAGCCGGCCGATCGCGGCCAGCCCCATGCGCGGCGGGTCGCCCAGATCGGTCAGCAGGATCGGTTCGTCGCCCGCCACCAGCCGCTGGGCGCGGTCGCGTTCGTCGCGGTTCATGCCGAGGCCGGCGTCGTCGACGGTCACGCAGACGCCGTGGTGGACGTGTTCCAGGCTCACCACGACGTCGGTGTCCGGGGAGGAGTGGCGCAGCGCGTTGTCGAGCAGCTCGGCGACGATGATGGCGACCGGCTCCACGGCGTGCGAGACCAGGGCCGTGCCGGCTTCGAGGTGGTTGTGGACCTCGACCCGCTGGTACCCGGCGAGCCGGGCCTGACCGCCGGTCACCGCGTCGACCAGGTGCGACTCCTCACGGGCCAGTCCGACCCAGGCCCCGCACACCACGGCGGCGACCTGCGCCCGGCGCAGCGACTGCTCGTTCTCGTGGTCCAGCCGGAAGAGGGTCTGCGCCAACTCCGGGTCGTCGTAGCGCTGTTGCAGTCCGCGCAGGGCGTCCTGGAGCCGATACAGAGCGGCCTGGATCTCCCGGGTGGCGCCCCGCATCCCGGCCTGCGCCGCGGCGTCCACCCGGGTGCGCTGGGCGGCCACCTCGGCCTGGAGCGCCAGCAGGACGTTCTCCAGCGCGATCCCGGTCGGCGTGCCGACGGTCAACGGCTGGAGCGGGCCCGGGACTTCCGTGTGCGGATGGGCGACCCGGCGCGCGGCCGCGGGCACCCGGCGGGCGGCGAGGTGCTCCACCTCTGCCGTGAACGCCCGTAAGGAGCCGTCGAGTTGGGTGCGCAGCGCGGCGGTCTCGGCGCGCTGCCGGATCTGTTGCCGTCGTAACCGCAGCATCCCGCCGGCGAGGGCGAGCGCGGACAGTGTGCCGGCGGCCAGACCGCCGACAGCCAGGTCCGGTAATTCGATCATCGATTCGGTTCCAGGAAGGTGGGCGTCGTTCCGGGCACGGGCATGTGCGGGGCGGAGGTGGGCAGGGCAGGGCAGAGGAGGGCCCGGGAGACATGGAGACCGGGCACCCGCAGCACAGTACACACCGTCATCGATCGATCCCGCACGGTTGAGCGATACTTCGCTCCGAAAGAGCCCGGCATCTGTTCGCTTCTGCGGTGAGTGTCTGAATTGCCGTGCACATCACGCGAGTTGAGTGACGATCGCGTCCCTGCCGGTCCGACGATCGGACCGGCGGGTCCGCCGAACGGGGGCTGCGCTCACCCGCTCCGGTGAGCGCCCGTGCCCGCGCGTACCGACGGTGCGGGGCGCGCGTTGCCCCGGCATGGACCGCCCCCTTCCCGTGCCGCCCGCCGGTGACTGCCCGGCCGGCCTGCTCCACGCCCAGTCCTCCGGCGGCACCTGGTGCCGTGCGCCCATCTACGCCCGGCTCGTCGCGGAGTGGCGGGCCCGGGGGCGGACCGTGCCCGCCCACCCGGACGTACCGTGGGTGCCCCTCGCCCGGGTCCCGGGCGGCAGGCGTCCCTGACACGCCGCATCGCGCCGCGAGCCGGACGGGGCTGCGCGGACGGGGTCCGGCGCCTGTCGGGGCGCGTGCCGCACTCCGTGACGCGCCGCACGGTCCCGAACGGCGGGCCCTACGCGTCGCACAGCGGCGTCAGCACGGCCAGCGTGCCGTTGGCCTGGCGCAGCGCCAGTTCCAGCGTCACCGGCGCGTGCAGGAAGCCGGAGCCGTCCGGCGGCACCAGCCACTCCACGAACCGCGCGGACCGGTACGGCGGCGGTACCGCGACCCAGGAACCCCGGCCCGCGTGGCGCAGCCCCGCCCCGATCCACCGGCTGCCCGGGTCCGGTGGCAGGAAGAAGCCCACCCGGTGGGCCGCGGTGTCCACCAGGGTGGGTCCCGGCGCGGGCCGGGACGACTGCCACAGCAGGTCCAGGGCCAGCATGCCCAGCCGGTCCGGCACGCTGAGCACATCCCAGTAACGGCCCGCCTCCAGCAGGGCGATTCCCTCGCCCTGGTCCCATTCGCGCTTGCAGACCCGAGGGTCCGTCGCCGCGGCGGCGAGCCACTCCACGCCGCGGTCCCACATCACTTCACTCATTGTCCGGCTCCGTCTGCTGTCCCCAGGTCCCGGCCGGACGCGGGTCGGCGCGTCGCCGGGGGTGCGCCGTCGGCCGTGTCCGGCCTCGGCACCTGCATGCTGGTAGATATTTCTACGTGGCGGAAGGGGTGGCGAGGCCTGGCGTTTTGGTCTGTTTCGTTCGACCTCCGCACTCCTGTTCGGAGCCGGCTTCCGGTGGGTGGGTCAGTGGTCGTTCTCCAGATGGAGCTTGAGGAGGTCCACTCCGTAGTCGCCGCCGTTGGGGGTGCGGATGATCGTGTGGATGTGCTGCTGGGTCGGCGTGCCGCCCGGCCCGCCCATGCCGCCGCCCCCGCCGCTGTCCTTGTTGCCGTAGGCCAGTGGGGACTGGGCGTCGTACTCGATGAGCACCACGGGGCTGTGCACGCGGTAGTAGAAGGCCGAGGAGTCCTCGGTCTCGCCGATCCAGGAGAAGTACGTGTCGTCGAGGTGGTCCTCGACCTCCCGCATCCTCACCTCGGCGTGCCCGTCGGCCAGGTTGCCGACGTAGACGCGCACCAGGTCGAGGAGGCTGTCCTTCTGTGCCGTGGTGAACCCGGAGGCGATCAGGCCCTGGTGGGCGAGCTTCACGTTGTCCTGGCCCGCGCCGGCCTTCAGGTTGTCGCCGGCCTTCGTCTCCGACGAGATCACCTTCTTGCGCTGGGCGTCGGTGAGCGAGCGCAGCAGGGTGAGACCGGCCGTGGTCTCCTTCGTGAAGAGGGTGATCTTCTCGCCCTGGTAGGTCGCCGAGGTCGGCTCGGAACCCATGAACGTCGGCGTCATGACGACCTGGTCCCCGAGCACGAAGTAGTTGATGGCCACATGGTGGCCCTCGTACTGGAAGCCCCAGGGCTGCGTGGTCGACGGGGTGCCCATGAACGTGAAGAAGTAGGCGCCCTCGGTGAGGGTGTCCCTGCCGCCGCCGCTGTAGTCGCCCAGGAACGCGTTGAGCTTCATGATGTTGCGGGTCCGGGTGAGCCCGTCGGCGGACAGGGCGGCGCCGAGCAGGGCGTATCCGAGGTCGCGCTGCTTCTCGGTGAGGTCGCCCATCCGGGCGCCCTCGCGCTGGTAGCCGTCGACGTTGCTCCAGGCCAGCCATTCGTCGTCGTCCACCTCGAAGACGGAGGCCTTGCGCTCCTTGGAGGTCAGCCCGTCCAGGAAGGCCTGCGCGGCCTTGACGACCTTGTCGGTGGAGACGTCCGTGCTGTGGATCGCGTACAGGTCGTCGACGACCTTGCCGTCGGTGGTGACCCCGACGAAGTCGGCGTACGTGACCTCGCTCGCGCCGGGGCCCATCCCTCCGGCCCCGCCGCCGGGTCCGCCGGAGGGCATTCCGGACGGCATGCCGCCGGGCGCGCCGGAGGACGCGGCGGTGTCGGCGGTGCCGGAGGAGTTCGACGAGCAGCCGGTCATGGTCGCCATCGCGGCGACTCCGCCGGCGAGCAACGCCTTGTTCATGAACCAGCGGCGGCTGTGCTCGGTTTCGGGGGTGCGTGGTCGGTGTCCGTGCATGCGGATCAACGTCCACGACGGACCTGAAGCGAACCTGAAGGCGGGGGACGCGGGGGCGGGGCCTTGTCGGGGCACCTTGTCAGGGCCCGCGTCAGGGGATGAGTTCGGCAGGGGTCTCGTCAGGGCTCTCGGCGGAAGTCTCGTCAGGTCCGGGCCCCACCGCCCTGCGCCACGGCGCCCTGCGCCACGGGGAGCTGCGGATCGGCCTGGCGCAGCTCGGCCAGCAACTCGTTCTGCCCGGCGAGGAGTTCGGTGAGGATGCGGCGGGCCGCCCGCAGCAGTTCGGCGACATCGCCGCCGGCCAGCGCGTAGCTGACCGTCGAGCCCTCCCGGATGGACACCACGATCCCGGAGCGGCGCAGCACCGCCAGTTGCTGCGAGAGGCTGGACGGTTCGATCTCGATCTCGGTGAGCAGGTCCCGCACGGCGACGGGGCCGCTCTGGAGCAGTTCGAGGACCCTGATGCGGACCGGGTGCCCGAGCATGCGGAAGAACTCGGCCTTGGCCTGGTAGAGGGGGACCTGCATGGTCAATCGCTCGCTCCCTGCCGCGTTCGATGGGTGGTGCTCGGCGGCGCGGCGGCCCGCCTCCGTAAGCCGCCGCGCGCGAGGTCCTGCGTCACGATCCTCGTGGCTGCGGGCTCCGCACATCCCGGTGATGCGCTGATCTGGATGTGTCGAGATGAAGAAATCTGCAAGTGATGGACATGCGAAGCCGAGGACCGTTCGGGCGTCTACACCTCGAGGTCGGCCTCGATCCGCTTGAGCTGGTGGCGGGCCATGGCCAGATTGGACCGGCCGCGTTCGAGGACGAGATAGATGAACAGCCCCGTGCCCTGGCGGCCCTGGACGAGCCGGATGAGGTGGTACTGGCTGCCCAGGGTGATCAGGATGTCCTCGATCTCGCCCTTCAGGCCCAGGTGTTCCATGGTGCGGACCTTGGCGCGGATCACGTCCGTGTTGCCCGCCGCGGCGACCCCCAGGTCGAGGTCCTTGCCGCCGCCCATGGTGCCCAGGGCCATCCCGCTGGTGTAGTCGACGACGGCGGCACCCACCGTCCCCTCCACCGTGGTCATGATCTCCTTGAGGGAGATTTCCACATTCGCCATGGCGTTCCTCCTGCCGGTCTGCGGGTCCGGGAACCTCCCGCCCCGCTCGTGTCCCGACCGTACGGAGCGCGTCCCGTGCAGAACCGACACGCTCCGGGACTGGCCCAGAAGGGTTCGAAAGACGAAGATCCGTGCCGTCATCTGACCACTGTCGTACGGGAGTTGAGCGAATCACCGGCTTTCCGTCGGTGCGGCCCGCCGCCGCGACCGCCGGTCCCGCTTGCGACGCGGCGGGGGAGCGGGCAGGGTTCGGTTCCGTGGCCACCTTGCTGATCGTCCATCACACCCCCTCGCCGAACTGCCAGGCACTGTTCGAGGCGGTCGTCTCGGGCGCGACGGCGCCGGAGATCGAGGGTGTCCGCGTCGTACGGCGGGCGGCCCTCGCGGCCACCGCCTCGGACGTCCTGGCCGCCGACGCCTTCCTGCTCGGCACCCCGGCCAACCTCGGCTACATGTCCGGCGCGCTCAAGCACTTCTTCGACCAGGTCTACTACCCGTGCCTGGACACCACCCGGGGCCGGCCGTTCGGTTACTGGGTGCACGGCGGCAACGACGTCACCGGCGCGGTGCGCGCCGTGGAGACCGTCACCACGGGCCTGGGCTGGCGGCGCGCCGCCGATCCCGTCACGGTCACCGGGGAGCCGGCCAAGCCGGACGTGCAAGCCTGCTGGGAGCTGGGCGCGACCCTGGCCGCCGGCCTGATGGAGTGACCCCCGCCGGGGAGGAGCGCCTCAGTTCCAGAGCGGGTACGACACGACCCGGTCGAACTGCGCCGGCCGCTCGCCGAGGTAGGTGAGCGTGATCCGGCCGTAGTGCTCCACGCGCGGGTGCTTCTTCCACGGCTCCGGCCGGTCGAGCCGCACGACGACGGCGTACGGGTGGAAGGTGCCGATCGCGCAGTACGGGTCGCAGTCGTTGACCACGTTGACGCCCGTGGCCCGCGCCGAGCGCGTGCCCCAGGATTCCCAGTGCAGGGAGACGAGCTGGCTGTTGCCGTCGCCGCAGGCCAGGATGAACTCCTTCGGCCGTGTCTGCGGATGCCAGAAGCAGTCGACGAGGACGGGATCCGGGGCCTTGTGCGCCACGGTCCGCTGTGCCGGCGGCGAGGCGGCGGGGGCCGCCGCGGCCGTGCCGATCGTCGCGGTGAGACCCAGTGCCGCACAGATCATGACCGCTGTTCTCGTCGTGTGTCGCATGTTCGCTCCCGCCCGCCCGTCCCGGGAGCCGTCTGCCGTCCATCGCCCGGGGAGGTGCTGTAACGACGCTACGACGGCGAGCGGGAACGGACCACTCGAACGGCCCACGGCCCGGCGCCCGGCCGAGGCCGAAAAGGTGCCCCGAGCATGCCGAATCCGCAGCCGCCCATGGTCATTTCCAGCCGTTGTCTTGGCATTCCCATGACAAACCTGTGGGCGCGATGTCAGGCTGCTTCCCGAAGTTCACCGTTCCTTCACGTGACTTCGCTCCCGTCACTCACCCCCACCTCCTTCCACCCGCCTGCCGTGCCGCGTGCCCGGACCTGCCGCACCCCGCAGGTCCGCCCCCACCTCGGCCCCCACCTCGGGCCGACCGTCGCAGAAGGAGAAATCGTTGCCCCGGCGACCCCGCCCCGCCTCCCGGCGCAGACGCGCCACCGTCCTCGCCCTCACCGCCGTCGGTTCGCTGCTGGCCCTCGGAGCCCCCACCGGCCTCGCCTCGGCGGCACCCGCCGATCCCGGCCCCGCCAAGATCAGCGCCACCCCCCGGGCCGGTTCCGCCCCGGTGACCCTGAGCCCGTCCCGCCGCACCTCGCTCCTCAAGAGCGCGCAGACCGCGTCCGGTGCCACGGCCCAGAGGCTCGGCCTCGGCGCCCAGGAGAAGCTCGTCGTCAAGGACGTCGTCCAGGACGCCGACGGCACCACCCACACCCGGTACGAGCGCACCTACGCCGGGCTGCCCGTCCTCGGCGGCGACCTGGTCGTCCACCTCAGGAACGGCCGGACCACCGTGTCCAAGGCCACCGGGGCGACCCTCGCGGTCCCCTCGCTGACCCCGAAGCTCGCCGCGTCCACGGCCACCGGCAAGGCGCTCGCCGCCGCCAGGCACGGCAAGGTCACCGGCGCCGAGACCGAGCGCGCGCCGCGCCTCGTCGTCTGGGCCGGCACCGGCAGGCCCGTCCTCGCCTGGGAGACGGTCGTCGAGGGCGTCCAGGCGGACGGCACCCCGAGCGAACTCCAGGTCGTCACCGACGCGACCAGCGGCAAGGAGATCCTCGCCGCCGAGAAGGTGCACACCGGCAGCGGCACCGGGCAGTACAGTGGCTCGGTCTCGGTGGGCAGCACCCCGTCGGGATCGACGTACCAGCTCGTCGACCCCGACCGCGCGAACCAGCGGACCTACGACCTCAACCAGGGCACTTCGGGCACCGGGACCCTCTTCACGGACGACAACGATGTCTGGGGCGACGGCACCCCGGCGAACCGGCAGACCGCCGGTGTCGACGTGGCCTTCGGCGCCGCCGCCACCTGGGACTACTTCAAGGACGTGCACGGCCGCAACGGCATCCGCAACGACGGCGTCGCCGCCTACAGCCGGGCCCACTACGGCAACAGCTACGTCAACGCGTTCTGGCAGGACAGCTGCTTCTGCATGACCTACGGCGACGGTTCGGGCAACACCCACCCGCTGACCTCGCTCGACGTGGCCGCCCACGAGATGAGCCACGGCGTCACCAGCGCCACCGCCAACCTGACCTACTCGGGCGAGTCCGGCGGTCTCAACGAGGCGACCTCCGACATTTTCGCCGCGGCCGTCGAGTTCGACGCCGGCCTCACCGCCGACGTCCCGGACTACCTCGTCGGCGAGAAGATCGACATCAACGGCAACGGCACCCCGCTGCGCTACATGGACAAGCCCTCCAAGGACGGCTCCTCGCGCGACTACTGGAGCTCCACCCTCGGCAGCATCGACGTCCACTACTCCTCGGGACCGGCGAACCACTTCTTCTACCTGCTCTCCGAGGGCAGCGGCGCCAAGACGGTCAACGGCGTGGCCTACGACAGCCCGACCTACGACGGCCAGGCCGTCACCGGCATCGGCATCGAGAACGCCGCCGCGATCTGGTACCGGGCGCTGTCGACGTACATGACCTCGTCGACCAACTACGCCGGCGCCCGCACCGCCACCCTGTCGGCCGCGGCCGACCTGTTCGGCGCCTACAGCCCCACCTACCTGGCCGTCGCCGACGCCTGGGCCGGCATCAACGTCGGCAACCGGATAGCCCTCGGCGTGAACCTCGCCCCGATCGCCGACCAGATCAGCGGCATCGGCCAGGCCGTCAGCCTCCAGGTGGACGCCTACACCACCAACACCGGCGCCGGCCTCGGCTACGAGGCGACCGGACTGCCCGACGGCCTGAGCATCAGCCCGAGCGGTCTGATCACCGGCACGCCGACCACCCTCGGCACCGGCGACGTCACGATCAAGGTCACCGACAGCACCGGGGCGTCCGTCTCGGACACCTTCGCCTGGCGGATCGCGTACGTCTACGCCAACGCCACCCGCGTCGACATCCCCGACAACGGGGCTGCCGTGGAGTCCGCGCTCACCATCGAGGGCCGCGACGGCAACGCCTCCGCCACCGCCTCGGTGTACGTCAACATCGTCCACACCTACCGCGGTGACCTGACCGTCGACCTCGTCGGCCCGAACGGCACCGTCTACTCCCTGCTCAACCGCAGCGGCGGATCCGCCGACAACGTCGACCAGACCTTCACGGTCGACGCCTCGGCCCAGCCGCTCAACGGCACCTGGAAACTGCGCGTCCAGGACCGCGCGTCGATCGACGTGGGCTACATCCAGCGCTGGCAGCTGACTCCCTGACCGGAGCGCGCCGCACACCGCCGCCCGGGCCCCGAGGGTCCGGGCGGCGGTGCCGCCGTGCCCCGCACCGAGCACCAAGATCCACGTTTGTTAGGCTCCGAAGGCCCCCCGCGGGGGAAGTCCGGTGAGAGTCCGGCGCTGACCCGCAACGGTGTGCGCGGCGAACCGTAGGTCCGCCGCGTGAGCCCGATCGCCCACGGTGGGTACGCGACCCGTTGACCGCTCGCCGTGGACTGCGAGAAGGGGGACCGCACGGCCGGCGGGCCGTCCGGGCCGTCTCCGTGCATCTGTGGCGGCCCCAGCCGAAGGACCGCCCCGCCCGTGCGCCGACCCACCACGGCGAACCCCAGCCGTACCCCCCTTGCCCCCGTCGCCGCAGGCCTCGGCCTCCTCCTGCTCGGCTCCCTGCTCTGCGGCGTGGCCCTCGGGGCCGCGGGCGTCGCGGCGGCCGACGTCCTCCGCTTCCTGTGGGCCGGACTCACCGGCGGCACCGTGTCCGCCGCGGACGGCGCCGCCTACACCATTGTCTGGGAGATCCGGCTGCCGCGCGTCGTGCTCGGCGCCGTGGTCGGCGCGGGGCTCGCCTCGGTCGGAGTGGCCGTGCAGGCCATGGTCCGCAACGCGCTGGCCGACCCGTTCGTCCTCGGCATCTCCTCGGGCGCGGCGGTCGGCGCCAACGCCGTCATCCTGCTCGGCGCGTTCGCCGGCCTCGGCGTGTGGGCCCTGTCGGTGTCCGCGTTCGGTTCGGCCCTCGCCGCCATGGCCCTGGTCTACGCGGCCGCCCGCACCCCGCAGGGCCTCACCCCGCTGCGGCTGATCCTGACGGGCACGGCCCTGGCGTACGGCTTCGAGGCCGTGACCACCGTGATGGTGTTCGGCGCGGCCCGGGGCGAGGCCGCCCGCTCCGCGATGATGTGGCTGCTGGGCAGCCTCGGCGGGGCCACCTGGGCCCAGGTGCCGATCGCCGCCGTCACCGTCGCCCTCGGCTGGGCCTGGCTGCGCCGGCGCGCCGAGGCGCTCAACGCCCTCGCCATGGGCGACGAGACCGCCGCCGCCCTCGGCGTCCGGCCGGACGTGCTGCGCCGGGAGCTGTTCCTCGTCACCGCCGCCGTGACGGGCACCGTCGTCGCGGTCAGCGGAGCCATCGGGTTCGTCGGGCTGATGGTGCCCCACCTGGTGCGCATGGTGGCCGGTGCCGACCACCGCCGGGTACTGGTGCTGGCCCCGCTCGCCGGAGCCGTCCTGCTCGTCTGGGCCGACCTGCTCTCCCGGCTGCTGCTCGCCCCGGCCGAGCTGCCCGTCGGAGTGATCACCGCCGTCGTCGGCGTCCCGGCCTTCCTGCTGCTCATGCGGCGCGGCGACCGGCCGCTCGGAGGCCGCTGACCATGACCCGTCCCGGAGGACACCATGCGTCTTGACCTCGACGCCGTGACGGTCGAAGCGGCCGGCGCCCGGATCGTCGACGACATCCGGCTGAGCGTGCCCGACGGACGGTTCGTCGGACTCGTCGGCCCCAACGGCAGCGGCAAGTCCACCCTGCTGCGGTGCGTCTACCGCGCCCTGCGCCCCGCCGCGGGCACGATCCGGGCCGACGGCGACGATCTGCACGCCCTGCCGCCCCGGGCCGCCGCACGCGTCCTCGCGGCCCTCCCGCAGGAGTCCTCGGCCGAGTTCGACTTCACCGTCGCCGAGGTCGTCGCCATGGGCCGGCTGCCCCACCGCGACCGCACCGCCCGGTCCGACGCCGAGATCTGCGCCCGGGCCATGGACAGCACCGGCGTCGCCCACCTCGCCGGCCGCGGCTTCCTCGCCCTGTCCGGCGGGGAGCGGCAACGGGTGCTCATCGCCCGCGCACTGGCCCAGCAGCCGCGTGTCCTCGTCCTCGACGAGCCCACCAACCACCTGGACATCGCCCACCAGTTGGAGATCCTCTCCCTGGTCCGCCGCAGCGGCACGACCGCGCTCGCCGCCCTGCACGACCTCAACCTCGCCGCCGCCCACTGCGATCTGCTGTACGTGATCGCCGACGGCCGGATCGTCGCCACCGGCACCCCGCACGAGGTGCTGCGACCGGCCCTGCTCGCCGAGGTGTTCGGCGTCCACGGCCATCCCGTACGCCACCCCGTCACCGGGACCGTCCAGCTCCTGTTCGACCTGCTCCCGTAAGGATCCTCCGTGCCCGTCCCGCGTTCCCTCGTTCCGGCCGCCGTCCTCGCCCTCGCCCTCACGGCCACCGGGTGCGGCGCCACCGTCGAAACGTCCCCGACCGCCGACGCGAAGTCCGTCACCCTCACCAACTGCGGCAAGAAGGTCACCTACGACAAGGTCCCCGAACGCGTCGTCACCAACGACGTCGGCATCACCGAGCTGATGTTCGCGCTCGGCCTGGAGGACCGCATGGCCGGCTTCGCCATGCCCGACGACAAGGGCGATCTGAGCGGCGTGCCCTGGAAGGACGGCTACGACGAGGTGCCGTGGCTGTCGAAGGACCAGCTCACCAAGGAGAACGTCCTCGACGCCCGCGCCGACCTGGTCTTCGCCGGCTGGAACTACGGCTTCCGCGAGGACGGGGGCTTCACCCCGGACGCCCTGAAGAAGCTCGGCGTCCCCTCGTACGTCCTCACCGAGTCCTGCCGCAACGGCCGCACCGACTCCTCGCGCGGCATCATGCCGCCCCTCGACGCCCTCTACACCGACCTCACCAATCTCGGCAGGCTCTTCGGCGTCGAGGAGCGCGCGGCGGCGCTGATCGCCGGCTTCAAGAAGCGGATCGGCGAGGTGCGGGCCGAGGCCCCCGCCGCCGGTGACCGGCCCCGGGTGTTCCTCTACGACAGCGGCCAGGACCAGCCCTTCACCTCCGGCCGCTTCGCCGCCCCCGAGCAGATCATCAGCGAGGCCGGCGGCACCAACGTCCTGCACGACGTCCAGGACTCCTGGACGACCGTCGGCTGGGAGACCGTCGTCGCGCGCGACCCGGACGTCATCGTGATCTGCGACTACGGGGACGTGAGCGCCGAGCGGAAGAAGGACTTCCTCCTCTCCTACGCCCCGCTGCGCGGCGTGTCCGCCGTCAAGCACCGCCGGATCTTCGTCCTCGACTACGTCGACCTGGTCGAGAGCCCCCGCAATCCGTCGGCGATCGCCCGTCTCGCCGCCTACCTGCGGACCGTGCCGCAGGCCGGCCGAGCGTCCTGAGGGTCAGGTGCGCGGGGGCGCCGCGGCCGCGCCGGTCACCAGCTGCGCCAGCGAGGTGCCCCGCGCCCAGAGCCGCAGCCGGGGCCCGTCGATGAGGAACGTGTGGCCCTCGCGCGCGGCCCACACCTCGTCGCGGTGGGTGAACGTGCCCCGGTGGACGACCAGCCGCAGCGGGGGACCGGCCCGTGCCCGCACCCGTGGACGGCGGCAGGAACAGGCCGCCTCCTCGTCCGGCAGCGGCTCGGCCACCGGCCGGAACGCCACGTCGAGCAGCCGCCCCCGGCCGTCCCGGGCGAAGAGATGGAAGGTGTCGTGCCGGGGCGGCGGGAGCACCCGCCAGCCGTCCCGGCGCAGCATCCGGCCAACGGCGACCACCAGCGCCGGCATGTCCAGCTCCGCCAGCTCCTCGGGCGTGTAGTGCCCGCCGCGCCGCCGGGCGGGCAGCCGGTTCCGCCGACGCGCCACCGCGACGACGACCGCCGACGCGACGACGAGCAGGGCGCACGCCAGGCCGCCGTGGGCGCGGGCGACGAACGCGAGCCCCACGACCGCGCCGCAGCCGGCCACCACCAGCACGGCGAGCTGGGGCAGCACCTCGGACAGCCCCGGCCCGGCACGCCCCGCCGCCCGTAACTCGCTCACCGTCCGCTTCCGCCGTGCCCGCGCCGACTCGCCCTCTAGCGCTCGCGCCCGCCTCCGTCTGCCTGCCATCCGGGTCGGCCCCCCCACCCCGTACGCGGTGATGTGCGCGTAGGAACGGAATACCCGCTGTGGCGGACGCGATTCGGCAAACGCCTCCGTGCGCCCCCTGCCGCCTCCGCCCGCCGCCGGGCGCCGTTGTCAGTGGCGGATGCGAAGCTGCTGGTCATGGACGAGGCTGAGTTCTTGCGGGGCCGGGTCTACGGCGCCGATCACGACGACGCGGGACCCCGCCCGGACCGCGCGTACGCCGAACTGGTGGGCGGCCCGCTCGACGGTCTGCTCCTGGACGTCACCGACCGCGGCGAGCACGACCTGCGCGAGGTGGCGCTGACCACGGAGATAGGCCGCTACGGCCCCGGCGGGCGCGCCCTGTACGTACGGCGCGGCGTCGACGGCCGCCGCTTCGACTGGCGGGGGGACACGCCGGGCACGCCCTGACGGCACCCGGCCCGGCGAAGGCGCGGCACGTTCGTTCGATCGTACGAACCTGGCTCCGATGGGGTGACTTCTGCGCTCCGTACTTGATAGGAAACTTTCCTGTCAGTTGCGGTGCGGATCCGCGGCGACGGCGCCCAGCGCCGGCTCGCCGCACGGTCCGCGGCACAACGGTTCAGCGACACAACAGATCCGCAGCACAACAGTTCCGCAGCACAGAGACACCCCACCCCCCACTCCTCACCTGGAGCCACTGTGGTGCACATATTCCGGGCGGCGGACGGCCCCGCCCCCGCCTCCCGCCGTACCTTCCTCACCGTCGCCGGTGCCCTGGCGGCCGTCCCTCTCCTCGGTTCCTCCCCCGCGACGGCCGGCACCGCCGCCGCCCGGGGGCTCGACGACCCGGCGAAGAAGGAGATCGCCATGAAGCTGGTGTCGAGCGCGGAGAACTCCTCGCTCGACTGGAAGGCCCAGTACCAGTACATCGAGGACATCGGAGACGGCCGCGGCTACACCGCCGGCATCATCGGCTTCTGCTCCGGCACCGGCGACATGCTCGACCTCGTCCAGCTCTACGCCGACCGCAAGCCCGGGAACGTCCTCGCCAAGTACCTGCCCGCCCTGCGCGCGGTCGACGGCACCGACTCCCACGCCGGACTCGACCCCAACTACCCCCGGGACTGGCGCCGGGCCGCCCAGGACACCGCGTTCCAGCAGGCGCAGAACGACGAGCGCGACCGCGTCTACTTCAACCCGGCCGTCCGCCAGGGCACGACCGACGGACTGCGCACCCTGGGCCAGTTCATCTACTACGACGCCATCGTCATGCACGGCGACGGCTCCGACCCCACCAGCTTCCGCAACATCCGCAAGCGCGCGCTGAACAGGGCGAAGCCGCCGGCCCAGGGAGGCAACGAGACGACGTACCTGAACGCCTTCCTGGACGCGAGGGTCTGGGCGATGCAACAGGAGGAGGCCCACAGCGACACCAGCCGCGTCGACACCGCCCAGCGCGTCTTCCTGCGCAACGGCAACCTCGACCTCAACCCGCCGCTGGACTGGAAGGTCTACGGCGACAGCTACCACATCGGCTGAGGGGCAGGGCGCGTCACTGTGACGTGCCTGTGACGCCTGGTGTGGCCTCCGTCACGGCTGGGGCGCGTTCCTGCGTCCAGGATCGGCGAGTGCCGTCCGGTCCACGACAGAAGGCGAGCCCCAGCCGTGTTGGTCCTCCTGGCCATGGTGACGCTGCTCGCGACTCCCGTGTGGTGCGTCGCGATCGTCGTCAAGCTGGTCTCCCTCGCCCTGCCCGGCCGGCGCCCGGGCAGGGCACGGCAGTTGCGCTGGTTCGCGGCGATGACCGCCGCGGGAGCGCTCGGCCTCTACCTGATGGCGGCCGGAGCCGTGGCGTACAACGTGCACGACACCCGGTCCGGCGCGGACTCCTCGCCCGCCCACGCCTGCCGGGACGGCTTCCCGCGCGACACCGTCGAGCACCTGGTCGGCCACCGTGCCTCCTATGTGCCGCCGCGCTTCGACTGCGTACGCGACGACGGCACGACCTACCCGAGCAGCGGTACCTACGCGTGGTGGAACCTGCTCACCGTCGGCTTCGCCGTCGTGGCCGCCGGGCTGGCGGCCGCGGCCCGGTACGTGCGGGCCCGCCGGCCGTCGGCGCAGGCCCGGGACAGCGGTCCGAGCGAGGCACCCGTGGGCGGGACGTCAGGGACGGCAGGGGCGCAGGGGTCCGGGGCGCGGGAGTCCGGGACGTAGGGGTTCCGGGACGTAGGAGTCCGGGCGTAAGGGTCCGGTTCGCGGGTAGTCGCGCCCTTATGAACGGGGAAGTGCGGACGCCATGAACGGGGAAGCGCGGACGGCCCGAAGGCAGCAGGCACCGCCCGCCGGCGCCTTGGTCGAGGCGACGGTGGCCCTGGACGGCGAGGACGGCTGCATCGCCCGGGCGCGGGGTCTCACCGGGGACTTCCTCACCGGGGTCCGGCGCCGGGACGGACGGTCCGTGCCGGCCCGGATCGTGGACCTCGCGCGGCTCGTGGTGAGCGAACTGGTGACCAACGCCCTGCGGCACGCCCCCGGCCCGGTCCTGCTCCGGCTGCGCGTCGCCGGCCCGGCCGTGGAGATCGTGGTGTGGGACAGCGACCCGGCCCTGCCGCGGCCCTGTGATCCGGATCCGGCGCGCGTGGGCCGGCACGGCCTGGAGATCGTCAAGGCCGTGGCGGACGAGTTCGACGCGATGCGGGAAGCGGTCGGCAAACGGGTCGTCGCCCGCCTCAGGCTGTGACGTCCCGCGTGTCCCGCGAGGTCTCCCGCGCCGGGACCGGCGGCGCCTCGACCACGGCGAACGTCGCCCGGCCGACCGAGAGGACTCCGTCCGACAGCGGGGTGCACCGCACGCCGCCCTTCGCGCGCAGGGCGCGCTGCGCCCCCGGTCCGACGGTGACGTCCATCCAGGCGCAGGGCCGCGCCGGACGGTTCACGGCGAACGCGACCGGACCGGCTCCGGTGTCCAGCACGATCGTCGAGCCGACCAGGGAGTCGACGTCGACGCCCCGCAGCAGGATGTTCCGGCGGGTCTCCCGCAGTCCGGCCGAGGCGTTGATGTCCCGGGGCAGGTTCTCCTCGGACATCAGGGTCACGGCGGCGTCGCGGTGCGCGGGGCGGCCGAAGTAGCGGTCCCCGACCAGCCCGAGGCCGGCCCGCACCCGCACCTCTCGCACCGGCTCGTCGTCCGGACCCGCCGACGGGCCGTCCGCGGGCCGCCCGGCGAACCGGTGCGACGCGGACACCAGCAACTGCACCACTTCCACCTCGGTCATGGTGTCCACCGTAGGCCCGGCGCGGTGGAGGCCGCCCGCCTCCACCGCGCCGCGCCGTCAGGGCCGCAGGGGAAGGGTCGCGCAGGTGGAGCCCGCGGGCCTGCCGTTCAGCCGGTCGGCCAGCCAGGAGATCGCGTCGCCCTGGTCGGTGAGCAGCGGCATGAAGTGGTTGATCAGCGCCCGGCCGAGACTCGGCAGGATCACCGGTTTGTAGGTGACGTCCGCGCCCTTGGCGCACCAGGCGACGGCGAGCGCCCGCGCCTGGGCGTGGGGCACGAGGTCGTCGGCGGTGCCGGTGGCCAGCCGGACCGGCGACGCGGGTGCGATCGTGCCGATGCGCTGGTCCTCCAGGAACGCCTTCAGGGCCGGCTCCGAGGCGATGACGTCGTTGAGGGACCGCCCGTCCTTGGTCCAGGACGTGCTGCGCGCCGAGTTGTAGGCGAGCAGGGCGTCGCCCACGCACATCGTGGACAGGTCCTTCAGCGCCGCGCGCCCGGTCGCGTTGAGGTGCGCGTCGGCGATCGGTTCCAGCGCGGGGTCGGACTGGAGGAAGCCGTTGACCGACCAGCCCAGCGCCCCGGCCAGGTCGCTGCCGTCGATGGCCCGGGTGACGGCGGCCAGATCGGCGGGCGGTGCCCCGGCGTAGGTCCCGGCGAGGGGGACGTCGGGGGCGTAGGAGGGCTGGAGCTCCGCGGCGGCGGCCGTCGCCCCGCCGCCCTGGCTGTAGCCGAACAGCGCCACCCGGGAGGCGGCCGTGAGCGACGTACCGTCCAGGGAGCGGGCGGCGCGTACGGCGTCGAGCACGGCGTGCGCCTCGTCGACCCGGTTGACGTAGGTGTGCAGCCGGTCCGTCGCGCCCAGTCCGGCGTAGTCGGTGACGACGACGGCGATGCCCCGGGCGAGCATGCGGTAGATCGCCAGGTCCTCGTAACCGACGGACAGGGTCTGGCCGTTGACGAGGAGCGGGTGTTCGAGGCCGAGGGAGGCGGCGCACTGGTCGCCCTGGCCCATGGTGCCCGGCGCCACCGCGATCAGCGGCCGTGCGCCGGCGCCCTTCCAGGCGGCCGTGGGTTCGAGGTAGGCGCCGGTGACGGCCACGGGCCGGCCGGTGGAGTCCGTGGACTTGTACATCAGGCGGGTCGCCCGGCCGGGGAGCGGGCCGTCGATGCCGGGCAGGCTCAGCGCGAGGGGGAGCGGTTCGCTGCGGACCAGGGCGCCGTCGGCCGCCGGGAGGGCGTCGGGCGGGTTGTAGAACGTCGGTATGGTGACGCCGCGCGAGACCACGGCGTCCGTCGGGGAAGCCGCTCCGGCGGGGGCGGCGGCGGTTCCGAGGCAGGCGGCCGCGGTGACGGCCGCGGCCAGCAGGCGGGTGGGGGTGGGCATGGCGGACCTCCGGTGAAGGGGGAGGCCGAGCCTTCGTCTACGGCTCGGGTGGGGTGCGAGCGCGACGAGACCGCGGTCGCCCACCGCTGCCCCGTACCGCTCTTAGACGAACTGTCAGGACGGTAGCGAGCAGCGGGTTACCTGCGGTAGCGGCTGGAAGGTTACGGTTCAGTAATATGCCTGCGCCGCAGCGGCCCCCGTCCGTCCCGGCGATCACTCCAAGGCAACAGGCGCCGGAAAACGGCCCATTGGCGAAAATTTCCGACAAGGCGAGATCGCGTCGTTCGCCGCCACTAGCGTGCTGCTCCTGTCGCACAGCCCCGTCGGCCACAGAAGGCAGCCCCGTCATGCACATCAACCGCACCGGCGCCGAACCAGCCGGCGACCACGGCGCACGGAACAACACCCACCTGCCGCCCCCGCCCGGCACCCACCACGCCACGTCCCAGTCGGTCACCGCCGGCGACAACGCCCGGATCACCCAGAAGAACACCCAGGTGAAGTTCTCCATCCCCGTCGTCGGCCCCCTGCTGACCATGGCCTGGGCCCATCCACTGATCGCCGGAGTCGCGGCCGTGGCGCTCGTCGGAGGCGGCGGGGCGGCGATCTCGCTGGCCCTGCCCGACTCCAGCCCCTCGCCGTCCACCGAACTGGTACGCGGCTTCGTCATGAAGACGGACAGTGAGAAGGTGCCCACGGGCTACGACTTCACCCACACCCCGCCGCAGGTGGCCGACTCCGGCACCGACGCCGTCTACGTCCAGGGCAACTCGATGTTCTCCACCAGCGGCAAGATGGCCCTGCTGGCCTCGTCCGACGCCCCCACGGCACAAGGCTGCCGTGACGCCGTCACCGAGAGCCCGCAGCGCCAGATCTTCATCAACGTCTCGTCCCTGGTGTGCTACCTGGACCGCAACGGCGACCCCGGCTACATCTCCGTCACCGCCTTCGACACGGCCTCCATCACCGTCGACACCGCCCATCTGCGCTGACGCGACCGGTCCGACGGGCCCGGAAGGCCGGTGTGGTTGACTACCCGCGTGCTGCACGAGTCGGTCCTGCGGACCATGGACCTGCCGGCGGGTGACCGGTTCGAGGCATGGGTGCAGCGCATGGGCGGCACCCACGCGCCGATGCAGCTCAGCAGCGACCACACCCCGGACTACCACGGCCATCAGCGCGTGATCGAGCTGGGTGACGTGACGGTGTGGCCCGCGACGTTCGACCCCCTGGTCTTCCGCCGCACGGCGAAACTGGTCCGCCAGTCCGACCCCGAGGTCTACCACCTCTCCCTCCTGCTGAAGGGGGAGGGGGCCGCGGACTGGGGCAAGGAGCGCGCGGCCTACCGGACGAACGAGTTCCACATCAACTCCTCGTCGCGCTGCTACGAGATCGTCACCGGCGCCGACCCGGTCACCATCGTCGGCCTCGAGATACCCCGGTCCGCGCTGGCCGTCCCCGGGCACCGATTCGACCGGGTCCTCGGGCACCGGATCTCGGCCCGTGAGGGCATGGGGGCGCTGCTCGCCCAGTTCCTCCTCCAACTGGTCGCGGACACCAGCCCGTACCACCCCACGGACGCGCCCCGGCTGGGCACGGTGGTCACGGACCTGGTCACGGCGGTCCTCGCCCACACCCTGGACAGCGACCTCCGGCTGCCGTCCGAGACCCACGGCCGCACCCTCACCCTGGAGATCAAGGCCTTCGTCCGCCGCCGTCTCGCCGACCCGGACCTGACCCCCGCCACGATCGCCGCCGCCCACCACGTCTCCCGCAGCTACCTCTACCGCCTCTTCCAGGCCGAAGGGCTCGGCGTCGCCTCGTACATCCGCGACCAGCGGCTGGAGCACGCGCGCCGCGACCTCGCCGACCCCCGGCTGCGCGCCCTGCCGGTGCACGCCGTCGCCGCCCGCTGGGGCTTCCCCCGCGCCGCCGAGTTCACCCGGGCCTTCCGCACCGCCTACGGCCACCCACCCAGCGCCGTACGCGAACAGGCCCTGGCCGGGACGTACGACGACGAGACGACCGACAACGGCGACGGCGCACACCCGACCTCCCGCCCGACGCCGGAAGTGGACGCTCCGCCAACCACCCGTGGACCGCACGCCAACGACACACCGGTGACCCCTGACGCATCCTGGTGATCCCCGTGGGCCCGAGCCCGTGGCCCTCCGGAGCGGTGCCAGGACCACCGGGGAGTCCTGGCACCCGCCCGGAGCGTGGGCGCGGGAACCCGGTGAATGATCGAGTGGTGACCGCTCCGGCGCGGGCGTACCGTCGGACGGGTGGAACGGACGGCTGGCGCGACCGCGCCCCGTCTCCTCCCGACAGCCCGCCCCCGAGCGCGCGACACGCCATGACCAGCACCCCGCAGCCGATCTCCGCAGCCGAGACCTCCGCCCGAAAGAACGGCGGAGGAGGAAACGCGATCGCTCTTCTGGTCATCGCCTCCTGCCAGCTGATGGTCGTTCTCGACATCACGATCGTGAACATCGCCCTGCCGGACATCCAGCGCTCGCTGGACTTCTCGACCACCAGCCTGTCGTGGGTCGTCAACGCCTACACGCTCACGTTCGGCGGTCTGCTCCTGCTCGGCGGCCGGGCCGGCGACATCCTCGGCAGACGCCGGGTGTTCATCGTCGGCGTGCTGCTGTTCGTGTTCGCCTCCCTGCTCGGCGGCCTCGCCCAGAGCTCCGGCCAGCTCCTCGCCGCACGCGCGCTCCAAGGCGTCGGCGGAGCCATCGCCTCCCCGACCTCCCTCGCCCTGATCAGCACGACGTTCCGCGAAGGGCCCGAACGCAACCGGGCCTTCGGGGTCTTCGCCGCGGTCTCGGCGGGCGGCGGCGCGATCGGCCTGCTCGCCGGCGGCATGCTCGTCGAGTGGCTCGACTGGCGCTGGGTGTTCTTCGTCAACGTCCCCATCGGCCTGCTCATCGCCCTCGCCACGCCCCGCTGGATCAAGGAGTCCGAACGCCACCCCGGCCGCTTCGACTTCACGGGCGCGCTCACCTCGACGCTCGGCATGGTCCTGCTGGTCTACGGCTTCATCCGGGCCGCCCAGGACGGCTGGAGCGACCCGCTGACCGTCGCCTCCTTCGTCGCCGCGGTGGTCGTCCTGACGCTGTTCGTCCTGGTGGAGCGGCGCTCCCGGCAGCCCATCACGCCGCTGCACATGTTCGCCGACCGCAACCGGGCGGGCACGTACGGCATCATGCTGTGCCTGGCGGCCGCGATCTTCGGGATGTTCTTCTTCCTGACGCTGTTCGTCCAGGACGTCCTGGACTTCAGCCCCCTGGCGGCCGGCCTGGCCTTCCTCCCGGTCAGCGCGGTGATCGCCGTGGGCGCGGGCCTGGCCTCGCGCTTCCTGCCGACGTACGGCCCGAAACCCTTCATGGTGGGCGGTGCGATCCTGGCGGCGGCGGGCCTGTCCTGGCTGACGCTGACGGACGTTCACTCCACCTACGCGGGCAGCATCCTGGGGCCGATGCTGGTCTTCAGCCTCGGCATGGGCATGGAGTTCGTGTCCCTCACGCTGATGGCGCTGTCCGACGTCCCGACCCCGGAGACCGGCGCGGCCT
Organism: Streptomyces phaeofaciens; assembly: GCF_014648915.1. GTDB lineage: Bacteria > Actinomycetota > Actinomycetes > Streptomycetales > Streptomycetaceae > Streptomyces > Streptomyces phaeofaciens. The sequence goes on along the minus strand of NZ_BMSA01000004.1, from coordinate 332,824 downwards.
CGGGCCTGCTGAACGCCACCCAGCAGGTCGGCGGCTCGCTCGGCCTGTCCATCCTGGTCACGATGTTCGGCACGGCCAGCCGCAACGAGGCGGACGACCAGGTCGCCGACTTCCTGGCCCAGGCGACCCCGGCCGAACGCCTGGCCTTCCGGCGCACCGGTCAACTCCCCGCACCCTGGTCCGACGAGGTCCTCACCGCGGGTGTCTCGGCCGCCTTCGTCATGGCCGCGATCTTCACCGTCGTCGCCGCGATCATCGCGCTCGTCGTCATCCAGGTCCGCCCCTCCGACCTGGAACGCCTCAAGGGCGGTGCGGGCCCGCCGGGGTCGGTCTGAGGCGCAGGCGGTCGGGCGGGCACGCCGGGGTGGGGCGCAGCACGACGAGAGAGTCCTCCAGATTCGCGACCATCGCGAATGCGAAGCGATCGGGCTCCAGGCTGAGCCGGACGTCGTCGGGGTGGATGCCGCGGTAACCCCGGCGCACGCCGTCGGCGAGTTCCGCGGCGGCGCTCGAACCGGCCGCGCGTCGCACGTACGGCGCCGGATCCACCGCCCGTCCGGAGGTCAGCGAGGCGATGTACCGGGCGCAGGCGAGGTCCTCCTCGGCGTGTCCGCCGTCACCGGTCACGAGGTACGTGACACGCCGGGGGCGGTGCCGCAGCAGGACACGGGCGGTCGCCGCGGCCACTCCGAACCCGGCGCACAGCAGCAGCGGGGCGTCCCTGGCCGCCGCCGCCCCGGCGGTCCCGTTCGTGGTCTTCTGCACGAGGGTGCGCCCGGCGAGGTCCAGGGTGCGCACCAGGGCCGGTGAGTTGACGGTGTCGAAACCGGGGGCGGGCGGCCCGTCCTTGAGCGCGATCCAGTCGGGGTGACGGGCCTTGAGGGCGCGGGCCTGCTCCAGCGACTCCGCCAGGACGATCCGTTCGGCACCCCGGTCGAAGGCCACGGCGGCCGTGGCGAAGGCGCGCAGCACATCGACCACGACGACGGCGCACGGGCCGTCGCCCGGTTCGGCGACACCGGTGAAACGGGACTCCACCCCGGCATGATGACGCACCCCGGGCGCGCCGCGGGTCCTGCCGGGCGATCGGCCCCGCCCGTCCGTCCGCCCGTCCGCCCGTCCGCCCGTCCTCCCGCGTGCGCCGGGCCGGCGGCGGAATCGTGCGCCGACGACCTCTTGACCCCGGGCGTGGCCGGAGCTTAGCGTTCCGGCGTTTACGCGTGATTGAAACGATTCAATCGAGATCCGAGATCCCGGAGAGCACCCCTGTGCCTGAGAACGCCCTCTCGCGCCGCACCGTCCTCGCCATCGGCCTGACCGCGGGGGTCGTCGCGGCCGTCGGAGCCGGGCCCACCGCCCTGGCGTCGACGCCCGCCGCCGCGGACTGGTTCACCGACCCCACCGCGGCCCGGCGTCCGAAATTCCGCTGGTGGTGGCCGGACGGGCTGGTCGACCCCGACGAGATCGCCCGGGAGATCGACAGCATCGCGGACGCGGGTTTCGGAGGCGCCGAGATCGCCGCCGTCCACCACAGCGTCAAGGACAAGTCCGTCCTGGACACCGCGCACCACGGCTGGGGGAGCAGACCCTGGCGCGACGGCGTCGAGGCGGCCCTGCGCCGGGCCGTGCGACGCGGTCTCACCCTCGACCTCACCCTCGGCCCGAGCTGGCCCGTCGCCGTTCCCGGCGTGACGCCCGATGACGCGGCGGCCGCACAGGAACTCGCCCACGGCCGAGCCCAGCTGGCCGCGGGGGCCACCTTCGAGGGCCCGGTGCCGCCACCCGTCCACGCGCCCGCCTCCGGGGTGACCCGTCAGCGCCTCCTCGCGGTCCAGGCCGCCCGGACCGAGCCCGCGAACTCCACCCGCAAGGAGACCGGCCTGGACCCCGCCAGCGTCCGCGACCTCACGGCCACCGTCACCGACGGCACCCTGACCTGGACGGCGCCGGAGGAGGGCGACTGGGTGCTGATCTCCTACTGGCAGCGCGGCTCGGGCCAGCAGCCCGAGTCCGGCCCCCACTCCGCGCCCGCCGCCCACGTCGTCGACCACCTCAGCGCCCGGGGGACCGACGCCGTCACCGGCTTCTGGGAGCGGCAACTGCTGACGCCGTCCCTGCGCGCCCTGCTCAGGGCGGCGGGCGGCGCGTTCTTCGAGGACTCCGTGGAGCTGGAGACCGACGGCCTGACCTGGACCCCCGCCCTGCCCGAGGCCTTCGAACAGCACACCGGACGGCCCCTGCTGCCGTTCCTGCCGGCCGTGATCCTCGACAACGGCAACCAGGTGTTCGCCTTCGACGCCCAGCTGACCCGGCAGATCCGGCACGACTTCTGGGAGACGGTCTCCGGCCTCTTCAACCGTCACCACGTCCGGGCCCTGCGGGACTGGGCCCACGCCCTCGGCATGAGCCTGCGCGCCCAGCCCTACGGCCTCCAGACCGACGCCATCGCCTCGGCGGCCGTCCTCGACATCCCCGAGGGCGAGTCCCTCGGCTTCAAGAACCTCGACGACTACCGCTGCCTCGCCGGCGGCCGTGACATGGCCGGGCACACGGTGCTGTCCTGCGAGGCGGGCGCCTACAACGGGTCGGCGTACAGCACCACCTGGGACCGGTTCCTGCGGACCATGGGCGGTGCCTACGCGGCGGGCGTCAACCAGACCGTCGTCCACGGCTTCTCCTACGCCACCGTCCCGGGCGCGGCCTGGCCCGGCTTCGCCGCCTTCAGCCCCTACAACGGCGGTCCCGGCTACGGCGAGTCCTGGGGGCCGCGCCAGCCGACCTGGCGCCATGTGAACGACATCGCCGACTACCTGGGACGCGTCCACACGGTCCTCCAGTCCGGCACGGCCCGCGCGGACGTCGCCGTGTTGCGGCAGACCGGCTACACCGCCACCGGCATCGGCGCCTCGTGGTTCACCGCGACCGGCGTCCCGCTCGGCTGGACCCACCAGTTCCTCAGCGGCCCGCTGCTCGACCTCCCGAACGCCACCGTCTCCCGCGGCCGCCTCGCTCCGGACGGCCCCGCGTACAAGGCGCTGTTCGTCGAGGGCGACTTCTTCTACGGCTCCACGCCCACCCTCGCTCTGCGGGACGCCCGGCGGGTGCTGCGGCTGGCCGAGGCAGGACTGCCCGTCGTCCTGTTCGGCGCCTTCGACCAGGCACTGACCCCCGGAGTGCCCGACGAGGACGAGACCGACCGGCTGCGCGAGGTCCTCGGCCGGCTGCTCGCCCTGCCCACCGTCGTCCGCGTCACGGACAAGGCGGCCGTGGGCGACGCGCTCGCCCGCCTCGGAGTCACCGCGGACGTACGGCACGCCACCGCGTCCACCCTCCTCAACGCCCACCGTGCCACCCGGGACGCCGACCTCTACTACCTCTGCAACGGCAAGCACGCGGAGACCGTCAAGCCGGCCGTGGCAGCCATCGACCACGACGTCACCCTGCGCCGCACCCGCGGCGGCGCGACGGTCCCCTACCTGCTCGACCCCTGGACGGGCGAGGCCGCGCGGATCGCCCGGTACACCCAGGACGGCGACGACGTCACCCTCCGGGTCACACTCCAGCCCGGACAGGTGAGGATCGTGGCCCTCGGCCGCCCCGGCCTCTTCGCGGACCGCAACGGGAACCACCCCCACGCCGTCGCCACGGACGCCGCCGAAGCGCTGTTCACCGACCGGGGACTGGCGATCCGTACGACCGCACCGGGCACGTACACCACCCGCCTGTCCACGGGCCGTACCGTCACCACCGTCGTCCCGTCGGTACCCGAGCCCGTCACACCGGGCCGGTGGCTGCTGGAGGTCGAGGACTGGTCCCCCGGCTCCGGTCCGACCCTGACCGAACACGTGCGCCGTACGGTGACGCTCGACGCCCTGCTGCCGTGGTCGCGGATCCCGGACCTGGCCGACTCCGCGGGGATCGGCCGCTACCGCACCACGGTCGAGCTGCCGGCGGACTGGACCTCGTCGTACGACGCCCGACTGGAGCTGGGGCAGGTCAGCGACACCGCGCGCGTGACCGTGAACGGCACCCGCGCGGCGCCGGTCGACCGGCTGAACCCCGTGGCGGAGATCGGCGCCCTGCTACGGCCCGGCCCCAACGTGATCGAGGTCGAGGTCGCCACCCCGCTCGTCAACCGCCTCCGGGTGGCCCAGCCCGCGGTGTTCGGCGCGGTCGCCCGGCAGGACCACGGACTGATGGGGCCGGTCCGGCTGGTGCCGTATGCCCGGCGGGTGGTCGGGTCGTAGGAGGGCGTCGGGCGGCGGCCCGGCGGGGCGTGGGCGCGCGGGGGCTCTCGGCGGGTCAGCGGCTCAGCCGGTCGCGGCGAGCGGCCGGGGCCGGGCCGGGCGTGGGGCGGGGTGGGTCAGTGGCCGCCCCGCCCGCGGTCCAGGCGGTGCAGGACGGCCTCGGCCATGGCCGCCTCGCCCTTGGCGTTGGGGTGCGCGGGTGCAGCCGGGGAGGCCGGCCGAAGCGGCTCGATCCAGCGGACCTCCGGCGACTTGCACATGTCGTGGCCGACGGTCGGACCGTAGGTGTCCACGTACTCCGCGCGGCTCACCAGGGCCACCAGACGAAGCATCAGGTTGAGACGCTTTCCGGTGTCCCGCAGGTAGGGGAAGTCACCCGTCCCGAACGGCACCTGGGGCGCGCAGCCGCTGCCGTCGTCAGGCAGGAGGTCCGGATAGCCGACGACGAGGACCCGCGCGCGCGGGGCCCGGTCGTGCACCGCCCGCAGCACCTGCGCGATCTTGGGCGCGGTACGGGCGATCGTGACGGCCAGCTGGTCGACGCCGGAGGTGTTGTAGTGGCGTTGGCAGGGATTGCCGGTCGGGTCCTGGGCGTACAGCCCGGCACAGGTGCTGATGATGGAGCCGAAGCCGATGTCGTTGCCGCCGATCTGGACGGTCACGAGGTCGGTGTTCCTGCTCAGCGCGTCGAGCTGGGGGCCGGCCGTGCCCTGCGGCTTCCACATGTTCTCGGTCGTCGCCCCGCCGCAGCTGACGTCCTTGAACGCGGCCGTCCTGATCCGCCCGGACACGAGTGACGGGTAGTTGTGGTCGGAGCGGGCGCAGTTGGCGTCGACCTGCTGGGGGATGAAGGGTCCGGAGGTGTAGGAGTCCCCGAGCGCCACGTACGCGCGCGTGGCACCCGTGCCGTGCCCGCCGCCGTGCGCCGCGACGGGGGTGGCCGATGCGGCGACGAGGGCACAGCCGCCCAGGGAGGCCAGGAACGCGACCCCCTTGCGGCGGCGTCCGGCTCCGGCTCTCCTGCGTGCGTCGCGCTGCATCGCGGTCCTCCCCTTGAACCCACCACGCCCGTGACGGTGTCGTGGACAACCACCGCCCTGATGTTCGACTGGGCTTGTATACCGCCCGGTACGCGCGAGGGGCCAGAGTCGTGACGGCACGCGTTCGGGCAAGGCGCGCGCCCTTCTGATGCGGAGTGGCTCGAATACGCCCTCGGCCATGGCCGAAACAGCCGGAAGTGCCTATATTTCTTACCACCTGACCCCGACGTCCCCCCGCTGCTCCCTCGCGCACGGACAGGACAGGAAGGGCACCGGCGCATGAACTGGCGTGAGACGGCGGCCTGCCGCTCCGAGGACCCCGAACTCTTCTTCCCGATCGGCGACGAAGGTCTGTCCCAGCGGCAGATCGAGCAGGCGCGGTCCGTCTGCCGCCGATGTCCCGTGATGAGAGCCTGCGGGTCCTGGGCCGTGCGCCACGGTGAGAAGTACGGCGTGTGGGGTGCCATGACGGCCGGTGAACGCCGCAGCCTGCGGCTGGGACCCGGGGCCGCAAGCGGTTCCCGGGACTTCCGAAATCTCTCCTCCGATGCGTGAACCGTTCGAGGGCCCTCGTCCGATGAGGGGGTGACAGGCGGTTCGAGTCGGATGGGAACGGGAGAAGTCGCATGCTGAATCTGCTGCTGGGCGGTCTGGTGGTCGTGGTGGTGGCCCTGATCGTGCGGGCCATGGTCGATTGCGCCCGCACCCCGTCGGAGCGCGTGCGGTACGTACCGAAGGTGCTCTGGCTGCTGTTCATGCTCCATGCGCCGGTCCTCGGCGCCGTGGTGTGGGTGAACTTCGGCAAGCGGCCGGAGTCGGAGTGGGGCATAGCGACGTCCGGGCGGCAGGAGTCGGTGTTCGCCGGGGTTTCCTGACACCGGCCCCTTCCCCGGCACCTGCCCCGCCCCCGACTCCGGCGCGCTGCCCGCGCATCGGTCTATCCGGGGGAGTGCGTGAGCAGATGGTCGATGGCGTCCAGGACGTTCGTGACGCGGTGGTGGGGCACCGTGAGGCCCTCGGGCCAGGCCAGCCGGCCCTCGACCCAGATCGTGCGCAGCCCCGTGCGGTGGCCGCCGGCGATGTCCGTCTCCGGATTGTCGCCGGTCATCCAGTCGCCGGCGGTGAGCTGAGTGCCGCAGCGCGCCGCCGCGAGTTCGAACAGCCGCGGGTCGGGCTTGCGGACGTCGATGTCGCCGGAGGCGGCGATGCCGTCCACCAGATCGGCGAGCCCGGTGGCCCGTACCTTGGCGCGCTGGATGTCGGACGACCCGTTCGTGGCGACCCCGATGCTCCAGCCGCACTCCTTGAGCAGGCCGAGGCTGTGGAGCACGGCCGGGCGGCAGGTGACGGCCGCGGCCATGCGGTCGACGTACACCCGCCACAGGTGCTCGGCCGACTCGCCCAGGCCGAACTCCGCGCGCAGCCGCGCGAAGTCGCTCCGGTCGGCGTGGTCGGCGAGCCGGGTCAGCAGCCACGCCTCGACGTCGGGTCCGTACCGGTGGTCCCGGCACAGGCCGGCTATGGCGTCGGCGAAGGCGGCGGTGCGGTCGACCAGGGTGCCGTCCAGGTCGAAGAGGGCGAGGCGCATGATCGTGACCCTACCCAGGCGTCGGCGGGATCCGACCGGGCCCGGGGCGGTGCGGAGGGGGAAGGCGGGCCTTCTCCGGGTGCCGCACGGCCCGAATCCCGGTGTAACCGTGGGTTGTTCACTCGGACGGCTGGTTGTGGCGGCGGATTCACGGCGTGCCCGCATGCCCTGGTCATATGCGGAGCAGCATCGCCGCATGGAGAATCCCGCAAGCGACAGCCCGCTCTCCGCGAGGGGGTCAACGCCCGACCCCGCTGTCGTCTTCACGGCGGACTTCACGTCCACCCGCCAATGGGTGGCGGGGCGTTCGTGGGCGTATCCCCAGGGAGGCCCGGTCAATCCGGGCGACGACAAACTGGACTATCTGGTGGCGGACCCCGCCTACAGCCGCTCGGGAACCTTCCGGGCCACCCGTCGACGGGACGGACGGTGGAACACGGGCCTGCTCACCACGGAGGGAAGCGAGGAGGAGTTCACGGTCCGTGCGGGCGACGTGCTCGAGGCGCGGGTCCGGCTGCCCTACGAGGCCGGGGCCTGGCCGGCCATCTGGACCTGGCGGGACGGCGATCAGGAGATCGACGTCTTCGAGTACCACCCCGACAACCCCGACCTGCTGGAACTCACCAACCATGTCCGCGGCGGCAACCTCTACTACCGGGACCCGGCGATCCGGCCCGGCGCGTGGATCGACCTGCGCGTCGAGTTCGGTGTGCGGTCCGTGGTCTGGTGGGTGAACGGCGCCCGGGTGTTCGCCGACCGGCGGGGCGTCGGCCGCTCCTGGCACGCCTACCTGATCGTCAACCTCTCGGTGTGCGGCGGGCGCTACCACCCGCCACCCGCTCCCAAGACCACCGAGATGACCTACGAGGTACGCGACCTGGTGGTGCGGCGGCCGGCCACCGTCCTGGATCTGCTGGAGGACGACGACGAGGAGGGCGGCCTGGCGGTCCGCGACGGCGACTGACGGCGAACGCGACTGATGGTGAAGGCGACTGACGGCGACGACCGTTGACCGGTGTGCAGTCGGAGATCCGGACAACGCGAAGACCCCGCACCACCGAAGTGGTGCGGGGTCCGCATCCGAGCGCCGGGCAGGCCTTGCACCTGCATTTCCCCGCAGGAAGCGGAGCGTCTTTCCTTGGACCACCAACGCGTGACCGAGAACCGGAAGTTCCGGCTTCAGCTCTGACTAAAGCTTAGCGCATCGTGTCGGTGGTGAGATCCGTGCCCATGCCTCGTCCCGACATCGTGGACATGGTCAGCGGTACCCGGCCGCAGCGGGCACAATGCGATGATGTTGCCGACAGGGGTTTCACCCGCATGACCGTCAGGCGACGTCATGGCATCACGGATCCGCCTCGGCGGATCGGTCCGTGTGCCCGAAGCCGTCCACCGCGTTCGGCCACGCCGACCGACCACGAAAGCAGAGCCTTTTCTGTGTTCTCCGTCTTCGACGACACGCCGATCTACCACCGTCTGATCACCGAACGCGGCGATGTGCCCGCCCAGGTGCGCGGTGAGGCCGAACGTATCAAGCGCGACCTGGACCGTGTCATGTCCACCGGGCCCTCGCTCAACCCCGGACTTCCCGCCCAGCGGTCGTTCTTCGGCTGAGGCCCTCCGCTCACGGGCAGTCGTACGAGAACCGCCCGGTCGCCGTGTGCCGGGACGGCGACAGCACCTGCAGCTCGGCCTCCGCCGCGTGGTGACCGCGCCCCTGGAACGTCCACAGCAGGTGCACCCGCACCTCGTGGCTGCCCCGGGCGACGGTCGCGTGGAGGACGTCGGAGGTGGTGCCGTCGTTGCGCACCCAGCGGTACGAGAACTCGCCCGCACGGCCGTCGGTCCGGACGACGCCGACGACGTCCGCCGTGTCGTCGCATCCCGTGTCCTGCTCGACGGTCGTCACCGAGACGTCCCGCACCGAGAGGGCGGGCGCGGAGTGCCCCCGCCAGAACAGGAACACGAGTGCGGCGATCAGGATCAGCGCGGGCAGGGCGTGCCGCCGCAGCCGGCGGTGCCGGCGGACGGGCAGCGCCACGGGGGCCAGCGTGGTGTGCACACCGTGCGACAGGGCCGCGGTGGTGACACCCGGACCGAAACGCAGCATCGTGCCGTCCACCCGGCCGTGCGGCACCGTGGAGCCGGGAGCTTCCGGCACCGTCGCGGCCACACCACCGAGCGGCGCAGCGGAACCGGACGGGTCGAGCATCGTCGTGGCGTCGTCGGGGCGCTGGATCCAGTGGCTCTCCAGCAGGGTCGCGCTGTAGTCGTCGTCGTCCTCGACCCGGGTCTTCGCCAGGGACTCGGGGATCGTCGTGTCGCCGGGCTCGGGCCGGCGGTCGTGGGGTGTGGTCATCGGATGTCGCACCGCCGGGTCAGGAGCTGCTGGGACGCGCCGCCGTCGGCGGAGGCCGGCGTGGTGGTGGCTCGGACGGTCCAGTAGCAGCCATTGCCCTGGAAGGTGTGGTCGACCGTCAGCGTGTACTGGGTGGCGCCGCTGCGCCGGAAGGAGACGGGGGCGCCGTCCGCGGTCCCGGACTGTCCGGCGGCGTCGCCCGCGGACCAGCCGACGGTGACGGTGAGCGGGCCGGTCCCGTCCGTGGTGACCGTGATCGTCGCGGTGGCCGTGGTGACACCCGTCTGCCGGAAGCCGGACACGGTGACGTCCTTGACGGCCGGGGAGACGGGCGGCGGCGACACGCTCGGCGACGTACTGGGCGAAGCCGAAGGGCTGGGGGAACCCGTGGGAGTGCCGGGCGCGGTCGAGGTGACGGTGGGTGAGGCCGGGTCGGTGGTGGTGGCCGACGGTGACGCCGGGTCCGTGGACGCCGAGGCACTGGGGGAGGGCGAGCCCGACGCGGCGGACGGCGACGGCGACGGCGAGGCCGAGGGGAGGGCGCTCGCCTCCGACACCGGTGAGGAGCTGGTCGTCGCGACGGCCTGCGTGGGCTGCCCGGAGGCCGCACCGGCGCCCTGGCCGATGCCCTGGCCCAGGAGCAGCGCCACGAGCACGGCGGCCGTCGCCACCGCCACACCCGGCCAGGTGGGCCGCCACGGGTGCAGACGGCCCGCGCCCGGATCGCGACGGAGCACGGTGCGGGCCGTGTCGGTGGTCGTCCCGGACGCCGTCCCGGGCGCCGAGGGGATCAGGAAGAGCAGCAGCGCGACGAGCGCCGCCAGCCGGCCCCGGCCGCGCTCCTCCCAGGCCTCCCCGTACTCCGCCACGGCGGCCCGCTCCAGGTCGGCCACGAAGGCCGCCGCGTCCACGGGCCGCTCCGCCGCCGTCTTCGCCAGTCCCCGGCGCACCAGTGCCCGCACGGGCTCGGGCACCTGCTCGTCCGGGACGGTCCCCTCCACGTGCTGGAGCGCCAGCTGCGCCAGGTTCTCCCCCGAGTACGGTTTACGGCCGGTCAGGCACTCGAAGAAGGTGGCGGTCGCCGCGTACACGTCCCCGGCGGGCGAGGCCGGCGCGCCCGTCCACTGCTCCGGCGCCATGTAGGCCGGGGTGCCCGCCACCCCGGCACGGATACCGGAGTCCACGGCGATGCCGAAGTCGACGAGCTTGGACACGCCCTCCGGGGTGACCAGGACGTTGTCCGGTTTGTAGTCGCGGTGGACCACACCGGCCCGGTGCGCGTCGGCCAGGCCGAGCAGCGAGCCCTTGAGCACGACCAGGGCGGACTCCGGCGACAGGGGACTCTGCCGGGTGAGCAGGGTCCGCAGGGAGACGCCGTCCACCAGCTCCATCACGATGGCGGCGCCCTCCGGAGCCTCCACGTACTCGTAGAAACCGGCCACGTACGGGCTCTCCAGCCCGCCGAGCAGCTCCGCCTCGGCGCGGAAGCCGTGCACGAAGCCCGGCCGGGTGCGCAGGGACTCGCTGAGGTACTTCACCGCCACCGGCAGGCCGGTGGGCTCGTGCACGGCGAGAACCACCCGTCCACTGGCTCCGGAACCGAGTTCGAGCGACTCGGCGTATCCGGGTACGGCCCAGGTGCTCATCGCCCCTCCCCTCTGCCGTCCTGCCGTTGTGCGGCCGTGGCTCCGGGAAGTCCGGGCCACGGCAGCTGAGACACGTTTTCGGCCAGTGCGGTTGCAGGGCCCGGGGAGCGTCGTCCGTTCGGACGGTCTCGGGTGCGGGTTCCGACGACGGCCTGGGGAAAGTCACCTGCCGCGCGCCGGTGCGGAATTGTCAGTGCCATGTTGAAGAATGCGCGAAACAGAGATCAACTTCGCCGAATCGGGGTAGTGATCTTGCGAGTCGCTCCCCTGAAAGAGGTCACCTGCCTTGCCCGACGCCCGCTCCCGCGCTCAGCTGACCGCAGCCGAGGCCGACGTGCTGCGCATCGTCTGCGATGCGCGACGCCCCGTGTTCGTCACCGTGCACACGAACGGGCGCCGCAGGTACAGCTACTGGCGCCCGTTGGACTCCGGCACCGGCAAGGGCGGCTGCTACGTGGCGCTGCCCACGCAGGAGTGCGATCAACTCCACGCCGCCGGCCGGATAACCCTCGGCGAGCCCGTCACCGACCCCGCCAAGACGACCTACCGGGTCAGCCCGGTCCGCACACCGGCCGCGCCCCTGCGACTCCCGGTCGCCCGCGTGCCCGCGCCCGTCCCCCTACGGGCGGGCCGGCGCCGCGCGGCCTGAGTCGTCAGTAGACGGGGTCGCCCGGCGCGACGGGGAGCGTCTCCAGCCGCGGCGAGGCCAGCAGCTCGTCGATCAGCGCCCGTGACCCGCCCACGTAGGTGCTGACCAGGTCCACGTCGCCACCCACACACCAGGCGCGATCCTCGGGCCACCACAGGTCCGGCAGCTCCGCGAACTCGTCCAGAGCGACGGGGGAGACGACGTCGTCGAGGGACCCGGAGAGCAGCACTTCCTCCCGGCCGGGTGTCTCGAAGCCCGGTATCCCGTCGAAGTTCCAGCGCCCGTATCCGGCCCACAGGCCGAACCAGCAGCGCCCGGCCGTCCGGGTGTGCCGGGCCAGCAGCGGGACGAGGTCCCCGGCCACGCCGGGTGGTGTCGGCCCCTCCGCCGGGTGTTCGTCCCAGACGCCGGCCAGGCCGTATTCGGACGCGTTCTGGTAGAACCGCTCCATCCCGACCAGCCGGTGCCACTCCGCTCCCGGCTGCACCGTGCGTCCGTGGGCGGCGGCCACCGCCGACCAGGACACCGGGCGCTCCTCCAGCGACGCCGGATGCAGCACCCGTACGTACGCGGCGAAGCCCGGAGCGGCGACACCCGCGACCGTCCCGAAGTCGCCGTGCCCCGGCGACCGTTCGGTCAGCCAGCCGGCCGGCCCCAGATCGGTGCTCTCCACCCGCAGACGCCCGTAGAGATCGGGGGCGGGCGCACGAAACACCGGTCGATGGTTGTCCACCCGGCCCATTGTGCCTGGCCGACGCCTCGCGCCCGGCAAGCACCGCTGCGCGGCACCACCACGGGCGACGGTCACGGCCCGGCGGCCGGGCGGTCCGCCCGCCCGGTGCCCGCGTCCGGGGCCATTGTCAGTGGTGGCAGGCAGGATGAGAGGCATGACAACACCTGGTGCAGTGATCGTGGACGCCGTCGCCTACGCGCTGGCGGTCGAGGACGCGGTGAAGGCTTCCGCCGCCTACTACGAGGGCGGTACGTCGGCGCTGGACGACGACGCCTACGACAGGCTGGTGCGCTCCATCGCGGCGTGGGAGGCCGAACACCCCGGCCAGGTGCTGCCGGAATCGCCCACGGGGAAGGTCGCCGGCGGTGCGGTGGAGGGGGACGTACCGCACACGGTGGCGATGCTGAGCCTGGACAACGTGTTCTCGCCGCAGGAGTTCACCGCCTGGACCGCCTCGCTGGCCCGGCGCGTCGGCCACGAGGTGACCCGCTACAGCGTGGAGCCGAAGCTGGACGGCCTGGCGATCGCGGCACGCTACACGCAGGGCCGGCTGACACGGCTGATCACCCGCGGCGACGGGACGGCCGGGGAGGACGTCTCGCACGCGATCGGCACGGTCGAGGGCCTGCCGGAGCGGCTGACCGAGCCGGTCACGTTGGAGGTGCGCGGTGAGGTCCTGATGACGACGGCACAGTTCGAGCACGCCAACGAGGTGCGCACCGCGCACGGCGGCCAGCCGTTCGCCAACCCCCGCAACGCCGCCGCGGGCACACTGCGCGCCAAGGAGCGCGCCTACACGGTGCCGATGACCTTCTTCGGCTACGGCATGCTGGCCCTGCCCGACACCGGGACCGCGCTCGCCGCGACCCTCGCCGAGAGCCCGCACAGCGACCTGATGGCCCGGGTGGCGGGGCTCGGGGTGAACACACCGGCCACCACGGCCGTGGCCGGACTGACCGCCGACACGGCCGAGGACGTGCTGGCCCGGGTCCAGGAGATCGCCGCCCTGCGCGCGGAGCTGCCGTTCGGGATCGACGGGATCGTCGTCAAGGCCGACCTGGCGGCCGACCAGCAGGCCGCCGGATCGGGCTCGCGCGCCCCGCGCTGGGCGATCGCCTACAAGCTGCCGGCCGTGGAGAAGATCACCCGACTGCTCGGCGTGGAGTGGAACGTCGGCCGCACCGGCATCATCGCCCCCCGCGCCGTCCTGGAACCCGTCGAGATCGACGGCTCCACCATCACGTACGCCACCCTGCACAACCCGGCCGACATCACCCGCCGTGACCTGCGGCTGGGCGACCACGTCATGGTGCACCGGGCCGGGGACGTCATCCCGCGCATCGAAGCCCCCGTCGCCCATCTGCGTACCGGCGACGAGCAGCCCATCGTCTTCCCCGAGACCTGTCCCCGCTGCGGTGCCGACATCGACACCAGCGAGCAGCGCTGGCGCTGCGCCAACGGCCGCAACTGCCACCTGGTGGCCTCCCTCTCCTACGCCGCGGGCCGCGACCAGCTCGACATCGAGGGCCTCGGCCACACCCGTGTCGTCCAGCTCGTCGAGGCCGGACTAGTCGCCGATCTCGCCGACCTGTTCACCCTCACCCGCGAGCAGCTCCTCGGCCTCGAGCGGATGGGCGAGACCAGCACCGACAACCTCCTCGCCGCCCTCGCCACCGCGAAGGGCCAGCCCCTGTCCCGGGTGCTGTGCGCGCTCGGCGTCCGCGGCACCGGCCGCTCGATGTCCCGGCGCATCGCCCGCCACTTCGCCACCATGGACCATCTGCGGGCCGCCGACGCCGAGGCGATCCAGCAGGTCGAGGGCATCGGCACGGAGAAGGCCCCGTCGATCGTGTCCGAACTCGCCGAACTCGCCCCGCTCATCGACAAGCTCGCCGCCGTCGGTGTCAACATGACCGAGCCCGGAGCCACCCCTCCGCCGGCGCCCGGCACCGAAGCCGACGGCCCCGAGGGCGGTACGGCCGCCGCCTCGCCCGCCGGCCCGCTGGCCGGGATGGCGGTGGTGGTCACGGGCGGAATGACCGGCCCCCTGGAGAAGCTCAGCCGCAACGAGATGAACGAACTGATCGAACGCGCCGGCGGCCGCGCCTCCTCCAGCGTCTCCAAGAAGACCAGCCTGGTCGTCGCCGGCGAGGGAGCCGGATCCAAGCGCACCAAGGCCGAGACCCTCGGCATCCGCCTCCTGACCCCGGACGAGTTCGCCACCCTCGTCGCCGACTGCCTCGACACGGCGGAGAGCACGGCGCAGACCGTGGAGGCGGGCGGCCGGTGACCATGGCGCCGGCTCGGAGGGCGCCGGCTCGGAGGGCGCCGGCTCGGAGGGAGCCGGCTCGGAGGGAGCCGGGGAGCCGGAGGACGACCTGACGCCGGTGGCGACACCGGCGTGGGTGGTCTCCGCCGCCGGCTTGCGGAGACCACCCGACGACCCCGTCAGGCCTTGCGGGCGAGGCCGCCGTGCTCGGCGACGACCACGGGCGCGCCGGAGGCGGCCGCGGGGCGCCACAGCGGGACGGAGACGACCCCGGGATCGAGCAGCTCCAGCCCGTCGAAGAAGGACGTGATCTGCTCGACCGTGCGCAGGTTGTACGGGACCGCGCCGCTCTCGTTGTAGGCGTCCTGCGCCTGCTCGAAGACCGGGTCGACGCCCCGCGAGCCGTCGTTGATGGAGAGGTAGCTGCCGGACGGCAGCGCGTCCATCAGCCGGGTCGCGATGGCACGGGCCTGGTCGTAGTCGGCGATGTGGCCCAGGATGTTGCTGAGGATCAGGGCCGTGGGCCGGGTGAAGTCCAGCGTCTCGGCGGCGGCCGCCAGGATGCGGTCGGGGTCCAGCACGTTGGAGTCCACGTAGGCGGTGGCGCCCTGCGGAGTGGAGTACAGCAGGGCGCGGGCGTGCGCGAGGACCATCGGGTCGTTGTCGACGTAGACGATCCGGCTCTCCGGGGCGATCCGCTGGGCGACCTCGTGGGTGTTGTCGGCGGTGGGCAGGCCCGTGCCGACGTCCAGGAACTGCCGTATGCCCGCCTCGGCCACCAGGTACGTGATGTTGCGCTGAAGGAAGGCGCGGCTGCTGCGGGCGATGGTCACGATGCCCGGGAAGACGGCCGTGTACGCGTCGCCGGCCGCCTCGTCGACGGGGTAGTTGTCCTTCCCGCCCAGCCAGTAGTTCCAGATCCGGGCCGAGTGCGGCACCGACGTGTCGATCTTCTGCTGCGCCGCTGAGCCGGGCGTGGGGGCGTGATCGGTCATGAGCAGTGTCCGTCTTTCAGCCGAGTCATGGAAACTTCTACGCAGAACCTACGCGCCAACGACCCTACTGCGTACAACAGTTCACTTTCGTCGTGGGTACGCACCAAGAGCGCACGTGAACCCGCCTGCCGCGAGGGGTGCCGGGCGCCGGTGCGATGCCGGGGACGCCGGTGGATACTGCCCGCATGCATCTCGGGGTGGTCATGGGAATTCTCTACTGCGTGCAGTTCAGCCGCGAGCTGGGGGACGCGGAGGCCGGCCGGATCGCCGGCATGGTCCTGGAACAGCCGCTGTACGACCTCACGGTCGAGGAGCAGTACGCGGCGGTGGCGGACGCCCTCGCCGCGGATGCCTGGGACCAGGACCTGTCCTGGCAGCCGCACGGAGAACCGGAGGTCCGCGACTTCCTCCGGCGCGTGCTGGAACGCCTCGACGCGGCCCGCCCGTGGCGCGAACCGCCCCTGCGCGCCCTCGGATTCGACCGCTGGGAGCAGTACAAGCACGGAACGCTGCTCGCTCACGTCACGCTGTACTCCCTCTCCCAGGACCGGCTGCACGCCCGGCTGCGTACCGTGCCCGGGGATCCGGACGGACTGCGGGGTGTGGTGCTGCGGCTGCGGTCGGGAGACGAAGTCGCCCTGGTGGCACCTCCCTTGCCGGACGGCCACGACGCGGTACTTCTGGCCGTGACGCCGCACCGGCCGGCGGCGGAGGTGATCGAGGCATTCCTCACCCACACGGAGTACGAGCGGGAACGCGTCTCACCAGCGGCACGGCGGGCATGGTGGAGGAGGGGAACGGGACGGCCCCGCCCCCTGCCCCCTGGAGTACGGCCGGGTGCCTCCTGACGGCGGGTGCGCCGGTCGCGGCGGTGCCCGGGCCTGTCGTTCGGACCGGGTCGCAGACCCTGAGGTGACGCGGATGATGGTGGGCACCACGGAGACCCGGCTCGTCGTGTTGCGCGGCAACTCGGCCTCGGGGAAATCGTCCGTCGCGGCCGGACTGCGCGACAGATTCGGACGAGGGCTGGCGCTGGTCGGCCAGGACAACCTCCGGCGGACGGTCCTGAGGGAACGGGACCTGCCCGGCGCGGCCAACATCGGCCTCATCGACACGGTCGCCCGCTACGCGCTCGACGCCGGGTACCACGTCGTCGTCGAGGGCATCCTCTACGCCGACCGCTACGGCGAGATGCTCGCGCGCCTGCGCGCCGACCACCGCGGCCGGACCCACGCCTACTACCTCCATGTGCCCTGGCACGAGACCCTCGCCCGGCACGCGACGAAACCGATCGCCGACGAGGTCGCCGAGGCGCAGCTCCGTGACTGGTACCGGGAACTCGACCTGCTCCCCGACGCCCACGAAACGATCGTCCCCGCCCGGAGCACGCTCACGGAAACGATCACTCAGATCATGACGGACACGGGCCTGACGGACCTTCCGGCGAGGGACTGAGTGTCCGACGGACCGCCGACTGCCCCGACGGTCGCCGCCGGCAGGGGCAGGGCCAGGCGCCGGCCCGGGCAGTGTCAGTGGGGTCGGCGACGATGGCCGGCATGACCGAACACACCGGCGAGACCTCCCCCGAGCCTTCGGGTTCCGCTTCCTCCCCGCTCGACGACGTGGTCACCGCCGCGGAGTGGATCGCCCGTGCTCTGGAGAGCTCCGGCTACCGGGCCGACTTCACGCCCGGGAGTCTGGGGGACATCGAGCGTTTCATGACCGAGCACAGTGCTCAGGGCACCGCGGTGGCCGGTGGGCTGCTCGCGGTGGATCCGGGGTCGCGGCTGTTCGCCCTCGGCGCCTACCTGGGCGAAACCGTCCGGCGCGGGCTGGGCGGGACCTGGGAGGACGGCGGGGACCCGGACAGCCTCACGGACCTCGTCCTCCGGTTGCCCGACGGCGCGGTCGTCCGGCCCGTGCAGCGGGTGATCAAGCGGTTCCGGAACGGGAGCGAGGACAGCATCACCGGGTACGCGGTCGGCCTCGGGCTGCACCCGCCCGCCCGCCGACGGGCGTGGTTTCGCCGCGGTTGACCGGCGCAGGCGCCGACCCGGGAGTCACACAGAGTCATGGGCGCATGCGGGGTCACCGGGGGTCACGGGGTCGCCCTCGCCGGTTCGGCGGTGTCCGTCTCCGTCTCCGCTTCCCGTACCGGCCTGAACTCCACCGCCACCACACCGTCGACGTTGCGGCACAGCTCCTCCAGGACGGGTACGGCGACCCGGGAGGAGAGCAGTCCGCTGAGGACGACATGGCCGTGCGCCACGTCCACCTGGACGGCCGAGGGCGCTTCGCCCAGCGTCTTGACCAGGACTTCCTCGACGATCTCCGTACGGATCGCCTGGTCCTTGCGGAGGAACACGCGGAGCAGGTCGCCCCGGCTGACCACGCCGACCAGGCGCTGCTCGTCGTCGACCACCAGGAGCCGCTTGATGCCCTGCCGGGCCATCACGCGGGCGGCGTCGACGACGCTCCAGTCCGCACGCGCGCACACGGCGGGTGACGTCATCAGCCCGGCGGCGTCGGTCGCCCAGGCCTTGGCGGGCCGGGGTGCGACGCCGTCCTCCGCGGTGTCGTGCTCCGACCGCCCCCACATCTTGTGCAGCAGATCCGCCTCGGACACCACGCCCACCGGGCGGTCGTCGTCGTCCACCACGGGCACCGCCGTGATGTCGTACTCCTGAAGCAGATGGGCGATCTCCTTGAACGGCGTACCGCCCTGGACTTGCACGACCACGTCGCTCATGAGGTCGCGTACCTGCAGGTGGTTCATGGG
Source organism: Streptomyces phaeofaciens (assembly GCF_014648915.1). Classification (GTDB taxonomy): domain Bacteria; phylum Actinomycetota; class Actinomycetes; order Streptomycetales; family Streptomycetaceae; genus Streptomyces; species Streptomyces phaeofaciens. The sequence goes on along the minus strand of NZ_BMSA01000004.1, from coordinate 314,519 downwards.
GGCTTCCTCTCTCAGGCCACCGTCGTAGAAGGAAACGTCCGGCGGCGCCCCGGTGATCCCGACCTGACTCACACTTCCAATTGTGCCGGACTTATGCCGGTACGACCGCCATGGGGCCATCCGGAGCGGGAATCGCAAACCGATCGTTCTCCTCGGGGGCGGAACGGAGTTAGCCTCCCAGCATGACCACGGAAGCGAAGCCCGGTTCCCGCGACCGGCTGCTGGAGGCGGCCGCGTCCCTCGCCTACAGCGAGGGCGTCGGTGTCGGTGTCGAGGCGCTGTGCAAGGCGGCGGGTGTCTCCAAGCGGTCGATGTACCAGCTCTTCGAGAGCAAGGACGAACTGCTCGCGGCCGCCCTGGAAGGACGGGCCGCCGCCTACGCCGCCATGCTGCTGCCCGCGGCCGACGACTCCGGTTCGCCGCGCGAGCGCGTCCTGCACGTCTTTTGCCGGCTGGAGTCGCAGTCGACCGGGCCGGAGTTCCGGGGCTGCCCGTATCTCGCCGTCCAGATCGAGCTGAAGAACCCCGAGCACCCCGCCAGCCAGGTCGCGCGCGAGATCAAGCGCGGGCTCACGGAGTTCTTCCGCGCCGAGGCCGCCCGGGGCGGTGCGGGCGATCCGGAGCTGCTGGCCCGCCAGCTCGTGCTCCTCTTCGACGGCGCGAGCGCCCGCGCCGGCATCGGCGCCGACCACCTCGCGGACCTGGTCACACCGACCGCCCTCACCCTCATGGACGCGGCCGGCATGCGCTGAGCGGCCCCACGCGGACGTGGAGCACGCGAACGCGGAGAGCTGAGCGGCCCCCACGTGAGCCCGGAGAGCCGAGCGGTCCACGCGAAAATCCGGATGCCCGACCGCCCGCGACCTCAATAGCCTCCCCCCATGCCCCACGACACCGACACGGACACGCACACCAACACGCACACCGACGCGGCCACCGGCACCGCCCTCCTGAACGTCATCGACGTCGAAGCCACCTGCTGGGACGGGCAGCCGCCGCCCGGCTCGGTGAACGAGATCATCGAGATCGGCCTCACGGTCGTCGATGTGGCGGCACGGCGTCGTGTGTCCCGGCACCGGATCCTGGTCCGCCCCGGCCGGTCGAGGGTCAGTGCCTTCTGCACCGAACTGACCGGCCTGACTCAGGCCGAGGTGGACCGGGGCGTCTCGTTCGCCGAGGCCTGCCGGATCCTGGCCGACGAGCACGACGCGGCGCTGCGCCCGTGGGCGAGCTGGGGCGACTACGACCGCCACCAGTTCGCCCGCCAGAGCCAGGCGGACGGAGTGGCCTACCCCTTCGGCTACCCCACCGAACGCACCCACACCAACGCCAAGGCCGTCTTCACGACGGCTTACGGCCTGCGGCGGAAGCCCGGCATGAGCCAGGCACTCCGGATCGCCGGGCTCCCCCTGGAGGGACGCCACCACAGCGGGGAGGACGACGCGTGGAACATCGCCGCGCTCGTACTGGACCTGGCGACACGCGACGCCTGGCCGGCCACGGCGGTGACGCGCGACGCGGAGTGACCACCGGCGGCGCACACGGCGTGCGCGGCGCCGGGACGGGTCATCCGCGGGGCGGTGCCACCGCCGCCATCCGGAAGGCCGCGTCGTGGACGAGCCGGGCGTGCAGTTCGAACAGCGCCACCAGGTCGACGGTGTCGCCGATGACCTCCCGCTGGATGAACAGCCCGTCGGCGCCGGCGATGGCGTAGGTGGCGAGGGTGTCGACGGCGGCCTCGTCCAGGGCCGGGAACAGGGCGGTGATCACTTCGGTGATCTTCTGCCGGGAGATGTCGCGGACCTGGAGGAAGACCGTGCGGCCACGGGGTTCGGTGGGCCGGCGTTCCAGGGCGAGCATCAGGCCGAGGCGCAGGAAGTCGGGGGCGTCGACGAGGGACCTGGCCACGTTCGCCGCCATCGTCAGGACGCGTTCCAGGGGGGTGCCGGTCTCCTGGGCTGGGAGTTCGACGGCCGTGAGCCAGGTCTCGAAGCTGCGCTCGATGACCGCGGCGATCAGGTCGTCCTTGTCCTTGAAGTGCCAGTAGATCGAGCTGGCGGGCAGCCCGCACTTGGCGCTGACGGCCGCGATGGAGGTGCCGTCGTAGCCGCGCTCGCCGGCGATCTCGACGGTGGCGTCGAGGATGCGCTGCCGCGATTCCACACCGTTCGCCCGCTTCCTGCGTGACGTCCGCGGACTCGTCATGGGGCGCCTCTCCGGTTCGTGCACGACTCATGACCATGGGGGAACGGCCATCTGCTGTAGCGTCCACTCTAATTGGATCAGCGAGGTCGACGGACGACCGGGACTCGCGCCCCGGCGGCGCACGGGCGTCCGGATCCAGACCGTTGAGCGCACCCGCTCTCCCGGCGGGGGCGGAGGGTCACGGGGCTCTCATCGGGCTCCGGGCTGGAGGAGCTTGAAGACGAGGCGTGCGCCGGCTCGCTGCGCGGACTCGCGCAGACGTGCCGGGAGCGGACGCGCCGGGGCCGGTGCGGGGGCGGCGCCGGCCAGGCGGGGGAAGAGGGCCTCCGCGTTGGTGCGGTTGACGGCCGCGAGGGTGCCGGGGGCGACGCCGCTGTCCAGTCCGTTGGCGAAGTACTGTCCCGCGGCGCTCGGCGCGAAGGGCCAGTCGCTGCCGAACAGCACGCGTCCAGGCCGGGCGAAGGCGAGCAGGGTGGGCAGGGCGGCCGGGCTGGAGGAGAGCGCGGTGTCGAAGTGGAAGCCGCGGAAGTCGTCCAGGATGTCGCGGGGGCTGCGGCCGATGTCGCCGGCGATCGCGACGGCCATGCGGTGGGAGGCGTACGGCACGAAGCCGCCGCCGTGGCTGAGGACGAACCGTATGTTCGGGTACCGGCCCGGGATGCCGTTGCGGACCAGGAGGTAGGCGGCGCGGGTGGTGTCGAGCAGGAAGTCGGCGGCGAACGGCGGGATGCCGTCGACGGGCGGTGCGGGCAGCTCTGCCGGATGTACGAGGACGACGGCGCCGTGGTCGTCGAGGACCCGCCACAGGGCGTCCTCGCCCTCGGCGCCGAGATAGGCGCCACGGTGGTTGGCGAGCAGGGTGACTCCGTCGGCGCCGAGCGAGGTCAGGCACCGCTCGGCCTCGTCGGCCGACGCGTGGACGTCGGGCATGGGCAGTGTGGCGAACCAGCCGAAGCGGGTGGGGTGTTCGGCGGCGACGGCGGCCGAGAAGTCGTTGAGGCGCCGGGCCAGGCCGGCCGCCTCGGCCGGGTTCGTGAGGAAGGTGGTGCCGGGGGTGGAGACGGAGAGGATCGCCGTCTCGGTGCCCAGCAGGTCCATCGACTCCAGGGCCGCCTCGGGGCTCCAGTCGGGCAGGCTGCGGCCGCCCGCCTCGGTGATCCCCTTCCGGGTGAGGGCGTCGCGGTAGAGCGGCGGGACGAGGTGCTGGTGGACGTCGATACGGCGGGGTGCGGTGGTCATGCGACGGCCTCTGTGTCGTGTCGGGGTTGTTGAGGGAAGTCGGGAACGGGACGCGTCTACGTACGTTCTTCCCGGGCGTACGTTCTTCCCGGGCGTGCGGGCGGGCGTGCGGGGACGGGTCAGACGAAGATCACCGACACGGATCCGAGGCCGGTGAAGCGTGCCTCGACCTTCTGGCCGGCGCGGACGGGCGGGGCGGTGGTCATGGCGCCGGGCAGCACCACCTGGCCCGGCCGCAGGGCCGTACCGAGGTGGGCGAGGGTGTCGGCCAGCCAGGCGACCGCGGCGGCCGGGTGGCCGAGGACGTCCCGCCCGCTGCCCGACGTGACCTGCGCACCGTCGACGAACAGGTCGGCGGTGACGGTGTCCAGGTCGGGGGCGAGATTGAGAGGCGTCCAAGGGCCGCGGACCAGTCCGGCCGAGCTCGCGTTGTCGGCGATGGTGTCGGCCAGGGTGATCCGCCAGTCACGGATCCGACTGTCGACGATCTCCAGTGCCGGTGCGACCGCGTCGGTGGCGTCGAGGACGTCCGCCATGGTGACGTGGGGGCCGCGCAGCGGGCGGGCGAGACGGAAGCAGATCTCCGGTTCGACGCGCGGGGCGCAGTAGCGGGCGGCGCGGACGAGGGCGCCGTCGCGATGGACCATGTCGTCCAGCAGATGGCCGTGGTCGGGCTCGTCCACACCGAGCAGGCGCCGCATCGCGGCCGCGGTGAGGCCGACCTTGTGGCCGACGACGGTCGCGCCGCCGGCCAGGCGGCGGGCGATGTTGTCCCGCTGGACGGCGTAGGCGTCGGCCGGGTCCAGGCCCGGCAGCAGGGCCGACAGCGGGTCGATCGGGGTGACGTGGTGCTCGGCCATGCGCAGCAGCCACGCCGCCTCCGCGCGCTGCTCGACGGTCAGGCTCATCTCTCGCTCCCCGACGCCATGCGCACCGCCGCCTCGTGGACCAGCCGGGCGTGCAGCTCGAACATCGCCACCAGGTCGACGGTGTCGCCGCTGATCTCCCGCTGCACGAACAGCCCGTCGGCGCCGGCCACGGCGTACGTGGCCAGGGTGTCCACGGCGTCCTCGTGCAGGCCGGGAAGGAGCGCGCGGATCACCTCGGTGACCTTGCGGCGGGCGATGCCGCGGACCTGGAGGAAGGCGGCCCGGGCGGGGGGTTCGGTGGGGCGGCGTTCCAGGGCGAGCATCAGGCCGAGGCGCAGGAAGTCGGGGGCGTCGACGAGGGATCTGGCGACGTTCGCCGCCATGGTCAGGACGCGTTCCAGGGGGGTGCCGGTCTCCTGGGCTGGGAGTTCGACGGCCGTGAGCCAGGTCTCGAAGCTGCGCTCGATGACCGCGGCGATCAGGTCGTCCTTGTCCTTGAAGTGCCAGTAGATCGAGCTGGCGGGCAGCCCGCACTTGGCGCTGACCGCGGCGATGGACGTGCCCTCGTACCCCCGTTCGCCGGCGATCTCGACGGCGGCGTCGAGGATGCGCTGCCGCGATTCCACACCGTTCGCCCGCGTTCTGCGCGTCGTCGCCTGCCTGGTCATGGGGGTGTCCTTCCCGTGGTGCGGCACTTGACCGCCTCTGACGCCGAGCTTACCGTAGCGACTGTTCCAATTGGAGTAAACGCTACAGCAAGAGCCGCGACAGGAACGACAGTGAGGTGGCCTGGTGAGTGCGATCAGTGCCGGGAACAGAGCCGACGAAACAGCCGACGAAACAGCCGACGACACAACGGAGGACAGGGCGCGGGACAGCACCTACGACGTGGCGGTGATCGGCTACGGGCCGACGGGAGTGACCGCGGCGAACCTGCTGGGCGCGGCGGGCCTGAGGGTCGTCGTACTGGAGCGTGACGCCGAGATCTTCACCCGGGCCCGGGCGATCTCCACCGACGAGGAGGTCATCCGGATCTGGCAGCGCGTCGGCCTCGCCGACCGGCTGAAGCGGGACATGCTCGCCGAGCGCCCGCTCGACTTCGTCGACGCGCGCGGCCGCACCTTCCTCAGCGCCCGCCCCGCCCCGCGCGGCCACGGCCATCCGCCGCAGATGTTCATCCACCAGCCCGCGCTGGAACAGGTCCTGCGGGACGGCGTCGCCCGCTGCCCCACCGTGGAGGTGCTGCTGCGCACGGAGTGCCTGCGGCTGCGCCAGGACGCGGACGGCGTCGAACTGACGGTGGCGGACACCGAGGGCGACTCCGTACGACGGCTGCGCGCGAGGTACGTGATCGCGGCCGACGGCGGTTCCAGCCTCAGTCGTGCCCAGCTCAACGTGGGATACGAGGGACGGACGTACGAGGACCGCTGGATCGTCATCGACACCGAGATGATCGAGCCCTGGCCGGACCACGACCGGCTGCGCTTCCGCTGCGACCCGGCCCGCCCGGCGGTGGACTGCCCGACCCCGCTCGGCCATCACCGCTGGGAGTTCCCCGTCCTGCCCGGCGACGACGAGAAGCACCTCACCACCGACGACGCGATCCACGCGATGGTGTCCCGGTACGGCATCGGCCCGGAGCAGATCAAGATCCTGCGGGCCACCGTCTACAGCCACCATGTGCGCTTCGCCGCCCGCTTCCGGGTGGGCAGGGTCTTCCTCGCCGGTGACGCCGCCCACGCGATGCCGCCGTGGATCGGCCAGGGCATGGCCGCCGGTGTACGGGACGCGGCCAACCTGTGCTGGAAACTCGCCGCCGTGCTCCGCGGCGAACTGCCCGAGACGGTCCTCGACTCCTACGAGGCCGAACGCAAGCCGCACGTCAAGGAGGTCACCCGGCGGGCCGTGTTCGTCGGGCGGATCATCACCGAACGGCGCCGCGCCGTCACCCGGGTGCGCGACTCCGTCCTGCCGGTCCTCACCCGCGTGCCAGGCTTCAGCGACGTGCTGCAGGACGCGAACTGGATACCCGTCGCCCACTACGCCGACGGCTTCCAGGCCCGCCCGCGCACCAGGGCGACCGGGCACCAGATCCCCCAGCCCTGGGTGACCGCCGCGGACGGTGGGCGCGTGCGCCTGGACGACGCGCTCGGCAGCCGCTGGACGCTCCTGCACCACGGCCCGCCCACTCCCCGCTCCGCCTGGGACCGCCTGGGCGTGCCCTCACTGGCGGTCCTGCCGGCGGGCTCGCGGCCGGCCGAGGGGGCGATCGTCGACAGCGACGACGTCCTGCTGCCGTGGCTGACCCAGCACCGCGTGACCACCGTGGTCCTGCGCCCCGACGCCTATGTGTACGCCGCCGCACCCGCCGGCGCCCAACTGCCGCCGCCACCGGGCGGATTCGCCCCGGCATCGCATCAGACCGCCACGACCGCACGGTGAGGACCGCCATGACCACCCATCCCGAACTGCCCCGGATGCGGGAGCACCTGCTCGACGTCGGAGGCAGGACGATCTTCGCCGCGGAGACCGGCGACGGCCCGCCCGTCCTGCTCCTGCACGGCGGCGGCCCGGGCGCCTCCGGCGTCTCCAACTACTCCCGCAACATCACCGAACTGGCCAAGGAGTACCGGGTCATCGTGCCCGACCTGCCCGGATACGGCCGCAGCGGCAAGGGCATCGACCTCACCGACCCGTTCGGCGCCCTCGCCGCCGGCATCCGCGGTGTGCTCGACCGGCTCGGCCTGGAAAGGACCCACTTCGTCGGCAACTCCTACGGCGGTGCCTGCGCCCTGCGCCTCGCCCTGGACACCCCCGACCGGGTCGATCGCATGGTGCTCATGGGCCCCGGCGGCATCGGCACCACCCGCGCCCTGCCCACTCCGGGCCTCAGGAGCCTGCTCGACTACTACTCCGGGGACGGCCCCTCACGGCTGAAGCTGGAGAAGTTCATCCGCAACCACCTCGTCTTCAACGCCGCCCAGGTGCCCGACTCGGTGATCGAAGCCCGCTACCGGGACAGCATCGACCCCGAAGTCGTCGCGAACCCACCGCTACAGCGTCCGAAGGACCTGCGCGCCCTGTGGAAGATGGACTTCACGCGGGACCGGCGCCTGTCCCGGCTGCCCGTGCCGACCCTGGTCCTGTGGGGCGCGGCCGACAAGGTCAACCGGCCCTCCGGCGGCCGGATGCTGGCCGCCCGCATGCCCGACTGCGACCTCTACGAAGTCGCCAACACCGGGCACTGGGTGCAGTTCGAGCGCGCCGCACTCTTCAACCGGCTGTGCGCCGACTTCCTGGCAGGCCACCGATGAACGGCTCGGTCTTCGGCGCGGTCCACCTCGGCTATGTCGTCATCGAGACCAACCGCTTCGCCGACTGGCGCCGCTTCGGCACCGACGCCATCGGCATGCACCACGACGACCTCGACACCGGCCTGATGCGTTTCCGCCTCGACGACCAGGAGTGCCGCTTCCTGCTGAGGCGCGGCCCCGCCGAGGACGTCGTCGCCACCGGCTGGCACCTCGACGACCACACCACGTTCGAGCGGATCGAGGCCCGCGTCCGCGCCCACGGCGTCCCCGTCGTCGAGGGCACTGCCGAGGAGGCGAAGGCGCGCGGTGTCGAACGCCTGCTGCGCTTCCCCGGCCCGAAGGGCATCACCCAGGAGATCTACACCACCCCGCTGACCTCGCCCGAACCCCTGCGGATGCTCGCGTCCGGCTGGGTCACCGGCGACTCCGGCATGGGCCACGTCGCGATCACCTCGGCGAGACCCACCCTGATGCGCGGCTACTTCACCACCGTCTTCGACGCCCGCCTCACCGACTCCATCGACGAGACCATCAGCGGCGTCAAGCTCAAGATCCGCTTCCTCAGGGTCAATGAACGCCACCACTCCATCGCTGTCGCCGCCGTCCGCGGACTGCCCGTCGACCCGGTCCGCACCCGCGTCCAGCACCTCAACATCCAGGCCGCCTCCCTGGACGACGTCGCCCGCAGCTACCAGCGCGTGCACGAACTCGGCTTCGAGATGGCCCTCGCCATCGGACAGCACACCAACGACAAGGAACTCTCCTACTACGCCCGCACCCCCTCGGGCTTCGAGTGGGAGGTCGGCTGGAACCCGATCGTCGTCGACGAGACCACCTGGGAGCCGCGCACCCACCAGGGCATCAGCGTCTGGGGGCACACCCCGGTCGGTCAAAGCATCGTCGACAAGCTCGAACAGTTCCGCCTCGCCGCCCGGTCCCTCGCCCACCCGGAGAAGACCGTGCCCGCCCTGAGCGGCGGCGGAATACCCGACGACTGACCCCCGGCGCCGCGGCCGGCCCATGGCCAGGACGGCGGCCCGGAAAACCGGACGGACTCCGTGTCGCCGCTCCCGCCACGGGTACGCGGTGGGTCGACCCCGATCATCTGGAGGGAGACATGCAGCGAGGCAGTGACCGGCTGAGCGTGCACCGGGACGAGGAGATGAAGCACGAGCTCCAAGGCCTGCTTCGGTCCGGGCACCCCACCCGGTCCGAGGAATGGTACGACCCGGAGCCGTCCGCCGAGGACGATCCGCAGATCTGGGGCGGCCCGGTGGTGCCGGGCAGCTCCCGGGCCTCACTGGCCACGGTCCGCCTGGAACTCGGCCGCACCCTGGGACGCGGCGCCTTCCCGGCGAACCCGGGCGAACTGGCCAGGGACCTGAGCCGCAAGAACGCCGCGGACCAGCTCGTCGAGGCCGTACGGCGACTGCCGCACAAGGACCGCTACGCCAACGCGCAGGAACTCGCCGAGGCGCTGGTGGGCAGCGGCGGCGGATGACGGCGCCCCGGCCCCGAAGGGCAAGGAGCGTGCCGGGGGCCGCGGCCCCCGGCGTTCTCCACCGCGAACGGGGGGCATCCTCCTCGGAGCCGCCCACGCCCCCGGGATCCGGCGGCCCGTGCCACGTGCGGTGGGGCATTCCGCGACGGACTAGTGTTCATATATGGGTGGTTTTCGCTCCATGGGGTGGGGCGCCGCTCCACCGGAGCCGGACACGCGTCCCGGGCCGGTGGCCCGGCGGGCGCGGCCCCGGCGGATGCCTGACGACGCCCGGGAGACGGGGTGAGCCGGCCCATGGCCCAGGCCGATGCCGCCCCCGACGCGGTGGACGCGATGCTGCTGGAGGTGGTCCGGGACTGCGGGGCGTCCCGAGGGATGCTCTACGTCCTGCCGCCGTCCGGTGACGCCCTGTGGCTGGTGTCGGTCACCGGCACACCCCGCGAAATGGCCCTTCCCTGGGCCCGGGTGGGGCTGACCGAGCCCATTCCCGTGGCGGACGCCGTACGCGGCGGTGAGCTGGTGTGGATCGGCGACATGGAGGAGATGGCCCGCCGCTACCCGCGCACCTCTCTCGTCCTGCCGTACGCCTTCGCGCTGGCCGCCGCTCCCCTCGCCGGGCAGGGCGGCATCGTCGGCGGGCTGGTGCTGCTGTGGCCGGGCTCCCATCCGCCGCGGCTCGGGGACGACGAGCGGGAGGCCGTCGACATCGGCTGCCGTCGGCTGAGCCTGATGCTGCGGCGCACCGCCGGGCGCGACGGACTGCGCCCGCCGGACGAGCCACGGATCGTGCCGCACCCTTCGCAGGCCCACGCCGCTCCGGCCCGGTCGGGCGAGCTGGCCGAGTTCGTCGCCCGACTGCCGGGCGGGGCGTGCGCGCTGGACGTGACCGGCCGGTTCACCTTCGTCACACCCGAGGCCGCACGCCTCCTGGGCGCCGGCACCGCCGACCTGGTGGGCACCCTGCCCTGGGAGGCGCTGCCGTGGATGGACGTCCCCGAGATCGAGGACCGCTACCGGTCGGCCCTGGTGAGCGAGCAGCCCACCAGCTTCCGGGCCGTGCGTCCGCCGGACACTCCGCTGGTCTTCGAGCTCTACCCGGACCCGTCCGGGATCAGCGTCCGCATCACCCGGGGCGAACCGTGGGACGCGAACCCGGTCGGCCCCGCCCTGACGACGGCCGACCCGCCCGGGCTGTCCGACCCGTCCGGGGCGGACGAACCCCTCGCCGCCGGACCCGGCCGGGCCGGTCTCCTCTACCACCTGATGCACCTGGCCGCCACGCTCACCGAGGCCGTCGGTGTGAAGGACGTGGTGAACCAGGCCGCCGACCAGCTCATGCCCGCCCTCGGAGCCAAGGCCATGGCCCTGATGGCACCGCGGGACGGCCGGCTGAGAATCCTCGGCTACCGCGGCTACGACGCCGCGCTGATGTCACGCTTCGACGACCTGCCCCTCAGCGCGAACACCCCCGCCGCGCGCGTCATGGACACCGGCACCCCGCACTTCTTCACCAGCTTCGACGAACTGCGCGCGTCCTACCCCGAGGCCGTCCAACTGGACGACAAGGCGTCCTGGGCGTTCCTCCCGCTCGTCGCCTCCGGCCACGCCATCGGCTCGCTCGTCCTCGCCTACGACCGCCCCCAGCACTTCCCGCCCACCGAACGCGCGGCGCTCACCGCACTGGTCGGCCTGGTCGCCCAGGCCCTCGAACGGGGTCGCCTCTACGACACCCAGTACACCGTGGCCCATCAGCTCCAGGCCGCGCTGCTGCCCCGGCACCTGCCCTCGCTCCCCGGTCTGCGCGTCGCCGCCCGCTATCGGCCGTCCGGGCACGGGGTGGAGGTCGGCGGCGACTTCTACGACCTCATCCGCTTGGACGACACCACCGCCGCCGCCGCGATCGGCGACGTCCAGGGACACGACGTCGACGCCGCGGCGCTGATGGGACAGGTGCGTACCGCCGTCCACGCGGCCGCCGGGGCGTCCCCGGCCGACGTCCTCGGCACGACCAACCGCCTGCTCGTCGATCTGGACCCGGACCGCTTCGCGAGCTGTCTCTACGTCCATCTGGACCTGGTCCGCCGGATGGCGTGCCTGGCCAGCGCGGGCCATCCGCCCGCTGTGCTGCGGCACGCCGACGGCAGCACCGAGGTGCTCCGCGTCCCGCCCGGCCTGCTCCTCGGCATCGAGCGCCGGGCCGGCTACACGGCCGTCGAGTACCCCCTGCCACCGGGCTGCGTCCTCGTCCTGTACACGGACGGACTCGTCGAACGGCCCGGCCTCGACCTGGACGACGCCATCACCGCGCTCGCGCGCCTCGTCGCCCGCGCCGGCCCCGGCGACCTCGACGCCCTCGCCGACCACCTCATCCGCGGGGCGTCCCCGCCCGTCGACGACATCGCCCTGCTCGTCATCGGCGTCGGCCCGTTCGCCTGAGCCCGGCGCCGCCGAGGCGCGGCCGCATCCTTCGCCGGGTGTCGGGTACTCGGCGCCGATGAACACGACACTTGGGCAGACGGTGGCCGCGGGGTCGGGGGCGGGGACGGTCGCCGTCGTCGCCCTCGGGCTCCTCATCACGGCGATGCTGGTGTGGTCCGTACGGTTCGGCATCCGCGTACGGGGACGGGAGTCCGCCCCACCGCGGCGCAGGGACCAGCCCACACTGCCCGAGTCGGGGCCGGTTCACGAGGAGCGGCAGATGAGGGAGCCGAACGAGGTGCCCCGAGCCGCGGACGAGAACGGGCGACTCACCCCTCATCAGCTCGGGAACGACCCGAGCAGGCGCAGCGAGAACCAGTCCCGCCCCCGATGGGAGCGCGGCGGCGGCTCGTGAGCGCAGACGACGACGTGCCGTGAGCCGGACAGCGGGGACCGGCCCGGATCACCGGCCGAGAGGCAGCACCGGGCAGCCGTCCCGCCAGGCGCCCAGCAGCCGGGTCGCCAGCCGGTCCTCCAGGTAGCCCGTGGCACGGATCCCGAACACCACGTCGGCGTCCAGCCGCGGCTCGCTCTCCAGGAGCCCGCCGACCACGTCGTGGCGTACGACCTGTTCGTGTACGGCGTCCGCCTCGACGTGCTCGGTGTAGAACCGCACCGCCGCCGGGCCGGCCCCCACCCGGCGCAGGGCCTCGGCGAGGCGCCGCGAGGCCGGGGACGACGTCACCTCGACGGCGGCGAAGTGTCCGACCAGCGCGCCGCGCAGCGCCCGGTGGAGGCCGAACAGGGACATCAGGTTCACGGGGGCGAGGGCCTCGGCCGGCGCGGCGTCGACGTAGTGGCCGTACGCGGTGTCCAGCCGCAGGTCCTCCATCAGGTCGGCGAAGAGCTCCGCGTGGATCTCGTCCGCGCGGCCCGCGCCGAACTCGTCGAACTCGACGGCGACCATGGCCGCCTTGGCCCGTCCGTGCAGCCGGGGGATGACCCAGGCGTGCGGGTCCGCCTCCTTGAGGTGGTAGAGCGAGCGCAGTGCCGCGTACTCGCGCAATTGTTCGAATGTGCCCTCGTTCCGCAGGAAGTACGACAGGCCGCCGTCGTCGCCGACCGGTTCGATCTGGAGCGCGTCCAGTGCCTCCCCGGCCGTCCCCGCGCCGTCGGGCGGCACGTCGGTCCGCAGCGCGTCGAGGAAACGGTCCTCGATCGCGGCGCGGTGGGTCAGCAGACCGCCGTCCCACTCGAGCCGCTCGGGTACGCCCTCGAAGCCCCGATAGTGCAGCTCGTACAGGATGTACAGGGCCAGTTGCAGGTCGTCGCCGTAGACCGCGCAGTCCGCGGGGACCGGCGGGAGACCGGGCCGCCCCGGCCCGCGCAAGGCCGCCACCACCGCGGCGGAGACCGTGCCGCGCGGCTCGGGGAGTGGCGGCGGGAGGTGGCGCGTCCCACGAGGGGCGCGGAGGTTCGTCATGCCGGGCCCGCCCGGTGCCGGTCGCGGCAGCGGTGGCTGGTGTCGCACCAGGGCAGGGTCCGGCTGCGGCGGCAGGTGCAGACCGCCACCGTGAAGCGGTTCGACACGGTCACCTCGCCGTCCTCGCCCACCACTTCGACCGGGCCCTCCACCAGCAGCGGGCCGTTGCGCTGGACGCGGACGCGGCGCGGACGCTCAGGTGTGTTCGGCACGGATCACCACCAGTTCCTCGGTCGTACCTCTGGTCACCAGTCCGCGTGCGCGCAGCCAGGGAAGCCGTGACCGCAGGACGCGGCCGAAGGGCAGCCGTGCCCGGTCGACGACCTCCGCGCGCAGGCCGGCCGCCGCGAGACGGGCCACCGTGTCGTCGATGCCGCACAGGTGCGAGTGCACGACCAGCAGCGTTCCGGACGAGCGCAGGAGCGTCGGTGCGGTGTCGCAGATGCGGTCGACCAGCAGCCGGCCGTCCCGCCCCGCGTCCCAGGCCCTCGCCGTGCCTCGGGGCGGCACGGCGTTCGGCGCGGGAACGTACGGCGGATTGGAGACCACGAGGTCGAAGCGGCGGCCCGGCACGGCAGTCGCCAGGTCGCCGTGGCACACCCGGACGGACGCGCCGTTCAGCAGGGCGTTGCACCGGGCGGCCGTCACCGCCCGCCAGGAGATGTCCACCGCCGTCACCCGGGCGCCCAGCCGCCCCGCCTCCACCGCCAGCACACCGCTGCCCGTGCCGAGGTCCAGGACATCCGTCCAGGGTGTGATCGACTCGCGGCGCATCGCCCGCCGCAGGAGCCAGGTGTCGGTCTGCGGGCGGTAGACGCCCCGGGGGATCCAGAAGCGGAGCCGGGGAACGGGGGTGAGGGTCCAGGTCCCGGCCGTCATCGGATCACTCTGCCCACGGGGCGTCTCGCAGCCCCCTCGGGGGCGCCGGGCGGTGCGGTCGCCGGCCGGTAGCGGTGGGCACCCCGGACGGCTGCTTCGGCGTTCATGGCGGCCGAGTGCCCATTCGGCGCCGGGTGACGCGAGGCGGATGTGGCCGGAACCACGCCGTCGGGCGCGCTTCGGCCATATCCCCGCCGGCGTTCCTCGGGCTACCGTCGTTCCGTCCCCACCTCTCCTTCGCCCGGCAGCTCAGACGGTAGGCAGTGCTCACAGACCTCTCCCCGCTCATCGCCGCGACGACGCACTGGCTGACGGCCGCCTTCCCGCCGTACGGCGGGGCGCTCGCCTCCGCCCGGTGCGAGGCGCAGGCGCGACAGGCCGTGACCGTCGCGGCATGGCTGCGGTACCCGACCGCGCTCGATGCCGGGCTGGTGGCACTCGCGGGGCCGGGAGGATCGGTCCGGCTCGACTGGATCACCGGCGCGGACGGGGACCCGGGGGAGGGGGAGACCGCCTGGCGCACCTGGGTGGACGAGGTCGTGGCGAGCTGGGCGGCAGCGTTGCTGGCGGACCCGGACCTGGCCGGCCGTGCCGTGGAGGCGCTGGCGACAGGAGAGCACACGGCGACCGCGCCGGTCGCGTTCGGGCGCCTGCTCACCTCCGACGACGGCGACCGACGCGCGGCGGCCCTGCTGAGGCACCCCGACCTCCTCGCCCCCGTGGCCGAACTGCACCACGCCCCGCTCCTCGACCGCCTCGCACCCGGCCGCGCCGTCACCACCTGACCCGTGGTCCTGCGCCGAGGCGCGGGCGGGGTGGGGCGGTGGCGCGGACGCGGTGGAGCGGGCGCACAGGGGCGGGCGCTGCGGCGTGGACGCCGAGGCGACGCGGGCGCTGAGGCGGCGGGCGCCGGTCAGCTGGGCTTGCCCCGCCCCGTCAGCGTGTCCCGCAGGCGGTCGACCAGCCCGATGCCCGGTGCGAGCATCTTGTTGGCCGGCGGCTTGTCCGGCGCGGCAGGGTGCGGACGGGTCGGCGCGGTCTTCTTCGCCTGGCGGACCTTGTCGCCCAGGTCGTTCAGCGCGTCCGCCGGACAGGCGGCGCGCAGCCTCGGGAAGAGGTTCTCCTCCTCGTCGGCGATGTGCGCGCGGATCTCGCTCATGAGCATGCCCATCAGCCGGTCGAACCGGGGGTCGTCCGCCTCGCAGCCCTCCAGGTCCTTCATGATCCGCTCGGCCGTGGCGTGATCCTCGAGCTCCTCGTCGGCCAGCGCGTCACCACCCTCCACATGCTTGCGTACCGCCGGGTAGAGGTAGGCCTCCTCGGCCACCGAGTGCCGGACCAGCTCCATCGTCGCCTGGTCGGCGTGGAGCTTGCGGTTCTTGTCCCCGGGCGACAGCGCCTCGATCTTCCCGAAGATCTCCTCGACCTCCCGGTGATCGGTCATCAGCTCGTCGATGACGTTCCCACCATGTCCCATGTCCTGCACCTCCGGTCGTGTCTCGGCGGTCCGAACGGATCCGCCGTGGCCCCGAGTGCCCGGCACCGGTGGGCTCACACGAAACGCGGCAACGGTTCGGTTCCTCCCTAATGGCTGCCTATGGCTGCATTTCGACAGGCATTGGGGAGGTCTTCGTGCGGCTCACCCGGGTACCCGGTGCTGGGCAGACGCGCAGCGGGCCGACCGGCCCACAGCGGGCCGACCTGCCCGGCGCGAGCGACCGCAGAACGAGGAGGAACCGATGAGCACGGTCAAGGAAGCGGTGGACGTCGACGTTCCCGTCCGCACGGCGTACAACCAGTGGACCCAGTTCGAGGAGTTCCCGAACTTCATGGAGGGTGTCGAGGAGGTGAGGCAGCTCGACGCCCGGCACAACCACTGGACCATGAAGATCGGCGGGGTGCGGCGTGAGTTCGACACCGAGATCGTCGACCAGTTCCCGGACGACCGGATCACCTGGCGGTCCGTCGACGGCGACACCCGGCAGCGGGGTTCGGTCCGGTTCGAACGACTGGACGACACGCACACCCGCGTGGAGCTGACGATGGACATCGAGCCCACCGGCATGGCCGAGAAGGGCGCGGACATGATGGGCGTGATCGACCGCCGGGTGAAGGGTGATCTGCGCCGCTTCAAGGACTACATCGAGGAGCACGGCGGTGAATCCGGCGCCTGGCGCGGACGCATCCGGCCCGGGGACCCCGGCTCGCCCCTCTGACCACCGGCACAACCGCACGCGCCCACCGGCGCGACCGCCCCGGGCGGGGTCCGCGGACAGGCGGCCCGCCCGGGGCGGTCGCGTCCGCGCCGCCCGCGGGAGGAGCCGGCGGGGTCCGCGGACGCGACCGCCGACTGCCCGGCGCACGGCCCCGGCCGATCCTCTGAGCCTCCTCAAGTCGCTTGGCAGGCGCGGAGGATGACGGCCACGATGATCCACATGACAGGAATCGTGGGGCTGAGCAAGAAGCACAATGTCGTACTGGTCATCCGGGACGCGGACGTGGTCACCGCGGCCCTGGAGCAGGCGCTGGCCGAGGCGGCGCCCGAGGAGCGCCCGGGTCTGGAACGCGCCGCCGCGCTCGTCGCGTCCACCGCGGCCGCCACCGAGAACCAGCTGCGCGCCCGCTGGGTCCGCACCCGGCTGGAGGCCGTCGGCTTCACGGGGGACGTCGCCTCGGTCGCTGCGGTCAAGGCGCTGCGCCAGGCGGAGCCGAAGCTGAGCCTGCTGGCGGCGGTGCAGCTTCAGGCGGAGGCCGTGGCCCACCCCTGACCGGCACCGCCGGCGGCCCGGAGTTCAGGACGACCGGTAGACGCCCTCGGGATCGTCGTCGGCCCACGCCGCGTACTCCTCGAAGCCCAGGTTGCCGATGCTCAGGTTCGCGTGGACGTCGTGGACCCCGGCCGGGACGGTCCGGAACGCGCTCCCGTACTCGGTCAGTTGCGCGTAGTCCGCGTCGTCCACGCACTCCTCCCGCGTGAGTGTGGTGACCGCCAGCAGCGCGTGGTCCCCGGCCCGCAGAGCCGTCCGGTCGGCGAGGAAGACGACGGCCAGGTCCTCGTCGGCGCGAACCGCCGCCAGCACCTCGTCGACGGTCGCCTCCGCCCAGGCCGGGTCGTCGACGAAGTGGACGTGCGCGTCGTGCGGGCGGTCTCCCCAGGGCTCCAGCAAGGCCGCGGCCACGTCCCGCCACGCCTGCTCGTCGGCGTAGTCGGTCCTGACGACCAGGGCGGCGAACCCGTCATGACGGGTGACGGCGGGAAGCACTCTCATGGGTCTTTCTCCTCGATGGCGAACCGTGACGACGGTCCGTGTCCCGTGCCCGCCGTTGCGGAGGTTCTTCAGCTGTCCTCACGGCAGCGAACTGTACGGCCAGGGTCCGACAACGCGACGCCCGCGGCGCCCTTCACGATTCCCATACACCAGCAACACACGCTGATCACCTCGGGTAGGCTCCACACGCTCCAATCGCACCATTGAGGGGGGATTCCTCATGTCCATACGCCATGCCCTGGCCGCGACCGCCGCCGCGGGCACGCTCGCCGTGATCGCCGCCGCTCCGGCCCAGGCCGCCGAGTACTCGTCCGCGCTGAAGGTCAAGGGCGTCCAGTACGACGCCCCGGGCAGCGACTCCAACCGCTGCTCGGGTGGCAACACCAAGAACGAGTACCTGACGATCAAGAACTACTCCCGCACCGCGACCGTCAACCTCAAGGGTTACGTCGTCAAGGACGCCGTGGGCAACAAGTTCACCTTCACCGCGAGCCACAAGCTCGAGCCCGGCGACTACGTCAAGCTGCGCGGGGGGCGCGGCACCGACTCCGACGCCGGCAATGTCGTCTACCGCCAGAACTGCAACTTCATCTGGAACAACGACAAGGACACCGTCTACCTGCTCAAGCCCACCGGCGCCCGCGCGGACGCCCACTCGTACACCAAGCGCGCCGACGACGCGGACGGCAACGGCTACATCAACTACCACGGCTGACCGCACGGCGTCGTCCGGGCTCCGGGTCACGGCCGGCCGACGGACCGCTCAGCGGTAGCAGGTCGTGACCCCCGGCCGCCACGGGCAGGCGATCGCGGCGAAGCCGCCGTCGGCGACGACATCGACGGCGAGCACGTCGCCGCCGGCCAGTACCCGGCGGTCCCGGACGAGGCCGTCGGTGCCGTCGGTGCCGTCGGTGCCGTCCTCGATCGTCTCGACCAGCCATCGCCCCGGCCCCAGCGACAGCGGCACCTCGGCCGTGCGGGCGGCGCCGGCGTACACCCCGCCCAGGAACCAGCGGTCGCCGCTGCGGCGGGCGAGGACCGCCTCGCGCCCGGGATCCCCGGCGAGCAGCCGGGTGTCGTCCCAGGCCGCCGGGACCTGGTCGAGGAAGCCCCGGGCCAGGGGGCGGACGTCGTACGACTCGGGGGTGCCCGCGAACATCTGGAGGCCCGACTCGTAGGCCACCGTGAGTCCGACCTCGGCCGCGTCGGAGTTGGGGCGCAGGCCGACCCGGTGGAAGCCGCCGGGGGTGAAGTCCATCGAGCCGACGACATTGCGGGTGAAGGGCAGCGTGGTCAGGTGGGCGGCGGTGTTGGTCCGCTTCTCCTCCCCGCCGACCCCCTCCAGGGTCATGACGTGCGGCCAGGTGCGCTGGATGCCCTTGGGGATCGTCGAGCCGTGGAAGTCGACCAGGAGGTGGTGGGCCGCGGTCTCCGGGAGGATGGCGTCGTACCACTGGAGCATGGACCGGGCCTCGGAGTTCATGAAGTCGATCTTGACGCCCTTGACGCCCCACCGTTCCAGCGTGGGCAGCCACCGGGCGCGTTCCTCGGCGGTGTCGAGGTCGCGCTGATGGATCCAGACGATGATCCCGACGCCCTTGGCGCGGGCGTACGCGACGAGTTCCGGCAGCCAGCTGTTCGTCTGCCAGTCCGGGTCGGTGGTGTCCCACTCGTCGGCCTTGAAGTACCAGCCCGCGTCGACGGCCTCGTACGGCCAGCCCCGCTCGGCGGCGTAGTCGACGTACGCCTGCTGCGCCGCGAGGCTCTGCCCGGCCGGGCGGCCGCCGGCGAGCCAGGTCCACAACACGGTGCCGGGCCGGATCCAGGAGGGATCGGCGACCTCGGACGCGGGGGCGAGGTCGTCGGTGAAGGTGGACCGGGTGACGGTGGCGAGGTCGCCGGTGACCATGGCCCGCCAGGGCGTGGTGAGCGGGCCGTCGGTGGGGACGCGGTCGTCGGCGAGCTGGATCCGGTAGGCGCCGGTGCCCTGGGTGTGGGCGAGCCGGGCGCCCGAGTAGGCGCCCGTGAGATCGGACTCGGCGAGCAGGGTGTAGCCGCCGGGCGTTTCGAAGAGCGCCTGGTGGCCGTAGCTGCGGGTGGGGGCGGTGGCGGCGGTGTACTGGGCGAACTGCCCCTCGTTGTCGACCCGATAGGTGCTCAGCCAGGCGCCCGCGTCGGCCGGCAGATGGAACGCGGAGGTCTCGCCCAGCACGTCGCCGTAGGTCGCGGGCAGGACGTACCGGTAGGCGACACCGTCGGCGGAGGCACGGACGACGAGGTCGAGCCGCGCGCCGGCGGCGGTGGCGAACGACAGCCGGGTCTCGTTCATCCGGACCTCGCGGGCGAGCCGCTTTCCGGACATCACCCGATAACTCTGCGCGATCAGGCGATCCTTACGGTGCAGGAAGCGCAACCCCTGGGACAGATCGGCCTGTTCGGTGACGATACCGACGGGCGACGGCTCGAGGACCGGACGGCCGTCGCGGGACACCGACAGGCTCAGCGTGCCGGTGGTGTCGTCCAGGGATATCCGAGCGCGGGGTGCGTGGGCCGTCGCGGAGAGGGACCAGGTCCGCTCGTGCCGTCGTTCGGCCTGCGCGGGAACGGTCGTGCAGAGTGCGGCGACGAGCCCCGCGCAGAGCGCGGCGACCGCCGTTCTGATCGGAACAGCCATGAGAACCTTCCCTGTTGTGGGGGCGGGAGGGGACGACGGTCTTCTACGGCAGTCCCCAGGCCGCGCCGGGTTCGCCGACGGCCACGGGCGCGATGACGAGGTCGGGCCGGGACCCGGAGTGGACCAGCACCTCGCGGCCTTTGGGCAGGTCGATGCCGAGGGTGCCGTCGCCCAGGTCGTGGGTGCGGGCCGGGCTGCCGTCGTCCAGCACCGCGGTGACGCGGCCGGTGAATCCGTGCCGGAGCCTGAGCGGCTCGCCCGCCAGGCTCCGGATCCGGACGAACCGGGTCGCCCCCGCCTCGCGGACCGCGCTGACCAGGAAGGCGCCCTGGGTGCGGAAGTCGTGCAGGGTGACGTCCGCCCAGGCGGTCGGGACGGCCGGGAAGACGCGGATCACGCCGCCCCAGCTCTGGCAGAACATGTCGTGCAGCGACTGCGAGGCGGACAACGGCGTCTCGATGACCGGACCGGCCTCGGTGTAGTGCGTGTTGGGGCGGCAGGGGTAGCGGGTGGTGGGGTCGAAGAACTTCCGCAGGTAGGAGATCGCCGTGTCGCCGTCGCCCGTCATCGCGTAGAGCGAGGCGGCACCGGTGTAGCTGTAGCCCCGGTGGGCGCCGGTCAGCGCGTGCCAGTGGGCGACGGACCTCGTGATCAGGTCGCGGTTCTCGGGCTGGTCCCAGTTGACGAGATACAGCGGGTACACCATCAGCAGATGCGAGTAGTGCCGGTGGGACACCGCGTACGGAGTGTCCGCGCCGATCATGAAGCCGTTGGCGTCGACCGGGTACGGCGCGAGCTTCGCCAGCACCTCCTGCCAGCGCGGGGTCAACTCGTCGTCGACACCGAGGCGTTCGGCGGACTCGATCAGCGTCCGGCAGCCCCAGCGGATCAGCGCCAGGTCGTAGTTGGTGTCCTGCGGCGGCACGACCGGGTACTCGGGCGACAGGGTGCTCGGCAGATGCAGCCTGCCGTCGCCGCCCGGGGTGAGGAAGTGCAGGTAGTAGTTGATCGCCCGGCGCAGCACCGGGTAGATCGTGTCCCGCAGCAGGGACTCGTCCATGGAGTGCCGGTAGGACAGCCACACGTTGTGCAGCGCCCAGGTGAGGTCGCCGGTCTCGGCGCCGGTGCCCGGCCGGCCCACGGCCCGGTCGGCGAACATGTCGGAGCTGCGGCCGACGCCGGAGCTGTCCGCGCGGTGGGCGGCGGGCACGTTGGCGATCAGCTGTTCCTGGTTCTGCCGCAGGGTGGTGGCGAGCGCGTCGAGTTCCGGGTGGTTGGAGCCGTGGATGAGCCAGTACTCGAGCTGGACGTTGAGGTTCCACCAGACCGCGGGCCAGGGTGTGGGCTCCAGCCACGGCCCGGAGGTGGCCATGACGGGACCGCCCGCGCGGCTGGCGGAGGCGACCTTGTAGAGCTGGATCCAGTGGAAGCTCTGGAGCCGCTGGTCGGGGAACGACACGAAGCTCTTCCGGTAGAACGCGTGCCACCAGCGCAGATGCCGGCGGCGCAGGGCGGCGTACGACCCGGCGCGGCGGAGCGTGCGCAGCGACTCGGTCTCGGCGGCGGTGGTGGAGGGCGAGCTGTGCCCGACGCTGAGCAGCAGATCGTCGCCGGCGCGGCGGTACGCGGTGGCCGTCTGGCCGCCGGTGAGGGCCTGGAGCACCTGTTCGGTGCCGTCGGCGGTGGTCCGGGTGGTCCAGGGCGGGTTGACGGTGTACCCGGCGGGCGGCGCCTCGCTGATGCGGCGGGGGCTGAGGGCCTCCTCGGGACGGAAGGTCCAGACGACCCGTTCGCCGCCGGCGGCCCGTGCCCGGACGGCCAGGACCTCGTCGTGGACGAGGGCGGAGAGGGTGAGGGTGCCGGCGGTGGTGGTGACCGTGCCGGTGAGTTCGGCGTTCCACAGGCTCAGCCGCCAGTTCACGGCGGTGATCGTGCCGACCGGTTCGAGCGTGAGGTGCCCGACCGGCAGCCGGCAGGTGCCCCAGCCGCTGCCGAACTCGGGCCGGTGGTCCTGGACTCGGCCGTGCTGGACCGTGAAGCGGATCTGCTGGGACCCGGGCTCCTGGTAGATCATGCTGCCGAGCTGCCCGTCGCCGAGGAACGGGCCCTCGTACCAGAGCGTCGGCAGTCGGCTCCACAGCAGGTCCTGGCCGTGCAGGAACCGGTCCCAGGCGGCGTCGGTGGTCATGGTGTCGTGGAGTTTCCAGGGGCCTTCGCCGGGTCCGGTCACGGGGCTGGTGTCGGCGGGCGGGGGCTGTTCGGCGTGGGCCGTGCCGGGCAGGGCCGCGGCCGCCGCGCCGCCCAGCGCGCTGCCGAGCAAGGCTCTGCGGGGCAGGGGTGAGGGCTTCCCCGATCGTGAGGTCATCATCGTCCTCCAGATCTGACGGATCGTCGATTCAGCGGAGACATCGGGTGTATCGGGGACCGTAGGCAGCGTTCACCCACCTGTCAATGGTTCAAGTCCTTGACTCATCCGATGTGTTGCGGTTGCCTGCTGGCGTGTTCCCGACTCCGTCCGCGCACGGGAAAGGATCCGGGACGACGCGAGACGACCCGACAGGACCCGAGGTGACGCGAGGTGCGCCGGAGGCCGATGATCCTGCGTCACGCCCCCCGGCGGGCACGCCGGCCGCCGACGTCGTGGGTGACCCCTCCGGGCGGGCCCCGCCTGCCCGGATCAGGTGCTCTTGACGGGCGGGTGTCGCGGCCCGATGTCAGGCTGAGGCGACACGCTCCGTGAAAGGGAACCGCCATGATCACCACTGACTTCGCCCCGGGTAGCCCCTGCATGCTCGACCTCGGTGCGCCCGACGTCCAGGCCGCCGCGTCCTTCTACGGCACGGTCCTCGGGTGGCAGTACGAGCCGATGGGGGAGGAGGCGCCGGAGGGGGAGGAGATGGAAGGCGGGATGTTCAAGAAGGACGGCAAGATCGTCGCAGGGCTCGGCAAGCTCACCGAGGAGGGCGCCCGCTCGGCCTGGATGATCTACTACAGCGTCACCGATCTGGACGCCACGACCCGGACCGTCGAGCGCCTGGGCGGCACCGTCCGGGTGGCGCCGATGGACATCGAGCAGTGGGGCCGGATGGCCCAGTTCAGCGATCCCCTGGGTGGCCAGTTCGCGGCCTGGCAGCCGGGTACGGACCAGGGTGTGGAGCTGGTCGACGCGCCCGGCTCGCTGTCCTGGGTCGAGCTGTACACGACCGACGCCGCGGCCGCCAAGCAGTTCTACGGCGAGGTCTTCGGCTGGCAGTTCGGTGAGATGGATCTGCCGGGCGGCGGAGGTGCGTACACCCTCATCACGCCCGCCGGCCTGCCCGAGGCGCGTATGCACGGCGGCCTCATGCAGCTCCCCGCGGAGAGCCTCGCCCTCGCGGGCGGGCGGCCCTACTGGCACCCGGTGTTCGCCGTCGAGGACTGCGACGCCGCGGTGGCGAAGGTCACCGGGAACGGCGGCACCGTGCAGATGGGCCCCGACGACGCCCAGGGCGTCGGCCGCCTGGCCGTCTGTCTCGACCCGTCGAACGCGGACTTCGTGGTGCTGGCCCCGGAGGCGCGGGCCTGAACCTGGACGGGGCGAGCGGCACCCTTCACATTATTGCCCGCCGATGTGCAATTATCTCTGTGGTCGTGGTCCTGGACGCGTGGCGTGCCGGGCTGCCGGCCTCCGGCCGCGTGCGGCCGGAACGCCCGCCGGGATCCGCCCCGGGCCCGTGACCCCAGGGGAGACGCGCAGTGAACTTCGGTGGAGCAGACGGACCGACCTTCCCCGGTGAGGGATTCACCCCGGGCGGACATCCCGCCGGCCACACCACGGCCCAGGCGGACGCGGCCCACCGGCACCCGGCGCCGTTCGCGTTCGGCGGCCGCTACGAGCTGGGGCGGCTGCTCGGCCGGGGCGGCATGGCCGAGGTGCACCTGGCCCACGACACCCGGCTGGACCGTGTGGTCGCCGTCAAGACCCTGCGGGCCGACCTCACGCACGACGCGGACCTCCAGGCCCGGTTCCGCCGCGAGGCCCAGTCCACCGCCTCCCTCAACCATCCGGCGATCGCCGCGGTCTACGACACCGGCGAGGACCTGGGCCACGGCGCGGACGGCGGCGCGGTGGCCCTGCCGTACCTCGTCATGGAGTACGTCGACGGCATGCCCCTGAGCGACGCGCTGTTCGCGGAGCCGGCGCTCACCCCCGACCGCGTCCTGGAACTGACCGAGGGTGTCCTCCAGGCCCTCGCGCACTCCCACCGCCAGGGCATCGTGCACCGGGACATCAAGCCGGCCAACGTCATGGTGACCCGCACCGGCCAGGTGAAGGTCATGGACTTCGGGATCGCCCGCGACCTGCGGGACGCGGGCCTGACCCGGACCTCCATGGTGATCGGCACTGCCCAGTACCTCTCACCGGAACAGGCGCTCGGCGAGGAGATCGACGCCCGGTCCGACCTCTACTCGGTAGGCTGTCTGCTGTACGAACTCCTCACCTACCGCCCGCCGTTCGTCGACGAATCGCCGATGGCGGTGATGTACCGGCACGTCCAGGAGGCACCGCAGCCCCCGAGTCTGTTCAACCCGCTGGTCACCCCGGCCGTGGACGCGCTGGTCCTGCGCGCCCTGGAGAAGGACCGCGCCCACCGCCATCGGTCCGCCGAGGAGATGCTCGACGAGATCGGGGCGTGTCTCGGACGCCGCACCTTCGCCCCGGCCGTGCAGCCGCCGCAGCAGGAGGACGACTCGGGCGCCGACGACCGGGGCGGTCGGCGGGCGACCGTCGCCCTGCTCGTGGCCGCCGCGGCCGTCGTCGTGCTCGCGATCGGTCTCGGCTGGTTCATGCTCGGCCGTGGCCCCGCCGACGACGGCCGGGTGGACGTACCGGCTCTGGTCGGACAGACGCTCGACGACGCGCGGCGGGCGGCGGACAACGTCGGCCTCACGGTCACGGTCACCGCGAAGGAGCCGTGCGAGGACCAGCCGAAAGGTCACGTCTGCACCCAGAGCCCCGCCGACGGACGCCTCGCCGAGGGAGAGGCCGTCGCGCTCACCGTCTCCACCGGCTCACCCGAGGTGGAGGTGCCCGACGTCCTGGACAAGGACGAGGACGACGCGTCGCGGATCCTCGCGGACAAGGGGTTCCAGGTGACGACACGGCATGTGGAGTCCGCCGAGGAGACCGGAACCGTCCTCGACCAGGATCCCGACGGCGGCGAGAAGGCGGAGAGGGGCGGCGAGATCACCCTCACCGTGGCGAAGGAGGCGGCGAGGTCCACCGTCCCGGACCTGGTGGGCAGGACGGTGGACGAGGCCACCGAGCTGCTGGCGGAGCACGACCTGGAACTGGGCGACACCACACGGGTCGAGAGCGACGCCACCGCCGGCACGGTGATCGGGCAGAGCGAGCGCGAGGGTGCCGAGGTCGACCCCGGCACCACGGTCGACGTACAGGTCGCCGAGGCGAAGGAGACCGTCGAGATCCCCGGTGACATCGTCGGCGGCACACTCGCCGAGGTCCGCGGCGAGCTGGCGGGGCTGGGACTCGGGGTGAGCGTCGCGTCCGGCTCGTCCCAGGCGTCCGACGCCGTCGTCACGTCCAGCACCCCCACGGTCGGGAGCGAGGTCGCGCGGGGAAGCACCGTGATCGTCGTCACCGAGGAGACACCGTCCGGCGACGAGGAGAGCACGCAGGGCGCGTCCCCGTCACCGACGACCGGGACGACGGCACCGTAGGGCGTAGGGGCGGCCGCACGGACTCCCGCCCTGCCCAAGGGGACCTGGGCCGGGTCCGACCTAGAGCAGCCCCGCCCCCGCCAGGTACTTCGCCACCCGTTCGGTCTCCTCGGCCGACAGCGGGACCTGTGGTTCGGCGGTCGCCGGGCAGGCGATGACGCCCCGCAGGTGCAGGGCCGCCTTGAACGCGCCCAGCGCCGCCGAGGCGCCGCCCATCCGGGCCGGGTCGCCGACCGTCACCATGCCGAACAGGGCGCACAGCCGCTCCTGTTCGGCCCGGGCCCGCTCCAGGTCGCCCGACCGGCACAGGCGGTCGAGACGGACGTAGGCGTCGGGGTCGACGTTCGCCAGTCCGGGCACGGCCCCGTCCGCGCCCAGCGCCAGCGCCGCGTCCACGGTCAGCTCGGAACCGGTGAGCGTGCTGAACCCCGGAAGCGAGCGGGCGCCGGTGACGATCTCGCGGAAGCCCGCCAGGTCGCCGCTGGAGTCCTTGAGTCCGGCCAGCACCCCCTCGTCGGCCAACTCCAGCACGAGTTGGGCGGGAAGCTTGGTGTGCACGGCGACCGGGATGTCGTAGGCGACCACCGGGACCGGGCTGCGGGCGGCGATCAGCCGGTAGTGGCGGGCGATCTCGGCGGGATGGGTGCGGGTGTAGAACGGCGCGGTGACGACCACCGCGTCCGCGCCCGCCGCCGTGACCGCCTCGACATGCTCCAGCACCCGGGGCGTCGTCATGTCGATCGCCCCGGCCAGCACGGGCAGTCGGCCGGCGACATGGGACACCACCGTCTCGGTCACCAGCCGGCGCTGCCGGTCGGTGAGATGGGCGACCTCCGAGGTGGAGCCCAGCACGAACAGCGAGTCCACCCCGCCCGCCACGAGATGGTCGACCAGCCGGCACAGCGAGGGCACGTCCACCTCGCGGTCCGCGGTCAGGGGGGTGCAGACGGGCGGGACCACTCCGGTGAGCGGGGCGGGAAGGGTCATCGGTGCTCCCTGGGCAGGCTCTCGCGTACGAGGTCGTCGGTCGACTCGTCCTCCTGCACAGGATGGTGACAGCGGTAGTGGTGTCCGGGACGTGACGCGGCCGAGCGGCCGGGCATCGCTTCGGCGCACACGGCGTCGGCCCGCCAGCAGCGGGTGCGGAACGGGCAGCCGCTCGGCGGCCGGGCCGCCGACGGCACCGGCCCGGTCAGCGGGATCGGGTCGACCGGGCGCAGCAGGCTGGGGGTCGCGGAGAACAGGGCCCGGGTGTACGGGTGCCGGGCCCGGTCGGAGACCCGGTCGGCCGGGCTCTCCTCGACGATCCGGCCCAGGTACATCGTGATCACCCGGTCGCTCATCCGCCGTACGGTCTGGATGTCGTGGGAGACGAACACCAGGCTCAGGCCGAGGCGTTCCCTCAGGTCCAGGAGCAGGTTGAGGATCTGGGCGCGGACCGAGACGTCCAGGGCGCTGGTCGGTTCGTCGGCGACGACCAGAGCGGGGTCGAGGGCGAGCGCCCGGGCGATCGCGACACGCTGGCGCTGTCCGCCGGAGAGCTGTCCGGGCAGCGCGTCGGCGAGCGCCCGCGGCAGACCCACCAGGGACATCAACTCCCTCACCCGGTCGTCCCGTTCGGCCTTGGCGCCGCGCCGGTGGACATCGAGCGGGTCGCGCAGGATCCGCCGCACGGGCAGTCTGCGGTTCAGGGCCGTGGACGGATCCTGGAAGATCATGCCGGTGTGGGCGCCGACCGTCGCCCGGCGGTCGGCCGCGGACATCGACCACAGGTCGCGGCCGCGGAACGACACCGTGCCCGACGTCGGCCGCTCGATGCCCACCAGCACATTGGCCAGCGTCGACTTGCCGCACCCCGACTCACCGACCACCCCGACCGTCTCACCGGGCGCGACGGCGAGATCGGCGCCGGTCAGGGCGTACACCCGGCCCCGTCCGGACCGTGCCGTGTGCACCACGTGCGTGTCCCGCAGCTCCGCGAGGGCGGTCATGTCACGGGCTCGCTCTCGGTCGGGACGAGTTCCACCGCCGGACGGTGACAGGCGGCCGTGTGCGTGCGCGTGCCCGTCAGAACCGGTGCGGTGGTGCGGCACACCTCGCTCGCCACCGGGCAGCGGTCGGCGAACCGGCAGCCCGCCGGGAAGTCGGCCGGTGCCGGTACGGCCCCGCCGATCTGTGTCATGCGTTCCTCGGCCGACTCCAGCGAGAGCACACTGCCCAGCAGGCCGCGGGTGTAGTGGTGGGCCGGCGCCTCCACCAGGTCGGCGGTCACACCCGTCTCCACGATCCGACCGCCGTACATCACCACCACCCGGTCGGTGACGTCGGCGACGAGCGCCAGGTCGTGCGAGACGAGGATCAGCGCGAAGCCCAACTCCGCGCGCAGCCGCAGCAGCAGTTCCATGACCCGGGCCTGCACGGTGACGTCCAGGGCGGTGGTCGGCTCGTCGGCGACGATCAGTGCCGGGTCCCGGGAGAGCGCCATGGCGATCAGCACGCGCTGGCGCTGCCCGCCGGAGAGTTCGTGCGGATGGCTGCGCAGGGTGCGATCCGGGTCGAGGCCGACCATCTCCAGCAGCTCCCGGGGCGTACGGCGGCCTCCGCGCCGTACCAGCTGGGTGAGCTGGGCGCGGACGGTCATCGCCGGGTTCAGGGCGGACAGCGCGTCCTGATGGACCATCGCCATCTCGTGGCCGAGCAGCCGCCGCCGCACCCGTGCCGGTTCGGCGAGCAGGTCGCGCTGGTGGAAGCGGACCTGTCCCCGGACGCGGGCGCCCTTCGGCTGGAGTCCCATGACGGTGAGCGCGGTCAGCGACTTCCCGCAGCCCGACTCGCCCACCAGCCCCAGCACCTCGCCCGGGTACACCTCGAAGCCGACCCCGTCGACGATGTCCACGTCACGGTGGCGGCCGGGGAAGCCGACGGCCAGGTTCTCCACCGTGAGCACGGGCTGCCCGCTCCGGTCGAGCGGGGGCCGGGCCCGCGAGCGCAGCCGCCGGGCGGCCTCGGCGAGACCGGGCAGGGCGAGCACCTCGCCGCCGCCGGGCGCCGACGCCGCCGGGCGGTCGTCCGGTTCGCCGGCCGGCCGCGCCCTCCGCGCGGCCGGCGCCGCCCAGGCGTCCGACACCGACTCGGAGAGGATGTTCAGCGACAGCACGGTGACCAGCATCAGCAGCCCCGGGAAGACGGTCGCCCACCAGCCGCCGGTCAGCACCATGTTCTTGCCGTCCGCGATGACACTGCCCCAGGACGGGTCCGGAGGCCGTACGCCCGCCCCGACGAAGGACAGCGAGGCCTCGAAGACGATCGCCTCGGCGACCTGGACCGTGCAGAAGACGAGGATCGGCGCCGCGCAGTTGACGGCCACGTGCCGCAGCACGATGTGGTGGGTACGGGCGCCGATCACCCGTTCCGCCGTCACGTAGTCCTCGCCGTACTGGTCGAGGACGTTGGCCCTTACCACCCGGGCCACCGGCGGGACGAAAAGGAAGGCGATCGCGCAGATCAGGACGGTGATCCCGCCGCCGAAGACCGCGACGAGGACGGCGGCGAGCGCGATGCCGGGGAACGCCATCACCACGTCGAGACAGCGCATCAGCGTCTCGTCGACCCCCTTGCGGGAGGTGGCGGCGAGCGCGCCGACCAGCGCACCGGCCACCAGCGCCAGCGCGGTGGCGCCCAGCCCGATGGCGAGGGACCAGCGGGCGCCGTACATCAGTCTGCTGAGGATGTCCCGGCCGAGGCTGTCCTGGCCCATCCAGTGCGCGGCCGAGGGACGCCCGGTGCCGCCGACCGGGTCCTGCTGGTCCAGCGGATCGTGCGGGGCGAGCAGCGGCGCGAGGACGGCGGCCAGGACGACGACCGCCAGGAAGCAGACAGCCGCCTTCGACGGCGAGGGCAGCCGGCCCGGGCCCCGCAGCCGTACGCCGGGCCGGGAGAGCCGCTCGGTGAGGCTCGCTCGCGTGCGCATCAGGCCGTCCTCAGCCGGGGGTTGATGACGAGATGGAGGAGGTCGATGACGAGGTTGACGACGACGAACCCGGTGGCCGTGGTGAGGACGACCCCCTGGACGACGGCCGGGTCGCCGTTCTGCACGGCGTCGATCATCAGCTTGCCCATGCCGGGCAGGGCGAAGACGGTCTCGATGACGACGGCGCCGCCGAGCAGATGGCCGATCCGCAGACCGAGCACCGTCAGCGGGTTCACCAGCGCGTTGCGCAGCACGTTCCGGCCCACCACCACCCGGGGCGGCAGCCCGCCGCCGAACGCGGTGCGCACGTAGTCCTTGTCCAGTTCCTCGACCACCGACGTCCTGACGACCCGGGTCAGCTGGGCCGCGACGGGCAGGGAGAGGGCGAGCGCGGGCAGGGCCATCGTGCGCAGCCAGCCGGTGACGGAGTCGGCCGGGTTGACATAGCCGCCCGCCGGGAACCAGCCCTTCGCCACGGCCAGGTACTGGATCATCAGCAGCGCCAGCCAGAACCCCGGCGCGGCCACCCCCACCAGGGAGACGGCCCGCACGGCCTGGTCCGGCCACCGGTCCCGGTACACCGCCGCCGTGACCCCGCCGGCCAGCGACAGGACCACCGCGAGGCCGAGGCCCAGGAAGGCCAGCTGGAGGGTGAGCGGCAGCGCGGTGACGATCTGGTCGGCGACCGCGGCACGGGTCAGGGTGCTGGTGCCCAGGTCGCCGTGGAGCAGATCGCCGACGAAATGGACGTACCGCACGGGGAGGGGATCGAGGAGTCCGTTGCGCTCGCGGAACTCGTGCAGCTGCCCGGGGGTCGGGTTGGCGCCCTGGAAGAACGCGGACGCCGGGTCGGCGTCGGAGAACCGCATCACCAGGAACGCGAACAGCACGATGCCGAGCAGCAGCGGCACCAGCAGGGCGACGCGGCGCAGCACGATCCGCAGCACGGCCGGCACGCCGTCAGACCCACTTCGCTTGCAGGAGATTGACGCCCGGGTAGGGCTGGGCCCTGGTCCCGGTCAGCTCGCGCGGGTCCCACGCGGTCATCAGTTCGTTGTGGACGACCGGGTAGAGGACGGCCTGTTCGGCGACGACGTCGAGGCAGTCCTGGATCATCGCCCGCTTGCGCCCGGGGTCCGGTTCGCGGGTGGCCCGGTCCATGTCCCGGAAGAGCCGCCGGGCGACAGCGTTGTCGGCCCAGCGGGCGTAGCCCGTCCACAGGTTCCGCGGGCCGTAGGCGTAGCGGAGGATCAGATCGGGGTCGAGGCCGAACTGGTGGGGGTTCGAGGCGGCGGCGACGACCTGGTAGTCCCGCTTCTGGTCGAGCTTGGTGAACACAGCCGTCGTCTCCTGCGGAGCCAGGGTGGTGCGCACCCCGATCGCGTCCCAGGACGCCTTGACGGTGGGCAGGCAGTCGACGACCCAGCTCACGTTCACGGCGAGGACCTCCACCTCCAGGCGGTCCACCCCGGCCGCCCTGAGCAGCGCCTTCGCCTTCGCGGGATCGTGGTCGTAGACGGTCCTCGCGGGCCGGTGGGCGGGGTTGGACTCGTCGAGGAACGAACGGGCGGGTCTTCCGTGCCCCTTGAGGGCCACCTCGATCATCCGCTCGGTGTCGATGGCGTAGTGCAGCGCCCGGCGCACCCGTACGTCGTCGAAGGGCCGGCGGCGGGTGTTGAACATCAGGAACAGGTTGTTCATCCCGGCGGCGCCCGCCACCTTCAGGCCGCCCCGCTCCAGCCAGGGGACGTTGGCGTAGGGGATGTTGTCGGCGATCTGGGCGCCCGCGCTCCGCCCGGAGATCCGGGCGACGCGCGAGGCCGCGTCGACGATCGTCAGCCAGTTCATTCGCGTGAAGGCGGGTGCGCGCGGTCCGTCGTAGGCGGTGAACGCCTCGAAGGTGGTGTTCGACTTCGGGTGGTGCGCGGTCTGCCGGTACGGCCCCGAGCCCACCGCGAGCCCCCGGATCGCGTCGTCCCAGGCGCCCGGCCGGGAGAACACGTGCCGGGGCATGACCTTGGCCAGGGTGAGCCGGGCGATCCCCTCGGGGAACGGGAAGCGCAGGACGAGGTCCACGGTCCGGGCGTCGACCTTGCGGACCTCCTTCAGCCAGCTCGCGAAGAAGGTGCCGACGAGGGTCCGGGTGCCCGGGTCGAGGATCCGGTCGTAGACGAACACCACGTCGTCGGCGGTGACGGGTCGCCCGTCGTGGAAGGTGGCGCCGGGCCGCAGTGTGAACCGCCAGACGGTGGCCCTCGGGTCGCCCGGCAGTGCGGTCGCCAGCGCCGGGTACGGCGTGCGCGCGATCGGGTCGGTGTCGACCAGCCCCTCGTAGATGTGATGGTTGGCGGCCATCGCGAACGCGGACGCCGTCTGCGTCGGGTCCCAGCTGCCGTCGTTGCCGTAGCCGATCACCGCCGTCAGCGTGCGGTCCGGACCGCCGCCGCCGGTGTCGTTGGTGGACTCGGGGCCACAGGCGGCCAGCGACGAGCAGAGGGTTCCGGCCGCCGCGAGCGCGCCCGTGTGCGTCAGGAACGACCGGCGGTCCGGCGCCGGCACGTCGTGGACCACGGTTCCTCCAGCGGAGGCGGATGCCCCCATTTGTCGGCTTGATCAGCGCGACCATAGGAGGGGCCGTGGGGGCGGTCAAGGCGGTCCACCCGAACGGCGCAACGGCCGGGAAGGGGCCACCAAGAGGTGTCAGCCCTCCCCTGGCGGTCAGGCCCGGTTCTCCGTGGTCCAGCGCGGCAGCGGGCGGCCGCGCTCGAACCAGTCCTTGGTCTCCCGCCGTCCCGAGAGCGCCACCAGCGCCGCGCCGCAGGCGATGCCCGCGCTCCAGGCGTGGCCATGGGTCATGAACGCGGCCAGACTGCCCAGAACGGTCACCCAGCCGACGGCGACCGCACCGACCCGGACGGCGGCACCGCCTTCGGCGAACCTCACCGAGACGACCAGGGACGCCACGGCCGTCAGCGCGCACCCGGTCGCCGCGAGCAGCAGCAGGCCGAGGAACGGCGCGCCCAGGGCCCCGGTCTCGAACGTCGCGGCGGCCACCGCGAGCCACGCCGCGCAGACGGCGCCCGCGACGACCAGCGCGGCCAGCAGTACGCGCGCACACCGGGCGCTACCAGGCATGCGGGTCATATGCGGTCCTCCGGGCGAAGCGGGCGCGGGTGCCAGTCGGTCGGTCCGAACGGATGTGACCGCCCTCATAGCGGTGATGACGCTCGCACAGAGAACCTCTCCTCGCACGAGTTTCCGAAGAACTGTTATCCGCCGCTACCGCAGAGATCTCCCTTTGTGACGGACAGCATCGTTCGACGTCGACGACAGGGAAGCAGCGATGAGTACACGGCACACGAAGGAAGCGGCGGCACTGGTGATCGCCGCCCGGGCGGGCGACCAGGCGGCCCAGGACGCGCTCGTCGGCGCCTACCTTCCGCTCGTCTACAACATCGTGGGCCGGGCGCTGAACGGCTCGGTGGACGTGGACGACGTCGTGCAGGACACCATGCTCCGGGCCCTCGACTCCCTGGACACGCTGCGCGCCCCCGAGAGCTTCCGCTCCTGGCTCGTGGCCATCGCGATGAACCAGGTCCGGGCCCACTGGCACCGGCAGCAGCCCGCCCAGGGCGCCATGGAGGAGGCCGACGAGGTCGCCGACCCGGGCGCCGACTTCGTCGACCTGACCATCGTCCAGCTCCAGCTGTCCGGCCAGCGGCAGGAGACCGCGCGCGCCACGCGCTGGCTGGAACCCGACGACCGCGGACTGCTGTCGCTGTGGTGGCTGGAGTGCGCCGACGAACTGACCCGGGCCGAGGTCGCCGAGGCGATGGCCCTGTCACCCCAGCACACGGCGGTCCGTGTGCAGCGCATGAAGGCGCAGCTGGAGGCGGCACGCGTGGTCGTGCGGGCGCTGGACGCGCAGCCGTCGTGCCGGGAACTCCGGGGTGAGCTGGCCGGCTGGGACGGTCGGCCCTCGGCGCTGTACCGCAAGCGCATAGCCCGGCACGCGCGCGGCTGCGCCCGCTGCTCCGGCCTGTGGAGCGGACTCATGCCGGCGGAGGGCCTGCTGGCCGGCCTGGCGCTGGTCGCGGTGTCGTCCGCGCTCGTGGCGAGGATGGGCTCCGCCGCCGACACGATGGCCCTGGCCGGGTCCGTGTCCCCGCTCGACGCCGAGGGCCAGGGCGTCTCGTCCGTGCCGGGCAGGCACCGGGCCACGAGTGAGCAGGCCGTCTCCCGCGGCGAGGCCCGCCGCAAGCGGCGCACACGGCGGCGGGCGATCGGCGGGGCGGTCGTGGCGGTCTGCGTGGTCGGCGGCGGCCTCTACCACTTCGGCACGCAACAGGGCGGCGGGACGGAGGAGGGCACCGCCGCGCGGCCGGCGAACGACGTCAGTGTCTCGGACGAGCCCACCCCGGACGGCGACCGCACGACCTCCGCCTCGCCCTCTCCTTCCCCGTCGGCCTCCGCGTCGAAGTCGCCGAGCGCGAGCCCCTCCCCGAGTCCCCGGACGGAGAAGAACACGCCGGCGCCCACGAAACCGGCCACGCCGAAGCAGACCGCGTCGAGCAAGCCGGCCGTGCAGTCGGGCGGTTCGTCCGGCCTCGGGGCGCAGGTGATCGCCCTGGTCAACGAGGAGCGGGCGTCGGCGGGCTGCGGCCCCCTCACCGAGGACAGCCTGCTGCGCAAGGCCGCGCAGGGTCATTCCGAGGACATGGCCGCACGGGACTTCTTCGACCACACCAACCCGGACGGCGCCGACCCCGGTCAGCGCATCACGGCCGCCGGCTACCGCTGGTCCACGTACGGCGAGAACATCGCCAAGGGGCAGCAGTCGGCCGAGTCGGTGATGACGTCCTGGATGAACAGCCCCGGCCACCGCGCCAACATCCTCAACTGCGACTTCAAGAACATCGGCGTGGGCATCCACGACGGGGCGGGCGGCCCGTGGTGGACGCAGAACTTCGGCGCCAAGCTGTGACGGCCGCGGGGGCGTCCACGGCTGCGGGGGCGTGCACGGCCGCGGCGAGCGGGCCGGGCACGCCGAGTTCCCGAGGCGGCGCCCGGTGCGCGGTGTCGGGGGCCACCCCGAGCGCAGGACTGGGGTAAACCCCCATGGGAATAGGGCTGTTCCCCTGATGGGCCGGGTGGGTCCGCCGGGCGAGGCTGGTCCGCATGAAGCAGATGAGGAAGCAGCTCACGAAGAACGCGGCCCTGGCGGCGGCCTCGGTCGTCGTCCTGGGCCTGGTCGCGCCCGTCACCGCGTCCGCCGCGTCCGGCACGCCCCTCGAGTGGGGCCCGTGCGAAGGGAGCGGCCTCGATCCCCGGCAGGAGTGCGCCACCGTCCCGGTACCGGTGGACCACGCCGACCCCGGCGGCCCGAAGATCGGCATCGCGATCTCCCGCATCCCGAGCGAGAAGCCCGAAGCCCGGCGCGGGGCACTGCTGTTGATCCCCGGCGGGCCCGGGGGCTCAAGTCTGGACGAACCGTCACAGAAGGGACAGGCGTTACCGCAGGAGGTGCGGGACGCCTACGACCTCATCGGTCTCGCCCCGCGCGGCAACGCGCCCTCGGCCCCCGTCGACTGCCATCTCGACCACGCCGACCTCGCCGCCTCCCGGCTGCGCCCCTGGCCCGGGCCCGACGGTTCGGTCACGGAGAACATGGCCTACGGGCGACGGACGGCGGACGCCTGCGCCCGCACCGGCGACGCGCTGCTGGGGCACATCTCCACGGCCGACAACGCCCGTGACATCGACCGCGTCCGGGCCGCGCTCGGCGAGCGCACGATCTCCGCCTGGGGCGTCTCGTACGGCACGTACATCGGTGCCGTCTACAACGAGCTGTTCCCGCACCGCACCGACCGGATCGTCCTGGACAGCAATCTGGATCCCACCGGCGACGCCGGCCGCACCCAGGTCTCCCGGGCCTGGCTGGCCGGCTTCGAGCAGGGGGTGGAGGACGTCTTCGCCGAGTTCGCGCGGTGGGCGTCCGAGCCCGGCAACCCCGACCGGGTGGCGGACGATCCGGCCGCCGTCCGCTCGGTCTTCCTCACCCTCGCCGCACGCCTGGACCGCGCACCGCTGCCGTGGCCGGGCGCCAACCCCGAGATCCTGAACGGCACCGCGCTGCGTCAGACCATGCTGGACTCCTTCTACGACCCCGACTCCTTCCCCACCCTGGCGAAGCTGATCCGGGCCGCCCGCCAGGGCACCGTGCCGCCGGCGCCGCCGGCCCCGCCGGAGGCGCTCCTGCAGAACGCGATCGCGGTCGGCGCGGCGACCATATGCGGTGACAGCGCCTGGCCCACCTCGACCGCCGTGTACGAGAAGGGTGTCGCGCAGAGCCGGGTGAAGTATCCGCTGACGGCGGGGATGCCGAGGAACGCGATGCTCTGCGCCGCCTGGCCCCGCCCGCAGCGGCAGCCGGTGCGGATCACCGACCGGGGGCCGTCGAACGTCCTGCTCGTGCAGAACGAGCGTGATGTGGCGACCCCGCTCGCCGGGGCCCGCAAGCTCCGCGCGGCGCTCGGCGACCGCGCGGTCATGGTGACGGTGAACTCCACGGGCCACGACGCCTACCTCGACAACGGCAACGCCTGCGGCGACCGGACGGTCTCGCGCTTCCTGGCGACGGGCGAGCGGCCGGACCGGGACGTCTACTGCGAGTGACGGCGGGGGTCGTCCCGTACGGCCCGTCCGGGGCGCCGGACGCCGCGACTCCTCCAGGGGGTCCCGGCGCCCGGACCGGCCGGATCAGGTGTCAGGGGGGCCTGCGCGACGGCCGGGAGGGGTTCCGTGGCCTCGTCCACGGAACCCCCGTCGCTCGACCGGTGGGTGCGGTCAGTACGTGTGCAGCGTGAGCCCGTACCGGCTGAGGATCTCGTTGATCGGCTGGAACCATGTCTCGCCGCCGCTCGAGCAGTTGCCCCAGCCGCCCGAGGTGACGCCCTGCGCCTGGTCACCGCTGATGAACGAGCCGCCGGAGTCCCCGCCTTCGGCGCAGACGCTGGTCTTCGTCATCTGGTGCACCGCGCCCTGGCTGTAGTTGACCGTCTCGTTCTTGGCCAGAACGGTGCCGCAGTGCCAGTGGGTGGTGGAGCCGGAGCGGCAGACGGAGGCGCCCACGGGTGCCACGGCGGAGCCGCGCACCAGCTGGTCGGACACCGTGCCCCAGCCCAGCACCACCGGAACGGTCCACCAGCCGCTGCCCACGTTCACCCAGGCGTAGTCGTTGTCCGGGAACGAGGAGCCCTGGAAGGTGCCGATGTAGGAGCCGTCCCAGCCCCGGACCTGCGCCCCGGCCTGGCCGCAGTGGCCGGCGGTGACGAACCCGCCGTGGACCGAGAAGCCGATGGAGCAGCGGACGTTGCCCGTGTAGTACGGGTCGCCGCCGACGGTCCCCGCGGCGAGGGTGCCGGGGGCGGCGGCGACGCTCTCGACGGTGACCGGACCGGCGGCGCGGGCCTGGGTCAGGAAGCGCTGGACATCGTTGTCGTCGAGTCCGTCGCGCACCACCGTGA
Source organism: Streptomyces phaeofaciens (assembly GCF_014648915.1). GTDB lineage: Bacteria > Actinomycetota > Actinomycetes > Streptomycetales > Streptomycetaceae > Streptomyces > Streptomyces phaeofaciens. Next base: position 277,451 of record NZ_BMSA01000004.1, on the reverse strand, counting down.
CGACGACCGAGTTGGCTGCCGCGTCGACGTGCCAACCCGCCACCGCCGAGGGGGCGGAGAGCTTGTCGATGCGCGTCTTGGCCGCGTCCAGCAGACGTGCGCCGTGCTCGACGACGCGGACGGCGGCTCCGGCCGTGCGCAGTGCCGCGCGCGTCGCGCCGGAGGCCTCCGGTGTGACGGCCACGGTCAGCCGCCCGGTGTCGGCGTCGAACCAGGAACCGCCGTACGCGGCCCCCGCGGTGCGCCGGGCCTTCGGTTCGAGCGCGGTCGCGGACCGCTCGGCCTCGATCCGGGCCACGGCCTGGTCCTCGGTGAGCCCGAACTCCTGCCGCATGGCGTGCAGCAGTCCGGCGGAGGCGGTGCGGTGCGTCGGGGTGGCGGTGGCGGGTGTTTCGCCGCCGCTCGCCGTGGCGGGGAACGTGCTCGCCCCGCTCAGGCCGGCCAGCAGCAGGAGCGCGGTCACGCCGATGTGTTTGAGCCCCGTGCGTCTCATGGGAGTTGCCCTTCGTCGTTCCAGGGAGTGGGGGATGGAACAGCCGATGAGTGAGAGCGCTCTCAGGTATGGCGCGGCAGAGCCTAGCCGGGTGTCGGTGTCAGGTCTATGCCAATGCGGAGCCGTTTTCGCCGACCGCCGTCGGTTGCCGTCGGTGCGCGCTCCATGACCCGGCCACCGCGCCTCACCGGACTGCGGTTCCTCCTGCGGCCGTGTCCCGCACCGCCCTCACCGCGGTGCGCGCGGTGCGACGACCGACTCCCGCGTCGCCCCGGTGCTGCCTCGCACGATCAGCGCCGGCACCGGCACCCGGACCGTCCCCGCCGGTCCCCCGTCGAGCAGCGCCATCAGCTCGCGTGCCGCCGTGCGCCCGAACTCGACACTGTCCCGGGACAGCGCGGACAGCCACGGCTTCACCATGCGGCACAGCGCGGAGTCCTCCCAGGACACCATCGACACGTCGGACGGCACGGCGAAGCCCAGTTCGGCTGCGGTCACCACGCCCGCGACCGCCATCACGTCGTTGTCGTAGATGAGCGCGGTCGGGGGAGTGGTGCCGCCCAGCACCCGGCGGGTGACCGCCGCGCCCTCCGCGTCCGAGTAGTCGGTCGGCACCGACTGCACCTCGGTCAGCCCGCGCCGCTCGGCCTCCGCGCGCAGCGTACGGATACGGCGCTGGGTGTGGGCGAGGTCCGGCAGGCCGGCGATGTGCACGATCCGCCGGTGGCCGAGCGCGTACAGCTCGTCCACCACCGAAGCCATCGCCCCGGCGTCGTCCGCCCACACCGTCGACAGACCGGGGTGGCGCTCGTCGGGGGCGCCGCCGATCACCACCGCGGGCAGTCCGAGTTCGTCGAGCAGGTCCGGGCGCGGGTCGTCGGTGCACGGGTCGACGACCAGGACGCCGTCCACCCGGTTCTCGGCCCACCAGCGCCGGTACACCGCGCACTCGTCGTGGACGTCCCGCCCGATCTGGAAGAGCAGCCCGAGGTGACGCTCCGCCAGCACCTCCTGGATCCCCGAGACGAGCTGGAGGAAGAACGAGTCCACGCCGAGGGTGTCCGCCGGACGGGCCAGCACCAGACCGACCGTGGCCGCGCCCTCGCCGGACAGCGCGCGGGCCGCCGTGCTGGGCCGCCAGCCCAGCTCCTCGGCGACCCGGCGCACCCGGTCCCGGGTGACCTCCGAGACCCCCGGCCGCCCGTTCAGCGCGAAGGACACCGCGCTCTGGGAGACACCGGCCCGCTGTGCGATGTCCTGCATGGTGGGCCTGCGCGCCGGTGACCGCTTACCTGACAAGGCGATTCTCCCATTCCCACGGCAATTCCCGGCCAGTATGCACTAATGCGCTTCAGCTCAACAGGCCTAATGCGCATAAGCAACTAATGAAATTAGCTCGGCATGTGCCATTGACGGGCCTGTGAAACGGCGTGCAAGGTCTGCGTCGTCGGCCAACTCCCGCCGTCCCCGGCCGACTCGACTCGACTCGGCTCCACCAGGCTCCACCCGACTCCGGCGAACTCCGCCGCACCGAACCGAACTCCGCCGAACTCGACCGAACTTCACCGACCGTCACGCAATGGAGGCCGTTTCACCGTGCGTATTTCCCGCAGAGCCCTCGCAGCCGCCGCCGTCTGTTTCGTCCTGCCGTTGAGCGCCTGCGGCTCCGGGAGCGACGGCGGCGGACCGGCCGACGCCTCGGGCAAGGTCGAGGGCGACATCACCTTCCAGACCTGGAACCTGCGCGCCAACTTCAAGCCCTACTTCGAAGGCGTGATCGCCGACTTCGAGAAGGAATACCCCGGCATCCATGTGAAGTGGATCGACCAGCCCGCCGAGGGCTACGCCGACAAGATCAGCGCCGACGCGGCCGGCGGCACCCTGCCGGACGTCGTCAACGTCTCGCCCGACCTCGTCGCACCCCTCGCCAAGGCCGGCCTCGCGCTCGACCTCGACAAGGCCGCCCCCACGTACGGGAAGGAGTACCTGGAAGGGGCCTGGGCCAGCCACCGGATACCGGGCACGACCGGCACGTACGCCTTCCCCTGGTACCTCAACACCGGGCCGCTCTTCTACAACAAGTCCCTGTTCGAGGAGGCCGGGCTCGACCCCGACCAGCCGCCGAGGACGTACGGCGAACTCTTCACCGACGCCCTGGAACTGGCGAAGAGGACCGACGGCGAGGTGGCCACGCTCGCCAATGTGCCCACCATCGAGGACTTCGGCCGCTACGGCGTCCCGCTGATGAACGACCAGGGCACCGCCTTCGCCTTCGACGACGACAAGGGCGTCGAACTCCTCACCAAGTACAAGGAGTTGTACGACGCCAAGGCCCTCGACCCGCAGGCGCTGACCGCCACCCCCGAGTCGTCCGGCAAGAAGTTCCTCACCGGGGCCGTCGCCATGAACCCCGGCAGCGCCCTCGACCTGGGCAACTTCAAGAAGCAGGCGCCGAACCTCTACCGGAACATCGGCATCACCGACCAGATCACCAGCACCGGCCACGTCAACATGTACGTGATGGGGCTGATGGTGAACGCCAGGAGCGAACGGACGCCCGCCGCCGTGGCCTTCGCCCACTACGTCACCGACGCCGAGCACCAGATGTCGTTCGCGAAGCAGGTCGCCATCTTCCCGAGCACCGCCGGCTCGCTGGACGACCCGTACTTCACCGAGGAGGACGGCACCGACGAGACCCGTGTCAGGATCGCCGCGGCCAAGTCCCTGAAGAACGCCGTCAACTACACGCCGGTGCTGTTCAGCGAACAGATGAAGACCGCACTGCGCAACGAGGTCGCCAAGGCGCTCCAGGGCAGGCAGAGCCCGAAGGAAGCTCTCGACAACGCTGTCAAGGCCTGCGACACCCTGCTCCGGCAGCAGGGATGATCCGATGGCCGTGCCGAGAACGACCACCGTCACCCGCGTCCGACGCCAACTGCCCACCAGCCCCTGGCTGTTCGCCGCCCCCGGACTCCTCATCGCCGGCGCCTTCGTCCTCTACCCGTTCCTCTCCACGCTGGCGAACTCCTTCACCGACCGCCGCACCCTGATCCCCGGCCGGTTCGTGGGCCTCGCCAACTACCGGGAGATGCTCCACGACGACATGTTCTGGATCGGTCTGCGCAACAGCACGCTGTACGTCCTCGGAGTCGTCCCCGCCCTCGTGGTGCTGCCGCTGCTGCTCGCCCTCCTGGTGCGGAAGAACATCCCCGGTATCACCTTCTTCCGGTCCGCCTTCTACACACCGGTCGTCGCCTCGATCGTCGTGGTCGGCCTCATCTGGGTCTGGCTCCTCGACGAACGCGGTCTGATCAACTCGCTGCTGGAGACGATCGGGGTCGGCCGCGTCGGCTTCCTCAGCGACCAGTGGCTGCTCCTGCTGAGCGCCATGGCGGTCACCGTGTGGAAAGGCCTCGGCTACTACATGATCATCTACCTGGCCGCGCTGGCCGGTGTGCCGCGCGAACTGCACGAGGCCGCGGCCGTGGACGGCGCGGGCGCGGTACGCCGCTTCCTGACGGTCACCGTGCCCGCCGTCCGCTCCACCATGGTCCTGGTCGGGGCACTGTCCTCCGTCGCCGCCTTCAAGGTGTTCTCCGAGGTGTACCTGATGGCCGGCCCCAGCGGCGGCCCGGCGGGCGAGGACACCACCCTCGTCATGCTCGTCCAGCGCACCGGCACCGGACTCACCGGCCGCGTCGGCTACGCCTCCGCCCTCTCGGTCGTCGTCTTCGCCGTCACCGTCGCCCTGATGCTGCTGGTGCTGCGCGCCGACCGGAAGGAGGAGCGGGTGTGAGCGTGCTGGAGAAGGTGCGGCCCGAGCGGAAGCCGGCGCCCGCCCGCGAACCCCGGGTCACCGACGAGCACGGCCGCCGCGTCCGGGTCGGTGAACTCGCCCTGCGCTATGTGCTGCTGCTCGCCGTCCTCGCCCTGACCGTCGGCCCGTTCCTGTGGCAGCTGTCCACTTCGCTCAAGGGCCCCACCGAGGACATCTACAGCTCCCCGCCGAGCTTCCTCCCCGGCGATCCCACCCTCCACAACTACGAGCGGGTCGCCGACACCGTCCCCGTGTGGGACTACGCCCTCAACTCGCTCAAGGTCGCCGGCGCCAACGTCGTGACCAACTGCGTCGGTTCGGCCCTCGCCGGCTACGCGCTCGCCCGGCTGCGCTACCGGGGACGCCGGGCGGCGACGCTCGCCTTCGTGCTCGCCATGCTGGTGCCGGTCGAGGGCATCATCATCGCCCAGTTCACCACCATGCGGGAACTCGGGCTGAACAACACGCTCGTCGGCGTGGTCCTGCCGGGCTGCGTCGGCGCCATGAACGTCCTGCTCATGCGCAACGCCTTCCTCAACCTGCCGTACGAGATCGAGGAGGCGGCCTTCGTCGACGGGGCCCATGTGTGGCAGCGGTTCCTGCGGATCGCCCTGCCCTCGGTGAAGGGCACCCTCGCCGTCGTCGCGATCTTCGCCTTCATGGGCGCCTGGGACGACTTCCTGTGGCCGCTCATCGTGCTCAGCGACCCGTCGAAGTTCACCCTGACCATCGGCCTCAACTACCTGCACGGCACGTTCGCGAACGACGAACGCCTGGTCGCCGCCGGCACCGTCATCGCCGTGGCCCCGCTGATCGCCCTCTTCGCCTGTCTCCAGCGGTACTTCTTCCGCGGGGTCGGCGAGGGCGCGGTCAAGGGCTGAACCCCGACTTCCGCCGGTCACCCCGCCCGCAAGGACACCGCATGCCTTCTGCCGTGCGCTTCGGCGTCAACTACACCCCGAGCGAAGGGTGGTTCCATCACTGGCTCGACTTCGATCTGGACTCCGTACGAGCGGACCTCGACTCCATCGCGGCACTGGGCCTGGACCACATCCGGGTCTTCCCGCTGTGGCCGTACTTCCAGCCCAACCGCACCCTGATCCGCCCCCGCGCCGTCGAACAGCTCCGCGCGCTCGTCGACGCCGCAGGCGAACGCGGGCTCGACGTCAACGTGGACGGCCTGCAAGGGCACTTGAGCAGCTTCGACCACCTCCCGGCCTGGACCCGCACCTGGCACCGGCGCAACCTCTTCACCGACCCGGACGTCCTCCAGGGGCAGGCCGCCTACCTGCGCACACTCGCCGCCGCGCTCGCCGACCGCCCCAACTTCCTCGGTATGACCCTCGGCAACGAGGTCAACCAGTTCTCCGCCGGGCCGCACCCGGACCCCGACCGGGCGTCGAGCACCGAGATCGACACCTGGCTGGACCGGATGCTGGCCGCCTGCGCGCAGGGCGCGCCCGGCCGGCTGCATCTGCACGCCGAGTACGACGCGACCTGGTACCAGGACGACATGCCGTTCACCCCGGCGCAGGCCGCGCGGCGCGGCGCGGTCACGGCCGTGCACTCCTGGGTCTTCAACGGTACCGCCCAGCGCCACGGCCGCGCCTCCGTCCCGGCCGAGCACCACGCCGCCTACCTCGTCGAGCTGAGCAAGGCCTGGGCCGAGGACCCGCACCGGCCCGTCTGGCTCCAGGAGGTCGGCGCGCCCGCCCCCCTCGTCCCGGCCGAACACGCCGCCGCCTTCACCGAGGCGACCGTACGCAACGTCCTTGACTGCCCCGACCTGTGGGGCATCACCTGGTGGTGCTCCCACGACGTGTCCCGGCGGCTCGCCGACTTTCCGGAACTGGAGTACGGGCTGGGCCTGCTGACCAACGACCGCCGCCCGAAGGACACGGCCCTCGTCCTGGCGCGCGCGGCGGCCGAGCCGTCACGCGCCGTCCCCGCGACCCGGACCACAGCGCTCGTCGTCCCCGCCGACCCGTCGCTCCGCTCGGTCTGCGCCCCCGGCGGAGCCGTCTACGACGCCTTCTTCCGGCTGACGGCCGACGGCGCCCGCCCCACCACGGTCCTCGGCACCCACGCCGACGACCGGGACCGGCTGGCCCGGCGCGGCATCACCGAGGTCGTCACACCCGAACAGGTTCTCCCCACCCCACAAGGAGGCACCCGCTCGTGAAACCCACCCGACGCACCGTCCTGCTCGCCGCCGGCGCGGCGGCCGCCCTGCTGCCCACCCGGACCGCTGCCGCGGCACCCGAGCGGGCCGCCGCGGCACCCGCGCCCCACGCCGCCTACTGGTACCCGGACTCCCTGCCCTCCGGCACCCCCGGCACCGGCATCACCTGGCGCAGCCTGAAGAGCTGGACCGCAGCGGACGACACCGACCTCGCCTTCAACGCGGCGTCCGTGCCGCTCGCGCCCCGCTTCACCCCGGCCCCGGCGAACACCACCGCCCGCGCGGGCCAGGCCCGCATCCAGTCCCTGGTCTCCTTCGGACCCACCTCCGCGAACCCCTCCCAGGGCTCCGCCACCGCCGACTACTACGCCTTCACCCACTGGGCCTACGTCGACGAGCTGGTGTTCTGGGGCGGTTCGGCGGGCGAGGGCCTGATCCTCGCCCCGAACGCGCCGATCGTCGACGCGGCCCACCGCCACGGTGTGCCCGTCCTCGGCAACATCTTCCTGCCGCCCGTCGCCTACGGCGGACAACTCCAGTGGACCCGCGACCTGGTCCAGAGGGACGCCGGCGGCCGCTTCCCGCTCGCCGCGCAGCTCGTCCGGGTCGCCGCCGCGTACGGCTTCGACGGCTGGTTCGTCAACGCCGAGACCAGCGGCGGGAACACCGCTCTCGGCACCGCCATGCGGGACTTCCTGACCGAGCTGAAGGCGCTCGCCGCGGCCCAGGGGCAACGGGTGACCTGGTACGACTCGATGACCGTGAACGGCACGGTGAGCTGGCAGGGCGCCCTCAACTCCCAGAACGAGGCGTTCTTCCGGACGGCCGACGACATGTTCGTGGACTTCCGCTGGTCGGCCGCCACGCTCGCCTCCTCCGGGACCCGGGCGGAGTCGCTCGGCCGCAGCCGCTACGCGCTGTGGGCCGGTGTGGACGTCGAGGCGAACGGCTGGAACCGGTCCGTGAACTGGGACGCGATCGTGCCCACGAACAAGCCCCACGTCGTGTCCCTCGGCTTCTACCGGCCCGAGTGGACCCGCAACCACCTGCCCGCCGGCGGCAGGGCGCCCGGCGACTTCCACGCGGCCGACGACCGGTTCTGGACCGGCCGCTCGCTCGACCCGTCCCGGCCGGACGGCACGGACACCTGGCGGGCGCCCGCCGTGTCGGTGGCGGACCGGTCCACGGTGGACGCTCTACCGTTCGCCAGCGTGTTCAACACCGGGCACGGGCTGCGCTGGTACGAGGACGGGACGGTCACCTCCGGCACGCCGTGGAGCCATCTCGGACTCCAGGACCGGCTGCCGTCCCGGCAGTGGACGGTGCGCACCGAGGGGGAGCGGCCGGCCGTCGCCTTCGACTTCGCCGACGCGTGGCGCGGCGGCAGCAGCCTGCTCGTCACGGGCGCCCTGGACGAGCCGACCGTCGTGGACCTCTACGCGACCCGGCTGCCGCTCACCGAGACCACCGTCGTCGAGCTGACCCACCGGACCGACGCCGGAGCGGTGACCGTCGAGCTGGCCGTCGCCACCGCGGACCCGGACACGCCGGGCGCGACACCGCCGTACACCTGGCTGCCGCTGGAGTCCGGCGACGGCTGGCGGACCTCGGCCGTGGCGCTCCGAGGCCTCTCCGGATCCGTCCACGCGATCGGGGTCCGGCTCACCGCGACCGAGGGCCCGGTGCGGTGGCGGCTCGGCGGGATCGCCGTCCGCGACGAACCCCGGACGCCCGCCGCCCCCACCGGCCTGCGGATCACCGGGGCGGCCGGCGGCGATCTGCGCCTCGCCTGGGACGCCGCCGCCGACGACGTCCGCCAGTACACACTGCACCGCGTCCTGTCCGACGGCAGCCGCCGCTTCCTCGGCGGCACCTGCCAGGCGGCCTTCTTCCTCGCGGGGCTCGCACCGGAGCAGGACGAGCGGACGGCACGGTTCGAACTGCGCGCCGTAGGGGAGCTGTACACAGCGTCGGACCCCGTCACCGTGACCCACACCTGGTAACCGCCCCCCAGCCTTGGAGCACTCCGCATGCATGACGACCGCAACCTGGTCGAAGCCCGTCTCAAGCGCGTCCTCGACGAACGCGTCCGTCCCGCCGTGTACCCCGAGTCCGTCCCGCTGGACGTGGCCGTGTGGCACGCGCCCGGCGAACCGGTGCCGGTCGCCGAGGGGCTCGCGGCCGAGCCCGAGCCGATCGAGGCGGGCGCCCGGTGGGGTGCTCCCTGGGGGACCAGCTGGTTCCGCGTCGCCGGGACGGTGCCCGCGCACTGGGCCGGCCGGACCGTCGAGGCACTGCTCGACCTCGGCTTCGACGAGAACATGCCCGGCTTCCAGTGCGAAGGCCTCGTCTACCGGCCCGACGGCACCCCGGTGAAAGGCCTCAACCCGCGCAACCAGTGGGTCCGCGTCGCCGCGCCCGCCGTGGGCGGCGAGGAGGTACGCCTGCACATCGAGGCCGCCTCCAACCCCGTGATCCTCGACTACCACCCCTTCCTGCCCACGCCCCTGGGCGACAGGGAGACGGCCGGGAGCGAACCGCAGTACACCCTCGCACGAATGGACCTGGCCGTCTTCGACGAGACGGTGTGGCAGCTGGTCCTGGACCTGGAGGTGCTCGGCGAGCTGATGGCCGAACTTCCGGTGGAGTCCGCGCGCCGCTGGGACATCCTGCGGGCGGTGGAGCGGTCCCTCGACGCGATCGACCTCCAGGACGTGAACGGCACGGCGGAGCGGGCCCGTTCACGGCTCGCCGGTGTCCTCGCCGCGCCCGCCGTCCCCTCCGCGCACCGCATCAGCGCCGTCGGCCACGCCCACATCGACTCGGCCTGGCTGTGGCCGCTGCGGGAGACGGTCCGCAAGGTGGCCCGGACCACCTCCAACATGACCGCGCTCCTCGACGACGAACCCGACTTCGTCTTCGCCATGTCGCAGGCCCAGCAGTGGGCCTGGGTGAAGGAGCACCGGCCCGAGGTGTGGGCACGGGTCAAGAAGGCGGTGGCGGAGGGGCGGTTCGTCCCGGCGGGCGGCATGTGGGTGGAGTCGGACACCAACATGCCGGGCTCGGAGGCGATGGCCCGTCAGTTCGTGCACGGCAAACGGTTCTTCCTCGACGAGTTCGGCATCGAGAACGACGAGGCCTGGCTGCCCGACACCTTCGGTTTCGCCGCGGGCCTGCCGCAGATCATCAGGGCGGCCGGCACCAGGTACCTGCTGACCCAGAAGATCTCCTGGTCGCAGACGAACAACTTCCCCCACCACACCTTCCGTTGGGAAGGCATCGACGGCACCCGGATCTTCACGCACTTCCCGCCGGTCGACACCTACAACTGCTCCATGAAGGGCTCCGAGATCGCCCACGCCGCCCGCAACTTCAAGGACAAGGGCCTCGCCCGCCACTCCCTCGCCCCCACCGGCTGGGGCGACGGCGGAGGCGGCACGACCCGCGAGATGGTCGCGAAGGCGGCCCGGCTGCGCGACCTCGAAGGCTCCGCGACCGTGACCTGGGAGACCCCGTCCGCCTTCTTCGCCAAGGCACGGGCCGAACACCCCGAACCCCCGGTCTGGGTCGGCGAGCTGTACCTCGAACTCCACCGCGCCACCCTGACCAGCCAGGCCGGCACCAAACAGGGCAACCGCCGCAGCGAACACCTGCTGCGCGAGGCCGAACTGTGGGCCGCCACCGCCGCCGTGCGCACCGGATTCCCCTACCCCTACGAGGAGTTGGACCGGATCTGGAAGACGGTGCTGCTCCACCAGTTCCACGACATCCTGCCCGGCTCCTCCATCGCCTGGGTGCACCGCGAGGCCCGGGCCACCTACGCCCGGCTGGCCGAGGAACTCACCGCGATCATCGAGGCGGCCCAGCGCGCCCTGGCCGGCGAGGGCACCACCCCGCTCGTCTTCAACGCGGCCCCGCACGCGCGTGACGGCGTCCCGGCGGGCGGCGCGAACACCCCCGTCACGCACGGCGGTACGACCCTCACCGCTCGCCCGGAGGGCGGACACCTCCTGGACAACGGGCTGCTGCGCGTCGCGATCGACGCCGGCGGACTCGTCGTCTCGGCCTACGACATCGAGGCGGATCGCGAGACCGTCGCTCCCGGCCGGGCCGCCAACCTCCTCCAGCTCCACCCCGACTTCCCGAACATGTGGGACGCCTGGGACGTCGACGAGTTCTACCGCAACACCGTCACCGACCTCACCGACGCCGAGGAGGTCACCGCCGGCGAGGACGGCAGGTCGGTGCGGATCGTACGGTCCTTCGGCGCGTCCCGGGCCATCCAGGTGCTGTCGCTGCCGCCGGGGGAGCGGCGGCTGGTGATCGACACGGAGGTCGACTGGCACGAGACGGAGAAGTTCCTCAAACTCGCCTTCCCCCTCGACGTGCACGCCGAACGGTACGCGTCCGAGACCCAGTTCGGGCACTTCCACCGGCCCACCCACACCAACACCAGCTGGGAGGCGGCACGCTTCGAGGCCTGCAACCACCGGTTCGTGCACCTGGAGGAGCCGGGGTGGGGCGTCGGGGTCGTCAACGACTCGACGTACGGCCATGACGTGACCCGCACGGTCCGCGACGCGCCCGGGGACGACGGCGGGACCACCACGACGCTCCGGGTCTCCCTCCTGCGTGCCCCGCGCTTCCCCGACCCCGAGACGGACCAGGGCGTCCACCGCTTCCGGCATGCCCTGGTGCCGGGGGCGACGATCGGTGACACGGTGCGCGAGGGATGGCGGATCAACCTCCCCGCGCGCACGGTGCACGGCGCCCGGGACGTCGCCCCGCTGGTCCGCGTCGACCGGGACCAGGTGGTGGTGACAGCCGTCAAACTCGCCGACGACGGCAGCGGCGACGTGGTGGTGCGCTTCCACGAGGCCCATGGCGGGCGCACGCTGGCCACGCTCACCACGGGCTTCGACCTCGCCGGCGCCACCGCCACCGACCTGCTGGAACGCCCCCTGGCCGACGTCGTGGCACCGCGGGTCGAGGGGGACCGGATCACCGTGCGCCTGCGCCCGTTCGAACTCGTGACGCTGAGGTTGCGACGGGGGTGACGGCAGGCGCCGGTGAGGCGCGGTTCGCCGGGGTGGCGGTCAGTTGTTCGAGCCCACGACGTTGTTGTGGGCGGCGTTGAACACGTCGTCACCGGCGAACTGGCCCCAGTCGCCGAAGACGATGGTGACCGTGGGGGCTTCGGAGTCGTCCGCGGTCACCTCGGCACACGCGGTGCCGCCGGCGACGAGGACGAGGGCGCAGGCGGCGAGGGCGGCGAGCCCGGAGCGAACAGAGCGCATGGTGAGGCACCTTTCGGCGAGAGAGGATTTCGGCAATAACGGTTTCGGCGAGAACGGACGAACCGCGCCCGAACCTAGGCGCGAGAGGGCGCTCTGTCCGCGTGCCGGTCCGCGCCGGCGCGAGTCCCATCCGAATGGCCGATCACGGCGTCGGCGGTCCTGCCCGGCCCTGCCCGGTCCCACCCTCCGGCGTCCCTGGAGGGGCCACGGCCGGGGCCGCCCCTACACGGCCGGGGCGGCTGCCTCGAGTTCCGCGATGCTGCCCGACATGATCGTCCGTACCCGCTCGGTGATGTGCTCCACGGGCCAGTCCCACCAGGCCACGGCCAGCAGCCGCGCGATGTCCCGGTCGTCGTAGCGGGTGCGGACGAGGCGGGCCGGGTTGCCCGCGACGATGCCGTAGTCCGGTACGTCGCGCGTGACGACGGCGCCGGTGCCGATGATCGCACCGTGGCCGATGCGCACGCCGGGCATGACGGTCGTGACCATGATCGCGGCACTACGGCGTCCAGAACACCGGTTTCCGGCCCGCGCGAACGCGTGTCCCCCGTCGGTCGGCCCGAGGGGCGCCGGGCTTCCTGGGGATCGGGGTGACCCTAGGCCGGGCCCGTACCACCAGCCGATCCCTCCGGTGCGACACCGGGGAGTTCGGCTGAGCGGCCCGCCCGCCGGGGTCGGTCAGCCGACCGGAGCCTTCGACGCTCCGTCGAACGGCCGGTGTCGGTTCCCCGATCCGTCGGCCCGTCAGAGGCGGGTGGCCCGCAGGAGCTGGATCCGCCAGCGGGCGACGCCGTGCTCCGGCCGGTTCCTCACGCGGGTGGTGAGGCCGTCCGTGAACCGCTGTGCCACGTCCGGGCCGACGGCCGCCGGCCCGGCGAACAGCGAGGGGCCGAAGGCGGCCATGAACGAGGCCGTCACCTCGCTCGCGTACGCGTCGAGGTCGCCGTCGGCGTCGTACCGGACCCACATCGGGTCGTCCAGCACCACGAACTCCCGCTCCTCCAGCCGGAAGCGGTCCCGGAACGGGCCGGAGACCACCGGGTCGACGAACTCCGCCGTCGTCCTGTTCCACGTCGGCACGGTCATCACTGCCAGCTGCTCGCGGGTCAGCGCTCCCCGGGCCACCAGATCGTCCAGCTCGTCCACCGCCAGGTCGAAGAGGCCCTCGGCGCCGCTGAGTCCGTCGTCCGTGGCGGCGCCGCCGACCACGACCAGCTGGCCGCCGGGCGCGAGTTCGGCGGCCCGGTGGCCGAGGAAGGCCGCCCAGTCCTCGGCCGACTGCCGGCGCAGTCCGGTCCGGGCCGCGCCCGTCGCCCGCGAGCCGTAGATGTGGCCGTCGATCGGCAGGGGGACGCGGGAGAGCCAGTGCACGGCGATCGAGCACCACGCCAGGTGCAGTTCGCCGGGCGGGAACAGCGGCTCGTAGAAGGAGCGTGCCTGGGCGCAGCCGAAGACATCCGGGGTCCGGGTGTACGAGGACGGGCCGGCCAGGGTGGCGAAGAGCGCGCCGAAGTCGTTCGCGGGGATGTCGGTGTGGGTGACCCAGACGGGGGTGCCGGGGCGGCGGGCGCGCACGCCCGCGACGGTGCGTGCCATCGGCTCCATCGCGTTGGTCCCGGAGGCGCAGCCGAGGTCCGCGACCCGGAAGGCGTGCCCGTCGGCGGGGACGGGGACGGCTTCCAGAGCCCGGTCGAGCATGCCGCCGGCGGCCCGAAGCCCGGCGTGCTGGGCCGCGGAGTGCCGGCCGTAGCCGCTCCCCATCGCCCCGGATCCGGTTGGGCTCATACGGCACACCTCCTGTACGCGGGGGGCCTGTCACGCTAGCCCGCGAGGCCCGTGACCCGGTGTTGACACGCTTTCGGCCGGGCCGCCGGAGCCCCCGACCGGCGGCGGAGCGCCCTGCCGACCCGTCGGGTCTCGGACAGGCCGGATGCCGGAACACGGCCGGCGGGCGGCCGGGGCTGCGGCAGGACCATGTCCCCTGTCAAGATCCCCGTTCGCGCCGTGGTTGCGGGAGGTCCCGGCCAACCTCCCCGGCTGCCCGTGGTGGAACGTGTCACCACGGCTTAGGGTACGCATTCCCGAATCCCTTCCTTATGCCTTCCACTTGGCTGGAATATCTGTGGAACGCCCGCCGGGATCATGATGTGCTGACGGCGCATATTCGGTTTTCCGTGGAGGAGGTGAATTCCGGTGAACGAGTACGAGATGACTGAGTACGAGGCTCCCCAGATTGAGCCGATGGGCGACTTCAGTGAGCTGACCATGTGGTACGGCTGGGCGAGCGCCGACGGTGAGGGCGACGCCATCATCTGACGTGTCATAGGGAAATCCGGTCGGGGAGGAGAGAATGTGGGCGCTTCATGGTTCGTGACTTTCTCCGGAAAATTCACGGATACGCTTCCTGATTCATTTGGCCGAGCCGACCGGATTTCCACACTCGCCGACGCGTCGGGGCATTCCTGGATTGTCGCCGACACGACGCACTTCCGGCTGGTCGCCGCCGACGCGGGCGTCCGGCGACTCGCGCTGTTCGGCGAGACGGACGCCGGCCCCACCCGGCTGGCGGACCTCCTGCGGCGGCACGGCGACCCGCAGAGCCTCATGGAGGCCGCGCATCGCCTGCCCGGCAGCTTCCACATCGTGCACACCGACGGACGGACCACCCACGTCCAGGGCACCGCCTCCGGCCTGCGCCAGGTGTTCCACGCCCGCCGGCCCGACGGCGGGCACGCCGCCTCCGACTCCCCGGAGCTGCTGGCGTCACTGTGCGGGGCGGCACCCCGGACGGAGACGGTCGCCTGGGAACTGATGCAGCCGACCCTGGACTACGGCCTGACCGACGCGACCTGCTGGACGGGCGTACGGCGGCTGCCGGCGGACCAGCGGCTGCGGATGCGGGCCGACCGGATGGACACGGTCACCTGGTGGCACCCGCCGGCGGCCGAACTCTCCCTCGCCGAGGGCGCGCCACGGCTGAGGACGGCGCTCGACGCCGCCGTCGGGGTACGCGCCGCCACGGCACGGGGCCGTCTGTCCGCGGATCTCTCGGGCGGCATGGACTCCACCTCGCTGTGCCATCTGCTGGCCGGCCACGGGGCCGACTTCCGGGCGTTCGTCGAACAGACCGTGGACCCCAACCACGACGACGCCCTCTGGGCCGCCCGGGCGGCGCGCGAGATCGGCTGCGACCTGACCGTCTTCGGGCCGGACGACATCCCGGGCCCGTACGACGGCCTCTGCGACCCGGCCGGCGTCCTCGACCGGTCGGTCCCGCACGGCCTGTCCACCCCGTACACCCTCGTCCGCAACCGCACCCGCAGGGCCGCCCTGGCGCGGGAGTTCGCCGCGAGCGGATCCTCCGTGCACCTGGCCGGTTTCGGGGGCGACGAGCTGTTCACCGTCGCACCGGCCTACTTCAGCGACCTCTACGGCACCGCCCCCCTCAGGGCGCTGCGGGAGATCCGCCCCCTGGCCCGGCTGCGGCGCTGGCCGACGCGATCGGTGCTGCGCGAACTGTCCGGCCGGCAGACCTACGGCCAGTGGATCGAACGCCAGCTGCGGACGGTGCACCTGCCCCGGCCGGACACCACGCGGCCCACCGTGCACTGGGGGCCCGAGTGGCACATACCCGCCTGGGCGACACCGAGGACGGCCGAAGCGGTCCGTTCCCTGGTCGGCGAGGGCCCCGGAACCGGCCGTCCCCAGGCACCGCAGCGGTCCGTCCATCTCAGCCTGGTGGGCCAGCGCACCGGCGGCCACCGGCTGGCCCCGCTGCGCGAGCTGATGCAGCGGGAGGGCGTCCTGCTGTCGCTGCCGTTCATGGACGACGCCGTACTGGAAGCCGCCCTGTCCGTGTCCCGCGCCGAGAGCCGGCCCGGCCTGAGCTACAAGCCGGCCCTGAAGGCCGCCATGCAGCTCGACGGGCCCAAGGCGGTGCTCTCCCGCTCGACGAAGGGCGAGTTCAGCATGTCGGTGCACCACGGGATCGCCCGCAACCGCCGTCACCTCCTCGCCCTCTTCGAGGACTCGCTGCTCGCGCGGCACGGGCTCGTCGACCCGGGGCGTCTGCGGTCGAGCATCCGCGACAGCATGCGTCCCCAGGCCGAGACCGCGGCCCTGGAACTGACCGTGGGCGCCGAGGTGTGGCTGCGCACCGCGCTGCCCGCACCTGCCGCTCGACCCGCGGGCGCACGACCCGCGGCCGCACGCCCCCCGGGCGCCCGAGACCAGCCCGCGTGAAGCCGACCACCGACCTCCCGAACGGAAAGCCGACCCGCCCGTGCTGAAGCCCTCACCCCATGTCGTCCTGACCAAGAGCCAGGATGCCGCCGTGCTGCTCGACAAGCGGTCCGGCAGCTACTACCGCCTCAACCCCCTGGCCGTCGCCGTCTACGAAGGCCTGGCCGCCGGCACCTCGCAGGAGGCCGTCGTCGAGGAACTCCAGGCCCGCTTCCCCGACGCCCGCGAGCGCATCGAGGGTGACGTCGCCCGGCTGATCGCCTCGCTGCGCTCCGCCCGCCTCCTGGCGGACGCATGACCCTGCCGATGACCCTGGAACCCCGCTCGCCCCTCCCCGTCCACCGGCGGGTCGCCCCCCTGGCCGCGGTGGGCGTGAGCAGGCTTCTCATCGCCTGCTGCACCCCGTACCGGCTGGAGAAGGTCCTGCGGCGGCTCAGCCGCCGGGCCGCGCCCGCCTCCTACGACGAGGCGCTGCGCGCCCGCAGGGACGTGGTCGCGGTCAGCGGACGCTGCGCCGGCCAGTACTGCCTGGACCGGTCGGTCGCCGCGGCGGTCCTCGCCCGGTTCCGCGGGCGCTGGCCCACCTGGGTGTCCGGCGTCAGCCTGATCCCCTTCGCCGCCCACGCGTGGATCGAGGCGGACGGCCGCCCCGTCGGGGAGACGCTGAAGCTCGACGGCTTCCAGAAGAACATCGTGGTCGCCGGCCCCCGCCCGGCACCCGCGCCCGAGAAGGCGGAGGAATGAGCATGGACGTCGCCGCGGTGACACGGGAGATCGCACGGCGAGGACACGCCCTGATCCCCTCCTTCGTGACCGGCGAGGAGCTGAAACGGGCCACCGCGGGCATCGAGGAGTACTTCCCCGACCCGGAGACCACGGCCGACGGCACCCTCGACGTCGGGGCCTTCAAGCACGCCGTCCCCTTCCCCTTCGCCGCCAACGCCCTGAACCGGCTGGTGCTGGACCCGCGGGTCGTCGAGGTCGCCGAACGGCTGCTGGGCACCCGGGACATCCTGCTGACCAGCTCGTTCGTCCAGGCCAAGTACGGCACGGCGTACGGGGACACGAAGGACCAGGCGCTCCACAACGACACCTGGGCCGTCAACAGCCTGCTGCCGCCCCGTACCGACGGCGTCTACCAGCGGCTCTTCGGCATCGTCTACCTGACCGACGTGACCGTGGACACCGCCCCCACCTATGTGGCGGGGCGCGCCGGTGACCTCGGCGTGCCCCTGATCACCGCGGACCGGAAGGCCACGTACGGCAAGGACGCCTACCCGGACCTGTACGCACGCGAGCGTCCCGTCGAGGCGCCGAAGGGCTCCCTGCTGCTGTTCACCGGCGACCTCGTGCACCGGGGTTCGGCCTACCGGGGCCGGCACGGCCGCCGGCTCGCCGTGTTCTTCAACCTGCACTCCGCCGCCGCCCGCTGGACCGGCAAGCACCTGTGGGCGATGCTGCCCGCCTCGCCGGGCTGGCCGGACTTCTGCGACCTCATGGCCGAACTGTCCCCGGGGCAGCGCCAGTTGCTGGGATTCCCGGTACCGGGCGACCCGTACTGGACCGCCGACACCCTCGGCCGTCTCGCCGACCTGTACCCGGGCATCGACACGGCCCCCTACACCGCGGCCCTGCGGGAGCGCGGATGACCGCCACCGCGCGGACCCCGGCGGACGGCCGCCCGCCGACGGGGCCGGACGGCTACGCCGGCCAGGCGCTGCGCGGCCTGACGTACCTGGGGCGGCTCTTCGACCTCGGCCCCCGCTTCCCCGGCGCGGCCCGGGAGGCGGTCGAGACGCTCTTCGCCGGCTGGGGGCATCGCACGTCACGGGAGATCGACGAGCCCCGGGCGGCCCGCGGCCAGGCGCCCTTCGAGTTCTCCCTCGTGCTGCACGAGCCCGACCCCGAGGTGAGGATCTTCCTGCGGCCGCTCGCCTCTGAGGGGCCGACCACCGCCGCCGACAGCTGGGAACAGGGCTGGCGGGCCCTGCGCGCACTCGAGGAACAGGGTGCCGCGACCCTGACGCGCGCGGACGGCCTGCGCGACCTGTTCCGCCCGCGCAGCGACAGGGCGGCGTTCGGACTGTGCATCGCGGCGACCGTCCGGCCGACGGGAATCACGGGCGTCAAGGCGTACTTCGACACCATGGCCGCCGGCGTCGACGACAACCGGCGGATCGTGGGCGAGGCCATGGAGCGCCTCGGACACGGCACGGCATGGCACTGGCTGCGGGACAACGACCCGGCCGGCGTCGCGCATCTGATCCCGGCGTTCCTCGCGCTCGACCTCGCCGACTCACCGCAGGCGCGGATCAAGTTCTACACGACGGTGCAGGAGCGCTCCGGTGCGGAGGTCGGCAGCCGTCTGGACAGGCTCTCGCCCACGGCCCGCCGGACCGCCGCCGCTCTGCTCGACTCCCTGTCGGCCGACGGCCCCGCCGCGCTGACGGCACCCGGAACCCGCCCGACCCTGTGCTGGAACCTCACGGACGACGGACGCGAGCGCCCCGACGACGCGACGCTCTACCTGCCCTTCCACCGTTACACGCCCGCCGGCGACGAGGCCCTGGAGCGGCTGCGGACGTACGTGCCCCCCGCGCACCTGCGCCGACTGGCCGCGTTCCTGACGCACAGCGCCCCCGACGACGCGCCCGGACCGGCACCGAACCCGTTCCACTGGGCGGCGACGAAACTCCACCGCCCCGCCCCGGCCCCGCTGACCCTCTACGCGCCGGCGGCCGTGGTGGACCGCGCGAGCCGTGCCGTGGGCTGAGCCCCGGCCGGCGCACGCCGACGCATCGCCAGCACCACGCGCACCGCGCCCGACCACACCAGGGCGGACCCGCACAGGTGCAGGACCACCGCCACCGACGGCAGAGCCGTCAGCGACTGGAACACCCCGACCGCCCCCTGCCCGAGGAAGACGGCGAGGAACACCCCCGTACGCCTGCGCGCCACGGACCCGGCCGGCAGCGCGGCGAACAGCACACCGCCCAGGACGAGACACACCCCCGCGACGACACCGTGCACGACGGTGACGCCCACCCAGTCGAACGGCATCCGGTGCACATCGGAACTGTCGCCCGCGTGCGGCCCGGACCCGGTCACCGCCGTACCCAGCACCAGCAGCACGGCCGTGCAGCCCAGCAGATACCGGCCCAGCGCCGCACAACGCGCCGACACCTCGGTCGGCCCGGGCGCGTCGGCCTCGGCCCTCTCCACCCGCTCCCAGGTGACCAGCGCCGTCGTCAGCAGCAGGGTCGCCGCCAGGAAGTGCGCGGCCACGACGTACGGGCTCAGCCGCGTCCACACCGTGATCCCGCCGACGACGGCGTTGAGGACGATGACCCAGAACTGCGCCCATGCCCCGCGCAGCACCGCGGGGGAGGGGTCGCGCTGCAACCGGGCGGCGACGATCAGCCAGCCGACCACCGCGCACAGCGCCCCGGTCAGCAGCCTGTTGCCGAACTCGATCGCCCCGTGCAGCCCCATCTCGGCCGTGGGCGCGAGACTCTCCCCGGTGCACGAGGGCCACTCGGGGCATCCCAGCCCGGAGCCGGTGACCCGCACCACCCCACCGGTGACGATGATCGCGACGGCGGCGACCACCGACGCCACCGCGGCAGCACGCACGCTGCGCGGCGACCATGTGTACCGACGGGCTAACCAGGAGAGCGGTGTCCCCACGATGACTCCTCGCTGAACGATCTGCGGGTCCGGCCACTCACCCTAGCCCCGGCGGAAAACCCGAAGGACCACCCCCCGCGCGGGGGGACGGTTCACGCCGGCCGGTGCCCCGGGGCCGGGCATCGGCGCGGTGCCCGGGGGCCACGCCGTGTCAGGCGGACGCACCGGCGGCCGGCTCACCGCGCCCCGCGCCGGAGTTGCGGTGGGCGAGGAGGGCCGCACCCAGGTCCGCCACCGCCCGTGGGTCGGACAGCGGTCGGCCGAGCAGTTCCTCGACGCGGCGCAGGCGGTAGCGGACGGTGTTGGGGTGGACGAACAGGGTCCCGGCGGCGTCCGCGGCGGAGCCGGCCGCGCCGAACCAGTGGTCCAGCGTCTCCAGCAGCCGGGCACGCTCCGCCACGGGCAGGCCGAGCAGCGGGGCGAGGACCACCTCGGTCAGGTGCGCCGCCTCGGACGGGGCGGCCGCGACCAGCATGGCCAGCGGATTGTCGTCGAAACGCGCGACGCCCGGACCGGTGCCCGCGAGACCGGCCAGGGCCAGCCGCGCGAACCGCAGGGCCTGGGGGGCGTCCCGCAGCGAGGCGAAGCAGGGGCTCACGCCGACCCGGGCGCGGGCCCGGCGCAGGACACGCAGGCAGGTGGTCTCCGCCGTCGGCGTGGCCAGGGCGACCACGCCGATCTGCTGGTCGGGCAGCAGACGCCAGGCGGACGGGAGATGGTCGCGGCGCAGGGTCGCCTCCACACCGGCGAGGGGTTCCTCGCCGGGCGCGCTCGCGACCGCCGCCGCGACCGCGTACGGGCCCTGCTCGGGCAGCCCCAGCTCGCGCGCGGCCTCCCACAGCGTGGTGCGGTCGACGAGAACGCCGGTGAACAGCGCCTCCACCAGGGCCGAACGCCGTGCCTCGCGCTGCTGGGTCAGCTCGGCGGTGGTCTCCCGGTGGGCCGCCGCGACGGCCTCCGCGTAGCGGCCGAACAGCGACCAGATCTCCGCCGACCGGGTCACCAGCTGGGCGTCGGTGACCTCGGGGTGGGTGCGCGACTCCGCGATGATCTCCGACCAGAGCAGCTCGAAACCGATCCGGTACGCGTGGAGCGTGTCGGCCAGCGGCATGCCCTGTTCGGCGCGCAGACGGCCGGTGTCCCGGGCGGGGCTCGGGTCCGGGTCGTCGTCCCCGCGACTGAAGTGGCTCAGGATCAGATCGGCGTTGGCGGTGCAGGAGCGGCGCAGCGAGTCGAACGGGATGAGCGACGCGTCCCTGTAGGCGGCGACGTCCGAACGGATGCGCTGCGCCATCCGTTCGCCCAGTTCCGGCAGCCGTGCGTGGAGCGCCGAAGCCACCCCTGAGAGATCCATCGTCGCAGCTTAACGGCGCCCTATTGTTCCAGGGAACAATCCGGCGGGGTGGACGCTGTCACACCGCCCATAGGCCGTCGTCACGCGTGGCAGCACCATGTCGTCCACGTGAACGGCGGATTTCGACGGTGACATTCGTGGAGGCGGAAATGGCCAATCTGGCGGAGTTCCTGGTGGAGACGGCAGGACGGCAGCCGGAACGGCCCGCACTGCGGTTCGCGGGCCAGGTCACCGGCTACGCGGACCTGGACGAGCGCAGCGCCCGCGCCGCCGCCCTGCTCCGGGCCGAGGGGGTCCGCCCCGGGGACCGGGTCGCCCTGATGCTGCCGAACGTTCCCGAGTTCGTCGTCCTGTACTACGGCGTCCTGCGCGCCGGCGCGGTCGTCGTACCGATGAACCCGCTGCTGAAGACCCGGGAGACGGAGTACCACCTCGACGACTCCGGGGCGGTGCTCCTGTTCGAGTGGCACCAGGCGCCGGGGGAGGGCGCGCAGGGCGCGGCCGCCGCCGGGGTGCGGCACCTCGCCGTGGAGCCGGCCGCGTTCGCCGCTCTGCTGGCCGGGCACGAGCCGCTGCCGGAGGTGGCGCCGACGGCGGACGACGACGTGGCGGTGCTGCTGTACACCTCCGGCACCACGGGCCGGCCCAAGGGTGCCGCGCTCACGCACGGCGGGCTGCGGCACAACACCGAGGTCAACACGGTCCAGGTGCAGCGGATGACACCCGAGGACGTGGTGGTCGGCTGTCTGCCGCTGTTCCACATCTTCGGCCAGATCTGCACCATGAGCGTGGCCGTCCGGGCCGGCGCCTCGCTCACCCTCGTCCCCCGCTTCGACCCGCAGGCGGTGCTGGACGCCATCGCCCGCGACGGGGCCACGGTCTTCGAGGGCGTGCCGACCATGTACGCGGCCCTGCTCCAGCACCCGTCGGACGCGGACGTGTCCACGCTGCGGATGTGCATCTCCGGCGGGGCCTCGCTGCCGGTGGAGATCCTGCACGGCTTCGAGCAGCGCTTCGGCTGCGCCGTGCTGGAGGGCTTCGGCATGTCCGAGACCAGCCCGGTGGTCACGTTCAACCACCCCGACCGGCCGCGCAAGGCCGGGTCCATCGGCACCCCCATCCGGGACGTGGAGGTGCGGCTGCTGGACGACAAGGGCCAGGACGTCGCCCCCGGCGAGATCGGTGAGCTGGCGGTGCGCGGGCCGAACGTGATGAAGGAGTACTGGAACCGGCCGGAGGAGACGGCGGCGGCCGTCCCGGACGGCTGGCTGCGCTCCGGTGACCTCGCCCGGCAGGACGAGGACGGCTACTTCTACATCGTCGACCGCAAGAAGGACATGATCATCCGGGGTGGCTACAACGTCTACCCGCGGGAGATCGAGGAGGTGCTCCACGAGCACCCCGCGGTGGCGCTGGCCGCCGTGGTGGGCCGGGCGGACGCCCACCTGGGCGAGGAGATCGCGGCCGCGGTCGTCCTGCGCCCCGGCGCGCACGCGACGCCCGACGAGCTGCGGGAGTTCGTCAAGGACCGGGTGGCGGCGTACAAGTACCCGCGCGAGGTGTGGCTGATGGACGCCCTGCCGACCGGGCCCAGTGGCAAGATCCTCAAGCGGGAGATCACCGCGCCGACGGCGTGATCCCGGCGCGGGCGCGGTTTCCGTGACGCGCGGCGGGTGGATCCGGGAATCGTGACGGCGGCCGCCATCGACCTGGCGGCCGTTCCCTCGTAGGGTGGCAGCCGCCGTTCCCGGTACCCCCCCCGCCCCGCGCTCGCAGAGGACCAGGATGCCGTCCAGATTTGTCACGCACCTGACAGTAATGGCAGCCGTAGCACTCACCCTGCTGACGGCGGCACCGAGCGCGGTCGCCGCCCCCGCCGAGGCCGCTGCCGCCGTCGAGGCCGCCCCCGCCGAGGCGGCGGCCGACAGCTGGCAGCCGCCGCTGTCCACCCGCGGCCGCTACATCGTCGACGCCCGGGGAGACCGCTTCCGCCTGAAGTCCGCCAACTGGGACGGTGCGCAAGGGTCCTGGACCGGCAGCGGAAGCACCTCCGACCCGGCCAACCACCACGCCGGCCAGAACTCCTACGGCATCCCCCTCGGCCTGGACCGCGCCCCGCTGCCCGAACTCCTCGCGGACTTCCACGCACTCGGCATCAACAGCGTCCGGCTGCCGTTCTCCAACGAGATGATCCACGCGACCGCACCGGTCCCGGACGCCGCCGTCACGGCCAACCCGCAGCTGCGCGGCAGGACACCCCTGGAGATCTACGACGCCGTGGTCAGCGCGCTCACCGGCAGCGGATTCGCGGTGATCCTCAACAACCACACCAACACCACCCGTTGGTGCTGCGGCGTGGACGGCAACGAACGCTGGAACAGCAGCCAGTCCACCGAACGATGGGCGGACGACTGGGTCCTCATGGCCCGCCGCTACGCCGCCGACCCCCGGGTGGTCGGAGCCGACCTGTACAACGAGGTACGCCGCGACGTGCTGGACGACCCCAACTGGGGGCTCGGCGACGCCCACGACTGGTACGCGGCGGCCCGGCTCGCCGCCGACCGCATCCTCATCGAGGGCAACCCCGACCTGCTGATCGTCGTCGAGGGCATCAACTGGACCGGCCTGCCCGTCGACGGACTGCCGCACGAACGTCCCACCCTCGCCCCCGCCCGCACCCTCTCGCACACCCTGGTGAACGCCCACAAGCTGGTCTACTCGGCCCACTTCTACGGCTACACCGGTCCCCGGCACAGCGGCGCCACCGGAATCGGCGAGACCCACGACGCCCGCTACCAGGACCTGACCCGCGACCAGCTGTACCAGACCCTCGCCGACCAGGCCTTCTTCGTCACCACGGAGGGGCAGCACTACACCGCCCCCGTGTGGATCAGCGAGTTCGGCATCGGCGCCGGTGAGACGGGCGCCGCCGCCCGCACCTGGTTCGGCAGCATCACCGACTACTTCGCCGACCACGACGCCGACTTCGCCTACTGGCCGCTGGTCGGCTGGGAGGGTCACGACGACTGGTCCCTGCTGCGCTACGACACCGCCGGGCGGCGGTACGGCATCCTCGACGGGGCCGACTGGCGCGGCACCGGCTGGCAGCGCCTGATGACGTCCCCCGGTCGCACCGGCCCCGTCGCACCGGTGCCCGCCTGGCGCATGCTCACCACCGACCGGGGCGACGACGTCCGGTCCCTGCGGGTGCGGGCCGGCGGCGACTGGGATTCAGGTGCGTCCAAGGCCGCCTGCCCCGACGGGCTGCGGCTGGCCGGGCTCAGCCACACCGGCGGCCGGGGCCTGTGCACCGACGTGACCGCCGGCGACCTGCGCGCCGACGGGAACGCGCAGACGGTCGTCACCGACGAACGCCATGTCCCCGCGAACGGCGACTGGGCCGGCGGCTACACCAAACTCCAGTGCCCCGCCGGGCAGTTCCTGATCGGCTACAGTCGCCGCGGCGAGCGGGTGTCGGCGGCCCTGTGCGCACCCGCCCGCACCACGACGGGCCGCACCGGACGGACCGTCTGGTTCGACCGGTCCGACAACCGGCCCGCCGACGGCACCGGCGGCGACTTCGCCCAGGGCCGCTACAAGGGCCAGTGCGCCGCCGACGAGTACGCCGCGGGCATCGCCTTCACCACCCGCGTGGGCGCGCGGCAGGGCCCCGCGGCCCTGCTGTGCAGCCCGCTCCGGCCCTGAGCCGCCGAATCCCTCAGGGCCGGATTCCGTCGCAGGCGATGGACAGATGGCGTGGCCCGCGCAGCACGGCGTTCTGCCGGTACGGGGGCGGGTCCTCCAGGAGGCGCGGGTTCTCCAGCCTGCGGGCCAGCTCCGACAGGGCGAACTGCGCCTCCAGCCGGGCGAGCGGCGCGCCGAAGCAGCTGTGGATGCCGCTGCCCAGGCCGAGGTGCTGGATGTCGCGCCGGTCGGGATCGAAGCGGTCCGGGTTCTCGAAGCGGCGTGGGTCGCGGTTGCCGGACGCCAGCACCAGCCAGAGCGAGGAGCCCTTCGGGATGGTGACGCCGTGGACCTCGATGTCGGCCAGCGGAGTGCGCTGCGGCACCAGTTGCACCGGCGGCTCGAAGCGCAGCAGTTCCTCGACGATCGGTACGGCGAGCCGCGGGTCCGCGCGCAGCCGCTGGAGGACGTCGGGATTGCGCAGCAGGGTCAGCATGCCGTTGGTGACCAGGTTGACGGTCGTCTCGTGCCCCGCGATCAGCAACAGGGCCGCGGTGCTGAGCAGTTCCATCGTGGTCAGCGTGCCGTCCGGGCCCTTGGCGGAGGCCAGCTCGGAAAGCATGTCGTCCCCGGGGTTCTTGCGGCGCTCCTCGATCAGACCGGCCAGGTACATCCCGAGCTGCATCCGGGCGTCGGGCGCGCCCTTGCCGCGCTCCGCCGGATCCGCGTCCGGATCGGGGTCCAGGCTCGCGGCGATGGCGTCCGCCCAGCCGTGGAAGCGCGCCTCGTCCTCGCGGGGCACCCCGAGCAGCCGGCAGATCACCGTCACCGGGAAGGGGTAGGAGAACTGGTCCACCAGGTCGATCCGGCCGGGGTCGCCGATCCCGTCGATGAGCCCGGTGACGATGCCCTGGAGTTCCCCGCGCATTCCGTCCACCCGGTGGGGTGAGTGCGGCGGGCCGAAGTGCCGGTTGGTCATGCGCCGCAACCGGTCGTGCTCGGGCGGATCGAGCCGCAGGAAGCTGGGGGGCAGCTCGCTCTGTTCCTCCTGGGCCGGCTCGGCCAGTGGGTCATGGCCGGTCGAGACCAGATTGTGGGCGTCGGAGCTGATGCGGGGATCGTGCAGGAGGCTGCGGATCTCGTAGTAGGTGCTGACGACGAACGGCCCGTCCTCCTCGTGGTGGACCGGCGTCTTGCGCAGTTCCGCGTAGATCGGATAGGGATCGGCGCGGTTCGCGGGGTCCAGGATCTGGTGCAGCAGGGATTGCGTCATGGCGGGTCCTCGGGGCCGTGCGGATCAGTGCGCGGGCGTGAACGTCATCCGGCGGTCGGCCGGCGAATAGCCGCTGAGGGTCACGGTGGGACCGTGGGTGGGGACCGACGGGTCGGGGAAGTCCGCGTCCCTCGGCCGCTGTGCGTCCGGACGCCGGTCGAGCGTGGGGAACGGCGGCGGGAAGGGTGCCGCCTTCTCGATCTGCTCCTCGTAGAACGGCAGCCAGCGGGCGTGGTCGAAGGAGACCGCGCCGACCACGCGCCCCTGGTAGCCGTAGACGCCCACGAATCCGCCACCGTCGAGCGAGCCCTGCGGGACGACGATCTCCGTCCCCAGGGTCGGTACGCCGACCGACTTGATGCTGACTCCGAACTGGGAGGACCAGAAGGCCGGCACGGCCAGGTGGGGGAGGCGGTCGGTGCTCTCGCTGATCATGTTGTGTGCCGCGATCCGGGCCTGCGACACGGCGTTGCCCCAGTGTTCGAGCGACAGGAACTGGTAGCCGAACAAGGGGTGCGGGCAGCGGGCCACATCGCCCGCCGCGAAGATGTCGTCGGTCACGATGCCGCGGATGTCGAAGGCGCGGCAGCCGGCGTCGCAGGCGATGCCGCGCGGGCCGGCGCCGAGTCCGGACCCGGCGAGCCAGTCGGTGTTGCGCTGGGCACCCAGCGAGACGACCACCACGTCGGCCTCGACGGTGGAGCCGTCGGACAGCTGCGCCGCCCGCACCCGCCCCGAGGCGTCGCCCTCCAGAGCGGTCACCATGACCCCGCACCGCAGGTCCACACCGTGCGCGCGCTGGAGTTCGGCGGCGACGGCGCCGACCACCCCGCCGAGTGCGCCGACCAGGGGTGCCGCGCCGCGCTCGGCGACGGTGACGGCGACACCGCGCTCACGGCAGGCGGAGGCGATCTCCGAGCCGGTGAACCCGGCGCCGATGACGAGGACCCGCCGGGGGCCCTCGGCGAGCCGCCGCGCGAGGGCGGCGCCGTCGCCGCGACTGCGCAGACAGATGACACCGTCGAGCGCCGCCTCGGCCTCGCGCGGCCAGGGACGCGCCCGCACCCCGGTCGCGATCAGCAGCCGGTCGTACGGCACCTCGTCGCCGTCGGCCAGCCGCACCCGGCGGGCGGCCATGTCCAGCCCGGTCGCCGCCACACCGAGCCGCCAGGTCGCGTCGAGGGCCCGGCGCCGGGGCAGCGCGGTGCGGTCGGCGTCGGCCATGCCCAGCAGCACCTGTTTGGACAGCGGAGGCCGGTCGTACGGCTCGTACGGTTCGTCGCCGATCAACGTCAGTGATCCGGCGAAGCCCTCGTCGCGCAGGGTCTCCGCGGCGCGCAGGCCGGCCAGCGAGGCGCCGACGACGACGATGCGTCCTTCGCGTCGGAGTCTGTGCAGGGGTCCGTCACCGTTCACGGGTCACCGCCCCGGCCGGTGCGCCCGCCGTGACCGTCGGATCCGACGGTCCGGCGTCTCGACGGCGTCCACGAGGATGGCCTGGACGGGGCAGGCGGCGACGGCCTGGGCCAGCTTCTCGCGCTGTGCCTCGTCGGGCTCCGGGTCGTACAGCAGCCCCTCCTCGCCGTGCATGACGAACACCTCGGGAGCGAGGAACGCGCACTGCGCGTATCCCTGACAGCGGTTCAGGTCGACGACAATCCTCACCAAGGATCGGTCCTCTCCGATGGCCAGCCCGGTTCCCCCGCGTCCATCCTCGGCGTCGGGCGCCAGGACGGCGACGAGGAGTGGACCGTTGGAGTGAGCGCCACGGCCGGCTCAGGCCGGTGCGCCGGGCCGCGCGCCGGCGGGCCGTGAGCCGTCGGGCCGCCGGCCCCGCAGGATGTGCACGCTGACGATCAGCGCCCAGCCCGGGAAGACCAGCTCTGACCAGGGCAGATTCGCCCCCACCACGAGCAGCGTCAGCCCGGCGAGATAGCTGAGGACGACGAGCGGGCGTGGGAAGACGCCCAGCCGGTGGCCGATCGTCGAGGCCGTGAAGACGAACACCGCCGCCATGCGCATCGCGTACGTGGTCAGCATGGCGTAGGCGAACTGGCGGCCGAACGCCGAGTGGTCCTGGCCTTCGGCGAGCAGGGCTCCGGCCGCCGCGGCACTCGCGAACAGCGTGGCGACGAAGACCAGCCCGCTGCCCAGGAACACGGTGGACACGAACCGGTCCTCACCGGCACCCGCCTGCTCGCGCAGCGCGCCCATGAACCACAGGAAGGCGATCCCCGCGTACGGCAGGAGTTCCAGGGCGGTCCGCACCGTGTGCCGTTGCCCGGCGTTCACGGCGACGTCGGCCCCGTCGGCCCCGCCCGGCAGGGCGAGGCGCATCAGGACGATCGCCGCCGCCATCAGAATCGCGAACACGGTCCCGGCGATCCCGGCGGCCCGGGGCGTTCCGAGGCGCCTGCGCGTCTGCCTCATGCTCACTCGCTCTCTGTCTGCGGCCCTCCCTACAGACAGCAGCAATCCGCGACCTCGCGCCACCGGACCGCCGCGCGCCCACCGTTCGTCCGGTGCCGCGCCCACCGTTCGTGAAGTGCCGCGCCCACCGTTCCTCCGGTGCCGCGCCTACCGCTCGTCCAGGGCCGCGGCGGCCGCGTCGACGAAGGGGCCGATCAGCCGGATGTAGGCGCGCAATGTCTCCCGGAACTCACGGCGGTTCTCCCGGCAGGCGCTCTCGGCGGTGGCCGCCAGCGCGGTGGTGAGCGTGCCCGACATGATCAACAGGTTCGATGCCGCGACCTGGACCGTGGACGGGCCTTCCAGATCGATCAGCGTCACCGCCCGGCGCAACCGCTGGTGCCGGTCCCGGTGCGCGGCCAGCGCCGTCCGGGCCTCGGCGGTCGAGAGGGCGTCGACTCCCCGGAGCCCGTCGGCGACGACCTGAGCCTGTTCGATGAGGGCCAGGTAGGCGGCCCGCCGGGTCTGCCGGACGCCGTCGCGGCGCTGCGCCTCGGTCCCGGCCTCGACCTGGATCCGGGCCGCGTGGGCGTTGCCCCTGCTGGTCAGCCAGCTCGCCAGCGAACTGGCCGCGATCGCCGTGACACCGGTGAGGCCGGCGATGAACAGCGAGTTGTCGGGCATGCCCAGGAGTCTCTCCGACCGCGGTGCCCCGGGGCAGCCGAACGGTGAGGGTGGCCCGGGAGAGGCGACCGCCGGGCGTCGGAAGGCGCGTGGAGGACACCGCCCCGGCCGGCATCTGCGGCCGGGGCGGTGGTCCGCGCGCGGCGGGGCTACTTCACGTCACCCGTGAAGATCGCCGTCTCCGAGTCGTAGTCGGGCGCCACCTCGACCTGAAGGAACGTTTCTCCCTTGGGGAGTTCGCAGGCCCACGGCACGGAGAGGGACCGGCCGGCGAGGATGCTGGTGTCCGGGAGGCCGTCCAGCCCGTCGTCGTAGATAGCTTCACCCTCCCGGCCCTCGTCGCCGTAGGCGCAGCTGACGGTCATCTCGGAGGCGTCGACGGTCTTGTCCGACGCGTTGACGACCTTGATCGTGAACTTCGCGTACGCCGTTTTCTCCGGGGAGGCGTACTCGCTGGACACGCCGCGCGAGAACTTCGACAGGCTCACCTCGACGTCGTGGTCGTAGACGACGGTGTCGTCGAGCGCGTAGGAGTCGTCGCCGGCGTCCTCGGGGGTGGGCTCGGCGTCGGCGTAGACGTCGGCGTCCGCCGCGTCCTCGTCGCCCCGCGCCGGGACCGTCTCGGTGACGGTCACCGTGGGCGTCGCCTCGGCCTCCTTGTCGCCGGCGACCCCGGCGGTCACGGCGGCGGCGAGGACCGCCGCGACCGTGGCGGCGGCAGCGGCGACGAGGATCGTGGTGTTCCTCCTCGGCGGCCGCGGAGGGCCGTAGCCGGGCGCGGGAGGCGGGGCGTGGCCGGGCATGGGCGGCGGCGTGATGTCGTGACTCATGGTCCCCCCAGGGATGGTTCAGTTGAGTGGTGAATTATCTTCCATCTGATCATCTTGTGGAGACCATGTGATGGAATCGTGCTGATGGGGGGTGGGGGGCGAGCGTGCGATCGGCGACGAGTCGTGCCGGACGGCGGGGGCTCCGGTCGCGAACGCGGCCGGCCCGGCCGCGCCCCGCACGGTCGGCGGGGAGTCGGGCGGCCGGGCCGGTGGATCGGCGGCCGTCGGCCGTTCGGTCAGTCCGCGTAGACCCTGCCCTGCTTCACGACGTAGTGCGCCGGCTCGGAGCAGCCCAGGGAGGGAGTGAGCAGCAGGCTCACCGTGAGCGGCGCGGGCTCGGTGCCGGCGGTCGAGAACTGGCAGACGGCGCCGCTGCCGGTGAGCGGGTACCAGAACCAGCCGCCCACGTCGCCGACCGTCACCCGGTCCGACTCCTTCCAGGCTCCGCCGACCTTCTTGTAGACCTGTAGACGGACCGATGCGGCGTACCTGTCCTCCGTGGAACGCAGTGCGGTCAGGGTGATCTTGTAGTCGGTGCCCAGTACGGACGACGCGATCTGGCGCTTCTGCGGAGCCGCGGCCGCCGCCGGTGAGGCTCCCGCGTCGGCGACGGTGAGCGTGGTCGCCGCGAGGGCGGCGAGTGCCGCGGCCGTGACGCCGCGGGTGCGCGTGCGAGAGAGGCTCATGTGTTCCCCCGGTGGAACGAGGTGCGATGGATGATGTGAATCATCCCTTTTGAGGTAAAGACACGTTCCGCACCTCGAGGGTTGCACGGGATCGGGCCGACCTCATTTCGCCGACCTCGTCCGGTCCATCCGTCCGGCCGCGGATCCCGGGCGGCCGGCCGGTGGGCTACCAGGGAAGCGGACCGGCCGCCCTGCGGAACGTGCCGGTCGGCCCGTCGGCGTCGATCAGGGCCATACGGACGATGACGTCGGCGCCCTGTTCCACGGTCTGCGTGCCGGTGCGGTGGTTGAGGTCCGTGGCGGTGAAACCGGGGTCGACCGCGTTGACACGAGGCCGGCTGCGCGGCCTGATCGCGGAGCTGTGCGCGCGCAGCTCCCGCTTCGCCGAGCTGTGGGACAGCGGCGTGGTCGGTGTCCACGACGCGGCCCGCAAGACGATCGACCATCCGCTGGTCGGCCCGGTGACGCTCGACTGCGACGTGCTCTCCGTGGCCGGCAGCGATCTGCGGATCATGGTCTACACCGCGGAGCCGGGGACGGAGGACGCCGAGCGCCTCGCCCTGCTGACGGTCCTCGGGACGCAGGACATCACCGCGTCGCCCTGATGGGGTGCGCACGCCGTCCCGGGCGGACCGCCCTGGGGCCCGCCCGGCCCCGCCGCCGGCGGCGGGGCGTCGCGGCCTCAGCTCACCGCCTGCTTCACGAGCGCGCCGATCCGCGCCTCGTCGGCGGCGGTCAGCTCCGTCAGGGCGTACGCGGTCGGCCACATGCTGCCGTCGTCGAGGTGGGCCGTGTCGTTGAAGCCGAACGTCGCGTAGCGTGCGCCGAACTTCTGCGCGCTCTGGAAGAAACAGACGACCTTGCCCCCCTTGGCGTAGGCGGGCATCCCGTACCAGAGCTTCGGCGCGAGGTCCGGTGCGCCGGCCTTGATGACGGCGTGGATCCGTTCGGCCATCGACCGGTCCGACTCCTGCATCTCGGCGATCTTCGCGAGGACCGCGGCCTCGTCCTGTGCCGCCTTGTCCGCACGTGATCCGCGGCGCGCGGACGCTTTCAGCTCCTTGGAGCGCTCCTTCATCGCGGCGCGCTCCTCGTCCGTGAACCGCACGGACGTCTCGTCGTTCGCGGTGCCGCTCTTGGCGGGCTGCTGCGTGTCGTTCATGGTGGATTTCCTCCCGGTATTCACATCAATGGGTACATCTTCATGGCGGAGGGGCGCCGCAGCCACGGCTCCTCCAAGGGCGGAGTCACGGGGATCTCACCCCGGCGGTTCCGACGGGTGTCAGCCCCACGCGCCGGCGATCTGGCGGGTCGTGGCGTTGAGCCGGTTGAACAGGTTGGTGACACCGGTCATCAGGACGATCGCGGCCAGCTGCTTCTCGTCGAAGTAGGTGGCGGCCGTGTCCCAGACGTCGTCGCTCACCGGGTCGGGACGGTCGGCGAGCCGGGTCGCGGCCTCGGCCAGCGCGAGGGCCGCCCGCTCCGCCGCGGTGAAGTACGGCGCCTCCCGCCAGGCGGCGACCGCGGCCAGCCGCTCGTCGCCGACCCCCGCCTTGCGGGCCGTCTTCGCGCCCCCGTCGACGCAGGCGCTGCATCCGTTGATCTGGCTGACGCGCAGATGCACCAGCTCCAGCGTCTGCGCGTCCACACCACCCGAGCGCACGGTCTTGAGGATCGCCTGAAGGGGCTGCATCGCATCGGGCAGGACGACGGCGGGGTTGCGCATGCGGGACTGCGGGGCGGTCGTCGCGGTCGTCGCGGTCATGGCGTTCATGGCGGTCTCTCTTCTCCCGGTCGGTGCCCCGCTTCCGTCGGGGCGTGACACCATCACAGCCGCCCGGGGCGTGCCGCGACATGCCCGTGGGACACCGTGGGACAGTTGAAGCGCCCTTGACCAGCGGCGAGTTGGCTCGGAAGACTGCTGCCCCAGCGGGACGGGAAGGCGGGGGAACGGTGGACGGGTACGAACGGACGGCGCAGGCCGATCCACAGGACGAGCTGGCGGCCCGGTTGCGCCTGCTCCAGGAACTCTCCGGGCTCGGCGTACGGGCCCTCGCCCGGGACGCCGGCCTCAGCTCCTCGTCGCTGTCGCGCTACCTGAACGGGCAGACCGTCCCGCCGTGGCCCGCGGTGGTCGCTCTCTGCCGGCTCGCCAAGCGCGACCCCCGCCCCCTGCGTCCGCTGTGGGAGCGGATCTCCCACCCGCTGCCGGCGCCCCCGAAGAGCAGCCGCCAGGTCCGGCCGCTGCCCCGCAACGATCTGCCGCGCGACGTGGCCGACTTCACCGGAC
The DNA here is from genome assembly GCF_014648915.1 of Streptomyces phaeofaciens. Lineage (GTDB taxonomy): Bacteria > Actinomycetota > Actinomycetes > Streptomycetales > Streptomycetaceae > Streptomyces > Streptomyces phaeofaciens. Next base: position 244,523 of record NZ_BMSA01000004.1, on the reverse strand, counting down.
GCGAGGAGCGGCTTGCCGCCGTGCTCGCCGCGCTCGACAGCCATCGGGTGGTCTCCGTCGACGGCATGGCGGGCGTCGGCAAGACCTGTCTGGCGGTGCACGCCGCGCACCGGCTCGCCGCCGATTTCCCGGACGGCCGGCTCTACGTGGACCTGCACGGCTTCACCGAGGGCCGGCCCCCGCTCGACCCCGACTCCGCGCTGCGGATGCTGCTCGGCGCGCTCGACGTCCCCTCCGAGCGGGTCCCGCAGGAGGGCCTCGAACAACTCGCCGCGTGCTGGCGGTCGGAACTGGCCCACCGCCGGGTCGTCGTGGTCCTCGACAACGCCGCCGACGTCGACCAGGTCCGCCCGCTGCTGCCCGGCGCCGGCGACTCCGTCGCCCTGATCACGAGCCGCAACCGACTCCTCGGCCTGGACGAGGTGCCCCCGGTCTCGCTCGACGTCCTGAGCCCGCAGGAGAGCGCGGAGCTGCTGGCCCGCGCCAGCGGCGACCCCGGTGGCCCCGACGGCAGACTGGCCCGCGATCCGGAGGCGGCCGCCGAGGTGCTGCGGCTCTGCGGCCATCTGCCACTGGCTCTGCGCCTCGCCGCGGCCCGGCTGCGGCACCGGCCGGGCTGGACCGTGGGCATCCTCGTCGAGCGGATGGCCGAGGGCGCCGGCGAGTTCGACACGGCCTTCGCCATGTCGCTGCGGCAACTGGACCGCTCCCAGGCCCACCTGTTCCGGATGCTCGGCCTGCTGCCCGGGGAGTCCTTCGACGAGCACGTGGTGGCGGCGCTCGCGCAGGTGCCGCTGCGCGTCGCCCGGGCGATGCTGGAGGACCTGCTCGACGCGCACCTCGTCCAGCAGCCGACGGCGGGCCGCTACCGGCTGCACGACCTGGTCCACCAGCACGCGCGCCGGGCCGGGGCGGAACAGGACTCGGCCGACGACCGGGAGCGGGCCCTGGGCCGGGTGCTCGACTACTACGTGCACGCGGCGGCCGCCGCCGACGCCGCGATGCCGTTCCTGTCGCCCGCCCGGGCGGCCCGCGCCGGCGACCCCCCGGCCGAACTGCCGCGGTTCACGGACAAGAACGCGGCCATCGCCTGGCTCGTCACGGAGTACGCGAACCTGATCGCCGCCTTCGAGACGGCGGCCGCCGTCGGGGCCGACCTGCACGTGTGCGAGCTGCCGCGCTTCCTGCGCGCCTACTTCGCGCGTCGCTGCGGCACCACGCACCTCAACGTCCTCTTCGAACGCTCCCTCGCCGCCGCCGAGCGCCTGGGCGATCCGCTGCGACTGGCCGAGGCACACAGCGACCTGGGCTTCGCCCGCTACCACGCGGGCCGGATGGCGGAGGCCACCGCCGCGTACGAGACGGCCGGACGGCACGTCTCCCGCTCGGGGGACGTACGGGCGGAGGCCGAGCTGGCGATCCGCCGCGGCTATCTGAGCTGGGACGCGGGACACGTCGACGAGCCGCTCGAACTCTTCCGGCTGGCGGGGAAGCTGTACGAGAAGGCCGACTGCCCGACGGACGCGGCCCACGCGGCGGCCTCGGAGGCCTGGACGATGCTGCAACTGGGACACCGCGAGGAAGCGGCCCGCCGGGCGCGGGACGTGCTGCGCACGCCCCACACGGATCCCGCGTGGCCGCCCGCCCTGACGGCCCGGATCACCCTCGGCGTGGCCATCGCCCACGAGGAACCCGAGGAGGCGGCGCGGCAACTGGAGCAGGCGCTGGCCCTGGCCCGCGAGGACGGACACCTGCACAACCAGGCCTGGTGCCTCAACTGCCGGGGTGTCGCGCTGCGGCGGATGGGCCGTTACGAGGAGGCACTGGCCAGCCACCGGGAGGCGTTCGCCCTGCTCGACGAGTTGTTCGAGGAGCACTGGAAGATCCACTTTCTCAACGGCTACGCCGAGACCTGCCGCCTCGCGGGCCTGCCCGAGGAGGCCCTGCGGCTGCACCGGCAGGCACTGGACCTGGCCCCGCGCCTGGGCAACCGGCAGGAGGAGGCACTGGCCCACGAAGGCATCGCGACCCTGCTCGACGCCACGGATGCGGCGGGCGCCGCCGAGCACCGCGCGGCGGGACGGGCCGTCCTGCGGGACTTCGGGGCTCGCTGACCGGCAGACCTGGGGCGGGGGCGGCCCCGGCGGTGGGGCGGAGCGGCCGTAGGACCGGGGCCGGATCGCCAGGTGGCGCGGGTGCCGTACGGCGGGACCGGCCCCGTCACCGCAGTGTGGGAACCGCCCCGCCCTCGACGTGCGTCACCTCGACCCCCGGCAGGCCCGTGCCCCATCGGCCGGCGATCTCCGCGAGCCGTTCCGCGTCGAGTGGTGCGGGCCCGAGCCCGATGGCGTACCGCGCGTCGACCGGCCCCGCGTCGGACGCCGACGCGGGGACCAGCGCCCGGGGCCAGGGGTGCGCGTCCTTGGCCCCCGCGTCCTCCAACGCGCCGAGGAGCGCGCGCATGCGCCCGCGTACGCGCCCGTTCAGCTCGTCGAAGTCCTCCGCCCGGCGGGGCTGGACGGTCACCACGGCCCAGGCCGCGTGCCGCCGGTGCAGGGGCGGCGGGGACAGCAGCTCGGGCCACGGATCCGCACCGGACCCGGCCGCGGCCTCCACGGTCTCCCAGGCCCGGTAGAGCTCCTGGCTCAACAGGTCCCGCCCGGCCGCGCCGACCTGCTCGGTGCAGGACCGCACGGGCGCGCCGGGCGTCAGCACGGTCACCGCCCCCTGGGCCGTGTCACCGCCCCCGGTGAGGGCGACGGGCTCCCGCCAGTCCCACGCCGCCCAGGTGCCGAAGAACCGCCGCAGCAGCTCACCCGCGTCCGTGACGTCCGGTGACTCCCGGACGGTACGGGCCGCGAGCACCGCCCACGCCACCCCGGGCAGCCCGCCGAACGGCGCCCCGTCCAGCCCGCGCGCCCTCGCCCACGCCTTCACACCTCGTGCCAGCACCACGAACGGCGACGCCCCGGCCGCATCCACGACGTCCGTACCCACGGCTCCCGCATCTCCCGCAGCTCCAGCTCCCGCAGTTTCCGCACCCACGGCCCGCGCGCGCACCGCCGCCAGGACCGCGTCCGCGTCGGACACCGCGCTGAGCGCGACCGCCGCGGCCTCGCCCAGTTCGGCCCGCCGGGCCACCGCCTCCTTCGCCGGCACCGCTCCCGTGGCCACGACCACCAGGTCCACGTCGAGCCCCTCGACATGGAACCGCAGGCCGGGCACGCGCGCGCCGACGACCTCCCGCACCCGCCCGGCGTCCGGCAGCGCGGCCGTGACCCGCTCCCGTACGGCCGCGAGGTCCACCGTGCCGGGCAGCGCCGCGACGACATCCAGGTCGGCCCCGTCGAGCGCGCACCCCATGCGCCGCGACCCGGCGAGGTGGACGACCCCCGCACCGACCCCCGCACCGATCCCCGCACCGATCCCCGCGTCGGCCCCCGCACCGATGCCCGCGTCGCTCCCCTCGCCCAGCGCGTCCGTCAGCCGCCGCAATACCCGCTCGGCCGCCGCGTCGTCCGTGGCGGGCAGGACACCCGCGTCGGCGTCGGGCGCGGCCCAGTCCGCCCAGTCCCGGTCGGGCCGGCCGACGGCCGGCTCGGGAAGCCACCGCACCTCGCCGGTGCCGAGGGCCACCGTGGCCCGCGGCCGCATCGGTTCGTCACCGCGCCGGGACAGCAGGACCAGCTCGCCGACCCGTGCGGTCATGGGGGACAGACGGGCCGCGCAGTCGACGGCCACGGCGTGCGGATCGCCGGTCCGGCCGAGGCTCAGGTGCGGCGTGAACCCGCGGTGGCGTCCACGGCAGCGCGGGAAGCGCCGCACGAGCGCCTGCCACAGCTCCGCCCACGGCGTCTCGTCGTCCGCCGCGGGGTCGCACCACACGGTGGCGCTGTGCCGGTGCCCGAAGGTGTGCAGTCCCTCCAGCCGTGCCGTGAACGGCGCGACCTGCGCGGCCGCGGCGGCGAGCAGCGGCGCCGCCCGCGCGAAGTCCGACTCGGGGACGAACCCGAACAGCACGTTGACGTGCGGCGGCCAGCGCCGGATCTGCACGTCGTGGTCCTGCCGCACGTCCTGGATCGCCGGCCACAGCTCGCGCGGCGGAACCCACGCCAGCGCCGTACGGGGTGTCGGCGCGACGTCGAGCACGTCGACCGGAGTGCCGGTGCCGCAGTGCAGGTCGGCGGCGATCCCGTAGTGGTCGGAGACGTACAGCCCTTCCGGGGTGGGCGTGTCGCCGAGCAGTGCCGTGCCGGTCACGCGCGGTCCGTCGACGGCGCGGACGAAGACCCGGTCGAGGCGGGAGGCGCGGCCGGTCAGCGACGAGACGGCGGCCAGCGGGTTGACGCCGGGGTCGAAGGTGGGGGAGTGGTCGTCCGGCCCGTGCGTCTCGGTCCAGGTGTCGAGCATGCCGAGCGTGCGGGCCGGGCCGGGCCCGCCGTCGTTGAAGTCGCCGACCAGGACCAGGCCGCCCGCCACACCCGCCAGCCCCTCGGCGAGCCGGGTCAGTTCGCCGCCGCGCCGGGCCGGCCCGTCCTCGGAGTGGTCGCTCGTCAGATGGGTGCAGGCCACGGTCAGCGGTCCGGAGGCGGTGTCCACGACGACGGCGGTGACCGCCTTGTGGTGGTTGAGGACGTGCAGGGCCGCCTCCCGCACGGGGAGCCGGCTGAGCAGAAGCTGCCCGCAGTCGTCGACGTCCTTCCCGTAGGGGTCGGTGCCGACGGCGTAGCGGGCCCGTACCCATGGCGCGTCCAGCAGCATGGTCAGCAGTCCCGCCTCGACCTCCTGGAGGGCGATCACGTCCGCGTCGGCGCGCTCCAGCGCCGCCAGCAACAGCGGTCGGCGCAGGGCGGTGTCGATGCGATGGCTGTCGTAGCGGTCCCACAGGGTGTTCCAGGTGAGCACCCGCACCCGGTCCCGCCCCGGCTCCGGCGTGGTGGGCGTGGCGGGGATCCACCGTTCGGCGGCCGCGTCCCAGGTGTGCGGGGTGCGCGCCGTGAAGAAGGGCGCCCGCAGCCGTCGCGGGTCGCGCACCCGTCCGGCGCCGGACTCGTCGATGCGGTCCACGCCGGTGGCACGGTCCCACACCAGCTCGCCGTCCGCCTCCACGAACAGCACCCGGTGCCAGGGGATCTCGCCGCCCGGCACGTACGCCGGCAGCGGCACCCGCTTGGGCGCGGCGCCGCGCTGGTTGATGCCGAGCACGAACCGCGCGGGGTCGAAACGCGGGTCCCAGCGCACCCGGTGGTAGATCTCCTCGCTGGTACGCATCAGGCGTCCTCCCCCTCCAGTGTGCCGTCGTGATCCGCCACGGTCCCGTCCGCGCCCACGTACCAGGTGCGGTGCGCGTGACCGGGATACGGCGGCACGAACCGGCGCAGCTGCCCCGCGAGCACGTCCGCCGGCACCGGATGCGCGCGCGTGGCGTTGCGCCGTACGAGTTCGTCCTCGTCCGCGAGCACCACGGCGTGCGTGACGAGCGCGTCGCGCCGGTGGGCCACGCCGTGCACCAGGGACCGCTGGTGCGGGTTGAGCGACGTGGCGTCCCACACGACCGTGCCACCGGCCGCGAGCGCCTTGTCCAGCCGGTCGAGGCCCTCCCGCAGCACGTCCCCGTTGGCCTTCTGGTCCGCCCGCGCGCCGCGCGATGCGCGCAGGCCGTCCAGGGAGACGCACGCCGACACACCCGTCAGCCGCGCCGCGAACGCGCTCTTGCCGCTGCCGGACGGCCCGACGAGGTGCACCAGCCGGGGGAAGTCCCCGCCGCGCCACCGCCAGGTCGCCGCGACGGCCTCCTCCACCGTGGACACCCGCCCCTGGGCGTACGCCTCCCGCGCCTCCGCCCAGCAGCGGTCCCCCGCGTCGCCGCCGACCCCGTCGCGCCGCAGCGCCGCGCGCATCCCGGCCCGCAGCGGCGCGAGCGGCGCCTCGCCGAGCAGCCCGGCCTCCTCCGCGTGCAGCGCGGACCACTCCACCTGTTCCCGCGCCCGGTCCTCCGACGCGACCGCCCCCGCGACGGCGTGCAGCACCCCCAGATCGGTCGCCAACGACATCCGGACGAGCCCGGCCCGCCGCTCCGCGTCCGGGTACGGCCGGTGCAGGGCCGGGTGCAGGCCCACCAGATCGGCGACCCGCCGCGCGAGCGGCACGCCCAGGGGCCCGGCGGCCCGGCCCATCAGCCGCGCCCTGCCCGTGCGGTGGAGCAGCGCGGCGAGCACCCCCGCGAGCCGTGCGTCCCCGCGCCGTCCCAGCGCGTCGAGCCGGGCGCCCGCCTCGGCGGCCGCGTCACCGTCCGTGTCCGTCACGCCCAACTGCCCGGCCAGCGCTTCCCCGTCCGCCGCCGCCCCGGAGCGCACGGCCCACAGCGCGGCCGCCGGGCCGAGCCCGTTCTCCACGACGGCCGTGTGCATCCAGTGCGTCCCCGTCGTCACATGCCCGGGCCGCACCCACTTGGCGATCCGCCCGGCGAAGTCCTCCCGCGCGAAGCCGTCCACGGTCCGTACGACGTAGCCCTCCTGCCGGCCGGTCTCCACCCGCAGCCGGCGCAGCGCCCGCTCGTCGCACACCCCCCGCCACAGCACCGGCGGCACCGGGACCCCCAGACCCCGCAGAAACCGCACGGTCGCGTCCCAGTCCAGGCACCGGTCCCGCTCGTCCCACACGGAGAACCCGTAGAAGTAGCTCTCCAGGGCGTCGTACGGGATCGAGTGCCGTGCGTACATGTTCTCCCCGCACACCCGCCACCCCGCCGGGATCCGCGCCCCCACCCGCCCCTGGAGCGCCTTGACCCAGGCCCGCGAGGGGTGGTGCGCGGAATCCACGGACCGCGCGTGCAGCCCGTCCGCGTACAGGGTCGTGTTCTCCCCGTCGAGCTTCTCGGTGACGACGATCTCCCGCCCCGCGAACCCGCTCAGCCCACCGACCCGCACATCGTCCGCGGAAGCACCCGGTGACCAGGGCAAATGAGGGGTTCGGGGGTAGGAGGTGCGCATGCGGGCCACTATAGGAGCGCGGGAAACGGCCCCTCCAGCGGATTATCGGCGGGCGGTCCGGCGGCGGCCGGCCCGCGCGTGCCGGGAAATGGAACAGGGCCCTCGGGTGCGAGGTGTGCCCGAAAGTGTGTCCCTGAGGGCATGGGCGGGCGGGGCGGGGTGCGGCACGCTGGAGCGTTCATCGTTCCGTGGGTCGTCCGACGAGGGGAAGAGGGGGCCGTGCGCGCACAGCGACAGACATCCGGCGGCGAGCGGGGACAGGACCGTGACCGGCCGGCCGGCCGCGGAGGCCCGTCGACGGTGGTGCCGGGCCGGCTCGGCGGCATGTCGTCCGGGCAGGCGCTGGCGTTGCAGCGGTCGGCGGGCAACGCCGCGACGGCACGGGCGCTGCGGGACGAGCGGAACCAGCCTGCGGCGCGGCCGGCCACCGAGCCTCCGGCGGCGCGGACCGAGCCGGCGCGGGCGACCGTCCAGCGCTCCAGCGTGCACCAGGTGCTCAAGGGGGCGGGACAGCCCCTGGACGCCGGGACCCGTGCCGACATGGAGGCACGCCTCGGGGCCGACTTCTCCGACGTGCGCCTGCACACCGGCTCCGTCGCCCAGCGGTCGGCCGCCGAGATCGGCGCCCGGGCCTACACCTCCGGCAGCCACATCGTGCTCGGCGCGGGGGGCACGGACCGGCACACCCTCGCCCACGAGCTCACCCACGTCATCCAGCAGCGTCGGGGCCCGGTCACCGGAACCGACCACGGGGACGGACTCAACGTCTCCGACCCGTCCGACCGCTTCGAGCGGGAGGCCGAGGCCAACGCCGCACGCGCGCTGAGCCTCCCGGCGGGGCAGGCCGTGTCCGCACCGGAGGGCGCGCGGGAGCACGACCGCACGCCGACGGACGGCACCGGCACGGCGCAGCGCATGTGGAACGGCCAGGCACCGGTGAGCAACGCCCAGCTGGCCCGCCAGCAGCGCGACGAGATGGAGTTCCTGCCCGCCCTGTACGTCCCGGCGGAGGCCTTCGGCCCCGACGGCAGCCTGCCCGCGCTGCCCACGCATGCGTGGGCGACACCGTTTCCGGGCGCCGTGGACCTCCTGCAGATGGACGACCCGCCGCTGCCGGCCATCCCGCACCGCAACCCCGGTCCCCGCCCCTCCTGGCCGCTGAAGTACCAGTCCGGACACTTCATCTACCGCGTCGAGATGGTCAACGCCCCCGCCAACGCGGGCACCACCCTCATCGACGCGAGCCAGCCGTTCCGTGTCGTGCGGCGGACACTGAAGATGCGGCAGAGCGGTGCGTCGGCGGGCCGCACCTACCGCTTCGCGGAGCGCTGGTCGCCCAATCCGGCCCACTGGAATCTGGCCGACTTCCAGGAGGCGGCCCGAGCCGAGGCGATGGCCCAGCAGCTCGGACTGGACGCGAGCAGCCGGTTCACCGCGCACGACATGGCCGCCTTCACCGCCCTGCCGACCGACCCCGGCCAGCCCTTCGTCTTCTACGTCTCCTCGACCGGCGTCGACCCCCACTTCCAGCACGCCGACGGAACGGCGAAGAACGAGCGCAGGTACCGCAGCGCCACCACCTTCGACAACACCGTTGCCGCGGGCGCCGCCGTGAGCGGGCTCGAACATCAGGGGTACATGGCGCTCTCCTCGCCGCCCCAGGTGGACCGCCGCACCGCCGGCCGCGACCCGTCGCGCGCCATGGGCCGCAAGCAGGCCCACGAGCTGATGGGCGACGAGGGGCGCAAGGGCTCCACCGGTGAGCGGCTCGCCTCGCACGAGTGGTGCCACCTCGTCGGCGACGGCGACGGCGGCCCGGACCTGCCGGCCAACCTGGTGATCGGGACCAACGCGGTCAACACCGAGCAGCTCGCGATGGAGACCGCGCTGCGCCCGTTCGTCGGACAGCTGGCGGCCCTGGGGCACTCGATCCAGCTCCGGGTCGACGTGCTGCTCGACAGCACCCCCGAGGTCCACGCCCGTGTACCCAACAGCCCCGACAACGTCGCGGAGTTCATCAGCTACGACATCTCGCTCGTCCCTCGCGGTCAGCTGAACGCGCCTCAGCCGCACCCGGTGCACCGGCAGATCATGGACGGCAGGCGCGGCACCATCACGGAACTGGAGTTCACCTACCTGAACCATCTCGTGCGCGCCAAGCTCCGCGAGGTCACGACCGCCCTCCAGACCCAGCAGCAGGCGCCGCAGGCGGCGTACGCGGGGGCGGGGTACGGCTACAACTGAGCCGGATCGCGGGCGGCCTGCCGCACTCCGAACGTCCGCTGTGGCTGTGGCTGTGGCTGTGGCTGTGGTCGGTGGCCGTGGTCAGTGGCGCGGTGACCGGCGGACGGTCAGGACGGCCACGTCGTCGTGCCGGCGGCCGTCGCCGGCGAACGCGCGGGCGTCCTCGTGCAGTGCCCGGGGCAGGTCGGCGGGGGAGAGGTCGAGGTGCTCCATCAGGCGCTCGTCGACCGGGTAGAAGGTGCCGTCGTCGGCGCGGGTCTCGGTGAGGCCGTCCGTGGTCAGCACCAGCGTGGAACCGGCCGGGAAGGCGAACCAGTCGACGGTCGTCGGTTCGACGGCCAGTTCCGCGAGTCCGAGCGGCACGCCGGAGTCCAGCGCCGGAGTGGTGACGGCGCCGTCGTGCATCAACGTGGGCGGAACGTGACCGCAGTTGACGAGCTGCGCCTCCGCGCCCGCGTCGACTCCGACCACGAGGGCGGTGACGAACCGTTCGTCGTCGCCGGTCTGTTCGGCGTAGGAGTTGTGGCGTACGACGGCGGAGTCGAGGGCGTCGACGAGCGCGGTGAGGGTGGGCTCGCGGTGGGCCGCCTCGCGGAAGGCGCCGATGACGGCGAACGCGGCGCCCACGGCGGCCAGGCCCTTGCCCTGGACGTCTCCGATCAGCACCCGGGTCCCCCAGGGTGAGGCCACGACGTCGTAGATGTCACCGCCGACGAGCCGGTCCTCCTGGACGGGCTCGTAGACGCCGTTGACCAGGACGTCGTCGGTGAGCAGGGGAAGGGGGTGCAGGATGTGCCGCTGCATCGCGGCGGCGGTGGAGCGCAGCCGCAGCATCTCGTGCTCGCGCGCGATGCGCCGGTGACAGGCGTAGACGGAGGCGGCCCCCAGGGCGAGGGTGAGCAGCACCAGAAGCGCCCGGTCGAGCCATCCGCTCCCGTCCCCGTCCCCGTGGCCGGCCCGCACCAGCACGGTGACGGTGACGAAGAGGGTGGTCCACGCGGCCACGAACTTCGTCTGCTGGAGCGTGCACAGCGCCGACGCCGTCCCCGGCAGGAAGACCAGCAGTCCGAGGAGCCACACCTCGGATCCGGACAGGACGCCGAGGACCTCCACCAGGACCGTCACCGTGAGCACGCCGACGACCGTCTCCGCGTTGCTCGGGGGCTCGATGGCGTCGAGGGCTTCGATGGTGCCGAGGGTCTCGGCCGGGCGCTTCCGACGGATCTTGGTCATGGGAACTCCCGGGCACACGGTGCTCTCTCCACCTTAGACAGGAGTTTTTAGATACGCCGTACCGTACACTGACTCGCATGCCTCGCCACTCCCCTTCGCTGGACCGCGCGACTCCGGACCGGATCGCCGCGACCGCCCTCCTCCTGGTCGACGAGGGCGGCCCCGAGGCGCTGACCTTCCGGGCGCTGGCCACCCGGCTGGAGATCTCCCTCGCCTCGCTCCAGCGGCGCTGCACCGACCTGGCCGGACTGCTGGACCTGTGCCTCGACCACGTGGCCGCCCGGCTGCCCGAGGTCGAGCCGGACACCGACTGGGCGACCGCGACCGAGACCCGGTTCACCGCGCTGTACCGGCTGCTGGCGGCTCACCCGGGCCTGCTCGCCCTGCGCGGCACACGGCCGTGGCTCGGCCCGCACCTGCTGGCCCGCCTGGTCGAGCCCCAGGTCGCCGACAGCCTCGCCGCCGGGATGACCCCGCACGAGGCGATCACCACATACCGGCGGATGTACCTGCTCACCCTCGGCAGCGCCGGCTTCGTCGACCACCGCGACCCCAAGGCCGCCCAGGCGGCCGCCCGGACCGCGCTGGCCGCACTCGACCCGGAGGAGTTCCCGGCACTCACCGGCAGCCTGGCCGCGATCGTGCCCGCCCTGACCGACCACGACGTCTACCACGGCGCCCTGCGCCAGCTCATCCGCGCGGCGGACCCGGCCCGGTCCGCCGACCACCAGCAAGGAACCCGACCATGAGCGGCATCACCACCCCTGCCTCCCGCGTCTTCAGCAGCGACAACACCGCCGGCACCTCTCCGGAGATCCTCGAAGCCATGACCCGGGCGGCCGCCGGCCAGGCGCTGCCCTACGGCGCGGACGACACGACGGCCTCGGTCCGGCGCCGACTGGGCGAGATATTCGAACGCGACGTCGACGTCCTGCTCGTCTCCACCGGCTCCGCCGCGAACGCCCTGAGCCTCGCCGCGCTGACCCCGCCCTGGGGCAGCGTGCTGTGCCACCGCGACAGCCACATCAACAACGACGAGTGCGGGGCGCCCGAGTTCTACACGGCGGGCGCGAAACTGATCCCGCTCGGTGGCGACGACGCCAAGATCGACCCGCAGGAGCTGCGCGCCGCCGCACGGCACAAGGCCGGCGACGTGCACAGCGTGGAGCCCTCCGTGGTCGGGATCACCCAGGCCACCGAGACCGGAGCCGTGTACACGCTCGACGAGATCCGCACCCTCGGCTCGATCACCGAGGAGGCGGGTCTGCGCCTGCACATGGACGGTGCGCGGTTCGCCGGAGCCGTCGCCGCCCTCGGCTGCACCCCCGCCGACCTGACCTGGCGGGCCGGCGTCGACCTGCTGTCCTTCGGGGCCACCAAGAACGGCACGATGACCGCCGACGCGATCGTCGTCTTCGACCGCTCCCGCACCGCCGAGCTGGCCTTCCGCGCCAAGCGTGCCGGCCAGCTCGCCTCCAAGATGCGCTTCCACGCCGCCCAGCTGGACGCCTATCTCACCGACGACCTGTGGCTGCGCAACGCGGCCCACGCCAATGCCATGGCGGCCCGGCTCCAGGAAGGGCTGACGGCCGTACCGGGGGTCGGTCTGCTCGGCGCCGCCGATGCCAACATCGTCTTCTGCCGGCTGCCGCGACAGGTCGTCCAGGGGCTGCTGGCCGACGGCTACGCCTTCTACCACGACCGCTGGGAGCCCGGTGTGGTCCGCTTCGTCACCTCGTTCGCCACCACGCCGCAGGACGTCGACCAGCTCCTGGAGGCCGTCGGCCGGCACGCCGACCGTCCGGCCCCGGTGGGCGCGACACCGGGCCCGTGAGGGTGGCGAGCACGCGGACCCCGTGAGGGGGGCGACCACGCGGACCCCGTGAGGGGGGCGGCAGGGCGGACTCAGTCCTCCCGGTCGGCCACCCGCAACAGCAGCTTGCCCGTCGAGGCGCGTCCGCCCATCAGCCGGTGTGCCTCGGCGGCCTCCGCCAGCGGGAACTCGGCGGTGACCGGGAGACTCACGGTGCCGTCGGTGACCTTGGCGAAGGCGCGCTCGGCGAGCGAACGCAGGGCCTCGGGCGCCGTCTGCGCGAGCGCGAGAACGGAGAAGCCGGCGACCGAGCGGCCCTGCGGGTAGAGCTCGGGCTGCCCGACCTGCCACGGCCCGGCCCCGCTCGCGTTGCCGAAGGACACCAGGCGCCCGAAGACGGCCAGCGCGTCGAGGCCCCGGCGCAGCGTGTCGCCGCCCACCGGGTCGAGAACCAGGTCGACGCCCCTGCCGCCGGTCGCGCGGCGGACGTCGTCGGCGAAGGTGCCGGCGGTGAACACCTCGTCGTAGCCGTGCTTGAGGGCGTGATCGGCCTTGGCCGGGGAGGACGCGACGCCGTAGACCGCGCCGGCGCCCGCCGCCCTGGCCAGCTGCCCGGCCACCGTGCCGATGCCGCCCGCAGCGCCGTGCACCAGCACGGTCTCCCCGGCGCGCAGCCGTCCGACCTCGTGGAGCAGGGCGTGCGCGGTCGGCAGCACGGTGGGCAGGGTCGCGGCGGTGCGCAGGTCGATGCCCCGGGGGAGCGGGAAGACGGTGGTGGTGTCGGCGACGACGACCTCCGCGTAGGCGCCGCCGTCGACGAGCGCGGCGACCTCCTGCCCCGGGGCCAGCCCCGTGACACCGTCGCCGACGGCCCGGATCCGCCCGGAGACCTCCAGGCCCGGCCGGAAGGGCAACGACTGCACCCGGTATCCCTCGGCACGCGCCTTGAGGTCGGCGAAGTTCACGCCGACATAGGCGGCGTCGATGGTGACCTGGCCCGGCCCCGGCTCGGGCGTCTCGGCCCGGACGGCCTTCAGCACCTCGGGGGCGCCGTACTCCTGGAATTCGACCGCGCGCATGACGGATCACCGCACCCTTCGACGAGTGTTCAACGGGAAGCGAACACTGGGACTGTAAGATATCCATCGAACACTCGGCAACCGGCTGGGGCACCGTGCGTGGTGTCCCGTCGAGGAACGGGAGAGGCATGGCGAACCAGGCGCCCGGCGGTGGTCACCGTGCGGCACCGGTGCACACGGATCCCGAGGAGGTGTCCGTGCTCGCCGCGTTGTCCGCGGTCGCGGACCCCGTCCGTATCCAGCTGATCCGCGAGCTGGCGCACTCCGCCGACTGGACGCGCAGCTGCGGCAGCTTCGACGTCCCCGTCGGCAAGGCCGCCCTCAGCCATCACTTCTCGGTCCTGCGCGGCGTCGGCCTGGTCGAACAGCGCGACGAAGGCCCCAGAAGGGTCAACCGGCTACGCCGCGAGGAGTTCGAGGCACGCTTCCCCGGCCTCCTCGACCTGCTCCTGCGCGCGGGCGACACCGACTGAGCCTTTCGGGAGCCCGCGGCGTCCGAACGTGGTGCTCACCATTCTCTCTGGACGCCTTCTTTCGGTGGCTGCCTCAATAAGCTCCACAAACCTGAGAAGGCTACATTTCCCGATAGCTGGTTGACCGATATGTCGGGCCTCACTAGCCTCGGCCTGCCACGAGATTCGTGGAAATCTGGTGCAGGGGGGATTGCATGTCGTTCTTGCTCAACCCCAGTTTCGAAGAGGGGTCCACCGGTTGGTCGCGGGTGAATGTGGAGCACGCGGTCTCGTACAAGATCCTGGGCGGCGTCGGTGCCAGGTCCGGCGAGAACGTGCTGTCCGTCTCGACCACCGAGCCGAGTGGTTCGATCGCGCAGGACGTGAACGTGCCCGGCGGTGTCGCGAGCGTCTCGTGCTTCGCGTGGGTGCGAGCGAAGAACAACACCCAGGTCGAGGGGACGCTCGCGCTCTGGCAGCTCAGCCCGTCGCCGCAGCGGGGAATGCCGGCGCGGTTCACGGTGGGACCGCAGTGGCAACTGGTGACGTGCACGGTGGGTTTCTCCAACATCGGCGCGTCGAAGAGGATCAGGGCTGAGATCTACGTCGGCACGGTGAACCAGGACCTCTACGTGGACAGCGTCAACGCCTTCTGAGGGGTGGGACTTCCTGCGGGTCGCGTGGGCTCCCACAGTGCCACGGCGACTCGCAGGAGCCCCGCGTTCATGGTGACCCGCTCGGCGGCCGAGAGCAAAAGACCGCATTGCGTCGACTGTGAGTTCGACCCTTTCGGAATCCATGAATTGGGTGTGCTCTGCAAGGCTTTATCGAACGTGTTTGTTCGCCCTGGGGATTTTCCTGTGGTGATGCGCCGGCCCGCGGGGGCCGGACGGTAGTGCGCAGGTGGTAACACTCGCCCGGCGACGGAACCCACCAGCGTGCAGATTAGTTAATTGCTCGTTGATGTGCAACTATCGGGGTGCCCTCCCACCGTCGACCGGAGGTCCCGACATGATCCACGTGCACATCGCCGACGCCCCGGGGCGCGGCCGGACCCGCCTCACGCGGGCCCGCATCCTCGAGGCGGCCCGGCGGGAACTCGGCCGTGACCCCGACAGCAGCCTCGGTGACATCGCGGAGGCGGCGGGTGTGGTGCGGCGTACGGTCTACGGCCACTTCAACGGCAGGGCCGCGCTCGTGTCGGGGCTGGTGGAGGACGCCGCGCAGGCGCTGCGGCAGGCGCTCGCGGTCCCGGAGCATCCCGCGTCGGACGCCGTCACGGCGCTGGCGCGTTTCGTCCTCGCCGCCTGGCCCGTCGGAGACCGCTACCGCATGCTGCTCCGGCTCGCCCCTCAGGATCTCGGGGCCGAGCGGGTCGGCGAGGTCCTGGCCCCGGCGCGCCGTACGGCGGAGGCGATCATCGACCGCGGGCAGCGGCAGGGGGTCTTCCAGGCCGACGTTCCGCCGGGCCCGCTGAGCATGGCACTGGAGGGGCACCTGCTGGGGCTCCTGGAGTGCGTGAACGCCGGGACCTGGACCGACGACGGCACACGCACCGCGACCGCCGCCCTGATCGCGATGGGCGTGGACCGTGACCTTGCCACCGCCTGTGTCCGCAGCGCCGCCCGGGCCGAGCGCATCGGCGCCCGAGCCCCGGACGCCCACCTCGAACAACCATCACCGAGCACTTCCCGGAGAGAACCCCCATGGACCAGCAGTTCCGGCCCGATGACGAACGCGTCGGCGAACCCCGCTACGCCGACTCCGCCGTGTACGTGAGCCCCCCGGCCCCGAGGCGGCGACGCCTGATCGTCGCCGCCGCGTCCCTCGTGGCGCTGCTGGCCGGGGGCGTCGCCGTCGACCGGGTCGCCGCGGCCCGCGCGGAGAGCCGTACGGCCGAGGCGTTCCAGGACGGCATGGGAACCGCCGAGCGCCCTTCGGTGCACGTCGGCGGCTTCCCCGTGCTGACCCAGCTGGCCGAGGGCAGCCTGCGGCACGTCGACCTCACCGCCCACGACATCCCCGCCGACGGAACGTCGCGACCGCTGCCCGTGACGAAGCTGACCGTCGGCCTCGACGGCCTGGAGACCTCGGGCGATGCCGACGAGGCCCACGCGCGCAGCGTGGACGCGACCGCGTTCCTGTCGTACGAGGACGTGTCGGACGCGCTCGGCCCGGACGTCTCGCGGGGCGACGAGCCGGGCCGGATCAACGCGACGGTCGGCCTTCCGCTCGCCGGCGACGTGACCGTGAGCGCGGCGGTCTCGGCGGCGAGCGGCAATCGCATCGCGTTCACGGACGTGCGTGTCGTCCAGGGCACGTTGTTCCCGCCCCTGAAGGCGCTGCTCGACAAGGCCCTGGAGGAGCCGGTTCCGGTGCGGAACGTGCCCGAGGGGCTGCGCCTGCGGTCGGTCACCACCACGCAGGACGGGATCGACGCCCGCTTCACCGGCCGCTCGGTCACCTTCCGCCCGAGCTCGTCGTCCGCCGAGTCGTCCGCCGGGTCCTCCGCCTAGTCGTCCGCCGATTCCTTCACCGATTCCTCCACCTGGTCCTCCGCCGAGTCGTCCATCACGCCGTCCGCCGCGTGGCGCGTGCGTCGACCGGCGGTCAGGCGAGGTCGGGGAGCGGGCGCCGGGCGACCTCGTGGGCGTCGTCCGGCGGGACGCCCAGCATGCGCAGGACCATCTCGGCGAGGTGCGACGCGGCCTCGTCGCCGTCCAGGTCGGGGCGGGCGAACCTCAGCTCGACCAGGGACAGCAGGGCTCCGCCCAGCGCGGACAGGGCGACCGTCGGGTCCAGGACGGTGAAGCGGCCGGAGGCCATGCCGACCTGGAGGTCGCGCAGCGCCCGGGCGGTCAGGCCGTTCTCCGCGTGGATGTGCGCGAGGCCGCGCCGGCGCAGGATCTGCATCAGCTCCGGGTGGGAGTCCGCCATCCGCGCGCTGAGCCGGAAACCCGCGGCGACGAGCTCCGCCGGGTCGTCGATCCCGGTCAGACGCGCGTCGAAGGTCTGGCCGAACTCCTCCAGGGCGTCCACCACCGCCGCCTCGAACAGATCCGTCTTGGACTCGAAGTGGTTGTAGAAGGAGCCGAAGCCGACGTCCGCGCGCTCGGCGATCGCCTGGATGCTGGCGCCGGTGTCCCCGGTCTCGGCGAGGATCTGCCGGGCCGCGCGGACGAGCGCCCCGCGGGTCTCGGCGCGGCGCCGCTCGAAGCGGTTGCTGGGCGGGGCTGACGTAGGCATGCGCAGAGTCTAACGGGGACAGAGGGCGATCGCAGTTCTGATGAATTCGTCATTTCCTGTCGTGAACGCCTTGACGGCGGAACTGTCACACTTGATGATTTCCTCATTACAGCGATGTTGCTTGGAGGATGCCATGTCCCGGACGGCCCATCAGGACCTCCACAGCGAGCGAGGCGCCCTGCGGGGAGAGCATCCGGGGCGCTCCCGGAACCCCGTCATCAAGGTCGCGGACCTCGGCTGGCTGGAGTTCGAGAAGCCCGACCTGGCGCGGGCCGAGGTGTTCGCGCTCGACTTCGGCTTCTCGGTGGCGGCCCGTACACCGGACGCACTGTGGCTGCGCGGCACCTTCGCCGGCCCGCCCTGCATGGTGATCCGGCGCGGCCGTACGTCCCGTTTCATCGGCCCGGTGTTCCGCGCCGCCGAGCCGGCCGACCTGGACCGCCTGGCGCGGGCCACCGGTACGGATGTGCGGGAGGCGGACGTGCCCGGCGGCGGCAAGGTGGTCGACCTGCTCGACCCCTCGGGCTTCCCGGTCCGGGTGGCGCACTGCGCCGAGCGGCTCCCCGAACTGCCCGGACAGCGGCCGCTGCTGCTCAACTTCGGCACGGATCACCGGCGTACGAACACCACCCAGCGCCCGCCCCGTGAGCCGGCCCGCATCCAGCGTCTGGGGCATGTGGTCCTGGAGACCCGGGTGTTCGCCCGTGCCCTGGGCTGGTACCTGGACACGCTCGGCATGATCGTGTCCGACTTCCTGTACCTGGACGGCCGGCGCGACCGGGGCCCGACGATGGCGTTCATCCGCTGCGACCTGGGAGGCGTACCGGCCGACCACCACACACTGGCCATGCACCTGGGGCCGGGGTCGGGCTATGTCCACTCCGCCTACCAGGTCACCGACCTGGACGCGATCGCCGCCGGCGGCGAGTACCTGGGCGAGCGCGGCTACCGGCGCAGCTGGGGCATCGGCCGGCACATCCAGGGCAGCCAGCTCTTCGACTACTGGCGCGACCCCGACCGCTTCATGCTGGAGCACTTCGCCGACGGCGACCTGTTCTCCTGCGACGTCGAACCCGGGTGGGCGCCCATGTCCACCAGCGGCCTCGCCCAGTGGGGCCCGCCGGCCACCCGTGACTTCCTCGGCGCCACGCCTTCCCCCGCCAAGCTCCGCGAGGTGCTGCACGCCCTGCGCGGCGACAACGAACTCGACCCCGCCCGTCTGCTGGGCCTGCTGAAAGCCGTGAACTCATGAGCACCAACGTCCTGCGCACCGCCGAAGGCTGGTGGGCCGTCCGCGGCGACCGGGCCGTCCCGGTCGCCACCAAGGCCGTCACCACCGCCGAGCTGATCGCCGACCGCGCCGCCGTGCACGAGGCCGCCGCCTCCGGCCAGGAGGGCACACCCGTCGCCGACCTGGTGGCGCTCTCCCCGGTCACCACCCCCTGCCGGGTCGTCGCGCAGATGGTCAACTACCGCAGCCACGCCCGCGATTCGGGCTTCAGCGGCGACATTCCGCCCGCCTTCTTCCGCAAGGCCTCCGGCTCGGTCAGCGGCCCCGGAGAAGCCATCGTCCGGCCCTCCCATGTGCAGTTCCTCGACTACGAGATCGAACTCGGGCTCGTCATGGGCGCGTCCCTGCCCGTCGGCACCGTGGTCGAGGAGCGGGACCTGCCCACGTACGTCGCCGGACTGGTGATCACCAACGACGTCAGCGCCCGCGACGTCCAGCTGACCAAGACCCAGTTCTACGAGAGCAAGTCGTACCCGACCTTCACGCCCACCGGCCCCTACCTCGCGCTGCTGGAGCCGGCGGACTTCGCACTCCTGATCGACCTGCGGCTGCGGCTGACGGTCAACGGCGAACTGCGCCAGGACCGCACCCTCGCCGACATGATCGTCCGCCCCGCGCGGGCGCTGACCCTGCTGGCCCGCTTCCAGACGCTGGACCCCGGCGACCTGCTGCTCACCGGCACGCCCGGCGGTACGGCCCTGAAGGCACCGCCCAAGCCGGTCGAGAAGATCGGCGCGCTGCTGCCGCCCGCGATGAAGTGGAAGGCGTTCTTCAAGAGCCAGGCCCGCAACGCCCGTTACCTGCGCGCGGACGACGTGATCACGGCGACGATAGCGACCCCGGACGGCCGGATCGCCCTCGGCGAACAGCGCACGCCCGTCACGGACGCGGACCAGGTCCGAGGTGAGTGAGCCGCACATGACCCTCGACCGCATCGGCCCTCGGGACGGCACGCCCGGCCCGGCACGGAACGACCGCACACCCGTCGTGATCATCGGCGCCGGTCCGGTGGGCGCGACCGCCGCCCTCCTCCTCGCCCGGCGCGGAGTCCGCAGCGTCGTCCTCGAACGACACCAGGACGTCTACCCGCTCCCGCGGGCCGTCGCCACCGACGACGAGGTACGCAGGATCCTCCAGGCCGCGGGCGTCGGCGAGGAGTTCGCCGCGATCGCCCGCCCCGCGCGCGGACTGCGTCTCCTGGACGCCCGGCACCGGGTGATGGCCGAGTTCCGGCGTTCCGGGCACGGCCACCACGGCTACCCGCAGACCAGCATGTTCGACCAGCCCGAGCTGGAGCGGCTGCTGCGCGAAGCCCTGGCCCGCCGCCCGGAGTGCGTACTGCGGGGCGGTGTGGAGGTCACCGGCATCGGCCCGGACACCGCGGGGCCCGTACGCGTGACCTACCGCGACGACGACGGCGAGCACCACCTCCTGGCCGAGGCGGTCCTCGGCTGCGACGGCGCGAACGGCCTCACCCGCGACGCCATCGGCGCCGAGTGGGAGGACCTGCGCTTCGAGGAACGCTGGACCGTCATCGACGGCCGCACGACAGCCGACGTCCGCTGCTGGGAGGGCGTCGAGCAGATCTGCGACCCGGACCGCCCGGCGACGTTCATGCGTGTCGGCGCGGACCGCTACCGCTGGGAGTTCCGGCTGCGGGACGGCCACGAGCCGCTCCGCGAGCTGATCGCCCCCTGGCTGTCGCCCTCGTACGACGGGGACTTCGAGGTCGTCCGCGAGACCCAGTACACCTTCCGGGCGCGTATCGCCGACCGTTGGCGCAGCGGACGGGTCTTCCTCCTCGGCGACGCCGCCCACCTCACCCCGCCGTTCATCGGACAGGGGCTGTGCTCGGGCCTGCGGGACGCCTACAACCTCACCTGGAAGCTGGCCCGTGTCCTCGACCAGGGCGGCGACGAGCGGCTGCTGGACACCTACGAGAGCGAGCGCGGACCGCACGCCCGGCACGTGATCCGGCTCGCGGTCGCCCTGGGCTGGGCCATGACCGGAGGCCAGGACGGCGCCGCCGCGCTGCGCCGCAGGGTCCTGGCCGCGGCCTGCCGCATACCCGGCCTCACCGAGGCGGCCGGCCGCGACCTCAGCCGGCCCCTGACCGGCGGGCCCCTCGTACGGCGCCGCACCCGCAGGGGGCTCGCGGGCACCCACTGCCCGCAACCATGGGTGAGCGTCGACGGACGGCGTACCCGGCTCGACGACCTGCTCGGCGACTCCTTCACCGTCCTGACCGCCGCCGACCCCTGGCCCTCGCTGAACGCGCTCGCCCACGGGCTCGGCGCCCGGGTGATGCCCGTGACCGGCCTCGACGACGACGGCACGCTCGCCGCCTGGCTGCGCGCCGGCCGGGCCGACGCCGTCCTGCTGCGCCCCGACCGCGTGGTCATGGACGTCGTCCCCGCCGGGGGCCACGACTTCACGGACACCGCCGCCTGGGCGTCCCTCCTGCACACCACCCGCAGCCCCCACCCTTTCCGGCGGACCGCCGAGAAGAGCCTCTTGAGGAGCGCCGCACGATGACCAGGCCGTACCCCGACCCCTTCACGACGCCCGACCCGCAGGCCGTCGCCGACAGCCGCATCATGGACTTCGCCCGTTACGCCGGGACGGACGGCACCGACTACGCCGCCCTGCACCACTGGTCGGTCACCGACCTGGCGGGCTTCTGGGGCGCGGTGTGGGAGTACTTCGCCGTCGACGCGGACACCCCGTACGAGCGGGTACTGGAGGAGGAACGGATGCCGGGCGCCCGCTGGTTCCCCGGCGCCACCCTCAACTACACCCACCACGCCCTGCGCGACCTCGCGGACGACGACGTGGCGATCGTCGCCCTCGACGAGACCGGCGCCGGGTACGAGGTGACCGGCAGGCGGCTGCGCGCACAGGTCGCCTCGGTGGCCGAGACCCTGCGTGACCTGGGGGTGGAGCCGGGCGACCGGGTCGTGGGCTACCTGCCCAACACCCCGCACGCCATCGTCTCGTTCCTCGCCGCCGCCAGTCTCGGCGCCGTCTGGTCGGTGTGCGGCCAGGACTACGCCCCACAGGCCGCCGCCGACCGGTTCGCCCAGCTCGAACCCACCGTCCTGATCGCCGCCGACGGCTACCTCTTCAACGGCACCACCCACGACCGCTGCGACGCCACCCTCGAACTGGCGCGCGCGCTGCCGACGTTGAAGGCCACGATCCTGGTGAACCATGTGGGCCTGCCCTGGCCCGACGCCGTCTACCCGTCCCTGGTGGTCCCGTGGGAGGACGCGTCCACCCGCACCGAGGAACTCACCTGCACACCGGTGCCGTTCGACCACCCCCTGTGGGTCGTTTTCTCCTCCGGCACCACCGGCCTGCCCAAAGGCATCGTCCACGGCCACGGCGGCGTACTGCTGGAGCACCTCAAGACCCTCGGCCTGCACTCCGACCTCGGCCCCGGTGACCGCGTCCTGTGGTACACCACCACGCACTGGATGATGTGGAACCTGGTCGCCTCCACCCTCCTGACCGGTGCCACCACCTGCACGTACGACGGCAGCCCGGCACCCTTCGCCAAGCCGGACGTCCTGTGGGAACTGGCCGCCCGCCACCAGGTGACCGTGTTCGGCACCAGCCCCCAGTACCTGCTGGGCATGGCCAAGTTCGGCATCGACCCGTCCGTGCACGACCTGTCGGCCGTCCGCGTGGTCGGCTGCACCGGCTCCGCCCTGCCGGCCTCCGCCTACCCCTGGGTCCGCGACCACGTGGGCGAACACGTGCTGCTGGCTTCGATCAGCGGCGGCACGGACGTGGTGTCCGGGTTCGCGGGCGGCGCGCCCAACATCCCGGTCTGGGCGGGGGAGTTGTCGGCACCCCACCTGGGCGTGGCCCTGGCCGCGTTCGACACCGAGGGCTTTCCCGTCACCGGCCAGGTCGGCGAGCTGGTCGTCACCCGCCCCATGCCGTCGATGCCGCTGCGCTTCTGGAACGACCCCGACGGCACCCGCTACCGCGACGCCTACTTCTCCACCTACCCCGGCGTCTGGCGGCACGGCGACTGGATCACGGTGACGGGACACGGTTCGGTGATCGTCCACGGCCGCTCCGACAGCACCCTGAACCGCAACGGCGTCCGCCTCGGCAGCGCCGACGTCCACGACGTCGTCGAACGCCTCCCCGAGATCGCCGAGGCCCTGGTCATCGGTGCGGAGGAGCCCGACGGCGGCTACTGGATGCCGCTCTTCGTGGTCCCCGCGGCCGGGGCGACCCTGGACGACACGCTCCGTCAGAAGATCCGCGACGCCATCCGGACCGGCGCCTCACCCCGCCACGTCCCCGACGAGATCCTCGAAGTACCGGGCATCCCGCACACCCGCACCGGCAAGAAACTCGAGGTCCCGATCAAACGCCTGCTCCAGGGCGCCCCGGTCGAACAGGTCGTCCAACCCGCGGCGGTGGACACCCCCGAACTCATCGCCCACTACGCCCGCCTCGGCGCCGAACGCCGAAACCGCCGGGCCTGACGGAACATGTCCGTCCTCACCACGAAGCTCGTCAGCCGTTGCTCTCCTTGCCGTCGACGAACCGCGTCTCGAGAGCATCGCTGTAGCCGTTGAGAGGGTCGTCGGTCTCAAGGACGGCGAAGCGGCACTCACTGTCACCGAGTGACAGCAGTGAGGTGCGTTCGGCGCGCAGTCCGCTGACCGCGGGGTCGATCGCCTTCATGAAATTGACGTCGAACGCGCACATCACCGTCGTGACGGGCGTGGCGTCGTGGCGGGCGAAGAAGTCGCGCCAGAAGCAGCGCCTGACGTTCATCTCGAAAAGGCCCGGCTCCGGTCGTTGAAAGTCGAACTCGAAGTGAGCGGGGTAGAGCTTCACCATCACGCGGCACGTCTTCTCGATCTTGTCGAGCGCGTGGTCCCGCTCGTTGAGGGTCGAGAAGGCCATGTCGTACGGGCGCCTCAGCACCGGGCTCATCGCGTGCTGGAGATAGCGGATCGTACGCTTCTCGTCCCCGTCGAACAGAGGGGTCAGCGTCTCGAACGCGGCCAGTACCACCGCACCGATCGCCAGCGCACCCTTCGACGAACCGTCGGTGGCCATGTCCTCGTCCGCGTCGGCGATCTCCTCCGCCCTCGCGCGGATCGCGTCGATCAGCTCGTCCTCACGATCGGGTGCCACATGGTGGACGTGTTTGCGGACCTCGCCCAGAAACTTGCGGGGCATCACGCGACCCATCAACCAATGGGCCTCTGCTCCGATTGCCTTGTCGATGGCATTCATCAAGTCACCCTGCCTGCTGATCGCGATCAGAGACGGCCAAAGGGGTGCGATCTCGACGGGGCTTCGGCCCCGTTGTTCGATCCTCGACTTTGTGAAAAGCGTACTTCCGGGCCTGTCCGGACGCTACCCAGCGCTGCGCGCGGGCGATTGCCGGGGGAGCGGTAGGTGTGCGCCTGCGCTCGATCGGAGGCACGCTGGAAGGTGACGTCAGGCCGACGAGCGGCCGGGCCCCGAGGTGGCGGTGCGCGGACCTCGCCGGAGGGCGGGAAGTCCGTGTCCGTGTCCCCCCGTTCCGACCAGGGCCCGGTCCGCTGGGCATGGGCAAGGTCCTGAGTTCCCGCCGACTCCTCGTCCGAAGCCTGTCCGCGCGCCGTGCGTCACCGGCACCTGCGGGCTGGGTCGCCGACGGCTGCGGTCGCCGTCGCCCGAATGCCTGAAACCGGTGCGGCCACGGGCGAATAGTCGGCCCATCGAGATCGATCCGAGGTCAGGGATGGCGAGTCAGAGCAAGGACCACGCACTCGACCACGTGGTGGTCGTCGTCTTCGAGAACCGGTCGTTGGACAACGTGCTCGGCCGGCTGTACGGGCCGCGGGACGGCAAGACGTTCGAGGGAGTGACCGGCAGGGACCTCACGAATCCGATCCCGGACTGGGCCGAGCACGGCGCCGACCGAAAGGTGGTGCCGTACACGGTGGCAACGGACATGGACAGCCCCAATCCCGATACGGGGGAGGAGTATGCGCACACCAACACGCAGCTCTTCAACATCCTCGGCGAGCAGAACCGCTTCCAGCTCGGAGAGGAGATCTCGGCGCCGTACAACGCGCCCGAGGCCGGCCGGGCCCCCACCATGGACGGCTTCGTCACCGACTACATCAGCACCCTGACCGGCGAACTGGGCCGCCAGCCCACCTACGACGAGTACGCCCAGGTGATGACCGGGTTCACCCCGGAACAGATCCCCGTGCTGAACGGCCTGGCGCGCGCCTTCGGCGTATTCGACCACTGGTTCAGCGAGGTGCCGTCGCAGACGTTCACCAACCGGTCGTTCTGGACCGCCGCGACGGCCTCGGGATTCGTGGTGAACTCGCCGGTCAAGAACTGGATACTGGCCAACGACGCCGAGACGATCTTCAACCGGATCGAACAGCACGGCCGGACGTGGAAGGTGTACGTCGCCGAGCCGGACCGGCTCTCCTTGACCGGCCTGATCCACCATCCCCGACTCAAGGACCGCTTCGACACGCACTTCGTGCCGTTCTCCCAGTTCGAGACCGACGCCGGCAACGGCGACCTGCCCGACTTCTCATTCATCGAGCCGTGCCTGGTGCTCGGGCACGGGGACTACCACCCGGCGTTCTCACGTGTCCTCGGCCATGGTGTCGTGATCCCCGACGTCGACCCGCCGTCCTCGATCCTGGGCGGCGAGGCGCTCCTGGCCCGGATCTACAACGCCTACAGGGCGATGCGGTCCCCGAGCGGGTCCAACGTGTGGAACACCACCCTGCTCATCGGCTGGGACGAACCCGGCGGCACCTATGACCACGTCCCACCAGGCCCGGTGCCACCACCCGACCCGTCCGCTCCGGTCGGACAGCTCGGGTTCATGTTCGACCGCTCGGGCTACCGGGTCCCGGCCGTCGTGGTCTCCCCGTGGGTGGCCGCAGGCCAGGTGTTCAACGAGGAACACCGCCACACCTCACTGATCGCGACCCTGCGCGAGCAGTGGGACCTGGGCGCCCCGTTCACCGCGCGCGACGCCGCCGCCCGGACCATCTCCCACGCCTTCACCCTCGACACCCCGCGAGACCCGCACACCTGGCCCACGCCGGCCCCGCATCCCGTACCCCGGTACATCGAGGACGCCTTGCTCCTGGGCAGGACTCTCTCCACCCTGGGCAAGGCGGCTTTCGAAGGAATCCGCGGCTTCGCGGACCATCACGACATCCGCATCGAGGGACTTCCCGACGATCCCCGGGCCGAGGTCCCCCCGGAACAGGCCCTGCAGATCATGCGTGACTTCCTCGCCATCCACTTCCCCCGCCTGGTACCACCCACCCAGGTACGGCAGCCCCCGCACACCTGACGCAGGGAAGCAGATGCCAAAGGCCCCGGACCATGACCGGTCCGGGGCCCCTGCGCCGGTGCCCCCGGCAGGATTCGAACCTGCGCACACGGCTCCGGAGGCCGCCCGCCCCGACACCTCGGGAGGCTTCCCCGCCGAGGGGACTCCTCAGCCCGCCAACTGCTCGATCGGCTCCGGTGCGGCGCCCCCCATCGGCCGGCGCCGGCGGGCGGACAGGCAGAGCCCGGCGGATCCGGCCGCCCCGGCGATCGCGAGGGTGCCCATGGCGTCCGCCAGGCTGCCGGTGGCGGAGGTGAGGGCGAGGACGACGAGCGGGCAGATGAACTGGCCGATGAAGAACGACCCCGTCCACAGACCGGTACCGCGGCCGCGGTCGGCGTACTCGAGCCGGGACATGGCGAGGGTGAGCAGGCTCGGCAGCATGATGCCGCCGCCGAAGCAGTTGATCACCGCCCCGACGGTCAGGACGACGGGGTTCGGGGCGAGCCAGATCACCGCGAAGCCGAGGGCGCACAGGGCGAAGACGGTGGGCAGCCAGGCGGCCGGGCCGCGGCCGGTCCTGGTGAAGACACCGGCGCCGATCACGGTCGCGACGCTGGAGACGGCGATGGCCGACCCGATCACCCCGGGGTCGGTCACGCCCATGTCGTCCAGGAGGAAGGCCATTTCCACCTGGACCGCGTAGAAGAGGGCGGCGCCGAACACCGTCAGCGCGCACGTCCCGGCCAGGTCCCGCCAAGGGAAGGGCCGCCGGACCGGCTCCGAGACGGTGGGGGAGGGCTTGTGCGGGCGGGCCGCCGGCCGGGGCACGGGCAGGAAGGCGGCCATCGCGGGGGCGAGCAGCAGGCTTGCGGCGTACGCCCAGAACGGGGTGCGCCAGCCGGCCGAGCCGGCGGCGCCGCCGAGTACGAAGAAGGCGGTCGCGGAGACCGAGGCGCACATCGTCTGGAGCGCCAGGTAGCGGTCGCGTTGCCGTCCCGAGTAGTAGTCGCCGATCAGCGTCGTGCAGCAGGTCATGATCGCGGCCTCGACGACCCCGACCAGGGCGCGGCTGGCGACGATGGCGCCGAGGGAGTCCAGCCACAGGGGGGCCGTGCCGAGCAGTGCGTACAGCACGGTGGCGACGACGAGCAGGCGTTTGCGGCCGAGCCGGTCGACGACGACCCCGGCGAACGGGGCCAGCAGCGCCAGGGACAGGGCCGGGATCGTCAGGGCCACCGGGACCAGCGCGTCGACCCCCGGTACGTCGGCGAAGTGGTCCCGCATCCGGGGCAGGACCGGGGCGATGAGTACGGCGCCCAGGATGGGCAGGCAGCTGCCCGCCATGAGCAGGGTGAGGCGAAGACGGTGGCCGCGGCCGGACACGGTCTGCTCGGGCGGCGCGGTCTCGGCACACGCGGGCAGCGGGGACGGTGGCAGCGGCGGGGGCACGGGTGCGGGCATGCGGGAACTCCACCTGGCGGGTCGGGAGGGGGGACGGGAGAGGAGCACGGGCGGTCGCGTCGGGCGCGGGGCGCCGAGGAACGCGGGGCGAGGCCTCGCGGTGGGCCGGCTCGCCGAGCGCCCGCGCGGTCCCGGCACCGGTGAGCGGCGAGCGGTGAACGGTGCCGCTCCGGCGCCGGGTTGAGACGACTATGGGGGACCGCACAGGCCCTGCCCAGCCCCCGCCCGATCGAGATCGGGGATGCCGATCATCCACGTCCTGGATGGGGCAGGGCCGGTGTACGCCCTGCCCCGTCCGTCAGCGTGCCGCCTCGTCCGGTTCCGCCGGGGCGACGGCACCGCTCGGTGTGGACGCCGTCAGCTCCGCGCCCACCCGGGCCGCGGTGTCGCGCAGCCAGATATGGGCGGCGTCGTGGGTGTGCACCGGATGCCACCACAGCGCCTCCTGCACGGGCACCGCCGCGTAGGGCGGGGTCAGTACGCGGACGGCGGCGACCCCGCGCAGCCGCTCGGCCAGACGCCCCTGCACCAGGGCGATCCGGCGGGTGTCGGCGACCAGGAACGGCAGTACCTGGAAGCCGTCGACGGAGACCTCCACCCGGGGTTCGATGCCGAGCATGCTCAGCTGCCGGGCGGCCGGGGCGTCGTAGGTGCGCTGGTAGATGACCCAGGGCAGCCGTGCCAGATCCGCCATGGTCAGCCGGTCGCCGACCTCGTCGTTGGACTCGGCGACGAGGAAGACCCAGCGGTCGGTGAACAGCTCGACGGTGGGGAAGCCGCTGATGACGCCGTGCGGCATCAGCAGTCCGTCGACCGTACTGAGCAGCGTCGCGGTGTCCTCCGTGACGGCGGTCGGGGGCCGCTGGAAGCGCAGCCGTACCCCGGGGGCCTCGGCGTGCACGGTCCGGGCGAGTTCGGCGCCGAAGACGGCGACTGCGTAGTCGGAGGCGAGCAGGGTGAACTCCCGCTCCTCGCTGCCCGGCATGAAGTCCGCCCTGCTGCTGAACACCCGTTCCAGCAGGTCACAGGCGGTGGCGGTGCGGTCGAGCAGGGCGCGGCCGAGGGCCGTCAGCTCGTACTGGCCGCCGACGCGGGAGAGCAGCTCGTCGTCGTAGTGGCGGCGCAGACGGGCGAGGGCCGCGCTCATCGCGGGCTGGCTCAGTCCGATGCGCCGGCCGGCGCGGGTGACGTTGCGTTCCTCGAGCAGGGCCCGCAGAGCCAGGACGAGGTTGAGATCGAGGCCGGACATGGACAACGCCTCCAGACCGAGGCCGCACCGAAGCAGCGGTATTCATCAGATGGATGATCGGCATCCAAAGAATCTATTTCCCAGATTACGAGAGGGGGGCCAGATTAGTGCCATCGCAACCAGGAGGACATGCCCGTGAAACCCGCAGCCCCTACCGCGTCCTTCTCCGGACCCTTCGCCCTCGGCACCTTTTCCGCCCCTGAACAGGAACTTTTCCCCGGCCTGGTGACGCCCGAGAGCCGCGTGCTGGACCTTCGCGCGGCGCTCGGCGAGCCCGCCCTGACGGCCAGGGGCCTCTTCGAACGCTGGGAGGAGGTGCTGCCCCGTCTGCACGAGCTGGCGGGGGACGCCTCCGTGGACGGCTGGCGGCCGCTCGACGGCCTGCACGTGCACGCCCCGGTCGAGCCGCGCCAGGTCTTCCAGTCCGGGGCCAACTACCGCCGGCACGTGATCGACCTGGAGCTCGCCCACCGCTCGCCCGACGATCCGCGCACCGCCGAGGAGGCGCGGGCGGAGATCGCCGCGGTCATGGACCGGCGGGCGGCCGAGGACCTGCCGTACGTCTTCATCGGTCTGCCGAGCGCGATCACCGGCCCCTACGACGACGTCGTCCTGCCGTCCTGGGCCGAACAGCCGGACTGGGAACTGGAGTTGGCGGCCGTCATCGCCCGGCCCGCCTACCGGGTCTCCGTCGAGGAGGCCCTCGACCACGTCGCCGGGTACACCATCGCCAACGACCTCACCGACCGCGCGACCGTCTTCCGCCGGGACATGAAGGCCATCGGCACCGACTGGCTGCACTCCAAGAACGCTCCCGGGTTCACCCCGCTGGGCCCGTGGATCGTGCCCGCCGCGCAGCTCACCGACCCCGGTGACCTGCGGGTCACCTTGAAGTTGAACGGCGAGACCATGCAGGACGAGTCCACCAGGGACATGATCTTCGGCGTCGCGCGGATCGTGTCGTACGCCTCGCAGGCGGCCCGGCTGCTGCCCGGCGACCTGGTGCTGACCGGATCCCCGGCCGGCAACGGCATGCACTGGGGACGGCTGCTGCGGGACGGCGACGTGATGGACGGTTCCATCACCTCCCTCGGCGCCCAGCGCACCCGCTGTGTCGCCGAGGAGACCGCGTCATGACCTTCCCCCACGACCGCACCGACCCCGCGGGCGCGATCGCCGCGACAGCCAAGTCCGTCTCCAACTGGGGCCGTTGGGGCGAGGACGACGTCCTCGGAACGCTCAACTTCCTTGACGAGGCCAAACGGCGGGAGGGCGCGGCCCTCGTACGGCGGGGGGTGAGCTTCTCCCTCTCGCAGAGCTTCGACATGAACGGGCCCCAGAAGGGCTGGCGGCGACGCACCAACCCGGTGCACACCATGCTGGACACCGGCACGGACGCCGCGCTGGGCAACCAGGGCTTCCCGCACGGGATCGGCGGCGCCGACGACGTGATCGCGATGCCGTTGCAGTGCTCCACCCAGTGGGACGGCCTCGGCCACATCTTCGACCACGGCAGGGCCTGGAACGGACGGCGGGCGGAGAAGGTCGTCACCGCCGACGGCGACCTCGTGACCGGCATCGAGCACATGGCGCCGTACGTCGCCGGGCGCGGAGTCCTCCTCGACGTGGGCCGAGTGATCGGCGAGAACGGCGAGTTGCCCGACGGCTTCGCCGTCACCGAGGACCACCTGACCGTGACGGCCGAGGCGCACGGCGTGTCGGTCGGCCGCGGAGATCTCGTCGTCGTCCGCACCGGGCGGCTCGCCCGCGCCCGGCGTGAGGGATGGGGCGACTACGCGGGCGGTGACGCCCCCGGGCTGTCGTTCACGACGGCCGGCTGGCTGCACCGTACCGAGATCGCCGCGATCGCCACCGACACCTGGGGCTTCGAGGTGCGGCCCAACGAGTTCGACAGGGCCTTCCAGCCGCTCCACCAGGTGGCCATCCCGCACATGGGCCTCCTCATAGGGGAGATGTGGGACCCCGACGCGCTCGCGGCCGACTGCGCGGCGGACGGCGTGTACGCGTTCTGGCTCACCGCCGCGCCCCTGCCCATCACCGGAGCCGTGGGCTCCCCGGTCAACCCGATCGCCGTCAAATAGCCCGCCTCGCCCCCGCGCCGGTCGCCGTCGAGCAGCCTGTCTCGCCCCCGCGCCGGTCGCCGTCGAACAGCCCCTCTCGCCACCGCACCCGTTCGCCCTCAAGCGGGCGCCGGAACAAGGGAGTTCCCTATGCCCCACACCCGCTCGGTCCTCGTCGTCGGCGGCGGCGCCTCCGGCAACGCCGTCACCGTCCTGCTGCGCCGCGCAGGCCTGCGTGTCGACCTGATCGAGGCCAGTCCCGACTGGAACGCCACCACCGGCTCCGGCATCACCCTCCAGGGCAACGCCCTGCGCGTCCTGCGCCGACTGGGCGTCTGGGAGCAGGTCGAGGCCTCCGGATTCGCCTACGGATCGCTGGGCGTGACCGCCCCCGACGGCACCGTGCTGTTCGTCAAGGAGGACATGAGGACGGGCGGCGACGACCTGCCCGCCACCCTCGGCCTCCAGCGTCCGCAGCTCCAGCAGATCCTCATCGACGCCGTCCGCGCCTCCGGCGCCACCGTACGCCTCGGCACCACCGCCGAAACCCTGGACCAGGACGCGGACGGTGTCCTCGTCCGCTTCAGCGACGGCTCCGAGGGCCGCTACGACCTGGTGATCGCCGCAGACGGCCTCAACTCCGCCACCCGCGCCGCGATCGGCATCACCGACCGGGCCGAGCCCGTCGGCATGGCCATCTGGCGCGCCCCCGCCCCCCGCCCCGCGAGCGTCACCCGCACCGACCTCACCTACGGCGGCCCCGCCTACATCGCCGGCTACACCCCCACCGGCGAGCACACCGTCTACGCCTACGTCGTCGAGGCGTGCCGGGACCGGAACACCATCGACCCGTCCCTCTACGCGGACGAGATGCGCCGGCTCGCCGAGCAGTACGGCGGAGTCTGGCCCGAGATCGCCCAGCACCTCACCGACCCGGCGAAGGTCAACTACACATGGTTCGACCGGCTGTTGGTCGAGAGCTCCTGGCACCGCGGCCGGGTCGTCCTGGTCGGCGACGCCGCCCACTGCTGCCCGCCCACCCTCGCCCAGGGCGCGGCCATGTCGCTGGAGGACGCCTCGGTCCTGACCGATCTGCTCACCAGCGGCCGGCCCTGGGACGACGAGCTGTTCCAGGCCTACCACGACCGACGCGTCCCGCGCGTGCGGACCGTCGTCGAGGCGTCCGTGCAGCTCTGCCGATGGCAGTTGGACGGGGAGCGCGACGCCGACATGCCCGGACTGATCGGCCGGACCATGGCCGTCCTGAAGGAGCTGCCGTGACCGCGCCCACCGTCGACGTCCACGCCCACGTCCTGCTGCCCGAGGTCGAGGCGCTCGTCGCCGGCCTCCCCGGCCTTGCCGAGGCCAGGGCACTCGACGCCCGCCGCAACGGCCCGGCCTCCCTGGCCGTCAGCGGCCCGATGGTCGCCGAACGCGTCCCGAAGCTGACCGACGTCGCGGTACGGCTGGCCGCGATGGACGCACGGGGTGTCGACGTCCAGCTGGTCAGCCCGTCCCCCTCGCACTACCACTACTGGGCGGACGAGGAGACGGCCGAGCGGCTGTACCGGCTGGCCGGCGAGGCGACGGCCGCGCACTGCGCGCAGGCCCCCGACCGGCTGCACGGCCTCGGACTCGTCCCCCTCCAGCATCCGCGGCTGGCGGTCCGCGCCCTCGAACACGCCCTGGAACAAGGCCTGTCGGGCGTCGAGATCTCCTCCCACGCACCCGGCAGGGAACTGTCCGACCCGGCCTACGAACCCTTCTGGGCCAGGGCCGCCGCGACCGGCGCGATCCTCTTCCTGCACCCCTTCGGCTGCACCCTCGACGAGCGCCTGGACCAGTGGTACCTGTCCAACGTCGTCGGCCAGCCCACCGAGAACGCCGTCGCCCTGTCCCACCTCATCTTCTCCGGCGTCCTGGACCGCCACCCGGACCTGCGGATCATCGCCGCGCACGGCGGCGGCTACCTCCCCACCCACATCGGCCGCTCCGACCACGCCTGGTCGGCCCGCTCCGACGCGGGTGCGGGCTGCGCCCACCCGCCCAGCAGCTACCTCAGGCGTCTGTACTTCGACTCCCTCGTCCACGACCCCCACGGGCTGCGGGAGCTGATCCGCGTCGCCGGCCCCGACCGGGTGCTGCTCGGCTCCGACTTCCCCTTCGACATGGGCACCGAGGACCCGGTCGGCGCGCTGCGCGCGGCCCGGCTGCCCGATGCCGACTTCCACGCCGTACGAGGCGGCAACGCCGCCGCCCTCCTCCGGAAGGACTGACCCCATGCGTCTGCTCACCCATCTGCGGCACGTCGACCTCGCCGTGCCCGACTACGACGAACAGCTCGACTTCTACGCCGGCGTCTGGGGCCTGACGAAGGTCGCCGAGGACTCCGGCATCTCCTTCCTGGCCGCCGAGGGCTCGCCCGAGCACTACGTCGTCCGGCTGCGCAGGTCCGACGAGAAGCGGCTCGACCTCGTGTCGTACGGCGCCGCGAGCCCGGCCGACGTCGACACGCTCGCCGAACAACTCCTCGCGGGCGGCGTGCGGTTGATCTCCCGGCCGGGCACGATCGACACCCCCGGCGGCGGCTACGGCTTCCGGTTCTTCGACGTCGACGGCCGCACCGTCGAGGTCTCCGCCGACGTCGAGGTCAGGCGGCACCGGAAGATCGAGGAGAAGGAGTCGATCCCGGTCAAGCTGTCGCACGTCGTCCTCAACTCCCCGGACCTGAACCGGACCCGGGAGTGGTACGAGCGCCACCTCGGCTTCCGCCTCTCCGACACGCTCATGCACCCGCGCATGGGCGAGGCCATGCACTTCATGCGGATCAGCAACCAGCACCACTCCATGGCCATCGCCCAGGGCCCGCACACCGCCCTGCACCACATCTCCTTCGAGTTGCGCGGCATCGACGAGTACATGCGCGGCACCGGCCGCGTGATCCGCTCCGGCGCCCGCAAGCTCTGGGGACCGGGCCGGCACCTTGCCGGCGACAACACCTTCACCTACTTCCTGGATCCGCAGGGCAACACCGTCGAGTACACGACGGAGCTGGAGCTGCTGGACGAGGACACCTGGCACCCGCACGTCTACGACTTCTCCCGGCCGGAGGTCACCGACCAGTGGGGTACCGCGAACGCGATGAACGAACTTGTCGCCAAGGAGTCGTTCAACGACGTCGACCGCGGCTGTTTCGTCGCCCCGCCGGTCTGATCCCCCGAGTCGTCTGGAGCCGCACATGCGTTTCGCCACCTACGAACACCGGCATCGACGCCGGGTCGCCGTCGTCGACGAGGACGGCACCCTCCACCCGGTCCCCGGTGCACACTCGCTGACCGAGCTGATCCGGTCCGGCGACGGCCTGGACGGGCTGCTCCGCCTCGGCGCCGCCACCCTCGACGTCCCGCCGGGCCCTCATGTGTCGGAGGTACGGCTGCTGCCGCCGCTGGAACCGCCCACCGTGCGGGACTTCGTCACCTTCGAGGAACACGTCGAAGGCGTACGGCGGTCCGTGGACGGCGTGGCCGGTGTGCCGCAGGCCTGGTACGACGCCCCGACCTTCTACTTCACCAACCCCTACGCGGTCGTCGGCGCCCACGACGACGTACCCGTGCCCCCGGGCAGCACCGTCCTCGACTTCGAGCTGGAGGTCGCCGCCGTCGTCGGCCGGGAGGGGCGGGACCTCACCCCCGAGCGGGCACGGGACCACATCGTCGGCTACACCGTGTTCAACGACTGGTCCGCGCGCGACCTCCAGTCCCGTGAGATGCAGGTCCGCCTCGGCCCCTGCAAGGGAAAGGACACCGCCGCCACCCTCGGCCCGTACCTGGTCACCGCCGACGAACTGGAGCCCCACCGGGACACCGAGGGATTCCTGCGGCTCGCGCTCACCGCCGCCGTCAACGGCGAGATCGTCGGCGAGGACCTGCTGTCCAACATGAGCTGGACCTTCGAGGAGATGGTGGCCTACGCCTCACGCGGCACCCGGGTGCGCCCCGGTGACGTCCTCGGCTCCGGCACCTGCGGCAACGGCGGCTGCCTGGCGGAGTTGTGGGGCGTACGGGGCGCGCAGGACCCGCCGCCGCTGAAGCCGGGGGACACCGTCACCCTCACCGTCGAGGGCATCGGCACCACCTCCAACACCGTGGTCGCCGGCGCCGATCCGGTGCCGATCCCCTTCGCCCGCCGCCGCGGCCGGGAGCGGCCATGAGCACCCCGAGTCCCCGGAGGCTGCTGGGCAAGGTCGTGGTCGTCACCGGCGCGGCCCGCGGCCAGGGCGCCGCCGAGGCCGCGGCCCTGGCCCGCGAGGGCGCCCGCGTGATCGCCACCGACGTCCACCCGGACGGTGACTGCCGCCCCCTCGACGTCACCAGCGAGGACGACTGGGCCCGCCTGGCCGCCTGGCTGAGGGAGGCGTACGGCCAGGTGCACGGCCTGGTCAACAACGCGGGCGTCACCTGGCGCGCCCGCCTCGGCGACGTACGGCCGGTCGACTTCGACCGGGTCCACGCCGTCAACGTCACCGGCCCCCTGCTGGGCATCCAGCATCTCGCGCCGCTGATGCCACCCGGTTCCTCCATCGTCAACGTCGGCTCCACCGCCGCGCTCACGGGCCACTATCCCGTCGCCTACACGGCCAGCAAATGGGCTCTGCGGGGGCTGTCGAAGAGTGCCGCGACGGAGCTGGGGCCGCGCGGCATCCGCGTCAACACCGTCCACCCGGGATTCATCGAGACCGACATGACCGCGTCGGCCGCGCCCGCCTTCCGCGAGGCCAACGTCCGCGAGACCCCGCTCGGTCGCACCGGCACCGTCGACGAGGTGGCCCCGCTCGTGGTGTTCCTCCTCTCCGACGAGGCGTCCTTCATCACGGGCGCCGAGATCCCCGTGGACGGCGGGCTGACCGCTCACGGCGGCGTCAAGTCCGTCTCGGACGCGCTGCGCCCAGGGGAGTCAGGACATGGACGGACGCCGAGGCCGCACTGATCCCGGGCGCGTGCGACACCTCGCGGGTGACGAGCGACCCGGCGTGACCGGCGACCACGCGCAGGCGGCCGGTCAGCGCGCCAGCAGGTCGATCACGCCCGTCAGGCCCTCCTCGCCGCTGCCCTCGGCGAGGCGGCGGCGCATCAGGGCGAAGTAGGGACTGAGCAGTTCGGGGCTGACGCCCTGCTGCTCGGCGGTGCTCAGGAAGGTCGGTGTGCCGGCCACCTGCATGGCCAGCGGGGAGACGACCCCCTTGGTGTAGTCGCCGCTGCGCAGCTGTTCGGCGGTCTGGTGCACGGCCGGGGCCATCGCGACCAGCCAGTCCGCGAGCAGCGGGGCGAGCGACGCGGGGTCGATGTCCTCCTTGCGGATCAGGGCGAAGGCGTGCGCGGCCCCGGCGAACATCCCGTACATGGCGCTGAGCAGGGCCACGTCGTACAGGGCCGCGAAGCCCGCGTCCTCACCGACGTAGGTGGTGCCGGCCGGGACGCCCAGCGTCTCCCGGTGCCGCTCGAACAGGTCCCGGGAGCCGCTGTAGAAGACGTAGCCGCCGGCTTCCGGGACGCCGATCATCGGGGGGACGGCCATGATCCCGCCGTCCAGGTGGCGGGCGCCGCGCTCGCGGGCCCACTCGGCGCGGGCGCGGGCCCGGGCAGGGGTGCCGGTGGTGAGGTCGACCAGGTCCCTGCCGGCCAGGTCGGTGCCGGCCAGCACCTCGTCGACCGAGGCGTCGTCCAACAGACACAGGACGATCAGGGAGTTCGCCGCGACCGCCTCGGCGGCGCTGCCCGCGACCCGCGCCCCCTCGGCGGCGAGGGCCGCCGCGCGGGCGGGGGTGCGGTTCCAGACGGTGAGCGGATGGCCGGCGGCGAGCCAGGCGCGGGCCAGCGCGCCGCCCATCGTGCCGAGGCCCAGCAGGGTGAGGGGTGTCTTCTCAACAGGGTGCTGTGTCATGCCGGTCAGGCTGCTCGCAGTCCCGTACGTGATCAAGTACGTACTTCGGAGTGGGTGGTTACCCTGGGGTGAGCGAGCACGTCAAAGGGGTGGGGCATGACGACGCTGAACCGGCCGGGCGCACCAGACGGACACGTCTGCGGGATCGACACCGCGATGGAGGTGATCGGCGGCAAGTGGAAGGTGCTGATCCTCTGGGCGCTCCACGAACACCCCCACCGCCGCTTCGGCGAGCTGCGCCGGCTGCTCCCCGGGGTCACCGAGAAGGTGCTCGCCTCCCACCTGCGCGAGATGGAGGCGGACGGTGTCGTGCGCCGGGTCTCCTACGACGAGGTGCCGCCCCGCGTCGAGTACTCGCTGACCGAGGACGGCACCCGCCTCAACGACGCACTCCGGCCGCTGGCCGCCTGGGGACGCGAGCGGCCCGTCGGCTGAGGGCCGAGGAGAGAGCGGTCTCAGTCGGGCCGTTGGGTGCGGTTCTCGTGAGCCAGCCCGTCCGGATGGGCGGCCGTACGCGGCCCGGGCGCGAGAGGAAGCACCAGAGCCCGGAGCACGAAGGCGTCCGACGGCCGCAGACCAGGACGGTCCGGCGGTCGACGGACCGCACCGATGTCCTGCCAGCCCCACGACAGGAAGGCGTCGCAGGCCGCCGAGTCGGCTTGGTCCACCAACGTCGCCCCGAGCGAGGCGTGGTGGTCGGCGAGCAGGCGGTGCTGGAGTCGGCGGGCCAGGCCCGGGTCGTCCGTGTGAGGGTGCACCAGGGTCTCGGTGATCGCGAAGACGTGTCCGGATGCGGTGAGTTGTTCGACGCTCCGCGGAAGGGGTCCGTCGAACCCCCGCCACCACGTTCCCTCCCGCCGTACCGGGAATCCGTAGGCACACCCGGCGAAGGCCGTGCTCTCCGCTATCAGCAGGGCGAAGCCCGGGCGCCGGATTGCCCCGGTCAGCCGCCGTAGAAACGCCTCCCGGCCCCGGTAGTCCTCGCCGGGCTGTGCCCGGGAGGACTCCACGTACAGATCGGCCAGGTCCTCCTTGAGGGTCTCGGCCTGCCAGCGGTTCAGCCGGCGCAGGCGTAACGCGTCCATGGCAGGCGGGGGGCTTCCCTCGCCGTGCGGCGGCTGCTCCCGCCGGGGCGGGGTCGTCACAGCGCACCGCCCACGGCGACAGGAACCCGATGAGATCGTGCGCGACCGGTGAGTACCGGGTGCAGCAGGAAGCCGGTGCCGGTGATCTCGATGACGCGGGCCATGGTCTGCGACGGGTAGTGCAGTCGCAGGGTCATACCGGCATCCGTGACGAGCCGGAACGCCGTGAGGAAGGCGTTGAGTCCGCTGGCACCGCAGAAGGTGACCGCCGTGAGGTCGACATCGATGCTACGGATGCCGTCGGGCAGGCATTCGGCCAGCGCCTTGCTCACCTGCGGTGCCGTGGCCAGGTCGATCTCTCCCGCGAGGGTGATCAGAGCGCGGGTGTCGCGGTCGTGCCGGTAGACGTTCAGTTGGGGAGGGGGCATGGCTCCTCTGTTCGGA
Source organism: Streptomyces phaeofaciens (assembly GCF_014648915.1). GTDB lineage: Bacteria > Actinomycetota > Actinomycetes > Streptomycetales > Streptomycetaceae > Streptomyces > Streptomyces phaeofaciens. The sequence continues at coordinate 206,574 of NZ_BMSA01000004.1, read as the reverse complement.
CGCATGAGGTGTGGGTGGGTGGGCGTGCGTCAGTCGTCCCGTACGGCCGTGACCATCACGGCCACAGCGCCCGGATGCGTCGTCCGCGGAGGGATCACCAGGAAGAGGAAGTGCTCCTGGTCACCCTGAGTGACGATCACGGTGTCGTCGGCTGGGGGGACCGTGGGGACTCACTCCACTCCCTTCCGGCTGCGGCGTCCCCGCGAAGTCGACGGGGAGCGGCCGCGCTGGAAGGGCGCGATGCTGTCGCTGTGCTGCCGGTTGGCCAGGTGGATGAGGAGCACGCCCAGAGCGATCATCGCCATGACGACGACAACGGTCACGAAGGCTTCCACGGTCCTCACCTCCCCATCGGCGGATTCGGGGTCGCGACAGGTGCGGCGGCTCGCTCTCCGTCCCCGGCCATGACTGCCGGGATCCGTGGCCGTACGGCCGGATCGTGGGCCTCATGTCCGCCTTCGGAGTCCCAGACCGCCTCCACGGCCCGGTCGGTCTCGGACACCGTCCGCAGACGCGCCGCCTCCTCCATCAACCCGCTCGCGGTCGACGTGCCCAGTGGGTCGCTCGCGGCGGCCATCAGCCAGTCGGCCGAGACCTGATCCGTCCTCGGCGGAACCACCAGCAGGTTCCACCGGCCCACGTGGTACGAGAGCAGCAGCAGTTCGTGCGGATCCTGCTCGGCCAGGAACCAGCCCACGTTCACCGCATGCCCGGCGACGGGCACCTTGCGCGGGACGACCGGCCAGTGGGTGGGGTTCACCGTGACCCGGGTGATCCACCCCCACAACGGATCCAGTACGGCTGTGAGGGCGGGAAGTTCCGCCGTCAGATCGCGGGAACGGGGCCACCATGCGCCGTCCAGGAGAGGCGGCGCGGCGTCGCCGGGAGCCAGCGACAGACGGAGCGGGGACGGAGAGGGGGAGGACGACGACGACAACCGGTCTTCGAGTGTCGGCGAGAAGGAAATGGTCGCAGTCATGACGCGAACCCTGCCCCGGGGCGACCGCAGCCGGCCCGGCCTATTCGATCGCCGAAAACGACACGAGCGTGGTAGCCGGTGCGCGAAATATCCTCGGTAGGTTCAGCCTACTCCTCGGTTGGCCGAACGGACCGTGGCACCGGGGGATGAACCGCCCCCTGGGCTCTGCGGACGAACCGTCCCCCGAACCCAGGCGGCGGAATGCCGTGCAAGAGCTCAATTATGCGGGACTGTCATGATCCGTCGGCTCGACGCCCACGGCGCCCGGCGGCGGAATCCGCCTCCACCTCACGGTGGACACCGCTCGCGCAGCAGAGCCCGGAATGGACACGGGTGCCGCGAAATACCTGATGCCCGAAATGCGCACCAGGAATAGCATGAAAGCGGGTCGGCACACTCTCACGTGCGACCGGCCCGGAAGGGCGACCCCGGTGTGTATACGCCGGGGTCGTTGGGAACACGACCACGGCGCCCGCCGGGCAAGCCGGGGTGTCGGGCGCCGGCGCCTTCAGGCCGGCACCGCCCCGCACCGGCCGCGGTTCGACGAGGCCGGGGCGCCGGGCCGGCCCCCTCGCCGTCCCGCCCGGCGAACACCGCGTGGACCCGGCAGCCCCACGAGCTCCCCAGGCAGATCGCGCCCCGGGACGAAGGGAAGCAAGCAGCGATGACGGACGGTGGGCGAAAGCCGGGCAGGATCGGAGTGGACCGGTCGGAGGGGTTCGGCGAACGACTGCTGGGTGTGCTGCTGGACCGGGCCCACGAGATGCCGCCGGAGTTGATCGCCCCGCTCGTCGCGGAAGAGGTGGCCAGGGTCGGCGGGCGGGAGGTCTCCATCCTCCTGCAGGACTACGAACAGGTGTTGCTGGTGCCGCTGTCGGGCCGGGGGCTGAGGGTCGGCGGCCCCGAGCCGGTCGAGGACTCTCCCGCCGGTGAGGCCTTCCTGAGCCGCAGAACGGTAGAGGTGCCGCAGGACGGCAGTGTGCGCATGTACCTGCCGCTGCTGGACGGAAGCGACCAGATCGGAACGATGGCCGTCACCCTGGACAGGGTCGATGACGACGACCGGCGACTGCTCCGCAGACTTGCCGGTCTGGTCGCGGACATGATCGTCACCAAGGACGCCTACACCGACCTGTTCTTCCGGGCCCGCCGCAGCGCCCCGATGAGCGTGGCCGCGGAGATCCAGTGGTCGTTGCTGCCCCCACTGTCGATGACCGTTCCCCAGGTCGAGGTGGCCGGGATCCTGGAGCCCGCCTACGACGTGGCCGGCGACAGCTTCGACTACGCCCTCAACGGCGACGTCCTTCACGTGGCCATGATCGACGCGATGGGCCACGGGCTGGACGCGGCGACCATGGCGACAGTGGCCATCGGCGCCTATCGCCACACACGACGGGCCGACACCGATCTGTCCGAGGTGTACGCGTTCATGGACAGGGCCATCGATCAGCAGTTCGGACCCGACCACTTCGTCACCGCGCAGATGATGATCCTGAACATCACCACAGGCCGGCTGCAGTGGGTCAACGCCGGCCATCCGGCCCCGCTTCTGATCCGTGACCGCGCGGTGGTGGACCGGCTGGAGAGCCCGACCACGTTGCCGGTCGGCTTCGGCGGTGAGGATCCGGTGGTCAGCGAGCGGACGCTGCACCCGGGGGACCGGCTGCTGTGCTTCACCGACGGTCTGATCGAGGAGCACCAGGCCGGCGGGGAGCAGTTCGGTGAGGAACAGCTCGTCGAGTGGACCAACCGGATTCTCCGCGACCGCACCGAGGTACGGGCGGTGGTGCGAGCCCTCTCCCACACCCTGAAACAGGAACGTGGCGGCACCACGAGCGACGACGCGACCATCTTCCTCATCGAATGGCGAGGCGGCGACGCCGACCATCTCGCCGCCCTCGACCGAGCCCGCGACGAAGGCCCGCCGAGCCTGGACCGGTGACGCGACCCCACGCCTCGCCAGGCCGAAGCGGCCGCACGCGACCGGCCACGCTCGACCGGTGGAGCGGGCTGCACCGCCGGCTCGGGGGGCCTCGTGGCGCGGGGCCGGTCGTGGGATCGTTGACCCCACCGGGCAGACGAACAGCCCTGAGCGACCGCCGCCCCCGCCCACCGCGCCGACGACGGGGAGATGATGGTCCGTATGCTCATCCGTATCGACGCCGTCGACCTGCCCGGCCGCACCCGTGCGGCCCCCGCCGACAGCGACGGCCCCTCGTACGTCGACATCCATGTCGCCGTGCAACGCCGCGACCGTCCGGCCGAAGTCCTCGAACCACAGCCCGGCGACGCCGCGTCCGCGACCTGGACCCTTCAGTGCACCGCGACCTCCACACCCGACGGCATCGAGGTGACAGGCCCGTACGTGCAGGACCGTCTGGGCCGCCGGTTCGTCTACCTGTCCTGGGGCACGGTCGACGACTCGGGCGTCTTCTCCATGTTCCGCCGCGCCAAGCTCATGCTGGACGCCGTCCCCTCCGACGTGCTCGCGGCCGCCGCGCACGACGGCCTGCTGGTAGGACGCCTCGGCCTGACCGACTCGCACGGCGGCCCCCTGTGCGCACGTGTCGAGCCCCCGCACATCACCTGGACCGCCGAACCCGCCGGTCAGGACGGGCTGTCACCTCGACTGGGGGCAGTACGGGGTTCCCGGTAGCGCCCACAGCCGGAGAAGCCCCCGCCGGGCGGCCTGACAGCACCGCCCGACTATCATGACCTGCGGCCGCGCACGGCGCCGGGAGGGGGAAATGAGCGTGAGATCCGACGGTCCGAGTGTCGCGGGGCGAACCATCGGGACTTCACCTCCCGTACTGCGGCACCTCGGTGCCATGCATCTGAGCGGCGCCATACTCCTGCTCACGTTCCTGGTGCCGCCGTTCTGGATGCTGGACGCCGGCTACACGACCCCGCCGGGCGATCCCACCGCGGACGCTCCTTTCCTCCTCCTGCTCGCCGTGCCGTCGGCCTGCGTCGTCTTCCATGTGCTGGTGCAGATTCCGGCGGGGCTCCTGGGCACCTGGCTGGGCGGAAGCCGTACGACACCGGTCCGGTACGGGAGCGCGGTCGCCGTGGCCGGCGCGCTGAGCCTGCTGCTGTTCTGGAGCGTGGGAGGGAACGCCTGGGGCAGCATCGTGCCCGCCTGGGCCGACGCCATGGCGCGCGGATCACTCGGACTGGCCGGATACATGTGGGTCGTGCGGGTGCTGCCCGGATCCGCGCGGCACAGGCAAGGCTGATCGACGGACTCCGGCGACGGGTCACCGGAGTCCGGAACGCGCACTCGGCACGGCCGCCTTGTCCTGCCCTGCGACGGTACCGTCGAGGCGGGCGACCCGCGGCCCTGCCGGTGGCGGTCAGCAGTACAGGTTGGCGCCCGCGGAGGTGCCCAGGATCTGCACGAACCGCTGGTAGGCGTCGACGCGGCTCTGCACCTGCGCGGGATTCTTGCCGTCGCACTCCAGGGAACCGTTGATGCTGCGGATCGTCTGGCCGAACCCGGCGCTGTTGACCATCGCGTTGTGGGGTGTCATCGTGCCCGGTCCCGACTGCGTGTTCCAGTACCAGAGCGCTGTCTTCCAGGCGATGGACGCGTTGTTCTGCACGAGGTTCGGGTTGTTGAGCAGGTCGATCCCGAGCGCGTCGCCCGCCGCCTTGTAGTTGAAGTTCCAGCTGAGCTGGATGGGGCCGCGGCCGTAGTAGGCGGCCTGACCGGCCGGGCAGCCGTAGGGCTGGCTCCAGTCGCAGTAGTGCGGGTAGTTGGCGGTGTTCTGCTCCACGACGTGGACCAGCCCGCCGGTCTCGTGGTTGACGTTGGCGAGGAAGGCCGCGGCCTCCCGCTTCTTGACGGTGTCGCTGCCGGTGGTCGCGAAGCCCGGGTAGGCGCTGAGAGCCGCCTTGAGGCCGCTGTAGGTGTAGAAGGAGTTCCGGCTCGGGAACATCTGGTTGAACTGGGCCTCGCTCACGACGAAGCCGCCGGAGGGGTCCGTGGAGCCGCCGTCACAGGCGTACGGCTCCCAGTACCAGGTGCTGATGACGGGGTCGTAGCCCGGGTTGTCGTGCTCGGCGATGTAGGCCTTGCCGTCGGTGTACCGGACGATGTCACCGGTGCGGTACGCCTTGCCGGCCGTCCAGCTCGGGTAGCTGGAACAGGCGGCGGCGGAGGCGCCCGCGGCCGGAAGCAGCACGGGTGCGGCGGTTCCGACCACGATCGCGGCCATGAGGGCGGAGAGGCGACGTTTTGACACAGGATCAATTCCTTCACAGTGCCAGGCCGCACCCGGAGACAAGGCGGAGCCTTGAGCGCACGCGCCGACAGGGCCGGCCACGGCTCCGGGGCGGCCGCGGTGGGGGGTGTGGAGGCACACTCAATCGCTTTGGTCTGTACCAGTCAAGGGTGTAGACCAATTGGATTCGGGGGGCGTCGACACGGAAGTGCCCTGACCTGGCGGGACGTTGGCGAAGTCGGATGCGGTGGGCCGGGGCGGCGGCATTCTCTGCGCGAGCTTGTCGCCCTCGGCGTCGAGGTCGGGCAGAAGCCGGTTCAGCCCGGCGGGGATCCACCAGGCCTTCGCCTGTGCGATGGCCATCGTGGCCGGGATGAGGGTCATGCGGATCACGAACGCGTCGACGAGGATGCCCGTGGCCAGGGCGAAACCGGCCTGCTTGATCATGGGTTCGGGGTTGAACACGAATCCGGCGAAGACCGAAACCATGATGGTCGCCGCCGCGACGACGACGGTGCCTGCGCGAGCGAAGCCGGCGACGGTGGCGTCCACCGGGGTGGCGCCGTGCACATGGGCCTCGCGCATCGAGGTGACCAGGAACATCTGGTAGTCCATCGCGAGCCCGTACAGCACACCGGTGATGATGATCGGCAGCAGGCTGACGACCGGCGAGGTGGCGTCCAGCCCGATCAGGCCCTGGAGCCAGCCCCACTGGAAGACGGCGGTGGTGAGGCCGAAGGTGGCGCCGATGCTCAGCAGGAAGCCGAGGGTGGCCGTCACCGGGACCATGAGGGACCGGAACACCAGGAGCAGCACGACCAGGGAGAGCCCGAGAACCGTGGCGACGTAGAGGGGCAGGACGTCGGCGAGCCGGTCGGACACGTCGATCGCGAGCGCCGTGAAGCCGGTGACGCCGACGGTGACGCCGTGCTCGGCGCCGAGCCGCTCACTCTTGTCCCGTACGGCGGTGACGAGGTCCTGGGTGGCGTCGTCGTTGGGGCCGCTGCCGGGGACGAGCGTGAGGACGGCGGTCGTCCCGGTGCCGTTGACCCCGGCCAGTGACACCGAGACCGCGCCCTCGGTGTCCCGCAGCCCGGAGGCGATCGCGGTGAGCGCCGCGGGGGCCAGGGGGCGCTGCCCGCCCGCCGAGGCGACGGCGATCATGAGGGGGCCGTTGTAGCCGGGCCCGAAGGCGTCGCTGACCACGTCGTAGTTCTGGCGCTGCGCCGTGCCGGTGTTGTAGCCGGCTCCGGAGGGCAGCCCCATGCGCATGTCCGCGGCCGGCACGGCGAGGATCGCGGGGACGAGGAACGCGGCCGCGAGGGCGGCGTACTTGCGGCGGACCAGGCCCGCACCCCAGCGTGTCCCCAGGGTGCGCCGCGCGTCTGTCGACCCATGCCGCGCCTCGCGCCGTGCCCGGTCGGGGCAGACGCGTTCCTTGATCAGCCCCAGCAGCGCCGGCAGCAGGGTCAGGACGAGCAGGACGGCGACCGCGATCGTGGCGGCGGCGACGACGGCCATCGTGCTGAGCAGGGTGATGCCGACGACCAGCAGCCCCGCCAGGGCGATGACGACGGTGCTGCCCGCGAAGAAGACGGCGCTTCCGGCGGTGCCGGTGGCGCGAGCGGTGGCCTCGTGGGCGTCCAGGCCGTCTTCGAGGATGAGCCGGCGTTCCCGGCTGACGATGAACAGGGCGTAGTCGATGCCGACGGCCAGCCCCAGCATCAGGGCGAGGACCGCGGTGAGGGAGTGGATCTGGAAGACGGTGGAGAAGGTGAAGGCGCCGCCCACGCCGATCGTGACGCCCACCAGGGCGATGATCAGGGGCAGGCCCGCCGCGACGACGGAGCCGAGGGTGACCAGCAGGACCAGGGCCGCCACGCCGACGCCGACGATCTCCCCCACCCCGATGATGTCCGGGATCTCCATCATCGAGGCCGACGGCAGAACCTCCAGCCCGCCTCGGGCGGCTCGCTGTTCGGCGGCCCTGACGGTGCTGTCGATCGTCCCGGAGGGCAACTCGTAGGTCTGCTCGTCGAACGGGAACTGCATCAGGGCGGTGGAGCCGTCGGCGGAGACGACGACTCCGGGCACCGGCCGGCCGTCCACCAGGAACGGAACCGGGGCCTTGTCGGAGGACGTCGGCCCCGAGGCCGGCGCAACGGCCGCCTGTGCGCGCAGCAGCACGCTGTCGCTCTTGGCGGCCTCCTCGGCGAGGGCCTCCCGTACGTCGATCACATGGTCGTGGCGGTACACGGCGTCCACGGCCGCGATCAGCGCCGCCCCCGTCCTCGCGCCGTCGACCCGGGCGCCGTCCGGCGCCCTGAACGCGAGCATGCCCTGGCCCCCGGACGCCTCCGGCAGGGCCGTGGCGAGTTCGTCGATGACCTTCTGCGACGGGGTGCCGTCGATACGCACCTCGTTGCTCACCCTGACCGGGCCGGCCGTCAACAGCCCCACGACGGCGGCCACCACGGCAAGCCAGCCGGCGATGACGTACCACGGTCTGCCGTAGGCGAACCTGCCCAGCCTGTACAGCACAACGGACACAACTCTCCCCTTTCCGGGCGCTCCGGCGGACAGCGGCGCGCTCCGAAGTGAGAGGGTACTATCGAAGTGATAGTCAACTATCACCCGTGGGCTGGATAGCCTTGGGCGCAGACCAGGGAGGAGCCCCACATGGCGACCACGAACGACCGCGCCCCCCGGCGCAGAGTCGACGCACGCTCCAGCGCCGAACGCATCACCGCCGCCGGACGCACCGTCCTCGCCGTGGGCGAGGGCTCCCTGGAACAGATCGCGGCCGAAGCGGGCGTGGGCATCGCCACCCTCTACCGGCACTTCCCCAACCGTGAGGCGATCGTCCGGGCCGTCCTCGACGACATCCTCGAGACGGACCTGCTCCCGCTCATCGACGGCGCCGCCGAGACCACCCGCCCGCGCCGGGCCCTCCAGGACATCGCCACCCGCCTCCTCGACCTGATCACCGAGGAGAAGGGCCTGGTCACCTTCGCGAGCAACTTCGCGGACGTCGCCGTCGACGCCATCCGTCGCTTCAGCGACTCCCTCCAGCCGCTGCTGCTGCGCGCCCAGCGGACGGGTGAGGTCCGCGCCGACCTCACCCCGCAGGACATCCCCCACATCCTGGTCATGGCCGTGGCCGGCCTCGCCCTCCCCGGCACCGCGCCGTCCGTACGCGCGCGGTACGTCGCCCTGCTCTTCGACTCTCTCAACCCCGCCAACGCGACCCCCCTCCCCGCGCTGTCCGCCGGGGAAGGAGACCTGCGCGCCGCGGTCGGCGGCGTCTCACCCGGCCGCCCCGCGGACGCCTGACGGCGCACGGCACGCGTCGGACGGCACACCGCATATGGCGCACCCGCATGCGGGCATGCGGGCATACGGGCATGAGAGCTCCGCGGCGTCGCCGCTACGACCGGACGCTCTCCACGGCGGCGGCCAGCAGCGCCACCAGCTCGTCGATGACGGGGGAGCGGGTGCCGGGTCTGCTCACGGCGAGGATCTCCCGGTACAGCGGCGCGGCCCCGGGCGGCAGAATCACCCGTTCGACCCCGGATCCCTCCGGTCCCGCGCCGAGGAGCGTGGCCGGGACGAGGCCCACCGCGAGGCCGGCCCGGATCATGGCGAGCATGCTGTGCAGGTCCTCGGTCTCCAGCGTCACCCGGGGCGCGATCCCCAGCTCTCCCGCCCAGCGGTGCAGCAGGCGCCGGTCGGCGTTGTGCGCGTGGCCCGAGATCCACGCCCGCTCCAGGCACTCGGCCAGCTCCGGCGGGCGTCGACGCCCCGGCTCGGCGGCCGCGACCAGCACCAGCGGCTCACGCCCCAGGGCGGTGACGGTCCACGCCTCGGAACGGCCCGGCGGGTCCTCGGGCAGGTAGCGGTAGGCGATGAGCAGGTCCATGTCCCCCGACTTCACCCGCGGCAGGCCCTCATGGGTCTCCACGTCGATGAGACGGAGGCGCGGTCCCAGGCGGCGGGCCCTGAGCGTGGTCAGGACGTCCGGGAGCAGGTGGCTCATCGCGCTGGGGTAGGTCCCGACCCGCAGTTCGGCGATCTCGCGCTGCGCGATGCCCGCGGCGGCGTCCTGGAACCGCGCCGTCGCGTCGAAGAGCGTCTCCGTCGCCTGCGCCAGGGAGCGGCCGGCCGCGGTCAGGATCAGCCGGCTGCCGGGACGGCGGACGATGAGCTCCACGCCCAGGTCGCGCTCCAGCGCCGCGATGTGCTGGGACACCGCCGAGGGGACGTAGCCGAGCGCCGTCGCGGCCCCGGCCATCGAGCCCTGACGCACCACGGCCAGGAAGGTGGCCAGGAGCTTCAGATCGGGCTGGGACTTCATGAGACATGAACTTTCTCTTCGGAATCCCTCACTTTACGTGCCACCAGGCCGGTGCCAGAGTCGGAGTCCAGGCACCCCGCACCAGGCACGCCGCCGAGAGAAAGCCGAGGCCATGGCCATCGACCTCCCCGCCCTCCGCGCCCACTTCCCCTCCCTGGAGACGGGCCTCGCCTACTTCGACGGGCCGGGCGGAACGCAGACTCCCCGCCCCGTCGCCGACGCCATCGCCACGACGCTGACCGGCCCCCTGTCCAACCGGGGGTCCGTCAGCCCGTCCGAGCGGAACGCCGAACGCGTCGTCGCGGAGTTCCGCGCCGCCTACGCCGACCTGCTCCACATGCCCGCGAACGGCATCGTCCACGGACGCAGCGCCACCCAGCTCACCTACGACTTCTCACGCCACCTGGCCAAGGACTGGACCGCGGGCGACGAGATCGTCGTCAGCCGTCTGGACCACGACTCCAACGTCCGGCCGTGGATCCAGGCGGCCGAGCGCGCCGGTGCGACGGTCCGCTGGATCGAGATCGACGCGGAGACGACGGAGCTGGACCTCGGCTCCTTCGAGCGGGCCCTGTCGTCCCGCACCCGGCTGGTCGCGCTCACGGCGGCCTCCAACGTGCTCGGCACCGAGCCGCCCGTACGCAAGATCGCCGACCGCGCCCACGAAGCCGGCGCCCTGGTGTACGTGGACGGCGTCCACTACGCCGCGCACCACCTCGTGGACGTGCCCGCCCTCGGAGCGGACCTGTTCGTCTCCTCGCCGTACAAGTACCTCGGACCGCACTGCGGAGTGCTCGCCGCGGCGCCCGAGTTCCTCGAAACCCTCCGCCCGGACAAGCTGGTGCCCTCCACCGACGTCGTGCCGGAGCGATTCGAGTTCGGCACGCTTCCCTACGAGATCCTGGCGGGCGCCACCGCGGCCGTCGACTTCCTGGCCGCCATGGACCCGGGCACCGAGACCTCGCGCAGGGAGCGGCTGGCACACTCCCTGGACGCCCTGCACGAGCACGAACTGACGCTGCGCGCACGCCTGGAGGAGGGACTGCGGGCCCTGGGCGACGCCGTCACCGTGCATTCGAAGGCTCCCGACCGCACCCCGACCCTCCTGATGTCCCTCGCGGGGCGCGACGCGCGCGAGGCCCAGATCCACCTCGCCGCGCGGGACGTGGTGGCACCGGCCGGATCGTTCTACGCGTACGAGCCCTTCACCGCGCTGAAGTTCGAGGACCCGGCCCTTCGGGTGGGCCTGGCGCCGTACAACACCGCCGACGAGGTCGACCGGCTCCTCGACGGCCTCGCCGACTTCCTCTGAGGGACCGGAGGCCCGGTGGGCGGCTCTGTTGCCCCGGCGCCCGACGCGCAGCAGATGTGCTGAAGGACCATGCCGGCCGCACGAGGTGTGGTCGGTGACCACATGGGGCGATGGGGGAGGTCTGCCTACAGTCGCACCATGACCCCGCGCTTCGCAGCCCCCGCCCCCGCCCTGGATCTCGGCGGCCGTACCGCCCTCGTCACCGGTGCGGCCGGCGGCATCGGCCGCGCCTGCGCCCTGCGGCTGGCGGCGGCGGGGGCCAAGGTGCGCGCGGTCGACCGTGACGCCGAGGGGCTGGACCGGCTCGCCGAGAGCGCGGCCGGCCTGCCCGGCACGGTCGAAGCACGCCTCCTGGACCTGACCGACCTGGAGGCCGCCGAACAGGCCGCCGCGGGGACCGACGTCCTGGTCAACAATGCCGGGCTGCAACGGGTGAGCCCCCTGGAGGACTTCCCGCCGGACGTCTTCCACACCGTCCTCACCGTCATGCTGGAGGCACCGTTCCGGCTCATCCGCGGCGCTCTTCCCCACATGTACGGGCAGGGCTGGGGCCGCATCGTCAACGTGTCCTCCGTCCACGGGCTGCGCGCCTCGGCCTACAAATCGGCGTACGTGGCCGCCAAACACGGACTGGAAGGCCTGTCCAAGACCGCCGCCCTCGAAGGCGCGCCGCACGGGGTGACCTCCAACTGCGTCAACCCCGCCTACGTCCGCACGCCCCTGGTCGAGCGGCAGCTCGCCGACCAGGCACGGGCCCACGGCATTCCGGAGGAACGGGTCCTGGCCGAGGTCATGCTCCGGGACAGCGCCGTCAAGCGCCTCATCGAACCGGAGGAGGTCGCCGAGGCCGTCGCCTACCTCTGCGGCCCGCACGCGTCCTTCGTGACCGGCACCTCGCTGATCCTCGACGGCGGCTGGTCCGCGCACTGAACGGGCAGGCGTCGCCGGCGCCCGGGCTCGGTGCACGGGGCTGACGGCACGGCCCGGTCATGAGGAATCCTGTGACCATGTCCCGCGATCATGTCGAACCGGCCGACCGTTCCGTGAGCGATGCCGAGGCCCCGGCGGAAACCGCCGCGCCGGCCGAGGCCACCGCCCACGACGACACCGACTCGGCGCACGACGACACGGACGCGCCGTTTCTCGAACTGCTCGCCCGAGACGCGCCGGCCGAGGCCTACGAGCGGCCCGTGCTGCTCGCCCGCGCCGAGGGGCGGCCCGCCGGACGGATCGCGGCGCTGGAGCGGGCCAAGTCGGCGGCGCTGCGGGTGCGGGCGGAGCTGGAGGGCCGACGCCGCCGGGAGGCGGAGCTGTCCGCGCTGTTCGAGACTGCCCACGACCTGGCGGGCCTGCGCGACGTCGACGCCGTCCTGCGCGCGATCGTGCAACGGGCCCGCTCACTGCTCGGCACCGACATCGCCTACCTGAGCCTGCACGACCCGGCCAGGGGGGACACCTACATGCGGGTCACCGAAGGCTCCGTCGCCGCCCGCTTCCAGCAGCTGCGCCTGGGCATGGGCGAGGGACTGGGCGGCCTCGTCGCCCAGACGGCCCGCCCGTACGTCACCGACGACTACTTCCGCGACGACCGCTTCCGGCACACGACGACCATCGACGCGGGCGTGCACGACGAGGGCCTGGTGGCCATCCTCGGCGTACCCCTGACCCTGGGCAAGAACGTCATCGGCGTGCTGTTCGCCGCCGACCGGCGCGCCCGGGTCTTCGAGCGGGAGCAGATCGCGCTGCTCGGCTCCTTCGCAGCGCTCGCCGCGGCCGCCATCGACACCGCCAACCTGCTCACCGAGACCCGATCGGCCCTGGCGGACCTGGAGCGCGCCAACGAGATCATCCGGGACCGCAGCGGCGTCATCGAGCGCGCTTCCGACGTCCACGACCGGCTGGCGGAGCTGGTCCTGCGCGGGGGAGGCGTGCACGACGTGGCCGCGGCCGTCTCCGAGGTCCTCGACGGAACGGTGGAGTTCACCGAGACCGCGCCACCCGCGGCCGTACAGGCGTCGAGGGCCGAGGGCCACGCCGTACGGCACCGGGACGACTGGATCGCCGCCGTGGCCGCGGGCGGGGAACTGCTCGGCGCGCTCGTCCTGCGTGGCCATCCCGGGGTGGACCCCGTCGACCAGCGCACGCTGGAGCGGGCCGCGATGGTGACGTCCCTGCTGCTCCTGGCCCGGCGGTCCGCCGTCGAGGCCGAACAGCGGGTGCGCGGCGAACTCCTGGACGACCTGCTCGACGCCCGCGATCGCGACGCGCGCCTCTTGCGCGAGCGGGCCGCCCGGCTGGACGCCGACCTCGACGCCACTCATGTCGTGCTCGCGGCCCGCCTCGACGCCGCCGCGTCCGACGCCGACCAGGAGGCGGCCGCCCGCACCCGGCTGTGGTCCGCGGCCTCCCACCTCGCCGCGACCCGGCACGGCCTGGCCGCCGCCCGTGACGGGGGGACCGTGATGCTGCTGCCCCTGGAACCCGGGTCGACCGCCGCGGACGTGGCCCGCCGCACCGCCCGTCACCTCGGTACCGCCGTCCACGAGGCGGTCACCGTCGGGGCCTCCGCCGCCGTACGGGGACTCGTCGCCGACCGGCGCGCGGCGGCCGCCGCGTACGAGGAGGCCCGGCGCTGCCTCGACGCCCTGCGGCTGCTGGGCCGTTCGGGCGACGGGGCGGCCGCCGAGGACTTCGGATTCCTGGGGCTGCTCCTCGCCGGCGACCGGGACGTGACGGGCTTCGTGGAGCGCACCATCGGCCGGGTCGTCGTCTACGACGAACAGCGGGGCACGGATCTGCTGCGCACCCTCGACGCGTACTTCGCCAGCGGTATGAGCCCGGTGCGCACCAAAGACGAACTCCACGTGCACGTCAATACCGTGGCCCAGCGGCTGGACCGCGTCGCCCAGCTCCTCGGCGACGACTGGAACACTCCCGCCCGCGTCCTGGAGGTGCAACTTGCCCTGAGACTGCACCGGTTGGCGGCCCCGGCACAGCATTGATCCCCCGTACGCGAGCGGAGCGTACGGGGGACCGGCGGGCGCGGTGCGCCCCGTGCGGGGGGACGGGGGATCAGACGACCCGGGCGTCCGCCGTCGGCGTCGGCGCCGGCGCGCGGTCGGCATCCGCGGCGGGAGCGACGTCGGCCAGGTCACGGTGGCGGGTCTCCTTGGCCACGCCCACGGCGAGGACCGTCAGCACCACCGCGCCGATCACGTACAGGGCGATCGGCGTGGAGCTGTCGTAGTCGGCCAGCAGCGCCGTGGCGATGAGCGGCGCCGGGGCGCCCGCCGCGACGGAGGCGAACTGGGCGCCGATGGAGGCGCCGGAGTACCGCATCCGGGTCGCGAACATCTCGGAGAAGAAGGCGGCCTGGGGCGCGTACATCGCCCCGTGCAGCACCAGACCCACGGTCACGGCGAGGACGAGACTGCCGAAGCGGCCGGTGTCGACGAGCGAGAAGAACGGGAACATCCACAGCCCGACCCCGACCGCGCCCAGCAGATACACCGGGCGCCGCCCGATCCGGTCGGAGAGGGCACCCCACGCCGGGATCACCGCGAAGTGCACGGCCGAGCCGATGAGGACGGCGTTGAGCGCGGTCTGCTTCGAGACACCGGCCGAGGTCGTCGCGTAGACGAGGATGAAGGCGGTGATGACGTAGTAGGAGATGTTCTCCGCCATGCGCGCCCCCATCGCGACCAGGATGTCCCGCCAGTGGTGCCGCAGCACGGACACCAGCGGCGGCTGCTCGCTGTCCTTCGCCCGCTCCGCCTTCCTGGCTTCGGCCTGGGCCAGGGCCTGCCGGAACACGGGTGATTCGTCGACGGACAGACGGATCCACAGACCCACGCCCACCAGGACACCGGAGAGCAGGAACGGGATCCGCCATCCCCAGGCGCCGAACGCGGCTTCCGACAGCACGGCGGTCAGCAGGGACAGCACGCCGGTCGCCAGCAACTGCCCCGCAGGCGCCCCGGTCTGCGGCCACGAGGCCCAGAACCCGCGCCGCCGCGCGTCCCCGTGCTCGGACACCAGGAGCACCGCTCCGCCCCACTCACCGCCCAGCGCGAAGCCCTGCACCAGACGCAGCACGGTCAGCAGCACCGGTGCGGCCGCCCCGATGCTCGCGTGCGTCGGCAGCAGCCCGATCGCGAACGTGGCCCCGCCCATCAGCAGCAGACTCAGCACCAGCAGCTTCTTACGGCCGAGCCGGTCACCGTAGTGTCCGAAGACCAGCGCGCCCAGCGGCCGTGCGGCGAATCCGACGGCGTACGTGAGGAACGACAGCAGCGTGCCGACGAGCGGGTCGGAGCCGGGGAAGAACAGTTCGTTGAAGACGAGCGCGGCGGCGGAGCCGTAGAGGAAGAAGTCGTACCACTCGATGGTGGTGCCGATGAGGCTGGCGGCGACGATGCGCTTGAGGTTGTTCGGGGCCGGTGGAGCGGTTGCGGGCGACGACATCGGCACCACTTCCTGGGGTGTGACGGGGACGTTTGCGTGTCGCCACACCGTAGGAATCCGCAGGTCAGGCGCACATGTGGCGGGGCAACATAGTTCGGTGGTTGGCTATGCGTGCGGCCACCATGCCGACTCATGGAAAGGCGGTTCAGGGGATCGATGGTGGTCGAAACGGGTGCCGTCCGGGACGCGTAGGTCAGGGTGATTTGATGGTGCGGTGCTGACTTCCGTGCTGACTTGGTGCTGACTACACTCCGTTGAGCTCGGACATCTTGGGGCTGATCGGCTCAGGGCCGTTGCGCGGTAGGCGACCTGACTGATAGGCCGACCCGGCTTTGCCGCTCGGCTCTGCGGGCACGGACAAAGGGCTGCGGTGTGGTGCGCGTTCGTCCCAGCAGATTCTTCGTCTCCTGGTGGTATAGCAGCCGAACCTCTACTGACCTGGGAAAACGTCGTTCAGCAGGGTTCCTTGGAGGAAGTTGGTCCGGGAATGGTCCGGATCTTGGTGCGCGCTGGCCCGCGCGGCAGGCATTGGGCAGGATCGAGAAGCGGTGGGAGCGACGGGGAACCGGGAGGGGGCTCCCCGTGGGTGGGGCCTGCCTTATCGGCTATGGCCGGTGGTCGTCGCAGAGCCATCCGGCGGGATAGAAGCGCGCGGACGCCCCGCATGGCTGTACCCCGGCCCCGCACCTGCCCCGGTAGGCGATCGGCAGTGCCCCGTCACCGTAGGCCCTGTGGTCGGTACGGCCTCAGGCTGGCGAGGTGCCGGGATGTAGGGGAGCGGCGCTGCCTCGTGGTCGGGCGCGGCCGCCGGCCGGACGCGGCACATTGGGTCGCCATCCTCCATGGGGCGCCGGACCTGCCATTGCCTTGGTATGACGGCGGGCGGTTCGCCCGATGTCGCGTCGAGGTACGCAGTGTGATCGGCAGCGGGGGTCCAGAATTCGAACGCTCTCCGCTTCACCTTTACGATCGCTCGCACACCTTTACGATCGCTCGCACGTAAAGCCCGGAGGCCGCATCTCGGATGAACTCGTCGAAGGGGCGTTCCGCAGGTTGTGCGGTCGGATGCCAGCCACCGCACTTCCCGGTCCGCTTCTTCGGGCACGTTCCTGGGAACCGCTCGTCGCACTTGGCGAGCTTGATGCGCCGGATACCACCTCGGAACGGGATAGGGGAGTCCCGCTTCGTGATCAGCTCCAGGGGAACCCGGTCAGTACGCAACCACGGCACCGTAGTGTCCCGCGCCTGATTTACCCACGCTCGGCAGTTAGGCCTGGTCGAGCACCTGGCTGACGGCCCGGCCGTGGAGATCCTTGCCGACGCCGGCTACCAGGGCCTGGGCGCCCAGACCGGCGGCAGCATGGTGACACCACCGCACCGTAAGTTCAAGAAGAACCCGCCGGAGTGGTACGAGGAAATCTACGAGCGCCAGCGCAAGGCGCACTCTTCACGCCGGATCCGGGTCGAGCACGGCATCGCACACCTCAAGAACTGGCGGGCACTCGCTCTCCATCACGGCCGACGCGAGCACCTGAGCGACACAGTCCAAGCCATCGCCGGACTGTTTCACAGCAGCAGACCGCCACCCGCGGGGTCCGTCAGCCACAGTGACCACCGGGCCGATCTGCACCTTTTGATGCGTCACCGTCAAGGCTGCCCGGCCAGTAGACCCGAGCGACACCGCCAGGACAGGCGCTAAGGACTCGCAGAGAATCAAGGTGTTGCTTCCCGTGATTCGGCTCGTTGTTGTGATACGAGCGTCTCCGATGAGGTTCGTAGTCAACTCACCGTGAAGTTCGGGGTGTTGTTCCCGCACCTCGATGAGCGGCGGCGACGGGCCGGTGTTTCCGGCGATACGCGTGCGTTGGTGGAGCTTGCCTTGTGTAGAGAGCGAAGCGGTGACTGTCAGCCGGGGCCCCTATGGGTTTCGTCAAGCTGATGGGGCGGGCTGTGGGTCGTAGAAGGTGCCGTCGCGGAGCATCGCGAAGAGCACGTCGGCTCGGCGTCTTGCGAGGCAGAGGAGGGCTTGGGTGTGGTGCTTTCCCGGGCTGATCTTCTTGTCGTAGTAGGTCCGGGAGACCGGGTCGGCCAGAGCCGCGAACGCGTACAGGAAGAAGGCCCGCTTGAGCTGCTTGTTCCGCGCCGGGACGGTTGTTCGCCGCGGATCGAGGAGCCAGAGCTGCGGGTTGTGGGGGCGAGGAGGGTGGTTCTCCAGCAGTTCCTTGATCCGAGTGGCCAAGAGTTTCCGCTGGCTAAGAACCGCTCGGAGCGAGTTGGTGAGGCTGGGGACGATCAGAGCGGCTGCGTCGGTGCCTGGGACGACGACGGTCTGTTCGTCCAGCGCGGTGAAGATGTCCTCGACGAGCCGTTCGGCCATCCAGGGCGCCTTCGGGTGTATCAATGCAATGATCCGCTGGCGTCCGGCTTTGCGGATCTGGGCCGGGGAGCCGAACTGGTCGAGGAGCTTGAGCACGGCTGGGTGTCGGACGCGCGGGCCCAGGACCCGTTCCAGCGACGGGTGGATCTGCGTCAGCAGGCCCTGCAGGCGGTTGCTGATGCGTGTTGCTTCTCCGGCCAGGTCGTCGTCGAAGCCGACGATCATCTCCAGCTCGGCGATGGTCTCGTCCTCGAGGTCGACCGAGCGGAGCGTGTGAGGCATGACGCGGGCCGCGTCCGCGATGACGAACGCGTCCCGGGCATCTTGTTTTGGCCTCGCCGGGATAGAGGTCGGCGATCCGCCTCATCGTCAGGCCGGGTAGGTTGGCGACCTGGCAGCCCATGTCCCGGGCCACCGCCAGCGGCAGAGCCCCGATCGAGGCCGGCTGGTCGACGACCACAAGCACGGTCCCGTGCTTGGCCTGCAGTTTGCCGAACACTTCGCGGAGCTTCGGCTGGCTGTTGGGCAGCCGCTTGTCGAAGGCCTTCTTCTCGGCCGGGGTGACGGCGGTGGCGTGATGTTCGCCCTTGCCGACGTCCAGGCCGAGGAATACGCCGATGTCACTGACGTCGATCACGTACGTCATTCGGTCGTCCTCGTCCGGCCGTCCCACGGCACCGATCGCCACATCCAACATTACGAAGAGCCTCCCGACCTGCGAAGAAGCCGGGGGTCATGCCCCTAATCAGCGGTCTATCGATGCCTTCGGAGCCGGTGACACCACCCCCCAAGACATGCGATCGACAGTGGGAGAAGTCATGCCAACTCCGAAGGCCGGGCACCCCATTGCGGGGCTGCCAAGAAGGTAATGGGGGAGCGACTTGCCCTGGCAGCTGCCTCTGCCGGTGATGTCCGCGCATTGGCGGAGCTTGCTTTGCGTAGTGAGCGAAGCGGTGACCATCGGCACGCGGAACAATTGGCCCAGCGGATCGCCGAATGCGGCAGTACCGAAACGCTGACCGACCTTGCCTGGAGGAGAAGCCGTTCCGATACCGCCGATGCGGAGCGTCTAAACCGGCAGGCTGCCGATGCGGCTGGCGCGTGGGGCGAGCGAGCGGGAGAACTTCACGCCGTTGACCTTTGGCCTCATGGGCTTGAGCCGAATGGCAGGCGTTCCGTTTCGTGGTGAACAGTCTGCGCTGCGTCCCGCATCCCGTGACGAGGCCAAGGAGTCATACTCTCGTTTTCTCCCTGCTCGCGTGGCTTCCCGTGGGTCGCGCCCAACATGCTGTCGACCAGCCTCCGCCGAGAATACGGCGCCTCTCGTGGGCGGATTTTCTCCAGTCGCAACCTCCCCGGCGCCGAGCGATGATGTACTCATCAGCCCCATGAGCCCCACGTCAAGAGGGGGCGTGCCGCGTGTCCGAGCCATTCAGTATGTCTGCATTGGGAATGCTGGCACTCAGCGAAGGCATCAGATTCCTCTACACCCAAGCGGGAGACGTCCTGCGGCAGTGGCACCGGCGCCGCGACGCGAGGCAGCCGTCTGGGGAGGAGGGCCCCGATCTGGTGCCCCCCGAGGACCAGGGATTGCTGGCGAGCCGCCTCACACCGGCACGCATGGACCGCGACGCGATGGCGCAGGTGAGCGACCAGCTGAGTGCGTTGCGTCAGGAGCTCACGGAGTATGCCGACGGCATAAGGCCGGTCAGCCCCGACAATGTGAAGTTGCTGGCAGCTGCGGACGGACTGCGGAATCTCCTGGAGATGGTCTGGCAGCAGCCGATCACGTTCCGTGGTGAGCAGCGGTCGGTGACAGGCCCCTTTGTGGTCTCGAGGCTCCGGGTGGACGAGGTCATGGGAAGAGCCACCGGTGTTAGCGTCGACGCCGCCGAGGCGGGAACAGTCGAGTCCCAGACAGAGGCAGGAACGGTAGGGGAAAGCGGCACACTCGAGGGGGTCCGGATAGGCACCCTCGGCCGTGCCCCGGACCAACGGCCTCAGGAGCCCGCCCGGGAGCCCGGGAACGACGTGGTAGATCGCGATGGCCGGCCTTCCCGCCCCTGACTTCTCCGGCTATATCGAGGACCGTGCTGGCGGGTTCGTCGGTCGGCGGTGGGTGTTCAGCGCCATCGAGGACTGGCTCGGTCGGCCGGAGGGTCCGCGCGTTCTTCTGCTAACCGGAAGTCCCGGCAGTGGCAAGACCGCTGTGTGTGCGAGGCTCTGCCTCGCCGCGGTCGGCACGGCCGGGCCGCGCGGTGAGAAGGTCGCGAGCGCCTTCCATTTCTGTCGGGCCCGAGACCGCTACTGGACGGACCCGTTCGTCTTCGCCGGATCGCTGGCGACTCAGCTCGCAAACAAGTATCCGGCATTCCTCGAACATCTGCCGGTCGATCACGATCAGGGAAACATCAATATCCAGGTCAGGCAGGACGTCCGGTCCGTGAAGGGCGGGCAGGTCGTCGGTGTCGTCGTCCAGGTGAGTGGACCGTCCCCCGACAGCACGTTCATGCACGCCGTCCGGGGGCCGCTGGAGGCGATGTTCGCGCAGGGCCGCCAGAAGCCGGTTGTCCTGATCGTCGACGCACTCGACGAGGCGTTGCAGTACGGGGGCCCGACAAGCATCGTCCAGTTGCTGGCGGACATGGAGCACCTTCCGTGCGGTGTCCGGATGATCCTCTCCACCCGCCCGGACGACCGGGTGCTCAACCGCTTTCACGACGCTCAGGTCATCGCCCTGTCGAGTGGTGAGCACAGGAGCGACAACGACCGGGACATCAAGGAGTTCGTCGAGGAGCAGCTACGGCAGGACGCAGCGCTCATGGCTGCCCGTGACGGGCTTCCGCCGTCCGTGAGGCAGCAGTGGGTGTCGGAGGTCGTTCATCGCGCCGGAGGCAACTTCCAGTACGTCTCGCTGCTTACGCGGTCGATCTCCTCCGGCGCTCGTGTGATGGCTGACTTTGCGGGCCTGCCGGAGGGTCTCGACGAGCTCTACCACGACACCGTCTCTCGAGTGGTCGATCTGGGCGGCAAGCGATGGGATTCCGACTACGCTCCGTTGCTGGGCCTCCTCTCGGTGGCGCAGGAACCCATGACACCGCGCCAGCTCGGCCGATTCACTGGAGCGTCCGCTTCCTCGGCGTGGAGTTCACTCCGGGACCTCGGCCAGTTTCTGGAGAATGTGGCCGATGACTCTCATGGCGAGGAGCCCAGGTATCGGCTGTTCCACCAGTCTCTCGCCGACTTCCTGGAGCGGCCTCAGCTGGTACAGCCGGGGCATACGCTCTACAACCGTTTCCACCTGCCGTCGCAGGAATGGCATGAGCATCTCGTCCGGTTCTACGGCATGGGGGTCGCTGACTGGGGGAGCGCGGACTGGGAGAGGATGGACGATTACGGGCTGTTCCACGTCGTCGATCACCTGCATGCCCTGCGCAGCGAGGACAGCCACCGCGCGGCCCTGTACGAAGTGATCAACCAGCGTTACCGGTCGGCTCTGCACCACCGTCTCCACAGCGACGACAAGTTCCTTCAGGACGTCGAGCTCGCCATCGCCGCTGCGGAGGGCGAGCTGATGGTGGGCGCACCGCGCGTTCTCGCGTACAGCGTCGGGCAGGCGTGCGTGCGGGAGCAGGGGTCCGCGGTACCGTTGCCGCTGCTCGTGCTCCTGTTCCGTGCGGGCAGGCGGGAGGAGGCCCTCGCCCGGCTGCGAAGCCTTTCGTACGGCGGGGGCACACGGAGGCGGGACAGCCCGCGGGGGGACGGCCCGCAGGGGGAGGGCGGAACACCGGACGAGGTCGAGGGGCTGATCGAGTTCGCGAAGGTGTGTCGGCTGGAGCACGATGTGGCGACGGCACGCGAGCTGATCGAGCGTGCACTGAGCACCTCGATCGAGGTCTTCGAGGAAGATGACCGGCTCCAGGCGATCCGGGCAGCCGTTCGAGGGTGCTCGGTCGTCGATGAGGATGCGACGTGGGTGGTAGCCGCCCTGCAGCCGGTCGTTGATGCCGTCCGAGCCCTCACCCACGACGCCATGCGTGTCGACGGGTTGATCGAATGTGCCACAGCCCTGGGGTCGGCCGGACCGCGGCAGGCGGCGGAGCTGGCCGAGGAGGCCGAAGAACTCAGCCGCCGGATCGGCCGGAGGCGGGGTGGTTCGGCGATCGAAGTGGCCCGGCTGTGGAACAGGCTCGGGCGTGCCGACCGGCAGCGGAGTCTCATCCTGGAAGCACTCGAATGGCCGGGCAAGGACGACAGGGGCGAGGTGCAGGACACCTCCGTCACGTTCTCGTTGCTGCTCCTCGCCGGCCGAACGCAGGACGCCTCAAGGCTTCTTGACAGGCTTGGCGATCCAGCAACGCTCTTCTTCTTCGAGGACTACCTCGACTCCAGGGAGGCCCTGGAACGGACTTGGGACATTCTGCGGCGAGAGCCGGCCGGCTACGGGCGTTCCGTGGCCGAGTCCGCAGTGCTCCGCCGCATGGCGGAAACCGGCTCCGCCCGCCAAGCACTCGCGTTGCTGCCCGACTTGGAGGCTGAGCTGCCGGACCAGGAGGCCGGGCTCGCCGACCGACTTGCCGTCCGCCTGGCCGTCGCCGAGGAGTGCCGTGCCACCGACCCGGAGCAAGCCAGGAGACTCGTCTCCGAAGCGCTTGAGCTGCACGAACGGTGGAGTGAGCAGGCACGGGTCGACGCGGCAGAAGGACTGGCCACCTCGATACAGTTCACCGAGAAGGTACTGCTCCGACTTGCTGCGGTGGCAGCCTCGCTCCATGACCCCTCGTGGTCGTCGGCAGCGCTGGACGACGTTCTGGCCATCATGCTGGGACAGGTTCCGGTCTCAGCGCTACTCGGCCTCACCGCAGATGTATGGGAGGTCCAGGCGAAGTCAGCGGTGGCAGCCGGGTTCGCGGAGATCGGCAACGAGGAGCGGGCGAGCGCGCTCGTCACTGAGGCCCTCACCGACGCCGACCGCATCAGTTCCACCAGGGCGAGGCGGGAAGGCCTTGCGGCAGCGGCGGAAACCCTGACCCCATTCCATGACCGCCCCTGGGCTCAGGCAGCTGCCCGCCGGCTGCTGGACCTGCGGGTCGTACGACCCGGCCAGGCAGAGATCGCAGCCTGGTCAGCCCTCGCCCGCGAGGCCAACCAACTGCCGGAGGAGGTGCCGCTGACCCAGGACGTTGCCGCGCGGCTCATCGTGATCATGCGTGAGATCAGGTCGGCTTGGGACCTGCCGCACTACCGGCGCGATCTGCGCCTGCGGGAGGATCTGGACTTCCACGCCTGGTATGCCGTCGACGGCGCTTTGGACCTCCTGCCCGCGCTCTCAAGCGACGAGACTGCGGAGGTGATTGAGGAGTCCTGGGCCCTGGTGGCCCGCACCGAGGACCCCGTCGGGCGCCGAGCCATGATCGAACGGCTTGTGTCCGTCTCGGCGCCCGAGGAGCCCGGCGGGCCCCTGGTGGATCGCATGAGGCTGCCCTGGGACCGAGTGGTGATGCTTGCGGCGTCCGCAGCGCTCCACGCTGATCAGCGAACTGCCGAGCAGGCGGCGAACGAGCTCACGGAGGCACTGGACCAGGCCCGGCAGCTGTCGTGGGCCGACGACCTGGAGTCAGCCTTGGCAGCAGTGGTCGAGGCCGTGCCCGCGGACGCGGAGATTGCCGGCGGCTGGCTCGTCGAGGTCCTGATGCAGGTCCGAGGCCACGACTGGCCAGCCTGGCTATCCGAACGCATACTCGGATCGGCCTTCGACCTGTTGGACACCGCCCACGGCGACGAGGCACATGAATCGGTGCGGGCCGCGATGGAGACAGCGCGTGGCATCCGCGACAAGTCGGCGGCGGCACACTTCTGGTGCCTGGCGGCGGAGTGTCTGGACATGATCGGAGACCAGGCCGCTGCGGAGGAAGCCTGTGCACGTGCGCTGCGAGCGGTGACCGCGGCGGATCCGGATTCCCGTGGGACCGCTGTCGCCGCGCTGGTCCGTGCGCTCGCTGGCTCCGCGATCGAGACACGGATGGTGGCTCTGGCCGATGATCCTGAATATGTGACGATCCGAACGGAGCTGATCGACGAGCTCGCACGTACGCGTGAGGCGAAACCGCCGGCGATGGAGCAGCTGCGCAACACCCTTGTCGAGGACGACCGCACCAGCGACTTCGAAGCCTGGGCCGGTGAGGTGGCGCGCCTGACCGAAGAGATCTTGGACTCGGCTCCGCCCGGGGACCGCCTCCACCTCGTCGAGGAGATCGGGGAACACCTGTCGTCCTGCCTCGGTGAGCAGCAGCTCCGCGAAGTGCTGGCCGCGATCGCCGGCCGGCTCATGCGTCCCGGCGCGGCCGCAACCGCTGACCAGGACGTCGGCGTCGGCGGCATCCTGCCGCTGGCCGTCCCCTTCGTCCGGATGTGCAGGAATCTGATCCTTGACCTGGAGGAAGACCAGCAGCCGCAGGCAAGCCTGCACGCACTGGGGAGAATCACCGCAGACTGGGCGGACGACGGGTATGGCACCGTCGAAGCGCGCATCCCGGGGTGGCTCGAACAGATGGCCGAGGAGATCTCGGTGCTCGGAGAGGTTGCGGAGAAGGCACTTGATGGCAAGTACTACGAGTGCTGCACGGACGCCGTGCTGTCGATCCTGGCCCGAGAAGAGTCGGTGTTCACGGTCGGGGACCTCGGATTGCGGGCCGAACTGGAGCCCCATCCCGAGCTGTTCAGGGCTCTGCGCACCGCTGCTCTCGTGCTGGGCCGTGTGATCCCGAAGCTGATCCCGATCGGTGAACTGGATGCCGCTGAGGCGTGGACGTCGGGTGTCGTCCACAACCCCGGACGTGCGTACGTCCAGGCGGTTCTGGAGCACGTCCTGCGCGCACATCGCCTCACGGACACCGCGGACAGGACACTCGACGCCGCTGTTCTCAACCTCGAGGAAGCAGGGCCTGCGGCATGGGCGGTCGCGTCGGCGGAGGTCGCAGCGGCCCTCGTTGTCCAGACCCGACTGGCGGAGGCCTTCCGCCTGGCCGACGAGCAGCAGGAGCCGGAGGATCGCAACCACGTACTGGATGCGATAGCGGAGGCGCAACTCGCAGCCGGAGACCCGGACGAAGCCCTCTCCACGCTCGCTCTTCTGCAGGCTGTCTACGCTCCCATCGTGACCTCGACCACCGATGTCGTCTCGCACACCGCGGCGATGCATGCAACAGAGGCGCTGGCCCGTCGCGGTGAATTCGAGCGTGCCGCCGAGGTGATCGTCCACCTCAGCGACCCCTGGGCGTTCCCCGAGCGGGACCGAGCACTCCACACGTTCGGTGAATGCCTGGCAGAGCTGGTCGGCCACACGGACGCCGTCTCCGTTGCCGACGCGCTCTTCGGGGCTCTGCGCCAGGCCCGCTACGTTGACCGCGAACAGATACTCGCCTGGGTCACCGCTGCGGCTCCCGTCATCCGGGCAGCCGGTGCCGGTGCGCTGGTCGAGACCTGGCAGCGCCTACGAGAGACCGAGGAATGGGCCTATGCCGGCTCACTCCCGAAGCCTGGCGTCGTTCATCCGGTTCGGACGCACGTTTCATAGTTGCCTGCCGGGAGCAGCACCATCGCGTCGCGGCGCTGTGCGGGCCATACTGGCAACTCCTCGTCCAGGTCGGCCATCAGGCCTCGCATCATGAGCTCGCCCGACACCGAGTGTGGCATTCGTACAGAAGAACCGTCTGGCAGCCAGTTGATGCGTGCCGGAACGTCTGTTGGGTGATCGACGTGCCGACGCCGGAGGCCATCGCGGTACGCACCGGTGGGCGGGCGGTGCCTCGTCGGCCGGCGGTTCCCCGACTGAGACGGCCAGCCGGGGCAGCCGGAGCAGAAGCCGATCGGTGTGTACTGCATCCAGAGGCTCTGCGAGCCCGCGGCGTCACGCCTGATGACCGTCTGCGAACGCTCCAGCGCCGCGCACGCGTCATTGAGCGCGCCCAGCAGACTGGCACTCTGCGCCCGGCGTCACCCGCGCGGACCTGGTTGGTCGGCGCGACCCGGTGCAGTTTTTGCCATGGAGGAACGCTACGGATCCGGACAGTGTGTTCTCCGGCAGAAGGTGCGAGCGTCGAGCGGGCGACAGGTCGCTGTGAATTTGGGAGCCAGCTACGGCCTGTGACCATCAGCAAATACGAAGGTTCCCTGCCCTGAACTGCATCGAGTCCTCTGTTCGATGCCCAACCAGCAGGCCAGAGTTCCGGTGCTGGTTCTGTGCTGACTTCCAGCTCGCCGATGAGGCAAAACGGCAGGTCCTAGCTCTGATCGAATGAGTTGTCGTACCACTCGATGGTGGTGCCGATGGGACTGGCGGCGACGATGCGCTTGAGGTTGGTGGGGGGTGGGGGAGCGGTTGATGCCGAGGCCATGTGCGCATTCCTCGTGTGCGATGGGGACGGATACGTGTGGCACACCGTAGGAAGACGCAGGTCAGGGGCACATGTGGCGGGACGACACAGTTCGGGGGTCGGCTATCCGCGTGGCCACCATGCCGACGCGCGACAGGGCGGTTCAGGGGCTCGAAGGTGGCCGAGACGCGTGCTGTCCGTGACGCGTCGTTCCGGGCGATCCGACGGTACGGTGCTGACTCCCGTCACCGGGTGTGGTGCGGACTCTGGTGGCTGCGGATACTGGTCCCCGGCGCCGAGCATTCGTCCACGAAGCGGTCGTCACCATGGAAGCGGGCGGTGATGTGCGAGCCCCGGGTGCCGCCGTCACGGTCGCCCTCTGCGGACGCGGGGAGCACGAGCCGCCGTGCCCCCTCGCGCCCCACCACACCACCGCGGAGCGCTCCGGCGACGACGTATGCCTACGGGTGCTCTTCGTCGCCGACCCCGCGGACGAGGCCGAGGTCCGCGGGCGGATCGAAGCAGCCCTTTCCCGGGCCCGCCTCGACGGCCCGGACGGCGTCACCACCCACTGGCGGCCGCGCAGAGCCCGGCCCGGCCTCGCCCGCCAGGACGAGACGGCCCACGCCGAACGACTCACCCTGACCTGAGACACACCCCGCCCCAGAAACGGACAAACCTTCCCTGTTTCCTTCCCCCGCGACAGGCTCCTCGATCGTCATCCACCGCCCCGCTGTCCGGTGCTGTGCCGGCCCGGCGCGATCACCGGCGCCGCCGCCGATGTGAACTCTGCTTCGATCGAGGCGGGTTGGCGCCTGTCCGCTCCTCTCCGACCCGGCTCACCGCTCCACTTCGCGGGAGAGGGCGGACACTGGGAGGGGAGTACGGGAGGCGACGATGCTGACGGACGACGTGCGCGCATACCTGGGCAAGACCCTGTTCGATCGGGTGGCGGGCCCCGACGGGCCGGCGGTCCGCGCGCGCATCCACGGCACGCCTGGCCCGCGCTGGTTCGGCCCCGAGCGTCCGATCCGGACGGTGCACGGCGACGCCTCGATGTTCATCGGCGGGATCAGCGCCCTGTTGCTGCAGTCGTTGCACCCGCTGGCCATGGCCGCGGTCGCCGCCCACTCGGGGTACCGCGGCGACCCGTGGGGGCGGTTGCAGCGCACCAGCACGTTCCTGGCCGTGACGACCTTCGGCACCGCCGAGGACGCCCGGCGGGCGGTCGACCAGGTCCGCGGAATCCACGAGCGCATCCGGGGCAGGACGGCGGAGGGGCTGGAGTACCACGCGGCCGATCCGCACCTGCTCGGGTGGGTGCACGCGGCCCAGACGGAGAGCTTCCTGCGCGCCCACCAGCGCTACGGGGCCCGGCCCCTCGACGCCGCCGGTTACGACGGCTACGTCGCCGACGCCGCCCGGGTCGCCGAGGCCCTGGGCGTGCTCGACCCGCCCGTCGACCTGCGTGGACTCTCCGAGCGCCTCGCCGCCTACCGGCCCGAGCTGCGGGCCACCGCGCAGGCCCGCGCCGCCGCACGCTTCGTGCTGCTGCGGCCACCCCTGCCCCTCGCGGCACGGCCGTTCTACGGCGGACTCGCCGCGAACGCCGTCGCACTGCTCCCGCCCTGGGCCCGGGCCATGCTCCGGCTGCCCCGTCTCCCCGTCGTCGAGGACATCGCCGTACGCCCCGCCGGTCACGTCCTCACCAGAACCATCCGCTGGGCCATGACCCCACCACCACCGCGCACGGACTGACCACGCAGCCCTGCGGGCCGGTCCGGCGGACCGTGGTGCTGTTCGCGCCGCCCTACGTGTTCGGGCGCGTGCCGGTGATGTCGTCACCGAAGGCGGCGGCCAGAGCCTTGGCGATCAGGTCCGGCAGCGCGGTGCGTCCGTCGTCCTCGGCCCAGCGGACGAGGGCGGTGTGCAGGGCGGCCAGGCAGGCGCCGGCCGCCGCCCGGGTGGGGAAGACCGCGTCGGGGTCGGTGGTGTCGCCGCCGACGGCGTCCACGATGGCCTGCTGGAGGGCGTAGTGGTTGTCCAGGTGCCGCGCCCGTAGGGCGGGCGTGGAGATCATGAGCCGGAGGCGGGCGAGCAGGAACCGCTCGTTCGCCGTGGGGTCGCTTCCGGGGCCGCCGTCGGTCAGGGTCGCGGCCGAGTCGATGAGCGCCGTGCCGATGCGGCGGACCAGGGGCTGCGCGGCGGACGACGCGGCGATCCGCTCGGCGACGAGGCGGCCGTTCCGGTCGGCGAGCACGAGGTCTTCCTTGGTGGGGAAATGCCGGTACACGGTCATGGGCGAGACGCCCGCCGCCTCGGCGACGTCGGTCACGGTGGTGGCGTCGTAACCGCGCTCGGTGAAGAGCCGTACGGCGTGGGCCTGAATCGTGCGCTGCGTGTCGGCTCGTCGCTGGGCTCGCAGTGTTGAGTGCTGGTCGGGCATGTGGTAGACCCTACCGGAGCGGTAGTCACTACCAGATTGGTAGTGACTAACGAGACGGGGTGGCGGGGATGAGTGATCTGACCGGCAGGACGGCACTGGTGACCGGAGCGTCGCGCGGCATCGGGCAGGCCGTGGCGGCCCGGCTGGCGGGCCGGGGGGCCATGGTCATCGTGCATTTCGGCACGGACGAGGACGGTGCGGCGGCCACGGTCGACGCGATCGCGCGTGACGGGGGAACCGCGCTCGCCGTCGGGGCGGAACTCGGCGTGGACGACGACGTCGAGACGCTCTTCGAGGGAGTCGAGGCGGGTCTGGCCGGGCGGCCGCTCGACATCCTCGTCAACAACGCGGCGGCTGCGCCCGCCGGCCCGCTGGGAGTCACGACGCGGGCGGAGTTCGACCACCTCTTCGCGGTGAACGTGCGCGCCCCGTACTTCATCATCCAGCGGGCCCTGCCCTTGCTCCGCGAGGGTGGCCGCATCGTCACCCTCTCGTCCGTGGCGACCCGGATGGCCAACCCCGCGCAAACGTCCTTCGCCATGACGAAGGGCGCGGTCGAGACGATGAGCTTGACCCTGGCCAACCAGCTCGGGGCCCGAGGGATCACGGTGAACGCGGTCGCGCCCGGCGCCACTCGGACAGCGACCAACGGAGCGTCCTTCGAAGCGCCGGGCCTGGCCGAACTCATCGCCGGATCCACGGCGCTCGGCCGGCTGGGTGGGCCCGCCGACGTCGCCGACGTGGTCGCGTTCCTCGCCTCCGACGCGGCGCGCTGGATCACCGGGCAGGTCATCGACGCGAGCGGGGGCTTGTTCCTGGGACCCCGGGCCTGATCGCGGGCCCCGCACGCGCCGCGCCGGGAGCCGTTACTCCTCCCGCCGGTCGGCGAGACAGCGGCGGGTGGTCAGCGTGTCGGGATGGTCGGGGCCCAGCACCCGCGCAACGTCGGTCAACAGCTCGGCGAAAGCCGCTGCCGCTCCGGCCGGATCCCCTGATTCGCCTTGCCACCAGGCGAGATTGCGCCGTGCGGTGAGAGTGTCGGGGTGGTCGGGCCCCAGCACGCGCATGCGGGCGGCCACCACGTCGGCGAAGGCGCTCACGGCCTCGTCGGCGTCCCCCGCCTGCCCTCGCCAATGGGCGTGGCTGTGCCGGGCGTCGAGAGTGCGGGGGTGGTCGGGTCCCAGCACGCGCGTACGGTCGGTCACCAACTCGGCGAAGGCGGCCAAGGCACCGTCGGGATCGCCCGACTCCCCCTGCCACCAGGCCTGATTGCCCCGGGCCGTGAGGGTGTCGGGGTGGTCGGGTCCCAGCACGCGCACGCGGTCGGCCAGGACGTCGGCGAAGGCGGCCGCGGCCCCGGCGGCATCCCCCGATTCGCCGTGCCACCAGGCGAGGTTGTGCCGTGCGGTGAGGGTGTCGGGATGGTCCCGGCCCAGAACCCGCACCAGGTGCGGCAGTAGGTCGGCCGTCGCGGCGGCGGCTCCGGCCGTGTCCCCTGCCTTCCCCTGCCAGTAGGCCAGGCTGTGCCGCGTGACGAGGGTGTCGGGATGGTCCTCGCCCAGGTGGCGGCATGCGGTCGTGGTGAGGCGCCGGTAGTAGTCGCGCGCCGCGTCGGCCTGGCCGGCCTCGCCGAGACTGGTGCCGGCGCGGTACAGCACCGCGTGCGCGGCGGGCCGGTACAGCGCCTCCTCGGCACAGGCGGTCAGCGCCGCTGCGTTCGCGCGCAGGGCCTGGGCGAGGGCCGTGTCCCGCTCGACGGCCGGCCAGGCGGCCCGCAGGGCGTCGGCGGCGGCGTGGGCGGTCCGGTCGTACCTGCCGGGGGTGAGGCCGTCGCGGACAGCGCGCTGGACGAGTTGGTGCACGCGGACGGCCTGGTGGGGGGTCTCGGGGGTGTGATCGACCAGGCTGAGCCGGTGCAGCGCCCGCAGGGAGCGCACGGCATCCCGGGTGGACAGCGGAGGCTGCTGTTCTTCGGCGGGGTGCGGGCCGGTGCCGGTACCGGTGAGGTGCGCCGTGAGGTGGGTGAGCGCGGGCCCGCTCGTCAGAACGGCTTCGGGAACGCCGTTGGCATCGAGCAGCGAAGCCAATTGCAGCATGGGGCGGGCCACCCCCCGCGGGAGGAGGGTGTCGGCACGGTCGACCGACAGGGACCAGGCGGCCGCCAGGGAGAGGGGCTGGTCGTCGGGCAGCACATCGGGGACGGCGTCGGCGAGTGTGGCGCTGCGATCGGCGAGCAGAGCCCGGTAGGCGGCGGGGCCGACACCGACGTCGATCAGGTAGGCGGCGGCCTGGGACAGAGCCAGCGGCAGCCGGCCCAGCTCCTCGGCGAGCTCCGCGAGTTGGTCGTCGGGCTCGTGTCGGTCGTGGGCGGCCAGCGTCGTGGCGAGACAGGCCAGCGCTTCCGCCGGGGTGAACAGGCCGACTTCGAACGGGGAGCGGCCGCCGGCCGTCATGGCGGTGTCCCGGCGGCGGGTGGTGGCCAGCGTGCGGCCATGTGGGCCGGCCGGCGGCCACAGGCCGCGCAGATCGGCCGGGTCGGCGACGTCGTCGAGGACGACGAGCCAACGGCAGGGCGGCGCACCGTGTTTGGGTTCCAACCAGGCCAGGAAACTCGCGGCGGCCGTTCCCGGATCCGCCGGATCGGTACCCAGGATCTCCGCAGCGGCCTGCGCGTACCCGGACGTGATCGCGGAGGCACTCGTCGCGGTGATCCACACCAGCACATCCAGCTCACCCGATCTCCAGGCCCTGCGGGCGTGGTCGGCGGCCAGCTGGGTCTTGCCCACCCCGCCCATCCCGACCAGTACCCGCCCCCGCACCGCGTCCTGGCCCGCCAGGGCGTCGGCCTGTCCGTTCGCGCCCGTCATCAGCTCCTCCCGCAGCCGGACCGCCTCGACCCGATCCTGGAAACAGCCGGCCCGCGGCGGGATCACCCCCACCTGGTGGGGCCATCTCGCCGGTTCACGGGGCGCCGTGACGTGATGGTGTTGCACTCCCACGACAGGGCCGGTGAAGCAGCCGCCACGGAAATCGACGTGATCCCCACCCGTCACCACAGCCCCCAGGAATCCGGCGCAGCCAGCATGTCGACCGTACCGGCGCACCTACCCGGTTCGCGCGGTGCGTGAGCCCTGGCCGAGGGACGGGTGTCAGGCGCCGGCCGCCGCGCCACGGATCGCGTCGAGGGCACGTCGCACGTCGTCGTCGGTCGTCGACCAGTTGCTCACCGAGATGCGCATGACGCGGCGGCCGTGCCAGGTGGAGCCGCTGATCCATGTGGTGCCCTCGTCGAGCAGCCGTCCGATCACCCGCTGGGTGCGGTCGTCGTCGCCGAAGTCCGCGCAGACCTGCGTGAAGACCACGTCGTTGAGGACCGTCGCGCCGTCGATGTCGGCGATGCCGGCGGCGAAGGCGCCGGCATGCCGGCACAGCCGCTCGACGAGGTCGGCCACGCCCGATCGGCCGAGGGAGCGGAGCGCGGCCCACACGGTGAAGGCTCGCCCGCGCCGGGAGAGTTCGGGGACCTTGTCGATGGGATCGCCGTGTTCGTGTTGGATGAGGTAGGCGCCGTGCAGGCCCATCGCCGCGCGGAGGGCCGCCGGATCGCGTACGACGGCGAGGCCGCAGTCGTAGGGGACGTTCAGGGTCTTGTGGGCGTCCGTGGCCCAGGAATCGGCGGCTGAGCAGCCGTCCGTCAGGTGGGTGTGGCGGGGGGAGGCCGCTGCCCACAGACCGAAGGCGCCGTCGACGTGCACCCACGCACCCGCGTCGCGGGCGGCGGGGATCGCCTCCTCGAAGGGGTCGAACGCGCCGGAGTGGATGTCTCCGGCCTGGAGGATCACGATCGTGGGTCCGCGCCCGCCCGCCGCCAGGGTGCGCCGCAGGGCTTCCGGCTCGATGCGTCCCTGACCGTCCGCCTTCACCAACTCGGGTGCGCCCAGCCCGAGATAGCGCAGGGCCAGGTCGACGGCCATATGGCGGTCCTCACCGGCGACGACACGCAGGAGCGGCCCGCCCACGAGTCCGTCGCGGGCGACGTTCCAGCCGGCACCGTCCAGCACCGCGTCGCGTGCGGCGGCGAGGCAGGTGAAGTTCGCCATCGTGGCCCCGGTGGTGAAACCGACGGCACTCTCGCCCGGCAGACGCAGCAGATCGAGGAGCCAGGCGCCGGCGATGTCCTCCGCCGCCGTGTGCGCGGGAGAGACGGCACGCATGACACTGTTCTGGTCCCAGGCACTGACCAGCCAGTCCGTGGCCAGCGCGGCCGGTTCGGTGCCGCCGACGACGAATCCGTAGAAACGGCCGCTGGGAAACGCCGTGAGTCCCGGCTCGCAGGCCGTCGCCAGCAGGTCCACGACGTCGGCGGGCGGACTCGGCCCGCCGGGCAGGTCGGCACCGAGCGCGCGTACCGTCTCCTCGACCGACGCGCGGGCAGGAATCGGGCGTTCGGACAGGCTCGCCAGCCAGCGCACGGCATGCCGGTACGCCCGCTGGAGCGCTGCCTCGCGCGCATCCATACCTCGGACTATGAAACGTCCGGGGCCACGCCGCAAGCCGTACCGAGGCGCGGCGGCGGCAGACCGGCGGTGGTCGCTCGGGAGCGGGAACGGCTGCCGAGTCGGTGCCGCCGGGGCGGCAGGGGCGACAGGGGGTCGGCCGGCCCGGCGTTCGTCACCTCGCCCGATGCCCGCCCGTGTCCGGATGTTCCAGGTGTGAGGCGAGGACGGCGGCCTGGACTCGGCGTTGTACGCCGAGTTTGGCCAGGAGGCGGGAGATGTGGTTCTTGACGGTCTTCTCCGACAGGTAGAGCTTCTTGCCGATCTCGCGGTTGGTCAGGCCTTCGCCGATCAGTGCCAGGATGTCCCGCTCGCGGGGGGACAGGCTCGCCAGCTCGGACGGTACGGCGGGGGTCTCCGCGGGGTCGGCGCGCAGGGAGCGCATCAGTCGGGCGGTGGTCGCGGGGTCCAGCATCGACTGGCCCGAGGCCACCGTGCGTACCGCCGAGACGAGGTCGGACCCCTTGATCTGCTTGAGGACGTAGCCGGAGGCGCCGGCCATGATCGCGTCGAGCAGGGCCTCCTCGTCGTCGAAGGAGGTCAGCATCAGGCAGGCCAGCTCCGGCATCTGGCTGCGCAGCTCCCGGCAGACCGAGATGCCGTCACCGTCCGGCAGACGGACGTCGAGGACGGCGACATCGGGGCGGAGCGCGGGGCCTCGTGCGAGGGCGTGGTCGACGGTGCCGGCGTCGCCGATCACCGAGATGTCGGGCTCGGAGTCCAGCAGGTCGGCCAGACCGCGGCGGACGACCTCGTGGTCGTCCAGCAGAAACACCCGGATCGGGTTCTGCTCGGTGAATGTGCGTGGCTCCGGCATGGTGACCCCTCGTTCCCCGGCGGAGGACAGACTGTGGGCTGTTCCTCATCTCGATCATCACTCGGCCGGGCCGAATGCACCAGGGCCGACCGGCCCTACTCTCGGCGTGCAGCGTGGAGTGTCGTCGGTCCGGGGCGATTCACCTAGACGGTGCTGCCGGCGCCGTACGGGGCGTACAGGTCCAGGAGGCGGGTCCTGGTCGAGCGGAGGCGGTGGGCGAGGATCTGGCCCACCCACTGGCTGATGTCCTGGCCCAGAGCCGGATCGTCCTGGCACATCGACCGGACGGCCGTGGCGTCGAACTCGTAGGCCCGGACCGGTGTGGTCGCCTCGGCGCCCAGGTGCCAGACGTGCGGTGTGAACAGCCAGGACCAGCCGACCATCTCGTTGTGCCCGAGGTTCTCGATGACGGCGGCCCGGCGGCCCGGGACCCGCATGTCCAGTTCGATCCTGCCGGTGTGGATGATCCAGAAGCGGTCGGCGCGTGCGCCTTCCTCGAACAGGCGGGTTCCCTGGGGGATGGACACCTCCCGCGCGACGCGCATGAGTCGCCCGCGGTGCTCCGCGGAGAGCGAGCGCAGCAGGCTGGGAGTGGGGGAAATGTTCATGGCATGTCTCCCTGGGCGGGGGTCCGAACCTTCAGGGCCAGCGTCCGCCCGGCCGGCGAGGTGGTCCATGGGCCACCCGGTCCCCGCACCGACCCGGTCGGCCCCCTGTTCGACACCGCCCCGCGGGGGACCGGTCGGGCCCGATCAGGGACCAGTGGCCCCTGCGCTACGACGCCCTCGATCGCGACGCTGGAATCGGATCCCTTGTCCCAGGAGGTGGAGACCATGCCCCGCACCGTCACCGTGGGCCTCGACGGTTCACGCGAGAGTCGGGCCGCCGCGGAATGGGCGGCTCGCGAAGCCGACCTGCGCGACCTGCCCCTGAAGATCGTCCATGTCTGGGAGCCGGTCCCGGAGCCGATGGCCCAGGCGCCGCTCCTCGGCGCCGAGACGCGGCAGCACTGGACCGAACGCCTTCCTCGTGAGGCCGCCGAGGGCATCAGCCTGCGGCACCCGCGCGTCGAGGTGATCAGCGAGCATGTGTCCGGCCACCCGGCCGACGTCCTCGCGGAGGCGGCGAAGAACGCCGAACTCCTGGTCCTCGGCTCGCGCGGTCTCGGCGGGATCGGCGGGTTCATGGTGGGCTCGGTGAGTCTGTCCGTCGTCGCGCACGCCGAGCGCCCCGTGGTGCTGGTGCGTGCGCTGGAGCAGGCCGCCGACGAGCACGAGAGGGACCCGGCGGGTGTTCCGTCCGCCGCGACTCCGTTCCGGCCCGTGGTGCTCGGCCTCGACATCGAGCGCCCCGACCCGGCACTGATCGAGTTCGCCTTCGACGCCGCCGTACGCCGGAACACGTCCCTGAGGGTCGTCCACGGCTGGAACCCGCCGCCCTACTACGCGCTCGGCATGCCGGCCGACCCCGCGTTGTACGAAGGCCTGGAACGCGGCCGGTCCGAGGCCCTGGCCGAGGTACTGCGGCCCTGGCGGCAGAAGTTCCCGGACGTGGCGGTCGTCGAGGAGTCCTGTCACGGCAGCGCGGGCGTCCATGTCGTGGACGCCGCCCGCGAGGCGTCCCTCGTCGTCGTGGGCCGGCGGATCCGCCGCAATCCGTTCGGTGCGCACATCGGCCACGTCACGCACGCCGTCGTGCATCACTCCACCGCCCCCGTCGTCGTTGTCCCTCACGGCTGAACCACTTCCGGGCCCCCGGGGTCCCGGACTCTCGAGGAGAAGAGATCCATGAAGGCAGCGGTCGTACGAGCGTTCGGGGAACCCCTGGTCATCGAGGAGCGCCCCGACCCGGAGCCCGGCCCCGGCCAGGTCCGCGTCCGGGTGGAGGCGTCCGGGCTGTGCCACACCGACATCCACGCGGCGCACGGCGACTGGCCGGTCAAGCCGAGCCCGCCGTTCGTCCCCGGGCACGAGGGCGTCGGCCTCGTCGAGAAGCTCGGTGAGGGCGTCACCCACCTGTCCGTCGGGCAGCGGGTCGCCGTGCCCTGGCTCGGCTGGGCGTGCGGGCGGTGCGAGCACTGTCTGTCCGGCTGGGAGACGCTCTGTGAGCAGCAGATCAACACCGGTTACGGCTGCGACGGCGGGTACGCCGAGAAGATGCTGGCCTGGGCCGACTTCGCCCAGCCCGTGCCCGAGGGGATCACGGCCCTGGACGCCGCCCCGCTGACCTGCGCGGGCGTGACGACGTACAAGGCGCTCAAGGTCGCCGACGTCCGGCCCAGCCAGCTCGTCGCGATCTCCGGCGTCGGTGGGCTCGGCCACCTGGCCGTGCAGTACGCGAAGATCGCCGGAGCCACCGTCGCGGCGATCGACGTCACCGACGAGAAGCTCGAACTCGCCGCGGAACTGGGCGCCGATCTCCTCGTCGACGCCCGCAAGCAGGACGTGGGCGAGGAGCTCAAGCGGCACGGCGGCGCGCACGCGGCCCTCGCGCTCGCGGTGAACGACGCGGCCTTCGAGGCCGTCAACGCAGGGCT
The DNA here is from genome assembly GCF_014648915.1 of Streptomyces phaeofaciens. Lineage (GTDB taxonomy): Bacteria > Actinomycetota > Actinomycetes > Streptomycetales > Streptomycetaceae > Streptomyces > Streptomyces phaeofaciens. Next base: position 170,135 of record NZ_BMSA01000004.1, on the reverse strand, counting down.
GCGCCGGGGCGGCAAACTGGTCATGGTGGCCCTGCCGGCCCACGGCACGGTCCGGGTGCCCGTCTTCGACACCGTACTGAACGGGACGAGCGTGATCGGCTCGATCGTCGGCACCCGGCAGGACCTCGCCGAGGTCTTCCAGCTGCACGCGGCTGGGCGCACCAAGGTCGTCCACGAGGCCCGCCCCCTCGCCTCCGTCAACGACTCCATCGCCGAGGTGCTGCGCGGCGAGGTCAAGGCCCGCATCGTCTTCGACCTGAGCGGCGGCGAGGACCGGCCGGCGGGGGAGGGGGACGGTGAGGAGGGCCGTACGGCCCAAGCGGATTAGCCGATTACCGGACAAGCTGGATGTGTAGGGCAGTCTCGGCACGCGCACAGAGGGATGGTGAGGAGCGTCATGAAAGGCTTCGTCTTCCACGGCCCCGGGCAGTCCGCATGGGAAGAGGTCCCGGACCCTGCCGTCAAGGATCCCACCGACGCCATCGTGCGGGTCGACGCCGTCACCATCTGCGGCACGGACCTGCACATCCTCAAGGGCGACGTCCCCGAGGTGCGCCCGGGCACCGTTCTGGGCCACGAGGCCGTCGGCGAGATCATGGAGGTCGGCGGCGACGTCAGGACCGTACGCCCGGGGGACCGCGTGCTGGTCTCCTGCATCAGCGCCTGCGGCCGCTGCCGCTACTGCCGTGAGGCCGCCTACGGCCAGTGCCGGGGCGGCGGCGGCTGGATCCTCGGCCATCTCATCGACGGCACCCAGGCGGAGTACGTCCGTGTCCCCTACGCCGACCTGTCCGTGCACGCCCTGCCCGGCGCGGTCGAGAGCAAGGACGCCGTCCTGCTCGCGGACATCTTCCCGACCGCCTACGAGGTCGGCGTCCTCAACGGGCGCGTACGCCCCGGAGACACCGTCGCCGTCGTCGGCGCCGGCCCCATCGGCCTCGCCGCGATCGCCACGGCGCGCCTCTTCGGCCCCGAGCGGATCGTCGCCGTCGACCTGGCCGCGTCCCGGCTGGAGGCCGCCCGGCGGCTCGGCGCCGACGCCGTCGCCGACGCCCGGGAGACGCCCGAGCAACTGATCGCCGACCTCACCGACGGACTCGGCGCGGACGTCGTCATCGAGGCGGTCGGTGTGCCGGAGAGCTTCGAGCAGTGCACACGCATGGTGCGGCCCGGCGGGCATGTGGCCAACGTCGGCGTCCACGGCAAGCCGGCCACGCTGCACCTGGAAGACCTGTGGATCAAGAACGTGACCATCACCACGGGCCTCGTGGACACCCACTCCACGCCCACCCTCCTGCGGATGGCCGCGGCCGGCCGGCTGCCCACCGCGCAACTGGTCACCCACACCTTCCCGCTGGACCACATGGAGGAGGCGTACGACGTCTTCGCCCGGGCCGCCGACACCGGCGCGCTCAAGGTGGTCCTCGGCGAGCAGCCGCACGACGAGGTCGCCGTCCGGGCGACCTGACCATCCGGGCGACCTGACGAGAGGACGTGACGGGCCATGCCCGAACAGACACAGGGGAACGCGACGAAGGGCGCGCCCTCGGGCGACCTGGGCCGCCGGCTCGCCGCACGCCGCGTCCAGCTCGGGCTGACGCGGGAGGAGACGGCGGCCCGCGCGGGCATGGCCACCGGCTATCTGCGGCACCTGGAGGAGCATGCCGGCGCCGCGCCCAGCCAGGGCCCGCTGCTCAGGCTGGCGGGAGCCCTGCGGACCACCATCTCGGCGCTCACCGGCGGCGATGCCGATCTGCCTCCCGGTCCTGGAGAGGCCGGTCGTGATCCCGAGTTCACCGAACTGACCAGGACCGAGTGCGCCGACCTGCTGTCGACGCACGGTGTGGGCAGGCTCGCGGTGGGCACGGCTCTCGGACCGGTGATCGTCCCCGTCAACTACAGCGTCGTCGACGAGACGGTCGTCTTCAGGACCGCCCACGGCGCCACGCCGTCCCTGGCGTCCGGCTCCGCGGTCGCCTTCGAGGTCGACCGCATCGACGACACGTTCAGCGAGGGCTGGAGCGTGTTGCTGCGCGGACACGCCCGCACGGTGACGGACATCGGCGAGGAGCGCCGGCTCGCCGAGCAGGCCCACAGCACGCCCTGGGCCGGAGGCCGACGCGACGTGTGGGTGCGCATCGAACCGTACGCCGTCACGGGACGCCGGATCTCGGTCTGAACCGGGGTCCTGCCCGGGAGACCGTGCTCAGGGAGCCGGGTGGGAGACGAGAAGGCAGATGTACACCGACGACGGATTCCGCGAACTCGGCCGGCAGGAGTGCGCGCGCCTGCTGGCCAAGGTGCCGGTGGGGCGCATCGTGTACACACGGCAGGCGCTGCCCGCCGTGCTGCCGGTCAACTTCGCCCTGGACCAGGACGGCGCGGTCCTGGTGCGCACGTCGGCCACCTCGCAGCTGGTCAGCGCGATCGGCGGCGCGGTGGTCGCCTTCGAGGCCGACGAGGTCGACGCGGCCACGCGGTCCGGCTGGAGCGTCGTGGTCACCGGAGCGGCCACCGTGGTGACCGACCCCACCGAGCACGCACGGCTCCTGCGCACCGGGCCGCGGTCCTGGGTACCGGTACCCCAGGAGGTCTTCGTACGCATCGAGCCGGAGCTGATCACCGGACGCGAACTCGTCGGCGGACGCGCCCAGGACGGCGTGCGCTTCCGGCTCTGAACGGCTGAACGGCCCTTGCGGCAAGGGCCGTTCGGTGTCCGGTCAGGCGTTCGCCCAGGCATCCCCCAGGCGTCCCGCCGCGTGTTCGCGTGCGACCGGCCGTGAGCGGTGCTCGACGTCCCTACGCCGGCGTCCCGGCGTGCAGCACGGCGAACACCCCACGGGCACGGGTGCCGGCCGGCAGCTGCCAGGAGCCGGTGACGTGGCCGATCGCTCCCCGCGGGGAGAGCGACGCGCCGTCCGGGGCGGGCGACAGGACCCGGTGCAGCCGGAGGGTCGTGCCGTGCGGCATGGTCAGTTCGGTGCCTTCACGGTCGTCGTCGGCCGTGAAGTCCGTGGAGAGGGGGCCCTCGACGGTGCAGGAGGCGATGACCTCCCGGTCGGGGGCGTCGCTGATGTTCTGGTCCTGCGCCCGCACCCGGCCCTCGATCAGGGCCACCAACTGGGCGACCGACACGGGGTCGTGGCAGCCGTCGTAGGCCCAGCGCCGTCCCAGCACCCCGTGCTCCATGGTGCCGACGAGAGCGTGCTCCGCCCCTTCCAGCGGGGCACCGCGGTAGGTGAGGGGCAGCAGGTAGGCGATCGGGTGAGGGCCGGAGGCATCGGTGACCACCATGAACTCGATCCCGACGTCGCCGCGCGGGTCGTCCAGCCGGAAGCCGCCGGCCTTCGCCAACCGCGGTGCACCGCCGCCGCCTCGGTACCACGGCCGGGACGGCAGCCAGGAGGTGAGCAGTTCGAGCTTGGACGGCGTGAGGACGGTGCGGTGGATGACGGCCATGCCGGAGGATCTCTTTCCCTGAGCGGACGCGAGCCCGCTCACCCTCGCATCCGGGCGGCGCCGGCAGCGACGGATTTCCGGCATACAAGATCCGCGAGCCAGAAGCCACGAGCCGGGAGCCCAGCCGTGAGGCAGGAGGCAGGCTCCGGTGGTCGTCAGGCGGACAGGGAGGGATCGTGGGCCGTCAGGCGGACCCCGGTGACCAGATCGGGGTGGATGCGGACGGCGTGATCCATCCGTTGCGTGCCCCAGGGGCGCAACAGGGCCCGGTAGTCGGCCAGTTCCCGTGGATCCGTGACCAGCCGCGCATAGCCCGTGACCACCACGCTCCAGCCGAGGTGGGTGTCCGGGTCGATGTCGTCGGCCTCGTAGGCGACGACGGCTCCCTCACTCCCGGTCCGGCGCGTGTACCGGGTCAGCGCGGCGTCACCGTGGGTGCGGATGACGATGTCGCCGTCGACCAGGACATGGTTGACCGGGCGGACGGTCGGCAGCGCGTGCCGGGTGAAGACGATCCGGCCCAGGGACACGCCGCCCAGGAGCCGCAACGCCTCCGCGCCCTCCAACTCGACACTCCAGTGCGGTTCCGAAGGGTTCGACGGGTTCGACGGGTTCGACGGGTCGTCGTCGCCGGCCGTGGCGGGCGTCCGCATCGTTGAGTCACTCACCGTTCTCCGCCTCCCGCAGCCATGCCTGGGCCCGACCCGGCCATTCGAACGGCACGGGACGCCTCGGCGCCAGGGCCGCTCGGCCCCGGTCGGCGTCCGGTGGTCCCTCGCCTCACGCGGGTGACCGCGCGGCCGCACGGGCGGAGCGACACCGCGGGGGATCGGTGCCGCTCCTGGTGCCACTCTGCCCCGGACGCCGCCGTCCCGCCAGATGCCGATGGTCCCCTTCCCCGGGGCCGGAGGTCCCTCGTGCGCGGACGGCGACCCCGGCGATCCGGCCCGGCAACCCCGACGATCCGGCCCGATCCGGTCGCCCCCCGGCCGGGCCCGCCCCGGCGCGCTACCGCGTCCCCCGGCCGCGCACTACCGTGGCACATGATCGGACCGGTGGTCGTCCGTACGTCGAGGGAGCTGGAGGAGTGCGGGTGGGAAGCCGCGAGGAGGCCCGGGTACGGCTGCCTCAGCTGAGGCTGGACGAGCTGCTGGAGGAGCTTCAGGCGCGGCTGGACGCGGCCCGCGGCACCCGCGACCGGGTGCACAGCCTGCTGGAGGCGGTGCTGTCGGTCGGCCGGGAGCTGGATCTGGAGCAGGCCCTGCGCAGCATCGTGGAGGCCGCCGCGTTGCTCGTCGACGCGCAGTACGCGGCGCTGGGTGTGATCGGCCCGGACGGCAGGCGGCTGTCGGCCTTCCACACGGTCGGGGTCAGCGAGGAGGAGGTCGCCCGGATCGGTCCGTATCCGGAGGGCCACGGCATCCTGGGCGAGCTGATCCGTCATCCCGAGCCGCTGCGCCTGTCCAAGATCTCGGAGCACCCGTCCTCGTACGGCTTCCCGCCCCACCACCCGCCGATGAACACCTTCCTCGGCGTCCCGATCAGGGTGCGCGACCAGGTCTTCGGCAACCTGTACCTGACCGAGAAGCGGGGTGGCGCGCAGTTCGACGAGGAGGACGTCTCGGTCACGCTCACGCTGGCCGTGGCGGCCGGAGTCGCGATCGACAACGCCCGGCTGTACGCCGAGTCCCGGCTGCGTGAGCGCTGGCTGCGGGCGAACGCCGAGATCACCCACAGCCTGATGTCCGGCGGGGCGCGTACCGACGTCCTCGGTCTGATCGCCGAGCGGGCCGGTGAGATCACCGGCTCGGCCCTGGCGGCGGTCGCGGTGCCCATGGAGGACACGGGTTCGCTCGCCGTGGAGATCGCCGTCGGGATGGACGCCGACGCGCACCGCGGTCTCGTCCTGTCCATGGACCGGAGCCTGATGGGACTGGCCTTCTCCGGCGCGGCGCCGGTGACCAGCGAGGACGCCGCCCACGACGGAAGGATCTCGCTGGAGCCGCCGCGCTTCGGCGGGCTCGGCCCGGCCGTGGCCGTGCCCATCGGCACGGGCGAGGCGGGTCCCCGAGGCGTGGTCCTGCTGGCGCGAGAAGTCGGTCGGCCGGCGTTCTCGGCGACGGAGACCGAGACGTTGCAGGCGTTCGCCGCCCAGGCCGCCGTCGCGATGGAGCTGGCGGAACGCCGTCAGGACGCGCAGCAGATCGCGGTGCTCGAGGACCGCGACCGGATCGCCCGTGACCTGCACGATCTGGCGATCCAGCGGTTGTTCGCCACCGGGATGACCTTGCAGAGCGCGGGCCGTTTCATCGAGCACGCGGAGGCCTCCGAGCGCGTGGCGCGTGCGGTGGACGATCTCGACGAGACCATCAAGATCATCAGGTCGACGATCTTCGGCCTGCGCACCCGTGAGGGCGCCGGCGAGGCGGGGCTGCGAGCCCGCGCCGTACGCGTGGTCGGGGACGCGGCGCCCGTCCTGGGCTTCGCCCCCAGCGTGCGGATGGAAGGCCTGCTGGACACCGATGTGCCCAAGGAGACCGCCGACGACGTGGTGGCCGTGCTCTCCGAGGCCCTGACCAACATCGCCCGGCACGCCCGTGCCCGACGGGCCGAGGTGGTCCTGGCCACGGACGGACGGGAGGTACGCCTGTCGGTCACCGACGACGGCGTGGGCATTCCGGCCGGCGGCCGCCGCAGCGGGCTGCGCAACATGGCGGAACGGGCCGAGCGGTCGGGCGGCCGGCTGGAGCTGGGGGAGCCCGAGGGCGGCGGCACCACGCTGCTGTGGCGGGTGCCGTTGCGCAAGGCGTAGCGGGGGAGGCGTCCCGGGGCGGCCCCGGAGCGGCCCCGGAGCGGCGGCCCCGGGGCGTACGAGCCGCAGGCGCCGGAGGGCTGTCCGGTGGCGGTCGTCCCGGGGACGGTGTGACCGTTGTAGTCACCGGCACTCGAACGCGGTCGCCGGCAGTCACCCGCAGTCGCCCACAGCCGAATGCAGTCACCCGCACTCCGAGGAGGAGCGATGACGGCCGCCCGGTCCCGTGACGTGCTCACCCCCGCGCTCAGGGGCCTCGGCGCAGTCGTGTTCGACACCGACGGGGTGATCACCGACTCGGCGCGCGTGCACGCGGCCGCCTGGAAGACCGCCTTCGACGCGTTCCTGGCCGAGCACCCGCCCCAGCAGCCGCCCGAGCGTGCGTCCAAGGCCCCGCCCGGGGCGCCGCCCGAGGCCCCCAGCCCACCGCGGCCCTTCGACGCCGACGACTACCTGCGGTACGTGGACGGCAGGTCCCGGCTCGACGGTGCCGCCGCGTTCCTGGCATCGCGCGGGTTCGAACCGGCACCGGCGACCGTGAGCGCCGTGGCGGACCACAAGGAGCGACTGTTCACCGAGCGGCTCCGCGAGCGGGGCGTCGACGCGTATCCGGGCACGCTGCGTCTGGTGCGCGCCCTGCGCGGCGCGGGGATCGCGGTCGCGGCGGCCTCCGCGTCGCGGCACGCCGCCGAGCTGCTCACCGGGGCGGGCGCGCTGGACCTCTTCGACGCCCTGGTCGACGGCGGCGAGGCGGCCCGCCTGGGGCTCGGCGGCAAGCCGCGGCCCGACCTCTTCCTCGAAGCCGCCCGTCGGCTCGGCGTTCCGCCCGCCCGGGCCGCCGTCGTGGAGGACGCCCTGGCGGGCGTCGAAGCGGGCCGCAGCGGCGGATTCGCCCTCGTCGTCGGCGTGGACCGGACCGCTGGCCCGGACACCCGGCCGAGACTTCTCCGGCACGGCGCCGACATCGTCGTCACGGATCTCGCGGAGCTGCTCGACGACGGGACACGGCGGTGACGGGCCGGACGGACGAGAGGACACGCCGGTGACGGGCTGGACGTGGGAGTACGACGGCTACGAGCCCGCCGACGAGCGGCTGCGCGAGTCGCTGTGCACGCTGGGCAACGGCTACTTCGCCACCCGCGGGGCGTTGCCGGAGTGCGCCGCCGACGAGGTGCACTACCCCGGCACGTACGCGGCCGGCTGCTACGACCGGCTCACCACGGACGTCGCGGGGCGCCGGGTGGAGAACGAGGACCTGGTCAACCTGCCGAACTGGCTGCCGCTGCGGTTCCGTCCCGCCGACGGGCAGTGGCTGACCCCCGACACCGCGCGGGTGGCGGAACACGGCCAGGCGCTGCACCTGGACTCGGGGCTGCTGGAGCGCCGGACGCGGTACACCCTCGGCGCGGACCGGGTGCTGTCCGTGCGGCAGCAGCGCCTGGTGCACATGGCCGAACCCCATCTGGCGGCCCTGCGCACCGAGTTCACGGCCGAGGGCTTCACCGGGGACCTCGACGTCGAGGCCGCGCTGGACGGCGGGGTCACCAACGCCGGCGTACCGCGCTACCGGGACCTCGACGGCCGCCACCTCACCCGGATGCACACCGGAACGGTCGAGCCGGGCACGGTGTGGCTGCGCTGCCGGACCCGCACCTCCGACATCCGCATCGGCATGGCGGCCCGGCTGACCGCCGACGCGCCGGTCACCACCTGGCGCGAGGCGTCGCGGGCCGGCCAGCGGGTGCGCCTGCGGCTGCCGCCCGGCCGTACCGTCACCGTCGACAAGACCGTCGCCCTGCACACCTCCCGCGATCCCGCCATCAGCGACCCGCTGGACGCCGCGATCGACCGGGTCGGCGCGGCGCCCGCCTTCGACGAACTGCTCGACTCGCACCTGACGGCCTGGGACCAGCTGTGGCGGCGGGCCGAACTGGACGTCCCCGGGGAGGCGGGCCGCATCCTGCGCCTGCACCTCTTCCACGTCCTGCAGACGCTCTCCCCGCACACGGCGGACCTCGACGTCGGCGTCCCGGCCCGGGGCCTGCACGGTGAGGCGTACCGCGGCCATGTCTTCTGGGACGAGCTGTTCGTGCTGCCGTACCTCGACCTGCACTTCCCGGAGGTGTCCCGCGCGCTGCTCCGCTACCGGCACCGCCGCCTCGACCAGGCCCGTGCCACGGCCCGCGCGGTCGGCCGGCGCGGCGCGCTGTACCCGTGGCAGAGCGGCAGCGACGGACGCGAGGAGTCGCAGGAGGTGCATCTCAATCCGCGCTCGGGCCGTTGGCTGCCGGACCACTCGCGGCTCCAGCGGCACGTCGGCTCCGCGGTGGCGTACAACGTGTGGCAGTACTGCGAGGCGAGCGGGGACACCGAGTTCCTGCACACCAGGGGCGCCGAGATGCTGCTCCAGATCGCCCGCTTCTGGGCGGACTCGGCCACCTGGGACGAGGGACTGGGCCGGCACCGCATCCGGGGCGTGATGGGCCCCGACGAGTATCACGACGCGTATCCGGACGCGCCACACCCCGGACTCGACGACAACGCGTACACCAATGTCACCGCCGCCTGGGTGCTCGCCCGCGCCCTGGACGTGCTGCGGACCCTGCCGGAACCCCGGCGGCGCGAACTCGCCGAGCGCACCGGACTGGACGACGGCGAACTCGAACAGTGGGAGGACGTCTCGCGCACGCTCCACGTGCCCTTCCACGACGGCGTCATCAGCCAGTTCGAGGGCTACGGCGACCTCGCCGAGCTGGACTGGGAGGGGCACCGGCGGCAGTACGGCGACATCCGGCGGCTGGACCGGATCCTGGAGGCCGAGGGCGACACGGTCAACCGCTACAAGGCGTCCAAACAGGCCGACGTCCTGATGCTCGGCTACCTCTTCTCACCCGCCGAACTCCAGGACCTCTTCGGCAGGCTGGGCCACCGGCTCGACGACGAGCTCTGGCTGCGCACCGTCGACCACTACCTGCACCGCACCAGCCACGGCTCGACCCTCAGCGGCCTGGTCCACGGCTGGGTGCTGGCCCGGGCCCGCCGCGCCGAGGCGTGGACGTACTGCCAGGAAGCCCTGCGCGGCGACATCGCGGACCTCCAGGGCGGCACCACGGGCGAGGGCGTCCACCTGGGCGCCATGGCCGGCACACTCGACCTCGTCCAGCGCGGCCTGACGGGACTGGAGACCCGGGACGGCGCGCTGTGGCTCGATCCGGTGCCGCTGCCGGAGCTGTCGTCCTACGGCTTCTCGCTGCGCTACCAGGGGCACTGGGGTGTCCGGCTGCGGCTGGAGCCCGGACGGCTGGAGGTCACGGTGCCGCCGTCCGACCGTTCACCGATCGACATCCGGCTGCCCGACCGCGCGGTCCGCGTCGAGCCGGGCGAGACCTGCCGGCTCGTTCTCCCGGGGTGAGGAGACCGAGGTCCTCGCGCGACCGGCGACCCGACCGCCCCGGTCTGCCGCCGCGCCGTGGGCTCAGCGGTGCAGGGCGGTCTCCCGCTCCATGTGCGACAGCTTCTCGGGGTTGCGCACGGCGTAGAGCCCGGTGATGAGGCCGTCGTCGACGCGCACCGCGACGACGGTGTCGATCTCGCCGTCGACGCGGAGGACCAGCGCCGGCCACCCATTGACCTGTGCCGCTCGCAACGGTGTCTCGGCGGCCACGGCGCCCAGCCGGGAGGCGGCCAGCAGGGAGGCCACCGTGGCGGCTCCCACGACGGGCGCAGGCGTCGCTTCCACGACCCCGCCGCCGTCGCCCAGGAGGACGACGTCCGGCGCGAGGATGTCGAGCAGGGTCTGAAGATCACCCGTTTCGACCGCGCGCCGGAACGCCTCGAGCGCGGCGCGGGTCTCGGCCGGGGAGACGCCCGCGCGCGGGCGGCGGGCGGCGACGTGGGACCGTGCCCGGTGGGCGATCTGGCGGACCGCCGCCGGGCTCTTGTCGACGGCCTCGGCGATCTCGTCGTAGCCGACCTCGAAGACCTCGCGCAGGACGAACACCGCCCGCTCGGTCGGCGTGAGCGTCTCCAGCACCAGCAGCATCGCCATCGAGACGCTGTCGGCCAGCTCGACGTCCTCGGCCACGTCGGGCGCGGTCAGCAGCGGCTCCGGCAGCCACGGGCCGACGTAGGACTCCCTGCGGCGCCCGAGCGTACGCAGCCGGATCAGCGCCTGGCGGGTGGTGATCCGGATCAGGTACGCGCGCCGGTTCAGTACGGCGTCCAGGTCGACCTCCGCCCAGCGCAGCCAGGTCTCCTGGAGGACGTCCTCGGCGTCGGTGACGGACCCGAGCATCTCGTAGGCGACGGTGAACAGCAGGTTGCGGTGGGCGACGAACGCCTCGGTGGCGGGGTCCGGGCGCCTGCCCCGGCTCCTGCTCCCGCCGCGGCCCTCGGGTGCGGTGTCCGCTGCGCCGGTCATGGGTGATTCCTCCGCGCTCTCGACGGTGTCGCCCACAGGACACCGGCCGCGGACGTTCTGTGACGTCGAGTCGTTGTGCCGCTCGTCACATGGCCGGCCCTGTCACAGGGACCGGGGCGCCGGCATCTCGTGGTCGTCAGGACGCCGCACGGACGATCCGCGCGGCACACAGGACCACGAGTGAGGACGAAGACATGGAACCCCGTTTCGACCTGATCGCCAACGAGTTCGGCACCAAGATCGCCAAGCGGACCTACGCCGTCAGCCTGGTGATCGAGCAGTCGTCGCTGCCCAAGACCACCCAGGAGCTGGTCAGCCTCCGCGCCAGCCAGATCAACGGCTGCGGCTTCTGTGTCGACATCCACACCAAGGAGGCCGCGAGGGCCGGCGAGACCTCGGCCCGGCTCCACCTGGTCGCCGCCTGGCGCCATTCGACCGTGTTCACCGAGGCCGAGCGGGCCGCACTGGCGCTCACCGAGGAGGGCACCCGGCTGGCCGACGCCCACGACGGCGTGTCCGACGAGACCTGGGCCCAGGTGCGCAAGCACTACGACGACGACCAGATAGCCGCGCTGGTCTCCGTGGTCGCCATGATCAACGCGTCGAACCGGTTCGGCGTGATCCTGAACAACCCCGGAGGTGGCTACGAGCCCGGGATGTTCACCGGCATGACGGACTGACCGGCACGCGAAGCCCGGCCGGGTCGGGGCCGCTCAACCATGCCGCCCGGGTCGGTGAAGATCTGCGGGAACTCCTCGGCCGGCCGCCCGCCGGTTCGGCGCCGCCGCCCGGACCCGTCGGTCCGCCGATCCCGGGTGAGGGCACGATCGGGACGATGTTAGATAGAGGCATGGACCGGTTGCCGGGGCGTGCGCGGTCCTGGTCGGGGCTGCGCACGGTCGCCGGCCAGGTGTTCATCCTCCAGGTCTTCATCGCCCTGGTCCTCGTGGTGGCCGCGGTCGTGGCCCTGCTGCTCCAGTCCCGGACCGACGCCGACCGTGAGGCCCGCAACCGCTCACTCGCGGTGGCCACGGCCGTCGCCTCGTCGCCCTCGGTCAAGCAGGCGCTGACCGAGGCGGATCCCACCGTCGTGCTGCAGCCGCAGGCCGAGGAGACCCGGCAGCGCTCCCGGGTGGATTTCGTCGTGGTGATGAGCCCGCAGGGCATCCGCTACACCCATCCGAACCCCGCCCAGATCGGCCGGCACTACATCGGCAGCATCGCGGCGGCACAGCGCGGTGGCATCGTCACCGAGACGACCACGGGCACGCTGGGCCGCTCCGTGCGGGCCGTCGTCCCCGTCATCGGTACGGACGGCAAGGTCGTCGGGCTGGTCGCCGCGGGCATCACGGTCAAGCAGGTCAGCGTGGCGGCCGAACGGCAACTGCCGCTCGTGCTGGCGGCGGCCGGGCTGGTCCTCGCGGCCGCCACCGGGGGAACCGCCTGGATCAGCGGACGCCTGCGCCGTCAGACGCACGGCCTCGGCCCGGCGCAGATGACGCGCATGTACGAGCACCACGACGCCGTTCTGCACTCGGTGCGTGAAGGCGTGCTCGTCATCGACGCCCAGGGCCGGCTGCTCCTGGCCAACGACGAAGCACGGCGCCTGCTCCGGCTCGGGGCCGACGCGGAGGGCCGTACCGTCGGCAGTCTGGGACTCGAACCGCAGGCCGAGACGCTGCTGCTGTCCGGCACGGAGGCCACGGACCAGGTGGTCAAGGTCGGTGACCGGCTGCTGGCCGTCAGCCACCGCCCCATGACACGGCAGGCCGGACCGGGCGGCACGGTCGCCACCCTCCGCGACACCACGGAACTCAGTGTGCTCATGGGGCGCGTCGAGGTCGTCCAGGAACGCCTCAAGCTGCTGTACGACGCCGGAGTGCGCATCGGCACCACGCTCGACGTGACCCGCACGGCCGAGGAACTGGCCGAGTTCGCCGTCCCGCGGTTCGCCGACTACGTCACCGTCGACCTGGCCGACGCCGTGCTGCAAGGTGACGAACCGAACCTGCTGAGCGTGACGGAACTGCGGCGCGTCGCCCTGCACGGCGTCCGCGAGAGCCCGCTGTATCCCCCCGGTGCGCTGATCCACTTCGTCCCGTCTACTCCGCAGGCCGCCGGATTCGGAACCGGGAAGCTGGTGCTGGAATCCGACATGGCCGCGTTCTCCGGCTGGCAGGCACAGGACCCCGACCGGGCGCGCAGACTGGTGTCCTACGGCATCCACTCCATGATCGCGGCTCCGCTCCGGGCCCGCGGGGTGACGCTCGGTGTGGTGACCTTCTGGCGCTCGCGAGAGCCCGAGCCCTTCACGACGGAGGACCTCTCCGTCGCGGAGGAACTCGTCGCCCGCTCCGCCGTCAGCATCGACAACGCCCGCCGCTTCACCCGCGAGCACACCATGGCCGTGGCCCTCCAGCGCAGCCTGCTGCCACATGTGCTTCCCGGCCAGAGCGCGGTGGAGGTGGCTCACCGCTACCTGCCGGCGGAGGCGGGGCTCGGCGGTGTCGGTGGCGACTGGTTCGACGTCATCCCCCTGCCGGGCGCCCGCGTCGCCATCGTCGTCGGCGATGTCGTCGGGCACGGCCTGCGCGCGGCCGCCACCATGGGGCAGCTGCGGACCGCCGTCCACAACTTCTCCGCCCTCGACCTGCCCCCCGACGAACTGCTCTGGTACCTGGACGAACTCGTCAGCCGCATCGACCAGGACCTGGAGGACAGCGGCGAAGCCCCGACCGTCACGGGCGCCACCTGCGTCTACGCCGTCTACGACCCGGTCTCGCGCCTGTGCACCATGGCCCGGGCCGGCCACCTGGAACCCCTCGTCGTGTACCCGGACGGCCGCGCGGAGCCGGCCGGGGTACCCACCGGCCCGCCGCTGGGACTCGGGGGGCTGCCGTACGAGAAGGCGGAGCTCGTCCTGCCCGAGAACAGCAGCATCGTGCTGTACACCGACGGCCTCGTGGAGCGCCGCCGACGTGACATCGACGAGGGCATCGAGCTGCTGCGCCGCGCGGTCGCGCACGCCGGGCGGACTCCGGAGCAGATGTGCCGGGCCGTGATGGACACCCTGCTGTCGGCGCCGCCGCCCGACGACGTGGCCCTGCTGGTCGCGCGCACCCGGCTGCTCGACAGCGACCGTACGGCGTCCTGGGACGTGGCCTGCGACCCCTCGGCCGTGGCCGGCGTGCGATCCGCGGCCGGCCGGACGGTGCACGACTGGGGCCTGGAGGAGGAGGCGTTCACCCTCGAACTGATCCTCAGCGAACTGGTGACCAACGCGATCCGGTACGCGCGCGGCCCCATCGTCGTCCGCCTGATCCGCGACCGCAGCCTCATCTGCGAGGTGTCCGACGGCAGCAGCGTGGCCCCGCATCTGCGCCGGGCCACCAGCATGGACGAGGGCGGCCGTGGCCTCTTCCTGGTGGCCCAGTTCGCGGACCGCTGGGGCACCCGCTACACACCCTCAGGGAAGGTCATCTGGACCGAGCAGCACCTTCCGGCGAGCCCATGACGTGTCCCCGGCCAGGTGCGGCGGGTGTGGCTCAGGGCGCGATGCCCACGCCCGGCACCCGGCTCCACTCCCGCTCCTGCTTCGCGGTCAGCGCCGGCCAGGCCAGGCCGCCGGGACGCGACTCGACGCGCGAGGCGTAGGGCCCGGGCACGAAGGCCGGCTCGTAGAAGCAGCCGGTGCCGTACGTGGCGTCGAAGGCGGGGCAGGACGCCGCGATCGAGGCCGGGGTCGGCTTCTTCCCGCCGCGCACCCAGCGGTCCAGGGCCGCGAGGGAGTTGGCGTACTCGGCCGTGCTCAGTCCGCTGTGCTCGTGCTCGTCGGTGAAGGTCTGCACGAGGTGCTCGTCCCGCTTCGCGCCGCGCAGGGAGGCCCGGTAGGCGGCCTCGTGCTCGACGAACGCCGTCGGGTCGTCGATGGCGTGGAGGGTGAGGACGGGGAGGGAGACCTTGCCGGTCGGGTCGCTGTCGTAGGACAGGTCGCGCACGGCGGTGGGGTCGGCCGAGAAACGCTGCACGCCGGCGTTGAGGGCGGCGTCGTCATGGGATCCGGAGTAGACGACGCCCTCGTCGGAGAACGGGTTCCGCCCGTTGAGCCGGGTGTGCACGATGTCGCGGAAGGTGAAGGTGGCGAACCGCAGGTGCGACTCCAGGGTCCGCTCCGGGATCTTGGTGACGGCGAGGATGTCGTCGAGGTTGCGCTGCTGAAGTGCCGTGCGCTCCGCGGGCGGTGAGGAGAACCCGGTGCACTCCTGGAGCCGGGCGCGCAGTCCGGCCGTCGTCATCGTCGAGCCCTCGCGCAGCCCCTGCCACAGCGGGTACTGGACCTCGGTCGGCCGCGGGTGATTCCGGCAGTAGTACTGGTAGACCACGCGCAGGTCCACCCGGTAGTCGTAGCCCCGGGAGCCGCCGCCGAGCACGCCGTTGGTGAGCAGCGCGCCGTCGTACGGGCCGTGCCGGTCGGCACCGTAGACCTCCACGACCTTCGCGGCGACGTTCCCGCCCCACGACTGGCCGTGCACGTACGTCCGTTTCGGCTCACGGAACTCCCGCACGAACAGGCGGCGCAGGCTCTCCACGTCGGCGGCCGCCATCCGTGTGCCGTAACCGCCCCGTCGATAGGACGAACCGGCCCAGGCATAGCCCTGGTCCACCATGACGGACCAGCGTTCCAGGTCGCCGACACTGCGCTCGGGATCGGATTCCGCACCCAGGTCGGGGCCGCCGTGCGCGTGCATCACCAAGGAGCCGTTCCAGGTCCTGGGGACGGCGATCGCGTAGTACGCGCCGTCCGTGCTCCGCCCGGTGTAACAGGTCGCCTTGTCCACCAGGTTCGCCGGACACGGCACGGCCACCGGCGCGTCGGCAGCCTCGACGGCAGCGGTGGCGGTGGGTGTGGGCAGGGCGAGCGCGGCGGCCACGACCACACCGATCCCGCCCGCCACGGCCGCGCGCCCGCGGCCACCCGGCAGAGGCCGAAGCCGGCTGAACCATGGCGTTCTCGGCGGCATTTCCATGAGGGTTTCTCCTGATGTCCAGGCGCGCCCGTCGCGCGGAGGGCTCGATGCTAGGCAGGCCCCACCGGGTATCTGAATGCCACGGGAATTGAATTCATATTGGTCGGAACCCGGCCGGGGCCCGGCCGTTCGCGCCTCCGCACCAGGTGCCCGGACAGGGCGGCGGCCCGCCCGCACGCGGGGTCGGCCGCCGCCGGCTCATTCGCCCGGCCCCAGGCGCACCAGGTGCAGGGCGGTGCTGGTCCAGTCGCCGGCCGGCAGGTCGAGGGACAGGCCGTACGCCGTGAGGTGGGTGGCGTGGTGCACGACGCCGGTCCCTGCGTCCCGGTACCGGGCGCCGGGTGTCAGCCCGCGCAGCCGGACCGGGATCCGGGGGCTGCCGTGGCGTGGTCCGCGCCGCCAGGCGAGAACAAGGAGTTCGCCCGCGTCGGGGGCCAGATACTGCACGACCGTCGGCTCGTCGCCGAGCGGTTCGGTCAGCCGGTACAGGTCGCCGCGCTGCACGAGATGGCGCACCCGCTTGTACTCGGCCACCAGCGCGGCGCCCTCGGCGAGTTCCTCCTCGGACCAGCGGGTGAGGTCGCCGCCGATGCCCAGCAGGCCGGACATCGCCGAGTGGAACCGGAAGCGCAGGGGCACCGAGTGCCCGGTCAGCTGGTGGGGAACGTCGGTCACCCAGGCGGACATGGCCCGCGGCGGATAGATCTGGCCGAAGCCGTGCTGGATGGCGAGGCGGTCCACGGCGTCGGTGTTGTCGGACACCCATGCCTGGTCGGTGCGGGCGAGGATGCCGAGGTCGACCCGGCCGCCGCCCCCGCTGCACGTCTCGATGCGCAGCGGCGGATGGTCCGCGCGCAGCCGGTCGATGACGTCGTACAGGTTCGTCACGTACCGCGTCCACAGCCGGTCGTTGCCGTCGTGCCGGCCGGGCCAGCCGGCCTCGCCGAACGCGCGGTTCATGTCCCACTTGAGGAAGTCGATCCCGTGGTCGGCGACCAGCCGGGTGAGCCAGTCGTGGGCCCAGTCGGCGACGTCGTCGCGGGCGAAGTTGAGGACGAGTTGGTTGCGCAGCTCGGTGCGACGGCGGCCGGGCACATGCAGGACCCAGTCGGGGTGCGCGCGGTAGAGGTCGCTGTCCGGGTTGACCATCTCCGGCTCGACCCAGATGCCGAACCGCATGCCGAGCCGGTGGACGGCGTCGGCGAGTGGGCCGAGCCCCGCCGGAAAGCGTTCCGGTGCCGGGGTCCAGTCGCCGAGGCCCGCGCGGTCGCTGCGGCGGGCGCCGAACCAGCCGTCGTCCACGACGTAGAGCTCGACACCCAGGGCGGCGGCCCGCTCGGCGAGCGCCTTCTGGCTCGCCTCGTCGACGTCGAAGCCGGTGGCCTCCCAGGAGTTGTAGAGCACGGGGGCCGTCTCCCGCGCGTGCGGCATGACATGGGTCCGCGTGTAGGCGTGCCATGCCCGGCTGGCGGCGCCGAAGCCGTCGGCCGCGTACAGCCCGGCGAAGGCCGGCGTGGTGAACTCCTCGCCCGGGGCGAGCGGGACGCAGGTGCCCTCGTGGCCGACGCCCGCGGTCACGCCCGACCGTCCGTCGGGGGTGCGCTGCACGGTCAGGCGCCAGCTGCCGCTCCAGGCGAGGGCGGCACTCCACACCTGGCCGTGGTCCTCGGTGGCGTCGCCCGCGTCCAGCATGACCCACGGGTTGGCGTGGTGGCTGGTGACACCGCGTCGGCTGGTCAGCACGGTCTCACCGTACGGAAGCCGGTCGCGGCGCAGTTGGCTCTCGGCGGACCACTGGCCCGTGACATGGCTCAGCCGGTAGTCGTGCAGGGGCGGCAGGGTCCAGGCGGCGGAGTCGGCGCGCAGCAGCTCCAGTGGCTCGTCCCCGGCGTTGCGGAGCACGGTCCGGCGTTCGATCACGTCCGTGTCGTCGCGTACGAGGTAGTGCAGCGAGACGTACAGCGGGCAGAGGCTGTCCCGGAAACGCAGGACCAGTTCGTGGCCGCCGGGCGCGGGCCGCAGGACCTGATGGCCGAGGGGCTGCCAGGCGAAGCCGCGTGAGCCGTCCGCGTGGCGCACCTGGAGGGAGGGCGGGCCGTACCGCGTGCCGCCGTCGACCGGAAGCTCCTCGCCCACCGGCGGCCGTCCCTCGAAGCTGCTGGCCGGCCGCCCGGCGGGTGTCACGAGTGCCTCCGCCTCCGCCAGGGTCAACCGTGCCCCCCAGGCGAGGTGACAGGGCGCACCGGTGTCGTCGATGCGCAGGGCGTACGACGTGTGCGGGGTGGTCAGCAGCCAGAGCGCGGTGTCCGGCGAGTGCGAGATGGGCGGCATGGGGCCTCTCGTTCGGGCGTCGGCGGATGCTGAACAGAGCCAAGCGCCGCCTTTGATCGTGTGTCAAGTACCCATGTGTGGCTTGCATTTACTCGTCATCGAGGCCGTCAGGTCGAGCGTCTAGCAGATCTTGTTTTATTCATTGACAGCAGAAAATAAGGGGCATAGGTTCCCGGCCATGCCCTCGACCCACCGTGCCGAGACGTTCCCGGCGAACACGCCGGCCACCTCGCAGATCTTCACCACGGTCCTGTCCCACGGCCCCCTCACCCGCCTGGAGGTGGCCCGTCGGGCCGGACTGTCGGCGGCCGCCGTCACCAAGGCCGTTCGTCCGCTCATCGAGGCCGGATACCTGGTGGAGGACGCGGACCAGGAGGCGCCCCCCGCACTCGGGCGGCCCGCCAACCTGGTGCGGGTCGACGGGGGACGCGCACTGTTCGTCGGGGTCAAGGTCACCGGCGACGAGATCATCGGCGTGCTCACCGATCTGTGCTGCCGCATCCGTGTCGCCCGCCGGGTACCCCTGGCCCGGCGCACCCCCCCGGCCGTGCTCACGGCGATCGCCGATCTGACCCAGGAACTGCTCACCGAGGCGGACGGCTTGGGTGTGCGGGTCCAGGGTCTCGGTGTCGCGGTCTCCGGGGACGTCGACCGGGCGGAGGGATCCGTGCGCTACTCGCCCTTCCTGGACTGGCGCGATGTCCCGCTCGCCGAACTCGCCGCCACGACCACCGGGTTGCCGGTCACCGTCGACAACGACGTACGCGCGCTGACGGTGGCCGAGCAGTGGTTCGGCGACGGGGTGGGGCTGTCCGACTTCGCCGTCGTGACGGTCGGCGCGGGCATCGGGTGCGGCCTGGTGGTGCACGGCCGCGTGGTCGCCGGAGCCCATGGAGTGGCCGGCGAGATCGGCCATGTCCCGGTCGACCCGGCCGGGCCCGTCTGCCACTGCGGCAACCGGGGCTGCGTCGAGGCCATCGCCGCCGACGGGGCCATCCTCGCCCGGATCCGCGCGGCGACCGGCATCGAGGTCCCCGACAGCATCGCCGCCGTCGACCTCGCCCGCCGGGGCGACGCGGCGGCCCGCCAGGCGTACGCGGAGGCGGGCGCGGCGATCGGCCGCGGCATCGCCACCGTGGCCAACCTGCTCGGCCCCGAACGAGTGATCATCTCCGGCGAGGGCCTGGCCGCCTACGACCTGTTCGCCGAACAGATCCGCGACGCGTTCACCGCCACCGCCTTCGGCTCCGCCGCCCGCTGCGACGTGCGCACCCGCCCGCTGCCGTTCGAGGAGTGGGCCCGCGGGGCCGCCGCCACCGCCATCCAGTCCTTCATCGGATCAGACGTGCCCCCACGACCCCGCTCGGCCAGGCTTCAAGGCACCGTCGCCTCGAGCCGGCCTGATCCACAAGACACCCCCTAGCGCACGAGGAGCAGCAATGACGCAGCAGAGCCGCATCCCCCTGGCTGCGCGTGGTCCCGGCCGTCGCTCAGTCGTCGGTGGTCTCTTCGGAGCCGGGGCCGCCGCCCTGGCCGCACCGCTCCTCACCGCCTGCGGCGGGGGAGCGGCGGCCGACCCGAAGACGGTCACCTTCGGCTCCAACGGTGCCGACGCCACCCCCAAGTCCGCCTACGCGGCCGTGACCAAGAGCTTCACCCAGGACTCGGGTCTGAAGGTGAAGACCAACACCGTCGACCACGACACCTTCCAGAAGAGCATCACCAGCTACCTCCAGGGCACCCCGGACGACGTCTTCACCTGGTTCGCGGGCTACCGCATGCAGTACTTCGCCAAGAAGGGCCTGTGCGCCCCGGTCGACGACGTGTGGGACACCATCGGCGCGGGCTTCGGCGAAGCCACCAAGCAGCTCTCCCGCGGCGAGGACGGCACGTACTACTTCGTCCCGCTGTACAACTACCCATGGGCGGTCTTCCACCGCAAGAGCCTCTTCCAGGAGCGCGGCTACCAAGTCCCCAAGACCTGGGACGAGTTCACCGCCCTGGCCAAGCGGATGAAGAAGGACGGCCTGTCCCCGATCGCCTCCGGCTACGGCGGCGGCGACAGCTGGTCCGTCCTCGGCACCTTCGACTACCTCGACCTCCGCGCCAACGGCTACGACTTCCATATGCAGTTGATGCGCGGTGAGGTCTCCTGGACCGACAGGCGCACGGCCCGCGTCCTCGACCTCTGGCGGGAGGTGACCCCCTATCAGCAGAGCGGGGCCGGCGGCCGCTCCTGGCAGGACGCCGCGCAGTCACTGGTCGACAAGAAGTCCGGCATGGCCGTCATCGGCCTCTTCCTCGGCCAGCAGATCACCGACGAGAAGATACGCGCCGACATCGACTTCTTCCCCTTCCCCGAAATCGACCCGGCCCACGGACAGGACGCCGTGGAGGCGCCCACCGACGGGTTCATGCTCAGCCGAGAGCCCAGGAACGAGGACGGTGCCAGGAAGTTCCTGGAGTTCCTCGGCGGCGCCCGGGCCGAAGAGCTCTACATGGGCGTCGACCCCAGCAATCTCGCCGTCAACGCGCGGGCGGCCACCGGCTCCTACAACGCCCTGCAGAAGAAGTCCGCCGAACTCATCGGCTCCGCCCGGCACATCAGCCAGTTCGCGGACCGCGACAGCGACCCCGGCTTCATCTCCACCGTCGTCCTGCCAGGCCTCACCCAGTGGCTCGGCCACCCCGACGACGGGGCGGCGGCCCTGAAGCGGATCGAGTCGCAGCGCGCACGCTTCTTCTCGGCCTGACCCGGACCGGAAAGGCCTCACCGTGTCTTCCGAACCCTCCGCACCCCCGGCCCCCGCCGCATCCCCGGCCCCCTCCGCACTCTCCGCCCCCTCCGCGCCGTACCGCCCCGGCCGGCTGAGCACCGGCGACCGTGTCTTCCTGTCGGCGTTCATCGGCCTGCCGCTCCTGGCGCTGCTGGTCTTCGTCTGGCTCCCCGCGTTCACCTCGATCGCCCTGTCCTTCACCACCTGGGACGGCATCGATCTCGGTGACATCCACTGGACCGGCCTCGGCAACTACACCGAGATCTTCACCAACTACCCGCCCTTCTGGCCCGCGGTGCGGAACAACCTGATCTGGCTGCTGTTCACCGCCCTGCTGCCCACCCCGTTCGGCATCCTCCTCGCCTACCAGCTCGACAAGAAGATCCGCTTCACCAAGATCTACCAGACCGCGATCTTCCTGCCGATGGTCCTCTCCCTCGCCGTCGTCGGCTTCATCTGGGAGATCATCTACAACCCCGACACCGGCCTGCTCGACAGCGCGCTCCGGGCGGCCGGTTCGGCCCACCACATCGACTGGCTGGGCGACCCCGACCTCAACCTGTGGGCCGTGCTCATCGCGTCCGGCTGGCGTCACACCGGCTACATCATGATCCTCTACCTGGCCGGCCTGAAGGGCTTCGACCCGGCCCTGAAGGAGGCCGCCGCGCTCGACGGGGCCAACGGCCGCCAGACATTCCTGCGGGTCACCTTCCCGGCCCTGAAACCGGTCAACATCATCATCCTCGTCGTGACCGTCATGGAGTCGCTGCGCGCCTTCGACATCGTCTACGTCCTGGGCGGCGGCGTCGGCAGCAAGCCGGGGATGGAACTCCTCTCCCTGCTGATCACCGACAACATCATCGGCGAGTCCAGTCACATCGGCTACGGATCCGCGCTCGCCGTCGTCCTCCTCCTGGTCTCCCTGGCCGCCATCGGCACCTTCCTCGTCCAGACCTTCCGCAAGGAGGACCGGTGACCACGACCGCCGTCCGGCCGCCGTCCCGCCCGCGCACGGCTCGCCGGCCCCCGCCGCACGGCCCGTCCCGCCCGCCGCGCAACCTCGGCCGGCATCTCTTCCTCGCGGGCGTCTCCCTGCTCTGGCTCGTCCCGCTGCTCTGGGCCGTCTACACCTCGCTGCGGTCCTACGACGACACCGCGCGGCACGGATACTTCTCCTGGCCGCACAGCATCGGGCCGGAGAACTTCACCGACGCCTGGACGCAGTCGGGCATGCCGCACTTCTTCCTCAACTCGGTACTGATCACCGTCCCCGCGGTCCTGGGCACCCTCCTGTTCTCCGCGGCGGTCGCCTTCCACGTCTCCCGCTTCGACTTCCGCTTCAACCTGGCCCTGCTGATGCTGTTCACCGCGGGCAACCTGCTGCCCGCCCAGGTCCTCGTCACTCCGCTGTACCGGCTGTACCTGCTCGTCCCGCTACCGGGATGGATGAGCGACTCGTTCCTGCTGTACAACTCGGCCTGGGGCATCATCGCCATCCACATCGCCTACCAGTGCGGCTTCTGCACCTTCGTCCTCAGCAACTACATGAAGACGATCCCCAAGGAGATCTCCGAGGCCGCGGTCGTCGACGGCGCGCAGGTGTGGCGGCAGTTCTTCCAGATCATCCTCCCGCTGTGCCGCCCGGCGTTCGCCGCACTGGCCACGCTGGAGTCGATCTGGATCTACAACGACTTCTTCTGGCCCCTCACCCTGATCGAGACCGGCGACAAGCGTCCCGTCACCTCCGCGCTGGCCAACCTCCAGGGCCAGTACTTCACCAACCCCAATCTGATCGCGGCCGGCGCCCTGATGACCGCGATCCCCACGCTGCTGGTGTACTTCGCGCTCCAACGGCAGTTCATCAGCGGTCTCACCATCGGCTCCGGCAAGGGCTGAGCCGCCCCCCCGACAGCCCCCACCCCACCAAAGCCCCGGAGGTTCGACCCATGCGGTCATCCCCGTACCCCGCCCTGCCCGCTCGCGCCCTGAGAACGACGGCCGTCCTGGCCCTCGCCGCGGGCCTGCTGACGGCCGCCCCGGCCGCACAGGCGGACACCGCCCCGACTGCCGCCCCCGTCGCCGCCAAGCCCTTCATGGGCTGGTCGAGCTGGAGCATGCAGTCCTCCAAGTACCCCGGCCTCAACCCGGACGGCGACTACAGCTACCTGACCGAGGCGAACGTTCTCAAGCAGACGAACGCCCTGGCCGCCAAGCTGAAGAAGTACGGCTACGAGTACGTCAACATCGACGCCGGCTGGTGGCGCGACAAGACGTGGAAGCCGGAGTTCGACCGGTACGCGCGGCAGCAGGCCGACCCGGTCCGCTTCCCGAACGGCATGAAGTCCGTCGCCGACCGCATCCACGCCAAGGGCCTCAAGGCCGGCATCTACCTGCCCGCCGGCCTGGAGAAGGAGGCGTACAACGACGGGAAGTCGCCGATCTGGAACGCCGACGGCTGCACCACCGCCGACATCGTCCACGGCGACCTGCGCACCACCAACGGCTGGGACAGCTCGTACAAGCTCGACTTCTCCCGCCCCTGCACGCAGAAGTACATCGACTCCCAGGCCCGTTCGATCGCCGACTGGGGCTACGACTTTCTCAAGCTCGACGGTGTCGGACCGGGCTCCGGCAAGAACGGCGACCAGTACGACAACGTTGCCGACGTGGCCGCCTGGAACAAGGCGATCGCCGCCACCGGACGCCCGATCCACCTCGAGATCTCCTGGTCCCTCGACATCGGCCACGCCGCCGACTGGAAGAAGTACTCCCAGGGCTGGCGCATCGACACCGACGTCGAGTGCTACTGCAACACCCTGGTCAGCTGGGAGAACTCCGTCGACGACCGCTGGGACGACGCCCCGGCCTGGACCCGGCACGCCGGCCCCGGCGGCTGGAACGACCTCGACTCCCTCGACGTCGGGAACGGCGAGATGGACGGCCTGACCAAGGCCGAGCGGCAGAGCTACGCCACCCTGTGGGCGATCGCCAAGTCCCCGCTCTACACCGGCGACGACCTCACCCGCCTGGACTCCTACGGCCTGTCCCTGCTGACCGACCGCGAGGTCATCGCGATCAACCAGGGCGACGCCCCGCCCGCGCAGCCCGTCACCCCCGCCGACCCCCAGCAGGTGTGGGCGGCGAAGAACCCCGACGGCACCTACACCGTCGCCCTGTTCAACCTCGCCGACGCGCCCGCCGCGGTGACCGCCGACTGGGGCACGCTCGGCTTCACCGGCAAGGCCGGCGTCCGGGACGTCTGGAACCACGAGAACCTCGGCACCCGCCAGAACAGGATCACCCAGGCGCTCCCCGCCCACGGCTCCCGCCTCTTCACCGTCACCCCGCGCGGCGGCGCCGTCACCACGACGGCCTACGAGGCCGAGGCGCCCGCCAACACCCTCGCCGGCAACGCGTCCGTCGCCGGCTGCTCCGCCTGCTCGGGCGAGAAGAAGGTCGGCAACCTCTACCTCGGCGGCTCGCTGCGCTTCAACGACGTCGTCGTCGCCAAGGCCGGCACCTACCAGGTCAAGGTCACCTACGTCAGCGGCGACCCGCGCTCGCTCGACGTGTCCGCCAACGGAGGCGGCACCACCCGCCACACATTCGCGTCCACCGGTGACTGGGGCACCGCCGCCGGCGTGTACGTCCCCGTGACGCTGAAGGCCGGCGCCAACACGATCACCCTCGACAGCGGGTCCGGCTACGCACCGGACATCGACCGGATCGACGTACCGAAGTCCGCCTGATCACCCGTGGGGCCCGGCCTCCCGCCGGGCCCTCTCAGACGTCCGGAGTCGCCATGAACCCCCGCCCGGCCGATCCCAGCAGACGTACCCTCCTCTCCCTCGCCGCGACCGCCTCCGTCACCGCCGCCCTCGGCAGCCTGCCCGCCTTCACCGCCTCCGCGGCGCCGCACCGGCCCACGGCCGCGCCCGAACGAGTCACCTCCTCCCGCCACCTGTTGTGGTGGCGGGCCCCCGCCGACGAGCACTCCATGATCGAGCAGGGCCTGCCCCTCGGGAACGGCCGCCTCGGCGCCCTCGCCGGCAACGACCCCGGCCGCGAGCTCCTCCTCGTCACCGACGCCACGATGTGGACCGGCGGCGTCAACGACACGCTCGACGCCGACGGCCAGTTCCCCTACGGCCGCGACGACTTCGGCTCGTTCACCCTGCTCGCCCGGCTCACCGTCGACCTGCCCGGCCACGACCTGTCCGCCGTCAACGACTACCGCCGCACCCTCGACCTCGCCCGCGGCGTGGTGACGACGACCTACGTCCGCTCCGGCGTGACCTACCGCCGGCAGATGTTCGCGAGCCGCCCCGACGACGTGATCGTCCTGCACTTCACCCAGAACGGCCGCGGCCGTTACACCGGATCCGTCACCCTGGACGGCACGCACGGCGAAACCCCGTCCACGGCCGAGTCGTTCGCCGGCTCCTTCCCCGGCGGCCTGCGCTACGGGGCGGCCGTCACGGCGTACGGCACCGGCGGCCGGGTCCGGGTGAACGGCACGCGCATCGACTTCTCCGGCTGCACGGACCTGACCGTGGTGGTCAGCGGCGGCACCGACTACGCCCCCGACGCCGAGGCGAAGTACCGCGACCCCTCCCTCGACCCGGAGAAGCTGGCCCGCGCCAAGGTGCGCGCCGCCGCCGCCCACTCGGCGGACACCCTGCTGCGCACCCATGCCGCCGACCACGGTGACCTGTTCGGGCGGCTGGACCTCTCCCTCGGCACCTCCACGGAGGCCCAACGCTCCCTGGACACCTGGGAGCGGCTGAACGCGCGGGCGCACGGCGGAGCGCCCGACCCCGAACTCGAGGCCGCCTACCTCCAGTACGGCCGCTACCTGATGATCGCCGGATCCCGCGGCAGCCTCCCGCTGAACCTCCAGGGTCTGTGGCTCGACGGCAACGATCCCGAGTGGATGGGCGACTACCACACCGACATCAACCTCCAGATGAACTACTGGATGGCCGACCGCGCCGGCCTGTCGCCGTGCTTCGACGCCCTGACCGACTACTGCCTCGCCCAGCTCCCGTCCTGGACGTCCCTCACCCGCGAGCTGTTCAACGACCCGCGCAACCGCTACCGCAACTCCAGCGGCAAGAACGCCGGATGGACCGTCGCGATCTCCACCAACCCCCATGGCGGCAACGGCTGGTGGTGGCACCCCGCGGGGAGCGCCTGGCTGTGCAACACCCTCTTCGAGCACTACGAGTACACCGTCTCCCGCTCCCACCTGGAGCGCATCTACCCGCTGTTGAAGGGTGCCTGCGAGTTCTGGGAGGCGAGGCTCCTCACCACGACCCTGCCGGGCGGCTCGCGGGAGGTCCTCATCGCCGACAGCGACTGGTCGCCCGAGCACGGACCGCTCGACGCCAAGGGCATCACCTACGCCCAGGAACTCGTGTGGGCGCTCTTCGGCAACTACGCCGCGGCGTCCGCGCGGCTCAGGAAGGACACCGGGTACGCCGCCACCATCGCGGGCCTGCGCGAGAAGCTCCACCTGCCCCGGGTGAGCCCCACGACGGGCTGGCTGGAGGAGTGGATGTCCCCGGACAACCTCGGGGAGACCACCCACCGGCATCTGTCCCCGCTCGTCGGCCTCTTCCCCGGGGACCGCATCCGGCCCGACGCCTCCACCCCCGCCGACCTCATCGACGGCGTCACCGCCCTGCTGACCGCGCGCGGCACGGAGAGCTTCGGCTGGGCGAACGCCTGGCGCGGCCTGTGCTGGGCCCGGCTCAAGAACGCCGAGAACGCCTACCGGCTCGTCGTCAACAACCTCCGCCCCTCGGTGAACGGCGGCAACGGCACGGCGTTCAACCTCTTCGACATCTACGAGATGGCACCGGGCCGGGGCATCTTCCAGATCGACGCCAACTTCGGTACCCCGGCGGCGATGATGGAGATGCTGGTGTACTCCCGCCCCGGTTCGGTGGAAGTGCTGCCGGCGCTCCCCGACGCGTGGGCCGAGGCGGGCTCGGTCACCGGAGTTCCCGTACGCGGCGGGTTTGTCGTGGACCTGGCGTGGCGATACGGCAAGCCGACCGAGGTACGGCTGCGGAGCACCGGAGGCCGCACCACGAAGGTGGCCCACGGCGAGGTCTCCCGCACGGTCACCCTGGAGGCGGGCGGCTCCGTCACGCTGAAGGACCTTGCTCGATGAGGGCCCGGCGGACCGCACCGAGGCTGCTCGCCGCCGTCCTGTTCCTGGCCCTGGCCGTGCAGGGCACTCCCGCCACCGCCGGGGCCGCCGAGCGGCGGCACGACGTCGTCACCTGGGCGGCGAGCGCCGACCGGACGGGCGACGCGGTCGCGGGCCGCGGCTACCGGCTCGCCGTGCGCACCAGTGTGGGCGGGGACGACCTGCGCATCCGGCTCTCCAACGCCTTCGGGGACCGGCCGGTGACCTTCGACAGCGTGTACGTCGGCATCCGCGAGCAGGGCGCCGCACTGGTCCGCGGCAGCAACCGCCGGCTGACCTTCGCCGGCGGGCGGTCCGTCACCGTCCCCGCCGGTGCCACGGTCCGCAGCGATCCGCTGCCGGGCCGGCTGGCCGCCGCGAGCGACCTGCTGATCAGCATCCACTCGCCCGACGCGGCGGGTCCGGCGACCGGTCACGGCATGGCCATGCAGACGTCGTACCTGACGCAGGGCGACCACACCGGCGAGGAGGACGCCGTCAACTGGAAGGACACCACCGGCTCCTGGTTCTACCTCGACGCCGTGAGTGTCCGTACGTCCGCCACGACCGGCGCGGTGGTGACGCTGGGCGACTCCGTCACGGACGGCTGGCAGTCCTCCTCGGACCTGAACCGCCGGTGGCCCGACTATCTGGCCCGACGGCTCCGGAAGTCCTCGCTCACCACGGTGAAGGGGGTGGCCAACGAGGGGATCTCCGGCAACAAGGTGCTCGCGGACGGCGCGGGGCCCAGCGCCCTCCACCGGCTGGACCGGGACGTGCTGTCCCAGCCGGGCGTACGGACCGTGTTCCTCTTCGAGGGCGTCAACGACATCAAGGCCCACTCCGGCGTCACCGCCCAGGACATGATCTCCGGCTACCGGGAGATCATCGAGCGGGTGCACGCGGCCGGCAAGTGCGTCGTCGGTGCGACGGTGGCGCCGTTCAAGGGCTGGCCGGAATGGGATCCGGCCGCCGAGTCGGTCCGCCGGGACGTCAACGCCTTCATCAGGGACAGTGGCGAGTTCGACGCCGTCACCGACTTCGACCGCATCCTGCGCAGCCCCTACGACCCCCAGCGCATCCTGCCCGTCTTCGACGGCGGCGATCATCTGCACCCCGACGACAAGGGCATGCAGGCGATGGCCGACGCCGTGGACCTCGCCACCCTGGACTGCGAGCACGCCGACGGCTGAACCCGCTGTCCCGTCCGACGGCCCGCCGACACGGCGGGTCGGGATGCCCGCGCGATGACGACACGCCGGGGCTCGTGGGCCCGGGCGCTACGGGCCGAGGACGTCCCGGGCCGCCGTGAACAGGCGGGTGCAGCGCTCGGTCATGGCGTCCGCGGACTCGTCGGGGTGGTGGATCCACCAGCGGACCAGGGCGGTGGCCAGGCCGCGCCAGGCGTGACTGAGGGCGTCGGCGTCCAGGGAGTCGAAGGAGCCCGCCGCGAGCAGCACGTCGGCGGTGCCCGCGGCCGCGCAGGCGTCGATGGCGGCCCGGTACTCCCGGGCGCGGCGGGCGGCCTCGCTGTCGGGCGGGAGAGTGGTGTCGTAGAGGACGAACCATGCCTCTCGCTGTGCCTCCAGCGCGGTGAAGAGGGCGTGCATCACCCGCAGTGGTGTGGACGGCGGGGGCGTTCGCGTCGGCCTGTCCCCGCCGGCGGACCGCGCCGCGGGGGTGCCGGCGCCCTCGGTGTCCGCCATGGCGGACCGGACGGCCGACACGAGCCGGTCGCCGACCGGGACCAGGCAGGCGAGGTAGAGATCCTGCTTCGCGCCGAAGTACTGGTGCAGCAGCGTCTTGGTGACACCGACCCGGTCGGCGACGCTCGCGAGCGAGGTGCCCTCGTAGCCGCGGCGGCCGAACTCCTCCGTGGCCGCGGCGAGGATCTGCTGTTCGCGCTGGGCTCGCGGGACGCCTTTGGTGCCCGCTCGGGCGGAGGGGATTGCCATCCCTCGAATTTACCATAGGGTAATTTACCGATTGGTAAATTCGTGTGCGACGACGGAGTCAAGGAGTCCTCCCATGCCCGACCAGACCCTGCCGCGAACGCTCCGCACCCGCTCCTGGTGGGGGTGGGGATGGGCCGACGCCCACCCCGACGACGCCGAATGCGTGGCGCTCGGCGCCCTGGTTCCCGGAACCCTGGCCCGTCCGCTGCCCGTGCCGCGGGTGGCCGACCTGCGCATCGGCGGCCCCGCCGTCGAAGCGCCGTCCAGCCTCGGGCACTTGGTGACGTACGACCCCGCACCCCGGGCCGCTCACGCCATGGGCAAGGCGTTCCGCGACGTCGCGCGCGCCCTGCGCGGCCGGCCGGGCCGGATTCCCGACCTGGTCGCCCACCCGGTGACCGACCAGGATGTGGCCGACCTGCTCGAATGGGCCGGCGAGCGACAGGTCGCCGTCATCCCCTACGGCGGCGGCTCCTCGGTCGTCGGCGGGGTGGAGTACCGGGGCGAGGCCCATCGCGCCGTGCTGTCCCTGGACCTGAGCGCCATGGACCAGGTTCTGGAGATCGACACCGTCGGCCGCGCCGCCCGTATCCGGGCGGGCATCCTCGGCCCCGCGCTGGAAGACCGGCTCCGCCCGCACGGGCTGACGCTGCGGCACTTTCCGCAGAGCTTCGAGTTCTCCACCCTCGGTGGCTGGCTGGCCACCCGGGCGGGTGGGCACTACGCCACCACGCGCACCCACATCGACGACTTCACCCAGTCCCTCGGCGTGGTCACGCCCGCCGGCACCACCACCTCCTGGCGGCTTCCCGCCTCCGGTGCGGGCCCCTCGCCCGACCGCCTCTTCCTCGGCTCGGAGGGCGCCCTGGGTGTCATCACCGAGGCGTGGATGCGCCTTCAGGACCGTCCGGACCACAAGGCCTCCGCCTCGGTGTCCTTCACCGACTTCCACGCCGCGCTGCCCGCGGTGCGTGCCCTCGCCCAGTCCGACCTCGCGCCCGCCAACTGCCGTCTGCTGGACTCCGGCGAGGCCGCCCTCTCCGGCGCCGCCACGGACGGCCGTGCCGTCCTCGTCCTCGGTTTCGAGTCCTCGACGGCGCCCGTGGACGACCGCCTCGCCCAAGCGGTCGAGCTGGCCCGCGCACACGGCGGCCGGACCACGAGCGGCCCCGCCGACCCGTCCGCACCCGCCGACTCGGCCGTCGGCGCATGGCGCTCCGCCTTTCTGCGCATGCCCTATCTGCGTGACGGCCTCGTCCGGATGGGAGCCGTCGCCGAGACCTTCGAGACGGCCACCACCTGGGACCGGCTGCCCGCCCTGATCGACGCCGTCCGCACGGAGGTCGGCGCCGCCGCGCACCGGGCCACCGGCCGTCCCGCGCTCGTCAACTGCCGTCTGACCCACGTCTATCCCGACGGCGCGGCACCCTACTTCACCGTGATCGCCGGCGGGCGCCCCGGCGATGAGGTGGCGGTCTGGGACGACCTCAAGGCCGTCGCCGGTGATGTCCTGCACCGCCACCGCGCCACCATCACCCATCACCACGCCGTCGGCCGCGACCACCGCCCCCAGTACGACCTCCAGCGCCCGGAACCCTTCGCCCGGGCCCTGCGTGCCGCGAAGCACGCCCTGGACCCCTGCGGGGTTCTCAACCCCGGGGTGCTCGTGGACGGTTGACCGCGCCGCGGGCCGGATCCGGTGCGACGGCGGCCGGACCGCCCACGGTGTTGCCGCCGGCCGGGTCCCGGGTGGGCCGTGGCCGTCGCAGAAGAGGGCGCTGTGCGGTCTCAGCGCGCGAACTCGGGGTCGTGCGCGGTGGGGAACCCGCGCACGGACCGGAGCGGGGACAGGGCGTTCGGGACGACGCTCAGCGTCATCCCGGCCGCACCGATCCACAGGGTGGTGGTCGCACCGAACGCGGAGCCGCAGGCCCCGCCGAGCAGTCCGCCCAGGGGGATACCGCCCCAGGACACGAACCGGGCGGTCGCGGTCGTCCGGCCCAGGAGCCGGTCCGGTGCGAGGGCCTGCTGGAAGCTCGACTGGGCCACCACGCGGACGACTCCGCCCAGCGAGAGGGCCGCGAGTCCGGCCGCGGCCACGTACACGCTCCAGCCCGGTCGCGACAACGGCATGAGCGCGGTCGGCGGACACGTGAGCAGGGGCGCGAGCCAGATGATCCGGCCGTGGCCGATCCAGGTCGAGACCCTGGTCGCGCACAACGCGCCCAGCAGGGCGCCACAGCCCATTCCCGACAGGACCAGGCCGATGCCGAACGATCCGAGGCCGATCCCGCGTTCCAGGAAGACCAGCAGCATGGTCTGGTACATGACCAGGAAGAGGTTGAACAGCGCGTCGCTCAGGATGATCGCGCGCAGGGCGGGCCGCCGGAGAACGAACGTCAGGCCCTCCTTGATCTCGCGCCCCAGGCGCCGGCGTTCGCTCGGCTCGGGACGAGGTTCGCGGGTGCGGATACCGGACGCGAGCAGACCCGACACGGCCATCCCGAACGAGCCCGCCAACAGTGTCGCGGGGGCTCCGGCCCAGCCGACCAGCGTTCCCGCCACCGCCGGCCCGCCGATACCGGTCGCGGCCCGGACGGCCGAGAGGGCGGCGTTCCCTTCGAGGAGACGGTCGCGTCCCACCAGGTGCGGCAGACAGCCGGCGTACGCCACATCGAAGAAGACGGTCAGCACCCCGTGGACCAGGGCGACGGCGTAGAGCCGGCGCATGGTGAGCAGGCCCGCCCACGACGCCATCGGTATCGTCAGCAGGACCAGCGCCCTGGCGAGATCGGTGCCGATCAGTACCGACCGCTTCCGCAGCCGGTCCACCCACGCGCCCGCCGGCAGTCCGACCAGGAGGGAGCCCGCCGTCGTCGTCGCGGTCAGCAGTCCGACCTGGAACTCGTCGGCGTGCAACGCGACGATGGCGACCAGGGGCAGTGCCAGGAAGACGACGCGGTCGCCCAGCTGGCCGAGCGCGGTGGCGGCGAACAGGCGCGCGAAGTCCGGTTCGCGCAGGAGTCCGGGCCTGGAGGGTGAGGGCATGCGATCCGCCTGTTGTGGGTTCTGGATTCCGCTCCGCCGGCTGCGACGGCTACGGACGGTCGACTCCGAACTCGTAGACCACTTCCCGCCGTACGTCCGGAACGACGATGTCGGCGGTCTCCACGGGACGTCCCGCGGTGTCGTAGATGATCCGCTCGATCCGCAGGACGAGGTCCCCGAGGCCGATCCCGAGGAGCTTCGCCTGCGCCTGGGTGGCACGTGCCGGACGCGGCAGCTCGACCACGGTCTCGACGGCCACGCCGATGGACCGCATCCGCTCGACCACTCCCTTGCCCGCGAGGAGGCCCTTCTCGGGCAGGACGACCGGCGTTCCGCCCGTGATGGCCATCGGCTCCCACGACGCGGAGAGCTGGACGGGCTGCCCGTCGGCGAGGAACTCGTAGTGCGTGGCGACGCAGAGGTCCCCGGGGCGGATGGCGAGCCGCTCGGCGATCGCCTCGGGGGCGGGCACACGCACCTGGCTGTGCGCGTCCCAGGAGCCCGCCCTGCCGCGCTCCCGCAGGCCCGCGAGCGTGGGGGAGCCCCGGTGTCCGCGGTGCCGGGAACGGATCATCCGCAGGCGCTCACGCGGCACGCGGACGTAGGTGCCCGAGCCGGCGCGCCCTTCGAGGAGGCCCTCGACGATCAAACGGTCCACGGCCCTCTGCATCACATTGCGCCCGACCCCGTACTCCTGGGCGAGCCGGGCGCGGGACGGCAGGCGCTCCCCGATCTCCCACTCTCCCGCGAGAACGCGGGCGCGCAGCGTGTCGGCCACTGCGAGGTAGGGCGCCTCTCGGGGCATCGGTGACTCTCCGGGTGCTCTGCCGCGCGGCAGCTGGTGATCTGGGACGGAGTTCGCAAGCTACTGGGCCCCGGGAGAGCTACTGGAGTAGCGCTACGCTCCGTGCTCGAACGGACCCGGCGGGCGGACAGGTGGGTGGCAGGGTTCGGTCAAGTCTGTGGGATCGATCGAGAACTCTCGTATAGTGACGGCCAGTTGATCACCAGCTACGGACTTCTGCGCAATATCTGCCCCTAGGACGACACAAAAAGGTCGTGTTTCGCCGCGGCCGCCCGAGGACCCGAGTGATGACCGCGCCCGCCGCTTCCGGCGACCGATCCACCATCCGTTCGCTGCTTCCGCTGCCCCTGCTGACCGCCGCCCTGTCCGCGCTCGCCGTCGGACGGGCCGTCACGTCCGTACCCGCGTCGGCACAGGGCGTCGTGGGCTGGGGCGGCGCCGCCGGCGCGGTCCTGCTGGTCGTGGCCGTCACCGTCGCCGTGCACGCGCGACGCACCGGGCGGGAGGTTCGGGCCGCACTGCGCACGGCGGTCGCCGACGCCGAACGGGCGGTCCAGGAGCGTGACCTCCAGGCCGAGCGGGCGCGCCACGAACACCAGCGGCACACCGACGCCGCCGCGGACGAACGAGCCCGGCTCGCCGAGGAGTTCACCAGGAAGGCGGCCCGGCGCGCCCAGGAGGCCGAGGCCGAGCGGGCCCGGCTCACGGCCGAGGCGCGCGGCCTCGCCGAGAAGCTCGCCCGCGCCGTCGGCGAACGGGACGCCGCGGTCTCCGCGACCGCCAATGCCGCGGCCCGTATGCAGGCGCTGGCCACCGGCACCCTCGCGGACCTGCGTGACATGGAGGAACGGCACAGCGACGAAGACGTCCTGGCCGACCTGCTGCATCTCGACCACCGCACGGCACAGGCCGGCCGCCTCGCCGACTCCGTCGCCGTACTCACCGGGGCACGTTCGGGACGCCGCTGGGCGCGCCCCATCTCCATGGAGTCCATCCTGCGCGGTGCCATGGGCCGGATCAGCGGCTACCAGCGCATCCGTCTGCACTCCGTGAGCGACAGCGCCGTGGCCGGGCACGCGGCCGAGGGCGTGATGCACGCGCTGGCCGAACTGCTCGACAACGCCGCCAACTTCTCGCCCCCCAACGCCGAAGTCCACGTCTACGTCGAGGAAGTGCCCGCCGGCGTCATCGTCTCCGTGGAGGACAGCGGACTCGTCATGGGCGAGGTGCAGCTGCGCCGCGCCGAGCGGGCCGTGGCCGGCGACGCGACCGAACTCGGGGGACTCACCGGGACCCGGCTCGGTCTCGCCGTGGTCGGACGGCTCTCGCGCAAGCACGGCATGAAGGTGTCCTTCCGGCCCTCCGCCCGGGGCGGCACCGGTGTGCTCATGCTCGTCCCCCAGGACATCCTCTCCGCGGCGGCCTCCCCGGCGCACCCCGCGGCGGACCCGCAGCCGCCCGCCGTCCCCACGCGGGCCGCCGCACGGCGGAACCTCACCGAGCCCGTCCCGGCCGAACCCCACCAGGACCCGGACGAAGCCCGGACCCACCAGGAGACGGACGGCGCCGCCCCGCCCGCCGACACCGGGCTGCCCAAGCGCCGCCGGGGCCGCACCCTGGCCGCCGCCGAGAACGCACGGGCCGCCGTCGAGGAGGCCCGGCACCGCCCGGACACGCCCGAGGACATCCGCACCCGTGCCACCCGCTTCGGCGCCTTCCGCCAGGCGGTACGCGCGGCCGGCGCGGGAGAGCGCACCGGCGGGCACCCGATCCCGCCCGACCCCGACGACCCGCACACGACGTCGTCCCCGCACACGACGTCGTCCCCGCACAGCGCGGCGGCCGACGACGGTCCCACCCCCTCGCACCCGGAAGGCGACACCACCTCATGACCGGCACGACCACCGCCGACGAGAAGCTCACCTGGCTCATCGAAGGGCTCCTGGAGCGCACCCCCGGCGCACGCCACGCCCTCGTGCTCTCCCGCGACGGGCTGAAGCTGTGCCGCACCCCGGAACTGACGGTCGACCAGGCCGACCAGCTCGCCGCCATCGCCGCCGGCATCCAGTCGCTGTCGCACGGCGCCTCCGTCGAGTTCGGCGACGGCAGCGGAGGCGTGCGCTCCTCCATGACCGAGTTCTACGGCGGAACACTGTTCATCGTGGAGGCCGGCGAAGGCGCCCACCTGGCCGTCGTCACCACCGAGGAGGCCGAACCCGGACTCGTCGGGCACAACATGAGCGAGCTGGTGGAACAACTGGGCGAGCATCTGACGGCCCAGCCCCGCTCGGCATGAGGCGCCCCGGCAGGGACGACGCCCCCGACCGGCTCTACACCCTCACCGGGGGCCGCAGCCGGTCCGGGCCCGACAGCCCCTTCGACCTGGTGACGCTGGTGGTGGCCGAGAGCGACGCCACCCCCGGCATGCAGTCGGAGCACGCGGCGATCCTCAGGCTGGCGCAGGCCCCCACCGCCGTGGTGGAGGTCGCCGCCGAACTGGGACTCCCCGTGAGCATCACCAAGATCCTGCTGTCCGACCTGCTCGCCACCGGCCGGGTCAGCGCCCGTCACCCGCGCAACTCCGTACTCCCCGACCCCGACATCCTGGAGCAGGTGCTCGTTGGACTCCGCAATCTCTGACGTACGCACCCCCCTGGGTGCCACCGCCGACAACGGTCTCAAGATCGTCGTCGTGGGCGGGTTCGGCGTCGGAAAGACGACCATGGTCCGATCGGTGAGCGAGATCCGGCCGCTCAACACCGAGGAGACGATGACGCGGGCCGGCGAGACCGTCGACGACATCAGCGAGATCCGGGGGAAGACCGCGACCACCGTGGCCTTCGACTTCGGCCGGATCACCCTGGACGCGCGCAACGTGCTCTACCTCTTCGGCGCGCCCGGCCAGGAACGCTTCTGGTTCCTGTGGGACCGGCTGTTCTCCGGCACCCTGGGCGCGGTCGTCCTGGTCGACACCCGCCGCATCGACGACTCCTGGTACGCCATCGACCGGCTGGAACGCCACGGCACGCCCTTCATCGTGGCCTGCAACGACTTCGGCGGCGCCCGCCACGCGCACAGGGACGTCCGCGAGGCCCTCGACCTCGATCCGCAGGTGCCCCTGCTCGACTGCGACGCCCGCTCCCGGGAGTCCAGCAAGCAGGTCCTCATCACCCTCGTCCAGCACATCAAGAACCGGTACGCCGGGCAGACCGCCCCGGCCGTCGCGTCACCACGGGAGTTCGTGTGAGCACCGACGCCGTTGCGCTCAGCGGCCCCCGCTTCCAGACCGAACCCGCCCGCCTGTACCGGGAGATGCGCGCCGAGCACGGTGCGGTCACCCCCGTCCTGCTGGACGGCGACGTCCCGGCCTGGCTCGTCCTCGGCTACCGCGAACTGCACCAGGTCACCGGCGACCCCGTCCTCTTCAGCCGCGACTCGGACCTGTGGAACCAGTGGGACATGATCCCCGGCGACTGGCCCCTGCTGCCCATGATCGGCCGCAAACAGCCGTCGATCCTCTACACCGTCGGTGAGCGGCACCGCGAGCGGGCCGCCATGATCAGCAATGCGCTGGAGGCGAGCGACCCGGGCCAACTGCGCCGCCACGCCGAGCGGTTCGCCGACGAACTGATCGACACGGTCAGCGCCACGGGCACCGCCGACCTCATCGGCCAGTACGCCATGCTGCTGCCCGTCCGCGTGCTGGCCCGGCTGTACGGCTTCTCCGACGAGGACGGGCCGGGCCTGGTCACCGCGCTGAACGACATGATCGACGGCCGGGAGCGCGCCCTCGCCGGGCAGAGCCATCTGGCCCTCTCCATGGGGGAGTTGCTCGCCGCCCGCCGGGCCGCACCGGCCGACGACGTGGTCTCCCGCATGCTGGCCGACCCCAGTGGCTTCACCGACGAGGAGATCGCCCAGGACCTCATGGTGATGATGGCGGCCGGACACCAGCCCACCGCCGACTGGATCGGCAACTCGCTGCGCCTGATGCTCACCGACGGCCGGTTCGCCGCCTCCCTCTTCGGAGGCCGCAACAGTGTCGCCGAGGCGATGAACGAGGTGCTCTGGGAGGACACCCCCACCCAGAACGTCGCCGGGCGCTGGGCGTCGCGCGACACCCACCTCGGCGGACACCACATCCGGGCCGGCGACCTGCTTCTCCTCGGCCTCCAGGCGGCCAACTCCGACCCTCAGGTCCGTCCCGTCGGCGCGGACCTCACCGGCGGCAACAACGCCCACTTCTCCTTCGGTCACGGCGAGCACCGCTGCCCGTTCCCGGCGCAGGAGATCGCCGAGGTGATCGCCCGGACCGGCATCGAGGTCGTCCTGGACCGGCTGCCCGACATCGACCTCGACGTCCCGGCCGAATCCCTGGCCCGCCGTCCCTCACCTTGGCTGCGCGGGCTGACCGAACTGCCCGTGCGGTTCACACCGACCCCTGCCCTGGGAGGCAACCGATCATGACGTCCGGCACCGAAGAGCTGCGGATTCCACTGGATCCGTTCGTCTCCGACCTCGACGGCGAGAGTGCCGAGCTGCGCGCGGCGGGACCGCTGGCGGCGGTCGAGCTGCCCGGTGGTGTCCCCGTATGGGCCGTCACCCGGCACGCCGAGGCCAAAGCGCTGCTGACGGACCCGCGCCTGGTCAAGGACATCAACGTGTGGGGCGCCTGGCAGCGCGGCGAGATCCCGCCCGACTGGCCCCTGATCGGCCTGGCCAACCCCGGCCGGTCCATGCTGACCGTGGACGGCGCCGACCACCGCCGGATGCGCACCCTCGTCGCGCAGGCCCTCACCCCGCGCCGGGTGGAGGCGATGCGGGCGCGGATCACCGAACTCACCGACCGGCTGCTGGACCGGCTGCCCGCCGGCGCCGACGTCGTCGACCTCAAGGCGGAGTTCGCCTACCCGCTGCCGATGTACGTCGTCGCCGACCTCATGGGCATCGAGGAGAGCCGCCTGCCGCGGCTGAAGGAGCTGTTCGAGAAGTTCTTCTCCACCCAGACCCCGCCGCAGGAGGTCGTCGCCACCCTCGTCGAGCTGGCGGGGATCATGGCCGAGACGGTCGCCGCCAAACGCGCCGCGCCCGGTGACGACCTGACCAGCGCACTCGTCCAGGCCTCGGAGGACGGCGACCGCCTCACCGACGAGGAGATCGTCTCCACGCTCCAGCTCATGGTCGCCGCCGGCCACGAGACGACCATCTCGCTCATCGTCAACGCCGTGGTGAACCTCTCCGCCCACCCCGACCAGCGGGCCCTGGTCCTGTCCGGCGCGGCGGACTGGTCGGCGGTGATCGAGGAGACCCTGCGCTGGTCGACCCCGACCTCGCACGTCCTGATCCGGTTCGCGACCGAGGACGTACCGGTCGGCGACCGGGTCCTCCCGGCGGGCGACGCGCTCATCGTCAGCTACGGGGCGATAGGCCGCGACGAGGAGGCGCACGGCCCCACGGCGGGCGACTTCGACATCACCCGCGAGACCGGCACCCGGCACATCTCCTTCGGCCACGGTCCGCACGTCTGCCCCGGCGCGGCCCTGTCCCGCCTCGAGGCGGGCGTGGCGCTGCCCGCGCTGTACGCCCGCTTCCCCGGCCTGGACCTGGCGGTGGCGCCGTCCGCCCTGCGCAACAAGCCGGTGGTGACCCAGAACGACCTCTTCGAGCTGCCCGTCAGACTCACCGCCTCGACCGACTGACGGTCGCGAACGACGTCGGACA
The DNA here is from genome assembly GCF_014648915.1 of Streptomyces phaeofaciens. GTDB lineage: Bacteria > Actinomycetota > Actinomycetes > Streptomycetales > Streptomycetaceae > Streptomyces > Streptomyces phaeofaciens. The sequence goes on along the minus strand of NZ_BMSA01000004.1, from coordinate 131,584 downwards.
CGGAAGGGCCCGCCAGGGGCCCACCCGGGGCCCGCCCTGGCCCGGTCGCGTCACGGTCCTCGCGGCGGTCGTCCGCCGGAGGAGACGCGCCGGGTCCTCGGGTCCTCGGGCCCTTACGGGTCCTCGGGCTTTTACGGGTCCTCGGGCCCTCACGGGCTCTCGGGAGCCCCTGCGGGCTCTCCGTCAGCCGGGCCCCAGGGCCCCGGCCGGCAGTCCGAGTTCGGCCTCCGCCACGGTGCGCGGCATCGTGGCGATCGGCTCCGCGCGGTGCTCGGCGCTGGTGTTGATGTACGTGCTGGCCCCGTCGATCGCCACGAGCACGCGCGCGGCGGCGGCCCAGGGGTTGGGGCACGAGAACTCCCCGGCCGCGGTGCCGTCGGTGATGACCCCCGCGAAGCGGCGGCACCACAGGAGTTCCTGGGCGACGACGTGTTCGCGCAGCACCGGCCGGTAGCGGGAGAGGTGACGGGCGTTCAGCCACAGCCGGCTGACGTCGTCGAACTCGGTGCCGGAGATCAGGGTGAAGAAGCGCCGCAGGACACCGGCCGGGGTCGGCCCGTCGCCCTCGGCGGGCGGCTCCGGCAACAGGCCGTCCAGCTCGGCCATCGTGGCGCCGGTGAACGCCTCGGCGACCAATGCGTCGGCCGCCGGGAAGTAGTGGCCGACCAGCCCCGGCCGGACCCCCAGCTCGTCGGCGACCCGGCGCAGCGTCACGCACTCCAGGCCCTCGGTGAGCCCCACCCGCGCCGCCGTGGCGACGATCTCGTGGCGGCGCTCGGCCGGTGCCTTGCGGACGCGCTTCCCGGGCCCTCTTGACGTCATGCGGTGAATGTTATTGAGTACGTGACCAATAAATCAATTGGTCACACGCCCAATAAGAGACTCGGCCGGAACCCCACCGGTCACGGACGTGACACCGGCGGGGGAGACGACAGGTCCGGACCGGCGAGCCGTCCCCCACCCGCCGCCCGAGACCCTGGAGACCCCATGTACGCCGTCACCGACCCGACCACCGGCGAGGTCGCCGAGACCTACCCGACCGCCACCGACGCCGAGATCGCGGCGGCGGTCGACGCCGCCCACGCCGCCACCGCCTGGGGCCGCACCGGCTCCGTGGCCGAACGCGCCGCGCTGCTGCGCCGCCTGGGCGACCTGCACGAACTGCACCGCGCCGAACTCGCCGCGAGCATCGTGCGGGAGATGGGCAAACCCCTCGCGGAGGCGGAGGGCGAGATCGGCTTCTGCGTCGACATCTACCACTACTACGCCGACCACGCCGAGGAGTTCCTCGCCGACGAGCCGCTCAAGGTCACCTCAGGACCCGGCACCGCCGTCGTCCGGCGCGGCCCGCTGGGTGTCCTGCTCGGCATCATGCCGTGGAACTTCCCCGCCTACCAGGTCGCCCGCTTCGCCGCCCCCAACCTCGCCGTCGGCAACACCCTCGTCCTCAAGCACGCCCCCCAGTGTCCGGCCACGGCCGCGCTGCTGGAACGGCTCTTCACCGAGGCCGGCTTCCCGGCCGGGGCGTACGTCAACGTGTACGCCAGCAACGAGCAGATCGCCGACGTGATCGCCGACCCGAGGGTGCAAGGGGTGTCGCTCACCGGTTCGGAGCGGGCCGGCGCCGCCGTGGCCGAGATCGCCGGACGGCACCTGAAGAAGGTCGTCCTCGAACTGGGCGGGTCCGACCCGTTCGTCGTGCTGTCCACCGACGACCTGGACGCCGTCGTCGAGGCGGCCGTCGCCGCCCGCCTCGACAACACCGGCCAGGCGTGCAACGCGGCCAAGCGGTTCGTGGTCGCGGACGAGCTGCACGACGCGTTCGTCGAGAAGTTCACCGCCCGGCTGCTCGCCGCTGCCACCGGGGCCCCGCTGTCCTCGGCCGCCGCCGCCGAGGCCCTCGCCCGCCAGGTCGACGCGGCCGTGGCGGAGGGCGCCACCCTGCACAGCGACGGCGAGCGGCACGGTGCCTTCTTCCCGGCGGGCGTCCTCACCGGGCTGAGCACCCGGCACGCCGCCGCCCGCCAGGAGCTCTTCGGCCCCGTCGCGATGGTCTTCCCGGCCGCCGACGAGGAGGACGCCCTGCGGATCGCCAACGACACCCCGTACGGCCTCGGGTCCTACGTCTTCACCACCGACCCCGAGCAGGCCGCGCGCGTCGCCGACCGCATCGAGGCCGGCATGGTCTTCGTGAACGGCGTGGGCGCGGAGGGGGCCGAACTGCCCTTCGGCGGTGTCAAGCGCTCCGGCTTCGGCCGCGAACTCGGCCGCCTCGGCATGGAGGAGTTCGTCAACAAGAAGCTGATCCGCACGGTGGCGTGACAGACGCCGGGGCCGCGTCGGAGGACGCCGACGCGGCCCCGGCGACTCCACGACCGGTGTCCGTCCGCCGGCCCCTCAGGCCTCGCCGGTGAGCCGGCGGACCTCGGTGACCAGCGATGTGAGGGCCCTGCGCTCCGGAACGGTGGTCTCGGGATGCCAGAGGTCGACCAGCAGGCAGGTGCGGGGACGGTCGCCGTGGTTCCAGGCCTCGTGCTCGAAGGAGTAGTCGAAGAGCAGGCACTCTCCCTCGGTCCACCGGCGGGACTCCCCGGCCACGCTGATGCCGCACCCCTCGGGGATGTCGACGGCGAGATGCAGGTTGATGCTGAAGTTCCACAGGTCGCAGTGCGGCGCGATGGCCGCACCCGGCAGCAGCGTGGAGAAATGACTCTCCAGCAGCGGGCAGATCCGTTCGGTGTCGACGGCCGTCTCCTGGAGGATGCGGAACGCCGTCGGTACGAGCGGCTCGGATTCCAGGACCGGCTTCCCCGCCCGGTAGAGGTACAGCGCCTGCCAGTCCTCCTGCCGGACCAGGTAGTGCTCGTAGTCGGAGAAGCGGCCGCGCCGCTCGGCCCAGGCCTCGGCCAGTTCCTCCCGGATCGCCGCGTGCCCGGCCTCGAAGGCCCGCACCACGGGGGCGATCTCGGGGTGCTCGTACCGGTCGTGCCACGGCTTCCGGGAGATGCCCGGCATGATCCACTTGGCCTGCTTCTGCAGGGGATCCCGGTCCCGCGGGTTCGCGTCCAGCATCCGTTCGACCCGGTCGATCGACCCCGGGCCGTACTCGTCTCTGATCGCCGCGAACGCGGCTTCGATCTCCGGTGTCATCCCGACGCCTTCCTTCCCTGAACGACCTCTTTGCCGAGGAGCAGCGTCACCGGAAATGGCAGGCGCCGAAAGTCGCTGATTCACGGGACCGGAATTCTTCGGCCGGTATTTCTAGGGCAGCCGGCATTCGGTGGTCAAGAGCCTTTTTCCCGTGACTTTCCGGCCACGGATCCGGCTCGCACAGTGGACGCGAACATGACGTCGTCCGTCGCCAAGCCGAGTGAGATGAGACAGCCGGATGTCCGCTGAGGAGCGCGTTCGTCTTCCCCTGACGGCCCCGCAGGCCGGCATATGGGTTGCCCAGCAGCTCGATCCAGAAAGCTGCGACTACCACATTGCCGAATACCTGGAGATTCATGGCGCGGTCGACGCCGGTCTGTTCCAGGAAGCCCTGCGCACCATGATCGCCGAGACCGATTTCCTGAACGTGCGTTTCGAGGAGGAGGACGGCCGGGTCTGGCAGGTCCCCGTGGAGAGGCCACCACTGGAGCTGGAGACGGTGGACGTCAGCGGGCACCCGGACCCGCGTGCCGCGGCGGAGGAACACATGCGGGCGACGCTCGCCCGGCCCACCGACCTCACCCGGGGCCCCTTCACCCGCTACCTGCTCTTCCGCGCCGGACCCGAGCGCTTCTTCTGGTTCCACGCCGCGCACCACATCGTCGCCGACGGCGTCGCCGGCGCCCGGATGAACCGCCGGGTCGCCGAGGCGTACACCGCCCTGGTGGACGGCTCCCCGCTCACGCCCACCGACGCCGCGCCCCTGCGCGAGATCGTGGACGAGGACCGCGCCTACCGTGAGTCCGAGCAGGGTGCGCGGGACCGCGCCTACTGGCTGGAGCGGATGACGGACCTGCCGGAGACCGTCGCCTTCGGCGGCCGGACCGGCCTGCCCCCCTCCGGCCGGGTGCTGCGCCTGCGCACCGACCTCGGACCCGAGACCGCCGAGGCCCTGCGGAGCACCGCCCGCCGCGCCCGCACCCGCTGGACCGTCGTCGTCCTTGCGGCGGCCGCCGCCTATCTGCACCGGATCGCCGGCGCCGAGGACGTGGTCCTCGGCATGCCCGTGACCGGGCGCGCCACCCCGGCCGCGCGCGGCACCTGCGGGGCGCTGTCCAACATCCTCCCGCTGCGGCTGACGGTCACCCCCGCCACCCGGTTCGACGACCTCGTACGACAGGCCTCGCAGGCCGTGCGGGAAGGGCTGCGGCACCAGCGCCACCCCGTCGACGAACTGAAGCGGGAACTCGCCCTCGGCGACACGGGCCGCAGACTGTGGGACGCGGCCGTCAACATCATGTCCTTCGACTACGACGTCACCTTCGCGGGAGCGCCCGCCACCGCCCACAACCTCGCCGTCGGACCGGTCGACTACCTCTCCCTCAATGTCTACGAGCGCGGCGACGGCACGATCGGCCTCCAGTTCGAGGTGGACTCCGCCCGCTGCGACCTCGACGAACTCGCCGCCCACCAGGACCGCTTCGTGGACTTCGTCACCCGCGTGGCCCGGGCCGACGAGGACACCACGGTCGGCGGGATCGACATCCTGTCCCCGTCCGACCTCCGCCTGCTGCTCGAGTACGGCGACGGCGGCACCGCACCCGTCGCCGAGGACCGTTGCCTGCACGAGCTGTTCGAGGAGCAGGCCCGGCGCACCCCGGACGCGGTCGCCGTCGTCTGCGCCGGCGAACAGGTCACCTACCGCGAGCTGGCGGCCCGGTCCGACGAGACCGCCCGGCGGCTGCGCCCGTTCGTCGCACCCGACCGGCCGGTCGGCGTCTGCGTCGACCGCTCCCCGGGGATGGTCACCGCGGTGCTGGCGGTCCTCAAGGCGGGCGGGTGCTACGTCCCCCTCGACCCCGGGCTGCCCCCGCGCCGACTGGAGTACCTCGTCCGGGACGCCGGAATCGACACCGTCGTGAGCGGTCCGGGACCGGCCGGCCGGCTGCCCGCCGCCGTGCGGAACGTGGTCCCCGTCGAACCCCCGTGCGACGGCGAGCCGGCGGACACGGTCGCGCACTCCGGGCACACCCCGTCCGCCGACGCCGCCGTCGGGCCCGGCAACGCCGCCTACACGCTCTACACCTCGGGCAGCACCGGACAGCCCAAGGGCGTGATCGCCAGCCATGGCGCCGCCGTCGCCTTCACCCTCCAGAACCTCGCCGCCTGCCGGGTCGGACCCGACGCGCGCTTCCTCGGCTTCGCCGCGCTCACCTTCGACGTGTCGGTGCTGGAGATCTTCGGCGCGCTGCTCAGCGGCGGCACCCTGGTGCTGGCCACCGACGAGGAGCGGCTGGACATCGACCGGCTCCAGGCCCTGATGGCCGATCAGGCGGTCACCGTCGCCGACCTGCCCACCGCACTGATGCCCCTGCTCGACCCCACGGCCCTGCCCGCGCTCACCTTCGTCTCCACCGGCGGCGAGGCCCCCTCCGGTGACGTCGTCGATCGCTGGGCGGCCCCCGGGCGCGAGGTCTGGAACACCTACGGCCCCACCGAGACCACGGTCGTGGTGGCCATGCACCGCTGCACCGCCCCCTCGGGAGGCACCGCCCCGCCGATCGGCCGGCCCACGGTCAACCACCGGCTCCACGTGGTCGACGCCCAGCTGCGTCCGGTGCCGCCCGGCACCCCCGGCGAACTGTGCGTCTCCGGCGCCGGTCTCGCGCGCGGCTACCTCGGCCGGCCCGGCCTGACGGCGGACCGGTTCGTCCCCGACCCCTGGTCCGCCGCACCCGGAACCCGCATGTACCGCACCGGCGACCTGGTCCGCTGGAACGACCGGGGGGAGCTGGAGTTCCTGGGCCGGATCGACCAGCAGGTGAAGATCAACGGCCACCGGATCGAACTGGGCGAGATCGAGGCCGAGTTGATCAGACACCCGTCCGTGGCGCAGGCCGCCGTCCTGGTCCAGGAGACGGCGGCCGGTGTGAAACGGCTCGTCGCCCATGTGGTCGGTGGCACCGGCACCGAGCCCGTACCCGCCGTGCTCCAGGCCCATCTCGCCGAGGCGTTGCCCCGGTACATGGTTCCGCACAGCTATGTGGTCCGGGCGAGCCTGCCCCTGACCACCAGCGGGAAGCTGGACCGCAGGGCGCTCGCCGAGACGGCCGCGGCACCCACGCCGGACACCACCTCCTCCACCGCCCCCGCCCAGGCCCCCCGCTCCGCCGCGGAGGAGGCGCTGTGCGCCCTGTTCGCCCAGGTACTGGGCCGGGAGTCCGTCGGCGCCGACGAGGCGTTCTTCGAACTCGGCGGTGACAGCATCACCGCGCTGACCCTGGTGAGCCGGGCGCGGGCGGCCGGTCTGACGTTGACCCTGCGCGACGTCTTCAGCCATCGCACGCCTGCCGCCCTGGCCCGGGAGACCGCCCGGACGCCGACTCCCGCACCTCCGCCCCCCGCCTTCGGCGACCCCGTCGCCCGCGACGCCGCTCCTGCCGCTCCCGCCTCCGTCGGACCCGAGGTCCCCCTCACCCCGATCATGCGCTGGCTCCTGGACGGCCCCGGTCCGGTCGACCGGTTCAGCCAGTCGGTGCTGCTCCAGACCCCCGCCGACGCCGACCCGGAGCGCCTCGCGACCGTCCTGCGGGCGCTGGTCGACCACCACGACATGCTGCGCCTGCGCACCGGGCCGACCCCGGATTCCCGTCCCGCCTGCCGTATCGCGCCCGCGCCTTCGGCGGCGGCCCACCTCACCCGCGTCGACCTGTCCGGCCTCGACGACGACGCCCGCCGCGCGGCCGTCGCCCGGGAGACCGAGGCCGCCCCCGGACGCCTGGACCCGGCCGCCGGCACCGTGCTCCAGGCGGTCTGGTTCGACCACGGCCGCGACCGGCCGGGCCGCCTCCTGCTCTGCCTGCACCACCTGGTCGTCGACGGCGTCTCCTGGCGGGTCCTGCTCGCCGACCTGGCCGAGGCATGGTCCGCGGTGTCCGCCGGCGAGCCGGTCCGCCTCCAGCCGGTCGGGACCTCCTTCCCCGACTGGGCCCGGCAGCTGTCCGCACGGGCCCAGGACCCGTCCGTCACCGCCGACCTGCCGCGCTGGCGCGACATCCTCGCCCCCACGGAGGCCACGGCCCCCGTGGCACCCGGTCCGGCCCCCGTCCCCCTCACCGACCGCGTCCCCGACCCCGCACGCGACACGGCGGCCACCGCGCGCAGCCTGACCGTGACTCTCCCCACCGACGTGGTCCGCCCCCTGCTGACCACCGTCCCCGCCGCCCTGAGCACCCGCCCCGACACGTTGATGCTCGCCGCTCTCGCCCTGGCCGCCCACCGCCGGCAGCACGACGCCGACGGCACGGCACCCGCCTCCCTCCTGGTGGACCTCGAGGGCCACGGCCGCGACGCGGACCCCACCGGCGCGCTCGACGTCTCCCGCACCGTCGGCTGGTTCACCACCCAGTACCCGGCCCGGATCGGCCTGCGGGGACTCGACCTGGCCGCCGCCTGGCGGGGCGGCCGGGCCGCGCTGACGGACCTGGCCCGGCGGGTGCGCGACGACCTCGCGTCCCTCCCGGAACCCGCCGGCTACGGCCTGCTGCGCCATCTGAACCCGGACGCCCGCGCCGAACTCGCCGCCCTGCCGCAGCCGTCCGTCCTCTTCAACTACCTCGGCCGGTTCCCCGCCGCCGAAGCGGGTCCGTGGACCCCGGCGCCCGAGAGCGGTGCCCTGCGGGCCGACACCTCGCCGGAGATGCCGGCCGAACACTGCCTCCAGATCGACGTCCTGGTGCGCGAGGACTCCGGCTCCGCCGAACTGACCGCTGTCTGGACCTGGCCGGGGGCGCTGCTCTCCGAGGTGGAGGCGGCCGCCCTCGCCGACGACTGGGCCCACGCCCTGCGCCTGCTGGCAGCCCAGGACCCGGCCCAGCCTCAAGCGGAGCCCCAAGCCCCCGCCCACGCGGCCCCGGCGCCCCGGCTCACCCCGGACGCCTGCCCCCTCGTCCGGCTCGACCGGATCCGGCTGGACCGGCTCATGGACGCCCACCCCGGACTGACCGAGGTACTGCCGCTCTCGCCGCTCCAGGAAGGCCTGTTCTTCCACGCCTCCTACGACGAGCGGAGCGTCGACGCCTACACGGGCCAGCTCGTCCTGGATCTGCGGGGCCCGCTGGACCTCCCGGCTCTGCGGGAGTCACTGCGCACCCTGCTGCGCCGCCACGACGCCCTGCGGGCGGGATTCACCGATCACGGTCTGACCGAGCCCGTGCAGATCGTGCTGGCCGAGGCGGACGCCCCGCTGGACCTGACGGACCTCTCCGGTCTCGGCGACGACGCACGCCGCGAGGCCCTGGAACGGCTGCTGGCCGAGGACCGGCTGCGCCGCTTCGACCTCGCCCGGCCGCCCCTGGTGCGCTTCACTCTCGTACGGCTCGGCGAGACGGAACACCGGCTGGTGATGACCAACCACCACATCCTCTGGGACGGCTGGTCGGCCGCGGTGCTGCTGAAGGAACTCCTCGCCGGATACGCCTCGCGAGCCGGGCACGCGCCGTGGACGCCGGAGCCGGCCGCGCCCTTCCGCTCGTACCTGGACTGGCATGCCCGCCAGGACCGCGCCGCCGCGGCCACCGCCTGGCGGCGAGCCCTGGCCGGCCTGGAGGAGCCCACCCTGCTCGGCGGCACCGGACTCCACCGGGTCGACGCCCTGCCAGAACGTACCGTCGTCGAACTGGGCAGCGACCTGACCGCGCGCCTGACCGCCCGCGCCCGGTCCGCCGGAGTGACCCTCAGCAGCGTGGTCCAGGGCTGCTGGGCGATCCTGCTCGGCCGGTTCACCGGCCGCGACGACGTGGTCTTCGGCGGAACGGTCTCCGGACGCACCCCCGAACTCCCGGGCATCGAGAACATGGTCGGCCTGCTGATCAACACCCTCCCGGTCCGGTTCCGGATCCGGGAGGACGAGCCGCTGATCGATGCCCTGGCACGGTTCCAGGACGACCAGATCCCGCTGCTCGACCACCAGCACCTCGGCCTCGCCGAGATCCAGCGCGACAGCGGACTCGGCACCCTCTTCGACACGGCCGTGGCCTTCGAGAACTACCCGGTCGACGAGGAGACGCTCAGCGCAGCGGCCGCCGGGCTCCGGCTCGCCGGAGTCCTCGGCACGGACGCCACGCACTACACCGTCAACCTCGTCGTCCTCCCGGGCGAACGGCTGTGCCTCAACCTCGACCACCGGCCCGACATGCTCGACCGGGCCACCGCCCGCGGCATGGCCGACGCCCTGCGACGCCTGCTCACCGCGGCCGCCGAGCAGCCGACGCTCCCGGTGGGGGAGGTGGAGCTGCTGTCCGACGAGGAGCGGCACCGCGTCCTCGAGGAGTGGAACGACACCGCCCACCCCGTGCCCGAGGGCACCCTGGTGGACCTCTTCGAGCGGCAGGCGGCCAGGGGCCCGCACCGTGCCGCCACCGTCTTCGAGGAGGAGACCCTCACCTACCGGGAGCTGGACGCCCGCGCGGACCGGCTGGCCGAGCGCCTGCGGGCCCGGGGCGCCGGACCGGAGGGCGTCGTCGCCGTGGCCCTGCACCGGTCGACCGAGATGGTCGTCGCGCTGCTGGCCGTCCTGAAGTCGGGCGCCGCCTATCTCCCGGTGGACCCGGGCCTGCCCGCCGACCGCGTGGCGTACATCCTGGGCGATGCCGCCCCCGCCCTGGTGATCACCACGGCCGCCACGGCCGCCGTACTGCCGGACGATCCGGCGGTGCCCCGCCTGTTGCTCGACGCCGTGGACCCCATGGAACCCTCGGGCACCACGGACACCACGGACACCACGGACACCACGGACGACCCGGCGGCGACGCCGGCCGGCCCCGCCCGCCCGACCGGCTCCAGTCCTGCCTACGTCATCTACACCTCGGGCTCCACCGGCCGCCCCAAGGGGGTCGTGGTGGCGCACGACGCCATCGTCAACCGCCTGGCCTGGATGCAGGCCGCGTACCGGCTGGACGAAACCGACCGGGTGCTCCAGAAGACGCCCTTCGGCTTCGACGTCTCCGTCTGGGAGTTCTTCTGGCCGCTGCTGGAGGGCGCCACACTCGTGATGGCCCGGCCGGACGGGCACAAGGACCCCGTCTACCTGGCGCGCACCATCCAGGAACGGCGGATCACCACCGTCCACTTCGTGCCGTCGATGCTCGCGGCCTTCCTGGAGGAGCCGGCGGCGGCCGGCTGCCGTTCGCTGCGCCGGGTGGTGTGCAGCGGCGAGGCGCTGTCCGAGCAGGTGCAGAACCGCTTCCACGACGTGCTCGGCGTACCGCTGCACAACCTCTACGGCCCGACCGAGGCCGCCGTCGACGTGACCTTCTGGGAGTGCCGTCCCGGCCCCGGCCCCGTCCCCATCGGCCGGCCCATCTGGAACACCCGTCTGTACGTCCTCGACGCGGCGCTGCGGCCCGTGCCGGTGGGGGTCCCCGGCGAGCTGTATCTCGCCGGGGCGGGTCTGGCCCGCGGGTATCTGGGCCGTCCCGCGCTCACCGCGGAACGCTTCCCGGCCGACCCGTTCGGCACGCCCGGCGCCCGGATGTACCGCACCGGGGACCTCGCCCGATGGCGTCCCGACGGTGCGGTGGAGTACCTGGGCCGCACCGACGACCAGGTCAAGATCCACGGGTTCCGCATCGAACTCGGCGAGATCGACGCCGTCCTGGCGCGGGTGCCCGGGATCGCCCGCAGCGCGGTGATCGTCCGGGAGGACGGTCCGGGGGAGCGGAGGCTGGTCGGCTACGCCGTACCCGAACCCGGTGCCCCGTGCGATCCGGACGACGTACGCGCGGCCCTGGCCCGCACGCTGCCCGAGTACATGGTCCCGGCCGTGGTCGTCGTCGACGATCTGCCGCTCACGCCCAACGGCAAACTCGACCGCCGGGCGCTGCCCGCCCCCGCCGCCCCCGCAGGCCGGTACGCGCCGCCCGAGAACGAGACCGAGGAACTCGTCGCGGACGTCTGGGCCGAGGTCCTGGACGTCCCCCTGATCGGACGCCACGACAGCTTCTTCGACCTGGGCGGTCACTCGCTCGGCGCCACCCGGGTGATGGCCAGGCTCCGGCACTCCCTGGGCCTGGAACTGCCCCTGCACACCCTGTTCGACCACCCCACCGTCGCCGGGCTGGCCGGTGCCGTGGAGGAGGCGCTGCTGGCGGAACTCATCGAGGCCGGCAGCGAGCGCCCGCACACCCACCAGGGAGGGATCGCGTGACCATCGAGGACAGCAGAGCGGTCGGCACGACCACGGACGCACACCGTGTCACGGCCCCCCGCGACACGGCCCCCGGCCCCCGGCCCGCGGACCCCCGCGAGACGGCCACGGATTCCTACCGGCCCGCGGACGCCCGCGACACGGCCACGGACCCTCGCACCGAGGCCTCCCACGACACGGCCACGAGCAGTACCCGGCCCGCGGCCCCGCGTGACACGGTCACGGACCCGCGGCTCACCGCCGCCCGTGACCTGCTGCGGCGCCGCGTCCGTGCCGCCCGCGACCGGGGGACCACCGGACCGGCCGCCGCCATCCCCCCGGCCACGGGCGACCCCGTCGCCTCCTTCGCCCAGGAACGCCTCTGGCTGAGCGACCGCATCCTCGGCGACACGGCGGGCTATGTGGTGCCCGAACTGCTGCGGCTGCGCGGCCCGTTGGACACCGACCGGCTGCGGCACGCGCTGACCGCCGTGGTCCGGCGCCACGAGCCGCTGCGCACGGTCTTCGAGGAGCACGACGGCACACCCCGCCCCGTGGTCCTGCCACCCGGCGAGGTGCCCCTGCCCGTCCGCGACCTGACCGGCGCGGACGCAGGCGACCGTGAAGGACAGGCCCTCGAACTGGCCGTGGCCGAGGCCCGCAGGCCCTTCGACCTGGCGACCGGCCCGCTGGTGCGGGCACTGCTCGTGCGGCTCGCCGACGACGACCATCTCTTCCTGCTGGCGGTCCATCACATCGCCACCGACGGATGGTCGATGGCCCTGCTGTGGAAGGAACTCGGCGCCGCCTACCGGGACTCGACGTCCGGTACCGGGGAACGGCAGGCCGGACCGCCGGTGGCCTACCAGGACTGGGCCCACTGGCAGCGCCGGCGCTTCGAGCACGGCGAGCTGGACGGCTCCCTGCGGCACTGGGAGGAACGGCTGAGCGGTCTCACCCCGCTGGAGCTGCCCACCGACCGGCCGCGCCCGGCCGCCCGCAGCGGCCGGGGACAGGCCGTGGAGTTCACCCTTCCGGCCGCGCTCACCGACCGGCTGCGGAGCCTGGCGCGCGCCGGGGACGCCACGGTCTTCATGGCGCTGGTGGCCGGATTCAAGGCGCTGCTGGCCCGCTGGAGCGGCGGAACCGACGTGGCTCTCGGCACACCGGTGGCCGGCCGGGACCGGATGGAACTGGAGCCGCTGATCGGCTTCTTCGTCAACACCGTGGTGCTGCGCACCGAGATCCCCGCCGATCTGACGTTCCGGGCCCTCCTGGAACGGGTACGCCGGATCACCGTCGAGGCCTACGACCACCAGGAGGTGCCGTTCGACCGGCTCGTGCGGCGGCTCAGCCCCGAGCGGGTGCTCGATCGCAACCCGCTGGTCCAGGTCATGTTCGCCGCGGCCCAGGACGAGACCGGCGGATTCGAGCTGCCCGGCGTCCGGGCGGAGGCGGTCCGCGCCGACTTCGGCGGGGCCCAGTTCGACCTGAACATGTTCGTCACCGAGCGCCCGGACCACTGCGCGGGCACGCTGGTCTTCGACACCGACCTGTTCGACCCCGCGACCGCGCGGCGTCTGGTCGCCCACTACCGGCGGCTGCTGGAGAGCGCCACGCGGGACCCCGACCGGCCGTTGGGCGAACTGGAGCTGCTCGGCCCCGACGAACGGCGGGAACTGGAGCGGTGGCAGGGCCCCGAGCGGGAGCTGCCCGCGCGGACCCTGCCCGAACTCTTCGCCCGCCAGGCTGGGCGGACCCCCGACGCGGTGGCCGTGGCCTGCGGTGACACCACCCTCACCTACGCCGAACTCGACGCGCGCGCCGACCGGCTCGCGCGCCGGCTCACGGCGGCCGGAGTGGGCCCGGAGAGCCCCGTCGGCCTGCTGATGGAACGCTCCGCCGATCTGGTGACGGCCGTCCTCGCCGTGCTGAAGGCGGGCGGCTGCTATGTGCCGCTGAACGACCGCCACCCGGCGGAACGCTCGCACGGGATGCTGGAGCGGGCCGGTGCCGTCCTCCTGCTCGCCGACCCGGCCACACTGGCCCGTCCCGCCGTCACCGAGGCCCCCGTACCGGTGCTGGACGCCACCGAGAACCCCCCGGTGGCCGCCGGCGCCGACCCCCGGCCCCCGCGAAGCCCCGACCAGGCCGCCTACATCATGTACACCTCCGGTTCCACCGGCGAGCCGAAGGGCATCGTCGTGACCCACGGCAGTGTCGCGGCCCTCGCCCTGGACCAGGGATGGGGAGACGCCCACCGGCGGGTGCTGGCGCACTCACCGCACTCCTTCGACGCCTCCACCTACGAGCTGTGGGTACCGCTGCTGTCCGGCGGCCGGATCGTGATGGCCCCGCCCGGACAGCTCGACACCGCGACCCTCGGACGCCTCGTCACCGAACACGGGGTGACGGCCCTGTTCCTGACCACCGCGCTGTTCAACCTGGTGGCCGAGGAGTGCCCGGAGATCCTGTCCGGGGTGCGCGAGGTGTGGACCGGCGGCGAGGCCGCCTCGGCCACCGCCTTCCGGCGGGCCCGCGCCGCCGCCCCGGACACCGTCCTCACCAATGCCTACGGCCCCACCGAGACCACCACCTTCGCCACCCGCCACCGGTATGCCCCGGCGGCCCCGGACGAGCCCCGGATACCGATCGGCACCCCGCTGGACAACACCCGCCTGTACGTCCTGGACGACGGGCTGCGCCAGGTGCCGGTCGGTGTCCCCGGGGAGCTGTTCATCGGCGGCAGCGGCCTCGCTCGCGGCTACCTGGGCCGGCCCGCGCACACCGCCGAACGGTTCCTCCCCGACCCGTTCGGCGCGCCCGGCACCCGGATGTACCGCACCGGGGACCTCGCGCGATGGCGCGCCGACGGCACCGTCGAGTACCTCGGACGGGCCGACACCCAGGTGAAGGTCCGGGGGTTCCGCATCGAACCCGGCGAGATCGAGGCCGCCCTGGAACGCTGCCCCGGCGTCGACCGGGCCGCGGTGGTCCTGCGCGAGGACCCGCCAGGACAGCGTCGCCTCGTCGCCTACGCCGTCCCCGCGCCCGGCGCCGCCCCGCCGCCCCCCGGCGACCTGCGCCGCGCCCTCGCCGCCCGGCTGCCCGACTACATGCTGCCCGCCGCCTTCGTGGTCCTGCCCGAGCTGCCCCTCACCGTCAACGGAAAGCTCGACCGGCGTGCGCTCCCGGCGCCGCCGGACGACACACCGGGCCCGCACACCGCCCCGGCCACGGACACCGAGCGGGCCGCCGCCGCCGTCTGGACGGAGGTGCTCGGCACCGGCCGTGTCGGCCGCGACGACGACTTCTTCGCCCTCGGCGGCCACTCCCTGCGGGCCACCCGCGTGGTGTCCCGGCTCGGCGGGCGACTGGGCACCGAGATCCCCCTGCGGACCCTGTTCGAACACCCCGTCCTGCGCGCGTTCGCCGCCGCCGTCGACACCCTCGCGGCACCCGCTGCCCAGGACACCGTCGCCCGCCGCCCCCATAGCCCGACCGCGCCGCTGTCGTACGCCCAGCGGCGGCTGTGGTTCCTCGACCAGCTGGAGCCGGGGCGGCCCGACTACAACATCCCCGTCGTGGTCCGACTCGACGGCCCGCTGGACGCGGCGGCCCTCGCCGACGCCCTCGGCGGGGTGGCCGACCGCCACGAGGTGCTGCGGTCGCGCATCCGCGTCGACGGCGGACGCCCGGTCCAGATCGCCGAACCCGGGGAGGTCCTCACCACCGAGCTGACCGACCTCTCCGCGCTCCCCGCGGACCGGGCCGAGGCACAGGCGCTCGACCTGGCCCGCGCCGACGCGACCACTCCCTTCACACTCGACCGCGCACCCCTGCTACGGGCCCGGATCGTCCGGATCACCGAGGACGCGCATCTGCTGGTCCTGGTGCTCCACCACACGGTCGGCGACGGCTGGTCGCTGCCCGTCCTGTGGCGGGAACTGTCCGCCGGCTACGCGGCCCGGCTCCGCGGCACCACCCCCGACCTGCCCGAACTCCCCATCCAGTACGCCGACTTCGCCCACTGGCAGCAGCAGCGGATGGACGCGGACGGCTTCGCCGGAGAACTGGCGCACTGGGGCACGGCGCTCGCCGGGACCACCCCGCTGGAGCTGCCGACCGACCGGCCCCGCCCACGCGTGCGCTCCGGTGCCGGCGACACGCTCACCTTCCACCTGCCCGCCGACCTGCGCGACCGGCTCACCGCACTCGGACAGGAGCACGGCGGCACCCTCTTCATGGTGCTGCTGACCGGCTTCAAGGCGCTGCTGGCCCGCTGGAGCGGCCAGACCGACGTCGCGGTGGGGACCCCCATCGCGGGCCGTGGCCGGGTCGAACTGGAGCCGCTGATCGGCTTCTTCGTCAACACCCTCGTCCTGCGCTCCGACCTCACCGGCGACCCCGCCTTCCAGGACCTGCTGGCCCGGGTCAGGGACACCGCCCTGGCCGCCTACGACCACCAGGAACTCCCCTTCGACCGGCTGGTCGAGGAGCTGCGCCCGGACCGCGACCCCGGCCGCAACCCGCTCTTCGACGTCCTCTTCCAGCTCCACCCGGAGCAACTGGACTCGCTGCCCCTGGACGGCGTGTCGGTGCGGGTCGTGGACGTGGACAACGGCACCGCCAAATTCGACCTCAGCCTCGCCGTCACCGAACTGCCGGACGGACTGCTCGGCACCCTCCAGTACGCCACCGACCTCTTCGACCGCGCCACCGTGGAGCGTTTCGCCGAGCACTACGTACGACTGCTGCGCAGCGCCCTGGCCGATCCCGCACGCCCGCTGTCCCGCCTGGAACTGCTCACCGAGGGGGAGCGGCGGGAGCTGTACGCCCGGCCCGCGGCTCCCGCGCCGGCCGTGCCGTGTCTGCACCGGCTGGTCGAGGAGCAGGCGCGTCGCACTCCCGACGCCATCGCCGTGACCTGCGGATCCGTCCACCTCACCTACGCCGAGCTGGACCGCGGCGCCAACCGGCTGGCCCACTTCCTGCGCGCACGCGGAGCGGGCCGCGGCGCCACCGTCGCGGTGCTGCTTCCGCGCTCCGCGGAGACGGTCGTGGCCGTGCTCGCGGTTCTCAAGGCGGGCGCCGCCTTCGTCCCGGTGGATCCGGCCCACCCCACCGAGCGGATCAGGACCGTCCTCGACGACAGCGGGGCCGCACTGGTTCTCGTCCGGGGCGCCCACGGCGCCGTACCGGAGACCGCGTCGGTGCTCGACCTCGACGCGGAGCGGGCCCGTATCGGGGCGCAGCCCGACGACGGCCCGCGCCCGCCCGTCGGCCCGGACGACCTCGCCTATGTCCTGTACACCTCCGGCTCCACCGGCCGGCCCAAGGGCGTGGCCGTCCGGCACGGCGGCATCACCGGCTATCTGGCCGCCCTCACCGGCACCTTCGCCCTGGACGAACGGGACGTGGTCCTCGCCCGTACGGCACTCACCTTCGACCCCGCCGTCCGTGATCTGTTCGCCCCGCTGAGCACCGGCGGACGCGTGGTCGTCGCCTCCGACGACCAGGCCGCCGACCCCGAGGCGCTGCTCGCCCTGATGGAGGAGCAGCGGGTCACGGCGGTCCTGTCCGTCGTACCGTCGATGCTCGGTGAACTCGCCGCCGCCGCGTCCGTTCCGTCACGCGCGCCGCTGCGGCTCGTCATGACCACCGGCGAGGCGCTCACCGCGGGCTGCGCCCGTGAGGTCCGCCGCCTCGGCGACGGCATCCGGCTGGTCAACCAGTACGGGCCCACGGAGTGCACCAACACCTCCACCTATCACGTCGTCACCGACGCGGACATCGACGACGGCCGCATCCCCATCGGCCGCCCGCTGCCCGGCGTGCGCTGCCTGGTCCTCGGCGAGCGCCTCGAACCGCTGCCGACCGGGGCGGTCGGTGAACTCTTCATCGCCGGGCCCGGCGTGGCCCGCGGCTACCTCGGCGACCCGGCCCGCACCGCCACCGCCTATCTGCCCGATCCCTACGGTCCCGCCGGCAGCCGTATGTACCGGACCGGTGACCTGGTGCGCCGCCGCGCGGACGGCACCCTCGAGTTCCACGGCCGGCGCGACAACCAGGTGAAGGTCCGCGGCCACCGCATCGAACTCGGCGAGGTGGAGGCGGCCCTGCTCCGCCACCCCGACGTGGCCCGTGCCGTCGTGACGGCCCACGGACAGGGCGCCGACCGGGAACTTGTCGGGTACGTCGTCCGCCGCGCCCGGAGCGAACGCGTAGGGGGAGAACGGGCCGGGGGCGACCACGGCGAACCGCTCGATCTGCTGCGCGCCACCCTCCCCGCCGCCATGGTGCCCGCCGTCCTCGTCGAACTGGACGCCCTGCCGCAGCTGCCCAACGGCAAGGTGAACCGCTCCGCCCTGCCCGCGCCGGACGGGGAGCGCCGCCACCGCGCGTACACCGCCCCGCGCACCGAGGCGGAGCGTGCCGTGGCCGCCGTCTGGGCCGAGGTGCTCGGCGGCGCGCAGGTCGGGGCGCACGACCACTTCTTCGAACTCGGCGGCCACTCCCTGCGCGCCGCCCGTATGGTGTCCCGGCTGCGCGAGGTGCTGGGCCGCGAGATCCCCCTGCGCCTGCTGTTCCAGCACCCGGTGCTGGCGGACTTCGCCCGCTCCCTGGGCGACGCCGGCCGGGCCGAGGCCGGGATCCCGCTGCTGCCCGAGGGCCCGGCACCGCTGTCCTTCGGGCAGCAGCGGCTGTGGCTGCTGGATCAGCTCCAGCCGGGGCGCCCCGACTACAACATGCCCGCCGCCGTACGGTTCACCGGGCCGCTGGACCGGGACGCCGCGCTCGCCGCCCTGCGCGAGGTCGTCGAGCGGCACACGGTGCTGCGGTCCCGGATCGTCCTCGGCCCCGACGGCCCCCGCCAGCGGACCGAGCCGGCCACCGTGTTCGTCCCCGAGACGACGGACCTGTCGCACCTGGACCCGGAGGCGGCCGAGAACCGTGCCCGGGAACTGGCCGAGGCCGACGCCGCCCGCCCGTTCGACCTCGCGACGGCACCGCTGCTGCGGGCCCGGCTGGTCCGGCTCGCGGCCGAGGAACACCTGCTGGTCGTGGTCGTCCACCATCTCGCCTTCGACGGCTGGTCGGTCGGGGTGTTCTGGGCGGAGTTCCACGCCGCCTACCGTGCGGCGACCGGCGGGGACCCGGCCCCGGCCCCGCCGCCCCTCGGCTACCGGGACTTCGCGGCCTGGCAGCGCGAACGGCTCACCGGCGCCCTGCTGGACGGACAACTCGCGCACTGGCGCGAGCGGCTCGCCGCGACCACCCCGCTGGAGCTGCCCGCCGACCACCCCCGGCCGGCGGCGCCCTCGGGCCGCGGCGACCACGTCGACTTCACCCTGCCCCCCGCCCTGGTGGCCAGCCTGCGTGCCCTCGGGCAGCGGCAGGACGCGACCCTGTTCATGGTGCTGCTGGCCGGGTTCCAGGCGCTGCTGGCCCGCTACTCGGGCGGCACGGACATCGCCGTCGGGGCGCCGATCGCCGGCCGCGACCGAGCCGAACTGGAGTCTCTGATCGGCTTCTTCGTCAACACGCTGGTCCTGCGCACCGACCTCTCCGGTGATCCGTCCTTCGAGGAACTCGTGGCGCGGGCCCGGGAGACGGCCCTCGAGGCCTACGCCCACCAGGACGTCCCGTTCGAACGGCTCGTGGAGGAGGTGCAGCCGGAGCGCGACCTCAGCCGCCACCCCCTGTTCCAGGTCATGCTCGTCCTCAACGACGAGACCGAGGAACCGCCCGCACTCCCCGGCCTGGCGGCGCGACCCGTGGCGCTCAGCAACGGCGGCTCCAAGTTCGACCTGTCCCTGTACCTGACGGAGGACGCCGACGGCCTGCACGGCCACGCCGTGTTCGCCACGGACCTCTTCGAACGGGGAACGGTCCGGCGGATGACACGCTCCTTCGCGCGGCTGCTGGAGGCCGCCGTCGCCGGGCCCGGCCGCCCCTTCGGCGACCTGGACCTGCTCGACCCGGCCGAACGCGAGGAGCCGGCGCACGGCGCGAACGCCACGGACGTCCCCGTACCGGTCACCACCGTGCACGCCCTGATCGCCCGTCAGGCGGCCCGCACCCCCAAGGCGGTGGCGGTCCGCGACGAGCGGCGCGCCCTCACCTACGCCGAACTGGACGAGCGGGCCGAACGGCTGGCCGGCGCACTGCGCTCGCGCGGTGTCGGGCCGGAGTCCGTGGTGGCCGTCCGCGTGGAGCGCTCGACGGACCTTCCGGTGTCCCTGCTGGGCGTCCTCAAGGCGGGAGCGGCGTACGTTCCCGTCGACTCCGCCTACCCGCGCGAACGGATCGAGCTGATGCTGGCCGACAGCGGCGCGCCCGTCCTGCTGACCGGCGGGGACGACGACGAGGACGGCGTACGGCCGCCCGCCGGGGTGCGGACCCTGCGGGTGGAGGAGGCGGTGACGGAGCCCTCGCGACCGTACGACGGTCCGCCCGAGGCGACTCCCGACGGGCTCGCCTACGTCATCTACACCTCCGGCTCCACCGGCCGGCCCAAGGGCGTCATGGTGCCCCACCGGGGCGTCGTCAACTTCGCCCTCGACATGGCCGACCGGCTGGAGATCACCGAAGGGGACGTCGTCGCCGCGGTCACCACCGCCTCCTTCGACATCGCCGTCATGGAACTCCTGGTGCCACTGATCCGAGGGGCGACCGTCCACATCGTGCCCAGGAACACCGCCCGCGACGGCGACCGGCTCGCCAAGGAACTGGACCGGGCCGGTGCCACCCTCGTCCAGGCCACGCCGGCCACCTGGCACCTGCTCTTGCAGGCCGGCTGGCGCAACCCGCTCGTCAGGGCGCTCTGCGGCGGCGAGGCACTCCCTCCCGTCCTCGCCGAACGGCTGCGCGCCGCCGTGGGCAGCGTATGGAACGTCTACGGGCCCACCGAGACCACCATCTGGTCCACCGCCCACCGGCTCGGCGGCGAGGCCCCGGGCCGCCCCGTGCCGATCGGCCGTCCCCTCGCCAACACCCGCACGCACGTCCTGGACGACCGGCTGCGCCCGCTGCCCACCGGGGTCTACGGCGAGCTGTACATCGCCGGCGACGGTGTGGTGCGCGGCTATGCCGGACGCCCCGCACTCACCGCCGAGCGCTTCCTGCCCGACCCGTTCGCGGCCCGCGGCGGCAGGATGTACCGCACCGGCGACCTGGTCCGCCGGCTGCCCGACGGCAGCCTGGAGTACCGGGGCCGGGAGGACGGCCAGGTCAAGGTGCGCGGCCACCGCATCGAACTCGGCGAGATCGAGACCGCGATGACCCGCCGGCCCGAGGTCGCCGAGGCGGCCGTCGCGGTACGCGGCACCGGAGTGGACGCGATCCTGGTCGGTTACGTCGTGTGGCAGCACCCGACCGGGAGCCCGATGGCTCTCGGCGAGGCGCTCCGGGAGAGCCTGCCGGACTTCATGGTGCCGTCCGTGCTGGTGGAACTGGACGCGCTGCCGCTCACCCCGAACGGCAAGCTCGACCGCAAGGCGCTCCCCGAGGTCGACCCGGCCCGCGCGCGGCAGGACCTGCTGCTGCCCCGGGACGCCCTCGAACTGCGCATGGCCCGCCTCTGGGAAGAGGTGCTCGACGTCCGGCCCCTGGGCGTACGGGACGACTTCTTCGCGCTGGGCGGCCACTCCCTGAAGGCGTTCGAACTGATCGCCGCGGTCCGCCGGGAGCTGGGCGTCGAACTGCCCCTTAACCTGGTCTTCCGCAAGCCCACCGTGGAGCTGCTCTGCGAGGCCCTGCCGGACGCCGGCGGCACCGCCGCCCGGCTGGTGGTGCCCCTGGCCGACGGCGACCCGCTGCGGCCCCCGCTGTTCCTGATCCACCCGCGCGGCGGCGACGCCTGCTGCTACCTGCCGCTCGCCGGCGCCCTCGGCGGCGACCGGCGGGTGTACGGCATCGAGGCCGTCGGCCACAACACCGACGAGGCCCCGCTGCGCCGGGTCGAGGACATGGCGGAGCGATACCTGGCGGAGATCCGACGGATCGCGCCGCACGGCCCGTACCTGATCGCCGGCTGGTCCTTCGGCGGTACGGTGGGCCACGAGATCGCCCTCCGGCTGGAGGCGGCCGGCGAGACGGTCGCCTTCCTCGGCGCCGTCGACACCGCGGCCCCCGGCCGGGAACCGCACCGGCCCGACGCCGACGGCCGGCCCGACCTCGTCCGCCACGGCGTCGCGGCCGGCCTGGACCCCCGGGAGATCCAGGAGCTGGACGAGGACTCCCTCCTCGCGGCCCTGGTCCACCGCGGCCACGAGCAGGGCAGCCTGCCCCGCCGGGCCCACACCGACGCCCTGCGGCGCATGCTGCGCGTCGCGGACGCCAACGGCGAGGCGGCCGCGGCCTACCGCCCGAAGGCCGTGCTGCGCGCCGACGTCCGGCTGTTCACCGTCACCGAACGGCACCCGCAGCTGGACACCCCGCTCGTCGACCCCGGTGCCTGGACCCCGTACACCCGCGGGCGGGTCCACACGGTCCCCGTGCCCGGCAACCATCACACCCTGCTCGACGCCCCTCACGGGGGCGTCCTCGCGGAGCGGCTGTCCGCCGCGCTGGAGCAGACGGTCTCCCCGTGAACGCGGTGGCCGGCCCGCCGTGCGGGCCGGCCACCGGGAACCTCCCACCCAGAACCGGCACATCCAACGAAGGAGCAGCCATGAACGGCACCGTGACGCAGGAATGGACCGTGGTCGTCAACCACGAGGAGCAGTACTCCCTCTGGGAGAGCGACCGGGAGGTCCCGGCCGGCTGGCGGACGGCCGGGCTCAGCGGGACCCGGGAGGAGTGCCTGTCCCACATCGACCAGGTGTGGACCGACATGCGGCCCCTCAGCCTGCGGCTGGCCATGGACGCCGGCCGCTGACCCTCGCACCGCCCCCCACCCGATCCCGGCCGTGCCCGGTGCCCCGCGCACCGGGCACGGCCCCGCCCGGAGAGCCGAGCCCATGAACAGACGTGTGCCGCTGCTGACGCTGGTCGCGGTGTCCGCCCTCTCGTCGCTGGGAACCGCGGCGACCCTGCTCGCCGTCCCCTGGTTCGTCCTGGAGAGCACCGGCAGCGGCATCAGCACCGGAATCGTGGCGGCGGCCGAGACCGTGGGGCTGTTGTGCTCCGCCGTCCTCGCCGGTCCCGCCGTGGACCGGCTGCCCGCCCGGACCGCCGCCGTCGCCGCGGACCTGCTGACCGCCCTCGCGATCACCCTGATTCCCGTCCTGCACCACACGGTCGGCCTGTCCCTGCCCGTCCTGGTCGTCCTGGCGCTGCTCGCCGGCGCCGCCCGCGGACCTTCCGACACGGCCAGGCAGGTGTTGGTCATCGGCGCGATGCGGCGGGCCGGGACACCCGTCGAGCGCGGCACCAGCGCCGTCGAGGGCGCCCGCCGGATCGGCACCATGGCGGGCGCCCCGCTCGCGGGCCTGCTGGTCGCCTCGGTCGGCCCGGTGCGGACGCTGTGCGCGGACGCGGCGGCCCTGTTGCTCTGCGCGATCCTGGTGCTCGTCCTCGTCCCCGCCGAACCCCGGGTGCCCGAGAGCCCCCGCGACTCGGGCGACTCCTACGGCGCCCGGCTCAGGGCCGGATTCGCGACACTGCGCGCCGACCGGCTGATGCGGGCCGTGGTCGGTGTCCTGCTCGTGACCAACGCCCTGGACAGCGGCCTCAACGCGGTTCTCTACCCGGCGTACGGCACCCGGGTGCTGCACAGCAGTTCCCTGCTCGGGGCGATGATGACGGCCATCGGGCTCGGTGCGCTCGTCGGCACCGCCCTGCACGGCTGGCTGGGGCACCGGTGGCCCCGCCGCACCGTCTTCGCCGGCTGCTTCCTGTTGCTCGGCGCCCTGCGCTGCGCCCTGCTCGCCCACCAGGCGTCCACCGGCGTCCTGCTGGCCGGCCTGGTGGTCTCGGGCGTCGGGTCGGGCGTCGTCAACCCACTGATGATGTCCGTGGCCTACGAGCGGGTGCCGGAGGACGTCCGCGGCCGGGTGTTCGGCCTGGTGGTGGCCTGCGCGCTGGCGGCCACTCCGCTCGGCGCCCTCGCCGCCGGACTGATGCTGGACCGGCTGGACCTGACGGCCGCGCTCGTGCTGTTCGGCGGGGTGTATCTGGCGATCGCGCTGGCCCCGCTGGCGTTCGCCGTGTGGCGGGAACTGGACGGGCCCCGGCCGTCCGCTCCGGGGCGGACGGCCGGGGCCCATGGGTGACCCTTCATGACCGGTGCCGGTGTGTGCCACGGGGGCGGCTCCGTCGACGGAGGGCGCCGGCACGGCGCGTCACCAGACCGACGGATGCAGCGCCAGCACCTGGAGCGTGCACGGGGTGTGCACCGAGTCGAGGGTGTAGACGAAGCCGCGCGGCACGTAGAGCGCCTCGCCCACCCGCAGCCGCAGCTCCAGCGCGTGCTCCAGAACGGCCGGTCCCCGCCCCGGGGGCGAGGGCTCGACGCGGCCGCCGCAGCTGCCCTTCACGGGCACCAGCACCAGATCGGTGCGGGCCGGGTTGCCCTCGCTGTGTCCGCCGACCGGCAGCTCCACCGAAGAACTGGTGACCTGCGAACCCAGCAGGGCCCCCAGGGCGGTGGTCAGCTCGGGCATCTCGGTGCCCGCTTCGGCGACCACCGCGTCGATGCCGTCCGGCCATACGAGCGCCGGACTCCTGTCCCGGTGCACCGACAGACACAACGCCAGATCCCTGACGAAGTGGTCCAGCCCGGATTCCGCCCCTGCCGAGGCCGGCTCATAGTCCACGTCCCACTCACGCTCCCCGTCACGCAGGCTCTCCCCGCGTGTCGTGGCCCGGGTCCGGTCGGCCGTCGCGCGTCCGGGCCGCATGCGGCGGATCTGCGTCGGGGCCAGCAGGTACCGGCATGCGACGCGGCTCGCGCGCGGACGAGCAGGTCCCTCGCGCACGGAACACGGATCGGTACGAGCCCGCTGTTCTTCCGTCACATGACCGCAGTGACCGGGGGCACCGTCGGACGGGCCCCTTTCTGCGGAGTTGCAGGAACTTTCGCGCATGGGGAGGTGTTCCGGCAGTCCCGGGTTCACGGTACCGCACGGGCAACCGTGGGTGGCCGTGCGGGCGCCGTCGTGAACCGGGAGCGGGGCGGGACGGTTCAGCCGGGGGACGCGGTGTCCGGGGGCTCGTCTCCGAGGAGTCCCTGACGGGCCGACAGGAAGCCCGCCTGGAAACGGCTCTCGGCACCCAGCGTCTCCATGATGTCCGCGATGTGCTTGCGGGCGGTCCGCAGGGACATGCCGAGCCGGCGCGCGATGGTCTCGTCCTTCATGCCCGCGGCCAGCAGCCGCACGATGGTCCGGTCGATGTCCTTGGCGACGGCCTCCAGGCCGTCGGTCACCGCGTCCGCGAACGGCTCCGCGTGGGTCCAGCTCTGCTCGAACACCTCGCACAGGTAGTGCACCACCGAGGGCTCCCGGATCACCACCGCACCCCAGTTGTCACCCTTGTCCGGAATGAACGCCACCCGCCGGTCGAAGACGATCAGCCGCCCGAACAGCTCGTGCGCGGTCCGGTACTCCGCGCCGAGGCCGGACACCATG
This sequence comes from Streptomyces phaeofaciens, assembly GCF_014648915.1. Classification (GTDB taxonomy): domain Bacteria; phylum Actinomycetota; class Actinomycetes; order Streptomycetales; family Streptomycetaceae; genus Streptomyces; species Streptomyces phaeofaciens. The sequence continues at coordinate 106,675 of NZ_BMSA01000004.1, read as the reverse complement.
GCGACATAGGCCTGGCTGGGCCCGTTGAACCGGGCCGTGTGGTGGTACAGCGTGCGCATCCGCACCCCGCGGGAGAGCAGCGCGGTGTCGCGGGCCAGGGCCTCCTGGAGGGCGGCCGGCACCCGGTTCCCGCCGGGCTGGCTGGTCAGCATCTCCTCGGTGCACTCCGCGGAGGCGCGGTTGAGCGCGGCACGCACCTCCTCCAGGCCGGGTATCACCTCCAGGCCGACGGACACCCGGCTCAGGCTGTCCCGGTAGTGGCCGCGCAGGCTGGCGAACTGGTCGCGGATGCGGTGCAGTTCGGACTGCTGGGCGCGGATCGTCTCCTCCAGGGAGGTGGTCACCACCGCCGCGACGAGGTCCGGGTCCACGGGGCGCAGCCGGGTGGGGTCGTCCGCGTCGGCCTTTAACAGGCCCCGTTGGGTGAGGGCCGTGAGGGCCGCGTCGACCTCGTCCCTGGCCAGCCCCAGCTCCCGGGCGGCGCGGTCCGGATCCAGCCGCTCATTGCCCGCCACCCATTGGTAGAGGGCCACCTCCCGGTCCCCGGGCCACGGGGACGGATCGAACGTCATGCTTTCCTCTGCTTTGAACATTTCGTCCCCTGTTCGTCTTGCTGCGGGGCAGCTTGGTGAGCGCCTCGGCCCATGGTCCGGCCGTCACCGGCACGGAAGTCTTGAAGCACCGGAAGGAGCGAGCACACCGCACCTTCGGATCCGGTCCCAGAAACCGACAGAGGAGTGTTTTCCATGAAGTCCCTGAACTCGGTCGCCGTCACCCTCGCCGCCACCGCCGCCGTCGCTCTCGGCGCCCTCACCGCCGTCGCCCCGCACGCACCCACCGGGACGGTGGCCGCGGCGGAGAGCACCGGGACGGGCGACACGAACGGGGACAGCGGCTGGGGCGGTCGGATCGCCAACGGGTTCGGCACCGTCACCGCGGCGGTGTCCACCACGGGCGTCACCGACGGCGCCGGCGTCTGATCCGGTTCCCGGCCACGGTCGCGGGGACCACCGGCACGGTGCGCGGGCCACGGCGGCGCGGTCACTGTCCGGCAAGCGCCGTCACCACGTCGTCTATCGAACACGCGTCGCACCCTAGCCCGCGCTCCCCGTAGGACGTCGCAGGCGCGAGTGCGCGGGTGACGACGCCGGCGTGAGAACCGCCGCAGAGGCCGTAGGACCCACCGGAGCGGCTCCGCCCCGGCGGAGCGCCCGACCCTCCCCGAGGCGCTCGACCCCCCCATGAAAGGCACGCTCGTGAGCTCGTCCTCCACCGACGTACTCGACCTGCTGAGTTCGCGCGAGATCGAGGTGCTGGGCCACCTCGCAGAAGGCCACACCTACTCCTCCATCGCGCGGAGGATGCATCTGAGCCCGCACACCGTCGACACGTATCTGCGCAGGATCAGGGGAAAGGCGGGAGTCAGCAACCGGGCCCATCTCATGATCCTCGCGCTCCAGGTCACCCGGCTCGACGACGTCCGGCTGAAGGGAACCTGAGGGGACCCAGGAACCCGTTCGCCGGACGGCGGACGGCGGCGGGCGCCGGCGGGGCGTCCCGCCCGTACCCACCGTCGTCCGCCGCCGGATGGTCGGGCCGCCGGCGGTCAGGCCGACGGGCGCAGCCAGACCGCCGTGTCCGGCGGCAGCGCGCCGCCCGGCAGGGAGCCGCTGGCCAGCAGCACCTCGTGACCGACGGGGAGCGGCTCCGGCCGGGACGACAGGTTCACCCGGCAGCCGAGACCGCCGGCCCACCGGAAGGCGAGCACTCCCTCGGGAGCCGCCAGCCACCGGAAGCCGGCCACCGGGTCCTCCGCTCCGGCCGCCGCCGCACGCCGCACGGACAGCGCCGAGCGGTACAGCGACAGCATCGAGCCCGGTGCCGCCCGCTGCGCCTCCGCCGTGAGCCCCGCCCACGCGGCCGGCTGCGGCAGCCAGGTCCGGGCACCGCCGGGCCCGAAGCCGAACGGCGCCGTGCGGCCCGACCAGGGCATCGGCACCCGGCAGCCGTCCCGCCCCGGATCGGCACCGCCCGACCGCAGACGCATCGGGTCCCGCCGGCATTCCTCGGGCAGATCCTCCACCTCGGGCAGGCCGAGCTCCTCCCCCTGGTACACGTACACCGAGCCGGGCAGGGCCAGGGTGAGCAGACAGGCCGCCCGCGCACGCCGGGTGCCGAGCGCGAGGTCGGCGGGCCCCTCGGGTGCACCCCGGCCGAAGTCGAAGGACGTGTCGGCGCGGCCGTACCGCGTGACCGTGCGGGGCACGTCGTGGTTGGCCAGCACCCAGGTCGGCGGCGCGCCCACCGGCCGGTGCGCGGCCAGGGTCGCGTCGACGCAGGCACGCAGCGCCCCGGCCTCCCAGGCGCTGCGCAGCAGACCGAAGCCGAACGCCGTGTGCAGCTCGTCCGGGCGCAGATAGCGGGCGATCCGCGCGGGATCGCGCAGCCACATCTCGCCCACCAGGAGCCGGTCGTCGTCGTAGGAGTCGGCGATCCGGCGCCAGGCGCGGTAGACGTCGTGCACGTCCTCCCGGTCCGAGTACGGGTGCGGCCCCCCGGCCGTCCGGTCGGGCAGGGCGGGATCCTTCGTGAGCAGCGTGGCGGAGTCGACCCGGATGCCGGCCACGCCGCGGTCGAACCAGAAGCGCAGCACCGCCTCGTACTCGGCACGCACCCGGGGGGCGGCCCAGTCCAGGTCCGGCTGCTCGGCCGCGAAGAGATGCAGGTACCACTCGCCCGGAGTGCCGTCGGCCTCCACGACCCGGGTCCAGGCCGGCCCGCCGAACTCGGAGAGCCAGTCGTTGGGCGGCAGCGCCCCGCCCGGACCGCGGCCGGGACGGAAGTGGAACAGGGCGCGCTCCGGGCTCCCGGGCGGTGCGGCGAGCGCGGCCCGGAACCACGGGTGAGCGACGGAGACATGATTGGGCACCACGTCGAGGATCGTCCGCAGCCCGCGCCGCCGCGCCTCGGCGATCAGTTCCTCGGCCTCGCCGAGGGTGCCGAACAGCGGGTCGACACCGCGCGGGTCCGCCACGTCGTACCCGCCGTCCGCCATCGGGGAGGGATACCAGGGGGTGATCCACAGCGCGTCGACGCCCAGCCGCACCAGGTGGTCCAGTCGTCGCCGCAGTCCGGCGATGTCGCCGACACCGTCCCCGTCGCCGTCGGCGAAACTACGCGGATACACCTGGTAGACGACCGCGTCGCGCCACCATCGAGGGCCGCGCCCTGCCGCGGGCCGTCCGCCGGTCACCGGCGGCGCAACCGGACGGTGACCGGCCGGTGGTCGGAGGCCAGCGGCCGGCCGTCGCGCGGCTTCGGCCGTGGGTCCGGCGCATGGTAGGCGACCAGGCTCGGGACGAGCGAGGCGGACAGCAGGAACAGGTCGATCCTGCGCTCCGCCTCGCCCGGCAGGAACTCCCCGTAGGTCGGCGAGCGATCGCCCAGGTGGGCGCCGGCATCGACCAGGAGCGGGTCGTCGGGGTGTCCGAGGAGCGTGGCGAGCGGGGTCCGGTCGGCCAGCCGCCCGCCGGGGAGCAGGAGGTCGTCCCTGCGGTGGCGGGCCGCGCGGGTGACGTCGGGCTCGGGGTCGCCGGGCGGGACGCTGTTGGCGTCCAGGCCGATCACGAGCGGCGGCAGGGCGGGGTCCGCGTGGTGGCGCAGCTGCTCCGCCTCGATCCGCCGCACGGTGGGGCTGTACGGATCGAGGTGGGTGACGAGGAACCGCAGCGGGGTGCTCCAGCCCGGCAGCCGCAGGGTGACCAGCCCGTGGCCGTGCCCGTGGGCCGGTTGCGGGGTGGGGCGCTCCACCGCCACACGCTCCACGTCGGGCTCCCAGAACACGGCCTGGTGACAGCCCGTCCTGGCGGTGAACAGCTCCCCGTCCATGCCGAACGCGGTTTTCGCGTCCTCGAACAGGGCCCGGTCCTCGCGGTGCCAGCCCCAGCCCTCCGTCGTCAGCAGCACCCGCGGCCGCAGGGCGGCGATCAGCGCGCACTGCGCCTTCCACCGCTCGTCGTCGCCCCTGAGGCGCTCGATGCCCGTCTCGTACAGGTTCCAGAACATCAGCAGGTCGGTGCCGTCCGGATCGCCCGGAACGGGGAAGCGTGAGGCGCTCACTTGATGCCGACCAGCAGGGACTCGGGGCCGTCCAGACCCTCCACACGCGTCTCCCGGAAGCCGGTCCTGCGCAGCCACTCCAGGCCTTGGGCGCCGGTGTAGTCGAACCCGCCCGGTACCTCGGCGTGCATGATCAGGCTGAGGATCAGGCCGACCGCGTTGCCGCGGCGCTCGTCGTCGATCAGCGTCTCGTGGATCAGGACGGCTCCCCCCGGAGGCAGCGCGGCGTACGCCTTCTCCAGCAGCAGGAGCTTCTGCGGCTCGCTCCAGTTGTGCAGGACATGGCCCAGGACGACGACATCGGCCCGGGGCAGCTCGTCCTGGAAGAAGTCGCCCGGCCGGAATGCGACACGGTCGGCCACGCCCAGCCGCTCCATGTACGCCTCGAAGCCCGGCCGGGCGGGCGGGAGGTCGAAGCCGACGGCGGTCAGATGCGGGTGCTCGCGCAGTACCCAGCCGGGCAGCGCGCCCTCCGCGCAGCCGACGTCCACGAGGGTGCGGTACCGCTGCCAGGGGAACCGCTCGGCGACGGCCCGCGCCGATCCGATGCTCAGGGCGGTCATGTCCCGCTGGAACGCGCCGGTGGACTCGGGTGTGGTGTACGTGCCGGCGTAGAAGTCCCGCCCGTCCCGGCCGCCGTGGGACGACTTCCCGGTCCGCAGCACGGCGACCAGGTCGTCGGCGAGTCCGAAGCCCCGGGACAGGAAACTCGCGCCGAGGTAGGTGGTGGGTTTGCCGGCGTCCAGATACTCCAGGGTCTCGGGCGTGCCCGCGTACCGGTTCCCGGAGCGGTCCAGCAGGCCCAGCGCCACGAGGGCGTCGAGGAAGTCCGCCGCCGGCCCCGGGTGCAGGCCGGTGCGCGCGCACAGGTCGGCGGCGGGCATCGGTCCGTCGGCGAGCGCCGTGAACACACCCAGTTCCACGGCGCTCAGCAGGGTCCTGGTCTTCCAGTGCGCCCACATCAGGTCGGTGACGGGCTGTGGCGAGATCATGGTGCGGTGTCCCTTGGCTCGGAGATGGAGGGCGGTGGCGGGGCGGGCGGTGCCGCTCAGCGGCGGTCGGCCAGGGCCGCGGGGACGAACCCGGGCGGGGTGAACGAGGCCGTGCACGCGTCGGAGAAGGGCGCCTGGGCGAACAGGCCGACCCGGACCGTCGGGTCGTCCCCGCCGACGAACGTCCTGACGAACCGCCAGTCCTCGTCGGCGTGTTCCCGGTGCAGGACGGCGTGCCGGCGCCCCTCCCGGGTGACCAGCAGCTCGGAGCGGGGACCGGCCAGGGCGGGACCGGTGGCCTCGTCGGACAGGGGACGGCTGACGACCGTGACGATCGCCCACCCGCCCGCGCGGGTGCGCTCCACGCAGACCTTGAACCAGCCCTCGCGGTCGTGGACGACGATGCCCCCGGCGTCCCCGAAGGCCTGTCCCTCCACCGCGACCCGGGTCCACAGCGTGTGGTCGCCGGTCACGGAGCGCCCCCAGGTGCCGACGCCCGACGCCTCGTAGGCGCCGGGCATGCGGAACAGGTCGGTGCCGCGCGGGACCCGCACCCGCAGTTCCCCCGCGTGCGGCAGGGACGCGCTCCCGGGGCCGTCGAAGCTCCACCCCGGGTCGTCGAGGTCCAGGACGCGGGTGCCGGACGGGGCGGCCGGTGTCATGGCGTGGTCATCCCGCCGTTGACGCTGACGGCCTGGCCGGTGACCCGGGGAGCCGAGGCGAGATAGCGGACGAGGCCCGAGATGTCCTCGGGCGTCTGGAACTCCCGCTGCGGGATCATCGCGCGCATCCGCTCCCAGCACTCGTCCTCGGTCTCACCGGGGCGGGCGAACTCCGACAGCAGATAGCGCCACATGTTCGAGCGGACCATGCCGGGACACACGGCGTTGACCCGGATGTTCTCCTTCGCGACCTCCAGGGCGAGCGCGGCGGTGAACCCGACGACCCCGAACTTCGCCGCGCAGTAGTGGGAGACCTTCGCGAATCCGGTGCGCCCCGACACGGAGGAGAAGTTGACGATGGACCCGCCCCCGCCGGCGCGCAGCAGCGGCAGCGCGGCACGCGACGACAGGAACACACCGTCCAGGTTCCCGGACACGACGTACCGGAACTCGGCCAGCTCCATGTGCTCGACCGTGCCGACATGGGTGACGCCGAACGCGTTGACGACCGTGTCGAGCCGGCCCGGACCGTCGGCGATCCCCCGGTAGAGACGGCCGATGGCCTCCTCGTCGGTGGCGTCCGCCTCGGCGGCCGTCACCGACAGCCCCTCCGCCGTCAGCTTCCCGGCCAGCTCCCGCGCCTCGGCGTAGCCGGTGACGGCCGTGGAGCGGTACTGGTTGTACGTCGACGGCAGCCGGTCGGTGTCGGCGACCACCACCTCGGCGCCGCGCCGCGCGAAGTCCTCGGCCACGGTGGCGCCGATGCCCCGGCCGCCGCCGATCACGAGGACCACCCTGCCGGTGAAGTCCCCGTCCGATCCTGCTGTCATGGCTGCTCTCCCGTCGTGGCGGCACCCGCCGGGGCGGGCGCGAGGGTGTAGGTCAGCGGCGGCAGGACGAGGGCGTCCAGCAGCCGGGGGAAGGCCCGGTAGTCGGCGAGATTGCGCTCCGGCGCGGCGGCCAGGGAACGCAGGCCGGGGTCGTCGTGCCCGGTGCGGTCCGCCAGCGTGTCGAGCGCGGTCGTCAGGACACCGTCCCGGCGCCCGAAGAACGCCCGGAAGAGCCGCCCGGCCTCGGCCGCACGCTCCGCCGGGTCGGCTCCGGCACGCGGCGCGACCCGGACCGCGTCGGGCAGCACTGCGTCGTGCGGCACGTCCACGGACGCCGGGGAACCCGCGACGGCCTCCAGGAACGCCTTGTCGGTGTAGGGCGCCTCGTGGCGCACCTCGGCCGGCGCGAAGTCGCGGGTGAGCAGCTTCTCCACCAGGACGTCCTCGTCGACGCGGCCGAGCGGGCCGACCCGGCCCATGTCCAGGACGGCGGTCGTGTCGAGGACGGTGGGCACCAGATTGCGGGCCGGCAGCAGCTCCACCGCCGGGCCGACGTCGGCGGCCAGCACCGGCACGCCGTGAGCGAGGGCCTCGACGACCACCCGGCCCAGCGTCTCCCGCGACGCCGTACTGGGGAACAGCAGCACGTCGACGGCGTCGAAGAACTCCCCGAGGCGCTCCTGGGACCAGATGCCCGCGACCCGGACCGAGCCCGAGGGCACCCCGCGGCTCAGGAGCGCCGCCCGCACCGCGTCGGCCTCCCACCGAGGATCGTTGGGCTTGCCCGCGCACAGCAGCTCCGCCCGCCCGCCGCTCTCCCGGTACAGGCGCGCGAAGACCGACAGCACCTGGTCCACGTTCTTGGCCAGCGACAGCGCGCCGAGATGACCGACGCGCAGCGGCCGCCCCGCGGGCGGAACGGGCCGGGCGCGGTGCCGGGGCAGCCGGTCGAGCATCGGGTACGCGACGGCCGCCCCGGCCGCGGCGGTGGCCGGGAAATGCCGCAGGAACAGCCGGCGCGTGTACGCCGTCGGGAAAAGCGCCAGGTCCCCCGGACGCAGGAAGGGCGCGCACAGCTCCTCCTGGGCCCAGTAGCCGGACCAGAGCGCGGTGTGCACCTCACGGACGATCCGGAAGTCGCCGCCCGTCCGCTCCCGCCAGAGGTGGTACAGGAAGGCGTACGGCCCCGAACCCGCGTACACGGTCTCGCCCGCGCGGACCCCGGTGAGCCGGCCCGCGGCGGCCGTCAGGTCGTGTGCGGCGAGCGGGTGATGGCGGGCCAGCAGGGCGGACGCCTCGCGGTGCATCAGGACCGCGCCGTCGACGATGCCCCGGGTGTCCGGCGCGCGGTAGTCATGCGTGTGCAGGCGCACGCCCGGCCTCCCTGCTCTCCAGCAGCCGCGCCAGGCGCTCCCGCAGCATGTCCGGGGCCATGCCGTGCAGCGGCAGCTGACGGGCGTGCACCTGCCGGGCGATGTCCCGCCGTACTCCGTGGACCTCCACCGGGAGCAGATGCCGGGACCGCAGGCCCTCGCCGAACCCGCCCCGGGCGCCGTTGTACTCGACGCTCAGCAGACGGCGGCAGCCCCGCAGCACGGCCAGGTCGGCCGGGGCGAGACGCGGGGTGAGCGACGCGCAGTGCAGATGCGGCACACCGAGGTCCCGGTTGGCCTCGTCCACCAGGACGCCCGCGTATCCGAAGGTCACCACGGCCACGTCGGCGGGGTCCGGGCCCGGCGGGGTGAGCCAGACCCCGCCGTCGATGTCCGCGGAGCAGTCCTCTCCCGGGGGGTCGAACACGGCGTCGACCATGCTGACGACATGGGCGGTGGCTGGGTCCCGGCCCAGCCGGGCCAGGCACGCGGCGAACTCCGCCGGGGTGACCGGCTCGTAGACCCTGGTGTGCAGCAGCAGACCGAGCAGGTTCGTGGCGTTGTGGGCCCCGCCCCAGGCGCCCCAGCTGCGGCCCGCGAGGACCAGCAGATTGCGCACGCTCGTGGTGGCCTCGGTGAGCATGCTCAGCGAGTCCATGTAGTACATGGCGTCGGTGGCCACCACCTTCAGGGTGTCCTCCGGCAGGGACAGCGTCATACCGACCGTCAGCGTCTCGGCCAGGCCCGTGTTGGTGTACGGCACCTGGCCGCGCAGACCGAAGCGCGCGGCCAGATCGGGCGTGAACACCGCCATCTCGCGTCCCGTGCGCTCCTGGTGACGGGCGAGCATCCGGCCGGCCGTGGCCGCGAACGACGGCCGGGCAGGGCCCCGTGCCGTCCCGTCCGCCGGCCGGAAACTGTGCTCCCCCTTGCTGGTCCGGCACACCAGCACCGACGGACCGGGGAGGGTCAGCAGCGCCCCCAGAGCGGCCTGCACCGCCCACTCGTCGCGGCCGTCGGCCTCCATCAGCCGGCCCAGGTAGGCCGCGAGATAGCCGGTGTTGACCGGCTTCGCCAGCGGTTCGATGCCCTTGGCGTTGGCATCGACGACGAGCACGAGATTGGTCAGGCCCACGTCGTGCGCGAACCGCAGCGCCTCGAAGGCCACCCCCTCGTGCAGCTCGCCGTCCCCCGCCAGGCACACCACCTTCCGGTCCGTGCCACGCCGGGCCAGCTCCCAGGCCAGACCGACCGCCTGCGCGACACCGACACCGAGGCTGTAGCGCATGGTGTTGCGGAAGCCGAGTTCGCGGTCGACGACCCCGGGCAGCCCGCCCTGGTGCAGGGTGGCCAGCGGGGTGAAGGGCAGGGTGCCGCGCACATAGTGCTCGGCGTGGAACGCGGGGGCGATGTGCCCGCGGCCGACGATGAGTTCGGCCGGCCCGGCCCCGCTCTGCGCGCCGTCGGCGACGAGGCCCAGGGCGAAGCAGGCGCGCACCAGCGGGAGCGAGGACAGATTGCTCTGAAGGTTTCCCGAACCCGCGATCTCGTGCATGCGCAGCAGGACGTCCGCGCTGTCGGTGTACAGCCGCTCGGGGACCTCGGCGGCGAGCCCGCGCAGACGCTCGAAAAGGGAACCCGCCGGCCGGCCGTCACGGAGGGCACCGGGCCCCGCGGACCGCTCCAGACGGGCCAACTCGCGCAGCACGACGGCGCTCTCGGCGGGCGTGAGGCGGGGCAGCGCGGCACGCGCCGGTCCGGCGAAGCGGTCGTACAGCGCGTTCACCGCCCGCCCCCGCAGACCTCGTCCAGGGCGTCGCCGAGGATCTCCAGGATCTGGTCGGCCTCGCCCGGCGTGGTCACGAAGGCGGGCGCCAGGACCACCCAGTCGTCCTGTCCGCGCAGAATCAGTCCCCGGCGCAGGCAGGCGGCGGCCAGCCGCTCCCCGGCGCCCGTGTCGCCGCCGGCGAGCTTCACCCCGTAGAGCAGCCCGAGGGCGCGCACCGTGCCGCGTCCGCCGACGACGGCGCGCAGCCGCGGTTCGACGTGCGCGGCCAGTGTGCCGACGCGGCCGGTGTAGCCGTCCTCGCGGAACAGCGTCACGGCGGCCAGTCCCGCGGCGGCCGCGATCGGGTTGGCGGCGTAGGTGTGCGACGGCGCGAAGGACACCGGCCCGCCGGACTCGCCGAGCACGGCGGCGACGTGCTCGGCCATCAGGACGGCGGCCAGCGGGGCGAATCCGCCGGAGATGCCCTTGCCCACGCACAGGATGTCCGGGGTGACCCCGAAGGTCTGGGCCGCGAAGGGCTGTCCGGTGCGGCCGAAGCCGGTGACGATCTCGTCGAAGACCAGCAGCACACCGTGCCGGTCGCAGACTTCCCGCACCCGGGCCAGGTAGTCCGCCGGAGGGACGGCCATGCCGCGCAGGTGGATCACGGGTTCCATGACGATCGCGGCGACCGACTCCGGGCCCTCCGCCTCGATGGTCCGCTCGATCATCGCGGCGGCCAGCGCACCGGACGACTCCTGGGGCACGTCCCAGAAGGACTCCAGGCAGTCCGGCGGCCACACGTGGACGATGCCGGGCAGGCCCGGTCCGAACCGGCTGACGTCCGGCCGTCCGGTCAGCGACAGCGATCCGAAGGTGGCCCCGTGGTAGCCGTGGTAGTAGCTGAGGACCTTCACCCGGTCGGGGTTGCCATGGGCGCGGTGGTACAGCCGGGCCAGCCGGAGGGCGGCTTCCACGCTCTCGGAGCCACCGTTGACGAGCTTGGCCGCCGTGATGCCGTCGGGCGCGAGATCGACGAGCCCCCGGGCGAGTTCGAGGGCGGCGTGGTTGGTGCCGTGCAGGGGCGGGTTGAAGGGAAGCGTGCGCAACTGGGCGGTCACGGCCTCGGCGATGGGTTCGCAGTCGTAGCCGAAGCAGGTGACGAACACACCGGACAGGGCGTCCAGGAAGGTGCGGCCGGCCGCGTCGGCGAGCCGGATTCCCTTGCCGGACGTGAACAGGAGGGACTCGTCGGTGTGCGGTACCTCGAAGCAGTACGCGGACAGGTCCTGCGGCCAGACGGACAGGGGTGCCAGGTCGACGGTGGTCATGGGGCAGCTCCTCAGGGGGCGGGGTCGGTGCGGACGGACGGTTCGGGAGGGCGGGGCGGGTGCGACGGCGGGACCGGGGGCCTGCTCAGCGGCCGTCCGCGCCGGTCAGCAGCCCGTGGACGGCGAGCCTGCGTCTGGGGGAGAGCAGCGCGAAGTAGTCGAGCCACTGCGGGAGGAGGATGTCCCGGTCGAGGATGTCCTTGGCGATGTCGACGATCACCGGCAGCGAGTAGGCCATCAGCACCGGCATCAGCCGTGTCGCGTCACCGGCACCGATCAGCCCCCGTCGCCGGCCCTCGGACAGGAACGCCGCCAGGGCCCGGCGGGCCCCCTCGCGATCGTCGCCGCAGGCGTGCGCCACCGTGTCGGCGAGCCAGGCCAGGTCGAGGAGACGGTCGCCGACGTGGAGGTTGTCGAAGTCCAGCACGGCCACGACCCGGTCCGGTTCCCGCGCCAGCAGAAAGTGCTGAAGGTGCAGATCGCCGTGGACGACCCCGGTACGGGCCGCGGACCGGGCGGTCCCGCTGTCCGCCTCGCGCCGCAACAGCGGCGCGGCGGCGCACAGTTCACGCAGCACCTCGGCGGCGGCGCGGTGCCAGGGGCCGGTCCCGCGCTCCGCCTTCGGCAGCAGCCGCCGCTCGGCGTCGTCGAGGGCGGCCGGCCAGTGCTCCTCCTCGACCAGCCGGGGCAGGGGTACGGCGGCCAGCTCCCGCGCGACGGCGGGCGGCAGCCCGTCCAGCGCCTCGCGCAGGTCCAGGCCCGTCCGCACGACGGCGGCGACCTGGTCCGGCTCGCCGGTGGACACGGTGCCGGCGCTGAGCGGGCTCAGTTCGCAGACCAGCCCGTCGACACGGACGCCGGGACGTCCGTCCGCGGCCGGCACCAGCGGCAGGGCCGGGACGCCCCGACGACGGCAGTGGGTGATGATCCGGTCCTTGAGCGCGGCGAACCCGTCGACGCGCACGGCCTCGGGGTTGAGCTGCACCTTGAGCACGTGCCCGGCCCCGGGACCCGACACGTTCCACAGGCCCGCCGTGTGGGTCAGGGGCCGGGCGCCGGCCACGGTGAGCGGCCGCAGCGCGCACTCCTCCCAGGACGGCCCGGACCAGTGGGCGCTCAGGACGCGGCGTACCCATTCCTCGGTTCCTGCGGGGACGGCGACGGTCATCGAAGGCCTCCCTACGGCTGCTCGACGTCGTAGAACCGCTCGCCGTCGAGGTAGCGGACGGTGGCGAGGTCACGGAGCACGACGTCGGGCACCTCGTGTCGCAGCTCCACCAGCAGCGGGTAGGTGAGGTCGTCGACGGTCCGCCGGATCCGGCCGCCGGGCTGCACGAACGTCCGCAGCCCGTGGTAGCTCTCCAGGCGCTTCAGCTCCTCCAGCCCCCGGTACGCCCGCAGGGTGCCCTCGACCGGCGAGATCATGGGCGCGCCGGCGATGAACTCCCGCACCTGGTACCGCTCCTGATGACGTGCCAGGAACCGCTCGGGGTCGGTGTAGGCGTCGACCGTCCAGTTCAGCTGGGACTCACCGGTGCCCATGCGCGCGTAGTGGTCCGTCCAGCCGCCGCCCATCCGCGCGCCGACCTCGATCAGACACGGTCCGGACGGAGTCAGCTTGACGTCGAGATGGGCGGGACCGTGGCGGATGCCCATCGCGTCCAGCACCTGCTCGCAGTAGGCGAACACCGTGTCGACCCGCTCGCCCCGGTGGGGGAGCAGGACCAGGCCGTCGCAGAGGTCGAGGACGCCGTTCGCGGTGATCTGGGTGGCGGTCCAGATGTCGCACAGATGGTGCCGGCCGTTCCTGCTGACCGTGTTGACCGAGTACTCGGTGCCGACCAGGTACTCCTGCGCCACGACCGCCTCGTTGCGCACCGAGAAGATGTTCTCCGTGCCGATCAGGGACCGGTAGGCACGTACCGCCTGCTCGGGGGTGTCGCAGTAGTGGACGCCCTGGCTGCCGGCGCTGCTGAGCGGCTTGATCACGACCCGGCCGCCCAGCTCCCGGTGCCAGGAGGCCAGTTCGTCGGCGTCCGTGACGAGCAGTTGCCGGGCGCCGCGCAGCCCCGCCGCCTTGACCGTCTCGATCATCCGGTACTTGTCGCGCCGCGCGGGGCTGAACGCCGTCCCGTTCGTCAGCAGCCCCATCCGCTCGCTCAGCAGATCCGCGAAGGGGACGCCGAACTCGCTGTCCGGCACCACCGCGACCGGCTCGTGGCGGGAGAGCAGTCCGATCGTCCGGTCGAGGTCGCCGTCGTGCACGATCTCGTCCACGAAACCGGTGGGCACCACGGACTCGTACATCTTCGGACGGACGGGCGTGCTCTGGACGTAGACGCACCCGTATCCGGCCCTGCCGAACTCGGAGACGAGAGTGCCGGTGGGACCGGCGGGGCTCGGATCGACGATCGCGACTCGGCCTTTCAGCATGTTTGCTCATCCTCACTGGAGTTCATGGTGCGGGGAGACCGGGCACCGGGCCGTGCGCTGCCGGCGGCCGTACGCCGGCCGGCTCCTGTGCCGTCAGCAGGCTCCGGGCCTCGAAGAGGTCGGTCACCACGTGGTCGGCGCACGGGTGGGGGAGATGGCGGGTGAGAGCGGTGGGGACCGCGACGACCGTGCATCCGGCCGCCCGCGCGGCCGCCGTACCGGTCCGCGAGTCCTCCACGGCGACGCACCGGCGCGCCGGCACCCCCAGCCGGGCGGCCGCCCGCAGATAGGCCATCGGGTCGGGCTTGCGCCGGGTGACGTCGTCGCCCGACACGACCACCGCGAAGCGGTCCGCCAGACCGAAGTGCCCGAGCCAGCGCTCGACCCACTCCCGCCCCGACGAGGACGCGACGGCCAGAGGTGTCCCTGCCGCCCGCAGGCCGTCGAGCAGGGCGAGCGCGCCGGGCATCAGGACGACATGGCCGGGGGTGAAGAACCGTTCCCAGTGGACGCGGAGCCGGTCGTACAGCTCCGCGTCGGTGTGATCGGTCCCGGCCCGCTCCCTGAGCGCCGCGAACAGCGCCGGATACCCTTCGGCGTTGCCGCAGACGTGCTCGGCCCAGAACCTCGGGACGAACGCGGCGCCGCATTCCTCGAAGAGCGCCGTGCAGGCCAGGAAGTCCGGCCGCACCGAATCGATGAGGGTTCCGTCGAGGTCGAACACCACGGCGTCGAACGACGGGACGGGTACCGCGCGTCTCATGACGCCCGCTCGGCGTCCTGGTCGACCAGCCGCACCACACGAGCGGGGTTGCCCACGGCGACGGCGTTCGCCGGCAGATCCCCGGTGACCACACTGCCGGCCCCGACGACGGCACCCGCGCCGATCGTGACCCCGGGAAGGACGATCACCCCGCCGCCGAGCCACGCGCCGTCCTCGATCCGGATCGGCCTCGCGCTCTCCCAGGCCCCGTGCCGCAGCGCGGCGCCGTGCGGATGGTTGGCGGTGTACAGCTGGCAGCGCGGGCCCATCCGGACGTCGGCACCGATGACGATCGGCGCACAGTCGAGCAGGACCGCGTCGAAATTGATCCGGGAACGTGCGCCGATCTCGATGAAGAACCCGAATTCGCAGAGGAATCGTGGCACCACCCGGACATCCGCCCCCACGGCTCCCAGCAGTTCGGGCAGGATCGCGTTCCTGGCCGGCTGATCGCCCAGCGCGGTGGCGTTGAAGCGGTCCAGCAGGGTTTCGCACCGTTTGCGATACGGCCGCAGCGACGGTTCGCTGGCCAGATACGGTTCGCCGTTCGCCATCCGGCGTCTGAGTTCGTCGAATTCCACCGTGCGACCTCTGACTCTTCTCGGAATGGCCGGGGGCCGAATGCGCATCGGCCCCCGGCTGGCCGTTCGTGGTGCGTCAGCGCTGGTAGTGAACCTTGATGGTGCGGGCGGAAACCGGCTTGGCGGCGAGCTCGATCTTCTTCATGGGATGTCTCCTTCGGGTGTGGTGAATTCAGCGTGGTGAATTCGGTGAGTGAGCCCGTTCGGCTCGCCACCAAGTAGAGCCGGGAGCCGGGTACCTCGGCATCGGTCGCCCGACCGGTCCTGACCCTGTCGTCCCCCGGTGTGATGACGGACGGTCGGACGGTTCGCGACAACAGGGCCGTTCACCTGCGTCTTTGCAACCCGCACCGGTCGGTGCGGGTCCCGGGTCGGGTCTCGGTGCGGGGGTGCCGGCCGACGCGGGACGACGTACGGACGTCCGGCGGGCCCTTCCTCGAAGCGGGGTGGCGGGCCGTTCTCCGGCCGACGCGCCGTTCGTGCGTCGAACGACCGGGAGAACGGTCCGGGCAGGACCAGTCGGGCGACCGATGCCCAAGCCCTCTTCTTCCGGCTCTACTTGGTGGCGAGCCAGAACGGCTCACCCATCGAGAGGAGCACACCATGAAGAAGATCGAGCTCGCCGCCAAGCCGGTTTCCGCCCGCACCATCAAGGTCCACTACCAGCGCTGACGCACCACGAACGGCCAGCCGGGGGCCGATGCGCAATCGGCCCCCGGCCATTCCGAGGAGAATTCATGCTGCTGCGGCGCGCGCACAATCTCGTCTGCTACTGGCTCGACGGTTCCTTCGTCATCCAGAACCATCTCACCGGCACCCAGCTCTCGCTCGCGACGAACGCGGCCGAGATCCTCGCCGCGTTCACCGACTGGACGTCCGAGGACGACGCCGTATCGGCCTTTCCGGACTACGACCCGGAATCCTGCCGCGCGGCCGTGCGACAACTGCACTCCTACGGCTTCCTCGTCGCCCCCGACGAGAGCGAACGCGACGAGCGGCTGGCCGAGCATTGGCAGACCTGGTCGCCGGAGGCGGCCGCCCTGCACTTCTCCAGCAAGCACGCCGACTACACCGAATCGCCGGAGATCAACGAGGAGTTCCGCGCCGGCAAGCGCTCGGCGCTCTTCAAGAACTACCCGGACGCGGACAGGATCCTTCTGCCTCGCGTCCCGCCCGACACGGACGCGTCCTTCGTCCGGACGCTGTACGGCCGCCGCACCCACCGCGGCTTCCGGCAGACCCCGCTGCCCCTGTCACGGCTCTCCCAGCTGCTCGCGATGGTGTTCGGTCCGAGCGAGTTCCTCGACGGCCAGGACTTCGGCGCCCTGATGAAACGGACCAGCGCGGCCGGCGGGGCACGCCAGGAACTCGAGGCGTACGTCGCGGTGTCCGCCGCCGAGGGGGTCGCCCCGGGGCTCTACCACTACAACGTCCTGGAGCATTCCCTGGAACTCCTGGACGCGGACTTCTCCCGCGCCCGTGCGGCACACCTCTGCTACGACCAGGCGGCGATCGGCGAGGCGGCCGTGACCGTGTTCGTGACCGGCGTGGTCGAACGGATGAGCAGCAAGTACCGCGCGCCCCGCGCCTACCGGGTCATGCTCACGAACGCGGGCCACCTCGGCCAGACCTTCGCCCTCACCGCCACCGCGCTCGGGATGGGTCCCTTCCAGACCCTGGCCTTCCGGGACGAGGAGCTGGAGGACGCCCTCGGAGTGGACGGCATCACCGAGACCGCCCTCTACGTGCTCGCCGCCGGCATCCCCGAGGAGCGGCCGCGGGACGATCACGGCGCGGGCCTGGACGCGTTCCGCCGGGCCGAGCTGTACGGCCCCTGAGAGCACGGCCGAGAAGACCGAAGCACGGTGCACATGAACCATGGACGCCGGCACCCGATCCCGCTCCTACGCGAGGTCGGCGGCCGGCGTCTGCGGTGTGTCCAGGCGCAACGCGCGCAGCTGATGCCGAGAGGTGACACCGAGCTTGGGAAACACCTTGTAGAGGTGGTGACCCACGGTCCGGGGGCTGAGGAACAGCTGCTGGGCGATGTCGCTGTTGCTCTTGCCCTCGGCGGCGAGCCGCACGATCTGTGTCTCCCTCGGAGTGAGCCCCGTCCGCGTGTCGGTGTGACCACGAGCCGGCTGCCCGATCTGCTCACCGGCCGCCCGCAGCTCCTGCGACGCCATCTCCGCCCAGGGTGCGGCCCCGGCACCGCGGAAGAGGTGCAGCGCCTGATGCAGATGGTCCCGCGCCGCCTTGACACGGCGCGCCCGCCGCAGCCACTCCCCGTGGAGCAGATGGGTGCGCCCGGCCTCGAACGCCGACGGGGCGGTGGCGTCGAGTGCCGCGCCGAACAAGGCGTCCGCGCCGTCCGGTTCGGCGGTCCCGTCGTCGGCGAGGAGCGCACGGCAGCGCAGCCAGGCGGTGCGCAGGACCGGCACCTCGGCAGGCGCGGCACAGTGCTCGAACCGTTCGAGGGCCGCGCGGGCCTCGCCCGTCTCGCCGGCGCGTGCGTAGGCCTCGACCAGGTCGGGCAGGGCGAGCCGGCCGATCGCGACGTGCTCGGCGGGCGCGCCGGGCGTGGTGACCTCGCGCAGCAGCCGGGTCGCGCCCGCCGCGTTGCCCTCGGCCAGCGCGTTGAGCCCGAGCGCCCAGTGGACGAGTGCGAGGGTGACGGCGCTCCCGCGCGGTGCGGCGACGGCGAGGGCCTCGTCGGCGAGCGCGCGGCACTCGTCCCCCTCGCCGCGCACGGCTGCGGTCCAGGCGAGCACGGCACGCAGCTGGGCGCCGGCGGTGAACTGGCCGCTCTCGTCGGCCGCCGGGAGCGCTTCGCGGGCGTGGGCCGCGGCGGCCGTCCACTGCCCGGTGATCAGCTGGAGCGAGACCAGGGGCAGGACCGTCAGCGGCAGCGCCCCCGTCGCGCCGCTCCTGCGCAGGTTCGCGACCGCCTCACGCAAGGCCTCCAGGGCGGATTCCGTGCCGCCCGTGAAGTGGGGGAGGAAGTCCGGAGCCCACGGGGTCCGGGACGGGGTGCCGACGGCGGCGTACCAGGGCGACGCCGTGCCGTCGGTGCTCCCCTCCGTGCCGGGGGCAGGGACGGCTGCGCGGGGCGTGCCGGGGGAGACCGGACCGGCGAGGCGGCGCAGCAGCGCGCGCAGGCGGTCCGGAGTCCGGCCGGTGGCCGCCCGGCCCGTGCGCTCCAGCAGGAGAGCCGTCCTCGCCAACTCCCGTGGACGGTTCGCCGCCCACGCCGCGCGTGCGGCTGTCAGCAGCATCTCCTCCGCGAGAGGGGGATCGTCGTCCAGGACGAGGCGCGCGCCGTCCAGGAGGGTGCGCAAGGCATGGGCGGGGTCGCCCGAGACGAGGGTCATGAGGCCGCGCACCTGGGCCGCGCGGGCCCGGGCGGCCGGCTCGTGGGCCAGGGGCTCGGCCTCGTCGAGCAGGCTGAGGGCCTGGGCGGGTTCGGCCGTCTCCCAGGCGCAGGCGGCGGCGTCGACCAGCCACCGGGCCCGCGCCCTCGACGAGGTGGTGAACAGGGCGGCACGACGCAGGGCGTGGCCGGCGGTGACGGGTCGGCCCGCGTGGCGGGAGCGGGTGCCGCAGTTCGCCAGGAGGCCGGCGACGGTGTCGTCCCGGCCCACGGTGGAGGCGGCGAGATGCCAGACCCTGCGGTCGTCGTCCGCGTCGAGGATCCGGGCCAGGGCCCGGTGCGCGGCATGGCGCGCGCCCAGGGGGGCCGCCTGGTACAGGGCGGAACGGACCAGCGGGTGGCGGAAGCGCACCCGTTGCTGGTCCAGGTCGATCAGGCCGGCGGCCGCGGCGGCGTACAGCGCGGCCGTGGCCGCGTCCCGGTCACCGGCGGCCCCGAGGATCGCGGTGAGGTCCCCGTCGTCCTGGAGCGCCGCCAGCAGCAGGACCGTGCCGTGCCGCTCCGCGACCTCTGCCGTGCTGTCGAGGTGGATCTGCCGCAGCCGGGGTTCGAGGGGGAGATGGTCGGGCAGCGGTGAACCGCCGCCGAGCTGCGCGTCGGTGAGCGCCGCCGGCAACGCGTGCAGGGCGAGCGGGCTGCCCTCGGCCTCGCGCAGGATGCGCCGCCGTACGCCGCGGACGGCCCGCGGAGCCGTACGGTCCAGCAGGGTCTCGGCGTCGTCGGGCGACAGGGGCCGCAGCACGGTCTCCGGCAGATCCGGCGCGGCGAAGGGGCGGGCCCCGTCCCGGGCGGCGAACACCATGGCCAGACCCTCCGTCTCCAGCCGCCGGGCGATGAAGACCAGTACGTCGGCCGAGGCCGGGTCCAGCCACTGCGCGTCGTCCACCAGCAGCGCGGCCGGACTGTCCGCGCCGGCGTCCGACAGCAGGGACAGCGCCCCCAGCGAGAGGAGGAACGTGTCGACGGTGTCGGGGCCGAGCCCGAACGCGGCACGCAGTGCCACAGCCTGGGGCTCGGGCAGTCGGTCCAGACCGGGCAGGAGCGGCCGCAGCACCTGGTGCAGTCCGGCCCAGGGCAGCTCGGCCTCGCTCTCGACCCCCGTGGCCCGCAGCACCCGCACGTCCGGCGCGACGTCATGGGCCAGGTCGTCCAGCAGGGCGGTTCTCCCGATGCCGCCCGGTCCGCGCAGCACGAGCGCACCACTGTGTCCCCGCCGCGTGGCGTGGACAAGGCCGCGCAGCCGCTCCCTTTCCGGTTCCCGCCCCACGATCACGGTGCCGTTTCCTTTCGTCGAGGAGCCCTCCGCCGACTGCACGCCGTGCGTCCCGCCACCGGAGCCCGGAAGCCCGGAGCGGACGCGGCGACGATCGCCGGTTTCGATGATTTCCGCCGAGGGCGGCCCGCTCAAGTCACGTGTTCTCGTGTGGGAGGGGGCAGGCGCGTGCCGCCGGGGAGCGGCCACGGGGGGCTACGGGCGCCACGGGGGCGGACGGCGGGGCGGCCCGTGGCCGTGCCTCGGACCGGCCGCGGAACGCGGTGAGCCCGGTGCCGTGGGAACGGCACCGGGCGTGCGACGTGCGCCGGGGAGGCGATGGGTCCCCCGTTCCCGCAGGACCCACCCGTCGTGCTCAGTAGACGTCGCGTCGGCCCGTCGCCCCGTTCGGGGTGCCGGTGATGGTGAACTGCGAGCCCGGTTCGATCAGTACGTCGCCCTGGGCCGATCCGGTGATCGTCACATCGGACAGGGTCGCGCTGCCTCGGGCGCCGCTCATCGCGAGGATGCCGGAGCCGTTGACGGACCGGTCGATGCGCACGTTCGTGATCTTCACGCCCGGCATCGCGCCGCCACCCGTCTTGAACTGGATGCCGTCGTACGTCGAGTCGTGGATCTCGGTGTCCCGGATGGTGACGCCCGGGATGTCCTGGCCCTGCGCGAAGAGCGTGATCGCGCCGAACTCCTGGTCCTCGTTCCAGAACGCGCCGCCCGTGCGGTACAGGGCGTTGCCCGCGATCAGGGTCTGACCGGTGAAGGGCAGCGGGTCGTGGTCGGTGGCCAGCATGATGCCCGGGTAGTTCATGGTGTCGGAGACGATGTTGTTCTCGATGGTGTTGCCGTAACCGCCGTACACCGCGATGCCGTTGGCCCGCCAGGGCAGCTGGATCGTGTTGTTGCGGAAGTGGTTGTCGTGGCCGATGTCCACCGAGGTGTCCTTCACGTACTTGCTGGCCCAGACCGCGAGCGCGTCGTCGCCGGTGTTGCGGAAGGAGGAGTTGTAGACGGTGGAGTTGCGGGTGCCGTTGGCGAAGTTGATGCCATCGGCGTAGGTGTTGCGGATGCGTACGCCGGTGAACTCCAGCCCGTCGCCGGGGCCCCACAGTTCGGGGATGTTGGAGTAGTCGCGGCCCGCCCAGACACCGACGTTGGCGTGCTCGATCCACACGTTGGTGATCTTCGTGTCCCGGCCGAAGCGGCCGTTGAGACCGACACCGCCCTCGGCGTTGCCGTCGCCGCCGCGGATGGTGCCCGAGCCGAAGATGGCGAGGTCGGAGATCTGGGTGTTGGAGTCGATGTCGAAGCCGAAGTTGCCCTCGTGCGGGTGGTTGATGCCGCCCGCCTGGTGCGGCGGGGTCAGTGTGTACAGCTGGGAGTGCCACATGCCCGCGCCGCGGATGGTGACGTCCCGGATGCCCACCTGGTTGAACTGCCCCCGGTTCAGCGGGTCGTCGGTGAGGATCTTCTGCTCCTGACGCCACTGCCCGGCCGGGATCCACACGCAGGAGATCTGGCCGTTCTGGTCGGCGGTGACCGCCCGCTGGATGGCGTCGGTGTCGTCGATGCCGTCGTTGGGGACGGCGCCGTACTCGGTGATCGAGGCGCAGTTGGCCGGCTTGGCGGCCGGGGGCGCCACCTGCTCCAGGTCGACCAGGTCGATCACCTGGAACGCGGCCGAGTCGCCCGCGTCGCGCTGGAGCCGGAAGACGGTGCCCGCCGGGTAGTTCCGCGCCAGCAGCGCGTGGGACTCGTCGAACAGGCGCCGAGCGTCACCGCCGGGCCGGTTGGTCAGGCCCTCGGGGTCGTCGGTGGTGCCGTACAGCCAGCTGTGCTTGGACGACAGGGTCAGCTTCTGCACGAACGTGCCGTCGGCGTAGAGGCTGATGGTGGCGTCCGCGCCGCCGCCGGACGCGGAGTCCGGGACGGAGTTGCGCACCACGAGGGAGTTGGCCGCGTTGACGGAGGTGAACTCCACGTACTGGCCGGTCGAGGTGAGCCGGACCGACTCGCGGCCGGAGGACTCGGTGGCGAAGTTGGTGTGCCCGAAGGTGCGTCGGGCGTCGGCGGTGAGCAGGGTGCCGTTGTACCGCCCGTCCTCCGCCTCGTACTCGGTGTACGGGACGGCTGCCCCGCGTCCGACCACCAGGGACTTGGCGAGGACGTTGTTGTTCTCGTCGGTCTCGGCGACGACCCCGGTCGCGTCGGCGGTCGCGGTGAGCGTCGCCCCGCCCGCGGTGGCCGTCCAGGTGCCGCTGACCGCCACGTTCACCGTGGCGTTCGGGGCCACCTGGCCGGTGGTGCCGTCGAGGGTGGTCGAGCCGGCCTGGAGCCGGGTCACCGAACCCGCCGGCGCCGCGCCGATGCCGCGGTTGTGCACGGCGACGGTGAAGGACACGGCCTGGCCGACGGCGGGGTTGGCCGGGCTGGTGGTGATCGAGCGCACCTCCAGGTCCGGGCCGGGCGCCTGGGTGACGACCAGTCTGTTCGTGGCGGTACGGCTGTTGTTGCTGTCGTCCAGCTCCGGGACGGTGTTGCGGGGGTCGACGACGGCCGACACGCCGTAACTGCCCGCCGCACGGGTGCCGGTGGCGACGTCCACGGTCGCGGAGGCGCCCGGGTCGAGCGCCGGGACGGCGGCGCTGCCCGCGACCGTGCCCTCCACGCTGACGTCGACGGTGGTGGCGGCGGAGCGCGCGGTGCCCGCGTTGCGCACGGTGGCCTTGACGGTGACCGCGTCCCGCTCACTGGGCGCGGCCGGCGTCCAGTCCAGCCCGGTGACCGTCAGATCGGGGGCGGGCGCGGCGGTGCCCACGACCTGGAACTCGGCGACCTGGCCGCCGGGCGCACCGGAGTTGGCGGTGAAGTGCAGCCGCAGGTCGGACCAGCGGCCGCTGACCGGGACGGTCACCGCGTTGCCGCTCGCCGGGCTGAAGGAGTACGACTTCTCGGCGGCCAGGGAGGTGAAGCCGCTCGCGGACTGCCCGCGGCCGAGGACCTGGAAGGTCTGGGTGCGCGCCGCCCACACCGGGTCGGGGTTGAGCTTGACCACGACGCCGGTCACATCGGCGTCGGCGCCCAGCTTGACGGTGAGGTCCGAGGGATGGCCGGCCGCCTCCCAGTACGTGGAGGCGGAGTCGTCGGTGGCGTTCGCGGCCACATAGGTCTGCACGGAGGACGTGGCCTCGACCGGCTTGTTGCGGGCCAGGTTGGTGCCGGCCGG
The DNA here is from genome assembly GCF_014648915.1 of Streptomyces phaeofaciens. Lineage (GTDB taxonomy): Bacteria > Actinomycetota > Actinomycetes > Streptomycetales > Streptomycetaceae > Streptomyces > Streptomyces phaeofaciens. Next base: position 83,900 of record NZ_BMSA01000004.1, on the reverse strand, counting down.
CGGCGGGTCGCCCGGGTCGGTGCCGTCGTCCTCGCCGTACACCTCCAGCTCGGAGAGCTGTGCGGCGTTCCAGCCGGTGTTGCCGGAGACGTTGACGCGTATGTACCGCACGTCCGCCGGGGCGGCGAGGGCGACGGACACCGTGTTGGCCTGGGCCGGGTCGAACACCCGTACCGCCGAGGCCGCGAGGGTGCTGAAGCCGGAGCCGTCGGTGCTGCCCTGCAGCGACAGGGTCTCGCTGCGGCTGCCCCAGCCGGTCGGCAGTTTGAGCACCACCCGGTCCACCTCGCGGGCCGCGCCCAGGTCGACCTGCGCCCACTGCGGGAAGGACCCGGCCGGGCCCTCCCAGTAGGAGGCCTGGACGCCGTCGGTCAGATTGCGCGCGGGGTACTCGGCGTGTGCGCCGCCCGCCGTGGCCGGGCGGCCGAGGGCGAGGTTCACATCGGCCGCGGCGGGCGCCGCCTGGACGGGGGAGGCGAAGGTGAGCGGCAGCAGGCCGGTCGCCAGGAGCCCGGCGACGACCGCGCCGGTCACGGGCCGACGGCCCGGTGGTCTCCATCTCATGGGGTCCTCTGTTCGGTCGGTGAACACGGGGGGAGGGCACGGCGGACCGGCCCCGGAGGTGCGGGGAGGTGCGGGAAGTGCGTGAGGTGCGGGGAGGTGAGCGCGGGCTCAGCCCCCGGAGGGGTGGGCCCGCGGCAGAAGCGTCGGCCGTGCACGCAAATTGAGTTGGACGGTCGATTCTTTGCGGAAAGTACGTCCACAGGTTTCTAGCGCGTCTCTGCTTTGTCAACGGCCCCGGCAGGAGCGGCAATTGAGCGCGCAAACGGCTTGCGTGACTTGCGGATCCGCTTGCGCTCTGGCGAAAGCCGGAACGAAAGCCGCTGGCCCCGGCCTTCCGCAGGTCGCGGCCAGGATCGGCGGGCCGAGACCACCCGTGCGGGGACGGTGGACGAACCCCTACCGGTCTGCAACTCTCTGAGCGCTCAACGCAAATGCGGCGCTCAGTCCCGCACATTGAGGCGTGTCCGCCGCACCGTCGAGCCACCCAGCCACCAACCGCGTTCCCGCCGCGCCAGGCGGACGGGACGGAGATCGGGGACAGATGAGACCGCAACGCCGGGGATGGCGGGGCATAGCCGCCGTCCTCACGACCAGCCTGTTGATGCTGGGCGGGCCGTCATTGACCGCCGCCTCGGCGGCCGACGGCCCCAACCTCGCCGCGGGGCGGCCTGCCGCGGCCAGCAGCGCGCACGCCGAGTACGCCGCCCGCAACATCACCGACGGGGACCAGGGCTCCTACTGGCAGAGCGCGGGCAGCGACCTGCCGCAGTGGGTCCAGGCCGACCTCGGCTCCACCGCCCGTGTCGACGAGGTCGTGCTGAAGCTGCCCGCCTCCTGGGAGACCCGCAGCCAGACCCTGTCCGTGCAGGGCAGCGCCGACGGCACCAGCTTCACCACCCTGAAGGCCTCCGCCGCCCACACCTTCAGCCCCGGCTCGGCCAACACCGTCACGGTGGCCTTCCCGGCCGGGCAGGCCCGCTACGTACGCGTCGAGATCACCGCCAACACCGGCTGGCAGGCCGCCCAGCTCGCGGAGCTGGAAGTGCACGCGGCGGGCGAGTCCTCCACCAACCTCGCCCGCGGCCGCACCCTCACCGCGAGCAGCCACACCGAGTCGTACGTGCCGGCCAACGCCGCGGACGGCAACAAGGCCAGCTACTGGGAGAGCCGCAACAACGAACTCCCGCAGTGGATCCGGGCCGACCTCGGCTCCTCCCTCGGCGTCAACCGGGTGGTGCTCGGACTGCCCGACGGCTGGGGCGCCCGCTCCCAGACCCTGAAGATCCAGGGCAGCGCCAACGGGAGCGACTTCACCGACCTGACGGCCTCGCGGGCGTACACGTTCGCCCCGGCCGACGGGAACACGGTGACGATCACCTTCGACACCGCCACCACCCGGTACGTCCGGGTCCTGGTCACCGCCAACACCGGCCAACCCGCCGCACAGCTGTCCGAGCTGGAGGTCTACGGCCCGGCGACCGGTGACACCCGGGCCCCGACGGCCCCGGCGAACCTCGCCTTCACCGAGCCGTCCGCCGGGCAGATCCGGCTCGTCTGGAGCGCCTCCACGGACGACACCGGTGTCACCGGTTACGACGTCTACGCCGACAACCAGCTGCTGACCTCGGTCGCGGGCAATGTGACCACGTACACCGACACGCGTCCCGCGAGCGCCACGGTGTCCTACTTCGTGCGGGCGAAGGACGCCGCCGGGAACGTCTCCGGCAACAGCAACACCGTCACCCGCCGCGGCGACACCGGTGACACCCAGGCGCCCACGGCACCCGCGAACCTCGCCTTCACCGAGCCGTCCGCCGGGCAGATCCGGCTCGTCTGGAGCGCCTCCACGGACAACGCCGGTGTCACCGGTTACGACGTCTACGCCGACAACCAGCTGCTGACCTCGGTCGCGGGCAACGTGACCACGTACACCGACACGCGTCCCGCGAGCGCCACGGTGTCCTACTTCGTGCGGGCGAAGGACGCCGCCGGGAACGTCTCCGGCAACAGCAACACCGTCACCCGCACCGGCACCACCGGCCCCGGCTCCAACCTCGCGGTCGGCAAGCCCATCACGGCCTCCTCGACCGTGCACACCTTCGTGGCCGAGAACGCCAACGACAACTCCACCACCACCTACTGGGAAGGCTCCGGCCACCCCGCCACCCTCACCGTGAATCTCGGTGCCAACGCCGACATCACCTCGCTAGTGCTGCGCCTCAACCCGGACAGCGCCTGGGGCGCCCGCACCCAGACCGTCCAGGTTCTCGGCCGTGAGCAGTCCGCGAGCGGCTTCACCTCCCTGGTCGCCGCCAAGGAGTACGCCTTCGACCCGGCGAGCGGCAACTCCGTGACCGTCCCGGTCACCGCGCGCGTCGCCGACGTCCAGCTGCGCTTCACCGCCAACTCCGGCGCCCCCGCCGGACAGGTCGCCGAGTTCCAGGTGATCGGCACCGCCGCGCCCAACCCCGATCTGGAGGTCACCTCGCTGACCGCCTCGCCGGCCTCGCCCGTCGAGTCCGACGCGATCACCCTCACCGCCACCGTCCGCAACACCGGCGAGACCGCCGCGCCCGCCAGCGGCCTCGCGCTGCGGCTGAACGGCACCAAGGTCGCCACCGCCGCCGTCGGCGCGCTGGCCGCCGGGGCGCAGACCACCGTCAGCGCCTCGATCGGCTCCCGCGACGCGGGGACCTACCAGCTCAGCGCCGTCGCCGACGACGGCGGCACGGTCATCGAGCAGAACGAGACCAACAACACCTACACCGCGCCCACCGCGCTCACCGTGCGCCCGGTCAGCAGCTCCGACCTGGTCCCGGTGGTCACCACCTCCCCGTCCGGCCCGGCCGGGGGCGACACCGTCACCTTCCGGGTCGCCGTGCGCAACCAGGGCACCATCGCCTCGGCGGGCGGCGCCCACGCCCTCACCCTCGCCCTGGTCGACTCCAAGGGGGCGACCGTCCGCACCCTGACCGGCTCCCACGACGGGGCGATCGCGGCCGGTGCCACCACCGCGCCGGTCTCCCTCGGCACCTGGACCGCCGCCAACGGCACCTACACGGTCCGCGCGACCGTCGCGGCCGACGGCAACGAACTCCCCGTGAAACGGGAGAACAACACCGTCGAGCAGTCCCTGTTCGTCGGACGCGGCGCCGACATGCCGTACGACATGTACGAGGCGGAGGACGGCACCACCGGCGGCGGCGCCACCACGGTCGGCCCCAACCGCACCGTCGGCGACCTCGCGGGCGAGGCGTCCGGCCGCAAGGCCGTCACGCTCGACAGCACCGGTGAGTACGTGGAGTTCACCACCAGGGCGGCCACCAACACCCTGGTCACCCGCTTCTCCCTCCCCGACGCCCCGGGCGGCGGCGGCACCGACGCCACCCTCAACGTCTACGTGGACGGCACCTTCCGCAAGGCCCTGCCGCTCACCTCGCGGTACGCGTGGCTGTACGGCGCCGAGGCATCTCCCGGCAACGCCCCGTCCGCGGGCGCACCGCGCCACATCTACGACGAGGCGCACCTGATGCTGGGCGAGACCGTCCCGGCCGGTGCGAAGGTCCGGCTCCAGAAGGACGCCGCCAACACCTCGCGCTACGCGATCGACTTCGTCAGCCTGGAGCGCGTCGCGCCGATCGCCAACCCGGACCCGGCGGCGTACGCCGTGCCCGCCGGCTTCACCCACCAGGACGTGCAGAACGCCCTGGACCGGGTCCGCATGGACACCACCGGCAGGCTCACCGGCGTCTATCTGCCGCCGGGCGACTACCAGACGTCGAGCAAGTTCCAGGTGTACGGCAAGGCCGTCCAGGTCGTCGGCGCCGGCCCCTGGTACACCCAGTTCCACGCCCCGGCCGGCCAGGAGAACACCGACGTCGGCTTCCGGGCCGAGGCGAGCGCCAAGGGCTCCGTGTTCCGCGGCTTCGCCTACTTCGGCAACTACACCTCGCGCATCGACGGACCGGGCAAGGTGTTCGACTTCGCGGGCGTGTCGGACATCGTCATCGACAACACCTGGACCGAGCACATGGTCTGCCTGTACTGGGGCGCCAACACCGACCGGGTGACGATCAGCAACGCGCGCATCCGCGACACGTTCGCCGACGGCGTCAACATGACCAACGGGTCGACGGACAACCACGTCGTCAACAACGAGTCCCGCTCCACCGGCGACGACAGCTTCGCGCTGTTCTCGGCGATCGACGCCGGCGGCGCCGACATGAAGGACAACCTCTACGAGAACCTGACCTCGCTGCTGACCTGGCGGGCCGCGGGCATCGCCGTGTACGGCGGCTACGACAACACCTTCCGCAACATCCACATCGCCGACACCCTGGTCTACTCCGCCATCACCATCAGCTCGCTGGACTTCGGCTATCCGATGAACGGCTTCGGCACCGACCCGACGACGGTGGAGAACGTCTCCGTGGTCCGCTCCGGCGGGCACTTCTGGGGCGCCCAGACCTTCCCCGGCATCTGGCTGTTCTCCGCGTCCAAGGTGTTCCAGGGCATCCGGATCAACGACGTCGACATCGTCGACCCGACCTACTCCGGAATCATGTTCCAGACGCAGTACATCGGCGGCCGGCCGGTGAACCCGATCAAGGACACCGTCCTCACCGACATCTCCGTCACCGGAGCCCGCAGGAGCGGTGACGCCTTCGACGCCAAGTCCGGCTTCGGCCTGTGGGCGAACGAACTGCCCGAACCCGGCCAGGGACCGGCGGTCGGCGAGGTCACGATCAACGGGCTGCGCCTGGACGGCAACGCCGTGGACATCCGGAACACCACCTCCACCTTCAAGATCAACATCAACCCCTGATCGCCGGGCCGTAAGACAGCCATGGAACGTGAAGAAAAATGAACATCGGGGCCAAGGTTGGCGCAAGCCATTTGCGTGACTTGCGCTAGCCTTGCGCTCATGACGCGACGACTTGCTCAGGTAGCCAAGAAGGTAGGGGTCAGCGAGGCCACGGTCAGCCGGGTGCTCAACGGCAAGCCGGGGGTCTCCGACGCCACCCGCCAGTCCGTGCTGACCGCCCTGGACGTGCTCGGCTACGAGCGCCCCACCCAGCTGCGCGGCGAACGCGCCCGCCTGGTGGGGCTCGTCCTGCCGGAGTTGCAGAACCCCATCTTCCCGCTGTTCGCCGAGGTCATCGGTGGCGCGCTGGCCCAGCAGGGGCTGACCCCGGTGCTGTGCACCCAGACCAAGGGCGGCGTCTCCGAGGCGGACTACGTCGATCTCCTCCTTCAGCAGCACGTCTCCGGAGTGGTCTTCGCCGGAGGCCTGTTCGCGCAGGCCGACGCCCCGCACGAGCACTACCACCAGCTCGCCGAACGGCGGATCCCGGTGGTCCTGATCAACGCCCCCATCGCGGAACTGGACTTCCCCTGTGTCTCCTGCGACGACGCCGTCGCGGTGGAACAGGCCTGGCGGCACCTGTCCCTGCTGGGCCACGAGCGCATCGGTGTCGTCCTCGGCCCCGGCGACCACGTGCCCTCCCGGCGCAAGCTCGCCGCCGCCCGTGCCGCGGCCGAGGCGGCCGGCTCCCCGCTCCCCGACGACCGGGTGGAGCGCTCGATGTTCTCCCTGGAGGGTGGCCAGGCGGCCACCTCGCGCCTGTTGGACCGCGGGGTCACCGGCATCATCTGCGCCAGTGACCCGCTCGCCCTCGGTGCCATCAGGGCCGCCCGGCGGCGCGGCCTCGCGGTGCCCGAGCAGGTGTCCGTCGTCGGCTTCGACGACTCCGCCTTCATGAACTGCATCGAACCCCCGCTGACCACCGTGCGCCAGCCCATCGAAGCCATGGGCCGGGCCGCCGTGGATCTGCTGTGCGCTCAGATCCAGGGCGGCGAAGTGCCGCCCGGGGAGCTGCTGTTCGAGCCCGAGCTGGTCGTCCGCGGTTCGACCGCCCAGGCGCCGCGCGACTGACGTCCGCGCAGCGCCCCCCGTGCAGCGCCCGCACGGGCGCGTGCAGCGCCCCCCGTGCGGCGCGCGCAACACCCGCACAGAGCCCGTCGCGTCAACCGGCCGGCCCACGGACCCCCGTGGGCCGGCCGCGTCATGTCTGCGCCGGTGCGGGGGAGGGGGGGCGGGGGGAGTGGGGGAGTGAGGGCAGGAGGCGGAGCGGTACGTAACGTTCCGCGTCTGACGCCGACTTGCGCGGAGTCATCGGTCATGGACCACCCCATGTGCGGTGGACTGTCAAACAATTACGAAATCAGCGCGAGATATTGCGGAGCCTTGTGGGGGGTGGTTGAGTGTGCGGCGCCCCACCTCGCACGCCCCACCTCGCAAGGGTGAGGGGGCGCCTTCCACGTTCATGCCCGAAGGGGACCACCCATGAGAAGAGCTCGGTTCCGCCGCACCCGCCGCGCCGGCGCGGTCACCCTCGTCTCCGCGCTCACGCTGACGGCGCTCGCCGCCTGCGGCACGAGCAGCAGCAGTGACGACGACGACAACGGCAACGGGAACAGCGCGAACGCCGACCCCGCCGTGCCGCTGGACCCCAAGACCAAGGTGACCATCACCATCGACTGCATGCCGCCGGCGGCCAAGAAGGCCGAGCTCAAGGAGTGGAACGAGGACGTCGAGGAGTTCAACAAGACGTACCCCAACGTCACCGTCCAGGGCCGCTCCACCCCGGGCCAGTGTCTGGAACCGCCCCGCTTCACCGCGATGCTCAAGGCCAAGTCCCAGCCCGACGTGTTCTACACCTACTTCACCGACCTGGCTCAGGTCCTCGACAACGACGGCGCCCAGGACATCACCGCCTACGTCAACGACAAGAGCGTGCCCCTGCTGAAGGACATCGACCCGGACGTCCTCGGCTCGCTCCAGCAGGACGGCAAGCTCTACGGCCTGCCCACCAGCAACTACCGTATGGGCCTGCTCATCAACCGCTCGCTCTTCGAGAAGGCCGGCCTCGATCCCGACGCCCCGCCCGCCACCTGGGAGGACGTCCGCACGGCGGCCAAGAAGATCGCCGGTCTCGGCGGCGGCGTGTCCGGCTTCGGCGAGTACAGCGCCGCCAACACGGGCGGCTGGCACTTCACCGCGCAGATGTACAGCCTCGGCGGTGACGTGGTCGACGCCTCGGGCAAGAAGGCCGCGTTCAACGACGCGATCGGCAAGCAGGTCGCCGAGAACCTCCACGCGATGCGCTGGGAGGACGACTCCATGGGCAAGACCCAACTGCTCAAGTGGGGCGACCTCCAGAAACAGATCGCCACCGACAAGCTCGGCATGTTCCTCGCCGCGCCCGACGACATCGCCTACATGGTCCAGCAACTCGGCGCCAAGTACGAGAACTTCGGCATGGGCCCGATCCCGGGCGGCAAGAACACCCTGTCCGGCGGCAACAACTACATGATCAAGAAGGGGATCTCCTCCGACAAGATCAAGGCCGCGATCGCCTGGCTCGACTTCAAGAACCTCAGCGTCGGCAAGGGCCAGTTCGACTGGGAGCGCACCAAGGCCGACGGTCTGCCGGTCGGCGTGCCGCAGCCCAACTTCTGGCTGAACGACAGCAAGACCAAGGACGACGCCGCGCGCACCCGGTACGCCACCATGCCGGTGCAGAACTTCAAGGCCTTCATGGACAACCCGGTCCAGGGCAAGGCCGAGCCCCCGAAGGCGCAGGAGATCTACAAGGTCCTCGACAACGTGATGTCGGGCATCCTCACCAACAAGAACGCCGACGTCGACAAGCTCCTGTCGACGGCGGAGACCCAGGTGAACCAGGTACTCGCCAACCAGTGACCCCCGCGGGGCCGGGCGGTCTCCCACCGCCCGGCCCGCGAGCGCGCCCACGGCCCGCCCTCACCCGGGCGGGCCCGGCGCCCGTCCGCCCACGTCACGCGACCGGACCGCCCGGTCCGGCGACGCCGCAGCACGACCGAGGAGCACCCATGTCGGCCCCCACCCTCACGCAGGACCCGGCGGCCAAGGAACGCCGACCCCGCCGGACGCGTACCGGCGCCGTCCGGCCCCCGGCCGGGGGCTTCGGCAAGGCCCTGCGCCGCAATGTCACCGCCCACGGATTCCTCATCGGCGCGGTGCTCTGCTTCGCCTTCTTCTCCTGGTACCCGATCGTCCGCGAGTTCCTGCTCGCCTTCCAGAAGACCGAGGACGGCAAGGTCAGTTGGACCGGCTGGGACAACTTCGTCACCGTCTGGAACGACCCCGCCTTCGGCCAGGCCTGGCGCAACACCCTCTGGTTCACGGTCCTCGCACTCGTCCTCGGCTTCGCCGTCCCGTTCCTCACGGCCCTCGTCATCAACGAGTTCCGGCACGGCCAGGGATATCTGAGGCTGCTGGTCTACCTGCCCGTCATGCTGCCGCCCACCGCGTCCGTGCTGCTCTTCAAGTACCTGTACGACCCCGGCTTCGGCATGTTCAACGAGGTGCTGGACGTCTTCGGCATCCCGGCCCAGCAGTGGCTCCAGGACCCCGACACCGCGATGCTCTCCGTCGTCGTCGCCTCCACCTGGATGAACATGGGCGGCGCGACCCTCATCTACCTGGCCGCCCTCCAGAGCGTCCCGGGCGAACTGTACGAGGCCGCCGAACTCGACGGGGCCGGCCTGCTGCGCAAGGTGTGGCACGTGACGATCCCGCAGACCCGGCTCGTCCTGGCGCTGATGCTGCTCATGCAGATCATCGCCACCATGCAGGTCTTCATCGAACCCTTCCTGCTGACCGGCGGCGCCGGGCCCGAGGGCTCCACCACGACGGTCGTCTACCTGATCTACCAGTACGCCTTCAACTTCAACAACTACGGTGCCGCGGCGGCGCTCGGCCTGATCCTGCTCGTACTGCTGGCCGCATTCTCGGCCGTGTACACCAGGCTCAACCGCGCCACGGAAGAGTAGGACCGGGGGAGACACGGACATGTCCACACGCACGCTCATCTCGCCGGCCGCCCTCGCCCGCCCGCGCGGCAGGCTGCTGTACTGGCTGTGCTTCGCACTCGTCGTCGTCCTGTTCACGCTGGCCTTCCTCGGCCCGCTGTACTGGATGGTGTCCGGCGGGCTCAAGACCACCCAGGAAGCCGTCCAGACACCCCCCACCTGGGTGCCCGGCTCCGTCCACCCGGAGAACTACCGGCGGGCCTGGGAGGTGATGGACCTCGCCCGGCTGCTCCTGAACACCCTCTACTACGCGTTCGGCGCGCTCGCCTTCCAACTGGTCCTCGACGTCGCCGCCGCCTACTCCCTGTCCAAGCTGCGCCCCGCCCTCGGCAAGGCGATCCTCGGGATGATGCTGGTCACCCTGATGATCCCGGCGACCGTCCTCGTCGTCCCGCAGTACCTCACCGTGCTGGACGTGCCGATCGTCGAGCGCAACCTGCTCAACTCGCCCTGGGCGATCTGGCTGCCCTCGGTGACCAACGCCTTCAACATCTTCCTGCTGAAGCGGTTCTTCGACTCCATCCCCAAGGAGCTCCTGGACGCGGCCTCCATGGACGGCGCGGGATCGCTGCGCGTCCTGTGGTCCGTGGTCCTGCCGATTTCGCGGCCCATCCTCGGTGTGGTGTCCATCTTCGCGGTCGTCGGCGTCTGGAAGGACTTCCTCTGGCCGATGCTGGTGCTGCCCGACCCCACCGGCCAGACCCTCGCCGTCGGCATCTACTCGCTCGCCACCAGCGTGCCCGAGAACGTGCTGATCGCCGCCCTCACCATCGCCTCCCTGCCGACCCTGCTGCTGTTCCTGGTCTTCCAGCGCAACATCATGAGCGGACTGACCGCGGGCGGCCTCAAGGGCTGACCCCCCTCCTGGCGTCCCCCGCCTCCCCCTCCTGGCACCGGTGTCCCCCGCCTCCCTCGCCGGGCGCGAGCGATCCGCCCGCCCGGCCGGCCGGTACCCCTTCCGATCCTCCGCCGCCGCCCCGTCCTCGACGCCCCGCTGTCCGGGGCGGCGGCGGAGAACCACCCCTGCCCCGAAAGGACCGTCACGTGGCAGCCCCGCACCCCGACAGGACCACCGCCTCCCCGGACGACTGGTGGCGTGACGCTGCCATCTACCAGGTCTACCCCCGCAGTTTCGCCGACGGCGACGGCGACGGCACCGGGGACCTGGCGGGCGTACGAGCGCGACTGCCCTATCTCGCCGAACTCGGCGTCGACGCCGTCTGGTTCACCCCCTGGTACCTGTCACCGCTCGCCGACGGCGGCTACGACGTCGCGGACTACCGCACCATCGACCCCGCTTTCGGCACCCTCGACGAGGCCGAGCGGCTGATCACCGAGGCCCGCGAGCTCGGTATCCGCACCATCGTCGACATCGTCCCCAACCATGTCTCCGACCAGCACCCCTGGTTCCGGGCCGCGCTCGCCGCCGGACCCGGCAGCCCCGAGCGCAAGCTGTTCCACTTCCGTCCCGGCCGCGGCGAGCACGGTGAACTGCCGCCCAACGACTGGCCGTCGCAGTTCGCCGGCCGGACCTGGACCCGCGTCGAGGACGGCGAGTGGTACCTGCATCTGTTCACCCCCCAGCAACCCGACCTGAACTGGGCCCACCCGGCGGTCCGCGAGGAGCACGAGGAGGTGCTGCGGTTCTGGTTCGAGCGGGGCGTGGCCGGGGTGCGCATCGATTCGGCGGCGCTGCCCGCCAAGGACCCCGATCTGCCGGACTTCGTCGAGGGCCGCGACCCCCATCCCTACGTCGACCGCGACGAACTGCACGAGATCTACCGCTCGTGGCGGCGCGTCGCCGACGCCCACGGCGGGTTCTTCGTCGGGGAGGTCTGGTTGCCGGACGCCGAGCGCTTCGCCCGCTACCTGCGCCCGGACGAACTGCACACCGCGTTCAACTTCAACTTCCTGACCTGCCCCTGGGACGCGGACCGGCTGCGCGGAGCCATCGACGACACGCTCGCCGAGCACGCTCCGGTCGGCGCGCCCGCCACCTGGGTGCTGTGCAACCACGACGTGACCCGTACGGTCACCCGCTACGGCCGCGCGGACACCGGCTTCGACTTCGCGGCCAAGAAGTTCGGCACCCCGACCGACCTGGAGCTGGGCACCCGCCGGGCCCGCGCCGCCGCCCTCCTCACCCTCGCGCTGCCCGGCTCGGTCTACCTCTACCAGGGCGAGGAACTCGGCCTGCCCGAGGCGGACATCCCGCGCGAGCGCATCCAGGACCCGATGCACTTCCGCTCGGACGGCACCGATCCCGGCCGTGACGGCTGCCGGGTCCCGCTGCCGTGGACCGCCGACGCCCCCTACGCGGGCTTCGGCTCGCGCACCGAACCCTGGCTGCCGCAGCCCGCCGGCTGGTCCGCGTACGCGGCCGACCTTCAAGTGGGCGACCCGGACTCGATGCTGGTCCTCTACCGCACCGCGCTGCGGCTGCGCCGTGCCGAGGCGGGTCTCGGCGACGGCCCTCTGGAGTGGCTGCCGGCCCCCGCCGGCGTCCTCGCCTTCCGCCGGGCCCCCGGCCTGGTCTGTGTGGTCAACCTCGCCACCACACCGGCCCGCCTCCCGGACCACGAGCTGGTCCTCCTGGCCAGCAGCCCGCTGGACGCGGAGGGGAGGCTGCCGAGCGACACGGCGGTCTGGCTGCGCGGGTGAGCGGCGCGCACACCGATGCCGGGGGCGGGGCGGACCTCTTCCGCCCTGCCCCCGGCGCGGTGGGGGAGGAAGTCGAGTCGACCGGGGGCCTTGACGCACCCGCGGCCCTCGCCTAATTTCCCAGCCGTCCAAGTAAGTTCATATTCGCGACCGTTGTTCAAGGATATGAACAACGAAAGCGTCAGGAGGGACCCCCCATGCGCACGCGTTCTCGCACGCTGCTCACCTCCCTGCTCACCCTGGCCGCCACCACCGGTGGCCTGACCCTTCTCTCCGCGCCGGCTCCGGCTCTGGACCGCGCGGCCACCATCGAGGTGACCACCGCCGCGCAACTGAAGTCGGCCCTCACGGCAGCCGCGCCCGGTGACACCATTCATCTCGCCGACGGCACCTACGCGGGCAACTTCAAAGCCGCCAGGGCCGCCACGTCCGGCGCCCGCATCACGCTCACCGGCTCGTCCCGGGCCGTCCTCACCGCGAGCGGCGGTTACGGCCTCCACCTGAACGGGGCCTCCCACTGGACCGTCCGCGGGCTGACCGTGACGGGCGGACAGAAGGGCATCGTGATCGACTCGGCGGCGGGTGTCGTGGTGGACGGTGTGACGGTGCACAACCTGGACATGGAAGGCGTCCACTTCCGCAAGTCCAGCGCCGACGGCGTCATCAGGAACTCACGGATCTACGACACCGGCAACGACGGCAGCGGCATGGGCGAAGGCGTCTACGTGGGCACCGCGAACACGCTCTCCGACAAGAGCGACAACGTCCGGATTCTCGACAACACCATCGGCCCCGACGTCGGCGGAGAGAACATCGACGTCAAGGAAGGCACCACCGGAACCCGGATCATCGGGAACATCTTCGACGGCGGCGGCCTCACCGGAACCCACTACGACGATTCCTGGGTCGACGTGAAGGGCAACGACGTCCTGGTCGAGAACAACACCGGAACCCGCACCACCAACGACGGCTACCAGACCCACACCCAGCAGTCCGGATGGGGCTGCGGCACGGTGTTCCGGGGCAACAAATCCACCCTCACCGGAGCCGGCGGATCCACCCGGCTGGCCATCAACGTGACCAACGACAGCACGAGTTGCCGGACCACGGTGTACAGCAGCAACACGGTCACCGGCGGCAGGGGCCTGACCAACATCGGTGTGACGCCGTAGGGCTCGGGCGGCAGCGCCGTGGCCCGCCGACGGTGCGGGACGGGCCACGGCGCACACGGTTCACCGGCGACACGGCGTGGGCCGGTCGCTCAGCCCGCTATCGAGTCGAGCTGCTCGGCGGCCGGCCGCAGCGTCCAGAGGTCCCCGCCCGGTGGTTCCTCCAGCAGGGGAACCGCCTTCTTCGCCGCCTTGTCCCCGGCGTCGGCGGCCGCGTGGACGGCATCACTCGCCGCGAACCGGTGGAACTCCAGTTCGGGATGCGGCCAGACGGTGCGGCCGGTCGCCGCGGGAAGGAGATACCGCACCGCCTTGAACAGGCTCTGGCCGTCCGGCCCTTGATAGGCCCACAGATTCACGCCGACGTGTTCCCCGATCGCGGCGAGCCGCGTGTAGGCGACGAGATCGAAGGTCGAGTAATGCCAGCTCCTCGTCCGGGCGAGTTCCAGAGGCTGACTCCCGTCCGCCGCGATCTGGGGACCGATGCGCCTGGCGGCCGCGTCGCGCACGGTCCGGCGGGCCAGCTCGCGGTCCCCGGTGGCGTACGCGAGCCCGGCCAGCAGCAGGTCGTAGAACGTGCCGTGGTTGTTGGCGGCGGCTGCTTCCTGCGCACCGAAGTCGCTGTGCTCGAGCCACTCGAGGAAGTCGCTGTTCCACTTCCTCATGGCGGCACGGTCCGTGCCGGTCCAGGCGGGGGCGCCGGCATCGAGGATCGCGACGGCGTCGACGACCGCGGTGTACGACTGGGAGAAGTCGATGATGCCGATGGCCCGGCCGTCGTACTTGCAGGGGATGAACTGCGCGTGGTTCAGGTGCGGGTTCATCCGTGTGGCCGGGTCGAGGAACCACGTCCGTACGATACCGGTGGCCTTCTGCGCGTACTGCCGCTCACCGGTGTAGTACCAGGCCAGGGCGAGATCGTAGGTCGAGTCGAAGACCTTCTCCAGGTCCTGCCGGTCGGTGCCCGTGTCCACCTCGGGATTGCGTTCGCCGTCCCGCTGGACGTAGGGGCAGCCCCAGGGATTCTCGGCGGTCGGGGGCCGGCCGGGCCACCAGTACGGGGCCTGGCTCAGATAGTCGTGGACGTCACCGCTCGGTGCGGGCCTGGGCTTGTCGACGACCGTCCAGGGGCCCTGGTCGAGCCAGTCGTCCGCCCGCGCGGTGAGGGCGCGGACGGCCTCCCGGAGCCGGTGGTCGCCGCGGTCGAGGCGCGCTCTGGTCAGGCGAAGCCGTGTGCCGTCGAGGACCGCGGTCCTGGGTGTCGGCAGTGCCGGCAGTGCCGCGAGTGCCGGCACCGCGGGGGGCGCCTCGGGCGCCGGGTGCGCGGTGGCGGCCGGGGTGAGCAGGGCGGCGAGGGTCGTCACGGCGGCCAGGACCGTGGCGAGGCGAAGGTGGGTACCCATCAATCTCCGTTCATGTATATGAATGAAGTTCACGGATGAAGGCGCTGAGAGATTAGGTTCGAGGTCCGGGTCTGGCAATGGGGTGCGCGCACAATGCCGCATTTCCTTGGGGCTTTGCTTCACGCCTTGACGGACGGAATGCGGGTCCCTAGGGTCGCTGAGAGTTCACATAAGGATTGGCTGTTCATATCCATGAACATCCATAGGGAGTGCTTCTTCGAGGCAGCCGCACCGACGGCACATGCGTGCCGACCGGGACGATCCGCGTTCACCTACCGGGAAGGCAGATCCAGCGCATGAATGCAGACAGACGACCAGGCCGTCGTGCGGTGCTCGGCGGCGCACTCGGCGCCGCGGTGACGGCGGCCGGTGGCACCCTCTTCAGCGGCACCGCGGCGGCCGCCCCCGCGCGGCACGCGGGGGCCCAGGTCCCGGCCCTGTGGCGCGAGTTCTGCTCCCAGCCCTACACCCATCCGCAGATACCCTTCATCGGCCGATCCGGCTACGCGGGCGGAAGCGACCGGTTTCCGCGCTCGCGCGTGGTCGCGGACGTCCGTGACTTCGGGGCCCTGCCCGACGGTTCGGCCGATGCGGCGCCCGCCATCAACAGGGCCATCGAACGCGCGGGCCTTCTCGGCGGGGGAACCGTCCGGGTTCCTCCGGGCACCTACCGCATCGACGGCGTCATCCACATCGGTCACGACGACGTCGTACTGCGCGGTGCCGGCAGCGGCCGTACCACCCTGCTCGGCACCCGCAGCCTTCAGGAGCTGATCGGCCGGTACGGCAGCCGCTACGGCGGCAACAAGTCGGCCTGGTCCTGGGCCGGCGGCATGATCTGGCTGAGCCCCGCCGACCGGTTCCGCACGCTCACGGCCGCCGTCCGGGCGGCCGACTGGCCCTTCGAGGGCTGGACCGGCAACAAGCGCGATCAATGGCGCACGCTCAGCCCGCTCGCCCGCCCGGCACGGCAGGGGGACCGGCATGTCGTCGTCGCCGACACCGCTCCGTTCCGGCCCGGTGACCGTGTCCTGCTCCGGCTGGAGGACGACACCGAGCACAGTCTCCTGCGGCACATGTGCGGTGACGTCGAGGGCGCCGCCGACTACGTCTGGAGCGACAAGACCAAGCTCACGTCCTATGTGCCGTACGAGTGGCCGTGCCGCGTCGTCGGCGTGGAGCCACGTCACCGGCGCCTTCGCCTGGATCGGCCCCTGCCGTTGGACGCCCGGCCCGCGTGGCGACCGCGGTTGACCACCCTGGTCCGGCCGTTGGTGGGCGCCGGTGTCGAGGGGCTCACCCTCGACTTCGTCGAGACACCGCAGTCCGAGCACCTGCTCGACAAGGGCTACAACGGTGTCGCCCTCCAGTGCGCCTGGGACTGCTGGGTCGACGACGTCAGGGTCAACAACGCGGACAACGGCTTCCTCCTGGTGGCGGCCAAGGCCTGCACCCTGCGCCGGACCACGGTCTCCGGGCGGGGCGGCCATCATCCCTACTGCTGCCGTGAAGGCTCCCACGACAACCTCGTGGACACGTTCACCATCGAGCGGCGCACCAGCCCCGCGCCCTCCAACACCCAGCTGCACGGCATCAACGTCGAAGGCCTCTCCAGTCACAACGTCTGGACCCGGGGGCGCATGGAGATGGGCACCTTCGACACCCACCGTGGCCTCCCCTTCGCGAACGTCCGCACCGACATCACCCTGGACAACGTCGGACAGCACGGCGGCGACGCCTCCGCCGGCCCCCTCTACGGCGCGCGCTTCACCCACTGGAACGTCACCGTCACCAACGGCCGGGCGGGCCTCGTCAAGATCGACGAGATCGCGCCCCGCAGCGCCACGGTGGCGATCAGCGAGGTCCGCGAATTCGGGCAGATCGACGTACCGGACTTCGCGGGCGACCTGAACACCGCGGTGGAGCTCTACGGCCGGCCCGGTCAGGTCTGGCCGGCCAATCTCTACGACGCCCAGCGGGCGCTGGGCTGACCGGTCCGAGGGACGTGCGATCGGCCGCCCGAGCCGGTCGGCGGGCGGCGAGCATGCCACCGCCGACCGGCCGGGCCCGGGGGAAAAGGGAGGCTTGTGACGACGTTCGGTGCGCGACGACAGTCGGAATTGGTCTGTACATGAGGACTCTACCGCCCTGTTGGACAACGATGTCAAGGGTGTCGGACAACGGCCCCCGCGCCCTTTCGCGGCAGGCTTGGCGCACGCTACTGTGCCTGCGGCTTGTGTGACTTGTGGTGCGCGACCCGTCCGAAGGAGGAGGGGCCGCGTCATGCGCTTCCGTCCGATGTCTCTGCTGCTGGCCGCCGTCCTGGCGGCCACCGGCGCCACCCCCGCCCTGGCGGAGTCCGCCGCACCGCCAGGGCTCGTCGACGACCCCACCCCCTACGTCGATCCGCTCATCGGCACCAGGAACGGCGGCAACGTCTTTCCCGGTGCCGTCACCCCCTTCGGCATGTTCTCCTTCAGCCCGGAGAACACCCGGGGCGACGCCACCCGCACCGCCGCACCCGGCGGCTACCACTACGACGCCACCCGCATCCGCGGCTTCAGCCTCACCCACATGTCCGGCACCGGCTGTGCGGGCGGCAGCGGCGACATCCCGCTCTTCCCGTACGCGGGCGAGGTCACCTCGTCACCGGCGAGCGACACCAAGGACGCCGTCTACGCCTCCGACTTCAGCCATGCCGACGAGTCGGCCGAGCCCGGTCACTACAAGGTCGGCCTCGCCTCCGGAGTGACCGCCGATCTCACGGCGACGGCCCGCACGGGCTCGGCCCGCTTCACCTACCCGGACGGCAAGCCCGCGTCCCTGCTGTTCCGCACCGCCAACTCCGAGGTCGGCTCGACCGATTCGACGATCACCATCGACCCGGCGACGCGTACCGTCTCCGGCTCGGTCACCTCCGGCAACTTCTGCGGCTACCTCGACCCGGAAGGCCGACGCGCCTACTACACCCTGCACTTCACCGCCCGCTTCGACCGCGCGTTCAAGGCCACCGGCACCTGGCAGGACGACACGCTGAGCCCCGGCTCCACATCGTCCGGCGGCGGCACCGGCGGCTTCTCGTCCGGCGGGCGGCCGGTCGCGGGCAAGGGCGCCGGCGGCTACGTCGAGTTCGAGCCGGGATCCGGTCCGGTCAACGCCAAGGTCGGCGTCTCGTACGTCAGTCAGGCCGGCGCAGCCGCCAACCTCGCCCAGGAGAACCCGCCTCGCCGGACCTTCGACCAGGTCAAGGACGCTGCTCGCCGTGCCTGGCGCGAACGGCTCGACGCCATCCGGGTCGGCGGCGGCACCGAGGCCGAACGCACCACCTTCTACACCGCGCTCTACCATGCGCTCCTGCACCCGAACGTGATCAGCGACGCCGACCGCCGATACCGCGGCAGCGACGGCGAGGTGCACACCGTCCCGCGCGGCCACCGTGCCCAGTTCGGCACGTTCTCCGGCTGGGACGTGTACCGGGACCAGGTGCAGCTGCTCACCCTGCTCGACCCGCGCACGGGATCGGACATCGCGCAGTCCCTGTACGAGCTCGCCCGGCAGAACGGCGGCATCTGGGACCGCTGGCTGCACGGCGCGGGCGGCACGCACGTCATGAACGGCGACCCCTCACCGGCCGCCCTGGCCGGCATCCGCGCCTTCGGCGGAACGGACTTCGACCTGCACGGCGCGCTGAACTCACTGGTCGAGGCGGCGACCGAGCCGACGCAGAAGGATCTGTCGTCGGCGGGCAAGCCCGTGCTGTCCGTCGGCCAGCGGCCCTCGCTCGACAAGTACCTCGACCTCCACTACATGCCGTCCGTCTCCAACGCCTGGGGCGGGGCCGCCGAGACGCTGGAGATGTCCGGCGCCGACTTCGCCCTGTCCCAGCTCGCCGCGGCGGCCGGCCGCAAGAAGACCGCCGCCGACTTCGCCCGCCGGTCCCAGTGGTGGCAGAACAACTTCAACATCGCCGCCGACCCGGGCGGCGGGTACATCGCCAACCGAAAGGCCGACGGCAGTTGGGTCACCGGCTTCACCCCGGCCACCGGCAACGGGTTCGTCGAGGGGACGGCCGCCCAGTACACATGGATGGTGCAGCACAACCCCGCCGGCCTGTTCGCCGCGATGGGCGGCAAGGAGAAGGCGCTCGCCCGCCTCGACTCCTTCTTCCACGACGCCGACGGCGACTGGGCCTTCACCGGCAGCGGCGGCGACAAGTCCGAGATGGACAACGAACCCTCGATCAACGTGCCCTACCTGTACGCCTACGCGGGCGCGCCCTACAAGACCCAGGAGACC
Organism: Streptomyces phaeofaciens; assembly: GCF_014648915.1. Taxonomy (GTDB): domain Bacteria; phylum Actinomycetota; class Actinomycetes; order Streptomycetales; family Streptomycetaceae; genus Streptomyces; species Streptomyces phaeofaciens. Next base: position 64,891 of record NZ_BMSA01000004.1, on the reverse strand, counting down.
GTCCGCGCCGCGATGAGCGCGCTGTGGTCGACGGCGCCCGGCGGCATCCCCGGCAACGACGACCTCGGCGCGATGTCGTCGTGGTACGTCTTCTCCGCGCTCGGCATGTACCCCCAGGTGCCGTCCCGGGCCGAACTCGTCCTCGCCTCACCGCTGTTCCCCCGCATCGAGATCGACCGTCCGCACGGCAACGACATCTCCGTGCGCGCGCCGGGCGCCGCCGCCGACGCGCCGTACATCCGCTCCCTGAAGGTCGACGGCCGTACCAGTGACCGCCCTTGGCTGCCGGCATCGCTGGTGCGGGACGGCGGCAGGATCGACTACACGCTCTCGAGCACCCCGGACCGAAGCTGGGGGAGCGACCCCACCGACGCCCCGCCCTCGTTCCGTGCGGGGGAGCAGCCGTACCAGATCGGCGTCGGCCCGACCGCGGCGACGCTCGCACCGGGCGAGCGGACGAAGGTCGGCATCCGCGCCCTGTCACTGAGCGGCGGCACGGGGCCCGAGGTGCGTTTCCGGGTGGAGACCCCGGACGGCGTCACGGCGACTCCCGCCGAGGGAACCGTCGTCGACGGCGCCCAGGAGATCACCCTCACCGCCGCGCAGGCCACACGGCAGGACTTCTACGACGTGAAGGTCACGGTGACCTCGGGCGACACCTCGTACGCGCAACCCGTCGCCCTGACCGTCGCCGCCCCCGGCACCCTGCTCGCGGCCTACAACAACACCGGTGTCTCGGACGACGCGGGCGACCATGACGAGGCCGACTACGACGGCGGCGGCTGGAGCTACTCCCGTCAGGCCCTCGCGGCCGCCGGCCTCACGCCAGGCGGCCGGGGCACCGTGGAGAGGCTGACCTTCACCTGGCCCGCGTCGCCGAACGGGCGACCCGACAACGTCTCCGCCACCGACCAGACACTCGGCCTCCCGTCCGGAGCCACGAAGTTGTCCTTCGTCGGCAGCGCGGTCAACGGCAACCAGCGGACCACCGCCACGGTCACCTACTCCGACGGCGCCACCGACTCGGTCGACCTCTCCTTCACGGACTGGACCGTCGGCGGGGGCGGCGGCACCGTCCAGTACGGCAACGTGGTCGTCGCCCGGAGCGCGTACCGCAATGTCGCGGGCGCGGACAAGGACCCGGTGGCCACCTATGTGTTCGCCACCAAGCCGTTCTCGGCTCCGGAGGGAAGGACGATCACCAGTGTGAAGCTCCCCCACCAGGCGGACCTCCACGTGTTCGCCCTCGCGAGCGGCTGACACCCCACACCGTGGGCGGCCGCGCGCCGCTCTTGCCCCCGGGGTTGTCGCTCGGCCCCGGGGGCGGTGGCCGTCCGCACCGGAGCGTCAGGTGTCCAGGATGCTCCGGGCCGCCGCCACCAGGTCGGCGGGCAGCGCGGGCCCCGCGCACGCGTGGTCGATCAGCAGGCCTCGGTAGGAGCCGTTCGGCAGCTTCGGCGCCAGTTCGATGAGCTCGCCCAGAGCGGCGGGCGAACCGGTGAGCCGTGCCCGGTAGGCGGCTCCGGCCGCGCGCAGGGTGAGTTCGGCCGGCTCCCGCCGCAGACCCTCGTCGGTCAGCCGGACCGCGGCGGTGAAGTCGCCCTGCTCGGCGCGGACATCGGCCAGGTCGAGGTGGAGCGACCAGTTGGCCGGGTCCAGGGCGAGGGCGCGTTCGAACGCCGCCGCGGTCTGCTCGAGATCGCCCAGCTTGCGCCAGGTGCCCGCTCGGACGACTTCCGTCAGCATGATCCGTTCGACGGAGTCCGCCCGCCGGCACAGGGCGAACGACTCCTCCGTGAGACCGCAGGCCCGCAGCAGGATCGCCATCCTGGCCAACGCGTCCGGCAGGGGCCGGCGGGCCGCGACCACGTCGATGGCGTGGAACCAGGGCCGGAACCTCTCCCGCATGCTGTCGGAGTCCAGACCGTGCCCGTAGTCCATCGTCCGCATCGCGGCCTCGGCCAGCGCGTCGGCACTCACCGCACCGAGAAATCGTTCATCGCCGAACCAGGGCGCCTCGGCCCACGCGGTGTCGGGCTGCACACCCGTGACGGATCCGATCGCCAGCGCCGCGTCGTCCATGTCGCCCTCGAGGAAGCTGATGTACGACCGCGCCAGTACCGTCCTCGGCGCGTCGGCACCCTGGACGACCTCGGCCAGCTCCGGCCGCCTGTCCCTCCACAGTTCGGCAAGAGCCGTATAGGGCTCGGGGTTCTCCGGAGCGGAGGCGATGGCACCCGCCAGGTAGTGCACGGCCGCCACCGGGCTGCCCCCGCAGTGCGCCAGCACCCGCGCGATACCCAGTCCACCGGCCACTGCTCGATTCGTCACCGCGCGAGGATATCCCCGGTCCGGCCGTCCTCCGGTCGCCGAGCCCGGGCCGGCGGGCCGGGCAGCGGGCCGGGCAGCGGCGCGCCCACCGACAGCGCAAGGCCGCCGGGCGTCGACGGGCCGGTGATACACAGGCGGGCATCATCCCCCAAGGCGAACGGGACCCGGCATGGACACTGGACCGATGGCGCAGGACCGTCGCGACACACCGACCACGGCCGCCCTCGGCTCAGGTCGCCGCTCGCGCCGGGCCGGCGTGCGTCGCCTGCGCACGGTCCTCCTGGCCACGGCGCTCGTCCTCGGCGCGACCGCCCCCGTGCAGGCCGTCCCCGCCCTCGCGCCCGCCACCGCGCGGGCGGCCGCGCCCGGCGCCGAGCGGAACCCCCACGAGCCCCCGTACGCCGGGCAGTTGACGAAGGATCTGCTCGCCCGCATGCAGCGGCTCCGGATTCCGGGAGCGGTCGTCTCCGTCACCACGCCGGAGGCGGGGACCTGGACCACCGCCCTGGGAACGCGCGACCTCACCACCGGCGAGCCCCTGCGCACCGGTGACCATCTGCGCGTCGGAAGCATCACCAAGACCTTCACCGGCACGGTCGTCCTGCAACTCGTGCAGGAGGGCAGGCTGTCGCTGGACGACCCGGTGGCGACGTACCGGCAGGGCGTGCCCAACGGCGAGCGCATCACCATCCGCCAGCTGTTGCAGATGACCAGCGGGCTGTACAACTACGCCGAGGACCCGGGCTTCAACGAGCGCATCGACCGGGACCCGGCAGGCGAGTGGACCCCCGAGGAACTGCTCGACGTCGCGTTCCGCCACCCGGTGTACTTCCCGCCCGGCACGGCGTTCCACTACTCCAACACCAACACCGTGCTGCTCGGGCTGATCGCCGAGCAGCTCACCCACCGGCCGCTGGCCGAACTGTTCCGGCACCGGATCTTCCGCCCCGTGGGCCTGCGCGAGACCGGCTACCACCCCAGCACGGCGTTCCCCCGCCCGCACCCGGCCGGCTACCAGTTCCTCAGCAACGTCGACAGCCTCTCCGCACCCGTGCTGACCGGAAGGGATGCGGCCTGGGCCGACTGGTCGGCCGGCGACCCGTACGACGTCACCAACGCCAACCTGAGCTGGGCCGGGGCGGCGGGCGCCGCCGTCTCCACCGTGGACGACCTGCGGCGCTGGGCGCGGGCGCTGGCCACCGGCACCCTGCTGAGCCCGGAACTCCAGCGTGAACGGCTGACGTTCGTCCCGACCTCCGACAGGCCCGGCGCCCCGGGCTACGGCCTCGCCGTCGCGAACCTGCTCGGCTTCATCGGCCACGACGGGCAGATCCCCGGATTCACCGCCTTCATGGGCTACGACCCCGCCCGCCGCGCGACGCTCGTGGTGCTCGCCGACCTCAACCAGTCGCCCGACGGCACGGCTCCGGCGAACGAGCTCGCCAAGGTCGTCGTCGCGGACCTCTTCGCGCACTGAGGGGACATGGCCGCGAAGGCGACGGCCTCCCGGCGATGTGCCGGGAGGCCGCGCCGTCGCGGGGGCCCGGGAGCCGATCACCCGCTGGGCGATCAGGCCTTGCCCTTGGTCACCACCCATGTGCCGTGGACCCAGTTGCCCACCGTCTCGTAGCCGGAGCGGAACGAGCCGAGCCAGTTCAGGCTGAGCTTCGCCTCCGCCTCGGACAGGACGGGGGTGTAGCTGCCGGCCTCGTCGGCCGGGCCGCCCGTGGTGTTCTCGGCGACGTAGGGGAAGGGGAAGACCGGCCGGCTCGCGGTGACCGTTCCGCTGCTGTCGGCCGACGTGGTCAGCAGGCTGCTCGGCGCCTCGCCCTCGGTGACCCAGTCGATCATGGCGGTCAGCGCGTCGAGGGTGCCGGGTCCCTGGCCGCCGCCGCAGTGCGCGACGCCCGGGAGCAGGAACAGCCGGGCGAAGTCCTCGGTCCGGGAACCGCCGCCCATGGCCTTCTGTACGGCCTTGTAGTAGGCCATGGTGCCGACGGCCGGGATGTGCTGGTCTCCGAGGCCGTGCCACAGGATCAGCTTGCCGCCGGACTTCTTGAAGGCGCTGAGGTCGGGGTCGGTGGCGTCGTACATGCCCTCGTTGGGCTGCATGATCTTCTTGTAGAAGGACGACGTGAACTTGACGTCCTTGTAGGTGAGGGCCGGCCGGGGGCTGTCGAAGACCTGGTAGCGGATGGTCTCGCGGACGAAGTTCATGTCGCCGGTGGTGCCCGTGGCCGTGGTGGGCACGATGATCCCGGCCCAGTTCAGCTCGGAGCCACGGAGCTGGTAGCCGGGGTAGAGCAGCTCACCGTGTTCGTCGGTGGGACCCGAGTAGATCCGGCGCAGGGTGGTGACCTGGTCGGCGGTGAGGCAGAAGTCGGAGGCGGTGGAGGTCCGACCGGCCTCGCACGTGATGCTCGCCGGGTCCCAGGTGCAGCCCAGTGGGTCGGTGACGACGCCGTCCGTGGCGCCGCAGCCCTTGAGGACCGCCTCGTGGAGGGGGGCGAGGTCGGCCGTGGTGAGGGTGGCCGGGCCGCCGTCGAGGAAGACCGACTGGGCGGTCCACGCGTGGGAGAAGGTGTTGAGGGCGGTGAAGTTGTTGGCCGGGGCGCCGGCGATGATGCCGTCGAAGTCGTCGGGGTAGCGCTGGGCCTCGGTCAGTCCCTGATGGCCGCCCTGCGAGCAGCCGTCGAAGTAGGCGTGCGTCGCCGCCTGCCCGTAGTACTTCTCGATGACGGTCTTCGCCACCTGGGCGAGGAGATGGTCGGACTTGTAGCCGAAGTCCGCGCGCAGCGTCGGGTCGGTGGAGAAGAGCCCGCCGCCCTGGGAGTGGCCCTCGTCGCTGGAGGCGACGGCGAAGGCGCCGTCGGTCAGGGGAACACATCCGGCGGCGGCGGGGGCGCTGCCCGCGTTCACGCTGCCGCAGAGGCCGCCGCAGCCGAGCTGGAGGTAGTCGGCCTGCCAGCCCGTCCGGGGCAGACGCAGCTCGAAGTGGATCTGCGGTGCGATCACGCCCTTGACGACACAGGCGGCCCAGTCGCCGAGGGTGTTGTTCTCCGCGCTCGTCTCGGTGGCGGAGGTGAACGCGAAGGGTGCGCCCGGTACGGCGCTCGCCAGGTCGAGTCCCGTGACGGAGGCGCAGGGCATGGCCGGCGGGATGCCGGCGACCGTGCCGTTCGAGGCCGGCGAAGCGGCCGTGGCGGAGGTCTGCGAGCTGCCGGTCGTCGCGTTGGCGAGGGTGATGCCCGCCCCGGTCACGAGAGCGAGGGCGGCGGCCAGGGTGGCCATGAAGGCGGCTGACTTCCACCGACACCATCTGGAGAGCATCTGCATGCTCGGTCTCCGTTTCGATCGCTGAACCGGCGTGAACGGCGGTGGGCCCGGTGTGTGCGGCGACCCGGGTCGGCCGGCCCGTCCCGGCGCTCCCGGTCGTCCTCGGGGTCCGGGCGGCCCTCGTCGACTGCCGCTTCACGGTGGGGTACGGCGAGGAACGTAGTCGCGCGTCGATCGCGAGCGCAAGATCCGTCAACGAAATTGTTGACGATTATCGGCCAAGGTGAGGCGCGCGGTCACGGCGGCCCGCGCGGCGTGGAAACACGCCCCCTTGTCAACCCGCACGGCACGCAATCTCAGGCTGCGCGCGGGGAACGGGTGAGCCGGGCCGGCCGTGTTGTGGCGGGTCGGGGCGGAGTGCGGCACGAGGCGGCTCAGCGGGCGGGCTGGACGTCTCCCTGGGTGGTCAGGGCGACGGACTCCGGCTGGGCGAAGGCGCCCGGCGGGATGCCCGGGAGGTGCCCGGTCGGCGCGGTGGGTTCGCGGGTGGCCGTGGGGCCCAGGGTGAGGCGGGAGACGATGCGGTAGCGGTCACCCCGGTAGATCGAGTGGACGTACTCGACGGGCCGGTCGCCGGTGTCGCTGGTGAGCCGCTCGAAGAGGAGCGCGGGGGACAGGTGGGGCACCCCGAGGAGCCTGGCCTCGGCCTGGCTGACCACGGTGGGCTCCATGGTCTGTACGGCCTCGCTGACCTGGACTCCGTGTCCGTCGCGGAGGTGGTCGTACAGGTCGCCGGTCTCCAGTTCCTCGGCGGTGAGCGCGGGGACGAGATCGGCGCGGATGTGCAGGTGCTCGATGGCCATGGGCACGCCGTCCACGAGCCGCAGGCGCGCCGCGTAGACGATGTCGGCGGCGGGCGACAGACGCAGTTTGCGGCCGACCCGGGCGCCGGCGGCGATCGTGGTGAACTCCAGCAGGCGGCTCGACCAGGCGCCGGAGGCCCGGGGGAGGACCATGGCCCGCTGGTCGGAGACGAGTTCCTGGGTGATCTTCTCGGGCGCCACGAACATGCCCCGGCCGTGTTCCCGCACGAGGAGGCCCGCCGCGACGAGTTCGTCGACGGCCGCGCGCAGTGTCGGCCGGGAGACGTCGAGGCTGGCGCACAGGGATCGCTCGGAGGCGATGGCGTCGCCGGGGCTCAGTGACTCGATGAGTTCCAGGATGTAGTCGCGGACCCGTTCCCGCTTGAGGACCGCCCCTGACCCGCCAGCGCTCATGTGCCGCTCCTGCCCGCCGCTCGCCGTTTCACTTGACCAGATCCTCCGTCATTGACCACTGGACGCTCACTGGTCAGGTGCAGTGTAACCGTCGCCGTGTGCCCGGTCAGGCGATCTCCGTACGTAACCCGGCCAAAGCGCGCTGAAGCGTGGGGGGTTGACGCCTCTATTGGTCTATGCCACCTTCAACGACCAATAAGAGGTCACCTGTCCAGTTGCTCAACTGGTCAGGTCGCCTGCTGCTTTCCCGTTTTTCTCCCAGGGGTGAACCGTGAAGCTCCGCATGCTTGCAGGTCTGTGCGCACTGGTGATCGCTGGAGGCCTCGCCGCCTGCGGCGGCTCCGGGTCCTCCGGCGACTCCGCCGACGGCACGACCACCATCGACGTCTGGCTCATGCGCGACAGCGTCTCGGCCGCGTTCCAGCAGGAGTTCGTCGACGGCTTCGAGGCCGCGCACCCGGACATCAAGGTCAAGGTGCAGATCCAGGAGTGGGACGGGATCGGCGAGAAGGTCACCGCCGCGCTCGCCAGCAACGACGCCCCCGATGTCATCGAGACGGGCAACACCCAGGTGGCCCAGTTCGCGCAGAGCGGCGGGCTGCTCGATCTCAGCGACAAGGTCGACGAACTCGGCGGCAAGGACTGGCTGCGCGGACTGGCCGAGCCCGGCGCGTACGAGGGCAAGCAGTACGGCATCCCGTACTACGCCGCCAACCGGGTCGTGATCTACCGCACCGACCTGTTCCGCAAGGCCGGCGTCGACGCCGGCACCATCAAGACCCGCGACCAGTGGATCACCGCCACGAAGAAGCTCAACACCGGTGGTACGCAGGGCATCTACCTGCCGGGCCAGATGTGGTACGCGCTCGCCGGGTTCATCTGGGACGAGGGCGGAGACCTGGCCACGCGGTCCGGCGACGACTGGAAGGGAACCCTCGACACCCCCGAGGCGCTGCGTGGCATGGACTTCTACAAGGAGCTCCAGGCACTGGGCAAGGGGCCCCGGGACTCCGACGAGGCGGAGCCGCCGCAGGCCGAGGTCATGGCCGCGGGCCGGGTGGCGCAGATCATCTCGACGCCCGGCGGGGCCAAGGTGGTCGCCGAGAGCAACCCCGAACTCAAGGGAAGACTCGGGTTCTTCCCCGTCCCGGGAAAGACCGCGGCCCAGCCCGGCTCGGTGTTCATCGGCGGTTCCGACCTCGTCGTCCCGGCGGCGTCGGGCAAGCAGGACGCGGCCCTCACCTTCATCGGCGAACTCACCGGCGACACCTGGCAGCGCAAGCTCGCCGTCGCCATGAGCTACGTGCCCAACAGGACGACCCTGGCCGACGCGGTGGCCTCCGACCCCGGTACCGCCGCCATGGCGGCGGGCGCGGCCGTCGGCCGGGCGACACCGAACACCCCCGGCTGGGCGGCCGTCGAGGCCAAGAACCCCCTCAAGGACTACATGACGGCCGTCCTCACCGGCGCCGACGCCAGGTCCGAGGCCACCGAAGCGTCCCAGGCGATCACCAGCGCCATGAAGTCCGGCTCCTGAACCGACGCCCACGCCGCACGCCGAAAGGAGACGACGTCGTGTCGGTCATCCGCGAACGCGATGTGCCACGCCCCCTGTTCCCCCGGCCGGCCCGGCCGCCCGCACCGCCGGGGCCGGACACCGAGCGGCGCGGATGGCGGCATTCCCCCGGCCGGGCCTGGCCGTACCTGCTGGTCGCACCGACCGTGCTGGGCATGCTGTATCTGCTGGTGTACCCGCTCGTCCGCACCGTGCTGATCTCGTTGCAGGACTTCCGGCTGCGCCAGCTCATCCGGGGCGACGCACGCTTCGTGGGCCTGCGCAACTACGAGACGCTCCTCACCGACGGCCGGTTCTGGCAGGTCGTCCGCCGCACGTTCCTCTTCATGGCCGTCAACGTCGTCCTGATCATGCTGCTCGCCACCCTCGTGGCCCTGGTGATCGAACGGCTGGGCCGGCGCGGCCGTACCGCCGTGCTCAGCGCACTCGTCCTGGCCTGGGCGATGCCGGTCATCGCGGCCACCACGGTCTTCCAGTGGCTGTTCCACTCGGAGTTCGGCATCGTCAACCAGACCCTGACCGCGCTGGGCTTCGAGTCGTTCGACCGCTATCCGTGGTTCGCGCACGGCCCGGCCGCCTTCGCCATCCTCGTCGTCCTGATCGTCTGGCAGTCCGTGCCGTTCGCGGCCGTCACCCTGTACTCGGCCCTGACGACGGTGCCGCCGGAGCTGTACGAGTCGGCCCGCATCGACGGCGCCACGGCCGGGCGCATCTTCCGCGCCGTCACCTTCCCGATGATCCGGCCGATCTTCATGCTGGTGCTCTCGCTGGAAGTCATCTGGACGTTCAAGGCGTTCGTGCAGATCTGGGTCATGACCAACGGCGGACCGGGGGACGCGACCACCATCCTGCCCGTGTACGCCGTGCAGACCGCCCTGTCCAGCCAGCGCTACGACCTCGGCTCGGCGGCCTCGATGGTCACCGTCGTCATGATGGCCGGCGTGCTCGTCCTCTACTTCCGCCAGATGTTCCGTCAGGAGGGCGAGGCCCTGTGAGCGCCGTACGCTCGCGCCTTCGGCGTCTCCCGCTGCACGCCGCCGCGGGCGCCACGATCGTCGTCTGTCTCTTCCCCGTCTACTGGATGGTCGCCACCGCGTTCCGGCCCAACCGCGACATCCAGTCCGCCGACCCCCGGCCGCTGCCGCGGACCTGGACGCTGGACCACTTCCGCACCGCCGTCGGCACCGAAGGATTCGGAGTCTTCTGGCGCAACAGCGTCCTGGTCACCCTGGGCGCCGTCCTGCTCGCCCTGATCGTGGCGCTCGGCGCGTCCTACGCCGTCGCCCGGATGCGCTGGCGCGGCCGGCGCGCGTTCGTCCTCATGGTCTTCATCGCGCAGATGGCGCCGTGGGAGGCGCTGATCATCCCGATCTACATCATCTCCCGCGACACCGGCATGCTCGACCGGCTGCCCACCCTCACCCTGATCTACTTCATGATGACGCTGCCGTTCACCATCGTGGTGCTGCGCGGATTCATCGCCGCCATCCCCGCCGAACTGGAGGAGGCGGCACAGGTCGACGGCTGCACCCGGGCCGGAGCCTTCCGGCACATCGCCTTCCCCCTCCTCGCCCCCGGTCTGATGGCCACCTCGCTGTTCGGCTACATCACCGCCTGGAACGAGTTCACGTACGCCAACTTCCTGATCATCAAACACCAGGACAGCCGCACGCTGCCGGTCTGGCTCTCCTCGTTCCAGAACGTCTTCGGCACGGACTGGGGCGCCACCATGGCCGCCTCCACCCTGTTCGCGCTGCCCGCCCTGGCGGTGTTCCTGCTGCTCCAGCGCCATGTGACCACCGGCTTCGCGGCCGGCGCCGTCAAAGGCTGACCCTGCGGCCTTCCGCCACGCGTGACCCCCGGGAGACACCTGTGCCCGCACACCCTCTCCACGCCACGCTCCTGCCCCGGCCCACCACGGCCCGGGCCAGGCCAGGCGCGTTCACCTTCCACACCGACACGAGCCTGCGCGTCGGTACGGGAGCGGAGGACGCCGCCCGTCTGCTGCGCACACTCCTCGCCCCCGCCACGGGACTGCCGCTGCGCCCCGCCGCCGACGGACCGGTCGCCCTCGCCCTCGATCCGCACCTGACCGGCCTCGGCCGTGAAGGGTACGGACTCACGATCGGACCGCACTCCGTGGTCCTGCGCGCCGCACGGCTCACCGGGCTCCTGCGCGGCGTGCAGACGATCCGTCAGCTCCTGCCCGCGCAGGCCCTGGCACCGGAGCCACGGCGCGGAGTGCCGTGGTCCCTGCCCTGCGCCGAGATCACCGACGTACCCCACCACCCCTGGCGCGGCGCCATGCTCGACGTGGCACGCCACTTCCAGCCGGTGGAGTACCTGCGCCGCTACGTCGACCTCCTCGCCCTGCACAAGATCAACGTCTTCCATCTGCACCTGACCGACGACCAGGGGTGGCGCATGCCGGTCACCGCCTACCCCGAACTCACCGAGATCGGCGGCCACCGCTCGCGGTCCATGACCGGCGCGACGGGCGACGACCACGACGGCACCCCGCACAGCGGCGCCTACACCCGGGCCGAACTCGCCGGCCTGGTGGAGTACGCGGCCGCGCGCGGTGTCACCGTCATGCCGGAGATCGAGATGCCCGGCCACGTCCGCGCCGCCCTGGCCGCCTGTCCGTGGCTGGGCAACGACCCGGACCGCACCCTGGACGTCTGGACCCGCTGGGGCGTCTGCGACACCGTCCTCGGCGTGCACGACGAGGTCCTCGACTTCTGCCGCACCGTGCTGGAAGAGGTCATGGATCTCTTCCCGTCGCCCTACATCCACATCGGAGGGGACGAATGCCCCCTCACGGAGTGGGAGCGCAGCCCCGTCGCCGAGGCGCGCATCCGGGCCGAGGGCCTCAGCGGCCCCGCCGCCCTGCACCGCTGGTTCCTCGGCCGGGTGGGAGAGTTCCTCGTCCGCAACGGGCGGCACCCGGTCGGCTGGGCCGAGACCGGTACCGAACTCCCCGACGGCTTCACGGTGATGGCCTGGCGCGACCCCGCGCACGCCCTGGCCGCCGCCCGCCACGGCCATGACGTGATCAACGCCCACTACCGGGCCACCTACCTCGACTACGCGCAGACCACCGATCCCCGGGAGCCCCGAGCCCAGCCGGGAGCCGTGGTCGCTCTGCGGGACGTCCACGGCCACGACCCCGTGCCCCCGGGAGCGTCCCCGGACGCCGCCGCCCGGGTGCTGGGCACCCAGGCGCAGCTGTGGACCGAGTTCGCCGCCACACCCGAGCATCTCGAACACCTCACCTATCCGCGTCTGTGCGCCCTGGCCGACCGCGCCTGGAGCGGCCCGACCGCTTGGCACGACTTCCGGTCCCGCCTGGACCGGCACACCACCCGGCTCGACGCCCTCGGCGTCCACCGCCACCGGTGACGCCCCGCGCGTCCCCGCCCGCCCGAGTCAGCACCGCACCCCACCCCGGAAGGGAACCAGCATGACGTCCACCACCCGTCCGAGCCTGCCGCGCGTCGCCGCGGCCACGGCCGTCGCGCTCGCCCTGGGCGCCGCCGGCCTCGCCGCACTGCCCGTCACCGCCAGCGCCGCCACCGACGACGTGGCGGTCCAGTACCGGACCGGCGCCACGGGCGCGATGGCGGACCAGACCGAGCCCTGGCTCAAGGTCAGGAACACCGGCGACGGCACCGTCCAGCTCAGCACCGTCAAGGTCCGCTACTACTTCAAGGCCGACAGCGCCGGCGCCGGCTACCGCTTCGCCTGCTCGTGGGCGGTCAAGGGCTGTGCCGACATCACCGGCACCTTCGGCACGCCGGCCCACCCCACGGCGAACGCCGACCGCTACCTGGAGATCGGCTTCACCCCGGGCGCGGGCACCCTCGCGCCGGGCGCCGACACCGGGGACATGCAGCTGCGCTTCCACCGCGCGGACTGGCAGCCCCTCAGGCAGAGCGACGACTACTCGTTCGGCGCGTCCCAGACCGCCTACGCGGACTGGCCGAAGGTCACCGCCCAGCTGTCCGGCACCACGGTGTGGGGCACCGCACCCGAGGGCAACGACCCGACGGACCCGCCCACCGACCCGCCCACCGACCCGCCGACCGGTGGGCAGACGCTGTTCGACGACTTCGCCTACACCACCTCCAGCGACCCGAGGATCGCCGCGAACGGCTGGAGCGTACGGTCCAACTCCGGCGGCCCCGGAGTGCCCGGCGCCACCTGGGCCCCGGAGAACGTCACCTTCGCCGGCTCCGGAGGCAGCTCCGTGATGAACCTCCGGACCTCGACCACCGGTACGGCGGACGGCACCAAACAGACCGAAGTCCTCACCAAGGCCACGAAGTTCAAGAACGGCACCTACGCCGCCCGGGTGAAGTTCTCCGACGCCCCCGTCTCCGGGCCCGACGGCGACCACCTCGTCCAGACCTTCTTCACCATCAACGACCTCCAGGCCCCGATGGCCGACAACTACGCGGAGTACGACTTCGAGTACCTGCCCAACGGGGGCTGGGGCGAGCCCTCGAACATCCTGTACACGACGTCCTGGGAGACCTACGACCCGGACCCTTGGCAGGCCGTCAACCAGCACACCGAGGCCCGGCAGAGCTACGCCGGCTGGCACGACCTGGTCGTCACGATCGACGGCAGCGCGATCACCTACTACATCGACGGCCGGCTCTTCGGCACCCATGACGCCGCCTACCTGCCCGAGCGCCCCATGTCGATCAACTTCAACCAGTGGCTGATCGACCTGGCCGGGCAGACCAGCAGCACACCCCGCGCCTACGACCAGCAGGTCGACTACGTACTTCACGTCAAGGACCAGGTCCTGACGCCGGCCCAGGTCACGGCCAAGGTGAACGCCTACCGTGCCACCGGCACCACCTTCGAGGACACCGTCCCGGCCGCCTAGGCGGTGTCCGTCTCCTCTCCGCCCTCGGGCGGAGAGGAAACGGACGGAGTGACCTGTGAGGCTGGAGGGGCGCCCTGCCACCGGAGCGGGCCGCACCCGGGTCGAGGAAGCAGGGGCAGGGGCAGTGGGCGTGCCGGAGCAGGGGCCGCGGAGCCTGGTCGAGCGGATGGAACACCACCAGGTCGCGGTCTGTCTGGCGGCGCTGGCCGCGGGCGGGCTCCTCGGCCGGGCGGCTCCCGGCCGGGCGGAGGGTCTCCGACGCGGCGATCACCACGTTGGTGCCCCTGATGGCCGCGACCCTGCTGACCGTCGTCGCCTCCCAGGTTCCCCAGCTCGGCGACAGCCTGGCCGACGTCGCCGCCGTGGTCCCGTTCTACGTGGTGTTCCTCGTCGTCATGGCGTTCGCCGGGAGGGCCGTGGCCCGTCTCTTCCGCCTCGTCCCCGCGACGGAACCGGCCGCCCCCGAGCCCACGGCGCACTGACCCCCTCGTCCGGCCCCCGGGGCACATGCTCGCCGCCCGGCCCCCCGGCCACGCCTCGTGGGAGCCACCCCGGCCGTTGAGTGACCTGCATCACTTGTTGTCACAGGAATCGGCCGCGCGGTGTCTCGAGGGCGAACCCCTGAACCGGAGGAGACACCATGACCGGGAACACCGAAGTTGTCGTGATCGGCGGCGGATACGCCGGCGTCATGGCCGCGAACCGGCTGACGCAGCGCGACGACGTGACCGTGACCTTGATCAACCCGCGCCCGGCCTTCGTCCCGCGGCTCCGCCTCCACCAGCTGGTGGGCGGCTCCCACGACGCGGTGGTCGACTACCGCGAGGTCCTGGCCGACGGCGTACGGCTGGTGGTCGAGACCGTGACACGGATCGACGCGGCCGGGCGCCAGGTCGAGCCGGCGCGTGGGGGCACGGTCGGCTACGACTACCTGATCTACGCGGCGGGCAGCGGCAACGCCGCCCCGTGCGTGCCCGGGGCGACCGAGTTCGCCCACCCGATGGCCACCCTGGAGACGGCGCGGCAACTGCGGTCCGTCCTCGACGCCACGCCCGCGACGACCCCGGTGACGGTCGTCGGAGGCGGACCGACCGGCATCGAGACCGCCGCAGAGCTCGCGGAGCGGGGCCGCCGGGTGACCCTCGTCTGCGGAGGCGATCTCGGCCCGTACCTGCATCCCCGGGCCCGAAGGACGGCTTCCCGGCGGCTGGCCGGGCTCGGGCTGACCGTGCTCGACGGGCCCGGCACCAAGGTCACGGCGGTGACCCGCGACGCCGTGCACCTCGACGACGGCCGTGAGGTGCCGAGCGGGCTCACCGTCTGGACCGTCGGCTTCGGCGTCCCGGACCTGGCCGCGCGCAGCGGACTGAGCACCGACACGGTGGGGCGCGTGCTCACGGACGAGACGCTGACCAGCGTGGACGACGAGCGCATCGTCGCCGCCGGGGACTCGGCGGCCCCGTCGGACCTGCCGTTCCGGATGAGCGCGTACGCCGCGGGCTGCCTGGGCGCCCACGCCGCCGACACGGTGCTCGCCCGCATCGCGGGTGTGCGGCCCGCACCCGTCGACCTGTCGTTCCCCGCCATGTGCGTCAGCCTGGGGCGCCGCGCCGGAGTCTTCCAGTTCGCCCACAAGGACGACACCGCGATGAGGCTCTACGTCGGCGGCCGCGCGGGCGCGAAACTCAAGGAGCTCTCCTGCAACTTCAGCGTCAAGCATCTGACGACCGAGGCACGCAAGCCCGGTGCGCACACCTGGCCCAAGGGCGACCACCGCAAGGAACTGCTGCGGGGCGGGCGCCGAGAGGCGTCGGCCACCGTCGAACGGGCAGTCTAGCCAGGCCCTCGTGACCGATCCGGCCGGCTGCCGAACGGCCGCCGAGGAAAAGCGATCCTGCCGTGGACGCACGTTTGAACGCCGCCCGTCGCGGGGCCGGCCATGAAGGAGAGGGGCCAAGACATGACCGACGCCACCACTGACCCGGCGACCGAGACGTTCCTCGCCCACCGCAACCTGCTCTTCACCGTCGCCTACGAGATGCTCGGCTCGGCCGCCGACGCCGAGGACGTCCTCCAGGAGACCTGGCTGCGCTGGGTCGAGGTCGACCTGGACCGGGTGAGCGACCGACGCGCCTACCTGGTCCGGATCACCACCCGCCAGGCACTCAACCGGCTGCGCACGATGAAGCGCCGCAGGGAGGCGTACGTCGGCCCCTGGCTGCCCGAGCCGCTGCTCACCACACCGGACGTGGCCGAGGACGTCGAGCTGGCCGAGAGCGTGTCGATGGCCCTGATGCTCGTCCTGGAGACGCTGGCACCGACCGAGCGGGCGGTGTTCGTGCTGCGCGAGGTCTTCGACGTCGGCTACGACGAGATCGCGGCCGCCGTCGACAAGAGCCCGGCCGCCGTCCGCCAGATCGCCCACCGCGCCCGCCGGCACGTCGACGCCCGCCGCCCGCGGAAGACGGTCTCCCCGAGCGAGGCCCGGGCGGCGGTGGAGTCGTTCCGGCGCGCGCTCGACACCCGGGACCCGCAAGGTCTGCTGGACGTGCTCGCCCCCGACGTCGTCCTGATGAGCGACGGCGGCGGCCTGAAGCGGGCCGCGCTGCGGCCGGTCGTCGGCGCCGACAAGCTGGTCCGCTACTACCTCGGCGGGTCCAGCAGGCACGAGGCCACGATCACCTGCGAACCCACCGTGGTCAACGGCAACCCGGCACTGGCCCTGTGCCTGGACGGCGAGATCGACGGCGTCATGGCCATGCGTGTCGAGGACGGCCTCATCACGGGTGTCTACTACGTCCGCAACCCGGAGAAGCTGACCCGCGTCGCATCCGAGACCGCGCTCACTCTGCGGTGAGCAGGAACTCCGCCACCAGGTCGGTGGGGTTGGCTTCCCCGGTCAGGGTGAACATCTCGTCGGGCCGGAACATGTCGTACAGGATCACGGGCACCGGCCGTCCCAGTCGTGCGGCGATGTGGTGGCCGGTGTGCAGGTGCCGCGCCAGGTCCACGCAGAGGGCATGGAACTCCTCGTCGAGGTGCTCGTCGCGCATGTCCCGTTCCGCGTCGGGGAGTTCGTCGTCGTCCTCGTACCACAGGCCCTGCGCCGTCGCCTCGCGGCGGTGCAGGGCGGCGCCGTCCGGGTCGTGTTCGCGGTGGTGGCCGGCGATACGGATCCCTTCCAGCCCCGACGGAGGGAAATACGCGTAGCTCCAGCGCGCCTCCCAGGGCTCGGGAGGGTTCGGTTCCGCCAGCAACCGGGCCACCTCCGCCTCGGTGTTGTAGCCGATCGCCAGATAGGGGAAGCGCGGGTCCTGGTCGACACTGTCGATCCGGAACGTGACGGCGTAGATCCCGCGGGTCGCCTCCTCGGGGAACTCCGCCAGGGCGCGTACCGTCATCCGCGCCATGTGCTCCCGGAACGTCATCAGGTGCTCTCCTCGGTGACGAGGACCGGTGGCCCGGCCTCGATGCGTCACGAGACGACACATCGTCTCGGCGGGCGGGAGTCAGCCTACGGCGCCCGCGCGGCGCCACCGCGGGGGATGCCGAGCCCGCCGAACGCTGCCGCCGCGGCACCACCACTGTTCAGGGACGCAGGATGGAATCATGGCCGGATGTCCGACACATCCTTCGTGGCCGCGCGGTGGCCGCTCACGCCTTCCCGTGCGGCCGACTGGCTGCTGGACCTCTGCGGCGACGGGCTGACCGGGTTCATGCCACCGGCGTCGCCGGACGCGGTCTGGGTGCTCAACGCCATGTACGAGCACGAGCGGGGCCCGACCGATGTGTCGCACCACGAGTACCACCAGGCCCGCCTTGCGGACGGAAGGGCCGAGCCCCTCGTCGTCGCGGGTATCGATCTCGACGCCGTGGGGGTCGCCACCGGAGGCGGCCTGGGCCGCGCCGAGCATCCGGGCCGTGGCTGGCGCCGGCTGCGCTGGGCGGAGCTCGCGCGGCGGACCGGAGATCCTCGGGTCCCCGACGGGCTCCTTCCCTCCTTCCGCTGCTTCCCCTCGGTCAGGAAGCACGGCAGCTGGCCGCTCGGCATCCACCCGCCGACCGAGGGCAGCCTGGACCGCGAGACCTGGAACCGGCTGATCGCCGTCCTCACCGAGCACAGCCCCGCGGGCGCGGACACCCGCTGTCTGGCCTACTACAGCCCGCTCACGCTCGGAGCGGCCGACTTCGAGAACCCGCACGTACGCACCGGCCGACTCGGCGACGCCCCGATCCTGTACGACAACCCCGAAGTGGACTTCAGCCCGTCCAACCTCTGGGCCGAGGACCGCTCCTGGGTCCTCTGCACCGACTACGACCTGTGGGCCACCAAGGTCGCCGGCCCCGCGGCGCTCGTCGCAGCCCTCCTGGACGACCCGGAGATCGAGGCCGTACGGCTGCCCTGACAGCCTGGTCCGCCGGCTGCCGGGTATCGGTGTCCGCCGGGGGGCGTCCGGCCTTTCCTGCGGTCTCCTCGCGCCTACAGGTAGTCCTCCAGCCGGGCCACCGTGAACCCCTGTTCCTGGATGTGGCGCAGCAGGTTCGTCGTCATCTCGGTGATCGAGGTGCCCTTGAGCTCGGAGGGTCCGCGGAAGTGGGCCAGAACGATGTCGCCCGGGTGGAGCTTCTCGTCGCCGCGCTGGTACTGCATGTTCTTGATCTGCATGGACTCGCGCCACAGGACGATCGCCTCGATGCCGCAGCTCGCGGCGGCGGCCCGGGTGTTCTCGTTCCAGTTGCCGTAGGGCGGACGGAACAGCCGGGGTGCGGTGCCGTAGCGGTCCTTCAGTTTCTCCTGCTGGCCGCAGATCTCCTGCCGCTGGGCGTCGGCGCTCAGGGTGGGCAGGTTCGGGTGCGTGAGGGTGTGGTTCTGGACGCCGTCGCCGAGCCCCTGGAGCCGCTCGAAGTAGCCGTAGTCGGTTCGGATGGCGGAGTCGGTGAGGAACATCGTGAACGGGATCTTCAGCTCCCGCATCATCGTCACGAACTCCGGGTCCTTCTCGGCGCCGTCGTCGAACGTGAGGAAGACGATCTTCTCCTGGGTGGGTATCTCGCTGATCACCGGCACCTCGCCGCCGTCCGTCCGCCGGCCCGCCGGCTTGGTCGACGGCGGCGAGGGCGGTGCCGCCAGCGGCTCGATGCCCCACTTGCGGTAGGCCGCCTCGGTCGCGGCCCGTGCATCCGCCGCGTCTTCGGAAGGGCCCGCGGCCGGTGCGGAGGGGCCCGCGGTGGCGGGAGGGGAATCGGAGGCCGCGCGTGATTCGGGTGCGCAACCCGTCGCCAAGCCCGTCGTGAGAAGGAGGCAGGCGAGCGCCGCCCCCCTGATCCGCCAGTCCACCGCGTGCCACCCCATGCCGTTCGTACAGCTCAGTCCGTTCACCTGCTTGATGGCGAACAGATGTCCGAGGTTCCACTTCGGGACACTGCGATGCGGCGCGGAGCATCGGCCCGACCCGCCGAGCCCTTTGTTCTCGCCGCACCCGTCGGGTCGGGTGACGGATCACTCACGGATCCGAGGCACGGGGGAGTGGACCAGCCGCCTCACCCGGGTCGATCGTGGATGACATGAACGATCACCGCATGGCACCCGCCGACCCCGGTCGCTCCGCCGAACCCGCTCCGGTGAGGGACGTGCCTCCGGGTGAGGAGGCCGAAGAGGTCCGCCGCTTCTGGGGGCGGCTCGGTCTGCCGGGGCTGGTCGACGTGCACACGCACTTCATGCCCGAGCGCGTCCTGCGCAAGGTCTGGGACTACTTCGACGCGCTCGGAGAGCTGACCGGTGGGGTCGAGTGGCCGATCACCTACCGGGAGGAGGAGGCGGAACGGACGGCCCGGCTCCGCGAGTTCGGGGTGCGCGCCTTCACCGCCATGCTCTACCCGCACAAGCCCGGCATGGCCACGTGGCTGAACGGCTGGGCGGCCGACTTCGCCCGCCGCACCCCCGACTGTCTGCACACCGCCACCCTCTACCCCGAGCGGGGCGTCGAGGCGTACGTCCGCGAGGCCGTCGAGGCGGGCGCACGCGTCTTCAAGGCACATGTCCAGGTCGGTGCGTACGATCCCGCCGACGAACTCCTCGATCAGGCATGGGGGTTGCTCGCCGAGGCAGGGATCCCCGTGGTGATCCACTGCGGATCCGGACCCGCGCCGGGCAAGCACACCGGCCCCGAGCCGATCGCGCGGGTGCTGGCACGGCATCCCCGGCTGCGGCTGATCGTCGCGCACATGGGCATGCCCGAGCACGAGGAGTTCCTCGGCCTCGCCGAGCGGTACGGGGAAGTGCGGCTGGACACGACGATGGTGTTCACCGACTTCACCGAGCGGCTCATGCCGTTCCCCCGCCACGCCCTGCCCCGGCTGGCCGGCCTCGGCGACCGCGTCCTGCTCGGCTCGGACTTCCCCAACATCCCCTATCCGTACGTGCATCAGCTCCACGCACTGGAGCGGCTCGGCCTCGGAGACGCGTGGCTGCGGCGCGTGTGCCACGACAACGCGGCCGCGCTGTTCGCACTCGGAGTGCGGCCGACCGGCGCCGCGTCAGGTCCGTGACGCCCCCGGACCGGATCCCGCGACCGGCTCGGGCAGGGGCCGTGGACGCCGCCCGGATCGGATCCCGTGACCCGCTCACGCAGGGGACGTGGACGCCGGTGCCCCCGCGCCCGCGGCCTCCACGACCGTCTCTCCGGCCCGCGTACGCGCGTACAGCACCTCTCTTCCCGCACGGTGGGCGCTGACGAGGCCCGCGGTGCGCAGGGCGGTGAGGTGTTGGGAGACGCCACCGGGAGTCAGCCCGGTCCGGCGGGCCAGGCCGGTGGTCGAGGCGGGTGCGGTCAGCGCGGCCAGGATGGTGGCGCGTGAGCGGCCCAGCACGCCGGCCAGGGCGTCGGACACGGTCGCGGGCCGCGTGTGCCAGAGCGTGCCGACGGCGCGTGGCGGGTAGCGGAGCGAGGGCTGCCACGGCTCGGTGAGTACCGAGAACACGCGGGGCCACACGAAGGCGGACGGCACCAGCAGCAGGCCACTGCCGTCGAGTCGGCGCGCTCCGTGCACGGTGCGGTGCTTCAGATGCAGTGTGCCCGCGGCCCAGGTGACCTGCGGGTCGAGGTCCGAGAACAGGTGCTGGGCACCGCCTTCGGCCAGCCGGCCGACGCGGTAGCGGATGTCGTCCTCCAGCAGGGTGAGGATCCGCGACCAGTACGGGGCCAGGGCCAGATCCCAGTAAGCCTGCAACACATCGGCCAACCGCCCGAGTTCGGTCGCCGGGTCGGCGCGCAGCGCCGCCATCCGCGCGGGCGGAACCTCGGCCGTCGTGCGCAGCAGCGCCGGTGGGGTGGCCCGGACGGTGGCCAGCTCCACATCCAGCGACGGCAGCGGTGTCGTGGGCGGCGGGCAGATGAACCCGGGAACGTGGCCGGACCAGGGGGAGCGGGTGGGTACCGGCACGAGGTCGAACAGCGGGCCGAAGTCGACGTTCGACGCCGCCAGTTGCGGGCGTACCCGTTCGGCCCAGGTGCGATGCAGACCGTGTTCGTCCGCGCCCTTGAGCACGCGCACACTGGCCACCGCCTCCCACAACGGGGAGATCGCGAAGCGGGTCCGGACCACGTCCTCCAGGCCGAGCCTGATCTCGATCATTTAGCCAAGAGTAAATCAGTAGGCGGGGCGGTGGGCGGCCGCGCACGGTACCGGTCATGACCCGAGCACCTCAATCCCCTTGGCGGACACATGACTTCCGTGTGCTCTTCGCCGCAAGCGCCCTCAGTCACCTCGGCAGCAACGTCGGCTACGTCGCCATCCCGCTGCTCGCCGTCACCGCCCTCGGCGCGGGACCCGGCCAGGCCGGCGCGCTGGCCGCGCTGTCCACCGCCGCCTTCCTCCTCATCGGCCTGCCGACGGGTGTCTGGGTGGACCGCCTGCCCGCCCGCAGGGTGTTGGTGGCCGCCGACGCGGCCCGCGCCGTGCTGTTCGCCTCCCTCCCCGTCGCCTGGTGGCTCGGCGTTCTGTCGCTGCCTCAGATGTACGCGGTGGTGCTGCTGAACGGATGCGCCACGGTGTTCTTCGACGTCGGCTCGCAGAGCGTGCTGCCCCAACTGGTCGGCCGTGACCGCCTGGTACCGGCGAACGCGGCCGTCGTGAGCCTGATGGCCGGCGCCAACATCGCCGGCCGTGGCGCGGGCGGCTTCCTGGTCCAGCTGTTCACGGCCCCCCTCGCGATTCTCGGCGGGGCCCTCGCCTACCTGGCCTCCGCCGTCGGTCTCACCGGCATCGAGCGGCGACGGGCTCCGGCGGTCGCGTCGGCCGACCGGCGCCGGCTGCGAGCCGAGACGGCCGAAGGGCTGCGCCACGTTCTCGGCAACCGCGAGCTGCGCGCGCTGGCCCTCACCGCGACCCTCACCAACCTCGGCGCACAGATGATCAACTCCGTACTGCCCGTGCTGTTCATCCGCGAACTGCGCCTGTCCCCGGGAGCGCTCGGGACGTACTGGGCGGCCGGCGGCCTGGGCATCCTGCTCGGCGCCGGCCTCGCCCACCGCCTCGCCGCCCGCCTCGGCCACGGTCGCACCCTGGGATGGGCCGGCCTCTGGTTCGCACCCGCCGCACTCGCCGTCGCGCTCGTCGGTGACGGACCGTGGGTGTGGGTGGCCGGCGCGGGGTGGCTCGCGACGATGACCAAGACGGGCATCGACAACGTCCTCGGTGTCGCCCTGCGGCAGCATCTGACCCCGGACCGGCTGCTCGGCCGGATGAACGCCACCTTCCGGTTCATGCTCACCGGTGCCCTGGCGATCGGCTCCGCGCTCGGCGGCGTCGTCGGCCAGGCGGCAGGCGTACGGACGGCGGTCTGGGCGGGTGCCCTGTGCATGGCCTGCGCCTTCCTCCCGGTCTTCTGTTCCCCCGTCCGTACGCTGCGGGAGCTTCCGGCGGCCGCACCGCCCTCCCGCCGGGCCTCGGCGGCCTCTTCGACGGAGGCGTGACCGGGCGGGCGAGGCGCACGCCACCGGAGGCCGCGCACCGGCCGGCCCGCCGGGGGAGTCCGCGGCCGGACGCGGAGCCGATCGCATCGGCCTCAGCGGCTCCGCCACCACCGCCGACGCCGGACGTGCCGGCTGTCCGCGATGCGGTCGTGGAGGTACGTGTGCGGGAGATCGGCTGTCCGGCGGGCGAGTTCTTCGAGTGCCGACAGGTAGGAGCCGTCGCTGCCGCGCAGTTCACGCTCGCGTTCCACGTAGGGACGGGCGGCCTGCCAGACATGGATGATCCGGTACCGCAGGATGGGCAGGAACAGTTCTTGGTCCACGATGTGGAAGACGGTCAGGTTGGCGAGGGACTGGTAGTAGTAGACGACGTTGCAGAACGCCGCCTTGGCGTCGTGCGGGAGCCCCCGGACACCGACGTCGGGGGAGTGCTCCTGCTGGAGCCGGGCGCACACGTAGTCGTGCTGGTCGTGAAACGAGGCCGACCGGAACTCGGCGAGCAGTTCGAGCATCGCTTGGATGTTGTTCGTGTGCCGGCTGACGCGTGTCTGGCGGATGCCGAGCCAGGTGGGCACGGCGATGGCGATCACCGCGATCACGACCGGGAGGACGTTGACGAGGAACTCCTTGAGCATCCGGTCAACGCTAGGAAGGAGCCGCCGCGAGCAGGCGGGATGAGCGCGCCCGGAGCGTTTGTGCCGTCTCTTGAACGGCCCCGTCGCCGGAAGGCCTCAAGAGGCTTGAATGTGATCGGACCGAAGCCGCCGGGCGCCCGGTTCCACGAGGGCGGGACACGGGGACGGCCGGCCCTGGTTCCCTAGCTCGTCGCTCGGGATCCCGGGTCCCTGGTGAGATGCCCGAGCAGCAGACGGTTCAGTGCCTCGGGCGCCTCCTCCGGGATCCAGTGGCCGGCGCCCTGGAGGATCTCGAAGCGGTACGACCCGTCGACCCACCGTCCGGTCGCCTGGGCGGCCGCCGGACCGAACGCGGTGTCCTCCGTGCTCCAGACGTACAGCGTGGGTACGCCGATGGCGCCGATCGCGCGCTCGGGGCGGCCGGACCGGTACCAGTTCAGCGCCGCGGTGAGAGCGCCCGGCCGCGACAGGTGGCGCAGGTAGGCATCGACGCTGGTCCGCGGGACCTTGTCGGCGTAGAGAGTGCGGAGCAGTTGGGCGTCATCGGCGAGCATCGCGTCCTCGGTGGCGGGTGTCTCTCGCCAGTCGATCATGTAGCGGGACCGTTCGCGCTGGTCCTCGTCGGTGCGCAGGGCGTGGGCGAGAGCGCCGGGGTGCGGGGTCGAGACGACCGTCAGCGTGCGGACGCGGCCGGGATGGGCTTCGGCGGTCCACCACGCCACCGCACCTCCCCAGTCGTGGCCGACCAGGTCGAATGTCGTCCAGCCGAGTTCTTCCGTGATCGCGACGACGTCGTCGGCCAGGGCGCCGATGCCGTAGTCCTCGGGCCGCTCGGGACGCACCCCGGGGGAGTAGCCCCGCTGGTCCGGCGCCACCACGCGGTAGCCGTGCTCGGCCAACGCCACGATCTGCCGTCGCCAGGCCAGCCTCGTCTGGGGGAAACCGTGCAGCAGGAGTACCGGGCGGCCCTCGGGCGGACCTGCCACGGTGGCGTCGAACACGCCCGCGGCCGTGGAGATGCTCACCTCGGTCACAATCCGCTCCCTTCGTACCGACTGGTCGGTCAGCCTTCTGGGCGCGGGCGTGGATTGTCAAGGCCGGTGCAGACTCAAGGGTCACCCGGGGGAGCCAAGCCACGCGGTCGGGCCACCGCCTCGCCACTCGATGAGGCTCGACCCCTCGACATAACTCTCGTCGGCGTCCTCGATCCCGACCTCGCGCAGGAACTCGGCTATGTCCAGCAGCCCGTACGCCATCCCCAGGAAGTGGTCGTCGACACGGACCCTGCGGCCGCCGTCCGCGGCGGGCGGGTAGATCACGACGGGCCGAATGGAAGCCATGGTCACAGGGTGCGCCGGGGACCGGCCGTCCGCATGCCGGGCGCCTGTGCCGAGAGGAAGGAGCCCTCGCACCATGCGCGAGCAAGGCCCTGCCCTCGGCGGAGGCCGGCCGATAACACCTGGCGGCGGGGCGTGCGGTCGGGCAGGGTGCCGGGTGATGAGCGACGAGGACGAGATGACCTACGCCCGCCACGACACGGTCGAGGGCCTGCTGCAACGCGGGCGTGGCCTCGGCGCCGTACGGGCGCTCCAGGACCCGCAGGGGACCGCGAGGTTCGTGTACGACGGGGTCCGCCGCGACTGGCGGTGGGACGGCGTCGACGACCGCGCCCTGTACCTGGCGCGGCTGGTCCGGGATCTGGAGCTGCCCCCGGCGCCGATCGTCGCCCGCCTGGCACAGGACGAGGAGACCTGCCTGCGGGCCTGCGAGGTGCTGGAACTGCTGGCCCTCGGCGGATCGGACGAGGCCCGGGAAGCACTTCGGAGGTACGTCCGGGAAGGCGAGCACTGGGCGCGCGTGGTCGAGTCGGTCTCGGTCGCCTGGCCGGGCGAGTGGTGGGACGACCTCGGGGACGTCGCCCGCGCCCGGATCGGCGAAGCAGCCGAACTGCCGTGGTACCGCGAGCCCTGGACCCGGTTCGGGATCGAGGTGCAGTCCCACCCCTTCGCACCGCGGCCGTCCCTGGCGGGGCTCGGCGACGACGAACTCCTCGCCCTGCTCGCCGACGGCTCGACCGAGAGCGACACGAAGGTCGACGCGCTGCGTGCGTTGCGCGACCGCGAGCCCGCGGAGGCCCTCATCCCGCTGGTTCCCTCGCTCGGCACCCCGGACGGCCGACTGCCCCTGCCCCTGGTCAGGCGAGCGGTCGAACGCCTCGGCGCCCTCGCCGTACCGGCGGCGCACGGGTGGGCGCAGGACGGACGCCCGTGGCTCGCGCGACTCGGAGCGGACGTGCTGGCCGACCACTCCGGCCCCGAGGCGCTGCCGGGACTCGTGGAGGAACTCGCCGAACAGTGGGCGGCGCGCGCCTGGTGCGGCCCGGACCGGACGGCGCGGCGAGTCGCCCGGTTCGGGCCCGAAGCGGCCGAGGCGGTGCCCTATCTGCGGCGCTTCTGGCTCACCACCCCGCACTCGTACGAGCGGGCCGCCTTCCTGGAGGCGCTCGCCGCCATCGACCGGGGTGGCCTGGACCACGCCTACACCGAGTCCCTCTGGGACTGCGAGGAAACAGCACGGCTGGCGGGGATCACCTCGGCGCCCGCGAGCCCGGAGGTCCTGGAGCGGATCGCGGTGCTGCGCGACGACCCGGCGGAGACGCCAGAGGTACGAGCCGCGGCCCGAACGCGGCTGGCGCCCGCCACCGGCCTCGTCTGACCTGACGCTCGTGCGCCGATGGCGGCGCCGATGCGGCAGCCGGCCACGATGACACCGGGTCCCGTGTCGCGGTGGCGGTCCCGGAGTTCGGCGACGGCCGGTTCGGGACGCTTCGCACCGGCGTGCCTCAACGAAGACCGTCGAGCACGGCCCCCTCCTCCGGTGCCGCACCGTGCCGATCCCCGGTCACCGCCCCCGGTTCTCCGCCCGGCGCAGCAGCAGTGGGTCGTGGGCGTTGACCAGCAGGAGGTCGGGGTCGGCGGTCCGCCACAGTTCGCTGAGGCGCTCGTGGTTGGCCTTCACCCGGGGCCGGTCGGCGGCGATGAAGTGTTCCATGAGGGTGAGCGCGCGGGGCGCGCCGCCCGTACCGTCGATCTGGCCGCGGTGGTAGAAGCTGTCTCCCACGTGGAGGATCCAGCCGTCGCCGGTGTCGACGGCGACGGCCGCGTGACCGCGGGTGTGGCCGGGCAGGCTGATCAGCACGATGCCGGGGGCGATGCCGTTCAGTTCCTCGGCGCCGGCGAACCCGCGCCACGATTCCCCCTGGTCCGGGGTGTGTTCGACGAGTACGGGCCCGTGGGCGCGGTGGCTCGGGAGGTACCGCCCCCGTTCGACCCTGCCCCGCGGATGCAGGGCGGCGAAGTTCTCGGCCGCCGTGAGGTGGACCCGGGCCCAGGGGAAGTCGGCGAGGCCACCGGTGTGATCGGCGTCGAAGTGGGTGAGCACGATGTGGCGGACGTCGTGGGGGTCGAACCCGAGCCGGGCGACCTGGCGGACGGCGGCCTCGTTCTCGTCGAAGACTGGCCGGACCAGGAACCGGGCCTCACCGAACCGGCCGCGGGGGTCGGCGGCGTCCTTCAGGCCGAGGCCGGAGTCGATGAGCACGAGTCCGTTGTCGGTCTCGACGAGGAGGACGTGGCAGACCAGTCCCTCGGGGGTCAGGACCGGGTGCATGGTGCCGCAGTTGAGGTGGTGGACCTTCACCCGAGTGCCTCCATGATCTCGGCCGTCGCGGCCGGGTCGCCGCCGATCAGACGCGGGTCGATCTCCTGGATCGGTCGGGTACCGTCCCAGTTGGCCGAGGCCGTCCTGATGATGTCGAAGACGAACCGCTTGGTGCCGCCGACGTCGGAGATCTCGATGACGGTACCGGGGTGATGCTCGGTCTCGAGGTAGGCGAACCGGCCGTCCTCTCCGCCGATGCGGCCCTCCTGCCCGACGGTGAAGCCGGCGGCGAGAGCCCTGTCGTAGAGCGCCTGGTAGTCGTCGGTCCAGTAGGCGATGTGCTGGACGCCTTCATGGCCTGCGGCGAGGAAGTCGCGGTACATGGACGGCTCGTCGTCGACCGGGCTGATGAGCTCGATCTGGATGTCGCCGCTGTTGGCGACGGCGACGTCCATGACCATGTCCGAGGGTTTGCCGCGGTAGGTGAAGTCGTCGGGCCTGACGCCCTTGAGGTGGAACCACGGGCCGATGCCGACGTCGACGAAGTTGCGCATCGACTCCTCGATGTCGCGGACGACGTACCCGATCTGGGCGATGCTGCCGAACATGTTGGCCCGGGTGCTCGGGGCGGGGGCGGGGCCGGTGTGGGCGTCGGCGAAGGAGAGCACGATCTTGCCGGTGGCGCCGTTCGAGCGGAGCCGGTCGGCGGCCTCCGGCGCGCGCTCGGGCGGGTAGACCGTGTCCGGCTCGGAGGTGATCCGGCCTTCGGCCACGGCGGGCAGGACCTCGTCGGCGAGAGCGTCGACGACGGCCGCGAGCTCGGCGCGGGTGCGGATGCTGAACGTGGTGCCGATGATCCGTTGCCGTCGGAAGGCGACCGTGTCGAGGTCGAGGCCGGTGGCGGACCCGCCCAGGCGCCCGATGCTGACGATCCGTCCCCCGATCGCGGTCGCGGCGGGAACCTTGGCGAAGAGCTCGCCGCCGACGTGGTCGAGCGTGATGGTGGCGCCGACGCCGTCGGTGGCGGTGAGGACGGCGGCGGTGAGGTCCTCGGTGCGGGTGTTGACCGTGACGTCCGCGCCGGCCTCGGTCAGCACGGCCCGTTTCTCCTCGCTCGTGGTGGTCGCGACGACCTTGCCGGCACCGAGCGCCTTGGCGAGCCGGATGCCGATCAGGCCGATCGCGCTGGTGCCGCCGATGACGAGGACGCTGTCGCCGGCGGTGAACCCGGCCTGGGTGACCAACGCGTCGTGCTCGGTGATCAGCCCGACGGGCAGGGCGGCGGCCCGCTCGAAGCCGAGCCCCTCGGGAATCGGTACGACGAGCCGCGGGTCGCACACCGCGTAGTCGGCGAAGGCGCCGGCGGTGATGCCCATGACCCGGGTTCCGGCGGGCAGGTGTGGTGCGAGCGGGCTGCCGGTCTCGACCACGCCGGCGACCTCCATGCCCGCGGTGAACTCCCCGTCGGCCTGGCCCGCGGCCCGGTAGGTGCCGTCGAGCGCGTAGAGGTCGGCACGGTTGAGGCCCGCGGCCATCACCTGGATGCGGAGGGCGCCGAGCCGGGTGGGCAGGTCGTGCTCGCGGAGCTCCCAGGCGCCGGTGCCGGTGCCGCCGATGAGTGCGCGCATGTCACTTCTCCTCGTACGCGGAAAGGAAGGGGGGCGGGGTGGTGCCGAGCAGCCGAGGGTCGGGGGCCTCGCCGGCCGTCGCGAGCAGTCCGAGCACGGCGCGGCCGAGCTTGATCAGGTCCCGCGGGTCGCGCTTGTCGAGCCCGCCGATGAGCTGCTTGAGGACCGTGAGCTGGTCGAAGTAGATCCGCTCGACGACGAGGTTCTCGTGCTCGTCGAAGATGAAGTACGCCGTCATCCGGGTGCGGTGCTTCGACCCGGTGGGCGGGATCCTGCCGAGCGGGCCGAGGTGGGTGCCGAGCAGCCAGAACTCGACGACGACGGCGTCCACGCTGTGCCGGAACGCGATGATCTCGTGGTCCTGGTCGGGGAAGGCGACACGGGTGTCGTGGTAGTACGCGCGGACCGCGCCGTCGCCGTCGTGGACGGTCATCGGGGCGATCAGCTCGTAGTGCGGGTGCGGGAACGTGGCGAGTGTGGCGTCCCAGTCCTGGCGGACCTCGTCGTGGAAGTGGTCGAGGACGAGTTTCTCGCGGGCTCGCAGGACGTTTTCGGGGGGAAGGGTGAAGCGGGACATCTCAGGCCTTCCGGTGAGTGAGGGACCCGTGGACGAAGGTGGGTCCGGTGCCTGGGTTGGTCCACGCCCCGGTGAGTTCGCTCGAGGGGAAGAACTGCGGGAACCGGGGGTCGGCCTGGCTGCGGTCGGCCAGGGTCTTCTCCAGGACGACGGAGTTGTACTGGTCGGCGGTGGTCTCGATCGTGTTGGCGTTGAGCACGACCTCCTGCTGCCAGCGTCGCGACCACTTCGCCAGGCCGGGCAGCGCGGAGTGCTCCGGCGTGAGCGCCTCGGCGGCGATGACGTTCTCGCTGGACACCCAGATACCGGTGGAGGTGTTGAGCACCAGGCTCTGGTTGCCGAAGACATGGCCCGGCGTCTTCACCACCGCCACACCGGGGCCGAGCACCACAGAGCCGTCGATCGGCAGGAACGCCTCGGGTGGCACGTCGGCGTAGGCGGCCGGCTGGTACCAGGGCCTCTGTAGCGGGTGCAGGTCGGCCATCGCCGCGAGCTCGTCGCGCTGGACGATCACCTTCGCGTTCGGGAAGGCGGCGCGGGGCTGCCCGCCGAGGTCCGCCTGCGGTGCCGTCGTTCCGATCCAGCGGCGGAGGTCCTGGGTGTGCAGATGGTCGAACATCAGATGGGTGACGTCCTCGGGCGCGATGCCGAGCCGGGCGAGGTGGCCCGGCACCGTGCCGTGCTCGCGGAGCATCCTCCGTTCGATCACGCCCGGTGTACGGGCCGACAGTGTGTCGAAGTACGGGGTGTAGCGGCCGAGTTCATGGTCGCTGGGCTCGAAGAGCAGCACGCGTCGGCCGCCGTCGGACTCGCGCCACCGGATCACGAGCATCCGGTTGGTGATGGACAGGAACGGCGCGAGCGCCTTCGACGCCCGGAAAAGCCCGAACCTGGTCGGATACGGCAGCGTGATCAGGTCGCAGGTCACCACGCTGTCCGGCGTCCCCGTGGTCGGGAACTCCCGGCGGAACGCTTCCCCTTGGGCGCGTGCGGCCCGCAACCGCGCGCCCGGCCCGTCGGCGACCTCGGACAGGTCGGTCAGCGTGTCGACCCGGTCGCCGACCGTCCGCAGGTCGGTGACCTCACCAGGACCCCAGGGAAAGCGCATCGCCACTCCTTTTACCCACGCCGTGGATTTACGTCCTGGACTATACCCACGCCGTGGATTTATGCAAGGATGGATCTCGTGAGCAACAGCGCAGCCCCCCGCCGAGGCCGGCCCCCCAAGGGCGCCGCCCAGCTGTCCAAGCACGCGATCGTCGAGGCGACGCTGAAGGTGATCGACGCCGACGGCATCGGCGCGGTGAGCATGCGCTCGGTGTCACGCGTCCTCGGAGTGGACGCGAAGAGCCTCTACAACCACGTGGAGGGCAAGGAAGACCTGCTCGACGCGGTGGCCGAGCGCCTGCTGGGCACCATCGGGCTGCCGCCCCTCACCGGTGACCCCGAGGCCGATCTGCGCGCGATCGCCCACGCCTTCAGGGAGCGAGCCCTCAGGCACCCCGAAGCCGCCCCGCTGGTCCTCACCCGTCAGCTCGCCTCGTTCGAGGGGCTCGCGCCGGTCGAGGCCGTCCTGGTCGCGCTGCGCGACGCCGGCTGCCCGACCTCGGAAGCCGTCCACCTCCTCCGGGCCTTCGTCGCCACGCTCATCGGCACCCTGCTCAGAGAGGTCAACGCCGGACCGACCTACGGCACGACCGACACCGCCGCGATCGCGCAGCGAGAGGCCGCGCTGACGAACAGCGGACTTCCCGCGGTCGCCGACGCCGCACAGCACCTGGCGCGATTCGACGCCGAGACCGAGTACGAGTTCACGATCGGCCTGGCCCTGGACGCCGTGGCGGCGCGACTCGCCAGGAGTCGATGAATCGATGTCGGCCGGCCCGGCAACCGCCCTCGTCGGGAGTCGACGAATCGACGTCGGCGGGCGGGATCAGCTGAACGAGCGGCGGTAGGCGTGCGGGCTGACGCCCGTCGTGCGCTTGAACCGGTCGCGGAACGCGGTGGGGGAGCCGAAGCCGACCTGAGAGGCGATGCGTTCGACGGGGTGGCGGGTGGTCTCCAGCAGGTGCTGCGCCTGGCGGACGCGGGCGCGGTGCAGCCACTGCAACGGCGTCGTGCCGGTCTGTTCGCGAAAGCGCCGGATCAGGGTGCGGGTGCTCGTCCCGGCGCGGGCGGCGATGTCGTCCAGGCTGAGGTCGAGGGCCAGGTTCTCCTGAAGCCAGCCGAGCAGCGGTTCGAGCACGGAACCCTGGGGGCGGGGCGGGTGGTCGTGGACGATGAACTGGGCCTGCCCGCCTTCCCGTTCCAGCGGCATCACGGACAGGCGGGCGGCGTCGGCGGCGACCGATGAGCCGTAGTCCCGGCGGATCATGTGCAGGCACAGGTCGAGTCCCGCGGCGGCGCCGGCCGAGGTGAGGATCTGGCCGTTGTCCACGTACAGGACGTCCGGGTCGACGTCGACGTCCGGGTGGGCGTCGGCCAGCGCGTCGGCCGCGATCCAGTGCGTGGTGGCCCGCAGGCCGTCGAGGAGCCCGGTGGCGGCGAGCGGGAACGTGCCCGCGCAGATGGAGGCGATGCGCGTACCCGCCGCTGCGGCGGCCCGCAGCGCGTCGCGGACGGCCGGGGAGAGCGGGGCCGTGGGGTCGGCCGTACCGGGCACGATGATCGTGTCGGCGGTGGCGAGTGCCTCCAGACCCCAGGGCGCGCGCAGGGTGAAGGCTCCCGCGTCGACCTCCGGCCGTTCCGCGCACACGCGGACCTGATACCCCGGGCGCCCGTCCGGCAGCCGGGTGCGGGAGAACACCTCGATCGGCGTGGACAGATCGAACGGGATCACCTGGTCCAGGGCGAGTACGGCGATGCTGTGCATGGCCAGAACCTACCCTGCCGCTGGGCCGCGCGGCAGCGCTCGGTGCGCGCGGACGGCTTCTGTAGAGCAGCTCATGCCCGTATCTCCGCCCCTCCCCATCTCTGTCACTTTTCCGTTGGAAGGTGTCACTCCCGCCACTGGGAGGCGCGGACGGAGCCCGCATAGCGTTCGGGAGTGTTCCCGGCCCGGACCCGGGCCGGATCCCGCCGCACCCCCGAGGAAGCAACCGTGCACGTTCAGATCGTCCTGTTCGACGGCTTCGACCCGCTCGACGTCGTCGCCCCCTACGAGGTGCTGTACGCGGGCGGTGTCGCCTCCGACGGCGCGGTGACCGTGGAACTGGTCTCGGCCGAGGGGCCCCGTGAGGTGGTCAGCGGCACCCGAGGGCTGGCGTTGCGCGCCACCGCCGCCCTGGATCCCGGACGCCCGGGCTGCGTGCTCGTGCCCGGTGCCTCGGGACGCGTCGGCGAACCGGGCGAGGACCCCGAGGCGGACGCGGGGTCCGGTGCGGGGCACCAGGACGAGTTCATCGCCGTACTGCTCGGCCGTACCCTCACCACCGCCCTGCCCGAGCTGCTGAGGACGGCGATGGCGGATCCGGAGGTCACGGTGGCCACGGTGTGCGGCGGTTCGCTCGTCCTGGCCATGGCCGGGCTGCTGGAGGGACGCCACGCGACCACCCACCACCTCGGCGCGGACCTGCTGGACGCGACCGGTGTCCACGCGGTGAACGCCCGCGTCGTGGACGACGGCGACCTGGTCACCGGTGCCTCGGTCACCTCAGGGCTCGACCTCGGCCTGTACCTCTTGGAACGCGAGGTGGGTCCCCGCGTCGCGCACGCGGTCGAGGAGCTCTTCGCCCATGAGCGCCGTGGCACAGTCTGGCGCGCCGAGGGACCGGCGCCCGTCTCCTTCTGACCGGCCGACTGGCCGGCCGACCGGCTGACCGAATTGCTCACTGACCGACTGACCGACTGACCGACTGACCGACTGGCCGACTGACCGACTGAGCGACCGACCGACCGGCCGTGGCCACGGTCGTCACCGGCGAGCGCCGCCGCGTCGCCCGGCCCGAGCCCGCCACCGGGGCGTGACCGTGGTTCGCCACCGGGGCGTGACCGTGGTTCGCCGTAGGTGGTGAAGCCCGGCCGGCATCGGCCTCCGGGGCCTTCCCGGGCGCACCGCCCGCCCCGCATGAGAGTGTGGGAAGGCCGCGCGGCCGCCTCGTGGAGGTGCGGAGATGGCACAGCTGCTGTCGCTCAATGTGGGTCTGCCCAAGGACGTGGCCTGGCGTGATGCCAAGGTGCACACGGGTGTGTGGAAGGCTCCGGTGTCCGGTCCCCGACGGGTGCGACGCCTCAACATCGACGGGGACGGGCAGGGCGACCTGGCCGGTCACGGTGGCGAGATGCGGGCCGTCCTCGTCTACCAGCTCGATTCCTACCGTCACTGGCAGGAGTACCTGGGCCGCGACGATCTCGTCCACGGCATCTTCGGGGAGAACTTCACCGTCGACGGGCTCACCGACG
Source organism: Streptomyces phaeofaciens (assembly GCF_014648915.1). Classification (GTDB taxonomy): domain Bacteria; phylum Actinomycetota; class Actinomycetes; order Streptomycetales; family Streptomycetaceae; genus Streptomyces; species Streptomyces phaeofaciens. Next base: position 31,658 of record NZ_BMSA01000004.1, on the reverse strand, counting down.
ACGAGGTCTGCGTCGGGGACCGCTACCGCATCGGTACCGCGCTCTTCGAGGTCACGCAGCCCCGGGTGACCTGCTACCGCGTCGGGCTGCGCCTGGGGGAGCCGCGTATGCCCGCCCTGCTGGTGACCCACGGCCGGCCGGGCTTCTACCTGCGCGTGCTCACCGAGGGAGTGGTCGAGGCCGGGCAGGAGATCGTCAAGGTCGCCGACGGACCCGGCCGGATGACGGTCGCGGAGGTCGACGCCCTGCTCTACCGTCCGCCGCACCCCGCCGACCGGATCGAACGGGCCCTGCGCGTCACGGCGCTCAGCCCGGGCTGGCAGCAGTCCTTCCGCGCTCTCCTCGACCAGGTCCGCAGCGGGAACGGCCGGCAGACCGCGAACGCGGGCCTGAGCCCGGTCTCGGCCGTTCCGCCCGCGTGGCAGGGCTTCAGACCGCTCCAGGTGCGCCGCGTCGTGGAGGAGACGCCCCGCATCCGGTCCTTCTGGCTGGCCGACCCCGACCGGGCTCCGCTGCCCGCGGCGCGTCCCGGCCAGTACCTCACCCTCCGCCTCCCCGACCTGGCCGGCGCGCCCGGGGCGGTGCGCGCCTACTCGCTCTCCGGGCGGCCCGGTGCGGACTGCTACCGGATCAGCGTCAAGCAGGAGGAGCGGGGGACGGCCAGCAGGTGGCTGCACACCGGCGTCCGGGTCGGCGACAGCCTCCAAGCTGCCGCACCGCGCGGGGATTTCACCCTTCACCAGGGCACCGGGCCCGTCGTGCTGGCCTCCGCGGGCGTGGGAGTGACCCCGGTGCTCGCCATGCTCCACGCGCTGGCCGACACCGGTTCGGCCCGGGAGATCTGGTGGCTCCACGCCGCCCGCAACGGGCGTCTGCACGCCTTCGCGCGGGAAGCCCGCGGCCTGCTCGCGCAACTGCCCGACGGCCGCGTCCGCGTCTTCTACAGCCGCCCGGAGCCGGCGGACCGCCTCGGCACCGACTACACGGACGGCGGCAGGCCGACGGCCGACACCATCGCCGGACTCGGCGTCCCCCAGGACGCGGACGTCTACCTGTGCGGGCCTGACGGGTTCCTGCACGAGATCACCGACGCCCTGCTGCGACAGGGCATCGACCCGCGGCGCGTCCACACCGAGATCTTCGGATCCGGCCCGGCTCTCACCCCCGGTCTCGTGCCCACCGGGCACCGCGCGCCGCACGCACCGCCCGGCCCGGCGGGCTCCGGCCCGGCGGTGCGCTTCGCCCGGACCGGGTTGAGCGTCGTCTGGAACAGTGCGTACGGGAGCCTGCTGGAGCTGGCCGAGGCCTGCGACGTACCGGTGCGCTGGTCGTGCCGCACGGGGGTGTGCCGCACCTGCGAAACCGCGCTGATCGACGGCAGCGTCAGCTACACCACGGATCCGGTCGAGCGGACGCCGCCCGGCACGGCCCTGATCTGCTGCGCGCGGCCCGAGCAGGACACCACGCTGGATCTCTGAACCCTCGACCCCGAGGGCACCTCCGGCGGGCCGCCGACCTCGTAGCCCTATTCTTCGGCTGATCACGACACGGGCGGCCGCAGGGCCAAGACGGGGGAAGCACATGACATATCGGCGTGCGGTGATACCGGCACTGGTCGGAGGCGGGCTGATCACGCTGTTGCTGTGGTGGGCCGGGGCGAGCCTGCAAGCACTGGAACTGCGCGGCACCACCAGTGTGTTCGACGTGCAGTCCGTGAGTGAACTCCGGCGATGGCTCGCACCCTGGTCGTACGACTCCGCCACGGCGCTGACGCCCGACGGTTCCGCGGGCGGGGGCACGGCGTCGAGCGACGCCACCCGGTACGCCGATCTGTACAGCACCGGGATGCAGATCAGATTCGTGGCAGTCTTCGTGTGCTTCCTGGCCGGCGCGCTGCTGCTGGTCCGCAGGATGCCGCCGACGCGGGGCCGTACGCCGGCCGCACTGCTCGCGCTGTGGGCCTGGGGCCCGGTGGCCGGAACGCTGGCCGTGACGGTCTCCGCACCGTGGCTGATCGCATCCGGGGGGCGCGGCAGCTATCGGGTCCTGCCGCAGCTGGCGGGTGTGATCGCGTCTAGCGGCCCGGTCGTGGTGTTCGCGGCGCTGGTGACCTCCCTGGTCACGGTGTTCGTCGCGCGGGTCGCCGCGAAGGACGCCGACCCGCTGCCCCGGCAGGAGGTGCCGCCGCGTGCTGCCCGTCTGGCCGCGAGTGTCGGGACGGCGGTGATCGCGGTGTCGCTGGTGATCCTTTCCTACCAATCGGTGGCGGCCTGGATCCAGACCTCCTTCGGCGGCGGAGGACTGCTGTCCGAGCCCGGCGACCTGCTGCGCCAGTGGCTGCTGCTCGGCGTCTGGACGGACCCGGCGTCCGCTCCGCTCGGCGACTGGCTGCTGTACCGAGCCGCCGACCTGCTCGTGCTGGCCGTGGTGTGGTGGGCGCTGCGGCTGCTGCCCGGCCTGCTCACCCGGATCACGGTGCCGGCGATGGCGGTGGGCGCCGTCTGCGCGACCGTGCTGGGACTGTTGGCGAGCCAGGTGCTGCACATGGCGATCGACGACACGGTCGGTGTGTGGGGGCCCGTGTACCTGTTCTCCAAGCTCGGCAACGGCGTCCCGGCCGCCCTCACCTTCGGCGTCGCGGCGGGGACGGCGGCCCTCGCCGCACTGCGGCTGTCCGGGGTCCGCGACACGGCCGTGTCCACCGGTGAGGGAGCGGACAGTACGCCTCGCTAGCCCCGCGGCGGCGGCTCACAGTCCTGCGGCGGCACCCCGCCGCACGGTGGCCCGCCGCGCACGGCCGGCCGGGAATTTCTCTGACGGTCCGTGAAGTCACTGTAAGATCAGCCGACTTGTGAGACGGATGCGTTGGTCTGGGGTAGCGGCGCCGGAGAGCGGCGCGCGTGCCGTCTCGGGTACTCGGGGAGGGTCCAGTTGGCTCGTCATGCAGGTGCGCGTCGCAGTCTTGTCGCCGCCACGGCGGTCGTATCCATGGCACTGGCCGTCGGTCCGGCCTCCTGGCCCGCTTCCGCCGACGGCGGGACGTTCGGCACGACCACGATCCCCGCCACCCTGCGCGTCACACCCGGCTCCGGCTCGGTGGTGAGTGTCGGGCCCTCCGGGTTCCTGCACACCGCCACCACCACGAACGGTCCCTCCGGACTGGAGTGGACGGGCGTGGACGGCTCGACCCGAAAGCTCGCGGGCACGCAGGCCTACGACCCGGTCGAGCACTACGGAACGGCGTCGGACGTCGTGGCCCTGCCGCCCAGCGGGGGCACGGGCGATGTGGTGCTGCGGAACATGGCCACCGACGAGACCACCACCGTCACCGTCCCGGCCGGGCAGAAGTACAGCAGAACGATCGGGACCACCGTGGTGACCGAGGGCGGAGCCGGTGCCGACGGTCGGCGGACGGAGTTCCATCTGCTGACCCATGAGGACGGGACCACGGTGGACCGCCGCGTGGCCGGCCTCCCGGAGGGGTCCTACGTCATCGATCTCGTACGGGCCGGCGTCCATGGGTTTCTCGCGAACCTGAACGTCCCCGGCGAAGACGTCGGACAGTACGCCTGGATCGACCTGCGCACCGCACAGGCCACGTTTCTGCCGTACGGCACGGTGTACGGGAATTCCGTGGTGACCGCTCATCACCTGGTCACCCCACAGGCCGGTGGCGTCCGGATCTATGAGCAGGGCCGGTTCGACGCGCCCGTGCGCGAGGTCCAGGTCAGCCTCAGGGACGCGAAGGTGCTCGGTGTCGTCGGCGACTCGTTGATCGTGGGCCGGTACGACTCCTCGCTCGGCCGCAAGGAGTACCAGGCGTCCGTCTGGCGGGTCGTGGCCGTCCCCTTCGACGGGTCCGGCGAGCGGACGCTGCTCGCCCGTGCCGTGGCCGACCGTGTCGCCGTCCGGCCGGACGGCGGCGTTCAGATCGTCGGCGGCCGGTCCGCGGAGGACTACGGCTACCAGGACATCACCGCCGGCGCCGACGCCGTACCGTACGCGACGCGTGTCCTGCGCATCCTGCCGGTGCCGATGCAGCTCCAGCGGCTGACGCTGGATCACGGCACGGTCCGCACCCTGGAGTACGGCGACGGAGCCACCGTCGCGTACGAGCGCTCGCTCGCCGAAGCCGCGCCGGGGTACGGCGAGCGGGTGCGGTTCGGCAGCCTGCCGGCGCCCTACGGCAAGTGCAGTGTCCCCTACGGGCTCTGCCCCGAGCTGTACGCCACCGGGGACGGCCGGACCGTCTACCGCGGGGCGGTGAGCGCGGACGGCGGTTGGCGGCCCGAGCTGTTCGTCGTGGGCAAGGGCGAGTCGTTCCCCGGCACACCGGTCGAGACAGGCCTCCAGGACTCCTTCGACAGCTCCGCGGACCAGACGCGGATCGTGGGAGCATCCGGGAACCTGGTGCTGCTCGACGGGACGCCCGCGGGCGGTGGCCGGGAACTGCGGGTCGTCGATCTCGACACCGGCAGGATCCTGCACAAGGAGCCGTACCGGACGGGCTCCCTGTGGGGGACCACCGTGTGGTCCTCGGGCACGGGCGGCACGGTGACGGCCAAGGACGCGCGCACCGGGACCTCACTGACCACCTTCACGGTGAACGCCGGGTGCTCCTCGATGGTCGAGCTCCAGGCTGTCGGCAGGTGGCTCTACTGGAAGTGCAACGTCAGCACCGCTCCGTACGCCGCGGGCGTCTACGACCTCCAGTCCAGGAAGAGCATTCCGCTGCCCTCCACCGGTGAGGCCCATCTCGGCGACGGTGTCGTCGCCGTCCGGAGCGAGCGAGGGCTGGGTGTCTACGGTCTGCGGACGGGGACGGCCGTCCAGCAGTGGGCGACCGACACCGCGGGGCTCGTCGCACTCGACCCGCGCGACGGCGACCTCGCGTACGCCACCCCGGACCAGGCCGTCCACGTCCTGACCTACGGGCGACCCGAAGCGCCCCTCGTCTCCCCCTACCGGAACGTCACCGCGGGGGCGGAGACGGACGCGACCCCGGTCTCCTGGCGCGGCGAGTGGTGGCTGTCCGAGCCGGTGGCTTCCTGGAAGACGGAGATACGCGACAGGGCGACGGGCCGCGTGGTGGCCACGCGCGGCGGCGGACCGGCCGAGTACTCGATCGCGACCACATGGGACGGCCGTGACACGACGGGCGGACTGCTTCCCGACGGCTCGTACACCTGGACGCTGACGGCGGTGCCGGCGGACGGGCAGGGCGCGGCGCTCAGCCAGTCCGGCACGGTCCGGCTGACCGGTGGCACGGCGGTGCGGCGCGACCACGTCGGCGGCTCGTCGCTGCCCGACGGCGTCGGCGACCTCCTGACCCTGAACTCCTCCGGATCTCTCACCTTCCACCAGGGGGACGGGGCAGGGAAATTCTCCGGGAAGGTGACGGGGAGCGGCTGGCCGACCTCGGCCCGCGCCGTGCCGTTCGGCGACCTCGGCGGCGACCGCTGCAACGACGTCCTGATCCGGCTGACCACCGGCGCCCTGCGGCTGTACCGGCCGGCCTGCGGGGCGGCGCTGAAGCCGTCGACGCCGTACACCACCCTCGCGAGCAGCGGCTGGACCCAGTACGACGTCCTGACCGCACCCGGCGACGTGACCCGGGACGGCCGCCCGGACCTGATCGCTCGCAACGCCTCCACCGGCGCGGTCTACCTCTACAAGGGCACCGGCACCGGCAAGCTCTCCTCCCGGGTGAAGCTCTTCGACAACGGGAAGAGCTACAAGAAGATCGTCGGCGCCGGGGACCTGAACGGCGACGGCATCGGCGACCTGCTCCTCCAGGACAAGGCCGACAACCTGTACCGCCTGAACGGCACCGGCAAGGGCACCTTCAGCTCCCGGGTGAAGATCGCCGCCAACTGGGGCGGCTCGTACAACGCGGTCGTCGGCGTCGGGGACATCACCGCCGACGGCAAGGCCGACCTGGTCGCCCGGGACACCGCGGGAGACCTGTACCGCCAGAACGGCACCGGCAAGGGGACGTTCGGCTCCCGCACGAAGATCGCGAGCGGCTGGGCCGGGTACAAGGGCGTCTTCTAGCGGGCTGCGGCGCGCGGGTCACGGTGCCCGGTGGGCCTCGGCGTCGGGCGCCCTCCGGGTCGCCGTGGGCGGAGGTTTCACCTGACGGTGAAGTGGGCCGCCTCGGTCTTCAGGGTCGTGGTGCCGTCGTTCGCGGTGGCCAGGACGGCGATGTGCCAGACACCTCGCGGGGACGACTCGGCATCGGAACCGGTGACCTCGGTGGTGTAGGTGCAGCGCACGGTTTCCTTCCCGGAGGGCTCGCAGACGGCCGACTCCGTCGCGGCCATGTCCTTCGCGGTCAGTCCCTTCTCGGCGAAGGCCGAGTTCTCCGGCCACGCCAGCACCTTCACGCTCTTGACGCCGGAGGAGGCCGTGACGTCGGTGACGAAGGTCAAGGAGCCGTCGCGGGCGCCGTCGGGAGCGGTGTAGCGGGCGGCGCTGTCCGCCAGCGCCGGAGGCTGCTCCCCGGCGTGGGCGAGAGCGAAGGCGCCGGCACCACCGAGGACGACGACACCTGCGGCCACGGACAGAGCGATACGACGGGACATGGGATTCTCCGTAACTGACTCAACTGACTCAACTGACTCAACTGATTCGACTGACTGAACCGACTGAACTGATTCGACCGACTGAACCGACTCGGGCCGGCGTGACTCGCCTGCGCCGCTGAAGCGATACTCGCCGCTCAAGGGTTCGCCGGACCTGAGCGCGGCTACTCAACTCGGCCTGAGTAGGACCACCGGAGAAGGTGCCCGCAGGGGCACCGCCCAGGGGCCGACACGACACCGATCGGGGCCGTCCACCCCGCCGGGGGTGTCACGGAGCGGCGGATGATCTCGGTCGGCGCAGGGCCCGCCGGGCCGGATGACGTGCCGCCGCCACCTCGGGGGCGTAGCGTCGCTCCATGGGCGGGCCGGACGCGTGGGCGGTGCACGGCGGGCCCCGTGGAAACGGCCTGCCAGGGCGTGTCCCGGTGTGCGTGGAGGTGTCCGGTGACGAGCGCGGGTGACCCCGCCGGCGACGACCATCCGCTGGACGCCGCCCTCGCGGGCGCGGTCCGACGCACCGGCGCCTCCGTGGGAGCCCTGTACCTGCTCACCCCCGACGCCCGGCTGCTGCGTCTGTCCGTGCTCTGCGGAGCGTCCGCCGAACTTGCCGCGCCGTGGACCAGGGTGCCGGTGACCGGCCCCGCGCCGGTGGCCGAGGCGGTGCGTGAGGACCGTCTCGTATGGGTGGCGAGCCACGAGGAGCTGGCGCGCGCCTATCCGCGCAGCGCGATGGCGTTGCCGTATCCGCTCGCCCTGGCCGCCGCGCCGGTGACCGGCATCCGGCGGTGGGGCACGCTGCTGCTGATCTGGCCGGCCGCCGACCGCCCGTCGCGCATGACAGGGCGCGAGCGGGCCGACATGACGTCCGGCTGCCGTCGGCTGGCCCGCGTACTGGAGGAGACCGGCGAGCCGGGTGGCGCCCCGGAGCAGCCCGACGGGCAGCCGCGCGTGGTGTCCGTCGCGACCGGCAGTCGGTCCGCGGGCCCGGCCTCGGCCGCCGAGGACTTCGCCGAACGCCTGCCGGGCGGCAGCTGCGCCCTCGACCTGGAAGGCCGTTTCACCTATCTCAGCTCGGGGGCCTGCGATCTCCTGGGCCGCGACGCGGACCAGCTCCTGGGCACCCTGCCCTGGCAGTCCCTGCGCTGGCTGGACGACCCGACCTACGAGGACCGCTACCGGGCCGCCGTGATCGGCCGACGGCCCGTCGTGTTCACCGCGTGCCGCCCCGTTGGCCAGTGGCTCGACTTCCACCTCTACCCGGACTCCAGCGGCATCAGCGTCCGTATCGTCCGCATCGGCGCCGAGGAACCGGCATTTCCGGACCCGCACCCCTCCGCGCGGACCGCCGGCGGAACCGCTCGCGCGGGCAGGCTCTACCAACTCGTGCACCTCGCGTCCGGGCTGACCGAAGTCGTCGGGGTCCAGGACGTCATCGATCTGGTCGCCGAACAGATCATGCCCGCCTTCGGAGCGCAGGGCCTGGTCCTGTCCGCCGCCGACGCCGGCCGGCTGCGGATCACCGGCTACCGCGGCTACAGCCCGCAGACCATCGAACGCCTGGACGGCCTGCCCCTGGACACCGGGCTCACTCCCGCGGGACGGACCCTCAGCAGCGGCATGCCCGCCTTCTTCGCCGACCCCGAGGAAATGGCACGGATCTACCCCGAGGCCCCCCGCATCAGCGGCAAGCAGGCCTGGGCGTTCCTGCCGCTGATCGTCTCCGGCCGACCCGTCGGCTGCTGCATCCTCTCCTACGACCACCCCCACACGTTCACCGCCGAGGACCGGGCCGTCCTGACCTCCCTCGCCGGACTCATCGCCCACGCCCTGGACCGCGCCCGTCTCTACGACGCCAAACGCGACCTCGCCCACAGCCTCCAGCAGGCCCTGCTCCCGCGCACCCTGCCCGCGGTCTCCGGCCTGCGGGTGGCCGCGCGCTATCTGCCCGCCACCCACGGCATGGACATCGGCGGCGACTTCTACGACCTGATCCCGCTCGGCGACAGGGCCGTCGCGGCCGTCATCGGAGACGTCCAGGGCCACAACGCCGCCGCGGCCGCCCTCATGGGCCAGGCCCGTACGGCCGTCCACGCCCACACAGCCCTCGGCCCCGATCCGGGCCAGGTTCTCTCCGCGACCAACCGGCTGCTCAGCGACATCGGCCCCGACCTGTTCACGAGCTGCCTGTACGCCCATGTCGACCTGGCCCGCGGGCACGCCGCACTGGCCAGCGCCGGCCACCCCCCGCCCCTGCTGCGACAGCACGGCACCAGCCGTCCCCTCGACATCACCCCCGGACCGCTCCTGGGAATCGACCCGGAGGCGGACTTCCCCGTGACCGAGCTCCCGCTGACCGCGGGCCTCACCCTCGCCTTCTACACCGACGGTCTCGTCGAGACACCCGGCGTGGATCTCGAGGACGCGATCGCCGACCTCGCCGCGCACCTGGCCCGTGCCGACACACAGGAACCCGGTCCGCTCATCGACCACTTGCTCAGCGGCTCCCCGGCAGCCGGCCGGCGCGCCGACGACATCGCCCTCCTCGTCTGGCAGTACGTGCCGGACGAGGCCGGGGCGCACGGCGCCCGCTGAGCCTTTGCCGAGCGAAACGCATCTGACCGGCCAGGTCACACGGAAAGGAGTACGAGACCCTCGTCCGACTGCGACCCGCTGCCCGGGCCCGGGCAGTACGGCAGAAACGGTCCCACCCGTCCTGGGAGGTGTCATGCACCACCGGACCAACCCGAGGAGCGGCACCGGCTCCCTTCGCAGGCCCGTCGTCCTCCGACGCACCGTGTCCATCCGTGTGCTCCTCAGCCGGCACGAGGCGCTTCAGATCGGCGTCTGCTTCGTCTACGACCCCGCCGACCCGCTCGCCGTGCGCATGGACTTCCCCGGCGCACCCGACCGTGTCGAGCCCTGGATGTTCTCGCGGGATCTGCTGTACGCCGGCCTGCGCGAGCCGTCCGGTGACGGTGACGTACGGGTCTGGCCGCCCTGCCGCTGCCACGGCGTCGGCACCGTCCGCATCCTGCTGCGGAGCAGCTTCGCGGCGGCCGTGCTGTTCGTACCGGCCGACGAGCTGCGTGACTGGCTGGACGAGACGTTCGCGTCGGTGCCGGCGGGGGAGGAATCCGCCCACCTGGGCTGGGAGGAGGCCCTGGAGCGTCTGCTGGGTCCTGAGCGGCCGTGATCCGGTGATCGTCGCGGGACTCCTGGCCCGGTGCGGCGCCACGCCGAGGAGCACCTCAGCGTCTGTCTGAAGGCGCGGTCAGGCGGGCTGCCACAGCTCGACCCGATTGCCCTCGGGATCGGTGACCCAGCCGAATCGACCGACCCCCTCCATGTCCTGCGTCTGCTCGGCCACGTCCGCTCCCTTGGCGCGCAACTGCGCGAGCATCGCGTCCAGGTCGCGGACCCGGAAGTTGAGCATGGTCTGCTGCGTGCGGGATCCGAAGTAGTCGGTATCGGACTCGAACGCCGCGAACACCGTCGGCCCGGCTTCCTGACCCCACAGGCCGTGCTCATCGGCGTCCAGGCCCAGGCAGTCGCGATACCAGGCACTCAGGGCCACCGGGTCCGCGGCTCGCATGAAATACCCACCGATTCCCTGCACACGTTCCATGCCGCCATCCTGCCGCCGGTGCCGGTGATCCGGTAGCCCCAGGTGGGTGGCCTGGGGCTTACCTGCTGCCCATGACGGCGGAATGCGGGCGGGCCGGTGCGTGGGGTCGTCGTCCGTGTGCTGATTCGCGTACCGCGCGCGGCTTGCGGGAGCGGCCTGCGGGCCCGGGCGCTCAGCCCGCGACCTGATCCGACACGGGTCGGACCAGCTCCGGCTCCGGCTCCGGCTGTGGATCCGGCTCCGGCCGCGGTTCCGGTGCCGCGGACTTCGGTTCCCACTGGGCGAGGGTGCGTACGTAGCCGTAGATCACCGAAGCCATCGCCAGCAGGAGCAGCGGTCCGAACAGCCACGGGTGTTCGGCCATCTCCAGCGGCAGCCAGCGGTAGGACACCAAGAGCGTGGCGAAGACCACCGAGCCGTAGGCGACCAGCTGGATCGCCGATCGGTCCCACCCGCGGTCGTGCGCCCGCAGAGCCGCCTCGATGGTGAGCGTGAACACCACGCCGGCGATCAGATCCGCGCCGTAGTGGTAGCCGAATCCCAGCGTCGCGGTGAGCGTGGCGATCAGCCAGAAGGTGCCCGCGAAGCGCAGGAACCGCGAGCCCCGCCGGGAATGGATGAAGATCGCGGTGGCCCAGGCCGTGTGCAGGCTGGGCATACAGTTCCGCGGGGTGATCCCGTCGAACGGCATGTGGTGCGGGGTACCGATCGGCGGCGGCGTGTTCGGCCACAGGTCGGCCACCGCCCACTGCGCGCTGGACCACGTGTCCGACCACAGGCTGACCGACGCCCAGTGGTCGGTGCCGATGCTGTAGGCGAAGACCGGTCCGACCACCGGGTAGATCATGTAGATGCCGGGCCCCAGGAGGCCGATCACCAGGAAGGTGCGCACCAGATGGTGGCCCGGAAAGCGGCGCTCGACGGCCACATGGCGCAGCTGATAGAGCGCGACGACGACCGCGGCCAGCGCGAGCTGACCGTAGACGAGGTCGAGAAAGTTGAAGCCGATCGGGCCGGTGGCGGTGACGAGCCGGCCCACCAGCCACGACGGGTTGCCCAGCGCGTGATCGGCGGTCGCCACGTACTGGTCGAGCACCTGAGGGCGGGCCTTCGAGGTGACGAGCAGCCAGGTGTCACCGGTCTTGCGGCCGATCACCAGCAGCAGGCCCAGCCCGACGCCTTTCAGCAGCAAAATGCGTTCCGGGCCGGTACGACGGGTCACGGCGATGACCGCATAGCCCAGAGTCACCCACAAGGCGCCGTTCCCGAAAGGGTTGCCGCCGTTCGCCTCGGCGTCGATCGCCCATCGGAACACCACGAGGGCGATGTCGATACCGATCGCGGTACCGAGCGCGATGAACCGTTGCCGCCAGGTGAGAACCACCATCATCAGCGACATACCGGCGTAATACAGGAATCCCGATTTGGGAGGGAATATCACCTCCCGGGCCTGTATGGTGATCGGCCCCTGTAGGCCGTAGTGACGTGCGGTGATCTCCAGCGCGATGAGGAATGCGAAGGCCGTGGCGCCCGCCACGGCCCAGAGTCTCGCCCGCGGCTGACGCCACATGGGGAGCTGGATTATTCGGTTTATTCGCGGACGTATCCGCGGTGGTGTAGATCTCAATTTTCGGCCGATTTGGTAGATGTTTGTCAGGGGTCAGGGGACTTGTTACTTCCGGTTGGTTCCCCTTCTCCCTCGCGCAGATCATCCCCCGACGTGGGAAGACGGAATTATTACAGTCCGGGTTCCGGCGTCGTTCATGGCGTGGCAAGTGAGGCGTCGCCGGTTCGTTCCTTCGGGCTCGGCGGCACGGCGGCCCTCGCCCCCGCACGCATCCGACTGTCGGCGCACGACAGCGCAACCACCGGCGGCCCTCGCCGGTCTAGCCGATGTGACACGCCATGAGGCCTCGCCGTAAGGGACCGGCGAGCCCGGCGATCGGGAAAGGGCTCTCCATGCGAATCCGCGCTTGTGCCGCCGTCGTATCGTGCGCGACCGTCCTCTCCACCGCGATGATCCCGGCCACCGCCCAGGCGGCGAACGGGGCGGCGACCGGTCAGACGGTGTTCTCGGACGTCGTCGTCGACGGCGGCAAGGACATCGTGCTCGGGCTCTCCACCCGGAGGACCGTCACCATCACCTGGAAGGCCGCCGACCCCGACGGCCTTGCCGCCTCGTGGGCCTACCTGTGGCACGGCCCCAACACCGACGACGCGGACGGCATCCTGCCGCTGTACCCGCCGAGAGGAACGTGCGCGGTCCCGTCCGCCGGCGGCGCCTCCACGTGCAAGGTGAGCTTCGAGGTGGACAGCAGACGCGACTTCGACGACAACGCCCTCGCCGGCACCTGGAACGTACTCGCCGAGGCCCAGGACGCCGGGGACGACTGGACGGCGGTCGACATCGCCGGCACGGCCCACATCAAGCGGGCCGCCAAGGTGACGGTGAACGCCTCACCCGAGCCGGTACGCAAGGGCCGGACCATCACGGTCACCGGCAGCCTCACCCGCGCCGACTGGAAGCAGCGCACCTACACCGGCTACCAGGGACGAAGCGTCAAGCTCCAGTTCCGCAAGAAGGGCAGCACCACCTACACCACCCTGAAGACCGTCACCAGCGGCAGCGGCGGCCGGCTGAAGACCACCGTCAAGGCCGCCACGGACGGCTACTTCCGCTTCGTCTTCGCCGGCTCCACCACCACGGGCCCCGCCACGGCCGCCGGCGACTTCGTCGACGTCGGATGACATGGCCGCGGTGGCCGGACGGGCGGGGCGCACTGCCGCCGTCCGGCCGGCCGCGGTCAAGGGGTCCGCAGGTCGTGCGTGCGTCGGCGAGTCGACAGCACCTCCGTCTCCGTCACGGTGCGGACCGCAGCGGCGGGGCCTGCCACGTCATCCCCGGTGGCTGGAGCAGGGGCGAGGGCTCGGGCCCGGGGTCGGCGGTGTCGACGACTCCGGCGGCCGAGTGGTCGAAATCGGCGGGCCAGCGGGTGTGCTCGCTGGCCAGGGCGCCGGTCAGGCGTGCTTCGGCAAGGTCGGCGGTGCTCAGGTCGGTGCCGCGCAGGTCGGCCAGGCGCAGATCGGCGCGGTGGAAACCCGCACCGTGGGCGGCGGCCTTGCGCAGGTTCGCCTCGCGCAGGTCGGTCCCGGTGAAGTCGGCGTCACGCAAGTCGGTCTCGACCAGCTTCGCGCCCCGTAGGTCGGCCAGGGTGCAGCGCGCCCGGCGGAGAATCGCCGTCGTGAGGTCGGCGTGCCGCAGGTTGACCGCGACCAGGGACGCCTGGGTCAGATTGGCGTGGTAGAGGCCTGCCGCCTCCATGCAGGCGCGGTCGAAGTTGACCTCGGGGAACCACAGTCCGTCGCAGTCGGCCCGGCGCAGGTCGGTGACGCTGAGATTGACCCAGGACTGCTCCCGGTCCCGGCACAGCACGCCGAGCGCGGTCAGCGCCACCTGGGCGTCGGCCGCGCGGGTCTCCAGGGGCGCGATGTCGTTGATGGGCACGTCCGCCGACGGCGATTCCGGCCCGGCGGGTGGCCAGGGCAGGTGTGTCCGCAGATACGCGGCCTGGAGGGAGATGATGGCCTCCCGGTCACGGGCGGACTGCTCCGCGATCCGCCACAGCGCGTGCAGGCCGCCGATGCGCACATCCAGCTTGTCGCTGCCTAGTTGGTCGACCGCCCGGCTGAACCGGTCGGTGACGTAGCCCTCCTGGGTGGCACGCAACCCGTCCTGACTCACCCGCAGTTGCCGCCACGTGGCGTACGCGCCGAAGGCCACGACCAGACCGCCGACCACCTGCAGCAGCGTCGTACGGACATCGTTCACCGCTTTGAGCCGATCCTGCGCGGCGACGCTCGCCCCGGCGAGATCGTGGTCGACGACCACACCCGGCAGGACGACGAACATCGCGCCCAGAAGGATCAACGCCGCCACCCCGCCCAGCACAGCCGCCGCACGACGTCCCGCCGGCCCGTCGCGCCACGCACCCCGCCGGTGGCCCGGTTCCCCCGTCTCCATGGGCATGAGAGCGTAGGCGCCGCCCAGAAAACGATCAAGGGGGCGGCTCGCCACCCCGGGGCAGAGGAACGGCCGTACGGCTCCCGGAACGCGCCGGGGCCCGTACACGTCGGTACGGGCCCCGGCGGCCCCGACGGCGCCGCCGGTCAGAAGTTGCCGTAGTTGACCTGCCAGGTCGGCAGGCCCATGCGGCGCCATACGGCGACGACGCGGTCGCGGTCGTCGAGGGAGACCCGTACCGCGAAGCGGTGGCGTACATGCCGGTCGAAGAGTTCGGCCTTCACCACGTCGTCGCGGCGGCCGTCACCGGCGGCGCGCATCCACAGTTCGTCGTACGGGACTTCGTGCGTGCGCAGCCATGATTCCGTGCGGGCGCGGTGCTCCTCACCGCGGCCGGAGAGCAGGACGACGACATCGCCGTCGGCGCTCCGGAAGGAGCGCAGTGCCCCGCGCACCGACACGTTGAGGAGGTCCTCCTCGCAGCGGGTGAAGTCGAAGGGGCCCCGGTCGCCCCGGAGGGCGAGCGTGCCGTCGATGTCGCACATCACCGCCGAGGGGAGCGCCGGGTCGGCGGTGTACGGCTCGACGGGGGGCGCGTCGTTGAACCACTCCGCGGTGAGCCGCCAGCCGCCACTCCTGGCCTTCGCGTGCTTGTCGGCGAGGATCCGGATGATCTCCTCGCCGACCGCCCCGTCCCGCTGGGCGTCGCGTCGTATGCACTCCTCCAGCGGTACGTCGGTGAAGTCGTGCACGACGAAGGTGGCCTGCCCCGCCACCGCTGCCTTCAGCCGCTTCGGTATGTGCGGTGTCATGTGGGTGTTGTCCACGACGACGTCGAAACCGTCGTCGACGGCCGCCCGCACCGCCGCGTCCTGGATCGCCAGCACGGTCTGCTCGTGTGCGTACCCTCGGCGCTCGGGTGCCGGGATGTCGAGCATCGCCCGCAGGTCGTCGAGGTTGACACGACGCATCCGGCCGTCGGACTCCGCCTGCAGCTTGCGTGCGGCGGTCGTCTTTCCCGAGGCCGGAAGCCCCGTCATGACGTGTACGACAGGCACGGTCAGTTCTCCTCGTCGGTCTTGAACGGGTCGGCCGCTTCCGGCCGGATGGAACGGTACGTCACGAGCTCGGTCTCTCGCCCGTCCAGGCGCAGGAACATGGCGGGGCGCAGGGCCGGGTCGGGCAGCTCCTTCGCGGCGCGGGCGAAGGCCGCCCGGTCGCCGACGAGAGGCGCCAGGGACCGGTAGGCCGCGTCGATCGCCTGCTCGCGGTCGCCCATCTGCTTCTCGATTCCCGCGATGACGCCCCGCACCCAGGCGTCGAACTCGTCGGGCACCTGCTCCAGCAGCGCGTCCAGGGGCCTGCCCCCGGACGCCTCGATGTCCTCGGCCGAGCAGCCCAGTGCCTGGCCCACCTGCTTGGCGGGCAGGTGCGCGAACCGCTGGATGCCGTGACCGCGCCAGATGTCCCGTTCGGTCACGCCGGTGAGCACCTTGTGGAGCCGGACGTATTCGGCGAGCTTGGCCTTGGCCCGGACGCCCGAGGCGAAGCGCAGCACGAATCCCTCGGCGTCGGTGCCGGTGGCCGCCCGGCCGCCGGGGAGCCGGTTGGCGTCGGCCATGGCCAGCAGGTCGGCGAGCGGCATGGCGGGCCACACGGTGACGACCGATCCGATGCCCTCCCAGTGGGTCGCGGCCTCGGTCAGGGCGACTTCCGTGCCGTCCTTGGCGAACGCGGCCAGCAGCACCAGATCACGGCGCTCCCCGTAGTCGACGACGATCCGGTTCTCCGGGTACAGGATCTCGGCGAGGTAGGTCACCCCGGGAACGAGGCGGGACGTGTCCTGCCCGTCGAGCAGCCGCTGCGCCCAGGTGGCCTGGGTGCTGATGAACGAACCCTTGGACGCGACGCGCCACCGGTCGGCGTAGTGGAAGACCACGGCCAGGCTGCCGTCGACCTTGTCGTACACCTCGAACGGCTCGTCCGGGAGGACCGGCGCGTAGGGCTGACCGGCTTCGTGTTCACCGACGTTGAAGAACTTCGGCAGTGGAAGCGCGACGATCTCACCGGTGCCGTCGTCGACCACGAGGCCGCGGCAGCGGGTGGTCACCACGTTCCACACCCGCTCGTACTGGCATGTCCTCGTGTACGTGTAGATGGACAGCGGCAGCTCCGGGTGCGCCTTGCGCGTGACGTGTCCCGCTTCGATCGCTGCCGTCAGTTCCTGCTGCGGCAGCAGCTCATGAAGAGTCAGGTGGGCCTGGCTCATGTGTTCCTCCCCTTGCCGGCCTCCGATTGTCACGTGCCGGGAGGGCAGGTGACCAGTGATTTTGGTGCTGCCACGGGAGCGAGGGGAACGGGTCACAGCGTGCGCAGGGCCCCGCCGACCCGCCCCCGGCGGGGGCCTGCGCGAAGTCCTCCGTGGCACCATGCCCCCTCAAGCATCACGTCCAGGGGGGACACGCCATGCACACCCGCGCCACCATCGCCACCGCGGCCGTACTCCTCGCCGCGCTCACCGCCTGCTCCTCGTCCGGCGACGACGCCCCGGCCGCGAACGACTCGGGAAGGCCCGCCGCCGAACCCACCGTCAGCGTCCCCGCCGGGCACGAGGGCGACGACCTCGAGGCCGCCGTCGCCGTGTACACGGCCGCCTACTTCGCCGGCGACGCGGACACCGCGTACGGCATGCTGTCCGCGCGCTGCGCGAAGGAGATCACCGAGGACGCGTACGCCGGTGTCGTGGAGCGGGCGGCGGCCGACTACGGCGAGGACCATCCGTTGAGTGACGTGCGCGCCGAAGTGTCCGGCACGACCGGCCGCGCCGACTACAAGGTGACGGGGCTGCCGAAGTTCGACCGGCAGGCGCAGCCGTGGGTGTTGGAGGACGGCGCCTGGAAGTACGACGACTGCTGACGGGGCGGGCCGGGTCGGGGCGGTGGGGGCGGTGGGGGCGACGCCGTACCGTCCCGGAAAGCCGTCGCGAAGCAACCGCACTCGTACGTCTGCGCCGCCCCTGCTGGACTTCGCGTGCTCGGGGCCGCACGGTTGATGAAGCGATCACCGATTCGCCCGACCCGGCAGCACCTCACCACCACACCCCTCGCGGAGATCCTCATGAACCATGTCGCGGACCCGACGCGCTACGACGGCGCCATGCACTACCGACGGACCGGACGCTCCGGGCTCGATCTGCCCGTGCTGTCCCTGGGCTACTGGCACAATTTCGGCGACGACATGCCGTTCGAGGCGCAGCGGCAGATCGCTCTGCGTGCCTTCGATCTCGGTATCACCCATCATGATCTGGCCAACAACTACGGACCGCCCTACGGATCGGCCGAGATCAACTTCGGCAGGATCATGCGGCAGGATCTGGCGCCCTACCGGGACGAGCTGATCGTCTCCACCAAGGCCGGCTGGGACATGTGGCCCGGCCCCTACGGGCAGGGCGGCGGCTCGCGCAAGTACATGCTCGCCTCCCTCGACCAGTCCCTGCGGCGCATGGGCCTCGACTACGTCGACATCTTCTACTCCCACCGCCTGGACGCCTCCACCCCGCTGGAGGAGACCATGACGGCACTGGACACCGCCGTACGGCAGGGCAAGGCCCTCTACGTCGGCATCTCCTCCTACGACGCCGAACGCTCGCGCCGGGCCGCGGCGATCCTCCGGGACCTCGGCACCCCGCTGCTGATCCACCAGCCGTCCTACAACATGCTCAACCGGTGGATCGAGACCGAGGGTCTGCTCGACGCCGCCGGCGAGGAGGGATTCGGCGTCATCGGATTCACCGCCCTCGCCCAGGGCCTGCTCACCAGCCGCTACCTCGACGGCGTGCCCGAGGGGTCCCGCGCCACCCAGGACAAGTCGTTCGACACGGGCTGGCTCAACGAGGACACCCTGCGGCGCCTGCGGGCCCTGAACGACATCGCCGCCCGCCGGGACCAGACCCTCGCCCAGCTGGCCCTCGCCTGGGCCCTGCGCGACCGGCGCGTCACCTCCCTGGTCGTCGGAGCCTCGCGGGTCGAGCAGTTGGAGCAGAACGTCGCCGCCCTGGACAACCTCGCCTTCACCGACGACGAACTCGCCGAGATCGACAAGTACGCCGTCGTCGAGGACGGCGTCGACCTGTGGCGGCAGGCCCGCACCGGCGACATCGGCTGACCGCCCTCCGCCGTGAGCCGGGCACGAGCCGAAGTCATCAGGGTGTCGGGAGCGGCCACGGGGCCGTCGCGAAGTCCGTGCCGCTGCGCGGGAATGGGCGGGGGCTCTCGGCGGTTACCCAGGTGAATTGATCATTCCGCCCTGTGGTGTCGCAACGGCGACCCGGCTCACGGCAAGAGGAGCGAAGCGTGAACACAGACACCCGACGTGCCTGCTCTGGTCCGAAGCTGAGGCGTGTGCAGATTCCGGGCACCGTGGCGACGCCCCGCTGGAGAGCGTCGCGGCCGGCCGGCGTGCCGCGGACGAGCGACGGCGCGGCAGCGTGCGGCCGGGTGCCGGACGGGGACACGGCGGCCGGCTAGCGGGCAAGCGCCGCCGGGTCGGCCATGCCGCCTCGGACGTGACGTCGGCCGTGCGGCCGGAAGGCGTCGTCCACCGGGCGTCCCACCAGGGAGAGCGCCTTTCGGTCGGGGTGTGTCTCCCGGTGGTCGGGCTGGAGAGCGGGACGGCCGCCCGGCCGTCCCGCGCAGCACTCCAGGGAGCTACCACCATGTCCGCCACCACGCCTTCGGCCTGGCTCGTCACCGGCGCGACCTCCGGCTTCGGCCGGCTCGTCGCCGAGCGCGCCCTCGCCCTCGGTGCCCAGGTGATCGCCGTCGGCCGCCGCCGCGACCGGCTGGCCGAGCTCGCCGTCCTGCGGGCCGCCCGAGGCGGTCGGCGACCCCGAGGCCGTGGCGGACGCGATCATGGCGGTCGCGGCGCTGGAGGAGCCGCCGCTGCGCCTGGCCGTCGGGGCCGACGCGATCGAGAGCATTCGCGCCTCGCTCCGCTCCCGCCTGGCCGAGCTCGACCGATGGGAGTCCTTCCCGCGTGTACCGGTCGGCGAAGGCGTCTGACCGCGCCTGATCCGTTCCGGGACCTCGGCGGGCCGGCTCGGTGCCGGCCCGCCCTCGTCCCGCTCACCCGAAGCCCGGCGCACATCGTCGAACCTTTCACGGCCCCGCTTCCGTGTATCCGGTGCAAGCGGTCGGCGAACGGCAGGCGGGACGAGGCGCGTGATGGGCGATTCCGTGGGCGTACCGCGCTCAGTTCATGGCCGCCGCGTGCCCGCTCCGCGTCGCACGGGCGCGCAGCGCGTTGATGGCGTAGTGCTGGCGCGACTTGACGGTTCCGGTGGGTATGCCGAGGATGCGTGCCGTCTCCTGGATGGTGCGGTCGCACAGGAAGGTGTGCAGCAGCACCTCACGGTGGTCGGGCGAGAGATGACGCAGCAAGGACGTCGTCTCGATCGAGATCAGCACGGCCTCGGAGTGATCGGGCAGGACGAGGTCGCTGTTCTCCGTGCCGACGCTCTCCCGGCGGGCGGTGGCGGTGCGCATACGGTCGATGATCAGATTGCGGGTCACCGTCAGCAGCCAGCCCCGCACGGATCCCTCGGTGCTGTAGAGCCGTTCCAGATGCCGCCAGGCGCGGATGAACGCCTCCTGGACGATGTCCTCGGCGGTGTGGCGGTCGCTGAGCGCCTTCTCGGCGTAGGCGAGCAGCGCCGCCGTGTGATCGGTGACCAGATCGTTCAGCAGCCGCGTCCGATGGGCGGTCGAGGCGGCGTCCGCGAGAGGGGTCGTGTTCATCTTCCGGTTCCTGAAGGGGAGATGGGGTCCACCCCTCTTCCGTACGCCGGCCTCCCTCCTGCCGGCCGGGCGCGGCCGGTCGGGCGGGAGACGCGGCCGGGACGGGTGCACCGGCACGGCGCGGCGGGCACGGGGGAGGGGCGGGTGGAGCCCCGGACAGAGCGGTCGCCCAAAGGGTAGGCAGGGCCCACTTCCGAAACACTGACGGTTTTCTGACGACGGATTGCCGATGACGGATTGCCGACGATGGACCGGTCGGTCCGCTGCCCGTGCCCGCTTCCGTGCCGGTGTCCGAGGTCCGCCTCGTCCACGTCGTCCACGTCGTCTACGTCGTCTACGTCAGTGTTCGCGCTCGCGTTCGTGTCGCGAGGCCGCCTCGTCGGTGCCGGGGTCCGCGAGCGCCGTCAGCCGGGCGCGTACCTCGTCGGCGTCCGGGTGGCCGATGGCGTCGAGGATGTCCAGTGCCTGACGCCAGGCGTCCGCCGCTCCGTCGCGCTCGCCGGCGGCGTGCAGGGTGGCGCCGATGTGGGCGAGGGTGTCGGCCTCCAGGGAACGGTCGCGGATCGCGCGGTAGAGCCGCAGCGCGTGCGCGTAGCACTCCAACGCCCGGTCGTGCTCGTGGAGGTGGTGGTGGGCGTAGCCGAGGCTGTCCCACGCCGCCGCCTCACCGTTGCGGTCCCCGGTCTCCTGGTGGATCACCAGCGCCCGGCCGCACTCCTCCAGCGCCTTCCGGTGATCGCCCGTCAGGATGTGGGTCCAGCCGACCTCGTTGGCCACGCTGGCCTCGCCGCTGCGCCGTCCGGCCTCGCGGTACAGGGCGTCCGCGTGGCCGTAGTGGCCCAGTGCCTCCTCGTGGCGCCCCTGCGCGTTCGCCAGGAAGGCGCAGTAGCGGTGGACGCGGCCCTGTCCGGCCGGGTCCCCGAGGCGGGCGAAGAGGTCCAGGGCCCGGGCCAGATGGTCGGCCGCCTCCTCCCGGCGCTCCAGCCGCCCGAGGGCGAAGCCGAGCGCCCGATGCGCGTGCGCCTGTCCGCGCTGGTCGCCGAGCCGCCGCGCGGTCGTCAGCGCCATGGTCTGTACGGCGACCTGTTCCTGCCGGTGGCCGTTGCGGTCCAGATACAGCTCGATCGTCGCGGCCGACTGCCAGGTCTGCCGGCCGGAGTCGAGGCGGGCGCTCTGCTCGATCACGGCGAGCAGCACCGACCGGTTGGCCTCCAGCCACTCGGCCGCGCCGGCGTGATCGAGGAAGCGTGACACCTCCGTCCCGGGGAGCGGCGGCTCCAGGTCGATCCGTTCACGGCTCGGCGCGAGTGTGCTGTCGGCGGCGTGCGCGCTGTGCAGACAGTGGTCGTACAGGCGATGGCGGGCCGCCCGCTGTTCCGCCGGGGCGTCCAGGGCGTCGCTCAATTCGGCCCCGTACACCCGCAGCAGCTCGTGGCAGCCGAAGCGGCCCGGCACGGTCTCCGACAGCAGATGTGCCCGGGTCAGCTCCGCCAGCAGCGGGCGCACCTGGGCCGGGCGCTGTCCGGCCAGGCTCGCGGCGGCCGCGACCGAGCAGCCGCTCCCCGGGTGGAGCGACAGCAGCCGGAACACACGTGCCGCCCCGGGGCTGAGGAGTTCGTACGACCACGAGAAGGCGCTGCGCGCGTCGGCGGCCGGCGCCTCGCCGGAGAACCCCTGGAGGCCGTCCCCGCTCTCCGTCAGCTCCGCGGCGATGCCGGAGAGCGGGAAGGTGGGATTGACCGTCGCGCGGGCGCCGACGATGGCCAGCGCGAGCGGCAGGCCCCCGCACGCGGCGACGATGCGGTGGGCGGCGTCCGGCTCGCGCGCGATCCGCTCGGCGCCGAGCCTGCGGGAGAGGAACCGCAGGGCGTCGTCCGCGCCGAGCACGTCCAGTGTCACGGAGTGCGCGCCCTCGCCGGCCACCAGCCCGTAGAGCTGGCTGCGGCTCGTGACGACGACCATGCACCCCGGCGCTCCGGGCAGCAGCGGGCGGACATGTTCGGTGTCGCGCGCGTTGTCCAGCACGATCAGCACCCGCCGCCGGGCGAGCAGACTGCGGTACAGGGCCGCCTGCGCGTCCAGTCCGGCCGGGACGCGCTGGGCGGGCACGCCGAGGGCGTCGAGGAAGGAGCGCATCGCCTCGGCCGCGCTCATCGGCGTCCCCGTGGGGTGGAAGCCGCGCAGGTCGACGTAGAGCTGCCCGTCCGGGAACCGGTCGGCGATCCGGTGCGCCCAGTGCACGGCGAGCGTGGTCTTGCCGACGCCCGCCATGCCCCCGATCGCGCTGATCACGACCGTGGAGGCGGCGTCGCCCGGCAACAGTTCACGGAAGCGCGCGAGTTCGGCGGCCCGCCCCGTGAACGATCGTGACTCCGCCGGGAGTTGTGCCGGGACGACGACGGCAGGTGTCAGACCCTCCGGCTCCGCCGCCGGTGTGCGCCGTCCCGCCTCCGTGGTCCCACCGGCCGAGCCGGTGGCGTCGCCGGCCACCTGGTCCCGACCCGGCACGTACGCCCGGGTCAGGACCCGTCGCTGCGCGGTCTGGAGCTCCGGTCCGGGCCGGACGCCCAGGTCCTCGTCGAGCCGGGAACGGACGGCACCGTAGACGTCCAGCGCCTCGGCCTGGTGACCGGTGGCGGCCAGCGTCAGGATCAGCCGGGCCTGCAACGCTTCGTCGAGCGGATGGTGCGCGGCCGCCTGACGCAGCGGCACCAGTACGCGCGAGCCCAGCTCCCGCCCCGCTTCCAGCGCCAGGTCGGCCGCTTCCTTGACCGTGGCCAGGTGCTCGCCGTCGACCACCCCGAACGCGGGGTGGGCCCGCACCTCCGCCGGTATCCCGGAGGCGGCGGGCCCCCGCCAGAGGTTCAGGGCCTCGACCAGCAGCTCCGTCGCGTCCGCCGGCCGCAGGGCCTCGCCCGCCCGTTCCCGCAACTGCCGGAAGCGCAGCAGGTCGAGGGAGTCGGGGCCCGCCTCGAAGCGGTAGCCGCCGGAACCCCGGAGCAGCCACCGGGACGTGCCTCTGGCCGGCAGCTCCGGTTCGAGACAGCGGCGCAGCGCCCCGATGTGGCGGTGCACCACGTTCACCGCGCTGTCCGGCGGATTCTGTCCCCACAGGACGTCGACGATCTCGTGCACCGCGACCGGATGACCCGGCTGCGTCAGGAGGAACGCGAGCAGAGCACGCTGTTTGGGGGGTCCCAGCACGAACTCGATCTCGCCCCGCCAGGCCCTGAGCGGGCCCAGCACCGTGAATCGGGTATGCACAGTGTCCCTCGTCGGACGGGCCTCGCCCGATCGAATCGACCGGGATCAGACAGGGATTGGACAGGAATGGACCGGTGTGAGCCTACCTTGGTCGCGCCGCGTCGTGGCCCCGGCGGCGAACCACGGAGCGGAGCGGGAGCACGGCAGTTTCGTCCTCGGTCGAACCCGGGAGACCGGTCACCACGTGTAGCTCGTAGCGGCTCCCGACAGGTCGACGGGACGGACCACCGGCCCGGGGAGAACGCTTCGGCAAACGCGCAGGTGGGGCGGCGTCCGCGCCCGTCCCGGCCGCGTCTTGAGGAGAGGAAGAATCGCCCCGATGGACAACGAGGACACCGTGTCGGTGGAGCCGGACCGTTCGCGAACGGTCGCCGGCCGCTACCGTCTGCTGTCCCGCCTCGGCGAGGGCGGCATGGGAACGGTGTGGCGCGCACGGGACGAGGTGCTGCACCGCGAGGTCGCGGTCAAGGAGGTGCGCGCTCCCGCGGGCATGTCCCGCGCCGACATCGAGCGCATGTACACCCGGCTGGAACGCGAGGCGTGGGCCGCGGCCCGGATCACCCACCCCAACGTGGTCACGGTCCACGACGTCGCCACCGACGACGGCCGCCCCTGGATCGTCATGGAGCTCGTCCGTGGACGCTCCCTGGGCGACCTGCTCCGCGGCGGGCCCCTTCCGCCGCGGCGAGCCGCCGAGATCGGCGCCGAGGTCCTGTCCGCCCTGCGCGCCGCGCACGCGGTCGGCGTACTCCACCGCGATGTGAAGCCGGGCAACGTCCTGCTCTCCGACGACGGCAGAGTCGTCCTCACCGACTTCGGCATCGCCACCGTCGAGGGCGACTCCTCCCTCACCATGACCGGCGAGGTCGTGGGCTCGCCCGAGTACCTGCCGCCCGAGCGCGCGCTGGGCCGCACCCCCGGCCCGGCGTCCGACCTGTGGTCCCTCGGCGTCCTGCTCTACGCGGCGGTCGAGGGCATCTCGCCCTACCGCCAGGACACTCCGCTGAGCACCCTGCGCGCCATCGTCGACGACGACCTGCCGCCCGCGCGCCGGGCCGGCCCCCTCGGCGCCGTCATCGAGGGACTCCTGCGCAAGGACCCCGCCGAACGCACCTCCGCCGAGCGGACCGAGCAGGCCCTGAGGCTCGTCGCGTCCGGCGGCACACCCGCAGCCGCCGGTCCGCCGACGGCTGCGGCCACGCCGGTCGCCGCGCATACGCAGGTCGCCGTCGATCTGCCGGCCGCCGCCGATACGGCGTCGGCCGTCGATACGGCGTCGGCCGTCGATACGGCGTCGGCCGTCGATCTGCCGACCGCCGACGGCACACCGACCGCCGTCGACCCGGTGGTGGCCCAGGACACGCCGACCGCCGTCGACCCCGCGAGGGCCTCGGACACTCCGACCGCCGACGACACGCCGATTGCTGACGACACTCGGACCGCTGACGACATCACGACCGCGGTGGACGCGCCCGCCCTCGCGCGGTCGGCGACGGTCGTGGACCGGCCCGCAGCGGACGACCCCACCCTCGCCCGGCCGGCGACCGCAGGCGACGCGGCCACCACTCCGCCGCCCACCACCCCGCCTTCCGCCGTCCAGCCGGTGCCGACGCACCCGGCGCGGTTCGCGGAACCCACCCTGAACGCACTGCCGGACCCGCCCGCCCCGCGCCGTGACCGGCGCGCCTCCGCCCTGCTGATCGCCGGTACCGTCGCCTGTGTCCTGGCCGCCGCCGGTCTCGGCTACGCCCTGACCGACCACGGCGACGACGGCACGACGGGTGCGGGTCCCGCCGGCACCCGTTCCCCCTCCTCGACCGCGAGCGACGGTGCGCGGAGCGCGGAGGACGTCGCCTCGCCCGCCGCGGCCGGGAGTCAGGGGCAGCAGGACCAGGACGCCTCCGCCTCGCGGACGATCCACCTGACGGTGACGGGAGCCCACACGACCTACGTCGGCGTCTGCC
Organism: Streptomyces phaeofaciens; assembly: GCF_014648915.1. Classification (GTDB taxonomy): domain Bacteria; phylum Actinomycetota; class Actinomycetes; order Streptomycetales; family Streptomycetaceae; genus Streptomyces; species Streptomyces phaeofaciens. The sequence continues at coordinate 6,405 of NZ_BMSA01000004.1, read as the reverse complement.
CGCCGCCCGCCGGCCAGGCACCCACCTTCACCGTCACCTTCGCCGTGGACCGGGTACCGGCCGAGATCACCTACCGCTGGGTGTCCAAGGACGGCTCGGTGGTCGACCGGGAGTGGCGGAAGGTCACGTTCCCCGAGGGCGGAGACCGTACGGCGCAGGACACCGTACGGCTCACGACGTACTCGAGGGCCGGCACGCTGCGGAGCGAGATCGGCGTGGAGGTCAAGGACTCGCTCCGGACCAGCTCGAACACGGTGCCCTTCTCGGTGACGTGCGAGGACGAGGGGGCCTAGGCGGCCCACGGGGCGTCCTCGGCGGCCCCAGCTCACCGCCGTACCCGCGACCGGGACGAGCCCGTGCCGAATACGGTCAGAACTCATCCCGGAACGGTTGAACTCGGTCGGGATCCACCTACGTGTTGGTGATGTACGAGTCCACCCTCGGGCCCGATCGGGCCCGAGGCGTGACTGGATTCCCTGCTGAGCACCGTTCACGAGGAGTACGCAGTGCCGTCGGTCATCGTGGGACGCACAGGTCCCTTCACTGGTCAGAGCGTGGTGCTGGGCGATGCGCCAGTGACATTCGGGCGCCGGAGCGACAACGGGGTCGTCATCGTGAGCACCAGCGCCTCACGTCTGCACGCCGAGATCGTTCCGGAGGGAGCCGGCTACGTCCTCCACGACCGCGACAGCCGGAACGGGACGCATGTGAACGAGCAGCGCGTCACCCGGCACGTGCTGCGCCCTGGCGACTGCATCCGCATCGGCGACGAGACCTTCCTCTACGAGGCGCAGGACGTGATGGAGACGGTCATGGACCTGTCTCTGCTCGACACCCCGCGCGTCGCCGTCGCCGACCCCGGCACGCTCCAGGTCACCGTGGCGGGGGGCGGGCCCGTCGGTCTCGCGTTCGCCCTGGCCCTGGAGGAGCGGCTGCGGGGCCGGGTGGCCGTCACCGTCTACGACGGCCGTTGGATCAAGAGCTGCGCCCGGATCGTCTGGAAGGACGAGAGCCACGGCAACGTACGGCGCCAGCAGGTGGTGACCGTCCAGAGCCGGCAGTACCTGGCGCTGTCCGAGGAGGTCGGCTCGGCGCTGTTCGACGCGGGCGGCTACTCCGAGATGTGGCCCGTCGGCCCCGACTCCGTGGACGGCCGCCCGCCCCGCAACATCCGTATCGCCCATGTCGAGGACCGGCTGCTGGAGCTGGCGAACCGGAGGCCGGCCATCAGGCTGGTGCCCCGGCGTTTCGACGCGGCGGAGCAGCAGGACCGGACCGCCCGGCAGCATGTCCTCGTCATCGCCGAGGGCGGCCGCTCTCGGACCCGCGAGCACTACGCCGACCGCTTCGGTACGGCGGACGCCTCGATCTACTCCCTCGACGGTGAGCACCTCCAGGACGTCGTGCTCGGGCTGCGGGTCAAGTCGGCGCTGACGGACCCGATGAGTGTCCTGCTGACGGTGTCGCAGAACCGGTTCCTGCTCAACTCGCTGCGCGGCGAGGGCTTCCTGAACATGCGGCTCACCCGCGAGGAGGCCGAGAACGTGATCGGCATCGATCCCGTCCGCAAGGTCTTCGAGGAGTGCATCGCCGCCCGGCCCTGTGTCATGGGGCGGGCGCAGGACAACGAGTTCGTCTGCCCCACGCACGGAACCCTCTTCCTGCCCGCACTGCTGCGCAGTTCGCCGCTGTGGAAGCGGATCCTGGAGGGACTGAAGCTGTTCGCGGTGGCCGAGGACGACCTCACCGCCATCACCTCCTTCCGTCTGGACATGGTGCAGCGCCCCCGCTTCACCGCTCAGCTCGCCCGCCCCACGGCGACGTCTCCGGGGACCTTCGGCTTCCTGCTGGGCGACGCGGCGAACGCCATCCACTTCTGGCCCGGACGCGGCCTCAACAGCGGTCTCGCGTCAGCGACGTCGCTCGCCCGCTCGCTGAGCCGGGCCTGGCAGGGACGGCCCCTGCGTGACGCCGACTTCATCCGGCACGAGGCGGCGATGTCCATGCTCCAGTACCGGCACAAGAGCCGGGCCTGGAACGCCATGGTGACCACCGACGAGCAGGGCGCCACCCGCGCCATCAAGGACATCGTCGCCCGCAGCATGGAACCGGACGCGGGTGGAGGCCGGCGGGGGTCCGACCTCGACGTGCTGCTCGACCGTATGAGCGCCATCCGCGAGCGGCTGGCGGCGCGTCTGCCCGGGATGCCCACCGACGAGGCGCTGCGCGCGCACCTGTCGGCGCTCGCCCCGGAGACGCTGAGGACGCTCCAGGAGAGCGGGGCGTGGGACACGCTGATCGTCGGCGGCGAGGAGGCCGACATCGACCTCTTCTACCAGTCGGACGCGCCCGTCTACGTACCCCGCCCCGACCCGCGAGCCGGCCTGTCGGCACCCGCGCGTGAGGACGCCGTCAGGACGCCGTCAGGACGCCGTGAGGACGCCGTGAGGACGCCGTGAGGCGCCGTGCGGCCGGGCGCGGTGCGGGAGGACGCCGTGCCCGTCGGCCCGTACGGCGCCGAGGAGGTCATCGGCTCGTTCCGAGTGGAGGGTGACGCGCCGTCAAGCAATGTCGGCAATGCGTCAAGTGGGCACGCCGGGGGTTGGAAACTTCAACGCGCTGTATTGACGAGGGCATGACTCAACAGTTTAATCACGGCTTGAGATAAGTCGATTGGGTGTCACTGCCCTACCACCCGCCCCTCACCCCGCCTTCACGGACGAGCCGCAGGCTCCGGGCCGGCCCCGGTATGCCTTCAAGCCATGAAGGTGCGGGCCCCCACCGAGAGGTCGTGTCATGACTGAGCCGCTCAGACTCCCGCCCCTGAGGGGAACCCCACCGCCCCACCGGCTGCCCGCCGCCGTGACCGCCGTACTGCTCCTCGTCCTGGTGCTGACCGTCGGCCCCGGACTGACCCCGCAGGCGGCCGCGGCGGGTGAACGGGTCGACGTCTGGCTGACCACGACGTCCGACGCGGCGGGCCGCAACGTCACCCGCGGTCTCGCCCAGCAGGCGGCCGTGAACTTCGGCCCCTCGGGCGGCGGCGCCGACCAGACGATCAGCGTCGACGAGTCCACGACCTACCAGCAGTTCGAGGGCGGCGGCGCCTCCATCACGGACACCACCGCCCACCTGCTGCGTGGCGGCGCGATCAGTGCCGCCACCCGGGACACCGTCATGCGCAAGCTGTTCTCGCCCACCGAGGGCATCGGGCTGTCGTTCGTCCGCAACCCCATCGGAGCCTCGGACCTGTCCCGGCCCGGCAACGTCTCGCTGGACGACACCTGCTGCACCCTGAACGACTTCGGCGCGAACGGCTACGACACCGATGTCCGGCTGCTGACCGCGCAGGCCGAGCAGCTCAATCCGGCGCTGCGTGTGAAGGGTGTGCCGTGGAGCGCGCCCGGCTGGATGAAGGACAACGGCCGCATGGACCAGATGGGCTGGCTGAAGTGGGAGTACTACCCCATGTACGCCCAGTACCTGGTCAAGTACATCCAGAGCTACCAGGCGGCCGGCGTGCACGTCGACTACCTGTCGGTGCAGAACGAGCCGAACTGCTGCCAGGCCGCCAACCCCACGGCCATGAACTACCCCGGCATGAGCTGGAACCCGTCCGGACTCGTCGAGTTCACCAAGAACCACGTCTACCCGGCCTTCCGGGCCGCCGGCATCGACACCAAGGTCCTGATCCACGACTGGAACTACGGTGACTACGCGAACTTCGGCGCCGCCATCCTCGCGGACGCCGGCGTGCGCAACGACCCGCTCTTCGGCGGCATTGCCTGGCACGGATACTCCGGTGACCCGGCCGTGGGCACCCAGGTGCACAACCAGTACCCGAACGTACGGCAGTTCAGCACTGAGCACTCCGGCGGCACCTGGATCACCAATCAGCACAACGAGGACCTGGCCGACATCGTCAACTACGCCCGCAACTGGAGCAGCAGCCTCGTCAAGTGGAGTCTGGCCCTGAACCAGGACATGGGCCCGCACAACGGCGGCTGCGGCACCTGCACGGGCCTGATCACCGTCCAGGAAGGCGGCCCGCGGGCCGGGCAGGTGGACTACACCGTCGAGTACTACACCACCGGCCACCTGACCAAGTTCGTCCGGCCCGGCGCCCACCGGATCGCCTCCACCGCCTCCACCGCCGTGCCCAACGTCGCCTGGCGCAATCCGGACGGCTCCAAGGCGCTGATCGCCCACAACGGCGGCACGTCCGCCCGCTCGGTCCGCGTCGACTGGGGCGGCCAGTCCTTCGTCTACACCCTGCCCGCCCGGACGACGGCGACCTTCACCTGGACCGGCACGCCGTCCGGCAATCCGGGCGGCGGCACCACCGGCACCCTCACCGGGCTCGCCGGCAAGTGCCTGGACGTCGCCGGAGGCGCCACCGCCGACGGCACCGCCGTGCAGCTCTACGGCTGCAACGGCAGCACGGCCCAGCGCTGGACCGTCGGATCCGACGGCACCGTCCGGGCGCTCGGCAAATGCCTCGACGTGAGCGGAGCGTCGACGGCCGACGGGGCGAGAGTGCAGCTCTACACCTGCAACGGCACCGCGGCACAGCAGTGGTCGTACAACTCGACCACGCACGACGTCGTCAGCACCGGCGCGAACAAATGCCTCGACGTCACGGGCAACAACTCGGCGGACGGCACCCCCACGCAGATCTGGACCTGCACGGGCGCCGCGAACCAGAAATGGACGCTGAACGCCGCCTGATCCAGCCGGCCGGGCCTTCGGCGAGGGTCCGGCCGGCGCTCGGCGTACGCGGGCCGTCCCCTGTCTTCGGGGGCGGCCCGAGCCGCGCCGGGGTCACTCGGTGATGCCGGCGGCGTCGATCAGCGCGGAGGCCGTGACGACCGCGAGCCCGCCGAGGTCGTCGGCGCCGATGCCGGCGCGGGTGGCGGCCCCGTCGTAGACCACCGCCAGCTGGCGGGCGAGCAGGTCGGGGTCGGTGGCTCCGGCCCGTGCCGCCTCGGCGCGGAAGAAGTCCAGCATCCGCCGCTTCACTCGCGCGGCCACGACACTCGCCGTGTGCGAGGGGTCTCTCAGCGCGACCTGCGCGGCCGCGTAGGGGCAGCCGAGGTAGCCGGGTGAACCGGCCGCCTCCTCCAGCCGCTCGAACACGTACAGCATGCGCGCGCGGGGGCCCGGCCCTGTGTCCGGGGCCGGCAGGACCGACGCGGTCACGGCCGGAGCCAGGTGTTCCAGCGATGCCGCGAGCAGGGCGTCCTTGCTGTCGAAGAGCTGGTACATCGACCGCTTGGAGACACCCGCGACCCGGCAGAGGTCGTCGGTGGGGATGCCCGGTCCCTCGCGGTAGAAGAGCTCGGCCGCGGCGTCCAGCAGACGGTCGCGCGCAGACGTGGCGGCCCGCGTGCCGGGCGCTGCCTTCCCTGGGGTCATGCCGACGAGAGTACCGCGCACACTCGACAGAGGAAACCGATCGGTTTACAGTCGGAGACGTGAGGAAACCGATCGGTTTCCTCGTGTGCCGTGCACCCGTGGCCGAACCGCGCCCGCACGGCTTCGGCCGCACCGCGCCGACCCGGACGCGTGCCCGGCACGCATCCACCGCGCACTCCAGGAAGAAGGCACCACCATGACGCTCAACGGCTCCGTCGCCCTCGTGACCGGCGGCAACCGAGGCCTGGGGGACAAGTTCGTCCGCGCCCTGCTCGAAGCCGGCGCGAGCAAGGTCTACGCGGCGGCCCGCGACCCGCGCACCGTCACCGCGGCCGGCGCGGTCCCGATCGCCCTCGACCTCACCGACCACGCGTCCGTGGTCGCCGCCGCGGAACAGGCCCAGGACGTGACACTCCTGGTCAACAACGCCGGATCGTCCACCGGCGCCGGGATCCTCGACGGCGACCTCGCCGACTTCCGACTGGAGTACGAGACCCATGTGCTCGGCACGCTGGACGTCACCCGCGCCTTCGCGCCGGTACTGGCGCGCAACGGCGGGGGCGCGGTCCTGAACGTGCTGTCCGTCCTGTCCTGGGTCTCCCTCCCGGACGCGGCGGCCTACTCCGCCGCCAAGGCCGCCGAGTGGTCGGTCACCAACGCGCTGCGCGGGGCCCTGGCCGGGCAGGGGACGCAGGTCACCGCACTGCACGTCGGCTACATGGACACCGACATGGTCGCCGCCCTGGACGTCCCGAAGTCCGACCCGGCCGACATCGCCCGGATCGCTCTCGAAGGCGTGGAGAAGGGGCTGCTGGAAGTGGTCGCCGACGACCTCAGCCGGCAGGTGCAGAGCGGACTGTCCGCCGGCGCCGAGGCGCTCTACGCGCAGCTCGCCCGCGGCTGACGGGCCATTCCCGCCCCCGCCCCGCCGTACGGCGCATTCCAGGGGTCGTCGCAACACAGTGATCAACTGGCTGTGGCCAGGAGCTT
>NZ_BMSA01000003.1 GCF_014648915.1 Streptomyces phaeofaciens | reverse complement strand
GCCGAACAAATTTTGAGAAAACCCCCAAGCCTATCGGCTTGGGGGTTTTCTGCGTTTCGGATTGTGTGGCATTTTTTTTAGAGGGCTCTCTGCGGAGAGCCCTCTTTTTGTTGTCAGAGGCGTCCGGCCGCCTTGAGGGCCAGGTAGGCATCTGCCAGTGCCGGCGCGAGTTCATCGGGTGTGGCGTCCACGACCGTGACTCCGTGCCGACGGAGTTGTTCTGCGGTGCGGTGGCGTTCGGTCTGGGCCTGGGCGGCGGCTGCGGCCTCGTACACCGCGTCGGTGTCGCCGCGGGAGGCGGCCATTCGGGTGATGTGAGGGTCGGCGACCGAGGCCACGAGGACCGTGTGGCGCTGAGTGAGTTGCGGCAGGACGGGGAGGAGGCCTTCCTCGACCGGGGCCGCGTCGAGCGTGGTCAGCAGGACGATCAGGGAACGGCGGGGGGCCGTACGGAGTGCTGTGGCGGTGAGGGTGCGGGTGTTGGTTTCTACGAGTTCGGGTTCGAGGGTGGCCATGGCGTTGACCAGGGAGGGGAGCATGTCACGGGCCGTTCGGCCCTGGACGAGGGCGCGTACGCGGCGGTCGTAGGCGAGGAGGTCGACGCGGTCGCCGGCGCGGGATGCCAGGGCGGCGAGGAGGAGGGCCGCGTCCATGGAGGCGTCGAGGCGAGGGGCATCACCGACGCGGCCTGCGGAGGTGCGGCCGGTGTCGAGGACCAGGAGGATGTGGCGGTCGCGTTCGGGGCGCCAGGTGCGGACGGCGACCGTGGAGTTGCGGGCGGTGGCACGCCAGTCGATGGAGCGGGTGTCGTCACCGGGAACGTATTCGCGCAGGCTGTCGAATTCTGTGCCCTCGCCGCGGGTGAGGACGCTGGTGCGGCCGTCGAGTTCGCGGAGGCGGGCCAGTTTCGAGGGGAGGTGCTTGCGGCTGGTGAACGGGGGGAGGACGCGTACCGTCCAGGGAACCTTGTGGGTGCCTTGGCGGGAGAAGAGGCCGAGGGGACCGTTGGAGCGGATGGTGACCCGGTCGGCCTGGCGGTCGCCGCGGCGGGTGGGGCGTAGGCGTGTGGTGATGCGGCGGCGCTCCCCGGGCGGGATCGTCAGGTGGTGGCGGGAGGCCTCGGTCTCGGTGCCGGGCTGCCAGCTGCTGGGGGGCCAGGCGTCGCGGACGTGGGCGTGCAGGGGGCGCCGGGACGGGTTGGTGACGGTGAGGGTGACGTCGGCTGTCTCGCCGAGGCGTGCCGAGGCGTCGCCGGAGCGGGTCAGGAGCAGGCGTCGTACGGGCGCGGCGAGCGCGAAGTCGCAGGCGCAGGCGGCGGCGAGGGGGACGTTGACGGCGAGGATCCCCGTCCAGCTGGGCTCCCAGATGCCGACGGGGAGGGAGCCCAGGGCCGCGATCAGGGCCGCGCGTCCGGTGAGTGCCATCAGCGGGGGACGGGGACGTGGGCGAGGATCGCGTTGATGACGGAGTCGGCCGTCACGCCTTCCATCTCGGCCTCCGGGCGCAGTTGGACGCGGTGGCGGAGGGCGGGCAGGGCGAGGGCTTTCACGTCGTCGGGGATGACGTAGTCGCGGCCGGTCAGCCAGGCCCAGGCGCGTGCGGTGGCGAGGAGGGCGGTGGCGCCGCGGGGGGAGACGCCCAGGGTGAGGGAGGGCGATTCGCGGGTGGCGCGGCAGAGGTCGACGACATAGGCGGTGATTTCGGGGGAGACCGTGGTCTTGGCGACGGCTGTGCGGGCGGCCTCGAGGTCGGCGGGGCCTGCGACGGGGCGTAGGCCGGCGGCCTTGAGGTCGCGTGGGTCGAAGCCCTCGGCGTGGCGGGTGAGGACGTCGATCTCCTCCTGGCGGGAGGGGAGAGGGATCGTCAGTTTGAGGAGGAAGCGGTCCAGTTGGGCTTCGGGGAGGGGGTAGGTGCCCTCGTACTCGACGGGGTTCTGGGTCGCGGCGACCAGGAACGGGTCGGGGAGGGGGCGGGGGGTGCCGTCGACGGTGACCTGGCGTTCCTCCATGGCTTCGAGGAGGGAGGACTGGGTCTTGGGCGGGGTGCGGTTGATCTCGTCGGCGAGGAGGAGGTTGGTGAAGACCGGGCCGGGCTGGAAGGAGAACTCGGCGCTGCGGGTGTCGTAGACGAGGGAGCCGGTGACGTCGCTCGGCATGAGGTCGGGGGTGAACTGGACGCGCTTGGTGTCGAGTTCCAGTGCGGAGGCGAGGGCGCGGACGAGCAACGTTTTGGCCACTCCGGGGACTCCTTCAAGGAGAACGTGTCCGCGGCAGAGGAGGGCGACGACGAGGCCGGTCACGGCGGGGTCCTGGCCGACCACTGCTTTGGAGATCTCGGCGCGCAGGGCTTCCAGGGAGGCTCGGGCGCGGCCCGGGTCCCCGGTGTTCCCGGCGTTGTCAGTGGTCGGGTCCATCATGGACGGCGTACCTCTCTTTCGAGGGCGTCGAGTTGGTCGGCGAGTGCGATGAGGGCGGTGTCGTCGCTGGGCGGCGGGCCGAAGAGGAGGGAGTGCAGGGGCTGTCCGTCACCGTGGAGGTGGGCGGACAGGGCGGGGACGAGTGCTTCGGGCGTGTGTGCCTGGGTGACGGGGACGCCTACGAGGGGGGCGAGGCGGGTGCGGGTGGTGGAGCGAAGAGCGGCGGCCGCGCGGTCGCGGGCGGCCGCCTTGCGGTAGAGGCGGGCGCGGCCTTCGACGGTTTCGGAGGCGCGGATCGCCACGGGGAGTTGTTCGGGTACCAGGGGGCCGAGTCGGCGTGCTCGCCAGAGGGCGGCCAGGGCTGCCGCGACGAAGAGTTGAAGGGTGCCCCAGAGCCAGCCGGAGGGGAGCAGGTCGAAGAAGCTCTTCTCGTCGTCCTGGCCGGTGGTGGAGGTGTCGGAGAGTGAGGGGAGGTACCAGACGAGATGGGGGCGGGAGCCGAGGAGTTGGAGGGCGAGCGAGGCGTTGCCCTGCTGGTCGAGGCGGGTGTTGAAGAGGATGTCGGGTGCGCCGAGGACGACGGTGTCGCCGTCGCCGGAGGGGTCGGGGATGCGCAGCAGGGTGGCCAGGCGTCGGCTGGGGTAGCACTCGTCGGCGTCGAGGTGGTGGGTGGTGTAGCGGGTGCCGCCGGTTTCGGCGGTGCCGGCGCGCCGGGCGTCGGGGAGGGCGCAGTCGGGGGAGAGGGCGGAGTCGCGGCTGGTGGCGGGGTCCGCTGTGACTCCGGGGGCGAGGATGCCGACGGACGGGCTGCCGGGGGCGACGAGGACGGTGCGGCCGCCCGAGCCGGCCGTTGCCGTGTGCAGGGCCTTCTGCTGGCGTTCCGTCAGGAGGTCGGGGGTGGCGACCAGGAGGGTGGTGTCGGGTCCTGTGGCGGTGCGGGCCTCGGCGAGGGTGGTGACCACGCGGGTGGACACACCGCGGTCGGCGAGGAGTTCGGCGACGGCGCGGCTGCCGTAGGGGTCGGCGGAGCGTGGGTCGAGGGAGCCGTGGCGGGCGTCGGACTGGAGGGTGGCGAGGGCGACGGCGCCGACGAGGAGGAGGGCGACGGCGAGGGCGATGCCGCGCGCGCGGGTCCACAGTTGGCGGGCGGTGGGGGAGGTGGAAGTGGAGGGGAGCGTGGCCCGGGAGGTCATTCGGCGGCTCCCCGGTGGGTCGGGTCGGCCGCGGTGTGGGCGCTGCTCGCGGTGAGTTGGGGTGTGGTGCGGTCGATGTCGTGGTCGAGTTCGGCGATGCGTTGGTACGCCTGGGCGGTGGCGGTGCGGCCGCCGTATGTCACGTCGTCGAAGTCGCGGGCGGCGGTGCGCAGTCGGTCGGTGTGGGCGGGCAGGGTGCGGCCGGCCTCGGCGGCGGCCTCGTCGGCGGTGCGGCCGGGGCGGGTGTCCAGGAGGGCGCGTTCCTCCAGGGAGCGGACGAGGGCGCGCATGCGTTCCTGGACGGCCTGGTTCCAGTGGCCCTGGGCGGCGTGCGCCTCGGCGGCGGCGCGGTGTTCGGCGGCGCTGCGGGGGCGGTCGTCGAACAGGGCGGTGGTGGAGGTGGGTTCGCGGCGGGGGGTGCCCAGGCGCCACCACAGGGCGCCGACGACGGCGAGCACGGCCAGGATGACGACCAGGAGGCCGAGCGTGCCGCCGGGGGTGGCGGTCGACGCGGTGCCGAACAGGTTGCCGATCCAGTCCCAGAAGGCGTTGAGGGCCCGTTCGAGGGGGCTGGGGTCGTTCTCGTGGTACAGGCGTTTGGACAGTTCGCGGCGGGCCGCCTCCCGCGCGGGGTCGCGGGGGACGGTGAGGGGAGGTTCGTCGTTCGAGCCGGCCAGTGCCATGACCGGCAGGTCGGCCGTGTGCAGCAGGGCGTGCACGGCCCTGCCGGCCGCGTGGGACAGGGCCGCGGGGATCGCGTCGGCCGCGTGCGACAGGGCCGCGAAGGCCGGGTCGGCGGCGTGTGCGAGGGCGTCTGGGGCCGCTTCGGCCGGGGCGGGCGGGAGCACCTGTGCGGGTGTTCCGTCCGTGATGGGTACCGCTGTGAGAACTCCCCCCGTCGGTCTCACCGCATCAGCCCCCGGAGGTGGTGCCGGGGGATCCGTAGCCCTGGACGCCCGCGGCGCGGGCCAGGTCGAGGTCGAGGGCCTCGCGGCGGATGCGCTGGTCGATGTAGAGGAGCACGGTGACGCCTGCCGCGATCGGGAGCGTGATCATGGAGCCGATGACCGAGCCGATTCCGCCGACGATGAGGTAGGTCCAGCCGTAGTCGCTGCCGGCGTCGACGAGTCCGCCGATTCCCGCGTCGCTCAGGGCGGCGCCGAGGAGGGCGAAGGGGACGACGACGATCACGGAGATGATGTTCGCGATGATCACGGCGAGCAGTTGGATGCCGAACATCCGCCACCAGGAGCCGCGGACGAGTTTCGCGGAGCGGCTCAGGGACTTCCTGATGCCCTGCTTCTCCAGCATCAGGGCGGGCGCGGCGAGGGAGTAGCGGACCACCAGCCACAGGACGAGTCCGGTCGCGCCGAAGACGCCGAGGCTGATGAGCGCGGCACCGCCGTCAGCACTGCCCGACGCGGCCACGAGGATGCCGGGCAGGACACAGACGGCGGCGACACCGGCCGTGATGAGCAGCAGGACGAGGGTCAGGCCGAGCATCCGGGGGATCTGCGGGCGCGCGTCGCGCCAGGCCTCCTTGAGGGTGACCGGCTTGCCGAGTACCGCGCGGCTGACGACGGGGGCGAGCAGGGCGGTCGCCGTGAGGACGGCGAGCATGCTGATCAGGAGGAGGAGACCGGAGCTGCGCATGACGTCGCCCATGGCGCGGGTCTGCTCTTCGAGGCTGGAGCTCGTGTCGCCGAGGGCGGAGGTGTCCAGGGCGTCGTCCAGGACCAGGCCCTGGAGCAGGACGGCGGCGATCTCGAAGACGATCGAGACAGTCAGGGAGATCCCGAGGGCCGTGCGCCAGTAGGTGCGCATGGTGGAGACGGCGCCGTCGAGCATCTCGCCGACGCCGAGCGGGCGCAGCGGGATCACACCGGGCTTCACCGCGGGCGGCGGGCCGCCCCAGCCGGAGCCCCAGCCGGGAGTGCCGTAGCCACCGTGGTTTCCGTAGCCGCCCGGACCCGGGGGCCGGCCGCCGTAGCCCCCGGGGCCTGCGGGGGGTCTGCCGCCCCAGCCGGGGCCGGGGGGCGGGGGCGGAGGGGGCTGGGCCGGATTCTGGGGGCCTGCGGGCGCGGACCACGGAGCGGGTGGCGGCTGCTCGTTCGACCACTTCGTGCCGGGGCTCTGTGGGTTCGGGTCCGGCTGGTCCGCGGGCTGCGGGCCGGTGGGACGGTCGGCGGGGTCGGACGCGCCGGGATCCCTTCCGTCGGACGGGGCGGATCCGGGCGAGGCCCAGCCCGGAGTGTCGTTCATCGTCGCTCCTTCACGATGCCCGTCCGCGGTCGCGGTGGCAGGTTGGCAGCCATCGTGCCACGGGGTGGTCATCGGGTGACGGGCCGCGGTAGGGGCTGCGCACCTTCAATTGTCCGCCGGATCCGGGGCAGACTGACCGCATGGCTGATCAGTACGCGCAATCCGGCGAGGACAAGCGGTCGACCGGGATACCCGCGATTCGCTGGGAAGAGCCCCCCGAAGGCCCTGTACTGGTGCTTCTCGACCAGACGAGGCTGCCGGCCGAGGAAGTCGAACGCATCTGTACGGACGCGTCCGCGCTGGTGGAGGCGATCCGGTCGCTCGCCGTGCGCGGGGCGCCGCTGCTCGGCATCGCCGGGGCGTACGGCGTCGCGCTCGCCGCCACACGGGGCTTCGACGTGGACGAGGCCGCGACCGCGCTGGCGGGTGCCCGGCCCACCGCGGTGAACCTGTCGCTCGGTGTGGGCCGGGCCCGCGCCGCGTATGTGGCGGCGCTGGCCGGAGGCGGTGATCCCGCGCAGGGTGCGCGGGCCGCGCTGGCTGCCGCGCGGCAGCTGCACCGGGAGGATGCCGAGGCCAGCACCCGGATGGCCGGGCACGGGCTGGCGCTTCTCGACGAGCTGCTGCCCGGTGGCGGGCACCGCGTCCTGACCCACTGCAACACCGGGGCGCTGGTGTCGGGCGGGGAGGGGACGGCGTTCGCGGTGGCGCTCGCGGCGCACCGGGCGGGGCGGCTGCGGCGGCTGTGGGTGGACGAGACCCGTCCGCTGTTGCAGGGGGCCCGTCTGACGGCGTACGAGGCGGCGCGCAGCGGTATGGCGTACACGCTGCTCACGGACAACGCGGCGGGTTCGCTGTTCTCGGCCGGGGAGGTGGACGCGGTGCTGATCGGGGCGGACCGTATCGCCGCGGACGGCTCGGTGGCCAACAAGGTGGGCAGTTATCCGCTGGCGGTGCTCGCCCGCTACCACCATGTGCCGTTCATCGTGGTCGCGCCGGTGACGACGCTGGATCCGGACACCCCGAGCGGGGCGTCGATCGAGGTCGAGCAGCGGCCCGGGTTCGAGGTGACGGAGCTGGCGGCGCCCCAGGTGCCGGTGACGGGGGCGGGCGGCGGGATGCCGGTGGCGCCGCTGGGGACGCAGGCGTACAACCCCGCGTTCGACGTGACGCCGCCCGAGCTGGTGACGGCGATCGTCACGGAGGAAGGGGTCGTCTCGCCCGTGACGGCGGAGGGCCTCGCGGAGCTGCGCGCCGGTCACGCACGGTGACGGTGGACGGCCGGCCGGGAGCCGGTGGCGGCGGTGGGTAGGGATCGCGGCGCGGGTGCCGGCCGACGGGCCGGTATCGGTGCCGACAACGAGGTCGACGGACGAGGGCAGACAGTGACGGCCGGATACGACTATCGTCACGGGCCAGTGACCATGCTCACCTGCACCACTGTCACTGTTATGAGAATGGGATGATGTCGTTTATGAAGGGACGAGTCCTTGTCGTCGACGACGACACCGCACTTGCCGAGATGCTCGGCATCGTGCTGCGTGGTGAAGGTTTTGAGCCGTCTTTTGTAGCCGACGGCGACAAGGCGCTGGCTGCTTTCCGTGAGGCCAAGCCCGATCTGGTGCTGCTGGACCTGATGCTGCCCGGACGGGACGGCATCGAGGTGTGCCGCCTCATCCGGGCCGAGTCCGGCGTGCCGATCGTGATGCTCACGGCGAAGAGCGACACCGTCGATGTGGTGGTCGGGCTGGAGTCCGGCGCCGACGACTACATCGTGAAGCCGTTCAAGCCGAAGGAGCTGGTCGCCCGGATCCGGGCGAGGCTGCGCAGGTCGGAGGAGCCGGCGCCGGAGCAGCTCGCCATCGGCGACCTCCTCATCGACGTGGCCGGTCACTCCGTGAAGCGCGAGGGCCAGTCGATCGCGCTGACGCCGCTGGAGTTCGACCTGCTCGTCGCACTCGCCCGCAAGCCCTGGCAGGTGTTCACGCGCGAGGTGCTCCTCGAGCAGGTGTGGGGCTACCGGCACGCCGCCGACACCCGTCTGGTGAACGTGCATGTGCAGCGACTGCGCTCCAAGGTCGAGAAGGACCCGGAGCGGCCGGAGATCGTGGTGACCGTCCGTGGCGTCGGATACAAGGCAGGGCCGAGCTGACATGACCGGAGACAGTGCCGCTTCGGCCCCCGGCCGGTCCGGGGCCCGTCCGGAGCGGCCTGTCGGCCGTAAGACGATGGGTTCACGCTTCGGACGCCTCCTCGAAGGAGGCCTGCTTCAGGGCGGAGTGCAGGGCAGCCCCGTTCTGCGACTGCTGCTGCGCTGGGTGCGCCGGCCGCTGCTGCCCGTCATGCGGCTGTGGCGGCGCAACATCCAGCTCAAGGTCGTCGCCACGACCCTGCTGATGTCGCTCGGCGTCGTCCTGCTGCTCGGCTTCGTCGTCATCGGGCAGGTCCGCAACGGGCTGCTCGACGCCAAGGTCAAGGCCTCCCAGAGCCAGGCCACCGGCGGGTTCGCCGTGGCCAAGCAGAAGTCCGACGAGACGGCCGGCGCCGGCGTCGACGGCGCCCCCGTCGACGGCTCCAACCCGCAGAACGTCATCGAATGGATGAGTGAGCTCGTGTCGTCGCTGTCCAGCGGCGGCCAGGGCGCCTTCGACGTGGTCACCCTGCCCCCCGGCGACGACAGCGGCGGCGGCCGGGGCCCGCGCGCCTCCGGCGACGTCAACCCCAACAAGAGCGTCCCCGAGGACCTGCGCTCACGCATCAACACCAGCACCGGCGCGGCCCAGAGCTACACACGCATCCGGTACAGCAACAACAACGAGTCCCAGCCCGCCCTCGTCATCGGCAAACAGCTCAACGACCCCAACGGCGACCCCTACGAGCTGTACTACCTCTTCCCGCTCACCCAGGAGGAGAAGTCGCTGAGCCTGGTCAAGGGCACCCTGGCGACCGCGGGACTCTTCGTCGTCGTACTCCTCGGAGCCATCGCCTGGCTCGTCGTACGCCAGGTCGTCACCCCCGTACGGATGGCCGCCGGGATCGCCGAGCGGCTCTCCGCCGGACGCCTCCAGGAACGGATGAAGGTCACCGGCGAGGACGACATCGCACGCCTCGGCGAAGCCTTCAACAAGATGGCGCAGAACCTCCAGCTCAAGATCCAGCAGCTGGAGGACCTGTCGCGGATGCAGCGACGGTTCGTGTCCGACGTCTCGCACGAACTGCGGACGCCCCTGACCACCGTCCGGATGGCCGCCGACGTCATCCACGACGCACGCGAGGACTTCGACCCCGTCACCGCGCGGTCCGCGGAACTGCTCGCCGACCAGCTCGACCGGTTCGAGTCGCTGCTCGCCGACCTCCTCGAGATCAGCCGCTTCGACGCCGGAGCGGCCGCACTCGAGGCCGAGCCGATCGACCTGCGCGAAGTCGTACGGCGCGTCGTCAGCGGCGCCGCGCCGCTCGCCGACCGCAAGGGCACAGCCATACGGGTCCTCGGCGACCAGCAGCCCGTGGTCGCCGAGGCAGACGCCCGGCGCGTCGAACGGGTACTGCGCAACCTCGTCGTCAACGCCGTGGAACACGGCGAGGGCAGGGATGTCGTCGTCAAGCTCGCCTCGGCGGGCGGCGCCGTCGCCGTCGCCGTCCGCGACTACGGCGTCGGGCTCAAGCCCGGCGAGGCCACTCGCGTCTTCAGCCGCTTCTGGCGGG
The DNA here is from genome assembly GCF_014648915.1 of Streptomyces phaeofaciens. Classification (GTDB taxonomy): domain Bacteria; phylum Actinomycetota; class Actinomycetes; order Streptomycetales; family Streptomycetaceae; genus Streptomyces; species Streptomyces phaeofaciens. The sequence goes on along the minus strand of NZ_BMSA01000003.1, from coordinate 667,631 downwards.
CCGACCCGGCACGCGCGCGTACCACCGGCGGAACCGGCCTCGGCCTGTCCATCGCCCAGGAGGACGCACGACTGCACGGCGGCTGGCTCCAGGCCTGGGGCGAGCCCGGCGGCGGCTCGCAGTTCCGGCTGACCCTGCCCCGGACGGCGGACGAGCCGCTGCGAGGCTCCCCGATACCACTGGAACCCAAGGACTCCCGCCGCAACCGCGGCCTCGACGAGGCGGGCCTGCCCCGCGGCAGCGGGGAGAAGAGCGCCACCGTGCCGGTCCAGCCGGCCGCCGAACAACGGTCGTCCGCTCGCGCCCCGCTCGCACCCCGACTGTCCGCGATACCGCCCACGGCCGACCCCACGGCGCTGCCGGGCAACGGCGCCCGCGTGGTGCCACGGCCCGCCTCCTCGGGGGGCGCGACAGGCGCGGGAGCGGCACGGAGGACAGCAGGCACCGGACCGGGCACCGGTCCGGACACAGCACGGCAGGACGAGCCGCGGACCGCCTCCGGCGAGACGTCCGGGCGCAAGGACGCGGCACACAGCGGGGCACCGGGGCGCAAGGACGCCACCGCGGACGGCCCTGACGAACAAGGGGAGGCATTTCGTGGGCGCTGACCGCGACGGACACGCCCGGCGCACGCCGGGGCGCGCGGTGGCGTACGCCACGTGTGGCGTCGTACTGCTGGCCGGGTGCGCCTCGATGCCCGACAGCGGCGACCTGCGCGGCGTCGAATCCACCCCGCGCCAGGACACCCAGGTCCGGGTGTTCGCCATGCCACCCCGCGACGACGCACCGCCCTCGGAGATCGTCCAGGGCTTCCTCGAAGCGCTGACCAGCGACGACCCCGGCTTCTCCACCGCACGGCAGTACCTGACCAGCCGAGCCGCCCAGAAATGGGAGCCCGAGCGGCTCACGACCGTACTCGCCGACGGACCCGGCACCGAAGCCGGCCGCTCCGGCGCCTGGGAGGACGGCGACGACTACGCCTTCATCCTCACCGGCACCAAGGTCGCCCTCGTCGACGCGCAGCAGTCGTACAGCCCCGCCTCCGGCGACTACAGCGAGACCGTGCACCTCACCCGCGACAAGAAGACCCGCCAGTGGCGCATCGACGCGCTCCCCCAGGGCGTCGTCATGGGCAAGTCGGACTTCCAGCGCAACTACACGTCCGTCAACAAGTACTACTTCGCGTCGGACACCACGGCCGCCGGTTCCGGCCAGCCGATGACCGTCGCCGACCCCGTCTTCGTACGGGAACGCGTCGACCCCATGACCCAGATGGTGCGCTCCCTGCTCAACGGACCCACCAGCTGGCTCCGCCCCGTCGTCCGCTCCGGCTTCCCCACCGGCACCGCACTGCCGAAGGGCGTCACCGCCCTGACCCCCGACGACCAGAACAAGCTCACCGTGCCGCTCAACGACAAGGCCGCCCGCATCGGGGAGGGCAAGTGCGAGGAGATGGCCGCCCAGCTGCTGTTCACCCTCCAGAGCGTCACCCCCACGGTGGAGGAGATCGCGCTGCGCGCGGGCGGCAAGCAGCTCTGCTCCCTCAACGACGGCCAGGCCGCGGCCGTCGCCGAGCGCGGCTCGCGCGCCCGCCCCGAATACCTGTACTTCATCGACGGACGCCACCGCCTCGTCCGCATGGCCGACAGCGCCACCGGCGGCAACAGCGCCGACCCCGTGCCCGGCGCGCTCGGCGACGGCACCAAGGCCCTGCGCTCCGTCGCCGTGGCCCGCGACGAACACAGCGCCGCCGGAGTCGCCCTCGACGGCAAGTCCCTCTACGTCACCTCCACCGTCACCGGCAGCTCCCTCGGGGAGCCCGTCCTGCTGAGCCAGGGCAAGACGGAGACCGACCGGCTGACCACGCCCACCTGGGACGCCCAGGGCGACCTGTGGGTGGCCGACCGCAACCCCGCCGACCCGCGGCTGCTCCTGCTGGAGAAGGGTGCGAGCCCGGCCCTGGAGGTGCTCACCCCCAGGCTGGACGGCCGGATCGACGCCGTACGGGTCGCCGCCGACGGGGCGCGGATCGCGCTCGTCGTGGACAAGGACGGCAAGCAGTCCCTGCTCATCGGCCGCATCGAGCGGACCGAGGACAGCGAGGGCAAGCCGTCCGTCTCCGTCCAGGAACTGCGCTCCGCCACACCCGAGTTGGAGCGGGTCGCGGCCGTGTCGTGGGCCGGCGACAGTCGGCTCGTCGTCGTCGGACAGGAGGCCGGCGGCGTCGAACAGGTGCAGTACGTGCAGAGCGACGGGGCGATCCCCGAGTCGGGCGCGCTTCCCGGCCTGACCGAGGTCAACAGCATCGCCGCCTCCGAGGACAGCGACGCCCCCCTCTTCGCGACCTCCAAGGACGGGCTGCTGTGGCTGCCCGGGGGCAGCGGCTGGCGGACACTGAAGGAGACGGCTTCCGTCGCGTTTTATCCGGGGTGATCCCGGGGTGATGCCGGAGTGGTTCCTGGGGTGGTTCCAGGGGTGATCACGACGGGATCTCGACGGGATCTCGGCGGTTGGTTCCGAGGGATCCCTCCGGCTTTTCCACAGGACCCTCGGGGAGTTATCCACAGGGGTGGCCGGACTCCACCGACATTGGCAGAGTGGTGGACGTGGAAGGCGTTCGCAAGTGGTGGCAGGAACTCGCCGGCCTGGCCCTGCCCGCCGAGTGCGGAGGCTGCGGACGGGCCCGTACGGTGCTCTGCCCCGAATGCCGCGCCGCACTCGGCGGGACGGCACCGCTGCGGGTACGGCCGGTCCCGGAGCCGCCAGGGCTGCCCGCCGTGCACGCGGCGGCCCGGTACGCCGACGAAGTACGGGCGGCGCTGCTCGCGCACAAGGAGCGCGGAGTGCTGGCGCTGGCACGGCCGTTGGGGGCGGCGCTGGCGGGGGCGGTGCGGGTGGGGCTGGGGGAGGAGGGGGTGGGGGTGGGGGAGGGGCCCCCTCCCCCTCCCCCCGGAACCGTTCTGCTCGTCCCCGTCCCCTCCACCCCCGCCTCCACCCGCTCCCGCGGTCATGACCCCGCCCGTCGGATCGCTCTCGCCGCCGCCGGTGAGCTGCGGCGGGCCGGGCTGGCGGTGCGGGTGGCCGCGGTGTTGCGGCAGCGGCGGGCGGTGGCCGACCAGGCCGGGCTGAGTGCGCCGGAGCGGCTGGACAATCTGGTGGGTGCGCTGGCGGTGGTGCCCGGTGGGGCGCGGGTGCTGTGCGGCGGTCCTGTGGTCCTCGTCGACGATCTGATGACGACGGGCGCGTCCCTGGCGGAGGCGGCGCGAGCCGTTCGGGTGGCGACGGCGGAGCGGACGGGGCGTGGTGAGGGAGCGGGGGTTGTGTACGGGGGGCTCTCCCGGGAAGGCAGAGGAGTACAGCCGTCCGGAGCCGGGGAAGGAGGTGCGGGCCGGGGTCCGGGCCGGGATCCGCGGGGGTCCGTGGCCGGGCGCGGGGCCGAAGGGGTGGTCTGCGCGGCCGTGGTCGCGGCGTCGCCGGATTCCTTCGAAATAAACCGGAACTGAGGGAGAACTTGCGTCGTTGCAGGTAATGAGAGGGTCAATTCACCTGAACGGAGGTACGCCGCGGTAGAGGGTGACGACATCCGTCCGGGCGAGATATGTTCGGTTGTGAGGGAAAGCCGCAGGCCACACCTCTCCTATCCGAATGCCGTGCTGCGACTTTCGGTTATCACCCGCAGCACCGGGGGTGTAGATCTCGTCCATGGGGGAGGAGGAGGTGGAAGTCACCAAGTCCGAGGTTCCGGTGCTCACCGGAGCCTGGTGCAAAAGGGAGACGCTCCGCAGGCAAGCGGAGTGATCCGGGAACGGAGTTCTGCGTGGACATCGTCGTCAAGGGCCGCAAGACCGAGGTGCCCGAGCGGTTCCGCAAGCACGTGGCCGAGAAGCTGAACCTGGAGAAGATCCAGAAGCTCGACGGCAAGGTGATCAGCCTCGACGTCGAGGTGTCCAAGGAGCCCAACCCCCGACAGGCCGACCGGTGCGACCGAGTGGAGATCACGCTCCGCTCCCGTGGTCCTGTGATCCGGGCGGAGGCGGCGGCCAGCGACCCGTACGCGGCACTCGATCTGGCGGCGGAGAAGCTGGATGCCCAGCTGCGCAAGCAGCACGACAAGCGGTACACGCGGCGCGGTGCGCGCCGGCTCAGCGCGGCGGAGGTTCCCGACGTCGTCCCCGGCGTGGCGACGCTCAACGGCAACGGCCACCCCGTGTCGGCCGAAGCGTCCGACAGCGTGCCGACGAAGAGGATCGGTTCGCTGGAAGTGCAGGGCGATGGGCCCCTCGTGGTCCGCGAGAAGACGCACGTCGCCGCTCCGATGACTCTCGACCAGGCCCTCTACGAGATGGAACTGGTCGGCCACGACTTCTATCTGTTCGTCGACTCCGAGACCAAGGAACCCAGCGTCGTCTACCGGAGGCACGCCTACGACTACGGCGTGATCCACCTCAGCACCGACCCGATGGTGGCCCAGGCGCACTCCCCCGAGGCGGGCGGCGCGCTGGGTGGCTGATCCGGTCCGGTGACGGCTGAGCGGGATGCCCCTGGAGCGCGTGTGCGCCCCCAGGGGCACCCGTGTGCGACCCCTTCGCGCTCTTCTGCGTCACCTCGTTGTCGTCCGGACATGGAATCATGGCGGCAACGGCCCAACCGGTGGACCGTTGCCTTGGGTTGGCGATGGCCCGCGACCACGGCCGCAGCCTTCAGGGGGAGGAACGATGGCGGACAGCTTCGGACCGATGCGTGACGAGGATGCCGACGACGGCGTCGTCGGCATGGGCCCGGACGGGGGTGCTGCGCGCAAGGAGCCGATCAGAGTCCTTGTCGTGGACGACCATGCCCTGTTCCGCCGCGGACTGGAGATCGTGCTCGCGGCCGAGGAGGACATCCAGGTCGTCGGCGAGGCGGGGGACGGCGCGGAGGCGGTCGACAAAGCGGCCGATCTGCTGCCGGACATCGTGCTGATGGACGTACGGATGCCGAAGCGCGGGGGTATCGAGGCGTGCACCTCGATCAAGGAGGTGGCCCCCAGCGCGAAGATCATCATGTTGACGATCAGCGACGAGGAGGCCGACCTCTACGAAGCGATCAAGGCGGGTGCGACCGGGTATCTCCTCAAGGAGATCTCCACGGACGAGGTGGCGACCGCGATTCGCGCGGTGGCCGACGGGCAGTCGCAGATCAGCCCGTCGATGGCGTCGAAGCTGCTCACCGAGTTCAAGTCGATGATCCAGCGGACGGACGAGCGCCGGCTCGTCCCGGCGCCGCGGCTGACGGACCGTGAGCTGGAGGTGCTCAAGCTCGTCGCCACGGGGATGAACAACCGGGACATCGCCAAGGAGCTGTTCATCTCCGAGAACACCGTGAAGAACCATGTGCGCAACATCCTGGAGAAGCTTCAGCTGCACTCCAGGATGGAGGCCGTGGTGTACGCGATGCGGGAGAAGATCCTCGAGATCCGGTGACGCCGGTCAGACGAGTGCGCGGGTGAGTTCCTTGACGAGTGGCTCGCGCAGTTCCGGGGCGTCGACGCGCTCCACGCGGACGTCGGTGCAGTCCACCCAGGTCGCGGCCTCGAGGAGGGCCTGGGCGACCGCGGGGACCGCCTTCGGGCCGTCGAGGGTGACCTGTCTGGCGACGAGGGTGCGGCCCTCGCGGGCGGGATCGACGCGGCCGACGAGGCGGCCGCCGGCCAGGACCGGCATCGCGAAGTAGCCGTGGATCCGCTTGGGCTTGGGGACGTAGGCCTCCAGGCGGTGGGTGAAGCCGAAGATGCGCTCCGTGCGGGCCCGCTCCCAGACGAGGGAGTCGAAGGGCGACAGGAGTGTGGTGCGGTGGCGGCCGCGCGGGGGTGCCTCCAGGGCGGCCGGGTCGGCCCAGGCGGGCTTGGACCAGCCCTCGACGGTGACGGGGACCAGGCCCGAGTCGGCGATCACCGCGTCGACCTGTTCGCCCTTGAGGCGGTGGTAGTCGGCGATGTCCGCGCGGGTGCCCACGCCGAGGGACTGGCCGGCGAGGCGGACCAGGCGGCGCAGGCATTCGGCGTCGTCGAGTTCGTCGTGCAGGAGATCGGTGGGTACGGCGCGTTCGGCGAGGTCGTAGACGCGTTTCCAGCCGCGGCGTTCGACGCAGACGACTTCGCCGTACATCAGTGCGCGCTCGACGGCGACCTTGGTGCCGGACCAGTCCCACCATTCGCTGGTCTTCTTCGCGCCGCCCAACTCCGTCGCGGTGAGGGGGCCTTCGGTGCGGAGCTGCTTGATGACCTGGTCGTAGGTGCCCTCGGGGAGGGCGTGGTTCCAGTGCGGGCGGTTGCGGTAGGCGCGTCGGCGGAAGGCGAAGTGGGGCCATTCCTCGATGGGGAGGATGCAGGCGGCGTGGGACCAGTACTCGAAGGCGTGGGGTCGTCGGGCCGCGGGCGCGCCGGAGGAGTCGGTGTTCCAGTACGCGTCCTCGACGGTGGTGCGGCCCACGGCGCCCAGGCGGGCGTACGGGATCAGTTCGTGGGAGCGCGCCAGGACGGAGATGGTGTCGAGCTGGACGGCGCCGAGGTGGCGCAGGACGCCGCGGACGCCGGCCTTGCGGGCGGGGGTGCCGAGGAAGCCCTGGGCCCGTAGGGCGATACGGCGGGCTTCGTCCGCCGTGAGGTCGGTGGCGGGGCGCGGGGTGGTCATGCTTCGCACGATAGGCGGTGGGACTGACAGTGCGGGGTGAGCTGGGGGTTCGGGCGGTCGGGGCGTTCAGCGGGTGGGGTCCGAGGGGGGTGGCGGGGCCGGGAGGTAGGGGGCTGCCGAGGGGAGGCCGAGGTCGGAGGGGAGCAGGGAGGCGAGCCAGCAGTCGCGGCGGACGCCTTTGTTGTTGATGCCGGAGCGGAGGGTGCCTTCGAGGGTGAAGCCGGCGTGTTCGGCGACCGCGCGGGAGGCGGTGTTGCCGACTTCGGCGCGCCATTCGAGGCGGTCGACGGCGAGGTGGGTGAAGGCCCAGCGGGCGGCGGTGAGGGTGGCCTCGGTGGTGTAGCCGCGGCCGCGGTGTTCCTTGGCCGACCAGAAGCCGATCTCGGCGGTGCCGAGGGAGCGCATGGTGAGGCCGAGCATGCCGGTGAGGGTGCCGTCGGGGAGGAAGACGCCGAAGGTGAACATCGAGTTGCCGGCCCAGCCCTCGGGTGCGAGTTGTTCGGTGAAGCTGTGGGCGTGTTCGGGCAGGTAGGGGGAGGGGATGGTGGTCCAGCGCCGGATGTCGGGGTCCTGGGCGGCGGTGTGCACGGCGTCGGTGTCCTGCGGGCCGACCGGGCGCAGGACCAGGCGGTCGGTGGTGAGGGTGACGGGCTCCATCGGGCGATTCTGGTGCGGGGAGGGCGGGGGCGCCATCGTTTCGCGGTGCGTGAGCGGGTGATCACAATTCGCGCAATTCGTGGGCGGGGCGCGGCACCATCGGCGGGGCCCGGCCGTTGGTCTGTTTGAAGAAGATTTTGGTACAGGTGCGCGGCAGTGTGCGGTCCTCGTACGGCAGGCCTCCCGGCGTGGTGGGGTCCTCGCATACGATGGCCGTTGCTCAGTAAGTCAAATGGAAACCGACCGTCCCAGGCCCGACCGGCAAGGAGACCAACCCCCGTGTCCGTCCTCTCGAAGATCATGCGTGCAGGCGAAGGCAAGATCCTGCGCAAGCTGCACCGCATCGCGGACCAGGTCAACTCCATCGAAGAGGACTTCGTCGACCTCTCCGACGCCGAGCTGCGGGCCCTCACCGATGAGTACAAGCAGCGGTACGCCGACGGTGAGAGCTTGGACGACCTGCTGCCCGAGGCGTTCGCCACCGTGCGCGAGGCCGCCAAGCGCGTCCTCGGCCAGCGCCATTACGACGTGCAGATGATGGGTGGTGCCGCCCTGCACCTCGGCTATGTGGCCGAGATGAAGACCGGTGAGGGCAAGACGCTCGTCGGTACGCTGCCCGCGTATCTGAACGCCCTCTCCGGGAAGGGCGTCCACCTGATCACGGTCAACGACTATCTGGCGGAGCGCGACTCCGAGATGATGGGTCGTGTCCACAAGTTCCTGGGCCTGGACGTCGGCTGCATCCTCGCCAACATGACGCCGGCGCAGCGCCGCGAGCAGTACGCGTGCGACATCACCTACGGCACGAACAACGAGTTCGGGTTCGACTACCTGCGCGACAACATGGCGTGGTCGCAGGACGAGCTGGTGCAGCGCGGCCACAACTTCGCGATCGTCGACGAGGTCGACTCGATCCTCGTCGACGAGGCCCGTACGCCGCTGATCATCTCGGGTCCGGCCGACCAGGCCACCAAGTGGTACGGCGACTTCGCCAAGCTGGTGACGCGTCTGAAGAAGGGCGAGGCGGGCAACCCCCTCAAGGGTCTCGAGGAGACCGGCGACTACGACGTCGACGAGAAGAAGCGCACGGTCGCCATCCACGAGGCCGGTGTCTCGAAGGTCGAGGACTGGCTGGGCATCGACAACCTGTACGAGTCGGTGAACACGCCTCTGGTGGGCTACCTCAACAACGCCATCAAGGCGAAGGAGCTCTTCAAGAAGGACAAGGACTACGTCGTCATGGACGGCGAAGTCATGATCGTCGACGAGCACACCGGCCGTATCCTCGCCGGCCGCCGTTACAACGAGGGCATGCACCAGGCGATCGAGGCGAAGGAAGGGGTGGACATCAAGGACGAGAACCAGACGCTCGCCACGATCACCCTCCAGAACTTCTTCCGCCTCTACAAGCGCCACGACCACAACGGCAAGGAAGAAGCCGGTCTGTCGGGCATGACCGGTACGGCGATGACCGAGGCCGCCGAGTTCCACCAGATCTACAAGCTCGGCGTGGTCCCGATCCCGACGAACAGGCCGATGGTCCGCAAGGACCAGTCGGACCTGATCTACCGCACCGAGGTCGCGAAGTTCGAGGCGGTCGTCGACGACATCGCCGAGAAGCACGAGAAGGGCCAGCCGATCCTCGTCGGTACGACGTCGGTCGAGAAGTCCGAGTACCTGTCGCAGCAGCTCTCCAAGCGCGGTATCCAGCACGAGGTGCTGAACGCCAAGCACCACGAGCGTGAGGCGTCGATCGTCGCCCAGGCCGGTCGCAGGGGCGCGGTGACGGTGGCCACGAACATGGCCGGCCGTGGTACCGACATCAAGCTCGGTGGCAACCCCGACGACCTCGCCGAGGCGGAGCTGCGCCAGCGCGGCCTCGACCCCGAGGAGCACATCGAGGAGTGGGCGCACGCCCTGCCCGCCGCCCTGGAGAGGGCCGAGCAGGCGGTCAAGGCCGAGTTCGAAGAGGTCAAGGAGCTCGGCGGGCTGTACGTGCTGGGCACCGAGCGCCACGAGTCGCGGCGTATCGACAACCAGCTGCGTGGTCGTTCCGGCCGTCAGGGCGACCCGGGCGAGTCCCGGTTCTACCTGTCGCTGGGTGACGACCTGATGCGTCTGTTCAAGGCGCAGATGGTCGAGCGTGTGATGTCGATGGCGAACGTCCCGGACGACGTGCCGATCGAGAACAAGATGGTGACGCGTGCGATCGCGTCCGCCCAGTCGCAGGTCGAGCAGCAGAACTTCGAGACGCGTAAGAACGTCCTGAAGTACGACGAGGTCCTCAACCGGCAGCGTGAGGTCATCTACGGCGAGCGCCGCCGTGTGCTGGAGGGCGAGGACCTGCACGAGCAGATCCAGCACTTCATGGACGACACGATCGACGCGTACATCTCCGCGGAGACCGCCGAGGGCTTCCCGGAGGACTGGGACCTGGACCGGCTGTGGGGTGCGTTCAAGCAGCTCTACCCGGTGAAGATCACCGTGGACGAGCTGGAGGACGCGGCGGGTGACCGTGCCGGTCTGACGGCCGAGTTCATCTCGGAGTCCATCAAGGACGACATCCACGAGCAGTACGAGGCGCGGGAGACGCAGCTCGGCTCGGAGATCATGCGTGAGCTGGAGCGGCGGGTCGTGCTGTCGGTCCTGGACCGCAAGTGGCGTGAGCACCTCTACGAGATGGACTATCTCCAGGAGGGCATCGGCCTGCGGGCGATGGCGCAGAAGGACCCGCTGGTCGAGTACCAGCGCGAGGGCTTCGACATGTTCACCGCGATGATGGACGGCATCAAGGAGGAGTCGGTCGGCTACCTGTTCAACCTGGAGGTCCAGGTCGAGCAGCAGGTCGAGGAGGTTCCGGTCGAGGACGCCGCTCCGGTCGACATGGAGAAGCAGGACGTGGTGCCGGCGCAGGCTGGTTCGCGTCCGGAGATCCGCGCGAAGGGGCTGGACGCTCCGCAGCGGCGGAACCTGCACTTCTCCGCGCCGACCGTGGACGGCGAGGGCGGCACGATCGAGGGCGAGTTCGACGACGACGACGAGCCGGTCCGCTCCGAGGCCGACGGTCTCACGCGCGCGGAGCGCCGCAAGCAGGCGAAGGCCGGGCGGCGCCGCAAGAAGTAGCGGCTCGTGTCCGCGGTGCCGTCGCCGGGAGTGACGGTGCCGTGGGGTGCGGGGCGGTGCGAGAGCCGGTGTGAGGGCCGGGTCACCTTCGGGTGGCCCGGCCCTTCGGCGTGCGGCGGCGGGTGGGGAGGCCCTTGGGAGGGTTTCCTTCGGTAGGGCTTCGTTCGGTAGGGCTTCCCTTGGGAGGGTTTCCTTCGGGAGGGCCCGCCGGAGGCCTCTGTCGGGCCTCTGCCCGGCCCGTGGCTCCAGGCCGGGCAACTGGGTGCCGAGTGCCGCCGAGGGGGCCGCGGGCGGCCCCTGACGGCTTCGGGAACGCGTTCAGTCGGTCGGCGGCTCGGGCCTGCGGGGGCCGTCGAGTTCGACGGCCGTGCAGCGCCAGCGGTGGTCCGGGCCGAGTTCCAGGCGGAAGGCCATGGCGCGGACGCGGTTGCCGGTGCCGATGCGGGCGAAGGCCTCGACGGCGCCGGGGCGGGGGACGTAGTAGCCGATGTCCCGGACGACCGGAAGGGTGCCGTGACTGGTGCGCAGGGGGCTGCGTTCGGCGAGGTGGGCCAGGTCGTCGTAGGCGCGGCCGCGGGTGTGGCGGAGCATGAAGTGGACGGGGCGCCGGCCGCTCAGGACGGCGAGGAGACGGTCGGCGAACAGGTCGGTGGGGCGTACGCGGGCCGGGGTGGGTGCGGGGCGGTTGTCCGTCGGGCGGGTGGAGGTGGCGCGGGGTGAGGCCGGTGGGCGGCCGCCGGCCTGGGCGGTGCGCAGGGTGCCGCCGCCGGGGGTGCGGGGCGGGGTGCCGGTGGGGCGGCGGGTGTCCCGGCGGCCGGGAGGTCGGGCGGTGGGGGTGTGCTGGTCCCTCGTCATGACCTTGTTCATGGTTGTCCCCGTTCGATGGGCCCGGCCTCCGCTTCTACCGGGCGGTAACTTGCGTTGTGGATCTTGTACGGTGTCGCGGTACGTGATGGCAAGGAAGCGGAGAGTTGCCCGGCCTCGGAGGGGCGATTCACCTATCAGAAGGATTCCGTGAGGGGAAAGGCCAGGTGAGCGAGGTGTGGGGGGTGAATTCCGAGGCGCGGGGTGGACGTGTCGCCCGCGGTGGGCGGGGGCCCGAAAGAGGACGCCCGCACGTATCCTGAAGGCCTTCGAGCGGAGCCTCCGACCAGGAAAGAGCGGCCAGCCATGCGCGTCTACGTTCCCGTGACCCTCCCCGGCCTCGCCGAGGCACACAAGACGGGGGAGCTGGGGTCCGGGCCGCTCGTCGCGTACGCCGTCACCCCCGCGCTGCGCGAGTGGTACGTCTCCGAGGACATGGAGGAGCTGGAGTACGCGGCGCTCGGCCAGGCGGCGCTCGCCTCGCTGCGGCTGCTCGCGGCGGACGCGGACGCGCCCCGGCGGCGGGTCGTGGTCGCCGTCGACGTCCCCGACCGGGCGGCCGTGGCCGACCCCGGCAGCGGATCGGACCAGGCCGTACCGGGAGAGGTCCGGGTGGCCGGGCCGGTGCCGCTGGCCAAGGCGGCGTCCGTCCACGTCGACGCGGACGACGCCGAGGAGGACGTCGCGGCCGCGGCCGGGGCCCTGGCCGCGGCGGACGGCGGGGACGGCGACGCGCAGTCCGTCGTGGACGGCGCCGAGGAGCACGAGCTGCTGTGGTTCGCCCGGCAGGAGATCCCGAGCCTGGTGGGTTCCGGCGGCTGAGGGCGGGTTTCAGGGGGTGCCGCCGGGCTTCAGGAGCTGATGCCCGAGCTTCAGGAGCTGAGGAGGCCTGGCCCCGGCGACCGAGACCAGGGCCTCACGATCCTCCCCTCTTGATTGTCAGTGCGGGCGGGTACGTTTTGTGGCATGGCGAAGCAGCAAGAACCGGCACACATCGTCTGGGACTGGAACGGCACGCTGTTCCACGACAATGACGCGATCATCGGCGCGACGAACGCGGCGTTCGCCGAGCTGGGGCTGGAGCCGCTGACTCTGGAGCGGTACCGGGCGCTGTACTGCGTGCCGGTGCCGAAGTTCTACGAGCGGCTGATGGGTCGGTTGCCCACCGACGCCGAGTGGGAGCTGATGGACGACGTCTTCCACCGGTACTACGCCGAGCACCGGGTGCGCTGCGCGCTCACCGACGGCGCGGAGGACCTGCTCTCGGGCTGGCGGTCGGCGGGGCACAGCCAGTCCCTGCTGAGCATGTACGTGCACGAGGAGCTCGTCCCGCTCGTGCGGGGCTTCGGCATAGAGCCGCACTTCATACGCGTCGACGGACGCACGGGGCCGTCCGGCGGCAGCAAGACCGAGCACATGGTGCGCCATCTCCGGGCCCTCGGCGTGGTGGAGCCCGAGCGGACCGTGGTGATCGGGGACGCGGCCGACGACGCGGTGGCCGCGCTGCACGCCGGGGCGCGGGCCGTGCTCTACACCGGGGGCTCGCACAGCCGGGCCAGCCTCGAGGGGGTCGGGGTGCCGGTGGTGGACAGCCTCGAGGAGGCGGTGGCGGTCGCCGGGCGGCTGGCCGCCTGAGGGGGGTGGTGCGGCGTGCGTCCGTGCGACGCCGCACCGGCTCGGCGGAGGGGGTCAGGTCACGGGGGCCTTCGCGCGCAGAACGGTCAGGAACTCACGCATCCAGGCCGAGTGGTCCGGCCAGACCCGGGAGGAGACCAGCGTGCCGTCGACCACGACCTCGCTGTCCTGGAAGGTCGCGCCGGCCGACTGCATGTCGATCTCCAGCGCCGGGTAGGCGGTGACCCGGCGGCCCCGCAGGGCGTCGACCGCGGCGGTGAGCAGCGGGCCGTGGCAGATCTGGGCCACCGGCTTGTCCGAGTCGAAGAACGACTTGAGGATCTTGCGGAGCTCGGGGTCGTTGCGGAGGTACTCGGGGGCCCGGCCGCCGGGGATCACGACGGCGGCGTACTGGCCGGGCTCGACCTCGGAGAAGGCGAGGTCGGCGGGCCAGGTGTAGCCGGGCTTCTCCGTGTAGGTGTCGAAGCCGGGTTCGAAGTCGTGGACCACGAACCGGAGCCGCTTGCGGGTCGGGGCGGCGATATGGACCTCGTAGCCCTCCTCGCGCAGGCGCTGGTAGGGGTAGAGGACCTCCAGGGACTCGGCTGCGTCGCCGGTGACGATGAGGATCTTCGCGGTCATGGTGGGCGGCTTCCTCTCGGGCGGGCGCTGTCATGGGCAACGTGCCTCTTGGGGGTGGGCCTGCCAAGAGGTGGGGTCGCTTTCAGGGTGCCGTGGGGCGGCGCCCGCGTCGACTTGTCCGAAACATGAGGTTGCCCAGCACTCATCCGCCCGTCCCGCTCCTGTGCAGAACGTCAAACTTCTCCCCCTTGTTTTGTACACATACGGCTCATGACGGGCCCCCGGTGAGGAGCGATAGCCTGGTGGCGTGATCAGCGCGATATCTCGCGGGGGTGCTGTAGCCCCTGCCCTGCGCCCGGCGAGCACGGAATATCCCCGTGGCCGGGCGGCGGACGCTGGTTCTTGCGGGCGGGACGGGGGCGCAAGGTTCCCCAGGACGCCGTACACATCCCAGGAGCGCGTGGCGCGGAGAGCAGCGTCACACCGCGGGGGCGTGTCGAGAATGGCCGATAACCCCCCGCTCATCTCAGCTTGCGGCATAGCGTCGAAGCGGACCGGAGACCCCGGGCCGTGGCGTCGAGCCGCAAGGGAAGAGACCGTACTTCCTTCTACGTCACGCAACGGCGCGCGACAGGAGTCAGAGGACAATGCAGACCAAGCTGGACGAAGCCAAGGCCGAGCTGCTCGAGAGGGCGGCGCGGGTCGCTGAGAACAGCCCGGTCGGGGGGCACCTACCGACTGGGACGACGGGTGAGGGCCTCCCGGACCGGGACACCCTCCTCGCGTTCCTCCAGCGCTACTACCTGCACACCGCATCGGAAGACCTCACGGACCGCGACCCGGTCGATGTCTTCGGTGCCGCGCTGTCGCACTACCGGCTCGCCGAGAACCGGCCACAGGGCACCGCCAACGTCCGGGTCCACACCCCGACGGTCGAGGGGAACGGCTGGACGTGCAGCCATTCCGTCGTGGAGGTCGTCACCGACGACATGCCCTTCCTCGTCGACTCCGTCACCAACGAGCTGACCCGGCAGGGGCGGGGCATCCACCTCGTCATCCACCCGCAGGTCGTGGTCCGGCGCGATGTCACCGGCAAGCTCATCGAGGTGCTCCGCACGCCTCCGTCCGCCGCGGACCTGCCGCACGACGCGCACATCGAGTCCTGGATCCATGTCGAGACGGACCGCGAGACCGATCGCGCCGATCTCAAGCAGATCACCGCGGAGCTGCTGCGGGTCCTGTCCGACGTCCGGGAGGCCGTCGAGGACTGGGAGAAGATGCGGGACGCGGCCCTGCGGATCGCGGACGGCCTCACGGACGAGCCCGTGCCCGGCGACCTCGCCTCGCCCGAGGTCGAGGAGGCCCGGGAGCTGCTGCGCTGGCTCGCCGCCGACCACTTCACCTTCCTGGGCTACCGGGAGTACCAGCTGCGCGAGGACGACTCCCTCGCCGCGGTCCCCGGCACCGGCCTCGGCATCCTGCGCTCCGACCCGCACCACGCCGGCGAGGACAGCCACCCCGTCAGCCCGTCCTTCGAGCGGCTCCCGGCCGACGCCCGGGCCAAGGCCCGCGAGCACAAGCTGCTGGTGCTGACCAAGGCGAACAGCCGGGCCACCGTGCACCGGCCGTCGTACCTCGACTACGTGGGCGTGAAGAAGTTCGACGCCGACGGCAATGTCGTCGGTGAGCGCCGTTTCCTGGGCCTGTTCTCCTCCGCCGCCTACACCGAGTCCGTGGTGCGGGTGCCCGTCGTGCGGCGCAAGGTCGGCGCCGTGCTGAAGGGCGCGGGCTTCTCGCCCAACAGCCACGACGGACGCGACCTGCTCCAGATCATGGAGACCTACCCGCGCGACGAGCTGTTCCAGACCCCGGTCGACGAGCTGCGGTCCATCGTCACCAGCGTCCTCTACCTCCAGGAACGGCGCCGGCTGCGGCTCTACCTGCGGCAGGACGAGTACGGGCGCTACTACTCCGCGCTGGTCTACCTGCCCCGCGACCGCTACACCACCGGCGTCCGGCTGCGGATCATCGACATCCTCAAGGAGGAGCTCGGCGGCACCAGCGTCGACTTCACCGCCTGGAACACCGAGTCGATCCTCTCCCGGCTGCACTTCGTCGTCCGGGTCCCGCAGGGCACCGAACTGCCGGAGCTGTCCGAGAACGACAAGGACCGCATCGAGGCGCGGCTCGTGGAGGCCGCGCGGTCCTGGGCCGACGCCTTCGCCGAGGCGCTCAACGCCGAGCTGGGCGAGGAGCGGGCCGCGGAGCTGCAGCGCCGCTACAACAACGCCTTCCCCGAGGGCTACAAGGCCGACCACACCCCGCGCGCCGCGGTCTCCGACCTCGTCCACCTCGAGCGGCTCACCGAGGACCAGAGCTTCTCGCTCAGCCTGTACGAGCCGGTGGGCGCCGCACCCGACGAGCGCCGCTTCAAGATCTACCGCAAGGGTGACGCGATCTCCCTGTCGGCGGTGCTGCCGGTGCTCAACCGGCTCGGCGTCGAGGTGATCGACGAGCGTCCCTACGAGCTGCGCTGCACGGACCGCTCGGTCGCCTGGATCTACGACTTCGGGCTGCGCATCCCCGAGGGCGGCACCACCACCGACCTGCTCGGCGACGACGGCCGCGAGCGGTTCCAGGAGGCGTTCTCCGCGACCTGGACCGGCCTCGCGGAGAACGACGGGTTCAACGCGCTGGTGCTGGGCGCCGGGCTGAGCTGGCGCCAGGCGATGGTGCTGCGCGCGTACGCGAAGTACCTGCGCCAGGCCGGGGCGACCTTCAGCCAGGACTACATGGAGGACACACTCCGTACGAACGTCCACACCACCCGGCTGCTGGTCAACCTGTTCGAGGCCCGGATGGCGCCGGAGCGGCAGCGCGCCGGGCACGAGATCGTCGACGCGCTCCTGGAGGAGCTGGACGCGGCGCTCGACCAGGTCGCCTCGCTCGACGAGGACCGCATCCTGCGGTCCTTCCTCACCGTCATCAAGGCGACCCTGCGGACGAACTTCTTCCAGGAGAGCGTGGGCGGCAAGCCGCACGAGTACGTCTCCATGAAGTTCGACCCGCAGGCCATCCCGGACCTGCCGGCGCCCCGCCCGGCGTTCGAGATCTGGGTGTACTCGCCGCGCGTGGAGGGCGTGCACCTGCGGTTCGGGAAGGTCGCGCGCGGTGGTCTGCGCTGGTCCGACCGGCGGGAGGACTTCCGCACCGAGATCCTGGGCCTGGTCAAGGCGCAGATGGTGAAGAACACGGTGATCGTGCCGGTCGGCGCCAAGGGCGGCTTCGTCGCCAAGCAGCTGCCCGACCCGGGCGTGGACCGCGACGCGTGGCTCGCCGAGGGCATCGCCAGCTACAAGACGTTCATCTCGGCGCTGCTCGACATCACCGACAACATGGTCGCCGGCGAGGTCGTGCCCCCGGCCGACGTGGTGCGGCACGACGAGGACGACACCTACCTGGTGGTCGCCGCCGACAAGGGCACCGCGACGTTCTCCGACATCGCCAACGAGGTCGCGGGCAGCTACAACTTCTGGCTCGGCGACGCCTTCGCCTCCGGCGGCTCCGCCGGTTACGACCACAAGGCGATGGGCATCACCGCCCGCGGCGCCTGGGAGTCCGTCAAGCGGCACTTCCGCGAGCTGGGCGTGAACACCCAGGTCGAGGACTTCACGGTCGTCGGCATCGGTGACATGTCCGGTGACGTGTTCGGCAACGGCATGCTGCTCTCCGAGCACGTCCGCCTCGTCGCCGCCTTCGACCACCGGCACATCTTCATCGACCCGAACCCGGACGCGGCCACCTCGTACGCCGAGCGCCGCCGGCTGTTCGAGCTGCCGCGTTCCAGCTGGGCCGACTACGACGGCGACCTGATCTCCGCCGGCGGCGGTGTCTTCCCGCGTACGGCGAAGGCGATCCCGGTCAACGCGCACATCCGCGCGGTCCTCGGCATCGAGGCGGGCGTCGTCAAGCTGACCCCGGCCGACCTGATGAAGGCGATCCTCAGCGCGCCGGTGGACCTGCTGTGGAACGGCGGCATCGGCACGTACGTGAAGGCGAGCACGGAGTCGAACGCCGACGCCGGCGACAAGGCCAACGACCCGATCCGCGTCGACGGCCAGGACCTGCGGGTCAAGGTCGTCGGCGAGGGCGGCAACCTGGGCCTGACCCAGCTCGGCCGGATCGAGTTCGCCCGGGGCGGCGGCAAGATCAACACGGACGCCATCGACAACAGCGCGGGCGTGGACACCTCCGACCACGAGGTGAACATCAAGATCCTGCTCAACGGCCTGGTCACCGAGGGCGACATGACCGTCAAGCAGCGCAACAAGCTGCTCGCGGAGATGACCGACGAGGTCGGCGCGCTCGTCCTGCGTAACAACTACGCGCAGAACACGGCGATCGCCAACGCCCTCGCCCAGTCCAAGGACATGCTCCACGCCCAGCAGCGGTTCATCCGCCACCTGGTCCGCGAGGGGCACCTCGACCGGGCGCTGGAGTTCCTGCCGGCCGACCGCCAGATCCGTGAGCGGCTCGCCTCCAGCCAGGGCCTGACCGGCCCGGAGACCGCCGTCCTGATGGCGTACACGAAGATCACGGTGTCGGACGAGCTGCTGCAGACCTCGCTGCCCGACGACCCCTACCTGCGCGGCCTGCTGTACGCGTACTTCCCGACCGCGCTGCGCGAGAGGTTCCCCGAGCACATCGACAGCCACCCGCTGCGCCGGGAGATCACCACGACCGTGCTGGTCAACGACACGGTCAATACGGGCGGTACGACGTATCTGCACCGGCTGCGCGAGGAGACCGGCGCGTCGCTGGAGGAGATCGTGCGGGCGCAGACCGCGGCCCGGGCGATCTTCCGCTCGGCCCCGGTGTGGGACGCGGTGGAGGGCCTCGACAACCAGGTCGAGGCCGAGGTGCAGACCCGCATCCGGCTGCACTCGCGGCGCCTCGTCGAGCGGGGCACGCGCTGGCTGCTGAACAACCGGCCGCAGCCGCTCGAGCTCGCCGAGACCGTCGACTTCTTCGCCGACCGCGTCGAGCAGGTCTGGTCGCAGCTGACCAAGCTGCTGCGCGGCGCGGACCTGGAGTGGTGGCAGAAGATCTACGACGAGCTGTCCGGCGTCGGTGTGCCGGACGAGCTGGCCACCAAGGTCGCCGGGTTCTCGTCGGCCTTCCCGGCGCTGGACATCGTCTCGGTGGCCGACCGCACCGGGAAGGACTCGCTGGACGTCGCCGAGGTCTACTACGACCTTGCCGACCGGCTGCACATCACCCAGCTCATGGACCGCATCATCGAGCTGCCGCGCGCGGACCGCTGGCAGTCCATGGCCCGCGCCTCCATCCGTGAGGACCTCTACGCGGCGCACGCGGCGCTGACCGCGGACGTGCTGTCCGTCGGCAACGGCACCTCGACGCCCGAGCAGCGGTTCAAGGCGTGGGAGGAGAAGAACGCGGCGATCCTGGGCCGGGCGCGCACCACGCTGGAGGAGATCCAGGGCTCGGAGACGTTCGACCTGGCGAACCTCTCGGTGGCGATGCGGACGATGCGGACGCTGCTGCGCACGCACTCGTGACGGCGCGGTGATCCCGTGACGGCGTGACGAAGGGCGCCCCCTCCCGAGAGGAGGGGGCGCCCTCTGCCGTACAGGCAGGATCCCGTGCGGCTCAGACCGCCGCCGTGGGCTCCGGCTTCGGTGCCGCCGCCGCGGGCTTGGGTGCCGCGGCGGCGGGCTTGGGTGCGGGCTTCTTCTTGGTCTTCTTGTCCCCGGTGAACGTCTCGTAGGCCTCCATGACCTCCTCGGTCGGCCCGTCCATCTTCAGTTCGCCGCGCTCCAGCCACAGCACCCGCTCGCAGGTCTCGCGGATCGTGCTGTTGCTGTGGCTGACCAGGAAGACGGTGCCCGCGTGCGCGCGCATCTCGCGGATGCGGTCCGCCGAGCGCCGGCGGAACAGCGCGTCACCGGTCGCGAGGGCCTCGTCGATGAGCAGGACGTCGTGGTCCTTGGCGGCGGCGATGGAGAACCGCAGCCGCGAGCCCATGCCGGAGGAGTACGTGCGCATCGGCAGGGAGATGAAGTCGCCCTTGTCGTTGATCCCGGAGAAGTCGACGATCTGCTGGTAGCGCTCCTTGATCTGCTCCCGGGTCATGCCCATGGCGAGGCCGCCGAGGTGGACGTTGCGCTCGCCGGTCAGGTCGCTCATCAGGGCCGCGTTGACGCCGAGGAGGGAGGGCTGGCCGTCGGTGTAGATCCGGCCGTTCTCCACCGGCAGCAGGCCGGCGACCGCCTTGAGCAGCGTCGACTTGCCGGAGCCGTTGCTGCCGATCAGACCGATGGCCTCGCCCTTGTAGGCGACGAAGGAGACGCCACGCACCGCGTGCACCAGCCGGGTGCCGGCCGCCTTCTCGGCCTGCTTGCGGCGCAGGATGCGGTTGAGGGCGGCGGTCGCGCTGCCCCGGCCGCCGCCGGTGCCGTTGACGCGGTAGACGATGTCGACGCCGTCGGCGATGACGGTGGGGGCCCGCTCGTCGAGCGGCGCGGTGGTGCGGGATGCGTTGTCAGCCACGGCCGTACGTCTCCTCAGCCTTCCAGAAGTAGATGAAACCGCCGACGCCGGCGAGCAGCGCCCAGCCCGTCGCGACCGCCCACACGTGGGGCGGCAGCTGACTGGCCTGGAAGCTGTCGATCAGCGCGAAGCGCATCAGGTCGATGTAGACGGCGGCCGGGTTGGCACGCAGGACGTCCACGACCCAGGACGGCCATTCGGCATGCTTGCTGAGCAGCGTATCGATGCTCCACATCACGCCCGAGGCGTACATCCAGGTGCGCAGCACGAACGGCATCAGCTGGGCGATGTCCGGGGTCTTGGCCCCGGCGCGCGCCAGGATCATCGACACGCCCGCGTTGAAGACGAACTGGAGCGTCAGGGCCGGGATCACCAGCACCCAGGAGAGGGCCGGCGGCACGCCCATGACGAACAGGATGACCAGCAGCGCGGCCATGGAGAACAGCAGCTGCTGGAGCTGCTGGAGGCAGTACGAGATCGGCAGCGCGGCCCGCGGGAAGTGCAGGGCCCGCACCAGGCCGATGTTGCCGGAGATGGCCCGGGTCCCCGACATGATCGAGCTCTGTGTGAACGTCCACACGAACACCCCCGTGACCAGGAAGGGGATGTAGTCCGGGACGCCCTTCTTGGTCTGGAGCAGCACGCCGAAGATGAAGTAGTAGACCGCCGCGTTCAGCAGCGGGGTCATCACCTGCCAGAGCTGGCCCAGCTTGGCGCCGCTGTACTGCGAGGTGAGCTTGGCGGTGGCGAAAGCGGTGATGAAGTGGCGGCGTGCCCACAGCCGGCGGATGTACTGGGGCAGGGAGGGGCGGGCGCCGCTGACGCTGAGGCCGTGCCGGGCGGCCAGGGCCGCGAGGTCGTCGCGGGGCATGGCCTGTGTCCCGGGCGGTGTGTGGAGTACCTGGCTCACATCCGCTGCTTTCACTCGGGGGGTGGGGGTGCGTGCGTCCGGTCGTGCTGCCGTCGGCCGGCGTTTCCTTACGGTTCTCTTCACGTTCTCTTACGTCGGGACGGCACCGTATCGTCGCAACGTGAGCGTAGGCCGTGATGACGTCGGAACGCAACCGTTTCGTCGTAACGCCCTATGCTGGTTCGCATGACGACGAACACGACGAACGCCGACGGGACCCCGGCACGTCCGCGCCGCCGGGCACCCGCGGGAGCGGCCGTGCTCCGCGAGGATGTGACGGAGGCCATCCGGGCGGCCGTGTTCGAGGAACTCGCGACCGTCGGCTACGCGCGGATGTCGATCGAGGGCATCGCCCGGCGCGCCGGTGTGGGCAAGACCGCGGTGTACCGGCGCTGGCGCTCCAAGCTGCACCTGGTCCTCGACCTGGTCTCGGCGCTCGCCGTCCAGGGCCTGCCCGCCCCGGAGACCGGCGGCCTGGAGGGCGATCTGCGGATGCTGTACGAGGTCACGTCCCGGGCGCTCAGGCACCCCGTGGCCTCGCAGATCATCCCCGACCTCCAGGCCGAGGCGGCCCGCAACCCCGAGATCGCCGAGGCGCTCCAGAAGGCGCTGCGGGAGGGGCAGGAGGGCGTCGCCCTGAAGATCGTGGCGGCGGCGGAGCAGCGCGGCGAGGTCCGGACGGGCCTGGACGAGGAGCTGGCGCTCGATCTCATCTCGGGTCCGCTTTACTGGCGTTCGGTGGTGATCCGCAGCCCGAAGCTGCCCAAGGGGTATCTGGCCGCACTGGCCCGGGCGACGGCGGAGGCGATCAAGGCGCTGTGAGCGGAGAGCCCCGCGCGGTGACGGGAGCTGGGGTGACATGAGGGGCGTGATGGCATGAGGGTCGTGCTGGCCGAGGACAACGCCCTGCTCAGGGAGGGGCTCGTCCTGTTGCTGAGGTCGGCCGGGCACGAGGTGGTGGCCGTCGCCGGCTCCGGGCCCGAGATCCTGCCCGCCCTGCTGGAGCACCGGCCGGACGTGGCCGTCCTCGACGTACGGATGCCGCCCGGGTTCCGGGACGAGGGACTGCGCGCCGCCCTGGAGGCCCGCGAGAAGATCCCGGCGCTGCCGGTGCTGGTGCTGTCGCAGTACGTCGAGGAGTCCTACGCGGCCGAGCTGCTCGGCGGCGGGGCGAGCGGCGTCGGGTATCTGCTGAAGGACCGGGTGGGCCGGGTCGACGAGTTCCTCGGCGCACTGGAACGGGTGGCCGGCGGCGGCACGGCCCTCGACCCCGAGGTCGTCACGGAACTGCTGACCCGCCGCCGCGACTCGCCCCTGGACTCGCTCACCCCGCGCGAGCGCGAGGTGCTCGAACTGATGGCAGAGGGCCGCGACAACACCACCATCGCCACCACCCTCGTCATCACCGAGCGCTCGGTCAGCAAGCACATCGGGAACGTCTTCCTGAAGCTGGGCCTGCCGCCGAGCGACAGCGGGCACCGGCGGGTGCTGGCAGTGCTCGCGTACCTGAACAACGCATAGGCCGCCGCCCCGCGCGGGCCGGCGGTCCGGCGGTCCGGTCAGCCTGCGGCCAGTTCGACCGCGAGGGCGGTCAGTTCGGCCAGCCGCAGGACGCGGTCGCCGAAGCCCGGCAGCGGTACGTGCAGGGCGGCCGTCCAGCGCTCGGGGACCGCGTCGGCCCCGTACACGGCCCCGGCGAGCCCGCCGGTGACCGCCGCGACGGTGTCCGTGTCGCCGCCCAGGTCGACGGCGGCGCGCACGGCCTCCTCGTACGAGGACGTCGTCCGCAGCGCCCAGACGGCGGACCCCAGGCACGGCCAGACCGCGCCGTTGAACTCGGTGGCCAGGTCGGGATCCCAGTCGGCGGCCAGCACGGTCGCGTAGCGCGCGCGGTGCGCCGGGTCGACCTCGGCGAGGGCGGCCGGCAGCGCGGCCAGCGGGTCGGCGCCGGTCAGTGCGGTGCGGACCAGTTCGTGGAACAGGGCCGTGCCCTCCCAGGCCGCGCGGTCGCCGTGGGTGAGCGCGGCGAGCCGGCGCCCCGCGTCCAGGGTGGCGGCGGGGCCGTGCGGCGCGAAGCGGACGGCGGACGTGGCGGCCCTCATCAGGGCGCCGTTGCCCGCCGCCCGTTGGCTGACCTGGAAGTGCAGCGCGGCCGCCGTGTCCCAGGGGTCGCCGCTGCCCAGCACCGCCTCCGTCTGGAGGCCGATGTCCTTCGGGTCGGCCGCCGCCCAGCGCCGGAACCGGCGGAAGACGTCCGCCGGTTCCAGGCCGCCGCACTCCAGCAGCGACTCCCCGACGAGTACGGCCATCTGCGTGTCGTCGGTCGCCTCGCCCGGGTCCCAGCCGCCGCCTCCGCACATCTCGCCGCCGTGCCCCGGGGCCGGGAAGCGCGCGGAGAAGGCCCCTGCGGGCCCGAACTCGAAGGGAGCGCCCAGCGCGTCACCCACGGCGGAACCGACGACACAGCCGATGGCACGGTCGGCGGCAGAGGCGACGGGAGGGGCGAGGGCAGGGGTGACGGCAGGGTCGGGTACGTCGGCGGCGGCGCGTCCGTGTCCGGTCATCCCGGCAGCCTACGAGGCCCCGCCCGTGGACAGCGGCTCCTGGCCCTACACCCGGGCCGCTCCCGGATGCAGCCGCACCCACCCCTCCCAGGCGGAGGCGATCATGTCCTGGACGTCGTGTCTGGCCTTCCAGCCCAGGTGGGTGGTGATGCGGTCGGCCGAGGCGACCACGCGGGCCGGGTCGCCGGGGCGGCGCGGGCTGACCGTCGGCGGCCGGTCGTACCCGGTGACGGCGTTGACGCGGTCGATCATCTCCCGCACCGAAACGCCTTCCCCGCGGCCGATGTTGAGGGTCAGGTCGTGCCCCGGGGAGGTCTGGAGGGCGTGCGCGGCGGCCACATGGGCCTCGGCCAGGTCGACGACGTGGATGTAGTCCCGGACGCAGGTGCCGTCGGGCGTCGGGTAGTCGTCGCCGAAGATGCGCGGCGGCGCCTTCTCCGTGAGCCGCTCGAAGACCATCGGGACGAGGTTGAAGACACCGACGTCCGCCAGCTCGGGGGTGGCCGCGCCGGCCACGTTGAAGTAGCGCAGCGAGGCCGTGGACAGGCCCGTCGCCCGGCCGGTCGCCCGGACCAGCCACTCGCCCGCCAGCTTCGTCTCGCCGTAGGGCGACATCGGCACGCACGGCGTCTCCTCCGTGACCAGCTCGACGTCCGGCATGCCGTACACGGCGGCGGAGGAGGAGAACACGAAGGACGTCACCCCGGCGTCCGTCACGGCCTCCAGCAGGACCCGCAGCCCCTCCACGTTCTCCCGGTAGTAGTGCAGGGGCAGCTCCACCGACTCGCCGACCTGCTTCTTCGCCGCCAGGTGGATCACACCGGTGACCGCGTGCTCGGCGAGCGTGCGCGCCACCCGCTCCCCGTCCAGCGTGGAGCCCACCACCAGCGGCACCCCGGCCGGGATCCGCTCGGCGATGCCCGTGGACAGGTCGTCGTAGACGACGGCGCGCTCGCCCGCCTCGGTCATCGCCCGTACGACGTGCGCCCCGATGTAGCCGGCGCCGCCCGTGATCAGCCAGGTCATGTCGTGATCTCCCCCTTGTCCGTCGGCCTGTCGCCCGTCGGCCCATGATGGTGCGTTTCACCAGTGATCGCCCGTCAGCGGACAATCACCCGCAATGAAGTCGACTCATAGTGAAGCAGGCGCCTGACTCTCGCGCAGGGCCTGTGGACAACTCCGCGCACCCGCCGCGGAACGGCCGTCGTCATGCCGTTCGTCATGCCGTCGGACATGCCGATCATCATCCGGTCGCACCATGGTCAAGCCCCGACAGGACGTCAATCAGCGATAGGGGCGTTCTCCCGGCACAGAATCCCGGTGTGGTGTATCAGCGCTCGCTCCCGTCCGGCCGCGGCACCCGCGTCGCCCCGGCCGCCCCCGTCGCCGTGGCCGTCCCGGTCGTCGTCATGCTCGCGCTCGGCCTGTGGGGCCTGGACCGCGGCGGGACCTGGCGGGACGAGGACGTCACCCTCCAGGTCGCGCGGCGCTCGGTGCCGCAGATCTGGCGGCTGCTGCACGGCGTGGACGCGGTGCACGGCCTCTATTACCTCCTGATGCACCCGGTCCTCGCCGTCCGCGCCGACGAGGTCGCCCTGCGCCTGCCGTCCGTCGGCGCGGCCGCCGCCACCGCGGGCCTGATCGCGGCCCTCGGCGTACGGCTGGCCCGGCCCCGGGTCGGCCTGTGGGCGGGCCTGCTGTACGCGGCGACCCCGCTGGCGGGCCACTACGCGCAGGAGGGCCGCTCCTACGCCCTGGTCGGCGCCGGTGCGACCGCGGCGACCCTGCTGCTGGTGCGGGCGCTCGACGGCCGGCGCTCCTGGTGGCCGTACGGCGTCGTCGTCACCCTGACCTGTCTGCTGCACGAGCTGGCGGTGCCGGCGTTGCTCGCGCACGCCGTGACGCTCGCCCACGCGCGCGTGGCGCGGCGCACCTGGCGGGGATGGGCGGGCGCCGCCGGGGCCGCCCTGGCGGCGCTGCTCCCGCTCGCGCTCGTGTCACGCGCCCAGGCCGGTCAGATCGCCTGGCTGCCCCGGCCGGGACCGGGCAGCGCGGAGCGGCTGCTGCGCGCCTTCCTGGGGCAGGGCGGACCGGTCCTCTGGGCGTGCCTGCTGCTCGCGGCCGTGGCCGTGCCGCCGCGCTCCCGGAGGGCGCCGTCGGTCACGTCGGTGGCCCTGCCGCTCATGGCCCTCCCTCCGCTCGCCCTGCTCGCCGTCTCCCAGGTGCGTCCGATGTACGACGACCGGTACGTGCTGTACGCCCTCGCGGGGGCGCCGCTGCTGGTGGCGGCGGGGGCGGACCGGCTGCTGCGGGCGGCGGGAGCGGTCCTGCCGGGACCGGGATCGGCCCCTTGCCGGGCCGGCTCGCCCCTGGTCCCGCTCGCGGGAACTCTCGCCGTCGCCCTCGCGTTCACCCATCAACTGCCCCTGCACCGCCAGGACCGCACCCTCCTCACCCGCCCCGACAGCCTGGCCGCCGTCTCCGCGCTCGCCGCCCGCGAGCTGCGCCCCGGGGACGCGGTGGTGTTCCTGCCGTCGATCGGACGGCGTGCGGCGCTGTCGCACCCGGAGGGCTTTCGGGGCGTGCGGGACATCGCCCTGCGCACCCCCGGACCCGCCTCCGGCACGCTGTACGGCCGGGAGACCGGCGCCCGTGAGCTGCGCCGCCGGCTGCTCACGCTGGACCGGCTCTGGCTGGTCGCCGAGCCGTACGCCCTGCGCTCGCCCTGGTATCCGCGCAACCCGACCGAGCGGGTCAAACTCACGGTGGTGGGGGAGAGGTTCGTGCCGTACGAGCCGCGCCGGGAGTTCGTGCGGGACGGCGTGATGCTGCGCCTCTACGCGAAACGCCGTCCCGAGGGCGCCCGCGTCCCTACAGGCACCACCGGCCCCCGCGTCCCTACCGGCACCCGGGCCCCTCGGCCGGCCCCTCGTACCCGGGCTCGTCCTCCAGTGCCCCCGCGTCCAGCGCCGCCGCGTCCAGCGCCGAGGTGAGCTGGTCGAGGCGCTCGCGCAGCGCGCTGATCTCCGCGAGATCGAAGCCCGTCGCCGAACCGATTCGGCGCGGTACCCGAAGGGCGCGCTCGCGCAGCGCGAGCCCGTCCTCGGTGAGCCGGATCTCCACCGAGCGCTCGTCGCGGGCGCTGCGCTCCCGGCGCACCAGCCCGGCCGCCTCCAGCCGCTTGAGCAGCGGGGAGAGCGTGCCGGAGTCCAGCCGCAGGTGCTCGCCGAGCTTCTTCACGGGCAGGTCGCCGTGCTCCCACAGCACCAGCATCACCAGGTACTGGGGGTAGGTCAGCCCGAGGTCCTTGAGGAGCACGCGGTACACGCCGTTGAAGGCGCGCGAGGCGGCGTGCAGGGAGAAACAGATCTGGCGGTCCAGGCGGAGCCAGTCCTCCGCAGGGGTTCCAGGGGCGGTCGTGGGCGTCATGTCTCCAGGATAGCTCTGGCGGACCATTTAGTTGTGCACAACTGAATTGTGTGCTCTAATCTTCCTCGTGAGGCGGTCCGGACGCGAGAAGCGCGAGGGCCGGCCACCCCCCGCACACGACTTCCGAGAGGGATGGTTCATCCATGGACGCGCTCTACACCGCAGTCGCCACCGCCACCCACGGCCGTGAGGGCCGTGCCGTCAGCAACGACGGCAAGATCGACCTCGCGCTCGCCATGCCGGTGGAGCTGGGCGGCAACGGGCAGGGCACCAACCCGGAGCAGCTGTTCGCCGCCGGTTACGCGGCCTGTTTCGGCAGCGCTCTCGGTCTCGTCGGCCGCCAGGCGAAGGTCGACGTCAGCGACGCCGCCGTGACCGCCGAGGTCGGCATAGGCAAGCAGGGCGAGGGCTTCGGCCTGAAGGTCTCGCTGCGCGTCGAGCTGCCCGACACCCTCGACGAGGCGACCGGCCGCAAGCTGGTCGAGGCCGCCCACCAGGTGTGCCCCTACTCCAACGCCACCCGCGGCAACATCGAGGTCGACCTCGTCATCGAGTAACCCTCCGGGGCTCGTCGACGAGCAGCTCTCCGGAGCCCTCACCCGACCCGCGCCAGCACCTCCCCCGTCCGTCGGCTCCACGCCACCACCACGGCCTCCTCGGGCACCGGGTGCCAGCGCGTGAGCAGCAGCCAGCGGATGCGGTAGCGGCGAGCGATCGCCGTCCGCTCGGCGCGGGTCGAGCCGGGGGAGAGGTAGGCGCGGATCTCCGCGCGCCCCCGCAGCCGCTCCCGCTCGTCCAGCGCCGCGTCCGGCCAGGCCGGCACCGCGAGATTCGGCCCGTACCCGGCGATGGCATGGACGGCGTAGTACCCGTCGGTGACCACCACCTCCCCGGGCTCGATGTGCCGCGCGGCCCAGTCGTACGACGGCCAGCGCGGCGGCTGGTCGAAGCCGACCGGATCCAGCGCGCGCGGCACGACCGCCCCCGCCTGCACGGTCAGCAGCCCCAGACACGCCCCGCCCGCCGCGAGCACCCCCAGGATCCGTCGCCGCGCCCGCCAGGGCCGGGGCGCCGCCAGTTCCACCGCGAGCGCGAACTGGGCCGGGACCAGGGTCAGGCCCAGGATCCGCCCGTAGGTGTAGTGGCCGCTGACGAAGCCGTACCCCACCACCAGGCAGTCCAGGGCGAACATCAGCACCAGGGGATCGCGCCGCGAGCGCCGCGCCCGCGCCCACAGGGCCGGCAGGCCCAGCAGGGCCAGCCAGAAGTGGCCGACCGGGCTGTAGTACAGCCGTCGGTGCATCGCGTCCACGCTGCCGTCCCCGGCCAGCGCGAACACGTCGAAGTACGGCCAGGACCAGGCCACCAGCAGCGCCGTCGCGCCCGTCGTCGCCCACCGGCCGAGCACCGCCGCCCGCTGCCCCCGCTGCCCGCGCTGCCACCCCGCGACGAGGGCGAGCGCCCCGGTCAGGGCCGCCACCGCGGTGATGGGATGCACCAGCAGGATCAGCCCGTACAGCGTGCCCAGCCCCGCGTACCCGGTGAAGCCGCGCAGCCCGCTCGGGCCGACGAACCGCACCCGGCGCCCGTCCCGCGCGCGGGCCCCCGTCAGCGCCCATGCCCAGAAGGTGAGCCCGATGGCGAAGGTGGACGGGTAGGCGAGGTTGCCGGTCATCGACATCAGGCCCAGATAGCCGCTCCACCAGGCGCGCTCGGTGCCCCACAGCAGGGTCATCGTGGCCAGTGCCAGTACCGGCGCCCACGGCCGGGGCGTCAGCATCCGGACGAAACGGCCGATGCCGGTCAGCAGCACCACCAGGTTCACCGGCCCGGCGACCCGCAGCACCCCCCAGCCGCTCAGTCCGGTCAGCCGGGCGAACGCGCCCTCGGCCACCGCGTACGGCGAGTAGTAGGGGCTGCCGGCGCCCGGCAGGTCGGCCATCGGGTGCAGCGGCCGCAGCAGCCGGTCCTTCAGGCGCTCCACGACCGCCGCGTGCTGGCCGGCGTCGCAGCACGGCGGCACCCGCCAGTACGCCAGTGCCATCATCAGCCAGAACAGGAAGCCGAAGACCTGGTACGGGCTCGGCCGCCAGGTCCGCCCGCCGTGCAGGGCCGTGGCGCCGCGCACGGCCCGCCGGGTCAGGACACCGACGCTCACCGGGCCACACCACGGAGACGGCCGAACGGGGTAAAAAGGCACATAAGGTGCAGCATTGGCCGTATCTTCCCGCCCAGGTCAACGGCCTTGCCGGAGGTCACCTCATCGAGTGAGCCCGATCGGACCCCTCCTGCGCGGGCAGCACCACCTGCCCGCGCACCACGGGCTCCAGCAGCAGCGGCACCCCCAGCACCGGCAGCAGCCAGGCCAGCACGATCAGCCGGCCACCCCAGATGCCCATGTCCGGATGCCCGGCCTGGGTGAGGATCCCGGTGCACGCGGCCGCCACCACGAACACCCCGAACGCCCGCCGCCGGCCCCGCGCCAGCGCCCCCCACGCCCCGGCCGCCAGCGCCGCCACGAACAGCGGCTCCCACAGCTGCCGGCGCAGCCACTCCCACCAGAAGTTGACCTGGAGATGCAGGAACTCCGGCCACGCGCGCGTGCGGTCCGGCCGGGCGAAGTGATGGGTCAGCAGATCCTGGAGGCTCTCGGACTCCGCCGGATAGTGCAGCAGCCGCGACAGCAGCATGGTCCCCAGCACCCCACAGCACCCGGCGACGGCCAGCACCGCGGGCCCGCGCCCCGCCGCCCGCCCGCGCCGCAGGCGTCGCAGGGCGACCAGGGAGCCCGCGACCGCCAGGCACAGCCCGAGGAACAGCGCCTGCGAGTGCTTGACCGTGAACAGCGCGGCCAGCGAACCAACCACCAGCCAGGCACCCGCGCGCACCCGCCCGTCCTCCAGCGCCAGCGCGCACCCCCACAGCGCGGCCAGGGTCAGCGCCAGCATCAGGCCCTCGGTCATCGGCCGCATCGCGGTCGTCCCGCACGGCAGCACCAGATACAGGGCCTGCCCGGTCAGACACAGCGGCGCCGGAGCGCGCAGGGTGCGCAGGATCAGGAAGACCAGCACCCCGCCCGCCACCGTCACCACGACCCCGGCCAGCCACAGTCCCCAGGTCGCCCCGAACAGCGTGACGAACGGCACCAGGAACAGCGGATAGCCGGGCCGCACCTCGAAGATCCGCATGAAGCGCTCCGGCATGAACGGCACCGTGTGCCCGCCGGTCTGCCCCGCCCGCAGCCGCGCCTCCACGTTCCGCCACTCCCGCGCCCGGCACTCGGCCATGACCCGGTGGCTCGGATCGGGCAGGTGGAAGCGCACCACGTCCACACTCTGCCGGCGCGCGGCGATCGCCGCGCCGCCCGCACAGGCGTAGTCGATGGTCGCGGCCGCCGCCTCCCGCTTGCCGTCCCCGCGCAGGCTCAGCGCGTACGACAGATAGTTCTTGGTGTCCGGGGTGTCCCGGCCGGTGACGTTCGCGAGCTGGAGCAGCGCGAACACGGCGGCCAGGACCAGCACCCAGCAGCCCGTCCGCGACCGGGCCCACGACGGCCGACGCCGGGCGAAGGTCCCGCGGACGCTCATGTGGACGCGAGCAGGTCGTGCCCCGCCGCCGGCCCGGGCACCGACACCGGGGACGGCTCCCCCGGGTCCTCGCCCAGCAGCAGCCGCCGTACGACCCGCTCGGCGGCCCGGCCGTCGTCGTACGCGCAGAACCGCTGCCGGAACGCGGTCCGCAGGCGGGTGGAGTCCTCGTCGCGCCAGCCGCCGGAGGCCAGCAGCCAGGCCAGTTCGCGGTAGCTGCGCGAGACCTGGCCGGGCGGCTCGGCGGTGATGTCGAAGTAGGTGCCCCGGCTGGCCGTGTACGCGTTCCAGTCGTCGGCGTGCACGACGATGGGCCGGTCCAGGTTGGCGTAGTCGAACATCAGGGCCGAGTAGTCGGTGACCAGCAGGTCCGAGGCCAGCATCACCTCCTCGACGTGCGGTTCGTCGGTCGCGTCGATCAGCACGCCGCGCCGGTGCAGGTCCGCCAGGCCCGCCCCGCGCGCCGGCCCGGTCGCCAGGGACGGGTGGAGGCGGACGACGAGGGTGTGGTCCTCGCCGAGGTCCGCGGCGAGGCGGGCCAGGTCGATCCGCTCGGCGTGCCCGCCGCGCACGTACTCGCGGCGGGTCGGCGCGTACAGCACCACGGTGCGGCCGTCCGGCACGCCCAGCCGGGAGCGGGCCGCGGCCGTCGCCCGCGCGTCCGCGGTCACCAGGACGTCGTTGCGCGGGCTCCCGGTCCGCGCCGAGGTGAAGTGGCACGGGTAGGCCCGCTCCCACACCAGCTCCGAGTGCCGGTTGGCGACCAGGCTGAAGTCCCAGCGGTCGGCGCGGCGCAGCATCTGCGGCACGTCCACGCCGAACCGGCCGCCGGGCCGCTCCAGCAGGTCGGCGGCCATGTACTTCAGCGGGGTGCCCTGATGGGTGTGCACATGGACGCTGCCGGGGCGCTTGGTGAGCGTGCCCGGCCAGTTGACGTTGTTGACGAAGAAACCGGCCCGCGCGGTGACCCGCCGGTACTCCGGGGAGTCGAGGAGCACCCGCTCGACGTCGTCCGGGAGCCCCGCGGCCGTCTCCTCGTCCCGTACCACCCACACCCCGCGCAGCTGCGGGGCGATCTCCCGGGCCTTGCGGTAGACCGCGCCGGGATCGCCGAGCACGCCCCGGTGCGAGAACGCCGAGTACACGACGAGCCGCGGGTCCAGTGGCCGGCGCGCGCTCACCGCGTCCGCGGCCCGGCGCACGCGCCCCCCGGCCGCCCTGCGCACCAGCCCGCCGCGCCGCAGGAGTTCGCGTCCGGCCCGCCCGCCCTGGCGCCGCACGCGGTAGGCGGCCCAGCCGCCCTCCAGGACCTTCAGCTCGGCGGGCACCGGCTCGCCGGCGGGCCGGTACGCGCGGAACATCTCGACCGTACGGCGGAAGAACTCGCCCTTGTCCGACGGCGGCAGCCGGTCCGGCTTGGCGAGGATGTCCAGGCAGTGCTCGCCCATCTTGCGGTGCAGATAGGGCCGCCATCCGTCGAGTTCCGGGCGGGATGCGACGAAGGTGAAGACCCGCTCGTACTGGTCGTGGATGTCGAAGTGCTTGCGGCTGGTGGTGGACAGGATGTTGCCCTGGCGGCGCTGGCGGTAGTTCAGACAGATCCGGTCCAGGGTGGCGATCCGCCGCGCGCTCAGCATGACCGGGAACGTCCAGGGAGTGTCCTCGTAGTAGCCGGGCGGGAAGGCGAAGCCGTTCTCCTCGACGAAGTCCCGGCGGTAGACCTTGTTCCACACGACCATCAGCAGATCGAGGATCTCCGGACGCTCGGCGGCCGTGAACGTGCCGTCCCCGACGTCGGCCAGGATGTGCGCGAGGGCGTTGCGGCGGGTGCCGCCCCACCAGTGGGTGCGCGCGTAGTCGAAGACCAGCACGTCCGGGTCGCCGGCCTCCGCCAGCCGGTCGGCGCTCGCCCGCAGCGCGCCCGGGGTGAGGGTGTCGTCGCTGTCGAGGAAGAACAGATAGTCGCCGGTGGCGTGCGGCATGCCCGCGTTGCGGGCGCGGCCCAGACCGACGTTCTCCGGCAGGTGCAGCACCCGCACGCGCGCGTCGCGGGCCGCGAACTCGTCGAGGATCGCGCCGCAGCCGTCGGGCGAGCGGTCGTCGACGGCGATCACCTCGAAGTCCCGGTAGGACTGCGCGAGGAGCGAGTCGAGACACTCGCGCAGGAAGCCCTGCACCTTGAAACAGGGCACGATGATGCTGAAGCGGGGCACTGCTGGGGTCAGCTCCTTACGAGGGTGGAGGCGGCGGGGGCCGGGACGCGCTCGGCGAGCGGCCGCACGGGCGGGATCGCCTCCGGGGGCTCGCCGAGCAGCACCCGGCGCACCACGCGCTCCGCGGCCCGGCCGTCGTCGAACTGGCAGAAACGGGACCGGAAGGCGGCCCGCAGATCCTGGGACCCGGCCGAGGCGTACGAGCCGTCGGCGAAGACGCGCGCCAGCTCCTCGGGCGTCCGGGCGACCGGGCCCGGCGGGGCCGCCATCAGGTCGAAGTACACGCCCCGGGTCTCGGTGTAGACGTCCCAGTCGTCGGCGTACACCACGATCGGACGGTCCAGGTTGGCGTAGTCGAACATGATCGACGAGTAGTCGGTGATCAGCGCGTCGGCTGCCAGACAGACGTCCTCGGAGGAGCGGTGGGCGGTGACGTCGATGATCCGGCCGCTGCCGCGCCGGGTGCCCCGGTCGTAGAAGTAGTGGGCCCGCAGCAGGACGACGACGTTCTCGCCGGCCGCCGCGCAGAAGGCCTCCAGGTCCGGGCCGGTCTCGAAACCGTTCTGGTAGTCCCGGTGGGTGGGCGCGTACAGGACGGCCGTGCTGCCCTGCGGCACGCCCAGCTCCCGCCGGATCCGGGACACGTCGTCCGCCGTCGCCGTGTAGAAGACGTCGTTGCGCGGATAGCCGTACTCCAGGTGCTCGTACCGGCCCGGGAAGGCGCGCTCCCACATCTGTGTGGAGTGGGTGTTGGAGGAGAGGTTGTAGTCCCAGCGGTCCACGCGGCCGAGCAGCTTGGTGAAGGAACCGGTCGCGGCGGCCACCACCGGGTACGTCGACTGGTCGACGCCCATCTTCTTCAGCGGGGTGCCGTGCTGGGTCTGCACATGAACACTGCCCGCCCGCTTGACCACGCCCTCCGCGAAGTTGGCGTTGTTGACGAGGTACTTGGCGCGGGCCAGCACCTGCCAGTAGCGGCGGCTGCCGATGACGGCGTGGTCGATCCCCTCCGGCATCGCGTGCGCCTGGTCGGGCTCGACCAGGAACACCGACCGGATGTGCGGGGCCAGTTCGGCCGCCTTGGCGTGGATCGCGGCCGGACTGCACGCGTACCCGCGCCCCCAATAGGCG
Organism: Streptomyces phaeofaciens; assembly: GCF_014648915.1. Classification (GTDB taxonomy): domain Bacteria; phylum Actinomycetota; class Actinomycetes; order Streptomycetales; family Streptomycetaceae; genus Streptomyces; species Streptomyces phaeofaciens. The sequence goes on along the minus strand of NZ_BMSA01000003.1, from coordinate 633,716 downwards.
CAGAACACCGCGAGGCCCGGGTCGACCCGGCGGCGCAGCTGGCGCCGGTAGAACAGGCGGGTGCGCAGCCCCCGGGGGCGCGGGACCCGCAGGGCGGCGGCCGACACCGACCGGTTGGCGCCCCGCAGCGCCCGGAACGCCGCGTACGCCCCCGCCGCCAGCAGCCGGTGCTGCACCCCGAGACTCCCGCCCGGCCTGCGCAGACCCGCCGGGCGGTGCCGCCGGTACAGCTTCCCCGCCCGGCGGAAGAAGGCCCGCCGCCGGCGTCCCGGCAGCCGGGCCGGGTGCGCGGCCGTCTTGAGGACGGCGCCGAAGAGCTGCTCGAACAGCGCCCCCGCCCGCTCGGCGGACACCTCCAGCTCGGCCGCCCGGGTCAGCAACTCCGCCACGCGGTCGAGCAGTTCGGTGTGGTGCTCGCCCGGCAGGTTCAGCCGGCTGCCCTGCCGCCGCAGCAGATGCCGTACGACGACCGTGCGCAGCACCGCGATCCGGGTGGCGTGCAGGGCGGTCAGGCCGCCGAAGCCGAGGTCGGTGTAGTGGCCCTCGGGGAAGACCAGTCCGTGCTCGGCGAGGAAGGCGCGCCGGTAGACGGCGCTCCACGCGGGCAGCTGGACGCCGGTCAGCTGCGGTGCCTCGACGGGGGAGAACGCGCCCTTCGGGGTCTTCGCCAGCAGCGGGGCGGCCGGGTTGGTCGGCTCGCCCTCCCACCAGGGGGTGCGCTCGTGCTCGACGTGCAGGACGTCGACGTCGCCCGTCGCGGTCAGCCGGGCGTCCAGGGCCGTCAGGGCGCCCGGGGCGAGACGGTCGTCGCCGTCGAGGAACAGCAGATACGCGCCGGTCGCCGCCCGCAGCCCGCGGTTGCGCGCCCCGGCCAGGCCCGCCGACGGCGGCGAGTGTACCGGCCGCACCCGCGAGTCCCGTTCGGCGTACCCGGCGGCCACGGCGGCCGCCGGCACCTCGGGCGCGTCGCAGACCGGGATCAGCTCGAAGTCGCCGAAGGACTGGGCGAGGACGGAGTCCAGCGCCAGGGACAGCCGGCCGGCGACCCCATGGGACGGGACGATGATGCTGAAGCGGGGCATGCTGCTCTTTCTCTGTCGCTGCTGCTGTTCAGGCCGTACGGCCGGGGCGTCCCGCCGGCCGCCAGGTGGACGGCCGGGTCGGGGTGGGCCGCGACGAGCCGGTGGGCATGGGAACTCCCGGAAGGGCAAACGGCTTTCAGAGGCTGTCGGTGACGGGGAGCGAGCCGGAAGGTTGCGGGACGGTGGCGAGCGGGGAACGCGCGTCCGTCGCCGACGGCACCGGCCGCCGCTCGTCGAGCGGCACCACCGGCGGCAGCTCGGTCTCGCCCAGCACCACCCGGCGCACCACGCGCTCCGCGACCCGCCCGTCGTCGTATAGGCAGAACCGCTCGCGGAAGGAGGCCCGCAGCTGGGCCGAGCGGGAGCCGCGCCAGTGCCCGGTGGCGAAGATGTCGATCAGCTCGTCCTCGCTGCGCGCGATCGCGCCCGGCGGGAAGTCCCGCACGTCGAAGTAGGTGCCGCGGGCCGCCTCGTACGCCTCCCGGTCGCTCGAGTGGACGACGATCGGGCGGTCCAGGTTGGCGTAGTCGAACATGATCGACGAGTAGTCGGAGACCAGCGCGTCCGAGGCGAGGCAGAGGGACTCCACGCTCGGGTGGCCGCTGACGTCGATGATGCCCGGGGCCCGGCGGGTCAGCGGGGCGCCCTGCCAGTAGTGGCCGCGGGCCAGCACCACGAACCGGGGGCCCAGCCGGCGCAGCACCCGCTCCAGGTCCAGGGGGCAGCTCTGGGTGCGCCGGTAGTCGCGGTGGGTGGGGGCGTAGAGGATCGCGACGGTGTCGCGGGGGATGCCGAGGGACTCGCGCAGCCGGGCCACGTCGGCCGGGGTCGCCCGCTGGAAGACGTCGTTGCGCGGGTAGCCGTACTCCAGGATCTCGTAGCCGCCGGGGTAGACCCGCTCCCAGGTCAGGGTGGTGTGGCGGTTGGCCGACAGCAGGTAGTCCCACTTGTCGACGCCCCGCAGCAGCTCGGCGAAGTCCGTGTCGCGGGCGGCCGCGGGGCGCTCCTGGAGGTCGAGGCCCATGCGCTTGAGGGGCGTGCCGTGCTGGGTCTGCACCAGGACCTGGCCGGGGCGCTTCACCAGCCTGCGGTCGAAGTTGACGTTGTTGACCAGGTACTTGGAGCGCGCCAGCGCCGTCCAGTACGCGGCCGTGCCGGGGGCGATCGGGCGCGGGCCCGGGGGGACGGTGTGCTGGTGCTCCGGTGCGGCGATCCACGCCGTCCGCACCTGCGGGGCGAACGTGCGGAACGCGGCCTCCAGCGCCCCCGGGTTGCAGCCGTGCCCGCGCCCCCAGTACGCCCCGAAGACCGCGCGGTCGGCGCGCAGCGGCAGCCGCAGCTGCACCCGGTAGTGCGTCTGGAGCAGCGCCGCCCGCAGTGCGCGGCTCAGCTTCGCGGTGTGCTTCAGCACCCGGCGGCGCAGGGTCGTGCCCGCCTGGAGGGTCCGGTAGGTGCGCTGAAGGCCCAGGTGGACCAGGGTGTGCCGGATCCGGGCCCGCAGCGGGACCGGGACGCCGGGCGTGCGGTAGCGGCGGTAGTGGGCGCGGGCCCGGCGCAGGAACTCGGCGCGTGAGTCGCGCGGCAGACGGTCCTGCTTGGCGAAGATCGTGGTGAAGTGGTCGATCATGCGGCGGAACAGCACCGGCCGCCACCGGACGAGTCCGGGCCGGTCCGCGATGTACGCGAAGACCCGGTCGTACTGGTCGAAGACGTCGAAGTGGCGGCGGCTGGTGGTGGAGAGGATGTTCCCCCGGCGGCGCTGGCGGTAGTGCACGCACACCCGGTCGAGGGTCGCGATCGACTCGGCGGCCATCAGCGCCGGGTACGTCCACGGGGTGTCCTCGTAGTAGCCCGGCGGGAACGTCAGCCGGGCGTGCTCGGCGAACTCCCGGCGGACCGCCTTGTTCCAGGCCACCATCAGCACCCGCAGCAGCCCCGGGCGGTCCGCCAGCCGGAACGGCGCCGGGCCCTGCTCGGTCAGCTGCTCGGCCACCTTGTTGCGCTCCGCCCGGCCGTCCCAGTAGGTGCGCGCGTAGTCGTAGACCAGGACGTCCGGGTCTCCGGTCTCCTTCAGCCGGTCGGCCATCGCGCGCAGCGCGTCCGGGGTGAGGGTGTCGTCGGAGTCCAGGAACACCAGGTAGTCGCCGGTCGCCCGGGCCGTGCCCGCGTTGCGTGCCCGGCCCAGGCCCACGTTCTCCGGCAGCCGCACGGCCCGCACCCGCGTGTCCCGGGCGGCGAACTCGTCGATGATCTCGCCGCAGGTGTCCGGCGAACGGTCGTCGACCACGATCAGTTCGAGATCGCCGTACGACTGGGACAGCACGGATTCGAGGCACTCGTGCAGATACGCCTGAACCTTGTACACGGGGACGATGACACTGAACCTGGGCAAGGGGCATCCATGGGTCGGCACGGGCAGGGCCTTGCCCGGGAACGGCCGATGGAGTGAGTTGGTTACGGTTCGTACGGCATTCGGGGGACATGCGGTGAACTCGTGGGGGCGGACCGGTGTCCGGCCCGCCCCTCACGTCGTTGCTGATGGCCCGCGCCGCCTATTTGACGGCTCCGGCCATCACCCCGGACACGAACTGCCGCTGGAACGCGAAGAACACGGCCAGCGGGATCACCATCGAGATGAACGCGCCCGGCGCCAGCACGTCGATGTTGTTGCCGAACTGGCGTACCTGTGTCTGGAGGGCGACCGTGATCGGCTGGCTGTCGGCGTCGGTGAACACCAGTGCCACCAGCATGTCGTTCCACACCCACAGGAACTGGAAGATGCCCAGGCTGGCGATGGCCGGCCCGCCCAGCGGCATCACGACCCGGAAGAACAGCCGCAGTTCACCCGCCCCGTCCAGCCGGGCCGCCTCCAGCAGTTCCCGGGGGATCTCCGCGAAGAAGTTCCGCAGCAGGAACACCGCGAACGGCAGCCCGAACCCGACGTGGAACAGGATCACCCCCAGCGTGGAGCCGAACAGGCCGAGCCGGCCGAACAGTTCGGCGATCGGGATCAGCGCCACCTGCACGGGCACGACCAGCAGGCCCACCACGGCGAGGAACCACCAGTCCCGGCCCGGGAACTCCATCCACGCGAACGCGTACCCGGCGAGCGAGCCGATGACGACGACCAGGACCGTCGCCGGCACGGTGATCAGCACCGTGTTGAGGAGGGAGTCGGTGATGTCGCCGTTCTCCAGCAGCTTCCGGTAGCTGTCGACGGTGAGCTGGGAGGGCTCGCTGAACACCTTCCACCAGCCGCTCGCGTTCATGTCCTCGGGCGAGCGCAGGGAGGAGACGAGCAGACCCACGGTCGGCACCAGCCAGAACAGGCCGACGACGATCAGGAACACCCGGACCAGACCGCCGTTGACCTTGTCGGTCAGCCACGCCCTCATCGCCGCACCTCCCGCCTCAGCCGGCGCACGTTGAACCACATCACCGGGATCACCAGCAGCAGCAGGAACACCGCGATCGCGCTCGCGACGCCCGGCTGGTCCTCGGCGAAGCCCTTGCGGTACAGCTCCAGCGCCAGCACGTTCGCGTCGTCCTGCGAGGAGCCCGGCGCGATGATGAACACCAGGTCGAAGACCTTCAGCACATTGATCATCAGCGTGACGGCGACGACCGCGAGCACCGGCGCGAGCAGCGGCACCGTGACCCGGCGGAACACCTGCCACTCGTTCGCCCCGTCCACGCGCGCCGCCTCCAGCAGCTCACGCGGCATCCCGGCCAGCCCCGCCGCGATCAGCACCATCGCGAACCCGGCCCACATCCAGATGTACGAGCCGATGATCGCCGGCGTGACCAGGGACGGGCCCAGCCAGTCCAGGCCGTTGTACGGCTCCGTGAAGTTGCTCGCGGGCAGCCGGAGCCGAGCCCCGTCGGCCGAGGCCGGCAGGGTGAAGGTGCCGTCGGCCGAGGCCTTCGTCGACGCGACCACCTTGCCGTCCTCGACCGCCTCGATCCGCATCCCGGCGTACCCGAGCTCGTCGGGGTCGGGGGCGCCGAGGGTGCCGACGCCCTTGCCGCGGGTGAAGTCCTGCCAGGTGGTGCCGGTGACCTTGCCCGGCTCGGCGCGGGCCGCCACGGCCCGCTTCGCGCCGTCCGGCAGCTGGTCGGGGGCGACCCCGACCAACGGCAGCGCGACCGGGTCGCCGGCCCGGACGGTCGCGCCGGTGACGAACCCGCCGTTCTCGGCGACCAGGGGCGACTTCCGGCCCGGGTGCGCCTTCGGGAACGCCGACGACTCCGCGAACGTGTCGTGCACGCCCACCCACACCGCGTTCGCGACGCCCTTGTCCGGGTCCTGGTCGTAGACCAGCCGGAAGATGATCCCGGCGGCGAGCATCGAGATGGCCATCGGCATGAAGACGACCAGCTTGAACGCCGTGCCCCAGCGCACCCGTTCGGTCAGCACCGCGAAGATCAGACCGAGCGCGGTCGCGACCGTCGGCGCGAACACCACCCAGATCACGTTGTTCTTCAGCGCGGTGCGGATGCCGTCGTCGGTGAACAGGGCTTGGTAGTTGTCGACGCCCGCGAAGCCGTCGCCCGACTGGTCGTAGAAGCTGCGCACGACCGAGTACCCGATGGGGTAGACCACGAGCGCGCCCAGCAGCACCAGGGCGGGCAGCAGGAACAGCGCTGCCACGGTCTTGCGGGTGCCGGTCACGCTCCTGTGCCGGGGGGCCTTCGCGGCCCCCGTGGCCGACTGCATGTCCGGGTCAGTTCCCGTAGGCCGCCGCCGCGTCCGACTCCAGTTTCTTCTGGATGCCGGCCACGTCCGACGGGTTCTTCAGGAAGTCCTGGAGATCCTTCCACTCGCCCTTGCCGGGCGTGCCGCCGAACGCCTGCGGGGCCTGGTCGGACATGTCGAAGCGGAAGTCGTCACCGGCCGCGATCAGCGCCTTTGCGATCGTGCGCTGGACGTCGTTCGGATACACGGAGACGTCGACGTTCTTGTTGGGCGAGAGATAGCCGCCCAGCTTCGCCTGGATCTCCGCCGCGTCCGGCGAGGCCAGGAAGGTCGCCAGCGCCTGCGCGCCCTCGGAGTCCTTCAGCACGACCGCCGCGTCCCCGCCGGAGACCACCGGCGCGGTGTCGCCGACCTTCGGGAACGGGAACACCTTCGCGTCCGTGCCGATCTTCGCGTCCGTCTGCGCGATGTTGACCTGCACGAAGTCGCCCTCGTAGACCATCGCCGCCTTGGGCTGGTCGCCGCCGGTGAAGGTCTGGGTGACCGAGTTCGGGAACTGCGTCTGGAGCGCGCCGTCGGCGCCGCCCGCCACGTAGTCCTTCTTGCCCCAGATCTCGGCGAGCGTGGTCAGGGCCTCCTTGACCGTCGGATCCGTCCACTTGATCTCGTGCTTCGCCAACTGGTCGTACTTCTCGGGGCCCGCCTGGGAGAGGTACACGTTCTCGAACCAGTCGGTCAGCGGCCAGCCGTCCGCGCCCGGGATCGAGAACGGGGTGACGCCCGAGTCGTAGACCGTCTGAGCGGTCGACAGCAGCTCGTCCCACGTGCCCGGTTCGCTCGCGCCCGCGTTCTCGAAGACCGTGGCGTTGTACCAGACCAGGGACTTGTTGGCGGCCTTGTAGTAGACGCCGTACTGCTCGCCGCCGACCTTGCCGATGTCCTGCCAGCCCTGGGAGTAGTTCTTGCGCAGTTCCTTCAGGGCCTCGGCGCCGAGCGGCTTGGCCCACTTCTTGTCCACGGCCTGCTTGATCGCGCCCGGCTGCGGAAGCATCGCCACGTCCGGCGGCTGACCGCCCGCGATCTTCGACCCGAGGAAGTTGATGATCGGGTCCTGCGCGGGCACGAAGGTCACCTTCGCGCCGGTGCGCTTCTCGAACTCGGCCAGCACCTTCTTGAAGTTGGCCTGTTCCGGGCCGGTCCAGACGGCGGCGACCTCCAGGGTCGTGCCGTTCAGCTCGGGGAGGGTGAGAGCACTGCCGGACTCCTTCGGCCCGGTGCTCTTGTCGCCGCCGCTCTTGTCGTCGTCGCCGCCGCACGCGGTGAGCGAGAGCGCGAGGGCTCCCGTCAGGAGCGCGGCGGCTGCTTTCACGGTCCTGCGTGTCCGGTTCGCGTTGCTCGTCCTGCGCATCACTGCCCCGTTCTTCGTCCTCGTCGAACGTCCGAGCGCTGTCCCGTGCGCTCTGGTCTACGCCGGGTCCCCGGGGTCGGCAAGTACGCGTACGGTGTCCAGCGGGCGATCGTGACCGCGTCGTGACTCCAGGCCAGGAACGTGGCGAGAGCCGCGCGCTCGGCGCGGCGGGGGGCGCCGCCGTCAGAGCAGCGACGGCACCTCGGCCGCCGCCACCTCCCGGGCCGCCCGCTCCAGCGCGCTCGCCAACAGGGCCAGATCGGTGGGGCCGTTGCCCAGCTCCCGCACCGGCCTGCGGGTGGGCGGGTCGCCCATCCGCTGCCACTCCAGCGGCACCACCGTCGGCCGCAGGGTCGCCGTACGGGGGATACGGCCCGTCACCCGGCCGCCCTGGAACGGCGTGAGGCGTCCGTCGGCGCCCTTGAGCCGGCCGCGGCCCGGCGCCGGTTCGTCCGCGCCCGAACCCGGCGGCTCCAGCGTGATGCGCACGGTGGACCGGCGAGCCGGCTCGGACTCCGCCGTCCGGCCCCCGGGTCCGGCCGCCGCCACCAGGTGCACACCGAGCCGGTCGCCCTCCCGGGCCACCGCCTCCAGCGCGCGCATCACGGACCCCGCGGCGGGCCGGCCGGGCGAGCCGAGCGCGGGGGAGACGAGCGCGTCCAGGTCGTCCACGACCACCACCAGGCGGGGCAACGGGGGCGCCGCCTCGGTCCGCTGACGGGCCGCCGCCGAGGGCCGCAGCCGGATCGTGGAGCTGGGCGGGGCGTCTATGTCGGCGGCGCCGCCCGTGCCCGACGCCGGTCCGTGCGGGCCGCGCTGCGGAACGATCCGGCCCGACACCGCGCGATGCGTGTGCCACTCGGCGAAGTCGACCCGCCCCAGCAACTCGGCCCGCCGCTTCAGCTCCGCGCTCAGCGACTGCGCGAACTCCCGCATCCGGACCGGGTCGTTGCCGGTCAGATGCGTGGTGACATGCGGGACGTCGGTACAGACCCGCAGCCCGTCGCCGTGGCCGCCGGTGCCCTGGCCGGTCGTGTCCCTGCCGTCCATCAGGACGATGCCCAGCCGGTCGGGCCGCTCGGCGGCCGCCAGCGAGGCGACGACCGCCCGCAGCAGTTCGGTGCGCCCGCTGCCGGGCGGCCCCTCGATCAGCAGATGGGGGCCCTCGGCGGTGAGGTCCACCGCGACCGGGCCGCGCGGCCCCGCGCCGAGCACCGCCCAGGCCCGCCCGCCGAGCGCCTCGGTGTCGTCGGCCGCGTCCGCCCAGCGGGCCATCAGGGAGGCGGGCGTCGCTCGCGCCAGGCCCAGCTCGTCGAGCAGCCGGGACGACTGGGGCAGCGGCGCCGACACACGCGTGGGCCGCTCACCGCCGCCGCCGTCCGGACGCAGCGGGGCGAGGGCCCGGGCGAACCGCTCGGCCCAGGCCGGGGAGACCGCGTCCACGGCGGCCAGGGTGCCCCGGCCCACGGGACCGGCCGAGCCGTCGTTCACGGGCGCGACCCGCAGCAGTCGCAGCGCGGTCGCCACATCGCCGCTGAGCAGCGCGACCGCCCCGCACGCGCGGAACGCGGGCGCCGCCGCGCAGGCCGCCTCGTACGTCGCGGCCACCGGGGCGGCGGGGGAGCCGGCGGGCGTCTCCGCCAGGTACAGCACATGGATGCCGGCCCGCGGACCGGCCACGGCCAGCCGGGCCACCGTGTCCCGCAGGTCGGCCGCGCCCGGGTCGCCGTCCACCACGAGCACGGTGCACGGACCGGGGAAGCCGTCCGCGGTGTCGTCGGGGAGGGCCCAGGAGGGCCGGTGGGCGGCGTCCGGGGCACCGTCGGCCGGCAGCTGGTCCTCCAGACGGCGGACCAGTTCGTCGGCGCGGGCCGCGGCCTGGTCGCGGTCGAAGGCGAGCAGCAGCCGGCAGTCCTGGCCGTGTCCCGGGCGCACATGGGGGAGCCAGCCCAGCCAGGACCACTCGGCGGTGCGCTCCTGCTCGGAACGCGCGCGGTCCGTGCTGATCAGGACGATCTCCAGGGCGTCCGGCGAGTGCAGCGCGGCGAGCTGCGCCAGTACCGCGCGGGCCAGCCCCGACAGCCGCGGGCGCGGTCCGGCCAGGCCCAGCGCCCCGACCTCCCGCAGATCCGCCGTCACCGGGACGGCGGGCAGCAGGCCCGAGCCGTCGGGCGCCGACCGGTCCGCCGTGCCGAGCCGCACCGTGAGCGCCTCCGGGTGACCCGGGGCGCGCTCCCACAGCCGGGGGCCCGGGCCCAGCGCGGTCAGCAGCAGGGCGGCCGGGTCGGGCCAGGTGTCCGGCGCGGGGGCCGGGGCGGCCGACGGTTCGGGCCCGGGCGCGTTCTCGTCGTGGGTCGTGTGGCCGGCCGGGCTCCCCGTGCCGCCGCGTCCGCCGGTCAGCCGGCGCGCCCAGGCGGAGAGACCGCCGCGTTTGCGCTCGCCGGGCGGTATGTGGGTACCGCCCGGGGGCGTTCCCCCGCGGCGGCCGGCGTCCGGGGCGTCGGGGTCGGCTCCGTCGTGGGGAGCGGCGGGGTGCGGGGTATCGCGTGGGGCGGGCGCGGTGTGCGGGCCGCGGACGTCGTCGTACGGCGTCGTGAAGGAGCCGGCGCCGGTGCGGCCGGCGTGGGTGTCGTGGCCGGCCGCCCCCGGGGCGCCGCGGCGCCGCGGGTCGGCCGGGTGGCCCCGCTCGCCCGTGCTCCGGTGGTTCTCGATGCGCGGCGCGCCGCCCTGGCCCGGCACCAGGGACGTCTCCGGGCCGGCGAAGGGTCCCGGCCCGGACGCGGAGCCGGAGTCGGGCCCGGCGGCGCGGCCTCCCCCACGCTCGGCCCCGCTCGCGTGGGCGGACCCCCGGCGGGCGGCCGGGGAGCCGCCGAGGTCGGCCGTGCCGTAGGCGTGGGTGGTGGGAGCGGTGGGTGCGGTGGGGGGCGTGCCGGTCCGGGGGGCCGCCGCGTGGGCCGGGGGCGAGGAGGGGGGCGTCCGCTCGGCCGGTGTCCCGCCGCACGGCACCCGGACATGGCCCTCGCCGTCCGGGGTGGTCGCCACGCGGGCTCCCGGGCCGCCGGGCGGGGCCAGCCGCAGGGCGGACTCGCCGAGGCGCAGCAGGGCGCCGGGGGCGAGGCGGACCGGGCGGGTCTGGACGCGGGTGCCGTCGAGGGTGGTGCCGTTGGTGGAGCCGAGGTCGGCGACCGTGACCCGGCCGTCGGGGGAGAGCGTCACCGCGCAGTGCAGCCGGGAGACGTCCGGGTCGTCGAGCGGGACATCGGCGTCGGCGGAGCGGCCGACGCGGACCTGGCCGCCGTGCAGCAGATGGACCCCGCCCGCGTCCGGACCCGCGACCACGTCCAGGCGGGCCGGGGCGTCGTCGACCTCCGGGTGCGGTTCGGGGTCGGCGGGGGCGCCCACGGCCAGTACGGCGCCGTCGATCAGCGGGGGCTCGCCGAGCGTGCAGCGCTGGCTGTCGAGCCGCTCCGCGCCCGCGTACAGGACGACGGGCGCGCCGCCGGTGCTCTCGCCGGAGACCGCCGCGGCCAGGGCGGGCGCCACCGCGGCCAGGGCCGTGCCGGCGGGCGCCGTGACCAGCACGTCGCAGCTCGCGGCCCGACCGCGCGCCGGAGGTCCCCCCGCGGGAGCCGAGCCGGACGTGGGGGAGAGCGGGCCCGTCGGGTCTACGACGGTCAGCCGGATCTGCATCGCCGTCAGCTGTCCCTTCTGCGCGGGCGCGGACTTCCCCCCACACCACACGAGCACATCGGCCAGTACTCCAGGCATCCTCGCACCTGTCGCGGACAACGTGCCCACCACCCGGTGACAAGTGATCTTGATTGGTCGGCTCTGCCCGCAAAAGTGCCTGACCATTGCCTCGTCGGCGATCAGTTGAGATCGGTCACGCCCGGCTTCGGCAACCAAGGGACCGGGTCGGGCGTCTTCCCAGCGAACACGCCCGAACAGACCCGAACCAGGTCGAGAAAGGGCGGGTGACCTTACGTAAGGACCATAGGAAGACGACAGCCCGGTCCGGGTACCACGGCACTAGAGTGGGTCGGAACATCGGATACACAGGCAAGCAAGCAGCAGGGAGCGCGTGACGTGCGGCCAGTCGGCAGCAAGTACCTGCTCGAGGAGCCGCTCGGACGCGGCGCCACGGGCACCGTCTGGCGAGCCCGCCAGCGCGAGACCGCGGGCGCCGAGGCGGCCGTGCCCGGCCAGCCCGGTGAGACCGTCGCGATCAAGGTCCTCAAGGAGGAGCTCGCGAGCGACCCGGACATCGTGATGCGTTTCCTGCGGGAGCGCTCGGTGCTGCTGCGCCTGACCCATCCGAACATCGTCCGGGTCCGCGACCTGGTCGTCGAGGGCGATCTGCTGGCGCTGGTCATGGACCTCGTCGAGGGTCCCGACCTGCACCGCTATCTGCGTGAGAACGGCCCGCTGACGCCCGTCGCCGCCTCCCTGCTCACCGCGCAGGTCGCCGACGCGCTCGCCGCCAGCCACGCCGACGGCGTGGTGCACCGCGACCTGAAGCCGGCCAACGTCCTGCTGATGCAGAACGGCGGCCAGATGCACCCGATGCTCACCGACTTCGGCATCGCCCGGCTGGCCGACTCCCCGGGGCTGACCCGCACCAGCGAGTTCGTCGGCACGCCCGCGTACGTCGCCCCGGAGTCCGCCGAGGGCCGCCCGCAGACCTCCGCCGTCGACATCTACGGCGCCGGCATCATGCTGTACGAGCTGGTCACCGGCCGTCCCCCGTTCGGCGGCGGCTCCGCCCTCGAAGTGCTGCACCAGCACCTGAGCGCCGAGCCGCGTCGCCCCTCCACGGTCCCCGACCCGCTGTGGACGGTCATCGAGCGCTGTCTGCGCAAGAACCCCGACGAACGGCCCAGCGCCGAGAACCTCGGGCGCGGCCTGCGGATCGTCGCCGAGGGCATCGGGGTGCACGCCAACTCGATGCAGATCGCCGCCGCCGACGGCGTGGCCCACCTCCTCGCCCCCGACCCGACGCCCGCGCAGGTGCCGGGCGCCCCCGCGGGCGGCTACGACCCCAACGCCGCGACCAGCGTCCTGCCGCACACCAGCGGCCCGGCCGGCGCGGCCGATGCCACCGCCGTCCTGCCGCACACCGCGGGCCCGGCGGGGGCCGGCGACCCGACGGCCGTCCTGCCGCCGGTGCCGCCGCACCAGCCCGGACAGCAGGGCGGGCCGCCGCCCGAGCAGCCGCACCCCTGGCAGTCCCAGATGCAGGGCGCCCGCGCCCGCAACGAGCAGACGCAGGTCCAGCAGTACCTCGACCCCGGCGAGGACCCGCTGCGCCGCCGCCCGCAGCGGCAGGTCTCCCGGCCGCAGCAGCAGCCGCCGCAGCGCCCGCAGCCGCAGCAGCAGGGCGGGTACGGGTACCAGCCGCAGCCCCAGCACCAGCAGCAGTACGCGCCCCCGCAGCAGCCCCAGCGGTACGGCGCGCCCCAGCCGCAGCAGCAGCAGCGCCACCAGCCGCAGCCGCAGCGGCCCGCGCCGGAGCCGCGCCAGCCCCGGGAGCCGAGGCAGCGCAGTGCCAACCCGATGAAGATCCCCGGGCTCGGCTGCCTGAAGGGGTGTCTCTTCACGATCGTCATCCTGTTCGTCGCGGGATGGATGATCTGGGAGTTCAGCCCGCTCCAGGGGTGGATCGGCACCGGCCGGAGCTGGTGGGGTCAGCTCGGGCACTGGTTCGACCAGGTCGGGGACTGGGTCGGTGAGCTGGGCGGGGGCTCGGGAGGCTCGGAGACCGGCGCCTGACCGCCGTCGCGCGCCGGACAGGACGGACGGACCGGACGCGGCAGGGCGAACCTGACCGCGAGTTTGTGCACTTGTCGACATCTGGCGGGTGATTTCCGTCTCCGCGGTGAAGGTTGGCTCGTCGGACGCGTACTTTTGTCGGCAACACGCGTCTGTAGGAGCAGTCTTGGCACGGAAGATCGGCAGCCGGTACACCGCCCACCAGATCCTGGGACGGGGCAGCGCCGGCACGGTGTGGCTGGGCGAGGGGCCGGACGGGCCCGTCGCCATCAAGCTGCTGCGCGAGGACCTCGCCTCCGACGAGGAGCTGGTGGGCCGCTTCGTGCAGGAGCGCACCGCCCTGCTCGGCCTGGAGCACCCGAACGTCGTCTCCGTACGGGACCTCGTGGTCGACGGCAACGACCTGGCGCTCGTCATGGACCTCGTCCGGGGCACCGACCTGCGCACCCGGCTGGACCGGGACCGCCGGCTCTCGCCCGAGGCCGCGGTGGCCATCGTCGCGGACGTCGCGCAGGGGCTGGCCGCCGCGCACGCGGCCGGCGTCGTCCACCGCGACGTCAAGCCGGAGAACGTCCTGCTGGACATGCAGGGCCCGCTGGGCCCCGGCGGCTCGCACCGGGCGCTGCTGACGGACTTCGGCGTCGCGAAGCTGATCGACACCCCGAAGCGGACCCGCGCTACGAAGATCATCGGCACGCCGGACTATCTGGCTCCCGAGATCGTGGAGGGCCTGCCGCCGCGCGCCTCCGTCGACATCTACGCCCTCGCGACCGTGCTGTACGAGCTGCTCGCGGGCTTCACCCCGTTCGGCGGCGGACACCCGGGCGCGGTCCTGCGGCGTCATGTCACGGAGTCCGTCGCGCCGCTGCCCGGCATCCCGGACGAGCTGTGGCAGCTGATCGTGCAGTGTCTGGCGAAGGGGCCCGCGTCCCGGCTGCGCGCCTCCGAGCTGGCGTCCCGGCTGCGCGAGCAGCTGCCGTCGCTGGCGGGGATGCCGCCGCTGGACGTGGACGAGCCGGAGACCGAGGCGGAGGCCGAGGCCGAGCGGGACGGCGGGGGCGAGCCCGGGGCGGCCACAGCGGCGCCGGCGCCCTCCGGCGACCGGGTGCGGCGGGGGTCCGTGCCGCTGGTCCCCGGGGCCAAGCCGGACTCCAACCGCGACACCCATACGTCGATGAGGGTGCCCGCGGCCGACGAGCTGGCGGGCGGGGCGCACGGGACGGCACGCGTGCCGAGGGCCGCGGGGGCACCGCGTCCCGGCTCCGCGCGCAACCGGCCGGCCACCCGCCGGCGCCGGATCACCCTGGGGGCCGCCGCGGTGGCGCTGGTGGCCGCGGTCGGCATCGGGGCGTGGGCGGCGACGTCCGGCGACGACGCGGGGGCGACGCCGCAGGACACGGAGACCTCCGCACCCGTAACTCCCTGACCTGCCGGTTTCCCTACAGGTCGGTGGAGGTTCCACCATCGGCGCTGGTCGGTTGGCGGAGCCGTTACGCTGGTGGTGTGGCAGTCGTCGATGTATCCGAAGAGCTCAAGTCCCTCTCCTCGACCATGGAGTCGATCGAGGCCGTTCTGGACCTCGACAAGCTGAGGGCAGACATCGCCGTGCTCGAGGAGCAGGCGGCCGCGCCGTCCCTGTGGGACAACCCGGACGAGGCGCAGAAGATCACCAGCAAGCTGTCCCACCTCCAGGCGGAGGTCAGGAAGGCGGAGGCGCTGCGCGGCCGGATCGACGATCTCGCCGTGCTGTTCGAGATGGCCGAGGAGGAGGACGACCCGGACACCCGTGCCGAGGCCGAGTCCGAGCTCTCCGCCGTCCGCAAGGCGCTGGACGAGATGGAGGTCCGGACGCTGCTCAGCGGGGAGTACGACTCCCGCGAGGCGCTCGTGAACATCCGCGCCGAGGCCGGCGGCGTCGACGCCGCCGACTTCGCCGAGAAGCTCCAGCGCATGTACCTGCGGTGGGCCGAGCAGCACGGCTACAAGACCGAGGTCTACGAGACGTCGTACGCCGAAGAGGCCGGCATCAAGTCGACCACCTTCGCCGTCCAGGTGCCCTACGCCTACGGCACGCTCTCCGTGGAGCAGGGCACGCACCGGCTCGTCCGTATCTCGCCCTTCGACAACCAGGGGCGCCGTCAGACCTCCTTCGCGGGTGTCGAGATCCTTCCCGTGGTGGAGACCACCGATCACATCGAGATCGACGAGTCCGAGCTGCGCGTGGACGTCTACCGCTCCTCCGGCCCCGGCGGCCAGGGCGTGAACACCACCGACTCCGCGGTGCGGCTCACCCACCTCCCCACCGGCATCGTCGTCTCCTGCCAGAACGAGCGGTCGCAGATCCAGAACAAGGCGACCGCGATGAACGTCCTCCAGGCGAAGCTGCTCGAGCGGCAGCGCCAGGAGGAGCGGGCCAAGATGGACGCGCTCAAGGACGGCGGCAGCTCCTGGGGCAACCAGATGCGCTCCTACGTCCTGCACCCGTACCAGATGGTCAAGGACCTGCGCACCGAGTTCGAGGTCGGCAACCCCGAGGCCGTGTTCAACGGCGAGTTGGACGGTTTCCTGGAGGCCGGGATTCGCTGGCGCAAGCAGCAGGAGAAGTAGGTTTGTCGACAAGGCAACCGCCCCTGATTCGGGGGCGGTTGCCTTTTGCGTGGCGCCCGAAATCGTGAATGTCTGGGTTTTGCATCACACTCACAGCTCCAACACCGCGCAAAGCGCCTCGACTTGGACATTGCGTGCGCAACGACCTTGACGATGCTTTGAAAAATGGGGAAGGTGCAGAGTGGCATGCGTATCTCTGGGGCGCATGTGAACCGGGGGGCTTCAGCTACACGCCGGCTACCTCCGTCGATCACCGCCCCGGGCGCGGCCTCTTCGACAAACAGCTACTGGGGGTAGCAATCATATGACCAAGAAGACGCGCGTCCGGGTCGCGCGCATTGCCGCGGGCGCGATCATCGCCGCGGGTGCCTCGCTGACGGTGGCGGGTGTGGCTTCGGCCGACACGAACGAGGGTGGCCTGAGCGGGCTCGTCGAGACGCTCGACGGCGACACCACCGCCGACGACCCGATCTGCGACATCGCCGCCGACCCGACCTGCGACGACGGCGCCGGCGACAACGGTGGCACGGGCGACAACGGCGGTACCGGGGACAACGGCGGTACGGGCGACAACGGCGGTACCGGGGACAACGGTGGCACCGGCGACAACGGTGGTACCGGGGACAACGGCGGTACCGGCGACAACGGTGGCACCGGCGACAACGGTGGCACCGGGGACAACGGCGGTACGGGCGACAACGGTGGCACCGGGGACAACGGCGGTACCGGGGACAACGGCGGTACCGGCGACAACGGCGGTACGGGCGACAACGGTGGCACCGGGGACAACGGCGGTACCGGCGACAACGGCGGTTCCGGCGACGGCGGTTCGGACACCACCGGCGGTTCCGGTACCGACACCGACGGCACCTCCACCCAGGAAGAGGGCAGCTCCGCGCTGACCGACACCTCGGACGCCTCCGACACCACCGCCCAGGGCGGCGGCGGGGAGCTGGCCGAGACCGGTGCCGGTCAGACCGCCTTCCTGATCATCGGTGCCGCCACGATGATCGCGGGCGGCGTCGCCTTCCGCGTTCTGCCGCGCCTCGTCGAAGGCCGTGGCGCAGCCGCTGCCTGACGGTAGCCGCACGCGTACCTGACGTACACGCGAAGGGGCCCGGAGCCGTCAGGCTCCGGGCCCCTTCGGCGTCGTACGCCTAGGCGGTCTGGTGGGCCAGCAGCGCCACCGCCGCCACCAGGACGGCCAGCAGCGCGATCAGCGCCATCGGGTTCAGGCCCCCCAGGAAGTTCTCCTGCTGGAGCCGCTGGCGGTTCGCACGGCACACAGGGCACCGGCCCTCGTTCACGGGGGCCGCGCAGTTAGCGCACACCAGCCGGTCGTACGTCATGCGCTCGCCCTCCTTGCACCGGTTCCACAGAGACACAACGCTCTCGGGAACGCGAACGTTCCCCTACCACTGTGCCAGGTTCCCGGGGAGGGCGCGCGGCCCGCCGGAGAGCGGCGGGCGGACAAAGTCCCGTACAAAAACGCACAACCCTCCCGCAACCTCTCCCGGCGACTGCGCCGGGACACCGGGTTCGCGTATGGTCACGCTCATCTACCCCCGGCGACCCGTGGTGCATCCGTGATCCGATTCGACAACGTCTCCAAGGTCTACCCCAAGCAGACCCGCCCCGCACTCAGGGATGTCTCCCTCGAGGTGGAGAAGGGCGAGTTCGTGTTCCTCGTGGGGTCCTCCGGCTCCGGAAAGTCCACCTTCCTGCGGCTGGTCCTCCGCGAGGAGCGGACCAGCCACGGCCAGGTGCACGTCCTGGGCAAGGACCTCGCGCGCCTCTCCAACTGGAAGGTGCCGCAGATGCGCCGCCAGCTGGGGACGGTCTTCCAGGACTTCCGGCTCCTGCCGAACAAGACGGTGGCGGAGAACGTCGCCTTCGCGCAGGAGGTCATCGGCAAGTCACGTGGCGAGATCCGCAAGTCCGTGCCGCAGGTGCTCGACCTCGTCGGGCTCGGCGGCAAGGAGGACCGGATGCCGGGCGAGCTGTCCGGCGGCGAGCAGCAGCGGGTGGCCATCGCGCGGGCCTTCGTGAACCGGCCCAAGCTGCTGATCGCCGACGAGCCCACCGGCAACCTCGACCCGCAGACCTCCGTCGGCATCATGAAGCTGCTCGACCGGATCAACCGGACGGGCACGACGGTGCTCATGGCGACCCACGACCAGAACATCGTGGACCAGATGCGCAAGCGCGTCATCGAGCTGGAGCAGGGCCGTCTCGTCCGCGACCAGGCACGCGGCGTCTACGGCTACCAGCACTGACCGCGACCGTCCACGGAAAGGCCTCAAGAACACGCCATGCGTGCCCAGTTCGTACTCTCCGAGATCGGTGTCGGTCTCCGTCGCAATCTGACGATGACCTTCGCCGTCATCGTCTCCGTCGCCCTGTCCCTGGCGCTCTTCGGCGGCTCGCTGCTGATGAGCGACCAGGTCAACACCATGAAGGGCTACTGGTACGACAAGGTCAACGTCTCGGTCTTCCTCTGCAACAAGAGCGACGCCGAGTCCGACCCCAACTGCGCCAAGGGCGCGGTCACCGAGGACCAGAAGAAGCAGATCAAGTCCGACCTCGGCAAGATGTCCGTGGTCGACTCGGTGTCGTACGAGTCGCAGGACGACGCGTACAAGCACTACAAGGAGCAGTTCGGCGACTCCCCGCTGGCGGCCTCGCTCACGCCGGACCAGATGCAGGAGTCGTACCGGATCAAGCTGAAGGACCCGGAGAAGTACCAGGTCATCGCGACCGCCTTCGACGGGCGGGACGGCGTGCAGTCGGTGCAGGACCAGAAGGGCATCCTGGACAACCTGTTCGGGCTGCTCAACGGCATGAACTGGGCCGCGCGGGCGGTGATGGCGCTGATGCTCGTGGTCGCGCTGATGCTGATCGTCAACACGGTGCGGGTCTCGGCCTTCAGCCGACGGCGTGAGACCGGGATCATGCGGCTGGTCGGCGCCTCCGGGTTCTACATCCAGGCGCCGTTCATCGCCGAGGCCGCCGTGGCCGGGCTGATCGGCGGCACGGTCGCCTGCGGGTTCCTGGTGGTCGCCCGGTACTTCATCATCGATCACGGCCTGGCCCTGTCCGAGAAGCTGAACCTGATCAACTTCATCGGCTGGGACGCCGTCCTGACGAAGCTTCCGCTCATCCTCGCCACCAGTCTGCTGATGCCCGCCTTGGCCGCTTTCTTCGCGTTGCGCAAGTACCTGAAGGTGTGACGCACGCCCCGAGGGTCGTACGGTCAAGCGACCGTACGGCCCTTCGCGTTCCCCTAGACTCACCGCCATGTCAGGCCGTGACCTGTTCTGTCAGCCCCGCCGCTTCGGCCGCGGGGCCGCCCTGACATTCGTGTTCGCGAGCGTGCTCGTGGCCGGTGCGGCCACCGGCTCGCTGCCCGGCGGCATCCGCCCGTCGGGCTCCGGCGAGACCCGCGGGGCCGCCCCCGCCGGCCACTCCGAGGACGTCACCCGGGCCGCCGAGGAGGCCGCCGCCGACGGCAAATCGCCCCTGGAGGCCGCCGAGCGCGCCGTCAGCCGCAGCGGGGACCGCTGGGCGGCCGTCTACTCCCAGGGCGAGTACGAGGAGTTCGAGGACTCCCTGGACGGCCGCTACACCGGCGTCGGCCTGGTCGCCCGCCGTGAGCGGGACGGCCGGATCGAGGTGACCGGGGTCCGCTCCGGCTCGCCCGCGGCCACCGCCGGGATCCGCGTCGGCGACCGGCTGCGCAGCATCGACGGACACCGGGTGGACGGCAGTCCGGTCACCGACGTCGTCTCCTTACTGCGCGGTGACGCCACCGACGCGCCCGCCGGCACGAGCGTCACGCTCGGCCTGGAACGCGGCACACGCGCGTGGAGCCAGACCCTGCGCCGGGCCCGGCTGTCCACGGACTCCGTCACCGTCCGCCGGCTCGCCGACGGCGCGACCGTCATCAGGATCGCCGCGTTCACCAAGGGCGTCGGCGACGACGTCCGCACCGCCGTGCGGCGGGCCCCCGCCGGCGCCGGGATCGTCCTGGACCTGCGCGGCAACTCCGGCGGCCTGGTCGCCGAGGCCACGGACACCGCCTCCGCCTTCCTCGACGGCGGCCTCGTCGCCACCTACGACGTCGAGGGCACCCAGCGCGCCCTGCACGCCGAACCCGGCGGCGACACCGCGAGACCCCTGGTCGCACTCGTCGACGGCGGCACGATGAGCGCGGCCGAGCTGCTCACCGGAGCCCTCCAGGACCGCGGCCGCGCGGTCGTCGTGGGCTCCCGCACCTTCGGCAAGGGCTCGGTGCAGATGCCGAGCCGGCTGCCGGACGGCTCGGTCGCCGAGCTGACCGTCGGCCACTACCGCACCCCCTCCGGCCGTACCGTCGACGGCACGGGCATCACCCCGGACCTGGACGCCACCGACGGTGTGCTGGAGCGGGCCGAGACCGTGCTGAGCGGTCTCGGGGACCCGTCCTGAGCCCCGTCCCGCCCCTCGCCCGGCTCCTGGCCCCGGCCCGCTCGTAATCGGCTTTCCCACAGAGCCCCTCCGGGTGCGAAAATGGCTCCACTATGAGCAAGGGAATGTACGTACCGAAGGAGTCCCAGCCCAAGCAGGGCGGGACTGCCGCCAAGTCCAAGGACGGCGAGAAGGGCGGCAAGCGCAAGATCGTCGCGCAGAACAAGAAGGCCCGGCACGACTACGCGATCATCGACACCTACGAGGCCGGTCTGGTGCTCACCGGCACCGAGGTGAAGTCGCTGCGCCAGGGCCGGACCTCGCTGACCGACGGCTTCGTCCAGATCGACGGGGGCGAGGCGTGGCTGCACAACGCCCACATCCCGGAGTACAGCCAGGGCAGCTGGACCAACCACTCCGCGCGCCGCAAGCGCAAGCTGCTGCTGCACCGCGAGGAGATCGACAAGCTGTCCGTGAAGTCCGAGGAGACGGGTCACACGATCGTGCCCCTCGCCCTGTACTTCAAGGACGGCCGGGCGAAGGCCGAGATCGCGCTCGCGCGAGGCAAGAAGGAGTACGACAAGCGCCAGACCCTGCGCGAGCACCAGGACCGCCGGGAGACGGACCGGGCGATCGCGGCGGCGAAGCGCAGGCAGCGGCACGCGTAGCCCGAGGAATACAGTGGCATCGCCGTCCGTTGTTCACGTACGATGCACCTGTGCCTCACAGCAGGCACGAGCCCTTCGGTTTCGGAGGGATTGAAAAATCAACATGGGGATGATCGGTTTCGACAGCGGCTGTCGAAGCAGGGGAAGCGTGTCGAGGAAGCGGCAATGATCTCGTAAACCATATGTCGCAAAAAATAATCGCCAATACCAAGAGCGATTCCCAGTCCTACGCCCTCGCTGCCTAATTAGGTAGTGAGTGTAGGACCCTTAATGGGTGTCAGCCCGGGAGTGTTCCCGACCCGGATCCTGGCATAATCTAGGGGACTAAACCATCGAGCCCGGTCACGGGGTTCGGTGGGAAACCAAACAGTGGCTGGGCCCGTCGGCGACTTGTTCGCGTGATCACCGGGGCCGAGAAAATCGCAGCGAACTGCACACGGAGAAGCCCTGATTCTGCACCGTTGGACGCGGGTTCGATTCCCGCCATCTCCACTCATCCCATGTGGGCAGAGGCCCCGTCGCTCCTAGCGGCGGGGCCTTTGTCATAGGCGTGCGAGCTCGCCGGGGAGGCTTTCTTGAATTCGACGCACATCACGCTGCTCGGCGAGTACCGCGCGTATCCGCTGCGCGCGGGCCGGCACGACGACTTCGCACCGGACGATCCGCACGCCGCCCTCGGTCTGTCCGACGCCCTGGCCGCCGCTCTGTCGGCGTGGGCGAAGGACATCGACGCGGCCATGAACACCTGGCTGGCCGACCGCGACGACGTCCGCTGGGACGACGCGTTCCGGCGGCTGCACGAGGAGGGCGAGGCGCTCGCCGAACGCCTCGCCCGTGAACTCGGACCCGGGCGGACCGTGTCCTACGAGGGGGTGCAGGGCGTGTCCTGCGCGGTCCTCGGCACCCGCCTCGGCAACCCGGTCAGCGCAGGCTGAACGTCGAAAGCCGCAGCCCCTTGCTCAGTACCAGGTAGACGTCCGCGCCCCCGGCCGCCGGCATCGCCCCGGCCAGGTCCGCCGTCACCGTCTCGTAGGCGTACGGCGATCCCGTGCCCTCGGTGCGCACCGTGCCGGCGAGCGGGCCGGTGGGCGAGCCCAGGCGGAGTTCGACCGTGCCGGGGGCGGTGCCGGCGACCCGGGCGGTCAGCGCGCCGGCGGCCGTGGCCGGGCGGACGCCGGCGAACTTCAGCCACGCCCCGTCGGCGGACGCCTCCACCGCCGTGCCGCGGACCCTGGACTCGTCGACCAGGCGGGTGCCGGCGTAGTCGTCGAAGTTCTCGGCGCGGGTGGCGGCCGACAGGTCGCGGGGCGGGATCGTCTCGCCCTCGACCCGCCAGGTGGCGCGGGAGCGGACGTCCGTGGCGGAGGCGCCGGCCAGGACGTCGTAGGTGGCGGTCTCCGTCACCCACTTCGAGCGGGTGACGTCCCAGTGGGCGAGGTCGGCGGGGGTCAGCCTCAGCCGGACCGTCTTCGTCCGGCCGGGCTCCAGAGACACCCGCTCGAACGCCTTCAGCTGCTTCAGGGGCTGTTTGTCGCGGGAGCTGCGCTGGTGGGTGTAGAGCTGGACCACCTCGTCGCCGGCCCGGCCGCCGGTGTTGGTGACCCGCACCTCGTAACCGCCGGGGACCTTCTTCAGGGCGCCGTAACGGAACGTCGTGTACGACAGGCCGTGCCCGAACGGGTAGAGCGGCCGGCCGCGGAAGTACTGATAGGTGCGGTCCGACTTGATGATGTCGTAGTCGAGGATCGACGGGAGGTCCGACTCGGACCGGTACCAGGTCTGGGTCAGCCGGCCCGACGGGTTGGCGTCGCCGAACAGCAGGTCCGCCAGCGCGTTCCCGGTCTCCTGGCCCGCGTGGGAGGTCCACAGCAGGGCCGGGATCTCCTTCTGGAGCGCGCCGAGGGTGGTCGGGTAGCTGTTCTCGACGATCACGACCGTGCGCGGGTTGGCCCGGTGGACCGCTCTGACCAGGGCCTCCTGCGCGGGGGCCAGGGACATGTCGGTGCGGTCGTGGGCCTCACGGCCGTTGACGGCCGGGTGGGAGCCGACCACCACGACCGCCGCGTCCCTGCCCTTCACCGCGGCCACCGCCTCCGCCACCCCGCTGCGGACCACGTCCTTCGTGTAGTGCGCCGCCTGCTCCTTCGCCACCAGGCCGAGGGTGCCGTCCGGTCCGGTCGGGCCCAGGTAGACCGGGTTCGACCACCAGGACTCCGCCGTCTCGTAGCCCGCGTACCGCAGGAGGCAGGTGCCGTCCGGCTGCTCCTCCATCGTGAACTGCTGCTGCACGAACCAGCCGTTCGGCTCGGGCTGGTCGTTGACGAAGGCCGACCAGTTGTAGCCGACATATCTGCCGTTGGCGGCGGAGCGCAGGGTCACGACGCCCGAGCCCCAGTCGAACACGTCGAACTGGGCCTGCGCCGGTGGACCGGAGGGCGCGGCGCTCTCGCGCAGCGCCGCCCCCGACGCCCCCGCGCCCGCCGTGACATAGCCGCCCGTCGCCGTGTTCCGCAGCGCGATGCGGTCCACGCCCTCCGCGGCGGTCACCTCCGTGCCCAGCTTCGCGGCGATGCCGTCGGCCGGGGTGACGGCGTAGGGGAGGGTGCCCGAGTACCAGTCGGTGGAGACGGTGTCGGCGAGAGGGCCGACGACGGCCACGTCCTTCGCCGCCTTCCGCAGCGGCAGCGTTCCGCTGTTCTTCAGCAGCACCGCGCCCTCCGCCGCCGCCGTGCGGGCCAGTTTCCGGTGCGCCGGG
The DNA here is from genome assembly GCF_014648915.1 of Streptomyces phaeofaciens. Lineage (GTDB taxonomy): Bacteria > Actinomycetota > Actinomycetes > Streptomycetales > Streptomycetaceae > Streptomyces > Streptomyces phaeofaciens. The sequence continues at coordinate 610,285 of NZ_BMSA01000003.1, read as the reverse complement.
CTGTCGATCACGGACGCGTCGATCGAGCCGTACCGGCCGCCGCCGGGGTCGAACTCGCCCAGCCGGACGCGGACGTTCAGGATGTGGGAGACGGCCGTGTCGACGTCCGACTCGGCCAGCAGGCCCCGGTCCAGGGCGGAGGTGACCGCGGTGACCGTCGGGCCGGGGTCCGCGCCGTTGTCCGTGAAGCTGTCGATGCCGGCCTTCAGAGCGGCCGCGTCGCCCTCGGCGAGCGTGGGGAAGTACCCCTGGTCGCCGGGGAGGTTGCCGGGGGCGAAGGCGTCGGTGACGTTGAGCAGTTCGCGGTCGGTCCAGGACCGTACGACCTCGTCGAGGTCCGGGTTCACCGTGTTCGGGCGGCCGTTGACCAGGTTGTAGGAGGACATCACACCGGTCGCCGCGTCCGCTTCGATCGCCGGTCCGAAGGCCGCCTCGTCGTACTCCTTCGCCACCCGCGGACGCAGGTCGGAGGAGGTGGTGGTGCGGTGGTACTCGTTGTTGTTGGCCAGGTAGTGCTTGAGGGTGGGGGCCGTCTTCAGATGGTCGGGGTCGCCGCCGGTCAGGCCCGTCCCGTACGCCGTGGACAGGGCGCCGGTGAGGTACGGGTCCTCGCTGTAGCCCTCCTCGTTGCGGCCCCAGCGCGGGTCGCGCAGCAGGTTCACCACCGGCGCCCACAGGTTGAGGCCCCAGCCGTCGGGGCGGGTCTGCTGGAAGCCCCGGGCCTCGTCGCCGACCGCCGAGCCGACCCGCTCCATCAGCTCCGGGTCCCAGGCCGAGGCGAGCCCGATCGCCTGCGGGAAGACGGTGGCCTCACCGAGCCAGGCGACACCGTGCAGGGCCTCGGTGCCGGTGCGGAAGGCCTCGATGCCCAGGCGGGGGATCGCCGGCTGGTGCTGGTGGAGCAGGGAGATCTTCTCGTCGAGGGTGAGCCGGCCGAGCAGGTCGTCGACCCGGCGGTCCACGGAGAGGGACGGGTCGCGGAACGGGAGGTCCGCGGCGGTCGCCGGGACCGCCGCGGCGAGGCTCGCCACCAGGGCGAGGGTCAGGACGAGCGTGGTTCCGGGTCTTCTTCGCTTGCCTCTCATGTCACGGCTCCTCAGGTCAGGGCCTTGCACTACGGGTCAGGGGTTCAGGCGGGGCGCGGCGCCGTGCTCGCCCGCCGGGTCAGCCGCGGCGGCAGCAGTGTCGCCTCCGGTACGGCCGCGCCGCCGAGCTTCTCCATCAGCAGCTCCACCGCCCGCTCGCCGACCTCGGCGGACGGCAGCGCGACCGAGGTCACGGGCACCCGCAGGCTCTCGGCCAGCTCGTCCGGGCAGATCGCGGTGACCGACAGATCGCCGGGCACCCGCAGCCCCAGCCGGGTGAAGGCGTCGATCAGCGGTTCCAGGACGGGCTCGTTGTGGACGACCACGCCCGTCAGTGCCGGCTGGTCGCGCAGCAGCCGCTCCGCGACCCGGCGTGCCGCCGCCGGGGTCGCCTCGCAGGGGTGGACGGCGCAGACGAGCCCGCCGCGGTCGGCCGCCGCGGTGAACCCCTGCACCACGCGCTGGGCGAACGCCGTCCCGCGCACATAGACCTCCGGCGGCGACCCGACCAGCGCGACCACCCGGTGCCCGAGCTGCGCCAGATGGTCCACACAGCGCTCGCCCGCCGTGCGGAAGTCGAGGTCGATGCAGGTCAGCCCGTCGGCCTCCTTGGGGAACCCGATCATCACGGTCGGCCGGTCCAGGGAGCGCAGCAGCGGCAGCCGGGGGTCGTGGAGCTGGACGTCCATCAGGATCAGCGCGTCCACCAGGGCCGTGTCCGCGACCCGGCGCAGCCCCTCCTCGCCCTCCTCCTGGGTGAGCAGCAGCACGTCGTGGTCGTGGCGCCGGGCGGCCGTCACCACCGAACCCACGAACTGCATCACGACCGGGACGTGGATGCCGGCCCGCAGCGGGACGACGAGCGCGATCACGTTGGAGCGGCTGCTGGCCAGTGCGCGGGCACCGGCGTGCGGGCGGTAGCCCAGTTCCCGGGCGGCCGTCTCGACCCGGCGCCGGGTCTCCTCGGAGATCGGGCGCTTGCCGCTGAGCGCGTAGGACACCGTGCTGGGGGAGACCCCGGCCCGCCGGGCCACATCGGTGATCTTCACCATCGGTCCTGCTCGGGGAGGTCCAGGGTGAGGAACCCGGTGCCCGCCTCGGCGTGCGCGACCCGGTCCCCGGCCGCCAGCGCCCAGGGCGCCGACGGCTCGCTCGCCGACGCCCGCAGGGTGTCCCCTTCCCGTACGACGGTGAAGGTCACGTCCGCGACCCGGACGGTCACCTGCGCCCCGCGCGTCAGGCCGTAGGCGCGCAGGGTGACCCCGTCGGCGTGCGGGTAGTCGGGCCGGTCGGCGTGCGCGCCGACCGGGAGCACCGCGCCGGGGCGCACCAGCAGCGGCAGCCCGAGGAACCCGTGCCGCTCGCGCACCCAGCGCGGGCCGGTCACCGTCCGTCCGCTCGGGTGGTGGGTCCAGGTGCCGTCGGGGACGTAGTACGAGACGTCCCCCTCGTCGCTGAACACGGGCGCGACCAGCAGGTCCGGGCCGAGCATGTACTGCCGCTCCAGATGCGCGCACCCGGGGTCCTCCGGGAACTCCAGCACCATCGCCCGCATCACCGGCACGCCCTCCTCGTGGGCGGTGCGCGCGGCCTCGTACAGGTACGGCATGAGTCTCAGCTTCAGCCGGGTGAAGTGGCGCAGGACGTCCACGGACTCCTCGTCGAAGAGCCAGGGCACCCGGTACGAGGACGAGCCGTGCAGCCTGCTGTGCGAGGAGAGCAGCCCGAAGGCCAGCCAGCGTTTGAACAGGGCGGGCGTGGGGGTGCCCTCGAAGCCGCCGATGTCGTGGCTCCAGAAGCCGAAGCCGGACAGCCCCAGCGACAGCCCGCCGCGCAGCGACTCGGCCATCGAGGCGTACGTGGCCTCGCAGTCGCCGCCCCAGTGGACGGGGAACTTCTGGCTGCCGGCGGTCGCCGACCGGGCGAAGAGGACGGCCTCGCCCTCGCCGCGGTGCCCCCGCAGCACGTCGAAGACGGTGCGGTTGTAGAGGTAGGTGTAGTAGTTGTGCATGCGCTCCGGGTCGGAGCCGTCGGACCACTCGACGTCTTCCGGGACGCGCTCGCCGAAGTCGGTCTTGAAGCAGTCGACGCCCTGCGCGAGCAGCGCCTCCAGGTGGGAGGCGTACCACTCGCGGGCGGCGGGGCTGGTGAAGTCGACCAGTGCCATGCCGGGCTGCCACATGTCCCACTGCCAGACGCTGCCGTCGGGGCGGCGCAGCAGATGGCCGAGCGCCTTGCCCTCGGCGAACAGCGGCGAGCGCTGGGCGATGTACGGGTTGATCCAGACGCAGACGTGCAGTCCCTTGGCCTTGAGCCGGGCCAGCATGCCCTCCGGGTCGGGGAAGACCCGGGGATCCCAGCGGAAGTCGCACCACTGGAACTCCCGCATCCAGAAGCAGTCGAAGTGGAAGACGGAGAGCGGCAGTTCGCGTTCCCGCATGCCCTCGATGAAGGAGGTGACGGTCTCCTCGTCGTAGGAGGTGGTGAACGACGTCGACAGCCACAGGCCGAAGGACCAGGCGGGCGGGAGGGCCGGGCGGCCGGTGAGGGCGGTGTACCTGCGGAGGATGTCCTTCGGGGTGGGGCCGTGGATGACGTAGTACGTCAACCGCTGTGTCTCCGCGCTGAACTGCACCCGGGAGACCGTCTCCGAGCCGACCTCGAAGCCGACCCGGCCGGGGTGGTCGACGAAGACGCCGTAGCCGGCGTCGGTGAGGTAGAAGGGGACGTTCTTGTAGGCCTGTTCGGTGGCGGTGCCGCCGTCGGCGTTCCAGATGTCGACGGCCTGCCCGTTCCTGACCAGCGGGCCGAAGCGTTCGCCGAGGCCGTAGACGGCGGACCCCACCCCCAGATCGAGCTGTTCGCGCAGGTAGTGGCCGCCGGTGGCCGCGTCCCGCATGATGCCCATGCCCTGGGGGCCGCTGGCGGTCAGGACGCGGCCGTGGGCGAGGAACTCCACCTGCCAGGGGCCCGAGCGGGCCACCCGGACCGACAGCGCGCCGGAGGTCAGGCTCACGTGCTCGTCGTCGTGGGAGAGCTCGGGGCGGGGGTCGGCCCCGGTGAGTGCGAAGACGGGCCGCCGGGGCGGTTCGCCCGTGAAGTGGGTGAGGGTGAGACCGATGACGTCGGGCATCGGGGTGTGGACGGCGAGCGTCAGGACGGGTCCCGTCATCAGGTCGCCGCGGCCGTGGACGGGCCGGGCCGGCGCGTGGATCTCCAGGCCGCCGTCGGCCGTCTCGGCGACATCGAGGACCTGGGCCGGGTGGGCCGCGGTGACGCCCTCGCGCAGCAGCCAGTATCCGTCGGAGAACTTCATGGGTGGGGGGTCTCCTTTACTTCACCGCGCCCACCGCGATGCCGCGGGTGAGCGTGCGCTGGAAGACGAGGAAGAAGACGAGGGCGGGGAGCACACCGAGCAGGGCGGCCGCGTTGGTCATCGTGGCGTCCATCAGCCGCTGGCCCTGGAGGACACCGAGGGCCACCGACACCGTCTGGTTGTCGTTGGAGATCAGCATGACCAGCGGGAGCAGGAACTCGTTCCACGTCCAGATGAAGAAGAAGACGAGGAGCACGCCGATCGTGGGGCGGCTGACCGGGACCACGATCCGCCACAGCACCTGCCACCGGTTCGCCCCGTCGATCCGGGCCGCCTCGATGATCTCCCGCGGGAACCGGGCGAGGACCGAGGAGAGCAGATAGGTGCCGAAGGCCGCCTGGATCACCGTGAAGACGATGATCACGCTCAGTCTCGTGTCGTACAGGCCGGCTTCCTTGCTCAGGTGGTACAGGGGGTAGACCAGCGCCTCCTGCGGGAGCATGTTCGCGAGGACGAAGAAGGCCAGGACCCAGGTGCGGCCCTTGATCCGGCCGATGCCGATCGCGTACGCGTTCAGGACGGACAGGACCACGGCGAGCACCGCCACCGAGCCGCTGATCAGGAGCGAGTTGAGCAGCTTCTGCCCGTAGTCCACCCGCTCCCAGAAGTCCTTCAGGCCGTCCAGGTAGAGGCCGTCGGGCAGGCTCAGCGGGCCGCCCCGCGCGTACTCCGCGGGGGACTTGACCGCGTTCACCGTGACGATCAGGAACGGTACGACCATGAAGAGGGCGGCCAGGCAGAGGGCGATCAGCACCGGGTAGCGGCGCAGGGCGGCTCTCATGCGGATGTCCCTTCCTCGGCGTCCTCCGCGCGGGTCTGGAGTTTCAGACCGGCCAGCGACAGGGCCAGGATGATCACGGTCAGCACGGTGGAGATCGCGGCGCCGTAGCCGACCTGCGTCTTCTCGAAGAAGGTGGTGAAGGAGAAGTAGGAGGGCACGTTCGTCGCCCCGCCGGGGCCGCCCTTGGTCAGCACGTACACCGCGCCGAACACCTTCAGCGCGGCGATCGTGCACCAGGTCAGGACGACGTAGATCTCCGGGCGGAGCTGCGGCAGCGTGATGTGCAGGAAGCGGCGCCACCAGCCGGCGCCGTCCAGTTCGGCGGCTTCGTGCAGCTGCGGGTCGACCCGCTGGAGACCCGCCATGAAGACCACCAGCGGGAAGCCGAGCTGCACCCACACCATCACCCCCATCACGCTGTAGAGGGCGAGGTCGGGGTCGCCGAGCCAGTCCTGCTGCCATCCGCCCAGCCCGACGGCCTTCAGGAGGGCGTTGAGGGAGCCGTCGTCGGGCGCGAGGATCCAGCTCCAGACGATGCCGGCGACCGCGATCGGCAGCACCTGCGGGAGGTAGAAGCAGGCGCGCAGGACGGCGGTGATCCGGGCGCCGAAGTACCGGCCGACATGGTCGAACAGGGCCGCCGCGAGGACCAGGCCGACGGCGGTCGGGACCGCCGCCATCGCCACGACCATGAACAGGCTGTGCCGGAAGCTCTCCCAGAACTCCGAGTCGTCCGCCAGCTCCCGGTAGTTGGCGAGCCCCGACCACCGGGGGCTGCCCACCCCCTGCCAGTCGGTGAAGCTCACGCCCGTGTTCAGCAGGAACGGGAGGACGATCACGGCGAGGAACGCCAGGACGCCGGGGAGCAGGAACAGGGTGTAGGAGTCGCGGGCGCCGCGCACCCTCATCGCTTCGGTACGCCCTTGTCGTAGGCCTCCTGGAGACTGTCGAGGTAGCCGTCCGGCCCGTCGCTGCCGGTGATCAGCTTCTGGGTCTCGGAGACGAGGACGTCGTAGAAGCCGGGCACCGGCCAGTCGGGGTAGAAGGCCAGGCCGTCGCGGTCGGAGACGGTGGCGAAGTGGGTGATCAGCTCCTTGGCCTTCGGGTCGGTGACGGCTGCCGGGTCCGCCGCGACCGGGACGCCGCCCTTGTTGCCGAGCAGGTTCTGGATCTTCTTCGACAGGGTGATGTCGATGAAGTCGTAGGCCAGTTCCTTGTTCTCGGCGTTCTTGGGGACGACCCAGAGGTTGCCGCCGGAGCCGAGGGTGAGGTTCGAGCCGGGCCACAGGGTGGTGCCCCAGTCGAAGCGGGCCTCGTCCTGGAAGCGGCCGTACCACCAGCTGCCGGAGAACAGGATCGGTGCCTTGCCCTGGAGGAAGGAGACGCCGGCCTCCTCGGCCTTGGTGCTCGTGGAGCTCTTGGCGATGTACCCCTTCTTCACCCAGTCGGCGAAGGTCTCGGCGGCGTACGTCCAGGCCGCGTCGTGGAAGTCGGTCTTCCCCTGGTACAGCTCGTAGGCGTCGACCCAGGCGCGGTCGGCCCTGGAGAGGGCGAGCTGGTAGAGGTACTGCTGGGCGAGGTACTCGGCGCCGGCGTTGGCGAGCGGGGTGATCTTCTTCTTCGTGAAGGTGTCCATCGCCGCGACCAGGTCGTCGAACGTCGTCGGTTCGGCCAGCCCGTACTTCTCGAACAGGTCCTTGTTGAAGTAGACCATCGTGTACTCGGCGTAGTTGGGCACGCCGTACCACTTGCCGGAGCCCATCACGCCGTTCGTGTCGTACCGGCTGGTGGTGCGCACGCCCGCGCTGAGCAGCTTGTCCCAGCCGCGCTGTGCCGCCTCGGCGGACAGGTCGGTGAGCAGGCCCTGCTTGGAGAGCAGGCCGGCGGTCGCGTTGCCCTTGTTGTACTCCATGAGATCGGGGGCGTCGGAGGAGTTCAGGACCATGGGGGCGGTCTTCTGGATCTGTTCGAAGCCCTTGTCCTCGAACGTGACCTTCACACCCGGGTGCGTGGCCTCGAACTCCTTGATCGCCTCCGCCCAGGCCACGCCCATCGCGCTGTTCGGGGCCTCGTAGTGCCACAGCCGCAGGGTCGTGGCGTCGGAGGAACCGCCGTCGGAGTCGCCGCAGGAGGCCAGCAGCAGGGCGCCCGCCAGGGCCGCCGCCGCACTCGCCACCACACGCCTTCTTGCCGTCAACATCCTGTGCCTCCAGGGGAGTTCGGATGGTCCTTCGGGCAGGAACGGTCGTCACGCAAGGGTCCGTCGAGCTCGTCGAATCGGTTCGATGCGTGACGTCGAAGCGCTTCGACGGGCGAAGGTAGGCGGCGGCTGTGAGCGCGTCAATGGGGCGCGGGGGAATTGGTGGGTGCGGTCGTGGCGGCGGGCGTCCTCGTGGCGAGGGAGACGAGCAGGGCCGTGCCGGCCGCCGCGAGCGGCACCGCGTAACCGGTGGCGGGCGAGAGGTGCTCGGCCACCCAGCCACCCGCCGCGCTGCCGGCGGCGATGCCGCCGAGCAGGCCCGTCACGGCCAGGCTCATGCCCTCGTTCAGGCGGGCGGCGGGGGTGCGCTCCTGGACCAGGGCCATGGTGGTGACCATGGTCGGCGCGGTCGCCATCCCGGCCACCAGCAGCGCGCAGGCCAGCAGCGGCAGCGAGCCGAGGACGGCCGCCGCGAGCAGCGGGAGGGTCAGCAGCGCGGTCATCGCGGCCACGCACCACGGGTGCCGGCGCGCGGCCGGACCCGACGGCCGCAGGGTCCCGTACGCCAGACCGGCCGCGCAGGAACCGGCCGCCTGGAGCGCGAGGACGACGCCGGCGGCGGTGCGGTGCCCGCGCTCGTCGGCGAACGCGATGGTGACGACCTCCGTCGCACCGAACACCGCCCCGAGGGCCAGGCAGCAGGCGAGGAGCGCCGGGATGCCGGGCGTGCGCAGCGGGGAGCCGGCCGGGGTGCGGGGGTGGGCGGGCGGTTCGGTCGCGCGTTGGGCGGCGAAGAGCAGGGTGCCGGTGACCAGCAGCACCACGCCCGTCAGCGTGCCCGCCTCCGGGAAGAACGTGCCGCACAGGAAGGCCGCGAGGACCGGGCCCAGCATGAAGCACAGCTCGTCGGCGGCCTGTTCGAAGGAGTTCGCGGTGTGCAGGGCGGCGGGGTCGCCCCGCAGCAGGTGGTTCCAACGGGCCCGGGACATGCCGCCGGTGTTGGGGGTCGTCGCGGTCGCGGCGTACGCGGCGAACAGGGTCCAGTCCGGGGCGCCGTGGCGGACGCAGAGCACCAGCGCGAGGCTGCCGAGCGCGGCGAGGAGCGTGGCCGGTACGGCGACCCGGGCCTGCCCGTACCGGTCGACGAGCCGGGCGGTCCAGGGCGCGACGAGGGCGGTCGCCGCGAGCCCGCTCGCGGTGACGGCGCCGGCGAGGGCGTACGAGCCGCGGGTGCCGGCGATCATCACGACCGCGCTCACGCTGAACATGCCCATGGGGAGGCGGGCCAGGAGGTTTCCGACGGTGAAGGCGCGGGCGCCGGGGACGGCGAGGAGGCGGCGGTAGGGGGCGAGGAGGCGGGAGGGGGTGCGGGGGGCGGTGGGGCGGCGGGTGGTCGGGTGCGGCGGCATGCACCGAGCCTCGCCCGCCGATGATCAAGGGGTCCAACACCTGTTCGAGGCCGATTCACGCACCTGCGTTGTAGATTCACCGGATGTCCGCTCACACCCACCTGGATCCCCGCCTGCTGCGCGCCTTCCTCGCCGTCGCCGAGGAGCTCCACTTCACCCGCGCCGCCGCCCGTCTGTACGTCGCCCAGCAGGCGCTGAGCCGGGATGTGCGGCGGCTGGAGCGGGAGTTGGGCGCCGAACTGTTCGTGCGGACCACCCGGCAGGTGACGCTCACCGGCGACGGGGAGCGTCTGGTGCCGCACGCGCGGCGGGTGCTCCAGGCGCAGGACGATCTGCTCGCCGTGTTCGGGCAGGCCAGGCCGCTGCTGGTCGACCTGAACACACCCGGACCGGTCACGGGGCGGCGGGTGCTGTACCGGGCGCGTGAACTCGCCCCCGAGCTGGAGCTGATGGCCCGCTACGAGAGCGGGCTCACGGGCGCGGCGGTGGAGATCGTCGCGGGCCGGCTGGACGCGTCGTTCGGGCGGTACGCGGGGCTGGACCCGGCGCTGAGGCGGCAGCTGGAGCATCAGCTCGTCCGGTGGGAACCGATGGCGGTCGTGCTGCCCGAGGACCACCGGCTGGCGTCGCTCGCGCGGGTGCCGCTCGCCGAACTGGCGGGGGAGCAGGTGTATGCCGGGGCCGGGAATCCGCGCACGCCCGAGTGGACCGCGCTCGCGCGACTGCTCTTCGAGGGGCGTGGGATCGCCGTCGCGGCGCCCGCCCCGCTGGCCGTCGGGGACGAGGAATTCCAGCGGATCATGGCGAAGGCGCGCACTCCGGTCCTCGCGGTGGTGGACTTTCCGGCCATGCCTGGAGCGGTGTTGAGGCCGCTCGTCGATCCGGTCCCTTTGTCCCCGGTGTCGCTGGTGTGGCGAAAGGGGCTGGTCCATCCGGGACTCGACGCGCTTCGACGGGCCGCGGCGGAGATCGGCGGCGCGCAGGGGTGGCTCCGAACGCCTGCCGATGGATGGATTTCAGCCATAGACATGGGCATGACGTCTGCACACAAATGACACATCGCGAACAAGGGGCCCATGCCTGCGCTAGATTCGTCGGCCTAGCGCAGTGGGATAAATGGGGCGCGAGAGCCGGGTGGGGGCCCGGTTCTGTCGACGCGTTCCCACGGTCGTACGCGCACCCAGATCGGTTCCGTGGGGGGAATGCGCACGTGAAGAAATGGCGGGAAGACACCCAACCGGAGTGGCCGGAGGCGGCCCCTCCGACCCGTGACGTGCCGGTCCTGGGCGCAACGGGAAAATCCGGTCGGTTACGTGATGTCACGGTGGAAACCGACACGAAGCTCGCCTCGAACGGGGTGTCCGAAAACGAACCTCCGAGCGAGCCGGCGGCGGCCGGGCTCCTGACCTCCGGGCCGTCGCGCCCCGGCCCCGTCGCTTCCGGGCCGGCCGACCCCTGGGGGGAGCAGGCCGGCAGCGGTGGCGTCGCGCGCGATCACGACCCGGACGAGGTGACCGTCCAGATCGACGCCCCGCACGCCGCGGGCGCCCGGAGCGGCCAGGAGGCCTCCGACGTCCCCGTCTTCGTCGACGAGTCGGGTCGCCGCAGCCGGACCTTCCGCCGGATCGGCATCTCCGTCGGCATCGCCTGCGGCGCGTACGCCGTCGTCATCGTCGCCACGCTGCTCTCCGGCAACGCCGGCGCGCCCTGGCTGCCGGTGCCCGGGCAGGGCGGCGACGACAAGCCGTCCGGCGAGGTCGACGCCACCCGGGGGCCGCGCGCCTCGGCGACACCCTCGGCCGGGCTGCCCGGCTTCGCGGCGCCCGGCACCCCGGGCGTCTCCACCTCCGCGTCCGGCGCCCTGCCCGCCAGTTCGGGGGCGAGCGCGGGCACCGGTGCCGCGACCGGCGGCGCGACGGCCCCGGCCGGGTCCGCGGACCCGCGGACCACCCCGAGCGGCAGCCCCCGGCCCAGTGCGGCGCCCAGCGGCTCCGCCTCCACGGACCCCGGCCCGAGCAGCCCGGTCGTCGGCGGCACGCCGACCCCGCCGGCGTCCACCCCGCCGCCCGCCAGCCCTTCCGCCGACTCCTCACCGTCCCCGGCCGGCGGCGCGGGCACCACGGTGGCCGCGGGGCCGCCCGCCCCGGTGCCGGTCGCCTCGCAGGACACGGGAGCCGGCGAACCCCTGCCCGCGGCCCGACCGGCCGCCTGACCCGGGGGAGCGGCCGCCGGCGCAGGACCGGCCCACGTCCGGGCCGGCCGCCGAGGCCGGGCCCGCGCCGCTCCCTCGCGTCCCCTGCGCCTCTCGCGTCCCTTGCGTCGCCTGGGTCTCCTGTGGCCGGCGGGGGCCGCCGCGCAGTGTGACCGAGCGCGGCCCGGGCCGTTGTGTTGGATCCGGGCGGCGGGCTTCCCGCCGGCCGGTCTCGCGGCCACGGCCTCCGTACCGCCTTCGCACCGCCTTCGTACCGCCTTCGCACCGCCCTTGTACTGCCCTCGCACCGCCTTCGTACTGCCTTCGCACCGCCCTCGTACTGCCTCAGTACCGCTCTCCACCGCCTCTTCGCGGCCGGTCCCGACCGGCCCCCGTCGCTCTTCCCGCACGCCGCCGGATCCGCGCGGCCGGTTGTCCGCCGCCTGATCCTCGTCCCCGGAGTACGTCCACCGATGGCACCACGTACCAGTCGACGCTCGGCCCGACGGGCCGCCGTCGGGCAGCCCGCGCGTTCCGCGCCGTCCGCGCCCGCCCCCACCTCCTCTTCTCCTCCCTCTCCGATCCCTTCCGGTTCCGCGGGGGGAGGTGACGTGGGCGGGGGCCGGCGGCGGCGTTCCGGGCGGCGGTCGGCGTCGCGGCAGGCCCGGGGGCGGCGGATGATCCCGCTGCGGCTCAGGCATCTGCTGCCGCTGGTCGTCCTGCTCGCGATGATGGCGATGCTGATGCTGCGCGGCTATGTGCACAGCGAGATCCTCGCCGACTACCGCATCCGCCCCGAGGCCGCCGCCGACACGGTGCCGCAGAAGATCCTCGACGGCGGCCCGGTCGTCGACACCCGGGGCGGCGGGGCCACCAGCCTCGACGTGCCGGACCACCGGATCGTGCTCACCTTCGACGACGGCCCCGACCCGAAGTGGACCCCGGAGGTCCTCGACGTCCTGAAGAAGCACCACGCGCACGCCGTCTTCTTCATCACCGGCACCATGGCCTCCCGCTACCCGGACCTGGTGAAGCGGATGGTGGACGAGGGCCACGAGATCGGGCTGCACACCTTCAACCACCCCGACCTCTCCTACCAGTCCAAGAAGCGCATCGACTGGGAGCTGACCCAGAACCAGCTGGCCCTGGCCGGCGCGGCCGGCATCCGGACGTCCCTCTTCCGCCCGCCGTACTCCTCCAGCGCCGACGCCCTCGACAACGCGTCCTGGCCGGTCACGCAGTACGTCGGCGCCCGCGGCTACCTCACCGTCCTCACCACCGCCGACAGCGAGGACTGGCGCCGGCCCGGCGTACGGGAGATCATCGCCAACTCCACTCCGGAGAAGGGCAAGGGCGCCGTCGTCCTCATGCACGACTCCGGCGGCGACCGCAGCCAGACGGTCCGGGCGCTCGACACCTACCTGCCCGAACTCCAGGCCGAGGGCTACCGGTTCGACCACCTCACCGGCGCCCTGAAGGCCCCGAGCGCGCACACCGCCGTCACCGGCCTCGAACTGTGGAAGGGCAAGGCCTGGGTGTTCCTGGTCGCCGCGTCGGACGACATCACCGGTGTCCTCGTCGTCGGCCTCGCCGCCATCGGCTTCCTCGTCTTCGCCCGCTTCGGGCTGATGCTGCTGCTGTCGGCGATGCACACCCGCCGTACCCGCCGCAGCGGCTTCGTCTGGGGTCCCCACGCGCCGGTCACCGAACCCGTGTCGGTGCTCGTGCCCGCGTACAACGAGGCCAAGTGCATCGAGAACACCGTGCGTTCGCTGATCAGGAGCGAGCACCCGGTCGACATCCTCGTCATCGACGACGGCTCCAGCGACGGCACCGCCCGGATCGTCGAAGACCTGAACCTGCCCGGAGTACGCGTCGTCCGCCAGCTCAACGCGGGCAAGCCCGCCGCCCTCAACCGGGGCATCGCCAACGCCCGGCACGACATCATCGTGATGATGGACGGCGACACGGTCTTCGAGCCGTCCACCGTCGGCGAACTCGTCCAGCCCTTCGCGGACCCGCGCGTCGGCGCCGTCGCCGGCAACGCCAAGGTCGGCAACAAGGACACCCTCATCGGCGCCTGGCAGCACATCGAGTACGTGATGGGCTTCAACCTCGACCGCCGGATGTACGACGTCCTGCGCTGCATGCCCACCATCCCGGGCGCCGTCGGCGCCTTCCGGCGCACCGCGCTGAACCGGGTCGGCGGCATGAGCGACGACACCCTCGCCGAGGACACCGACATCACCATGGCCCTCCACCGGGACGGCTGGAAGGTCGTCTACGCCGAGAAGGCCCGCGCCTGGACCGAGGCCCCCGAGTCCGTCCAGCAGCTGTGGTCCCAGCGCTACCGCTGGTGCTACGGCACCATGCAGGCGATCTGGAAGCACCGCCGGGCGGTCGTCGAACGCGGCCCGTCCGGCCGGTTCGGCCGCGTCGGACTGCCCCTCGTCTCCCTCTTCATGGTCGTCGCCCCGCTGCTCGCTCCCCTCATCGACCTGTTCCTCGTCTACGGTCTGCTCTTCGGGCCGACCGGCAGGACCATCGCGGCCTGGTTCGGCGTCCTCGCCATCCAGGCGGGCTGCGCGGCCTACGCCTTCGTACTGGACCGTGAACGCCTCACCCCGCTCGTCTCCCTCCCGCTCCAGCAGCTCCTCTACCGCCAGCTGATGTACGTCGTCCTGCTCCAGTCCTGGATCACCGCGCTCACCGGCGGCCGGCTGCGCTGGCAGAAGCTGCGCAGGAAGGGGCAGGTGGCGGCACCGCCCGGGGAGGCCGCCCCGGCCGAGGCCGGCCGGGCGGCGGCCGTGGACGGCGGTGCGGCATGACGAACAGCGAGATCCGCTCCCCCGGCGTCCCGTCGCAGGGCGTCTCTTCCCCCGATGCTCCGTCGCCGGACGTCCTGACCCCGGACGTCCCGCCGCCCGGCCCCGGCAGCGGCGGCGGGACGAAGGCCCCGGACGCCCCCTCCGCCCCGAAGGGCGGCCGCGACCGCTACTTCGACCTCCTGCGGGCCGTCGCCCTCTTCCGGGTCGTCCTCTACCACCTGATGGGGTGGGCCTGGCTGCCCGTCGTCTTCCCCTCGATGGGCGTGATGTTCGCGCTGGCCGGCAACCTCATGGCCCGCTCCCTGGCCGGACGCCCGGCCCTGACGGTCGTACGGGGCCGGCTGCGCCGGCTGCTGCCGCCGCTCTGGCTGCTCGGCGCGGTCGGAGTGGGCGGCATGGTGCTGGCGGGCTGGGGCCCCGACGACGACGCCTCCCCGGGCTGGTGGTGGCTCCACCTCGCCTACTGGGTCCTGCCCGTCAGCGACCCGCCGTACGGCGAGTCACTGTCCGGTGTGCACGGGCTGATCACCGACGACTGGGCCGTCGCCATGGGCGTACCGCTCTGGTACCTCCGCGCCTACCTGTGGTTCGTCCTTCTCTCCCCGCTCCTGCTGCGCGCCCTGCGGGCCGCGCCCTGGCCGACCGTGCTGGCGCCGATCGCGCTGTCGGCCGTCCTGGAGTCCGGTGCGCTGTCGGTGCCCGGCTGGCGGCTGGAGGCCGCTCTCAGCGACCTCGGCGCGTTCGGCGCGTGCTGGCTGCTGGGCATGGCGCACCAGCAGGGCGTGCTGCGCCGGCTGCCCCGGTACGTGGTGCCGTCGCTGGCGCCGGTGGTGGCCGGAATCGGCCTCTGGTACGCCCTCTCCGACGACCTCAGGGCGGGCCACGACCTGGACGACATGCCGTTCGCCCAGTCGCTGTGGTCCTTCGCGGCGGTCCTGCTCCTTCTGCACCTCAGCCCGTCCTGGGCCGGCTGGCCGCGCCCGCTGCGCCGCTGGGACCGGCTGATCACGCTCCTCAACTCCCGGGCCGTGACGATCTACCTGTGGCACAACGTGTGCATCGGGGTGGCCGAAGCCCTCTGGGACCACCTGTGGAGCATCGGCTGGCTGGAGCGGACCACCCCCTGGCTGCTGGAGAGCCCCTGGCCGCAGCTGCCGTTCGTCTGGCTCCTCACCGCGCTCTGTGTCGTCTGCTTCGGCTGGGTGGAGGACCTGGCGGCCCGCCGCAGGCCCCGCCTCTGGCCGGACGGCAGGGCCGGAAGCCACCGCGCCTGACCGGCCCACGGAGCCCCGGCCCACCGGGCCCGGCCGGACCCGGGGAACCCCGGCCCCGCTCCGGGCCGGGGCCGGACGGCCCGCCCACCCGTGCCCGGAACCTCTCACCCCGCCTCCGCCGGAGGTGAGAGCAACGTTCCCTTCCGGTCACCCACAGGCACAGCGCGGAAACGCGTCCTCCCTACCTTCGGGACTCATCACCGCTCATCACCGCGAACCACCCGAGCCCGGAGCACGTGGAGGCGTCATGACAGCCCCTGGTACAGCCCCCGCACCCCCGACCGCCCCGACCGCCCAGAAGCGGGGGAGCCGCTGGATCGAGGAGTGGGACCCCGAGAACGAGACCTTCTGGAACGAGAAGGGCGAGAAGATCGCCCGCCGGAACCTCGTCTTCTCCGTCCTCTCCGAGCACATCGGCTTCTCGATCTGGACGATGTGGTCCGTGCTGGTGCTCTTCATGGGCCCGGAGTACGGCCTCACCCCGGCCGACAAGTTCCTGCTGACGTCGATGGTGACGCTGGTCGGGGCGGTCGTCCGGGTGCCGTACACCTTCGCCGTCGCGATCTTCGGCGGCCGGAACTGGACGATCGTCTCCGCCGGCCTGCTGCTGGTCCCCACCATCGCCGCGTTCACGGTGATGGAGCCGGGGACCTCGTTCAACACCTTCCTCCTCGTCGGCCTGATCGCGGGCATCGGCGGCGGCAACTTCGCCTCCTCCATGACCAACATCAACGCCTTCTTCCCCCTGCGGAAGAAGGGGTGGGCACTCGGGCTCAACGCGGGCGGCGGCAACATCGGGGTGCCGGTCATCCAGCTGATCGCCCTCGCCGTCATCGGGGCGAGCGGCGGGCCGCGCGTGCTGCTCGGGATCTACATCCCGCTGATCGTGATCGCCGCGATCCTCGCCGCGCTCTTCATGGACAACCTCGCGTCCGTGAAGAACGACACCGGCGCGGCCAAGGACGCCGCCAAGGACGCCCACACCTGGATCATGGCCTTCCTCTACATCGGGACCTTCGGGTCGTTCATCGGCTACGCCTTCGCCTTCGGCCAGGTGCTCCAGGTCCAGTTCGGCCGTACCCCGCTCCAGGCGGCCTACCTCACCTTCATCGGCCCGCTGCTCGGCTCGCTGATCCGCCCGGTGGGCGGCTGGCTCGCCGACAAGTACGGCGGCGCCCGCATCACCCTCTACAACTACGTCGGCATGGCCGCCGCCACCGGCATCCTGGTCTTCGCCAGCATGCAGAAGTCGCTGGGCCTGTTCGTCGGCGTGTTCGTGGTGCTGTTCGTGCTCAGCGGCCTCGGCAACGGGTCGACGTACAAGATGATCCCGGGCATCTTCCAGGCGAAGGCCGTCGCCCGCGGTCTGGAGGGCGAGGAGGCGGCCGCCTACGGGCGACGGCTCTCCGGCGCCTCCATGGGGCTCATCGGCGCGGTCGGCGCGCTCGGCGGCGTCGCCATCAACCTCGCCTTCCGCCAGTCCTTCATCTCCTACGGTTCCGGGACGGGCGCGTTCGTCGCCTTCCTCGCCTTCTACGGTCTGTGCTTCGCGGTCACCTGGGCCGTATACCTTCGGCGCCCGGTGGGCCGGGTGACCGCCGCCAGCTCGGCCTCCGAGTCGAAGCCGCAGCTCAGCTACGCCGAGGTGTGACGTAACACTGGCGACATGAAGCCGAACCGAGCCTGTCACGAGCCGTTGACAGGCTCGTTCGGCATGTAGGGCCATGCAAGACGACTCGAGCGCGGGACGAGTGCCTATGTACGACGAACAGCAGCGAACGGACGCCGGACCACGTGCCGCCGTCGAACACGGGCCCCTCGCCGGGTTCACCGTGGGGGTGACGGCAGCGCGCCGGGCCGAGGAGCTCGGCGCGCTGCTCCAGCGGCGCGGGGCGGCGGTGCTGCACGCGCCCGCCCTGCGGATCGTGCCGCTCGCCGACGACGGTGAACTGCTCGCCGCGACCAAGGGCCTGATCGACCAGGCACCGGACGTCGTCGTGGCCACGACCGCGATCGGCTTCCGGGGCTGGATCGAGGCCGCCGACGGCTGGGGTCTGGGCGAGGCCCTGCTCGCCCGGCTCGGCGAGGTCGAGCTGCTCGCCCGCGGCCCCAAGGTCAAGGGCTCGGTCCGGGCCGCGGGGCTGACGGAGGACTGGTCGCCGTCGTCGGAGTCCATGGCCGAGGTGCTCGACCGCCTCCTGGAGGAGGGCGTCGACGGACGCCGGGTCGCCGTCCAGCTGCACGGTGAGCCACTGCCCGGGTTCGTGGAGTCGCTGCGGGCCGCGGGCGCGGAGGTCGTGGGCGTGCCGGTGTACCGGTGGATGCCGCCCGAGGACATCTCGCCGCTGGACCGGCTGCTCGACGCCGCCGTCTCGCGCGGTCTCGACGCGGTCACCTTCACCAGCGCGCCCGCCGCCGCGTCGCTGCTCAACCGGGCGGAGGAGCGCGGGCTGCTGCCCGAACTGCTCACCGCGCTCCAGCACGACGTGGTGCCGGCCTGTGTCGGACCGGTCACCGCCCTGCCGCTCCAGGCGCGGGGCGTGGACACCGTCCAGCCGGAGCGCTTCCGGCTCGGACCGCTGGTCCAGCTGCTGTGCCAGGAACTGCCGGGGCGGGCCCGGGCCCTGCCGGTCGCGGGGCACCGGATGGAGATCCGCGGGCACGCGGTGCTGGTGGACGGCTGTCTGCGGCCGGTGCCGCCGGCCGGGATGTCGTTGCTGCGGGCGCTGTCGCGGCGGCCGGGGTGGGTGGTGCCGCGGGCGGATCTGCTGCGTGCGCTGCCGGGCGCGGGGCGTGACGAGCACGCCGTCGAGACGGCGATGGCCCGGCTGCGGACGGCTCTGGGGGCGCCGAAGCTGATCCAGACGGTGGTGAAGCGGGGGTACCGGCTGGCCCTGGACCCGGCGGCCGACGCGAAGTACGCGGACGCGTGAGCGGGTGGTCTGGTTGTCCTGCGGCTGCGCTGGCACTGTGAGGGGAACGGTTCTCCAGAGGAACGCCTAGGCGGTGGCGCATGGCACTGGGTACGGTCACGGTCCCCTACGAGCTGCGGTTCGACTCGGGGCGCAGCTGTCTCGACCTCCTCGCGACCAGCCACCCCTACGAACACCTCGACGCCGTCGGCCCGTTGCGCGCCTGGATCACCGGTGCCGGACTCGTGCCGCCGAGCACGGCGCTGGTGCACGCCGACACCGGCTGGCCGGCCGCCTTCCGTGAACTGCGGGGCGACATCGACCGCTTGGTGCACGACTGGCTCGCCCGCACCGACACCGGCCCGTACGACGCCGCCCTCGCCCGGGTGAACGAGGCCGCCCGGGTCGCGCCGCCCGTCCCGCGGGCCGTCCGGGGCGAGAGCGGCACTCTCGTACGCGAGTTGGACGGGCCGCCGCAGTGCGCCGCGCTGCTCGCCGCGGTCGCCCGGGACGCGGTGGAGCTGCTCACCGATCCGGCCGCCCGGGCGGGGCTGCGGGAGTGCGAGGGCGACAACTGCCCGATCGTGTACGTCGACACCTCCCGCGGGCGGCGCCGGCGCTGGTGTTCCAGTGAGGTCTGCGGGAACCGGGAGAGGGTCGCGCGACACCGTCGGCGTGCCGCGCTCGCCCGCGCTCAACTGCCCGGTATGCGCCTTCTCTGATGACTCGCCAGGAATTTCGTCGAAGAAGAGTCGAAGTGATTTCGACAACATTCCGTTTGCTCGCGTCACCAGCCGGGCAGTCAGCGCGAACTCGCCCGTGTGGCGGAAATGTAAAGAAAAGGCGGTGGGAATGTGCCGCCATGTCCCCCTCGTCATGACACTCGAAAGAAAACTGTCTGCTCGGTTTGAACGCTCCACGCCCCCCGTCCGTACCCGTCAGCGAGCGACTGACTGGGGGAACCCCCGGACACCGGAGGTGGGCGTGCGCAAGGATGCGGCCGTGGCCAATGAACGTGGATCGAGGGCCCGACATCGCATGTCCCAGCCCTCGGAACCTGACGAGGAGCTGATGCGTGCTCTGTATCGGGAGCATGCCGGACCCCTTCTTGCGTATGTCCTGCGCCTGGTTGCCGGTGACCGGCAGCGTGCTGAGGACGTCGTGCAGGAGACACTCATCCGTGCCTGGAAGAACGCCGGCCAGCTCAATCGAGCGACCGGATCGGTACGCCCCTGGCTGGTGACGGTCGCTCGCCGCATCGTCATCGACGGCCACCGCAGCCGGCAGGCCCGGCCGCAGGAGGTCGACCCGTCGCCGCTGGAGGTCATTCCTGCGGAGGACGAGATCGACAAGGCGCTGTGGCTGATGACGCTGTCCGATGCGCTCGACGACCTGACCCCGGCCCACCGGGAGGTGCTCGTCGAGACGTACTTCAAGGGGCGTACCGTCAACGAGGCGGCCGAGACGCTGGGCATTCCCAGTGGCACCGTCCGTTCTCGGGTGTTCTATGCCCTGCGGTCGATGAAGCTGGCTCTGGAGGAGCGGGGGGTGACGGCGTGATGAGCATTTACGGGGGGTTCGGAGCAGGTGGTGCGGGTATGTCTGGCCCCATGCAGGGATCTACGCAGGGATCTCCGAGCCCGAGCGAGCACGAGACCGTGGGCGCCTACGCCCTCGGCATCCTCGACGACGCCGAGGCGACCGCCTTCGAGGCCCACCTCGCCGGATGCGAGTGGTGCGCGCAGCAGCTCGACGAGCTGGCCGGGATGGAACCGATGCTGGCGGCCCTCGCGGACCTGCCGGGCACCGGAACCCCGGCGATCGGCGAGTCCCTGTCCGCCCGGCCCAGCCCACGGCTCGTGGACAAGCTCGTCGACGAGGTGTCGGAGCGCCGCGCCCAGAAGCGCCGCCGCTCCTTCTTCCTGGTCGCGGCAGCGGCCGCGCTGATCGTCGGCGGTCCCCTGACCGTGCTGGCCGCGACCGGCGGCGACAGCGGGAGCACGGGGGTCCAGGCGGGCTCCACCAAGTCCGCCACCGTCACCACGAAGTCCGCCTTCGACGCCCTGCCGAACAAGGTCTCCGCGACCGACGCCTCCACCAAGGTCTCGGCGACCGTCGCCATGGGCGAGAAGGGCTGGGGCACCGAGGTCGGCGTCGAACTGAAGAACGTCACCGGCCCGGAGAAGTGCTCGCTGATCGCCGTCGGCAAGGACGGCAAGCGCGAGACGGTCTCCTCCTGGGCGGTCCCGGAGTGGGGCTACGGCATCCCCAACGCCAAGACGGAACAGGCCAAGAATCCGCTCTACGTCATGGGCGGCGCGGCCTTCGAGACCAACGAGATCGACCACTTCGAGGTCATGACCTTCGACGGCAAGAAGCTCGTCGAGGTCGGCGTCTGATCGAGTGAGACGGCGCTCCGGGGCGACCCGGAGCGCCCGTCCGTAGCCTCCAGGGGTCCCCTTCGCGTACGGTTGACGGCTGCCCAGCACGTCAGAAGGGGGCCCGGTGGCCGCACAGGCTCAGCAGGAAACCGCGGTCGACGCCGCACCGGACTCGGTCCGGGATCGCGAGATCGGCGTCGAACAGGAACATCTCGACCGGGTGTACCGGCGACTCGAGGAGAAGATCCACGAGGCCGAGTTCCTGATGAACGACGCGGCCAAACGAGGTCAGGTCGGTACGCCCGGCGCCCTCGCCGAGCGGGACGCCCAGGTCTTCCGGGCCGGCGTCCACCTCAACCGGCTCAACAACGAGTTCGAGGACTTCCTTTTCGGGCGGATCGATCTGCTCCTCGGCAAGGACGGCAAGAAGGGCCCCGACGGCGCCTACACCGCCGTGGAACCCGCCGAGGGCGCCGTCCGCGAGGACAGCACCGCCGACATCGCCGAGACCCTCCACATCGGCCGCATCGGCGTCCTCGACCAGGACTACTCCCCGCTGGTGATCGACTGGCGGGCACCGGCGGCGGCCCCCTTCTACCGGTCCACCCCGGTCGACCCCGGCCGCGTCGTCCGCCGCCGGGTGATCCGCTCCAAGGGCCGCCGCGTCCTCGGGGTCGAGGACGACCTGATGCGTCCTGAGCTGCGGGCCTTCCTGGCCGGCGACGAACTGCCCGTGATCGGCGACGGCGCGCTCATGGCCGCCCTCGGCCAGGCCCGCTCGCACACCATGCGGGACATCGTCGCCTCCATCCAGGCCGAGCAGGACCTCGTCATCCGCGCCCCCGCCGCCTCCGTGACCTACGTCGAGGGCGGCCCCGGCACCGGCAAGACCGCCGTCGCGCTGCACCGCGCGGCCTACCTCCTCTACCAGGACCGGCGCCGGTACGCGGGCGGCATCCTGATCGTCTCGCCGACGCCGCTGCTGGTGGCGTACACCGAGGGCGTGCTGCCCTCCCTCGGCGAGGAGGGCCAGGTCGCGATCCGGGCCATCGGCTCCCTCGTCGACGGCGTCGAGGCCACCCTGTACGACTCCCCGGCGGTGGCCCGGGCCAAGGGCTCGTACCGGATGCTGAAGGTGCTGCGCAAGGCCGCGCGGGGGGCGCTGGAGAGCGGCGGCCGGGCCCCGGCGCAGCTGACGCTCGGCGAGCCCGACGAGGCCCCCGCGCCCTCGGGCACGCCCACCCGGCTGCGTGTCGTCGCCTTCGGCCGGCGTCTGGAGCTGGAGGCCGCCGACCTCGACCGCATCCGGCAGTCCGCCCTCAGCGGCACCGCCCCGGTCAACCTGCTGCGCCCGCGCGCCCGCAAGCTGCTCCTGGACGCCCTGTGGGAGCGCTCCGGCGCGGCGGGCCGGCACAGCGACCCCGAGCTGGCCGCCGAGCTGCGCTCCTCCTTCGACGAGGACGTCCTGGGCGAGGACTCCTTCCTCGCCTTCCTCGACGCCTGGTGGCCCGAGCTGACGCCGAGGGGCGTCCTCGCGGCGATGGCCGACGAGCGCCGGCTCGGCCGCTGGGCCCGCCGGATCCTCAACCCCGGCGAGGTCCGCAGAGTCGCCCGCTCGCTGAAGCGGGACGGCTGGTCGGTGCACGACATCGCCATGCTCGACGAGCTCCAGGCGGTGCTCGGCGCCCCGGCCCGCCCGCGCAAGCGGCGCGAACTCGACCCGCTGGACCAGCTCACCGGCCTGGAGGAGCTGATGCCGACGCGCGAGGAGTCGCAGCGCGAGCGCGCCGAACGGCTCGCCCAGGAGCGCGTCGAGTACGCGCACGTCATCGTCGACGAGGCCCAGGACCTCACGCCGATGCAGTGGCGCATGGTCGGCCGCCGCGGCCGGCACGCCACCTGGACGGTCGTCGGCGACCCCGCCCAGTCCTCCTGGTCCGACCCCGACGAGGCCGCCGAGGCCCGCGACGAGGCGCTCGGCAGCCGCCCGCGCCGCCGCTTCCAGCTGACCGTGAACTACCGCAACCCGGCCGAGATCGCCGATCTCGCGGCCAAGGTGCTGGCTCTGGCCATGCCCGGCGCCGAGTCCCCGTCGGCGGTCCGCTCCACGGGCGTCGTACCGCGCTTCAAGGCGGTGGAGGAGTCCCTCGCGGTCACCGTCCGCGCGGAGGCCGAACGGCTGCTGGACCGGGTCGACGGCACCGTCGGTGTCGTCGTCGCCATGCAGCGCCGCGAGGAGGCCCGCCGCTGGCTCACCGGGCTGGGCGACCGCGTGGTGGCCCTGGGCAGCCTGGAGGCCAAGGGCCTGGAGTACGACGCCACGGTCGTCGTCTCCCCGGCGGAGATCGCGGACGAGTCCCCGGCCGGCCTGCGCGTGCTGTACGTCGCCCTGACCCGGGCCACCCAGCAGCTCACGGTCGTGTCGGGCGAGCGGGACGAACCGGACGCGCACGGGGTGCCGGACCTGCTCAGGGACTGATCGGGGACGGTGCGGGGAGGGAGCGGCGACGCGTCCGGCGGATCGTTTCCTGTGAACTCCCCGCGGGGGAATGGTGCGGGGCGATCCGTTTGTTAGCCTGGGTGTGACACCGGCTCGATCCAAGCCCCCGGGCCCAACCTTCGTCGCTACGAGCGACCACTTGCCGCGAGGCGAGCATGGCGGGTCGGTGTCATGAACGTGAGAGAGGCCCACGTCCGATGTGACGTGGGCCTCTTTTCATGAGAACACAACGATCGCAATTCGGTGCGGCTACCACGTACTGGTCAGTAGGTGCGACGATCTGACGGCAAACCCGCCACCAGCAGTGCAGAGGAAGTCGGCCATGGCAACGGCGCCCAGCGTCTCCTACTCGATGACGGTCCGGCTGGAGGTGCCCGCCAGCGGAACCGCGGTCTCCCAGCTCACCACGGCCGTCGAGTCCCACGGAGGCTCGGTCACCGGCCTCGACGTCACTGCCTCCGGTCACGAGAAGCTCCGGATCGACGTCACCATCGCGGCCACCTCGACCGCGCACGCCGACGAGATCGTCCAGCAGCTGCGCGAGATCGAGGGCGTCACCCTCGGCAAGGTCTCCGACCGTACGTTCCTGATGCACCTCGGCGGCAAGATCGAGATGCAGTCCAAGCACCCCATCCGCAACCGTGACGATCTCTCCATGATCTACACGCCGGGTGTGGCCCGCGTCTGCATGGCGATCGCCGAGAACCCCGAGGACGCCCGCCGCCTCACCATCAAGCGCAACTCCGTTGCGGTCGTGACGGACGGCTCCGCCGTGCTGGGCCTGGGCAACATCGGCCCCAAGGCCGCGCTGCCCGTCATGGAGGGCAAGGCGGCCCTCTTCAAGCGGTTCGCCGGCATCGACGCCTGGCCGCTGTGCCTGGACACCCAGGACACCGACGCGATCGTCGAGATCGTCAAGGCGATCGCCCCCGGCTTCGCCGGCATCAACCTCGAGGACATCTCCGCCCCCCGCTGCTTCGAGATCGAGGCCCGGCTGCGCGAGGCCCTCGACATCCCCGTCTTCCACGACGACCAGCACGGCACCGCGATCGTGGTCCTCGCCGCCCTCACCAACGCGTTGCGGGTGGCCGGCAAGGCGATCGAGAACATCCGGGTCGTCATGTCCGGCGCCGGCGCGGCCGGTACCGCCATCCTCAAGCTGCTGCTCGCGGCCGGGGTGAAGAGCGCCGTCGTCGCCGACATCCACGGTGTCGTGCACGCCGGCCGCGAGGACCTGGTGGACGCCTCCGCCGACTCCCCGCTGCGCTGGATCGCCGACAACACCAACCACGAGGGCCTCACCGGCACCCTCAAGGAGGCCGTCGTCGGCGCCGACGTCTTCATCGGCGTCTCCGCCCCGAACGTCCTGGACGGCAACGACGTGGCCGCCATGGCCGAGGGCGCCATCGTGTTCGCGCTCGCGAACCCGGACCCCGAGGTCGACCCGGCGGTCGCCCGCCGGACGGCCGCCGTCGTGGCCACCGGCCGCTCCGACTTCCCGAACCAGATCAACAACGTGCTGGTCTTCCCGGGCGTCTTCCGCGGCCTGCTGGACGCCCAGTCCCGCACCGTCAACACCGAGATGATGCTCGCCGCCGCCAAGGCCCTCGCCGACGTCGTGAGCGACGACGAGCTGAACGCGAACTACATCATCCCGAGCGTCTTCAACGACAAGGTCGCGGGCGCGGTGGCCGGCGCGGTGCGCGACGCGGCCAGGGCCGCGGGCGCCTCGGCCCCGTAACCACGGGCCTCGTACCCCTTGCGGGGACTGTGAGGATCACCACGGTCCCCGCTCCGGCGCGTCGCCGGACCGCGTGTCGGTGGCGCGCCCTATCGTGACGGCCAGCCTCAGCCGCTCTTCGTGTGACTCCCAAGGGTGTTCTCACGACTCCTGCGGGTGCCGGATTGGCTTTCGCGCCGCAGGTAGGGGCAGGATGCGTCCCTGGGCGCGAGCACAACGACTTCGCTGTGCCCAACATGCGGCTCCGCCGCGTGGCACGCCGCAACGGCAAGAAGAACACGGGAGTAACAACATGAACCGCAGTGAGCTGGTGGCCGCGCTGGCCGACCGCGCCGAGGTGACCCGCAAGGACGCCGACGCCGTGCTGGCCGCGTTCGCCGAGGTCGTCGGCGACATCGTCTCCAAGGGCGACGAGAAGGTCACCATCCCCGGCTTCCTGACCTTCGAGCGCACCCACCGTGCCGCTCGCACCGCGCGCAACCCGCAGACCGGTGACCCGATCCAGATTCCGGCCGGCTACAGCGTGAAGGTCTCCGCGGGCTCGAAGCTCAAGGAAGCGGCCAAGGGTAAGTAAGGCGCCTGTTCGCCGTCATGGTTCGGCGCTGTGGGCGGCTGCGGGCCCGTTGTGGCTGGTCGCGCAGTTCCCCGCGCCCCTGAGGGCGCCGCATTGAACGCCGAAGGGGCGGCACCCGTATCCGGGTGCCGCCCCTTCGGCGTCCGTACGGCCGCTAGCCGAGCGCCTTGCCCGGCAGTTCCACCTTCGCGCCCAGTTCCACGAGCTTCTCCATGAAGTTCTCGTAGCCGCGGTTGATCAGGTCGATGCCGTGCACGCGGGACGTGCCCTGGGCCGCGAGGGCGGCGATCAGGTACGAGAAGCCGCCGCGGAGGTCGGGGATGACCAGATCGGCGCCCTGGAGCTTGGTGGGGCCGGAGACGACCGCGGAGTGCAGGAAGTTGCGCTGGCCGAAGCGGCAGTTCGAGCCGCCCAGGCACTCGCGGTACAGCTGGATGTGGGCGCCCATCTGGTTCAGCGCCGAGGTGAAGCCCAGCCGGGACTCGTAGACCGTCTCGTGGATGATCGACAGGCCCGTGGCCTGGGTCAGGGCGACCACGAGCGGCTGCTGCCAGTCGGTCTGGAAGCCGGGGTGCACGTCCGTCTCCAGCGCGATGGACTTCAGCTGGCCGCCGGGGTGCCAGAAGCGGATGCCCTCGTCGTCGATCTCGAAGGCACCGCCCACCTTCCGGTAGGTGTTCAGGAACGTCATCATCGAGCGCTGCTGGGCGCCGCGGACGTAGATGTTGCCCTCGGTCGCCAGCGCCGCGGACGCCCAGGAGGCGGCCTCCAGACGGTCCGACAGGGCGGCGTGGTTGTAGCCGCCGAGGGTGTCGACGCCGGTGATGCGGATCGTGCGGTCGGTGTCCATCGCGATGATGGCACCCATCTTCTGCAGCACGCAGATGAGGTCCTCGATCTCCGGCTCCACGGCCGCGTTCGAGAGTTCGGTGACGCCCTCCGCCAGGACGGCCGTCAGCAGGACCTGCTCCGTCGCGCCCACGGACGGGTACGGCAGCCGGATCTTGGTGCCGCGCAGCCGCTGCGGGGCCTCCAGGTACTGGCCGTCGTCCCGCTTCTCGATCTTCGCGCCGAACTGCCGCAGCACGTCGAAGTGGAAGTCGATGGGCCGGCCGCCGATGTCGCAGCCGCCCAGGCCCGGGATGAACGCGTGGCCGAGGCGGTGCAGCAGCGGGCCGCAGAACAGGATCGGGATCCGGCTCGAGCCCGCGTGGGCATCGATGTCGGCGACGTTGGCGCTCTCCACGTAGGTGGGGTCGAGCACCAGCTCACCGGGTTCCTCGCCCGGACGGACCGTCACCCCGTGCAGTTGCAGCAGCCCGCGTACGACCCGCACGTCACGGATGTCCGGAACGTTGCGCAGCCGACTCGGCTCACTGCCCAGCAGTGCGGCGACCATGGCCTTCGGTACGAGGTTCTTCGCACCGCGGACACGGATCTCGCCCACCAGCGGGGTTCCGCCGTGGACAAGCAGGACATCGTCGTTGACGGTCATGTATCTCGCGTTCCATCGAGTGGGGCAGGGCCAGAGGAGACAGAGTAATCGCCGCCGACCCCCCTCCCGTAAGCCCGAGGACCCCCCAGGGAGGTCATAGCTGTGTCACAACACGAACGGTTCCGCGGCGGGTACAAGGGGTCACCGCGACGGGCCCTTCGCGTTCGTGCGCCCGGACCGCATCCGTGCGCCCGTCCGTCTCCCGCAACCGCCCTGTACGAGGCCCTGCGGGCCGCCCCCGTGCTTCGACCGCCCTCACCCGCGTCCCCGCATTGCCTCCCCACTCCGCGGGAAGATGGGGGATCATGTCTGGCATGACCGAGGTGTCCTCGCTCACAGGACGGCTGCTCGTGGCAACGCCCGCCCTGGCGGACCCGAACTTCGACCGCGCGGTGGTGCTCCTTCTCGACCACGACGAGGAGGGCTCCCTCGGTGTCGTCCTCAACCGGCCCACTCCGGTGGGCGTCGGCGACATCCTGGAGGGCTGGGCCGGCCTCACCGGGGAACCCGGTGTCGTCTTCCAGGGCGGCCCGGTGTCCCTCGACTCCGCGCTCGGGGTCGCCGTCATCCCCGGCGACGCCTCCGGGGACCGTGGTCCGCTCGGCTGGCGCCGGGTGCACGGGGCGATCGGCCTCGTCGACCTGGAGGCCCCGCCGGAGCTGCTCGCCTCCGCGCTGGGCTCGCTGAGGATCTTCGCCGGGTACGCCGGCTGGGGCCCCGGCCAGCTGGAGGACGAACTGGTCGAGGGCGCCTGGTACGTGGTGGAGTCCGAGCCCGGTGACGTCTCCTCGCCGTGCCCGGAGAGACTCTGGCGCGAGGTGCTGCGCCGCCAGCGCAGCGAGCTGGCGATGGTGGCCACGTATCCGGACGACCCGTCGCTCAACTGATCCGGGTGAGCTTCAGTACCCTTGGGCCCATGAGCACTCTTGAGCCCGAGCGCGGCACCGGTACGGGGACCCTCGTAGAGCCGACGCCGCAGGTGTCGCACGGCGACGGTGACCACGAGCGCTTCGCGCACTACGTCCAGAAGGACAAGATCATGGCGAGCGCCCTCGACGGGACCCCCGTCGTGGCGCTGTGCGGCAAGGTGTGGGTGCCCGGCCGCGACCCGAAGAAGTATCCCGTGTGCCCGATGTGCAAGGAGATCTTCGAGTCGATGGGCGCGGGCGGCGGGGACGACAAGGGCAAGGGCGGCGGCAAGCAGTAGCCGTGCGGACCTGCTGAGGCTCCGGGTTCCCGAGTGAGGCTCTGAGGTTCCCGTGTGCGGCTCCGAGGCCCCCGAGGTGCGTTTTGACGCGCCTCGGGGGCCTTTGGCGTCTTCTGGCGTTGCACGGGGTGCGCCACGTGGTCACAGAGTGGTTGAGACCTCTTGTCGACGTGTTCATGCAGTCCCTAGCCTCCGATGTGTTGTGCAGAGCAAAACAGCCATTGCATATGTTGCAACGCATGGAGGGTCGTTCCATGAAGCTCCCCGTCCGTCTGGCCGCGCTCGCGGCCGCCGCCCTGGTCGCCACCGCCTGCACCCCCCAGACCTCCTCCAACTCCGCCTCCGACACCGACGACCAGAGCGGCACCCTGCGCGTCTGGCTCTTCCAGGAAGTCGGCAACACCCCGAAGGAAAAGGTCGTCGACTCCGTCGTCACCGCCTTCGCCAAAGCCCACAAGGGCACGAAGGTCGACGTCGAGTACATCCCGATCGACACCCGCGCCCAGCGCGTCAAGGCCGCCTTCAACGACCCGAAGTCCGCCCCCGACCTGATGGAGTACGGCAACACCGACACCGCCGGCCACGTCCACGACGGCGGACTCCTCGACGTCACCGACGCGTTCGGCGCCTGGCCCGAGGCCAAGGACACCGACCCCACCGCCCGCACGTCGGTCACCGTCGACGGCAAGGTCTACGGCGCCCCCTTCTACGTCGGCGTCCGCGCCCTCTACTACCGCACGGACGTCTTCGAGGAACTCGGCCTCGCCGTCCCGACGACCCTGGCCGAACTGGCGACGACCGCCCGCACGATCCGCGCCGCCGAGCCCGGCCTCTACGGCCTGGTCGTCGGCGGCGCCTACACGTACGGCGCGATGCCCTTCGTCTGGGCCAACGGCGGGGAACTCGCCGCCGGCAAGGACGGCTCGTACACCTCCGGCATCGACAGCGCGGCCGCCCGCAAGGGCATCGAGCAGTACACGTCCCTCTTCTCCGCCGACAACTGTCCCCCCGCCAAGTGCGCGGGCATGGGCGGCAACGACACCGTCACCGCCTTCGCGGCCGGCAAGGCGGGCATGGCGATCGGCGGCGACTTCAGCCACACCGCCGTCGAGGCCGGGGCCGTGAAGGGCAAGTACGCCGTCGTCCCGCTGCCCGGCGTGACGGCCGGCTCGATCGCCCCGGCCTTCGCCGGCGGCAACAACATCGGCGTCCTGAAGAGCACCTCGCACCGCACCCTGGCCGTCGAACTGATGAAGGCGCTGGCCTCGAAGAAGACCCAGGCCTCGCTCTTCGACGCGATGGGCTTCCTGCCGACCTTCACCGACGTCCGCGACCGGGCCGCCGCGAAGGAGCCCTTCGTGAAGCCCTTCGTGCAGACGCTGGCCGCCGGCACCGAGTTCGTGCCCGCCTCGCCCGCCTGGTCCCAGATCGACTCCCAGCTGGTCCTGCCCACCATGCTCCAGGAGGTCATCAGCGGCCGGAAGAGCGTCACGGCGGCCTCGACGGACGCCGCGAAGAAGATGAACGACGCGTTCGGCTCCGCCGGGTGACGCCGACGACCTCCCCGCGCCCCCCGGGCAGACGCGGGGCACGGGACGGGACGGTCCCCTGGCTGTACCTCGCCCCCGCCCTCGTCGTCCTCGGGGCGCTGCTCGCCTACCCCGTCTACCAGCTCGGGCTCATCTCCCTGTTCCGGTACACCCAGGCCCAGGTCAGCGGTGGGCAGCCGACCGTCTTCCGCGGACTGGGGAACTACGCCGACGTCTTCGGCGACGACCAGTTCTGGCGGGTGCTGCTGGCGACCGTCGTCTTCGCGGCGGCCTGTGTCGTCTCCACGCTCGCCGTGGGCTGCGCGCTCGCCGTGCTGCTCACCCGGGTGCGCGCGGTGCCCAGGCTCACCCTGATGCTCGCCGCGCTGGGCGCCTGGGCCACCCCGGCCGTCACCGGCTCCACGGTCTGGCTGTTCCTGTTCGACCCCGACTTCGGCCCGGTGAACCGGATCCTGGGCCTGGGCGACCACTCCTGGACCTACGGCCGCTACAGCGCCTTCCTCCTCGTCCTCCTCGAAGTCGTCTGGTGCTCCTTCCCGTTCGTGATGGTCACCGTCTACGCCGGAATCCGTGCCGTGCCGACGGAGGTGCTGGAGGCGGCCTCGCTGGACGGCGCCTCGCAGTGGCGGATCTGGCGGTCCGTGCTCGCGCCGATGCTGCGGCCGATCCTGACCGTCGTCACCATCCAGTCCGTCATCTGGGACTTCAAGGTCTTCACCCAGATCTACGTCATGACGGGCGGCGGCGGCATCGCCGGCCAGAACCTCGTCCTGAACGTCTATGCCTACCAGCAGGCGTTCGCGTCCTCGCAGTACGGCCTCGGCTCGGCGATCGGTGTCGTGATGCTGGTGCTGCTGCTCGCCGTCACGCTGGTGTACCTGCGGCTGCTGCGCCGCCAGGGGGAGGAACTGTGAACCTTCCGCGGGGCCTGCCGGCCCGTCCGTGGCGGCTCGCCGCCGAGGCCTGCGCGCTGCTGACCGCGGCCGTCGTCGCATTCCCCCTGTACTGGATGGTGCTGGGCGCCTTCCGGCCGGCCGGGGAGATCGAGTCCGGCGAGCCGCGGCCGTGGACCCTCGCGCCTTCCCTGGATTCCTTCCGGCGGGTGTTCGGGCAGCAGGAATTCGGCCGTTACTTCCTCAACAGTCTTGTCGTCGCGGGCGTCGTGGTGATCGCCTCCGGGCTGATCGCGTTTCTCGCCGCGACCGCCGTGACACGATTCCGGTTCCGCTTCCGGACCACCCTGCTGATCATGTTCCTGGTGGCCCAGACGGTGCCCGTCGAGGCGCTGACGATCCCCTTGTTCTTCCTCATGCGGGACTTCGGTCAGTTGAACACCCTGGGGTCCCTGATCCTGCCCCACATCGCCTTCTCGCTGCCCTTCGCGATCTGGATGCTGCGGGGGTTCGTGAAAGCCGTTCCGGAGGCCCTGGAGGAGGCCGCGTACCTCGACGGGGCGAGCCGTACCCGCTTTCTGTGGCAGATCCTTTTCCCGCTCGTCCTGCCCGGCCTGGTGGCCACCAGTGTGTTTTCCTTCATCTCCGCCTGGAACGACTTCCTCTTCGCCAAGTCCTTCATCATCAGCGACACTTCGCAGTCGACCCTGCCGATGGCCCTCCTGGTGTTCTTCAAACCGGACGACCCGGACTGGGGCGGCGTGATGGCGGGCTCCACGCTGATGACGATTCCGGTGCTGGTGTTCTTCGTACTCGTTCAGCGCCGTCTGGTCTCCGGACTGGGCGGCGCGGTAAAGGACTGACGTGACCGAACTGATTCCGGCGCCCCGCGCCGTCGTCGCCGGAACCGGCGAGGTGCGGCTGACCGCGCACTCCCGGCTCCACGCCGGCACCGCGACCGAGGGCGTCGGCCACTGGCTGCGCACCGTCCTGTGGCAGGCGGCCGGCCTGCCCCTGCGCGAGGCGCGCGCACTCGACGACATCGAGGGCGACGGCATCGGGCTCCGGCTGGCCCCCGGGCTCGGCCCCGAGGAGTACCGCCTCGTCAGCGGCCCGGACGGCGTCCTCGTCGAGGGCGGCGGCGCGGCCGGAGTCTTCTGGGGCGCCCAGACCCTCCGCCAGCTTCTCGGCCCCGACGCCCACCGCAGGGCCCCGCTCGGCCGCGACCGGACCTGGGCCGTGCCGCACCTCACGATCCAGGACGCGCCCCGCTTCGGCTGGCGCGGCCTCATGCTCGACGTGGCCCGGCACTTCATGCCCAAGGAAGGCGTCCTGCGCTACCTGGACCTGATGGCCGCCCACAAACTGAACGTCTTCCACTTCCATCTGACGGACGACCAGGGCTGGCGGATCGAGATCCGGCGCCATCCGCGGCTGACCGAGGTCGGCGCCTGGCGGGCCCGCACGAAATTCGGCCATCGCGACTCGCCGCTGTGGGACGACCGGCCGCACGGTGGCTACTACACCCAGGACGACATCCGGGAGATCGTGGCGTACGCCGCCGAGCGGCATATCACCGTCGTCCCCGAAATCGACGTACCGGGCCACTCGCAGGCCGCGATCGCCGCGTATCCGGAACTCGGCAACACCGACGTCGTCGACACCACCGCGCTCTCCGTGTGGGACAGCTGGGGCATCAATCCCCACGTGCTCGCCCCCACCGACAACACCCTGCGCTTCTACGAGGACGTGTTCGAGGAAGTCCTCGGCCTCTTCCCGTCGGAGTTCATTCACATCGGCGGCGACGAATGCCCCAAGGACCAGTGGCGGCGGTCACCGGCCGCGCAGGCCCGTATCGAGGAACTCGGTCTCGCCGACGAGGACGAACTCCAGTCGTGGTTCGTCCGCCACTTCGACACCTGGCTCCGGGCGCGCGGGCGCCGGCTCATCGGCTGGGACGAGATCCTGGAGGGCGGGCTCGCGGACGGCGCGGCCGTGTCGTCCTGGCGCGGCTACGCGGGCGGGACGGCCGCCGCGCGCGCGGGACACGACGTCGTCATGTGCCCCGAGCAGCACGTGTACCTGGACCACCGGCAGGACGGCGGCCCGGACGAGCCCGTGCCCATCGGGTACGTCCGCACCCTGGAGGACGTCTACCGGTTCGAGCCCGTTCCCTCGGAACTCACCCCGGACGAGGCGGCGCACGTCCTCGGGACGCAGGCCAACCTGTGGACCGAGGTGATGGAGGACACCGCGCGCGTGGACTATCAGGCCTTCCCCCGGCTCGCCGCCTTCGCCGAGGTCGCCTGGAGTGCGCTGCCCGCCCCCGGGGAGCGGGACTTCGCCGACTTCGAGCGGCGGATGGCGGCGCACTACGGGCGGCTCGACGCGATGGGCGTCGCCTACCGGCCGCCGCAGGGGCCCCGCCCCTGGCAGCGGCGGCCCGGTGTCCTCGGGCGCCCGATCGACGGCACGCCCCCGAACCGGTAGCCGCCCGTCGGGGAAAGACCCCCGGCAAGGTCACCGAAGAGTGGCAATTCGCTCACACCGGATATGCCGTACGAAAACGGACCATCTGCTCGGTGAGGTGGGCGAATGCCTCCTAGCGGACCCCCGCGTTCGGGTGTTGCGAAGATGTGCCAGAGTTGCCACGTCCGCCCTGTCAGCACGTACCGTACGGCAACACAGGTGGGACCAGGTGGGGCAGCGGGAAGGGGCAGCCGGTTTTGACCACGCACGCACCGCAGGCGGCGCAGGCCGTCACGCTGCCGACGACACTCGACGAGGCGGTGGCGGCCCTGGCGGCCATGCCCGCCGCCGTACCCGTGGCCGGCGGCACCGATCTGATGGCCGCCGTCAACTCCGGACAGCTCCGGCCCGCCGGTCTGGTCGGACTCGGCCGGATCAGCGAGATCCGCGGCTGGCAGTACCAGGACGGCCACGCCCTGCTCGGCGCCGGACTCACCCATGCCCGGATGGGCCGCCCCGACTTCGCCGCCCTCATCCCGGCGCTCGCCGCCGCCGCGCGCGCCGCCGGCCCGCCCCAGATCCGCAACGCGGGCACCCTGGGCGGCAACGTCGCCTCGGCCGCCCCCACGGGCGACGCGCTGCCCGTGCTGGCCGCCCTGGAGGCGACCCTGATCATCGTGGGCCCGGGCGGGGCCCGCCGGGAGATCCCGGTCTCGCACCTGCTGGCCGGCATGGAGATGCTGCGCGGCGGCGAGCTGATCGGCTTCGTGCGCGTGCCGCTGCTGCACGCCCCGCAGGTGTTCCTGAAGGCGACCGGCCGCACCGGCCCCGGGCGCGCCGTCGCGTCCGTCGCCCTCGTCCTGGACCCCGCCCGGCGCGGGGTCCGGTGCGCCGTCGGTGCCATAGCGCCGATGCCGCTGCGCCCGCTGGACGCCGAGCAGTGGGTCGCCCGGCTCATCGACTGGGACAACAGCCGCACGATCGTCCCCGAGGCGCTGAACGCCTTCGGGGAGTACGTCGCCGCCGCCTGCATCCCCGACCCGGCCCCGGGCATGGACGGCTCGGTCCCTGAGCTGCCGCCCGCCGTACTGCACCTGCGGCGCACCGTCGCCGCGCTGGCCCGACGAGCACTGGGGAGGGCGCTGTCGTGACCGACGACCAGCACGGAGAGGGCGCGCCCCGGAGCGGCGGCCGCTGGGACCCGCTGCCCCAGGGCGACTACGACGACGGCGCCACCGCCTTCGTGAAGCTGCCCGAGGGCGGCATCGAGGCCCTCCTGGCCGGCGACACCCCGCTCGCCGCGCCCGGTCACGGATACGTGCCGCCGCAGATAGCGGTGGCACCCCCGGCCGACGGCGCCGACACCTGGGCGACCCCGGCGGGCGGAACCGAGTGGCCCGCGCAGACGGGCCCGCAGACGGTGGGCGACGACCGGTTCACCTACCACCCCGGCGCGACCGGCCAGTGGAACTTCGACGACCCGGCGTCCGGCGCGTCCGCCCCGGGCCACGACGTGACCGGCCAGTGGTCGATCCCGGTGGCCGGCGGCGACCTTCCGGACGAGTCCGGCGAGTTCACCACCTCGTCCCTCGTCGAGCAGTGGGGCGGCACCCCTCCGGCCACCCTGCCGGGCGGCGCGCCCGCTCCCTGGGCCTCCGGCGCGACCGACGGCGCGGGCGCGTCCTGGGCCCAGCAGGCCGAGGCGTCCGCACCGGCCGGGGTCCAGGAGACCGGGCACCACGCGCCGGGCGCGCCCGCGTTCGGCGACGCGCCCGAGTACGGCGACGCGCCCGAGTACGGCGACGCGCCCGAGTACGGCGGAGCGCACCACCCCGGGCACGACGCGGCCCACCGGGGCGATCACGGACCGGATCACGGGAGCGGGCACGGGGCCGCGCACGGCGGCGAGCACACGGCCGCGTACGCCGACGCGCCCCTGGACGCCGCCGCGCACGCACCCGCCGAGCACACCCGCGACGCGGGAGCGCCGACGCCGGGCGACGCGACGTCCCTGGAGGCCTCCCAGCCCGTCTCCGCGCCCGCCGGGGCTCCCGGCGCCCCAGGGGACACGGAGGCCGTCCACGAGGCCGCTGAGGGCGCCCAGGGGCGCGCCGAAGCGCCCGCCGGGTCCGAGGCGGAGTCCGCCGCGCCCGACGGTGACCCCTCCGGCCACGCGCGCGGGGCCGCCCCCGAGGAGGGCGGCCCCGAACAGCAGGACGCCGCCGCCCCCGACGAGCTGCCGCCGCCCCCGGCCGAGGAACACCCCCTCGCCTCCTACGTCCTGCGCGTCAACAGCTCCGACCGGCCCGTCACCGACGCCTGGATCGGCGAGTCCCTGCTCTACGTGCTGCGCGAGCGGCTCGGCCTCGCCGGCGCCAAGGACGGCTGCTCGCAGGGCGAGTGCGGCGCCTGCAACGTGCAGGTCGACGGACGCCTCGTCGCCTCCTGCCTCGTCCCCGCCGTGACCACCGCCGGCAGCGAGATCCGCACCGTCGAGGGCCTCGCCACCGACGGACAGCCCTCGGACGTGCAGCGGGCGCTCGCCCGGTGCGGGGCCGTGCAGTGCGGGTTCTGCGTGCCCGGCATGGCGATGACCGTGCACGACCTGCTGGAGGGCAACCCGGCGCCCACCGAGCGGGAGACCCGCCAAGCCCTGTGCGGCAACCTGTGCCGCTGCTCCGGCTACCGGGGTGTCCTGCGGGCCGTCAAGAGCGTCGTCGCCGAACGCGAGGCGAACGCCGAGGCCGAGTCCGACGGCGACGAGGCACGCATCCCGCACCAGGCGGGCCCGGGCGCCGGCGGCGTCCACGCGTCGGCGTTCGAGAACCCGGCCCAGCCGCACCCGCACGACCAGGCGTACGGACAGGCCCAGGACGGAGGCCAGGCGTGAGCAACGAAGCCGCCACCGCGACCACCCCCGCGGAGACCGCCCCGCCCCCCGAGCCGATCCCGCACGGCCTCGGCGCGTCCCTCCAGCCCGCCGACGCGCAGGCGAAGACGGAGGGCACCTTCCCCTACGCCGCCGACCTGTGGGCCGAGGGCCTGCTCTGGGCGGCCGTGCTGCGCTCACCGCACCCGCACGCGCGCATCGTGTCCATCGACACGTCCCACGCGCGCGACATGCCCGGGGTCCGGGCCGTCGTCACCCACGAGGACGTGCCCGGCAGCCCGGTCCACGGACGCGGCAGGGCCGACCGCCCGGTGTTCGCCTCCGAGGTCGTACGCCACCACGGCGAACCCATCGCGGCCGTCGCCGCCGACCACCCGGACACCGCGCGGATGGCGGCCGCGGCCGTCATCGTCGAGTACGAGGTCCTCGACCCGGTCACCGACCCCGAGCAGGCCTTCGAGGCGGAGGCCCTGCACCCCGACGGCAACCTGATCCGGCACATCCCGCTGCACCACGGCGACCCGGCCGCGGCCGGCGACATCGTCGTCGAGGGCCAGTACCGCATCGGGCGCGCCGACCCGGCCCCCATCGGCGCCGAGGCCGGACTCGCCGTGCCGCGCCCCGACGGCGGCGTGGAGCTGTACCTGGCCTCCACCGACCCGCACACCGACCGGGACACGGCCGCCGCGGTGTACGGCCTGGCGCCGGACCAGGTGAAGATCGTCGTCACCGGGGTGCCCGGCGCCACCGCCGACCGCGAGGACCAGGGCTTCCAGCTGCCGCTCGGCCTGCTCGCCCTGAAGACCGGCTGCCCGGTGAAGCTCACCGCTACGCGCGAGGAGTCCTTCCTGGGCCACGTGCACCGGCACCCGACCCTGCTGCGCTACCGCCACCACGCCGACGCCGAGGGCCGCCTGGTCAAGGTCGAGGCACAGATCCTGCTGGACGGGGGAGCCTACGCCGACACCTCCTCGGAGGCGCTCGCCGCCGCCGTCTCCTTCGCCTGCGGCCCCTACGTCGTCCCGAACGCCTTCATCGAGGGCTGGGCCGTACGCACCAACAACCCCCCGTCGGGCCATGTGCGCGGCGAGGGCGCGATGCAGGTGTGCGCCGCCTACGAGGCGCAGATGGACAAGCTGGCGAAGAAGCTCGCCCTGGACCCGGCCGAGCTGCGGCTGCGCAACGTCCTGGCGACCGGTGACGTCCTGCCCACCGGCCAGACGGTGACCTGCCCGGCGCCGGTCGCCGAACTCCTCCAGGCCGTCCAGGAATTCCCCCTTCCGCCCCTGCCCAAGGACACCCCCGAGGACGAGTGGCTGCTGCCCGGCGGCCCCGAGGGCGCGGGCGAACCCGGCGCGGTGCGCCGCGGCGTGGGCTACGGCCTGGGCATGGTGCACATGCTGGGCGCGGAGGGCGCCGACGAGGTCTCCACGGCGACGGTCAAGGTCCAGGACGGCATCGCGACCGTCCTGTGCGCGGCGGTCGAGACCGGCCAGGGCTTCACCACGCTGGCCCGGCAGATCGTCCAGGAGACGCTCGGTGTCGACGAGGTCCACGTGGCGCCCGTGGACACCGACCAGCCCCCCGCCGGCGCGGGCTGCCGGGGCCGGCACACCTGGGTGTCCGGCGGCGCGGTGGAACGCGCGGCGAAGATGGTCCGCACCCAGCTGCTCCAGCCCCTGGCGCACAAGTTCGGCATGTCCACCGAACTGCTCCAGATCACCGACGGCAAGATCACCTCGTACGACGGCGTCCTGTCGACCACCGTCACCGAGGAACTGCACGGCAAGGAGCTGTGGGCGACGGCACAGTGCCGCCCGCACCCGACCGAACCCCTGGACGGGGCCGGCCAGGGCGACGCCTTCGTGGGGATGGCATTCTGCGCGATCCGCGCGGTGGTGGACGTCGACATCGAACTGGGCTCGGTCCGGGTCGTGGAGCTGGCGGTCGCCCAGGACGTCGGACGCGTCCTCAACCCGGCGCAGCTCGCCGCACGCATCGAGGCGGGCGTCACCCAGGGCGTCGGTATCGCGCTCACCGAGAACCTGCGCACCCCGCGCGGCCTGATCCGCCACCCCGACCTCACCGGCTACGCGCTGCCCACGGCCCTGGACGCCCCGGACATCCGGATCGTCAAGCTGGTCGAGGAGCGGGACGTGGTCGCCCCCTTCGGGGCCAAGGCGGCCAGCGCGGTCCCGGTGGTGACCTCCCCGGCGGCCATCGCCTCCGCCGTACGCGCGGCGACGGGCCGCCCGGTCAACCGCCTCCCGATAAGGCCCCAGGCGGCGGTGGTGACCGGCCAGTGACCGATCCGCGGCGCTACGAGCCCCCGCCCGGCGTGGGCAGGCTCGCGCTGTGGATCGTGCTGTTCGTCACGGCGGCGGTGGCCGTGGTGCTGGGCGGCGTGTACTTCACGTGACCGGCGTCGCCCGCCGGCCGCGAGGCGGGCCGTCGGGACACGGGCGGTGCGGGCGTTTCCGGTGGGAAGGGAACGTGCGCGGGCGCTCCCGCGTCTCTGTGGAAGGGACCGGTGGCGGGCGCGACGGGCGCAGCCGCCGGTCGGGAGCCGTTGTCAGTGGGTCCGCGTAGGCTGCGGAGCAGTGGGACGGCGCACTTCACGCACGGGGGACCCGATGGGCACGACCAGGACCACCACCGCCACGACGATGATCACCTTCACCGAGGACCAGCTGGACCCGTACATCACGCACGCTCCGACGCGCCGCTGGCTCACCGGCCCCGGACTGCCGGGCGACGGCGGCCTGCTGACCTTCGCGGCCCTGCGCACGGACGGCCTGCGCACGGTCCGCGACTCCACCGGCGACCCCGACGGCCGGCTGGCGGCGGAGCTGCGCGACCGGCTGGTCATCGGCGGCATCCTGGGCGTGGACGGCCAGGAGCGGGAGTCCGTGCTGCTCGACGGCGCGACGGGCGAGATCTCGACGACGTACTTCCTGCACGACCACCCCGACCTGATGGACACCCACCCGCTGGCGCCCTCCCTGGAGAAGCTGCTGCGCTTCGCCACGGCCGCCGACGAACTGGCGGCACTGCGCGGCCAGTTCGCCTCCTACGCGGGCCGCCTGGGCCCGAAGGCGGTGGCGGAGGCGACCCGGCAACTGCTGGCGGTGTTCGAGGAGGGCACCGGCGGTGACCCCGACCCGTTCTGGAAGATCGCGGCGGTGGTCCGTCCGCTGGCCCTGATGGCCGGCCCGGGTACCACCTCCGGCCTCGCGCTGGACCTCCCGGTCCGCCTGCTGGACGACGAGTTCGGCGCAGGCGACATCGTCCGCTTCGAGGACGTCGACTTCCCCCGGGCACTCTCCCACGCCCCGACCCGCCGTTTCCTGCGCGAGGTGGGCCTGCCGGAGGAGGCCGTCTGGTTCCACCTGGAGACCGACATCCCGCTCCAGACCCTCGCCGGGTACTGCGCCGACGCCCGCGAGGGCGTCTTCACCGCGGAGCAGCTCCCGGCGCGGGCGGACCGGCTGATCCGCCTCGGCCATCTGCTGGAGGACACCAGTCTGGTCGTCGACGGCGCCACGGGCGCCGTGTTCAGCTGGAGCGAGCCCGACCTCGCCCTGCGCCCGCTCAACGCCGATCTCTCCACCCTGGCGTTCACCCTGTGGCTGATACGGCGCGAGCGGGCCCTGGACGAGGTGTACGAACTGACCGAGGCCTACGACCAGTTGGCCGACGCGATGTCCCGCACCCTGGCCGCGGTCGACCCGGTCGCCTGCGACCCGACCCCGCACACCCCCACCGACGACGGTCGGCGCTACTGGCCGCTGATGTTCGAGGACGAGGCGGGCGGCGGACTCCACGCCGACGCCGACTGACGCCGGCCGGCGGCGCCCGCCGACTGACGCCGGCCGGCACCTGCCGATACCGATACCGGTACCGAAATCGACACCGATACCGATACCGATACCGATACCGAAATCGATACCGCCTAACGGCACTTGGCGACGTCGATCCGCACGATCTGCGGGTCGTGGTCGCTGGCCTGGTCGGCGAACTCGGCGTTGATGTGCACGACGTCGTAGTCGAAGCGCGTCACGGCCGGGCTCGTCAGGATGTGGTCCAGGGTCTGCGCGTTGCCGTCGTAGACGTAGGTGTAGCGCTGGGCGGCCGGCAGCGTGGTGATCAGCGGCTTGAGAACCTTGCCGTCCGTCAGCGTGGTGACGGTCGGGGAGAACTCGAAGTCGTTGAGGTCGCCCAACACCACGGCCTTGGCGTTCTTGTCCGCCGCGAGCAGCGACTTGACGAAGGTGTTCACCTCGGCGGCCTGCGCCTGGCGCTGTGTCTCGGAGCTGCGGGCCGGCGGCTGGTAGCGGCCGTGCAGGGGCTGGTCTCCGCCCTTGGAGGTGAAGTGGTTGGCGATCACGAAGACGGTCTCGCCGTGGAAGACGAACTCGCCGACCAGCGGCTTGCGGCTGTTGTCCCAGGCGTCACCGGCCGGGTCGATCCGGCCGGGGGAGTACGTCAGCCGGGCGCCCTTGCGCGTCTTCACCACACCCGTGGCCGTGGTGGCGTCGCCGCCCGCCCGGTCGGTGAACGAGACCCGCTTGGGGTTGAACAGGAACACCTGGCGGATGTTGCCGCCCGGCTCGCCGCCGTCCTGGTTCTCGGCGGGGGCGATGTACCGCCACTGGTAGCGGGGTCCGCCGGCCGCGCGGATGGCGTCCGTGAACCGCTTCAGGGTGGCCTCGGAGGTGACGGTGCCGTCGCTCGTGGCGCCGGTGTCGTCCTGGATCTCCTCCAGGGCGACGACGTCCGGCGAGCTGAGGTTGACCGCGACGCCCTCGGCGAGCCGGTCGAACTTCTCCTGCTCGTCCAGCGCGTCCAGGTTCTCCACGTTGTACGTGGCGACCGCCAGCTCGTCGCCCTTCTGCCGGCGGGTCACCTCCCGCTCCAGGCCGTTGTCGACGAGCGTGCCGAGCGCGGTGGCCTGGACGTTGTAGCCGCCGTAGGTGGAGTAGTCGAGCGGGCCGGTGGTGGTGCCGGACAGCTCGTCACCGACGTTCGCCGTCGGGAAGGCGGCGGCGGTGTCGAGGGCCATCACCTTCAGCCGGCCGGTGTTCGGCTGGTCGTAGGAGGAGTACAGGGTGCCGCCGCGCGCCGACGGGCTCTCGTCCGGCTTCACCGTCACCCACAGCTCGTCGTACGCCGTGGTCGCCCCGACCACCCGCGCGTCGGCGAACGTCACCCGCATGCCCTCCGCGGACTCGTAGAAGTCCTGGGCGTACACGGCAGGTTCGAGGGCGAGCGCGTCGATGCTGCCGCCGCCGGCGGTCGGCGCGTAGGCGTCCGGCACGCTCGCGGGGTCCAGCGTGAGCGCCGTGGGCAGCGCGTTGCCGCCGGACAGCACGGTCGCGGTCGGCCCGGTGATCTCGGTGAGCGACTGGCTGGTGCTGCTCGGGTAGTACTCGCTGACCTTGCCGCTGACGAGGACGGAGTCACCGACGGCCACGGCCGGGTCGGCGGATCCGGTGTAGACGAAGACGCCCTCGCTGGTGCGGGGGTCGGCGTCGGCGGACGGGTCCTGGATCCAGTACCCCTTCGACCCGGAGGTCCGCACACCGGTGACGAGACCCGGGACACGGGTGACGCTCTGGCCGTTGAGGGGGGAGAGGCGGGTGGTGCCCTGGATGTCGTGGACGCGGACGGTACCGGGCGTGGTCGGATCCCCGCCCCCGCCCCCGCCCCCGTCCCCGTCGCCCGAACCGGGCGTCTGTCCGGCGGAGTTCACGGGAGAGGGCGTACCGGCGGTGAGGTCCGCGGCGTTGTCGTCCGTGTCGGCGAGCGAGGAACCGCGCGCCACGGACGCGGTGTTGGAGGCCCCGGTGACCGGTCCGCTTCCCTCCCGCACGACGGCGCTGCCGTACCCCACCAGGTCGACGATCCGGCTCTCCGCCGCACAGTCGGCGGCGGTCTTGCAGCTCAGGGCGGCGGTCCCGGAGACGAGGGCGATGGTGCCGCTGGTGGCGCTCATGGCGACGGACCCGGTGGCGTCGGGGGCCGGCAGTGCCGTGGTCCCCCCGGTCCCGGCCGCCTCGGCCACGAGGTACCGCCCACCGGGCGCGACCGCGCCGCTCAGCGCGGTCACCTGCCACTGCGAGGAGGCCGACGGCGACCCCGGCAGGTACTGCACGCTGTAACCCGACAGGTCGTAGGCCGCGGAACCCGCGTTGCCCAGCTCGACGAAGTCCCGGACCAGGGTCGCCCCCGAGTTGCCCCCGCCCCCGTACACCTCGGCGATCACGGCCGTACCGGACGGCGTCGCGTAGGCGGCGGGAAGGGACGTGATGGCGAACGCGCTCGCCAGCCCCACGGCGATGAGCACGTGGCCGGCCCGGCGGGCAGGTCGGGCTGCGCGGGGTCTGCTACCTGCGGTTCTGGACACGCTGGCGGTCTCCTCGTACGTCGTCGGGTACGGCCGGTGGTGTGGGGGGAGTCGGCTCAAGTTACGCGCGTAGAGAGGTGGCCGCCAAGAGGGCGGAGGTTAAATCCCGGGAACGGGACGGGGGTTGCCGCGCTCGGCGGTGAAGGCGGAACCGGACGGCCACGGTGCCGGGCACCGGATGACGCTCGTCGTGGGAGTGGGCGGCACCCCGTCGGGGATGCCGCCCACTCGCGCGCCCGGTCAGGCACTGGAGGCCGTGGCGGGAATCGAACCCACGTAACTCGCTTTGCAGGCGAGTCCCTAAACCACTCGGGCACACGGCCGTTCGTCGAGGTGTTTCCCTCGACCCGGTGAGACGACCGTACGGCCGGGGGAGGGGTGGCTCAAGGGGCGCGGGGGCGCTGCAACGGGACTGCCATACGCCGTTCATGAACGGGGGCGGGCCTACGACCAAGGTCGCAGACGGAGGCCGGTCTTCCGACAGGGGTCAATGTCGGTGGCGCACCTTACGCTGGCGGGCATGGCCGTCCTGGAACCCCGCGACGCAGATGTCGCAGAAGCCACCGAGACCTCCGGCGCGGGCGCGGGCGAGTCCGTGCTGGGGAGGTCGTTCCGGGCGCTCAGTGTCGGGATCGTCTCCGTCGTGCTGCTCATCGCCTTCGAGGCGACCGCCGTCGGCACCGCCATGCCCGTCGCGGCCCGGGAGCTCGGCGGGGTGTCCCTCTACGCCTTCGCCTTCTCCGGATACTTCACGACCAGCCTGTTCGGGATGGTGCTCGCCGGGCAGTGGTCCGACCGGCGGGGGCCGCTCGGGGCGCTGGGCGCTGGGATCGCCGCCTTCGGCGCGGGGCTCGTGGTGGCCGGGAGCGCCGGTGCCATGTGGGTGTTCATCCTCGGGCGGGCCGTGCAGGGACTGGGGGGCGGGCTGGTCATCGTCGCCCTGTACGTCGTGGTCGGGCGGGCCTACCCGGAGCGGTTGCGGCCGGCGGTCCTGGCCGCCTTCGCCGCCTGCTGGGTCCTGCCGTCGGTGGTGGGGCCGCTCGCCGCGGGGGCCGTGACCGAGCATCTCGGCTGGCGGTGGGTCTTTCTCGGGATCCCCGTCCTCGTCCTGCCGCCGCTGGCGCTCGCGCTGCCCCAGATACGGCTGCGGGCGGGCGGGCCCGTGCCCGTGGAGGGGGCCGGCGACGCTCCCGCCGCGTCCTTCGACTGGCGGCGGATCAGGCTCGCCCTCGGGATCTCGGCCGGTGCCGGGCTGCTTCAGTACGCCGCCCAGGACCTGCGGCCCCTCTCCCTGCTCCCCGGCGCGGCCGGCCTCGCGCTGCTCGTGCCCGCCGTGCTCGGGCTGCTGCCGCGCGGGACCTGGCGGGCCGCTCGCGGGCTGCCCTCCGTCGTGCTGCTGCGCGGGGTCGCCGCGGGGGCCTTCATCTCCGCCGAGTCCTTCGTGCCGCTGATGCTCGTCACCGAGCGGGGACTGAGCCCGACCCTCGCCGGATTCTCGCTCGCGGCGGGCGGCGGGACCTGGGCACTGGGGTCCTGGGTGCAGGCCCGGCCGGGGATCGAGCCGTACCGGGAGCGGC
Source organism: Streptomyces phaeofaciens (assembly GCF_014648915.1). Lineage (GTDB taxonomy): Bacteria > Actinomycetota > Actinomycetes > Streptomycetales > Streptomycetaceae > Streptomyces > Streptomyces phaeofaciens. Next base: position 566,546 of record NZ_BMSA01000003.1, on the reverse strand, counting down.
TGACGACGTTCGGGATGGTGCTCGTCGCCCTCGCCATCGCCGCGGCGCCCAGTGTGCTCCTGCACTCCGTTCCGGTCTGGACCCTGGCCGTCGCCTGGGCGTTCGGGTGCTTCGGGATGGGGCTCGTCATCTCCTCCACGAGCGTGCTGCTGCTTCAGCTGTCCGCGCCCGCGCAGGCCGGGACCAACTCGGCCGCCCTCCAGATCTCCGACGGTCTGTCGAACGTGCTGCTCCTGGCCGCCGGCGGTGCCGCCTTCGCGGCGCTGGGCGGCGGTTCCGTCGCCCACGCGGCCACCTCGGCCGGCGGGTCGTCGCATTCGGCCGCCTTCGCCGCCGTCTTCCTGCCGATGGCCGCCGTGGCCCTCTTCGGGGCCTGGGTGACCACCCGCCTGAGGGAGCGGCACGCGTAGCGCCCCCTCACCCGCGGCATCCGGCCTGCCGGGAAGCCCGGAAAACCCCTCGCCCCGCCCCCTCCCCGCCCCTACCCTCGCGATCATGTCCCAGCGCCCCCTTCCCCTCCCCCTCACCCTCGAACTCACCGCCGACCCCGCTCTCCGGCACGCCCTCGACGACCTCGCCGACGCCACCGGCCGCCGTCCGCAGGACCTCGCGCTGGACGCCGTACGCGCGTACGTCCGGGCGGAGGAGGCGCGGGTGCGGGAGGTGGCCGAGGGGCTGGCGGGGGCGCACGCCGGGCTGCTGCGAAGGCTCGGGGAGTGACCATGACCAGGCATCTCACCGTCGCCGAGGTCACCGACATCGCGCGGATCGCGTTCGGCGGGCGGGCCCCCGAGGCCCGGGAGCCGGGGCTGCTGGCCTCGGCCGTGCACCGGCCCCGTGCCCGGATGTTCGGCACGGCCGCCTACGACGACCTGTACGAACAGGCGGCCGCGCTGCTCCACGGGATCGCCACGAACCATCCCCTCGTGGACGGCAACAAGCGTGCCGCGTGGCTCGCCACCGTGACGTTCCTCGCACTGCACGGCACGGACCTCGCCGCCTGCGACCAGGACGCGGCGTACGACCTGGTCATCGACGTGGCGTCCGGAACGGAGTCCGAGATCGCGGCGATCGCGGGGCGGCTGCGGAGGCTGTGACGTCAGTCCCAACCGGCGGTGACCCGGCCCCGTTCGCGCGGTGACGGCACCGGGCCGCCGGTAGGGTGGCCCGGTTGTCATACGTAGCCGAGAGCCGAGCCGCCCGACCCCGAACCCGGAGACCGTGACTACCACCGCCACTTCCACCGCCCACTCCCACCACCTCTCTCCCGCCTTTCCCGGCCGCGCCCCCTGGGGTACCGCCAGCAAGCTGCGGGCCTGGCAGCAGGGGGCGATGGAGAGGTACCTCCAGGAGCAGCCGCGCGACTTCCTCGCGGTCGCCACCCCCGGCGCCGGCAAGACGACGTTCGCGCTGACCCTCGCCTCCTGGCTGCTGCACCATCACGTCGTGCAGCAGGTGACGGTGGTCGCGCCGACCGAGCATCTGAAGAAGCAGTGGGCGGAGGCCGCGGCCCGGATAGGGATCCGGCTGGACCCGGAGTACAGCGCGGGCCCGCTGAGCAAGGACTACCACGGCGTCGCGGTGACCTACGCGGGCGTCGGCGTACGGCCGATGCTGCACCGCAACCGCAGCGAACAGCGCAAGACCCTCGTCATCCTCGACGAGATCCACCACGCCGGCGACTCCAAGTCCTGGGGCGAGGCGTGCCTGGAGGCCTTCGAGCCGGCCACCCGCCGCCTCGCGCTCACGGGTACGCCCTTCCGGTCCGACACCAACCCCATCCCCTTCGTGGCGTACGAGGAGGGGACGGACGGGATCCGGCGGTCCTCCGCCGACTACACCTACGGCTACGGCTCGGCGCTCGCCGACAACGTGGTGCGGCCGGTCATCTTCCTCTCCTACAGCGGCAACATGCGCTGGCGGACCAAGGCCGGCGACGAGATCGCCGCGCGGCTCGGCGAGCCGATGACCAAGGACGCGATCAGCCAGGCCTGGCGGACGGCCCTGGACCCGCGCGGCGACTGGATGCCGAGCGTGCTGCGCGCCGCCGACCAGCGGCTCACCGAGGTCCGCAAGGCGATCCCGGACGCGGGTGCCCTCGTCATCGCCTCCGACCAGGACTCGGCCCGCGCCTACGCCAAGCTGATCCGGGAGATCACCGGGCACAAGGCGACCCTCGTCCTCTCCGACGACGCCGGCGCGTCCGGCCGGATCGACGAGTTCAGCGCGAGCACCGACCGGTGGATGGTCGCGGTGCGCATGGTGTCCGAGGGCGTCGACGTGCCCCGGCTGGCGGTGGGGGTGTACGCCACCACCATCTCGACGCCGCTGTTCTTCGCGCAGGCCGTCGGGCGTTTCGTGCGGTCGAGGCGGCGCGGCGAGACCGCGTCCGTGTTCCTGCCGACCGTGCCCGACCTCCTCACCTTCGCCAACGAGATGGAGGTCGAGCGCGACCACGCCCTCGACAAGCCGAAGAAGGAGGGCGAGGAGGACCCGTACGCCGAGGAGGACAAGCTCCTCGAGGAGGCGGAGAAGCAGCAGGACGAGGACACCGGCGAGCAGGAGCAGTTCGCCTTCGAGGCGCTGGAGTCCGAGGCCGTCTTCGACCGGGTCATGTACAACGGCGCCGAGTTCGGCATGCAGGCCCACCCGGGGAGCGAGGAGGAGCAGGACTACCTCGGTATCCCGGGGCTGCTGGAGCCCGATCAGGTGCAGATGCTGCTCCAGAAGCGGCAGGCCAAGCAGATCGCGCACAGCAGGAAGAAGCCGGACTCCGAGGCGGACCTGCTGGAGCTGCCGGCCGAGCGGCGGCCGGTCGTCTCGCACAAGGAGATGATGGAGCTGCGCAAGCAGCTCAACACGATGGTCGGCGCGTACGTCCACCAGAGCGGCAAGCCGCACGGCGTGATCCACACGGAGCTGCGGCGGGTGTGCGGCGGACCGCCGAGCGCGGAGGCGACGGCGGGGCAGCTGCGCCAGCGCATCGCCAAGGTCCAGGAGTGGGCCACCCGGATGAAGTGACGGCGCTCGTCACGCCGAAGGGGAGCGCGCGGCACTGCCTCGCGCACCGTACGTATCGGGACAAACCGAGGAAGTCCCTACCGGCCATTGACCGGATTCTGGACGGAGCCTTCCGCTCAGCGAACCCGCTTCGCTACTGTCCCGCTACGCACACGCCCCGTGGCAGCGCCGCCGCGGAGCGCAGCCGTGAAGCGACTGGGCCCGGACACGCCGGGCCCATCTGCCGATCGGCGGCCTCTGTAGCGCGTCACTGACGGGACTCGGTGTCGCATTCTTCGCGCGGAGGCCGCCGACCTCACCACTAAGGAGTGGGCGTCGTGACCGCGGAGACCTCTCAGACGCTCGACCGGGGACTCAGGGTCCTCAAATTGCTGGCCGATACGGACCACGGGCTGACCGTCACCGAGCTATCCCACAAACTGGGCGTGAACCGGACCGTTGTGTACCGGTTGCTTGCCACGCTCGAACAGCACGCACTCGTACGACGCGACCTGGGCGGGCGAGCCCGGGTAGGGCTCGGCGTGCTGAGGCTGGGCCGACAGGTCCATCCGCTGGTACGCGAAGCCGCGCTGCCCGCACTGCGTTCGCTGGCCGAGGACATCGGGGCGACCGCGCATCTGACGCTGGTCGACGGCGCGGAGGCACTGGCCGTCGCCGTCGTCGAGCCGACCTGGACCGACTATCACGTGGCCTACCGGGCCGGATTCCGGCACCCGCTGGACCGGGGTGCCGCCGGCCGGGCGATCCTCGCCGCACGCCGGAAACTCCCCGACGAGCCCGCCTACACCCTCACCCACGGCGAACTGGAGGCGGGCGCGAGCGGCGCCGCCGCCCCGCTGCTGGGCGTCACCGGCGTCGAGGGCAGCGTGGGCGTGGTCATGCTCGCCGACGCGGTACCGGAACGCGTCGGCCCGAGGGTCGTGGACGCGGCACGGGAGGTGGCCGAGGCACTGCGCTGACGCCCGGCGAACGGGTGTGCGCGGGCTGCCGGACCCACCCCGGACCTGCCCGGCCGGGTCGCGGGACGTCCGCGGCACGATCGGCCGGACAGACATCGGGCGGCGCCCTCCCGCGCCTTCGGCACCGGGGTCGTGACTCCGGAACCCGGTCACCGCGCGCCCGGGCACCGGAGTCACGACCCCGGTCACCGTGCGCCCGGTCCCTGACGTCGCCGGGTTCACGGCGGTCCCGCCCGCCTCGGCCCGGTCCGGCGGACCCCGCCCGGCGCCCCGCCCCACCCGGCGGAGGTGCCGCGCGGCCTCGTCCACGCGGGCGGGCCCGTGCCCGCCGCGTACCGGGGGAGCGGCTCGCCGGGGCGGCCGTCGCCGTGTGCGGCCCCCGGCCGGGGCAGGAGACGTACTCCCTGGTGGCCGCCGCCGACCGCGGTCCCGGCCGTGCCGTCGAGCAGACCCGGCGGACCTGGGCGCCCGCCCGCGGCACCCTCGGCAGCGCCGCCCCTTCGATCCGCCGGTCGGCGCGCCCGCGGCAGCGCCGCACCTTCGATCCGCCGGCCGGCCGCGACGCCCGCTTCGGCCGAGCGCGCGCACCTCGCGCCGTCGCCGGTGGGCGGCACCGGCGCGGGAGCCCCCTGGCCCCGCCGGTTACATTGACCCCGTGCTCTCTCGTCTCACGCGCCTCCAGGCCGTCGCCGTCTGTGCCGTGCCGCTCGTGGCTCTGCTGGCCACGGCGGCCCTCGCGCCGCTGCCGTTCTCGGTGGCGCAGCCCGGGATGACGGCGAACGTGCTGGGCGAGAACCAGGGGACGCAGGTGATCACGATCTCCGGTGCGCCCGTCCGCAAGACCGACGGCCAGCTGCGGATGACGACGATCGAGGCGACCGGCCCGGACGCGAGCGTCCGGCTCGGCGATGTGATCGACGGCTGGTTCCGCACGGACCAGGCGATCATGCCGCGCGACTCGGTCTATCCCAGCGGGGGCAACACCAAGGAGATCGAGGAGCACAACACCGAGCAGATGGAGCAGTCCCAGGACGCCGCCACCGAGGCCGCCCTGAAGTACCTCGACCTCACCGGCGACGGCGTCAAGGTCGACCTGGAGCTGGCCGACGTCGGCGGCCCCAGCGCCGGACTGCTCTTCTCCCTCGGGATCGTCGACAAGCTCGACGGCGACGGCAGCGGCGGCGACCTCACGGGCGGCCGCACCATCGCCGGGACGGGGACCATCGACGGCGACGGCAAGGTCGGCGCGGTCGGCGGCGTCGCCCTGAAGACGCAGGCCGCCCGCCGGGACGGCGCGACCGTCTTCCTGGTGCCCAAGGCCGAGTGCTCCGACGCCCGCACCGAGCTGCCCGAGGGCCTGCGGCTGATCCCGGTGACCACGCTCAAGGGCGCGGTGAGCGCGCTGGTGGCCCTGGAGCAGGGCAAGGACTCCGTCCCCAGCTGCTGAGGCACCCCCGCGAGGACCTCCCGGACGGGCCCTACTTCACGAACCCCTGCTTCCTCATCCACTCCAGCGCCACCTGGTGCGGATCCTCCCCGTCCACGTCCACCCTGGCGTTCAGCTCCCGCGCCACCGCGTTGTCCAGCTTCGCCGTCACCGGCGCGAGGACGTCCGCGATGGCCGGCCACTTCTTCAGCGTCCTGGAGTTGATCTCGGGGGCCGCGTTGTAGTGGGGGAAGAACTTCCGGTCGTCCGCCATCACCACCAGGTCCATGGACGGGATCCGGCCGTCGGTCGTGTACACCTCCCCGTACGTGCACCGGCCCTTCGCCGCCTCGGAGTAGATGATCCCGGTGTCCATCTGGGTGATCCGGGACGCCGGGACGTTCATCCCGTACGCCTTCTGCATCCCCGGCAGCCCGTCCGCGCGGTTGGCGAACTCGCCCTCCACGCACAGCGTCACCGCGCCCGGCATCGCCGTCCCCAGGGCCGCCACCTCCGAGAGCGTGTCCGTGTCGTACTCCTTGTACAGGGAGCGGTTCATGGCCAGCGCGTAGGTGTTGTTCAGCCGGGACTGCGGCAGCCAGGTCAGCCCGTTCCCGAGATCCGCGTCGCGCACGGCCCGCCACTGCGCCCGCGCGTCGGCGAGCGGCTCGCTGTTGCCCTGGTACGTGATCCAGGCGGTGCCCGTGTACTCGTACATGGCGTCGGCCTCGCCCTTGCGGACCGCCTCGCGAGGGCCGATCGACCCCTGGATGCCGGTGCGGTCGACGACCTCGGCGCCGGCCGCCTGGAAGGCGATGCCCATCATCGCGCCGAGGACGAGGTTCTCGGTGAACGACTTGGACGTCACGGTCAGCCGCGCGCCCGCGAGCGGCTCCCCCCGGCCGACCGTGCCGGGGAGGACGTCGTCGGCCATGGGGGAGCCGCTGCTCAGCCCGCAGCCGGACACCAGGGCCGACACCAGGGCCGGCGTCAGGGCCGCGCGGACCCGCCTCACCGCTGCGTCTCCAGTCCCCGCGGCCGCAGCAGCAGTTCCGCCAGCGACGCGAGCCAGTCCACCAGGAGGGCCAGGGCGACGGTGAGGACCGAGCCCAGCACCAGCACCGGCATCCGATGGTTGGTGATGCCCGCGGTGATCAGTACGCCGAGGCCGCCGCCCCCGCCGAAGGCGGCCAGGGTCGCCGTCCCCACGTTGAGGACGAGGGCCGTACGGACGCCGGCCAGGATCAGCGGGACGGCCAGCGGCAGCTCCACCCGGGTCAGCACGCCCAGCGGGGACATGCCGATGCCGCGGCCCGCCTCCAGCAGGGTCGGGTCGTTGGCCCTGAGGCCGGCGACGGTGTTGGCGAGCACCGGCAGGACGGCGTAGGCGACCATGCCGATCAGGGCGGCCCGCATCCCGGTGCCGAGCCAGATCACCAGCAGCGCCAGCAGGCCGATCGCCGGGGTGGCCTGGCCGGCGTTGGCGACGGCCAGGGCGATCGGGGTGGCCCGGCGGCAGCGCGGACGGGTCAGCACGATGCCCAGCGGGATCGCGACGACCAGCACGAAGAAGGTGGAGATCACGGTCAGTTCGACGTGCTGCCACAGCGCCTTGGAGACCTGGCCGTGGGAGAGCGCGTTCTCGGAGACCGCGTCCAGGCCGGCCTGCCGGAACCACAGCCAGGTCCCGAGCAGCAGGGCCACCAGGAACGCGGGCAGGAAGGTCAGCTTCCGCCAGGTCACCTGCCGGGCCCGCCCCCGCACCGGCGGCAGCGCCGTGTCGGTCTCCTCCCAGCCCAGAGCGGTCATGCCGGCCACCCCTCGCCGACGGCCTCGCGCTCCGGTCGCGTCCGTGCGCGGTCCGCCTCCAGAAGCGTGTGCACGGACCTCATCAGCGTCTCCACGTCCACGACCCCCGCGTACTCGCCGTGCCGCCCGGTGACCGCGACCCGCCCGGAGCCGTCCGTCAGCACTGCCTCCAGCGCGTCCCGCAGGGTGGCGTCCCGGGTCACGGTGTCGGTCACCGGAGTCCCGGCGCGGTCCAGCGAGCCCCCGTCCCGCGTCAGGTCGCCGCGCCGCAGCCACCTGCGGGGGCGGCCGCGCCGGTCGAGCAGGAGGATCTCGTCACGGCCGCTGCCGTGCAGCCGGTCGCACACGTACGGGAGCGGGTCGTCCACGGACACCGTCGGGCACTCGGTGATGCCCACGTCCCGCACCCGCGTCAGATGGAGCCGCTTCAACGCCGCCCCCGCGCCCACGAACTCGGACACGAAGTCGTCCGCCGGGTGGGTGAGGATCGCCTCGGGGGTGTCGAACTGGGCGATCCGCGAGCGCTCGCGGAGCACCACGATCCGGTCGGCCAGCTTGATCGCCTCGTCGAAGTCGTGGGTGACGAAGACGATCGTCCTGCGCAGTTCGTGCTGGAGCCGGAGCAGCTCGTCCTGGAGGTGGTCGCGGGTGATCGGGTCGACCGCGCCGAACGGCTCGTCCATCAGCAGGACCGGCGGATCCGCCGCCAGCGCCCGTGCCACGCCCACCCGCTGCTGCTGGCCGCCGGAGAGGCGGCGCGGATAGCGGTCGTGGAACTCCCGGGGGTCCAGCCCGACCAGGTCGAGCATCTCCTCCACCCGCTCCCGGATCCGCGTCCTCGGCCAGCCGAGCATGCGGGGGACGAGCGCGATGTTCTGGGCGACGGTCATGTGCGGGAAGAGCCCGGACGACTGGATCGCGTACCCGACGTTGCGGCGCAGCTTCACCGGGTCGATGCCGGTGACGTCCTCGCCGTCGATACGGATCCGGCCGCCGCTCGGCTCGATCAGCCGGTTGATCATCTTCAGGGTGGTGGACTTCCCGCACCCGGACGGCCCGACCAGGACGACGGTCTCACCGGCCCTGATCTCCAAGGTCACGTCGTCCACGGAGGGGCCGGCGCCGCCCGGGTACCGCTTGCTGAGGTTCTCCAGCGCGATGGTCGCCCCAGGAGACCCGGACGACCCGCGCGGCCCGGCCGACTCAGACACGGATGCCCCTCGGAATCGTCAGCCGTCCGACGAGGACGTATCCGGCGTCGAACAGCAGCGCCAGGAGGACGATCCCGAGCGTGCCGGCGAGGACCTGGTTGAGCGCGTTCGCGCTGCCCAGGGAGGCGATGCCCCGGAAGATCTCGTTTCCGAGCCCCGGGCCCGAGGCATAGGCGGCGATGGCCGCGATGCCCATCAGCATCTGGGTGGAGACCCGGATCCCGGTGAGGATCGGCGGCCAGGCCAGCGGCAGCTCGACCCGCAGCAGCCGGGCCGGCCGTGACATCCCGATGCCCTTCGCCGCGTCCACCAGCGCGGGGTCGACCCCGCGCAGCCCGACGATCGCGTTCCGCACGACCGGCAGCAGCCCGTACAGCGTCAGCGCGATCACCGTCGGCGGCACACCGAGCCCCACCACCGGGATCAGCAGACCGATCATGGCGAGTGAGGGGACGGTGAGGAGGGTGGCGGTGGCCGTGGTGGCGAGACTGCCGGCCCACGCGCTGCGGTAGGTGGCGATCGCGATGAGCACCCCCAGGACGGTCGCCACGACCACGCACTGGAGGACGGCGCCGGCGTGCTGCCAGGCGTCCGTGAGCAACTGCTGGTGACGGCCGGCCAGGTACTCCCAGAAACTCACACGCGTTCACCGCCCATGCCGCAAGCTCCGCCGCTAGGTCCGCTCCCGGTCCTGGGCCGCCTGCTCCACCAGCGGGATGATCCGCAGCGGGACGGCGTTCTCCATCACGATCGCGGTGGAGGCCCGGACGATCCCATCAAAACCGACAACCAGGTCGATGACCCGCTGGAGATCGGCGTTGGAGCGGGCCACCAGCCGGCACAGCATGTCCCCGCTGCCGGTGGTGGTGTGCAGCTCCAGCACCTCCGGCACGGTCGCCAAGTGGGCCCGTACATCGGGGCCTTGGCCCTGCCGGATCTGGAGCGTGGCGAAGGCGGTGACGGGGTAGCCGAGGGCCGCCGGGTCCACGTCCGGGCCGAAGCCGCGGATGACGCCGTTCGACTGAAGCCGGTCCAGCCGCGCCTGCGCCGTGCCCCGGGCGACCCCCAGCCGACGGGACATCTCCAGGACGCCGATGCGCGGCTCCCGGGCCAGCAGCACGATGATGCGCCCGTCCAGATGATCGATCGCCATCGCCGCCTCCGAGATGGTCACCCTGTACAGAAAGTCCGCCGACACCGCCGTACCGCTGAGCAGATTGTCCGGCGATGAAGCGAACTATTGCGCACCTTGCGGGCGGGGGCGAGGCTTCCGCCATGACGCAGACCACAGACCACACTCCCGACACCGCCCGGCAGGCAGACCCCTTCCCGGTCAAGGGAATGGACGCGGTCGTCTTCGCCGTGGGCAACGCCAAGCAGGCGGCGCACTACTACTCCACCGCCTTCGGCATGAAGCTGGTCGCCTACTCCGGACCGGAGACCGGCAGCCGCGAGACCGCCGCGTACGTGCTCACCAACGGCTCGGCCCGCTTCGTCCTCACCTCCGTGATCAAGCCCGCCACCACCTGGGGCCACTTCCTGGCCCGGCACGTGGCCGAGCACGGCGACGGCGTCGTCGACCTCGCCATCGAGGTCCCGGACGCCCGGGCCGCGTACGCCTACGCCATCGAGCACGGCGCCCGCTCGGTCGCCGAGCCGTACGAGCTGAAGGACGAGCACGGCACGGTCGTCCTCGCCGCGATCGCCACGTACGGCGAGACCCGCCACACCCTCGTCGACCGCTCCGGCTACGACGGCCCCTACCTCCCGGGGTTCGTGGCCGCCGACCCGATCGTCGAACCGCCCGCCCACCGCACCTTCCAGGCGATCGACCACTGCGTCGGCAACGTCGAGCTGGGCCGGATGGACGAATGGGTCGGTTTCTACAACAAGGTCATGGGCTTCACGAACATGAAGGAGTTCGTGGGCGACGACATCGCCACCGAGTACTCCGCCCTGATGTCGAAGGTCGTCGCCGACGGCACCCTGAAGGTCAAGTTCCCGATCAACGAGCCCGCGATCGCCAAGAAGAAGTCCCAGATCGACGAGTACCTGGAGTTCTACGGCGGCGCCGGCGTCCAGCACATCGCGCTGAACACCGGGGACATCGTCGAGACGGTCCGCACCATGCGCGCCGCCGGGGTCCGCTTCCTCGACACCCCCGACTCCTACTACGACACCCTCGGCGAGTGGGTCGGCGACACCCGGGTGCCCGTCGAGACCCTGCGCGAGCTGAAGATCCTCGCCGACCGCGACGAGGACGGCTACCTGCTCCAGATCTTCACCAAGCCGGTCCAGGACAAGCCGACCGTCTTCTTCGAGATCATCGAACGCCATGGCTCGATGGGCTTCGGCAAGGGCAACTTCAAGGCCCTGTTCGAGGCGATCGAGCGTGAGCAGGAGAAGCGCGGCAACCTGTAGGGCCCGACCCGGGCCCGGGGGACCTGTCCCGGGCCCGGGGGACCTGTCCCGGGCCCGGGGGACCTGTCCCGGTCCGTCAGGCGGGCGGCTCGACGTCCGGTACCTCGCCCAGCTTCGCCAGCGCCGCCCGGGCCACCGGGGCGTACAGCGGGGAGAAGTACGGATTGATCCGCAGCGCCTCCTGCATACGGCGGCGGGCGGGCGCGGTCTTCCCCAGCGCCCCCTCGATCATGCCCCGGTGGAAGGCGTAGGCCGCGCTGCGCACCGTGCCGCCGTGCGCCCGGTCGGTGGCGACGGCGGCGTACCGCAGCGCCTCCTTGTGCCGCCCGGCCCGGTACAGCGCCCACCCGAGCGCGTCCGCGACCGCGATCCCCGGCTGGCGCCTCCACTCGGCCCGCAGCCGCCGCACCGCCGCCCCCGGGTCCCCGTGGTCCGCCTCGAAGCGGCCCAGCACCAGCGCCCCGTCGACCCCGCCCGCCGCCTCCCGGCGCACCCGCTCGCGCAGCAGGTCGTACTGCGCCCGCGCCTGCCCGGTGAGCCCCAGCGACTCGTACAGCTCACCCAGTTCCAGGGCGTACTGCGGCAGCGGCTGCCCGGCGAGCGCGATCCCGTACGCGTCCAGCGCCTCCGACGTCCGGCCCAGCGCCGCCAGCGCCCGCCCCTGCCCGGCCCGCGCCGCCCGCTGGTCGGGGTCGAGCCGTACGGCCTCCCGGAAGCTGCGCAGCGCCTCCTCGCGTTCACCGCGCTCGAAGGCCAGCTGCCCGGCCCGCTCCCGCCACGCGGCCTCCTCGGCGGGGGAGGAGGCCGCGGCCGCCGCGTCGGAGAGCGCGGCCTGCGCGTCCTCCCGCCGGCCCTGGTCCCAGTACACGCCCGCCGCCCGCGCCAGCACGGCGGGACCGGACCGCAGCTCCATCAGCGCCTCCAAGGCCCGGCGGGCCCTCTTGTGGTCGCCGAGCCCGGTGTAGGCGTCGATGAGCTGCGGATACGTCGTCCAGCGCTTCGGTGCCGCCTCGCGCGCCGCCTCGCCCCAGCTCTTCGCCGCCCGGAAGTCCCGGCGGGCGTTGGCCAGCGCCGCGAGCGAGCCCAGGGCCTCCGCGTCGTCCCGCGGGCCCACCGACAGGGAGGTGCGCAGCGCCCGCTCCGCCTTCGGGAACTGCCCGGCGGCGTCGGCGGTGCGCCGGCCCTGCTCGACATAGGCCGCGCCGAGCACCGCCCAGGACCGCGCGTCCTTCGGAGCCCTGCGCACCCGGCTCTCGCGTTCCTCGATCAGCACCGCCAGATCCGGCAGCGCGGCCGCCACCCCGGTCCGCACCGCGGCGTTCGCCCGCGCTCCCGGCGCCGGCGCGGCCGCCCGGCCCCCGTCCCGCCCGCCGGGCAGCCACACCAGCAGTCCGCCGCCCAGCAGGAGGGCCCCCGCCAGCGGGCCGACGAACAGCGGCCGGCGGTACCAGGAGGCCTTCCGGGGGGCCACGTCCGGGGCGGTGCCCTCTTCGTTCTCCATGGCGCTCACTCTGCGTCCCCACGAGGACCGCACCCGGGCAGGTGACGGCTCCCGTGGCCGGGGTTCACACCGATGGCCCCGGGTGCGAGGCTGTGATCATGAGCCGTATCGAAGCGCCGCACGACACCGTCACGGGCAGCCTCGTCGACCGTCTGCTCACCGGCCTGCCCGCCGAGGCCGTCCTCACCGACCCCGACGTCACGGCCTCGTACGCCAACGACATGGCGAGCTTCTGCCCGGCCGGCACCCCGGCCGTGGTGGTGCTGCCACGTACCGTCGAACAGGTCCAGCACGTCATGCGCACCGCGACCGCGCTGCGCGTCCCGGTCGTGCCGCAGGGGGCCCGCACCGGTCTGTCCGGCGGCGCCAACGCCTCCGACGGCTGCGTCGTGCTCTCCCTGACGAAGATGGACCGCATCCTCGAGATCAGCCCGGTCGACCGGATCGCCGTCGTCGAACCGGGTGTCGTCAACGCCGCCCTCTCCCGCGCGGTCGGCGCACACGGGCTCGCCTACCCGCCGGACCCCTCCAGCTGGGAGATGTGCACGATCGGCGGCAACATCGGCACCGCGTCGGGCGGCCTGTGCTGTGTGAAGTACGGGGTGACGGCCGAGTACGTCCTCGGCCTCGACGTCGTGCTGGCCGACGGCCGGCTGATGTCCACCGGCCGCCGTACCGCCAAGGGCGTCGCCGGATACGACCTGACCCGCCTGTTCGTCGGCTCCGAGGGCTCGCTCGGCATCGTCGTCCGGGCGGTCCTGGCGCTCCGGCCGCAGCCGCCGCAGCAACTGGTGCTGGCCGCGGAGTTCGCGTCGGCGGCAGCCGCCTGCGACGCGGTCTGCAAGATCATGGCGGGCGGACACGTGCCCTCGCTCCTCGAACTGATGGACCGTACGACCGTCAAGGCCGTCAACGACCTCGCCCACATGGGTCTGCCGGAGTCCACCGAGGCCCTGCTGCTCGCCGCGTTCGACACCGCCGACCCGGCCGCCGACCTCGCCGCCGTCGGCGCGCTGTGCGAGGCGGCCGGCGCCACCCAGGTGGTCCCCGCCGACGACGCCGCCGAGTCCGAACTCCTGCTCAAGGCCCGCCGGTCGTCGCTCGTCGCCCTGGAGGCCGTCAAGGGCACCACGATGATCGACGACGTGTGCGTGCCCCGCTCGCGCCTCGGCGACATGATCGAGGGCGTCGAACGCATCGCCGACAAGTACCGGCTGACCATCGGGGTCGTCGCCCACGCCGGCGACGGCAACACCCACCCCACCGTCTGCTTCGACGCCCAGGACCCCGACGAGTGCCGGCGCGCCCGCGAGTCCTTCGACGAGATCATGGCCCTCGGCCTGGAACTCGGCGGCACGATCACCGGCGAACACGGTGTCGGTGTCCTGAAGAAGGAGTGGCTGGCGCGCGAGATCGGCCCGGTGGGGGTGGAGATGCAACGGGCGGTCAAGCAGGTCTTCGACCCGCTGGGCATCCTCAACCCGGGCAAGCTGTTCTGACCCACGCCGCCTCATTCACCGTCCGCGGACTCGTCCGACGGCCACGGGTCGCGCAGCCACAGGTCGTCAGCCGATGCCGGTGCCCCCTGTTCGAGCGAGGCCGTGAGCCTGGGGGAGGGGGTGAGCAGTTCGGCCAGACCGTCGTCGATGCCGAGCTGCTCACCCTCCGTCCCCGGGGGCACCACCCGCAGCGTGCGCTCCAGCCAGGCCGAGACCTGGGCGGCCGGTGCCTCGAGGAGGGCGTCCCCGTCGGGCGAACTCAGCGCCATCAGCACCAGGCTGCGGCCGTCCACCTTCGTCGGCCACACCCGCACGTCCCCGTGTCCGCACGGCCGGAACACCCCCTCCACCAGCAGTTCGCGGGCGAAGGTCCAGTGCACGGGGTGCTCGGAGTTGATGTGGAAGGCGACATGGACGGCGAACGGGTCGTCGCTGCGGAAGCTGAGCCGGGCCGGGACGGGGATGCTGCGCTCCGGCGACAGGACGAGCCTGAGCTCCAGTTCGCGCTCCACCACGGTGGGGTGCATGGTCGTTCTCCTCTCGGTACCGATGTGTACGGACGGAGAGAGCGAGAAGGATGCGGACCATTACGCGGGTTCGGAGAAGTTTTTTTCTGCCAGGCGTGGCGGACGGTTCCGAACGTGTGAAGGGAGTGCACGGCGTTGCCCGGAAAGGGGCGGGTCCGCCGGGAGTGCCCATGGGGGTTGCGCCGGTCTGATAGATGTGGAGCCCCCCAACCCACCTCCGAGCAGATACGGGACGACGGACATGAGCGCCCCAACCCCGGCCCCCGGCGACGACCGGCCCCGCGAAGGGTTCTACCCGGACCCGTCCATTCCCGGATACGTCCGGTACTGGAACGGTTCCGCCTGGGTACCGGGCACCAGCCGCCCGGCCCCCTCGGCCGGCGAACCGCTCACGCCCCCGGCGGCCTCCGTCGAGGAGACCGGCCCGCACTTCTTCGACGAGGACCCGAACACACCGGGCCGGTACGGCGGTCAGGGCGAACCCGCCGCGGCGTGGGGCGCCGACCGCTCCCACCAGTCCGGCTTCGGCGGCGACCAGGACCGCAGGGTCTCCTGGGGCGCCCCGCAGGGCCCCGACCCGAGGCTCCAGGCCCCCGCCCAGACCCCGCCGGCGCAGCCGGAGTCCGGGGCCGGTGCGGGCGCCGGTGACGTGGACTCCGGCGGGACGTTCGTCTTCCGCCGCCCGACGGCCCAGGACGCACCGTCCGCCGCCCCCACGGCCCCCTCCGGCACCTCCGCCCCCCTTCCCGACGCCGGGGCGGCCGCCCATCGCGCGCCCACCCCGCGCACGCCCGACGGGCCGGGCGCGTCCGGCGCACGGACCGGCCCGTCCGGCGCACCGGGGGGCGCCGGGCAGGGGCCGGCGGCGACCGGCGGTGCCGCCGGGACCGGTGGGCCGGCCTTCGGCCCGCAGCGGGCGGCCGGGGAGGCCGGCGGCGCCGCCGACGCGGGCTTCGGCGCTCCCGGTGTGCCGGGCGCCGCTCCCGCCGCCGCCCGCCCCGGCTTCGGCGCGGGGAAGGCGGCCGCCGACCGGGCCGCGGCCGCGCAGGTGGCACCGGCACCGGGCACAGCGGCCGCGCAGGGCCCCGCCCCGCAGGCCGGCGCCGCCGGCTTCCCGCCCGCCGCGGGACAGGCGCCTCCCGCCGCCCCGGGCGTGCCCCAACAGGCCACAGGACCGGCGCCCGCGCCTGCTCCGGCCGCCGCCCGGGCGGCCGCGCCGATGAGCCCCGGCCTCGGCGGCGGGCAGTCCTCCTGGGCCCAGCAGGTGCACCGGCTCGCGGGCGGCGACGAGCCGCCCGTGCCGTGGAAGCCGCCGGTCGACGACATCTTCCAGGCGGCCGCCCGCCGCCAGGCGGCGGCCCGGCCCGCCGGCCTCGGCAAGCGGCTGGCCGCCCGCCTCGTGGACACGGTGGTGCTGGCGGCGGTCACCGGCGCGGCCGCCGTACCGCTCGGCCTCAAGGCCCTCGACCACGTCAACGAGAAGATCGACGCGGCCAAGCTCACCGGAGAGACCGTCACGGTCTGGCTGCTCGATGGGACGACGTCCGTCTACCTGGGCATCGTCCTCGCCGTCCTGCTCGTCTTCGGTGTCGTGTACGAGGCCCTGCCGACCGCCAGGTGGGGCCGTACGCTCGGCAAGAAGCTGCTCGGCCTGGAGGTGCGGGACATCGAGGGGCACCAGCCCCCGTCGTTCGGGGCGGCCCTGCGCCGCTGGCTGGTCTACAGCGTGCCCGGACTGCTCGTGATCGGTGTCGTGGGCGTCCTGTGGGGGCTGTTCGACAAGCCGTGGCGCCAGTGCTGGCACGACAAGGCGGCCCACACCTTCGTCGCGGGCTGACACCCACCCGGCCCGCACGGGCCGTACGGGGGTGCCCGGCATGCGCGGCGTACCCCGTACGGCCGCTCGCCGGATGCGGCGGCGCGGGGTTCGCGGTCGACTCGGGCCATGACCACCGAACCGCCCCCCGGCTCCGGCGGCCCGCCGGAGGACGACCCGTTCCGGAAGCGACCTCCGCAGCAGCCTCCGCAACAGCCCCCGCCGGGGCCCTCGGAGGGGCGGCCGCACGGCGAGCCGCCACCCGCGTCCGGGCCGGGGCAGGGCGGCTCGCCCTACGACCGGCCGTACGACGGGGAACCGCCCCCGCCGTACACCGGCGGCGGTGGTGGCGACGGCGGTGCCGGTGGCGGCCCCTACGGGGGCGACCCGTACGGTGGTTACCCCGCCGATCCGCTGGCCGGCATGCCCCCGCTCGCCGACAGCGGCAAACGTACCCTCGCCCGGATCATCGACATGATCCTGGTCTACCTCGTGGTCGTCCTGCTGGCCTGGGTCTTCCGCGTCGACCAGTACACCGTGGACGCCGACGAGCTCGAGTTCGGCAAGACCTTCGGGCGCGAGCTGATCACCGCGATCCTCTACGTCGCGTACGACACGATCCTGATCTCCCGCAACGGCCAGACCCTCGGCAAGAAATGGTTCGGCATGCGGGTGGCCAACCTCGACAACGGCTCCACGCCCTCGGTGCAGACCTCGCTGATCCGCGCCCTGGTGCTCTGGGTGCCGTTCGCGTTCTGCTGTGCCTGTGTGTGGACGGCGATCGCCGGCGGCTGGAGCTTCTTCGACAAGCCGTACAAGCAGGGCCTGCACGACAAGGCGGCCAAGACCGTGGTGGTCGGCATCACCTGACGCTCCGGCGCATGCCGAAGGGCCCGTGCCGTTCGGCGCGGGCCCTTCCGCAGGTCGCTCAAGGGGCCGTCGGCTCCCGGACGGGCTCGGGCGCGGCGGCGACGGAGACGGGTACAGGTACGGGCACGGGTACGGCCTCGGGCTTCGCCTGCCGGGCCGGCGGCGCGGGCGACGGCCGCGGCACCGGTACCGTCATCGCGACGAGCAGACCGAGTCCGAGCGCGGCGATGGCGATGACCGCGATCCCGGGGCCGGAACTCGTCTGTGACAGCAGCAGCATGGCGAGCGTCGAGAAGATGACGGTGCAGGAACCGTACGTGAGCTGTGCGACAGTCGGACGAGGCATGGCAATCAGGTCCTCGGATGCGGGGGAGATCTCGACTCTATTCGCCTGCATGCCCGAGTGGAACGAACGGTAAGCGTGACCTAACCCACGGTACCGGTGCACAGGGGGCGCACGGAGTCATGGAGTCCGCCAAGTGGACGGCTCCACGCGCCCTTCACGTTACGGCCACATGTCCGCAATGCGAACACCGGCTCCCAATAATGCAGTTGACTTGTCCAAGTCAAGGTCTGTCTTTTCTTCCCAACCAGTAGTCAAATGGCGTCACTTGACTACACGCGTATAACAGCGCGCGGACCTTCCTTGACAGGGGATTCCTCCTTCCGCGCGAACGGGCGCGTGAGGGAGGCTTCAAGTGACGAGTAGAACCTGGACGTTCAGGACGGCCGCGACGGTCGTTGCCCTTGCGGCGGCGTCGGCGACGTTCTCGACGTTCGCCGTGGCGCAGGCCGTCGAGAGCGGTGCGCCCGCAGCCGCGGCGGTGGACCGGCAGGACCCGCAGCCGGCCAAGGCCAAGGAGCACGACTTCGACGGCCCGCTCAGCAAGACGCAGGAGGCTCAGCGCGCGGAGGCCCTCCAGCAGGTCATATCCGGCGAGGCGTCGGTCAAGAACCGGAACGGCTCGCAGGTCGTCCAGCTCAAGAGCCGCAAGGGCGACAGCAAGTACGTCGAGCTGGGCCGCGAGAAGACCGACAAGATCTTCACGATCCTCGTCGAGTTCGGCGACCAGGTCGACCCCCGCTACGGCGGCACGGTCGGCCCGCTGCACAACCAGATCGCCGCGCCGGACCGCACCAAGGACAACAGCACGGCCTGGCAGGCGGACTACGACCAGAAGCACTTCCAGGACCTGTACTTCGGCACCGGCAAGAACACCGAGTCGCTGAAGAAGTACTACGAGAAGCAGTCCTCGGGCCGCTACTCGGTCGAGGGCGAAGTGACCGACTGGGTCAAGGTCCCCTACAACGAGGCCCGTTACGGCTCCAACAACGCCTCCACCGGCGCCTGGTACGCGGTGCAGGACGGCGTCAACGCCTGGGTCGCCGAGCGCAAGGCCGCGGGCGCCACGCCCGCCCAGATCAAGGCGGAACTGGCCGAGTTCGACCAGTGGGACCGCTACGACTTCGACGGCGACGGCAACTTCAACGAGCCCGACGGGTACATCGACCACTTCCAGATCGTGCACGCCGGCGAGGACGAGTCCGCGGGCGGCGGCGCCCAGGGCGCGGACGCCATCTGGGCCCACCGCTGGTACGCCTTCGGCACCGACGCCGGCTCCACCGGCCCGGACACCAACAAGCTCGGCGGCGCCCAGGTCGGCGACACCGGCATCTGGGTCGGCGACTACACCATCCAGCCGGAGAACGGCGGACTCGGCGTCTACGCCCACGAGTACGGTCACGACCTCGGTCTGCCGGACGAGTACGACACCTCCGGCGGCGGCGAGAACTCCACCGGCTTCTGGACCCTGATGTCCTCCGGTTCCTGGCTCGGCACCGGCAAGGAGGCCATCGGCGACCTCCCCGGCGACATGAACGCCTGGGACAAGCTCCAGCTCGGCTGGCTGGACTACGACGTCGCCGCGGCGGGCAAGAAGTCCACCCACAAGCTGGGCGTGGCGGAGTACAACACCAAGAACGCCCAGGCTCTCGTGGTCCAGTTGCCGGAGAAGGAGGTCACCACCGAGGTGGTCGCCCCGGCGCAGGGTGCCACGCAGTGGTGGAGCGGCAGCGGTGACGACCTGCGCAACACCCTCACCCGCTCGGTCGACCTGACCGGCAAGACGTCGGCGTCCCTGACCCTCGACGGCTGGTGGGACATCGAGACCGACTACGACTACCTCTACACCGAGGTCTCCACGGACGGCGGCGCCAGCTACACGCCGATCGACGGCACCCTGGCCGACGGCACGGCGATCCCGCGCGACGGCAGTGGCAAGCCGGCCCTCACCGGCACGGTGGCCGCCTACCAGAAGCTGACGTTCCCGCTGAACGCCTACGCGGGCAAGCAGATCAGCCTGCGCTTCCGCTACGCCACCGACGGCGGCGTGGCCCAGAAGGGCTTCGCGGCCGACGAGATCACGGTGACGGCGGACGGCGCCGCGCTGTTCTCCGACAACGCGGAGAGCGCGGACGCCGCCTGGACGGCGAACGGCTTCTCGCGCATCGGCGCGTCCATCACGGACGACTACGCGCAGTACTACATCGCCGAGAACCGCCAGTACGTGTCGTACGACAAGACCCTCAAGGTCGGCCCGTACAACTTCGGCTTCTCGACGACCCGTCCGGACTGGGTGGAGCACTACCCGTACCAGAACGGCCTGTTGATCTGGAAGTGGGACACCTCCCAGGCCGACGACAACACCAGCCAGCACCCGGGTGAGGGCCTGATCCTCCCGGTCGACTCGCACCCGACCCCGCTGAAGTGGGCCGACGGCAGCGTGATGAACGCCCGTCTTCAGAGCTTCGACTCGCCCTTCAGCTGGTACCGCACGGACGCGATCACGCTGCACAGGGCGGACGCCGCGGTCAAGATCAAGTCGCGTCCGGGCGTCCCGGTCTTCGACGACGGCAAGTCGACGTACTACGACGCGACGACCCCGCTCGCGGGCGTCAAGGTCACTGACACCAACACCTCGATCAAGATCGTCAGTGAGCCCCTGAGCGGCTCGACGATCACGGTGAAGGTCGGCCCCTCGGCGAAGTAGCTCGTATCTTCGCAGGTCAGAAGCGTATCGGCGGCAACCCCTTGGCGGGTTGCCGCCGGTCGTGTTTAGGTGCGTGCTGTGACTTCCTTATTGACACCGATGCACACGGGGGTGTGACCGCATGGCCGCAGGAGGCTTCTGCAAGCTGCCCGACGGCAGGGTGGTGGTGGCGCTGAACCTGCCCAGGCCCACCGCCGTCGATCCGGACTTCGGGGTCCGTGTGCTCGTCCACGCCCAGAACCGGGCCCGGGCCCTGACCAGGCTCCGCAACCTCGGCCTGCGCGCGGTGTACCTGCGCGGGAACGCGGCCCCGCCGACGCCGGACGAGATCACGGCGGTCCTGCACCACCCGGACGGCCTGATATGGAGAGCCACCCCTGACAACGGTGTCGTCACCACCGCTCCGGAGCTGTGGCGGCCGATCAGGTCCCTGCTGAGGGGGGCCGCGGCATAGGCGTGAGGTGAGTGCGGCGATCGGGTGATGCGGCCGCGCCGCCCGTGTTCGGGCCGTGCCCGGCGTTGTTCCTGCGTGTGCAGACGTCCGTCACGACGGACCCCACTCGACAGGGGAGAGCCTCATGGCCGTCCACACGCTCAAGCGCCGCCTCGCCGTATTCGGCACCGCCCTGGGGCTCGGCATCGCCCTGCCGTTCGCCGTGGGGGTCACTCCCGCGTACGCGCAGGTACAGCTGACCATCACCAAGACCCACACGGGGACCTTCACCCAGGGCGGGCAGGGGGTTTACCACATCGTGGTCACCAACGCCGGGGACGAACCGACCTCCGAGTCGGGGACGGAGATGACGGACATCCTTCCCGAAGGGCTCACCGCCGTCTCCGCGGTCCTGGTCTCTTCACCTCCCGTGTTCGAAGGGGGCTGTCTCGTCATCGATCCCAAGAGGGCCGATTGCCTCTCGGGCGTGCTGGAGCCCGGTGACAGCTACTCGGCCGACATCACCGTGGCCGTCGCCGCCAACGCTCCCTGCGCGATCACCAACACCGCCTCCGTGATCGGGCGCGGAAGTCTCGCCGGCGCCACGGTGAGCGACCCGACCGAGATCACCGGCCCCGACTGCAACGGCGGCGGTGACGGCGGAGGCCCTGTCCTCCCCGTGACCCTCAACGGCGTGATCCCGATGTTCAACAACATCACCACGAACAGCAACATCAACAGCCCCGGCGCCGCCAACGTCAGCAACCAGGGCTTCGCGGTGAACGCGCCGTCGACGGATCAGTAGGCCGCCACGATCGTGACCTCCTCCTCCGTCACCACGCCCTCCACGATCCGGAACGAGCGGAACTGGAACTCGCCGCCGCCGTCCGTGTCGGCCGTCGACACCAGCACGTAGTGGGCGCCCGGCTCGTTGGCGTAGGAGATGTCCGTGCGGGACGGGTAGGCCTCCGTGGCCGTGTGGGAGTGGTAGATGACCACCGGCTCCTCGTCGCGGTCGTCCAGCTCGCGGTAGAGCTTGAGGAGGTCGCCGGAGTCGAACTCGTAGAACGTCGGCGACATGGCCGCGTTCAGCATCGGGACGAAGCGCTCGGGGCGGTCCGAGCCCTCCGGGCCCGCGACGACGCCGCACGCCTCGTCGGGGTGGTCCTTGCGCGCGTGCGCCACGATCTGGTCGACGAGGTCCTGGGTGATGGTCAACATGGTCGCCAGGATAAGCAAAGGGGCCGTTCCGTACCGAGGTGCGGTACGGAACGGCCCACATCGCGGACGCCCTGAGCGGCGGCCGCAGGGGGCGCCACGAGTGCTCCCTGCGGCCGGGCGTCCCGGATGGCCCGTGGGGCCGGTCAGCCGGCCTTCTGGAGCTTCCGCTCGCCGCGGTCGGTGATCTGCGGGTTGCGGCGCTTGAGGACGAACCAGCCGGCGCCGAGGGCGAGGGCCCAGCCCGCCATCACGTACAGACAGACGCGCGAGTCGGCGTCGTACGCGATCAGGCAGGTGACGAAGAGCAGGAACACGATGGCGATCCAGCTGCACACCGCGCCGCCCGGTGCCGGGAAGGACGAGGCGGGCAGCCGGCCCGCGTCGACCGCGCGGCGGTAGAGGACGTGGCTGATCAGGATCATCAGCCAGGTCCAGATGCCGGCCGCGGTGGCGACGGACATGACGTAGCCGAAGGCCTTCTCCGGGACGACGTAGTTCAGGACCACGCCGATGCCCATGAAGGCGACGGAGACCGCGATGCCGAAGGCCGGGGTCTTGGTCGAGGAAAGCTTCCTGAAGACCGCCGGGGCCTCGCCGCTGTCGGCCAGGTTCCGCAGCATGCGGCCCGTGGAGTACATGCCGGAGTTGCAGGAGGACAGGGCGGCGGTGAGGACGACGAAGTTCACGATGCCCGCGCCCGCCGGGATGCCGATCTTGGCGAAGGCGGCGACGAAGGGGCTCACGCCCGGCGCGAACTCGGTCCACTTGACCACGCAGAGGATGACGGTGAGCGCGCCGACGTAGAACAGCGCGATCCGCCACGGAAGCGTGTTGATGGCCTTCGGGAGGGTCTTCTCGGGGTCCTCGGACTCGCCCGCCGTGACACCGACCAGCTCGACGGCGAGGTAGGCGAACATGACGCCCTGGAGGGTCATCAGGGACGAGCCGATGCCCTTGGGGAAGAAGCCGTCGAAGGCCCAGAGGTTGGAGACGGCGGCGGTGTCGCCGGCCGAGCTGAAGCCGAAGGTGAGGACGCCCAGGCCGATCACGATCATGCCGATCAGCGCGGTGACCTTGACCATCGAGAACCAGAACTCGAGCTCGCCGAAGACCTTCACGGAGATCAGGTTGACCCCGAAGAGGATCACCAGGAAGACCAGGGCGGTCACCCACTGCGGGACGTCCGGGAACCAGTAGTGGACGTAGATCGCGGCGGCCGTGAGCTCGGCCATGCCGGTGACCACCCACATCAGCCAGTACGTCCAGCCGGTGAAGTAGCCGAAGAACGGGCCGAGGAACTCGCGGGAGTACTCCGCGAACGAGCCCGAGACGGGCCGGTAGAGCAACAGCTCGCCGAGCGCGCGCATGATGAAGAAGACGATGGCGCCGGCGAGGGCGTACATCAGGATGAGGCTGGGGCCGGCCTTGGCGATGTTCGCCCCGGCTCCCAGGAAGAGGCCGACGCCGATGGCGCCGCCGATCGCGATCATCTGGACCTGGCGGCTGCCGAGTCCTCGCTCGTACCCCTCTTCGGGCGCGTTGTCCGCGCCGTTCTTCTCCGTGTCGACCTGAGCGGAGGTCATGAGTGTGGTGCGCCTTTCTCCATGCCGACCCAGGCCTCTCGTCGGCCCCGGATCGGGTTTCGATCCCCCCGGAATGATGGAGCTGGGCGGACTCGTGGAGCCTCGCCCGTGCCTGGCCGACGATGGTCGGCTCGGTGGCGCACCCGGCCGAACATTCGGGTGGTGTTCGCCGGGCGGTCGTGAAGATTTATCACGGCCGCAACAGAGATCGCCTGAATGACGTGTGGCGCAGAGCACAGGAAGAAGAGGAGGAAGCGGACACTAGTCGGGCACTCCCGGCCGACGCGGTGACGCGATCGTTATCCGGATTTGAGCGTCCCCTGAGCGAACGTCACGCTCGTTGAAAGGTGAAGGAATCAGGGCATAAGGGTGGTCACGAGGGTCTCCTGGAGCCCTCCGAGCCACAGATACGCCATCACCATCGGCTTGCGCGGGTCCTCGTCCGGCAGCCGGTAGAGCAGGTCGGTGTCGTCCTCGTCGGTGATCTCCAGACGGGAGCCGATCGCGAGCCGCAGATCGTTGAGCGCGCGGAGCCACTGCTGGGACTCCGCGGGCGACAGCTTCAGCACCGCCCCGCCCTCGCCGGCCGACTCGGAGGCCAGCGCGTCCAGCGAGCGGACCACCGCGAGGGCGTTCTCGCGCTTGCCGGCCCGCAGGTCGTTCTCGGTGTAGCGGCGGAACTCGGCGGAGTGCGCCTTCTGCTCGTCCGCCTGCTGCGGCCCCGGGGTGTGCTCCGGATCGGTGTACGCGTCCGGGAAGAGCCGGCGCAGCACCGGATCGGCCGGCGGTTCGGTCGGCCCCTCGGCGAACAGCTCGGCGAAGGGGTCGTCCGGGGCGTCCTCGGCGGGGCCGGGGCCGATCAGCTCCAGGAGCTGCACGGCCAGCGACCGGATGATCGAGATCTCGACGTCGTCGAGCGCGACGGCCGCGCCGCCGCCGGGAAGCGGTTCGAAGTGTCCAGGCATCACAGAGGAGGCTACTTCCCGGTCCTACTTCCGGTCCTGCTGGAGGGTGGCCCACAGTCCGTAGCCGTGCATGGCCTGGACGTCGCGTTCCATCTCCTCGCGGGAGCCGCTGGAGACCACCGCCCGGCCCTTGTGATGGACATCGAGCATGAGCTTGGTGGCCTTGTCCTTGGTGTAGCCGAAGTACGTCTGGAAGACGTACGTCACGTAGCTCATCAGGTTGACCGGGTCGTTGTGGACGATCGTGACCCAGGGGACGTCCGGCTCGGGTACGGCGAAGACCTCCTCCGCCGACTCGGTGCGTTCGATCTCAAGGGGCGCGGGTGACGTCACATGGCCATGCTGCCACGGGCCCCACAAATCGTCACACTGACGCAAAGGGGTGTAGCATGCCTGCCATGAACACAGCGGACCTTGGGCTGCCGGTGGAAGTTCCCTCTACGGCGCTCTTCACGGACCAGTACGAGCTGACGATGCTGCAAGCCGCCCTGAAGGCCGGTACGGCCGAGCGGCGCAGCGTGTTCGAGGTCTTCACCCGGCGCCTGCCGGAAGGCCGGCGCTACGGCGTCGTCGCGGGCACCGGCCGGGTCCTGGACGCCGTCGAGAACTTCCGCTTCGACGCGGACGTCCTCGGCTTCCTGCGCGAGCGGGGGATCGTCGACGAGGTGACCCTGGACTGGCTCGCCGGATACCGCTTCTCGGGTGACATCTGGGGCTACCCGGAAGGCGAGGTCTACTTCCCCGGCTCACCGCTCATGCGGGTCGAGGGCTCCTTCGCCGAGTGCGTGCTGCTGGAGACCGTGATCCTGTCGATCCTCAACCACGACTCCGCGATCGCGGCCGCCGCCTCCCGGATGTCCTCGGCCGCCGGCGACCGGCCGCTGATCGAGATGGGCGCCCGCCGCACCCACGAACTCGCCGCGGTCGCCGCCTCCCGCGCCGCCTACATCGGCGGCTTCGCCACCACCTCCGACCTCGCCGCCGGCTTCCGCTACGGCATCCCCACCGTGGGCACCAGCGCCCACGCCTTCACCCTGCTGCACGACGTCGAGCGGGACGCCTTCCGGGCCCAGATCGACTCGCTGGGCCGGGGCACCACGCTGCTCGTCGACACCTACGACGTCGCCGAGGCCGTCCGGACGGCGGTGGAGGTGGCCGGGCCCGAGCTGGGCGCGGTCCGCATCGACTCCGGCGACCTGCTGCTCGTCGCCCACCGGGTGCGCCACCAGCTGGACGAGCTGGGCGCCGCGAACACCCGGATCATCGTCACCTCCGACCTCGACGAGTACGCCATCGCCTCGCTGGCCGCGGCGCCCGTGGACGCGTACGGCGTCGGCACCCAGCTGGTGACCGGCTCCGGGCACCCCACCTGCTCCATGGTCTACAAGCTGGTCGCGCGCGCCGAGTCCGCCGACCCGAGGGCACCCCTGGTGCCGGTGGCGAAGAAGTCGACCGGCGGCAAGACCTCCATCGGCGGCCGCAAGTGGGCCGCACGGCGGCTGGACGACGACGGCGTCGCGCAGGCCGAGGTCGTCGGCACCGGCGCGGTGCCCGCCGAGCTGGCCGACCGGCAGCTGCTGGTGGAGCTGGTCGAGGGCGGTGAGGTCGTCGCCCGCGAGCCCCTCGACGCCGTCCGCGACCGTCACACGGCGGCCCGCGCGAACCTCCCCCTCTCCGCGACCCAGCTCTCCCGCGGCGAACCGGTCCTGCCGACGGAGTACGTCCACGTGCGGCCCTGACACCGCAGGGCTGCCCGGTGCCCGCCGGGTGACGCCCCCTCCCGTACGGCCCGCAAACTCTCTAGGCTTGCTTACTTCACCCTGAGTCGAAGGACACCGCCCATGCGCCGCGCCTTGATCGTCGTAGACGTGCAGAACGACTTCTGCGAGGGGGGCAGTCTCGCGGTGGCCGGGGGTGCCGATGTGGCCGCCGCGATCACCGAACTGATCGGGCAGGCCCCCGCCGGGTACCGGCACGTGGTGGCCACGCGTGACCACCACATCGCGCCCGGCGGGCACTTCGCCGACAACCCGGACTTCGTCCGCTCCTGGCCGGCGCACTGCGTCGCCGGCACCGAGGGCGTCGGCTTCCACCCGAACTTCGCGCCCGCCGTCGCCTCCGGCGCCGTCGACGCCGTCTTCGACAAGGGCGCCTACGCGGCCGCCTACAGCGGCTTCGAGGGCGCCGACGAGAACGGCGTGAAGCTGGGCGACTGGCTGCGGGCCCGCCAGGTCGACGAGGTCGACGTCGTCGGCATCGCCACCGACCACTGCGTGCGCGCCACCGCCCTGGACGCGGTCCGCGAGGGCTTCCGCACCCACGTCCTGCTCGACCTCACGGCCGGCGTGGCCGAACAGACCACGGACCGCGCCCTTCAGGAGCTGCGACAGGCGGGCGTGGAGCTGACGGGCAAGCCGGTCGTCTGAGACCGGGTCGGCCGACGCCTCGCGCGTTTCGTTGCGCGTCCCGTTGGTCTGGCGCGTCCCGGGGGCCTCGCGCGTCCCGCTGGTCCCGCTGGTCCCGCTGGTCTCGTGGGTGTCGCCGGTCCCGCGGATGGCGCGGGAGGGCAGGTCCCTCGGCCGAGATGCGTGACCCCCGCCGGAGGGGGGTCTCACTCCCCGGCCGGACATCGTCCACGATATGGGATCACATTCCAGGAGGCGGACCGGGAATCGATACGATGAGCCCATGGTTTCCCACGACGTGAGCACGAAGACGCCGGGCGTACTGCTCGTGGCGCGGCTGCACGTCGACCTGTGCAGGCTCGCCAGCGCCATCTGTTGACGCCCGCATTGCTCTGCCGCCGTACGGCCGTGAGCCCGGGGTGCCCCCGCGCGAGCGAATCCGAGCGTGGGGGAGCCTCACACGACGCACCCGCGCTGCCCACACCTTCCGACAGGAGCCCTGAGCCATGGCCATCGAGGTCCGCATCCCCACCATCCTCCGGCAGTACACCGACGGTCAGAAGGCGGTGGAGGCCAGTGGTGAGACCCTCGCCGACCTGTTCACCGACCTCGAGACCCGGCATGCGGGCATCCACGCCCGCATTGTGGACGACGGCAAGCTGCGCCGCTTCGTCAACGTCTACCTCAACGACGAGGACGTCCGCTTCGTCGACGGCATCGACACCAAGCTGACCGACGGCGACACCGTGACGATCCTGCCGGCCGTGGCCGGCGGCATGGCCTAGGCCCGCTGACCGACGATGCGTTACGACTCCCCGCTGGCCGCGGTGGGCAACACCCCTCTGGTGCGCCTGCCGCGGCTCTCGCCGTCCGCCGACGTCCGCATCTGGGCGAAGCTGGAGGACCGCAACCCCACCGGCTCGGTCAAGGACCGCCCCGCCCTGCACATGGTCGAGCAGGCGGAGAAGGACGGCCGGCTCACCCCCGGCTGCACCATCCTCGAACCGACGAGCGGCAACACCGGCATCTCCCTCGCCATGGCGGCGAAGCTCAAGGGCTACCGCATCGTCTGCGTGATGCCCGAGAACACCTCGCAGGAACGCCGGGACCTGCTCGCCATGTGGGGCGCCGAGATCATTTCCTCCCCGGCCGCGGGCGGCTCCAACACCGCCGTACGCGTCGCCAAGGAACTCGCCGCCGAGCACCCCGACTGGGTGATGCTCTACCAGTACGGCAACCCGGACAACGCGGGCGCCCACTACGCGACGACGGGCCCCGAGATCCTCGCCGACCTCCCCTCCGTCACCCACTTCGTCGCCGGTCTCGGCACCACCGGCACCCTGATGGGCGTCGGCCGCTTCCTGCGCGAACACAAGCCGGACGTCAAGATCGTCGCCGCCGAGCCGCGCTACGACGACCTGGTCTACGGCCTGCGCAACCTCGACGAGGGCTTCGTCCCGGAGCTGTACGACGCCTCCGTCCTCACCACCCGCTTCTCGGTCGGCTCGGCGGACGCGGTCACCCGCACCCGGGAGCTGCTCCAGCAGGAGGGCATCTTCGCGGGCGTCTCCACCGGCGCCGCGCTGCACGCCGCGATCGGCGTCGGCAAGAAGGCCGTGAAGGCCGGCGAGAGCGCCGACATCGTCTTCGTGGTGGCCGACGGCGGCTGGAAGTACCTGTCGACGGGCGTCTACACCGCGGCCACGACCGAGGAGGCCATCGAGACCCTCCAGGGCCAGCTCTGGGCCTGATCCACAGGGGAGGCCTCAGGTAGCGAGGTGACGGACCTGGTCCCACAGGACCGGGTCCACCACCCCCACCCGACGGCGGAAGTCGCCCAGCGGGACCTGGCGCAGCTCGTCCGTCTCCAGGAAGCTCGGCCGCCCCTGGGCGTCGCCGACGGCACCCGGCGGCAGCGGGATCACCCCGGCCCGCTCGTCGTGGTACTTGCTGGTGATCTTCGCGACCGTCACCTGGTCGCCCCGCACCCCGAGCACCAGACACGGCCGGTCCTTCGCCCGCCGTCCGCCCACCGGCGCCCCGCCCGGCGCTCGCCCGGTGCCGGAAGCCCGGGGGGACCCCCGGCGCGCGGCGCCCGCCGCGTCCGGCCCGTCCTCGAACGGCACGTCCGCCCACCAGATCTCCGCCGGCTGCGGCCGTCCCACGGCGCCCCGCGACCGGTCCGGCCGGCCCGGCGGCCGGGACCTGCGTCCCGCCGGACGGTGACCGCGTCCCCAGCCGTCGACGAGCGTGGCGAGCAGCGCCAGCAGTACCACCGCCGCGAGCGCCAGCCACCAGGACGTGTCCATGAGGACGACGTTACCGGCGCGCGCACGACGACGCGCGCCCTCTCAGGACCCCCACACGCCCCGGTTCCATCCGAACCGGTGACAGCACAGGTGAGTTCGCACACAACCGACCTTGGCGGAGGAGCGACCCGGCGTTTTGCGCCTTACGCTCGACGCACCGCACGACCCCCGTCGCCCCATATCTCTCGTTTCCCGCCAGCGGAGGTTTCTGCTTTATGAAGCTCACCGTCGTCGGCTGCTCGGGGTCGTTCCCGTCCGCGGAATCGGCCTGCTCGAGCTACCTCGTCGAGGCCGACGGCTTCAGGCTGCTACTCGACATGGGCAACGGCGCCCTGGGCGAGTTGCAGCGCCACTGCGGTCTCTACGACCTCGACGCGATCTTCCTGAGTCATCTGCACGCCGACCACTGCATCGACATGTGCGCGTACTTCGTGGCGCGCTACTACCGGCACGACGGCGGCCGCTGCGCTCCGATCCCGGTCTACGGACCCGAGGGCACGGAACACCGGCTGACCACCGCCTACGCCGACACGCCGTCGGCCTCCTCCATGAGCGAGGTCTTCGACTTCCACACGGTCAAGCCGTCCACCTTCGACGTCGGCCCGTTCACGGTCCACACCGAACGCGTCGCCCATCCGGTGGAGGCGTACGGCATCCGGGTCGAACACGGCGGCCGGTCGCTGACCTACTCCGGTGACACCGGCCTCAGCCCGGCGCTGGAGGAACTGGCCCGCGACACCGACTTCTTCCTGTGCGAGGCCGCCTTCACGCACGGCAAGGAGAACATCCCCGACCTGCATCTCAACGGCCGCGAAGCGGGCGAGACGGCGAGCCGGGCAGGCGCCCGCCGCCTGGTCCTCACCCACATCCCCCCGTGGACCGACCCCCAGATCAACCTCGCCGACGCCCGCGCGGCCTACGACGGGCCCGTGGAACTGGCGGCGCCGAGGGTGACGTACGAGATCTGAGCGCCGTACGAGGTTCAGGCGTACGGCGAACGACGAAGGCCCCCGGAGCGGTCCGGGGGCCTTCGTCGTGCGGAGGTGAGCCGAGGCCTACGCCTTGGTGAGGTCCTCGACCTCCTCCTCGGGCTCACGGCCCGGGGTGGGGAGGTTCCACTTGGTGATCGCGAAGCGGAAGACCGCGTAGTAGATCGCGGCGAAGACCAGGCCGACCGGGATGATCATCCAGGGCTTGGTGGCGAGGTTCCAGTTGAGGAAGTAGTCGATGGCGCCGGCCGAGAAGCTGAAGCCGTGGTGCACGCCCAGGGCCCAGGTGACGGCCATCGAGAGCGCGGTGAGCAGCGCATGGATGACGTACAGCGCCGGGGCGATGAACATGAACGCGAACTCGATCGGCTCGGTGATGCCGGTGACGAACGAGGTCAGCGCGAGAGAGATCATCATGCCGCCGACGGCCTTGCGGCGCTCAGGGCGGGCGGCGTGCGTGATCGCCAGGGCGGCGGCCGGGAGGGCGAACATCATGATCGGGAAGAAGCCGGTCATGAACTGGCCGGCGGTCGGGTCGCCGTGGAAGAAGCGCGGCAGGTCGCCGTGCCACACCGCACCGGAGGGGTCCTTGAAGGAGCCGATCTCCTGCCAGGCCACCGTGTTGACGAACTGGTGCATACCCACGGGGAGCAGCGCGCGGTTGATGGCGCCGAAAATGCCCGCGCCGACGGCGCCGAGGCCGGTCATCCACTCGCCGAAGTTGGTGATCACGTCACCGATGGGCTCCCAGACCAGGCCGAAGAAGACGCCGACGGCGGTGCCGATGAAGGCCATGAGGATCGGCACCAGACGGCGGCCGTTGAAGAAGCCCAGCCAGTCGGGAAGCTTGGTGCGGTGGAAACGCTGCCAGGTGACGGCGGCTATCAGGCCCATGACGATGCCGCCGAGGACCTTGGGGTCGTTGTAGGTGGCGGCGACGTCCGCACCCTTGGTGACCTCCGCTTCGGAGATCGGGAACGCGGTCAGCACGTTCTTGTAGACCAGGAAGCCGACCAGGGCGGCCAGCGCGGTCGAGCCGTCGGACTTCTTGGCGAAGCCGATTGCGATGCCGACACAGAACAGCAGCGGCAGGTTGGCGAAGACGGCGTCGCCGGCGGTGGCGAACACATCCGCGACCTTGCCCCAGCCCAGACCGTCCTTGCCGAAGACGTCGGGCTGACCGAGGCGCAGCAGGATGCCGGCCGCGGGCAGTACGGCGATGGGCAGCTGCAGGCTGCGACCGACCTTCTGCAGACCCTGCAACAGGGTCGATGCCCACTTCTTCGTGGGGGCCGCCGTGGGCTCGGTGGCGGTGCTCATAGACTTCCTCCATCGGTGATGGTCTACACCACTCAGTGGTGTAGACCATGTTGTAGCACGGTGAAGGCGATATAAGGAACCCGTCAAAACTGCAACCGGAGCGCTACGCGCCGTGCCGGATCTTGGACGTTCGCCCGGTATGCGCCGGGCATGCGAAAGGGCCCCCGGAACAGTGTTCCGAGGGCCCCGAAGGTCGAGTGGTTCAGGCCTTGGTGACGTCCTCGTGCTCCTCCTCCGGCTCCCGTCCCGGCGTCTTCAGATCGAAGCGCGTGATCGCGAAGCGGAAGATGACGTAGTACACCGCCGCGAAGCAGAGACCGATCGGAATGATCGCCCACGGCTTCGTCGCCAGGTTCCAGTTGATGACGTAGTCGATCAGACCGGCCGAGAAACTGAAGCCGTCGTGCACCCCGAGCCCCCACGTCACCGCCATCGACACACCCGTCAGCACCGCGTGCACCGCGTACAG
This sequence comes from Streptomyces phaeofaciens, assembly GCF_014648915.1. Lineage (GTDB taxonomy): Bacteria > Actinomycetota > Actinomycetes > Streptomycetales > Streptomycetaceae > Streptomyces > Streptomyces phaeofaciens. The sequence goes on along the minus strand of NZ_BMSA01000003.1, from coordinate 534,742 downwards.
CAGCGGCGCGACGAACAGGAACGAGTACTCGATCGGCTCCGTGATCCCGGTGACGAACGACGTCAGCGCCACCGACAGCATCAGCCCGCCGACCTCCTTGCGCCGGTCCGGCCGCGCGCAGTGCGTCATCGCCAGCGCCGCCGCCGGCAGCGCGAACATCATGATCGGGAAGAAGCCGGAGGTGAACTGCCCCGCGTCCGGGTCGCCCGCCAGGAACATGTTGATGTCACCGTGCACCACCGTGCCGTCCGGCTTGGTGTAACTGCCGAACTGGAACCAGATGGGCACGTTCAGGAACTGGTGCAGACCGATCACCAGCAACGCCCGGTTCGCCACACCGAAGATGCCGGCGCCCCACGAATCCAGCCCGTCCAGCCAGTCGCTGAAGCTCTCCAGGGCGTCACCGATCGGCGGCCAGATCCACAGGCACAGCGCGGCGAACGCGATCGCCACGAACGACATGATGATCGGCACCAGCCGCCGCCCGTTGAAGAAGCCCAGCCAGTCCACCAGCTTCGTCCGGTGGTACCGCTGCCAGAAGAACGCCGACAGCAGCCCCATCACGATCCCGCCGAACACCCCGGGATTCTGATACGTGAACGCCACCACCGTCTGGTCGACCGACGCGATGCAGCCGATGTTCGGGATCGACTCCCGCCCCGAGGGGCAGTCCTCCGGGAACTGCCGCAGCACGTTGTAGTAGACGAGGAACCCCGCCACCGCCGCCAGCGCCGTCGACCCGTCCGCCTTCTTCGCCATCCCGATGGCCACGCCGACGCAGAACAGCATCGGCAGCCCCAGCTCCGAGTTGAGCAGCGCGCCGCCCGCGCCGGCCATCACCCTGGAGACGTCCGTCCACCCCAGCCCGTCGTCCCCGAACACGTCCGGCTGTCCGAGCCGGTTGAGGATGCCCGCGGCCGGCAGCACCGCGATCGGGAGCTGAAGACTGCGGCCCATCTTCTGCAAACCCTGGAACAAGGCGTTCCAGCGGGCCCGCGAAGGGCTCACCGCACTGTCGGCACTCATCCGATCCCCTCTGCTGGGAGGCGGGCTTGGCGACCGTCCGCCCGGTGGTGTAGACCAGTTCCGGGCGGTTCCGCTGTCGTGACGCCATCATTCGATACGTACGACATGACCGCTCGCGAAGTTGGGCCAACTGTGGGTTACTGCGACAAAGCGGTTCGCACCAGGGAATTCAGGGAGACCGAACATGGCCAGCAAGGCTGAGAAGATCGTCGCCGGGCTCGGCGGCATCGACAACATCGAAGAGATCGAGGGCTGCATCACCCGCCTGCGCACCGAGGTCTCCGACCCCTCGCTCGTCGACGAAGCCGCCCTGAAGGCCGCCGGCGCCCACGGCGTCGTCAAGATGGGCACCGCCATCCAGGTCGTCATCGGCACCGACGCCGACCCCATCGCCGCCGAGATCGAAGACCTGATGTGAGCCCCCACCCCGCTCGCGGCTAGCCGCCCGCACAGGGGCCCCTCCCCACCGGGGGACGGGCCCCTTCCGCACGTGCGGCTAGGCTCAGCGCCATGTCACGCATCGACGGCCGCACCCCCGAACAGCTCCGCCCCGTCACCATCGAACGCGGCTGGAGCAAGCACGCCGAAGGCTCCGTCCTCGTCTCCTTCGGCGACACCAGGGTCTTCTGCACCGCCTCCGTCACCGAGGGCGTCCCCCGCTGGCGCAAGGGCAGCGGCGAAGGCTGGGTCACCGCCGAGTACTCCATGCTGCCCCGCGCCACCAACACCCGCGGCGACCGCGAATCCGTCCGCGGCAAGATCGGCGGCCGCACCCACGAGATCTCCCGCCTCATCGGCCGCTCCCTGCGCGCCGTCATCGACTACAAGGCGCTCGGCGAGAACACCATCGTCCTCGACTGCGACGTCCTCCAGGCCGACGGCGGCACCCGCACCGCCGCCATCACCGGCGCCTACGTAGCCCTCGCCGACGCCATCGGCTGGGCCCAGGGCCGCAAGCTCGTCCGGGCCGGCCGCCAGCCCCTCACCGGCACCGTCTCCGCCGTCTCCGTCGGCATCGTCGGCGGAGTCCCCCTCCTCGACCTCTGCTACGAGGAGGACGTGAAGGCCGACACCGACATGAACGTCGTCTGCACCGGCGACGGCCGCTTCGTCGAGGTCCAGGGCACCGCCGAGGCCGAGCCCTTCGCCCGCGAGGAACTCAACTCCCTGCTCGACCTCGCCGTTTCCGGCTGCACCGAATTGGCGTCGATCCAGCGCGCCGCGCTTGATACCGTCCTCGGAAAGTAAAGAGCGAGCCAAGAACGGTGGCGCGCGAGGGCAACCCCCGCGCGCGCCCCGGCGTCTTGGGCAGTACGCGGGACAAGCACGCACGGCAGTACGCCGACGGGGGGCCTCCCTGGGGGCCTGACCAAGGGAGGAACACAGTCATGGCCAAGTTCACGAGCCGGGTACGACACCGAGGCGGCCGCACCGCCGCCGTCGCCGCGACGGCCGTCGCGCTCACACTCGGGCTCACCGTGACCGGCTGCGACGCCGTCAGCAAGGCACTGGACTGCGTCCAGACCGCCGACGCCATCGCCGACAGCGTCACCGACCTCCAGCAGGCCGTGGAGAACGCGTCGAACGACCCGACGCAACTGGAGGAGTCCCTCAACTCCATCGACCAGAACCTCGACGAGATAGGCGACAAGACCGACAACGCCGACGTCAACAAGGCCGTCGAGGACCTGGGCGATGCCGTCACCAACGTCCGCACCGCGGTGGAGAACGGCGACAACACCCCCGACCTCAGCCCGATCACGGACGCGGCGGGCGAACTGACGAAGGTCTGCACCCCGTAACGAACCGGGGGACGCCACAGCAGATGGCGGGGACTCGGGATACTGGGGACATGACCCGCCTGATCCTCGCCACCCGCAACGCCGGAAAGATCACCGAACTCAGGTCGATCCTCGCCGACGCAGGTCTGCCCCACGACCTCGTCGGCGCGGAGGCCTTCCCCGAGATCCCGGACGTCCGCGAGACCGGCGTGACCTTCGCCGAGAACGCGCTGCTCAAGGCCCACGCCCTCGCCCGGGCCACCGGCCTGCCCGCGGTCGCCGACGACTCCGGCCTGTGCGTGGACGTACTCAACGGCGCACCCGGCATCTTCTCCGCCCGCTGGTCCGGCACCCACGGCGACGACAAGGCCAACCTCGACCTGCTCCTGGCCCAACTCTCGGACATCGCCGACGAACACCGCGGCGCCCACTTCGCCTGCGCCGCCGCCCTGGCCCTACCCGACGGCACGGAACGCGTGGTCGAGGGCCGACTCCGCGGCACCCTGCGCCACACCCCGTCCGGCACCAACGGCTTCGGCTACGACCCGATTCTCCAGCCGGCCGACGACACCCGCACCTGCGCCGAACTCACACCCGCCGAGAAGAACGCGATCAGCCACCGGGGCAAGGCGTTCCGGGCGTTGGTGCCGGTGGTTCGGGAGCTGCTGGGCTGAGCCGACGAAAGAAGCCCTGCACCTTTGAATCAAAGGTGCAGGGCCTATGTTCCCTGTGGGCCCGGTGGGATTCGAACCCACGACACACCGGACCTAAACCGGCGCCCTCTTGCCGCTGGGGTACGGGCCCGCAGCGCCACCTACTCTACTGGGCGCTACCGGCCGCTCGCTGTCGGCTTCCCCCGCGGCACCAGGTACTGGTGACTGCGTGACAGTTGGGGCACAGCAGTCGCAGGTTGTCCCGCCGGTCGTCGCGCCAGTCCCCGTTGATGTGATCGACCTCCAGCGTCATGGGCCTGCCGAGCCACTCGGGGCCGCCGGCGCCGCAGTCGGCGCATGCCTCGGGTACGCCGACCTCGCACAGCGCACGGCGCAGCCATCGCGTTTTCGTGCGGCGTCTGCCCTCGTGCCGGACCAGGATTTCCTCGGGACGCTTGGCGGGGACGGGGCCCGGCTTGCCCCGCCGATGGGCCTGCCCCAAGAAATGCGCCGTCGTCAGTTGTTCCTCGGCGATCACTTGCTCACTGGGCCCCACCTCGCCGGCGTCCCTTGCCGCGGTCCCGGTAATTGTTTGTCGTCGAGTGGCAGTTGGGACACAGGAACCGCAGGTTCTCGATGCAGTTGTCGCGCCGGCTGCCATCGACGTGGTCGACTTCCATCGGCAGCGGATGTCCACGCCAGACGGCTCCGATCCCGCAGAGGCCGCACTGCTCAGACATGCCCGAGATCGTCATGGCCCACCTCAGGCGGTCACTCGGAATGCGTCTGGCCTGCCTGTCCGGCTGCTGGACGAGAAGGGTCTCGGGTGTCCGGGGCCGCCACGGTTTGCCGCCCCGACTCTGCCCCTGAAAGTGCGAGGTGTCCACGTCCAGCTTCCTCATCCGCTCCCGGCCCCTCCGTCTCCGACCACCCGTTCGTGGTCTCGCACGGAGTGACGAACCGGTTGCCGGACAGTCACGCCCGAAACGTAAAGCGGCCTGCACCGGGGGCACCCCGGCACAGGCCGTAGAAGCGGGCACTCGGCACCGCTACGGGATTCCGGGAACCCCGGGAATCCCGGGGGCAGGGCCGAACAGGCCGAGGTCGAGGACGTTGTCCAGGATCCTGGGCGCGAAGATGTAGGTGTTGCCGCAGTTGCCCATCACTGCCTCTTCGGCCAGGGCGCATACGACCTGGGGTGAGCCGTGCTGCCCGCCCGAGTCGGCCAGGGCCCAGCCGGCGTCCGCGAGGACGAGGCCGCCGGCTGCTGCCACGATCACGGCCGCTTTCCTGATCACTGTGCCTCCTTTCCGTGTCGGTGTTTCGGTGTCGGTGTTTCGACCACCATTCCAGGGCCGCCCGCCGCGCACGGGGCGGCGGGGATCGACAGGCCGCAGGTCCGGGACCGATTCACCCGTGCCGCGCAACCGCGCCGTCGGGGCGGCGGCACAGCCAGCCGTTGACGGCGAAGCGGCTGTCCTCGCGCCGTCCGCTCGGGCAGCTGACCTCGCGGACCTGGTGCCAGGCGGTGGGCCGGAAGAACACGATGCTGTCGTGCTCGGGCTCCCAGTCCCGCCAGGTGCGGTCCTCCCACCTCCCGACCCGGTCGGTGCCGAGCGGCAGTGCCACGTCGAACACGCGCAACGCGCCGCCCTGGAAGGGCCGTGGGGTGCCGTGCAGGTAGTAGACGAAGGTGAGCAGACGGTCGGAGGCGTAGCCGACACCGTCGGTGTCCTGGTGCACGCCGTAGAAGTCGCCGTCGTTGTGCACGTTGAGGCCGTAACTGGGCTCGGTGTCACGGCAGGAGACACCGAGCGTGTGCTCGACGGCCTCCAGCACCTCGTCGATGGCCGCCAGCAGCTCCGGCGCGGCGAAGCCGCCCGAACGGGAGCGGCGTACGGCCGGGATCACCTTGTCGCCGTCGACCGTGGACGGTGTCAGACCGCCGCCGGCCGCGGTGACGGCCCGCTCCAGCAGGGCGGCCGACGTTCGTTCGCCCAGGAAGCCGGTGATGCGGCAGACCGTCACCGGAAGCCGCCAGACCGCGTCCGCCGACACGTGCGACGGCTCCTCCTCCGTCTCGGATGTCGATGTCGTGGTGTCCTGCACTGTCATCGTGCCCTGCCTTCGCGATCGCGTGGGGCGGGTCGCCCGTAGGGGCCGGCCCGCCCCAGGGGTGCGGATGCCGCTCTGTCGGCCCCCCCTCGCGGCAACGACCGGTTTGGACGGTCGGTCACCCTTCTGCATGCGATCGGCGGACAGCCGTGCGCGCATCGCGGAACGGCCCGCACCCGGGTGTCCCGGTGCGGGCCGTGTCGCGGTGGAAGCGGGAACTCAGATGCCGAGGTCCTTGATGATCTTGGCCACGTGGCCGGTGGCGCGGACGTTGTAGAGGGCGTGTTCGACCTTGCCCTCCTCGTCGACGACGATCGTGGAGCGGATGACGCCCAGGTACGTCTTGCCGTAGTTCTTCTTCTCGCCGAAGGCGGCGTACGCGTCGAGGACCTGCTTGTCGGGGTCGGCGAGGAGGGTGACCTTGAGGGACTCCTTCTCGCGGAACTTGGCCAGCTTCTCGGGGCTGTCCGGGGAGATGCCGATGACGTCGTACCCGGCGCCGGCCAGGAGGTCGAGGTTGTCGGTGAAGTCGCAGGCCTGCTTGGTGCAGCCCGGTGTGAGGGCCGCGGGGTAGAAGTACACGATGACCTTGCGGCCCTTGTGGTCCGACAGGGACACCTCGTTGCCGTCGGCGTCGGGGAGGGTGAAGGCGGGGGCCACGTCCCCGGGCTGGAGTCGCTCGCTCATCGCTCCAGCGTAACCGGGGGTCCTGACAGTGCGGTGGCGGGCAGAGCTGACAGACTGTCCGGAACAGGTATCGGCAACAACGTATCGGCTGACTTCGGAGGCCTTACCGTGGCGGACACGTCGGACACCAGAACCCCGGCGCAGATCGAGGCGGACATCAGGGCCCGCCGCACAGTGCTGGCCGAGACGCTGGACGAGATCGGGGTGCGGGTGCACCCGAAGACCATCGTCGGGGACGCCAAGGCCAAGGTCGTCGCCAACGTCGATCACACGCTCGGGAAGGCCTATGTCCAGGTCAACCGGGTCGTCAGCGACGTGCGGGCGAAGTTCGTGGACGAGGAGGGCGCGCCGCGGCTCGAAAGGGTCGTGCCGGCCGCGCTCCTGGTCGTGGGTGTGGTCGGGCTGCTCGCGCTGAGCGCGCGGCGCCGCAAGTCGTGAGAGTCGGCCCGGCGGCTCTTCGTACGGCGAAGGCAGGTAGGTTCGAGGCGTGAGCGGTAACAGAAGCGACCAGAGCGGTCCCCAGCACGACAAGCTGCCCATCCGGATGCTGCACGACCGTGTCCTCGTGCGGCAGGACGCCAGTGAGGGCGAGCGGCGTTCCGGCGGCGGCATCCTGATCCCGGCGACGGCGGCCGTGGGCCGTCGGCTGGCGTGGGCGGACGTCGTCGCGGTGGGCCAGAACGTCCGGACCGTGGAGCCGGGCGACCGGGTGCTGTACGACCCGGAGGACCGGGCCGAGGTGGAGGTGCGGGGTGTCGCCTACGTGCTGATGCGCGAGCGGGATCTGCACGCCGTGGCCGCGGACCGGTTCGAGGGGTCGGAGGACACGACCGGGCTGTACCTGTAGATCGTCGGATCGAAGCGGCGAAGGGGGCCGGTGACCATGGTCACCGGCCCCCTTCGGCTTTTCTTTGCTAGCTTGGAGGGGAGCCAGCCCGACGAGACGCGCCGTACCGGGAAGCCGAACGCAGCAACGCAAAGACGACGCACCCCCGTCAGTTTTCGTGTCTCGGAGGTGCCCCATGGCCTGGGTTCTGCTCGTCGTCGCCGGTCTGCTGGAGGTCGGCTGGTCCGTCGGTATGAAGTACACGGACGGATTCACCCGACCGGTCCCGAGTCTGTTCACCGGTGCCGGCATCGTCGCGAGCATGCTGCTGCTGTCGTACGCCGCCCGTTCGCTCCCCATCGGTACCGCCTACGGCGTGTGGGTGGGGATCGGGGCGGCCGGTGCGGCGGTGGTCGGCATGCTGGTGCTGGGTGAGCCGGCCACCGCCGCCCGGATCTTCTTCGTGGGTCTGCTGCTGGTCGCCGTGATCGGTCTCAAGGCGACCGGCGGGCACTGAGCGGGCTCACTCCTCGCGGGTGATGCCCAGTGGCCCCGCGGTCGTTCCCGTGCTGTTGCCGGTGCCGCCGTCGGTGGTGCCGCCGTCGGTGGTGCCGGTGCTGGTGCCGCCGTCGGTGGTGCCGGTGGAGGTGCCGCCGTCGGTCGTGGTGCCGCCGTCGGTGGTGGAGCCGGTGGTGCCGGTGCTGGTGCCGCCGTCGGTGGTGGGCGTGCCGCCGGTGGTGGTGCCGCCGGTCTGGCCCTGGGTCTGCCCCTGCGTCTGGCCCTGGGTCTGGCCCTGGTCGTTCTGGCCGTCACCGGGGGTGCCGGTCTCGTCCGGGCTCTCGCTGGGCTTCTGCTCGGTGGGGGGCGCCGACGGGTAGGCGGTCTCCTCGGAGCCGTCCTGGAGCTGGAGGCTGAAGTCGGAGGCCGGGGTGCCCTTCAGGGCCTCCTTGGTGAACTGGGACCAGATCTCGGTGGGCGCGCCGCCGCCGTTGATGCGCTGGAGGCCCATGACGCCGTAGAGGGACTTGTGGGCGGCGGTGGTCGGGTCCTGGCCCATGACGGCGACGACGGTGGCGAGGTCGGGGGTGTAGCCGGCGAACCAGGCGGCCTGGTCCTCCTCCGCGGTGCCGGTCTTGCCTGCGGCGGGGCGGCCGGCGGCCTGGGCGGCGGTGGCGGTGCCGTTCTCGACGACGCTCTTCAGGACGGCGGTGGTGGTGTCGGCGGCCTCGCGGGTGACGACCTGGGAGGACTTGCGCGAGGGCAGGTCCACGACCTCGTTGCCGTCCTTGGTGACCTTCTTGATGATCGTGTACGTGCCGTGCTTGCCGTGGTTGGCGAGGGTGGCGTAGGCCTCGGCCATGTCCAGGACGCTCGCGGTGGCCGTGCCCAGGGCGATGGACGGGTAGGGCTGGAGGTCGGGGGTGGCGGTGGGCAGGCCGAGGTCGACCGCGGTCTTCTTGACCTTCTCGGGGCCGACGTCGACGGCCATCTGCGCGTACACGGAGTTCACCGACTTGTCGGTGGCGGCGCGCACGGTGATGTTGCCGTAGTTGACGTCGTCCTCGTTGGCGGGGGCGTAGCCGCCGCCGGTCCAGCCCTGGACGGAACGCTTGTTGGTGCCGTCGTAGATGGTGTTCGGGGTGATGGTGCGGCCGTCCTGGGTCTCGGAGCCGTTCTGGACGGCGGAGGTGAAGACGAACGGCTTGAAGGTGGAGCCGACCTGGAAGTCCCGGCGGGTGGCGTTGTTCGTGTACTGCTTGACGTAGTCGACGCCGCCGTAGAGGGCGAGGACCTCACCGTTCTTGGGGTCGACGGCGGCGCCGCCGGCGCGGACGTAGGTGTCGACCTTGCGGTTCTTCTTGTCGAGCTTGTCCATCAGCTTGTCGTTGACGGCGTCGACGAAGGCGTCCTGCTTCTTCTTCTCCAGCGTGGTGGTGATGCGGTAGCCGCCGGCCTCCAGCTCGTCGGAGGTGACGATCTTGTTGTTCTTCAGGTAGTCCTTGATCGCGTTGACGAGGTAGCCGCGCTGCCCGGACATGCCGACGGAGGCACCGGAGGTCTCCTTCGGCGTGGGGAACTTCATGCCCTCGCGTTCGCCGGCGTTCAGCCAGTCCTTGGTGACCATGCCGTCGAGGACGTAGTTCCAGCGGGCCTCGGCGGCCTTCTTGTTCTCGGGGTGGGCGATCACGTCGTACTCGCTGGGCGCGTTGACCAGCGCGGCGAGGTAGGCGCCCTGGGCGGCGGTGAGTTCGGTGGCGTCGATGCCGTAGTAGGCCTTGGCGGCGGCCTGGATGCCGTAGGCGTTGCGGCCGAAGTAGCTGGTGTTGAGGTAGCCCTCGAGGATGTCGTCCTTGGACTTCTCGCGGTCGAGCTTGATCGCGATGAAGAACTCCTTCACCTTGCGCTTGGCGGTCTGTTCCTGCGCGAGGTAGTAGTTCTTGACGTACTGCTGGGTGATCGTCGAGCCGGACTGCTTGCCCTTGCCGGTGGCGGTGTTCCAGCCGGCCCGCAGCATGGCCTTGAGGTCGACCGCGGACTCGGTGTAGAAGTCGCGGTCCTCGGCGGCCAGTACGGCGTGCTGGGCGTCCTTGGAGATCTGCGAGAGGTCGACGTTCTCGCGGTTGATCGCGCCGTCGCGGGCGATCTCGGTGCCGTCGGCGTACAGGTAGACGTTGGACTGCTTGGTGGCGAGCGCGTTGGCCGGCGGGATCTTGACCATCGAGTAGCCGAGGTAGAACAGGCCCATCAGGAGCAGCACTCCGAGGACGAACGTGCCGAGCACCATCCGCCAGGTGGGGATCAGACGCCGCCAGCCGGTGCGCTTCGGTCGCTTCGGCTTCGTACCGTCCCCCTCGGGTTCACCCGGTGCCGAGCCTTCGGTCGGCTGCTGCGGCTGTGGCTCGTCGCTCATGTGCTGCTCGGACTCCTGTTTCGCGTCGTACGTTCTCGTACGTCTCGTACGCCTTCTGCGTCCCCTGTTGAAGACTCTCGCACCAAGCGTTCCGTTCCCGGCAATCGGCACGCGTTGCGGGGGAAAACGCGTGGCATGCCGTTGCGCCCGCCCACTAGGCTCCTGCGCTTCGGTGTCGCAGTGGGAGACAAGCGGGCGAGGAGGAAGGTTGCGGTGGGTTCGGCGCGGTTGTACGCGGCCGTCGCAGTGGGGGGTTTCAGAAGGTACGCGACGTATCGGGCGGCCACGGTCGCCGGGGTGTTCACGAACACGGTTTTCGGCCTGATCCTCGTCTACACATATCTGGCGTTGTGGGACGAGCGGCCGCACCTGGGGGGTTACGACCAGGCACAGGCGGTGACGTTCGTGTGGCTGGGGCAGGCGCTGTACGCGACGCTGGCGATCCAGGGCGGCGGCTTCGAGTCCGAGCTCATGGAGCGTGTCCGTACGGGTGACGTGGCGATCGACCTGTACCGGCCGGCCGATCTCCAGCTGTGGTGGCTGGCGGGCGACTTGGGGCGGTCGCTCTTCCAGTTGATCGGGCGGGGGGTGGTTCCGTTCGTGGTCGGGGTGCTGTTCTTTCCGACGGCGCTGCCGGACGATCCGCTGCTCTGGCTGGCGTTCCTGGTCGCCGTGGTGCTGGCGATGGTGGTGAGTTTCGCGATCCGTTTCCTGGTGGCGCTGAGCGGGTTCTGGCTGATGGACGGCACGGGCGCGTCGCAGGTGCTGATGGTCACGGGCATGTTCTGCGGCGGGATGGCGCTGCCGCTGAACGCCTTTCCGGGGGCGCTCGGGGAGGTCGTACGGCAGTTGCCGTGGGCGGCGCTGCTCCAGATGCCCGCGGATCTGCTGATGGGGGAGGCCGATCCGCTGTCCGTCTTCGCCTTCCAGGCGGGGTGGGCGGTGGTGCTGCTGGGGGTGGGCCGGCTGGTGCAGTCGGCGGCGACCCGGCGGGTGGTGGTCCAGGGTGGGTGAGGGCGGCCGGACGGCGGTGGGTGTGCGCGCCTACTGGCTGATCGCGGGGATGTGGATCCGTTCCACGCTGGCCTACCGGGTGTCGTTCGCGCTGACGGCGCTGGGCGGGCTGGTGGTGACCGGACTGGACTTTGTCGCGATCTTGCTGATGTTCGCGCAGGTGGACGCGCTCGGCGGCTACACACTGCCCGAGGTCGCGTTCCTGTACGGGCTGTCGGCGACGTCCTTCGGGCTCGCGGACCTGCTGATCGGCTCGGCCGAGCGGCTGGGCAGACGGGTGCGTGACGGCTCGCTCGACACGCTGCTGGTGCGTCCCGCGCCGGTGCTGGCCCAGGCCGCCGCGGACCGTTTCGCGCTGCGCCGGGTCGGCCGGGTCACCCAGGGCGCGCTGGTGCTGGGGTACGCGCTGGTGGCGCTCGACGTCGGGTGGACGCCGGTGAAGGTGCTGCTGCTGCCGGTGATGCTGGTCGGCGGCGCGGGGATCTTCGGCGCGGTGTTCGTGGCGGGTGCCGCGTTCCAGTTCGTGGCGCAGGACGCGTCGGAGGCGCAGGCCGCGTTCACCTACGGCGGGCAGACGCTGCTCCAGTATCCGCCGACGGTGTTCGGCAAGGAGCTGGTGCGCGGGGTGACGTTCATGGTGCCGCTGGCCTTCGTGAACTGGGTGCCCGCCGCCCATGTGCTGGGCAGGCCGCAGCCGTTGGGGCTGCCGGGGTGGGCGGCGTTCGTGTCGCCGCTGGTGGCGGTGGCGTGCTGTGCGCTGGCCGGGCTGGCGTGGCGGGCGGGTCTCAGGTCGTATCGGAGCACAGGGAGTTGACGGTGGGCGCCTTCATTGAACTGGACCGCGTCGAGAAGGTCTTCGACGTGCGGAAGCGGACCGGCTTCCTGAAGCGGGAGGTGCGGCGGGTGCGGGCGGTCGACTCGATCTCCTTCACCGTGGCGCGCGGCGAGATGGTCGGCTACATCGGGCCGAACGGCGCCGGGAAGTCGACGACGATCAAGATGCTGACCGGGATCCTGACGCCGAGCGGCGGCCGGCTGCGGGTGGCGGGCATCGACCCGTCCCGTGAGCGGATGCGTCTGGCGCACCGGATCGGGGTGGTGTTCGGCCAGCGGACCACCCTGTGGTGGGATCTGCCGCTCATCGACTCCTACCGGCTGATGCACCGCATGTACCGCATCCCGGACGCCCGTTATCGCGAGAATCTCGACCGGCTCGTCGAACTCCTGGGACTGGGCGCCCTGTTGGACGTCCCCGTCCGGCAGTTGTCGCTCGGCCAGCGGATGCGCGGCGACATCGCGGCGGCCCTGCTGCACGATCCGGAGGTGCTGTACCTCGACGAGCCGACGATCGGCCTGGACGTGGTCTCCAAGGCCCGGGTGCGGGAGTTCCTGCGGGAGTTGAACGCCGAGCGCGGCACCACGGTGCTGCTCACCACGCACGACCTCCAGGACATCGAGCAGCTCTGTTCCCGGGTGATGGTCATCGACCACGGTCGCCTGGTGTACGACGGCGCGCTCGCCGGGCTGCACGAGGCGGGCGGTGGTGAGCGGACGCTGGTGGTGGACCTGGCGCGGGAGCTGCCGCCGATCGAGGCGGGTCCGACGGCCCGGGTGGTGAAGGTGGACGGGCCGCGGCAGTGGCTGGCGTTCCCGGCGTCGGAGTCGGCGGCTCCGCTGGTCGCGAGGATCGCGGCGGAGTATCCCCTGGTGGACCTCTCCGTCCGCGAACCGGACATCGAGGCGGTGATCGCGAAGATGCTGTCCTCGATGGGGGACGCCTCCGTGCCGGCGCCCGGTCGGGAGACCGTAGTGCCAGGCGCCCAGAGCTCGTAGGCTGCCCGTATGAGCGACGACGCAGTCCCGGACCTCCGTGCCTCCGACGCCGACCGTGAGCGGGTCGCCGAGGTCCTGCGGGACGCCCTCGCGGAGGGCCGCCTGGACATGGAGGAGTTCGAGGAGCGGCTGGACCGGACGTACCGGGCGCGCACGTACGGGGAGTTGACGCCGATCACCCGGGATCTGCCGGCCGCGGGAGTCGCGCCGCCGCCCGTCGTGTCGCTGCACAAGGGCCCGGTGGCGGACGGCTCCTGGGCGGGGCGGATCGTGGGCGGCGAGGGTTCCTCGACCTGGGCCGTCGCCGTCATGTCGGGCTTCCAGCGCCGGGGGCGCTGGACCGTGCCCAGACGGTTCACCTCCTTCGCCTTCTGGGGCGGCGGGGAACTCGACCTGCGCGAGGCGAACTTCGCCGCCGGCGAGGTCGTCATCAACTGCGTGGCGATCATGGGCGGGATGCAGATCATCGTGCCGCCGGGGGTGGAGGTCGTCGTCCGCGGCATCGGGGTCATGGGCGGCTTCGACCAGCGGGAGGCCGGTGTCCCCGGCGATCCGGACGCCCCGCGGGTGGTGGTGACCGGGTTCGCCTTCTGGGGCGGGGTCGGCATCGAGCGCAAGCTCACGAAGGCGGCCCGGCGGCAGGAGAAGCTGGACCGCAAGGCGGCGGTGCGCGAGCTGCACGCCGACTTCCGGGACGACGTCCAGGAGGCCCACCGGCGGATGCTGGAGGGCCACAAGGACCTGCTGCGCGAACACCGCGAGGAACGACGGGAGCGGCGGGAGCGGCGGCACGACAGGTGACGGCCGACGGCTGACGCCTGACGGCCGGCGATCGATGGACGACGGTTGACGGCCGCGGCCGACGGCCGACGCCGACGGCCGCCCGGAGGTCACAGCGTGGCCGGCACCGACCCCTTCAGCTTCTCCAGGTCGATCGCCTCGGCCAGCTTGCGGTAGCCCAGGTCGCTGGGGTGGAGACGGTCGCCCGAGTCGTACTCCGGGCGCAGGCTGCGCGGGTCGTACGGGTCGCGGAGCGTCCGGTCGAAGTCGACGACGGCGTCGAACACCCCGCCGTCCCGGATCGCCTCGTTGATCCGCTGCCGTACGGCCTCGCGGGCGGCGCTGTAGCCGCGGTGGCCGCCGAACGGGGTGAGGGTGGTGCCGACGACCCTGATGCCGCGGGCGTGGGCCCGCTCGACCAGGGTGCGCAGGCCCGCCACGACCGCGTCGGGGTCGGCGAGCCGCTGGTTGCGCAGTATGTCGTTGACGCCGAGGTCGATCACGACGACCTTGACGCCGGCGCGGCCGAGCACGTCCCGGTCCAGGCGGCGCAGACCGCTGGGCCCGCCGCCGCGGCCGTCGGCGAGGACCTGGTTGCCGCTGATGCCCTCGTTGACCACGCCGTAGCGGGGCACGTCCGCGCCGGCGCGGTCGGCGGTGCGCAGCCGGTCGGCGAGGACGTCGGGCCAGCGGCGGTTGGCGCCCTCGGCGGAGGAGATCCCGTCGGTGATGGAGTCGCCGAGGGCGACCACGGTGCCGTCGGCCTCGTCGCCGAGCACGTCCAGCGCGGTCACATAGCGCCAGTACGGGCTCGTTCCGGTGTACGGGGTGCCCGTGACGTCCTCGGTGTACTGGCCGTCGGCGGCGTAGCTGGTCTGGCGGGCGTGCGGGTGGTAGGTGACCGGACCGGCCGAGGTGGGCGTGTAGACGCTGACCAGGACGTCGGAGTCGGCCGGGAGGGGGACGGCGGCGGCGTCGCTGACGGCCTGCTCGCCGGGCGGGACGACGACCGTGGTCGCGCCGCCGAAGGTGAGCCGGCGCAGGGTGCCGGCCGCCGCAGCGGGGCTGTCGTCGGCGGCCGCGACGGCGAGCGTGGCGTGGGTGACGGTCAGCGGGTGGGTGCCGTACAGGTTGGAGAGCGTGACGCGGGCGCCGGCGCCGCCGACGCTGGTGTGCACGATGTTGCGGACGGTGCGGCCGGCCGTGCCGAGGGCCTCGGTGCCGGGTTCGCCGCCCGTCGGGGCGGCGGCCCAGGTGCCGACCCAGTCGCCGGTGGAGGCGGGCTCGGCGGGGTCGAGGGGCGCGTAGGGCGCGGCGAGCGTGTCCCTGCCGGCCGTCCCCGCGTCGGCGGCGGCACCGGCGTAGATGGCCGCGGACAGGGCCACGATCAGGGCGACGATCGCGGACAGCAGGGCATAACCACCCCGGTGCCTGGTCATGCGGGTGCGGTTCTCCTCGGTGAGGGGAGCGACGAGGCTCCGTGATCATGCAGGAGTTCACCGTTGAGCTCCCCCGCCTGACAGACGTCGGGAACTCTTGTTCCGTTCCAGGAGTCGGTCAAGCAGGGACAATGTCCGCGTGCGGGACGCGGGGGATCGGGACGGGTGGAGTTGATGGATCGTACGGAAGCGGAACCGACCGTGACGGGCGCGGTACGCACGATGACCGTCTTCAGCGCGGCCGACGAGGAGAAGCGGCGCGGGGTGCGGCGGATGAAGCTGACCGCGGCCGGGCTGCTGCTGTTCGTGGCCCTCGTGTACATCCTCGCCGAATGGGCCGCCCACCGCGGCGCGGGCCCCTGGGCGGGCTATGTGGCGGCGGCCGCCGAGGCCGGCATGGTCGGCGCGCTCGCCGACTGGTTCGCGGTCACGGCCCTGTTCCGTCACCCGCTCGGCCTGCCCATCCCGCACACGGCGATCATCCCGAACAAGAAGGACCAGCTGGGTGTCTCGCTCGGCGAGTTCGTCGGCGAGAACTTCCTCTCCGAGGACGTCGTACGGCAGCGGCTGCGCTCGGTCGGTATCGGCGGCCGGCTGGGCGGCTGGCTGGCCGAGCCGGAGCACGCCGACCGGGTGACGGCCGAGCTGGCGACGGCCCTGCGCGGCGCCCTGGCCGTGCTGCGCGACTCGGACGTCCAGGCGGTGGTCGGCGAGGCCATCACCCGCCGGGCGGACGCCCAGGAGATCGCGCCCGGCATGGGCAAGATGCTGGAGAAGATCGTCGCCGACGGCGGCCACCGCCGGGCCGTGGACCTGGTGGTGTCCCGGGCGTACGACTGGCTGGTGCTGCACGGCGACTCCGTGATGGACGCGGTGGAGGGCGGCGCGCCCGGCTGGACACCGCGGTTCGTCGACAAGCGGATCGGCGAGCGCGTCTACAAGGAGCTGCTGCGGTTCTGCGCGGAGATGCGGGACATGCGCTCCCATCCGGCCCGCGGCGCCCTGGACCGCTTCCTCACCGACTTCGCCTCCGACCTCCAGTCCGACACCGAGACCCGCGCGCGCGTGGAGCGGCTCAAGGGCGAGGTGCTGGGCCGGGGCGAGGTGCAGGATCTGATCGCCTCCGCCTGGACCGCCGTCCGCTCCATGATCGTCGCCGCGGCGGAGGACGAGCGCAGCGAGCTGCGGCTGCGGGTGCGGGCCTCGCTGCTCACCCTGGGCGCCCGGATGGCGACCGAGCCCAAGGTGCAGGAGAAGGTCGACCGCTGGGTCGAGGGCGCGGCCGTGCACGTCGTGACGACGTACCGGAAGGAGATCACCTCCCTGATCACCGACACGGTGGCGAGCTGGGACCCGGAGCACACGACCCGCAAGATCGAGGCCAACATCGGCCGCGACCTCCAGTTCATCCGGATCAACGGCACGGTGGTGGGCTCCCTCGCGGGGCTGCTGATCTACACGGTGGCGCGGGCGCTGGGGGCGTGACCCTCCGGGGCGTCCGGGCGACGAGGCCGGTGGAGAGTCCGTCGCCGGATGTCTACGCCCCCGTCGTGGACCCCGGCCGCACGATCATCAGCACGGTCACCGTCGCCCACAGCAGGTTGAACATGCCGGTGAACATGGCGAGCCGCACGGTCACCTCACGGTTTCCGCCACCCTCGACGAACACCTCCTGCCGGGGCAGCACCAGCACGAGGAGCACACCCGCGGCCAGGACGGTCAGCACGGTCGACGCGATCAGCCAGGTGTCGCCCATCACCCCCATCGCGCCCGCCGTGGCGAACCCGAGCACGGGCACGGCGATGCCGACACCGGCGTACACCCGGCAGATGCGGTGCAGCAGCTGTACGGTCCCCCGCGCCCCCTCGTCGTCGGGGGCGGCCAGGGCCCGGCGCGCGGCGGGCGGGAACATGCTGGCGGCGACGGTGACGGGACCGACCGCGACGATCGCGGCGAGGACATGGAGGGCGAGGAGCAGTTTGGTCACGGGCCCGACGCTAGGCGGCTCGGGGATCTTGGAGAAGTGGCAGGAGTGCCAGGGGTCAACGGATTCTCGCCAGAACGGCCCCTCCGAGGGGTGCCGGGGAGCAAGATCGCCGACGAGATGAAGATCGGATAAGGTGTCCCGCCGTGGCACGTGCGAACACGTGAACCACCGTCACGTACTCGGGGGAGACGCACGCGTGAACACCACGGGCCGGACCACGTCCGCGCACATCCGATCCCTGCCCAACCCGCACGCCCTCGCGACCCGCCTGGCCGCGCCGTCGCGCACCGACCGTATCGAGGACCCGGTCGTCCAGGGGCTCCAGTGGGCCCGCACGGCCGTCGGACTGGTGGCGACGGTCTGGCTGGTGATGGCTTACCCGATCACCGAGGGCCGCGAGCAGTTCGTCATGGGCAAGCTGGAGGACCTGCTCTTCGCGTGCGCGATCATGTTCAGCACCGCGTTCCTCGCGGTGACGGCCTTCATCTGCGCGGCCCGCTCACCACTCACCGGCGTCTACGCGCGCCGCCTGACCGGCCCGCTGCTCACCATCGGCGCGATCCTGGCGAGCTTCGGGGCGTGCTGGTTCATGGTGGCCTGCCTCAAGGGCGACATCATCTCCACCGCCGACTTCGGCTACCACGGCATCCTCGTCGGCCTGCTGGTGATGCTGCTGTTCATCCTCGGCGGCCTGGCCTGCTTCCTCGGCCTCCTCCTCGCGGTGCCCCTGACGCTGCTGCTCATCGTCTACGGCGTCAATTCCAGCTTCCGCGTGGGAGACGTCCACGAACTGCTGCCGCCGCTGCTGTCCCCGCTGCTGGTCTGGTCCCTGTTCGCCCTGAGCATGTTCGACGACCCGGACGTGGCCGCCCCGCCGCTCGTCCTCTACAGCTTCCTGCTGGGCGGCCCGCTGTCGGTGACGGCCCTGTCGGTGTGGGAGATACGACGGCTGAAGCGGCGGCACGGGGTGACGGTGCGGTCGGCGCTGGGGCGCGCGGCGTCCCCGCACCCCGTCCACCGGCCGCAGCCGCCGTACCCGCCGTACGCGGCGTAGCGCGTGGCGTCAGCTCTGCCGGTCGGCCACCGCCCAGGAGGCCAGCGCGACGGCGCCCGCCACCCCGAAGACGGCCGGCCAGGCGCCCACCTTCTTGGCCAGCGGATGCGACCCGGCGAACGCGGCGACATAGGCGACGCCCAGCGCCCCCGCCGCCTTCCCGCCCGCCCGCTGCCGCCACTGCTGCGCGGCCGCGGCCCCCGCGACGGCCAGCACGGCCCCGCCGAGCTGCCGCTTCTTCGTCCACCGGGCCACGCCGTACCCGCCGACGAGCCCGCTCGCGGCGATCACCGAGCTGGGAACCTTGGCCATGCCTGCCTCCTCCTGGGTCCTTCGGTCGCTACGAGGCTAACGCGGCCAATTCGCCGGCCTCGGCACCGGGGGAGAGGGGAGTCTGGGCGGGGACGCAGTCGACGTACGACATGACGTAAGTAGCCGCATCGCGCAGGACGGACCGAGCGAGTTGCCCATCGAACCGGACCCTGAGTTGCCCATCGAGCCGCACCCTGGGCCGGCCGCCGAGCCGAACCCTGGGCCGGCCACCCTCCGGACGGACTTCCTGACGGAGACGTCGCCCGAGCCGGACGAGCACGTGCGGTTCGCCGCGCACCTTCGTGCCCTCGGCGCGGTGGAGCCGGGGGAGGAGGCGGGCCTGGCCCACCGGATCCTCACCGACGACCCGGACCGCGCGATGGCCCGCTCGGCGGTGGTCCGCCACCTGGACCGCAGGGCGACGACCCTGTACGGCGCCCCCGACGCGGACTGGGAGCAGTGGCGGGCCGGCATGGCGGAGGCGGTCGGGACGGACGCGTTCCTGACGAAGCGCCTGGCGGAGTGGACCCTCCTCCACACCCTCCTCACCCGCCCCGGGGACCCGGCGATCCTGTCCACCGCCTCGGACTGGCTCCAGCGGCGGCTCACCGAGAGGCCGGACACCCCCGCCCCCGTACTCGCCTGGCTGGCCGAGCACGGGCGGACGCGGAAGGTGCGGGCGGCGGCGAGGCGGGCGGGCTAGCTCTGCGCGGAGCCGTCGCGGGAGCCGGAGCCGTCGCCGGACCCGGACTTGGGCTTGCCGCTGGGCTCATCTCCCCTCCTGTCCACGACGGCCCGCTCCAGCACGGCGCGGGTGTCGAAGACGGTGCCGGCCTTGCCCATCGCGGAGTCGCGGCTGAGCACGGTCCGCGCCCCGAGGTACTCGAGGCTGTCCGGATCGAAGATCCACTCGGTGCGCAGGCCCATCTTCGTGTCCTCGCGGGCGATGGCGATGCCGTGCCGCCCGGCGGCGTCCACCGCGTCGTCGACCTCGGTCACGCCGGGGATCCGGGCGGTGGCCCGGTAGATCGCGGCGGCCGTGGCGGACGGCATGATCTGCTCCTGCACGAGTTCGCCGATCCGGTCGAACACGGCCTGGTCGTGGTCCTCCTCGCCCTCGACGGGGGTCTCCGCGTACAGCCGCTTCAGCAGCGCGCCGGGATCCGTGGGCAGGGAGGCGAGCCAGGTGTAGGTCGGCCGGTCGATCCCGGCAGGCTCCCCGGCGGAGCCCTCCGGCACCAGGATCCTGATCGGGAAGTCGTCCCCGTTCTCGCGGGTCATGCCGTACTCGATCAGCGGCTTCTGATCCTGCGAGAACCAGGTCTCCCGGTCGTGCAGGGCACCGGGCTTCAGCGGCTGCCCCCAGTCGGCCTCGTTCTCGGCGATCCGGGTGCGTACGTACACGAACTGGCCGTCCTTCACCGGCTGGACGTCGCCGCGCAGGGCGACGGCGGCGATCCGGTCGAGCGTGACGACGGCACCGCGGCCGGCGGTGGCGGGCGCGGTCGCCCCCGGGTGGCCGCCCGGCTCCTGCCGTCCGGAGGCGAGCCCCACGGTCAGTGTGGCGGCCACCGCGACGGCGACGGAGGCGGCGAGCAGAACGGGCCGGGAGAAGCGACGGGCCCCGGCCGGGCTCCTGACGTCGTCCTCGCGATCGATGAGCTGCATCAGTACGTCCTTGTGATGGGAGTGAAGCCCAGGAGGCAGCCCCCGCTCGACGGGACCGGCGGGCAACAGCCGCGCCAGTTCCGCGCGCTCCTCCTGCTCGGATCCGGCCGGAGTGGCGTTCATCGGGTCTCCTCCTGAAGGGGCAGGGCCACGAATGCGGCCTCACTCTCCACCTCTCCGCGACGGGAGCGGAGTTCCATAAATCCTGTAAGCGAGGTAGACGGCGATTGCGAGGTATCCACGGATCCCTCCCGCTCGACGAACTCCCGCAGCCGCTTCCGCGCCCGCGACAGCCGCGACCGTACGGTCCCCACGGGCACCCCGAGCGCCTCGGCGGCCTGGGCGTAGTCCAGCCCGCCCCACACGCACAGGGCGAGCACCTCCCGCTCGTGCCGCCGCAGCCGCCCGAGCACCCGCCGCACCTCGGCGAGCCGCCGGGCGTCGTCGACCCGCCCGGCGAGCTCCTCGGCGAAGTCGCCCAGGGTGGCGGCCTCGGTCCGCCGCGCGAGAAAGGCGAGCCGCCGCCGAAGCCCCCGCTCGGCGTTGCGCGCCTTGTTGGTGGCGATCCCGAACAGCCAGGGCCGCAACGACCCCCCGTCCGCCTCCACGTCCCTACGCCCCCGCCAGGCCGCCAGGAACGTCTCCGACATGACCTCCTCGGCCGCCGACCAGTTCCCCGTCAGCCGCAGGGCATGGTGATACACGGCCGAGGCATACCGCTCGTACAACTCCCCGAACGCCTCCCGCTCCCCACCCCGAACCCGCGCCCGCAGCCGCCCGTCACCGTCGTCGTCCATCTCACCGTCGCTGTTGGAACTCACGCATGTACCTCTCCGTGGCCCGGGAGGGGTTCCGGTGGCGTGGCTCACAGCGGAGCGGGTGTCACCGGCAGATCCATCCGACCGGTCATGAGGATCTCGTGATTGGCGAACAGCGCGTCGAGAGCGAAGCGCCTGCGGATGTACGCCGTCCACTTGGCTTCCACCAGGTCGGTGAACGAGGCGACCATACGGGCTCGACTCGCCTGTGTGAGGATCCAGCGGGCCTGGTCCTGCCCGTGGCCCCGGCCACCGAGCTGCTGAGCGAGCCGCCACAACGCGTCGCCGTCAGCCTGATCGTCCACCACGGCAACGAGCCCGATCTCACCGAGGCCACGTGCATCGCCGGACCGGGTGGTGTAGGCGACGGTGAGGCCGTCGAGAGGAAAGACGGTCACGCGACCGGTCGCGCTCAACTCGGTGAAGGACACGGGGATAGGGTCCGTTCTGCTGAGGGAGAGAGAGCATCAGCAGCAGGGGCCGTCACCGCAGCAGGTGGGCGGATTGCAGTCAGCGGCCGTCCCCCACAGCCGTTCGTCGACCTCGAATCCCGCCGCCCGCAACCGCCCCACGACGTCGACCATCAGCCCCCGGGTACGGACCTTGGAGTTCGGCTGGTGGTGCAGGAAGTACCCAAAACTCCGCTCGCACCAGTCGGCGTACCACCCGGTGTGCAGGATGAGCGTGTGCCAGCCGGGGTCGACCCGCTGCGATGGCGCCATCCGGGCGCCCTCCCCACTGGTGCCCATCACATAGACGAGCGCCAACGCCTGATCGACGACCCCTTCAGCGACACAGCGCTCCAGCCCGTACTCGTCGGCACAGAAACTAGCGAGGGTCTCGAACTCGGCCTCAGTGACGAGGGATCGGCCAGTGCGGGATTCGGTGGCGGTGATGGCGGTGGCCGTGATGATGGCAACGCTGGCAGCAGTCATAGGAAGAACTCCTTTGAGGAGAAAGGGGAGTGGTGTGTAGTGAGCTGCGTCGCGATGACCCGAGCGCGGTGGAGTCGGCTGGGCCAGTCAGTCCGAGTCGTCTGGGACAAGTGCTCGGAACCCGGCGTCGACAAGGTCGCGCACGCTCTGCGGGCGGCACAGATGGCCGTCGTAGCGTGGGCGAAGTACCCAATAGGTGCCTGGTGGCTCTCGACGGTCGAGACGGGGAACGCCGAGGTAGGTCTCGCCCAGCAGGCAAGGTGCCCTCTCGCCGTAATCCCAGACCAGGCCGGCGTGCCATGGGATGAGTGCGTAGTAGGTGGGTCCGGTTCTGCGGTGGTCGTGGATGATGGGTCCCGGAAGCCGTTCCTGTAGGGCTACGGCCACCGCGCTGGGCTCTGTGCAGCCGATGGCAGCGTGGACGAGCTCACCCGTCAACCGCACCGCCGCGAATCGCTCGCCGAGTGGGAGTAGCGCCACGCCTTGCCGTGACCACTCGGTGTGGGCCTGCTGCGGAACCGGGTGTGCCCGCGCGAGCCACTCAGAGATCAGCCTGTATTTGTCTGCTGGCGTCAGCACCGTTGCTCCCTTGTGTAGTGCGCCGTTCACGTACACGAGGAAACCGGAAGCGCCCTGTCGATCATCAGGACAGATCTTGGGACGTTGCATCCAGCTGACCGGACAGTTTCATCCGGTGGCGCGGACCGGTAGGACTACCGTCGAGGGAGAAGGAATGAGGGGGCTGACGTGAACAGTCGGCGGAACACCTCTTTTGAAGCGCTGTTAGCGGAGTTCGGATTCACTCACGAGCAGCTTGCTGACGAGGTGAACAGGACTGCTCAGCGACTGTTCGACAAGCCCGCAAACTGTACGGACCGCCATGTACGTCGGTGGATCGCAGGCGACGTTCAGCGGCCGTGGGCCCAGTACCTTCTCCCCCTCCAGGAGATCTTCGGTACAAGTCCTGAAGCAATGGGCTTCGTGCAGCGCAAGTCGTCGAAGCCACTTCGCGCGCCAGTGCGATCGGTATGGCCCAAGATGCCGAACCCCCTACAGCGACGTACCTTCATCGCTGGAGCGCTTGTCACTGCGCTGGGCATCGACCAGACACCGGGCTACGGTCGTCTTGGTGCCAGCGACATCAACCGGATTCAGGGCACGATCGCTCGGCTTGACGCACACTTCAACGGGCTCGGTGGCGGTGCCTTGGTCGACGTTGCAACTGACTACCTGTTGCGTCTCCAGCGGGCCCTGGACCAATGTACGTACGGAGAACGCGTTGAACGAGCGCTCTATCGGGCCACGGCCGAGATCGCAGCGTGTGCAGGCTGGTCAGCCCACGATTGCGGCCAGTACGAGCGGGCGGCTCAGCTCCGGAGTGAGGCGCTTCAGGCCGCCCTCCTGGCTCGTGATCCGGTCTACGTCACCAGAGCCTGGTCTGATCTCGCCGCGCAGGCGGAACACGCAGGACGTCCCGCCGAGGCAGCTCGGATCAATCGCTCCGCACTCTCCGAACGACACCTGCGAAACCAGCCACTGCTCTCGTCTCTTCTGCACTCCAGACTCGCGGATTGCCTCGCCCAGACCGGTGACCCCCTCGGCATGGGCCGCCATCTGGCTGCGGCTGAACGGACCTATGACCGTGCGGAGGTCGCCGGCGCCCCCAGTTGGCTAGGGTTTCTCACGCATGCCGAGCTGGCCGGCCTGGCCGCCATCGCCCACCACAGCGCCGGTCAGTACAGACAAGCAGAGGGGCATGCCGTGTCTGCCCTTGGCCTACTCGATGAGCGCTTCGCGCGAAACCGCGCTTACTACACCGTACTGCTCGCCGAACTCCAGCTTATGCAGAGGCATTATGAAATGGCGCTGGCCACCGCCTCAAGTATTCATGCAGACGTCGTTACTAGTAGTCGGATCACAGCGCGCCTCGAACAGGTCGTCACAGCCAGCCGGATGCAGGAAGGACATGCGTGACCACACACGCCGAACTTGATCTGCGCCACTACGGGCATGAGAATGCTGCCTCAATTCGTGGACTCCTCTTGGACATTCACGATGAGGTGTACGAAGGCAGCGATGACCCACTTGCCGGGCGCGATGACTTTGCCAGATTTGTCGATCACTGGGCAGCGAATCGGGAGTTCGCTTGCGTCGTCGCCTACGACCGTGAGTTGCCCGTCGGCTATGCCTACGGTGCACCGCTTACTCCGGTCACAACATGGTGGAGCAAGGTCACTCCGTCTCCGCCTGAGGACTTCACTACTGAGACGGGGGCCCGCACGTTCGCCCTCTCCGAACTCATGGTGCGCGCACCATGGCGCAGGACGGGTGCTGCCCGGCGGATCCACGACGACCTCCTTGCCTCACGTACAGAGCAGAGGGCGACGTTGCTCGTGCACAAGGAGCATGTGAAGGTGCTGGCCCTGTATGAGAGTTGGGGGTACGCGGCGGTCGGTGAGGCAAGGCCGTTCGAGGGGGCGCCGCAGCTATGCGCCTTGGTGCTTTCCCTCACGACTGGAGGAGGGGAGAACCTCATCCACTCTTGATTGCGGCGTACGAGTTCACATCGACAGGAAGCTCATGATGGAGATCCCAGGTGATCGCCATGGGCTTGCTGCCGGTGTGCTCCGCGTAGGTTGCCGGTCCCAGAAGCATCCACGGTTCGGCCTTGCCGATGCTGTTGCGCTTGTAGCGGCGAAGGAACAGGAGAACGTGGCTGCCTTGTAGGGCGTGGCGCTGGTAGCGCAGGCCAGTAGCGGAGTTTTCCGGGGTGGTGCTCTGGGACTCCCAGTGGAAGCGGGTCGGGCTGAGCGCATAGTCCTTGTAGCGGACCGTAGGGGAGAAGTCCCGCTCGTCCTTCTCCAGGGTGATGAGGAGAGCGTCCGTCCTGAGCTCCTCCACCCAGCGCACCCCCTGCCCAAAGTCCCGCGGCATCTGGCCACCCAGCTGGGCCACTCCCAAAGCCGAGAGGATCTCCGACCGGTTGTAGGAGCTGTGGATCTTCAAGGGGACTTGGGTGAGGTCCCCCTCCAACGGGAGCGGGAAGTGGTCGGCCTTCTCAAGGGCGTACGACAGGACCTGCTGGAGTTCGTCGCGGAACACTGGCTGCACACGCAGTGATGCAAGGCCCTCCCGGTAGCTGGTGAAACCGCCAGCGTTGTCCCAGAGGTTGAAGAAGAGCATGCGGGCGTACGCCTGGTCCTCGACGGACAGCGAGTCGTAGCCGGGAGCGTCATCGGCGAGCAGGCGCAGGTACGCGTGGATACGATCCGGGTCGTCGACGTGCAAGAAGGCGTGGACGCGCTTGAGGAGTTCTGCTTCGCCTGCCGGTGCGTCGTCCTGGAGGAGTCCGGCTTTGCGGAGGACCTTGGTCCACGAGTTGTCGCTCTTGTACAGCTCCTGAATATCGCGTCGACTCTCGCGAAGGTAGTCCGCCAGTCGTGGCGTGCTGTAGACCTTGGCTTCCTTCGCGAGTGTGGTGATAGTGGCTTTGAGTTGGGTGCGGATGTTGTCGAGAACGAGGTCCTTGGACTTGCCCTCCAGGATGATCTGGCAGCCCGAGGGCAGCTGAGGGAAGTCGTGCTCGATGCTGTCGACGAGTCGGTTGCGCGAGAGGTTGGTCAGCGCCCGGAACTGCTCTTCAAAGCGGAACTCCGCCCGATGCTGTCCGATGAAGTCGAGCACCGTCAGCACTGGCTTGTTCGGTGTACGGCGTAGTCCGCGCCCGAGTTGCTGGAGAAAGACGGTCGCACTATTGGTGGGGCGCAGAAGCAGCAGGGTATCGACATCGGGGATGTCCAGCCCCTCGTTGAACAGATCAACGGAGAAGATCACCTGAAGGCGGCCGGCCTTCAGATCGGCGAGTGTCTGCTCCCGGACCTCGGGCCTGGAGTCACTGTCGAGAGCCGCTGCTTGCAAGCCCGCCCGCTGGAAGCACTTCGCCATGAAGCGTGCGTGTGCCTTGCTCACGCAGAAGCCGAGAGCTCGCATCGCTGCGGGGTCGGAGATTTTGTCCTCGATCTGCTTGATGACAATGCGTGCCCGAGCCTCGTCACCTGTGTAGAGATGCCCGAGTTGCCCTCGGTCGTAGGTGCCGGAACGCCAGTTGAGGCGCGTCAGATCTGTGCCGTCCGGAAGCCCAAAGTAGTGGAACGGACACAGCAGATCGTTCTCCAGGGCTTCCCAGAGTCGCAGCTCGGCAGCGATACGACCGCGAAAGAACTCATCCTGCACATTGCGCCCATCCATCCGCTCGGGCGTCGCGGTGAGCCCAAGCAACTGAGCCGGCTTGAAGTGCTCGATGACGCGTCTGTACGTCTCAGCCGTGGCGTGGTGGAACTCGTCGATGACGATGACATCGAAGTGCCCGGGATCGCGCTCCTCCAGCCGCTGAAGCGTGAGCGACTGAACACTGGCGAAGACGTGCGTCCAGTCGTGGGGTTCTTGGCCGCTGTGTAGGAGCTCACCGAAGGAGGCGTTGTCGAGCACCTCTCGATAGGTGCGCAGCGACTGCTTCAGGATCTCTCTGCGATGAGCGACGAAGAGTAGACGAGGGAGCTCACCGCGGCGCTCGTCGCGCATGGCCCGGTAGTCGAGGGCGGCCATGACGGTCTTGCCTGTACCAGTCGCTGCGACGAGAAGGTTCTGGTGGCGGCTGCGAATCTCACGCTCGACTCGGAGGCGCTCCAGCATGTCCTTCTGGTGTGGGAGGGGATGCACCTCCAGGCCAGAGAGACTGATCTTGAGCTCGTCCGTCGTGCTGGAGCCG
Source organism: Streptomyces phaeofaciens (assembly GCF_014648915.1). Classification (GTDB taxonomy): domain Bacteria; phylum Actinomycetota; class Actinomycetes; order Streptomycetales; family Streptomycetaceae; genus Streptomyces; species Streptomyces phaeofaciens. The sequence continues at coordinate 508,135 of NZ_BMSA01000003.1, read as the reverse complement.
CTAGCTCGGGCAAGAGCTTCAGCCAGTCGCTCGCCATCACGGTCAGGGTCATACGACTCGAACGCCGTGTCGGCCCAGTAGGCATCGAATGTCGCCTCGAACTTGTCGATCACTCGAGGGGTGGCTACAGAGGACAGCCGTACGTTCCACTCCAGACCGTCGAGTAGCGCAGCCTTCGACAGGTTGGAGCTGCCCACGTACGCCGTATCGAAGCCGGTGTTACGGCGGAACAGCCAGGCCTTGGCATGCAGACGCGTCGACCGGATCTCGTAGTTGACCTTCACCTCGGCGCCGAATTCGCGCACCAGCCGGTCCAGGGCGCGGCGGTCTGTGGCGCCGATGTATGTGGTGGTGATAACCCGGATGCGCACACCACGTTCCTTGGCTGCACGGAGCGCATTCTCAAGAACCCTTATCCCGTACCACTTGACGAACGCGCAGAGCAGGTCGATGCGGTCAGCGGTGGCGAGCTCCGCTCGCAGTTCCGCGCCCAAACTTGGGTCATCCGGCGCGTTGGTGATGAGTGCTGTCTCTGAGAGTGGAGTCAAGGGCCTGATGGCGTAGACGCCAGGGGCTTCGTGCTCAGCCAGAGCCAAGAGCTGCCGCGGACCGTCGACGAGGGTGGTCATCGTTCCGTCTGCATCCGCATCCGGCACGGTGTTGATCAGGGACTCCATGAGCTGGTTGGCTGCGGCAACCCGCTTGTCATGGGGCAACTGAGCCAACCGATGCCCAACGGCCTCCCCGATGTATCGCGCCAGCACATGCGGCGAGGACTCGGCGCTGACTTCTGTGTGAATCGGCTTCCAGCCGGCCGAGTTCAGCTGGTCGATCTGCGCCTGCATCCCTTCGGTGATGAGCTCCTCGTACACACCCGCGACAGGCTGTGACAGATCCCCTGGCTGAACCACGCTGGCCCCCTCGATCGCTCGTTGCGCCGCGACCAGTTCTAACAGTCACCGCTGACCGAGGGCTTCCCGATGCCTCAGCTCAGCCCGGTGCCGAGGTCCGGTCGACGGCATTGTCAGTGCCATCTGGTCAGATAGTCCTACTAGTACTCGGGACTGGAGTGGCGAAGTGGCTGACGTGCAGGACTTGATGGAGCGGATAGGGAAGCTGCGCCCGGCCATGCGACCGACGGGTCAGCCGCTGCATCGTCCGCTCCTCCTTCTGTGGGCCATCGCTCAAGCCGTCCACGGGCGCCCCCGTCAACAGCCCTGGTCGGTCGTGAAGGGCGAGCTAGGACCACTGCTCACGCAGTTCGACGGGGCGCGGCGTGGCGAACGGGACGCGGTGTACCCGTTCTGGGCCCTCGAGCGGGACGGGCTGTGGGAGGTTGCCGAATCTGCTCAGCTTCCTTTGACGAGTGACGGGAGGCGACCGACGTTTTCCACCCTCGAGCAGGTAGACCCGCTTGCCGGGCTGCCGGAGCAGGATTACGACCAACTGGTAGACGACCCTGAGTTGGCGGCACAGGCCATCAACACCTTGTTGGTGCGCTTCTTCGCGGGTACGGCCGCGGCCGTGGTGGATTCCGTCGGGTTGCAGGGGTTCGCGCTCGGTCAGATCGGCGCTTCTCTGCATCCCCTCGTCGGAGAGCCCTATGTCAACCGCACTGCGATTGCCGAAGTTTATGGCGGCAACCGTGTGATGGGGATTACTCCGATTGCAGATGGAATCCTCGCTGCGTACTCAGACGACAAGGGGCCGTATGCAGACCATCACATCCCGGAGACGGGATGGATCGCCTACACGGGCGATGGCCTATCTGGCGACCAGGCCATGACCGGTGGAAATAAATCCATGCGGGAGTACCAGAAGCAGCAGAAGGCTCTGCGGTATTGGCACAAGCCGTACAACGGGCACTGGACCTTCGAGACGTGGGCCGTTGTCGTCCAGTGCCGCCGTCGCTGGGGGCGAGGGCAGGACAAGAAGCAGCGCCGAGAGTACGTGTGGGTACTCGCCCCTGTTCCCTCTCCGATGCCGGAGACATGGCCGTCTGAGGTCATAGATGCGCTTGCTCAGGATGACAACACCATCCATGACGACTCTCAGGATGTCATCCCCGCCGAGGTGGCAACGGGGACGGAGTCGAGGCAGCTCTCTGCAAACGAGCGGTACCGGCGGCTGTCCGCTGCCGCGGGTCGCACGGAGGGCAAGCGCACGAAACGATCCAACGTAGCCCTCGTGGAGCGGTATATGCGTTCACCTGCTGCTCGGGAAGCGGTGATCATTCGGAGTGGCGGTCGATGTGAGAATCCTTCCTGCCTCGGGCATCCCCTCGACCGCACTGACACTGGCCAGCCCATCTTGGAAGTCGATCACGTCAATGGTCTTGCCCGTACTGGGCAAGACACTCCGGAATTCATGATCGCGCTTTGCCCGAACTGCCATGCTCTCAAGACGCGAGGGAAAGGCAGGCTGGTCTTGCAGAAGAGCCTGTTGGCCGTAGCGCGCAAGCTTCATCGCGCTATGGAGCGTGGAGACGCACTGAAGGCGCACCGCGACGGGGCGTAAGTCGGGATGCGCCTTCTAGCGAGCCGATCGTGTCGGGGCTGGACTCTTACTCCGCCCCGTGACACCCCTCATAAACCCCACCCGACCCACACCAACAACCAACCCCCCGCTGCGGCGGCCAAGCCACCGCCCTCCCCCGGGCCGCCAGTGTCGTCGCGTACTGGGGCAGCAGGTCGGAGTCTCCCGGTGACGCGCCCTCCGAGGCGGCGAAGGCCTCGTACGACGGGACCGTGCCGGTGACGATGCCGAGGTTCGCCGTGCCGGAGGCGGACAGTTCGCGCAGGGAGGCCTCTATGACCGAGAGGTGCTCCTCGTGGGAGGGGTACTCGGCGCCCAGTGCGGGATACGCGGCGACCAGTTCCGTCAGCTCGCCCGTCGGCCAGTGCAGGACCGCGACCGGGAAGGGGCGGGAGAGGGCCTCGCGGTAGGTGCCGAGCTCCGCCCGCAGGCGGGAGATCTCCGCCTCCAGTTCCGCCGGGTTGTCCGAGCCGAGGGACCACACCCGCTTGGGGTCGTGGAGTTCGTCCAGGGAGACCGGGGAGGCGTGGAGGGCGTCCGCCAGTACGTCCCACTCGTCGTGGGCCGCGCCCAGCATCCGCCGGACGCGGTGGCGGCCGAAGAGGAGCGGGTGCGTGGCGTAGGGGGGCTCCGGGACGTCCGTCAGGAGCAGCCGGGTGCCCTCCGTGAACGTCTTCTCCGCCTGTTCCAGCTCGTCGTGGGACTCCAGGGACTCCGCGACGATCACCCAGGGGGCCGGATCGCGCGGGGCGGCCGCGCGGATGCCGTCGATGATCGCGCGGGCCTCGGCCTCGTGGCCGTACTCCCAGAGGTTCGAGGCCTTCAGGGCGCGGACCAGGTGGGGGGTGTCCAGGCTCTCCACGGACGACAGGAGGCTGTCGTACAACGCGGTCGCGCCGGCGCGGTCGCCGGCCAGTTCCCGGTGGGCCGCGGCCTGCAACAGCAGGGCTTCCGCGTCCTCGGGATACAGGCCGGCGGTCCGCTCCAGGCGTGCCGCCTCGGCGGTGTGGTCGACGTTTTCGGCAGGCGTGTCGGGGCGCATGCACGACACCGTACTGCCCGCCGGTGACATTGGTGAGATACGTGCAGGCCAGGGCCGGAAGGCCCTACACCGTCACCCCGTCCACCTGGATCGTCTGCACCGACTTCGCCGCGAACGGCACGCTCACCGTTTTCCCGCTGAGGAAGGTGTCCGAGTACGACTTGTACTGGTCCCCGCCCGTGGTGACCGTGTTCCAGCGCGGGGCCAGGCCGTTCGTGCCGCCCGTCACCGTCGTGAAGCCGGACAGGTCGAAGGTCAGGGTCTGGGCCGACGACGACGTGTTCGCGGCCACGATCACCAGCCGCTTCGCCGTCCGGTCCAGGGCCGCGACCGCGTAGCTCACGCCCGTGTCCAGGATCGTCATCCCGGGGCGGATGTGGCGGCTGAACTGCGCCATGACGTAGTACTTCGTCTGCACCGCGCCCGCCTGGAGCGTGCTCGCGTCGTAGGCGATCATCGCCCAGGCCGCCGTCGGGTCCATGACCTGCCAGTAGACCCAGGCCGTGGGGTGCAGCCAGCGGAAGTCGTAGAGCAGGTTGCCGGCCATGGTCATGCCGGTGCCGTCGTTGTCGCCGGTCTCCGAGTTCCACAGCCTCTTGCCGGACGTCGTCACCACGTCCGTGTAGAGCAGGTCGCGGCGGCCTCCCGAGCCCTGGTAGCCGTGCACGTTGACCTGGTTCACGTACCCCTTCGTCGTCGACGAGAAGGAGTTCCAGGTCGTACGGGCCAGGTCGTAGCTCGTCTCGTCGCTCGCCGAGATCCTCGTCGACGTCAGGCCGCGCTGGTCCAGTTCGCTGCGCAGATAGGGCAGGACGGCCGACTGGACCGTCGCGTCCATGTGGCAGCCCTCCTGCGTGCCCGTCGCCGTCCACCAGGACGAGGAGGGCTCGTTGAAGGGGTCGACCGTCGCGAAGTTCACGCCCCAGTTGTTCTTGGCGTAGAGGGCGACGGCCGCGAGGTGGGAGGCGTGCTGGCGGTAGTTCCAGGACTGGAGGTTGTTGCCGCCGCCGGTGGCGCCGGAGGGGTTGTGGTTCAGGCACATCCACCACATGGGGGAGTTGGCGAACAGCTCCGTCGTCGCGCCCCGGGCGACCGCTTTCAGCAGCATCGCGCGCTGGGTCGCGTCCGCGGTCCACTTCCACGCCGAGGACGTGGGGTCCTCGTTGTTCCAGTCCTGCCAGTAGCCCTCGATCTGCTTGTACGCGGGGATGTTCGGGGAGGCGACCATGCTCTCGCCGTTCACGGTGTTCGTACTGCATCCGCCGAGGTTGTAGCGGGCGATGTTCAGGCCGAGGCCGGGGAGTGTCGTGCCGTTGTACGTCACCGAGTTCGTCGTGAAGAAGATGTCGGCGAAGTCGTTGCGGGTGCCGAAGACGTTGGCCCACCAGGCGAGCGAGGTGCCCCAGCCCTCCCAGGTGCCGTAGGTCGTGGAGGGGTTGACGGCGATCGTCGCGTCGGCGTGGGCGGTGCCCGTCGCGAGCGCGGTTCCGAAGAGCGCGCCGCCGGTGGCGGCCAGCAGTGTCCTGCGTCGGATCATGACTACTCCGCTCCGAGTCGTGGCCGGTCCCGTTCGGCCGCAACGAAGCATCGGGTGTGGCGCGTGGGGTTGTCGAGGGTTCTGACAGCCCTTTCTCCAACCTATGGAGGAAGGCGCCGCAACGGTTCGATGGGGCGAACGGCCGGGCCGCGCAAGGGAGTCGTGGCGGTACGGGTCTGGAGACCTCGTCCCCGGCCGCCTATGGTGCCCCGCGTGCGGATTCCCCTCGTGCAGCACAGCACCCGCCGGCGGCGCGCCCGGATCCGGCGCGTGCTCTTCGGCGGTGCCGAACTCCTCATCACCGCAGGGCTGTTGGTTCTGCTGCTCGTCGCCCACCAGCTGTGGTGGACCAACCGGGAGGCCAAGGAGGGCGCCGAACGGAGGGTGGAGGCCCTGGAGCGGGAGTGGGACACCAGTGGTAGTGACGCCGGGACCGGGACCGGGACCGGGGAGGCCGGCGGTGCCGGTGGATCCGGTGGCGGCACCGCGGAATCCGGCTCCGAATTCGGCTCCGGTTCCGTACAGTCCGGCGGCGCCCCCGCCTCCTCCGCCACGTACGCCGTCCTCACCGTCCCCCGCCTCGGCCTGCGCGTCCCCGTCGCCGAGGGCACCAGTAAGCAGAAAGTCCTCAACAAGGGGTACGTCGGTCACTACCCGCACACCCAACAGCCGGGCCGGACCGGCAACTTCGCCCTCGCCGGGCACCGCAACACCCATGGCGAGCCCTTCCGGTACCTCAACCGGCTGAGGAAGGGCGACACGATCACCGTGGAGACCAGGAGCATGCGCTACACGTACACCGTCGACGCGGTCCTCCCGCGGACCTCGCCCCGCGACGTCGGTGTCATCCGGCCGGTACCCCGCTCCCTGACCAGGCCGTCGTACGGCTACGACGCCCCCGGCCGCTACCTCACGCTCACCACCTGCACGCCGGAGTACACCTCCCGGTACCGGCTGGTGGTGTGGGGGAAGCTGACCGCCGCCCGGCCCCGGGAGTGAGCGCGAACCCGCGCCACGGCTACGGCCGCTCCTCCAGAGCCTCCCGGACGGCGTCCAGGACGGCCTCCGGGTCCGCTCCCAGAGCTCGCGCGGAGGCGGTGAAGTCGCGGGCCAGGGTGGCGAGTTGGCCCGGGTCGGGGCGGGTCGGTCCGGGCGGGGGCGCCGCGACCCGGGTGCCCGCGCCGCGGCGGGTGCGGATCAGTTCGGCCGCCTCCAGCTCGCGGTAGGCGCGGGCCACCGTGCCCGGCGCGAGACCCAGGTCGGCGGCGAGCTGGCGCACGGTCGGCAGCCGTTCGCCCTCCGTCAGCCGGCCGGAGACGATCAGGGCGGCGAGCTGCGCGCGGATCTGTTCGTACGGCGACACCTGGCTGGTGGTGTCGACGTGGACGGCGGGCTCACTCATCGTCGACGGCCCGGGGGACGACGATGGTGAACACGGACCAGCCGAGGGTGAACAGGCTCAGCAGGCCCAGCGGGTAGATCACCAGGGCGGCGAAGTTGCCCAGCATCCCGGCGCACCGCGAGTAGAACAGCACCCGGCCGATCATCCCCAGGACGAGCAGCAGCTGGCTGGAGACCAGCAGTCCCCAGGCCGCGGTGATCGCCCAACTGCGGTCGTGGCGACTCAGGTTGTCGCCGGGGCGATGGGCGATGCGGCGCAGGGACCAGGCGCAGGCGGCGGTGCCGAGGGTGAGGGAGACGAGGACCGGGGCGGCGTAGTAGAGGCCCGGCCAGGGGGTGAGGTGGCGGGTCGGGCCGATCGCGCAGGTCACGGCGAGGGCCCGGCCGGTACGGCCCGCGCCGTCGGCGTCGGCCGCGGCGGCCCCGATCACCAGCAGGACGGCGAGGCACGCCGTCTGGAAGACGAGCAGGGGGGCCATCCGGGGCGGTACATGGTTGCGGACCCGGCGCGGGGAGAGGGCGGCGGTGCGGACCCTGTCCTGCGGGGCGGGGGTGAGGGAGTCGCCGAGCAGCACCCCGCCCACCGCGCACAGTCCGAAGGCGGTGACGGCGGACACGAACGGCATGGCCATGTCGTCGCTGTCCATCGTGGCCAGCCCCTGGGCGACCGCCACCCCGAGCGCCAGCCCGGCCCAACGGGCACACAGGTCGGCGCGGGCCAGGAGTCTGTCGGGCGTGACGGTGTCGATCATGTCGGTCCCCGGTGGAATGCTTGTATCAAGTGGTGAGTACAAGATGCCGGGCCGCGGCTTCTTGTGTCAAACCCTTGGTACAAGCCGGGAGTTCCGCGCCGGTGCGCCGAGTTCCGCGCCGGTGCGCCGAGTTCCGCGCCGCCCGCGCCGAGTTCCGCGCCGGCCGCGCCGAATTCCGCGCCGGCCGCGCCGAGTTCCGCGCCGCCCGAGTCGAGTTCCGCGTCGCCCGCATCGACCCCTGCGCCACCCGCATCGACCCCTACGCCACCCGCGCCCCGTTCTTCCGGTGGGTGACCCCCACCAGGACCGCCCCCAGTGCCGCCAGCACCGCCGACACCACCATCGCCAGGTCCGCGCCCCGGGCGAGCCCGCCGCCCGTGCCCGTGACCAGGGCGATGGTCAGGGCCACCCCGGCGCAGGAACCGACGTACCGCAGGGTCTGCTGGGCCCCCGAGCCCATGGCCGCCCGTGCCGCCGGTACGGACTCCACGGCGAGCAGCGGCAGGGCCGCGTTCAGCAGACCGCTGCCGATGCCCGAGACGACGAACCCCGGCAGCATCCGTTGCCAGGACCCTGCGTCCACCGCGCCCAGCAGGGCGAGGGCGCCCGCCGCGTGCAGGGCGAAGCCGAGGGCGAGCTGGGCGCGGGGCGGGACGCGGCCGGCGAGGCGGCGGGCCTGGAGGGCGACGACGAAGGAGAGGCCGGACCAGAGCAGGAACAGCCAGGCCGTGTCCATGGGGGACAGGCCGAGCGTGCGCTGCAACACCGTCGGCAGGAAGCTGAACAGGCCGATCACCGCGAGGCCTGTCACCAGTCCGCCGAGCGAGGACGCCAGGAAGTCGGGCCGGCGCAGCAGTGCGAGGTCGATCATCGGGGTGGCCGTTCTGCGCTCCACCGCCGCGAAGACGGCCAGCAGGGCGATCGCCGCCACGAGGAGCAGCCCGACCGGCGCCCGCAGCCAGCCGTCGCGGCCCAGGGTGAGCGCCGCGATCAGGGCGACGGTCGCCGCCCCGAAGGTCGCCGCGCCGAGCAGGTCGGGGCGGCCGCCGCGGGGTGAGCGGGACTCCGTGAGGACGCGCGGCGCGAGGGCCGCGACGACCAGGGTGGCGGCGCCGAGGACGCCGTAGACCAGCCGCCAGTCGGGCAGGGCCCCGCTGAGCGGGGGGCTCACCGCGATGCCGGCGCTGACGAACGCACCCCACACCCCGGTCGCGCGCAGCCGGCCGTGCGGGGTGGGGAAGGCGTGCACGAGCAGTCCCAGGCTGCTGGCGAGCAGTGCCGCGCTGGACGCTCCCTGCGCGACCCGGGCCAGGGTGAACGCCAGGGTCGTCGTCGCGAGTCCGCCGAGCAGGGTGGTGAGGGCGAGGGCGAGGGTGCCCCAGACGAAGACGCGGCGCCGGCCGTGGTCGTCGGCCAGGCTGCCGGCCACCAGCAGGACGGCGGCCAGGCCGAGCGGGGTGCCGTTGAGCAGCCAGGCCTGGGCGGACAGCGGGGTGTGCAGCTCGGCCGCGGTGCCGGCGAGCGTGACCATCGGCGCGGTGTACGTCATCAGCGCGAGGGCGGTGGCGGCGCTGGTCACGGCGAGGGTGGCGCCGGGGCGGACCGCTGGGGCGGCCACCTGTGCGGTCTTCCCGGCCGGACTCTCAGTTCGTTCAATGAACCTGCTCATGCCTCCGACGGTAGCACCCTTGGTTCATTGATTGAACCGACCAGGCGAAAGTGGTTACAGTGGACCGCATGGCACTCGGCAAGGACTACGCGACACAGGAGTGCTCGATCGCCCGGGCACTGGAGGTCGTCGGCGAACGCTGGACCCTGCTCGTCGTACGCGACGCGCTCTACGGCGTCCGGCGCTACAACGACTTCCTCGTCCACCTCGGCATTCCGCGCGCCGTGCTGGCCGCCCGCCTCCAGGCGCTCACCGCCGAGGGCATCCTGGAGAAGCGCCGCTACCAGCAGTCCCCGCCCCGCGACGAGTACGTCGTCACCGAGCGCGGCATCGCCCTGTGGCCCACCCTGCGCTCACTCGGCCGGTGGGGCCGCGAGCACTTCGGCGAGGAACAGCTGCGGATCTTCCGGCACACCGGCTGCGGCACCGAACTCGGCGCGTACGGCGAGTGCCCCGCCTGCGGAACCTTTGTGCCCGCCCCGGACGTCCTCATGGTGCCGGGGCCGGGACTCGACCCCGACCCGGCCGACCCCGTGAGCCGGGCCCTGCTGCGACCCAAGCGCCTCCTGGAGCCGATCGACACGGGTCAGGTATAACCGGTGGAGGACGTCCGGGACGTCCGGGACGTCCGGGAACTCCCGGCGGAAGGAGGAGCAGTGACGACGCACAGCCGGTTCGCCGCGCGCCGCGCCGCCCCGCCCTTCCTTGTCGCCCTCGTCCTCCTCGCCTTCGACGTGCTGCTCCTGGACTCCGGCAGTCTCTCCGCCGCCGTCGCCCTCGCCGCCACCGCCGCGGCCTCCTCCGCCCTCGCGGTCTGCGCCCTCCTCGCCGCGCGCAGCGCCCCCGCCGTCCCGCCCACCCGGGTGCGCACGGCCATCAGGGACCGCGCCCGCCGTACGGCCTTCCTGCCGCAACGCGATCCGGACGCCTCCGGCCGGCCCCGCCCCCGGGCACCCGGCCACGCCCTCGCGACGACCACCGCGTAGGGCCTTCTTCTCGCTCCCGGCCCCGCGCGGGTCGTCCTGCCGCCATGCCCGGAACACCCCGGCACCCACCCCGGCACGACGAGACCCCCGGAGGGCTCCTCACCCATGTCCGTCTTCGCTGACCTGGTCGGCCACCTCGCCGACCTGCTCCACCCGCTGTTCGGCGCGGCCGCGGCGGCCGCCGCGATCGTCCTGTTCACCGCGCTCGTACGACTCCTCGTCCACCCCCTCTCCCGGGCGGCCGCCCGCGGCCAGAAGGCCCGTACGGCGTTGCAGCCGAGGATCGCCGAGCTGCGCAAAAAGCACGCGAAGAACCCCGAACGGCTCCAGAAGGCCGTGCTGGACCTGCACGCCGAGGAGAAGGTGTCGCCGGTGTCCGGCTGTCTGCCCAGCCTGCTCCAGCTGCCCGCGTTCTTCGTGCTCTACCACCTCTTCTCCAGCTCCTCGATCGGCGGCACGACCAACGAGCTGCTCGGCCACCGGCTGTTCGCCGCGCCCCTCGGCGGCCGCTGGACGGACGCCCTCGCCGGGGGCGGCCTCCTCGGCGGGGCCGGGCTGGTCTACCTCGCGCTGTTCGCCCTGGTCGCCGCCGTCGCCTCCTTCAACTACACGCGTGCCAGGCGGATGCCGCAGCCCGAGACCGGCGGCCAGGACGTGCCCGGGATCGGCGCCCTCACCAAGGTCATGCCGTTCATGTCCTTCTTCACACTGGTCACCGTGGCCGTCGTACCGCTGGCCGCCGCGCTGTACGTGGTCACCAGCTCCACATGGGCCGCGATCGAACGCGCGGTCCTCTACAAGTGACGGTCCAGTACGTGAACCGGGTATTGCGGAGTGGACGCCGAGCTTGGAGGATCGACCAGTCCTCCGATGGCTGCACCCGTCGGCGGGCGCCCCGCGATCTAGGGAGACTGTGATCATGAAGCTGCTGCGAGTCGGTACGGCGGGAGCGGAGCGGCCCGCGCTGCTCGACGCCGACGCAACCCTGCGGGACCTGTCCGGTGTCGTGGACGACATCGACGGCACGCTGCTCGCGGACGACGCGGCGCTCGACCGGGTCCGCTCGGCGGCGGAATCCGGTGAGCTGCCCGTGCTCGACGCGACCGGTCTGCGGATCGGACCGCCACTGGGCCGGATCGGCAAGATCGTGTGCATCGGGCTGAACTACCACGACCACGCCCGGGAGACCGGGGCCGAGCCGCCCGCCGAGCCCGTCATCTTCTTCAAGGCGGCGGACACGGTCGTCGGACCGAACGACACCGTGCTCGTCCCGCGCGGTTCCACCAAGACCGACTGGGAGGTGGAGCTGGCGGTCGTCATCGGGCGTACGGCCCGCTACCTGGAGTCGGCCGAGGAGGCGCTCGCCCATGTCGCCGGGTACGCCGTCGCGCACGACGTGTCCGAGCGGGAGTTCCAGATCGAGCGGGGCGGGACCTGGGACAAGGGCAAGAACTGCGAGACGTTCAACCCGCTGGGGCCGTGGCTGGTGACGGCGGACGAGGTCGCCGACCCGCAGGACCTGTCCCTGAGGCTGTGGGTGAACGGTGAGCGCAAGCAGGACGGGACGACGGCGGAACAGATCTTTCCCGTGGGGGAGGTCGTGCGGTACGTCAGCCACTTCATGACGCTCTACCCCGGGGACGTCATCAACACCGGGACGCCGGCCGGGGTGGCCCTGGGCGCGCCCGAGCCGAAGCCGTTCCTGCGGGCGGGGGACGTGGTGGAGCTGGAGATCACGGGGCTGGGGCGCCAGCGGCAGGAGTTCAAGGACGCGTAGGCGCTCCGCGCTCGGGGGTCGGGGAACCGCGCCGGTCGGTCGGCCGTGGGCCGTCCGTGGCCGGGCGCGCGGTTCCCCGCGCCCCTTACGGGCGCTTCAGCCCAGGTACTTCTCCAGGAACTGCTCCAGCGCCCCCACCACGAACCGGTGGTCCTCCAGCTGGGGCAGGCCCGACACCGTCACCGCGCCGATGATGCCGACGCCGTCGACGTTGACGGGGAAGGAGCCGCCGTGGGCCGCGTACGTGTCGGGGTCCAGCCGGGAGGACTCCTCGAACGTCGTGCCCTTCGCACGGCAGCGGGCGCCCACCAGGTACGAGGAGGCGCCGAAACGCTCCACCACCCGGCGCTTGCGGGCGATCCACGCGTCGTTGTCGGGGGCGGAACCCGGCAGCGCCGCGTGGAAGAGCTGCTGGCCGGCGCGGTGGATGTCGATCGCGACCGGCGCCTGCCGCTCCCGCGCCAGCTCCACCAGCAGGGAGCCGAGCTCCCACGCGTCGTCGTGGGTGAACTGGCGGAAGACCAGCCGCCGTTCCTGGGCCTGAAGCTCCTCCAGGGTCGGGGTGATCTCCGGGGTGAACTTCGGGGTCAGCTCGTGGGTGCCCATTACAGCGTCACCGCCACTCCGTCTCGTGCCGAACGGCGGGCCGCCTCCAGGACATCGAGGGCGGCGGCCGCCTCGACGGCGGTCACCGGGTTCGGGCCGCCGTCGATCAGTGCCTTGGACACCGCAGCGTAGTAGGCCGGGTAGTCGCCGGGGAGGGTCCGAACGGGGCTTCCGCCGCCGGTCAGCGGGGACTCCCCGGCGCCGAGGCGGCCCCACAGCTCCTCCGGCTCCTCGCCCCAGCCGGGGCCCGGACGCCCGCCCTCGCGCAGCTCCGCCTCCTGGGGGTCGAGGCCGTACTTCACGAATCCGGCCTTCGAGCCCAGCACCCGGAAGCGCGGGCCGAGCTGGGACGTCGTCGCGGAGGCGTAGAGGTGGGAGCGGACGCCGTTCGCGTGCGTGACCGCGATGAAGGTGTCGTCGTCGGTCTCCGCGCCCGGCCGGCGGACGTCCGCCTCGGCGTACACGGAGACGGCGGGGCCGAACAGCACCAGCGCCTGGTCGACGAGGTGGCTGCCGAGGTCGTACAGCAGACCTCCGATCTCTGCGGGGTCGCCGGACTCCCGCCAGCCGCCCTTCGGCTGCGGACGCCACCGCTCGAAGCGGGACTCGAAGCGCCATACGTCACCCAGCTCGCCGTCGGCCACGAGCCGGCGCAGGGTCAGGAAGTCGTTGTCCCAGCGGCGGTTCTGGAAGACGGAGAGGAGCAGGCCGCGCTTCTCGGCGAGCGCCGCCAGCTCGCGGGCCTCGGCCGCCGTGCCCGCCACCGGCTTGTCGACGACGACCGGCAGGCCGGCCTCGAGGGCGGCGGTCGCCAGCGGGACGTGCGTCTTGTTCGGGGAGGCGATGACGACGAGGTCCAGCTCGTCGGCGCGGGCGAGGAGGTCGTCGGCGGTCGCGGTGACGGTCACCTCCGGGAACCCGGCGCGGGCCTGCTCCTGCCGCTCGGGGTTCGAGGTGACCACCGTGTCGAGAGCGAGGCCGTCGGTGGCGGCGATCAGCGGGGCGTGGAAGACGGAGCCGGCGAGGCCGTAACCCACCAGGCCCACGCGGAGGGGAGTACCAGTCATGGGATCCACTTTCGCAACGCTGTTGCCAAAGTGCAAGCGGAGGAGAGAATGAGAGGGTGAACAGGACGAACGGAGGCGGCGGCCCGACCGGTGTGAACCTGCCGGCCCTGCGCAGCCACAACGCCGCGCTGGTGCTGGACCTGCTGCGGTCGGCCGGACCGGACGGCATCAGCCGTCTCGAACTCGCCGAGCGCACCCGGCTGACCCCGCAGGCCGTCAGCAAGATCACCGCACGGCTGCGGGAGGAGGGCTTCGCCGCGGAGGCGGGCCACCGCGCGTCCACCGGCGGCAAGCCGCGCACGGTGCTGCGGCTGGTCCCCGAGGCCGGACACGCGGTCGGCGTCCACCTGGACCGCGACGAGCTGCGGGCGGTGCTGGCCGACCTCGACGGGACCGTGGTGGGCGAGCGGCGCGTGCCGCTGGACCTGGGCGCGGGGGCGGAGGCCGTCCTGGACGCGGTGGTGCGGGAGGCCGGGACGCTGGGCCGGGGCGCGGGCACCTCCCTGCTCGGCGTCGGCGTGGCCCTGCCCGGCCCCCTGGACCACATCCACGGCGTACTGCACCGGGTCACCGGATTCCCCGAGTGGGACGGCTTCCCCCTGCGGGACGCCCTCGCCGCGCGGCTCGGCCTGCCCGTCGTCGTCGACAAGGACACCAACGCCGCCGCCCTCGGCCTCGCCGTGGCCGGCGAGCGGGGCTCCTTCGCCTACCTCCACCTCGGTACGGGACTCGGTGCCGGCCTGGTGCTCGGCGGAACCGTGCACCGGGGGGCCAGGACCGGGGCCGGGGAGTTCGGCCACCAGGTCATCCAGCTGGACGGGCCGCCCTGCCCGTGCGGGAACCGGGGCTGCGTCGAGGTGCTGTGCCTGGCCGCCATGGAACGGGGAGACGTCGGCGAGGCGGCCCGTGTGCTCGGCGAGAGCGCGGCGAACCTGGCCGGGCTGCTCGACATCGACCTCGTGCTGCTCGGTGGCCGTACGATCACGGCCGCCCCCGAGCCCTTCGTCCACGGCGTCGCCGACGTCCTTGCCGCACGCGCCCGCCGCGAGGGCGCCCACGAGGGCCCGGTACCGGTCCGCCTCGCCACCGGCGGGGCACGGGGCGTCGCGGAGGGCGCGGCCCAACTACTGCTGGCGCCGGTGTTCGGGTGGGGGGTGGGGTGAGGGCGGGGGCGCTTCAGGTCGGGGCGACCGACGGAAGGCCTGGGCGCCCGAGGCAGGGGCCGGCCGGGGAGGGCACGGCCGGGGAGGCGACGGCGCGTACGCCGATCGGGCGGAATCGTATGGTCATACGGAATGGCGTCGCCCCGACGGGCCCCGCTTCCCACAGGCTCATGTGTCCATGCGACTGTGCAAGCCCGTCCCCCTCTGCCTCGCCGCAGCCGCCGCCCTGCTCGCCGTGCCCGCGACGGCCGGCGCGGCCGACGGCGGCGGTCCGCGCTGCGCCGGCGCGGACAACGGCGCCTTCCCCCTCACCACTCGCCTGCACGGCGGCCCCGGCACCTACCGGGCCGGCGGCCGCCCCGGCACCTGGTACCTCGACCTCACCAACACCACCCGCGGCACCTGCACCGGGATCCACCCGGTCGTCGTCCTGGTCGACGAACAGCGCGCGCTGAAGCCCTCCCAGCCCCGCCTGGAGTTCTACGCCGCCGGCCGCGCCCACCCCGTCCGCTTCGAGCCCACCGACGAGGACGAACTCGTCGGAGCGTTCGCCGACGATCCCCAGGGGTCCGCCGGCGGCTTCTCCGGGTTCACGGTCGGCCCCGGCCGCACCCTCACCGTCCGGCTGCGCCTGGCGCTCACCTCCGACACCCCGCCCGACGAGATCACCGTCAACGCGGCCGTCGTCCAGCGGCACGGCGACGACGGCGACTGGGTCGGGCAGTCGAACGACTACCGCTTCGCGGTCAGGACCGAGCCCGAGCCCGAGACCGAGCCCGGCACCGAGCCGGAGCACGAGCGCGAGGCCGCCCCCGACCCCGACCCCGAGACGGACGCCGAGACGGACGCCGCCACCGACCCCGAGTCCGGCCGCACCCCCGAGACCGCCCCGGAGACCATCCCCGACGCGGACTCCGGCTCCGATCCCGCCCCCGCCACCTCGGCCGCCGCCTCCCCGCCCCCCGGCCGCACCTCCGCCCCGGCCGAGAAACCCGGTGTGCAGGCTGTCGGGACACCCGGGCCCGCCGAGTCCACCGACGTGACCGGCACGATCGAGGAACTCGCCAGCACCGGCCCCCTGTCCGCCGCCGCCCTCGTCGTGGGCGCCACTCTCCTCCTCGCCGCGGGCGCGGTCCTCGCCCGGGCCCGCAGACGCCCCTGAGTCCAGTGGGTGGACGCCCTGAATCGGGCCATTCCCTCAAGATCGGGCCGTGGCTAGTCTGGAGCCGACGCAGCACCGCGTACATGCGTACGGCAGGAGATCCCGCACATGGCAGACCGCAGGCCCATCGAGTCGTGGCTCACCGACATGGACGGCGTGCTCATCCACGAGGGCGTTCCGATCCCCGGCGCCGACGCCTTCCTGAAGAAACTGCGTGACTCCGGCAAGCCGTTCCTCGTCCTGACGAACAACTCGATCTACACCGCGCGGGACCTGCACGCCCGCCTCACCCGCATGGGCCTGCACGTGCCGGCCGAGAACATCTGGACGTCCGCCCTGGCGACGGCGCAGTTCCTCGACAAGCAGCACCCCGGCGGTACCGCGTACGTGATCGGCGAGGCGGGCCTGACCACGGCCCTGCACGACATCGGGTACGTCCTGACGGACTCGGAGCCCGATTTCGTCATTCTGGGCGAAACGCGTACCTATTCGTTCGAGGCGATGACACGGGCCGTCCGGCTGATCAACGGGGGTGCCCGCTTCATCGCGACGAACCCCGACGAGACCGGGCCCTCGGCCGAGGGCGCGCTGCCGGCGACGGGAGCCGTGGCCGCGCTCATCACCAAGGCGACCGGCAAGGAGCCGTACTTCGTCGGCAAGCCCAACCCGCTGATGATGCGGACCGGCCTCAACGCGATCGGCGCCCACTCGGAGACCTCGGCCATGATCGGCGACCGGATGGACACGGACGTGCTCGCCGGGCTCGAAGCCGGGATGGAGACCTTCCTCGTCCTCACCGGGCTGACCGGCCGGGCGGACATCGACCGCTACCCGTACCGCCCGACCAACATCGTCGACTCGATCGCGGACCTGGTGGACCTCGTCTGACCCCCGGGACCTGACCCCGTCCGACCCCGGGACCTGACCCCGTCCGACCCCGGGACCTGACCCCGTCGGGCCCTGGGACCCGACCCCGTCCGACCCCGGGACCTGACCCCGTCGGGCCCCGGGATCCGGCTCCTTCCGGCCCCGGGATCCGACCCCGTCGGGCCGCCGTGCGTCGAAACCCGGCGGGAGCGGGACGTTACCCGTACGGAGTAGTGAGACCCCGCTCGAGGATGCGCCGCGGGTCCTTCCGGGGGAGCCTCCAGATAGCTGGAGGTTCACGATGAGTTCTCTCAAGGTCACTCTGTGTGCGGGTGTCGCGGCCGTCGCCGCGGTGCTCATTCCGACCGCCTACGCGATGGGCGAGGGCGACGACGGTGGCGGAAGCGTCACGCTGACGCCCACGGCCCCCGTCGCGGGCGCCGAGGTCGCCCTGCGGGTCACCGGCTGCGCGGGCAGATCGGCGCTCGCGGTGTCGGAGGCGTTCGTCGCGGACGCCCGTCTCGTCGGCACCGGCGGCACGCTCGTCGGCGAGACCCAGGTCCGCTCCTCGGTCGAGGCCGGCACCTACGACGTGAAGATCACCTGCGTCGACTTCGAGGTGAAGGGCCGGATCAAGGTCGTCGCGGCGGCGCTGCCGTACGACCCGCCGCGGCCGGTCGACCCGGCGCTGCCCTACGAGCCGACGTCCCCCGACATCCCGGTCGCTCCCGTGCGCGCGGGCGGCGGCGGTGCCGCACCGCTCGCCGTCGCCGCCGACGAGGCGCCGGCCGCGCACGGTCCCGGGACCGCACAGGCGGTCACCGGTCTGGCCCTGGCGGCCGTCGCCGCGGCCGTCGTGACGTTCCGGAGCGTCCGCCGGGGCCGCAGGGCGGGCTGAGCCGTGTCCGACGACCGCGAACGCTCCTCCGGTCGCCTCCTCACCTGTGTGGCCTGGGCCGTGCTGCTGTTCGGGCTGTGGCTGTGGGGGCGCGAGGTGACGGATGTACGGCCGGGCCGATCCGCCGCGACCACGGGTGACGTGGCCGCGGTGGGCCGTCCGGGCGACGTCGACCTGCCGCCCGCCGCCGCACCCCTGGCGCAGGCGCTGCCCCAGCGCATCGACATACCCGAGCTGGGTGTGCAGGCGCCGGTGGTCGCCCGCGGCCTGGACACCGAGGGCGGGATCGACCCGCCGCCCTTCGACCAGGCGGGCGTCGTCGGCTGGTACGCGGCCGGTGCGAAACCCGGTGCGCCGGGCACCGCGCTGATGGTGGGGCACGTCGACACCGAGACCCGGCCCGCCGTGTTCTACAAGCTCAGCACCATGCGGGCCGGCGAGACGATCCGGGTGGCCCGGGACGACGGGAAGATCGCCGAGTTCACCGTGGACGACGTCGACGTCGTCCAGCGCGACGGCTTCGACGCGCGGCAGGCGTACGGAACCCGTGAGTCGGGCCGCGCCGAGCTGCGGCTGATCACCTGCGGCGGCACCTTCGACCGGGTCAGCCGCAGCTACACCGCCAACGTGATCGTGTCGGCGTATCTGACGGGTACGGGCGTGTGACCGCCGGGGCGGCGGTGCCCGTCACGTGCCCGCCGGGGCCGGTGCCCGCTGATGCGCGGCCGGGCCCGCTTCGGTGACCCGTCCGCTCACCTGGCCCGGGCGGCGGCCCGCTCCCTCGAAACCGCCGACCGGGCCGGTCCTCGACCGCGCGCGCTCGGGCTGCGGGAGTGGCCCGGCGACCGGCGCGGGAGGCTGTGAAGCGGCTGCGCACCGTGCGGCGACGGGGAGTCGCCGAGGCGGTCAGGGCCGTTCGAGCCGACTCTAGAACGGGAGGAACCCCCTGGCCTAGAGGGCCTCTCGGAGCAACTCGCCCCGTGACGGGCCCGCTTGGGCGGCGGCCCGTGGGCTGCCGGGGGGCATGCGAAAGGCCCTCCGCTTCCGCGAAGGGCCTCTGCTGTCTGTGCGCCGCCAGGGACTCGAACCCCGGACCCGCTGATTAAGAGTCAGCTGCTCTAACCAACTGAGCTAGCGGCGCCTGCTGACGTCGACAACTCTACATGACCTCGAGGGGTGCGCCCGACCACCGGAGCGCGGGGCCGGGCGGGTACGGACGGCGCCGGCGGTGGCGTACATCATTCGGACCGTCAGCATGCGCGGCGGGAGGACAGTTGAGAAACTGACGAACATGCGCAGGTGCGGACATTTCCATCTGGAGTGTGAGGGGAATCGCATGGATACTCCGGTATTCGAGGAATTCGATCCCGCGAGTGACTGCGACTGCCCCGGCTGCGTCCACTGGCGGCGGGTGGGTCCGCGCGGCGGGGGGTGCGGATTCGTCGGCCACCCGGCCGCGCATCGCACCCTCGTCGTCGCCACGGCGACCGCCGCGGCCCTCGGCGCGGGTCACGCCGTACCGGCCCTCGCCGCCCCGCACGCACCCGCCCGGCCCGGCGTTCCCGCAGGTGAAGAGCCTGATACCCCGCAGGGGGCCAAGGCCCCGCTGCACGGTCCGAGCGGACGGCCGGCCCAGTCGGCCCCTCCGGCGGGGCCGGTGAAGACGCCCGCGACGACCCGGGCGGAGATCATCCGGCGGGCCAAGGAATGGGTCGCGCGGCAGGTGCCGTACAGCATGACCGCGTACTGGTCCGACGGTTACCGGCAGGACTGTTCGGGGTTCGTCTCGATGGCCTGGAACCTGCCGGGGAACGAGTGGACGGGCAGTCTCGGGCAGTACGGGACGCGTATTTCCCAGGAGGAACTCCAGCCCGGCGACATTCTGCTGTTCCACAATCCGACCGACCCGCAGAAAGGCTCGCACGTCGTCATTTTCGGCGGCTGGACGGACTACACCCACACCTACTACCTCGCCTATGAACAGACCCGCCCGGCCACCCGCCGGCAGGCCACGCCCTATGCCTACTGGAGCCAGTCCGAGGGCTATGTCCCCTACCGCTACAAGGGCGTCACGGCCGCCGACGGCGCCACCGGCGGGGCGGCGGGGGCCCCGCAGCCGACCGGGGACGACGGGGCCAAGCCGGGCGCGGCCGCGGCGACGCCGTACCCCGGGCGGGCGTACTTCGGCCCGGGGGCCGGCAACGCGTACGTCACCCAGCTCGGCCGGCTCCTCGTCGAGCGCGGCGGCGCCCGCTTCTACACCACGGGGCCCGGCCCGCGCTGGTCGAACGCCGATCTGCGGGCCACCCAGGCGTTCCAGCAGGCGCAGGGCTGGCGCGGCGCCGACGCCGACGGGCTGCCGGGCCCGCTGACCTGGTCCCTGCTGGTCACCGGCAGGGGCAGGGACATCCCGGCGGCACAGGGAACGACGCCGCCGGCCACGCCGCCCACGACGCTGCCCGGGACGGGCGGTCCGCCCGCCTCCACCCCGGCGCCGCTCGTCCCCGCCTACCCGGGCCGGGCCCTGTTCCGGCCCGGGGCGCAGAACGCGCACGTCACCCGGTTGGGGAGGCAGCTGGTGAAGAAAGGATTCGGCAGGTTCTACGCGAAGGGTCCCGGGCCGCGCTGGGGCGAGGCGGACCGGCGTGCCGTCGAGGCGTTCCAGCGCGCCCAGGGCTGGCGGGGCGGCGCGGCGGACGGCCACCCGGGGCCGGAGACCTGGCGGCGCCTCTTCTCCTAGACGACCCGCCGGGCGACCTCCCGGGCGGCCCCCTCCCGGGTGCCCGGGACATCCCCCACTCACTTCACTGTCATGGCGTATCTGGCGCGGAGGCTGGAGGCACGCAATGAACACGACCACTTCACACACGCCCGAGCCGGAGGGAACGGGAGTCCGCCCCGCGGCCCCGGGCACCCCTGACGGGCCGGACGTGTCCGACGGGACGCACCCGGTCGAGGGCACGACGACGGAGGTGCCTGCCCCGACGGAGGTGCCTGCCTCGACGGAGGCGGCTGCGGAGGTGCCTGCCCCGGAGGTGCCTGCCCTGGTGGAGGCGGCTGCCCCGGACACCCCGCTCGGCCGGCCGTCCGGCACCGCCCCTGAACACCCCGCCCCTGAACACCCCGCCCCTGAACACCCCGCCCCTGAACACCCCGCCCCTGAACACCCCGCCCCTGAACACCCCGCCCCCGAATTCGCGGCGCCCCGCCCCACCCCCCGGCTCATCCAGAACGAGGCGACCACCGAGATCCCCGTCCATCTGCTGTTCCGGGACGAGGTCGAGCCGCGGCCGGTGGCGCTGGGGTCCGCCGTGGTGGGGAGTCGGGCCGGGACGGGGGAGCAGCCGAGGCTGCGGCGGCCGGGGCCGGTGAAGGCGAGGCCCGTCGCGGAGGTCGACCCCGGTCTGGTGGAGCGGCGGGCGCGGGTGCTGCCCGGTGCGGTGGGCGTGCTGGCCGGGACCTGTGGGGCGGCGGGCTGTCTGGCCACCTCGTGGTGGGCCGGCGTGCTGCCCCCGCCGGCGGTGGAGGCGCTGATGCTCCCGGACTGGGTCGGCGCGGGACTCGGCCCGGCGCAGTGGGCGGCGTACGCGGGCGCCGGCGCCCTCGGCATGTTCGGCTTCGGCGGGCTGGCGCGCGGCCGGACCGGACGGGCCTGGGTGCTCGGCCTGTTCGGCCGCTACCGGGGGACCGTGCGCCGCACCGGCCTGCTGTGGGTCAACCCGCTGCTGCTGCGCCGCCGGGTCGACGTCCGGCTGCGGCACTGGCGCAGCGAGCCGATGGCGGCGGCGGACGGCAGCGGGGTCGCGCTGCGGGTCGTCGTCCTGGTGGTGTGGCGGGTGCGGGACACCGTGCGGGCCACGCTCGGCGTCGAGGACCACGAGACGTATCTGCGGGAGTGCGTGGAGGCGGCGCTGGCCCGGATCCCGGTGGAGGCCCCGGGTTCGGGGCGGGGCTCGGTCGAGGCGGCGGGAGAGGCGCTGACCCGGCGGGTCGCGCGGGACGCCGGCGCGATCGGCATCGAGGTGTACTCGGTGCAGCCGCTGCGGGTCGAGTACGCCCCGGAGGTGGCCGGCGCGATGCACCGCCGCCGGATCGCCGCGCTCGACGCCCAGCACCGGGCGACCGTGCTGACCTCGGTCGTCGACTCGGTGGAGGACACGGTGACCCGGCTGACCATGCGCGGGCTCGTGGAACTGGACGACTACGAGCGCAAGGCGCTGGTGAAGGACCTGACCGTCGCCTTCTGCGCGGGGCGCGGGGAACAGGGGCCGTGACGGTCCCTCGAACACGGTCCGTGATTGGTATGGACATGTTCAAGAAACGCCCATAACCTCAGACTTGGTCTAGACCTGCAAGCACAGCTCACTGAACTCCTCACTGAACTCCCCACGTTCTCCAGGAGCGGCAGCATGCTCAAAAAGACCAAGTGGTACGCCGCCGCGCTCGGGCTCACCACGGCGGGAGCCTTTGTGCTCACCGCCGGGGGCGCGAGCGGCCACGGCTACACCGACCTGCCCATCAGCCGGCAGAAGCTCTGCCAGAACGGCACCGTCACCAACTGCGGCGACATCCAGTGGGAGCCGCAGAGCGTCGAGGGCCCCAAGGGCTTCCCGGCGTCCGGGGCGGCCGACGGACGGATCTGTTCCGCGAACAACACCCGCTTCGCCCAGCTCGACAGCCCGAAGACCCCCGGGGGCGGGGCGTGGCCGGCCACCCGGGTGACCGGCGGTCAGAGCTACACCTTCCGCTGGCAGTTCACCGCCATGCACGCCACCACCGACTTCAAGTACTACGTCACCAAGCAGGGCTGGAACCAGAACCACAACCTGGCCCGCTCCGACCTCAACCTCACCCCGTTCCTGACCGTGCCCTACGGCGGTCAGCGGCCCCCGTCCACCCTCTCGCACAGCGGCACGCTGCCGTCCGGGCTCAGCGGACGTCACGTGATCGTCGCGGTGTGGACGGTCGCCGACACGACCAACGCGTTCTACGCCTGCTCGGACGTCACGTTCTGACCCCGCGCGGGTGACCTCCGCGTGCGCCGGCCCCGGGCCACCGCCCGAGCGTCGGCGCACGCGGATTCCGGACGCGGATCCCGCACGCGGGGGCGCGACTTCGGCTCCGCGGGCGGCGATCCGCCGGCCGTGGATCGCCGGGGCGCGACTTCTGAGCTTCCCTTGAGTCAGACCCGAAGGCCGGGCGGGTACGTTCCCTCCACGCCGGTCGAACGCACCGGCGCCGACCTCGGGGGGAAGCCGTGGAAGTCCTCTTCTACATCGTGCCGTCGATCATGATCGCGGGCCTGCTGCTGGCCGCGTTCACGGTCGTCGGCCGCGCGCAGCGGGTCAGCCGGGCCTGGGACAGCGGTCTCACGGCCGAGGCGCGCTGTCTGCGGACGTACACGACGACCAGCGGCGGCGGCGACACCATGGTGTCGACCACCCTGCACCACGTCTACGAGTTCGCCACCCGCGACGGCCGCACCGTCCGCTTCGAGGAGGCGAACGGGCCGGGGACGATCCTCGAAGGCGACATCGTCACCGTGCACTACGCGGCGGACCGCCCCGAGCAGGCCACGGCCAAGCCGCCGGCCCGCGGCAGGCTCCTCGCCGAGCAGGGCTGCCTGCTGGTCTTCCTCGGCGCGGGCATCACCTTCTGCGTCTTCTTCATGGTCACCGCCCACTGGATCTTCGCCGAGTCCGACGGCTTCATGCCGTAACCCTCCCTATCTGACGGTCCGTCAACTACCGTGCGCTGCCATGGAGTCCGTCGCGGAACTGGTGGCAGCGCGGTGGGACGACCACCGCCCGGGGCTGTGGTGCGAGGACCTGGTCCTCAGCCACCACGAGATCGCGGCCGGGGCCGCCGCCCGCGCGGCCCTGCTGGCCGACCTGCTGCCCCCGCAAGGGCCACCCCATCTCGGGGTGCTGCTCGACAACACCCCGGAGTTCCCGCTGTGGTTGTCCGCCGCCGCGCTCGCGGGCGCGGCGGTCGTCGGCGTCAACCCCACCCGCCGGGGCCCCGAACTGGCCCGGGACATCCTGCACACCGAGTGCCGCCTCCTGATCGCCGAGCCCGCCCACCTCCCGCTCCTGCGGGGCCTGGACCTGCCCGGCGTGCGCCTGCTCACCATCGGCACCGAGGAGTACGACGCGCTCCTCGCCCCGTATGCGGACGCCCGCCCGGACCCGTCCCGGGCCCGGTCCGCCGACCGGTTCCTCCTCTACTTCACCTCCGGTTCGACCGGCGCCCCCAAGGCCGCGATCTGCACCCAGGGCCGGCTGGCCGCCGCGGGCCGCTCGCTGGCCGGGCAGTTCTCCGTCCGCCCCGACGACGTGCACTACGTCTGCATGCCGATGTTCCACGGCAACGCCGTGATCGCCGACTGGGCGCCCGCCCTCGCGGCCGGTGCCGGGGTGGCGCTGCGCCGGCGGTTCTCCGCCTCCGGGTTCCTCGCGGACGTACGGCGCTACCGGGCGACGTACTTCACCTATGTGGGCCGGGCGATCCAGTACGTCCTCGCCACCGAGCCGGGCCCGGACGACCGGGACCATGTGCTGCGGCTCGGCTTCGGGACCGAGGCGGGGGTGATGGACGCGGCGGCCTTCGAGCGGCGGTTCGGGGTGCGGCTGGTGGAGGGGTACGGCTCGTCGGAGGGCGGCGCGGCCGTGCAGTGGACGCCGGGCACGCCGGCGGGGGCGGTGGGCCGGGCGGCCCCCGGTCTTGTCGTCCTGGACCCGGAGTCCGGGGCCGAGTGCCCGCCGGCCGAGTTCGACGCGGCGGGACGGCTGCTGAACGGGGACACGGCGATCGGGGAGCTGGTGAACCGGGCGCCGAACCCGTTCGAGGGCTACTGGCGCAACCCCGCGGCGGAGGCCGAGCGCACACGGGAGGGCTGGTACTGGACGGGCGACCTCTTCTGCCGGGACCGGGCCGGCCATCTCTACTTCGCGGGCCGCGCCGACGACCGGCTCCGCGTCGACGGTGAGAACCTGGCCGCCGCGATGATCGAGAACATCCTCGCCCGGTACGAGGGGACGGCCGCCGTCGCCGTCTACGCGGTGCCGGACCCGGTGACCGGGGACCAGGTGATGGCGGCGCTGGCCGGGGACTTCGCGCCGGAGTCCTTCGCGGCGTTCCTGCGCGCCCAGCCGGACCTGGGGACGAAGATGGCGCCCCGTTTCGTGCGGGTGGTGGAGCGGATGCCGGTCACGGCCACCAACAAGATCCACCGGGCGCTGCTGCGCGGGGAGGGGGTGCGGTGCGCCGATCCGGTGTGGTGGCGGCCGCCGGGGGAGCGGGCGTACCGCAGACTGACCGCGGAGGACGCCGAAGGGCCCCTCGTTTCCACGAGAGGCCCTTCATCGGTGCGCCGCCAGGGACTCGAACCCCGGACCCGCTGATTAAGAGTCAGCTGCTCTAACCAACTGAGCTAGCGGCGCATGACTCTCGCCTTCCGCTTGGTGCGGCCGGCGACAGAGAAAATAGTACCCGGTCCGCGGGCATGCTTCCGACCACGCCGAAGCCGGCCGACGGAGGCCCGCCCCGGCCGCCCCGCTGCTCCTTCGGAGCCTGTCCTAGATGGCGAGGGAGAGCAGGACGGGTGCCGCGTTCCTGTTCAGGGCGTCGGCGGCCTGGCGCAGGCGGTGGGCGTGGGCGACGGGCAGGGAGAGGGCCAGGCAGCCCACCGAGGAGCCGGCGGTGATCGGGACGGCCGCACAGACCGTGCCCACCGCGTACTCCTGGAGGTCGAGCACCGGGACCGTGGGCGGCTGTGCCTCCAGCCGGGAGAGCAGCAGCTTGTCGCTGGTGATGGTGCGCGAGGTGAGGCGGGCCATCTTGTGCCGGGACAGGTGGTCGCGCCGGCCGTTGTGGTCGAGCTGGCCGAGAAGGCTCTTGCCGAGGGCGGTGGCGTGCGCGGAGGAGCGGAAGTCGAACCACTCGTTGACGGCCGGGGTGCCGGGGCCGTCGGCGTACTGGTCGATGGTGACCTCGCCGTCGACGTACCGGCTGACGTAGACGGCGGCGCCGATCGAGTCGCGCAGCCGGTCCAGGGTCTGCTGGATCTTGTCGCGCAGGGCCGCGCGACGGCCCTCGGCGGAGCCCAGCCGGGCGAGGACGTCACCGGTGACGTAGGCCCCGTCGGCGACCTGCTCGACGTACCCCTCGCGGCGCAGCATGCGCACGAGGGCGCTCAGCCGCTCCCCGCCCAGGCCGGTCTGGCGCGCCAGTTCGGCGTCGGTGACACCGGTGGAGTGCCGCGCCACCGTCTCCAGGACGCGCAGGGCGTCCTGGGCCGAGTGGTACGGCACGGTCGGCTCGTGCTTGAGCGCCACGGTTCCCCCCTGGTCGCTTTCTGGCCGTGATCCGGGCAGCGAATCACCTCCACGATAACGGCCAGGGGGGCTCGGGGGAGGGGTTGTCGACGAGAATCCGTTCTTCTTACGGACCCCCCAACTGCGGTACTGGCACCCTGGCATATGCCAAGGTCATGCCCCGTCGTCGAGAGCTGGGGACTCTCACAGCACGGCGCCGAGAAACTCCCGCGTCCGCTCCTGCTCCGGATCGTTGAAGATCTTCTCCGGTGAACCCGACTCCACGATCCGCCCGGCGTCGAACATCAGTACTTGATCGGATATGTCTCTGGCGAAATTCATCTCGTGGGTCACACAGAGCATCGTGATGTCGGTGCTGCGGGCGATGTCCCGGAGCAGATCCAGCACCCCCGCGACCAGTTCGGGGTCGAGCGCCGAGGTCACCTCGTCGAGCAGCAGCACCTGCGGCCGCATCGCCAGCGCCCGTGCGATCGCCACCCGCTGCTGCTGCCCGCCCGACAGCCGCGACGGCCGCGCGTCGCACTTGTCCGCCAGCCCCACCAGCTCCAGCAACTCGCGCGCCCGCGCCTCCGCCTCGTCCTTCGACAGCCCGAGCACCGTCACCGGCGCCTCGGCGATGTTCCTGAGCACGCTCATGTTCGGGAACAGGTTGAACTGCTGGAACACCATCCCGATCTTCCGGCGCACGGCACGGACCTGCCGCTCCGACGCCGGGAACAGCCGCTCCCCGTCCACGGTGATCGTCCCCTCGTCCGGCTCGGTGAGGGTCATCAGCATCCGCAGGATGGTCGTCTTCCCGGACCCGGACGGCCCGATGAGGGTGACGTGCTTCCCCGGCTTCACGGAGAAGTCCAGATGATCGAGGACCGTGTTGTCCCCGAACCGCTTCGTGACATTGCTGAACTCAACGGACAAGGCGACGCTCCAGGGTGCGCAGGAGAAGGGAGGCGAGGGAGGAGATGACGACGAAGGCCACGCCGATCACCGTGAGGGGCTCGGTGAACTGGAAGTGCTGCTGGGAGAAGAGCCGCGCCCGGCCGAGCATCTCCAGCACGGTGATCGCCATCAGCATCGGCGTGTCCTTGAGCATCGCGATGACGTAGTTGCCGAGCGCGGGCACCACCCGGCGGACGGCCTGCGGCAGGATCACCGCACGCCAGGTCCGCGCCCTGGGCAGGTTCAGCGCGGTCGCCGCCTCCCACTGCCCGGCCGGCACCGCCTCGATGCCGGCCCGGTAGACCTGCATCGTGTACGTCGAGTAGTGCAGCCCGATGGCCACGACCCCGGTGGCCATCGCCGACAGGGTCAGCCCCCACTCCGGCAGCACGTAGAAGAGGAAGAACAGCTGCACCAGCAGCGGGGTGTCCCGGACGAACTCGGTGACGATCCCCACCGGCCACCGCACCCACCGGGTCGGCGTCCGCATCAGCAGCGCCCAGACCAGCCCCAGCGTGAAGGAGATCAGCGACCCGAGGGCCAGCGCCTGGAGCGTGACGGCGAGACCGTCCAGGAACAGCGGCATGAAGTCGCGTACGGCGTCCCAGTCCCAGTTCATCGGACACCCGCCTTCAGCCGGCCTTCGAGACCCCGCATCAGCCGGGTCAGCGCGAACGCCATCACGAAGTAGATGAGCAGGACGTACGTGTAGATCTCCGCGCTCTCCTGGAGCGCGAGGCGCACCAGGTTGCCGCTGAAGGCCAGGTCGCCCATGCCCATCACCGACACCAGGGCGGTGCCCTTGAGCAGCTCGACCAGCAGGTTGGAGAACGGCGGGATCATCTCCGGCACCGCCTGCGGCAGCAGGATCTTCCGCGTCCGCTGGCCGGGCGTGAAGCCGAGGGCGATGCCGCCCTCGTTCTGCGCCGGGTCGACGGCGAGCAGCGCGCCGCGCACGATCTCCGCGCCGTACGCCCCGTAGGTCAGGCCGAGGGCGAGGGTGCCCGCCCACAGCGGCACCAGCTGCCAGCCGAAGGCGGGCGGCAGCACGAAGAACACCCAGAAGATCATCACGAGGGCCGAGGTCCCGCGGAACACCTCGGTGTAGAAGCCCGCGAGGAAGCGGACCGGCCACCGCCGGTGAGTGCGCGCGACGCCGGCCACGAAGGCCACCACCGCGCCGAGCAGGGCGCTGAGCACGAGGAGCTGGACGGTCGTCCACACCCCCCGGAGAACCAGTTCCCAGAGTCCTGTGGTCATCCGCCGCAGAGCTCCTTCGCGGTCAGGTCCGTCATCTCGGCCCGGGTGAACCCGAAGGGCCGCAGGATCCGCAGCAGCTCGCCGCTCTTCTTCAGCGCGCGCAGCTCGGCGCTGAAGGCGTCCCGCAGCCGGGTCTCGGTCGGCCGGAACGCGAACGCGCCCCCGTCGACATGCGGTTTCCCGTCGACCAGCGGCGCGAACGGCTTCGTCGCCTCGGCCTTCGCCGACTTCTTCACGACCTCCCGGGCGGTGAGGGCCGTACCGGCGAACACGTCGACCCGCCCCGCCTCCACGGCGTTCAGCCCGGCGACCTGGTCCGGCACGATCAGGATGTCGTCCTGCGGATACCCCGCGTCGACGGCGTACTGGATCTCGGCGTACCCGGTGCCGGTCGCGAACCGGGCCTTCTTCGCCACGACGTCGCGGTAGTCGTGCAGCCCCTTCGGATTGCCCTTGCGGACGATGAACGCGTCCAGCATCTGGTAGTCCGGGTCGGCGAAGATCACCTGCTCGCAGCGGTCGGGATTGACGTACATCCCGGCGGCCACGACGTCGAACTGCTGGGAGTTCAGCCCGGGTATCAGCGACCCGAACTCGGTGGGCACGGGCTGCACCCGGTCCACCCCGAGCCGCTTGAATATCGCCCGGCCCAGCTCGGGCGCCTCGCCGGTGAGCCGGCCGTCCCGGTCGATGTACCCGAAGGGGATCTCCCCGGCGATCCCGAGCCGGACGACGCCGGCGGCTCTGAGCCGGTCGAGCAGATCACCGCCCTCGGTGGTGGAGGCCGTGGCCACGCGCGAGCAGCCCGCCGCGCCCAGCGTGCCGAGCGCCGCCACCCCCGCGAGCAGCGATCGGCGGCTGGTGGATGCCTGAAGGAGGGGTTGCCTGTTTCCGGAGTGTCCGGTGGGTCGAGCCATGGCGGCGCGGCTACCCGGGTCCGGACGGGTTATGCGGGGGCCTCCTGTGAGGGGAGTGTGCGGGCGGTCAGTGGCCCGGCACGTATCCGCGCCGCTTGTCGACCACGTTCCGCAGGGTCCGGCCCGCCGCCCACCGCTGGAACAGCTCCACGAACTGCTCGCCCAGTTCGTCCCGCCGGCCGACCGTGTCGCCGCCCATGTGCGGGGACACGATCAGCCCCGGGACGTGCCACAGCGGGCTGTCGACGGGGAGGGGCTCGGTGCCGAGCACGTCCAGGGCGGCGCCCGCGATCCAGCGCCGGGTCAGCGCGTGCACGAGGGCGTCCTCGACGACCAGCCGGCCCCGGCCCACGTTCACGAACCGCGCCGACGGCTGCATCACACCGAACCGCCGCAGGTCGAACATGCCGTCGGTCCGCTCGGTGAGCGGGGCGGCCGCGACCACCCAGTCGGCGCGGGCCAGCAGCCGGTCCAGGTCCTGGGGGCCGTGGATGCCGGTGCGCGGGACCCGGCCGACGACGGCGGCGGTCACCCCGAGTGCCTTGAGGGTACGGGCGACCGCCCGGCCGACCGGACCCGAGCCGACCACCACCGCCCGGGTCCCGGCCACCCGCCGGCTCTCCCGGGGCCGCCACTCGCCCCGCCGCTGGAGGTCCCAGGTCCGCGGCAGGTCCTTCGCCATCGCCAGGACCAGCGCGGCCACGTACTCGGCGACCGGCTGGTCGAAGAGCCCGCGTGCCGTCGTCACCACCGTGTCGGACGCGACCAGCTCCGGGCACAGCAGATGGTCCACGCCCACGCCCGCCGTGTGCACCCAGCGCGGCCGCGGCCCCTCGCCCGGCCAGGCCGCGCGCACCGCGTGCGAGGTGGTGTCCCACACCAGCAGCACGTCCGCCTCCGGCAGCCGGGCGGCGAGCGAGGCCTCGTCGGCGTGCAGCACCCGGACCCGGCCCATGAGACGGCCGAGACGGGGAAGGGGATCGGCGTCGAGGACGAGGAGCGTGGGAACGGCGGCCATCCGATGCCCCTTCCTGACCGAGGGCCGCCCACGGTCGCACCCGGACCCACGGCCGTCAACACGGCCTGACCGCCAACCAGGTGACGCCGCGGGCGGTGGGCCGCGTCCGCTGGGTACCCGGGTACTGCCGGAAGAAGAGCAGCGGCAGGAAGGCCGGACATGACCACACTCGGATTTCTCTACCCGGGCCACTCGGCCGAGGACGACTACCCCCGTATCGAGCAGCTCCTGGGCAGCGACATCCGGCTGGATCTGGTTCACACGGACGTCGGCGAGGACGCGCCCGAGGGGCTGGCGAAAGGCGTGGAGCAGCTGCGGCTGGCGGGCGCGGAGGCGGTGGTGTGGGTCTGCGCGCGGGAGGGGTTCGCGCTGGGCGGGGAGGGCGTCCGGCAACAGGTGCGGGGGCTGGCCATGACCGCCGGGACGCCGGCCTCTGCGACCCCCTTCGCCTTCCTGCACGCGGCCCGGGAGATCGGGGCGGCACGGGTCGCGGTGGGCGTGGCGGGCCCGGACGAGGCGGCGGGCCGTCTCGTGGAGTTCCTGCGCGCGGGCGGACTGGAGGTCGTGGGGAGCACCGGGGCGGGCGAGCACCCGGACGCGGCGGCGGCCGGGAACGCCGGGGAGGCCGAGGTGCTCGCCCTCGCCCGGGCGGCCGACGACCCCCGCGCCGAGGCGGTCCTGCTGCCCGACCCCGACCTCCACACGGCCGCCCACCTGCCCGCCCTGGAGGAGGCGCTGGGCAAGCCGGTCCTCACCGCCGCCCAGGTCGCCGTATGGGAGGCGCTGCGGCTCACCGGCCGACGGGTGAACGCGCCGGGGCTGGGAGCGCTGTTCGCGCAGGAGCCGATCGTGCAGATGTGATCCGCGGGGCCCCACGGGAATAAACGGGGACTCCCTCCTGTTAGGCCGCGGAGGACACCGTAAGCCCGATGACAGGAGGAACCCGTGGCGGCAGACGAGACGGCGACGGACGAGATCCGAGGCACCGCGTACGGCACGGCCCCCACCCCGCTCTCCGTCCTCGACCTGGTCACCGTGGGCTCCGGCCGCACCGCCACCGACGCCCTGCGGACCAGTGTCGACCTCGCCCGGTTCACCGAGTCCCGCGGCTTCCACCGCTACTGGATCGCCGAGCACCACTCGATGCCCGGCGTCGCCTCCTCCTCGCCCGCGGTGATCCTCGCCCACCTCGCCGCCCACACCGACCGCATCCGGCTCGGCTCGGGCGGCGTGATGCTGCCCAACCACGCGCCCCTGGTCATCGCCGAGCAGTTCGGCACCCTGGAGGCGCTCGCCCCGCACCGCGTCGACCTGGGCCTCGGCCGCGCCCCCGGCACCGACGGCGCCACCGCCGCCGCCCTGCGCCGCTCCGACGGCCTGCCCGACGGCGCCGACGACTTCCCCGAGCAGCTCGCCGAGCTGACCCGTTTCCTGGACGACGACTTCCCCGACGGCCACCCCTACCGGCGGATCCATGCCGTGCCGGGCCCGATCCAGGCGACCTCCCCGGGCGGTGTGCAGTCCCGGCACCGCCCGCCGATCTGGCTGCTCGGCTCCTCCGGCTTCAGCGCCCGCCTCGCCGGCCTGCTCGGGCTGCCGTTCGCCTTCGCGCACCACTTCTCCGCGCAGAACACCGTCCCGGCCCTCGACCTGTACCGGCAGTCCTTCCGGCCGTCCGAGGTGCTCGCCGAGCCGTACGCGCTGATCGGCGTCTCGGTGCTGGCCACCGACGACGAGCGCGAGGCCCGCCGGCAGGTGCTGGCCACCGGTCTCAACATGGTCCGGCTGCGCACCGGCCGCCCGGGACTCTTCCCCTCCCCGGAGGAGACGGAGGCGCATGTCTTCACCGAGCTGGAGCGGGAGTTCGTCGACTCCTGGGCGGCGAACATCGTCCACGGCACCGCCGACGAGGTCCGCACCGGACTCGACGACCTCCACAAGCGCACCGGCGCCGACGAGCTGATGCTCACCAGCCACGCCCACCGGGGCGAGCTGCGCCTGCGCTCCTACGAACTGGTCGCCGACGCCTACGGGTTGCCGACGGCGTAGGGCGCGGTTCCCACCAGCAGTTCGGAGATACGATCCGGCGGCACCGGGCGGGAGTACAGCCACCCCTGTCCGGTGTCACAGCCGATGCTGCGCAGCCGGGTGGCCTGCGCGGAGGTCTCCACGCACTCGGCGGTGACGGTCAGCCCGAGCCGGTGGGCGAGGTCGATCATCGCCTCGACGACCACCTCGTCGGCCGGGTTCGGCGCGGCGCCCGTGCCCTCGTACTGGAAGCCGCGCACGAACGACCCGTCGAGCTTCAGCACCGACACGGGCAGCCGGCTGAGGTAGGCGAGGTTGGAGTAGCCGGTCCCGAAGTCGTCGATGGCGATGTGCACCCCCATGTCGCTGAGCGCCTGGAGGGCCTGGAGCGGGCGGCCCGCCGAGCCCATGACGGCCGACTCGGTGAGTTCCAGCTGGAGCAGACGCGGCGGCAGCCCGGTCTCCTCGAGGATCTCCGCCACGTCCGCCACCAGGTCGGAGTCCCACACCTGACGGACCGCCACGTTGACGCTGACGAACAGCGGCGGCTCGTCGGGGTTCTCCAGCTGCCAGCGCCGGGCCTGACGGCACGCGGTGGCCAGAACCCATCGCCCGAGCGGCACGATCGAGCCGTCCTCCTCGGCCAGTGCGACGAACCGATTCGGCGGCAGCAGCCCGAACCGGGGGTGGTCCCAGCGCACCAGCGCCTCGACCCCGCGCAGCCGGCCGTCCGCCATGCCGACCAGCGGCTGGTAGTCGAGCCGGAACTCGCCGCGCTCGATGGCGGGCCGCAGGGTGGAGGCGAGGGCCTGGCGGGTCATCAGATGGGCGTTGCGCTCCGGGTCGAACAGGGTCCAGCGGTCCTTGCCGTCCACCTTCGCCCAGTACAGCGTGGTGTCGGCGGCCTGCATCAGACCCGTCGCGGTGGTGCCGGCCGCGTGCCGTTCGACGACCCCGATCGAGGCGGAGACGTTCATCCGCTGCCCGGCCAGGTCGAACGGCGCCTGGAGCGCCTTCAGCACGCACTCGGCGAGGTCGGCGAGCTGTTCGGTGCCGGTGGAGTCCTCCACCAGCAGCGCGAACTCGTCGCCCCCGAGTCTGGCCACCAGCGGCACGCCGGGCCGGGTGCGCCCGGCCTCCTTGGCGCACTCCGTCAGCCGCTCGGCGACGGCGGCCAGCAGCCGGTCGCCGACCCGGTGGCCGAGCGTGTCGTTGACCGCCTTGAACCCGTCCAGGTCCAGGTAGCACAGGCCGATCCGGCCGGTCCCGCTCTGCTCGTACGACTCCGCCTCCAGCGCGGCCGTCACCCGCTCGAAGAACAGGGTGCGGTTGGGCAGCCGGGTGACCGGGTCGTGCATCTGGAGGTGGCGCAGCCGTGCCTGGAGGTCGCGGCGGGCGCTGATGTCGGCCACGGAGAGCAGCACCCCGGGGGTGTGCTCGTCGAGCGGCGAGACGGTGACCTGGGCCCAGAGCGTGCGCCCGTCGGGGTGTTTCAGGCGCCTGGTGCAGCGCAGTTTCGCCTGCCGGCCGCGCAGCACCTCGCGGTAGGCGTGCCAGGTGCGGGCGTCGGAGGCGAGGTCCAGCAGGTCGGCGGCGCCCCGTCCGACCAGGCTTTCGGCCGCGCCGCCGAGTACTTCGCCGAGCGCCTCGTTGGCGTCGACGACCACGCCATCGCGGTCGACGAGCGCCATGGCGAGCGGGGCGGTCGCGAAGACCGACCGGTAGAACGGGGGGTCTGCTCCCGCCGGCCCTCCCGCACCGGTAGCTGTCTGATTGTCACTCTCTGTGACGGCTGACCGATCGAGGTCTGCCGCGGGCGTCGGCCCTTCGGACGTTCCGCTCACCGCTCGCTCCCGCAGTGCACTCGATCTCTGTCCGTGCAGGAAAGTGTGCCGATCATAGAGGCTGCCCCCGGACCCGCGCAGCCACTGCCCAGTGTCCCGGAACAACCCACTGTTCTGACAGATCGTTTCTGCCCGCAGGTGGACCGGTTCTGCGGGCGGGTGACCGCATGTGACGTTCCGTGAGAATTCCGGGGGTGTCGGAAGTGATGCCCGCTTTCTCCCTCCTCACTCTTCTGGGGCAGGCAAACAGGGCGTAGTACGACAAATTCGCACAGGCTGGGTGGCGGTGTCCCGTGAACCGCTCCCGGAGGTCCGAAGTGCCGCGACTCTTCCCGCGCCCTCGACTGCGCAGCACCGCGGCCATGGCCACCACCCTGTCGGCACTCGTCGCGACCTCCCTGGTCAGCGGCCCCTCGGTCGCCGAACCCTTCGCGACCGCCCCCTGCGCCCTGACGCGCACCCACGCCCACCACTCCGAGGGCCTCGACACCTGGAACACCGCCTACCCCCGGCCCACCCGCACCCTCGACGCCGTCATGGTCTTCCTGTCGTTCCCCGACTGGGTCCCGATGGCCTCCCCCGCCGAGCTGGCCGCCGACCACTTCCCCGCCACCAGCGACTTCTTCCGGCAGGCGTCCTACGGCAGGTTCACCCTGCGCGCGCACCCGCTGAAGCGCTGGATCCGGATGCCGAAGCCGTCCACCGCCTACGCCATACAGCGCGACTGGAGCCCCGGGAGCCGCGCGGCCTACCTCCGCGACGCCCTCGCCGCCGCCGACCCGCTGGTCGACTTCTCCCGCTACGACATCGTCTACCTCGTCGCCGACCCCGACGCGCCCGGTGTCGACTCGGACGCCACGAAGGTCGTGAACATGGACGTCCCGCTGCACGCCGACGGCACGGACATCCGCCGGGTCGTCACCGTCTTCGAGAAGCACCCCCCGGACCGGCTGGTCCTCGCCCACGAGACCGGCCATGTCTTCGACCTGCCCGACCTCTACCGCCGTCCGGAGGACGGCAAGGGCGACTGGGACACCCATGTCGGTGACTGGGACCTGATGGGCAGCCAGTTCGGACTCGCGCCGGATCTGTTCGGCTGGCACAAGTGGAAGCTGGGCTGGCTGGAACCCCGCCAGGTGGTGTGCGTACGGGGTCCCGGTCCGACCCGGCTGACCCTGGAGCCGCTGGGCGCCGGGCCGGGCGTGCCGCTCACCCGTGCCGCCGGCTCACCCGCCTTCGGTCTCGGCCGCGGCACCAAGCTGGCCGTGGTGCGCACCGGCCCGGAGAGCGTGCTGGCCTTCGAGGCGCGCGGACCCGTCGGCAACGACCGGGGAGTCTGCCGCGCCGGCATCCTCGTCTACCGGGTCGGCAGCGACGCCCAGTCCGGGCGCGGCCCGGTCGAGGTGGTCGACGCCCACCCCCGCACCGAGGCCTGCTGGGAGTCCTCCGTCTACCCGCCGCTCGCCGACGCCCCGGTCGCCGCCGGTGAGACCTTCACGGTCCCGGACGCGGACGGCGTCCGCGTGGAGGTGGAGGGCCGCACGGCCTCGGGGGCCTGGACGGTACGGATCACGCCGGCCCATGTGTGAGGCCGTGGCCGACGACGTACGCGAAAGGCCCCCCGCTTTCGCGAGGGGCCTTTCACCGTCGTGCGCCGCCAGGGACTCGAACCCCGGACCCGCTGATTAAGAGTCAGCTGCTCTAACCAACTGAGCTAGCGGCGCCTGCTGACGTCGTAGACCTTAGCATCCTGATCCTGGGGAGGAAAAATCGATATCCGCACGGTCGCGCGGGCCGCCCGGACGGCCGCCCAGAGCAGGATCTCGGGGCCCGGGAGCCAGGGCAGGCGGGTGTCCGGGGCCACCAGCCAGCGGGTGCCCGACGAGGTCGGGGAGGCGCTGTCGAGCACCGCAGGGACGGTCACCGCGTCCCCGGTGCCGTGGCACAGCAGTGGCGGGATCGCGCCCTTGCGGTCGTACTCCTCCCAGCGCAGCAGCGACGGCAGCCGCTGGGCCGTGCCCGGCGCGGTGAACAGCAGGGTCCGGCCCCGGAACGCGGCCACCGGCCCGGAGCCCGGCCCCTCGCCCCACAGCCGGTCCAGCATCAGCCGCCCGAACACCGCCGGCGCGCTGACCACGTCGAAGACGGAACCGCACGGCAGCACCACCGGGGCGTCCGGCCGCTCGTCCCACAGGGCGAGGGTGCTGCGCGGGTACGTTCCGGCGGAGGCCAGCCAGGCGGCCCCGT
This sequence comes from Streptomyces phaeofaciens, assembly GCF_014648915.1. Taxonomy (GTDB): domain Bacteria; phylum Actinomycetota; class Actinomycetes; order Streptomycetales; family Streptomycetaceae; genus Streptomyces; species Streptomyces phaeofaciens. The sequence continues at coordinate 472,087 of NZ_BMSA01000003.1, read as the reverse complement.
CCGCGGTGACACATGCACTGCTCATGACGGACAGGTGTACCGGCCGTGAGCAGGCGATTCCCCAGAGTCGCGGAAAACCGGGACAGGGCGCCGCCGAACGGGTATCTTGCCCGCCCGGCATATGCCACGGGGGTCGTGCCGGCCTACACCGGGTCGACGCTGCGCCGGCCCTCGGTGTCCCCTCGCAGCAGATCCCGGCCGAACTCGACCATCTTCTTCGCGTAGTCCTCGGTCCACTCGGCCCGCTCGGCGATGTCCGCCGGCGTCAGCCGGTCGAACCGGCGCGGGTCGGCGAGCTGCGCCGCCGCCATGGCCTGGAACTCCACCGCCCGGTCGGCCGCCGCCCGGAACGCCACCGTCAGCTCGGTGGCGCGGGTCAGCAGCGCCCCGGGGTCGTCGATCGACTCCAGATCGAAGAAATGCTCCGGGTCACCGGCTGCCTCCGCCGGCTCGAAGAGCAGGGGCGCGGGGCGTAGCCGCGGTTCGTTCCGACGCGGCGCGGGCTCCGCCATGTCTTCTCCTCCTCGTACGGTTCGGTTGCGGACCACCCTCCATTGTCCCCCGGTGGCGCAAGAGGCCCTCGGGAGTGTCTCGTCGATCAGGCGAGACACCCCCTGCGCCCCGCAGTCTCAAGGCTTCCAGGGCACCCGATGTTCCCCGAGATGCGCCAGCACCGCGTGGTTCGCCTCCCAGCCGTCCGGGAACTTCACCAGCGTTCCCAGCTGGACCGGCTCGGTCGACGGGTAGTCGTCGAGGAGGTCCCCGACGCCCGCCCGGCACACCACCACGCACGCGTGCCGGTGCCGGGAGGCGAGGACGCAGAGCCGCCCGGTCTCCAGGTGGAAGGCGGTGGCGTCGGGGCGGCCGGACAGCGGGTGGAGGATCACCGTGACGTCGAACTCCATGCCCTGGAGCCGGTTCGCGGTGTCCACGGTCACGTCCGTCACCCCCAGCTCGGCCAGCGCCGCCCGCACCGCCGCCGCCTGGTCGCGGTGCGCGGTACCGACGGCGACCCGGTCGGCGGTCAGCGGGCTCGGATCCGGGGAACGCTCGGACGTCGCCGCGCCGCCCCGGTCCAGCAGCCGCCGGACGACGGTCGCGACCGCCCGGACCGCCTCCGGGTCGGTACGGGGCGTGTGCCGGGCGGGCAGCTCCAGCAGACCCCAGCCGGACTCGGCCGCCTCGTCGATCACCCGGTCCGGACCGGAACCGTCCGAGGGGACGGCGAAGGACAGCCGGCGGTCGCCGTGGTCCGTGCCGCTGCGGAACGGGGTGTACGGGTAGAAGGCGTCGGAGACCAGCGGGGCCGCCGACGCCGGGAGCCGCCAGGAGACCGGCAGCCGGTGCTGCGGCAGCTCGGGATTGTGCGCCAGCAGCGTCGTCACCGCCGAGGCCGACGGGTCGTACGACAGCCCCGCCCACTGCTCGCTGCCCACGATCGCGAACGGGTCCAGCTGCCCCGGGTCGCCCACGAACAGCGCCCGCTCGAACAGCCCGGCCACGGCCAGCAGCCCATCCGAGCGCATCTGGTACGCCTCGTCCACGATCGCGTGCCGCCACGGCTCGTCGACCTTCACGTGCGCCCATTTGGCCGCCGTGGAGATGACCACCGGCAGCCCGGCCAGCTCGGCCGCCTTCGCCGACTTCTTCACGTTCGCCAGCGACTCCAGCGCCTTGTCGTACGGGTCGGTGTCACTGCTGTGCAGCCGGCCCACCGGCAGCCCGGGGTTCTTCTCGGCGAGCCGCAGCACCAGATCGTCGACCTGCGCGTTGGTCTGCGCGACCACCATCAGGGAACGCCCGGCGTCGGCGAGCTCCAGCGCCGCGCGGACGACCAGCGTGGACTTCCCGGCGCCGGGCGGGGAGTCGACGACCACCCCGCGCGCGGTGCCGTGCAAGGTGTCCCGCAGGATGGCGTCGGTCGCGCGGCCGGCGGCGGTACCGGGGTCGAAGACGGCCTCGGTGGTCACAGGACGTCCTCCTGGGTGAGGGAGTCGGGGGCTTCGGGCGTCCGCTCCCCGGGCGGCCCGCCGTGGGTCCACGGCGTCTCCTCCGGGTCCGGCAGCTTCGCGCCGCCGCGCTGCTCGTGCTCGAACAGCGTGAAGCACAGCAGGTCGCCCTTCTCGGGTACGGACCCCCGCTCGGGCTCCTTGCCGCGGCCCATCCTGTCGACGATCCGCAGCACCAGCAGACCCTCGTCCTCCGTGCCGTCCCGCCCGGCGAACTCGGCCGCCTGCGGCTTCCCGCCCAGGGACCGGAACACCTTCGCCCGCTCCCCGAGATACGGCCGGTCGTCCGTACGGACGGTGACCAGCGGGCGCGGACTCGGCCGCTTGCCCTCGCTGTACGTCATCACCACATCGACGACCTCGCCCGTGAACGCCTCCCCGGCCAGCCGCCGCCCCGCCATCACCAGCGGATCGTCCAGCGCCTCCTGCGCGTCCAGCCGGGCCTGCTCCCGCTCGCGCGTGGCCAGCTTGTTCGCGGCGGTCACCGCGTCGTCCCGGCGCGGCTGCGGGGGCTCACCGGCCACGACCCGGTCCCGGTGGCCGGTGAACGACCAGCGGTCGCGTGTCCACCGCTCCTCGACATGCGCCCCCTCGGGCAGCGCCCGCAGCAGATCGAGGCCCTCCCACACCCGCTGCCAGGTCGGCAGCGTCCGGCTGCGCACCAGCTCGTGGATCTCCCGCTCGGCGGTGGTCAGCGCGCCCAGCCGGTCGTCGGCCTCCAGGCCGTCCTCGGCGGCCGCGAGGGCGGTACGCGCGCCGTTGTAGCGCTCGATGGCCGGGGCGAGCAGCTTGTTGTCGAAGGCCGGGTCGGTGGCCGGACCGGCCGGCGGGCACCACAGCTGCCCGTCGGCGTCCCGCGCCAGCTCCGCGCGCAGGGCCGCCTCGGCGCCCGTCGCACCGTCCGGCGGGGCGATCCAGGCGAGCAGCGCCCCCAGATGCTGGTCCTCCAGACCGGACTGCCCGGTCGCCCAGTGCCGGCCGAGCACCTCCGTCAGCGCCAGCAGCAGCGAGGATCCCGGCACCCGGGCCCGCTCCCCGAAGTGCGTCAGCCACCTGCCCAGCAGCGGCACGCGCGGGGGCGCGGGATACGGCGTCTCCGGGTCCTGCTCCGCCGTACGCCTGAAGCGCATGGAGCGGCCGAGCAGGCGGACGAAGTCGACGCCCGCGCGGCTCGGCACGATCAGCTGGGGTGCGTCGGCGCACAGCTCGACCTCGACCTTGACGCGCCTGCCCGTCCCGGGGTCGGTCTCGCCCCGCTCGGCGGCCTCCACCACGTCCGCGTAGGAGTCGATGTACGGCAGGACCACATCGGCCAGCTCCGCCAGGAACGCGAACCTGAGGTCGCGGTCGCGCGGCTGCGGTACGACCAGCAGGCGCGGCGCGTCCCGGTCGGTGCCGACCAGCGCGCCGAGCGGGGCGCCCGCCTCACCGGCGGTGGTCAGCGGCACGAAGACCAGCGGCCGGTCGGACAGCCGCCGGTGCCGGACCGTGGCGGCGGGCTGGGCGCGGCCGGTGGTGACGGCCTCGAGGCGGGCGAGGGTGGCGATCAGCGACACATCGCCCCCAGGGCCTCGGTGCGCAGCAGGGCGGCCCGGCGCAGGGCGGCGACGGCCGGGTCCTCGGGGTCCCCGGCCTCGCCGCGCGCGGCCGCCAGGACCCCTTCGACCGTGGTCAGCCCGCCCAGTTCGGCGCGGACCGAGCGGCCCAGGGCGGTCACCGCGCCGTCCGCGCGGGCGCGGTCGCGGCAGTGGAACGCCAGCTCGCACGCGGCCAGGCACTCGGGCGCGTAGACCGCCGGGACGGCCTCCACGGACGCCGTGAGCTGCTCGGCGGGCAGCTCGGGGGAGAAGCAGACGCCCTCGGGGAGGGCGTCTGCGATGTCCTGGATCCGGGTCAGCCGGGCCAGCTGACGGCTGGTGACCGCGCGCTGCTTGCGGACGTCCACGGCGGACGCGGTCGGCAGGTTGGAGAAGTCCTTGGGGCAGACCAGGAGCACGCGGTGGCGGACCCTCGGCGCGGGGTCCAGCCGGGCGGCGACCTCCTCCAGCGCCAGCACGTACACGGCGGCCTGGCGGGCGGCCGCGCCGACCTTCGCCGGGTCCGCCGAACCGTCCAGCATCGGGAAGGACTTGATCTCCACGACCGTCCACCCGCCGTCCGGGTGCACCACCACCGCGTCCGGCTCCAGGAACGCGGGGGAGCCGGCCACGTCCAGCGCGAGCATCGGGTGGTCGAGCAGGGTCCAGGTGCCGCGCCCCTGCTCGGTGGCCTCGCGCAGCGCCAGGGCCGTACGCGCGGTACGGCCCTCGGGGCCGGACGCGGTCAGGTCGGGGACGCTCGCGGAGTTCGGCGGCTCGGCGCCGGGGTCGAGCCGTTCGTGCACCAGCCGCAGCAGCTCCGCGCCGCCGTCCGCCTTCACCTTCGCCTCGAAGGCGTTGCCGCGCGTGAGGGCGAACTGCGACTGTCCGAAGGCCGACGGTGAACCCAGCGCGCCCGCGAGGGCCGCCTTGTTCACCCCCGCGCCGTCGAGGATCGCGCGCCGTCTGCACCCGGGGTTCGCGGCGAGCGCCGCGAGGGCGCGGGCGTCCAGCGCCTTGGCCTGGACGTCGGGGCCGCGCAGCTCAGCGAGCCGCTGCCGGAGCGCCGTCCCCCGCGTCCGAGGGGGAGGCACCCGGTTCGGTTCCCGACCCGAACCGTGACTCGCGCTGCCGTGGAATTCGCTCACCCGTGGAAGTCTGGCATCCGCCACTGACAATCGAGGCCGCTGCGCCCGGGGAGTCCGCCGGGACCGCCGGGACACGGGTGGCGGCCGCCACCTTGATCCGGTCCACCGCGCGTGTCACGAACGGTGCCAGCAGCAGACCGGCACCCATCGCGGCCGCGCCCGCCGCCGCGTCGAGGAAGTAGTGGTTGGCGGTGCCCATCACCACGATCGTCGTCACGAGCGGGTAGACGACCGCGGCCGCCTTCGCCGTACGCGTGCCGCCGTAGCGCCACAGCATCACACCGCACCACAGCGCCCAGCCCACGTGCAGACTCGGCATCGCCGCGTACTGGTTGGTCATGCCGCCCATCCCGCGCGGGGCGCTCGCCTCACCGCCCCACCAGCCGTACGAGCTGTACTGGGCCATCGTGTCCACGAAGCCGTGGCCCGCCGACAGCAGCCGGGGCGGGCAGGTCGGCATCAGCGTGAAGCCGATCAGACCGATGAAGGTGGACGTCATCAGCCAGGTCCGGGCGGCCCGGTAGACCTGGGAACGCGAGCGGAACAGCCAGACCAGGATCGCGGGCGTGACCACGTAGTGCAGCGACGCGTACCAGAAGTCGGCCGGCACGCCGAGCCACGCCTCGCGCGTGAACAGGCGGTTCAGCGGGTGCTCGGCGTTGAGGTACAGGGCCTTCTCGATCCGCAGGATCCCCAGGCCGTGGTCGACGGCGGTCGTGACGTCGCCCCGTGCGAGCAGTCGGCCCGCCGAGTAGCAGGCGTACACCAGCAGGATCAGCGGCAGCTCGGTCCACCAGCGCAGCCGGGTCCGCGGGGCCGCCTCGGTGCCCGGTGTCTCGGTCTTCGGCATCCGATCGCCTCCCCCTCATGTCGCGCTGCGCCGGTGGCGCGGACGTGCCACTTTACGGCGTACGAACGCGCCCTCACCGAGCGCCCCCGGCCCTCAAAGACGCTGAGATCGCCCACCGGGTTGCCCCTGTCCAGGGTGAGCGATGATGGAGGGGTTCCGCCCCCGCTTTTCCCCGGGCTCACCTCGGGGATGTCCCGGAAAGGTCCCCCATGGCACCGCGCATCCTGCTGGCCCGGCACGGACAGACCGAGTGGTCGCTGTCCGGAAAGCACACCGGCAGGACCGACGTGCCGCTCCTGGAGGAGGGCCGCCAGGGCGCCAAGCTGCTCGGCGAACGGCTGCACCGGGCGCCGTTCGACGGCCTCACCGACGTCGAGATACGCACCAGCCCGCTGGCACGCGCGCGCGAGACGTGCGAACTCGCCGGCTTCGGTGACCGCGCCACCCGCTGGGACACGCTCATGGAGTGGGACTACGGCGCCTACGAGGGCATGACCCCTGCCGAGATCCAGGCGGTCCGCCCCGGCTGGCTCATCTGGCGCGACGGTGTCCCCGGGGGCGAGTCGCTCGCCGAGGTCACCGCCCGCGCGGACGAGGTCGTCTCCTGGGCCCGGTCCGCCGACCGCGACGTGCTGGTCTTCGCCCACGGGCACATCCTCCGGTCGATCGGGGCCCGGTGGCTGGGCCTGCCCCTCGACTTCGCGGCACGGATCCGGCTGAACCCGACGTCGCTGTCGGTACTGGGGTGGGCGTACGGCGAGCCCGCGATCGAGAGCTGGAACGACCTGGGGCACCTGGCATAGACCCCGGGGCCGGTCGTCGCGATCCTGCCGCGCGGCGCGGACGCGCCCTGGTTCACACGGCCCGCGGCGAACCGGCGTGCCGCTCCAGGAACGCCGAGACACCGCGCGCCCTCCGGTGCGGCGCCAGGACCCGCGCCGTCCCGGCCAGCATCCCCTGGACCCGCGACGACTGGACCTGGTCCAGCAGGTCCAGCACCCGCAGCCCCGCCACCGCCGCCTCGTCGGGACGCCCCCCGCGCGCGAGGTCGTCCGCCAGCTCGGCCGTGTACAGCGCGATGTTCCGGGTGAAGTGCGGATCCTGGAGCTCGGCGGCGCGCCCCGCGTGCCACGCCGCCCGCCCCCAGTCGCCCAGCGTCGACCAGCACTGCGCTTCGAGGCCCTCCAGTTCGGCCTCGCCGTAGAAGCTCATCCACTCGGGGTCGTTGTCGCGGGCGCCCCGCCCGTAGAGGGTCTGGGCGCGGACCAGGGCCTGTTCGCAGCCCGCACGGTCGGCGAGCCCGGCCCAGCCGCCCGCCTCGCGCAGCGCCAGCAGGGACATCAGACGGGGCGATCCCAGGGGGCGCGCGACGCGCTGGGCGGCCTGCGCGGCGCGCACGGCCTCGCGGGGGCGCCCCGCGTCGCGCGCGAGGAACGCCGTGTTGCAGAAGGCGTGCGCCTCCAGCGCCTGGTCCCCGGTCATCCGAGCGGTGGCGAGGGCCTCCGCGTAGTGCGAGCGCGCGTCCTCGAAGCGGCCCGAGTCGTGGGCCAGCCAGCCCACGGAGATCGCCAGCTCCCCGGCGCCCGAGTGCAGCCGGTCGGCGGTCGCCTGCCGGGTCGCCCCGGCGTCCAGCAGCGCGTACGCGGCCCGCAAAGGTGCGGCGGCCCGCCGGTAGAGGCCGTCGGCGCCGTGCCGGTCGTCCAGCAGCCGGATCCTGCGGACCGCCTCTTCGAGGGCGCCCGCCTCCCGCGTCCCGACATGGCGCACCCGGCGCTCCGCGGCGGTGGCGTCGGTGGTGAGTCCCAGCGGGCCCAGCGAGGCGGCGGCCACCGTGGCGCCTCCGCCCGTCATGAATGCGCGACGCAGCACGTCGCTCTCCTCGTCGTTGTGGTGCGTGTCGTACGGGTCCTGCGTGTCATACGGCTCGTACGCCCCGCGCGTCTCACCCGCCCCCCGCGCCTCACCCGTGGTGTGCGCGGAGATCGTGGTGTGGACGCAGGGCGCGTTCTCCGCGGCGCGCGCCCCGCGTCCGCGTACGGAGGCGCGGGGCGCGAACCCCAGATCGGTGAGCGTGCGGCCGGGGAACATGTGCAGGAACACCCGCTCGTACGCGTAGTTGGGACAGCGGATCTCCCCCGCCTCGACCCGCCCGATGTAGCGCGCGTCGCAGCTGACCCGCTCGCCGATCTCGCGCGCGGCCCGCCGCACCAGTGCGGCGAACTCGGCCGGCGAGCGCTGTCCGCGCAGGTGCCGGAAGGCGAGGTTGGGCCGTGATGGCCGGTTGGGCCTGGGTGGGGTCACCGTTGACGACGCCATGGCCGGGTCCTCTCGTGCGAACCGTCGAACCATGCCGGGATCGTGATGAGTCGACCGATTTCTGAGGTGATCACCCTGATGTCCGGCGGGCAAGAACGTACCTGCTGCGATCGGGCCGCCATGCGGTGTTTGGCTACAAACCGGATATCTCATCCGGGATCTGCCATGAACTGCCATCCTTTGCGGCGGACTTCCGCCGTAGCCGTTGACGGCGCGACGCGTTGAATGCTGTGGACTACAGGCGGGCTGCGCGGTGGAGGCCGGGATGGAGACCAGCCAGAGCAACGATCCTTGTACGTCGTCGGTGACGGCGTGCGACCTTGTGACGGTGCCGACCCGGCAGGGGCTGGAGGCGGTCGACATCCTGCGGCGGGGGGCCGGGGAGGTGGTGGGGCCCGTCCTGCACGACGACGGGGACGACACGCTCGCCTTCCTCGTGCCGCCCGGCACCGCGGCCGCCTGGGACGTCCCGGGCAGCACCTGCACCCGGACCGACGGCCGCGGGCTGAGACGCGACCCCGAGCCGCGGGTACGGGGCTCGGACTGGCTGGTGCCGCCCGGTGAGGCGGACCTCGCGACGGATCCGGCGGTACTGCGCCGGGCGCTCGGCGAGGCGGCCCGGATGATCGAGGCGGCGGACAGCTGCCGGTGACCGTGTCCGGTCGGCACGGCCGCCGGTGACCGTGCCCGGCCGAGGCGGTGTCCGGCGGGTGGCCCGGTCCGGCCGCGGGCGCGTCCGGTGCGCCCCGCCTCGGGCCGAGCGCGCACGGCGGCCCCGGCGGCTGCGAAAATGCACCCATGGGAAAGTCCAGGAACACCCGGCGTGAGCGGGACGCCGACGCGGCCGTCGTGGAGGGCGTCGACGGCGGGCTGGCGCAGCTGGTGCCCGACCGGGACCGGGCGCGGGCCTGGACACTGCTCCTCGACGGAGCCCCGCAGTCGCACGTCGACCTCGACGACCCGGCGTACCTCTCCTTCGAGTACCAGCGCCGCCTCGGCCATGTCGTCGACCTCACCGCACCGCCCGGCCGGCCGCTGCACGTGGTCCACCTCGGCGGCGGCGCCTTCACCCTCGCCCGCTATGTCGCCGCCACCCGCCCCCGCTCCACCCAGCAGGTCGTCGAGCGGGACGCGGCCCTCGTCCAACTCGTGCGCAGGGAGCTGCCGCTGGACCCGGGCGCGCGGATCAGGGTGCGGTCCGTGGACGCGCGCGAGGGGCTCGGCAAGGTCCCGGACGGCTGGGCCGACCTCGTCATATCCGATGTGTTCAGCGGCGCCCGCACCCCCGCCCACCTCACCTCCGCCGAGTTCCTCGACGAGGTCCGCAGGGCGCTGAAGCCGGGCGGTTGCTACGCCGCCAACCTCGCCGACGGCCCGCCGCTCGCCCATCTGCGCGGCCAGATCGCCACCGCCGCCGCCCGCTTCGCCGAACTGGCCCTGGTCGCCGATCCGACGGTGCTGCGGGGCAAACGGTTCGGCAACGCCGTACTCGTCGCCTCCGACCTGCCCCTGCCGATCGCCGAACTGACCCGCAGGGCCGCCTCCGACCCGCACCCCGGCCGGGTCGAGCACGGCAGGGCGCTGACCGACTTCACGGGTGGGGCGACGCCGGTGACGGACGCGTCGGCGGTCGCCTCCCCGGCGCCGCCGCCCTCGGTGTTCCGCTGACCCCTCGGGTCAGTACGTGCCCACCTCGACCCGCGGCGGGCCGTCGTGCCAGGTGCAGAAGACCGACACCCGGTCCGCGCCCGAGGCGAACTCCACCCGGATCCACGCCTCCGTCTTCCACACCTGCATCGACCAGCCCGCGCCCGGCGTCGCCGAGACGAGGGCCGCGGAGGTCTTCCCGAGGTCGAAGACGACCCGGCCGCCGTCGGTGTCGTAGCTCTTGACCCTGCCGGAGGCGGCGGGGGAGGAGGGGGCGGAGGGCGAGGGCGACACGGACGCGGTGGGCGTGCGGCTCGGTGCCGTGGCCTTCGCGGACGGGCTCCGCGACGGGGCGGCGGACGGGGAGACGCCGACGTCGTCGGAGGGCAGCGGCCGCGACTCCTGGGCGGTCGACGTCGCCTCGCTCGCGGTCAGCGGAAGGGCGCGCGGAGGATCGTAGGCGGTGCCGGCCATCACGGTGTGGACGCCCCACCACGACAGCGTGACCGCCGCGCCCGTGGCGAGCGTCCAGGCCAGTACGTGTACGAGTCCTCTGCGCATCGCGGGCCATCTTGCCCCACCCGCCCCACGGGTGTCGCCCGGACGGTCCACGGGTTGTCCACAGGGCGGGAGTTGTCCACAGGCTCGGACCGGCCTCGTCGGCATGGCGTACGGTGCGGCGCATGGCAAGTGTGCTCGTGGTCGAGGACGACCAGTTCGTACGCTCGGCGCTCATCCGGCAGCTGACCGACGCCTCGCACACCGTGCGCAGCGTCGGCACGGCACTGGAGGCGCTGCGCGAGGTCGCCCATTTCCGTTTCGACGTGGTCGTCCTGGACCTCGGACTGCCGGACCTGGACGGCTCCGAGGCCCTGAAGATGCTGCGGGGCATCACGGACGTCCCGGTCATCATCGCGACCGCGCGCGACGACGAGACGGAGATCGTCCGGCTGCTGAACGCGGGCGCGGACGACTATCTGACCAAGCCGTTCTCCGTGGAGCATCTGTCGGCCCGGATGGCGGCCGTCCTGCGGCGGTCCCGCTCCGGCGCCGGGGAGGCCCCGCCCTCCTCGGTCATCCGGGTCGGCGGCCTCACGGTCGACCCGCTGCGCCGCCAGGCGGAGCTGGACGGCACGCGACTCGACCTCACCCGCCGCGAGTTCGACCTGCTGGCCTTCCTGGCCGGCCGGCCCGGGGTGGTCGTACCGCGCAGGGAACTGCTGGCCGAGGTGTGGCAGCAGTCCTACGGCGACGACCAGACCATCGACGTCCATCTGTCCTGGCTGCGGCGGAAACTGGGCGAGACGGCGGCCCGGCCGCGCTATCTGCACACCCTGCGCGGCGTCGGCGTGAAGCTGGAGCCGCCGGCGGAAGCGGGGTGGGCGGGATGAGATGGGCCCTGGTCAAGGTCTGCCTGGCGGTCACCGCCATGGTCGTGGTCGCCTTCGCGGTGCCGCTCGGTCTGGTCATCAAGGAGATGGCCCGCGACCGCGCGTTCTCCAACGCCGAGCGGGAGGCCGCGGTCGTCGTCCCCGCGCTGTCCATCACCACCGACCGGGACCAGCTGGAGCGGGTCGTCGCCTCGGCCGGCTCGGACGACGGGATGGCGGTGCACATCCCGGCGGGCGACGGCCGGGCCGCCGTCGACCTGGGCCGGCAGCGCGCCGCCGACACGGACATCGCCGCCGTGCGGAAGCTGGGCCGCGCCTCCACCGCCGAGGTGCCGGGCGGCTCCGCGCTGCTCCAGCCGGTCGCGCTCGGCCTGGGGACCGTGGTGGTCGAGGTGTACGTCCCCGAGTCCGAGGTGAGCAACGGCGTGGCCACGGCGTGGGCGGTGCTCGCGGCGGTCGGAGCGGCCCTGGTGGTCGGCTCGGTCGCGGTCGCCGACCGGCTGGGCGTCCGGATGGTGCAGCCGGCCCAGCGCCTGGTCGAGGGCGCGCACGAACTGGGCGAGGGGAAGCTGGGGGCGCGGGTCCCCGAGGAGGGCCCGAACGAACTGCGCCTGGCGGCCGTGGCGTTCAACTCGATGGCCGACCAGGTGGTGCAACTCCTGGCGAACGAGCGAGAGCTGGCCGCCGACCTCTCCCACCGCCTGCGCACCCCCCTCACCGTGCTCCGGCTGAACGCGGCCTCCCTCGGCGACTCCCCGGCCGCCGAACAGACCCGGACCGCGGTCGCGCAGCTGGAGCGTGAGGTCGACACGATCATCCGCACGGCCCGGGAGGCCAAGCCGCAGACCGCGGCGGCCGGCCCCGGCGCCGGGTGCGACGCGGCCGAGGTGGTCCGGGAGCGGATGGCGTTCTGGTCGGCGCTCGCGGAGGACGAGGGCCGCAAGGTGCGCACGGCCGGCGTCGAGCGTCCGGTCCGCATCCCCGTGGCCCGCGCCGACCTCGCCGCCGCCCTGGACGCCCTGCTCGGCAATGTCTTCCGGCACACCCCGGAGGGCACCGCCTTCGCGGTCGACGTCCACAACGGCGACGACGCGGTGATCGTCCTGGTCTCCGACGCGGGCCCCGGCATCCCCGATCCGGAGGCCGCCATGGCCCGCGGCCGGGGCTCGGGCGCCGCCGGCTCCACCGGCCTGGGCCTGGACATCGTCCGCCGCCTCGCCGAGTCCACCGGCGGCGACGTACGCATCGGCTCCTCGGTGCTCGGCGGCACCGAGATACGTCTCTGGATCCAGCTGGACGGCCGGGAACCCGTCCGCAGGGGCCACCGCGGAGCGATGCGCAAGCGCAGACGGACGGCCGCCCGGTGACGCCGGAAACCCGATCGGGACCCCGAAGTGGTCTCGACCTTTAACCGTCCCCGATGTGCTCCTTAAGCGCACCCTAAGGACGCCGACCCCCGTCCCTGTCGGGCGTTTTGCCCGTTTCGGGATCGCTAGCGTGCTGCCGCACCCCACCCCGTGAACGACGAAGGCAGGCACGCGATGAGTACGCATCGGCGCAGGATCAGTGGTCGCAGCAAGGTGATCGGCGGGGCGGTCGCCGCGGCGGTGGTCGGCGGCGGGATCGTGTTCGTCACCGGGACCGCGCAGGCGGCCGGGGTCGGGGCGGCGTACACGAAGACCAGCGACTGGTCGACCGGGTACACCGCGCAGTACGTCGTCACCAACAACAGCGGCCGGACCAAGTCGGCCTGGACGCTGGAGTTCGACCTGCCGGCCGGGGCGAAACTCGGCTCGCTGTGGAACGGGGAGTCGAGCGTCAGCGGCCGGCATGTCACCGTGACCCCGCCGAAGTGGGACACCGACGGGCTGGCCGCCGGCGAGTCGGTCACCGTCGGGTTCGTCGTCAACGGCGGCGGGGACCCGGTCGGTTGTCTGGTCGACGGCGCCACCTGCTCGGCGGACGGCGGGGCCACGCCCGAGCCGAGCGGGCGGCCGACGCAGTCCGCGACGCCCACGACGGCACCGTCCGCGACGGCCTCCGCCTCCCCGAGCGGCGGCCCGAGCGCGAGCCCGAGCCCGAGCGGCAGTCCCGCCGGCGGCACCGGCACGACCACCTCCGCCGGCTTCGCGCCCTTCGTCGACACCTCCCTCTACCCGGCGTTCGACCTGCTCGCCCACACGGCGGCGACCGGCGTGAAGGACTACAACCTCGCCTTCGTCACCGACGGCGGCGGCTGTACGCCGAAGTGGGGCGGGGTGACCGACCTCGCGAGCGACAAGGTGGCCTCCCAGATCGGGGCGCTCAGGGCCGAGGGCGGCGACGTCCGGGTCTCCTTCGGCGGTGCCGCCGGCTCCGAGCTGGCCACCACCTGCTCCTCGGCGGACGCGCTGGCGGCGGCGTACACGAAGGTCGTCGACGCCTACCGGCTGACCAAGGTCGACTTCGACGTCGAGGGTGGCGCGCTGCCGAACACGGCCGCCAACACCCGCCGCGCCCAGGCGATCGCCCAGCTCCAGCGGAGCCACCCGGACCTGGACGTCTCCTACACCCTGCCGGTCATGCCCGAGGGGCTGACCCAGGACGGCGTGAGCCTGCTTGCCGACGCGAAGGCGGGCGGCGTGAAGATCGCCACGGTCAACATCATGGCGATGGACTACGGTCCGGCGTACAGCGGTGACATGGGTACGTACGCGGAACAGGCCGCCACCGCCACGCAGGCACAGGTCAAGAGTGTGCTCGGGCTGAGCGAGAGCGCGGCCTGGAAGACCGTCGCGGTGACCCCGATGATCGGTGTGAACGACGTCACCACCGAGATCTTCACGGTCGAGGACGCCACCCAGTTGGTCGCGTTCGCCAAGGCCAAGGGGCTCGGCTGGCTGTCGATGTGGTCGGTCACGCGGGACAGGCAGTGCCCGGGCGGCGTCAAGAACCAGGCGGACGCCACGTGCAGCTCGATCCTCCAGGGCGACGCCGCGTTCTCGAAGGCCTTCGCCGCCCACAAGTGATCGAGGGGTCGAGGAACGGACGGCCGACCGGCCCTCTTGTCGCGTGCCCGGGGTGCTCCTACCCTGCTCCTTCCCGCGTGTGTCACCCGGCCTGAGGGAGAACGGCGTTGGCGACGGCACCGTCCGAGGAAGAGCTGCTCCAGGCCGTCGAACGGTACGCGTCCCGCCGCGGTGCCGTCATGGGCACGGCCTCCCTGACCTGGCAGTCGGTGTTCGAGTGCCGGATCGTCCGGTCGATCGAACGGCGCGAGGAACGCCAGGTCAGGGCGAAGGGGCGGAAGAGACCGGGCGCGCCGACGTACACCGACCTCGCCGCCCACCCCGTCACGCCGCCCCTCGACCCCGGGACCCGGCAGGAGGTCGTGCTCGTGCGGGAGGGGTCGCCGGCCGAGGTGGAGTGCGGTGACTGCGTCCGCGGGAAACGGGACTGCGCGGCCTGCGAAGGGAGCGGCAGGCGGTCCTGCCCCCGCCATGTCGAGTGCGCGGTCTGCCGGGGCGGCCCCGACGCGTGCTGGGAGTGCGAGGGCACCGGCCGTCCGACCACCCACCGGGCCCGGCGGACCGCCCCGCGTCCCGAGGGCGCACCGGAGCGGTCCGCGTGCAGACGCTGCGAGCGCCCCGAGGTGGCCTGTCCCGGATGCCTGGGGGAGCGGCGGGTGCCGTGCCCGGCCTGTCGGGGCACGGGAGCCGTCACCTGCGGCACGTGCCGGGGCGCCCGGCGCCTGCGGCACCAGGAGTGCGGGGGCACCGGGGTCTTCACCGAATGGACCCAGGGGGTCGTCACCCACACCCCCGACACCGACCAGGTGAAGGCCGCCCGCTATCCCTTCCTCAGCAGGCTGCGAAAGGGCCGCTGGCACGCCGCGGAGCTGACCCGCGCCACCGACAAGCTCCCCGACTTCCTGGAGGACGTCCACCGCGAGCAGGTCGAGCCGCTCCTGGCCCGCAGGGAGGGCGAGGTGCGCCGCCGGGTGACCCTGCGTCATCTCCCGCTCGTCCGCGTGGTGTTCGCCGCCGCGCCGGACAGCATCTACTACGCCTTTCCCGGACGCACCGGCGTCGTGGTCGTCCACCGCCCCAGCCGGGAGAGCGTCACCGGTCTCGCCTGGTCCCTCGGTGTGCTGCTCGTCCTGATCGTCGTCCTGCTCCTGACGGTGTGGCGGTGACTTGTACCATCTGGTCACGACCGCGCCGCGAGGGGGAACCGTGATCGAACTGGCCGACATGATCCGCGAGTTGAGGCAGCAGCTGAGCACCGCACTGGCCGACGGCGAGGGCGAGGCCCTCCGCTTCGAGCTCGGCCCCGTGGAGATCGAGGCGTCCGTCGCGGTGACCCGCGAGGCGGGCGGGGACGCCAAGGTGCGGCTGTGGGTGGTGGACGCGGGCGCCAACGGCAAGTACGGGCACGCGGAGACCCAACGGGTCACCCTCACCCTCACCCCCAGGGCCGTCACGGCGGACGGGCGCCCGACGGGCACGGTACTGATCACGGGCGACGAGGTTGACGGCGAACGCTGAACGCGGGCTGCGGCCGGAACGGGTCGCGGAGATCATCGCCCCGGGCCGGCGGGGCTCGGGATATCTCGTCGCGCCGGGGACCGTGCTGACGGCCGCCCACGTGGTCGAGGGCGCGACGGACGTCACGGTCCGCTTCCAGGCGGACCGGCCGGGGGAGCGGACGCTCACGGCGACGACGGCGTGGGCGCACGCGGGCATCGACGTGGCCGTACTGACCGTCCGGGCCTTCGAGGACGCCCCGCCCGTCGCCTTCGGCCGGGCCGGCGAGTCGGACGCGGTGCTGCGCTGTACGGCGATGGGCTTCCCCCGCTTCAAACTCCGTACGGACGGCGACGGTTCACGCTTCCGGGACGCCGAGCACGTGCACGCCACCTGCGCGGTGCTGTCGAACCGGCGGGAGGGCACGCTCGACCTGGGGGTCGCCCCGGCCCCGGCGGCGGACCCGGACCCGGAGCACGACGCGTGGGAGGGCATGTCCGGCGCGGCCGTGTTCAGCGGAGGCCGGCTGATCGGGGTCGTCAGCCGCCACCACCGCAACGACGGCCCCGGCCGGATCGCGGCGGTCCGCGTGGACCGCTGGGCCGAGCTGCTGGACAGGCCTGGGCTGACCGCCCTGGAAGAGCTGCTGGGCTGCCGCCTCGGGCACACCCTGCCCTCCGCCGTCCCCGTCACCGGACTCGACCTGATCCAGGAGATCTACCGCGCCCAGCTCGCCGACATCGCGCCCGAGCGGCTGGAGGAGCGGCGGGCGGAACTCACGGACCTGGTGTCCTTCTGCGGCGGCCCGGAGCCGTATCTGTGGCTCCAGGGCCGGCCCTGGGCCGGCAAGACGGCGCTGACGTCGTCGTTCGCCCTGCGTCCGCCGCGCGGTGTGGTCCCCGTTTGGTTCTTCGTCACCGCCCGGAACGCGGGCCAGCAGGACGGCGAGGCCTACACCTCGGCGCTCATCGACCAGCTCGCCACCGTCGCCGGCCGTGAGCCCACCGCCCTGGCCTCGCCGACGGCCCGCGACGGCGAACGCCGGCTGCTGCTCCGGCAGGCGGCGGAGCGGGTCGCGCAGGACGGCGGCACACTGCTGCTGATCGTGGACGGCCTGGACGAGGACCAGGCGCTGCTCCCGGGTGCCACGGGCACGAGCATCGCCTCGCTGCTGCCGCAGCGGCTCCCGCCGAACGTCCGCGTCCTGGTGACGAGCCGTACCGGCCCCGCCCTGCCCGACCACCTCAGGGGCGACCATCCGCTGCGCTCCTGCCGGGTGGTCCGGCTGTCCGCCACCCGGGCGTCCCGGCACACCGAGCACGAGGCCACCTTCGAACTCCGCCAGGCCCTCGCCGGAGACCGCCTCCAGCGCGACCTGGTCGGCCTCCTCGCCGCCGCCCGCGGCACCCTGACCGTCGACGACCTGCGCGAACTCACCGGCGAACCCCACTACGAGCTGCGCGGGCGGCTGGCCAGCTCGTTCGGCCGGATCCTGCGGCTGCGCGGAGCCGTCGGCCCCGACAGCGGCGGCCCCGACGGCTACGGCGGCCACAGCGGTGACGTCACCCTGTACGCCTCCACCCGGGGCTACCTCTTCGCCCACGAGACCCTGCTGACGGCCGCGCTGGAGGAGTTCGGGCCGGACATCGGGACCTACCGGGAACGCGTGCACGCCTGGGCGGCGACCTACGAGCGCCTGGGCTGGCCGGAGGGCACCCCGCTCTACCTCCTCCAGCCGTACGGCCGCCTCCTCGCGTCGCTGGACGAGACCGATAGGGCGACGACCCTGGCCATGGACGTCCGCCGCCGCGACCGGCTCCGCGAGGCGACGGGCAGCGACGCGGCCTGCCTGGCGGAGATCGCGGCCGCCCGCCGGCTCGTCCGCGACACGACCCCCGACGACCTGGGCTCCCTCGCCGTCCTGGCCGCGACCGCCGATCTGGTGAGCCGCCGCAACGAGTCCCTGCACCCGGACATTCCGGCGGTGTACGCCCGCCACGGCCGCGTCCGCCAGGCGATCGGCCTGGCACGGACCGTCTTCCGCCCGATGGACCGCGCCCAGGCACTGGCGGGGGTCGCCCAGGTGCTGGCCGAGTCGGGCGACCGCCGGGCGGGCGGGCTGGCCGAGGAGATGGTCCGGCTGACCGAGGAGGCGGTCGCGGACCCCTACGAGATCTACGGGGACTCCTACGTCGTTCTCGCTCAGGGCAGGCGGGCCACGATCCTGGCGACGGCGGGCCGCCAGGACGAGGCACTGCGCCGGCTGGACGAACTGCCCCTGCCGCACTACGACTCGGGCGTCGCGACGGTGGTCGAGGCGTTCATCGCGACGGCCGCCGTGCTGCGGGACCCGGAACGCCGGGCCGACCTGCTGAGCCGGGCGGAGCAGACGGCCGGCGTGATCTCCTACCCGGCCACCCGCGTCCGCGCCCTCGCGTCCGTCGCCGCGGCATGGGGGGCGGGCCCCGACCCCGCACGAGCGGCGCGACTGTACGACGCGATCGCGGCCCTCGGGCGGGAGCGGGCCGGGCGCCCGCCGAACCTTCCCGCGTTCGTCGCCGAGGTCCTGCACCCGGTCCGCCCGCGCGAGGCGGAGCGGATGACGGAACTCGCCGTGGCACACGCGCGACGGGTCATGGAGCATCCCGATACCCGCAGTGACGCCGAGGCGTCCCCGGCGGTGCGCGCGCTGGTGGCGGTGGGCCGGGTCGACGACGCCCACCGGCTGGCGGAGGGTCTGTGGGAGCCGGCCCGGGCGGAGCGGTGGGGGGCCGTGCCGGAGGCTTGGCTGGCCCTCGCCGAAGGCCGGGCCGGACAGGGCCGGGCCGACGAGGCGTGGGCGTGCCTGGAGGCGTTCTGGGAGGCCAACGACGAACCCCTCGAAGAGGACAACCGTTCCTCGGCACGCCTGACGGAGCTGCTGGTGGCGGCCGGCGCCGCCGACGCCCTGGAGCGGGTGCTGCTCGACGCCTCGGGTCCCCTCCAGTGGTTCGTCGCCGAGGCCCTGACCGCCCTCGCCGCCCACTGGGTCACCACCGACCCCGACCGGTCGTGGCGGCTTCTCCACCAGGCCGAGCGCAGATACCAGGCGACCGGCGGATCGGTCTATCTCGCGCGCGACGAACGCCTCGCCGCCCTCGCGGGGGCGCTCGCCACGGCCGGCCGGGCCCAGGACGCCGAGCGCCTGGCCGGGGCGATCGCCCGGCCCGAGGCGCGGGCCATGGGATACGCGGTCGTGTCCCTGGCCGTCGCACCGGACGACACCGGTGAGGCACTGCGCCTCGCCGAGCAGGCGGTCGGGACCGCGTCCACGGTCGACCAGTGGCTCGTGAAGGAGAACGCCCTGACCGTCGCCGTCCAGGCCCTTGCCGCCACGGGCGCGGCGGACCGGGTCGCGGAGGTCCTCCAGATGCTCGGCGCCATCGCGCCGGATCCCGCGGTGGCGTGGATCCACCGCGAGCGTGCCCTCATGGAGGCGGTGGCGAGCCTGTGGCCGCACGCCCCGGGGACGGCGGGCGAGTGGCTGGACGGTCTGCTCCGGGAGATGCGCGACACGTCCGTGTCGGGGTACGCCAGGATGCTCACCGCCGTGGGGCCCCATGACGGCGAGCGCGGCGCCCAGATCGTGAAGATCCTGCTCGGCATGGCCGCGGACCCCTCCCGCAGTCTCGGGTTCGCCCCGAGGGCCCTGCTCGCCCTGCTGACCGCGACGGCCGACCCGTGCGAGGCGCGCCGGCTTCTGCACGACGTGGTGGCGGACTGCGAGACGACGCTCCACTCGGGAGGCGGCAACACGATGGCCGTCGTCTCCGCCGCGCTCGGCGATCTGACCACGGCGTGCGCGCTCGCCCGGCGGCGGTCGACCGAGGAGGAGCGTTCGGAGACGCTCTCGGCGCTGGCCGCGTTCGTCGCCTGTGTTCCCGGGGACCGGGCGGGTGCTCAACTCCTCACGACCCGCAGCCCCTCGGTGGTGCGGCGCCTGGCCGCGTTCCTGTTCCCGCCGGCGTCCGGCCCGGACCTTCCCACGGCCCGCGCCCTCCTGGCGGAGGCCCTCACCCCCGACGGCTGGCACCACGCGGTCCCGGTCCTCGCCGACACCGACCCCACGGCGGTCCTACGCATCCGGAACGCCGTCTTCGCCCACCTGGACCTCAGGGCCTGAGCCCCCCGGACTTCACGGCGTGCAGGAGCTGCGCCAGGGCGCGGGGTTCGACGGTGGCCGTCACGTGGGGGCGGTCGCTCTCGCGGAGGTGGAGGTGGGAGGGGGGTGATGCGGCCACTTCGACGCACTCGCCTTCGCCGCCTGTGCTGAACGACGACTTCTGCCAGGCGAGTTGAGGCACGGCTGGGTCCTTTCAGAGGGTGTACATCACATGTTGGATGAGGCTCAGGGAGTCGCGCGACGCGTGGGACTCGGGTGCCGATTCCGGGTCCACGGGTGCCAGAGCCAGTTCCGAGAGCCGCTCGAACATTTTGGCGTACTCGTCCAGTTGGGCTCCATCCCACAGGAAGAGCGAGTTCGTCGGATGCTCGAGATAGACCGTGTCCAGCTCGGGGACGCCGGTGCCGAAGAGGACGAACGACCGGCTGTGGGCGGCATAGACACCCGCCTCGAAGGGGTACACCTGCACGGTCACGTTGGCCTGTCGCGACACCTCCATCAGTCGTAGCAGCTGCCTCCGCATGATCTCCGGGCTTCCCACCCGGGTGTGGAGAGCCGCTTCGTGGATGATCGCGTGGTACGTCGCGGGGGATCCGCCGGTCAGAACATGCTGCCGACACACGCGGAACTCGGCGTAACGGCCGGCTCGGTGGGGCTCGGCCTCCGTGGCCGCGAGGACGGCACGGGCGTACTCCTCGGTCTGGAGCATGCCGGGAATCACCAACGGGTTGTGGGTGCGCAGAATCGTCGAACGGGATTCGAGCTCGGCCAGGTCACGGGCCGCCGGGCCGATCGTCTCGCTGAACTCACCCCACCAGCCTTTCCCGTTCTCCTGAGCCATGGCCATGAGGGCGTCGAAGTAGGTGCCCGGCGGGCAGCCGTAGTCCTGGAGCACCTTGTAGAGGCGGTTGCGGGACACGTCGATGCGCCCGGTCTCGATGTTGCTGACGCGGGCGCGGTCCGCGTCCAGGAACGCAGCCGCCTGTTCGCCGGTGAGCCCGGCGCGAACACGGAGTTTGCGCAGCTCCGCGCCGAGCCTGCGCTGGCGTTCGCTCGGATTGTTCCTGGGTGCCATGTCGACCTCCTGGCCAGCAGTCTGACGACCTCGGCCATCCCGGGGCGCGGTGGCGTCGGCTGATCACCCACTTAGGTGACAGACGCGGGAGAAGCTTGCTGCAAGGGAAAACATTTCCCTACCGTCGACACCAGCCACCACGAGGAAGTACCCCCGCCCTCAACCCACTTGCCGAGGCCCGGACCTGGTCACCGCGTGGACACGGAACCCCCCCCACGATCAAAGGAGCCCCGTGGAAGACCCGCCCAGCGTCTCCCTCGTCTTCCCGCCCCACCCCGCCTGGGTCCGCACCGCCAGGGAGACCGTCCGGACCCTCCTCGTCGCCTCCGGGTGCCCCGAACTCGCCGACACCGCGACGCTGTTGACCTCCGAAGCCGTCACGAACGCCATCAACGCCTGCGAGGGCAAGGGCTGCGCGGCACCGGTCACCCTCCGTGCCGCCTGGACGGACGCGCGGCGGCTGCGCGTCCTCGTCCATGACGAGGCCCCCGGCCTGCCCGCGGCCCGCACTCCCGGCCGGGACGACGAAGGGGGGCGCGGCATACAGCTCATCTCGTGCGGCGCCGACGCCTGGGGCGTCTGCACACATGGTCCGGGACCGGGCAAGGCGACCTGGTTCGAGCTCGAACGGCGGGGCGCCCAGGCATGGCTGTCATAGGCCAGAGGCAAATTCACTCTTACAGCTGAACGTGCCCTCGTTCATGCGCACGAAGCGCGCTTGTCCAACTACATTCCGTCACATGGTCAGTTCAGCGCACGAGGCGATGCATCAGATCTTCCGGGAGGATCCAGGGCTGTTCGCCCGAGCCCTCCCCCGGGCAGGCATCACCTTCCCCGAGCCCACGGCGATCCAGCCCATGGACACGGATCTCACCGAGATCCGGCCGCTGGCGCGCCGTGTGGACACCCTGTTCCGGGTCGACACGGCGAACGACGGCGCCTTCCTGCTCGCCGTCGAGGCCCAGAGCAAACCGGTCCCGGACAAGCCGAACAGTTGGACGTACTACCTGGCGCATCTGTACGCCAGGTACCGGCTGCCCCCGATCCTGCTGGTGGTCTGCCGGGACAAGGCCACCGCGTCCTGGGCGGCGGAACCCGTCCGGGTCGGCCCGCCCTTCCACACCAGCATGGCGGTGTTCCCGCTCGTGCTGGGCCCGGGGAACGTCCCTGCGGTCATCGACCCGGACGAGGCGGCCGATGACCTCGCGCTCGCCGTCTTCTGCGCGCTCGCCCACGCCAAGGATCCGGGGCTCCCTGCGATACTGGACGCGCTGGCGGCGGCGGTGGCCAACACCGGCGGCGAGACCGCGAAGCGATGGGCGGAATTCACCGAAGTCGGCCTGGGTGAGACCCCGGCCCGTGCACTGTGGAGGAATCTGATGGCCACGTACACTCCCCGTTTCCCCGGCAGTGGCACCCTCATCGAGGAAACCCTCATCGAGGGCGAGGCCAAGGGCCGGGCCGAGGGCCGGGCCGAGGGCCGGGCCGAGGACATCCTTCGTATCCTCGACCGTCGTGGCGTCGAGGTCTCCGAGGCGGTGCGGGAGCGGATCACCGCCTGCGCCGATCTGGAGGTGCTGGGGACGTGGCTCGACCGGTCCCTGACCGCGACGAGTGCCGAGGAACTGTTCGCCGAGGCGTGAGAAACAGCGGGGCGCGGCAGGCCCCCAGCCCGCCGCGCCCCTTCCCCTGCCCCCGGTCAGTTGGTCGTGTGTGTCGGGGTCACGCCGTGTCGATGTCCGGCAGGGTCCCCGAGCGGGCCGCGCGGCCGTACCAGAGGGCGCTCGACTTCGGGGTGCGGGCGAGCGTCGCGTAGTCGACGTACACGGCGCCGAACCGCTTCTCGTAGCCGTACGCCCACTCGAAGTTGTCCAGCAGGGACCACAGGTAGTAGCCCCGCACGTCCGCGCCGTCCGCGATCGCGCGGCGGACCGCCGAGAGGTGGCCGTGCAGGTAGGCGACCCGCTCCGGGTCGTGGACGCGGCCGTCCGGGTCGGGCTTGTCGTCGTAGGCGGCGCCGTTCTCGGTGATGTAGAGGGGCAGCCCCGGGGCTTCCTTCGTGTACCGCATGATCAGCTCGTGCAGGCCGGTCGGGTCGATCGTCCAGCCCATCTCCGTGCGCTCGCCCGGTGTCTGGTGGAAGGCGACGTCGTCCGCGCCCGGCCAGGGCGAGTGGGCGCTCGCGCCGTGGCCGTCCGAGCGCGGGCCCTGCACCGTCTCGTCGGCCGCCGAGACCAGCGTCGGCGTGTAGTAGTTCAGGCCCAGGGCGTCCAGCGGCTGGTGGATCGTCCGGAGGTCGCCCTCCTCGACGAACGACCAGTCCGTCAGCGACGAGGTCGCGTCCAGCAGCGTCTGCGGGTAGGCGCCCTTCAGCAGCGGGCCGTGGAAGACGCCGTTCGCCAGGTCGTCGATCTTCTGGGCCGCCGCCAGGTCCGCCGGCGTCTGCGAGAGCGGCCGCACCACCGACGAGTTGAGGCTGATCGCCACCGTGTTGCGGGCCGGCATCACCGAGCGCAGCGCCGTGGTGCCCAGGCCGTGCGCCAGGTTGAGGTGGTGGGCCGCGCGCAGGGACGCCACCGGGTCCGTGCGTCCGGGCGCGTGCACCCCGGAGGCGTAGCCCAGGAACGCGCTGCACCACGGCTCGTTCAGCGTGATCCAGTTCTCCACGCGGTCGCCGAGCGCCTCGCCGACGATCTGCGCGTACTCGGCGAACCGGAACGCCGTGTCCCGCTCCGGCCAGCCGCCCGCGTCCTCCAGCTCCTGCGGGAGGTCCCAGTGGTAGAGGGTGACGGCCGGCTTGATGCCCTTCGCCAGCAGCTCGTCCACCAGCCGGCGGTAGAAGTCCAGGCCCACCTGCACCGCGGGACCGCGGCCCGTCGGCTGCACCCGGGACCAGGAGATCGAGAAGCGGTACGCCGACAGGCCCAGCTCCGCCATCAGCGCCACGTCGTCGCGGTAGCGGTGGTAGTGGTCGACAGCGATGTCACCGGTCTCGCCACCGGCCGTCTTGCCCGGCGTATGACTGAAGGTGTCCCAGATGGAGGGCGTACGGCCGTCCTCCCGCACCGCCCCCTCGATCTGGTACGCGGATGTCGCGGCGCCCCAGAGGAAGGCGGGAGGAAAGGTCACCGGGGTGGCCGGCTGTGCGGACTCAGACATGGAAGCGCTCCCATGGAAGGTCGTCGAGGTCGTCGAGACCGACCGACGAGGTTGGGGGGAAGAAGTGCGGAGGTGCGGGAAGGGGGCCGGGGCGGCGGTGGCCCGGCCCCCGAGGACACGGGGGCGGGGACGTCAGCCCTTCACCGCGCCCTGCATGATGCCGCCCACGATCTGCTTGCCGAAGATCGCGAAGACCAGCAGCAGCGGCAGCGTGCCCAGCAGCGCACCCGCCATGATCAGCGACTGGTCGGGCGTGTACCCGCGGCCGAGGCCCGCGACCGCGACCTGCACCGTCGGGTTGCCGGTCTGGCTCAGCACCAGGAACGGCCACAGGAAGTCGTTCCACGTCTGCACGAACATCAGCATGCCGAGCACCGCCATCGCGGGGCGCGCCGTGGGGAACACCACGTGCCACACCACGCGCCAGCTGCTCGCGCCGTCCACCCGGGCCGCCTCGATGATCTCGTCCGGCAGCGCCTGGATCAGGTACTGCCGCATGAAGAACACACCGAACGCGCTCACCAGTGAAGGCAGGATCACCGCCTGGAGCTGGTCGGTCCACTCCAGCTTCGCCACCATCATGTACAGCGGGATGATGCTCAGCTGCGGCGGCACCATCATCGTGCCGATCACGATCAGCATCGCCGCGCCCCGGCCCCGGAACCGCAGCTTGGCGAAGGCGAACCCGGCGATCGTGGACAGGAAGACGATCGTCGCCGCCGAGGTCCCGGCCACGATCGTCGTGTTGACGAAGGCCTTGCCCAGATTGGCGTCGTTCCAGGCGATGTCCAGGTTCTTGAAGAGGTTCGAGCCGAACCAGAACGGCGGTGGCGTCTGCGCCAGCCGGTTGTTGTCGCGGGACGCGGCGATCGCCGTCCACACCAGCGGGAACAGCGAGCCGAGGGTGAACACGGCGAGGATCACGTACGCGATCGGCCCGGCGTGCAGCTGACCGCCGGCGCGCTCGGACTTCGGGCGGCGCACCCTGCGGGCCGCCGGCACCGTGTCCTGGGGCTCGGACTTGGTCACAGTCGTCGTCGTCACGGCTGCTCCTCCTTAACTGCTGGCGCGCAGCCGGCGCGAGATGACGTAGTTGACGATGCCGATCACGATCAGGATCAGGAACATCGTCCAGGCGATGGCGGAAGCCCGGCCCAGGTGCTGGTTCACCCAGCCCTGCTCGTACAGGTACAGGCCCAGCGTCTGGAACTGGTGCTCCGCGCCGCCCGACGCGCCCTTGTTGGCGTCGAAGAGGAGCGGCTCGCCGAAGACCTGGCTGGCGCCGATCGTGGAGACGACGACCGTGAAGAGGATCGTCGGCCGCAGCGACGGCAGGGTCACATGGAGGAACTGCTGCCAGCGGCTGGCGCCGTCCAGCGCCGCCGACTCGTACAGGTCCTGCGGGATCGCCTGCATCGCCGCCAGATAGATCAGCGCGTTGTAGCCGGTCCACCGCCAGATGATGATCGACGACACCGCGATCTGCGAAGGCCACTTGTCGTTCTGCCAGTCGACCGGGCTGATCCCGACCGTGTCCAGCGCCCAGTTGATCATGCCGTAGTCGCGCCCGAAGAGCAGCACGAACACGAGCGAGGCGGCGGCGATCGACGTCGCGTACGGCGCGAGCATCGCGACCCGGTAGAAGGTCGACGCACGCAGCTTGTAGTTGAGGATGTGCGCCAGGCCCATCGCCATCAGCAGCTGCGGCACGGTCGAGATGATCCCGATCGTCAGCGTGTTCTTCGCCGCGTTCCAGAAGAAGTCGTCGTCGAAGATCCGCGTGTAGTTGCGCATCCCGACCCACGTCATGTCGGTGGGCGCGGTCATCTCCACCTGGTGCAGCGAGGCCCAGCCGGTGTAGACCAGCGGGAACAGGCCGAAGGCGAGGAAGAGCAGGAAGAACGGCGAGACGAAGGCGTACGGGCTCCAGCGGATGTCCCGCTGCCAGCGGCGCGAGAGCCGGGCCCGGCGCCGCGCGTCCGCCTCCGCGGCGGCCGCGGGCGGGCGGCCCGGGGCCGCGCCCCCCTCCTTGGCGGGGGGCGCGGCGGTGTCGTGACGGGTGGACATACGGGTCACTTGTCCAGGTTGTTGTCGATGGTCTTGGTGGCCGTCTCCCAGGCTTCCTTCGCGGACTTGCCCTTC
Organism: Streptomyces phaeofaciens; assembly: GCF_014648915.1. GTDB lineage: Bacteria > Actinomycetota > Actinomycetes > Streptomycetales > Streptomycetaceae > Streptomyces > Streptomyces phaeofaciens. The sequence continues at coordinate 446,106 of NZ_BMSA01000003.1, read as the reverse complement.
GTCACGAGGATGACGCCGTTGTCGGTCAGGCCCTGCTGGATGATCTGGTCCTTCGGGCCGATCACCTGGACGGGGCTGGACTTGGCGGCCTCGGCGAAGATCGTGCCGATCGGGGCGTCACCGGTCATCTCGTTCTTGGCGCCGGTGACCTCGGCCTGGGTGTAGGTGCTCGGCGCGCTCGGGAAGGAACCCTGCACCTTGAACAGCTTCGCCTGCTGCGCGGGAGCGGTCAGCCAGGCCGCGAGCTTCTCGGCCTCCTTCACGTTCTTGCCGCTGGAGGGAACGGCGAGGAAGGAGCCGCCCCAGTTGCCGGACTTCGGCGGGACGGCCACGTCCCACTTGCCGGCCGCGTCCGGCTTCGACTTGCCCTTGATGTAGCCGAGCATCCACGGCGGGCACGCCATCGCGGCGAACTTGCTGTTCGCGATCGTCGTGTCCCAGGCGGGCTGGAACTGGGTCTGCGCGCCGACCAGCCCCTCCTCGGCGGCCTTCGCGGTCAGGTCGAAGGCGGCCTTCACGGCCGGGTTGGTCTTGTAGATGACCTCGCCGGAGGAGTCGTAGAACTTCTCCTCCTCACTGCTGAGGATGGCGTTGATCAGACCGCCGGGGGAGTCCATGAAGGTGGTGCCCTTGGGCGCCTTCGCCTTGTACCGCTCGCCGACGGAGACGAACTTGTTCCAGTCGCCCGCCCACAGCTTGGCGACCTCGGCGCGGTCGGTGGGCAGGCCGGCCGCCTCGAAGAGGTCCTTGCGGTAGCAGACGGCCATCGGGCCGACGTCGGTGCCGAAACCGATCGTCTTGCCGTCCTGGGTGGTGGCCTGCGCCCACTTCGAGTCCAGCCAGTCGCTCTTGTTCACTCCCGAAACCTTGGACAGGTCCTGGAGCTTGGCGGCCTGGGTGGTCACGACCTCGGCGATGTTGCCGACCTCGACGGCCTGGATGTCCTGGAGCCCGCTGTTGGTCGTCAGGTGGTTGACCAGCGCCGGGTAGTAGTTCTCGTTCCGCTCGGTGACGTTCTCGGCGATCTTGATGTTGGGGTTGAGCTTCTCGTACTCGGCGTAGAGTCCGGCCTCCTTGAAGCCGAACGTACCGAAAAGGCCGAGCGTGATCGTGGTCTTGCCCTTGCCGCTGCCCGACGACGAGCCGTCGGAAGCGTCGTCGCCGCCATCGTCGGCACAGCCGGCCAGCAGCCCGGCGCCCAGCGACGCGACGGCCGCCAGGACCACCACCCGGCGGGCGGTTCGGGTACGTGCTCGCATTGCGTCCTCCTGTTGCCCTGACGTGCCGACCCCCCGGCCAACTGCATTGTTGGGCCCGTTAGTTTCTCGCTGCGGCTCGGGCGGGGAACGTGCGGGATGTGTATGTGTCAGGTACCGTGGGAGCGCTCCCACAGGTGATGTGTTGAAGAGTCGTCGGTTCCGGCGGGGGTGTCAAGGGTGGGGACGCGAGGAGACGCGTTCAGTTATCCGGCTGTTAGCTAACCCGGACCCACGAACGACATATGACCCAATCCGGTAGGGAACGGTCGCTCGGGCGGGGCCGGGTACAGCAGTGGTCGGTGGCGGCCACCCGAACTGCGAGGACTGTTAGATTCCAGGCCAGAGTAAGACGACGGCGGGAAGGCGGGGCCCATGGCAACCCACGGAGCGCGGGGCCGCAGCGGCGGCCGGCCCACCCTCGAAGAGGTGGCCGCCCGCGCCGGTGTAGGCCGCGGCACGGTCTCCCGCGTGATCAACGGCTCGCCCCGGGTCAGCGACGCGACCCGCGCGGCCGTGGAGGCGGCGGTCGCGGAACTCGGATACGTGCCCAACACCGCCGCCCGCGCGCTCGCCGCCAACCGCACCGACGCGATCGCCCTCGTCGTCCCCGAGCCGGAGACCCGGTTCTTCGCGGAACCGTACTTCTCGGACATGCTGCGCGGTGTGGGCGCCGAACTCGCCGACACCGAGATGCAGTTGCTGTTGATCTTCGCCGGTAGCGATCGCGAACGCCAGCGGCTGGCCCAGTACCTCGCGGCGCACCGCGTGGACGGCGTGCTGCTGGTCTCCGTGCACGCCGACGACCCGCTGCCCGACCTCCTGGCCCAGCTGGAGATCCCGGCGGTGATCAGCGGCCCGCGCTCCGCCGCGGAGACGCTGCCCTCGGTCGACTCCGACAACTACGGCGGCGGCCGCTCGGCCGTGGAGCACCTCCTCGCCCACGGCCGCACGCGGATCGCGCACATCACCGGCCGCCTCGACGTGTACGGCGCCCAGCGCCGCGTCGACGGCTACCGCGACGCCCTGCGCGACGCCGGGTACCCGGCCGACGAGCGGCTCATCGAGCCCGGTGACTTCACCGAGGAGGGCGGCCGGCGCGCGATGGCCGAGCTGCTCACCCGCGACCCGTCCCTCGACGCGGTCTTCGCGGGCTCCGACGTGATGGCGGCCGGCGCCCGCCAGGCGCTGCGCGAGGCGGGCCTGCGCATCCCGGAGGACGTGGCGCTGGTCGGCTACGACGACTCGGCCATCGCCCGCCACATGGAGCCGCCGCTGACCAGTGTCCGCCAGCCCATCGAGGAGATGGGCCGCCGCATGCTGGACCTCCTCCTCACCGAGATCGCGGACCGCCGCCCGGCGGTGTCCCGGGGTCTGGAGCGCCGGCAGATCGTCCTGGCGACGGAACTGGTGGCCCGGACCTCGTCCTAGGTCGTGTCCGCACAGTGGCGTCGTCTGCCCGTAGGGCCTCCAGGGGCGCACGCGGTCATGCGCGGAGAAAGAAGAGCGGGCGTCCATGCCTCCCCCTGTGCAGGCATGGACGCCCGGTCCCTCCCCCGAGGGGTGGGCGGCCGCGTCTCCCCCTCCCGCGACGCGGCGGCCCCACCCCCCGTCCCCCCGGGGGATGGACTCCCGTTCCTCCCCCCTAGTGAGGAGCGGGCGTCCCGGTCGGGGTGTCCTGTTCGGTGAGGGCCAGGACCGCGCGGCCGATGCCGGTGCCGGGGCGGCCGAGCCGGGCGCCGTAACGGGCCAGGACCCGGTTCTCCCAGGTCAGTTCCGAGGCCGGCAGCCCCGCCGTCCGGCGCGCCGAACGGTGACCCCGGGCCAGTTCGGCCCGGCGCAGCAGCAGCGCGATGATCTGGTCGTCCAGGCTGTCGAGCCCGTCGGCCAGGCCGGGCAGCCCCTCACCCGGCGCCCGTTCCGCCCCACCCCTCACAGCAGCTCGCCCGGTTCCGCCGTCACCCGGGTCAGGAAGGACAGCGAGCCGATGGCCTCGCGGGCCAGCGTGAGGGCTTTCTCAGGGGTGTCCGCGTGGGCGCGGGCCTGGGCCGGGCGCGAGTCGGAGCTGTGCAGGCCGCTCAGCGCGGCGCCCGGCCGGGCGAGGACGTCGACGGTGACCCCGTCCGGGTGCGGGCCCCGCGCGCCGGTGATCTCGACCAGCTCCCCGGTGGCCGGCGCGGCGGCGAACCAGATCGCCTCGGCGCGCCGGGTCCGGCCGGGGTCGGCCAGCACGGCACGGACGTCGTCGAGGACCCGCTCGCCCACGCACTGCCGCAGCTGGTACTCCACCAGGTCCACGCCGGTCGCGTCGGTCACCAGGTTCCAGATCTCGTCGCCGCCGACCCGCAGATGGGTCTCGATGATCCGGGGCCCGTCCGGCGTCAGGACCACCTCCGTGTGCGTGGGGCCGAACCGCACCCCCAGCGCGTCGAGCGCCGAGGTCACGTACGTCCGGATCTCCGTCTCGCGTACGGCGTCCAGCGGGGCCGGCATCACATGGCCCAGCTCGACCAGGCTGACGGGGTCGGAGTACTTGCGGGTGATCGCGACGACCACGTGCGCGCCGTCCTCCGAGAACACCTCCACGCTGTACTGCTCGCCGGTCAGGAACACCTCCGCCACCACCTCGGCGGCCGCTTCGGTGCCCCGGGCGCGGTCGAACGCGGCCTGCGCCTCGTCGTCCGCGCGGACCACCGAGACACCCGTACTGGCCGTGCCCCGGCGGGGCTTGACGACGACGGGATAACCGTGTGCCGCCGCGAACGCGCACAGTGCGGCGGGGTCGGCGACCTCGGCGGCCGGGGTGCTCTCCACGCCCGCCTCGGCGAGCCGGCCCCGCATGGCGAACTTGTCGAAGACCAGCCGTACCGTCTCCGGGTCGTGGGTGGGCACGCCCAGCGCCTTGCCCACCTCGGCGGCCGTGTCCTGGCACTGGTCGCCGAAGGTGCCGATCCGGGTCACCGGCTGCGCGGCGTGGATCGCCCGGGCGAGCGCGATCCACTCCTCGACCGGGGCGTCCGCGCGGACGGCGACGATCCGGGCGTGCCCGTCGGCCTCCTCCAGCTTGGCCAGGTGGTCGGGCCGGCACAGCACGCTCGTGGTGAACGCAAGGCCCCGGTCCGTGCCGCGGGCCCGGATCCGGCCCGGCATGTCGTAGCCGTTGCCGAAGACCAGGACGTGTTCAGACATGGTGCGCCGCTTTCTGCGAGGAGGGAGGTGGGAGGTGGGAGGTGGGAGGTGGGAGGGGGGAGGACGGGAGGGGGGAGGACGGGAGGGGATCGGCATCCGGGGTCAGGTCCCGTCGGGGTCCGGGGCCGGGTCCGGGCCGGTCGTGATCGTGATCTTCTCGGCGAGCCGTTCCGCCAGCGTGACCGCCGCCGTGGTGTCGGAGGCCGTGACCAGCACCTGGCCCACGCGGTCCCAGCTGGCGCCCAGCGGACGGACGGCCCCGCCCACCGGAACGGCGACGTCCACCCCGATGACGCCCTCGTGCGCCCGCACCTCGTCCACGCCCTGGACTCCGGTGACCCGGCCCGGCTCGCAGGTCAGGAAGCGGGTCGCGGCGGCGGCACGGGCCGAGGGCGCCCGCTCGGGGGCGGTCAGCACCCCGCCGGCCCAGCCGACGGTGAACGACTCGATGTCGAAGCCGTACGCCGCGTCCACCAGTTCCATGATCCGGTCGCCGCCGGGCCGACCGTGGGACTCGATCACCCGTGGCCCGCCGGGCGTCAGCTTCACCTCGGTGTGCGCGGCACCCTCCCGCAGCCCGACGGTGTCCAGGAACTCCTCGGCACAGGCGCGTACGGCGTGGTCGTCGGCCGGGGCCAGCCGGGCCGGCAGGGCGTGGCCGGTCTCCACGAAGGTGGTGTGCGTGGCCTTCTCGGTGACCGCGAGCAGCAGATGCCGTCCGTCGAAGGTGAACGACTCCACGCTGTACTCGGGCCCCTCCAGATACTCCTCCATCAGGAAGTCCCCGACGGGGAAGTACGTGGCGAAGGGATGCCCGGTGCTGCCGCGCAGCCGGACGATCGACGCCCAGGCGTCGTCGATCGCGTCCGGACCGTCGACCCGGCGCACCCCGAAGCTGGCGGCCGCGTCCACCGGCTTCACGATGAACGGGTAGCCGTGCCGGGCGCCGAACGCGCCGAGACCGGCGCGGTCCCCGGCCACGGCCGCCGCCACCGCGCCGGGCCGCCCGGCCAGGTGCGCGCGCATCGCGGCCTTGTCGCGCATCAGCCGCGCGCAGTGCGGGCTGTTGCCCGCGAGGCCGAGCGCCTCGGCGACCCGGGCGGCCGGTTCGACCCCGGGCTCGGTGATGGTGGCGACGCCGTCGAAGCCGTACACCTGGTGCGCGGCCGTGACCAGCGGGCCCAGCACGGACCAGTCGGTGTAGTCGACGAGCAGGGCCGCCTCGACGAGTTCGGCGTGCTCGGGCCGGTACTCCTCGGGCCGCTGCACGTTGACGACCCGCAGGCCCAGATCCCGGGCCTTGCGGACGGTCTCCACCCGGCCGCCGATCACCAGGACGGTTCGCGGCCGGGCGGGCACGTTCTCACCCACGTGTGTCTCTCCCTCAGTCCATGGCCGGCTGCTGTTCGGCGGCGACCGGCGCCCCGGCGGCCCCGGTGGTCGCGGCCAGCCGCCGCTCGCCCCACTTCACGACCGGCACCATCGCGAAGCCCGCGGCGGCGAACAGCGCGCCGAGCAGGATCCAGCCGGGGGCGCCCCAGTAGACGAGGAGCCCGGTCAGCGCCAGCGGGCCGACGATCTCCGCCACGGTCAGACCGGACCCGAAGAACGCCTGGTACTGGCCGTGCCGTCCGTCGGGGGCCAGCCCGAAGCTGATCTCCCAGGTGCCGGCCATCTGCGCCATCTCGCCGACGGTCTGCACCCCGGCCGCGGCGATCAGCAGCAGCACCGCCGACCACGCCGAGCCGCCGCTGCCGGAGAAGGCGAACACCACACAGCCGGCCCCGAGCAGCAGCCCGCCGCGCACCACGTACCGGGCGGCGCTCGTCAGGTCGGTCACCCCGCGGGCCACCCGGACCTGGAAGACCACCACGGCCAGCGTGTTGAGCACGAACATCACCGACAGCACCCACTTCGGGGCCTCGGTGTGCCCGACGATCCACAGCGGCAGCGCCACGTCGATCAGCGGCACATGCAGCACCAGGACCAGATTGAGCAGGCTGACGGCGACATAGGGACGGTCCTGGAACACCGACCGGCCCTTCTCGTCCTTGGGCGCCGCAGGCGTGGGCGCGACCGCGGGCGCCCGCATCAGCACCAGGGAGGCCACCGCGAACCCGCACGCGTTGAGCGCGAAGGCCGCCAGATACGCCTCGCGGGTGTCGAAGAGCAGCACGATGCCACCCAGCGCGGCGCCCACCGACAGGCCCGCGTTGTACGAGGCCTGGAGGAACGCGCGGACCTTCGTCAGCTGCTCCTTGGGCACCACGCCCGCGAGCAGCGCCTGCTGGGCCGCCGAGCCGCTGCGCTGGCCGACCGCGTACAGGCTCGCCGCCAGCACGAACAGCGGGAAGGAGCGCACGACCAGGTACGAGCCGACGGCCGCCGCCGCGCAGAGGAAGAAGAAGGCGGCGGTGCCACGGGCGCCCCGGCGGTCGGTGACATGGCCGAGCGGCACGCCGAGCACCAGCGCCACCGTCCAGGCGATGGTCAGCCCGAGCCCGAGCCGGGCCGCCGACAGGCCGACGACCTGGGTGAAGAACAGGGCGGCGGTCACGTAGTAGGCGCCGTCGCCGGTCCGGCTGATGAGCTGGGCCAGGGCGAGCGTGCGCGCGGGCCCGGGAGGGGGGACCAGGCTCTTGATCATGAGACTCCTCGCGGACCCGCGAACCGCGCGGGCCGCCGTTCGTTGATGGCGGTCAGGCTCCCGGTGCGAGGGCGCCGAGCCCCTCCACCGCGGTTTCCAGGTGGGCGGGTTCGTGCGTCGCCGACAGCGCGAAGCGGATCAGTCCGGTGCCCTTGGCGACGGTCGGGAAGAACGCGGGCAGCACGAGGATCCCCGCCCGGCGCAGCCGCCGGGCCGCCTCGAACGCCGACGCCTCGGTGGCGAACAGCGCGCCGCGGATGGGGGAGCGCTGCCCGGCGTTGACGAGCCGGCCGTCGGTCAGCTTGTCGAACAGCTCGGCGTTGGCCCACAGCCGCTCCTGGAGCGCGGCCACCTCGCCGCTCAGGTGCAGCCGGGCGGCGGCGACGTCGGCGGCGAGCAGCGGCAGCATGATCGAGTGCCCGAAGACCAGCGGGTTGGCGAACTTGCGCAGCACCCGTACGTCGTCCTGCCCGGGCAGCACCACGAAGCCGCCCGCGCCGCCGAACGCCTTGGACAGCGAGCCGACCAGCACCACGTTGTCCGGCAGCCCGGCCGAGCCGAACGCCTCGTAGGCGTACCCGGCGCCGTTCGGCCCGTCGATGGACACGCCGTGGGCGTCGTCGACGTACAGCAGCCCGCCGGCCGAGGCCAGGGTGCGGGCGAGGGAGACGACATCGATCAGACCGCCCATCGAGCCCACGCCGTCGACCAGGGCGATCGGTGTGCGGCCGCTCGCCCGTGCCTCCGCGAGCCGGGCGTCGAGGGTCGCCGGGTCGGCCAGGTCGAAGCGGTGCACCGGGCCGAGCTGCTCCAGCACGCCGCGCAGCACCTGCATCGAGGCGTGGGCGGTCTTCTCGACGAGGAACACCGGCCCCCGCGCGGAGACCGGCCAGCCGGGCAGCGCCGAGGTGCCGAGCAGCGGCAGCACCCCGAGGTGCACCGTGCCGACCGAGGTGAACGGCACGACCGGGCGGCCGCCGTAGATCTCGCCGAGCAACTCCTCCAGCTGCCCGAGATACACCGGGCGCATCCGGTTGCGGGAGGAGGAGAAGTGCGCGCCGAACCGGCCGAGCGCCTCCTGCGCGGCCGAGACCAGCGCGGGGTGCTGCTCCAGGCCCAGGTAGGAGCAGGAGACGAACTCCACGGCACGGCTGCCGTCCTCCAGCTCCACCTCCTTGCCGTCCCGCCCGGTGATGACATGCCCGGTCAGCCCCTCGTCGAAGGCGCGGTCCAGGGAGTCGGTGGTCTTTCCGATGCGGGCAGCGACCCAGTTGGCGGGCCGGGCGACGGCTTCCGCTCGCGCGTCGGCGGTCATACGTGGTTCTCCTCGGAGACGGGAACGGGGACTGAAACGGGAACGGGGCCTGTGGGCCCGGCGGGACCGGCGGGCCCGGTGGCCGCGGCGGGTGTCGGCAGGTGCGCGAACATCTCGGCGCACAGGTCCCGGAAGTCCGGCAGCCGGGTGCCGAACACATCGGACAGGTTGTGCAGATAGCGCTCGAAGTCGGCCTCGCCGCCGTCGGCGACGATCCTGCGCAGACCGTCCACCCCGTGCCCCAGAGCCTCCCGGGCCCGGTCGGCGAGCGGGTTGGCGGACTGGATGTCCCAGTACACCTCGGGCGTGCCGGAGGCGATCCGGGCGAGCAGCCCCAGCAGTGCCGCGTGCGGCGGCGGGGCGACGGCGGCCAATTCCTCGATGTCCGCGCCGAGTTCGGCCAGCGCGTGACCGAAGGCGAGCACGGTGGCATGGGTGAGGACCTGGGAGGCGGCGGCCAGCCGGTCGTGCCGGTCCGCGTCCATCTCCACCACCCGTCCGCCACCGGCGGCGACCAGGCCGAGCAGGTCCCGTACCAGCGGGCCGTCGTGCAGCACGACGGCGGCGACCGGCCGGCCCCGCAGCCCGAGGGAGGGCGCGAACATCGGGTTGAGCCCGACCGTCTGACGGCGGCCCTGCAGCCGGCCGGCGGCGGTCGCGACCCGGCCCTTCACCGACAGCGTGTCCGCCAGCAGCGCGCCCTCGGCGAGCACGCCGTCCAGCGCGGGCAGCGCGCCCAGCGCCACCGGCTCGGGTACGGCGAGCAGCAGCAGATCGGTCCTGGCGAGTTCGGCGCGCAGGGCGCCGGAGGGTGCGGTGATGTCGCCCTCGACCCAGTGCGCGCCGGGCGGCAGGGCGGCCGGGGCCAGGGGGTCGGCGACCCTGACCTCGGCGCCCGCCGCGGCGAGCAGCGCGGTGAACAGATCGCCCACCGCACCGGATCCCCCGGCGACGACGGCGTGCCGGATGGTGCCGGCCGGCCTCGGTTCCTGACGGCCGCTCATGCGCGCACCGCCCCGCCGGCCGTCAGCGTGGCCGCCATCGCCCGGGACTTCACCAGGGTCTCCTCGAACTCCTCGACCGGGTCGGACAGCGCGATCACGGCCCCGCCGACCCCGAACGACGAGCCCTCGGGGGTGGCCACCAGGGTCCGTATGACGATGCTCAGGTCCGCGGCGCCGTTCAGCGAGAACCAGCCCAGCGCCCCCGAGTACACCCCGCGCGGGCCCTCCTCCAGCCGGTCGATGATCTCCATGGTGCGCAGCTTCGGCGCACCGGTCATCGAGCCGCCGGGGAAGCAGGCGCGCACACAGTCCACCGCCGACACGTTCCGGCGCAGCGTGCCGCGCACGGTGCTGACCAGCTGGTGCACCGGCGGATAGGTCTCGACGTCGAAGAGCTTCGGCACATGGACCGAGCCGACCTCGCACACGGTGTTGAGGTCGTTGCGGAGCAGGTCCACGATCATCAGGTTCTCGGCGCGGTCCTTCTCGCTGGCCCGCAGCCCCTCGCGCAGCGCCGCGTCCTCCTCGGCACTCGCCCCGCGCGGCCGGGTCCCCTTGATCGGCTTGGACTCGGCGACCCCGTCGGTGCCGATGGTCAGGAACCGCTCCGGGGAGGCGCTGAGCACGGCCACCCCGGGGAAGTCGAGCAGCGCACCGTACGGGACGGGGCTGATGCCGCGCAGCACCCGGTAGGCGGGCAGCGGATCGAGGACGGTGTCCGTGGCGAAGCTGTTGGTGAGACAGATCTCGTACGACTCGCCGTTGCGGATCTCCGTCAGGCACTCCCCGATGCGCTCCAGGTACTGCTCGCGGCCGTGCCGCTGGGTGAGCGCGGCTTCGGCGAGCGAGGGCGCGGAGGTCAGCGGGCGGCGCTGCCGGGGCGTCTCGGCGGGGAGCAGCTCCAGCCGGGCGGCGGTGGCGTCCAGCCACTTCACCGCGTCCGGGTCGTCGGCCGTGGTGCCCAGGGCCAGCAGGTAGGTGCTGTGCTCGGCGTGGTCGACGACGACGGCGCGGTCGGCGAACAGCAGCGCCGCGTCCGGCGTGGGCGAGGTGTGCACGGCGCTGGCACCCGCCTCGGCCTTCAACTCGTAGCCCAGGTAGCCGACATAGCCGAGGGAGAAGGAGAACGGCAGGGTGTCGTCGACGGGCAGGGCGCGGGCGCGCACCTGCGCGTCGAGGTAGTCGAAGAAGCCCTGTGCCAGCCTCTCGTCGGGCCGCCCGGCCCGCTCCACCCGCACGGTGCGGGTGTCCACCTGGTAGGTGACGTACTCGGCGTGGGGGCCCGAGCCGTCGCCCAGCACGGAGAACCGGGCGTCGCCGTCGCCGTGCGAGGCGCTGTCCAGCCAGAAGCCGTGCGGGCCCCGGGCGAACAGCTCACCGTAGGCGGCCTCGGTGTCGGGCGCGCACTCCAGCCGGCGCACGTGCAGGTGGTACGGCGCGGAGGCGGCCGGTGCCGGGGCCGCGGCGCGCTCGCGGCGGGACAGGCTCAGGTCGCGGAAGTTGGCGAGCAGCTCGCGGCCGTACTCGCTGGAGATCGACTCGGGGTGGAACTGCACGCCCCACACCGGCTCGGTGCGGTGCCGCAACCCCATCAGCACGCCGTCCTCGGTCCAGGCGACGCCCTCCAGTTCGTCGGAGAGCGCGGTGACCGCGAGCGAGTGGTAGCGCACGACGGAGAACGGCGAGGGGAGCCCCGCGAAGAGGTCCTGGCCGGTGTGGCGGACCCGGGAGACCCGGCCGTGCATCGGCTCCGGCGCGTGCTCCACGGTGCCGCCGAACAGTCCGGCGATGCCCTGGTGACCCAGGCACACCCCGAGCACGGGCAGCCCGGAGTCGCGGATCGCGCGGGTGCTGACGCCGAAGTCCCGCTCCCGGTCCGGGCGTCCGGGGCCCGGGGAGATCACGATGTTGTCGTAGTCCCCGGGGTGCAGGGCGGCCCAGTCGACGTCGTTGCGCACCACGGTCGGCGGCTGCCCGTTCACCTCGCCCAGCAGCTGGTAGAGGTTGTAGGTGAAGGAGTCGTAGTTGTCGACGAGGAGCGTGCGCACGGGGCGCACCGCGTGGGGTACGGGGTTCTCGCTCATGCCTGCTCGTCCGCGCCCGTCCGCCGCTCGGTGGGCGGCCCGTCGATGACGAGGTCCTCGACGCGGCAGGTCTCCTCGATGATCAGGTCGTAGAGCCGGCGCAGGAACGTCCCGTCGATGCCGTTCGCGGCACCGAAGCGGGCCGCGCGCTCCTGGACCACGCCGATGCGGTGCGGCTGCATCATCGGTACCGCGTGCTCCCGTTTGTACTCGGCGATCCGCACGCAGATCTCGATGCGGTCCCTGAGCGTGTCCAGCAACCGCAGGTCCGTGCGGTCGAGTTCGTCGCGCATGCCGGCCAGACCGGCTTCGGCGGTCGAGGTCGTCGTCATGCCACTGCCTTCCTGAATGTCGTGGTGTATCGGGGGCGGTCCTCCTGGTCGCGGTGGCCCTCGGCGTCGTCGAAGGCACCGGACGCGGCGAGCAGGACCGGGAGGACGTCGATCTGGGCGTCGCCGTGCTCGATCGCCAGGGCGCCCCCGGGCCGCAGCAGCCGGGCGGCGCGGCCGACGACCTTGCGGATCACGTCGAGCCCGTCCGTTCCGCCGAAGATCGCCTGCCGGGGGTGGTGCTCGCCCCACTCCGGCAGCAGCTTGGTGCCCACCGGCACGTACGGGGGGTTGGCGAGCACCAGGTCGGCCCGGCCGTCCAGGTGCGCGAGCAGCCCCGGGTCGCCGACGTCCCCCGCGTGCACGGTGACCGGGGTGTCGCCGGCCGCCGCCCGGTCGGCGGCGTTGCCCCGGGCGCACGCCAGCGCCGCCGGGTCCAGGTCGACGGCGTGCACCTCGGCGTCGGGGCGGGCGTGGGCCAGGGCCAGGGCGAGCGCCGCGGAGCCCGTGCACAGGTCGACCACGACCGGCGCCCGGGTGCCGGCCAGCGCCGACAGCCCCCAGGCCAGCAGGCGTTCGGTGGGGAAGCGCGGGACGAACACGTCCTCGGTCACCGTGACCTCGATGCCGCCGAGCCGGGCCCGGCCGGTGAGGTGCCCGAGCGGGATCCGCGCGGCCCGCCGGGCCACCAGCGCGCGCAGCTCGCGCACGGCGTCGCCGGGCACCGCGCGGCCCGTGTCGAGGGCGCCCGCGGGCACCCCCAGGACATGGGCGGCGAGCGCCTCGGCGTCCGCCCGCGGACTCCACACCCCGCTCGTGGTGAGGGTGCGCTCCGATTCCTCGAGCAGGTCCTGGAGGAGGAGTTCTTCGAGTGGCTGTGCCACCACCGTGGGTCGGTCCTTTCGAACGACACGCGGCGCGGGGCGCACCGGGGTGCGGTGCGCGCCGTGCCGTGCGGGGAGTGGGGGGTGGGGGAGTCGCGGGCGGAAGGTCAGCCGGCCGCCGCGGCGTGGCTCGCCGCGTAGTAGTCGCGCAGCGCCTGGGCCAGCGAGGGGTGGATGCGCGAGGAGGCCAGCAGCTCCGGCGGCGGGGTGAAGGCCGGGTCGAACTCGTCCGCGATCCGGGTGTACGCCACGCGCAGGTAGTGCTCGATGGTGAAGGGCCACTCCACGGGCACGGTCCAGTCGGACTCGTAGCCGGTCGCCAGCATGTGGGTGACGGTGGTCTCCACGATCTCGGCGCGGCTGAACGGCTGGATCGGGGCGCGCACCGGGCCGAACAGGCCCAGGTCGATGGAGGTCTCCTCGCCGAGCAGGGCGGCGGTCATCTCCCGGGCCAGCAGCGGGGTGAGGGTGAGGCCGTCCCGGTAGGTGCCGGTCATCATCCACAGCCCGTCGAGGCCGGTCTCGCCGAGCAGCGGCATGCCGTCCAGGGCGACGGGCCGGTTGCCGACCTGGATCTTCCGCAGCCCGCTCTCGCCGAGGTTGCGGCGGATCTGGCGGTTGCCGCAGTTCAGCAGGAACAGCACGTCGGAGATGAGGGCGGTCTCCCGGGGTTCGGGGGAGATGATGTTCGTGGCGCCGACGTAGACCTGTCCGGAGCCGCGCGGCACGACGTGCAGACCGCAGGCGAAGGCCCGGTTGGGGGTGCGCAGGACGCTGCGCGGCGAGGTGCCGTCCTCGGTGTCGACCAGCGCCGAGACGCCGTAGCCGCTGATCAGCCGGGGGATGCGGGCGGCCAGTTCGGGCACGGTGTCCAGCACCGTCTGGGTGGCCGCGCCGGCGGCGAGCACCACCTGGCCGGCGCTCAGCACCGTCCCGGACTCCAGCTCGACACCGCGCACCCGGCCGCCGCCCTGGTCGACACGCGTAGCTTGTTCGGCGATCAGGGTGCCGCCGGCGGCGAGGAACGCCCGCTCCAGGCGCACCAGCAGCTCATGGGAGTTCACCGCGTGCTCGTTCGGCAGGAACATCGCCTGGAGCGGACGGGCGGTCGGCTCGGCGTCCAGCCACTCGACGTCCTCGGGGTCGACGTCCTCGTACTTCTCGCCGTACTCGACGAGCGCGGTGCGGATCGCCTTGTAGTTCTGGGTGTCGATCTCCGGCAGGCCCACGGTGTTGAGCAGGACGACGGTGCCGTCGGCGGTCAGCAGGTCGCTGCCGTCGCCGTCGCCGTCCGGGGCGAGCCCCGCCAGCCACTCGGGCCACAACTTGCTGGCCTGGTAGGCCCAGTCGAGCTTGGTGCGGCCGTACTCGCTCTTCAGCAGGGTCGTGGTGACCTCGCCGAAGGTGCCGATCATCGCGCCCGCGGCCGACGAGGCGGCTCCGGGCCGGTGCGGGCGGCCGAGTACGGCGACGCGTATGCCGCGGCGGGCGAGGGTCAGGCCGAGGGACAGGCCGAGCGAGCCGTTTCCGACGACGACGACATCGTGCGGGCGGTTGTCCTCGGTGGGTGTTGCGGGCACCAGGGTGGTCCCTTTCCGGATCGTGGGGGTGGAGAGCGCGCGGTCGAGAGGTGCGGTACGCGCAGGTGGCGGCGTACGGCGTCGCGCAGCGCGCACAGCCAAACACACGGTGTCGCCCAGGCCAAAGGTTTTAGCTGGCGCTAAAGACGGGGATCGCGGCGGGCGCGTTCCACGCTCAGGCCGCGCGTCCCCACGGGGCCACGGCACCCCGGACGAGGCCCTCGCCGGCCTCCGTCAGGGAGTGCTCGACACTGCGCCCGACCCGCTTGCTCGTGACGAGGTTGCAGTCGCGCAGCACCGCGATGTGCTGGCTGATCGCGCCCGGGGTGACGTTCACCTCGGCGGCGAGCCGGCTCGTGGAGGACGGCACCAGCAGGGCCTGGAGCACCGCGGCGCGGACCCCGCCGAGCAGCGCGGCCAGCGGGCTCGGCCGGTCCGAGCGCAGCCCGTTCCAGAACTCGGCCGCCTCCGGCCGGGGGTAGACGATCATCGGCTGGAGCGGCGGCAGCATGGTCAGCACCTCGGGCCCGCAGAACACGCTCGGCACGAGGACCAGTCCCTCCCCGCCGAGTTGTTCCTGGAAGTCGTAGGCGCTGCGCACGGTGATCCGGTCGTTGCGCCAGCCGACCCGCTCGTGCAGGGAGGAGAACATCGGGGCCGCGCCGGAGCCCTCGATGACGTGCATCCGGGAGCGGATGTCGGACTGGAGCCCGCTGTGCAGATGCCGCCAGCACGGCTCCAGGGCCAGCTTCCAGTAGGCGTCCAGCAGTTGGGTGATCTTCGCGATCGCCCAGGCCGGTTCGTCGAGCATCCGGCGGTGCAGGGGAGCGGCCTCGCGGCGCCAGTCGGCGGGTGTGCCGGGGTCGTTCGCCATCCAGGCGACCTCCCCGACGAAGTGCTCCAGCGGGGTCTCGCGCACCACGGCCAGTTCCTCGGCGACGTTCGCCGGGCCGGTGCCGGGGGCCGGGGTGAGGAAGTCGGGGACGTAACCGGTGGGCGGGATCACGGCCCGCAGCGGGCGGATGTCGAGGGTCTTCAGCCGGGCCCACACGTCGTCGACCCAGGGCTGGTGCTGATGCCGGCGCCTGCGGTCGGGTGAGAAGAGCATCCGAATGCTGTACACGCACTCCCCGAGGGGCGACAGCGAGAAACGGATCCTCGCGACGTCCTCGGGGGTCGGTATGTAGCAGATCACTGATGCCGTTCCCCTCGACAGTCCAGGCGGAACCGACCGTACCGGCGTACTGTCGGTTGCCCCGCCGGTCGTGCGGTGGCGATCGTTCCGCTCAGCCTCAAGAGCCTAAGGGAAGCCGATCGGCTCCGTCAGCGGGACAGGAACGACGAGCATCACGTTTACCGGGGCTGCTCGGGCCCCAGCCGCCACCGCACCTCGCCGTCCTGGATCTCCGCGGTCGGCGCGAGTCCGGCGGCCCGGGCCACGGCGGCGGACGCGTGATGTCCGGGATGCACATGCGCGACGACCGTCCGGACCCCCTCCTCCCGCAGCCGTGCGACGAGCCCGCGGGCCGCCTCGGACGCGAGACCGCGCCCCTGCCAGGGCGTACCGACGACCCAGGCGATCTCGGCGCGGTCCCGGCCGGGTCCGTCGACGGTGGCCTGGACGGTGCCGGCCAGCCGGCCGTCGTCCCGCGCCCGCAGCACCCAGTTGCACCAGGAGACGGCGGGGTCGGGGGAGCCGGCGACGAGCCGGGCGTAGCGGGTGCGCAGGGCGTCGGGGGTGCTGGGGGAGCCGCCGACGAAGGTGTGCAGGGCGGGGTCGGAGAGGACCGCGGCCATCTCCTCGGCGTGCTCGACGCGCAGAGGAAGGAGGTCGAGGCGGGCGGTACGGATCGGTCCGAGGCGCACGACTGCTCCCGAAAACACGATCAGGCGGTGACCTTCCTTCCGGAAGGTCACCGCCTGATCACTCAGGGTGAGTGACGGGACTCGAACCCGCGGCATCCTGGACCACAACCAGGTGCTCTACCAGCTGAGCTACACCCACCACGACCGGCGCTGGAACCTTGCGGCTTCCTGACCGGCCGAGAAAAAGTGTACAGGGTCCGAAGGGGTGCTCGCGCCCGCCTTTTACCGGGCGGTCACGACGTGCTTCGCGGCGATGGTCCGGGCGGTGTCGGAGTCCGGTCCGGGCTGCGGCACGAAGATGGCCTCGCGGTAGTAGCGCAGCTCCGCGATCGACTCGCGGATGTCGGCGAGGGCGCGGTGGTTGCCGTTCTTCTCGGGGCTGTTGAAGTACGCCCGCGGGTACCAGCGGCGGGCCAGCTCCTTGACCGAGGAGACGTCCACGATCCGGTAGTGCAGGTAGTCCTCGAGGGACGCCATGTCCCGGGCGAGGAAGCCGCGGTCCGTGCCGACGGAGTTGCCGCACAGCGGCGCCTTGCCGGGCTCCTTCACATGCTCCCGGACATAGGCCAGCACCTGCTCCTCGGCCTCGGCGAGGGTGGTGCCGCCGGCCAGCTCCTCCAGCAGCCCGGACGCGGTGTGCATCTGGCGCACCACGTCCGGCATCGTCTCCAGCGATCTGGCCGGTGGCCGGATGACGATGTCCACCCCCTCGCCGAGGATGTTCAGCTCGGAGTCGGTGACGAGGGCGGCCACCTCGATGAGCGCGTCGTCGGACAGCGAGAGGCCGGTCATCTCGCAGTCGATCCACACCATGCGATCGTTCATGCGACCACCCTAAAGCTGACGTCCCCTTTTCCGGTGCCCCGCGCAGGGGCGGACCTCCCCGGGGGCCCGGGACGGAGGGGAACGGAAAAGGGCGGCGGGGCGAAAAGACGCCCACACCGCCCCCGGTTTCCGGAGTCCTACAGTCCGCTGCGCTGCCCCGGCACACCGGCCCGGGCGGCGTACGCCTCGCGGGCGTGATCCGACAGGCCGGGCGACGAGCCCAGCGCGCTGGTCGTCGCGGCGGTCCGCCGCAGCTGCGGCGGCACCGGTCCCGGCGCTTCCTGATGCAGCCCCGCCGGAGCGGGCGGCGGCGACGGCTCCGGGTCCGCCGTCCGCTCACTCTGCGGACGCCGCGCCCGGTACGCCGCCCGGTACGCCGCGGGCGACGAGCCCAGCTGCCGCCGGAAGTGCCCCCGCAGCGCCACCGGCGAACGGAAGCCGCAGCGCCCCGCGACCTCGTCCACCGAGTAGTCGGACGTCTCCAGCAGCCGCTGCGCCTGGAGCACCCGCTGGGTGATCAGCCACTGCAACGGCGCGCTGCCGGTGAGTGACCGGAAACGGCGGTCGAACGTACGGCGGCTCATATAGGCGCGTGCCGCCAGTGTCTCCACGTCGAACTGCTCGTGGAGGTGTTCCAGCGCCCAGGCGACGACCTCGGCCAGCGGGTCGGCGCCGATCTCTTCGGGTAAAGACCGGTCGAGGTAGCGCTCCTGACCGCCCGACCGGCGCGGCGGGACCACCAGACGCCGGGCCAGTGCGCCCGCCGCCTCGTTGCCGTGGTCCGTCCGCACGATGTGGAGACAGAGATCGATTCCGGCCGCCGTGCCCGCCGACGTCAGGACGTCGCCGTCGTCGACGAACAGTTCGCGTGGATCCACGTGGACCGACGGGTAGCGCTTGGCCAGCGTCGGTGCGTACATCCAGTGGGTGGTGGCCGGGCGGCCGTCCAGCAGACCCGCGGCGGCCAGCACGAACGCGCCGGTGCACAGGCCCACGATGCGGGCTCCCTCTTCATGCGCCCGCCGCAGTGCGTCGAGCGCGTCCTCCGGTGGCGGAGAAGTGATCGAACGCCAGGCCGGTACGACGACCGTGCCCGCTCGCGAGATCGCTTCCAAGCCATGCGGCGCGGTGAGTTCCAGGCCCCCTGTGGTCCGCAGCGGGCCGTCCTCGCCGCCGCACACCAACAGGCGGTAGCGCGGCACGCCGGCGTCCTGGCGGTCAATCCCGAACACCGACAGCGGAATGGAACTCTCGAAGATGGGGCCGCCGCTGAACAGCAGCACCGCGACGATCTCCTTGCGGCGTCGCCCGGAAAGCTTCCGGGCCGCGGCTTCCGGCGCGGCAGTGGAGTCGTGGCTCATACTGCTAAGCCCCCCTCGGTGGTCGCGGCTCCTCGGTTGTGTCGCTCCTGCACGTTTCCCCTCGGTCCTGCACGAGTCCCCCGCCGTAGACAGTCAAGATCGAATCTACTGTGTCGCGTGATGCCGGCGTGGCCAGTTCAGCACCCGGCAGATTGTCGACTTGGCAACTTGGCGTGAAGCATTCGATCACGAAGCGTTGCACTCGTGGGCCGTGCAGGGAAGTGCGCCTCGTCGCGGTGGCCAATCCCCGTAGGGTGCGCAGGGTCCCCGAGGCCCTTTCCTCGCAGGTCGGACGGGGGGTGGGGGGTGGTTACGGCAAGGGATGCGCAAGGAACGGAAGTTGGCTGAAAACCAACGTGCGCGTGCGTGAAAACCGGTCAGCCGACCGGTGAGTTTCCCCCGGAGTGACGACCGCCACGGTGGGACCCCGTTCCGGTGCTCTGACGGCGCCCCCGGTGGGCCGCGCAGGGCGCGTGCGCCTCGGTGAGCAACCGGGCCGCGTACCGCTCGGACCGGCGCAGCAGGAGCCGGCAGACGGCCGTGACGGCGGCCAGGCCGAGGGTGGTGCCGGCTGCCCCGGCCGGCGAGGTGCCGTACCAGAGGAGGACCACCGGGACGAGCGCACAGCTGAAGGCCGCCCAGCGGATCAGGTCGGTGGACCGTTCGTCGCCGGGGCGGCTCTCGGGGTCGGTGCGGGGCGTGTGCATATGGCGGGCTCCTCCCCGAGGCGGTGGCACACGGGGTTCAACGCGTGTTCGAGCAGTCGGTCACTCGGTGAGTCGTCCCGGATTGCGGGAGCGCGGTCGGCGGCGCCGCCCGGAGGCCGGCGGGAGGTGGGTCGGGAGGAGGGTCGCACGGGTGCCCGGGAGGCTGATCGAGGGCGCCGTCGAGGCGGCGTAAGGGCATCCTGTGCAAACCGCCTGTACGGGGCAGCAACCATTGCGTTACGGGCGTCCGCTCGTGCATGCTCCCTGGAACCCCCACCGAGGATGCTCGGGATCTGGGCGGTGGAGGCGTGGCGCCGTACCCTTGGGGGTATGGGGTTGGGAAGACAATTCCCGGACACAGCTCCGCCGCTCACTGCCGTTCAACCCACATAAGGATCGATTCGCTGAGACAGCCATGGCCGGTCACGAATTCTTCGAACCCGAAGGCCGCAAGCGGCCCGTCGCCGACCCCACGGCGGCCGAGCCCCTGGCGGCGGAAGAGACACGTCCCACCTGCGATCCCGCCTTCAAGCACGGCGTGGTCGTCGGTTTCGACGGCTCCACCTCCAGCGAGCGCGCCCTCGCGTACGCCATCGGCATGGCCCACCGTTCCCGCGCGGGCCTGATCATCGTCCATGTCGCCAACCGGCTGCCCACGACCGTGTGGGCGGGCTGCGAGCCGCCGGTCTTCGTCGACGTGCCCGATCACCGCACCGAGGTCCTCGGGCTGGAGCTGGCCTGCGCGGAGTACCTGGCCGAGGTGCCCTGGATCCTGGTCGAGCGCGGCGGTGACATCTGTCACGAGCTCGAAGAGGTGGGGCGCGAGTACGAGGCCGACGCGATCGTCGTCGGCTCCACCCACGGCCTCGTGGGGCGCATCTTCGGCTCGGTCGCGGGGCGGCTCGCCAAGCGGGCGAAGCGGCCCGTCATCGTGATTCCCTGAGGCTTCCTCAATTCCCTTGGTCCGGTGTGCGAATCGTTGTGCGCGCGGAGGTGTTTGTGCCCTTGTGAAGGGCATATATCGGTCACCGCGCACTGCATCACCGTATGAAGGGAGCCCGCCGTGGACAATGACGTCTCTGCGGGAAGCACCACCACCGTCGTCGGCCGACTCGCCCTGGGCATCACCCTGTTGGCGTTCGGACTCGGGTACACCGACCTGATCGACGGCGTGACGGCGGCGGACGCCGTATCCATCGCCCACTACGTCGGCGGCGTCGCGCTGTTCGTCGTCGGCCTCTTCGCCCTCCGCGACCGCGACACGGCCGACGGAACCGCGTACACCGTCCTCGGCGCGTTCTGGTTCACCTGGGCCGTCTCGGCCGGGAACCAGGTCTCCGACAACGCGGCCGGGCTGTTCCTGCTGCTCTTCGCCCTGGTGGCGCTCTCCCTGACCGCCGCCGGCGGTGACCAACTCACCCGCGGCACCTACGGGTTGTTCCTCGTCGGGCTGGTTCTGATGGCCGTCGCCCGCTTCGCCGACAGCGACTCCCTCACCCAGGTCGGCGGCTGGTTCGCCGTGGCGGCGGGAGCGGCGGCCTGGTACGCGGCGACGGCCGCGATGGCCCACTGGCCCACGGCACTTCCGCGACGGGCTGCCGGCCGGGGTGTGACGGCCACCGGCTGATCGGCAGCCGAGGCCGGGGAGTTGGGCTCCCCCGGCGACATGAGCGGACCCCCCGTGACAGGTGGCGTCACGAGGGGTCCGTTCTGGCGTCCGGCCGGCCGGGGCGTGCCCCGGCCGGGGGGAACTACTCGACCGTGACCGACTTCGCCAGGTTGCGCGGCTTGTCGATGTCCCGGCCCAGGGCCTTCGCCGTGTAGTAGGCGAGGAGCTGGAGCGGGATGCCCATGAGGATCGGGTCCAGCTCGTCCTCGTTCTTCGGGACCAGGATGGTGCGGTCGGCCTTCTCCTGCTCCTGGTGCGCGACCGCGATGATCCGGCCACTGCGGGCCTTGATCTCCTCCAGGGCCGCGCGGTTCTTCTCCAGCAGGTCGTCGTTCGGGACGATCGCGACCGTCGGCAGCGCGGGCTCGATGAGGGCCAGCGGGCCGTGCTTCAGTTCGGAGGCCGGGTACGCCTCGGCGTGGATGTAGGAGACCTCCTTGAGCTTCAGGGAGGCCTCACGGGCGACCGGGTAGCCCCGGACGCGGCCGATGAAGAGCATCGAGCGGGCCTCGGCCAGCTCGTCGGCCAGCTTCTGGATCTCCGCCTCCTGCTCCATGATCTCGGCGATCTGGCCGGGCAGCTTGCGCAGGCCCTCGATGATCCGCTTGCCGTCGCGGACCGAGAGGTCGCGGGTGCGGCCGAGGTGCAGGGCGAGCAGCGCGAAGGCGACGGTGGTGTTGGTGAAGCACTTCGTCGAGACGACGCACACCTCGGGACCGGCGTGCACGTACACGCCGCCGTCCGCCTCGCGGGCGATCGCCGAGCCGACCACGTTGACGACACCGAGGACCCGGGCGCCCTTGCGCTTCAGCTCCTGGACGGCCGCCAGCACGTCGTAGGTCTCACCCGACTGGGAGACGGCGATGTAGAGGGTGTCGGGGTCGACGACCGCGTTGCGGTAGCGGAACTCCGACGCCGGCTCGGCGTCCGCGGGGATCCGGGCCAGCTCCTCGATCATCTGGGCGCCGATCATGCCCGCGTGGTACGAGGTGCCGCAGCCGAGGATCTTCACCCGGCGGATCTGGCGGGCCTCCCGGGCGTCCAGGTTCAGCCCGCCGAGGTGCACGGTGGAGAAGCGGTCGTCGATGCGGCCGCGCAGCACGCGGTCCACGGCGTCGGCCTGCTCGTGGATCTCCTTGTGCATGTAGGTGTCGTGGCCGCCCATGTCGTACGAGGCGGCCTCCCACTCCACGGTGGTGGGCTCGGCCGTCGTGCGGGTGCCCTCGGTGGTGTAGGTGCGGAAGTCGTCGGCCTTGAGGGTGGCCATCTCGCCGTCGTCGAGCGTGACGATCTGGCGGGTGTGGGCGACCAGCGCGGCGATGTCCGAGGCGACGAACATCTCCTTCTCGCCGATGCCGAGGACGACCGGGGAGCCGTTGCGGGCGACGACGATCCGGTCCGAGAAGTCGGCGTGCATGACGGCGATGCCGTACGTGCCCTCGACGACCCGCAGGGCCTGGCGGACCTTCTCCTCGAGGGTCTCCGCCTGGGAGCGGGCGATGAGGTGGACGAGGACCTCGGTGTCCGTCTCGGAGAGGAACTCGACGCCGTCCGCCTCCAGCTTGCGGCGCAGGTCGGAGGCGTTGTCGATGATGCCGTTGTGCACGACGGCGACGTCGTTGTCGGCCGACATGTGCGGGTGGGCGTTCACGTCGGAGGGGGCGCCGTGGGTGGCCCAGCGGGTGTGGGCGATGCCGGTGGTGCCCTTGAATCGCGCCGGGACCTTGGCCTCCAGGTCACGGACCCGGCCCTTGGCCTTGACCATCTTCAGGCCGGCGGTCTTCGGGGAGGTGACGACGATGCCCGCGGAGTCGTAGCCGCGGTACTCCAGCCGCTGGAGACCCTCCAGCAGCAGCGGAGCCACATCACGCTTCCCGATGTATCCGACGATTCCGCACATATATACGTATCCCCAAGCTTTCTGGTCACCCGTGGGTGATTCACCCGTAGACGATGCGCCGCAGCTGCCGGAGCGTGAGCTCGGGCGGGGCCACCGCACGGTATTTCAGGTCCGCCTCGATCCGTTCGAAGATCTCCGCGTTCACCAGGCCCTGGGCCTGGAGTTCGCGGTGGCGGCGACGGACGTAGTCCTCGGTCGTCTCGTCGAAATAGGCGAGCACGTCCTGGATCACCCGCAGCGCCTCGCCCCGCTGGAGGGGCGTGGACCGCATCAGATGATCAACGAGTTCGTCGTGCACCCGGTAGATCCTGAGGTACCGAAGCCGGTTTCGCAAGAATCCTGCCCGATTTCGGGCAGCACCCTGTTAAGGGTCCTTGGGACAACATTGAATGTGTTATGAGCGCCTGTTCGCGAACCGTCCATATGGCGTCTTGCGCCCCGTCGCCCGAGGCGACGAGTTTCAGACGTCATGGACACACCTCGCATGGGCGTACCCGACGAGCTCGCCGCGCGCATGAGCATGGCCGAGCAGCACGAGTACCTGCGCGCACGATTCTCCCGCCGGACGATGATCAGGGGCGGGGCGGTCACCCTGGGCGCCGTCGCGGGCGGCGCCTTCGTCACGGGCGCCACCGCCCAGGCCGTCCCCGGAACCGTCACGGGCACCGGCACCGCCGCCCGCACCGAGAGCGTCGACGGCGCGTTCGTCGCCCCCTTCGGCCGCCACCTCGCCTACGGCAACGACCCCCGCACCGAGATCACCGTCTCGTGGCAGGTGCCGGTCGCCGTGCAGAAGCCCTTCATCCGGATCGGCGCCCACCCCTGGGACCTCTCCCGCAAGATCGAGGCGGAGGTGCGCACGCTCCACACCCCGGCCGGTGTCGGCGCGAGCGGCGACCACACCCAGTACTACCTGCACGCCGCGCTCACCCACCTGCGGCCGGGCAGGACGTACTACTACGGCGTCGGCCACCAGGGCTTCGACCCGGCCGAGGCGCACCTGCTGGGCACCCTGGGCACCTTCACCACCGCCCCCGCCCACAAGGAGCCCTTCACCTTCACCGCCTTCGGCGACCAGGGCGTCAGCTACCACGCCCTGGCCAACGACAGCCTGATCCTCGGCCAGAACCCGGCCTTCCACCTGCACGCCGGCGACATCGCCTACGCCGACCCGGCCGGCCAGGGCAAGACCTCCGACACCGTCTTCGACGCGCGCACCTGGGACCAGTTCCTCGCCCAGACCGAGTCCGTCGCCAAGTCCGTGCCGTGGATGGTGTCGTACGGCAACCACGACATGGAGGCCTGGTACTCGCCCAACGGCTACGGCGGCGAGGAGGCCCGCTGGAACCTCCCGGACAACGGCCCCGACAAGGCCAACCTCCCGGGCGTCTACTCCTTCGTCCACGGGAACACGGCGATCATCTCGCTGGACCCCAACGACGTGTCCTTCGAGATCCCGGCCAACCTCGGCATCTCCGGCGGCACCCAGACCACGTGGCTCGAGGCGCAGCTGAAGAAGTTCCGCGCCTCGAAGGACATCGACTTCGTCGTCGTCTTCTTCCACCACTGCGCCTACTGCACCTCCACCGCGCACGCCTCGGAGGGCGGTGTGCGCCAGGAGTGGGTGCCGCTGTTCGACACGTACCAGGTGGACCTGGTCATCAACGGCCACAACCACCAGTACGAGCGCACCGACGTGATCAAGGGCGGCCAGGTCACCAAGAAGCTCCCGATCGGCGGCACGGCGTACCCGGAGACCGAGGGGGTCGTCTATGTGACGGCGGGGGCGGCCGGCCGCAGCCTGTACTCCTTCACCGCCCCGGACTCCTACGAGGGCCACGAGAACGAGGTCGAGTCCGTGGCCTCCTTCGTCAACCTCAAGGGCGGCAAGCAGAACGAGACCGTCACCTGGTCGCGCGTCCGCTACCTGAACTACTCCTTCCTGCGCGTGGACGTCACCCCCGCGCCGAAGGGCCACCACACCACCCTGACGGTCCAGGGCATCGCCGAGACCGGTGACCGGATCGACCACTTCACGGTGGCGCGCAGGGCGAAGTAGGCACCACCGCGCGCCCGGGAGGCGGGCGCGCGGGTGACGGGCAGGCGGTCCTCACAGCTGTCGCAGGACCGCCTGTTTGGCCATCGTGAACTCGTCGTCCGTCAGGATCCCCTCCCGGTGCAGCTCGCCCAGCTCCCGCAGCCGCCGCAGCAGCGCGTCGTGGCCGGCCGCGGGCGGCGGCCCGTCCGCCACGGGACCCGGCAGCGGCCGCACGGCGTCCTCGGGCGGTGCGGCCGGGTGCGGCAGCCGGGCCTGCACGGCCGCCGCGACCAGTGCCATCAGCGGGTCCTTCTTGAAGCCCCACAGCTCCACGGCGTGCGGGTCGTACTTCGGCGGGGCCTTCGTGGGCGCGTGCCGCACGGTGAACCGCAGATGGCCGTTCTCCAGGCCCACGGCCGGCTGCCACTCGACCGCGGTGATCTCCTCGACGGCGATCGTGCGGGCCCCGGCGGATGCCTTGGCGTCCTCCGTCTTCCAGTTCCACTCCAGGCGCACCCGGTCGCCGTCGAAGCCGGCCGTGCCGTCCCCGGCGGAGCAGGCCAGCGGCACGGCCGGCCCGGGCAGCAGATACGCGTCCACCGGACCGGCCGGCACCTGGTCCAGCATCAGCGCGTGGCGCACCTCGTCCACGAAGTACTCGGCGACCCCGTACCGGTCGGACTCCACGATCAGCTGGTACGGGTCGTGCGGCTCGGTCAGCCGCCCGCCGGTCGCGTGCAGCAACGGATCGGCGCCGTCCCGCAGGCGCAGCCTCAGCCGCCCGGTCTTCTTGCCCTGTTCGAACGAGATCCCGGCCAACGCCCCGAGCGGGACGACCAGTTCACCCAGTTCCCTGCGCAGCAGTCCGACGCCCTTGTCCCGCCCGGGTGTCAGCCGCAGCGCGTCCCCGTCGAAGACCCATGTGCCGTCCTTCTGAAGGATTTCCGCCATGGGACGATTGTTCCAAAGACGACGACGGGCTCCCCCGGGGACCGTACCCGGGGGAGCCCGTCTGTCTTGATCAGAACCCTGCGACGGGATTCTTCAGGGTGCCGATCAGCTGGAGGGCGCCGGCCGGGTCCGACAGGTCCACCATCTGCTCGTTGTTGCGCAGCTGGAGCCGGTTCAGGCAGGACAGGGCGAACTCGGGGGCGAACATGTCGTACTGGCGGAACTTCTCGGCCAGCTCGGGGTGCGCCTCCTGGTAGGCGCGGGTGACCTCGGCGACCGTGCGCCAGAAGTCGTCCTCGGCCAGGATCCCCTCGTCGGCCAGGGCGGCCGCGAGGAAGCGGAAGAAGCAGTCGAAGACGTCCGTGAAGATGGACAGCAGCTTCTTGTCCTCGGGGACCTCGACACGGATCCGCCGGACCTCGGGCGGCAGCACCGCGTCCGGGTCCATGACCGCGATCTCCTCGGCGATGTCCTTGTAGATCGCCCGCCGCACCACGCCGTCCCGAAGGACCAGGATCGTGTTCTCGCCGTGCGGCATGAACACCAGGTCGTAGGCGTAGAAGCTGTGCAGCAGCGGCGTGTAGTAGGCCTGGAGGTAGGTGCGCAGCCACTCGGTCGGGGCCAGGCCCGACCGCTCGACCAGCGCGCCGGCCACCGACCTCCCCTCGTGGTCCACATGGACCAGCGAGGCCATGGTGGCGAGCGCCTCGCCGTCCCCGAGGGAGGGGACCGGGCTCTCCCGCCACAGCGCGGCCAGCATCTTGCGGTACGGCGAGTAGCGGTCCGTGGCCGCCTCGTACTCCAGGTGCCGGTAGCCGACGGCCGCCCGCTCCCGGATGATCGACAGACCGGTGGACTTCAGCACCGGGTCGTTCTCGATCAGCTGGGCCAGCCAGTCGTTGATCGCCGGGGTCGCCTCCATGTACGCCGCCGAGAGGCCGCGCATGAAGCCCATGTTGAGGACGGACAGGGCCGTCTTCACGTAGTGCTTCTCGGGGTGCGAGCGGTTGAAGAAGGTGCGGATGGACTGCTGGGCCAGGTACTCGTCGTCGCCCTCGCCCAGGCACACCAGGTTCCTGCGCGCGATCTCGGCGGCGAAGGTGACGGTGAGCTTGTTCCACCACTGCCAGGGGTGGACGGGGATGAGGAGGTAGTCGGCGGGGTCGAGGTTCTGCCCGCGCAGGACCGCGTCGAACCGCTCGACCGTCTCCTCGCCCAGTTCCTCCCGCACGAAGGACTCGTACGCGATCCCGACCCCCGCCGTGAACGCCGCCCGGGACCGGTGCGCGGCCAGCCACACCAGCCGGACGGGGCTCGCCGTCTCCGGGGCGTACGACAGGTACTCGTGGACACCGAAGCCGAGCCGGCCGTTGTTGGCGACGAAGCAGGGGTGGCCCTCGGTCATCCCGGTCTCGATGGCCTGGAAACCGCTCCGCACCAGCTCCGCCGAGGTGATCGGCGGCTTGGTGAGCTTGTAGCAGGTGCCGGAGAGGGTGGAGGAGATCTCCTCCAGGTACACCGGCAGGATCGCGTCGCTCAGGCCGAGGGCCTGCTTCAGCTCGATGAAGAAGTCCAGTGCGGCGAGCGGGAGTTCGGCCCCGTCGCGGGTACGGGTGATCGAGCCGGCGTCCACCTGCCAGTGGTCCAGGGCGCGGCGGACGGCGGTGAAGCGGTAGGCCGTCAGGCCGTCGTCGCTGCGGACGACGTACCGCTCGCCCTCCTTCTGCGGGGTGATCAGGCGCTCGTGGGCGAACTCCGCGAGGGCTTTGCGGACCAGTTGCCGGTTGGCCTGCTCCCAGCGCTCGGGGGAGAGGTGGGCCACGGTGTCGGCGAGGCTCATGCGGGCACCCCCGCGGCCTTCAGGAACTGTTCCCGGGTGCAGAAGCTGAGCAGCGCCATCTTCTCCGGCTTCTGGATCTCGCGCTCGGGCACGAACCCGACGGCCTCGTTCAGGGCGTGGACGGCCCTGTTGGAGACATCGGGCTCGACGACGACCCGGGAGGTGGCCGGGTCGTCGAAGAGGTGGGCCATCACCGCGGTGATGACGGAGCGGGTGAATCCGTGCACGGGGGTGTCGGTGGCCGGCACCAGGAAGTGCATGCCGACGTCACCGGGCAGCGGCTCGTACAGACCGACCAGCTCGCGGTGGCGGGGGTCGTAGTACTCCATCAGGAAGGCGGGCTCCCCGTCGCGCAGCCCGAGCAGGGCGTGGTGGTGCTCGTCGGCGGCGATCTCCATGTAGGCGCGCTCGACGTCCTCCAGGTGGGCGCCCTGCATCATCCAGTAGGCCGCTTTGGGGTGCGTGACCCAGCTGTGCAGCAGCTCGGCGTCCTGGAGGGGGTCCAGCGGGCGGAAGGTGAAGGTCATACGGCGAACTCCTGGAACGCGATGGTCTTCTCGACCGGGTAGTACTCGCTGCCGAGCAGCTCGCTGATGATGGAGCTGTTGCGGTACGCGCCCATGCCGAGGTCGGGGGACGTGATGCTGTGCGTGTGCACGCCGGCGTTCTGGAGGAAGACGCCCCGGCCCGTGACGTCGATGGCGTAGTTGCGGGCGACGTCGAAGCTGCCCCGCGAGTCACGGACCAGGCGGTCCTGGATCGGCGCGAGGAACGCGGGCTCGGCGTAGTGGTAGCCGGTGGCCAGCACCAGACCCTGGGATTCGAGGGTGAAGTCCTTCTCCTGCTCCTCCTGGCGGAAGGAGAGGGTGTAGGTGCCGTTGTCGTACGTCGCGTCGTTCAGCGAGGAGTTGGTGAGCAGCCGCGTCGGCACCGGGCCGCCGAGGTTCTTCTGGTAGAGCAGGTCGAAGATCTCGTTGACCAGGTCGCCGTCGATGCCCTTGAACAGGCCTTTCTGCTGGGCCGTGAGCCGGTAGCGGGTGTCCTCGGGCAGCGCGCGGAAGTAGTCGATGTACTCCGGCGAGGTCATCTCCAGCGTGAGCTTGGTGTACTCCAGCGGGAAGAAGCGCGGGGAGCGGGTGACCCAGTTCAGCCGGTAGCCGCGGACGTCGATCTCGCCGAGGAGGTCGAGGTAGATCTCGGCGGCGGACTGCCCGGAGCCGACGATCGTGATCGAGTCCTTCTTCTGGAGCTCCGCCCGGTGCTGCATGTAGCGGGAGTTGTGCAGGACGTCCCCGCCGAGGTCCGCGCAGGCCGCCGGGACGTACGGGCTGGTACCGGTGCCGAGGACCAGCCGGCGGGCGCGGTAGACGTCGCCGCCCGTGGTCCGTACGGCGTACAGCGCGTCGGTCTCGTCGTACGTCACCTCCGCGACCGTCGTCGAGAAGCGCACGCTGCTCAGCTTGCCGGCCGCCCAGCGGCAGTAGTCGTCGTACTCGACCCGCAGCGGGTAGAAGTTCTCGCGGATGTAGAACGAGTACAGCCGGCCCTTCTCCTTCAGGTAGTTGAGGAAGGAGTACGGCGAGGTCGGGTCGGCGAGGGTGACCAGGTCCGACATGAACGGCGTCTGGAGGTGGGCGCCGTCGAGGAACATGCCGGCGTGCCACTCGAAGTCCGGCTTGGACTCCAGGAAGACGCCGTCGAGCGCGTCGATCGGCTCGGTGAGGCAGGCGAGGCCGAGGTTGAAGGGGCCGAGCCCGATGCCCACGAAGTCGTAGGCCTTGCTGCGGGGCTCAGGAAGCGCGGTCAAGGGAGTCTCCCAGGTACTGCTCGGCGTGGCCGGCGATCAGGTCGAGGACGGCGGCGATGTCGGCCGGGGTCGTCTCGGGGTTGAGCAGGGTGAACTTCAGGTAGTGGCGGCCGGCCACCTTGGTGCCCGCGACCACCGCGTCGCCGGAGGCGAACAGGGCCTTGCGGGCGTAGAGGTTGGCGCGGTCGATCTCGGCCGGGTCGGTGACGGCCGGCGGGATGTAGCGGAAGACCAGGGTGGAGAGCGACGGCTGGACGACGACGTCGAAGCGGGGGTCGGCGGCCAGCAGCTGCCAGCCCTCGACGGCCAGGTCGCAGACCTCGTCGAAGAGCTGCCCGATGCCGTCGGCGCCCATGGTGCGCAGGGTCATCCAGAGCTTGAGGGCGTCGAAGCGGCGGGTGGTCTGAAGGGACTTGTCCACCTGGTTGGGGATGCGCTCCTGCACCATCCGGCGCGGGTTGAGGTACTCGGCGTGGTAGGTGGCGTGCCGCAGGGTGGCCGCGTCCCGGACCAGCACGGCGGAGGAACTCACCGGCTGGAAGAAGGACTTGTGGTAGTCGACGGTGACGGAGTCGGCTCGCTCGATGCCGTCGATGCGGTCCCGGTACTTCACGGAGGCGAGCAGCCCGCAGCCGTAGGCGGCGTCCACGTGCATCCAGGTGCCGTACTGGGAGCACAGCTCGGCGATCTCGGGCAGCGGGTCGATGGAGCCGAAGTCGGTGGTGCCGGCGGTGGCGACGACGGCCATCGGGGTCAGACCGGCCTCGCGGCAGCGCTCCAGCTCACGGGCGAGCGCGACGGTCTGCATGCGCTTGTCGTGGTCCACGGGGACGGAGACCACGGAGTCCTGGCCCAGGCCGAGCAGTTTCGCGGACTTCTTCACGCTGAAGTGGCTGACCTCGGAGGCGAAGATGCGCAGGTCCGCCAGGGATTCGGCCTTCGCCTCCTCGCGGGCCAGCAGCAGCGCCTGGAGGTTGGACTGGGTGCCGCCGGAGGTGAACACGCCGTCGGCGGCGGGGCCGAGGCCGATGCGGGCGGTGGTCCAGTCGACCAGTTTGCGCTCGATGAGGGTGCCGCCGGCCGACTGGTCCCAGGTGTCCAGGGAGGAGTTGACGGCGGACAGGACGGCCTCGCCGAGCACCGCCGGTATGACGACCGGGCAGTTGAGGTGGGCCAGGTAGCGGGGGTGGTGGAAGTAGATCGCGTCGCGGAGGTAGACGTCCTCCAGCTCGTCGAGGACCGCCGCGGTGTCGTGCAGCGGCTTGTCGAGGTCGATCCGTTCGATGCGGGGGGCGAGGGCGTCGACCGTGACGCCGGTGAACGGACGGTCGGTGGCGGCGAGTTTGGCCGCCACCCGCTCGACTCCTTCGGTCACGGAGCGGCGGTAGTGCTCCGCGGTCGTGTCATTGAGCAGGTGCGAGCGCATGGTGGGGGTCCTCCGGTGGGGACGGTCCGGTGCGGGGACGGGCGAGGGGCGGAACCTCGGCTTCAACTTAGGTTAGCCTAACCTAATTTGCATGGAGCAAATCATGGCTCTGCCGTGACGGTGATCACGTCGACAACATGCCTGGGGCGGAAGGGAGTTACTCCTGTTCGCGGAGTTGCTCCTCGGTCAGGCCCTCCCGCCAGTAGCCGACGAAGGTGACCTGTCGCCGGTCGATACCGCGCTCGCCGACGAAGTGCCGGCGCAGCGCCTTCACGGACCCGGACTCGCCCGCGATCCAGACGTACGGGTGCGCGGCGGGCGGGAGGGGGAGTCCGGGCAGCAGATCCAGGGCGGACCGCCGGACGAGCCAGGTGACCTGGGCGTCCGCCGCGGTCGTCAACTCCTGGACGTCCTGCGCGTCGTGCACCTCGAGCCAGGCCCGGACCCGCAGGCCGGCGGGGAGCGACTCCAGGACCGACGCGATCGCCGGGAGCGCGGTCGCGTCGCCCCACAGCAGCACCAGATCGGTGTCCTCGGGCGGCCGGAACCGGATGGCCCGGTTGTCGGCGATCGCCGGGCCGAGCAGCAGCACGCGGTCCCCGGCGCCGGCCCGCGCGGCCCACCGCGAGGCGGGACCCGCGGGGGTGTGCAGCACGAAGTCGATGTCGATCTCGTCGGGATCGCGCCGCAGACCGCGCAGGGTGTACGAGCGCATCACCGCCCGTACGTCGTCGGGGAGTTCACGCCAGCCCTGCCACCAGCCGTCCCCCAGCTCCACCGGCACCCGCGGCTCGTGCTGCCCCGGGTGCGGCAGGAACAGCGACAGGGACTGGTCGTGCCCGTCGGAGAAGAAGTGCCGCAGATCCTCCCCGGCGAAGGAGACCCGGACCAGCGACGGCGAGAGCCGCAGGGTCCGCGCGACGTGGAGGGAGAAGAACCGGAACGGCGCGGCGACGGCGGTGGCCATGCGGGGGCTCCAGAAGACGTGGGGGACAGCTCACTCGGGGGCGCGGGGAACCGCGCGACCGGCCGGTGGCCGCGCGCGGTTCCCCCACGACGACGAGCCGCCTGGATCAGGCGACCTTCTTCGCGTTCTCGAGCGCCTCGGCGAGGTTCTCCAGAAGCGGCACGCACTTGTCGTACGACAGGATCGGCTCGGGCGAGCGCGCGATGATCTGGCCGGCCTTCACCGCGGGCAGCTTCTTCCAGGTCGCCTCGGTGATGTCGGCCGGCTGGATGGTCGAGGAACGGTCGTCCATCATGATGATGTCGGCCGCGTACTTGTCGACGTTCTCCCAGCTCAGCGCCTCGTACCAGCCGCCGCCCTCGGCCTTGGCGCTCTCCGGCGGCTCGACGAAGTTCACGCCGAGGGCCTTGAAGTACTCCAGGTCGATGGAGAGGTTGGTGCCGGAGACGTAGAACAGCTCGGCGCTCGCGGAGCCGGCCATCACCTTGATCTCGGGCTTGGCCTTGGCCGCGGCGCGCAGCCGGGTGGCGGCCTCCTCGAAGCGCTTCTTGGCGTCGGTGACCGCGGCCGCCTTCATGTCCGCGCCGAGGGACTCGGCCAGCTCCCACATCCGCTCCAGCGGGGCGGTGAGCTGACGGTCGTAGACGGAGACGCCGACGCTCGGGGCGAGCTTGGCGATCTTGGCCTTGGACGCCTCGGGGACGTACCAGAGGGTGCCGGCGCCGTCGAACATGGTGGAGATGAGGACGTCGGGCGCGAGGGCGGCGTACTTCTCGACGTTGAACTCGTCCCAGACGTTGCCGATGACCTCGACCTTGGTGACGTCCATGTCGCCGGCCTGGACGTCGGCCTTGCCGTCGGCGGTCTTGGTAGGGCCGAAGACGCCCTTGACCTGGATGCCGTAGTCGTGGAGCGCGGCGCCGACACCGGTGAACGCGACGATGTTCGCCGGGATCTTGTCGAGCTTCACGGTGGTGCCGCGGTCGTCCTTGAACGTCCAGGGGCCGGACTTGGCGGAGGCGCTCGCCGACGACTCCGAGCCACTGCCGCTGGCGTCGTCGTCCCCGCAGGCCGCGAGGACGGCACCGAGGCCGAGGGCGCCACCGGCGGCGAGGATGCCGCGGCGGGTGAGGTGGTTGGCTCTGGCGTTGGACATGAGGGTGGCTGCTTTCGGACGTGCGGGATCACCGCAGGACAAGTCGAAGGTAGGTTAGCCTAACCTCAGATCTTGTCCAGGCCCGGGATGCTGTGAGCCACAACCTGTGAGATGCCTGTGCCGCCCCCCTCTTTGGTGAATTCGGCTGAAGCAAAAGGGGAGTTGGCGGGCAATTGTCCCCTGTCTGGACGAGAGTGCACCCCCGTCTTTCATTCGCCCTTCGCGCGCCTTTCGTTGCGGGGTCGAATCACGCCTTTCGCCCCACAAAGAGGGCGCTCGTCCGAACGTGATCATCCGCACACTTGAATCACGGAACGCAAACACTCTTAACTGTCCCCGCAAATATGAAGATCGGATGAGGAAAGCGGGGGATAGGTGCGCCAAGAATCGCGCAACGTGGCCCGGGGCCACCGGAGAAGAAGACTCGGCACACTCACCGCGTTCACCACCGGAATCACCTCGATGGCCCTGCTCGCGTCGTTGCCGACGTTTGCAGCAACCGCCTCGGCCGCACCGGCCGAGGCGCCGAGCGCCTCCTCCGCCACCACCCACCGCACCGCCGCCGAACGCGCGGCGGCCAGCGGGAAGCAGGTCGAGGTCACCGGTGAACGCACCGAGTACTCCACCACCATGGCCAACCCGGACGGCAGCTTCACGCTCGTTCAGTCCGCGGTCCCGCAGCGCGTCCGGGGCGACGACGGCTCCTGGGACGCCGTGGACACCACCCTGGAGCGCCGCCCCGACGGAACCGTCGGCCCCAAGGGCGCCGTCGTCGACCTCTCCTTCTCGGGCGGCGGCAGCGGCGCCGGTCTGATCCGCCTCGGCAACGAGCAGGGCAGCCTTCGCCTCGACTGGCCCGGCCGACTGCCCGAGCCGCGCCTCGACGGCGACAAGGCCGTCTACGCCGACGTCCTGGACGGCGTCGACCTGGAACTCACCGCCACCGCCGAGGGCTACCGCGAGGTGCTCGTCGTCAAGTCCGCGCAAGCGGCCGCCGATCCGGCCCTGGAACACATCGCGCTCACCGCCTCCGCCACCGATCTGGACGTGCTCCCCGGCGCGGGCGGCGGACTGCGCGCGGTCGACGCGGACGGCAACACCGTCTTCAAGGGCCCGGCCGGCCAGATGTGGGACTCCGCGAGCCGAACCGACGACACCGGTGGCGCGAGCACCCAGCTGATGACCGCCGCCGCCGACGCCCCGGCCGAGGTCCCCGACCCCGTCGAACACGGCACCCAGCCGCACTCCGGCGACGCCAGCGCGGTGATGCCGGTCCAGGTCGACAGCGACACCGTCGCGGTCACGCCCGACCTCGGCCTGCTGCGCGGCGAGGACACCGTCTACCCCGTCTACATCGACCCGTCGGTGGGCCTCGGGGTGTCCGAGCGGACCGTGCTGTCCTCGGACGGCGACAAGTTCTGGATGTTCAACGGGGACTACGGTGTCGGACGGTGCAGCGTCTCCGGCCCGTACTACTGCGGCAGCAACTACACCAACCGCATGTACTTCGAGTTCTCGCCCTCGAAGCTGGCGGGCAAGTACGTCCTCGACGCCACCTTCCGGGCCTACGAGACCTGGTCGTTCGCTTGCGACCCCAAGTGGGTCGACCTGGAGCGCACCAACAACATCTCCGAGGGCACCAAGTGGCCCGGGCCGACGCAGCTCGACCAGATGGGCGACCGGCTCGTCTCGGCCGGCCGCGGCTCTCAGTGCAGCCCCGAACAGCCCGACCAGTGGGTCGAGTTCAACGACAACCCGGACGAGACCGACGAGAACCTCACCTCCACCGTGCGCAAGTTCGCCGACGGCGGCATCAGCCGGCTGACGTTCATGCTGCGGGCCAAGGACGAGGGCGACCCGGAGGCCTGGAAGAGGTTCGACGACAACGCCGAGCTCAAGGTCAACTACGCCTTCAAGCCGGGCGTGCCCACCGACGTCGGCCTGATCCCCGGCGACGGCACCACCGCCTACTGCAAGACGTCCTCCTCCGACCCGCTGGTCGTCACCCGCGTCGACCCGATGGTGCAGGCCCGGGTGCAGACCAAGGTCGAGCACAACATGGGCGACGAAGAGGGCTCCCTCCAGGCCGAGTACGTCGTCGAGCGCGGTGACGACGCCGCCTGGCACGGGGTCTGGACGGGCTACCGGCCCGACTCCGGCTGGGACCCGGACGGCACCCTGGAGAAGATGCGCACCTCCAACCGGGCCGACGGCGGCCTGTACCGGCTGCGCTCGCGCACCCAGTCGCACTGGTCGTACGGCGGCAAGTCCGGCGATCTGTTCTCCTCGTACTCCTCCTGGTGCTACTTCAAGATCGACTCGACCGCGCCCAAGGCGCCGACGATCACCACCAACGCCCCGTACACCGAGTGCACCACCAACCTCTGCGAGGGCAAGGGAGGTCCGGGCGTCCCGGGCAACTTCACCTTCAAGCCCAACGCCGTGGACAAGGACATCACCGGCTACCGCTGGCGGCTGCTGACCACCTCGGCCAAGGAGGCCAAGCCGGTCACCGGCACCACGGTCACCGTGCCCAATGTCACGCCCTCCCTCTCCGGTACCCAGGTGCTCTCCGTGGAGGCCAAGGACGTCCGCAACCGCTGGGGCACCCCCGCCGAGCTCAGCTTCAAGGTCGCTCCGGCGGCCGGCGCCTCGGGCAGCTGGCACTTCGACGATGCCGCGCCCGGCTCGGGCGTGACCGTCGCCAAGGACACCGCCACCGAGGGCACCCGGCACGACGCCACGCTCTACACCGCGGGCGCCGGCTGGTCCTCCCTGGCCCGCCGCGGCGACACCGACTACTCGCTGTTCCTCGACAGCTCCGACCCGGCCAACCAGCAGGCGTACGCGGCCACCGCGGCCCCCGCGGTGAACACCAAGGACTCCTTCACCGTCTCCACCTGGGCGTACCTCACGGACAACGCGTCCACGCACGTGGTGATGGCGGCCCCGGGCACCAACGCCTCGGCGTTCACCCTGTACTACTCGGCGTCGCTCAAGAAGTGGGTGTTCAACCGCACCGCGGCCGACGTCAAGGAAGGCCAGACGTATCTGCGGTCGGTCGCCGACACCGCCAACCCGCCGCTGAAGGTCTGGACGCACCTGGCCGGTGTGTTCGACTCCAAGAACGACGCCGACAAGACGAACGACACCATCCAGCTGTTCGTCAACGGCCGTCCGCAGGGCCAGCCCGTGGTCCTCAACTCCCTGTCGACCGCCTACACCCCGTGGGTCTCCTCCGGCGGCCTCCAGTTCGGCCGCTCGCTGGTCGGCGCCGCGTACGGCGAGCACTTCCGCGGCCGCCTCGACGAGGTGAACGTCTGGCAGCGCGTCCTGACCCACGACGAGATCACCCAGCAGGCGCAGCTCCTCGAGGACGGCGTCGCCGCCAACGAGCTGGTCGCCCACTGGGACGCCGGATCCTCCACCGGCACCCAGGTCAAGGAGCTCACCGGGTACCCGGTGGGGAGCCTGTCCCTGTCGGCTTCCGGCGCGACCCTGGACGCCGAGAACAACGCCCTGGTCCTGGACGGCACCGCCGGCCACGCCACGGCCACCGGACCGGTGATCGACGAGAGCGGGGCGTTCACCGTCTCAGCCCGGGTCCAGCTGGACTCCGCGAAACTGGCGGCCAAGCCGGTGGGCTACCAGGCCGTGGTCGCCGCCCAGCAGGCGTCCGCCGGTGAGTCCTCCTGGGCGCTGTGGGTCGTCAAGCCCGCCGACGGCGTCTACCAGTGGAAGTTCACCCGGACCGCCCTCGGCAGCGACGGCAAGGTCACCCAGAGCGCCGAGGTGCCCGGCGGCGACATCGCCGAGACCGACACCTGGGTCCAGGTCACCGGGGTCTTCGACGCCCAGGAGTCCTGGGAGTGGACCGACCCGGCCGACGTCACGAAGACCGAGACCCGCTACGGCCGGCTCCACCTCTTCGTCGGCGAGTTCGACCAGCCCGCCGAGACCGCCTCCGGGTTCACCGCCGCCCAGCTGGGCACCGGCACCCTCTCCGCGGGCCGCGGCAGCAAGAGCGGCAGCACCGGTAACCACCTGCCCGGCGCCCTGGAGGAACTGCGGGTGTGGACCGGCGCGATGAGCGCCGACCAGGTCCGCTCCCAGGTCCTCGGCGGCTGACCCGGCCGACCCACCCGCACACCGAGTGACCGGCCCGGGGGCCGCGGGAACTCCCGCCCCCGGGCCGCCTCGGCCTTGCCGCACGCCCCCGGGCGTGCCCCGCGACACGCGGCCGCCGCGTGCGCTCCCACCGGTTCCGGCGGCCCGTGCCCGTCCCGTGCTCCTGCTCAGATCCCTCCCGGGATCCTCCCGGATCCCCCCACGGACGAAGGGACTTCATCCTTCATGCGACCCCAACCCCCGGCCCGGCCCGCGCCGGACCGGAGACCGTCCGCCCACGCGCCCTGGCTGCGGCGCGTCAGCACCCTCGTGAGCCTCGGGCTGCTGCCCGGACTGCTCGCCCCCGCGGCGGCGATGGCCGACGACCTCGACCCGCTGGGCAGACCCGAACTGTCCGCACCACGCGCCCAGAAGGTCGTGCCGTTCAAGGCGAGGAAGGACGCCGGGACCGCCGAGGCCATGCGCACCGCGGCCCACGCCGACCGGACGGCCGCCGCCCGCGCGGTAGCCGACCAGTCCCGCGGGACCACCTGGCCGAAGGGCGGCTCGGCCCGCCTCACCCTGCCCGCGTCCGGCACGGCGAAGGCCGCACCCGGCACTCTCCCCGTCACCCTGGCCGCGCCGGCCGCGAAGAACACCCCGCGCGCCCGGTCGGTCCAGGTCGACGTGCTGGACCAGCGGGCCGCCGAGCGCCTCGGCGTCAAGGGCGTGGTCCTGAAGGTGACCGGCCCCGCGGCCGGCGGCGGGGCCCGCCTCGGCATCGACTACTCGGCGTTCGCCGCGGCCTACGGCGGCGACTGGGCCGGCCGGCTCCAGGTGCTGCGCCTGCCAGACTGCGCGGCGAAGGACGCGGCGAGCGCGAAGTGCCGCGCCGCGACGCCGGTCGGCTTCGTCAACTCCCGCGGCGAGGAACGGATCACGGCCGACCTGTCGTTCGCGAAGAAGCCGGGGGCCGCCACCGGGAAGCCGGCGGCGACGGCCGCCGCGTCCGGCCAGGCCATGACGCTCGCCCTGGTCGCCGGCACCGCCTCCGCCGACGGCGACTACAAGGCCACCCCGCTCTCCGCCTCCTCCACCTGGGAGGCCGGCGGCAGCTCCGGCACCTTCACCTGGACCTACCCGCTCAAGGCGCCCCAGCCGGCCGCCGGCCCGGGCGTCGAGCTGGCGATCTCCTACGACTCCGGCAGCGTGGACGGCCGTACCTCCACCACCAACAACCAGGGAACCCAGGTCGGCGAGGGCTTCGAGATCACCTCGTCGTACATCGAGCGCAAGTACGGCTCCTGCGACGACGACGGCCAGGACGGCAAGGACGACCTGTGCTGGAAATACGACAACGCCTCCCTGGTGCTCAACGGCAAGGCCACCGAACTGGTCAAGGACGACACCAGCGGCGAGTGGCGGCTGAAGAACGACGACGCCTCCAAGGTCACCCGCTCCACCGACGCCGACAACGGTGACGACAACGGCGAGTACTGGACCGTCGTCACCGGCGACGGCACCAAGTTCGTCTTCGGCCTGAACAAGCTCGACGGCGCCGCCGACGGCGTACGCACCAAGTCGGTGTGGACCGTACCGGTCTTCGGCGACGACGAGGGCGAGCCCGGCCACTCCTCCGGCAGCGCCTTCGCCGACCGCTCCAAGAAGCAGGCCTGGCGGTGGAACCTCGACTACGTCGAGGACACCCACGGCAACGCGCAGAGCTACTGGTACGAGGACGAGACCAACAACTACGACAAGCTCGGCGACGACGACACCGGCACCTCCTACATTCGCGGCGGCTACCTCAAGGAGATCCGCTACGGACAGCGTGCCGACGCCCTGTTCAGCGCGACCCCGGCCGCCTCGCACAAGGTCGCCCTCTCCTACGCGGAGCGCTGCGTGGCCTCGGGCACGGGCTGCGACTCGCTCACCGAGGACACCCGGGACAACTGGCCCGACGTGCCCTTCGACCGGATCTGCAAGGACGGCGACAAGTGCCCCTACCTCGACAGCCCGTCCTTCTTCACCCGTAAGCGGCTGACCTCCGTCACCACCTACGCCTGGGACGCGGCCGCCGCCACCCCCGCCTTCTCCCCGGTCGACACCTGGGAGCTGAAGCACCTCTACCTCGACCCCGGCGACACCGGTGACTCCACCGATCAGTCGCTCTGGCTCGACCAGATCAAGCACATCGGCAAGCGCGGCACCGACCTCGCGCTCGACCCGGTGAAGTTCTCGCACGTCTTCCTGCCCAACCGGGTGGACAGCCCGAGCGACGACATCCTGTCCTTCGAGCGGCCGCGCCTGAAGACGGTCGTCTCCGAGACCGGCGCGCAGACCGTCGTCGACTACCTCGCGGCCGACTGCGTGGCCGGGCAGACCATGCCCGACCCCGACGAGAACACCAAGCGCTGCTTCCCGGTCTACTGGTCGCCCTACGGCCAGGACGAGCCGATCCTCGACTGGTTCCAGAAGTACCCGGTCAGCGCGGTGCGCACCACCGACCCGCTCGGCGGCTCCGAAGCGGTGCAGCACACCTACCAGTACTCCGGCGGTGGCGCCTGGCACTACAACGAGGACCCGCTGACCCCCGCCAAGGAGCGCACCTGGTCCGAGTGGCGCGGCTACGAGAAGGTCACCCACCTCACCGGCCCGTCGAACGGCACCCGGACCAAGACGGTCACCGTCTACCTGCGCGGCATGAACGGCGACCGCGTCCTCGCCGCCGACGGCAAGACCCTGGACCCGGACGCCCGCAGGACCGTCAAGGTCACCGGCATCGCGGCCGCCGAGATCACCGACTCCGAACAGTTCGCCGGCTTCACCCGGGAGAGCGTCTCCTACGACGGCGCCGCCGAGGTCTCCGGCACCGTCAACGACCCCTGGTCGCAGCGGACGGCCACCCAGCACAAGTCGTACGCCGACACCGAGGCGTACTTCGTCCGGGTCGGCGCCTCGCACGCCCGCACGCGCGTCACCAGCAAGCTCACCCCGGCCGACCGGGTGCGCACCACGAGGACCACCTACGACGCGTACGGCATGGCCGCCACCGTCGAGGATCTCGGCGACGACGCCGTCACCGGCGACGAGAAGTGCACCCGCACCTGGTACGCCCGCAACGACGCGACCGGCCTGACCGCGACGGTCTCCCGGACCCGGATCGTCGGCCGGGCGTGCTCCGTCGCCGACTCCGCCCTGGACCTGCCGGCCGACCACACCCGCCCCGGCGACGTCATCTCCGACACGGCGACCTCGTACGATTCCACCACCTGGTCCGCGACCCAGAAGCCGACCAAGGGCGACGCCCGGTGGACCGGCCGCGCCAAGGGGTACGGCAGCGACGACGCGCCGCTGTGGCAGCAGAACGCCGTCACCGAGTACGACACGCTCGGCCGCCCCACCCTGCTGAAGAACACCGACAACGTCACCACGTCGACCACCGAGTACCTCCCGGTCGCCGCCGGTCCGCTGACCCAGACGACCGTCGGCAACGCCAAGGGGTACAGGACCGTCACCCTCAAGGACTTCGCCCTGGGCACGGACCTCAAGGTCACCGACCCCAACAGCCGGGTGACGGAGACGGTGTACGACAGCCTCGGCCGGGTCACCTCCGTCTGGCTGCCCAACCGCTCCCGCGCACTCGGCAAGACCGCCAACTACGTGTACGCGTACAGCGTCAGGTCCGACGCCCTGCCCTGGGTCTCCAGCGCCTCCCTCAAGGGCGACGGCTCCGGGTACAACACCACCTACGAGATCTACGACTCGCTGCTGCGCACCCGCCAGGTGCAGGCACCCTCGGCCGCGGGCGGGCGGATCATCGCCCAGACCCTGTACGACGGCCGTGGCTTGGCCGTGACCGCCCAGGCCGACATCTGGGACAGCACGAGCGCGCCGTCCGGCACGATCGTGCAGATCGACGGCGGCCAGGCGCCCAAGCAGACCGACAGCGTCTACGACGGCATGGCCCGTGTCACCAAGGCGACCACCAAGGCCTACGGCGTCGCCAAGTGGTCGGTCGACACCACCTACCAGGGCGACACGGTCCTCACCAGCGCCCCGGCCGGCGGCACGGCCAACGCGGTGGTCACCAACGCGCTCGGCCAGACCGTGGAACGCCGTGACTACGCCGGCGACAAGCCGACCGGCACGGACTACATGACCACCCGCTACACCTTCGACGACGCCGACCGGCAGGAGACCATCACCGCCCACGACAAGTCCACCTGGTCGTACACCTACGACCTCTTCGGCCGTCAGGTGACGGTGACCGACCCCGACAAGGGCACCACCACGACCGAGCACAACAACCTGGACCAGGCCGTCAAGTCCACCGACAGCCGGCCGGGCAAGGTGCTGCTCTTCGAGTACGACGTCCTCGGCCGCAAGACCGGGATGTGGCAGACGTCCAAGACCGACGGCAACAAGCTGGCGGCCTGGACCTTCGACACCCTCGCCAAGGGCCAGCAGGACACGGCCGTCCGCTACGACGGCGGAGTGGCGGGCAAGGCCTACACCCAGAAGGTCACCGCCTACGACCCGCTCTACAAGGTCACCGGCAACCAGCTGATCCTGCCCTCCGACGACCCGCTGGTCACGGCCGGCGTGCCCGGCACCCTGTCGTTCTCCACCGGTTACAACCTCGACGGCACGGTGAAGCAGGCCGGCGCGCCCGCCGTGGCCGGACTCCCCTCGGAGACCGTGTCGTACACCCATGACACGCTCGGCCAGGTGCTGACCGCCAAGGGCACCACCGGCTACCTCCAGGGCGTCGCCTACTCCCCGCTCGGCGACCTGCGTCAGCTGACGCTCGCCACCGACCCGAGCGCCGCGAAGAAGGTGTACGTCAACCACGACTACGAGGCCGGCACCCGCCGCCTCACCCGGTCGTACGTCACCGACGACGTGCACGGCTACATGCTCCAGGAGCTGAAGTACGCCCAGGACGACGCCGGCAACATCACCTCGGTCCACGACGGCACCACCCTCGGCGGGG
The DNA here is from genome assembly GCF_014648915.1 of Streptomyces phaeofaciens. Lineage (GTDB taxonomy): Bacteria > Actinomycetota > Actinomycetes > Streptomycetales > Streptomycetaceae > Streptomyces > Streptomyces phaeofaciens. Next base: position 404,202 of record NZ_BMSA01000003.1, on the reverse strand, counting down.
CCGGCAAGGAGGACCACCAGTGCTTCGCCTACGACGGCTACCGCCGCCTGAGCGAGGCCTGGACCCCGAAGACCGCCGACTGCGCCGCCTCCGGCCGCACCACCGCCAACCTGGGCGGGGCCGCGCCGTACTGGACCAGCTACCAGTACAACGACTCCGGCCTGCGCTCCCAGCAGGTGGAGCACAGCGCCGCCGCCGACGTCACCACCGAATACAAGTACGGCACCGACAAGGGTCAGCCGCACGCGCTGTCCTCCACGGTCAGCGGCTCGACCACCACCGCCTATACCTACGACGAGAACGGCAACACCCGGACCCGGCCCGGCACCCAGGCCACCCAGACACTGACCTGGGACACCGAGGGCAAGCTCGCCACCGCGAGCGAACCGGCGGCGGCCGGCAAGCCCGCCACCGGCACCGGCTACCTGTACGACGCCGGCGGTGAGCTGCTCATCAAGCGGCCCACCACCACCGACGGCGAGACCGTCCTCTACCTGGGCGTGACCGAGGTCCGGCTCAAGGTCAGCGGCGCCACCAAGGCCCTCTCGGGGGCCCGCACCTACACGGCGGGCGCCACGACCCTCGCGGTGCGCACCTCCGCCGCCGGGGAGACCGGCACCAAGCTGACCTTCCTGGCCGGCAACCACCAGGGCACCGCCAGTCTGGCGATCGCCTCGGACACCCTGGTCTTCGTCAAGCGCTACACCAAGCCGTTCGGTGCCTCGCGCGGCGCGGCGGGCGGCAGCTGGCCCGACGACAAGGGCTTCCTCGGCAAGCCGTCCGACACGACCACCGGCCTGACCCAGCTCGGTGCCCGCCAGTACGACCCGGCCACCGGCCGCTTCCTGAGCGTCGACCCGCTGCTCGAACCGGACAAGCCGCAGAGCCTCAACGGCTACGCCTACGCGAGCAACAGCCCCGTCACCAACTCCGACCCGACCGGTATGTCCGACGGTCTCGGCGGCATCATCGGGGCCATCGGCGCGATCATCGGCGGTGCCGTGGGCGCGATCCTCGGCATCGCCGGAGCGGCCATCAGCGCGATCGGCGCGGGCGGCGGCAGCGCCCCGACCTCCTCGTCCGGCGCGACCGGCCAGCCCCTCAACCAGTGGAAGCCCGGCGCGACGTACAACTTCATCACCAAGTCCTGGGACCTGCCGTTCAACCCGCCCTCCCAGAGCTGGGAGGAGTTCCTCGCCACGCTGCCCGACTGGGGCATCGTCAGCGATCCGAAGGCGGCCAACCGCTGGGAGTCCTCACGGGGGCTGTTCTTCGGCTGGCTGTGGGGCGGCGGCTATCCGCTGCGCGAGCACCAGGACTTCCGGGGCGGCGACGCGTTCACCTCGATCCTGGCGCAGGACGACACGTTCGGCGAGTGGCGGTCCACGCTGGTGGGCCAGGCCCGGGACAAGGGGATGAAGGCCCCGGCGGCCAAGGAGGCCGTGGAGTTCTCCTACCAGGACAAGGGCCCCGAGCCGGGCAGCCCCTGGTACAAGTTCAACACCCTGCGCGGGGCGGGGAACGACATCCTCGGCGTCCTGACCAACGGCGGCCTCGGGACGGAGAACCAGGCGGACGCGTTCCTCGGCACCTACTCGGCCACCGGCCGGATCAAGTCGATCAACAAGAAGGAGCAGACGGTCACGCTGAAGTTCACCGCGACCAACATCTCCGACTGGCGGTCCGCGACCCATGCCATTCCGCGGTCCTGGAACCCCGCCTTCGAGGACACCTTCGGCGCGGCCGTGACGGAGGACTTCTCGTGGGAGGAGAAGTGGCCCGTCAATGAGTGCGTGAACTATTCGGATTGGCTCGAATAACGCCCACGCGCCGGTAATCCGTGGGGCCGGGGCCGCTCACCGGCCCCGGCCCCACGGCCGTCACACCCCACCCCTAGGATGCAAGCGTGTTCAAGAGCCCCCTGAAGACCGGCCGCCGGGCCGCCGCCGCCCTGATTCCCCTGCTGCTGGTGGCCGCGTGCTCCACCACCGAGGAGACGGCGAAGGTCCCGGCAGAGCGCATCGTGGGGAATTGGCAGGGACCGGACGGCGAAAGGATCTCCTTCTCCGCCGACCGGGAATTCACCGCGACGGGCCTCGATTCCAAGAAGCTCGCCCCGGTCGACTGCCCCACCGGGAAATCCGGCGGAGGCTGGGGCTTCTTCGTCAGTGACGACAACGGAAGCCATATGTCGAAGACGGCGAAGTCGGGCTCCTGGGTCGGCCTCGGCCTGGCCCGCGAGTACTGGGACTGGAACTGCTCGCTCCAGTTCGCGGTCGTGGACGACGGCAGGACCCTGTGCGCGTCCAACGACCCCGACGTCCCCTGCGGTCTCGGCGTGCGCTTCACCCGGGAGAAGTGAGCCCACCCCTCCCGGGCCGCGCGGCGGCGAGGCTCAGCCCACCAGGCCCAACTCCCGCGCGATCAGCATCCGCTGCACCTCGCTCGTGCCCTCGCCGATCTCCAGGATCTTGGAGTCGCGCCACATCCGGGCCACCGGGTACTCGTTCATGAAGCCGTACCCGCCGTGCACCTGGGTGGCGTCACGGGCGTTGTCGACGGCGATCGTCGACGAGTAGAGCTTGGCGAGCGCCGCCTCCTTCTTGAACGGCTCGCCCGCGACCAGCCGGCTCGCCGCGTCCCGCCAGGCCAGCCGGGCCGTGTGCGCCTTCATCTCCATGTCGGCGATCTTGAACTGGATGGCCTGGTTGGCGCCGATCGGCCGCCCGAACGCGTGCCGCTCGCGCGCGTACTTCACCGACTCGTCCACACAGCCCTGCGCGAGCCCGGTCGCCAGCGCCGCGATCGCGATCCGGCCCTCGTCGAGGATCCGCAGGAACTGCGCGTACCCGCGGCCCTGTTCGCCCAGCAGGTTCGCGGCCGGGACCCGCACGTCCGCGAAGGACAGCTCACGGGTGTCCGAGGCGTTCCAGCCGACCTTCGAGTACGGCTGCGCGACCGTGAACCCCGGGGTGCCGGACGGCACCACGATCGCGGAGATCAGCGGCCGGCCGTCGGGCCCCCGGCCGGTGACCGCGGTGACCGTCACCAGGCCGGTGATGTCCGTGCCCGAGTTGGTGATGAAGCACTTGGTGCCGTTGATCACCCATTCGTCCGTCTCCGCGTCGAGCCGGGCCGTCGTCCGGGTGGCCCCCGCGTCGCTGCCGCCGTCCGGCTCGGTCAGACCGAACGCGCCCAGGATCTCGCCGGCGCACAGCCGCGGCAGCCACTCGCGCTTCTGCTCCTCGGTCCCGAACAGATGGATCGGCATGGCACCCAGCGAGACGCCCGCCTCCAGGGTGATCGCCACGGAGGAGTCGACCCGCGCCAGCTCCTCCAGCACGATGCCGAGGGCCAGGTAGTCCCCGCCCATGCCGCCGTACTCCTCGGGGAACGGCAGTCCGAACAGGCCCATCCGGCCCATCTCGCGGACGATCTCGTAGGGGAACTCGTGCCGCTCGTAGAAGTCGCCGATCTTGGGGGCGACGACGTCGTGGGCGAACTGCTCGACCGTGCGGCGGAGTTCTTCCAGTTCGGGGGAGAGACGGTGGTCCATGCTGATCACTGGTCCTTGTGGGGCTGTGTCGTTTTACCGAGTGCGCGAACGGTTCTCGACGGGCTGGGCCGGCCCAGTCGTTCGGCCATCCAGGCGCTTGTGGCGACGAGACGGCCGAGGTCGATCCCGGTGTCGATGCCGAGGCCCGACAGCATCCACACGAGATCTTCGGTGGCGAGGTTGCCGGTGGCGGACTTGGCGTACGGGCAGCCGCCCAGCCCGCCGGCCGAGGCGTCGACGGTGGTGACGCCGTGTTCGAGGGCGGCGTAGGTGTTGGCGAGGGCCTGGCCGTAGGTGTCGTGGAAGTGCACGCCGAGCACATCGGCCGGCACGCCCTCCTCGGCGAGCAGGGAGAGCAGCGCGCGGACCTGGCCGGGGGTGGCGACGCCGATGGTGTCGCCCAGGCTCAGCTCGTCGCAGCCCATGTCCCGCAGCGCCCGGCAGACCCGCACCACCTGGTGCGCGGGGACCGGGCCCTCCCAGGGGTCGCCGAAGCACATCGAGACATAGCCGCGCACGTGCACGCCCTCGTCCTTGGCGCGCCGCACCACCGGTGCGAACACCGCGAGCGACTCGTCGAGGGTGCGGTTGAGGTTGGCCTTGGCGAAGGACTCGGTGGCGCTGGCGAAGACCGCGACCCGGCGGGCGCCGAGCGCGAGGGCGCGGTCCAGGCCCCGCTGGTTGGGCACCAGCACCGGGAGCGCCACCGGGAGGCCGGACACCAGCGGGAACAGTTCCTCGGCGTCGGCCAGCTGGGGTACCCACTTGGGGTGCACGAAGCTGGTCGCCTCGATCGTCGTCAGACCCGCGTCGGCCAGCCGCCGGACGAACTCGGCCTTGACGGCCGTCGGCACGGTCGCCTTCTCGTTCTGGAGGCCGTCGCGGGCGCCGACCTCGTGGATCCGCACCCGCGCGGGCAGGCCCTCGGCCGGGACGGCCATGGGGAGTCCCTGAACGGTCATTCCGCAGCCTCCTCATGGGGGGTGACGACGGCCAGCACCTGGTCCATGGCGACCGTCGAGCCCGGTGTGACGTCCAGCTCGGCGACCGTGCCGGCGTGCGGGGCGGAGATGACGTGCTCCATCTTCATCGCCTCGACCACCAGCAGGCTCTGGCCCGCGGCCACCTCGTCGCCGACGGCGACCTTCACGACCGTCACCGTGCCCGGCATGGGGGCGGTGAGCGAGTCCGCGCCGGCGTACGCGGCGCCCGTCAGGGAGGCGGCCACCGGGTCGTGGTCGCGCACATGCCACGCGTCGCCGTCCCGGCCGAGCCAGTCGGCGGCGCGGTGGAAGGTGTGGCGGACGCCGTCGAGGGTCACGGACACCCGGTCGCCGGTGACGGTGTGGGTGCCCCGCGGGGTGTGCTCCACCGGCTCCTGGAGCGCCCGCAGGGGGAAGCCGACGGGCCGGGGGGTGCCCCCGAGCCGCCAGCCGCTCGGCACCGAGAACGGGTCGGTCCAGCCGCCGCCCGCCGGCCGCAGCGCCTCCAGCCGGACGGCCGCCGCCGCCTCGTACACCTCCTCCGGCACCTCGGCCGGCACCAGGTCGTCGACCACCCGCTCGACCAGCCCCGTGTCCAGCTCGCCCGCGACGACGGCCGGGTGCGCGAGCAGCCGCCGCAGGAACCCGGCGTTGGTCTGCACGCCCAGCGTGACCGTCTCCGCGAGGGCGGAGCGGAGCTTCCTGAGGGCGGTCGCGCGGTCGGGGCCGTAGGCGATCACCTTGGACAGCATCGGGTCGTACAGGCTGCCCACCTCGGTGCCCTCGCTGAGCCCGGAGTCGGTGCGCACCCCGTCGCCCTGGGGTTCGCGCAGGGCGAGGACGGTGCCGCCGGAGGGCAGGAACCCGCGCGCGGGGTCCTCCGCGCAGATCCGGGCCTCGATGGCGTGGCCGGTGAGCCGGACGTCCCCCTGTCCGAAGGACAGGGGCTCGCCGGCCGCCACCCGCAGCTGCCACTCGACCAGGTCGAGCCCGGTCACCAGCTCGGTCACCGGATGCTCCACCTGGAGGCGGGTGTTCATCTCCATGAAGTAGTAGGAGGACGGGTCGCCGCCGGGGACGATGAACTCGACCGTGCCCGCGCCCCGGTACCCGCAGGAGCGGGCCGCCTGCACGGCCGCCTCGCCCATCGCGGCGCGGGTGCGCTCGTCGAGCAGGACGCTCGGCGCCTCCTCGACGACCTTCTGGTGGCGCCGCTGGAGGGAGCACTCGCGCTCGCCCAGGTGCACCACGTTGCCGTGGGCGTCGGCCAGGACCTGGATCTCGATGTGGCGGGGCCGGTCGATCCACCGCTCGACCAGGAGCGTGTCGTCGCCGAAGGAGGCGCGGGCCTCACGGCGGGCGGCGGCGATCTCGTCGGCCAGCGCGGACGTGTCCCGCACCAGCCGCATGCCCTTGCCGCCGCCGCCGGCGGACGGCTTCAGCAGCACGGGGACGCCGATCTCGCGCGCGGCGGCCACGAGCTGGGCGTCCGTGAGGCCGCTGCCGGTCGAACCGGGCACCACCGGCACCCCGGCGGCCCGTACGGTCTCCTTGGCGCGGATCTTGTCGCCCATGAGGGAGATCGCCTGCGCGGGCGGCCCGATGAAGACCAGCCCCGCGTCGGCGCAGGCGCGCGCGAAGCCCGCGTTCTCGGCCAGGAAGCCGTACCCGGGGTGGACGGCCCGGGCGCCGGTGCGGGCGGCCGCCTCCAGCAGCCGCTCCACCGACAGATAGCTCTCGGCGGCGGGCGCCGGCCCGATCCGGACGGCGGTGTCGGCCTCCAGGACGTGCCGGGCGTCGGCGTCGGCGTCGGAGAACACGGCGACCGAGCGCACGCCCATCGAGCGCAGCGTCCGGATGACGCGGACGGCGATCTCGCCCCGGTTGGCGACGAGCACGGTGTCGAACATCGTCTGAAGGTCCCTTACATCCGGAAGACGCCGAACTGGGGGTCTCCCAGGGGCGCGTTGGCACAGGCGGTCAGCGCGAGGCCCAGTACCTGCCGGGTCTCCAGCGGCTCGATGACCCCGTCGTCCCAGAGCCGGGCGGTCGCGTAGTAGGCGTTGCCCTGGCGCTCGTACTGGGCCCGGATCGGGTCCTTGAAGGCGTCCTCGTCCGCGGCGGGCCAGCTCTGGCCCTGCGCGTCCAGCTGGTCCCGCTTGACCGTGGCGAGGACGGAGGCGGCCTGTTCGCCGCCCATCACGGAGATCTTGGCGCCCGGCCACATCCACAGGAAGCGCGGCGAGTAGGCCCGGCCGCACATGGAGTAGTTCCCCGCGCCGTACGACCCGCCGACCACGACGGTCAGCTTCGGCACGCGGGTGCAGGCGACCGCCGTGACCATCTTCGCGCCGTGCTTGGCGATGCCGCCGGCCTCGTAGTCCCTGCCGACCATGAAGCCGGAGATGTTCTGGAGGAACACCAGCGGGATGCCGCGCTGGTCGCACAGCTCGATGAAGTGGGCGCCCTTCTGGGCGGACTCGGAGAACAGGATGCCGTTGTTGGCGACGATCCCGACCGGGTGCCCGTGGATCCGGGCGAAGCCGGTGACGAGGGTCTGCCCGAACTCGGCCTTGAACTCCGCGAAGCGGGAGCCGTCGACCACGCGCGCGATGATCTCCCGCACGTCGTAGGGGGTGCGGGAGTCGACCGGCACGGCGCCGTACAGCCCGGCGGGGTCCACCTTGGGCTCGACGGCCGCGGTGACCTCCCAGGGCAGCTGCCCGCGCGCGGGGAGCGTGGCGACGATGTTCCGGACGATCCGCAGCGCGTGCGCGTCGTCCTCGGCGAGGTGGTCGGTGACCCCGGAGATCCGGGAGTGCACCTCGCCGCCGCCCAGCTCCTCGGCGGTGACGACCTCACCGGTGGCGGCCTTCACCAGCGGGGGGCCGCCGAGGAAGATCGTGCCCTGCCCGCGGACGATCACGGCCTCGTCGCTCATCGCCGGGACGTACGCCCCGCCGGCCGTGCAGGAGCCGAGGACCGCCGCGATCTGCGGGATCCCGGCGCCGGACATCCGGGCCTGGTTGTAGAAGATCCGCCCGAAGTGCTCGCGGTCGGGGAAGACCTCGTCCTGCATGGGCAGGAAGGCGCCGCCCGAGTCCACCAGGTAGAGGCAGGGCAGGCGGTTCTCCAGGGCCACCTCCTGGGCCCGCAGGTGCTTCTTCACCGTCATCGGGTAGTACGTGCCGCCCTTGACGGTCGCGTCGTTCGCCACGATCACGCACGCGCGCCCGCTCACCCTGCCGATGCCGGCGATGACCCCGGCCGCCGGTGCCTGGCCGTCGTACATCCCGTCGGCGGCGAGCGGCGCCAGCTCCAGGAAGGGCGAGCCCGGGTCGAGGAGGGTGTCGACGCGGTCGCGCGGCAGCAGCTTGCCGCGCGCGGTGTGCCGGGCCCGCGCCCGCTCGCCGCCGCCGAGCCGGGCCGCGGCCAGCTTGCCGTGCAGCTCCTCGACGAGTGCGAGGTGGGCCTGTTCATTGGCCCGCCAGGCCTCCGACGCGGGATCCGCCGCGCTCGTCAGCTCCGGTGCCTGCTCCATCCTGCGGTTCCCCTCACCCAGTGATCGCCTGTTAATGAGCGTTAACCATTTCCTTCAGGTTAACGACCGCTAACCTCCCTGTCTAGAATTGCTGGCATGGCCACCAGAACCGACGCCTCCACCCGGCGCGAGCAGATCCTCAAAGAGGCCGCGCGGCTCTTCGCCGAACGCGGTTTCCACGGCGTCGGGGTCGACGAGATAGGCGCCGCCGTGGGGATCAGCGGCCCCGGGCTGTACCGGCACTTCCCGGGCAAGGACGCGATGCTCGCCGAGCTGCTGGTGGGGATCAGCGGCCAGCTGCTGACGGGCGCGCGGCGCCGCCGGGAGGAGGCCGACGGGGCCCCCGCCGAGTCGGTCCTCGACTCGCTCATCGAGGGCCACATCGACTTCGCGATCGACGACCGCCCCCTGATCACCCTGCACGACCGCGAGCTGGACCGCCTCCGCGACAGCGACCGCAAGCTCGTCCGCCAGCTCCAGCGGCAGTACGTGGAGCTGTGGGTGGAGGTGCTGCGCGCGGTGTACCCGGGCCTCGCGGAACCGGCGGCCCGCTCGGCCGTCCACTCGGTCTTCGGCCTGCTGAACTCCACCCCCCACCTCGGCCGCCCCGGCTCCCTGCCCGGCCGCACGGCCACGGCGGAACTGCTGCACCGGATGGCCCGGGGCGCCTTCGGGGCGGCCGCGGGCGCCTGAGGGGCCGGGGCGGCCGGGAGGGATCCGCCGGGGCGGCCGGGAGGGTGACGAGCGTTACCCCCCTTCCACCCTGGACGCCTGCTCGTACTCGCCGGTACGGTTGTGCTCTGAGCAAGCGCTTAGACATGACAGAGTGCACGCTGTGCACTACGCGGTACGTGGAGGTGGCGGAGAGTGCGCCGTACGGTGTTCAACGAGGACCACGAGGCGTTCCGGGAGACTCTCCGGGCCTTCATCGAGGCCGAGGTCGTCCCGGTCTACGACGAGTGGTTCGCCGCCGGCCAGGCGCCGCGCGACTTCTACTACAAGCTCGCCGAGCTGGGCGTCTTCGGCATCCGTGTCGACGAGGAGTACGGCGGCGCGGGCATCGACTCCTACAAGTTCGAGGCCGTCCTCTACGAGGAGACCGCGCGCGCGGGTGTCAACTTCGGCGGCTCCGGCGTGCACGTGCTGCTCGGCCTGCCGTACCTGAAGCTGCTCGCCACCGACGAGCAGAAGAAGCGCTACCTGCCCAAGTTCGTCTCCGGTGAGGAGATGTGGGCGATCGCGATGACCGAGCCGGGCACCGGTTCCGACCTCGCGGGCATGAAGACCACCGCCAAGCTCTCCGAGGACGGCACGCACTACGTCCTCAACGGCTCCAAGACCTTCATCACCGGTGGCGTGCACGCCGACCGCATGATCGTCTGCGCCCGTACCTCCGCGCCCACCAAGGAGGACCGCCGCCACGGCATCTCCCTCTTCGTGGTGGACACCAAGGCCGAGGGCTACTCCGTCGGCCGCAAGCTCGACAAGCTCGGCCTGAAGACGTCCGACACCGCCGAGCTGGCCTTCGTCGACGTCAAGGTGCCCGTCGAGGACCTCCTCGGTGAGGAGAACAAGGGCTTCTACTACCTCGGCCACAACCTCGCCTCCGAGCGCTGGGGCATCGCCTTCGGCGCCTACGCGCAGGCCAAGGCCGCCGTCCGGTTCGCCAAGCAGTACGTGCAGGACCGTGTCGTCTTCGGCCAGACCGTCGCGTCCTTCCAGAACACCAAGTTCGAGCTGGCCGCCTGCCAGGCCGAGGTGGACGCGGCCGAGGCCGTCGCCGACCGCGCCACCGAGGCCCTCGACGCCGGTGAGCTGACCCCGGCCGAGGCCGCCTCCGCCAAGCTGTTCTGCACCGAGGTCGCCCACCGGGTGATCGACCGCTGCCTCCAGCTGCACGGCGGCTACGGCTTCATGAACGAGTACCCGATCGCCCGCCTGTACGCGGACAACCGCGTCAACCGGATCTACGGCGGTACCAGCGAGATCATGAAGTCGATCATCGCGAAGGACATGGGCCTGTAAGGCTCCAGAAATTACCGGCCAGTAGAAAAGGTGCCATGAACGAGGCACTTCAGGATCTCCTCGATCTGCTCGACCTGGAGCAGATCGAGGAGAACATCTTCCGCGGCCAGTCCCGCTCCGCCGTCGTCCCCCGGGTCTTCGGCGGGCAGGTCGCCGCGCAGGCGCTGGTCGCCGCCGGGCGCACGGTTCCCGAGGACCGGCACGCCCACTCGCTGCACGCGTACTTCCTGCGCATCGGCGACCCCGGGGCGCCGATCGTCTACACCGTCGACCGGATGAACGACGGCCGCTCCTTCACCGCGCGCCGGGTCGTCGCGGTCCAGCACGGACAGCCGATCTTCGCGCTGTCCGCCTCGTTCCAGCGGTACGAGGAGGGCTTCGAGCACCAGACCCCCATGCCGACGGCCCCGGACCCCGAGACGCTCCCCACCTCCGCGGAGCGGCTGCGCGGCTACGACCACATCCCCCCGGAGACCGTCGAGCGGTTCCTGGAGGCCCGGGAGGCCGTCGACCTGCGCTATGTCGACGAGCCCCCGTACGGCGACTTCGGCGCCCCGCGCGAGCCGCACTCCCAGGTCTGGTTCCGCACCAACGGCAAGCTGGACGGCGCCGTCGACGAACCGCTCCTGCACGTCGTCCTCGCCACGTACGTCTCCGACATGACCCTGCTCGACTCGGTGCTCCTCGCGCACGGCCGGGGCGGCTGGGCGGTCGGGGACGTGGTCGGCGCGTCCCTGGACCACGCGATGTGGTTCCACCGGCCGTTCCGCGCCGACGAATGGCTGCTGTACGACCAGGAGTCCCCCACCGCCCACGGCGGCCGCGGCCTCGGCCAGGCCCGCATCTACACGCAGGACGGCCGGCTGGCCGTCTCGGTGATCCAGGAGGGCGTGGTCCGCGCCCCTCGCACGGGCTGAGGGGCGCGGCCGGTCACGGCCTCGGCTCCAGCCCCGCCTGCGCCAGCAGATACGCCGTCATCGGGTCGTAGTGGCGCGGGCTCTTCACATGGTCGTCGAGCGGGACCGTCACCTGGAGGGTCCCCTCGGACTCGGCGAGGAAGAGCGCCGGGTCGTTGCTGTCGGCGTAACCGACGGAGTCGACGCCGTGCTGCCCGGCGTATCCCGCCCAGCCGTGGTCGGCGACGACCAGGTCGGGCAGCGGGCGGCCCTCGCGCTCCAGCGCGGTGAGGATCGCCTTCATCGGCTCACCGGAGTGGGTGTGCCAGAGCGAGGCGCCGTGCTCCAGGACCGCCACGTCCGCGAGCTGCCAGACGTACCCCTCCTCCGTCTGGAGCCCCTCCGGGATGACGACGATCTCGCAGCCGGCCGAACGCAGGGCGGCGGCCGTCGCACGGTGCACGTCGAGCAGGCCGCCGGGGTGCCCGGTGGCCAGCAGCACCCGCTGCCGGTCCTCGGCCGCCTTGCGCAGCCGGGCCGCCATCCGCTCCAGGCCGTCGACCGTCAGCTCGGGATCGATGGTGTCCTGGCCGTAGCGGAATTCGGCGTCGTCGTTCACCCCGACCCGCTCCGCCATCACGGCCAGCACGTCCTGCTCGTCGGTCCAGCGGTCGCCGAATTCCAGGCCGAACCAGTAGTTGCGGTTGCCGTTCGCGAGCTGGCGGTAGTGGGAGAGGTTGTTCTCGCGCGGGGTCGCGACGTCCCCGGCGATACGGGTCTTCACGAGGTGGTCGACAAGCTCGGCGCGGCTGGGAGTCCCGGGTATCGGCATGGTCTCCATTGTGGGGCAGCGCACGTCGGCCGTCGCCGCCGTTTTGAGCGCTGGGACGTGCGTCACTGGTCGAGGCGGCGCAGCGCGAACCACAGCTCCATCCGGACGTCCGGGTCGTCCGGGTCCGTCCCGAGCAGGGCCGCGCAGCGGGCGATCCGCTGCCGCACGGTGTTGCGGTGCACGGCCAGCGCCACCGCCGTACGGTCCCAGCTCCCGTGCAGGGACAGCCAGGTGCGCAGCGTCTCGGTGAGCGCCGGCTTGTCCTCCAGGGGGGCGAGGAGGGTGCGGGCGTGCGCCTCGGCCTCGTCCGGCGGGACCAGATCGGCGAGGGCCGCGCGGGCGCCGTACCGCACGAGCGCGCCACGGGTCGCCCGGGCCCGGGCCAGCGCCCGCGCCGCCTGGGCGTCGGCGGCCGGCCACGAACCCGGGGCCACGGCGGCGCTGACCCCGAGCGTCCAGCCGGGCTGCGGACCCGGCTCCCGGTCCGCCGGCACCAGCACCCGTACGACCTCCCCCGTGAGGTCGAAGAGCGGCGAGCCGAGCGCCGCGCCGAGCGCGGAGGCGGCCAGCGGGAGCGGGGGGTCCCCCCGCTCGGGCGAGGCCGGGAGCGGGACGGTGCGTGCCTCCGGACGCGCGTGCACCACGAACCACCGGTCACCGCCCAGCAGCGGCGCCACGTCCTCCGGCGCACCGCCCAGCAGCAGCCGCACGAGCGCGCAGGACCGGGCCGCGCCCGACCCGCTCTGCTGCTCACCGGTGAGCAGCGAGAGCAGCACGGCGGCCACGGAGGCGATCGTGTGGTCCCCGGGCTCCCGCCGCCCCACCGCCACCCCGAGCACGAACCCCTGCCCGGCCCCCAGCGCGTAGGCGGCGAGATGCACACCGGACGGTGTGGTGTCACTGGCGCTGGCGGAGCCGCGGCCGGCGAGGAGCCGGGCGAGGGAGGCGAGCGGGTCGTCGCCGGCCGGTGCCTCGGCCGGCATCCGCCCGGCCGCCGCGATCCGGGCGCCCTCCGGGCCGTACAGCACCGCCCGGCCGCCCAGGCGCTGGGCGAGCTGGCGCAGCACGTTGGGGACCGGGTCGGGGCGGGAGGCGGCGGCGGCGAGGCTCTGCTGGGCCTCGGTGACCCGGCGGAGTTCCGCGGTGCGGGCGCGCTCCATCAGCTGCCAGACCGCACGGCCGACGGCCGCGAACGTGGTCTGCGGCGGCACTTCGAGGAGCGGCAGCCCGAAGGACTCGCAGGCGGCGACCAGCGCCCGCGGCACGGTGTCGTGCACCGGCGCCACCCCGAACCCGAGGGCCGCGCCGCCCGCCGCGACGATCCGTGAGACGTAGTCGTCGAAGTATGTCCCCGACCCGGCCGCCTCCGGGATGTGCACGCCCGCCGTCAGCAGCAGCTCGCCGCCCAGCAGATACGGGTACGGGTCGGCCATCTCCGAGGTGTGCGCGCCGTGCAGCACCGCGCCGGGGTCGGCGGGCCCGGCGATCTGCCGCAGCGCGAGGTCCTCGCGGGCCAGCAGGGCGGCGAGCGGCACCGACGGGGTCGGCGGCGCGGCGGGCTGCTCCGGCATGGTGTGCGTTCCTTCCACTCCAGGGCCCCCGGATGGATGAAACGTACACTTCGCAGCCACTTTCCGGCCACCTAGGGTCGAGGCAACCGGCGGCCGCGGGTACGGGCGGATGTCCCCGCGTCGAGCCGCCGCCACACCCCCCATCCCCGCACGACACGCCACCGAGAGTGAGCGAAGGAGGCCCCACATGGCCGTCGACTACGCAGTGATCGCCGTCTATCTGGCCGGCATGCTGGCCATGGGCTGGTGGGGCATGCGCCGCGCCAGGTCCAAGAGCGAGTTCCTGGTGGCCGGGCGCCGCCTCGGGCCCGCGATGTACTCAGGCACCATGGCGGCGATCGTCCTCGGCGGCGCCTCCACCATCGGCGGTGTGGGCCTGGGCTACCAGTACGGCCTGTCCGGCGCCTGGATGGTCTTCACCATCGGCCTCGGGCTCCTCGCCCTCTCCGTCTTCTTCTCGGCCCGGATCGCCCGGCTGAAGGTCTACACCGTCTCCGAGATGCTGGACCTGCGCTACGGCGGCCGGGCGGGGGTCATCTCCGGCCTGGTCATGTGGGCGTACACCCTCATGCTCGCCGTCACCTCCACCATCGCCTACGCCACGATCTTCGACGTCCTCTTCGACATGAACCGCACGGTCGCGATCGTCCTCGGCGGCTCGATCGTCGTCGCCTACTCGACGCTCGGCGGCATGTGGTCGATCACCCTCACCGACATGGTGCAGTTCGTGGTGAAGACGATCGGCGTGCTGCTCCTGCTCCTGCCGATCGCGGTCGTCCGGGCCGGCGGCTTCGCCGAGATGAAGGCGAAACTGCCGACGGAGTACTTCGACCCGCTGGGCATCGGCGGCGAGACGATCTTCACCTATGTGCTGATCTACACCTTCGGCATGCTCATCGGCCAGGACATCTGGCAGCGCGTGTTCACCGCCCGCGGCGACCGCACGGCGAAGTGGGGCGGCACGGTCGCGGGTACGTACTGTCTCGTGTACGCCCTCGCCGGAGCGGTCATCGGTACGGCGGCCAAGGTCCTCTACCCGAACCTGGCCTCCGCGGACGACGCCTTCGCGACGATCGTCAAGGACGAACTCCCCGTCGGTGTGCGGGGCCTGGTGCTGGCCGCCGCGCTCGCCGCCGTCATGTCGACCTCCTCCGGCGCGCTGATCGCCTGCGCGACGGTCGCCAACAACGACATCTGGTCGCGGCTGCGCGGCATGGTCCGCCCCGCCGGCGACACCGAGCACGACGAGGTGAAGGGCAACCGCCTCTTCATCCTCCTCATGGGCGTCGCCGTGATCGTCACCGCGATCGCGCTCAACAACGTCGTCGAGGCCCTCACGGTCGCCTACAACCTCCTGGTCGGCGGACTGCTCGTGCCCATCCTCGGCGGACTGCTGTGGAAGCGCGGCACCGTCCAGGGCGCCCTCGCCTCGGTCGCCGTCGGCGGAGTCGCGGTGATCGTCCTGATGGCGACCCACGGCATCCTCGCCAACGAGCCCGTCTACTACGGCCTGCCGGCCTCCCTGGCCGCCTACCTCGCCGTCTCCCTGGCGACCCCGCCGACCGCCCCCGCCGTCCTGGCCGCCTGGCGGGCCCGCCTCGCGGGCCAGGAGGCTCCGGACACCGTGTCCACCCCCGTCCCGGCTCCCCAGTAGAGTCGTACGAGAAGTAGTACATACGCGATGAAGCGTAAGAAAGAAGGCATTTGACCATGAGCAGCAACGAGACGCCCCGCGGCCCTGTCGACTCCTCCCGCGTCCCGCGGTACGCGGGTCCCGCGACCTTCGCCCGGCTGCCCCGGCTCGACGAGGTCGGCCGTGCCGACGTCGCCGTGGTGGGGGTGCCGTTCGACTCGGGCGTCTCGTACCGGCCGGGCGCCCGCTTCGGCGGCAACGCGATCCGCGAGGCGTCCCGGCTGCTGCGCCCCTACAACCCGGCGCAGGACGCCTCGCCCTTCGCCCTCGCCCAGGTCGCGGACGGCGGCGACATCGCCGTGAACCCGTTCAACATCCACGAGGCCGTCGAGACGATCGAGGCGGCCGCCGACGACCTGCTCGGCACCGGCGCCCGGCTGATGACCCTCGGCGGCGACCACACCATCGCGCTGCCGCTGCTGCGCTCGGTGGCGAAGAAGCACGGCCCGGTGGCCCTGCTCCACTTCGACGCCCACCTCGACACCTGGGACACCTACTTCGGCGCGGAGTACACCCACGGCACCCCGTTCCGCCGCGCCGTCGAGGAAGGCATCCTCGACACCGAGGCCCTCTCCCACGTCGGCACCCGAGGCCCGCTCTACGGCAAGCAGGACCTCACCGACGACGAGAAGATGGGCTTCGGCATCGTCACCTCGGCGGACATCTACCGGCGCGGTGCCGACGAGGTCGCCGACCAGCTGCGCCAGCGCATCGGTGACCGCCCGCTCTACATCTCCATCGACATCGACTGTCTGGACCCGGCCCACGCACCCGGCACCGGCACCCCGGAGGCGGGCGGCATGACCTCCCGCGAACTCCTCGAGATCCTGCGCGGCCTGGCCTCGTGCAACCTGGTCTCGGCCGATGTCGTCGAGGTGGCCCCCGCGTACGATCACGCGGAGATCACGTCGGTGGCCGCGTCCCACACGGCGTACGAACTGACCACGATCATGTCCCGCCAGATTGCAGAGGCTCGCGCGAAGTGACCCACGACCACGACCTGGTACTCCGCCCGACGGCCGCACAGACGGAGGCCGCGCTCGATCCGCCCCCCGGCCGCAACGGCGGGGACCTGGTCGTGGAGACCCTGGCCGGGCTCGGCGCCACCACCGTCTTCGGCCTGCCCGGCCAGCACGCCCTCGGCATGTTCGACGCCCTGCGCCGCTCCGCACTGCGGTACATCGGCCTGCGGGTGGAGAACAACGCGGGGTTCGCGGCGGACGCCTACGGCCGCGTCACCGGCGAGGCGGCCCCGCTGCTGCTGTCGACCGGCCCGGGCGCGCTGACCTCCCTGGCCGCGCTCCAGGAGGCCGCCGCGGCGAGCGCCCCCGTCCTGGCGATCAGCAGCCAGGTCCCGACGGCCGGCCTGGGCGGCGGCCGCCACGGCTATCTGCACGAACTCCCCGACCAGGCGGCCTCCTTCCGGGGCATCGTCAAGTCCGTCCACACGGTCCGCACCCAGTCCCAGATCCCGTCGGCGATCACCGAGGCGTGGAAGTCCGCGCTCACGGCCCCGCACGGCCCGGTGTGGGTGGAGATCCCGCAGGACGTGCTGCTGGCCGAGACGCCGATCCCGGTGGTGACGGTCGGCGACGCCTTCCCCGAGGAGCTGCCGCCGCGTCCCGAGCTGACGGCGGTCGCGGCGCACCTGCTGTCCACGGCCGAGCGCCCGGCGATCATCGCGGGCGGCGGCGTGGTGCGGGCGGACGCGTCGGGCAAGCTGCGGCAGCTGGCGGAGCTGATCGACGCCCCGGTCGTCACGACCTTCGGCGGCAAGGGCGCGTTCCCGTGGAACCACCCGCTGTCGCTGCGCTCCTGGCTGGAGGACCGGCACACGACCGACTTCCTGGAGGACGCGGACGTCCTGCTGGTGGTCGGCTCGGGCCTCGGTGAACTCTCCTCCAACTACCACACGTTCAAGCCCCGCGGCCGGGTCGTCCAGATCGAGGCGGACCTCGGCAAGCTGGAGTCCAACCACCCGGCCCTCGGTATCCACGCGGACGCCCGCCTCGCCCTCCAGGCCCTGCTGGAGACGGTGACGGAGCGCCACGACGAGAGCGCCCCCGACCGCGTACGGGACGTGCTCGCCCGCGTCCACGAGCGCATCGCCGCCCAGGAACTCACCCTGGAGCAGGACCTGCTGGCGTCGGTCCGCGCCGCGCTCCCGGCCGACTCCCCGTCCTTCTGGGACATGACGATCCTGTCCTACTGGGCCTGGTCGGCCTTCGACCCGAAGTCGTCCAACACCATGCACTCCGCCCAGGGCGCCGGCGGCCTCGGCTACGGCTTCCCGGCCGCCCTCGGCGCCGCGGCGGCCGACCCGACCCGGCCGGTCCTGGCGGTGTCCGGCGACGGCGGCGCGCTGTACTCGATCGCCGAACTCGCCACGGCCCGCCAGTACGACCTCCCGGTCACCTGGCTCATCGTGGACGACGGCGGCTACGGCATCCTCCGCGAGTACATGACGGACGCCTTCGGCCAGGCCACGGCGACGGAACTCACCCGTCCCGACTACGTGGCCCTGGCGGAGTCCTTCGGTGTGCCGGGCGTCCGGACCTCACCGCAGACCCTGGAGGCGGATCTGGCGAAGGCCTTCGCGGCCCCGGGCCCGTCGGTGGTCGTCCTCCCGGCCCTGCTGCGGATGTTCGCGCCCACACACCTGGGCTGACACCGTGGTCGGTAGGGTCGTGCCATGTCCGGTGCAGCCCGAACCCCCGCTCCCGTCCCCGTAGCTCCCGTCACCGCCGACGATGTGACCGACGCCGTCCGGGCTGCGGCGGCCGTGCTGCGCGCGGCCGGCCCGGCGGCGGACTGGGACGCCGACGCCGGTTCCCTGGAGTGGAGTTGCTGGGAGACCGTCGAGCACCTGGCCGACGACCTGTTCTCCTACGCCGCCCAACTGGGCCCGGAGCGGCCGCCGTCGGACCGCGAGGTGCCCTTCGTCTGGAGCCGGCAGCGGCCCGGCGGCCCGGCGAACGTCGTCTTCGCGGACCGGGCCGCCGGACCGGCCGGGCTGGCGCAGGTGCTGGAGGCCGGCGGTGCCCTGCTGAGCGCCATGGTGCGCAGGACCCCGGCGACCGTCAGGGCGCACCATGTCTTCGGCGCCGCCGACCCCGAGGGCTTCGCCGCGATGGGCGTCGTCGAGACGCTGGTGCACCTGCACGACGTGGCGGCGGGGCTCGGGGCCGGCTGGACGCCCGACGAGGACCTGTGCGGCCGGGTGCTGGCCCGGCTCTTCCCGCACGCCCCGACGCAGACCGGCCGGTGGCCCACACTCCTGTGGGCCACCGGCCGGGGCGAGCTGCCCGGTCACGAGCGGCTCACGCGGTGGCGCTGGTACGGCGCTCCCGCGGGCGAACGCTAGAGGTCGGCGGGCGCGGGGTCCCACGCCGTCGGTCCGGCCGCCGAAGCCGTCCCCGGTGGGGTCGGTGACGGGGGCGGCCGGTTCGGCGCGTGCTTCTACCAGATCGCCTCGACCCACTCCGGGTGGTCGATGAACGGGTTGCGGTTGTGCTGGTAGGTGTCGTAGATGACCTGGTTGCGGTTCTCCTCGAAGGCGCTGGGCGGGTCCGCCTCGTTCCACGCCTTGAGGACGGAGAGCTTGCCCATGTAGGGGTTGCTGCCGTTGCCGACCTTCTCGTTGGGCTCCAGGTCGGCGAAGCCGTCGTCACCCTCGTAGCGCACGGCCATGTAGAGGATCATGCGGGCCACGTCGCCCCGGTCCGCGGCGCGCGGCTGGAAGGAGTCGGAGTCGACGAGGCTGCCGCCGCCGTTGGTGACCGTGCTGCCGCCGTTGTCGAAGTCGAGGTTGCCGCGGGTGCTGTTGACCTGGACGTCGCAGGCGCGCAGATGGTGCAGGTCGGTGCCGGGCCCGGTCACCTCGCCGAAGTCGCCGTGGGACTTGGCCCAGGTGTGCTCGCGGTTCCAGTCGCCGACGTCACCGCCGTTGAGGGACTTGCTGCGCGAGACACCGCTGTACAGCAGGATCACGTTGCTGCTGTTGTTCGGGTCCTGGTCGGTGACCTTCAGCGCGTTCCAGACCGCGGAGTACGAGATCTTCGTCTGGCTGCTGATGATCGTGTGCAGCGAGGACTTCAGGCTCGTACCCGTCTTGCCGACCGCGTTCTTGTAGTACGTCGAGTCGTACGCCGTCGTGGTCGCCGCGGCGGGGGTCGCGGTGAGCGCGGGCGCGGTGAGGCCGACCAGGACGGCAGCGGTGGCAAGCGCCACCGACTTCCATCGGCGTATGCGTGTCGCCAGCATGTGGGGTGTCCGATCTACGCGGGTTGATTGGAGGCGGCAATCGGGAGAGTGACATGCACATGCGGCCATGGCAATGAATCTGGCATGTCCATCAGGTGACGGGGACCGGCAAATTGCCCCTTGTCTACGCGAGTTGACAGGACGAAACGGCCCCTGACCGAAGGGTCAGGGGCCGTCGGGGCCGTGCCGGTCGTCCGGATCTCAGCCGACGTCCGAGGCGTCCAGCCGGTAGACCGTCGACTGGCTGCTCTGCGACGAGGTGCCGGCGTCCGCGTCCGTACCCGAGCCCGAACCCGCGTCCGTACCCGAGCCCGAACCCGCGTCCGTACCCGAGTCCGCGTCCGTACCCGACGTGGAGCCGTAGTCGCTCTCCTTCACCGCCGTCCCGTTCTTCTGCACCCAGGTGGTGATCTCCTGGTTCAGGCTGCTGTTGCCGCCCATACCGCCACCGCCGAGCTGGATGTAGTGCAGTTCGCCCTTCTTCACCAGCTCCTTGAGCCTGGCGAGGGTCATCGCCCGGTCGGAGCCGGTGAAGCCCCACATGGAGATGACGGGCTTGCCGGAGCTCAGGATCAGCTGGCCGGCGCTCTGCGAGTTGGACACCGCGATCAGCCAGGTGGCGCCGTCCTGGTGCTTCTCCAGGTACGAGACCAGCTCGTTGCTCGCGCCGCCCATGCCGCCGCCTCCGCCCCCTCCACCGAAGCCGCCTCCGCCGCCGGGGCCGTTCTGGGTGCCGCCCGGTGCCCCGGCCGCACCGCTCTCGCCGGTGCCGCCGGTGCCGTCGGTGCCGTTCGGTGGGGGGCCGCCCATCTCGCCGCCGCCCTGCTGGGCACCGCCGGGCATCTCGCCGTTTCCGCCGCCGGGCTGCGGCTGGCCGCCGCCCCCGGGGAACCCGCCCCCGGCCTGCCCGTCCTGCTGCGCCTGGCCGCCCTGCTGCGTGCCGCCCGGCGCCTGGCCGCCGGGACCGCCGCCGCTCCGGCCGCCGCCCCCGGGACCGCCCATGCCGCCCCCGGTGGACGGGCCCGCGGTGGGGTTGGTGCCGCCCATGCCGCCGGTGGCGGAGTCGAAGGCCGGCGAGGCGGCGTACGCCGTCGGACCCGCGAGGGCCGCCACGACCGCCGCGGCGAGGGACACGCCGAGCAGCCGGGCCCTGGTGCCGGAGCCGGCGGACCGCAGGACGAACAGCCCCACGATCGCGAGGACCATGACCACCCCGACGGCCGGCCAGAGCCAGGTGTTCCAGCCGGTGGCCCGGCGCAGCAGCACGACCGCCCAGACGCCGGTCACCGCGAGGCCCGCGGGCAGCACCCAGGACCAGCGGGCGTCACCGCCGCGGAAGGCGCGCCACAGCAGGACACCGCCGCCCCCGCACAGCGCCGCGATGCCCGGGGCGAGCGCGGTCGTGTAGTACGGGTGCATGGTGCCCTCGGCCATGGCGAAGGTCAGGTAGTGCAGCACCAGCCAGCCGCCCCACAGGACCAGCGCCGCGCGGGTGAGGTCGGTGCGCGGGGCGCGGCCGCGCAACACCAGGCCGGCGACGAGCGCGAGGCCCGCGAAGGGGATCAGCCAGGAGATCTGGCCGCCGAGGACGTCGTTGAACATCCGGCCGATGCCGGCGGTCCCGGCGAAGGTGCCGCCCCCGCCCCCGCCGCCCCCGCCCCCGCCGTTGCCCTCGCCGCCGAGGACCCGGCCCAGGCCGTTGTAGCCCATGATCAGGTCCCAGGCGCTGCCGTCGGTCGAACCGCCGATGTACGGGCGGCTCCCGGCGGGCACCAGGGACACGGCCGTGGCCCACCAGAAGCTGGAGACGGCCAGCGCCACGGCGGCCAGCGCCAGGTTGACGGCCTTCTTCCGCCAGCCCGGGCGCGACGCGTACACGTACACGGCGAAGACGGCGGGCAGGGCGATGTAGCCCTGGAGCATCTTGGTGTTGAAGGCGAGCCCGAAGCACACCGCGGAGCCGATGAGCGGCAGCAGCCGGTCCTCGCGCGTGGCGCGCAGCGCGAGGGCCGCGCCCGCCACCATCAGCAGGACCAGCAGGGTGTCCGGGTTGTTGTCCCGGTTGATGGCGACCGTGATGGGGGTCAGGGCGAGCACGAGCGCCGCGATCGCGGCGGCCGCGTGGCCGAAGGCCCGCTTCACGGACGCGTGCAGGATCCAGATCGTGCCCAGCGCCGCCGCGATCTCCGGCGCCATCATCTGCCAGGTGCCGAAGCCGAAGACCCGGCAGGACAGGCCCATGACCATGAGCGCGAACGGCGGCTTGTCGACGGTGAGGAAGTTCCCGGCGTCCAGCGAACCGAAGAACCACGCCTTCCAGCTCTGCGTACCGCTGTAGACGGCGGCGCTGTAGAAGCTGTTGAGGCCGTTGGACGACAGGTTCCAGCCGTAGAGCAGGGCCGCCAGGGCCAGGATCGCGAGCAGCGCGGGGAGCGACCAGCGCGGCGCCCCCTCCGCTGGCGGGGCCTCGGCGGTCGCGGCGGAGGCCGTCGGCGGGGCCCAGTCGGGGGACACGGTCGGGTCGGGGACCGGGTCGGGGACCGGGTGGGGGAGTGGATCGGTGGCAGATGTCACCCTCGGCATGCTGTACGCCGGTTGTGGGTGGTCGCTGTGCCCAGCCTGGCCGCGACCTGTGAAGACGCACAGCGGCCGGTAACGGGTTACCCAGGCTTTGCCCAATACCCCCGGTCACCCGTACAACCTTTCGGGTGAACCTGTGTGTCAACAGAGCATGACTCACCGGACTCACAGAAGCAGGAGAGCGCTGGCCGCCACGGCACTCGGCACCGGCCTCCTCGTCACCGGCGTGGCCACCGCCGCGCCCGCCTCGGCGGCCACACCCACGGTCACCTGCACGTCGAGCAAGGCGGCCCTGGCCACCAAGCTGAAGAAGGACATCACCGCCGCCCTCGCCAACCGCAAGGGCACGATCGCGGTCGGCCTCTACGACCGCTCCACCGGCACCACCTGCACCCTGCGCGCCTCCACCGCCTACGACTCGGCGAGCGTCGTGAAGGCGACCGTCCTCTCCGCGCTGCTGTGGGACGCGCAGAAGACCCCTCGCGCGCTGACCAGCCGTGAGAAGTCGCTGGCCACCGCCATGATCACCAAGTCGGACAACGCCTCCACCACCACCCTGTGGAAGCAGCTCGGCATGACGAAGATCAAGGGCTTCCTGACGGCCGCGAAGATGACGCAGACCAAGCCGGGCGCGAACGGCTACTGGGGCCTGACCCAGATCACCGTCACCGACGAGCAGAAGCTGCTCAAGCTGATCACCGCGAAGAACACGGTCCTCACCGACGCCTCGCGCTCCTACGTCAGCACGCTGATGGGCCAGGTCGTCTCCTCGCAGCGCTGGGGCACCCCGTACGGCCGGCCCTCGGGCGTCTCCTGGCACGTCAAGAACGGCTGGCTGTCGCGTGCCACGAACGGCTGGCGGGTGCACAGCATCGGCACCTTCAAGGGCGGCGGCCACGACTACATGATCACGGTCCTCACGCACGGCAACAGCACGATGGACTACGGCATCACGACCATCCAGGGCGTCGCCAAGGTGATCCACAAGGATCTCGCGGCCTCCTGAACGGCCCGGACCGTCCGGCCCGTCCGGGACCGTCCCGAACAGTCCTGAACGGTCCTGGACCGGGCGACCTTTCACGCATCGGCCCACCGCGCGTCACCGACCCGCCCTACGGTGACGCCCATGCGCCTGCGAACCGTACTCGCCTCCCTGACCGCCGGCCTGGCGGCGGCCGCCTCCCTCACCGCCGCCGGGCCCGCCCACGCCACCGGCGCGCGGGCGGACAGCGCCTGTTCGCCCACGGTCTCCCTCGACCACTTCTCCGACGCGCTCGACAAGACGACGTACGACGGCACCTTCGTCGGCAACTTCTCCGCCCTCGCGCTCGACACGGACGGCTCCCTCGCCGCGCTCTCCGACCGCTCCTCCCTCTTCCGTCTGGACGCGCGCACCCTCGCCCCGGCCTCGGTCGTGCCCCTCGCCGACGAGAGCGGTGCCGCGCTCGACAGCGAGGGTCTCGTCGTCGACGCCGACGGCACCCGGCTGATCACCTCCGAGACCGAGCCGTCGATCCGCCGCTACGGCGCCGACGGCCGGATCCTCGACCGGCTCCCCGTCCCGGCCCCGCTGCTCGTCGCCCCCGCCGGCCGCGCCACCGCCAACCAGACCTTCGAGGGCCTGACCCTGCTGCCCGGCGGCCGCACCCTCCTCGCGTCGATGGAGTACGCGCTCTCCGGCGACAGCGCCGGCATCGTCCGCCTCCAGACCTGGGAGCGGCACCGGGGCCGCTTCCGGCTCGCCGCCCAGTACGCCTACCGCACCGACCCCGGCCTCGGCGTCCCCGAGATCCAGGCCCTCCCCGACGGCCGCCTCCTCGTCCTGGAGCGCGGCTTCACGGCCGGCGTCGGCAACACGGTCCGCCTCTACCTGGCCGACCCCCGGCACGCCACGGACACCTCGGCCGTCGAGAACCTCACCGGCGGGAGCGGTGTGCGCCTGGTCGGGAAGACCCTGCTCACCGACCTCGTGACCTGCCCGTCACAGGGAGCGACCGCCAAGCAGCCCCAGCCGAACCCGCTCCTGGACAACATCGAGGGCATGGTCGTCACGGGGTACGCGAAGGGACGGCTGAAGGTCCTCCTGGTCAGCGACGACAACCAGAACGCGGTACAGACGACCCGCTTCTACGACCTGCGGGTACGCGTCCGACCGCTCGCTCGGTTTGTTGCGGCGGGATGAAATCACCCCCCGCCGGCGTTGGTGCCTTCCGGTAGATCAGGTCAGCGAAAGCGGAGGGCACCGGCGTGAGCGACACACGGGGATGGGCACGGCGACTGGCGGGATACGCCTGGCGGTATCCCAAGGACGTCGTCCTCGCTCTCGGCTCCTCCCTCGTCGGCATGGCCGTCATGGCGCTGGTCCCGCTGGTCACCAAGGTGATCATCGACGACGTCATCGGCGGGCACACCCGTGACATGGCGCCCTGGGCCGCCACCCTGATCGGGGCCGCCGTCCTCGTCTACGCCTTCACCTACGTCCGCCGCTACTACGGCGGCCGGCTCGCCCTCGACGTCCAGCACGACCTGCGCACCGAGATGTACGGGACGATCACCCGGCTCGACGGCCGCCGCCAGGACGAGCTGTCCACCGGCCAGGTCGTCGGCCGGGCCACCAGCGACCTCCAGCTCATCCAGGGCCTGCTCTTCATGCTCCCGATGACCATCGGGAACATCGCCCTCTTCGTGATCTCCCTCGTGGTGATGGCCTGGCTGTCCCTGCCGCTCACCCTGGTCGCGCTCGCCGTCGCCCCCGCCCTGTGGTGGATCGCCCGGCGCAGCCGCAGCAGGCTCCACCCCGCCACCTGGTACGCCCAGGCGCAGGCCGCGGCCGTCGCGGGGGTGGTCGACGGGGCCGTCAGCGGTGTCCGCGTGGTGAAGGGCTTCGGGCAGGAGGACCAGGAGACCGGGAAGCTCCGGGAGGTCGGCCGCAAGCTCTTCGCGGGACGGCTGCGCACCATCCGGCTGAACAGCAGGTACACCCCCGCCCTCCAGGCCGTGCCGGCGCTCGGCCAGGTCGCGATGCTGGCCCTGGGGGGCTGGCTCGCGGTGGGCGGGCACATCACCCTCGGCACGTTCGTCGCGTTCTCCACCTACCTCGCCCAGCTGGTCGGCCCGGTCCGCATGCTGGCGATGGTCCTCACCGTCGGCCAGCAGGCGCGGGCGGGCACCGAGCGCGTCCTGGAGCTGATCGACACCGAGCCGTCGATGACCGACGGCACCAAGGAACTCCCGGCCGACGCCCCCGCCACCGTCGAGTTCGACGACGTCCGTTTCGGCTACGACGCCGGCCGCCCCGTCCTGGACGGGCTGAGCTTCGAGATCCGCCCGGGCGAGACCCTCGCGGTGGTCGGCTCCTCCGGCTCCGGCAAGTCCACCGTCTCCCTGCTCCTGCCCCGCTTCTACGACGTCACCCGGGGAGCCGTCCTGATCGGCGGCCACGACGTCCGCGAACTCACCCTCGACTCGCTGCGCGCCGCGATCGGCCTGGTCCCCGAGGACTCCTTCCTCTTCTCCGACACGATCCGCGCCAACATCGCGTACGGCCGTCCCGACGCCGGCCAGGAGGAGATCGAGGCCGCCGCCCGGGCCGCCCAGGCCGACCGGTTCATCGCCGAGCTGCCCGACGGGTACGACACCAAGGTCGGCGAGCACGGTCTGACCCTCTCCGGCGGCCAGCGCCAGCGCGTCGCCCTGGCCCGCGCGATCCTCACCGACCCGCGCCTGCTGGTCCTGGACGACGCGACCTCCGCGGTGGACGCGCAGGTCGAGCACGAGATCCACGAGGCCCTGAAACAGGTCATGGAGGGGCGCACCACCCTCCTCATCGCCCATCGCCGCTCCACCCTCGGCCTCGCCGACCGGATCGCCGTCCTCGACGCGGGCCGGCTCGCCGACCTCGGCACCCACGAGGAACTCCAGGAGCGCTCGGCGCTGTACCGCAGGCTGCTCACCGACCCGGACGAGCTGGGCGGTGTCTCCCCCGGGCACGCCCCGCAGGCCGCGCCCGACGAGGACACCTCCGTCCGCGACGAGCTGGACGCCGAGTTCGACGCCGAGCGCGGCATCACCCCCAGGCTCTGGGCGGGGGAGCGGGTGCCGCGGGACGCCGCGACGGACGGCATGCCCGCCACCCCGGAGCTGCTGGCCCAGGTCGAGGCGCTGCCGCCCGCGGCCGACGTCCCGGACGTCGACGAGGCCCGCGCGGTCACCGCCGAGGAGTCGTACGGCCTGCGCCGGCTGCTGCGCGGCTTCGGTCCGCCGCTGCTGATCAGCCTGGGCCTGGTCGCCCTGGACGCCGGCATGGGCCTGCTGCTGCCCGTGCTGATCCGGCACGGCATCGACCAGGGCGTCACCCGGGCGGCCCTGGGCGCCGTCTGGGCGGCCTCGCTGCTCGGGCTGCTGACCGTGCTGGTGCAGTGGGCCGCGCAGACGGGCGAGACCCGGATGACCGGCCGGACCGGCGAACGCGTTCTCTACACGCTGCGGCTGAAGATCTTCGCCCAGCTCCAGCGGCTCGGGCTCGACTACTACGAGCGGGAGCTGACCGGCCGGATCATGACGAGGATGACGACGGACGTCGACGCCCTCTCGACCTTCCTCCAGACCGGCCTGGTCACGGCGTTCGTCTCGGTCGTCACCTTCTTCGGCATCATGGGCGCGCTGCTGGTGATCGACGTCGAGCTGGCCCTGGTCGTCTTCGCGACGCTGCCGCCGCTGATCGTCGCCACCTACTTCTTCCGCCGGGCGAGCGTGAAGGCGTACGAACTGGCCCGCGAGCGGGTGTCGCTGGTCAACGCCGACCTCCAGGAGTCGGTGGCCGGGCTGCGGATCGTGCAGGCCTTCCGCCGGGAGCGGGACGGAGGGGCGCGGTTCGCGGAGCGCAGCGACAGCTACCGTCAGGCGCGGATCCGGGGCCAGTGGCTGATATCGGTCTACTTCCCGTTCGTCCAGCTGCTGTCGTCGGTCGCGGCGGCCGCCGTGCTGATCGCGGGCGCCGGCCGGGTGGACGCGGCGACCCTGACGACCGGCGCGCTGGTGGCCTACCTGCTCTACATCGACCTGTTCTTCGCCCCGGTCCAGCAGCTCTCCCAGGTGTTCGACGGCTACCAGCAGGCGACCGTCTCGCTCGGCCGTATCCAGGAGCTGCTGCGGGAGCCGACGTCCACGAAGTCCGCGGACGAGCCGCTGGAGGTGCTCTCCCTGCGCGGCGAGATCGCCTTCGAGGACGTGCGCTTCGCGTACGGCTCCGCCGACGACCCCGAGGAGGCGCTGGGCGGCATCGACCTGCGCATCCCGGCCGGCCAGACCGTCGCGTTCGTCGGCGAGACCGGCGCCGGCAAGTCGACCCTGGTGAAGCTGGTGGCCCGGTTCTACGACCCGACCGGCGGCCGGGTCACGGTCGACGGCACGGATCTGCGCGCCCTCGACCTCACCTCGTACCGGCACCGGCTCGGCGTGGTGCCGCAGGAGGCGTACCTCTTCCCCGGCACCGTCCGTGACGCGATCGCCTACGGCCGGCCCGAGGCCGGCGACGCCGAGGTGGAGGCGGCGGCCCGGTCGGTCGGCGCGCACGAGATGATCGCGACGCTCGACGGCGGCTACCTCCACGAGGTCGCCGAGCGCGGCCGCAACCTCTCCGCCGGCCAGCGCCAGCTGATCGCGCTGGCCCGGGCCGAGCTGGTCGACCCCGACGTGCTGCTCCTCGACGAGGCCACCGCGGCCCTGGACCTGGCCACCGAGGCCCAGGTCAACCAGGCCACCGACCGGCTGGCGGGCCGCCGTACCACGCTCGTGGTCGCCCACCGGCTGACCACCGCGGCCCGCGCGGACCGGGTGGTGGTCATGGACCACGGCCGGGTCGCCGAGGACGGCACCCACGACGAGCTGCTCGCCCGCGACGGCCGGTACGCCCGCCTGTGGCGGACCTTCGTCGGCGAGGGCGAGCCCGAGGAGCCCGTCGGCGCGACCCGGTGACGACCGCGCAACCATCCGACATATGTCGTGCGTCCGTACATCAGTACGGTGAAGACGGTGCGGCGGGGAGGGGCGGGGACCGTGGTTGTAGGTGCGATACGCCGGTGGGCGGCGGCGCTGCCCGCCGTGGTGGTCGCGGCCGTGCTCCTCGGCCTCCTGGCGCCGGGGACCGCCCAGGCCGCGCCCGTGTCCTGCGACGGGATGCGCAAGGTGCGCACGGTGGCGTTCCCCAACGGCTTCGTGCACATCTACAAGACCGGCGGCCGGGTCTGCGCCCGTACCTTCGCGCAGCACCCCGGCGCGAAGCGGAAGATCACCGTCAGTGTGCAGGCGCGCGGTCATGTCGCGGTGCGGAAGGGGCGCAAACACGCCCGTAGCTCCCCGGCGGTGCAGGTCTATGCCGGACATCGCTGCGTATGGGTGAAGGGCTGGGTCGGGCGGGACTCGGGCGGTTCCGGCTGGATTCTCTGCTGAACGCCACGCCATGGCCCAACCCCCTCTGGTGTGAAGGGTGTTGCTCCGATAGCTTCCGGCGCACATCTGTCTCACAGGGGAAGGGTGCACGCGCATGCGCAAGGCGCTCAGATGGCTGCTCGCGCTCACCGTGCTGATAGGCACGCTGAGCACGGCGGGGGCGGCAACAGCCGCCGAGCCGGAGGCCACCGACATCAAGGACCGGCTGCTCGCGATACCGGGCATGAGCCTGATCCAGGAGAAGCCGTACCCCGGCTACCGCTTCTTCGTCCTGAACTACACCCAGCCGATCGACCACCGGCACCCGTCCAAGGGCACGTTCCAGCAGCGGATCACCGTGCTGCACAAGGACGTCAGCCGCCCCACGGTCTTCTACACCGGCGGCTACAGCGTCTCCACCAACCCCGGCCGCCGCGAACCCACCCAGATCGTGGACGGCAACCAGGTCTCCATGGAGTACCGCTACTTCACCCCGTCCCGCCCCGACCCGGCGGACTGGTCCAAGCTCGACATCTGGCAGGCGGCCAGTGACCAGCACCGCATCTTCAAGGCCCTGAAGACGGTCTACGCCGAGAACTGGATCTCCACGGGCGGTTCCAAGGGCGGCATGACTGCCACCTACTACGAGCGCTTCTACCCGAAGGACATGGACGGCGTGGTGGCCTACGTCGCCCCCAACGACGTCGTGAACGACGAGGACTCGGCCTACGACCGCTTCTTCGCCCAGGTCGGCACCAAGGAGTGCCGCGACCGGCTGAACGCCGTGCAGCGCGAGGCGCTGGTACGCCGTGAGCCGCTGGAGAAGAAGTACGCCGAGTACGCGGCGGCCGAGGGCTTCACCTTCGACACCATCGGCAGCCTGGACCGCGCCTACGAGGCCGTCGTCCTCGACTACGTCTGGGGCTTCTGGCAGTACAGCCTGCTGTCCGACTGCGCCACGATCCCGGCGGACGCCAAGAACGCGACCGACGACGAGATCTGGACCTCGGTGGACACGATCTCCGGGTTCTCGTTCTACACGGACCAGGGCCTGACCCCGTACACCCCGTACTACTACCAGGCCGGTACCCAGCTGGGCGCGCCGACGATCCGCTTCCCGCACATCGAGAAGCAGTACGTCCGCTACGGCTACCAGCCCCCGCGCAACTTCGTCCCCCGCGACATCTCCATGAAGTTCCAGCCGGGGGCGATGCGGGACGTCGACACCTGGGTCAGGCACAACGCCCGGCACATGCTCTTCGTCTACGGCCAGAACGACCCGTGGGGCGCCGAGCGGTTCCGCCTCGGCAAGGGCGCGAAGGACTCCTACGTGTTCACGGCGCCCGGCCTGAACCACGGCGCGAACGTCGCCGGACTGGTCGCCGACCAGAAGGAACTGGCCACCGCCCGCATCCTGGAGTGGGCGGGCGTCTCCGCCACCGCCGTGGCGCAGGCGAAGCCCCTCGCGAGGTTCGACGCGAAGCTGGACGTCCGGGACGTGGAGCGCGAGCCCGCACTGCGCCCGTGACACCGTGACACCGCGACGGCGCACCGAGAACACCGCGCTGAGCACACCGTACTGAGACAGCGTCAGACCGGACGCGCGCATCCCACCGGATCCGGGCCGCCGAGCTGGACGTAGAGGGCCGTGGACGCCGGGCACTTCGCCCGCGCGGCCACGGCCCTCACCACCTTGTACTGCGGTGCGCGCACCCCCGACCCGTCGCACGCGGTCTCGCGCACCTGACCGCCGCCCACGTCGTAGACGCAGTCACCGACGGTGGTGCGCGGACCGCCGCCCGCGCCCGGGTCGCCCGGGTGCGGGGGCTGGAGGTTGCGCATACAGGCGTAGCCCGGCGGGACGGCGGCGGTGCCGTCCCCGGCGGCCTGCGCGCCGATGTGCAGCACGAAGTCGGTGGCCGGCGGACACGGCGGGCCCTGGCCGGCCGTCCCGTCGTGCCGCGCCACGACCCGGGCGGCCGCCCGTTCCCCGCCGCACGGCACCTCGGTGAACCGGGTCGTCCCGAACGAACTGCACTCGCCGGCCCCGAGGAACACCGTGCCGAAGCCGGACCCGGCCGCCACCGGGGCGGAACCCGACGGTCCGGCCGGAAGGCGCTCCTCCGCCGGTGCCTGGCATCCCGCCAGGAACAGCGCGAACAGCGCCCCCGCACACCCCGCCCACCGTCTGTCGTGCATCGTCATTCCCCCACCCGCACCCCGGACCAGCGTGACCCGCGGGAGCGGGGCACGCCAGCCGGGGCGCGGCGCTTTGCGCGCGGTGCGGGGGGTGTGATCAGCGGGCGGCGTACGCCGGATACGTCAGGCCGTGCCCCGTCGGGTACAGCACCTGCGTCGGATCGTCCGCCCGCCGCACCGGCACCGGCAGCCGCCCGTGCGGGGCCGCGGCCCCCGCGATCACCCGGGCGGCGGCCCGCAGTTCGACGTCGGTCCAGGAGTAGGCGGCCACGAAGCCCTTCACCAGGGGCAGCTGGGCCACGTCGTACGGGTTGCGCACCGCGACCGCCACCACCGGCCGGCCGGTCGCCACCAGCCGTTCCACCAGCGTGCGCTGCGGGCTGTCCGCGGTGACGTTGTAGGTCGCCACCACCACCGCGTCGGCGCCGCCCGCCGCCGTCACCGCCCGCGCGATCGTCCCGGCCGACGGCGCCGTACCGGTGGCGAGGGTGGTCGCCGTGAACCCCAGCGCGGTGAACGCGGCCGCCAGGACACCGGTGGGCGGGCCCGTGGTGCCGGACGGGGAGGCCGGATCGGCGCCCACGACCAGCAGCCGTCGCTGCGTCCCAGGCGACAGGGGGAGCGTCCGGCCCTCGTTGACCAGCAGGGTCGTGGTCCCCGCCGCGATCCGGTCGGCCGCCGCGCGATGCGTGCGCCGGCCCACCACACGGGGGACGGCGGCGGGATCGGCGTACGGCGCGTCGAGCAGCCCGAGCCGCTCCTTCAGC
Source organism: Streptomyces phaeofaciens (assembly GCF_014648915.1). GTDB lineage: Bacteria > Actinomycetota > Actinomycetes > Streptomycetales > Streptomycetaceae > Streptomyces > Streptomyces phaeofaciens. Next base: position 372,867 of record NZ_BMSA01000003.1, on the reverse strand, counting down.
CGCAGGATCCGCAGCACCGCCGAGTCGAGCCGCTCCTCGGCGAGTTCCCCGTCCCGCACGGCCTTCAGGACGGCGTTCCAGGCGACGGCCAGGTCGGGCGGGTCGAGGAGCTGGTCCACGCCCGCCTTCAGCGCGAGCACCGGCACCCGGTCGTCGCCGTACTTGGTGCGCACGCCCGCCATGCCGAGCGCGTCGGTGACCACCACCCCGTCGTAGCCGAGCTGTTCGCGCAGGACGCCGGTGACGATCGGGCGGGAGAGGGTGGCCGGGTCGCCGGAGTCGTCGAGAGAGGGGACCAGCAGGTGCCCGGTCATGATCGAGTCGATGCCGGCCGCGATCGCCGCCCGGAAGGGTACGGCGTCCAGCCGCTCCCACTCGTCACGGGTGTGGGTGATGACCGGGAAACCGGTGTGGCTGTCCACGGCGGTGTCCCCGTGCCCGGGGAAGTGCTTGGCGGTCGCCGCCACCCCGGACGCCTGGTACCCGCGCACCTCGGCCGCCGCCAGGGTGCCCGCCGCCCGCGGGTCGGCGCCGAAGGAGCGCACGCCGATGACCGGGTTGGCCGGGTTCACATTGACGTCGGCCACCGGGGAGTAGTTCTGCCGGACGCCCATCGCGCGCAGCTCGCGGCCGGCGATCCGGCCCAGCGTGCGGGCGTCCGCCCGGGAGCCGCCGGCGCCGAGGGCCATCGCGCCGGGGAAGAGGGTCGCGGGTGCGCCGACCCGGCAGACGATGCCGTGCTCCTGGTCGGTCGAGATCAGCACCGGCAGCCCGCGCGGCTGCCCCAGGGAGGCCCGCTGGATGCCGTTGGAGAGGTCCGCGATCTGGCGCGGGTCACGGGTGTTGTGAGCCCAGGTGAAGTAGATGATCCCGCCGACCCGGTACCGCGCGACCAGCTCGGCGGCCGTACGGACGCCCATCTCGGCGAGGTTGGCGTCGATGTCGGCCCGGTCGGGGGCGGTCGCCGAGTGGCCGTAGACCCGGGCGACGAAGACCTGGCCGACCTTCTCCTGAAGGGTCAGGCCGGAGACGAGGGCGCGCAGCCGGCGGTCGTCCGCCAGGGCGGGACCGCCGACGGTGAGGGCCGCGGTGACCCCCGCGGTGGCGGCGAGGACGGTGCGTCTGGAGGGCACGTGCGGGCTCCTTCCGGAGGGGTTCGGTGGCGCACGGTACCCGGTGCGGTGCCGCCATCGGCGCATTGGAGGGGGGCGCGCCGATGGCGGCGGGGGCCGCCGGCCGCGGTGCGGCGGAGAGGGTGGGTCAGCGATCGCAGCCAGCAGCGAGGGCCGACACCGCACCGCGGTGACTCGTCCGACAGCTTGCGGGTTGGACGAGCGGGGCGGGGGCCGGGTTCCCGGTGCGGACGGATTTCCGGAAGTTGGTGCGGGAGGGGTGCGGGGGGGCTGGTGGGACGGCGTTCCGGTGGGGGTCGGGTGGTGGGCCGCTGGTGATCGGCCTCCGGCGGGCGACGGGATTCAGGTGGTGACCGTGGGCGGGCGGGTGGGTGCGGCCGTCACCGTCGGCCACCGTTCCCGCAGCACCCGTACCGTCTCCGCGATCGCCGGGCGCCGGGCCGCGCCCGTGCGCCACAGCGCGTACAGGCGCCGTACCGGCGTCGGGTCGAGGGGCACCTCCACCACGCCCGGCGGCAGCGGCCCCCGGCCCAGGCGGGGGATCAGGGCGATGCCGAGGCCGGCCGCGACCAGCGCGACCAGCGTCGGGTTCTCCTCGGCCTGGTGGACGATGTCCGGCTCGTGCCCGGCCGCGCGCAGGGTGCGCACCAGCCAGTCGTGGCAGATCCGGCCGGGCGGCTGGCAGATCCACCGCTCGCCGCCCAGCTCCTCCCGGCGCAGGGCCGTCCGCCCCGCGAAGGGATGGTCCTCGGGGACCAGCAGATCGCACAGGTCGTCCCCGATCACCGCCTGCTCCACGCCCGCCGGAGCCGGCAGCGGGGCGATGTCCCAGTCGTGCGCGACGGCGAGGTCCACGGCGCCCCGGGCGACCAGGTCGACCGACAGGTGGGGGTCGACCTCGCTGAGGCGGGCGTCCAGGGCCGGGTGGGCGCGGGCCAGCTCGGCCAGCACGGCGGGCATCAGACCGCGCGCCGCCGACGCGAACGCGGCCACCGTCAGCCGCCCCGCCGGCACCCCGCGCCGCTCCTCGAGCGCGGTCTCCGCCCGCTCCACGATGGACAGCAACTCCTGCGCCGTGTCGACGAGTTGCAGCGCCTCCGCGGTGAGCCGCACGCCCCGCCCCGCCCGTTCGAGCAGGACCGTCCTGGTCTCCCGCTCCAGCTTGGCGATCTGCTGGGACACGGCCGAGGGCGTGTAGCCGAGCGCGGCGGCGGCCGCGCCGACGGTGCCGTGCACGGAGACCGCGTGCAGGGCGCGCAGGCGTTGCAGATCGAGCACCGGACGCTCCTTCGTTCAGCGTTGCTTCATCCGACCGTGCAGCAATCATCGCTGGTGCTTCACGGTCCCGGCGCGTGATCCTCGACGCATGCGTCCCGCCCACCTCGCCCTCGCCGTTCTCGTCGCCGCCGTCTGGGGCGTCAACTTCACCGTCGTCGAGATCGGCCTCGGCCACTTCCCGCCGCTGCTCTTCTCCGCCCTGCGCTTCCTGGTGGCCGCCGTGCCCGCGGTGTTCCTCGTGGGCCGCCCGAAGGTGGCGTGGAAGTGGATCGTGGCGGTGGGGCTGGTGCTGGGGGTGGCCAAGTTCGGGCTGCTGTTCGTCGGGATGGACGCGGGGATGCCGGCCGGACTGTCCTCCCTGGTCCTCCAGATCCAGTCGGTGTTCACGGCCGCCGTCGCCTTCGCCGTCCTCGGCGAACGCCCCACCCGCGTCCGGCTGCTGGGCATGGTGGTGGCCCTCGCCGGGATCGGGGTCGCGGCCGTGGACGAGGGCGCCTCGGGTCCGCTCGGCGCGTTCGCGCTGGTCGTCGCGGCGGCGGCCTGCTGGGGCGTGTCGAACGTCCTCACCCGCAGGGCGGCGCCCCCGGACGCCCTGAACTTCATGGTCTGGGTGAGCACGGTCCCCGTCCTCCCCCTGCTGGCACTGTCCCTGCTCACCGAGGGGCCGGAGCGGGACCTGGCCGCCCTGCGCGCGCTGGACCGGCAGGGCGTGGGCACGGTCGTCTACGTCGCCTGGATCACCACGGTCTTCGGCTTCGGCGCCTGGGGGTGGCTGCTGCGCCACCACCCCGCGTCCACGGTCGCCCCCTTCTCCCTGCTGGTCCCGGTGTTCGGCATGACCTCGGCCGCCGTCCTCCTCGACGAGCCGGTGAACGGCGCCCGCTGGTGCGCGGCGGCCCTGCTGGTGGGCGGGGTGGCCCTGGCGTCCCTCGCACCGGGGCGGACGTCCCCGGCACCCGCCCGCACGGCCCAGGCATCCGCCCGGACGTCCCCGGAGCCCGCCGCGCCCGTCGTCCATCCCGTGGACGTGGGCACGTCCGGCCGCCCCGGCGCGGGATCATGAGGGGCATGGCCCTCGTCGACATCCCCGGTTCCAAGTCCATCACCGCCCGTGCCCTGTTCCTGGCGGCCGCCGCCGACGGCGTCACCACCCTTCAGCGTCCCCTGCGCTCCGACGACACCGAAGGTTTCGCCGAGGGCCTCGCGCGGCTCGGCTACCGCGTCGGCCGCACCCCGGACACCTGGCAGGTCGACGGCCGCCCGCAGGGTCCCGCGGTCGCCGAGGCCGACGTGTACTGCCGGGACGGCGCGACCACGGCCCGCTTCCTGCCCACGCTGGCCGCCGCCGGGCACGGCACCTTCCGCTTCGACGCCTCCCCGCAGATGCGCCGCCGCCCCCTGCTCCCGCTCACCCGCGCGCTGCGCGACCTGGGCGTGGACCTGCGGCACGAGGAGGCGGACGGCCATCATCCGCTCACGGTCGCCGCGGCGGGCGTCGAGGGCGGCGCGGTGGTGCTGGACGCGGGCCAGTCCTCCCAGTACCTGACCGCGCTCCTGCTGCTCGGCCCGCTGACCCGCACCGGCCTGCGCATCACCGTCACCGACCTGGTCTCGGCGCCGTACGTCGAGATCACCCTCGCGATGATGCGGGCGTTCGGGGTCGAGGTGGGCCGCGAGGGGAACACGTATGCCGTCCCGCCGGGCGGCTACCGGGCGACCACGTACGCGATCGAGCCCGACGCCTCCACCGCGAGCTACTTCTTTGCGGCGGCCGCGGTGACCGGCGGCGAGGTGACCGTGCCGGGGCTGGGCCAAGGCGCGCTCCAGGGCGACCTGGGCTTCGTGGAGGTGCTGCGGCGGATGGGCGCCCGGGTGGAGACCGGCGCGGACCGGACCACGGTCGCGGGCACCGGCGAACTGCGCGGCGTCACCGTCAACATGCGGGACATCTCCGACACCATGCCGACCCTGGCCGCCCTCGCCCCCTTCGCCTCCGGGCCCGTCCGGATCGAGGACGTGGCCAACACGCGCGTGAAGGAGTGCGACCGCCTGGAGGCCTGCGCGGAGAACCTGCGCCGCCTGGGCGTCGAGGTGGCGACGGGCCCGGACTGGATCGAGATCCACCCCGGCACCCCGCGGGGCGCGGACATCAAGACCTACGGCGACCACCGCATCGTCATGTCCTTCGCGGTGACCGGCCTGCGCACCCCCGGAATCTCGTTCGACGACCCGGGCTGCGTCCGCAAGACTTTCCCCGGATTCCACGAGGCGTTCGCAGGGTTGAAGGGGGAGATCGCCGGGTGAGTTTCACCTTGGAGGGGCCGGTCCTGGCGGGCGCGCTGGTGCGCCTGGAGCCGCTGGAGCACCGGCACGCGGCCGAGCTGGCGCGGGCGGCGGAGGAGGACCGGGCGTCGTACGCGTACACCTGGGTCCCCAGGGCCCACGAGGTCGGCGCCTACATCGACGCCCAGCACGCCCGCGCGGCCACGGGCCGGCTCGCGCCCTACGCCCAGGTCTGCGTCGCCTCGGGACGGGCGGTCGGCGCCACCTCGTACTGGGAGCCGCGCTGCTGGCGGTCCGAGGACCGGCTGGACGCGGTCGAGGTCGGCTTCACCTGGCTGGCTCCGTCCGCCCAGGGCACCGGCGTGAACGCGGAGGCCAAACTGCTGCTCTTCCGGCACGCCTTCGAGGAGTGGGGCGTCTCCCGCGTCGACCTGAAGACCGACGCCCGCAACAGCCGCTCCCGCGCGGCCATCGAGAGCGTCGGCGCCCGCTTCGAAGGGGTCCTGCGCAACTGGTCCCGGTCCTGGGCCCCGGGCGAGGACGACCGCCTCCGCGACTCGGCGGTCTTCTCGATCACCGCACCCGAATGGCCCGAGCGTCGGACCCGGCTGGAGGAACGCGTGGCGAGGTTCCTCGCCGGCTCCTAGGCCGTGTCTGACCTAGAGCGTGCCCGTCCCGCCCCCGCCGGGCGGGACCGCGGCGGCCGCGCCCACCGAGGCCGCCGCCCGGCGCAGTTCCTCCCGCACCGCCCCGAGCACCGGATCACCCTCCGCCCCGGCCCGTACGGCGGCGAAGACGTTGCGTGAGGGCGGCTCTCCCTCGGCCGGGCGCAGGGCCAGGGCGCGCGGGGAGCAGAGGGAGCGCACGAGGCGGGGGACCAGGGCCACGCCCTGTCCCGCCTCGACCAGGCCGGCCAGCGCCGCCCAGTCGTTCACGTCGTGGCGGATCTCGGGGGTGAAGCCGGCGGCCGCGCAGACCGAGCGGGTCACCGCGCCGCAGCAGCTCAGCCCGGATCCGACGATCCAGGTGTCCGTGGCCAGTTCGCGCAGCGGCACCTCGGCACGGCAGGCGAGCGGATGGTCCGGCGGGAGGGCGACGTCCAGGACGTCGGTGAGCAGGTCCTCGCGGGTGTAGCGGCGGTCGGTGTGCGGGGGAGCGGCGGCGAAGTCCACCGCGACCGCCACGTCCACCTGGCCGCCGTCCAGCGCGGTGAACAGGTCCGGCGGCTCGGCCTCCACCACGTCCACCCGGACCCGGGGGAGGCGCTCGCGCAGCGCCCGCAGCGCGGCCGGCAGCAGCCCCAGGATGCCGCTGGAGAAGCAGCCGACCGTCACCGTGCCCCGGCCGCCCTCCTCGTACGCCGCGAGGTCGGCGCGGGCCCGCTCCAGCTGGGCGGCGATGACGTCGGCGTGCGCGAGCAGCACCCGGGCCTGACCGGTGAGCCGTACGCCCCGGCCGTCGCGTTCGGTGAGCGGTACGCCCAGGTCGCGGGCGAGGGCGGTGAGTTGCTGGGAGACCGCCGAGGGGGTGAGGTGCAGGGCCTCGGCCGTCCGGGCGACGCTGCCCCGGCGCTGGAGTTCGCGCAGGACGGTGAGGCGGCGCAGATCGATCGTGAAGGCGGGGCTTAAGGAATCCACGCGGGAAGATTAACTGGACCTGCGTGGTGGGGTCTGGCGATCATCGGAACATGACGACGACCCCGCGCGCCTTCCTCATCCTCCACGGCTGGCAGAACCACCGCCCCCCGGCCCACTGGCAGCACTGGCTCGCCGACCGTCTGACCGGCCTGGGCCACGACGTCACCTACCCGCAGCTGCCCGACCCGGACGACCCCTCCCTCGAACGGTGGCTGACCGACCTGGAGGGCCACCTCGCCGGCCTCGGCGCCGACGGCACCGAGCGGGTCGTCGTCGCCCACAGCCTCTCCGCCGTCCTGTGGCTGCACGCCGTCGACCGGAAGCTGCCCGGGACGGCCGCCGTCGACCGGGTCCTGCTGGTGGCCCCGCCGTCCGCCGCCGTGCTCCTCACGTACCCGGAGATCACGGAGTTCGCGCCGCCGCCGCTCGACGGGCTCGTGTTCCCCGCCCCCACCCGGCTGGTCGCCGGCGACGACGACCCCTACCTCCCGGAGGGCGCCCGGGCGGCCTACGGCGATCCCCTGGGCCTCACCGCCGAACTGCTGCCCGGCGCCGCCCATCTCGACCTCGAGGCCGGCTACGGCTCCTGGCCGTCGGTGCTGGAGTGGTGCCTGGACGCGGACACCCGGCTCACGGTCCGGCCGTGACACCGGCCGCGGGACCGCCGGCCTCCAGCGGCGTGTCCCGCGGTGCGTCCCGCGGCGCCTCCGGCTCGTCCGCCCCGGCGCCGCCGGCCCGCAGCTCCGGAGTCGTCACCCCCACCGCCGTCACCGCCGCCAGGCACATCAGACCGCCCGCGACCAGCGCGGTCGCCCCCGACGACCAGCCGGCCAGCACACCGCCGCGCAGATTGCCCAGGTGCGGGCCCGCCTGACCGACGATCGTCTCGGCCGCCGTCACCCGGCCCAGCAGGGCGTCCGGGGTGAGGGTCTGCACGATCGTGCTGCGGGAGAGCACGGCCACCGAGTCCGCCGCACCGGCCAGCGTCAGCATCGCCAGGCCCGCCCAGGCACTGGTCGTCAGCCCGAACAGGGCGAGGCCCACGCCCCAGGTCGCCGACGCGCACAGCATCACCGGCCCGGGCCGGGCGAGCCGGGTGACCGGCCCGGAGAAGGCGGTCGCCGCCACCCCGCCCACCGCGAGCGCCGACAGGAACAGGCCGAGCGTGCGCGGATCGCCGCCGAAGCGCTCCGCGTTGACCAGCGGGAACAGACTCGTCGGCATCGCCAGCACGGTGGCCGCCAGATCGGTCAGCAGCGCCCCGCGCACCACCCGGTGCCCGGTCAGGAACCGCAGCCCGTCCAGGACGCCGTGCACCCCGGGACGGGACTTCCCGCCCTCGGGCGGCAGGGCGGGCAGCCCGTAGGCACCGTAGAAGGAGAGACCGAAGCTGACGGCGTCCAGCAGATAGCAGACGCCGATGCCCCACCAGCCGAGCACCAGGCCCGCGACGGCCGGGCCGAGCAGCATCATCGCCTGCCCGGTGACCTGGTTCAGGGCGAGACCGGCGGCCACCTGGTCCTTGGGCAGCAGCCGGGGCACGAACACCCCCGCCGCGGGGGCCCCGAGCGCCGCGAACCCCGACTGCGCGGCGACCAGCGCCAGTACCCCCGCCACCGGGACGTGCCCGGTGAAACCCTGCACGGCGAGCAGCAGGGAGCAGACGGCACACCCGGTGGTCGACATCAGGTAGGCGCGGCGCCGGTCCGCCCGGTCCACCCAGGAACCCGCGAACAGTCCGACGCCGATCATCGGCAGGGCCTGCGCCAGGCCGACCGCGCCGCTCCACACGGCACTGTGCGTCATGTCCCACACCTGGTACATGACGGTGACCATGGTCATGAAGCTGCCGAGCGTGGACACCGTGCGCCCGATCAGCAGCCGCCGGTAGACGGGGGAGGTCCGCACGGGGCGGATGTCGAGGAGGGCCCGGGAGAGCGGGCTCATGACGGGACGGCGGCGGAACACGCCGTGGGCTGCTGCATCACGGCGCGGAGGCTAGCCCGTCACCCTGCTGACCCGCCAGTCAATAAGCCGGCCACGGCCCGGACTCGGACCCGGGTTCCGATCCCGCCCCCGGTCCGGCCCCGACCGCGTCAGGCGGAGTCGTTCAGCAGCCGGGCCAGATGCTCACGCCCGCGCCCCAGCAGCCCCGCCAGCGGCTCGGCGTCGGCGTACCACCGCTTCTCGTACTCCCAGCACAGCCAGCCCTCCCAGCCGTGCCGGGACAGCACCTCCACGCACTCGGCGAGCGGCAGCACCCCGGCGCCCAGCGTCAGCGGGGCGGTGTCCTGGGCCGACGCGATGTCCTTGACCTGCACATATCCGAGATACGGGGAGAGGGCGGCGTAGGTCTCCTGCGGCTGCTCGCCGCCCAGCCAGGTGTGCATCACGTCCCACAGCGCGCCGACCTGCCGGTGCCCGACCGGGCCGAGGATCCGGATGGCGTCCGCGCCCGTGCGGTGCGAGTCGTGGGTCTCCAGCAGGACGCGTACGCCGTGGTCGGCGGCGTACTCGGCGGCGGTGCCGAGCCGCCGGGCGGCGACCGCGTCGGCGTCGGTCTGGCCGACGTCCGCGCCCGGGAAGACCCGGACGTAGGGCGCGCCGAGGTCCCGGGCGAGGTCGATCAGCGTCCGGACCTCCTCCACGACGGCCGCGTCGTCCCCGGGCGCCGCGACCTGCGCGTATCCGGCGATCCCGAGCACCTCCACCCCGGCGGCCCCGAACGCGTCGGCCGTGGCGGCCCGTTCGTCCGGCCCGAGCCCGGGATGCACCGGCTCCTCCGGATGGGCGCGCAGCTCGACCCCGTGGTAGCCGTGCGCGGACGCGAGCGCCAGTACCTCCGGTACGGGCAGCCCGGGAACACCGAGAGTGGAGAACGCGAGCTTCATGCTTCGGACCCTACTCGCCACGGGTCCGACCGCCAGTCCTGCCGGGCCGGGCCCCGCCGTCACGCCCACGCGAGAAGCACCCGGCGCCCTCCCGCACGCCACGGGTGACGACGACGCCGACCTCGTGGCCGACCGCGGGCTCCGCGCCGACCGTAGGCGACCCGGCCGCCCGCCACGCACCCACGGGCCCGCCCGCCGTCCGTCACCCCGCTCAGGACGTCACCCCGCTCAGGACGTCACCCCGCTCAGGACGTCCCCGCGTGCACGGCGTCAGCCCCGCGGCACGCCCGAGGAACCCCGCACCATCAACTCGCCCCGCACCACCGCGATCCCGCCGGGCGGCGGCTCCTCCCGGCCCATCGCTATGCGGCCGGCCCGGGCCCCCGCCTCGGCGAGCGGCAGCCGTACCGTCGTCAGCGAGGGCACCGCGTCGATGCTGAACGGCAGGTCGTCGAAGCCGGCCACCGACACGTCCTCCGGGATGCGCAGCCCGGACTCCCGCAGCGCCGCGCAGGCGCCCAGCGCGACGGAGTCGTTGGCGGCGACGACCGCCGTCAGGGACGGGTCCCGGCGCAGCAGTTCCAGGGTGGCCTCGTGGCCGGCCCGCCGGTCGTAGCGTCCGTGCACGGTCCAGCGCGGGTCCTCCTCGATGCCGGCCGCGGCCAGCGCCGCGCGGTGGCCCTCCAGCCGGTGCCGGGTGGTGGTCCGCTCCTCGGGGCCGGCGATGTAGCCGAGCCGCCGGTGTCCGAGCCCGATGAGGTGCTCGGTCAGTTCGCGGCCGCCGCCCCGGTTGTCGAAGGTCAGCGCGATCGCCCGGGTGTCGGGTGCCGGCGGCCGCCCGCACAGCACGACCCGGGTCCCCGCCTCGCCCAGCTTGCGCAGTTTCGCCGCGACGGCGGCCGCGTGCGGTTCGTTCTCCACGGCCCCGCCGGTCAGCACCACGGCCGCCGCCCGCTGCCGCTGGAGCAGGGTCAGATAGGTCAGTTCGCGCTCCGGGTCGCCGCCCGTGTTGCAGACCACGGCCAGCCGTTCCCCGCCCGCGCGTCCGCCGGGCCCGCCGATCTCGGACTGGATGGCGCTCGCCATGATCCCGAAGAAGGGGTCGGCGATGTCGTTCACCAGGATGCCCACCAGATCGGACGTCGCGGCCGCCAGCGCGCTCGCCGGGCCGTTCAGCACGTAGTCCAGTTCGTCCACCGCTCGCAGCACCCGCTCGCGGGTGGTGGCGGCGACGGGGTAGTTCCCGTTCAGCACGCGCGACACCGTCGCGGGCGAGACCTGCGCGCGGGCAGCCACGTCCGCCAGGGTCACCGTCATCTCGTCTTCCTCCGGTCGCGCATCTCGTCGTACGTCGTCGTAGTCGTCGTACATCCACGTAGACAGGCCGGCCGTAGCCACGGTTCCGTGCGTGTCGAGCAGACCTTAAGGCCACAACCCCCCGTTGTTCGCCCCCTCGAACAACTCGGGATGGACACGGTCTTGTCCGGACCGCTGGTCAGAGGCTAGCTTCTTCTTGGATAGAAAGCGCTTGCTGTAACGCTGATCAGGAAGAGGCGTACGCGGCGCGCACAACCGCGTACAACGCCTACGAAGGGATCCGACGTGACCCGCAAGACGGTGCGTATCGCCATGAACGGTGTAACCGGCCGCATGGGCTACCGCCAGCACCTCGTCCGCTCCATCCTCGCCCTGCGCGAACAGGGCGGCCTGGACCTCGGCGACGGCACCGTGCTGTGGCCGGAACCGATCCTCGTCGGCCGCCGCGAGCACGCGCTGCGGGCCATGGCCGAGCGGCACGGTCTGGAGCACATCTCCACGGACGTCGACGCCGTCCTCGCCGACCCCACCGTCGACATCTACTTCGACGCCCAGGTGACCTCCGCCCGCGAGGAGGCGATCCGCAAGGCGATCGCCGCCGGCAAGCACATCTACACCGAGAAGCCCACCGCCACCGGCCTCGACGGCGCCCTGGAACTGGCCCGGCTGGCCGCCGCCGCCGGCATCAAGCACGGTGTCGTCCAGGACAAGCTGTTCCTCCCCGGCCTGCTCAAGCTGAAGCGCCTGATCGACGGCGGCTTCTTCGGCCGGATCCTGTCCGTCCGCGGCGAGTTCGGCTACTGGGTCTTCGAGGGCGACTGGCAGACCGCCCAGCGGCCCTCCTGGAACTACCGCGCGGAGGACGGCGGCGGCATCGTCGTCGACATGTTCCCGCACTGGGAGTACGTGCTGCACGAGCTGTTCGGCCGGGTGAAGACCGTCCAGGCCCTCACCGCCACCCACATCCCCCAGCGCTGGGACGAGAACGACAAGCCCTACGACGCCACGGCCGACGACGCCGCGTACGGCGTCTTCGAGCTGGAGGGCGGCGCGATCGCCCAGATCAACTCCTCCTGGACCGTGCGCGTCAACCGCGACGAACTGGTGGAGTTCCAGGTCGACGGCACCGAGGGCTCGGCCGTCGCCGGCCTGCGCAACTGCCGCGTCCAGCACCGCAGCGCCACCCCCAAGCCGGTCTGGAACCCGGACATCCCCGCCACCGAGGTCTTCCGCGACCAGTGGCAGGAGGTCCCCGACAACGGCGAGTTCGACAACGGCTTCAAGGCCCAGTGGGAGCTCTTCCTCAGGCACGTCTACGCCGACGCCCCCTACCACTGGGACCTCCTCGCCGGCGCCCGTGGCGTCCAGCTCGCCGAGCTGGGCCTGAAGTCCTCGGCCGAGGGCCGCCGCCTCGACGTCCCGGAGATCGCGCTGTGACCGTCCGACTGCCCGACGCCACCGGCGCCCTGAGGTCCTACGAGCCCCGCGCCGAACCTCTCGCCATCACCCCCGGCACCCCCTTCACCTCCCGTACGGTCTACTCGGCGGCGCACGTGGTCGCCGACCCGTTCGCCGACGGGTCGCCCGACGCGCCCGCCGCCGTCGACTGGGACGCCACCCTCGCCTTCCGCCGCCACCTGTGGTCGCACGGGCTCGGCGTCGCCGAGGCCATGGACACCGCCCAGCGCGGCATGGGCCTGGACTGGGCGGGCGCGGCCGAGCTGATCCGCCGGTCGGCCGCGGAGGCGCGTGCCGTGGGCGGCCGTATCGCCTGCGGCGTCGGCACCGACCAGCTGACCGGTCCCGCGACCCTCGCCGAGGTCCGCGCGGCCTACGAGGAGCAGCTCGCCCTCGTCGAGGCCTCCGGCGCCCGCTCCATCCTGATGGCGTCCCGCGCCCTGGCGGCGGCCGCGTCGGGACCCGAGGACTACCTCGACGTCTACGGTCACCTCCTGCGCCAGTCCTCGGAGCCGGTGATCCTGCACTGGCTCGGCCCGATGTTCGACCCGGCGCTGGAGGGTTACTGGGGCTCGTCCGACCTGGACGCGGCGACGGACACCTTCCTGGAGGTCATCGCCGCCCACCCCGACAAGGTGGAAGGCATCAAGGTCTCGCTGCTGGACGCCGGGCGGGAGATCGACATCCGCCGCAGGCTGCCGCAGGGCGTCCGCTGCTACACCGGCGACGACTTCAACTACCCCGAGCTGATCGCGGGCGACGAGAAGGGTTTCAGCCACGCCCTGCTCGGCATCTTCGACCCGCTGGGCCCGCTGGCGGCGGAGGCGGTCCGGGTCCTCGACACGGGGAACACGGCCGGGTTCCGCGAACTCCTCGACCCCACCGTCGAGCTGTCCCGTCACCTGTTCCAGGCCCCCACCCGCTTCTACAAGACGGGTGTGGTCTTCCTGGCCTGGCTGGCCGGCCACCAGTCGCACTTCACGATGGTCGGCGGCCTCCAGTCGGCCCGCTCCCTCCCGCACTTCGCCCGCGCCTACGAACTCGCCGACGGTCTGGGCCTGTTCCCCGACCCCAAGCTGGCCGAGGACCGTATGAAGACCCTCCTCGCCCTGTACGGAGTGACCCAGTGACCGGCTCCCTCTCCCGCTTCTCCATCAACCAGATGACGGTGAAGCAGCTCGCCATGCCGGAACTGGTCGACGCCTGCCTGGAGTTGGGTGTCCCCGGGGTGGGCCTGTGGCGCGAGCCGGTCCGGACGTACGGCCTGGAGGCGACGGCCAAGCTGATCCGGGACGCGGGCCTGACGGTCACGACCCTGTGCCGGGGCGGCTTCTTCACGGCGATCGACGCGGCCGAACGCGCCAAGGCCCTGGACGACAACCGCCGGGCCGTCGAGGAGGCGGCGACCCTCGGCACCGAGGTCCTGGTCCTGGTCTCGGGCGGCCTCCCGACGGGCTCCAAGGACCTGCACGGGGCGCGGGAGCGGATCGCCGACGCCCTTGCCGAACTGGGCCCCTACGCCGAACAGCACGGCGTCCGCCTGGCCATCGAGCCGCTGCACCCGATGTACGCCTCCGACCGCTGTGTGGTCTCCACCCTCACCCAGGCCCTGGACCTCGCGGAACGCTTCCCGGCCCACCAGGTCGGCGTCACGGTCGACACGTATCACATCTGGTGGGACGACCGGGCTCCCGCGCAGATCGCCCGCGCGGGCGCCTCGGGCCGTATCCACACCTTCCAGCTGGCCGACTGGACGACCCCCCTCCCCGAGGGCGTCCTCAACGGCCGCGGCCAGATCGGCGACGGCGCGATCGACATGCGCGAGTGGCAGGGGTACGTGGAGGCGGCCGGCTACACCGGCGCCATCGAGGTCGAACTGTTCAACGACGCCCTGTGGGCGCGGGACGGCCGCGAGGTCCTCGCCGAGACGGCGGAACGGTTCGTCGCGCACACGGCATAGCGGTCCACGACGGCCGGAGACTCCATGGTCTCCGGCCGGGGGAACACCCCTCCGCCCGCGGTGGGCGCGGGCGGACGGTGGCGTCGGCGCGGGACGGCTAGAAGCGGTCCATCAGCCAGGTGCACAGCTCCTCGGTCGGCAGGGTGTGCGGTGTCGTGGTGGACGAGCAGCGGAACTCGTCCAGACCGCTGCGGGCCGGGTCCAGGCCGTCGACCCTGGCGTACAGGTCCTCCTGCCGCTCGAAGTCCAGGATGTCGACCGCGCTGACCGACGGGACGAAGCACACGTGCGGGTGCCGCAGGTCCGCCTCGCCGCCGGCCTGGACCATCGAGTCCGCGAGGATCTCGTACGTCGCGAGCGTGCCGCCGGGCGCGCCGTCCAGCTCCGGGAAGCCGCTGGTCGGGACGGTCCGCTCGGTCGGCGGGAACTTCCGGTACAGGTACGCGGCCGTCACGTCGTCACCCTGCGCCTGGGTGTAGAAGGTGGTGCCGGGGTAGCGGACGTCGAGCCGCAGGGCGACCTCGCCGGGCCCGACGTCGGGCAGCCCGATCCCGTCGCCGCGGCCGTTGGCGACGCCCAGCTTGCGCGGGATCCGCGGCCACTGTCCGACCCGGTCCAGCTCGTTGAGCAGGGCGATGCGCTCGGGGGCCACGTCGATCTTCTGGGTCTTCTTGTCGTAGTGCCGCCACAGCATCTGCCGCGCGGCCTGACTGTTCATCTGCTGCTCGAAGGGATGGGGCTTGAGGTCCAGGCCGTACGGGAGCAGGTACGCGAACGCCTGGACTCCCACGGGGATGGAGGCGCCGCGGTGGGGGGTGTCGAACGAGAAGTACACGGCTGTCTGGTGCTCGTCCTCGTGGAAGTCGGTCTCCATCCTGGCGAGCGTGTAGCGGGTGATGAGGCCGCCCATGCTGAAGCCGCCGACCACCAGCCGTTCGTCGCCCGAGCGGCGGGCGATGGCCTCGCGGATGGTTCCCTCGACCGCCCTCGAGTTGGTCAGAATGGAGTCGGTGCGGTTGTCGAAGCCGAGCAGGATCACGTCCTTGCCGCGCCGCCGCAGTTCGCTGATGAAGGGGTAGTCCTCGCCCTCGAGGAACTCGTAGAGCTCCTTGAGATTGCTCTTTCCGTGGTTGAACCCGTCGGCGATGATCACCGGCTGGGTGAGCGTGCTGTTCTCCGCACCGTAGAAGACCCAGGTGAATCCCTTGTCGACGGTCCACTCCTCGTCGAAGTCCGGTACCTCGACCGGGTGGGAGGGCCGGGCGAGCGGGTCGCCGATGGTGAACGGCGTGACGGGGGGCTCGGTCTTTTCGGACATGGTCGCGCTCCTCGTGGGAGGGGGAGAGGGGGACGACAACATCATGTGGCATATTTCGGGCATATTGCCTGTCGGAAAATCTTCCGGACATCGTGCAACCCTTCCCGGCCCCGCGGTGTCGTACATGGCGTCGGGACTTCTGGAGGGGGATCTGGGGGGATCGCGGGGGTTTCGACAGTTGGAGGGGGCAAGCCGAGGGGCCCGGTCGACGGACCGGGCCCCTCGAAGCATTCCGAAGCGCTTCAGCGCTCCGGACGGTTCTTTCGGTTCGGCGTGCGAGTCATACGGCAATCGGGTGAAGCGCCGCGCCGGCGGCGGCTTCGCCGCCGGGTCAGCGCTCCCTGGCCCCCCGAGCCGTCCGCCCGGCGGTCACGCCGCCGCTCAGAAGAACACCCCGCACCGCAGCAGCACATTCGCGTACGGCCGTGCCTCGCCCGTGCGGACCACCAGCCGTGCCTCCGCGGACAGCTCCTTGAGCCGCTCGTGCGGGACATGGACGAGTTCGCTGAAGTGGCCCGCCAGGAGGCGCGCCGCCGGCGGGTTCGCCTCCCGTACCTCGGTGGCCGCCGTGGCGCCCTCCACGACCAGCTCCTCCAGCAGACCCTCCACCACCTCCGCGAACGACGGCACCCCCGCCCGGAAGGCGAGATCGACCACCCGCGGCCCGTCGGGTATCGGCATCCCGGCGTCGCACACCAGCACCCCGTCCCCATGGCCCAGCTCCGCCAGCGCGCCCGAGAGATGACGGTTGAGGATTCCGGCCTTCTTCACAGGGCGTCGACCTCCGCCGCCGTCGGGAACGACTCCTGCGCCCCGCGCCGGGTCACCGCCACCGCGCCCACCCGCGCCGCGTACGCCGCCGCCTCGGCGAGCGACGCGCCCGCGCCCAGCTTCCAGGCGAGCGCCGCCGTGAAGGAGTCGCCCGCGCCCGTCGTGTCCACGGCGTCCACCCTCACGGACGCGATCCGCGCGACGCCCTCGGCGGACGCCACCAGCGCGCCGTCCGAACCCAGCGTCACGACCACCGACTTCGGCCCCTTCGCGAGCAGCAGCCGCGCCCAGTCCACGGGCTCGTCGCCCGCGCCCGCCGCCTCACCGAGGATCACCTTCGCCTCGTGCTCGTTGACGATCAGCGGATCGCAGGCGGCGAGGACCTCGGCGGGCAGCGGGCGCGGCGGGGAGGGGTTCAGCACGAAGCGGCTGCCCGGCGCCAGGCTCCGCACCACCTCCACGACCGTCTCCAGCGGGATCTCCAGCTGCGCGGACACCACCCGGGAAATCCGGAAGAGGTTGGCGGCCGCGCGGACGTCCCGCGGGGTCAGCCGTCCGTTCGCGCCCGGCGACACCACGATGCTGTTGTCCCCCGACGGATCCACCGTGATCAGCGCGACCCCGGTCGGCGCACCGCCCACCAGCACACCGCCGGTGTCCACCCCGGCCGCCCGCAGCGAGTCGAGCAGCAGCCGGCCGTGACCGTCGTCGCCGACCCGGGCCAGCAGGGCCGTACGGGCCCCGAGCCGGGCCGCCGCGACGGCCTGGTTGGCGCCCTTGCCGCCGGGGTGGACGGCCAGGTCGGAACCGAGCACCGTCTCACCCGCGGCCGGCCTGCGCTCGACGTCGATCACCAGGTCGGCGTTGGCCGACCCTACGACCAGGAGGTCGTAGTCGTACATGGAAGAACTCCCCTGATACGTGACGTGGGGCGGGCGGTCCCCCTCCGGGGTGACCGCCCGCCCGTTCGCCGATGTCAGCCGCTGAACCCGGACACGTTCTCCTTCGTGACCACCTTCACCGGCACCTTCACCGTCTCCTCGACCTTCTCGCCCCGCAGCGCCTTCAGCGCGTTGTCCACGGCGATCTTCCCCAGCTGCGAGGGCTGCTGCGCCACGGACGCGTACAGCGTCCCCCGCTCAACGGCCGTGAGACCGTCCGGAGTTCCGTCGAAGCCCACCACCTGGACCGACTTCCCGGCCTTCGCGCCGAGCGCCTTGATCGCGCCGAGCGCCATCTCGTCGTTGGCGGCGATGACGCCCTGGACGTCCGGGTGGGCCTGGAGCAGGTTCGACATCACGTCGAGGCCCTTGGTGCGGTCGAAGTCGGCCGGCTGCTCGGCCAGCACCTGGATGCCGGGGTAGGCCTTCAGACCCTGGGCGAAGCCCGCCGCCCGCTCCCGGGCCGCGGAGGTGCCCGCCTGGCCCTGGAGGATCACGATCTTGCCGGTGCCGCCCAGCTTCTCGGCGACCGTCTTCGCGGCCAGCTCGCCGCCGGCCACGTTGTCGGAGGCGACCAGCGCGTCCACGGTGGCCTTGTTGACGCCCCGGTCGACCGCGATCACCGGGATCTCCGCCTTGCCCGCGGCCTTCACCGAGTTGCTCGCCGCGTCCGAGTCCACCGGGTTGACGATGATCGAGTCGACACCGGAACTGGTGAAGTTCTGCAACTGGTTGGCCTGCTGCGAGGCGTCGTTCTGCGCGTCGGTGACCGTCAGGTCCACGCCCAGCTTCTTCGCCTCGGCCTTGGCGCCCGACTGGATCTGCACGAAGAACGGGTTGTTGAGGGTGGACAGCGCCAGCCCGACCTTCGGGTTCGCCGTGGCCGACGAGCCGTTGTGCAGGAAGGAGGTCGCGCCGACGACCGCCACGGTGACCACGGCCGCCAGACCGTACGTCGCCGCCTGCTTCCCCCTGCCGCCGCCGGACCCGGCACCGGCCGCCTCGGGAGCGGCACCCGCCTTGCGGCGCACGGTGTCGAGGAGCACCGCCAGCGCGATGACGACACCGATGACGACCTGCTGCCAGAACGCCGAGACGTTCAGCAGGTTGAGGCCGTTGCGCAGCACCGCCAGGATCAGCGCGCCGATCAGGGTGCCCGAGGCCTTGCCCGTGCCACCCGCGAGGGAGGCGCCGCCGATGACGACCGCGGCGATCGCGTCCAGTTCGTAGCCGTCGGCGGCCTGCGGCTGCGCGGAGGACAGCCGGGAGGCGAGCACGATGCCCGCGACGGCCGCGAACACCCCGGACAGCGCGTAGATCGCGAGCTTCTGCTTCCGCACCCGCAGACCGGAGAGGCGGGCCGCCTCCTCGTTGCCGCCGATGGCGTACATCGAACGGCCGATGTATGTCCGGGCGAGCACGAACGCGGCGACGAGCCCCATGACGACCATGACCAGTACCGGCACCGGCAGCCAGCCGCCGAGCGTGTCACCGAGGTGCGAGACGGAGTCGGGGAAGGCGATCGGGGAGCCCTCGGAGATCACCAGCGACAGACCGCGGGCCACCGACAGCATCGCGAGCGTGGCGATGAACGGCGGCAGCTTGCCGTACGCGACGAGGAAACCGTTCACCAGGCCGGCCGCGACACCGGTGGCCACCGCGAGCACCACCGCGACGACGACCGGCACCCCGTGCTGGGTCGCGCTCCACGCCAGCACGGTGGCCGACAGTGCCGCCACCGAACCGACCGACAGGTCGATGCCCGCCGAGACGATCACGAAGGTCACGCCGAAGGCGAGGATGGCGGTCACGGCCGCCTGGACACCCACGTTGAGCAGGTTGTCCGTGGTCAGGAAGTCACCCGACAGTGCCGACATGGCGACGACGAGGACGATCAGCGCGGTGAGCGCGCCGTTGTCGAGGAGCAGTCGGCGGACCGCCGCGGCGCCGCCACCGGCGCCCGTCGTGCTCTTGAGCGTGTCAGCGGCCACGGGGGGCCTCCTGTTCGGTCTCGGTGGAAGGAGTGCTCACGGCGAGGGACATGACCGCGTCCTGCGTGGCCCGGTCGGCGGACAGCTCCCCGGCGATCCGTCCCTGCGCCATCACCAGCACCCGGTCGCTCATGCCGAGCACCTCGGGCAGATCGCTGGAGATCATCAGGACGGCGGCCCCGGCGGCGGTCAGCTCGTTGATCAGCTGGTAGATCTCGACCTTGGCGCCGACGTCGATCCCGCGCGTGGGCTCGTCGAGGATCAGCACCCTGGTGTCGGCGAGCAGCCACTTGCCGATGACGACCTTCTGCTGGTTGCCGCCGGACAGGGTGCGCACCTGCTGGTGGAGGCCGGCCATCCGCACACCGAGCTGCCCGGCGATCCGGGCGGCCGCCTCGCGCTGGCCCCCGAGGTCGACGAGCCCGCCGCGGGTGGCGGCCCGCATGGTCACCAGGCCGAGGTTCTCCTCGACCGACTGGCCGAGCACCAGGCCCTGGCCCTTGCGGTCCTCGGGCACCAGGCCGATCCCGGCCGCCATCGCCGCGTTCACGTCGTGCCGGGGCAGCTTCGCGCCCTCGACCCGCACCGTGCCCCGGTCGTAGGGGTCCGCCCCGAAGACGGCCCGTACGACCTCGGTACGACCGGCGCCGACCAGCCCGGCGATGCCGACGACCTCACCGGCGTGCACCTCGAAGCCGACGTCGTGGAAGACACCGTCCCGGGTCAGCCCCTCGACGGACAGCAGGGCGGCGCCCCGGTCGGCGCGCTCGCGCGGGTACTGCTGCTCGATGGAACGGCCCACCATGAGCCGTACCAGCTCGTCCTCGGAGGTGGACGCGGGCACCTGGCCGACGGACTTTCCGTCGCGGATCACGGTGACCCGGTCGCCCAGGGCGGCGATCTCCTCCAGGTGATGGGTGATGAACACGATGCCGACGCCGTCCTCGCGCAGCCTGCGCACGATGACGAAGAGCTTCTCGACCTCCTCGGAGGTGAGCACGGCGGTCGGCTCGTCCATGATCAGCACGCGCGCGTCCAGGCTCAGCGCCTTGGCGATCTCGACCATCTGGAGGCGGGCGATGCCGAGTTCACGCACCCGCGCGCGGGGCGAGACGTTCACCCCGACCCGCTCCAGCAGGGCGGCGGCGTCCGCGTCCATCCTCTTGCGGTCGATCATCCCGAAGCGGCGCGGCTGGCGCCCCAGGAAGATGTTCTCGGCGACCGTCAGATCGGGGACCAGGTTGAACTCCTGGTAGATGGTGGCGATCCCGAGGCGCTCGGCGTCCTGCGCGCCGTGGATGCGCACCTCCTCGCCGCCGGCCAGGATCCGCCCGGCGTCGGGGCGGTGGGCGCCGGAGAGCATCTTGATGAGGGTGCTCTTGCCCGCGCCGTTCTCACCGAGCAGCACATGCACCTCGCCCCGGCGCAGATCGAAGTCGACGCCGTCGAGCGCGACCACACCGGGGAAGGTCTTGCGTATGCCTTCGATGCGCAGCAACTCGTCCGCGTTGCTCACGACTGGCTCCTGTTCGTTGCGGGGGACGGCTCCGAGGCGGCCGGTTGCTCCGGGGGAGCGCTCTCGCCGCACGACCGGCGCACGACGAGACGGGCGGGGAGGGTGACGGACTGCGGGGGCCGTCCCTCGATGCGGTCGACGAGCGCGCGGACGGCGGCGCGGCCCAGCTCGCCGGTCGGCTGGGCGATCGCCGTGATCGGCGGATCGGTGTGCACGAACCAGGGGATGTCGTCGAACGCGGCGAGCGCGATGTCGTCCGGAACGCGCAGCCCGCGCGCGCGGATCGCGTCCAGGGCGCCCAGGGCCATCAGGTTGTCGGCCGCGAACACGGCCTCGGGCGGCTCGGGCAGGTCGAGGAAGCCCTCGGTGACCCGCCGTCCGCTCTCCGCCTGGAAGTCGCCCTGGCCGATATGGGCGTCGGGGAGGGGGAGCCCGTACTCGGCCAGGGCGGCCCGGAAGGCCTCGACGCGCTCGCTGCCGGTGGTGGTGGCGGCCGGGCCCGCGATGATGGCGAGCCGCCGGTGCCCTAGCCCGTACAGATGCGCCACCAGGTCGCGTACGGCGGCCTGGCCGTCCGCCCGGACCACCGGCACGTCGACGCCCGGGATCCACCGGTCGACGAACACCATCGGGGTCCCCCCGCGCGCGGCGTCCAGCATCAGCGGCGAGGCGCCGTCGGTGGGGGAGACGAGGAGGCCGTCGATCCGGCGGTCCAGCAGGGTCCGTACGTGGTGGTCCTGGAGGTCGGGCCGCTCGTCGGCGTTGCCGATGATCACGCTGTACCCGAGAGCACGGGCCGCCTCCTCCACGGAGCGGGCCAGCTCGGTGAAGTAAGGGTTCATCACGTCGCTGATGACCAGGCCGAGGGTGCGGGTCTGGTCGGTGCGCAGGGACCGGGCGACGGCGTTCGGGCGATAGCCCAGCGCCTCGACGGCGGCCAGCACGCGCGTGCGTGCGTCCTCGCTGACCGACGGATGGTCGTTCAGGACGCGCGACACCGTGGCGACGGAGACCCCCGCCTCGGCGGCCACGTCCTTGATGCTCGCCATCGCCGCTCCACCTCCTTGTGGACTCGGTTCCTCCACGCCGTGGAATCGATTACATCGACGTGTAGGAAGGATTGGAATCGATTACACGGAGGTTAATCAAGACTCCGGCATGGCTGAAACCGATTCGTGATGAACCTCGGGGGCGATCTAGGCTGCCCCCTGTCCGGGGCGGGTGACATGCCCGCGCCAATGAACAGGGGAGACAGATATGCGCGCAGGCCGGATACTCGGAGCGGCCATGGGGGCGGCCGCCCTGGTCGGGACCTCGTTCGTGGCCGCCACCCCCGCCGCGGCGGCGAGCTGCACGGCGAAGGCCCTCGAGACCGTGATCATTCGATCCACGACGAGCACCGGCGGTACGGCCCTCGCCCAGATCAACAAGGGTTCGAGCGCGTCGGCGTCCTGTGCCGACTACTACGGCACCTCCTCGTACGAGAAGTGCGGCATCGTCAGCAAGCGCTGGGTGAAGGTCACCAGGAGCGGCGTCACCGGCTATGTGGTCGGCACCTGCGTGATTCTCGACCAGGTCTGACCGGGGCTCCCGGCACCGACGGGGCGGGCCGCCCTGTCGGTGCCGGGCGGTACCGTCGGATCATGACCGATCAGGCGGGGGCCTCCCCGGCGGGAGAGCGGCGACCGGCCACTGTGGAAGGCGTGCTGGAACGCATCACGTACGCGAACGAGGAGAACGGCTACACGGTCGCCCGGGTCGACACCGGCCGAGGCGCCGGCGACCTCCTCACGGTCGTGGGCGCGCTCCTCGGCGCCCAGGTCGGCGAGTCGCTGCGCATGGAGGGCCGCTGGGGCTCCCACCCGCAGTACGGCAAGCAGTTCACCGTGGAGAACTACACGACCGTGCTGCCCGCCACGGTCCAGGGCATCCGCCGCTACCTGGGATCCGGCCTGGTCAAGGGCATCGGCCCGGTCTTCGCCGACCGCATCACCCAGCACTTCGGCGTGGACACCCTGAAGATCATCGAGGAGGAGCCGAAGCGCCTCGTCGAGGTGCCCGGCCTCGGCCCGAAGCGCACGAAGAAGATCGCCGACGCCTGGGAGGAACAGAAGGCGATCAAGGAGGTCATGCTTTTCCTCCAGACCGTCGAGGTGTCCACCTCCATCGCCGTCCGCATCTACAAGAAGTACGGCGACGCCTCCATCTCCGTCGTGAAGAACCAGCCCTACCGGCTGGCCGCCGACGTCTGGGGCATCGGCTTCCTCACCGCCGACAAGATCGCCCAGTCGGTCGGCATCCCGCACGACAGCCCGGAGCGCGTCAAGGCGGGCCTTCAGTACGCCCTGTCCCAGTCCGCCGACCAGGGCCACTGCTACCTCCCCGAGGAGCGCCTGATCGCCGACGCGGTCAAACTCCTCCAGGTCGACACCGGCCTGGTCATCGAGTGCCTCGCCGAACTGGCCGAGCCGGACGAGGACTCCGGTGAGCCCGGTGTCGTACGGGAGAAGGTGCCCGGGGAGCACGGCGAGCAGGTCACCGCGATCTACCTCGTCCCCTTCCACCGCGCCGAACTCTCCCTCTCCGCCCAGGTGCTGCGCCTGCTGCGCACCGAGGAGGACCGGATGCCGGCCTTCCGTGACGTGGCCTGGGACAAGGCGCTCGGCTGGCTGAAGCGGCGCACCGGCACCGACCTCGCCCCCGAGCAGGAGGCCGCCGTCCGGCTGGCGCTGACCGAGAAGGTCGCCGTGCTCACCGGCGGCCCCGGCTGCGGCAAGTCCTTCACCGTGCGCTCGATCGTGGAGCTGGCCCGCGCCAGGAAGGCCAAGGTCGTCCTGGCCGCGCCCACCGGCCGCGCCGCCAAACGCCTGGCCGAGCTGACCGGTGCCGAGGCCTCCACCGTCCACCGCCTGCTGGAGCTGAAGCCCGGCGGTGACGCGGCCTACGACCGGGACCGCCCGCTGGACGCCGACCTGGTGGTGGTCGACGAGGCGTCGATGCTGGACCTGCTGCTCGCCAACAAGCTGGTGAAGGCCGTGCCGCCCGGCGCGCACCTGCTCTTCGTCGGGGACGTCGACCAGCTCCCCAGCGTCGGCGCGGGCGAGGTGCTGCGCGACCTCCTCGCGGAGGGCGGTCCCGTTCCCGCCGTGCGTCTCACGCGCGTGTTCCGCCAGGCCCAGCAGTCCGGCGTGGTGACGAACGCGCACCGGATCAACGCCGGGCAGCATCCGGTCACCGACGGCATGAAGGACTTCTTCCTCTTCGTCGAGGACGACACGGAGGAGGCCGGCCGGCTCACCGTCGACGTGGCGGCCCGTCGTGTTCCGGCCAGGTTCGGCCTCGACCCCCGGCGGGACATCCAGGTGCTCGCCCCCATGCACCGCGGGCCGGCCGGCGCCGGCACCCTCAACGGGCTGCTCCAGCAGGCCATCACACCCGGCCGCCCCGACCTGCCCGAGAAGCGGTTCGGCGGCCGGGTCTTCCGGGTCGGCGACAAGGTCACCCAGATTCGCAACAACTACGAGAAGGGCGAGAACGGCGTCTTCAACGGCACCGTGGGCGTGGTCACTTCGCTCGATCCGGTCGACCAGCGCCTCACCGTGCTGACGGACGAGGACGAGGAAGTGCCGTACGAGTTCGACGAACTGGACGAACTCGCCCATGCCTACGCGGTGACCATCCACCGTTCACAGGGGAGTGAATATCCCGCGGTGGTGATCCCCGTCACCACGGGAGCATGGATGATGCTTCAGCGGAACCTTCTGTATACGGCCGTCACCCGTGCCAAGCGGCTGGTCGTCCTCGTGGGTTCGCGCAAGGCGATCGGTCAGGCGGTGCGCACGGTCTCGGCGGGCCGCCGCTGCACGGCCCTGGACTTCCGGCTGGCGGGCCGCTGACCGCACCGGTCCGGCGGGTTCCCCGGGCCCGTCGCAAAAAATGATCGATCAAATGAGTCATGAAGGTCACAGAGCACTTCCCCAACCGTGACGAAGGCGGCAGGATGAGAAAGTTGGCGGCACTCAGTGCCGCCGATAAGCCCAATGGTCGACCCCGAGTGCACTCTCGTGCGCCAAATGGGGGATGGTAGAGACAGTCAGGGCAACCTCGAAGAAGAGGCACAACGTCGGTGAGGGATGACGTGAGCGAGCACACCAACAACGCTGTAGTACTGCGGTTCGGCGACGGCGAGTACACCTACCCGGTGATCGACAGCACCGTCGGCGACAAGGGCTTCGACATCGGGAAGCTCCGCGCCCAGACCGGTCTGGTGACCCTGGACAGCGGCTACGGCAACACCGCCGCCTATAAATCCGCCATCACCTACCTCGACGGCGAACAGGGCATTCTCCGGTACCGCGGCTACCCGATCGAGCAGCTCGCCGAGCGGTCGACCTTCCTCGAGGTCGCCTACCTGCTCATCAACGGCGAACTGCCGACCGTGGACGAGCTGTCCGTCTTCAAGAGCGACATCACCCAGCACACGCTGCTGCACGAGGACGTCAAGAACTTCTACCGGGGCTTCCCGCGTGACGCCCACCCGATGGCCATGCTGTCGTCGGTCGTCTCCGCGCTGTCCACGTTCTACCAGGACAGCCACAACCCGTTCGACGAGAAGCAGCGCAACCTCTCGACGATCCGGCTGCTCGCCAAGCTCCCGACGATCGCGGCGTACGCCTACAAGAAGTCGATCGGCCACCCGTTCGTCTACCCGCGCAACGACCTCGGCTACGTCGAGAACTTCCTGCGCATGACGTTCTCGGTGCCGGCGCAGGAGTACGAGCTCGACCCGGTCGTCGTCTCCGCGCTCGACAAGCTGCTGATCCTGCACGCGGACCACGAGCAGAACTGTTCGACGTCCACGGTCCGCCTGGTCGGCTCGTCCCAGGCGAACATGTTCGCGTCGATCTCGGCCGGCATCTCCGCCCTGTGGGGCCCGCTGCACGGCGGCGCCAACCAGTCCGTGCTGGAGATGCTCGAGGGCATCCAGGCCAACGGCGGCGATGTCGACTCCTTCATCCGCAAGGTGAAGAACAAGGAGGACGGCGTCCGCCTGATGGGCTTCGGCCACCGGGTGTACAAGTCCTTCGACCCGCGCGCCAAGATCATCAAGGCCGCGGCGCACGACGTGCTGTCCGCCCTCGGCAAGTCCGACGAGCTGCTGGACATCGCACTGAAGCTGGAGGAGCACGCGCTCTCCGACGACTACTTCGTCTCGCGCAACCTCTACCCGAACGTCGACTTCTACACCGGCCTGATCTACCGGGCCATGGGCTTCCCGACCGAGATGTTCACGGTCCTCTTCGCCCTCGGCCGGCTGCCGGGCTGGATCGCCCAGTGGCACGAGATGATCAAGGAGCCGGGCTCCCGCATCGGCCGCCCGCGCCAGATCTACACGGGCGTGGTCGAGCGCGACTTCGTGCCGGTCGAGGAGCGCTGACACCTGACGGTGAGGGGGTGCCGACCGACCGGTGCCCCGTCTCCGCCAGCCCCCAGTCACAGCCCTGTCCGGGCGGATCGATCCTCCGGACAGGGCTGTCTCATGTGCGCAGGAGAGGGCTTCCCGGAAGGTTCCTGAGCGCGCTTCTCGAGCGCTTCGTGAGCGGGGGCAAACGGAAGGCGCCCTGACGCCAGTCCCCCCACGGGCCGACGACCAGGGCGCCTTCCCATGTCCCGGTGCGGATTCCCCCCACGGGATCCGGCCGGGCGTTCATGAAGACAGCGCCTGAATTCGCTGTGTCGATATGCGGTTGTCGAGCGATTGTTGTGCGCGCGGTTGAGCACAACGAGCAGAACCCGCCGTACTACCGCTGTGTGCGATCTGCCGGGACAACGCACGCTGGGAGGGCCGCTCAAAGCTTCCCGGTGTACGTGCCCCGGCAACGCATCTCTGAGGAAGTCCCCCAAGACATCCCCAGATGCCGGTCTGCGCCCCCCAAGACGCGTTCCGACATCGTCAACTTAGACCTTCGAACCCCTTCGGTGGTTACGTTCACATCACTGTGATCTGTGTCTCTTGCATATGTCCGTTAGATGCGCAAGAGCCCGGATACGGCGATCGAGGCCCCAGCGTAAGGATGATGCGCGAGCCTTGTGAAGAGCTTATGTGAGGCTCGCGCAGGACTCCAGGGGGTCTGACTTAAAGGTCCGGTCTGGCCCGGAGTCTCAGCGGAAGGCCCGCAGCCGCAGGCTGTTGGTCACGACGAACACCGACGAGAAGGCCATCGCCGCTCCCGCGATCATCGGGTTGAGCAGCCCGGCCGCGGCCAGCGGCAGCGCGGCCACGTTGTATCCGAACGCCCAGACGAGGTTGCCCTTGATGGTCGCCAGCGTCCGCCGGGACAGCCGGATGGCGTCCGCGGCCACCCGCAGATCCCCCCGTACCAGCGTCAGATCGCTCGCCTCGATCGCCGCGTCCGTCCCGGTGCCCATCGCGAGCCCCAGATCCGCGGCGGCCAGCGCGGCCGCGTCGTTCACGCCGTCGCCGACCATGGCGACCACCCGGCCTTCGCCCTGGAGCCGCCGCACCACGTCGACCTTGTCCTCCGGCAGCACCTCGGCGACCACCTCGTCGATCCCGACGGCGCGCGCCACCGCCTCCGCGACCGCCCGGTTGTCCCCGGTCAGCAGCACCGGCGTGAGCCCCAGCGCGCGCAGCTCCCGTACGGCCTCGGCGCTGGTCCCCTTGACCGCGTCGGCGACCGCGAGCACACCGCGCGCCCGGCCGTCCCAGCCGACGACGACGGCCGTACGACCGTCCCGCTCCGCCTGCTCCTTGGCGCGGGCCAGTTCCTCAGGGAGCGCGCCGGTGTGGTCCGCGAGCCGTCCCACGGCCACCTCGCGGCCCTCCACGCGGCCGCGTACGCCCCGTCCGGGCACGTTCTCGAAGTGCTCGGCCGCCGGCAGTCGCCCGACCCGCTCCTCGGCGCCCGCGGCCACCGCCCGGGCCACCGGGTGCTCGGAGGCGTGCTCCAGGGCGCCCGCGAGCCGCAGCAGCTCCCGCTCGTCGGTGCCCTCGGCGGCGTACACGTCCTGGAGGGTCATCCGGCCGGTGGTGACGGTTCCGGTCTTGTCCAGGACGACCGTGTCGACCCGGCGGGTGGACTCCAGGACCTCGGGGCCCTTGATGAGGATGCCGAGCTGGGCGCCGCGGCCGGTGCCGACCATGAGGGCGGTCGGCGTGGCCAGCCCCAGGGCGCACGGGCAGGCGATGATCAGGACCGCGACGGCCGCGGTGAACGCGGCGACGGTGTCCCCGGTCGCGCCCAGCCAGCCGCCGAAGGTGGCGGCCGCGATCAGCAGCACCACCGGGACGAAGATCCCGGCGATCCGGTCGGCCAGCCGCTGCACCTGCGCCTTGCCGTTCTGCGCGTCCTCCACGAGCCGCGCCATCCGGGCGAGCCGGGTGTCGGCGCCGATCCGGGTCGCCTCGACGACGAGCCGCCCGCCGGCGTTCACGGTCGCGCCGGTGACGGTGTCGCCGGGGCCGACGTCCACCGGCACGGACTCACCGGTGAGCATCGACGCGTCCACGGCCGACACGCCCTCGACGACCGTCCCGTCGGTGGCGACCTTCTCCCCGGGCCGTACGACGAACCGGTCCCCGACCGCCAGCCGGTCGACGGGGATCCGCACCTCGCCCCCGTCCCGCAGGACCGCGACGTCCTTCGCGCCCAGCTCCATCAGCGCCCGCAGGGCGGCCCCGGCGCGCCGCTTGGAGCGGGCCTCCAGATAGCGGCCGAGCAGGATGAAGGCGGTGACCCCCGCGGCGACCTCCAGATAGATCGTGGAGGCGCCGTCGGCGCGCGAGACGGTCAGCTCGAAGGGGTGCCGCATACCGGGCATGCCCGCGTCGCCGAAGAACAGCGCCCACAGCGACCAGCCGAGCGCGGCCAGGGTGCCGACGGAGACCAGGGTGTCCATGGTGGCGGCGCCGTGCCGCAGGTTCGTCCACGCGGCCCGGTGCAGCGGGCCGCCGCCCCACACGACGACGGGCGCGGCGAGCGTCAGCGAGAGCCACTGCCAGTTGTCGAACTGGAGGGAGGGGATCATCGCGAGCAGGACGACGGGCGCGGCGAGCAGGACGGAGACCAGGAGCCGGTGGCGCAGGTCCGCCAGTTCGGGGTCCCGGGGGGCTTCGGTGTCCTGTGCTGCGGGTTCGGGCGCGGGTTCCTCGGCCGTGTACCCGGTCTTCTCCACGGTGGCGATCAGGTCGGCGACCTCGATGCCGGCGGGGTAGCTGACCCGCGCCTTCTCGGTGGCGTAGTTGACCGTGGCGGTGACGCCGTCCATGCGGTTGAGCTTCTTCTCGACGCGGGCCGCGCAGGAGGCGCAGGTCATCCCGCCGATGAGCAGCTCCACCTCGGCGGCGGGCGTCGGTATCGGGGTCTCGGCGGCGGTCGCGGTACTGGTCATGCGTACTCCAGGAAACGGACCGGGCCGCACGGAACCAGTATCAGCTGGTCGGTACGGCCCGGTGGATGCCTCGGATGGGGAAGCGGCTGCCTCAGGCCCGGCCGACCAGCTCGAAGCCGGCCTCGTCGACGGCGGCGCGTACGGCCGTCTCGTCCAGCTCGGCGGTGGAGACGACGGTGACCTCACCGGTGGCGGCCACGGCCTTGACCGAGCTGACGCCGGGCAGCTCGGAGATCTCGCCGGAGATCGCGCCCTCGCAGTGGCCGCAGCTCATGCCGCTCACCTTGTAGACGGCGGTGACGGATCCCGGGGTGTCGGTTGGAGCGGTCATGTCGTTCTCCTCGTGGAGGCAGGTGGGGCCGACGGGGCCCGCGAGGGGCTCCCGCTCTGCCAACACTATACCCCTAGGGGGTATTCCCGGCGGGGAGGCCGGTGCGTCGTCCGCCGAGCCGGTCGCCCACCAGCGGCTCCAGGTAGCGGATCAGTACGTCCTTCACTTCCCGGACGTACGCGTCGCGTGCGGCGCCCTCGTGTCCCAGGACCAGTTCGAGGCCCGCCTTGTAGATGCCGAGGCACATCTGCGCGGTGCGGTTCAGCTCGGCGGGGGGTGCTTCGGGCAGGAACGAGGAGAGCAGGTCCTCTATGCGGGAGAGCAGGGTCGCGTGGAGCGCGTCGTGCTCCTCGGCCATGCGGCCCGGGATGTCGGGGCCGTGCATGAGGGCGAAGAACACCGGATGGTCGCAGTTGAAGGCGATGAACCGGTCGATCGCCGAGCCGACCGCCTCCTCCAGCGGTGTCGCGGGGTCGACGGGGGCGAGCGCCTCGCCGTACGTCTCGCGCATCTCGTGCATCAGCCGGTCGCCCAGCTCGATCGCGATCGCTTCCTTGTTCGGGAAGAACTGATAGAGCGTGCCCGGCGAGACGCCGGCCTCGCGGGCGATGGCGTTGGTGCTGGCGGCGGTGTAGCCGGTGGAGCAGAAGACGCTGGCCGCGGCTTCGAGCAGCTGGGCGATGCGGCGCTCACCGCGCGCCTGGCGGCGGCGTGGCGCCTGCTCCTTCGCGATCGGCTCGTTCGCGGCCCGTTCCTGCACGGTCTGATCCTTCTCCGGGACGCCCTGAATGTCCTGCTTGTCGGACGTGTCGGCCACGCGTTATCCCCAGCTCTCCATCCGTGATTGACAAACGCGAGCAGTCGCTCGCATTCTGATCCCAGGAACACGAGCGATGTCTCGTGTTTCCCAGTTTACGGTTCTCACGACTGTTTTCCATGGACTGCTTCCATGGTGAAGGGGACACCGCACCATGACCGAAGTCAACCGCCCACCCCGTGCGGGCGCCTGGACCCGTTTCGTGACCGCCCGCCCCCGGCTGTCGCTGCTCGCCGCCCTGGTGCTCACCGTGCTCGCGGTGCTCGCCGGCAGCGGTGTCGCCGACAAACTGGGCAGCGGCGGCTGGGAGGACCCCGACGCCCAGTCCACCTACGCGACCAAGGCGCTGGAGCGCGAGTTCCCCGCCTCGCAGCCCAATCTCCTGCTGCTCGTCGGCGCGGGCGACGCCTCGGTCGACGACCCGGCGGTCGCCGTCGAGGCGAAGCGGCTGACGAAGCGCCTCGCCGCCGAGAAGGGCGTCGTCGGGGTCGGCTCCTACTGGACGGCGGACCCCTCGGCGGCCCCCGCCCTGCGCGCGACGGACGGCCACGAGGCGCTGATAGCCGCCCGCATCACGGGCGACGAGAAGACGATGGGCGAGACCCTCGACCACATCGCCCCCTCCTACCGCGGCACCCACGGCCCGGTGGAGGTCGAGGTCGGCGGCATCGTCGCGGTCCGGCACGAGATGCAGACCATCATCCAGGAGGACCTCACCCGCGCCGAGCTGATCGCCCTGCCGGTCACGCTGGTGCTGCTGGTGATGGTCTTCGGCAGCGCGATCGCCGCCCTGCTGCCGCTGGGCATCGGCATCGTCGCGATCCTCGGCACCAACGCGGTCCTCAGCGGCCTGACGGCGTTCACCGACGTCTCCGTCTTCGCGATGAACCTCACCACCGCCCTGGGCCTCGGCCTCGCCGTCGACTACGCCCTGTTCATCGTCCGCCGCTTCCGCGAGGAACTCGCCGCCGGCGCCGATCCGCGCACGGCCATCGGCACCACCCTGCGCACGGCCGGCCGCACGGTCCTGTTCTCCGCGCTCACGGTCGCCGTGTCGCTCGCGGCCATGCTCGTCTTCCCCCAGTACTTCCTGCGCTCCTTCGCCTACGCAGGCATGGCGGTGGTCCTGCTGGCCGCCGCGGCCGCCCTGATCCTGCTCCCGGCCGCCCTCCTCCTGCTCGGCGACCGGGTCAACGCGCTGGACCTGCGGCGGGTGTTCCGCCGCAAGGGCGGGGACGCCGGATCCGAGGGGCCGGGCGCCGCCGAGGACGGCAAGGGCTGGGCACGCACCGCGGACCTGGTCATGCGCCGGGCCCCGCTCTTCGCCCTGGGGACCACGGCCGTCCTCGTCCTGCTCGGACTGCCCTTCCTGGGCGTGAAGTTCGGTACGGCGGACGACCGCCAGCTGCCCTCCTCCGCCGAGTCCCACGTCGTCCAGCAGCACATCAGGGACGGCTTCCCGGGCAACCCCGGCGGCGGCCTGGAGATCCTCGCCGAGGGGAAGGCCACCCCGGCCCAGTACGCGGCCTACAAGGAGCGTGTTGCCGCACTCCCCGCGGTCGTCCGGGTCGACGGCCCGCTGGTGAGCGGCGACGCGGCGTACTTCACGGTGCTGCCCCGCGGCGAGGCCGTGGACGACGCGGCCCAGCGACTGGTCGGCGACCTGCGCGCCACACAGGCCCCCTTCGACACCAAGGTGACCGGCGCGGCGGCCGTCCTGGTCGACTCCAAGCATGCGATCGGCGCCCAGCTGCCGTGGGCGGTGGCCTTCATCGCGGTCGTGACGCTGTTCCTGGTCTTCCTGCTCACCGGCAGCGTGCTCATCCCGCTCCAGGCGGTGCTGCTCAACGCGCTCAGCCTGACGGCGATGTTCGGTGCGGTGGTCTGGGTCTTCCAGGAGGGCCATCTCTCCGGACCGCTGGCCTTCACCAGCCCCGGCTCCATCGAGACCACCCTCCCGGTCCTGATGTTCTGCGTCGCCTTCGGACTCTCCATGGACTACGGCGTGTTCCTGCTCTCCCGCATCAAGGAGGAGTACGACCGCACCGGCGACCACGAGCGGGCGGTCCGGCTGGGCCTGCGGCGCACGGGCGGACTGATCACCGCGGCGGCGGTCATCCTGGCCGTGGTGATGGTCGCGATAGGCACCTCCCGGGTCACCAACACCAAGATGCTCGGCCTGGGCATCGCCCTGGCGGTCCTGATGGACGCGATGGTCGTCCGCAGCCTCCTGGTCCCGGCGATCATGCGCCTCACCGGCCGCGCCACCTGGTGGGCCCCGGCCCCCCTGCGCCGCTTCCACGAACGGTTCGGACTGAGCGAGGGGGAGTCGGCGGGCCCGGCCCGGCCCACGCCGAGCGAGGGACCGGGGAAGTCCGCGGCACCCGGCGAGCCCGGGGAATCCGGTGAGGCCGAGCGGGCGCGGGACAAGGAGGCCGCGCGCGGCTAGCGTTCCCCGTGATCACCGGGCAGCCCCGGTGATCACCGGGGAGTTCCGGGGAGTCGCCGGAGCGGGGCGAGAAGGAGCCGTGGATGCGCGCAGTGGTCTTCGAACGGTACGGCGAACCCGCCGAGGTACGGGAGGTGCCCGACCCCCGGCCCGCCCCCCATGGAGTGGTCGTCCGGGTCGAGGCCACCGGCCTGTGCCGCAGCGACTGGCACGGCTGGGCCGGCCACGACCCGGACATCGCCCTGCCGCACGTCCCCGGCCATGAACTCGCCGGAGTCGTGCAGGAGGTGGGCGCGGCCGTCACCGGCTGGCACCCGGGCGACCGGGTCACCGTCCCCTTCGTCTGCGGCTGCGGAAGCTGCCCCTCCTGCGCGGCCGGCGACCACCAGGTGTGCGAGCGCCAGACCCAGCCCGGCTTCACCCACTGGGGCTCCTTCGCCCAGTACGTCGCCCTGGACCACGCCGACGTGAACCTGGTCGCCGTCCCCGACGACCTCTCCTACGCCACCGCGGCCTCCCTGGGCTGCCGGTTCGCCACCGCGTTCCGGGCCGTCGTGCAGCAGGGCCGGGTCGCGGCGGGGGAGTGGGTCGCGGTGCACGGCTGCGGCGGGGTGGGCCTCTCCGCGGTGATGATCGCGGCGGCGAGCGGGGCCCGGGTGATCGCGGTGGACGTCTCCCCCCGCGCCCTGGACCTGGCCCGCACGTTCGGTGCGGCGGAGTGCGTGGACGCCACGAGCGTGCCGGACACGGCGGCGGCCGTCCGCGCCCTCACCGCCGGTGGCGCGCACCTCTCCCTCGACGCCCTCGGTTCCCCGGCCACGTGCGCCGCGTCGGTGAACGGCCTGCGCCGCCGGGGCCGGCACGTCCAGGTCGGTCTGCTGCCCTCGCCCGACGGCACGACCCCCGTCCCGATGGCCCGCGCCATCGCCCTGGAACTGGAGATCCTCGGCAGCCACGGCATGGCCGCGCACACCTACCCGGCGATGCTGGAGGCGGTCCGGTCGGGCGTGCTCCGTCCCGACCTGCTCGTGACCTCGACGATCACCCTGGACGCCGTACCGGAGGCACTGGCGGCGATGGGTACGGCGCCGGGGGCCGGGGTGACGGTCATCGCGCCGTGGAGCTGAGGGAGGGGACCGGGGGGGAGGGCCGAGGGAGGGCCCGGACCCGCAGGCCGTGGCCGGCGGCCTCCGCGGGCCCTCCCCGCGGATCATTCCGCCCGGCGCCCCCGGTTGCCCGGGCGGGAGGCGACCCAGGCGTCGACGGTCTCGGCGTACCAGTAGGGCTTGCCGCCCTCGACCCGGTCGGGCGGCGGCAGCAGCCCGTGCTTGCGGTAGGACCGTACGGTGTCCGGCTGCACCCGGATGTGGGCCGCGATCTCCTTGTAGGACCAGAGCCTTCGGTCGGTCATGGGTCGCACCTCCCCGCGCACGCGGGGCGGCGGCCGGGAGGCCGCCCGGGGGAGCCCGGCGCTGCGCTGGTGATCACCAGCCCTGTGCCCCGTGGGCGACGCAGGGTGACCGACCGAAAGCAGCTGTCGACCGCGCGTGACGAAAGACCCGCGTACGCGGGACATGTGTGACAGGAAGGGGGTGTTTGTGACGCAAGTGACGCAAAGGCGGACGCGGGCGGGCGGGCGGGGTGCGTCGACACCGTGCCGTCTGCGGAAACGCCCTCACCACAGGCGGCGGGCCGGGCCCGCTGCGACGAGCCCGGCCCGACCCCGCTGCCCCGCCATCCCCCCGGAACCACCGGACCCCCAGCCTGTATTCAGCCAACCCGCCCGGTCTTGGAAAAATGCGCACCAGGTCCGGACCAGGCGGCCGCGGGAGCGGGCAGGACCAGGCTCGTCGCCTCGCCGCTCATCCGGTCGGCCACCGGCGACAGCGGCGAGGGCTGCCGCCTGGCCTGCACGAACTCCCTCGGTGTGCAGCCCGTCATCGCCTTGAACTCACCGCTGAGATGCGCCTGGTCGTAGAAACCGCAGAGCGCCGCCGTTTCCGCCGCGCCCCGTCCGGCCGCCAGCAGCCGGCGGGCCCGTTGCAGTCGCAGGACCCGGGCGGCCGCCTTGGGGCCGAGCCCGATCTGCTCACGGAAACGGTTCTCCAGCTGTCGTACGCTCCAGCCGACCTCCTCGGCCAGCCGTGGCACCGGTATCGCGCCGGCCGTCCGCACCAGCAGCGACCAGGCCCGCGCCACCCGTTCCGAACTCCGCGGCCCGGCTTCCCGCCAGCGTGTGAACACCTCGTCGAGCAGCCCGAACCGCCGCTCCCAGTCCGGTAACGCGGCCAGCGCGGCGGCGAGTTCGGCGACGGAGGTGGCCAGGGAGTGCGGGAGGTCGTCGGGGTCGACGGTCCGGTTGACGAGTTCGTGCTGCGGAGTGCCGAACAGGGTGAACGCCGCCCACGGCGTGAGCAGCACCTCGATCCCCGAGAGCCGCCCGCCGTGCTCCCCGACGGCCGGGGTGGTGGTGGGCCCGCAGTACACCGACACCAGCGTGTCCGGCGCCTGCCCGTCCCGTGAGATCCGCACCGGCCCCTCGAACCCGAGCAGCAGCGTCGAGGCCCCGATCGGAGTCTCCAGCCGGCGGCGGGGCCGGTTCAGGGCGAGCCGTATCCCGCGATAGCTGATGATCCCGGGCCGCAGCCGCGGATGAGGCGCCCCGGCGACCAACTCCCAGGCCCCACCGGGCCCGTGCCCGGCCCGGACACGCATCGCACCCGCCACCATGAGCCCTCCCGCATCCCGCCGAAGGCCCCCCATGCTCCTACGCCGGAACCGACAAGCCTAGAGCCCGCGGCCGACCAACGCCCCCACCCCGCCAAGCCCCGACCGGCCCTCGCGCAGCCCCCTCCCCGTTCACGCCGCGCAGCGACTACGCCCCGCACGACCTCAGGAACGCCCGAGTCCGCTGGGCGATCGGCAGGGGCGTGTCCGGCGCGCACGGATACATGTCCTGTTCCACGATCGCGAACAGCTCCACGTCCAGCTTCTGGGCGGCCTCCAGCACGGGCCCCAGCGCGGGCACCCCCGCGGGGGGCTCGCACATCACGCCCTGGGCCACGGCCGGCCCGAACGGCGTCCCCTTCGCCCGCACGTCCGCCAGGATCTCCGGGTCCACCTGCTTGAGGTGCAGGTACCCGATCCGCTCGCCGTAGGTCTCGATCAGCTTGACGCTGTCGCCGCCGCAGTAGGCGTAGTGCCCGGTGTCCAGGCACAGCGAGACGAGGCCGGAGTCGGTGCCGTCCAGGAACCGGGCGACGTTCTCCTCGCTGTCGATGTGGGTGTCGGCGTGCGGGTGGACGACGATCTGGAGGCCGTAGCGCTCCCGTACCTCCTTGCCGAGCCGCTCGGTCAGCGAGGTGAGGTTGCGCCACTGCTCGGGCGTGAGGGTGTCCGGCTCCAGCACCTCGCCGGTTTTGTCGTCCCGCCAGAAGGACGGGATGACGACCAGGTGCTTCGCGCCCATCGCCTGGGCGAGCACCGCGTTGTCGGCGACATGCGCCCAGGTCTTGTCCCAGACGGCCTCGCCGTGGTGGAGCCCGGTGAAGACCGTGCCGGCCGACACCTTCAGGCCGCGCTTCGCCGTTTCCTCGGTGAGGACTGCGGGATCGGTCGGCAGGTACCCGTAGGGGCCGAGCTCGATCCACTCGTAGCCGGACTGCGCGACCTCGTCGAGGAAGCGCCGCCAGGGCACCTGTGCGGGATCGTCCGGGAACCAGACGCCCCAGCTGTCGGGGGCCGATCCGATCCGGATGCGGGAAAGTGAGGACTGAGGTGACAACGACGTCATGGCCGTCAGCGTGCGGTCTCTCCGCGGGACTGTCAAGGCCTGGTCCGAATGTCTGGACAAACTATTGACAGGGTGCTCGATACGGGGCTAGAAATCCGTGAGAGCCGATGCGGGGCAGGCCGACAGACGGCCGGCCGACCGGTGGGATCGCCGACCGGCGGCAGGCCGACCGGGCCTGGCCGACACGAAGGGAACTCGATGGCGTACGACCTGATCACCATGGGGCGGATCGGAGTAGACCTCTATCCGTTGCAAACGGGTGTGCCGCTGCCCCAGGTCACGTCCTTCGGGAAATTCCTGGGCGGCTCGGCGGCCAACGTCGCGGTCGCCGCGGCCCGGCTCGGACGGTCCACCGCGGTGATCACCCGCACCGGCGACGACCCCTTCGGCACCTATCTGCACGAGGCGCTGCGCGGCTTCGGCGTCGACGACCGCTGGGTCACCCCGGTCCCCGGACTGCCCACCCCGGTCACCTTCTGCGAGGTCTTCCCGCCGGACGACTTCCCGCTGTACTTCTACCGCCGCCCGAAGGCGCCCGACCTGGAGATCGACGCCCACGAGCTGGACCTCGACGCCGTCCACGAGAGCCGGATCTTCTGGGTCACCGGCACCGGCCTGAGCGAGGAGCCCAGCCGCACGGCGACCCTGGCGGCCCTCGCCCACCGCGCCAAGGCCGGCACCACCGTCTTCGACCTCGACTGGCGCCCCATGTTCTGGAGCGACCCGGACGCGGCCCGCCCCTTCTACGCCGAGGCCCTCAAACACACCACCGTCGCCGTCGGCAACCTCGACGAGGTGGAGGTCGCCACCGGGGTGC
Organism: Streptomyces phaeofaciens; assembly: GCF_014648915.1. Taxonomy (GTDB): domain Bacteria; phylum Actinomycetota; class Actinomycetes; order Streptomycetales; family Streptomycetaceae; genus Streptomyces; species Streptomyces phaeofaciens. The sequence continues at coordinate 335,754 of NZ_BMSA01000003.1, read as the reverse complement.
GCGAGCCCCGGGCCGCCGCCCGGGCGCTCCTGGACGCCGGTGTCGAGCTGGCCGTCGTCAAGCAGGGACCCAAGGGCGTCCTCGCCGTCAACCGCGAGGGCGAGTCCGCCGAGGTCCCGCCCCTGCCGGTGGAGGTGCTCAACGGCCTCGGGGCCGGCGACGCCTTCGGCGGCACCCTCTGCCACGGCCTGCTCGCGGGCTGGGACCTGGAGAAGATCATGCGGCACGCCAACGCCGCCGGCGCCATCGTGGCCTCCCGGCTGGAGTGCTCGTCCGCGATGCCCACGGCGGACGAGGTCGAAGCGGCGATCCGGGCGGGGGCCGTCCTGTGACCGTCGACGTCTCCGAACTCGTCCGGCTGCGCACCCGGCACCCCGAGGCGATCGCCGAGGCCGCCGCCCGCAGGCCGCGCCGGCCCCTGCTGAACGACTCCGGCCGGCTGATGATCGTCGCGGCCGACCACCCGGCCCGCGGCGCGCTCGGGGTCGGCGGCGACCGGCTGGCCATGGCCAACCGCGCCGACCTGCTGGAGCGCCTGTGCCTGGCCCTGTCCCGCCCCGGTGTGGACGGTGTCCTCGCCACCGCCGACATCCTGGACGACCTGCTGCTGCTCGGCGCCCTCGACGACAAGGTCGTCATGGGCTCCATGAACCGCGGCGGCCTCCAGGGCGCCGTCTTCGAGCTGGACGACCGCTTCACCGGCCACCGCGCCGAGGACATCGAGCGCCTGAACTTCGACGCGGGCAAGCTCCTGCTGCGGATCGACTACGACGACCCGGGCTCCCTCACCACCCTGGAGACCACGGCCCGCGCGATCGACGACATGGCCGCCCGCCGGCTCCCGCTCTTCGTCGAGCCGTTCATCAGCCGCCGCGGCGACGACGGCCGGCTGCGCAACGACCTCTCCGCCGAGGCCGTCACCAAGTCGATCGCGATCGCCTCGGGCCTCGGCGGCACCTCGGCCTACACCTGGCTGAAGCTCCCCGTCACCGAGAACCCCGACGACATGGCCGAGGTCATGGAGACCTCCACGCTCCCCGCCGTCCTGCTGGGCGGCGAGGTCGGCGACGATCAGGACGGCGCGTACGAGAAGTGGCGCGGGGCGCTGCAACTGCCCACCGTCCGCGGCCTGGTGGTCGGCCGCTCGCTGCTCTACCCGGCGGACGGGAACGTCGCCGACGCCGTGGACACCGCCGTAGGACTGCTGTGAGGGCCGCATGAGCAACGACCTGTACGTGCCGAGGGGCGCCACCGCCGACGCCGGCGCCGGCCACCTTCTCGACATCGACCCGAAGCGGGCCGGCTGGACCTACAGCAGCCTGCGGATCGTCGCGCTGGAACCGGGGGGCACACACACCCTCACCACCGGCGACAGCGAGTGGATCGTGCTTCCGCTGGAGGGCGGATGTACCGTGCGAACAGCGGGTGAAGAATTTCAACTCCTGGGCAGGGAAAGCGTTTTCGCGTCCGTAACGGACTTCGCGTACGTTCCCCGTGACGCCCGGGCCCAGATCGCCTCCGGCGCGGGAGGCCGCTTCGCCCTGGCAGGAGCGAAGTGCGAGCGACAACTCCCCGCCCGCTACGGCCCCGCGCCGGAGGTACCCGTCGAGGAACGCGGCAGTGGCAACTGCGCCCGTCTGGTGCGCAACTTCGCCTCCGCCGACGCCTTCGACTGCGACAAGCTGATCGCCGTCGAGGTGATCACCCCCGGCGGCAACTGGTCCTCGTACCCGCCGCACAAGCACGACGAGCACCGGCCGGGCGAGGAGGCCGAGCTCGAGGAGATCTACTACTTCGAGATCGACGGACCGCACGGCTTCGGCTACCAGCGGGTGTCCCCCTCGCGCGAGGGCGGCTCCGATGTCCTCGCCGAGGTCCGCTCCGGCGACGCCGTGCTGGTCCCCGACGGCTGGCACGGCCCGTCGATCGCCCAGCCCGGCCACGCCATGTACTACCTGAACGTCATGGCCGGTCCCGGCGGGACACGGGAGTGGCGGATCTGCTTCCACCCGGATCACGTAGAAACCACAGGGGGTTACCGATGACCACCAGGCTCACCGTGGCCCAGGCGCTGGTGCGCTTCCTCGCCGCTCAGTACACCGAGCGCGACGGCGTACGGCAGCGGCTGATCAACGCCACCTGGGGCATCTTCGGCCACGGCAACGTCGCCGGCCTCGGCCAGGCGCTGATCGAGTACGGCGACGACATGCCGTTCCACCAGGGCCGCAACGAGCAGTCCATGGTGCACGCGGCGGTGGGCTACGCCCGCCAGTCCAACCGCCTCTCCACCCACGCGGTGACGACGTCGATCGGCCCCGGCGCGACCAACCTGGTCACCGGCGCCGCCCTGGCGACCGTCAACCACCTCCCGGTGCTCCTCCTGCCCGGAGACATCTTCGCCACCCGCGTCGCCGACCCGGTGCTCCAGCAGCTCGAAGTCCCGTACGCGGGCGATGTGTCGGTCAACGACAGCCTGCGCCCGGTGTCGCGGTACTTCGACCGTGTCACCCGCCCGGAGGCTCTGATCCCGGCCGCACTCCAGGCGATGCGGGTCCTCACCGACCCGGTGGAGACCGGCGCGGTCACCCTCGCGATGCCCCAGGACGTCCAGGCCGAGGCCTACGACTGGCCCGACGAGTTCTTCGCCGAGCGCACCTGGGCCGTACGCCGTCCGGGCGCCGACCCCGCCGAACTCGCCGAGGCGGTCCGCGTCGTCCGTGCCGCGAAGCGCCCCCTGCTCGTCGCCGGCGGCGGTGTCCACCACAGCCGCGCCGAGGAGGCCCTCGCCGAGTTCGCCGAGACCACCGGCATCCCGGTCGCCTCCACCCAGGCCGGCAAGGGCTCGCTGCGCTACGACCACCCGCAGGACGTGGGCGGCGTCGGCCACACGGGCTCGGCGACGGCCGACGAACTGGCCCGCACGGCGGACCTGATCATCGGCGTCGGCACCCGCTACACCGACTTCACCACGGCCTCCCACACCCTGTTCCAGGGCGAGGGAGTCCGCTTCCTCAACCTGAACATCGCCCCCTTCGACGGCCACAAGCTCGCGGGCCTGCCGCTGATCGCGGACGCCCGCAGCGGCCTCCAGGAGCTGACCGGGGCCCTCCGGCTGCACGGCCACCGGGTCACGGACGCCTACGTCGGCGAGTACGGCGAGGACAAGGAACGCTGGGAGCAGCGCGTCGACGCCTGCTACGAGGCCGACGAGCCCGACGTACGCCCGACGCAGTCGCAGGTGCTCGGCGCCCTCGACGCGCTGGCCGACGAGTCGGACGTGATCATCAACGCGGCCGGTTCGCTCCCCGGCGACCTGCACAAGCTGTGGCGGGCGCGCTCCCGGGACCAGTACCACCTGGAGTACGGCTACTCCTGCATGGGGTACGAGATCCCGGCCGCCATCGGGGTGAAGATGGCCGCCCCCGACCGGCCCGTCTGGGCGCTGGTCGGCGACGGCACGTATCTGATGATGCCGACCGAGATCGTCACGGCCGTGCAGGAGGGGATCGCCATCAAGATCCTGCTCGTGCAGAACCACGGCTACGCCTCGATCGGCGGACTCTCGGAGTCGGTGGGCGGTGAGCGGTTCGGCACCGCGTACCGGTTCACCTCGCAGGACGGCACCTTCACGGGGGCGCCGCTCCCCGTCGACCTGGCCGCCAACGTGGCGAGCCTGGGCATGCGCGTGCTGCGCGCGAAGACCGTCCGCGAACTGCGCGAGGCCCTCGCCGAGGCGCGCGCCGCCGACACTCCCACTTGTGTCTACGTCGAGACGGAAACGGCCGACACTGTGTCGGGCCCGCCGCCGGCGCAGGCCTGGTGGGATGTACCTGTGGCCGAGACCGCGACGCGACCGTCCGCGGTGAAGGCACGTGAGCTGTACGAACGGCACGTCTCTACCCGACGCCGCCATCTGTGAAGGAGCACTCGGTCATGACGAAGATCGTCAACCACTGGATCGGCGGCAAGACCGTCGAAGGCGCGTCGGGTACGTACGGGCCGGTCACCGACCCGGCGACCGGCGCCGTCACCACCAAGGTCGCGTTCGCGACGGTGGACGAGGTCGACGCGGCGGTCGCCGCCGCCAAGGACGCCTACGCCACCTGGGGCCAGTCCTCGCTGGCCAGGCGCACCACGATCCTGTTCAAGTTCCGCGCGCTGCTGGACGCGCACCGGGACGAGATCGCCGAACTGATCACCGCCGAGCACGGCAAGGTGCACTCGGACGCGCTGGGCGAGGTCGCGCGCGGCCTGGAGATCGTGGACCTGGCGTGCGGGATCACCGTGCAGCTGAAGGGCGAGCTGTCGACCGAGGTGGCCTCCCGGGTCGACGTGTCCTCGATCCGCCAGCCGCTGGGTGTCGTCGCCGGCATCACGCCGTTCAACTTCCCGGCGATGGTCCCGATGTGGATGTTCCCGATCGCGATCGCGACGGGCAACACCTTCGTGCTGAAGCCCTCCGAGAAGGACCCGTCGGCGTCCCTGAAGATCGCCGAGCTCCTGGCGGAGGCCGGTCTGCCCGACGGCGTGTTCAACGTCGTGCACGGCGACAAGGTGGCGGTGGACCGTCTCCTGGAGCACCCGGACGTCAAGGCCGTCTCCTTCGTCGGCTCGACCCCGATCGCCCGCTACATCCACACCACGGCCGCCGCGAACCACAAGCGCGTCCAGGCCCTGGGCGGCGCCAAGAACCACATGCTGGTCCTGCCGGACGCGGACCTGGACGCGGCGGCCGACGCCGCCGTGTCCGCCGCCTACGGCTCGGCGGGCGAGCGCTGCATGGCGATCTCGGCGGTCGTGGCCGTCGGCGCCATCGGCGACGAGCTGGTGGAGAAGATCCGCGAGCGCGCCGAGAAGATCAAGATCGGTCCCGGCAACGACCCGACCTCGGAGATGGGCCCGCTGATCACGGCCGCGCACCGCGACAAGGTGGCGTCCTACGTCACGGGCGCGGCGGCGGAGGGCGCCGAGGTGGTCCTCGACGGCACCGGCTACACGGTGGACGGCTTCGAGGACGGCCACTGGATCGGCATCTCGCTGCTGGACAAGGTCCCGACGACGGCGAAGGCCTACCAGGACGAGATCTTCGGCCCGGTGCTGTGCGTGCTCCGCGTGGACACGTACGACGAGGGCGTGGCGCTGATCAACAGCTCCCCGTTCGGCAACGGCACCGCGATCTTCACCCGGGACGGCGGCGCGGCCCGCCGCTTCCAGCTGGAGATCGAGGCCGGCATGGTCGGCGTGAACGTCCCGATCCCGGTCCCCGTCGGCTACCACAGCTTCGGCGGCTGGAAGGACTCGCTCTTCGGCGACCACCACATCTACGGCAACGACGGCACGCACTTCTACACCCGCGGCAAGGTCGTCACCACCCGCTGGCCGGACCCGGCCGACGGTCCGGGCGGCGTGGACCTGGGCTTCCCGCGCAACCACTGAGTCCCGGACAGCACCGCGGTGCCCCGCCCTCCCGCACGGGGAGGACGGGGCACCGTCGGCTGCGGGTCTACCGGCCGGAGGCGTCCTTGATCGCCTCGGTGAGGTCGCCGGTCTGCGCGGCCGGCGGGGCCTTCACCTCGGCCGTGGCGCCGAACTTCTCGAAGTCGACGGTGACCTTCATGGCCCCCATGACCTGGAGGATGCGCACCGGCAGGTCGTCGTCGCCGACCCAGATGTCGACGGTGATCGAGTCCACGCCGCCGGTCGTCGCGCCGAGGAGGCCGTTCTCGTCGCCGAGGGCGTCCTTGAACTTCCCCATGCGGGACGAGTCGATCGTCGCCCGGTAGTGGGTCGTGCGCTTCCCGTCGACGGTCTCCGTGCCCAGGTCGTCGACGTCCTCGGCGTACTTGAGGCCCTTCAGGGAGGCCACCGGGCTGCCGCTGCTGCCGCTGAGGGCCTGGGCGCCCTGCTCGCCGAACACGGCCGAGGCGTCGACCTTCATCCACTCCTTGCCCGCGAGCGGGCCGGAGGGCTGCGGGTCGACGTCGTAGTAGTAGGCGCCGTCCACGAGCAGCGTGCGGATCGTCGGGGCGTCCTGCAACGTCTGCATCTGCGACGCCTTCGTGTCCATCTGGACGTCGTAGGCGTACCCGTCGCCCCAGGAGTACGTGCCGTCCATCGCGATCGGGGTGCCGGTGCCCAGATCGGTGGTCATCTCGACCTGCGCCGAGCCGACCTGATCGGCCCGGTCGGTCGCCCGCGTCAGCGCCGCCATGATCGCCGCGCTCCGGTCCACGGCCTCGGCCGCCCCCTCGGCCGCCTTCGTGCCGCACCCCGCGGTCGCCACGAGCGCCACCACCGCGGCCCCCGCCCAGGCAGCACTGTGTCTCGGCTTCATTCGTCCCCACCCCTGTGAATCGCCTGTGATCCCCGCACTCCAACGAGACACACTGACACGCCCGCATGCCGGACGGCCTCACGTTTTTTGCCGCCCGCCCCTGCGGTTCCCGCACGTCCCGAGCGAGCCCAATATTCCGACTCGAACTGCCGTATCCGCGATCACGGGGCGATTTGATCTACGAATTCCGTAGGTAAACCGCTATTGACGCACCGGTTTCCGTTGGGATTCCATGCAGCCGCCGGGAGTGGACGAACCAGGTACGACCCAAGCCGCCGGAGGCGATAGCGCTCCCGCCCCTCACCTCGCCGCACGAGTCGATCGGAACCGCCGCATGACCGACACGCTCCGCCCTGTCGAGACCGCCCTCCCTCAGGCACCCGACAGTCCCCAGCAGCTCAAGCGCTCCATCGGAGTCGTCGGCGGCACCCTTCTGACGCTGTCCTGCGTGACCCCCGCCTCCACCCTCTTCGTCGTCGTCCCGGACCTGTTCGGCTCGCTCGGCACCGCGACCGCCCTCACGATCGCGATCGGCTCACTGCTCTGTATCGCCGTGGCGTTCTGCTACTCGGAGCTGGGCACCCTCATCCCCAGCGCGGGCGGCGAGTACGCCATGGTCTCGACGCTGGCCGGACGCCTCGCCGGCTGGCTGGTCTTCGTCCTCTCCCTGCTGGTCGTCATGATCGTCCCGCCGGTGATCGCGATGGGCACGGCCGACTACCTGGCCCCCCTCGTCCACCTCGACCCGTCCGTGGCCGGAGCCGGCGTGATGCTGCTCGCCACCCTCGCGGGCCTGCTGGACCTGCGGGCCAACGCCTGGATCACCGGCGTCTTCCTGGTCCTGGAGGTCATCGCGGCGGCGGTCGTGGCCGTGCTGGGCTTCGCCCACGGCCACCGCGGCCCCGGCAGCCTCCTGTCGATGCAGGTGTCCGGCGCCGACGGCCACACCGACACCGTCACCGCCGCGCTCGTCGTCTCCGGCCTCGCCATCGCCCTCTTCGTCACCCAGGGCTTCTCGACCGCCGTCTACCTCTCCGAGGAGCTGGAGAACCCGCGCCGCAACGTCGCCCGCACGGTCCTGGCCACCCTCGCCATCTCCTCGGTGATCATCCTGGTCCCGGTCGTCGCCATCACCTTCGGCGCCTCCGACCTCTCGGAGCTGACCGGCGGGGACATCGGCTCCATGGTCACCGCCTGGTCCAACTCGGCCGTCGGCACCTTCGTCAGCCTCTGCGTGGCCCTCGCGATCATCAACGCCGGCATCGTCATGGTCATCCAGAACTCCCGTGTCCTGTTCGCCTCCGCCCGGGACAAGGCCTGGCCCGAGCCGGTCAACAACGTCTTCGCCAAACTCGGCCGCTTCGGCTCCCCCTGGGTCGCCACCCTCGCCGTCGGCGTCCCCGGCGCGGCCCTGTGCTTCGTCAACCTCGACACCCTGTACGGCGTCACCGGCGTCTCGGTCACCGGCATGTACCTCCTGGTCGCCGTCGCCGCCCTGCTCGCCCGCCGCGACTCCCACCGCCACGTCCCCGCCTGGCGCATGCCGCTGTGGCCCGCCGTGCCGGTCCTGCTGATCGCCGTCCTCGCCTACATCCTCACCCAGCAGGAGACCGCCTATCTCCTGTGGACCGGCGGCATCACCGCCGCCGCCACCCTCTACTGGGCCTTCTACCTCCGCCCCCGCCGCGCCACCCGCTGGCTGATCTCCCTCCCGGAGGACGCGCGGGCCTGACACGTACCGCGCCTGGTGTACGGCGGCCCCGCCCCGTACACCCCCGGGATGGCCCCGAGTTCGGCCTCCGGTCGACAACGTTCCGACAGGTTGACCCCGTACCGTTGAAGCATGGATCTTCGACTGCCCGGTCTGCGGGGACCACGGCGGCCCGGGCGGCTTCTCGCCGCCGCGGCCGCCGTGATCGTCCTCGCCGGTGCCGGTACGTGGACGGCCGTCGCCTCCGACGACGACACGCCCGCGGTGCGCCACACCGACCGGGTGATGACGGTGGACGGGGTCCGGCTGGACACCTCCTACTTCACCTCCGCGGCGGCCGGCCGCCGGCCCGCCGTCCTGCTCGGCCACGGTTTCGGCGGCGACAAGGACGACGTCCGGCAGCAGGCCGAGGACCTCGCCCGCGACGGCTACGCGGTACTGACCTGGTCGGCGCGCGGCTTCGGCAGGTCCACCGGCAAGATCGGGCTCAACGACCCGAAGGCCGAGGTCGCCGACGTGTCCCGGCTGATCGACTGGCTGGCACAGCAGCCCCAGGTGCGGCTCGACGCGGCGGGCGACCCGCGCGTCGGCGTCGCCGGAGCCTCCTACGGCGGCGCGATCTCCCTCCTCGCCGCCGGGTACGACGACCGGGTCGACGCCATCGCCCCCGCGATCACCTACTGGAACCTCGCCGACGCCCTGTTCCCCGACGGCGTGTTCAAGAAGCTGTGGACCGGCGTCTTCTTCAACACCGCCGGCGGCTGCGCCAAGTTCGAGCCCACCCTGTGCGCGATGTACGAGCGGGTCGCCGAGTCCGGCACCCCTGACGCCGCGGCACGCGCGCTGCTCGAAGAACGCTCCCCGTCCGCCGTCGCCGACCGCATCAAGGTCCCCACCCTCCTCGTCCAGGGCCAGACCGACTCCCTCTTCACCCTCGCCCAGTCCGACGCCGCCGCGAAGGCGATCCGCGCCAACGGCGCCCCCGTCGACGTCGACTGGATCGCGGGCGGCCACGACGGCGGAGACCTGGAGAGCGGCCGGATAGAGGCCCGGGTGACCTCCTGGTTCGACCGGTACCTCAAGGACGACACGGCCGCCGACACCGGCCCCGCCTTCCGCGTCACCCGCACCGGAGGCATCGACTCCACCGACGGCGCCGCCCGGCTCAGGGGCGCGAGCGCGGACAGCTACCCCGGCCTGACCGGCGACGACCGCTCCATCGCGCTCACCGGCGGCGCACAGCGCGTCGCCAACCCGGCCGGCGCCAACCCGCCCGCCGTCTCCGCCCTGCCCGGCCTCGGCGGCGGCGGACTCTCCCAGCTCTCCTCCCTCGGCGTCGGCGTCTCCCTCGACTTCCCCGGCCAGTTCGCCGCCTTCGAGTCCGCCCCGGTCACCGGCGACCTGCGCATCACCGGCTCCCCGACGGCCACCGTCCACGTGCGGTCCACCTCCGACGACGCCGTCCTCTTCGCCAAGGTGTACGACGTCGGCGCCGACGGCACCCAACAGGTCCTGCCCTCCCAACTGGTCGCCCCGGTCCGCGTCGAGGGCGCCGAGGCCGGCAAGGACGTCACGATCACCCTCCCGGCGATCGACCACGACATCGACGAGGGCCACCGGCTGCGCCTGGTCCTCGCCTCCACGGACCTCGGCTACGCCTCCCCGACCGCCCCGGCGACGTACACCGTCTCCCTGAAGGGCGACCTGTCGGTCCCGACCGCCCCCGCGGTGACGACCGCCGCGGCCCCGCTCCCGTCCTGGGTCTGGTGGCTGCCCCTGGCCGGCGCCGGGCTCGCCCTGGCCCTGCTGCTCACCGGCCGCCGCCGCACCGCCGGCCCGGCCCCCGACCCGGCGCAGGCCGAGGTCCCCCTCCAGATCACCGGCCTCGGCAAGAAGTACGCGGGCGGTGACCGCTACAGCGTCCGCGACCTCTCCTTCCGCGTCGAGAAGGGCCAGGTGCTCGGCCTCCTCGGCCCCAACGGCGCCGGCAAGACGACCACCCTGCGCATGCTGATGGGCCTGATCAAGCCGGACGACGGCGAGATCCGCGTCTTCGGCCACGCCATCCGCCCCGGCGCCCCCGTGCTCTCCCGCGTCGGCGCCTTCGTCGAGGGCGCGGGCTTCCTCCCGCACCTCTCCGGCCGGGACAACCTGGAGCTGTACTGGCGGGCCACCGGCCGCCCGGCCGAGGACGCCCACCTGGACGAGGCCCTGGCGATCGCCGGCCTCGGCGACGCCCTCGCCCGCGCGGTGCGCACCTACTCCCAGGGCATGCGCCAGCGGCTCGCCATCGCCCAGGCCATGCTCGGCCTTCCGGACCTCCTCATCCTCGACGAGCCGACCAACGGCCTCGACCCGCCGCAGATCCGCGAGATGCGCGAGGTGATGATCCGGTACGCGGCCGCCGGACGCACGGTGATCGTCTCCAGCCATCTGCTGGCGGAGGTCGAGCAGACCTGCACCCACCTCGTGGTCATGGACCGGGGACGACTGGTCCAGGCGGGCCCGGTCGCCGAGATCGTCGGCTCCGGCGACACGCTCCTGGTCGGCACCGTCACCCCCGTCGAGGAGCCGGTCGCGGAGAAGGTCGCCGCGCTGCCCGGCATCGCCTCGGCGCTCGTCACCGACGACGGACTCCTCGTCCGCCTGGACGCGGACGGCACCGCCCAGCGCCTGGTCGCCGAACTCGTCCGGCTCGACGTGCCCGTGACCTCGGTCGGCCCGCACCGCCGCCTGGAGGACGCCTTCCTCACCCTGATCGGAGGTTCCGCATGAGCACGCTCACCGAGGTCGCCTCCGGCTACCGGGCAGGCCACACCCTGCCCCTGCGCGTCGAACTGGCCCGCCAGCTCAAGCGCCGCCGCACGCTCGTCATGGGCGCGATCCTCGCCGCCCTGCCGTTCGTCCTGCTCATCGCCTTCGCCATCGGCGGCGAGCCGGGCGGCCGCAACAACCAGGTGACCCTGATGGACACGGCGACCGCCTCGGCCGCCAACTTCGCCGCGGTCAACCTGTTCGTCTCGGCGGGCTTCCTGCTGGTCATCCCGGTCGCCCTGTTCTGCGGCGACACGGTCGCCTCGGAGGCCGGCTGGTCCTCCCTGCGCTATCTGCTCGCCGCACCCGTGCCCCGGGCCCGCCTGCTGTGGTCCAAGCTCGTCGTCGGCCTCGGCCTCAGCCTGGCCGCGATGATCCTGCTGCCGGTCGTCGCCCTCGCCGTGGGCAGCGCGGCCTACGGCTGGGGCCCGCTGGAACTCCCCACCGGCGGCGCACTCGACTCCGGCACCGCCGCCCAGCGGCTGGTGATCGTGGTGGGTTACGTCTTCGTCTCCCAACTGGTCACCGCCGGGCTCGCGTTCTGGCTGTCCACCAGGACCGACGCCCCGCTCGGCGCGGTCGGTGGCGCGGTCGGCCTGACCATCGTCGGCAATGTCCTGGACGCCGTCACCGCCCTCGGCGACTGGCGCGACTTCCTGCCCGCGCACTGGCAGTTCGCCTGGGCCGACGCCGTCCAGCCCACCCCCGAGTGGTCCGGCATGATCCAGGGCGCCGCGGTCTCGGTAACGTACGCCGTCGTGCTGTTCGCCCTGGCCTTCAGGGGTTTCGCCCGCAAGGACATCGTCTCGTAGGTCAACGGAAGATCACCCACCGGTCTCGGCGGGCCGTTTCCGTGCCCGCTTCGAGACCCATCCGCAACACCCCGTGGCGCACGTTCCGGCCCCCCGCCCCGTCACAGTCACAGACATCGACGGACACAGGGGGCACGGCACATGAAGACCCACCGGACACGGCATCTGTTCGCCCTGGCCGCGGCCACCGGGCTGCTGCTCACCGGGTGCAGCGCGGGCGACCCGGCGAGCAGCGGCGCGGACCGCGCCGACGGCTTCCCGGCCCCGGCCCAGCCCAGGGGCGGCAGCGGCCAGGACATGGACGAGGACGGCACGTCCCGCGAGGCGAACCCCGACCACCTCTCCACCTTCGCCCTCGACGTCGACACCGCGTCCTACGGCTACGCCCGCCGCACCCTCGCCGACGGCCGGCTGCCCGACCCCTCCACGGTCCGCCCCGAGGAGTTCGTCAACAGCTTCCGCCAGGACTACGAGCGGCCCGACGGCAACGGCTTCTCGGTCACCGTCGGCGGCGCCCGCACCGGCGACGACGACTGGTCCCTGGTCCGCGTCGGCCTCGCCACCCGCCCGGCCGAAAGCCGGGACGAACGGCCGCCCGCCGCCCTCACCTTCGTCATCGACGTCTCCGGCTCCATGGGCGACCCGGGCCGCCTCGACCTCGCCCGGTACGCCCTCGGCACCATGACCGACCGGCTCCGCGACGACGACTCGGTGGCCATCGTCACCTTCAGCGACCGGGCCGAGACCGTTCTGCCGATGACCCGCCTCGGCGAGCGCCGCGGCCGCGTCCACGACGCCATCGACAGCCTGGAACCCCTGTCCTCCACCAACCTCGGCGCCGGCGTCGAAGCCGGCTACGAGACCGCCGTCGAGGGCCTGCGAGAGGGCGCCACCAACCGGGTCGTCCTCGTCTCCGACGCCCTCGCCAACACCGGCGACACCGACGCCGACTCGATCCTGGAACGCATCGCCACCGCCCGCCGCGAGGACGGCATCACCCTCTTCGGCGTCGGCGTCGGCAGCGACTACGGCGACGCCCTGATGGAGCGCCTCGCCGACAAGGGCGACGGCCACACCACCTACGTCTCGACCGAGGACGACGCCCGCACGGTCTTCTCCGAGGAACTCCCGCGCAACATCGACCTGACCGCCCGGGACGCCAAGGCCCAGGTCGCCTTCGACCCCGAGACGGTCGCCGACTTCCGCCTCGTCGGCTACGACGACCGCCGCGTCGCCGACGACGACTTCCGCGACGACCGCGTCGACGGCGGCGAGGTCGGCCCCGGTCACACCGTCACCGCCTTCTACGCCGTCCGCACGAAGCCGGGCGCCGACGGCCACCTCGCCACCGCCACCGTCCGCTGGCTCGACCCCCGCACCCGCACCCCGCACGAGACCTCCGGCCAACTGGAGACCGACGCCCTGCACGACGGCCTCGACGACGCGCCCGCCCGCTTCCAGGTCGCCGCGACCGCCGCCTACTTCGCCGACGCCCTGCGCCACCCGGACACCCCGCTGCCGGACGCCCCTTCCTTGCGTGAACTGGCCGAGCGGGCCGACACCCTGGCCGACCTGACCGAGGACGACGACGTCGAGCAGCTCGCCGAGGCCATCCACGAGGCCGACAAGGCGGACCGGGCCGGTTACGGCGACGAGGCGGAGCCGGCGAGCCGCTGAACCCCGGCCCCACGGACCGCGCCCAACGCGAACGGCGGGCCACCGGATAACCGGTGACCCGCCGAGGCGGTGCGGGAGGCGTCAGCCGTTGCCGCGGCCGTTGCCCGACAGGGCCGAGATGTCGTCCAGGATGTGCGACAGCGGCTCGTCGCCCTTGGCCTGGGTGGAGTTCTCGACGCACTGCTGGTTCTGCGGGGAGGACAGGATGTTGAGGTCCTGGACGCCGACCGGGACCACGCCACCGAGGCCACCGACGTTGGCCTTCAGGGGCAGACCCACGCACGGCTTGTTCAGCGAACCCTGAACCAGCGAGAGCTGCGGGCTCATGTCGCCGAACGTGGCCGAGTTGCCGAACTCCGACGAGGCGCCGTTGCCGCTGGCGGAGGTCGTGCCGCTGTCGTCACCGATGGCCAGGGCCTGCGGAGCGGAGGCGATCGCGACGCCGGCCAGGGAGGCGGCGACAGCCGCGGTTGCCCACAGCTTCTTCATGTTCGTTCCCTTTCGAAAAGCGGACTCCGGGGGAGGAGCTGCGTGCTGCCTAATGCCTTCCACCCGGGGAAAGTTGCGGGCTTTGCCCCGTTTGGAGCAGCGCATCCGGCACGAGTGCCACGCGCCCCTCGTCCGGACGCACGGACAGCGGGCCGCCGGTGAATCCGGCGGCCCGCTGTCGGGACGGAACTCAGTGGTTGGCGACGCCGTTGCCGGCGAGCAGGGAGATGTCGTCCAGGATGTGCGACAGTGCCTCGTCGCCCTTGGCCTGGGTGGAGTTCTCGACGCACTGCTGGTTCTGCGGGGAGGACAGGACGTTGATGTCCTGGACGGCGACCGGGACTCCGCCGAGGATGCCACCGACGTTGAACTTGGCGGGCAGGCCGATGCAGGGCTTGTTGAGGGAGCCCTGGATGAGCGCCATCTGGGGGCTCATGTTGCCGTAGGTGGCCGAGTTGCCGAACTCCTGGTGGGCGCCGTTGCCGCTGGCGGACGTGGTGCCGCTGTCGTTGCCGATGGCGAGTGCGGGGGCAGCGGCGGCAGCCATGGCACCGACGACGGAAACGGCGACCGCGGCGCTGGCCAATACCTTCTTGATCACTTGCAAGTCCCTTCTGGAGAAACCCCGTCCACCGGAGCGCTCTGGTCAACTCCACTCGCCGGATTTGGTTCCTGCGCTTCACTCCGATGGCCTATTGCGGGGAGCGCCCGGCCGGGCCGGAAATCCCTGGCCGGAACTCCTATCGGGTGAAGCGCCGCAACCATTCCCGGCGGGCCCGGTTGAGTCGGGGGCAGGTACAGGGTCCCGGCATCGGTGCCGGGACATGGAAAGGACGCGAGAAATGCTGAAGAAGGCAATGGCCGCGGCGGCGGTCGCCGCATCTGTCGTCGGTGCGTCGGCGGCGGCCGCCCCCCAGGCGCTTGCCATCGGGGACGACGCCGGCACGACCTCCGCCAGCGGCAACGGCGCGCACGAGTCGTTCGGGAACTCCGTGACCAAGGGCGACATGAGCCCGCAGGCCACTCTGGTCCAGAGCTCCCTCAACAAGCTCTGCCTGGGGGTGCCGGTCAAGGCCAACGTCGGCGGACTCCTCGGCGGGGTCCCGGTCGGCGTCCAGGACGTCAACGTCCTGTCGGCCCCGCAGAACCAGCAGTGCGCCGAGAACAGCACCCAGGCCAAGGGCGACGAGCCGCTGTCGCACCTCCTGAGCGACATCTCGGCCCTCTCGGGCAACGGCCTTCAGAACGGCTGACGCCTCTGCCGCCGGACGGCTCGCATTTCCTGCGAGCCGTCCGGCGGTTTTTTTTGCCCCGCATCATTCCGGCGCTCTGTCAATTCATCCTCCACTGCTCAGGTGAAGTGTTTCTCCTTCGATAGTCCATACGAGTTGTTTGTATGAAGGTATTCGAGTGAAATGCGGGGTGACGGGCGTTCGCGGGGTTCCTTCCCTGTCTATCTCTCGTGTGCAGCCTGTGGGTCGCGGTGCGAGCGGACCGTTGCGCCTGCGCGGTTACGAACCGTCAACGAGGCATGACCGCAGAGAAGGGAAAGTCATGAAGAAGAGCGCAGCAGTCGTCGCGGGCCTGGTCCTGGCCCTCGGCGGAGCCGCCCCGGCCTTCGCCGACACCGGCACCGGCACCGGCGCCCACGGCGTCGCCGTCGGGTCCCCCGGATTCCTGTCCGGCAACGTCGTCCAGATCCCCGTCAACGCCCAGCTGAACTTCTGCGCCAACCCGATCACCGTCATCGGCGGGCTGAACCCGGTGTTCGGCACCACCTGCAGCAACGGCTGACGACGCGTACCGCCGGCCGCGGGGCCCGGGCCGAGGCCGGCTTTCCCACTTCTTCAAGCAGGAAGACAAGGATCTTGCGACAGACGCTGAGTAAGGGAATGGTCGCGGCGGCGGCCGCGACGAGCATTCTGTCCCTGTGCGCCGGCGGTACCGCGTTCGCGGACTCGCACGCGGGCGGGGCGCCCAAGAGTTCACCCGGCGTGCTGTCGGGCAAGAACGTCCAGGACCCGGCGGACATGCCGGTGAAGGCATGCGGCAACCCGGCCGCCGCCGCCGCGCTCGGCCCCGCCGCGGGGAACTCCTGTGCCGACTCCCCGGCCGCCCCCCGCAAGGACCGCACGCCGGCCGCGCGGGACCACGACGACGACTCGGGCCGCGGCGGCTCGAAGCACGAGGGCTCGGACTCCGGTTACGGCGACTCCGGCTCCGACGCCGGGTACGGATACGGGGACGAGCACGACCACTCCACCCCGCCTTCCTACGACGACGATGACGACTCCACTGCGCCTCCGTACGGCGGTGGTCACTCCACTCCGCCTTCGTACGGTGGCGACGACGACCACTCCACCCCGCCTCCGTACGGTGGCGGTCACTCGACCCCGCCTCCGTACGGTGGCGACGACGAATCCACTCCGCCTCCGTACGGCGGTGGTCACTCGACCCCGCCTCCGTACGGTGGCGACGACGAATCCACTCCGCCTCCGTACGGCGGTGGTCACTCGACCCCGCCTCCGTACGGTGGCGACGACGACCACTCCACCCCGCCTCCGTACGGCGGTGGTCACTCGACCCCGCCGCCCTACGGTGGCGACGACGACCACCCCACTCCGCCCCCCTACGGCGGTGACCACTCCGGTGGCGACCACTCCGGTGGTGACCACGACGGAGGCGGTCACGACGGTGGGGGTCACGACGGTGGCGACCACAGCGGTGGCGGTGACACCGGCGGTGACCACAACGGTGGCGGTCCCGACCGGCCGCAGATGCCGCACACCGGCAGCGAGCGGGAGGCGCTGCTGGCGGCCTCCGGTGTCAGTGCCGTCCTGATCGCCGGTGGCGCGATCCTCTACCGCCGGGGCCGGTCCGCGTCCCGTCGCTGACCGTGCCGGGTGCCGGACGCCTCGCGCGCCCGGCACCCGTCTCCGGTCAGTCCCGTACGACCTGTGCCGGTGCCGGGAGCGTCCCGCCCGGCACACCGGTGCGCAGTCGGCGCCGTACGCCCCGGACCAGGGTGTCCGCGGTGAAGGACGCGCCGTGGACGAAGCGCATCGCCGGGCCGAAGGCGGCCGCCGTCAGGAGGCCGGCCAGGAACAGACCCGGGCGGGAGGACTCGAAGTCCCGCCCGACCCGGGGCGAGCCGTCGGCGGCCGTGGCCAGCGAGTCGCGCAGTTCGTCGGAGAGCAGGCCGAGCCGGTCGCGGGTGGCCCGGAAGCCGGTGGCCGCGATGACGTGGCCGGTCGTGACGGAGCCGCCGCCCGCCAGCTCCAGCCGCACCCCGCCCGCCACCGCGCGGGCCGCCGTCACGTTCTGGCCGAGCCGTATCTCCACGGCGCCCTCGACACGGTCGCGCACCCACCACGCGCCGGCCGGTCCGAGGGCCGTGGCCGCGATCCGTGTCCGGGCGGGCTCGGGGAGCCGCTGGTAGAGGCCGGGCCGTTCGGCGTAGAACCAGTTGCGCCAGCCGGGGCCGAGGCCGCTGTGCGGGGAGCGGACCGACCGCCACCAGGGGCGTTCCCAGGCGGGTGGCGTGTCGTTCCAGTGGAGCCGCCCGGCGCGGGCCAGCACGCGTACCCGGGTGCCCTGTTCGGCGAGCAGGGCCGCCGTCTCCAGGGCCGCCTGGCCGCCGCCGATCACCGTGACGTCCCGGCCGCGGAAACGGTCGAGGTCGGTGTGGTGACTGCTGTGCGAGACGAGGTCGGCGGGCAGGCCGCGCAGGGCGGCGGGTATGTCCACGAAGGGCATGACGCCGACCGCGAGGGCCACCGTCCGGGCGTGCAGGGTCGTGCCGTCCTCGGTGACCGCCTCGAAGCCGCCGGGCCGCGGGGCGATCCGGGTCACCGTGCGCTCGTCGACCTCGGGGACGGCATGGCGGGCGAACCACAGGCCGTACGCGGCGAACGTCTCCACCGGGATCGGCTCGCCGTGCCGGGTCGGCACGCCCCGGGTCGCGCAGTAGGTGTCGAGGCGCCAGCGGGAGGCCGGGTCGCAGAGGTGGGACGCCCACGGCTCGGACTTCAGGAACATGCCCCGGGGCATGTGGTCGCGCCAGGAGGCCATCGGCCGGCCGTGGACGCGCAGGCTCAGCCCGGCGGCCGCGGCGTGCGACGCGATCGACAGACCGTACGGTCCCGCGCCCACCACCAGAAGGTCGTCCATCAGCGGCTGCCCGCCTTCTCGTCGTCGGTCGGTCCGGTCATCTCGGCGGCCGGGGGCGGCGCCTGGCGGCACACCCGCGCCCGGACCGGGGCGGCGGGGGCGGCGGGGCCGGGGCGGCGGGGGCGGCGGGGCCGGGGCGGCGGACGCGGGCCAGCAGCCGGCGGGTGACATGGGCGCACCACAGGCGCCACATCGCCCGCCCGGGAGCGGTGTCGTCGGCGGCGTGCCAGGCCAGCTCGCGGCCGTGCGGCGCCCGGCGCAGCACGGCCAGCGGCGCGTAGTTCTCCACCACGAACGCCCGCCCGGGCAGCGCCTCGCCGGCCGGCAGCGGACGGTGGGTCAGATCCAGGTGCTGTGCGCGGACGACGTCCAGTCCGGCGGTGTCGGCGAAGAGCCGGAACTGGGCGCCGGGCCGGGGGTTGAAGTCGAGCAGGTGGTAGTCGCCGGTGGTGCCGCAGCGGCGGAAGTCGAGGTCGAGGATGCCGCGGTAGCCGAGCCGGTCGGTGAGCCGTTCGGCGAGTGCCCGCACGCGCGGGTTCTCGGCCCACTCGCCCACGGCCGTCAGTCCGGCGCCGCGCGGCCAGGCGGAGAGCTTGCGGCCGGGGCCGCCGGCGCGCAGGGTGCCGCAGCGGTCGGCGTACCCGTGGAAGAACCAGTCGCGGTCGGGGCCGGGCGGCAGGAACGCCTGGAGGAGCAGCCGGCTGCCGGCCTCCTCGGTGCGCAGATACAGGTCGCGCGCCTCCTGCGGGGAGCGCACGACGGCCGTGCTGCGCAGTCCGCTGCCGGCCGGCAGCAGCCAGGGCCGGCTCCACTTCGCGACCACCGGCAGTCCCAGCCGGCCGGCGGCGGAGGCCGCCTGCGAGGCGCTGTCCGGGACCACCGTCACCGGGTGCGGCACGCCCGCCGCCGCGCACAGCCCGGCCAACTCGGCCTTGTCCGCGACCTGTTCGGGCACCGCGGCGGGCTGTTCGGGCAGCAGGTAGGCGGGTGTCAGCTCCTCGCGCAGTCCGCTCACCGCGAGCGCGCCCGCGTCGTCCATCGGGATCAGTACGGCGGGCCGTTCGATCCGGGCGGCCGCCCGCAGCAGGACGGCGGCGATGTCGGCCGGGGTGGCGCCGGGCGGCGGCGGAGGATGCAACTGGCGTACGAACCGGGACGCGCGTACCGGACTCCCCGTCGAGTCGGCGACCACGTGCACGTCGATTCCGGCCCGGCCGAGCGAGCGCACGGCACCCAGCGTTCCGTGGTGAAAGGGGTTCCGGTCGATCCGCAGCAGGACGGCGGGGACGCGGGTGTCGAGCAGCGACACGGGCATTTCTCTCCGGTCTTCAGGGGTCGGGTCACCGAAATGGGCCAGCGGGGCACTCGAAAGCCGTAACGGCGGTGGCGGTGGTCCTTTTGGTGTGACTTTCATATGACTGAGTGTCATTAATGCGTACGAATGACGCGTGGCACCGTGAGAGTGGAGAAAGGAGCACGTATGGCTCCACATCAGCGACGTGGCCGGTCCCGGCGGCTGGCCGTCGTCGCGGCCGCGGTCGCGACGACCGCCGCCCTCGCGGCCGGTCCCGGATTCGCCGCGGGAGCGGGAGCGGTGCGGCCGGCGGATCCGCCCGCTCCCGTCCCGGCCGCCTCCGACCTGCCCGCTCCCACCCCGGCCGCCCCCGCGCGGCAGGCCCCGGCCTTCGGCGCCTACCTCGACTACGGCGCCTGGGGCGTGGCCCGGATCGCCCAGCTCGGCGAGTGGCTGGGCGGCGCCGAACTGCGGGTCGGCCACACCTATCTGCCGGGCGACCGGTGGCGGAACATCGAGGGCCCGCCAGGATTCCTCGACGTCTGGGCGGACTGGCGGCGGGAGAAGGCCGACCGGATGCTCGTCCTCAACGTGCCCATGATGGAACGCAACGAGGAGGGGGTCTCGGACGACGAGGTGCGGACGCTGCTGCGGCAGGGTGCCGAGGGCCTGTTCGACCACCACTTCCGGGCGCTGGCCGAGCGGCTGGTCGCGCTGGAGGTGCCGGACACGGTGATCGTGCTCGGCTGGGAGATGAACGGCACCACGTACACCCACCGTTGCGGCCCCGACCCCGGGGCGTGGAAGGCGTACTGGAACCGGATCGTCACGACGATGCGGTCCGTGCCGGGCCAGAGGTTCGCCTTCGACTTCACGCCGTCGCGCGGCAAGGACGCGATCGCGTGGACCGAGTGCTATCCCGGCGACGACACGGTCGACGTCGTCGGCATGGACTCCTACGACCAGCCGGCCGGCCTGTCCTTCGACGAACAGGTCGGTGAACCCTACGGACTTCAGGCGCACGTGGACTTCGCCCGAGCCCACGGCAAGCCCGTCTCGTATCCCGAATGGGGACTCTTCCGCAACGGCGACAACCCCGAGTACATGCGGCGCATGCTCGCGTGGATGGACGAGCAGCAGCCGCTCTACCACACGCTGACCGACTACTGCCCGCACGGCGTCTGGCAGTGCGGGCGCAACCCGAAGGCCTCCGAGGTCTATCGCTCGGTCCTCTCGGGCCGCACCGACCGGCCGGCGACCCCCGTCGAACCGCCGGCACCCGCGTCCACGGCCCCCGGCGAACCCACGACCCCCCTGGATCCGGCCACCCCGCCCCCCACGGAACCCACGACCCCGCCGGACTGCACGCCGATGGACCTCGGCGCATGGATCGAGCACTGGCTCGGCGGCCGGCTGTGCGTCCCCGTCGACCGGTGGTCGCGCACCAGGTGAACCGCGGTGCGGTGACGGCAGGCCCGCGTCAGGACCTGCCGCCACCGTCACGCTCCTTCCGCTGCTCCCAGCGCAGCAGCAGCTCCTTGCCCCGCCGCCGCGCGGCCACGTCGCAGAGAGCCGCCGACAGCAGCGGGGCGGTCCGCCGCCGGGCCAGCAGCAGCCGCTGGTTGACGACCGGATCCGGCCGCCAGTGGTGCTTGTACGGCTCGTTGCCGCGCAGCAGGCTCAGCGCGGCACGCCCCCCGTCCCGGGTGTGCTCGGCGCAGGCGTCGAGCAGCATCACCGCCACGTCCGCCTTGCGCTCCCGCAGTCCCGGATGGGCGCCGTACAGATAGCCGCCCGCGAGCCGCCGGGACAGCAGGGTGAGGTCGACCGCCACCACGTCGCCGTCGAGCCGGAACTCGGTGACCACCGCGTCCCCGGAGCGCACCATCGGCCCGACCGAGCGCACCAGATGCTCGTGGAACCGCGGGCGCAGATGCTCGCCCGTCACCTTCCGGCCCTGCCACTGGAGTTGGTGCAGCTCCAGCAGCCGGCGCAGCGCGCCGTCCACCTCCTCGGGCCCCACCGCCCGGCGCTCCACGCCCAGCGCGGTCAGCTTGCGCCGCTTGGCGCGCACCCGCTGGGCCTTCGCCGACGGCAGCCGGCCCACCAGCTCGTCCATCGGCACGGCCGGCAGCTCCAGGCACACCGAGTCGTCCACCCGCCGGCGCGGCCCGTGCCAGCGGTCGTAGACCCGCTCCACCGCGCCGCCCGGCCGGACCTCGCGGAAGTCGATCAACGCGGTGCGGGCGGCCGCCGCGAGCCCCTCGGTGAGCCCGGCCACGGCCCGCTCGGCGCGCTCGTCGTCGACCAGCACGTCCCCGTAGTCGGAGATCGCCCCGCCGAGAGGCACCCACGCGGGCACCGGGCGGCGCACGGCCGTCAGCGGGGCGGCCGCGACGAGGTCGCCGCCGTCGCGCACCAGCAGCAGGCGCAGTCGGCCGCGCCTGCCGTAGGACAGCCACCAGGAGTGCAGCCAGGCATGGCTCTGGAACGGGGTGGCCGTCGCGCAACGCCCGTACAGGCGCCCCCAGTCGGCGGCGAGGCCCGCGAAGGCCCGCTCGTCGGTGACGAGTTCGCAGGCGAGGCCGGCGACCGCCGCCGTGCCGCCCCCGGCGCTGTGCCCGGTGACCGGGCCCGTCGTGTACACCGCCGGTTTCACAGCGCCCCGTGGACGTCCGCGGCGAGGGCCGGGCCCGGGACGGTGACGGCCGGGCGGCCCGGCACCTCCCGCTCCCGCCTCGGCCGCACCAGCAGCGCCAGCCCGCCCAGCAGCCCGCCCGCGCTCGCCCCCACCAGCCCGGTCACCGCGGGGGACGCCGAGGACGGGTCGGTCGGCCGGACCGCGGGGGCGAACTGCTGGAGCTCGACGTTGGTGGCCTTCTCGGTGCCCCGCGCGTGCCGGGTGAGCGCGCGGGAGACCGCGTTGGCCATGTCGGCGGCCAGATCGGCGCGCGCGGCGGTGGCCGTGACGGCGACCATCGGGGCGTCCGGCGAGGTCGCCGTCTGCACACTGTGCTGGAGCGTGCGCACCGGCACCCCCGCCGTCTTCTGCGCGTCCCCGAGCACCGCGAGCTGGGTCGCGACCCGGCCGTAGGCCTGCGCGAAGCCCAGCGCGGACGCCGGGTCGGACTTCTCGGTGGGGACGGCGACGACATAGGCGGTGGCCGTGTAGACCGGCGGCTGGAGCACGCCGTACGCGCCGCCCAGCAGACCGCCGGTGACGGCGCCGGCGGCCAGCAGCGACCAGGGCGGGAGGGTCCTGGCGCGGCGCGGGGCGGTGAGCCGGCGAGAGTGTTCGGTCATGGGGAACTGACTCCCTGGGGTGTCGGGGAAGCGGGGGACGGCAGAGGACGGCCGGCGACGGTGGCCGCGTAGACGTCCATGAGCCGGGCGGCGCTGCGGGTGATGTCGTAGTGGTGCGCGGCCTCGGGCGTGGTGCGCGGACCCGGCGGCGCGGCGCGGACCTCGGCCAGGGCGCGGGCGAACGCCCCTTCGTCACCGCTCACCCGGCGCGCGCCGGGCGCGGGAAGGTGATCGAGCGCGGGGCAGGAGGCGTAGCGCACCGGCAGCCCGGACGCCAGCGCCTCCACCACGGCCAGGCCGAACGTCTCGTCGGGGGACGGGGAGGCGAGCACGTCCATGGCGGCGGTGAGGGAGGGCAGGTCGGGGCCCGGGGTGCCGTCGGGGACGTACGGGCGCTCGCCGGTGAGGAGCACCCGGTCCGCCACCCCGGCCTCCCGGGCGGTGCGCCGCAGCGCGGCCTCCTCGGGGCCGCCGCCGACCAGCAGCAGCCGGCAGTCGCCGGGCAGCCGGGCCAGCGCGCGGACGACGACCGCGAAGCGCTTGCCGGCCGTGAGGCGTCCGACGCAGCCGACGACGAACGCGTCCTCGGGCAGCCCCAGCTGCCGCCGGGTGCGCAGCCGGGCCGCCGGGTCGAAGCGGAAGCGGGCCAGGTCGATGCCGTTGGGCACGACCCCGATGCGCGGGGCCGGCACGCCCCACGCCCGCAGCCGCGCGGCGACCGCGGGGGAGACCGCGACCGTGGCACGGCCCAGCCGCTCGCCCGCGAGATACAGCGCGCGGACCCCGACGGTCAGCCCGCGGCCCTCCAACTGGGAATCGCCCAGCGAGTGTTCGGTGGCGACGATCGCCCGCACCCCCGCCATCCGCGCGGCCAGCCGCCCGTACAGACAGGCCCGGTACAGGTGCGTGTGGACGAGGTCGTAGCCGCCGGAGCGGACGATCCCGGCCAGCCGGGGCAGCGCGGCCAGGTCGCGGTTGCCGCGCATGCCGAGGTCCGTCACCCGGACGCCGTCCGCGGTCAGCCCCTCGGCCACCGCCCCCGGGTTGGTCAGCGTCACCACGTCGCACTCCACAGGCAGATGCCGCAGCAGCAGCCGCAGTTGCTGCTCGGCCCCGCCGACCCCGAGCCCCGTGATGATGTGCAGCGCCCGCACTACAGCCCCTCGACGGGACGCCGGCGCAGCCGGTGCAGCCGGTACTTGAGGAAGAGGCGCAGCGCGGTGTCGTTCTGCCCGACATGGACCCGGGGCAGTGCGTGCGGGCCGTTCAGCGGGCCGGGGTCGATCGCGCACGCGTAGCCGTACCCGGCGCCCCGTACGGCGTCCATGGCACGGCGGTCGACCGTCCCGTAGGGGTAGCAGAAGCCGGCGATCGCGGTGCCGAGCAGGTCGGCGAGGACGCCGCGGCTCTCGACGGTCTCCGCCTTGAGGGTGAGGTCGTCGGCGCGGGTCAGATCGACGTGCGTGAGGCCGTGCGAGCCGATCTCGACGCCCTCGGCCGCGGCCTGCCGGATGCCGTCGGCGGTGAGCAGCGGCCTGCGCGGGCCCAGCGGGTCCCAGGCGTTGTCGCCGCCGAGCCGGCCCGGCAGCACGAACAGCGTGGCCGTACAGCCGTGGCGGCGCAGCACGGGCAGGGCGCCGGACAGGAAGTCGGCGTAACCGTCGTCGAAGGTCAGGCCCACCAGGCCCCGGCGGGTGGGCGCGGCCAGCAGCTCGGCCACGGAGACACCCCTGAGGCCACGGCGCGTCAGCCAGGCCAGCTGCCGGTCCAGCCGCTCGGGGGTGACGGTGATCCGGTAGGGGTCGTCGGAGCAGTCCCCCACGGAGTGGTACATCGCCACCCAGGGGACCCTGGTGTCAACGGGAAGAGACATACGGCAGCCTTCGGGTCACGGAACGTACGGAACGGAGCGCGCAGGCCACGCCCTGGGCACCCAGGGCCCGGCCGAGCAGCACGAAGACGGCGGTCACGGTGAGCCCCCCGGCGGCCAGCGCGGACAGCGGCCCGCCGCACCGGGCGGCCACCAGGGCGCCGGCGAGCGTCGCCACGATGGCGGCCAGCACCGGTCGGGCCAGCTCGCGGAGCACCCACGGGATCCGGATCGGGACGCTGCGCGGGCCCGTCCCGGCCAGCAGCACCAGTGCGGTGACGGTGATCCCGGCCGCGTTGGCGGCGGCGATGCCGTACACACCCCAGGCCGTGACGCACAGCGCGCCGGTCACGGACGTCACCACGATCCCGGTGGCCATCGCGCCCACCGGACGCCAGGCGCCGCGGCCCGCCGAGAAGTACGAGCGGGCCAGCACACCGGTGAGGGTCTGGCCGAGCAGCCCGAACGCGTACACCCGCATCACCCCGGCGGTCGCCGCCGTGTCCCGCGCGGTGAACGCGCCCCGCTGGAAGAGGAGTTCGATGATCTGCGGGGCACACGCCACCACCGCCGCCGTGCCCAGCAGCACGATGGACGCGGCCAGCGCCAGATCCCGCTCCACCCGGTCCCGGGCCCGCTCGGTGTCCCCGTCGGCCAGCGCCCGCGCGACCACCGGGAAGGTGACCGTGCACACCATCACCGACAGGATCATCGGCATCTGCGCGACCTTCTGGGCGTAGTTGAGGTGCGAGATCGCCCCGGAGGGCAGCGAGGAGGCCAGGAACCGCTCGACGAGGACCTGCGACTGCCGGCACAGCGCGAAGAGCAGCACGGTCGCCAGCAGCGCGGTGTCCAGCGGCCGCGCCTCCTGCGCACCGCCGTCCGCCCCCACGGGGGCCCGCTTCCCCAGCTGCCGCAGCAGGGAAGGAAGCTGGACGGCGACCATGAGGCAGCCGCCGACCGCCACCCCGGCCGCCGCCGCCCGCACCCCCCACCGCCCGCCCAGCACGAGCATCCCGGTGATGATGCCGACGTTGTAGGCCACGTAGATGGCCGCGGGCGCCACGAACCGCCGGTGCGCGCGCAGGGCCGCGCTGCAGTACCCGGCGAGACCGAAGCTCACCACGCAGGTCGCGGTGAGCCGGGTGCAGTCGACGGCGAGCGCGGGATCCGGCAGACCGGGGGCGAGCACCTCGACCACCTGGGGCGCGATCCCGGCGAGCAGCGCGCCGACCGCGACGAACGCCAGCGACAGACGCGGCAGCGTCCCGGCGACCAGGGCGCGCACCGGGTCGCCCGGGACACCCTGGGCGCGGCGGGCCAGCGCCATGCTGAACGCCGGGATCAGCGCGAACGCCAGCCCGTCCTCGATCAGCAGCGTGGCCGCGAACTCCGGCACGGTCCACGCGACCAGGAAGGCGTCCGTGTCGCTGCCCGCCCCGAACAGCCGGGCCAGCGCCTGGTCGCGGACCAGCCCCAGCAGCGCCCCGGCGACCGAGAGCGCGGCGGTGACCAGGGCGGCCTTGGCGAGGAAACCCCGGGAGGCCACGGGGAGTCCGGAAGCAGCCTCCTCGGACGGAGCGGCGGACCGGGCCGGCGGCACGACCGCCCGGCGGCCGGCGCGCGTGGTCCGGCGGCCCGTGCGAGGCGTCCGGGAAGGAGTTCCCCTCATCGGCTTTGCGCCTCCCCGCCGCAGGCCGGGCCCGCCGGAACGGCGCCGACGGCCCGCCCGCCGGCCAGCGCCCACCACGCCACCACCCCGAGGACGACGGCGGTCAGCACGGTCGAGGGCCCGCCGATGTCGGCGTACATGAAGTCGGTGAGCTGCCACAGCAGCAGGCCGCAGGCGACGAGCGCGCAGTCCAGGCCGGGACCGGCCCGGCGCACGGCCCACCACCCGCGCAGCCCGCACGCCAGCAGGGCCAGCCAGCCGCCCGCCAGCGCGAGCAGCCCGATCAGGCCCTGCTCGCTGAGGATCAGCAGGTACATGTTGTGCGGGGAGAGCAACGGCTGCCGCACGAAGCCCGAGCCCGCGCCGTCGGTGTCACTGCCCGAGGACAGCGCCAGCGAGGCGTGCGCGTCCCGGTGCTCGGGGAAGCCCTTCAGCCCGACGCCGGTCAGCGGCTGCTCCCGCCACATCCCGACGGCGGCCGCCCACATCGTGTACCGGTCGGTGACCGACTGGTCCGGGGCGTCGCCGACCTGCGTGATGCTGCCGATCCGCTCCTGGAGCATCGCCGAGCCCACCCCGAACCCGCCGACCAGGACCACCCCCGCCGCGACCGCCACCGCGGCCACCGTCAGAGCCCGCCGCAGCCCGGCCAGCCCCAGCTGCACCGAGCAGGCCACCACGGTCGCGATCCACGCCCCCCGGCTGAAGGACAGCGCGAGCGGCACCAGCAGGGCCAGCGCCGCGGCGGCGGCGACCGCCCGCTGCCGTACGGCGGTCCGCCCGAGGGCCAGTCCCACCGCGCAGACCAGGCCGAAGGACACCACCGTCGCCATGCCCATCACGTCCTGCGGCCCGAAGGTGCCGACCGCGCGGATCGTCTCGCCCTGGTAGGAGGCCCCGGTCCCGGTGACGAACTGGTGCACGCCCACCGCCCCCTGCCACCCGGCGAGCCCCACGAACGCCCAGGCCAGCAGCCTCAGGTCGGACCGGCCCCGGATCAGGAGCAGCACGGCCGCCGGGACCAGCACGAACACCTGGAGATAGCGGCCCAGGCCGGTCAGCCCCGCGCCCGGCGAGGACGCCCCGAGCGCGGCCAGCGCGATCCCGGCGACCGGCAGCCCGAGGACCACGGCGGACGTACGGGACAGCGGGCGCCGCCGCTCCCGCAGCAGCCGGACCGCGCAGAACAGCACGACGAGCGCGGAGAGCGCGTCGGCCGGTCCCGCGCCGCCCTCGCCGCCGGGGGAGACGGGCAGGGCGAGGACGGCGACCACGGCGGCGACCGGCAGCACCGGTGACAGCGTCCGGGCGCGCGGCAGGGGCAGGGCGAAGGTCATCGGTCGGATCAGCTCCCGGTCGGTCGCACGAGGGCGGCCGCGGTGCGCAGCAGGATGCAGACGTCCTGCCACAGCGACCAGTTGTCGATGTACGCGTTGTCGAAGCGGGCCCGGTCCTCGATGGAGGTGTCGCCGCGCAGACCCTGCACCTGGGCGAGCCCGGTGATCCCGGTCCGCATCCGGTGCCGGGCCGCGTAGCCGGGATGGGTCTGGCTGAACTGGCCGACGAAGAAGGGGCGTTCGGGACGCGGTCCGACCAGGCTCATGTCGCCCCGCAGGACGTTCCACAGCTGGAGCAGCTCGTCCAGCGAGGTCTGGCGCAGGAAGCGGCAGAAGGGACTCATCCGCACCTCGCCCGCCACGCTCCAGCGGGTCGCCGACTCGTGCTCGTCGACCGGGCGGTGGGTGCGGAACTTCAGCAGGGTGAAGGGCCGCCCGTCCCGGCCGATGCGCTCCTGCCGGAAGACGACCCCCGGCCCCTGGGTCAGCCGCAGCACCGCCGCACACACCGTCAGCAGCGGGCCGACCAGCAGCAGCAGCGTCCCGGAGACCGTGATGTCCAGCAGCCGCTTGCCGAGGCTGCCGCGCCGGCGCAGCCCCAGGTCCAGCCGCCGGCAGGCGAACCCGGCGAGCTGCTCACGGCTCGCGTACGAGGGGCTGTCGGCGTCGACCTCCCACACCGTGCAGCCGGACGCGGCCAGCGCCCGCAGCAGCGGGCCCTGCACGGAGCGCACGGCGGGGTGGACGCACAGCACGTCCCGGACGCCGTTCTGGATCAGGGCCCGCTGCACCTCCTGGCCGGTGGTCAGCACGGGCAGTCCGTCGGTGCCGTCCGGGCGCTCGGCCACCACGCCCACCGGCATCACCCCGCAGCGCGGATGGCGCAGCACCGCGGCGGCCACCCGCTGCGCGGTCGCCGCCGGGCCGATGACCAGCGCCGCGCGCGGGTGACGCAGCAGCGCACGGCGGCGACGCAGATGCGCCAGCGCGCGCCCGGCGCACACGGCGGTGGTCTGCGCCGTGAAACCGAGGAGCAGGGTGCGCGCGGGCAGCGCGTGCGACGGGTGCCACGCGGCGGCGAGCGCGCCGAGCGCCAGCCAGGCCACGCCGGTCCGGCCGCAGAGGGCGGGCAACTCGTCCAGCACCCCGGTCACCGCGCCCGGGCGGCCCGGGCGCAGCAGTAACGTCGTGGCCACCAGCAGGACCACCAGCGGCGGGTGATGGCCGGCCGTGACGAGCGCCGCCGCGCCCGCGAGCGCGGCGAGGCCGTCGGCGAGCAGCAGGGGCAGCGGTGAGAGGGGCCGCGCCGGGGGACGCCGGGCGGGAAAACGGAATCCGGTGCCGGTCTCACGCCGTGGAATGACGGAGACGGGCGGGTACCCGGCCTTCGTGCCGGGGGAGGGGACGGTACTTTCCGCAGTCACGGGTGAAGGGACTCCCTGCACTCGGAGGGCTCGACCCGTGCGGCCGGTACCTGGCCGAGGAGTTCGCGGTAGAGGTCCGCGACCGCCTCGGCCGTGCGCCGCACGTCGTGCGTGGACAGGACGTGCCGGCTCCCCCGGTGGCCGAGCGATGCCCGCAGCGAGGGGTCCGCCAGCAGCGCGGTGACGGCCCCGGCCAGCGCCTTCGGGTCGTCGGCGGGCACCAGGCAGTGCGGGAGGAGATCCGCCGGCAGGCTCTCCCGGGCGCCGTCCACCTCGCTCAGCACCACGGCCCGGCCGCAGGCCAGCGCCTCCAGCGGGGCCAGCGCCATGCCCTCCCAGCGCGAGGGCAGCACCACCAGATCGGCGGCCCGGTACCAGGGCGCCGCGTCGGCGGCGTTGCCGGCGAACACCACCGACCGCGGCGCCAGCGAGCGCAGCGCCGCCCGGTCCGGCCCGTCGCCGACCAGCACCAGCCGCGCCCCGGGCGCCTCCCGTACGACGTCCGCCCAGGCCCGGAGCAGTACGTCCTGCCCCTTCTGCCGGCACAGCCGGCCCACGCACACCACCAGCGGCGCGGCCGGGTCGAGGTCCGGCAGGAGCGCGGCCCGCGCGGGGCCGGCCGGGCCGGGGCGGAAGTGTTCGGGGTCGACGCCGTTGGGGACGACGTGCCACCGGCCGGCGATCCCGGCACGTTCGCCGGTGGCCCGCTCCGCCTCGCTCACGCACACCAGCCGGGCGGCCCAGCGCGCCCCGAACCGCTCCCAGTTCAGGGCGAGGGCGGCGACGGTCCCGCCGACCGCCTCGAAGGACCAGGCGTGCGGCTGGAACACGGTCGGGATCCGCCCGCGCACCGCGAGCCGCCCGGCCAGCCCGGCCTTCGCGCTGTGCGCGTGCACCAGCGCCGGCCGTACCTCGTCGACCACGCGCGCGAGCCGCCGTACCTCGCCGGGCAGACAGGCGCCGGGGGACCGGGTCGCCTCCCAGCGCCGTACGTCCGCGCCCAGGGAGCGCA
This sequence comes from Streptomyces phaeofaciens, assembly GCF_014648915.1. Lineage (GTDB taxonomy): Bacteria > Actinomycetota > Actinomycetes > Streptomycetales > Streptomycetaceae > Streptomyces > Streptomyces phaeofaciens. The sequence goes on along the minus strand of NZ_BMSA01000003.1, from coordinate 305,835 downwards.
GTTCGCCGGTGAGGGCGCTGTCGGGACAGGCCACGGTGACGTGCAGTCCGGCGGCGAGCTGGGCCCGCGCCAGGTCCGTCACGACACGGGCGACCCCGCCGTCCACGGGCTGGGTGAGGTGCAGGACCCTCAGTCCGACGGGTTCTGGCTGGTGCATGGCGCGGTTTCCTCGCTCACGGTGACGCTCGGTACGGACGGGAGTGCGCCTGCCTGCTTCGTCCGTGTGGTCGACGGCGACGAAGAGCGCCCCGGCCCACGCCGCGTCCTCGTGCGAAACGAGCCGGTACGCCCGCTGGTCACCGCCCTGCCGCAAACCGGCTCAGAGATCGAACACGCGGGGGTGATGGTGGAGGGCGTCCGCGTACGCCGGTACACGCGCCCGCGGAGCCGCCCCCGGCCCGCTGAGCGGTGGGTTCAACAGATCGTCAGATGGATCGACCGGGTCGGCGGGCGTGCGCCGCGGACCGGGAGCCCGTCGAGTGCGTGAGCGAATCACCCGAACGGCCGCGGTCCTGCCGTGGCCCCGCCGTGGTCCCCGCCATGATCCCGGGAAAGTGTGATGAACGGTCCCTGCGTCACTCGTACGGCGGCACAACCCACGGGGGTGTCACGCGTTGACACAGCGCCGGGCATCCCCGCCCAGGTGTTTGTGTCACATTCCCCAAGGAGCACTCTTCATGTCGCGTATCGCGAAGGGCCTGGCCCTGACCTCCGTTGCCGCCGCGGCCGTCGCCGGCGCCTCCGGCATCGCCGCCGCCGACAGTGGCGCGAACGGCGTCGCCGAGCACTCCCCGGGCGTGCTGTCGGGCAACGTCATCCAGGCGCCCATCCACGTGCCGATCAACATCTGCGGCAACACGATCAACGGCGGCGGCCTGCTGAACCCCGCGTTCGGCAACACCTGCGTCAACGACTGACGTCACGGAACCACTTCGCCGAACGGCCGCCCTTCCGCCAGGAGGGCGGCCGTTCGGGCTGTGGGGGTTTCCCCCTTCGCCGGGGATCGTTAGGCACGGCGTCAGAATTCCCCGTGGTGACGCGCGTCGCGCGGTCGCCGAAGAAAGGAACCCGATGAAGTCCCTGAAGGCTGCCGCCGTCGTTGCCGGGTCCGTCGTCCTCGCCGGTGCCGCCGCGCCCGCGTTCGCCTACGACGCCGCCGACATGACGCCCACCAGCCTCAACGGCGCCGTGGACACGCTCGCGAAGGGGCAGATCGAGCCCGCCGACGTGATGCCGCTCCAGCACCAGTCCAACGCCCTCGACACCGAGAACAAGGGCTCCGTGCTCCACAGCGTCGACGGCGCGGCCAAGGCACTCAACGCGAACGCCCCCCAACTCCTCGGCGGACTGCCGCTCCAGGGCTGAGCGACGCCGCACCGAAGGGCCGGCTCCGTGGGACGCGGAGCCGGCCCTCGACGCGTTCCGGCACCGTCCCCCGCCGGTCCGTCGGCCCTGTTCGACCCCGTCCCTCGTTCGTGTGGAGCGCCCCGCCGCCGTCCTCCGCACGGGTGAGAAGGCGGACGGCGGCCCGCCGGCGCGCCGATATGGTCGCGCGGTGACCTCAACCCCAAGCACCACCCGCCCCTTCCGCGTGACCGACCTGGGCACCCTCGTCGTGATGCCGTGGAGCGGCGAGACCCCCGACGGCGCCGACATGCCCTACCTCCTCGCCTACTCCCTCGGCGACGCGGCGGACGGCGGCGCCGAGACCACGACCGCCGCCGTCGAGCACCTCCTCGTCGACAACGGCCTGCCCGTCGGCGGCGACCTCGTCGACGGCACCGAGCGGCCGGGCCTGCCGGTGACCCTGCTCGTCGAGTCCGGCGCCGCCGTCCTCAACATGCCGGGCCTCAACGCCCAGTGCGTGCCGCCGCCCGAGTGGCTCGCCGCCGTCGAGGAGCGCGGCTACGCCTACCTCGTCTTCACCACCCGCCCCTGGCCCGAGGCCGTCCCCGGACAGCCCGTCGACGCCGAGGCACTGGCCGCCTTCGCCGGCGCCGAGGAGACGCTCACCGCGGCGGCGCACGTCGTCCTGCCCGCCCGCAGCCTGCGCGGCTGAGGCCCATGACGACGGCAGCGGGCGGCAGCCGCGCCTACGCCCTGCTGCTCGTCCTCACCGGCGCGGCCGGGCTGCTGGCCTCCTGGGTCATCACCCTCGACAAGTTCAAGCTGCTGGAGGACCCCGGCTTCACGCCCGGATGCAGCCTGAACCCCGTCGTCTCCTGCGGCAGCGTCATGACGAGCGACCAGGCCTCGGCGTTCGGGTTCCCCAACCCGATGCTGGGCCTGGTGGCCTACGGCATCGTCGTCTGCGTCGGCATGAGTCTGCTGGCCGGTGCCGTCCTCCCCCGCTGGTACTGGCTGACCTTCACGGCCGGCTGCCTCTTCGGCGTCGGGTTCGTGTCCTGGCTCCAGTTCGAGTCGCTGTACCGGATCAACGCGCTGTGCCTGTGGTGCTGTCTGGCGTGGGTCGCCACCATCCTGATGTTCTGGTACACCGTCGCCTTCGACGTACGCCACCGCTTCCTCCCGGCGCCGGATCCGGTCAGGGTGTTCCTCGCCGACTTCGCCTGGGTGCCGCCGCTGCTGCACATCGGGGTCGTCGGCATGCTGGTCCTGACGCGCTGGTGGGATTTCTGGACGAGCTGACAATGCCGCTGTCCGGCAATTGCTGCACTCGGGGGATTGTTGAGCTGATGCCGTTTTCCGGCTCGTTACCCGGTACGGACGCACCGCCCCCCGGAACACCGCAGAAAGGGCCCGTACCCGAGATGAAGCCGACCACCCGAGGAACCCTCGCCGCCGTGCTGACCTGTGTGGCGGCCGCGGCCGGCGCCGCCGTCGCGACCCCCGCCGCCGCGGTCGACACGGTCCCCGTCCCCCTCCCGCTGAACGGCGTCGAGCAGTCCCTCGGCATGGAACTGCCCACGGCCGGCGCCGAGATCCCGCTGCCGGTGCCGGGCGCCCCCGAAGGACCGCGGTACGTCGAGGGCAGGCTGCTCCCGGAGCGGGCCGTCCCGCAGCTGCCCGTCGGCGCCGGCCTGCCCGGCCTCGGCCTGCGCGCCCCCGTCGCGGAGGTCCCCGGCGACGACTTCCGGCACGTCGGTCTCGACGTCCCCGCCTCCGGCCTGCGCACCCTCGGCCCCGGCCTGGCCCTGGACGCCCCGCTCACCGCCCCCGACCCCGACAACTTCGGCCTCCCGGACCCGAAGCTTCCGCAAGCCGGCGTGATCACCCCGGTCCTCCAGGCGGTGCCCGGCGCGAACCTCGGCCTCGGCCAGGGGCTGTAACGCGGCCGCCGGGCCTCGGCAGCGGGCCCGGACGTCCCCGTCCGGGCCCGTTGAGCCGTCTCCGGCGGCGTTCCGGTGTTTCCGACGGGCCGTTCGGGGGCCGGGCGGTGACCCGACGGGGTGCTCGGCGGTTACCCGTACGGAGATCCGAACCGCACGAGGAGCACACCATGACCACAAGCGTCGACGGCGTACCCGTACCCGCGGCGACGGCGGGCCCGGCAAGACCCAGAAGCAGGCGAGAGCTGCTGCGTGTCCTGCTCGCCCCCGCCGCCGCCCTCGTCCTCACCCCCGTCGTCGCCGCCTCCTGGCCCACGGACCCGCATCCGGACCCGACACTCGCCGGGCCCGGATCCGGATTCGCCTTCGACGAGGTGTACCGCGGCCGGCGCATCCAGGGCGTCCCCACCAGAACGGGCGGCCGTGCGGCCGCCGTCGACCCCCGCTGGCAGGTCACGGTCGACGGCCGCCCGCTGCACCTGATGCGCCGCGCCGACGGCACCTGGCTGAGCATGGTCGACCACTACCGCTCGTACCCCACCCCGCTGGAGGCGGCCCGCGCCGCCGTCGACGAGCTGGGCCCCGGCGAGCAGCTGCGCGACACCGGCGAGGGGGACGGCGGTACGGAACAGGGGGGACACCATGGCCTACACGCGTAAGGACGTCACCACCCTCACCGCCTCCGAGCGCCGCCGCTTCGTCAACGCGCTGCTGGAGATCAAACGGCGCGGAGAGTACGACGAGTTCGTGCGCAGCCACATCGACTACTACGTCTCCGACGGCGAGGGCGGACTGCGGACGGCCCACATGGCACCCTCCTTCCTGCCCTGGCACCGCCGGTTCCTGCTGGACCTGGAGAACGCGCTGCGCCGGGTCGACTCCTCGGTGACGGTGCCGTACTGGGACTGGACGCGCGCCCGCTCCGTCGGCGCCGCGCCCTGGACGAAGGACCTCCTCGGCGGCAACGGACGCAAGTCGGACCGACAGGTGACGACCGGGCCGTTCGCCTATTCCACCGGCAACTGGACCCTCAAGGAGAACATCACGGACAGCAGGTTCCTCACCCGGGACCTGGGCCGGGCCGCCAACCCGATCGAGCTGCCGACCAAGGCCGACGTGGACGGCGCGCTGAGCGAACCGGTCTACGACGTCTCGCCCTGGGACTCGACGTCCAACCGGGGGTTCCGCAACCGACTGGAGGGGTGGGGGACCGGCCGGGGCAGCGCCGCCTGGCGCACCCACAACCGCGTGCACCGATGGGTCGGCGGGGAGATGCTCGGCGGCGCGTCCGTCAACGACCCCGTGTTCTGGATGCACCACGCCTTCATCGACCTGGTGTGGACCCGCTGGCAGCAGCGCCACCGTGAACACCGGTACCTGCCCGCCGAACCGCCCGGCCCGGGCAGCCGGCAGTACCGCAGGGTCGTCGCCCGCCACGAGAAGCTCCCGCCCTGGAACGTGACGCCGGATCAGCTGGAGGACGTGGGGCGGATCTACCGGTACGCGTGAGAAGCCGTCACCGCCCGGCTTCGTCGATTCCGCGGTTCACATGGGGAGAGCCCCGGCGCTCGAGGTGCCGGGGCTCTTCCTGGTGGTGCGGGGGAAGCGCGCGTCAGTCGCCGTAGCCGTAGCTGCCGTCCTGGTGGCTGCCGTCCTGGTGACCGCCGTCCTTGTGGCCACCGTCCTTGTGGCCGCCGTCCTTGTAGCCGTCTTCCTTGTGGTGGTGGCCGCTGACGTTGGCGCACTTGTTGCCGAAGGCCGGGTTCAGGGCGCCGATGATGCTGATGGTGTTGCCGCAGACGTTGATCGGCACGTGGATCGGGGCCTGGACGACGTTGCCCGACAGGACACCGGGCGAGCCCACGGCCGCGGCCTGCGCACCCGAGTCCGCCATGGCCAGGCCGGCTCCGCTGACCACCACGGCGCTGGTGCCGAGGGCAACAGCGGCCACCTTCGCGATGCGAGACATCACGTTCTCCTTAAGTGAATCGGTTCGCGCGGCGGCAAGGGGTGCCGTCGCACGCCCCGTTCAACGCGGCCGCCCGGAGCGGGTCACGGCACGTCGGCACGGATCACCCTTTCTGAACAGCGGGCGCCGTACGGACGAGCGGCCGGGGTCAGCGGTCCTGGAGGTGTGCCGCGACGAAGTCGGCCAGGGTGGCGATCGACTGAAGGCTGTCCAGGCTGAGGTCCAGCATGGCGACGTCCACCCCGAAGCGGGCGTCGACGGCGCCCAGCAGGGTCACGCCGGCCAGCGAGGTGAGGGCGATCTCCGGCCCGAACAGGTCGGTGTCCGCGGGGAGTTCCGCCACCACGGCAGGCTCCAGCCGGGCCGCCTCGGCGATCATCGAGCGCAGTTCCCGCTCCACGGCGGCGCGGTCCAGGGTGTCCGTCACGCCTCGGTGTCCTCTCGGTCGGATACGTGCAGATAGGGGGGCGGCTCGGGGAGGTCGCCGTGCAGCGGCCGGGCGAGGACGGCCGAGTCGGGAGCGCCGCCGGGAGTGTCGTCCGTGCGGCGCAGGCCCGCCTGGCGGAGCAGGATGCGCATCTCCAGGTTGGCGTCCGTCGGGCGCAGGGTCACCCGGAAGGTACCGGCGCCGGCCGTTCGGGCCCGCCCCATCAGCCGGAACAGGAAGGCCGCCGCCGCGCCCCGGCCCGCCACCCGGCAGGACAGCGCGAGCAGCGGAACCGACCAGACGGCCGGGTCGGTGCGGTCGACGAGGGCGGCGCCGATGATGCCGTACGCGCCGAAGCGGTCCGCCATCCGGGCGGTGTACAGCTCGTGGCCCTCCGTGGCGGCCAGCTCGCCCAGCCGGTCCGGGGTGAGGCCCGAGGAGTTGAGACGGTGGGTACGGGCGGCGAGCTCCAGGGCGCGGGGGACATCCTCGGGTGTGGCCGCGCCGACGGTGAGCCGCATGTCGCACCAGCGCAGGAACTCCTCCCGGCTGCCCTCGAAGCGTTCGCTCTCGGCCCGGCGGTTCTCCTCGGTGCGGTAGCGGCCCACCCGCGCGCGCGACTCGGCGGTGACCTCGCGGCCCTCGAAGACGGCCAGCAGCTCCGGCACCTCCTGGGGGGCGAGCGTGCGGACGCCGGGCAGCAGGGCCTCGACCTCGGCCCGCTCGTACGGGGAGTCGTCCACCAGGACGAGGGCCTCCACGGCGATCCCGAGGTCCTTGGCGATCCGGCGCAGCGACTCGCTCTTGTCCTGCCAGGACACCTGCGGGGCCAGGAAGCGCTCCCGCACCTCCGGGCGGCCGGCGAGCCGGTCGAGCACCGTCGGCGCGCTGCGGCTCGCGATGCTGCTGAGCACGCCGCGGGCCGCCAGCGCGTCGATCGCGGCCAGCATCTCGGGGCGGGGCGTGGGGAGTTCGTCGGTGGGAGTCTCCACGGCGATGTCGTCCCAGAGGGTGCCGTCGAGGTCCCAGACGACGCACTTGACGCTGTCGGGGTCGTAGCCGGTCACCGGGTGCCGCCGCTCTCCGGCAGGAACAGCTTCATCGCCAGGCTGGTGGGGTCGAAGCCGAACTTGCGGTAGACCGTGCGCATCGGGACGTTGCCGACGTGGACCCGGCCGACGACCTCCGTGATGCCGTTCGCCAGACAGAACTCCAGGCCCGCGGTGAGCAGGAGCTCGGCGACGTCACCGCGGTTGTCCAGCGGGGCGACGGCGAGGGAGCGGAAGTTGGCGTAGCGCTCGCCGGTCATCGCGTTCTGGTTGATCGACACCCAGCACCAGCCGACGGGCTCCTCGCCCGGACCGTGGGCGACGATCATGCCCTCCTTGGACTTCTCCATGGCCCGGCCGAGACGGGCCGCCCAGCGCGCCGGATCGTCGATGGCGTCCTCGCCGAAGGACACCCGGGCGATCTCCGCCTCGAACGCCCCGATCGCCGGGAGGTCGCGCTCGTCGGCCTGACGGGTGACGTAGGGGCGGGACCGCTGTTCGAGGGCGGCGCGGGTCTCGGCGGTGGGAGGGTGCCAGCCGATGGTGCGGGTGGAGGGGGGTTCGGTGGGGGCCTGCTGGGCTGCGGGAGCCTGCTGGGCTGCCGGGGTCGCGGCGGTGGCCGGGGCGGTGGCCGGTGCAGCCTGCTGAGGCTGTACTTCCGGCTGGGTCTCCTTCTGCGCCTCCGGCTGTGTCTCCGGTGGGGCCTCCGGCATCAGGCGGCCCGGCCGGAAGGGGCCCTTGCCGCACCGGGGGCAGCCGTCCGTGCGCAGGGCGGCGACCGACGTCCAGCGGGCGCCGGGGCCGACGGGGACGATCTCGCCGCACGCCACGCACTCGTACGCACGCTGCCGGGTCCGCTTGTCGCCGGTGTAGAGGGGACCGCTGTAGTCGCCCTGCGCGGAGGCGGTCGAGCGGGTGGTGAGGAGCTGCTGGAAGAAGCCGACACCACCGAGGATGCCGCTGCCCTCGTACTCGTTGAAGTTGCGGATGTAGCCGTTGGTGACCAGGCCGAGGGCCATGATCTCCCGCTGGACCTCGAGCATCTCGTCCGGGCTCTTGCCGCCGAAGGAGAAGAAGACGCTGTGCGCGGGACCGGGCCGCAGGCCCTCCACCGCGCGGGACAGGAAGAGCCGGGCACCCTCGGGGGTGTACGGCGGGTCGGTCATCGCCACGTCGTGCCGGCCGTGCAGTTCGGCGGGCAGCGGTTGGCGCAGATCGTGCCGGACCGTCTCGACCCGGGTGCCGAGCCCCGCCGACACCTTCTGGATGTAGTCGAGGATCTCGCTGGAGATGTCCACGACGGTCACCCGCTCGACGATCGGCGCGCCGAGCACGTCGCCCACGACGGCGACGGCGAGCGACACGAGGTCGTCGTCACCGACCAGCAACAGGGAGCCGCCCGGCAGCGCGCCCGCCGTCAGCAGCGCGAGCACCCGGCGCACCTTGGTCTCGGCCGTGCAGTGCGACTGGTCGATCGCCATGTCGGCGGCCGGCCCGGACTCCATCAGGGCGCGCAGCCGCCGTACCGCCTCGTCCAGCACGTCGGGGATCACCAGCTCACGGCCGTCGCAGGTGCGGCAGGTGGCGTCGAGGGTGAGATCCATACCGAGCTCGGCGACGACGTCCTGACCGGCCTCGGTCAGCCGGGACGGACGCTCCTTGGTGACGAGCCCCCGCCGGCGCAGTTCGTTGCCCAGGGCGGCCACGATCGGGACGGGCAGGCCGGTGGCGCGGCTGAGGTCCTTGGTGGAGGCGGGGGCGAGGCGGCGCAGGGCGCGCAGGACCGAGCGAACTCCGGGCGGGCCCTCCTGGAGCCTGACGGCGTCCGCGACTTCCGTGAGCACTTGATCGGCGGTGGTACTCCGGGGGTGCCGACTCGCGTTCGTCACAATGCTGCTCCAGGCCAGCCGATGGATTAGGGAGTATCGAGTATACGGGCTGGTGAGGGCGTGATCGGACTCGGTGCGGCGGCCGGGAACAGAAAAGTGCCACATGAATTCTTCACAGGTATTCACGGTGGATTATCGGGCCCGGTTCTCAGGAATTCGGCACCGATGGTTTCCGGCCGAATCCGCCGGGCGTCCCCGTACCCCTTGACACCCTGCGCTCGCGCGCCCCGAAGCGCCCCGGATGCTACGCTGGGCTCCACCGAGCGCCGGTCACCGGCCTCGTGACCTTTTTCTTCGGCCGCGCGGACCAGCGCGGGATCTATGTGAAAGGAGACGGGGGCAGCGCCGCGTCGCCCCCGGTTCCCCATGACCAATCCTGCCAACCTCGCCACCGAGGGCATAAACGTCGACGATCTCTGCTCCTATGCCGTCGACGTATGGGTGAGCGACCACAGCATCCTCACCGACGAGGAGCGCCTCCTCCAGGTGCTGCGCACGGCCGCCGAAAAGGGAAACGCCACGGTACTCGGTGAATCGTCGCACGTATTCCCGAATGGTGCGGTCACTGCCATTCTTCTGCTTTCCGCGTCGCATCTGAGCATTCACACCTGGCCGGAATTCAGCCTGGCGAACGTCGACCTGCTCGCCTACGGCCGACTGAACGGCGAACGGATGATGCAGAGCGTGGAGCTGGGCCTTTCGCCGACGAAGATCAATGTGACGCGCATGCTGCGCGCGGTGCACTGACCATTCCGGCTGTTCCCGCGGAGGGTTCACCGGGATTTCCGAATCCGTCGGCTGTTCCCGCCTTTCGGGTCGATGTGTCGTGGGCTCGCCTCGGTGACGCCCGCGACGGTCTGCTGAACCTCCTCGACACCGTGGAACGCGGCCGGTACGAGGCGACCGTCCGGCCCGCCGACCAGGGCCGCTTCCTCGTCGGCTGCGCCCTCAGCCGCCTCGTCCTGGGCGAGCTGCTCGGCGTCCCCGCCGCACAGGTTCCCCTGCGGCGCGTGTGCCCACGCTGCGGCGGCCCGCACGGCAAGGTGCGGCTGGCGGACATGCCGGACACACCGCCGTACGACTTCTCCGTCACCCACAGCGGCGAGGTCATCGGTGTCGCCGTGTGCCGGGGCGCCCAGGTGGGGCTGGACGTCGAGGAGGGCGACGGTGCCGTCGACGTCGACACGGCGGCGCGTACGGCCCTGGCCGCGCCCGAGCTCGCCGCGCTGAACACCCTCCCGCCCACCGGGCGGAAGGCCGCCTTCCTGCGCACCTGGACCCGCAAGGAAGCGGTGCTGAAGGCCCTCGGTGTGGGCTTGGGCCTCCCGCTGCGCGAGCTGCGCATGTCGGCCCCCGACACCCCGCCGGCGGTACTGACCTGGCCGCCCCGGCTCACCCCTCGGCCGCCCCTGCCCACCATGGCGGACCTGGTGGTGGACGGCTCGCATCCGGCGTCGGTCGCGGTGATCGGGGCACACGGCCTCCGCCTGGTCCGGCGCGACGGGACGGCCCTGCTGGCGCGCTACGGGCGTTGAGCCTCAGTGGGTCGGCCGGAATTCCGGGCGGCCTTCCGGCGAGCGGATGCCGACCCTCAGCCCATGCTCTCGAGGCGGTCCAGCGTCGCCTGCGCCTTCGCACGTGTGTCGGCGGCGAAGCACTCGGGGTTCTGCTTCACGAGGTAGGCGTAGGTACGCGTACCGAAGAGCCAGTCGTCGTCGCGCCCCTCCTGGTTGTAGAACGAGTCCGCTTCCGCCTTCTGCGTGGCGGCGAGATCCTTCACCTTGGCGCAGTCCGCCGCGCCCTTGTCGTCCCCACCGTTGTCCGCCGAGGCCCGGCCCATGAGGAACCCGCCGACGGCGAGGCCGAGGGAGACAAGAACCGCGGCCGGCACGAGACCGACGGCGGCCCAGGTCCGCGGCCGCTGCCGGCCGGAAGAGGCAGGCTGATGCGTCGTGATGTCTTCCATGAATCCCCCGTGCTCCTGGGTAGATAATCGAATGAACGGGCCTGACCTGGTTGTTTATTGACGATGAGTGAAGTTGCCGAACACCCGTTCCCCCGCTCCGTGGAACGGTGTGCGCGGCATCCGTATGCTCCGGCCATGAAATTCTTCCGGATACGCGGCCGAAACAGCGCCGGGCGGACGACGAGCACCCCTGTGGACCGCGCCCATGCCCTGTACAAGGCCGGGCGCTACGCCGAGGCGGTGGCCGAAGCCCGTGCCGTGGCCCGGTCGCTGCCCGGTGAAGACACCTACGCGCCGCTGGCGTTGAGCATCATCGCGAACGCGACGGGCGCCCAGGGCCGTCACGCCGAGGCTCTCGCCCTGTACGACGACGTGCTGCCGGGCGTCGGAAGGATCTTTGGAGCCGGCCACTGGCAGACCTTGAAGCTGCGCTCGGACCGTGCCCAGACGCTGGCCGCGCTCGGTCGGTACGCCGAGTGCGAGACGGAGTGCGCGGCCGTCGGCCGCGGTACGGGGCTACAGCTGCAGATCACGGCGAGGGCCGCCCGCAACGGACTGGTCTTCGCCCTCGACGCGCAGGGGCGCCACGTGGAGGCCGAGGCCCTCGCCCGCGAGGACCTGGCCGCCCATGACGAACCGGACCGGCTGTCCCTGGTACTGCGGCTCGGCCTGGCCCGCAGCCTCAGCGGACAGGCCCGGTACGAGGAGGCCCTCGCCGAGGCGGAGCGCGCCGGCGAGTTGCGCCGCGCTCTGCCCGAGGACGATTGCCGCCCGGAGACCGGTGCCGTCGAGCTGGCCGTGGCCACCGCCCTCCTGGGGCTGCACCGCGCTACCGAAGCCCGCCGTCGAGCCACCGCCGCTCACGACGCCTGCATGGCCTCCTTCGGCCCGGACCATCGCCGCACCGTCGAGGCCCGGGCGCTGCTCGACCGCATCGACGCCGCTTGACCGCTCCGCATCGGCCGCACGTCGAGCCGCCCCCGGTGAGGCGCGGCCCCCTGACCGGAAAAGGCGGCTGGAGGCGGCGGGGGAGCCCCGGAGCGGCGCGGCGAGGGCTGATCTTCTCGCCAAAGATTTTCGACACGTACGCGACAGGGCCACCCGCGAAAACCCGGTGACAGTCGGACGGCCCCGGAACCTCCCTTTGATCATCGAGGGAGTGTCCGGGACTTCGTCGTAGCGAGCGAAAACCGCTTCGACCAGCAAAAAAGCCCTCCCAGAGGGAGGGCGGAGACTTGCGCCCCCGGCAGGACTCGAACCTGCGGCCAAGCGCTTAGAAGGCGCCTGCTCTATCCACTGAGCTACGGGGGCCGGTGTGGTGGCCTCGTACGTGCTGCCCGGGTGTGGGCTGATCCGTGACGTTGCCGGGGACAAGGATAGGGCTCCCGGTTCCTTGTCCCTGTTGCTTCGCCTCCGTGGCTCAATGTGGAGGTTCAGTGAAGCGGTCCTGATAATCGCAGGCAGGTGCGAATCGTGCATCGCTTTTGGCGCCTCGAACCCCGGGTGTTGTGCACTCGTTATGCCTGGGCTGTGGCTGTGTCCCAGTCGCACCTTCCGTCCCTTGTGTCCTATCGGCGCGCAGACATGCCTATATGCTTCATAAATCCCCTAAAATTGGGCATTCTTCGCATGTGGTGACCTTGGACGTACGGCCTCAACTGCTCGACGCACTCTCCGCCCTGCGCGACCGTGTCGCCGCCGCACGCTTCCCGCTGCCCCTGGCGGGGGCGCCACGCGCGCGTGCCAACCGCGACGAACTGCTCGCCCAGCTCGACGACTATTTGGTGCCCCGCCTCAGACAGCCCGAAGCGCCACTCCTGGCCGTTGTCGGAGGCTCCACCGGCGCCGGCAAATCGACGCTCGTCAACTCCCTCGTGGGGCGGCGCGTCAGCGAGGCGAGCGTGCTGCGGCCGACGACCCGGACACCGGTCCTGGTCTGCCATCCGGAGGACCATCACTGGTTCAGCGGCATGCGCGTCCTGCCCGACCTCACCCGCGTGTGGATGCCCCATCAGGAGCCGTCCGACGACCTGTTGCCGACCGGCCCGGACGGCCGGCGCGTACTGCGCATCGAGACCGCCGAGACCCTCCCGCCGGGCCTCGCCCTCCTCGACGCGCCCGACATCGACTCCCTCCTCGCCGACAACCGCGTCCTCGCCGCCGAGCTGATGTGTGCCGCCGACATCTGGGTGATGGTCACCACGGCCGCCCGATACGCCGACGCCGTGCCCTGGCATCTGCTGCGCACGGCGAAGGAGTACGACGCCACGCTCGTCACCGTCCTCGACCGGGTGCCCCACCAGGTCGTCGGCGAGGTATCCCGGCAGTACGGCGCCCTCCTCACCAAGGCGGGCCTCGGCGACGTACCGCGCTTCACCGTGCCCGAACTGCCCGAGTCCGCCTGGGGCGGAGGACTGTTGCCGGCCAGCGCCGTGGCCTCCCTGCGGACCTGGCTGGTCCACCAGGCCCAGGACCCCGCCGCCCGCCGCCAGGTGCTGGCCCGGACCGCCCACGGCGTCCTCGACTCCCTGAGCTCCCGGATGCCCGAACTGGCCAGTGCCGCCGCCGCGCAGTACGCGGCCGCGCTGCGGCTCACCTCGGCCGTCGACGGGGCGTACGACAGCGAGTACGCGCGGGTGCGGGGCCGGTTGCAGAGCGGCGCCGTGCTCGCCGGGGACGCGCTCAAGCGCTGGCGCGCCTTCCCGCTGGACTGCACCGCCGGTGAACTCCTGGACGCCCTCGTGGAGAGCCTGGCCGCGCTGCTGCTCTGCGCGGTCACCGCCGCCGACGAGCGCGTCGACGACGCCTGGCGCCGCGAACCGGCCTCCGACGCACCGGCGCTGACGGACCGGGACCCCCTGCCGGACAACGCCGAACACCGCATCGGCCTGGCCGTACGGCGATGGCGGCGCGAGCTGGAGGAGTACGCGGAGGACGAGGTGCGCGCCCTGGAACGCGGGGCCGCCCCCGATCCCGAGGCGGTCGCCGCGCTCGTCGCCACGGTCCTGCTGGGCGGCCGCCGGGCGCGCTCCGCCGGCGAGGGCCTCGCCGAGCGGCTCGGGGCGCACGGCGCGCTGCGGCTGCGCGACCGGGGCGGACGGCTGCTCGGCGAGCACCTGGACCGCGTGATGCACACCGAACGCGAGCGCCGGCTCGCCCCGCTCGAAGCTCTCGACGTCCATGCCGAGCCCCAGGCCGAACTCATCGCCGCGCTGTCCGTACTGCAGAAGGAGAGGTGACCGGTGACCGCTGTCACTGACCAGGACCACACGGACCACACGGATCACACGGGCCGCTCGGATCACACCGATCACACGGGCCGCACGGGTCACACCGACCGCACAGGTCGCGCCGATCGCGCCGATCGCACGCATCACATGGATCACACGGACCACGGCCATTCGGCGGACGACCGGGCCCACGAGGAGGGCGACCACTCCGTGACGGACACCCCCACCGGAGAACCGTCGGGCGAGGGGACGGCCACGGCCCCCGAGGACACCCGGCACGAGCGGCCGGCGAAGCGCCCCGACGCGGGCCCGGACAGGGGCCAGGACAGGGGTCCTGCCGGCGGCCCGGACGGCGGCCCGGACGAGGAACCCGCCGGGGGCGGCCGTACACGGGAGCGCGCCGAACGCGCCCCCACGCGCGTGCCACGCGATCCGGGAACCGACCGCGCCGCGGACGACCGTACGGGCGCCCCCGCGGACGCCCCCGCCGACGACCGTACGGACTCCGCCGGCGCCTGGGACGACGGGCTCATCGCGCGCCGCGTCAACGAGGGCACCGGCGCCGAACAGGGCGTTTCCCCGGAGTCCCGGGTCGGCGCCGCACCGGCCGCCCCCGCCCCGCTCGCCTACGACGGCCCGCTCCGCTCCCGGCTCGACGCCCTGCGCGAGCTGGTCGGGCTGTCCCGCGCGCGGCTCGACAACCGGACGCTCGCCGAGGCCGGCCGCGTCCTGGACGAGGCGGGGGCCCGGCGCAAGCTCTCCGGGCAGCACACGGTCGTCGCCATCGCGGGCGCCACGGGCAGCGGCAAGTCCCAGCTGTTCAACACCCTCGCCGGGGTCACCATCTCGGAGACCGGTGTACGCCGGCCCACGACCGCCGCGCCCATCGCGTGCAGCTGGAGCGACGGCGCCGCCACCCTCATCGACCGGCTCGGCATCCCGGGCCGGCTGCGGCGGCGCCCCGTGCAGAGCGCGGAGGCCGAGGCGCAGCTGGACGGACTCGTCCTGATCGACCTGCCCGACCACGACTCGGCCGCCGTCCAGCACCGTGAGCAGGTCGACCGCATCCTGGCCCTGGTCGACGCCGTCATCTGGGTCGTCGATCCCGAGAAGTACGCCGACGCCGTCCTCCACGAGCGTTATCTGCGGCCCATGGCGGGTCACGCCGAGGTCATGTTCATCGTCCTCAACCAGGTCGACCGGCTGCCCGGGGAGGCCGCCGAGCTGGTCCTCGACGACCTGCGCAGGCTCCTCGACGAGGACGGCATCGCGCTCGGCGAGTACGGCGAACCCGGCGCCACCGTGCTCGCCCTGTCCGCGATCACCGGGGACGGCGTGACCGAACTGCGGGAGCTGCTGGGTCAGTTCGTCGGCGAGCGCGGGGCCGCGTCACGCCGGGTGGCGGCCGACGTGGACGGCGCCGCGGCCCGGCTGCGGCCCGTCTACGTCACCGGACAGCGCACCGGGCTCAGCGAGGAGGCCCGGGACGAGTTCGCGGGCCGGCTCGCGGACGCGGTGGGCGCGACCGCGGCGGGCGAGGCCGCCGAACGCGCCTGGCTGCGCAACGCCAACCGCGCGTGCGGCACGCCGTGGCTGCGGCTGTGGCGGTGGCAGCAGGACCGGCGGGAGCCCGCCGCCACCGGCCGGCTCCAGGTCCGTACTCAGGCCGACGAGGAGGCCACGGCCCGCCAGCGCGTCGAACAGGCGGTGCGCACGGTGTCCGACCGGGCCTCCGCGGGACTGCCCGCGCCGTGGGGGCAGGCGGTGCGGGAGGCGGCCGTACGGGGCGCCCAGGGGCTGCCGGAGGCGCTGGACGAGCTGGCCGCGCGGACCGGGCTGCCGCCGGGCAGGCCGCCCCGGCCCGGGTGGTGGCCGGCCGCCGTTCTGGCGCAGGCCGCCATGACGCTCCTCCAGGTCGTCGGCGGGCTGTGGCTGGTCGGTCAGATCGCCCAGGTGATGGCCCCGAACCTGGGGGTTCCGGTGCTGCTGATGCTGGCGGGCATCGTCGGCGGGCCGCTGGTGGAGTGGAGCTGCAAGATGGCGGCCCGCGGCCCGGCGCGGCGGTACGGGCAGGACGCGGAGAGAAGCCTGCGGGACGCGGCCGCCGGGTGCGGCCGGGCCCGGGTGCTGGATCCGGTGGCGGCGGAACTGCTGCGGTACCGGGAGGTACGGGAGCAGTACGGGAGGGTCACGGGGGTGGGGGCCGGGGCGCGGTGAACGGGGGCGCTGTGACCAGGGGGTGGCGTGATCAGGGAGTGGCGTGACCGGGGAGCGGCGTGACCGGGTGTGCGGCCGGCGCGTGGTGGGTGATCGGCGTTCGCCAGGACGTGGATCACTCGTGCGGGTGGCGGCGTTTTCCCCAGGGGTGTGGTGATCCACAGGGCTCGGCGGGCTCGGCCCGGCGGAGGCAGTCTGGCCGTACGGCGATCGCGACGGACGCGGACGCCGGTGCGGCGGCGGTACGCGGTGCGGGTGTCACCGCGGCCGACGCGCCGGACGCAGCCGTACGGGACGGGCCCGTACGGGTATCCGCCCGGGTGAGCGCCCGGGCGACGGGAGGGGTTCGCGATGAACGAGACGATGGTCTGCGCGGTGGGGAACGTGGCGACGCAGCCGGTCTACCGGGAGCTGGCGACGGGCCCGTCGGCGAGGTTCCGGCTGGCGGTGACCTCGCGCTACTGGGACCGCGAGAAGAACACGTGGACCGACGGGCACACCAACTTCTTCACGGTGTGGGCCGGCCGCCAGTTGGCCACGAACGCGGGAGCCTCGCTGAACGTGGGCGACCCCGTGATCGTGCAGGGCAGGCTGAAGGTGCGCACGGAGACGCGCGACGGGCAGCAGAACCGGACGTCGGCCGACATCGACGCCGTGGCCATCGGCCACGACCTGGCGCGCGGCACGTCCGCCTTCCGGCGGGCGTCCAGGCCCGAGGCGACCGCGGGCGCGCCCCCGTTGCCGGAGACCCACTGGGAGACGCCGCCCGGGGACTCCGCCGCGACGCCGGCTCAACAGCCGCGTGTACCGGCTGCGGTGACGTGATGCCAGGAAACACCATCAATTGATGGGACTGCGGCTTATCGATGGATCCATGTGTGTTGGCGACGAGTTCACCTCAAGTGGTCAGGTGGATTTGTCGATAAGCCCCGCCCATGGACGATCTTGGGGATAACGATTCCGAGTCGGATCGTCCATCCGATGAGATGACCGGGAAGGGTGGTACGCCCGCGTCTCTAGGATGCCGGACATAGCTCACGGGGCTTCTGATTCTGCTGGTGGGACCTCACCCCTCACATCAACGGGTCCTGCTCGAAGGGGAATTGCGTTGATTTCATCGTTCTCCGCGCCGTTCGCGCGACGGCGGGGCGCGGTCCGGCTCGCCGCGGCGGCGTTGGTGTCCGGCCTCGCCGTCGCCGGCGTGGTCGCCACCGCGGGCACGGCCGTCGCCGACGGGGCGACCCCGGGCGAGGGCGGGGCCACCGCGACCATAGGCGGCCTCGAGACGTTCGGCGCCGCCGTGATCCACGAGGAGAGCGGCGACCTGGAGGTCTCGGCGGGCCTGTTCGAGATGTCCGTCGAGGGTGGCGGCACGCTCCAGACCTACGGCGTCGACCTTCGCAACCCCACGCAGAAGGACGCCAAGTACCACGAGACGCCCTGGAGCGGCACCTCGCTCGGCGCCGGCCAGGACGCGGGCCGCGTCCGGTGGATCCTCCAGAACTCCTACCCGCAGGTCAACGATCTCGCCTCGCTCGCGAGCAGGGCCGGCATCGCCGGTGCCCTCACCGAGCAGGACGCGGCGGCCGGCACCCAGGTGGCCATCTGGCGCCACGCGGACGGCGCGGACGTCGACGCCGTCGACCCGCAGGCCGAACAGCTCGCGGACTACCTCCAGAAGGCCGCCCGCGACACGGCGGAGCCCGAGGCGTCCCTGACCCTCGACCCGCCCGCCGTCTCCGGCCGCCCCGGCGCGCCGCTCGGCCCGGTGACGGTGCGCACGGACGCCGGCACGGTGACGGTCACCCCGCCGATGGACGCCGCCACCAGCGGGGTGCGGATCGTCGACAAGGACGGCGTGGCGGTGACCACCGCGAAGAACGGCACCCAGTTGTTCTTCGACGTGCCCGAGGACGCCGGGGCCGGGACCGCCGAGCTGACCGTGCGGGCCTCGACCACCATCCCCGTCGGCCGCGCGTTCACCTCCGAGAGCCGCAGCCAGACGCAGATCCTGGCCGGCTCCAGCGAGTCGACCGTGTCGGCGACGGCGAGCGCCGCCTGGGCGACGCAGGGCGCCGTACCGGCCCTGTCCGCGGCGAAGAACTGCGCCGAGCACGGCGTGGACATCACCGCGGCCAACCAGGGCGACGAGGCCTTCGTCTTCGAGCTGATGGGCGCCGAGTACACCATCGCGGCGGGCGCCTCGCAGACCGTGACGGTCCCGCTCGAGGAGGACCAGGCCTACGATTTCACGATCGCCGGCCCCCAGGGCAGGCAGTACCGCTTCACCGGCGTCCTCGACTGCCGGACCCGGGCCGCCGAGACCGGGAACCTGACCACCCAGACCCTCAGCGAGCCGAGCCCGGCCACCGTGGGCGGCACCTCGTCCAGCGACACCAACCTCGCCGAGACGGGCGGCTCCAGCGCGACCCCGATCATCGCGGGCACGGCCATCGGCCTGGTGGTGATCGGCGGGGCGGCGCTGGTCCTGGTGGGCCGCAAGGAGCACGCGGGCCGGGACTGACCGCACCGCGCGTCCCGCCGCGCACCTCGGCGGGCGCCGCCGGCGCACACGATTCGCGAGACGCGCCGCCTCGGATATCCCGAATGTGACGATATGACATGTCTTATTTAAGGCATGACCACACATACGCGGCGCACCGTGCTCGGTGCCTCGATCGCGGCCGTGGGCGCGGGAGCCCTGGCCTCCTATGCCGGTTCCGGCTCGCCCGCCGGGTCCGGAGCCTCCACGGCGTCCGCTTCGCCCGCCGGGCCCGGCCCCCGGACGGTGACCCGTTCGCAGCCCCGGCCCGGCCCCCCGGCCGCGGCCCGACCCGCCGGCCGCGGCGACGGCCACGGAGGCGGCCACGGCGGCGGCCACGGGCCCGGGGGATACGTGAGCCCGTCCGGTCCCGAGGTCGAGGCCGCCGAGCGGGCCCGCGGGTCCGGCCCGCTGCGCAGATTCACGCTGACCGCCACCGAGGCCTCCCTCGACCTGGGCGGACCGACCGTCAGATCATGGGCGTACGACGGCATGCTGCCGGGCCGCGAGCTCCGCATCACCAAGGGCGACATCCTCCAGCTCACCCTCGCCAACCATCTGCCGCAGGCGACGACCCTGCACTCGCACGGCGTCCGGCTGCGCTGCGACATGGACGGCGTGCCCGGCCTGACCCAGTCCTCCATCAGACCCGGCGCGGACTTCACCTACCGCTTCGCGGTCTCGCACCCGGGCACGTACTGGGTGCACTCCCACTCGGGCATGCAGCTCGACCGCGGCCTGTACGCCCCGCTGATCGTCGAGGACCCCAGGGAGCCGCTCTCGTACGACAAGGAGTGGGTCGTCGTCCTGGACGACTGGGTCGACGGCGTGGACGGCTCCACCCCGGACGCCGTGTTCGCGCAGCTGAGCCACGGCAGGGGGATGGCGGACATGGGCGAGGGTCACCAGGACTCCGGCCACGCCATGCCCGGCGGCGGCGCGCACGAGCCGGGCGGACGGACGTCGACCGGCCCCTCCCGCATCCTGCACGGCTCACGGAGCCGCATGCTGCGCAGCCCCGGCGGCCATGTCGACTACCCCTACTACCTGGTCAACGGCCGGGTGCCGGACGCCCCTTCGGTCTTCCGGGCCCGCCCCGGCGACCGGATCCGGCTGCGGATCATCAACGCCGGGGCCGAAACGGCCTTCCGGGTGGCGCTGGGCGGCCACCAGATGACCGTGACCCACACCGACGGCTACCCGGTCGAGCACCGGCGGACGGACGCGCTGCTGCTGGGCATGGCCGAACGCTACGACGTGCTGGTCACCGCCAAGGACGGGGTGTTCCCGCTGGTCGCGCTCGCCGAGGGCAAGAACGCGAAGGCCCTGGCGGTCCTGCGCACCGGAAGCGGACGGCGCCCCGGCCCCGGGGTCCACCCGGCGGAGCTGGACGGCCGGGTCGTACCGGCCAGGCGGCTCGTGCCGGACGAATCCGTGGCCTTCTGCGACCGCGCCCCGGACCGCGAGCTGCGCTTCAGGATGACCGGCGACATGAGGCGGTTCAACTGGAGCTTCGACCACCAGCCCTACTCCCTGGACCAGCGCCACCCGATCCGCGAGGGCGAACGGGTCCGCCTCACCCTCGTCAACTCCACCGACATGTGGCACCCGATGCACCTGCACGGCCACACCTTCGGCCTCGCCGGCATCGACGCGGCCGGCGCCCGCAAGGACACCGCCCTGGTCCTGCCGCACCGCAAGCTCGTCGTCGACTTCAACGCGGACAACCCGGGACTGTGGATGCTGCACTGCCACAACCAGTACCACTCGGAGTCCGGGATGATGACGATCCTGGGCTACCGCACCTGAGGACGGCCGCCACCTTGCCGCTGACCGCGCACGCCCCTCACCTGCGGTTCTCCCGAAGATGAGGGGCTGTGGCGGGCTACCTGGCCGCTCGACGCGTCAGGATTCGAACTCCGAGGTCCAGGTGCCCAGGGAGATCTCGGCCGTGATGCCGGGCCCGAAGCCGGCCATCAGGCCGCGGTGGCCGTCCAGGGCCGATGCCTCGGCGAACATGCGGGCCAAGGCGTCGAGTACCACCGCGCTGGCGATGTTTCCGTACTCGGTGAGCGTGGCGCGGCTGAAGCGGAACGCCTCGGGCGGCACGTCGAGGAAGAGGCTCAGGTCGTCCAGGATGCGCGGACCGCCCGCGTGGATGATGTAGAAGTCCATCTTGCTGGCGTTCCACTGGTGCTGTTCCGCGACGGCCTGCAACGCCGGGGCGAGAGGCTCCATGGTCCCGGGCACGCGTTTGTCGAGCTGGAAGTGGAAACCTGTGGACCGGACCGCGTAGGAGATCCAGTCCTCGGTGTCCGGGATGATGTACGAGCCGTTGCGCTCCAGGCGGACTCCGGTGCCACCGTCGCCCCGGATCACGGCCGCGGCGATTCCGTCGCCGAACAGGCCGTTGGACAGCAGCGACCCCACGCCCAGATCGGTGGGCTGGTAGCACAGCGAGCAGAACTCGCAGGCGACGACGAGCGCGTTGGCGTCCGGGTACGCCGTACAGAAGTCGTGTGCCCGGTTGATGGCCGCGCCGCCTGCCGCGCAGCCGAGTTGGGCGATCGGCATCTGTCGTGTCTCCGGCCGGAAGCCCATCTCGCCGATCAGCCATGCGGTCGGCGGGGGCATCATGAAGCCCGTGCAGGAGACGTAGACGATCATGTCGATCTGCTGCGGCTCCAGCTCCGCGTGGTCGAGTGCCTGGCGCACCACGGCCGGAACGCGGGCCTTGGTGTGCGCCTCGTAGGTGGCGCTGCGGGCGTCGAAGCCCGGGTGCTGCAGCACCGTCTCGATCGGCTGGATCAGATGTCGTTTCTGCACCCCGGTGTGTTCGATCAGGCGCAGGATCAGATCGAGCTGCGGATGGTCGCCGTGCAACCGTCGCGCCAGTTCGAGGGTTTCTTCGTTGGTGATGACGTACTCGGGTACCTGGATTGCAGGCTTGCAGAGAACCGCCATGGAATGCCTCCCGCGGACGTGGTCCACACAGCCGGGCCCTGGCCGGATGCGGGCTGTTCGTCTTCCGGCGGCGGCCGCCCCGGATCCGTCCGCGCGAAAGCCGTGCGAACGGACCTGTGGTGGGCGCGGCGCCGGTTTCGAGACCCTGGCACGGGGCGCGGTCGGGGCAGATGGTCGAAGACTCAAGCTCTCCCCGTTGGGGCGGAAAGTGATCCGCCACGGCTTGATCAGCCGTCCGGCTCACGCTACGACGAGTGGGTGAGCGTCGCATGTCGAGCGAGCGGCACGCCGGGACGGCCCGGACCATGGATGACCAGGTCCCTCGCCCCCGAACCCGGCTCCGTCCCGCCCCGATCGGAGCATTCGGGAGGGGGAACCCGGTGCCCCTTCAACCATCCTTGAACCAGCCTTGATCGCCGGCAGACGGGCGATGCGCCCCCGGAGCCGAGCACCGTGCCCCGCCGCCGGGCCGGGCGGCGGGGCACAGTGCTGCGGGCGCCAGTGCTGCGGGCGGCGGCCGTCCACAGGCCTACGAGGGCGCCTCGGACCCATGGACCCGGCGCGCTGCCGGGGGTGCCGCGGTCACCACAGGACGGGCAGCGCGAGCGGATAGCGCCAGATCGACGTCGTGTTCCAGCGCACTTCCTCGGCCGGCTTCGCGAGCCTCAGGTCGGGGAAGCGCTCCAGAAGGCTGCCGATGGCGACCTGCAGTTCCGCGGTGGCGAGCGGAGCGCCGAGACAGTGATGCCCACCCCAGCCGAAGGTCATGTGGGCCGGGCCGGTGCGCTCCAGATCCAGCTCATCGGGACGGTCGAACTTCCGGCCGTCACGGTTGGCCGTCAGATAGGAGACGTGCACGATGTCCCCGGCGCGGATCGTCACCCCGCTCAGTTCCACGTCCTCGGTGGCGACGCGGGGGATGCCGACGCCCTTGCGGAAGGGGATGAAGCGCAGCAGTTCCTCGATGGCCTGCGGGAGCATCCCGGGTTCGGAGCGCAGCACGGCGAGCTCTTCGGGACGGGTGAGCAGGGCGTACGCGATGTTCCCGATCTCGTAGGTGGTGGTGTCCTGGCCGGTGATGAGCAGGACCATGGCCATCACCGCCAGTTCCCGGTCGTTGAGAATCTCGTCCCCGTCACGGGCCGTGGCCAGCGTGCTGATCAGGTCCTCACCGGGGTTCTCGCGCCGCTGCGTCGTCAACTTCTCGAAGTAGGCGCGCAGATCGGCCTTGGCCCGTACGGCGTTGTCCCGGTTGGCGACGCCGGTGTCCATCATGGTCCGGGCGTGGGAACGCAGTTGGGCACGATCGGCCTCGGGGATGTCGAGGACCTCGCAGATGGTGGCCAGGGGCAGGGGGTCCGCCAGGTGCTCGACGAGGTCCGCGGGAGAACCGTGCTCCTCCATCCGGTCCAGCAGCTCGTCCACGACATACTGGGTACGGACCCGCATGCGTTCCATGTGGCGGGGCGCGAAGCCCTTGGAGATCAGGCTGCGCAGGCGGCTGCTGCCCGGTGGGTCCATCACGTTGATCGCCTCGTCCTGAACGATGGGTTCAGGGGTCATGCGCGGAAAATTCCGGCCGATGACGGCGCTTCGGCTGAAACGCCGATCGGTGGTCACCGTGCGCACATCGTCGTAGCCTGTGACGAGCCAGGCCTCGCCGTCACCGTGCGGCAGCCGGATGCGGGAGACGGGCTCTTCGATCATCAAGTGCTTGAGCACAGGATCGAACTCGAGCGCCTCGGCATAGTCGAAGGGACAGGTTCTCGGGACAGCGGCTGGTTCCATGCGAGGCTCCCGACGGGGGTCTGATGAGTGGCTCGAAGATGCCCGGGGGCCGGACAGCACATGGGTGCCCGATCACCCGCGACGGCACTCACCCCTCCGGCCAATCGGCCTAAGAGATCGGCCCCTGCCCGAACCCCGAGATCACAGCTCCCCGAGCCGAGGACCGGGGCCCTGTCGTCACGGACCGCCCGACACCCCCCGCCGTGACCCGCCAGTCACTCCAGGTGACGTACCACCCGCGGTCGCCGGCACAGAAACCCCAGCTCACAGCCGCCCGACCGAACGGGTTAACACCCAGGGATGGACCTCAGGCAAGATGGGGTGTATCTGCCCACCTGCCCACTGCCAGATTTCAAGCTGCCGGACGGTTTCTCTTGGCTGAGTACATCTACACCATGCGCAAGACGCGCAAGGCACACGGCGACAAGGTCATCCTTGACGACGTAACGCTGAGCTTCCTGCCCGGCGCGAAGATCGGTGTGGTCGGGCCGAACGGTGCCGGTAAGTCCACCGTTCTGAAGATCATGGCGGGGCTCGAGCAGCCCTCCAACGGTGACGCGTTCCTGTCGCCCGGATACAGCGTCGGCATGCTGCTCCAGGAGCCGCCGCTCGACGAGTCCAAGACCGTTCTGGAGAACGTGCAGGACGGCGCCGCCGAGGTCATGGGCAAGCTCAAGCGCTTCAACGAGGTCGCCGAGCTGATGGCGACCGACTACTCGGACGCGCTGCTCGACGAGATGGGCAAGCTCCAGGAGGACCTCGACCACGCCAACGCGTGGGACCTGGACACTCAGCTGGAGCAGGCCATGGACGCCCTGGGCTGCCCGCCCGGCGACTGGCCCGTCACCAACCTCTCGGGTGGTGAGCGCCGCCGCGTCGCGCTGTGCAAGCTGCTGCTCGAGTCCCCCGACCTGCTGCTCCTCGACGAGCCCACCAACCACCTGGACGCCGAGTCCGTGCAGTGGCTGGAGCAGCACCTCGCGAAGTACCCCGGCACCGTCGTCGCCGTCACCCACGACCGGTACTTCCTCGACAACGTCGCCGAGTGGATCCTGGAGCTCGACCGCGGTCGCGCCCACCCCTACGAGGGCAACTACTCCACCTACCTCGACACCAAGGCGACCCGCCTCAAGGTCGAGGGGGCGAAGGACGCCAAGCGCGCCAAGCGGCTCAAGGAAGAGCTCGAGTGGGTGCGGTCCAACGCCAAGGGACGTCAGGCCAAGTCCAAGGCCCGTCTCGCCCGGTACGAGGAGATGGCCGCCGAGGCCGACAAGATGCGGAAGCTGGACTTCGAGGAGATCCAGATCCCGCCGGGCCCGCGCCTGGGCTCCATCGTCGTCGAGGTCAACAACCTCTCGAAGGCCTTCGGCGAGAAGGTCCTCATCGACGACCTCAGCTTCACGCTCCCGCGCAACGGCATCGTCGGGGTCATCGGCCCCAACGGCGCCGGCAAGACCACGCTCTTCAAGATGATCCAGGGCCTCGAGACCCCGGACTCCGGCGACATCAAGGTCGGCGAGACCGTCAAGATCTCGTACGTCGACCAGAGCCGCGAGAACATCGACCCGAAGAAGACGCTGTGGGCCGTCGTCTCCGACGAGCTCGACTACATCAACGTGGGTCAGGTGGAGATGCCCTCGCGGGCGTACGTCTCCGCCTTCGGGTTCAAGGGTCCCGACCAGCAGAAGCCCGCCGGCGTGCTCTCCGGCGGTGAGCGCAACCGCCTCAACCTCGCGCTCACCCTCAAGCAGGGCGGCAACCTGCTGCTCCTCGACGAGCCGACCAACGACCTCGACGTCGAGACCCTCAGCAGCCTGGAGAACGCGCTGCTGGAGTTCCCCGGCTGCGCCGTCGTGGTCTCCCACGACCGCTGGTTCCTCGACCGGGTCGCCACGCACATCCTCGCCTACGAGGGCGAGTCCAAGTGGTTCTGGTTCGAGGGCAACTTCGAGTCGTACGAGAAGAACAAGATCGAGCGGCTGGGTGCGGACGCCGCGCGTCCGCACCGTGCCACCTACAAGAAGCTGACCCGGGGCTGATCGATCTTGCGGCACATCTACCGCTGCCCACTGCGCTGGGCGGACATGGACGCGTACGGCCACGTCAACAACGTGGTGTTCCTCCGGTATCTGGAGGAAGCCCGTATCGATTTCCTGTTCCGCCCGGAGAAGGACTTCAAGCAGGGGTCCGTGGTGGCGCGCCACGAGATCGACTACAAGCGGCAGCTCGTCCACCGGCACACGCCCGTGGACATCGAGCTGTGGGTCACGCAGATAAGGGCCGCGTCCTTCACCATCTCCTACGAGGTGAAGGACGGGGACGTCGTGTACGTCCGGGCCTCCACCGTCATCGTGCCGTTCGACTTCGCGACGCAGCGGCCGCGCCGGATCACCGCCGAGGAACGCGAGTTCCTCGAGGAGTACCAGGACGACGACACGGAGGAGGCCGTCGCCGCATGACGGTGCTCCACCTCGCCGACGAGAGGGAGGCGGCGGACCTCGCGGCCTTCCTCTCCCGGCTGCTCCACTACGACCGTGGAGCAGCGGTCCGGCTCCAGGGAGCCGGCACCGCACTCGCCGTCTTCGGCCGGCCGCCGTCCTTCGAGGTCCTCGCGATCCGCGCCGTCCGGCTCGCCAAGCCGTACGAGGACGGGCTCGACGTCACGCTCGACGTGACTGTGTCCGCCGGTGAACTGCTGGAGACGGTGGCCGAGTCGGCGGCCACGGCCGCGGTCCCGTCGGCGGTCACCGGGCCGCCGTGGGCCGGCGTGCTGCCGCCCCGCGGGGGCTGGCGGGCCGAGGAGGGGCTGCCCGCGCCGGACGCGCTGCGCGCTACGGTCGGCGTGGCGGTCGGCGAATTCCGGCGCCGTACCGAGGAGTTGGCGCCCGAAGGCCGTACCCGGGCCGCACTCGACCGGATCGGACGGGAGATCTGGTCCCGGACGGTCGGGGAGACCGGGCTGCCCGTACGGGCCGTGCACGCGGCGCAGTCCTTGGGGTTCCTGCGGTCCGCGCAGGATGCCGCGGACCTGGCGCTGCTCTCGTCGGGTGCGTGGCTGCGGCTGCGCACGCCGTACGGGTCGATCGCCGTGCGGCGGGCGGGGGCGGGGCTCGGGATGCCGGCCCTCAGCGTCCGCTGACGTGACCTCGACCCCGGCCGCGGTCCCGCCCCTGGCCCCGGTGGCGCCGGCGCGTCACTCCGGGGTGTTCACCATCGACTGTGCCGCGTACGTCAGGTAGTTCCACAGCGTCGTCTCGTGCTCCTCGGACAGGCCCAGCTCGTCGACCGCGTCCCGCATGTGCTTCAGCCAGGCGTCGTGCGCGGCCCGGTCGACGACGAACGGGGCGTGGCGCATCCGCAGGCGCGGATGGCCGCGGTTCTCGCTGTACGTCGTGGGCCCGCCCCAGTACTGCATGAGGAACAGCGCGAGGCGCTCCTCCGCAGGACCCAGGTCCTCCTCGGGGTACATGGGCTTGAGGATCGGGTCCCCGGCGACTCCCTCGTAGAAACGGTGGACCAGCCGGCGGAAGGTCTTCTCCCCGCCGACCTGCTCGTAGAAGGTCTGCTCCTGAAGCGTGCCGCGCCGAATCTCTTTCACCTCCCCATGGTCTCAGACGCGGAGACGGAGGTCTCCAGGCTTAGGACCACCCCGCGCACGCCCCCGGCAACACCGAAGCGGCGCCGCCGGGACGCTCGCTTCCCGGGGCCCGGCGCCGCACAGTGGAGACATGGGCGCCCACCATCCCGGCCGTGACCACGACCAGGGCCTCGCGGATCTCGCCGGCCTCGCGGACCTCGCCGCCTTCGAGCGCGCGGAGCTGGTGCGCGAGATCGAGGCGAGCGGGGCCTTCGCCGCCGACCCCCGCTGGCGGGACGCCTTCGCGGCGGTCCCGCGCCATCTCTTCGTGCCGTACTACTACGTCAGCGGCGCCGGCGGCCATCAGCGGCGCTGGGGCGAGAGCCGCGACCCGCGCGCCCGGGAACAGTGGCTGCGCGGCGCCTACGAGGACACCCCGCTCGCCACCCGGCTGCGCGACGGCGAGCTGCTCTCCTCCAGCAGCCAGCCCTCGCTGATGGCGTTGATGCTGGCCGCGCTGTGCGTCGAGGACGGCCACCGGGTCCTGGAGATCGGCGCCGGCACGGGCTACAACGCGGCGCTGCTGTCGCACCGGCTCGGCGACGCGTACGTCACCACGGTCGACCTGGACCCGGAGATCACCGAGTCGGCGCGCAGGCATCTCGCCGCCGCCGGGTACCACCCGACCGTCGTCACCGGGGACGGGGCGCGCGGGGTGCCGGAGCGGGCGCCGTTCGACCGGATCATCGCGACCTGCACGCTGGCGTCGATCCCGCGCGCGTGGGTCGCCCAGTGCCGCCCCGGAGGGCTGATCCTGACCCCGCTGGCGACCGGTCTGGTCGCGCTGACGGTGCGCGACGCCGAGCACGCCGAGGGTTTCTTCCTGCACACGTCCGCCTACTTCGTGCCCCTGCGCGGGGAGAGCCGGCCCGAGCCCGAGCCGGCCGCGTACGGAGGGGTGCCGCGCCTGGCCAGGGAGAGCGACCTGTTCCACTTCCTGCTGGCCCTCACCCGGGGCACCCTCGACCCTCAGGAGGCGTACGCCCTGTGGGCGCGCGAGGGCATGCCGGGACGCGAGCGGTACGGCATCACGGTGGCCGGCGGGGCCGCATGGGCCTGGCTGGACGAGCCGGAGGGGCCGTACTCCTGGCCCCTTCCGGCGTCCTGACCGGTCCTGTGCGACGCCCTAGCCGCGGCGGACGGTGATCGTCGTCCAGGCGCCCACGTGCACCCGGTCGCCGTCCTGGAGCGGTACCGGGACGAACGGCTGGATCGGTTCCTCGCCGTTGTTGACCGTCGTACCGTTCGTCGAGTTCTGGTCGACGACCGCCCAGGTGCCGTCCGGCTGCTGGACCAGCACCGCGTGCTGGTGCGAGACGCCCGGGTCCTCCGGCGGCACCGACAGGTCGATGTCGGGGGTCTCGCCGGTGGAGTGCCGGCGACGGCCGATGGTGACCTGGTTGCCGGTGAGCGTGCGCTGCTGCTCGGGCGAGTACGCGGGCAGGTTGAGCCCCGCGGCCTCCGGCCCCGAGCGGTGCATCATCGCCATGAAGTACGCACGGTCCGGGCCGATCGTCGCCGTCCAGGTGGTCGGCTGCTGCGGGTAGCCGGGACCGGGCGGCGGCGCCTGCTGGGCGCCGGGCTGCGGATAGCCGTAGCCGCCGCCCTGGTGCGGGCCGGGGCCGCCGGGGGCCTGGTGGGACGGCGGGGAGATCACCCAGTCGTCGTCACCGCCGCCGAAGGACGGACCGCCGGACTGCGGCGGCCGGCCCGTCTCCTGCGGGTAGCCGGGCGGGGCGGTGGGACCGGAGGGCTGGTACGCCTGCGGGACGCCCTGGCCTCCGGGACCGCCGGGACCGCCGTGGCCCGTCGCGCCCGGACCGGGCGGTGGCGGGACCGACCGCGAGGGGTCACCGCCGAAGGCACCGGGACCGCCGGGGCCGCCCTGACCGCCGGGGCCACCCGGACCCGAGGGGTCGCGCCGGAACGGGTCGGACGACGGGCCCGAGGGCGCGCGCCCGAAAGCGCCGCCGCCACCACCGGCGGGCGGGCCGGGAGGACCGGACGGGTCGTGTCCGAAGGCGTTGGGGCCACCGGACGTGACACCGGGGCCGCCCTGGCCGGAGGGGTCGCGCCCGAAGGCGCCGGGACCGCCCTGACCGGAGGGTTCACGCCCGAAGGCACCGGGACCGCCGGGACCGCCGGCCGTACCGCCCGGACCCGACGGCTCACGCCCGAACGCACCCGGACCGCCGGGGCCACCCGGACCGCCCGGGCCCGACCCCTCGCGTCCGAACGGCGGTGCGCCGCCCGGTCGGGACGACGGATCGCCGCCGTACGGCGGGCCCGGCGGGATCGGCTCGGCGGGGCGGTTCACCTGGGACGGACGGGAACTCTGGTAGTCGAAGGAGTCGCTGCCGCCGAAGGACGGGGGCGGCGCCTGGAAGCGCGGATCGGGACCCGCGCCGGGACCCGCACCGGGGCCGGGGGCCGGCGGGCGCGGGGCGGCCGGGGTGTACGAGGTCGCCGTGTTGGTGAGGAAGTTCCACCGGCACTCCTCGCAGAACGGCGCACCGCCCTCACGGGGCGTACGGCACTGCGGGCACAGCTCGGGCTCACGGTCCGGCGCGGAGGAGTACGGCCGGCCCCCGGGCTGGGTGTTCTGCGGGGGCGGGAAACCGTAGCCGCCGGCGCCCGGGGGCGGCGGGGGCGGGGGAGGAGGTACGGCACCGGCCATGCGGTGACCGCAGACCTCGCACCAGTCGTCGGAACCCGACTGGTGTCCGTTCGGGCAGGTCGGCATGTCGGCGCGTCCCCCTTTCCTTCGGTGTCCCACATGGGCCGCTCAGGTCACTTCTTTACACGAACAGTCTTTGTGGACCGGGTCTCGAGCGTCATCTCGTCGGCGTCCGCGACCTTCGCCTTCAGTCGCACAGTACCTGTCGTGGCATCGACCACGTCCACCACCTTCGCAAGCAGTTTCGCAGTATCCGCGTTCCCCGAGACGCTCGCGAGCTGAACGGCCCTGCCCAGTTTGGCCGTTGCTCCATCGAAATCGCCCGCTTTGCGCAGGTCGAGCCCCTGCTGGATGACCTGTGCCAGTTCGGCCTGGCCCGTGTAGTGCGCGACCTGCGGGTTGATCGAGGTCGAGGCGGCCATGTCGTCGGTCCACACGGCCTTGACCAGGCCCGGGGACCCCAGGTTCTGCACGGCCCCTTCCCCGGGCTGCGGGACGACCAGGGAGACCCGGGCGGCGAGCATCTCCTGGCCGATGTTCGCGGCCGGGACCTCGACACACACGTGGTAGTCGCGGGACTCGTCGCCCCAGGAACCCGTGGGGTAGTCGCCCGCCCGGGGGCCCGCCTCCGTACGGCGTCCGGTCAGCTCCTCGACGGTCGGGGCGACCTGCTTGACGAACTTGACGGTGGTGCCGACCGGGGTCCACAGGCGCAGCGCGACGTCCGCGACCTCCTTGCCCATCGCCGTCTCCATCATCTGCGTGAAGTCGGCGGCGAGGCCGGCCGGGTCGGCGACGATGTCGGCGGTGCCGAGCAGTGCGGAGGCGATCCCTGTGACTTCTTTCACTTCCCAGTCGGTGCCCACGCCCCGGGCATCACAGGTGAAGCGGCCCGCGCACAGGTCGAGGGCGGCCTTGAGGTCCTCGGGCGACTCGTGTTCGTTGCGTCCGTCGGTGAGCACGATGCCGTGCCGGATGCCGACGTCGGCCGAGGACAGCAGCCGCTCGGCCAGCCGCAGCCAGGTGCCGATCGCCGTGCCGCCGCCCGCGCTCAGCCGGCGCAGGGCCTGCTTGGCCTGCTCGCGGGTGGTGGGGTCGGCGACCGCGAGCCGGCCGCCGCCCGGGTAGACCTCCTTGGCCACGTGCGTGCCGCCGATCACCGCGAAGTGCACCCCGTCGCGCAGGGTGTCGACGGCGGCGGCTGTGGCGTCCCGGGCGTTGCGCATCTTGGTCGGCGGGTAGTCCATCGAGCCGGAGCAGTCCACCATGATCGCCACGGCGGCGGACGGGCTCTCGCCCGGCGCGTACACGTGCGGCGCGGTGACCGCGCTGCCCACCGTGCCGCCGCCGGTGGCGGTCACGGTGACGATCGCGTTGACCTCGCGGCCGCCCTCCGGCAGGTACTCGTTCTGGTAGACGTCCACCGAGAACTGCGGCACGTTCGACTTCGAGAAATTGGCCATACGTACTCAAATCCCCCTTGTGCGCCTCGCCGGAGCGAGGCGAAGACTGTGGACGGACCGGTCCCCTCCGGTCCGTCGAGGCTTCCCCGTGAGCTGTGTCCGCTACGGCTTTTGTGCCGCCTCAGGCGGATCCTGCCCCCTGCGGCGGCGCGGGGAACGGCACGACGGCCACTGTTACGTTGTCGTGGCCCCCGCCGTCCAGGGCGTGACCGACCAGGACCCGGGCGCTGTGCAGCGGACGTACGGCGGCGTCGAGCGGGACCGCCTCGGCCATCTCCCCGGCCGCCTCCGCGTAGTTCCACAGGCCGTCGGTGCACACCACGACCACACCGGGCCGGTCCGGTTTGAAGGAGGCGGTGTGCGGCTCCAGTTCGTAGGCGTCCGCGCCGAGCCAGCCGGTGATCGCGTGGGCGCGCTCGTCGGCGTACGCCTCGGCCTCGTTCATCAGGCCCGCGGCGACCATCTGGGCGGCCCAGGAGTCGTCCTCGGTGAGCCGGGCCGGGGGCGAACTGCGGTCCGTCGGCACCCAGTAGGCGCGGCTGTCGCCGACCCAGCCGACGACCAGCAGACCGGCGGTGACGACCGCGCCGACGAGGGTGCAGGCGGGGGAGTTCTGGTGCGGGGTGTGCTCGCGGGCGCCGGCGGGCTCGTCGGCCAGCGCGTTGACCGCGTGCGAGGCGGCGATGATCGCCTCGTGCATGGCCGCCTGCGGGTGCGTGCCGTGCGGCAGGGCCGCCAGCAGCGACTCGCTCGCCACCTTCGACGCGGCCATGGAGGCCTCGTCGGGGCGGGTCGCCGAGGACACGCCGTCACAGACGATCGCGACGAGCGCGCGGGAGCCGTCGGGCAGCGCGGCGGTGCCGAGACCGAAGGCGTCCTCGTTGCGGTGGTGGCGCAGACCGCGGTCGCTCACGGCGGCCAACGGGCCCGACTCCAGCTCCATGTGGTCGCGTTCGCGGGGCTGGGCGTGCCCGCAGTTCTCGCAGTACCCGTCGTCGTCGACCCGGCCGGCGCGGCAGGCCACGCACACCTTCGCGGGCTCGGCCACCACGGCGGCCTCGGCGGCCACCCGGGGGTCCGGCGCCTGGAGCGGATACTCCTCGGGCTCCGCCGGCCGGTCGAAACGGACACCGGAGACCGGGGCGTCGGGGGCCGCGGAGGCCTCGGGCGTGCCGGGGGAGACCGGGAGGCCCGAGGAACCAGGAGCGCCGGGCGCACCGGACACACCGGACGCACCGGGTGTGCCGGACACACCGGACGCACCGGACGCACCGAGGGGCGGGGCCATGGGGGCCGCGGCAGGCGGGGGCACCGGGGCGCCGGCGGGCGGGGGCACGGGCATGCCGCCGTGCGCGGGCTGGGCCGGGCCCGGGGGCCGGGGCGGCGCGGCGGGCGGCAGGGGCACCCCGGCCGACTGCGCCGCCGTACCGGCGCCGGTGCGACCCGTGGCCCCCGGCAGCCCCGCTCCGCTCGCCTCGGCCCCCGGCGCGTGCCCGGGAGCCGCCGTGGACCAGGCCGCCGCCTCCGGGGGCAGCGGGGGCGCCGCGCCGTTCATGGTGAGGGTGGGATGGTCCTCCGGGTGGGGCGGCACGACCGACAGGTCGTATCCGCACGCTCCGCAGAAACGGTCACCCGCATCGAGCGGCTCCGCGCAGCTCGGACACGTCGGCAGCGCTGCCTGCCGGGGCATCTGCGACATCAACTACACCCACGTCCGGGGGCGGTAACGATTGGCACGTTCCACCAGGTCGATCCTCTCCTCACCGCCGCTCGCCAGCCGGGCGAGCGTGCGGTACGAGCGCTCCAGGCCGAAACGGAGCCCCCGTTCGTCCAGTTCGCTGCCGAGCAGTGCCCGACGCGCCCCGGGGCCAGCGCCCTGGCCACCGGAGAGTATCCAGTCCAGCGCGCACCCGAGGACCTCCGCGGACAACTGCTCGCGCCGGGTCGCGTCGAGACCGTACGCGTCCAGCGCCTCGACCTGCGCCGCGCCGGCGGTGAGGTCCTCCAGGAAGGGTACGTCGGACGCGACCGCGGTCCGCTGCCGCAGCCGGGCGCGGACCGCCGCCACCCGGGCGGCGGTGTAGTGGATGGAGGACTCCGGCACCGACTCCAGGGTCTTCACCGCACCCCGCCGGTCCCCGGCCGCCAGCTGCACCCGCGCCAGCCCGAACGCCGCGCTCACATAGCTCGGGTCGGTCGACCACACCAGCCCGTAGTACTCGGCCGCGTTGTCCAACTGGCCCAGCACCTCCGCGCACAGGCCGAGCGCCAGCTTGGGCGCGGGCTCGCCGGGGAAGGCGTCGTAGATCGCGTCGAAGGCGAGCGCGGCGCCCTCGTGGTCGCCGGTGACCAGCGAGGCCACACCGCGGTACCAGACGACCCGCCAGTCGTCGGGGCGCTCGTCCTCCAGTGTGCCCAGGGACGTGTGGGCGGCCTGGTGGTCGCCGTTCTCCAGCCAGGCGCGGACCTGCCGCAGCCGGGTCTCCACGGACGCCGCGGGCGCGGCCCCGAGCGCCGTGATCAGCTCGGCCGGCGCGGAGGCCAGCAGGCCCGCGAGGAAGCCCGCGTTGGGGTCGGACGGGTCGACGTGCGGGACGGGCAGCGCGAGCGAGGCCGTCGGCGCCGGGACCGCGCGCACCAGGCCCGCCGTGACGGCCGGGAGCGGGGCGGGCGAGGCCGGATCCCCCTGGGGACGCAGGGGCTTGACGATCCGTGCGCCGAGCCGTGACACCTCGCCGTCCAGTCTCGGGAACAGCTCCGTGTCCGTGACCTTCACCTCGGGGCCGAACAGCGTCGACAGCGCCGGGCGCGCCCGGCCGCTCTGGAGCGAGACGACCTCCCGCAGCACACCCGTCAGCTGCTCCGCCATCTCCTGCGCGGAGGCGAACCGGCGGGCCGGGTCGGGGTCGGTGGCACGGACCAGCAGCCGGTAGAAGGACTCGTAGCGGCGGAAGACCTCGATGTTGTCCGGGTCGGGCAGCGAGTCGACGAAGACCGTCGTGTAGCCCTGGAAGTCGAACGTCATCACCGCCAGCGTCCGGCCGACCGTGTACAGGTCGCTCGCCACCGACGGGCCGACCTCGGCGACCTCGGGCGCCTGGTAGCCGACCGTGCCGTAGATCGCCGACTCGTCGTCGTCCATCCGGCGCACCGCGCCCATGTCGATCAGCTTGAGCTGGTCCTCGGTCTGGATGGCGTTGTCGACCTTGAAGTCGCAGTACAGCAGGTTGCGGCTGTGCAGATGGCCGAGCGCCTCCAGGGCCTCGATGCCGTACGCGCACGCCTGCTCCACCGGCAGCGGGTCCCGCTTGCCGTCGGGCGTGCGGCGGGCGTTGGCGATCTCCTTGAGGGACTTGCCGCCGACGTACTCCATGACGATGTAGCCGTCGAGCGAGCCGGTCCGCTGGTCGAGGTGCTCGACGAAGTTGTAGATCCGCACGATGTTGGCGTGCTCGATCTCGGCGAGGAAGCGCCGCTCGGAGATCGCGGCGTCCATCGCGTCCTGGTCGCCGGTGTCCAGCAGGCCCTTGAGGACCACCCAGCGGTCCGACACCGCCCGGTCCACCGCCAGGTAGATCCAGCCGAGGCCGCCGTGCGCCAGACAGCCCACGACCTCGTACTGACCGTGCACGACGTCCCCGGACCGCAGCTTCGGGACGAAGGAGTACGGGTGGCCGCACTTGGTGCAGAAGCCCTCCGTGCGCCCGGTCCGCTCGCCGCGCGAACGGCCCACCGGGGCACCGCAGTCGGAGCGCGAGCAGAACCGCTTGCGCTCGGGCACCTCGGGGTTGTCCAGGACCATCGCGCGCGGGTCGGGCCGCGGCACCTGCGGCACCTGGACCAGGCCCACGCCGAGCCGGGCCCGCCCGGAGGAGCCGGCCGTCGAACCGGAGCTGCGCACCGACACCGAACGGCCCGTCGACTTCCCCGACAGGGAGCGCGAGAGCCGGCCCGACACCGAGCGGCGCGACTTCGCCGACTGCGACGACGTACGGGAGCTGCGGGCCGAGCGGGAACTGCCGCTGCCCGCCGAGCCCTTGCCGCCGCCGGTGATCCCGGTCGGCGGCGAGCTCACCGGACCGCCCGCGGACACGACCGGCGCCAGACCGCAGGTGTCGCAGTACAGCTCGCCGCCGCCCACGTCCTCGTACGATCCCTCGCAGCCCGGTCGCTGACACGACTGTCCTGCCTGGCTCATGGCTACCGCTCCCCCCTGTGGTCCTGAGGTCCGCCCTGTTCCGCCGCGCGCGGGGCGGACAGGAGTTCGGCGGCCGCCTGCTGGTAGCGCAGGACGGCCTGTCCGGCGACGCGCAGATCGCAGGGCGCGCTCCACAGCATGCGCCGCGCCGCGTCGTAGCGCTCGATGAGGAACGGGTCCTCGGCGAGCCCGAGCCGGGCGACCTTCGCCTTGTACGCGTCGAGCCGGCCGCGCAGCTCCGCGCGGACCGCCAGCGGCTGGGTGACCGCGGTCAACGACTCGCGGGCCCGCAGCAGTTCGTCCTCCGCCTTCTGCTCCAGGGACTCCAGGAGCGGGGACAGACGGTGCCACTGGGCGTGTCTGCGGTACTCGGCGGCCGTCGCCAGCTGCTCCTGGAGCACGGTCGGCGGGCCGCTGACCACCGGTACCTCCGTCGCGGCGATCTTCGCGAGCACCTCGCCGCGCGCGGTGCGCGCCTCGGCGAGCGTACGGTCCGCGCGGCTGAGGACGTCGCGCAGTCTCACCAGCCGCTGCTCCGCGTCCTGGCGGACCGTCAGGACGGCGTCGATCTCCCGCCGGACGTCCTCCAGCGCGCGTGCCTCACGGTCGTACACCGTGGTGTCCGGGCGGCCGCCGCCCGGCGCCGAACTGCCCTGCGTGGGCACCCAGTACGCCAGCGGGTCGGACACCACCTGCTCGCGCAGACGCGTCAGCGTGCGCGTGATGCGCTCCAGGTCGTCGCCCGCCGGGTGCTCGCCCGGGCGGACGCCCACCGAGTGCGCCAGCCGGCGGGTGCGCTGGAGCTCCGCGGCCAGTAAATCTATCCGCGCGGGCAGCGCCGACCACACCGCGTCGGCGGCGACGACCATGTCCAGCGACGACGCGTACAGCTCGTTCATCCGGTCGACGAGGGAGACGAGCGAGAAGCTCTGGCTGAGCCTGCCCGTGCCGAGCAGTGTGGGCGCGCCCGCCAGCGCGGACCCGGCGACCGTCACCGACTCGCCGCGCAGCAGCTCCGTCAGGTCCGCCAGGTCCTCACGGCTGGACCAGCGGCGCCGCGAACGGATCTCCCGCGCGGAGCGCAGCGCGTCCGTGTACGCGTCGAAGTACGCCCACAGCAGGGTGATCGACGCCTCCGCCCCCGCCCAGCGTTCCCTGGTGACGCCGGTCAGTTCGGCGCCCTCGAGGAGTCGGCGGCCCGCATGGTCCTGGAGCGCGAGGAGCGAGGTCTCGATCGCCTCGTGCTCCGCGCCGAGCCGCGCCAGCGCACGGTCGACCTCGTCCCGGTCCATCACCGGCCCGGGGGGTCCCGTGACGCCCATCGATCACCTCTCGTCGCTGGTTCGGTTCGTTCGCTTCCTGCCGTTGCTCCGTCAGCTCTCGCGCAGGTACTGCGCGGGCGTGGGCGGTTTCGACGTGGTCGCGTCGGTTCCCAGTGTCGCCGACAGCCATGTGTCGTACGACGCCTGCCAGCCGCTCGCCCGGTACTCCACCAGGATCCGGTTGACCCGGCGGACCAGATCGTCGGCGTCCTTGTTCATCGCCACGCCGTAGTACTCGGTGGTGAACGGGTCGCCCTTGAGCTCCACCGTCGGGTCCTGGGCGGCCTGGCTGGCCGCGAGCGCGCCGTCGGTGACGACGGCGTCGACCTCGCCGAGCTGCAACCGGACCAGGCAGTCCAGCTGGTTGGGGACGACGGTGTCGAGGTTGACGCTCTTCGGGATCCGGCCCGCGTCCCGGTCCTCGGTCAGCCGGGTGTTGGCCGTCGAACTGGCCGCCGTGCACACCTTGGTGTCCGCCAGCGTGGCGTCGTACCCCTTGATCTTCGACGACTTGGGGGCGAGGAGCTGCTGGCCGGTCTTGAAGTAGGGCGCGGAGAACGCGACATCGGACAGCCGGTCGCAGGTGATCGTCATCGTGCGGACGATCATGTCGACCCGGCCCTCCTGGATGGCCGGGATGCGCTGGTTGGTCGGGATGGCCTTGAACTGGACCGCGTCGGGGTCGCCGAGGATGTCCTCGGCTATCCGGTGGACCAGGTCGATGTCGAAGCCCTCCAGCGCGGCCGTGGTGTTGTTGGGGTCGCGGTAGCCCCAGCGGTAGCTGTTCTGGTCGACACCGACGATCAGCTTGCGCTTCTCGCCCTGCCGGGCCTTGATCGCGGCGATCGTGTCGCCGTCCGCCGCGGACGGCGACAGGGTCAGCTTCTCCGCGTCCTTGTCCTTGCAGGCGGCGTCGGCCGCCTGGTGGCCCTCGGCGACCCCGGGGCCGTCGAGGCCCGCCGACCCGTCGTCGGGGGACTGGGTTCGCGGCAGCAGCAGCACGAAGGCCAGCGCGAGGGCGCAGAAGGCCGCCATCGCCCCTACACCGCCCCAGCCCTTCAGACCGGCCCGCACACGTCGCGCACGCATCGTCACGCCCCCTCTCACCGGTACTCCGACAGCCTGCGGCCGATGCCGAGGACGGCGCCCGCCGCGCCCAGGACGGCGAGGACGGCCGCGCCGACGGTCAGCCCGGTCATCGCGTCCAGGCCGTCGCCGGCCGCCTGCCGGAACTCGGTCTGCTCATGGGCAAGCGCGTTCTCCAGGTTCGTCTCGACACTGTCGAAGCACTCGCCGGTCGCGCCCTTGCCGCCGATCACCAGGGCCAGCGCCTGCTCGTAGTTGCCGTTGTCGTCCTGGCCGCGGGCCGCGGTGTGGCGCTTCTTCCACTCGGCCATGTTGCTCTCGGCCGAGGTGACCGGCTGCTCGCCGGCCTTGTCGTCGGCGAGCTTCGCCGCCTGGGCGAGGCCCTTGCCGAGGGTGGCCATCTCGGAGGTGAACTCGTGGTCGTACTTGTCGACCGTCACCTCCTTGCCGTCGGCCGTCACCTTCGTCGTCTCGGCGCCGCGGGCCACCAGCGTGAGGTTCTCGTTGCCGCGCGCCTTGAGGGAGGCGATCCGGGCGTCGTGCAGGACGTTCAGCGAGCGCACGCCGTGCTCGTAGGAGTCGTTCAGGCCCGCGCGGGCCACGCTGTGGCCGATGACCAGCCAGAGCAGGACGACGGTGGCGGTCGCCGTGGCCGCGACCAGGCCGTGGTTCAGGACCCGGTTCGTGCGCCGGTAGTTGCGGTGCTGCGCCCAGGCCAGGCCGGCCAGCGCCAGGACACCCAGCGCGATCGCCGCCCACGGGTAGGGCGTGGCGTCCGCGTAGTCGTCCTCCAGCCGCTGGTTCTCCTTCTTGTAGAGGTCCTCCGCGGCCGGGAGCATCTCCTTCTGCATCTTCTGGTTGGCGTACCGCAGATAGGCACCGCCGACCGGGAAGCCCTGCCGGTTGTACGTCCGCGCGCGCTCGACCAGGCCCTTGTACTCCGGCAGCAGCTTGTTCAGCTTGGTGATCGCCTCGCTGGAGGGCGAGCCGGGGTCGGCGTTGTTGGCCGCGGTGACCAGGTACTCGGCGGCCCGGTCGATGTCCTCCTCGTAGCGCTGCCGGGACTCCGCGGTCTCCTGGCCCCCCGCCAGGAAGCCGCTGGAAGCCGCGGTGTTGGCGTCCGCGAGGGAACGGTAGATGTCGGCGGCGGCCGTGCTCAGGGGCTGGCTCTTGTGCAGCACGTCGTCGGCGGCGGCCGCGCGGTCGGCGGTCTGCCAGGCGGTGACGGCGCCGAACGCGACCACGAGGAGGGCGAGCAACGCGCCGATGATGCGCAGCCGGCCCGGTTCGGTGGTCGCCGCGGCGCGAGCCTTGTCCAGGCCCTCGGCGAACGCCGTGCGCCGCGCCGGTGCGGGCGCGGGCGTCGGCACCGGCGCGGCCGTCGGCGCGGGCACCGGCGCAGGCGTCGGCGGCGGTGGTGCCGTGCTGGTCGTTGGCGGGTTTGCCACGTGTCTGACCTCCCCCATGGTCATGCCTCGCCGCAAGTATCGCTGGCGGGAGTGACAATGCGAACCCGGTTGGCTGGATCTTGATCAGATCGCAGTGACCCTCCGCTCATGAATACGCGGTGGGCGGGTGTTCGGTTCCTTCCCCGAGGGCGGGGTCTGTTCGGGACGAGGGTGCCGTTGTGGCTGGTCGTGCCGTTCCCCGCGGCCCCGGGACTGCGCGCTCACCCCGCGCCGAAGTGGGAACGCGCCCTTTTCTGCGCCTCGGCCCCCGCCCCCAGCCGGTCCATGCCCAGGAGCGCCGCTCCCAGGACCGGGCGGGCCCTTACCACCCTCACCACCGCCTTGGGTGCCTTCTCCGCCAGCAGGGTGCGTACGCCGTCGTCCAGTTGACCGTGACCCGCCGTCAGGACGCCGCCGCCCAGCAGAACCGGGGTCTCGTCCACCAAGAGGTCCAGGCGGGTCAGGGCGACCAGGGCCATCGTGGCCACCTCCCGCGCCAGGCGGTCGACGATCGTGCGGGCCACCTCGTCCCCGGCCGACGCCGTCGCGAAGAGCACCGGCGTCAGTTCGTGCCGGCGCGCGTCGGGGAGGCGCCCCAGATGCAGGGCCTCGATCAGGGCGTACATGGTGGGCAGCCCGAAGTGGGCCGGCAGGGCGTGCGCCAGGGCGGTCGCCTCGCCCCGGCCGTCCTCCGCGCGGGCCGCGTGCCACAGGGCCTCCTCGGCCAGGCCCCAGCCGCCGCCCCAGTCGCCGGAGAGCCGGCCGAGCGCCGGGAAGCGGGCGGTCTCGCCGTCGGGGCGCATGCCGACGCAGTTGATGCCGGCACCGCAGACGACGGCCACCCCCCGGGGTTCGGCGACACCCGCCCGCAGGATCGCGAAGGTGTCGTTGCGGACGTCGACGGACGTGCCCCACGCGCGTGCGCGCAGGGCCGCCGCCAGCTGTTCCTCCTCGACGGGCAGGTCGGCGTTGGCGAGGCAGGCCGAGACATGGGCCACCGAGGTGACGCCGGCGGCGCTGTACGCGCGCGTGACGGTGTCCGCGAGCGCGTCGACCGCCGCCTCCACACCGTCCGCCGGAGGACGGAAACCGCCGCCGCGGGCCGTGGCGAGCACCTCCCCGTCCGCCGCCACCACGGCCACGTCGGTCTTGCTGTTGCCCGCGTCGATGGCGAGGACACTTGCCGTCAGGCCCACGCGAGGTGCTCCCTGTTGTGTGCGATCAGTCGGTCGGTCAGCTGCTCGGCGTACGCGTACTGGCCGACCAGGGGATGGGCGAGCAGCGCGCGGAAGACCCGGTCGCGGCCGCCGCGCAGCGCCGCCTCCAGCGCCAGGTCCTCGTACGCCGTCACGTTGGCCGTCAGGCCCGCGTAGAGGGGGTCCACCGGGCCCGTGGGGAGCGGGGAGGGGCCCTTGGGGCCCACCGCCGCCTGGACCTCGATGACGGCGTCGTCGGGGAGGAAGGGGAGCGTGCCGTCGTTGCGGGTGTTCACCACCTGGTACGGGCTGCCCGCACCGGTGAGCAGCGCCGCCGCGAGGTCCACGGCGGCCTCCGAGTAGTAGGCCCCGCCGCGCTTCGCCAGCAGCTCCGGCTTCTCGTCCAGGGCCGGGTCGCCGTACATCTCCAGCAGCTGCCGTTCCATGGCGGCCACTTCGGCGGCCCGCGACGGCTTGGTGCGCAGTTCGCGGACGACCTCGTCGTGGGCGTAGTAGTAGCGCAGGTAGTACGACGGGACCACGCCCAGCCGGTCGAGGACCGGGCGGGGCAGGCGCAGGTCGCCGGCGATGGCGTCGCCGTGCACGGCCAGCAGGCCGGGCAGGACGTCGTCGCCCTCGGGGCCGCCGAGCCGTACCGCCGTCTCCCAGGTGAGGTGGTTGAGGCCCACGTGGTCGAGATGGATGTCGGACGGGGAGACGTCCAGCAGCGCGGCGAACTTCCGCTGGAAGCCGATCGCCACGTTGCACAGGCCGACCGCGCGGTGGCCCGCCCGCAGCAGGGCGCGGGTGACGATGCCCACCGGGTTGGTGAAGTCGATGATCCAGGCCCGGGGGTTGGCCCGGCGGACCCGTTCGGCGATGTCCAGGACCACCGGGACCGTGCGCAGCGCCTTGGCGAGACCGCCGGCGCCGGTGGTCTCCTGGCCGACGCAGCCGCACTCCAGGGGCCAGGTCTCGTCCTGCTCGCGGGCGGCCTGGCCGCCGACGCGGAGCTGGAGGAGGACGGCGTCGGCGCCGTCCACGGCCGCGTCCAGGTCGGACGTCGTCACGATCCGGCCGGGGTGCCCCTGCCGGGCGAAGATACGGCGGGCCAGGCCGCCTACCAGGTCGAGCCGTTCGGCCGCCGGGTCCACCAGGACCAGTTCCGTGACGGGGAGCGTGTCCCGCAGCCGCGCGAAGCCGTCGATCAGTTCGGGTGTGTAGGTCGAGCCGCCGCCGACCACGGTGAGTTTCACAGAAGGTTCAACCCTTTACTCCGGTCAGGGTGACACCCTCGACGAACGCCTTCTGTGCGAAGAAGAACACGAGGATCACCGGGGCCATGACCAGCACGGTGGCGGCCATGGTGAGGTTCCAGTCGGTGTGGTGGGCGCCCTTGAAGGACTCCAGGCCGTAGGACAGGGTCCACGCGCCCGGGTTCTCCGAGGCGTAGATCTGCGGGCCGAAGTAGTCGTTCCAGGCGTTGAAGAACTGGAAGAGGGCGATGGCGGCGATACCGGGCTTCGCCATCGGCAGGACGACCTTCAGCAGGGTGCGCAGGTCCCCGCAGCCGTCCACCTTCGCCGCGTCCACGTACTCGTTGGGGATGGTCATCAGGAACTGGCGCAGCAGGAAGATCGAGAACGCGTCGCCGAACGCCAGCGGGATGATCATCGGCCAGAGCGTGCCGGACAGGTCCAGCTGCTTCGCCCAGAACAGGTACATCGGGATGACGACCACCTGCGGGGGCAGCATCATCGTCGCGATCACCAGCATGAGCGACAGATTGCGGCCCCGGAAGCGGAACTTGGCCAGCGCGTACGCCACCGGGATCGAGGAGAGGACCGTGAGGACCGTTCCCAGTCCGGCGTAGATCAGCGTGTTCCTCCACCAGGTGAGGAAACCCGGGGTGTCGAAGACCTTCCGGTAGTTGGCCCACTCCCAGGTGTGCGGGATCAGGTCCCGGCTGAGCGCCTGCGAGTCGCTCATCAGGGAGGTCAGGAACACGAACACGAACGGGAGGGTGAAGAAGAGGGCGGCCGCGATGCCGAGCGAGTGGATCGCGATCCACTCCAGGAGCGCCTTGCGGCGCGCGGTGCGCTCGGCGGGCGAGGCCGGGGTGTCCAGCTCCACCGGCCGCTCCAGTACCTGGGCCATGTCAGTCACCTGCCTGGATGAGACCGCCCCGGCGCCGCATCAACAGCGCGGTGAACGCCATCGACAGGGCGAACAGGACCAGGGCGACGACACAGGCGGAGCCGTAGTCGAAGCGCTGGAAGCCGAGGTTGTAGACGAGCTGGGGGAGGGTGAGCGTGGAGTGCTCGGGGTAGCCGGGCTCGAACATGGTGCCCGCGCCCTGGATCACGCCCGAGGCGACCTTTCCGGCCACCAGGGGCTGTGTGTAGTACTGCATGGCCTGGATGACGCCGGTGACGACGGCGAACATGATGATCGGCGAGATGTTCGGCAGCGTGACGTACCGGAACCGCTGCCACGCCGACGCGCCGTCCAGCTCCGCCGCCTCGTACTGCTCCTTCGGGACGTCGAGCAGCGCGGCCATGAAGATCACCATCAGGTCGCCGACGCCCCACAGCGCCAGCAGGGTGAGCGCCGGCTTGGACCAGGTGGGGTCGTTGAACCAGCCCGGCGCCGGGATGCCGATCTTCTCCAGCAGGGAGTTGACGGGACCGGTGCCGGGGTTGAGGAGGAACGCGAAGGCCATGGTGGCCGCCACGGGCGGGGCCAGATAGGGCAGGTAGAAGAGGGTGCGGAAGGCCCCGGTGGCCGTCTTGATCTTCGTGATGAGCAGACCGATCCCGAGTCCGAACAGGACCCGCAGGCTCACCATGATCACGACCAGCCACAGGGTGTTGCGCAGGGCGGGCCAGAAGAAGGGATAGGACTCGAAGACGTACGTCCAGTTCTTCGTCCCGCTCCAGGTCGGCGGCTTGAAGCCGTCGTAGTGCATGAACGAGAAGTAGATCGTCGAGATCATCGGGTACGCGAAGAAGACCGTGAACCCGATCAGCCAGGGCGAGAGGAAGGCGAGGGTGCGCAGGGCCTGTTTCCGCTGCTTCGCGGCGAGTCCGGAGGACCGGAGCCCCGTCCTCGGGGTGAGGGCGCTCATCGCTACTTCGCCTGCGCGATGTCCGTGTCGATCTGGTCGGCCGCCTTCTGCAGACCGGCCTTCAGATCGGTGACCTTGCCGCTCTCGTAGTCGTAGCCGAGCTGCTGGACGGTGGTGAGGTAGACGCCGCCGTTGACCGAGGCCGGGGAGGTGGTCGAGTGCGGGTTCGCGGCGATGTCCAGGAAGGTCTTGAAGCGCGGGTCGTACTTCAGGGCGGGGGACTTCAGGGCCGCCAGGGTGGAGGGGACGTTGTGGATCGCGTTGGAGAAGCCGACCACGGCGTCCGTGTCCGTGGTGATGTACTTGACGAACTCCCAGGCCGCGTTCTG
This sequence comes from Streptomyces phaeofaciens, assembly GCF_014648915.1. Lineage (GTDB taxonomy): Bacteria > Actinomycetota > Actinomycetes > Streptomycetales > Streptomycetaceae > Streptomyces > Streptomyces phaeofaciens. The sequence goes on along the minus strand of NZ_BMSA01000003.1, from coordinate 262,021 downwards.
CTTCTTGCTGGTGGCGGCGATGCCGGTGATGGTGCCGGTGATGTAGCCCTTGCCGTACTGGTCCGCCCGGTCGTCGGGGACGGGCAGCGGCGCGACGCCGATCTCGAAGTCGGGCTTGGTGTCCAGCGCCATGCCCAGGCGCCACTCACCGTCGAGCTGCATGGCCACCTGGCCGGTCTGGAAGGGGTGCTTGGGGCCCCACTCGTCGCCGAGGCCGGACCGGTACTTCTCCAGCTTCTTGAAGCCGCCGAGCGCGTCGACCAGCTTCTTCTGGAGGGTGAACGCGGAGGCCACGGCCGGATCGGTGGCGATGGTCGACTTGCCGTCCCGGTCGAAGTACGTCGGCCCGAACTGGCCCATGTAGTGCTCGGTGGTGGTCTCCCAGCCGTGGTAGTTCGGCATGAAGCCGAGCTGCTCGTACGTGTCGCCCTGGGCGATCGTCAGCTTCTTGGCGTCGGCCTCGAACTCGGACCAGGTCTTCGGCGGGGCGGTGATGCCGGCCTTCGCGAACGCCGTCTTGTTGTAGTAGAGACCGTAGGCGTCGCCCAGCAGCGGGGCGGCGCAGCGGTTGCCGTCGTACTGGGTGTACTCGTTCATCGCCTTCGGGAAGGTGGTGGCCGGGTCGATGTCCGACTTCTCGAAGAACGGGTTGAGGTCGATCAGCGCGCCCGACGAGCAGAACTTGCCGACGTTGTTGGTGGTGAAGGACGAGATGACGTCGGGTGCCTTGCTGCCGCCCGCCCGCAGCGACTGGTTGATCTTGTCGTCGGTCATGTTGCCGACGACGTTCACATGGATGTTCGGGTGGGCCTTCTCGAAGCCGTCGACCAGCGCCTGCACGGCCTTCACCTCGTTCGGCGCGCTCCAGGCGTGCCAGAAGGTGAGGGTCGTCTCCTTGGACGCGTCGTCGTCCGCGCCGGTGGCGGACTGGCCGGTACAGGCGGTGGTGCTGAGGAGGAGGGCGGTGGACGCGGTAAGGGCGAAAGCCGCTTTTCGGACCACTTCGGGGATGCGTGTGGGCATGACGGAACCTCCCAGGGACGGGACGGGGCGAGGTGGAGTGAGATGCGGTGAAGAGAAGGGGGCGGCGGGGGTCGCGGAGTCGCTGCGGGACGCGTCAGCGCGAGGTGTCGAAGACCTCGTCGCGGGTGGCCGCCAGCGCGCTCTCCAGCGCGCCGCGCAGCACGGGTTGTTCGGTGACGTCGCCCATGACCAGCTTGGGCCGGGACGCGGCCAGTTCCGCCAGTTCGGCCTCGACGAGGGCGCGCAGCACCTCGCCGCCGACCGTCAGGGAGGTGCCGCTGAGGACGACGAGTTCGGGGTCGAGCACGGAGACGAGGGAGGCGAGACCGGTGGCGAGCCGGGTCGCGTACGTCTCCAGCAGCAGTCGGCCGAGGACGGTGTCCTCGGTGACGGCCCGTTCGACGAGGGTGGCGGCCGCCTCGGCGTACGGACCGGACGGGACGTCGTTCATGCCGAGTTCCCGGGCCAGCCGGGGGATGGCCTGGGAGCCGGCCAGCTCCTGGTAGCCGCCACTGTTGGCCTTGGTGACCTGCCGGACCAGCGGCGCTCCCGGAACCGGCAGGAAACCCACCTCCCCCGCGCCGCCGGTCCAGCCGCGGTGCAGCCGGCCGCCGAGGACCAGGGCGGCGCCGAGACCGCCCTCGTTCCACAGGAGGACGAAGTCCTCGTGGCCGCGGGCCGCGCCGAGCCGTTGTTCGGCGACGGCGACGAGGTTGACGTCGTTCTCGTACTCGACCGGCATCGCCAGGGCTGCGGCGAGGTCGTCGAGCAGCGCCGGCGCGTGCCAGCCGGGGAGGTGGGAGGCGTAGCGCAGCCGGCCGGTGGTGGGGTCGAAGGCGCCGGGGGTGGCGACGACGAGCCGGCGCACGTCGTCCCGGGTGAGGCCGGCGGCCTTCACCGCGCCGTCGAGGGCCTCGGTGACCTGCCGTACGACGGCCCCGGTGGCCTTTCTGGCGGGGGCCGGCACCTCGTACGTGCCCACGGTCCTGCCGGTGATGTCGGCGACGGCGGCGAGGACGCGTTCGGGGGTGACGTCGAGCCCGGCGGCGTATCCGGCGGCCGGGTCGACCTCGTACAGCTGGGCGTTGGGGCCGGGGCGGCCCTCGGTGGTGCCGGTGGCCAGGACCAGGCCCGCCGCCTCCAGCCGGGCCAGCAGCTGGGAGGCGGTGGGCTTGGACAGGCCGGTGAGCTTGCCGATGCGGGTGCGGGACAGGGGTCCGTGCGCCAGGAGGAGGTCGAGGGCGGCGCGGTCGTTCATGGCGCGCAGGACGCGCGGGGTGCCCGGCGTACCGGCGGTTCCTGCCATGGGTCGACACCTGCCTTTCTGAACTGCCCAGCTTTTCAGTGACACGGGACGCGAGTCCACTTCCGGTTCGCTCCGGCCACTGTTAGGAAAGTTTCCTATCGGCTGGAAGGGAAGGTAATCCCGGCGCGAAGCGGGCGTCAAGGCAGGAAAACGGAAACCGCCCCCGAGGCAACAGAGTCGTTACCTCGGGGGCGGTGGGTGGGACACCCGTGGGCCGGGCCGTGGGCCGGCCCGTGCGGCTACTTCACCTCGACGTAGTCACCGACGGCCGACTTGGCGGCGGTGGTGGAGGTGCCGGCGAAGACGAAGCGGTAGGCGCCGCTCTTGGTCGCCTTCGTGGTGGTGGAGAGGGCGCCGCCGGTGCCGGTGGTGACCGTCTTCAGCGTCTTGTAGGTGCTGGTGCCCTTGGCCTTGAACTGAAGGGTCACCTTCTGGCCCGCGTAGCCGGTGTACGTGCCGGATCCCCAGTTGGCGCGGGTCAGCTTGCCCTTGACCGTGAGCGTCTTGCCGGCGCGCGCGGGCTCCGGGGTGGCGTTGACGGTCACCTTGGCGGCGCGCTGGACCTTCGGGGTGCCGAGGCCGCCCCACATCGAGTAGCCGTACTCGAGGCTGATCTCGTCGTCGGAGTCGTCGAGGTCCTGGTCGAGGTGGCCGTAGAACCCGGCGGCCTTCCAGGTCCCGGCGTCCGCGGCCTCGTAGAGGCTGTCCCACGGGTCGATGACGAGCGTCTCCGTGCACGACTCGGTCACCGTGGTGCTGGTGGTGGCCTTCGTGGTGCAGACCGGCGCGGCGTCCGGTTCGATCGAGTTGTCCTGGTCCTTCAGCGATCCGCGGTAGATCAGCACACCCGCGAAGTTCGACTTGTAGTCGATCGTCAGATCGGCCGGACGGGTCAGCGTGTAGGTGACCGGCACCTTCACCTTGGCGGTGGTGCCGACGACGATCGCCTTCCCCTTGTTGACCGTCACACCGGCGAACGTCAGCGCCGGCGAGGCCGCCTGTGCGGCGGGCGCGGCCAGGACCCCCAGAGCCAGGGCACCGGACACGGCGGTGCCTATGGCGAGCTTCCTCATGTATCCCCACATTCGAGCCGGGCCCCTGGGCGTTGCGCTCCAGAACAAGGGCCCGCTATGGGGGCGACGATAGGGGGTGGGTGTGACCTGGGGGAATGGCGGGGTGCCTGTGAAGATCGTTAAATGTCGGCCTCGAGGAACGGGGCCGTGTCCAGGGTCGGGTAGGGCGCCGGGAGGGGGAGCGCGTCGCCGAGGTCGACCTTGGTGTCGGTGTCGTAGTAGGCCTCGGTGGGGTCTTCGCCGGGGACGACCGGATCCGTGTAGCAGTGGACCGTTCCCGCGTGGCGGTTGACCAGGACGTAGACGGGGATGCCGACGGCGGCGTACGTGGCCAGCTTGGCACCCGTATCGATCGCGTGATTGGTCGAGGTGACCTCGCCGACCAGGGCGATCATGTCGATGGGGTACCAGCTCTTGTGAGCCTTGCGGTAGGCCTCATCGAGTTCTGTCGGGCGGCGGCGCAGGATGTAGAAGTCCGGGATGACCAGAGCCATGGTGCTGCCGTCTTTGTGTGCGCCCCGAAAGCCGTTGCCCACTCCCGCCAAGTCGTGCCCTGCCGTGAAGAACTGGACGGCGAGCTTGAAAGCGCCGTGGTTGTGTTCGTGGTTCGGTTGCGGCGGCACGATGACCGTCCCCTCGACGTACTCGGGTCGAATCGGCGCCACGGACGCCTCCTCGAACGCGATCAACAGATCGATGGGGTCCTGCTCCGTCATGACCATCTCCATGATGGGTTCGGCGCTCATCCCTGGTTCTCCTCGTCACGCTGATGCCAGGCTAAGCCCGCGCTGGGTGCCCCGGCAGAACGATGGGGCACCCGGCGACCACGCGGCGCCGAATGCCCCTGCCGTTCACTCGAACGAGCGTGCTGAAACCGTTCCCCTACTTCACCGGAGCTGCCGGAGCCGCCGCGGGCGTGAGCGGGGTGGCCGCCTGTGCCTGCGGCGACGCCGTGTTGGCGTAGACGGACGGGGCCGCGACGGAGGCCGTCGGGTCCACGTCCGGGTCCTCCTCCGGAGGGACCGTCGCGCCGCCCACGATGCGGATGTCCGCCGCGTCGAAGGCGCGCTTGACGCGCCAGCGCAGTTCGCGTTCGACCGTGAGGGACTTGCCGGGCATCGTCTTGGCCGAGACGCGGACCACCATCGAGTCCAGGAGCACGCTGTCCAGGCCCAGTACCTCGATCGGGCTCCACAGGAGCTCGTTCCAGGGCTCTTCCTTGCTCATCTTCTCGGCGACCTCGTCCAGTGTGGCCTTGACCCGGTCGAGGTCCTCGGACGCCTTCACGGTCACGTCGACCCCGGCCGTCGCCCAGCCCTGCGAGAGGTTGCCGATCCGCTTGACCTCGCCGTTGCGGACGTACCAGATCTCGCCGTTGTCGCCGCGCAGCTTCGTCACGCGCAGGCCCACCTCTATGACCTCGCCGGTGGCCACGCCCGCGTCGATCTGGTCGCCGACGCCGTACTGGTCCTCCAGGATCATGAACACGCCGGAGAGGAAGTCCGTGACCAGGTTCCGGGCACCGAAACCGATCGCCACGCCCGCGACACCGGCGGACGCCAGCAGCGGGGCGAGGTTGATCTCGAAGGTGGCCAGGACCATCAGGGCCGCGGTGCCGAGGATCAGGAAGCTCGCCACCGAGCGCAGCACCGAGCCGATCGCCTGCGACCGCTGACGGCGCCGTTCGGCGTTGACCAGCAGACCGCCGAGGGTGCTGCCGTCGACCGACTCCACGGTCCGGTTCATCCGGTCTATGAGCTTGGTGATCGCCCGCAGCACGAACTTTCTCAGCACCACCGCGATCACCAGGACCAGCAGCACCCGCAGGCCGATCGCCAGCCACGTCGACCAGTTCTGCTCGACCCAGCTGGCGGCGTTCGTCGCGCTCTCCTGGGCGTCCTGGAGAGTCGGGACCGTCACGGTCGGCGACCCCGAGGGGGTCGGGGACGGCGACGAGCCGGCGGCCATCAGGACGGCGGACAAGGACACGGCAGGTACCTCCAGGCGCAGCGGTCCACCCCCGGTGCGGTGGTCAAGGTCTTCAAGGTCACGAAAAGGTCACCGGACGGGCAGGACCACCACACTAACGGGGCATTGTGTGTGCTTCGGCGAGATACGGGAAGGAGAGACGGTCCTCACGCGTGCTTGAACAGGCCACGGTCCTGGGGATGCATCGGGGTGTGGTCGAAAACACTCCCAGCCCGTTACCGGGACATGGTGGCGCGTCCACCAGGCAAGAGGGGAGACTGACCTCAGATCGTCCCGGCGCGAGCCACGCGCCGCCGACGCCCAAGGAGGCATCCGTGCCGCATGTCCTGGTCCTCAACGCGTCGTACGAGCCCCTCGGCGTCGTACCGCTCCGCCGCGCGCTCATCCTCGTCCTGGAGAACAAGGCCGTCTCCCTCGAGGAATCCGGCGCCTTCCTGCACAGTGCCACCGTCACAGTCCCCGCACCCAGCGTGGTCCGGCTGAAGCGATTCGTCCGGGTTCCCTATCGGGGGCCCGTTCCTCTCACCCGCCGTGCGCTCTTCGCACGGGACGGGGGCCGGTGCATGTACTGCGGTGGCGTCGCAACCAGCGTCGACCACGTCATCCCGCGCAGCCGCGGGGGCAAGCACGTGTGGGACAACGTGGTGGCGTCCTGCCGTCGTTGCAACCATGTCAAGGCCGACCGCCATCTCGTCGAGATCGGCTGGCGGCTGCGGCACAAACCCGCTCCGCCCACCGGCCTGGCCTGGCGCATCATCGGCACCGGCCATAGGGACCCGCGCTGGCTGCCCTACTTGCAGCCGTACGGCGCGGACGACGCCCTGGCCCGGATCGACGGCATCTCCGCCTGACGATCCGGGCTTCTTCATGCCCCGTGGCGCCGCCGGCCCACCCGGTCCGGCCGACCGGTCCTGCCACGGGGCCCTTCGGGACGCGCACCGGTCACGAGGACGGTCGCGGGGACGCGTACGGCCACGGTCGCGGGTACGGGTACGCGGGGCCGGGTACGAGGGTCGGCGGGCGCGGTCTCAGCCGCGCGGTCCCTCCGGCCGCGCACCCCGTACGACGTACAGGACCGTGCCCAGCAGGAACGCGCCCCCGGCGGCCGCCCACGCCCCCGCCTCGTGCCCCGGCTGCATCGGCCACGCCCACACGGTGACCGCCCGCCCGCGCACCCCGCCCGACGCCAGGTACACCGCGGTGACGTAGCCGAACGCCGGCAGCCAGCTCAGCCGGGCGCCCAGCACGGCGGCCGCGGCCGCCGTGATCCCCGTACACCCCAGCAGATTGCGGATCATGGCCGGCGGGCCGAAGCCGGGCGTGTCCCCGAGCACGGCGAGCGGCAGCAGGGCCGCCGCCAGGGCGGTCAGACCGAGCAGCTGGGCCTGCCGCCGGGGCCACCAGGGGCGTACGGCCGTACGGTCCAGCTCATCGGACGCGGTGTGCAGGCTGCCGCCGATCACGGCGGCGGCCAGCAGCGGGGCCAGCGCCACGAGCGGCAGCTTCCGGTGCGGGTCCAGATAGGTGTCCATCCGGTCCGCCGCCCACACCGCGAAGGCGGTGGTGCCGGCCAGCGCGGCCAGCGTGACCGGCAGGGCGCGGGAACGGGCGTAGAGCAGCACTCCGTTCACAGGGCCGGCACCTCCGTCGAGTCGCAGGAGCCCGTCGTCGCGAAGTACGCCGACAGCCACTCCCGGCGCTCCTCCTCGCCCATCGCCAGGAGCCGGGCCCGGGCCGCCCTGCGCCGCTCCAGGTCGTCACGCTCTTCCTGGTCGCCCCGCGCGTCCAGTGCGTCGAACTGCTCCCGCGCGGGGCTCGGCGCGAGGTAGTTCTCCACGGCGTCGTCGGCGAGACCCACGCGCGGGTCCAGCGCGTCGCAGTCCGCCCGGCGCTGGAGCGCCGCCACCGCCTCCCACGCGTACTGCTCCGGATCGGTCAGCCGTCCCCGCACCATCGACCAGCCGATCGGCGTCAGCATCGGCAGCTGCACCTCGTCGGCGCGGGGCTCACCGGTCCGGTCCTCGAAACGGACCGGCAGGTTCCGTACGCCGTCCAGACGGTCGGTGACCCGCGACAGAGCGGCCGTGACCTGGGGCAACAGCTCGCCGTAGCGGGCGTTCACACAGATCTGGGGCGTGGTCGAGGTGTCGCAGACCTGGCGGCCCTCGGCCGGGTTCGTCCGCCACGGCCCGTCGCCCGCGGTCACCAGCACCGCGCCCGCGGCGACCGCGGCCGCCAGCGGCAGCAGCGCCGCGTACCGCCGGCGGGCCGCGTGGGCCAGGACGGCCGCCGCCACGAGCCCCGCCGTCCACCCGATGGCCGCGACCGGCTGCCAGCCGGCCGGGACCTCGCCGACGGCGACCGGGAAGGCCGGGTTCAGGAAACGTCCGGCGCTCTCGCGCGCCGACAACGACACGCCCAGCGCGACGAACCCGGCCGTCGCCAGCAGCGGTGGCGCCAGCCGCCACGTCACCAGCCGCCCCACCACCTGCCCGGCCACCGCCGCGGCCGCGAGCGCCACCGTGTCCGCCGGCAGCAGCGCGAGATACGGCCGGTCGCCCCGGGCGTACGGCCAGGTCGCCAGCAGCGCGCCGGCCACGGCGAGCAGATATCCCGCGGCCACCCAGAGCGCCAGGGGCAGCGCCGACACCAGGAACCGGGCCAGCGGCCCGCGCACGGCCGTCCCCCACAGCTCCTCGGTACGGCGCCGGCGCTCCCGCCCGCCCTGCCGGCAGCCGGCGGCCGCCGCGAGGGGGAGCAGGACCAGCAGCGCGTCGTGCAGTTCGGTACGGGTCTCCGCCCAGCCGCCCTGCCACCGGTCGGCCGAGCCGCCCAGCACGACGGCCGTGGTCAGCAGGACCGCCGCCCCGGCCAGGGGCGCGAAGCCGCGCACGGTCTCGGCGCGCAGGGGATGCGCGTGCCGCACGGGCGCGGGGGGTGTCTCCACCAGGGTCATCGCAGGGCCTCCGCACCGGTGCGGTGGGCGCGCAGGGCCGCCGAGTAGCCGCGCTCGATGGGGTTGTCGCCCATGCCGTCCGGCCCGGTCCGCTCGCCGAGGGCGCTCAGGGATGCGGGGGTGCCGCGGTAGGCGACCCGGCCCGCGTCCAGGAGGGTCACCTCCGTGCAGGCGGCGGCCACGTCCTCCACCAGGTGGGTGGAGACGATCACCGTGGCGGTGGCGCCCAGTTCGCGCAGCAGCGCGCGGAACTCCACCCGCTGCTCGGGGTCGAGGCCGGCGGTCGGCTCGTCGAGGAGCAGGACGTCGGGGTCGTTGACGATGGCCTGGGCGATGCCGACCCGGCGGATCATGCCGCCGGAGAGCGTCCGCACCTTCGCGTCGGCGCGGTCCGCGAGGCCGACGCGCGCGACGGCGCGGGCGACGGCGGCCGGGGTGTCCGCGGCGGGCAGTTCCTTCAGCCAGGCCACGTACGCGACGAACTCGCTGACCGTGAAGCCCGGGTAGTAGCCGAACTCCTGCGGCAGATAGCCGAGCCGGGCCCGGACCGGGCCGCACCGCCGGGGGTCGCCGACGTCCTCGCCGAGGATCTCCACCCGGCCGGCGGAGGGCCGCGCGACCGTGGACAGCACCCGGATCAGGGAGGTCTTCCCGGCGCCGTTCGGCCCGAGCAGACCGTGCACGCCCCGGCCCAGGGCGAGATCGACGGTGTCGAGGGCGACGGTTCTGCGGTGCCGGACGTGCAGACCGGTCACTCGTATCGTGCTCAAGAGGTCTCCAGACGTTCCCGAAGAGGGGGTCATCGCCGGTCCAGCCGGTCGTAGGCGGAGCGGCGGACGGCCAGCAGGGCCGCGCAGAGCACGGCCGCGGCCGCCCACGCGCCCTGCGCGAGCGGGCCGTCGAGGCAGCGCGAGAGCTGTTCGGTGAGGCGGACGACGAGGGTGTCGCCGGGGGCGGCCAGGCGGGCGAGGGGTGCCGCGCCGGGTCCGGCCAGGGCCGGGACGAGGACGGCCACGAGCCAGCCGCCGCCGGTCACCGCGGTCGCGGCCCGGGGGCCGAGGTAACCGGCCAGGGCCAGCGAGGCCAGCGTCAGCGCGAGGCCCGGCAGCAGCCAGGCGGCCGCCCCGGGGGCGCCCGACGCGGGCAGCAGCAGACCGGCGAGGGTCAGCAGCGGCAGGCTGACCCCGAGCACGGCGGCCGTCCGGGTCAGTACCAGCCGGAGCCCGCCGGACGGGGTCGAGGCGACGATCTCGTACAGCGGATCGGCGTGCCGCCCGTAGGACAGGGCGACCCCGGCGACCGGCACGAGCGGCGCGACCGCCAGCAGCAGCGGGCGCACTCCGCCGACCCCGGCCCCGTACGCGAGCCCGACGGCCCCGACCGCCACGACGACGACGGCGACCAGCCAGGCACCGCGCACGGCGGGCCCCGCGGCCCAGAGGACGCGGGCGAGCGCGGAGGTGCCGCCCGGCCCGCCGGTGCGGGCGGAGCGGAAGGGGCGGAGGGGGCGGGCCGGGGCGGAGGCGCGGGGTCCGCCGGTGCGGGAGGACCAGAGGCGGGCGCCGTGGGTACGGGGCGCCGGGACGGCGGGCCGCGCGACCGGCGTCGGCAGGGGCGCGGGTCCGGCCACTTCGGCCGCCTTCGCCGGGACGGCCCCCCGTGCCTTCGCCGGGACGGCCCCCCGTGCCTTCGCCGGGACGGCCCCCCGTGCCTTCGCCGGGACGGCCCCCCGTGCCTTCGCCGGGACGGCCCCCCGTGCCTCCGCCAGGACGGCCTCTCGTACCTCTGCCAGGACCGTCGCCGTGCCGGTCCTCGCCACCGCCCGGGAGACGCGGGTCGCGCACGTCCCGCACTGCTCCAGGTGCTTCTCCAGGGACCAGGCGTCGGAGTCGGGCAGGGTGCCGTCGGCATAGCGGGCGGCGAGGGTGTCGTCGGTGTGCCACGAGGATGCGTTCACGCCGGGCCTCCCGCCGGTGTGGGGTTCAACTGGGCCAGGGCCGCGCGGAGTTCGGCGCGGGCCCGCATCGCCCGGGTCTTGACCGTGCCTTCGGGGATGCCGAGCAGCCGGGCCGTCTCCCGGGTGGTGAGCCCGTCGACCACGGTCGCGCGCAGCACCTCCCGCAGCTCGGGCGAGATCCGGCCGAGGGCGGTGCCGACGTCGCCGAACTCCAGCCCGGCCAGCACCCGTTCCTCGGCGGACTCGACGGGGACGGCCTCCGGGGCCGGCGCCGTCCCGACCCGCGCCACGCGCTCCTGCGCCCGCCGCGCGTCGACGAGCCGCCGGGCGGCGATGGTCCACAGCCAGCCGCCCGCCTCCCCGCCGCGGTGACCGCCCGCCGACCGCCACACCGTCACGAAGGTGTCCTGCAACACCTCCCTGACCACCTCGGTGTCCGCGCAGCGCCGGGCCAGCCGCGCGTGCAGCCAGCCGGCGTGCCGGTCGTACAGCGTGGCCAGCGCCGTGGCGTCGCCGTCCGCCACGGCCCGCAGCAGTGCCGCGTCCGTGGCGCTCTCCCCGTGGCCCCTCATGGGGCGGAACCGTCTCACACCCTCTCTGTCGGACGGCCGCGCGCCGCCGGTTCACGGCCCGGGGGCGCGTGTGGCCGATAAGGTGCGACAAGTTGCTTTCGCGAGAAATGTCGAGGTGGGGAATGTGGCGAGATGCGCACGGTCGATGCCCCGGACGTCTGCCGTCGCGTCCGCTGGGTAGGGCTGCGGTAACCCGTCCCCCCACGCGACAAGGAGCCACCGTGATCGCACCGGCCCACTCCAAACGCCCGGCGGACCCGTCCGCCACCCTCGAAGCCCCCTTCGCGGAGCCCCACCTGTGCGGCTTCAGTGCCGAGGGCTCCTGCGCCGAGGCGCCGCTCACCAGTGAGCCGCCGCTGCCCGACGCCGAGCCGCTCACCAGCGAACCGCCGCTCGCCGCCGCGGACTCCGACTCCACGAGGCCGTAGATGACCGCACCCCTCGGCGAGGACCTCGCCCGGCTGGCCGCGCTGCACGGCGTGGCCGTCTCCTACCAGCCGTCCCCGGACCGTACGGTCACCGCCTCGGCGACCGCGGTCACCCGTGTCCTGGCCGCGCTCGGTGTCGACGCGAGCGGCCCGGAGGCCGTGCGGGCCGCGCTCGCGGCCAGGGAGGCGGAGCTGCGCGAGCGGCTGCTGCCGCCGACCGTGGTGTGCTGGAGCGGCAGCCCGTGCGAGGCGCTCGCCGCCCTCCCCGAGGGCACCGGCCTGCGGGTCGAGACCGAGCGGGGGGAGACCCGGGAAGGGGTGGAGGAACTCCCGCACGGGGTGCACCGGTTGACCGCCACGGCACCCGACGGCCGCACCGCGCGCGTGCACCTCGTCGTGGCCCCGCCCCGGCTGCCCGCGCCCGCGTCCCGCTCGTACGGACTCCTCGTCCAGCTCTACTCGCTCCTCTCCCGGCGCTCCTGGGGCATGGGCGACCTCGGTGATCTGGGGGAGCTGGCGAGCTGGGCCGGGCGGACCCTCGGGGCGGGGTTCGTGCAGGTCAACCCGTTGCACGCGAGCGTGCCGGGCGCGCCGACCGATCCGTCCCCGTACCGGCCGTCCTCCCGCCGCTTCCCCGACCCGGTGCATCTGCGCGTCGAGGACGTGCCCGAGTTCGCCTACGCCGACCCCGGCGCGCGTGCCCTCGCGCAGCGGGCCGGGCGGCTGCGCGAGGCCGTGCTGGAGAAGGGCGAGCTGATCGACCGGGACGCGGTGTGGGCGCTGAAGCGGGAGGCGCTGGAACTCGTCGCCCGGGTGCCCCTCGGCCCCGGCCGGCGCGCCGCCTACTGCGACTTCCTCGCCGAGCAGGGCCAGGCCCTGGAGGACCACGCCACCTGGTGCGCGCTCGCCGAGGTGCACGGCCCCGAGTGGAACGGCTGGCCGCAGGGGCTGCGCGACCCCCGGTCCGCCGAGACGGCCGGCGCCCGCCGGGAACTGATGGACCGTGTCGACTTCCACTCCCGTCTCGCCTGGCTCACCGACGCCCAGCTCACCGCCGCCCAGCGCGCCGCCCGCGAGGCGGGGATGCCGGTCGGTGTCGTGCACGACCTCGCCGTCGGCGTGCACCCCCAGGGCGCGGACGCCTGGGCGCAGCAGGAGTACTTCGCCGCCGGGATGTCGGTGGGCGCCCCGCCGGACGCCTTCAACGCGCGCGGCCAGGACTGGGGCCTGCCGCCCTGGCGCCCGGACCGGCTCGCCGAGTTCGGCTACGCCCCGTACCGACGGCTGCTCAGGGGCCTGTTCCGGTACGCGGGCGCGCTGCGCGTCGACCACGTCATGGGCCTGTTCCGGCTGTGGTGGGTCCCGCAGGGAGAACCGCCCACCGAGGGCACGTACGTCCGGTACGACGCCGAGGCCATGCTCGCCGTCCTGGTGCTGGAGGCCTCCCGGGCCGGCGCGACGGTGATCGGCGAGGACCTGGGCACCGTCGAGCCCGGTGTGCGCGAGGCGCTGCGCGAGCGCGGGGTGCTCGGCACGTCCGTGCTGTGGTTCGAACGGGACTGGGGCGGCGACGGCCGCCCGCTGCCCCCGGACCACTGGCGTGCCGACTGCCTGGCCACCGCCACCACCCACGACCTGCCGTCCACCGCCGCCCGTCTCACCGGCGAACACGTCGAACTCCGCGACCGGCTGGGCCTGCTGACCCGCGCCGTCGAGGAGGAACGGGCCGAGGCCGCCGCCGACGCGGGGGAGTGGCTGGCGCTGCTCAGCCGGCTCGGGCTGCTGGCCGGCCGGGCCGGCGGCGGTGACTCCTCCTCCGAGGAGGCCGAGGTCCAGGCCGTCCACCGGTTCCTGCGGAGCACGCCCGCCCGCATGGTCGGCGTCTGGCTCCCGGACGGCGTCGGCGACCGCCGCCCGCAGAACCTCCCCGGCACCTGGGACCAGTACCCGAACTGGCGTCTGCCGATCGCCGACCCGGACGGCCGCCCGGTGAGCCTGGAGGAACTGACCGCCTCACCGCGGCTGCACGCCCTCGTCGACGTCCTGCGGGAGGCCCCGCCGGGGTAGGCCGGGAGCGGCCCGGACCCCGTACGGGCACCCCGGGCGCGCGGCTCTTCCGGGCGTTCGCTACTTTTGCTCTGTGGACAAGAAGAACGCCCTGCGCGCCGGCGCCCTGGCTGCCGGTACGACGCTGATGATGCTGCTCATGTCGTCCCCCGCGCTCGCGCTCACCCGCGACGACGGCGACGACCCCGGCACGGGCCTGAGTGTCGTCGACACGCTGGGCCTCTTCGTCGTGCTCCCGATCGTGATCTTCGCGGTCATCACCGGCCTGGTGATGGTCCTCGACAAGTCCAGCCCCGAGCACCGCGTGCACAAGCCGAAGGCAAAGGCCTGACGCCTCCCACCCGACCGCACGCCTCCTGAAGGCGCCGCCCCCACCGCTGTACGCGCACCTCGCGTCGTACGGCGACGGAGGTGGCGCCTTTTTTCGTGTGCGCCGGGTCGCGCGGGCCGGAACCCGGTCTCCCGCCGGCGGGGGCCGTCCGGGGCTGTCCGGGGCCGTCCGGGGGCGGTGGGTCAGGCAGCCGGGTGCGCCGCCGTCAGGTAGCGCTGGATCGTCGGGGCCAGCCAGGCCACCGCCTCCTCGCGGGGCAGGGTCACCGCCGGGGGGAGGCGCAGGACGTAGCGGGTGAGGGCCAGGCCGAGGAGCTGGGTGGCGCACAGGGCCGCCCGGGTCGGGACCTGTTCGGGGTCCGGGCAGACCGCGTGGGCCGTCGGGAGGAGCTGGGCGCGGAAGATGGCCTGCATGCGCTCGGCGCCGGCGTCGTTGGTCACGCCGACCCGGAGGAGCGCGGTGAGCACCTCGTTCTCCTCCCACATGTCGAGGAAATGGGTGACGAGGGCGCGGCCGAGCTCCTCGCGGGGGAGTGCGGTGAGGTCGGGCAGTTTCAGGTCGACGGTGACGGCCGCCGCGAACAGGCCCTCCTTGTTGCCGTAGTAGCGCATGACCATGGAGGGGTCGATGCCGGCGTCCTTGGCGACGGCCCGGATGGTGGCCCGCTCGTAGCCGTCGGAGGCGAAGCGTTCGCGGGCGGCGGTGAGGATCGCGTCGCGGGTGGCCTCGGAGCGGCGGCGGCCGGTGCCGGTGCCGGAAGCGGAGTCTGTGGTGCTGCTGTCACTGCCGTTCATGCCGACGAGCGTAGGCCAACATGTGTTGGCCAACAAGTGTTGACGACCCCGGGTGGGTGTCCTACCGTTGCCAACAAGCGTTGACCAACACATGTTGACCAACAAGCGTTGGCATTCAGGAGGCCAAAATGACCGGCACCACGGGCACCACGGGCACCACGGGCACCACGGGCGCCACCGGTATCACCGGTATCACCGGCAACGTGATCGTCGTCGGCTCCGGCCCCACCGGCCTCCTCCTGGCCGGTGACCTCGCCGACGCCGGCGTCCCCGTCACGCTCGTCGAGAAGCGCCCGCACCACCTCAGCAACCTCTCCCGCGCCTTCGTCCTGCACGCCCGCACCCTGGAGCAGCTCGACGCCCGCGGCCTCGCCGACGGCCTCGAGGAGGCCGGCCGCCCCCTCGACCGTCTGCGGCTCTTCGGCCGCCTCACCCTCGCCCTCGACACACTCCCCTCCCGCTTCAACCACCTCCTCGTGATCCCGCAGTACGAGGTGGAGAAGGCCCTGCACCGGCGGGCGACGGAGGCGGGGGTGGTGTTCCGGTACGAGTCCGAGGTCACGGGACTGGCCCAGGACGCCGACGGTGCGACCGTCACCGTCCGCACGGCGGCCGGGGAGACCGAGGAGCTGCGGGCCGCGTACGTCGTCGGCACCGACGGCATGCGCAGCGCCGTGCGGAACGCGATCGGGCTGCCCTTCCCGGGCCGTTCGGTCATCCGTTCCGTCGTCCTCGCGGACGTCCGGCTCGCGCAGGAGCCCGAGTCGCTGCTCACCGTGAACACCGCCGGCGACGCCTTCGCCTTCCTGGCGCCCTTCGGTGACGGCTACTACCGGGTGATCGGCTGGAACCGCGCCCGGAACGTCGCCGACAGCGAGCCCCTCGGCCTCGACGAGGTCAAGGAGGTCACCCGCCTCGCCCTCGGCCGGGACTTCGGCATGTACGACGCCCGCTGGATGTCCCGCTTCCACAGCGACGAACGCCAGGCGCCCGCCTACCGCGTCGGCCGTGTCTTCCTGGCCGGGGACGCCGCGCACGTGCACACCCCGGCCGGCGGCCAGGGCATGAACACCGGCCTCCAGGACGCCGCCAACCTCGGCTGGAAGCTCGCCCAGGTGCTCCACGGCCACGCGCGCCCGGAACTCCTCGACACCTACCAGGCCGAACGCCACCCCGTCGGCAAGGCGGTGCTCCGCAGCAGCGGCGGCATCGTCCGCCTGGCGATGGCCAAGCGGCCCTGGACCCTGGCCCTGCGCGGCGCCCTCACCGCCTTCCTCGGCGTGGCCGCCCCCGCCCGCCGCCGCGCGCTCGGCCGGATCACCGGCATCGGCTACCGCTACCCCGCACCCCGTGGCGCCCACCGCCTCACCGGCACCCGTGTCCCGGACGTGGCGCTGGCCGGCGGCGGCCGTCTCCACGAGGCCCTGCGCGGCGGCCGGTTCGTCCTCATCACCCCGGAGGCGTACGAGGCGGCGGGTGCCGCCCGCAAGGACCGCCTCGCGGCGGAGCGCTGGGCGAGCGACCGCCGTACGGCCCTGCTGGTGCGGCCCGACGGGTATGTGGCCTGGGCGGCCGACAGTGCGGACGCGGCGGCGGTCGAGGCGGCGCTCGCCGCACACCTGGGCTGAAGGAGGGCGGGCGCTACCGCTCGGCCGTCTCCGCGGTGAACAGCAGCTCCCGCAGCAGATCGGCCAGTTGGGCGGCGCGTTCGGGGCCGAGGGCGGCGGAGAGGGTCTCCGTCTGGGCGGCGAGGCCCGCGCCGACCGCCCGGTCGACCAGGGCCAGCCCCTCCTCGGTCAGCGTCACCCGCAGGGCCCGGCGGTCGTGCGGGTCGGGGGAGCGGCGCAGCAGCCCCGCCCGCTCCAGCTTGTCGAGGCGGCCGGTCATCCCGCCGGTGGTGAGCATGAGCGTGGCCGACAGCTGGCGGGGCGAGAGGGTGTACGGCGCGCCGGAGCGGCGCAGGGTGGCCAGCACGTCGAACTCGCCGCGGCCCAGGCCCAGGGCGCCGTACGCCTTCTCCGACCGGTCGGCCATGGCGCGCGAGATCCGGTGGATCCGGCCGAAGACCTCCATCGCGGCGGTGTCGAGGTCCGGCCGGACCTTCGCCCACTGCTCGATGATCGCGTCGACCGGGTCCTTGCGCGGGGGCTGCGGGGTGTTCATGCGGTGAGTATCCGTCCGCTTCCGGTCGCCCGCAAGAAAGTAGCTTGCAGTTAAGTTGCTTAGTGCTAAGCTATTTCCATGCAGAGGATCACGACCGTCCTGCTCACCGCCCTCGCCCCCGTCTCCTGGGGCACCACGTACGCCGTCACCACCGAGTTCCTGCCACCCGACCGGCCGCTCTTCACCGGCCTGATGCGCGCCCTGCCCGCCGGGCTGCTGCTGCTCGCCCTCGGCCGGGTGCTGCCCCGGGGCGTCTGGTGGGGCAAGGCCGCGATCCTCGGCGCGCTGAACATCGGCGCCTTCTTCCCGCTCCTCTTCCTCTCCGCCTACCGGCTGCCCGGCGGCATGGCGGCGGTCGTCGGCTCGGTCGGGCCCCTGTTCGTGGTCGGCCTCTCGGCCCTGCTGCTGGGCAGCCGGCCGACCGTACGGACCCTGCTGGCGGCGGTGGTCGCCGCGGTCGGCGTCAGCCTGGTCGTGCTGAAGGCGGCCGGGGCGCTGGACGGGCTCGGTGTGCTGGCCGCGCTCGGCTCCACCGCCTCCATGTCGGCCGGTGTCGTCCTGACGAAGAAGTGGGGCCGCCCCGAGGGCGTCGGCCCGCTGGCCCTCACCGGCTGGCAGCTCACCGCGGGCGGTCTGCTCATCGCGCCCGTCGCCTTCCTCGTGGAGGGCGCCCCGCCCGCGCTGGACGGCCGCGCGGCCGCCGGCTACCTCTACCTGGCGCTCGCCAACACCGCGGTCTCGTACTGGCTCTGGTTCCGCGGCATCGGTCGCCTGACCGCCACCCAGGTCACCCTCCTGGGCCCGCTCTCCCCGCTGACCGCGGCCGTCGTCGGCTGGGCCGCCCTCGGCCAGTCCCTGACCCCCCTCCAGCTCACGGGCATGGCCCTCGCCTTCGGCGCGACGGTGGCGGGCCAGCTCGCCACGGGCGGCCCGCGCCGGGCGAAGACGGCGCCCTCGACGACCCCGACGGCTCCGACCACCCCGACGGCTCGGACGTCCCCGACGACCTCGACCGCCGCGAGGCGTCCGGAACCCGCTCACCGGCTCACCGGCACCTGAAGGCCACGGGGCCACGGGGCCACGGGGGCACGGGAAAGGGCGCCCGGTGCGACACCGGGCGCCCTCGCCTCCGTACGGGAACCGGGTCCCCGTTCCGGCGGGACCTACCGCGCGTCCGCCGCCTGGGCGTTCAGCGCGCGCTCCACGCCCGAGCGGGACTCCGAGACGAGGCGGCGCAGGGCCGCGTTCGGCTCGGCGGCGGCCAGCCAGGCGTCCGTCCGGTCCAGGGTCTCCCGGGAGACCTGGATCGTCGGGTACAGACCGACCGCGATCTGCTGGGCGATCTCGTGCGAACGGGAGTCCCAGATGTCCTTGACGACCTCGAAGTACTTGTCCGTGTACGCCGCCAGCAGCTCGCGCTGATCGGTCTGGACGAAGCCGCCGATGACCGCCTCCTGGACCGCGTTGGGCAGCTTGTCGTCCTCGACGACCGACGCCCACGCCTCGGCCTTGGCCTCCGGCGTCGGACGCGCGGCGCGGGCGGTGGCCGCGTGGCGCTCGCCGGCGGCCGTCTTGTCCCGCTCGTACTCGCCGGCGATCTCCGCCTCGTCGAACCGGCCGACCGCCGCGAGACGCTCCACGAACGCCCAGCGCAGCTCGGTGTCGACCGCCAGGCCCTCGATCGTCTGCGACCCCTCCAGCAGGGCCTCCAGGAGGTCCAGCTGCTCCGGCGTCCGGGCAGTGGCCGCGAAGGCGCGGGCCCAGGCCAGCTGGTGGTCGCTGCCGGCGTCGGCGGACCGCAGGTGGGCCAGCGTGGCGTCGGTCCAGCGGGTGAGCAGGGCCTCGCGGGCGGTCGGGTCGGCGTACAGGTCGATGGCGAGCTTGACCTGACGGTGCAACGACTGGACCACGCCGATGTCGGACTCCTTGCCGATGCCGGACAGCACCAGGGCCAGGTAGTCGCGGGTGGGCAGTTCGGCGTCCCGGGTCATGTCCCAGGCCGACGCCCAGCACAGGGCGCGGGGGAGCGAGGACGCGAAGTCGCCGAGGTGCTCGGTGACGAACGCGAGGGACGCCTCGTCGAGGCGGACCTTCGCGTACGACAGGTCGTCGTCGTTGAGGAGGACGACGTCCGGCCGGCGCCTGCCGACCAGCTGCGGCACGGCCGTCAGCTCGCCGTCGACGTCCAGCTCGATGCGCTCGTCGCGCACCAGCTTGCCGCTGTCGTCGTCGAGTTCGTACAGACCGACGGCGATACGGTGCGGACGCAGGGTCGGCTCGCCCTTGGCGCCCGCCGGAAGCGCCGGGGCCTCCTGGCGGATGGCGAACGAGGTGATGACGCCGTCCGCGTCCGTCTCGATCTCGGGGCGCAGGACGTTGATGCCGGCGGTCCGCAGCCACTTCTCCGCCCAGGTGCCCAGGTCGCGGCCGGAGGTCTCCTCCAGCGCGCCCAGCAGGTCGGACAGCCGGGTGTTGCCGAACGCGTGCCGCTTGAAGTACGCCTGCACGCCCGCGAAGAACGCGTCCATGCCGACGTACGCGACGAGCTGCTTCAGTACGGACGCGCCCTTGGCGTAGGTGATGCCGTCGAAGTTGACCAGGACGTCGTCCAGGTCACGGATCTCCGCCATGATCGGGTGGGTGGACGGCAGCTGGTCCTGCCGGTACGCCCACGTCTTCATGGAGTTGGCGAACGTCGTCCAGGAGTGCGGCCAGCGCGACCCGGGCGCGTACGCCTGGCAGGCGATGGACGTGTACGTGGCGAACGACTCGTTCAGCCACAGGTCGTTCCACCACTCCATGGTGACCAGGTCGCCGAACCACATGTGGGCCAGCTCGTGCAGGATGGTCTCGGCGCGCAGCTCGTACGCGGCGTCCGTCACCTTGGACCGGAACACGTACTGGTCGCGGATGGTCACCGCGCCCGCGTTCTCCATCGCGCCCGCGTTGAACTCCGGGACGAACAGCTGGTCGTACTTCTTGAACGGGTACGCGTAGTCGAACTTCTCCTGGAACCAGTCGAAGCCCTGCCGGGTGACCTCGAAGATCGCGTCCGAGTCGAGGAACTCGGCCAGGGACGGGCGGCAGTAGATGCCGAGCGGGACGCTCTGCCCGTCCTTCTCGTACACGCTGTGGACCGAGTGGTACGGCCCGACGATCAGCGCGGTGATGTACGTGGAGATCCGCGGCGTCGGCTCGAACACCCAGACGTCGTCCTTGGCCTCGGGCGTCGGGGAGTTGGAGATGACGGTCCAGCCGGTCGGCGCCTTCACCGTGAACTGGAAGGTGGCCTTGAGGTCCGGCTGTTCGAACGAAGCGAACACCCGGCGGGCGTCCGGCACCTCGAACTGTGTGTACAGGTAGGCCTGCTCGTCGACCGGGTCGACGAACCGGTGCAGGCCCTCACCCGTGTTCGTGTAGGCGCAGTCGGCGACGACACGCAGGACGTTGCGGCCCTCCAGCAGCCCGGACAGCGCGATCCGGGAGTCCTTGAACGCCTCGGCCGGGTCGATCGGGTCGCCGTTGAGCGTCACCTCGTGGACGGCCGGTGCCACCAGGTCGATGAAGGACTCGGCACCGCCCTCGGTGACGTCGAAGCGCACCGTGGTCGCGGACCGGTAGGTGCCGCCCTCCTGCGCGCCGGAGAGGTCGAGATCGATCTCGTACGAGTCAACGGTGAGCAGCTTCGCCCGCTGCTGCGCCTCTTCGCGAGTCAGGTTTGTGCCAGGCACGCGGTCATCTCCTCGTTATGTGTGGGTTGCGCCATCCTTCCACGGGACGGCTGCCTGGGGCGACGACGTTCCTGGGGTGCCGGTGTCCGTTGCCGCCCGCCGGGTGTCCGCTCTCCGGGACGGGGTGGGAAGCGTCCGCCCCGCGCTGAATGGTGGAGGCATGTCGTCCACCACCCCCACCTCGGTCTCCCCGGGCGCCTCTCCCACTCCCGCGGGCCGCTGGGCCCCCGTGCTCGCGCTCGGCGGGGCCACCTTCTCCGTCGTCACCACCGAGATGCTGCCGGTCGGGCTGCTCACCTCGCTCGGCGACGGGCTCGGCGTGTCCGCCGGGACCGCCGGGCTCGCGCTCACCCTGCCCGGACTGGTCGCCGCCGTCGCCGCGCCGCTGCTGCCGGTCGCCGTGCGGCGCGCCGACCGGCGGGGCGTGCTGTGCGCGTTGTTGCTGCTGCTCGCGGTGGCCGACCTGCTGTCCGCGCTCGCCCCGGACGTGATCGTGCTGCTCGTCGCCCGGGCGCTGGTCGGGGTGTGCATCGGCGGGGTGTGGGCGGTCGCCGCCGGGCTGGCGGTACGACTGGTGCCGGCGGCCTCCGTCGGACGGGCCACGGCCGTCGTGTTCAGCGGGATCGCCGTCGCCTCCGTGCTCGGGGTGCCGGCCGGTACGGTCCTCGGCGCGACGGCCGGCTGGCGGTGGGCCTTCGGGGCGCTCGCCCTCCTCGCGGTGGCGGTCGCCGGGACGCTGGCCCTCGCACTGCCCCCGCTGCCCGCCGAACACGCGGTGGGCGTGCGGGAGTTGGGGCGGGTGGCGGCCGTTCCCCGGGTACGTCGGGGGCTGGTGGTGGTGGGGCTGCTGGTCACCGGCCACTTCACGGCGTACACGTATGTGCGGCCGGTGCTGGAACGGGTGCCGGGGCTCGGGGCCGGGGAGGTGAGCACCCTGCTCCTCGGATACGGGGTCGCCGGGCTCGTCGGCACCTTCGCCGCCGGGACGCTCGCCGCCCACGACCCGCGGCGGACCCTGTGCGCCGTCGCGGCCGGGGTGGGGCTGGCCGTCGGCCTGCTCGTCCTCGCGGGCGGCTCGCTCGGGGCGTCGGCGCTGCTGCTGGTGTGCTGGGGGCTGGCCTACGGCGGTGTGTCCGTGTCCGCCCAGACCTGGCTGTCGGCCGCCGCGGTGCCGCGCGCCCGGGAGGCCGTGTCCGCGCTGTCCGCCGGGGTGTTCAACACCGCGATCGCCCTCGGCGCGTTCGCCGGCGGGCGGGTGGCCGACGCCAGGGGAGTGACGGAGGCGCTGTGGCTGGGGGCGGGGCTGGCGCTGCTGGCGCTGCCGCTGACCAGGCACCGCGACTGACGAACACCCCGTCCGGAAACCGCCGGTGACACCGGCCGGGCGGCGGGACGCTGGACCGTATGGACATCGACTACGAGGTGCGGGCCGTTCCCGCCGAGGTGCGTGCACAACTGCTGGTCGCCGACGACTTCGGACGGGCCGCCGTCCCCTTCGCCGACCCGGAGGGCGGGGCGCCGCTGCGGTGCTGTCTGCGCCGCAGCGAGGCGGGCGAGTCCCTCGCCCTGGTGAGCTACGCGCCGTTGCGGCGATGGGCGGCGGGCACCGGGACCGACCCGGGGGCCTACGACGAGCAGGGGCCCGTGTTCGTGCACGCCGGGGAGTGCCCGGGGCCGGACGGGGACGAGCCGTACCCCTTCGGCGGGGCCCACCGGGTCGTGCGGCGGTATTCACCCGAAGGGCGCATCCTCGGCGGGACGCTCGTCGGGGCCGACGGGATCGAGGACGGGGTCCGTGACGCGTTCGACGACCCGGAGGTGGCGTTCGTCCACGTCCGGGCCGTCGAGTACGGATGCTTCCTCTACGAGGTCGGGAGGCCCTAGGGGGGCGTCTCCCTAGGAGGCCGGGAGGCCCTAGCCCTTCAGCTCGCGCGCCACCAGCTCGGCGATCTGCACCGCGTTCAGGGCCGCGCCCTTGCGGAGGTTGTCGTTGGAGATGAAGAGGGCGAGGCCGTGCTCGACGGTCTCGTCCTGGCGGATGCGGCCGACGTACGACGCGTCCTTGCCGGCCGCCTGGAGCGGGGTCGGGATGTCGGTGAGGACGACGCCCTCGGCCCCGGCCAGCAGCTCCGTCGCGCGCTGCGCCGACAGCGGCCGCGCGAAACGGGCGTTGACCTGGAGGGAGTGGCCGGAGAAGACCGGGACCCGCACACAGGTGCCGGAGACCTTCAGCCCGGGGATCTCCAGGATCTTGCGGGACTCGTTGCGGAGCTTCTGCTCCTCGTCCGTCTCGTCCAGGCCGTCCTCGACGATGGAGCCCGCGAGCGGGATCACGTTGAAGGCGATGGGGCGCTTGTAGACCTGCGGCTCCGGGTAGTCGACCGCCTCGCCGTCGTGCGTCAGCTTGTCGGCGTCGGCGATCACCTTCTGCGCCTGGCCGTGCAGCTCCGCCACGCCCGCGACACCCGAACCGGACACCGCCTGGTAGGTGGCGACGACCAGCGCCTCGAGGCCCGCCTCCGCGTGCAGCGGCTTCAGGACCGGCATCGCGGCCATCGTCGTGCAGTTCGGGTTGGCGATGATGCCCTTGGGGCGGTTCGCGATCGCGTGCGGGTTCACCTCGGAGACGACGAGGGGGACCTCCGGGTCCTTGCGCCAGGCCGAGGAGTTGTCGATCACCACGGCGCCTTGCGCGGCGACCTTCTCGGCCAGCGCCTTCGACGTGGCGCCGCCCGCCGAGAACAGGACGATGTCCAGGCCCGAGTAGTCGGCCGTCGATGCGTCCTCCACCGTCACGCCGTCCAGCTCCGTGCCCGCGGAACGGGCCGAGGCGAACAGCCGCAGCTCGGTGACCGGGAAGTTCCGCTCCTTGAGGATCCTGCGCATGACCGTGCCGACCTGACCGGTGGCTCCGACGATTCCGACCCTCACGGCGACTCCCTCTGTCTCGTTACGTACGTATTGCCTGGCCGTGGCTTTTCCATCATGCGGCCGACCCCGGCCCACCTGTCCAATTCTTTGGCCGGCATGCCCGAGGGCTGGGACGCCCCGCCGCGGCGCCCGGTTGCGGAACTCCCGCCCCCACACCCCCTGAGCTGGAGAAATTCGCCCCTCGGCCATCTGGCGCCGCAAGCTGTGCTGCCCCGTGGCGCGGTGTGACGTACGCCTCTGAACACATTCCCACGGTTCCGTCGAACGTTTCGGCGCGCTACGGCGTCGTAGAGGCAACGCGGCGAGGGGAGGGGTGTCTGTGCTGCGCAGAATCGCCCGCCGCGTCCAGGGCGCCGAACACGGCGACCCCCTGGACGCGGCGCAGGAACGCCGGGTGCGGGCGGTGCTCGCCCTGGGCGGGGTACCGCAGGCGGACCTGCTGGACGGGGTACAGCAGGTCCGCCTGCGGCTGCTGGAGCGCGCGGCGAAGGGCCACGAGGCCCCCCGTGACGTCTCCGCGTGGGCGGCGGTCGTCGCCTCCAACCTCGCCATGGACTGGCACCGCGCCAAGCGGCGCCAGGAACGCCTCGGCGAACGGCTGGCCTCGCTGCGCCAGCACGAGTCCCCCTCGGGCGAGGACACCAGCGTGCTCTCCCTCGCCGTCGCCGAGGGGCTGGACGATCTGCCGGACGCCCAGCGGCAGGTCGTCGTGCTGCGCTTCTTCGCCGATCTGCCGGTGCGCTCCATAGCCCAGGAGCTGGGCGTCCCGGAGGGCACGGTCAAGAGCCGGCTGCACACGGCGGTCCGCGCCCTGCGCGCCCGCCTGCACGAGGACGAGGTGGTGTGACATGCCCGCCGAGAACGAACACGGCCCCGCGCACGACAGCTACGACGGCATGGACGCCCTCATGGCCGCGCTCACCGAGGCGCCCCTGTCCGACGAGGCCCGGGCCGACCCCGGCTATCTCGCCGCCCACGGCGCGGCCGTCGCCGACCTGGCCGTGCTCCGCGAACAGCTCGGCCTCCTCGCCGACACCCTCACGGAACCCGCCCCGGCAGCCGCGCCCGCGGAGCGGGCCACGGCCGTCGTACGGCCCCTGCGCCGGCCCCGGCGGCTCGTCCCCTTCGCCCTGCGCGCCGTCGGTGTCGCCGCCGCCGGTGCCCTGGTCGTGGGGTCCGGCTGGCTGGTGCTCCAGGCCGGCGGGGGCGCGTCCGACGACTCCGGTGCGGCCAGCAGCGCCGACAGCGCCGGCAAGAGCGCCGATCAGGAGGCCGCGGGCAGCGCCTTCGGGGACCCCGGCTATCTGGCCTGCGCCGGGCTGGTCGTCGAGGGCGACGTGACGGCCGTCGAACCTGTGCCGGGGACGGCCGACGAGCGCGTCACCCTGCGCGTGACCCGCTCGTACAAGCCGCAGGACACCGGGAGGGAGGGCGAGGAGGTCGGCTTCGTCCTGACCGAGGACATGGATCCGCTGGTCGCCGAGGGGGACCACGTCCTGGTCGCGCTGGAGCGAGGATCGTCCTCCCCGGACGTCTGGACGGTCGGTGAGGCCGACATCGCCGCCGAACGGTCGGCGCTGCTGCGCGCCCTGCCCCAGGCGGCGGACACGGGCTGCGGGTGAGACACCCGCAGGGGGCGGTCCCTGGTACGACGAAGGGGCGGGCGCCCGTACGGACGCCCGCCCCCTCAGCCCTGTGCCGTTACGGCGTGACCTTGCCGATGGCCACGTTGCCGACGCCCGCGACGGTGCCGCGCGCGTTGACCAGCTGGACCTGGCCGAAGAAGGCCCGGCCCTCCGGCGCGGGGGCCGCGGCGGTGACGGTCGCGGAGACCGACGCCGAGGCGCCCGTGGCCAGCTTCACCGGCGTCGACTCGTCGACGCCGACGGTGCCGAGCGAGGACGAGAAGAACACGTCCAGGTAGTCGTACGCCGTGCTGCCGGACGGGACCGAGTAGCCCGCGACCTCGATGGTGTACGTGCCGGCGGCCGGCGACGGGATGGAGACCGCCTCCTCCGAGTCGCCGTCGGCCTGCTGCGCGACCTGCTTGCCCGCGGCGTCGTAGACCGTCAGGTCGAGGTCGGCGGCGGCGTCCGAGACGTTGCCGATGGAGACGTCGAGGGACTTGGCGCCCGCCGGGACCTCGACCGTGGTGGTCTGGTTCTCGTGGTTGGCGATGGTCGGGCGGGCCGCCTTGGAGGAGCCGAGCGGGCCGCCGGCCAGCTTGCCGTCGATGGCGGCGAAGTTGTTCGTCACCTTCCAGGAGACGGGGGCCGGGGTGCCGACCTTCGCCTCGGGCACGGTCACGGTCGCCGGGTCGAACACGGCACCGTAGACGGTGACGTCCAGCTTGTACGGGTTGTCGAGCAGCGGCGAGGTGCGGCGCGACTCGACCTCGATCTCCCAGACGCCCGGCTGCGGGTCGGCGTAGGAGCGGGCGTCGGGCTTGCAGCCGTTGCCGTCGAGGTAGTTGTTGTAGCAGTAGATGGTGGCGCTGTCCTCGACGGCGACACCGTACGGGTGGATCGAGATGAACCGGGTCTGGCTCTTGTCCTTCAGCCCGCCGATGGCGACCTCGAGGGAGGTGGCGCCCTCGGGGACGGTCAGGAAGTAGGACTGGAAGCTGTTGCGCTGCACGGTGTTCTTCGCGGAGAAGGTGTGCGCCACCGGCGTCGAGACCACGACCGTGTTGAGGATCTGCTTGTCGATGCCCTCGGTCTTCGGGTCGTCGACCTCCAGGATCGCGCTCTTGAGCCCGGCGGACTTCGGCGCGGCCTGGATCGTGACGGTGACCGGCTTGTTCAGGCCCAGCTTCACCTCGTCGGAGCCGACGATCCGGAAGGTGCCGGCCGCGTTGTTCTCGAGGTGCAGCTCGTGGCGGATCGCCTTGTCGGCACCGGTCGTACGGGTGACGGTGACCTCGTACGTCTTCTTCTGGCCGGCCTTGAGGCCGCCCTCACGGTCGTAGATGCCGGTGCCGAAGCCCGGCGTCTTCAGCGCGAAGTCGAGCGCGGTGTCGACCGGGGCCTTGACCGTGTACTCGTGGGCCGTGGCGCCCTTCCTGATGGACTTCCAGGCGTCCACGATGTTGATGGCGCCGGCGCCCTCCTCGTAGGCCTGGAGACCCCTGATGTGGTCCGCGGTCGAGGTCAGCGCGGTGCGCAGGGTCGCCGGGGTGAGGGCGATGTCCTTCTGCTTGGCGGCGGAGATGAGCAGCGCCGAGGCGCCCGCGGCCTGCGGGGAGGCCATCGAGGTGCCCTGGAGCATGGCGTAGCCGGCCGGCAGCTTGTAGCCCGACTCGGCGACCGGGGCGCCCGGCAGCCAGGTCTGGACGGTGTTGATCGCGGCGCCCGGGGCGACCAGGGTCGGCGTGAAGCCGCCGTCCTCACGCGGGCCGCGGGAGGAGAAGGGCAGCAGCGCGTACTTCTTCTTCACCTGCGAGCCGTAGTTGGCGGCCCAGGTCTCCTTGGAGATGGCCGCGCCGACCGAGATGACCTTGTCGGCCAGGCCGGGGTCGCCGATGGTGTTGGCGCCGGGGCCCTCGTTGCCGGCCGAGATGACCAGCTGGACGCCGTAGGTGTCGATCAGGCGGGTGTACAGCTCGGCGCGCGCGTTGTTGCCGTCGTTCAGACCGGGCAGACCGCCGATGGACATGTTGACGATGTCGACGCCGCGGTTGGCGACGAGGTCGATCATGCCCTCGGTGAGCGCGACGTTGGAGCAGCCGGCGCCGAAGACGCAGGCGCGGGAGGAGACGATCTTCGCGCCGGGGGCGGCGCCGTTCATCTTCCCGCCGAACAGGCTGTTCGCGGCGGTGATGCCGGCGACGTGGGTGCCGTGCTCGCTGGAGATCATGCCGATGTTGACGTAGTCGGCCTTGTTGCCGGCCGCGTCGTAGACGACGTCCTTGCGGGTCTCCACGACGAACGGGATGCGCTCGGCGACATCGGTCGCCGGGTCGTCCGTCCCGAACCAGCCGCTCTGGAAGCCTTCCTTGTACGGCTTCATGGCGGCGTCGTCGGTGAAGTCGAGGTTGTCGTTCGCGTCGACGCGCACCGTGTTCGTCGCGGCGTCGTAGAGCACGCCCCAGGCGTCGGTGGTGTCGCCGTCGCGGTTGACGTCGCCCAGCTGGTCGCCGCCGGTGGTCGCGGACTCGTAGAAGTAGTTGAACCGGTACGAGCCGGCCGGGGCCTTGAAGGTCTCGGCGACGCCGGTGGTCGCGGGGGTCCGGGTGAACTGCGGGCCGTCGGCCACGTTCGTCATCCGGCGCCAGGTGAGGTCGCCGTCGGAGACCGGGTCGGTCGAGGTGACCCAGTCGACGATCTTGCGCTCGCCGGTGGTGGTCTTCTGGAGCGCGGGGTGCGACAGGTCCACACCGGAGTCCAGGACACCGATGGTGACACCGCGGCCGTCCGCCTTCGGGTTCTTCTTCACGAAGTCGACGGCACCCGTCTCGAAGGACGGGTTGTACGGGTTCTCGGCGGGGGTGTTCCTGCCCGGCGCGGGGTAGGTCTTGGCGCTCGACGTGCCCTTGGCGCCCTTGGCGGTGTCCGCGCCCGGCGTCGGGTCGTCCAGCGGGATGTCCTCGCGCAGGTCGATGGCGTGCACCGAGGAGAGCTTCGCGGCGGCGGCGATGGCCGCGTCGGCCCGGTCGGTGGGGACGGTGGCGCGGACGTAGCCGACCTTGTCGAAGGTCCGGCCCACGAGCCCGCCCTTGACGGCGTCCAGCTGCGCGGCGACCTGCTCGGTGCTGCCCGGCGCGGTCGCGACCATCATCGTGACGTTCTTGTCGCCGTCGGCCTTGGCCTCGGCGAGGAGGTCGGCGTCGTCGGAGCCGAGCTTGGCGGGGGCGGACTTGGCGCCCGGGTCGGCGGCCGGGGTCTGGCCGGCGTCCGCGGCGAAGGCCATGGGTATGGGTCCGGCCGCGGACAGCGCGGCCACCAGGCCCGCGGCCACGGCTATACGGACCACGCGTCTGGCGCCCGGGGCGGCTTCGCGCTGGGGGGAGAAGGTCATCGGCATCCCTTGTACGTAAAGGAACGAGCGTCGGGCGAACGGGCTGGTCATACCCGATCGCGAACGTCCGGAATGTGGACCCGGACGACCGCAAAGCTTTACGTAAGAGGCGGTTGTTTGGGGAGCGTTGACCGAATCGATATGGATGTATGGGGAAAACCCTCTACGTGAACCCTGTATGGGCGGTGTCCGTACGCTGTGCGCCCGTGTCCGCTCCCGAACGGCTAACGTCGTTGTGTGCGGAAGAAGTTGAGGGTGGCGGCCTACGCCGTCTGTGTCCGTGACGACCGGATCCTGCTGGCCCGCTCGCCGGCCACCGACGGCACGCCGGAGTGGGTGCTGCCCGGCGGCGGCATGGAGCACGGCGAGGACCCTCTCGACACCGTGGTGCGCGAACTCGACGAGGAGACCGGCTACCGCGTCGAGGTCACCGGCCTGCTCGGGATGGACTCCTCCCGCCACGTCTTCCCCCGCGAGGGCCTGCGCGGCCCCGTCGACCACCACGGGCTGCGCATCGTCTACGAGGGCCGGATCGTCGGCGGCGCACTGCGCTACGAGGTCGACGGCTCCACCGACCTGGCCGCCTGGCACGACCTGGCCGACGTGCCCGCGCTGACCCGGGTCCGGCTGGTCGACATCGCGCTGAAGCTGTGGCGGGAACGGCCGGTGGACGGCCGGGTGTTCGTACCGCCGAAGGGGTAGGGACGGTGCGCGGCGTGGGGGTCCTGCCCCGCGAGATGAACGGGGAGTGACCGGCTCCGGGCGGTCCGAGGAGCGGCCGGGGAGCAGTCGACGGCCCGTCGCGCCGGCCTAGATCCACGTTCGCGATCGGCGTCTGTCGTTGCTGGGGCGTTCACGCGCAGGCCATTCCCGGTGTCGAGCATCCGGTACGAGCGGGACGTTCGCGGCTGCGACCGACCCGCGTCCACTGCCGACGCGTTCGCACTCGGGGAGATCGCGCCATGTCGCGCACACGCTCTGTCACGTCCTCCGTGCTGGGGGTCGACCGTCGTACCGTCCTCGCCGCCACCGCGGCCGTCTCCGTCTCCGCGGGCGTCGGCTACGCCCTGCGGCCCACCGACAGCGAGGCGGCGCCCGCCGCGCAGGTGCCCGCGGCCCGCCCGGAGCCCGCGGCCGCCGGCCCGCGGGCCTCGGCGGCGCCCGCCGCCGCTCCGCTCGCCCCCTTCACCAAGGGCACCACGCTCGCCTCCGTCGCCGCCCCGCGCCCCGGATCCGGCTACCGCCGCCTGGACAGCCAGCCCGGCTGGGGGCGCGTCGTGCGCGGCGATCTCGCCGCGCCCAAGTCCGGCCGCGCGGGCCGCCGTACGACGCTCGCGGCCTTCGTCCAGCTCACCGACCTGCACCTGATCGACAGCCAGCACCCGATGCGCCTGGAGTACCTGCGGGCGGCCAGTGAGATCTCCTGGCGCCCGCACGAGGCGCTCACCGTGCAGGGCGCCGTCTCGCTCGTGGAGCGGGTCAACGCGCTGCGGGCCGCTCCGGTGACCGGGGCGCCGCTGGACTTCGTCGTCACCACCGGCGACAACACCGACAACAACGCCCGCACCGAGCTGGACTGGTACCTGACGGTGATGAGCGGCGGGCGCATCACCCCCAACTCCGGCGACCCGCGGCACTACGAGGGCGTCCAGAACAGCGGCGTCCCCCTGTACTGGCAGCCCGACTCCGCCTCCCGCGACGCCTACAAGCAGCGCGGCTTCCCCCGCCTGGACGGCTTCCTGGCGGCCGCGATCCGTGAGGTGCGCAGCCCCGGCCTGACCCTGCCCTGGTACTCCACCGTCGGCAATCACGACGCCATGCCGCTGGGCTGCTACGCGCACGGTGACAGCTGGCTCGCCGAGTACGCCGTGGGCGGCCGCAAGCTGATGGAGCTGACCCCCGCCGAGGCGGTGCGGCTCCAGCGGAGCATCAGCGAGGACCGGGACCCCCGGGGCACCGTCCTGCGTGACCTGCTGAAGTCCACGGCCCGTGCCCAGCGCGCGGTCACCCCGGACGAACGCCGGGCGCCGTACACGCCCGCCGAGCACGTCCGGGCCCATCTGGACCCGGTGTACCGGGGCGCGGGCCCGGTCGGCCACGGCTACACACGGGCCAACCTGGAGGCGGGCACGCAGTACTACAGCTTTCCGATCGCCGAGAACGTGCTCGGCATCAGCCTCGACACCACCGACCCCGGCGGCCACTACAACGGCTCGATCGGCACGGCGCAGCTGACGTGGCTGGACGCGACGCTGCGCGCGCACCGGGACCAGTACGCCGTCGTCTTCAGCCACCACACCAGCGAGAGCATGTCCAACACCCGCCCGGACCCGGCGCACCCGCGCGAGCGCCGCCACGAGGGCGCCGAGCTGGTGGCCCTTCTCGGCCGGCACCGCAATGTGGTGGCGTGGGTGAACGGCCACATCCACCGCAACGACATCACCCCGCACCGGGGCTCCGCGGGCTCCTTCTGGGAGGTCTCCACCGCCTCCCACGTGGAGTTCCCGCAGCTGGCGCGGGTGGTCGAGCTGGTCGACAACAAGGACGGCACCCTCTCGGTCCACACCACCCTGATCGAGTCCGCGGCCCCGCACCGCACGGACTTCGGCGACCTGTCCCAGACCGGTCTGGCCTCCCTCTACCGGGAGCTCTCGGCGAACGCCCGCTCCGACGGGGCCCGGCTGAGCGGCGAGGCCCGGGACCGGAACACGGAGCTGCTGCTGAAGCGGCGGTGACCCTTTGGAGGAGGGGCCACGGGTCCCCGGGTCCGGTGGCCCCTCCTCTCCCCTCCTGGTGCTGCCCCGGTCCCCTCCTACCGGGGCAGCACCACGACATACGCGGCCGGATCGCGGTCCCCGGCCGCCATCAGGGCCGTGCGGACCACGGCCGCCTGCTGTTCCATGGCGTCCCGCAGCTTCCTGGGCGTGATGTGGACGACCGTGATGCCCAGCCGCTCCAGGTGCTCCCGCTTGCGGGCGTACTCCGACCAGAGCGCGTCGTCGTCCTGCCGATGGCCCTGGCGGGGCGCCCGGGTGTCCAGCTCGACGGCCACCGCCTGCTCGGGCCAGTAGGCGTCCAGCCCGCCCAGGTGCGGCCCGCCGGGCAGCCGCAGGTCGACGTTCCACACCGGGTCGGGCAGCCCGTACTCGGTGACCATCCGGTACAGGCGCTCCTCCGCGATCGCCCGGCCCTCGGCCAGCAGCGAGTCCACCGCGTCCACCACGTGCGGCCGGCTCAGCAGCTTCGCGCCGCTCAACTCCCTCACCACCGACGCCGGTTCGCAGTGGCCCCCGCGCACCGCCTCCGTCAGCAGCCGCCGTACCGCGCCCGCGTCCGTCAGCCCGGCCACCGCGTCGGCCAGGGCGCGCGGCACGGGGGCCACGGGGACACCCGTCGCCTGCTCCGGGACCGGCAGGTTCACCGTGCGGACGACGTGGGCGAAACCCGACGAACGCAGCCGGCGCTGCCGCGGGACCAGGACGTCGACGCGTTCCAGGGCGGGCAGCGGGGGAGCGGTGGTGAAGCCGTGCAGGGTGAGCGCCGCCAGGCCCGTGATCATGGCCTCCGCGTACACCGGGCGGTGCGGGCCGTCCGCGTCCGGCTGCGCCGGCACCCCGGCCGCCGCCGTCGCCGGCGTCTCGCGGGCTGCGTACAGCAGCACCGCGTGCAACCGCTCCTGGCTGGTCGGCGGTCCCGGGTGGAGCGCGTACACGCCCGGCAGGAGCTGCTGCCAGGGCCCGCCGGGACGGCACTGCTCACCGGCCTCGGCCGGCGACACGCCGTGCGAGCGGAGCTGGGCCTCGGTCATGACACGGCGCTGCACGTCGGTGGAGACGTGGCGCAGGGGGCGGGGGGAGGCCGGGGGGAGCGGGGTGTTGTGGTTCATGACTCGGGGATTCCGCATCCTGGGTGCCCTGTAACCGCTGTTACACGCTCGTCGACAAATCCGGACAAGGTGGCACTAAAGGACGGGTGTTCGGGTGCCGATAGGGCGCGGAAAACCCCTGGTCCGCCCGGGGCGGACCAGGGGTTACGGGTATGACTGAACGAATTCCGTAACGGTGACGGCCGGCTTAATCCTTGGGCAGAGCTTCCTGGGCGCGCAGCGCCCGCGCCAGGTCGTCCCGGCCCTCCAGCACCAGCCGGCGCAGCGCCGGGGGCGCCGACGTGTGCGCGGCCAGCCAGGCGTCCGCCGCCGCGAGCGTCTCCGGGGAGTCCTGGAGGTCCGGGAACAGCCCCTTGACCACGTTCATCGCGATCTGGATGGAACGCTCGGACCAGATGCGCCCGATCACCGCGAAGTACTTCTGCGCGTACGGCGCCAGCAGCTCCCGCTGCGAGGACTGCGCGAAGCCCGCGATCGTGGCCTCCACCAGCGCGTTGGACAGTGTGTCCGACTCCACCAGCTGCGCCCACGCCTGCGCCTTCACCGCCGCCGAGGGGCGGGCCGCCAGACAGCGGACCTGGTGGCGCTTGCCGGACGCGGTGTCGTCGCGGGCCAGTTCGGCCGCGAGCAGGCCCTCGTCCGCGACCCCGTGCGCCGCGAGCGGCTCAAGGAACGCCCAGCGCAGTTCCTGGTCGACCACCAGCCCCTCGATCTTCTCCGCGCCGTCCAGCAGACCGCGCAGCAGGGCCAGGTCGTCCGGCGCCGAGGCCACCGACGCGAAGAACCGGGCCCAGGCCAGCTGGTGCTCACTGCCCGGCCCCGCCGCCCGCAGTTCCCGCAGGGCCACCTCGGCCAGCATCAGCTCGCCCGTCCGGCGCCGGTCCCGCGGCACGTAGTGGACCAGCGCCGAGTCCGCCCACGCGTGCAGCATCTGAAGGACGCCGATGTCCGACTCGCGGTGCGCGAACCGCGTCACCAGATCCACGAAGTCGAGCGCGGGCAGCAGCGCGTCCCGGGTCAGGTTCCACAGCGCCGACCAGCACAGGGCACGGGCCAGCGGATCGGCCGTCGCCCCCAGGTGCTCGCGCAGCGTGGCCAGCGAGGTCTCGTCGAACCGGATCTTGCAGTACGTCAGATCGTCGTCGTTGACCAGCACCAGCTCCGGGGCGTCCTGGCCGGCCAGCTCCGTCACCAGCGTGCGCGGGCCGTCCACGTCCGTCTCGGCACGCGCGTACCGCACGAGGCTGCCGTCCTGAACGCGGTACAGGCCGATCGCCACCCGGTGCGGGCGCAGTTCGGGGTGGGACTCCACGGCCTCCTGGAGCACCGCCAGTTCGGCGACCCGGCCCTCCGCGTCCAGCAGCACCTGCGGGGTCAGCGCGTTCACGCCCGCCGTCTGGAGCCAGGACCGCGCCCACGCGCCCATGTCCCGGCCGCTGGTCTCGCCGAGCACCGACAGCAGGTCCCCGAGCCGGGTGTTGCCGTACGCGTGCCGCTTGAAGTAGCGCCGGGCGCCTTCGAGGAACGCGTCCTGGCCCACGTACGCCACCAGCTGCTTCAGCACGCTGGCGCCCTTGGCGTAGGTGATGCCGTCGAAGTTGAGCTTGGCGTCCTGGAGGTCGCGGATGTCGGCGGTCACCGGGTGGGTGGAGGGCAGCTGGTCGGCGCGGTACGCCCATGCCTTGCGGCGGTTGGCGAAGGTGATCCAGCCGTCGGTGAAACGGGTCGCGCCGACCAGCGAGAAGGCGCCCATGAAGTCGGCGAACGACTCCTTCAGCCACAGGTCGTCCCACCACTCCATGGTGACCAGGTCGCCGAACCACATGTGCGCCATCTCGTGCAGGATGACGTTCGCGCGGGCCTCGTAGGACGCCTGGGTCACCTTGCCCCGGAAGACGTACTCCTCGCGGAAGGTCACCAGGCCCGGGTTCTCCATCGCGCCCAGGTTGTACTCGGGCACGAACGCCTGGTCGTACTTCCCGAAGGGGTACGGGTAGTCGAAGTGGTCGTGGAAGAAGTCCAGGCCCTGCTTGGTGATCAGGAAGACGTCGTCGGCCTCGAAGTAGGGCGCGAGACCCTTGCGGCACATCGCGCCGAGCGGGATCTCCAGCGTCGTGCCGTCCCCGAGGTCCCGGCGGTAGGAGTCGGTCACGTAGTGGTAGGGACCGGCCACGACACAGGTGATGTACGTCGAGATCGGCTTGGTCTCCGCGAACCGCCAGACGCCGTCCGCCGCCGAGCCCTCCCCGTTGCTCCACACCGTCCAGCCCTCCGGCGCCCGCACCTCGAAGCGGAACGGGGCCTTGAGGTCGGGCTGCTCGAAGCCCGCGAACACCCGGCGGGAGTCGGCGGGCTCGTACTGCGTGTAGAGGTAGACCTCGCCGTCCTCCGGGTCGACGAAGCGGTGCAGGCCCTCACCGGTGCGGGAGTAGGCGCACTGCGCGTCCACCACCAGCTCGTTCTCGGCGGCCAGGTCCTCCAGCAGGACACGTGAGCCGTCGAAGACCTCGCCGGGGTCCAGATCGCGGCCGTTGAGGGAGACGGCCGTCACGCTCGGGGCGATCAGGTCCGCGAAGCTCGACGCGCCGGGCTCGTTGCAGCGGAAGCGGAGCGTGGTCACCGAGCGGAAGGTGCGCGGGCCCCCACCGGGCAGGTCGCCCACCGCCGAACGGAGGTCGAGGGACACGTCGTACCCGTCGACGGACAGCAGGGCGGCCCGCTCCCGGGCCTCGTCGCGGGACAGATTCTCACCGGGCACGGAGGCACTCCCTCTGGACTTCTCGACCGGGCTTCTCGGCCGGGCTTCACGGCTGGACTTCAAGGCTGGACTTCTCGACTGGGTCCGAACAGGACCGATCCTGCCATGTGCCCCTGACGGCGGTCCGCAGGGAATGCGCGGCACGGGCGGCGGTGTTGCCGGGGAAAGCCTTATCTCATGAGGAGACACATGTCCGAGAAGACCCCTGTCGACTTCTGGTTCGATCCCCTGTGCCCCTGGGCCTGGATGACCTCCCGTTGGGTCCTGGAAGTGGAGAAGGTCCGTGACATCGAGGTCCGCTGGCACATCATGAGCCTCGCCGTCCTCAACGAGAACAAGCTCGACGAGCTGCCCGAGGAGTACCGCGAGATGCTCGCGGTCAAGGCCTGGCAGCCGGTGCGCGTGGTCACCGCCGCCTGGCAGCTGCACGGCGAGGACGTCCTCGGCCCCCTCTACACCGCGCTCGGCACCCGCTTCCACAACAACGGCGAGGGCGCGACCCTGGAGGCCATAGCGGGCGCGCTCAAGGACGTCGGCCTGCCGGCCTCCCTGATCGACTACGCCGAGCAGACGGACTTCGAGTTCGACGCCCAGCTGCGCGCCTCCCACAAGGAGGGCATCGAGAAGGTCGGCCAGGACGTCGGCACCCCGGTCATCGCCGTCCCCGGCCCCGACGGCGAGCAGATCGCCTTCTTCGGCCCGGTCGTCACCCCCGCCCCAAAGGGCGAGGAGGCCGCCCGCCTCTGGGACGGCACGATCGCGGTCGCCTCGGTCCCCGGCTTCTACGAGATCAAGCGCACCCGCACCAAGGGCCCGGACTTCAGCAACCTGTGACCCGCCCCGCGCCGAAAGCCCCCGCGAACCGGGTTCGCGGGGGCTTTCCGCGCGGCAGGACAGGGACCGGCACCCCGGTGCCGGACCCGTCCCCGCGAGCAGGGGGCGATCAGCCCCGGGCCCGCCTCCGCTGCCACCCGTATCCGGCCGCCGCCAGCACCGCCGTCATCGCGCCCGACGCGTACAGCTGCACCCGCGTCCCCGGCTCGCGCAGCATCAGCAGGAAGATGCCCGCCATCCCCGCCAGCGCCACCCAGGTCAGCACCGGGAACGCCCACATCCGGACCGCGAGCCGCTCGGGGGTCTCCCGTTCCAGGCGGCCGCGCAGCCGCAGCTGGGAGGCGGCGATGAAGATCCAGACGACCAGGATCACCGCGCCGATCATGTTCAGCAGCCAGGGGAAGACGTCGTCCGGCCGCCAGTGGCTGAGGAGCACACAGCCGAAGCCGAAGAGGCAGGAGGCGAGGACCGCGGGGCGGGGCACCCCGCCCGGCGCCCGGCCCAGGGCCTTCGGGCCGTGCCCGCGCTCCACCAGCGAGTACGCGATGCGCGAGGCGCCGTAGACATTGGCGTTCATCGCGCTGAGCAGGGCGGCCAGCACGACCACGTTCATCACCTGGCCGGCGCCCGGGATGCCGAGACGGTCGAGGGCGGCGACGTACGGGCCCTGCTCGACGACCGCCGGGGAGTCCCAGGGGACGAGGGTGACGATGACGGCCATCGAGCCGACGTAGAACAGCGCGATGCGCCACATCGCCGTACGGACCGCGCTCGCCACGCCCCGCACCGGGTCCCGCGACTCGGCGGCGGCGATCGTGACGGTCTCCAGGCCGCCGTAGGCGAAGACGGAGGCGAGCAGGCCGACGACCAGGCCCTCGGTGCCGTTCGGCAGGAGGTCGCCCAGGTTGTCCGTGCCCGGGGCGTCCGTGCCCGGCAGGACGCCGGCGATCGCCAGGACGCCCAGGGCCAGGAACAGGGTGATCGCGGCGACCTTCAGCGCCGCGAACCAGAACTCGAACTCGCCGAAGTTCTTCACGGCGGCCAGGTTCGTCCCGCAGAACACCAGCATGAACAGGGCGACCCACGCCCACTCGGGGGTGCCCGGCAGCCAGCCGGTGACGATCTTCGCGGCGCCGATGCCCTCCAGTCCGACGGCCGTGCAGAGCAGGATCCAGAAGGCCCAGCCGACGGTGAAGCCCGCCCAGGGGCCGAACGCGCGCTCGGCGTGCGCCGAGAAGGAGCCGGAGGAGGGATGCGCGGCGGACATCTCGCCCAGCATCCGCATCACCAGCATCACCAGGAGGCCGGAGACGGTGTAGGCGAGGACGATCGACGGTCCGGCGGCGGCGATCCCCGCGCCCGAACCGACGAAGAGACCCGCGCCGATGACGCCGCCGAGGGCGATCATCGACAGATGGCGCTGCTTGAGGCCGTGGGACAGGGTGGCGTCCGGCTCTTGTGGAGCCTCGACGGTGGTGCTGGGCATGGGCGCGGTTCGTCCAATGCGTGAGACGGGCAAAAACGCCCCCAGTCTGGGCGGCCCCTCCGCTCCCACGGAGGGGCCGCCCACGATCCGGACGGACCGGACACGCGGTGTGGCTAGGCCGCTACGGAGGTGTAGTGCGCCGCGTCGCCCTCGATCGAGTAGCTCTCCTTGCCGTCGACGCCGACCGGGACGTCGCCCGCGACCGTCACCCGGTGCAGCCGGCGGGGCCGGCCGTCGTAGTTGTCGACCGCGTAGTGCTGGGTGATGCGGTTGTCGAAGAGGACGAGCTGATTCTCCGACCAGCGGTGGCGCAGGATGTTCTCCGGCCGGGTGACGTACGACTGGAGCAGGTCGAGGATCTTGCGGGACTCGGCCGGTGACAGGCCCACGATGCGCTGGGCGAACCCGCCGATGAACAGGCCGCGCTCGCCGGTCAGCGGGTGCACACGGACCACCGGGTGGACCGTGCGGTACGTGATCGAGGTGAACTGGGCGCGCGCGGCGGCCTGCGCCTCGTCGACCGTCTCCTGCGGCACCGCGTAGTCGTAGTCGTTGGTGTGCTCGGCCCACAGGGTGTCGGCGAGCTGCCTGAGCGGCTCCGGCAGCTGGCGGTAGGCGGCCGCCGAGCTGGTGATCAGGGTCTCGCCGCCGTACGGCGGGAGGACCAGGCTGCGCAGGGTGCTGGCCTGCGGGGGGTTGAGGACGAAGGTGACGTCCGTGTGCCAGTGGTTGGCGGCGCGGCCGCGCTCGCTGTCGACGGGCAGCACGTTCGGGGCGCCGTCGACCGCGGGGACCGTCGGGTGGGCGGTGGTGAGGTCCCCGAAGTGGCGGACGAAGGCCTGCTGGCCCGCGTCGTCCAGGTGCACGTCGTCGAAGACCAGGGCCTTGTGGACGTTGAGGGCCTCGCGCAGGGCGGCGTAGGTCTCCTCGTCGAGGGGCTTCGCGATGTCGACGCCGAGGACCTGGGCGCCGATGTTCGCGGTGACCTTGCGGATCTCGATGCTCATGGGAGGTTCCTTTCGGACGAGGGTCAGACGAGGGCGGGTGCGGGGGCGTTCACGTACTGGTTGGCGGGGCGCGGGAGGCCGTACCTCTCGCGCAGGGTCGTGCGCGGGCCGTACTCGGTGCGCAGCAGGCCGCGGGCGCGCAGGATCGGCACGACGTGGTCGACGAAGGCGTCCAGGCCGGAGGGCAGCACCGCGGGCATGATGTTGAACCCGTCGGCGGCGCCCTGGGTGAACCAGGTCTCGATCGTGTCGGCGACCTGCTCGGGCGTGCCCGCGAAGGTGAGGTGCCCGCGCCCGCCGCCGAGCCGCCCGATCAGCTGCCGCACGGTGAGGCGCTCGCGCCGGGCCAGCTCCACCACGAGGGTGTAGCGGCTCTTGGCGCCCTCGATCGCGCTCTCCGGCGGCAGATCGGCGGGCAGCTCCGAGTCCAGCTCCAGGGCACCCGGCTCCAGCTGGAGCAGCTGCTCCAGCCGCTGGACCCCGTGCGTGTGCACGATGTGGTCCTCCAGGACCTGCTCGTGTCCTCGCGCCTCGGCCTCCGTCGAGCCGATCACCGGGACGATGCCGGGCAGCACCTTGATGTGCTCGGGGTCCCGGCCGGCCTGCCGGGTACGGGACTTGAGGTCGGCGTAGAAGGCCCGGGCGTCGGCGAGCGTCTGCTGCGCGGTGAACACCGCCTCCGCGTACCGGGCCGCGAAGGTCTTGCCGTCCTCGCTCGACCCGGCCTGCACCAGCAGCGGGTAACCCTGCGGCGACCGCGGGACGTTGAGGGCACCCTCGACACTGAAGTACGTCCCCTGGTGCCGGGGAGGGTGGACCTTCGCGTCGTCGCCCCAGACGCCGGCCGCCTTGTCGGCGAGGATCGCGTCGTCCTCCCAGCTGTCCCAGAGCTTCAGGGCCACGTCGAGGAACTCGCCGGCCCGGGCATAGCGCTCGGCGTGCGCGGGCTCGGCGTCCAGGCCGAAGTTGCGCGCGGCCTCGGCGCCGGCCGTGGTGACGATGTTCCAGCCCGCCCGGCCGCCGCTGATGATGTCGAGGGAGGCGAACTTGCGGGCCAGGTTGTAGGGGGAGTTGTAGGAGGTGGAGGCGGTGGCGATGAGGCCGATGTCCCGGGTGGCCGTCGCCAGTGCGGTCAGCAGGGTGAGCGGCTCCAGGGCGCCGGCCGGACGCTGGGCGATGGTGCCCCAGAGCTGCGGGCCGTCGGCGAGGAACAGGGAGTCGAAGGTGCCGCGTTCGGCGATCCGGGCCAGGTGGACGTAGTGGTCCAGCTCCACGTGGGCGTACGGGTCGCTCTCCGGGAGCCGCCAGGACGCCTCGTGGTGGCCGGTGTTCATCAGGAACGCGTTGAGGTGGAGCTGTCGTCCGTGGTGGGCCGTGGTCACTTGTGGTCCTCCGTGACGCCCAGGGCGGCGAGCAGTCGTTCGCGGTACTCGCCGAGCAGCGGGTCCCGGTACGAGCGCGGGTGCGGGCGGTCGATGGTCAGGTCGAGGCCGATCCGGCCGTGGTCGAGGACGAGGACCCGGTCGGCGAGCACGATCGCCTCGTCCACGTCATGGGTGACGAGCAGTACGGAGGGCCGGTGGCGCTCCCACAGCTCGCGCAGCAGGGTGTGCATCTTGATCCGGGTGAGGGCGTCCAGCGCCCCGAACGGCTCGTCCGCGAGGAGGAGTTCGGGCTCACGGACCAGTGAGCGGGCGAGGGCGGCACGCTGCGCCTCACCGCCGGACAGTTCGTTGGGCCAGGCACGTTCGCGGCCCTTCAGCCCCACCTCGGCCAGGGCCTCGCGGCCCTTGTGCTCCGCCTCCTTACCGTCCAGGCCCAGCAGTACGTTGTCCAGCACCCGCCGCCAGGGCAGCAGGCGGGAGTCCTGGAAGACCACCGACACCCGCTCGGGGGCCGCGAGCTGCCCGCTGCCGGCGACCTCGTGGTCGAGATGGGCGACGGCCCGCAGCAGGGTGCTCTTGCCGGACCCGCTGTGCCCGAGGAGCGCCACGAACTGTCCGGCGGGGATGTCCAGGTCGATGCCGTCGAGAACCGTGCGATCCTCGAACGACCGTGTCAGGCCGCGCAGTCGGACTGCGGCGGGGCGGGTCAGCTGCTCAGTGTGCGGCGCCACGACAGCACCCTCCGTTCGATGAGACGGACCGCGGTGTCGGAGAGGAGACCGAAGACGCCGTAGATGAGGAGGCCGACGAGGATGACGTCCGACTGGCCGTAGTTCTGGGCCTGGAACATCATGTAGCCGAGGCCGCTGGTGGCGTTGATCTGCTCCAGGACCACCAGTCCCAGCCAGGAGCCGGTCACCCCGAGCCGGAGTCCCACGAAGAATCCGGGCAGTGCGCCGGGGATCACGATCTGCCGGACGAACCGGACCTTCGACAGGCCCTGCACCTCGGCGAGTTCGACGAACCGGTGGTCGATGCCGGACAGTGCGGCATGCGTGTTGAGGTAGACGGGGATGTAGACGACGATGGCGATGATCGCGATCTTGAAGGTCTCGCCGATGCCCAGCCAGAGGATGAACAGCGGGATCAGACCGAGGGTCGGGATCGCCCGGTTGAGCTGCACGGTCCCGTCGATGAGGGCCTCGCCGGTCCGGGTCAGCCCCGAGGCCAGCGCGAGTGCCACCCCGGCGGTCAGGCCGATCGCGAAGCCGTACGCGGCGCGCTCCAGCGAGGTGAGGACGTCGGTGGGAAGTGTCCCGTCGGTCCACAGGTTCACGCCGGTCTCCAGCACCGTCCAGGGCGCGGGGATCGCCCCGGTGTCCAGCTGCCCGGCGGCCGAGGCGGCGGCCCACAAGGCGATGAGCAGCAGGGGTCCGACGAGCCGGGAGGCGGGCCACGGCTTGCCGGGAGCGAGTCCACGTCGTCGTCGGCGACGGCCCCGAGGGGCGTCGTCGACGGTGCCGGTGGCGGCTACGGGGACGGCGGGGACCGTGGTCGCCGTCGTGCCGGTGGCCGTGCTCGTGCCGGTGTCTGCGGTCGCGTCGGTGGCCGTGCTCGTGCCGGTGTCCGCGGTCGCGTCGGCGGTCGTGCTCGTTGTGGTGTTCGTGCTTGCGCTGGTGGTCATGGCGGTCAACTCCGGTACTCGGCTGCCACGGACTTGGCGGCGATGCCCTCGAAGCGGTGGTCGAAGAGCGAGGCGACGTCGAACTCCTTCACGAAGCCGCCGTCCGCGAGGAGGTCCGCGGTCTCCTGCTCCCACTTGATGGCCTCGTCCCAACTCGGCGGGAAGAGCGGCTTGTTGGCGAGTGCGGTGATCGACTTGGCCTGGTCGAGGGTCAGGTTCTGCGTCTTGACGTAGAACTCCTCGTTCCAGGCGTCCGGGTTCTCGTAGCTCCACACCAGGCCCTGCGCCCACTGCGGGATGTACGCGGCGACGGCGGCGGCCTTCGCCTTGTCGTTCAGTACGGACGCCGGCGCCCACAGCAGGCTGAGCAGGTCGACGACGTCGGTGGTGATGACGCGGGCGCCCTTGGACTCGTACTGCTTGAGGTAGGCGGGCGACTGGGTGTTGCCGAGCGGGGCGATGTCCACCTGGCCCGACTGGAGGGCGGTGAGGAACTGGTTGCTGGTGAGCGGGACCAGCTTCACGTCGTCGTACTTCAGGCCGGCCTTCTTCAGTGCCCGCAGCAGGACGACGCCCTGCGCCTGCCCCTGGGAGAACGCCAGCTTCTTTCCGCGGAAGTCGTCGACGGTCTCGATGTCGCTGCCCGGCTTGGTGGCGAAGACGTAGTTCGGCTTGCGCGTGATGTTGATCGCCACGATTTTCGCGTCGAAGCCCTGGTAATGCGCCTGGATCGGCGGAATACCCGCGTTGTTGGCGACGTCCAGGGACTTGGCGCGGAAGGCGTTGATGACATCGGGACCGGCCCCGATGTTCAGCCAGTTCGACACCGTGAAGGGCAGTTCGGGCAGTTTCGCCAGCTTCAGCTGCAACTGCTGCGCGCCCTGGAAGGAGGCGATCTTCAGGCTGGTGCCGGCGGGCACCTTGTCGGAGAGCGGAGCCGTGGAGGCGCCCTTGCCACCGGTGGCGGCATTGCTCTCGGCGCAGCCGCTGAGCCCGGCGACACCGGCCGCGGCGCCCAGCAGCGAGGCGAGGAAGAGACGCCGGTCGACACCGGACGTACGGGAAACAGGCACGGGAGAACCCCCAGGGGAAAACGGAGACAAGGCAGGCGGAAGCCGGCGGGGAAAAGCGGGCGTGGCAGAGATGCAACGGGTCTGCGGGAATTGAGAGGAATCCGCAATAAATCCGCAAGGAATCTGCAACGGGACCGAAACGAATCCTGCGGCTAAAGGCAGGAGAAGGACGCGCTCCCGGCGCGCCGGGGCGTCAGCAACAGAAGGTGCGACAGCTCATGGGAAAGATGTTCCTGTCCACGTGTGGGGCCTGTCAACATTCGGAGATTCTGAATTAACTCGGATCGGGCGAGGTGCCCGGCGGACGGGGCCGGGACGAGGCCAGCGGATCCCGGTAGAGCACGTCGAGGGCCACCGCCCCGCCCGCCACGGCCAGTACGGAGTCGGGGAAGCTGCTCGGCGAGACGGCGGCGGAGCGCCCCGCCCCGACCTCGTCGCGCAGCGCGGCGAGGCAGTCCTCCCGGAACAGCACACCCACCTCGGTGACGACGACCCGCTCCGGATTGAGCACGTCCAGCAGCAGTCCGGCCGCCCGGCCCACCATCCGCGCGCGCTCCCGCAGCAGCCGTGCGGCCACCGGGTTCCCCGCGTCCGCCGCGGCGATCACATGCATCGGGTTCACCCCGTCGATCACCCCGGCCCGCCGGGCCCGCCGGCACAACGTCCGCTCGCTCAGCTCCACCTGGAGGCAGCCGGCCCGGCCGCAGTCGCAGGGCTCGGTGCCGCCGGCCAGCGGCAGGTGCGCGATGGCGCCGGCCTGCGAACGCGGCCCGTGGTGCACCTCGTCGTTCGTGGCGAACGCCGCGTCGACCACGTTTCCGACGAACAGATGCAGCACGCTGAGGCTGCCACGGGCCTGCCCGAACAGCCGCTCCGCGTTGACCAGCGCCCGCGCGTGCCCGTCCACCTCGACCGGCAGCCCGGTGTACGCGCCGACGGTCTCCCGCACCGGCACGTCCCGCCAGCCCAGCAGCGGATGCTCGAC
The DNA here is from genome assembly GCF_014648915.1 of Streptomyces phaeofaciens. Lineage (GTDB taxonomy): Bacteria > Actinomycetota > Actinomycetes > Streptomycetales > Streptomycetaceae > Streptomyces > Streptomyces phaeofaciens. Next base: position 218,586 of record NZ_BMSA01000003.1, on the reverse strand, counting down.
GACGGTCCCCGAATCCCGGTCCACCCAGCCGCCCACGGCGACCCCCACCCCGAGGGCCCGGCAGCCGGGAGCCTCCCCCAGCAGAGCGCCGAGCGCGTCGGCGGCCCGGGCCAGCACCTCGGACGGTTCCAGGCGGCCGCGGTGCTTCAACTCCCGCCGTGCCACCACCCGGCCGCGCAGATCCAGCAGCGAGACGGTCGTGTACGGCACCGCCACATGCACCCCGCCCACCACGAACCGCGAGTCGTCCAGGTCCACGGGGACGTGCGGCCGGCCCACCCCGTTGCTGCGCCGGGGCACCGCCGCCTCCCGGATGAGCCCGAGCCCGGTGAGCCGGGCACAGTGGTCGGTGACGGAGGCGGGGGACAGCCCGGTGAGCCGGGCGATGGTGGAGCGCGCGACCGGTCCGTGTTCCAGCACGGACCGCAGGATCACACTGGCGCTGGTACGCCGCCGGTCGCTGTCGGCGACCCGGGTGACGGGAGAGGGCGGGGCGGGAGGAGCCGCGGTACGGGGCATGGGAGAACTTCCTCGGAAGTCGGGAGCCGGTCCGACACTGCGCCGTCTGTGGAGCGCGGCGCGCCGGACGATCGGCCCCGCCCGCCTCACACCGGAGGGCGACAGGCGGCCGCGCCCACGCGTCGCAGGTCGACGTGGCGACGCGACGAGAAGTTCAGGGCCTGGGCAACCATGGCTCGAAGCTAGCAAAGGGGATCGGCCCTGCCCAGATGGCGACCGACGGGCGAGACGGCCGTCGCTTCCTTGGTGAAACCCTACAGAGACCGTCCGGGGCACTCGCGTATCCCGAACCACTCGACCTCAGTGACCAGGGTCACCTCGTACCGCGTGTAACCCCCACCCTTTGTCAGGAGCCCACCAATCTGCCGTTCGGCCGTTTGTCGATCGCGGACGGTGATCGCCCGGACTCCCCTGGGATAGCGTCGCCGTGTCCCGAACCGTCCCCACCCAGCGGAGTCCCCATGAGCACCGCCGTCGTCGCCCCCGCTCGCACCGGACAGGTCCTCGCCGACCTGATCCCCGCCTCCCGAGTCCGCGACGTCGCGCTCGTGCTCGGCGGCGCCGCGCTCACCGGCCTCGCGGCCCAGATCGCGGTCCCGATCCCCGGCTCCCCGGTGCCGGTGACCGGCCAGACCTTCGCCGCCCTGCTCGTCGGCACCACCCTCGGCGCCCGGCGCGGCTTCCTCTCCCTCGCCCTCTACGCGCTGGCCGGCGTCGCCGGCGTGCCGTGGTTCGCCGACGGCACCTCGGGCTCCGCGGCCGTCTCCTTCGGCTACATCCTCGGCATGGTCCTCGCCTCCGCCGTCGTGGGTGCCCTGGCCCGGCGCGGCGCCGACCGCAGCGTGTGGCGCATGGCGGGCGCGATGCTGCTCGGCGAGGCGATCATCTACGCCGTCGGCGTCCCCTACCTGGCCTACGCCGCCGACCTCTCCCTCTCCGCCGCCGTCGCGGCCGGCCTCACCCCCTTCCTGATCGGCGACGCCCTCAAGGCCGCCCTGGCGATGGGCCTGCTGCCCAGTGCCTGGAAGCTCGTCAAGCGCTGACGCGCACGCAGCCGCCGCGCAGGAGGCCCGCCGGGATCACCCCGGCGGGCCTCCCGCGCGTTCGGCGGGGCATGCGCCGCTCAGCCCGCCTCCCCTCCCGGCCGCCGGCGCCCGGCCCACCACAGCCCGGCCGCGCCCGCCGTGAGCAGCGAGACACCGGCCGCGCCCAGCGGCAGCAGGTCCCGTCCGGCGCCGGTCCTCGGCAACTCGCCCGGCGCCACGGGTGTGTTGTCGGTTCCCAGGAGCAGCGGGGTGGCCGGCGCGTTCGGCGACGGGTTCGTCGTACCGAAGGGCACCGGGCCCTGCTGCCAGAACGTCTTCGTCCCGTCCGCGGTCTGGACGGGCAGACAGATCTTTCCGGTCGCGCCCAGATCGAACGTCGCGTCGACGTCGTACGATTTCGAGGCGCCCGCCGCGAGATTTCCGACGGGGCACGAGAAACCGCTGTTCGACCCCTCCGGGAGATCCTTCTTCGCGATCGCGGCACACCCCTCGACACTTTTGACGGTCAGCCCGTCGAAACCGACGACGAGCATCCTGATCTCTCCGCTTTCCTTGGTTCCCTCATTCTTCACCGTGGCGGTGATCGCCGTTTCCCGTGAACCGTTGTCGACCGAGATCCTCTCGGGCAGCAGCGTGGTCAGCCGCACGCCGGCCGGTGCCTCGTCGACGGCCTTTCCCCCCTTGCCACTGCCGGGCACCTGGTCGTCCGCCCCGGCCGGGGCGGAAAGGATCAACACTGCCGAGAAAGATGCCGCGACCAGTGATCCGGCGATGGTCGTCGTACGACGAGAACTCATGTTCGTCCCCCTTGGCTGCGCCTGAATTCGCAGTACTTGAAGAGGTACCACAAGATTTCTCCGCACTATGCTGGTGCGGCATGAATTGGTAGGGCCGCGCAATGGAGGGGGTGCAGCGAATTGCCGGTGAATTCGGAGAGCGGCGGTGTTCCAGGTCTTCTGGTGACAGGGCGGTACCGGCTGGTCGAGAGCATCGGCCAGGGGGGAATGGGGCGGGTGTGGCGGGCGACCGACGAAATGCTCGACCGGCCGGTCGCCGTGAAGGAGATGCGCATCGACGGCCTCGACCCGGAGGACACCCGCACCCGCCGCGAACGCACCCTGCGCGAGGCCAGGGCCACGGCCCGGATCGACCACCCCCATGTCGTGCGCGTCTACGACGTGGTCGACGAGGGCGAACGCCTGTGGATCGTCATGGAGTTGGTGGCCGGCCGCTCGCTGGAACGGGTCATGGCGGAGGACGGCCCGCTGGGACCGGCGCAGACGGCCCGGATCGGCCTCGGGCTGGTCGCGGCGCTGCGCCAGGTGCACGCGCGGGGCGTCCTGCACCGGGACATCAAGCCGGGCAACGTCCTGGTGGAGGACACGGGCGGGGCGGAACCGGACGGCGGGCGGGTCGTCCTCACCGACTTCGGCATCGCCGCGATCCAGGACGCCAAGGCGCTGACCATGGTCGGCATGCTGGTCGGCTCCCCCGACTACATGGCCCCCGAGCGCATATCCGGCCGCCCCCAGGGCCCGCCGTCCGACGTCTGGTCCCTCGGCGCGACCCTCTGCGCCGCCCTGGCCGGCCACTCCCCCTTCTCCCGCGACACCACCCTGGCCACCCTGCACGCCGTCCTCTATGAGGAGCCCGAACTCCCGCCCGGCGCGGGCCCGTTGCGGGAGATCCTGGCGGCACTGCTGGAGAAGGAGCCGCAGGTGCGGGCGTCCCTGGCCGAGGTGGCGGCGGCCCTGCGGCCGGTGGCCTTCCCGGCACCCGCGCCGTCGCCGACGCCAACTGCGGGGGAGGGGGAGCCCGGTGCGGGGGAGTCGCCGACCCGGGCCCTGCGCAGGCCCGCCAGGGCGGCCGGGCCGTACGATCCCCGGCTGCCGGCCGTGCCCGGGGCGCCGGCGGAGGGCGCCTCGCCGCCGCGCTCGCGGGCCGGTGCCGAACCCCCGTCACCCGGCCCGGCAGGCGGTGGCACCCGCCCCCGCCCCTCCGGTGCCGCCTTCGGCGTCTCCCCCACCCGGGCCGCCGCGGAGACCGAACGCCGGCCCCCGCCGGACGGGCCGCCGGGTTCCGCGCCCGCCGGCCGCACCCGACGCCGTACGAGGGCCGTGGCGGCCGCGGCCGCCGTCGTCGCCGTGGGCGCGGTCGTGGCGGTCGTGCTGGCCCTCGCCCCCGGCGGAGGGGGCGAGAAGGACGAGGCCGGGGGCACGTCCCGGCCGTCCACGCCCCGTTCGACGCCCGGCACGCCCACGCCGTCGCCCACCGTCGAGGGGACGTCCCGGCCGCGGAGCCTGCCGCCGGGCACACACGCCGAGGCCGGCGGTTTCGCGTGGGCGACCCCTCGGGGCTGGCGGCGGGACGTGAAGACGGGCGCGGAGGTGCACTACACCTCCCCCGACGGCACCCAGGAACTCGTCGCCAAGTCCTCGCTGGCCCGCGGCGACCTGATGGACACCTGGGAGACCTCCGAACGCAACGCCCGCCAGGGCGCGGACTACGAGAAGATCCGGCTGGAGGAGACGACGTTCCGCGGCCGTCCGGCGGTCGTCTGGGAGTACACCTTCACCCTCCGGGGCGCCCGCTGGCACGCCCGGCTCCTGGGATTCGACGAGAGCGGGACGTCGTACCAGATCAACACCTGGTACCGGCCCGGGATCGAGGCCGAGGCGCTGCGGACCTACGAGACGGTCAAGGACAGCTTCACGGTGCTGTGAGGAGCGCGTGGCGCGCCGGAGAGGGAATGACGAAGGGGCCCGCCGGTGTCAGGGATACGGCGGGCCCCTCGTACAGGTGGCCGAGCGCTACTCGGCGGCGTCCGCGGGCACCGCGTCCGCCACGGCCGTCCGGCCGCGGGGCGCCAGGCGCTCCTTCACGACGGCGATGGCGATGACGACCGCCGCGACGAGCAGCGACAGCAGCACGGTCGTGCGTCCGCTGCTCTCCCCCTTGGTGTCGGTCAGCATGTAACCGAGGACGAACACGATCAGCGCGGCCGTCGCCCAGGTCAGGTACGGGTACAGCCACATCCGCACGACCAGCTTCTCCGGCGCCTCGCGCTGGATGATCTTCCGCATGCGCAGCTGCGAGAAGCAGATGACCAGCCAGACGAACAGGGCGACCGCGCCGCTGGAGTTGACGAGGAAGAGGAAGACGGAGTCCGGGAACTTGTAGTTGAAGAACACCGCGACGAATCCGAACACCACCGACGCGACGATCGCCGTCATCGGCACACCGCGGGAGGTGGTGCGGGCGAACGCCTTGGGCGCGTCGCCCCGCTGGCCGAGCGAGAAGGCCATCCGGGAGGCGGTGTAGAGGCCGGAGTTCAGGCAGGACAGCACCGAGGTCAGCACGATGAAGTTCATGATCTGACCGGCGTGCGCGATGCCGAGGGAGTCGAGGGCGGCGACGTAGGAGCCCTGCTCCTTGATGGAGGGGTCGTTCCACGGCAGCAGCGTGACGACGACGAAGATCGAGCCGAGGTAGAAGACGCCGATCCGCCAGATGATGCTGTTGGTGGACTTGGTCACGGCCCGCTGCGGGTTCTCGGACTCGCCGGCCGCCAGGGTCGCGATCTCGCTGCCCATGAAGGAGAAGACGACGAGCAGGACGCCGGTGAGGATGGCGCCGGGTCCGTGGGGCAGGAAGCCGCCCTCGCCGGTGAGGTTGCCCAGGCCGGCCTTGTCGCTGTCGACGCCCGGAAGGACGCCGAACACGGCCAGCCCGCCGACGACGATGAACGCGCCGATCGCCACGACCTTGATGCCGGCGAACCAGAACTCGAACTCGCCGTAGGAGCCGACGGAGACCAGGTTGGTGGCGGTCAGCACCACCATCACGATGAGCGCCCAGCCCCACTGCGGCACGGCGGGGATCCAGCTCTCCAGGATCGCGGCGCCGGCGGTGGCCTCGACGGCCAGCACGACCACCCAGAAGAACCAGTACAGCCAGCCGATGGAGAAGCCGGCCCACGGGCCGAGCGCCCGGTCGGCGTGCGCGGAGAAGGAGCCGGAGGTGGGGTTGGCCGCGGACATCTCGCCCAGCATCCGCATCACCAGCACCACGAGCGTGCCGACGAGCGCGTAGGAGAGCAGGATGCCGGGTCCGGCGGTGGCGATGCCGGAGCTGGATCCGACGAACAGGCCGGCACCGATGACACCGCCGATGGCGATCATCGACAGATGCCGGTTCTTGAGACCTGCCTGGAGGCCGGAACCGGGTTCTCCGGGGCCTTCATGGCCGCGGTCGGCCTTCGTGAGGGTCGGCTGCGAAGTCATGGGGGATGGATTTCCTTTGCGCCGTGTAACAAGTCGGTCCAGTGAAACGGAGGCGAAGTGATTCGTGAACCTCTGAATCCGGATCGTTACTTGAGGTTTCCCTGAGGTTCCATGGCGTTGGCCGGGTTTTTCGGGCCTGACACCCCACGCTGCTGCCCCGCGACACCCATGTCACACTCATCCCATGCGCGTGTATCTCGGCTCGGACCATGCCGGCTTCGAACTCAAGAACCACCTCGTCGAATGGCTGAAGGCGGCGGGTCACGACCCGGTCGACTGCGGCCCGCACATCTACGACGCCCTGGACGACTACCCGCCCTTCTGCCTCCGTGCGGCGGAGAAGGCGGCCGCGGACCCCGAGTCCCTCGGCGTCGTGATCGGCGGCTCCGGCAACGGCGAGCAGATCGCGGCGAACAAGGTGAAGGGCGTCCGTGCGGCCCTGGCCTGGAGCGAGGAGACCGCCTCCCTCGGCCGCCAGCACAACGACGCCAACGTCGTCGCCGTCGGGGCCCGGATGCACACCACGGAGGAGGCCACGAAGTTCGTCGAGACCTTCCTCGGCACCCCGTTCTCGGGTGACGAGCGCCACATCCGCAGGATCGAGATGCTGGCCGACTACGAGACGACCGGCGACCTCCCGGCGATCCCGGCCCACCACCCGCAGCAGGACTGACCGCCCCCGGCGGGGGCTGGAAAGGAACACGCACCGTGCCAGAGGGGCACACGATCCACCGGCTGGCGGCGGACTACGCCGACCGCTTCGCCGGCACCGCACCGCGCGTGACCAGCCCCCAGGGGAAGTTCTCCGACGCCGCCGCACTCCTGGACGGCGTCGGGCTCACCCGGACCGAGGCCCACGGCAAGCACCTCTTCCTCGGCTTCCGGGACGGCGAGTGGGTCCACATCCACCTCGGCCTCTTCGGCAAGGTCACCTTCGGCGACGCCCCCGCGCCCCCGCCCACGGACACCGTCCGCCTGCGCCTCGCCGGCGACACCGGCTACGTCGACCTGCGCGGGCCCACCGCCTGCGCCCTCATCACGGACGCCGAGAAGCGGGCCGTGCACGCCCGCCTCGGCCCCGACCCGCTGCGCGCCGACGCCGACCCCTCGCGGGCCTACGTCCGCGTCTCCCGCAGCCGGACCACGATCGCCGCCCTCCTCATGGACCAGAAGATCATCGCCGGCGTCGGCAACGTCTACCGCGCCGAGGTCCTCTTCCGGCACGGCATCGACCCCTACCGCCCGGGCCGGGACCTCACCCCCGCCGAGTGGGACGCGATCTGGGCCGACCTCGTCGCCCTCATGCGCGAGGGCGTCCGCAACAACCGCATCGACACCGTCCGCCCCGAGCACACCCCCGAGGCGATGGGCCGCCCGCCCCGCGTCGACGACCACGGCGGCGAGGTGTACGTCTACCGCCGCGCCCACCAGCCCTGCCACCTCTGCGGCGACCCGGTCCGCACCGCCGACCTCGCCGCCCGCAACCTCTTCTGGTGCCCCACCTGCCAGCAGGACTGACGGCGTCCCGGGTCGTGCCGGGCACCGCGAGCCGGACGGGACCTTGCGGACACGGCCTCAGAAGCCGTGCGGCAGCCACGGGGCCGTCGGTGCCCCGAAGCCCACGGCCGCCGCCGCCAGCGCCCCCGGCCGCAGCTCCCGCACCCGCCCCGCCGCGGCCAGCGCGGCCAGGCTCACCCCGCCGAGATACGCCGCCCCCAACTCCCGTACCGACAGGGCGAGATCGGCTGCGTCCGCGGTACGCCCGCACGCCGCGCCCCGGGCGTCGCCGGTCAGCCGCCAACGCCCCTCGTTCCAGGGGCAGAAGGCGTCCTCGACCTCCAACACCACATCCACCGGCGCCTGGTAGGTCCGCGCCTGGAGAGCCGCGCCCACGTCCACCAGCCGTACGTGCAGGGAGTCCCGCACCCGCAGCCGGCAGCGGCGGACGTCCGACACCTGGTACCGCCACGCCTCGTCCAGCGGCCGCCCCCGCACCTTCAGCGAGGTCGTCAGATCGATCCCGAACAGGAACCGCCACAGGGCCGCGTCCGTGACCGGATCGACCCCCGCCAGATCCTGGAGCAGCACCTGGCCGTTGTGCCCGGTGTCCGTCCACTCCGGCCGGACCCGGAAACGGGCGTACCCGGTCACCTCGCCGTCCCGCTCGGCGACCACGCACTGGAGCGCCGACGCGCCGTCCCGCTCGGTCTCCGCCTCCAGCACCCCGAGCCGCTCCCACCCGGGCAGCCGGGCCAGCATCCCGGGCCGCCCGGCCACCGTCCGCGCGTACACGGCCTCGCACACGTCCAGCTCCGCGACGGGATCCGCGTACCGCAGCCGTACGTCGTCCACCCCGGCCGGCGCGGACAGCCGCACCCGGCTCGTGTCGATCTCGGCGTGCAGCCCGAACGTCGCCGCGTCGTACCCGAACCGGCCGTAGATCATGGGCTCGGAGGCGGTGAGGACGGCCAGCGGCTCGCCCCAGGCCCGTACGTCGTCCAGCTGCCGCCGCATCATCGCCGTGAGCAGCCCGCGCCGCCGGTGCGTCTGGCTCACCCCGACCATCGTCACCCCGGCCGCCGGCACGGACGCCCCGCCCGGCACGGTCAGCCGGAAGCCGAACGCCCCGGCGGTGCCCACCACCCGCTCGCCGTCCCACGCACCGACGGACCGCTCGCACACCGTGAGCGCCCGCCACAGCTCCCGTTCCTCGGCCGACTCCGAGACCCCGCCGAACGCCCGCAGCAGGGTGTCGTACCAGCTGTCCCAATCGTCCTGCCGCAGCGTCCGCAGCTCGGCCGCGGAAGAGGTCGCCCGCCCCGCCGGCCGTGTCGTCGTACCCGCAGTGGTCGCACCTGTCGTCATGGGTCCATGCCTAGCAGCACATTGCGGGACGAGCCAGCAAATTTCTCTCTCCTGGCGACGCGAGCGCTTTCCGTGAAGTTCACTGTGAAGTTGAAGCTCGGACGGGGGACAAGTGGGACCTCCCGTGCCAAGCGGCGGGTTGGATGGATAGGGTCCCGAACTAATGGCATCAGGACGACAGCGGCGAGCGGAAGCCGAAACGTCGACGGCCCGGTTGAAGCACTGGATGCACCGGGTCCGCACCGGCGTGCGCAGAAGCGCCGTGGACTACTTCCGCGGTGACGGCTCGGACTGGATCGCGCTGGCCCTGCTGCTGCTCACCGTTCCGCTGATCGCGGCCACCACCCTCGCCAACTCGGTGTGGTGCTCCCCGGCCGCCCTGGTCCTGCCGATCGTCGCCGGCGGCCTGCTGCTGCGCCCGTCGAGCCTGCTCAGCCTCTACGCCGCCGCGGCCACGGCACTGATCGTGGAGTCGGTCCAGCTGGGCCCGTACACGCAGGGCCCGTCCCGGGTCACCCCGGGCGTCGTCCTGGTCGTCGCCGCATGCGGTTTCTTCGGTCTGCTCATCGCCCAGTTCCGCAGCCGGGTCGGCGTGCCCTGGCGGCGCGGCGGCACCATGCTCTTCGACCTGCGCGAACGGATCCGGGTGCAGAGCAAGCTCCCGAAGCTGCCGCAGGGCTGGCACCGGGAGATGGCCCTGCGGCCGGCCGGCGGCCAGTCGTTCTCCGGTGACTTCGTCGTCGCGGCCCGTACGAACGGCGGCCGCACCATGGAGGTCGTCCTCACCGACGTCTCCGGCAAGGGCATGGACGCGGGCTCCCGGGCCCTGCTGCTGTCCGGCGCCTTCGGCGGCCTGCTCGGCTCGCTGCCGCCGCACGCCTTCCTCCCGGCCGCCAACGGCTATCTGCTCCGCCAGGACTGGGACGAGGGCTTCGCGACCTCCATCCACCTCGTTCTCGACCTCGACTCCGGGGACTACGAGCTGTACTCCGCCGGGCACCCGCCGGGCCTCCAGCTCAGCGCCGGCAGCGGCCGCTGGGAGGAGAAGGCGGCCGAGGGGCCGCTGCTCGGCGTCTACGAGGGCGCCCAGTTCGACCCCGTGAAGGGGTCGCTGCGCCCCGGTGACGTGCTCATGCTGTTCACCGACGGCCTGGTGGAGACCTCCGACCGGGACATCGTCGAGGGCATCGACCGGCTCACCGGCGAGGCCGACCGCTATGTCGCCGGCGGCTTCCAGGGCGCCGCCTGGCATCTGATCGAGGCGGTCGCCAAGGACGTCAACGACGACCGTGCCCTGCTGCTGGTCTGCCGCGAGGGCCCGACGTCCCAGCCGGCCCTGCTCTCCTGAGGGGATCCGCATGCTCACCCTGGCCGAGGTCGAGACCCTCGCCCGCGCCGCCCACGAGGGCCAGACCGACAAGGCGGGCCGCCCCTACGCCGAGCACCTGCACGCGGTCGCCGAGGGCGTACGGTCCCGCGGCGGCGACGACGAGCAGATCGCCGCGGCCTGGCTGCACGACTCCGTCGAGGACGACGCCCTGACCGGGGAGTGGCTGTGCGCGGCCGCGCTGAGCGACCGTACGAAGCGAATCGTCCTGGCGGTCACCAAACGGGCGGGCGAGCCGCCGCGGGCGTACGCGGCCCGGATCCTCGCGACCCCCGGCGCGCTGCTGGTGAAGGAGGCGGACCTCGCGCACAACGCGGACCCGGCCCGCCTCGCGGTCCTGGACGAGCCGACCCGGACCCGGCTGACCGAGAAGTACGCCCGGATGCGCGCCCTTCTCGGCCTGCCGCCCGGGCCCGTCGACCGACGCCCGGGACCTTGACGCCCGGGACCCGGCCCGGACAGGCGTCCTAGGCGCTGACCTTCTCGCCGCGCCGTTCCCGCTCCCGCTCGCCCGCCTTCTCGCGTTCCCGTGCCAGCTCGGCCGCGTCCCGTTTGAAGGCCCACTCCATCCGGGGCTCCATGACGAACCGGAAGACCCGCTGGACGGGCGGCGTGCACAGCAGGGTGACGGCGACGGCCACGGCCGCGCTGACGGCGATCTCACCGAGCGGCCGGTGCAGCCAGGCCTGGTCGAACCAGCCGCGGTAGTCGGCGCCCTTCAGCAGGAAGCCGTGCAGCAGATAGCCGTACAGGGTGCCCGCGCCGAGGGCCGTGCACCACAGGGTGCGGCCCGGGACCCAGGAGAAGAAGCAGGCCGTCAGCACCAGGGAGCAGCCGAACAGCGCGAGCTGCATGACGGGCCCGGCCCACCAGGGTGCGCCCATCTCCTGCGCGGCGTCGCGGTGGTAGAACCAGGCGCCGTTCATCCGCGGCACCGCCCACCAGGCGAAGGCCAGCGCGACGGCGAACACCGGCACGGCCGCGATCCGCACCGAGCGGCGGCGCACCAGCCGGAAGTGCTCCGGCCGCAGGCACAGGCCCAGCACGAAGAACGGCAGGAACTGAAGGACCCGCTGGAGGTCGAGGTCGTCGCCGATGTCCGGGCTGACGGACGCCAGCGCGGCGACGCCCAGCGCCACCGGCAGCGGATGGCGGACGGTCTTCCACAGGGGTGTGGTGAGCCGCCAGATGAAGAGCGCGACCAGGAACCAGGTCAGGTAGTAGGGGTCGAGGAGGCTGAGCTCCTGGCCGGGGGAGTCGTCGACGTAGCGCTTGAAGAGCGAGTAGGCGGTCTCGAAGACGACGTACGGCACGGCGATCCCGGTGACCAGCCGCCCGAGCTTGCCGGGGCTCGCGTCGAAGCCGCGGGAGAAGAACCCGGAGATGACGATGAACGCCGGCATGTGGAACGCGTACACGACCATGTAGGCGGCCTGGAGCACCCGGCTGTCGCCCTTGAGCGGCTCCCAGGAGTGGGCCACGGCCACCAGGACGATCGCCAGGTACTTGGCGTTGTCGAAGAACGCGTCACGCCGCTTGGACTGTCTGTCCTGGGGCCGGTGGTGCTGATCTTTCTCGCCCAGGGGGGAGCGCGGACTAGTCACGGGAGACGAAGCGGCGTGGAACATCTGAAGCACCCTAGCGTTGTCTGTGGCTATGCGTAAAACAACCGAGGTCATTCCTGGTTATTGGCTGCGGGTACCCCGATATTCACCGGAGTTGATGTCCTGGATGTCACGATTCATCTAGACTAAAAGGTACATAACGTCCTCTGGGGGTGGGGTGTTGAGGTACCTGTGTCCACAATTCGAATTCCCTGCGCGCGTGTTGTGTGGAGCGGGAAACGATCTCCCTCAATTCCCTGTGGGGGGTGGGCTTCGAATTGCTGTGCGGGGTACGCGCGCCCGGGCGACGGGGCAATGATGTGTCACGAGCCGCATAGGGAGGCCGGGTTGGTGGCACCATGGTCTCTGGCGGGGGTGCGCGGCGCTGCGTCCCCGGGCCGGGAGTGCGGACCGACCGAGGGTGTGATCAGTGTGGCCATTTCACTGTCAGTGGTGCTGCTGTTGGCGATCATCCTGGTGGTGCTGATCCGGGGCGGCAACATCAAGGCCGGCCCCGCCATCGTCGCCGTCCTGTTCGGATTCTTCCTCGCCTCGACCGGCATGGCGCCGTCGATCAACCGTTTCCTCGACTCGCTCGCGGACACGATCAACTCGATCAGCTTCTGAGGAACGCCGGCCGGGGAACGCCGAAGGCCCGGGCGGAGGAGTCGGCCTCCGCCCGGGCCTCGGGCGTATGGAGCGGGCGACGGGAATCGAACCCGCGTAGCTAGTTTGGAAGACTAGGGCTCTACCATTGAGCTACGCCCGCACAGGCGTGCCGCACACCGGGTGACCGCGGCACTGCACGCATCGTAGCGGGTCGGCCGCCTCGCCCGCACACCCCGTTCCGGGCCCGCGCCGTCGTGCCCCCGCGCGCTCCCCGAAAGGGGCGGTCAGGGGGCTTGTGGGCATGTACCCTACGTGTCGCACCACGGGGTGTGGCGCAGCTTGGTAGCGCGTCCGCTTTGGGAGCGGAAGGCCGTGGGTTCAAATCCCGCCACCCCGACCACCTGCGCGATCACGGAGTGCGCCCGGCCGGTGATCGTCTTTGGGCGGCCCGGCCGCTGCGGTTACTATGCAAGCTGCGCGCCCGTGTGTCCGTGCCCGGCCTTCCGGCCCACGAACTCCCCCGGGCGACGAATCGCCGGACCTGTCAGGCCCCGGCGAAAACCAAGCAGTCAGCCACAAGGAGACCGAACCGTGAAGAGCGCCGTGGAGACCCTGAACCCGACTCGGGTTCGGCTCACTGTCGAGGTGCCCTTCGAGGAGCTCAAGGACAGCCTCGACGCGGCGTACAAGAAGATCAACCAGCAGGTCTCGGTGAAGGGTTTCCGTAAGGGCAAGATCCCTGCCCGGGTCATCGACCAGCGGTTCGGCCGCGGTGCGGTGCTGGAGGAGGCCGTCAACGACGCGCTGCCGAAGTTCTACACGGAGGCCGTCAACGAGGCGGAGATCGACGTCCTCGGCCAGCCCGAGGTCGACATCACCGAGCTGAAGGACGGCGAGACGCTGAACTTCACCGCCGAGGTCGACATCCGTCCCGCCCTGGAGCTCCCCGAGGACTTCTCCTCCATCGAGGTCGAGGTCGACGCGGTCGAGGTGACCGAGGACGACATCGACAAGTCCGTCGAGCAGCTCCGTGAGCGCTTCGCCTCCACCTCCCCGGTCGAGCGCGCCTCCGAGGACGGCGACGTCGTGACCGTGGACCTCGAGGCCAAGGTCGACGGCGAGGTCCTGGAGGACGGCATCGCCAGCGGTGTCTCCTACACCATCGGCTCCGGTGAGCTGCTGGACGGCATCGACGACGCCGTGAAGGGCCTGGAGGCCGGTGGCGAGGCCACCTTCACCTCCGAACTCAAGGGCGGCTCGGCGGCCGGCAAGGAGGCCGAGGTCTCCGTCAAGGTCACCCAGGTCGCCGCGCGCGAGCTGCCGGAGCTGGACGACGAGTTCGCCCAGCTCGCCTCCGAGTTCGACACCCTCGACGAGCTGAAGGCGGACAGCCGCAAGCGCCTCGAGAACATGAAGCAGTACGACCAGGCCACGCAGGCCCAGGAGCGCGTCCTGGAGAAGCTGCTGGAGCTCGTCGAGGTGCCCGTCCCCGAGAAGCTGCTCGAGGACGAGGTCAACACCCGCAAGCACAACCTGGAGCACCACCAGCTCGGCCAGATGGGCCTCGACCTCGCGAAGTACCTGGAGATCCAGGGCAAGACCGAGGAAGAGTTCGAGACCGAGACCCGTGAGGCCGCGGTCAAGGGCATCAAGACCCAGTTCGTCCTGGACGAGCTGGTCAAGCGCGAGCAGCTGAACGTCAACCAGGAGGAGCTCACCGAGCACCTCATGCGCCGTGCCGCTTCCTCGGGCATGTCCCCCGACCAGTTCGCCCAGGCGGTCGTCGAGGGCGGCCAGGTTCCGCTGCTCGTCGGCGAGGTCGCCCGCGGCAAGGCCCTGGCGCTGGTCGTCGAGGCCGCCACGGTGAAGGACACCAACGGCGAGGTCATCGACCTCGACGACGAGGACGAGGTCGAGGCCGCCACCGAGACGGTCGAGGCCGTCGAGGGCGCCGTCGAGGCCTCCGACTCCGCCGAGGAGAAGAACGAGGCCTGAGCCTCGTCTCCGACGCTTGTGCGACGGGCCCCGGAACCTTGTGTTCCGGGGCCCGTTCCCGTCCGGGGCCGCTACGCCCCCGGCGAACACTCACCTCTCCGGGATTCTCCGAAGGGACCCGCGCGTTAGGGTCCATGAATACGAGGGCAGGGGAGTCCCCGTTGCCCCCGGCAGTACACGTGAGACGGCCCGGCGCCGTCGTAAGACGAGCAGGTGGATACGTGACGAATCTGATGCCCTATGCCGCCGGCGAGCCTTCCATCGGTGGTGGCCTCGGCGACCAGGTCTACAACCGGCTGCTCGGCGAGCGGATCATCTTCCTCGGCCAGCCGGTCGACGACGACATCGCCAACAAGATCACCGCACAGCTGCTGCTCCTTGCCGCCGACCCGGACAAGGACATCTACCTCTACATCAACAGCCCCGGCGGTTCGATCACGGCCGGTATGGCGATCTACGACACCATGCAGTTCATCAAGAACGACGTGGTGACCATCGCCATGGGCCTCGCGGCCTCGATGGGCCAGTTCCTGCTCAGCGCGGGCACGCCCGGCAAGCGCTTCGCCCTGCCGAACGCCGAGATCCTGATCCACCAGCCCTCGGCCGGCCTGGCCGGCTCGGCCTCGGACATCAAGATCCACGCCGAGCGGCTGCTGCACACCAAGAAGCGCATGGCCGAGCTGACCTCGCAGCACACCGGCCAGACGGTCGAGCAGGTCACCCGTGACTCGGACCGCGACCGCTGGTTCGACGCCTTCGAGGCCAAGGAGTACGGCCTCATCGACGACGTGATTCCGACGGCCGCCGGCATGCCGGGCGGTGGCGGCACCGGGGCGGCGTAAGCCACACCCGACGGCAGGGCCGCGCAGGTCCCCCGACCGGGGATCCGCACGACCGCCTCCGGCAGGGCCACCCGGCCCGGCAGGGCCGCAGGGCACCGCGAAGGCCGTGAGGCCCCGCAGGTCCGAGCGGTCCGGCAGGGCCCGCGGAAACCTCGCAAGGGCCTCGCAGCCCCGGCAGGGCCGCCGGGCCTCCGCAGGGCCGCACCCCGCACGGGCCGCACGGTCCGGCAGCGGGCCGCACAGCTCCGCAGGGGTCGCGCGACGACCCGGGCGGGCCGCTGCGGCCCCGCGCAGGCCGCAGCGGCCGCAGGGTCGCACGGCCCCCGCAAGGGCAACGCAGCCCCGCAAGGGCCGCGCAGCCCGGCAGGGCCGCCACGGCCCCGCCGGACCCCGCGAACCCCGCGAGGCCGCCGTGAGGCGGGTCGCCAGGGCCTCCACGGCCCCGGAGACGCCCCGACGGCCCCGCAGGGCTCACGAGGCCCGGCAGCGGCCGTCAGGCCCTCGGGACCCCAGGGCCCCGCAGGCCGGCCGAAGCCCCGCGAGGACCCGCCCGGACACCGCCGTCGACAAGCCCCGCCCAGCCCCTCCAGCCACCGCCCCAGCCCCTTTCCAGGAGACACCGTGAACGACTTCCCCGGCAGCGGCCTCTACGCCCGTACGGCGGCCGAGTACACCGGTCCCCGAGCCGAGTCCCGCTACGTCATCCCGCGCTTCGTGGAGCGCACCTCGCAGGGCATCCGCGAGTACGACCCGTACGCGAAGCTCTTCGAGGAGCGCGTGATCTTCCTCGGCGTGCAGATCGACGACGCCTCCGCCAACGACGTCATGGCGCAGCTGCTGTGCCTGGAGTCGATGGACCCCGACCGCGACATCTCGGTCTACATCAACAGCCCCGGCGGCTCCTTCACGGCGCTGACCGCGATCTACGACACGATGCAGTTCGTGAAGCCCGACATCCAGACGGTCTGCATGGGCCAGGCGGCCTCCGCCGCCGCGATCCTGCTGGCCGCCGGTACGCCGGGCAAGCGCATGGCGCTGCCGAACGCCCGGGTGCTGATCCACCAGCCGTACAGCGAGACCGGCCGCGGTCAGGTCTCCGACCTGGAGATCGCCGCCAACGAAATCCTCCGGATGCGCTCGCAGCTGGAGGACATGCTGGCCAAGCACTCGACCACGCCGATCGAGAAGATCCGCGAGGACATCGAGCGCGACAAGATCCTCACGGCCGAGGACGCGCTGTCGTACGGCCTGATCGACCAGATCATCTCCACCCGGAAGATGAACAACAACTCACTGCGTTGACGCACGGGGCGCTCTCGTCCGTACCCCTTGGCACGGTGTGACACGGTCCACGTGGAAGTGAACCGTGCCAAGGGGGGCCCGAACGGGGGTCCCGGCAAGGTACCGTCGGAATAAGGCAGCACCAGGAGCCGCTGGATTCGAAAGCGTCCAGTCGTCTCCCAGGCGAAGGGGAAGCACACCGTGGCACGCATCGGTGACGGCGGCGATCTGCTCAAGTGCTCGTTCTGTGGCAAGAGCCAGAAGCAGGTCAAGAAGCTCATCGCAGGGCCCGGTGTGTACATCTGCGACGAGTGCATCGATCTCTGCAACGAGATCATCGAGGAGGAGCTCGCGGAGACGAGCGAGGTGCGCTGGGAGGAACTGCCCAAGCCCCGCGAGATCTACGAGTTCCTGGAGGGGTACGTCGTCGGCCAGGAGCCCGCGAAGAAGGCCCTCTCCGTCGCGGTGTACAACCACTACAAGCGGGTCCAGGCCGGTGAGAACGGCGGCGGCCAAAGCCGCGAGGACGCCATCGAGTTGGCGAAGTCCAACATCCTCCTGCTCGGCCCCACGGGCTCGGGCAAGACGCTCCTCGCCCAGACCCTCGCGCGCATGCTGAACGTTCCGTTCGCCATCGCCGACGCCACGGCGCTCACCGAGGCCGGTTACGTCGGCGAGGACGTCGAGAACATCCTGCTGAAGCTGATCCAGGCCGCCGACTACGACGTCAAGAAGGCCGAGACCGGCATCATCTACATCGACGAGATCGACAAGGTCGCCCGCAAGAGCGAGAACCCGTCGATCACGCGCGATGTGTCCGGCGAGGGTGTGCAGCAGGCCCTGCTGAAGATCCTTGAGGGCACCACGGCCTCCGTCCCGCCGCAGGGCGGCCGCAAGCACCCGCACCAGGAGTTCATCCAGATCGACACGACGAACGTCCTGTTCATCGTGGGCGGTGCCTTCTCCGGTCTGGAGAAGATCATCGAGACCCGGGCCGGCGCCAAGGGCATCGGCTTCGGCGCGACGATCCGCTCCAAGCGCGAGCTGGAGGCCAAGGACCAGTTCGAGGCCGTCATGCCGGAGGACCTGGTCAAGTTCGGCATGATCCCCGAGTTCATCGGCCGTCTCCCGGTCATCACCTCGGTGCACAACCTGGACCGCGAGGCCCTGCTCCAGATCCTCATCGAGCCGCGCAACGCGCTGGTGAAGCAGTACCAGCGCCTCTTCGAACTCGACGGCGTGGAGCTGGACTTCGAGCGCGAGGCCCTGGAGGCCATCGCCGACCAGGCCATCCTCCGCCAGACCGGCGCCCGCGGCCTGCGCGCCATCATGGAGGAGGTCCTGATGTCGGTGATGTACGAGGTCCCGTCCCGCAAGGACGTGGCCCGCGTGGTCATCACCGCCGACGTCGTCCACTCCAACGTCAACCCGACCCTGATCCCCCGCGAGGCGCGGGGCGGCCGGGGCCCGGGCGAGCAGAAGACGGCGTAGCCGACGGCACCACACGCCGAACACCGCATCGAAGGGGCCCCGGTCGACCGACCGGGGCCCCTTCGACGTGGTGCGGGAACGCGTGCGGGCTACGCCTTGACGCGGACCTCCGAGCGCACCTTGGTGGTGACGTCGATCGCCACGTCCTTGGTGATGCCCTTGGTGGTGTCGCCGGGCGACACCATGACGATGGTGCTGTAGTCGGCCCAGGCGCAGAACCAGTCGGTCTTCGCCTGCTTGGTGGTGGTGTCGGTGCCCTTGGCGGCCTGGCACTTCATGACCGCGCCGTCGATGTCGGCGTCCTCGGGCTCGCCGACCAGTTCGGTCTTGGGGGTGGTGGAGCCGTCGGAGGAGGAGGACTCCTCGGACGACTTCTTGAAGTTGGCGAAGAAGGTGTCCAGCGCCTGCTCGGGATCGGCGATCTTGCCGTAGGCGCCGACGAAGGTGATGCCCTTGGCGGTGGCCAGCTCGCTCTGGTCGGGAATCGTGCTCGGGTCGTCGGGGTCGTAGCCGCTGAGGTCCGCCGTCGAGTAGATGCCGAGAGCCGTCTTGGCGTCCTTCACGCCGCTCTTCTCCAGCTCGCTGGCCGAGTCGTCGCCGCTGCTGGCGCCGTCGTCGGAGACCCGCTTGTAGTCCGTGAGCAGGGTCGTCGGCGTGGCGATCTTGTGCGCGCCGTCGTCCTCCAGGCCGGCCGCGCCGCTGCTGCCGCTCAGGACGAAGTAGCCGGCCACCGCGATCGCCGCGACGACCGCGACCGAGCCGAGGATGATGCCGGTCTTCTTCCTGCCGCCGCCCGGCGCCGGGGGCTGGGGCATGCCGTAGGGGGCCTGGCCGTACGGGGGCTGGCCGTACGGCGGCTGCTGGCCGTACCCGGGCTGCTGGCCGTAGGGCGGGGTCTGCGGGGGTACGCCCTGCGGGGGCTGCGCGGGGTAGCCGTAGCCGGGCTGCGGGGCCGGGGGCTGCTGGGGGTAGCCGTAGCCGGGCTGGGGTGCCTGCGGCGGCTGGCCGTACGGGCCGGGCTGGCCGTACGGTCCGGGCTGCTGGGGCTGCCCGCCGTACGGGCCCGGCTGGTTGTGACTCATCTCTGGGTTCCCCTCCAGATGCTTATGTGATTTTCACATCCTGGCTCAAAGGCAACAGGCTCAGAGCGGCGGGGCCCCTACCGTTACAGAGCAAACACGTTTCGGGACGGCGCCGTGACACCCCTAAACTGGCCCCGTGACCGAGAACGCTCAGCAGCAGCCATCAGCGCCCCACACCGAACTGCCGACCCAGTACGCGCCGGCCGATGTAGAGGGGCCGCTGTACGAGCGCTGGGTAGAGCGCGGTTACTTCGAGGCCGACGCCAAGAGCGACAAGCCTCCGTACACCGTCGTCATCCCGCCGCCGAACGTCACCGGCAGCCTGCACCTCGGGCACGCCTTCGAGCACACGCTCATCGACGCCCTGACCCGCCGCAAGCGCATGCAGGGGTACGAGACGCTGTGGCAGCCCGGCATGGACCACGCCGGCATCGCCACGCAGAACGTCGTCGAGCGCGAACTGGGCAAGGAGGGCAAGTCCCGCCACGACCTGGGCCGTGAGGCGTTCGTCGAGCGCGTCTGGCAGTGGAAGGGCGAGTCCGGCGGCCAGATCAGCGGCCAGATGCGCCGCCTCGGCGACGGCGTCGCCTGGTCCCGCGAGCGCTTCACCATGGACGAAGGGCTCTCCCAGGCCGTCCAGACCATCTTCAAGCGGCTCTACGACGACGAGCTGATCTACCGCGCCGAGCGCATCATCAACTGGTGCCCCCGCTGCCTCACCGCCATCTCCGACATCGAGGTGGAGTACCAGGACGACGACGGCGAGCTCGTCTCCATGAAGTACGGCGAGGGGGACGACACCATCGTCGTCGCCACGACCCGCGCCGAGACGATGCTCGGTGACACGGCCGTCGCCGTCCACCCCGACGACGAGCGCTACCGGCACCTGATCGGCAAGCAGATCCGGCTGCCGCTCACCGACCGCTCCATCCCGGTCGTCGCCGACACCCACGTCGACCCGGAGTTCGGCACCGGCGCGGTCAAGGTCACCCCGGCCCACGACCCGAACGACTTCGAGATCGGCCAGCGCCACAACCTGCCGTCGCTCACCGTCATGGACGAGCACGCGGTCATCACGGCCCACGGCCCCTTCCAGGGCCTGGACCGCCTGGAGGCCCGCTCCGCCATCGTCGCCGCCCTGCGCGCCGAGGGCCGGATCGTCGCCGAGAAGCGGCCGTACTCCCACTCCGTCGGCCACTGCTCGCGCTGCAAGACCACCATCGAGCCGCGGCTGTCCATGCAGTGGTGGGTCAAGGTCGGCCCGCTCGCCAAGGCCGCCGGTGACGCGGTCCGCGACGGCCGGGTCAAGATCCACCCGCAGGAGATGGAGAAGCGGTACTTCGACTGGGTCGACAACCTCCACGACTGGTGCATCTCGCGGCAGTTGTGGTGGGGCCACCGCATCCCGGTCTGGTACGGCCCGAACGGCGAGGTCGTCTGTGTCGGCCCCGACGACGAGGCCCCGACCGGTGAGGGCTGGCACCAGGACACCGACGTCCTGGACACCTGGTTCTCCTCCGGCCTGTGGCCGTTCTCCACGCTCGGCTGGCCCGAACAGACCGACAGCCTCGCGAAGTTCTACCCGAACTCCGTCCTGGTCACCGGCTACGACATCCTCTTCTTCTGGGTCGCCCGGATGATGATGTTCGGCCTGTACGCGATGGACGGCACCCCGCCGTTCCACACCATCGCCCTGCACGGCATGGTCCGCGACCAGTTCGGCAAGAAGATGTCGAAGTCCTTCGGCAACGCGGTCAACCCGCTGGACTGGATGGACAAGTACGGCTCCGACGCGCTCCGGTTCACCCTCGCGCGCGGCGCCAACCCCGGCGTCGACGTCCCGATCGGCGAGGACTGGGTCCAGGGCTCCCGCAACTTCGCCAACAAGATCTGGAACGCGACCCGCTTCGCGCTGATGAACGGCGCCACGGTCGAGGGCCCGCTGCCGGACGCCGCCGCCCTGTCGGCGACCGACCGCTGGATCCTCTCCCGCCTCAACTCCGTCGTCGCCGAAGTCGACGCGCTCTACGAGGACTTCCAGTTCGCGAAGCTCTCCGACGCGCTGTTCCACTTCGCGTGGGACGAGGTCTTCGACTGGTACGTCGAGCTGTCCAAGACCACGTTCCAGGCGGGCGGCGAGGCGGCCGAGGTCAGCAAGCGGGTCCTCGGCGAGGTCCTCGACGTCACGCTGAAGCTGCTGCACCCGGTGGTCCCGTTCGTCACCGAGACCCTGTGGACCACGCTGACCGGCGGCGAGTCGATCGTCGTCGCCCCGTGGCCGACCGACTCGGGCTTCCGGGACGCCGACGCCGAGCGGGAGATCGAGAGCCTTCAGTCGGTGGTCACCGAGGTCCGCCGGTTCCGCGCCGACCAGGGCCTCCAGCCCGGCCAGCGGGTCCCGGCCCGGCTGGAGCTGGACGGCACGCCGTTCGCGGCGCACGAGGCGGCGATCCGCCAGCTGCTCCGCCTCCAGCCGGAGGGCGAGGCCTTCTCCGCCACGGCGACCCTGCCGGTCGCGGGCGCCACCGTCGCGCTGGACCTGTCCGGCACGATCGACGTGGCCGCCGAGCGCAAGCGCCTCGCGAAGGACCTCGCGGCGGCGCAGAAGGAGCGCCAGCAGGCCGAGGCCAAGCTCGGCAACGAGGCGTTCCTCGCGAAGGCCCCGGACAACGTCGTGGACAAGATCCGCACCCGGCTCGCCAAGGCGGACGAGGACATCGCCCGCATCGAGACCCAGCTGGAGCGCCTGCCGAAGGCTTAGGGGGCGTCTCGCGCCCCGTACGTCGGCGAGGCCCCCGGGACCAGGACGGTTCCGGGGGCCTTTGCCTACGTCTGTCGGTGCGCCTCCGTAGACTGGCCCCGTGACCGAGCTCCCCCCGAACGGCAACCACGACCCCTTCGACGACATCATCGAGGCCGAGACCGACCGAGACCCCGATCTCGCCGTCATCGAGGCCGGCAGCCGCACCCTGCGCTCCCAGGGCGGCCGGCCGAGCGCCGACGTCCCCGGCCGCCCCGAGGACCCCGAGGTCGACAAGGCCCTGCGCGAGGTCGAGACGGAGCTGGCCACCCGCTGGGGCGAGACCAAGCTGGAGCCCTCCGTCCGCCGGATCGCCGCGCTGATGGACCTGCTGGGCGAGCCGCAGCGGTCGTACCCCTCGATCCACATCACGGGGACCAACGGCAAGACGTCCACGGCCCGCATGATCGAGGCCCTCCTCGGCGCCTTCGAGCTGCGCACCGGGCGGTACACGAGCCCGCACGTCCAGTCGATCACCGAGCGGATCAGCCTGGACGGCGCCCCGATCTCCGCCGAGCGGTTCATCGAGACCTACCAGGACATCAGGCCGTACATCGAGATGGTCGACGGGCAGCAGGAGTACCGGCTGTCCTTCTTCGAGGTGCTCACGGGCATGGCGTACGCCGCGTTCGCGGACGCCCCCGTCGACGTGGCCGTCGTGGAAGTGGGGATGGGCGGCTCCTGGGACGCCACCAACGTCATCGACGGCGACGTCGCCGTGGTCACGCCCATCGACCTCGACCACACCGACCGGCTGGGGGAGACCCCGGCCGAGATCGCGGGCGAGAAGAGCGGCATCATCAAGCAGGACGCCACCGTCATCCTGGCCCAGCAGCCGGTCGACGCGGCGCAGGTGCTGCTGAAGAAGGCCGTCGAGGTCGACGCGACCGTGGCCCGCGAGGGACTGGAGTTCGGCGTCGTCGCCCGGCAGGTCGCCGTCGGCGGGCAGTTGCTGACCCTGCGCGGGCTGGGCGGCGAGTACCCCGAGGTGTACCTCCCGCTGCACGGCGCCCACCAGGCGCACAACGCGGCCGTCGCGCTCGCCGCCGTCGAGGCGTTCTTCGGCGTGGGGGCCGCGCGGGCCGAGCCGCTCGACATCGACACCGTCCGCAAGGCGTTCGCCGCGGTCACCTCGCCGGGCCGGCTGGAGGTCGTGCGCCGCTCGCCGACGATCGTGCTGGACGCCGCCCACAACCCGGCGGGCGCCCGGGTCATCGCCGAGGCGGTGGGCGAGGCCTTCGACTTCAGCCGGCTGATCGGCGTCGTCGGCGCGAGCGGCGACAAGAACGTACGAGGGCTGCTGGAGGCCTTCGAGCCGATCTTCGCGGAGATCGTCGTCACCCAGAACACCAGCCACCGCGCGATGGACGCGGACGAACTGGCCGCGATCGCCGTCGAGGTGTTCGGCGACGAGCGGGTCCAGGTCGAGCCGCGGCTGCCCGACGCCCTGGAGGCGGCGATCACGCTCGCCGAGGAGGAGGGCGAGTTCGCCGGCGGCGGGGTCCTGGTCACCGGTTCCGTCATCACGGTCGGCGAGGCCCGGCTGCTTCTCGGGAAGGGCTGAGTCCCCAGCCATGCGTACGCTCTGTTCCTCGACCCTGATCGGCGAGTTCTTCATCGTCGGCTTCGCCGGACTGGTCGCCATGAAGGACCCCGATCTGGCCATGTCCACGGTGTGGACGGTGTGCGGGGCCGCGATGTTCTTCTGCGTGGTGCTGTGCGGTGTGATCACCCGGCCCGGGGGCGTGGCCCTCGGCTGGGCGCTCCAGATCGCGCTGGTCGCCGCCGGTTTCGTCGTCCCGACGATGTTCATCCTTGGTCTGCTGTTCGCCGGTCTGTGGTGGGCCTCGGTGCACTACGGCCGGAAGATCGACGAGGCGAAGGCCCGGTTCGCCGCACAGGCCGCGGCCTCCTCGGGGGATACCGCTGACGCTGTGTGACAGGGGCACGGACACGCCCTGTAATCTCGTCCCACCGCACCGGCCGTAGTGCCCACCCGCAGTCGTAAGGAGCCCCTCGTGAGCCAGCGCACCCTCGTCCTCCTCAAGCCCGACGCCGTCCGTCGTGGCCTGACCGGCGAGATCATCAGCCGTATCGAGCGCAAGGCCGGCTGGCAGATCACCGCGCTGGAGCTGCGCACGCTGGACCAGGACACACTGGAGCAGCACTACGGGGAGCACAAGGGCAAGCCGTTCTACGAGCCGCTGGTGGAGTTCATGGCCTCCGGCCCGGTCGTGGCGCTGATCGTCGAGGGCGAGCGGGTCATCGAGGGCGTGCGCGCGCTCGCCGGCCCGACCGACCCGATCGCCGCCGCGCCCGGTTCGATCCGCGGCGACTTCGGCGTCATCGTCCGGGAGAACCTGATCCACGCCTCCGACTCCGAGGAGTCCGCCGAGCGCGAGGTGAAGATCTTCTTCCCGGGCCGCGCCTGAGCCCTCCGGTTCCGGCCGCGCCCCGGGCCGCCCACCGCTGCCGTGGCTGAGCCCGCCGACTGCCGGTGATCGCGGATTTTTCGCGGTTTTTTCTGAGCCTCCGTCAGTTCGCCCACGCGTCCGACCAGGGACGGCCGTACCTTTTCGGCCGTCCTTCGGCATATGCGTGCCGATCGGGGGAACGCGTGCCCCCGATGGACCGTCTCCACAAGCGAGCCGGTCCGGCATCTGCTGACAATGGCGAAGACCCTCGCGCAGTGTTCGGGAAGGCGCGTCTACGATGGAACCCTTCACGTCACAGCACCCACCTCGCCGACCTGAAACAGCCCTCACAAGCTCATGGGAAGGCCAGTCGAATCCTGATGGGGAACTCAATGTCGTTCATCGGCCGTGACATGGCTGTCGACCTCGGGACCGCCAACACGCTGGTGTACGTCAGGGGTCGCGGGATCGTACTCAACGAGCCGTCCGTCGTCGCGATCAACACCAACACCGGTGGCATCCTCGCGGTCGGCGCGGAGGCGAAGAAGATGATCGGGCGGACGCCGGGCAACATCGTGGCCGTGCGCCCGCTGAAGGACGGCGTCATCGCCGACTTCGAGATCACCGAGCGGATGCTCCGCTACTTCATTCTGAAGATCCACAAGCGGCGGTATCTCGCCCGGCCGCGGGTCGTCGTCTGCGTGCCCTCGGGCATCACGGGCGTCGAGCGCCGTGCCGTCATCGAGGCGTCGACCCAGGCCGGCGCCCGTCAGGTGCACATCATCGAGGAGCCCATGGCCGCAGCCATCGGCTCCGGCCTGCCGGTCCACGAGGCCACGGGCAACATGGTGGTGGACATCGGCGGCGGCACCACGGAGGTCGCGGTCATCTCGCTCGGCGGCATCGTCACCGCACAGTCCATCCGCGTCGCGGGCGACGAGCTGGACAACGCGATCATCCAGCACATCAAGAAGGAGTACAGCCTCCTTCTCGGTGAGCGGACGGCCGAGCAGATCAAGATCACCATCGGCTCGGCGTACGACCTCGACTCCGACGAGCACACCGAAATCCGGGGCCGGGACCTGGTGTCCGGGCTGCCCAAGACCGTCGTGATCTCGGCCGCCGAGGTGCGCAAGGCGATCGAGGAGCCGGTCAACGCGATCGTCGACGCCGTGAAGACCACGCTCGACAAGTGCCCGCCGGAGCTGTCCGGCGACATCATGGACCGCGGAATCGTTCTGACCGGCGGCGGAGCCCTGCTGCGCGGTCTGGACGAGCGGCTGCGCCGGGAGACCGGCATGCCGATCCACATCGCCGAGGATCCGCTGGACAGCGTCGCGCTCGGCTCCGGCAAGTGTGTCGAGGAGTTCGAGGCGCTCCAGCAGGTTCTGGACGCCGCGCCCCGCAGATGACGTAACGCTTCGATTCCGCCGTACGGGATGATCTCTCCTCGTGCGGCGGATCGTTGATATCGCGGCATAAGCTCCGACAAAGCGCCCTTGGTCATCCTGGCCAGGGGCTACCCGAATTCCTGAATCCTGGTTCCTGATTTCCTATCGAGGAAGGGCACGGCCGCCGCACGTGAGGGACACACGAGAGAGCCGGCTGCTCCTGGTGCTGCTGGTCGCCGTCGCGTTCGCGCTGATCACGGTCGACATCCGGGGAGGGGAGGATTCCCCGGTCGACGGTGCCCGACAGGCCGCGGCCGCGGTCTTCGGACCGATCGAGGACGGTGTGGCGTCGGCGGTGAACCCCGTCGGCAACGCCGTCTCCGCCGTCCGTGACTCCGACGAGCGACACGACCGGCTCGCCGAGCTGGAGAAGGAGAACGCGGCCCTCGAGGCGAAGCTCGGCAGCGACGACCGCAACCGCAGCCGCCTCGCCCAGCTCGACAAGATGCTGAAGACCGCGGGCGCGGGCCAGTACGGCATCAAGGGCGCGGAGGTCATCGCGATAGGGGCGGCCCAGGGCTTCTCCTGGACGATCACCATCGACGTCGGCGCCCGGGACGGCGTCACCCGCGACATGACCGTCCTGAACGGCGACGGGCTGGTCGGGCGGGTCACCACGGTCGGACCGGACACCGCGACCGTCCTGCTCGCCAACGACCCCGACTTCACGGTCGGCACCCGGATGGAGGCCTCCGACGAGCTGGGCTTCGCCTCCGGACAGGGCGACCAGCCGCTGCGGGTCGAACTGCTCAACGGCAAGGCGGACGTGAAGAAGGGCGACCGGCTGGTCACCTTCGGCTCGCAGGCCGACAGGCCGTTCGTGCCGGGCGTCCCGGTGGGCGTGGTCTCCCGGGTCGACCCCTCCGGCGGCGACCTCACCCGCACCCTCTACGTCACGCCCTACGTCAGCTTCACCAAGCTCGACATCATCGGCGTGGTCGTCGAGGCGCCGAAGAAGGACCCGCGCGACACGGTGCTGCCGGCCAAGCCCAAACCGGTACCCACTCCGACGGTCACCGTCACGGTGACCCCGAACGCCGACGGCCAGCAGCAAGAGCAGCAGTAGGAGCTGACACACCCCATGCGCGTCAACCGGATCCTGCTCTCCGCCCCGCTGATCGTCGTCGCCCTGGTGGTCCAGGTGAGCGTCCTCGCCCGCCTCCATCTGCCCGGCGCCGTCCCCGACCTCCTCCTGCTCACCGTCCTGGGCCTCGCCATGGTCTACGGCCATGTCGGCGGCGCCCTCATCGGCTTCGGCGCCGGCCTCCTCGCCGACCTCGCCCCGCCCGCCGACCACGCGGCCGGCCGCTACGCCCTGGTGCTGTGTGTGATCGGCTACCTCGCCGGGCTGATCAAACCGGAGAACGGGCAGATCAAGTCGGCCACCGGCCCGATGCTGGTCGTGGTCGGCGCCGCGATCGGCTCCACCCTGCTCTACGCGGGCGTGGGCGCCCTCGTCGGCGACACCGCCGCCCGCCATGTCGGCCTGACCGGCCTGCTGTTCACCGCCGCCCTGTACGACCTGCTGCTCGCCCCGTTCATCGTCCCCGCGGTGATGTTCCTGGCCCGGCGGGCGGAGAACGACCCGCTCGGCGAGACCGGCTCCGCCGGCAAGTCGTCGGACATCTCCTCCGGCTGGCTCTCCTCGGGCACGGGGCTGCGCATCGGCGGCCAGCGCGGCGGGCTGAAGATGAAGGTCACCAAGGCCCGGGTGGCGCGGGCCGGCCGGATCAAGGGGGTCAAGCGGCTGTGAGCCCCCGCGAGTTCACCCGAACGGGGAAGCCCGGGCGGAACGAGGCCTCACAGGCCGGTCGTTCATCATTCGTCAGCGCACACACGCCTGCGCACTGAAAGGGGGAGGCAGCAGCAGTGACCAACATTCCCGAGACCGGGCGGACCCCACGGGTCCAGATCCGTCTCGTCGTGATCCAGATCCTCGTCCTCTCCCTCCTCGGCACCCTCGGCGGACGCCTGTGGTACCTCCAGATCCGGGAGGGCGCGGAGTACGCCAAGGAGGCCTCCGGCAACCACGTCCAGCAGGTCGTCGAGCCCGCCGTCCGAGGCTCCATCCTGGACGCGCGCGGAATCCCCCTCGCGGACAACGAGACCCGGCTGGTGGTCTCCGCCTCCCGTACCGACCTGCTCAAGCAGCAGGACGACGGCAAGGCGGTCCTGACCAAGCTCGCGGGCGTCCTCGGCATGGACCCCGAGGAGGTCCTTCAGAAGGTCCGCCTGTGCGACGCCGAGACCCCCCAGCCCTGCTGGAACGGTTCGCCGTACCAGCCGATCCCCATCACCGACGAGGCCACCGCCAAGCAGGCCCTCCAGATCCGCGAGCGCGCCGAGGACTTCCCCGGCATCACCGCCGAGCCGGAGGCCGTGCGGCGCTACCCCGCCCCCGGCAAGTCCAACACCGCCCAGGTCCTCGGCTACCTCTCCCCGGTCACCGACGAGGAGATCACCAAGGCCCAGGACACCGACTCGCCCTATCTGCGCTCCGACCAGGTCGGCCGCTCCGGCCTGGAGCGGCAGTACGACAAGGAACTGCGCGGCAAGGCCGGCGTCACCCGCTACGAGGTCGACAACCTCGGCCGGGTCATCGGCCAGGCCGAGGCGGACGCGGCCCAGCCCGGCTCCAACCTCGTCACCAGCATCGACTCCCGCGTCCAGCGGGTCGCCGAGTACGAGCTGAACGAGGCGATGAAGGAAGCCCGCAAGCAGTGGGACCGCAACACCCAGGAGAAGTACAAGGCCGACTCCGGCGCCGTCGTGGTGATGGAGGCCAAGACCGGCCGGATCGTCGCCATGGCGTCCAACCCGAACTACGACCCCAACGCCTGGGTCGGCGGCATCTCCGCCAAGGACTACAAGAAGCTCACCGGCAAGTCCTCCAACTATCCGCTGCTCAACCGGGCCATACAGGGTCAGTCGGCCCCCGGCTCCACCTTCAAGGTGATCTCGACGGCGGCGGCGGTCGAGGCCGGGTACGCGTTCGACGGCCACTACCCGTGCACCAGCTCCTACTCGGTGGGCGGACAGGTCTTCAAGAACTTCGAGTCGGAGAACTTCGGCCCGATCAGCCTCGGCCGCGCCCTCGAGGTCTCCTGCGACACCGTGTTCTACGGGCTCGCGCACCGGGAGTGGCAGAAGGACGGCGGCATCAAGCCGAAGAAGAGCGCCAACGACTACTTCTTCAAGGCCGCCCACCAGTTCGGCCTCGGCAAGGAGACCGGCATCGACCTCCCCAACGAGGTCACCGGCCGGGTCCCGGACCGCGCCTGGAAGCAGGCCTACTGGGAGGCCAACAAGGACGCCTGGTGCAAGTCCGGCAAGAAGGACGGCAGTTACGTCGAGGTGATCGCCTACGAGAACTGCCTCGAAGGCAACCAGATGCGCGCCGGTGACGAGATCAACTACTCCATCGGCCAGGGCGACACCCTCGTCACCCCGATCCAGATGGCCACGATCTACGCCGCCATCTCCAACGGCGGCACGCTCTACGACCCCACGGTCGGCAAGGCCGTCATCAGCGCCGACGGCAAGAAGGTCACCGAGATCGAGCCCACGTCGCACGGCAAGCTGCCGATAAGCAGGACCACGCTGAACCAGATGGACGAGGCCCTCGCGGGCGTCGCCACCCGCGGTACGGCGGCCTGGCGCTTCGCCCAGGTCGGCTGGCCGCAGGACAAGATCCCGATGCACGCCAAGACGGGTACCGCCGAGGTCTACGGCAAGCAGACGACGTCCTGGTTCACCACGTACACCAAGGACTACGCGGTCGTGATGACGATCTCGCAGGGCGGTACCGGTTCGGGAGCGTCCGGCCCGGCCGTGCGCAACATCTACGACGCGCTGTACGGCGTCGCCGACGACGGCACGATCGACAAGTCCAAGGCCCTGCTGCCCACCCCGCAGAAGAGCCTGCCGACGGTCCGCACGGACGGCACCATCAAGTCCCCGAAGGTCGCCAAGGACCCGGCCAAGGAGCAGCGTCTGAGCCAGCAGGGCGTCCCCGAGCCGGACGAGTCGCAGCCGGCCGGCACCGTGCAGCAGACCGGCACGGGCACCAACCGGGACACCCGCAGGCGACGGCGGAAGAGGGGAAGCCGGAGGATGTGCACATGACCGGCGCGAACAGCTTCTCCGTCTCCGGGTACGGGCCCGAGCGGGCCGGCTGGACCCGGGTCTTCGCCCGTGACTCGCTGGCCCGGCGACTGGACTGGCCGATACTCCTGTCGGCCACGGCCCTGTCGCTGATCGGCTCGGTGCTGGTCTTCTCGGCGACCCGCAACCGCACCGAGATCAACCAGGGCGACCCGTACTACTTCCTGATCCGGCACCTGATGAACACCGGCATCGGCTTCGCCCTGATGGCCGGCACGGTCTGGCTCGGCCACCGCGCCCTGCGCAACGCGGTGCCGGTGCTCTACGGCCTGTCGGTGCTGCTGATCCTGCTGGTGCTGACACCGCTGGGCTCGACGGTCAACGGCGCCCACTCCTGGATCGTGCTGGGCGGCGGCTTCTCGCTTCAGCCCTCGGAGTTCGTGAAGATCACGATCATCCTGGGCACGGCGATGCTCCTGGCCGCCCGGGTCGACGCGGGCGACAGGACGTACCCGGACCACCGCACGGTCGTCCAGGCGCTGGGCCTGGCGGCGGTCCCCATGCTCGTCGTGATGCTGATGCCCGACCTCGGGTCGGTCATGGTGATGGTGATGATCGTGCTGGGGGTGCTGCTGGCCTCCGGTGCCTCCAACCGCTGGGTCTTCGGGATCCTCGGCGCGGGCGCGGCCGGCGCGGTCGCCGTCTGGCAGCTGCACATCCTGGACGACTACCAGATCGCCCGGTTCGCCGCCTTCGCCAACCCGAGCCTCGACCCGGCGGGCGTCGGCTACAACACCAACCAGGCGCGTATCGCGATCGGCTCGGGCGGTCTGACCGGCTCGGGCCTGTTCCACGGTTCGCAGACCACCGGTCAGTTCGTGCCCGAGCAGCAGACGGACTTCGTGTTCACGGTCGCGGGCGAGGAACTGGGCTTCGTCGGCGCGGGGCTGATCGTCCTGCTGCTGGGCGTGGTCCTGTGGCGCGCCTGCCGGATCGCCCGCGAGACGACCGAGCTGTACGGCACGGTCGTGGCCGCCGGGATCGTGGCGTGGTTCGCGTTCCAGTCGTTCGAGAACATCGGCATGACCCTCGGCATCATGCCGGTGACGGGTCTTCCGCTGCCGTTCGTGTCCTACGGCGGATCGTCGATGTTCGCGGTGTGGGTCGCGATAGGGCTGTTGCAGTCCATTCGCGTGCAGCGGCCGATGTCCGCGTAGCGAGCCGGACAGGACGCCGACACCTCGGCGTCCGCCGGTGTTTCACGGCCATTCGGGCCCGGTGGGTACTGCCCTCCGGGCCCGAGTGCGACTAGATTCAATTCATGGCGGAGACGAAACGCGAGATCGAGCGCAAGTACGAATCCGATGACAGTGGGCTGCCCGACCTGACCGGCGTTCCCCAGGTGGCGGACGTCCTCGACAAAGGCACCGCAGAACTCGACGCGACCTACTACGACACCTCGGACCTGCGCCTGGCCGCGGCTTCGATCACCCTGCGCCGCAGGACCGGCGGCTCCGACGCCGGCTGGCATCTGAAACTCCCGGTCGGACCGGGAGTCCGGGACGAGATCCAGGTCCCGCTCTGCGACGACCTCCCCGAAGAACTCGCCGGACTGGTCCGCGCCCGGGTGCGCGAAGGGCAACTGGTGCCCGTGGTGCGGCTGCGCTCCGCGCGGGACGTGCACGACCTCGTCGACGCCGACGGCCGGCAGCTCGCCGAGGTCGGAGTCGACACCGTACGGGCGGAGCGGCTGTTCGGCGGGAAGGGCCGCACCCAGTGGACCGAGATCGAGGTCGAGCTGGCCGACGGCGGTGACCCGGCCTTCCTGGACAAGGTGGACAAGCGGCTGCGCAAGGCGGGCGTACGGCCCTCGAAGTCCCCCTCGAAGCTGGCGCGGGCGCTCGCCGAGACCAAGGGCGGGCATCCGAAGCCCAAGGACGAGGGGCCCGGCGAGCCCGTCACCGCCGGCGACCACGTCCTGGCGTACGTCCGCGCCCAGCGGGACGCGATCGTGGCGCTGGACCCGGCCGTGCGCCGGGACGCCGAGGAGTCCGTGCACGACATGCGGGTCGCCACCCGGCGGCTGCGCAGCACCTTCCGCTCGTTCGGGACGGTCCTCGACCGGGAGGTCACCGACCCGATCGCCGACGAGCTGAAGTGGCTCGCCGGGGAACTGGGCGTGGGCCGCGACCAGGAGGTGCTGGCCGAGCGGCTCGCCGCGGGGCTCGGCGAACTGCCCGCCACCCTGGTCGACGGCCCCGTCTCCGAGCGCCTGCACACCTGGGCCAAGGCCGGCTACGGCGGATCGCGCCGCCGGCTGCTCGGCGCCCTGGACTCCGCGCGCTATCTGACCCTCCTCGACACCCTGGACGCCCTGGTCGCGGATCCGCCGGTGCGCAAGGCGGCCGCCGGGAAGCCGGAGAAGGTGCTCCCCAAGGCCGTACGCAAGGACTTCGGGAAGGTGGCCGCGCTGATCGAGGAGGCCGTCGAGCGGCCGCCCGGCGCCGACCGCGACCTCGCGCTGCACGAGGCCCGCAAGAAGGCCAAGCGCACCCGCTACGCGGCCGAGGCCGCCGTCCCCGCCCTCGGCGGTGCGGCCAAGACCCTGGTCAAGTCCATGAAGTCGCTCCAGGGCCTGCTCGGCGACCACCAGGACAGCGTGATGGCCCGCACCACCCTGCGCGAGCTGTCCGCCGTGGCGCACGCGGCGGGGGAGAACACCTTCACGTACGGGCTGCTCTTCGGCCGCGAGGAGCGGCGGTCGGCGGCCGTCGAGGCTCAGGTGCCGGACGCCTGGACGGCGATCCGAGAGGCCATGGAGGTGTAGGGAACGGGTGATCACGGCCGGGGGAGTGCTCCGGGCGGGTTACGCTAGATGGTCACCCTCCCCAGCCGCCTGAGGCCGGGGGTACCCCCAGTCAGCTCACGAAGGTAACGCCGCGATGTCTGTCGAGTCGGTCTTCCCGCAGCTCGAAGCCTTGCTCCCGCACGTGCAGAAGCCGATCCAGTACGTCGGAGGCGAGCTCAACTCCACGGTCAAGCCCTGGGAGGCCTGTGACGTCCGCTGGGCGCTGATGTACCCGGACGCCTACGAGGTCGGCCTGCCCAACCAGGGCGTCATGATCCTCTACGAGGTGCTGAACGAGCAGGAGGGCGTCCTCGCCGAGCGCACCTACAGCGTGTGGCCGGACCTGGAGGCGCTGATGCGGGAGCACGGCGTCCCGCAGTTCACCGTGGACAGCCACCGCCCGGTGAAGGCGTTCGACGTGTTCGGCCTGTCCTTCTCCACGGAGCTGGGCTACACCAACATGCTCACCGCCCTGGACCTCGCCGGCATCCCGCTGGAGTCCAAGGACCGCACGGTCGACGACCCGATCGTCCTCGCGGGCGGCCACGCGGCGTTCAACCCCGAGCCGATCGCCGACTTCATCGACGCGGCGGTCATCGGCGACGGCGAGCAGGCCGTGCTCGACATGACCCGGATCATCAAGGAGTGGAAGGCCGAGGGCCGCCCCGGCGGCCGCGAGGAGGTCCTCTTCCGCCTCGCGAAGACCGGCGGCGTCTACATCCCCGCGTTCTACGACGTCGAGTACCTCCCCGACGGCCGGATCGCCCGTGTGGTCCCCAACCGGTCGGGCGTCCCGTGGCGCGTCTCCAAGCACACGGTGATGGACCTCGACGAGTGGCCCTACCCCAAGCAGCCCCTGGTCCCGCTCGCCGAGACGGTCCACGAGCGCATGTCGGTGGAGATCTTCCGCGGCTGCACCCGCGGCTGCCGCTTCTGCCAGGCCGGCATGATCACCCGCCCGGTGCGCGAGCGGTCGATCACCGGGATCGGCGACATGGTGGAGAAGGGCCTGAAGGCGACGGGCTTCGAGGAGGTCGGCCTTCTGTCGCTGTCCAGCGCCGACCACAGCGAGATCGGCGAGGTCGCGAAGGGGCTGGCGGACCGCTACGAGGCGGACAAGATCGGCCTGTCCCTCCCCTCCACCCGCGTGGACGCCTTCAACGTCGACCTGGCGAACGAACTCACGCGCAACGGCCGCCGCTCGGGCCTCACCTTCGCCCCCGAGGGCGGCTCGGAGCGCATGCGCAAGGTCATCAACAAGATGGTCTCGGAAGAGGACCTGATCAGGACGGTCTCCACCGCGTACGGCAACGGCTGGCGTCAGGTGAAGCTGTACTTCATGTGCGGTCTGCCGACGGAGACCGACGAGGACGTCATGCAGATCGCCGACATGGCGATGAACGTGATCGCCGAGGGCCGCAAGGTCTCCGGCCAGAACGACATCCGCTGCACGGTCTCGATCGGCGGTTTCGTCCCCAAGCCCCACACCCCGTTCCAGTGGGCTCCGCAGCTGTCGGCGGAGGAGACGGACGCCCGGCTGACGAAGCTCCGGGACAAGATCCGCGGCGACAAGAAGTACGGCCGCTCCATCGGCTTCCGCTACCACGACGGCAAGCCCGGCATCGTCGAGGGCCTGCTCTCGCGCGGCGACCGCCGTATCGGCGCGGTCATCCGGGCCGTCTACGAGGACGGCGGCCGCTTCGACGGCTGGCGCGAGCACTTCTCCTACGACCGCTGGATGGCCTGCGCGGACAAGGCACTGCCCGCCTTCGGCGTGGACGTCGACTGGTACACCACCCGTGAGCGGACGTACGAGGAGGTCCTGCCCTGGGACCACCTGGACTCCGGTCTCGACAAGGACTGGCTCTGGGAGGACTGGCAGGACTCCCTCGACGAGACCGAGGTCGAGGACTGC
This sequence comes from Streptomyces phaeofaciens, assembly GCF_014648915.1. GTDB lineage: Bacteria > Actinomycetota > Actinomycetes > Streptomycetales > Streptomycetaceae > Streptomyces > Streptomyces phaeofaciens. The sequence continues at coordinate 184,050 of NZ_BMSA01000003.1, read as the reverse complement.
CGCTGGACGCCGTGCTTCGACTGCGGTGTCTGCCCGGCCATGGACACCAGCATCCAGATCGGTCCGACCGGCAAGAAGCTCCTGCCGCTGACCGTGGAGCAGCCGGCGGGAAGTGCCGCGCACAGCCACTGAGCCGGACGCGAAGCCCCCTTTCCGATCGGGAAGGGGGCTTTTCGCATCCATCCGGCCCCGCGCGGCGTCCCTACCGGTATGGACCTGGAGAAACGTCCCGTCGAACCCCGGCAGCCCGAGGGGTGTCTCGTCGTCGCCATCCGGCTGCCCGTGCGGATCGTGGCGCTCGTGCTGGTCGTGCCCGTGCGGATGGCCTGGGACGCGCTCGTCGTCGTGGGCCGGTTCCTCCTGGACACCGTGCTGCGGCCGCTGGGCCGTGCCCTGCTGTGGCTGGGGCGGGCCCTCTTCGTGTGGCCGCTGGTGGGGCTGTGGCGGTACGTCGTCGTCCCCGTCGGCACGGCGCTCGCGTGGCTCGGGAACGTGCTGGTCGTCGTCCCGGCGGTCTGGTTCTTCCGGCAGGTCCTGACCCCGGTCGGACACGGCCTGGCCCGGCTGGGCCGGGGCGTCTGGGCGGGCGCGACCTGGGTGGCGGCCGGGATCTGGGCCGGCGCGACCTGGGTGGCCGCCGGGATCTGGGCGGGCGCGACCTGGCTGGCACGCGGGATCGGGGCCGGGCTGGGATGGGTGTACGCGCGCGTGCTCACACCCGTCGGCCACGCGGTGCTCTGGCTGGTGCGGTACCTCGTCGTCGTACCGGCCCGCTGGCTGTACACCTGGATTCTCGCGCCCGTCGGACGGGCGGCCGTGTGGTGCGTGGGGGCACTGGTCACCGGGATCGGCCTGGCGGTCTACTGGACCGTGCGGGTGCTGATCGTGCTGCCGGCGCTCGCCCTGTGGCGCTGGGTGCTGGCCCCCGTCGGGCGCTTCCTCGCCGTCCTCGCGCGTGAGGTGGGGGAGGCGCTCGGGCACGCCTGGCGGATCGCCGGGCGGATCTCGCTCGCCGTCGGCCGGTTCCTCGCCACCCTCCTGCGGTGGATCTTCGTCGAGCCCGTGCGCTGGGTGTACCGCACGGTCCTCACCCCGGTCGGGCACGTGGTGCGCGACGCCGTGCTGCGGCCCGCCGCCGAGGCCGCGCGCGCCGTGGGCCGGGCCGGCCGGCAGGCCCTGGCCGCCGCCCGCGAGACGGTCCGCCAGGCCCGCGCCGACGTGCGGCGGGCGCTCTTCGGAGTGCCCCGGGAGAGGGAGACTGCCTCCCGGCGGGAACCGAGGCCGCTCGGCACACGTACTCTTGATAGCAGTACGACCGCTCTCACGAAGGACTGAACGACACTGGGCAAGCGACAGCCCGAAGGCCCGCCGCCCGCACCCGCGGTGCAGCGCATCCGACTGCGCTACACCAAGCGCGGCCGCCTCCGGTTCACCAGCCACCGTGACTTCCAGCGTGCCTTCGAGCGCGCGTTGCGCCGTGCCGAGGTGCCGATGGCCTACTCGGCGGGGTTCACGCCGCACCCGAAGGTGTCGTACGCCAATGCCGCACCCACCGGCACGGGCAGCGAGGCGGAGTACCTGGAGATCGCGCTCACCGCGGCGCGGGACCCGGAGAAGCTGAGAGCCCTGCTCGACGAGTCGCTGCCGACCGGGCTCGACATCGTGGACGCGGTCGAGGTCCGCACCTCGGGCCTGGCCGACAGACTCACGGCCTCCGTGTGGGAACTGCGGCTCGACGGAGTGGAGGCGGCCGACGCCCAGCGCGCCGTCCAGGCCTTCAACACCGCCGGGTCCGTCGAGGTCCAGCGCATGACCAAGAACGGCGTGCGCACCTTCGACGCCCGCCCGGCCGTCGTGCAACTTGAAACACAGAGTGAAACGGCTGATAGGCCGACCGACCGGCCCTGTGCGATACTGCGGCTGGTTGTTCGGCACGTGACGCCTGCCGTACGACCCGACGACGTCCTGTCCGGTCTTCGCGCCGTGGCCGACCTGGCGCCGCCGGTCCCCGCAGCGGTGACCAGGCTGGCGCAGGGGCTGCTCGATGAAGAGACCGGCGCGGTGACCGACCCGCTCGCGCCCGACCGCGAGGCAGCCGGGGCCCACACGGCCGATCCGACTGCCGCCGCGAAGGCGCCGGCGTAAGGAAGGTTCCGCACAGGGACGGACGCCGTAGCGCCGCCCTCGTACTCGGGAGCCACCTGGGTCGGGCAGTGCACCGACCAGAAGACTTTCGCCAGGCCGTACGCAAAACGGCGTACGGAACCGGCGAGACAAGACACAGAGAGCTCCCGTGCGGCGGCCGCGCCCCGGACGGCGGCACCGCGCACTGCGCGAGCCGCGGACGTCAGCGGTGACCGATCCCCAGTGATCGGCACCGGACCCAGCGCGGCGCCCGGGAGCCTGACGGGAGATACACCCGCATGCTCGAGCCGACCGAACCCACCCAGGGTTCCGAAGACCAGAACAACACCCCCAGCGACACCCTGCCGCCGCGTCGCCGGCGCCGTGCCGCCTCCCGGCCGGCCGGTCCGCCGGCCGCCGGTGCCGAGGCCGCCGCGGAGATCACCGCGCCGGCCATACCGGCCGTGGAGACCGTCGAGGCCCTGGCGGACGAGAACGTCGAGGACGTCGAGGACACCAAGGTCGACGAGACGCTGACCGAGGCGGAGGCCGAGGCCGAGGTCGTCGAGGCCGCGCCGCGTACGCGCCGTCGGGCCACGCGCCGGGCGTCCGCACCGGCCGGGGCTCCGGCGTCCGCCGAGGCCACCGAGGCGGCCGAGACCGTCGTCCCGGCCGTCGCGCCCGCCGAGGTGACCGCGGTCGAGGAGAGCGCGGCCCCCGCCGGGGACGACACCGCCGAGGACGCCGCTCCGCGCCGTACCCGTCGCCGTGCCACGCGTCGCGTGACCACGCCCGCGGAGACCGCCGAGGCCACGGAGACCACCGAGGCCGCCGAGACCGTCGTGACGGTGACCGTCGAGGACGCCGACACCGCCGAGGCCGCGCCCGCGCCGCGTACCCGTCGCCGTGCCACCCGCCGGGCCTCCGCGCCCGCCGGCGCGCCCGCGGCCGCCGAGGCCGTGGAGACCGCCGAGGCCGTGGCGCCGGCGAGCGCCGACGACGCCGAGAAGCCCGCCGCCGTCACCGAGCCCGCCGCCGAAGAGCCCGTGGCCGCGCCGCGCGGCCGTCGCCGGGCCACCCGTCGGGTGACCACGCCCGCCGACGCGCCCGTGCAGACCGAGGCCCGGGACGAGGCGCCCGCGCCCCCTGCCGCCGCCCAGGCGCCCGCGGCCCCCGAGGCCGCCGCCGACGAGGACGCCGGATCCCGGCGCCCGCGGCGGCGCGTGGTGCGCCGGGCCGCCGGTGGGTTCTCCGAGCCCGCGTCCGCGAAGGGCGGCGACGAGGGCGACGCCCCGCGTCGTCCCGCGCGGCCCTCGGTCGCCGTGTTCCAGGCGCCCGTGTTCGCCGAGCCGCAGTTCCAGACGCCGCAGCGCGCCGCCGCCGAGGCGGCCGCCGCCGTGACGGAGGAGCCCGAGGAGCCCGCCGAGGTCGAGGAGACCGAGGAGCCCGCCGCCGAGGAGCAGACCGGCTCGCGCCGCCGCCGGCGCCGTCGGGGCGCCCCCTCCGGCGAGGAGACCGAGACCTTCCGCACCGCCGCCGCGCCCGCCGCCCCCGCCGTGCAGGAGGCGCCGGAGCCGGAGGACGAGACGGACGAGACCGCCGACGACGCCGAGGACGCCGAGGACGCCGTCGACGGTGACGACGACACCGAGGAGACCGGCTCCCGTCGCCGTCGCCGCCGTGGCGGCCGTCGTCGCCGTCGCGGTGACGCCGCCGAGGGCGAGGGCGAGTCCGGGGACGCGGAGTCCGACGAACTCGCCGCCGAGCAGGCCGCGCAGGACGCCGAGGACACCGCCGAGCAGGAGGACGAGGACGCCGAGGACGACGCCGCCGGCTCCTCCGCCGGCAGCCGCCGCCGTCGGCGCCGTCGTCGTCGCGCCGGTGACGGCACGAGCGACGGCGAGCCCGGCGAGGGCGACCCGGAGCGCACCGTCGTCAAGGTCCGTGAGCCGCGCAAGCCGTCCGAGCCGTCCGACGAGGTGCAGTCCATCAAGGGCTCGACCCGTCTGGAGGCCAAGAAGCAGCGCCGCCGCGAAGGCCGTGAGCAGGGCCGCCGCCGTGTCCCGATCATCACCGAGGCCGAGTTCCTGGCCCGCCGTGAGGCCGTCGAGCGCGTGATGGTCGTCCGGCAGAGCGGTGAGCGCACCCAGATCGGCGTCCTCGAGGACGGCGTGCTCGTCGAGCACTACGTCAACAAGGAGCAGTCGACCTCGTACGTCGGCAACGTCTACCTGGGCAAGGTCCAGAACGTGCTGCCGTCGATGGAGGCCGCCTTCATCGACATCGGCAAGGGGCGCAACGCCGTCCTGTACGCCGGTGAGGTCAACTTCGAGGCGCTCGGCATGGCCAACGGGCCGCGCCGGATCGAGGCCGCCCTGAAGTCGGGCCAGTCGGTCCTCGTCCAGGTGACGAAGGACCCCATCGGCCACAAGGGCGCCCGTCTGACCAGCCAGGTCTCCCTCCCGGGCCGCTACCTCGTGTACGTGCCCGAGGGTTCGATGACCGGCATCAGCCGCAAGCTGCCCGACACCGAGCGGGCCCGGCTGAAGACGATCCTCAAGAAGATCGTCCCCGAGGACGCGGGCGTCATCGTGCGCACCGCCGCCGAGGGCGCGAGCGAGGACGAGCTGCGCCGTGACGTCGAACGGCTCCAGGCGCAGTGGGAGGACATCCAGAAGAAGGCCAAGAGCGGCAACGCCCCGACACTGCTCTACGGCGAGCCGGACATGACCGTCCGGGTCGTCCGCGACATCTTCAACGAGGACTTCTCCAAGGTCGTCGTCAGCGGCGACGAGGCCTGGTCGACCATCCACGGGTACGTCTCGCACGTCGCGCCCGACCTGGCCGAGCGGCTGTCGCGGTGGACCTCCGAGGTCGACGTCTTCGCCACCTACCGGATCGACGAGCAGCTCTCCAAGGCGCTGGACCGCAAGGTCTGGCTGCCCAGCGGCGGTTCGCTGGTGATCGACCGGACCGAGGCGATGGTCGTCGTCGACGTCAACACCGGCAAGTTCACCGGTCAGGGCGGCAACCTCGAGGAGACCGTCACCAGGAACAACCTGGAGGCGGCCGAGGAGATCGTGCGTCAGCTGCGGCTGCGCGACCTCGGCGGCATCATCGTCATCGACTTCATCGACATGGTCCTGGAGTCCAACAGGGATCTCGTCCTGCGGCGCCTCCTCGAGTGCCTGGGCCGTGACCGTACGAAGCACCAGGTCGCCGAGGTGACCTCGCTGGGGCTCGTGCAGATGACCCGTAAGCGGGTCGGCCAGGGTCTGCTGGAGTCGTTCTCCGAGACCTGTGTGCACTGCAACGGCCGCGGTGTCATCGTCCACATGGAGCAGCCGACCTCCGCCGGTGGCGGCGGGAAGCGCAAGAAGCGCGGCCGCGGCGGTGACGCGCACACCCATGACCACGAGCACGAGCACGAGACGGTGACCGCCGACCTGTCCGAGGCCGGGGTGGGCGTCGAGGAGGAGGCCGAGACCGAGCTCGAGGTCGCCGCCGAGGTGGCCGAGCCGATCGCGCTCTCCGCCCCCGAGTTCGCCGCCGACGAGGAGCTGTACAGCAGCGTCGCCGAGGCGGAGGCCGCGGCCTCGCGCGGGCGGGGCCGTCGTCGGGCGAGCCGCCGGGCGTCCGCTCCGGCGGGCGCGCCGAAGAGCGGTCCGGTGCGTGGCGGTACGTCGCGCAGGGCGGGCGTCTCCGAGGTGTTCGCCCCGGCGGAGCCCGTGGAGGAGGCCGTCGAGGCGCCTGCCGAGTCGCCCGTCGCCGGGCCGGCCGACGTGCCCGCCGCGCAGGAGGCCGTCGTCGAGACGGTCGTCGCGCAGGCCGAGCCGGTCGCCGTCGAGGACCCGGTCGTCGAGGCCCCGGAGGCTGCGGCGGCCGACGAGGCCGCGCCCAAGGGGCGTACGCGCCGTCGGGCCACCCGCAAGGTGTCCGCGCCGGCCGGTTCGCCCGCCGGGGCGGAGGCCGCCGTGCTGACGGTCGCCGAGTCCGTGGTCGCCGAGCCGGTGGAGGCCGCGGTCGCCGTGGCCGCCCCGGTGGAGCAGGCCGAGGCCGCGGTCGCCGAGAGCGCGGCTCCGGCCCGCCCGCGGCGTCGCGCCGTGCGCAAGGCCACCGCGCCGACCGCGTCCGAGGAGACGGCCGTGACGGTCCTCCCGTCGGCCGCGACGGAGGCCACCGCCGAGGCGGCCGCCCCGGAGACCGCCCCGGAGGCCGCCCTCACCGAGGCACCGGCCGAGGCCCTCGCGGACGACGTGACCGTCGAGGAGGCGGAGGCCGCTCCGGCCAAGAAGACCGCCGCCCGCAAGACGGCCAAGAAGGCCACGGCGAAGAAGGCCGCCACCAAGAAGACGGCCGCGGTCAAGAAGACGGCCGCCAAGAAGACCGTCGCCAAGAAGACGACGGCCAAGAAGGCGGCCAAGGCGACCACCGCGACCGCGGCCAAGAAGACCGCGGCGGCACAGCAGAGCGTGCCGTCGGTGTCGGCCTCGACGGAGGACTGACCCGGTCACGCACCCGCACGGCGGCGCGGGCACCCGGACACCACCGGGCGCCCGCGCCGCCGTTCGCGTGCCGCCGGTCGTACACGCCCGGGCGCGCGGAGCGTCCCCGAGGGTGGTGCGTGAGGGGCGCGCCACACGGGCGTGTTCGAGCTTCCGTACGCCCCCACGTACTCGCGTCGCAGTGCGTTCACCGCGGAGTTACTCTGTGTCTTGCTTGTGATGGAGCGCACCAGAGCCCTGGGTTTCTCTGTGGTAACACCCGGGAAAATTGCCGTCCCCGTGCTGGTAACGTGCACTGTGGCCACGGTGGCCAAAGACATGCACACCGTGACCACAGCCGATGAGCACATCCGGTCCTCCGGCCTGGAAACGGCTGAATTCCCGCAAGGAACCCTCGGGGGGCGGGCTCCTGTGTACAACCCGTCCACTCGCCCACAGGCGTCGGTGGACACCGGGATGCGGCCGTGCTGAGCATCGACATGGCCCTTCCCGACCCTGCATGACGTGGTGCGCCTTCGAGGTCGCCGTAGAGGAGGGGATGTCGATGACCGACGCCCATGAGTTCATACCGGCCGCCAGACCAGTGATCGCCGAGGAGGAGATCGAGGCCGCGGTGCGCGTGCTGCGCAGCGGCATGGTCGTCCAGGGCCCCGAGGTGGCCGCCTTCGAGGAGGAGTTCTCGGACCTGGTCGACGGGCGCCACTGCGTCGCGGTCAACTCCGGCACCTCGGCGCTGCACCTGGCCCTGATGGCCCTGAACATCGGCCCGGGCGACGAGGTCATCGTGCCGTCGTTCTCCTTCGCCGCGTCCGCCAACGTGGTCCGGCTGGTCGGCGCCGACGTGGTCTTCGCCGACATCGAGGCCGACACCTTCTGTCTGGACCCCGCCGCGGTCGAGGCGGCCATCACGCCGCGCACCGCCGCGATCATGCCGGTCCACCTGTACGGCCACCCCGCCGCCATGGACAAGATCATGGCGATCGCCGAGAAGCACGGCCTCGCCGTCGTCGAGGACGCCTGCCAGGCCCACGCGGCCGCACTGAACGGCACGCCGGTCGGCGCCTTCGGTGCCGCGGGCACCTTCAGCTTCTACCCGACGAAGAACATGCACAGCCTCGAGGGCGGCATGATCTCCACCGGTGACGCCGAGGTCGCCCGCACCCTGCGCCTGCTGCGCAACCAGGGCATGGAGCAGCGCTACGCCAACGAGATCGTCGGCGCCAACGTGCGCATGACGGACGTCTCCGCCGCGATCGGCCGCGTCCAGCGCCGCAAGCTCGACGGCTGGACCGAGCAGCGCATCGCCAACGCCGCGTACCTCACCGAGCACATCAGCGCGCCGAACGTGGTCACGCCGAAGGTCGCCGAGGGCGCCCGGCACATCTACCACCAGTACACCGTGCGCATCGAGGGCGACCGCGACGCCGCCATGGCCCGCCTCACCGAGGCCGGCATCGGCAACGCCGTGTACTACCCGACCCCCATCCACCGGCTGAAGCCGTACTGGGAGCCGGACCAGAAGGCCGGCCGCACCTGGGACCTGCCCGAGACGGAGCGCGCCGCCGCCGCGGTCGTGTCGCTGCCCGTCCACCCGGCGCTGTCCGCCGCCGACCTCGAGCGCATCGTCGCCGCCGTGAACGCGCTGGGGGAGCAGCTGTGAGCGACGCCAAGCCGCTGCGGGCGGGACTCGTCGGCCTCGGTTCCATGGGGCGTCACCACGCCCGCGTGCTGTCGGGTCTGGAGGGCGTCGACCTGGTCGGCGTCGTCGACCCGATGGGCGACAAGTTCGGCGCCGCCCAGGGCGCGCCGATCCTGGACACCGTCGAGGAGCTCATTGCCCTCGGCGTCGACTACGCCGTCGTCGCCTGCCCCACCGGCCTCCACGAGGAGGTCGGCATGGCGCTCGCCGAGGCCGGCGTGTGCGCGCTCATCGAGAAGCCCCTCGCCGAGTCCGTCGACGGCGCCCGCCGTCTCGTCGAGGCGTTCGAGTCGCGCTCCCTGGTCGCCGGTGTCGGTCACATCGAGCGGTGCAACCCGGCGCTGCGCTCGCTGCGCGCGCGGCTGGAGGCCGGCGAGCTGGGCGACGTCTACCAGGTCGTCACCCGCCGCCAGGGCCCGTTCCCGCACCGCATCGCGGACGTCGGCGTGGTCAAGGACCTCGCCACCCACGACATCGACCTCACCGGCTGGGTGACCGGACGCGAGTACGTGTCCATCGCCGCCCACACCGTCTCCAAGAGCGGCCGCGTCCACGAGGACATGGTCTCCGCGGTCGGCCGGCTCGACGACGGCACCATGGTGAACCACCTGGTGAACTGGCTGAGCCCGCTCAAGGAGCGCTTCACGTCGGTCACCGGTGAGCGCGGCTGCTTCATCGCCGACACCCTCACCGCGGACCTGACGTTCCACTCCAACGCCGCGGTGACCACCGAGTGGGAGGCCCTCCAGGCCTTCCGCGGGGTCTCCGAGGGCGACATGATCCGCTACGCCATTCCCAAGCGTGAGCCGCTGCTGGTCGAGCACGAACTGTTCCGGGACGCGGTGCTCGGCAAGGACGCCGACATCTGCACCCTGCGCCAGGGCATGCGCACCGTCCAGGTGGCCGCCGCGGTGCTGGAATCGGCGACGCAGAACCGTAGCGTTTCCCTTCAGGTGGAGGACCTGGCAACTCATGGCAGCTGAGAACACGTCGACGAAGAAGGCGGTGCGGGGACGCATCGTCATGCTGGTCGACAACGGGGTGAACGGCGACTCGCGCGTGCAGAAGGAAGCACGCTCGGCCGCCGCCGCCGGGTGGGACGTCGTCCTGCTCGGCAAGGGCAAGGGGAAGCAGGAGACGACCTGGGAGATCGGTGAGGCGCAGGTGCGCCTGCTGCCGGTCCCCGGTCCCATGCACCGCCGCCGTCACGAGTACCGCCGGGCCGTGCTGCGCTCGCCGCTGGCCTACAAGCCCGGTCCGCTGGCCGCGTTCCGCCGGCAGAAGATCAAGGCGTGGCGTGCCGATCTCAACATCCGGCTGATCCTCGCCCAGCAGAACGGCTCCTTCCTGGGCCGGCTGCGGCTGCTGCTGCCGCGGCTGACCTCCCGGTTCGTGCAGGACTGGGTGAACCTGCGGGCGCGCAAGACCGCCAAGCTGGAGAAGAGCCGCAAGGAGATGGAAGGCCCGCTGGACCGGTTCACCACCGCGTTCTGGCACAAGACCATGGGCACCCGCAGCTGGCGCAGGCTCGACCCGCACCTGTGGGACATGGAGCTGGCGTACGGCAAGGTCATCGACGAGCTGAACCCGGACCTGATCCACGCCAACGACTTCCGGATGCTGGGCGTCGGCGCCCGCGCCACCCTGCGCGCCCGGTCCCGCGGCCGCAAGGTCAAGCTGGTCTGGGACGCCCACGAGTTCCTCCCCGGCATCAAGCCGTGGAACTCGCACCCGCGCTGGCACATCGCCCAGTGCGCGCACGAGCTGGAGTACTCGCGGTACGCGGACGCCGTGACCACGGTGTCCGACACCCTCGCCGGCATGCTCCAGGAGCGGCACTCGCTCACGGAGCGCCCCGCCGTGGTGCTCAACGCGCCCGACGCGGAGATCTCCCCGGAGCAGGCCGCCGAGCCGGTCCCGGACCTGCGCGAACTGTGCGGCATCGGCCGCGACGTGCCGCTGACCGTGTACAGCGGTGCCGCCGCCCCGCAGCGCGGCCTCGACATCATGGTCGAGTCGCTGCCGCAGCTTCCGGACGTGCACACCGCGTTCGTCGTGCTCAACACCGAGTCCGAGTACATGCGCACCCTGCGCGAGCGCGCCGAGGAGCTGGACGTCTCCGACCGGCTGCACATCCTGCCGTACGTGCCGCACTACCAGGTGGTGCCGTTCCTGGCCTCGGCGGACCTCGGGGTCATCCCGATCCACCACTGGCCGAACCACGAGATCGCCCTCATCACCAAGTTCTTCGAGTACTCCCACGCCCGGCTGCCGCTGGTCGTCAGTGACGTGAAGACGATGGGCGAGATGGTCCAGAGCACTGGCCAGGGCGAGGTGTTCCGGGCCGAGGACATCGAGGACTACGTACGCGCCGTCAAGTCGGTGCTCGGCGACGCGGACCGCTACCGGGACGTGTACGACCGCGACGGCCTGCTCGACGAGTGGACCTGGGAGGCCCAGGCCGACCTGCTCGACAAGGTGTACACCCGGCTCGTCCCCGGCAGCGCGGTCCGTCCGGCGGCCGAGCGCAGACCGGTGGAGGCGGGAGCATGAGCGCCGCACCGGACGTCAGCGTCGTCGTCGCGGTGTACAACACGATGCCCTACCTGACGGAGTGCCTGAACTCCCTGATCGGGCAGAGCATCGGCAGAGAGCGCCTGGAGGTCGTCGCCGTCGACGACGGCTCCACCGACGACAGCGGCCGCGAACTGGACCGGTTCGCGGCGCTGTACCCGGACACCGTCAAGGTGATCCACCAGCCGAACTCCGGCGGCCCGGCCGCGCCCAGCAACCGTGCGCTGGACGTGGCCACCGGCCGTTTCGTGTACTTCATCGGCTCCGACGACTTCCTCGGCGAGGAGGCGCTGGAGCGCATGGTGAAGTGCGCCGACGAGAACGACTCCGACGTCGTCATAGGCAAGATGGTCGGCACCAACGGCCGGTACGTGCACCAGCAGCTGTACAAGGAGAACGCCGCGCACGTCGGTCTGACCGACTCGGCGCTGCCGTTCACCCTCGCCAACACCAAGCTGTTCCGGCGGGAGATGGTCGAGAAGCACCACCTGCGGTTCCCCGAGCACCTGCCGGTGGGCAGCGACCAGCCGTTCACCATCGAGGCGTGCGTCCGCGCGCGGAAGATCTCGGTGGTGGCCGACTACACCTGCTACTACGCCGTCAAGCGGGGCGACGCCAGCAACATCACCTACCGCGCCGACCATCTGGCGCGGCTGCGGGCGGCGGCGGAGATCATGGACTTCACGGCCGGCCTCATCGAGGCGGGCGAGGAGCGCGACGCCGTCCTGCGCCGCCACTTCACCTGGGAGCTCGCCAAGCTCGTCCAGGACGACTTCCCGTCCCTGGACCGGGAGTTGCAGCGACAGCTCTGCGCGGGCATCGCGCGGCTCGCCGACGTGTACTTCACCGACGCCGTCCGGGACGCGATGGACGTCAAGCGCCGGGTGCGGATCGCCCTCGCGCGCGCGGGCGCGGTCGACGAGCTGGCCGAGGCGATCTCCTCGGAGAAGGAGCACGGGGCGCCCCCGTTCGTCCTCGACGGCACGCGTGCCTACGCCCGCTACCCGGGCTTCCGCGACGCGCTCGTCGGGGTCCCCGACCGCGTCTACGAGCTGATCGGGGAGGCCGTCCCTGGCCGCCTCGCCAAGGGCACCGAACTGGTGGCCTCCGGCTGGGAGCAGCAGGGCGAGTCCCTCGCCTACACGGCGTCCGTACGGGTGCCGGTCCTCGGCGACGTGGACGGCGCCGCGCTGCGGCTGGTCAAGGGGGCCATGCCCAAGTCGGCGGACAAGGCGGCCGCGCGCCGGCTGAAGGACGACCACGAACTCGCCCCCGTCGTGGGGGAGACGACGGTGGAGCCGGCCGCGGACGGCGCCGCCAGCGTGCTGCACGCCCGGGTCCCGCTGGAGCTCGTCACCGGCAAGCGCGGCGTACGCGTGTACCTGGACGTGGCCGGATCGACGTACGAGATCCCCGTGCGCGGCAAGGATCTGCCCATGCCGCTGGCCCGCAGGTGGGGCCGGGACGGCGATCCCTACCGGGCGTCGGCCGTGGTCAACCCCAAGGGGCGTGTGGTGATCGACACCGCCCAGCTGAACCCCCCGAAGAGGACCGTCGTCCGGCGAGCGCTGGGGGGCCTTGTCCGGAAACTGAAGTCCCGTTCCAAAAGGAAGAAGTAGCGACCCTCCATGAACATCTGTGTAGTAGCGCTCGGCAAGATCGGGCTCCCGCTGGCGGTGCAGTTCGCCTCCAAGGGCCACCGGGTCATCGGCGCGGACGTCAACGAGAAGGTCGTCGAGCTGGTCAACGCCGGCGTCGAGCCGTTCCCCGGTGAGCACGACCTGGACGTCAAGCTGAAGCAGGCCGTCGACGCCGGTCTGCTGAGCGCGACCACGGACACCGCGTCCGCGGTCGCCGAGTCCGACGCCGTCGTCGTGGTCGTCCCGCTGTTCGTGGACGCCGAGGGCACGCCGGACTTCGGCTGGATGGACTCCGCGACGAAGGCGATCGCGCAGGGCCTCAAGCCCGGCACGCTGGTCTCCTACGAGACGACCCTCCCGGTCGGCACCACCCGCACCCGCTGGGCGCCGATGCTCGCCGAGGGCTCCGGCCTGACCGCGGGCGAGGACTTCCACCTCGTCTTCTCCCCGGAGCGCGTGCTCACCGGCCGGGTCTTCGCCGACCTGCGCCGCTACCCCAAGCTGGTCGGCGGCATCGACGAGGCGTCGGCGGCCCGTGGCGTGGAGTTCTACGAGCAGGTCCTCGACTTCGACGAGCGCGCCGACCTGCCGCAGGCCAACGGCGTCTGGGACCTGGGCACCGCCGAGGCCTCCGAGCTGGCGAAGCTGGCCGAGACGACCTACCGGGACGTCAACATCGGCCTGGCGAACCAGTTCGCGCGCTTCGCCGACAGCAACGGCATCGACGTCAAGAAGGTCATCGAGGCCTGCAACTCGCAGCCGTACAGCCACATCCACCAGCCGGGCATCGCCGTCGGCGGCCACTGCATCCCGATCTACCCGCGGATGTACCTGTGGAACGACCCGGCGGCGACCGTCGTGCGCTCCGCCCGTGAGGCGAACGCCGCGATGCCGGAGTACGCGGTGGACCTGCTGGCGGCGGCCTACGGCGACCTGACCGGCGTGGGCGTCCTCGTCCTCGGCGCCGCCTACCGCGGCGGCGTGAAGGAGACGGCCTTCTCCGGCGTCTTCCCGACCGTCGAGGCGCTCAAGGCGCGCGGCGCGGTCCCGTTCGTCTCGGACCCGATGTACACCGCCGAGGAACTGTCCGCGCACGGCCTCACCCCGCACGCCGGTGAGAAGGTCACCGCGGCGATCCTCCAGGCCGACCACGCCGAGTACCGCACCCTGACCCCGGCCGACCTGCCGGACGTCACGGTCCTCGTCGACGGCCGCCGCACCACCGACCCGGAGGCCTGGAAGGGCGTCCGGCGGGTGGTCATCGGGGGCTGACACAGCCACCCGTCGTAGGATGCGGTCCCGGCCGGTCGGCCGGGACCGTTTCCTGTGCCCGGGGGACCCGTACGTGTCCGACGCCCGTACCGCCACCCGCGTCCGCCTACGGCGGGCCGCCCTCCCGTTGCTGGTCTGCGCGCTGTACGCCGTCCTCCAGCTCACCGCGGGCTCCCGATGGACGCTCTTCCCCGATTCCTACCGGTACGCCCGTGCCGCCGAGCAGTACCTCGGCGACTCGCGTGCGCAGGCGCACCGTACGGCGCTCGACGCCTACTGCGTGAGCCGGGCTCGGCGCGAGGCGCACGACGAGCGGCTGCGGCCGACGGTCCGGACGAGCGAGCAGGCTCTGGAGACCGCCGCGAACCGCTCGTGCGTGCGGAAGTGGGCGAAGGCCGAGGACATCACCACGTCCGACTCCCGCTACCAGGCCATCTTCGCCGCCCGCCCCGGCTACCCGCTCCTCGCGGCCCCCTTCGTCGGAGCCCTCGGCGTGCTGGACGGCATGCGGCTGCTGGGCCTGCTCACGGCGACGGGCGGCTCCTTGCTGGTCCTCGGTCTGCTGAGACGGGGCGCCAGGCTGAACCGGACGGCCGCCCTCACCGGCCAGGTCGCCTTTCTCGCCACCCCGCTCGGCTGGTGGAGCGACCAGGCCCTGAGCGAGGGGCTGTTCACGGTGTGCACGCTCGGCGTGCTGTGGGGCGGTCTGTCGCTGCTGAGGCACCGGTCCCTGCCGGGGGCGGCGGCCGGCACGGCGCTCGCCTACGCGGCGGGAGGGTTCACCCGCTACTCGTCGGTCCTCGTCCTGGCCGCCTTCACGGCGGTGGCCGCGGCGGGCACGCTGTGCTTCTCCGTGCGACTGCGCCACCGGGGCACGGCGATCCTGGCGGGCCTGTCGGCCGCGACGGTCGCCGTGGTGGCCGTGGCGATGAAGGCGCTGGCGCTGCCGTCCTCACAGGTGACGCTCCAGGACACCTTCACGCGCCACTTCACCGCCCCGGCGGTGCCCGACCCCTGGGCGGATCTGCTGGGCCTCGCCGGCCGCTTCTGGACGGACTGGACCGCCCGGCAGGCCGCCCTGCCCTACTTCCTGCTGCTCACGGCCCTCGCGGCATGGGCCCTGTCCCGCTACGGCGACGGCCTCGGCCGGCTCGTCACGGCCACCGCCCTCACCGGCGCGTTCGTGATCACCGACCATCCCCTCGCCCAGGAGGCGGACCGGCTCGGCGTGCTGATGTGGATGCCGGTGGTCCTGGGGCTGCCGCTGGCGGTGCAACGACACTGGACGTGGCACCAGGCGGGAGAACCGGAGCCACGACCTGTCGGCTAGGGGCTGCCACACCCCGCGACGCGCGGCATGATCCGAACGGCAGGCCCTGGCCGCGAGGATCAGGCGCCGCGCTCCGCGAGAACGCCGTCCTTCTCGTCGTACAGCTCGCCCGTCTGCGGGCACTCCCACACACCGTTCTCGCCGTCCCGCTCGGTCAGGCGGACGCCGGCCCGGCCGACCCAGCCGATGCGGCGGGCGGGGACGCCGACGACCAGGCCGAAGTCGGGGACGTCCTTGGTGACGACGGCGCCGGCGGCGATCATCGCCCAGCGGCCGATGGTGATCGGCGCGACGCACACGGCACGGGCGCCGATGGACGCCCCGTCGGCGATCTTCACGCCGACGGCCTCCCAGTCGCCGCCGCGCTTCTGCTTGCCGTCCGGGTCCACGGAACGCGGGTTGTGGTCGTTGGTGAGGACCACGGCCGGGCCGATGAAGACACCGTCGCCCAGCTCGGCCGGCTCGTAGACGAGCGCGTAGTTCTGGAGCTTGCAGTTGTCACCCATGCGCACACCCGAGCCGACGTACGCCCCCCGGCCGATCACACAGCCCTCACCGAGGCGCGCACCCTCGCGGATCTGCGCGAGGTCCCAGACGCTGCTGCCGGCGCCGATCTCGGCACTGTCGTCGACCTGAGCGCTGGGCTGGACCCTGTAGTTCACTTGTTCGCCTTCCGGTGTCTGCCTACGTCCGGCGAGCATACGGGCCGGGGCGCGGGGGCTGCGGGGTCGGGGCGCGGCGCGTAGTTACCCATGACCTCCCTTGAGGAAACGTGTGTGAATTCTGTGATTGTTGTCACCTTTGAGGGTGACGGAAAGGTGTTGTGTGTGCACTCCATGTAAAGAGATGATCTCTTGACTTTCTTTATCGTCTCTTTAGTTGGTGAACGCTGTGCCGGTGGCGGGGGAAGCGTGGGGGCTCTGCGGGCCGGGCCACCTTCTGTTATGTCAGGGGCATGGCAAGGGGGAGGGGTCCATGTCGGCGAAGTGGGCTTGGCGGCGCGGTGCCACCGGGGCGGTGGTCGCGGCACTGCTCGGGCTGGGACTGGGGACCGGGGGCAGCCAGGCAGCGGCAGCGGCCGCCTGCACGGCGGGCACACCGTCCGACTTCAACGGCGACGGGATTCAGGACACCGCAATCGCCGACCCGGACGCCACGGTGTCCGGCAAGGAGCGGGCGGGGCTTGTCCACATCGTGCTGGGGGACAACAAGGGAGTCGTTGAGATCTCCCAGGACACGACGAATGTGGCCGACGCTCCAGAGACCGGGGACCGCTTCGGGCTGTCGTTGGCGGTGTACGACGCCAACAAGGACGGGTGCAGCGACTTGGCTGTCGGAATTCCCTATGAGGACGTCGGCACAGTCAAGGACGCGGGCTACGTCCAGGTCGTCTTCGGCGCGACCGATGCGGTGGGGTCGGCCGTCCCCAGCAAGAACTTCGTCCAGGGCGCGACCCAGCCGCTGGCCGACGTCCCCGAGACCGACGACTGGTTCGGCTACGCGTTGGGTGCTGGCACGTCGACGACCGGCCATCCCTATCTGGCGATCGGCATTCCGGGCGAGGACGGGGCCGCCGGATCCGATGTGGGCGCGCTCGGCTACGTGTATGGGACTGCCTACAACGCGGTGAACGTCCATCAGGACAGCGTCGGGGTGTGGGAGGACGCCGAGCCGTACGACCGGTTCGGGGCCTCGATCGCCGGCACAGACCGGTTCTTCGCGGTCGGGGTGCCCGGTGAGAGCACGGGGGCGACTGCTTTCGCGGGCGGGCTGCACGTCTTCCGGCCGTCGATCAACACGGACGGGATCCCGGACCAGCTTTTCGGCCTGAGACAGGACGCCACGTTGTCGGACGACCCGGCTGAGGCGGACGACGAGTACGGCGCTGCCCTCACGCTGGCTCCCTACCGGCCGTCGGGGGCGACCGCCGTCACCGACACGCTTCTCGCCGTGGGGGTGCCGGGGGAGGACGTGGGAACTGTCGTGGATGCCGGAGCGGTGCACGTTTATCACGTCAAGGCCGATGGAACAGTCGTTCAACTCAACCGGATCGACCAGAACGTCGAGAGCGCCCAAGGGGCCGTAGAAGGCGATGCCGAAGCCGGCGACCACTTCGGCCAGCAGCTCGCAGCGGTGAACACCACCCCCGCTGTGGTGAGCACGGCAGCCACGATGCGCCTGGCCGTGGGTGTGCCCGGTGAGGAGTCGGCGGAGGAAGCCCCGGAGGCAGGCGGTGTACAGCTCTTCTCGATGCTGGGCGCCCCCGGCGCCGCGGACTCCTGGATCGAGCCCGGCAACGGCATCCCTTCCGGACCGGCGCCCCGGACCTACGCGGGCATCAGTCTCGGCGCGAGCCCGTCGCTGCTGTACGTGGGCGTTCCCTACGGCCCGGCCGACGGCCGCGCGGTGCACGGTTTTCCCTGGAACGCGGCCACGGGCAGCGCGCCGACGCAGACGTGGAAGCCCGGTGAGGGCGGGATCCCAGCGGTGAGTACAGCGTTCGGGGCGACGGTCCGATGACGACTCGGTCATGGCGCGGTGCAGCCCGCCGGACAGAGCGTTCCGGCGGCTCGACTCCTGAGACCGACATGAACCGACTGGAGAGTGGACGAGTGTTAGCGGGGAGACCCAGATCGATGCGGCGCGGCCTGGCGTTCCGGGCCGCCGTAGCGGCAGTCGCCACCGGCGCGGTGGTGACGGGCGTGGTGGCCCTTCCCGCGGACGGCGGAGGCGCGGCGCCCGGCCCCCCGGTCGCAGCAGAGCAGCCGGCTCTGACCGAGCAACTCGCTATGGCCACGGCCAAGGAGAGCGGAAAGAAGACCGAGGTCCTCGGGCTGCGTACCGAGCGCAGAGAGATCTTCGCCGAACCCGATGGCAGTTTCACCGCACGCGAGTACACCGAGCCCGTCCGCACGATTCGGGGCGGCAAGTGGGTCGACATCGATGCCACGCTGGTGCAGCGGGCGGACGGCAGCTGGGGGCCGAAGGCCTCCACTGTCGACCTGGCCTTCTCCACCGGTCGAGCGGACGAGCCCTTCGTGACGATGCGGCGGGCAGGCCGCGAGTTCGCCTTGGCCTGGCCGTACGGCAAGCTGCCCACGCCGGAGGTTGAGGGCGACACAGCCACGTATGCCGAGGTCCTGCCCGACGTCGACCTGACCGTGCGCGCCGAGGCCGACGGCTTCGGCCATCTGCTGATCGTCAAGACGCCCGAGGCGGCGGCTGACCCGAGGTTGGCCAGGATCGACCTCGGCATGACGACTGACGGACTGAAGGTCGCGGAGGACGCCACCGGGGCCATCGTCGCCGAGGACGCGGAGGTGGGTGGCACCGTCTTCGAGGCGGGCAAGCCGTCGATGTGGGACTCGGCCGCCGTGGAGGAGGCCGCGTCCAAGAAGCAGGGTCCCACCGCTGTCGCGAAGTCGTTGAAGGCCGCTACCGCTACCGCTACCGCTACCGCTACCGCTACCGCGGGCGAGGCCGAGACCGGCGATGCCACGCCTGGCCCGCGGACCGCACCGGAGCCCTCGCTGGACGGCCCGGGCGGCGGTGGCCGCGTCGCCCCGCTCGGCGTCGAGGTCGGCAAGGGCAAGCTGAGCCTCGTCCCCGACGAGAAGCTGCTCAAGGGCGCGGAGACCGTCTTCCCGGTCGTCATCGACCCGATCTCCCGCACCACCTCGCGCACGTCGTGGACCGGCGTCATGTCCGGAATGCCCAGCGAACAGGACTGGAAGTACTCCGGCAGCGCGGGCGTCGGCAAGTGCCCGACCGACTACAACCCGGTCTCCTGCAACGGAGTCGGCGTCCGCCGCGTGATGTTTACGATGCCGCTCTCCTTCTACAAGGGGAAGCAGATCCTGGGCGCGACCTTCTCGGCCCGGGTGGAGCACATCTACAGCGCCACTCCGACCGCGGAGCCCATCCAGCTCTACCGGCTAGGCGGACAGAACTACTCACTCACCTCGTCCAGCAACTGGTCCAACACCTCGGACGACTGGGACGACCATCTGCAGACCGTCGACAAGGCGATCTCCCCGACCTCCTGCTCCAGCCAGGCCAACCTGCACTTCGAGAGCAGCGCGAGCGGCGAGCTGACCAACGAGATCAAGACTGCCGCCGCAGGTGGCTGGAACTCCATGACGCTGGGCCTGCGCGCGGCCGACGAGTCCCGTTTCGCCGAGTGGAAGCGGATCTGCGGCAACGCCTACCTGTCGGTCAAGTACAACAACCTGCCGCGGCAGATCAAGACGTCGGACATGTTCACCGACCCAGGTGGCGTGTGCAAGTGGGGCACGAACCGTCCCTACACCGACGTCCCACCGAAGCTCATGGCCATCGCGAGCGACCCCGACCACGGCAACGGGCAGACCGACCAGGTGAAGGTCGAGTTCAGGATCGAATGGACCGACCCGGCGACCGGCACGGCCAAGAGCTACACCTACACCACAGCCTCGCTCGCCCCCACGCCCAGCACCAAGTTCGAGCACACCGTCAGGTCGACGATCCCGCAGAACACGGTCATCCGCTGGAGTGCGCGGGCCAACGACGGTGACGGCAGCAGCCCATGGAGTTCGGACGGGACGCAGCGCTGCGAGTTCATCTATGACAAGACATGGCCCGGAAAGCCGAGCGTGCTGTCCGACAGGTACCCGTCCGACACCGTTTACCACGACGGCGTGGGCACGTACGGCACCTTCACCTTCGCACCCAACCCGAACGACGCCGCCAAGGGCAGTGACGTCGTGAAGTACCAATATTCCTTCGATGGCGCCGCGCCGACCACCGTGGCCCCGGCGGCGACCGGCGGCTCCGTCACCGTGTCGTGGGCCCCGACCTGGGCCGGACAGCACGTGCTCGATGTGAGCGCTGTCGACAAGGCCGGTCATTCCAGCAGTACCCCGTACCTCTTTCTGGTGGGCGAGGGCAGGCCGGTCGTCGCACAGTGGAACCTCGCCGACGAGGCGGGTGACATCGAAGCCCACGACGAGAGCGACGACTACTCGGCGGCCGCCGGCAACGGAGTCACGTTCGGCGTCGAAGGCCCGGGAGGGAAGGCCGACCGGGCGGCCCACTTCGACGGAAGTGCCGACGCCTACCTCGACACCGGCAAGACCGTGCTCGACACCGCCAAGGGCTTCAGCGTCAGCGCCTGGGTGCGTCCCACTGCCCTGGACAAGGACATGGCGGTCGTCAGCCAGGACGGCACCGGCGAGCCCGGCTTCACTCTCGGCTACGACGCGTCCGCGCAGACCTGGAAGTTCTCCGTCCCCGTCAATGACGTGGAGTCGCTCGGCGAGTGGAAGGCCGTCTCCACCGGAGTATCCGTGGTCAAGGACCAATGGGTGCTGCTGACCGGTGTGTACGACGCCCAGAAGAGCGGCGGCCCCGAGATCAGGCTCTACATCAACAAGGACGCCAAGGGTGTCGGGCAGCGCCGATCCACATGGATGTCCCACGGACCGCTCCAGATCGGCCGCGCAACCGCCAAGAGCGGATACCGCGACCACTTCACGGGTGACCTTGCCGAGGTCCGAGTCTTCGACCGTGTCCTGCCGGCCGCCGATGTCGCCGAACTGATCACCGTCAAGCCCGAACGCAAGGGTTACTGGCAGCTCGACAACGCCGTCGGCGGCGTTTCCGCCGAGACCGGCGGCGGGCAAGCGCTGACGCTGTACGGCAACGCGGCGATCTACCGGCCCGCCGATGTATTCGACAACGCCGCCCTGGTCGGCGACGGCCACCTGCTGCTGGACGGTGACGGGGACTACGCCTCGACCGCGAGCGCCCCGGTCACGGGGGGCACCAGCTTCACCGTGACTGTCCGCGCGCAGCTCACCACGCCGGACGCCGAGAAGTCGCAGACAGTGCTGTCCCTGCCGGGCGCCAACGCCAACCGGGTCCAGGTCCGTTACCAGGCCGCCACCGGTCAGTGGGAACTGGCCGTTGCCAAGACGGATGTGACCGCACCAGAGGTCGTCACCTTCACCAACGACCAGCAGACACCCAGTGCCGATGGCTCCGGCCAGCACCTGGCGGTGGTCTACGACGCCTTCGCCAACTCCCTCCGGCTGTACGTCGAGGGCCAGCTCGTCTCCGGCGCCCATGGCAGGGACGCCACGCTGTGGCCCGCCACCGAGGGCCTGCAAGTGGGTCGTTCGCTGCGGGGGGAAAGCGAGTACTTCGCCGGCGCCATCGACGAGGTGCGTGTCTACAGCGGGGCCGCCGACCAGATTGCGATCCAGCGGATGTCCGGGCTGACTGCCGAGCCGGACATGTGACGAGCGGTCACCTGGGCGGGCCAGGCCCATCGAGGCCTGGCCCGCCCCTTCCAGACCTTTTCTCCTTCGACCAGGGAGTTGTCCGATGCTCTTCCGTGGCCGCTCACTGAGCCGCCGCATGCCCAGACAGACAGTCGTCGCGACAGTGATCGGGCTTTCACTCGCACTGTCCGCTTCTTCGGTCCAGGCATTGGCTCTCGACGACGGCGCCCGGGGCTGGAGCAGCCCCGGCGTCCAGGACGAGGATCCCGTCAAGGGGTCCAACGCGAAGGCGAAGCCCCGCCCCACCGATCCGGCACGCAAGGCCGCGGTCAAGGGGCTCCACAAGGCGGTGTGGCCCCATCAGGGCGGCGCTGAACTGACCGTGGGCGCGGCCGACGAGACCGAGGCCGGCGGGCTGCCGGTCAAGGTCGGCAAGGCCAAGGCGCAAGCGAAGAGCAAGGCGGCGACGACCGCGGACAAGGTCCGGGTCGACGTTCTCGACCCTGAGCGCGCCGCGCAACTAGGCGCAGGCGTTCTCCTCGGCGTCGAGCGCGCCGACGGCGCCGACCAGGCCGCCAAGGTGCGGCTGACCGTGGACTACTCCGAGTTCGCCGAGGGATTCGGCGGCTCCTATGCCTCGCGTCTCCAGCTGGTCCAGCTGCCGGCGTGCGCCGTCGTCGCCGTACCTGGCAGCAAGGACTGCCCCGCGCAGCCCAAGACGCTGCCCACGGTCAACGACGTGCGGGCCGGTACCGTCTCCGCCGACGTGACCGCGGCCCCGTCCCCCGCCGACGGTGTCTCCACCATGGCCGCCGACGCGACCTCGCTGGTCGCGGTGGCCGCGGGCCCTTCCGGCGCGCAGGGCACCTACAAGGCGACGCCACTGGCCCCCTCGGCCAGCTGGAGCGTCGCCCCCTCCTCCGGCGGGTTCAGCTGGAACTACCCGCTGCGTTCCGTCCCCACCCCTGGCGGCTTGGTCCCCACTGTGGGCCTGGGCTACTCCTCCCAATCGGCGGACGGGCGCACGGCCACCACCAACAACCAGGGATCCTGGATCGGTGAGGGTTTCTCCTACGACCCCGGATACATCGAGCGCCGCTACAAGCCCTGCTCCGACGACGGCCATGAGAGCTCTGGCGAGCAATGCTGGGCGTTCGACAACGCCACGATCATGCTCGACGGCAGGTCGGGCGAACTGGTCAAGGATGACACGACCGGCGAGTGGCACACCTCGTCCGACGACGGCACCAAGGTCGAGAAGCTCACCGGCGCCACGAACGGCGACGAGGGCGACACGGCCGACAAGGGCGAGCACTGGAAGGTCACGACCCCTGAAGGCACCGAGTACTACTTCGGTCTGAACCGCCTTCCGGGCTGGGCCACCGGAAACGAGGAGACCAACTCCGTCTGGACGGCTCCGATCTTCGGCGACGACGACAAGGAGCCCTGCTACAACGCCACCTTCACCAGCGCCCACTGCAAGCAGGCGTGGCGCTGGAGCCTGGACTACGTCAAGGACACCCACGGCAATGTGATGTCGTACTTCTACGAGCGCGAGACCAACTACTACGCGCTCAACGCGAAGACGGACGTCAACGGAACCGCGTACGACCGTGGCGGCTACCTCGAGCGCATCGACTACGGCCAGCGGGACGGCCAGGTCTACGCCGCCAAGGCGCCGGCCCGGATCGTCTTCAACACAGCCGAACGCTGCCTGCCCACCGCCGACTTCGACTGTGCGGAGACCAAGCGCACGAAGGCGAATGCCTCCCGCTGGCCCGACGTCCCGGTTGACCAGGAGTGCAAGTCCGGCACCAAGTGCACCTCGTCCGTCCAGACCTTCTGGACCACCAAGCGGCTGACGTCGATCGTCACGCAGATGCGCAAGGACGCCACGGACCACTCGGACGTGGATGCCTGGACCTTCACGCACCTGTTCACCGACAACGGCGACGACTCCAAGACACTGTGGCTGTCGAAGATCGAACACGAGGGTCGGGTCGGCACCGCCGTGAAGCTGCCCGCTGTGGATCTCCTGGGTACGCAACTGGCCAACCGCGTCGACGCGGTCGGCGACAACATCGCACCCTTCCACCGCTTCCGTCTGACGACGGTCATCAGCGAGACCGGCGCCCAGCTCGACGTCAACTATGCCCCCACCGACTGCACCAAGGCCGACCTGCCCAAGCCGGGCGAGTCGACCAAACGCTGTTACCCGGTGAAGTGGGCCCCACCGGGCTACGTCGACCCGATCACGGACTGGTTCCACAAGTACGTCGTGGCCGCGGTCATCGAGACCGACCGCACCGGCGGAAACGCCCAGATGGTGACCCGCTACACCTACCAGGGCGATGCCGCCTGGCGTAAGGCCAAGCCGGACGGCATCACCGACATGAAGTATCTGACCTGGGGCGGCTGGCAGGGGTACGGCAAGGTCAAGGTCACCAGCGGCAGTGCCGACCGGCAGACCACCCGAGTCGACTACACCTACCTGCAGGGCATGGACGGGGACCAGGACGCGGCCGGAGACGCCCGTTCCGTGAAGGTCAGGGACTCCACCGGCGCCGAGTACACCGACCACGAGGAGTTCACCGGTCACCAGCTGGAGGCGGCGACCTACGACGGCGACGAGCTGATTTCCAAGACGATCGACATCCCCTGGAAGCACCACACCGCCACGCGAACGACGACCTGGGGAATCACCCGCGCCTCGATCGTCCGCACCCAGACCAGCCGGGACTTCAACCGGAAGTCCGACGGAACGTGGACCGAGACGAAGTCGACCACGATGTACGACACGGCGACCGGTACAGGCCGGGTGCTGCAGGTCGACGATCTGGGAGACGTGTCCGTCGCCAAGGACGACACCTGCACCCGTACCACGTATGCGGACAATGCCGCGAAGAACATCCTCTCGCTGCCCGCACGCAGTGAGTCGGTCTCGGTCAAGTGCTCGACCGACCCGGACCGCAAGTCGCAGGTTCTCGCCGACGAGCGCACCTCCTACGACAAGGGCACGTTCGGCGCGGCCCCCACGAAGGGGGATGCCACCAAGACCGAGCGGCTGGTCTCGCACGACGGGACCACGGCGACGTACCAGGTCACCGGTGCAACGACCTACGACGCCTACGGCCGTCCGGAGTCCCAGCAGGACGCCAAGCAATACGCGGCAGGCCCAGCGGCGGACGGTACGCCGGACGAAACGAGAACCGTCTACACCGAGACGAACGGTCTGTTGTCGAAGACGACCGTCTTCAACGCTCTGGACCACAAGACCGTCACCGACTATGCCCAGGCCTGGGGCATGTCGAGCGGCCAGACCGACCCCAACGGCAAGCGCACCGACCTCGCCTACGACGGGTTGGGCCGTCTGACCTCCGTATGGCTGGCGGACCGGGCCAAGGCGAAGACGCCGAGCATCAAGTATTCGTACAACGTCCGCAAGGACAAGGTCACCTCCATCACGACGGAGAAACTCGAGAACGACGGCTCCTACGGTGCCGAGTACCAGCTGTACGACAGCATGCTGCGGCCCCGCCAGATCCAGACCGAGGGCGCGGACGGCACCCGCATGGTGGCCGACTCCTTCTACGGTGCGACCGGTAACCTTCGGAAGACCAACTCGACGTACAACGCGGCCGGCGCGGCCGAGGGCGAACTGCTGCTCGTGAGCGACAGCCAGGTCGGCGCACAGAGCCTGATCGAGTACGACGGCCTGGGCCGAACCACCGCTGACATCTTCGCCGTGTCGGGTGCGGAGCAGTGGCGCACCACCACCACGTACGACGGTGAGAAGACCCATGTCGACCCGCCGGTCGGCGCGATACCCGAGACGACGATCGCCGACAGTCAGGGCAACACGGTCGAACTCCGCCACTACCGGGGCTCCTCGCCGGGCGCGGGCGTGCCGTACGAGGCGACGAAGTACACCTACACGACGGCCGGCCTGCTGGAGACGGTCACCGACAGCAAGAGCAACCAGTGGCGGTACGAGTACGACCAGCTGGGCCGCAAGAAGACCTCGATCGATCCCGACGCCGGTACGTCCCGCACGGAGTACGACGAGCTGGACCGCCCGGTCGTCAGCTACGACGGCAATGGGAAGAAGACCTCCACGGTCTACGACAGGCTCGGCCGTGTCGAGTCGACCTGGCAGGGCGACGCCGGCACCGGCACCAGACTGAGCGAGACCAGGTATGACAAGGCGGGCTGGCTGGGGCAGGCCTACGGCTTCCTCAACTACGTCTCGCCGACGGAGTATTTCACCTCGGCCATTCAGTCGATGGACGCGTTCTACCGCCCGCTGCAGACCGCTTACGTGGTCCCTGCTTCCCAGGACTCGCTCGCCGGTACGTACATCTTCACCACCACGTACAACCAGGACGGGACGGTCCGTACCACCGGCCTGCCCGCCATCGGCGACCTGCCGGCGGAGAACGTGACGTACACATACGACGCGCTACAGCGCCCGATGACCATGACGGGCAGCACCTCGTACGTCACCAGAACGGCCTACACGGAAAAGAGCCAGCTCAAGGAACTGGAACTGTCCTCGGGCAGCGGCAAGAAGGTCGGGCAGACCTTTTTCCACGAGAAGGGCACCGACCGACTGACCCGCTCGGTGACCGGCGTAGTCGGCTCGACGGGCCCCGCCCGTGACGCCGCCTACTCCTACGACCAGTCGGGAAACGTCTTGTCCGTCACGGACACGGCGAACACTTCGGCTCTGGACGTGCAGTGTTTCGCCTACGACACTCGGCAGCGGCTCGAGGATGCTTGGACCCCGGCGGCGACGACGGCGACTGCGGCAGGCTCCGGCACCCGCGGCTCCACGGTCCCGGTGGAGGGCACCGGGCCGGCGGCGTGTGACCCTGCCGCCGGTGCGAGCTCACTCGGCGGTCCGGCTCCGTACTGGAAGTCGTACGAGACCGACGCCATCGGCAACCGTGTCTCCGAGGTCAACCACGACACCGGGCTCGACGCGGCGAAGGACATCACGCGCGACTACGAATACGGCGGCGCGGGCGCGCTGGGCGACGGTCCGCACCAGGTCACCAAGGTGGTGGAGCAGACCCCGACCGGGAACAGGCAGTCGACGTACGAGTACGACGACGCGGGCAACACCACCAAGCGCGTGATCGGCGGCAACACTCAGTCCCTGCTCTGGAACGACGCCGGAAAGCTCAGCGAGGTCACCGAGGCGAACGGCTCCAAGACCAGCTACCTGTATGACGCGTCCGGCAGCCGACTGGTGCGCAAGGATCCCTCCGGCACGACCGTCTATCTGCCGGGCACCGAGCTGAAGCTGTCGGCCGACGGCACCAAGAAGGAAGCCACCCGCTACTACGACTACGCCGGCCAGACCGTCGCGGTCCGTACTGCCACGAAGCTCTCCTTCATCGCCTCAGACCACCACGGCACGGGCGAGCTGGCGATCGACGCCGCGACCGGCGCGATATCCCAGCGTCGCTTCGACCCGTACGGCGTCGAGCGCGGCGAGAAGCTCGGTCCCTGGCCGGGAGAGAGGGGCTACGTCGGCGGCACGATCGACGCGTCGACCGGCCTGACCCACCTGGGGGCGCGGGAGTACGACCCGGCGATCGGCAAGTTCATCTCGGTCGACCCGATCATCGACTACACCAGACCCAGCCAGATCAACGGCTACGCGTACGCCGACAACTCCCCGGTGACCCTGTCCGACCCGTCGGGTCTGGAGAGCTGCTACGGGCATAGGTACTGCTCGGGCTACGGGGGCACCTACACCGACACCGGCATCGACGAGGTCGACGACGCGGCCGCCGATGTCACCGAAGCCTCGTCGAACGTGGCGTCGGCTCAGGCACAGCAGTCCACTGCCAAGCAGCGAGTGACTTCCGCGGGCAAGGCGCTGGTCGCGATCGCCCGGGACATCCTCGGCGTGGACGCGGCCCTGGACTGCGTCTCCAGCGGCGACGTCGGCGCCTGCGGAGAGACCCTGCTCAACATCGCCGGCAGCTTCGCGGGCGGCCTGGCCGGCAAGATCCTCGCGAAGTACGGGGCACCGTGGGACTGGGCCAAGGGCGCCAGGCTCGTGAAACGGGTGGTCGGCCTGGTCGACGACCTGGTCGGCGGCGTACGGAGCCTCTTCAAGGCGAACAAGGCGCTGGGCAAGGCCAAGGGGGCGCTGGCCAAGGCCACGGAGAAGCTGGCGCAGGCAAGAAAGAAGGCTGCGGCTGCCCTGAAGAAGAAGGGCAACGATTCATGTCCGGTGCCCCACAGCTTCCTGCCTGGCACCAAAGTTCTGCTCGCGAGTGGCAAAACCAAGCCGATCGAGAAGGTCCAGCTCGGTGACAAGATCACCGCGACTGACCCTGCAACAGGGAAGACGACGCTGCGCGTGGTCGTCGGCACGATCGTCACCGAGGACGACAAGCACTTTGTCGACCTGACGATCAAGAGCAAGTCCGGCAAGGCCGAGGCCTTGGTCTCCACGACGACCCACCCGTTCTGGGTGGACTCGGAGAAGGCGTGGATCGAGGCCGGCGACCTTGAGCCGGGCATGCGGCTCCACACCTCGGACGGCGGCTCGGTAACCCTCACGGCTATCCGCTCTTTCGACGAGCGTCAGCGCACGCACGACCTGACTGTCAGCGACGTGCACACGTACTATGTGCAGGCGGGGAACATACCGGTCCTGGTTCACAACTGTGGTGACACCCCACCCGGCGTTGAGTGCAACTGTGCTCCAGGAACGGGCACTGGCCCTGCTGATGCGCCTATCCGACACGCGGGCCCCTGGACCCGAGGGGATATCGGCGGCGGTGCGCACGGTGTCCGGCCGAAGCACCTTGGTGACAAGATTGAGATCCATCACGCCGATCAGATGCCTGGAAGTCCGACTCATGAGTTGGATCAGGTGGTGCATCGAGGACCGGGAACCGACCTCCATCGAAACCCGTGGAATCAGGGAGTCACATCGCAGATGCGCTCCGAGGACACTCAACTGCACTGGTGGTACCGATCACAAGAGCAGGGTTGGGGACACTATGGTCCCGACCTTTGGTTCGACAACTGGCCTGACCCGTAAGAATTGGGAGCGCTTGTGGAGTTCGAAGAGTTTGAAATCCGCCTATCCGCGGTTCGCGCAGAACGTGCAGGGAGAACCCTTCCGGAAGGATTTCAGCTCTTCGACTCTTGGGCGGCTTCCGACGTCGATCTGATGCGAGTGGAACAGGAGCTTCAAGTTCGACTTCCAGGAAAGTATAAGGAATTTATGCGACGCCACGGGGCGGGACAGTTCCTTTTCCTTGACTTGCTGCCGGTCGTTTCGGTCGATGAGGACGGAGATGACTTGCTGAGTGTCAACCGAGCGGAATTCCCTTCGGGGGGATTTGTTGCTGTTGCACCTGTCGGTACAGGTGACTGGTGGGGTTTTTCGGTGGTCGATGGGGTTTGCCTTGAGAGGGTCGATTTCGTGGATCACGAAGACGGTCACATCGAGTTCTTGTATGCCGATTTCCTGGAGTTCCTAGATTGTAAAGGGCTTCGCGCGAACTGATGTGAGGGCCCATCGGTAACTACGGCGACACAACGAGCCGAGTTGCCGGTGGGTGATGAGACAGCAGGCGAGTTTGAGGATCACTTCGTTGATGTCGTCTGGCCGCTCTCATCGGAGGCGCGGTCGTCGGAAGCCGTGCAGCCGCGTCTGTCAACCGTTTCGGAGCGTGGTGGACGTGATGCATGCGGATACGAGATTGCTGAGCTGTTTCAGTCCGGTGGTGAGGATGGTCTGCGGTTCGTCGCTCTCGCGGAGAAGGATCCCCCCGGCGGGAGTCGCGGCGAGGTAGACGCAGGCGGAGGCTTCCTGGCTGTATGTGGACTTCTGCGAGTGCAGTTCGGGCATGGGGTCCTTCAAAGGTCTTGGGTGAGTTGGGCGATGAAGTCGCGGGACTTGGCCGCAGGAAGGGCTGCTTGGGTTGTACGGTCCAAAATCAGGCGGTAGCGCTCCAACTGGGGAGGTGCATGCCCCATGACCCACGGGCCGCACGCATCGCCCGTGTCACGCTTCGCGCCGTTCTCGCCGGGCACGGCATCCCTCAACTCCAGGACACCGCCGAACTGCTGGCCACCGAACTGGTCACCAACGCCTACCGGCACTCCACCGGCCCCGCGACCCTCCGGCTTCGCGGGCTCGGGCGCAGTCGGCTGCGGGTGGGCGTCTGGGATGCCAACCCGCACATCCCGCCTCCCTTCGACAAGCGGTCCGGGTCCCTTCGGCCCGTCCTGGCGGGCGTGGCGGCCGAAGGGGGACGCGGGCTGTTCCTCGTGTGTCATTACGCGGAGGCGTGGGGCGGGTACCCCCTCGGGCGTGACGGGAAGCTGCTCTGGTGCGAGGTCCGGGCGTGAGCGTCGCCGAGGGGCGGGCGGCTGTCACACCCCGGCGCTATCGTGGTGCCAGCGACACGCTCTGTAATCAGTGGAGGATCGTGGTGACCGTCATGACCGAGCGTCCCCGGGCCATAGACGCCCCGCCGAGCGGATCCTTCGAGGAGATGCTCCGGATCGTCGAGGAGATGGACACACCTGCCGGCTACACGGCCGAGCTCATCCGGGGGAAGATCGTCGTGTCGCCGTGGTCGAAGCTGCGTTACCTGCGTCCCATGCGAAGGCTGCGTGCGCAGGTGGAGGCGCATGCACCGGACGGGCATGTCACGGAGACCTCGCCCTTCCTCTTCGTCTTCCCGTCCAGGGAGCGTGGCTACGGGCCCGACCTCTTCGTCGCCGACGAAACCGCCTTCGACGCCGCCGGCCGCCACGCCGACGCCTCCGCCCTCTCCCTCGTTGCCGAGCTGACCTCCGACTCCACCAAGGACGTCGACTGGCTCGACAAGATGGCGACGTATGGGCGGATCGTCCCCGTGTATCTGCTGCTCGACATGCGGATCGGGGAGGTCAATGTGATGTGGGATCCCTCTCCGAAGGGGTACCGGTCCCGGACCAACGTTCCCTTCGGGCGGCCTGTACGCATCCCCGCGCCGTTCGACTTCGAGCTGGACACGTCCGGGTTCGCCATCGAGGGGGAGGGCGTGGACCCCGAGGTCGAGCAGAGGTGAGGCGGGGTGGGGTGACGGCCCGGTTTGACCCCCTCGGCGCCCGCCCGTAGTCTTGACCGTCGGCGTGTTTCCTAGGCGCGCCACATCCCCGTAAACCTCTTCCTCCTGGATGCCGGTTCCCGGTGACCGGGAGAGGTTGCCCGTGTTCGTTCCCGGGTGACTGGACTGCGGGGGTGCCGTTCCCGAGCGAGAGAGTGAGATCCGCTTGTACGCCATCGTGCGCAGCGGTGGCCGCCAGCACAAGGTTGCTGTCGGCGACATCGTTGAGGTTGACAAGATTTCCACTGCCAAGGTTGGCGACACGGTCGAGCTCTCGACCCTGCTCGTTGTCGACGGCGACGCTGTGACCAGCGACCCGTGGGTGCTGGCCGGCATCAAGGTCCAGGCCGAGGTCGTGGACCACCACAAGGGTGTGAAGATCGACATCCTTCGCTACAAGAACAAGACCGGCTACCGCCGTCGTCAGGGCCACCGCCAGCAGTACACGGCGATCAAGGTCACTGAGATCCCCGCGGCTGCGAAGTAAGGGTAGGGACTGAGACATGGCACACAAGAAGGGCGCATCGTCCACTCGGAACGGTCGCGACTCCAATGCCCAGCGGCTCGGCGTGAAGCGCTTCGGCGGTCAGGTCGTCAACGCGGGTGAGATCCTGGTCCGCCAGCGTGGCACCCACTTCCACCCGGGCGCCGGTGTCGGCCGCGGTGGCGACGACACGCTGTTCGCCCTCCAGGCCGGTTCGGTGCAGTTCGGCACCCACCGTGGCCGTAAGGTCGTGAACATCGTTCCGGTCGCCTGATCGGAAGCTTTCGCGAGGCGGACCTCACTTCCCCTGTGGGAAGGCGGGTCCGCCTTTCGCGTGTTAGGCAGTAAGACACATCCGTACGTTTTCGCAGTGCTGGAGGCACCTACCATGACCACCTTCGTGGACCGCGTCGAACTGCATGTCGCCGCGGGTAACGGAGGTCACGGCTGTGCCTCCGTCCACCGTGAGAAGTTCAAGCCGCTCGGCGGCCCCGACGGGGGCAACGGCGGGCACGGCGGTGACGTGATCCTGGTCGTCGACCAGTCGGTCACCACGCTCATCGACTACCACCACAAGCCCCACCGCAGCGCCACCAACGGCAAGCCCGGCGAGGGCGGCAACCGCTCCGGCAAGGACGGCCAGGACCTGATCCTGCCGGTCCCGGACGGCACCGTGATCCAGGACAAGGCCGGCAACGTGCTGGCGGACCTGGTCGGCCACGGCACCTCGTACATCGCCGCCCAGGGCGGCCGCGGCGGCCTCGGCAACGCGGCACTGTCCTCGGCCCGCCGCAAGGCGCCCGGCTTCGCGCTGCTCGGCGTGCCCGGTGACCTCCAGGACATCGTCCTGGAGCTGAAGACGGTCGCGGACGTGGCCCTCGTCGGCTACCCGAGCGCGGGCAAGTCCTCGCTGATCTCCGTGCTGTCCGCCGCCAAGCCGAAGATCGCGGACTACCCGTTCACGACCCTCGTCCCGAACCTGGGCGTGGTCACCGCCGGGTCGAGCGTCTACACCATCGCCGATGTCCCCGGTCTCATCCCGGGCGCCAGCCAGGGCAAGGGCCTCGGTCTGGAGTTCCTGCGCCACGTCGAGCGGTGCAGCGTCCTGGTGCACGTGCTGGACACGGCGACCCTGGAGTCCGAGCGCGACCCGCTCTCCGACCTCGACATCATCGAGGAGGAGCTCAAGCAGTACGGCGGCCTCGACAACCGTCCCCGCATCGTCGTCCTGAACAAGATCGACGTACCGGACGGCAAGGACCTCGCCGAGATGGTCCGGCCGGACCTGGAGGCGCGGGGCTACCGGGTCTTCGAGGTGTCCGCGGTGGCGCACCTGGGTCTCAAGGAACTGTCCTTCGCCCTCGCCGAGATGGTGGGCGCGGCGCGCGCGGCCAAGCCGAAGGAGGAGGCGACCCGGATCGTCATCCGGCCCAAGGCCGTGGACGAGGCCGGCTTCACCGTCACGCTGGAGGAGGACGGCCTGTTCCGCGTCCGCGGCGAGAAGCCCGAACGCTGGGTGCGCCAGACCGACTTCAACAACGACGAGGCCGTCGGCTACCTCGCCGACCGGCTCAACCGCCTCGGTGTGGAAGAGGCGTTGATGAAGGCGGGCGCCCGCTCGGGTGACGGCGTCGCCATCGGTCCCGAGGACAACGCGGTCGTCTTCGACTGGGAGCCGACCGTGATGGCCGGTGCCGAGATGCTCGGCCGCCGTGGCGAGGACCACCGCTTCGACGCCCCGCGTCCCGCGACCCAGCGACGCCGCGACAAGCAGGCCGAACGGGACGAGGCGGCCCAGGAGTTCGAGGGCTTCGAGCCCTTCTAGAGCGCCCCTCCAGAGCCTCCGACGTACCCAGGACCCGTTGCGGAACCCCCGCAACGGGTCCTCCTTTGTCCTTCGACTTGTCATGCATGCGAGGCATTCCGTTCAGTGCCCTGACTGGCTGCCCATGCCACCTTTCTTGCGTCCAAGAGGTCAGCGACGCAAGGGAGTTCACCGATGGCCGCCGGAGCGAACCGTGCCGCGTCACCGGACCGCCGCCGTCTGCTCACCACCGGCGCCGCCGTGCTCGGCGCCGCCGCCTCCGCCCAGCTGTGGCTGCCCGCCACCGCCCGTGCCGCCGGGACCAGGCTGCCCGACGGCGTGTTCACGCTCGGTGTCGCCTCCGGGGACCCGCTGCCCGACGGGGTCGTGCTGTGGACGCGGCTCGCCCCCGACCCGCTCCACGGCGGCGGGATGCCCGCCCAGGTCGTGTCGGTGGAGTGGGAGATCTCGACCGATCCGCGGTTCGGCGGCGGAGTCCTCAGGGGTGTCGCCCAGGCCCGGCCCGAGTACGGGCACAGCGTTCACGTGGATGTACGAGGGCTGCGCCCCGGCCGCGTCTACTGGTACCGCTTCCGGACCGGCGGCCAGATCTCGCCCGTCGGCCGCACCCGCACCGCTCCCCGCCCCCTCGGCTTCGGGCCCTCGCTGCGGCTCGCGCTCGCCTCCTGCCAGAACTGGCAGAACGGCCACTTCACCCCCTACGCCGACATGTACGCGCAGGACCCGGACGTCGTCGTCTTCGTCGGTGACTACATCTACGAGTCGGTGCCCTCCGCGACGGCCGTGCGCCGGCACGAGGGCGGCGGGGAGCCGTACACCCTCACGCAGTACCGCAACCGGTACGCCCAGTACCGCACCGACCCCGACCTCCAGCGGATGCACGCCCACGCGCCCTGGGTGGTGACCTTCGACGACCACGAGGTGGACAACGACTTCGCCGGGGAGATCCCGCAGGACCCCGACAAGCAGACGCACGCCGCCTTCGTGGCCCGGCTCACCGCGGCCTACCAGGCGTACTACGAGCACATGCCGGTACGGGCGACGGCGATCCCGAACGGGCCGCACATCCGGATGTACCGCACCCTGCGCTTCGGGCAGCTGGCCACGCTGAACGTGCTGGACACCCGCCAGTACCGAAGCGATCAGGCGGTCGGCCAGGAGGGTGCGAAGGACCCCGCGCTCACCATGCTCGGCGCCGCGCAGAAGCGGTGGCTGCTCGACTCGCTGCGCGGCTCCGGCACCCGCTGGAACCTGATCGCCTCCCAGATCATGATGGCCGAGACCGATCTGCTGCCCGGGCGGGGCAAGCTCTGGTACTACGACGCCTGGGACGGCTACCAGGCCGAACGAGGCGCGCTCCTCGGGGAGTTCGCCTCCGTCCGCAACCCCGTCGTGCTCAGCGGCGACCGGCACCTGACGATGATCAGCGATCTGAAGCGGGACTTCGCCGACCCCTCCTCCGCCACGGTCGGCGCCGAGTTCGTCGGCACGTCGATCTCCAGCGGCGGCGACCGGGACCAGGCCGCCTTCCACGCCCAGTGGGACCCGCTGAAGGCCGACAACCCGCACTGGAAGCTGATCGACGCCCACTGCGGCTACCACCTGTTCGACCTCCGCAACGACGCCGTCGACGCCCAGGTGCGGGTCGTGAACACCGTCCTCAAGCCGACGGCGACCGCCCGCACGCTGGCGAAGCTGCGCGTCACGGACGGCAGGCCGGGGGTGCGGGTGCTGTGATCCGGATGGCGTGAACCGTGTGAATCCGGTGTGAACGGAGCCTGGGACTCATCCCTGTCCCAGGCTCTTCTCAGCGCCTCCTCAGGTACACCTCTTACCGTCCCTTGACCATGGAGACGGACTGTACGAGAGACGACGCCCCGGTGAACGCCCCCGCGGAGGTCACTCCGCTGCCCGCCGGCACCCGCCTGTTGCACATCGGCCCGCACAAGACCGGCACGACCTCGATCCAGGGCGCTCTGTTCGGAGCCAGGGAGAAGCTGCCGGCGTACGGTGTCGAGTTCCCGGCGACGAGCCGGCACCCCATGCAGGCCGTGCTGGCCGCCTGCTCCCGCGCGGGGATGATCGGTGACACCACGCCCACCGAGCGGCACTGGCGGCAGCTGGTGGACCAGGTGGCGGCCACCGGCGGGAAGACCTCCGTGATCAGCAGCGAGTTCTTCGCCGACGCCCCGGACGACTCCGTCGTCGAGCGGGTCGTGGAGCAGCTCGGCGGGGAGCGGGTGCACGTCCTGGTCACCCTGCGCCCGCTGGCCAGGATCATGCCCTCGCAGTGGCAGCAGTACGTCCAGAACGGGCTGCGCATGGGCTACGAGGACTGGCTGGAGCACATGCTCCGCAAGGCGCCCTACGAGAAGCCCAACCCGAGTTTCTGGCGGCGCCACCGGCACGACCGGCTCGTGGAGCGCTGGGTGCGGGTGGTGGGCGCGGACCGGGTCACCGTCGTCGTGGTCGACGACCGGGACCGGGAGGGGCTGATGCGCACCTTCGAGGCGCTGCTGGGGCTTCCGGCCCATCTCCTGGAGTCCGTTCCGGACACCGCGAATCGCTCGCTGACCCTGGCCGAGACCGAAATGCTGCGGAATCTTAATAGGGAATTCCGGGGCAATGATCTGCCCGACGAGCTTTATTCGAAACTTATCCGCAACGGCGCGGTCATGCATATGAAGAACGCGTGCCGCCCGACGTCACGGGACGTGAAGATCTCCACCCCCGGGTGGGCGGTCGAGGCGGCCGCCGGGATCGGCGCCGACATGGCCGAGCGCATCGCCGCCATGGGGGTACGGGTCCTCGGTGATCCGGCACTGCTGTCCGCCGCCCCGAAGCCGGCCGCCTCCGCGGGCCCCGCGGAGGCGGTCATCGCGCCAGAGGTGGCCGCTCAGGCGCTGTACGGGGCGCTCGCGGCGGCGGCCGCCACCACGGACCGGGCCTCCGCGCGCGGGGTGCACCAGACGTCGTCCGGGGAACTGGTGCGAGTTCTCGGGCGCCGCTGCCTCAAACGGCTGCGCCGCCGCTGAAACTCCCTCACCGTCACTCTCAGGTATCACTCGCTCGCTGTGGAGTTACTCACAGGATTTCCGGCGGGGGCACGCCACGGTCTCCGACTCGTCTTACCAATCACCAGCGGTGCAAGGTGAATGGCGGGTGGCGCGCACATATGCGGCGAAGGGCGCTCACCTTGCATCGCGGTAACCGTAAGTGGGACCATTTCCCCGTTCCCCGTCGCCCCAAGGTAGGTCTTCTGGTGTCCCAGCACATAGCCAAGCCCCGTACGACCGCAGTGATCCTGGCCGGCGGTACCGGTCAGCGTGTGGGTCTGTCGATCCCCAAGCAGCTGCTGAAGATCGCAGGCAAGGCCGTCATCGAGCACACCCTGACCACCTTCGAGAAGGCCGACTCGATCGACGACGTCATCGTGCTGATGGCCCAGGGCTATGTGCCCGACATCGAGAAGATTGTCGCCAAGGCCGGATTCAAGAAGGTCTCCAGGATCATCGAGGGCGGCAGCACGCGGAACGAGACGACCGAGCGCGCCATCGCCGCCCTGGGCGAGGGCCTGGCCGACGGCGAGGACGTCAACGTCCTCTTCCACGATGCCGTACGTCCCCTGCTCTCGCAGCGCGTCATCGACGACTGCGTGGCCGCGCTGGAGCGCTACCAGGCCGTCGACGTCGCCATCCCGTCCGCCGACACCATCATCGTCACCCGCACCCACGGCGAGGACGGCGAGTTCATCACCGAGATCCCGGACCGTTCCCGGCTGCGCCGCGGGCAGACCCCGCAGGCGTTCAAGCTGTCGACGATCCGCCGGGCCTACGAGGTCGCGGCCGGCGACCCCAACTTCCAGGCCACCGACGACTGCTCGGTCGTCCTGCGGTACCTGCCGGACGTGCCGATCCACGTCGTGGCGGGCGACGAGTACAACATGAAGGTCACCCAGCCGGTCGACGTCTTCATCGCCGACAAGCTGTTCCAGCTGGCCTCCTCCGCCACGCCCGAGCAGATGAGCGAGGAGGTCTACCGCGAACTGCTGAGCGGCAAGACCGTCGTCGTCTTCGGCGGCTCCTACGGCATCGGCAAGGACATCTCCGAGCTCGCGGAGTCCTACGGCGCCACCGTCTACGCCCTGGGCCGCTCCACCACGGGCACGCACGTGGAGAACCCGGAGGAGGTCGACGACGCGCTGTCCAAGGCGTACAGCGAGACCGGGCGCATCGACTACGTCGTCAACACCGCCGGCGTGCTGCGCATCGGCAAGCTGGCCGAGACCGACAACGCGACCATCGAGGAAGCGCTGAAGGTCAACTACCTCGCGCCGGTGCAGATCGCCCGTTCGGCCTACAAGTACCTCGCCGAGACAAAGGGGCAGTTGCTGCTGTACACGTCCAGCAGCTACACCCGCGGCCGCGCCGAGTACAGCCTCTATTCCTCCACCAAGGCGGCCATGGTGAACCTCACCCAGGCCCTGTCCGACGAGTGGGCCGGCGACGGCATCCGGGTCAACTGCGTCAACCCGGAGCGCACGGCGACACCCATGCGGACCAAGGCCTTCGGACAGGAACCGGCGGGCAGCCTGCTCTCCTCCGAGGCCGTCGCCCGGACCTCGCTCGACGTGCTGCTCTCCGAGCTCACCGGGCATGTCATCGACGTCCGCCAGCAGGACCCGACGGCCGCCGCGGGCAAGGCGTCCGGCTTCGAGCAGGCACTGGCCTCGGTGCTCGACCGTCAGGACGGCATGGCATAATCAACCGCAAATAGCCATTGAAATTCAGGCCTCTGTGGCTCCTTGTTTACGGAGAATTCACAGGGGCCTGAAGCCGTAAAGCTCCCGAAACCTACACAAAGGATTTTCCGGACTTTTGGCTTCTATGACCGGCACCCCTCCCAGAGCAGGTTTCTCCGTGATATCCACCGCTATTCGCGTGGCCCGGGTGGGCAGCGCGGCCGAGCTGGCCGCGGCGGTTCTCATGATGCTGGGCTACCCCTGCCTCATGCTGGCCGCGCTCGTCCCGAGCACCCCCGCCTTCGCCGCCGCGGCCGCCGTGACGTACCTGGCGGACCTCTACCTCCACCGCAAGGGCACCTACCTCCTCAACCTGCTGAACAGGCTGAGGGTCGGTCTGCCCACCCGGTTCCTGGTCCGCGAACTGCTGCTGATCCTGCTGCTGGCGAGACTCGGCCTCTCGGACGAGCCGGTCTTCTACACGGCGATCGCCGGCTTCGCGGTCTTCTTCGGCCTCCAGGCCCCGCACGGCGCGCTCGTCACGCTCATCGGCAAGCGCCGCCAGATGCCGGTCGTCACCCGGAACGTCGACCTGGTCTCCCGGCTCACCGTCCCGGACGCCCCGCCGCGCCGGCTGATGACCCGGGCCTCCCTGAAGATGCTCCACCTGGACCTCGCCGCGGTGGCGGGCCTGCTCGTCTACGCGCTCACCGACTCCGCGCCGGCGGGCTTCGCGGGCGTCGCCGTCACCGTCGTCCTGGGCACGCTGTACGTCGTCGCGCTGGTGCCGCACCTGCGCGCCCGCCGGCTGCCGCCCAAGCCCGACAAGGTGCTGGCCGTCGTCAGCACCTGGCTGCGCGAGTACCGGCCGGAGACCGTGCTCTACTTCTCCGGCTCCAAGGACTCCGCCTACCAGGTCAACATGTGGCTGGAGACGATGGAGCAGCTGGACTCCCGGCCGCTGATCGTCCTGCGGGAGCGGGCCGTCCTGGAGCGGATGGCCCCCACCACGGTCCCCGTCATCTGCGTGCCCGGGGGGGTGCACCTGATGAACATGGACCTGTCCATGGTGCGGGTCACGCTGTACGCCGCGAACGTCGGCAAGAACATCCACATGCTGCGCGTCCCCACCATGAAGCACGTCTTCATCGGCCACGGCGACAGCGACAAGCTCGCCAGCGTCAACCCGTTCAGCAAGGCCTACGACGAGGTGTGGACCGCCGGCCGGGCCGGCCGCGACCGCTACGCCATCGCCGACGTCGGCATCCGTGACGAGGACATCGTGGAGGTCGGCCGCCCCCAGCTCGCGCCGATCGAGACCTGGAAGGGCGCGCCCGAGGACCGCATCCCGACCGTCCTCTACGCGCCCACCTGGGAGGGCTGGGACGACAACCCGGGCAACACCTCGATCCTGCTGGCCGGCGAGAACATCGTGAAGAAGCTGGTCGCGGCCGAGCCCCCGGTGCGGGTGCTCTACAAGCCGCACCCCTTCACCGGCACCCGCAGCGCCAAGGCGGCCGCCGCGCACCGCCGGATCACCGCCCTGATCAAGCAGGCCGCCCAGCAGCGCGCCGCCGACTCCCGCTTCACGGCCGACCCGGCAGGGCAGACGAAGGCCAAGGCGGAGCTGACCCGCCTGGCGGCCCGCCTCGCGGAGCTGTCGCTGTCCTTCGACGAGAAGGCCGACGAGGCGGTGACCAGCCGCGACGGCATCGTCGACATGCGCAAGCACGAGGAGGCCGCCCGGCTGCGCGCCGAGTGGAACGCCGCGTACTGGCGGACCTTCCCCTCCTTCGAGCACCGGGTGATCACGGGCGCCGAACCGCGCCTGTACGACTGCTTCAACGCCTCCGAGGGCATGGTCTCCGACATCTCCAGCGTGGTCTCCGACTTCATCGCCAGCGGCAAGCCGTACGCCGTCACGGACTCGGCGGAGCTGGGCGCGGAGGAGTTCCGGCGGCAGAACACCGCGGTGCGTGCCGCGGTGATCCTCGACAACGGCGCCGAGGGCCTGGACCAGCTGCTCGGCGCGGTGCGCGACCGGGGCTCGGACGCGCTGGCCGGGGACCGCAAGGAACTGAAGGAGTACCTGCTCGGACCCGACGAGCCGACCTCCCTCGAACAGTTCGACGCCGCGATCGCCGACCTCGCGCTCAAGGCCGAGGCCCGCAACGTCGGGCAGGAGTCCCGGGCCGCCGCGGCGGACGGCGCGGCCACGGACGGCGCGGCTCTGACCAAGGGTGTTACAACCGGTTGACGTTCGTATTTCCAGGAACTCGGCCCCCGGAGTCTTTCTCCGGGGGCCGAGTTTTTTTCGCAAACTGTGACCTGGAACACGTGCCAGGAGGTGGGCAACCTGTTCAACCCTTGAACCGTCTACCGGGTATCAAGAATCTTCCATAGGGGGAAACGTTGCGTGCTGAGGGGGAGAAATGACCCTTGCGCAGCCTGACGTCACGGTCATCATCGGGGCGTACGAAGCGATGCCGTATCTCGTGGAGTGCCTGGCGTCCGTCGAAGCGCAGACGCTGGACCCGACGCGCATCGAGGTCATAGCCGTCGACGACGGCTCCCAGGACGGCACGGGGGACTACCTCGAGGAGTTCGCCGCCCGCGCGTCCATGGCGGTCACCGTGATCCGCCAGGAGAACTCCGGCGGACCCAGCGGCCCGCGCAACGTCGGCCTCGGCAAGGCCACCGGACGCTACGTGTTCTTCCTCGACGCCGACGACCGGCTCGGCACACAGGCCCTGGAGCGGATGGTCGCCATGGGCGACCGCAACAGCACCGACGTCGTCCTCGGCAAGGTGGAGGGCGTCAACCGCAACGCGCCCAAGTCGATGTGGGGCAAGAACCGTGACCGTACGGACGTCTTCACCTCCAACATCAAGTTCACGCTGAGCGCGCAGAAGTTGTTCCGCCGGGAGTTCCTGGAGCGGCACGGCATGCGGTTCGACGAGTCGCTGTGGACCGGCGAGGACGCGCTGTTCACCATGGAGGCCTATCTGCGGGCCGACGGCGTGTCCATCGTCGCCGACCACACCTGCTACTACCTGGTGGGCCGCGACGACGGCAAGCACGTGACGAAGAGCGGCAGTTACACCCTGCGCTTCGACTCCGCGCGCGCCCTGATGGGGCTGCTGGAGCGGATGCTGCCGCCCGGCCCCAAGCGGGACGTGCTCATGGTCCGCCCCTTCCTCGTCACCCTGCTGCCGCAGTTCGGGCCGGTCCTACTGCGTCAGGACGAGACGATCCGGCGCACCAAGTTCGAACTGGCCAAGCCCCTGATGGACGCCTACTGGAACGAGGGCGTGGCCCAGCGGCTCAAGGTCCACGAGCGGCTGCGGCTGGAACTGGTGGCCATGCAGCGCCCCGACCTCCTCCTGGACGTCATCCAGTTCATCAAGGACAAGAAGGAGCCCGCTCCCGTCCTGAAGAAGGGCGCCACCAAGCTCTACCTGGCCTACCCGCACTACCGCTCCCGCAAGGCCGGCGTCCCCGACCGCGTCTACCTCGCCGAACCCCGCGAGGCCAAGGCGTACCCGGGCTGGCGCGAGGTCCCGGCGGAGACCTTCCTGCGCGCCGCCAACCGCAAGGTGCGGCGCAGACTGCGCAGGCTGAAGAAGAAGTTCACGGGGCCGCGGGGGACCGCGGCGGCCTAGCCGGCGGCCGGACGCCGGCGACGGCTCGACAGTACGCCGAGGACGGCCCGGCGACGGCCGTATACGAAGGGGCCCGGTCCCGGGGCAAGGACCGGGCCCCTCCGCTTCGGTCACTTCGTCGGCTTGAGGGCGCGGCGCAGCGGCCCGCCCACC
Source organism: Streptomyces phaeofaciens (assembly GCF_014648915.1). Lineage (GTDB taxonomy): Bacteria > Actinomycetota > Actinomycetes > Streptomycetales > Streptomycetaceae > Streptomyces > Streptomyces phaeofaciens. The sequence continues at coordinate 142,650 of NZ_BMSA01000003.1, read as the reverse complement.
ACACGCCGGGCGCGCCGGTAGATCGACGGGGCCGGGATGACCGCGGCGGCCTTGGCGGCCGCCTTCGCGCCGAGCGCCCGGGACTTCGCCAGCTCCCGCTTCAACTGGGCGTTGTTGGTGTCCAGTTCGGTGATGCGCTGCTGGAGCCAGCCGAAACGGCTGGTCAGCGAGGCCAGGTCGGCGTCGATCCAGGGCCGTACACCCGCCGGGAACTTCAGCGAACGCAGCTGCTTGTCGAACGCCTCGCCGCCGTCACCGTGGGTGAAGGTGTTCTCCAGGCCGTTCTTCTCCAGGAAGCCCATGAACCGGTCGAACCGCTCGCGGTGGTTGCCGTTCAGAGCGCCGAAGTCGGCCTCCTCGTACAGCCGCGCCGGGTCGACGTCCGCCGGCACCTCGTTCAGCTGCCGGTGCGGGATCTCGAAGTAGCGGCACAGCTCCAGCGTCCGGGAGTCGCCGCACAGCACGGTCACCGGGGTGCCGGCCAGCAGCGCCGCGATGTTGCCGTGGATGCGCGAGCCGAACGAGAAGTCGTACTCCTTGAGGTCGTCGATCCAGGTGACCGGGTCGACGTACACCCTGGCCTTGCCCTCGCGGTACATCGGGTGGTCCGGGTGGGTCGGCATCGTCCTGAGCCGGCCGGCCGAGGAATTGATGTCCCGCCAGTGCAGCTGCCGCGCGTCGGTGAGGTTCTGGCCGATGAAGCACAGGTTCTCGTACCGCGCGTGGGTGCTGGTGATGATCGGGGCCAGACCGCCGTAGCGGACCGCGCTGTGCGAACCGTTGATCGCGATCCGGGACTGCGGGGTCAGCTCGGCCGCCCGCTTCTCGACGTCGAGCCGGTCGCCGTGCATGAACAGCGACGGACAGCCGATGATCTCGATGTCCCGGAAGCCCATGTCGGTGAGGTACTTCGCGGTGAACTCGCCGCGGACACCGATCGAGGCACTGTGGTCCAGCACCGCCGAGACGAACCCGCGCACGGTCGGCTCCATCGCCTTCAGCCGTGCCGCGTCGTTGTCCAGGCCGGCCTGCGCACCGACGCCGAGGACCACGACCGGGATCTTCAGCTTGGATATCAGCCGGGTCAGCCGCTGGAGCGGGACCTCGAACGACGGCCGGAAGGCGTTGGCGAGGGGCACGACGAAGGCGTCGTACTCCTCGTTGATGCGGGCCGCGGCATTGACGTCGGTCGCTATCCCGTTGGAGACGACCTCCGTCCGGCCGGGCACGGTGAGGATCTTGTGCGCGGCATCACTGAAGATCAGATTGCCGGAATTGGTGGCGAACACGTCGCGGTGGAGAGCTTCCTCGACGGGGACCACGTCGAAAGGGCTCTTCCCCGACCTGAGGAGTAGGCGCTTCACAGGGCGAACTGTAGGTGACACAAACTTCAAAATAAATTTGGATGACCTTCAATCTCCATGTGGAACCTGCACAACCTTTTTGCCGTACGCAACGCGTGAGCAAAGGGTCACGCAAAGAGGATGATCCACAGCGTCCGCGCGGCTGTCCGGGGACTGGAACTCGCGCGCGGCCCATGGCCCCGTTCGCGTAGATTGCCAGGCAGTCGTGGACCTACGCGAGGGGCGAAAATCACAGTGGCAGGGGCAAGGCAGGCCGTGGGCGAAGCCCGCAGGATCGTCGTCAAGGTGGGCTCCTCGTCGCTGACCACCGCCTCGGGCGGACTGGACGCCGACCGGGTCGACGCGCTCGTCGACGTCCTCGCCAAGAGCCGCAGCGGAGGGGAGAAGGAGATCGTCCTCGTCTCCTCCGGCGCCATCGCCGCCGGCCTCGCCCCGCTCGGCCTGCGCCGCCGCCCCAAGGACCTCGCCCGCCAGCAGGCCGCCGCCAGTGTCGGCCAGGGCCTGCTCGTCGCCCGCTACACCGCCTCCTTCGCCCGCTACGGCGTCCGCGTCGGCCAGGTACTGCTCACCTCCGACGACATGAGCCGGCGCGCCCACCACCGCAACGCCTCACGCACCCTCGACAAGCTGCTCGCGATGGGCGCGTTCCCGATCGTCAACGAGAACGACACCGTCGCCACCGACGAGATCCGCTTCGGCGACAACGACCGCCTCGCCGCCCTCGTCGCCCACCTCGTCCACGCCGACCTGCTCGTGCTGCTCTCCGACGTCGACGGCGTCTACGACGGCGACCCCACGAAACCCGGGACCTCCCGGATCGCCGAGGTACGGGGCCCCGAGGACCTCGCGCACGTGGAGATCGGCAGCACCGGCAAGGCGGGCGTCGGCACCGGCGGCATGGTCACCAAGGTCGAGGCCGCCCGGATCGCGGCCGCCGCCGGCATCCCCGTGGTCCTCACCAGCGCCGTCCACGCGGCCGACGCCCTCGGCGGCGGCGACACCGGCACCTACTTCCACGCCACCGGCAGACGCTCCGCCGACCGGCTGCTCTGGCTCCAGCACGCCTCCACCCCGCAGGGCTCGCTGACCCTGGACGACGGGGCGGTGCGCGCGGTCGTCGAGCGGCGCACCTCGCTGCTGCCGGCCGGGATCGCCGGCGTCGAGGGCGAATTCAGCGCGGGCGACCCCGTCGAGCTGCGCGACACCGCCGGGCGGCCGGTGGCCCGGGGGCTCGTCAACTTCGACGCCCGCGAGATCCCCCAGCTGATCGGACGGTCCACCCGGGACCTGGCGCGCGAGCTGGGAGCGGAGTACGAACGGGAGGTCGTCCACCGCGACGACCTGGTCATCCTGCATCCCTGAGGCCGTCGAACGGCTGTCTCCGGACGGGCTCGAACGGTCCGTACCGGTGGGGGACGTTCCGTGAAAGCCCCCCGCGGAGCCCTGCGGCCTGCTCAACTTTGTCTCACGGAGACATTCCGCCGAGTTCGCTGAAGCGCTGCGTAAAGGAGGCCGTCGTGACACGAGTGCGCCCTGGGGTGGCGGCGGCCCGTGGGAGTACCAGTACCGACGGGCCCGCCCCCTCGCCTTCCCGGGTGCCCGGCGAGGAGCGCGCCCTGACCAGCGTGGCGGCCGGGGAGCGTTACCGGGCCGAGGAGCGGGAGAGCTCCGAGGGCACGCGCCCCGCCGACGCGCCCCGGCTGTGGCACGTGACCCTGAGCGTCTCGGGCGAGGAGGCCCCGCTGAAGGAGGTCCGGCGCGCGCTCGAACAGCTCGCCCACGACCATCCCTTCCTGCTGACCAGCAGATACGCCCCCGACCACGCGGAGATCCGGTACTGGGAGGAGGCCCGCGACCTGCACGACGCGGCCGCCGTCGCCCTGCGCCTGTGGGGCGAACACCGCCAGACGGCCGGCCTGCCCCCCTGGGAGATCGTCGGCCTGGAGGTCATCGACCGCCAGACCTACCACCAGCGCATCGCAGAGGGCTACGGACCCGCCCCGGCCACCCCCGTAGGGGTCCACCCCTTCTGACCGGCCGGGGCGGGCGGATCCCCAGGGTGGTCGGGGAGCGCGGTCAGGGCGCGGCCAGGGGCCGGTCAGGGCACGGGGCAGGGGGCGCGCTCAGGGGCCGGTCAGGGCGCGGGTCAGGGGGGCGCTCAGGGGAGTGCTCCGGGCGCGCCCCAGGGGCGCATCCGGCCCCGCCGGCCCCCGTCCCGGACCCGTCCCCGACCCTTCCCGGACCCGTCTCGACCCTCGTCTCGGGGTGTGGGATGCGCGGTGGCCCGGTTCTCACGGCGCACTACCCTTCCCGTATGACCACGCTCTCGCCGTACGACGCCATGTCCCCGGTCACCCAGGCCGCCTACCGCGCCAAGGCGGCCGCCGCCGATCTCGCGCCGCTGCCCAGGGCCGCCAAGGACGACGCGCTGCTCGCCATCGCGGACGCGCTGGAGGTCCGTACGAGCGAGATCGTCGAGGCCAACGCCCGGGACATCGCCAAGGCCCGGGAAGCCGGTACGGCCGAGTCGGTCGTCGACCGGCTGACCCTGACCCCGGAGCGGGTACGGGCCATCGCCTCCGACGTCCGCGACGTCGTCGCGCTGCCCGACCCGGTCGGCGAAGTGGTCCGCGGCTCCACCCTCCCCAACGGCATCGACCTGCGCCAGGTCCGCGTCCCGCTCGGCGTCGTCGGCATCATCTACGAGGCCCGCCCCAACGTCACCGTGGACGCCGCCGCCCTCTGCCTGAAGTCCGGCAACGCGGTCCTGCTGCGCGGCTCCGCCTCCGCCTACGAGTCGAACACCGCCCTCGTCCGGGTGATCCGCGACGCCGTCGGCGGCGCCGGGCTGCCCGCCGACGCCGTCCAGCTGGTGCCCGGCGAGAGCCGGGAGAGCGTGCGCGAGCTCATGCGCGCCCGGGGGCTCGTGGACGTCCTCATCCCGCGCGGCGGCGCCTCCCTCATCCGCACGGTCGTCTCCGAGTCCGTCGTCCCGGTGATCGAGACCGGCACCGGCAACTGCCACGTCTACGTCGACGCCCAGGCCGACCTCGACATGGCGGTCGACATCCTGATCAACTCCAAGGCCCACCGGGTCAGCGTCTGCAACGCCGCCGAGACCCTCCTCGTCCACCAGGACATCGCCGCCGAGTTCCTGCCCCGCGCCCTGGACGCCCTCGCCGCGGCCGGTGTCACCGTCCACGCGGACGAGCGGGTCATGGCCTACGCCAAGGACTCCGAGGCGACCGTCGTCGAGGCCACCACGGAGGACTGGGAGACCGAGTACCTCTCCTACGACATCGCCGCCGCCGTCGTCGACTCCCTCGACAAGGCCGTCGAGCACATCCGGCTGTGGACCTCCGGCCACACCGAGGCCATCGTCACCACCTCCCAGCAGGCGGCCCGCCGCTTCACCCAGCTGGTCGACTCCACCACGGTGGCCGTGAACGCCTCCACCCGCTTCACGGACGGCGGCCAGTTCGGCTTCGGCGCCGAGATCGGCATCTCCACCCAGAAACTGCACGCCCGGGGCCCCATGGGCCTGCCGGAGCTGACCAGCACCAAGTACATCGTCACCGGCGACGGGCACGTACGCCGCTGACGGACCCCAGGGGCGAGGGGGGCGCACCTGCGGGTGGCAGACGCCTCCGGTCCGGGCGTGCGGCGTCTCATCAGGCGGATGAATTTCCCTACCGTCTGCCCAAATTGACCCCCCAGGTCTACTCTGGATCCGTGCCGGAGGACGTGGGGGGTATGCCGTTCCCTGACGGCTGGGATCCCGACGACGACCATGACCGCGGGGTGTCGGACGAAGAGTTCGCCTCCGTGGTCTTCGACGAGGCCTTCGTACGGGCGGCCGTGGTGCACGAGCCGACCGCCGTCGAGCGCCTCCTGGCCGCCGCCGAGGCGAGAGCCGAGGCCGAGGCCCGCCGGGCCCGTGCCCGCGGCGACCACTACGACGACCTCTACCGCCCCGGCGGCGATTTCGGCCATGATCCGGAATACGACGACCTGGACGCCGACGACGCCGACGACCTCGACGGCCGCTACGGATCCTCCGGGCCCTACGCCAAGCAGGTCCGCTGGCACCGCCCCGTCGCCTGGATGCTCGCCGTCGTCATGGGCGTTGGCATGGTCGCGCTGGCCTTCGCCGCCGTCTACCGGGGCGCCTCCTCGGACAGCCGGGACCAGGTGCCGCCGCCCGCCACCACCGGCCTGGAACAGGGCAGCGCCGCGCCCCCGTCCGCATCGGCCGACTACTCCCAGCCACCGGTCTCCGCCGTCCCGCGCACGCCCTGACCGCAGCAGGGGCGCACGGCCCGGCGCGGGCGCCGGCCCGGCCGCGGGCACCAGCGACGAACCTGGTGAGAACCTGTCAGAACTTGTCGCGCGGCAGGGCGTTTACCCGGGCTCCGCGCGACCTACCCTGAAAGTATGGGCGGGCCTGGAGAGCCACCTGAGGGGACACCCGAGGGCGCCCCCGGAGGTGGCGAGGACGAGTACCGATCCGTCGTCTTCGACGAATCGTTCGTCCGCGCTGCCCGCCTCCAGGAGTACTCCGCGCAGGAACGCATGGCCGACCACGCGCCCGCCGTACGCCGGCGCCCGCCCCTGCGCCGGGGCCTGACCCGGCAGGCGCTGCTGCTGGTCCTGCTGATCGCCCTCGCCTTCGGCACCGCCATCTACATGAGCCTGCGCAACCCCTACCAGAGCCCGGCGGCCCGCCGGCCCGTCGAACCCCTGCGGATGACCCTCGTCCCGCTCGCCCCGCAGGGCGCCGTGCCCGGCGCCGCCGACACCGAGGCGCTGTACGCGCACAGCCCCGCTGCCCGGTACCGCGTCGGAGCCGCGGGCATCCCGCTGCCGACCTACCGGCGCACCGCGCACTTCTCCGACAGCCAGGTCTTCGCCGCGCTGAACAACGCCAAGCAGTACCTCGTGCGCTCCTCCCTCTACCCGGAGGTGCTCACCGGTCAGCAGGTGCGGCCGGTGCGCGGGCTGATCGACGGCGACCAGCTCGACCAGTTCGACGAGAGCTTCGCCCACCCGGCCGCCGACGGACGGCACGCGCCGACCGGCTGGCTGATCCGCTTCGACCCCGCCCGGGCCGAGCTGGCGAGCGACCGGATCCGCGTCCAGGGCACACTGACGGCCGCCGAGACCGACGCCTCCACCCTCGAGGTCACCGCCGACCACACCTTCGTGTACGCGCTGCGGCCGGCCGGCGCCGAAGCGGGGACCCCGGCGTCCCTGTTCACCGTCCGCCGCGAGCTGCACTTCCGCTTCGACCGTGACAACCTGCGCACCAACCAGCTCCAGCTGGTCGTCTCCTTCGTCCAGGCCGGACCGCTGTCCTGTGCCGAGGACTCCGCCAACCGTCTGCGCCCGCTGCTGGCCGGCCAGACCGCGAAGGAGGGCGGCCCGGCCGGCACCGACCCGTACGCCACGGGCGGCGTCCCGGCGCTGTGCGGGGTGCTGGCGGTGAGTACACAGCCGAAGGTGTGAGGCCCCGCTCGGCCTTGCTCGGCCCCGCTCGGCCCCGCTCGGCCTTGCTCAGCTCTTGTCGCGCGGGGGCGTGTCCGTCGGTCCGTCCGGGCCGCCGCCAGAGGTGCCGTTCCCGTCGCCCGCGTCCGGGCCGCTTCCGTCCGAGCCGTTCCTCGGCCCGTCCTCCGAGGGCGCCGAGCCGGCGAAGCCGCCGAAGCCCCGCCGCACCCTGCCGCCCAGGTCGCCCGCCCCGCCCGCTATGTCGGAGACCAGCTTCATCAGCGGGTCCTTGGAGTTCTTCACACTGGTCGTGTAGTGGGCGGCCGACTCGCGGAAGGAGTCCGTGACCGAGGTGTCCTTGTCCTCGGCGCGCCGCGGGTAGTGCCCGTCCATGATCCGCTGGAACTCGCGGGACTCGGCCCACTTCTTCAGCTCGGCCGCGCGCACCGTGGTGAAGGGGTGCGTACGGGGCAGCACGTTCAGGATCTTCAGCACGGAGTCGCGCAGATCGCCGCCGGCCTCGTACTCCTCGGCCTGCTTCAGGAACGCGTCCACGTTCATCTCGTGCAGGTGATTGCCGCCCGCGATCTTCATCAGGCCGCGCATCGAGGCCCGCAGGTCCTGGCCGACCAGCAGGCCGGCACGGTCGGCGGACAGCTCCGACTTGCGGAACCACTCGCGCAGCGCCGTCACGATCGCCATGATCGCGAGGTTGCCCAGCGGGATCCAGGCGACCCGGATGGCGAGGTTCGTCAGGAACAGCAGGATCGTGCGGTACACCGCGTGCCCGGACAGGGCATGGCCCACCTCGTGGCCGATGACCGCCCGCATCTCCTCCTCGTCGAGCAGCTCCACGAGCCCGGTGGTGACCACGATGATCGGCTCGTCCAGACCGATGCACATCGCGTTGGGCTGCGGGTCCTGGTTGACGTACATCGGCGGGACCTTCTCCAGGTCCAGGACGTAACAGGCGTCCCGCAGCATGTCGTTGAGGTGCGTGAACTGCTGGTCGGAGACGCGCACCGAGTCGGACAGGAACAGCAGCCTCAGGCTCCGCTCGGGCAGCAGCCCGCTGAGCGCCTTGAACACCGTGTCGAAACCGCTCAGCTTGCGCAGCGCCACCAGGGCGGAACGGTCGGCCGGGTGCTCGTACGCACGCGAGGAGATGCCCGGGAACCGCCTGCGCTGCCTGCTCGGCAGACCCCCGGAGCCGTTGTACTCGCGGCCGTCTTCGGACATGTCTTCCCCCATGTGCGTTGTGGTGTGGCCCTTTACGCACGGCCCCTTTTGCGGACCCTTGTGCGGCCCTTTACGCCCCCGAAGCAGAGCTCAGCCTAGGCGGAGTTACCGTGGACGGGCACTACACCGAAGGAGTCCCGCGCCATGGAGCACCACCCCGCGACCGCCTGGCTGACCGAGGCCGCCGACGCCGCCCAGCAGCAGGGGGCGGGGAATCTGCTCCGCGTCGTACTGATCGTGATGATCCTGGGTGGTGCGCTCACCGCGTGGTTCCTGCTGAGGGGCTACAAGCGGAAGGACGACTGAGCCGACGGGAAGGTTCCCCGCCGCCGCGAAACGGCCGACAGGGCAACCCGCGTCCCCAATGGCGGAGTCGGCGTGATCGCCGCCGAGCCGCCCGCATACGATGGGCCGACATCTTTATCCCGCCCACACCACCGGATAGGTCCTGCCGAAGATGAGCCTTCACAGCGCCGCTGCCCAGCTGGTCACCCTCGCCGCCGAGGGTGAGGAGCACGGTGGCAACCACGAGAGCCTGAACCCGCTGGTCACCGGTGGTGCCGCCTTCATCATCCTGGTGCTCCTGCTGTGGATCACCACCCGCTTCAACCGCGACCGCTGAGACGCACGGTGCCCATACCGGGGCAGTCCGGGCGTCCCTCGAACAGCGCCCTCAGGCGGGGCCGGTAGGGTCTGCACGCATGGGAGAGCAGGACATGCCTACCGGCCCGTCGAACCCGGGCAAGCGCCGCCTCGGCGTCATGGGCGGGACGTTCGATCCGATCCACCACGGACACCTCGTGGCGGCCAGTGAGGTCGCCGCGCAGTTCCACCTGGACGAGGTCGTGTTCGTCCCGACGGGCGAGCCCTGGCAGAAGAGCCACCGCAGAGTCTCCCCGGCCGAGGACCGCTACCTGATGACGGTCATCGCCACCGCCGAGAACCCGCAGTTCTCGGTGAGCCGGATCGACATCGACCGCGGCGGCCCCACCTACACCGTGGACACCCTGCGCGACCTGCGGGCCCTCAACCCCGACACCGACCTCTTCTTCATCACCGGCGCCGACGCGCTCGGCCAGATCCTGACCTGGCGGGACAGCGAGGAGCTGTTCTCCCTCGCGCACTTCATCGGGGTCACCCGGCCGGGCCACCAGCTGACGGACCCCGGTCTGCCCGAGGGCGGTGTCTCGCTGGTCGAGGTCCCCGCGCTCGCCATCTCCTCCACGGACTGCCGCGCGAGAGTCGCCAAGGGCGACCCCATCTGGTACATGGTGCCGGACGGAGTCGTGCGTTACATCGACAAGCGCGAGCTGTACCGCGGCGAGTGAGCCGAGAGGGGTCCCGGTGAACGACCGATACGACGCGGGGTACGGGGGCGACCCGTACGAACTCGTCGGCTACGACGAGTACGGCCAGCCGGTCTATCGGCAGGTCCCGGCCCAGCAGGCACCGCAGCAACAGGTGCCGCAGCAGCAGCCCTACGACCCTTACGGGCAGCAGGGCCGCCAGGGCTACGGCTACGACCCCTACAACCAGGGCGGCCAGGGCGGCCGGCAGACGCCCGCCTACGACCCGTACGACACCGGCCGGCAGCCACCCGTCGACGGGTACGACACCGGCCGCACGGCCACCCCCTACGACCCGTACGACACCGGCACCTCCGCCCCGTACGACCCCTACGGGCAGACCGCCACCAGCGGGCAGCAGCCCCGCGTCGAGCAGCCCCGCACCGCCGAGCAGACCGCCTACATCCCGCAGCAGGCCGGACCGGCCGCGCGGGAGGAGACCGGCGAGCGGGACAACCCGGACGGCGCTGAAGACGGCCGACGGGACTACCACACCGAGCAGTTCGCGTTCGTGGAGGAGCCCGACGGCGACTCCGAGGACGTCATCGACTGGCTGAACTTCACCGAGAACCGCACCGAGCGCCGCGAAGAGGCCAAGCGCCGCGCCCGCAGCCGGCTCGTCGCCCTCGCCGTCGTCATGGCCCTGGTCGCGGTCGGCGGCGTGGGCTACCTCTGGTACGCCGGAAAGCTGCCCGGCCTCTCGACGTCCTCCGACACCGGCACCGGGACGACCACGGCCGCCGGCGGCGCACAGAAGCGGGACGTGGTCGTCGTCCATCTGCACGACACGGCCGGCGGCGGCACCGCCACCGCGCTCCTCGTCGACAACACCACCACCAAGCGGGCCACCACCGTCCTGCTCCCCAACTCCCTCGTCCTCACCACCGACGACGGCACCACGACGACCCTCGCCAAGTCCGTCGACGACGACGGCTCCGACGGCACACGCGAAGGCCTGGACACCGTCCTCGGCACCGACATCGAGGGCACCTGGCGGCTGGACACCCCCTACCTCCAGAACCTCGTCGACCTGGTCGGCAACATCGAGGTCGACACCGACACCGATGTGCCCGACCCGAAGGCCAAGAAGGGCGAGGCCCCCCTCGTCAACAAGGGCGAGGACCAGACCCTCAGCGGCAAGATGGCCGTCGCCTACGCCACCCACCGCGCCTCCGGCGAGGCACAGAACGCCCAGCTGGAGCGGTTCGGGCAGGTCATGCAGGGCATCCTGCGCAAGATCTCCTCCGACCCGCAGGCCGCCACGGTCACCGTGCAGACCCTGGCCCAGATCCTCGACCCCTCGCTCACCGACAAGGACCTCGGCACCTTCCTCGCCAAGCTCGCCGACCTCGCCAAGGGCGGCGACCACAAGACCGCCCTGCTGCCCGTCCAGGCCGACGGCACACTCAGCGCCGAGAACAGCGCCAGCGTGGTCAAGGACGTCCTCGGCGGCACCGCGAAGAGCCCCGACAAGGACGCCGCCGTCAGCGTCTCCGTGAAGAACGCCGGCGGCACCAAGGCCGACACGGAGGACGCGCGCGTGGTGCTCCTCAACGGCGGCTTCACCTTCCTGGACGCCGGCACGGCGGCGGACACGCAGAGCGCCTCCCAGGTGCTGTACGCCGACGCCGCGGACAAGGAGAACGCCACCGAGGTCGCCAAGACCCTGGGCCTGCCCACCGGCGCCGTGAAGAAGGGCGACGTCACCGCGAACGCGGACGTGGCCGTCGTCCTCGGCCAGGACTACGAGCCCTCGTCGTCCTAGCCGGGAGCCGGCCTCCGGGGCGGTGATCGTTCAATTGCGTGGGGTGCCGTCGGCGGCCGTGAGACCCTTGAGGTCAAACGACCGCCGACGGAAAGCCACGTAGTGACCGCCACCGACCGCTCCATCGAGCTGATCACCACCGCCGCGCAGGCGGCCGCCGACAAGCTCGCGCACGACATCATCGCCTACGACGTCAGCGACGTGCTGTCGATCACGGACGCCTTCCTGCTGGCCTCCGCGCCCAACGACCGCCAGGTCAAGTCGATCGTCGACGAGATCGAGGAGCGCCTCCAGAAGGAACTCGGCGCCAAGCCGGTACGCCGCGAGGGCGACCGCGACGCCCGCTGGATCCTGCTGGACTACGTCGACATCGTCGTCCACGTCCAGCACAGCGAGGAGCGCGTCTTCTACGCCCTCGAGCGCCTGTGGAAGGACTGCCCCGAGCTGGAGCTGCCCGAGGACGCCCGGGAGACCCGCGGCAAGGCAGCCGAACACGCCAAGCTCCAGGCCGAGGAGGACGACACCGCCGGATTCGGGGAGCTCCGGTGAGTGCTCCCGCGCAGGCCGCGGGCCGCAGGCAGGCCCGCGGCCGCCGCGTCATCCTCTGGCGCCACGGCCAGACCGCGTGGAACGTGGAACGCCGCTTCCAGGGCACGACGGACGTTCCGCTGACCGAGACCGGCATCGCCCAGGCCCGCCGGGCCGCCCGGCTGCTCGCCTCCCTCCAGCCCGACGCGATCGTCGCCTCGGACCTCTCCCGCGCCGCGGACACGGCGGCCGAGCTGGCCGCGCTGACCGGCCTGACGGTCGGCCACGACGAGGCCCTGCGCGAGACGTACGCGGGCGTGTGGCAGGGGCTGACCCACGAGGAGATCGTGGACCGCTACGGCGAGGAGTACACCGCGTGGAAGCGCGGTGAGCCGGTCCGTCGCGGAGGCGGCGAACTGGAGACCGAGGTGGCCGAGCGCGCCGCCCCGGTCGTGCTGCGGCACGCCGAGAAACTGCCGGAGGACGGCACGCTGGTCGTCGTCAGCCACGGCGGCACGATCCGCACCACCATCGGCCGGCTGCTCGGTCTGGAGGCGCACAGCTGGGAGAGCCTCGGCGGCCTCTCCAACTGCTGCTGGTCCGTGCTGGGCGAGGGCGCCCGCGGCTGGCGCCTGCTCGAGCACAACGCCGGCACGCTGCCGGAACCGGTGCTCGGCGACGACGACTGAGCGTCCCGGTGGGCCCGGACCCCCGGATTTCACTTTCCGGCAGGTCGCAGGCTAAAGTTCTTCTTGTTCGCACCGCAGAGCGGGAAGAACGCAAGGGGCTATAGCTCAGTTGGTAGAGCGCCTGCATGGCATGCAGGAGGTCAGGAGTTCAATTCTCCTTAGCTCCACGTGTGAAGATCCCGTCCCCGCAGGGGGCGGGATCTTTCGTTGCTCCGCAGGAGGGCCGGCGCACCTTCGGCAGACTGTTCCCCCCACGGCTTGAGTCACTTGGGCCCGGGAGGCGTATACCTCTTCGGAAGCGCTTCTCACATGCATGTTCGCGCTCGCCGCGGCGGCAGGCCCCGGCGCTGTGTCCGGACTGGTACTGAGGCGTCGCTGACCGTATTGGCCCGGCCGTGGCAGAATCAAACGGCCGGAAGGGGGCGCGACCCGACGGGAGGGAGTAGCGATGCCTGCGAGCATCCTCGGAGAGGTCGGTCACCTCTCCGAAGCGGCGTTGACTCGGAAGACGGCCACCCGCCTCAGCTGCCCCTCCTGCGGTTCCGGCCATGTGGCCCAAGTCCTCGGGGACAACGGCGGAATCTCCTACGTGTGCACGGCCTGCGGCCACAGCTGGAGCTGATCGATGGGTGCACACAGGCGAAAGTGCGACTGGTGTGGCAGCGGCACCCCGATCGTGCGCGACATGGAACCGGTCAACCCCGACTACCAGTACTGGTGCGAGGAGTGCGCGCGGGCGCTGATCATAAAAGGCGACCCCATCGAGACGTACCGCGAACTCGAGGGGGAGCCGATCTACGGCCGGCTGCTCGAGGAGCACTGCACGCTCAAGCGCTTCTATTCGTTCGTCACCGCGTGACGTTCCCGCCGTCTCCGCTCGACGTTCCCGTCAAACCGGACAGAACGGAAACGATTTGGTGGTCCACCCCCTGGACCGTGTAATGTTGGCGTCGCCGCCGGGGAAACCCGCCGGAACACCGCAAGGGGCTATAGCTCAGTTGGTAGAGCGCCTGCATGGCATGCAGGAGGTCAGGAGTTCAATTCTCCTTAGCTCCACAATCGGATCCCGCCGGATCGTAAAGAACCGGCGGGATCTTCTGTATTCACCGGCTGTGGCGCCTTCGCCGCGCCGGCCCGGAAACGCCGAAGGGGCCGCCTGGAGACAGGCGGCCCCTTCGGCGTGTGCGGTGCGCCGGTCGGGCGCGGTCAGCGGCCCAGGGCGCGCCGGCCGCGGCCCTGGGAGAGCACCGGGAGGTTGCGGGACGGCGCCTGCGCGCGCGTGTCCTCCTCCAGGCGCAGGGCCAGCGCCGGGCAGCGCCGCACTGCCCGGAGCGCCTTGGCCTCCGCCATACGCGGCACCTTGGCCTGGGCGACGGTCGGGAAGCCGTCCGCGCCCAGCTGGAAGACCTCGGGGAGGATGTCCGCGCACAGGCCGTGGCCTCGGCACAGCGTCCAGTCGACGAAGATCTTCTGGCGGCTGTCGCCGGCCTCCTGCGGCGCCGCGCCGCTCGTGATGCTCGCCGGGGCCATCCCCTCCTCGAAGAGCGGCAGAACGCCCTCCACGGGCCGTCCGCAGCCGTTTCCGAGGACATGGGCCGCGAGGTCGTCGGTGAACGCCTTGATGGTCGACTCCAGGAACATCGCGGAGCCGTCGGGGTGCGAGCACGCCCCGCGTCTCTTGACGTTCTTGGCGACCTGCTTCAGCGCCTCCAGGGCGGCCGGCCCGCCGCCGTTGATGATGTCCTCCATGCCGCGGGCGGCGGCCGGCAGCCCGAGGTAGCAGGGGCCGCACTGTCCGGCGCTCTCCTCCGCCAGCCACTGCGCGACGCGCAGCGACTCACCCAGCGGACAGGTCTCCTGACTGATCGGCAGGATCGCGCCGGCACCGAGGGCGCCGCCCACCGCGTCCAGCGAGTTGCGGGAGACGACCGCCTCGTTGACGGTCGCCGCGTCGATCCACTTGCCGTGGTAGCCGCCGGTCAGCACACCCTGCGGGACCGGCGGGGCACCGGCCAGCTGGAGCACGTAGCGCAGCGGCACGCCGGTGGGGACCTCGATCACCATCGGGCGGGCGACCGCGCCGGACACGGTCAGCATCACGGTGCCGGGCTCGTCGTAGAGGCCGGTGTTGCCGTAGCGCTCCGGGCCGATGCGGGCGGCGATGGCGAGCTGCGCGAAGGTCTCGGCGTTGGACAGCAGGGTCGGGGCGCCGCCGACGCCGTTCTGCGAGGCGCTGACCTTGCGGCCGGGCGGGACCGCCGGGCCGCCGTCGATGGAGCGGATCAGCGACGCGGCGGCGCCGGTGACCATCCGGATCGGGTTGCGCTGGACGAACGCCTTCAGCGCCGAGCGGCGGCCGTTGCTCAGCCCGCGCTCGGCGAGGGCGGCCTCCATGGAGCGCTGGGTCGATTCGCGGGTGACCCCCACCACGAGCGTGCGGGCACCCAGCGCCTCCGCGACCAGCAGCGCGCCGTCCAGGATGAGGTGCGGGGCACGGTTGATCATCACCGTGTCCTTGCGGCAGGCCGGTTCGTCCTCGCTGCCGTTGACGACCACGACCGGCCGTACGCCCCGCTTGATCGCCGCGTCGGCCACGGAGCGGAGTTTCTTGTGGAAGGGGAAGCCCGCGCCGCCGCGGCCCTTGAGGTTGATGCGTTCGGAGAGCTGAGCGAGCTTCTCTCCGCCCATGGGTTCAAGCGGCCCGTGCACCTTCAGGTGCATGGGCAGATCGAGTCTCTCGACAAGGTCGAAGCCCGACGTGAGCTGCGGAAGGCCGACCACGCGGACTTCTGGTACGTCGGGCAGGGCCTCGTTCACCTATAGCCTCCGGAAGGCGTGTTCCAAGGTTCGCCCGAACCCGGAGTGTCGAAGGACGCTCCGGGCGATGGTTCATTGGCGGGACCGCTGTTGTACGTGTCGTTCGAGTTGTACGCGCCGTACTGGGCGTTCGTCTCACCGGTGTTGTACACATCACCTCCCACGTGGGGGATGGTGCCCGTATTGCCATAGACCGGGATGTTGAATCCGGTGTCCTGGAGCGGGTCGTAGGCGGACGGCGGTGCCTCGCCGACCGGCGGCGGGGACGGGACCGGCCAGGTGCCCGAGGTGCTGCCGCCGCTGTCCATGCGGGGCATCGCCTCCGTGGCCTGCATGTCGAACGGCATGTTCATCTGCGCGGTCTGGTCGGCCGCCGCGTACTGCTGCTGCGCGCCGGGCGTGTTGACGGCGCGGTAGGCGGCGGCGTAGCCGTTCGCGGGCTCCGCCGCGGCCGGCGTGTCGTAGAGCGGGGAGGCCGACGGGTTCATCCGGGGGGAGCCCATCGTGTCGGACGCGGCGGAGCGGCCTTCGTAGCCGGGCAGTGCGGAGCCGCCGGACCTGCCGGCTCCGCGGTCCGGGCCGCCGGACCTGCCGCCCTCGGCCATCCGCGCGCGTGAGGCCTCCAGGCCGTCCATGGCGGAGCGTTCCGGGCTGCCGCCCAGGATGCTGGTGAGCCGGTCGGCGAGCTGGCGCTTGACCGGGCGCGGGGCGGCGCGCAGGGCGAGGGCGGCCATCACGCCGACCAGGCACAGGCTGTACATGATGACGAAGATCGGCTTGGCCTGGCGACCCGCGTAGAGTCCGTGCACGAGTGCGGCGCACCAGGCCGGGTAGGCCAGCATGTGCATGGCGCGCCAGCGGGCGGCGACCTCGGCCGGAGCGGCGAAGTGATTGCGCAGCGCGCCCGTGATGCCCACGAAGATCATCAGCAGGCCGGCCAGGGAGCCGAGGCCGATCAGGCCGCCGATCCCGGTGACACCGAGCGAGAACGGGATGAGCGCGCCGATCAGTTCGGTGTGGTCCAGCGCGATCTTGGTGGTGATGTGCAGCATCAGGAACGCGATCGAGCCGACCGCCGTCGTCCGGTGGATCGCCTGGCCGATGATCCGCTGACGGGTGTTGAGGAAGATCCGGTCCTGGGCGACCAGGCCCCAGATCACGGAACAGCTCAGGGAGACGAGGGACAGGACGCCCGCGCCGAAGTTCAGGAACGCCTGGAACTGGTCCCCGCCGACCAGGACGACCACGGGTATGAGGACCAGGACGACAGCCGAGGCCACCCCGTAGGCGGACCGGCCGGGCTTGGGGAGCGAGCTGTTACTGAGAAGAGGGTTCATGGGGGCAACTCCGAGCAGTTTCGGGAAAGCGGTCCCGCTGCCGAACTCTAAGTGGCTCCATACCGATGGGTACGAGGTTTGAGTTATTGCGTTGTTATCAAATGACAACGGGGAGGTTCCGTTGTCCCCTTAGTGACTGTTACGCGAAGTAATCGTTGACCTTTGTTCAGTTTCGGCCGGTGTGCCGGTGTCCGTGAGAGATACGCACGCGCGTGCCGCTCTGCTCAGGGTGCCGGGAAGTCCGTCGCAGCTCGATCGGGGGCTGCGGTACCCTAGCGCCATGCGTGCCGTACGCCTTCTGCTTAGCGAGCCGCGCTGATCAGTCCCGAACGCCGGTGAACCGGACGGTTCGGCATCGGCGCGGCGTCCCCTCCTGTGCGAGGGGATTTTTCGTTTTCCGGGAAGTCGCAGCCGCTGGCAGAGACGATCGATGGAGCTTTGAGGATCATGAGCGAGACGAACCCCGCTGCCGCCGCCGAGGTGGCCGCGCCGCACCGCTACACGGCGGCCATGGCCGCCGAGATCGAGGCACGCTGGCAGGACTTCTGGGACGCCGAGGGCACGTACGCCGCTCCCAACCCCAAGGGCGACCTGGCCGGCGACCCCGCGGTCGTCGCCCGGCCCAAGAAGTTCATCATGGACATGTTCCCGTACCCCTCGGGTGCGGGCCTGCACGTCGGCCACCCCCTGGGCTACATCGCGACCGACGTCTTCGCCCGCTTCCAGCGGATGACCGGCCACAACGTCCTGCACACCCTGGGCTTCGACGCCTTCGGCCTGCCCGCCGAGCAGCACGCCGTGCAGACCGGCGAGCACCCGCGGATCACCACCGAAGCCGCCATCAACAACATGAAGTCCCAGCTGCGCCGGCTGGGCCTGGGCCACGACAAGCGGCGGTCGTTCGCCACGATCGACCCCGACTACTACAAGTGGACCCAGTGGATCTTCCTCCAGATCTTCAACTCCTGGTACGACGACGAGGCACGGCAGGCCCGCCCGATCGCCGAGCTGATCGCCCGGTTCGAGTCCGGTGAGCGCGCCGTACCGGGCCACACGCGCGCGTGGAGCGAACTGAACGCCACCGAGCGCGCCGACGTCCTGGGCGAGTTCCGGCTGGCCTACGCCTCCGACTCGCCGGTCAACTGGTGCCCCGGCCTGGGCACCGTGCTGGCCAACGAGGAGGTCACCGCCGACGGCCGCTCCGAGCGCGGCAACTTCCCGGTCTTCAAGTCCAAGCTGCGCCAGTGGAACATGCGGATCACGGCCTACGCCGACCGGCTGATCGACGACCTGGACGCCCTGGACTGGCCCGAGGCCATCAAGCTCCAGCAGCGCAACTGGATCGGCCGCTCCGAGGGCGCCCGCGTCGACTTCCCGATCGACGGCGAGCGGATCACCGTCTTCACCACCCGCCCCGACACCCTGTTCGGCGCGAGCTACATGGTGCTGGCCCCCGAGCACCCGCTGGTCGAGAAGTTCACCCCGGGCAGCTGGCCCGAGGGCACCCACGACGTGTGGACCGGCGGCCACGCCAGCCCGGCCGAGGCCGTCGCCGCGTACCGCGCGCAGGCCGTGTCCAAGTCCGATGTCGAGCGCCAGGCCGAGGCCAAGGACAAGACCGGCGTCTTCATCGGCGCGTACGCGACCAACCCGGTCAACGGCGAGCGGATCCCGGTCTTCATCGCCGACTACGTCCTGATGGGCTATGGCACGGGCGCGATCATGGCCGTCCCGGCCGGCGACCAGCGTGACTTCGAGTTCGCCCGCGCCTTCGAGCTGCCGATCGTCTGCATCGTCGAGCCGACCGACGGCCGTGGCACCGACACCTCGACGTGGGAGAACGCGTTCGGGGCGCACGACGCGAAGATCATCAACTCCTCCAACGGCGACATCTCGCTGGACGGACTGGACGTCGCCGCCGCCAAGGCCCGCATCACCGAGTGGCTGGAGCGCTCCGGCATCGGCGAGGGCACCGTCAACTTCCGGCTGCGTGACTGGCTGTTCAGCCGCCAGCGCTACTGGGGCGAGCCCTTCCCGATCGTCTACGACGAGGACGGCGTCGCCCACGCGCTGCCCGAGTCGATGCTGCCCCTGGAGCTGCCCGAGGTCGAGGACTACTCGCCGCGCACCTTCGACCCGGACGACGCCGACACCCGGCCCGAGACCCCGCTGTCGCGCAACGACGAGTGGGTCCACGTCACCCTGGACCTGGGCGACGGGCCGAAGCGGTACCGGCGCGAGACCAACACCATGCCCAACTGGGCCGGTTCCTGCTGGTACGAACTGCGCTACCTGGACCCGCACAACAGCGAGCAGCTGGTCGACCCCGAGATCGAGCGGTACTGGATGGGCCCGCGCGAGGGCCTGCCGCACGGCGGCGTCGACCTGTACGTCGGCGGCGCCGAGCACGCCGTGCTGCACCTGCTGTACGCGCGCTTCTGGTCCAAGGTCCTGTTCGACCTGGGCCACGTATCGTCGGCCGAGCCGTTCCACAAGCTGTTCAACCAGGGCATGATCCAGGCCTACGTCTACCGTGACAGCCGGGGCTTCCCGGTGCCGGCCACCGAGATCGAGGAGCGCGACGGCGGCTTCTTCCACGCGGGCGAGCCGGTCAAGCGCGAGCTGGGCAAGATGGGCAAGTCCCTGAAGAACGCGGTCACCCCGGAGGCGATCTGCGCCGAGTACGGCGCCGACACGCTGCGTCTGTACGAGATGGCGATGGGCCCGCTGGACGTCTCCCGCCCGTGGGACACCCGCGCGGTCGTCGGCCAGTACCGGCTGCTCCAGCGTCTGTGGCGGAACATCGTCGACGAGTCCACCGGTGAGGTCACCGTCGTCGACGCCGAGGCCGACGAGACCACGCTGCGTGCCCTGCACAAGGCGATCGACGGGGTGCGCCAGGACCTGGAGGGCCTGCGCTTCAACACCGCCATCGCCAAGATCACCGAGCTGAACAACCACCTGACCAAGGCGGGCGGCGCGCTGCCGCGCACGGTCGCCGAGGACCTGGTGCTGCTGGTCGCGCCGCTGGCCCCGCACATCGCCGAGGAGCTGTGGCGCAAGCTGGGCCACACCGGCTCGGTCGTCCACCAGGACCTGCCGGCCGCCGACCCGGCGTACGTCGTGGACGAGAGCGTGACCTGCGTCGTGCAGATCAAGGGCAAGGTCAAGGCGCGGCTGGAGGTGTCGCCCGCCATCTCCGACGAGGAGCTGGAGAAGGTGGCGCTGGCCGACGAGAACGTGGTCAAGGCGCTGGGCGGGGCCGGCATCCGCAAGGTGATCGTGCGGGCGCCGAAGCTGGTGAACATCGTGCCGGCGTAGCGAGGCGAGCCACCACGCCCCGGGGACCGCGGTCCCCTAGGGGGCCGGTGCGGGCAGGTTCGGGGTTCCGCCGGAACTCCGGACCTGCCCTTTGCGTTTACCGTGTGAAGTGCGGCGCGGGTGCGC
The DNA here is from genome assembly GCF_014648915.1 of Streptomyces phaeofaciens. Taxonomy (GTDB): domain Bacteria; phylum Actinomycetota; class Actinomycetes; order Streptomycetales; family Streptomycetaceae; genus Streptomyces; species Streptomyces phaeofaciens. The sequence goes on along the minus strand of NZ_BMSA01000003.1, from coordinate 122,634 downwards.
GGCGCGATGTGAGCGGCGCGCGGTGTGTCGTGGCAGGCCGGAGGAGGAGCTCGTGGAAGCAGTCGTCGCAGTCTTCGCCCTGCTCGTCGTGCTGTTCCTGGCACTCGGCGCCTACGCCACGGTGAAGGTCGTCGGCGCCGCCAAGCGCGGTGTGGACCGCACCATCACCCAGGCCCGCCGCACGGTCGAGGACCACACCCTGCGGGCCAGGTCCTTCGCCCAGCTCGGACCGTCCGGCGAGGTCGCCCAGCTCCGCCTCGCCCTGCGCACGTCGATGCGCGCCACCCAGGAGGCCCTGCACGCGGGCGTGGCCGAGGACGCGTCGCTCAAGGAGTCCCTCGGCCTCTTCGAGCGCCTCAGCGCGCACGGACACGAACTGGACGCCGAACTCAAGCGCCTGGAGTCCGAGCCGGACCGGGCGACGCTCACCGCGCGGCTGCCGTCCCTGCGGGAGCGCACCGAGCGGATCACGGAGTCCGCGGACTCGCTGCGCTGGGCCGCCCGGGACCGTGCCCGCCGCTTCGCGGAGGACGACCTGGACGCCCTCAGCGCACAGATCGACGTCGAGTCCGGAGCCCTGCGCCACTGGACCACCCCCGAGCCCCCGCACACCGCGACCGCGGCCTCCACGTCGACGCCGCCCCCATGGCCGCAGGCCCCGGCCGCCGCCGACGGCGCGACCCCGCGACAGACCTGGCCCGAGACCCCCGAGACCCCCGAGGCACGCACGGCCGAGGAGCCGGCCCGGCCCGCCATCACCCCGCCGGGACCGCGCCCCGTCCATCCCTGGCAGAAGAAGCCGCGCCCGGAGAGCACCACCTGATGCGCCGGCGGCCGTGCCGACGGCTCGCCTTGCGCGGCTCCGAGCCGGGGGCGGGCCGGTGCCCGGTGCGGTACTGATTCGGTCAAGGCCCTCCCAGGTGGAAGGGGCCGGGCTGCCGTCCGGGGGCTACGCCAGGTAACCTCCAGCTCATGTCCCGCCATGTCGCGATCGTCACGGATTCCACGGCCTACCTGCCGCAGCGGACGATGGAGCGCCACGGCATCACCGCGGTGCCCCTGACCGTCGTCCTCGGCGACCAGGCCCTGGAGGAGGGCACCGAGATCTCCACCCGCTCCCTCGCCCAGGCGCTCCAGAAGCGACGCCCCGTCACCACCTCGCGCCCCAGCCCCCAGCTCTTCGCCGAGACCTACCGCAGGGTCGCCGAGTCCGGCGCCACCGGCATCGTCTCCCTCCATCTCTCCGCCGAACTGTCCGGCACGTACGACGCCGCGGTGGTCGCGGCCCGGGAGGCACCGGTGCCGGTGCGGGTGGTGGACACCGGCATGATCGCGATGGCGCTCGGCTTCTGCGCGCTCGCCGCGGCCGAGGTGGCGGAGGCGGGCGGCACGGTCGACGAGGCCGTCACCGCCGCGGAGAAGCGGGCCGCCGGCACCTGCGCCTACTTCTACGTCGACACCCTCGACTATCTGCGCCGCGGCGGCCGGATCGGCGCCGCCCAGGCGCTGTTGGGCTCCGCGCTCGCGGTGAAGCCGCTGCTCCAGCTGGACGGGGGGCGCATCGAACTCCTGGAGAAGGTCCGGACGGCGTCGAAGGCGATCGCCCGCCTGGAGGAGCTGGTGGCCGACCGGGCGGGGAGCGCGGCGGTGGACATCGCCGTTCACCATCTCGCCGCCCCGGAGCGGGCGTCCGCGCTGGCGGACCGGTTGCGGACGCGGGTGCCCGGGGTGGCGGATCTGCATGTGAGCGAGGTCGGCGCGGTGATCGGGGCGCACACGGGGCCGGGGTTGCTGGGAGCCGTCGTCTCGCCCCGGTGAGCGGCACCCGCGCCGTTCCGGAGGTGCGGCGCCGGAGCCGTCCGCACAGCGCGCCCGGGGGGTTCTCCCACCTGGGTTCTCGCGGTTCTCTCACCCGTGTGAGTGGCGGAGTTTTCCACAATGGGCCGGTCATCCCCGGGAATTGACCAAGATCAGTGCGATGTGACGAAGTGTCCGATCCTCGGGGCATGGTACTTCGATCACGTACACGCACCCCGTACCCGACCAGTGGTCCCGGGCGGGGACCCGACTCCGACGGGCGACACCGCACCTCGGCACGCCGCCGCCGTTCCTCCCTCACCGGCTCCGCCGGGCACCGGCACGCCTCGGCGGTGGAGTTGCGGCGGCGCGCGGAGGCGCTGTTCGCCGACCGGGCCGTGGAGCGGCGCAAATCGGCGACGGGACCGCCGGGAGTGGGTGAGGGGCCGGCCGGGCGCGGCCCGAAAGCCGACGTCTCCGGAGCCGGAGCCGGAGCCGGAGTCCGAGCCGGGGCCAGGGCTGGAGCCGGGGCCGGAGCCGGGGCAGAGGCAGGTGCCAGGGTCGGCGCCGGGCTCGGGGCCGTGGAGGAGAGAGTCCGCGGCGCCGGGAGGTGGCGGGAGCGGGCCGGGGCGGCGCTGCGGGAGCGGCTGCCGGTGTGGGTGCAGGCACGCTGCGGCATCGAGCGGCGGAGCGTGCAGGCGCTCACGGTGGTGCTGGTCGTCGCCGCGGGCTTCGCCGCACATCACTTCTGGGCCGGCCGGGCCGAGCCCGTGCGCGCGCCGGAGGTCGTACGGGCGGCACCCCGAGAGGTGGAGGAACCGGAAGGGGCAGAGGCCCCGGCGGCTCCGGCCGTTTCCGGGGCCACGGGCGGGGCTGCGGGCGGTGCGCCGTCGGGGAGCGCTCCCGGTGCGCCCGGGGCCGAGATCGTGGTGGACGTCAGCGGAAAGGTCCGCGAGCCCGGGATCCACCGGTTGCCCGCCGGTTCCCGGGTGGTCGACGCCCTGGACGCGGCCGGCGGGGTGCGGCCCGGGACGAACACCGACGGGCTCAACCGGGCGCGGTTCCTCGTGGACGGGGAGCAGGTGGTGGTCGGAGGGCCGGCACCGCCCGCGCCGGGGGCCGGGGGCGGGGCGGCCGGCCCCGTCGGTGCGGGGGCCGGGCCCGCGGGAGTGGTTTCGCTCAACACGGCCACCGTGGAGCAGCTCGACACGCTCCCGGGCGTGGGGCCCGTGCTGGCACAGCACATCGTCGACCACCGCACCCGGCACGGTGGCTTCCGCTCGGTGGAAGAACTGCGGGACGTCAACGGCATCGGCGAGCGACGCTACGCCGACCTGCGGAATCTCGTACGGCCATGAGGGCCGAGGAGGAGGAGGCCGCCGGCGGGGAGGTGCGGGCGGGTCCCGGCTCCCGGGGCCGTCGAGCCGTGCACGTGGCTTCCGGGACACGGCTGGGCGACGCCCATCCCCGCCAGGAGGGGCCGGCGGATCTGCGGCTGGTCCCGCCCGCGCTCGCGGCGTGGGCGACGGCGGCGCTCGCGTTGGACGCGTCACCGGAGGTGGCGGTCGGTGTCGCGCTGGTGTGCCTGGTGCTCGCGGGTGCCTTGTGGGGCGTGGGGCGGCGGGGGCACCGGGTCCCGGGCGACGGTGCTTCCCCGGCGGAGGTGCCGGGGGCGGCCGGGGGTCCTGGGGCCGAGGGGTCGAGAGCGGCCGGGGGTCCTGGGGCCGAGGGGTCGAGAGTGGCCGGGGGTGCCGGGGCCGGGGCGTCGGGGCGGGCCCGAGGCGATCGGTTTCCGCCGGGCCGGGGCCGCTGGGTGCGTGCCACCCTCGCCGCCGTGCTGCTCTGCGCCGGCGGGGCGGCCGTCTCCGCCGGGCTGCACGGGGCCGATGTGCGGCGGGGGCCGGTGCCGGGGCTGGCGCGGGAGTACACGACCGTCACGGCCGAGGCCGAGATCACGTCCGATCCGCGGCTCACCCGGCCCCGGGTCAGAGGGGACCGTGTGACGCCGGACGCGGTGCTGGTCCACGCCGAGGTGCGCCGGGTCGAGGGCGCGGACGGCGGGGCGACGGCGACACGGGCGCCGGTGTTGATGATCGTGGACGTCGACGAGGGAGCGGGTGGGCCGGACGGCTCGCCGTGGCTCGGGCTGCTGCCGTCCACCCGGGTGCGGGTGACCGGCCGGCTGGCCCCAGCCCTGGCCGGAGGGGACCGGATCGCCGGGGTGCTGCGGGTACGCGACGGCACGGAGCCGACGGTCGTGGCGGCGCCGTCCGCGGCCCAGCGGCTGGCCGGGCGGCTGCGGGCGGGACTGCGCACGGCCACCGACGGGCTGCCGGCGGACGCCCGGGCGCTGCTGCCGGGGCTGGTCGTCGGGGACACCGGACGGATCACCCCGGAACTGGACGAGGCGTTCAAGGAGACGGACCTCGCCCACACCCTGGCCGTCTCGGGAAGCAACCTCACGATCATCCTCGCGCTGCTCCTCGGACCGCCCGGCCTGGCGCAGCGGGTGGAGCGGCGGGGCCTGGCACCGCGCCTCGGCATCTCGCTGCGGACGACGGCGCTGCTCGGCGCGGGCCTCACCCTCGGGTTCGTCGTGGTGTGCCGGCCCGACCCGAGCGTGCTGCGCGCGGCCGCCTGCGGGGCCGTCGTCCTGCTCGCCCTCGCGACCGGCCGCCGCAGGTCGCTGCTCCCGGCACTGGCGACGGCGGTCCTGCTGCTGGTGCTGTACGACCCGTGGCTGGCCCGGAGTTACGGGTTCCTGCTGTCGGTGCTCGCGACGGGAGCCCTGCTGACGGTGGCGCCGCGCTGGAGTGCCGCGCTGCGACGGCGCGGGGTGCCGCCGCGGCTCGCGGAGGCGCTGGCGGCGGCGGGGGCCGCGCAGGCCCTGTGCGCGCCGGTCGTGGCGGTGCTGTCGGCGCGGGTGAGCCTGGTGGCGGTGCCGTGCAACCTGCTGGTGGAGTTCGCGGTGGCGCCCGCCACGGTGCTGGGTTTCGCCGCGCTGGTGACGGCGCCCGTGGCGATGCCGGTGGCCAAGGCGCTCGCCTGGTGCGCGAGTTGGCCGGCCGGCTGGATCGCGGGCATCGCGCGGGCCGGGGCGGCGCTGCCGGGCGGGGGAGTGGACTGGCCGGGCGGCTGGGGCGGGGCGCTGCTGCTCGCCCTCGCCACGGCGGCGACGGTGCTGTTCGGACGGCGGCTGCTGGGGCGGCCGTGGCTGTGCGGGGTGTGCGGGGTGCTGCTCGTCCTGGCGGTGGTGCAGCCGCCGCCGCTGACCCGGGTGCTCACGGGCTGGCCGCCGCCGGGCTGGCGGCTGGCGATGTGCGATGTGGGGCAGGGCGATGCGACGGTCCTCGCGGCGGGTGACGGCACCGGCGTGGTGGTGGACGCCGGTCCGGATCCGGCGCTGGTCGACCACTGTCTTCGCACCCTCGGCATCACCAGGGTGCCGCTGGTCGTCCTGACCCACTTTCACGCCGACCATGTCGCCGGGTTGCCCGGGGTGCTGCGGGGTCGGGAGGTGGGGGCGATCGAGACCACCGGGTTCGAGGAGCCTCCGGCACAGGTGGAGTTCGTGCGGCGGGAGGCGGCGGCGCGGAGGGTGCCGGTCGGGCGGGCCGTGGCGGGGGAGCGGCGCAGGGCCGGTTCCCTCGACTGGGAGGTGCTGTGGCCTCCCCCGAGGGCTCGGCCCGGCCCGCTCCCGGGCGGCCCCGCGGCGCCGGTACCGGAGCCGGAGGGACCGAACGACGCGAGCGTGACGCTGTTGGTGCGGTCGGCCGGGCTGCGGATGCTGCTGCTCGGGGACCTCGAACCCCCGGGCCAGCGGGCGCTGGCGCGTTCACCGGCGGCGGCGCTGCTGAGCGGGGTGGACGTGCTGAAGGTGGCGCATCACGGTTCGGCGTACCAGGACCCGGGCCTGATACGCCTGGTGGCGCCACGGCTGGCACTGATCTCGTGCGGCGCGGACAACCCGTACGGGCATCCCGCAGCGAGCACGGTCGCGGCGCTGCGCGCGGGCGGCGCGGCGGTACTGCGGACGGATCGGGACGGGGCGTTGGCGGTCGTGGGTACCGGCGGTGCGCTGCGGGTGGCGCGAGACTGAGGGCATGGATTCCGCACCGGTCGCTTCCCGCCCGCTCGACACCCGTCTGGTCGATGCCTATCTGCGCCGCCTCGGGGCCGAGGAGCCCGCCTGGCCCACCGTCGACGTCCTGCGTGAGCTGCATCTGCGGCATCTGCGGGCCGTGCCCTTCGAGAACCTGTCGGTCCACCTGGGCGAGGAGATCGAGCTGGAGCCGGCGCGGCTGGTCGAGAAGATCGTCGACGCGGGCAGGGGAGGGTTCTGTTACGAGCTGAACGGGGCGTTCGGGGCGCTGCTGGCGGCGGTGGGGTTCGACGTGACGCTGCTCGCGGCGCGGGTGTACGGGGAGCAGGGGCGGCTCGGGATCCCGTACGACCATCTCGCGTTGCGGGTGCGGACGGTGGATGCCGGGGACTGGCTGGCGGACGTGGGGTTCGGGGCGCACAGCCACTACCCGCTCCGCTGGGACGACCGTGCCGAGCAGGAGGATCCCGGGGGCGCGTTCCGGATCGTCGAGGCCGGTCCGGACGCGGCCGGGGTGAAGGGCGGCACGGGGCGGGCGGCGCGGCGGTCGGAGGCGGCCGATCTGGACGTCGTGCGGAACGGCTCGCGGGAGTACCGCCTGGAGGCGCGTCCCCGGGCGCTGCGCGACTTCAGGGCCGGCGCCTGGTGGCACCGTACGGCGCCGGAGTCGCACTTCACGAAGTCGCTGGTCTGCTCGCGGGTCACGCTGGACGGGGGGCGGGTCACGCTCAGCGGGCGCCGGTTGAAGGTGACGGCGCTCGACGGGACGAGTGAGGAACGGGACCTGGCGACGGACGAGGAGGTGCTGGCGGTGTACCGGGAGCGGTTCGGGATCGAGTTGGGGGAGGTACCGACGGTGAAGCCGCGCGGTGGGGCATAGCCGGCCCGCCGGAGGGCGGATCGTGCCGACGGTCCGGCCCGTGCCGGTCGCCGCGCGGGCGTGCCGGAAAATGGGTGCGTGAGCGATGTGAGACATGTGCTGGTGCTGCCGGACCGCGATGCCGCGGAGGAGGTGGCGGAAGCGCTCGGGGAACGGTTCGGGGTGAAGGAGGAGCCGCGGATCGTCCGTGACGCGTTGGCCGGGGAGGACGATGCGGAGGACGCGCAGTGGCTGGTTGTCCTGCGGGACGAGGAACGGCGGTTGGACGCGGAGGCGCTGGACGAGTTCGCGGGGGAGTGGGACGGGTGGCGCGAGGAGCCGTGACAACCCGCCGGGGGCTGCGGGGGCTGCGGGCAGCGGTGGCGCCCGGAGTGGCGCGCGGCTGAGGGCGGTGCCTCGGTCTCGGGGTTCCCCGCGCTCCCCGGAGGGCTCTCGCCCGCGGCCCGCCCGTCCACTCGTCCGCGTCTCCTTGTCAGTGGCTCGTGGGATGCTGTCGGGGATGGCCAGGAAGACTGCGAACGACGACCCCCTCGCCCCGGTGACGCTTGCCGTCGGGCAGGAGGAGCTGCTGCTCGACCGTGCCGTGCAGGAGGTGGTGGCCGCCGCGCGGGCCGCCGACGCGGACACGGACGTGCGTGATCTGTCCCCGGAGCAGTTGCAGCCGGGCACGCTCGCCGAGCTGACCAGCCCCTCGCTGTTCTCCGAGCGCAAGGTCGTGGTCGTCCGCAACGCGCAGGACCTCTCGGCCGACACGGTCAAGGACGTGAAGGCGTATCTCGGGGCGCCCGCCGAGGAGATCACGCTGGTGCTGCTGCACGCCGGCGGGGTCAAGGGGAAGGGGCTGCTGGACGCCGCGCGCAAGGTGGGGGCGCGGGAGGTGGCCTGTCCGAAGATGACCAAACCGGCGGACCGGCTGGCGTTCGTGCGGCAGGAGTTCCGGGTGACCGGGCGCTCCGCCACCCCCGAGGCCTGCCAGGCGCTGGTGGACTCCATCGGCAGTGATCTGCGGGAGCTGGCCTCGGCGGTGACCCAGCTGGTCGCCGACATCGAGGGGACCATCGACGAGGCCGTCGTGGGGCGGTACTACACCGGGCGGGCCGAGGCGTCGAGCTTCACGGTCGCCGACCGGGCCGTGGAGGGGCGGGCCGCGGAGGCGCTGGAGGCGCTGCGCTGGTCGCTGGCCACCGGTGTCGCGCCCGTGTTGATCACCAGCGCGCTCGCGCAGGGCGTCCGGGCCATCGGCAAGCTCTCCTCGGCGCGGGGCGGGCGGCCCGCCGATCTCGCGCGGGAGCTGGGCATGCCGCCGTGGAAGATCGACCGGGTCAGACAGCAGATGCGGGGCTGGACACCCGATGGGGTGGCCCTGGCACTGCGGGCCGTGGCCGAGGCGGACGCCGGGGTGAAGGGCGCCGGGGACGACCCGGAGTACGCCTTGGAGAAGGCGGTCGTGGCCGTCGCGCGGGCGGCTCGTTCCAGAGGCCGATAGGCCCTCCGGAGAGGAGAATCGTGCGTATCAGCCGTATGTCGCCGGACTGGGAAAGGTGGCGATCTCCATGGCTGAACACCCGCACGCCAAGCTCGTCCGCGAGGGCTACGAGGCCTTCCAAAGCGGAGACATGGACACCCTGCGCTCGATGATGACCGGGGACTGTACGCACCACGTACCCGGCTCGCACCCGCTCTCCGGGGACTACAAGGGGATCGACGCGGTCCTGAACGACTACTACGGCCGGCTCTACTCGGAGACGGGCGGATCGTTCCGCGTCGAGTTGCGCAATCTCTTCGTCGACGGCCGTGGGCACGTCATGTCCGTGCACCACTTCACCGCCGACCGGAGCGGCAAGCACATCGACGAGATGGGCGGGATCGTCTTCCGGATCGTCGGGGACAAGATCAGCGACCTCGACGAGTGCGTCGCGGACATGGAGACGGCCGACCAGTTCTGGATGTGAGCACAGGACCACCGCACCGGTACCCGCATGCCGAAGGCCCCGGCCGCCCGCCCTGGGGAAGGGCGGGCGGCCGGGGCCTTCGCGTCACGCTGTTGGATCCGCGCCCGCGTGGCGAACGCAGGCCGTGCGCGGATCCGTGGGTGCCGGTCGGGGGCGGATGAGAGAGGGCCCGCCCTGGGTCCTTCCGGCGTGTCGGATCCCTCGGGATCCGGTCAGATCAAAGAAGGGGTTCAGCCCTTGAGGGTCGTGACCTTGGAAGCCAGCGCCGACTTCTTGTTGGCGGCCTGGTTCTTGTGGATGACGCCCTTCGAGACGGCCTTGTCGAGCTGACGCGCGGCAGCGCGCTGGAGCTCGGTGGCCTTCTCGACGTCACCCGCGGCAGCGGCCTCGCGGGCCTTGCGGATCGCGGTCTTCAGGGAGGACTTGACGGCCTTGTTGCGCAGCCGAGCCTTCTCGTTGGTCTTGATCCGCTTGATCTGGGACTTGATGTTCGCCACGAATGAGCCTTTGCAGGTTCAGGCACGGGACCGCTCGGGACCCGTACCAGGTGATTTCTGAGGTGTGTCTCGCGCTGAGAGGGCATGAGACACAGCCCTCCACGTTACCAGTGGGCCGGAGAATGGCCCAAACCGGCCCCCGGTCGCCGCCCGTGGGACCATGGAGCCTACGTATAGATCCGACCCGAGGCATAAGGCGCCTCAAGAGACAGGACCCTGCGTGCCCGCGACCCCTAACAATGTGCCCGAGCCGAGCCGTACCGCCCCGGCTCTGATCCGCAATTTCTGCATCATCGCGCACATCGACCACGGCAAGTCCACGCTCGCCGACCGCATGCTCCAGCTGACCGGGGTGGTCGATCAGCGGCAGATGCGCGCCCAGTACCTCGACCGCATGGACATCGAGCGCGAGCGCGGCATCACGATCAAGTCCCAGGCGGTCCGGCTGCCCTGGGCACCCTCCGAGGATCCGGGCAACACCCACATCCTCAACATGATCGACACCCCCGGGCACGTCGACTTCACGTACGAGGTGTCGCGGTCCCTCGCGGCCTGCGAGGGCACGGTCCTGCTCGTCGACGCCGCCCAGGGGATCGAGGCCCAGACCCTCGCCAACCTCTACCTGGCGATGGAGAACGACCTCAAGATCATCCCCGTACTGAACAAGATCGACCTGCCGGCCGCCCAGCCGGAGAAGTTCTCCGAGGAGCTCGCCAACCTCATCGGGTGCGACCCCTCGGACGTGCTGAAGGTCTCCGCCAAGACCGGCCTGGGTGTCGAGGCGCTGCTCGACAAGGTCGTCGCCGAGATCCCCGCCCCGGTCGGTGTCGCCGACGCGCCCGCCCGCGCGATGATCTTCGACTCCGTGTACGACTCGTACCGGGGCGTGGTCACGTACGTCCGTGTCATCGACGGCCAGCTCAACAAGCGTGAGCGGATCCGGATGATGTCCACCGGCGCGACCCACGAGCTGCTGGAGATCGGCGTCTCGGCCCCCGAGATGAAGTCGGCCGACGGCCTCGGTGTCGGCGAGGTGGGCTATCTGATCACCGGCGTGAAGGACGTCCGCCAGTCCAAGGTCGGTGACACCATCACCACCCTGCACAAGGGGGCCACGGAGGCGCTCGGCGGTTACAAGGACCCGAAGCCGATGGTCTTCTCGGGTCTGTATCCGCTGGACGGCTCCGACTATCCCGAGCTGCGGGACGCCCTCGACAAGCTCCAGCTGAACGACGCCGCGCTGGTCTACGAGCCGGAGACCTCCGCGGCCCTCGGCTTCGGCTTCCGCGTCGGTTTCCTCGGCCTGCTGCACCTCGACGTGATCCGTGAGCGGCTGGAGCGCGAGTTCGGTCTCGACCTGATCGCCACCGCGCCCAACGTGGTCTACCGGGTGGTCATGGAGGACCGCAGCGAGCACATCGTCACCAACCCGAGCGAGTTCCCCGAGGGGAAGATCACCGAGGTGTACGAGCCGGTCGTGCGGGCCACCATCCTGGCGCCGACCGAGTTCATCGGCTCGATCATGGAGCTGTGCCAGACCCGGCGCGGCACCCTGCTCGGCATGGACTACCTCTCCGAGGACCGGGTCGAGATCCGCTACACCCTGCCGCTCGCCGAGATCGTGTTCGACTTCTTCGACCAGCTGAAGTCGAAGACGCGCGGCTACGCGTCGCTGGACTACGAGCCCACCGGTGAGCAGACCTCCAGCCTGGTCAAGGTCGACATCCTGCTGCACGGCGACAAGGTGGACGCCTTCTCGGCGATCACCCACAAGGACGCCGCGTACGCGTACGGGGTGCGGCTGGTCGCCAAGCTGCGCGAGCTGATCCCGCGGCAGGCCTTCGAGGTGCCGATCCAGGCCGCCATCGGCTCCCGGGTCATCGCCCGCGAGACCATCCGCGCCATCCGCAAGGACGTCCTCGCCAAGTGTTACGGCGGTGACATCTCCCGTAAGCGGAAGCTGCTGGAGAAGCAGAAGGAAGGCAAGAAGCGGATGAAGATGGTGGGTTCCGTGGAGGTTCCGCAGGAAGCCTTCATCGCGGTACTGAGCAGCGACGACAGCGGAGGCTCCGCCAAGGGCAAGAAGTAGTCACGTGCGGACCGCCACACAGGGCCCGTCGCGCTTCGGCGCGGCGGGCCCTGTGTGCGTGGTCAGGTGAAAGTAACCCTCCGTGGCCCCTTACGCGCTGGCCAGTCGCCCTCTACTCTGATCCCTGCTCGGTAGTTACTCGCGAGTTAAACAAGGTCGCGAGCGAAGTAGTCGTGAGTGAAAACAGCCGCAATGAGCCAGCCGCACCGTCGCGGGCCCCGGAGGATGTCGTGAGCGACACACAGACACTGATCGAGAACCGTCCGCCGTCCGTCGCGGGCCTCTTCCTGGAGCGCGTGTCCGCCACGCCCGACGCGGAGGCGTACCGGTATCCGGTGCCCGCCGCGTCCGGTCAGGGGCCCGACGACTGGAAGTCGCTGACCTGGGCGCAGGCCGCCGAGCGGGTCTACGCGATCGCGGCCGGGCTCATCGAGCTGGGGGTGCAGCCCGAGCAGCGGGTGGCGCTGGCCGCCTCCACCCGGCTCGAGTGGATCCTCGCCGACCTCGGCATCATGTGCGCCGGCGCGGCCACCACCACCGTCTACCCGCAGACCAACGCGGAGGAGTCGGCGTACATCCTCTCCGACTCCGAGAGCCGGGTGCTGATCGCGGAGGACGCCGCCCAGCTCGCCAAGGCCGTCGAGAAGCGCGCCGAGCTGCCCGCCCTGACGCATGTGGTGGTGATCGACCCGGCCGGCGTGGAGAGCACCGACTGGATCCTCACCCTCGACGAGCTGGAGAAGCGCGGTGCCGCCCGGCTGGAGAAGGACGCCCAGCTGATCAAGGAGCGGGTCGGCGCGATCACCAAGGACCAGCTCGCCACCCTCATCTACACCTCGGGCACCACCGGCCGCCCCAAGGGCGTCCGTCTCCCGCACGACAACTGGTCGTACATGGCGAAGGCGATCGCCGCGACCGGCCTGGTCGGCGCGGACGACGTGCAGTACCTGTGGCTGCCGCTCGCGCACGTCTTCGGCAAGGTGCTCACCTCCGGCCAGATCGAGGTCGGGCACGTCACCGCCGTCGACGGCCGCGTCGACAAGATCATCGAGAACCTTCCGGTGGTCCGGCCGACGTACATGGCCGCCGTGCCGCGCATCTTCGAGAAGGTCTACAACGGGGTCGCGGCGAAGGCCCGGGCCGGCGGCGGCGCCAAGTACAAGATCTTCCAGTGGGCGGCCGAGGTCTCCCGCGAGTACGCCAAGGTCACCCAGGACAACTTCAAGCGCACCGGCACCCGCACCGCGCCGTTCGGGCTCGCCTCCAAGCACAAGGTCGCCGACGCGCTCGTCTACGCGAAGATCCGCGAGGCCTTCGGCGGCAACCTGCGCGCCTGTGTCTCCGGCTCCGCCGCCCTCGCCCCGGAGATCGGCTACTTCTTCGCCGGCGCCGGCATCCACATCCTGGAGGGCTACGGCCTCACCGAGTCCTCCGCGGCCTCCTTCGTGAACCCCGGCGAGGCCTACCGCACCGGCACGGTCGGCAAGCCGCTGCCCGGCACCGAGGTGCGGATCGCCGAGGACGGCGAGATCCTGCTGCGCGGCCCCGGCATCATGGAGGGCTACCACGGGCTGCCCGAGAAGACGGCGGAGGTCCTGGAGGCCGACGGCTGGTTCCACACCGGCGACATCGGCGAGCTGTCGCCCGACGGCTATCTGCGGATCACCGACCGCAAGAAGGACCTCATCAAGACCTCCGGGGGCAAGTACATCGCGCCCGCCGAGGTCGAGGGCCAGTTCAAGGCGGTCTGCCCGTACGTCTCCAACATCCTGGTGCACGGCGCCGACCGGAACTTCTGCACCGCGCTCATCGCGCTCGACGAGGTGTCCCTGCTGGACTGGGCCAAGGACAACGGCCTCGAGGGCAAGTCCTACGCCGAGATCGTCGCGGCGCCGGCGACGGTCGCCCTCGTCGAGGGGTACGTCCGGCAGCTGAACGAGGGTCTCCAGAAGTGGCAGACCATCAAGAAGTTCCGGCTGCTGCCCCGTGACCTCGACGTGGAGCACGGAGAGATCACCCCGAGCCTGAAGCTGAAGCGCCCGGTCGTGGAGCGGGAGTACAAGCACCTGATCGACGAGATGTACGCGGGATCCCGCGAGGCGTGACAGCAGGACGGCCCCGGAAGGCGATCCGGCCTTCCGGGGCCGTCGTGCGTCCGGGGCCGGCCGCCGTGCGTCCCGGGAGCCTGGTCGCTGTGCGTCCGGAGTGTCCCGGGGCGCGGCGTCCGGGAACGGGGTGTCCGCGGCAGGGGCGTCCGGGAACGGAGTGTCAGGGCGGGGCAAGGGTGCGGAAATCGACCTATGGGCCGCGATGTCAGACGTGCCGCATAGGATGCGCACACCATCTCCACACTTCCTTTCCCCTTGGTTCAGCGAGGTGCTCGTGCCCGGTTCCGTCGCGACGCCCGACGACATCGTCCGCCATGTCTTCCGCTATCTGGCGGAGGTCGGTGAGAGCCGCACCAGGCCGGTGCGGACCCTCGACGACGCCCGGCACCAGGTCTGGTTCGCCGACCTGCCCGCGCAGTTCGACTCCTTCCTCACCGAAGTCGTCCCCGGCGACACCCCGTTGTGGCTGCGCGCACCCCGCCCGCTCCGGCACGACCCGCCCACCCCCGCCGCACCCCTCACCCACTGGATCGACGGCCGGGAGGTCCGCGACTCCGCCCGGGAGACCGCGCCCGCACCGCGGCAGCACGCCGAGATACCCGCCGACGAGGTCTCGGCGGGCGGCACCCTGCGCACCGGCCGTGTCACCGTCGCACTGGAGGACTTCCCGCAGCGCGACCTGGTGCGCGAGCAGCACCGCGCCTGGGCCCGCGCATGGGAGGGCTGGGCGCGACGCGACCGCGCCATGAAGCCGCTCGTGCGCGCCTACGACCGGCTGTACCGGCTCTGCGTGGACGCCTCCGAACTCGGCGAGAGCTACGAACTGGTCATGGCCTTCGGCCATCTGACCTGGTCCGCGCAGGACGAACCGGTCCGCCGCCATCTGCTCACCTGCCGGGCCGTCGTCTCCATCGACCCCGACACGGGCGCGATCACCGCCGGACCCGACCCGCAGCAGGGCGGCCCCGTCCTGGAGGAGTCCATGCTCGACGCCGGGCAGAAGGCCCGCGCCGAGATCCGCGCCCTCGTCCGCCAGGAACTGGAGGCCGCGGGCGACACCACCGACCCCGCCCTGGCCGACCAGCTCCACCGCGCCCTGACCACCTGGACCATCGCCGCCCACGAGGCCGGCCGCTACGACCCCGCGCCCGCCCGGCAGCGCGCGTCCGGCGACCCCACCGTGCCGGTCGTGGGCTTCGCTCCCGCGCTGCTCCTGCGCGAGCGCACCCGGCGCAGCATGCTGGAGGCGCTGCGCGGCGTCGCCGTGAGCATCGAGCAGGGGGCCGAACCCACCGCGCTGCTGCGGGCCGTCGCCGGAGCCGGCGGCGACCGCCCGCTCGGTGAGCCCGGCACGCCGCAGGCCCGCGGCGGTTCACCGGAGCTGTACTTCGCGCTGCCCTCCAACGACGAGCAGCGCACCATCGCCGAGCGGCTGCGCGACCGCGACCTCGTCGTCGTCCAGGGCCCGCCGGGCACCGGCAAGACGCACACCATCGCCAACCTGGTCACCGACCTCCTGGCGCACGGCAACCGGGTGCTGATCACCAGCCACACCGCCCGCGCCCTGAAGGTGCTGCGGGACAAACTCCCCGCCAGCGTGCGCGAGCTGTGCGTCAGCCGTACCGACGACGGCACCGGACAGCAGGAGCTGGAGCAGTCGGTCAAGGCGATCCTCGACCGCCAGGGCGACTTCGACCCGCAGTTCTACCGGCGCCGCATCCAGGAGCACGAGGAGCGTCTGCGCTCCGCCCGTTCCGCCCAGGCCCGCGCCCTGAAGACCCTGCGGGCCCTGCGCGAGCAGGAGACCTTCCGCCACCCCGCCGAGATCGGCGACTACGAGGGCACGCTGGCCCGCATCGCCGAGCGGCTCGCGGACGAACGGCCGCGGCTGGCCTGGATCGGCCCCGTGCCCGGCCCCACCCCCACCCTGGCCCCGGCCGACCTGACCGCGCTGCGGCGCGCGGCCCTCGCCTTCACCGACCGGCACCGCGCGCTCGCCGCCACCGTCACCGCCGCGCTCCCCGAGCCCGGCCGGCTGCCCGCCCACCTCGCCTTCGCCGACGCGGTCGGCACGCTCCGCGCCGCGGAGGCCGACCTCACCGCGCTGCGCACCCACGGCTCCGGCACGCGCGTCGACGACGCGGTGGCCGCCCTGAGCGCCGACCGGCAGGAGCGGCTGGCCGCCGTACTCGACCGCTTCACGGCCCAGGACGCGGCGGCCGCGGCCCTGCCCGCCGACTGGGCCGCCGGGCCGCGCCGCGAGGTGCTCGCCGGGCAGGACATCGGCATCCGCAGCCGGCACGAGCGCACCACGGCCGCCCTCGCCGCCATCGAGGAGGCGGCCCACGCCCTGGGCGCCACCCTGGTCAGCGGCCTGGAGGCGTACGACGTCCCGACCGCGCTCGGTCTCGCCACCACCCTGCGCGACGGTCTCGCGGCCGGCGAGCGGCTGCGCGGCACGTTCGGGATGAAGACCCGGCTGCGCAAGGCCGTCGGCGACTTCCCGGAGGCGGTCCGGGCCGACGGCCGCACCGTGGAGACCGAGGCCGCGGCGGCCGCCGTACTGCACCGGATCACCCTGGAGCGGCACCTCCAGGACATCGAGCGGGAGTGGGGCGACGGCGTCGGCGCCTGGCAGCCCGGCCCCCGCCGGATCGCCCGCCTCCGCCAGGACGCCGCCACCCTGGCCACGCTCACCGCCCTCGCCGATCTGCGGCGGGACGTCGTGCTGGCCGCGGCCGACGCCCCCGGCCTCGCCGGCGCCGACTGGAGCGACCCCACGACGGTCGACACCGTCCGCGGTGTGCTGCGGGCGCGGGCGGCCCGCCGCGCCGCCGACCCCGCGCGCGCCCTGATCGACGACGCCCTCGACGTGCTGCGGGCCTCGGCGCACCGGCGCGGTGTCCCGCCGGCCGTCGACCGGACCCGCGCCGCCGTCGAGGCCCGCGACCCGGACGCGTACGCCGCCGCCGTCGCGGACCTCGACGACCTCCGGGAGGCCCTGGCCCGCAAGACGGCCTGCGACGACGCCTACCGGCGGGTGGCCGCGGTCCTCCCCGACGTCGCCGACCCGCTGGAGTCCGGCCCGCAGGACCCCGCGTGGGACACCCGCCTCGCGGACTTCGACGCCGCCTGGGCCTGGTCGGCCTGGCACACGCGGATGACGGAACTGACGGACCCCGAGGCCGAGAACCGGCAGCAGCGGCAGCTCACCGAGGCCGACGCCGAGATCCGCATCAGCCTGGAACGGCTGGCGGCCGACCGGGCCTGGTACACCTGTCTGTCCCGGCTCACCGACGACCAGGCCGTGGCCCTCACCTCCTACCAGCAGAACGTCCGCAGGCTCGGCAAGGGCACCGGCAAGTACGCGGCGACCTACCGCCGTCAGGCCCGCGAGAGCCTCCAGGCCAGCCAGGAGGCGGTGCCGGCCTGGATCATGCCGCTGCACCAGGTGACCGAGACCGTGCCGATGGACCGGGCCGGACGCTTCGACGTCGTGATCATCGACGAGGCGAGCCAGTCCGGCCCCGAAGCGCTGCTGCTCGCCTGGCTCGGCGCGAAGGTGATCGTCGTCGGGGACGACCAGCAGGTCAGCCCGGCGCAGGTGGGGGTGGACCACGACGAGCAGTTCGCCCTCCAGCGGCGGCTCCTCGGCGAACTGCCCGCCGCCCGGCGCAACCTCTTCACCCCGACCGCGAGCCTCTTCGACATCGCGTCCGGACTCGCCGGCGGCCGCGGCAGGCTGATGCTCCAGGAGCACTTCCGCTGCATGCCGGAGATCATCGGCTTCTCCAACGAACTCTGCTACGGCGGCCGCCTCCAGCCCCTGCGGCAGTACGGCGCCGACCGGCTGCCTCCGCTGCGGTCGGTCCATGTGGCCGACGGCTTCGTGGAGGGCAGCGGACAGAAGCAGATCAACCGGCCCGAGGCGGAAGCCCTCGTCGACACGGTGGCCCGCTGCATCGCGGACCCCGCCTACGCGGGCCGCACCATGGGGGTCATCACCCTGCTCGGGGCCGGCCAGAAGTTCCTCATCGAGGATCTGCTGGCGGACCGCATCCCGCTCGACGAGCGGCAGCGGCGGCGGCTGCGGGTGGGCAACGCGGAGGAGTTCCAGGGCGACGAGCGGGATGTCGTCCTCGTCGGCCTGGTCACCTCGCTCACCGGGCCGGACGGGCCGCGCCGCATCGGCTCCTACAACAGCGCGCTGTACCGGCAGCACATCAACGTCGCCGCGTCCCGGGCCCGCGACCAGGTGTGGCTGTTCCACAGCGTCGCGCTCACCGAACTGGGCGAGAGCGATCTGCGGCGCGCCTACCTCGACTGGTTCTCCCGCCCCGCCGAGGAGCAGGACGGCGCGGTGCTCGGCGAGGTCCGGCCGGACGTTCCGCACGAGGCCTTCGACAGCCTCTTCGAACAGCGTGTCTATCTGGCGCTGCGGGCGCGCGGCTACCGGGTGCGGCCGCAGTACCCCGCCGGGCGCTTCCGTATCGACCTCGTCGTCGAGGGCGGGACGCGCCGGCTGGCGGTCGAGTGCGACGGCGACGCCTTCCACACCGAGGAGAACGCGGACGCGGACGCGGCCCGCCAGCGCGAACTGGAGCGGGTGGGCTGGACGTTCGTCCGGATCCGGGGCAGCCGGTTCTTCCTCGACCCCGAGCGCGCGCTGGAACCGCTGTGGGAGCAGATCGAGCGGCTCGGGATCGAGACGGCGGCACGGCTGCCGGGGCCCGGCAGCCGCACGGCGGGCGGCGACGGGCGTACGGCTGCCGGTGCGGGCGGGCCGGCCGAGCGCCGTCCGGCCGACCCGCCGGCCATCTCTCGGCCCCATGCCCCGGAGCCGGCCGACCGTGCTCCGGAGTCCGTCGGCACGGCCGAGCCCGCCGGGCCGCGGGCCGGCACCGGTGTCCGGCGCCCCGCGGCGCAGCCGCCCACGGCCACGCCGCCGCAGCAGTCCAGCGCCACGCGCGAGGCCGGGTCGCGGACCGGGCCGGTGTCGGCCCCTGCGGAGGACTCCCGCAAGGGCGTCCGCACCGCGCCGGCGGCCCCTGCGGCGGCTCCCGCGGCGGACGGCCGGTCGGCGCGTTCCGGCGCGGACGGGCGGCAGGACGTCCGGCGGGCCTCGGCGGCCGACCGCGGCGGGGACGGGACGCCGGAGTTCGTCTCCGTCGTGCGGCTGCACCGGGACGAGGTCAACGCGGCCCAGCACGCGTTCAGCATGGGCCGTTCCGTGAAGAGCACCGCACGGTTCCTCGCGGGCGTGGGGGTACCCGGGTTCCCGGGGGCCGACGTCGTGGAGGTGGCGCGCGGCGGCCGGGCGGTCGTACGGGTCGCCCACGCCGAGATACAGGCCATGATCCGGGCCGCGATCGCCCATGCCGACGTACCGGTCCTGGGCCACACCGGCCAGACCGGGCTGGCCCGCTACCACGCGCCCGGCTCCGCCGGCGCCTCCGACGGCCGTACGACGGAGCTGCTGCGGGTGCGCCGGGCCACGGACCGGACGGCGGACGGCCCGCTGCCCGGCGTACCGCGCCAGCCGGTACGCACCACCGCACCCGCACCCGCACCTGCCCCCACTGTCACGCCCGACCCTGTCCCTGTCCCCCTCCCCGCCTCCTCCACCGGCTCCGGGGTGGAGCGGCTCAGTCCCGCCGCCCACCGCCGGGTGCACCGCGAGTTGGGGCGGGTCCAGGACGAGCTGGAGCGGCCCCTGCCCGAGATCGTGGCCGTCGACTCGTCCTCGCGGCAGGCGCAGCTGGCGGACCTCGACCGACGGCGGACGGCGCTGCGCGAGCGCCGAAGCCTGCTGCGGGACCTGCTGGACCGGGTGACGCCCGACTCGACCCTGACGGGCGGGACGACGGTGGCGCCCGGCTGCCTGGTCGGCGTGGAGGACCCGGACGACCCCGGGATCACGACGTACGAGATCGCGATGCTCGCCGGCGACGAGGCGGAACGGCTCAGTCCCGACTCCGCGCTGGGCCGGGCGCTGATGGGGCGGGAGGTCGGCGACGAGGTGCGCTGGCGGACGGAGCGCGGCACCGGCATGCGCGTCGTCGTCCGGTACGTGAAGGACTGACGGGTGGCACCGCCCGAGCACCGGGCGGTGCCACCCGCGAACCGACCCGGCACCGAGGCGCACCGAAAGGACGGAGCAGGCACCGACCAAGCACCGAGCGGCACGTTCCCGGCATGGATGAGCAGAGGGCATAGTCCGGACGCTCGGAATCCGTCGTCGAACCGTTCGTCTTCGGACACACCCGTAGCACGGTTCTCCCTCATCGCGGCCCATTCGGTAACCCCTTGCTTATGGACGGGGCCGTTCTGTCACTCTGGCGGCACTGATCGAGGCGTCGTCCTCCGAACGTGCAGGGGAGCTGTGCATGGGGGCCATTCCGACCCAGCGGGAGTTCTACTCCTGTGCCGGTGACGCGTCGGCCCATGCCTTTCGGGTGGCCCCCTCCCCGCACACCGAGGTCACCCTGACCGGGAGTTCGCTCGCGCCCGGGACCGCCCGGGACCTGGTGAGGGCCACGCTCGTGGAGTGGGCCGGGCTCGGCCTCCCCGGCGCGGAGAAGCTCGCCGAACGCCTCGCCGAGGACGCGATACTCGTCGTCAGCGAACTGGTCACCAACGCCGTGGTGCACGCCGGCACGGACGTCGGGCTGCTCTGCCGGCTGGAGGCGGGGCCCGAGGGCTGTGCCGTGGTCGTCGAGGTGTCCGACCACCACCCCTCCCGCGCCCCGCGCGACGGCAGCCCCGAACCGTCCTACGAGATCCCGGAGTACGGCCGTGGCCTGCGGCTGGTCGCGGCGCTGGCCGACGCCTGGGGAGTGACGTACCGCCGGGGTGCGAAGACGGTCTGGGCGCGGCTGGTGCCGGCCGAGCCGTACGACGCCGACGGCGTGCCCGGGACCGCCTTCGGCCTGCTGGAGGCCCTCGCCCCCGACCCCCGGCCCGCCGTACCGGACGGCCAGGACGGCCCCTGCGGCCAGGACGGCCGGGACTGGCTCAACCGGGGCGCCCTCTCCTTCCTCGCCGAGGCCTCCGACCTGCTCGCCGGGCAGCTCGACGAGGATCTGGTCGCCGCGCTCACCAGCCAGCTGCTGGTGCCCCGGCTCGCCGACTGGTGCGCGGTGTGGCTGGAGGACGAGCTGAGCGGTCCGGGCGGCGAGTGGCCCGGCTGGCCGGGACCCCGGCTCGCCCGGGCCTGGCACGGCAGCGAGAACCGTGTCGAGGAGCTGCGCCGGGCCCTGGAGAAGGACCCGCCGCGTCCGCCCGACGGGCTCAGCTCGGGGCCCGCCCCCTTCCCCTGGCCCGGCGCGGTCCTCGGCCCGCAGGGCACGGCCCTCGCCTACCGGCTGATCGCCGGCGGCCGCCCGCTGGGCACCCTGGTCATCGGGCGGGCGGGGCCGAACGGCTTCCCCGACGAGGTCACCGGGCTCGTCGAGGATCTCGGCCGCCGGGTGGCGCTCGCCATCGGCGCGGCCCGCCAGTACGCCCGCCAGGCCACCATCAGCGCCGTCCTCCAGCGCGGGCTGCTGCCCGGCGCGGTCGCCGAGATCCCGGGCGTGCGCAGCGCCCTGGTGTACGAGCCGCGCGAGCAGGGCGGGCCGAGCGGCGACTTCTACGACCTGTTCCCGGCCGGCGACGGCCGCTGGTGCTTCGCCGTCGGCGATGTGCAGGGCAAGGGCCCGGAGGCGGCCGTCGTGATCGGCCTGGCCCGGCCCTGGCTGCGCCTGCTCGCCCGCGAGGGCTACGGCGTCGCCGACGTCCTCGACCGCCTCAACCAGCTCCTCCTCGACGACGCCACCGAGGCCGCCGACGCCGCCGCCCGCGCCTTCGTCGGCCCGGCCGGACCCACCGACGGCCCGCAGACCCGCTTCCTCTCCCTCCTCTACGGGGAGCTGGCCCCCTTCGAGGGCGGGGTGCGCTGCACCCTCGCCTCCGCCGGGCACCCGCTGCCGCTGCTGCTGGGGCCCGACGGCTCCGTCGCCACGGGGGCGCGCCCGCAGACCCTGCTCGGGGTCGTCGAGGACGTCACGTACACCTGCGACACCCTGGAGCTGCGCTCGGGCGACAGTCTGCTGTGCGTCACCGACGGGGTGACCGAGCGGCGCTCGGGCTCCCGCCAGTTCGACGACGGCGACGGTCTCGCCACCGCGCTGGCCGGCTGCACCGGACTCGACGCGGACATGATCGCCGAGCGGATCCGTGACCTGGTGCACGACTTCGGGGAGCGGCCGCCGGAGGACGATCTGGCGCTGCTGGTCCTCCAGGCGGAGTAATCCCGCCGGTCCTGGACAATGGACCCATGCCTTCCGCACTTCCCGACGGCGAGCCGGTCCCCGACGACGGCGCGCTCCCGGAGCACGCCCTCGCCGGCGCCGCCGACCGCCCCCTCGGGTTCTACCTGCACGTTCCCTACTGCGCGACCCGCTGCGGGTACTGCGACTTCAACACCTACACCGCCACCGAGCTGCGCGGCACCGGCGGTGTGCTCGCCTCCCGCGAGAACTACGCCGACACCCTGGTCGACGAGATCCGGCTGGCCCGCAAGACCCTCGGCGACGACCCCCGCGAGGTCCGTACGGTCTTCGTCGGCGGCGGTACGCCGACGCTGCTGGCCGCCTCCGACCTCGTACGGGCACTGCGCGCGATCCGGGACGAGTTCGGGCTGGCGGCCGACGCGGAGGTGACGACCGAGGCGAACCCGGAGTCCGTGGACCCGGCCTATCTCGCCACGCTCCGGCAGGGCGGCTTCAACCGGATCTCCTTCGGCATGCAGAGCGCCCGGCAGCACGTGCTCCGTGTCCTCGACCGCACGCACACGCCCGGCCGGCCCGAGCGTTGCGTGGCGGAGGCCCGCGCGGTGGGCTTCGACCATGTCAACCTCGACCTGATCTACGGCACGCCGGGCGAGTCGGACGACGACTGGCGGGCGACGCTGGACGCGGCGCTGGGGGCCGGGCCCGACCACATCAGCGCGTACGCCCTGATCGTCGAGGAGGGCACCCAGCTCGCCCGGCGGATCCGGCGGGGCGAGGTGCCGATGACGGACGACGACGTGCACGCCGACCGGTATCTGATCGCCGAGGAGACCCTCGCCGCGGCGGGCTACGACTGGTACGAGGTGTCGAACTGGGCCACCTCCGACGCCGGCCGCTGTCTGCACAACGAGCTGTACTGGCGCGGCGCCGACTGGTGGGGCGCGGGCCCCGGCGCGCACTCGCACGTGGGCGGCGTGCGCTGGTGGAACGTGAAGCACCCGGGGGCGTACGCGACGGCGCTGGCCGCCGGGCGCTCCCCCGGGGCGGGGCGCGAGGTGCTGTCGGCGGAGGACCGCAGGGTCGAGCGGATCCTGCTGGAGCTCCGCCTGCGGGAGGGCGTGCCGCTGTCCCTGCTGCGGCCGGAGGGCCTCGCGGCCTCCCGGCGGGCGCTGTCGGAGGGGCTGCTCCAGCGTGAGCCTTACGACGAGGGACGTGCGGTCCTGACCCTGCGGGGGCGGCTGCTGGCCGACGCGGTCGTACGGGATCTGGTGGACTGATCACCCCGGCGGGTGAATCCCCCCGTAACCGGTGTTCGGTCCCTAACCTGGTTCGTAGGCTGCCGCCGACAAGGACGCGGCGGATTCGGAGGGCCACGGAGATGACCGCTGTGGATGATCGCCGGGTGCATGACGTCTTCGAGAACCTCGTGGTTCCCGAAGGCTTCAAGGCTGAGCTCATCCGGGGGGAAATCGTGATGACGGCCGGACCCGACAAGGTCCACAACCGCATCGTGCAGTCCGTGCAGGACCAGGTCCCCTCCGACCGGTGGGAGCGGCTCCAGACCCAGGACGTGGCCTTCCCCGGCGAGGAGAGCGAGCCTCAACCCGATCTGGTCGTTCTGGAGATCGGTGCCGACGACGGTCCCGGCCGTCTCGTGCCGTCCCCGGCCGTGACGATGCTCGTCGAGGTCGTCTCCAGGACCAGTGTGCACCGGGACTACGTGGAGAAGCGGTCGATCTACGCTGCCGGGGGTGTGCCCGTCTACCTGCTCATCGACCCCTTCAAGGCCACATGCTTGGTGATGACGGAACCTGTCGGCACGGGTCCGACGGCGGACTACCAGAGCGGGCGGACCCGTAAGTTCGGGGATCCGGTGCCACTGCCGATCATCGGCATCGATCTCGATACGAGCCGGTTCGGAACCCTTCCGCCGCTCACCGCTACGCCGTGACGAAGTCGATCAGTTCCTCGACCCGGCCCAGCAGCTCCGGCTCCAGATCCTTGTAGGACCCCACCCGGGCCAGGATCGCCTGCCAGACCGCCCCGGTGTTCTCCGCCGGCCAGCCCAGGGCCCGGCACACGCCCGTCTTCCAGTCCTGGCCGCGGGGGACGCGCGGCCAGGCCGCGATACCGAGGGCCGACGGCTTCACCGCCTCCCAGATGTCGATGTACGGGTGGCCGACGACCAGGGCGTGGTCGTTCGTCACCGCCTGCGCGATGCGCCATTCCTTCGACCCCGGCACCAGGTGGTCCACCAGGACGCCGAGGCGGGCGTCCGGGCCGGGGGCGAAGCCGGTGACGATCGACGGGAGGTCGTCCACGCCCTCCAGGTACTCGACGACCACGCCCTCGATGCGCAGATCGTCGCCCCACACCTTCTCGACCAGCTCGGCGTCGTGCCGGCCCTCGACGTAGATGCGCCCGGCGCGCGCGACCCGCGCGCGGGCGCCGGGGACGGCGACCGAACCGGAGGCGGTACGGCTGGGGCGTACCGGAGCGGCGGACGGCCGCACCAGCGTCACCACCCGGCCCTCCAGCAGGAAGCCCCGCGGCTCCAGCGGGAACACCCGGTGCTTGCCGAAGCGGTCCTCCAGGGTCACCGTGCCCGCCTCGCAGCGGATCACCGCGCCGCAGAATCCGGTGCCAGGCTCCTCCACCACGAGGCCGGGCTCCGCCGGGACCTCGGGGACGGGCTTCGGCTTCTTCCAGGGAGGAGTCAGGTCGGCGGAGTACGAGCGCATTCGGACGACGATAGGAGAAATCCCGGCCGGATCACCCCGGGATCACCGCGACACGCCGAAACGGGCCGCCAGCGCGTCCCGCTGCGCCCGGACGAACGCCGCGTCCACCACCGCCCCGTGACCCGGCACGTACAGCGCGTCCTCGCCGCCGAGGTCGAGCAGACGGTCGAGGGCGGCGGGCCAGTGGGAGGGGACGGCGTCGGGGCCGGCCTGCGGTTCGCCGGACTCCTCGACCAGGTCGCCGCAGAACACCACCTCGGGCGAACCGGAGGCGCCGGGGACGAGGACCACCAGGTCGTGGGCGGTGTGCGCCGGGCCGACGTTCGCCAGCAGCACCTGCCGGCCGCCGCCGAGGTCGAGGGTCCACTCACCGCAGACCAGGTGACGGGGCCGCACCAGGACGTCCGCGGCCTCCGTCGCCGTCGCCTCGTCCAGGCCGCCCCGCACCGCGTCCGCCCGCAGCTCCTCCGCCGGCACGGTGTCCATGCCGACCGCGCCGAAGATCTCCGCGCCCGCGAACGCCGCCGCGCCGAAGACATGGTCGAAGTGGGGGTGGGTGAGCGCGAGATGGGTCACACGGCCGCCGGTCAGCTCCTCGGCCAGGGCCCGCAGCCGCGACCCCTCCGCCAGGCTCGAACCGGCGTCCACCAACAGGGCCGAGCCCGCCCCGACGACCAGCCCCGCCGTGCAGTCCCAGCCCGGCAGCCGGCACCGTCCGACCCCGGCCGCGACCCGTTCCCACCCCAGCTCTTCCCAAGTCACCGTCATACCGCGACGCTAACGGTACGGCCTCCCACCGGCCGCCGACCTTGCCCCGGGTGTACCCCACAGCCGTACACTGGCGGGGGAACGCTGGCACTCGTATATGAAGAGTGCCAGGCGAGGCGCCCGGGGGACCGGCGGACTGGATCTGGAGGTGTGCGCGATGCTGAGCGAGCGACGGCTTCAGGTGCTGCGCGCCATCGTCCAGGACTACGTGGGCACCGAGGAGCCGGTGGGTTCCAAGGCCCTCACCGAACGGCACAACCTCGGCGTCTCCCCGGCCACGGTCCGCAACGACATGGCCGCCCTGGAGGACGAGGGGTACATCGCCCAGCCGCACACCAGCGCCGGGCGCATCCCCACGGACAAGGGCTACCGGCTGTTCGTCGACAAGCTGGCCGGCGTCAAGCCGATGACCGCTCCCGAGCGGCGCGCCATCCAGAACTTCCTCGACGGCGCCGTCGACCTCGACGACGTCGTGGCGCGCACGGTGCGGCTGCTCGCGCAGCTCACCCGGCAGGTCGCCGTCGTGCAGTACCCGTCGCTGACCCGGTCCACCGTGCGCCACGTCGAGCTGCTGTCGCTCGCGCCCGCCCGGCTGATGCTCGTGCTGATCACGGACACCGGCCGGGTCGAGCAGCGGATGGTGGACTGCCCGGCGCCCTTCGGGGAGGCCGCCCTGGCGGATCTACGCGCGCGGCTCAACAGCCGGGTCGCGAGCCGCCGGTTCACCGATGTGCCCCGGCTGGTGGAAGACCTGCCGGACGCCTTCGAGGCCGACGACCGTGGCACGGTCTCGACGGTGCTCTCCACCCTGCTGGAGACACTCGTCGAGGAGAACGAGGAGCGGCTGATGATCGGCGGAACCGCCAATCTCACCCGCTTCGGACATGACTTTCCCCTCATCATCCGGCCCGTCCTGGAGGCCCTGGAGGAGCACGTCGTGCTCCTCAAGCTCCTGGGCGAGGCGGGGGATTCGGGCATGACCGTACGCATCGGTCACGAGAACGCCTACGAGGGACTCAACTCCACTTCTGTGGTGTCGGTCGGCTACGGTTCGGGCGGCGAGGCAGTCGCCAAGCTCGGCGTGGTCGGACCGACCCGCATGGATTACCCGGGAACGATGGGAGCGGTACGCGCAGTGGCACGGTACGTCGGACAGATCCTGGCGGAGTCGTAGGTGGCCACGGACTACTACGCCGTTCTCGGCGTGCGCCGCGATGCGTCGCAGGAAGAGATCAAGAAGGCCTTCCGGCGGCTCGCTCGCGAGCTGCACCCGGACGTCAACCCGGATCCGAAGACCCAGGAGCGGTTCAAGGAGATCAACGCCGCTTACGAGGTGCTGTCGGACCCGCAGAAGAAGCAGGTCTACGACCTCGGCGGCGACCCCCTCTCGCAGGCGGGCGGCGGCGGTGCGGGCGGCTTCGGGGCCGGTGGCTTCGGCAACTTCTCCGACATCATGGACGCCTTCTTCGGGACGGCGTCCCAGCGCGGCCCGCGCTCGCGCACCCGGCGCGGCCAGGACGCGATGATCCGGCTGGAGGTGGACCTCGAGGAGGCCGCCTTCGGCACGACCAAGGACATCCAGGTCGACACGGCGATCGTCTGCACCACGTGCAGCGGTGAGGGCGCCGCCCCGGGCACCACCGCCCAGACGTGCGACATGTGCCGCGGCCGCGGTGAGGTGTCGCAGGTGACCCGGTCCTTCCTGGGCCAGGTCATGACCTCCCGCCCCTGCCCCCAGTGCCAGGGCTTCGGCACGGTCGTCCCCACGCCGTGCCCGGAGTGCGCGGGCGACGGGCGGGTCCGCTCGCGCCGCACGCTCACGGTCAAGATCCCGGCCGGTGTCGACAACGGCACCCGGATCCAGCTCGCGGGCGAGGGCGAGGTCGGCCCCGGCGGCGGTCCCGCCGGCGACCTGTACGTGGAGATCCACGAGCTGCCGCACGCGATGTTCCAGCGGCGCGGCGACGACCTGCACTGCACGGTCACGCTCCCGATGACCGCGGCGTCCCTGGGCACCAAGGTGCCGCTGGAGACGCTGGACGGCCTGGAGGAGGTCGACATCCGGCCCGGCACCCAGTCCGGCCAGTCGATCCCGCTGCACGGCCGGGGCGTCACGCATCTGCGCGGCGGCGGGCGCGGCGACCTCATCGTGCACGTCGAGGTCCAGACGCCGACGAAGCTGGATCCCGAGCAGGAGCGGCTGCTGCGCGAGCTGGCCAAGCTGCGGGGCGAGGAGCGGCCTCTGGGGCAGTTCCAGCCCGGTCAGCAGGGGCTGTTCTCGCGGCTGAAGGACGCGTTCAACGGGCGCTGATCGGCCCGTCGCGCGAGCGACGGGACCACGCCTGCCACTGGACTATGCCAATGGAAGGCCGGATTCGGACTTGTTCGGAGGACGTGACAACATGCCGTCATGTCCTCCGCGCTGACCGATCTCTTCCCTCATCCGATCGTGCAGGCCCCCATGGCGGGCGGTGTCTCCGTTCCTCAGCTCGCCGCCGCCGTGGCCGAGGCCGGCGGGCTCGGGTTCCTGGCCGCCGGGTACAAGACGGCCGACGGCATGTACCAGGAGATCAAGCAGCTCCGAGGGCTCACCGGCCGCCCCTTCGGCGTGAACCTCTTCATGCCGCAGCCGGAGTACCCCGGTGCGGGCGCCGGCTCCACCGGAGCGGCCGGCGCCGCGCCCCTCGACGCGGGCGCGGTGGAGGTCTACGCCCATCAGCTCGCCGGTGAGGCCGCCTGGTACGAGACAGAACTCGGCGACCCGGACAGCGGCCGCGACGACGGCTACGACGCCAAGCTCGCGGTACTGCTGGACAACCCGGTGGCGGTGGCGTCCTTCCACTTCGGCGTGCCCAGCCCGAAGGCGCTGGAGGCCCTGCGCCGCGCCGGGACCCTCACCCTGGTCACCGCGACCACCGTCGAGGAGGCCCTGGCCGTGGAGCGGGCCGGCGCCGACGCGGTGATCGTGCAGGGCGTGGAGGCCGGCGGTCACCAGGGCACCCACAAGGACCTGCCCGAGACCGACGGCTCCGCTATCGGCCTGCTCTCCCTGATCGCCCAGGTCCGCGAGTCCGTGAGCCTGCCGATCGTCGCCGCCGGCGGCCTCATGCGCGGCAGCCAGATCGCCGCGGTCCTCGCGGCCGGCGCGAGCGCGGCCCAGCTGGGCACCGCGTTCCTCGCCACACCGGAGTCGGGCGCGCACGCCGTGCACAAGCAGGCGCTCACCGACCCGCTGTACGTGCGCACCGAGCTGACCCGGGCCTTCTCCGGCCGCCCGGCCCGCGGCCTGGTCAACCGGTTCCTGCGTGAGCACGGCCCTTACGCCCCCGCCGCCTACCCCGAGGTCCACCACCTCACCTCGCCGCTGCGCAAGGCGGCCGCCAAGGCGGGCGACGCGCAGGGCATGGCGCTGTGGGCGGGACAGGGGCACCGGATGGCCCGGGAGCTGCCGGCCGGCGAGCTGGTGCAGCTGCTGATGGCCGAACTCGACGACGCGCGGACAGCGTTGTCCGAGGCCGACGGGGGTGACGTCCGATGACCGCGCCGGTCTTCGTCGTCGACGAACTTCCCTCCGGGCAAACCGAGTTCGTGCTCGACGGCCCCGAGGGGCGGCACGCCGTGTCCGTGAAGCGGCTGCGCGCCGGTGAGGCGGTCGTCCTGACCGACGGCGCCGGGCGCTGGGCGGCGGGCGAGGTCGTCGCCGCCGAGGGCAAGGACCGGCTGGTGGTCGGTGTCGGGGACGTCGTCGAGGAGCCCGTCGAGTCGCCGCGGATCACCGTCGTGCAGGCCCTTCCCAAGGGGGACCGGGGTGAGCTGGCCGTGGAGACGATGACCGAGACCGGCGTCGACGCGATCGTGCCGTGGGCCGCCGCACGCTGCATCACCCAGTGGAAGGGCGAGCGCGGCCTGAAGGCGCTCGCCAAGTGGCGGGCCACCGCCCGCGAGGCCGGCAAGCAGTCCCGCCGGGTCCGGTTCCCCGAGGTGGCCGACGCGGCGACGAGCCGACAGGTGGCGGACCTGCTGGCCCGCGCCGACTTCGCCGCCGTCCTGCACGAGGACCGTGACTACGGCAGCGAACCCCTCGCCGCCGCCGGACTCCCCGCCGAGGGTGAGATCGTGCTCGTCGTCGGACCCGAGGGCGGCGTCTCCCCCGAGGAGCTGGCGCTCTTCGAGGAGGCGGGCGCCAAGGCGTACCGGCTGGGCCGCAGTGTCCTGCGCACCTCGACCGCCGGTACGGCCGCCACCGCCCTGCTCCTGGGACGCACCGGCCGCTGGTCCTGACGTTCGAGGACCGCTGAGGAGGCACCGTGGAACTCGCCCAAGTACGGCTGCTGGTCACCGACTTCGCCGCCTGCTACCGCTTCTACGCCGACGTCCTCGGCCTCGTACCGCAGTCCGGGGCGGTGCACGGGCCGTACGAGAAGTTCGGCCCCGCCGCAGGCTCGGCCGGGATCGCCGTCCAGGACCGGGCCATGATGGCCGAGGTGCTCGGCGAACTGGGCGAGCCGGCCAACGGCCACCGTTCCCTGGTGGCGTTGCGCGTCGACGACCTCGACGCCTACTGCGCGCAGATCACCGCCCGGGGCGCCGAGCTGATCCACGGGCCCGCCCCGATGACCGACCGGATGCGCGTCGCCCACCTCAAGGACCCGGAGGGCAACCTGGTGGAGCTTCAGGAGTGGCTGCTGCTGCGCGGCTGAGGGCCGCACCGGGGAGCAGGTCCCAGCCGTCCACCTCGCCGTCGTACGGCAGCAGTTCGCGCCTGAGGGCCTCGTCGACCAGGGCGCGTACGGCGCCGGGTTCGTGGAGGTTGAGGTGGTGCTCGCGGTCGCCCACCGCGCCGGAGTGCCCGCCGGGCCCGCCGTCGCCCGCGTACCGGCCGGCACCGGCCCGGAACACGATCCGGGTGCGGACGCCGTCACGGTGCAGGGTGAGCACCTCCGCGCAGGGCGCGCCGTCACCGTGCCGGTGGCGCACTCTCCACCGGTAGGCGGTGTTCTCGTCGACGACGAGTGTTCTCGTACGGCGGCTGTCACGCATGGGAGCAGGCTAGGCGGCCGAACCCCGGCGGGGCGCGGGGTTTTCCGGCGCGCGGCCGGGCGCGAGGGTGGCGTGCGCGTGCAAGGAGTGGCCGTATGAGCCCTACCGCGGCCGCCGGGACGATGGCAGGCTGCCCCTCATGGGGGCATTACGGCAGATTCGGGGTCGGCCGGGCGCGCTGCGCTCGGCCGCCGTGGCAGGACTCGCGGCCGTGGCCGTGGGCGGGCTCGTGGCGTGCGAGCCGGGCGGGCTGAGCACGATGTCGGTGGCGTACACCACCGACGAGGCCGCGACGGCCGAGCTCGGACGCCGGGACGTGGACGTGCGCTGGCTGACCTGCACGGCGAAGTACGACGGCGACCGGCAGGCGCAGCGGATCGCCGCCGTCGACTGCACCGGCGAGACCGGCGACGGACGGGACATCACCGTCACCGGCAAGGTCACCCGGGGCGTCGGCGGCGCCTGTGTCCGCGGCGATCTGCGGGCCGACGTCGGCAAGAAGCAGGTGTTCCGGGTCAGCGGGCTCGGCGACTGCAAGTCCGCGACGCCCTCGCCGGTCGACCCGCCCGACACCGCCGGATCCGGGCCGCGGCCCACCGTCACCGTGACCGTCACCGAGACGGTGTGGTGCCGGGCGGGGAAGGCGGGGTGCGGTCCCGTCGAGGGCAAGTGAGCGGCGCAAAGGGAGCGAAAGACAACTGATCGAAACCCCTGACCTGCGGTCCCGCCGTTGCATACAGTGATGCGGTGACCCAGTCCGCGACGCCTGCCGCATACCTCAGATTCCCGCACCCGCACGGCGAGTTGGTGGCCTTCGCCGCCGAGGACGACGTGTGGCTCGCGCCCCTCGACGGGGGACGCGCCTGGCGGGTCAGCGCCGACAACGTTCCGGTCTCCCGGCCGCGGATCTCGCCCGACGGCACCACCGTCGCCTGGACCTCCACCCGCGACGGCGCCCCCGAGGTGCACATCGCCCCCGTCGACGGCGGACCCTCGACCCGGCTCACCTACTGGGGCGGTGCGGGCACCCGGGTGTCCGGCTGGACCCCCGACGGCCGGATCCTCGCGCTCGCCGCCCACGACCAGGCGAGCCCGCGCCGCACCTGGGCCCGCGCCGTCCCGCTCGACGGCGGACCCGCCACGACCCTGCCGTACGGCCCGGTCGGGGGCGTCGCCCACGGCCCGCACACCGTGCTGCTGTCCGCGCCGATGGGCCGCGAGGCCGCCCACTGGAAGCGCTACCGGGGCGGCACGGCGGGCAAGCTGTGGATCGACCGGGACGGCGACGGCGGGTTCGTCCGGCTGCACGAGGCACTCGACGGGAACATCGAGTACCCGGTCTGGGCCGGGGAGCGGATCGCGTTCCTCTCCGACCACGAGGGCACCGGCGCGCTGTACTCCTCCCTCGCCGACGGGTCCGACCTGCGGCGGCACACCCCGCTCGGGGACACCTCCGGCCCGGACGGGGCCGAGAGCGGGGCGGGGTTCTACGCCCGGCAGGCGGCCGGCGACGGCACGCGGATCGTGTACATGTCCGCCGGTGAACTGTGGATCCTCGACGACCTCGACGGCGCCGCGCCGCGCCGGCTCGACGTACGGCTCGGCGGCCAGCGCACCGACCGCAGACCGCACCCGGTGACCGCCTCCCGGTGGCTCGGCGGGGCCGCCCCGGACCACACCGCCCGCGGCAGCGCCGTGGAGGTGCGCGGCGCCATCCACTGGATCACCCACCGCGCCGGGCCCGCCCGCGCGCTCGCCGCCCGGCCCGGTGTGCGGGCACGGCTGCCGCGCACCTTCCGCACGGAGGGCGAGGAGTGGGTGGTGTGGGTGACGGACGCCGAGGGCGAGGACGCCCTGGAGTTCGCGCCGGCCACCGGACCGGCCCCGGGCGCCACCCCGCGCCGGCTCGCCGCCGGCCGGCTCGGACGGGTCCTGGAACTGGCCATGGCGCCCGACGGCAGCCGGGCCGCCGTCGCCGCGCACGACGGACGGCTGCTGCTCGTCGAACGGGAGAGCGGCGAGGTCCGCGAGGTCGACCGCAGCGCCGACGGCGAGGTCGGCGACCTGGTCTTCTCGCCCGACTCGGCCTGGCTCGCCTGGTCGCACCCCGGACCGCGCCCGCTCGCCCAGCTCAAGCTCGCCAACGTCACCGACCTGTCGGTCACCGAGGCCACCCCGCTGCGCTTCCACGACTACGCGCCCGCCTTCACCCTCGACGGCCGGCACCTGGCGTTCCTGTCCACCCGCGCCTTCGACCCGGTCTACGACGAGCACGCCTTCGACCTCTCCTTCGTCGAGGGTGCCCGCCCGCACCTGATCACCCTGGCCGCCACCACCCCGTCGCCGTTCGGCCCGCAGCGGCACGGCCGCCCCTTCGAGGCGCCCGACAAGGACGAGACCCCCGACAGCGAGGGCACCCCGGCCACCCGGATCGACCTGGAGGGCCTCGCCGACCGGATCGTCCCGTTCCCCGTCGAGGCCGGCCGCTACTCCGGGCTCGCCGCCGCCAAGGACGGCGTGCTCTGGCTGCGCCACCCGGTCCGCGGAGTCCTCGGCGCCTCGCGCGCCACCCCCGACGACCCCGACCCGGACACCGAGCTGGAGCGCTACGACCTCGCCCAGCAGCGCTTCGAGCACCTCGCCGCCGACGCGGACGGCTTCGAGGTCAGCGGCGACGGCAAACGGCTGCTGCTGTGGGCCGACGGCAAGCTGAAGGTCGTCCCCAGCGACCGGCGCGCCTCCGGCGACGAGGACAGCGACAGCAACATCACCGTCGACCTCGCCCGGATCCGGCAGACCGTCGACCCGGCCGCCGAGTGGCGGCAGATGTACGACGAGACCGGCCGCGTCATGCGGGACAACTTCTGGCGGGCGGACCTCGGCGGCGTGGACTGGGACGGCGTCCTGGACCGCTACCGGCCGCTGCTGGACCGGGTCGCCACCCACGACGACCTCGTCGACCTGCTCTGGGAGGTGCACGGCGAGCTGGGCACCTCCCACGCGTACGTGTCACCGCGCGGCGGCTACGGCCAAGGTGCCCGCCAGGGGCTGCTCGGCGCGGACATCTCCCGGCACGAGGACGGCGGCTGGCGCATCGACCGGATCCTGCCCTCGGAGACCTCCGACCCCGACGCCCGCTCCCCGCTGGCCGCCCCCGGTGTCGCGGTGCGCCCCGGCGACACGATCGCCGCCGTCGCCGGACAGCCGGTGGACCCGGTGACCGGTCCCGGACCGCTGCTCGTCGGTACGGCGGGCCGGCCGGTGGAGCTGACGATCTCGCCGTCCGGCGGGGGCGAGCCCCGGCACGCGGTCGTCGTACCGATCGCCGACGAGGAGGCCCTGCGCTACCACGCGTGGGTCGCCGACCGGCGGGCCTACGTCCACGAGTCGTCCGGCGGCCGGCTCGGCTATCTGCACGTGCCCGACATGCAGGCGCCCGGCTGGGCCCAGATCCACCGGGACCTGCGGATCGAGGTCGCCCGGGAGGGGCTCGTCGTCGACGTGCGGGAGAACCGGGGCGGGCACACCTCGCAGCTGGTGGTGGAGAAGCTGGCGCGGCGGATCGTCGGCTGGGACGTGCCGCGCGGGATGCGGGCGTCCAGCTACCCCGAGGACGCGCCCCGCGGGCCCGTCGTCGCCGTCGCCAACGAGTTCTCCGGGTCGGACGGGGACATCGTGAACGCGGCGATCAAGGCGCTCGGGATCGGTCCGGTCGTCGGTACCCGCACCTGGGGCGGCACGATCGGCATCGACAGCCGGTACCGGCTGGTCGACGGGACGCTCGTCACCCAGCCCAAGTACGCCATCTGGCTGGAGGGCTACGGGTGGGGGGTGGAGAACCACGGCGTCGACCCCGACGTCGAGGTCGTCTGCCGGCCGCAGGACCACGCGGCGGGGCGGGACGTCCAGCTCGACGAGGCGGTGGCGCTGGCGCTGGCCGCGCTGCGGGAGACGCCGGCGAAGGTACCGCCCACCGTGCCCTGACCCGGCCGCACCGCTCGCTACGATTCCCGCAAGAGATCACCCGCGCAAAGGAGAGCCGCATGGCAGGCGAGCCGCAGGACGACTGTCTGTTCTGCAAGATCGTGGAAGGGCACATCCCGGCGACGATCGTGCGGGAGACGGAGACGACGGTCGCCTTCCGGGACATCAACCCGCAGGCGCCCACCCACGTCCTGGTGATCCCGAAGGTGCACTACGAGAACGCCGCCGTCCTCGCCGCCGCCGAACCCGCGATCGCCGCGGACGTGCTGCGCGAGGCCCGGGCCGTCGCCGACGAGGACAAGCTGGAGAGCTACCGCATCGTCTTCAACACCGGCAGCGGCGCCGGACAGACCGTCTGGCACGCCCACGCGCACGTCCTCGGCGGGCGCGGCATGCAGTGGCCCCCCGGGTAGCGCGCGATGTCCGTACGTGAACTGGTGGTCCTGGGCACCGCCAGCCAGGTCCCGACCCGGCACCGCAACCACAACGGCTATCTGCTGCGCTGGGACGCCGAGGGCATCCTCTTCGACCCGGGCGAGGGCACCCAGCGGCAGATGCTGCGGGCCGGTGTCGCCGCGCACGATCTCCACCGGATCTGTGTGACGCACTTCCACGGCGACCACTCGCTCGGCCTGTCCGGCGTGATCCAGCGGATCAACCTGGACCAGGTGCCGCACCCGGTCACCGCCCACTACCCGCGCTCCGGCCAGCACTTCTTCGACCGGCTCCGGTACGCCACCGCCTACCGCGAGACCGTCGGCGTCACCGAGGCGCCGGTGGCCGAGGACGGGCCCCTGGCCACCGGCGCCTCGTACACGCTCGAGGCCCGCAGGCTGTCCCATCCCGTCGAGTCCTACGGTTACCGGCTCGTCGAGCCCGACGGGCGCCGCATGCTGCCCGAGCGGCTCGCCGCGCACGGCATCCGGGGCGCCGACGTCGGCCGCATCCAGCGGGAGGGGGCTCTCGGGGACGTACTGCTGGAGGACGTCAGCGAGGCGCGGCGCGGGCAGCGGTTCGCGTTCGTCATGGACACCCGGCTGTGCGACGGCGTGCACGCGCTGGCGGAGGACGCCGACATGCTCGTCATCGAGTCGACCTTCCTCGACGAGGAGATACAGCTCGCCATCGAGCACGGGCATCTCACGGCGGGGCAGGCGGCGGGTGTGGCCCGGGACGCCGGGGTGCGGCATCTCGTGCTCACGCACTTCAGCCAGCGCTACACCGACCCCGAGGAGTTCGAGCGGCAGGCACGGGCCGCCGGCTTCGAGGGGGAGCTGACCGTCGCGCACGACCTGCTGCGGGTACCGCTGCCGAAACGTCGGTAAAACAGCCGTACGATACTTTGATGCCCATCCCGAAAGCTGAACTGCACCTGCATATCGAAGGCACCCTGGAGCCGGAGCTGGCGTTCGAGCTGGCCGCCCGCAACGGGGTCGTCCTGCCCTACGCCGACACCGACGCGCTCCGCGAGGCGTACCGGTTCGAGGACCTCCAGTCCTTCCTGAACCTGTACTACGAGCTGATGGCGGTGCTCCGCACCGAGCAGGACTTCGCGGACCTGGCCGACGCCTACCTCGCCCGGGCCGCCGCGCAGGGCGTACGGCACGCGGAGATCTTCTTCGACCCGCAGGCCCATCTCGCCCGGGGCGTCGACATGGGCACGGTGGTGGAGGGGCTGTGGCGCGCGCTGGGCACCGGCGAGGCCCGCCACGGTGTCTCGACCCGGCTGATCCTGTGCTTCCTGCGGGACGAGTCCGCCGAGTCGGCCCTTCAGACGCTCGACGCGGCCAAGCCCTATCTGGACCGGATCACCGGGATCGGGCTGGACTCCGCCGAGGTCGGGCATCCGCCGGCGAAGTTCCGCGAGGTGTACGAGGCGGCCGCCGCGCTGGGGCTGCGGCGGGTGGCGCACGCGGGGGAGGAGGGGCCGCCGCAGTACATCACCGAGGCCCTCGACGTCCTCGGCGTCGAACGCGTCGACCACGGCCTGAGGTGCATGGAGGACCCCGCGCTCGTGGAGCGGCTGGTGCGGGAGCGGATACCGCTGACGCTGTGCCCGCTGTCCAACGTCCGGCTGCGCACGGTCGACACCCTCGCCGACCACCCGCTGCCCGCCATGCTCGACGCCGGGCTGCTGTGCACGGTCAACTCCGACGACCCCGCCTACTTCGGCGGCTACGCGGGCGACAACTTCGACGCCGTCGGCACCACCCTCGGGCTGAGCGAGGACCGGCTGCGCGAGCTGGCCCGCAACTCGTTCACCGCCTCCTTCCTGGAGGACGACGAGGAGCGGCGGGCCCGCTGTCTCGCGGAGGTCGACGCCTACGTCTTCTGACCGGCGCCCGCACCTTCCGGCCGGCCCCGGCGGCTGATCACTTCCGGTGGACGCGGTCCACCAGAATGTCGATGACGAGCGGTGTGCGCGGGCCGAAGCTCAGCAGCACGCCGTCCTCCAGGTCGACGATCCTGCGGTTCATGCCCGCCGGGGTCTGGGCGATGCCGGGGATCCGGAGGAGGCCGTCGAGGCCGCCGACCGACTCCAGGCCCTTGGTCATCATCAGGATCACGTCCGGCTGCGCCTGGGCGAGGGCTTCGGTGGTGATCGGGGTGAAGGGGCGGTCCAGGCCCGCGTCCGTGCCCGCGTCCACCGCGCCGGCCGCGTCCAGCAGCGAGTCGGCCCCCGATCCCCTGCCGCCGATCAGATAGACGGCCGCGCTGCCGCGCATGTAGAGGAACGCGACCTTCGGCCTGCTGCCCTCGGGCACGGCCGCCCGGGCGGCGGCGAGTTCGTCGCTCATCCGTGTGTTGAGCGCCCGGCCGGCCGCCGGGACGCCGAGCGCCTCGGCGATCCGGGTGGTGCGGGTGGTGACGTCGGACAGCTCGGTCGCCGGGTCGAGGACGACGACGGGGATCCCGGCGTCCCTGATCTGGTCGATCGCCTCCCCGGGGCCGGTGTCCGTGTCGGCCAGCACCACCGTCGGCTCCAGCGACAGCACGCTCTCCGCGCTCACGTCGTGCGCCTTGGTGACCTGGGGGAGCTTCTTCGCCTCCTCGAAGGTGGCGGTGATGTCCCGGCCGACGACCCGGTCGCCGAGCCCCAGCGTGAACACGATCTCCGCGACGCCGCCGTTGAGCGGGAGGATGCGCGAGGTGTCCGTGACGGTGACCTTCCGTCCGTCGGAGGAGTCCACGGTCACCGGCAACTCCGGTGCGGGCGCCTCGCCTTCGAGGGGGACGAGGGTGTTCTTCGCGAGCCGCTCCTGGGCCGCGGCGGCCCGCGCGCCCGCGGACGGGGCGCTCGCCTCGGAGGTGTCCGCGCTCCCCGTGGAGCCCTGGGCGCAGGCCCCGGTCAGCAGGGCGAGGGCCAGCCCGAGGGCGGTGAGCCCCCTCCTCGTCCCGCGTCCGACAGGCCGGCCTCCCCGGGGTGCGCGCATGGCAGTTCCTTTCCGTTCGGCTGGCACACAGTTGAGTATTAGTTTAGGTTAGGCTTCCCTTAGTGTCGCGTGGTGGGGGTTTTCCATGACAGGGCCAAGTGGCTTGCGCGGACGGGGAGTTGGCGTTCTCCTGGCAGTCGCCTCGGCGTCCGCCCTTCTGCTTCCGGCGGCCTCGCCGGCGGTGGCCGCGGGTGGCTCGGCGACCGGGCCCGAGGGACAGAAACTCACCGTGTCCCGGTCGTCCGGCCTCGATCCGGCGGGCGAGACGGTCACCGTGACCGGCTCCGGCTACAACACCGAGAAGGGCATCTACATCGCCTTCTGCGTCGACAACGGCGCCGGGAGGACACCCACGCCCTGCGTCGGCGGCGTCGACATGTCCGGCGAGTCGGGTGCGTCCGTGTGGATCTCCTCCAACCCGCCTTCCTACGGTGAGGGGTTGGCCCGGCCCTACGGCGGCAGCGCGCACGCGGGCACCTTCAGCGCGCGGATCAAGGTGCGCGCCAAGGACGCCAACACCGACTGCACCGCGTCCGGGGTGACCTGTGCCGTCATCACCCGCAACGACCACACCCGGGGCGGGGACCAGAGCCAGACCGTGCGGATCCCGGTGACCTTCGGGTCGGCGGGCGCCACGACGGGCGGCTCGGGCTCCTCGGCCGCACCCGGCGCGAGCGCCGCTGCCTCGACGACCGCGACGACCGGCGGCTCCGGCACCACCGGGGCGGCCGACAAGGCCGCCGACGGCTCGATGGCCGCCACCGGATCCGGCCTCGCGCTGCCCGTCGGGCTCACCGCCGCCGGACTCCTGGCGGCCGGCTCCGGCGCCTGGTTCTGGGCACGCCGTCGGCGATCCGGGCCCGCGCACCCGAACGCGAACGCGAACGCGAGCTGAAGCGGTACCGGCGGACCCGAACCGGCAGGCGCCGGCGCGAGTGACACGACCTCATATCCCCGAGGGAGAACCGAACATGGCGAAGAGAACCGGCGCCGTCGCCCTGGTGGCCGGCGCGCTGTTCGTGCTGGGCGCACCGGCCGCGGCGGCCGGCCAGGAGCCGCTCGCGCAGGTCTCCGGCGGGCACGCGGACTGGACCCTGGCCGCCGGTGACGTCACGCTCGACGTCGCCGCGCCCGCCGTGCGGACCGCGGCCGGCCGGGCCTCCTTCCCCGCCCTCGGCGGCGACGCCGTCCCCGGGACCGGTGCCGCCGAGGTGGAGCTGGGCGGCGTCGCCCGTCTCGGCGGTCCGGCCGGGCAGCCCCTCGTCCTCGCCGGGCTGCGACTGCGGCTGGCCGGTGACGAGGGTGCCCTGTACGCCCGTACGGTCGTCGACGGGCGGGCCCGCGAGCTGGCGCTGGCCGAGGTGGCCGACGCGAAACCCGCGGTACGGGCCGAGGCGGTGACCTGGACCGGGCTGCGGGCGTCGCTCACCGAGGAGGGGGCGGCCCTGCTGTCCGCCTGGAGCGGGGCGGAGTTCGCGGCCGGGGACGCGCTCGGTGCGTTCGACGTGAGTGTCGGGACCGAGACGGCCGAGGAGTCCGCCGGACCCGAGACCCCGCGGGCCTCCCCGAGCGCCGAGGAGCGGCCCGGGGCCGTCGCGCCGCAGCGGGGACCCGCCGCCGCCCTGGCCCGTCCCGCCCTCACGGCGGGCGCCGAACAGACGGTGACCGGAACGGGGTTCGCGCCGGGGGCTGTCGTGCTCGTCGCGATCGACGGGGACACGCGCTATCAGGCGGTGGCCGACGCCCGGGGCCGGATCGAGCGGACCTTCCCGGTGTACGCCAACGCCGCCGAGGGCGAGCACACCGTGGAGCTGACCGCCGTCGGCGGTGAACCGGGCGTCGCCGGCGCCCGGTTCGGGGTCGGTGTCCCGGACTGACCGGCGTGCCGGTCACCCAGTCGCTGGAAGGAGCGGGCCGTCCGGTCCGCTCCTTCGTATGCCCGAAATCCCTTGCGGTGCAGGGTGGTTGGCGATTTTTGCACTCCGTTGACAAACGGCCGGAGTTCATACTTAGGTTTGCCTTACCTAAGTTCGAGCTGGCGAAGTTCGGACTTCCGACAGGAAAGGTCCCGCCATGAGAGTTTCCACCCCCCGCACCGCCGCCCGCGCCGCGCTCGCCGTCGGCGCCTCCGCCGCGCTGACCCTGGGCCTGGCCACCTCCGCCTCCGCCGCCACCGCGACCCGCACGATCGTCGACGGCTCCACGACCTACAACCTGTCGCTCACCGCGCCCGACACCGCCTCCGCCGCCGGCCAGGTCATCACCGTCACCGGCTCCGGCTACAACACCGGCCAGGGCATCTACGTCGGCCTCTGTGTCGTCGACGGCGTCCAGGGCGCCAACAAGCCGACCCCCTGCCTCGGCGGCCAGGACGAGAGCGGCTCCACCGGCGCCTCGCACTGGGTCAACAACGTCTTCGGCGGCCTGTTCGCCAACAGCTCCAAGTTCGGCACCGGCGGCACCTTCAGCGCGCAGATCTACGTCAAGGCCGTGCTCGACGACGGCAGCGTCTGCGGCGAGGACGTGACCTGCGCGATCGTGACCCGCGCCGACCACTTCGACACCAATGACCGCAAGTACGACGTCCACGCCCCGATCACCTTCCAGTGACGGCCGGCTGAACGCGGCCGGGCCGGACCTCGCGCGGCGGGGTCCGGCCCCCGCGGCGTTCGGCGGCGCGTCGCGGGCACGCGACCAGTGAGGAACACTCCCATGCAGCACAGACGCCCGGCGGCGCTGCTCGGCGCCGTCGCCCTGGTGGCCGCCGCGGCCACGGCGCTCACGGTGGGTCCGGCCGCGCAGGCCGCCGACACGCCGAGGACGGCCCTCGGCGCGCAGGGCCAGAAGCTCTCCGTCTCCGCCTCCGCCCGCCTCGACCCGGACGGCGAGACCCTGCGGGTCACCGGCGAGGGCTACGACGTCACCAAGGGCGTCTACGTCGCTCTCTGCAAGGACAACGGCGACAACCGCATCCCCAGCCCCTGCCTCGGCGGTGCCGACCAGACCGGGGGCAGCGGCGCCTCGAAGTGGATCGTCCCGGCGGGCTCCACCGAGGCACCCGCCGGGGTCGCCGAGGTCTGGGGCGCGGGCGGCACCTTCGACGTCGACCTGGCGGTCGAGGCCGAGGACAACGGCCTGGACTGCACCGAGGTCGCCTGCTCGGTCGTCACCCGCGTCGACCACAACGGCACCGGCGACCGCTCCCAGGACGTCCGGATCCCCGTGACCTTCGAGGGCCAGGAACCCGGCGACGGGGACGGCGGCGAGGGCGAGGACGTGCCGCCGGGCACCGTGAGCTATGTGCGCGCGGCCGAGTTCACCGCCGCCGGCATGCCGCTGGCCCTGCTGCTGCACCCCGACTCCGGGAAGCTGTACGTCGGTTCCGGCAACACGGTCGACACCGGAACCGTCAACGAGTCGGGCCTGTACGCCCTGGACCCCGCCGACGGAACGGCGCTCGGCTACGTCCCGCAGGCGCCCGGCACCACCGGGACCCTCGCCCAGCGGGTCGTCCAGCGCCTCGTCAAGGCACTGCCGGACGACGGTGTCGTCTTCCAGTACCCGGTGCGCGGCATCGGCGTCGCCAAGGCCGGCGACACCGCGGCGACCGGCGTCTGGCCGGCCGGCGGCACCATCACCGGCACCGGCCCCGGCACCACGGACCGGACGATTCTGATCGCCCAGGGCGCGGTGATCTCCGAGATCGAGTACGCCACCGGGAAGACCGTCCGGACGACCACACTGCCCAGCGGAGGCGGCCACCTCGGCACGGACCCCGCCCGAGGCCTCGCCTGGGTGTCCGACGCCGTCAACGGCAAGCTGTTCCGGCTGAGCACCGCCGGCGGCACGGCCCTGGACCTCACCGCCACCCTCGACCTGGCCGCGGGGCCCGCCTATGTCACCGCGGTGGACCCGGCGACCGGCAACGTCTGGGTGGGCTCCGGCCACTCGGTGCACGTGTTCGACAAGGACGGAACGTCCCTGGCCGAGCTGAAGGGCACCGACATGCCCACGGCGATCGCCTTCGACGCCACCTCCCACCAGGCCTTCGTCCTGCGCGAGGACTACGGCAACGAGGCCGACGGCGCCGACCAGAAGGGCCTGCTGGAGGTGTACGACAGCGGCACCTTCCGGCCGGCGTCCACCCCGGCGTCCCTGCCGGGCAACCGCGTCAACGCCTACGCGGGCGTCGCGGTCGCCCCGGGCGGCGGCACGGTCTATCTGACCGACGGCAGCGAGAGCAAGGTCCTGAAGTACGACCGGCGGGTCTCCCCGAAGGTCACCCAGACCCCCACCGACCGGACCGTCCGCGCCGGCGACGAGGTCACCTTCGTCGCGGCGGCCGAGGGCACCCCGGTACCGACCCTGACCTGGGAGGTCAGCCCCGACGGCGGCCAGACCTGGTCCACCGTCACGGGCGCCACGCGGAACACGTACTCCTTCACCGCGCGCGCCGCGCACGACGGCTACCGCTACCGCGTGGTCTTCGCCAACGCGGCCGGAACGACCCGCAGCACGGAGTTCACCCTGACGGTCGAGGAGGCCGGCGACGACGGCGGCGACGGCGACGGCGGCGACGAGACCC
Source organism: Streptomyces phaeofaciens (assembly GCF_014648915.1). Classification (GTDB taxonomy): domain Bacteria; phylum Actinomycetota; class Actinomycetes; order Streptomycetales; family Streptomycetaceae; genus Streptomyces; species Streptomyces phaeofaciens. The sequence continues at coordinate 80,384 of NZ_BMSA01000003.1, read as the reverse complement.
CGTCCGGCACGAGGACCGTCACCGGTGCGCAGGGCCAGAAGCTCACCGTCACCCCGGTCAACCACCTCGCCACCGAGGACCAGGTCCTGAAGATCACCGGCTCCGGCTACGACGAGGAGAAGGGCATCTACGTCGCCCTGTGCGTCGACAACGGCGAGGGCGAACTGCCCACCCCGTGCGTCGGAGGCGTCGACATGACCGGTGCCTCGCACAGCTCGGCGTGGATCTCCTCGAACCCGCCGGACTACGGCGAGGAACTGGCGACCCCGTACGGCGACGGCGGCACCTTCGAGGTCGAGCTGACCGTGGACGCCGAGGACGAGTTCACCGACTGCTTCCGGGCCACCTGCGTGCTGGCCACCCGCGCCGACCACACCCTGTCCGGCGACCGCTCCCAGGACGTGAAGGTCCCGGTCGCCTTCGTCGGCCAGGACCCGGTGGACACCGACGACGACGGTGACACCGGCGGTACGGACGGCGGTACGGACGGCGGCACCACCACCGGCGGCTCGACGTCCGGATCCACGTCCGGCTCGGCCTCCGGCACGTCCGGCTCCGCCACCGGCGGCACCGGTACGACCACCACCGGCCCCGGCAGTCTCGCCGCAACCGGCGCCACGGTCGGCACGGCGGCGGGCCTGGCCCTCCTGCTCACGGCGGCGGGCTGGTACGTCCGCCGCCGCGCCGCACACGTGAGGGAGGACGTCTCCTAGGGCCTGTCGTTTGGATCATGCCGCGCGCCGCGGGGTGGCGACAAGGCACCGTCACGCATAGCCGACCTGATCCAAACGACAGGCCCTAGCCGTCGACGGTGCTTCCCGGGCCCGCCCGCCCGCTTCGGGCGAGGCGGGCTCGGGCGTGTCCCGCTAGCGCCAGTCCGCGCCCCCGCCGGCCCCCGGTGCCGTCGCCTCGATCCCGGTCCTGACCTCGCGCATCACGGCGACGATCCGCTCCTCGTGCTCCGGCGTCAGCCGGGCCACCGGCACCGAGCAGCTGATGGCGTCCTGGGCGGGACGGTCGTAGCGCAGCGCGAAGCCGAAGCCGACGATGCCGGTGACCCCCTCCTCGCGGTCCACGGAGTAGCCGCGCGAGCGCACCCCGGCCAGATCGGCGAGCAGCGACGCGCGGCTGGTGTGCGACCTCGGGGTCAGCGCCTCGTACGGCCCCTCGGGCAGCTCCCCGTCGGGCCGTTCGGCCAGCAGGGCCTTGCCGAGCGCGCCGACGTGCGCGGGGAGCCGGCGGCCGACGCGGCTGATCGTGCGCAAGTACTCGTGGGACTCCCGGGTCGCCAGGTACGCCACGTCCCGCCCGTCCAGCCGCCCCAGGTGGACCGTCTCGCCCAGCGACTGGGACGCCTCGTCGAGATACGGCCGGACCAGCCGGACGCGCGGGTCGGAGTCGAGGTAGCTGGTGCCGGTCAGCAGGGCGTGGATGCCGATGCCGTAGAGGGAGCCGGTGACGTCCGTGCGGACCCATCCCCGGCCGATCAGGGTCTGGAGCAGCGCGTACATCGAGCTGCGCGGCACGCCCAGCTCGTCCGCCAGCTCCTGGAGCCGGGCCGGACGGTCGCCGCGCGCCGCCAGCAGCTCCAGCAGCTCGACCGTGCGCGCGGCCGACTTCACCTCACGGACACCGCCTGTCTCCGACATGTGCCGATCGTAAAGCGGGACGGCCCGGACTGTTGACGCTCGACGTTCGTGTATCTAACCTCCATTTCCATACGTGGACAACATCTACATGGGGAGATGGGAGATGACCGAGGTGAGCCTCGACACCGACACGGTCCGGCGACTGAGGGAGGGCATGGCGTCAGGCGTCCTGTCCTTCCCGCTCACCAGCTTTCGCGAGGACGGCGCACTCGACCCCGACGGCTTCCGCGCCCACCTCGCCGACCGGCTCGCCGCCGCGCCCGGCGCCGTCTTCCCCGCCTGCGGCACCGGCGAGTTCTTCTCCCTCGACGAGGACGAGTACCGGCAGGTCGTACGGATCACGGTCCGGGAGACGGCCGGCCGCGTCCCCGTCGTCGCCGGCACCGGCTACGGCTGGGCACAGGCCCTGCGCTTCGCCCGGATCGCCGAGGAGGAGGGCGCCGACGCCCTCCTGGTCCTCCCGCACTACCTCGTCGCCGCCCCCCAGGACGGCCTCGTCGCCCAGCTGGAACGGATCGCCGCCGGCACCCGGCTGCCGCTCATCGCCTACCAGCGCGGCCAGGTCGCCCTCACGGCGGCCTCCCTGAAGCGGGTCGCCGCCCTCCCCACCGTCATCGGCCTCAAGGACGGCCACAGCGACCTCGACCGCCTCCAGCGCCTCACCCTCGCCGCCCCCGCGGACTTCCTCTTCTTCAACGGCGCCGCCACCGCCGAGATCCAGGCCCGCGCCTACGCCACCGTCGGCGTCCCCGCCTACTCCTCCGCCGTCCACGCCTTCGCCCCCGAGATCGCGAACGCCTTCTTCGCCGCACTGAACGACGGCGACCGGGGCACCCTCGACACACTGCTGCGCGACTTCTACGTCCCGCTCGTCGAACTCCGCGACCGGGTGCCCGGGTACGGCGTGTCCCTGGTGAAGGCCGCCGCCCGGCTGCGCGGCGCCCCCGTCGGCCCGGTCCGCGCCCCGCTCACCGACCCGTCGGCCGCCGACCTCGCCGACCTGAAGACCCTGCTCGCCACCGGACTCGCCCTCGTAGGAGCCGCCCTGTGAACGACACCGCGAACCCGACCGTCGCCGACGTCCGGCTGACCCCGATCCTGGTCGCCGACCCGCCGCTGCTCAACACACAGGGCGTGCACCAGCCGTACACCCCCCGGCTGATCGTCGAGGTGGTCACCTCCGACGGCACCACCGGCATCGGCGAGACCTACGGCGACGCCAAGTACCTGGAGCTGGCCGGGCCGTTCGCGCAGCGGCTGAAGGGCCGCCGGGTGAGCGACCTGAACGGGCTGTCCACGGTCGCGGAGGAGCTGGCCGTCGACCGGGCCCGGATCTCCGGACAGGTCGACGTCGGCGGGCTGCGCGGCGTCCAGAGCGCCGACAAGCTGCGGCTGTCCGTCCTCTCCGCCTTCGAGGTCGCCTGCCTCGACGCCCTCGGCAAGACGCTCGGCCTGCCCGTGCACGCGCTGCTCGGCGGCAAGGTGCGCGACACCGTCGAGTACAGCGCGTACCTCTTCTACAAGAGGGCCGACCACCCCGAGGGCGTGCCCTGCGAGAAGGACGACTGGGGTGCCGCCCTCGACCCGGCCGGGATCGTCGAGCAGGCCCGGCGCTTCACGCAGCGGTACGGCTTCACCTCCTTCAAGCTCAAGGGCGGGGTCTTCCCGCCGGACGAGGAGATCGCCGCCGTCCGCGCGCTGGCCGAGGCGTTCCCCGGGCATCCGCTGCGCCTCGACCCGAACGGGGCCTGGTCCGTCCCGACCTCGCTGCGGGTGGCCCGGGAACTGGGCGACGTCCTGGAGTACCTGGAGGACCCCGCGCTCGGCACCGCCGCCATGGCCGAGGTGGCCGCCGCGACCGACGTGCCGCTCGCCACCAACATGTGCGTGACGACCTTCGCCGAGATCCCGGAGGCGTTCGCCCAGGGTGCCGTACAGGTCGTCCTCTCCGACCACCACTACTGGGGCGGGCTGCGCAACACCCAGCAACTCGCCGCGATCTGCCGGACGTTCGGCGTCGGCGTGTCCATGCACTCCAACACCCACCTGGGGATCAGCCTGGCCGCGATGACCCACGTCGCCTCCACCGTCCCCGGCCTCCACCACGCCTGCGACTCCCACTACCCCTGGCAGTCGGAGGACGTGCTCACCGAGCGGCTGACGTTCGAGGGCGGCCGCACGACCGTCTCCGACGCGCCCGGCCTCGGCGTCACGCTCGACCCCGAGAAGCTGCGGACGCTGCACCGGCGCTGGCTGGACGACGACGGCACGCTGCGTGACCGCGACGACGCGGCGGCGATGCGCGTCGCCGACCCCGACTGGGTCACCCCGGCCGTTCCCCGCTGGTGAGGGCGCGCGCCGCCCCCGGTGCTCCCCGGCACGGGGGTGGTTCGCACGGGACGCACGGCGTGTTGTCGGTGGCGTGGTGCACACTGGCCAGATCCGCACCACGTCAGGGAGCGTCTCGTGACCGCGTCCACCGCGTCCACCGGAGAGGGACACCACCGCCGGACCCGCCGGGCCGCCCGGGCCGACCGGGTCGACCCCCTGGCCGCCCTGCGCGCCCCCGGCGACCCGCCCTGGGACGTCTACCTCACCGGCACGGTCTTCCTGGACATCGTCTTCACCGGGCTCGACTCCGCCCCGGTGCGCGGGACCGAGTCCTGGGCACGCGGGATGGGGTCCAGCCCCGGCGGCGTCGCCAACATGGCCACCGCCCTGGCCCGGCTCGGCCTGCGCACCTCCCTCGCGGCCGCGTTCGGCGACGACCACTACGGCGAGTACTGCTGGGACGCCCTCGAACAGGGCGAGGGCATCGACCTGACGACCTCGCGCACCGTGCCCGGCTGGCACTCCCCGGTCACCGTCTCCATGGCCTACGAGGGCGAGCGCACCATGGTCTCCCACGGGCACGAACCGCCCCCGGAGGCCGTGCTCGTCCAGGACGGCACCCCCGCCAGCCCGCCGCCCGCCCGCGCCGCCGTCGCCTCCCTCACCCCCGGCAGACGCGACCCCTGGATCGCCCGGGCCGCCGGCCGCGGCACCCGCGTCTTCGCCGACGTCGGATGGGACGACACCGGCGCCTGGGACCTGGCCGGCCTCCCCGACCTGGCGCACTGCGAGGCGTTCCTGCCGAACGCCGAGGAGGCCATGCGCTACACGCGCACCGACTGCCCCCGCGCCGCCGCCCGCGCCCTCACCGAGCACGTACCGCTCGCCGTCGTGACGCTCGGCGCGCAGGGCGCGTACGCCGTGGACGGGCGCACGGGCGAGACCGCCGAGGTCCCGGCGATCGCCGTCGAGGCCCTCGACCCCACCGGCGCCGGGGACGTCTTCGTGGCCGGTTTCGTCACCGGCACCCTGGCCGGCTGGCCGCTCGCCGACCGCCTCGCCTTCGCCGGGCTCACCGCCGCGCTCTCCGTCCAGGAGTTCGGCGGCTCGCTCTCCGCACCCGGCTGGTCCGAGATCGGCGCCTGGTGGCGCAAGGTGCAGTCGGTCGAGGGCCAGGACCCCGAGGCGCTGCGCCGGTACGCGTTCCTGGAGGGCCGGGTACCGCCGCAGGAGACCGCCCCCTGGCCCCTGCGCCGGGCGGTCCCGACGATCGGCTTCCGCCGCTCCGCCTAGGGGGCGTCGGCCCCGTCCCTCCGCCCCCGGAAAAGCCCTACGGCGTTGTCAGTGCCCTGGCGTACCCTTGAACTCGCCAGGCCGCCCTCGTGGCAGGCGAGACGCATCCGGGAGGACGTAGAGGCCCTCGGGCCGGCCTATGACTCAGACACCCACAGCTCAGACGCCCGCGCAGGGCAAGGCGAGAGCACGGTTCACCGTTCCCGCCCAGCACCCCATGGTGACCGTGCTGGGATCCGGCGACTCCCTTCTGCGCGTGATCGAGACGGCTTTCCCGGCGGCCGACATCCACGTCCGGGGCAATGAGATCAGCGCGGTCGGCGACCCGCGGGAAGTCGCCCTCATACAGCGCCTGTTCGACGAGATGATGCTGGTGCTCCGCACCGGGCAGCCGATGACGGAGGACGCAGTGGAACGCTCGATCGCCATGCTGCGGGCGAGTGAGAACGGGACCAGTGACGGCCAGGAGACCCCGGCCGAGGTACTGACACAGAACATCCTGTCCTCGCGCGGCCGCACCATCCGCCCCAAGACCCTCAACCAGAAGCGGTACGTCGACGCGATCGACAAGCACACGATCGTCTTCGGCATCGGCCCGGCCGGCACCGGCAAGACGTACCTGGCGATGGCCAAGGCGGTCCAGGCCCTACAGGCCAAGCAGGTCAACCGCATCATCCTGACCCGCCCGGCGGTCGAGGCGGGCGAGCGGCTCGGCTTCCTGCCCGGCACCCTCTACGAGAAGATCGACCCCTACCTGCGCCCGCTGTACGACGCGCTGCACGACATGCTCGACCCCGACTCGATCCCGAGGCTCATGGCCGCGGGCACGATCGAGGTCGCGCCGCTGGCGTACATGCGCGGTCGGACGCTCAACGACGCCTTCATCATCCTGGACGAGGCCCAGAACACGAGCCCCGAGCAGATGAAGATGTTCCTCACCCGGCTCGGCTTCGACTCGAAGATCGTGATCACGGGCGACGTGACCCAGGTCGACCTGCCGAACGGCACCAAGTCCGGTCTGCGTCAGGTCCAGGACATCCTGGAAGGCCTCGACGACGTCCACTTCTCCCGGCTGTCGTCCCAGGATGTCGTCCGGCACAAGCTGGTCGGCCGTATCGTCGACGCGTACGAGAAGTACGACAGCGAGAACGGTACGGAGAACGGCACCCACAAGGGCGGCCGCACCAAGCGGAAGTAGACGAACCAGCACCATGTCGATCGACGTCAACAACGAGTCCGGAACCGAGGTCGACGAGCAGGCGATCCTCGACATCGCCCGCTACGCGCTGGCGCGGATGCGCATCCACCCGCTCTCCGAGCTCTCGGTGATCGTCGTGGACGCCGACGCCATGGAGCAGCTGCACATCCAGTGGATGGACCTGCCGGGGCCGACGGACGTCATGTCCTTCCCGATGGACGAACTGCGTCCGCCGTCGAAGGACGACGACGAGCCCCCGCAGGGCCTCCTCGGTGACATCGTGCTCTGCCCCGAGGTCGCCGAGCGGCAGGGCAAGGAGGCGCCGACGCAGCACTCCATGGACGAGGAGCTCCAGCTGCTCACCGTCCACGGCGTGCTGCACCTGCTGGGCTACGACCACGAGGAGCCGGACGAGAAGGCCGAGATGTTCGGCCTCCAGGCGGCCATCGTGGACGGCTGGCGCGCGGAGAAGGGCCTGACCGGCCCGTCCCCGGCTCCGACCGTCTCATGAGCCCCACCCTCGTCTCCGGCGCGATCGCGCTGGTCGTCGTCGCGTGGCTCGCCGCCTGTGCGGAGGCGGGCCTCGCGCGCGTCTCCAGCTTCCGCGCCGAGGAGGCCGTACGGTCCGGCCGGCGCGGCAGCGCCAAGCTGGCGCAGATCGCCGCCGACCCCACCCGCTACCTGAACGTGGCCCTGCTGGTCCGGGTGGCCTGCGAGATGGCGGCCGCGGCGCTGGTCACCTACGCCTGTCTCCAGGAGATCGACGACACGGCCCCGGCCCTGCTCGCCGCGATCGGTGTCATGGTCCTCGTGTCGTACGTCGCCGTCGGGGTCTCGCCGCGCACCATCGGCCGCCAGCACCCGCTGAACACGGCGACGGCGGCCGCGTACGTCCTGCTGCCGCTGGCGCGGATCATGGGCCCGATCCCCTCGCTGCTGATCCTCATCGGCAACGCGCTCACCCCCGGCAAGGGCTTCCGGCGCGGCCCGTTCGCCTCCGAGGCGGAGCTGCGGGCGCTGGTCGACCTCGCCGAGAAGGAGTCGCTGATCGAGGACGACGAGCGCCGGATGGTGCACTCGGTCTTCGAGCTGGGCGACACCCTCGTGCGTGAGGTGATGGTCCCGCGCACCGACCTGATCGTCATCGAGCGCTACAAGACCATCCGCCAGGCCCTGACCCTCGCCCTGCGCTCCGGCTTCTCGCGGATACCCGTGACCGGCGAGAGCGAGGACGACATCGTCGGGATCGTGTACCTGAAGGACCTGGTCCGCAAGACGCACATCAGCCGGGACGCCGAGTCCGACCTGGTGTCGACGGCCATGCGGCCCGCCGCCTTCGTCCCCGACACCAAGAACGCCGGTGACCTGCTGCGCGAGATGCAGCAGGAGCGCAACCACGTCGCCGTCGTCATCGACGAGTACGGCGGCACGGCCGGCATCGTCACCATCGAGGACATCCTCGAGGAGATCGTCGGAGAGATCACCGACGAGTACGACCGTGAGCTGCCGCCGGTGGAGGAGCTGGGCGACGACCGCCACCGGGTCACCGCCCGCCTCGACATCACCGACCTCGGCGAGCTGTACGGCCTGGAGGAGTACGACGACGAGGACGTGGAGACCGTCGGCGGACTGCTCGCCAAGGCCCTGGGCCGGGTCCCCATCGCCGGGGCGTCCAGCGTGGTCGAGCTGCCCGACGGGCGGTCCCTGCGGCTGACGGCGGAGGCGGCCGCCGGCCGCCGGAACAAGATCGTGACGGTGCTGGTGGAGCCGCTGGCCCCGGCGGGCCCGCCGGAGGAGCGGAAACCGGAGTGACGGAGTGATGGAGTGACGGAGTGACGGAGTGACCCCTCAGGAGCTGCGCGCCTTCTGCCTGTCGTTCAACGCGGTCGTGGAGGACTTCCCGTTCCGGCCGGAGATCTCCGTGTTCAAGGTGCTGGGCAAGATGTTCGCGCTCAGCTGGACGGGCGAGCGGCCCCTGAAGGTCAACCTCAAGTGCGACCCCGAGGACGCGGTCCGGCTGCGCGCCGAGCACCCCGCTCTGATCGCCCCCGGCTACCACATGAACAAGCGGCACTGGAACACGGTGACGGTCGACGGCGACCTCCCCGACCGTCTGGTCCGTGAGCTGATCGAGGACTCCTACGACCTGGTGGTGGCCGGGCTGCCCCGGGCCGAGCGGCTCCGGCTCGACCGGTCCTGATCAGGGGTCCGCCGGCCGGGGTCCGTATGCTCGGCACATGACCGACAGCAACGCGCTCGACCCCGAGGACCGCAAGATCGTCACCCTGGCCCGTTCCGCGCGGGCGCGCAACGGTGTGCCCGAGGGGGCCGCCGTACGGGACGACACGGGACGTACGTATGTCGCCGGGACGGTCGATCTGCCGTCGCTGAAACTGAGCGCGCTGCGGACGGCGGTGGCGATGGCGGTGGCCTCGGGGGCGAAGTCGCTGGAGGCGGCGGCGGTCGTGACCGAGGCCGAGGGCGTCTCCGAGCCGGACCGGGCCGCTGTCGCGGACCTGGGGGGACCCGGGACGCCGGTGCTTCTCGCCGCCGCGGACGGGACCGTACGGCTCACCGTCTCCGCGGGCTGACGCGCCCGGGGGCGGAGCCGTCACTTCGGCCGGTTTTCCACCTTGCCGTGCTTCCGCCCCCCACGCATCAATGGAACCGTAAAATCCGACGGACCGTCAGATCCACCCCCCACCGGGACCGGTGTCCGCACCCACTCGTCCCGTTCGGTCCGGCCGTCCGTCTCCCCACACCCGTAAAGGAGCCGGAACTCCCCATGAGAGGCAAGCGAATCGGATCAGGTGCGGCACTGCTGGCCGGGGCCCTCGCGGTCACCGGGCTGGCGTTCGCACCCTCCGCCCTGGCCGTCGCACCGACGACGGCGACCTTCACCGCGAGCTGCGGTCTGTTCGGCGGCGGTGCGGCCACCCTCGAGGCCACCCAGAGCGGTACCTCCGCCACCCTCAAGCTCTCGTCCACGGCGATCACCGCGCCGATCCCGATCAGTGCGAACAGCATCAGCTCCACGCTCACGATGGCGAACTCGACCGGTGCCGCCCGGGTCTTCACCGGCGCCGTGAACCCCGCCATGGCCACCGGCGCCCCGATCACGGTCGGGCCGCTCAGCGGGACCGTGGCCTCCGGTGACAGTCTGGACATCAACGGCGGCTCGCTGAAGATGGTCGTCTTCGGGATCACCGTCACCTGTACGGCGACCGGGCCGCAGGCTCCGGGACCGTTCGTGTTCGACTGAAAACCCTGAGGGAAAAGTGCCGACGGGCCGTCAGTTTCTTTGCGGGAGCAGGAAGCTGACGGTCCATCAGTTGACATCGCCACGTCCATTGACTTCTCGTCCGATCCGCATCTCAATGCCCCCTGTCGGCGCAGAAGAGCCGCTGCGCCCACACCCTTGAGGAGGGGGCACCATGGGTTCGACACCCCGAAGATCCCGGAGACGGCGCTGGGCGTCGCTGCTCGGGGCGACCGCGCTCGCGGTCACCGCGGGCGGAGCGCTGGCGGTCCCGGCCGGCGCCGCGTCGGTGAACGTGGACTTCCCCACGCACTGTGTCCCGCCGCCGATCGCGGGCATCCCGCCGATCGACGGCACCACCACCGCGAAGATCACGGTGGACAACGCCGGCCCCAAGGTCGGCGACACCGTCACCGTGACCTACACGGTGGTCGCGCCCGCCGCCAGCAACCCCACCGACCTGGCCCTGCCGGCCGACATCATGACGCCGACGGGCAAGGTCACCCTCGGCGGCGCGCAGACCGGCAGCGTCACCGTCGCGGGACCGAAGAAGAACGACCCGGTGCCCGGCAAGGGCGTCTTCCCGTCGTTCTCCATGACCGGCACCTTCACGGTCACCACCCCCGGCGCGATCACCCTCTCGCCCGGCGACTACAACATCCACACCAGCTACATCCTGGAACTGGACACCCCCTGCACGGTGACCAACCCGCCCGCCCCGGTGTCCGAGACGGTCACCGCCGCGGACAACCCGCCGGCCAACACCCGCGCCATCAGCCTGGGTTCGGCCTCCGGCAGCCCGGGCGCGAGCGTCACGGTCACCGGCACCGGCTTCACGCCGGGCGCCACGGTCACCCTGGCCGGACGGTCCGGGACCACCCAGACCGCGGACACCGCGACCGTGACCGCGAACGCGCAGGGAGCCGTCTCGGGCTCGCTCGTCGTCAACGACCTCACCACGACCGGTGTGGTGGCGTACGAGGGCGGCGCGTGGAGCTCGGACCTGGGCGCCGGGCCCGTCGCGTACATCGTCCTCGACGACCAGCCCGTACCCGAGGGCAGTCAGAAACTGACGGCCACCGTGAAGGCCGGCACCCTGTCGATGTCCCAGGCCGGGGACGCGGTCCAGCTGTCGGCCGTCGACTTCGGCCAGGGCGGGGCCGCCACCGGTGATCTGCGCACGGTGACCGTCAAGGACTTCCGCGGCGGACCCGCGGGCTGGTCCCTGACCGGCAAGGTCACCGACTTCAGCGGCCCCGGCGCCAAGATCGACGGCGGGAAGCTGAGCTGGACACCGCAGTGCTCGACCAAGGCGGGCAGCCCCAGCACCTGCCAGGCCGGGTCGGCCGGCACCGTCGGCAGCGCGGGGGCGACCCTCGCGTCCACCCCCGACGGCACGCTCACCGGCGGCGAGTTCACCACGGACGCCCGCCTCTCCCTCGACGTACCGGCGTTCACGCCTCCGGGCACGTACTCCGGCGTCCTGACCCTCACGCTCACCTGATCCACGTCCACCGGTGGCCGGGCGCCCGCCCCGCGGGTCCGCACCCGCCCGTCCACCCCGCCGTGCCCTGACGCCCGCGGGGGGTCCGCACCCATGCGCAAGCCGTACGTCCTCCTCCTGCCCCTTCTCCTGCCCCTTCTCCTGTCTCTGCCGTTCGCCGCGCCCGCCCGGGCCGCCGACAACGGCAGCTGGTCCGTCTACCCCGTCTCCACGGCCGTCGCCGCACGGCCGTACTTCTACGTCACCGCCGATCCCGGGCAGACGATCGAGGACAAGGTCGTCGTCGCCAACCGGACCGGCGAACCGCTCACCTTCCGGCTGTACGCCGCCGACGCCTACAACACCGCGCGCGACGGCGGGTTCGCCGTCCGGTCGGTGGGGGAGCGGATGCGCGGCGTGGGCGCGTGGGCGAAGCCCGCGAAGGACCGGATCACCGTGCCGGCCCGCGGGAAGGTCACCGTGCCGGTCACCATCCGGGTACCCGAGGACGCCGAGCCCGGCGACCATCCCGGGGCGATCGTGGCCCTGGACGAGCGGGTCGAGGAGGGCGGCGGCGGGGTCGCGCTCGGTGTGCAGCGGGCCGTCGGGGCCCGCGTCTACCTCCAGGTCGGCGGGCCCACCCTGCCCGCGCTGGCCGTGGAGGACGTCCGGATCAGCCACCACCAGCCGCTCGTGCCCGGCCTCGGCGACAGCACGGCGACGATCTCCTACACCCTGCACAACACCGGGAACGTCACCCTCGACCCGAAGGTGGAACTGAAGGCGCGAGGCCTGTTCGGCCGGACCCTGTTGTCGCGCGACCTGACGAAGGTCCCCTCGGAACTGCTGCCCGGGCAGCGCGTCCGCCTCACCGAGCATTGGCAGGGCGCACCCCAACTCGACTGGGCGGACGTGAAGCTGACGGCCAGCGCCAAGGACACGAAGGAGTCGGCGAGTACGTCCTTCGTCGCGGTGCCGTGGCTGGTGACGGCGGTCGTGGCGACCGGCCTCGCCGCCGGGGCATGGCTGCTGATCAGGCGGCACCGAGCCAGGAAGGGTGCGGTGCGGCCGCGCCCCGAAGGGACGCGGGGCGCCGACATTCTGCGGCTCCGCCGCGGGGCGCGACCAGCCACAGCGGACCCGCGGACGACGACCCGCGCTTCCGGCGGAGCCTAGAGCGCGTCCGGCCCGCGCTCGCCCGTCCGCACCCGTACGACGGTCTCGACCGGCAGGGCCCAGACCTTGCCGTCGCCGATCTTGCCGGTGTGGGCGGCGCGGACGATCGCGTCGATCACGGCGTCGGAGGCCGCGTCCTCGACGACGACCTCGATCCGGACCTTGGGCACGAGGTCGACCTGGTACTCGGCGCCCCGGTACACCTCGGTGTGGCCGCGCTGGCGGCCGTAACCGCTGGCCTCGGTCACGGTCAGGCCGTGCACACCCAGCTCCTGAAGGGCCGTCTTGACCTCGTCGAGGCGGTAGGGCTTGACGATCGCGGTGATGAGCTTCATTCCTGGGGCTTGACCTTCTGGGCGGAGGGCAGGACGGACGCGCTGACCGGGGCGCCGTGGCCCAGGACGCCGTGATCGTATGCGGTCTCGGCGTGCACCGTAAGGTCCAGGCCGGTGTGCTCGTGCTCCTCGTCCGCCCGGAAACCGATCGTGCGGTCCAGCAGCCTGCCGATGCCGTACGTGACCCCGAAGGCGTAGACCGCCACGACGACCACGGCCGCCAGCTGCCTGCCGAGCTGGGTGAGACCGCCGCCGTACAGGAGGCCCTCGGGGCCGCCGGTCATCTCCTCGACCGCGAAGACGCCGATGAGCAGCGTGCCGATCACACCGCCGACGAGATGGACGCCGACGACGTCGAGGGAGTCGTCGTAGTTCAGCCGGAACTTCCAGCCCACGGCGTACGAGCAGACGACACCGGCGGCGAGCCCGACGGCCAGCGCGCCCAGCAGGGAGACCGAGCCGCAGGACGGGGTGATGGCGACCAGGCCCGCGACCGCGCCGGACGCCGCGCCGAGCGTGGTCGGGTGGCCGTCGCGCCGCTGCTCGACGAAGAGCCAGCCCAGCAGGCCGGTGCTGCCGGCGGCGAGGGTGTTGAGGAACGCGGCGGCGGCGAGGCCGTTCGCGCCGAGCGCCGAGCCCGCGTTGAAGCCGAACCAGCCGAACCAGAGAAGGCCGGCGCCCAGCATCACCATGGGCAGGTTGTGCGGACGCATCGCGTCCTTCTTGAAGCCCAGCCGCGGGCCGAGGACCAGGCACAACGCCAGTCCCGAGGCGCCCGAGACGATCTCGACGGGGAGGCCGCCCGCGAAGTCGAGGGCGCCCAGTTCCGTCAGGATCCAGCCGCCGGGGCCCCAGACCCAGTGGGCGACGGGAACGTATACCAGGAGCGCCCAGACGGGCACGAAGACCAGCCAGGCCGCGAACTTCGCCCGGTCCGCGATCGCGCCGGTGACCAGGGCGGCCGTGATGATCGCGAAGGTCAGCTGGAAGGTGGCGAAGAGCAGGGTGGGGACCGTGCCCCGGACGCTGTCCGGTCCGAGTCCCGCCATCCCGGCGTGGTCCAGGGTGCCGATCAGGCCGCCGAACGCGTCGTCGCCGAAGGCCAGGGAGTAGCCGGCGGCCAGCCAGACCACCGTGACCAGGGCGATCGACACAAAGCTCATCATGAGCATGTTCAGGACGCTCTTCGTGCGGACCATACCGCCGTAGAACAGCGCCAGACCCGGGGTCATCAGCAGGACGAGGGCGGTGGCGGCGAGCAGCCAGGCGGTGTCGCCGGTGTCGACGCGTGCGGCGGCGAGAGTCGTCACGGGGTCTCCAACGGGGTGGGGGCTCGTCAGAGATTCACCGGTGGGAGTTTCCGGTTGCGTACGGGTGTGTTTCGGTGACGTTTCGTTGCGTCCGGGTTTCCGGAAGCTCACGGTGACAAGTGGGGGCGCTCGTGTGTACGGCAGGGGTTGGTGGATCAGGGAGAATGGGCGGCATGAGCGTTCGTAACCAGTCATCCGAGCAGCCGGCCGGGACCCTGCACCGTGCCGGCTTCGCCTGCTTCGTGGGCCGCCCCAACGCGGGTAAGTCCACCCTCACGAACGCTCTGGTCGGGAAGAAGGTGGCGATCACCTCCAACCGCCCCCAGACCACCCGGCACACGGTGCGGGGCATCGTGCACCGGCCGGACGCGCAGCTGATCCTGGTGGACACGCCGGGGCTGCACAAGCCGCGCACCCTCCTGGGCGAGCGGCTGAACGACGTCGTGCGCACCACCTGGGCCGAGGTCGACGTGATCGGCTTCTGCCTGCCGGCCAACGAGAAGCTGGGCCCCGGCGACCGGTTCATCGCCAAGGAGCTGGCCGGGATCAAGCGGACGCCGAAGGTCGCGGTCGTGACGAAGACCGACCTCGTGGACTCCAAGACGCTCGCCGAGCAGCTCATCGCGATCGACCAGCTCGGCAAGGAGCTGGGCTTCGAATGGGCGGAGATCGTGCCGGTCTCGGCGGTCGGCGACCAGCAGGTCGAGCTGCTGGCGGACCTGCTCGTCCCGATGCTCCCGGAGAGCCCCGCCCTGTACCCCGAGGGCGACCTCACGGACGAGCCCGAGCAGGTGATGGTGGCCGAGCTGATCCGCGAGGCCGCGCTGGAGGGCGTCCGGGACGAGCTGCCGCACTCCATCGCCGTCGTCGTCGAGGAGATGCTGCCGCGTGAGGACCGCCCCGCGGAGCGGCCGCTGCTCGACATCCACGCCAACATCTACATCGAGCGGCCCAGCCAGAAGGGCATCATCATCGGCCCCAAGGGCAAGCGGCTGAAGGACGTGGGCATCAAGTCCCGCAAGCAGATCGAGGCGCTGCTCGGCACGCCCGTCTTCCTCGACCTGCATGTGAAGGTCGCCAAGGACTGGCAGCGCGACCCCAAGCAGCTGCGCAAGCTGGGATTCTGAGGCACCGACGGCGGGGGGCCGGCCCCCCGCCGTCAGCGGTCGCCGCCCCCCGCCGTCAGCCCTGCTCGTCGCGTTCCGCGCGGCGTGGTGTCGTCGTGGCCGCCAGGACCAGGCCCACCGCGCACAGCACGGTCGCCGTCACGGCGGCCGGGACGCTGTGCGGGCCGTGGATGGACCACGCCCAGGGCTCCGGCGTGTTGTCCCACCGCACCCCGGCCAGCAGCGTGGGCCCGAACACCGCCAGCGGCGGCAGCCAGGCCAGCCCGCTGCCGAACAGCCGGGCGCCGATCATGGCGAGCCCGAGATACCCCGCGACATTGCGGACGGCGGCCACGGTGACCTCCGCGGACGCCCCGGCCGCCATCGGCAGCACGGCCAGCAGCGTCGCGTACACCAGCACGGCGGCCATCTGCACCGCCCGGTGCCGGTGCATCGGCTGCGCGGCCGTGTGCTCCAGGTCGGCCATCGGCGAGAACGTCGTGGTGGCCAGCACCACCGCGTGCACCACGGGCACCACGGCCGCCAACGGCACGCTGTAGTCCGTCAGCTGACGCAGCTGGGGCAGCGGCACCTGCTGCCCGGCGTACACCGTGGCGGCGAGCGCCACGACCAGCGCGACCAGTGCGGCGCGCGGCACGTTGCGGCTGCGGGCGTAGCCGAGGAGCGCGCGCAGTCCCGGTGACGCGGGGGAGTACGCGAACACGCGCTTCACGCCGTCGGGGCCCTTCACCGCGGCGGCGCGGGGACGGGGCGGCAGGACCGGATGTCGTCGGCGGCGGCCGCCAGCCAGCGGTCCTGCTCGGTCACGGGCGTCTTCAGGAAGCGGTCCAGCGCGGCGGCGAACTCGTCGCTCCAGTAGCTGTTCTGGACCTGCGCGCGGCTGCGGACCACGGCCTCGAAGAGGAAGGTGTCCGGGTAGTCCCCGATCTCCTTCATCAGATGCGGCGCGCAGTTCAGCGGCGGCTGCGGCAGGGACGCGGCGAGCATGTCCTGGGTCAGCCCCTCCCGGTCGATCCCCGGGGTGTACACGGGCAGTTCGGCGGTCGGCGCGGCCCCGGACGGTGTGCCGAGCCCGCGCTCGTAGTAGGTGCGCGTCAGGCCGGGCACGGTGCCGACGGTGCGCTCGACCCGGCGCAGCGCGATGCGGACCTCGGGCAGCAGATGCCGGTCGTCGGGCCACAGACAGGCCTTGGTGCCGCCCTCGACGGCGCACACCGGCCGCTGGGGCTGCGGGGTCCGCACGGCCCAGTACAGCTCGGGCAGCGGGGCGCGGAAGGAGAACAGCGCCCCGGCGGCGACGACCGCCGCCAGCGCCACCGGCAGCAGGATGCGAAGGGCGGGGCGCACGGCCCGTCCGCGCAGCAGGCCCGGCAGGGCCAGGACCAGCAGGCCGCAGGCCAGGCACCACACGGCGGCGGTCAGCAGCCGGCCGCTGTTCGGCTGGAACGCCATGTCCCAGTGCACGTCGAGCGCCGGCACCAGCGCCCAGGGCAGCGCCGACCGCTCGTCGGAGAGCAGCGCGATGCCCACCAGCGTGGCGTACCAGCCGAGGCCGACGAAGGGGACGGCGATCCGGGACGGCGACAGGACGCCGACGACGACCCCGACCGCGGTCTGGAGGCCGACCATGGCCGCGCCGGTCAGCAGCGGCGACCACACGGGCGCGGTGACCGCGCTGACCCCGGCGGTGCGGGAGAAGGCCATGGCGGTGAAGAGCGCGTACACGGGCAGCGCCCACGCCATGGCGGAGAGCCAGACCATGACGCTCTGCTCCCAGCCGCTGCGGGCGGTCGTCTCCGCCCAGGCCAGGGTGCGGTGGCGGCGCACGCGGCCCGCGGTCCAGGCGGCGCCGGTGCTCACCAGCGGGCCCATCACCATCACGGCGAAGATCTGGACCTCGACGGAGCTCTGCGTCCACCAGCCGATCCAGTCGCTGGTCGCGGCGTCCTCGCCGAGGAAGTACCAGGCGCCGATCAGTGTCATCAGGGCGGCGATCCACCGGGACTCGCCGCGCCGCATCTCGGTCCACAGCATGCGGATCACAGCACGGCCCCCTCGGGGCCGACCAGGTGCAGATAGCCCGACTCCACGGTGCCGTCCTCGCCGGGCAGCGCGCAGAGTTCGGCCAGGGTGCCGGTGAAGCGGACCCGGCCCTCCAGCAGCACCGAGATCCGGTCGCAGGTGTGGGCGACGTCCTCGGCGAGGTGGGTGCTCATCACGACGGCGGAGTGTTCCCCGAGTCCCTTGATGAGATCGCGGAAGCCGACGCGCTGGGCCGGGTCGAGGCCGACGGTCGGCTCGTCGAGCAGTACCAGCGCGGGCCGGTTGACCATGGCCTGGGCGATGCCGACGCGGCGCAGCATGCCGCCGGAGAGGTCCCCCATCCGCCGGCCGGCGTGCTTCTCCATGGCGACCTGGCGCAGCGCCTCACGGGCCCGGTCCCGGCGCTCGCGCGAGGGGACCTTGCGCAGCCAGGCGGCGTACTCGACGAACTCCAGGGCGGTGAAGCGCGGGTAGTGGCCGAAGGACTGCGGGAGTACGCCGATCCGCTCGCGCACCGAGCGCACGGCTCTGCGGCCGCCGGCGCCGACCGTCTCGCCCAGCAGGGTGACGGTGCCCTCGTCCGGGCGGTTGGCGGTGCTGAGCAGGGACAGCAGGGTGCTCTTGCCGGCCCCGTTGGGCCCGAGCAGCCCGGTCACGCCGGTCGGGAAGCCGAGCGAGACCCCGTCGAGGGCCGTCAGGGAGCCGTAGCGGACAGTGACCTGCTCGACCGCCGCGACTGCGGCGGGGTCGTTGCCAAGGGACACGGTGTTCCTGGTTCCGTCGGTGCGGTTTCTTCTGTGCGTCTCTTCTACCGGTTCACCGGCCGGGGCGCCCCGGCCGGTGAACCGTGGTGGCCGGATCAGTTCTCGGCGGCCGCGAAACCGACGCCGCGGCTGCCCGGGACGGCGGCCCAGCTCACCTTCGTGTAGTACTTGTTGGACGTGCTGGTGCCCTTGTACGCGCCGCAGCCGTAGCCCTGCGAGTAGCTGCGGGACGCCGTGGTGATCTGGCTGTCGGGAGACCACGAGATGTCCCGCCAGACGGAGGCGGTGAACGTCCGCGTGTCGTTGACCGGGACATCGCCGCACGCCTTGACGTGGCCGGAGCCCGGGCCGGACCAGCGGTTGCTGTCCTCGGCACTGCCAGCCGTGGCGATCGCGAAGGGCAAACGGCTGCCGTTGATCTCCGCCGCCAGCGCGCTGACGGTCGGAACGGCCACCGCGAAGGCGGCCACCGCGGCCACCACGGCAGACTTGCGCTTGAACGTCATCAGACGATTCTGCACGTGAACTTCCCCCTGTTCAGGACCAATTGGTCGCCGGTCACACTATGTGTGCCGACTGTCACCTGTCTGTGCGGAAGCTCACGGAACCCTCGATCGCGATTTACCATCGCAGCTTTCGTAAATCTTTCACCCGGCTTTCCTCCCGCTGTCGTCCGCCCTCACTCCACGCCGCGGATCCGCCCCACCAGCACCGCCCCGGCGAGCCCGATCACCGCCGCCACCAGGTACAGCACCCGGTAGCCGCCGAGATACGTCACGATCGGCGCGGCGAGGGCCGGTGCCGCGACCTGGGGCAGGGCGTTGGCCACGTTGATCACGCCGAGGTCCTTGCCCCGGTCCAGGGCCTTCGGAAGGACGTCCGTCATCAGGGCGAAGTCCACGGAGGTGAACACGCCGAAGCCGATGCCCAGGACCGCCGCCGCGACGATCGCGCCCGGCCAGGTCTGCCAGACGGCGAGCATGGCCGTCGCCACCGCCATCAGCACGCCCGACCAGATCACGAACGGTTTGCGCCGGCCCGTCCGGTCCGACCAGGCGCCCCCGACGACGACGGTGGCGAGCAGCGTCAGCCCGTTGACGGCGGTCAGGATCAGCACGCCCTCGTCGGGGTCGTCGTAGTGGAGGCGGTCGCGCAGGTAGTACAGGAGGTAGAGCAGCACCAGCGCGTTGCTCAGGTTCATCAGGAACCGGGTCAGCCAGGCCCACCCCAGGTCCGGGTAGGTGCGCGGGCTGAGCCAGAAGCCCCTCAGGAAGCCCCGCCGGGACCACGGGGGCCGGTCCTCCACCGCCAGCCGCAGATCCTCGTGGCGCAGCACGTACGGCAGCACACCCAGCGCCGTGAACGCCGCGCACGCCGCATACCCCGCCCCGATGCCCCCGGCGGCCGTGGCGAGGCCCGTCCCGCCGACCACGCCCAGCACCTGGGCGGCCCCCAGCCAGCCGCCCACCGAGCCGCGCTGGAGCCGGGGCACCCGGTCCGGCACGGCCGCCGTGACGGCCGCGAAGGCCGCGTTCAGGGTCAGCTGGACCAGGCACCAGCCAAGCGCCATCGTCCACACCCCGCGGGCGCCCGCGAGCAGCAGCAACGACAGCGCCCCGCCCGCCGCCCCGGCCACGATCCACGGCGTCCGCCGGCCCCGCCGGGACGTCGTACGGTCGGACAGGGCGCCGAAGACCGGGTTCGCGGCCAGCGACACCGCCGCGCCCACTCCCGTCACCCAGGCCAGCATCGTCTCCTTGGACATGCCGGAGCCGGGCGCGAAGTCCTCGGCCTGGGAGGCCAGCAGGATCTGGAGCGGGCCGTACCAGCCCACCCAGATCGCCCCGTTGGCCAGTGACAGGGCCGACGTCCAGCCCCGGCCCACCCGTTCGACGGGCTCGGCCAGCGCGTGGGCCGGGAGCCGGTCCGCCGTCGTCATCCCTGTGCCCGCAGCACGTCCGCCAGCCAGGCGTACGACGCCTTCGGGGTCCGCGCCTGCGTCGCGAAGTCGACGTGGACCAGGCCGAAGCGGCGCGCGTAGCCCTCCGCCCACTCGAAGTTGTCCAGCAGCGACCAGACGAAGTAGCCGCGGACGTCGACGCCCGCCTGCACCGCACGGTGCAGGGCGCGGATGTGGCCGTCCAGGTAGGCGATCCGCTGCTGGTCGTCCAGCCCCTCGTAGGAGCAGCCGTTCTCGGTGATCACCACCGGCGGGAGCCGGTCGCCGTAGCGGTCCTTGAAGGTCGTCAGGAGCTCCGTGAGGCCCTCGGGGACCACCGGCCAGCCGAAGTCGGTGACCGGTACGCCCTCGATCTCCCGAACGGAGAAGGGGAGTTCGGCCGGCATGGTGATCCCGCCGAACTCGATCTCGGTGCCCTGCGGGGCGCCCACCCGGGTCGGCGCGTAGTAGTTGACGCCGTACCAGTCGAGGGGCTCGGAGATCACCTTCAGGTCGGACGCCACGTCCCCCGGCATCAGCTCGCCCAGGCCCTCCGGGTACTCGCCCAGCAGCAGCGGCTCGGCGAACAGGCGGTTCAGCAGGACGTCGTAGAAAGCCGCCGCCTCCAGGTCGGCCGGCTCCTTCGAGGCGGGCCAGGTCGGGCCGTGGGAGTTGGCGACCCCGATGTCCGCGGCACCGGCCGCGCGCAGGGCCCGTACCGCGAGACCGTGGGCCAGGAGCTGGTGGTGGGCGACCGGGAGCGCGTCGAAGAGGAGCTGCCTGCCGGGGGCGTGGGTGCCGAGCGCATGGCCCAGGAGGGTGTGCTCGGCGGGCTCGTTGAGAGTGATCCACTTGTTCACCCGGTCGCCGAGGCGGTCCACGACGACGGACACGTGGTCGGCGAACCGGGACGCGGTGTCCCGCTCCAGCCAGTCCAGGCCGGCCGGCAGGTCCCAGTGGAAGAGGGTGGGCACCGGGCGGACGCCCGCCGCGCCCAGTTCGTCCACCAGCCGGTCGTAGAAGTCGAGACCGCCGGGGGACATCACCCGGGGCCACGAGATCGAGAAGCGGTACGCGTCCACGCCCAGGCCCGCCAGCAGCGCCACGTCCTCGCGGTAGCGGTGGTAGTGGTCGCAGGCCACCGCCGCGGTCGAGCCGTCCTTCACCCGTCCCGGCTCGGCGGTGAAGGTGTCCCACACGGACGGCTCGCGCTCGTCCACCGCACCCTCGATCTGATGGGCGGAGGTGGACACACCCCACAGGAAGCCGGCCGGGAACCGGGGGATCGGGTTCGTCGCGTCACGCGGATCAGTCGCCATGGGCGGGATCATCCTTACCGGCTGGTAAGGAAGTCAACGCCCAAGCGCGAACCGGAAGTTACGCCCCTTCCTTGAGCACCCTGGACACCAGCCTCCGCTGGTCCTCGGTGAGCCGGGGGTCGGCCGCGTACACCGCCCTGCCGTCCACCGTGATCTCGTAGCTGAAGCCGTCCGGGACGCCGGCCGGGGGCGCGCCCCGGCCGGCGGAGAGCACCCGCTCGGCCAGGGCGTGCCACTCGGGCGCGTCGGCCCGCCCCGAGGTGTCCACCTCGGCGTGCCGCTCGATGCCCGCGAACCCGCCCGTGCGCCTCACCTGAATCCGCATGGGTCTCTGTGTAGTACGGAACTACAGGATCCGCACCCCCACCTGCTCCCAGGCCTTCTCCACGGCCTGGAACTCGTCCCCGCCGTCGCCGAAGCGCTCGCGGGCGGCCTTGACGGTGAGCCCGGCGAAGTCGGTGAAGAACGCCTTCGGGGAGAGTTCGCCGCCGGTCAGGACGTCGTACCAGATCAGGCCCGCCTTCTCCCAGGCGTAGCCGCCGAGGGCGGTGGCGGCCAGGTAGAACGCGTGGTTGGGGATGCCGGAGTTGATGTGGACGCCGCCGTTGTCGCGGCCGGTGCGGACGTAGTCGTCCATGGTCGCGGGCTGCGGGTCCTTGCCGAGGACGTCGTCGTCGTACGCGGTGCCCGGGGCCTTCATGGAGCGCAGGGCGGTGCCGGTGACGTCCGGGGCGAGGATCCCGGCGCCGATCAGCCAGTCGGCCTCGGCGGCCGTCTGGCCGAGCGAGTACTGCTTGATGAGCGCGCCGAAGACGTCGGACATCGACTCGTTGAGGGCGCCCGGCTGGCCGTAGTAGGTCAGGTTGGCCGTGTACTGGGTGACGCCGTGGGTCAGCTCGTGGCCGATGACGTCGATGGAGTTGGTGAAGTCGACGAAGATCTCGCCGTCGCCGTCCCCGAACACCATCTGTTCGCCGTTCCAGAAGGCGTTGTTGTAGCCCTCGTCGTAGTGGACCGTGGCGTCCAGCGGCAGTCCGTCGCCGTCGATCGAGTGGCGCCGGTAGGCCTTGAGGAACAGGTCGAAGGTGGCGCCGAGCCCGGAATAGGCGCGGTTGACGGTGGCGTCCTGGCCGGGGTCCCGGCCCTCGGCGCGGACCTCGGTGCCGGGCAGTTCCGTGCCGTGCCCGGCGTCGTAGATGGTGCGCAGCGGCTGGTCCGACGGTGCCTTCACCGCCGGGGCCGCCGCCAGGCTGAACTCGGTGGTCACCCGGCGCCTGGCGCGCAGTTCGCTGTCCCGCACCAGGGTGCGCCGGGCGGGACCGGAGAGTGCGGGGTCGTCGTTCCTGGCCAGCCTGTCCAGGACATGCGGCGGAACGACCGTGCAGAAGACGGGCTCGAAGCCCCCGTGCGTCGTCATGCCCGGCACCCTTGCACTGTGTTATCCCGCTGTCACCACCCGCAACCATGATTGGTGAAAAACGGTGACATAGGGACCCGATTCGCCGGGCCGAGTGGTATGGCACACGTTTTGCCCCTTTTGCTGGGGTTGCTCACGACGGTCCCGCATACTGATACGGACCCGCGCGGCACAGGCGGCTCGGCTAGAGTGCGGAGCACTATGCGTTTCGGGCTGCTTCTCCTTAGCTGCCGCGGCGAGGGCCTGTAAGCCAGGTCGACTCCCTCCCCGCGGAGCTTCGTGTTGCGTCGTCGGCCGTCCTTCCGGACATCCTGAGGAGCCCCGCAATCATGGCGAACCGCCAGCAGCCCAGCCGTATGCCGATCCACAAGTACGGACAGTACGACCAGGTCGACATCGCCGACCGCACGTGGCCGAGCAACCGGATCACCGTCGCCCCGCGCTGGCTCTCCACCGACCTGCGGGACGGGAACCAGGCCCTGATCGACCCCATGTCGCCCGAGCGCAAGCGCCGGATGTTCGACCAGCTGGTCAAGATGGGCTACAAGGAGATCGAGGTCGGCTTCCCCGCCTCCGGCCAGACCGACTTCGACTTCGTGCGCTCGATCATCGAGGAAGAGGGCGCGATCCCGGACGATGTCACCATCTCCGTACTGACCCAGGCCCGCGAGGACCTGATCGAGCGGACCGTGGAGTCCCTGAAGGGCGCCAGGCGGGCGACCGTCCACCTGTACAACGCCACCGCCCCGGTCTTCCGCCGGGTGGTCTTCCGCGGCTCGAAGGACGACATCAAGCAGATCGCCGTCGACGGCACCCGCCTGGTGATGGAGTACGCCGAGAAGCTGCTGGGCCCCGAGACGGAGTTCGGCTACCAGTACAGCCCCGAGATCTTCACCGACACCGAGCTGGACTTCGCCCTGGAGGTCTGCGAGGCGGTGATGGACGTCTACCAGCCCGGACCGGGCCGCGAGATCATCCTGAACCTGCCGGCCACGGTCGAGCGCTCCACCCCGTCCACCCACGCCGACCGCTTCGAGTGGATGAGCCGCAACCTCTCGCGCCGCGAGCACGTCGTGATCTCCGTCCACCCGCACAACGACCGCGGCACCGCCGTCGCCGCCGCCGAGCTGGCCCTGATGGCCGGCGCCGACCGCGTCGAGGGCTGCCTGTTCGGCCAGGGCGAGCGCACCGGCAACGTCGACCTGGTCACCCTGGGCATGAACCTGTTCTCGCAGGGCGTCGACCCGCAGATCGACTTCTCCGACATCGACGAGATCCGTCGTACGTGGGAGTACTGCAACCAGATGGAGGTCCACCCGCGCCACCCGTACGTGGGCGACCTGGTCTACACGTCCTTCTCCGGCTCCCACCAGGACGCCATCAAGAAGGGCTTCGACGCGATGGAGGCCGACGCGGCCGCCAGGGGCGTCACCGTCGACGACATCGAGTGGGCGGTCCCGTACCTGCCGATCGACCCCAAGGACGTCGGCCGCTCCTACGAGGCCGTCATCCGGGTCAACTCGCAGTCCGGCAAGGGCGGTATCGCGTACGTCCTGAAGAACGACCACAAGCTGGACCTGCCGCGCCGGATGCAGATCGAGTTCTCGAAGCTGATCCAGGCCAAGACCGACGCCGAGGGCGGCGAGGTCACCGGCTCCGCCATCTGGTCGGTCTTCCAGGACGAGTACCTGCCGAACCCGGAGAACCCCTGGGGCCGCATCCAGGTCCGCACGGGCCAGTCGACGACCGACACCGACGGCGTGGACACCCTCACGGTCGAGGCGACGGTCGACGGCGCCGACACCGTCCTGTCCGGCTCCGGCAATGGTCCGATCTCGGCCTTCTTCGACGCCCTGCAGTCCATCGGCGTCGACGTACGCCTGCTGGACTACCAGGAGCACACGATGAGCGAGGGAGCCTCCGCGCAGGCCGCCTCGTACATCGAATGCGCGATCGGCGACAAGGTTCTGTGGGGCATCGGCATCGACGCGAACACGACGCGTGCCTCGCTGAAGGCGGTCGTCTCCGCCGTCAACCGCGCGACGCGATAGTCCCCCCGACCGGGAGTTTCGAGGCCCTGACCGCTGTATACGGCGGTCAGGGCCCGTCGTTTATCGGCCACCCCGCCGAGGAGGTCACGGAAAGGTCTCGTCCAGGGTGCTGACTACTCCTGGCGGATGTGGCTAACATCACGCAGACGCGGCGATGTTGCCACGTGGTTACGGAGGTGCGACGTGCTGCCAGGACGGGGACGCAACGGCCAGGTCACCAGGCTTGCCCGCATCCTGGGAACACGCACCGCCTGGACACCCGTCGGAGACGGCGAGTTCTTCTGCCCCGGCTGCGGCGGCGACCGCAACTACCAGCGGCTGACCGGCCGGCGCCGCTTCACCCTGCTGGGCGTACCCGTCCTCCCGCGCGGCGAGACCGGACCCGTCGTGGAGTGCGCCGCCTGCCAGCAGCAGTACGGCACCGACGCCCTCGACCACCCCACCACCACCCGCTTCTCCGCGATGCTCCGCGACGCCGTGCACACCGTCGCCCTCGCGGTCCTCTCCGCCGGCGGCACCTGCGCGCCGACGTCCCTGGAGACCGCCGCGGGCGCGGTCCGCGCGGCCGGCTTCACCGACTGCACCCGCGAGCAGCTCGCCGCCCTCGTCGACGCCCTCGCCTCCGACACCGGCCGCATCTACGGCGACCCCTGCGGCGCCGGGCTCGCCATAGAGCTCCACGAGGCCCTCGACCCGCTCGCCCCGCACCTCGCGTCCATCGGCCGCGAATCGATCCTGCTCCAGGGCGCCCGTATCGCCCTCGCCGACGGCCCGTACACCCCGGCCGAGCGGGAGGTCCTGGCCACGGTCGGCGCCGCCCTGACGATCCGCGCGGACGACGTGACACGCCTGCTGGCGGCGGCGGGTACCCCGTCCTGAACCTCGCGGACGCGACCATGGGAACGATCCGGTCGCCTTCGTCAGGGAGCAGGGATGACCCTTCCGATCCGTACCCTCGTCGCCACCGCCGTCCTCCTCGGTCCGTTCACCTCGGTGCCGGCCGCTGCCGCCGCCACCCGCTGCTCCGTCTCGGTGCCCTACGCCGCCGGCCGGGACGGCTACGCCTCGTACCGGATCCCGGCCGCCGTGGCCACCCGGCGGGGCACGCTGCTCGCCTTCGCCGAGGGGCGGCGGGACGGGGCCGGTGACACCGGGGACATCGACATCGTCCTGCGCCGCTCCACCGACGGCGGCTGCACCTGGGACCCGCTGACCGTGGTCGCCGCCGGGGCCGGGCACACCCGGGGCAACCCGGCGCCCGTGGTCGACCCGCGCACCGGGGCCGTCGTCCTGGTCAGCTGCTCCAACGAGGGCACCGCCACCGAGGCCGAGATCATGCGCGGCGAGGCACCCGTCCGCCGTGTGCACGTGCAGCACAGCTGGGACGACGGGCGCCGCTTCACCGCGCCCCGGGACATCACCGACGACGTCCGGCTGCCGTCCTGGCGCTGGTACGCCACGGGCCCCGGGCACGCTCTCGCGCTCACCCGGGGCCCGTACGCGGGGCGCCTGGTCGTCCCCGCCAACCATTCCGCGGCCCCGCCCGCCGGCTCCCCCGACACCGGCCGCGAATCCCGCTACTACGGCGCCCACGCCCTGGTCAGCGACGACGGAGGCGGTCACTGGCGGCTGGGCTTCGTCGACGGCGCCTACGACGGCACCGTCAACGCCAACGAGAGCACCGCCGCCCAACTCCTCGACGGAACCCTCTACTTCAACGCCCGCGACCAGGGCGGCACCGCCCCCGGCAACCGGCTCGACGCCTTCTCGCGGGACGGCGGCGACACCCTCGTGCGGCCCTACGCCCCGCAGCCCACCCTCGCGGACGTGCCGGTCGTCCAGGGCAGCGTGCTCCAACTGGACCGGCCCGACGGGCCGTTGCTGTTCTCCGGCCCCGCCGAGCCCACCGCCCGCCGGTCGCTGACCGTCCGGCGCGGCACCGGGACCGGCGCCGGGGTGGACTTCACCCCCGCGGTGACCCTCTCCACGCTCCCCGCCGCCTACTCCGACCTGGTGCCGCTGGACACCGGGACCACCGGCGTGCTGTACGAGACGGGGGCGGCGGGACCGTACGAGACGATCGAGTTCCGCCGGCTGGAAGGGCTGTAGGGGGCCGGCGAAGCCGCGTCTAGGGCAGCTGCCGCTGGTAGGTCCTGTCGTCGTCGGAGTCGTACACGAGGGTGCCCGCCGTGTCGTAGCCCTTGACGTGCGGGGCCAGGGTGACCTGCTGTTCCAGGGTGCCGGCGGCGACGAACCAGCCGTGGTCGAGCGTGGCGGTCACGGCGGCGGCGTCGCCGTAGGAGACGGTCACCTTCGCGACCGACGACTCCACCGTGCCGATGGCGCCCCAGCGGAAGGGGAGTTTCCAGCGGCCCTTGTCGATCACCGACTGCTGGTAGAGATCGCCGCCGTTGAGGTCGGGCACGACCTTGCCCACGTCCGGCCCGCTGGCGTCGCCGGAGCTGACACTGATGCCGGACGACTCACCGTCCTCGATGGTGCAGATCACCCGGGAGCCCGCCGGCTGCTCCCGCGCCCCGACGACGTAGAAGCCGTCGCCCGGGGAGTTGGAGTCGCCGGTCTTCCGCATCGCCAGGACGATCCGGTAGTCCTCGGGCTCGCCGAGCAGGTCGCGGTGGCCGGCCATTCCCGAGCGTTCGGCCTTCAGGCAGTCCGTCAGCCCGTCCGCCGCCTGCTCGAAGGTGATCCCGTCGAGCAGCTGCCCGTCCGTCGCCGGCCGGGCGGGTCCTGACGACTTCGTCGACGGGGACGCCGCCGGGGTGTCCGGCGCGCTGACGGACGGCTTCGGGGCCGCCGTGTCCGCGCTCCGGCCCCCGTTCGCCCCGGACACCGCGTACGCCCCGGCCGGCACCGCGGCCAGCGCCACCAGCGCCGCTCCGGCCGCCGCCACCCGCCGTCGCCGCTCGGCCAGTCCGCGCCGCCGGATCGCCGGGTAGGGCGCCGGCGCGGGCCGGATGGCGTGGGCGTCCTCGGCCAGCAGCTCACGCAGCTGCTCCTCGAAGCCGGGCTCGAAGTCCCGCTCGTCGTCCCGCTGTTCCGCGTTCACCTGCCGCCTCCCCGACCGGAGACCGTACGGCTCGGAGCCAGTCCCGGATATGTACGCAACTTCGCCAGCCCCTTCGACGCCTGGCTCTTGACCGTGCCGGTCGAACAGCCGAGCACCTCGGCCACCTCCGCCTCGGAGAGGTCCTCCCAGTACCGGAGCACCACCACGGCCCGCTGCTTCGTGGGCAGCCGGGCGAGCCCCTCCATGAGGGAACCGCGCTCCTCCAGCCGCCCGGCGGTGTCGTCGTGCCCCATCCGCTCCGGCGGCGCGGCGGTCAGCGCCTCGGTGACGCGCCGCTTGCGGAACCGGTCGCTGTTGCAGCTGACCAGCATCCGCCGGACGTACGCCTCCGGGTTGTCGCTCCGCGAGATCCGCCGCCACGACCGGTACGCCTTGGCCAGCGCGGTCTGCGTCAGGTCCTCCGCGTGATGGACGTCACCGGTGAGCAGATAGGCGGTTCGTACGAGCCGCGACCACCGCGCTCTGACGAACTCCTGGAACCGGTCCTCTAGTTCGGACTGCATCAGCACCCTCCTCGCCCTCCAGACCACCGATGGGGCGGAATCGGTTGCCCGGGGCACGGGGCCGGGTTGGAATGGACGGATGACGACCTTCGACCACGAGGGGGCCTGGGATCCGGGCGCGCCCGGTGTGCTGCGGCTGCCGTCCGGGCGGCTGGTGCGGGGGCGGGGGCTGCGCCGCCCGCTCGACCCGGCGGCGCCCGCCCCGCAGTACGGCCTGTATCTGCTGGGGGACCGGCCGCCCGAGGTGCCCTGGGAGGCGCGCTGGGTCCGCTGGCCCGACTTCCGCCTCCCGGCGGACCGCACGGACGCCCGCGCGGCGCTCACCGGGGCGTGGGAACGGGCCGCGGGGGCGCGCGTGGAGGTCGCCTGCGGCGGCGGTCGCGGCCGGACCGGGACGGCGCTGGCGTGCCTGGCGGTGCTGGACGGCGTGCCGGCCGGCGAGGCGGTCGCGTTCGTGCGCCGGCACTACGACCGGCACGCCGTGGAGACGCCCTGGCAGCGGCGTTATGTGCGGCGGTTCGCGGGTCCCGGGTCGCTCACAGGGCCAGCGACATGAGGAGGCGGTGTTCGCCGGGCCCGAAGTAGTCCGGGCGCGGGCCCGCGGGTTCGGGGACGAAGCCCAGGGAGCGGTAGAGGGCGACCGCGGAGTCGTTGCCGGGTTCCACGGAGAGCCACACCGAGTGGGTGCCCTTCGCGCGTAGACGTCCCAGGATTCTCGTCATCAGTTCCCGTCCGAGCCCCTGCCGGCGCAGCTCGGGGGTGATGCCGAGGCTGAGGATCCAGCTCTGCGCGTCGTGCGGCGGGGTCGCGAGCACGTAACCCCGCAGATCCTTTTCGCCGTCCTCCACGACCAGCAGGAACTCCGGGAAGGCGGTGAGGAGCTGGCGCAGCACGAAGAACGGGTAGGGGTCGGCCGGGAAGGCCTTCGCGTCGAGGCGGACGATATGGGGGAGATCCTCCTCGGTGACCGCTCTGATCCGTAAGGGCCTTTCTCCGGACACCTGGTTCAGCATCGAACCGGCGACCGACGGAAAACGATCTCCGGGAAGAGGAGTCATACCGTCCCCTTGTGGGTGTCGACCGAATTGCGGCTTGTGTGATTTCCTGCCCGATCACCCCATCATTGCCCGCCGCATCTTCGCCTTCAAGACCCCGTCATACTGCTACGCTTAACCATGACCTCCGGACCGCCAACCGCCGCCGATCGGACGCTGAATGCAGACGTGCGGTGGGACGACTTTGATCCCCATCAGTACGTCGGCCACAACTACCTCGTCATGCAGGCCGTCGACGAGGAGATCGTCACTCTCGTCCGCGATCATTTCAGTGATCATTTCGAGGGAGGTGATCGCGTTCCGCGCGGTATTGACGTAGGTGCCGGCCCGAATCTCTATCCGGCCTTCTCGATGCTCCCCTGGTGCGACAGCATCACCCTTCTGGAGCGTTCCGCGCAGAACCGGCGGTACCTCCTCGGGCAGCGCGACGGGGACGACGCGCACCAGCGGGACGGGTACGACGCCCACTGGGACCCGTTCTGGAAGGTCCTCTGCGGGCGCAAGGGCTACGCGGACCTGGACGACCCCCGCGAGCGGTTCAAGAAGGTCGTCGAGGACCCCATCGAGGGCAGTCTGTTCGAGCTGTGCGGCGCGAAGCCCGGCTGGGACGTCGGCACGATGTTCTTCGTCGCCGAATCCATCACCACCTCCCTCGAAGAATTCCAGCGGGGCGTGCACTGCTTCATGCATGCCCTGAAGCCCGGCGCGCCTTTCGCCACCGCATTCATGGAGCATTCCCAGGGATATCGCGTCGGCGATATCGAGTTCCCCGCCCGAGACATCGACACGAATGATGTCAGGACGGCACTCGGCGATTTCGTCGAGTCCACCGTGGACATTCAGCGTCTGCATACGAGCGATCTCGTACGCGACGGATACACCGGAATGATCCTGGCCCGCGGCCGACGGAAAGAATGACGTCGACCGCTTTTCCATGGTGACGGGCCTGTGCGAGGGGAATGGGCATGCAGATCAAGCCGAGACAGAATCTGCTCGAAGTATGGCAGGCCGTCGCCCGCCATTCCTTCGACGACGGCGAATGGGACTGGGGTGAATGGGGCGGTCGCAGCAGTGTCGCCGACGCCGAGCGACTGCTCTGCCTGCTCTATCCCGCCACCGAGATCGAGCCGTTCCGTCTCGACGACCCCGACACCACCGAACTCGACGTGGAAAGGGCCCTCCGGCACGCCGGTGACTCCAGCGAGATTCCCACGAACCTCGTGGAGATCCTCGCCGACTTCATGGGGAAGCACCGCGGTGAGGAGAGCCCCACGTTCGCCGGCGGCTACTACTTCGCCGCCGAGGACCCGAAGCACGAACTCAGCGAGGAACAAAGGGAACTGGGCGTCGTCGACTCCTACTCCATGTCGATCACCCTCTGCCTGGCCACCCTCGGCTTCCTCAAGGTCTACCGGGGCAAGACCCAGCGGGCCTCCACCCTCGCCCGGATCGACCAGCTCCGCGAGGAGACCAGCGCCCGGCTGACCGCCGCCATGGTGAGCCTGCTGCGCTCCTTCACCGTCAACGTCGTCGACATCGCCTCCGACCAGGGCCAGGCGCTCGCCCGGCTGCTCGGCCGCGGCCGGCTCTCCGACCGGCAGGTCCTCCAGCGCTTCCAGGACCGCTTCAAGTCGCTGCGCGCCCTCATCACCGAGAGCGTCACCCTCGGTCTCGACACCGACGTCACCGACCAGCTCCGCAACGAGAACCGCCTGTTCGAGTGCGGCTGGGCCTGGAGCCTGGTGAAGGGCGCCCCCGAGGTCGAGCTGGAGCCCAAGACCGCCGAGGACGTCGGCAAGCAGCCCCAGGGCGTCGCCCGCGCCGTGCCCTACCTGTACTTCACCGTCGTCGCCCTCGACGGCATCCCCGACCTGTCCTCCGAGCGCACCCTCGTCCTCGGTCTGCTCAACGCCGAACAGCAGAAGCTGGCCGACGCGCTCCGGCTGCGCTGGGAGATCACCCAGCAGTACTGGTCCGCCATCGCCCGCTTCGACGGCGGCACCTGGCCGCTGGAGGAGATCCCCTGGCGCACCACGCTCCAGCAGCTGGAGTCGGAGTACTTCTCCCTCTCCGTCGCCTCCATCCTCGTCCACGACCTCGTCCGCCGCCGCGCCACCGACGACGACCTCACCCGCACCGTCGCCGTCATGGAACGCCTCGCCGAACGCGGCCGCATCACCAGCAGCACCACCCGGGACGACCCGGCGATCGGACTGCACAACCCCGGGGTCACCCTCCCGTTGCTGGGCAGCGAGGAACTCGGCCCGGCCATGAAGTGGACGATGGGCGACTTCTCCGCACAGCTGCTCAAGCGGACCATCCAGCTGTGCGCGCTGTCGCGGAACATCGGCTCCCAGGACCGCCTGCTGCGGCTCGCCGAGGACATCCTCGACCACCTCTGGCAGCGCCGCGTCAGCGAGGGCGAAGGCGTCGGCCTCTGGGACAACGTCCATGCCGTCTACCCCGAATCACCCGTCCGCCAGGGCCCGTTGTCGTGGAGCATCACCGAGCGCGTCACCGAGTGCATGGTCGCCGCGCACGCCCTCTACGCCCAGGACCCGATCCGCAGCACCGACGTCAGCGGGCTCGCCCAGGCGACACTCAGCGAGGCCGCCCACCTCTTCGGAAAAGAACAGATGCAGCAACCCGCGCCCGCGCCCAAGAGCCCCCAGGGGGAAGAGATCAAGGGCATCGAGGCCGACCTGCGCCGCGCCCGGCTGCTCGTCGACAAACAGCCCGGCACCGCCCACGCGCTGGCCCTCGGCGTCCTCATCCGGCTCGACACCCTGGCCCGCGCCCGCGGCACCGGCCGGGGGGTGTGATCCGTGCTCGTCTTCGCCGCCTCCGACAAGGGAGGCACCGGCCGCTCGGTCACCAGCGCCAACCTCGCCTACCACCGCGCCCTGGACGGGGACGACGTCTGCTACCTGGACTTCGACTTCGGCTCGCCCACCGCGGCCGCCGTCTTCGACCTGCCCGACGTCCTCTCCGAGGCCGAGGGCCGCGGACTGCACTCGTACCTGAAGGGCAAGACCGGCGAACCGCTGCGTGTCGACGTCTGGGCCCGCACGGAACACCCCGTCCTGCGCAGCCGGCCCAGCGGATCGGGCCGGCTGGTCCTGCTCCCCGGCGACCGCACCGGCGGCGAATTCGTCACCGACGAGGAGAACCTCCACCGGTGCGTGGACCTCGTACTGCGGCTGAAGCGCGAATTCGACCTCATCATCGTCGACCTGAGCGCCGGACGCAGTTATGCGATGGACCTCGCACTCGCCGCCACCTCGCCGCGCGGCGGCCTCGGACGGCTGAAAAACCGGTGGCTCGTCTATCACCGCTGGACCCGCCAGCATGTGATGGCCGCCGCCGAACTCGTGTACGGCAAACAGGGAATCGTCCTGGCCGGTATAGCGATGGGCCATGTGCCCGACGCGCTCAACGGGTCCATCCGCTTCGTGCGCGCGGCCGTACCCGATCTGGAATCTCCTCTCTGGTCGCAGGTGTCGCCCGCGCAGTACGCGTGGATGCGGCAGTGCGACAAAGAACTCGAGGAACTCGCGGCCGGGCGGGGCATCGGCAAGACCCGGGTGCTGTCGTCCATTCCGCTGGAACCCGTCCTCCAGTGGCAGGAACGCCTCATCACCGACGAAGACGTGCACGACCGCCGAATCGCCAACAACGAGACCTGGCAGGCCATGGGAGACCTCGCACAGCGGCTGACCGACGACAAGTTCTGGGGGCAGCTGTGAGCGGGGCGGAAACGGTCTTCAGGGAGACGAGCGCCGAACCGCGCACGGAATCCGTGCCGTTCTCCCATCTCTCCCTGGAATTAGGCCACTTGTACATGGAGGACTTTGTCGAAGGGCCGTCCCGGCTGCGCCGGCACTTCGCCTCCGTGCGCCCCTGGGTGGACGCCGCCCGGGCCGGCGTCGGCCCGCTGCCCGCGGGCCGGCGGCCCCGGATCAGCACCTGCTTCCTCATCGACGACTACTTCTCCCGGCTCTCCACCCCCGCCGAGCTGATACCGCCGCTGCTGGCGGCCGCCGCCGAGGCCGGGCTCACCATCGACTACCTGGCCCGCGAGTCCGGCTGCGCGAGCCCTTCCCCCGCCCCCGGCGAAGCCGCCCACCGCGACCGGACCGAGCTCGCCGAGGCCGTGCTGCACCGGCTGGTCGAGCTGCCGCCGCCCGGCAGCAACGGTTTCCGCCCGCCCGTCAGCCGTACCGGCTGGCTCACCAACGGGCGGCGCGCCCCCGCCCAGCGCACCTCCGCCGCCCTGGACTCCACCGGCGTCGTCTGGCAGCCGCCCGGCGAGACCGGCGCCCGCGGCCACTCCGTCTTCATGGACGTCGAACTGTGGAGCGGCCCGGAGGAGGAACGCACCTGGTCCTGCGCCTTCCTCGCCTCCGTGTGGCAGCTGGTCCGGCTCGGGCTGCTGCGCGACAACGGCCGGGCGGTCATGACCCCCACCGACTGGTTCGACAAGGAGTTCCCGGCCGAATGGGACGCGCTGCCGCCCGTCCTGAAGCTCAACAGCGCCGCGGACCCCTTCACCGCGTACGTCACCTGTAGTGTGCTCCCGGCCCGCTTCCTGCCCGTCGAACACGCCGTACGCGTCATCCTCGACCAGGTCCACGTCGAGGACGAGGCCGTACGGATGGTCGCCGAGCGGTCCGCCGGAGAGGGCTTCACCGTGCCGGCGGGCGTGGTGGACCGCACCTCCTACGTGTTCCCGCCGGGGCTGTGACATGACCGGACTGGGCACCACGGGCGGGCCCGCCCTCGTCTGCGGCGAGGTGCGCACCTGCCTGCTGCCCACCCGCGACGCGGTCGACGAGCGCACGGCCGTCGAGCTGCTGCGGCTGCGCGCCGACGAGCGGGTCCGGGTCTCCCGGCACCCCAACCGGCACGCCGTCTCCCCGGACGTCCTCACCGGCGTCGACTGCCTGCTGCCCACCGCCAACGGCACCCGGGTCCGCGCGGTCGGCACGGTCGCGGCACGGGCCGTGCTGGTCGAGGGGCGGGTGCTCCAGTCCACGGCGTACTTCCGCGCACCGGCCAAGGGGCCCGACCGGCGTCAGCCCTGGGGCTACTACCTGGTCCGGCCCGGCACGCTCGTCCCGGTCGGCAGACTCGCCGAGAAGCCGGTCACCGAGGGCTTCCTGACCGGCCACCGGTCCGGCGAGCTGGACATCGGCTCGGTCGCCGAGAGCCTGCTCGCACGGATCTCCCGCCGGCACCGGTTTCTCGACTACGACACCCCGCTCACCACCGCCGACACCGCCCTGCGCTGGACCGCGGCCCCCGCTGACGACGGGGAGGCGGCGTCCCTGCGGTTCACCAAGGCCGACGACGGTCTGCGGATCGTCGAGCTGCGGCTGCCGCGCGGCACCGCACCCGACGTCGCGGCCGGGCTGTGCGAGGACCTCGCCCTGCACGACTGGCTGCTGAGCACCGTCAACGACAAGCTCGACGGCCTGCGGGTCGGCGCCGACGACGGTACGGCCGCGCTGAAGGTGCTGCGCCCGCTCGTCGACCACCTGCTGCACCTGTGGATGCCGCAGGCCCGGGTCGACCGCGCCCTGCGCACGACCTGGGCGGAGCTGGAGGAGGACGCCGGCTACTCCCGGCAGTGGCACACCCTGGCCCAGCGCGTCCGCGACCAGCTCACGCTGCTCCACCTCACCCGGCGCGACGCGCTGGCCACACCCTGAGGACGTCACCACGACACACCTGTTCCCGCACGATCCCAACGGGGGGAGAAAGAGAGATGAATGCACGACATGTGACACAGAAGCTCCTGGTCACGGTGGTGGTGGGCGGTGTCGTCTACCTGCTCACCAACGTCATTTCGTCCGACGACGAAGGTCCCTGGCAGCTCGTGCTGTCCGTGCTGTGCGGTGGCATCGTGCTGATCGTGCAGTTCCTGGTGTCCTTCGTGAACCAGATGCACGCCGTGAAGGACTCCGTCGACAAGCGGTTCGCCGACATCGGCAGGGCCACCAAGCTCTTCAACGAGGTGGAGAAGCTGCGCGACGACGGCGTGCCCCGGCTCGCCGAGAACGCCACCAAGCTCGTCACCACGGGGCCCAGGATCCTGCACGACTTCGCCAACGAGGAGATCAACCGCCTCGCCGGGGTGATGGAGGACCTGACCAGCTTCAGCGCCGAGACACCCGGGGAGAACCACGACTGGCTCATGACCCTGACCAAGTGCACCAGCACCAGCATCGACGCCATCAGCACCAGCGTCGTGGACGACGGCTTCTGGTCCAGCGAGCCGGCCAGCCGCTACCTGACGGCCCAGCGCGAGGGGATCGTCGAACGGAACATCACGGTCAGGCGCCTGTTCATCGTCAAGGAGAACCAGGAGCGGGCCGCGCTGGACCCGATCTGCGAGGAGCAGCGGGACATGCGCATCAAGGTCCGCGTGGTGGCCCTGGAGCAGCTCCCGGCACACCTGCGCCGCGGGAAGATGATCGACTTCATCGTCTTCGACAAAGCGCTCTCCTACGAGATCCACCCCGACCAGCTGGGGCTGAACTCCTCGACCGCGGTGAACGCCCGGCCCGAACTGGTGCAGCCCCTGCTGCGCCGGTTCGAACAACTCTGGGAGGCCGCCGGTGAACTGCCGCCGTCGGCGAACGGTCTCCCCGCCCCGGACAGCGTGCGGTCGCTGACCAACCGCGGCGACTCCGCCGGAGCCTGACCGCCCGGGGCCGGTCACCTCGGTGGTGACCGGCCCCGTCCGCGGATCCCGAGGTGCGGGCACGCCTGCCCCCGCGCGTAGGCGAGAATGGCTCCATGAGCCTGTTCCGCGACGACGGCATCGTGCTGCGCACCCAGAAGCTGGGCGAGGCGGACCGCATCATCACGTTGCTGACGCGCGGGCACGGGCGGGTGCGGGCGGTGGCCCGGGGGGTGCGGCGGACGAAGTCGAAGTTCGGGGCGCGGCTGGAACCCTTCTCCCATGTCGACGTGCAGTTCTTCGCCCGGGGCAGCGAGCTGATCGGGCGCGGGCTGCCGCTGTGCACGCAGAGCGAGACCATCGCGCCGTACGGCGGCGGGATCGTGACCGACTACGCCCGCTACACCGCCGGGACGGCCATGCTGGAGACGGCCGAGCGGTTCACCGACCACGAGGGCGAGCCCGCCGTGCAGCAGTACCTGCTGCTCGTGGGCGCGCTGCGGACCCTGGCCCGGGGCGAGCACGCCCCCCACCTGGTCCTCGACGCGTTCCTGCTGCGCTCCCTCGCCGTCAACGGTTACGCGCCCAGTTTCGAGGCCTGCGCGAAGTGCGGCATGCCCGGCCCCAACCGGTTCTTCTCCGTGGCGTCCGGCGGCAGCGTCTGCGTGGACTGCCGGGTCGCCGGCAGCGTCGTACCCTCGCCGCAGACCCTGGTGCTGCTGGGCGCGCTGCTCACGGGAGACTGGGAGACCGCGGACGCGTGCGAGCCGCGGTACGTGCGGGAGGGGAGCGGGCTGGTGTCCGCCTATCTGCACTGGCATCTGGAGCGCGGACTGCGCTCCCTGCGGTACGTGGAAAAGTAAGCGCAAGCGACGAAGGAGACGAGAGGCACATGGTGGTACGCGGGTTCCTGGGGCGGCAGCGTCGCGAGTACAGGACGCCGGAGCCGCACCCGTCCGGCGCGCGCCCGCCGAAGCTTCCGGGCGAGCTGGTCCCCGAGCACGTGGCGATCGTCATGGACGGCAACGGCCGCTGGGCCAAGGAGCGCGGGCTGCCGCGCACCGAGGGGCACAAGGTCGGCGCCGAGCAGGTCCTCGACGTGTTGCAGGGCGCGGTCGAGATGGGTGTGCGCAACATCTCGCTGTACGCCTTCTCCACCGAGAACTGGAAGCGCTCGCCCGACGAGGTCCGCTTCCTGATGAACTTCAACCGTGACTTCATCCGCAAGACCCGCGACCAGCTCGACGAGCTCGGCATCCGGGTGCGCTGGGTGGGCCGGATGCCCAAGTTGTGGAAGTCGGTCGCCAAGGAGCTCCAGATCGCGCAGGAGCAGACCAAGGACAACGACCGCCTCACCCTGTACTTCTGCATGAACTACGGCGGGCGGGCCGAGATCGCCGACGCCGCGCAGGCACTGGCGGAGGACGTGAAGGCGGGCCGCCTCGACCCGTCCAAGGTCAACGAGAAGACCCTCGCGAAGTACCTGTACTACCCGGACATGCCGGACGTCGACCTGTTCCTGCGTCCCAGCGGCGAGCAGCGCACCTCCAACTACCTGATCTGGCAGAGCGCGTACGCCGAGATGGTCTTCCAGGACGTGCTGTGGCCGGACTTCGACCGGCGTGACCTGTGGCGGGCCTGCCTGGAGTTCGCCTCCCGGGACCGCCGCTTCGGCGGGGCGATCCCCAATGAGGAGCTCTTGGCCATGGAGGGGAAAACTCCGGACCAGCAGGCCACTTCGTAGCCGCCCTGCGTTCACCGGCACGGTCGACGCTGCGGGAGATCACCATCGTCCGGTCTCCCGCTCGTCGAAACGGCCCGCACATGAATCGCGTCACCCCCGCCCTGGGTCTCGCCCTCGGCGCCCTGGTCCTCACCGCGCTGCCCGCCCACGCCGACTCCGCCGGCCACCTGGCGCACCGCGACAGCTACGGCACGAAGGCCGTGTACGCGCCGGGGCAGAGCGCGCGCACCTACCAGCGGCCGCCGGCCGGCTTCACCCCCGTCTTCACCGAGAACGTCTCCCGGCACGGCTCCCGCGCCGCCAGCGACAGCGAGGACGGCGACCTGGTCCTCGCGCTGTGGGACAAGGCGGAGGCGGCGGGCGGGCTCACCGGGAAGGGCGAGAAGTTCGGCCCCACGGTGCGCGCGCTCCAGGCCGCGATGGCGAAGGTCGGCTACGGCAATCTGAGCGGTCGCGGCAAGGAGGAGATGCGGGACACGGCGGCCCGCACGGCCGAGCGTCTGCCGTCCCTCTTCGCCGGGATCGCCCGCACGGGCGAGAAGATCGACGTGGTCAGCTCCGGGCAGGGCCGGGCCGTCGACAGCGCCGACCTGTACGCGGCCGGTCTCGCCGACAGCCACCCGGCCCTGGAGCCGCTGATCGGCGCGACCCGCACCGACAAGGACCTGCTGTACTTCCACAAGGCGGACGGCGGCGCGGCCTACCGCGACTATCTCGCGAACGACCGGCGTCTCGCGGACACCCTGGCCGCCGTCACGGACCAGCCGAAGACCCGTGCGGCCGCGCGGAGCGTTCTGCGGCGCCTGTTCACGGCCGCCTTCGTGAACGGTCTGAGCGCCTCCGACCAGGTCGACGCCGCCCGGGCCGTCTACGACCTGTACGCCATCGCGCCCGCGATGAGCGAGGAGAGCCCGGACGGCAGGGGCTGGGGGATGCAGCGGTACATCTCCGCCTCCGACGCCGCCTGGTTCGGGTATCTCGGCGACGCCGAGGACTTCTACGAGAAGGGCCCCGGCTTCGTCGGCAGCGACATCACGTACCGGATGGCGGACGTCCTGCTGGACGACTTCTTCGCCCGGATCGAGGACAAGAAGGCCGGGACGAGCACCCTGGGCGCCGAACTCCGCTTCACCCACGCCGAGGAGATCATCCCGCTGGCCACCCTCATGGGCCTGCCCGGCAGCACCGAGCAGGTCACCGAGGACAAGCCGTACACCTACGCCGGCAACGCCTGGCGCGGCGCCGAGGTGGCCCCGCTGGGTTCCAACATCCAGTGGGACGTCTACGAGAAGAACGGCCGCTGGCTGGTCCGCATGCTCTACAACGAGAAGGAGACCGCCTTCAGGGCGAGCTGCCGCCCGATCACGAAGGGCAGCACGTTCTACGACTTCGACGAGCTGGAGCGCTGCTTCGGCCGGGCCTAGGACCTGTCCGGTCGATCAAGTCGCAGGAACGCGACGGCACCTTGCAGCACGGCCGAGCGGGGTCTGGTGCGTGCAGCTGCAAGGCGGAGGAGGGCGTCGACGCGGAGCGTCGGCAACCGACGACAACGCCGCAGATGTGCGTGCCAGACCCCGCGTCTGCGGCATGATCGGCCGGACAGGTCCTAGGGCCCGGGGCGCAGCCGTTCTAGCCGGCCGCGGTCGCGCAGTCGGCGCAGGTGCCGAAGATCTCGACGGTGTGGGCCACGTTGACGTAGCCGTGTTCCGCCGCGATGGCCTCCGCCCACTTCTCGACCGCCGGCCCCTCGACCTCGACGGCCTTGCCGCAGGTACGGCAGACGAGGTGATGGTGGTGGTCGCCGGTGGAGCAGCGGCGGTACACGGACTCGCCGTCGGAGGTGCGCAGGACGTCCACCTCGCCGGCGTCGGCGAGGGACTGGAGGGTGCGGTACACCGTGGTGAGCCCGACCGAGTCGCCCTTGTGCTTGAGCATGTCGTGGAGGTCCTGCGCGCTGCGGAACTCCTCGACCTCCTCCAGCGCCGCGGCGACGGCGGCGCGCTGCCGGGTGGCACGGCCCTTCACGGGCGGTCCAGCGGTCGTCACCGTTGCCTCCTCACGTCTGCGGCTTGCCGGGCCATTGTGCCAGCCCGGACTGTGCCCGGTCAGACGCCGACCTCGTCCGAGGCCCCCCGGGTGGCCGGAATCGTGCACTCCGCCGGATCTCCGGCGGGCTGCGCCGCGGCCAGGGCGCGGGCTCGGCGGCGGGCGAGCGGGGTGGCCGCCACGCTCAGCGCGATGAATACGGCGATGGTCAGCAGCACGATCGTCGCGCCGGGCGGGACGTCCTGGTAGTAGGAGGTCACGGTGCCGCCGACGGTGACCGAGATCCCGATCGCGACCGCGATCGCGAAGGTCGCGGCGAAGCTGCGGCTCAGCTGCTGGGCGGCCGCCACGGGCACCACCATCAGGGCCGAGACCAGCAGCAGTCCCACCACCCGCATCGCGACGGTCACCGTGACCGCCGCCGTGACCGCCGTCAGCAGGTTCAGGGCGCGCACGGGCAGGCCCGTCACCCGGGCGAACTCCTCGTCCTGGCTGACCGCGAAGAGCTGCCGGCGCAGACCGAGGGTGACCAGCACCACGAAGGCCGCCAGCAGGCAGATCGCCGTCACGTCCGACTCCGACACCGTCGACAGCGAGCCGAAGAGGTACGAGGTGAGGTTCGCGTTGGAGCCGCCGGGCGCGAGGTTGATGAACATCACGCCGCCGGCCATACCGCCGTAGAAGAGCATGGCGAGGGCGAGGTCGCCGCGGGTCTTGCCGTACCAGCGGATCAGTTCCATGATCACCGCGCCGAGGACGGA
Organism: Streptomyces phaeofaciens; assembly: GCF_014648915.1. GTDB lineage: Bacteria > Actinomycetota > Actinomycetes > Streptomycetales > Streptomycetaceae > Streptomyces > Streptomyces phaeofaciens. The sequence continues at coordinate 39,808 of NZ_BMSA01000003.1, read as the reverse complement.
GACCGCGGTCGCCATCCACACGGGGGAGGCGGAGAGCAGGAAGCCGAGGCCGACGCCGGTCATGGCGACATGGCCGATGCCGTCGCCCATCAGGGCCTGGCGGCGCTGGACGAGGTAGATGCCGACGGCGGGCGCGGTGATGCCGACCAGGACGGCGGCGAGCAGTGCCCGCTGCATGAAGGCGTAGTCGAGGAGGTCCATCAGCTCAGCAGTCCCGTGCGGATCGGTTCGGCGCCCGCGGGTGCGTGCGGGTGTACGTGGTCGTGGCCGGGCAGCGCGTGCTGGCCCACGGCGGGTGTGGGCGGGCCGTCGTGCAGCACGCAGCCGTCGCGCAGGACGACCGCCCGGTCGATCAGGGGCTCCAGGGGGCCCAGTTCGTGCAGCACGAGGAGGACGGTCGTACCGGCCGCGACCTGGTCCTTCAGGGTGTGGGCCAGGACCTCCTGGCTGGCCAGGTCGACGCCCGCCATCGGCTCGTCCATGATCAGCAGCTCGGGTTCGGCGGCGAGCGCGCGGGCGATCAGCACGCGCTGGTGCTGGCCGCCGGAGAGGGCGTCGACGTTGTCCTTCGCCCGGTCCGCCATCCCGACCAGCTCCAGGGCGTGCCGTACGGCCCTGCGGTCGGCCGTCCGGAAGACGCCGAAGCGGGTGCGCGAGAGGCGGCCGGAGGAGACGATCTCCGTGACGGTGGCGGGGACGCCGCCGGCGGCCGTCGTGCGCTGCGGGACGTAGCCCACCCGCGCCCAGTCGCGGAACGACCTGCGCGGTGTGCCGAACAGGTCGATCTCGCCCGCGTGGATCGCCACCTGGCCGATCACGCTGCGCACGGCCGTCGACTTGCCCGAGCCGTTCGCGCCGAGCAGGGCGACGACCTCACCGCGGTGCACGGTGAGGTCGATGCCCCGCAGGACGGGGCGCGAGCCCAGGTCGGCGCGGACTCCGCGCAGCGCGATGACGGGCTCGGCGTTCGCGTCCATGACGCCCTCCGTAAAGATCACTTGGTTCCCAGGGCCGTTTCGAGCGCCTTGAGGTTGGCCCGCTGGACCGAGAAGTAGTCGTCGCCCCGGGACTTGTCCGTGATGCCCTCGATCGGGTCGAGCACGTCCGTCTTCAGTCCGGAGTCCGCGGCGATGGTCTTCGCGGTCTTGTCGCTGACGAGCGTCTCGTAGAACACGGTCGTGACGCCGTCGGCCTTCGCCATCTTCTCAAGTTCCTTCACGCGCGCGGCGCTCGGCTCCGACTCGGGGTCGAGGCCGTTGATGGCCTCCTCGGTCAGGCCGTAGCGCTCGGCGAGGTAGCCGAAGGCGGCGTGGGTGGTGACGAAGACCTTGGTCTTCGTGTCCGCGAGCCCGTCCTCGAACTCGGTGTGGAGCGCGTCGAGCCTCTTCACCAGGGTCGCGGTGTTCTTCTCGTAGTCGGCCGCGTGGTCCGGGTCGGCCTTCTCGAAGGCCTTGCCGACGCCCTCGGCGACCTGGGCGTAGCGCACCGGGTCGAGCCAGATGTGGGGGTCGAGGCCGGACAGTTCCTCGTTCTCGTGGTCGTCGTGCTCGGCCGCGTGGCCGCCGACCTCGTTGCCGTGCTTCTCCAGCGTGGTGAGGGAAGCGGCGTCGATCTTGGTCTTGACCTCGGACTGGGCCACCGCGTCGTCGACGGAGGGCTGGAGGTTCTTGAGGTAGAGCACCGCGTCGGATTCCTGGAGCTGCGCGGTCTGCTTGGCGCTGATCTCCAGGTCGTGCGGTTCCTGGCCGGGTTCGGTCAGGCTGGTGACGTTCACATGGTCCCCGCCGATCTGCTCGGCGAGGAAGGCCATCGGGTAGAACGACGCGACGACGTCGAACTTGTCGGTGTTGCCCGCCGCGTTCGCGCCCGAGCATGCGGTCAGGGTGCCGAGGCCGAGGCCGGCGGCGGCCACGAGCGCGACGCGGGATATGTGCTGTCGTCGTACGTTCATGACAGTCATTTTCAACAAATATGGAAACCGTTGTCAACAAGCTCTTGAAGGGACACCGATTTGGTCGAGGGGGAGGCCCCGCCGGTACCCTGAAGCATTCGCTGGAAGCATCTCGCTTCGTCGCCCGTCGTCGTTATGAAGAGAGCACCGTGGCCGCCGACAAGATCGACACCATCGTCAGCCTGAGCAAGCGCCGTGGCTTCGTATTCCCCTGTAGTGAGATCTACGGCGGCCAGAAGGCCGCATGGGACTACGGACCGCTGGGTGTCGAGCTCAAGGAGAACCTGAAGCGCCAGTGGTGGCGCTACATGGTGACGTCGCGCGAGGACGTGGTCGGCATCGACTCGTCCGTCATCCTGGCCCCCGAGGTGTGGGTCGCCTCCGGTCATGTCGCCACCTTCTCCGACCCGCTGACCGAGTGCACCTCCTGCCACAAGCGGTTCCGCGCGGACCACTTGGAGGAGGCCTACGAGGCCAAGCACCACCGTGCGCCGGAGAACGGCCTGGCGGACATCAACTGCCCCAACTGCGGCAACAAGGGCCAGTTCACCGAGCCCAAGCAGTTCTCGGGTCTGCTCTCCACCCACCTCGGCCCGACGCAGGACACCGGCTCCATCGCCTACCTGCGCCCCGAGACCGCCCAGGGCATCTTCACCAACTACGCCCAGGTGCAGACCACCGCGCGCAAGAAGCCCCCGTTCGGCATCGCGCAGATGGGCAAGTCCTTCCGCAACGAGATCACGCCCGGCAACTTCATCTTCCGCACCCGCGAGTTCGAGCAGATGGAGATGGAGTTCTTCGTCAAGCCGGGCGAGGACGAGCAGTGGCAGGAGTACTGGATGGAGCAGCGCTGGAACTGGTACACCGGCCTGGGCATGCGCGAGGAGAACATGCGGTGGTACGACCACCCGAAGGAGAAGCTCTCCCACTACTCCAAGCGCACCGCTGACATCGAGTACCGCTTCCAGTTCGGCGGCAACGAGTGGGGCGAGCTGGAGGGTGTCGCCAACCGCACGGACTACGACCTCACCGCGCACTCCAAGGCCTCCGGCCAGGAGCTCTTCTTCTTCGACCAGGAGGCCCAGGAGCGCTGGACGCCGTACGTCATCGAGCCCGCGGCCGGTGTCGGCCGCGCGATGCTGGCGTTCCTCCTCGACGCGTACGTCGAGGACGAGGCCCCCAACGCCAAGGGCAAGCTGGAGAAGCGCACGGTGCTGCGCCTCGACCACCGCCTCGCCCCGGTGAAGGTCGCGGTCCTCCCGCTCTCCCGCAACCCCGAGCTGTCCCCCAAGGCCAAGGGCCTCGCCCAGGCCCTGCGGCAGAACTGGAACATCGAGTTCGACGACGCCGGCGCCATCGGCCGCCGCTACCGCCGCCAGGACGAGATCGGTACGCCGTACTGCGTCACGGTCGACTTCGACACGCTGGACGACAACGCGGTCACCGTGCGTGAGCGTGACTCCATGAAGCAGGAGCGCGTGTCGCTGGACCAGATCGAGGGCTACCTCGCGGCGCGCCTGATCGGCTGCTGATCTCGCGTCTCCTCGTCAGCGCTCACGAGTGCCGGGTCCCTTTCCGGGGCCCGGCACTCGTCGTTCCCGTGCTCCCGCCGCCGGTGGCCGCGCAGCAGCACGTCGGCGTCCGTCTCCGCGCTCCGGTCGTGCGCGGCGCGGGCGCTCTCCCGCCGTGACGCCAGGTCCTCGCACTCGGCGCAGTCCGGCTCCGGTACGGGAGGGCGGGGCGTGCCGATGCCGACCAGGAACGGCGCGTCGGTCCGGGCGCGCCGGTTCGCCGCCCGCACGCCCGCGCTCAGCCGCTCCTCGGCGGTCGCCGGCCGCAGTGCCGCCGGGTCGGCCTGCCACTCCCGGCCGCCGCCGACCGGCCGCAGCATCGCGTAGGGACCGGACCGGTCCTGGTACTCGCCGACCTTGTCCGTGGCCGGGTCGTAGAGCAGGGCGCCCGGCTCGTGCCGCGTGTCGTGCATGTCTTTCGCTCCTTTCACCCAACTTACATACCAAATGCGACAGTTGGGCTACTCTGGGTAGTGGGGGTTGTCGTCAGGATGGCCTTCGATCGGCATCGGCACGCCGCTGACGTGGGGCTGGGCGTCGTCGGGCAGCGCATATTCCACAAATTCCGGAGGGTTGGATGCCGTCCAGGCGGGTGATCACGGGCCGTAGCCAGGAACCCCGGCGGCGCTTCGCGGAGGAACTGCGCCTCCTGCGGGCCGAGAAGGGGGACAGCCTGCGGCAGCTGGAGGTGGTCCTGGGCTGGAACGCGTCGACGTTCGGGAAGATGGAGGGCGGCCGGAGCCTGGGCAGCCCGGAGATCGTCGAGGCGCTGGACCAGCACTACGGGACGACCCCGATGCTGCTCACGCTGTGGGAGCTGGCGGTGGCGGATCCTTCGCAGTTCAAGGAGCAGTATCGGCGGTATATGGAGTTGGAGGCCGGGGCGGTCAGTTTGTGGCATTACGCCTCGGCGAACCTGCACGGCTTGTTGCAAACCCCGGGCTACGCCTGTGAGTTCCTGGAGGCGGGTGGGCTGGACGGGGAGGAGCTGACAGCGCAAGTCGAGGCGCGCGTGGGGCGCAGCCAGCTGCTGGTGACGGAGGATGCGCCGCGTTTCCGCTCGATTCTCGCCGAGTCGGTGCTGCGCACGGCCCTGCGCGACTCCGGCGAGTGGCGCGGGCAGTTGGAGCACCTCCTGGCCATGGGCGAGCGCAAGAAGGTGACCCTTCACGTGCTGCCGTTCTCGACTGGACTTCACGCCCTGTCGAACACCGACACAGTCTTCTTGCGGCAACCTGACGGCAGTACCGTTGCCTGGGTGGAGACCGGTTACGGGGGCGAGCTGGTTCAGGAAACAGCCAAGGTCGAACGGCTCCAGCTCAGATACGATCTGGTACGCGATTTGGCCCTTTCCCCGGACGAATCGCGTGGGTTCATCCGGCGATTGTTGGAGGAAGTTCCGTGCGAGCCATCGACCTGAGCGGCGTTGCTTGGCGCAAGAGCAGCTACAGCAATCAGGACGGCGGCGCCTGCCTCGAAGTCGCCGACAACGTCACCGCCCTCGTCCCCGTCCGGGACAGCAAGGACCCCGGACGGGGCGTGCTGGTGTTCGGGCCGGAGGCCTGGGCGCGGTTCGTCCGTGCCTACAGGTCGACATCCATGTAGAGCGCCGCGTGGTCGGAGGCCGCGTCGGCCTTCGAGGTCACGGTGTCGAAGGGCTTGATGCCGTCCGCGAAGATGCCACGGGTCTCCAGGCCGACCTGCTGCACCTCCTGCCACACCCCCGGCGACAGCAGCAGGTAGTCGATCTTGTCCCGCTCGCTCTTGCACTCCCCGAACGTGCCGGGCAGCCCGCGATAGGAGCGGTGACTCATCGCGTCCCGCAGCCCGGCGCCCTCCAGCACCGCGGCCGTGTCGCTGGCCGGGTGGTCGTTGAGGTCCCCGGCGACGATGACGTGCGGGGTGCGCTCCAGCGCGGACCGGTAGATCTCCGCGACCCGCTTCGCCTGGGCCAGCCGCAGTTCCGGATCGTCCTGGGACTTGCTCTTCAGGTGGTTGCCGAGGATCACCAGGGGGGTGCCGTTGAGCCGGATCTCGAACTCGGGGCAGTCGCGGCTGAAGAGGCGCTGGGTGGGGCGATCCGGGTTCGTCTCGGAGAGATGGGACCGGACGGACGTGATGGGGTGCCGGCTGAGGATCCCGATGTCGATGCCCCGGCTGTCGTTGCCGTCGATCAGCATGACGTAGGGATACGGCCGCCGGTCCAGCGCTCCGGCGAGCACCTGCGTGTTGAAGCGCTCCAGGGTGAGCCGGTCCTCGACCTCCACGGTGAGCAGGATGTCGGCGTCGACCTCCGAGACCACGCGGCCGGTGTTGCGCACCACGTCCAGATCGAGGTCGTCCTGCCCCAGTTCGGCCCAGCCGGCCCAGGTGGAACGGCCGTTGGCGCTGATCTCGATGTGGGGGTTCTTGCCCGGCCCCGGCGGCTTGAACAGTCCGGATTCCTTGCCCGGCCGGGACTGGTTCACGTAGATCGGCGGCGGGTTCTCGGGGTTGATGTCGTACGCCCGGTGCTTCTCGATGAGCCCGGCGATCTTCGTCTTGTCGGCGGCGGTGTACGCCGGCAGGTCGAGGAGGCCGACCAGTGCGGCGAAGTCGTCCAGGATCTCCTTGCGCTTCGCCGGATCCTCGAGGCGGAAGGCCGTGGGCCGGCGGAAGAGGTTCTCCATGTTGAAGGTGGCGATGCGGATGCTCATGGCAGCCTCCATGGCGGCGCGGAGGGCCGCTCGGTCGGCGACAGGCGCCGCCGAGGTGACTGCGCACCGACATCTCTCATTGTCCTCGGCGCTCCCGTCCCGTCGACCGGACAGATATCGGATGGCAGACGTCAGATGACAGCTGACAGATGTTGAAATCTGTCAGCTGTCATGTCAGGGTGGTGGGCATGACGATGCGAACGCGTTCCCTCGGCACCACCGGTCCCCAGGTCTCCGCCCTCGGCCTCGGCTGCATGGGCATGTCCGCGCTGTACGGCGACGCGGACCGGGACGAGGCGATCGCGACGATCCACGCCGCCCTCGAGGCCGGCGTGACCCTGCTGGACACCGGCGACTTCTACGGCATGGGCCACAACGAGCTGCTGATCGGTGAGGCGCTGCGCACCGCTCCCGCCGCACGCCGTGAACAGGCTCAGGTCAGCGTGAAGTTCGGAGCCCTGCGGGACCCGGCCGGCGGCTGGAGCGGCTACGACGGCCGTCCGGCGGCCGTGCGGAACTTCGCCGCCTACTCGCTCCAGCGTCTGGGTGTCGACCACATCGACGTCTACCGCATCGCCCGGCTCGACCCCGACGTACCGATCGAGGAGACGGTCGGCGCGATCGCCGAGCTGGTCGAGCAGGGGTACGTGCGGCACATCGGCCTCAGCGAGGTCGGCGCCGAGACGATCCGCAGGGCCGCCGCCACCGCGCCGATCGCCGACCTCCAGATCGAGTACGCGCTGATCTCGCGGGGCATCGAGAGGTCGATCCTGCCGGTCACGCGGGAGCTGGGGATCTCCATCACCGCGTACGGCGTGCTCTCGCGCGGGCTGATCTCCGGGCACTTCACCGCCGACCGCAAGCTCGCCCCGAACGACTTCCGGGCCTTCTCGCCCCGCTTCCAGGGCGACAACCTCCAGCACAACCTGAACCTGGTCGAGTCCCTGCGGAAGATCGCCGAGCAGAAGGGCGTCTCCGTCGCGCAGATCGCGATCGCCTGGGTGCTGGCCCAGGGCGAGGACATCGTGCCGCTGGTCGGCGCCCGCACCAGGGAGCGGCTGGCGGAGTCGCTGGGCGCGCTGGACGTCGTCCTGGAGGCCGCCGACCTCGCCGCGGTCGAGGACGCCGTCCCGGCCGACGCGGCCGCCGGTGACCGCTACTCGGCCGCCGCGATGGCCCACCTCGACAGTGAGCGCTGACCCGCCCTCCGGGTACGGTCTGAGCATGTCACCGACCACCGAGACCCTGACGGCCGAGCGCATCCTCGAGGCGACCGAGGAAGTGCTGCGCCGCCACGGGCCCGCCAAGGCCACCGTGGTCGACGTGGCCCGCGCGCTCGGGGTCAGTCACGGCAGTGTCTACCGGCACTTCCGGACGAAGGCGGCGCTGCGCGCGGCGGTCACGAAGCGGTGGCTCGACCGGATGTTCGAGACCCTCGACGTCATCACCGCCGACGAGTCGCGCGCACCGGAGACTCGGCTGCGCGACTGGCTCGCGGCGCTCTTCGAGGCCAAGCGGCGCAAGGCGGGCGACGACCCCGAGCTGTTCGCCACCTACATGGTGCTGACCCGGGAGAGCAGCGAGGTCGTCGACGAGCACCTCGCCGACCTGACCGGCCAGCTGACCCGGATCATCGAGGCGGGAGTCGCCTCCGGCGACTTCGCGGCTTTGGACCCGAGGACAGTCGCCGTCGCCGTCTTCCACGCCACCGGCCGCTTCCACGACCCCGGCTACAGCCGGCTGTGGGAGCGCCCGGGCGCGCGGGAGGACTTCACGGCCCTGGTGGATCTGCTGCTGCGGGGGCTGCGGGCGCCGGCGGCGTAGGGCGTCAGCTCCCCGCCGTGCAGCGCCAGGAGTCCCGCATCAGCGGAGTCGGCGTCGGGTTCTCCATCGCCACCTGGGTGAGGAGGATCGTCACCCCGCCCGTCCGCGGGACGATGTGGGCCGTCGTGCCGGCATGCGGGGCCCGGCCGTCCTTCTGCGTCCTGCGAACCGGCGGTCACCACCTCCACCGCGTCGCCGCGGGCCACCAGGCCCACCGCTCCCGGTACGGTGCCGTCGTCGACATACCGTCGCAGGGTCTCGTGCAGAGCGCTCGGTCCGGCCTTCCGGTGCGATCGCCTCTTTCCGCCCCTCTTGACTCCCGGGGCGGCCGGAAGTCATCGCGGCTCGCGGCCCTCCGAGGGATCCACCGTCGCCTGATGCGCCTCGGCGAGGTGTTCCTCGGCCTTCAGCCAGGGCAGGAACTGCGCGCCCTTGCGCCAGCCGCAGGTGTCGCATCTGATCGTGCGCTGCATCCCCGCGCGCTGCACCTGGACCACATGCTCGCGCCCGTGCTGGTCCCAGCGGCTCACCTTGCTCGTCGTGATCTGCAGCATGACCCCTCCCGCATCGACTCCGGAGAACAGCAAGGAGTGTGCAGCACCCGGAAGATCAATGGGGATTTCCTCGCCAGGAGTTCGCGGGCGCGCCGGGTCAGTAGCCGCACAGGTCCGTCAGGCGCTCCGGGTCCAGAAGCACCAACTGGCGGTAGCCCGTGGTCAGTACGGCCTCCGCGCGCAGCGCCGCCAGGGCCCGCTCCGTCGTCGACACCGCCACCCCGGCCAGACTGCCGAGCGCGCGCTGGCTCAGCGACAGCTCCAGCAGGACGCTGCCGTCGGGGCGCGGCCGTCCGTACTCCGCCGCGAGTTCGTACAGCACCCGCGCCAGCCGGCGGCGCGCGTCGCAGCCGCTGGTCTCTATCCGCCGCTGCGTCGCGGACCGCAGCTTGCGCGCCACACTGCGCAGCACCTGCAGCTGGGCCGCCGGATGCGAGTGCAGAAAGCCGATGAAGGAGGCCGGGGCGATGCGCAGCGCGGTGACCGGGCCCGCGGCCCGCACCGTGGCGGACCGCAGGTTCCCGTCCAGCACCGCCAGTTCCCCCACCACCTCGCCCGCCGCCCGGATCGCCAGTGCCGACGCCTCGCCCTCCTCCGTCTCCCCGACGACCAGCACCAGCCCGTCGAGCAGCATGTACACCGCGTCCCCGACCGCCCCGGCCATCATCAGCACCTCCTGGTCGCCGTACCGCCGCCGTGTCCCCAGCCGCAGCAGCGCCTCCCGGTCCTCGGCGTCCAGCGTGTCCAGCAGACTCCCGGCGGCCCAGGCCGGCGGCACGGCGGAGGACGGCCGCCGGGGGCCGGGGGCGGAGGTCATACGGGGCGGGAGCCGGTGGACGAGCCGGGCGAGTCCGGCCCGACACTGCCGAGCCCCGGGGTGTCGGCGAGCCGGAAGGTGACGGCGAAGGTGACTTCGAGCTGTCCGGTGAGCGCGACGCGTTCGCCCGGCAGGGCGTTCACCAGGGTGGACTTGCCGCGTTTGATCTGCCCGGCCACGGCGAGCCGCAGCGGTTCCCGAAGCCCGTCGGCGGTGTCGCGCAGGGCCCCCGCCGGCGCGGCGGCCGGCTCCCCGGCCCCCTTCGGACCCATGGGGCACCCCCCTTCTCCCGTCCGTTCGATGTGACCCACCCCACAGGGCAAGCCATTGTGCACGGCGACGACCACACGTGGCGGTTTTTCAGCTTTTTCCTCGACTCGCCCCCTCCGGGGCGCCATGATGTCGACGACCAAGGGGGACGGCATGACGACCGACGAAGGCGAACAGACCTGGGACGAGGGCCGGTTGACCGAGCACGACGTCATCGAGGCGGCGGACGGGACCGGTTACACCTCCATGTCCGAATTCGTCGCCGGCGAGAACGGCTACGAGCCCGACGACACGTACGCGAGCGACTCGTACGACGCCGACGCCGACGACATCGACGACTCCGGGGGCTTCTGACTCTCCGGGGCACGCCGAGCGGTTGAGCGTCCGGGCCGCCGACCGCCCCGTACGGGCCCGGCGGGTGCCCGGACCGCCCGTCCTCCCCCGGGGTCCGTGGACCGGACGGACGGGCGGCCGCAGGTTCCCCGCAGCGGGGACCGGCTCGTCCCCGCCTCACCGAGGTTAGGCGGCGCCCGGCCGCCGGACTCCGTCCTGTGAGGGAGTCGGCCGGACCCCCGTCGGGGACGTTCCCCTCAACTCCCCACCCCCGCATTCGACTTCGCCAGTGAAGGGAACCCCGCGATGTCCGGAGGAGAACTCGGCGTCCCCGGTGTCCGCCGTCTGTGTCTGGTCGTCGACGTCGAGGGATACAGCAGACGTCTGACCGACGCCGCCCTCGACGTGCAGGACCGGCTGCTGTGGACGATGCACCAGGCCTGCCGGGTGGCCGACGTGGACCCGAGCAGCTGCGCCCGCCAGGACCAGGGCGACGGCCAGCTGCTGATCCTGCCGCCCGGCATCGACGAGGGGCGTGCGCTGCCCGGCGCGGTCCGGGGCCTGCGCGCCGCCCTGCACCGGCTCAACCGCAAGCCGGGCCCCGGCGGCCGGATCCGGCTGCGGGCCTCCGTGAGCCAGGGACTCGTGTACGTGGCGGCCACGGGGTTCGTCGGCACGGCGGTCGTGCACGCCTGCCGGGTCCTGGACTCGCCCCAGCTGCGGGCCACCCTCGGCGGCCGGCCGGACAGCGACCTGGCCCTGGCCGTCACCGACGACCTCTACCGGGACGTCCTCACCCAGCGCCGGGAGGAGCCCGCGGCCGGCCACTTCGATCCGCTCGACGCGAGCGTTCCGGAGAAGGGGTTCGAGGCGCGCGGCTGGGTGTACGTGCCCCGCCCGGGAGGCTCGCGCACCCCGGTGCCCGCCTACACCGGGCCCGTCCGGCCCGACGGAACCCCGCAGCCGCACCGCACCGACTGGGGCCTGCGCGTGGCCCTGGGCGGCGGCCTGATCGGGGCCGGGGGACTGGGGGTGTGGGCCGGCCACGAGGTGTGGTCGGCGGTCACGGACCACGGCGGGGGCCCCGACCCGGGCCCCGACCCGGTCCCCGACGGACCGGGGGGCGACACCTACGTCATGGTGGGGGACACGTATGTCGTGAACGAGGGCGAGCCACCGCCCCCCTGGCCGCTCCCCGGTCCGGAACCGCGGGAGCAGTACCCGCTCGAACCCGGCTCCGACCCGGATCCGTACACCGCCGCGTACGGGTACGAGCCGAACCCCGCCCCGTACCAGGAGCCGTACCACGACGCGTACCCGAGCGAGCCCCTCGACGCCGGCGGCACGGACTGGGACGACCTCGGCGACCACGATCACGATCAGGATCACGGCAACGACGGCGTGGGGTCCGGCTGGTGACGGCGGGTGGCGGCCGGTGCGGCGCCGGCTCAGCCCACCCGCCGAGGCAGCCGCAGGCTCAGCGCTCCCGTCAGGACGACACCGGCCAGCTGGACGGCGAGGGTCGTCAGCAGGGCGTCCCGCATGCCCGAGCCCGGGACCAGCGACAGGAACAGCGTGCCGAGGGTGGCCACGCCCAGCGCCAGCGCGGTCTGCTGGGTGGTCACCATCACCCCGCTGCCGACGCCCGCGCGGGCCGGCGGCACCTCGGACATCACGATCCGCATCACGACGGGCAGCTGGAGCGCCTGTCCGGCGCCCGCGACGGCCGCCCCCGGCAGCAGTTCGACGAGCCCCACGTCGGGCCAGTCGGCGCGCACCGCCAGCGCGATGAGCACCAGGCCCACACCCTGGAGCAGCGCGCCCGCGGTCACCACCCGGGCCCCGAACCGGGCCACCAGCCGGGGCCCGGCCAGCGAGGCGAGGAAGAACGCGGCGGCCATCGGCGCGAGCGCCAGCCCGGCCGGTACCGGACCGAGCCCCGCGCCCCGCTGGAGGGCCACCGCGACGACGAACATGAACCCGCTGAAGCCGATGGAGAGCGGCAGCATGAGGACCAGCCCGCGCCGCAGCGTGGTGAGCGCGAACAGGCTCGGCGGCACCAGCGGCGTCCGGCCGAGCCGGTCGGCCCGCCGCTCCACGGCGTAGAACGCGGCCGTGACCAGGGGGAACGCGGCCAGTGACAGCCAGGTCCACAGCGGCCAGCCGGCCGTGCGGCCCTCGGTGAGCGGGGCGAGCAGCGTCAGCAGTGCCGCCGCCAGCAAGGCCGTGCCGGGGCCGTCCAGCGGCTCCGGGCGCTGCGAGCGGGTCTCGGGGACGGTCCGGACGGCGAGCAGCAGACCGACGACCACGACGGGGACGTTCACCAGGAACACCGAACGCCAGCCGGTGCCGGCGACATCGGCGGCGACCAGGACCCCGCCGAGGATCTGGCCCGCCACCATGGAGAGGCCGGCGGTCGCGCCGTACAGGCTCATGGCGCGGGCGCGGCGGGGGCCCTCGGTGGCGGCCTGGATGGTGGCGAGGACCTGCGGGACCATGGCGGCGGCCGACGCGCCCTGGACGATCCGCGCCGCCACCAGCGACCAGGCGTCCGGGGCGAGCCCGCAGGCCAGCGAGGTCAGACCGAAGGCGGCCATGCCGGCGAGGAACAGCCGGCGCCGCCCGAACAGGTCACCGAGCCGCCCGCCGAGGACGAGCAGCACGGCGTACGCGAGGCCGTACCCGGCGACGACGAGTTCCAGGACGGACTCGCTCGCGGAGAGGTCCGCGGCGATCGTGGGCAGGGCGACATTGACGATGAAGAAGTCGACGAGCGGCAGGGCCGCGCCGAGCAGCACGGTGAACAGCCCGAGCGGCCCGAAGGCACCGGACACCGTGCCGGCGCGGGCGCCGGGCGAGGGGGCGACGGTCGTTTCTGTGGTCACCCCCAGAGCCTGCGCCCGGCCCTCAACCGGGTACCAGAGTCTCCTTATCCTGGTAGCAGGACTACCTGGCAACAGGGTGCGGACCCGGGCACGCTGGAGGCATGACGACGATGGCACAGGAGACGGCGGCCCCCGCGGCCGGCAGCGGCGCGGCGGTCCGGCACCATGAACTGGCCGCCTTCCTGCGCAGCCGCCGCGAGCGCATCACCCCGGAACAGGTGGGCCTCCCGCGCGGTGCGCGCCGCCGCACGCCCGGCCTGCGCCGCGAGGAGGTCGCCCATCTCTCCTCGGTCGGCGTCACCTGGTACACCTGGCTCGAACAGGCCCGCGACATCCATGTCTCCGTGCAGGTCCTGGACGCGCTGGCCCGCACGCTGATGCTCGACCTCAGCGAACGCGCGCACCTGTTCCGGCTGGCCGGCTCCACCGATCCGACGCCCGCCGCGCACTGCGAGGGCATCACGGACGCCGTACGCATGACCCTGGACCAGCTCGACCCGCTGCCCGCCAGCGTCCAGAACAGCCGCTACGACATCCTGGGCTACAACCGCGCCTACTCCCAGCTGTTCTGCGACCTCGACACGATCCCGCCCGAGGACCGCAACTGCATGCTCCTGGTGCACACGAACCCCGCCTGGCAGGAGTCGATCGTCCACCTCGACGACACCCGGCGCCTGATGGCCGCGAAGCTGCGCGCCTCCATGGCCGGCCATCTCTCCGAACCGGCCTGGAAGATGCTGGTCAAACGGCTCCAGGCGGAGTCCCCCGAGTTCCGGGAGAACTGGCGGCGCTACGAGATCGTGGTGAGCCGTACCAAGACCAAGCAGTTCCGCAACCGCCATGTGGGCCTGCTGACCCTCCAGCACACGGACCTCTGGCTCAGCCCGGAGAACGGCGCCCGGCTGGTGACGTTCACACCGGTGGACGAGGTGTCGCGGGAACGGCTGGAGCGGCTGTACGCGCTGTTCAACCCGCCGAGCACCGGCTGACGGTCGTCAAGGGGCCCTCCTTCGCGTCGAGGAGCAGCACATCGCCCGGCCGCAGACTGACCTTCACCGGAAGCGCCCAGCTGCTCGCGGTCGAGGTCCTGCCGTCCGTGCCCACGATCCGCAGCAGACGGGTGCCGGTGCACAGGGACACGGCGACGGGCTCGCCCCAGGCCACGTCGATGTCCTCCTCGCCCAGGGTGTCCGCGAGGGTGTGCAGCTCCCACCTGGGGATGTCCCGCTTGTTGAGGGTGAGTGTGAGACTGCCGTCGTCGTGGGGCTCCACGGCGTACGCCGCCGAGCCGGCCGGCGACCCCGGCACCACCACCGCCGCGAGCCCCGCCACCGCACAGGCCGCCAGGGCGACGGAGATCCGGCGCGGGGTGAACACCGTCCGCGCGCCGGCGTCCGGCCGGTCTTCCCCACGCAGCTCGATCTCCCGCTTCAGCTCCTCCAGCAGCCGGTCCTCGAACGAGGTGCGCGTGCTCATGCCTCTCCCCTCATGACGTACAGCAGCGATGTGTCCCGCGTCCCTTCCGGTACGGCTTCGGGCGCCGCGTCGGCGGGATCGGCGGGATCGGCGGGAGCGGCGGGCACCGCCTGCGCACGCAGTGCCTTGCGGGCCCGGTGCAGCCGGACCCGGGCCGTGACCTGGCGGATGCCGAGCGCTGCGGCCGCCTCGGTGACCGTCAGCTGATCCACCGCGATCAGCTCCATCACGGCCCGCTCGCCCTCGGGCAGTCGCGCGAGCGCCGCCAGCGCGCGCCGCCCCGGGCTCTCCGCGTCCAGCTTGTCCTCCAGCCGGACGATGTCGTCGGGCTCCAGCAGGCGCCGCCCGGAGAACCGCCGGTCCCGTTCGGCCGCCCGGGCGGCCCGGCGGCGCTCCGACGACACGACGTTGCGCGCGATGCCGTACAGCCAGGCCGTCTCGCTGCCGAGGCGCGGCCGGTAGGTGTGGGCCGAGTCGAGGACGGCGAGGAAGATCTCGGCCGTCAGGTCGGCGGCGGTGTGCGGGTCGTCGACCCGCCGCGCCACGAACCGGGTCACCGCGTCCACATGGCGCCGGTAGAACTCCTCGAACAGCCGCGGGTCACGCGCCGCCGCCGCGGGACCGCCCCGTATCCGCTCCGCCTCGTCCACAGGCGCCTCCTTCTCATCGGCTACACCGGTACTTGGCGCGCCCTGCGAAAAGCGTTACGGGGAAACGCGAAGGCACCCTCGACCAGCCCCGGTCGAGGGGTGGTTGAAGGTGCCTTCGGGGTGCCTTCGAGGTGCCTTGGGGGTGGTGCCGCGGTGGTGTCGCGCCCGGTGGTGCCGGGGCGGCCGGGCGGCCGGGGCTACCGGGCTGCCCTGCTGCCGCCGGCTCAGGCGCCGATGCCCGCCGTCTCGCGGACGTCCTTCGTCTCCAGCCGCCGCGCGGTCCGCTCGGCGGTCCGGCGGGCCCAGGGACCCGTGGTCAGCACGCCGAGGACGAGGACCATCAGGCCGCAGCCGGTGAGGATCCACCAGCCGGGGACGGCCGCGGAGACGAAGGTCTCCCGGTACGCCGAGGCGCTCACGCCCGCCGCGAGCACCGCGCCGACCACCGCGACGCCGAGGGTCTGGCCCAGCTGCCGGCTGGTGGAGGCGACCGCCGCCGCCACACCCGCCTGGCTGCGGGGCATCCCGGACACCGCGGTGTTGGTGATCGGCGCGTTCACGAAGCCGAAGCCCACGCCGAACAGCACGTACCCGAGGAACAGCGTCCCGTCGGACGTCTCCGCGTCGAAGGCGGCGAAGAGCAGCGCGCTCGTGGTCATCGCGACCCCCGCGACGACCAGCGGCAGCCGCGGCCCCCGGGTGCCGACCAGCCGCCCGGACAGCGGTGCGCACAGGAACGTGGGGACGGCCATCGGCAGCATCCACAGACCGGCGTGCAGCGCGTCCAGCCCCCGTACGTTCTGGAGGTACAGCGTGGACAGGAACAGGAAGCCGCCCAGCCCGGCGAAGGCGCTGACCGCGACCACCGTCGCCCCGCTGAACGGGGCCGAACGGAAGAACCGCAGGTCGATGAGGGGTTCGGCGCGGCGCGGCTCGTAGCGGAGCAGCCCGATCAGCGCGGCCAGGGCCAGCGCCGCGAAGGGTCCGCTGGTCGCGATGCCCTCCTCCGGCGCCTCGATGATCGCGTACGTCAGGGAGCCGAAGAGCACGATGACCAGGAGCTGGCCGACCGGGTCGGGGCGGCGGGGCCTGGGCGCGCGGGACTCGGGGACGAAGCGGAGGGTGAGCAGGAGTGCCGCGAGGCCGACCGGGAGGTTGAGCCAGAAGATCGAGCGCCAGCCCACGGACTCCACCAGCAGCCCGCCGACCAGCGGGCCGGCGGCCATCGAGATGCCGACGACCGCGCCCCACACGCCGATCGCCCGCGCGCGCTCACGCGGGTCGGTGAAGGTGTTGGTGATGATCGACATGGCGACCGGGTTCAGCATGGAACCGCCGACCGCCTGCACCATCCGGGCGGCGATCAGCAGCTCCAGGTTCGGTGCCAGCGAGCAGAGCAGGGAGCCGGCCGCGAACACGACCAGGCCCGCCATGAAGACCTTCCGGCGCCCTATCCGGTCGGCCGTGGAGCCGGCCAGCATCAGCAGCGTGGCCAGGACCAGGGTGTAGGCGTCGATCGTCCACTGGAGCCCGGACGTCGTGGCGTCCAGGTCGCGCTGCATCGCCGGCAGGGCGACATTGAGGACGGTGTTGTCGAGGCTCACGATCAGCAGGCTCATACAGCAGATCGCGAGGACCAGCAGACGTCGGCGAGGGCTGAGCTCGGGCATGCGGACCATCGTACGCCGATGTCGATAGTGCGTCTAACTAATGGTTATTACATGATCATGTCGGAGCGGGCCGGCCGGACCCGTCCTCCGATGCGCGACAATGGGCCAATGCCCACGACCGCGCCCTCGAGCACCTCGACCCTGAAGATCGGCCCGCACCCCGTCCAGCCGCCCGTCGTGCTGGCCCCCATGGCCGGTATCACCAACGCGCCCTTCCGCACCCTGTGCCGGGAGTTCAGCGGAGGCAAGGGCCTGTTCGTGAGCGAGATGATCACGACCAGGGCGCTGGTCGAGCGCAACGAGAAGACCATGCAGCTGATCCACTTCGACGCGACCGAGAAGCCGCGCTCGATCCAGCTGTACGGCGTCGACCCGGCGACCGTCGGCAAGGCCGTCCGCATGATCGCGGAGGAGGACCTCGCCGACCACATCGACCTGAACTTCGGCTGCCCGGTCCCCAAGGTCACCCGCAAGGGCGGCGGCTCCGCCCTCCCCTACAAGCGCCCCCTGCTGCGCGCCATCCTGCGCGAGGCCGTCAGCGGCGCCGGGGACCTCCCGGTGACCATGAAGATGCGCAAGGGCATCGACGACGACCACATCACCTACCTCGACGCCGGCCGCATCGCCGTCGAGGAGGGCGTCACGGCCATCGCGCTCCACGGGCGCACGGCAGCCCAGCACTACGGCGGCACGGCGGACTGGGACGCGATCGCCCGGCTGAAGGAGCACGTCCCGGAGATCCCCGTGCTCGGCAACGGCGACATCTGGTGCGCCGAGGACGCGCTGCGCATGGTGCGGGAGACCGGCTGCGACGGCGTCGTCGTCGGACGCGGGTGCCTGGGCCGGCCGTGGCTGTTCGCCGACCTGGTGGCGGCCTTCGAGGGGCGTACGGCCTTCGCGCGGCCGACCCTGCGCGAGGTCGCCGACGTCATGGTCCGCCACGCCGGCCTGCTCGGCGAGTGGATCGGCGACGAGTCCCGGGGCGTCATCGACTTCCGCAAGCACGTCGCCTGGTACCTGAAGGGCTTCGCGGTCGGCTCCGAGATGCGCAAGCGGCTCGCGATCACCTCCTCGCTGGAGGAACTCCGTTCCGGACTGGACGAGTTGGACCTCGACCAGGCCTGGCCCGCCGGCGCCGACGGGCCCCGCGGCCGCACGTCCGGCAACAACCGGGTGGTGCTGCCGGACGGCTGGCTGAAGGACCCCTACGACTGCGCGGGCGTGAGCGAGGACGCGGAGCTGGACACCTCCGGCGGCTGAACTCCCCCGCAGGGCCCGGCCGCCGGCCCCCCCCCGGGGCTCAGCCGGCGGTCGGATGCGGGGTCGAGCCGTACGCCGTCAGGAAGCGGTCGCGGAACGAACTCATCTTCCACACCGGGGCGTTGTGCGCCGGCTTCAGGCCGTCCGTCCAGTTCCAGCCGGCGATCTTGTCGAGGACCTTCGGGTCCTTGGCGACGATCGAGATCGGCACGTCCCGGCTGGCGTTCTGGCCGCTGACCCGCGAGATCGGCTGGTGGTCGCCGAGGAAGACCAGGACTGTGTCCTCGCTGCCGTAGCGCTCCAGCCACTCGGTGAGCGCCGTCACCGAGTACTGGACCGACTTGCCGTACTCCTCCTTGGACTTGGTGGAGTCGGCGATGATGTCGGACGCCTTCTTGCCGGCCTCCTGGATGCCCTGGAAGACCGAGCCGTCGCCGACCTCGTCCCAGCCGACCATCGTCGGGATCGGCGCCCACGGCTGGTGGCTGGAGGTCAGGATGATCTCCGACATCAGCGGCTTGTCGCGCTGCTTGCCGTGCACCCGCTTCTGGAACGCCTCCAGCGCGTACTGGTCCGGCATGGTCGACCAGCTGAACTTCGGCCCCTGGTAGCCCAGCTGGAACGCGTTGTAGACCTTGTCGAGGCCGTAGAACTCCGCCTCCGGCCAGGCCTTCTGCACGCCCGGCATGACCCCGACCGTGTCCCAGGCGCCCGTCTTCTGGAACGCCTTGGTGAGGGAGAGGTGGTCGCTGGCCATCACCGTGCGGTAGCGCTGCTGGTTGTCCACCCACAGGCCGGACAGGGTGGTGGAGTGCCCGAGCCAGCTGCTGCCGCCGTACGTCGCCGAGGTCAGCCAGCCGCTCTTCGCGTGGAAGCCGGCCTTCGCGAGGGCCTCGGTGCGCGTGTCGAGGGTGCTGTCCACGCCGGGCGCGATGATCGGGTCCTCGACGGCACTGCGGCCGTAGCTCTCGATGAAGGCGAAGACCATGTCCTTGCCGCGCAGGTCGGGCACGAGCTCCGCGGGCGGCGTGTCGCCGAAGGTGTCGCTCCGGGCGATCTTCGCGAACGCGGCCTCGTCCCGCAGGGTCTCGCGCACCTGCCGGGCCTCGGAGGTGAGCCGGTTCGCCACCCGGTCGGAGGCGACCGGGATCCCCGCGTACTGGAGGCCGATCACCGAGCAGGTGATCCACGCGGTGCCGGCGATCAGCGTGCCCCGGGTCGCCCGCCGGGTGTCGCGCACCAGGATGTTGCTCAGCCGCACCGTCGCCAGCGCCATCAGGGCCACCACGAGGACGACCAGCAGGACGACCCCGATCGCCGCGGCGGCCGCGACCGTCCCGCCCATCGAGTCGGCGACGTACGACTGGGCGTCGTCCAGCAGCCCCCAGTCCAGGACGAGGTTGAAGTCGCGGCCCAGATACTCCAGGAAACCCATGTCGAGCAGATTCAGCACGGTCAGCGCACCGAGCACCGTCCCGCCGAGCGCCGCCAGTGCCACCCGCGGCCGGCGCGGCAGCGCCAGCAGCACGGCCGCCCCGATGATCGCCTCACCCGGAATCCGCACGAACCGGTTCAGCTGGAGCGCGGCCATCCGGTTCGGCAGCAGCAACGCCCCGAGCACGAACACCAGCGACAACACGGTCACCGTCCACCACAGCACCCGGGCGGCCCGGGGGTGCCGACCGCGCCAGGCCCGCCGATGCGCGAGCCGCGCACGGAAGCCGCGGGGGGCGGGGGCGTCGACCTCGGGCTCGGGGCCGGGGCCAGGGTCGGGCTGGGAGGCGTCGGCGGTGGCGGTGGCGGTCCCGGGCTCGGTCCCGGGCTCGGCCTCGACCGCAGGCTCGGTGTCGGTGTCGGTGGCGGTGTGGGTGTGGGTCTTGGTGTCGGCGGCCTCGGCCTCGGCCTCGGACGGCGCGGCGGCCGTGACGGTGGCCTCGGGGTCGGACTCCTCGCCGGCCCCGTCGGCCTCCGGCTTCCCGGTGGGCGCCTCGGCCCCGGCTTCCACCGAGGGGCCCTCGGCCTCGCCGGCGTCCGCCGCGTCCCCGGCCTCCCCGGCCTCCCCCGCGTCCCTGGCCTCCCCGGCGTCCCCGGCCTCCCCGGTGTCCACCGTGTCCCCGGCGTCCGCCGCCGTCACCGATTTCCCGGCGTCCACGGGTTCCCCGGAGCCCACGGCGTCGCCTTCGGGTTGTTCCGATTCAGGCAGTTGGTGAGAGCGAGTGGAGACAGGCACCCGAGGGTCCTTCCGTACGAAGCCCGGTGGTTCGGCGGATCCGGCATCGGACGTCGGATCCGCCTCAGTTTCGTACGGCCTGCCCCCGCCCCGCGTTCAGCCCCCTCGTCCAGTGCTCGGCAAACACCGTGCAAACGTCACGCCAAGCGGCACGCCGGGCGTGCCGTCACGCACCCCCGACCGCCGTGAGCAGCGCCAACGGGGCCGCCGCCGCCCGGGACTCCCGCACACACGCGTGCGGGTACGGCACCGGTTCCGCGTGGGTGTCGCGGCCGTAGCCCGCGAGCACCTCGGGGAGGCGGTGCCCGGTGGCCGTCGCCGCGTCGACCAGGGCGTGGGCGACCTGCCGGGCCTCGTCGTGCAGCCCGTAGCGGGCGAGGCCGAGGGTGATCAGCGCGTTGTCGTGCGGCCAGACCGAACCCCGGTGGTACGACAGCGGGTGGTACGCCGGCTGCCCGGAGGCCAGCGTGCGCACGCCCCAGCCGGAGAAGAAGTCCGGTTCGAGGAGACGCCGGCCGACGACCTCGCCGTACTCCTTGTCCAGCAGACCGGACCACAGCAGGTGCCCGGCGTCGGAGGCCAGCGCGTCGACCTGGCGGCCCTCGCCGTCCAGCGCGAGCGCGGGGAACGAGCGCTCCCGCACCCAGAAGTCCCGCTGGAACCGGTCGCGCAGGTCCGCGGCCGCCTGCTCCAGCAGCGCGGCGTACGTCTCGTCGCCCCACGCCGTGCGGGACAGCCACGCCGTGCGCCGCAGCGCGTCGTACGCGTACCCCTGGGCCCCCGCCGCCATGACCGCTCCGGTGGCGCGGGTGCCGTCCGCGGAGCAGATGGCGCCGGGGGAGTCCTTCCAGTTCTGGTTGGCGAGGCCGCCCTGGTCGGCGCGGTAGACGAGATAGCCGCGCGAGGTGAGCCCGCCGTGGTCGAGCATCCAGCCGACGGCCGCGCGGGCGTTGCGCTCCAGACGGCGGGCCGTCGCCGTGTCGCCGGTCCGCTCGGTGTACGCGCCGAGCAGGACCAGGAAGAGCGGGGTCGCGTCCACCGAGCCGTAGTAGCGCCCGTAGGGGACCTGCCCGAAGTGGGCCAGCTCCCCGTGCCGTACCTCGTGGACGATCTTGCCGGGCTGGGACACCGCCTGCGGACCGGTCTCGGTGGCCTGGGTGGCGGCGAGCGCCGTGAGGGTGGCGGCGGCGAGCCCCGGGCGGTAGGGGAGCGCGAAGAGAGAGGTGAGGAGGGCGTCGCGGCCGAGCAGGGTCAGGAACCAGGGCGCTCCGGCGGCCGGGACGCGGAGTTCCTCGCCGTCCGGACCGCTCGCGTGGACCTGGAGCGCTGCCAGGTCGGCCAGCCCCCGGGCGCAGGCGGCCGCCAGTTCGGGCCAGCCGGTCGGGAAGGCCACGCCTTCCACGAACTCCCCCTCCTGCGCAAGCAGCTTTTCGGCCAATGCCGAGGGGGAGCGCGGTACCCGCAGCGCCCGCTTCTCGCCGTGCGGCCGCGCCATCACCCGAAGGATCAGTTCGGCGGAGCCGTGCGGGGCGAGTTCCAGTTTCCAGACCAGGCGCCGGGCGCCGGTGCCGGTCTCCTCGACGGCGTCCGGGGCGGGCTCGGCCGTCACCGTCGTACAGGACTTCCACTCGCCGCGCCGGTAGGTGAACTCCACACCGTCCTCGAGCACCTGGCGGCCGCGCACGGCGCCCGTCTTGGTGTACGTACGGTGGTCGGAGCGCAGCTCGAACTGATCGGCGAAGTCGGCGTCGACGGTGACCGCGAGCCGGACCGTCGTCGCCACCGGACGGTTGCCGACCACCCGCAGCGACTCCACGAACGAGCTGTCGCCGACGGCCTGCTCACGGAAGACCGTGCAGGCCGGCGGCTCGTTGCGGCCGCCGCGCGGGACGAGCACACAGCGCGCGGTGTCGCCGTCCGCGACCGGCGCCAGCGCCTCCGGCACGGCGCCGTCCACCGTCAGCTGCCAGCGGCTGAGGTGGCGCGCGTCCCGCACGAACAATCCCTCGGGGGAAGAACCGGCGCCCCGTACGCCGCTGATGTCCCCGTGGTCGCCCACGGCGGCGAACGTCCCGCCGTACACGAGCAGATGATGCCGGTCCGTCATCGCCGGTCCCCTCCCTTGGTTCCCGTGCTCGAAGTGGTGTCGTGGTGGAGCAGGTCGAGCGTGAGCGCGGCGGTCCAGCTGAAGCCGGTCGCGCCGCACGCCTCGCCGGTGAACGGGTCGACGTACTCGGCGAAGTCCGAGGCGAGCGCGGTGCCGAGGACGGCCTCGCGCAGCGCGTCCGCGTCCTGGAGCCGGCCGTGCAGCCGCAGGCCCCGCTCGATCAGCCAGCCCGTGTTGAACCAGGCCGGGCCGCGCCAGTAGCGGTGCGGGTCGAAGGCCTCGCCGAGCAGGTCGTAGCTGGGGACGAGCCGGGTGGCCGTACCGACCCCGAAGTGCGGGCCGCGCAGGGTCCGTACGACGGCCGCGACCACGTCACGCGGCAGGCCGGGCAGGATCAGCGGGACGAGTCCGGAGACCCCGCGTTCCCGGATCAGCCCGCCGCCGCGCAGGTCCCGGCAGAGGAACATGCCCTCGTCCGGGTCCCACAGCCGGTCCACCAGCGCGGACGTCAGCCGCTCCGCGCGCGCGTGGCGGGCCGTGGCCTGGGCCCCCAGCTCGTGGGCGATCCGCGCGAGGGCGTGCTCGGAGGCGATGAGCAGCGCGTTGAAGGCGGGGTCCTCGACGGCGAATCCACCCGCCCCTCGCCCATGGGCGTCCTCGCCCCGGGCCCGGTGGGCCGCCCCCCGGTCCGCGCCGTCGGCGTAGCCGCCGTCCCGGTAGTCGGCCGCCAGCCGCACGTACCGCCCGTAGTCCAGGTCCGTCGGCCGGTCGTCGGCGGCCCCGTGGTCGAGGTCGGCGCGGCGGAAGGAGCGGGCCGGGGCCGGGGTGATCCGGGCGAGCGGCGCGTCCCACGCGGGAGCGTTGTCCATCCCCTGCTCCCACGGGTGGACGACGGACACCAGTCCGCCGCCGCCGAGGTCCCGCCGGTGCAGCAGATAGCGGTGCCAGGCGGCCAGCCGGGGGTAGACCTTGGCGAGGAAGCCGCGGGCCCGGGACAGTCCCGGATCGGCGCGGTGCACCAGCCAGGCCGCCAGCGCGTGCACCGGTGGCTGCACGATGCCGGAGGTCTGTACGGTGCGCGGGGCGCCCGCAGCGCGCCCCGCGGTCGAGGAGCGCCAGAAGTCGGGGCTCGGAAAGTACGCGTCGTGCGGTACGGAGGGGTTGAAGACGATGTGCGGGACGCGTCCGTCGCCCCACTGGGCGTCCAGCAGCGTCTCCAGCTCCTGCTGCGCCCGGCGCGGCGAGACGTGCCGCAGGCCGATCGCGATGAACGCGGAGTCCCAGGACCACTGGTGCGGGTACAGACCGCGTGAGGGCACCGTCGATGTGCCCGTCCAGTTGCGCTCCAGCACCTCCGCCGCCCTGACGTGCGGCGAACCCGGCGGAGCCGCCGGATCGTATACGACGGTGTGCTCCGTCGGGCGGGCGATGAGCTGGGCGGTGCGATCCACTCGGGGCTCCCCGAAGACGACAGTGCCGCTCGGTTCGGCAGCGGCTACCGTAGGGTTACGTCTATTTAACACGCAAAACTCAATATGTAATGCAAGCTTGAGAAACACAAGGGGGTGCGCATGACGGGACGGGGACAGGCCAGCTCCGGAGATCTGCTCGAACTGGTACGCACGGGACGGGCGACGACACGCGGTGCGCTCCAGCAGGCCACCGGCCTGTCCCGGGCGACCGTCGGCCAGCGCCTGGACCGTCTCTTCCGGGCGGGCTGGCTGCGCGAGGGGGCCGGCGGCCCGGTCGACTCCCCGCTGGGCGGCCGTCCCTCCATCACCCTGGAGTTCGACGACGCCCACGCGGTGCTGCTGGCCGCCGACCTGGACACCCGGCACGCGCGGGCTGCCGTCCTGACGCTGACCGGCGAGATCCTCGCCGAGCACTCCGGCACGCTGGTCGTCGAGGACGGCCCGGACGCCGTGCTGGGCGAGCTGGGCGGCTGGTTCGCCGAGCTGCTGGAGAAGGCCGGCCACCGCGCCGAGGAGGTCGGCGGCATAGGCCTCGCCGTCCCCGGCCCGGTCGACAACGAGACCGGCCGGGTCGTCCAGCCGCCGATCATGCCGGGCTGGGACGGCTACGACATAAGGGGCCGCCTCGCGAGAGCCTTCGCCGAGCGCACCGGCCGGGCGACGAAGGTCCCGGTCCTGGTCGACAACGACGCCAACCTCATGGCGTACGGCGAACAGCGCGCCGGACATCCCGACTGCTCGGCGTTCGTGCTGGTCAAGGTGTCCACCGGCATCGGCGCCGGGGTCGTGGTCGACGGCTCGGTCTTCCGGGGCATCGACGGCGGCGCCGGGGACATCGGGCACATCCGGGTCCCCGAGGGCGCGGACTCCCTGTGCCGCTGCGGGTCGTACGGCTGCCTCGCGGCCGTGGCCAGCGGCGGCGCGGTGGCCCGGAAGCTGACCGAGGCCGGGATACGGGCCGCCTCCGGCTCGGACGTACGGGACCTGCTCGCCTCCGGGCATCCGGAGGCGGCCGCGCTGGCCCGCGAGGCCGGGCGCAGGGTCGGGGACGTACTGGCGACGGTGGTGACGCTGCTCAACCCCGGCGTGCTGATGATCGCCGGGGATCTGGCCGGGACCCCCTTCCTCACCGGTGTGCGCGAGCTGCTCTACCAGCGGGCGCTGCCGCGCTCCACCGCCCGGCTGGACGTGGTGACCTCCCGGCTGGGGGAGCGGGCCGCGCTGGTGGGAGCGGGTGCGATGGTCGTGGAGCACCTGTACGCGCCGGAGCGGGTGGAGGAGCGGTTGCTGGCGCTGGGGGTCTGAGGGACGCTCGTGTGGCAGCCGTGTTTCGTCCGGGGAGACGCGCTGTGACCTGTCTCGGGACCCGTCCGCATGGTGACATCGGGGCGCCGACCGAAGCGTGATTCTCGCCACCCCTGAGGGGGGCATTGCTCAGATGAGCGGATCAAGAGCGACTGCACGACATCAAGGGGTGGCACTCGGTGCCACCCCTTGATCGTTCATCGATCGAAATCAGATGTACCCCTATGCTGCTCATGTGAGCGCTTTCGGGGGTCTGTCAGGGTGACTGTGTTCAAGAAGTGAAAACATCGGCGGCTCTGCGCTTGCCAAGCTTTGACTTTCGATCCGGTGGCGGACGATTGGTTACAGGCGCATGACGCACAAGTGGACGTACCCAGGCGCCTTCGATCTGGGTATGTTCCTGGCCGTCAGGGCAGCCACCGCGTCCTCGAGGAGTCGAGACCCGTGTCGGAAAACAAAGATCTTCAGGTAGCCGATCAGGCCGCGAGCGTTGAGGACGTGAAGTTCGTTTACGACTTCACCGAGGGCAACAAGGACCTCAAGGACCTCCTCGGTGGCAAGGGCGCGAACCTCGCCGAGATGACCAACCTGGGCCTCCCCGTCCCTCCCGGCTTCACGATCACCACCGAGGCCTGCAAGGTCTACCTCGACAGCGGCGAGGAGCCCGCGGCACTGCGTGACGAGGTGAGTGCACACCTCGTCGCCCTCGAAGAGCGCATGGGCAAGAAGCTCGGCCAGGCCGACGACCCGCTGCTGGTCTCCGTCCGCTCCGGCGCGAAGTTCTCCATGCCCGGCATGATGGACACGGTCCTGAACATCGGCCTCTCCGACAAGTCGGTCCAGGGCCTGGCCGCCCAGGCCGGCGACGACCGCTTCGCCTGGGACTCCTACCGCCGCCTCATCCAGATGTTCGGCAAGACCGTCCTCGGCGTCGACGGCGAGCTGTTCGAGGACGCGCTGGACGCGGCGAAGACGGCGAAGAAGGTCGCCGTCGACACCGAACTGGAGGCGGCCGACCTCAAGAAGCTGGTCACCAAGTTCAAGAGGATCGTCAAGGCCGAGGCCGGCCGGGACTTCCCGCAGGACGCGCGCGAGCAGATGGACCTCGCCATCCACGCGGTCTTCGACTCCTGGAACACCGACCGCGCCAAGCTCTACCGCCGCCAGGAGCGCATCCCGGGCGACCTGGGCACCGCCGTCAACGTCTGCTCCATGGTCTTCGGCAACCTCGGCCCCGACTCGGGCACCGGCGTCGCCTTCACCCGGGACCCCGCCTCCGGCCACCAGGGCGTCTACGGCGACTACCTCCAGAACGCCCAGGGCGAGGACGTCGTCGCGGGCATCCGCAACACCGTCCCGCTCGCCGAGCTGGAGCAGATCGACAAGAAGTCGTACGACCAGCTGCTCGGGATCATGGAGACGCTGGAGAACCACTACAAGGACCTCTGCGACATCGAGTTCACCATCGAGCGCGGCCAGCTGTGGATGCTCCAGACCCGCGTGGGCAAGCGGACCGCCGGCGCGGCCTTCCGCATCGCCACCCAGCTCGTCGACCAGGGCCTCATCGACGAGACCGAGGCGCTCCAGCGAGTGACCGGCGCCCAGCTCGCCCAGCTGATGTTCCCCCGCTTCGACGAAGACGCGAAGGTGGAGAAGGTCGGCCGGGGCATCGCCGCCTCGCCGGGCGCGGCGGTCGGCAAGGCCGTCTTCGACTCCTACACCGCCGTCAAGTGGTCCCGCTCCGGCGAGAAGGTCATCCTCGTCCGCCGCGAGACCAACCCCGACGACCTCGACGGCATGATCGCGGCCGAGGGCATCCTCACCTCGCGCGGCGGCAAGACCTCCCACGCGGCCGTCGTCGCGCGCGGCATGGGCAAGACCTGCGTGTGCGGCGCGGAGGAGCTCGAGGTCGACACCAAGCGCCGCCGGATGACCGTCCCGGGCGGCCACGTGGTCGAGGAGGGCGACGTCATCTCCATCGACGGCTCCTCCGGCAAGGTCTACCTGGGCGAGGTCCCGGTCGTCCCGTCCCCGGTGGTGGAGTACTTCGAGGGCCGGATGCACGCCGGCGCCGACGACGCCGACGAACTGGTCGAGGCCGTCCACCGCATCATGGCCTTCGCCGACCGCAAGCGCCGGCTGCGCGTGCGCGCCAACGCCGACAACGCCGAGGACGCGCTGCGCGCCCGCCGCTTCGGCGCCCAGGGCATCGGCCTGTGCCGCACCGAGCACATGTTCCTCGGCGACCGCCGCGAACTCGTGGAGCGCCTGATCCTCGCCGACACCGACGAGGAGCGCGAGGAGTCCCTGAAGCAGCTGCTGCCGCTCCAGAAGAAGGACTTCGTCGAGCTCTTCGAGGCGATGGACGGCCTCCCGGTCACGGTCCGCCTGCTGGACCCGCCGCTGCACGAGTTCCTCCCCGACATCACCGAGCTGTCGGTCCGGGTCGCGCTCGCGGAGGCCCGCAAGGACGCCAACGAGAACGACCTGCGCCTGCTCCAGGCGGTCCACCGCCTGCACGAGGCGAACCCGATGCTGGGCCTGCGCGGCGTACGCCTCGGCCTGGTCATCCCCGGCCTCTTCACCATGCAGGTCCGGGCGATCGCCGAAGCGGCGGCGGAACGCAAGAACGCCAAGGGCGACCCCCGCGCGGAGATCATGATCCCGCTGGTGGGCACGGTCCAGGAACTGGAGATCGTGCGCGAGGAGGCCGACGAGGTCATCGCCGAGGTCGAGGCGGCGACGGGCGTGGCGCTCAAGCTGGCGATCGGCACGATGATCGAACTGCCGCGCGCCGCACTGACCGCCGGTCAGATCGCGGAGGCGGCGGAGTTCTTCAGCTTCGGCACGAACGACCTCACGCAGACGGTGTGGGGCTTCAGCCGGGACGACGTCGAGGCCTCCTTCTTCACCGCCTACCTCGAGAAGGGCATCTTCGGAGTCTCCCCCTTCGAGACGATCGACAAGGACGGCGTCGGCTCCCTGGTGAAGGCGGCGGCGGAGGCCGGCCGCCGCACCCGCCCCGACCTGAAGCTGGGCGTCTGCGGCGAACACGGCGGCGACCCGGAGTCCGTCCACTTCTTCCACGAGGTGGGACTCGACTACGTCTCCTGCTCCCCCTTCCGCATCCCGGTGGCCCGCCTGGAGGCGGGCCGGGCGGCTACGCAGTCGACGGGAAGCGACCACCGCTGAACCTTGAGGGGATCGGCGCCTCCCGCCGATCCCCTCCGGGCGATCGGCGGGAGTGCTGATCGCTTCGGGTGATCGGCGCCGACCGCCGATCCCCTCTGGCCCCGGAGCCGCCGCTGGTCCCCGACCCTCACCGATCGGCGGCGGCTCCGGACCGCAAGAGGAGGGCGGCACCCTGTGCGGGGGTGCCGCCCTCTCATGCATCATCTGCGAAGACTGTCAAGCTAAGTCGCTGACCAGGCGAAACGGCGTTTGCTGGCGTTGGTTGCCGTTGGGCTCGTCTGAAGCCGTTGTGCCCTCGTTGTGCCCTCCCAGCGCGGTTGAGTCCCGTCATGCGCCGGCACCGAAGGCGAGGCCAGCAGATTTACAGCGGGCTGCCTCCGCCCTAGTTGACCTGGGGCTACGGGTGACTGGGGTCAGTTCGGGGGACGTCTGGGGAAACTGGCTCGCAGTAGCCCCCTCGGCACAGCCAGCCGACGGATTGCCGATCCTGATACTGCACCTCTACCTGGCGCCCGCAGGGAGGGTGGCCCTAGCGACCGCCCGACCGAACGCTCCGCAATCTCAAGCTCCCACGGCGAGGCATACCACGGGGTAGCTCGTCCCGGTCTTGGAAGCTGAAGTCACCACCAGCTGGACTCACTCTATGGGACGTTCTGACACCTGAATCGCTCGGGAAGTAGGATGCTTCCCTTCGCCGATGTGACCCAAGCACACCGATGAGGCAACCGGTTTTCGTCCGCTGCGAGGCTTCGGTAACGGCTTGCGCAACGGTGTTGGCAACGCCTCGTTGAGCGGGTGAGACTGAGGCAAGGCAGCGGGCTGAAAGCATGAGGGGTGACGTGCATGAGCGACTTGCTAGCAGCTGTCGGAACGGCGCAGACCAACATTGATCGACTTGCGCAGCCTGACCAGCTGCGTGCCGCTGTGGAGCAGGTCACGAAAGTTGCGCACGCCTTCGGAGCGCAAACGGTGATCGCGGCTAGTCCCGTAGCAGAGCGCCTGGTAAGCGCCGTACTCCTTGCGTCCGATGACCTAATGGGTCTCATTGGCGGTGGAAGCACAGGATCCAAAGTGTTGATCATCGACGTAAACCTTGCCAGCGGCACCTCTGTCGCGAAAGCTGCCCGAACAGCGCGTCACGCCGGCGCTAACCACATTCGGGCGGCCGTGCTACACCAGGTAACAGACGTCGCTGCTGCTGCCGCTGATTGCGGCGTAGACGAACTCGTTGTACTCAACGAAACTCACACTACTTCCTGGCAAGCTGGCGGCCGCACCACTGACTCAGGACTCTGATGGCAAGGCAACAATTCCTGCCGAGGCAGCCTCAGGGTGCTTCGCGTCAAGATGCTCCCCACAAGCCAAGGCATCAGCCTTGCTCATTCCAAGCGCGATTCCCACCTCCCTGCCAGTGCACAGCATGACATTCCGCACCTTCTGTTCGTTACACACGTAGGCCAACGCACCCTCAATCATGAGACGGTGTCGCGGCCCTGCTGCTCTACTGGCCCTCGTTGGAATATCTGCGATGCGCACTACCACAATCTCCGGCTTAAGTCCAGAGAGTTTGCTCAGGAACTTGCGACCAAGATCAATTACTTGATCGGCGATCTCTTTCTCGGCCGTCTTGATCTCGCAGGACTCCACGAAACTCGGCTCCTCTCGCCCCCCTTCAAGGAGGACGAGACTGACTACGGGCTTGCCCGGCGTCGGAAAGCCAACGCTCACTCCCAGCACCAACATGACAAGCACTATAGGGTGTTGGTCATGTCTGCACTCCCGGCCGCGCAAGCCGGCGACCGAATCGACGGCCGATACCAGGTACTTGGACGCCTCGGCAGCGGCTCAACCGGCGATGTCTTCCGCGTCGCGGACGATCACCTGGGAAACGAGGTGGCGCTCAAGCTGCTAACCCCTAAGCAGAATGAGCCTGCCACGTGGGACGAGGCGCAGGTTCTTGAGCGTCTGCGCAGTCCCTATCTCCTTCGAGTACTCAACGCAGACCTCGTGGATGACACAGACATTCGATATATCACCACGCCCGTGATCACTGGTGGCGATCTTGAAGATGTAGCAGACGGCTTCGGAGTGGACTCTCTATCTGCGGTTCGCTGGGGAGAGCACTTGGGCTACGGGTTGGATCGCATGCACAGGGAGGGCTTGCTGCATCGCGATGTGAAGCCCGGCAACGCTTACTTGGATGACAACGGCGACGTGCTACTAGGCGATCTGGGTATGGCAGCCGCGATGGATGCCGACGGCAAAACTTCGGCAAATGGCTCGTACGCTACCGTTGCACCCGAAGTTGTATCTCCGGAGAATCCTGGATGCT
This sequence comes from Streptomyces phaeofaciens, assembly GCF_014648915.1. Lineage (GTDB taxonomy): Bacteria > Actinomycetota > Actinomycetes > Streptomycetales > Streptomycetaceae > Streptomyces > Streptomyces phaeofaciens. The sequence continues at coordinate 9,213 of NZ_BMSA01000003.1, read as the reverse complement.
CGATTGCCACGGATATCTACTCTCTGGCGGCAACCGTCTTCTATCTGCTCACCGGCCACTATCCTACCGGCCCACGCAGCATAAAGAATGAAGACAGAAGACAGAAGATCCTTGCCGGGGAATTCTTGGACCTACGCTCTCTCGCCCCACACGTATCGCCTAGTGTGGCCCGAACAGTAGAACAGGGAATGTCCCTCGACCCGGCTCAGCGACCCAAGAGTGCGCAGGATTTCGCCAATCAACTTGCTTCTTGTTCCCACTACCCTCGCCCCTGGCGACGCATCCATTCCCATCAAGGGCATGAAGCGTGTTTCCTTGGTGGCGCCACGAAAACCGCATTGGGTGTAGAGGTCTGCGCCGTCCGCGAGAAGTCTGGCAAGTTCGCAGTCCAGGTTCAGCTCTCAACGGGGCGACGGGGAAGGCAGCACGAAAAGAATGATTTGACACCTTCGCAACTTCTAACTGAACTGCGGAAGGCGATGAAGAAACTTTAAGGGCCGCTCTAAGTAAATTAGAGTGCCGAAATCACGGCCGCAGGATCGCCGTGGTACGTGAGATGCGTTTCGTTTGCCCCAGGGGGAACGAAGCGGGCGCGGTAGCGCTGAAGGTCGCTCTCAGAAAAGTAGATCGAGTTCGGATCGTCAGCGTGGAACTCGTTGCGCTTGTTGATTCTCGACCAGAGTTCGTCATGGCTTGCTTCGAGATAGACCAGCAGCGGAGTGGCGCCGGCGTCGGTCGCGATGGTTCGCCACAGGGCGCGGTCGTCCGGCGTCCAGAAGCCGTGGTCGACCACGACATCACGCCCCGCCTGAAGCAGTTCGCGCAGTTCAACTGCGACATCCTCAAGGACCGGCCGTTCAAGGACGGGGAAGGTGCCCCGCGGGAAGTCGACTCCGTAGACGCCATGTCGGCGGTACATCTCTTCGTCCGGGCACAGCCGTACGAACCCACGATCTGTGAGGGCGCGGGAAAGGGTGGTCTTGCCGGAGCCGGGGAGCCCGGCCATTAGGACGCAGAACGGTGGGCGTGGTGACATCGGTCTCGTCATGGTCTGGGAGATGGTGGCCATCTCCGCTTCGGCTTCGAGCGTGATTGTGCCAGCCCTGTGGGCCGCAAGAAATGACCCTAGGCGCTCTTCGGGCACCTTCGCGAGCGTGTCATCCACGACCGTCACGAGGAGACCTCCGACTCCGTGCGCCATGTGCGGCCAGGGCCCCCGAGGTCCACGCCGTACTCCACGATGTTGCCCTCGGTGTCGACGAACTTTGCTGTCATCACGACCACCGGTTCTGCTGGCGGGTTTTCGGGATCCAGCTCCAAGAGACGCACATACTCCGGCGTGAGCAGGCGGGCAGAGGCGGTGTCGATGCGGTGGCTGATCGGGTGGCCGGTCACTTGGGCAATGAGCTGGAGTGATGTTCCACCTGTCAGGCGCTCACTCGCCGCCAGTTGGGGAATCAGCTTCCCGTACCGGGCGGGAATCCATGACGTGCTGTGGGCCACGATGCCGTGCCGGTCTCGGTAGACCCGGCTTCGGCGGATCACATCGGAGCCGGGCTTGATGTCCAGCGCCTGGGCCACTTCGGCGGGTGCGGGCACCACGGCGGCCTGATGCGAGTCGGACCTTTCGCCCGCTCCCCAACTGGACCCGGTACGGCGCCCTCGGTCCTGGCGCTGGGCTCCCGAAGACATCGGAGCCGGCTGGTCCAGAACCTCTGTCCCGATTCCGTGAATCCCTCGGACAAGACCCTCGTTGCGCAGCTTGCGCAGCGCCTTCTCAGCCGTCGCGGTGCTCACTCTCCACTCTTCCGCGAGGTTCTTGATGCTCGGCAAGAGCGTTCCCGGCTCTAGCTGACCAGAGGTAATCAACTCCGTGTAGTGGGCGGCAATCTTCGCGTACGGGGCCCGATTGTCGGCCTGGCCTGCCATGTCGCCTGCTCCCTGTCGTCACATCCCTGAGGTTCCCTACCTTACCGCTTGACACCGCAGGGAACCCTAACAGCGTGAACACGAAGCCCGCCTTGCCGCGGAAGCAGCGGAGCGCGAGGAGCGCCGGCGGCGGGAGGAGCGCGAGGAGCGGGCAGCGCACGAGGCTGCTGACCGCGAGGAGCGTGAACGCCGTGAACGCGAGCGTGAACAGCGCGAGCGTGATCGTGAACACGCTGAACGCGAGGCGGCCGAACGGGTAGCGAGGGAGGCCCGTGAGCGTGCGGAAGCCGCCCGCCGTGAGCACGCCGCGCTGCTGGATGGTCCGCCCGTGAACACCAAGCTGCCCGAGGACCACGCGCGGCGGATCGTCGCCGCCGCGGTGGCCGAGGGCGTGTCGGTGCGGCGCGCGGCCGATCTGTGCGGCTGGTCCGTCGGGTGGGTCTCCGCTCGCTACGTCGAGTACCGCGAACCGGGCCAGGGTGGCGCAGAACTCGCGATCGTGAGTCACGGATGAGCGCCTTACCGGTCTACCCCTGGCGCCTGGCGCCGGACGGGTTGGCCACCCGCCGTCAGCTTCGTGCGAAGGGACTGCGGCCGGGTGGCCAGGATGTGGTCGCGCAGATCGAGCGGCCCCGCTACCGGCGCGGCCCGCTGGTCGCCTACCTCTACAGCGTCGACGGCGCCAAGCCTGTACGACCCATGACGCCGGCCAAGCAGGCGGCACTGGACAAGGCAAACGCCGCGCGCCGCACCTGCCCGCAGTGCCGTCGGGACACCGGCTACGTCATCCCGGCCGAACTCGGCATGTGCGTGCCCTGCACCTACCCCGACGACCAGGCCGCGGCCTGACTCACCTGCACAGCACCTTCAACCATCCTCCGATCAAGGAGCTTCGCTGTGTCCAGTCGTACCCGTGCCGGCGGCCCGAAGAGGGCCGTGCACACCGTCCAGATCCCGCGTCAGCGCGGGCGCCGCGGCGCGCAGCCGTTCGTGATCGTCGTCCCCGAGTCGCCGTCCCTGGCCCGTGAGGCGGCCGGCTTCATCGGCCGCGCCGTCTGGAAGGGACGGCGGGCGCTCGCCCCGACCGGCCTCGCGCTGGTCGCCCTCGCCGTCACGGGCCTGTTGCACGTCTTGGGCTGGTGGACCGGCCTGGTCCTAGCCCCGCTCGCTGCGGCGCCGGGGGCGTGGCTGTGGTTCCTCCAGGTCCGCCGGCCCGGCCGCGGCACGGTCGCCCTGTGGCGCGCCGGCCTGGCCCTGCTCGCCACCCTCACCGCCGCCTGGGCGGCACTCGCGGCCGGCTTCGGCCCGCTCGCCGGGCCGTTAGAGCTGGTCTGGCTGCTCATGTGGATCACTGCACAGACCGCCTGGCTCATCGTCCGCCGCACGCACTGATCAGGGAGACAGCCTGATGGCAGACAGCCGAAGCTCCGCCGGCCGGGTCCGCGACTTCGCCACGCGGCAGGCGGACCAGCCGTTCACCCGCCCGCGCCCGCGCCGTGACGGCGCGGACAAGCCCAACAAGTTCGCCAACGCTGGCGCCGCCGCGGGCGGGTTCGTCGGCGCGCTGGGCGGCTCGTTCGTCCCGCCGATCAACGTCACCGTCAACAACACCAAGACCCCCGCCCGCGGCGGTGGGGGTGGGGGTCGGCCGCATGCTGAGGCGCTGCTGCCGTCGCCGGAGTTCGGCTCGCCGGCGCAGGTGCGGCAGTACTGCAACACCCTGCGCGCCGCGGCCGTGACTCTGTCCATCGAGGTGTCCATGGGCGCCGAAATCATGAAGGGCGTCCTGGCCGCGGTCCCCGACCCGCAGGGCCGCACGTTCGGCTCCCGGATCCGGGCCGCGAAGGTGGCGCGCAAGATGCAGCGCTCCGCGGACGCCCTGCGGGACGCGGCGAAGAACGCCGCCGCCTGCTACTCGACGTTCCAGCAGGAGTTCGAGGAGGAGATCAACCGCGTCCGTCACCGTGCCCGCAAGCCGCAGCAGCCGGTCATGAACTGGCACCAGCAGTAAGGAGACCCGCCGCATGACCAGGAACAACCGCCGCAACGTCACCGATCTTCTGGACGACGGCCGGACCATGGCCACCTACGCCGTGCCCGACGGGTCGTCGGGCGGGAGCGTCCGCGCGTACCTGCTGCACCGGGCCAAGCCGCACTTGCCCCCGTGGATCGGGTGGGCCGGTACCGGCCTGGCCGGGGCGCTGGGGAACTGGCGGTGGGAGGGCAGCGCCGGCGCCGGGGTCGGCCTCACCCTCGCCTCTGTCGCCCTCACCGGGGCGACGTGGTGGGCGGGGAAGTCGACCAGCCCCCAGCGTCGGTTGCACTCCGCCGTCACCGTCGCCGCCGGCTCCGCGTGGGTCACCGCGGCCTGCCTCGCCGGACCCACCGCCGGGCCGATCGACGACATGTTCCTGATGGGCGGGCCCGTGGCGGCGCTGTCGTGGAACGTTCGCATGGTCCTGCGCCACACCCCCGATGGCGCCGCCAGCGGCAGTGCCGATGGCGGGCTGTTGGAGAAGGTGGGGTTGGCGCGGGCGCAGATCGGCGCCGCCAAGGTGGAGCCGAACCGGGTCACCGCCCCGCTCGCCGTGGTGGCGGGCGAGCAGACCAACGACGACGTGACGAAGGCGCTGGCCCGGATCGCGTCCGCGCTGGACCTGCCGACGTCCGCCGTCCGCTACACCCCGGACGCCGGATCCTCCCGCCGCGGCGAGCTGGTCATCGTCCCCGAGGACATGCTCGCGGAGGAAGTGGAGTGGGAAGGGCCGTCGAATCTGGGGGGTTCGATCGCCGAACCGCTGGTCATCGGCCGCTACGACGACGGATCCCTGCTCGTGATCTGGCTGCCGGGCGACCCGGACGCGGGCCGTAACTCCACCCATGTGCTGGTAGCCGGCGGCACCGGATCCGGCAAGGGCGACACCGCCCTGAATCTCCAGACGGAGATCCTGTCCCGGCGGGACGTCATCGTGTGGTTCTCCGACCCCAAGGCGTTCCAGGACTTCGCCCCGCTCCGCCCCGGTCTGGACTGGGCGGCCGAGGGCGGCACGGACACCGAGGTGATGGTGGAGGCGGTCAAGGCCGTCATTCCCGCCCGTACCCGCTGGCTGGGCGCCCACGGCTACCGCCAGTGGGTACCGGCCGCCGCGCAGCAGCAGAACGACCCCGCCCACTCCTGCCAGAGCGGGCGGGCGTGCGGCTGCGTAGGGATGCCGTTCCTGGTCGCCTGGTTCGAGGAGGCCGCCAACACTCTGCGCGCGCTCGGCGACGACGCGTTCACCGGGATCGCGCAGGAAGCCCGCTCCGCGGGTATCTCGCTGATCGTGTCGCTTCAGCGGCCCTCCTACGACCAGATGTCCACCTCCACCCGGGCCTCCCTGCCGTCCGTGATCGCGCTCGGCTGCGACCCCCGCGACGAAGGGTTCTCCCTCCCCGAAACGGTGCTGGACGCGGGCGCCCACCCCGGGGCGTGGGGCAACCGGCGCCCCGGCTACTGCTACGTCGTCTCTCCCGGCATCCCTGAGGACCGCTACCCCTCCCCGGGCCGCACCCGCCGCTTCACCGCCCGCGCCGTGCCCGTCATGGAACAGCTCGCCGCATGGGCCCAGCGCAACGGCGCGACCGCCGACCCCATCACCGCCGGCGCCGCCACCAGCGTGGCCGGCCGCGCCTACACCGGCCGCACCACCGCCGACGGCGCCCCGCAGCCGGCTGCGCTGCGGGCCGTCCAGGAGGAGGACGACATGGAGGCGTACGGCGGCGGGCTGCTGGTCGACCCCGAGGACGCCGGCATCGACCCCGACGCCGAACTCCCCGACGCCGAGGACGGCGACGACGCCCCGATCTTCGGACGCGAGCAGGGGCGCAAGCCGTCCCCGGACGAAGCGCGGGAACTGTTCGCGCGGGCGCTGGCCGAGTTCGAGACGGCCGGGCAGATGGTCGTGGGGCCGGTCGACTTCACCGACTGGTGCGACCGCAACCACCTCTCCCGCTCCTGGGTGTCCCTGCGCCTCAAGGAAGCCGCGACGGACGGCCGCCTGGAAGCGACGAACACCACCGGACGGTGGCGCATCGTGCCCACCCTTGCCGCGGCCTAACACCCCTGACACCCGTAACACCGTTACGGGCCCCTCACACCCAAACCCCTAGGCAGACCCGCTGTTACGCGCCCTCACGCCGGCCCGTAACACCCCACTCACGCGCGCCTAACACCCACCCGCACGGGCCCGCGCCCTCCCACGGCGCGGGCCCGCGGCACACCCCTGCGGAGGCATCTGCCATGCCCCACCCCAACCAGCCGGCGGCCATCGAGGTACACCAGCCGCAGCCGCTCACCCACCCGCCCAGCACCCCGCTCGCTGTGCAGCAGCCGGCGCACGTCCCCGCCGTGGCGAGCGTCGTCCTGCCCGACGGGCGGGTCGTCACCGGCTACGCCGTCAGCCCCGTGCAGCCCGAACCGGTCGCCACGCGGCCGGCCGTGTCCCGGACGGCGGTGAACGTCGCCCTCGGGGGCGTCGGGTTCCTCGCCGTCTGCGGCGGACTGCTGATGCTCACCACGTTCATCACCGCGCTGGCCGCGCTGGTCACCCAGCTCATCACCCTCGCCGCCGTCATCTTCGGCGGATGGATCGCCGTGCAGATCTTCAGCAGCAACCGCCACGGCGGCGGGACCACGGTCAACATCCGCAAGGCCGTCATCAAGCGCAACAAGTTCTACGGCTGAAAGGAGCCCGCACCGATGCGACTGCGTATCAAGGTCGACGACTGGCCGCGCCGAGCGCTGGTCCTCACCGACACCCCTCACCCTCACTGCCCGGACTGCCGGGGCGAGGGCGGCACCGAGCACCCCTACTGCGACCACACCGGCGAGTACGCCGGCACCGATTGGGATGTCTGCCCCTGCTGGGACGACACCCGCCGCCTGGTCCTCCTGCCCCTGCCCCGGTGGCGGCGCCGCCGCGGCGACGACCGCGACCCGTGGGGCCCCGCCGGCTACAGCGACGAACCCCCCTTCTAGCCCCAAGCGGAGGAACAGCCGTGCCCGAACAGTGGCCCACCCCCGAGCAGGCATACGCCGACGTCCCGAGCATCCTCAGCGAGATCAGCTGGGTGGCCCGCACCCTCGCTGCCACCCCGTGCCTCGCACCGCTGGACCGCGAGTACTACCTGCGCAAGGCCGCCCTGCTCGACCGCGTCGCCCTCGCCGACCCCGACGACGGCGACGCCACCGCGGCCGCGTACGCGGCCGCGGTGCAGCTGCTCGACGTCGACCCGCCGGCCGTGATCTGCGACCCGCGCGCCTACGTCCGCCAGCAGTACGCCCACCTTCGCTCTGGCGCGCGGGGGACCCGTGCCGCCCGCGGCGGCTACGGCTGGTTGTAGGCGAGCGGCCAGCCGGCGAACCCGCCGTCCTCGGTCTGGTAGACCAGCTCCACGTACTCCTCGCCGAGGAGATCCTTCACATCCTCGGTGGGCTCGCTCGGCAGCAGCACAGCGACGCGCAGTTCCTTGCGCCCGGGGATGTGGCGGCGGTAGTCCGCCAACTGGCCAATCGCCATGCGGACGTTGGCGCGGGTCGTCAGTCCCTTGGCCTCATACAGCGCGTGGTCCGTCGCGTCGTACAGGTCCGGCGTCAGGGCCCCGGGCTCGCCCTTGATGGTGATCTGGAAGCTGTGGGTTTCATGGCCCGCCGCCGTCAGGTGCGCCACGAACGCCTTGACCAGCTCGCCTTCACGGCGCAGCACCTTGCGCTGGCCGGCGGGAATGTCCGCAACCGTCTCCGCGGTGCTGTGCTGCTCGGTCTTCTTGACCTGCGCACCGCTCTGCTTCGGCAGCGTGACGGGCTCCGCCACCTCCACCACGGGTTCGGTGATCTCGACGTCCGACTTCGCCGCGGCCGGCATCCGGTCGGCTTCCGTCCATGCCGGCGTGGTTCCCTCAGCCGGCCGGAACCGGAAGACCAGGACATCGCGCATCACGCCGTCCCGGCCGGGCCCGCGGCGAACTTCGTAGGGCGTGATGGGGTCCACCACCATCTGCCCGATGTAGCGCTGCTGCATCGCCCCGCTACCCGGCACCTTGCCGTGAGCGACGAACAGATGCACCTCACGGCCCTTCTCGGCGTGAGTCAGCAGCGAGCCGTTACGGCCGGAAGGCTTCTGATCTCCCTTGGCACCGGCGCCGGTGTACAGGTACAGCGGCCCGAACTCGTCGTCCTCGGCCCGCCCATCGAAGGTGTAGCCGTACTCCTCGCCCGCGGACGGGTCGGAGTACACGAACACCTTGCCCGCATCATCGGCCGGCTCGATGCCCTGGAACGTGCCACAGCCGTAGGCCGCCGCGATCGCATCGCGCGTCGTCAACCTACCCGGCACAAGATCAACGGTCGTCGTCATGCCGCGACCTTAACCACCCCCACTGACACCCCGCCGCCCGATTTCCCGGAGCCAGGCGAAAGGGCGACCCCCCTTCCGGCAAGAACGCGGGGCCGCCCTCATCACCCAGCACCCTTCACAGGACTGGAGACATCAAGCATGACCCAACTCATCAGCATCCGGCGAGCTCCCGCCTTATCTGCCCTCGCGCTGGGGGTGGCCGCGTGACCACCCCCGCCCTGCTGGCCACCGCGCTCACGCTGGCCGCACGCGCCGTGCCTGTTCTGCCACTGCGGGCGGGCAAGGTGCCGTTCGGTAACTGCCCCAACTGCGCCGCCAACGCGTGCGGTGGACGGCCGAACATGAAGAGTGCTGGCCCCTGCCACTGCCCCGACGTCTGCCACGCCTGGGCCGCCGCCACCACCGACGCAGCCACCCTCACCTCCCCGCGGTGGGCGTCCGCGTGGCGCCGCGCCGGCGCCGTCGCCTACCACCCCGGCGGCGCCGGGCTCACCGTGGTCGACCTGGACGACGCGGCAGCCGTCGACTGGGCCCGCCAGAGCCTGCCCGCGACCCGCACCGTGCCGACAACTAGGGGGCAGCACTGGATCTACCAGGGCGCGACGCGGTCGGCGAACCACGTGCGCCCCGGGGTCGACGTCAAGTCGTCCATGGCCTACGCCCGGTGGCTCGGTCCCGGCAGCGGCCGCATGGCCGAGCTGCCGGATGCGGTGCGGGCGCTGGTCGTGAAGGAGCCTGCCGCGGTCCGGCCGGCGCCCCATGCCATCGCCGTACCCGCCCTGGCCGGTGGCGGGGAGTGCCGCCACCGAACGCCCACCTATCTGGACCGCGGCATCGCCATGGCCGTGCAGCGCATCGGCGAGGCCCGCGGCGCGGTGCACGCGACCGT
>NZ_BMSA01000002.1 GCF_014648915.1 Streptomyces phaeofaciens | reverse complement strand
GCGTCCACAACTTCTCCCGCTTCGCACAGCCCACGGAACTGGACCTGAGGCGGTTCAAGGGGCGCTTCCCGGTCGAGCTGTTCGGCGGGGTGCGTTTCCCGGCGGTCGGCGAGCTGCCCTATCTGCTCACGCTCGCGGGTCACGGCTTCTACTGGTTCCGGCTCCGCAGGGACGCCGCCTAGAACCCGGGGCGGGGCGGTTTCCCCTGCCCCGCCCGGGGCACGCATCAGTAACACCCCGACCCCCCGGGGAAAGGATTGTGACGCAATGGCGGACACGGTCACACGTTCCGGCACGACAAGCCCCGGCCTCCTCGCGTCACTGGACCCGCTGCTGCGGGAGTGGCTGCCACGGCAGCGCTGGTTCGCCGGCAAGGGGCGCCCGGTCACCGGGTTCTCGCAGGTCGCGGCCACCGAGCTGCTGCCGGCCGGCGCCCGGATCGGCCTGTACCACCTGCTGCTGCGCGCCCACCAGCCGCAGAGCCCGGGCGACTGCTACCAGCTGCTGATCGGCGTCCGCGAGGCCCTGCCGCCCCGGCTGGCACCCGCGCTGATCGGCCATGTGACGTCCGGCCCGCTGGCCGGGCGCACGGTGTACGACGCCCTGTACGACACCCGGCCCGCCGAGCTGCTCCTGGAGGCGCTGCGCACCGGGGCCCGGATCGGCGCGCTGCGCTGCGAACGCGATCCGGAGCAGCGGATCCGCTCCGGGCTGGTCCCGCGTCTGATGACCGCCGAGCAGTCGAACTCCTCCCTCGTCTATGGAGATACGTTCATCCTGAAGCTGTTGCGCCGGGTCGTCCCCGGCGTCAACCCCGACCTGGAGCTGCCGCTGGCGCTGGCCCGCGAGCACTGCCCCCGGGTGCCCGCGCCGACGGCGTGGATGCACGCGGACGTCGACGGCGACGCGTACGTGGTCGGGGTGCTCCAGCCGTTCGTCCAGGGCGCCGCGGACGGCTGGGAGCTGGCCCTGCGGGAGCTGGCCAAGGGCGAGGACTTCGCCGCCGAGGCGCGGGCGCTCGGGCGGGCCACCGCGGAGGTGCACCGGACACTGGCCCGGGCGCTGCCCACGGCGACGCTCGGCCGGGCGCAGATCCAGCCGCTGGTGGACGGCATGGTCGTCCGCCTCGACGCGGCGGCGCAGGCGGTGCCGGCGCTTCGGCCGTACGCGCCCGCGCTGCGCACCGCGTTCACCGCGCTGGCGGATCTCGCGGCGGAGGGACACACCTGGACCGCGCAGCGTGTCCACGGCGATCTGCATCTCGGGCAGTGTCTGCGGGCGCCGACCGGGGAGTGGTCGCTGATCGACTTCGAGGGCGAGCCGGCCCGGCCGCTGGCCGAGCGCAGGATGCCGCAGCCGGCCGTGCGGGACGTGGCGGGCATGCTGCGGTCCTTCGACTACGCGGCCCGCTCGGCCGATCCCCCGGCGCCCGGCTGGGCGCACACGTGCCGGGCGGCGTACTGCTCCGGGTACGCCGAGGTGTCCGGCGCCGACCCGCGCACCGATCCCGTCCTGCTCCGGGCCCTGGAGACCGACAAGGCGGTCTACGAGGTGGTCTACGAGGCCCGGCACCGCCCCGACTGGCTCCCCGTACCGCTGTCCGCGATACACCGGCTCGCCGCAGCCGACCTGCCCTGAGGAGGCCCCGTACGTGACCGCGCCGAAGAAGAAGGCCACCGGCAAGAAGGCAGCCGCCGGGAAGAAGGCGGCGACCGGGAAGAAGGCCGCCTCCGCCGCCTCCGCCGGGAAGAAGACGGCGGCCGCGAAGAAGGCAGTGGCCGGGAAGAAGGCGGCGGCCGGGAGGAAGCCCTCCGCCGGCCCGCCGCCCGCTCCCTTCTCCCCCGCCCTCGACTCCGCCGACCGTGAGCGGCTGCTGCACGGCTCGCATCACGACCCGCACGCGGTCCTCGGCGCGCATCCGGTGCCGGGCGGGGTGGCCTTCCGGGCGCTGCGCCCGTTCGCGCGGTCGGTGACCGTCGTGGCGGGCGAGCTGCGGGCCGCGCTGCACGACGACGGGGACGGCTTCTTCTCCGGTCTGCTGCCGCTGACGGACGTCCCGGACTACCGGCTGCTGGTGGCGTACGAGGGCACCACCCTGGAGACCGAGGACGCGTACCGTTTCCTGCCCACGCTGGGTGACCTGGATCTGCATCTGATCGGCGAGGGCCGGCACGAACAGCTGTGGACGGTGCTCGGCGCGCACCCGACGACCCACCAGGGGGTGCCCGGCACCGGATTCTCCGTGTGGGCGCCGAACGCGCGCGGGGTGCGGGTTGCGGGCTCGTTCAACTTCTGGGACGGCACCGGGTACCCGATGCGCTCACTGGGCTCCACCGGCGTGTGGGAGCTGTTCGTGCCGGGTCTCGGCGAGGGCGAGCTGTACAAGTTCGACATCACCCGCCCGGACGGCTCGCACACCCTGCGCGCCGACCCGCTGGCCCGGCGTACGGAGGTGCCGCCGGCGACGTCGTCGATCGTGCACGCCTCGCGGTACACGTGGGGGGACGAGGAGTGGCTGGCCGGGCGGGCGCGGACCCCGGTCCATGAGGCGCCCTTCTCCGTCTACGAGGTCCATCTGCCCTCCTGGCGGCCGGGGCTGACGTACCGCCAGCTCGCCGACCAGCTGCCGGCGTACGTGCGGGATCTCGGTTTCACGCACGTCGAGCTGATGCCGGTCGCCGAGCATCCGTTCGGCGGTTCCTGGGGCTACCAGGTCACCGGTTTCTACGCGCCGACGGCCCGGCTCGGCACCCCCGACGACTTCAAGCACCTGGTCGACGCGCTGCACCGGGCCGGCGTCGGCGTACTGATGGACTGGGTGCCGGCGCACTTCCCGCGCGACGACTGGGCGCTGGCGGAGTTCGACGGGCGGCCGCTGTACGAGCACGAGGACCCGCTGCGTGCCGCGCACCCCGACTGGGGGACGCTGGAGTTCGACTTCGGGCGGCGCGAGGTGCGCAACTTCCTGGTGGCCAACGCGGTGTACTGGTGCGAGGAGTTCCACATCGACGGGCTGCGGGTGGACGCCGTCGCCTCCATGCTCTACCTCGACTACTCGCGCGAGCCGGGGCAGTGGACCCCGAACGAGCACGGCGGGCGGGAGAACCTGGACGCGGTGGCGTTCCTCCAGGAGATGAACGCCACCGTCTACCGGCGCTGCCCGGGGGTGGTGACCGTCGCGGAGGAGTCGACGGCCTGGGACGGGGTCACCCGGGCCACCCACGACCGGGGCCCGAGCGGCTTCGGCGGGCTCGGGTTCGGGCTGAAGTGGAACATGGGCTGGATGCACGACTCGCTCGAGTACCTGAGCCACGAGCCGGTGCACCGCAGGTACCACCACCACGAGATGACCTTCTCGATGGTGTACGCGTACAGCGAGAACTACTGCCTGCCGATATCCCACGACGAGGTCGTGCACGGGAAGCGGTCGCTGGTGTCGAAGATGCCGGGCGACTGGTGGCAGCAGCGCGCGAACCTGCGGGCCTATCTGGCCTTCATGTGGGCCCACCCCGGCAAGCAGCTGCTGTTCATGGGGCAGGAGTTCGCGCAGGGCGCGGAGTGGTCCGAGGCGCACGGGCCGGACTGGTGGCTGCTGGATCCGGCGTACTCGGCGGAGCCCGACCACCGCGGGGTGCGGGACCTGGTGCGCGATCTGAACGCCGGGTACCGGTCGGTGCCCGCGCTGTGGCAGCGGGACACCGACCCGGCGGGGTTCCAGTGGGTGGTGGGGGACGCGGCCGAGGACAACGTCTTCGCGTTCCTGAGGTACGCCGCCGACGGGTCCCCGCTCCTGTCCGTCTCCAACCTGTCCCCCGTGGTCCGCCACGACTACCGGCTCGGTGTCCCCGACGACGTCCCCGCCTGGCACGAGGCCCTCAACACCGACGCCGCACGGTACGGCGGCAGCGGGGTCGGCCACCTCGACCCCGTGAAGCCGGAGCCCCAGGGCCGGCACGGCCGCCCGGCATCGGTCCGGCTGACCCTGCCACCCCTGGCGACGGTGTGGCTGAGGCCGGCCTGACCCCGGCGATCCGGGTCACGTCAGGGCCGTCACCAGGGCCTTCGGCAGCTCCTTGGCATGGACCACGCCGAGGCGCTGGGTGGCCCGGGTGAGGGCGACGTACAGATCGCTGGTGCCGTAGTCGGCGGGCTCCACCACGAGCACCGAGTCGAACTCCAGGCCCTTGGACTGGCGCGGGTCCAGCAGCACGACGGTGCGGGTGAGGTCCGGTTCGGCGCCCGCCGTCACGCCGTCCAGCCGGGCGGCGAGGCGCCGGTGCAGTGCGCGCGGGGCGATGACGGCCAGCCGGCCCTCGGCGGGGGTCAGCTCCCGGACGGCCCGCTCGACCGCCTCGGGCAGGTCGTCGGTGGCGCGCGCCCAGGGCCGTACGCCGGTGGAGCGGACCGAGGCGGGGGGCTCGAAGTCCGGCTGCTCGGCGCGGACGACGGCCGCCGCGACCTCCATGATCTCCGCCGGGGTGCGGTAGTTGACGCCGAGCCGGGTGTGCTCCCAGCGGTCCTCGACGTACGGCTCGAGGATGCCCGACCAGGAGCCGACGCCGGCCGCCTCGGCGGTCTGCGCCGGGTCGCCGACCAGGGTCATGGAGCGGGTCGGGCTGCGCCGCATCAGCAGCCGCCACGCCATCGGCGACAGCTCCTGCGCCTCGTCCACGATGATGTGCCCGAACGCCCAGGTCCGGTCGGCGGCGGCGCGCTCGGCGGCGCTGCGGTGGTCGTCCTCCTCGTGCCGCTCGGCGAACCGTTCGGCGTCGATGATGTGGTGCGCGGAGAGGACCTCGCCGGCGTCGGCGTCGCCGTCCTCCTTGTCCTCGAACTCGTAGGTGCGGGAGGCGTACGACACGTCGAGCACGCCCTGCGCGTAGGCGACCTGCGTCTCCCGTTCGCGCTCCGCGCGGGCCCGGGCCAGCCGGTCGTCCTCGCCGAGGAGTTCGGCGGCCTCGTCGAGCAGCGGTACGTCCGCGACGGTCCACGCCCGGGTCACGGGGCGGCGGACGGCGGCCGCGTCGGCGTCGCCGAGGTACTCCTCGGGACCGGCGAGGAAGTCCGCGACCAGGCGCTGCGGGGTGATCCTCGGCCACAGCCGGTCGATGGCGGACCAGACCTCGCGGTTCTGGGCCAGGTCGTCGCGGATCTGGGTGATGTCGCTCGGGTCGAGCAGGTTCGTGCCGTCGTACGGGTCGGTGCCGACGCGCTCGGCGTACAGCTCGGTGAGCGTGTTGAGGATGTGCCCCTCGAAGTACTCGCGGGCCGCGTTGTGCGGCAGCTTCGCGGCCCGGGTGCGTTCCCGGGCGACGCCGACGAGACCGTCGTCGAGCATCAGGATCTCGCGGTCGTGCTCGATCGTGATCACCGGGTCGGGCAGCGCCTGCCGGTCGCGTACGACGGCGGCGAGGACGTCCGCCATGCCGGCGCGCCCCTTCACGGCGGCCGCCTCGGGTGTGTCGGTCGCCGTCGCCCGGACCCCGGGGTACAGCTCGCCGACCGTCGCGAGCAGCACGCCCGTCTCGCCCAGGGAGGGCAGCACCTCGCCGATGTAGCCGAGGAAGGCGGGGTTGGGGCCGACGATCAGGACGGCGCGCTTGGCGAGCAGTTCGCGGTGCTCGTAGAGGAGGAACGCGGCCCGGTGCAGGGCGACGGCCGTCTTGCCGGTGCCGGGGCCGCCCTCCACGACCAGGACCCCTCGGTGGGGGGCCCGGATGATCTCGTCCTGTTCGGCCTGGATGGTCTGCACGATGTCGTTCATCCGGCCGGTGCGCGCGGAGTCGAGCGCGGCGAGCAGCACGGCGTCACCGGACGGGTCCTCGTGGCCGGTGCGCTCCCGGTCGCCGAGGTCGAGGATCTCGTCGTGCAGCGCGGTGACCGTGCGGCCCTCGGTGGTGAGGTGCCGGCGGCGGCGCAGGCCCATCGGGGTGTGCCCGGTGGCCAGGTAGAAGGGCCGGGCGACCTCGGCCCGCCAGTCGATCAGCAGCGGGGTGCGCTCGGCGTCGTCCACGCGCAGCCCGATCCGGCCGATGTGGTGGCTGACGCGCGAGGTCAGGTCGATCCGGCCGAAGCAGAGGGAGCCGTCCACCGCGTTCAGCGCGGCCAGCAGCCCCGAGCGCTCGGCGACGAGGATGTCCCGCTCCAGCCGGGCCTGCATGGGCGTGTTGCCCTGGGCGAGGGCGCTCGTGACGCCGGCCTCGGTGTCGCCGCGCAGGGCGTCCACGCGCGCGTACAGGCCGTCGATGAATTCCTGCTCGCGCCGCAATTCACTGTCTGGAAAGTCGATGTTTGACAATTCCACTCCCGCCCGGATATACTCTGCTCACTGAACTTATTCGCGATCAAATTCATATCGAGTCGCGAATCATCGAATATACGCAGAGAAATCCCCCGAGCGCAATTGCCCGGGGGATTTTCGCTGTACGGAGCCGTACGGGACGGGTCGCGGGTCAGAGCACGTCGGAGAGTTCCTCCAGCAGCCGCCGCCTGGGCCGGGCGCCCACCATGGCCTTCACCGGCTCACCGCCTTGGAAGACCATGAAGGTCGGCATCGACAGCACCTTGTAGGCGTTCGTGGTCTCCGGGTTGGCGTCCACGTTCAGCTGCACCACCTTCAGCCGGTCCCCCTCCTCCGCGGCGAGGGCCTTCAGCACCGGGCCCATCTGCCGGCACGGCGGGCACCAGTCGGCGGTGAACTCCACCAGCACCGGCAGCTCGGACCCGATCACCTCGGTCTCGAAATCCGCGTCCGTCACATCGATCACCATTCCCGGCCTCCCAGCTCACACCCGGGCTCCGGACTCCCCGGAGCCAGCGCGTCGGCGGCCCGTACCAGCCGCCCGGCGACCTGCTCCCGCACCGCCCGCAGCTCCCCGATGAGCGCGTCCAGTTCGTCCAGCTTGCGCCGGTACACCGCGAGCGAGGCGGGGCACGAGTCCCCTTCGGGGTGACCGGCCCGCAGACACTCCACGAACGGCCGGGTCTCCTCCAGGCCGAACCCGAAGTCCTGGAGGGTCCTGATCTGCCGCAGCAGCCGCAGATCGCTCTCGTCGTACGTCCGGTACCCGTTCTCACCGCGCCGCGCGGGCAGCAGCCCCCGCGACTCGTAGTACCGCAGCGTGCGCGTCGTGGTCCCGGCCCGCGCGGCCAGCTCGCCGATTCGCATGCGGACGAACGTACGCCTTGACGCCCACGTCAAGGCAAGAGGGGTTTGTGCTCCACCGGCGAGGTGAGCACGATCGAGGTGGTCGTGCGGCCGAGGACCGAGACCGCCTCCAGAACCTCCTCCAGATGGACCGTGTCGGTGACGGCGACCTTCAGGATCCAGCAGTCCTCGCCGACCACGTGGTGCACCTCGGTGATCTCCGGCCGCTCCATCAGCTCCAGGGTCCTCGGGTGCTTCAGGTTGTACCCGCCGTGCGGATCGACCCGGACGAACGCCTGGATGCCGTACCCCAGGCGGGCCGGCCGGACCCGGGCGCCGTAGCCGCTGATCACCCCCGCGGCCTCCAGCCGCCGCACCCGCTCGGTGACCGCCGCCGGGCTGAGCCGGACCCTGCGGCCCAGCTCGCTGAGCTTGATCCGGCCGTCGGTCTGGAGCAGCAGGAGGATCTGCCGGTCCAGGGCGTCGAAGGCCACCGATGTTTCGCCGGTGCCGACGCGTGGATGCCGTGGTTCTTTTGGCACTGCGGCCGGAACTCCCATGGTTCCCCCTTCAGGACGGGTGGGCACACCGGGAGAATTATGGTCATGGACAAGCCACGAGAGGTACTGGTCATCGGCGGGAACCGCTACTTCGGCAAGCGGCTGATCACACGGCTGCTCGCCGCCGGGGACCGGGTGACCGTGCTCAATCGCGGATCGTCGGCCCCGCCCCCGGGTGCCGTGCACCTCGTCGCCGACCGCGACGACGAGACCTCGCTCAGGAGCGCCCTGGGCTCCCGCACCTTCGACGTCGTCGTCGACCAGGTCTGCTACACCCCGCGCCAGGCGGCCGTCGCCCGCCGCGTGTTCACCGGCCGCACCCGCCGCTACGTGATGACGTCCACGGTCGAGGTGTACGAGTACGAGGACTCCCTCGCGCCCGTACGGGAGACGGACGTCGATCCGCTGGGCGTCGCCGTGGACCTCGGACTCCCCTGGCACGAGGCGGAGTTCCTCGACGCCCACTACGGCGAGGGCAAGCGGCAGGCGGAGGCGGTGTTCGCGGCGGAGCCCGCGTTCCCGTACGTCGCCGTGCGCGTCGCCCATGTCCTGGGCGGGGACGACGACTTCACCGGACGGCTGGAGCACTACGCCTCCCGTATCCGCTCCGGCGAGCCCATAGCGGTGCCGGCGGTGAACCGTCCCGCGACCTACATCCACGTCGAGGAGATCGCCGACTTCCTGTTCTGGACGGCGGGCCAGACCTTCACCGGCCCCGTCAACGCGGCCTCCCACGGCCGGCTGACCACACAGGACCTGTGCGACGCGATCGCCGCGCACCTCCCGTACGGCGAGACCGTATTGCGCGAGACCGAGATCGGCACGGTCTCGCCGTTCTCCTTCCGCCGCTTCTACGGCATGGACAACTCCCGTGCCGTCGGGCTGGGTTACGTGTTCGGCAGGGCCCGGGACTGGCTGGCCGGGGCGGTGGCGGAGACCCTCGGGGCGGCCGCTCCGGTCACCTCCGGGAAGGGGGACTGACATGCGTCTGCGTACCCTGGGCGAGCTGCCGGTGAGCGCGGTCGGACTCGGCACGATGCCGCTGTCCATCGAGGGGCGGCCCGACGAGGCGCGTGCCCTGGCCACCGTCCACGCGGCACTGGACGCGGGGGTGACCCTGCTGGACACGGCCGACTCCTACCATCTGCCCGGCGAGGAGCCCGGCCACAACGAACGCCTGCTGGCCCGCGCGCTCGCCACCTGGGGCGGGGACACCGACACCGTGCTGGTGGCGACCAAGGGCGGCCGGGGCCGGCCGGCGGGCGGCGGCTGGACGGTGAACGGCGATCCGCGCCGTCTCAGGGCGGCCGCCGAAGGCTCGCTGCGCCGGCTCGGCGTCGAGGCGATCGGCCTGTACCAGCTCCACAAGCCCGATCCGGCCGTCCCCTTCGCGGAGTCGGTGGGCGCGCTGCGCGAGCTGGCGCAGGAGGGCAAGATCCGGCTGGCCGGTGTCTCCAACGTGGACGCCGACCAGATCCGCGCGGCCCGGGAGATCCTCGGCGACCGGCTGGTCTCCGTACAGAACCGCTACTCCCCGGCGGTCGGCGACAGCGAGCAGGAGCTGCGGCTGGCGGCCGGGCTGGGGCTGGCGTTCCTGCCGTGGAGCCCACTGGGCGGGATCTCCCGCAGTTCCCTGGACGGGCCCTCGGGCCTGGCGGACGAGGGCCCCTTCGCCGCATTCCACGAGGTCGCGCGGCAGCACGGCGTGAGTCCGCAGCAGGTCTGCCTGGCCTGGCTCCTGTCCCGCTCCCCCACCGTGATCCCCATTCCGGGCGCGAGCCGCCCCGAGACGGCACGGGACTCGGCCGGAGCGGCGGACCTGGAGCTGGGCGAGGAGGAACTGACGGCGCTGGGGAGGGCGGTGGAGCGGGCGCGGCGCGGGGCCGGACACGGAAGAACCGGGCGGCTGAGCGACGGGGGGAGTGTCTCAGCCGCCCGGAGGCGAGGTGCGGTGCGGTGACCGCGGGTGGTGCGATGGTGGCCGGGTGCCCGGCCCCGGTTCAGGCGGGGCCGGGCACCCGGAGTCGATGGCTCGGGCCCGGGGTCCTTCTTTCAGCGGCCCTGGGGCCTGTCTTTCGGAGGCCCTAGGCTTTGGCCAGTTCCTTCTGGCCGTCCTCGCGCTGCTCGGGGACCTCCGCCACCGCACCGCCGTGGCCGTCCTCGTCGAGCAGGGTCTTCTCGTCGAAGGGCAGCCCGCCGGCGAGCACCACGCCGACGCGCTCCTTGTCGATCTCCTTGGTCCAGGTGCCGATCAGGACGGTGGCGACGGCGTTGCCGGCGAAGTTGGTGAGGGCGCGGGCCTCGCTCATGAAGCGGTCGATGCCGACGATGAGGCCGATCCCGTCCACCAGGGCGGGCTTGTGCGACTGGAGGCCACCGGCCAGCGTCGCGAGACCGGCACCGGTGACACCCGCGGCGCCCTTGGAGGCGACCAGCAGGAAGAGCAGCAGCGGGATCTGCTCGCCGAGCGACATCGGCGTACCCATGGCGTCGGCGATGTACAGGGACGCCATGGTCATGTAGATCATGGTGCCGTCGAGGTTGAACGAGTAGCCGGTCGGGACGGTGATGCCGACGACGGGCTTGCTGACACCCAGGTGCTCCATCTTCGCGATGAGGCGCGGCAGCGCGGACTCGGAGGAGGAGGTGGACAGGATCAGCAGGAACTCACGGCCCAGGTACTTGAAGAGCGTGAGGATGTTCAGGCCCGCGACCACCCGCAGCAGCGCGCCGAGCACGAGGAAGACGAAGAGGAAACAGGTGACGTAGAAGCCGAGCATCAGGACGGCGAGGCTCTTGAGCGCGTCGACGCCCGCGGAACCGGTGACGGCGGCGATGGCGCCGAAGGCACCGATCGGAGCCGCCCACATCACCATGCCCAGGATGCGGAAGACGAGCCGCTGGATGTGCTCGACACCGCGGATGATCGGCTGGCCCGCGGCACCCATGGCCTGGAGGGCGAACCCGGCGAGCAGCGCGACCAGCAGGGTCTGGAGCACCTCACCGCCGGTGAAGGCGGAGACGATCGTGGTCGGGATGATCCCCAGCAGGAACTCGGTGGTGTCCTTGGCCTCGGCCGAGACCTGCGCCTGGCCGGTCTCCTTCACCGCGTCCGTGATGGCCAGGCCCGTGCCCGGCTCCAGGATGTTGCCGACGACCAGACCGATGCCGAGGGCGACCAGCGACATGACCAGGAAGTAGCCGAGGGCGATACCGCCGACGGCGCCGACCTTGGCGGCCTTCCGTACCGAGCCGATGCCGAGCACGATGGTGCAGAAGATGATCGGCGAGATCATCATCTTGATCAGGTTGACGAAGCCGGTACCGATCGGCTTCAGCTCGACCGCGAAGTCGGGCGCGATCAGCCCGACGGCGATGCCGATGGCGACCGCGACGATCACCGCGATGTACAGGTAGTGGGTACGGTCCCGCTTGGCGGCGGGTGCGGCAGGTGCCGTATCGGGGGTGCTGCTGGCGGCCACGGCTGCCCTCCTTGACGTCTTCGTCGGCATCACCGGCGTGCGGCTCACGACCGGGGAGATAAGGGGAATGCGGTGACTATCTCCCGGCCTGTGAGGGCGGTCACCCTTCCGTTCATTTAGTTCACGCTTAACGTCGGGGGCACACTGACGACATGCGCCTCCCGTACCTCCCGCGGCCCCGCAGCCTGGCCGGCCAGCTGTTCGCCATGCAGGCGGTGCTGATAGCGATCGTCGTCGCGGGATACGCCCTGTTCGCCTACGCCAGCAACCACAGCCAGGCCGAGGAGGCGGCGGCCCGCCAGGCCACCGCGGTGGCCCGTTCGGTGGCCGACTCCCCGTCCGTGCGGGCGGCGATCCACACCGCGGACCCCACCACCGAGCTCCAGCCGTACGCCCTGCGGGTCATGCGCGACACCGAGGTCGACTTCGTCACGATCATGAACACGGACGGCATCCGCTGGACCCATCCGGACAAGAACCAGATCGGCCAGCGCTTCCGGGGCAACACGGCGGCCGCGCTGAAGGGCGACACCTTCACCGAGACCTACACCGGCACGCTGGGCGCCTCGGTCCGCGCGGTCACCCCCATCCATGACGAGAACGGGCGGATCATCGGCCTGGTCAGCGCCGGCATCAGGGTCGAGGAGATCAGCAAGCGGGTGCAGGACCAGGTGTCGGCCCTGCTCGCGGTGGCCGCCGGCGCGCTGCTGCTGGGCGCCGTGGGCACCTACGTGATCAACGCGTCGCTGCGCCGGCACACGCACGGGATGAACGCGGGCGAACTGAGCCGGATGCACGACTACCACCAGGCCGCGTTGCACGCGGTGCGTGAGGGACTGCTGATGCTGGACGGGCAGTTCAAGGTGGCGCTGATCAACGACGGGGCGCGGGAGCTGCTGGGCGTCTCGGAGGAGGTGGTGGGCCGGTCCGTGGCGGAGCTGGGTCTGCCGGCGGGGCTCACGGGCGCGCTGCTGGCCTCCGAACCGCGGGTCGACGAGGTCCATCTGGCGGCGGAACGGGTCCTCGTCGTGAACACCTCCCCGGTCTCCGGCGGTGAGCGCCGGGGCACGGTGGTGACCCTGCGCGATGTGACGGAACTCCAGTCCCTGATGGGCGAACTGGACTCGGAACGGGGCTTCACCCAGGCGCTGCGCTCCCAGGCGCACGAGGCGGCGAACCGGCTCCACACCGTCGTGTCGCTGATCGAACTGGGCCGGGCGGACGAGGCCGTGGAGTTCGCGACGGCCGAACTGGAACTGGCCCAGGCCCTGACCGACCAGGTGGTGGCGGCGGTGAGCGAACCGGTGCTGGCCGCACTGCTGCTGGGCAAGACGGCCCAGGCGAACGAGCGGGGCGTGGAGCTGGTGGTCTCGCAGGAGAGCCGGCTGGACGACGGCCTGCTCCCGTCGTCCCTGCCGGCCCGCGATCTCGTCACCATCCTCGGCAACCTCATCGACAACGCCGTGGACGCGGCGCAGGGCAGTGTGCGGGCCCGGGTCACCGTGACGGCGGCCACGGAGGGTGTCGGGGGCGGCGAGCTGCTGCTCAGGGTGGCGGACACCGGGGCGGGAGTGGATCCTGCGCATGCGTCCCTCGTCTTCGAACGCGGCTTCTCGACGAAACCGGCCGGTCCGGGCGGCCGCGGCCTCGGCCTGGCCCTGGTCCGCCAGGCCGTCCATCGGCACGAAGGCACCCTGACGGTCACCGAGGCCGAGGGGGGCGGCGCGGAATTCGTGGTGCGCCTGCCGTTGCGCGCGACGGCGTCTTCCGGTACTTCCGGGGCGATGACGGGGGCTGGAGGCAAAGGATGACGGACGTGACAGGAGAGACGGGCGGGACCGGTGGGTCCGGCACGACTGGTGGGGCCGGCGCCATCGGCGGGACCGGTGGTGTGCCGCGTGTCCCGGGCGGTGAGCCGATCCGGGTGCTGGTCGTCGAGGACGACCCGGTCGCCGCGGACGCGCATGTCCTGTACGTCGGACGAGTGCCGGGATTCGTCGCGGTAGGAAAGGCGCACACGGGTGCGGAGGCCCGTCGGCTGCTGGACCGCACCCCGGTGGACCTGCTCCTCCTGGACCTCCACCTGCCCGACGGCCACGGCCTGCATCTGGCCAGGTCACTGCGGGCGGCCGGCTATCACGCGGACGTGATCGCGGTGACGTCCGCACGGGACCTGACGGTGGTGCGGGAGGGAGTGTCGCTCGGCGTGGTCCAGTACGTCCTGAAACCCTTCACGTTCGCGACCCTCCGCGACCGTCTGGTCCGGTACGCGGAGTTCCGGGGAGCGGCCGGCGAGGCGAGCGGCCAGGACGAGGTCGACCGCGCCCTGGCGGCCCTGCGCGCCCCGAGCCCCGCGGCTCTGCCGAAGGGCCTGAGCGCCCCGACCCTGGAACGCGTGACGGAGGCGCTGCGCGAGGCGGGCGAGGGCCTGACCGCGGCCGGCGTCGCCGAGTCGGTGGGCATCTCCCGGATCACGGCCCGCCGCTATCTGGAGCACCTGGTGGAGGCGGGCCGGGCGGAACGCAAGCCGCTGTACGGGCAGGTGGGAAGGCCGGAGCTGGTGTACCGGTGGGTGAAGGGGGCCGGGAAGGGGAGGTAGGTCCCCGCACCCGGTCAGACCGCCGCCCCATCCCCGGCGCCCGCTCCCGCCCCACCCCCGCCGCCCGCGCCCGCTCCCCCGCCGCCAGCTCCCCCGCCCCCGAACGGCACGGCGTACCGCACCATGAAGACGCCCAGCCCCACGACGGCCCCCGTCTCCACGACGGACAGCGCCAGCAGCCCCGGCGAGACCTGCCCGCCGCCCCAGTACACGACGAGCGCGGCCAGCGGCACCAGACAGAAGGCGAGCAGGTCGACGACGCACTGCACGATCTTGCGGGACACCCGGCGGGAGTCGCCCCGGTGGAAAGTCTCCCACCCGAAGGCCTCAGCGGCGCCCGCGACGGCGGCCAGCCGGGGCCCCAGCTCCCCCCGTACGTACCGCCCGATCGCCGAGATCTTCTCGTCGTTGACCAGGTAGGTCCACCCGAGCACCACGCACACCGGCGGCAGCGCGAGCAGCATGGACGGCTGCCCGGACTGGGCCGCGGCGGCGATCACGGCGGCGACGACCGCCAGGGTCACGTACAGCAGGTTGTCCCGGAACCCGATCCGGGCCTTCTGCTCGTCCTTCACGCTCTGGTACTCGGCCAGCAGCAACTGTCCGGCGCTGACGCCTTGTTCGGCCATCCCGACCGCCCCCTCCCCCGACGACTTGGCAGTACCGTGAGGGGGTGCCCGAGACACCTCCCACCGTCGTGATCCTCACCGCACTCGCGCTCGAATACACGGCCGTGCGGGCCCACATCCGTGACCGGGTCGAACACGTCCGTCCCGAGGACGGCACCCGCGTCGAGATCGGCCGCCTCGCCGGCACGCCGTGGAGCGTGGCGCTCGCCGAACTCGGCGAGGGCGTGGCCAACGCGGCCGCCACGACCACCCAGCTCCTCACCTGGCTCCGCCCGCAGGCGGTCCTCTTCGTCGGCATCGCCGGCAGCCTGAAGAGCGACGTCGCGATCGGGGACGTCGTCGTCGGCACCAAGGTCTACGGCATCCACGGCGGCAAGTGGACCCCGGAAGGTCTCCTGGCCCGCCCCGAGGCCTGGCGCGCGTCCCACGCCCTGGTCCAGGCGGCCCGTTCCGCGGTGCGGGACATGACGGACGTACGGCCGCACTTCAAGCCGATCGCCTCGGGGGACGTCGTCCTGGCCGACGCCAGGTCCGAGATCGCCCGGCAGCTGCGCGCGCACTACGACGACGCCGCCGCGATCGAGATGGAGGGCTCCGGGGCGGCTCACGCGGCCCATCTGAACGGCCAGGTGCACGCGCTGGTCGTCCGGGGGATCAGCGACCTGGCCGACGCGGGGAAGAGCGGGACCGACGCCACCGGCTCCCAGGAACGGGCCGCCGCGCGAGCGGCGGAGGTGGCGATGGCGGTCCTGCGCAAACACGGACCGCGGGATGCCACCACCGGCACCGCCGCCCCCGGCACGGCCTCCGGCGCCGAGGAGCCCTCACGCGGAGGCGACCACATCGACTTCAGTCACGGCACCTTCCACGGCCCGGTCGTCGGAAAGATCACCGGCCGCCCCTAGACCGGGCGGGCACCATCACGGCGGCCGCGTTCCCCGCCCGTACGTTCCTACAACCCGTGATTGTGTCCGAACAGCCCGTAGTCACCGCACCGGGCCGCTCCTACGGTGTCCCCGTGCCCGACCTCCCCTTCGACGCCCCCGCCGCCCGCCGGCTCCGCGCCGCGCTCGGTCTCACCGCCGACCACGTCGCCCACACCCTGCGCACGTCCTACGGTCTTCCGCTCACCACCCTCGCGCTGGTAGCGGCCTGGGAACGCGGTGCCGCCACCCCCACCGCCGCCGAACTGACCGCCCTCGCCGGTGTCCTGTGGTGCTCCCCCGCCGAACTGCTCGGAAGACCGGGCACCTTGCGTGAGCACCGCCTGGTCCGGGGCCTCGCCGCCGAGGACGTCGCCCGGGCCGTCGGACACGAACTCCCGGCCTATCTCCGCATGGAGGAGGCCGGCCGGTGGCGCGGCACGGAGCGGCAGTCGGCCGCCCTCGCCGAGGTGCTCGGGCTCACCCTCCCCGACCTGGTCGCCGTCACCGGCGCCGAGGCGCGGCTCGCCGAACTGCTGCGCGCGGCGGTCGGCACCCGCTGGCAGGCCCATGTCCGGGCCATCACCAAGATCGTGCCCCTGAGCCGCCGCCTCGTCGAGGACGCGCTGCACGATCTGCACGAGGACTACCAGCGCCGGATGGTCCCCACCCTCAGCTGGGGCGACAACAGCACGGCCGGCGTCGCGAGCGACGCCGGCCGGGACTTCCTCGACGGGATCGTCGAGCACTTCTGGAGCATTCTCCAGCCAGGCTCTAGAACACCGACTCCGCCTCGTCCATCCGGTCCTTGGGCACCGTCTTCAGCTCGGTGACCGCCTCCGCCAGCGGCACCATCACCACATCGGTGCCGCGCAGCGCGGTCATCCTGCCGAACTCGCCCCGGTGCGCCGCCTCCACCGCGTGCCAGCCGAAGCGGGTCGCGAGGACACGGTCGTACGCCGTCGGCACGCCGCCGCGCTGGACGTGGCCGAGGATGACCGGCCGGGCCTCCTTGCCGAGCCGCCTCTCCAGCTCGTAGGCCAGGGCGGTGCCGATGCCCTGGAAGCGCTCGTGGCCGAACTTGTCGATCGCGCCCTTGCCGTAGTCCATCGAGCCGTCGGCCGGGTGCGCGCCCTCGGCGACGCAGATCACCGCGAACTTCTTGCCGCGCGAGAACCGCTCCTCGACCATCTTCACCAGGTCGGCGGGGTCGAAGGGCCGCTCGGGCAGGCAGATGCCGTGGGCGCCCGCCGCCATGCCGCTCTCCAGGGCGATCCAGCCCGCGTGCCGGCCCATGACCTCGACGACCATCACGCGCTGGTGGGACTCGGCGGTCGTCTTGAGACGGTCCATCGCCTCCGTCGCGACCCCCACGGCCGTGTCGAAGCCGAAGGTGCGGTCGGTCGAGGAGATGTCGTTGTCGATCGTCTTGGGGACGCCGACCACCGGCAGCCCGGCGTCCGACAGCATCCGGGCCGCCGTCAGCGTGCCCTCGCCGCCGATCGGGATCAGCGCGTCGATGCCGAAGTCGTGGATCATGTCGGAGGCGCTCTCGCAGGCCTCGCGCAGCCGGTCGCGTTCCAGCCGGGACGAGCCGAGGATCGTGCCGCCGCGGGCCAGGATGCCGCTCACCGCGTTGAGGTCGAGAGCGCGGTAACGACCGTCGAGCAGGCCCGCGTAGCCGTCCTCGAAGCCGATGACCTCGTCCCCGTAGTTGTCGACGGCGCGGTGCACGACCGACCGGATCACTGCGTTCAGGCCGGGGCAGTCGCCACCTGCGGTGAGAACTCCGATGCGCATCGTGCTGTGTCTCCTGCTCGCTGTTGATGCCGGTGAGCCGGGTCCGATTCTTCCATGCCGCCGAGCGGGCTGTCTCTTGACGGGCGCCTTATCCACGCCCAGGGGTATTGTCAAGAGGGATCTGCTCACCTAGGTGGGCGATTTTTATGATCTCTGCGCCCCCCAGAAAAGACGAGACGACACCAGACGAAACGGAGAGCGCGCGTGACCCGCAGCGTGTACGTGACCGGTATCGACCGCGGCGACGGCCGCCAGGTCGTCGAGCTGGGGGTCATGGAACTCCTGACCCGCCAGGTCGACCGGGTGGGGGTCTTCCGCCCCCTCGTCCACGACGGGCCCGACCGGCTGTTCGAGCTGCTGCGCGCCCGCTACCGGCTGGCGCAGGACCCGGCCACCGTCTACGGCATGGACTACCACGAGGCGTCCGCCCTCCAGGCCGAACAGGGGGCGGACGAACTCGTCTCCACCCTCGTCGAGCGGTTCCACCGGGTCGCCCGCGACTACGACGTCGTCCTGGTCCTGGGCACCGACTACGCCGACACCCAGTTCCCCGACGAGCTGGCCCTCAACGCCCGGCTGGCGAACGAGTTCGGGGCGGCCGTGATCCCCGTCGTCGGCGGCCGCGGGCAGACCGCGGAGTCGGTGCGCGCCGAGACCCGCAACGCCTACCGGGCGTACGTGGCGCTCGGCTGCGACGTGCTGGCCATGGTGACCAACCGGGTGGCCCGCGAGGACCGGGACACGATCGCGTCCCAGGTCGGCAACCGGCTCCCGGTGCCCTGCTACGTGCTCCCGGACGAGCCCGCGCTCTCCGCGCCGACCGTCTCGCAGGTCGCGCACGCGCTCGGTGCGAAGGTGCTGCTCGGCGACGACTCGGGGCTGGCCCGCGACGCCCTCGGCTTCGTCTTCGGCGGCGCGATGCTGCCGAACTTCCTGAACGCCCTGACCCCGGGCTGCCTGGTCGTCACCCCGGGCGACCGCGCCGACCTGGTCATCGGCTCGCTCGCCGCGCACAGCGCCGGCACCCCGCCGATCGCCGGCGTCCTGCTCACCCTGAACGAGATACCGAGCGACGGGATCCTCACCCTCGCCGCCCGGCTCGCCCCCGGCACCCCGGTCATCTCGGTGCCCGGCAACAGCTTCCCCACGGCCGAGCAGCTGTTCTCCCTGGAGGGCAAGCTCAACGCGGCCACCCCGCGCAAGGCCGAGACCGCGCTCGGGCTGTTCGAGCGGCACGTGGACACCGGCGGTCTGCTGAAGCGGGTCTCGACGCCGTCCAGCGACCGTGTGACGCCGATGATGTTCGAGCACAAGCTCCTGGAACAGGCCCGCGCGGACCGGCGCCGGGTCGTCCTGCCGGAGGGGACGGAGGAGCGCGTGCTGCACGCCGCCGAGGTCCTCCTGCGCCGCGGCGTCTGCGACCTCACCCTCCTCGGGCCCGTCGACCAGATCCGCAAGAAGGCCGCCGACCTGGGCATCGACCTCGGTGACTGCCAGTTGATCGACCCGGCGACCAGCGAGCTGCGCGACTCCTTCGCCGAGAAGTACGCCCGGTTCCGTGCCCACAAGGGCGTCAGCGTGGAGCTGGCGTACGACGTCGTCTCCGACGTGAACTACTTCGGGACGCTCATGGTCCAGGAGGGCCTCGCCGACGGGATGGTCTCGGGGTCCGTGCACTCCACGGCGGCCACCATCCGGCCCGCCTTCGAGATCATCAAGACCAAGCCGGACGCCGGCATCGTCTCGTCCGTCTTCTTCATGTGCCTGGCCGACAAGGTCCTGGTCTACGGCGACTGCGCCGTCAACCCCGACCCGAACGCCGAGCAGCTCGCCGACATCGCCGTCCAGTCCGCCGCGACCGCCGCCCGCTTCGGGGTGGAGCCGCGGATCGCGATGCTGTCGTACTCGACCGGCACGTCCGGCTCGGGCGTCGACGTCGACAAGGTGCGCGAGGCCACCGAGCTGGTCCGCCGGAGCCGCCCCGACCTCAGCATCGAGGGGCCGATCCAGTACGACGCCGCCGTCGAGCCCACCGTCGCCGCCACCAAGCTGCCGGAGTCCGAGGTCGCGGGCCAGGCCAGCGTGCTGATCTTCCCGGACCTCAACACCGGCAACAACACCTACAAGGCCGTGCAGCGTTCGGCCGGCGCGATCGCCGTCGGGCCGGTGCTCCAGGGCCTGCGCAAGCCGGTCAACGACCTGTCCCGGGGCGCCCTCGTCCAGGACATCGTGAACACCGTCGCCATCACGGCCATCCAGGCCCAGACCCCGACCGAGAAGGCCACCGCCCCGTGAGTTCCAGCCGCGTCCTCGTCCTCAACTCCGGCTCCTCGTCGGTGAAGTACCAGCTGCTCGACATGCGGGACAGCGGCCGGCTGGCCGTGGGACTCGTCGAACGCATCGGTGAGCGGTCCTCGCGGCTGAAGCACACGCCGCTGGCGACCGGCGGGCCGACCCGCGAGTCGAACGGTCCGATCGCCGACCACGACGCCGCGCTGAAGGCGGTGGCCGCCGAACTCGCCCAGGACGGGCTCGGGCTCGACTCCCCCGAGCTGGCCGCCATCGGGCACCGTGTGGTGCACGGCGGGAAGCACTTCACCGAGCCGACGGTCGTCGACGACACCGTCCTCGCCGAGATCGAGCGCCTGATCCCGGTCGCGCCGCTGCACAACCCGGCCAACCTCACCGGGATCCGTACCGCGCGGGCGCTGCGGCCCGACCTGCCGCAGGTCGCCGTGTTCGACACCGCGTTCCACACCACGATGCCGGAGTCGGCCGCCCGCTACGCGATCGACGTGGAGACCGCCGACGCGCACCGGATCCGGCGGTACGGGTTCCACGGGACCTCGCACGCGTACGTCTCCCGGGCGACGGCGAAGCTGCTCGGCAGGGCACCCGAAGAGGTGAACGTCATCGTGCTGCACCTGGGCAACGGGGCGTCGGCCTCCGCCGTGCGGGGCGGCGTGTGCGTGGACACCTCGATGGGGCTGACGCCGCTCGAAGGTCTCGTGATGGGGACCCGCTCCGGGGACACCGACCCGGCCGTCATCTTCCATTTGGCGCGGGTTGGCGGAATGTCCATCGATGAAATCGACACTCTTCTCAACAAGAAGAGCGGGCTCGTCGGACTGTGCGGCGACAACGACATGCGGGAGATCCGGCGCCGTATCGACGAGGGCGACGCACGGGCGAAGCTCGCCTTCGACATCTACATTCACCGTCTGAAGAAGTACATCGGCGCCTATTACGCGGTGCTCGGCCGGGTGGACGCGGTGGCGTTCACCGCCGGGGTCGGCGAGAACGCCGCCGAGGTGCGCGCGGCGGCCGTCGCGGGCCTGGAGACCCTGGGCCTGGCGGTGGACGGCGGGCTCAACGCCGTACGCGGCGACGAGCCGCGGCTGATCTCGCCCGCGGACGCCCGGGTGGCGGTCGCCGTGGTGCCGACGGACGAGGAACTGGAGATCGCCACGCAGACCTACGCCTTGGTGAGAAAGACAAACTGAGCAGGAAAGCAACTGAGCGCGTTCCCGCCCATTTGTATCTTCCGCCAGACGGAATATTCCGGAGCGAAACAAACCGATAGGATCGCCCCATGCGCCGTTCGAAAATCGTCTGTACTCTCGGCCCCGCGGTCGACTCCCACGATCAGCTCGTCGCGCTGATCGAAGCCGGCATGAACGTGGCCCGCTTCAACTTCAGCCACGGCTCGCACGCCGAGCACCAGGGCCGGTACGACCGGGTCCGGGCCGCCGCCAAGGAGACCGGCCGGGCCATCGGTGTCCTCGCCGACCTCCAGGGCCCGAAGATCCGTCTGGAGACCTTCGCCGAGGGACCGGTGGAGCTGGTGCGCGGTGACGAGTTCACCATCACCACCGAGGACGTCCCGGGCGACAAGACGATCTGCGGTACGACGTACAAGGGCCTGCCCGGTGACGTCTCGCGCGGTGACCAGATCCTGATCAACGACGGCAACGTCGAGCTGAAGGTCCTGGACGTCGAGGGCGCCCGGGTCAGGACGATCGTCATCGAGGGCGGTGTCATCTCCGACCACAAGGGCATCAACCTGCCCGGCGCGGCCGTCAACGTGCCCGCGCTGAGCGAGAAGGACATCGAGGACCTGCGGTTCGCGCTGCGCATGGGCGCCGACCTGGTCGCGCTGTCCTTCGTCCGCGACGCCAAGGACGTGGCCGACGTCCACCGGGTGATGGACGAGGAGGGCCGCCGGGTCCCCGTCATCGCCAAGGTGGAGAAGCCGCAGGCGGTGGAGAACATGGAGGACGTCGTCGCGGCGTTCGACGCCGTCATGGTGGCCCGTGGCGACCTGGCCGTCGAGTACCCGCTCGAGAAGGTCCCCATGGTGCAGAAGCGCCTGATCGAGCTGTGCCGGCGCAACGCCAAGCCGGTGATCGTGGCGACCCAGATGATGGAGTCGATGATCACCAACTCCCGTCCGACCCGCGCCGAGGCCTCCGACGTGGCCAACGCGATCCTGGACGGCGCCGACGCGGTCATGCTGTCCGCCGAGTCGAGCGTGGGCGCGTACCCGATCGAGACCGTGAAGACGATGTCGAAGATCGTCACCGCGGCCGAGCAGGAGCTGCTGAGCAAGGGCCTCCAGCCGCTCGTCCCGGGCAAGAAGCCGCGCACGCAGGGCGGTTCGATCGCGCGCGCCGCGTGCGAGATCGCCGACTTCCTCGGCGGCCGGGGCCTGGTGGCCTTCACCCAGTCCGGCGACACCGCGCGCCGGCTCTCGCGCTACCGCGCGTCCCAGCCGATCATCGCGTTCACCACGGACGAGAACACCCGCAACCAGCTGGCGCTCAGCTGGGGCGTCGAGTCGCACGTCGTCCCGTTCGTGAACAGCACCGACGAGATGGTCGACCTGGTGGACCAGGAGATCATCAAGCTCAACCGGTTCAACCCGGGCGACATCGTCATCATCACCGCCGGCTCGCCCCCCGGTGTCCCCGGCACCACCAACATGGTCCGGGTGCACCACCTCGGCAGCGGCGCGAACGACTGAACCGGCGGCCCTGCACGGGCCCGGCCCCGCGAAGGGGCCTGAACGGCGCTGAGGGCGCCCCCTGCGACAGGGGGCGCCCTCAGCGCTTGTGCGGCTCCCGAACGGGCTTCTGCGGGGACCCGGGGCCGGTCCGGGCCGGCCGTCGAGTCGGTGGTGCCGTCTAGTCGGTGGTGTAGACGTGCATCCCCGGGATGTGCAGGTTGCCGCCCATCTGGCCGGCCTGCACGACCTTCACCTTGGTGAAGTAGATCAGCGGGATGTTCAGCGGCGGCGGGTTCTCCGGGTCGAAGGTGACCGGGATCAGACCGAACAGGTTCCCCGAGATGCTCTCGGTGTACATGATCGTGTCGCCGTCGCGGATCGTGGACGTGCTGCCCGAGGACGCCTGGACGTGGTACGTCTTGCCCGCCTGCTTGTCGTCGACCGTCTGGTGCAGGTCGCCGATGTCGGTGCCGTCGGAGATGACGTACTTCAGGACCTTCTTCTTCGTCCCGTTCGCCGTCTTCACCTCGACGATGCCCTGGTAGTCGGCGCCCTTCAGCAGCAGCGAGCTGGCGTTGAGGTACCAGGGGTCGTTCGCCAGCGGCGTCTTGTTGTCGATGCCGCTCTCGTCGAGGGTGGCGACGGGGCAGTCGTCGGTGTCCGTGGCGCTCTCGGACGCGCTGGGCGAGGCGGTGGCCTCGTCCGCGGTGTCCTCGGCGGCGTCGTCCGCGGTGTCGTCGGCGGCGTCGTCCGCGGTGTCGTCGGCGGCGTCCGCGGCGTCCTTCACCTCGTCGGCGACGGCGTCCGTGGTGTCCTTGACGATGCCGGTGTCGTCCTTGCCGGAGTCGCCGGCGGCGGTGTCGTCCGAGGAGCCGGAGCCGTCGGAGGAGCCCGGGTCCGTCGAGGAGTCGCCGGTACCGGTCGACGCCGAGGCGGACTCCGACGGGGCCGGGCTCGCGTCGGTGGACGTGTCGGAGCCCTTGTCGCCGTCGAAGAGGTCCGTGATGGCGTCCCCGATGGTCTCCAGGACGTTCTTGTCCGTCTCCTCGGCCGACGGGCTCGCCGTGGCCGTGTCGCCGGAGGACGACGTGGCGGACTGCTCGGTCGTGGACGCGGCCTCGGAGGACGCGGCCGGCGCGGGCTCGGCCTGTTCGTCGGAACCTGAATCCGACGACGAGGAGTCGCCCGAACCGCTCGACGTGTCCTTCGAGTCGTCCGCGGTGTCGTCCGTGGAACCGTCGTCCGACGCGGAGTCGTCCTTCGCGTCGTCGGTGGACTCGGAGGCCGTCGGCGACGGCGAGGCCGACGCGGAGGCGTCCGCCTCGTCCAGGGCCGCCACACAGTCCTTGTACTCGTCGATCGTGAGGCTCTTCGACGTCGGCTGGTCCTCGGCGTTGGCGAGGGTGGGTGTGAAGCCCATCCCCATGAGGACCGCCGTGGGCATGGCGGCCAGGGCTATCGCCTTGCCGGCCGGCATGTGGAACCTGGTGAACAGCGGCTTCTTGGGTGCCGCGTGGCGGGGACCGGTTCTCACAGGGGACGCCTCCACGTCAATCCCGTGAGTCACCTCGTCAGCCGGCACTGTGCCTCCCGTTCGCCCCGTTGTTGGCCGGGCTCGTTCCTGACAGATCGTTCGGCTCGCCCGCGCGGTCGTCGTCCCTGGCGGGGGACGGATCCTTGGTGAGGGCCGGGCCCGTGCTGTACGGGTTCTCGGCGAGCTCACCGGCGGGGGTGGTGCTCTGGGGGAACGCGCTCTCGGGGGCTCCCCCGGCGGCCGGCGCGGCGGCCGGCGCTTCCGGCGCGGGCGGCGCACCCGGCGCCCAGGACACGGCCATCGCCCCGCCGATCAGCGCGAACAGGAAACCGATGAGGAATCCACCGAGGTTGGCCACCGGGATGGACACCAGGCCGAGCAGGATCGCCGCGACACCCGCGAAGGTCCGTACGTGCTTCTGGAACCACAGGCTGACGCCCAGGACGCCCAGCAGCACGCCGATGATGAGGGAACCGGCGCCCGCGGTGGTCGCCATCGCCAGCGTCAGGTGGCCCACCTGAAGGTGTGCGTACGGGAAGTAGGCGATGGGGAACCCGCTGAAGAGAACGAACAGGCCGGCCCAGAACGGCCGCGTGCCCCGCCAGGCGCGGAACTGCTGCCTCCGGAGGGTGAACTGGCCGGGGGCGACAGGAGTCTCGGCGCTCATGGAAAACAGCTCCCTGGTGCGGCTTTGCTGTGGTGGAGATGTGGGCCGCGAGTGAAGACACGGCGCTTCAGAATGGACGGGCGGGGGCGCCACCGGCCCCCCCGCCCATCAGCGAGTGCTTAGTAGCACTCCTTGACACCCGTCGACAGCGACATCTTCAGGCCGCTGAGCTTGAAGGTTCCGGCAGTGGTGGCCCACGCCGTCTGCTTCACGTCGGACAGCACGGCGGAGTCGGCCTGCTGGCCGAACCCGTACGGGTTGGCCTGCTCGCTGCCACCCTTCATGCCCGGACCCTTGTTGAGGTCCTTCGCGGCGACACCGATCTCGATGTTGTTGAACACGGCGTCGGCGGCCAGGTCCTCAACGTCGATGTACAGGTTGTCGGCCTCGACCGGCTTGTCGCCACCGCCGGCCTTCAGCGTGAGGCTGACCGAGCCGAGCAGCGGGATGTTCGGGGTGACCACGGACTGACACATGTTCGTGATCGTGGCGCTCTTGAACGACGAGACGGCGACGGGGTGAGCCGTCTTCTTGCCGTCGAGCGTGTAGCCCGAGTCGAGCGCGCCGTACTGGGCGAAGCCCTGACCGACGAGCTTGTCGGCCGTCACCTTGAACGACTGACCCGACACGCTGAACGACGCGGCGAGCGCACCCTGCGCGAGGGCAACGCCTATGCACGCCGTGGCAGCCACGCTGGGCACCATGACGACGGCGAACCGCTTCCATCTGGTCCCGCCACGCACCTGGGACTCCATATTTCCTCCTTCTCGGACGTACATCTCCTGACCCCGATTCACCACCTGGGCGGCGGCTCAGCCGGGCAGGGATGGGAGAAGTGCTACGTCCTCGGGAAGGGGAGCGCCCGTATCGGAGGCGCAGTCCGCGCACCGATCACCGGCGATCACCCCCGAGCGACAACCACTGGTCGCGCCTGACACGCATCACGCACAACCTTGCTGGACAGGCTCCACCGACCGGCGAAGACCCCCCTGCCCGAGAGCCGGCGTCACAGCCGCCGGCCCTGCTCGGTGGGGACCCAGGAAAACCCGTTGCCCCAACCGGCTGTCGGGGTACGTCATTGGACCGAGCGTGGCCGATCGTGGTGCATTCTGGCCGCCCGCACAAGGGGGTTCGTTACTCGCTAGTAACGGCCGGATAACCGAACAACGACCCACAGGTCTCGGGCGGCGACGCAGGGTGGCAGAAAGGCCCAGAACAAAACTATTGATCGAGGGACAGAACCCGACACATCAACGGCCTGGGCTTACTTGAAGTAACAGCGGCCGCGATTACCAAGATTTGGTAAAACGCGGCCGCAGGGGAACCTCATCGGCAGAACTTTCACTCCGGAACCACAGGCCCCGACGTTTAGCGACTGGTCAGGAACCGGGCCCCCGCCCCGCTCAGAACAGGGCCCTCGCCAGCGCCCGGCGCGCCGCGGCCACCCGCGGGTCCTCGGGCCCGACGACCTCGAACAGCTCCAGCAGCCGCATCCGTACGGCGTCCCGGTCGTCGCCGGCCGTGCGGCGCACGGCGTCGATCAGCCGCCCGAAGGCGTCCTCGACATGACCGCCCACCAGGTCCAGGTCGGCGGCGGCGATCTGCGCGGCGGCGTCCCCCGGCTTCTCGGCGGCGTCCTTGCGCACCTGCTGCGGGTCCATGTCCTGCACCCGGTGCAGCAACTCGGCCTGCGCCAGACCCAGTTTCGCCTCCGTGTTCGCCGGGTCGTCCGCGAGCACGCTCCGGTACGCCTGCACCGCACCGCCGAAGTCCCCGGCGTCCAGGGCGTGCACGGCGGCTTCGAGGAGGGCGTCGTGGGGGCCGGCCGGGGCCTCGGCGGGCTCAGGGCGGCCGCCGGACTCGGCGTCGGGGTCGACGGTCAGGCCGGTCAGGCCGAAGCGCTCCTCGGCGACCTGCACCAGCTGGTCGAGGGTCTGCCGGACCTGCGCCTCACCGGCGGCCCCCTGGAAGAGCGGCAGGGCCTGCCCCGCGACGACCGCGAAGACGGCCGGGATCCCCTGGACCCCGAACTGCTGCATCAGCATCTGGTTGGCGTCGACGTCGATCTTGGCGAGCAGGAAGCGGCCGTCGTACTCGACGGCGAGCCGCTCCAGGACCGGGCTCAGCTGCTTGCAGGGCTGGCACCACTCGGCCCAGAAGTCGATGACGACGGGCACCTCGGCGGAGCGCTGGAGGACGTCCCGCTCGAATCCCGCCTCGTCGACGTCGATGACGAGATCGGCCGGGGAGACGGCCCCCGCGCCGCCCTGCCGTGCCGTTTCGGCGCGCGTCTGCTCCGCCTTGGCCTTGGCCTCCTGGGCCGCCTTCACCGCGGCGAGGTCGACGACTCCGCTCATGGACATGTTCCGTGGCTGCATGCGTCTATCCTCCCCCGTCCGCGCGTGTACGTGAAAAACGATCGGCGAGCGTTCCCGAACGAGCGCCGGGGTCCCCACCCCACGCTCCACGGTCGTGGCCCGCGCACGTCCAGCACGGGCTTTCGCTACGAGTCGTAGCGTAATGCCAGGGGGTGCCTTCATGGGGCCACTCCCTGGTGATCTCCCTCACGGGCGCAGGGGAAACGCCATGGCGCAAAACGGCGGTTATGGTCGGGGGATGCAGATCCGCACCCCCGTTTGCCGTACCGGCCGCCCGCGCAGCGCCGCCGCCGACACGGCGATCCTGGCCGCGACCCGGGCGGCCCTGGTCGAGCTGGGCTGGTCGAAGCTCACCCTGGGGGACGTGGCGACCCGCGCCGGGGTGGCGAAGACGACGCTCTACCGGCGCTGGCCGGGCAAGAACGAACTGGTCGTGGACGCGGTCGCGGAACTCTTCGGCGAACTGGAGCTGCCCGACCGCGGCAGCCTGGCCGCGGACATCGAGGGCGTGGTGCTCCAGTTCGCGGCGATCCTGGCCCGCCCCGAGGCAAAGAGCGGCCTGATGGCGGTGGTCGCGGAGTCCACGCGCGACGACGCGCTGCGCGAGCGCATCCGCGCCTCCATCGTCGACCCGCAGAAGGATCTCGTGCTGGAGGGGCGCGCCCGCGCCCAGACCCGCGGCGAACTCCCCACGGAGACCGACCCCGAGGAGGCCGCCCGTACGGTCGACCTCATCTTCGACGTCGTCGCGGGCGCGGTCGTCCACCGCACCCTGGTCAGCGCGGAGCCGGCCGACGAGGAGTGGGTGCGCGACTTCACCCGCGTCCTCCTCCTCGGCCTGACGGCGTCCGCGCCGGAGAGGTTCTAGGCCGGCCTAGAATCCCGCGGGTTCGGTGTACACCCCCCACTCGTCGCGCAGGACGTCGCAGATCTCGCCGAGGGTCGCCTCGGCGCGGACGGCGTCCAGCATGGGCTCGATCATGTTGCCGCCGTCCCGGGCGGCGGCGAGCATCGCGTCCAGCGCGGCCCGCACCCGGGCGTCGTCCCGTCCGGCCCTGCGCTGCGCGAGGTGGCGGACCTGCTCCCGCTCCACCTCGTGGCTGACGCGCAGGATCTCCAGGTCGCCGGTCACGGAGCCGGTGTGGACGTTGACGCCGACGACCCGCTTCTCGCCCTTCTCCAGGGACTGCTGGTAGCGGAAGGCGGACTCGGCGATCTCGCCGGTGAACCAGCCGTCCTCGATCCCGCGCAGGATCCCGGAGGTGATCGGACCGATCGGGTGCCGCCCGTCGGGGTGCGCCCGCAGCCCGCGTTCCCTGATCTGCTCGAAGATCCGCTCCGCGTCGGCCTCGATGCGGTCCGTCAGCTGCTCGACGTACCAGGAACCGCCCAGCGGGTCGGCCACGTTGCCGACGCCGGTCTCCTCCATCAGCACCTGCTGGGTGCGCAGCGCGATCTCGGCGGCCTGCTCGCTCGGCAGCGCGAGCGTCTCGTCGAGGGCGTTGGTGTGCAGCGAGTTGGTGCCGCCGAGGATCGCCGAGAGCGCCTCCACCGCCGTACGCACCACGTTGTTGTACGGCTGCTGGGCGGTCAGCGAGACACCGGCGGTCTGGGTGTGGAAGCGCAGCCACTGCGCCTTCTCGGACTTCGCGCCGTAGACGTCGCGCATCCAGCGGGCCCAGATCCTGCGCGCAGCGCGGAACTTGGCGATCTCCTCGAAGAAGTCGAGGTGCGCGTCGAAGAAGAAGGAGAGGCCGGGGGCGAAGACGTCCACGTCCAGACCGCGGGACAGGCCCAGTTCGACGTACCCGAAGCCGTCCGCCAGCGTGTACGCCAGCTCCTGTGCGGCCGTCGCGCCCGCCTCGCGGATGTGGTAGCCGGAGACCGACAGCGGCTTGTAGGCGGGGATGCCGGCCGCGCAGTGCTCCATCAGGTCGCCGATGAGGCGCAGGTGCGGCTCGGGCGGGAAGAGCCACTCCTTCTGCGCGATGTACTCCTTGAAGATGTCCGTCTGGAGCGTGCCGTTGAGGACGGCCGGGTCGACGCCCTGGCGTTCGGCGGCGACCAGGTACATGCAGAAGACGGGGACGGCCGGACCGCTGATGGTCATCGACGTCGTCACGTCGCCGAGGGGGATGTCCTTGAACAGGACCTCCATGTCGGCGGCGGAGTCGATGGCGACCCCGCAGTGCCCGACCTCGCCCAGGGAGCGGCGGTCGTCGGAGTCGCGGCCCATGAGCGTCGGCATGTCGAAGGCCACCGAGAGGCCCCCGCCGCCGTTGGCCAGGATCATCTTGTAGCGCTCGTTGGTCTGCTCGGCGTTGCCGAACCCGGCGAACTGGCGGATGGTCCAGGTCCGGCCCCGGTAGCCGGTCGGGTACAGACCGCGGGTGAAGGGGTACTCACCGGGCCAGCCGATCCGCTCGAAGCCCTCGTAGGTGTCGCCGGGCCGGGGCCCGTACACCGGCTCCACGGGGTCTCCGGAGAGCGTGGTGAAGTCCGCGTCGCGCTTGCGCGAAGCGTCGTACCGGGCCTGCCAGCGACGGCGGCCCTCCTCGATGGCGTCAGCGTCCATGGCTCAAATTTACTTGGACGTCCTAGTAAATGTCGACCGCTATTAGTAGGACGTCCTAGTAAATCTTGATGCGACACCGCCGCACGCGACGCGTACGGCGGTGGGGCCCAGTGCGGTGGCGCGGGGTTACGCCTTGGCGACGGCCGGCTCGGCGTCGGCGGGCGTCGCCTCCAGCTCGCGGCTGATCCGGCGCTCGACGAAGAAGGCGGCCGTCGGGATCGTCC
Source organism: Streptomyces phaeofaciens (assembly GCF_014648915.1). Taxonomy (GTDB): domain Bacteria; phylum Actinomycetota; class Actinomycetes; order Streptomycetales; family Streptomycetaceae; genus Streptomyces; species Streptomyces phaeofaciens. The sequence goes on along the minus strand of NZ_BMSA01000002.1, from coordinate 735,412 downwards.
CGGCGAGCAGCACCCACAGCTGCTTGGCGACCGGCCACTTCGCCTTGGAGCCCAGGTCGAAGGCGAAGACCAGGTAGACGACGTAGAGCCAGCCGTGCGCGATGGAGACGGCCCGGGTGGCGTCCGCCGCGCCGTCCAGGTCCAGTACGTACTTGCCGACCATGCACAGGCACAGGAGGACCAGCAGCACACCGGTGACGTAGGCCATGACGCGGTAGCGCGTCAGCACGCTCTTCTTCATGCCGTCGAGCGTAACGGCCCGTTCCGGTAGATCTTGGACCGGGTCACTCGTCCTCGAAGTCGTGTGCCGCGACCCGCAGCGGCCGCAGCATCGCGAAGATCTCCGCGCACTCCTCCGCGTCGTACGCCCCCAGCCCGAAGTCCATCGCCATCAGATCGCCGGTGGCGGCCTCGACGACCTCGCGGCCCTTGTCCGTGATGACGGCGAGGGTGCCACGGCCGTCGTTGGGGTTGGGCCGCTTGTCGACCAGGCCGGAGCGCACCAGACGGTCGACGGTGTTCGTCACCGACGTGGGGTGCACCTGGAGCCGCTCGCCGATCTTCGACATGGTCAGCTCGCCCTCCTTGGAGAAGGTCAGCAGCACCAGCGCCTCGTAACGGGCGAACGTCAGCCCGTACGGCTTGACCACCGCGTCCACCTCGGCGAGCAGGATCTGGTGGGCGCGCATGATCGAGGTGATCGCGGCCATGGAGGGCACGCTGCCCCAGCGCTGCTTCCAGAGCTCGTCGGCGCGGGCGATGGGGTCGAAAGGGAGGCTGAGCGGCTTCGGCACGGCACCAGACCCTACCCGCCGGTCATATCCTGGGCAGCCCCGTCTCGGCTTTCGGTCCGCCGGGCCTCCACGGCGAGCAGCACACAGCACACGGTCCCCAGCAGTCCGGCCCCAACGACCGCCGCCCGCACCCCCATCAGCTCCGCCGCGACCCCGGCCAGCGCCATCCCGACGCCCTGGAAGGTCATGAGCCCGGCGGTGAGCAACGTCATCGCCCGGCCGCGCAGTTCCTCCGGCACGGCCCGGACGAACCACTGGTCGAGTCCGAGGGTGTACGCCGCCCCGGCGCCCGAGACGACCAGGAGCAGGAGGGAGACGGCGAGGCCGGGGCGCAGGGCGTAGCCGAGGTAGGGCAGCAGGGTCACGCAGACCAGCGGCAGGGCGACGCGCTCGCGGATGGCGGGGCGCAGCCGGGACCCCGCGTACAGCTCGCCCGCGACCGTGCCGACCGGCAGCGCGCACATCAGCAGGCCGAGGGCGAGCGGTCCGGCGCCGAGGTCGTGGGCGTAGGGCGCCGCGAGGGCCTCCGGCGCGACCGCGAACACCGGCGGGATCCAGGTGAGCAGGAGCAGCACCCGCACCCGCCGGTCGGCGAGCACCAGCCGGGCGCCCTTGAGCGAGTCCCCGACCAGGGTGCCGCCGTCCCGGGCGCGGGCCGGGCGCCGGCGGGTGCCCAGCCGCAGGACGGCGGCGGAGGCGAGGAAGGTGGTGACGGTCACGAGCAGGGCCTGGCGCGGGGAGGCGGCCGTGAGCAGCAGGCCGCCGAGACCGTAGCCGGTCAGGAGCGCGCTCTGCGAGACGATCCGCAGCAGGGAGCGGCCGAGGACGAACAGGTCGCCGTCGCCGAGGATGTCGGTGAGCGTCGCCATCCGGGTGCCGGCGAACACCGGCGAGACGACGGCGAGGGCGCAGCGCAGGGCGAGCAGGACGGCCAGCGGCGCGCCCGGCAGGGTCATCGGTACGACGCACACCGCGCACACCAGGTCGCAGGTCACGAGCACCCGCCGGGCCGGCCGGCGGTCGGCGACGCCCGCGAGCAGGGTGCCGCCGACGACGTAGGGCAGGAAGCCCAGGGCGAAGGTGAGCGCGCTCATGAGGGGCGAGCCCGTGAGGTCGTAGACGAGGACGGACAGGGCGATCTCGGCGACGATCACGCCGAGCAGGGAGAGCGTGTGGGCGGCGAGCACGGCCCGGAACTCGGGGACGGCGAGCACGCGGGCGTACCCGGAAGGGGGCGCCTGCGGGGTGGTGGTCATGACCTCTGGCATGACGGGCAGCGTGCTCGGCGCGGGCCGCGGAACCTATAGTTTCGGGCACAGCCGAATGTTCCGGGCGCGCCCGCCGTCCGGGAGCCCCCTCCTCCCCCCGGTAGGTCCCATGCCCTCGCGTCTGCACTTCGGCGAGGACGACTTCCTGCGCTGCCGGTTCGCCGTGTCCCCTCTGTGGGAGACGCAGGAGGTGGTGCGGATGCTCAAGCGGCCCGACCGGCACGGCTATCACGCGCCCTGGCTGCGCCGCATGGGCGCGGTGGCGGCGGGGCTGGACCTGACGGGGCTGTGGCTGCTGATGCCGCGCCGGGGCCACACGCCCGACTGGCTCTGCCCGCCGCCGATCGGTCCGGCCGCCTCCTTCGAGGAGGAGATCGCCGCCGTGCGGGCGAGCGATCCGCGGGCGGCGCGCGCGGACACCGCCCAGTCGCTCGCCGACACACCGGGCGCCCTCGGCTCGGCGCGGGGGCGGAGATGGCTGCGGGATCCGGCCGGGATGGTCCGGGAGCTGTCGGACACCCTGGAGGAGATCTGGCGCACCCTCGTGGCGCCGGACTGGCCCCGGCTGCGCACCCTGCTGGAGGCGGACGTGGCGTTCCACTCGCGCCGGCTGGCCGAGGTGGGGCTCGGCGGGCTGCTGCCGGAGATCAGCCGGCGGTGCGGCTGGCAGGCCGGGACGCTGACCGTCGAGTTCCGGGGCGAGCACGAGCGGCGGCTGGACGGGCAGGGCCTGGTGCTGGTGCCGAGCGTGTTCATCTGGCCGGACGTCCTGAGCACCTTCGACCCGCCGTGGCAGCCGACGCTCGTCTATCCGGCGCGCGGCATCGGCGGGCTGTGGGCCGAGCCCGACGGCCGGGCGACGCCCGAGGTGCTCGTACGGCTGCTGGGGCGCGGGCGGGCCGCGGTGCTGGCCGCGCTCGACGAACCGGCCGGCACCGTCGCCGTCGCGCACCGCCTGGGCCTCGCGCCGTCGTCCGTCTCCGCGCATCTGACGCTGCTGCGGGACGCCGGGCTGCTCGTCGCGCGGCGCTACGGCCACCAGGTGCTGTACGAGCGGACGCCGCTGGGGATGGCGCTCGTGGCGGGCGGCACCGCCTGAGCCGGCCGGTCAGTACAGGTCGCGCAGTCCGAGGACGTCGCCCTTGCCGAGGGTGCGGGCGCTGGTGGAGCAGGCGTAGGAGTTCGCGTACATGGTGAGGTTGCCGTGGCCGGGGCCCGCGTGGCCCAGGCCGAAGACATGGCCGGCCTCGTGCGTGGCGACGCTGCGGATGTCGTAGGCGTTGTCGCAGGAGTCGCTGGTGGGCTGGTTGGTGAAGCGGTAGTCGCGGATGTTGAAGCGGACGTCGGCCTCGATCAGCTGGTCGGGGCGGGGGCCGGGCACGGGGTGGCTCCAGGAGCAGGTGGTGGCGACGACGCTGCTGCTGAGGTCGCCCGCGTCCCAGACGTTCAGTCCGTCGCGGGTGGTGCAGCGGGCCTCGCTGTCGACGTCGGCCTCGTGGTGGGTCGTGGCCACGTACCGCGCCTTGGCCATGACGCTGTCGCCGAAGCCGCAGTCGTTGCGGCTGCCGGTGATGGTGGCGATGGCGTCCTCGAAGGCCCGACGGGCCTCGGCGGGGGTGACGCCGCCGGGCTGCGGGCCGTCGCCGAGGAACCAGTCGTAGGTGTTGTACTCCTTGCGGTCCGCGGTGGTGAAGGCCGTGTCGGTGCAGGGGCCGGGCGAGTCGGCGCGGCTGCCGCCCGCGCCCGCCGGGGCGCCGGCCCGGCCGATGCGGCCGGTGCGCTCTTCGTGACCGGCGTGGTCGCCGTCGTAGGAGACCGTGCCGTCGGCGGCGACCCGCACGGTGAGGCCGTGGGCGGAGCCGTCCACGGTCAGCGCCTCGACGCTCACCGTGGTGCCGGGTTCGGGGACGGCGACGCCGACGCCCTCACGGGTGACGAGACGGCCGACGGCGGCGCAGCGGGTCACCGAGGATCCCGTGGGCAGGTCGTCGACGGTGAGGTCGCCCCGGGCGAGCCCGCACCCGGGCGCCCCGCCGATGCCTCCCGTGCCGGGGACGGACAGCAGTGCCGTCAGTACGAACGCCCCGGCCGCCCTGCCGGGGAGTCCCGGCCCACGCCACCCTGTCACGCATCCTCCCGCTGAACACCCGGCCATTCGCCTGTGATCGATCCGGGGAGACATTCACCGCCCCGAGCGGCCCGAAACCCCTCACTCTGTCGCCTCATTGAGCGACCGCTCAAACAGGTGTACCGTCCCCCACGGACCAGTTGAGCGATCGCTCAAACACCGGCCCGACATGGGGGATTGGCATGGGGCTCTACATCGAGGCGCGGATCCGCGCCGACCTGGACGAGGTGTGGACACGCACTCAGGACCCGGCCCTGCACGGCCGTTGGGACCTGAGATTCACCGAGATCGCCTATCTCCCGCGCGCGGAAGGCGCACCGCAGCGCTTCCGCTACGCCACGCGCGTGCTGCCGTTCCTGACCCTCGCCGGGACAGGCGTGGCGGCCGGCGAGCGGGAACGCCCGGACGGCACCCGCACCTCCGCCCTGCGCTTCGCCTGCCCGCACCCCCTGTCCCTGCTCGCGGAGGGCAGCGGCTACTGGCGCTACGTCCCGGACGGCGACGGGGTCCGTTTCCTCACCGGCTACGACTACCGCCCCCGCTGGGGCGCCTTCGGCGCGCTCGTCGACCGGCTGTTCCTGCGCCCGCTGATGGGCTGGGCGACCGCCTGGTCCTTCGACCGGCTGCGGCTGTGGCTGGAGCGGGACATCACCCCCGAGCGCGCCCTGGCCAACTGGCTGGTGGAACTGGCGGTACGTGCGTGTGCGGTCGTGGTCGCCGTCGCCTGGCTGGGCATCGGCCCCGTCCTGCCGCTGTTCGGGGCGCTCGCGGCGTCGCTGGCGTACCTGTGCCCGCTGCTGCTGAGCGTGGTGGTCTGCGTGGCCCTCTGCGCGCCGCCCCTCGCCCACACCCCCGCGGCCCGCCGCTGTCTGCGCGGGCCGGTGACCCCCGCACGGGCGCCGCGCGTGCTGCGCGCCCTGGAGAACCCGCGGTGACCTCGATCTTCCGTACGGCGATGGGGGACGGGTTCGACCGGCTGCACCCCCGGCTGCGGCGCCGGTTCTCGGTGGGCCTGGCGAGCGGCGAGGCGTGCACGGGGCGCGGCGTGATGGAGACGATCTGGCACGGCGGGGCCTGGGTCCGGCCGTTCCTGGCGCTCGGGGCGACCCGCAACATCCTGCTCCCGCGCGCGGGACGGAACGTTCCCTTCGTGATCGAGAACGTTCCGTACACCGACGGCTTCGGCCGTGAGACGGTGAGCTTCGTGCGTACCTTCGACCTGCCCGACGGCCCGCGCCGGTTCGACGCCCAGATGGTGCTGGGCCCCCGGGGCGACCGGGTCCTCGACTATCTGGGCACCCATCAGCACCTCGCCACGGACCTGCGGTTCACCGCCGAGCCGGACGGCTCCCTGCTGATCCGCTCCGGCGAGCACCGCTTCCGGGAGGGGCCGGTGGACGTGCGCGTGCCCGAGCTGATCGGGGCTCGGGCGGAGGTACGGGAGTCGTACGACGACCGGGCGGACCGGTTCCGCATCCGGGTGCGGGTGGTGAACCGCCGCTTCGGCCCGCTCTTCGGCTACGAGGGTTCCTTCACCGCGACCTACACGGACGTCCGCGACCAGGGGGTGCGGCCGGGACTGCGCCCGGTGCGCGAGGAGGCACGCGCGTGAGCACGGACACCAAGACCCGGCTCCTGGAGGGGGCCCTGCGGACGCTCGCCGAGCAGGGCATCGCCAAGACCTCGGCCCGGACCGTCGCCGCGGCCGCCGGGGTGAACCAGGCGCTGGTCTTCTACCACTTCGGCTCGGTCGACGAACTCCTCGCGGCGGCCTGCCGCTACGGGGCCGAGCGCACGGTCTCCCCGTACCGTGCCCGCTTCGACGAGGTGGCCTCCCTGGCCGAACTCCTCGCCCTGGGGCGTGAGATCCACACGCAGGAGCGGGCCGGCGGTCACGTCATGCTGCTGGGCCAGCTGCTGGCCGGCGCGCAGACGCACGAGGCGCTCGGCCCGGCCACGGCCGCCGGTCTCGACCTGTGGATCGTGGAGATCGAGAAGGTCCTGGACCGGGTGCTCGAAGGCACCCCGTTCGGCGAGTTCACCGATCCGTCGGGCCTGGCCCGGGCGGTGGCGGCGTCCTTCGTCGGCATCGAGCTGTACGAAGGCGTCGACGCCGCCGGGGCCACGGCCGCGCTGGACGCCCTGGAGCAGCTGGGCCTGCTGGTCGCCGCGCTGGAGGAGCTGGGCCCGGTGGCCCAGCGGGCGGTGCGGCAGTACCTGCGGCGGGCGTCCGCGCGCCGGTGAGACGCGCGGCCGGGGCTGCGCCCGGTGCGCGGACTCCGGTGGGACACGCGGCGTGCGGCCTACTCCCCCAGGTACCGCTCCACCGTCTCCACCTTGGACGTCAGCCCGTCCGTGACGCCGGGGCGGATGTCCGCCTTGAGGACCAGGGAGACCCGGGGCGCGCGTTGCTCCACGGCGGCGACGGCGCGCCGGACGACGTCCATGACCTCGTCCCACTCGCCCTCGACCGAGGTGAACATGGCGTCGGTGCGGTTCGGCAGGCCGGACTCGCGGACGACCCGGACGGCGTCGGCGACGTACTCGCCGACGTCCTCGCCGACGCCCAGCGGGGTGACCGAGAAGGCGACGATCATGCGCTGACGGCCCCTTCCTTGCGGGCGCGGGAGGCGATGGCGGCGTCGACGGCGTTCTCGGCCTCACGGCGCAGCCTGCGCTCGGCGAAGAAGCCGCCGGTCGGCAGGACGGAGAGCACGAAGTAGAGGGCCGCGGTCTTCGGCGACCACTTCGCGCGGTTCCAGGCGTCCGCCCAGAAGAGCACGTAGAGGACGAACAGCACGCCGTGGAGCATGCCCATCACGGGCACTGCGTTGAAGTCCGTGGTCCGCTTCAGCACCGAGCAGACGAGCAGCAGCAGGAAGGACACGGCCTCGGGGGCGGAGACCAGGCGCAGGCGGCGGAGGGCGGAGGCTGTCTTCAGGTCCACGGGGGTCACCTTCGGGAAGTTCGGCGTCGTTGGCGGGGCGACTTGTGAACGCGCGCACAAGCGTGCGCCCATTGTGGCAAACGGTCCCCCTAGGGGTGCCGTCAGGGTCGGAATCCACCCATGGGCCCTGTTCCCTCCACCCCGGCGACCGCTACCTTTCGCAGCGTGGCGATGTTCCGACTGCAAGGCAGCAAGGTGCTCGCCGTCGACATGACCGGGGACGCCGTGAAGGCGAAGAACGGCTCGATGGTCGCGTACGACGGTCAGATGACCTTCAAGAAGCTCAGTGGCGGCGGTGAGGGCATCCGGGGGATGGTGACCCGGCGGCTCACCGGCGAGCAGATGACCGTGATGGAGGTGACAGGACAGGGCACGTGCTGGTTCGCCGACCGCGCCTCGGAGATCAATCTCGTCCGTCTCCAGGGGGACAAGCTGTACGTGGAGTCGAGCAATCTGCTCGCGACCGAGGCGGGCCTGCGGACGGGGACGAGTTTCACCGGGCTGCGCGGGGCGACCCAGGGCAACGGTCTGTTCACGACGACCGTCGAGGGGCACGGCCAGGCGGCCCTCACCTCCGACGGGCCGGCCGTCGTGCTGCGGGTCAGCCCGCAGTACCCGCTGACCGTCGACCCCGGCGCGTACATCGCGCACCAGGGCAACGTCCGGCAGTCCTTCCAGTCCGGGGTGACGTTCCGCACACTCCTGGGCGAGGGCGGCGGCGAGGCCTTCCAGATCCGGTTCGAGGGGGACGGCCTGGTGTACGTCCAGCCGAGCGAGCGCAACACGATCGCGGGGGACGTGTGACATGACCTTCCGCGAGATCAACTCCAAGATGGTCGAGGCCACGGTGGTGCCCGGCCAGCGGCTGTTCAGTCAGCGCGGCGCCATGCTGGCGTACCGCGGCGAGGTGTCCTTCACCCCGAACATGCAGGGCGGCCAGGGCGGCGTGATGTCCATGATCGGGCGGCGGCTCGCCAACGAGGACACGCCCCTGATGAGCGTCGAGGGCAGCGGCACGGTCCTCTTCGGGCACGGCGGTCACCACGTGCACGTCATCCAGCTCACCGGGGACACCCTCTGCGTCGAGGCGGACCGCCTGCTGGCCTTCGAGGGCACCCTCCAGCAGGGCACCATGTTCCTGGGCTCGCAGGGCGGGGTCATGGGCATGGTCCGGGGCCAGGTCAGCGGTCAGGGCCTGTTCACCACGACGCTGAAGGGCCACGGCGCGGTCGCCGTGATGGCCCACGGCGGTGTCTTCGAGATCCCCATCACCCCGCAGCGCCCGATCCATGTCGACCCGCAGGCGTACGTCGCCCACCACGGCGACGTCCGCAACAAACTGTCGACGGCGCTGGGCTGGCGGGACATGGTGGGCCGCGGTTCCGGAGAGGCGTTCCAGCTGGAGCTGAGCGGCAGCGGTGCGGTGTTCGTCCAGGCGTCGGAGGAGAAACTGTGAGCGGCTACCCGGGCGCGGGACCGACCGTGCACGACCCCATGACCCTCCCGGTCGACGACAACGTGAACGCGTACACCTTCTGCGTGGAGCTGAAGGGGAGCCAGTGGTTCCTCCAGAAGGGGAAGATGATCGCCTACTACGGCTCGATCGACTTCAACGGCGTCGGACACGGCCGTCTGGACCGTCTGGTACGTACGTCGTTCCATTCGCCTCTGCACGCGAGCGACTGGGTCGTGGCCGAGGGCTCGGGCAAGATGCTCCTCGCCGACCGGGCCTTCGATGTGAATTCCTACGACCTGGACAACGGCAACCTGACCATTCGCTCGGGCAATCTGCTCGCTTTTCAGCCAAGTCTGTCGCTGAAGCAATCGATCGTGCCGGGTTTCCTCACGCTGATCGGAACCGGAAAGTTCGTCGCCGCATCTAACGGTCCGGTGGTGTTCATGGAACCTCCGATCCGGGTGGACCCGCAGGCGCTCGTCGGCTGGGCCGACTGCCCCTCGCCCTGCCATCACTACGACCACGGGTACATGACCGGCGTCATGGGCGGTCTACGTGCGCTGACAGGGCTGGGCGGGGCTTCCGGGGAGGAGCACCAGTTCGAGTTCGTGGGCGCCGGGACGGTGCTCCTCCAGTCGACCGAGACCCTGATGGCCGAGCAGGCCACGGGGGCCGTTCCGCACCAGCCGGGAGTGCCCGGCGGCGGTGGGACGCCCGGCATGCCGGGCGGGCACGGCGGACAGTCGGGGGGACCGCGCCTTCCCGGACAGCTGGGGGACCTCCAGCGTCGCTTCGGGCTGTGAGCGGTAGTCTGCGGAGTGTGACATCGAACGCGTGCCCGCTGTCACACGAACCCTCACTAGTACGCATTTCAACATTTTAGGTAGACTTCATTCATGGAGACCGAAACGGCCACTCGCTGGCTGACCGATGCGGAGCAGTGCGCCTGGCGCACCCACCTGGAGGTCAACAGACTGTTGACGTACCAGCTCGAGAAGGATCTCCAGCCGTTCGGCCTGACGATGAACGACTACGAGATCCTGGTGAATCTCTCCGAGTCGGAGGACGTCCGGATGCGGATGAGCGACCTCGCGTCCGCCACCCTCCAGTCCAAGAGCCGTCTCTCGCACCAGATCACCCGCATGGAGAACGCGAACCTGGTGCGCCGTGAGAACTGCGAGTCCGACCGCCGCGGCCTGTACGCGGTGCTGACCGAGCACGGCATGGAGACGATGAAGAAGGTCTCGCCCCACCACGTGGCGTCCGTGCGGCGCCACTTCATCGACCTGCTCACGCCCGAGGCGCTCACCGACCTCGACAAGTCCCTCAAGCCCATCGCGGAACACCTCCGCGGGCAGCGCGGACGCCCGTAGGCGCCTAGGGAGACCCTCCCTGGGGCAGGTCCTGGCAGACCGGCAGGCGGAGCTCGAACAGGGCTCCGCCCGCCGGCGTCCGACGGACCGTGAGCGTGCCGCCGTGCCGGACGGCCACATCCCGGGCGATGGCCAGGCCCAGGCCCGCCCCGCCGTCGTCCCGGCCCCGCGCGTCGTCCAGCCGGACGAACCGCTCGAAGATCCTCTCCCGGTCCGCCTCGGGCACCCCGTCCCCGTCGTCGGCGACCCCGACGAACACCAGGGCACCCTCCCGGCGCACGGTCACGACGACCGCCGAACGGGCGTGCCGCCGCGCGTTGTCGAGCAGGTTGGCCAGCACCCGCCCCAGCTGCCCCCGCGACCCGGCCACCTCCACCGGCTCGACGTCCACCCGCACCCCGGCCCGCCCCGCCGCCTCCTCGCGCACCAGCGCCGCCAGGTCGACCCGCGCGCCCTGCACCGGCCCCTCCCCCGCGTCCAGCCGGGCGAGCAGCAGCAGATCGGCCGCCAGCCGTTGCAGCCGTACGGTGTCCTCGACCGCGCCCGCCACATCCAGCAGCCCGGGGTGGGCGGCGCCCACCTCCAGCTGGGTGCGCAGCGAGGCGATGGGGCTGCGCAGCTCGTGGGAGGCGTCGGCGACGAAGCGGCGCTGGCGCTCCACGGAGGTCTCCAGCGCGGCCAGCGTCTCGTTCGTCGTCCGGGCCAGCCGGGCGACCTCGTCGTGGGTGTCCGGCTCGGGCACCCGGCGCCCGAGGTCCGCGGAGGCGGTGATCGCGGCCATCTCCCGCCGGATCCCCTCGACCGGGCGCAGCGCCCGCCGGGTGACCAGCCAGGTCACGCCCGCCACGACCGCGAGCAGCAGCGGGAAGCCGATCAGCAGGGCGGTGAGGGCGGTGCGCACGGCGCTCCGCTCGGCCTCCAGGGGCGCGCCCGCGTGGACGGTGAGCAGGCCCTTCGCCGGGTCCCGCACGCCGACGGAGGCGAACCGGTAGTCGGCGCTCTCGCCGTCGACGGTCGCGGAGCCGTCGGTGAAGAGGGTCTCGTCGTCGATCTCGCCGGGTTCGAGGCCGTCGGCGGAGTCGTCGGAGTCATCGTCAAAGACGGCGGTGGCGGCCACGCCCGCCGTGTCGATCCGCTCCAGGTCCTCGCTGGAGGCGACCGGCCGGCCGGTGGCGTCCACGATCCGGACCGGCCGCTCGTCGTCGTCCATCGAGGAGAGGCCGTCGTACGGCGTCCCGACGGCCAGCTGGGCGGCGACGGCCCGGGCGGTGCGCTCCGCCCGGCCGCCGGCCTGGTCGGTGAGGCTGGAGCGCAGCGACAGCAGCACGGCGGCGCCGGCCACGAGCAGGGCGACGGCGACGACGAGGGTGGCGCCGAGCGTCGCCCGCGCCCGGACCGAGCCGAACCGGCGCCTCATCGCACCGTCTCCGGCCGCTCCGGCCGCTCCAGCCGGTACCCGGCGCCGCGCACGGTCCGGATGAGCCCGGCGCCCAGCTTGCGGCGCAGCGCGCTGACGTACACCTCGACGATGTTGGGGTCGCCGTCGTAGGCGAAGTCCCAGACGGCGTCGAGGATCTCGGCCTTGGACACCACCTCGCCGGCCCGTGTCACCAGCTGCTCCAGGACGGCGAACTCCTTCGCGGTGAGCGCCACCTCGTCCCCGGCGAGCAGGACCCGCCGGGCGGCGGTGTCGACCCGCAGCTCCCCGAGGACATGGACGCGCGAGGCCCCGGCGCCCCGCGCGCGGCGCCGCAGCAGGGCCTTGATCCGGGCGACGAGGACGACGTACGAGAACGGCTTGGTCAGATAGTCGTCCGCACCCGTGTCCAGGCCCTCCGCCTCGTCGTACTCGCCGTCCTTGGCGGTGAGCATCAGGATCGGCACGTCGTCGCCGGCGGCACGCAGGGCGGAGCAGACCCGGTAGCCGTTCATCCCGGGCAGCATGATGTCGAGGACGAGCAGGTCGTACGGCGATTCGCCCGCCCGGTGCAGACCCTCCAGGCCGTCGTGGACGACGTCGACGGCGTATCCCTCGGCGGCCAGGCCCTTGGCCAGGGACAGGGCGAGCCGGCGTTCGTCCTCGACGATCAGCAGCCGGAAGGGCCGGCGTGCGTCGCCTTCGGCGGGGTGGTGGCGGGTGACGGGCGGGCGCATGGGGTTCAGGGTGCCAAACCGAACCTGAAGCGGTCTTCAGGCTCCTTCAGGGTGCCTTCAGCCGGGCTCGGGCAGCGTGGTTCCCGTCGAGACCGACAGCAACCCGACCCGGGAGGAACCCCCATGAAGCGCAAGCTCGTCATCGCCGCCGTCGCCACGTCCCTCGTGCTCGGCTCGGGCGCCGCGATCGCCTTCGCGGACGGTGCGCCCGGGACGGCCGACGCCTTGCCGCGGACCGAGGCGAAGCCGGCCTCCGGCACCGCGAAGACCGAGGTCACGGAGGCGATCGCGGCCGCGCTGGCGCACACTCCGGGCACCGCCGTCGCCGCCGAGCGCGAGGACGACGGCGCCGATGCCGGCACCTGGCAGGTGGACGTCGTCCGGGCCGACGCCACCGCGTACACGGTCACCGTCTCCCCGGACACCGGCAAGGTCCTCGGCGCCCACCGCGACACCGGCGACGACGGCCGCGAGGATCTCACCGCCCTGCGGAACACGACCGTCGACGCCCGCGAGGCCGCCCGGGCCGTCGCCCCCGAGGGCAGCGTCACGGAGGTCGACCTCAACGACGACGAGGGCGAGGGCGCCACCACGTGGAGCGTCGACACCGCCACGTCCGGCGCGTGGACGGTCGACGCCCGCACGGGCAAGGCCACCCAGGACCAGGACGACTGACGGACGACCGACGACGGTCGGCGCCTAGCCCTGGGTGAGCCCCGTCACCAGTTCGTCCGCGGCTCGGTACGGGTCCAGTTCACCGGCGACGATGCGGTCCGCCAGGGTGCTGAGGCGGCGGTCGCCGTGGAGGTCGCCGATGCGTTCGCGCAGGGCGGTGACGGCGATCGTCTCGACCTCGCGGGAGGCGCGGGAGCGGCGGCGGTCCGCCAGGACACCGCGCTCCTCCATCCAGGCCCGGTGCTTCTCCAGGGCCTCGACGACCTCGTCGATGCCCTCGGCGCGGGCGGCGACCGTCTTGACGATCGGCGGGCGCCAGTCGCCGGGGCCACGGGACGGGCCGAGGCTCAGCATGTGGTTCAGCTCACGTGCGGTGGCGTCGGCGCCGTCACGGTCGGCCTTGTTGACCACGTACACGTCGCCGATCTCCAGGATGCCCGCCTTGGCGGCCTGGATGCCGTCGCCCATGCCGGGGGCCAGCAGGACCACGCTCGTGTCGGCCTGGGAGGCGATCTCGACCTCCGACTGGCCGACGCCGACCGTCTCGACCAGGATCACGTCGCAGCCCGCCGCGTCCAGGACGCGGATCGCCTGCGGGGCGGCCCAGGCGAGGCCGCCCAGATGGCCCCGGGTGGCCATGGAGCGGATGTAGACGCCGGGGTCGGAGGAGTGGTCCGACATCCGGACGCGGTCGCCGAGCAGGGCGCCGCCGGAGAAGGGCGAGGACGGGTCGACGGCCAGGACGCCGACCCGCCTGCCCTGCTTGCGGTACGCCGTCACCAGCGCCGAGGTGGACGTGGACTTGCCCACGCCCGGCGAGCCGGTCAGGCCCACCACGTAGGCGTTGCCCGTCAGCGGGGCGAGCGCCGCCATCACCTCCCGGAGCTGCGGGGACGCCCCCTCCACCAGGGAGATCAGCCGGGCCACGGCCCGTGGCCGGCCTTCCCTGGCCTGGGCGACCAGCGAGGAGACGTCCTGCATCACAGCTCCGTTCAGAAAGGGTCGGACAGCGGGTCTCAGGCCTTGGGGACCCGCACGATCAGCGCGTCGCCCTGACCGCCGCCGCCGCACAGCGCGGCCGCGCCGACCCCGCCGCCACGGCGCTTGAGCTCCAGGGCCAGGTGCAGCACGACCCGGGCACCGGACATGCCGATCGGGTGGCCCAGGGCGATGGCACCACCGTTGACGTTCACCTTTTCCGTGGACACGCCGAGGTCCTTCATTGACTGGACGGCGACGGCGGCGAAGGCCTCGTTGATCTCGATGAGGTCGAGGTCGGAGACCTCCAGGCCCTCCTTGCCCAGGGCGTGCTTGATGGCGTTGGACGGCTGGGACTGGAGCGAGTTGTCCGGCCCGGCGACATTGCCGTGGGCGCCGATCTCGGCGATCCAGGCCAGGCCCAGCTCCTCCGCCTTGGCCTTGCTCATCACGACCACGGCCGCGGCGCCGTCCGAGATCTGCGAGGAGGTGCCGGCGGTGATCGTGCCGTCCCGGGTGAACGCCGGGCGGAGCTTGCCGAGGGAGTCCACCGTGGTGTCGCCGCGGATGCCCTCGTCCTTGCTGAAGACGACCGGCTCGCCCTTGCGCTGCGGGATCTCGACGGGGGTGATCTCCGCCTCGAAGACGCCGTTCTTCTGCGCGGCGGCGGCGCGCTGGTGGGACAGGGCGGCGATCTCGTCCTGTTCGGGGCGCTTGATGCCCAGGCGCGTGTTGTGCTTCTCGGTCGACTCGCCCATGGCGATGTTCTCGAAGGCGTCGGTGAGGCCGTCGTACGCCATCGCGTCGAGCATCTCGATCGCGCCGTACTTGAAGCCCTCACGGGACTTGGGCAGCAGGTGGGGGGCGTTGGTCATGGACTCCTGGCCGCCGGCCACCACGATGTCGAACTCGCCCGCGCGGATCAGCTGGTCGGCCAGCGCGATCGCGTCGAGGCCCGACAGACACACCTTGTTGATCGTGAGCGCCGGGACGTTCATCGGGATGCCCGCCTTGACCGCGGCCTGGCGGGCCGGGATCTGGCCCGCGCCGGCCTGGAGCACCTGGCCCATGATCACGTACTGCACCTGGTCGCCGCCGATCCCCGCACGGTCGAGAGCGGCCTTGATCGCGAAGCCGCCGAGGTCGGCTCCCGAGAAGGACTTCAGCGAGCCCAGCAACCGACCCATGGGCGTCCGGGCGCCCGCGACGATCACCGAGGTGTTCGTTCCAGAAGACATGAGCTGTGATCCCCTTACCGGCCTGCACAGCCGAGGAGTGAACGAGGGTTTACTTCGAATGTACTGAGCGGTACTCCACCCGTCATCCGCCCTTCGGTGTGATCGCGCGCACGTTGCGTAACCACCGCCGGGGCGCTCCACTAACAGCATGCTGACGCGAATCGACCACATCGGGATCGCCTGCCACGACCTCGACGCGACCGTCGAGTTCTACCGTTCGACCTACGGGTTCGAGGTGTTCCACTCCGAGGTCAACGAGGAACAGGGCGTGCGCGAGGCCATGCTCAAGATCAACGATACGTCCGACGGAGGCGCCTCGTACCTCCAGCTCCTGGAACCCACCCGGCCGGACTCGACCGTCGCCAAGTGGCTCGACAAGAACGGCGAGGGCGTCCACCACATCGCTTTCGGTACGGCAGATGTGGACGGAGACGCCGCGGACATCCGCTCCAAGGGCGTACGCGTTCTGTACGAAGAGCCGCGACGCGGCTCCATGGGGTCACGAATCACTTTCCTGCACCCGAAGGATTGCCACGGAGTACTGACAGAACTGGTCACATCGGCCCCTGTTGAGTCACCTGAGCACTGACCCTCGTACATATGGGCCGGTAGGGTTGGCAGCGGTCGCCGCGCAGCCAGGGCGATCGGTCCTGCCGCGTTGTACGGCAGGACCTGGCCGGGGTCCGGGTTTCGGGGGACGAGCGTCGGGGCAGCAGCCCATGCTCCGCCGTTGATCTGACACCATTCCCCGGGGGCCCCGTTCGGCGGATGGACGGGGACTCGTTCGGGAAGCATGCGACCAGGGACGGATGGGACCGCGCAGTGCGGGGCTACGAGAGCCAGGAGCGGGAGCCGGCGGCTGACGTCGATCACCTGACTCGGTTCGAAGCCGAGATGAAACGGCTGAAGACCGAGCGGGAAAAGGCGATTCAGCATGCCGAGGACCTCGGCTACCAGGTCGAGGTGCTGCGCGCCAAGTTGCACGAGGCGCGTCGCACCATCATGTCCCGGCCCGCCTTCGACGGCGGCGACCTCGGGTACCAGGCCGAGCAGATGCTGCGCAACGCGCAGATGCAGGCCGACCAGCTGCGGCAGGACGCCGAGCGGGAACTGAGCCAGACACGGGCGCAGACCCAGCGCATCCTCCAGGAGCACGCCGAACAGGCGGCCCGGCTCCAGGCGGAGCTGCACCAGGAGGCGGTCACCCGTCGCCAGCAGCTCGACCAGGAGCTGGCGGAGCGCCGGCAGACCGTCGAGTCGCACGTCAACGAGAACGTGGCGTGGGCCGAGCAGCTGCGCGCCCGCTCCGAGGCGCAGGCCCGCCGGCTGATGGAGGAGTCGCGGGCCGAGGCCGAGCAGTCCCTGGCCGCCGCCCGCGCCGAGGCCGAACGCGTGGCCACGGAGGCCCGCCAGCGGCTCCAGGCCGACGCCGAGGCGGCCCGCGCGGAGACCGAGCAGCTCCTGCTGCGCGCCCGCACGGACGCCGAGCGGATGCTCAACGCCGCCTCCACCCAGGCCCAGGAGGCCACCGACCACGCCGAGGCGCTGCGCAGCTCCACGGTGAACGAGTCCGACGCGGCCCGCCGCCAGGCCGGTGAGCTGAGCCGCGCCGCCGAGACCCGGATGGGCGAGGCGGAGGAGGCGCTGCGCAAGGCGCAGTCCGAGGCCGAGAAGCTGGTCGCCGAGGCCAAGGCGGCCGCCGAGAAGGCGCTCACGAGCGCCGAGTCGACCAACGAACAGCGCACCCGTACGGCCAAGGAGCAGGTCGCCCGGCTGGTCAGCGAGGCCACCAAGGAGGCCGAGACCACCAAGGCGGACGCCGAGCAGGTCGTCGCCGACGCGCGCGCCGAGGCCGAGAAGATCGTCGCGGAGGCCTCCGAGAAGGCCCGCACGCTCACCGCCGAGGAGAGCGCCACCCAGCTGTCGAAGGCGGCCAAGACCGCCGAGGACGTCCTCAACAAGGCGCAGGAGGACGCGCGAGGCACCACGAAGGCCGCCGCCGAGGAGGCCGAGCGGATCCGTCGTGAGGCCGAGACCGAGGCCGACCGGCTGCGCGCCGAGGCGCACGACATCGCCGAGCAGCTCAAGGGCTCGGCGAAGGACGACACCAAGGAGTACCGCGCCAAGACGGTCGAGCTCCAGGAGGAGGCCCGTCGGCTGCGCGGCGAGGCCGAGCAGCTGCGCGCCGACGCGGTCGGCGAGGGCGAGAAGATCCGCGCGGAGGCCCGCAAGGAGGCCGTCCAGCAGATCGAGGAGGCGGCCAGGACCGCCGAGGAGCTGCTGTCCAAGGCGCGGGTCGACGCGGACGAGCTGCGCCAGAAGGCCACCGCGGACAGCGAGAAGGTCCGGACCGAGGCCATCGAGCGGGCCACCACCCTGCGCCGGCAGGCCGAGGAGACCCTGGACCGCACCCGCAAGGAGGCCGAGCGCCACCGCGACGAGGTCGTGGAGCAGGCCGAGGGCATCAAGGCCGACGCCGAGCGGGCCGCGACCGAACTGCACGAGGAGACCGAGCGGGCCGTCGAGGCCCGCCGCGCCGAGGCCGCCGACGAGCTGACCCGGCTGCACACGGAGGCGGAGGCCCGGCTCACCTCCGCCGAGCAGGCGCTGACCGAGGCCCGGGAGGAGGCCGCGCGGATCCGCCGCGAGGCCGCCGAGGAGACCGAGCGGCTGCGCGCGGAGGCCGCCGAGCGGATCCGTTCGCTCCAGCAGCAGGCCGCCGACGAGGCCGACCGGCTGCGCACCGAGGCCGCCGCCGACGCGTCCGCCTCGCGTGCCGAGGGCGAGGCCGTCGCCGTACGGCTGCGGTCGGACGCCGCCGCGGAGGCGGAGCGGCTGAAGTCGGAGGCGCAGGACACCGCGGACCGGGTCCGCGCGGAGGCGCAGGCCGCCGCCGAGCGGCTGGCCACCGAGGCGTCCGAGACGCTGGCCGCCGCCCAGGACGAGGCGGTCCGCCGGCGCCGCGAGGCCGAGGAACTCCTCGGTTCCGCCCGCCAGGAGGCCGACCAGGAGCGTGAGCGGGCCCGCGAGCAGAGCGAGGAACTGCTGGCCTCGGCGCGCAACCGCGTCGAGGAGGCACAGGCCGAGGCGGTCCGGCTGGTCGAGGAGGCCGACCGGCGCGCGAACGAGATGGTGTCGGCCGCCGAGCAGCACGCCCAGCAGGTACGGGACTCCGTGTCCGGGCTGCACGAGCAGGCCCAGGAGGAGATCACCGGGCTGCGCAGTGCCGCCGAGCACGCGGCGGACCGCACCCGTCGGGAGGCCGAGGAGGAGGCGGACCGGGTCCGCGCCGACGCCTACGCCGAGCGGGAGCGGGCCTCCGAGGACGCGGGCCGGCTCCGCCGCGAGGCGAGCGACGAGACCGAGGCCGCCCACGCGCTCGCCGAGCGCACCGTCGGCGAGGCCATCGCGGAGGCGGAGCGGCTGCGGTCGGAGGCGTCCGCGCACGCCCAGCGGGTGCGTACGGAGGCGTCGGACAGCATCGCCCAGGCCGAGCAGGACGCCTCGCGCACCCGGGCCGACGCGCGCGACGACGCCAACCGCATCCGTTCGGACGCGGCGACGCAGGCCGACACGCTGATCACCGAGGCGCGCAACGAGGCCGAACGGCTCCAGACGGAGACCATCGCCGAGGCCGAACGGCTGCAGTCCGAGACGATCGCGGAGGCCGACCGGGTACGCACCGATTCGGTCGCCAAGGCGGAGAAGCTGATCCAGGACGCCACCGGGGACGCGGAGCGGCTGCGTGCCGAGGCCGCCGACACGGTGGGGTCCGCGCAGCAGCACGCCGAGCGGATCCGGATCGAGGCGGAGCGGGTCAAGCGTGAGGCGGCGGCGGATGCCGACCGCATGCTGAGCGTCGCCCGCGACGAGGCCGACTCGACGCTGGACGAGGCCCGCAAGGAGGCCAACAAGCGGCGCTCCGAGGCGGCCGAGCAGGTCGACACGCTCATCACGGAGACCACCTCCGAGGTGGACAAGCTGCTCACCGAGGCGCAGGAGCAGGCGCTGCAGACCACCGCGGACGCCGAATCGCAGGCGGACACGATGGTCGGCGCGGCCCGCAAGGAGGCCGAACGGCTGGTCTCCGAGGCGACGGTCGAGGGCAACACCCGGGTGGAGAAGTCCCGCACCGACGCGGACGAGCTGCTCATCGGCGCCCGCCGGGACGCCACCGCCATAAGGGAGCGGGCGGAGGAGCTGCGCGACCGCATCACCACCGAGATCGAGCAGCTGCACGAGCGGGCGCGCCGTGAGGCCGCCGAGACGATGAAGTCGACGGGCGACCGCTGCGACGCGCTGATCAAGGCGTCCGAGGAACAGCTCGTCAAGGCGCAGGCCAAGGCGAAGGAGCTGGTGTCGGAGGCCAACTCCGAGGCGGGCAAGGTCCGTATCGCCGCGGTGAAGAAGGCGGAGGGACTGCTCAAGGAGGCCGAGCAGAAGAAGGCCACGCTGGTCCGGGAGGCCGAGGAGCTGAAGGCCGAGGCGATCCGCGAGGCCCGCGCCACGGTCGAGGAGGGCAAGCGCGAGCTGGAGGTCCTGGTGCGTCGGCGGGAGGACATCAACGCCGAGATCTCGCGGGTCCAGGACGTCCTGGAGGCGCTGGAGTCGTTCGAGGTGCCGTCCGGCAACAAGGACGGCGGCGTGAAGGCGGGAGCCAGCATCGGTGCCCCCCGAACGGGTGGCAAGTCCTCGGACAGCTAGCGGAATGTGTGGATTGCGTTAAAGTCTGGGGACTTTGACTGAGAATTTGGCAAGCGGCGCGCCGTGCAGCCACTCAAAAGGGGTGTCAT
This sequence comes from Streptomyces phaeofaciens, assembly GCF_014648915.1. GTDB lineage: Bacteria > Actinomycetota > Actinomycetes > Streptomycetales > Streptomycetaceae > Streptomyces > Streptomyces phaeofaciens. The sequence continues at coordinate 715,608 of NZ_BMSA01000002.1, read as the reverse complement.
TCTCCAGATCAAACACGTATCCGCTCGATGACACACCGCTTCGGCCCCTAGGATTCCACCTATCACCTCACCGGTCTCATTCGACAGGAACCCCATGAGCGACACTTCCCCCTACGGCTTCGAGCTAGTGCGGCGTGGGTACGACCGCGCTCAGGTGGACGAACGGATCTCCAAGCTCGTCTCCGACCGTGACAGCGCTCTCACCCGCATCACCGCTCTGGAAAAGCGCATCGAGGAGCTCCACCTCGAGACGCAGAACGCCCAGGCTCAGGTAAGCGACGCCGAGCCGTCGTACGCCGGTCTCGGCGCGCGTGTCGAGAAGATCCTCCGCCTCGCCGAGGAGGAGGCCAAGGATCTGCGCGAGGAGGCCCGTCGCGCATCCGAGCAGCACCGCGAGCTCGCCGAGTCGGCGGCCCAGCAGGTGCGCAACGACGCAGAATCGTTCGCTGCGGACCGCAAGGCCAAGGCCGAGGACGAGGGCGTCCGGATCGTCGAGAAGGCCAAGAGCGAGGCGTCGCAGCTGCGCCAGGAGGCGCAGAAGGACGCCCAGTCGAAGCGTGAGGAGGCCGACGCCCTCTTCGAGGAGACCCGTGCCAAGGCCGCACAGGCCGCCGCCGACTTCGAGACGAACCTGGCCAAGCGCCGCGAGCAGTCCGAGCGCGACCTGGCCTCCCGTCAGCAGAAGGCGGAGAAGCGGCTCGCGGAGATCGAGCACCGTGCGGAGCAGCTGCGCCTGGAGGCGGAGAAGCTGCGCACGGACGCCGAGCGCCGTGCCCGCCAGACCGTCGAGACGGCGCAGCGCCAGGCCGAGGACATCGTGGCCGACGCCAACGCCAAGGCGGACCGGATCCGTTCCGAGTCCGAGCGCGAGCTGGCGGCTCTCACCAACCGCCGCGACAGCATCAACGCCCAGCTGACGAACGTCCGCGAGATGCTCGCCACGCTGACGGGTGCCGCGGTGGCCGCGGCCGGCGCGCCGTCCACGGACGACGAGCCGATCTCCCGCGGGGTGCCGGCGCAGCAGTCCCGGTAGTCATCGGTGCGTGTGAGGGGCGGTGGGCTCGGGCCCACCGCCTCTTTCGTGTGCGCCGGTGCCGTCGCGGGTGCGAGCCGCTGTTCGCCCCGCCCCGGTGGCAGGGCCCCAAGGGCGGTCATAGCGTGACGGCATGATCGAGGTCGAGGGACTGACGAAGCGGTACGGCGACAAGGTGGCGGTGAACAACCTCAGCTTCACCGTCAGACCCGGCATCGTCACGGGCTTCCTCGGTCCCAACGGCGCCGGCAAGTCCACCACCATGCGGATGATGCTCGGCCTCGACCGGCCCACCGCCGGTGACGTCCGGATCGACGGCACTCACTACGACCGGCTCAAGGACCCCCTCACCTATATCGGCGCCCTGCTGGACGCCAAGGCCGTGCACGGCGGCCGCAGCGCGTTCAACCACCTGCTGTGCCTGGCGCAGAGCAACGGCATCCCGCGCGGCCGGGTCCACGAGGTGCTGGACACCGTCGGCCTGACGGCCGTGGCGAGGAAGAAGGCCAAGGGGTTCTCGCTGGGCATGGGCCAGCGCCTGGGCATCGCGGGCGCGCTCCTCGGCGACCCCCGGATCCTGATGTTCGACGAGCCGGTCAACGGTCTCGACCCCGAGGGCATCCACTGGATCCGCAACCTGATGAAGTCGCTCGCCGCGCAGGGCCGCACGGTGTTCGTGTCGTCCCATCTGATGAGCGAGATGGCCCTGACCGCCGAGCATCTGGTCGTGATCGGCCAGGGCCGGCTGCTCGCCGACACCACCATGGCCGACTTCATCGCCCGCAACTCGCGGTCCTTCGTCCGTATCCGCACCCCGCAGCGCGAGCGGCTGCTCGACGTGCTGCACGGCGCCGGGGTCACGGTGGTGGAGAGCGGCAGCGGGGTGCTGGAGGTGGACGGCGGCAAGCCCGAGACGATCGGCGAGCTGGCCGCCCGGCACCAGATCGTGCTGCACGAGCTGAGCCCGCAGCAGGCCTCCCTGGAGGAGGCGTTCATGCAGCTCACCGCCGAGTCGGTGGAGTACCACGCGCACTCGGAGACACCTCGGGACCTGCGGCGGTCGTGGGGCGAGGACTGGACAGGGAGGGGCTGAGCATGGCGGGGATCCAGGTCGTCCGGTCCGAATGGACCAAGATCCGGTCGGTGGCGTCCACGGTGTGGACACTGTCGCTGGCCGTGGTGGTCACCATCGCCCTCGGCATGCTGATCGCGGCACTGTCGAAGAACGAGTTCGACAACATGAGCGCACGCGAGCAGCTCTCCTTCGACCCCACCTTCATCAGCTTCGCCGGGATGAGTCTCGGGCAGCTCGCGATGATCGTGTTCGGGGTGCTGGTGGTGTCCAACGAGTACAGCACCGGCATGATCCGCACCTCGCTGGCCGCCGTGCCGCAGCGCGGCACCTTCCTGGCCGGCAAGATCGCGGTGGCGACGGGGCTGGCCCTGGCCGTCGGCCTCGCCACCAGCTTCGCGACGTTCTTCCTGGGCCAGTCGATGCTCGGCCCGCACCGGGCCGAGATCGGCGACCCGGGCGTCCTGCGCGCGGTCATCGGCGGCGGCTTCTACATGACCCTCATCGCCATGTTCTCCATGGGTGTGGCCGCGATGCTGCGCTCGCCGATGCTGTCGCTGGGCATCCTGATGCCGTTCTTCTTCCTGATCTCCAACATCCTGGGCAACGTCGGCGCGACGAAGAAGATCGGCCGGTATCTGCCCGACCAGGCGGGCAGCCGGATCATGCAGGTGGTCACCCCGCTCGACGACGACACCCCGTACGGGCCCTGGGGCGGGCTCGCGATCATGGTGGCGTGGGTGGCGGCCGCACTGCTCGGCGGCTACCTCCTGCTGCAGAAACGCGACGCATGAGCTTTCGGCTTTGCTTTCATTTGAGCGGAACCGTCAGCGCCTCGATAAGCTCCTAACCCTTACGGGGGCGTGTGCCCTGCTGTCCTGATCCTTTCGATGGGTGCGGAGCATGATCGAGGCTGTCGGCCTGACCAAGCGCTACGGCGACAAAACCGCTGTGTACAACCTTTCCTTCCAGGTACGGCCGGGTGCCGTCACCGGCTTCCTCGGGCCCAACGGCTCGGGCAAGTCGACGACCATGCGGATGATCCTCGGCCTGGACAACCCGACCGCCGGCACGGTCACGATCGGCGGTTATCCCTACCGCAAGCTGCCGAACGCGCCCCGGCAGGTCGGCGCCCTGCTCGACGCGAAGGCCGTGCACGGTGGCCGGCACGCCCGCAACCACCTGCTCTCCCTGGCCCAGCTCTCCGGCATCCCGGCCCGCCGGGTGGACGAGGTGCTCGGCGTGGTCGGCCTCCAGGAGGTGGCGAAGAAACGATCCAAGGGCTTCTCCCTGGGCATGGGCCAGCGGCTCGGCATCGCCGCCGCGCTGCTCGGCGACCCGCAGGTGCTGCTGTTCGACGAGCCGGTCAACGGCCTCGACCCCGAGGGCATCCTCTGGGTGCGCAACCTGATGAAGTCGCTCGCCGCCGAGGGCCGGACCGTCTTCGTCTCGTCCCACCTCATGAGCGAGATGGCGCTCACCGCCGATCATCTGATCGTCATCGGGCGCGGGCAGCTGCTCGCCGACATGAGCGTGACGGACTTCATCTCCGCCAACTCGGCCGACTTCGCGCGCGTGCGCACCCCGCACACCGAGCCGCAGCTGCGCGAGAAGCTGGCCTCCGCGCTCACCGAGGCGGGCGGCCACGTCCTGCCCGAGCAGGACGGCGCGCTGCGGGTGACGGGACTGCCCCTCCCCCGGATCAGCGACATCGCGCACGACAGCGACGTACGCCTGTGGGAGCTGTCGCCGCACCAGGCCTCGCTGGAAGAGGCGTACATGCGCATGACGCAGGGCGCCGTGGACTACCGGTCCACCATCGACCAGAAGGCCGGCCTCCAGCAGCCCCTGCCGCCCGGCGCCCAGCCGCCGATGCCGGTGCCGGGCCAGGGCCAGCCCGGCTGGTACGCCCCGCCGCCCCCGCACGCGGGCTACGCGCCCCCGCAGCCGGGCCAGGGGCCCGCGGCGGGCGCCTACGGCGCGTACGGCGCCCCGGCCGCACCGCAGGGGGCGTACGCCGCCCCGGCGCCCGCGCCCGCCGGCGCCAACCCGTACGCCCACGCGGCCCCGCCCGCCCCGCAGGCCCCTGCGCAGCCCGCGACACCTCCCGCGGCCCCGGCTCAGCCCGCGGCGGCGGCCCCCGCCCCGCAGGCACCCCAGCCGCCCGCCGCCGCGCCCGCCTCGCTCGACAAGGCGCCGCCCGCCCCGGCCGGCCCCTCCGCCCCGGCCCCCTCCGCCCCGACGACCCAGCCCGAGGACGCCCGATGAGCACCCCGCAGCAGCCCTCGCCGCAGGCCGCGCCCGCCTGGCAGGCGGGGCCCGGTCCCGCGTACGCCGCCCCCGGCGGCGCGCCCGGCTACACCTCGCCGATCCCGGTCGTCCGCACGCACCTCGGGAACGCCATCGCCTCCGAGTGGACGAAGATCCGCTCGGTGCGCTCCACCATGTGGACGCTGGGCGTGTTCGTCCTGCTGGTCATCGGCATCGGCCTGATGGTCGCCCTGCTCGTCGACGCCAACGCCTCCGAGGGCGATCTGGCGGGCGAGAGCCCGCTGTCGTTCGGGTTCTTCGGCGTGCTCCTGGGCAGCATGCCGATCCTGACCCTCGGTGTGCTCACCACCGCCTCGGAGTACGGCACCGGCATGATCCGCACCACGATGGTCGCGTGCCCGTCCCGCGGCCGGGTCCTCACGGCGAAGGCCATCGTGTTCTTCGCGATCGCGTTCGTGGTGACGCTGGTGTCGACGGGGTTCGTCGCCATGGTGGACGCCGCCCTGTTCACCGACGCCCGTGAGCCGTCCCAGAGCGAGTGGCTGAAGGCCACCGTGGGCGTGTCCTTCTACGTCGCGCTGCTGGGCCTGCTGGCGCTGGCCGTCGGGTCGATCATCCGGCACTCGGCGGGCGCGATCACCATCATGATCGGCCTGCTGCTGGCCCCGCTGGTGATCGCGATCTTCATGTTCTCGGAGTCCCTGGAGGGGCTGCGCGACGCCCTGTTCGAGTACTCGATCCCCAGCCAGCTGGGCGTCTGGTACTCGGCCGAGCTCACCGAGAGCGGGCCGTCCGGCTGGGACCCGCTGTGGATCGCGCTCGGTGTGACGGCCGCCGCCTTCGCCGCCGCCTTCGCCCTGCTGGAGAAGCGCGACGTGTAGAGCGCCGGCACCCGTCAGAAACGAGGAGCGTTACGAGACCGCTGCACCCCCGGGTTGCGGCGGTCTCGCGCGTTCCAGCACGCCTTGTGCCAGTGCCGGCGGTCGTCGACGCCCGCGTGCTCGGACCAGGCGACGACATGCGGGACGCCGCCGGGGATCATCTGGTCGCAGCCCGGACACCGGTACGTCTTGCCCTGCGCGCTCGCACCGGCCACGTGCCGTACGCTCCACTCCTCGCCCTGCCAGTGCACCGAGGACTGCCAGCCGCCGTAGCGGCTCGCGCGGTCGTCCTCGGCACCGGGGGCGGACGAGTCCGTTGAACCGGCACCCTTGGGTCGGTTGCGACGCGGGGACACAGGACACCTCACGGGGCTATACAGGAAGCGGGGTTCGCGTCCAGCCTACGCGGCGCGAACGGGGGCACCCGTAGGTCACCGGACCCCACAAGTCGCCCTCCCTGGCACCCCATTCTCCAGACAATCGGCAAATCTCTCCGCCAGGCCGTGTCCTCGGCACGTGTCAGACGGTTATGCCGGGTGGGGGAGCTCCGCGTCGGAGCCAAGGAAGCAGGAAAGTCCATGCGCGTTGGTAGTTTCGTGTTGGGTGCCCAGTTCCCCGGGCAGGGCCAGGGGGAGGCGCTGCACCGCGCGGTCCGTTCCGCGGAGGTCGCCGAGGAGGCCGGTCTCGACTCGGTCTGGCTGGCCGAGCACCATTTCGTACCGTACGGCACCTGCCCGTCGGCGATCACGCTCGCCGCTCTGCTGCTGGGCCGCACCCGCCGTATCCGGGTCGGCACGGCGGTCAGCGTGCTGCCCACCGTCCACCCGGTCGCCCTCGGCGAACAGGCCGCGCTGCTGCATCTGACGAGCGGCGGCCGCTTCTCGCTGGGGGTGGGGCGCGGCGGGCCCTGGGTCGATCTGGAGGTGTTCGGCGCGGGCCTGGCGGCGTACGAGCAGGGGTTCCCGGAATCACTCGATCTGCTGGTGCGCTGGCTGCGCGAGCCCTCGGTGGGGGCCGACGGGGCGCGGTTCCGGTTTCGCGAGGTGCCCGTCGTGCCGCGCCCCTCGGAGGCGCTCACGGACGCCACGGGGCCGGAGGTCGTCGTGGCGTGCACCTCGCCGACGAGCGTACGGCTGGCCGCCGAGCGCGGGCTGCCGATGCTGCTCGGCATGCACGTCGGGGACGAGGAGAAGGCCGAGATGGTCGCCCTGTGGCGGCAGTACGCGCGCGCGGCCGGGCGGTCCGGGGACGAGATCCGCGCCGCCGGGCACGTCTCGGCGGGCGTCTGCCAGATCGCCGACCGGCGCACGGACGCCGTCGAGACGCTGGTGAAGGCGATGCCGGGCTGGCTGAAACAGGGGCTCGACGCCCATGTGACGGTCGACGGCCGGGCCCGCTCGATGCGGGACCCGGTGGCGTACACCGAACTCCTCTGCGGGCTGCACCCGGTGGGCACGGCGCGGCTGTGCGTCGACCGCCTCGCGGCGACCAGCGAGCGTACCGGCATCTCGCGCTTCTCCCTGCTGGTCGAGGGCTCGGGCGATCTGTCGGCCACGGAGGAGAACGTACGGCGGCTGGGCGCGGAGGTGCTCCCCCACCTCCGCTGAACAGCCCGGCACACCGGGGAGCTTGCCGCTCCAGTACTGATGGCACCTCCCGCGTAAGGAGCGGCAAGCGACAGGTTCACACTGCTGCCTCAGCAGTCCCGGAACTCCGGTGACTGGTTGAGGACTTGGCTGCGGACCGAGGTGAAGCGGGCCAGCTTCTCGTCGACGGACGAGTCCACCGGGAACACCGCCACCCGGTGGCAGTTCTGGAAGGCCAGGCGCACGCCGAAGTGGCGCTGGAGCGCGCCGCGAATGGCGTCACTCGCCAGCGCTCGCAGCAGCTGCCCGCGTGCCTGCTCGTCCGGCGGGGGCGTCTGGTTGTCGGCGAAGGCTCCGCCGTCCACCTTCAGCTGGGCCACCAGGGAGCTGACCATCTCCCATGCGTAGGGCAGGGAGGTCCGGACGCAGTCGACGAATTCAGCTTCGTCGACCTCGCCTCGCTCGGCCTGTTCGAGTAGGGCCGGTGAGACGTCGAGCGACATGGGTTCTCCTCTCGCACCCCCGGAGAAACAGGGGTTGCCGGACAGGGAAAGGGAGTTCGGCCATGCCGAATTACCGCACACGCTGAGTGCACGCATCGCGACCTCCCGTTTACTACGGTAGGCAACCGACGGTGACGGCACCAGGAGAATGGGCACATAGGGAACGGGCGGTAGGCGCACAATCGGCCACCCGTCGAATGATCGTTTTCCTGTTCAAAAGGGGCGGGTCACGAGGGCCCGGGGGTGCGCGTGGTGACAGCGGACCGGCGGGCGAATCGCGTGCACCATGAGGCGTCGGATAGCGTTGCCGACCATGCGTCTCGTCATCGCCCGGTGCTCCGTCGACTACGCCGGCCGGCTCACCGCCCACCTGCCCTCCGCCCCCCGTCTCATCCTGGTGAAGGCGGACGGCAGCGTCTCGATCCACGCGGACGACCGGGCCTACAAGCCCCTGAACTGGATGTCGCCGCCCTGCGCTCTCAAGGAGGGCACGGGCGACGAGGAGGGTGTCTGGACCGTCGTCAACAAGGCGGGCGAGAAGCTCATCATCACGATGGAGGAGATCCTCCACGACTCCTCGCACGAACTCGGAGTCGATCCCGGCCTGATCAAGGACGGCGTGGAAGCGCACCTCCAGGAGCTGCTCGCCGACCGTATCGAGATCCTCGGCGAGGGCTACACCCTGATCCGGCGCGAGTACATGACGGCGATCGGCCCGGTCGACATCCTGTGCCGGGACGCCGACGGCGGGACGGTCGCGGTCGAGATCAAGCGGCGCGGTGAGATCGACGGCGTCGAGCAGCTCACCCGCTACCTGGAGCTGCTGAACCGCGACCCGCACCTCGCCCCGGTCCGCGGTGTCTTCGCCGCGCAGGAGATCAAGCCCCAGGCGCGCGTCCTCGCCACCGACCGCGGCATCGGCTGCCAGGTCCTGGACTACGACGCGATGCGCGGCATCGAGGACGACAAGCTGCGCCTGTTCTGACGTCCCGTACGGCGTTCGTACGACGGCGAGGGCCGGATTCCCGGGGAAGGAACCCGGCCCTGCCTGCTGTCCCGGGGCGTCCTCAGATCACCGGGTCGGACGAGGAGGCGGGCGAGGACACGGAGTCCGCGGAGGACACGGAGTCCGCCGTGCTCGGCGAGACCGGGGCGCTGGCCGTCGTCGAGGTGGTGTCGGACGGGGACGGGCCGGTCGTGTCGGTCGGCTGCGTCGTCGGGGTCGTGGGGTCGTCCGTGGGGGTCACGGGCGTCGACGGGGTGTGCGACGGCGGCCTGGAGGTGGTGGAGGACGACGACGGCCTCGGCGTGTTCGTGGACGTTCCGCCGCTTCCCGAGGTGTGCGAGCTGCTCGCCCCCGGTGTGGGCACCGACGATCCCGTCGGGGTCGGATCGTCCGACGTCCCCGTCGTCCCGTCCGGGCCCGGGTCCGTCGGCCGGCTGGTCGCCGTGCCCGTGTCGCCGGTGCCGGTGTCGTCGCCCGGGGTGTCGGAGTCGAGGTCGCCGTCGCCGAGGTCGCTGCTGGCGGACGGGTTGACGCCGACCCGGTCGGAGGGGTCGTCGGGGTCGCCGTTGGAGGTCGCGCCGAGTGTCACCACCGTGCCGAGAACGGCGACCAGCAGCGCGCCCGCGCCGGCCGCGACGAGGTTGCGCTTGGCCAGGCCCTTGAGACCGCCGCGGCTGTGGTGGGCCTGGGGCGGCGACGAGGGGACCGGGCGGTGGACGAGGGTCTCGGCCTCCGGGGCGTACACGGGCGGCAGCGCCTGGATGCCGCGCGGCGGGGACACGGACTCCTCGTGGCGGGCATCGGGCACCTCCTCGCCCGCGGTGGCCGCGGCGAGGCCCGTGACGTCGCCCGAGGCGTCGGCGACCAGGGCGAGGGCGCGCCGGCCGGCGACGGTGCCGCGCTTGTCGGTGAGTGTGCCGCGCAGGGCGAGGGAGGCCTCCAGCTCCGAGCGGGCCCGGTCGAGGTCTCCGGCGCAGAGCGCGAGGACTCCCATCTCGTGGTGGAAGTAGGCCCGGTCGGCGGACTCCCCGGCGAGCCGGGCGGCCTCGGCACCCTCGTGCAGGGCGCTGTCCCAGGCGCTCCAGCGCAGTCCGGCGGCGAACGCGGGCGCGGCGGCGCGGGCGAGCTGGACGGCGGTGGCCTCCTCGCCCTCGGCGGGCGGGGAGGTCGTGGGCCCGACCACGGTGAGGGCGGCGAGGAGGGCCTCGGCCTCGGCGCAGACCCGCTCGGGGGTGACGGAGGGGTGGGCGGCCCACCAGGCGTAGTGCTGGGCGGCGGTCTGCGCGCGGGCGGCGACCTCCTCGCCGTATCCGGCGGCCTCCAGCTGGGTCTGGACTCCGGCGGCGAGCCGGTAGCCGGTGCCGACCGGGGAGACGAGTCCGCAGGCGGTCAGTTCGCCGAGGGCCGCGTCGGCGTGGGTGTCGCCGACCAGGGCGGGCAGATGGGCCTGGTGCGGGACCTCGCCGTCGAGGGCGACGGCGAAGCGCAGGGTGGCGCGGGCGGAGGCGCTGAGCCGGGCGGCGAGCAGCGGGGCGGGCGCGGCGGCCTCGCCGAGGGAGGGCAGCGGTATCTCCTCGGCCTCGCCGGCGCCGGCGACCACGTCGACGGATCCGGTGAGGGGGCGGGCGTCCTCGAAGACCCCGAAGGCGTCGACCGCGTCGACACCGGCCCGCAGCTGGTCGCGCTGGCGCAGCAGGGCGCCGGCCTGGACGAAGCGCAGCGGCAGGCCCTCGGACTCGAACCACAGGTCGCCGGCCCAGTTGGACTCCTCCTCGGTGAGGACCCGGCCGACGGCCCGCTCGATCACCTCGACGCCGCCCGCGCGGTCCAGGCCGCTGAGGGCGACCTCGTCGACGGCGGAGTCGGCGGAGGGTGCCGGGGTGTCCGGGGTGGCGCCGAGCAGGAAGGCGCACTCGGGGGTGGCGTCCAGCAGCTCATCGAGGTCGGTGCCGCCGAAGCCGAGGTCGTCGACGACCACGACCGCGCCGATCTCCCGTACCAGGGCGAGGAGTTCCTCGCGCTCGGGGCGCAGCCGGTCGGCGTCGTGGACGGCGTGGAAGAGGTCGTACAGCAGCTCGGCCGAGGTGCGGCGGAAGCCGGCGAGCCGGACCACGCCGTCGGGGGCGAGGTCCTCGCAGTCCTCGGCGACGAGGTCGAGGAGGCTGGTGCGGCCGGAGCCGGCCGGGCCGGTGAGGCGGACGGAGCGGCCGCGGGCCAGCAGCCGGACCAGGTGCTCGCGTTCGTCCTGGCGGCCCAGGAGGGGCAGCGCGGACCCGCCGGCCCCGGCCGGGGCGGGCGGCCGGGCGGTGCGCTCGGCCTCGGCCCGCTGCTCGGCGGTGCGCTTGACCGGACGCTCGGGGACCTCGGTCGGCGGGCAGAGTTCTATCTCGCTGCCGTCGACGGGGTTGACCGTGAGCAGGTGCTCGCCGGCGACGATCCGTACCGTGCGGGCCGGGCCGGGCGTGTGCTGGGTGTAGTCGGCGGTGAGGGGGTCCCTGGGCGGGCGTGGGCGTGGCGAGTGGCCTTCGCCGTCCTGGCCGTACTCCTCGGGTCCCCGGTTCGTCGGGTCCATAGGTCAAGCCCCCCAAAAGCGTCGTGTGGCGGTAGCCCCTCCCGGCCTTGCTGCACACGTGCGCTGTCGCTTCTGGTCCGGTGCCCGCTCGAGGGTTGCGGGCGGCGGGCAGTCGAACCGTAAACCTTCGCACAGTATCTACGACAGTCCGGGGTGCCGCGCCGCCCGAGACGTCACAGTCCGGTGAGGATTGCGCCCGCCGCTGGTTTTCCGCCGCAGGCCACACGCCGTGCCGGGTCAGACGCGGGGCAGGGACTCCACGCCGATGCCGCCCTCGATCGCCAGGATCCGGTGCAGCCGGGTGGCGACCAGCAGGCGTTGCATCTGCGGAGGTACGCCGCGCAGCACCAGACGGCGGCCGCAGCGGCCGGCGCGTCGGTGGACGCCCATGATGACGCCGAGTCCGGTGGCGTCCCAGGAGTCCAGCCCGGACAGGTCGAGCACCAGGTCGCCGACGCCGTCGTCCACGGCCGTGTGCAGGACCGTTCGGGCATCAGCCGCGCAGCGCACGTCGAGGCGGCCCCCGACGACCAGCTCGGCGTGGTCGCCCCTGATGTGCATAGCGCTCCCCTAAGCGTGCGTCTTGTGCTCCGCGGTGTGATGTCCGGTGTTGCATGCTCTGACTGCGCGGAGCGGTCGGAGGTTGCCGTCTGTGAGCGAACCGATACCGAATTCACCCGCAGGGGTGAGGCCGCTGAGGCCTGTGCGGTTTCAGTGCCTCTGGAAGCCCTGCCCGCTCTCGCGTCCGATGTCACCGGCGTCAACCATCCGGCGCATCCGCTCCGTCTGGCTCTCGGCCGGAGATTAGCGGGCGTGAGGCGCTGTGTGACCGGTTAGTAACGCGTCTCACGTCTCATGAGGTGAGACGCCGGTCACGTCGTCAAATCCTGTCCGATTCAAGGGGATTCACCCTGATTCGAGCCCGGTCCGACCGGCCGTGACGAAGGGAACGGAACGGATCCGCGGGGACCGTCTAGATTGGCCGCATGGTCAATCTGACGCGCATCTACACCAGGACCGGCGACCAGGGCAGCACCGCCCTCGGGGACATGAGCCGGGTCGCCAAGACCGACCTGCGGATCTCCGCGTACGCCGACGCCAACGAGGCGAACGCGGTCATCGGCACGGCGATCGCGCTGGGCGGTCTGGACGAGGAGATCGTCACGGTCCTCACCAGGGTCCAGAACGACCTGTTCGACGTGGGCGCGGACCTGTCGACGCCGGTCGTGCAGGACCCGCAGTTCCCGCCGCTGCGGGTCGAGCAGTTCTACGTCGACCGGCTGGAGGCGGACTGCGACCGCTTCAACGAGCGGCTGGAGAAGCTTCGCTCCTTCATCCTGCCGGGCGGCACCCCGGGCGCGGCCCTGCTCCACCAGGCCTGCACGGTCGTCCGCCGGGCCGAGCGCTCCACGTGGGCGGCCCTGGAGGTGCACGGCGAGGTGATGAACCCCCTCACGGCGACCTATCTCAACCGCCTCTCGGACCTGCTGTTCATCCTCGCCCGCACGGCCAACAAGGAGACGGGCGACGTGCTGTGGGTGCCGGGCGGGGAGCGCTGACGCCGGTCAGCGGCGGGCCCCCGGCCTCTCCTCGGCGACCTGGTCGAGCTGACCGACCTGGTCGGCCCGATCGGCCGGGTCCCGGCGCCCGGTCCGCGGTTCCTTCTTCGGCCAGATCGCATAGGTCAGCGCCACCAGCCCGTGGATGCCGGCGGCCCTGAGGGCCACCCACTGGAAGGACCGCAGCGACGAGGTGTCGCCGACGTACCGGACCGCGGCCTGGAGGAGGGCGCAGGCGACGGCGGCCGCCAGCACCGTGCGCAGCCACAGCCGGCCCTCGTGACGGGCCCGGGCCGTGCCGTACCGCGGCGGCCGGGGCGGCCGGGGGCCGCCGGCCAGGCGGTGCGCGGCATGGCCGTCGAGCCAGCGGATCGTGTAGTGGCCGTAGGCGACGGTGTAGCCGATGTACAGCGCGGCCACACCGTGCTCCCAGCCCGGCTCGGCCCCGTTCCTGAGGTCGACCGCCGTCACGGCGAACAGGACCAGCTCCAGCACCGGCTCGCACAGCAGCAGCACCAGGCCGGTGCGGCGCCACCTCAGCAGATACCGGGCGGCCAGGCCCAGCGCCAGCAGCACCCAGAACCCGGCCTCACACGCGATGATCAACGCGACGACCACGACTCGCTCCTCTCGGTCACCCTTCAAGGCTCCGGCGGGCGGCGGCCGCTTTCGTCGTCGGCGGTGACGACGTCGCGGTACATCGAAAGATGCAGTGCGGGACCGTCCCGCGGATGCAGGCGTGGGCGCGGCGGGCCGTGTTGGATGGTGGACATGGCCGCAGCGCTCCCCCGCCCCCACCGGTTCGACGTGTACCTGGCGTCCGGTGGGCTGCTCGGGGGGCTCCTGCTGCTGGCCGTCGACCTGACCACCCGTCCGGCCGACGAGCCGATCGTGCTGCTTCCCGGCTTCTGGCCGATCCTGCTGCCGCTGGTGGTGATGTCCGGCTGCGAGCTGCTGCGCCGGACGGCGCCGCGGGTCGCGCTGCTGACCGGCACGGCGGCGATGGCCCTGGACACCGTCACCCAGGGCAGCGTGGCCACGGTGCTGATGTTCACCGATCTCGTCTACGCGGGCGTCCTGTACGGCCCGCCCGCCTCGGCGCGCCGTATCCCCTGGATCACCGGGCTGCTCACGGTGGCCGGGACGGTGGTGCCGTTCGCGGTGTGGCGGGTGCCGGAGGCGCTGCTGATCGGTGTGGTCACCGGCGCCGTGGCGTTCGGGCCGGCCGCCACCGGCTGGATCGTCCGCAACCACCGTGACGCGGCGATCGCCGCCCGGCTGCGCGCCGAACAGACCACGCTGCTCGCCGAGATGGACCGCAGCCAGGCGGTGATCGCGGAACGGGCCCGGATGGCACGGGAGTTGCACGACATGGTGGCCAACCATCTGTCGGCGATCGCCATCCACTCCACGGCCGCGCTGTCGATCGACGATCCGCGGACCTCCCGCGAGGCCCTCGGGGTGATCCGGGAGAACAGTGTGGCCGGGCTCGCGGAGATGCGCCGGCTGATCGGCATCCTGCGGGACGGCAGCGGGGACCAGGAGCCGGCCGCGGCGCCCACCCTCGACGGCCTGGACGCCTTGGTCGAGGGCGCCCGCGCCAACGGTCTCGACGTCACCCTCGACGCCGGCCACGGCCGGGTACCGGCCCCCGTCGAGCTGGCCGCGTACCGGATCGTCCAGGAGTCGCTGACCAACGCCCTCAAGCACGCCCGCCCCGGCCGGGTGACCGTCGCCCTGCTGCGCCGCGAAGACCTGCTCGAGGTGCGGGTGAGCAGCCCGTACGGTCGCCGGGACGGGCCGCGGGCCCCCGGTTCGGGGGCGGGTCTGGTCGGGATGCGGGAGCGGGCCGCGCTGCTGGGCGGCACGTTCGAGGCCGGGCCGGAGGGCACCCGGTGGACCGTACGTGCCTCGTTCCCCGTCACCGAAGGAGATCCCGCATGAGCCGGTCCATCCGTGTCCTGGTCGCCGAGGACCAGTCCGCCGTGCGCGCCGGGCTGGTGCTGATCCTGCGCAGCGCGCCCGACATCGAGGTGGTCGGGGAGGCGGCCGACGGGGAGCAGGCGGTGGCGCTGGCCCGGGAACTGCGTCCGGATCTGGTGCTGATGGATGTGCAGATGCCCCGTCTGGACGGGGTGGCGGCGACCCGGATGGTGGTCGAGGAGCGGCTGGCGGACGTCCTGGTGCTGACCACCTTCGACCTCGACGAGTATGTGTTCGGGGCGCTCAGGGCCGGGGCGGCCGGATTCCTGCTGAAGAACACCGAGGCCCGCGACCTGATTTCGGCGGTGCAGACCGTGGCGGGCGGGGAGGGGCTGATCGCCCCGGCCGTCACCCGCCGGCTGATCGCCGAGTTCGCGGCCGGTCCGGCGCGCGGCCCGGCGGCCGACCCGACGGTCCTCGACACCCTCACCCGGCGCGAGCGGGAAGTGCTGTCCTGCCTGGGGGAAGGGCTGTCCAACGCGGGGATCGCGGAGCGCCTGAACATGGCCGAGGCGACGGTGAAGACGCACGTCAGCCGTCTGCTGGGGAAGCTGGAGCTGCGCAGCCGGGTCCAAGCGGCCGTGCTCGCGCAGGAGTTGGGCGTCTAGCGGAATTGTATACGAGAGTGGTCCAGACCTCTTGACCCGTGGTCCAGACCTTTCTATTCTCGCCGCACCGTGGGCGTGAAGGCTCAGTCACGCCCCCCAACTCCCCATAGGAGGCGCAGAATGCGCTTCAGACACAGAGCCGCGGCAGGGTTCGCGACCCTGTTGCTCCCGCTGGCCGGACTCGTCGGCCTCGCGAGCCCGGCCCAGGCGGCGACGGCCGCCACCGCCACCTACACCAAGGCCTCGGACTGGGGCACCGGCTTCGAGGGCCGGTGGACGGTGAAGAACACCGGCACCACCTCCCTCAGCTCCTGGACCGTCGAGTGGGACTTCCCCTCCGGCACGTCCGTCACCTCCGCCTGGGACGCCGACGTCACCTCCTCCGGCACCCACTGGACGGCCAAGAACAAGTCCTGGAACGGCACGCTGGCCCCCGGCGCCTCCGTCTCCTTCGGCTTCAACGGCGCGGGCAGCGGCTCCCCCGCCAACTGCAAGCTCAACGGCGGCAGTTGCGACGGGACCACGGTCCCCGGCGACGCCGCCCCCTCCGCTCCGGGCACCCCCACCGCCTCGGACGTCACCAACACCTCGGCCAAGCTGACCTGGTCCGCCGCCACCGACGACAAGGGCGTCAAGAACTACGACGTCCTGCGCGACGGCAGCAAGGTCGCCACGGTCACCACGACCTCGTACACCGACAGCGGCCTCACCGCCGGCACCTCCTACTCCTACACGGTCCAGGCGCGGGACACCGCCGACCAGACCGGCCCGGCCAGCGGCGCCGTCGCCGTACGCACCACCGGCGGCACCACCGACCCGCCGCCCACCGGCGACAAGGTCAAGCTCGGCTACTTCACCGAGTGGGGCGTCTACGGCCGCAACTACCACGTCAAGAACCTGGTGTCCTCCGGCTCCGCCGCGAAGATCACCCACATCAACTACGCCTTCGGCAACGTCAAGAACGGCCAGTGCGTCGTCGACGACACCTACGCCGCCTACGACAAGGCCTACACCGCCGACCAGTCCGTCAGCGGCACCGCCGACACCTGGGACCAGCCGCTGCGCGGCAACTTCAACCAGCTGCGCCAGCTGAAGGCCAAGTACCCGCACATCAAGGTGCTCTACTCCTTCGGCGGCTGGACCTACTCCGGCGGCTTCGCCCAGGCGGCGGCCAACCCGACCGCCTTCGCCAAGTCCTGCAAGGCCGTCGTGGAGGACCCGCGCTGGGCCGATGTCTTCGACGGCATCGACATCGACTGGGAGTACCCGAACGCCTGCGGTCTGACCTGCGACACCAGCGGGGCCGCGGCCTTCAAGAACCTGATGTCGGCGCTGCGCACCGAGTTCGGCTCCAGCTACCTGGTCACCGCGGCCATCACGGCCGACGGCTCCTCCGGCGGCAAGATCGACGCGGCCGACTACGGCGGCGCCTCGGCCTACGCCGACTGGTACAACGTGATGACGTACGACTACTTCGGCGCCTTCAACGCGCAGGGCCCGACCGCCCCGCACTCGCCGCTGACCTCGTACTCCGGCATCCCGCAGGCGGGCTTCAACTCCGCCGACGCGATCGCCAAGCTGAAGGCGAAGGGCGTCCCGTCCGCCAAGCTGCTGCTCGGCATCGGCTTCTACGGCCGCGGCTGGACCGGCGTCACCCAGGCCGCCCCCGGCGGCACGGCGACCGGTGCCGCACCCGGCACCTACGAGGCGGGCATCGAGGACTACAAGATCCTCAAGACGTCCTGCCCGGCCACCGGCACGATCGCCGGCACGGCCTACGCCTACTGCGGCAACAACTGGTGGTCCTACGACACCCCGGCCACCATCGCCGGCAAGATGACCTGGGCCAAGAACCAGGGCCTGGGCGGCGCGTTCTTCTGGGAGTTCAGCGGTGACACCAGCAACGGAGAGCTGGTGAGCGCCATCAACAGCGGTCTGTCGTAAGGAAGTTCCCCGAGCAGATCGCTCGGGCGACATCGATGCTCCCCCACCCGGCGGCGGGTGGATGTGGCTACGCCACGTTCACCCGCTGTCCGGGTGGAGCCGCTTCCAGCCACGCGAGGAAACCGGTCAGCGCGTCCTCGCTCATCGCCAGCTCGAGGCGGGTGCCCTGGTGGGCACAGGCGAGGACCACCGCGTCGGACAGCAGCGCCAGCTCCTCCTCGCCCTCCGGCAGCCGCCGGCCGGCCACCTCGATCGAGGCCCGCTCCAGGACCCGGCGGGGGCGGTAGGCGTAGGAGAAGACGCGGTACCACTCGATGCGGTCGCCGTTGTAGCGGGCGACGCCGTAGCTCCAGCCCTTGCCGCTGGCGTCCGGTTTCTCGGGGACGTCCCACCGCAGCGAACAGTCGAACGTACCGCCGGAACGCTGGATGAGTCTGCGGCGCAGACCGAAGACGAACAGCCCCACCACCACCAGGGCCACGACGATTCCGCACACAGTCAGAGCGAGGACCATCGACACCGACCTCCTCGTCTCCTAGGTACCGAAAATAGGTAACGGAACGGAAAAAACATCCAGATCTGCCTCAGCCGCGGTCGGCTCCGGAGACCTCCGGTGCCGACCGCGGCTGAGTGACGTCAAGCAGCTCCGCGCTCGTTCAGCGCGACGCCGCCGCACGCAGTCGTACGTCCGCGCGACGCTCGGCGAGGGCGTCGCCCTCCGCCTTCGCACGCTCCAGCTCGCGCTCCGCGCGCTGGACGTCGATCTCGTCCGACAGCTCGGCGATCTCGGCCAGCAGCGACAGCTTGTTGTCCGCGAACGAGATGAAACCGCCGTGCACTGCGGCGACGACCGTCCCACCATCACTCGTACGGATGGTCACCGGCCCCGACTCCAGCACACCGAGCAGCGGCTGGTGACCGGGCATGACGCCGATGTCGCCGGACGTGGTGCGCGCGACGACCAGGGTGGCCTCGCCGGACCAGACCTCTCGGTCGGCCGCGACCATCGCGACGTGCAGCTCAGCAGCCAAGGTGGCTCCTCGGGTCACCACCCGGCGGATCTGCCGGGTGTTGGTTACTAAGTCTAGTGGGCGTGGCAGAGGGGGCGGGACGCGCCCGCCCCCTCAGACGTGAGCCGCTCGGCTCACTGCGAACTCAGCGAGTTCAGGAGACGCCCAGCTCCTTGGCGTTGGCCTTCAGGTCCTCGATGCCACCGCACAGGAAGAACGCCTGCTCCGGGAAGTGGTCGTACTCGCCGTCGATGATCGCGTTGAACGCCACGATCGACTCGTCCAGCGGAACGTCCGAACCGTCGACGCCGGTGAACTGCTTGGCGACGTGGGTGTTCTGGGACAGGAAGCGCTCCACGCGACGGGCGCGGTGGACGGTGAGCTTGTCCTCCTCGCCCAGCTCGTCGATACCGAGGATCGCGATGATGTCCTGGAGGTCCTTGTACTTCTGCAGCACCGTCTTGACGCGCATGGCGGTGTTGTAGTGGTCCGCCGCGATGTAGCGCGGGTCCAGGATGCGGGACGTGGAGTCCAGCGGGTCCACGGCCGGGTAGATGCCCTTCTCGGAGATCGGACGGGAGAGAACCGTCGTCGCGTCGAGGTGGGCGAACGTGGTGGCCGGGGCCGGGTCGGTCAGGTCGTCCGCGGGGACGTAGATCGCCTGCATCGAGGTGATCGAGTGACCACGGGTCGAGGTGATGCGCTCCTGGAGGAGACCCATCTCGTCGGCCAGGTTCGGCTGGTAGCCCACCGCGGAGGGCATACGGCCGAGCAGGGTCGAGACCTCGGAACCGGCCTGCGTGAAGCGGAAGATGTTGTCGATGAAGAACAGCACGTCCTGCTTCTGCACATCGCGGAAGTACTCCGCCATGGTCAGACCGGCCAGGGCCACGCGCAGACGGGTGCCCGGGGGCTCGTCCATCTGACCGAAGACCAGGGCGGTCTTGTCGATGACGCCCGAGTCGGCCATCTCCTCGATGAGGTCGTTGCCCTCACGGGTGCGCTCACCGACACCGGCGAACACGGAGACACCGTCGTGGTTGTTGGCGACGCGGTAGATCATCTCCTGGATGAGCACCGTCTTGCCGACGCCGGCACCACCGAACAGACCGATCTTGCCGCCCTTGACGTACGGGGTCAGCAGGTCGATGACCTTGACGCCGGTCTCGAACATCTCGGTCTTCGACTCGAGCTCGTCGAAGTTCGGGGCCTTGCGGTGGATGGACCAGCGCTCGCCCTCGTACTGCTCGTCGACGTTCAGCACCTCACCGAGGGTGTTGAACACCTTGCCCTTGGTGAAGTCGCCGACCGGGACGGTGATGCCCGTGCCGGTGTCGGTGACGGGCGCCTGGCGGACCAGACCGTCGGTGGGCTGCATCGAGATGGTGCGGACCAGGCCGTCACCCAGGTGCTGGGCGACCTCCAGGGTCAGCGTCTTCTTCGCGCCGTCCTGGGCCGGGTCGGCCACCTCGACGTGAAGGGCGTTGTAGATCTCCGGCATGGCGTCGACGGGGAATTCCACGTCGACGACCGGGCCGATGACCCGGGCGACGCGGCCCGTGGCAACGGCCGTCTCAACTGTCGTCGTCATTACCTGTCACTCCCCGCGGTCGCGTCGGCCAGGGCTGCGGAGCCACCGACGATCTCGCTGATTTCCTGGGTGATTTCGGCCTGGCGGGCCGCGTTGGCAAGGCGGGAGAGCGTCTCGATGAGCTCTCCTGCGTTGTCGGTCGCCGACTTCATCGCGCGCCGCGTGGCGGCGTGCTTCGAGGCTGCCGACTGGAGGAGCGCGTTGTAGACGCGGCTCTCCACATAGCGCGGCAGAAGGGCGTCGAGGACGTCCTCCGCCGAGGGCTCGAAGTCGTACAGCGGAAGGATCTCGCCCTTGGGGGCTGCTTCCTTGGCCACCTCGTCGAGGCTGAGCGGCAGCAGACGGTCGTCGAGCGCCGTCTGCGTCATCATCGAGACGAACTCGGTGAAGACGATGTGGATCTCGTCCACGCCGCCCTCCGCCGTGTCCTTCTCGACCGCCTCGATCAGGGGGGCCGCGACCTTCTTGGCGTCCGCGTACGTCGGCTCGTCCGTGAAGCCCGACCACGACTCCACGACCTTGCGCTCGCGGAAGTTGTAGTGCGCGAGACCACGCCGGCCGACGATGTACGTGTCGACCTGCTTGCCCTCGGCCTCGAGGCGCGCCGTCAGCTGCTCCGCGGCCTTGATGGCGTTGGAGTTGAAGGCGCCGGCGAGACCACGGTCGCTCGTCAGGAGCAGCACCGCGGACCGCACGACCGTCTCGGCCTGCGTGGTCAGCGCGTGCTTCGTGTTCGAGCCGGTACCGACCGCCGTGACCGCGCGGGTGAGCTCGGCCGCGTACGGCGTGGAGGCCGCCACCTTGCGCTGCGCCTTGACGACACGCGAGGCGGCGATCATCTCCATCGCCTTGGTGATCTTCTTGGTCGCGGTGACGGATCGGATGCGACGCTTGTAGACCCGGAGCTGGGCTCCCATGAGTCAGGTCCCTTCCTTACGTCACTTGGCCGCGGCCGGGGCGTCCTCGCCGAGAAGCTTGCCGTCCGAGGTCTCGAACTGCTTCTTGAACTCGGCGATCGCGTCGGCAATGGCGATGAGGGTGTCGTCCGACATCTTGCCGCCCTCCTTGATGGAGGTCATGAGGCCCTGCTCCTTGCGGTGCAGGTACTCCAGGAGCTCCTTCTCGAAGCGGCGGATGTCGGCGACCGGGACGTCGTCCATCTTGCCGGTGGTACCGGCCCACACGGAGACGACCTGGTCCTCGGTCGGCATCGGCTGGTACTGAGCCTGCTTGAGCAGCTCGACCAGTCGCTGACCGCGCTCCAGCTGCGACTTCGACGCGGCGTCCAGGTCGGAACCGAAGGCGGCGAACGCCTCCAGCTCACGGTACTGGGCGAGGTCGAGGCGCAGACGCCCGGAGACCTGCTTCATCGCCTTGTGCTGCGCGGAACCACCGACTCGGGAGACGGAGATACCGACGTTCAGCGCGGGGCGCTGACCGGCGTTGAACAGGTCCGACTCCAGGAAGCACTGGCCGTCGGTGATGGAGATGACGTTGGTCGGGATGAACGCCGACACGTCGTTGGCCTTCGTCTCGACGATCGGCAGACCCGTCATCGAGCCGGCGCCCAGGTCGTCGGAGAGCTTCGCGCAGCGCTCCAGCAGACGGGAGTGCAGGTAGAAGACGTCGCCCGGGTAGGCCTCGCGGCCCGGCGGGCGGCGCAGCAGCAGCGACACGGCGCGGTAGGCGTCGGCCTGCTTCGAGAGGTCGTCGAAGATGATGAGGACGTGCTTGCCCTCGTACATCCACTGCTGACCGATGGCCGAACCGGTGTACGGCGCCAGGTACTTGAAGCCGGCCGGGTCGGACGCCGGGGCGGCGACGATGGTCGTGTACTCCAGCGCGCCGGCCTCTTCGAGGGCGCCACGCACGGAGGCGATGGTCGAGCCCTTCTGGCCGATGGCGACGTAGACGCAGCGGACCTGCTTGTTCACGTCACCGGAGCGCCAGTTGTCGCGCTGGTTGATGATGGTGTCGACGGCCAGGGCGGTCTTGCCGGTCTGGCGGTCACCGATGATCAGCTGACGCTGACCACGGCCGACCGGGGTCATGGCATCGACGGCCTTGTAGCCGGTCTCCATCGGCTCGTGCACCGACTTACGGGCCATGACACCCGGAGCCTGCAGCTCCAGGGCACGGCGGCCGGACGTCTCGATCTCGCCGAGGCCGTCGATCGGGTTGCCGAGCGGGTCGACGACGCGGCCGAGGTAGCCCTCGCCGACAGCCACGGAGAGCACCTCGCCGGTACGGGTGACCGGCTGCCCCTCCTCGACACCGCTGAACTCGCCGAGGACGACGGCGCCGATCTCGCGCTCTTCGAGGTTGAGCGCGAGGCCGAGGGTGCCGTCCTCGAACTTCAGCAGTTCGTTGGCCATGGCCGAGGGGAGGCCCTCGACCTTCGCGATGCCGTCGCCGGCAAGGGTGACCGTACCGACCTCTTCGCGCGAGGCCGCGTCCGGCTTGTACGACTGGACAAAGTTCTCCAGCGCGTCCCGGATCTCCTCCGGCCGGATCGTGAGCTCCGCCATCTGGGTTCCCTGCTCTCCTTGTTGGGCCCGAAGTTTCACTTTGGGGGGATGGGGACTCCCCCCTGAAAGAGGTGAATCCTCTGCACGGCCCAACCAGGGCCGCCATCAGTTCGTACTGCGGTCTTGAGTTGCTGCTAGCTCGCCATACGGCGAGTGGCGTCCTCGATACGGTCCGCGAGGGAGCCGTTGATCTCTTCGTCGCCCACCCGCACCCGGATCCCGCCGAGGACCGCGGGGTCCACGTCGAGGTTGAGGTGCATACGGCGGCCGTAGAGCTTCGCGAGGGCGGCGCCGAGGCGCTGCTTCTGCGAGTCGCTCAGCGGCACGGCCGACGTGACCACGGCCACGACGCGGTCGCGGCGCTCGGCGGCCAGCTTGGACAGGGACTCGAGTCCCGCTTCCAGGCTACGTCCACGCGGCGCGGTCACAAGGCGCGTCACCAGACGCTCGGTGGCCGCGTCGGCGCGGCCGGTGAGCAGGCTGCGCAGCAGCTCGCTCTTGGCCGAGGCGGTGGCCTTCCGGTCGGTCAGTGCGGCGCGCAGCTCGGTGCTGGAGGAGACGATCCGCCCGAAGCGGAACAGCTCGTCCTCGACGTTGTCGAGCGTGCCGGCCCGCTGCGCGGCGGTGAGGTCGGCGATGGTCGCCAGCTCCTCCAGCGCGTCCACCAGGTCGCGCGACTGCGACCAGCGGGAACGCACCAGACCGGACACCAGGTCGCTGGTCGTGCCGCTGACCTGGTTGCCGAGCAGGCGCTGGGCCAGCTCGGCCTTGCCCTCGCCGGCCTGCGCCGGGTCGGTCAGGACCCGACGCAGCGACACCTCGCGGTCGAGCAGCGCGGTGACGGCCGCCAGCTCGCCGGCGAGCTGCGCGGCGTCCACGGACGTGGAGTCCGTCAGCGCGTCGAGACGCTCACGTGCGGCTGCCAGGGCCTCGCGGCTCGCTCCGTTCATCGCGACGCCTCGGCCTTCTCCTCGAGCTCGTCGAGGAAGCGGTCGATGACGCGGCTCTGGCGGGCGTGGTCCTCGAGGGACTCGCCGACGAGCTTGCCGGCCAGTTCGGTGGCGAGCTTGCCGACGTCCTGGCGCAGCGCCGAAGCGGCGGCCTTGCGGTCGGCCTCGATCTGGGTGTGACCGGCGGAAACGATCTCTTCGCGCTGTCGCTGGCCCTCGGCGCGCATCTCAGCGATGAGCGTCGCGCCCTGCTCCTGCGCCTCCTGGCGCAGACGCGCGGCCTCGTGCCGGGCCTCGGCGAGCTGAGCCTTGTACTGCTCAAGAACGCTCTGGGCCTCGGTCTGTGCGGCCTCGGCCTTCTCGATACCGCCCTCGATGGCCTCGCGACGCTCTTCCAGGACCTTGTTGATGGTCGGAAGGAGCTTCTTGGCGAGGAAGCCGAAGACGATGACGAAAGCGATGAGGCCGATGACAACTTCCGGCCACGGCGGGATGAGGGGGTTCTCCTTCTCGCCCTCAGCCGCCAGGAAAACCAGGGCGGATGTCACATCAGTGCCTTTCGTCGAAAGGGTCGGTCAGGGCTCGTCTTAGTAGACGAACGGCATGACGAGACCGATGAGGGCCAGCGCCTCACAGAACGCGAAGCCGAGGATCTGGTTGGCGCGGATCAGACCGGCCGCCTCGGGCTGGCGGGCGAGGGCCTGGGTGCCGTTGCCGAAGATGATGCCAACGCCGACGCCGGGGCCGATGGCCGCAAGACCGTAACCGACGGAACCGAGGTCACCGGTGACAGCAGCAAGGTTGGACATGCCAGTTCTTCCTTCTCTTTACGGACCGGTGGGGGTTGGCCACCGGACGAGTGCGGGGGTTTCGAAAGAGGCGGTGCTCAGTGGTGCTCGGCGAGCGCGCCCTGAATGAAGGTGCAGGTCAGGAGGACGAAGACGTACGCCTGAACGGCCTGGATGAAGAGCTCGAAGGCCGTCATCACGATGACCATCGTGAAGGAGACGGCGGAGTAGGCGATCCCGATGCCGTTGAGCATGTACCAGGTGGCGATGGTGAACAGCAGCAGCAGGGTGTGACCGGCGAACATGTTCGCGAAGAGTCGCACCGCGTGCGTGAACGGGCGGACCAGCAGGTTCGAGAAGAACTCGATGGTCATGGCCAGCGGGAGCACCGGGCCCAGCGACTTGTCGTAGCCGGTGAAGTTCTTGAACGCACCGACGAAGCCGTGACGCTTGAAGGTGAGCGAGACCCAGGTGATGTAGACCAGCAGGGCCAGGATCGCCGGGTAGGCGATGATCGCCGTCACCGGGAAGGCGGCGACGGGGATGATCGACCAGAGGTTCATCATCCAGATGAAGAAGAACAGGGAGACGGCCAGGGGGACGTACTTCTCGCCCTCCTTCTTGCCGATCGTCTCGTAGACGATGCCGCGGCGGACGAAGTCGTAGCCGGCTTCGGCGACCATCTGGAGCTTGCCGGGGACGAGCTTCGGCCGGGCGAACGCGGCCCAGAAGAAGCCGACCACGATGATGGAGCCCAGCAGGGCCAGCAGCATCGGCTTGTTGAAGTAGAGGCCGTTGCCGTCGGCGTCGCCCCAGAGCGGCTCGAACATGAACGAGTGCAGGCCCGGAGCCGGGAAGCCACAACCGTCGAACAGGTGGCAGTCGGTCTCGAAAGCGAGCACCTGCGTCGGGTCAGCACTCACCGCGGGCTCCTTCGTCGTGGCGCATGTGTACGGCAACCTCGTTGTGTCGGCGCGGCGTGCGGCCGCGTTTCGGCACGGGACTGGTGTTTCTGATGTGGGGGCGGCTTGGGGGCATCTCGCCTCGCGATTGAGCAGGCGTCAGCTCGGATGCCCGCGCCCGCGATGCCGCAGTTGGCACCGGACGATAGCAGGATCTCTCAGACGTCTTTATCCCGGCCCTACCCCTCACGACGAGTGCCCCGAGTTTTCGGGCTTCTCGCCCTTCGAGGAGGTCGCGGAGGAGCTCGAATCGGGTTCGACGTAAAGGATCTTGGCCTTCATGTGGGCGCGCGTCTGCGCGGCGATCCACACGAGGGTGCCGGCGACGAGCGTGATGGCGAAGGCCCGGGGGTTGAAGAGCGTGGTGTTCTTGAACGCGGCCAGGAAGATGAACAGCAGCAGAATCTGCGCCGCGTAGAGCATGAGGCCCATCGCCTGGAAAAGATGCGGAAGCGATTTGGCGGTGCGGTTCAGGACGTACAGCCCGAGCCCCATGAAGGCGATCACCAGGACCGTGGCGACGGCGGCTCCGATGGCTCCCTTGCCCCCCGCGACCACACCGCTGATGACGACGGCGATCGCGCCGACGGCGGCTGTGGGCACGGCGGCCTGGGCCAGGATCCGGACGTCGTTGGACGGCATGGCGGCAACTCCGCTTTCAAAGGGGGCAGGGGTGTCGTCATGGACGAGCGTAGTCCCGGTTCGAGGGGCGATTGACCTCACGCCGTCCTCGCTCCAGAGGACCGTCGCACTACGGTCCTTCGGTTCCATCCGGGGTTCTCGTGAACCGTATCACAAACTATTTGATGAGGTCTTTACCTGGATGGTGTGCTTGCTGTCACACATGAGAGTGACAGCGCGCGCCTGTGCAGGAACAGCGGCGGGATGTCTGGTATTGGGCAGATTTGCCCACCCGCGACTTCCCCACGAGTTGGCAATGCTCTCGTCAGATTCTTACCTTGCCGACCGCGAGCGAGGCCCGATCGCGGTCGCTCCGTTGACCCCGGAGACCCCCGCGGCGACCGGCGTACGCGCCGCCTCGGACTCCCCCGGCCCCGGCTCCCCCGCCTCCCCGGCGGCGGCCTGCACGGCCCCCTGGAGGGCCGCCACGGCCCCGCGGCGGCGGTAGCGCGGCGGCACGAAGGCCTCGGCCCAGCGCGGGGCCCGCGGCGTGAAGCGCGGCAGCAGGAGCAGCACCAGGCCCAGCGCGCTGAGGAACACGACACCGAGGACGATCCACATGGCTCCCGCGTTGACGGAGTAGGCGAGCGTGCCGAACGCGATCAGCGCCGACCAGAAGTACATGATCATCACCGCACGGCTGTGCGAGTGGCCGATCTCCAGCAGCCGGTGGTGCAGATGCCCGCGGTCCGCGGCGAACGGCGACTGGCCGCGCCAGGTCCGGCGCACGATCGCCAGGATCAGGTCGGCGGCCGGGATCGCGATGATCGTCAGCGGCATCACCAGCGGGATGTAGACCGGCACCATCTGGTGCACCGCGCTGCGCTCGGAGTTCGTGTACAGGTTCATCAGATCCGGGTCGACCTGTCCGGTGACGGAGATCGCGCCGGCGGCCAGCACCAGCCCGATCAGCATCGACCCCGAGTCGCCCATGAAGATCCGCGCCGGGTGCATGTTGTGCGGCAGGAAGCCCAGGCACATGCCCATCAGGATCGCCGCGAACAGCGTCGCCGGGGCGGCGGCCTCGATGCCGTACGAGTACCAGATGCGGTAGGCGTACATGAAGAACGCGGCCGAGGCGATGCACACCATGCCGGCGGCCAGGCCGTCGAGACCGTCCACGAAGTTGACCGCGTTGATGGTGATCACGACCAGCGCCACCGTCAGCAGGGTGCCCTGCCACTGGGTGAGCGCGACCGTGCCGACGCCCGGGATGGGCAGCCACAGGATCGTCAGACCCTGCATGACCATCACGCCCGCGGCGATCATCTGGCCGCCCAGCTTGATCAGGGCGTCGATCTCGAACTTGTCGTCCAGGACGCCGATCAGCCAGATCAGCGCGGCCCCGGAGAGCAGCGCGCGCGGCTCGTTCGACTTCTCGAAGACCTCGTTGAGGTTCGTGAGGTGGTCGGCGACCAGCAGGCCCGCGCACAGCCCGAAGAACATGGCGATCCCGCCGAGCCGCGGAGTGGGTTCCCGGTGCACGTCACGGGCCCTGATCTCCGGCATCGCTCCCGCCACGATCGCGAACTTCCGTACCGGCCCTGTCAGCAGATACGTCACCGCGGCCGTGACGCAGAGCGTCAGCAGGTATTCACGCACGGGCTTCCCCACAGGTCTCGCTGGCCATCTCAGCCCCACACCCTAGCGATCGACTCACACGCGGCGCATATGTGTGGGGACTTCCGGGTAGCGACGATGGTTGCATGTGCGGCTGTGAGTTCGGGCGCACGGGGGCACGTCCAGCCATGCGCGTACCCCGTTTCAGCCGGGATACGGCGCGAACGCGCCCGTGAGCTCGCGCACCTCCGCCCTGGCCCGCTGTGCCGCGGTCTCCTGGCGCAGCACCCTCGCCATCAGCGCCGAGACACGGGCCATCTCCCCCTCCCGCATCCCCTGGGTGGTCACCGCGGCTGTGCCCAGCCGCAGCCCGCGGTCGTGGGCGTGCGGCAGCGCGCAGCAGTCCAGCACGATCCCGGCGGCGGCCAGCAGACCGCGCGCGGCCCGCCCGTCGACGCCCAGCGGCGCCGGGTCCGCGGTGATCAGATGGGTGTCGGTCCCGCCGGTCGTGACATGGAGCCCCTCGGCCGCCAGTCCGGCCGCCAGAACCCTGGCGTTGGCGACCACCTGATGGGTGTACGCGGCGAACGCCGGTGTCGCCGCCTCCCCGAACGCCACCGCCTTCGCGGCGATGGTGTGCATCTGCGCGCCGCCCTGGGTGAACGGGAACACCGCCCGGTCCACCCGCTCCGCCAGCTCGCTCCCGCACAGGATCATCCCGCCGCGCGGCCCCCGCAGCACCTTGTGCGTGGTGGCACACACCACATCGGCGTAGGGCACCGGACTGGGCGCCGCTCCGCCGGCCACCAGTCCGATCGGGTGGGCCGCGTCGGCGATCAGATGGGCGCCCGCCTCGTCGGCGACCTCGCGGAAGAAGGCGTAGTCGATGTGGCGCGGGTAGGCGATGGACCCGCACACGATCGCCTTGGGGCGGTGCGTCCGGGCCAGAGTGCGGACCTGCTCGTAGTCGATGAGCCCGGTCTCGGCGTCCACCCCGTAGGGGACGAAGTCGAACCAGCGGCCGGAGAAGTTCGCCGGCGACCCGTGGGTGAGGTGCCCGCCGTAGGGCAGCCCGAGGGCGAGGACGGTGTCCCCGGGCCGCAGCAGCGCCGCGTACGCGGCCAGCACGGCCGACGATCCCGAGTGCGCCTGTACGTTGGCGTGGTCGGCCCCGAACAGGGCCTTCGCGCGGTCCACGGCGATCCGCTCGGCGACGTCGACGATCTCGCAGCCGCCGTGGTGCCGGGCGCCGGGGTAGCCCTCCGCGTACTTGTTGGCCAGCGACGAGCCCAGCGCGGCCAGCACGGCGGGCGAGGTGAAGTTCTCCGCGGCGACCAGCTGGAGCGTGGTCGCCTGCCGCTCCCGTTCCCCGTACAGGATCTCCGCCAGTTCGGGATCCTGCCGGCGCAGGACATCGGTCTCGGGGACATGGACGACCGACATGGTGGACTCCGGGGGCGTCGACGATGACGTACGTCCAATGTAGGCCCGGGGGGCGAGGGACGCCCGCTACCGCCTACATCCGGGCCGGGACACCCGTCAGCGCCGTCACCACCGGGTCCAGCGCCTGGTGTATCTCGTCGCCGATCGACCGGAAGAACGGCAGGGGCGCCCCGTACGGGTCGTACACCTCGTCCGCCTCCGCCGTCGGGGCGAGCAGCCACCCCCGCAGCGCCGCCGCCGCACGCACCAGCGCACGGGCCCGCAGGACCACGCCCTCCTCCAGGGGCGGCAGGGTGGCCGGGTCTATCGCGTTCACCAGCCGGGTGAACTCCTTCAGGGTGAAGGTGCGCAGCCCCGCCGAGTGGCCCATGGAGATGACCTGGGCGCGGTGGTCGCGGGTCGCGGTGAGCACCAGGTCGGCCATGATGACGTGCTCGTCGAGCAGCTCACGGCCGGTGAAGCCGGTGGCGTCCGCGCCGAAGTCGGCCAGCACGGTCTCCGCGTTGGTCTCCATGGGCGCGCCCTCGTGGCCCCAGGTGCCCGCGCTCTCCACGATCAGGCCGCCGCCCAGCACGCCGAGCCGCTGCGCCACGAAATGCCGGGTCAGCCGCTCGGTGATGGGCGAGCGGCAGACGTTGCCTGTGCTGACGTGGAGGATGCGGAAGCTGTCGCGCGGAAGCCCGACAAAGGTCGTCGTGATCTCCGCGGCACGTTCCCCGTTGCCTATGCCACGCCCCGCGTCAGGGGCTGTCAATTCGCCACCTCGAGGTCGGGTACCACCTTCCGCAGCTCGTCCGCGGAGATCGCCCCCTCACGCAGCAGCAGGGGCACCTCGCGGCTGACGTCGACGATCGAGGACGGCACGTTGCCGGGGGTG
The DNA here is from genome assembly GCF_014648915.1 of Streptomyces phaeofaciens. Classification (GTDB taxonomy): domain Bacteria; phylum Actinomycetota; class Actinomycetes; order Streptomycetales; family Streptomycetaceae; genus Streptomyces; species Streptomyces phaeofaciens. Next base: position 686,200 of record NZ_BMSA01000002.1, on the reverse strand, counting down.
GGGCCGCCGTCGAGGTAGACGGAGACGGAGTCGCCGAGCATCTCCTGGGCGTAGTCGCAGTTCTCCGGCGCCGGGTGGCCCGTCAGATTCGCCGAGGAGACGGCCATCGGGCCGACCTCGGTGAGCAGCTCGATGGCGACCGGGTGCAGCGGCATGCGCACGGCGACCGTGCCCCGGGTGTCGCCCAGGTCCCACTGCAGGGACGGCTGGTGCTTGGCGACGAGCGTGAGCGCGCCGGGCCAGAAGGCGTCGACCAGCTCCCAGGCCAGCTCGGAGAAGTCCGTGACGAGGCCGTGCAGCGTGTTCGGGGAGCCGATGAGGACGGGCGTGGGCATGTTGCGGCCCCGGCCCTTGGCCTCCAGCAGGTCGCCGACGGCCTCCTTGGTGAACGCGTCGGCGCCGATGCCGTACACCGTGTCGGTCGGGAGGACCACGAGCTCGCCACGGCGGACGGCGGACGCGGCCTCGCGCAGACCGGTCACACGGTCGGTCGCGTCGTTGGTGTCGTATCGCCGAGCCATGTCTAGCGGGCCTCCTCGTGCACGTACTGCTGGTCGGAAGTCTGGGGGGTGCTCACGGCATCGCCCTGCGGGCGGTCGCGAAGCGGGGGCGGTTGTTGAGGTCCGGGTGGTCGGCCGCGTCGGCCCAGCCCCGCTCCTCGGTGAAGATCCACGGGACCTGCCCGCCCTGGGTGTCGGCGTGCTCGATGACGACGACACCACCGGGGCGCAGCAGCCGGTGCGCGGTCCGTTCCAGGCCGCGGATGAGGTCGAGGCCGTCCTCGCCGGAGAACAGGGCCAGGTCGGGGTCGTAGTCCCGCGCCTCGGGAGCGACGTACTCCCACTCGGTCAGCGGGATGTACGGCGGATTGGACACGACGAGGTCGACGTGGCCGTCGAGGTCCCGGAAGGCGTCCAGGGCGTTGCCCTGGCGCAGGTCGACCCTGGAGCCCTCCATGTTCTTGCGGGTCCACACCAGGGCGTCCTCGGACAGCTCCACGGCGTGCACGCGCGAGCGCGGGACCTCCTGGGCGAGGGCGAGCGCGATGGCGCCGGAGCCCGTGCACAGGTCGACGATGCGGGGTTCCACGACGTCCATGGCGCGGACGGCGTCTATGGCCCACCCGACGACCGACTCGGTCTCGGGACGGGGCACGAAGACGCCGGGGCCGACCTGGAGCTCCAGGTACCGGAAGTAGGCCCGTCCGGTGATGTGCTGAAGCGGCTCACGCTGTTCGCGCCGGGCGATGACCTCCCAGTACCGGGCGTCGAAGTCGGAGTCCTTCACGGAGTGGAGTTCACCGCGCTTCACGCCGTGCACGAACGCGGCGAGCTCCTCCGCGTCGTTGCGCGGCGAGGGCACGCCGGCGTCGGCCAGCCGCTGGGTGGCCTGGGCCACCTCTGCGAGCAGCAGGTTCACGCAAGTCCTCCGTGTCGTACTCGTGCGTGCGTAGCCTTACGCGGCCGCGAGCTTCGCGGCCGAGTCCGCGTCGACGCAGGCCTGGATCACCGCGTCGAGCTCGCCGTCCAGGACCTGGTCCAGGTTGTACGACTTGAAGCCCACGCGGTGGTCCGAGATGCGGTTCTCCGGGAAGTTGTAGGTGCGGATCTTCTCGGAGCGGTCGACGGTGCGGACCTGGCTGCGGCGGGCGTCGGCGGCCTCCCGCTCCGCCTCCTCCTGCGCCGCCGCGAGCAGCCTGGAGCGCAGGATACGCATCGCCTGCTCCTTGTTCTGCAGCTGGCTCTTCTCGTTCTGGCAGGAAGCGACGACTCCGGTGGGAATGTGCGTGATGCGCACCGCGGAGTCGGTGGTGTTGACGGACTGCCCGCCGGGCCCGGAGGAACGGTAGACGTCGATGCGGAGGTCGTTCGGGTTGATCTCGACCTCGACCTCCTCCGCCTCGGGCGTGACGAGCACACCGGCGGCGGAGGTGTGGATCCGGCCCTGCGACTCGGTCGCCGGCACCCGCTGCACGCGGTGCACACCGCCCTCGTACTTCAGCCGGGCCCAGACGCCCTGCCCGGGCTCGGTGGCCCCCTGGCCGCCCTTGGTCTTCACCGCGACCTGGACGTCCTTGTAGCCGCCCAGCTCGGACTCGGTGGCGTCGATGATCTCGGTCTTCCAGCCGACGCGCTCGGCGTAGCGCAGGTACATGCGCAGCAGGTCGCCGGCGAACAGCGCGGACTCGTCGCCGCCCGCACCCGCCTTGATCTCCAGAATGACGTCCTTGTCGTCACTCGGGTCGCGCGGGACGAGGAGCAGCCGCAGCTTCTCCGTCAGGTCCTCGCGCTGCCGCTCCAGCACCTTGACCTCGGCGGCGAAGTCGGGATCGGCGGCGGCGAACTCGCGCGCGGTCTCGACGTCGTCGCCGGTCTGCTTCCAGGAGCGGTACGTGGCGACGATCGGAGTGAGCTCGGCGTAACGCTTGTTGAGCTTGCGCGCGTTGGCCTGGTCGGCGAAGACCGACGGGTCGGCGAGCTTCTTCTCCAGGTCGGCGTGTTCACCGAGGAGGTCCTCGACTGCCTCGAACATCTTGGGCTCCTGTACTGCTGTGCTGCGCGGGAAGGGGAAGGCGGGCGACCAAAAACGCCGGTCCCGGCGTGCCCCGGGCGGGGGCACGGCCGTGGACCGGCGAAATGGGGCTCGCTACTTCTTGGAGCCGGCAGCCTTGCCGAAGCGGGCCTCGAAGCGGGCCACACGGCCACCGGTGTCGAGGATCTTCTGCTTGCCCGTGTAGAACGGGTGGCACTCGGAGCAGACGTCGGCGCGGATGGTGCCGCTGTCGATCGTGCTACGGGTGGTGAACGAGGCGCCACAGGTGCAGCTGACCTGCGTCTCGACGTACTCGGGGTGGATGTCGCGCTTCAAGGTGTCTCCTAGTTTCGGGAGGGCGCCGGGTCGCCACCGCGGGATACGGGGACGTGAACCGGAGCCGACGTACCAGTCTGCCAGGACTGGCGCCATCCCCCAAAACCGGGGGGTGCGCGGATCTATTCCCAGGACGGCTACGACGCCGTCACGACGCCCGCCGCCTCGCCCGTGGCGTTGCCCTCGGTGGCGGAGGCGGGGATCGGCCGGTCGTTCTTCAGGGCCGTCCAGACCTGCTCGGCCTTGGACTCCAGGACGACGACACGGTTGGGGTCGGCCGGGTCGTACCCGACCGGCATCGTGACCATGTGCATGTTCGACGACTTGATGCCCTTGAGGCCGTTGGCCCAGGACATGAGGGAGTTGACCGTGCCGAGGTCGGAGTCGGTGGTGACCGCCTTCGTCGCGGTGTCGGCGAGGTCGTACAGCTTCTTCGGGTTGGTGAAGAGGCCGACGTGGCGCACCTGCTCGACCAGCGCCTTGATGAAGGCCTGCTGGAGCTGGATGCGGCCGAGGTCGGAGCCGTCCCCGACGCCGTGCCGGGTACGGACCAGGCCGAGGGCCTGCTCGCCGTCGAGGGTGTGCGTGCCGGCCTCGAGCTTCAGGTGGCTGTCGGGGTCGTCGATGGCCTTGGTGGTGGTGACCTCCACGCCGCCCAGCTCGTCGATGAGCTTCTCGAAGCCGGAGAAGTCGACCTCGAGGTAGTGGTCCATCCTGATGCCGGTGATCGACTCGACTGTCTTCACCGCGCAGGCCGCGCCTCCGGTCGAGTACGCGGAGTTGAACATCACGCCGTTGCCCGCGTCGTGTGTGACGCCCTGGGTGTCGGTGCACCGCGGCCGGTCGATCAGGGTGTCGCGCGGAATGGAGACCACGCTGGCCTTCTTGTGGCCCTCGTAGACGTGGACGATCATCGCCGTGTCGGAACGGGCGCTGCCGTCGTCGGTGCCGCCGCCGAGCTTCTTGTTGGCGCCGGAGCGGGTGTCCGAGCCGAGGACCAGGATGTTCTCGGAGCCGTTGTCGACCTTCGTCGGCCGGTCGGTGCCCAGTGCCTGGTCGATGTCGACGCTCTTGATGTTGCCGTTGAGCTTGAAGTACAGATAGCCCGCGCCGGTGCCGCCCAGGACCACGATCCCCGCGGCCGTCCAGGCCATGATCAGCAGGCCCTTGCGCCGGCCCCGCTCCTTACGGTGGCGCGGACCGTCGCTCGTGCCGGTCTCCCCCGGTATGCCGGGCTCCGGTGTGCTCTCGGCAGACATGTGCTCCTCTGTTCTCGTGCAACCTCACCATCGTCACTCCGCCTGGTCAGACGGGGAAACTCGGGACAGGGTTGCACGACGCTTTGTGCCCGAACCGCGGGGGTTCGGGCACAGAGCGTGTCCGCAGGGGCGGGGCAGACCCCGCTCACCTGCGCGTTCGGCCGAACTCAGCCGAAGAGGTCGTACTGCTGGAAACCGGTACCGAGCGACACCCTTGTGGCAAAGATCTCGCTGGTGTTCTTACCGGTCCCCTTGTAGAGGTACAGCGTTCCGGCGGGCGTGCGGGTCAGCAGGTCGGCCTTGCCGTCGCCGTTGACGTCCCCGACGGTGTCGAAGACGTTGTACGTCGTGGTGGCCCAGGTGGCGACCTTCAGACCGGCCGCGAAGGCGCCCGTGCCGGCCTGGCCGGTGCCCTTGAACAGGTACACCGCACCGGTGCTCTTGTTGCGGGCCAGCAGGTCCGCGCGGCCGTCGTTGTTGAAGTCGCCGTGACCGCGCACGACGTTGTACTGGTTCCAGCCGGTGCCGGCCTTCACGGCCGTCCCGATCTTGCCGTTGCCCAGGCCCGGGTGGATCCACAGCACGCCCGCGGAGTCGACGGAGAGCACGTCCGGCAGGGTGTCGCCGGTGACGTCACCGGGGGCGACGATCGCGAGGCGGGTCTTCCAGTTGTCGGCAAGCAGGTTGCTGACCCAGCTGCCGCTGGACGGCACGTAGTGCCGCCAGTAGACGTCGCCGTCCGAGGTGCGGCGCTGGATCAGGTCCTGGAAGCCGTCCCGGTCGAGGTCCGTCTGCACGACCAGGTTCCAGGCCGAGTACGAACCCCAGGACGCGCGGGAGCCCAGCGAGCTGCCCTTGGACGGCAGCTCGTAGCCGGTCTTGCTGGAGGAGTTGCGCACCCACACGTCGGCGTAGTTGTCGCCGGTGAGGTTGGTGTCGTCGACGCGCGGGTAGGTCGCGCCGACATACGTGGTGACCTTGCTGAAGACGCTGTACGCGCCTGCCGCGACGCAGTCCCGCACGCCCCACGACACCACGCCCACGATCCTGCCGCCGACCACGAGCGGGCCGCCGGAGTCGCCGTTGCAGGCGGAGGTGGTGCCGGTGTCGGAGCCGGTGGCGGGCTCGCCCGCGCACACCATGTGCCCCGCGACGAAGTCGGAGCCGTAGGCGTCCGAGCAGGTCGCGTTGGACTGGATCGGCAGCTCGGCCGTCTTCAGCAGGTCCGAGATGTCCTGGCTGGTGGAGCTGGTGCGGCCCCAGCCGAAGACCTTGGCCGGGGTGCCCGCCGTGTACGAGGCGGTGTCACCGGCGGTCGTCATCGGGATCGGCGTCGCCTTGACCGGGGTCGGCAGGGTCAGCAGGGCGATGTCGTTGTCGATGGTCACGTCGTTGTACGACGGGTAGTTCCACTGCCGCCAGACCCCGCGGGCGGTGCCGCCGTGCAGGTCGAGGTTGCCGCCGGCGTCCTCCGACAGCAGCTGCGCGGTGCCGGTGACGACGACGCCGTGGGCCTTCCAGTCGTAGCCCTTGACGCAGTGCGCGGCGGTGAGGATCTTCGTCGGGGCGACGACGGCGCCGCCGCAGAAGAAGCCGATGTCGTCCCTGGTGGTGGTGGTGCCGCGGTCGTCGCCGTACCAGAGCTGGGCCATCCAGGGCGCGTTGGCGATCGTCGTCGTGGAGCCGCCGATGATCTTCGGGTCCACGGAGGCGGTGCCGGTGCTCGCGCTCTGCGACGCCTTCGAGGACGACTCGCCCGCGATCTCGTCACCGTCGAGCGCGATCGCGAGGCGCGCGTCGATCTCGGCGGTCGACGGCGAGGTCCGTACCGGTGTCGGCGCCGCCGTGGCCGCGTCGGCCGTCGACATCAGCAGCACGCCGCCGACGGCGGCGGCCAGGGTCGCCGCGGCGACGGGCAGTGCGAAACGTATCCGGCGTCTGTGTCGGCCCCCGGACGTGGGTGTACCCACTCGAGTCCCCCCTCGGGATCAAGAAGTTCGGTGTCGGTACCCGCTCGACGAGCTGACCGAAGGGCGTGATCCTAACAACGGCCACGGACAACGCGGAGGGCCGCCCCCGGTGACGGGAGCGGCCCTCTGGTACGGCGTTCGGCGCGGGATCAGTCGTTGCCCGGCGTCGGCGTCGTCTTCTGGATCTGGAGCAGGAACTCGGCGTTCGACTTCGTCTGCTTCATCTTGTCGAGAAGCAGCTCGATCGCCTGCTGCGAGTCGAGCGCGTGCAGCACCCGGCGCAGCTTCCACACGATGCCCAGCTCTTCGGCACCGAGCAGGATCTCCTCCTTGCGGGTGCCGGACGCGTCGACGTCCACCGCCGGGAAGATGCGCTTGTCGGCGAGCTTCCGGTCGAGCTTGAGCTCCATGTTGCCGGTGCCCTTGAACTCCTCGAAGATCACCTCGTCCATGCGGGACCCGGTGTCCACAAGGGCGGTGGCGAGGATCGTGAGAGATCCGCCGTCCTCGATGTTGCGGGCCGCACCGAAGAAGCGCTTCGGCGGGTACAGGGCGGTCGAGTCGACACCACCGGACAGGATGCGGCCGGAGGCCGGGGCGGCGAGGTTGTACGCGCGGCCCAGGCGGGTGATCGAGTCGAGCAGGACGACCACGTCGTGACCCAGCTCCACCAGGCGCTTGGCGCGCTCGATGGCCAGCTCGGCGACCGTGGTGTGGTCCTCGGCCGGGCGGTCGAAGGTCGAGGAGATGACCTCGCCCTTCACCGACCGCTGCATGTCGGTGACCTCTTCCGGACGCTCGTCGACCAGGACGACCATCAGGTGGCACTCGGGGTTGTTGTGGGTGATCGCGTTGGCGATCGCCTGCATGATCATGGTCTTGCCGGTCTTCGGCGGGGCCACGATCAGACCGCGCTGGCCCTTGCCGATCGGCGACACGAGGTCGATGATCCGCGTGGTCAGCACGCCCGGGTCCGTCTCCAGACGGAGGCGGTCCTGCGGGTAGAGGGGGGTCAGCTTGTTGAACTCCGGGCGGCCACGGCCGTGTTCGGGCGCCATGCCGTTGACGGAGTCCAGGCGGACCAGCGCGTTGAACTTCTCGCGGCGCTCGCCTTCCTTGGGCTGACGGACCGCGCCGGTGATGTGGTCACCCTTGCGCAGGCCGTTCTTGCGGACCTGGGCGAGGGAGACGTACACGTCGTTCGGGCCCGGAAGGTAGCCGGAGGTCCGGATGAACGCGTAGTTGTCGAGGATGTCCAGGATGCCCGCGACGGGGATCAGGACGTCGTCGTCGGCGAGCTGCGGCTCGGCGGTGCCGATCTCGTCACGCCCACGGCGGCCACGGCGGTCGCGGTAGCGGCCACGACGGCCACGGCGGCCGCCCTCGAAGTCGTCGTCGTCCTGCGGACCGGCGTTGCGGTCCTGACGGCTCTGCTGCTGGGTCTGCTGGCCGCGCTGCTGGCCACCCTGCTGCTCGTCGCCCTTGCCGCGACGGTCACCGCGCTCGCCGCGGTCACGGTCACCGCGCTCGGTGCGCTCACCGCGGTCGCGGCCACGCTCACGGCGGTCACGGCGACGGCCCTCGGCGTCACCGGCGTCGGCGGCGTCGGCCGTCCTGGCCTGCGCGGGCGACTCGGCCTTGGGCTCGCTCTTCGCCTCTGCCGCGACCGTCTCGGGGCTGCCCGCCTCGGCGGTGGCGCGGCGACGGCGACGCTCGACGGGGGCGTCGGCACCGGCCGGCTGGCCGGGGATCTCGATCTGCTGCTGGGCCACGGCCTTCTCGGCGGGGGCCTCGGCGGCCTTGGGGGCGTCCGCCTTCTTCTCGGCGGCGTCGTCGCCCGTCCGGGCCTTGGAGGTGGCGCGGCGCTTGGGCTTGGTCTCGGCGGCCGGGTCCCCCGCGGGAGCGGCGGCCTTCGCCGGGGCGGCACCGGCTCCGGCCTGCGCCTCCTTGATGACCTCGATCAGCTGGCTCTTGCGCATCCGCGCGGTGCCCCTGATGCCGAGGCCGGATGCGACCTGCTGAAGCTCGGCCAGCACCATGCCCTCGAGGCCGGTACCGCGGCGCCGCCGGGAGCCGGCACCGGTGGCAGGCGCGGAGGCGTCCGTGGCGGGCGCGGCAGCGGTCTCCTCGACACGTGCGCCCATCAGATCGGTGGTGTCGCTCACGAAGGGTCCTTCCCTGGAGCGGACGTCGGCCTGTCTGGCTCGGCGACCGGTTGTGCTGTCCGACTTCGGTCCTTGCTGTGGCGAAGCCGGGGCGGTTGTCCGCCCGAAGCGGCGGAGGAAAATTTGCTGGTGATGGCGCTTCCTCGACGAGCCGTGGCACCGAGTGTCACGTGGCGTGGTAGCACCGATTCCGGAGCGTGCCCTGTGGACCGCTCAGCGTCGGTGTACGGCGTATTGCCCAGATACGACATACGGAACGCAGTGCGGCTTGGGGAGCTCCCGGAAGAATGTCTGTCCCGGACGGGGACGTGAAGCACCTCGCCATGGTGGGGTCGGGTGCAGACTTGAGGTTAACACTACCGGATCCAACAAACATTCCCCCTCTCGAAATCCGGCAACCGAGCACTAAATGTCGCCGGAATGCGTTTCACCGGCCGGTGCGAGCGGCAGCACGCTGGCGCCCCGCAGGTCCAGGGCCAGCCGGTTCGCGGCCCAGTCCGCGCCCGCCAGGGCCTCGACCTTGTCGGCCGTCTCCGCGTCGGCCAACGCCATCACGGTGGGGCCGGCACCCGAGATCACCGCGGGGATCCCGTCGCCGCGCAGCCGCTCCACCAGGGCGGCGCTCTCCGGCATGGCGGGGGCGCGGTACTCCTGGTGCAGCCGGTCCTCGGTGGCGGGCAGCAGCAGCTCGGGGCGCCTGGTCAGCGCCTCGACGAGCAGGGCGGCACGGCCCGCGTTGGCGGCGGCGTCGACATGCGGCACGGTGCGCGGCAGCAGTCCGCGCGCCATCTCGGTCAGTACCGGCTTCCCGGGCACGAAAACCACCGGAACGATGGAATCGGCGGGCTCCATCCTGATCGCCCGCGCGGCGCCGGACTCCATCCAGGACAGGGTGAATCCGCCGAGCAGACAGGCGGCGACATTGTCGGGGTGGCCCTCGATCTCGGTCGCGAGCTCCAGGAGGGCCGCGTCGTCGAGCTTGTTCTCGCCGCCTATGGTCACCGCGCGCGCGGCGACGATGCCCGCGCAGATCGCGGCGGAGGAGGAACCGAGGCCCCGGCCGTGCGGGATGCGGTTGGCGCAGACGATCTCCAGGCCGCGCGGCTGGCCGCCGAGGACGTCGAAGGCGGTGCGCAGGGACCGGACGAGGAGGTGCTTCTCGTCGCGCGGCAGCGTCTCACCGCCCTCCCCCGCGATGTCGATGTGCAGCCCGGAGTCGGCCACCCGGACGACGACGTCGTCGTAGAGACCCAGCGAGAGGCCGAAGGCGTCGAAGCCCGGGCCGAGGTTGGCGCTGGTGGCGGGAACGCGCACCCGTACGGCGGCGGCGCGGAAGGCGGGACCGGCCATCTCGCGATGACTCTCCTTGAGCTGCGTGATTGTCGAATGACATTCGATACGTGCGGGGGGACCCTGGGGCCGCGACGGCGGCGCGGCGACCACGTCGACTACATCGCCTCGATCGACGACGTCGACGACACGGTCGCTGCGCGGCACTGCGGCATATGCGGCAGGCGGGTTCAGTACAGCCTATCGAAGGAAGGTTCTGCGGCGACATAGGGCGCACAGGAGGCGCACGATGCGTGTCGCAAGCCCCCCGTGCACCCCCGACCGGGAAACCCCCCGCCGGGTCGCTCCCGGGGCGCCCGGGGCGCCCGGTCACCAGGGCCGGATCCCGGGCTCGCACCAGCGGGCCCGGGGGCGGTCCGGGTGCGGTTACGCGAGTCCGAGGCGCTCGGCGGCCGTCGCCGCGTCGACCGGAACGGTGACCGGCTGCGGGGCACCGGCGACGGCCCAGTCGGGGTCCTTCAGGCCGTTGCCGGTGACCGTGCAGACGATCCGCTGGCCCGGATCGACCAGGCCCTGCTCGGCGGCCTTCAGCAGACCGGCCACGGACGCGGCGGAGGCGGGCTCCACGAAGACACCCTCCTGAGCGGCCAACAGCCGGTAGGCGCGCAGGATCTCACGGTCCGTCACCTCGTCGATGAGCCCACCGGACTCGTCCCGCGCGGCCAGCGCGTACTGCCAGGACGCCGGGTTGCCGATACGGATGGCGGTGGCGATGGTCGACGGGTCCTTGACGACCTCGCCGCGCACGATCGGGGCGCTGCCGGACGCCTGGAAACCCCACATACGGGGGGTCTTCGCGGCGACACCGTCGGCGGCGTACTCCTTGTAGCCCTTCCAGTACGCGGTGATGTTGCCCGCGTTGCCGACCGGCAGGACGTGGATGTCCGGGGCGTCGCCCAGCATGTCCACGATCTCGAACGCGGCCGTCTTCTGCCCCTCGATGCGCACCGGGTTCACCGAATTGACCAGCGCCACCGGGTAGTTGTCGCTCAGCGCACGGGCGAGCGTGAGGCAGTCGTCGAAGTTTCCGTCGACCTGGAGGATCTTCGCGCCGTGGACGAGCGCCTGGCCCATCTTGCCGATCGCGATCTTGCCCTGCGGGACGAGTACGGCGCAGACCATCCCGGCGCGCACCGCGTAGGCGGCGGCGGAGGCGGAGGTGTTGCCGGTGGAGGCGCAGATGACGGCCTTCGCACCCTCCTCCTTGGCCCGGGTGATGGCCATGGTCATACCGCGGTCCTTGAACGACCCGGTCGGGTTGGCGCCCTCCACCTTGAGGTGGACCTCGCAGCCCGTGCGCTCGGAGAGCACCTGCGCGGGCACGAGAGGCGTGCCGCCCTCGCGGAGCGTCACGACGGGCGTGCTGTCGGAAACCGGCAGCCGGTCCCGGTACTCCTCGATGATTCCGCGCCACTGGTGAGTCATTGCTGGTTACTCTCCTTCGACCCGCATGATGCTGGCGACACCCCGCACGGTGTCGAGCTTGCGCAGCGCCTCGACGGTCCCGGTGAGGGAGGCGTCGGACGCGCGGTGGGTGACGACGACGAGGGACGCCTCGCCGCCTCCGTCCTGCCGTCCTTGCTGGCGCACCGTATCGATGGACACCCCGTGCTCGGCGAACACGGTGGCCACCTGGGCGAGAACACCCGGTTTGTCGGCCACGTCCAGGCTGATGTGGTAGCGCGTGACGACATCGCCCATGGGCGACACCGTCAGGGCGGCGTACGCCGACTCGCCGGGCCCCGTCGCCCCGCTGAGCCGGTTGCGGCAGACGGCGACGAGGTCGCCGAGCACGGCGGAGGCGGTGGGGGCACCGCCCGCGCCGGGGCCGTAGAACATGAGCTGACCGGCCGCGTCCGACTCGACGAACACGGCGTTGTAGGCGCCGCGCACCGAGGCGAGCGGGTGGGTCAGCGGAATCATGGCGGGGTGCACCCGGGCGGTGACGGATCCGCCGTCCGCCGCGCGCTCGCAGATGGCGAGCAGCTTGATGGTGCAGCCCATCTCCTTGGCGGAGGCGAAGTCGGCCGCGGTGACCTCGGTCATGCCCTCGCGGTAGACGTCGTCGAGGCGCACGCGCGTGTGGAAGGCGATCCCGGCGAGGATGGCGGCCTTGGCGGCGGCGTCGAAACCCTCGACGTCGGCGGTCGGGTCGGCCTCCGCGTATCCGAGGGCGGTGGCCTCGTCGAGGGCTTCCTGGTAGCCGGCGCCCGTGGAGTCCATCTTGTCGAGGATGAAGTTGGTCGTCCCGTTGACGATGCCCATCACCCGGTTGATCTTGTCGCCGGCGAGGGACTCGCGCAGCGGCCGGATCAGCGGGATGGCGCCGGCCACGGCGGCCTCGTAGTAGAGGTCCTTGCCGTGCTCACCGGCGGCCGCGTGCAGGGCCGCGCCGTCCTGGGCGAGGAGGGCCTTGTTGGCGGAGACGACGGAGGCGCCGTGCTCGAAGGCGGTGGTGATGAGGGTGCGGGCGGGCTCGATACCGCCGATGACCTCGACGACGACGTCGATGTCCCCGCGTTTGACCAGGGCGGTCGCGTCGGTGGTGACGAGGGCCGGGTCGATGCCCTCACGGACCCTGGAGGGCCGCCGTACGGCCACACCCGCGAGTTCCACGGGGGCGCCGATCCTCGCGGCGAGGTCGTCGGCGTGCGTCGTCATGATGCGCGCCACCTCTGAGCCGACCACTCCACAGCCCAGCAGCGCCACCTTCAGCGGACGCGTACGCATCATCCGACCTCGTTTCCTCATACCGTCTACGGTTGGTCCAGTCTCACTCACCGGACCGGAGTTTCTGCCCCTGGTCCGGATTGTGAGACATGTATTTCATTTTCACAGGGGCGGCAGACAGAAGATTCTCCCGCCCCCTTCTTTCTTTCCTTTTCCGCTTCAACCCGCCGCCCGCTCGCCCACGCGCCACGCGCCCGTCCGCCCACTCGCCCGTTCGGCCACCGGGGCTCACCCGACGTCGAGGCGCAGCAGATCCTCCTCGGTCTCCCGGCGGACGATGATCCGCGACGCGCCGTCGGCCACGGCGACGACCGGCGGCCGCAGCACGTGGTTGTAATTGCTCGCCATGGACCGGCAGTACGCGCCCGTCGCCGGTACGGCGATCAGGTCACCCGGTGCCAGGTCGGCCGGCAGGAACGCGTCCTTGACCACGATGTCCCCGCTCTCGCAGTGCTTGCCGACGACCCGGGCGAGCATCGGCGGGGCGTCGGAGGTGCGGGAGACCAGGGCGACGCTGTACTCGGCGTCGTACAGCGCGGTACGGATGTTGTCCGACATCCCGCCGTCGACGGAGACGTACGTCCGCAGCCCGTCCAGCGGCTTGATGGTGCCGACCTCGTAGAGCGTGAACGCGGTGGGACCGACGATCGCGCGCCCGGGCTCGACGGAGATCCGCGGAGTGCTCAGCCGCGCGGCCTCACACTCACGGGTGACGATCTCGGTCAGCGCCTTGGCGATCTCGTGCGGCTCACGCGGATCGTCGTCGCTCGTGTACGCGATCCCGAGACCGCCGCCGAGGTCGATCTCCGGCAGCTCCACCCCGTGCTCGTCACGGATGTCCTTGAGCAGCCCGACCACCCGGTGCGCGGCGACCTCGAAGCCGGACATGTCGAAGATCTGCGACCCGATGTGGCTGTGGATCCCGATCAGCTCGAGCCCGTCGAGCTGAAGGGCACGCCGGACGGCCTCCGCGGCCTGCCCGCCCGCCAGCGGGATCCCGAACTTCTGGTCCTCGTGGGCGGTGGCGATGAACTCGTGCGTGTGCGCCTCGACCCCGACCGTGATCCGGATCTGCACGCGCTGCCGCGTACCGAGGGACTGCGCGATGTGGGCGACCCGCACGATCTCCTGGAAGGAGTCGAGGACGATCCGGCCCACGCCGGCCTCGATGGCACGGTGGATCTCTTCCTTCGACTTGTTGTTGCCGTGGAAGGCGATCCGGTCGGCGGGCATCCCGGCGGACAGCGCGGTGGCGAGTTCGCCGCCGGAGCAGACGTCGAGGTTGAGTCCCTCCTCGTGCAGCCACCGCACGACGGCGCGGGAGAGGAACGCCTTGCCGGCGTAGAAGACGTCGGCGTCGGCCCCGAACGCGGTGCGCCAGGCACGGGCACGGGCCCGGAAGTCGGCCTCGTCGAGCACGTAGGCGGGGGTGCCGTGCTCCTCGGCGAGCGTCTTGACGTCGACACCGCCGACGGTGACGACGCCGTCGTCGTCGCGCGCGACCGTCTGCGCCCACACCTTGGCGTCCAGGGCGTTGAGGTCGGTCGGCGGGGCGGAGTAGTGGCCCTCGGTGAGGACATCGGCGTGACGGGGCCCGGCGGGGTGGGCGGAACGGCTCATCTTCGGCGTGCTCTTTCAGAGGTGGTCGGGTGCGTCGATGCCGAGCAGGGACAGGCCGCCGGCCAGCACCGTCCCGGCGGCTTCGGCGAGCGCGAGCCGGGCTCGGTGGGCGGCCGAGGGTTTCTCGTCACCGCGGGGCAGGGTGGCGGGGAGCAGATCGAGCGTGGCGTCGGCGACGGCGACCAGCTGCCGGGCGAGCCGCCCGGGCGTACCGATGCCGTCGGGCCGGGGCAGGGGGGCGGCGGTGGCGAGGAGGCGGGGGTAGTCGGCGAGGAGGGGGAGAAGGGTCGCGGGGACGCCGGACGGGGTGGCGGGCGCGGCCTGCGCGGCCTGCGCGATCGGCACGCCCGGCTCGGTGGGCTCGCCCGGCTCGGCGGAGAATCCGAGGTCGGCGGCGTTGCGGACGGTGGCCCGGGTGCGGGCGTGGGCGTACCGGACCCGGAAGAGAGGGTTGCTCTCCCGCTGGACCAGATGGTCGGCGGTGACACGGGGCCGGTCGTGCGGAGCGGGGTGCAACAGGGCCCAGCGGGCGGCGTCGGGCCCGAGCGGGGTGGGATCCTCCGGGGCGGGAACGGGCCGGACGTTGGCGGGCTCCCGGTGCTCCACCTCGACCCGTCCGCCCTGCGAGCCGACGATCCGGGCGAGCACGTCGGCGATCACCTCGGCACGGACCTCGTACGGCACACGCAGCACGTAGACCTGCCCGGTGAGGGCGCCGGTGTGCCCGTACCGGATTCCCTCGCGGCGGATCCGCCGGACGAGGGCGGTGGAGGCGGCGGCACGGTCGAGGCTGATGTTGAGGAAGCCGGGCCCGGTGATCTCGACGCCGGTGACGCCCTCGGCGCCGGCGAGATGCGGCCGCAGCACCTCGGCGACCTTCAGCGGGGGCTGCCCGGCGGGCCGGGCCAGTTGCAGCGCGATGTTGGTGGCGTAGTCCCCGGCCCCTCCGGGCCCCGGCACGGTGACGACGGCCCGCTCGGGAACGACGACGCTCAGCTCCCCGGCATCGACAGCACGACGCACCGCGCGCAGCACGGTACGGGAGAGCTCGACGGGGGTCACGGGACAAGCGTATGGGAGGAGGGGGGTGGGTACGCGAGCCGGTTTGGGGCGGTCCCGGGATGTGGACGGTGGGGAGGGGTGGGGAGGGACGGGGGGACGGGGAACGGCTGGGAAGGATGGGGAACGTTGAGGAACGTTGAGGAACGGGGGACCCGAGACGCGGGGGCGCTGTGGAACCCGGTGGAGGCGCGATGGGACCCGGGGACAGGAGGCGCGATGGGACCCGGGGACACGACATACGGGGCTGGTCCGCCGCCCCGAGCAAACCGCCGCGACGCGGAGGAAGGGGCAGCCGGCCTCAGTCCCCTCCCGGCCCCCCACCGGCCCCACTGCCCTGTCCGGCACCGAGCACGCTGCCCAGCCCGCGGCCACGCCCGCGACCACCGCCCCCGACGTCGGGGGCGTCACCTCGCCGCTCCCCCTCCAGCAACTGCCGTACAAGGGTGACTAGTTCATGGGGCTCGAAGGGCTTCGCGAGGAAGGCGTCGACGCCGACCTCGAGGCCGGTCTCGACCTCGTACTGCGTACACGCGCTGATGATGGCGAGGGGAAGATCACGCGTCCTCGGATCGGAACGCAGCCGAGCGGCGGTCCGCAGACCGTCCAGCCGGGGCATGACGACATCGAGGGTGACGACGTCCGGTCGCACCTGATGAACGACTTCCAGACACTCGGCACCATCGGACGCGGTCACGACCTCGAGACCCTCCAGCTCGAGATTGACCCTGATCAGCTGCCGGATGACCTTGTTGTCGTCCACAACAAGCACCCGACCCGACGCGCCTGGCACAACTCGAGAGTAGGTCCGCACCGGCCACCGCGTCCGGGTTTTCCCCACTTCCACCCCGTGCGGGCGACCCACCCCTCCCCACCCCCGGAAACCCGTTCATGACCACCCCGACCAAGCTGGTAGTGTTCTACCCGTCGCCGCGAGCAACACCCACACCGGCCGACACGCCCCCGTAGCTCAGGGGATAGAGCAACGGCCTCCGGAGCCGTGTGCGCAGGTTCGAATCCTGCCGGGGGCACCTTGAAGAAGGTGCCTAAAGACCCCGCCATCAGCGAGAACGCTGAGGACGGGGTCTTCGCGTATGTGCAGGCAGATGCAGCCCGGAGCGGGCGTATGTCGGGGTCTGTGGACGAGGCGTGGACGGGATCTTGGGACATTGCCGCAGGTGAGGTCCGGGAAAGAGTGAGGACCCGCACCACGGCCAGACGGCCCCACCCCGACGATGGTCATGCCGGGGAGACCACCCGCAGCTCTCGCGGGGGGGCCGCCGCACTCCACCGAGGCGCACCCAGCTCAGGCATGGCTCCAAGCCTGGCGGTGGCGAGCGACGCTGTACACCTGCTCAACCTGCTCGGGCGTCAGCACCCCTGAGAGCGGCGCCAGTGCCGCTACTTGGCGTTCCTGATACACGCGGACGCTGAGTTGGGTGGCGACCACCTTCAGATCGGTGACGCCGACGAAGACGAGCACGGGCTCCACCGGTACGGGAAAGCCGCAGTAGCGCTCAAGTACGCGGACTACTCGCGTGGCCTCCGCGCGGCTCTTGCGTACGTAGGGTGCCGGCTTTCCGTGATCGACTTTCACAGAATCGTCGCCGACCCACACGGCCCTTTTGTGGTGGTGCTTCGTATTGATGCTGAATACCCCACCGGGCCCGATCAGTAAATGATCGACATCCACCTTGTCGGCCAGGGGAATGGAGTGCAGGACCCGCCAGCCGTGACGTGCCAAGCGGTTCAGCTCGGCTCCCACCCTCTTCTCCCCCGCCAGCCCCTTGCGCCAGGAGTCCCACTCTGAGGGGCGCCGCAGGAGCTGTGAGACGGCTCGCTCGATCAGACCCGGACCAGACTTGTCGAGCAGATCACGCAGGGACTTACCGGGGGCGTTGGTGGACAGGTCGTCGTCCGGTGTAAGAGGCGGCAGCATCGGGCGCACTCGAACCTCAGGCGCGCTTTCCGGTGGAACCGGCTCGGCTTCGTTCTGTAAATGGTGTTTCAGTACAGCGATCACGCCGTCGCGATACTCAGCGACCAAGACCGTGATCTCCCCCGTCCTTACATCCGCCCAGCCGACCGCTGTGCCATCAGGCAGGTTCGCGTACAGGCGATCATGTCCGTACCGCTTCCAGTGCGTGACCTTCAGCTCCACGAGGCCCCCTCGTCCGCTCTCGGCTCGAAGCATCGCAGGAGGTGGGGCGCAAAACGAGAGAGGCCCCGGACAAGATGCCCGGGGCCTCGGTGGGGTGCAGCGTGTCTTACTCGTACTCGCGCAGGAGGTCCTCGATACGCCGGTTGGCGATGTCCTGCCCTCCGTCGAGACGCTTCGCATAGCGGGTCAGCAGCACCTCGACGCTGTTGCCGGCACGCTCGGCCGCGTCAGCCGGGTCGACACCGGCGTTGAGCCAGGTCGACAGCGCCGAGTGACGGAGGTCGTACGGCCGCCGGCAGCGCGAGGAGGCGAGCCTCCTGCCAGACGCGGCGGTAGGTCGTCTATACAAAGAGCGAGGAGAGCACTACCGCCCGGGCAGCTCGGCCAAGAGCAATGGGCGGGGCGGTCGTGAAGGGCGGATCGCGCGAAGCGTCGCAGACAAAGCTCTAATCAAGAGCCGCTAGGCCCGGCCACCAATTGGGGTGCTCGTTGATCAGTGATTGCATCACAGGACTGTTGTCCCGGATAAATTTACAGTAGTCGCTCCAACCTTCGTGCGACACCGTCCCCGGAATCCTGCTGGTGACGTTCAGGCCGTCTGTAAGCATGTCTGCGAATAGTTCTGCAAGCAGGAGGACTCGTTCGCGTTCTTCCCCTGCTTCCGGACACGGTTTGTTGTCGTAGAAGTACGCCCTCGCGCCAGGGTGCTCCATCATTTTGAAATAGATCTCACGCAGGCTCTGTAGCGTGTGGTCCAGCCCGTGAGTCGCGTTCAGGGTGTTGGAAGCCCGTACTTGCTCCGAGACGTCCCTGGTCTGCTTCGCCAGGAGCAACAACGAAAAGATCAACCCCAGAAGACCGCCGATTGCCGTAACTGCTGTCAGCACACCGCCCCCTGACAAATCAACCTCGGACCTCAGCATGCAGCACCGGACGGCGTCCGTCACCATCGCGTCGAAATCAGGCCGCCGCAGCTTGCGGGCGGGGCCGGCGCAAGCAGGTTGGCTGCACCGTGAGGGCAGCGAGGCATACACACCTCCGATCGGCCGGTGCACCCGTCGTCAGGTGCGCGGTCACCAATTGACGAGCAGGCGTTCAAGGCCCGGTATCCGCGCGGGGCTCTTCGAAGTGCCAGGAATGATGCCCGCACCATTCACGTGCCAGATCCTGGGGAGACTCACAGTGAGCGGCGGGGACTCAACCATGGCTCTGGTGAGGTCGGATCACCGTTCCGCCGTACGCCCTTGGCGCCGCGCACATCGACCGACATGAGTAAGCGGGGGTCGGTCTCGTTCGGTGCGCGCCGGGTCGTCGAGGCCGGCCGGCACATCCCGGTGTCGCTCGTCGTCGGAGTGTCGACAGAGCGGTGCTACCGGCATCGTGTACGGGCGACCAGATCGTTCCGTCGGGGGCAGGGACGTCGGGCGTACCGCTGAGAGCGTCGTCGACCTGGTCTTCGGTCCGCGGACGATGAAGGTGTTCGTTGACGTGAACATCGGCCTGACGATCTTCCGTATAACCAGCAGGAGCATCCGCGACGAGTAGTGGAGCTGCGCCGGTCCAGCCCGCTGGGAACGTCCGCAAGCATCTTTGGGGTGTGGGGAGTTCGCCACGGTAGCGCAGCGCGTGTTCGTCCGGCCATGGGCCCGCTCCTTGTCATGCTCGCAACCATTCGTGCGGGCAGGCTCGACCGATTTATCGATTTCTTGGAGGTTCGATGAAGTCCGTCATCCGGAAGATCGCAAGCTTCGCGGGGGTGAGTGTGGCTGCCGCGACCATGTCCGTGACCGGTGCGTCCGCGGCCCATGCGGAGTCGCCAACCCAGGGCTGTCCGTACCCCTATGTCTGCTTCTACGTGGACAACGACGCCTTGCTGGCAGGCAAGCCGCTCTCGAAGTACAAGGACGTCACCAGCGGGTATCAGGCGGTCACGCCCCGGCCGCACTACGGGGTCCTGAACACCCGGAACGACGACGTGGTGTATCTGCGGCTCCAGAGCGGGGGCTCGATCTGTCTTCCGCCGAACAGCCAGACGGTGTTCGCGGACGGCTACGCCGTCAACGGGATAAAGATCTCCAGCAGCTCCACGTGCTGATTCCGCTGGAACGGTCGGCAGCCTCGCGTGATCGCGCCGGCTGTCGGACGACGGGCGGGGCTGCGTCGTGCTCGCCGTGTCGCTCGGTTTGATCGCGTGACACCCAGAGCGGTGAGCAAGTAGGCGGGGCTGCCGGCGTGGTGGCGGAAGCCTGCGGAGACGTTGGTGCGGCCGGTGAGCCGGAGTGTGCCGACGGCGGGGTGTCTCAGGGCGCGGGCTCCGTCGCGTGACGCGACCCGGCCTGGAGGCGGAGACCCGTAGGGGCGCCGTCCGGTGAGGACGGCGCCCCTGTGGGACAGCCGCCGGGACTCGTCAGGTCCCGGAGACGCTCTCAGTACGTGACTACCGGACGTCCACGAAGTCGCCGGCCGCGTTGACGGCCGGAGTCGTCGTCGTGCCCGCGAAGCTGTAGCGGTAGTAGCCGTCGGTGGAGGCGGTGACGGTCGTCTTGAGGTTGCCCGTCGAGTTGGACTTGACCGTCTTCACCGTGGTGTAGGTGCTGCTGCCCTTCTTGCGGAACTGCAGCTTCACCGGCTGGCCCGTGTAGCCGTGGTACTTGTTGTCGTCCCAGCTGGCCCGGGAGAGCTTGCCGGTGACCGTGACGGTCTTGCCCTTCTTCACCGGCTCCGGCGCGGCGTTGGCCGTCAGCTTCGAGTCGCGCTGCACCTTGAACTTGGTGGCCGCGTCCCGGTGGATGTAGTCGTAGTCGTTGGCGGAGACCAGCGTGCGGAGGTTCCAGGTGCCCGCCGCGCTGTTGCCGACGAAGCCGGTCGACGCCTGCGGGTCGAACGTCAGTGTGCCTGTGCAGGTCGACGTGGTGGCGCTCACCTTGACGCAGGTGATGTCGCCGTCGTCGTACCAGATCTGCGCGTAGTTCGGCGTCGGGCCGAACGCGCTGATGTAGGTGGTCTCGGCGATGCCCGAATCGTCCGACGCGGTCACGGAGACCTTGACGGACACGACCTTGGTGGTACCGACCACGACCGGCTTGCCGCCGTTGACGACGACCTTGTCGATCGTGATGTTGCCCGCTCCGCCGTCTACCGCCTGGGCGGTGGTGGCACCGACCGCGGTGGCGACCAGCGCGACGCTGGTGCTGAGCAGGGCAAGGCGCGTGGTTGCGCGCATGAATGTCCCCCCGGATTTCATTGATCGATCGACGGGAGCCTACGGCGTTGGCCAACGGTTCACCATTTTGTTTTCTCAACGCCTCGGCACTCAGAGGCACTTCGTCCCCTTTCGAGCCCCAGGAGCCCTTGCCAGTGCCACGCCCTGTGCCCTTCGAGTCGAAGAACGAGGTGCTGCCCTTGCGGTGACCGGGCACCCTTCTACGAACACCGTGCTGGGGAGGGGCGGGTATGGGCGGAGAGCCACGTACGGCGGAAACGACGGCGGCAGGAATGCGTATCGCCCCGGTCGTGCTCAAGACGCTGATCACCGTCGCCGTGACCACGGTCGCGTATGTGATCACCGATCTGATCGACCTGTCCCGGGACGGACTGTGGAAACTCGGGATGTCCGTTGCCATCGGATGCTCAGCGTTGATCGTGCAATACCTGGTCGACGTCGAACGGCGGTTGACCTCGACGGAAGCCGGCGAGCGCGAGCGAGCCCGCGGGCTCCAGGACCACTTGACCCGGCTCAGCGAGGACGCCGGGCTCCTGACGGAGCTCGACCGGGCAGGCATGAGCACCAGTGGCGCCAGGCGTCTGCTGACAAGCGCGAGCCAGGTGGGTCTGCAAGGCCCGGAGATCATGAAGGCCTTCGTCCGTGCCGAACTGGAACGCCTCGCCTCGGTCGTCACCGGGCTGACCGCGATGACCGCCCACTGGCCGCGGGACAACGACGAGTGGCTCATCGGGCTCACTGAATGCGCTCGAAGCACCATCGATGTCACGAGCAGCTCCGTCGGTCTGCCCTCTTGGGACACCGACCGCGCGCGGAAGTCCCTGGACGCGCAGATCGCGGCGATGCGGGATCCCGGGGTGCGCATCCGGCGGCTCTTCCTGATCAGCGCTGCCGAGGAAAGCGACCTCGACTTCATGGACAGGTTCACGGCGCTCTGCCGTGGACAGCAGGAGCTCGGCATCACCGTGCGTTTCCTGGTCCTCTCCCCGCAGCGGCACGTCCGGGCGGTGGCGGCACGAGACCTCGTGATCTTCGATGGCGAGCTGTATCTGGAGTTCGAGCCGGACCGGCAGCAGGGAGACGTCGAGACCAGGCTCGACGCGGACATCCTGCGCGTCGACCAACAAGTCAGGCGCTTCAACGAACTGTGGGAGGCCGCTGCCGAGCCGGGTCCCCGACCGGGTTCCGCTACACGGTCCCCAGCGGAGTGAGCCTCCCTGTCGCACCTCCCTGCACCTCCCTGCACCTCCCTGTCGCACGACAGGGCGCGCGGCGGCCTGCGCCCCCTCTGCTCCGGCGCAGTTCCCGTGACACAGCACCCATCCGATGGAGACATAACTCATAAATCCTCCATATTGGGCAGGCGGATGGGTCAATGGGTGGAACAGAGGGGTGGAGACGCGCGCTTCTTGCGCTGTCCATCGCTCCGGCCGAGCGTGCGCGAAGCCCTCCGTGCGGCATGGCCGGACGGGCGGGCGGACCGAAATGGACGAGCCGGGCGAGCGGGACAGGCGTACAGTTTGTTCCGCCGCAGGTCAGCGGCGGGAATCCGCGGCTACTTTCCTCGTCTCTCCCCTTATGTCGTTCTGATCGTGCGGAGTCTGTGACGAACAGCGGACGCGAGGGGGAGGCCTGCGGGCGCATACTGGGGGCAATGACAAAGCCTGCTGCACCGAAGCGTCACTTGCCGACCAGTCCCTTCAAGGCCCCGGCCGCTCCACCGCCGAAGCACTTCGCCGTGGGCGACCAGGTCACGCATGACATGTACGGCCTCGGCCGGGTGATCGGTATCGAGGACGGCATCGCCGCGCTCGTCGATTTCGGCTCCGCCCAGATGCGGATCTTGAGCCCGTACTCCAAGATGACCAAGCTGTAAAACCGCTGTGCCCGGTCACGGCACGCCGGGTCCCTTCCGGGACCTGTCACGAATGGGAGACCTCTCATCGATCTGACCTCGCTGTTCTCCGCTCCGGAAGGGGCGCCCCGGCGCGCCGCCGCGGCATCGCCGCCTCCGGCCACCAACCCCTTCCATGCCCCGGACTTCGGGGAGGACGAGAGCTTCCTGCTCGAGGACGGGCAAGCGTCCGTCTCCGGCCTGGGCGCGGCTCGACGCACGACCGGCTGACTCCCACCTGTGACCGTGGCTCGACAGCCGGCCACGCCTTGCCATGCCAGGGGCCCGCTCCGCCGCCGTTCCACGGCCTGCGCCTGGTCCCCTGGGTGGGGCTCCGGCTGACAGCCGGGAATCACCTTCGCGCCCGGACCCGAACCACCTGCGCCGCAGGTTCCCGGACCTCGGCACCATCGACGACCGTCCACGGATCGTGCGTGGACGACGTCCCCCGACATCCGTCGCGAACGACCCCGGCAGCGGCCTCAGCCGCAACCGCACCCTCCATGAGGTGCCCAAGACCCCGTCACCAGCGGAAACGCTGAGGGTGGGGTCTTTTGTGTCGGGCGGACCTGTGGCCGGCGGACGCGTCTGCGGCGGCCCGTGCGTGGGCTGTGGCAGCCGGCAGCCCGTACGCGTGCGTGTAGCAGTCCGTACGCGTGCGTGCGGGAGTCCGTGGACATGCGTGCGGCGGTCCGGCGGTCGACTCTGGAGGGAGGGGGCCGGGAGGTGAGGTCGGTATGGAGATGCGTCCGGTCGTGTCGGCGGAGGAGTGGGAGGCTGCCCGGCAGCGGATGCTGGCCGAGGAGAAACGGCTGACCCGTGAGCGGGACGCCCTGGCCGCCGAGCGGCGCCGGATGCCGTGGACCGCGGTGGAGAAGGCGTACGCCTTCGAGGGGGCCGAGGGGCGCGTCGACCTGGCGGGGCTGTTCGACGGGCGCCGGCAACTGGTCGTGTACCGGGCCTTCCTCGAACCCGGGGTGAACGGGTGGCCCGAGCACGCGTGTGTGGGGTGCTCGATGGTCGCCGATCATGTGGGGCACCTCGCGCATCTGCACGCCCGGGACACCACCCTCGTCTTCGTCTCCCGTGCGCCGCAGGCGGACATCGAGCGGGTGAAGGCGCGCATGGGCTGGACGATGCCCTGGTACACGCTCACCGACGGCTTCGACGCCGACTTCGGGGTGGACGAGTGGCACGGCACGAACGCGTTCATCCGGGACGGCGACCGGGTGTTCCGTACGTACTTCATCAACGCCCGCGGTGACGAGGCGCTCGGCAGTACCTGGAGCTACCTCGACATGACCGCCCTCGGGCGGCAGGAGCAGTGGGAGGACTCGCCCGAGGGGTACCCCCAGACCCCGCCGTACGAGTGGTGGAGCTGGCACGACGCCTACCCTGACGCGTAGGGCCGCCGCCCCGCCCCCTGCCGTCCGGCCCTTCGGCCCGCTGGCCTTCTGGCGCACGGTCGTCGTCAGTAGCCCGCCGCCTCGATCCCCAGCGGTACGTCGTCGTCCGGGACCGGGACCCTGATCAGGGAGAAGCGGCCTTCGCGGGCCCGGTGTCCGGCCTGGTGGAGGGCCGTGTCCAGGGACTCCTCGTCGTGGACCGTCGTGCCATGGCCGCCGAAGGCCCTCGCCAGGTGGTCGGCCGGGGCGTCCGGGTCCCACGACGTGCCGATGTGGGGTCCGTCCGCTCCGGCGCGCAGCCGGCGGGGCCAGCCGAAGCCCTGGTTGTCGAGGACGACGACGATCACGCCGAGGGCGTGGTGGCGCAGCGCGTCCAGGGCGCCGACGCCGAGGCGCAGCGCGCTGTCTCCGGTGACCAGGACGACCGGCTCGTCGGGGCGGGCCAGGGCGGCGCCGATGGAGGCGCCCGCGCCGAAGCCCATCATCGTCTGTTCTCCGGGGCAGACCGGGCGTGCGCCATGGGCGACCGTGAGGACCGGGTAGTGGTAGGTCCAGATGTCGTGCAGGCCGTTCTCCTGGACCAGGAGGGTGTGCGGGCCGAGGATCCGCGACAGCGCGCGCAGGGTGGCGCGTACCGGGGAGGTCGCGAAGTCCGCCTCCGTGTGGACCCGCTGCGCTGCGGCGACCCGGTGCTGGAGGCCGGTCCAGGCCTCCGCCTCGGGGTGCGGGGTACGGGGACGGCTTCTCAGGCGGGTGCTCAGCTCCGGTACGGCCAGATGTACGTCGCCCAGGAGCGGGTGGGCCACCGGGCAGCCCTCTCCGAAGGCGACCGGTGACCGGTCCACCTGGATGACCGGTGCCGTCCGCCAGGACGTCCAGCCCATACGGGCCGTCTCCTCCAGTTTGGAGCCGAGGACGAGGATCGTGTCCGCCGATTCGAGGAGGTCGGTGGCCGGGGGCGTGGTGTAGAGGCCGAGGAGTCCGAAGGAGCGCGGGTGGCGTTCGTCGACGGCCCCGCGGCCGGCCGCCGTGGTGAAGACGGGGGCTTCCAGAAGGTCGGCCAGTTCCTCCACGCCCTGGAGGTCGT
The DNA here is from genome assembly GCF_014648915.1 of Streptomyces phaeofaciens. Lineage (GTDB taxonomy): Bacteria > Actinomycetota > Actinomycetes > Streptomycetales > Streptomycetaceae > Streptomyces > Streptomyces phaeofaciens. The sequence goes on along the minus strand of NZ_BMSA01000002.1, from coordinate 661,408 downwards.
GCGGCCAGCGGGTGCCGCCGCCGGCCACGATCAGGGGGCGGTGGGCCTTGCGCAGCGCCTCGGCCGCCTCGTCCAGGTCGTCCGGGGGCGGGAGCGTACGCAGGTGCCGTACCGGGAGGGGGACGGGTGGCTCCTCGGGCTCCGACCCGGTCAGTTCGTCCGCGATCTCCAGGACCGTCACGTCCGGGCGGCCGTTCACCGCCCGGTGGACCGCCTGGCGTACGGCCCAGGCGACATGGTCCGGGTGGTCCGCGCGGTGGGTCCACCCGGCCAGGCGGTCGATCATGGCGAGCTGGTCGACGTACTGGAACGCCCCGCGGCCGGTGTTCTCCCTCGGGACGGCGGTCGTGATCACCACCAGGGGTACGGAGAGGGAGGACGCCTCCAGGAGGCCGGCCAGCGCGTTGGTGAAGCTGGGGCCGGAACTGAGGGCCAGGACGGTGGGTTCGCGGGCGGTGAGGGCGTAGCCGGTCGCCGCGCAGGCGGCCGTGCGCTGGTCGCCGATGACCGTGACGTCGAGGCCGGGGACGGCCGAGGCCGCGTCCAGCAGGCCCGGCTCGTCGGAGGGCAGGCCGAAGACGCGGCGTACGCCGGAGTGGGCGAGGGTGCGTGCCACGGTGTGCCAGCAGCCGGGGCGGTGCGGGTGAGCGGGGCGGCCGGTCGTCATGCTCGGGGTCCTTCCTCGGGGCGGGTCCTGCCGAGTTCGGCCGAGAGGAGGAGGGGGCGGGCCGAGAGTGTGCCGTGGGCGCGTACGTGGGCGGCGTCCGGGCCGTAGCCGCCGAGAGGCTCGTTGCCGTTCTCGGCGTCCAGGGCGGTGCGGGAGTCCAGGGCCACGCTGGTGCCGAGCCGGGGGTGGGGGGAGGGGTGGATGGAGGGGTGGGGGTGATGAGAGGGGTGGGTGGGGGTGGGGTGGATAGGGGTGGGGTGGAGTCCGGGTTCGCCGTAGAGCGAGACGTACATGCCTCTGCGGCGTTCCGCCGGGGTGTGCAGCCAGCGCAGGACGTCCGCGGCGGCGGTGTAGCGCATCACGCAGACGACGGGGGCGAAGAACTCGGGGGGTAAGAAGGAGTCGTCCCAGGCCAGGTCGAGGAGGGTGGGGGTGATGAGGCCGGCGCGGTGGTCGGTGGTGCCGCCCTCCCGGACGCGGTCACGGTGGGCTTCGAGGAAGGCGGCCGCCTGGCGTACGGCGTCCGGGTAGCACAGGGGGCCCACGCTGGTGGCCGGGTCGGTCAGGGGGCCGACCGGTACCGCGCGGAGCGCCTCGCGCAGGGCCGTGAGGAGGTCGTCCGCGATCGTGTGGTGGGCGAAGACGACATCGGGGCAGAGGCAGTCCTGGCCGGAGTTGTGGGTGCGGGTGCGGACGATGTCCCGGGCGGCGGTGGAGAGTTCGGCATCGGGACCGACGACGATCGGGTTCGGGCCGGAGCCGAAGGCGAGGAGGAGGGTGCGGGACGGCAGGCGTCCGCCGACGTCCTGGGCGTTCTCCGGGCGGCCGTTGAAGACCACGGCCTCCGACCGGGCGCAGCGCGCGATGAATTGACGTTGCGTCACGTCGGTGAGGTCGATGGGGTGGTGGTTCCGGAACGCGGGGTCGGAGGTGATGATGCGGTGTATCTCCCTCGACTCCTCCCCCACCCTGCGGGACGGCCGCATCACGATGCGCTGCGCGAACCGGCTCGGTATCAGTCCGAAGAGGACGTACGAGTAGAGGATGTTGTTGGAAGGGAGGAAGACGCCCAGTTCCGTGATGGCGCGCGGGCGGTGGGCGTCGATCTCCGCGCGGGCGCCGCGCAGGGCGGCTAGAGAGCTGTCGAACTCCGCGGTGGCGGCCTCCTGCGTGGCGATGGAGCCCAGCGCGGCAAGGAGTTCGGCGCGGTTGCGGTGGAGGACGGACGTCGCCGGGTCCGCCTGGTCCGGTGGGTCCGCCTGGTATGGCGGGGGCGCCTGGTTCGGCGGGGGCGCCTGGTTCGGCGGGGGCGTGGGATTCGGCTGGTCCGTGTGGTGCGTGTGGTGCACGTGGTCTGTCTGGTCCGCCTGGTCCATGAGGTGCGGCTCGGGCATGGTTCCTCCTGGCCTCGGACGGCGAGTTCGCCTCGGGTATCCGGTGGTTATGCCGTGGGGGTGTGCCGTGGGCGTGATGTACCCGACAGGTGCGGGGTCCACGCACGCGCAGGTGCCGAGCGGGTGTGCGTCGTACGGGTGAACGAATCGAAGCGGACGGGCGGCGCCTCAGCCGGCCGGCCGGGTGCTGTGGCGGACGCGCAGTTCCACGGGTACGAGGGTCAGGGGCGGCTCGGGCGGCGACGCGTCGTCGATGCGGCGCAGAAGGACGTGCAGGGAGCGGGTGCCGATGTCGGTGAAGTCCGTACGGACGGTGGTGAGCGGCGGGAGGAAGTGGGCCGCCTCCGGAATGTCGTCGTAGCCGACCACGCTCACGTCCTCGGGGACCCGGCGGCCCGCCTCGTGCAGGGCGCGCAGGACGCCCAGGGCCATCTGGTCGTTCGACGCGAAGATCGCGGTGACGGTGGGGTCCTTCGCCAGCTCGCGGCCCAGGTCGTAGCCGGAGTCGGCGCTCCAGTCCCCGATCAGGGGGGCGGGGATCTCGGCCCCGGCCGCCTTCAGCGTGTCCCGCCAGCTCTCCGCGCGGCGGTCCGCCGAGGTCCATCCGGTCGGGCCCGCCACATGCCGGACCGTGGGGTGGCCGAGGGAGAGGAGGTGGCGAGTGGCCAGGCGGGCGCCGGTGCGGGCGTCCGAGGTGACCACGGGGGTGCCGTCGCCGAGGTCGTTGTCCATGACGACCAGCGGGATGTCCAGGCGGGCCTCCGCCAGGGCCCTGGCCACCCACAGCTGCGGGGCGATCGCGATCACGCCGTCCGCGCCCTCCGCCGACAGCCGGTCCGCGGCCTGGAGCACCGTGTCCTTGTCGGCCGTGTCCAGGGCGATCGAGCTGAGCAGGTAACCCGCCTCCTGTGCCGCGGTGTTGATGGCGGTGAGGGTGGAGGCGGGACCGTAGCGGGCCGCGTCGAAGGAGATCACGCCGAGCATGCGGGTACGGCCGCTGGCCAGCGAACGGGCACTGCGGCTGGGGCGGTAGCCGAGGGTGCGCATGGCCGCCAGGACCGCCTCGCGGGTCTCGGCGCGGACGGCCGGGTTGTCGTTGAGCACCCGGGACACAGTCTGCTTGGAGACACCGGCCAGCTTCGCCACGTCGTCCATCACCGGACGGGCGCCCGCGAAGTTGCGGCGGCTGCGGCCCTTGGTCGCCGGGCCGTCGGCGGCGCTTGGGGTCATGGGGGGAGCTCCGCTTCCTTCGGCCTGGTGTTCGCGTCTGCCGGCTGGTGCAGTGTGCCGTGTGCCGTGTGCCGCGCGGAGCAGGCCGGTTCTGTCCGGCCCTGCCGTGCCCTGCCCGGCGGGACCCACAGGATAGGCCGGGAGGCACGGGCGGGGGCGGGGAGGCGGGGGCGGAAGGGGGAAAGCGGGGGTGGAGGGGGTGGATCGGTGGGGTGGGTGGAGGGGGGTGGGTGGGTGGAAGGGGGTGGATCGGTGGGTGGGGGGTGGGGTGGGTGGGGGTGGAGGTCAAGGGGTTTGGCGCAGCGTCCACCTTCGGACTGTCACGAACTCCGCCGCCCGGACCTCCGCGACCTCGGGCTCCGGGGTCTCCTCCGGAATGTGGACCTTCGCCCCGGCGGCCAGGGGCAGGATCCTCACCGTCAGCGGTGTGCCCGAGGGGAGACGGTCCAGGGACATGTCCCACGGGCGGCCCGTGAAGAACTGGTCGGCCACCAGCTCGTCCCCTGCGTACGCCCGTGCCGTGTCCCCCGTCCAGTGAAGGCGGAGGAGGGTGGTGCCCTCCGGGGTGGTGCTCGCGGGTGGGAGGTCCACTCGGTAGACGGCCGCGGTGGTGTCGTAGTGGTGGTCCGCCGGGGCGCTCGCGCGGTTCAGGGGGCCCGTTTCGGGGGTGGGGGGCGGGCCCGGTCTGGTGAGGAGCGTGAGGGTGGGGGTGGAGGGGGCGGGGGTGGTGGATGTGGTGGGTAGTTCCGGGTCGGGGAGGAGGGTGTAGCGGGTCAGGACGCCGTCCTGGCTCTCCTTCACCGTCGCTCCGGGGGCCGTCGGCGGGTGGTGCGGGGCGGGGAGGACGGAGAGGGACGCGGACTCGGCCGGGGAGCGGGTGTGGAGTCGTACCTCGTCCGCCGGCTCGTCGAAGACCACTCCGGCCGTGGCGAGGACCAGGCGTTGCGCACCCCAGGCCTCGCCCCGGTAGGCTGTACGGGCCGTTGCCGCGTCCAGGACGAGGAGCGCGACGGTTCGGGGGGTGTCTCCGGCGCCCCTGCCGGGTTTCCCTGTGGTTGCGGCTGTGGTCGGCTCCGGCTCCAGTTGCACTTCGATCAGTGCGTTCGTGCCCGGGGTGATGCCGGTGATCAGGATGCGGTCTTCGGTGGCCGTCGTCCGGGCGCCCTCGGGGGTGACCACCGATCTCACCGTGCTCGCGTCCAGGGCGACTTCCGGTGCGATGCCGTCCGTCGCCGCCAGGACCAGGACCGTGCGGTCGGCGTCGCCGTCGCCATCGGGGTCGGGGTCGGTGACCGTGCAGATCGGCTGTGCCGTGGCCCAGTCCACGCGGAGGCCCGCCACCTCCAGGCGCAGGGGCCAGCAGAAGTAGGCTCCCGCGGGGATCGTCACGGGGGTGCTGGGCAGGGTCAGGGGTGCGCTCTCGGGGAACTCCACCCTGAAGCGGGTCTCCGGGTGGTCCGGGAGCGGCTCGTGCGGCTGGTGGTTCGTGACGAAGAGGAAGCCGGACGCCCTGCCGTCCGTACGGACCGCCCAGCGCAGGGTGTCCCGGTCGTGCTGGTCCCGCGGACCGGCCTCCGGCAGCGCCGACTCCATCGGGGCCAGCGTCGCGCCGAAGTCCGCCAGCATCAGGTGCTGAAGGCGCAGTTCGTCGTACGACGGGCGGTACTGGCCGTACTCGCCGAGCGGCGCCTGGAAGTCGTACGTCAGGACCGGGAGGTCGTTGGGGTAGGCGGTGGCATGGGACTCCTGGAGGGTGGACAGCTCGCCCTTGGGATTCGTGCCGCCGTGGAACATGTAGTAGCCCTGCCACACCGAGCCGCAGCCGATCTTGGTGAGGGCGAGGGCCCCGATGTCCCGCGCGTCGACGCGCGGGCGACGGTGGTACGCCACGGCCATGCCGCCGCCCAGTTCGCAGGTCGCCCACGGGAAACGGGCCGTGCGGGACTCGGGGTCCGTGCCGCGAACCGTCGTCGGGCGCAGGTCGGCGCCGATGCCCTCGTCGTCGCGCTGGTGGGTGAAGAAGAAATGCTTGCGGCAGGTGTCCGGCCAGCCCGCGTCGGACTCCGTCCAGAACGCCTCCGGGTAGCCGCCGTAGAGCGGGAGGAGTTCGTCGCCCGGGAGCTGGACCCCGCCCCACGCCGTCGAGGTCCACAGCGGGGCGCTCAGGCCGGCCTCCTGGGCCATGCGCTTCAGCGTCAGCAGGTGGTCCGGGCGGTCGTACAGCTCGTTCTCGATCTGGATGGCGACGACGGGGCCGCCGTTCGCCCGTTCCAGACCGCGCAGCTGGGCGGCGATCGCCTCGAACCACGGGCGTACGGCGGAGAGGTACGCCGGGGCGTCCGTGCGGGTCGCCGTGGTGCGGGCCAGGACCCAGTCCGGGAGGCCGCCGTTGCGGACCTCCGCGTGGGCCCAGGGGCCGATCCTGGGGATGAAGTCGAGGCCGTGGCGGGCGCAGAGCCGGGCGAAGCGGCGCAGGTCGCGGTCGCCGTCGAAGCGGATGCGGCCCTCGGTCTCCTCGTGGTGGATCCAGATGACGTAGGAGGCGACCGCCGTCACTCCGGCCGCCTTCGTCTTCAGCAGCTCCTCCTCCCAGTGCCGGGCCGGGTGGCGGGAGTAGTGGAACTCGCCGGAGACCGGGAACCAGGGGCGGCCGCCTCGGGTGAGCCAGCGGCTGGTCACCTCGATGGGGTCGGGGACGCCGGGGGCGTCGGAGAAGGGGAGGTGCCCTCGTAACGGGGGTGCGGCGGCCGCCGGGACGCGGATGCGGTGCCTCATCAGGACCCCGCCGGGCCGAGGTCGGGGGTGTCGGTGAGGTGGGCGTGGCGGGTGGTGGTGCCGTGGAGTTCGAGGAGGATCAGGTCGTTGCTGCCGGGGCGCAGGACCGGGGCCGGGACGTAGAGCGTGCGCTGGGGGCCTCGGTTCCAGTAGCGGCCCAGGGGGAAGCCGTTGATCCACGCCTGGCCCTTGGTCCAGCCGGGGAGGGCGAGGAAGGCGTCGGCCGGCTCGGTGACGTCGAACGTACCGTGGTGGAAGGCCGGTTCGCGGGAGACGGGAGCGGTGGCCGGGGCGAACGTGGTCGGGTCCGGCGGCTCCGCCAGGGGCAGGGGGTGGCAGTCCCAGTCCCGGAGGGGCTCGCCGTCGAGGCTCACCGGGCCGAGCAGGCCCTTGGGGACTCCGATGCGGGGGCCGTAGTTCACCCGGCCCTGGTTCTCCACCAGGACGTCGAGGACCGCGTCCCGGCGGGGGACGTGGACCGGCAGCGTCTCGTCGTAGCGCTCGCGTTCGAGGACACCGGCCGGGGCGCCGTCCAGGAAGACCTGGGCCCGGTCGCCGACTCCGCCCTCGAAGGCCAGCAGGCCGGCTCCTTCGGCGGGGACCGTGGTGCGGTACAGGACGTATCCCGCCCGTTGCCCCAGCTCGTCGGCTGTGAGGGGGGCGGTGGCGCGGACGGCGGGGCCGAGGTGCGAGAGGAGGGGGGCGCTGGTGGTCAACTTCAGGGTGGTGAGGGGGAGTTTGGGGGTCGGTGCGGGGGTGGGGGTGGGTGGGATCTCAGCGTGGCGGGCCAGTACCTCGCGGAACGCGTGGTACTTCGGGCCCGGGTCGCCGCTCTCGGTGAGCGGGGCGTCGTAGTCGTACGACGTGACGGTGGGGACGTAGGCGTGGTGGTGGTTGGCGCCGCTCGTGAAGCCGAAGTTGGTGCCGCCGTGGAACATGTAGATGTTGACGGAGGCGCCCGCGGCGAGCAGGCGGTCCAGGTCGGCGGCCGCGTCGGCGGCGTCCCGGCCGTGGTGCGGGCCGCCCCAGTGGTCGAACCAGCCGATCCAGAACTCCCCGCACATCAGGGGCCCTTGGGGCTGGTGTTCGCGCAGGCGGGCCAGGGAACGGTCGACGCGGCTGCCGAAGGTGCCGGTGGCGAGGACGCCGGGGAGGGTGCCGTTCTTGAGGTGGTCGCCGTCGGTCTGGTCGCAGGTGAAGAGGAGCTCCTCGATGCCCCGGGAGCGGAGCGATGCCTCCAGGTGCTTGAGGTAGGCGATGTCGTCGCCGTAGGCGCCGTACTCGTTCTCCACCTGTACGGCGATGACCGGGCCGCCCGCCGCCGCCATGTGGGGCAGGAGCGGGGGGAGGAGGAGGTCCAGGTAGCGGTCCACGGCGCCGGTGAAGCGGGGGTCGCTGGTGCGCAGGCGGATGGTGGGGTCGGCGGTCAGCCAGTACGGGAGGCCGCCGCCGTCCCACTCGGCGCAGATGTACGGGCCGGGGCGGAGGAGGACGTGCAGGCCCTCGGCGGCGGCCAGGCGGAGGAAGCGGGGGAGGTCCAGGAGGCCGTCGAGGTCGAGGGTGTCGGGGGTGGGCTGGTGGAGGTTCCAGGGGATGTACGTCTCGACGGTGTTCAGGCCCATCAGGCGGGCCTTGTGGAGGCGGTCGGACCACTGGTCCGGGTGGACGCGGAAGTAGTGGAGGGCGCCGGAGAGGATGCGGAACGGTTCGCCGTGGAGGAGGAAGCCGTCGTTCGTCGTCGTCAGGGCGGGCATTCGGGTCCCTTCGGGGGTCGGGTGGGGGGTGGGGTGGGGTGGGGTGGGTGGACAGCGCTGATCGTCGGGTGTGGGTCGGGGTCGTGGCGGTGCGGCGAGCCCGTCGCGTGTTGGGCGTACTGCTGCCTGCTGCCACAGTCCGACCCGGCAGTGACGAGCTGAGCGACGGGCTGCGCCGCACCGCCACGACCCGCTCCCGTGGTACGGCGACCGCGGGTGCGTCGGGGTGTCCGGATCGCCGAAGCCGTCGCTCCCGCCTTGTGGCGGCCGGCGGTGCGTCGGGGTGTCCGGCTCAGCGGGGCGTCGCGCGGATCAGCCAGCGTGTCGCGGCCAGGCAGGTGGCCGAGACGGCCGCGAGGAGGAGGGGTACGGCGGTGACGCTCGACCACTCGATGACCTTGCCGAGTGCCGGGCCTGCGGCCACGCCGCCGACCATGGAGGCGGCGATGACCAGGGCGCCGGCGCGGCGGGCTCGGGGGGCGGCGCGGTTGAGCCAGGGGAGGCCGGTCGGGAAAATCGGTGCGATGAAGAGGCCTACGCCCGCGTAGGCGTACGGGGCCAGGTTCGGTACGGCGGCCAGGAGGAGGCAGGCCGTCATGCCGGCGCAGGAGGCCGTGATGATGGTCTGGGCCGAGAAGCGCAGGGTCAGCGGAACGACCAGGAAGCGGCCGACGGTCATCATCAGCCAGTAGACCGACGTGGCGGTCGCGGCGATGCCCGCGCCGTAGCCGACGGTTTCCAGGTGGGTGGGTTCCCAGCCGCCGACACCCGCCTCGATGCCTACGTGCAGGACGTAGAGGACGACGAAGACGGCCAGTACCGAGCGCAGGGCGTGGGTGGCGGGGGTGTCGCTCCGGGGGCCTTCGGTGGGTTGGGGGGTGTGGTCGCGTACGCCCCGGAGGCAGAGGAGGAGGGGGAGGTTGGCCAGGGCGAAGGCAAGGAAGATCGCCGGGTAGTGGTCGGCACCGACCGCGCCGATCAGGGCCGGGCCGAGGATGGCGCCGATGCCGAAGTGGGCGTTGAGGATGTTGAGCATCGCGGTGGAACGGCGGCCGAAGCCGACGGCGAAGAGCTGGTTGAGGCCGTAGTCGATGCCGCCGAAGCCGAGGCCGGCGAGGAGGGACGCGGTGAGGGCGAGGGGCCAGTTCGGGGCCAGTGCGAAGCCTGCGGCGCCGGCGGCCATCAGGAGGTAGGAGGTGCCGAGGATGCTCCGGTTGCCCGTGCGGCCGTAGAGGCGGTCGAAGAGGAGGACGCCGGCGACCCCGCCGACGAAGTGGGCGCTCAGGGCCAGTCCGGCGGTGGAGGGCGAGAGGCCGTACTCGTGGCGCAGGGCCGGGATGGCGGGGCCGTACAGGGCCTGGAGTGCGCCGATGAGCATGAAGCCCGTGCAGGAGGCGACCACGGCGGCCGTGCTGAAGAGAGTGGGGGCGGTCTCCGCCGCGCTCGGGGGTGTGGGGGTGCGCTGTGCCAGGGGGCGGTCGGTCACGCGGACTCCGGGGCGGACGGCCCACGACGGTGTGGGTGCGGGTGGTGATGCTCCGACGAGCGTCGATGTTACCGGTAACATTCGGTGCGTCAAGGGGGCCGGGGTGATGTGAGCGGCCGGGCAGGCGGCGGGCTCAGCCCGTTGATGGAGGAGGGCGTCGCCGAGCGTTTCGCGGTGCCCTGGTGACGGCGGGCCGAGTTGCTGGACAAGACCGGCGAGTCGGCGCGGCCGCGGCACATTCCGCGAGCGGACGCCCGCTGGCGGGTCGCCCTGCTGCGGGCTGCCCACGCCGCGGCCGCCCGGCGGGCAGTCGTCGGCTCCGCCAGGGACCGGGGATACGGGGCGCGACCGCTTCGAGTCGGCCGGGGCCTCCGTGGAGGTGGTCGACGGGGTCAAGGTCGGGTTCGAGACGGAGACACCGCTCACTCCCCCGGCGGTCTGACCCCCGACCCCGACCGTGTCGGCCGACCCGGCGCAGGACGACTGAGGGTTCGTCAGCCCTGTGCCACGAACCGTACGAACGCGGCCCACCGCGCCGACGCGAACGCCAGTTGGGCGCGGGTGGGCGCCTTGGAGTCGCGGATGTGGGTGGTGCCGGGCGTGGCGGCGGCCTCCAGGCATTCGCCGCCCTCGGCGCCGCTGTAACTGCTCTTGAACCAGGCGAGATGTGCGGATTCAGCGGTGCTCATCGGTCTCCCCGCGTGCTCTCGAGCCCACTTGGGCCTACGTGGTCCTCAGCCTTGCGCCGCGAACCGTACGAACGCGGCCCACCGCGGGGTCGCGAACGCCAGTTGGGCCCGGTCGGGAGCCTTGGAGTCGCGGATGTGGATAGTGCCGGCTGTGGCGGCGACCTCCAGGCAGGCACCGCCCTCATTGCCGCTGTAGCTGCTCTTGACCCAAGCGAGATGTGCGGGCTGCGGAGTGCTCATCGTTCTCCCACCATGCTCTCGATCAGGGCGACGGACTCCTGCATGGTGAGCGCCTGCGCCCTGATGCTTCCGTACCGTGCGGCCAGGATACGTACCTCCTCGGCGTCCGTTGTGAGTTGCGCCGAGTCCTGCGCCTCCGTGTAGCCAACCTGACGCTTCCCCTTGGGAGTCAGCAGGATGAACGCTCCTCCCATACCGGCGTGCTCGGTGCGGTTCATCGGCATCACCTGCAGCTCCACACTCCGCAGGGAGGCCAGCCGGATCAGCTGCTCCAACTGCTCTTGGTGGACCTCGGGCCCTCCGAGCGGTCGTCGCAACACCGACTCCTCAATGACGGTGCTGATCATGGTCGGAGGCCAGCAGGTCAGGATCTCCTGCCTCGCCAGCCGTGCCGCGACCCGCTGCTCGATGGTCTCTTCGTCCAGTAGCGGCCTCCTCATCTCGTACAGCGCCTGAATCCGATGTTTCGTCTGGAACAGCCCCGGGATGTCGTGGCAGCTGTAGTCGTTGATCTCGACCGCACTCCTCTCCAGCCGCGCGTAGTCCTTGAACCACGCCGGATGCCGTACCCGGGCCTTCGCCTTCGCTCGCTCGATGTCCTCGACGAGTGCCTTCAGCAAGCCTCCGGCGTCGAGGAGTTCGTCGGCGGCTTCCAGGAACTCCCGCTGAGGCGTCCGCACGCCCCGCTCCAGCGCGGAGACCAGGTCCGGACCGTATCCGAGCCGGTCCCCCACGTCCCGCTGGGCGAGGCCGGCTCGTTCCCTTAGCAGTCTGACCTGCCGGCCGACCGCCCGGTTGAGGTCGTTGAGCTGCTCGACCTCGTCGTAGGCCTCGGCGGCCGTCACGTCCTCGGCCTGCTCCGACACCGTCACTCCCGACCCCTCACTCTCCGTCCGAAGGATCCCCACGCGGATGCAGAGTAGAGCAGCCCGAACACGCTCCGTGACGGAAAGTCACAGATCTCCACCCCCGGGTGGAGCCTGCGGTTCCAGGTTTCGTGACGGGCACGGGTTGGTTGCGACAAGGGCTTTCGGGTGTGCGGGAGTTGGGGGGACGGGAAGCTGCGGGCATGAGTCGGGACCGGTACGTGGACTTTCTTCGGGCGTGGGCGATTCTGCTCGTCGTCCTGGGGCACTGGCTGATCACCGGGCTGGTCCGGCGGCCGGACGGGACGATCGTCGCGCCGGAGCTGCTGGCGACGGTGCCCTGGACGCAGTGGCTGACGCTCGGCTTCCAGATCATGCCGCTGTTCTTCCTCGCGGGAGGGTACGCGGCGGGCGGCTCCTGGGAGCGGGCGCGGGCGGCCGGCGGGACGGCGGCCGGGTGGGTGGGGCAGCGGGCGGTACGACTGCTGCTGCCCACGGCCGTGTACAGCGGGCTGGTGCTGCTCGCGGTGGGGGTCTGCGCGGCGGTCGGTGTGGATCCGGGCACGCTCGCGCTGGTGGGGTGGGCGATGGCCATGCAGTTCTGGTTCCTGCCGGTGTATCTGCTGCTCAGCGCGCTGACTCCGGTGCTGTACGCGCTGCATCGGCGGGGCGGGCTCGGTGTCCCGTTCGGGATGGGGGTGGCCGGGTTCGGCGTCGGTGTGCTGGTCGTGACGGTGGACGGGCCGTACGCGGAGGCCGTCGGGGCGCTCAACCACCTGCTGGTGTGGGGGGTCGTGTACCAGCTCGGCTTCTGCTGGCGGGAGGGGCTGCTGGGCAGGGGGCGGGCGGTGCCGGCCGCGATGGCGGCCGTGGGCGGGGCGGGATTCGCGCTGCTCGTCGGGATCGGGCCGTTCCCGGTCAGTCTGATCCTGGTGACCGGGCAGGACGTCAGCAACACCAATCCGCCGTCGGCGGCCATGCTGGCCTGGGCCGTCGCCCAGGTCGGGCTGGCGCTGCTGGTCGCGCCCGTCCTGCGACGGGGGTTGGGGCGGGCGCGGGTGGGGCGGGCCGTGCGGGGGCTGGGGGCCGCGAGCATGACGCTGTACCTGTGGCACATGCTGCCCGTGCTGGTGATCGCCGCCGCGTTCTATCTGACCGGGCTGGCTCCGCAGCCCGACTACGGCTCGGCGGGCTGGTGGGTGCTGCGGGGGCCGTGGCTGGTGGTGCTCGGGGTCGTGCTGGCCGCGGTCGTGCGGGGGCTGCGGCCGGTGGAGCGGCGGCTGGCACTGACGGAGGCGCGGGTCCGGCCGGGCGCGGGCGTGCGGGGCGTGGGCGGCTGGCGGGTGTGGGCGGGTGTCGGGGTGAGCGCCGGTGCGCTGACGTACTTCGCGGGGCACGGGTTCGCCTACGGGGGGCGGTTCCCCGTGGCGGCGGCGGTGGGGTTGGGGGTGGGGGTCGCGCTGGTGACGGTTCCGTGGGGGTGGGGGGAGACGGGCGGGGCCGGGGTGCGGGGCGGGGCCGAGGGGGCGCTGGAGCGGGTGGGGTGAGGGGGCGGGGAGCACCGGGTTCCCCGGGTCGTACGGCGTGATCCGGGGGCGAGGGGCCGGGTTCGGGCGGTCAGGCCGTGCGCTTGCGTGACGTCGTCTTCTTCGCCGGTGTCTTCTTCGCGGTGGTCTTCTTGGCCGCGGCCGTCCTCTTCGTGGCCGAGGTGCTCTTCGTCGTCGACGTGCTCTTCGACGCCGTCGTCTTCTTCGTGGCCTGCGCCGTCTTCGACGTCGTCTTTCTCGCGGTGCCGGAGGAGGCCGACTTCTTCGCGGTGGACGTCGACTTCTTCGCATCCGTCCGCTTCGGGGCCGCACGGGCCGACTTGCGTTGCGGGAGGGCTCTGACCTCGGCCTCTTCCGCCGCGGCCTGTCCCGCCGGCTCCTCGCCTCGCGACTGCTTCGCCGCGCGCACGCTCTTCTCCAGCGCCGCCATCAGGTCCAGGACCTTGCCGCCGGACGGTGCGGTGGGGGCCTCGGGGGGTGCCTCGCCGGCCGCCTTCGCGGCGACGAGTTCCTCGACCGCCTCGCGGTACTGGTCGTGCAGGTCGTCGAGGTCGACCTCGCCGAGGGTGTCCATCAGGGCGTCCGCGAGGTCGAGTTCCTTGTCACGGACGGTGACCGGGGTGTCCGGGGCGACGCCCTCGGGCGCGCGGACCTCGTCGGGCCAGAGCAGGCCGTGCATGGCGATCGCGTCGCCGACCACGCGGAGCATGCCGAGCCGTTCCCGGCCGCGCAGGGCGTACTTCGCGATGGCGACCTTGTTGCTGCGCTTCAGCGCTTCCCTGAGCAGGGTGTACGGCTTCGCGGCGGGGGCACCGCCGGCCTGGAGGTAGTACGCGGCGTCCATCTGGAGCGGGTCGATCCGGTCCTCCGGCACGAAGGCGACGATCTCGATCGTCTTCGCCGTGGGGATCGGGAGGTGGGACAGCTCCTCGTCGGTGATCGGGATGATCGTCCCGTCGGCGTCCTCCCACCCCTTGCCGATCTCCCCGGAGCCGACCTCGCGGTCCTCCAGTTCGCAGACCTTGCGGTAGCGGATGCGGCCGCCGTCCTCGGTGTGGATCTGGCGGAAGGAGATCGTGTGGCTCTCGGTGGCGTTCACCAGCTTGATCGGGATGCTGACGAGGCCGAAGGAGATGGCACCGTTCCATATGGATCGCACGTGCAGCACCCTCCTGGGCGGTCGGGGGTCGCGGGTCGGGGGTCGGGAATCGGCGGTCGATCGCCGGGGGTCGGTGGCGGCGGTCGGTCGCCGGGGGCGGTGGTCGACGGGAACACGGTGGGCGTTATCTGCCGTTTTCGTGTGATTCTCATCGTATGACGCCGATCACAGAGGTGGAGGGGCGGAGGCTCGCGCTCAGCAATCTGGAGAAGGTGCTGTATCCGGCGACCGGCTTCACCAAGGGCGAGGTGCTGCACTACTACGCGACCGTGGCCGACGCCCTGCTCCCCCATCTGCGGGACCGGCCGCTGTCCTTCCTGCGCTATCCGGACGGGCCGGACGGGCAGGTGTTCTTCGCCAAGAACGTGCCGCCGGGAACGCCCGAGTGGGTCACCACCGCCGAGGTGCCGCGCTCGGAGGGGCCGGCCCGGATGGTGCTCGTACAGGATCTGGCCACGCTGGTCTGGGCGGCGAATCTCGTCACCGAGTTCCATACGCCCCAGTGGGTGATCCAGGAACCCGGGCAGGCCGACCGGCTTGTTTTTGACCTCGATCCCGGTGCGCCGGCGGCCGTCGCCGAGTGCTGCGAGGTCGCGCTGTGGCTGCGGGAGCGGCTGGCGGCCGACGGGATCGAGGCGTACGCGAAGACATCGGGGGCGAAGGGGCTGCATCTGCTGGCGGCGGTGCGCGGGGCGTCGTCCGAACGGGCCACCGCGTACGCGAAGGAGCTGGCCGTGGAGGCGGAGCGGGCGATGCCGCGGCTGGTGGTGCACCGGATGACGCGGAGCCTGCGGCCGGGGAAGGTGTTCGTCGACTGGAGTCAGAACGCGGCGCGCAAGACCACGGCCACGCCGTACACCCTGCGGGCGCGGGCCGAGCCGACCGTGTCGGCGCCGCTGATGTGGGAGGAGGTGGAGGAGGTCACCGAGTTCCGGGGGCCGGAGCGGCTGGTGCTGCGGGCGCCGGACGTGGCGTCCCGCGTCCACGACCACGGCGATCTGCTGGCCCCGCTGCTCGACGCGGACCGGGCGGCGCCGCTGCCGTGAGGGCGGGGGGCTGCGCCGCTGCCGTGAGGACCGGGGTCGTGCCGCTGCCGTGAGGGCCGGGCCGCGCCGCCCCCCACCCCCCGAGGGCTCCGCCCTCGAACCCCCCAGGGCCCACGTCCCAGACCCCCGCTTCGGCCCTGGACGTCGTCCTCGAACGCCGGACGGGCTGAGGCATCCGGCCGGGGCCGGACGGCCGAGCGGCGGCGAAGCCCCCTCACGCGCCGTACGGCGCCCCCCTCACACCCTCCCCCACGTCCTCCGGTCCCGCGCCATCGCGTGCAGTGCCTCCACGTCCGCCGGCTTCAGGATGCCGCCCAGGCGGGCGAGGTCCGGGAGGTCGGTGTCGGTGAGGACGCGGACCTCCCGGGGTGGGCTGGTGAAGGAGATGTCCGTGGGGCCCACGAGGGCCAGTACCGGGCGGACCTCGGCGGTCAGGGCGTAGGAGGCCCGGTCCGCCTCGGCGCGGACGCGGCGCAGCAGGGGTTCGGGATCGCGGCGGCCCAGGGCGAGCAGCGGGTCGGCGACGCGTACCCGCTGCTTGCGGGCGTGGAGCGTGTGGACCGCGAAGAGGCCGCCGGGGCCGATGGCCAGGTGGTGGAGGCGGTCGCCGCCGGGGAGGGGGATCGAGTGCAGGGTGTGCCAGCCGGCGCCGTCGAGGCCGTCCAGGAGCTCGCCGACGGTCTGCTCGGCCGCGAGCGCGCGCCGGCGCGGGTCGGTGCGGAGCCGGTGGGCGGGGCCCGGGTCGCGGTCCAGGGCGACCAGGAGGGCCTCGCCGGGGCGGTTGGGCGCCAGGTCGTCGTCCGGGGGGAGGGTGAGCCGGGCCAGCTCCGCCGGGGTCGGCACCGGCGGTGGGCCGACCGTGACCGGGCCGGTCAGGAAGGGGCCGAGGGCCTCCAGTACGTCCGCTCTGCGGTCGTCGCTGAGCAGGTTGACCCTGGCCGTCTCACGGTCGTACCAGGCGATGTTCCTGCCGTCCGTGAGGCAGACGTAGAGACGTTCCTGGCCATGTCGCCAGGTCGGTATGACGCGCAGTCCGCTCATGCACCATCACCCCTTGACCATGGGAACAGGCCGCATGCTCCACGGGCAAGAAGGCGGTTACCTTTGGAGGGAGTTGGGCAGTCCCTCCAGAAGCATGTCGCAGGCCCTCGGGCAGCGCGTTGGGGAGGCGCCGTTGCGGACCCGCAGAAAGCAACCCGACGTACCGGCGCCGGACGGCCCGTGGGACGAGATCGTGCCCGGCCTGTGGATGGGCGGCCACGAGTTCCGCGGGCGCTCCGGCCGGCTGGAGTCCGCCGTGGTGCGTGATGAGTTCGATCTTGTCCAGACGTTGCTGCGGCAGCCCGGGCACGGGCCGGACCCCGGTGTGGAGCACCAGGTGTGGCCGATTCCGGACGGTCCGCTGGACGGCACCCAGCTCGCGGGGGTGATCCGGCTGGCCCAGGCCGCGGGCGACGCGCTGGACGCGGGCCGCACGGTCCTCGTCCGTTGCTACAGCGGATACAACCGCTCGGGGCTGGTGGTGGCGCACACCCTGACCCGCCGGGGGCACTCGGCCGACGAGGCGATCCGGCTGATACGGTCGCGGCGCTCACCGTGGGCCCTGCACAACGAGCTGTTCGTCGAGTACCTGCGGGCGGGGCTGCCGACGGCCAGGCTGCTGGAGGAACTGGCCGAGTGACCATGAACAATCGTTTCATCCGCAGCCACCCGCCCGGTACGCAAAAAGGACTTCCCTACGAATAAGGTGTACGGGGCCCCGCATCACCATGCACCACAGGAGTTCCGTGCCGCCCCGTCGCCCCACCCGCACCGCCCTCGCCGCAGTGGCCGTCGTCCTGCTGGGCACGGCCGCCGCGGCCTGCGGTGACGCCGGCGGGCTCCAGGGCGCGGGGGCCACACCGACCGCGGTCAGCCCGGACAAGCTCTGGCCGGATCTGACCCCCGCCTCCAGCCCGGCCTTCGAGCTGGGCGAGGTGGAGACCGAGGTGGTGAAGGGTGTCACCGTGCCCGGCGGCGACATCCGCACGGTGGACCCGGTGGAGGTGGTGCGCAAGGAGATCGCCGCGCATCCGGGCGACTACGCCGACGGGACGTACGGCGAGACCGCCCGGCGGATGGCCGACTGCGGGCCGCACGACGAGGACGGGAGCCGGTGCCCGGTCCTGCGGGCTTACTACCGCGACCTCACCGGCGACGGCCACGACGACATGACCCTCGGCTTCCGCCAGCTGCCCGGCAATCTGACCGCCGTCCGCGTCTACACCGTCCGGGGGGACCGGCTCGTCCAGGTCATGGCGTACGAGGACGCGGTGAGCGGGGTCGAGCTGGCCCGCCGGGCCGTGATCATCCGGGCCCCGTCGGAGGTCGCCGGGTACGAGTACCGGCTCCAGTGGACCTGGGACCCGCAGCAGCGCGCGATGCTGCTCACCCACGACGAGATGCTGCGGACCGGCGACCCGAAGCGGTCACCCCGCCCGACGGGCTCGGCCGGCCCCTCCTCCGCCTTCTCCTCCCGCTCGCCCGCCCCCTCCTCGGCCGCCCCCTCGACCTCCGCGAGCGGCCGATGAGGCTCGCGCTCCCCCGGTGGTCCGGCACCCTCGCCGTGAAGGCCGCCGTGTTCATCACGGTGATGTGCTGTGCGCTCGCCGCCCTGCTCGGCGTCCTGGTGCATGTCTCGGTGACGAACCAGACCGTCGGCCAGGCCCGCGACCTCGCCCTGTCCCGGCTGGACGACGCGACGACGGCGTTCGAGGCCGGGGACACCCTCGGCCCCGGCGCGGGCGTCGACCCGCCGGGGCTGCCCGCGTCGCTGCGGACGCTGGCCCTGTCCGGGGAGCGCGGCACGCTGGTCGCCGACCACCGGGGGCGGCCCACGATGTGGGCGGCCGGTCCGGTGGACGGCGACCGGGCCCTCGCCGTCCAGGTGGACTACGCGCAGAGCGCCCGCACCATCGAAGGACTGGACCGCGCGATCCTGTGGTCGTCCGGGCTGGCGATCGGGGCGACCCTGCTGGTCGGCGCGTTCGCGGTGACCCGGGTGACCCGGCGCCTGCACACCACCGCGCGGGTCGCCCGGCGGATCAGCGCGGGCGACCTGGACGCCCGGGTGGACGACCCCCGCACGAAGGAGCCGGGCCGGCCGCAGGACGAGGTGGCCGCGGTCGCCGCCGCCCTCGACACCATGGCCGCCACGCTCCAGGGCAAGCTGCTGAGCGAGCAGCGCTTCACCGCGGACGTGGCGCACGAACTGCGTACTCCGCTGACCGGGCTGCACGCGGCGGCCGAGCTGCTGCCGCCGGGCCGGCCGACGGAGCTGGTGCGCGACCGGGTGGCGGCGCTGCGCACCCTGACCGAGGACCTGCTGGAGATCTCCCGGCTGGACACCGGCCGGGAGCGGCTGGAGCTGGACGCGGAGGAGCTGCGGGCGCTGGCCGGCCGGGTGGTGCGGGCGTCGGGGAGGACGGACACGGAGGTCCGGATCGTCCGGGACGCGCGCGTGGAGACCGACCGGCGGCGGCTCGAACGGGTGCTGGGCAACCTGGTCGCCAACGCGCACCGGCACGGGCGGGCGCCGGTGCGGCTGACCGTGGACGGCGCGGTGGTCACCGTACGGGACCATGGGGACGGCTATCCGGAGTACCTGCTGGTCCATGGGCCGCAGCGGTTCCGCACCGAGGGCGGGTCGAAGGGGCACGGGCTCGGGCTGACCATCGCGGTCGGCCAGGCCGAGGTCCTGGGCGCCCGGCTGACGTTCGCCAACGCCGCGGACGGCGGGGCGGTCGCGACGCTGACGCTTCCTTCGGCGTAGCGAAGGGAGCGGGTGCCCGCGCCCCGATGGCCCAGCGTGACGGGCGGCGCCTGAACCGTGCCCCTAATGTGGCGACGAGTCAGTTTCGTACCCCGCACGGAGGTCTCGCCATGTCCCTGGAGTCAGGGCGGCGACGGCAACGACGACCGGCGCCCGCACGGCGACCCCATCGGCGAGGCGTCGCGCCGGTGCTGACACGACACCATGCCCAAGGCTCACAAGGAGCCCTATTTGGGTAAGTTCCGGACATGACGAGAGTCGGAGTCGGCGCCGGGACCGGTGCCCGCATCACCGTGGCGGCAGCCGACGCTCCCGCCACCGCGGGCCGCCTCCCCCGGCCCCGCGGCATCGAACTGGCCCTCATCGTCCTGGCCGTTCTGCTGTCGGTGTACGGCTACTGCGCGGTCGGCATCGCGAAGAACGGCACCGTCCCGCCCGGCGCCGCCGGCTACGGCGCCGGGCTCGGTGTGCTCGCGCTGCTGGCGCACTGCGCCGTACGGGTGCGCGCCCCCTGCGCCGACCCGCTGCCGCTGCCCATCGGCGTGCTGCTCAACGGGATCGGCCTGGTGCTGATCTACCGGCTGGACCTGGAGACGCCCGGCGACCGGGGGGCACCCGCGCAGCTGGTGTGGTCCACCCTCGGCATCACGCTCTTCATCCTGGTCGTGGCAGCCCTGCGGGACCACCGGGTGCTCCAGCGGTACGCGTACGTGTGCGTGGTGGCCGCGCTGGCCCTGCTCACCCTTCCGATCTTCTTCCCCGCCGTGAACGGCGCCCGGATCTGGGTCCGCGTCGCCGGGTTCTCGCTCCAGCCCGGCGAGTTCGCGAAGGTGCTGCTCGCGGTGTTCTTCGCCGCGTACCTGGCGGCGAACCGCACCGCGCTGGCGTACGCGGGCCGCAAGATCTGGTTCATGCAGCTGCCGACCGGCCGGGTGCTCGGCCCGATCGTGGCGATCTGGCTGATCAGCGTGGGCGTGCTGGTCCTGGAACGGGACCTGGGCACGTCCCTGCTCTTCTTCGGCCTCTTCGTGGTCATGCTGTACGTCGCCACCGGCCGCACCGGCTGGATCGCCGTCGGTCTGCTGCTGGCGGCGCTGGGCGCGGTCGCCGTGGGCCGTCTCGAACCGCATGTCCACGGGCGGATCGAGGACTGGCTGCACCCGTTCGCCTCCATCGAGGCGGGCCTCGGCCCCAATCAGCTCGCCCAGTCGCTCTTCTCCTTCGCGGCCGGCGGCATGCTCGGCACCGGCCTCGGCCTCGGCCACTCCCATCTCATCGGCTTCGCCGTGAAGTCCGACTTCGTCCTGGCGACGGCGGGCGAGGAACTGGGCCTGGCCGGACTGTCGGCGCTCTTCCTGCTGTACGGCCTGCTGGTGGAGCGCGGCTACCGGGCGGGCCTCGCCCTGCGCGATCCCTTCGGCCGGCTGCTGGCGATCGGGCTCGCCTCGATCGTGGCGCTCCAGGTGTTCGTGATCGCGGGCGGGGTGACCGGGCTGATCCCGCTGACCGGTATGGCGATGCCGTTCCTGGCGCAGGGCGGTTCGTCGGTCGTCACCAACTGGGCGATCGTGGCGCTGCTGATCCGGGTGAGCGACTCGGCCCGGCGGCAGTACGACGGAAAGGCGGCTCCATGAGTCCCACCGGTCCCAGAAGCACCACCGGCCCCAGAAGCACCGGGAGCACCGGAAGCCTCATGAGCATCAGGAGCCGTACGGCGGTCGAGCGGGGCGTCATGGCCTCCCGGGCCGCGCGGTGACCCGGTACATCCGGCACGCCGCCGTCTTCTGCGCCCTGCTGCTGCTGGCCCTCCTGATCAACGCCCTGCGCGTCCAGGTCGTCGAGAACGAGGCCTACGACGGCAACCCGGCCAACCGCCGGGACTCCATCGCCCGCTACGGCCGGCCCCGCGGCGACATCCTGGTCGGCGGCGCCCCGGTGACCGGCTCCCGGGACACCCGCGAGCAGCTGCGCTACGAACGGACGTACCGCGACGGGCCGTTGTACGCGCCGGTGACCGGCTTCTCCTCGCAGGAGTACGGGACGACGTTCCTGGAGCACACCGAGGACGGGGTCCTCTCCGGCACCGATCCGATGCTCGCGCCGTTCCCGCTCTGGAACGACGTGACCCGGGGCCGGCCGGCCGGCGGGAACGTCGTCACCACCCTCGACCGCCGGGCCCAGCGCGCCGCGTACGACGGGCTGCGGGGCCGCAAGGGCGCGGTGGCGGCGGTGGAGCCGGCGACGGGGCGGATCCTGGCGCTGGTGTCGAGTCCGTCGTACGACCCGTCCGTGCTGTCCGGGAACGACGCCGGGGCCGAGCGGGCCTGGGCGCGGCTGAACGGCGATCCGGACCAGCCGATGCTCAACCGGGCGATCCGGCAGACGTATCCGCCGGGGTCGACGTTCAAGGTGGTCACCGCGGCGGCGGCGCTGGACGCGGGGGTGATCACGGACCTGGACGAGCCGACCCGCTCCCCGGCCCCCTACCGGCTGCCCGGGACCAGGACGCGCCTGACGAACGCGGGCGACGGCTGCCGGGACGCCCCGCTGCGGGCGGCCTTCGTGTGGTCGTGCAACACGGTGTTCGCGAAGCTCGGCGTGGATGTGGGGCTGGCCCGGATGACGCGTACGGCGGCGGCGTTCGGCTTCAACGACGCGGACGTGCGGATCCCGTTCTCGGTCGCCACGAGCACCTTCGACACCTCGCTGGACCGGGCGCAGCTGGCCCTGTCGTCGATCGGGCAGTACAACACGCGGGCGACGCCGTTGCAGATGGCGACGGTGGCCGCGGCAGTGGCCGACGGGGGGCTGGTGCGTGAGCCGTATCTGGTGGAGCGCACGACCCGCCGGGGCGGGGCGACGGTGGCCACGGCCGGGCCGCGTCCGGCACGTCAGGCGATGTTGCCGTCCACCGCGCGGCGGATGCGGGAGCTGATGGAGGACGTGGTGCGGGAGGGCACCGGGACGAACGCGGCGATCCCCGGGGCGACCGTCGGCGGCAAGACCGGCACGGCCCAGCACGGCGTCGGCAACGCCGGGACGCCCTACGCCTGGTTCGTGTCGTGGGCGCGGGGCGAGCGGGAGATGGAGCCCGGGGTGGCGGTCGCGGTGGTGGTGGAGGACGGGTCGGCGGTCCGTGGCGACATCACCGGGGGCGGGATGGCGGCGCCGATCGCGCGGGCGGTGATGGCGGCGGTGCTCAGCCCGTGAGACGGGGGGTTTCCGAAGCGGACAGGAGCGTCCTACGGTGCGCGCATGACTGAAGCCGCGCACGAAAACGCCCCGGAATCCGCTCCCGCATCGTCCGCCCCCGAACTCGCCCAGGTCAACATCGCCCGCCTCAAGTTCCCGTTGGACTCACCCGAGTTGAAGGACTTCGTCGACGCCCTCGACCCGGTGAACGCGGACGCGGAGGCCGCGCCCGGTTATGTGTGGCGGCTCCAGTCGGAGGGGGGCGACGCCACCGACATCCCGGTCTTCGGCGACTCCTGGCTGATCGTCAACATGTCGGTGTGGCGGGACACCGACGCCCTGACCGCGTACATGTACCAGGGGCGCCACCGCGAGATGCTCTCCCGCCGGCGGGAGTGGTTCGAGCGGGTGAGGGAGGCCATGGCGGTCCTGTGGTGGGTTCCGGCGGGGCACCGGCCGACGGTCGCCGAGGCCGAGGCGCGCCTGCTCCACCTGCGGGCGCACGGTCCGACGCCGTACGCCTTCACCCTGCGGACCTCCTTCCCGCCGCAGGGCGCGGAGCCGGTCTCCTTCGCGGTGCCGGAGGAACTGGGCTGCTCCGTCTAGACCGGACCCGGCCCGGAGGAACTGGGCTGCTCGGTCTGGGCCGGACCCGGCCCGGTGGCCTACGGAAGTCTCAGCCGGAACGGGCCGGACGGGGGCGGGCGGTGGTGGCCGCAGTCGATCTCGTTGCCGTCCTCGTCGCCGACGAACGCGTGCGACGGGGCCCACACCGTGATCGCGCCCGGCTCGTGGGCCACCTCGAAGAGACCGACGTCCTCGGCCGTGAGCGCCCAGATCACGAAGGTCTCGCCGGGCCGCATCCAGTGGTCGCTGCCGTACGGTTCGAGGATCAGTTCCAGGAGTTCCTCGCCGCTGTTGGTCACCCGCAGGCCCGGGACCGGGCCGTCGGCGGGCCTCACGCGGGCCGTCCGGCCCCGGGCAGCGGCTCGCGCCGCTCCAGCCAGACCGCCGGGACGCCCTCGACTCCGGCGCGGGCCGCCACGACACCGCCGGTGATCGCACAGGTGGTGTCGACGTCACCGAAGCCCTCGGCCGTGGTCCACAGGGCGGCGACGAGGTCGTCGGGGTGGCGGGCGGCGGACCAGAGGGCGAAGGGGACCGTGTCGTCGGCACGGACCCGCCCGCCGCTGCCGAGGAGGTCCGCCGCCTTCCAGGGCTCGGTGGTGAAGGGCAGTGCGGCGGCACGGGCGAGGCCCTCGCGGACCGCGCTGTCCGGGGTGAGCGCGGCCACCGCGTCCAGGCTCTGCTCCCGCCGGGCGGAGAGCGCCGCGGCGACGGCCACGGCGACCGCACCGGCGATGCCCTCCGGGTGGGCGTGGGTGACCTCGGCGGAGCGGACGGCCTGCTCGGCGACCCGGTCGAGGTCGGCGTGGAACCAGGCGCCCAGGGGTGCCACGCGCATCGCCGCGCCGTTGCCGAGGCTGCCCTCGCCGCCGAACAGCTCGCGGCTGAACCCGGGCCATCCTGAGGGTTCCCGGAGCAGCCGGGGCAGCAGGGCGTGCATGCCGCGGCCGTAGCCCCGGGCGGGGTCGGCGTCGTGGCCGAGGGCGAGGGCGAGGGCCAGTTCGGTCCGCCGTATCTCGCCGTACCGGTCGAGGACGCGGAGGACGCCGAGGGCCATCGCGGTGTCGTCGGTCCAGTACCAGTGCGGTTCCGGCGGGATCCGGCGGGCGCGGATCTCCGTGTACGCCTGCCGTGGTGGCCTGAAGAGCGGGAACCAGCGTTCGCCGAAGGCGTCCCCGAGGGCGAGACCCTCCAGGCTGCGGCGTGCGGCGGCGCTGCGCTCGACGGTTGCGGATGCGGTGCTCACGCGCGTCTCCCCCCGACGTTCCCCCCAACCCGGCCAGTCTCGCACGCGTGTGCGGCGACGGGCGGGTGGACAACGGGCCCGCGGACAACTGGTGTGCGGGCAACAGGTGTGCGGACATCGGGACGACGAGTTGCCGCAGGGGGATTGACGCTCTTGCTGACAAGCAGTCTCATAAGAGCCATGACGACCCTCACGGACGCCGACGCACTGGAAGGGCTGCGGGACGCACTGGGCCTGCTCAAGGACCGGGAGCAGGTGGCGGAGCGGCTGCTCGCCTCCTCCGCCAAGCACTCCTTCGACCCGGACAAGGAACTGGACTGGGACGCGCCCTTCGAGGAGGGCAAGTGGTTCTGGCCGCCGGAGCTGGTGTCGCTCTACGACACCCCGCTGTGGAAGCGGATGAGCGAGGAGCAGCGGATCCTGCTGTCCCAGCACGAGGCCGCCGCGCTCGCCTCGCTCGGGATCTGGTTCGAACTCATCCTCATGCAGCTGCTCGTCCGGCACATCTACGACAAGGCGGCGACGAGCGCTCACGTGCGGTACGCGCTGACCGAGATAGAGGACGAGTGCCGCCACTCCAAGATGTTCGCCCGGCTGATCACCCACGGGGACACCCCCTGGTACCCGGTGAGCCGCGCCCACCAGCAGCTCGGCCGCGTTTTCAAGACGATCTCCACCACCCCGGGCTCGTTCACCGCGACCCTGCTCGGCGAGGAGGTCCTCGACTGGATGCAGCGGCTGACGTTCCCCGACGAGCGGGTCCAGACACTGGTCCGGGGCGTCACCCGGATCCATGTCGTGGAGGAGGCCCGGCACGTGCGCTACGCCCGTGAGGAGCTGCGCCGCCAGATGGTGACCGCCCCGAGGTGGTCGCAGGAGTTCACCCGGATCACCTCCGGCGAGTTCGCCCGCGTCTTCTCGGTCGCCTTCGTCAACCCCGAGGTCTACACGAACGTCGGTCTGGACAGGCGCGAGGCCCTGGCCCAGGTGAAGGCCAGCGGACACCGCCGCGAGGTCATGCAGACCGGCTCCAAGCGGCTCACGGACTTCCTGGACGACATCGGGGTGCTGCGGGGCGTCGGGCGGCGGCTGTGGAAGTCGTCGGGGCTGCTGGCCTGAGGACGCCCCCGGGACCACCGGCTCGGGCGCGCCCGGCGGGCGGGGCGATTACGCTGCACGTCATGACCCCCGCCGTGCCCGCCTACCGTCGGCTCAGCGTCGAGGAACGCCGCAGCCAGCTGCTCGAGGCCGCGCTCTCCCTCTTCGCTCTCCGCGCCCCCGAGGACGTCTCGCTGGACGATGTCGCGGAGGCCGCCGGGGTCTCCCGGCCGCTGGTCTACCGGTACTTCCCCGGCGGCAAGCAGCAGCTGTACGAGGCCGCGCTGCGCTCGGCCGCCGAGGAGCTGCGGCACTGCTTCGACGAACCCCACGAGGGCCCCCTCCTCCCCCGGCTCGGCCGCGCCCTCGACCGCTACCTCGCGTTCGTCGGCCGCCACGACGCCGGCTTCAGCGCCCTGCTCCAGGGCGGCAGCGTGGTGGAGACCTCCCGTACCACCGCCATCGTGGACGGCGTACGACGGGCCGCCGCCGAGCACATCTACAGCCACCTCGGGGTCAACGGTCCCGGGCCCCGGCTGCGGATGACCGTCCGGATGTGGATCACGGCGGTCGAGGCGGCCTCCCTGATCTGGCTCGACGAGGACAAGGATCCGCCCGTCGGCGAACTGCGGGACTGGCTGGTGGAGCAGTTCGTCGCGCTCCTCACCGTGACCGCCCGCCGGGACCCGCAGACCGCCGAGGTGGTCCGGGGCGCGCTGGCCGCGCGGACCTGATCGACACTGGTGCGGTGAAGAGCGAAGACACCCCCTTCGAGGGCGGGCCCATGGACGGCCGCGTCCTGCCCGTCCTGGTCGGCCCCACCGGACACCCGCCGAAGACGTACCGCATCCCCGTCCCCGACGCGGCCGGCGGCCCGCCCACCGTCCTGGTCTACCGGCGCGTCCCGCGCGGCCACACCAGACGGCTCGGCATCCAGCAGGGCTGGAAGTACGCGTACGACCCCACGGGCAGGGCCGGGGGCCGGCTGAAGTGGCCTTGGTCGAAACCGGAAACCCCCACGCCGGACGAGCGCCGGGACGACGCCGACGGGTGACCTCGTTGCGCCGAACCGCGCACGCCCGCGCGCGCACCGCGCCCACCCGCCCCAAGCTCGCCCTGCGGGACGGAGCGGCCACCCGGGCACCTCCCCCGCGGCGGAGGTGATGACGTGTCAGAAAGGCTCCTGCGGCTGGCCTGTACGGCGGTGACGGCGGCGCTGGCCACCCAGGTCGCCCTGGCCCCGGGGGCCGCCGTGGCCGTACCGGAGCCGGACCCGGCCGGACCGCCGGCGGCCGCGTCCCCGGATCCGGGCGGGCCGCGGGCGGCCGCTCCACCGGACCCGGCGCCCCCCGGCGAGCGGTCCGTGACCGACCTGCTGACGGACCTTCAGCGGCTGTACCGGGAGGCCGAGCGGGCCACCGAGACGTACAACGCCACCGAGGAGAAGCTGAAGGAGCGGCGGGCCGAGACCGGCCGCCTGGACACCGCGCTGGCGCGGGCCCGGCTGTCCCTCCAGGAGAGCCGCGGCGCGGCCGGCCGGCTGGCCCGCCAGCAGTACCAGGGCACCACCGAGATCTCCTCGTACGTCCGGCTGCTGTTCGCCCGCGATCCGCAGCACGCCCTCGACCAGGGCCATGTGATCGGCCGGCTGGCCCGGGAACGGGCCGACACGGTGGGCCGGCTGGAGGGCGGCGAACGCCGGGCCGACGCGCTGGCCCGCGAGGCCCGCGCCGCCCTCGACGCCCAGCTCACCCTCGCACAGCGGCGCAAGAAGGAACGCGACGACGTCCGCCGCCGCCTCGACGACGTCGAGAAGCTCCTCGCCTCCCTCACCGCCGCCCAGCTCACGGCGATCGCCGAACGGGAACGCGCCGATGTCGACGAGGCCCAGAAACGCGTCATGGCCACCGGCGACCTGGACGACGACCGCCCGCCGTCCCCGGAGGGCGACCGCGCCGTACGGTACGCCGTGGACCAGATCGGGAAGCCGTACGAGTGGGGTGCGGAGGGCCCCCGGTCCTACGACTGCTCGGGCCTGACCTCCGAGGCCTGGATCCACGCGGGCACCCCGATCCCGCGCACCAGCCAGGAGCAGTGGGCACGACTGCGGAGAATCCCGCTGAAGGAACTCCGCCCCGGCGACCTGGTGATCTACTTCCCCGAGGCCACGCACGTGGCGATGTACCTGGGCGACGGGACAGTGGTCCAGGCGCCGCGCACGGGAGAGAAGGTCAAGATCTCCCCGATCGCGTCCAACCCGGTCCTGGGGGCGGTCCGCCCGGATCCCGGGGCGAGGGCGACGGCGACGCCAACGCCGAAGGCAAAGGCGAAGGTGACGCCGGCTGGATTCACCGACCTGCTGAAACGCAGATCGCGCCCGGCGGGGTTCCCGCGTTGAGGTCCGAGGGTTCCCGTGGACCAGGGATGGCGTGCGACCGAAGGAAGATGCGTCTGGCGCCTCGGTCGAGCCCGAATGGTCCACGCAGTCCGAATGGGTGCGCTTGTTGGACTGTTGGGAGCGCAGGGCGCTCGCCCCCGGTACTGCGCTGCCTGGCCAGGGCACCACATGTGCGATCACGGGGTGCTCACGACGCGCTGAGAGAACGACGTGAGGGCGTACCCCTTTTCCGGACATGCGTAATGAAATGCCAGGAGAAGCCAGATGCGCATCGAAGTAGTCAGGATCCTGCGGCGCCGCTGGGTGCGGTCGGCGACGGTAGCGGTGGCGGCAGGGGCAGCCGGCGTGACCGGAGTCGCCCCCGCCGCGGCTGCCCAGGTGACTGCGGTGAACTGCAACGCCAACCCCGGCGCCTTGCAGCCGGCCATCACCGCCGCTTCGCCGGGAGACACCCTGCTGGTGAGAGGAACCTGCACCGGCCCCTTCACCATCGACAAGGACCTGACCCTGAGGGGCGTCGGCAGGACGGTGCTCGACGGCAACCAGGCAGGCTCCACCGTCACGGTCGGCAGCGGAGCCCAGGTTCTCTTGGACAGCCTGACCCTCACCCATGGCAGCGCCGCGGCCTCCGGCGGTGGCGTCAACAACGAGGGCACGCTGACGGTGAGCCGCTCCACGGTGAGAGACAACACGGCGCCCTCAGGCGCGGGTGGCGGCATCCACAACCTGGGCACGCTGACGGTGCTCGGCTCCGTGGTGAGGGACAACTACTCACTCGGCGCCGGCGGCGGCATCAACAACAACGGATTCCTCACGGTGCGTGGCTCCACCGTGTTCGGCAATTCCGGAGACAACGGCGGAGGCGTCTTCAACTATCTCGCCGGCCAAACGGTCGCGCTGATCAACTCGGCGGTGCACCACAACACCGCGAGAGTGAGTGACGGCGGCGGCATCCTCAACTACCAGGGCGAGATGACGGTCTCCGGCTCCACGGTGTACAGCAACACCTCCACCATCGGTGGCGGCATCTGGAACGGAGGCACGCTGACGGTGACCCGCTCCACGGTGCTACGCAATACCGCGACGGGCGGCCCCGGCAGTGGCGGCGGCATCTACAAAGCCGACGGCACCGTGGCCCTCGCCCGGTCCGTGGTCCTCAACAACACCCCGGACAACTGTGCTCCGCCCGGAAGTGTCCTGGGCTGCACAGGCTGAACCACCCAGCTCACCCGCATCCCTACAACTGCGGGGCTCATAGCGAAGAGGCCCCCAGTCGCAGTGTCCAGGGGCCTGTCCCTCAGCTGATGGGTGATGCGGGGCCGTCGGGGGCCGTCCGGGACCGTCCGAGGGCGACCCACAACGACCGATGACGACCGATGACGACCAGAGACGACCAGAGACGACCGTCAAAGCGCTGGTCAGGAGAGTGTCAGGCGCCCGTGACCGAGCCCAGGTACGCGGCCGTCTTCTCCGGCTCATAGAAGAAGTTCTCGAAGTCCGCCGGGTCGTTGAAGGCGTTGGCGAAACGATTGGCCACGGGCGGCAGCTGGCCGGCCGCGCCCAGCAGGTTCACGATGTGCTCCGGCGGCGGCGCCAGCATCGCGTTGGTCCACTTGGTGACGTGCTGCGCGGTGTCCCAGTACCGGTCGAAGGTGGCGCCCATCCACTCCTCGTCGAACTCCTTCTCCCCGCGCTCCAGGATCGACGCGAGGTAGGCCGCCGCGCACTTGGAGGCGGAGTTGGAGCCCTGTCCGGTGATCGGGTCGTTGGCGACGACCACGTCCGCGACGCCGAGGACCAGTCCGCCGCCGGGCAGCCGGCCGATGGGGTTGCGGACGGTCGGCGCGTAGCGGCCGGCCAGCGTGCTGCCGGCGTCCGTCAGTTCGACGTTCCTGGCGCGCTCGTACTCCCAGGGTGTGAACCGCTCCATGAGTTCCAGGGTCAGGGAGAGGTGCTCCGCCGGGTCCTTGACGCCGTTGAAGACGTCCAGCGGGCCGCCGGGTATGCCCTCCCAGAAGAGGATGTCGGCACGGCCGGACGTGGTGAGCGTCGGCATGACGAACAGCTCGCCGACGCCGGGGACCAGGTTGCAGCGGACGGCCTCGGTGTCCGGGTGCTCGGGGCGCGGGCCCAGCCCGTGGACGTAGGAGACGGCCAGCGCGCGCTGCGGCTCGCGGTAGGGGGAGCGCTCGGGGTCGCGGGCGAACATGGAGACCAGTTCGCCCTTGCCCGCGGAGACCAGGACGAGGTCGTAGGCGCGGGCGAAGTAGTCGAGGTCGGAGACGGCCGCGCCGTGGATGACGAGCTGGCCGCCGCGCTGGGCGAAGGTCTCCATCCAGCCGGCCATCTTCACCCGCTGGTCGACGGACTGCGCGAAGCCGTCGAGCCGGCCCAGCCAGTCGATCGCGCGCTGGGTCGGGCCCGGGTCGTGCGAGCCGGGGGCGGCCACCGAGACGCCGAGTCCCTGGATCTTCGGGGCCTGGGACTCCCAGAAGTTCAGCTGGAGATCGCGTTCGTGCTCCAGGGCCGTGTGGAACATGCACTGCGTCGACATGACCCGGCCGGAACGGATCTCGTCCGCCGTCCGGTTCGACATCAGGGTGACCTCGTACCCGTGCGACTGGAGGCCGAGGGCGAGCTGGAGTCCGGACTGGCCGGCTCCGACGACGAGTATCTTCCGCATGCGGGGATGGCTCCTAAGGGGGACTACTCGGGGGTTTCGTCCAGCGCGTGGCCCACCAGGGCCAGGAGGGTCTCGATCACCGAGATCCGGCGTCGCGCATCCATGATCATGACAGGTATGTGCGGGGGGATCGTCAGCGCCTCCCGCACGTCGTCCGGCTCGAACAGCTCGCTGCCGGTGAAGTGGTTGACGGCGACGACGTACGGCAGCCCGCAGCTCTCGAAGTAGTCCAGCGCGGGGAAGCAGTCCTTGAGCCGGCGGGTGTCGGCCAGCACGACCGCGCCGATCGCACCGCGCACCAGGTCGTCCCACATGAACCAGAACCGCTGCTGGCCCGGCGTGCCGAACAGGTAGAGCACCAGGTCGTCGTCGAGCGTGAGGCGGCCGTAGTCCATGGCCACCGTGGTGGTGGTCTTCTCGGGCGTACCGGTGAGGTCGTCGGTCTCCTCGCTGGCCTCGGTCATCAGCGCCTCCGTCTGGAGGGGCTCGATCTCCGAGACGGTGCCCACGAGGGTGGTCTTGCCGACCCCGAAGCCGCCCGCCACCACGATCTTCGTGGCTATCGGGGCACGGGTGCGGTCCGTCTGCCAGGGCTGGAGGGTCTCGTCGGGCTCGGGTGCGACGAGAGGGGTGACGCCAAAGGAGGAGGCGGCGTCAGAGACGACGGAGTCCACTCAGCACCCTTTCCAGCAGAGCGCGGTCGGGACGGCCCGTACCGTGAGCGGTACCGGTGCCGTACACACGGATCTTTCCCTGGTCGGCGAGGTCGCTCAGCAGGACGCGGACCACGCCGAGCGGCATCTTCAGCAGCGCGGCGATCTCGGCCACCGTGCGCATACGGCGGCACAGTTCGACGATGGCCCGCAGTTCCGGCATCACGACGGACCTGAGGGAACCGTTCGTCAGTTCCTTGCGCTCCTCGGGGGCTTCGAGCGCCGCCACGAAGGTCTCCACGAGGAGGACGTGACCGAAGCGGGTGCGGCCGCCGGTGAGCGAGTAGGGGCGGACCCTCGCGGGCCTGCGGTCGCCCCCGCGGACGGGGAGCTGGGGCCTGCTGGGCCGCGGCCGCTCCTGAGCGCCGCTCATCGGGTGCTCCCCGCGGACTCCGGCTCCGGCTCCGATTCGGATTCGAGGGATTTCCTCAGCTCGCTGCGGAGTTCGGGCGTGAGCACATGTCCGGCGCGGCCGACGAAGAGGGCCATGTGGTAGGCCACGACGCTCATGTCGCAGTCGGCCGCACCGTGGACGCCGAGCAGGGAGCCGTCGCTGATCGACATCACGAAGAGGCTGCCCTCCGCCATGGCGATCATGGTGTGTTTCACCCCGCCGGAATCCATCAGCCGGGCGGCGCCGATGGTGAGGCTGCCGATGCCCGAGACGATGGTGGCGAGGTCGGCGGACGAGCCGCGCGGGCCGGTGGGTTTGCCGCTTCTGGGCTGCCGGGCCTCGTCGTTGCGCCCTGGGTCCGAGGACAGCAGGAGCAGGCCGTCGGAGGAGACGACCGCGACGGACTGGATGCCCGGTACCTCCTCCACCAGGTTGGTCAACAGCCAGTGCAGGTTACGGGCTTCACTGCTCAGTCCGAAGGTACTGGGCGCGGTCAACTGCTTGCCTCCTCGACTGTGCCCCCCGTGTCTTCTTCGGCGTGTGCGTGTGCTTCTTGAGCTGTTTGAGGTGACGGAACCTTGTTCTGGCCCGTCCTTTCGGCGATCTCCGCTTCTACGTCGCGGTAACCGGCCTCCGCCCCCCGGCGGAAGCCGCCCAGACGACGGCGGAGGGCGTCGGCGTCGACCGAGCCGGTCCGCTGCCGCGGGGTCTGTGCGGGGGTGGTGATCCTGGGTGTGCGCTTGGGCAGACCCTTGTCGGTGACGCGTTCCTCGGACTCGTCCGGGACACGGCTGTGCTCCGGGCTGCGTACGCCGTCCTCGACGTCGGACGCGGGCTCCGGGGCGACCCGCGCCTCGTCCGCGTCCCCACGCGGGCTCGGCAGCAGGAGTTCCATGGTGGTCTCGGGCGAGAAGGCGGCGGGTGCCTCCGGCTCGGGACCCGGACCGGGTTCGGGCTCCGGGTCCGGCTCCGGGTCCGGATCCGGCGAAGTCTCCGTGCGGGGCTCCGGCGAAGTCTGCGTGCGGGGCTCGGCCGACGCCTCGGCCTGCGCCTCGGCGCGCGTCCCAGTGGTGGCCTCGGTGGTGGCCTCGGTGGTGGCCTCGGTGGCGGGCTCCGGCGGGTTCTTCTCGCCGTCCTCCTCCGTCGCCTCCTGTACGGCCTGCTCCGCCAGCGCGACCAAGGGGTCCGCGGTGGGCTTCGGGCGGCCGGGGAGGACGTTGGAGTTGGCCTCCGCGTCGGCGCCGGGGAGGGAGAAGGACGGGGCCGCGGCGGAGGCCGGCGCGGCGGACGGGACCGCGGCCGCCGGGGCCTCGGCGAGCAGCGACGTCGGCAGGACGACGACGGCCGCCACCCCGCCCTGCTTCTGCTCGCGCAACTGCACCCGCACCCCGTGCCGGTGGGCGAGCCGGGCGACGACGTACAGGCCGAGGCCGAGTCCTTCCTCGCCCTCCTGGTCGTACGGGGTCTCCGGGTCGAAGTCGGTGAGGCGGCCGTTGAGCCGGGTCAGGCGATCGCCCGGGATGCCGATGCCCTCGTCCTGGACGGAGAGCATGACCTCGCCGTTCTCCAGGAGCCAGCCGGAGACCTCGACGGGGAGGTCGGGCGGGGAGAACGAGCTGGCGTTCTCCATGAGTTCGGCGAGCAGATGGCTCAGGTCGTCCGCGGCGAAGCCGGCCACATGCGCGTGCGGGGGCAGGGAGGAGATCCGGACCCGCTCGTACCGCTCGATCTCGCTGACGGCCGCCCGGACCACGTCCACCAGCGGGATCGGGCCCGCGTGCTGCTGTACGTGTTCCGTGCCGGCGAGGACCAGGAGGTTCTCGCTGTGCCGGCGCATGACCGTGGCGAAGTGGTCGAGCTTGAAGAGGGTGGCCAGTCGGTCGGGGTCCTGCTCGCGCTCCTCCAGGGTTTCGATGACGGCGAGTTGACGCTCGACGAGACCGAGGGTGCGCAGGGCGAGGTTGACGAAGGTGCCGGTGATGCTGGACCGCAGCCGCTCCAGCTGGGTGGCGGAGTCAGTGAGTTCGGCGCGGAGTTCCTCACGGGCGTCGGCCATCCGCTGGCGCTGGCCGACGAGATGCTTGCGGTCGGACTCCAGCGTGCCGACCCGCTCGTGGACGGCGAGCGCGTGCGCGTGCAGGGCGTTGACGGAGCGGACGACCTGGGCGAACTCGTCGTTGCGGCCGGTGAAGGTGACGGGTTCCTCGGCGGCCGGGTTCTCCGCCTCGGCGAGCCGGGCGGAGCCGCGGCGCAGCACGGAGAGCGGGCGGGTGAGGCTGCGGGCCATGCCGGTGGAGACGGCGACCGCGAGCAGCATCAGCGCACCCAGCAGGGCGACCCGGATCTCCAGCGCGGTGACGTCGTCGTCGCGCAGCAGGGCGAGATCCTCGGTGCGGTGGTTGTAGGAGGAGGACTCGGCGCCGCGCATCAGGTCGACACGGGCGGAGAGCGCGGCGTCCAGCTTCTTCAGGCTGGTGCCGAGTTCGCGGGCGCTCAGCTCGGGCTGGTCGGTGAGGTCGGCGAGGTACTTCTCGGCGGTGTCGACGTCGCCGCCGGTGACCGTGGAGTCGTAGGAGTCCACGGCGTCCTCGGGCGCGCCCTCGCGGAAGTCGGCGAGGGCCGCGTCGGAGCGGACGCGGGACTGCTGGGCGGCGGCGGTGAGGGCGTCGCGCTGCTCGGTGTCGGCCTCGGAGGAGACCTTCTCGGTGCTCGTCAGGCCGGTGACCGGGTCGAGGACGGACCGGGTGGTGGTCGGCACGTTGAGCGCGGCGAGCAGCAGTCCGCGGGTGGCGGAGGCCTGCTGGACGGCGGTGTCGAGGGCGACGAGGGCGTGCGCGCCGGCGCCGGCGCGCGGTGGCGTCTGCTCCGCGAGGCGCTCGGCGAGCCCGTGCAGCGCGGTGATGACCTTGGAGTACGCCTGGTGGGCCTCCAGGGCGGTGCCCTCACCGGTGAGCGCGCCGCGGCGCACGGACCCGATGGAGTCGAGTGCCTCGCGCAGCGCGGCGGAGGTCTCCGTCTCTGCGGTCAGCTCGCGTGCCTGGCGGTCCACCCGGGCGCTGCCCTGCGTCGACGGGGTCCCGGACTTGGGCCGGCCGGCCGCCACGTAGACGGTGACCTCGTCGCGTTCGTCCGCGAGGGACTGGGCGAGTGCGAGGGCGTCCTGGGTCTGCTCGGCCAGGGTGACCAGGTCCTGCGAATCCTTCAGCTGCCCGGAGGCGGTGAGGAGTGCGGGGGCACCGGCGCCGGCGATCGCGGCGGCCACCACGGCCACGGCGACGATCAGCCGGTTGCGTACATGGGTCGGGCGGCCCTTGCCGACAGGGGTGCGCTCCGCGCCCCCCTCGGAGGCCGTCTGCCTGCCTGTGCGCCGAGGCCGCGTTTTCTGCACCGGTGCTCGCATTCCTGACTCGTGTGCTCATGGGCCGGATGTGACGCTTCGTCAACCGAGGCGTACGTCCGGTTCGGTCCCCGACCCTCCCAGTGCCGGTGGGCAGGGGCCGTGCATCGCCTGCCCCGCCACCCGAAGGAGTGAACATCGGAGGGGAGTTGACGGGCAAGTTCCTCTGGCGCGCGCAGCGGCCGTCTTCGGCAGGCCGGTTGGACGTGAGCGGCGGGCTTTGACAGTATTCGCCGCCACGCCTTCCCGGAGTGCTTCAATCCCTCCCAAAACAGGCGTCTGACCTGCGCCGGTACGCCTGTTCGGCAATCGATGCCGGCCTTTCGCGGAAGCGGTGGAGCAGTCGTGCAGACTGGCCGGATGCGTACGGAACTTGTGTCGGAGCCGGGCGATCGGGCCCGCCCCGACGAGGACTTCGCGAGTGTCGGACTTCCCGTCTCCGGACAGGGCGGTTCGGTCGTCCTCCTGGACGGAGTGACGCCGCCGCCGGACGGCGCGGGCTGTCTGCATTCGGTCCCCTGGTTCACGGCACGCCTGGGCGGGGCCCTGACCGAACTGACCGTTTCACTCCCGGATGTTCCGCTGGCCGAGGCCCTCTCGCTCGCCATCGCACGTACCGCCGGGGCCCACGCCGAAACCTGTGACCTTTCTCACCCACGCACACCGCAGGCGACCGTGGCCATGGCCCGCTGGTCGCCCGACACCGTGGAGTACCTGGTGCTGTGCGACGCGACGCTGCTGCTGGCGTCCCCCGGCGGCACGGTCACCCCGGTCCAGGACACCCGGCTGGCCCGGCTGCCGCGCGCCCTGCTGAGGAGCGCCGGGACGGTCGACGGCACGCTGCGCAACAAGGAGGGCGGCTTCTTCACCGCGGCGGCCGACCCGGCGGTGGCCGGGCGGGCGGTGACGGGGAGCGTGCCACGGGCGGACGTCGGCGCGCTGGCCGCGCTGTCCGACGGGGCGACGCGCTGGACGGAGACCTTCCGCGAGGGCGACTGGGCGGATCTGTTCGCCCTCGTCCACGAGAAGGGGACACGGACGCTGGTGGACCGCGTACGGGAGCTGGAGCGGGCGGACGAGGTGGAGCGGGCGTTCCTGGGGAGCGCCAAGACCCACGACGACGCGACCGCGGTGTACGTGGAGCTGTAGGACCGGGCCCGGTCCGGGTCGCTTCCCGAGGGGCCCGGCCGTTTTCCGAGGGGCCCGGTCGCCTCCCAAGGGGCCCGGCCGGCTCTCCCCTTCTTT
Organism: Streptomyces phaeofaciens; assembly: GCF_014648915.1. GTDB lineage: Bacteria > Actinomycetota > Actinomycetes > Streptomycetales > Streptomycetaceae > Streptomyces > Streptomyces phaeofaciens. The sequence goes on along the minus strand of NZ_BMSA01000002.1, from coordinate 625,751 downwards.
CCTTATCTTCCCCGGGGCGGGCTACTTCTCCATGCCCCGGTTCAGCTCGTGCAGCAGCCGGGCCAGCTCGCCGACCTCGCCGCGGTCCCAGTCGGAGAAGTGGCGGACGTACCGCTCTCGGCGGGCCTCACGGACCCGGCTCACCCGGGTGCGGCCCTCCTCGGTCAGGTCGACGAGCCAGGCACGGCCGTCCGCCGGATCGGGTTCGCGGGCCACCAGACCGAGCTGCTCCAGGGCGCGCAGCTGGCGGGACATGGTGGCCTTGCCGACGCCGATGTAGGCGGCCAGTTCGGTGGCCCGCTGCCGGCCGCACTCCTCCAGCCGGACGAGCAGGCCGTACGCGGCGGACTCCAGGTCCGGGTGGACCTCGCGGGCCATCTCGCCCTGATTGGCCCGGGCCCGGCGCAGCAGCACCGTCAGCTCCCGCTCCAGGGAGAGGAACTCCGTGGACTCGCCCCCGCGGCCCTCGTGTCCCTCGTCGTGTGTGTCCTCGTGCACGTCAGCACCCCTGATCCGGTTCCCCGTACCTGCCTGCTCCTCTACGTGCGTAGCTTTCCATGCTTTTCCCGGGGGTTCTTCTGGTGCTCCCCCTGCCGCTCCCCGGGCGCTGCCTGGGTGTTCCCCGCCGTGCCCGGGTGCGGCGGGGGCCCGAGTCTCCCTCACGGAAGGCCCGGGCCCCGCCTTCTTCCGGCGGCGTCCGTCACGCCGCCACCGGAACCTCCGGCGTCGCGCCGTTGGCGGCGGGCGCGAGCGCCAGTTCCAGGACCTGGCGGACATCGGTGACGGCGTGGACGTCCAGCTTCTCCAGGACCTCCGCCGGGACGTCGTCCAGGTCGGGTTCGTTGCGCTTGGGGATGACGACGGTCGTCACCCCGGCGCGGTGGGCGGCGAGCAGCTTCTGCTTGACGCCGCCGATCGGCAGCACCCGGCCGGTCAGGGAGACCTCGCCGGTCATCGCCACGTCCGTGCGGACCAGCCGGCCCGACAGCAGGGAGGCGAGGGCCGTCGTCATGGTGACGCCGGCGCTCGGGCCGTCCTTCGGGACCGCGCCCGCCGGGAAGTGGATGTGCACGCCCCGGTCCTTCAGATCGCCGACGGGCAGCTCCAGCTCCGCGCCGTGCGAGCGCAGGAAGCTCAGCGCGATCTGCGCCGACTCCTTCATCACGTCACCGAGCTGGCCGGTCAGGGTCAGCCCCGCCGCGCCCGTCTCCGGGTCGGCGAGCGACGCCTCGACGTAGAGCACGTCACCGCCGGCACCGGTCACCGCGAGGCCCGTGGCCACGCCCGGCACCGCCGTGCGGCGCTCGGCCGGGTCCTGGGCGGCCTCGGGCACGTGGTGCGGCCGTCCGATCAGCGCGCGCAGGTCGGCGTCCGTGATGGTGAACGGCAGCTTCCGCTCGCCCAGTTCGTGCTGGGCCGCGACCTTGCGCAGCAGCCGGGCGATGGACCGCTCCAGGGTGCGCACGCCCGCCTCGCGGGTGTACTCGCCGGCCAGCTTGCGCAGGGCGCTCTCCTGGAGGACCACCTCGTCCTTGTCCAGGCCCGCCCGCTCCAGCTGGCGCGGGAGCAGGTGGTCGCGGGCGATGACGACCTTCTCGTCCTCGGTGTAGCCGTCGAGGCGGACCAGCTCCATCCGGTCGAGCAGGGCCTCGGGGATGGCTTCCAGGACGTTGGCGGTGGCGAGGAAGACGACGTCCGACAGGTCCAGCTCCACCTCCAGGTAGTGGTCCCGGAAGGTGTGGTTCTGCGCCGGGTCGAGGACCTCCAGCAGGGCGGCCGCCGGGTCGCCCCGGAAGTCGGACCCCACCTTGTCGATCTCGTCGAGCAGGATCACCGGGTTCATCGACCCGGCCTCCTTGACGGCGCGCACGATCCGGCCGGGCAGCGCGCCGACGTAGGTACGGCGGTGGCCGCGGATCTCGGCCTCGTCGCGGACGCCGCCGAGGGCGACGCGGACGAACTTGCGGCCCATGGCGTGCGCCACCGATTCGCCGAGGCTGGTCTTTCCGACGCCGGGCGGCCCCACGAGCGCCAGTACGGCACCGCCGCGCCGGCCGCCGACGACACCCAGTCCGCGTTCACCGCGGCGCTTGCGCACGGCCAGGTACTCGGTGATCCGCTCCTTCACGTCGTCCAGCCCGGCGTGCTCGGCGTCGAGGACCGCCCTGGCGCCCTGGATGTCGTACGCGCCGGTGTCATCGGTCCGTTCGTTCCACGGCAGTTCGAGAACGGTGTCCAGCCAGGTGCGGATCCACGATCCCTCGGGGGACTGGTCGCTGGACCGCTCCAGCTTGTCGACCTCCTTGAGGGCGGCCTCGCGGACCTTCTCGGGCAGGTCGGCGGCCTCCACGCGGGCGCGGTAGTCGTCGGACTCCTCGGCCGAGTCCTTGGAGTTCTCGCCGTTCAGCTCCCGCAGTTCCTTGCGGACGGCCTCCAGCTGGCGGCGGAGCAGGAATTCGCGCTGCTGCTTGTCGACGCCCTCCTGGACGTCCTTGGCGATGGTCTCGGCGACGTCCTGCTCGGCGAGGTGGTCGCGCAGCTGCTGGGTGGCGAGCTTCAGCCGGGCCACCGGGTCGGCGGTCTCCAGCAGTTCCACCTTCTGTTCGGTGGTCAGGAACGGCGAGTAGCCGGAGTTGTCGGCGAGCGCGGAGACGTCGTCGATGGCCTGGACGCGGTCGACGACCTGCCAGGCGCCGCGCTTGCGCAGCCATGCGGTGGCCAGCGCCTTGTACTCCTTGACCAGCTCGGCGACCTGCCCCGACAGGGGCTCGGGCACGGTCTGGTCGATACGGGTGCCCTCGACCCAGAGCGCCGCGCCCGGACCGGTCGTCCCGGCGCCGATCCGCACCCGGCCCCGGCCGCGGATCAGCGCGCCCGGGTCGCCGTCGGCCAGCCGGCCGACCTGCTCGACGGTGCCGAGCACCCCGGTGCTCGCGTACGTCCCGTCGATCCGTGGCACCAGCAGCACCCTGGGTTTTCCGGGCTCGGACCGCGCGGCGGCCTGGGCGGCCTCCACCGCGGCGCGTACGTCGGTGTCGTTGAGGTCCAGCGGAACCACCATGCCGGGGAGCACGACCTCTTCGTCGAGAGGCAGTACGGGCAGAGTGAGCGATGCGGACGTCGAAGCCATGATCTCCCCTTCGGCAGTCAAGTTGAGCTATGCCGACTCAATGCATGTGCGCCTCGGGATGTTCCCGGAACTGCCCCACGTTCGCTGTGGGCGATCACAGAAGGGAGAAGGAGAAGGGAGCCCCGTCCATTCCCCGTCATCCCCGTCACACGTCCGCAACGGCACTCACAGGCAACTCACGCACACTGCTGGCCGGTTCACAGTGAGCAAGCCGCCCGAAACGCGGGCACAACGGGGCCAGGGGGACGACATGAGCGACGCACCCGACAGGACGGGCGGCCGTGGGCCGAACCGCCGGGCACTGGTCGCCGGAGCCACCGCGATCGCCGCGGCGGCGGTCGCGGTCCCGGTGGCCGTCCGCGCGCACCGCGCCGAGGACGGCGCGCACGTGCCGGCCGCCGTGACCCCGTCGCCGGCCGCCCGCCGCGGCGGCCCGCGCGCCGAGCACCGGCCCAACATCCTCCTCGTCCTCACCGACGACCAGCCCAAGGAGACCGACTGGGCGCTGCGCCGGACCCTCGACTGGCTCGGCCGCGACGGCGTCGCCTTCGATCGCGCGCACGCCAACACCCCGTTGTGCGCCCCCTCCCGCGCCTCGGTCATGTCCGGCCGGTACGCCCACCACCACGGCGTCCTCGACACCCGCCACCCCGCCCACCTGGACCAGCGCACCACCGTCCAGCGGCACCTGCGCGAGGCCGGCTACCGCACCGGGCTGTTCGGCAAGTACCTCAATTTCTGGCGCCCCGCGGACAACCCGCCGCACTTCGACGAGTGGCTGCTCCAGGAGCCGGTCGCCTACACGAACGGCCACTACAACGACCAGGGGACGGTCCGTACCGTCCCCGGCTACAGCACCACCGTCATCAGGAACCGCGCCCTCGCCTTCATGGAGCGGTCCCGCACGGACCCCCGCCCCTGGTTCGCGTACGTCGCCCCGCGCGCGGCGCACGAGCTGAACATCCCGGAGGAGAGGTACGCGTACACGCGTGTGCCGGAGTGGGACGGCAGGCCGTCGGTCCGGGAGACCGGCCGGGCGGACAAGCCTCCGTTCCTGCGGGCCGCCCGCCACTCCTTCGCCGAGGGCCGGGCCCTGCGCGCCCGCCAGCTGCGCACCCTGCTCTCCGTGGACGACGCGATGCGCGACTTCCGGGACAAGCTGCGCGAGCTGGGCCGGCTCGACAACACCCTCGTGCTGTTCACCAGCGACCACGGCCTGTGCTGGGGCGATCACGGCTGGCTGCGCAAGTCGGTGCCGTACCGGCCGAGCCTGGAGGTGCCGTTCCTGATGTCCTGGCCGGCCGGGGGCCTCGCGCGCGGCAGCCGGGACGACCGGCTCACCGGGCATGTCGACATCGCCCCGACCTTGCTGGCGGCGGCCGGCGTCACCCCCGACACCCCGCACGACGGCCACTCCCTCCTCGACCCCCGCAACGACCGGGAGCACCTGCTGGCCGAGTGGTGGTGGAACCGCCAGGACAAGGTGCCGATCCACACCTGGGCGTCGTACGTCGGGAAGGGCGAGCAGTACACGGAGTACTACCGCGGCCGCCTCGGCGCCGACGGCCGGGCGCGGGGCACCCGTGAGGTCCTCTTCCGGGAGTACTACGACCTGCGCGCCGACCCCTACCAGCTCACCAACCTGCTGTACGGCGCGGACGCCGAGCGGGAGACCCGGCTCCGGATCCCCGAGCTGTCCCGCCGGCTGAGGGCGGCCGCCGCGGGCGGCTAGGGCTCCTCAGGGTCTTCTGCCGGGGTCGCGGCGTCCGGCACGCCCGTCCGCCGCGGACCGGAGCCGGCCTGATCCGAAGGGGAGGACTAGGCGGAGCGCCGCGCGGACACGTCACCCGCGCGCGGCTCGCGTGCCGCGGCCCGGCGGCGGACCCACGGCCAGGTCCCGATCCCGGTCGCCAGGGCGATGAGGTGTCCCCAGCCGGTCATCGGGTCGGTGAAGGAGAGGAGGTCCTGGGCGAGCATCCCGCCGAAGGCGGCGAGCAGCGGCCACCGCAGCCAGGGCCGCAGCAGGCCCGCGAGGGCGCCGACGCTCGCGGCCACGCCGAAGCTGATGCCGTAGTCGAGGCGGTGCAACGAACTGTCGGGAAGATGGCCCACCAGCACGGCCAGTCCCACCGGGACCTCGGTGGCGAGGGTGGCCAGGACATGCCCGACCAGGAAGACGACGGCCGTACGGACGCCGCCGAGGCGCCGTTCCAGCGCGCCGAGCACGAGCAGGAAGCCGAGCGTGAACGGCGAGAGGATCCCGCCGGCCACCCAGAGCGCGCTGGCCACCAGCACCAGGACCGGTGCGCGCAGCAGGTGCGCCACATCGGTGCTGGAGCCCTGGTGGAGGGCGTGCACGAGCGCGGGGTCGAGGTGGGCGGTGACCCAGGAGGTGACGACGAGGACGGCGGCGTAGGAAAGGGTGAAGGGGACGGGGACGCGGGGTCGGCGGCGGGGGCCCCCTCCGGCGGGCGGTTCGGCGGGTCGCGGGGCGCGCTGACGGGGGATGCCGTCCAGCGGTCGGGACACGCCGGGAGGAGCCGGGCTGCTGCGTTCCACCGCGAGGGGCTCCTTCCGTTTCCCCCAGCCTTCGCGCCCGACCGGCACCCTGTCTGTGACCGACGCCACGCGAGCGCCGATTCACAGGATGCTCCGAGGCCGCCGGAAGCTCCACCACCTACAGCGCACAGCGGTGCGTCAACGTCACACAGCCCCTTCACCCCTGCCCGACCAGCTCTCTCTCCATTCCGTCAACATTCCGTCAGGGAAGTGCCACGATGGGTCGATGGCCACCCCGTACGACATCCCCGAAGTGCTGGACCGTCGCGAAGGCCCTTACGGCGAGGTCGTGCTGCGCCGGCACGGAGAGCTGCTGCAGATCATCGCCAACGGCTGCTTCCTGATGGACACGTCCGACGGCCGCTCGGAGCGGTTACTCGTCGACGCCGCCCGGGACGCCCTCGACGCGCGTCCCGAGCCGAAGGTGCTGATCGGCGGCCTCGGGGTCGGATTCTCGCTCGCACACGCCGCGGCCGATCCCCGCTGGGGCGGCGTCACCGTCGTGGAGCGCGAACGCGCCGTCATCGACTGGCACCGGGACGGCCCGCTGGCCGCCGTCTCCGCCCCGGCTCTCGCCGATCCGCGCACGGTGATCGTCGAAGCGGACCTGCTGGACTACGTCAATGAGACATGCGACACGTTCGACGCGGTCTGCCTCGACATCGACAACGGCCCTGGCTGGACCGTCACCGAGGGCAATGGGAACCTCTACTCGACCACCGGACTGGCAAGCTGTGCCCGGGTGTTGAGACCCGGTGGCGTCCTCGCCGTATGGTCGGCGCAGCCCTCTCCGGAATTCGAGGGAACCTTGGGGAATGCCGGGTTCCAGCAGGTGCGTACCGAAGAGATCCCGGTTGCCCGAGGCGTGCCGGACGTCGTGCACCTCGCCGTCAGGCCTGGATAGCAATGGCGAGGTGACTCCGGGTACGTTGCATGCCTGACGCCGATCATTTACGCGTCAACCGCAGTCATGCGCAGACAAGGGACCACCCCACTGGTTCCGGAAAGCACACTCAGGGGCGGGCGATGGAGCAGACACACACCGCGCACAACGGCACGGCGACGGCGACCCAGGGCGCGCAGCGTCGCGTTCTGGTGGTCGAGGACGACCCGACGATCGTCGACGCCATCGCGGCCCGCCTGCGCGCCGAGGGATTCCTCGTGCAAACGGCGGGCGACGGCCCGGCGGCCGTCGACACCGCGGAGGCCTGGCAGCCCGATCTGCTGATCCTCGACATCATGCTGCCCGGCTTCGACGGTCTGGAGGTCTGCCGACGTGTGCAGGCCGCCCGTCCGGTGCCGGTGCTCATGCTCACCGCGCGCGACGACGAGACCGACATGCTCGTCGGGCTCGGCGTGGGCGCCGACGACTACATGACCAAGCCGTTCTCGATGCGCGAGCTGGCGGCCCGGGTGCACGTGCTGCTGCGCCGGGTGGAGCGGGCCGCGATCGCGGCGACCACTCCCCGCAGCGGCATCCTGCGGCTCGGCGAGCTGGAGATCGACCACGCGCAGCGCCGTGTGCGGGTCCGCTCGGAGGACGTGCACCTCACGCCCACCGAGTTCGACCTGCTGGTCTGCCTGGCCAACACCCCGCGCGCGGTGCTCTCCCGTGAGCAGCTGCTGGCCGAGGTGTGGGACTGGGCGGACGCCTCCGGCACCCGCACGGTCGACAGCCACATCAAGGCGCTGCGCCGGAAGATCGGCGCCGAGCGGATCCGCACGGTGCACGGCGTGGGCTACGCGCTGGAGACCCCCACGCCATGAGCGGCGCGGACGGTCCGAGAGACCCCGGGGAGGAGCCCTGGGGCAGAGTGCGCCCGTTCTCGATCAAGACCAAGCTGGGCGCACTGGTCGTCGTCTCGGTGCTGATCACCACCGGCCTCTCGGTGATCGCCGTGCACACCAAGACGGAACTGCGCTTCATCACGGTCTTCTCGATGATCGCCACACTGCTCATTACGCAGTTCGTGGCGCATTCGCTCACCGCGCCGCTGGACGAGATGAACACGGTCGCCCGCTCCATCTCGCGGGGCGACTACACCCGCCGGGTGCGGGAGAACCGCCGTGACGAGCTGGGCGACCTCGCCCAGACGATCAACGTCATGGCGGACGAGCTGGAGGCGCAGGACCGGCAGCGCAAGGAGCTGGTGGCGAACGTCTCGCACGAGCTGCGCACCCCGATCGCCGGGCTGCGGGCCGTGCTGGAGAACGTGGTCGACGGCATCGCCGAGGCGGATCCCGAGACGATGCGCACGGCCCTGAAACAGACCGAGCGGCTCGGCCGGCTGGTGGAGACCCTGCTGGACCTGTCCCGGCTGGACAACGGCGTCGTACCGCTGCGCAGACGGCGTTTCGAGGTGTGGCCGTACCTGTCCGGCGTGCTCAAGGAGGCCAACATGGTCGCCTCGGCGCGGGCGACCATGGGCTCGGGCGGCAACCACACCCGGACGGACGTGCATCTCCACCTGGACGTGTCCCCGCCGGAGCTGACCGCGCACGCGGACCCGGAGCGCATCCACCAGGTCGTCGCCAACCTGATCGACAACGCGGTCAAGCACAGTCCGCCGCACGGGCGGGTGACGGTGAAGGCGCGACGCGGCCCGCTGCCAGAGTCGCTGGAGCTGGAGGTCCTGGACGAGGGGCCCGGCATTCCGCGCTCGGAGTGGCACCGCGTCTTCGAGCGGTTCAACCGGGGATCCGTCCGCCGGCCGCACGGTCCGGGCAGCGACGGCGGTACGGGGCTGGGGCTGGCGATCGCCCGCTGGGCGGTCGATCTGCACGGAGGCCGGATAGGAGTGGCCGAATCTCAGCGGGGTTGCCGGATTCTTGTCACTCTTCCGGGAGAGCCTTCTCTTCCAAGTTGACGTAAAGTTCGAACCGGAGCCACAAGATCCACCGGCGTCCGCGCAGTCGGACACGTGTGATCAGGCAGAGGACCGTCGCAGGTCGGCTCGGGTCCGCACGCTCAGCGTGCGCGACCTGCATCAACGCACCCTTTTCGCAGCGCAACCGCGCTTGTTTCCCGCCATTTCCAGCCCCGAAACACGCTCTCCGGTGTGACTTACGCGACGATGGACCGGCTCGGCCTGACCTTCGTGCTCTTGGAGGCGTAGCCTTTATTCCCGCTGTCCATCACCTTGTGAAGCGGAAGAGGGCGGTTGCCGCCGTGTCGCCACAGTCCCCCAGTAACGCATCGAGCATCTCGACCGACGCAGACCAAGCGGGCAAGAATCCCGCTGCCGCGTTCGGACCGAACGAGTGGCTCGTCGACGAGATCTATCAGCAGTACCTCCAGGACCCGAATTCGGTAGACCGTGCCTGGTGGGACTTCTTCGCCGACTACAAGCCGGGCGCGGCCTCCGCCCCGGCTCCGGCGGGTACTGCGGCCGCGGGGGCCGCAGGGACCACCACCACGCCCCCGGCTCCCGCCGCACCGGCTCCCGCGCCGGCCGCCGCCGCGCCGCAGCCCGCGGCCGCCGCCCCGGCCCCGGTCGCTCCGGCCCCGGCCGCCCCGGCCGCCGCCGCTCCGGCCCCGGCTCCGGCGAAGCCCGCCGCGGCCCCCAAGCCGGCCGCCGCGAAGGCCGCGCCCGCCGCCGAGGCACCGGCCTCGCCGGAGGGCCCGGAGCTGGTCACGCTGCGCGGCCCGGCCGCCGCGGTCGCCAAGAACATGAACGCCTCGCTGGAACTGCCCACGGCCACGTCCGTGCGCGCGGTCCCGGTGAAGCTGCTGTTCGACAACCGCATCGTCATCAACAACCACCTCAAGCGCGCCCGGGGCGGGAAGATCTCCTTCACGCACCTGATCGGCTTCGCGATGGTGCAGGCCATCAAGGCCATGCCGTCGATGAACTGGCACTACGCGGAGAAGGACGGGAAGCCCACCCTCGTCAAGCCGCCGCACGTCAACTTCGGCCTGGCCATCGACCTGGTGAAGCCCAACGGCGACCGCCAGCTCGTCGTCGCCGGCATCAAGAAGGCCGAGACGCTGAACTTCTTCGAGTTCTGGCAGGCCTACGAGGACATCGTCCGCCGCGCCCGCGACGGCAAGCTGACGATGGCCGACTTCACCGGTGTCACCGTCTCCCTGACCAACCCCGGCGGCCTCGGCACCGTCCACTCCGTGCCGCGTCTGATGCCCGGACAGTCGGTCATCATGGGCGTCGGCTCCATGGACTACCCGGCGGAGTTCCAGGGCACCTCCCAGGACACCCTGAACAAGCTCGGCATCGCCAAGGTCATGACGCTCACGTCGACCTACGACCACCGGGTCATCCAGGGCGCCGCCTCGGGCGAGTTCCTGCGCGTCGTCGCGAACTACCTGCTCGGCGAGAAGGGCTTCTACGACGAGATCTTCGAGGCCCTGCGCATTCCGTACGAGCCGGTCCGCTGGCTCAAGGACATCGACGCCTCGCACGACGACGACGTCACCAAGGCCGCGCGGGTCTTCGAGCTGATCCACTCCTACCGGGTCCGCGGCCACGTCATGGCCGACACCGACCCGCTGGAGTACCGCCAGCGCAAGCACCCCGACCTGGACATCACCGAGCACGGCCTCACCCTGTGGGACCTGGAGCGCGAGTTCGCCGTCGGCGGCTTCGCCGGCAAGTCCCTGATGAAGCTGCGCGACATCCTCGGCGTGCTGCGCGACTCGTACTGCCGCACCACCGGCGTCGAGTTCATGCACATCCAGGACCCCAAGCAGCGCAAGTGGATCCAGGACCGCATCGAGCGCCCGCACACCAAGCCGGAGCGTGAGGAGCAGCTGCGCATCCTGCGCCGGCTGAACGCGGCGGAGGCCTTCGAGACCTTCCTCCAGACGAAGTACGTCGGCCAGAAGCGGTTCTCCCTGGAGGGCGGCGAGTCCGTCATCCCGCTGCTCGACGCGGTCATCGACAGCGCCGCCGAGTCCCGCCTCGACGAGGTCGTCATCGGCATGGCCCACCGCGGCCGGCTGAACGTCCTCGCCAACATCGTCGGCAAGTCGTACGCGCAGATCTTCCGCGAGTTCGAGGGCAACCTCGACCCGAAGTCGATGCACGGCTCCGGCGACGTGAAGTACCACCTGGGCGCCGAGGGCACCTTCACCGGCCTGGACGGCGAGCAGATCAAGGTCTCGCTGGCCGCCAACCCGTCCCACCTGGAGACGGTCGACCCGGTCATCGAGGGCATCGCCCGCGCCAAGCAGGACATCATCAACAAGGGCGGCACGGACTTCACCGTCCTGCCGGTGGCCCTGCACGGCGACGCGGCCTTCGCGGGCCAGGGCGTGGTGGCCGAGACCCTGAACATGTCGCAGCTGCGCGGTTACCGCACGGGCGGCACGGTCCACATCGTCATCAACAACCAGGTCGGCTTCACGGCGGCTCCCGAGTCGTCGCGTTCCTCGATGTACGCCACCGACGTGGCGCGCATGATCGAGGCCCCGATCTTCCACGTGAACGGCGACGACCCCGAGGCCGTCGTCCGGGTTGCCCGTCTGGCCTTCGAGTTCCGCCAGGCGTTCAACAAGGACGTCGTGATCGACCTCATCTGCTACCGCCGTCGCGGTCACAACGAGTCGGACAACCCGGCCTTCACCCAGCCGCTGATGTACGACCTGATCGACAAGAAGCGCTCGGTGCGCAAGCTCTACACCGAGTCCCTGATCGGTCGCGGCGACATCACCCTGGAAGAGGCGGAGCAGGCCCTCCAGGACTACCAGGGCCAGCTGGAGAAGGTCTTCACGGAGGTCCGCGAGGCCATCACCTCGCAGCCGGCCACGGGCGCGGTCTCCGACCCGCACGCGGAGTTCCCGGTCGCCGTGAACACCGCGATCTCCACGGAGACCGTGAAGCGGATCGCCGAGTCCCAGGTCAACATCCCCGACTACTTCCACGTGCACCCGCGTCTGCTGCCGCAGCTGCAGCGCCGGGCGACGATGGTCGAGGACGGCACGATCGACTGGGGCATGGGCGAGACCCTCGCCGTCGGCTCCCTCCTGCTGGAGGGCACGCCGGTCCGGCTGTCCGGCCAGGACTCCCAGCGGGGCACCTTCGGCCAGCGTCACGCGGTCCTCATCGACCGTGAGACGGGCGAGGAGCACACGCCGCTCCAGTACCTCGCCGAGGACCAGGCGCGCTACAACGTCTACAACTCCCTGCTGTCCGAGTACGCGGTCATGGGCTTCGAGTACGGCTACTCGCTGGCCCGCCCCGACGCGCTCGTGATGTGGGAGGCGCAGTTCGGCGACTTCGTCAACGGCGCGCAGACGGTGGTCGACGAGTACATCTCGGCGGCCGAGCAGAAGTGGGGCCAGACGAGCGGTGTCACGCTGCTCCTCCCCCACGGCTACGAGGGCCAGGGCCCGGACCACTCCTCGGCCCGTGTCGAGCGGTTCCTCCAGCTCTGCGCCCAGAACAACATGACGGTGGCCATGCCCACGCTCCCGTCGAACTACTTCCACCTCCTGCGGTGGCAGGTGCACAACCCGCACCACAAGCCGCTGGTCGTCTTCACCCCGAAGTCGATGCTGCGTCTGAAGGCCGCCGCGTCGAAGGCGGAGGAGTTCACCACGGGCCAGTTCCGCCCGGTCATCGGCGACGCCTCGGTCGACCCGAACGCGGTCAAGAAGGTCGTCTTCTGCACCGGCAAGGTCTACTACGACCTGGACGCCGAGCGGCAGAAGCGCGGGGTCACGGACACGGCGATCATCCGCCTCGAGCGGCTGTACCCGCTGCCGGGTGCCGAGGTCCAGGCCGAGGTCAACAAGTTCCCGAACGCCGAGAAGTACCTGTGGGTCCAGGAGGAGCCGGCCAACCAGGGTGCCTGGCCGTTCATCGCCCTGAACCTGATCGACCACCTGGACCTGGCGGTCGGCGCCGACGTCCCGCACGGCGAGCGGCTGCGGCGCATCTCGCGCCCGCACGGCTCGTCCCCGGCCGTCGGCTCCGCCAAGCGCCACCAGGCCGAGCAGGAGCAGCTGGTGCGTGAGGTGTTCGAGGCCTGATCCCGCTCTCGCGGCAGTGCCTGCGCGGCCGGGCCGCACCCCCTTTCCGGGGGGTGCGGCCCGGCCGTTTCGCACACTTATCCTGGACCTCATGTACTTCACGGACCGTGGCATCGAAGAGCTGGAGAAGCGGCGCGGCGAGGAGGAGGTCTCCTTCGAGTGGCTCGCCGAACAGCTGAGGACGTTCGTCGACCTCAACCCGGACTTCGAGGTCCCCGTGGAACGACTGGCCACCTGGCTGGCCCGGCTGGACGAGGACGACGACGAGTAGGCCCGGAACGGCAGAGGGGCGCCCCTTAGGGCGCCCCTTTCGTGTGTACGAGGGGGAGGCGGCGTTCTCGGGGGGGTGGGGTGCGTCGGGTGGGGGCTGGGGGCTGGGGCTGGGGACGGGTTCTGAGGCCGGGGCCGGGGGGCTGGGTGCCGGGGCTGGCGCCGGGCGCCAGGTGCCGAGGCCGGGTGCTGGGGCTGGGTGCCGAGGCCAGCGCCGGATGTCGAGGCCGGGTGCTGAGGCCGGGGCCGGGCGCCGGGTGCCGAGGCCGGGTGTTGGGGCTGGAGCCGGGTGCCGGGTGCTGCGACGGGGTGCCGTCGTCAGTCGCGTGGGCGCCCCAGGTCGTACGCCAGGCCCAGGAGGCCGTGGGCCAGGAGCAGGGCGCCCGCGGCGATCCAGCCGGTGCTGCGCCGCCGCAGGCCCCAGGCGGTGACGGGGAGGCCGGCCGTCACCTGGGCCAGGGCGAGGGCGTGTGCGCGGGGCGTGCCGGACCAGGGCAGCCAGGGGCCCAGGGGGCTGTTCTCGACGACGCTCTCCACGGCGTCGAGTTCCGTGCGGACCGTCTCGCGCCAGCCCGGCCATTCGATCCGCCGGACGTCGGCCCGCGCGCGGGCGGCCCGGCCGAGACGGTCCGCGGGGAGGCCGGGGGCCAGTCCGGCGGGGAGGACGAGCCCCGCGCGGGTGAGCACGGCGAGCAGCGCCCGCACGCGCGCGTGGGCATCGGCCTCGGCGTCCGCACGGGTCAGCCGCTCCAGGTCCTGGACGTCGAGGACGGGGTCGAGGCCGAGGCGGCCGGCGAAGGTGTGCAGGGCCTCGTCCTCGCCGTCCGGGGTGCCGTCGGCGAGCCAGGTGTAGCCGACGGGGCGACGGAAGCCGGACGCGAGGGCGAGGCCGGCCCGGTCGGCGTCCCACCACAGTGCGAGGACGGGCCAGGGCGCGCCGACGGCCAGGGCGGTCGCCCAGCCGGTGAGGACCTCGTCGACGGGGTCGTCGCCGCGCAGCCACGGCGCGCCCTCGGGCACCAGGACGCTCCAGTCGTCGCCGGCGCCGGTGAGCAGCATGCGGGCGCGCAGAAGGTGGGCCGCGGGGGCGACGGAGTCGGGGTCGGCCCGGCACAGGAGCAGGGCGCCGGGGGCGGTGTCTTCCGTCGGCATGTCCCCACGCTAGGACGATCCGCGCTCCCGCGAGTGCCGGTGATCACCCGAACGGGTGTCTTGACTTCCCGAGGTCGCGATATATCGTGAATAGCGGAAGACGCGATATGGCGCGTTGCCGTCGCACCGAGGAGGTCAGCACCATGTCCGAGTGGTCCGTCGCCGAGCCCAGGAAGCTTTCCTTCGACGAGCCGGTGAGCGACCTGCACGTGCGCCTGGTGAACGGCACGGTGAACGTCGTGGGCACCGAGGGAGGACCCGCCCGACTGGAGGTGTCCCGGATCGAGGGACCACCCCTGCTGGTGAGCCGGCGGGACGGCATCCTGACGGTGGCCTACGAGGACCTGCCCTGGAAGGGCTTCCTCAAGTGGCTGGACCGCAAGGGTTGGCGGCGCAGCGCCGTGGTCTCCCTGGCCGTGCCGGCGGGCACCCGCGTGGAGGTGGGCGTGGTGAGCGCCGGCGCGACGGTGTCCGGGATCGACGGACCCACCGAGGTCAAGGGCGTCTCCGGTGACACCACCCTGGTGGGCCTCGCGGGCCCGGTCCGCGCGGACACGGTGTCGGGGAGCGTGGACGCCCAGGCCCTCACCGGCGACCTGCGCTTCAACTCCGTCTCCGGGGACCTCACGGTCGTGGAGGCCGGCTCCTCCGTCAGGGCCGACTCGGTGAGCGGCTCGATGGTCGTCGACCTGGACCCCACGAGCGGGCCCACGGACATCTCGCTCGCCAGCGTCTCCGGCGAGATCGCCATCCGCCTCCCCCACCCGGCGGACGCGCACGTGGAGGCGAACACGGCGAGCGGTTCGGTCTCCAACGCCTTCGAGGACCTCCGGGTCAGCGGCCAGTGGGGCGCCAAGCGGATCACCGGCCGCCTCGGCGCGGGCAACGGCCGGCTGAAGGCCACGACGGTCTCCGGCTCGATAGCCCTGCTGCGCCGGCCCGCGACGGAGGACGGACCGGCCTTCGGCACAGGAGACAATGCCCCTTCCGGCCCGGAGGACGGCTCCCGCGACATCCCGGCCGACAGCACGACCGACAAGAAGGTGCTCTGACATGCCTCCCGTCTTCGCCCACGGCCGCCTCCGCCTCTACCTGCTGAAGCTGCTGGACGAAGCCCCACGCCACGGCTACGAGGTGATCCGCCTCCTGGAGGAACGCTTCCAGGGGCTGTACGCCCCGTCGGCGGGCACGGTGTACCCGCGGCTGGCCAAGCTGGAGGCCGAGGGTCTCGTCACCCACACCACCGAGGGCGGCCGCAAGGTCTACGCGATCACCGACGCGGGCCGGGCCGAGCTGGCCGACCGCAGCGGTGAACTGGCCGACCTGGAGCTGGAGATCCGCGAGTCGGTGGCGGAGCTGGCCGCGGAGATCCGGGCCGATGTGCGCGGCGCGGCCGGCGATCTGCGCCGCGAGATGCGGGCGGCGGCCTCCGAGACCCGGCAGGGGACCGGGGCGGGCCCCGCCGGGGAGCAGGAGTACGGCGACAAGGAGGCATGGCGTGCCGCCAAGGAGGAGATGCGCCGCGTCAAGCTGGAGTGGAAGGAGCAGGCCCGCCGGGCGAAGGACGAGAGCCGCCGCGCCCGTGACGAGGCCCAGCGGGCCCGCCGCCAGGCCAAGGAGGCCCAGGACCGCGCCGCCGCCCAGGCCCAGGAGGAGGTGCAGCGCATAGCGCGCCGCGTCCAGGAGCAGGTCCAGGACCACTTCGCGCGCGGCGACTGGCCGACGGGCGTCCGCGAGGGGCTGACCGAACTGGCCAAGGAGTTCGGCGAGTTCGGAAAGGACTTCGGCCGCGACTTCGGGTTCGGCCGCACCGCCGCCGACAAGGAGCCGACGGCGACGGCCCCGCCGTCGGCGACCCCGCCCTCGGCGGACCGGACCCCCGAGTACTCCCGCACCCCGGAGGACTTCCCCGCCGGGTACGAACCGGCCTGGGCCCACGAGGACTCCAGCGGCGACCCGGCGCGCGACCTCGACCGTCTCCTCGACCGCTTCCGCGACGACATCCGTGACGCGGCCCGCGACCACGGCGTCACCCCGGACCAACTCCGGGACGCCCGCCGCCACTTGTCGACGGCGGCGGCCCATATCGGGGTGATACTGCGGTCGCCGAAGAGCTGAGGCCGAGGGCGGGCCGGGTCAGCCGGCCCGGGCCTCTCCCCCGGCGCCCAGCACCCGGGTCAGGGATGCATGGGTCACCCCGTGGTCGGCGAGCACCTCGGCGGCCGGTCCGGGGGTGACGGTCATCGCGAGCAGGATGTGCTCGTCACCGATGAACCGCTCACGGCGGGCCATGGCCATCCGCAGGGACTGTTCCAGGATGCGCTTGGCCTCCCGGCCGAAGCCGGGGCGCCCGCCCCACCGGCCCCCGCTCTTCCCGTCGCCCGACATCGCGCCGGCGCCGTGCACCTCCTCGACCCGGGAGACGATCTCCGAGACGTCGATGCCCAGCCCCGCGAGGGCCTCGGTCTCGGCGCGGGACAGGCCCGCCCGCCGGCGGGTCTCGTCCAGCGCCGTGCGCACCGAGTCCTTGCGCTCGGCGAGCCCGAGGGCGGCCAGCGCGAACGACGCGCGGCTCGCCTCACGGTCCAGCAGCGCCAGCAGCAGATGCTCGACGTCGACGGTCCTGACCCCCGCCCCCTCGCAGTGCTCGACCGCACCGCGCACCACGTCCCGGGCGTCCTTCGTGAACCGCTCGAACATCACTGCCTCCCGTGCTTCTTGTGGACGGCCTGCCGGCTGACTCCGAGTTCCGCGGCGATCTCCTGCCACGACCAGCCCTGGTTGCGCGCACTGCGCACCTGCACCGCCTCCAGCTGTTCCAGCAGCCGGCGCAGTGCGGCGACGGCACGCAGTCCGACCCGTGGATCGCGGTCGCCGGCGCGCTCGGCGAGATCCGTTGCTTCGGTCATGGCGTCAACTTACATTGACAAGAGCGGGGGCGTCAACCGTGGTTGACAATCCGGGGACGCAAAAGGCGGGCCCGGGTTTCCGGACCCGCCTCACGGCGAAGGACGCAGGGGCGAAGAGCGAGGCGCGGCGCGCCCGGCGCGACGACCGTCAGGAGTGCGTGAGCACGATCTTGCCGAACTGATCGCCGGACGCGAGGCGCTCGAACCCCTCACGGGCGCGGTCCAGCGGGAGCATCTCGTCGATCACGGGGCGGACCCCGGTGGCGGCGCAGAAGGAGAGCAGATCCTCCAGCTCGTCCTTGGTCCCCATGGTGGAGCCGACGACCTTCAGCTCCAGGAAGAAGATCCGGGTCAGCTCGGCGTGCGAGGGCCGGTCACCGCTCGTCGCGCCGGAGATCACGAGCGTGCCGCCCGGCCGCAGCGACTTCACCGAGTGGGACCAGGTGGCGGCGCCGACGGTCTCGATGACGGCGTCCACCCGCTGAGGCAGCCGCGCCCCCGGCTCCACCGCCTCCACGGCACCCAGCTCCAGCGCCCGCTTCCGCTTGGCCTCGTCCCGGCTGGTCGCGAAGACCCGCAGCCCGGCGGCCTTGCCCAGCACGATCGCGGCGGTGGCGACCCCACCCCCGGCGCCCTGCACGAGCACGGAGTCACCGGGCCGTACGCCCGCGTTGGTGAAGAGCATCCGGTAGGCCGTCAGCCAGGCGGTGGGCAGACAGGCGGCCTCCGCGAAGGACAGCTCCCTGGGCTTGGGCAGGATGTTCCAGGTCGGAACGGCGACCTGCTCGGCGAAGGTGCCCTGGTAGCGCTCCGTGAGGATGGACCGGGGTTCCCTGGGGCCGACGCCGTGGCCGCTCTGGCCGATGACGGAGTGCAGGACGACCTCGTTGCCGTCCTCGTCGACACCGGCGGCGTCGCAGCCGAGGATCATCGGCAGCTTGTCCTCGGCGAGGCCGACGCCGCGCAGGGACCAGAGGTCGTGATGGTTGAGGGAGGCGGCCCGGACCTGGACGGTACTCCAGCCGGGACGGGCCTCGGGGGCCGGTCGCTCCCCCAACTCCAGTCCGGAAAGCGGCTGGTCGCGGTCGATTCGGGCGGCGTAGACGGCGAACATGTCCCTGACGATAGGGGCCGGGAGGGGTGGGGGAAACCGGGGGCCACTGTGAGACATGCCCTCTTGCGCAACGGCGTTCCCGTCGTGGCCGACCGGCCGGCGCCGGCCGGTCGGGCTCCCGGCACACCCGGCGCACGCCGCTCACCCGAACGGGCCAGCGGGTGGGCAAAGAAATGGCCCCGCCCGAACGGACGGGGCCATTCGAGGCACATCAGCGACGCGCGACACCCTCGGCACGGGCAGCGGCGGCGACCGCGGCCGTCACCGCGGGAGCGACCCGCTCGTCGAAGGGCGACGGAATCACGTAGTCCGCGGAGAGGTCGTCACCGACGACACCCGCCAGCGCCTCCGCCGCCGCGATCTTCATACCCTCGGTGATCCGGGACGCCCGCACCTGGAGCGCGCCCGCGAAGATCCCCGGGAACGCCAGCACGTTGTTGATCTGGTTCGGGAAGTCCGACCGCCCGGTCGCGACGACCGCCGCGTACTTGTGGGCGACGTCCGGGTGCACCTCGGGGTTCGGGTTGGCCATGGCGAAGACGAACGCGCCCTCGGCCATCGAGGCCACCGCCTCCTCCGGGACCGTACCGCCGGAGACGCCGATGAAGACGTCCGCGCCGGCCAGCGCGTCCTCGAGGGAGCCGGACAGCCCGGCCTTGTTGGTGAACCCGGCCAGCTCGCGCTTGACGTCGGTCAGGTCCTGCCGGTCCGCCGACACGATGCCCTTGCGGTCGGCCACCGCCACGTCCCCGATACCGGCCTCGACCAGCATCTTCGCGATGGCGACGCCGGCCGCGCCGGCGCCCGAGATGACGGCCCGCAGGTCACCGACGGCCCGCCCGCTCAGCCGCGCCGCGTTCCGCAGCGCCGCCAGCGTCACGACCGCCGTACCGTGCTGGTCGTCGTGGAAGACCGGGATGTCGAGGGCCTCCTGGAGCCTGCGCTCGATCTCGAAGCACCGCGGTGCCGAGATGTCCTCCAGGTTCACTCCGCCGAACGAGGGTGCGAGGCGCACCACCGTCTCGATGATCTCGTCCACGTCCGTGCAGGCGAGCGCGATCGGGACCGCGTCCACTCCGCCGAACTGCTTGAAGAGGATGGCCTTGCCCTCCATCACGGGAAGGGAGGCCTCCGGGCCGATGTCGCCGAGTCCCAGCACGGCCGTACCGTCGGTGACGACGGCGACGACCGAGGACTTCCAGGTGTAGTCGTTCACCAGGTCCGGCTGTTCCGCGATCGCGGTGCACACGCGCGCGACGCCGGGGGTGTACGCGAGGGACAGGTCGTCCTTGTCACGGATCGGGACGGTGGCCTGCACGGCCATCTTTCCGCCCCGGTGCAGCGCGAACGCCGGATCGAACGAGTCGAGGGGCTCCGCACCGCCCTCCTGGCCCGCATGGTCCGCGCTATCGCTGCGAGGATTGACGATCTCCGCTGCCACTGTTTTTTACCCCTTAGGTGTTCATGGTTGAGGGTGGCCACTCCTGGTGAGGAGTGGGCGGGCGCCGCGCAGAGCCCAGAGGTGATGCGTACGAGCGCCTGCGCGTCGGGCGCGCCGCACACGCGCCCTGAGCCCCGGATGAGGGGTGTAAAGAACCTTCTTACCGGACGGAGACCACAGCCGACGAGTCCATTCGTGCAAGGTCACATGGCGTCCCTTGCAGGACTCCTACAGTCCGCACCGCGCAGCCACGCCGCACCCGCCCCGCAGTCGTATCCCAGTGACATGACTCATGCGGGGAGAAGTGGACAACCATCGGACGGGGCCTTGACAAGACTCTTGACACAGACTCAAGTCAACGGACAGGCCGCATCAGTGGCGATCACATGGTGAGATGAACCGAAGATCTTTCGGCCGGAACGGGAGATTCCCGCAGATGGTCCGGCTCCGTCCGGCCGTGATGTACCGGACTGGTGCGGTTCGGGGGTGGCCCGTTATCCGATTTTGACATAGCTGGCCCCCTGAATGGCGTAGTCCGAATGGCAAGATGCCGTAATCACACGAGGTCGCGACACCCGAAGGTGTGTGTTCTCGTCGACCCATCGGCATTTGTCGACCCATCGGCATTCCATCCATCCGCCGGAGGAACCCACCATGACCGCACGCTCCACCCGACGCACGACCGCCTCGCGGACCCGCCTGGCAACGGTCGGATCCCTCGCGGTCGCGGGCGCCCTGCTCCTCTCCGCCTGTGGTGACCAGACCGAAGGCGGCGGTGACAGCACCTCCGACGCGACGGGCAACGCCAGCACCGCCCCCCTCTTCTCCAAGCTGCCCGCGGACATCCAGAAGAGCGGCGTCATCCAGGTCGGCACCAACGCCGAGTACGCCCCCATGGAGTCCGTCGACAACGGCAAGATCGTCGGTGTCGACCCCGACATCGCGGCCGCCCTCGGCAAGCAGCTCGGCGTCGACTTCAAGTTCACCTCGGGCGGCTTCGACACCCTGATCACCGCGGTCAACACCGGCCGCTACGACATCGCGATGTCGTCGATCACGGACAACAAGCAGCGCCAGGAAGGCCTGGACGACAGCGGCAAGAAGCTCGGCGAGGGTGTCGACTTCGTCGACTACTTCACCGCCGGCACGGCCATCTACGTCAAGAAGGGCAACCCCGAGGGCATCACCTCCCTGGACGACCTCTGCGGCCGGACCGTGGCGGTGCAGCGGGGCACCACGTACGAGGAGGCCCTCAAGACGCAGTCCGCGAAGTGCACGGACGGCGGCAAGAAGGCCATCAAGATCGAGTCCTTCGAGAACGACACCGAGGCCCAGACCCGCGTGAAGTCCGGCGGTGCCGTGGCCGGCGTCAACGACTACCCGGTCGCCGTGGACCTGGCCCGCAAGGCCGGCGGCGGCAACACCTTCGAGGTCCTCGACAAGCAGTACGAGGCCGCTCCGTTCGGCATCGTCGTCGACAAGAAGAACACCCAGCTGCGCGACGCGCTGAAGGAAGCCGTCGACGCGATCATCAAGGACGGCTCGTACCAGAAGGTCCTGGAGAAGTGGGGCGCCGAGAGCGGCGCGATCAAGGAAGCCGCGATCAACAGCGGCAAGTGATCCACCCGCACTTCTGAAGGGCAGTCCCCATGACTGACAAGCTCGAGAAGTCCTCGGCGGGCGTACCACCCGAGGACACCCCGCCGGTCTCGAAGGACTCGGAGTTCTCCGGCCCGCCGGAGGCCATCAAGGCCATCCCGGTGCGCCACTGGGGCCGCTGGGTCAGCGGCGTCGTCGTCGTCGCGCTCCTCGCGCTGCTGGTCAACGCGTTCGCGAACGGTGACATCCAGTGGGGCACCGTCGGCGACAAGGTGTTCGACTCCACCGTCATCGCGGGCGCCGGCCGCACCCTGCTGATCAGCATCCTGGCCATGGTGCTCGGTGTGGTCCTGGGTGTCGTCCTGGCCGTGATGCGGCTGTCGAAGAACCCGGTGACCAGCACGGTCTCCTGGCTGTACATCTGGTTCTTCCGCGGCACCCCGGTCTACGTCCAGCTGCTGATGTGGTTCAACCTGGCGCTGATCTTCCCGATGCTGAACCTCGGGCCGATCTACAAGGACGAGATGACGGACGTCATGACGCCGTTCATGTGCGCCCTGCTCGGCCTGGGTCTGAACGAGGCCGCGTACATGGCCGAAATCTGCCGTGCCGGCCTGCTGGCCGTGGACGAGGGTCAGACCGAGGCGTCCCACGCCCTGGGCATGAGCCACAGCAAGACCCTGCGCCGGATCGTCATCCCGCAGGCGATGCGCGTGATCGTGCCGCCGACCGGCAACGAGTTCATCAACATGCTGAAGACCTCGTCGCTGGTGTACGTGGTGACGTACAACGAACTGCTGCGCTCGACCTCGGTGATCGGCTCCTCGTCGTTCGCCGTGATGGAACTGCTGTTCGTCGCCTCCATCTGGTACCTGGTCATGACCAGCATCTTCAGCGTCTTCCAGTACTACCTGGAGCGTCACTACGCACGCGGCAGCAGCCGTAGCCTGCCGCCCACGGTCTTCCAGAAGATCAGGGCGAACCTGTTCGGATCCTCGAGGAGCAAGGCATGACCGCGATGGTGAAGGCCGAGGGCGTCCACAAGTCCTTCGGCGCGGTCGAGGTCCTCAAGGGCATCGACCTGGAGGTCAAGAACGGCGAGGTGTTCTGCCTCATCGGCCCGTCCGGCTCCGGCAAGAGCACGTTCCTCAGGTGCATCAACCACCTGGAGAAGATCAACGCCGGCCGTCTGTACGTCGACGGGAATCTGGTGGGCTACCGCCAGAAGGGCGACAAGCTGTACGAGCTGAAGGACAGCGAGGTCGCGCTCCAGCGCCGGGACATCGGCATGGTGTTCCAGCGGTTCAACCTGTTCCCGCACATGACGGCGGCGGAGAACATCGTCGAGGCCCCCGTGCAGGTCAAGGGCGTCAGCAGGGCGCAGGCCAAGCAGCGGGCGCTGGAGCTGCTGGACCGGGTCGGTCTCGCCGACAAGGCCGGCAACTACCCCGCGCAGCTCTCCGGCGGCCAGCAGCAGCGGGTGGCGATCGCCCGGGCTCTGGCCATGGACCCGAAGCTCATGCTGTTCGACGAGCCGACCTCGGCCCTCGACCCGGAGCTGGTCGGTGACGTCCTCGACGTCATGCGCGACCTGGCCGAGTCGGGCATGACGATGGTCGTCGTCACCCACGAGATGGGCTTCGCCCGCGAGGTGGGCGACAGCCTGGTCTTCATGGACGGCGGCGTGGTCGTCGAGTCCGGCAACCCGCGCGAGGTTCTCACGAACCCGCAGCACGAGCGGACGCAGGCGTTCCTGTCCAAGGTGCTGTAACCCGGCAACGCGGAAGGGGCGGTACGGAGTTCCCGTACCGCCCCTTCCGCGTGTCACCCGTCTCCCGTGCCGCGCTCCTCGGTCGCCCCCTTCCCGTGCCGCTCTCGCCCCTGTCCTACGGCAGCAGCTCGTCGCTGAGCGCCAGTTCCCGCAGCTGCGCCCGCGTCAGGGGGTACGTCTTCAGCGGCGGGCCCTGCGAGCGGACCCCGCTGAAGCCGGTCAGGTCACTGAGGGTGAGCAATGTCCCGTCGTCGAGCCGCAGACGGGCCGAGAGCAACGCCCCGCCGGAGACCACCACCGCCCGTGCTCCGGCGGACTTCTGTTTGACCGCCCACTTCGTGGCGGCCGTCTCCCAGATCGACAGCAGGCCGACGCCGGGAATCCTCTCGTTGGTGCACCGGTCCGCGATCGCAGCCAGGTCGGCCAGGGCGCACGAGTCGGGCCCGGGGTCGGTGCCGGTCTTCTCGACGCCCTTGACGCCCTTGACGCCCTTGACGCCCTTGACGCCCTTGTCCACGTGGATGGTGATGTACCCGATGCCTCCGGCCCGGGCGACGGAGTACTCCCCGTCGTAGGGCCCGACGTTCTTTCCGGCCAGCGGCCCGCCCCCGCCCCGCAGCAGGCTCCCCAGTGACACCTCGCGCACCGTTCCCACGTCCGAGGGCAGCAGCTTCTCGAATCCGGCCGCCCGGCCGCCGGCGTTCGCGGACGTCGTCGAGGGAAGCAGGCCGGACCCCAGGAGGACTCCCCCGGTGACCACGGCGGCGGCCGCCGTGGTCACCGCCGTGCGCCGCCTCAGCCGCTTCGCCGCGGCCCGCGCGAAGACGGACTCGCCGCCCGGCCCGGGAGGCACGGCCACCGTGTCGACGGCCCGCCCCAGCAGCTCCCGAACTTCCGTGTCGTTCATACGTGTTCCTCCCGCACCGCGGCCTTCAGGGCCGCGAGTCCCCTCGCCGTGTGGCTCTTGACCGTGCTTTCCCGCATGCCGAGCAGCTCGGCGGTGGCGGCGACACTGAGGTCCTCCCAGTAGCGCAGCACCAGCACCGCCCGCTGCTTGGGGGTGAGCTCCGCCAGGGCGGCCCGGACCATCAGGCCGGTCTCGTTGTCCGCCTGCTGCGCGGGCACGTCGGGCAGTTCGCCGTACGCGTGCTCGCGGCGCCAGAACCGTCGGCGTCCCGAGACGAACGTGTTGACCAGCGTCCTGCGCGCATAGGCGTCGAGGTTGTCCAGCCTCCCGTGCCGGCGCGCGCCGAGGACGACCCTGACCAGCGTGGTCTGGACGAGGTCCTCGGCCTCGTCCCGGTTGCCGCACAGCAGGTAGGCGCTGCGGAACAGCGCCGTGCGCCTGCCCTCGACGAAGACATGCAGCGCCGTGTCCGTGCCCCGCCTCATCCCTCCCCCTCTCCCGGCCCTCCCGTGGGGACCGTCTCACCCCTTCCAGTGCGGTGGGAGGGTGTGGGGGACGCAGCGGAGGCGGTACGAATTCCTTCGTACCGCCTCCTGGCCCGTCGGGGTCACTTCAGCGCGAGCAGCAGCGTGTCCGAGGGGGACGCCCACACCGGCCGGGCCTCCGTGAATCCCCTTTCCTTCAGCACGCGCGCGTGCCAGGCGGCGGAGGGCATGTCGCCGTCGGCGTGTTCGCCGTAGATCTCGAAGCGGCGGGCGGTGGGGGCGGCCAGGACCGGGTCCTGGGCGGCGAGCTGCCACCACTCGGCCCAGTCGAGGGCGCCGTCGACCCTGGCCTGATCCATGCGGGTGTGCCGCTGGGCCCGTTCCGCCGCGTTGATCCGGGGCGTCGAGTCGTCGATCATGTGGTCCGCGTTCATGAAGACACCGCCGTCGCGGACGAGTTCCGCGATCCGACCGTAGAGGGCCGCGAGGGGTTCGCTGTGCAGCCAGTGCAGGGCCGTCGCGGTCAGTACGGCGTCGTACGAGTCGTGCGGCAGCCGGGCGGGCCAGTCCGGGTCCTTGAGGTCGGCGGTGACGAGGGTGACGCGGTCGTCGCCCGCGAAGGTGCCCTCCGCGATGGCCAGCAGGGCCGGGTCGAGGTCGACGCCGGTGCTGGTGGCGTCGGGGAAGCGGGCGAGCAGCCGGGCGGTGACGGTGCCGGTGCCGCAGGCGAGGTCGAGGACGCGCGGTGCGGTGCCGACGAGCGCCTCGACCATGTCCAGCATGATCCGGAAGCGGTCCTCCCGGTCGGGCATGTACCACTCCTGCTGACGGTCCCAGCTCTCCTGCCAGGCCTGCCAGTCGGTTCCCGTACCCGTGGTCATGGGAGCACTCCCCTCCGTCGCCCGCGTAATACCCTGGATGCACGATCAGCTGTTACCCCGACCGCACCCACGACCCTAGAGCTCCCCTGTAAGGACTACAAGTGGAACTGGCCTATTACTCGGATTACGCCGTCCGTCTCGTCAACAGCGAGGAGCCGGCCCGGGGCAAGGACTCGCTGACCTCGGTCGAGGCCGTCCGCGACCTGTTCGGCGGCAACCAGTCGGCGGCCCGCCGCGCCACCGACGCGGACGTCACCCGGTTCCGCTCGGTCCGGGCCCGGCTGCGCGCCGTCTTCGAGGCGGCCGACAGCGGCGACGAGACGCTCGCCGTGGACCTGCTGAACTCGCTGCTGCTGGAGTTCCCGGTCAGCCCGCAGATCTCCGGCCACGACTTCCGCGACGACGACGGCCGCCCGCTGTGGCACATGCACCTGGCCGACCACCCGTCGAACGCGACCGCGGGCTACGCCGCGATCGCCGCCATGGGCCTGGCCTTCCATCTGACGGAGTACGGCGTCGACCGGCTCGGCCTGTGCGAGGCAGCGCCGTGCCGCAACGCCTACCTGGACACCTCCACCAACCGCTCCCGGCGCTACTGCTCGGACCGCTGCGCGACCCGCGCCAACGTGGCCGCCTACCGCGCCCGCAAACGCCTGGAGGCCGACCGGGCGGACAGCACGGGCCTCGCGGCCGAGAACGCCCAGCGCACCCACGCGAACGGGGAGCGCTGAGCGGACGTGCGCGGCCGGTAGCGCAGCCGCACCCGGCCCAGGATCAGCTCGTCGGGCACGGTCCCGTAGTCGGTGCTGTCGCCACCGGCGTAGGCGTTGTCCCCGAGGACCCACCAGCCGCCCTCACGGCGCTCCGCGGCCCGCTTGACGACGAGCAGGTCCTGCTGGAAGGGGTGCCGCAGCACGACGACGTCTCCGGGCCGGACCCTGGCCCCGTACTGCACCACCAGCTGGTCCCCGTGGTACAGCGTGGGCACCATCGACGGACCGGTCACCTCGGCCAGTCCGAACAGCGCGGCCACCCTGCCGCGCTCGGTCTCCTGCGACAGCTCCGGCATCGCCGGCACCTCCCCTGGTCCGTTCCTCCACCAGTCTCAGTCTGACCCCGGACTTTTGTCCTAAGCCCATGGGGGCACTCGCGAAAACCCTTCCCGCAGGGAGTAATGTCCCACCTGAGAAGACGATCACGAGGAAGGAACGCTCCATGCTTTCCCGCCTGTTTGCCCCCAAGGTCAAGGTCAGCGCGCACTGCGACCTGCCCTGCGGCGTGTACGACCCGGCCCAGGCCCGCATCGAGGCGGAGTCGGTGAAGGCCGTGCAGGAGAAGATGGCCGCCAACGACGACCCGCACTTCCAGGCGCGTGCCACGGTCATCAAGGAGCAGCGCGCCGAGCTCGCCAAGCACCACGTCTCCGTGCTGTGGAGCGACTACTTCAAGCCCCCGCACTTCGAGAAGTACCCGCAGCTGCACGTGCTGGTCAACGACACCCTGAAGGCCCTGTCGGCCGCCAAGGCGTCCGCCGACCCGAAGACCGGTGAGAAGGCCCTGGAGCTGATCGCCGAGATCGACCGCATCTTCTGG
Organism: Streptomyces phaeofaciens; assembly: GCF_014648915.1. Lineage (GTDB taxonomy): Bacteria > Actinomycetota > Actinomycetes > Streptomycetales > Streptomycetaceae > Streptomyces > Streptomyces phaeofaciens. The sequence continues at coordinate 598,952 of NZ_BMSA01000002.1, read as the reverse complement.
GAGACCAAGGCCTGACATCCGGGCCTCCCCCACCGGCGGTCGGTGCACCACCGCGGGCCCGGGGGTTCTCGGAAAAGGGCCCGGTCGACGCACGTCGTCGACCGGGCCCTTTTCGTACGCCAGCCCCGGGCCCGCCCCAGGCCCGCCCCGGGGCCTGTCTACGATCACCGCATGGACTCCCGCACCCGCGTCCGCTGGACGTACGCCTTCGCCGACCGGCCCGCCGAACGCTTCGCGCGGGCGTGCGACTTCTGGACGGCCGTCACGGACACCCGGCTGTCCGCGTTCCGCGGCGAGCGCGAGGAGTTCGTCACGCTGCTCGCGGAGGGCGCCGACGCCTGTGTGAAGGTGCAGGGGGTCGCCGGCACGGAGGGCGGCGCGCATCTCGACTTCGCCGTCGAGGACGTGCCCGGGTTCGTCGCGGCGGCGCTGGAGCTGGGCGCGACGACCGTGGCCGCGCACGACGGATGGTCCGTACTGCGCTCCCCCGGCGGGCAGTCGTTCTGCGTGGTGCCGTGGCACGGCGAGTCGGTCCGGCCGCCCGTGGTCGCCGGCAGCCGCCTGGACCAGGTCTGCCTCGACGTCCCACCCTCCGCGTACGACGCCGAAGTCGCCTTCCTCGGTGCCCTGCTGCCCGACTGGACGTCCCGGGCCGGCTCCCGGCCCGAGTTCCATGTGGTCGAGCCCCCGGCCGGGCTGCCGATCCGCATCCTGCTCCAGCGCCTCGGCGGCGAGGCACCCGCCGCCGCCCACCTCGACCTGGCGAGCGGACCGGACATCGGCGCCGTCCGCGCGCGGCACGAGCGGCTCGGCGCGGTCCTCGTCGCCGAACAGCCCCACTGGACGGTGATGCGTGACCCGGCGGGCGGCCTGTACTGCCTGACCGGCCGCGACGCGGAGACCGGCGGACTGCCGCGAGCGGACGCCTGAGCCCGCCCGCTAACGGCCCGTCGCCCGGATGCACAGCACGACCCCGCCGTCCGGATCCCGGGGACACGCGTCGTCCTCGTCGACCTCCGCGCTGAGCAGCGGCGCGGCCGACTCCTGGGGCGTGGGCCCCCCGGACGGCCGTTCCGCCTGTCCGTTCGTGTCCTGGAGCCACAGGGTCAGGGCGCCCCCGGCGACCGCGGCCGCCACCCACACTCCGACGGCCCACCGCCACCGTCGGCGCCGGCTTCCCCCCGCCGCCGTCACCGCCAGGGCTCCACGTCCACGACGGCGTCCACCGGGATCGGCCCGTACACGTGCGGGAACTCCTCGCCGCCGGGCTCCGGGGCCTCGTACCTCAGCGGGACATCCAGCCGGGCGGGGTCCACGACCAGGACCACCAGCTCGTCGGGGCCGTCGTACGCGCCGTAGAGGAACGCGGCGACCTTGGGGAGCTGGGCGCGGGTCGAGCAGTGGATGAAGCCCTCCTCGGCGAGGGTGCGGCCGCGGGTCGACCAGGCGTAGGCGCCCTGCTCGCGGGCCGCGCTCCACAGGGCGCGCTCGGTGAGGTGCAGGACGTACGGGAGGGGTGTGGTCATGGGCTCACGCTAACCGGTGGGCCGCACGGGAGCGCCGGAATTCCGTCCGGGCTCCACTCCCTCCTCGACGTACGCCTCGCACTTCGGGTTGTGGCAGGGGCCCGCGACCCAGCGCGGAACCCAGGCGCCCAGCGTTTTGTGGCGCTGGACGACTGACTGCACGGACTGTCCACAGGCGGGACAGCTGCGTTGTTCCCTGTCCATGCCCTCAGGGTAGGGCGGTCCGGGCGCCGGCGCTCCCTGCTGTCGGCCGGAAATCGCGGGGAGCCCCCGGGAGCACCGGTGGGGCGAGAGGTGTCCCGGCGGGAACACGGGCGGGCCCCGCACACCGTGGGGATGTGCGGGACCCGTCGGGCCGGCGCCACGGACGCCCTACGGAGTCAGGGCCGCGGGGTCCGGGGTGCCGGGTCAGGGGGACCCGGGTCGTGAAGGCACCGGGTGCCGGATCGGGGTCGTGGGGTCGGGTGCCGGGTCGCCGGGCAGGGGTGCCCGGTCGTGGGGATCCGGTTCGTGGGGACGGATCCGGCTCGTGGGGACGGGGACCGGCTCGTGGGGACGGGTGCCGGCCTCGGGACGGGTGCCGGGTTCCGGGGCGTGGGCGTTCGCCCGCCTGTGGGGCACCGCCCGTCGCCCTTCGGCCCCGTCGCCCTGTCTCAGTTGCTGCGGCGGGTCACGAACTCCGCCAGGGACAGCAGGCCGCCCGCCGACTCCGGGTCCGGGATCGCCCGGGCCAGCTCCGACATCGCCCGGGACATCCGGTCGGCCGCCTGGTCCTGCGCCCAGGCCCGCCCTCCCGCCTGTTCCACGGCGAGTGCCGTGCGGTCCAGGTCGGCCGGCTCGTACGGCGCCGCGTACAACGCGGCCAGCTCGACGGCCGCCTGGGTGCCGGAGGACAGCGCGGCGACCACCGGCAGGGACTTCTTGCGGACGGCGAGATCCGCGCCGGCCGGCTTGCCGGTGTGCCGCGGGTCGCCCCATATGCCGATGACGTCGTCGATGAGCTGGAAGGCGAGCCCGGCCTCGCGGCCGAACGCGTCCAGCGCGTCGACGTCCTCCTCCGCCGCGCCCGCGTACAGCGCGCCGACCGCGCAGGCGCACCCGATCAGCGCCCCGGTCTTGGCCTCGGCCATGGCGAGCACCTCGTCGAGGGCGACCTCGCCGGGGTCGCGCCGCTCCATCGCCGTGTCCACCTGCTGGCCGGCGCAGAGTTCGACCACACAGGCCGCGACCCGCGCGACGGCCGCCGTGGACGCCGGGTGCGGGTCCTCCGCGAGCATGCCGAGGGCGAGTGCCTGGAGGGCGTCCCCTGCCAGGATCGCGTCGGCGTCGCCGAACACGCTCCAGACGGTGGGGCGGTGGCGGCGGGTGGCGTCCCGGTCCATCACGTCGTCGTGCAGCAGCGTGAAGTTGTGGACCAGTTCGACCGCCGCGGCCGCCCGCACGGCCGCCGCGCGGGCCGCCGGGCCGCCGAGTGCGGCGGCCGCGGCGAGGACGAGCGCGGGACGGATCGCCTTGCCGGCGTTGCCCGTGGCCGGGGTGCCGTCGGCGTGCTCCCACCCGAAGTGGTAGCGCGCGATCCGGCGCAGCGGTCCGGGCAACGCGTCGACGGCCGCGCGCAGTTCGGGGTCGACGGACACCCGTGCGCGCTCCAGGATCGCCGCCGCCTCCTGCCCGTCGGACGCACCCGGCCCGGTCCCGCCCTGGCTCCCGACGGACCCCCGCGTTCCGCGCGTCCCGTACGGCCTGGTGGCGGAGGTCACCGCCAGCGGCCGATCTCGACGTTCTCCAGGACGCCCAGCGCGTCGGGCACGAGGACGGCGGCCGAGTAGTAGGCCGTCACCAGGTACTTGATGATGGCCTGTTCGTTGATGCCCATGAACCGGACGGACAGGCTCGGCTCGATCTCGTCCGGGATGCCTGACTGGCGCAGGCCGATGACGCCCTGGTCCTGCTCGCCGAGACGCAGCGCGATGATCGAGCTGGTCCGGGCCGGGGTGACGGGGATCTTGTTGCACGGGTAGATCGGCACGCCGCGCCAGGTCGGGATCCGGTTGCCGCCGATGTCGATCGTCTCGGGGACCAGCCCGCGCTTGTTCAGCTCACGGCCGATCGCGGAGATCGCGCGCGGGTGGGCGAGCAGCATCTTGGTGCCGCGCCGCCGGCTGAGCAGCTCGTCCAGGTCGTCCGGGCCGGGCACGCCGTCGTGCGGCTGGAGCCGCTGGTCGTACTCGCAGTTGTGGAGCAGCCCGAACTCCCGGTTGTTGACCAGCTCGTGCTCCTGGCGCTCCTTGAGCGCCTCGACCGTCAGCCGCAGCTGCTGCTCGGTCTGGTTCATGGGCTGGTTGTAGAGGTCGGCCACGCGGGTGTGGATGCGCAGGACGGTCTGGGCGATGCTCAGTTCGTACTCGCGCGGGCGGGCGTCGTAGTCGACGAAGGTGTGCGGGATGTCCGGCTCACCGGCGTGGCCCGCGGCCAGGTCGACCTCCTTCTCGCCGTACTTGTTGGTGCGCTGCTCGGGGATCGCCCGGAGCTGCTGGAGGTGCTCGCGCAGGGTGTCGGCGCGCTCCGCGACCTGCTCGACCTCCTGGCGGGGCAGGATCAGCACCGTGCAGGCGGTGTCCGCGCGGGCCGTGTACTCCCAGATGGCGTCGCCGTCGAGCAGCGCCTGGTCGCCGAAGTAGGCGCCGTCGGCGAGCACCCCGAGGACCTGGTCGTCGCCGTAGGGGCCGGTGCCGACCTTCTCCACCCTGCCGTGTGCCAGCAGGTAGACCTCGTCGGACTGGCTGCCGAAGGACGCGATGACCTCGCCGGGGCCGAACTCCCGCTGCCGGCAGCGCTGGGCCAGCTCCGCCAGCACCTCCTGGTCCTCGTACGAACGCAGCGCCGGCAGTTCGCCCAGCTCGGCCGGGATCACCTCGACGCGGTCGCCGGTCTTGACGAACGTGATCCGGCCGTCGCCGACCGCGTACGTCAGTCGCCTGTTGACCCGGTACGTACCGCCCTGCACGTCCACCCAGGGCAGGGTCCGCAGCAGCCAGCGGGAGCTGATCTCCTGCATCTGCGGTGCGGACTTGGTCGTGGTGGCCAGGTTCCGCGCGGCCGCGGTGCCGAGACTCTGCTGCGGCGTGCCCGAATCCGTGCGGACCTCTTCGCCTACCGACATGAGAAATTGCCCTCCCAAATCATGCACGGGCGCCGAACTGCGCCGATGCACTGTTCACGCGAGCCAGCCTTCCATCACGGTGTGTGCCCGTGCCATTACCCGAAAGAGCGGGAATGGATCATTGCGGAGCCGGGAAGAGGGACGTTTCCGCGAACGATGTTCGACAATGACCGGGTGACCGACCTGCGCCCCCGCCTGCCCTCCCCGCTCCAGGAGGTGGCCGACGACCGGTTCGCCCGGCACGGCGTGCGGCTGCTGCTGAAGCGCGACGACCTGATCCACCCGGAGCTGATCGGCAACAAGTGGCGCAAGCTCTCGCCCAACCTGGAGCGGGCGGCGGGCCGGACGCTCCTCACCTTCGGCGGGGCCTACTCCAACCACCTGCGCGCCACCGCGGCCGCCGGCCGGCTGCTCGGACTGCCCACGGTCGGCGTGGTGCGCGGCGACGAACTGGCCGGCCGGCCGCTGAACCCGTCCCTGGCCCGCTGCGCGGCCGACGGCATGCGCCTGCACTTCACCGACCGCGCGACCTACCGCCGCAAGGCCGAGCCGGACACCCTGGCGACGGTCCTGCGGACGGCCGGCGCCGAGGACGCGTACGTCGTCCCCGAGGGCGGCAGCAACACGCTCGCCGTGCGCGGCTGCCGGGCCCTGGGCGAGGAGCTGCGCGGCCGTGCCGATGTCGTCGTCCTGGCGTGCGGCACCGGCGGCACGCTCGCCGGGCTGGCCGCCGGGCTCGCCCCCGAGCAGCGCGCCGTCGGCATTCCGGTTCTCAAGGGCGGCTTCCTCGGCGAGGAGATACAGGCCCTCCAGCAGCAGGCTTTCGGCGCCCGGCGCGGCGCCTGGCGTCTCGACGACCGGTTCCACTTCGGCGGCTACGCGCGCGTTCCCGCAGAGCTCGACTCCTTCGCCGCGGACTTCGAGCGGCGCCACGGGATCCCGGTCGAGCGTCTCTATGTCGCCAAGTCGCTGTACGCCCTTGTCGCCCTCGTCGAGGAGGGCGCGTTCCCGCGCGGGACGCGCCTCGCGGCGGTCGTGACGGGGGCACCCTTCCCCGCCTGAGCGCTCGCCCGGCCGAGCGGCTACGTGGCCTCCCGGTAGGCCGCCGCCTCCTCCAGGTCCAGTCGGCGCAGCAGGGCCCGCAGCATCTCGTCGTCGATGTAGCGGCCGTCGCGGAGGCGGACGAAGACCTCACGCTCGGCGCTGATCATCTCGCGGGCGAGGCGGCGGTAGGTGTCGTCGACGGTCTCGCCGGTGACCGGGTTGGCCTGGCCGAGGCGCTCCCAGACGGCGTTGCGGCGGCGCTCCAGGACGCTGCGCAGCCGGTCGGCGAGCGGTGGGGGCAGGGTGTTGCGCTCGTCCGCCAGCAGGGCGTCCAGGCGCTCCTCGGCGACCCGGGACGCCTGCGCCTGGGCGTTGGCCTCGGCGAGCGTGGCGGCCTGCGGGTCGGGCTCGGGGAACTTCAGCAGCCGGATCATCGGGGGCAGGGTCAGGCCCTGCACGACCAGGGTGCCGATGACGGTGGTGAAGGTCAGGAACAGGATCAGGTTGCGGTGCGGGAAGGGCCCCTCGCCGTGGTCCACGGTCAGCGGGATGGAGAAGGCGATGGCCAGCGAGACCACGCCCCGCATCCCGGCCCAGGCGATCACGATGGGCCCGCGCCAGGTGGGGTTCTCCTCCCGCGCGCGGATGCGGGCCGACAGCAGCCGCGGCAGGAAGGTCGCCGGGTACACCCACAGGAAGCGGACCGCGACGACCACCAGGAACAGGGCGATCGCGTACCAGGCGGCGTCCAGGCCCTCGTAGTCGCCGAGTCCTCTGAGGACGACCGGGAGCTGGAGGCCGATCAGGGCGAAGACCGCCGACTCCAGGATGAAGGCCACCATCTTCCACACGGCCTCCTCCTGGAGGCGGGTGGCGAAGTCGACCTCCCACGCGCGGTGCCCCAGGTAGAGGGCGACGACGACCACGGCGAGCACACCGGAGGCGTGGAACTGCTCGGCGGCCGCGTAGGCGACGAAGGGGATCAGCAGGGAGAGCGTGTTCTGGAGGAGGGGTTCCTTCAGATGGGTGCGCAGCCAGTGCAGCGGGGCCATCAGGACCAGCCCCGCGGCGACCCCGCCGACCGCCGCCACCAGGAATTCCTCGATGCCGCCGGCCCAGGAGGCGCCCTCGCCGACCACGACCGCGAGGGCCACCTTGTAGGCGGTGATCGCGGTGGCGTCGTTCAGCAGGGACTCGCCCTGGAGGATCGTGGTGATCCGTGAGGGGAGGCCGACCCGGCGGGCCACCGCGGTCGCCGCGACCGCGTCCGGCGGCGCGACGACCGCGCCCAGCACCAGCGCCGCGGTCAGCGGCAGCCCCGGCACCAGCAGGTACACGGCCCAGCCGACGACGAGCGTCGCGAAGAGCACGTAGCCGACCGACAGCAGGGCCACCGGCCGCAGCTGGGCTCGCAGGTCCAGGTAGGAGCTGTCGGTCGCCGAGGTGTACAGCAGCGGGGGCAGCAGGAGCGGCAGGACGACGTCGGGGTCCAGGGTGTAGTCCGGGACCCCGGGCACGTACGACACCACCAGGCCGACCGCCACGAGCAGCAGCGGCGCCGGCACCGGGGTGCGCCGGGCCGCGGCCGCGATCGCCGCACTGCCCGCCACCAGCAACAGCAGTGGCATCACGTCCATGTCTTGCCCGCCCTCGTTTTTCCGCGCGGTCGTCCGCACACCCGTCGTAATCTGGCAATCATGAAACAGTGCACGCACGCCGACGCGCTGCCCGACCCCGAACCCGTCGCGCTCGGCGAGACGTGTCCCGAGTGTCTGCGCGACGGCACCCACCCGGTACAGCTGCGGCTGTGCCTGACGTGCGGCCACGTCGGCTGCTGCGACTCCTCGCCCGCCCGGCACGCGACGGAGCACCACAAGGACTCCGGGCACCCGGTGATGCGTACCTTCGAACCCGGCGAGAACTGGCGGTGGTGCTTCGTCGATCACGTTCTGGTGTGAACATCCACGGCCGCCCGTTCGTTTCAGTTCTGAGACGGTCCGAGCGCCGTACTCGTGAGACGGCCCGGCCGTCCGGCGGGTACGGTTCGACCATCTGACGCCTGGGTACGTCAACCCGGCGCGCCCTCTTCCCTTTTGGGTCCGCAGACCCCCTAGACACGGAGCGTGTTCACAGCTTTACTGTGAGTGACGCCAGGGGGTTGGGGTCCCGGGACGGGAGACCGGAGAGCGCGGTAGCGTCACCGCTGCACCACCCACGCGTTACGCCGGGGGGCGACCCTCGGCCCCGAAAAGCTTGTACCACCTTGGAGGTGAGGGTGTCCCAGATCGCAGGCGAGCCCGCGACCCAGGACTTCGTGGAAGTCCGGCTGCCGGCTGCGGGTGCCTACCTGTCGGTGCTGCGGACGGCCACGGCCGGCCTCGCGGCCCGTTTGGACTTCACCCTGGACGAGATCGAGGACCTCCGCATCGCGGTGGACGAGGCCTGCGCGATCCTGCTCCAGCAGGCCGTGCCGGGCTCGGTACTCAGCTGTGTGTTCCGGCTGGTCGACGACTCGCTCGAGGTGACCGTCTCGGCGCCGACCACGGACGGCCACGCCCCCGCGCGGGACACCTTCGCCTGGACCGTCCTGTCCGCCCTCGCGGGCAAGGTCTCCTCGGCCGTCGACGAGGACAAGACCGTGTCGATCAGCCTCTACAAACAGCGCGGCGCGGGACCCGGGCCGGCGTGAGGAACGGGGACGGGCCGGTGCGGGACGAAGAGCGCGGCACACGGGAGCTGCCGGCCGAGGACACAGTCTCTCCGGGCGGTTCCCGACGCATGACGGCGGATGGCATCGACGGCATTCCCGAGCAGGCCAGGCCGCACCCGGAGGACGATCCGGCCTCCGCGGAGGCCGGTCTCCCGGATGATGCCGTGCAGGACGGCTCGCCTCAGGAGAGGCGGATGGGGGGTTCCCCCGGCCGGGCTGCCGAGGCCAGGGCTCGACAGAGGGCGACGGGCGGGACGATGAGCGAGCACCAGCGAGACGACGAACACCGCGTGCCGGGCACGCAGCACGAGCCCCGTCCTGAAGGGGACCGCAGCGGGGCACGGGCGATGTTCGTCGAGCTGCGCGGACTGAAGGACGGCAGCCCCGAGTACGCGGAGCTGCGCAACCGGCTGGTCCGGATGCACCTGCCGCTCGTGGAGCATCTCGCGCGCCGCTTCCGCAACCGCGGGGAGCCGCTGGACGACCTCACCCAGGTCGCCACCATCGGACTGATCAAGTCGGTCGACCGCTTCGACCCGGAGCGCGGCGTGGAGTTCTCCACCTACGCGACCCCGACGGTCGTCGGCGAGATCAAGCGGCACTTCCGCGACAAGGGCTGGGCGGTGCGGGTGCCGCGGCGTCTCCAGGAGCTGCGTCTCGCGCTGACCACGGCGACGGCGGAGCTGTCCCAGCAGCACGGCCGCTCCCCCACGGTCCACGAGCTGGCCGAGAAGCTCGCCATCTCGGAGGAGGAGGTCCTGGAGGGCCTGGAGTCCGCCAACGCGTACTCCACGCTGTCCCTGGACGTGCCCGACACCGACGACGAGTCCCCTGCGGTCGCGGACACGCTGGGCGCGGAGGACGAGGCGCTGGAGGGCGTCGAGTACCGGGAGTCGCTCAAGCCGCTACTGGAGGATCTCCCGCCGCGTGAGAAGCGGATCCTGCTGCTGCGCTTCTTCGGCAACATGACCCAGTCGCAGATCGCGCAGGAGGTCGGCATCTCGCAGATGCACGTCTCCCGGCTGCTGGCACGCACGCTGGCGCAGCTGCGCGAGAAGCTGCTGGTCGAGGAGTGACGAAGGAAGGCGAGGGGAAGCCCCCGAGGGGCTACCTCTGGTCCTGTACGTTGCCCGGCCCCCGGATCCCGAGGGCCCGGGTCGTCTCTCCGTTGACGAGCAGGACGAGCGCCGCGACGGCGACGGCCGCGAGCGCGATACCCGCCGGGATCGCCATGCTGTCGGCCTGGAGCAGGTTGTAGGCCACGGGCAGCGCCATGATCTGTGTGATGACGGCGGGTCCGCGGCTCCAGCTGCGCATCCCCAGCAGCCCGCGCGCGGCGAGCAGCGGCAGCAGGGCGAGCACGATCAGCGTGATCCCGCCGGTGACGGCCTGCTGCCGGTCGTCCGGGGCGCCGGTGACCCCCAGGACGAGGATCCAGATCCCGCCGACGACCAGCGCCAGCCCCTCCAGGCCGGTCAGCGCGGCGGCGTAGGTCAGACGGCGCGGGCGGGCGCCTGCGGTCTCGGGGGCGACGGGGCTCTGCTCACTGCTCACCCCTGAAGGGTAGCCGTCGGGGCCCACGGTTCCCCGGCCGCCCGCGCGCCGGCCGACGGCCTCTCCTCGGAGCACCGGCCCGCCCGGACGTGCGGCGCTCGTGTCGAGCCTCACCCCGCGATCTCCTGTCCGATCACGGCCTCGGCCTGTGCCGGGTACCACCCAGTAGGTACGCTGCAACCCATGCGTGCACTTCTCGTGGTCAATCCGGCAGCAACGACGACGAGTGCACGGACGCGTGACGTCCTCATCCACGCGCTCGCCAGCGAGATGAAGCTGGAGGCGGTCACCACCGAGTACCGCGGGCACGCGCGTGACCTGGCACGACAGGCCGCGGAGAGCGGGAACACCGACATGGTCGTGGCCCTCGGCGGCGACGGCACCGTCAACGAGGTGGTCAACGGTCTGCTGCACGCCGGCCCCGACCCGGAGAACCTGCCCGGTGTCGCGGTGGTCCCCGGCGGCTCCACCAATGTCTTCGCCCGCGCCCTGGGTCTGCCCAACGATCCGGTGGAGGCCACCGGCGCCCTGCTGGACGCGCTGCGCGAGGAGCGCCAGCGCACGGTCGGCCTGGGTGTCGTCTCGGGCACGCCGGGCTCCGAGGACGAGGCGGTGCCCTCGCGCTGGTTCACCTTCAACGCCGGGCTCGGGTTCGACGCGGGGGTCGTCGGCCGGGTCGAGCAGCACCGGGAGCGCGGCCGGAAGTCCACCCACGCGCTCTATCTCCGGCAGGCCGTGCGCCAGCTCCTCGGCGAGTCGCACCGCCGGCACGGGTCGATCACACTGGAGCGGCCGGGCGCGGATCCGGTGACCGATTTGGTGCTGTCCATAGTCTGCAACACGGCTCCGTGGACCTATCTGGGCAATCGCCCGGTGTACGCGTCGCCTAAGGCCTCGTTCGATACAGGGCTCGACGTACTCGGTCTCAGCCGTCTGTCCACTGCCGCGGTTGCCCGGTATGGCACCCAGTTGCTCACTTCGTCCCCCGAGCGCGGTCCGCACGGCAAGCACGCCCACTCCTTCCACGACCTGGACCAGTTCACCTTGCATTCGAAGGCGCCTCTGCCCCTCCAGATGGACGGCGACCACCTCGGACTGCGTACGAGCGTGACGTTCACAGGCGTACGCCATGCACTGCGTGTGATTGTGTGAGCAGAAAGGGCTGAAGTCCTTTCACTCGAACGTTTAGGCCAGGGTCCACCCCATGGAAGTACGGCTGTGACCTAGTCGACACCGAGGAATCAAAAAAAACTTTCCGGAAGGGGTTGTATCCGTCGCCGAGGTTTGCGAGTCTCTTCATGGCGATCGGGACGGCCCGCAACACCAGCCTCCACTGATCACCAGAACCCCTCTTCAATCCACAGGACCACGCCAGCGAACCTGGCGGGCTGGCCCTTCACTTGTTGAGGGATTCGTGAAAGCGTTCACATTCACAAGCAACCTGCACGTAATACCAAGGAGAGGTAGCAGCCATGGACTGGCGTCACAACGCCGTTTGCCGCGAGGAAGACCCCGAGCTCTTCTTCCCCATCGGCAACACCGGTCCTGCGCTGCTGCAGATCGAGGAAGCCAAGGCCGTCTGCCGTCGCTGCCCGGTTATGGAGCAGTGTCTGCAGTGGGCGCTCGAGTCCGGCCAGGACTCCGGCGTCTGGGGTGGTCTCAGCGAGGACGAGCGTCGCGCCATGAAGCGCCGCGCCGCCCGCAACCGGGCCCGTCAGGCCTCCGCCTGACAACACCCGCCCCGTACACAGCCTGAGCTTGGCGGCGCGTACAGCGAGTACGCAACTCCCGCCCCCGAGCCGCAGCGCGCAGTACCCCCGATGCGCAGCTAATCGCTGGCAACGAGCATTTGAGCCCCGGACCCCTGAACGGTCCGGGGCTTCTTGCTGTCCCCGGCCGGACCCTCCACCGAATTCCTCGGCGCACATTCCTCCGCGCGCATTCCCCATGCGCATTCCTCGGCGCGCATTCCTATGCACGCATTGCCGCACCCGCACGGGTCGCGCCCGCATTCCCCACGGCCCACTCGGACGGCTGCACTTCGGCGGGCGCGGGCCGGCGTTCGCGCTCCTACTTCTGCGCCCGCACCGGAAGGTCGAGGATCACCTGCGTGCCGCGCTCCGGCGCCGGGACCATGTCGAAGGTTCCCCCCAACTCCCCCTCCACCAGGGTCCGTACGATCTGGAGGCCGAGGTTGCCGGAGGTGTGCGGGTCGAAGCCCTCGGGCAGGCCCACGCCGTCGTCCTGCACGGTGACCAGCAGACGGGCCTCCTTCGTCGTACCGCCGCGGACCGCCGACACCTCGACCGTGCCGGTGTCGCCCTCCCGGAAGCCGTGCTCCAGCGCGTTCTGGAGGATCTCGGTGAGCACCATGGAGAGCGGGGTGGCGACCTCCGCGTCCAGGATGCCGAAGCGTCCGCTGCGCCGGCCGGTGACCTTGCCCGGCGAGATCTCGGCGACCATGGCGAGGACCCGGTCGGCGATCTCGTCGAACTCCACCCGCTCGTCCAGGTTCTGGGACAGCGTCTCGTGGACGATGGCGATCGAGCCGACCCGGCGGACCGCCTCCTCCAGGGCCTCGCGGCCGCGCTCGGACTCGATCCGGCGGGCCTGGAGGCGCAGCAGGGCGGCGACGGTCTGGAGGTTGTTCTTCACCCGGTGGTGGATCTCCCGGATGGTCGCGTCCTTGGTGATCAACTCGCGCTCGCGGCGGCGCAGTTCGGTGACGTCCCGGAGCAGGACGAGCGAGCCGATGCGGGTGCCCTTGGGCTTGAGCGGGATCGTGCGGAACTGGATGGCCCCGTCCTTGGCCTCGATCTCGAACTCGCGGGGTGCCCAGCCGCTGGCGAGCTTGGCGAGCGCCTCGTCCACCGGGCCCCGGGTGGGGGCGAGTTCGGCCGTGGTCTGCCCGAGGTGGTGGCCGACGAGGTCGGAGGCGAGGCCGAGGCGGTGGTAGGCGGAGAGCGCGTTCGGGGAGGCGTACTGGACGATGCCGTCGCCGTCGACCCGGATCAGACCGTCACCGACGCGCGGGGCGGCGTCCATGTCCATCTGCTGGCCGGCGAAGGGGAAGGAGCCGGCCGCGATCATCTGGGCGAGGTCGGAGGCGCTCTGGAGATAGGTCAGTTCCAGCCGGCTCGGGGTGCGCACGGTGAGCAGGTTGGTGTTGCGGGCGATGACGCCGAGCACGCGGCCCTCGCGCCGTACGGGAATGGACTCGACCCGGACGGGGACCTCTTCGCGCCACTCCGGGTCGCCCTCGCGCACGATCCGGCCCTCGTCGAGGGCGGCGTCCAGCAGGGGACGGCGGCCGCGCGGCACCAGGTGGCCGACCATGTCGTCCTGGTACGAGGTCGGGCCCGTGTTGGGGCGCATCTGGGCCACCGAGACATAGCGGGTGCCGTCGCTCGTGGGGACCCACAGGACCAGGTCGGCGAAGGAGAGGTCGGAGAGCAGCTGCCACTCCGAGACCAGCAGGTGGAGCCACTCGAGGTCGGAGTCGTCGAGGGCGGTGTGCTGGTGTACGAGTTCGTTCATGGAGGGCACGCTGCGAGCGTACCCGCGGGTCTGTCCCTGGCCTAAAAACACCGTGCCCCGGAAACACCCGCGGGCCGCGGCGCCTGGGAGGGACCCTCAACCCTCCCGGCACCGCAGCCCGGAGCAATATCGGCCGCGGGGTGTGCGGTCCCGTCGGCCGAAGGTGAGGAGCCGGGGCAGTCAGGGCAGAGAGCTCCGGACCCTCGGTCCGCCTTCCTGTGCGGGGAAGACGGAAGTTCTTGGTGTTGCTTCTCCTGCTACTCCCGCCATTGTGGACTAGACCACTAGGTGTGTCCATGAGGGGGAGGCTGTCGGTTGTTGTGGACGCGCCGACTATTCGGACGCCCTAGCATCCACAACGCAGCCTAGCCTGTGCGAGTTCCCGCGCGGGGCCAGTTCGAGGGGGCAATTTGCGCGAGGGTCCGCGGCGCACTCCCGGACCGCGACCCGCAGGCGCTCCGGAGGCGACACCGGGCGGACGGCCGGGGTTCGCCCGGACCCCGCCCGACGGCCATGCCACCCTCACCCAGCTCTGCTAGATTGGTCTAAACCACATAGCCTTGCAGCCCCTTCAGATCTCTCCAGAACGGCAGGCCCAGCGTGGAAGTTGTCATCGTTCCGGACGCCGAGTCGGGCGGCGAACTCATCGCCGAGGCCATGGCGCAGCTGCTGCGGCGCAAGCCGGACGCCGTGCTCGGCGTGGCCACCGGCTCCACCCCGCTGCCCGTCTACGAGGCGCTGGCGGCCAAGGTGCGGGCCGGCTCCGTGGACACCGCGCGGGCGCGGATCGCCCAGCTCGACGAGTACGTGGGGCTGCCCGCCGAGCACCCCGAGTCCTATCGCTCGGTGCTGCGGCGCGAGGTACTGGAGCCGCTGGGCATCGGAATGGACGCGTTCCTCGGGCCCGACGGCACGGCCGGGGACATCCAGGCGGCCTGCGAGGCGTACGACGCGGCGCTGGCGACGGCCGGCGGGGTGGACCTCCAGCTGCTGGGGATCGGGACCGACGGGCACATCGGCTTCAACGAACCGTGCTCCTCGCTGGCCTCGCGCACCCGGATCAAGACGCTGACCGAGCAGACCCGCGTCGACAACGCGCGCTTCTTCGACGGCGACATCGAGCAGGTCCCGCACCACGTGATCACCCAGGGCATCGGCACGATCCTGGAGGCACGGCACCTGGTGCTGCTGGCGACGGGCGAGGGCAAGGCGGACGCCGTCGCGGCCACCGTCGAGGGCCCGGTCGCCGCGATCTGCCCCGCCTCCGCGCTCCAGCTGCACCCGCACGCCACCGTCGTGGTCGACGAAGCCGCGGCGTCCAAGCTGAAGCTCGCGGACTACTTCCGCCACACCTACGCCGCCAAGCCTGACTGGCAGGGCATCTGAGGACAGGTCCGGGCCTGCCGTCCAGGCCCACTGGACCTGCTTGTCCGGGCCTGCCGGCCGGAAGCACGGTCCGGAAACGCGAAGGCGCCGGGTTCCTGTCGGGAACCCGGCGCCTTCGCTCGTGATCAGTCCGCCCGGCGGCCGGTGACGAACTCCGCCGCGGCCCGGCCGCAGGCCCTCGCCGCGCCGTGGGTGGCCAGGTGCAGGGCGCCGCGGGGCGTGGCCTGGGGAACGCCCATCTCGACGACGACCGTGTCCGGGCGGGCCGCCAGGAGGGTGTCGAGGGCCGCCGCCATCCAGGGGTGACGGTGTTCGTCGCGGACCACGGCGACGATCCGCCGCTCCCCCGCGTCGGCCAGCGCCGCGCGGCCGGCGTCGTCCCCGGTGAAGCTGCCCGTCCGGGTCCCCGGCAGCAGCCGGGCCAGTTCCGCGGCCACACCCCACGGCGTCTCGTCGCCGACGGCGATGTTGGCGACCGGGGTGAGGGCGGCGACGTACGGGGGCTCGGTGAGCGGGGTGAAGCCGTCCGGGGCGGTGTCGCGAAGGGCCCGGCGGGCGGCGGTCAGGCCGATCTCCGGCTCGGCCTCGACGGTCGTGGCGGATGCCGACGCCGTCCAGCGGGCCAGGGCCCGTACCCGCCGCGCCGCGTCGGCGAGGCGTTCCTCGGGGAGTTCGCCGGTGCGCACGGCGGTGACCAGCGCGTCGCGCAGCCGGCGTACCGTCTCGTCGTCGGCGAGGCCGCCGCCCACGCAGATGGCGTCGGCGCCGGCCGCGATCGCGAGGACGCTGCCGCGCTCGATGCCGTAGGTGCCGGCGATCGCCTGCATCTCCATGCCGTCGGTGACGATCAGGCCGTCGTAGCCGAGTTCCTCGCGCAGGAGACCGGTGAGGATGCGGCGGGACAGCGTGGCCGGGCGGACCGGGTCCAGGGCCGGGACCAGGATGTGGGCGCTCATGACGGCCCGGGTGCCGGCGTCGATGGCCGCGCGGAACGGGATCAGCTCGCGGTCCGGCAGGACGTCGGCCGGTACGTCGATGCGGGGCAGCGCGTGGTGGGAGTCGACGGCCGTGTCGCCGTGGCCCGGGAAGTGCTTGGTGCAGGCCGCCACGCCCGCGGACTGGAGGCCGGTGACGTAGGCGGCGGTGTGCCGGGCGACCAGAGCGGGGTCGGCGCCGAAGGAGCGGACGCCGATGACCGGGTTCGCCGGGTTGGAGTTCACGTCCGCCGACGGGGCCCAGTTCAGGTTCACGCCGCACTCCGCGAGCCGGCGGCCCAGCTCGCGGGCGACCTTGCGGGTCAGGTCCACGTCGTCCACCGCGCCCAGGGCGTGGTTGCCGGGGAAGGAGGAGCCGGTGCGCACCTCCAGCCGGGTGACGTCGCCGCCCTCCTCGTCGATCGCGACCAGGACGTCGTCCCGTTCGGCGCGCAACTGGGCGGTGAGAGCGGCGAGTTGCTCCGGGGAGGCGATGTTGCGGCCGAACAGGCCGACCGAGGCGAGGCCTTCGCCGACGCGGCGCAGCAGCCAGTCGGGGGCGGTCACCCCGGTGAAACCGGGCTGGAGGACGGTCAGGGCGTCGCGCGTCAGAGTGTCGCTGCCACTGGCGATCGTCGTCATCGGGGGCGTCATCCCTTCACCGCGCCCGCGGTGAGACCCGCGGCCATCTTGCGCTGGACGAGGAGGAACAGGACGACGATGGGGACGGCCATCATCGTGGCGCCGGCCATCATCGGGGCGTACTCGGTGCCGTGCTTGGTGGTGAAGTTGCCGAGCCACACGGTCGCGGTCTGGTTCTTCTGGCTGAGCAGCATCAGGGCGTAGAGGTACTCGTTCCAGGCCTGGATGAAGGCGTAGACCGAGGTGGCGACCATGCCGGGGGCCAGGAGCGGGAAGACGACCCGGACGAAGGCGCCGGTGCGGGTGCAGCCGTCGACCATCGCGGCCTCCTCCAGCTCCTTCGGGATGTTGACGATGAACCCGCGCAGGGTCCACACCGTGAAGGGCAGGACGAACGTCAGATACGTGATGACCAGGCCGGACAGCCTGTCGTACTGGTTCAGGTCGTTCAGCAGCAGGAAGACCGGGATGATCATGGCGACGAGCGGGACCATCTGGACCGCCAGGATGCCCACGATCACGATCTTGCGGCCGCGGAAGGCGAACCGGGAGATGGCGAGGGCGGCCAGCAGTCCGACGATCATGCCGATCACGACGACCGCCAGGGAGACGATCAGGCTGCGCCCGACCGGGCCCCAGAAGTCGGCGATGTCCAGCGCGCGGCCGAAGTTGGAGAAGGTCACGCTGGTCGGCAGCAGGCTCGGATCCGGGTCGATGGCGTCCTTCGCCGGTTTGAACGCCGTGTTGAGCATCCAGTAGACGGGGAAGCCGACGACGACGAAGACGAGGAGTCCGAGGATGTTCCAGCCGAGCTTCGACCGCCTCGGAGCGGACACCGTGCTCATTCGACCTCTCCGATCTTCAGCATCTGACGCATGTACACGGCGACCACCCCGAGCAGCAGCAGGACGGTGACCAAGGCGATCGCCGAGCCCTGCCCGTAGTCGTTGACGACGAAGGCGCGGTCGTAGGAGTACGTCGTCAGCAGCTGGAACTCGGCTTCCGGGTGGCCGTTGCGCATCACGAAGACCTGCGGGAAGACGCCCATGTCCCAGATGACCGACAGGGTCGTGAGCATCACGATGATCGGCTTGAGGATGGGCAGGGTGACGTACCGGAAGACGCCCCAGGCGCCGGCGCCGTCGAGCCGGGCGGCCTCCTCCAGCTCGGCCGGGACCTGGGTGAGGCCGGCGCTGAGGGTGATCACCACGAAGGGCACCGCGCCCCAGATCACCAGCAGCATGATGACGGCGAGGCCCTGCGGTCCGCTGGCGAACCAGTTGTGGCCGATCAGATCGACCCCGGGGAGCTTGCTCAGGACCGCGTTGAGGATGCCGTAGTCGGAGTCGAACAGCCATTTGAAGACGGTGGTGGCGACGATGACCGGCATGCCCCAGCTGGCCACCAGAGCGATGTTGACCAGGGTCTTCACCCAGCCGGAGACCCGCTGGAGGAGCAGCGCGATCACCATGCCGAGGACCATCGTGAGGATCACGCAGCCGGCGGCGAAGACGATCGTACGGACGACGACCTGCCAGAACTCGCCGTCGCCCAGCACTCCCGCGAAGTTGTCGAAGCCGACCGACTCGGCGGGCTGGAAGCCCCAGAGCTGGGACTGGCCGAACTTCTGGAAGGAGAGGGTGACCAGGCGGACCAGCGGATAGCCCATCACCAGCGCGAGCACCAGCAGACAGGGTGCCAGCAGCAGCCAGGGAGTACCGGCGGAGCCCGAACCCCGCCGTCCCGGTGGCTTTCTCGCATCGGCCCGTGGTGGGGGTGACGGCCGCGTCGGCGGCACCTTGGCAGGGGTGGTCGTGTCTGCGGCACTCATCCGCGCGCTCCTCAGCGGTCCCTCGGGTCGTACGACGAGCGGGGCCCCGCCCCCGAAAGACACCTCCCGGGTGCGACGGGGCCCCGCTGTCAGGTCACTTGGTGTTGATGACCTTGTCGATCGCGGCGTCCGCTTCCTTCGCGGCGTCCTCGACCGACTTCTTGCCGGTACCGATGCTCTGGAGCATGGTCTGGAGCACCTGGGCCTTCTCGACCTGGCCCCAGCCGGGGGCCATCGGGACGAACCAGTTGGACTCGGCCGCGGTGGCCGGGACGGCCGTCGCCGGGTCGTTCTTGAGGGGGGCGAGGTCCGTCAGGTTGTTGGGCAGGTTGCCCTTGGCCATCAGGCCCTTCTGGCCGGAGGGGCCGGTGAAGGCGTTGATCCACTCGGCGGCGAGGTCCTGCGCGTCCGACTTCACCGGGACGGCGAGGTCGGAACCGCCCAGGAACACCGGGAGGTTCTTGCCGGACGGGCCGGGCAGCACGAAGTTCTCGACGTTGTCCTTGAGCTTGCCCGTCTTGTCGTTCTCCGGGGCGGCGGCCGTGGCGCCCTCCCAGGCGGGGGCGAAGATCATGCCGGACTTGGCCTGGCCGTAGACGATGTAGCGGTCGGACTCGTCCTTGGTCTTGTCGCCGTGCATGTACTTGTCGACGACGTTCTTGAACTCGTTGAGGCCCTTCAGGGACTCGGCCGAGGAGAGGTTGCCCTTCCACTGGCCGCCCGACTCGACCGCGATGGAGCCGCCGGCGTCGTAGACGAAGGACATGGCCGCGTACCAGTCACGGGTGGGCTGGTACCAGGCGGAGAACTTGCCGCCTTCCTTCTTCTGCACCTTGTCCAGGGCGGCGGTCAGCTCGGCGTAGGTCTTCGGCGTGGACTTGACTCCCGCCGCGGCGAAGACGTCCTTGCGCCAGTTGGCGACGCGGCCTCCGGCGTAGTAGGGGACGCCGTAGGTCTTGTCCTCGTAGGTCACGGAGGCCTTGAGGCCGTCCAGCCAGGCGGAGGAGTTGTCGAACTTCGAGGCGTCGAGGGGGGCGAAGGCACCCTTGACCATGTAACCGAGCATCTCGGTGTTGCCCATCTCGACCACGTCGGGGGCCTTGTCGGTGGCGAGCACCGCGTCGAGCTTGGCGTTCTTGTCCGGCCAGCCGTAGTACTCGTGAGTGATCTTGACGCCGGGGTGCTTCTTCTGCACCGCCGCGTCGGCGGCCTTCACCAGCTCGGGCCAGTTGTTCTGGGCGTCGACGGTCAGCCAGACCGTCAGCTCCTTGGCGTCGGTCCCCTTCGAGTCCCCGCTGCCCTTGTCGTCCCCGCACGCCGCGATGGAGACCATCATGCCCGCGATACCGATCGCGGCTATCAGCTTGCGCTTCACGCCACCCTCCTCAGGGATGCCACAAACCCCCCTGCCTCCCCGCCGCGGTTGAGCGTCAACGCGTACCGTCCGTGGGGCCGGGACCTGGACCATTGGTGTAGACCAGTAGGGGGAGCTTGGCTCAGACCAATAGGGCTGTCAAGGGTGTTCGAGCGCGCTGGAGTCGTCCGTTACGCGACCGCGATATGCAGGGACTTTTCGTTTTTCGGCCACCGGAACGGAGGGGGATCGGGCGCCCGCGCGCGGGTGTACCACCGGGCCGGCCGCCACCCCCGGAAGCGGAATCTTGGACTAGACCAAGGGCGGGCGTGAAGGTATACAGGGAGATCACGGACGTGCGAGGTCACCCACACGGGACACCCCGCGCACCAAGCCGTGCCACGATGTGAGCCGCGGCCGACGGCGTGTCGGCCATTTCGGCACCCGGAGCCGGGAAGGCAGGCCATGAGCACCGACGTCAGCAGTGCGGAGAACGAGGGTGGGGCGACCGTCCGTACCGCGCGTGTGCCCAAGTACTACCGCCTGAAGAAGCACCTGCTCGACATGACGGAGACACAGGCGCCGGGCACCCCGGTCCCGCCGGAGCGGACCCTGGCGGCCGAGTTCGACACCTCCCGCACGACCGTCCGCCAGGCCCTCCAGGAGCTGGTCGTCGAGGGCCGCCTGGAGCGCATCCAGGGCAAGGGCACCTTCGTCGCCAAACCGAAGGTCTCCCAGGCACTGCAACTCACCTCGTACACCGAGGACATGCGCGCCCAGGGTCTCGAACCCACCTCGCAGCTGCTGGACATCGGCTACATCACCGCCGACGACACCCTCGCCGGGCTGCTCGACATCACCGCCGGCGGCCGGGTGCTGCGCATCGAGCGGCTGCGCATGGCCAACGGCGAGCCGATGGCCATCGAGACCACCCACCTCTCGGCGAAGCGTTTCCCCGCCCTGCGCAGGTCACTGGTCAAGTACACCTCCCTCTACACGGCCCTCGCCGAGGTCTACGACGTCCGTCTCGCCGAGGCCGAGGAGACCATCGAGACCTCCCTGGCCACCCCGCGCGAGGCCGGCCTGCTCGGCACCGACGTCGGTCTGCCGATGCTGATGCTCTCCCGGCACTCCCTCGACCAGGAGGGCAAGCCGGTGGAGTGGGTGCGGTCGGTCTACCGCGGGGACCGCTACAAGT
This sequence comes from Streptomyces phaeofaciens, assembly GCF_014648915.1. GTDB lineage: Bacteria > Actinomycetota > Actinomycetes > Streptomycetales > Streptomycetaceae > Streptomyces > Streptomyces phaeofaciens. The sequence continues at coordinate 578,033 of NZ_BMSA01000002.1, read as the reverse complement.
TCGTGGCGCGTCTGAAGCGGCCCACGGAGTAAACCGTGCAGAAGCGGAGGTGATCTACGGAGGAGGTCTTCCGCTGCGCTTACCCGTCACTTACATTGCCTGCGCATTACAACGGTGATCAAGGCAATCAGTGAGGGGACGGGAGCCGCCGATGTCAGAGACCCCGGAAGGAACCAGGGATCCGGTGGTGACGCCTGTGCGCGTCGTCATCGCCCTGTGCCTGCTCGCGCCGTTCGTGGCGATGCTGTGGGTGGGCTCGTACGCCAAGGTGGATCCCGCGTTCATCGGGATCCCGTTCTTCTACTGGTACCAGATGCTGTGGGTGCTGGTCTCGACCGCGCTCACGATGGTCGCCTACCAGCTGTGGCAGCGTGACCAGCGCGCCCGCAAGACCCGGACCGGGGGTGCGGCGCAGTGAACGACGGCGTGAACGGCGTGGCACTCGCCGTCTTCATCTTCTTCTTCCTGGCCGTCACGATCGTCGGCTTCATGGCCGCGCGCTGGCGCAAGGCCGAGAACGAGCACAGCCTCGACGAGTGGGGCCTGGGCGGCCGGTCCTTCGGCACCTGGATCACCTGGTTCCTGCTCGGCGGCGACCTCTACACCGCGTACACCTTCGTCGCCGTACCCGCGGCGATCTACGCGGCCGGCGCGGCCGGCTTCTTCGCGGTCCCGTACACGATCCTGGTCTACCCGCTGATCTTCACCTTCCTGCCCCGTCTGTGGTCGGTGTCGCACAAGCACGGGTACGTGACGACCTCCGACTTCGTGCGCGGGCGCTGGGGCTCCAAGGGCCTGTCGCTGGCGGTGGCGCTGACCGGCATCCTCGCGACGATGCCCTACATCGCGCTCCAGCTCGTCGGCATCCAGGCCGTGCTCGACGTGATGGGCGTCGGCGGCGGCGAGAACACCAACTGGTTCGTCAAGGACCTGCCGCTGCTGATCGCCTTCGGCGTGCTCGCCGCGTACACCTACTCGTCCGGTCTGCGCGCGCCCGCGCTGATCGCGTTCGTGAAGGACACGCTGATCTACCTCGTCATCGCGGTGGCGATCATCTACATCCCGATCAAGCTCGGCGGATTCGACGACATCTTCGCCAAGGCGGGCGAGGCGTTCAGCCAGACGAACCCGGCCACCGGCAAGCCACGCGGCTCCCTGGTCCCGGCGGAGGCCGGCCAGTGGACGTACGCCACCCTCGCCCTCGGCTCGGCGCTGGCGCTGTTCATGTACCCGCACTCGATCACCGCGACCCTCTCCTCCAAGAGCCGTGAGGTGATCCGCCGCAACACCACGATCCTGCCGCTCTACTCCCTGATGCTCGGTCTGCTGGCCCTGCTGGGCTTCATGGCGATCGCGGCCGGCGTCAAGGTCACCAACGGCCAGCTGGCCATCCCGCAGCTCTTCGAGGACATGTTCCCGGCCTGGTTCGCGGGCGTGGCCTTCGCGGCGATCGGCATCGGCGCGCTCGTCCCGGCGGCCATCATGTCGATCGCGGCCGCGAATCTCTTCACCCGCAACATCTACAAGGACTTCATCAGGCCGGACGCCACCCCGGCGCAGGAGACCAAGGTCTCCAAGCTGGTGTCCCTGCTGGTGAAGGTGGGCGCCCTCGTCTTCGTCCTCACCATGGACAAGACGGTCGCCATCAACTTCCAGCTGCTGGGCGGCATCTGGATCCTTCAAACCTTCCCGGCCCTGGTCGGCGGCCTCTTCACCCGCTGGTTCCACCGCTGGGCCCTCCTCGCCGGCTGGGCGGTCGGCATGGTCTACGGCACGGTCGCCGCGTACGGGGTCGCCTCCCCGACCCAGAAGCACTTCGGCGGCTCGTCCGACGAGATCCCCGGCATCGGCGAGATCGGCTACATCGGCCTCACGGCCTTCGTCCTGAACGTCGTCGTCACGGTGATCCTCACCTTCGTCCTCAAGGCCGCGAAGGCCCCCGAGGGCATCGACGAGACCCGCCCCGAGGACTACACGGCGGACGCGGGCGACCCGGGCGTCCAGACCGAACTGCCGCCGGCCACGGCGGGCACCTCGCACTGAACCTCATCGGCACGTGCACGGCCGGACAGGTACTGGACCTGTCCGGCCGTTCGTGTTTCCCCACGGCTGGGGCCTGACCCCGCCGGCCGGGTCCTAGTCGCGGGTCCGGCCTGCCATCGCGTCCCAGAAGCGGTCCAGTTCACGGACGCGCATGCCGACCCAGTGCGGTGTCTTCCTGCGCAGCCCCCTGGGCAGCCAGCGCCGCACGCTGCCGGGCAGCAGGGCCTGCTGCTGGCGGCAGAACGGCTCGCGGATCTCTCCCCGGGGAACCCAGCCCCTGGGAGGGTACGGGCAGAGCTGGAACTTGCAGTCGGGCAGACAGCCCGACCCCGGTGCGGGCGGGGTGGACATGCCGATCCGCAGTCCGGGCTGCAGCGGTTCCCGGTCCCTGCGGATGCACGGCGGCAGCGGCATACCGGGCTGCTCCGCACGGGCGAGCCGCTCCTCGACCTCGTCCGGGTGCCCGTCCCGCTCGATGAGGTTCAGCATGACCAGGACGTCGGCGACGAGGCGCTGGGCACGCGGGTCGAGGGTGCTCCAGCCGACCGACGGCGCGATCCACAGGCTGTGCCTGCGGTATCCCCCGGCGTTGTCCGCGCGTGAGCCGATGTTGTCGGCGACACCTTTCTCGTCGATCCACAGGAACCGCTCGGGCTGCCCGGTCTCCAGGGCGAGGGCCACCAGGTCCCCGGCCTCGGCGACGAACGGATGCAGGCACCGCCGGGCCGGCTCACCACGGGCGTCGGACCGCCCCGGCGAGGCGTTCACCGTGCCCGCCATCGACAGCCAGCGCCGCACGGTCCGTACGGCGGCGGCTCCGCCGAGCGGCTGGAACGGCTCGTGTCCGTCGGAGCGGCCGCCGTTGCGCCCCGAGGCGGCGGGTCCCCGCGGGTCAGGGCCGCCGGCACTGTCCGCGAGCTCCCACAGGCACAGTGCCTGGAGGAGGCTGAGCTGCGCGTACCAGCACCGGGACTGCTGGAGGACGGTCTCCGCCTGCCGGATCAGGTCGGCGCGGCCGCCCGGATCGGTGTACGGGTGCCGGTGGCGCCGGTTGGCCGCGTACTTGAAGCCCTGGGCCAGCGCGGCCTCGAGGGCGAGCGGCAGATCAGGGGCACCGCCGGTGAAGTTCGGGTCGAGGTGACGCAGCCACTTGGTGAGGCGTTCCCGGGCCTCGTCGCGGTGGGCCTCGTCGACGGAGCCCAGCAGCATGGGGACCATCCAGGCCCGCATCACGAACTCCCGGAAGAGATCGACCCGTTGCTCGCGATAGCGTCGGTTCAGTACCTTCCGGTCCTGTTGCAGCCGTCTGACGCTCTCGGACGACGCGGCCCGCGACGAGGGACCGGCCGCCCTGGCCCGCCCCATGCGCGCGGCCCATGACTCGTATTCCCCTCGCTTCCATGCCTTCAGCCTGTCGAGCCGGTCGTTGTACTCCTTGACGGGATCGCTGTTCAGGCCGACGCGTTCGCGGATCACGGCGAACGCCGCGTTGCCGCCGGTACCGAACTCCTGGGCGACGGCCAGGCGGATGGAGTAGGAGGGCTCTTCGATGCCCAGCCGGAAGAGCTGCCAGTACAGAGGGGTGGTGTCCGTCCGGTCGGAGACCTTGCGCAGCGCGGCTCCCACTTGCCTGAGCAGCCTCAGCTTGGCGTCCTCCAGGGTGCGCCGGTCGCCCTTGATCCCGGACCAGCGCTCGCGCACGGCCCTGATGATGGTGCCCAGCAGCTTCGGGTCGTCGTCCACGCTCGCGATCTCCAGGGCCGCCGCGTAGAGGTCGAGGGCCTTCGGGTCGTCGGTGCGGCGGTCCGCGGCCGAGCACAGCCGATGGGCCAGGGGTCGGCCCCGCACGGGGGTCTGCCGCACCAGCCCCGCAAGTTCCTTGCGCACCTCGGCTCGGACGCCGCCGCCGGGCGCGGGGCGCGCCGCCGCCCGTCGACGGGACAGCAGCACCAGGGCGATGAGCAGTTCACGGCTGGGTCCGGGCGGCTGGAGCGCCCGCTCGACCAGCTCGCCGACGCCCCGCTCGCCCAGGTGGTTCAGCACGCGGTAGCCGAAGTAGGCCTGGATGATGCTGTGCGGAAAGCGGACTCTGCGCGCGGTGCCCTCCACGAGTTCGAGCTGGTGCGCGCGGGCCGCGTAGCGGGCGAGGGCGGCGCGGCACTGGTCGAGGTTGCCCTCGCGCAGCCGCCGGCTCTCCTCGTCGCCGAGGCGCTCGCCGAGCGCGTTCCAGATCTTCTGACGGTGCCATTCGGTCAGGCCGTTGCCGCGCCTGCCGTACCGGTCGAAGCCGCGTCGGCCGGCCCACAGGTGCTCGGCCCGGGCCCGGGCCCGACGCCCCGCGCCGGGATGGTGGACGTCCGGGTGGAGCAGCTCCGCGAAGCCGACCTCCAGGCTGTCCTGGAGCAGTCCGAGGCAGGCGAGGGCCGAGACCACCTCCAGGGTGTCGCGGCGCTCGCGCGGGGTCAGCGCGACGTCCTCGCGCAGTGTCCCCCGGCACAGCGCCTCGTCCCAGGTCCGAAGCAGCCACAGGCGCAGGGCGGCCCGGTCGCGGCCCCGTGTGCCCAGGTGCTGGGGGTCGTCGTCCGGGCGTTCGTGCTCCAGGGCTCCGTGCCGGTGGAGTTCGCGGGCGATGTGGAGGTAGATCGGTGACTCGGTCACCTCCGCCGTCTCCACGATCCAGTCCACGAGCCGCTCGTCGGTCTCCGGTACGCCGGCTTCGACGAAGCGCAGCGCCGCCTCCTCGCTGAGCGGTTCCAGTTCGACGATCGCGGCGGAGGTGCTCTCCAGCGGGCTGTGCGGGCGTGAGGCGATGACCAGGGGCAGTTTCTCCTCGTGGGCGCGCTCGATGGCCCGGCGGATGATGTTGTCCCGGTTGTGGCCCTGACCGTCGTCGAGGAGGGCCTCTTCGAGGCCGTCGGCGAGGACCACCGGCTTGTCGTCGGCGAGGAGCTGCTGCCAGACCCGGTCGGTCTTGCCGCGCGCCAGGATGCCTTTGGGCGCCTCCTCGGCGAAGCGCCGTCTGGCGAGGCGTTCGAAGTTCAGGTCGGACCCGTCGACGGCGTCCCGCAGCCGGATCGGAACCGGTACGGCGTTCTGGTGGGCCAGGAGTTCGGTGAGCCGTACGAGGACGGCGGTCTTGCCCGCGCCGACGCCGCCGACGAGCAGATAGGGCCGACGGGTGTCGCGCTCCCGCAGCCGTTCGGCGATGACCTGGGCGATCTCCTCGCGGCCCACGATCTCGGCGGTGTCGTGCCCCGCGGTGGGCACCAACTGGCGGGGATCCCGTAGCGCCTTGGTGAGGTAGCGCCGTTTGGTCCAGCGGTACCACCAGAACAGGAAGAGCGTGGCGGCGATCGAGGCGCCGAGGATCGGGCCGACGAACTTGAAGACGGTCTCGAACCCCTCGTTGCCCTGCCGCCATTCCTCGAAGCCGGTCGTCTGGTGCGTGATGAGAATGAACAGGCCCTCCCCGACCCAGGCGAGCAGTGCCAGCACGGCGACGAGCCAGATCATCCTGGTGACGTTGGCGTAGGAGACGTAGCGGCGCCACTTCCTGGGCCGGGTGGACCCGCGGCGGGCCTCCAGACGGATCGTCAGGCTGTGCCAGCGGCCCATGAGGCCGTGTCCGACCCGGTTTCCCGCCCGCCGGACGTCCAGGGTCGCCATCGGCGCGGCGCGGGGTCGGTCCTTGCCCGGCGGGTGACGCACGACGCTCGTCATGGCGCGTTCTCCTTGCGGGTTCCTTGCGGGTTCCGAGAGTGCTTCTCGGGACGGAGGATCCGCGGAGCGCCGACGCCTCCTTCCATGGAATCACTCCCGGCACGCACCGCAACCCGGCCGCCCCCGGCGAAAATCACCCGGCCGCACGACCCGGGCGTCCGGCACACTCGGCGGCATGGACATCGTGATACGGCGGGTGGAGCGCGGGGAGTTCGCGGCGCTCGGGGAGATCACCGCGCGGGCCTACCTGGACGACGGTCTGCTCGACTTCGGGGAGAGCGACGCGTATCTGGTCGAGCTGCGGGACGTGGCGAAGCGGGCCGGGGCGGCCGAGGTTCTCGTCGCCGTGGAGGGCGGGTGTCTTCTCGGCGGAGTGACCTTCGTGCCGGGCCCCGGGCCGATGGCCGATCTGGCGGTGCCCGGTGAGGCCGAGATCCGGATGCTCGCCGTCGATCGTGCCGCCCGCGGGCGGGGTGCCGGTGAGGCACTGGTCCGCTCCTGCGTCGAGCGTGCGCGGGCCGTCGAGGGGTGCGTGAGGGTGATCCTTTCGACCCAGCGGTCCATGCGCTCGGCCCACCGCATCTATGAACGTCTCGGCTTCGTCCGCACACCCGAGCGGGACTGGAATCCCGTGCCGGAGTGGGACGACATCACTCTCCTCACCTATCAGTTGACGCTCTGACACCGCCCCGACACAACATCTGGGGGTGGCACGACAGGCGGGCACAAGATGTATGCTCATGCTCGCTGTCGCCGCAGGGGAATCCGGTGCGAATCCGGAACTGTCCCGCAACGGTGTACTTGTGCATATCTGTGCACAGGAGTCAGTCCGAGGACCTGTCGACAGCGCACCCGGCCGTCCGGTTCGGGTGCTTGCCGTCCGGGCCTCGTGGAGTGGGCCGGTGGACCGCGACGCCGTGCGCGCTCGCGTGCTGCCTCCTGCCCTCCGCCAGGCCCACTGCCGAGCGAGGGAGAGCCCCACGTGACCATCGCGCCAGCCGACCCGGCTTCAGCCATCCAGCTGGACACCGACGGTCCTGGTACCGCACTGCTGCGGACCCTGACCGAGCTGACCGCCGACCTCCCCGACGCCGACCCCGGCCGGGTCGCCGCCGCCGCGCTGCGCGGCCGGTCCGCGCGGGCGGACGAGACGGAGCTGCGCGAGCTGGCCACGGAGGCGGCCGCCGGCCTGATCTCCGAGGACCCCGCCTACTCGAAGCTGGCCGCCCGGCTGCTGACCGTCAGCATCGCCGCGGAGGCGGCCTCCCAGGGGGTGACGTCGTTCACCGAGTCGGTCGCCGTCGGCCACCGCGAGGGCCTCGTCGCCGACCGCACCGCCGAGTTCGTCCGGCTGCACGCGGCCCGCCTCGACGCGCTGGTCGACACCGGCGCCGACGACCGCTTCGGCTACTTCGGGCTGCGCACCCTGCACAGCCGCTATCTGCTGCGCCACCCCCACACCCGCCAGGTCGTCGAGACGCCCCAGCACTTCCTGCTGCGGGTCGCCGCCGGTCTCGCCGAGGACGACACGCCCCGCTCCGTCGACGAAGTCGCCGCGCTCTACGGGCTCATGAGCCGGCTCGACTACCTGCCGTCCTCCCCCACCCTCTTCAACTCCGGCACCCGGCACCCGCAGATGTCGTCGTGCTACCTGCTCGACTCCCCGCTGGACGAGCTGGACTCGATCTACGACCGCTACCACCAGGTGGCCCGGCTCTCGAAGCACGCCGGCGGCATCGGCCTGTCGTACTCCCGGATCCGCAGCCGCGGTTCGCTGATCCGCGGCACCAACGGCCACTCCAACGGCATCGTGCCGTTCCTGAAGACCCTGGACGCCTCGGTCGCCGCCGTGAACCAGGGCGGCCGGCGCAAGGGCGCGGCCGCGGTCTACCTGGAGACCTGGCACTCCGACATCGAGGAGTTCCTGGAGCTGCGCGACAACACCGGCGAGGACGCCCGCCGTACGCACAACCTGAACCTCGCGCACTGGGTGCCGGACGAGTTCATGCGCCGGGTGAACGCCGACGGGCAGTGGTCGCTGTTCTCCCCGTCGGACGTGCCCGAGCTGGTCGACCTGTGGGGCGAGGAGTTCGACGCCGCCTACCGCGCGGCCGAGGCGAAGGGGCTCGCGCGCAAGACCATCCCGGCCCGTGACCTGTACGGCCGGATGATGCGCACCCTCGCGCAGACCGGCAACGGCTGGATGACCTTCAAGGACGCGGCCAACCGCACCGCCAACCAGACGGCCGAGCCGGGCCAGGTGATCCACTCCTCGAACCTCTGCACGGAGATCCTGGAGGTCACGGACGACGGCGAGACGGCGGTCTGCAACCTGGGGTCGGTCAACCTCGGCGCGTTCGTCGACACGAGGTCCGGTGACATCGACTGGGAGCGGCTGGACGACGCCGTCCGCACCGCCGTCACCTTCCTCGACCGGGTCGTCGACATCAACTTCTACCCGACCGAGCAGGCGGGCCGCTCCAACGCCCGCTGGCGTCCGGTGGGCCTGGGCGCGATGGGTCTCCAGGACGTCTTCTTCAAGCTGCGGCTGCCCTTCGACTCCCCGCAGGCCCGGGCCCTGTCGACGCGGATCGCCGAGCGGATCATGCTCGCCGCGTACGAGGCCTCCGCCGACCTCGCCGAGCGCAGCGGCCCGCTGCCGGCCTGGGAGAAGACCCGTACCGCCCGCGGTGTCCTGCACCCCGACCACTACGGTGTCGAGTTCACCTGGCCGGAGCGCTGGGCGGCGCTGCGCGAGCGGATCGCGGCCACCGGGATGCGCAACTCGCTGCTCCTCGCCATCGCGCCGACGGCCACCATCGCCTCCATCGCCGGTGTGTACGAGTGCATCGAGCCGCAGGTGTCCAACCTGTTCAAGCGCGAGACGCTGTCCGGCGAGTTCCTCCAGGTCAACTCCTACCTGGTGCAGGACCTCAAGGAGCTGGGCGTCTGGGACGCGCGCACCCGTGAGGCGCTGCGCGATTCGGGCGGCTCGGTGCAGGACTTCGCCTGGATCCCGGACGAGGTGCGCGCCCTGTACCGCACGGCGTGGGAGATCCCGCAGCGCGGCCTGATCGACATGGCCGCCGCCCGCACGCCGTACCTGGACCAGGCGCAGTCCCTGAACCTGTTCCTGGAGACGCCGACCATCGGCAAGCTCTCCTCGATGTACGCGTACGCCTGGAAGTCGGGTCTGAAGACGACGTACTACCTGCGCTCGCGCCCGGCGACCCGGATCGCCCGTGCGGCCCAGGCCGCGATTCCCGTCCAGCAGCCGGCCCCGGAAGACGCGGTCGCCTGCTCCCTTGAGAACCCCGAGTCCTGCGAGGCCTGCCAGTGATGACCCCCGAAGCCAAGAACCTTCTCGACCCGGGCTTCGAGCTGACCCTCCGGCCCATGCGCTACCCGGACTTCTACGAGCGCTACCGGGACGCGATCAAGAACACCTGGACCGTGGAGGAGGTCGACCTCCACTCGGACGTCTCCGACCTCGCGAAGCTGACGCCGATGGAACAGCATCTGATCGGCCGGCTGGTGGCGTTCTTCGCGACGGGCGACTCGATCGTCGCGAACAACCTGGTGCTGACGCTGTACAAGCACATCAACTCGCCGGAGGCGCGGCTGTATCTGTCGCGTCAGCTGTTCGAGGAGGCCGTGCACGTCCAGTTCTATCTGACGCTGCTGGACACCTATCTGCCCGACCCGGAGGACCGCAACGCCGCGTTCGCGGCCGTGGAGAACATTCCCTCCATCCGCGAGAAGGCCGAGTTCTGCTTCAAGTGGATCAACGAGGTCGAGAAGCTGGACCGTCTGGAGTCGAGGGCCGACCGCCGTCGCTTCCTGCTCAACCTGATCTGCTTCGCCGCGTGCATCGAGGGCCTGTTCTTCTACGGTGCCTTCGCGTACGTCTACTGGTTCCGCAGCCGGGGTCTGCTGCACGGTCTCGCCACCGGCACCAACTGGGTGTTCCGTGACGAGACCATGCACATGAGCTTCGCGTTCGAGGTGGTCGACACCGTCCGCAAGGAGGAGCCGGACCTCTTCGACGACCAGCTCCAGCAGGAGGTGACGGACATGCTGCGGGAGGCCGTCGAGGCCGAGCTGCAGTTCGCCCGTGACCTGTGCGGGGACGGCCTCCCGGGGATGAACACCGACTCCATGCGGCAGTACCTGGAGTGCGTCGCCGACCAGCGTCTGGCACGGCTCGGCTTCGCTCCGGTGTACGGCTCGGAGAACCCGTTCTCCTTCATGGAGCTCCAGGGCGTTCAGGAGCTGACCAACTTCTTCGAGCGCCGTCCGTCGGCGTACCAGGTCGCCGTGGAGGGCACGGTCGACCTGGACGAGGACTTCTGACCCTTCCTGTCCCTCGGGGTCTCCCGGGTCTCCTGGGCCTCCCTGATCTGCCGGTCGGCGCGCCGGTCGCGCACCACGCCGAGCGCGGAGGGGAGGACCAGGAGGACGAGGATTCCGAGGACCATGAGCATTCCGACGAGGCCTTCGATCTGGTTCGTGTTCATGGACACCACTGTCCCGCCGAACACTCCTGACCGTGAGTGGCAGGACTGCCGTACACCTTCAAATTACTGCCACCTCGGGTGCACACTGGAAGCATGCTGAAGAACGTGGCGGCCGTCCTCCTCGACGGCGTACATCCCTTCGAACTCGGCGTCGTCTGCGAGGTGTTCGGCCTCGACCGCAGCGACGAGGGGCTGCCGGCGTACGACTTCGCGGTGGTCTCGGCGGAGGGCCCGGTCCTGGGCACCCATGTCGGCGGGCTCACCGTGTCCACGCCGTACGGCCTGGACCGGCTGGAGGAGGCCGATCTGATCGCCGTACCGGCCTCGGACGCGAACGTCGAGCGGGACTATCCGCCCGCGCTGCTCGACGCCCTGCGCCGGGCGGTGGACCGGGGCGCCCGGGTGCTCAGCGTCTGCTCGGGCGTCTTCGTACTGGGCGCCGCGGGGCTGCTCGACGGGCGGCGCTGCGCGGCGCACTGGCGGCACGCGGACCTGCTGGCCCGCCGGTACCCCCGGACCGCCGTCGAACCGGACGTCCTCTACGTCGACGAGGACCCGGTCATCACCTCCGCCGGCACGGCCGCGGGGATCGATGCCTGTCTGCACATCGTGCGCAAGGAGCAGGGGCCCGAGGTGGCCAACGGCATCGCCCGGCGGATGGTCGTACCGCCGCACCGGGACGGCGGCCAGGCGCAGTACATCGCCCGCCCGCTGCCCGCGTCGTCGTGCGACACGATCGGCCCGCTGCTGGCGTGGATGGACGAGCACCTCGACCAGGAGGTCACGGTCGAGCAGCTCGCCGCCCGCGCCCACATGGCCCCGCGGACCTTCGCCCGCCGTTTCCAGCAGGAGACGGGCACCACCCCCTACCGGTGGCTCCTGCGCCAGCGCGTCCTGCTGGCACAGCAGCTGCTGGAGGCGACGGACGAGACGATGGACGCGATCGCCTGGCGCACCGGCTTCGGCACGGCGGGCGCCCTGCGCCATCAGTTCGTGCGGGCCCTGGGGACGACCCCGAACGCCTACCGGCGCGCGTTCCGGGGTCCGCAGGCCGCCTGACCCGCACGTCGTGTCTCACCCCGCGCTCACCCGGGTATCGCCCGCAGCCTCAGCCGGCGCGGCCGCAGGGTGATACCGATACGGGTCCTGGGGTCGGAGCCCTCCGCCGGCTCGAAGCGGAACGCGGTCGCGACGACCGCGGTGATCAGCGTCAGCTCGGCCATCGAGAAGTGGTCGCTCGGGCACTTCCGGTTGCCGACGCTGAACGGGGCCATCGCGTACTTCGGCACCTCCTTGGCCCGTTCCGGGAGCCAGCGGTCGGGATCGAACTCGCCGTGGCGCCGGTAGGACCGCGGATCGCGCTGGATCGCGTACGGGCTGTACACGATGTCCGCACCGGCGGGAATGCGGTATCCGCCGAGGTTCGTGTCGGTCACCGCCCGCCGCGTCAATATCCATACGGCGGGGTGCAGACGCATGGTCTCGACGACGACATTCGCGGTGTGCGTGAGCTTTCGGACGTCGCCGAATGCGACGGTCCGGTCACCGACCACGCTTTTCACCTCGGCGCGGATCTTGTCCACCTGATCCGGGTGCTCCGCGAGGACGAGGAGCAGCGACATGACCAGGGATCCGACGGTTTCGCTGCCGGGGGTGAGTATCGCGATGACCTGGTCGTGGATCTCCTGCTCCCCGATCGGGTCCCCATTCTCGTCCTTCGCCTCCAGCAAAGCCGTCAGCAAATCGTCCGGCTTTTGACTGGATGCCCGGCGGTCGGCGACGATCTCGTCCACCAGGCGATGCAGATCGGCCAGCGCCCGGTTGAATTCGCGGTTGGCCGGAATCGGTACCCGATAAAGGGGTCCGAGGGGCACGACCATGCGTTGGTACATACCGGCGAACAGGGTGGCGAGCGCGGAGGTGATGTGCTCGGCCCGCTCGTCCATGTAGCTGCCGCGCATGAGACAGCGGGCGGAGATGCGCACGGCGACCCGGAAGGACTCCGCCGTGATGTCGAGGGTCTCGCCGGCCTTCCAGCGGTCGACGAGCGCGTACACCTCCTCCTCCATGATCGGGCCGTAGGACGCGATGTGGTCGAGCCGGAACGCGGGCTGGATGGTGCGTCGCTGCCTGCGGTGGAGCGGGCCGTTGGCGGTGGCCACGCCCTCCTTGCCGAGCAGGTCCTCCAGGGACTCCCAGAGGGGGCCGGAGATGATGTAGTCCGGGCTGAGGGCGAGCGCCCCGGTGAGGTCGGGCGCGGTGACGGCGTACACCGTCTTGGGGCCGAGCCTGAGGCGGACGATGTCGCCGTGGTCGCGCAGCCGGGCCAGGAAGGCCAGCGGGTCACGGGCCAGCCTCCAGCCGTGGCCCAGCAGCGGGACGCCGCCACCGGCCAGGGGTGGCTCACGCAGCTCGGGTGGTTCGGACGTGACGGGTTTCACCGACTCGACGGTCATTTCTCACCTGCCGCTTCGTTGTTGACGTACGGGGGCGTGGACCGGTCGTCCCAGCTGTCGACCATGTATCGGCCGGACTCGTGGTGGAACCAGTAGACGGAACTGAACCAGTTCCGCATATTGGCGAGGCAGGTCCGTACGGCGGCGCCGAGTTCCTTTCCGTGGACCGTCCCGTCATCGAGGCGGTCGGCGAGCCGTAAGACGTCCTGCTCGACGACGAGGAATTCTGATATGCATTCCTCGACGCGCCGTCGGAGTTCTTCAACTGCTTCTTCCAGAGTCAGTCCCTCATGGGTGATGAGACTGATTCCGAGATTGTGCACCTCATCGCCCGCTATTTCTTTGGGGAGCGAGCAGAGATCGTTGTACCAGGCGGCGAATTCCTGACTCAGTACGGCCGCGCGCCGATAGGCCGGATGTTTCCGCACCGGATCCGGGAGTTCACATCCCGCGCTCGGTTCGAGCAGGTCCGTCCAGATCCAGTGCGCAAAGGTGAGCCGCCGCAGTGCAAGATATTCGTCGACCCCGGGGACGCGCCCTTCCAGGCGATTGCGGAATTCCCGGTCGTACGCCTCGATCACGGCGTGGAAGTGCCGGGTGAAGCGCGCGCCCCAGGTGCCGGGAAGGAACGAGAACAGCCGGCCCGCGCTGTCCGCGAGCCCGGCCACCAGCGGATCCCGGTGGTGGAGGTGCTCCGCCGGGGCGTCCAGCGCCGCGTGCAACCGGAACCTAAGCTGCCGCCAGGCCTTGACCCGGCCGTGGACGACGTCCCGGTCGTGCCGGTCGTCCCAGACGAAGAACCATGCGCTGTAGTCGGCTATGGCCTGGAGCACCTCGTCGGGTGCGCCGAGGTAGTAGCCCGCCATCAGGTCCGTGTAGCACAGGCCGTCGGCATATTCTGCGACCTTGTCCGGCGGCATCAACCTTTTTTCCAGCAGCCAGGAGCGGGTCTTCTCCTGCAACTGCGGCCAATACGGATGCAGCCGCCGGGGAAACACCGCCTCGATGACCGGAAGAGAGAGCGAGGGCGGGACCGCGGGCGCGGCCGCCGTCGCCGTGGTGCTGTATGTGGTGCTGTATGGGAAAGCTGGCACGAACAACCCCTCTCAGCCGCCAGTGGGCACACGCCCCTCCCGCCGTGCCGGGCGCGCACCGTTGCGTATCCCCGCCCTTCCCATTCAGCACTACAACTGACCGTTCTGGGAACGGATTTGCTGCATTCACTACACCAACATGCTGAGAATCCACCCCTGTGTGACTGGTTATGGATCAGCGGATGTGCGTAAGCGATCGAACATGCGACGGACATACGAACGACGCCTGACCGGGAGTGTTCCCGGCCAGGCGTCGTGATCTCCGCGTATGCGCTCAGTCGTTGGCGACCACGGCGTAGCGGGGCTCGTTCTCGGCCATCTGGCGCAGCGCGTCCTTGCGTTCGCGCTTGGACAGCCGGTCGATGTAGAGGTATCCGTACAGGTGATCGGTCTCGTGCTGCAAACACCGAGCGAAGTACCCGGTGCCACGCACCTTGATCGGGTTGCCCTTCTCGTCCTGACCGGTCACCTCGGCGTAGTCCGGTCGGGCCAGCGGCGCGTAGGCGGTGGGCACCGAGAGGCAGCCCTCGTTGCTGTCGTCCAGCCGGCGCCGCTCGGCGGGCAGTTCGACCAGCTTGGGGTTGCAGACGACACCGGTGTGCCGCACGCCCTCGTCGTCGGGGCAGTCGTAGACGAAGACCTTCAGGTCGACACCGATCTGGTTGGCGGCCAGGCCCACGCCCTCGGCGGTGTGCTGGCTGGCGAACATGTCGTCCACCAGCTTCAGCAGCTCGTCGCCGAACTCGGTGACGTCCTTGCACTCCTTGTGCAGCACCGGGTTCCCGACGACGGTGATCGGCCGCGAGGTGCCGCGCTCGCGGTACGCCAGCTCCCGCTCCTCCGCCTGCTCGGTGTCGATGACGAAGCCCTCGTCGTCCACGGGGAGCACGCCCGCGTGCTGCTGATCGGTGTCCTGCTGCGCCATGACCGACGTATGCCTTCCTAGAAAAACAAGGGGGGTGTAATGCTCGATACAGGGTACGGGGACGCGCCCTCACGGGGCGCGGGGCTGTGTCTCCCGTGCGGCTGCGCCGCGGGGCGCGACCGGCCACGACAGGCCCGCGGACGACGGACTGCCTCAGCAGACCTCTTCCAGATCGCGCCAGTCACGGGAATCCGGGCTGTCGGCGACCCAGCCGTCCAGCAGGCCTCTGACCAGCGATGCCGGCGCGGCCACCCCGCACTCCCGCTCCGGCACCCACAGCTGCCCGTCGGTGCGATGCCCGAGCGGTCCGGGGTGCCCCGGCTCGCTGTGGTCGTGGGGATCGAGATGCTCCCCGTCGCCCTCGTCCGACGGCATCCGCGACTCCGAGCACATCCGGCACAGCAGCCGCACGGACGACGACCAGTCCTCCGCGGCGAACCCCGCGTCGGCGGCCAGCTGCTCCAGGGCGTCCCGGTCCGCCTCACCGGCCGCCTCCAGCAGCACCACCCAGGTGGGGACCGGCGACGGCGCCCACAGCTCGATCTCGTCGAAGACGGGGTACGCGTGCCCGGAGGACGTGGTCCGCTCCCCGTGCGGGACGCCGTCGTGCAGCACGACCTCGCCCCAGCGCCGCCCGGACGACGGCAGCGGGATCGACAGCACCTCGATGCGCGCGGGGTCCAGCCGCCGCCCCCACACCACCTCGGCCTCCCCCTCGGGCGACAGCCGGACGGCGGCGCTGCCCAGCTCCATGCCGAGGGGCTCGCCGGAGCCGGTCACACTGCCGGGGACGTGCAGTCCGTACGCCTGCCAGGCGCGGCGGGCCAGCGGCCAGTCCTGGAGCGCGGTGGCGGCGATGCCGACGTTCCACCAGTCGGGGGCGCCGGTCTCGCGGTCGAGCAGGGCCACGGCCCGCAGCCCGGCGGTACGGGCCTGCTCCCAGTCGTGCCGGAACTTGTGCAGCAGGGCGAGGTTGAACCAGGACTCGGACAGCCAGGGTTCCAGGTCGGCGGCACGTGTCAGCAGCGCCCCCGCGTCCTCGTAGCGTCCGTCGCCGATCAGCGTGAACGCGCGGTCGGTGGCCTGCCGCCAGGAGGCGGAGGGCCGGTGCCGTCCCTTGCCGAAGATCCTCACGATTCCCGCCTGCCAGTTCCGTGGTGTGGGCTGGCCAGTGCCCCCGGACACTCTCTCCCTCGCATCCAACCACGTGTGGCTGGAGGGCCGCTCATTACCCATGGGTTACCCAGCCCTGGGCAGGGTCAGACAGTCCCGCCCGACGCCCGCCGGCGGCCTGCCCGGGACTCCCCCAGGGCTGAACGCCCGGGGGCACCCCCGGCGCGCCGCCCCCTTGATCCCCGAGCACCCTGGCCAGCGCCTCCACGACCTCCGGCGCGTACTCCCCGCCGGTGCCCAGCCGCAGCTCCTCCAGGGCGGTGAGCGGCCCACCGGGGCCGGCGTCGCGCACCTTCTCCTCGTAGGCGTTCACCACCCGGACTATGCGGGCGGCCGCCGGCTGCTCGAGGTAGGGGTCGGCCTGCCGCTCGACGACCGCGGCGACCTGGGCGCTCGCCCCGGTCTGGCGGACGACGGCCCCGCCCAGCAGGGCGATCCGCCGCTGCTCGGCCGCGGGCAGGTCCGCGGTGGCGCCGGCCGGGACCGGGTCGACGAGGCTGAGCTGGCCGATGTCGTGCATGAGGGACGCGTACTCCAGGACGGTCAGCTCGGCCTCCGGAAGCCCCAGGTCACGGCCCACGGCCTGGCCGAGCGCGGCGACCCGGTGGGCGTGTCCGGCCGGCGTGTACCCGGCGATCTCGGTGGCGCGGGCGAGGGAGGCGATGGTCTGCCGGTAGGTCGCGCGCACGGCGGCGCACCGGCGCAGGGACAGCTGGGTGAGCAGCAGCGGCACCGAGAACACGGGCAGCGCCCACAGGCCGACGACGGCCACCGCGAGCGCCATCACCGCGCCCGTCGCGCACACCGCCGACCCGATGCCGGGCACGGCCCGCAGCTCGTCCCGCAGCAGCGGCCCGAACGGCCAGCCGGTGCGGGAGTGGGCCAGCGCGGCGGCGACCACGGCGTCGCAGAGCACGGTCATGACGAGCAGCGCGAGCAGCAGCAGCGCGTACGCCGGGCCGCTCCAGCCGTCGAAGAAGCCGCGGTGGTAGAGCGGCTGGAAGCACACGGCGGTGAAGCCGGCGGCCAGGACCCGCCGGACCAGGTGGTCGAGGACCGGTCCCTGCCCCCGGGCCACGTGCGGCACGCTGCCCAGCAGCGCGGCGGCCGCCACGACCGACACCACCTGGGCGACCCCGTGGTGCGTGGGCTGACCCGCGTGCTCCCCGACCAGCGCGTACGACAGGGCCCCGGCGGCGCCGAGCGGCGCGGCCTCGCGCGGCCCGGGTCCGCCGCTCCAGCGGATCAGCTCGCCGACGGCCACCAGGACACCGAAGGCGAGGGCGGTCGGCCGTGCCTCGACGCCCGTGCGCAGGGTGGCGAGGAGGGAGAGGGCGGCGAGGAGCGCGGCGGCGGCGCGCAGGACGAGGAGGGGACGGCGTGAGGTCATCGGCGTACCTCGGGGCGCTGCCGGGCGGACGGCTGCGGGGGAAGGGCGGGCGAGGGCTCGTCGGCGGTGACCACGGGATGCCAGCCGTCGCGGTCGATCACCCGTACCAGGGCCGTCACCATCCGCGGGTCGAAGTGGGTCCCGGCGCACCGCCGCAGTTCCTCCAGTGCCGTGTCCACCGGCCTTGCCCGGCTGTAGCTCCGGTTGGAGGTCATCGCGTCGAAGGCGTCCGCGACGGCCACCACCCGTGCGGACTCCGGGATCTGACGGCCGACCAGTCCATACGGGTAACCGCTGCCGTCGATCCGTTCGTGGTGGTGGAGGATCGCCGAGCGGGCCTCGCCGAGGAAGGAGATGCCCCGGGTGATCTCGTGGCCGTACTCGGGGTGCAGCTCGATCACCCGCCGTTCCTCGGGGGTCAGCGGCCCGTCCTTGCGGAGCAGCCGGGTGGGGACGCCGAGCTTGCCGACGTCGTGCAGGATCCCGGCGAACCGGAGGACCTCGATCCGCCCCTCGTCCATACCGAGTTCGCGCGCGATCATCATCGAGGCCTGGCCGACCCGCTCACTGTGCCCGCGGGTGTACCCGTCCTTGATGTCGACGGCCTGCACCAGCGCCCGGATGGTCGCCCGGTGCGCGGCCCGCTCCCGGTGGTACTGGGCGAACACCCACCAGGAGACGCCCACCGGGAACAGCACGAGCAGCGCGGAGACCGGTCCGTAGGGGCTGCGCCACAGCACGGCCGTCATCAGCCCGGCGAGCCCGTGCACGGCGAGGGGGGCGAGGGAGCGCACGAACAGCCCCCGGCAGACCCGGCGCAGCGGCAGGCCCTCGGCGAGCGCGAGCATCCCGCCGTCCAGCAGGACGAGCACCGCGCAGAAGACGAGGACGGCCGCGCCGGCCGGCAGCAGCGCGTACGGCAGCGCGGCGCCGAGCATGGCGTCCGGCCCGCCCAGCGCTCCGTGCGCCCGCGCGGCGGCCCACACCGCGAGCGAGGACTGGGCCGCGCGCCAGATCCGGCGCAGCAGAACGGGGCCCTGCTCGACGTGCGAGAACAGGGCCCCGGGGAGGGGGACGAGCGCGGCGGCGGGTGGCGGCAGCAGAAAGGCGCCGGCGAGCAGCACGGTCGAGAAGGTGCCCGCGAACCGGCGCCGGGCGATCTGCTCGCCCCCCGCGTACAGGGCGGCGAGCAGCCCGACGGTCCACCAGGGCGTGCGTACGGTGGTGAGCGGGGCGAGACAGACCAGGGCGCCGAGGGCGGCACAGGCGACATGGACACGCGCCCGTACCGGAACTCCCTGCATGTCCGCTCCGCCTCCCCCAGCTGTGCCTGTCCGGGCTCAGGAGCCTAGGACGGCCGGGGGTGGTCGGGCGGGCGTATCACCCGCCGATTAGCACATTCGAGTGACCCGCGGGCGATTCAGGGCCGCCGCGGCCGCACGGCTGCCCGCGCCTGGGGCACCTGTGCGGGTGCGGCGGTGGGCAGCGGCGATGGCGGCGGGTGCCTCAGGACTCCTGGGGAGTCACGGGGGCGGCCGTCACCTCGTGCTCGGGCACGGCCTGGCCGGAGCGGATCAGGTCGAGCCGGCCGAGAACCTTGGCGCGCAGGTCGGTGGGCACGTCGTCATGCCCGCAGCACCGCTTGACCAGCTTCTTCACAGCCTCCTCCAGCCCGTACTTCTCCAGGCAGGGCGAGCACTCCTCGAAGTGGTGCTGGAACTTGTCCCGGTCGAGCGGGGGCATCTCACTGTCGAGGTACTCGTACAGGTGGTCGAGGACCTCACTGCAGTCCGTCTCGTGCGGATCTCCGCAGCTCATGAGCCCGAACCTTTCGCTTCGTTCGACTCTCCGGCGCCGGCCGGGACCAGCCCGCGCTCACGGGCGTAGTCCTCGAGCATGCCGCGCAGTTGACGGCGGCCCCGGTGCAGCCGGGACATCACCGTACCGATGGGTGTCCCCATGATGTCGGCGATCTCCTTGTACGCAAAGCCCTCGACATCCGCGAGATACACGGCGATGCGGAACTCTTCGGGGATCGCCTGAAGTGCTTCCTTCACGTCCGAATCGGGCAGGTGGTCCAGCGCCTGCGACTCGGCGGAGCGCAGACCGGTCGACATGTGCGACTCGGCACGGGCCAGCTGCCAGTCCTCGATCTCCTCGGCCGCACTGCGCTGGGGCTCGCGCTGCTTCTTGCGGTACGAGTTGATGAAGGTGTTGGTGAGGATCCGGTACAGCCAGGCCTTGAGGTTGGTGCCCTCGCGGAACTGGTGGAAGGACGCGTACGCCTTGGCGTACGTCTCCTGCACCAGGTCCTCCGCGTCCGCCGGGTTGCGCGTCATGCGCAGCGCGGCCGAATACATCTGGTCGAGGAACTCCAGCGCGTCCCGCTCGAAGCGCGCACTGCGCTCCGCGGTCGACTCCGTGCCCGTCGCCGCGTCCGTGCCCTGGCCCTCGGGCAGCTCCGCCTGGCCGTTGTCGGTCCCTGCGTCGGTACCGGTGACCGGACCCACCTCCTCAAGATTGCGGGCGAGACCGAAACCGATCCCACTCGAATCGGAGGATAGACGACTGCCCGTGCCCGCCGCCCCTCGAATAGGCGCGGTCGTGGCCGCGTGCAGCACCGTCCAGTCCAGGTCGGTGCGGCTGCTGCGGCCCGGGCAGATGGTCGAACCCATGCGGCGGACTTCCTCTCCCACGACGTCGGTGCTGCGTGTTCAGCACTGTGTCCACTCAACAGGGAGGGGCCCCACAACATTCCCTGCCCTTTACCCGAGTGACTCGGCCCACTTCACGACGGCGGACGAGACGATCTCCAGCGCCTGCTCCTGGCTGATCGCGGCCCGCTTGGGCACCGCGAGGCCGTGGTCGCCGTACGGCACCTCGGTCAACTCGTAGGCGCCCTCGGGGAACTCGCCGGGCCGGCCGAAGGCGTCGTTCCCGCCCTGGACGACGAGCGTGGGCACCCCGGCGCCGAGCAGTTCGGCGGCCCGGGACTTCTCGGGGCGCCCCGGCGGGTGCAGCGGGAAGCCGAGCGCGAGGACGGCGTGCGCGCCGAGTTCGCCGGCGGTACGACAGGCCACCCTGGCCCCGGCCGACCGTCCGCCCGAGATCACCGGCAGCCCGGGCCCGGCGACGGCCGGCCAGATCCCGCGCCAGCCGACGTCCAGCGTCCTGGGCGCGGGCGCCACCTTCTTGCCCGCCACCCGCCAGGGCTGTTCGACGAGGGCGACGGTGATGCCGTGGGCCGGGAGGACCCGGGCCAGCGTCTGGAGGTCGCGGGCCTCGATGCCGCCGCCGGCGCCGTGGCCGGCGGCGAGGACGAGCCGCGGCTCGGCGGCGGGATGCCAGGTGACACGGGCGTCGCCCGCGTCGGTGGACACGATCTGTGAGGTCACGGTGGTCACGTCAGAAGAGTGTGCCCTCCTCCGGCCCCTCCAGCTCCTTCAGCAGCTCCGGGCCGTTGTTGCGGACGTTGCTGACGGCCGTGGACACGGGGTAGGCGCGCATCAGGCCGGCCGGCGGCGCATCGAGGAGGGAGCGCAGCTCGTCGAGGTCGGTGCGGGCCGGGTCCAGCCAGGCGTCCCAGCGGTCCGGGGTCAGCATCAGCGGCATCCGGGGATGGATGTCGGCGAGCGCGTGCGGGCCGTCGGCGGGGGCCACGGCGAGCGGGGTCGTCTCCGCCTCGGTGGTGATCACCGAGCAGGTGACCCACCAGGCCCGCGGGTGGTCGTCGGGCAGGGTCCCGTCCCGCCAGAACTCGTACAGCCCGGCCATCGCGAAGACCGAACCGTCGGCCGGGAGCACGAAGTACGGCTGCTTGCGGGCCCGCTTCTTCTTCCCCTCGACCTCCAGTTCGCGCTCGTCCCTGGCCGTGACCCACTCGTAGTAGCCGTCGGCGGGCAGGATGCAGCGCCGGGCGGCGAAGGCGCGGCGGTACGACGGCTTCTCGTGGACGGTCTCCGCGCGCGCGTTGATCATCCGGGCGCCGCCCTCGGGCGACTTGGCCCAGGACGGCACGAGCCCCCACTTCAGCGCGCGCAGCTGGCGAACCGGACGCCGGTCGTCGGCGTCTTTCACCGGACGGTCGAGAACGGCGTAGACCTCCTTGGTCGGCGCCACGTTGAAGTCGGGTGCCAGGGTCTCCTCCGGCTCCCACTTCTCGATTTCAAAGATTCCTGCGAGATCCTCGGGCCTGCGACTCGCTGCATACCGTCCGCACATGCGTGCCACACTGCCAGGCCCACCCGTCACCCGACCACCGTCCCCCGAAACACGGCGCTCCGCGCCGGCCCCGTTGATTCCACGTTGATCCACGAGAGGGAGCCACCGCCGAACATGGAGAGCACCGCCGCCATAGCGCTGCCCGACCTGTGGGACCGTCTCGTCGGCACCCAGCCCGACCCCGACCTGTGGGTGGTGATCGCCACCGCGGTCGTCGCACTCGCCGTCGTGGTCCCGCACCACCTGTGGCGGCTGTCCCGCAACGCCATCACCATCGCGCACGAGGGCGGCCACGGCCTGGTCGCGCTGCTGACCGGACGCCGGCTCACCGGCATCCGGCTGCACTCCGACACCAGCGGTCTGACCGTCAGCCGCGGCAAGCCGCACGGCCTCGGCATGATCCTCACGGCGGCGGCCGGCTACACCGCTCCCCCGCTGCTCGGCCTGGGCGGCGCGGCCCTGCTCGGCGCCGGCCGCATCACCCTGCTGCTGTGGCTGGCCACGGCGCTGCTGGTGGCGATGCTGGTGATGATCCGCAACGCGTACGGGGCGCTGACCGTCGTCCTCACCGGGGGCACGTTCCTGCTGGTGTCGTGGCTGGCCGGTCCCCAGGTCCAGGCGGCGTTCGCGTACGTGGTCGTCTGGTTCCTGCTGCTGGGCGGGGTGCGGCCGGCGTTCGAACTCCAGGTGAAGCGGACCCGCGGCGGGGCGGGCGACTCGGACGCCGACCAGCTGTCGCGTCTGACGCATGTCCCGGCGGCGCTGTGGCTGTTCCTGTTCCACGCGGTGAGCCTGTGCTCGCTGATGGGCGGGGGGCGCTGGCTGCTCGGGCTGTGAGCGCCCCGGGTCCCGGTGGACGCGACCGGGGCCCACGGCGCCGCACCCCGAATGTCCCCCTCCGACTAAAGTGAACGCATGCCCGTGAACCCGGCCCACACCGCCCTCTGGCCCGCCCCCACCGTGAGCGAGGCCGTCGACGCGACGGTCCACGTGCCGGGGTCGAAGTCGGTCACCAACCGCGCCCTCGTCCTCGCCGCCCTCGCCTCCGAACCCGGCTGGCTGCGGCGCCCCCTCCGCTCCCGCGACACCCTGCTGATGGCGGAGGCCCTGCGCGCGATGGGCATCGGCATCGAGGAGGGCGTGGGCCCGGACGGCACCGGCGAGGCCTGGCGGGTCCTGCCGGCGGGGCTGCACGGCCCGGCCACGGTCGACGTCGGCAACGCGGGCACGGTCATGCGGTTCCTCCCGCCGGTCGCCGCGCTCGCCGACGGCCCGGTCCGTTTCGACGGCGATCCGCGCTCGTACGAGCGTCCCCTGCACGGCGTCATCGACGCGCTGCGCGTCCTCGGTGCCCGGATCGACGACGACGGCCGGGGCGCGCTGCCCCTCACCGTGCACGGCTCGGGCGCGCTGGACGGCGGGCCGGTGGAGATCGACGCCTCGTCGTCGTCCCAGTTCGTGTCGGCGCTGCTGCTGTCGGGGCCGCGCTTCAACCAGGGCGTGGAGGTCCGCCACACCGGCGCCACGCTCCCCTCCGTGCCGCACATCCGGATGACCGTCGACATGCTGCGCGCGGTCGGCGCCCAGGTGGACACCCCGGAGTCGGGCGGTGAGCCGAACGTCTGGCGGGTCACGCCGGGCGCGCTGCTGGGCCGGGACCTGACCGTCGAGCCCGACCTGTCGAACGCCCAGCCGTTCCTGGCGGCGGCGCTGGTGACGGGCGGCCGGGTGACCGTGCCCGACTGGCCGGCGCGCACCACGCAGCCCGGTGACCGGCTGCGCGAGATCTTCACCGAGATGGGCGGCTCCTGCGAGCTGACCGACTACGGGCTGGTGTTCACCGGGTCGGGCTCGGTCCACGGGGTGGACGTCGACCTGAGCGACGTGGGCGAGCTGACCCCGGGCATCGCGGCCGTCGCCGCCCTCGCGGACTCGCCCTCCACCCTGCGGGGCGTGGCGCACCTGCGCCTGCACGAGACGGACCGGCTGGCGGCGCTGACCAAGGAGATCAACGAGCTGGGCGGGGACGTCACGGAGACGGCCGACGGCCTGCACATCCGTCCGCGCCGGCTGCACGGCGGGATCTTCCACACCTACGACGACCACCGCATGGCCACCGCCGGTGCGATCATCGGCCTGGCCGTGGAGGGCGTACAGATCGAGAACGTGGCGACGACGGCGAAGACGCTGCCGGACTTTCCCGAGCTGTGGACCGGGATGCTCGGGATCTAGGGACTATCGCCATGCGCCGCTACGGCAAGCACACCGACGAGGACGACATCCGCAGCCGCCCGAACCGCAAGGGCAACCGGCCTCGTACCCATATCCGCCCCAAGCACGAGGACGCCTGCGAGGGCATGGTCCTCACCGTCGACCGAGGCCGGCTGACCTGCCTCGTCGGCGACCGGATCATCATGGCCATGAAGGCCCGTGAGCTGGGCCGCAAGGCCGCGATCGTGGGCGACCGGGTCGCCCTGGTCGGCGATCTGTCCGGCACGAAGGACACCCTGGCCCGGATCGTCCGCATCGAGGAGCGCACCTCGGTGCTGCGCCGCACCGCGGACGACGACGACCCGTACGAGCGGGTGGTGGTCGCCAACGCCGACCAGCTCGCCGTCGTCACCGCCCTCGCCGACCCCGAGCCGCGCCCGCGCCTGATCGACCGCTGCCTGGTCGCCGCCTACGACGGCGGTCTGACGCCGCTCCTGGTCATGACCAAGTCGGACCTGGCCCCGCCGGACAAGCTCCTGGAGCTGTACGGCGACCTCGACATCCCGTACGTCGTCACGAGCCGCGAGGAGCTGGAGAACGGCGGCGCGGCGGACCGGGTGCGCGCGTTCCTGGCCGGGCGGACCACGGCGTTCGTCGGCCACTCGGGCGTCGGCAAGACGACCCTCGTCAACGCGCTGGTCCCGAAGGACAGACGCCGGGTGACGGGGCACGTCAACGCGGTGACCGGCCGGGGCCGGCACACCACGACCTCGGCGCTCGCCCTGCCCCTCGACGGCACCGACGACTGGGTGATCGACACCCCGGGCGTGCGGTCCTTCGGCCTCGCCCACATCGACCCGTCCCGGGTGATCCACGCCTTCCCCGAGCTGGAGGAGGGCACGGAGGGCTGCCCGCGCGCGTGCAGCCACGACGAGCCGGACTGCGCGCTGGACGCGTGGGTGGCCGCGGGCCACGCGGACCCGGCGCGGCTCTACTCGCTGCGGCGACTGCTGTCCACGCGGGAGCGCACGGAGGGCGACTGACCTCCGCGTTGTTTGTGGGGTGGTGAGCCCGGTAAGTGCATAATCGCACCGAGCCGCACACACGGGAGGACAGCACATGGCGTGGCTGCTGGTCATCGTCGCGGGACTGCTCGAGACCGGCTTCGCCGTCTGCCTGAAGCTCTCGCACGGCTTCACCCGGCTCTGGCCGACCATCGCCTTCTGCATCTTCGCCCTCGGCAGCTTCGGCCTGCTGACCCTCTCCCTGAAGAAACTCGACGTCGGCCCCGCGTACGCCGTGTGGACCGGCATCGGCGCGGCGGGCACCGCGATCTACGGAATGATCTTCCTGGGCGACCTGGTGTCCACCCTGAAGATCGTCTCGATCAGTCTGGTGATCATGGGAGTGATCGGACTCCAGCTGTCGGGGTCGTCGCACTAGGGGGCTTCCGGCGGTCGGGGGGTCTCCGGCGCGGTGGCGGAATTCGGCGCGGTGGTGGGGTTCGGCGCGGTGGTGGGGGTGTACCGGCGTGCCGGCGCGCTGCCGGCGTGCCGGCGCTACTGCCCGTTCTGGCGCGGCAGAGCGCAGCGCAGCAGGTCCGCCACGCCGTCCCGTCCGGGCGGTGGCGCCGCGACGCAGGACAGGGCCAGCCGGACGGTCAGTTCGCAGGAGCGGGCCAGGTCGGCGAGGTCCGCCCGCGCCGCCGCCCCGGGGCCGCCCAGTACGGCCACCGCCCGGTCGCGGACGGCCGCCATGAGGTCCCCGGGGGAGGGCAGCGGGCCGTCCGCCCGCCGTTGCGCCGGGACGGCGGAGGAGGACGGCACCGCGGAGAGCGTCGGGGACGGCAGGCGCTCGCTCCAGCAGCCGGTGAGCATGGCCCGTATCAGCGCGTTGTCACCGGCGGCGGAGACGATCCACTCGGCGGCGGCGGTCAGGCGCGTGCGCACGTCGCCCTGCACGGCCAGGGCGTGCTCGGCCCCGGCGAGATATCCGTCGGCCTCCCGCCGCACCAGCGCCCGGGCGAGGCCCTCCTTGCTGCCGAACTCGTTGTAGAGCGTCTGCCGGGAGACTCCGGCCGTCGCGGCGACGTCCACCATCCGCACCGCGGACCAGGGCCGCTGGGCAAGCGCCGTGAAGGCGGCGTCCAGTAGGGATTCCCGCGCAGCAGGCATCATCGCCTCCCTGGGGCGAGCGGCTTGCTGCCCAGTTTGACGCGGAAGGGGGCACTGTCAAGGGTGCGCGGAGACAGTCGGCCGGGCCCCGCCGTCCGCACCCCGGTCCCCTGTGGCCCCGTCCGACGCCCGCCGGATACCGTTCGTCCCATGCCGGACTACCTCGACGACCTCCGTCTCGCGCACGTCCTCGCGGACACCGCCGACGCCGCGACCATGGACCGCTTCAAGGCCCTCGACCTCAAGGTCGAGACCAAACCGGACATGACTCCGGTGAGCGAGGCCGACAAGGCCGCCGAGGAGCTGATCCGCGGCCAGCTCCAGCGCGCCCGCCCCCGGGACGCGGTCCTCGGCGAGGAGTACGGCCTCGAGGGCACCGGTCCCCGCCGCTGGGTGGTCGACCCGATCGACGGCACCAAGAACTACGTCCGCGGCGTCCCGGTCTGGGCGACCCTCATCTCCCTGATGGAGGCCGGCGAGGGCGGTTACCAGCCCGTCGTCGGCGTGGTCTCCGCCCCGGCCCTGGGCCGCCGCTGGTGGGCCGCGAAGGGCCACGGCGCCTACTCCGGCCGCAGCCTCTCCTCCGCCACCCGGCTGCACGTCTCGGGCGTCTCGCAGCTGTCCGACGCCTCGTTCGCCTACTCCTCGCTCTCCGGCTGGGAGGAGCGCGGCCGGCTGAACGGCTTCCTGGACCTGAGCCGCGAGGTGTGGCGCACGCGCGCGTACGGCGACTTCTGGCCGTACATGATGGTCGCCGAGGGGTCCATCGACTTCTGCGCCGAGCCCGAGCTGTCCCTCTGGGACATGGCGGCCAACGCGATCGTCGTGACGGAGGCCGGCGGTACCTTCACCGGGCTCGACGGCCGCCCGGGCCCGCACAGCGGTGACGCGGCCGCGTCGAACGGGCTGCTCCACGACGAGCTGCTGGGGTATCTCGACGGGCGCCGCTGACCGCCCACAGATGAGCGCGCGCGCCCTCAATTGGCAGCGCGCGCCCTCTTGTTGACCCTCGCTTTACCTGGGACTCTGAGAGCACCGCCACTTGTGAACTTGTGAATCCATGAACTAGCCCTCATGGATCCGTAGGAGGTGCTCCAGCCCATGCTCGTCCGAGACGCCATGAGCACGGTGGTCCTCACCATCGGCCCCGACCACACACTGCGCCAGGCCGCCGCCCTGATGTCCGCACGCCATGTCGGCGCGGCCGTCGTCCTCGACCCGGACGCCGGCGGCACAGGCATCCTCACCGAGCGGGACATCCTCAACTCCGTCGGCCTGGGCCAGGACCCGGACGCCGAGCGGACCCACGCCCACACCACCAACAACGTGGTCTTCGCCGCGCCGACCTGGACCCTGGAGGAGGCGGCCCGCGCCATGGCCCACGGCGGCTTCCGGCACCTGATCGTCCTCGACCGGGGGGAGCCGGCCGGGATCGTCTCGGTCCGCGACATCATCCGCTGCTGGGCGCCGCAGAGGGAGCACGCGCCCGTCTGACACCGGCCCGACAGCTCCGCGAGCACGCACGGACGGGCCGGATCTCCGCACCGGGAGGTCCGGTCCGTCCGCTCACGGCAGGTGGACGACTCCGGGCACACCTTGGCCAGAGCCGCGCGCGATCCTACAATGGACCGAGTCCAAGTCCAGCTCTGATCCAAAGTCACACCCGATCGGAAACTGTTCCCCCTGCTGTTAGGCTGGTGCGCATGAGTGACCTTCTGGAACGCCTGCGCGGACGCGGCTGGCGGATGACCGCGCAGCGACGTGTCGTGGCCGAGGTCCTCGACGGCGATCACGTCCATCTGACGGCCGACGAGGTGCACTCCAGGGCGGTCGCCAAGCTGCCCGAGATCTCCCGCGCGACGGTGTACAACACGCTGGGCGAGCTGGTCTCCCTCGGTGAGGTGCTCGAGGTCGCCACCGACAAGCGCGCCAAGCGGTACGACCCCAACGCGCACCGCCCGCACCACCACCTGGTGTGCGCCCAGTGCGGCGCGATCCGCGACGTCCACCCGACCGGCAACCCGCTGGCCGACCTCCCCGACTCGGAGCGCTTCGGCTTCTCCGTCTCCGGCGTCGAGGTGACGTACCGCGGCACCTGCCCCAACTGCGCGGCGGCGTAACCCTCCCCCTTTCTCCGAAGCCCCGGCCCCTTCGAGGGCGCCGGGGCTTCGTGCTGCACCGGGAGACTCACCACCGGCCGGGCCGAGGCACACATGCACCGAGGGCCGGAACCCTTTCGGATTCCGGCCCTCGGCCTTCAGTAGCGGGGACAGGATTTGAACCTGCGACCTCTGGGTTATGAGCCCAGCGAGCTACCGAGCTGCTCCACCCCGCGTCGATGAATGCAACATTACGTGATGGGGGAGGACGGAGGCAAATCGCTTCCCCGAGGGCCTTCCGCCGGCCCCCGGGGGTTCTCCGTCAGCCCCCCGAGGGCCTTCTCCCGGCCCCCGGGGAGGTCACGCCGACAGTTCCTCCCGCAGCGCGTCCCGCAGCCGTGCCGCCCGCTCCGCGACCTCGCCCGGCCCCAGTGACACCGCGCGGTCGGCCCAGCGCTGGCCTTCCGCCAGCTCACCGCGACGCGCGTAGACCAGGGCTAGCCGCAACGCCGCCCGTCCGTGCCCGTCATCGGCGGCCCGGGTCCACCACACCACCGCCTCGGGCTCGCTGCCCTCTCGCGCCAGCAGCAGCCCCAGATTGAAGGCACCGTTGCGCGACCCGGCCTCGGCGGCCGTCCGGTACCACCGCGCGGCCTCCACGACGTCGCCCCGCGCCGCGGCCAGCATCCCGACCCGCACCTGGGCCCGCCGGTGCCCCTGCGTGGCGGCCCGCTCGTACCACTCCTCGCATTCGGTCTTCTCGTGCACGATCTCGCCCAGCTCGTGCGCGGGCTGCGGCGGCCGCCGCGCGTCGAGCACGGCCGCCAGCCGGTACGCCGCCTCCGCGCTGCCCCCGCCCGCGGCGCACCGCAGATGCCGCTCGGCCTCCGGCTCGTCGCCGTCCCGGAGCCGGGCGATGCCGACCTGGAGCGCCGCCTCGGTGTGTCCCGCGGCCGCCGCACGTCCGTACCAGCGCAGCGCGACCGTCTCCTCGCCGCGCCCGGCGAACAGGATCCCCAGATTGAACGCGGCGTCCACGCTCCCCGCCTCCGCGGCCTTGGAGAACCACGGCTCGGCGCCGGCGGTGTCCCCGACCTGGAGCAGCAGGACGGCGAGCGCGTTGGCGGCCTCCCGGTGCCCGGCGTAGGCCGCCCGCCGGTACCACTGCTCGGCCTGCGCGGTACGGCCCTGCTCCGCGCAGAGCAGTCCGAGGTTGTAGGCGCCGTTGTCGTCGCCGGCGTCCATCGCGGCCCGGTACCAGCGCTCGGCGGTCTGGGTCTGGCCGCGCTCGGCGTGCAGCGCGCCCAGCGCGTTCGCGGCGTTGCCGTCACCGTCCTGCGCGGCCCGCAGCCACCAGATGGCGGCGTTCTCGGTGTCGCCGGCGTCGCGCAGCAGGAAGCCGAGCGCGCAGGCGGCCCGTGCCTCGCCGTCCTTGGCCGAGGTCAGGTACCAGCGTCCGGCTTCCTTGAGCTCGCCGCGCCGCTCCAGGATCGCGCCGAGGTGCAGCGCGGCCCGCCGGTGCCCGCGCGCGGCGGCCTGCCGGTACCACTGCTCGGCCTCCGTCTGCCGGGAGACACCGTTGTCGGGGCCGCCCTCGGCCGGGGAGGCGACCCTGGCCTCCGGGTCGTCCCGGTGTTCGAGCGCCCTCGCCAACCGGTACGCCGCCTCGCGGTGCCCGCGCTCGGCCGCGGCCCGCATCCACCGCTCGGCCCCGCTGTCGCCGCGGTGCTCCAGCAGATCGGCGAGGGCGTACGCGCCCAGCGCGTGGCCCTGCTCGGCGGACTGGCGCAGCCAGTACTCGGCGGCGGGTTCGTCCCCGCGCTCACGATGGTGACGGCCGAGGGCGTGCGCGGCCGCGACGGAGCCGGCGACGGCGGCGACCCGCCACCATCCGGCCGCCTCGTCGGGGTAGCCGCGCTGGTGCAGGAGGACACCCAGATTGTTGGCCGCGGCCCGGTCGCCCGCCGCGGTGGCGGCCCGCAGATGGGGCTCGGCTCCGTCGAGGTCGCCGCGGCGCAGCAGCATGGCCCCGAGGACGCTGGTCGACTCGGCGTCGCCGCCCTCGGCCGCGAGCCGCAGCCGCATCTCCTCGACGGCCTCCCCCGCCTCGACCGTCCCGGCCGCTTCGACCGCGTCGGCCGTGTCCACCGTCTCGACGGACTCCACCGTCTCGTCCCGGCTCTGGTCCGGGGTCGCTTCCTCACCGGAAGGCTGCACAAACCGCCCTGTCTCGAACAGAGTTGCCTTGTCCCCCATAACGTCCATCGTCGCACCACCTGCAACCCGGGTACACCTGGTATACCGCAGCCCGTAAGGTCACTTCAGCGTTTTGTCGACATGCCCACAGAGAGACAAGTCAAACACAACTCCCCGAACTCCCCACAGCGGCGCGGCGGCCCGCCGTGGCGGCACATGCGTTCGCACACCACGAAGGCCCGGATCCGTTTCCGGATCCGGGCCTTCGTTTTCAGTAGCGGGGACAGGATTTGAACCTGCGACCTCTGGGTTATGAGCCCAGCGAGCTACCGAGCTGCTCCACCCCGCGTCGTGTGAGACAACTGTACCACGACGCGGGGGGAGCTTGATCAGCCGCTGTCGGCGCCGGCGGTCGGACTCGGACTGGCCGCCGGGCTGGCGGAGTTGCCCGGACTGGGGCTGCTGCCGGCCTTGTCGCCGCTCTTCTCAGCCGCCTCCTGCGCGTCCTCGGCCCGCTTGAGCGCGGCCGCGAGGTCGTCCTGCGCCTTGCCGTACGCCTCCCAGTCGCCCTTCTTGAGGGCTTCCTGGCCGGCGGTGAAGGCCGCCTGGGCGTCGTCCAGCGCCTCCTTGACCGTGGGGTTGGTGGACGTCGGTGGCGGTGTGGTGCCGCCGTCGTCTCCCCCGTCGTCCTCGGGCGGGGCCGTGGCCGTGGCGCCGAAGACCTTGTCGAGAGCCTGGTCGAGGGTGTCCTCGAAGGCCGTCACACCGCCGTAGGACACCAACACCTTGCGCAGCAGCGGGTACTTGAGGCCACCACCGCGTACGTAGACCGGCTCCACGTACAGCAGTCCTCCGTCGAGCGGCACGGTCAGCAGATTGCCGTACTCGACCTCCGAGTCGCCGCCTCTCAGCAGCCTGATGGACTCGGCGATGTCCTGTTCGGAGTTGAACTGGCTCTGGACCTGTTTGGGTCCGTCGACGGTCGTGCTCGTCGGCAGTTTCAGGACTCTGATCTTGCCGTAGTCGGGAGTGCCCGCCTCGGAGTCGACCGCCATGAACGCGCTGAGGTTGTCCCGGCCGTTGGGTGTGAAGGTCGTCGTCAGCGAGAACGCCTGCGCCTGCTGGTCCGGCATCTTCATGCTCAGGTAGTACGGCGGCACCGCGTCGCCCGACTTGTTGGTCGGGTCGTCCGGCACCTGCCACACCTCGCTGCCGCTGAGGAACGTCGTCGCGTCCTTCACGTGGTAGCGGGTGAGCAGCTCGCGCTGGACCTTGAACAGGTCCTGCGGGTACCGGAGATGGGCCATCAGCTTGTCCGAGATGGCGGTCTTGGGCTCGACCGTGCCCGGGAACGCCTTCATCCAGGTCTTCAGGACCGGGTCCTGGGTGTCCCACTGGTAGAGCTTGACCTCACCGGTGTACGCGTCGACGGTCGCCTTCACCGAGTTGCGGATGTAGTTGACCTGGTTCTGCTGGGCCACCACCGCACGGTTGTCGTTGGTGGCGGTCAGCGAGTCGGCGGTCGTGTCACCGAGGGTCGTGCGCGAGGCGTACGGGTAGCCGTTGGTGGTCGTGTAGGCGTCGACGATCCACTGGATCCGGTCGCCCACGACCGCCGGGTAGGCGTCGCCGTCGATGGTCAGCCACGGGGCGACCGCCTCGACGCGGTCCTTCGGCGTGCGGTTGTAGAGGATCCGCGAGCCGTCGCCGATCGCGCCGGAGTAGAGGATCTGCGGCTCTCCGAACGCCACCGCGTACGCGGCGCGGTTGATCGGGTTGGAGAGGTTGACGCCGCTCTCACCGGTGTAGCTGGTGGTCTTCTCGCCCTGGTCGTCGGAGTAGTCGATCTCCTTCTGGGGACCGCCGACGATCGAGTACGTGGTCGTCTTCTCGCCGTAGTAGATCCGCTGCTCGTAGTCCCCGAGCACGCCCTCCGACGGCAGGTTGGACTCGGTGAATGCCGGGCGGCCGTCGGCATCGGCCGTGGTGCCCTTGGCGGCGACCACGCCGTAGCCGTGGGTGTAGCGGAAGTGGTTGTTGATCCAGTTCTGCTTGTCGACGCCCGCGAGGTTCAGCTCGCGCAGACCGATGACGGTGTCCTGGTCCTGGCCGTTCACGCTGTAGCGGTCCACGTCCAGGTTGGTCGGGAACGCGTAGTACTTCCGGATCTGCTGGAGTTGCTGGAAGGTCGGCGACACGATGTTCGGGTCCAGGACACGGATGCTCGCCGTCGTGCCGACATCGTCGCGCAGCGTGGTCTTGTCCTCGGTCTTGCTCGTCCCCGAGTACTCGTCGACCTGGGCGCCGTCGATGCCGTACGCCTCACGCGTCGCCTTGAGGTTCTTCTCGACGTACGGGGCTTCCTTGGCCTGCTCGTTCGGCTGGACCTGGAACTTCTGGACGATGGCCGGGTACAGGCCGCCGATCAGGATCGCCGAGAGCACCATCAGGCCGAAGCCGATCACCGGCAGCTGCCAGGTGCGCCGCCACAGGGTGGCGAAGAACAGCAGGGCGCAGATGACGGCGATGCAGAACAGGATCGTCTTGGCCGGCAGGTAGGCGTTGGCGTCGACGTACCGCAGGCCGGTCCAGTTGTCCGTCGCCTTGAAGTCGCTGGACTTCACCGCGAGGCCGTAGCGGTCGAGCCAGTAGGCGACCGCCTTCAGCGCGACGAAGATGCCCAGCAGCACCGACAGGTGCCCGGTGGCCGCGGCCGTGGCGCGCGCCCCGGGGCTGGTGACGCGCAGCCCGCCGTAGAGGTAGTGGGTGAGCGCGGCGGCGATCAGGGAGAGGATCGTGGCGGCGAAGCCGAAGCCGAGCAGGAAGCGGTACCAGGGCAGGTCGAAGGCGAAGAAGGACACGTCGAGGTGGAACTGCGGGTCCTTCTGGCCGAAGGACACGCCGTTGACCCACATCAGCCAGGTCCGCCACTGGCCGGCCGCCGAGGCGCCCGCGATCAGGCCCACCAGGGCGGCGATGCCGAGCAGCAGCCACCTCTTGAAGGGCGCGATCCCCATGCGGTAGCGGTCGAGGCTCTGCTGCTCGACGGACATCGCGCTCAGCGGCGGCCGCAGCCGGTGGGCCAGCCAGATGTTGAAGCCGACGGCGAGAGCCATCAGCAGGCCGAAGACGGAGAACAGCCCGATCTTGGTCCACAGGGTGGTGGTGAACACCGACGAGTAGTTCACCGACCGGTACCACAGCCAGTCCGTCCAGAACCCGGCGAACATGGTGAACGCCATGCCGAGCACGGCAAGGACGCCCAGTGTCATGAGCAGGGTTCTGACCCGCCGGGACGGGCGGCCCACTCTGATCCGCGGCCCTGTCGGGCCTCCGCCGCGGTCCGGCATCTGGAAAGCCAAGGTGCGCACCTCGAAAGTCGCTGTTGATCCGTCAGGCCCGCGTGTTCGTGGACCGTGAGTGGCCCCCCGTGATCGTGGGCCCACACCTATGCAACTTACTCACCGTTTACTCGGTTCCCGATTCCGCCCAGGAACGAGGCAGGATTGTGACCATGTCCAACACTCCCATGGCGGCGAGCCCGCTCACCCGGGCCGTACTCGAGATCGACGAGTACGCCTCCGGCCTCGGCTGGGACCAGCCCGCCCGCCTTTTCGCCCTCGTAGACACCGCACGGCTGCGGGCTCAGGAACCCTCGCTCGCGGCCCAGCTCGGCCTGGAGCAGGCGAGCGAGACCACCGGTCTCACCCCGATCGAGCAGGACGAAGTGCCAACGGACAAGGCGCTCGACGAGTTCCTTGCCACGATCGCCTGGCCCGACGCGGTGGTCGGCTGCGCGCTCACCGTGGAGCGGCTGATGCTGCCGCCGTCCGCCGAGGCCCAGGTCCCGAAGGGGCTGAGCGACGCGAAGCTGGCGCGGTGGGTGGCCGAGCACCCCGACCGCCAGGAGGTCCGGATGACGGTCGGCGTGCTGCGCGACGGCACCCGTGACTCGGCCCTGCGGCTGCGCGAGAAGGACGCCCCGTCGGAGGTCCTCACGGGCGCGAGCCTGGTCCCCGGCCTGGCGGAGGCCCTGTCGGCGACCTTCGAGGAGTAAGGGCCTCTCTTTCGGATCTTGCCGGGGGTCGCGGGGTCTGGCACGCACATCTGCGGCGTTGTCGTCGGTTGTCAACGCTCCGCGTTGCCGCCCTCCTCCGCCTTGCAGCTGCACGCACCAGACCCCGCTCGGCCATGCCGACAACTCCCGCGGACCGGAACCGGCCTGATCCGAAAGACAGGCCCTAGCCGCCCCGGCTACCTCGTGCACTTCGGCAGATCGGCGGTGTCGCCGCTGCGGATGTCCTTGAGCGCGGCGAGGGCGTCGTCGATGGTGTCCACCTTGACGAGCCTGAGCCCCGCCGGGGTGTCCTTGGCGGCGGCCTTGCAGTTGTCCTTCGGGGTCAGGAAGTACTGGGCGCCCTGGCTGCGCGCGCCGACGGTCTTCATCTCGATGCCGCCGATCGGCCCGACCTTGCCGTCGTCGTCGATCGTGCCCGTGCCGGCGACGAACGTGCCGCCGGTGAGGCTGCCCGGCGTGAGCTTGTCGTAGATCCCGAGGGCGAACATCAGACCGGCGCTGGGCCCGCCGACGTCCGCGAGCTTGATGTCGATGGTGAACGGGAACGTGTGATCGGTCCCGGCGGAGATCCCGACGATCGCCCGCTTCTCACCGGTGTCGTCCGAGGTCGCGGTCTTGATCGCGACGTCCTGCGTCGTGGTCGCGGTCTTGTTCGCCTTCTCGGCCGCGGCCTGTTCCTTGGCCGGGACGATCGTGAAGACGACGTCCTGCCCCGGCTCGTGCTTGGTCACCAGCTCGGCGACGTCGCCCGGCTCCTTCACCGCCTTGCCGTCCACGGCCTTGATCACGTCACCGGCGTGCAGCTTGCCCTCCGCCGGGGAGTCCTTGACCACGGTCGAGACGATCACCCAGGACGAGACCGGGATGTCCAGCTCCTTCAGGGCGGCGACCTTGGCGCTCTCCTGCGACTGGCTGAACTCCTCGGCGTTCTCCTGGGTGGACTCCTCCTCGGTCTTGCCGTCGGGGTACAGCGTGTCGTGCGGCACGACCTTGTTGTCGTGCGCAAGCCACCCGTACACGGCCTCGACGAGGTTCATCCGGTAGTCGGCGCTGGTGACGCGCACGGTGGTCATGTTGAGGTTGCCGTCGGCCTTGTACGTCTTGCGCCCGGAGATCTGGAGCACCGGCTCGCCGTCGTGCTCCCCCAGCGTGTTCACCGTCGGCCCCGGGGACATCTCCGCGTACGGCACGGGGATCAGCACCCCCGCGCACAGGAGCGCGATCAGCATCAGGGTGGAGGCGAGCATCGTCGCGGTGCGGCGTGGCATGACTCGACAGTACGGGACGCTTCTGTCAGCGCACCGTCAGGGCCACCACCAGGGTGGGCTCTCGCGGCGGGCGGTCCGGGTCAGCTCCCCGAGTGGGACGTCTCCCTGGCCTCGGGCCGCTGCACCACGGCGGACCGCTCCATGGCGGCACGGAACCGCGCGTACCCGTCCAGCTCGGGTCCGTCGCCGCGCGCCCTGCGGGTGCGGTTGGCCCAGCTCCCCCACAGGCCGGCACCGACGGCAGCCACAAGCGGAATCAGCAACCAGACGAGCACCGCCATGCCGACCTCCCAACCCCATACCGCAACTGACTGATCAGCAGATTAACCATCTGCACTGACAACGCTCACGGCAGGGGGCCGGTTACGCAACCGGAGCACCGGAGTGGTCCGGTCCGGGTCGGATCCGGGTCGGATGTCGGCCGGTCGGGGATCGGATCCGGGCCGCTACGGGCCGGTCGGGATCGGGTCCGGGGCGGTCGGGGTCCTCAGCAGGCCCCGACCCACTCCTCGGTCCCGTCGGAGAACGTCTGGTGCTTCCAGATCGGCACCTCGTGCTTGAGATCGTCGATCAGCTTGCGGCAGGCCTCGAAGGCCTCCCCCCGGTGCGGACACGACACGGCGACGACGACAGCGAGATCGCCGACCCTCAGATCCCCGACCCGGTGCACCGCCGCGAGCGCCCGCACCGGGTACTCGGCGACCACCTTCTCCGCGATCCGCCGCATCTCCGCCTCGGCACTGGGGTGGCAGGAGTACCCGAGCGAGTCGACATCGGCACCCCCGTCGTGGTTGCGCACGGTGCCGACGAACAACGCCGTCCCGCCGGCCGCGTCGTCCCCGACGGCCCGGAAGACCTCGTCCAGGGAGAGCGCCGTGTCCCGGACGGCGATCAGCTTCACGGGATCCTGCGCACCCTGCTCGCCGGGATGATCGTTGGTGACTGCCATACCCCCATCGTGCCGCACGCCCGGGAGCACGGGGAATAGCGTGATCGCCCGGCACACGCGCGTGCGGGCTTGGAGTCTTCTACAGGGACGGCGGGAGCGCGGCCCCGGACGCCGAGGCGCCCGCCCCCGCCGTCGGGCTCACCGCCGCCGCGCCTTCCGGGCCCGCCGCACCACGGCCGC
The DNA here is from genome assembly GCF_014648915.1 of Streptomyces phaeofaciens. Classification (GTDB taxonomy): domain Bacteria; phylum Actinomycetota; class Actinomycetes; order Streptomycetales; family Streptomycetaceae; genus Streptomyces; species Streptomyces phaeofaciens. The sequence continues at coordinate 541,339 of NZ_BMSA01000002.1, read as the reverse complement.
CGCCCCGAGCAGGGCGACGGTCGCCCCCGCGGCGCCCGCCGCGGTCGCGTCCTTGCGTCCCAGCCGGCGTCCGGCCACCGTGTGCCGCCCGGCCACCTCCTCCAGCAGCTCGGCGAGCACCTCCTCATTGGTCCACCGCGCCCGCCACCCCGCGTCGTGCAGCCGGCTCCCGCTCACCACCCACGGATACATCGTGTAGGCGAGATCACCCGCGGGGGACGGCGTGAGCCCGATCCGGTGGAGCCGGGCCGCCGCGCCGAGCGCCACCGCGGACGGCAGCTCCATCCGCCGGATCCCGCTGAGCTCCTCGACCTCCTCCTGCTCCAGCCAGCCGTCGCAGCCGACGGCCAGCTCGCCGTCGACCTTCTCCAGGACGGCGTACTCCAGGGCACTGCACAGGTCCTCGACGTGGCAGAACTGCCAGGCCGGCCGGGATCCGGCCACCACCAGCAGACGGGGCGACTCGAAGTACCGGGTCAGCGCCGTGTCGGTGCCTCCCACCAGTACGGCGGGCCGCACCACGGTGACGTTCAGCCCGGGATGCGCCCGAGGCGCCCGCCGGGCCAGCCGTTCGACCTCCAGCAGGTCGCCGACGCCCGTCGCCTCCGCCGTCGCGCGCAGCTCGGCGTCCTCCGAGAGCGGCAGCTCGTTGTCCTCCAGCGCCCCGTAGACCATCGCGGAGGTGCACAGCACCACGCGGCGCACACCCGCCGCCGCGGCCGCGGTCAGCACGGTCTGCGTCCCGCGCACGTTGTAGGCCGTCCGGGCGGCGGCGTCACTCCCCAGGTCGAGATCGAGCGCGAGATGGACGACGACGTCCGCCCCGCGCAGCTTGTCGGCGATCGCGGGGTCACGGACGTCCAGGATGTGCCACTGCGCCGCGTCGCACTCACCCCGCCGCTCGTCGATCGCGAGGACCTGCTTGACCTCGTCCGACGCGGCGAGCCGCTCGGTGAGCAGCGCGCCGACCCCGGTGGCGGCGCCGGTCACGGCGACGACGGGCCCGCGCGAGCCGCCCGGGGTGGAGGGGTTTCGCGCTGCGCGAACCTGCGGATCTGGGGAACTCACCAGGTGTCTCCAGCGGTTGTCTTGGCATACGGGCGCGAGTGACGCGTACGTACCAGTGGCATCCATCCTGCCGCAGGCCAAGAGTCGGCGAAGCACCGAGGCCCGATCGAGCCCCGGGGTGTCTACGCTGGGTGGTGTTGCAGGGCAGCCGCGCCGCCGGGCCAGAACCGGTGGCCTTACCAGCCGAGGAACCCCGTGAGTGACACCCCATTCGGATTCGGCCTTCCGCCGGAGGAGCCGGAAGACGGCGACGAGGGCAAGAAGAAGGACCAGCAGAGCGGTGGTGGTCAGGGACCGGCCAACCCGTTCGGTTTCGGCGGGATGCCCGGAGCCGGCGGCTTCGGCGCCCCGGGCGCGGACAATCCGCTCGCGGCCATGTTCGGTTCGCTGAACCCCACCGACCTGGGCGCCGCGTTCCAGCAGCTGGGCCAGATGCTCTCCTACGAGGGCGGCCCGGTGAACTGGGACATGGCCAAACAGATCGCCCGCCAGACGGTCTCCCAGGGCACGCCCGACGGCGTGAAGGACGCGAGCATCGGCCCCGCCGAGCGCACCGCGGTCGAGGAGGCCGTCCGCCTGGCCGACCTGTGGCTGGACGACGCGACGTCCCTGCCGTCCGGCGCCGGCTCCGCGGTGGCCTGGTCGCGCGCGGAGTGGGTCGAGGCGACCCTGCCCGCCTGGAAGGAACTGGTCGACCCGGTCGCCGAGCGGGTCGGCGCGGCCATGGGCGACGTCCTGCCGGAGGAGATGCAGGCCATGGCCGGCCCGCTGATCGGCATGATGCGTTCCATGGGCGGCGCGATGTTCGGCTCGCAGATCGGCCAGGCCGTCGGGGTACTGGCGGGCGAGGTCGTCGGCTCGACCGACATCGGGCTGCCGCTCGGCCCGGCCGGCCGGGCCGCGCTGCTGCCGGCGAACATCGAGGCGTTCGGCAAGGACCTGGGCGTGGCGAAGGACGAGGTGCGGCTGTACCTCGCGCTGCGCGAGGCCGCCCACCAGCGTCTGTTCGCGCACGTCCCGTGGCTGCGGTCGCATCTGTTCGGCGCGGTCGACGGCTACGCGCGCGGGATCAAGGTCGACACGGCCAAGCTGGAGGACGTGGTCGGACAGTTCGACCCGCAGAACCCCGAGCAGCTTCAGGACGCCCTTCAGCAGGGCATGTTCCAGCCGGAGGACACCCCGGAGCAGAAGGCCGCCCTGGCCCGTCTGGAGACGGCTCTGGCGCTGGTCGAGGGCTGGGTGGACGCGGTGGTCCACGCGGCCGCGAAGCCGCGTCTTTCGTCCGCGGACGCGCTGCGCGAGATGCTGCGCCGCCGCCGTGCCACGGGCGGTCCGGCGGAGCAGACGTTCGCCACGCTGATCGGCCTGGAGCTGCGCCCGCGCCGGCTGCGCGACGCCTCCCGTCTGTGGGCGTCGCTGACGGACGCGCGCGGGGTCGACGGCCGGGACGGCCTGTGGGCCCACCCGGACATGCTGCCGACGGCCTCCGACCTGGACGACCCGGACGGCTTCGTGCACCGCGAGCACCTGGACTTCTCGGAGCTGGACAAGATGCTCGGCGAGGCGGCCGGCCATGCCGCGGGCGAGAAGCCGAACCTGTCGAAGGACGACGAAGGCGACCGGGGCAACGGCGGAAGCGACGGCAAGGGCGACGGCAAGGGCGACGACACCGAGTGAGTCTCCACGACGACGCGGTCCTCGTGCTGAAGCGCCACGAGGGCCAGGACGAGCTGCGTCATGCCTACCTGGAGCATCTGGAGACCCATCCGGACGGCATGTGGAAGGCCTGCGGCGACGGGCATGTCACGGCGAGCGCGCTGGTGATCGACCCCGAGCACGGCCGGGTCCTGCTGACCCTGCACCGGAAGCTGCGCAAGTGGCTCCAGATGGGTGGCCACTGCGAGCCGCAGGACACCTCCCTGGAGGCGGCGGCGCTGCGCGAGGCCACGGAGGAGTCCGGCATCGAGGGCCTGACGCTCCTGGCGGGCGGCCCGGTGCGCCTCGACCGGCATCCGATCCCCGAGCCGTGCCGGTGGCACTTCGACGTCCAGTACGCGGTCCTGGCCCCCGCCGGCGCGACCCAGGCGATCAGCGACGAGTCCCTGGACCTGCGCTGGTTCCCGTACGACGAGGTCGCGGCCGTGGCGGACGACTCCGTCGTACGGCTGCTGGAGGCCACCCGCGCGCTGGTGTGAGAGCGCCCGCGTGGCCCCCGCGTCGAACGCGTGTCCGACGCGGGCATGGGTAAGGGGCGGCCACCTGGGCAGCCGCCCCTTACGCGAGCCTTCCGGACGGTCAGCTCCAGACGTTGCCCTGGTTCTGCCCCCGGACCCCCTGCTGTCCCATCCCGTACTGCGCGGCCAGGCCGGAGCCGATCTGGGCGTTCTGCGGCGGCAGCAGCTCACTGGGCTGCACGAGCGCGAAACCGGTGCCCATGAAGCTCAGCTCCCAGCCCTCACCCGTGCTGCCCCGTCGGCGCCACACCCCGGAGGTGTGCGTCTGCGCCTGCATCTGCACCCGCAGCCCGGTGGACCAGGCCACGATCGCGTCGGCGTCGCAGTTGACGTACTTGTCCGGCGTGACCTGCATCATCAGCGGCGCGCCCGAGGTCATCAGCGCAACCTTGCCGCGGCCGGTGATGTTGAGCTGGTACTTCCCGGAGCCGGAGATGCCGTAGAGGCTGTCGACGGCGATGACCTCGTGGTGCAGCGAGGAGTCCATGGCCAGCACATAGCTGCTGTCGACGGTCAGGCCGTCCTGCTCCACCTCCACGAGATGGACGTGCTGCGCCAGGTTGGCGAGGAAGACCGTGCCCTGTCCGTGACAGCGCATCAGGTCCAAGCCCTCGCCGGTACGCGCACGCGCGCGTCCCTGCTGGTTGCTCTGGTATTCGGCGTCGAACTCGACCAGGCCCTGATAGGCGACCATCGTGCCCTTGCGGGCGAGGATGTCGTCGTGGCCCTCCAGGGCGACGCGGAGCATCTGCTTGTTCTGGAGGCTCCAGCGGTCCTGGGTCTGCTGGTCGTTGTAGGCGAAAAGCGGGCTCTGCATGGCTTTCTGGCTCCCCCTCAGCCCCGGATCCGGAGGCGGTCGGTGCTGTCCTCACTGGGCTGGACGACGACGATGCCCTGGCCGGAGAAGGCCATCTGGTAGGCCTCGCCGCTGCCCCGGCCGATCAGGGACTGCGCCTTGAAGCTGCGCTTGCCCTTCACCTTCAGGTTCGGGGACCAGGCGACGAGCGCGTCCGGGTCGACGTACGTCTCGTCCTCGCCGCCACCGCAGTCGACGACGATGGGCTTGCCCCGGGAGGTCAGCGCGACCCAGCCCTGCCCGGAGATCTTGGTGTTCCACAGGCCCTGACCGGCGAACTTCGCCAGGCCCTTCACCCGCTCGACGCCCCAGGTGAGGTGCGCGTCGAAGGCCAGCAGGTTGGTGGCGTTGACGGAGATGCCGTCGCCGTTGAGGTTGATCACGACGACGTTGGCGCCGTAGTCGGCGAGGTAGAGCAGACCGTCCCCGGAGCACTTCATCAGGGGTGCGCCCTCGCCGGTCATCCAGTCGCGCGCGATCTGGCGCACGGCCGGCGGGTTGGGCTCGTACTGGACGAAGCCCTCGTAGGCGACCATCGAGCCCACGCGCGCGAAGAGGTCGTTCCCGGTCTGCATGGCGACCTTCAGCATGTGATTGCCGTGGTTCTCCATGCGGGCGGTGACGGGTGCGGGGGCGTAGCCCGCGAGCGGCTGGTTCATGACGGGCTCCCTCAGACCTCGTACGGCTGGACGACGATGAAGTTGCCGGGAGCGCCCCGGAACTGGAGGTTGACGCTCTCTCCGGTGTCGCCGGGGTAGGCGTTGCGGCGCATCCGCACCTGGCTGGAGACGACCACCTGGGAGGCGGCCGACCAGGCGACGACGGCGTTGCAGTCGGCGAAGGTGGTGGGCGTGACCGGCAGGACGACGGGGACACCGTGCGTCTTCACCACGATGGTGCCGGTACCGGTGAACTGCATGGTGAACAGGGCGCCACCGGGGATGCCGTGACCCTCGACGCGGCGTACCTCGTACTGGAGGCTCTCGTCGAACGCGAGGACGTTCTCCGCGGAGACGCAGATGCCGTCGCCCTGGAGCTCGATCGGGTGCAGCATCGTGGAGTTCTCGGCGAGGAACACCTGACCCTGGCCGGTGCAGCGCATCAGCTGCATCTCCTGGCCGGTCGCGTTGCCCACGATCCGGCCGGCGAAGCCCGCGCCCTTGTAGCTGAAGTCGACCTTGCCCTGGTAGAGCACCATGCTGCCCTGGCGGGCGAGCACGGGCTGGCCGCCGACGCCGAGGTCGACGCGGACCAGCTTCCTGTTCTGCTGGGTCCAACGCTGCCCGGTGGGCGTCTCCTTGAACTGCTGGAGCGCGGCCGTCACACCGGCACCACCCTGGGGCGCGCCCTGCGGAACGCCGTACGCCTGCTGGCCGGGGGCCTGCCCGAAGGGAGGCTGCTGGCCGTAGCCGGGGGGCGTGGGCTGCTGGCCGTAACCGGGCGGCATCGGGGCCTGCGGCGCCTGGGGCTGGCCGTAGCCGGGCGGCATCGGGGCGCCCGGGGCGGCGGGCTGGCCGTAGGGCTGCTGCTGCGGCGGCTGGCCGTACGGCGGCTGGGGCTGGCCGTAGGGCGCGGGCGCCGGGGCCGGCGGCGGGACATGGACTCCGCCGGGCGGGGTCAACGGCGCCACGATGGTCGGCGCGCCGTGCACGGAGGGCGCGGGCGCCGGGGCCGGCGGCGGCGTCGCTCCGGGCGGCGGCGCGAAGCCCTGCGCGGCGGCGGGCTGCGGCTGCTGCGGGGCAGCGGGCGCCGGGACGGGCGCCGGGCCCGGGGCGCCGAACGCGGGCGGGGCGAAGCCGGGGCTGGCACCGGCCTGCGGCTGGGACGGCGCGGCGGGCGCCTCCTCCTCCGCCACCTCACCGCCGAAGTTCTTCAGCAGCGCCTCCAGGCCGCCGTCGAAGCCCTGTCCGACGGCCGCGAACCGCCAGACGTCCTTCAGGTAGAAGTCACCCAGCATCACGGCCCGCTCGGTGGTGAACTCGGAACCGTTGAACGCGTACCGGGCCACCTCCTCGCCGCCGGCGACGATGCGGAGGTACCCGGGGGCGATCTGCGACATCTGTCCGGCGCCGTCGATGGTCGCCGTGAAGGACAGCTTCTGGATCTGCGCCGGGATCCGGTCCAGGGTGATGCGGAAGGACTCCGTGTCGCCCGCCTGGGCGCCCAGGAGCTGGACGGACTCCTCGGGGGACTTCGGCTGGTTGAAGAAGACGAAGTACCGGTCGTCCGAGAGCCGCTCGTCGGCGTCCAGGCCGAAGCAGCTGATGTCGAAGGACAGGCCGGGGGCGGAGATCTGCACGCCTACGTACAGATCGGTGCCCGCCGTGAGGTCACTGATCCTGGCCTTGTGGCCGCGCTGGAATTCCCTGGGCATGCGTAACGACCGTCCCCCATCCCGATTGCGAGTGCGTCGCGTCAGGCTAACGGCAAAGTCGGACAACGCACGATGTCGGTACAGACCCGGTACAGAACCGGCGCTCGGGGTGCCGGGAGGACTACTCTCCGCGCGCGTCCGGCAGGTGGGGCAGCCGCTCGGCGGCGACCACGCCCTCGAGATAGCCACGGGCCCGCTCGGTGCGCGGGTACGCCTCCAGCAGCCGCCAGAAGTCGGGCCCGTGCCCCGGGACCAGCAGATGCGCCAGCTCATGGGCGAGCACGTAGTCGATGACGTACTCCGGCATCCCCTTCAGCCGGTGCGAGAGTCGGATGCTGCCCTCGGCCGGGGTGCACGAGCCCCAGCGGGTGTTCTGGTTGGTCACCCAGCGGACCGAGGTGGGCCGGGCCCGGCCGCCGAAGCACTGGTCCGACAGCCGCTGCGCGCGCTCCGCCAGTTCGGTGTCGCCCGGTACCCGCCTGCTCTCCTGCGCGGCGAGCTTGTCGAGCATGACGCTCACCCAGCGTTGCTCCTCGGCCTCGGACATCCGGGCGGGGATGAGCACGATGGTGCGGTCGCCCTCGCGGTACGCGGAGACCGTCCGACGCCGACGGGCGCTTCTGCGAACCTCGATCGGGCTCGTCCTCGATCCGCTGGGCGGCTGGCTCGTCGTGCTGCGCGGTGGGGTTCCGGCGCGGTGCAGGGGGTCGGCGGGCACGCCCCGACGTTACCCGCTGCACATGGGAGAAGTCCCGACTCCGGGACGGTCGGGTTCCGAACCCTCACCCCCGGTTCGCCTGGTACGACGGATTTGTACGACGAACTCCCCCGCCTGTGGACAACTTTCGGCACGCCTCGGCGGGGGCCGGGCATGCTGGCACTCGCCGGCGGAGCGAGGACGAACCCCACGCCCCCGCTCCGCCGGCGTACGGGGAGTACGAGGCGTACGGGGGTCTTCGATGCATCCGATGGTGAAGCCGGCGCTGCGGCGCGGCTGGCGTGATCTGAACACCGTGCAGTTCGGGATGGCTCCGGCGCACGCGCTGACACTCGGTCCGGTGGACACGGCGACAGGCAGTTTCCTCGACCTGCTGGACGGCACCCGCGGGCTCGCCCTGCTGCGCGAGGAGGGGCGCCGCATGGATCTGCCCGACGGCCACGTCGACCGGCTGGTGGAGCGGCTGGCGCACGCCGGCCTGCTGGACGACGCGCGCGGGGGCGGTCCGGACGCGGACGCCCTGCGGGAACGCGAGGACGTCCTGGACCGGCTGCGCCCCGATCTCGCCTCGCTGTCCCTGACCACGGCGGAACCGGGCGAGGCGATCGGCCGGCTTGCCGCCCGGCGCCGGTTGCGGGTTCAGGTCCGGGGCGCCGGCCGGGTCGGCGTGGTGCTGGCCTCGCTGCTGGCGGGCGCGGGGGTCGGCGAGGTGGACGTCCGCGACGGCGGCCGGGTGGAGCCGCAGGACGTCGCACCGGGCGGGCTGCCCGCCGAGGCGGTCGGCGAGCGACGGGACGAGGCCGCCCGGCGGGCCGTGCGCCGGGCCGCCCCGGGGCGCCCGCCGCGCCGGGGCGCGGGACCGTCGGCCGGTTCCGACACGCCCGGTTTCTCGCTGGTGGTCCTCGCCCCGCGCGACGACGTGTCCGTGCACGCGCCCGATCCGTCGGCGGCCGAGCCGCTGATCGCCTCGGGCACACCGCACCTCTACGCGGGGGTGGTGGAGGCCACGGGCGTCGTCGGCCCGCTCGTCCTGCCCGGTGAGACGGGCTGTGCGGGCTGTCTGCACCAGGAGCGCACCGACCGGGACGCGACCTGGCCGCGGCTGGTGGCACAGTGGCAGTCCGGGCGGCGGCGTCCGGCCCGCGCCTGCGACCTGGCGCTGGCCGGAACGGTCGCCGGGCTGGCGGCCGCCCACGCGCTCGCCTTCCTCGACGGCGGGGCACCGCCCGGCGCGGGAGCCCGTTGGGAAGTGGCCCTGCCCACACTCCAGTGGCATGCGCGACCGTTGTGGCCGCATCCCGCATGCTCGTGCGGGGCCGCCGAGAAAGGTAAGCGGGAACACACCGCCGAGGACGGGGGATCACGCGAGACAATGACGGGGCAACGGCATTCGAAGGCATTACGCCGTACGACAGTGGCGGCGCGGCAGGCTGGGACTTGGAGGGCGTATGTCTGATCTTCCCCGGAAGGCGGTCACCAGGACCGCCAAGCTCGCCGCGCTCCCGCTCGGCTTCGCGGGCCGGGCGACCTGGGGCCTGGGCAAACGGATCGTGGGCGAGTCCGCGGAGATCGTCGGGCGTGAGCTGCAACAGCGCACCGCGGAGCAGCTGTTCAAGGTCCTGGGCGAGCTGAAGGGCGGTGCGATGAAGTTCGGGCAGGCCCTGTCCGTCTTCGAGTCGGCCCTGCCCGAGGAGGTCGCCGGCCCCTACCGGGCGGCCCTGACGAAGCTTCAGGACGCGGCACCGCCGATGCCGACGCGCACGGTGCACGCGGTGCTCGCCGAGCGGCTCGGCGAGGACTGGCCGGAGCTGTTCCGGGAGTTCGAGGACCGGCCGGCCGCCGCGGCCTCGATCGGGCAGGTGCACCGCGCGGTGTGGCACGACGGCCGTGCGGTCGCGGTCAAGGTCCAGTACCCCGGGGCGGGCGAGGCCCTGCTGTCCGACCTCACCCAACTCAGCCGCTTCGCCCGTCTGCTGGGCCCCCTGATCCCGGGTATGGACGTCAAGCCCCTGATCTCGGAGCTGCGGGACCGGGTCTCCGAGGAGCTGGACTACGGCCTGGAGGCACAGGCCCAGCAGGCCCACGCGGAGGAGTTCGCCGGCGATCCGGACGTGGTGGTCCCTGCGGTCGTCCACCAGTGCGACCAGGTGCTGGTCACGGAGTGGATGGACGGCGTGCCGCTGTCCGAGGTGATCACCGACGGCACACAGGAGCAGCGCGACCGCGCGGGCCAGCTGTTGTCCCGGTTCCTCTTCTCCGGCCCGGCCCGCACCGGTCTGCTGCACGCCGACCCGCACCCCGGCAACTTCCGTCTGCTGCCCGGCGGTCCGGACGGCGAGGACGACTGGCGGCTGGGCGTCCTGGACTTCGGCACCGTCGACCGGCTCTCGGGGGGCCTGCCGCAGCCGATCGGCGAGTCCCTGCGCATGACGCTCGACGGCGAGGCGGACGCGGTCTACGACCTGCTCCGCACGGAGGGCTTCGTCAAGGAGTCCATCGATCTGGAACCCGACGCGGTCCTCGACTACCTGCTGCCGATCATCGAGCCGGCCCAAGTGACCGAATTCACGTTCACCCGGGGCTGGATGCGCAGCCAGGCGGCCCGGATCGCCGATCCCCGCTCCCCCGCCCACCAGTTGGGCAAGCAGCTCAATCTGCCGCCGGCCTATCTGCTGATACACCGGGTGACGCTGAGCACGATCGGTGTGCTGTGCCAGCTCGGCGCGACGGTTCGGCTGCGGGACGAACTGGAGGAGTGGCTGCCCGGGTTCGTCCTGGAGGACGACCTGGACGCGGAGCAGGCGGTGGCGGAGGCGTGAGAGGGGTTCCCGCCGCGTGGCGGGGCCTCGTCCCGGCTCCGGGCCTCACCACCACTCCGAGTCCAGCCGTCCCTCGATCGCTCTGAGGTTCTCCCGGGCGCAGGCCTCGCAGATGTAGCGGCGGACGCCGTTCTCCACGGAGCAGGTCCAGGTGACGGGCGGCGGTTCCTCGGCCCGGGTGCCGCAGCGGTCGCATCTGAGGGGGCGGGGCCTCGGCGGGGAGCCGCCGTGGTCGCTGCCGCCGGATTGACTCGTCACGCCCGGGACGATACGCCGAGGTGGCGCCGCTCCGGGGACAACGCACCGCGGGGGCCGGTCCGTGCGGACGGACCGGCCCCCGCGGGAAGAGTTCCGCCTCCCCCGGAGGGGAGGCCACCGCTTCCGGTGTGTGCTCGCTACTGCATCACGGCCATGGCGAGCGCCCGGCGGGCACGCATCGAGGCGCGCTCCGCCCGGCGCTGCATCCGGCGAGCGGTCGCCAGGCGCAGCGCCCGGCGTTCCCGCTCGGCCAGGTGCAGCTGCTCGTGCATATGCGCACGAGCCAGGGCTTCTGGGATGAGTTGCATCTCGCGGGTCCTGTTCTGACGCGAGTCGATCGCGCCGGTGGTGGTGACGTCTTCGGTCGCTGAGCCTTCGGGCTCGCTGGTGAACGGCTTCATCGGGGCCTGCTTCTGGGGGTCTTGCGTGAGGGGACGGTCGATCGTTCCTGTGGTGTTCATGCCGTGACCGGGTTCTTGCGCGGGCGGCCACGCGGCCGCTTCCGGGCGACGACGACGCCCTGGACGAACAGCTCGCCACCCCAGACGCCCCACGGCTCACGCCGCTCCTTGGCGCCGGCGAGGCAGGCCTCCATCAGCGGGCAGGTGCGGCAGAGGGACTTGGCGTACTCGACATCGGCCGGGGACTCGGCGAAGAAGACCTCCGGGTCGTAGGAACGGCAGGGGACGGGTACGCCGAGGTTCTCGATGGCGTCGTCGAGCGCGGTGAGCGCCGTGAGCGGGGTCAAGGTGGAGTCCTCCGTGAGGCCGGGCGGGGGGATCGTTTCGGAAGGCGGTACGGACGGGGCGTGCGCTTCGAGTTGCACGGTTCGTCTTCCTCGTCTGGTCGGTCCGGCCCTGTTGGGCCGGGTGTCGGCGTTTCTTGTCCCGAGGCCCCTTCGCCCGTCTGTCCCCGGTACGGGGACAAACAGAAGGGCCGCGGATCCCGGTTGGGGTTCCGCGGCCCTGAAGGCGCCGGCCTGATCTTCGATCAGACTGGATCACTCCAGGGTTCTGGCCCACGGAAGGCCCACATCAGGTGGTGCTGCGTCGTCTGCTTCCGGTCTTCGGCACCGGCCGCCGTAAAGGCATAGGCCTGCGCCTTTGCCGCTACTGCTTCCAGTGCCTCGGTCGGTCGCTCATTGCGCTCACGGGTGAGAAGACCCGTGGGGGCAACGGAGAGGGACGCCGACCGGTCGGCACGAATGCCGGACAGACCGGTGCCCAGGTTCGAGGCGCCGAGCATGCACATGGAGACGACCGAGCGATCGGTCAATTTGGCGGTGCTGACAGAGCTGCTGTTGATGATGATCACTGGAATCGCCTCCTCTCGGCGTCTCGGGGGACCGGGGGTGAGCCCAGTCCTGCGGATATGAAAGTAGAACACGGAATCAGGGCCTCCGAGAAGGCCGCCGCTCTCGTGTCTAAGAACCTATGGGGATTGCCGGGGCATGCGCAAACTATTTTTTCGACGAGTTCGCATCAATCCCCCTCGTCCCCCTCGGTGAGGTGTTGGCCTGCGCAGATGGCCAGCACATCGGTTCCGTAGCGGTTGAGCTTGCGCACGCCGACCCCGGGGATCCTCGCGAGTTCGCCCGCCTCCTCGGGGACGGACTCGGCGATGGCCATCAGGGTCTTGTCGGTGAAGACGCAGAACGCGGGCTGTCCGTTGCGTCGCGCCTGGACCGCGCGCCAGTCCCGCAGCCGTTCGTAGAGTCCCTCGTCCATGTCGGAGGGGCAGGTCTCGCAGCGCATCAGCTTCAGCTCACCGGCGTCGGTGAGGGTGCGCCCGCAGACCCGGCAGCGGGCCGGGGTGCGCTGTCTGCGGCGCGGCACGTCGGGGGTGCCCACGACAGCGCCGGAGAAGCCCCGCTCGATGCCTCCGGCGGCCCCGGAGGCCGAGCGGCCCGCGGCCGTCCCCGAGCCGGGGCGCAGTCCGTCGAGGAAGCGGCTGGGACGGCGGCTCGGGCGGCCGCCGGGCGAGCGGGAGAGCGCCCAGGAGACGTGCAGGCGCTCCCGGGCCCGGGTGACCCCGACGTAGAGGAGGCGGCGCTCCTCCTCGATCTGCTCGTCCGTCTTCGCGTAGGTGATCGGCATCATGCCCTCGGCGACGCCGACCAGGAACACGACGTCCCATTCCAGGCCCTTGGCCGAGTGCAGGGAGGCCAGGGTGACGCCCTGGACGGTCGGGGCGTGCTGGGCGTTCGCCCGCTCGTCGAGTTCGGCGACCAGGTCGGCGAGGGTGGCGCCGGGGCTGGCGGCGGCGAAGTCCTGGGCGAGGTTCACCAGCGCGGCCAGGGAGTCCCAGCGCTCTCTGACGGCTCCCGAGCCGGCCGGCGGCTGTGAGGTCCAGCCCTCGCCGGAGAGGACGGCACGCACCTGGGAGGGCAGGTCGACGGTGTCCTCGAGGAGGGTGTCGTTGCCGCCGAAGCGGGCGGCGCCGCGCAGGGCCACCCCGGCCTTGCGCACCTCGGGCCGGTCGAAGAACCGCTCGGCACCGCGCAGCTGGTACGGGATGCCGAGGTCGGCGAGGGCCTGTTCGTAGGTCTCGGACTGGGCGTTGGTGCGGAACAGGACGGCGATCTCGGCGGCCGGCACCCCGGCGGCCAGCAGCTCGCGGATGCGGCGGGCGGCGCCCTCGGCCTCGGCGGGCTCGTCGGTGTACTCGGTGTAGGCGGGCTCGGGTCCCGGGCCGCGCTGGGAGACCAGCTCCAGGCGGTGGTCGGCGGCGCGGCCGCTGGCCTGGGAGAGCAGACCGTTGGCCAGGTGGACGACCTGGGGGGTGGAGCGGTAGTCGCGGACCAGTTTGACGACGGTGGCGCCGGGGTGGCGGGTGCGGAAGTCGAGCAGGTGGTCGGGGGTGGCGCCGGTGAAGGAGTAGATCGTCTGGCTGGCGTCGCCGACGACGCACAGGTTGTCCCGGTCACCGAGCCACAGATCCAGCAGACGCTGCTGAAGGGGGCTGACGTCCTGGTACTCGTCGACGACGAAGTGCTGGTACTGGGCGCGGACCTGCTCGGCGATGTCGCGCCGGTCCTGGAGGACGGCGACGGTCAGCAGCAGGACGTCCTCGAAGTCGATGACCGCGCGGTCGCGCTTGAGGTCCTCGTAGGCGGCGTAGAGCTGGGCGATCTCGGCGGGGGCGCGGGGGGCCTCCCGGCCCGCCTTGGCGACGGCGGCGGCGTAGTCGGCGGGGACGGTCTGGGTGACCTTGCACCACTCGATCTCCGCGGTGGCGTCCCGCAGCTCGCCGCGGTCGAGGCGGATGCGGCAGGCGGCGGCCGCGTCGGCGACGAGCTGGATCTTGCGGTCGACGATCCGGGGCAGGGAACCACCGATGGCTTTCGGCCAGAAGTACTGGAGCTGACGCAGGGCCGCGGAGTGGAAGGTGCGGGCCTGGACACCCTGCGCGCCGAGCTGGCGCAGCCGGCCGCGCATCTCGCCGGCGGCACGGTTGGTGAAGGTGACGGCGAGCACGCTGGAGGGCTGGAGGATGCCGGCGCGCACCCCGTAGGCGATGCGGTGGGTGATCGCCCGGGTCTTGCCCGTACCGGCTCCCGCCAGCACGCACACCGGCCCGTGCAGGGCGATGGCCACCTCGCGCTGCTCGGGGTCGAGCCCTTCGAGCACCGCGTCGGCCGAGTCCGGTACCCGCGGGAAGAGGGGGGAGTGCGTTGCTGCTGTCACATGGCCATGCTGCCAGGTCGGCGGAGGCGGGCGAGCCGGTTGTCCACAGGTGGGCCGCTGCGGTCGTACCAATGCGGCGGAGGTCACGTCCGGCCGCTCCCGCCCCGGGGACCTTCCGGGAATGGTGGCCCTTTCACGTACGTTCTCTCTCTGCGACCCTCCGTCCCCCGACCCGCCGAAGGAGCACAAGAGACATGCTGGGCACTGTGACGATGTACAGCACCACGTGGTGCGGCTACTGCCAGCGGCTGAAGAAGCAGCTGGAGCGCGAGGGCATCGCGTACACCGAGATCAACATCGAGCAGGACCCGGAGTCCGCGGCGTTCGTGGAGAAGGCGAATGGCGGAAACCAGACGGTGCCGACCGTGCTGTTCCCGGACGGTTCGACGATGACGAACCCGTCCCTGGCGCAGGTGAAGCAGAGGATCGGCGCGTAACCGCACGCCGAAGGGCGGCCCCCGGAACACCGGGGAGCCGCCCTTTTGCGTGAGGTGGATCGGATCTCGTGCCGTGCGTCACACGAAGCTGCGCGTCGGCAGCGGCTTGCCGTACCAGAGCTCGATCAGGCGGGCCGCGATCGAGATGCCGTACGGGGGCAGGACCTCGCCGGACTCGAAGGCCGCGCCCAGCTCGTCGCGGGAGAACCAGCGGGCCTCGTGGATCTCGTCGCCGTCGACGTCGATCTCGGTGGAGGTGGCGCGGGCCACGAAGCCCAGCATGAGGCTGGACGGGAAGGGCCAGGGCTGGCTGGCGATGTAGTCGACCTGGCCGACGGAGACGCCGACCTCCTCGAAGACCTCGCGGCGCACGGCCTGCTCGATGGACTCGCCGGGCTCGACGAAGCCGGCCAGGGTCGAGAAGCGGCCCTCGGGCCAGTGGACCTGGCGGCCGAGGAGGATGCGGTCGTCCTCGTCGGTGACGGCCATGATCACCGCGGGGTCGGTGCGCGGGTAGTGCTCGGCGCCGCACGCGGGGCAGCGACGGATGTGGCCGGCGGCGGCGATGACCGTGCGCTCGCCGCAGCGGGAGCAGAAACGGTGGGTGCGCTGCCAGCTCTCCAGGCCGACCGCGTGCACCATCAGGCCCACGTCGCGCGGCGACAGCAGCAGTCCGGCCTCGCGCAGCCCGGCCGGGCGCGCGGACTGGTCGATACGGCCGGGCAGGGAGTCCTTCTGGAGGGCGAAGTAGCTCGCCCCTTCCTCGTCCGTGCCCAGGAAGTAGCGGTGCGCCTCGGTGAGCGGGGCCTCGAAGGAGGGGGTCATGACCAGCTCGGTCCGGCCGTCGGGCGTCTCGTCGATGAGGACCTGCCCCCCGGAGACGACGAAACAGCGCGTCGTGGGGTGGCTCCACGCGGCGGCGAGCCAGGCCTCGTCGAGCCGGTGGTGGGCGGCCCGGTCGATGCCGCTGGGTGCGGTGAGTGAGATGGGCCGGTCGGCGTTCTGGTCGGTCCAGGTGGTCACGGGTGCTTCCAACTCCCCCGGTGGAACGGTTGATTCGGCGGACGGTTCAGCGGAACGTGCGCGAGGGGGCAACCGGGTCCGGTGCGGTGGCGCGGTGCGGCATCTCCAATGTGCCCCGCGCGCTGCCGCGCTCCGGTCCGAGCGAGGCCGTCAGGGCGCATGGCGCCAGTTCTCGGCGAGGTCGCCCCAGAGATACGCGGTGGTCTCGACGCCCTTGACGAGGAGATCCAGCTCGACCTTCTCGTTCGGGGCGTGCCAGCCGTCCGAGGGGACGGAGATGCCCAGGAAGAGCACGGGGGCGCCGAGGATCTCCTGGAGGTCGGCGGCCGGTCCCGAGCCGCCCTCACGGGTGAAGCGGACGGGCCCCTCGAAGGCGCGGCCCATGGCGCGGACCACGGACCGGAGGGCGGGGTGGTCCAGCGGCGTCAGGCACGGGCGCGTGGCCGGGCTGAACGCGATCTCGTGGCGGATCCCGGCGGGCAGCCGCTCGGCGGCCCAGGCGCGGACCGCCTTCTCCACCTGCCCCGGGTCCTGGCCGGCGACCAGCCGGAAGGACAGCTTCACGAAGGCCGTGGACGGGATGATCGTCTTGCTGCCGGGGCCCTGGTAGCCGCCGCCGATGCCGTTGACCTCGGCGGTGGGGCGGGCCCAGATGCGCTCCAGGGTGGTGTGTCCGGCCTCGCCGTGGGTCGCGTGGGACTTGGCGGTGCGCAGCCACCGGTCCTCGTCGAAGGGCAGCTCGGCGAAGAGCTCGCGCTCGCGGTCGGTGAGTTCCACGATGCCGTCGTAGAAGCCGGGGACGGCCACCCGTCCGTGCGCGTCGTGCAGGGCGGCGACCAGGCGGGCGGCCGCGGTGGCCGGGTTGGGCACGGCGCCGCCGAAGGACCCGGAGTGGATGTCCTGGTCGGGGCCGGACAGCCGGATCTCGCACTCGGCGAGCCCGCGCATGCCGGTGCACACGGTGGGGGTGTCCTCGGACCACATGCCGGTGTCGGAGACGATCACGGCGTCGGCGGCGAGCCGCTCGGCGTGCTCCTCGACGAGGGCGCGGAAGTGCGGGGAGCTGGACTCCTCCTCGCCCTCGATCAGCAGCTTGAGGTTGACGGCCGGGGCGTCGCGGCCGGTGGCGGCGAGGTGGGCGCGGACGCCGAGGGTGTGGAAGAACACCTGGCCCTTGTCGTCGGCGGCCCCGCGCGCGTAGAGGCGGTTGTCGCGGACGACGGGCTCGAAGGGGTCGCTGTCCCAGCCGTCCTCGACGGCGGCGGGCTGCACGTCGTGGTGGCCGTAGACCAGGACGGTGGGTGCCTCGGGGTCGCCGGAGGGCCACTCCGCGTAGACGGCGGGGGCGCCCGGGGTCGGCCAGACCTCGGCGGTGGGGAAGCCCGTCTCCTTCAGTTTCGCGGCGAGCCAGTCCGCGCTGCGGCGTACGTCGGGGGCGTGGTCGGGCTGCGCCGAGACCGACGGGATGCGCAGCCACTCGGCGAGGTCGTCGAGGAAGGCGGCGCGGTGCTGCTCGATGTACGTGCGGACGGCGCTGACGGCACTGTCAACGGTTTGGCTCATGGTCACGAGCCTATCGGCCCGCGCGGGCTTACTCGCCGGACGGTTGTGCACGGTTTTCTTGCGCGGCCTGCCCCCGCGGATCGCCGGAAACGGCCTCCTCGCCCGTCAACAGGCGCTCCAGCGCCCCCCGATCGGGCAGGCCGTCGGGCCGGACGACGTCGCCGGTGCGCACATAGAGGAACGCCGCTGTGACCGATTCCACGGGGACACCCCGCTGCTCGGCCCAGGCGAGCCGGTAGAGAGCGAGCTGGAGCGGGTCGGCGGTGCGCAGCCGGTTGGTCTTCCAGTCGACGATCTCGTACGTCGCCGTCTCGCCGTCGCCCTCCTTGTAGACGGCGTCGATCCGGCCCCGTACGACCCGCCCGGCGAGGGCGAGCTGGAAGGGGGCTTCGACGCGGTAGGGGGTGCGGCGGGCGTACTCGGTGCGCTCGAAGGCTTCCTTGAGGGCCGCCAGGTCGTGCTCGTCGGCGATCTCCGCGTCGGCGCCGGGCAGCTCGTCCGGTTCCAGCAGCGGAAGCGTCAGTTCCTCGAAGCGGGCCTCGACCCATGCGTGGAACCTGGTGCCCCGGCGCGCGGCCGGTTGCGGCGGGCGCGGCATGGGGCGCGCGAGTTCCTGCGCGAGACCGTCCGGGTCGGCGGCCAGACGCATCAGCTGCGACGCGGTCAGGGTCGTCGGCAGGGGTACGTCGGTGACGCTCCGGCGGGCCCGCATCAGCTCTCCGGAGAGCGCGTCGAGGTCGCGGTCCCAGGAGGCGACGGCGCGGGCCTCCTCGGGCGTGAGGCGGCCGCGCCGGGCCGCGGGGCCCGAGCGGGGGCGGCCGCCGGAGAGCTCGGGGGCCGTGGCCTGGTGGGGGACGGCGGGGCGGGCGGTGGGCCACTCGTCCCGGTCGTCCCGTGCGTCCCGGTCTGCGGGATCCGCAGGGTTCGCGGCGGGGCCGTCGGCGAACGCGGCATCCGGGTCGTCGGCGAACGGGTCGGAGTCGTCGTATCCGTAGACGTCGGCGTCGTCGTGTCCGTAGTCGTCGGAGTCGGCGTCGTAGGGCGGCTCGTCGTCGTCCGGCGGCGGGGGCCAGTCCGGGTCGTCGTAGGTGTCCGGGTCGTGGGTGGCGGCGGGGTGGGCGGCCTCCTGGGAGGCGAGGTCCTCCAGGTGGGCGAGGACGGTCTCGGCGGCGGCGCGGCGCCGGGCGAGCGCGGCGTCGTCCAGGGGGAGCGGCCAGACCTGGTCGGCCCGCGCGGCGTGCAGGGTGGGGTTCTCCTCGTCCTCCTCCGGTTCCTCCGCCCAGGCCTCGATCTCGCCGTGTCCGGCCGCGCAGTGGTCGTACAGGGCCCACAGGAAGTCGGAGGGGCCGCGGGGCTTCTTCTGGGTGGGGCCCCACCAGTGGCCGGAGCCGAGGAGGAGGGAGCGGGGGCGGGTGAAGGTGACGTAGCCGAGGCGGAGTTCCTCGGTGTGCTGGTGATCCTTCATGGCCTCGTGGAAGGCCTTCATCCCCCGGGAGTACCAGGAGGCGATGTCGGGGAGGGTGTCGGCGTCGCCGCGCAGTTCGTGCGGCAGCACCTTGGCCTGGGCGGTCCACTTCTCGCGGCCCTGGCCGCTGGGGAAGGTGCCGTTGACCAGGCCGGGGACGACGACGACGTCCCACTCCAGGCCCTTGGACCGGTGCGCGGTGAGCACCTTGACGGTGTTCTCGCCGCCGGGGAGGGCGTTGTCGAGGCCCTTCTCGTACTGGGCGGCGGTGCGCAGGAAGCCGAGGAAGGCGAGCAGGCTCGCCTCGTTCTCCCCGGCGGCGAAGGACGCGGCGATGTCGAGGAAGTTCGACAGGGTCTCGCGGCGGCGGGCGGCCAGGGCGTGCGGGGACGCCGACAGTTCGACTTCGAGGCCGGTGACGGCGAGCACGCGGTGCAGGACGTCCATCAGCGGGTCGGACAGGGAGCGGCGCAGGTCCCGCAGTTCGGTGGCGAGCCGGGCGAAGCGCACGCGCGCGTCCGGCGAGAAGGGCAGGCCGTCGTCCTGAGGACGCTCCAGCGGCGTCTCCAGGAACGTGTCGAGGGCGTCCGCGAGCGATATCACCTCGGACGGGTCGACCCCCTCGACGGCCTCGGCGAGACGGCGGTCGGGGTCGTCGCCGGCGTCCCCGCGCGCGTGGGACACGAGCAGCCGTGCCCGCCGTCCCAGGAGGGCGAGGTCGCGCGGGCCGATGCGCCAGCGCGGGCCGGTGAGCAGCCGGACGAGGGAGGCGTTGGCGCCGGGGTCCTGGAGCACCTCGCAGACGGCGACCAGGTCGGCGACCTCGGGGAGGTGCAGCAGGCCGGAGAGGCCGACCACCTCGACGGGCACGTCCCGGGCGACCAGCGCGCCCTGGATCTCCGCGAAGTCGGTGGCGGTGCGGCACAGGACGGCGATCTCGCCGGGCTCCTTGCCGGTGTTCACCAGGTGGGCGACGGAGTCCGCGATCCAGTCGATCTCCTCGGCGTGGGTGGTCAGCAGGGCGCAGCGGACCACGCCGTCGCGTTCGGCGCCCGGGGCGGGGCGGAGGGCCTCCACGCCCGCGTGCATGGCGCGCAGCGGCTCGGCGAGGCCGTTGGCGAGGTCGAGGAGGCGGCCGCCGCTGCGGCGGTTCTCGCTGAGCGCCTGGCGGGTGGCGCGGGCGCCGTCGGCGTGGGCGAAGTGCTCGGGGAAGTCGTCGAGGTTGGCGACGGAGGCGCCGCGCCAGCCGTAGATGGCCTGGCAGGGGTCGCCGACGGCCGTCACGGGGTGGCCCGTGCCGCCGCCGAACAGCCCGGCGAGGAGGATGCGCTGGGCCACCGAGGTGTCCTGGTACTCGTCGAGCAGGACCACGCGGAACTCGTCGCGCAGGATCCGCCCGACCTCCGGAACTCCGCCGAGGCGGGCCGCCAGGGCGATCTGGTCGCCGAAGTCGAGCAGGTCGCGCTCGCGTTTGGCGGCCCGGTAGCGCAGCACCAGCTCGGCGAGTTCACGGCGGGCGGCGGCCGTCTCGGGCACCTTGCGCAGGTCGGCGTTGGTGAGCTTCGCGCCGTCCAGGGTGGTCAGCAGGCCGGCGTCCCACGCGCGCAGGTCCTCGGGGCGTACGAGGTGCTCGGCGAGTTCCGCGTCGAGGGCGAGCAGGTCGCTGACCAGGTCGGCGAAGGAGCGGGTGAGCGACGGGTAGGGGCCGGGGGCCTCGCGCAGCACGCGCGCGGCGAGCTGGAAGCGGGTGGCGTCGGCGAGCAGACGGGCGGTCGGTTCCAGTCCGATGCGCAGTCCGTGGTCGGTCAGCAGGCGGCCCGCGAAGGCGTGGTACGTCGAGATCACCGGCTCGCCCGGCGGGTTGTCCGGGTCGATCACGTCGGGGTCGGTGACGCCGGCCCGGATCAGTGCCTTGCGGACGCGTTCGGCGAGTTCACCGGCGGCCTTGTTGGTGAAGGTCAGGCCGAGGACCTGTTCGGGGGCGACCTGGCCGGTGCCGACCAGCCACACCACGCGCGCGGCCATCACCGTCGTCTTGCCCGACCCGGCTCCGGCCACGATCACCTGCGGTGCGGGCGGCGCGATGATGCAGGCCGTCTGCTCCGGGGTGAAGGGGATCCCGAGGAGCTCCTTGAGCTGCTCGGGATCGGTGATACGGGCGGGCATGTCGGAGAGGCTATCGGCGCCCACTGACAGTCGATGACAAATCGCCCGCCGGGGCGGAGGAAGCGCAGGTCAGCGCGTGTGGTGCGGTCCGTCACACCGGGGCGGCCCCGGCGGCACCGCCCTCACTCCACGACGTGGCGTCCCTCCGGCCGCGCGCTGCACGAGGCGCGGAACGCGCAGTGTGTGCAGTGCTGGCCGGCGCTCGGGGTGAACCGCTCGTCGAGGACCTTGCCGGCCGCCGTGGCGAGCAGGTCGCCGACCCACTCCCCCGACGCGCCGTCCAGGGCCTCCTGCGCCTGCACCTTGGGCAGGGTCTCGCCGCCGTCCCGCTTGGCGGCGCCCTGGCGCAGCTGGACGAGTTCGGCGCCGCCCGGCTCGGGGCGCACACCGTCGAAGGCCTCGTCGACGGCGCCCTCGCGGACGGCGAGCTGGTAGACGGCGAGCTGGGGGTGGCGCTCCACCTCGCGGGCGGTCGGGGCCTGCTTGCCGGTCTTGAAGTCGACGACATAGGCGCGGCCTTCGCCGTCCGCCTCGACGCGGTCCATCTGGCCGCGGATACGCACCTCGTAGTCGCCCGCTTCGAGGGTGACGTCGAAGTCGTGCTCGCTCGCCACGGGTGTACGGCCGGTGCGGGCGCCGGTGGAATCGACGTGCCAGGTCAGGAAGCGTTCGAGTGCCACACGGGCGTGCTCCTTCTCCTGCGCCGACTTCCAGGGCGCGTCGAAGGCGAGCGCGTTCCACACGGAGTCGAGGCGCTCCATGAGGACGGCGAGGTCGGCAGGGGTGTGCCCGGAGGCGACCTCGTCGGCGAGGACGTGCACGACGTTGCCGAAGCCCTGCGCGGCGGTGGCGGGGGCGTCGGCCTTCACCTCGCGGCCCAGGAACCATTGCAGGGCGCAGGTGTTGGCGAGCTGGTCGAGGGCGCTGCCGGAGAGCACGACGGGCTGGTCGCGGTCGCGCAGCGGCACCTTGCTCTCGGTCGGTTCGAACATGCCCCACCAGCGGTAGGGGTGCGCGGACGGCACCAGGGGCCGGCCGTCCTCGTCGGTGAGCGCGGCCAGCCGGGCGAGACGCTGGGCGGCGGCCTCCCGCAGGGCGGCGGAGACGCGCGGGTCGACGGTCGTGGCGCGCAGTTCGGCGACGAGCGCGGCGACGGAGAGCGGGCGGCGCGGTCGGCCCGTGACGTCCCTGGGCTCGACGCCGAGTTCGGTCAGGAAGCGGGAGGGCTGGTCGCCGTCGTCGGCGGGGGCCTTCACCGCGGTCACGACGAGACGGTCACGCGCGCGTGTGGCGGCGACGTAGAAGAGGCGGCGCTCCTCGGCGAGCAGGGCGCCCGGGGTGAGCGGTTCGGCGAGTCCGTCGCGGCCGATGCGGTCGGCCTCCAGGAGCGAACCGCGGCGGCGCAGGTCGGGCCAGAGCCCCTCCTGGACTCCGGCGACGACGACCAGGCTCCACTCCAGGCCCTTGGCGCGGTGCGCGGTCATCAGCCGTACGGCGTCGGGGCGCACGGCGCGGCGGGTGAGGGTGTCGGCGGCGATGTCCTCGGCCTCGATCTCGGCCAGGAAGTTCAGGGCGCCGCGGCCGCCGGTGCGCTCCTCCGCGCGCGCGGCGGTGGCGAACAGGGCGCATACGGCGTCCAGGTCGCGGTCGGCGTTGCGGCCGGCCGCGCCGCCGCGCCGGGCGGCCCGCTCCAGGCGGGTGGGCCACGGCGTGCCCTCCCACAGGTCCCAGAGCGCCTCCTCCGCCGTACCGCCGCGCGCGAGGCGCTTGCGGGCCGTGGCGAGCAGGGCGCCGAGCCGTTGCGCTCCGCGCGCGTAGGCCGGGTCGTGCGTGACGAGCCGCTCGGGCTCGGACAGGGCGCGCGCGAGCAGCTCGTCGGAGGGGGGCGGCAGCGGGTTGCCTGCGGCGCGCTCCTCCTCGCGCAGGGCGCGGCCCAGGCGGCGCAGGTCGGCGGCGTCCATGCCGGCGAGGGGGGAGGCCAGGAGGGTGAGGGCGGTCTCGGTGTCGAGCCAGCAGACGCCCGCGTTCTCCCGGTTCTCGTCCACCGCGGACGGTGCCGGAGTGTCGGCTCCGGGTGCGTCCGCCACGGTCGGTGCCGGAGTGTCGGCTCCGGGTGCGTCCGCCACGGTCGGTGCCGGAGCGTCCGCTCCGGGTGCCGAGGCCTCCGCCGAGGATGCGGAAGCCTCCGCTCCTGGTGCTGCGGCCGTCGCCGCGGGCGCCGAAGCCTCCGCCGGTACGTCCGAACCGCCCGCCGGTGGCGTCGCGGCCTCCGCCGTCGCCACCGCGCGCAGGGCCGTCAGCAGAGGCGCCACGGCGGGTTCGTGGCGCAGGGGCAGGTCGTCGCCGTCGATGTCGAGGGGGACGCCGGCGGCCGTGAGGGCACGGCGGACCGTCGGGATGGTGCGGGAGCCGGCGCGGACCAGGACGGCCATCTCGCCCCAGGGGACGCCGTCCTCCAGATGTGCGCGGCGCAGGATGTCGGCGATGTTGTCCAGTTCGGTGCCGGCTGTCGGGTACGTGTAGACCTCGACGCCGCCGCCCGCGCGCGCGGGCGCCAGGTCCCGGTGGGCGCGCACCTTCTCCGCCGGGAGGCGGGTCAGCGGCATGCGCTGGGTCAGCAGCCGGGTCGCGGCCAGCAGCGTGGCGCGGGAACGGCGGGAGGTGCGCAGGACCTCGACGGGGGCGGGCCGGCCGTCGGGGCGGGGGAAGGCTCCGGGGAAGTCCAGGATGCCGTTCACGTCGGCGCCCCGGAAGGTGTAGATCGACTGGTCGGGGTCGCCGAGGGCGACGAGGGTGCGGCCGCCGCCGGCGAGAGCGTGCAGCAGCCGTACCTGTGCGGGGTCGGTGTCCTGGTACTCGTCGACGTAGACGGCGTCGTACTGCGCGGCGAGCCGCTCGGCGACCTCCGTGCGGTGGGCGAGCAGTACCGCGCGGTGGACGAGTTCGGCGTAGTCGATCACGCCGTGCAGGTCGAGGACGTCGAGGTACTCGGCGAGGAAGGCGGCCGCGGCCCGCCAGTCGGGGCGGCCGATGCGGCCGGCGAACGCGTCCAGCGCCTCGGGGCCGAGGCCCAGTTCGCGGCTGCGGGCGAGCACCGCGCGGACCTCGTCGGCGAAGCCACGCGTGGTGAGGCAGGCGCGCAGTTCGTCGGGCCAGCGCACGTGCGCGAGGCCCAGCCGTTGCAGGTCGAGCTGTCCGGCGAGCAGCTCGCGGACGGCCACGTCCTGCTCGGGGCCGGACAGCAGCCGCAGCGGCTCGACGAACAGGTCGGCGTCCTGGTGGGCGCGGACCAGGGCGTAGCAGTACGAGTGGAAGGTGGTCGCCTGGGGCGCGCGGGCGGCGCCCATGCGCAGTGCCATCCGGTCGCGCAGCTCGACGGCGGCCTTGCGGCTGAAGGTGAGGACCAGCACGCGCGCGGGGTCGGCGCCGCGGGCGATCCGGGCCGCGACGGACTCGACGAGGGTGGTGGTCTTCCCGGTGCCCGGACCGGCGAGGACGAGCAGTGGACCGGCGGTGTGGTCAACCACGGAGCGCTGTGCGGCGTCCAGAGGAGGGGGATCCGCCTGGGCCGGCCGGGTACGGACCAGTCGGTAAGCGCCACGGTTCCCCTGTCGCCCCTGGGGGTGCGACAGGTGCCTGGTGGAGAAAGAGGAGCTCACGTGGTTCGCCGGTCCTGGTGGGTGTGCTGTTGGTCACCGTCGGTGCGGAGCACCGCCGGAACGGGGTGGTGCCCGGGTGATGTGCGGGAGGACCAGGGCCCGGGGCGGGCGGTGGTCGAGGGATGAGCGGGACGCGTGCAGCCGACGCTACGCCGGAGGGCCGTACGGAAGCAGGGCTTCCGATTCTTCCCTCCCGGCCCGCACGCCACGCGCGCCCCATGCCCCTCGAACGTACGCCATGCCACGGACGTGCCCGGTTCCTCCCGGTTCCCCCGTACGGACCACGGACTCCCCTCGGCCCCGTCCGATGGCGGAAGCTGTCAGGTGTGACCCTCCGCGCGTTCGCCGCCGTCCCATCGCGCCCGTTTCATGTCGAGGCGCGGCAGGTGGCCGTCGGCGGCCCGGCTCGCCTCCTTCAGGGGCGTGCCCTCGGCGCGGTACCGGTCCAGCGCCCGCAGCTCGTGCCCGGGGAGCAGCACGCCGTCCGCGCGCACCACCCGCCACCAGGGCACGGCTCCCCCGTAGAGGGCCATCACCCGGCCGACCTGCCGGGGTCCGCCCTCGTCGAGCCACTCGGCGACATCGCCGTAGGTCATGACCCGGCCGGGCGGGATCAGCTCCGCGACGTCGAGGACCCGCTCGGCGTACGCGGGCAGGGCGTCCGTGTACTCCGGGCGGGCGTCGTCCGGAAGGCTCTGCTCGCTCATCCGCCCCATCCTGCCGCATCGCACCGACAATGCGACGGGCCCGCGACCCTGCGTGACCCTCGCCCCCGGGCGGTGCTTCGGGCAGACTGTGCGCCCCCGCGTTTGCACCCTGATGCCCCCGTGTGTCGGTGCGGCATGCCACCATCGTGCGGGCGGTGACCGGTGATACGAGATCAAGAAGAGACGATGAAGCAGCAGGGTGTGCACCCCGAGGACGCCGAGGGCACCTCTGATGCCGCGTCGCGCCCGGAGGCCGCCGAGGACCCTCGGGAGGAGGTGCACATCGACGAGGTCGAGGGCGACGAACCGCTGCTCCCCGCGCGCGTGCACCGCCCTTCCGACCTGATGCGGCTGCTGGTCGGCGTCCTCGCGGTCATCGTGCTCCTGGGCATCGCCGCCTTCGCCCACGGGACCACCTCGGGCCTCGAACAGGACATCAACAAGGGCACCGGACAGGCGCCCGATCTGCTCATCAAGATCGCCGGCCTGGCGTCCAGCATCGCGATCCTGCTGGTGCCGGTCGCGTTCGCGATCGAACGGCTGATCAAGCGGGACGGACTGCGTATCGCCGACGGTGTGCTCGCCGCCGTCCTCGCACATGGTGTGACCCTCGCCACCGACCTCTGGGTCGCCAAGGCCGCCCCGGACTCGATCCAGGAGGCGCTCACCCAGCCCTCCCCCGGTGACATCCACGCCCTCACCGACCCGGTGCACGGCTATCTCGCGCCCGTCATCGCGTACATGACTGCCGTCGGCATGTCACGCCGTCCGCGCTGGCGGGCGGTGCTGTGGATCGTGCTGCTCCTCGACGCGTTCTCCATGCTCGTCACCGGCTACACGACACCGTTCTCGATCATCCTGACCGTACTGATCGGCTGGACCGTGGCGTACGGCACCCTGTACGCGGTCGGCTCGCCGAACGTCCGGCCCACCGGACGCACCCTGATGGCGGGCCTGCGGCACGTCGGCTTCCACCCGGTGAGCGCGGCCCGCGAGGAGGCGCCGGACACCTCCGAGACCGGCGACCGGGGCCGGCGCTACTTCGTCACCCTGGAGGACGGACCACCGCTGGACGTCACGGTCGTCGACCGCGAACAGCAGGCCCAGGGCTTCTTCTACCGCGCGTGGCGCAATCTGACGCTCCGGGGCTTCGCCACCCGCAGCAGCCTCCAGTCGCTGCGCCAGGCCCTCGAACAGGAGGCGCTGCTCGCCTACGCGGCGATCGCCGCGGGCGCCAACGCGCCGAAGCTGATCGCGACCTCGGAACTCGGCCCGGACGCCGTGATGCTCGTCTACGAGCACACCGGCGGGCGCACGCTGGACTCGCTGGCGGACGACGAGATCACCGACGAGCTGCTGCGGGACACCTGGCACCAGGTGCGCGCCCTCCAGTCACGGCGCATCGCGCACCGCCGGCTGGTGGGCGACGCGATTCTGGTGGATCGTTCCGGCACGGTCATCCTGACCGATCTGCGCGTCGGCGAGATCGCGGCGAACAACCTGCTGCTGCGGATGGACATCTCCCAGCTGCTGGTGACGCTCGGCCTGCGGGTCGGCGCCCAGCGCGCGGTCGCCTCGGCGGTGAGCCTGCTCGGCCCCGACACCGTGGCCGACTGTCTGCCGATGCTCCAGCCCATCGCGCTCAGCCGCTCCACGCGCGCGACGCTGCGCAGACTCGCCCGGGAGCGCGCGCAGCGCGAGCGCGACGCGGTCCTGGAGGCGTCCCGGCAGGCCAAGCAGGCCCGCCTGGAGGCCGGGCACGAGGAGTCGGCCGCCCCGGAGAAACCCGACAAGAAGGCCGTACGCGCGGAGCAGCGCGCCGAGAAGCGGGCCATCGACGACGCGCTGGAGGAGGCCCGCGAGGAGGACCTGCTCACACAGATCCGGCACGAGGTGCTGCTGATCCGCCCGCAGGCCCCCGTCGAACCGGCCCGGCTGGAGCGGGTGCGGCCGCGCACCCTGATCAGCTTCATCGCCGGTGCCATCGGCGCCTACTTCCTGCTGACCCAGCTCACCCACATCGAGTTCGGGCCGCTCGTCGCCAACGCCGAGTGGGGCTGGGTGGCCGCGGCGGTGCTGTTCTCGGCGCTGAGCTATGTCGCCGCGGCGATGAGCCTGCTGGGGTTCGTGCCGGAACGGGTGCCCTTCCCGCGGACGGTGGCCGCGCAGGTCGCCGGGTCGTTCGTGAAGATCGTCGCCCCGGCCGCGGTCGGCGGCGTCGCCCTCAACACACGGTTCCTCCAGCGCGCGGGGGTCCGGCCGGGGCTCGCGGTGGCCAGCGTGGGCGCCTCGCAGCTGTTCGGGCTCGGCTGCCACATCCTGATGCTGCTGTCCTTCGGCTATCTGACCGGCACCGAGAAGACCCCGTCGCTGTCGCCGTCCCGCACGGTCATCGCCGGTCTGCTGACGGTGGCGGTACTCGTGCTCGTGGTGACATCGGTGCCCTTCCTGCGGAAATTCGTCTCCACGCGCGTGAGGTCGCTGTTCGCCGGGGTCGTGCCGCGCATGCTGGACGTGCTCCAGCGGCCGCAGAAGCTGGTCACCGGCATCGGCGGCATGCTGCTGCTGACGGCCTGCTTCGTGATGTGCCTGGACGCGTCGATCCGCGCGTTCGGCGACCAGACGACGTCGATCAGCATCGCCAGCGTCGCGGTCGTCTTCCTCGCCGGCAACGCGCTCGGCTCCGCCGCTCCCACGCCGGGCGGCGTCGGCGCCGTCGAGGCGACCCTGACGGTCGGTCTGATCGCGGTCGGGCTGCCCAAGGAGGTCGCCGCCCCCGCGGTGCTGCTCTTCCGGCTGCTGACGCTGTGGATCCCGGTGCTGCCGGGCTGGCTGGCCTTCAACCACCTGACCCGCAAGGGCGCCCTCTAGGTCCCCGCGCAAGGCCGTGCCGGCCTGTTCCTGAGCCTGGGCGGGGGCCTGGGCTGGGGCCTGGGCGAGGGCCTGGGCAGCCGTCCCTCGTACGGCCCGCGCCCCGCGCGCGCGGGTGGGCCCGACCGCAGGATGGGATCATGCCGAACGCCTCCCGCCTGCGCGCCGCCGTCGTGACCGCCGTTCTGCTGTCCTCCCTGGTGGCCGGGTGCGGCGACGACGCCGGGGACGGGGATCTGACGGCGCAGCGGCTGGACTGGGAGGACTGCCCGGCGCCGTCCCGGGCGGAAGGCGGCGGGAGCGCCCCCTCTCCCCTGCCGAACGGCGACGAGTGGGAGTGCGCCACGATGAAGGCGCCCCTGGACTGGGCCGAACCGGAGGGCGATACCATCGGCATCGCGCTGATCCGGGCCCGGGCGAGCGGCCCCGCGAGCGGGCGGATCGGCTCCCTGGTGTTCAACTTCGGCGGACCCGGCGGCTCGGGCATCAGCACGCTGCCCGCGTTCAGCGAGGACTACGCGAAACTGCGCACCCGGTACGACCTGGTGAGCTTCGACCCGCGCGGGGTGGGCCGCAGCGCCGGTGTGCGCTGCGAGAACGACCGGCAGCTCGACGCGTACTTCCAGCAGGACACGACGCCCGACGACAGCGGCGAGCGCACCACGCTGCTGGACAACACCAAGGAGTTCAACGCGGCCTGCGAGCAGCACTCCGGGAAGACGCTGCCGCATGTGCGCACCACCGACGCGGCCCGCGACCTGGACCTCATGCGCCAGGTCCTCGGCGACCGCCGTCTGTTCTACTTCGGCATCTCCTACGGCACCGAACTGGGCGGCGTCTACGCCCATCTGTTCCCGACACACGTGGGCCGGGCCGTCTTCGACGCGGTCGTCGACCCGACGCAGACCTCCGAGCAGGGTGCGCTCGGCCAGGCCAAGGGCTTCCAGCTGGCGCTCGACAACTACGCCGAGGACTGCACGTCCCGGACCGAGGACTGCCCCGTCGGGGACACCGCGCAGGACGTGAAGGACCGGATCGCCACGCTGCTGAAGGATCTCGACGCCAAGCCGATCCCGGGCGCCTTTCCGCGCGAGCTGACCCAGAGCGCCGCCACCAACGGCATCGCGCAGGCCCTGTACTCCAAGGACTTCTGGGAGTACCTCACCGAGGGGCTGGAGCAGGCCTATGACGGGGACGGCAGGATCCTCATGCTGCTGTCCGACTCGATGAACGGCCGCGGCGCGAACGGCGAGTACAGCAACATCGCGGCCGCCAACGTCTCCATCAACTGCGCCGACGACAAGCCGCGCTACTCCGCCGGCCATGTGGAGGAGGCACTTCCGGAGTTCCGCGCCGCCTCCCCGCTGTTCGGGGACTTCCTGGCCTGGTCGATGGTCACCTGCACCGACTGGCCGGTGCCGGGCGCCGGCGACCATCCCGCCGTCGGCGCCCCCGGCTCGGCGCCGATCCTGGTCGTGGGCAACACCGGTGACCCGGCGACCCCGTACGAGGGGGCGGGGAAGATGGCCGCGGCGCTCGGCGAGGACGTCGGCGTCGAGCTGACGTACCGGGGACAGGGGCACGGCGCCTACGACAGCAAGAACCCGTGCGTACAGACGGCGGTGAACGGCTACCTCCTCGACGGCAAGGTGCCGGCGGCCGGTACGGTCTGCTCCTGACACCCACCCCTCGGATCGGGGAAAACCGCAGGTCAAAAGGTTATCCACAGGCTCGTCCTGGCGGGCCGGGATCCGCCTACCATTGCAGGACAGCCGTCCCGCCATCTGGCGCGGACGGTCCGCGAGGGGGGAAGTGCACATGGCGCGATTCCTACGGTGGACGGCGCTCGGCGCCGCCGCCGCACTGCTGGCGACGGGCTGTAGCAGCGGCGCGTCGGACGACGGGGACGACGGCAAGGGGGGTACGGCGGACGCGCGTGCGTCGGCGGGCTCCTCGGCCACGACGGCGGCGCTGCCGGCCTCGCTCACCGGGCAGAAGCTCGACTGGGGGCGGTGCAAGGCCACCGCGGACTCCGCGCCGGGCAGTGAGTGGAGTTGCGCGTCGCTGAAGGTGCCGCTGGACTGGTCGAAGCCGGAGGGCACGACCATCGATCTCGCGCTGATCCGCGCCAAGTCCCGCGGCAGCGGCGGCAAGCGCATCGGCTCGCTGCTGTTCAACTTCGGCGGCCCCGGCGGCTCGGGCGTCTCGACGCTCCCGGCCTTCGGCTCCACGTTCTCCTCGCTCCGCGACAGCTACGACCTGGTGAGCTGGGACCCGCGCGGCGTCGACCGGAGCGAGGGCGTCCGTTGCCGCAGCAACAAGGACATCCAGGCCGCCGAGTCCATCGACTCCACGCCCGACACCCCGGCCGAGGAACAGGCGTACTTCCAGGACTCCAAGGACTTCGGCAAGGGCTGCGAGCAGGCCGCCCGCTCCCTGCTGGGGCATGTCTCGACCACGGACACCGCCCGCGACATGGACCTGATGCGCCAGGTCCTGGGTGACCGGCAGATGCACTACTTCGGCATCTCCTACGGCACGGAGCTGGGCGGTGTGTACGCCCACCTGTTCCCGAAGAACGTGGGACGGCTGATCCTCGACGCGGTCGTCGACCCGAGCGCCGACGCGGTGGGCCACGCCGAGAACCAGGCCCGGGGCTTCCAGCGCGCGCTCGAGGACTACCTCAAGTCCACGGGCCAGGACCCGAAGCAGGGCAGCGCGAAGATCGCGGACCTCCTGGACCGGATCGACGGCGACCCGCTGCCGACCTCGGACGGCCGCGAGCTGACCCAGACGCTCGCCGTCACCGGGATCGTCCTGCCGCTCTACAGCAAGGAGGGCTGGCCCAGCCTGACCAGCGCCCTGGAGGCGGCACAGGCGGGCGACGGATCCGAGCTGCTGGCGCTCGCCGACGGCTACAACGAGCGGGACCCCTCGGGGAACTACGGCACGACGACCCACTCGCAGCGCGTCATATCGTGCCTGGACGACAAGCAGCGGCCGACCGCCGAGGAGACGAAGAAGCTGCTGCCGGAGTTCGAGAAGATCTCGCCCGTGTTCGGCGACTTCCTCGGCTGGGACACGGCCGGCTGGTGTCACGACTGGCCGGTGGCCGGGCAGTTCGACACCCCGGAGGTGAGCGCGGCGGGTGCGGCGCCGATCCTGCTCGTCGGCAACACCGGCGACCCGGCGACGCCGTACGAGGGCGCGCGGAAGATGGCCGACGAGCTGGGCAAGGATGTCGGTGTGCTGCTCACCTGGAAGGGCGAGGGGCACGGCGCGTACGGGAGCGGCAGCGACTGCGTCGACTCGGCGGTGAACGCCTACCTGCTGAAGGGCACGGTCCCCAAGGACGGCACGGTCTGCTCATGACGACGGCGGGGGCTTCGGGCACCCGTGGTGCCCGAAGCCCCCGCCGCTCGGACGGTCGAACCGGATCAGTAGATCGGCTTGCTCGGCTCGATCTGGTTGACCCAGCCGATCACACCGCCACCGACGTGCACGGCGTCCGCGAAGCCCGCGGACTTCAGGACCGCGAGGACCTCCGCACTGCGGACACCCGTCTTGCAGTGCAGGACGATCTTCTTGTCCTGCGGCAGGCCCTCCAGGGCGGTGCCGAGGAGGAACTCGTTCTTCGGGATCAGCTTGGCACCCGGGATCGAGACGATCTCGTACTCGTTCTGCTCGCGGACATCGATGATCTCGATGCTCTCGCCGTCGTCGATCCACTCCTTGAGCTGCTTGGGAGTGATCGTCGAACCGGCCGCCGCCGCCTGGGCCTCCTCGGAGACGACGCCGCAGAAGGCCTCGTAGTCGATGAGTTCGGTGACGGTCGGGTTCTCGCCGCAGACCGCGCAGTCCGGGTCCTTGCGGACCTTGACCTGGCGGTATTGCATCTCCAGGGCGTCGTAGATCATCAGGCGGCCGACCAGCGGCTCGCCGATGCCCGCGAGGAGCTTGATCGCCTCGTTGACCTGGATGGAGCCGATCGACGCGCACAGCACACCGAGGACACCGCCCTCGGCGCAGGAGGGGACCATGCCCGGCGGCGGGGGCTCCGGGTACAGGCAGCGGTAGCAGGGACCGTGCTCGGACCAGAAGACGGACGCCTGGCCGTCGAAGCGGTAGATCGAGCCCCACACGTACGGCTTGTTCAGCAGCACGCACGCGTCGTTGACCAGGTACCGGGTCGCGAAGTTGTCCGTGCCGTCGACGATCAGGTCGTACTGGCTGAAGATGTCCATCACGTTCTCGGCCTCGAGCCGCTCTTCGTGAAGGATCACGTTCACGTACGGGTTGATGCCCTTGACGGAGTCCCGCGCGGACTCTGCCTTGGAGCGGCCGATGTCCGCCTGGCTGTGGATGATCTGGCGCTGGAGGTTCGACTCGTCGACCTCGTCGAACTCCACGATGCCCAGCGTGCCCACGCCCGCCGCGGCCAGGTACATCAGCGCCGGCGAGCCCAGGCCGCCGGCGCCCACACAGAGCACCTTGGCGTTCTTCAGCCGCTTCTGCCCGTCCATCCCCACGTCGGGGATGATCAGGTGGCGGGAGTACCGGCGAACCTCGTCTACGGTGAGTTCGGAGGCTGGCTCGACCAGGGGTGGCAGCGACACGGGGACTCCGTTGGTCGGTCGATCACTACAGTTGTTCTCCCTGTAACACTGCCATGGCCTTCTTCATTCCGAGACACCCGTTCCGATCCGCGAGACGATTTCGTCCCAGTAGCCGGGCATGGTCTCCCAGGGGTCGCACCGGCCCCCGCGGTCGTGACGGTCGGTGAACCAGATCGTCGACGCCCCCTGCCAGCGGGCGATGCGCAGCGCCTCGTCGAGATGGCCGCGGGGCATCCCGTGCACGAAGTGGCAGAACCGCTCGGGCGGATGGTCCGCCGTCCACTCGGCGACCTGCGACCAGCGGTAGTCGTTCCACGAGCCGGAGAAGGTGACCAGCTGATCGGCGAGGGCGGCGTAGCCGGGGTGGGGGTGCGTGCCGTGGTCGAGGACGACGTGGGGCGTGTCACGGAGCGTACGGAGTGTGGCGACGGTGCGCCGGATGTCGGGGAGTGTGCCGCCGTCGGACGGACAGCGGTCCAGGAGGAAGCCGTCGACCTGGTACCAGTCGAGGTAGCGCTGCGCGTCGGCGATCCGTTCCGCGAAGGCCCGGATCCCGTAGGCGGTGTCGACCCGGCCGAGGACGCGGATGCCCGCGTTGCGCAGCCGGCCGGCCGCCTGGAGGCAGTGCGGGTCGGGGCGGACACCGGGGCCGCCGGCGACATCGAGGACCACCCAGTGCAGTGGCGGGCCGGGGCGGGCGAGTTCGCCCCACTCGGCCGGAGCGAGCAGGGGGTGGGCGATGCCGGGGACACCGAAGCCGGTGCGGACATCGGTGGCCCCGGTGCCGGTGGTGCCCGCCGGAGTGCCGGTCAGATACGACATGCCGCCTCCATCCAGATGTCGGCGAGGGACTCCTCCAGGTTGATCCGGGGCCGCCAGCCGAGCCGGTCGCGGGCGGTGCGCACATCGGCCTGCTGCCAGCTGCCGCAGCCGTCCGGGTACGGGTACGCGAGCGGGCCGGCGTGGTCGGAGTCGGGGCGGGGGTGGCCGATGGTGGGCCGGAGGTGGCCGCCGGGCGGTCCGTCGAGTTCGTGGAGGGCACCGCCGTATCCGGCGACGCGCGCGAGGATCGCGGCGGCGTCACGCAGCCGCACGGCGCGGCCCGAGCCGATGTTGATGACGCCCTGGGCGGCGGAGAGCGAGGCGGCGTGCACCGCGCGGGCGACGTCCCGGACGTCGACGAAGTCGCGCTGGGCGCCGAGGCCGCCGAGCTTGAGCTCGCCGTCGCCGGACTGCATGGCGCGGCGCATGGCCTCGGCGAGCCGGCCCAGCGGGGATCCGGCGGGGGTGCCCGGGCCGGCCGGCGAGAAGACCCGCAGCACGACGGCGTCCAGACCCGAGCCGAGGACGAGTTCGGTGGCGGCGAGCTTGCTGACGCCGTACGGGCCGCCGGGGCGCGGTACGGCGTCCTCGGCCGTGGAGGAGCCGGGCTGGCTCGGGCCGTACTCTGCGCCGCAGCCGATCTGCACCAGCCGGGCGCCGCAGCCGCTGCGGCGCAGCGCCTCGCAGACGGTGGCGACGGCGACGGTGTTGTGCCGGGTGAGTTCGCGGGCTCCGCCGCGGGTGGTGCCCGCGCAGTTGACGACGACCTGCGGGTGGACGGCGTCGAGGAACCGGGTGAGTGCGCCGGGGCTGCCGGTCGCCAGGTCGAAGCGGACGTCGGCGTCGTCGCCGCGGCCGAGCGCGGTGAGCTGGACGGCAGGGTCGGCGAGCAGGCGGTCGGCGACGAAGCGGCCGAGGTAACCGTTGGCTCCGATCAGCAGGACCCTCATCGTGCGGCCTTCCGGGTGTGCGTCGTGGCTGGTGCGGGTGGCGCGGCTGCTCCTGTGACCGCGGGGGCTCCTGCGACCGCGGGGGCCCCGGTGGCTCCGGTCGCTCCGGATCGGGAGGTGGTCATCTGGTCTCTCCTTACAGGGGTGTTGCGCTTGCCTGCGGCTGGATGGAGGAGCGCGTGCGTCGTGCGGTGGTCGGGGCACGGTGGGGGTGGCGCTGCGCGCGGGGTTCGGGGGGCGGCGGGGCACCGGTGCGCGGGGGCGGGGCCGGGCGTCAGCACGGTGCGGCCGTTCGGGCGTGGGCCGAGGCCCTGGTCAGGGTGCGGGCGGCGTGGAGCAGCAGGGTCAGGGCCGCCGTCGCACAGATGAGGACGGGGACGGCGGCCGGGCCCCGGGCGGCCACCAGGGTCTCCACGGGGACGGCGAGGAAGCCGCAGCCGGGAAGGCGGCCCGCGAAGACGGTGGCGACGGCGAGCACCTCGGCCGCCGCGGCGGCGGTGAGGACGGCCGCCGGGGCGTGGGGGAAGCCGTGGACGGTGAGGAGGCGGGCGAGCAGGAGGAGCGCGCCCAGCGTGAGGGTGGCGGCGTAGCCGGCGGGCTCGCCCAGGGCCGCCGCGCAGAGGGCGGTCAGTACGGCGAGCGCGCACAGGTACAGGGTGAACGTGCCGAGCAGCAGCGGCCGTACGGAGGCGGCGAACTCCTCCAGGCCACGGCTGGTGTCCAGGCGGCGCCCGGCGCGCACGGCGAGGAGGCGGGCGCACCAGGCGGCCGGCGCGCAGGCCAGGGCGAGGGTGAGGAGGGGCGTGGCGGCGAGGGGCCAGGCGCCGTCCGCCGTGCCGGTGGGCGGGCCGTCGGGTCCGCCGGTGACGGCGGCGTGCAGCAGGCCGTCGCCGAGGGCCGCGTAGGCGAGCAGCCAGCAGGTCCAGGCTCCGGTGCGGTGGGGGCCGGGGCGGTTGCCGGCGCGGGGGCTCAGGGGGCCCCGGCGCAGGGTCGCGCGCAGGGCGAGGAGCACGGCGAGCACGCCCACGGCGACGACCAGGAGGCGGGTCCTCCCCTGGGTGAGGCGCAGGCCGCCGATCGTCGCGGCGCACAGGATGCCCGGCAGCAGGGTGAGCAGCGCCCGGTCCGGGCGAGGCCGCGGGAGGGCGGCGGGCACGGGGCGGGGAGGCGGGTCGCCGTCGCGGGGGACCCGGGCGTACATCTCCTCCGCGAGGGAGAAGACGTCCCGGTGCCGGAAGCGGGCGGCGGTGCGGTCGGTGACCCCGTGCGCCTCCAGGCCCGCCGCGATCTCCAGCGGGTCGACGGCCCGTTCGCACAGCTCGCGGTGCCGGTGCATCAGGGTCTTCACCGGGTCCACGGCGCCGCGCCGGGAAGTGGCGGGGCCGGCAGGCCCCGGGGCGTCGGCGGGGGCGTCCGCGCCGGAGCGCTCCTGTCCCCGGGGACCGGCGCCGGCGCCCGCGCGCACGCCGGCATGCGCGCCGCTGCCCGCGCCTCCCTCTCCCGCGGCCCACTCCCCCGACCGCGCGTCCCAGGCCCCACCGCTCTCCGGGGTCCCGGGCCGGTCCAGTTCACCGAGCCCGCTCATCGCGCCCCCTTCCCCGCGGAAACGGTGGGGACGGGCGAGACAGGGGAAACAGAGGAGACAGAAGAGGCAGGCGGGGAGGCGGAGGAGCAGTGCGGGACCGGAACGGCCGGCGAGGTCCCCCGCACCGGCGGCCCCGCCGCCCAGCCGGGTCCGCGCCGGGTGGCGGTGACCCGCGCCCCCAGGCCGGTCCACCGGCCGGGCAGCCAGGCCTCGGCCGGGACGGCGAACGGGAGGGGGTCCCCGGCATCGTCCAGGGCGAACCGGCGTACCGGGCTCCGCGAGACGATCTCCAGGTAAATGCCGTGAAATGCCGCGACGTTCTGCTCGACCGTGAACAGTTCCAGGGCGCGTGCGCGGGCGGCCGCGCCGAGGCGCGCACGGCGCTCGGGGTCGCGCAGCAGTGCCCCGCACGTCTCGGCGAGCGCCCGCGGGTTGCGCGGCGGGACGACGAGTCCGGTGCCGCCGATGACCTCGACCACCGCGCCGACGTCCGTCGACACGGTCGCCCGGCCGCAGAACATCGCCTCGGCCAGACCCACCGGGAACCCCTCCACGACGCTGGACAGCACGACGACGGCACCGGCGGCGTACGCCTCGGCGAGGGTGGGCACCTCGGGACCGCCGATCTCCTCGAAGGAGACCGGGTTGTCGCCGACGGCGTGGGGGCTCTCCGCCTCGTCGGGGAAGAGCTGCGCGGCCAGCATCCGGCAGTGGCCGAGGTAGGCGCGGCCCTCGGGCCCGGCCGGCGCGCCGATGATCCGCAGCCGGGCCCTGGGCTCCGTCCGGCGGATCTCCGCGAAGGCGTGCAGCAGGGACACCAGGTCCTTCGCGGGTTCCACCCGGCCGACCCAGACCAGCGTGTGCGGGTCGGCGCCGTCCGGGCCGTCGCCGACCTCGGCGAACCGATCGCTCTCCATGCCCGGGTGGACCGTGCGCAGCTTGGCGCGGTCGGCCCCGCAGCGCTCCTGCCAGCGGCGGGCGTGCGCGTTGCCGGGCGTGACGCACGCGGCCTGCCGGTACATCTCGGCGGCGAGCCGGCCGTGGAACGCGGCGAGCAGGGCACGTACGGCGGGGGCGCTCTCGCCGGAGGGCGCGTCGGGCGTTCCCGAGCCGAGGTAGTGGCTCCGCAGGCGTACCCCGTACTCGGTGACCAGCAGGGGCACGTCGAAGAAGTGCCCGGCCAGCAACCCGGGCAGCGCCGCGACGCCGCCGGACGCGGCATGGCAGAGGTCGACCGAGCCGAGGCCGCGGGGCGCGTCGCCACCGCCGTCCGCGTACCAGTCGAGCGACAGGGGGCGCAGTGCGCGTTCGAGGTGGGCGGCGACGGCGAGGAGATCGGGTACGCGTGCCTCCCGCGCCGCGCGCAGCGCGCCGGGCGCGCGGCAGGCGCGCTCCAGGGCGCGCACGGCGCCCTCCGAGCGGAGTGCCCCCACCAGTCCGCCCTCGTCGCGGGCCAGGTCGGCAAGGCCGTACAGCGCGCTGGCGAAACGGTCCGCCTGAGAAGCGGAGGCACCCTCGGATCCGTGCCCCTCGGTACTCCCCGGGGCGTCGGCCCCGCCGCTCTCGCACAGCGCGGCCGCCAGCTCTCCGTAGCACTCGGTGAAGCGCCGGCGCGCGCGCCTGCCGTAGGCGACGCCGTCGTCCTCGGCCGTCCACAGCGGTGCCGTCCGTACGCCGCCGACCTGCGGCGGAAGGGCGACCCAGCCCGCAGTCTCCTGGTGTGGGCCGCAGCTGAGCGCGTAGATGTCGAACTCGTGCTGCCCGAGCCCGCGCACGAGCCGGTCGCACCAGAGTCCGGCGTCACCGCTCACATACGGATAGCCACCCTCCGTCAGCAGTCCGATGCGCAACGCACGCACCCCCGATCTCCCGTTTGGGGAGCCGCCGTTGACCCGGCGGCTCGCAGCGGGAAGAACGTATGCGGACAAGAGGGTGGCGCGACGGACGGTTGTCCGTCGCACCACCAAAAGGGGTGAACGGACGTAACTTTCCCGTACGGTCGGCGTTCCGTCGCGCTAAGAGATCACCTGGATGCGAAACGTCACACCCGCACCGCCGCGCCCGGCCGCCACGGACACCAGGCCGCGGCGCGGCTCGTCAACTCTTCGGGTAGGCCCAGGGGTTGGGCAGACAGTGGACCCCGTCGTGGTCGAGGAACTTCGTCTGCTGCTGCATGACGGGCGCGAGGTCGCCGTCCTTGTCGCAGGTCACATGGTGGTGGCCGAGCCGGTGGCCGACCTCGTGGTTGATCAGCATCTGCCGGTACGCGTGGATGGCGTCACCGTAGGTGGTCGATCCCTGGGCCCACCGGTACGCGTTGATCATGACGCGTTCGGTGGCGGCCGAGTCGCAGGAGACGTTGTCCTCGGTGGTGTCCAGGCCGGACTTGGCACACCAGTCGGCGGTGGTGCCGGGGCTGGCGAGCGTGATGACGAAGTCGGGCTCGCCGGAGTGGATCCGCTCGAAGGTGCGCGCGCCGTCGTGCGCCCAGCTGCGGTCGTCGTTCAGGGTCTTCTGCACGGCCTGCGCGAAGAGCGCGCCGTCCAGCCCGAGACCCCGCTCCACGTCCACCCGATAGGTGAACTTCTGCCCCTTGCCGGGCGCCTTGTCGACGCCGGGGATCGCGTCGAACTTCCCCGATGCGTCGAGCTTGGCGCTGAGCGCGTACGTGGCGTCCATCTTCTGTTCGTACGTCAGCGTCACCGGGCGGCCCGACGCGGACGGGCTGGGCGCGGCGGACTCCAGGGCGTCCTGGGCACCCTGGGCCTTCTGGCCCCCCCGGTCGGCGGACTGCGACCGGACGGTGTCCTCGTCCCGCGTGTCGGTGACCTGCCCGGCCACCACGACGGCCAGCACGGTGGTGACGGCGGCGGCCGCGATACCGGTGAACGCCCGCCCCTTGGCGCCCTTCCCGGGCGCCGGCTCCCCGGTCGGCGGCGCCTCGTCGCCCTCCGGGCCGACACCGGCCGGGGCGGCCGCGGCGGCGCCCTCGTCCCACCCGGTGGGGGCGGCGTACGGGTCGGCCGCGACGGACGCGTACGGGTCCCCCGCGCGCGAGGGTGCGTACGGGTCGGCCGGGCGCGGCGGCGCGTAGGCGTCCCCCGCGCGCGCGGCGGCGTACGGCCGTCCCGCGCGCGTGAAGACGTCGTCGTCCTCCCCGAAGGCGTCGAGGTAGTCCTGGCGCGGCCCCTGCGGCGGCATCGGCCGCTGACGCGGTATCACGGGCTGCCCGGCGCCACCGGCCGGCCTGCCCCTCAACTCGCCCCAGCCGCCCCCGGACTCGCGCTGCTCGGGATGCCCGCCCCGCACCCGCGGAACACCGTGGGCGGGGGTGCCGTCGGGATACCGGGGCACTCCGCGCGCGGGCGTTCCGTCGGGAAGGCGAGGCACTCCGCGCGCGGGGGTGCCGTCGTAGTCGTAGGGCCGGGGCGGCGCGCCCGTCGGCCCGCCGCCCCGGGAAGCCCCACGAGGCGCCCCGTCGGCCCCCGCCGCGCCCCCGGATCCGCCCGACGCCCCGGATCCGGCGGATCCACCGGATGTACCGGATCCACCGGATGTACCGGAAGCGTTCTTGGGCGTGCTCTTGGGCGCCGGTCCACGCCGGCTGTGGCGTCCCACGTCCGCCTCAGCCCTTCGAGGCCGCGGACGCGGTCTCGGCGAGCAGTTCGCGGAACGCCGTGGCCACCGTCTCCGGGTACTCCATCATCGCCACGTGCCCGGCCTCGGGCAGGGTGAGCAGACGGGAGTCGCGGAAGGTACGGGCGGCCCGCTGGGCCATCCGGTAGCCGACGAGCTGGTCGCGGCCGCCGTAGACCAGGAGGGTCGGGGCGAGGACCCGCTCCGCCTGACGCCACAGTCCGTGCTGCCCGCCGAGCGTGTAGGCGCTGAGCAGTCCGCGGGTGGACCGCGTCAGCGCGTCCCAGAAGTACGGCAGCTGGAGTCGTCGCTCCAGCTCCTGCACCGCGTACCGGAAGGCCTCCGGGCCGACCCGCCCGGGATCGCCGTAGCAGAGCGCCAGGACGCCGCGGACGCGCTGTTCCGCCGTCCAGTCCCGGGTGAGCCGGCTGAAGAGCGCGGCCACGCCCGGCAGGCCGACCAGCCCGGTGGGCAGCGCGGTCCGCTGCACGCGCAGCTCGGGCAGCGCGGGCGAGACCAGGGTCAGGGTCCGCACGAGATCGGGCCGTACGGCGGCCACCCGTGTCGAGACGGCGCCGCCGAGCGAGTTGCCGACGAGGTGGACGGGGCCGCGGTCGGCCGCGTCGAGGTAGCGGATCACGGCACGCGCGTGTGCCGTGATGGAGTACGTGCCGTCGTCCGGCGGCGGGGAGTCGCCGAAGCCGGGCAGGTCGACGGCCTCGCTCTCCACCACGCCGTCGAGCAGTGCCATCATCGCGGACCAGTTCTGCGAGGAACCGCCGAGGCCGTGCACGAACAGCGCGGGCGCGAGCCCCTCGCGCGCGGGCGGCCGGGAACGGACCGTCAGCGTGGTGCCGGGCAGCCCGACCGACCGGAGTCGCTCCCCCTCCGCGACCCGGACGGCGACCGCCTTCGGCAGCACACTGGTGGGCGGCACGGAGGGCAGCTCGGTCGAAGACATGCGGGCAATGTTACGAGACGATCACGCCGAGCCTT
The DNA here is from genome assembly GCF_014648915.1 of Streptomyces phaeofaciens. Classification (GTDB taxonomy): domain Bacteria; phylum Actinomycetota; class Actinomycetes; order Streptomycetales; family Streptomycetaceae; genus Streptomyces; species Streptomyces phaeofaciens. The sequence goes on along the minus strand of NZ_BMSA01000002.1, from coordinate 500,830 downwards.
ACGTGTTCGGCGTCACAGGCGTGGGGCGGGTGGGGTGGAGACCGGAGCGAATCGGGGGGCTCATCGCATAGCGCCCGAAACGGGTGTCTCCTAGGCTCGTACCGAGGGCACCCGCTTGTGGCCCCTGCACGTTTCAGGGACGTTCGTAGGAAGGGAGCCCATCATGGCCGTTGATCCCACCGACCCCGGGACGTTCGAGGAGGACGACGACTTCGGGGACATCGACGTCGAGACACCGGAGAGCGAGGCCGCCGAGCAGTACGCGGACATCGCGCCGGAGCGTGACGACCCCCTGGAGGACGTGGACCCCGCCCGGGCGAACGAGGCGGACCTCGTCGAACAGGCTCGTGTCGTCTCGCTCGACGAGGACGACTACCGCTGACGACCGGGTGACCGGAGCGGCGCGGTGAGCAGGAGCGGGGCCGCATTTTGCCCGGACCGACCCACTTAAAACCTTCTGTACTACTTTCGTGATCGTCCGGTCCGTGAAATTCTGCGCTCTCACCGCGCACAGCACGGTTACCGAAAAGTACGATGGCCGCGCGGCGCACACCGCAAGTGGACGACTTTGGGAGGCGGCGTGACAGCCATCGAGCAGACAGAGGCGGCGCGCCCGCGAGGTACGCGCCTGCCGCGCCGTGCCCGACGGAACCAGCTGCTGGGCGCCGCCCAGGAAGTCTTCGTGGCGCAGGGCTACCACTCGGCCGCCATGGACGACATCGCCGAGCGGGCCGGCGTCAGCAAGCCCGTGCTCTACCAGCACTTTCCGGGCAAGCTCGACCTCTACCTGGCCCTGCTGGACCAGCACTGCGAGTCGCTCATCCAGGCCGTGCGCGGTGCGCTCGCGTCGACGACCGACAACAAGCAGCGCGTCCGCGCGACCATGGACGCCTACTTCGCGTACGTCGAGGACGACGGCGGCGCCTTCCGCCTGGTCTTCGAGTCGGACCTGACGAACGAGCCCGCGGTCCGCGAGCGCGTCGACAAGGTCACCACCGAGTGCGCCGAGGCGATCTGCGAGGTCATCGCCGAGGACACCGGTCTCTCGCGCGCGGAGTCGATGCTGCTCGCCTCCGGACTGGGCGGCCTGGCGCAGGTCGTGGCCCGCTCCTGGCTGCACAGCGACCGCAGTGTCCCGCGCGACCAGGCGGTGCAACTGCTGGCCTCCCTGGCGTGGCGCGGCATCGCCGGTTTCCCGCTGCACGGCACCGAACAGCACTGACGGGGACCGCGTCGCTGGTTTGTTCCCGTCCGCTGTTCGCTCCTGGCGTGGACGGCCGCGCGGTGTACGTCCCCTCACCGGGCTAATGTGTGCAGCGTACGGCGCGGACGCCCGCGCACTCAGTGACCGTCGGAGGGACATAGCCGTGGAGGTCAAGATCGGCGTGCAGCACGCGCCCCGCGAGATCGTTCTGGAGAGCGGTCAGACTCCCGAGGAGGTCGAGCGCGTGGTGGCCGAGGCACTGGCCGGCAAGTCGCAGCTGCTCAGCCTCGTGGACCAGCACGGCCGCAAGGTCCTGGTGCCGGCCGACCGCCTGGCCTACGTGGAGCTGGGCGAGCCCGCCCCGCGCAAGGTGGGCTTCGGCGCGCTGTAGACACACGCATCGGACGAAGGGGCCCGACGGTCGTCATGACCGCCGGGCCCCTTCGTCGTGTTCACGCACGGACGCGGCACGTTCACCCACGGAGCACAGGTCCTCCACGGGGAGGATTGCATTCCGCAGGTCACGGGTATGACGGGCTACGACCTTGGTGCACCGCCCCGCCGTCCGGGAGGGACCCCTACATGATCTTGGAAGCGCTCGGCTCCGCTGTGCTCGGTCTCGCCCTCGCGTGGGCGGCACTGCACCGTCTTTCGCACCGCCTGCCGTTGCGCCCCCTCGTCCTGGCGACGGGCGTCGCCGGAGCCCTGTTCGGTGACTTCGTCACCCACAGCGCGCTGGGCCCCGGCACCCTCCTGGTCAGCCTGATCGGAGCGGCGGTGGTCTCCGCCGCGTCCCTCTCCCTGCTGCTGCGCCCGGCCGGCCACTTCCGTCGCCGATCGGCCCCGGCCCAGGTCTGAGGCCGACGGCACCACGACGCACCGGCGGCATCGCGGCACCCCGCCGCCGGCACCACGACACCGCGCCGCCGACATCACGGCACCGCACCGCCCGTCGCCACCGCGACGCCGTCACAGCGCGAGAGCGCGACAGCGCCGCGGTACCGCGCCGCACCGCTCGGCGACAGCCCCGACTACGCGGCCAGCCCCAGCGCCGCCATCCGCTTGGTGTGCGCCTCGGTGATCCGGGAGAACATCCGACCGACCTCGGCGAGGTCGAAGCCGTCCGCGACACCGCCCACGAGCATCGTCGACAGCGCGTCCCGGTCCGCGACCACCCGCTGGGACTGCGACAGCGCCTCGCCCATCAGCCGGCGCGCCCACAGCGCGAGCCGTCCGCCCACGCGCGGGTCCGCGTCGATCGCGGCGCGCACCCGGTCCACGGCGAAGCCCGCGTGCCCGGTGTCGTCGAGCACGGCGATCACCAGGGCGCGGCTGTCGGTGTCCAGGCGCACCGCGACCTCGCGGTAGAAGTCGCTGGCGATCGAGTCGCCGACGTACGCCTTGACCAGGCCCTCCAGCCAGTCCGAGGGGGCCGTCTGCCGGTGGAAGCCGTCGAGCGCGGCGACGAACGGCTCCATCGCCAGGGTGGGCTGCTCGCCGATCTCGGTGAGCCGGTCGCGCAGCCGCTCGAAGTGGTGGAACTCGGCGGACGCCATCTTCGCCAGCTCGGCCTTGTCGTCCAGCGTGGGCGCCAGCTTGGCGTCCTCCGCGAGCCGCTCGAACGCCGCCAGCTCGCCGTACGCGAGGGCGCCGAGCAGGTCCACGACCGCGGCCCGGTACTGCGGATCGGCGGAGGCCTGCGCCCAGTCCTGGGCGGCGATGCCGGTGGGTGCGGCGGACTCCGCGGACTCGGCGGACTCCGCGGGCTCGTCGGACGCGTTGTCAGGCTTGTCAGAGGTCGTCATGAAGCGCACAATAGCCCGCCCGCCGCGCGGCGGAAGTCCCTGGTCAATACGTGTGGCCTGGACGACGCGAGGGACCGGGCCCGGCACTGTGACAACCACAACGTGACCGGATCGGCCATCGCATGTGCGTGATTCCAGGGTATGGTGGTAATGCGCCTGCCGAATATTCGACGGGCCGCACGTATGAGGATGCCCGGTCGGTGGCCCGATCGGCTCCGACCCGACAGCCCTCCCTGACCGTACGGCCCATCGCGTACGACGACCGGAGGGAACCCCTCAGCGGTACGAGAGCTAGAGCGTCGGCAGTGGTCCCCGTGTCATACGGCTTGCCTTGACGGCAACCCGTACGGCCGCCGACGTCCCCCGGCACGGTCCGTCAAACGACCCCCGCGCTCGCCTCGCACCGCGTACACAGAAGAGGCAGCACCCTGACTACGTTCCGAGAGCTCGGAATCCTTCCCGAGACCGCCGAGGCCCTTGAGGCCGTCGGCATCATCACCCCCTTCCCCATCCAGGAGATGACGCTCCCCGTGGCCCTGACGGGCACGGACGTCATCGGCCAGGCCAAGACCGGCACCGGCAAGACGCTCGGCTTCGGCCTCCCGCTCCTCGAGCGTGTCACCGTCCCCGCCGACGTCGAGGCCGGCCGCGCGAAGCCCGAGGACCTCACCGACGCCCCGCAGGCGCTCGTCGTCGTCCCCACGCGCGAGCTGTGCACCCAGGTCACCAACGACCTGCTGACCGCGGGCAAGGTGCGCAACGTGCGCGTCCTCGCCATCTACGGCGGCCGGGCCTACGAGCCCCAGGTCGAGGCCCTCAAGAAGGGCGTCGACGTGGTCGTCGGCACCCCGGGCCGCCTGCTGGACCTCGCGGGCCAGAAGAAGCTCGACCTCAAGCACATCAAGTCCCTCGTCCTGGACGAGGCCGACGAGATGCTCGACCTGGGCTTCCTGCCCGACGTCGAGAAGATCATCAACATGCTGCCGGCACGCCGCCAGACCATGCTGTTCTCGGCGACCATGCCGGGCGCGGTCATCGGTCTCGCCCGCCGCTACATGTCGCAGCCCACGCACATCCGCGCCACCGCGCCGGACGACGAGGGCGTGACCGTCGCGAACATCTCGCAGCACGTGTACCGCGCGCACAACATGGACAAGCCCGAGATGGTCGCGCGGATCCTCCAGTCCGAGGGCCGGGGCCTGGCCATGGTCTTCTGCCGCACCAAGCGCACCGCGGCCGACCTCGCCGACCAGCTCCAGCAGCGGGGCTTCGCCTCCGGCGCGGTCCACGGCGACCTCGGCCAGGGCGCCCGCGAGCAGGCGCTGCGCGCCTTCCGCAACGGCAAGGTGGACGTCCTCGTCTGCACCGACGTCGCCGCCCGCGGCATCGACGTCGAGGGTGTCACCCACGTCATCAACTATCAGTCCCCCGAGGACGAGAAGACGTACCTGCACCGCGTCGGCCGTACCGGTCGCGCGGGTGCCAAGGGCATCGCGATCACCCTCGTCGACTGGGACGACATCCCGCGCTGGCAGCTCATCAACAAGGCGCTGGAGCTCAACTTCAACGACCCGCCGGAGACGTACTCCACCTCCCCGCACTTCTTCGAGGAGATGAACATCCCCGCGGGCACCAAGGGTGTCCTGCCGCGAGCGGAGCGCACCCGCGCCGGGCTCGACGCGGAGGAGCTGGAGGACCTCGGCGAGCCGGGCGGCCGCGGTGCACGCGGCGGTCGCGGTGGCCGGGGCGAGCGGAACGACCGAGGCGGCCGGGGCGAGTCCCGTTCCGCCGACCGCGAGCGGGCGGCCCGTACGCCGCGCCGCCGTCGCCGTACGCGCGGCGGAGCGGTCCTCGACGGGGCACCGGAGCAGGCCGGCACCGCCGCGCCCGTGGCCGAGTCGACGCCCGTGACCGAGGAGGCCGGCACCTCGCGCACCCCGCGCCGCCGGCGCCGTACGCGCAACGGGGCGGCACCCGAGGCGGCGGCCGTTGTGGCGGCTGTCACCGAGTCCGTCGCCCCCGAGGCGGCGGAAGCGGCCGTGACGACGGCCGAGGGCCCGGCCCTCGACCTTCCGGAGACCGCGAAGGCCCCGGCCAGGCCGCGCCGCCGCCGTACCCGCAGGAGCGGGGAGGCCGCGCCGGCCCAGCCGACCGCCGCCGAGACGGCCGTCGACACGGTCGCCGTCGTCGACACGCCGGAGGTCGTGGAGCCCGCTCCGCGCCGCCGCACCCGCAAGGCGACGGCTCCGGCCGAGACCCCCGCGGTCGTCGAGACGCCGGAGGCCCCCGCGGCCGAGGCCGAGGCCGAGCCCAAGGCGCCGCGCCGTACCCGCAAGGCGGCCGTGGCGGCCGTCGACACGGCGGAGGCCGTCGAGGCCAAGCCGCGCCGCACCCGCAAGGCCGCCGCCCCGGCCCCGGCCGAGACGGCCGCCGCCGAGACCGCGGTCGACACGGCCGAGGCCACCGAGGCCAAGCCCCGCCGCCGCACCACCCGCAAGGCCGTCCAGGCCCCGGAGACGGCCGCGACGGCCACCGCCACGGCCGACATCCCGGCCCAGGCCACGCAGGAGCCGGAGGCGGCGGTCAAGCCGCGCCGCACCCGCAAGACGGCCGCCACGGCCACGACGGCCGCCGCCGAGACCGCGGTCGACACGGCCGAGGGCACGGAGGCGGCGGTCAAGCCCCGTCGCACCCGCAAGACGGCTGCTGCGGCCGAGACGGCCGTGGACACGGCGGAAGCCACCGAGGCCAAGCCCCGCCGCACGCGCAAGACGGCCGCGGCGGTCGTCGAGGCCCCGGAAGCGGCCGAGGCCGAGCCCAAGCCGCGCCGGACGCGCAAGACGGCGGCCACGGCCGCGGTCGACACGGCCGAGGGCACGGAGGCGGCGGTCAAGCCCCGTCGCACCCGCAAGACGGCCGCGACGGCCGCGACCGCCACGGCGGAGGCGGACACCGCCGCCGAGGTCACGGAGGCGAAGCCGCGCCGTACCCGCAAGGCGGCCGTGGCGGCCGTCGACACGGCGGAGGCCGCCGAGGCCAAGCCGCGCCGCACCCGCAAGACCGCCGCGACGGCCACCGCCACGGCCGACATCCCGGCCCAGGCCACGCAGGAGCCGGAGGCGGCGGTCAAGCCGCGCCGCACCCGCAAGACCGCGGCCACCGCCACGGTGGCGTCCGACGCGGTCGAGGAGCCGAAGCCGAGGGTGCGCCGCACCCGTAAGGCGACGGCCGCCGCGGAGCCCACGGACGGCTGATCGACCGGCAGCACGACCCGACGGCCCGGCCCCTCCCCCCGGAGGAGCCGGGCCGTCGGCGTACGCGCCGCGGGCACCCGCCGCAGCGCCCCCGGCCCCCGTTACCCGGCTGTGCCGCTGCCGGTAGCCTCGGCACGTGACCAGGCCGACCAGCAGCACCTCGACCCCGTTCCCCCCGCCCGCCGGCGCCCGCGCGTACCCGCTGCGGACCGCGCGGGGCGAGTTCGCCGTCGTCGACTCGCCCGTGGCCGCCGGTGTCGAGCCGCGCGGTGTCGCGCTGCTGCTGCCGGGGTTCACCGGCAGCAAGGAGGACTTCCACCTGCTGCACGAGCCCCTCGCGGCACGCGGTTACCGGACCGTCGCCGTGGACGGCCGCGGGCAGAACGAGAGCGACGGTCCGGCCGAGGACGAATCCCCTTACGCGCGGGCCGAGTTGGCGCTGGACGTGCTGGCGCAGGCGGCCGCCCTCGGCACCGGGCTGCACCTGGCCGGGCACTCGCTCGGCGGCCAGATCTCCCGTGCCGCCGTGCTGCTCGACCACTCCCCGTTCGCCTCGTTCACCCTGGTCGCGTCGGGGCCCGCCGAGATCTCCGAGTCCCAGAAGCAGCGGGTGAAGCTGCTGCACGACGCGCTCGCGGTGATGACGATGCCGCAGGTGTGGGAGGCGATCCTGGCGATGGGCCCGCCGGAGGAGGTCGGCGGTCCGGCGCGCGGCTTCGGCACCCCGGAGCAGCTGCATCTGCGCTGGCTGAACCACAAGCCCGCCCAACTCCTGGCCACGGGGCGCCAGTTGTGCGCCGAGCCGAACCGGGTCGAGGAACTGGCCGCCGTCCCGCTGCCGTTCCACGTCCTGTCGGGCGCCCGCGACGACACCTGGCCGGTGACGCTCCTGGACGAGATGGCCGTACGGCTGGGCGCGCACCGCAGCGTGATCCCGGGTGCCGAGCATTCGCCGAACCTGGACCGGCCCGAGGCGACGGCCGCCGCCCTCGCGGACTTCTGGGACGACCCGGCGGCACACCAGGACCTGTCCGGCAGGTCCTAGTACTGCGTCTGCACGTGCTCCCAGAAGCCGTCCCGCAGGGCGCGCCGGAGGTCGGCCTGGCCGCGCAGGGAGTACTGGAGCAGTCCCTCGGCCTCCACGAGGAGGTCCTGGTCGACGGATCCCGGCAGATACGGGTGGCCCGGCAGCAGCTCGACGAGGGCCTCGCGGCCGCGCGCCGCGAGCCACTTCGCGGCGATCTGCGCGCCGACGAAGCGGACGTCCTCGCGGGTGGGCCGGTTGGTGCCGGTCGCGTCGTAGGCCTGGGCGGTGCGGCGGGCGACGTACGGCTTGAAGAAGTCGAGGTCGAGGGTGCGCTGGCTGTCGACCTCCCAGAGCAGCGGTTCGGCCTGGTTGCGGCCCTCGGGGGCCTCGATGCCCCAGAGGTGGACACGGGCGCCGTACCCCTGGGCGGCCTCCACCGCCGAGACGAGGTCCTCGTCACCGCCGAGGAGCGCCGCGTCGCTGATGGCGCGGTGCCGGGCCAGTGACTCCAGGTCGGTCCGGATCAGCGAGTCGACGCCCTTCTGCTGGTTGTTGGCGTTGAGGTTTCCCAACCGGACCTTGACGTCGGGGAGTTCGGCGATGGACTGCTGCTCGGCGGTGTGGATGCGGCGGCGGGCGCCGTCGTACCAGTAGACGCGCAGCAGTCTGCTGTCCGCGAAGATCGTGCGGGCGCGGTCGATGAGGGCCTCGATGAGGCCCTCGGCGTCCAGGTCGAACGCTCTGCGGTCCTCGGTGCCGGCGATGAGCCGCCCCGCGGCCGCGTAGAGATACCCCGCGTCGACGAAGATCGCATGGGTCGAGGGCGTCTTGGCCACCTCGGCGAGCATGCGCGTCAGGAGTTCGTTCGTACGGTCGATGCGGGCGGCGAGGGCCGCGTGGTCGTCGTTCATCGACTCCATTGTCCCGGCGGTCACGCTGTGAACACAACCGATCCCGTTCAGTCTCCGCAGAGTCCCTTACTCGTCAGTAATTAGTCGTTCGAAAAATTTCTTTAGCGTAGGGAATGTTTGTAACACGCACCCCGTTGACTCCTCATGTAGCAAGCAATCCTCCAGGAGGATGACCAGACGAAGGGAGAAGCGATGCGCTTCGAAATCATGCGACTCGACGACGTCGACGGCACGCCCGTGGACAGCACCGTCGTGGACGCCGCCTCCGTCAACCGGATCGTTCAGCAGGCCGCCGCCATCGGGCAGCGGCTGTGGATCCGTCCGGCCGACTCCACGGCCTCGTAACACCACGAGCCCTCGGCACATCACACTTCAGAGCCCCGTACGGCGACGAACGCCGTACGGGGCTCTGCGTGTGCCCGGGGACTCCGCGCCAGGGACTCAGCTCCCCCGGATCACCTGGGTGACCCCGTTGATGATCTGCTGCACGGCGATCGCGGAGAGCATCATGCCCGCGAGCCGGGTCACCAGGACCACGCCGCCGTCCTTGATGACGCGGATGATCAGCAGCGAGTAGCGCATCACCAGCCACAGCACGACATGAATGGCCAGGATCGCCGCCCACACCGACACCTGGCCGGCGACACCGTCGGCCTTCTGCACGGCGAGGATGACAGACACGATCGCGCCGGGACCGGCCAGCAGGGGCATGCCCAGCGGCACGAGCGCCACGTTCACGTCCTTGGTCTGCTTCGGCTCGTCGGTCTTGCCGGTGAGCAGGTCGAGGGCGATCAGCAGGAGCAGCAGCCCGCCCGCGATCATCAGGGCGGGCACGGAGACATGCAGGTAGTCGAGGATCTGGTGGCCCAGGAGCCCGAAGACGGCGATGACACCGCCCGCCACGCACACGGCCTGGAAGGCCATCCGCTTCTGCACCTTGGCGGGGCGCCCGGCGGTCAGCGCGAGGAAGATCGGGGTGATCCCGGGGGGATCCATGATGACGAAAAGGGTCAGGAAGAGGGAGCCGAAGACGGCGACGTCGAACATCAGTGCAGAGGCCTTGCAGGAAAGAGGGTGAAGGGGGACGCCGAGGTGGTGAGGCTCAGGCTCCGCCGGTCCCGGGCACCGGGAACGCACCGGTCGCACGCCGGGTGATCTCCCCGTACACCTCGGGGTCGGTCGTGTACTCGCCGAGCACACAGGTCTTGCGGCTGCCGTGGTAGTCCGAGGAACCGGTGACCAGCAGCCCCAGATCGGCGGCGAGCCCGCGCAGCCGCGCGCGCGTGGCCTCGTCGTGGTCCATGTGGTCGACCTCGATGCCGTCGAGTCCGGCGGTGGCCATCTCGGCGATCACGGCCTCCGGGACGGTACGGCCGCGCTTGCTCGCGCCCGGGTGCGCGAAGACGGTGACCCCGCCCGCGCCCTTGACCAGCCGGATCGCCTCGAACGGGTCGGTCTCGTGCTTCGCGACGTGGGCCCGGCCGCCGTCGGCAAGCCAGTCCTGGGTGAACGCGTCGCTCACGGTCGGTACGACACCCAGCTCGACGAGCGCGGTGGCGACATGCGGCCGGCCGACGGACCCGTCCCCCGCGATCCGCTCCACCTGTTCCCAGGTGACCGGCACGCCCAGCTCCTGGAGCCGGGCGACCATCCCTCGCGCCCGCGGCACCCGGTCGTCCCGCACCAGCTCCCGCTCGGCGAGCAGCGCGGGCTCCTCGGGGTCGAACAGGTAGGCCAGCATGTGCAGGGAGACGCCGTCGACCCGGCAGGACAGCTCGGCCCCGGTGACCAGCGTCAGCCCGGCCGGCAGCGCGCCGATCGCCTCGGCGTGTCCGCGGGTGGTGTCGTGATCGGTCAGCGCCATGACGTCCAGCCCGGCGGCGGCGGCGTTGCGCACCAGCTCGGCCGGGGTGTCCGTACCGTCGGACGCCGTGGAGTGGCAGTGCAGATCGATACGCACGACGCGGACTCCCAGCGGGGACGGGGTGGACGGGACGCTTCAGCATAGCGGCAATTCGAACGCCCGATGTCACACCTGAAAGTGGGGTGCACCCCCTACAGGCGCCTCCCGCGGAAGCCCTCGCGGAAGCCCTGGCGGGCACCCCGCACCGGCACCCTCTCCGGGCGCCGCGCACTGGCACCCCTCCGGGCGCCGCACACCCGACACCCCCTCCGGGCGCCGCGCACGGCGGGCACCCGGCGCCGACGCCCTCGCCCTCGCCCTACGGCTTGAGCAGGCGCGGCGACAGCGCCCCGCAGGGCACCAGCTCCACCTCCGCCCCCGCGTCCCGCAGGTCCGTCAGCACCAGCTCGTCGTACATCAGCAGTCCCGACTGCTCGGGCCAGACCACCGCCCACAGCCACAGCCCCAGCGCCTCACCGGCGAAGACCGCCCGGTCGTCCGGGGTCGCGGAGACATGCCACAGCGGTGTCGGCCGGCCGGCGGCGAGCACCTTGGCCTGCGGCGGTTTCTCGACGCTCAGGTACGGGCCCGGGTCCGGACCGTCGACGCCCGCGTACCGCGCGCCGAGACCGACGCCCAGTTCCTCCGCGACGAGGATCAGCTCGCCCATGCCGCCGAGCGGACCGGGTCCGGAGCAGGCCACGGCGGTGGCGCGACCGCCGCTGCGGTCGTCACCGGCGTACGTCACGCCCGTGAACAGCCAGCCCACCGGCAGGGGCCACGGCATCCACACGGGCACCTGCGTGCGGTGCACCACCACACCGAGGGCCTCGACGCTGGGCGGGATCACGGGCTGGAGTGGATGCACCGTCCCGTGCGCATCGCACTGCCAGGAGTCGGAGAAGAGTCCGGGAGCCCTGACCCGGCCACCACACTTCGGGCAACTGGGTTCGCCCCTCATAGAGCCCCACGGTCCTACCCGAGCCCGCCCACGTCAAGGACGATCACCCGTCCGGACGGAACCGGTTCACCCCTCGACCGCAACAACCCCGCACCCGCGACCCCCTCGTGGGCCCCACCGGCCAAAACTAGATGCACCTTGCATTAATTAGACGACCTAACTTACTGTGTGCATATACCAACCATCTGCCGGAGCGAGTGAGCCGGAGTGAGCGAGGGAGCGGAACCATGGACCCGTTCGACGAAGGAGCACGCGGCCTCCTGCGACAGCCCGGGGCGGTCTGGGCCACCGCCGGCGCCTCGGTCGTCGCCTTCATGGGCATCGGCCTGGTCGACCCGATCCTGCCGTCGATCGCCCGCGGCCTGGACGCCACGCCCGGCCAGGTCTCCCTGCTCTTCACCTCGTACTTCCTGATCACCGCGTTCGCGATGCTGCTGACCGGCTGGGTCTCCAGCCGCATCGGCGGCCGCCGGACCCTGCTGCTCGGGCTCGCCCTCGTCGTGGTCTTCGCGGGCCTGTCGGGCACCTCGGGCTCGGTCGCCGAACTCGTCGGCTTCCGCGCGGGCTGGGGTCTGGGCAACGCCCTCTTCGTGTCGACCGCGCTCGCCGTCATCGTCGGCGCGGCGGCCGGAGGCAGCGCGGCCGCCATCCTGCTGTATGAGTCCGCCCTCGGCCTCGGCATGGCGTGCGGGCCGCTGCTGGGCGCGCTGCTCGGCGACGCCAGCTGGCGCTACCCCTTCTTCGGCACCGCGGCCCTGATGGCGATCGGCTTCCTGTGCATCACGGTGTTCCTGAAGGAGCAGCCGAAGCCCGCGCGCAGGACCTCGCTGCTCGACCCGCTCAAGGCGCTCGGTCACGGCGGGCTCGCCTCCGTCGCCGCCTCGGCGTTCTTCTACAACTACACGTTCTTCACCGTGCTGGCCTTCACGCCGTTCGTGCTGGACATGTCGCCCTACAGGTCGGGGGCGGTGTTCTTCGCCTGGGGCCTGCTGCTCGCGGTGTTCTCCGTGCTCGTGGCGCCGCGGCTCCAGCAGCGGTTCGGCTCGCTGAAGGTGCTCGGCGGCTCACTGGTGCTGCTCGCGGCCGACGTGCTCGTCCTCGGCTACGGCGACCACACCACGGCGGTCGTCTGCACGGTCCTGTCCGGTGCGTTCATCGGCGTGAACAACACCGTCTACACCGAGTTGGCGCTCGGCGTGTCCGACGCCCCGCGTCCGGTGGCCAGCGCGGGCTACAACTTCGTGCGCTGGTTCGCGGCGGCGGCCGCGCCCTTCTTCGCGCCGAGGATCGAGGAATGGACCGACGTCCACGTCCCGTTCGTCGTCGCCGCGGCCACCGCGCTCGCCGGCGCCGCCGTGGTCGTCGTACGGCGCAGGGCACTTGTGGCCGAGGCCGCGGAGGCGGCGCCGCGGCGCACGGCCGAGGACTCGGTCACCGTCTTCGCCAACTGACGGTTTTCAGCCACCGGTTGGTGACATCAGTCACTCCAGCGGGACGGACCGCCGGGACGGGTCCCGCAGGTCCGTCCCGTTCGTCAGCCACCGCTCCTGGAGGGCCTGGGCGCCGTGCACCCGCTTCCAGGCGGCCTCGTTCGGGGTCATGGGCAGCAGCGGCAGGAAGCGGACCGGGTCGAGCGGCTCGTCCAGCTCCAGGTCCGCCACCAGACCGCCCGGCTCGGCGACCAGCACCGAGGTGAACGGGGCGCCCGGCCACAGGGGTCCACCGACGTCGAGGGAGGCGCCGGGGGCCACCACCACACCCTCGACCTGCGGGGAAGCGGCGAGGACGGCGAGCGGGCGGAGCACCTTGTCGGTCTCGGCGAGCCCGCCGCGGACGGAGATGACCAGCTCGGCGCGGGGCCCCTTGACCGGGTCGGCGAGCATCGCGGTGGGATCCGCCATCGGCTGCGCGGACATGCCGAGCGTGGCGTAGCGGACGATGTCGCCCTCCTGGAAGCGGAGCACCTCGATGCGGTCCGTGCCCAGGAACGTGACCGCCGCGCGGGCGTCCGGCTCACCCAGCGCGGTGCGCAACCGGGCCTCGACAAGGGGAAGAACATCAGCCATGCCGCGAGCATAGAACTCGTCAGTACCGGGCAAAGCAGCGCCTTGACACTTCAGTCGGCTGATACTCTTGGCCGGTGGTTCGGGGCAGCACGCAGAAGCGTCGCGATCTTGCCTCGACGCCGATGGGACTCCCTTACGAGGGACCGGCTGGAGGAGGTGGGGCTGTCATGGATCGAAGTCACCCGTGCAGTACCACTCGCTCTTCCCGCCGCTGACACAGCTGCTCCGGCTTCTGGGCCCCCGGCTGGTCGCCACCTCTCGCGCTCGTCTTCACTCGGAATGCGGAAGAGCACTTCGTTTCGTTTTACCTGATCTGTCTGATCTGAATCAGTAGCGAAGTTCGCCACCGCAACGGTGCGGTGCTCCCCGCTTTGTGGACGTGCCAAACATCCGCAGTCAGGACGTCCTCATTCCGGGTAGTTCCACCCGTCGCAACGGCCTTTCGTTGCCCGACGCGAAGGAGCCTGCCATGTCGATGATCCGCGACCTGCGAGCCGTGGTCCGTCCCGCCCGTCCGTCCCTGCGCAAGGGCGGCGTCCGCATGGACACCGGCCCGTACGACACCACCCGCGACCCCGCGACCCCGTCGGCCGTCGTCGACTGCGCCGTCTACCGGGGCGGCTCGCGCATGGAGTTCACGCACCCGCTGACCCCGCAGGAGGCCATGCGCCAGGTGCGGCGCGACGGCGGTTTCGTGTGGATCGGGCTGCACGAGCCGACCGAGGCCGAATTCGCCGGTATCGCGAGCGAGTTCGGGCTGCACCCGCTGGCCGTGGAGGACGCGGTGCAGGCCCACCAGCGCCCCAAGCTGGAGCGGTACGACGACTCCCTCTTCACCGTCTTCAAGACGATCCACTACATCGAGCACGACCGGCTCACCGCCAACAGCGAGGTCGTGGAGACCGGTGAGGTCATGTGCTTCACCGGCAAGGACTTCTTCATCACCGTCCGGCACGGCGGCCAGGGCTCGCTGCGCGCGCTGCGCCACCGCCTCCAGGACGACCCGGAGCTGCTCGCCAAGGGCCCCTCCGCGGTGCTGCACGCCATCGCCGACCATGTCGTCGACGGCTACATCGCGGTCGCCGACGCCGTACAGGACGACATCGACGAGGTGGAGACCGAGGTCTTCTCCCCGGGCCGCAAGGGCACCCCGCGCGGTACCGACGCCGGCCGGATCTACCAGCTCAAGCGCGAGGTGCTGGAGTTCAAGCGGGCCGTCTCCCCGCTGCTGCGCCCCATGCAGCTGCTGAGCGAGCGGCCGATGCGGCTGGTCGACCCCGACATCCAGAAGTACTTCCGGGACGTGGCCGACCACCTGGCCCGCGTCCAGGAGCAGGTCATCGGCTTCGACGAGCTCCTCAACTCGATCCTCCAGGCCAACCTCGCGCAGGCCTCCGTCGCGCAGAACGAGGACATGCGCAAGATCACGTCCTGGGCGGCCATCATCGCCGTACCGACGATGGTGTGCGGGGTCTACGGCATGAACTTCGACTACATGCCGGAGCTGCACTGGAAGTTCGGCTACCCCGTGGTCATGTCGGTGATGGTGGGCATGTGTGTCGGCATCCACCGGACGCTCAAGCGCAACGGCTGGCTGTGAAGGAAGGGCGCCTGGATAGGCTGGGCGGCATGACAAGCGAGCTGCTCGACCAGGCCCTCGTCGAGGAGGCCACCAAGAAGTCCGGCCTCATCTGGGTCCGGGGCGCCGGGGAACCGGCGGCGCGGGTGCTGTGGCACGTGTGGCACGAGGGCGCGGCCTGCGTCCTCGGCGACGGCCCCGGCGAGCAGCCGCTGCCCGGACTGACCGACGGCGGCTCGGCCGAGGTCACCGTGCGCAGCAAGGACAAGGGCGGCCGGCTGGTCGCCTGGACCGCGAAGGTCGTCCAGCTCGCGCCCGGCTCCCCCCAGTGGGAGGCGGCCGTCGGCGAGCTGAAGGGCAAGCGGCTGAACGCGCACGACGGCGAGGCCATGCCCGAGCGCTGGGCGCGCGAGTGCCGGGTGGTGCGGCTGGAGCCGGTGCCGGGCGTACTGCCGCTGCCCGACGGCGACCTGGCCGCGGCCCCGCTGCCGTCACCGGCCACGACCCGCCGGCCGATGCCCGCGGGACTGCCGAAGCTGCTCCTGAGGAGAAAACGGCGCGGGTAGGGCCTGTCGTCCTCGTCCGGACCAGGTCGCTGGGTACGGCCGTGGGTCAGGACGTCGGCAGCTGCTTGCCGTAGTCCACCGTCTCGCCCTCGGCGGGCTCCTTCAGGGCGAAGTCCTTGCCCCAGGAGGAGAAGCTGAGGGTGCCCGCGCCGCCGCCGCGCACCAGGCGCAGCGGGTACGGCTCGCCCTCCAGGGAGACGTCCAGCGTGCCGCCGGAACCGCCGTCGCCGGTGATACGGATCGTGCGCACCCCGGACTGCTCGTGGTGCCCGTCCGTCTTCACCGACCCGTGCAGGGTCAGCAGACCGTCGAGGAGGAGGTCCTTGTCCGTGAAACCGCTGAACTTCTTGTACGAGGCGTCCCCCGTCGGCACCTTCACGTACTTGCCGTCGAGCTTGTCGGCGGCCGCCTTGTCCGCGCCGGCGTCGCCGGACTCGCCGTCCTCGTGCTTCCAGAACGCCGCGTCGGCCTTCAGGTACAGCGCCTCGCCGACCCGCAGCAGATGGAAGGTGCTGCCCTCCGCGGTCACCGACCCGGTGCCGCCGTCCGCCTTCAGCCGCATGTCGAGCGTGTACGTCTTCCCGCTGGTGACCACGGTCCCCGCCAGCCGCACGGCGTCCACGGAACCGGCGGCCTTCCTCGTCTTCGACTGGATCTCCTGCGCGGACAGTTTGCCCACGCCGTTCGTCCCCGCGTCCGGATCCTCGCTGCATCCCGTCGCTCCCAGGCCCACGACCAGTGCGCACAAGGTGCTCACCAACGCGGCCCGGCGGGTACGGCCCTGGGGAATCGCAGTCACAGAGAAGGCTGCCTTTCTGCGGGGGTGTGCTGAGCGGCGTACGGCAGCGTACCGGGGTCCGGGAGCGCGAACGGAGCCAGTCCGTCCGGAGCGCTCACCAGGGCGTATCCGATCGGGACGGGCTAGCCTGAAGCCCGCAGGAGCGGGCAATCCGGATAAGGAACCCAGCACCGCAGCACGCAAAAGGAAGCAGGGAACCACAGCCATGGCAGCCGGCGTCCCCCGGATCTTCGTCTCGCACCTCTCCGGCGTGCCCGTCTTCGATCCGAACGGCGATCAGGTGGGCCGGGTGCGGGACCTGGTCGCCATGCTGCGCGTCGGCCGTCGGCCACCGCGGCTGCTCGGGCTCGTCGTCGAACTGTCCACCCGGCGCCGTATCTTCCTGCCCATGACCCGCGTCACGAGCATCGAGTCCGGCCAGGTCATCGCCACCGGCGTGTTCAACGTCCGCCGCTTCGAGCAGCGGCCCACCGAGCGCCTCGTCTTCGGCGAACTGCTCGACCTGCGGGTCACCCTCGTCGAGACCGGCGAGGAGGTCACCGTGCTGGACCTGTCGGTGCAGCAGCTGCCGGCCCGCCGGGACTGGGAGATCGACCGGGTCTTCGTGCGCAAGGGGAAGAGGGCGAGCGCCTTCCGCCGGGCGCGGGGCGAGACGCTGACCGTCGAGTGGTCGGCGGTCACCGGGTTCTCCCTGGAGGAGCACGGACAGGGCGCCGAGAGCCTGCTCGCCACCTTCGAGCAGCTGCGCCCCGCCGACCTCGCCAACGTGCTGCACCACCTGTCCGCCAAGCGGCGCGCCGAGGTCGCCGCCGCCCTCGACGACGACCGGCTGGCCGATGTCCTGGAAGAGCTGCCGGAGGACGACCAGATCGAGATCCTCGGCAAGCTGAAGGAGGAGCGCGCCGCGGACGTCCTGGAGGCCATGGACCCCGACGACGCGGCCGACCTGCTCGCCGAGCTGCCCGAGGCGGACCAGGAACGGCTGCTGAGCCTGATGCAGCCCGAGGACGCGGCCGACATGCGGCGCCTGATGTCCTACGAGGAGCACACGGCCGGCGGTCTGATGACGACCGAGCCGATCGTCCTGCGGCCCGACGCGACCGTCGCCGACGCCCTCGCGCGGGTCCGCAACCCCGATCTCTCCCCCGCCCTCGCCGCCCAGGTCTACGTCTGCCGCCCGCCCGACGAGACACCCACCGGCAAGTACCTCGGCACGGTGCACTTCCAGCGCCTGCTGCGCGAACCGCCGTACACGCTGGTCAGCGCGGTCCTCGACGACGACCTCCAGGCGCTCGACCCGGAGGCCGCGCTGCCGGTCGTCGCCGGGTTCTTCGCCACGTACGACATGGTCGCGGCGCCCGTGGTGGACGAAGCGGGGTCGCTGCTCGGCGCGGTGACCGTGGACGACGTCCTCGACCACATGCTGCCGGAGGACTGGCGGGAGACGGAGTTCCACCTGGACGAGGAGACCGCCGACGGCGCGGAGGTGGCTCCGCATGGCTCCTGAGCGCGAGACCGCCCGCGAACGGACGCCCTCCGGCGCGACGGCCACCGGCCGCCCGCGCGTCCGGCTCGACCAGCCGCGCCCGCCGCGCCGCCGGCTGGTGCCCGAATGGGACCCGGAGGCCTTCGGCCGGCTGTCGGAGCGCATCGCGCGGTTCCTGGGCACCGGGCGGTTCATCGTCTGGATGACGATCGTCATCATCCTGTGGGTGGTGTGGAACGTCTTCGCGCCGGGCGACCTGCGGTTCGACAACTACCCGTTCATCTTCCTGACCCTGATGCTGTCCCTCCAGGCGTCCTACGCGGCCCCCCTGATCCTGCTCGCGCAGAACCGGCAGGACGACCGCGACCGCGTCAACCTCGAACAGGACCGCAAGCAGAACGAGCGGTCCATCGCGGACACCGAGTACCTGACCCGGGAGATCGCCGCCCTGCGGATGGGCCTCGGCGAGGTCGCCACCCGCGACTGGATCCGCTCCGAGCTCCAGGACATGCTCAAGGAGCTGGAGGAACGCCGGGACGGCCACCCGCGGCACGGCGGTCATACCGTATTCCCGGCAGATCGGTCGTCGGGACGTGACGCAGACGACCGCTGAGGGGCTGGCCGCTTGCCCCGGTGGGCGCCGTACCATCGTCCTTATGGCTAGCGAAGACGCGGTGCGCGAGGCACTGGCGACGGTGAACGACCCCGAGATCAACCGGCCCATCACCGAGCTCGGGATGGTCAAGTCGGTGGAGATCGGTGCGGACGGAGCGGTCGCGGTCACCGTGTACCTGACGGTCTCCGGCTGCCCGATGCGCGAGACGATCACGCAGCGCGTGACCGACGCGGTCCAGGCGGTCGAGGGCGTCACGCGCGTCGACGTCACGCTGGACGTCATGAGCGACGAGCAGCGCAAGGAGCTGGCGAGCGCCCTGCGCGGCGGCCAGACCGAGCGCGAGGTCCCGTTCGCCAAGCCCGGAAGCCTCACCCGGGTCTACGCGGTCGCGTCCGGCAAGGGCGGCGTCGGCAAGTCGTCGGTGACGGTGAACCTCGCCGCCGCGATGGCGGCCGACGGCCTCAAGGTGGGCGTGGTCGACGCCGACATCTACGGCCACAGCGTGCCGCGGATGCTGGGCGCGGACGGCCGTCCCACCCAGGTCGAGAACATGATCATGCCGCCGTCGGCGAACGGCGTGAAGGTCATCTCCATCGGCATGTTCACCCCGGGCAACGCCCCGGTCGTCTGGCGCGGCCCGATGCTCCACCGCGCGCTCCAGCAGTTCCTGGCGGACGTGTACTGGGGCGACCTGGACGTCCTCCTGCTCGACCTCCCGCCGGGCACGGGCGACATCGCGATCTCCGTCGCCCAGCTGGTCCCGAACGCCGAGATCCTGGTCGTGACGACCCCCCAGCAGGCGGCGGCCGAGGTCGCCGAGCGGGCGGGCTCCATCGCCGTCCAGACGCACCAGAAGATCGTCGGTGTGGTCGAGAACATGTCCGGCCTGCCCTGCCCGCACTGCGACGAGATGGTCGACGTCTTCGGCACGGGCGGCGGCCAGTCGGTCGCCGACGGCCTGACCCGCACGACGGGCGCGACCGTCCCGGTCCTCGGCAGCATCCCGATCGACGTCCGGCTGCGCGAGGGCGGCGACGAGGGCAAGCCGGTCGTCCTCACCGACCCCGACTCCCCCGCGGGCTCCGCGCTGCGGGCGATCGCGGGCAAGCTGGGCGGCCGCCAGCGCGGCCTGTCGGGACTGTCCCTGGGGATCACCCCGAAGAACAAGTTCTAGGAAGAACACGCTCCGGCGCTACGCCCATGAGGGTGCCCACCTCCGGGAGGGCACCCTTCGTCGTGCCCGGGGTCTGTCCCCGGGACGCCCCCTAGGCGTACTCGGCGATGTCCTTGATCACGGAGAAGCCGAGCCCGTACGCGCTCATGCCCCTGCCGTACGCCCCCAGGTGCACGCCGCCCTCGGTGGAGCCGGCCAGCACCCAGCCGAACTCGGACTCCCGGTAGTGGAACGGCGTCGGCACGCCGTCGACCGGCAGGGACAGCGTCGACCAGTCCGGCCCGGACAGATCGTCGGCCAGCACCCACGCGGTCTCGGTCTGCTGGTCCAGCCAGTCGTCGCGCAGGCTGTGGTCCATCTGGCCCGGCCAGGTGAAGGACAGCAGGCCCACCCCCGCCAGCCAGGCCGCGGAGGACACCGAGGTGGCCTCCATCAGGCCGGTGCCGTCCGCGCTGCGCCGCACCGGGTTCGCGGCGACGGTCACCACGACCGCGAACCGCCCGCGGTCCTCGCCCGCCGTCTCGTGCCGTACGGACGGCTCGTCGCCGTGCCCCACGGAACCGTGCTCGACGGCCCCGTCGGCCGCCGCTCCCACCTGCATCAGCCAGCGCGCGCCCGTGAAGGCCTCGTCGAGGCCGTACCAGGGGAAGGGCGCCTCAAGGTAGCCGTCGACCGTACGCCGGGCGGAGGGGACCTGTTGTCCACCCTCCGCGGCCGGCGCCTGTTCGACTGCCCGACTCGTCGTCTCCATGTGCCCGGACGCCTCCTCGCTCTCGGCGGAGTGGCCCGGCCCGCCCCCCTTCGGGCGTACTCGTCCGCTCCGCACAACAACCAGGCAGCATAGCCACCCCGCCACGGGCGACGGGGAAGCCGCCCGGTGCACGGGTCGCCCTGGGGGCGGTCGGGGTCGCTCGAAAGGCGGCCCGAAGCAGGCCGGAGCACGGACGGGAAGCGGCCGAAGAACGGCCGGAGGACTTCCGGAAGACGGCCGCAGCCGCACGGCCGCCGCGGCGGTCCGGGTCGCTCAGGTGGCGTCCGCGTCGAACGGCGGGCGGTCGTCCTTGCCCGCGTCCTCGGGCTTCTTCGTCATGTCGATCCGCCCGCCCTCCGAGGAGCCGGACGAGCCGGAGGAGGCCTCGGTGTCACGGCTGTGGACGGCGTCGGTGACCTCGGCCATCTCCTTCTTCAGGTCGAAGCCGTTGCGGATCTCCTTGAGCCCCAGCTCGTCGTTGTCCAGCTGCTTGCGGATGAACGTCTTGGGGTTGAGATCCTCGAACTCGAAGTCCTTGAACTCCGGGCCGAGTTCCGACCGGATGTCCGCCTTGGCGCTCTCCGAGAACTCACGGATCTTCCGAACCGTGCGCATCACGTCCTGGATGACCTTCGGGAGCTTGTCCGGACCGAAGACGAGCACGGCCAGGACGACGATCGTCACCAGCTCGAGCGCACCTATGTCATTGAACACCTGAAGCTCCTTGCGATCTCCGCGGTCCTCGGCCCTCGGTGGTCAGTTCATGTCTTCCGTGGTCCGGGCCGGGTCCACGGTACCTGTCGCACCTGTCCGACCGGTACCGTCCCGCCGTGTCCGAGTGGGTGTACACGGCCGGTTTTCCGCGTTGTTTGCCTTGTCGGAGCAGGTTTCGGGGTCCGCCCTGTGAGGTTTCTGTCAATAGCTGTGCACAGGCCGCGCTCAGCTGCCGTCGGCGGAGCCGAGGACCAGGGTGAGCGTGCGTTCCTCGCCGTCGCGCTCGACGGTCAGCTCCAGGCGGTCGCCGGGGCGGTGGGCACGCGTCTTGACGATCAGTTCGTCGCCGGAGTGGACGCGCTGACCGTCGACCTCGGTGATCACGTCTCCCGGCTCGATGCCGGCCAGGGCGCCGGGCCCGCCCGGTGTGACCGGGGCGCCGCCGTCGCTGCCCTTGGTGCCGACCCGGGCGCCGTCGCCGGCGTACTCCAGGTCGAGGGTGATGCCGATGACCGGATGGGTCGCCCGGCCGGTGTTGATCAGCTCCTCGGCGACCCGCTTGCCCTGGTTGATCGGGATGGCGAAGCCCAGGCCTATGGACCCGGCCTCGCCGCTCTCGGAGTCGGAGCCGTCGTCGGCGGAGCGGATGGCGGAGTTGATGCCGATGACCCGGCCGCGGGCGTCGAGCAGGGGGCCGCCGGAGTTGCCCGGGTTGATGGGAGCGTCGGTCTGCAACGCGTCCACGTACGACACGTCGCTGCCGTCGCCGCTCTCGCCGCCGGCCGTGATGGGCCGCTCCTTCGCGCTGATGATGCCCGAGGTGACCGTGCCCTCCAGGTCGAAGGGGGCGCCGATGGCGACGACCGGGTCGCCGACCTGGACACCGTCGGAGTTGCCGAGGGGCAGCGGTGTGAGGCCGCTGACCCCGCTGACCTTCACCACGGCGAGGTCGTAGCCGCTGTCCCGGCCGACCACCTCGGCCCGCGCGGTCTGGCCTCCGTTGAAGACGACGGTGATCTCGCCGTCGTCCTCGGCGGGCTCGACGACATGGTTGTTGGTGAGGATGTGGCCCCGGGTGTCGAGCACGAACCCGGTACCGGTGCCGGACTCGGCACTGCCGGAGACATGCAGGGTGACCACGCTGGGCAGGGCCCGGGCGGCGATCCCGGCGACGCTGTCCGCGGCACGTCCGGTGGGCTCGGCGGAGGCCTGGGGCAGCTCCACCGTGCCGAGGCCTCCGTTGCGCTCCAGATGGGCCCCCACGAGCCCGCCCAGCACCCCGGAACCCAGCGCGAGCACCAGCGCGCCCCCGGCCATGCGCCGGCGCGTCCTGCGCCGACGCTGGTCCTCGCTGAGGACGGCGGCCCCGGTCTGGTGCAGGGCACCGCCGACGGGGGCGGCGGGGCCGGCCGGGGCGCCGGGAGACCCGGCTCCGGCGAGCGGGTGGGGGGCCCAGGGGTCGTAGCGGTGCCAGGGGTCGGCGGGGGGCGTGGCGGTGGCGTCGCTGGGGGGCGGTCCGGACGGGGCCTCGCCGGGGGCGGGGGGTGCGGGAGTGGGGGTGGGGGTGGCGACACCCGGCACCGGTCCGGACGGGGGCATGGGTGCGGGCGGGGCGTCGGTGGGAACGGGGGGCGCGGGAGCGGGAGTGGGGGGTGCGGGCGCCGCGGGCGCCGGGGCGGGGGCGCTCGGGTCCGTGCCGTACGCGGGCGGGGGCGCGGGCGCCGGGGCGGGAGCGGGGGCGCTCGGGTCCGTGCCGTACGCGGGCGGGGCCGCCGCCACCGCCGGGTGCTGGACGGGCGGCGCGGGCGCCCAGGGGCCCGGCTCGCCGTACGGCGGGGTGCTGTAGGGGTCGGGGTCGTGCAGCGGCTTGGGACGCGCACCGGCGGGCGGGAGCGGCTCGACGGGGGCGGCGTAGGCCTGGTCGGTGTGGGCCTGGTCGGTGTGGGCGCGGTCAGCGTGGCCGGCGGCCTGATCTGCCGGGGCGGCGTCGGCGGCGGCCGGGCCCGGGGAGGCCGGACCCGAGGAAGCCGGATCGGCGGGCTCCCCGGCAGGGGACACCTCCGGGAAGGGGACCGGGCCTGCCGGATCGACCCGGTCCGCCGGGGCGGCCTCGCCCGCGGAACGAGCCGACGCGGCCCCGTCGGACGCACCCGCCCCCGGGCCGCCCGTCTCCGATATCGCCGTGCCCGCGGGGCGGCTCAGCTCATAGTCGCCATCGCCATCGCCGTCGTCATGGCCATAGCCATCGCGATCACCGTCACCGCGGCCGTTCTCGCCCTCCCCGGCCGCGGCCGGGCGGGCCAGTTCGAAATCGCCGTCGGGTGACTCCGCGGGCCCCGAAGGGGTCTGTGGTCGAGGCCGGCTCCACCACTTCGCCTTCGTGGGCTTCCCCTCGTCCATGCTCTCCCCACAGTTGGCGGTCCCTTCCTGGATTCAACCAGGTTCACGACGGACCGGCGCAGCGACCGGTCAGCGGGCGCTGCGCGAGGAGGGGGAGGAGGAGGCGTCGGGGACGGGTGCGGCGAGCAGACCGGGGTGGGTGGCCTCCGGGGCGGTCGTCGAGGTGGTCAGGGAGATCGGCTGGGTGGTGCCGAGCGGACGTATGAGCGGGGACATCGCGGCGGCGCCCGCCACCATGGGCGCGGTGAGCTGGTGCAGCGGGTGACCGGCGGCCGGGGCGGGCACACCGGGCAGCAGCGGGGCGGACACCTCGGTCGGGGCGACCGGGGAGTCCCCGAGCAGCTGGCCGCCCTGGGCGAGCAGTGGTCCGGTGGTACGGCGCCGCTGGCCCTCGGGGGTCGTCGCGGAGCCCGAGCCCGGGGAGCGGGCCGGGGTCACATTGCTGCCGTTGCCTGAGCCGCCGCGGGCGTCCGCGGCCGAGTCGGTCGGCGCGCCGGTGTTCATGCCGCCCAGGGCGATCGCGGCCAGCGACACCGCGCCGGCGGCTACGAAGGCGAACCGCATCCCTCGGGAGCGCTCGGAGTCGTGCCGGTCGAGGCGTCCGACCGGGTGGATGCGGAAGCCGCGGTCGGGGGGCGGAAGGAGGGAGCCGTGGCCGCCGGCCGGGACGTAGCCGAACTCGAACGGCTCGTCGTGTCTCACGCCGAAGGCTCCGCCGCCGAAGCCTCCCCCGCCCAGCGGTGTGCCGCCGCCGTCGGGGTCACCTCCCGCGGGGAGCCCCTGGAGTCGGGCCAGGAAGCTCTCGGAGGGGGCGGGCGGGGCCACTTCCGCGAAGACGTTCTTCAGCCGGCGCTGTGCGTCGACCTCGGCCTTGCACTTCGGGCAGGTCGCCAGGTGCGCCAGCACGCGCTCACGCGTGTCATGACCGAGTTCACCGTCCACCAGGGCGGAGAGCCGGTCTCCCAGGTGCTGCTCCGCGAGGATCGCCTCGGCGGGATTGCGTTTGGTTCCACTCACGCGGTCGCGCCCCCTCCTCCCAGAGCGGGAACACGGGGCACGAAGGAGCGGCGCTTCTCACGGGCCTCCGGCGAACGGTGCGCGAGGGCCTTGCGCAGCTGCGAACGGCCACGGTGGATGCGCGAGCGGACCGTGCCCAGCTTGACGCCCAGGGTCGCGGCGATCTCCTCGTAGGACAGTCCTTCGATGTCGCAGAGGACGACCGCGGCGCGGAACTCGGGCGCGAGGGTGTCGAGGGCCTGCTGGACGTCCGCGTCGAAGTGGGCGTCGTTGAAGACCTGCTGCGGGCTGGGCTCCTTGCTGGGCAGCCGCTCGGCCGCGTCGTCGCCGAGCGCGTCGAAGCGGATGCGCTGCTTGCGGCGGACCATGTCCAGGAAGAGATTGGTGGTGATGCGGTGCAGCCAGCCCTCGAAGGTGCCCGGCGTGTACGTCGACAGGGAGCGGAAGACCCGGACGAAGACCTCCTGCGTGAGGTCCTCGGCGTCGTGCTGGTTGCCGGTGAGGCGGTAGGCGAGCCGGTAGACCCGGGCGCTGTGCATGCTGACGATCTCCTCCCACGTGGGCGGAGTCCACGCCTGCCCGTCCGCGTCGGTGGAGAAGGTCGCGGTCTGGGCTCGGCCGGTGGTGAAACCAGCGGCGTGGCTGTGGTCAGCAGCGGTGTCGTTCACGGATTTCGGCCTGCCTGCCGATCCGAGAAAGCGCTTCAGCACTCCTCCCCGATCCACAGGCGCAGCCGCACCTCCCCTGTCGGCTCTGGTGGTGTCCAGTGGAGCCCCTACCATAGCCACCTCGCCCGTTAGCTCCGGATAAGCGGTTTTACGAGAAATTGATCTGTGCTGATACGGCTCATACGGCTGCGTCAGCACTTGCTGGGACCCAGGCCCCTCATCGTGATCCAACTGTGTCCCCCGGTCGTCGTTCCCACCCCTTCAAACGCCCGGTCCCATCAGCGGGTTCCCGGCGGCAGCGGATACAGTCACGCCCAGGCAACCACGGGGACAGGAGAGGGTCATTACCGGCAACCGGCAGGCAAGCTGGGCGTTCGCCGACGCCTATGCCGCCGAGGACGACGCGCTGCGCTGGGCCCGTGACCGGGCCCGTGAGGCAGGGCTGCGCTCGGTGTCGCCCAGCACGGGCGCCGCGCTGCGGTTGCTCGCCGCCACCGTGGACGCGAAGGCGGTCGCGGAGATCGGTACCGGCACCGGTGTCTCCGGGATCCACCTGCTGCACGGCATGCGCCCCGACGGTGTCCTGACCACCGTCGACCCCGAGCCCGAGCACCAGCAGTTCGCCCGGCAGGCCTTCCGGGCGTGCGGCTTCGCCAGCAACCGGGCCCGCTTCATCCCCGGCCGGGCGCTCGACGTCCTGCCGCGCCTCGCGGACGCCGGCTACGACCTCGTCTTCTGCGACGGCGACCGGCTGGAGTTCCTGGACTATCTCGCTGAATCGTTGCGCCTGCTGCGCCCCGGTGGCCTGGTGGTCTTCGAGGGCGTGTTCGCCAACGGCCGCACGGTCGACTCCGGTCCGCAGCCCACCGAGGTCACCCGGATCCGGGAGCTGCTGCGGGCGGTGCGCGAGAGCCAGGAGCTGGTGCCCTCGCTGCTGCCGGTGGGCGACGGCCTGCTCTGCGCGGTCAAACGCTGACCGCTGGGCCGTCCGGGCGAGGGGTGTGCGCCGAAACAGCCGCCCCGGCACCCATGAGGATGCCGGGGCGACTGAAGGGGTATGGTCGCTTGCGCGTCAGCCGACGACCTTCTTGAGGGCATCGCCCAGCGCGTCGGCCTCGTCAGGGGTCAGCTCGACGACGAGCCGACCGCCGCCTTCGAGCGGAACGCGCATGACGATGCCCCGCCCCTCCTTGGTCACCTCGAGCGGGCCGTCGCCCGTCCGCGGCTTCATGGCCGCCATGCTCGTTCCCCTTCCTGAAACCAGCTCACGTCAAAGCCGACGGCCCTGGGAGGGCACGCGCGCTCCAGACGTGGGACACGCGTCACCGGCATCGAACACATTGCTTCCCAGCCATTATCCCGCATCTCAGGACCCGATGACCAACATCGGTCGGCATCGCTTGCGCAACGCGCGCGAGCAAAACCACCCAATTCGGCGATGTGACTGCGATACTGCGCCGCCGCGCGGACACCCGTCGTCCGGAAACCGGTCCGATTTCTTTGACGCAGGTCACACGTTGCGTCCGGTCGTCGGACGGCGATCTCCGCCATGCTTTCCTCGTACACCGGACGTACCGACCAGTAGTACGCCGGAGCCGCGACACGGAGGGGATACGCCATGGCCGACACCGTGCTCTACGAGGTGAGCGACGGGCTCGCGACCATCACCCTGAACCGCCCGGAGGCGATGAACGCGCTGAACGTCGCGACCAAGGTCGCCCTGCGGGACGCGGTACGGGCGGCGGCGGACGACAACGCCGTACGGGCCGTGCTGCTGACCGCCGCCGGGGACCGGGCGTTCTGCGTCGGCCAGGACCTCAAGGAGCACATCGGGCTGCTCGCCGAGGGCTCGGGGCACGTCATGAGCACGGTCAAGGAGCACTACAACCCGGTGGTGCGGGCGCTGACGGAGGCGCCGAAGCCGGTGGTCGCCGCGGTGAACGGGGTCGCCGCCGGGGCCGGCTTCGGCTTCGCGCTCGCCGCGGACTACCGCGTGGTGGCGGACACGGCGTCCTTCAACACCTCGTTCGCGGGGGTCGCGCTCACCGCCGACTCCGGCGTCTCCTGGACCCTGCCCCGCGTGGTCGGCCCCGGGCGCGCCGCCGACCTGCTGCTCTTCCCGCGCACCGTGAAGGCCGCGGAGGCGTACGAGCTGGGGATCGCGAACCGGGTCGTCCCGGCGGCCTCGCTGCGCGAAGCGGCGGAGCAGGTGGCGCGGATGCTGGCCTCGGGGCCGACGGTGGCGTACGCGGCGATCAAGGAGGCCATGGCGTTCGGGTTCTCGCACTCGCTCTCCGAGACGCTGGAGAAGGAGGACGAACTGCAGACCCGCGCGGGGGCGTCCGAGGACCACGCGATCGCGGTGCGGGCCTTCGTCGAGAAGAAGGATCCGACCTACCTGGGCCGGTAGGACGGGGCAGCGGGGCAGCGGCCCCGGGGCTACCGGCTCACGCAGGTCTTCAGATGGTCGTTGACCAGGCCGCACGCCTGCATCAGCGCGTACGCCGTGGTCGGTCCCACGAACCGCAGGCCCTTCTTCTTCAGGGCCTTCGACAGGGCCGTCGACTCGTCCGTCACCGCCGGGACGTCCGCGAGCGTGCCGGGGGCCGGGCGGGTCGCCGGGTCGGGGGCGTGGGACCAGATCAGGGTGTCCAGCTCGCCCGGGGCCCACTCGGCCAGTACGCGCGCGTTGGCGAGGGTGGCGTCGATCTTGGCGCGGTTGCGGATGATGCCGGCGTCGGCGAGGAGCCGTTCGCGGTCCTCGTCGGTGAAGGCGGCGACCGACGCGATCGTGAAGTCGGCGAAGGCGGTGCGGAAGCCTGGACGGCGGCGCAGGATGGTGATCCAGGACAGGCCGGACTGGAAGGCCTCCAGGCTGAGCCGTTCGAAGAGCGCGTCGTCGCCGTGGACCGGGCGGCCCCACTCCTCGTCGTGGTAGGTCACATAGTCCGGCGTGGACAGGGCCCAGGGGCAGCGCAGCGCGCCGTCGGGACCGGCGAGCGCGGTGCCGTCGCTCACTGCTGGTCCTCCGGTTCGGGCTTCTCGAAGGAGACCTGGGGGCGCGTCGAGGCCTGGGCGCCGGACAGGGCGGACTCCAGGTCGGCGATCCGGGCGTCGCGCTCGGCGAGCTCGGCGGCGACACGGTTGAGCGCGTCGTCGACGTCCGTCATGCGGTAGCCGCGGGCGGCGAGCGGGAAGCGCAGCCGGTCGATGTCGGCCCGGTCGAGCGGGCGGTCCGGGGGCAGCGGGTCGTGCAGCCGCTCCGGCGCCGCCTCGGGCAGCGGGCCGCTGCCCTCGCCGCCGCCCACCACGGCGAGTGTCACCGCGGCGACCACCACGGCGAGCGCGATGACCAGGAACAAGAACATAACCATCGGGTGGGCCCCCACGCTCGGAGTGCTCGGTCTCGAATCTCTGTGGGTCCGATCGTGCCATGCGGGTCCGGCGGTTAGGGTCACAGGCGGTGGATGTGCAGGACGTTCTAGGAGAGGTCACAGGCGATGCTCAGGCTGGGCAGGCGTGAATTCGGGCCCCATGAGCCGGTGATCATGGCGATCGTGAACCGGACCCCGGACTCCTTCTACGACCAGGGCGCCACCTTCCGCGACGAGCCGGCGCTCGCCCGGGTGGAGCAGGCGGTGGCGGAGGGTGCCGCCATCATCGACATCGGCGGGGTGAAGGCCGGGCCGGGCGACGAGGTGACCGCCGAGGAGGAGGCCCGGCGCACGGTCGGTTTCGTGGCCGAGGTGCGGCGGCGCTTCCCGGACGTCGTCATCAGTGTGGACACCTGGCGGGCCGAGGTCGGGGAGGCGGTCTGCGAGGCGGGGGCGGATCTGCTGAACGACGCGTGGGGCGGGGTCGACCCCGCCCTGGCGGAGGTCGCCGCGCGGTACGGGGCGGGACTGGTGTGCACGCACGCGGGCGGCTCGGAGCCCCGGACACGGCCGCACCGGGTGACGTACGACGACGTCGTGGCCGACATTCTGCGGGTGACCGTGGGACTGGCGGAGCGGGCGGTGCGGCTGGGGGTGCCGAGGGAGTCGGTGCTGATCGATCCCGGGCACGACTTCGGGAAGAGCACGCGGCACAGCCTGGAGGCGACGCGGCGGCTGGGGGAGATGGTGGAGACGGGGTGGCCGGTGCTGGTTTCCCTGTCCAACAAGGACTTCGTGGGCGAGACCCTGGACCGGCCGGTGAAGGAGCGGGTCCTGGGGACGCTGGCCACGACCGCGGTGTCGGCCTGGCTGGGGGCGCAGGTGTACCGGGTGCACGAGGTGGCCGAGACGCGGCAGGTGCTGGACATGGTGGCGTCGATCGCGGGCCACCGGCCCCCGGCGGTCGCCCGCCGAGGGCTCGTGTAGCCCGCACACGCCGTACGGAGGCACCGCCCACGCCGTACGCAGCCCGCACACGCCGTACCGAGGCACCCCCCACGCCGTACGCAGCCCGTACCCGCGGTACGGGAACCCGCTCTAGCGGGCCGCCTCCTTCGAGACCAGGGCGACCGCCTCGTCCACGTCGTCCGTGACGTGGAAGAGGAGGAGGTCCTTCTCCGCGGCCTTGCCCTGGGCGACCAGGGTGCCCCGGAGCCAGTCGATCAGGCCGCCCCAGTACTCCGTGCCGAAGAGGACGATCGGGAAGCGGGTGACCTTCTGGGTCTGGACGAGGGTGAGGGCCTCGAAGAGCTCGTCCAGGGTGCCGAGGCCGCCGGGCAGGACGACGAAGCCCTGCGCGTACTTCACGAACATCATCTTGCGGACGAAGAAGTAGCGGAAGTTCAGGCCGATGTCGACGTAGGGGTTGAGCCCCTGCTCGAAGGGCAGCTCGATGCCCAGGCCGACCGAGATGCCGCCCGCCTCGCAGGCACCCTTGTTGGCCGCCTCCATCGCGCCCGGACCGCCGCCCGTGATGACCGCCCAGCCCGCGTCGACGAGCGCGCCGCCCAGCCGCACGCCCGCCTCGTACTCCGGGGAGTCGGACGGCGTCCGCGCGGAGCCGAACACACTGATCGCCGGGGGGAGTTCGGCGAGGGTGCCGAAGCCCTCGATGAACTCCGACTGGATGCGCAGGACCCGCCAGGGATCGGTGTGGACCCAGTCGGAGGGGCCGCCCGCGTCCAGCAGGCGCTGGTCGGTGGTGCTCGCCGTGACCTGGCTCCGCCTCCGGAGGACCGGTCCCAGGCGCTGTTCCTCCGGTGGCTGCTTCTTGCCCTCGGGGTTGCCGGTAGCCATGTGGACTCCCTCCGCTTGCGGTTGTTCCACCTCAGCGTAGATCTACGCGGGTTACGACGGGGGGACGTCGGCGTGTCCGGTACACAGCGACCCGGTTCGGCCGCGTCAGCCGAGCCAGGCCCGCAGGCGCTCCTCGCCGGCCAGGATCTTCGCCGTGTCGACCCGCTCGTCCCGCTTGTGGGCCAAGTGCGGGTTGCCGGGGCCGTAGTTGACGGCGGGGACGCCGAGCGCGGAGAAGCGGCTGACGTCCGTCCAGCCGTACTTGGGCTGCGGGGTGCCGCCCACCGCCTCGATGAAGGCGGCCGCGGCCGGGTGGGAGAGGCCGGGGAGGGCGCCGCCGCTGTGGTCGTCCACCACGAACTCCTCCACCCCGCAGTCGGCGAAGACCTCCCGCACGTGGGCGATCGCCTCCTCCTCGCTCCGGTCGGGCGCGTAGCGGAAGTTGACGGTCACCACGCACTCGTCGGGGATGACGTTGCCGGCCACCCCGCCCCGGATGCCGACCGCGTTGAGGCCCTCGCGGTACTCCAGGCCGTCGATCACCGGATAGCGCGGCTCGTAGGCGGCGAGCCGGGCCAGGATCGGGGCGGCCGCGTGGATCGCGTTGGAGCCCATCCAGCCCCGCGCGGAGTGGGCCCGCTCGCCCTTGGTCCGCAGCAGCACCCGGAGCGTGCCCTGGCAGCCGCCCTCGACCTGCCCGTCGGAGGGTTCGAGCAGCACCGCGAAGTCGCCCTCCAGCCACTCCGGGTGGGCCTCGGCGACATGCTTGAGGCCGTTGAGGTCGGCCGCGACCTCTTCGTTGTCGTAGAAGATGAAGGTCAGGTCCCGGTTGGGCGCGGGGACGGTGGCCGCGATGCGGAGCTGGACCGCCACGCCGGACTTCATGTCGCAGGTGCCGCAGCCCCACAGGACGCCGTCCTCGTCGAGGCGCGAGGGGACGTTGCCGGCGATCGGGACCGTGTCGATGTGCCCGGCGAGGATCACGCGCTGCGCGCGGCCCAGCTCGGTCCGGGCGATCACGTTGTTGCCGAAGCGGTGCACCGTCAGATGGGGCAGTGCGCGCAGGGCGGTCTCGATCGCGTCCGCGAGGGGCTTCTCGCTGCCGCTCTCCGAGGGGAAGTCGACGAGCCGGGCGGTGAGTGCCGCGGCGTCCAGAGTGAGGTCAAGCGGGGTGTCGGCCATGGCGTCGACCCTAACGCGCCAGTTGTCCGCCTCGCTTTTCCCGGAGTCGCACACACGTCTCCCGCGTCTCAATACCGTCCAGTACCTTGTACGCGTGCCAGAGCCGTCCCCTTCTTCCAAGCGCCGTGGCCGCCTGTTCCGTTCCACGGCGGCCTGTGTGGTCCTGTCCGCGGTCGCCGGTTATGTGGTGGTCCAGTACGTCACCGGTGGCACGGGCGACCCCGGGTGCAGAGTCGTTTCCGGGACGGCCGACAGAACGACGTACGAATTCACGCCGGAGCAGGCGGTGAACGCGGCCACGATCACGGCCGTCGGCACCGACCGGGGCATGCCGGAGCGGGCCGTGACCATCGCGCTGGCGACCGCGCTCCAGGAGTCGGCGCTGCGCAACCTCACCCACGGCGACCGGGACTCGCTCGGCCTGTTCCAGCAGCGGCCCTCGCAGGGCTGGGGCACGACGAAGCAGGTCACGGACCCGGCCTACGCGGCGGACATCTTCTACGAGCACCTCGCCAAGGTGCCCGACTACACCGAGCTGCCGCTGACCGTCGCCGCGCAGCGCGTGCAGCGCAGCGGCTACCCGGAGGCGTACGCCAAGCACGAGCCGGACGCGACGCTGCTGGCGGCCGCCCTGACCGGCTCCTCGGCGGCCACGCTGACCTGCGCGGGCACCCCGGACGCCACGGCGACCACCGGCCCGGACGGGGTGCGGGCGGCGCTGCTGCGGGACTTCGGGCGGAACGCGGTGCGTGAGGCGGCGGCCGAGGCGGACGACGACGGGACGTCCTCGGCGTCCGCCGAGGGCACGGTGGACGGGCCGGACGCGGTGACCGACGGGCGGACGGTGATACTGCCGGTCGCCGAGGACACCACGGCCGCCGGGCGCACGGTCCGCGAGCGCGGCTGGCAGCTGGCGCACTGGGCGGTGGCCAACGCCTCGGCCCTGCGCATCCAGAACGTGTCGTACGCGGGCCAGGTGTGGACCGCCGGGAACACCGACAGCGAGTGGCGGGCGGCCGCGACGACCAGCACGGAGGCCGCGGGCACCGCGGGGGCGGGCGGCGGCACCGGGAGCGTGCGGATCGTCACCGCGCGGTAGTGCGGGACGCCGTACGGGCAGGAGTGCGGGGGGTCACCCGGACGGGTAGGGCACGGACCCTCGAACGGCGGTGTGCTCAAGCTTTCGCGCCGTCACCCCGTTGTGCGGCGAAACCCTTGGGGGCAAAGGGCTCCGAGGGTCCGCCGGGCTTTCACGTGGGGCACTTTTCGCCCGTTTTTATCCACAACTGATAATGCGACGCATTACCAACTCTTTACGTCGGGCGTCCGCAACCTTCGAGGGCTTCGAGCGGTAGTCACTGCGTCCGGGCCCGGACAGACAGTTTCTGATCTCCGATCTCTGTTCTCTCCCGTCGAAGGAGCATCATGTCCCTCCCCCTGACCCGCCGGATCGCCCGTGCCGCGCTGCTTGTCGCTGCGGGAGCGGCCGCCGGGGTCGGTGCGGCCGGCTCCGCCGGCGCGGCCCCCTCCACCCTGCCCGCCACCCCGAACCTCGGCGGGCTGACCGCCCTGGACGGGGCGAACGTCGGCAACACCGTCGACGGCGCGGCGCGCCAGGCGACCGGGCTCGCGGGTGAGACCGGCGGCAAGGCGGTCCAGCAGACCGTGCCGACCGCGGGCAAGACCGGCGGCAAGGCCGTGAAGAAGGCGACGCCTGCCGCGCAGAAGGCGGCCGGCGAGGCGGCGGGCTCCGCCGGGAACCTCCTCGGGGACACCGCCAAGACCGCGACGAAGGGCGGGCTGCCGACGGAGGGGCTCACCAAGGGCGGGGTGCCGGGTGCCGGCACCCTGCCGACGAAGGGCCTTCCGCTCGGCTGAGCCACCTCCGCCCGAGACGACGACGGGGCCCGGGGATCTCCCCCGGGCCCCGTCGCGCTGTCCGCTGCCGCGCCTGGTTACAGGCGTTCCACCGCCGCGCGGATCCGTTCGTCCGTCGCCGTGAGCGCCACGCGGACGAACCGCTCGCCCGCCTCGCCGTAGAAGTCGCCGGGGGCCACGAGGATGCCCCGGTCGGCGAGGTGGGCGACCGTGGCCCAGCAGGACTCGTCCCGGGTGGCCCAGAGGTAGAGGCTGGCCTCGCTGTGCTCGATGCGGAAGCCGTGGCCGAGCAGGGCCTCGCGCAGGAGGGCGCGGCGGGCCGCGTAGCGTTCGCGCTGCTCGCGGACGTGGACGTCGTCGCCGAGCGCCGCCACCACCGCCGCCTGGGTGGGCGCCGACGTCATCATGCCGCCGTGCTTGCGGATCTCCAGCAGCGGGGCGAGGACCGCCGGGTCACCGGCCAGGAAGGCCGCGCGGTAGCCCGCCAGGTTCGACCGCTTGGAGAGCGAGTGCACCGAGACGATGCCTTCGTACGAGCCGCCGTTCACCTCCGGATGGAGGACCGAGACCGGGTCGGCCTCCCAGCCCAGCTCCAGGTAGCACTCGTCGGAGAAGAGCAGGACGCCGTGCTCACGGGCCCAGGCGACGATCCGCGTCAGCTCCGCCTTCGACAGGACCCGGCCGGTCGGGTTGGAGGGCGAGTTCAGCCAGAGGAGCTTCAGGCCCTCGGGGTCCAGCTCGGTGGGGTCGTCGTAGACCTCGTACGCGGCGCGGGCCAGGCGGGCGCCCACCTCGTACGTCGGGTAGGCCAGCCGCGGGTACGCCACCCGGTCGCCGGGGCCGAGACCCAGCTGGGTGGGGAGCCAGGCGACGAGTTCCTTGGAGCCGACGATCGGCAGGACATGGCGGTGGGTGACCTCACGGGCGCCCAGGCGGCGCTCCAGCCAGCCGGTGATCGCGTCGCGCAGCGCCGGCGTGCCCCAGACCGTCGGGTAGCCCGGGGAGTCCGCCGCGTCGATCAGGGCCTTCTGGATCAGCTCGGGGACCGGGTCGACCGGGGTGCCGACGGAGAGGTCGACGATGCCGTCCGGGTGCGCTGCGGCCGTCTTCTTGTACGGCTCCAGCTTGTCCCAGGGGAAGGTGGGAAGACGGTCGGAGACTGCGGACACGGGCTCTGGCTCACTTTCTGATACGGCAAACGCCTCGGTCCCGTACGGCGATCAAGGGTGATCGGGCCGTACGGGACCGAGGCGGCACGGATGCGGACTGCGTACCGGGTCGCTTACTGGTTCTGCGGCGGCAGCGCGGCGACGAAGGGGTGGTCGCGCTCGATCACGCCCAGCTTGCTGGCGCCGCCCGGAGAGCCGAGCTCGTCGAAGAACTCGACGTTCGCCTTGTAGTAGTCCTTCCACTCCTCCGGAGTGTCGTCCTCGTAGAAGATCGCCTCGACCGGACAGACCGGCTCACAGGCACCACAGTCGACGCATTCGTCCGGGTGGATGTACAAGGACCTGGAGCCCTCGTAGATGCAGTCGACCGGGCACTCCTCGATGCACGCCTTGTCCTTCACGTCGACACAAGGCTGCGCGATGACGTAGGTCACGCTGTCGTTCCTCCTCGATAGGGCGCTGGCGGGCCTGTCGTAGGCTCCGCCGCCTGGCGCGCGGGAGCGCGGCGTCGTCGATGCCCGCACCTAGTATCTCCGTTCTTGGGCATGATCCGAACAGGAGGGGTGAACCGACCTGTGGAATTCTCGGCCGCTGGACGCCTCGAGGTCCGCATCAGCGTTGCTGACGTGGGCAAACGTGTCTCCGTACGGCGTTTGACCGAATCGGGCGTCACCGAGGGGAAATTCACCGACACGGTCGGTGTTCTCACATCATGGGACGACGCTGTGCTGGTGATCACACGGAAGAGCGGGGAGAGCGTCCGGATTGACGAATCCTCCCTGGTCGCCGGGAAGGTCGTCCCGCCCGCCCCGGCCCGCCGCCGGGGTCCGGCCGCCTCGTACGAGGAACTCGCCCGGGTCGGCGCGCGGGCCTGGCTGCCGGTGGAGAGCGAGCGGCTCGGCGGGTGGGAACTGCGGGCCGCCTCCGGGTTCACCCGCCGGGCCAACTCCGTGCTGCCGCTCGGCGACCCGGGCCTCCCGCTGGACGAGGCACTGGACGTCGTACGACGCTGGTACGCGGAACGTGGTCTGCCCGCGTACGTGCAGACCGCGACCGGAGCCGAGGGCACCCAGGAGCTGCTGGGCGCGGAGCTGGAACGGCGCGGATGGGTGCGTGAGGTGACCGCCGAGCTGTGGATCGGGGCGCTGGCGCCGGTCGCCGACATCGCCGGGCCGGCCGCGGTCCGCGACGTCCTGCTGGCGCGGGAGGCCGACGAGGCCTGGCTGGCCCGGTATCAGCGCAAGGGGGTGAGCGAGGTGGCCCTGAAGGTGCTCGGCAAAGGACCGTCGGTGTGGTTCGCGACCGTGCCGGGTGCGGCGCCCGGTGACGCGCCCGCCGCCATCGGACGGTGTGTCGTGGACGGCCGGTGGGCCGGGTTCGCCGCGGTCGAGGTCGACCCCGCGCGGCGGCGCAGGGGGCTCGCCAGGACCGTGATGGCCGCGTTGGCCGGGCGAGCGCTGGAGGAAGGCGCGTCGGCCGCCTGGCTCCAGGTGGAGCAGGAGAACACGGGGGCCCGCGCGCTGTACGCCGGGATGGGGTTCGCGGCGCACCACGCGTACCACCACTACCGCGAGCCCCAGGAGCCGCAGGAGCCCCTCGAACCGCAAGGGCCGCGGGAGCCGCGGGAGGCCTCGTGAGCGGCGACGAGAACGGCGACGTGCGCGGCTTCGCGGCCGGTGAGGTGCGGCGGCTGTTCGCCGAGGAGGCTCGCGCGGAGCGGCCCGACCTCACCACGATGTGTCTGCTGATCGGCGCGGAGGCGGACCCGGAGCTGGGCCCGGCCGGGCTGGACGCGGCACAGGTGGAGCTCGACCGGCTGGCCGGGGAGGTGCCGTACCGGCCCGGCGGGGCGCGGGACTGGGCGGTGGCCCTGCGGGAACTGCTGGGCGGGCGGTACGGGTTCCGCGGCTCCGCCACGGACTACCAGCGGCTGGAGTCCTCGCTGCTGCACCAGGTGCTGGCGCGGCGGCGCGGCCTGCCGATCCTGTTGTCGGTGGTGTGGGTCGAGGTCGCCCGGCGGGCGGGGGCTCCGGTGCACGGGGTCGCCCTGCCGGGGCACTTCGTGGTCGGGTTCGGGGCGGACTGCGAGGTGCTGGTCGATCCGTTCGACGGGGGGCGGCTGCTGGGCGAGGGGGAGGCGGACGCGCTGGTGGCCGGGGCCACGGGGGCTCCGCTGTCGCCGTCGATGATGGTGCCCGCGGAGCCGCTGGAGGTGGTGATCCGGATCCTCAACAACATCCGGTCGTGGGCGACGGCCCGGCCGGAGCGGTCGGATGTCGCCCTGTGGGCGCTGGAGCTGTCGCTGCGGGTGCCGCACCATCCGGCCCGGTTGCGCCACGAGAAGGGGCAGTTGCTGGTGCGGCGGGGTGATTTCCTCGGCGGGGCCGCCGAGTTGGAGGAGTACGCGGAGCTCGTGGAGGTGGTGGACGAGTCGCTGGCGGCTCGGGTGCGGGCGGAGGCCCAGACCGCGCGGGCGATGCTGAACTGACCGTCCGGCGGCCGCCGGTGGGCTACAGCCAGCCCTTGTCCCTGGCTGTCCGTACCGCCTCCGCCCTGTTGCGGACGGCCAGTTTCTGGATCGCCGTCGACAGGTAGTTGCGGACCGTTCCCTGGGACAGGCGCAGGAGCACCGCCAGTTCCGCGTTCGTCGAGCCGTCGGCCGCCGCCCGCAGGACCTCACGCTCACGGTCCGTCAGGGGGTTCGCGCCCCCCGCCAGAGCCGCCGCGGCGAGCGTCGGGTCGATGACGCGCTCCCCCGCCAGGACCTTGCGCACCGCCTCCGCCAGCTGGGCGGCCGGGGCGTCCTTGACGAGGAAGGCGTCGGCGCCCGCCTCCATCGCGCTGCGCAGGTAGCCGGGGCGGCCGAAGGTGGTGAGGACGACCAGTTTCAGGGCGGGGAACTCCTGGTGGAGCTGGGCCGCCGCCTCGATCCCCGTCAGGCCCGGCATCTCGATGTCGAGCAGGGCCACGTCGACGTCGTGGGCGCGGGCGGCCGCGAGGACCTCGTCGCCGCGGGCCGCCTGGGCGACCACCTCGATGTCGTCCTCCAGGCCCAGCAGGGCCGCCAGGGCCTCGCGGACCATCGACTGGTCCTCGGCCAGGAGGACCTTGATCGTGCCACCACTCATGGGCGGGATCCTATGTCCGCACCGGTGCCGGCCGGGACGCGGGCCACCAGTCGGAAGCCGTTCCTGGTCCGGCCCGCCTCCAGGGTGCCGCCGGCCTTCTCCAGGCGTTCGGTGAGGCCGGTGAGGCCGTTGCCCGGGCCGTTGCCGGAACCGCCGGAGCCGTCGTCCTCGACGGAGAGTTCGAGGACGGGGCCGTCGAGGGTCTGGCGGCGGACGACGTCCACCGTGCAGCGGGTGGCGCCGCTGTGCCGGACGACGTTGGTGATCGCCTCGCGCAGGGCCCAGGCGAGGGCGGACTCGCTCTCCTCGGGGACCTGGTCGAGGTCGGGTTCGGCGGGGGCGACGGCGATGACGCCGGCCGCCGTCAGGGCGACCTGGGTGCCCGCGAGTTCGGCGGCGAGACGCGGCCGCCGGTAGCCGGTGACGGCCTCGCGGACGTCCACCAGGGCCTGCCGGCTGACCTGTTCGATGTCGGCGACCTGCCGGGCCGCCTTCTCGGGATGGTCGGGGAGCATCCGCCCCGCCAGCTCGCTCTTGAGGGTGATGAGGGAGAGGGAGTGGCCGAGGAGGTCGTGCAGGTCCCTCGCCAGGCGCAGCCGTTCCTCGTTGGCGGCGAGTTGGGCGACCGTCGCGCGGGCCTTGCGCAACTCGATCGTCGTGCGGACCAGTTGGCTCACGCCCGTCATCGCGAAGCCGATGAGCAGGACCAGCACCAGCAGGTCGGCCGCCTCCTCCACACCGGTGCGAAGGCCGACGAGCATCATGGTGGCGGCGGTGGCCGGGATCGTCCAGAACGCCTGCCGCGGCGGGAGGACCATCCCGCAGGCCACGGAGACGTAGCAGAACAGGCCGAGCCAGGGGGAGCCGAGGGTGAGGCCGAGGACGACGGCGAGCACCGCCATCGAGCCGATGAGTCCGCCGACCAGCCTCGGGGGGTAGGGCGCCGCTCCCATGTTCCGGAAGAGGAGCGAGAGGTAGCCGGTGACGAAGACCGCCAGGCCCAGCCAGCCGGCGACGGTGCCCCCGGTGGTGTGGTGGCCGGACAGCAGGTCGTGGACCGGTGAGCTGAGGAAGACCAGCCACACGCCGATCCACAGGGCCTTGCGCCGCCACAGCTCGCGGCGGGTGCGGGCGGACTGCCCCAGCGGGATCACCGGATCCCGCAGGGCCTCCTCCGACAGCAGGTCGTCCGTCGTGGTGTTCACGCCTTCAGCGTGTCCTTCCGGTACAGCCAGGCCGCACCGCCCGTGAACAGGGCGAAGAAGACGGCCAGGATGACGATGTCCTGGGCGTGCGGGGCCTGGTTCCGTTCGATCGCCTGGCCCAGGGCAGCGTACGCGTGCGTGGGCACCCACTTCGCGATGTCCTGGAGCCAGGCCGGGAAGGTCGTCGTGGGCATCCACAGGCCGCCGAGGATCGACAGCCCGAAGTAGGTGATCATCGTGACCGGGCGGACCGCGTCCCCGCTGGTGAGGTAGCCGAGCGCGACGCCCAGGGCGGCGAAGACCAGGCTGCCGGCCCAGATGGCGCCGGTGAGCGCGAGCCACTGCCAGGCGTCCAGGCGTACGTCCTTCACGGCCGCCGCGACGGCGAAGACGATCACGATGGACGGGAGGCTGACCACGGCCGCGCTCGCCGTCTTGGCGAGGACGTAGCCCCGGCCGGGCAGCGTGGTGAGCCGCAGCTGCCTCACCCAGCCGCTCTCCCGCTCCTTGGCGATCCGCTCGCTGTTGCCCATCAGGACGGCCGTCAGGGCGCCGAAGGAGGCCATGGAGACCATCATGTACGTGGGCAGGGTGAGGCCGGTGCCGTCGACCACGGTGGTGCTGTCGGCGCTGCCCGCGATCAGCAGGAACAGCACGGACGGGTAGATCACCGAGAAGAACAGGAACTTGCGGTTGCGCAGGGCGCGGGTGAGTTCCAGCTTGATCAGGCTGTTCACTTGGTCTTCGCCTCCTCGGCGGTGGTGAGGGCGACGAACGCCTGCTCCAGGCCGAGCCCGGCGACCTCCAGGTTGCGCGGGTAGAGGCCGAGTCCGTACAGCGCGTGGACGGTGGCGTCGGCGTCGGCGGACTGGACGCGGACGGTGTGGCCCGAGACGTCGACCGCGGTCAGGAACGGCAGCGCGCGCAGTGCGGGCTCGTCGATCTCGCCCTCCAGGTCGAAGGAGATCCGCCGGGCGCCCGCCTTGGCCTTGATCTCGGCGGCCGTGCCGTCGGCCAGCAGCCGCCCCCGGTGCAGGACCAGCACCCGGTCGGCGATCGCGTCCGCCTCCTCCAGGTAGTGGGTGGCGAAGAGGACCGTGCGGCCCTGGTCGGCCTGCTCGCGCATGGTGGCCCAGAACGCCTGGCGGGTGGTGACGTCCATGCCGGTCGTGGGCTCGTCCAGGACGATCAGGTCGCTGTCGCCGGCGGTGGCGAGGGCGAAGCGGACCCGCTGGGCCTGGCCGCCGGAGAGCTTGTCGACCTTGCGGCCGGCGATCTGGGAGACGCCGGCCCGGGACAGCACCTCGGAGAGCTTGTACGGCTTGGGGTGCAGGGCGCAGGCGAGCGCCACCAGCTCGGCGACCGTGACCTCGTCCATCAGCCCGCCGCTCTGGAGCATCGCGCCGACCCGGCCGGCGACGATCGCCTCGCGCGGGGCGGTGCCGAAGACGCGGACGGTGCCGCTGTCGGCCTGCTTGAGGCCGAGCAGCAGGTCGAGGGTGGTGGACTTGCCGGCGCCGTTGGGGCCCAGCAGGGCCACCGTCTCCCCGGGGTGCAGGGCGAGCGTCAGGCCGTCCACGGCCCGTACGTCCCCGTAGGTCTTGCTCACCCGGTCGAATCCCACCGCCGGTGCTGTCGTCGTCGTCATGACAGCCATCGTCGTCCGGGAGACCGGGCGGGCGGCAGTGCCGACTGTCCTCGGTGCCGCATGACAGATGTCATGCGGCACCGGGGGCACGTCAGCTGGGGTTGGTGTCGATGACCCCGGTGCGCTCCGCCGCCGTCTTGCCGCGCAGGGCCGTGCGCAGGGCGGAGACGACGTCCTGCGGCAGGATGTCGCGCTTCCCGCTCGCGCCGTCGACCTTCACGCCGACGAAGGTGCTGCCGTACGCGGCCTGGAGCGCCTTGAGGTCGTACGTCTCCACGAGCTTGCCGTCGACGGCCTTGACTCCGAGGATCTTCGGCAGGGACACGGGGCCGAACTGGATGCTGTGCGCCGCGTCGGTCTGCACGGTGACCAGGGCGGACATCGCCGGTTCGGCGAACTCCTTCATCATCCGGTCGACCTCGGCGTCGGAGATCGTCGGCTGCTTGGTGACGGTCGGGACGTTCACCGGGGTGGCGGTGCCCGACTCGACCTGGCTGCGGTAGGCCGCGACGACCGAGTCCTCGGCCTTGGCCGCGTCGATGCCCTTGCCGGCCTTGCCGTAGACGGCGACGGCCTTGCCGGACCGGAACTTGATCGTGCCGTCGGTGGCCGATCCGGAGCCGCCCGCGGCGGACTCCAGGGCCGCCTGGAGCTTCTCCTCGTCGACCGGCATCTCCGGCTCGACGACGCGTTCCTGGCCGAAGAGGGTGCCGATCACGGAGACCGGGTTGTAGTCGCTCTTGGCGACGCCGTCGACGGTGGCCGCGATGTCGAACTGGAGGCCCGCCTGGTCCGGCTTGAGGGTGACGGTGTCGCCGCCGACGGACAGCTTCAGCTTCTGGCCGGCCCGCTCGTCGAAGGCGTCGTCGAGCTTCTTGACGGCGTCGTCGCGGGTGCTGCCGCCGATGTCGACGCCGAGCACGGTGGTGCCCTTGGGCACGTCGGAGTGGTTCATCAGCAGGCCGGCGCCGTAGACACCGGCGCCGCCGAGGACCAGGACGCCGCCGAGCAGGACCAGCTTGCTGCGGCCCTTCTTCTTTTTCTTCGTGGAACCGGTGGACGCGTTCGGCGAGGCCGGCTCCGGCCGCTTCGGCGGGGTCTGCGTCGCCGGTCCGCCGGGGGCGGTGGCGCCGGGCGGGAACCCGCCGGGGCCGCCCTGGCCGCCCGAGGGCACGACCGGGATGCCGCTGGTGACGGTGTGCCCGGAGACGTTGTCGACGGGACGGCCGCCGTAGCCGCCGGCGCCCGGTTCGGGGGCGTGCTTCTGCGGGGTCAGGATCGCCGTGTCGTCGCTGATCCCGCCGCCGGGGAGGCGGGCGGCGCCGGGGCCCGCGCCGGGAGCGAGGGCGGCGGGACGCCGGCCGCCGGGGCCCGCGGGTCCGCCGGGAGCCGTGGGTCCGCCGGGAGCCGTCGCCGTGCCGCCGGCCGCGCCGTGCGCCATCGGGGGCACGATCGGGCCGTCGCCGGTGACCGGGCCGCCGGTGGGGCCCGCGGGGCCCTGCGGGCCGCCTCGGCCGCCGGGGCCGCCGGGCAGGTCCGGGCCGTTGAAGTCGTACGAGCCACCGGGCCCTGCCGGTCCGCCGCCGGGACCACCGGGGCCGCCGGGGCCGCCGGGGCCGGCGAAGCCGTGCTCGCCGTTCGGGCCCTTCCGGGCGGGGAGGCCCGGCTGAGCGCCCTGGCCGTTCGGGCCCGGGAAGCCGTTCTGGCCGCTTTGAGCGTTCTGTCCGCCCTGGCCGCCCGGTCCGCCCTGGCCGTTGCCGGAGAAGTACGGCAGTTCGTCGCGGCGGGGCTCGGCGGGGGCGCCGCCCTGGGGCGGGCGGGGGCCGTTGCCGAGCGGGCCCGCGGCGAGCGCCTCGGTGACGTCGAAGGAACCGGTGCCGCCGCCGTGGCCGGGGGCCACCGGACCGCCGGTGGCGCCGCCGGGCATCCCCGCGCCGTTGGTACCGCCGGGACGAGGGCCCGGCGCGCCCATGGAACCGACCACCGAGCCCGGTCGCCCGGCACCCGGACGGGCGCCGGTGGGCGCGGGGGTGCCCGCACCGGCGGACGGACCGCCCGGCGCGGCACCGGCGGCCGAACCGCCCGGCATCCCCGCGCCGTTCGTACCGCCGCCGCCCTGACCGCCCTTGCCCCCGCCGGACTTGCGCGGCGCGAACCAGTCGCTCGTCTTCTCCTCGGCCCCGGCCGCGGCCGGGGCGCCCGGGTCGGCGGGCATCTCGAAGGTGCCGGTGTCGGACGCGGACCCCGTGGGGGCGGGCGTCTGCGGGGCGGCGGCGACCTCGTCGACCGCGCCCTCGGTCTCCCCGACGGGCTTGCGCACGACGACCGGCGGAATGGGCCGCGAACCGGGGATGTTGATCCGGATCCGGGTCGTCAGCGTGGTCTCGGTCTTGCGTTCTTCCGGCTGGGCGGCCGAACGGCCCGCAT
Source organism: Streptomyces phaeofaciens (assembly GCF_014648915.1). Lineage (GTDB taxonomy): Bacteria > Actinomycetota > Actinomycetes > Streptomycetales > Streptomycetaceae > Streptomyces > Streptomyces phaeofaciens. The sequence continues at coordinate 458,061 of NZ_BMSA01000002.1, read as the reverse complement.
CCGCACTGCCTTCGGACACCACAGGGGTGCCGTACGGCGGCGTACCCGACGGGTAGGCGGCTCCGCCGCGCCCGTTGGGCCCGGAGGACGGACTGTCAGTTTCACGACTCAAGGCAGGTTCTCCAGGTTGGCTCCACCGCCCACCACGGCCTCACGGGCGGCTCGGCGGCGCGCACCACCATACTGGCCACTTCTGGCCCGTATCCCGTGACCGTCGTGGAAACCCACACCGGACTCGCACCGCCACGGCACGGCGAAGTGGTACGTCACTTCCCAAGTCGGACCTCGTCGCCGACCGGTTGCCGCCCGAACGCAAGGGTGGCGCAGATCACAGCGAGGGCCATGCCGCCGAGCAGGAAGAGATAGGAGCCTCCTCCCGCGCCGAACAGGAAGTCTCCCTCGGGCCGGCCGGCGGTGAGCACGACGACGCCGATCATCCAGCCCGCGGCGGGCGCGACGGCCCCGCCCCGGCTGCCGAGCGCCCGTGCGCCGCCGAGGAAGAGGCCGGCCGCGCCGAGGAGCGCGAGCAGCAGTCCGCCGGGGAACCAGCCGGCCTGGACGAGCGCCCCGGCCAGTCCGGTGACCGCGCCGAGCAGGAGAAGTCCGACGTAGGCGACGAGCCGTCCGGCGGGGGGCCGCCGGAGGGGCTGGGCGAGCATCGAGCCGCGGTCCGACATCAGACCCCCTCCTCAATGCCGGCGAACAGGTCGGTCTCCCGGTTCCCGCCGGTCTCCGGGCTCCCGCCGGCCTCCCCGTCGCGACCGGGCGGGCGACCGGTTTCCCCGCGCACGAGTTGGTAGTACTCGGTGGTGAACAGGGGCTGGGCCAGCTCGTTGGAGAGCGCGAAGTGGCGCTCGTCCGGGGCGACCTCGATCTGGGTGGCGTGCGCGCGCATCGCGGCGGCCTTGGCGGCGGCGTACGCGGCGCCGTCGATCTCGGTGGTGATCAGCTCGTCGTCCACCACGCCGGGCACGTCGGAGACGGCGGCGCTGCGGGCGAAGGGCAGACCGGGCAGCTCCTGGCGGAGCCGGTCGAAGGCGGCCTCGGCGACGGAGCGCGGGACGCGGTTGAGGTAGACCTTGGGGACCGTCCACCCGGCGTCCGCGGCGCGCTCCACGGCACGCAGGGCGACCCGGTGGGCCTGGATGTGGTCGGGGTGGCCGTAGCCGCCGTTGTCGTCGTACGCCACGACGACCTGGGGCCGGACCTCCAGGACGACCTCGGCGAGCGAGGCGGCGGCCTCGTCGACGTCGGCCTGCCAGAAGCAGCCGGGGTCGTCGTTGTCGGGGATGCCCATCATCCCGGAGTCGGCGTAGCGGCCCGCGCCGCCGAGCAGCCGGAAGTCGGTGACGCCGAGACCGGCCAGGGCGTCGGCCAGCTCACGCAGGCGGTGTTCGCCCAGGGCCGCACCCGTCAGGTGCCGCAGCTCCGGCGGGATGACCTCGCCGCGTTCACCGAGGGTGCAGGTGACCAGGGTCACATGGGCACCCTCGGCCGCGTAGCGGGCCATGGTCGCGCCGTTGTTGATCGACTCGTCGTCCGGGTGCGCGTGCACCAGCAGCAGACGCCGGGCGGGCAGTTCCGTCATGGGGCCAACCCTACGAGGCAGGACTACCTCGCCGACGCAGGGGCAGACGCAGGAACGGCACGCGTCAGAACTTGATGCTGCCGATCATGCTCGCCACGCTCGTGGTGAGGTCGCTGATCGTCGGCGCGATCGTCGAGGACGCGAGATAGAAGCCGAGCAGGATGCAGACAACCGCGTGACCGCCCTTCAGGCCTGACTTCTTGATCAACAAGAAGACGATGATCGCCAGCAGCACCACCGCCGAAATCGAGAGTGCCACGGCGGCTCACCTCCAAGAACCCGGGAACGTGGGGGAAAACAGAGCGAGGGAACTTGTCCATCCGTACAACTGCCAGCAGGTTCATACCCACACAGCGCTAGTGATCATAACTATGAGTGCGTGCGCATCTCTCGGCGCACAGCCGCACAAGGGGGCGCATGGCCAATATGGTCGGGGGATGACGAACGAGTCCGACTCCTTCCCCCGCCGGCACGCCCGCACCCAGCGTTTCTCGCTCGGCGCGCCGCGTTCGTTCACGGTGGCCCCCGACGGCTCCCGGGTCGCGTTCCTGCGGTCCGGATCCGGTACGGACCGCGCCAACTCGCTGTGGGTGCTCGACCCGGCGGACGGCACCGAGCGCCTGGCCGCCGACCCGCACACCCTCCTGGGCGGCGCCTCGGAGGACCTCTCGGCCGAGGAGCGGGCGCGCCGTGAACGCAGCCGCGAGGGGGGTGCCGGGATCGTCGGCTACGCCACCGACGAGGCCGTGGAGCTGGCGTCTTTCGCCTTGTCAGGGCGGCTTTTCACGGCCGAGCTGCGGGCCGGGACGGCACGTGGGCTGGCCGTCCCGGGGCCGGTGATCGACCCCCGTCCGTCCCCCGACGGGCGGCTCGTCGCGTATGTCTCGGGGGGCGCCCTGCGGGTCGTCGGCGCCGAGGGCGAGGGCGACCGGGCGGTGGTGGAGCCCGAGTCCGCGTCGGTTTCCTATGGATTGGCCGAGTTCATCGCGGCCGAGGAGATGGGGCGTTCGCGGGGTTTCTGGTGGGCTCCGGAGTCGGACCGGCTGCTCGTCGCGCGCGTGGACGACACGCCGGTGGAGCGGTGGTGGATCTCCGACCCCGCCCAGCCGAAACGTGACCCACAACACGTGCCGTATCCGGCTGCCGGGACGGCCAACGCGGAGGTCCGGCTCTTCGTGTTCGGCCTCGGCGGGGTGCGCACGGAGGTCGTCTGGGACCGGGCACGCTATCCGTATCTGGCGCGAGTGCACTGGTCAGGGGCGGGTGCGCCACTGCTGCTCGTACAGGCGCGCGACCAGCGCAGCCAGCTCTTCCTCGCCGTGGACACCGACACCGGGGCGACCCGGATGGTGCACGCCGACGAAGATCCGATTTGGCTGGATCTTTTCCCTGGAGTGCCGTGCTGGAGCCCCTCCGGACGGCTGGTGCGGATCGCCGACGAGGGGGGCGCCCGGGTTCTCGCGGTGGGCGAACGACCCCTGACCGGGGCGCAGTTGCACGTGCGGGCGGTGCTGGACGTCACGGCGGACGACGTGCTGGTCGCGGCCTCGGCCGGCGAGGACGCGGAACGCCCGGAAATCGGCGAGGTCCATGTCTACCGGGTCAACGAACTGGGGGTCGAGCGCATCTCCCAGGAGCCCGGTGTGCACTCGGCGGTGCGGGCCGGGGGCGTGACCGTCATGGTGTCGGCGGTACCGGACCGGCCGGGGAGCGTGGCGCGGGTGCTGCGCGAGGGGAAGAAGCCCGTGACGGTCCGGTCGCATGCGGAAGATCCCGGTCTGTCCCCGCGCGTGGTGCTCACCGAGGGGGGCGCACGGAGGATCCCGTGCGCCGTGCTTATGCCTACGGACTACCCCGGTGACACCTCGCAGCACCCGGCACCCCTGCTGCCCGTCCTGCTCGACCCCTACGGCGGCCCCCACGGCCCCCGGGTGCTCGCCGCGCACAACGCGCACCTCACCTCGCAGTGGTTCGCCGACCAGGGCTTCGCGGTGGTGGTCGCCGACGGGCGGGGCACCCCGGGCCGCTCCCCCGGCTGGGAGAAGGCGGTCCACCACGACTTCACGGTCAGCCTGGACGACCAGATCGAGGCGCTCCAGGACCTCGCGAAGAGCCATCCCCTGGACCTCGGCCGGGTGGCGATCCGCGGCTGGTCCTACGGCGGCTGGCTGGCCGGCCTCGCGGTGCTGCGCCGCCCCGACGTCTTCCACGCCGGCATCGCCGGCGCCCCGGTGACCGACTGGCGGCTGTACGACACCCACTACACCGAGCGCTATCTCGGCGACCCGGCGGCGCATCCGGAGTCGTACGCGCGGAGTTCGCTCGTCACCGACGAGGGGCTCTCGGCGCCCGCCGAGCCGCACCGGCCGCTGATGATCGTGCACGGGCTGGCCGACGACAACGTGGTGGTCGCCCACGCCCTGCGGCTGTCCTCCGCGCTGCTGTCCGCCGGCCGGCCGCACGAGGTGCTGCCGCTGTCCGGCGTCACTCACATGACCCCGCAGGAGCAGGTCGCGGAGAACCTCCTGCTGCTCCAGGTGGACTTCCTGAAGCGGTCCCTGGGGATGGCGTAGGCCCGGTCCGGGCCGGGCAACGGGCCGGGGCGACATGGCGCGCCCCGGCCCGTTTACGGCACCCGCACGGCCGTACGCTGTTCAGCCTGACGCGTCCGTATATCGGAATCGGGTCAGTCAAGTTGCCTGCGTGTTAACGCGGTTGGTGTACGAATGTGCGGCTATGGGCCCTCCTTCCCAAGATCGTCCGTCGGTCCGGGAGGCCGCTGCCCGGGCGGGACCACCCGCTTCTCCTCCGCGAAATGGCATGCCGAATCGTGCGCGGCCGGCCCGCTCACGCGCCGGAACTCCTCCGGCACAGCAAGCAGCGGCACCTCCCGCGTGCACCGCTCCTGGGCCTTCCAGCAGCGGGTGCGGAAGCGGCAGCCGGAGGGGATGTTCGTCGGGGACGGGACGTCACCCGCCAGGATGATCCGGTCCCGCTGCTCGCGCGCCTCCGGGTCCGGCACGGGCACCGCGGAGAGCAGCGCCTGGGTGTAGGGGTGGGTGGGATGGTCGTAGATCTCGGCGTCCCTGCCGATCTCCACGATCCGCCCGAGGTACATCACCCCGACCCGGTCCGAGATGTGCCGGACGATCGACAGGTCGTGCGCGATGAAGAGGTACGACAGCTCGAACTCGGCCTGGAGCCGGTCGAGGAGGTTGATCACCTGGGCCTGCACCGAGACGTCCAGGGCGGACACCGGTTCGTCGGCGACGATCACCTCGGGGCGCAGCGCCAGCCCGCGCGCGATGCCGATGCGCTGGCGCTGGCCGCCGGAGAACTGGTGCGGATAGCGGTTGATGTACTCGGGGTTGAGCCCGACGACGTCCAGCAGTTCCCGGACCCGCGCCCGCCGGTCGCCCTTGGGTGCCACCTCGGGGTGGATCTCGAACGGCTCCCCGATGATGTCGCCGACCGTCATCCGGGGGTTGAGGGAGGTGTACGGGTCCTGGAACACCATCTGGATGTTGCGGCGGACGGTCCGCAGGGCCTTCCCCGACAGCTTGGTGATGTCCTCGCCCTTGTAGCGGATCCGCCCTTCGGTCGGCCGCTCCAGGTTGACCAGCATCTTGGCGACCGTGGACTTGCCGCAGCCGGACTCGCCCACGATGCCGAGGGTCTCGCCGCGGCGGAGCGCGAAGTCGACGCCGTCGACGGCCTTCACCGACCCGACCTGCTTCTTGAAGAGGATGCCCTGGGTCAGCGGATAGTGCTTGACCAGCCCGCTGACCTCCAGGATCGGCTCAGTCATGCAGGCACTCCCTCCAGAAGTGGCAGGCGCTCCTGCGTTCGCCGGAGACCTCGTACAGGGGCGGTACGTCCGTCCGGCAGACGTCCTGGGCCATCGGGCAGCGCGGGTTGAAGGCGCAGCCGGGCGGGATGTTCATGAGGTTGGGCGGCAGCCCCTTGATGGCGTAGAGCTCCTGGCCCTTCTGGTCGAGACGGGGGATGGAGTCGAGCAGGCCGCGGGTGTAGGGGTGCGCCGGGGCCTTGTAGATGTCGTGGACGGGTGCCGACTCGACGATCCGGCCCGCGTACATCACCGCGATGCGGTCGGCGACGTCGGCGACCACGCCGAGGTCATGGGTGATGAGGATGAGCCCCATGTGGTACTCGCGCTGGAGCTCCGCGAGCAGGTCCATGACCTGGGCCTGGACGGTGACGTCGAGGGCGGTGGTGGGCTCGTCGGCGATGATGAGGGCCGGCTCCAGGGCGAGCGCCATGGCGATCATGATGCGCTGGCGCATGCCGCCGGAGAACTGGTGCGGGTAGTCCTTGACCCGCTCCCGCGCCGCCGGGATGCGGACGTGGTCCATCAGCTCCACGGCCTTCGTCCGCGCGTCCTTGCGGGACATGCCCCGGTGCACCACGAACATCTCGCCGAGCTGGTCGCCGACCGAGAGCACCGGGTTCAGGGAGGACAGCGCGTCCTGGAAGATCATCGCCATCTCGGCGCCGCGGACCTTGCGCCGTTCGTCCTCCTTCAGCTTCAGCAGGTCCCGGCCCTGGAACAGGATCTCGCCGCCGGTGATCCGCCCCGGCGGGATGTCGAGGATCCCCATGACCGCCTGCGCGGTGACGGACTTCCCGGACCCGGACTCGCCGAGCACCGCGAGGGTCTCCCCCGCGTCCACGGCGTAGCTCACCCCGTTGACCGCCTTGGCGATCCCGTCCCGGGTCCGGAACTCCACCTGGAGGTCACGCACTTCGAGCAGCATCCGCCCCTCACCTCAGCTTCGGGTCGAGGGCGTCGCGGACCGCGTCGCCGAGCATGATGAAGGCCAGGACGGTGACCGCGAGCGCGCCCGAGGGCCACAGGAGGGCGTGGGGGGCGTTGCGGATGTAGGGGGAGGCGGCGGAGATGTCGATGCCCCAGGAGACGCGGGGTGGTTTGAGGCCGACGCCGAGGTAGGACAGGGTCGCCTCCAGGGAGATGTAGGTGCCGAGCGCGATGGTCGCCACGACGATCACGGGGGCGACGGCGTTCGGGGCGATGTGCCGCAGCAGGATCCGGGAGTTGGAGGCGCCGAGGGCGCGGGCGGCCTGGACGTAGTCGTTCTGCTTGGCGGTGATGACCGAGCCGCGGGCGATCCGGGAGATCTGGGGCCAGCCGAGCAGCACCATGAACCCGATGACCGGCCAGATCGTATTGCTGGTCACCACGGAGAGGAGGACCAGACCGCCGAGGACGACCGGGATCGCGAAGAAGATGTCGGTGATCCGGGACAGGACCGAGTCCCCGGCGCCCCCGAAGAACCCGGCCAGACCGCCGAGCACACTGCCGAGAAGGGCCACGCCGAGCGTGGCGCAGACGCCGACCGAGACGGACGTACGGGCGCCGTAGACCGTACGGGTGTAGACGTCGCAGCCCTGGCCGTCGAAGCCGAACGGGTGACCGGGCTGGGAACCCTCCTGGGCCTTGGCGAGGTCGCACTTGAGGGGGCTCATCCAGGTGATGGCCCCCGGCCACAGCGAGATGAAGACCAGGAACAGGATGATCAGGCCGGAGACGATGAAGACCGGGTTGCGGCGCAGGTCGCGCCAGGCGTCGGACCACAGGGAGCGCGGCTTCTCCGCGGGTCCGGTGCCGAGCGGTCCCCCCGGCGTCTTCTCCAGGCTCTCGCCCTCCGCGGTGGCCAGGTCCATCGTCCCGCCCGCGCCGGTGTCGGCGATGGCGCCCTCCTGCGGGGTGCGGGCCGGTCCCGGCACATGCGCGTCGGGCAGGCGCGGCTCCGGCTCCGGCGTCGGCTCAGGCATAGCGGATCCTCGGGTCGAGTACGGCGTAGAGGAGGTCGACGAGGAGGTTGGCCACCAGGAACACCAGCACCAGAACGGTCACGAAGCCCACCACCGTCTGGGTGTTCTGGCGGAGGATGCCCTGGTAGAGCTGGTAGCCGACACCGTGGATGTTGAAGATGCGCTCGGTGACGATCGCGCCGCCCATCAGGGCGCCGATGTCGGTGCCGATGAAGGTGACCACGGGGATCAGGGAGTTGCGCAGCAGGTGCCGGGTGACGACCCGGCGGTGCGGCAGCCCTTTGGCGACGGCGGTACGGACGTAGTCGGACCGCTTGTTCTCGGCGATGGAGGTCCGGGTGAGGCGGGTGACGTAGGCGAGGGAGACCGAGGCCAGCACCAGGCCGGGCACGATCAGCTCGCCGAAGGTGGCGTCGGTGGAGACCGACGGTTTGATCCACCCCCACTCGACCCCGAGCAGCAGCTGGAGCAGCAGACCGGTGACGAAGGTGGGGACGGAGATCACCACGAGGGTGAGCAGCAGGACGCTGGTGTCGACCGGGCGGCCCCGGCGCAGGCCGGTGACCACGCCGAGGGTGATGCCGATGACGATCTCGAAGAAGATGGCGACGAGGGTCAGCCGGATGGTGACCGGGAACGCCGTCGCCATCAGCTCGGTGACCGGCTGGCCGTTGAACGCCGTACCGAAGTCTCCGGTGAAGACGTTCCCCATGTAGGTCAGGTACTGCTGCCAGACGGGCTTGTCGAGGCCGAACTCCTTCTCCAGCTGGGCGGCGGTCGCCGGGTCGCACTGGCGGTCGCCGCACAGGCCCGCGATGGGGTCGCCCATCACGTTCACCATCAGGAAGATCAGCAGCGTGGCCCCGATGAACACCGGGATCATCTGGAGCAGACGCCGGATCACATACCGGCCCATGGCGGGTCAGCCGACCTTGATCTCTTCGTACACCGGGACGGAGAACGGGTTGAGGCGGACGTCCGAGAGCCGCTCGGCGTAGCCGGCGCTGCCGTTCTGGTACCAGAGGGGGATGGCCGCCATGTTGTCCCGGACGACCTCCTCGGCCTGCTGGAAGGTCTTGACGGCCTCGGCGATGTCGGTCTCGGCGTTGGCCTTGTCGACGAGGCTGTCGAAGTCCTCGTTGGACCACTTGCCGTCGTTGGAGGAGGCGTTGGTGTAGTAGAGCGGCTGGAGGAAGTTCTGGATGAGCGGGTAGTCCATCTGCCATCCCGCCCGGAACGGGCCGGTCATCTTCTGGTCGCCGATCTGGGAACGGAAGTCGGCGAAGGTGCCGACGGGGTTGCCGACGCAGGCCTTCTCGTTGTCGAGGGCGTTGTTGATGGAGTTGCAGACCGCGTCGACCCACTGTTTGTGGGATCCGGTGTCCGCGTTGTATGTGATCTTGACCTGGCCGCCCGGCAGTCCGCCGCCCTCCTCGATCAGCTTCTTGGCCTCCTCGGGGTCGTAGTCGCAGGCGTCCCCGCAGAAGCCCTCCTTGAAGCCGCCCTCCTCGCCGAGCACCGGGGAGGTCCAGTCGGTGGCGGGGGTGCGGGTGTCCTGGAAGATCGTCTTGGTGATCTGGTCGCGGTCGATCGCCCGGGAGAGTCCGGTGCGGACCTTGTCGGAGCCGCTCTTGTTCCAGTCCGGGTCGTAGAAGGGGAAGGCCAGGGTCTGGATGATGCCGGCGGGGGTGTTGAGGTAGCGGTCGCCGAGGTCGTTCTCGACGTTCTTGAGCTGGGCGGCGGGCACGTCGTCGACCAGGTCGAGGTTGCCGGCGATGAGGTCGGTGTAGGCGGTGTTGTTGTCGGTGTAGACCTTCAGGGTCACGCCGCCGTTCTGCGCCTTGTCCTCACCGGGGTAGCCGTCCCACTTCTTCAGGACCATCTGGGACCCCTTGGTGTAGGAGTCGATCGCGTACGGCCCGTTTCCGACAGGTTTCTTCAGCCAGCCGGCGTGGTCGGTGAAGAAGGTCTGGGGCAGCGGGGCGAAGGCGGCGTAGCCGAGGGTGTCGGGGAACGACGAGAACTTCTGCTTGAGCTTCACCGTGAAGGTCATCTCGTCGACGATCTTCAACCCGGAGAGGGTGCCGGCGCTCGGCGCGCTGCCGTCGTCGGGGTGGGTCTTGGTGTAGCCGTCGATGTACTCGAAGAAGTAGGCGTTCTTCTGGTTGTTCTTCAGTCCGGCGCCGTAGTTCCAGGCGTCGACGAACGACTTCGCCGTCACTTTCTCGCCATTGCTGAAGGTCCAGCCGTCCTTGACGGTGATGGTGAAGTTCTGCGAGTCCGTGGTGTCGATCTTCTCGGCGAGCCAGTCCTCGGCCGCGGCGGTCTCCGGGTTGTACCGCTTGAGACCGCGGAAGATCATGCTGAGCACCTTGCCGCCCTGCACCTCGTTGGTGTTCGCGGGTTCCAGCGGGTTCTGCGGGTCACCCCAGGAGGAGCTCAGCGTCGCGCCGCCGTCGCCCCCGCCGCCTCCGCTGTCGCTCCCCCCGCCGCAGGCCGTCGCCACGAGGGCGACGGCCGCCGCGCATGCGACCCACTTGGCGTGCGTGGCTCCACGCATGGATGCCTCCTCTTGCTTGCTCTTTACCTGGGCGCCGTGCCGACCGGACCGAAGCACTGATCCTTTATCGGCCAATATCGAGGCAATCGGCATGTATCGCATGCCCACCGCGCCCGTTCGGCGGCCGTTGGGGGGATATGACCACCGTGGCGCGAAAGTGATCGACTCCGGATGCAACTTGCTGCTGGGGGGTCGAAAAGGATCTTCTGCGCAGGTCACAATGGATCTTGGAGGCCGGGCGCAACGGATCACCGGCATCCGATGCGGAACCGTTGGATTGTGACCCTGAGATGTACGCATTCCGACACTGAGGCGTCCGCATATCGAACTCGTTGGCCGTTTTGCCCGGTTGGTCCGAGTTCGGACACGGAACGATTACGGCGCGCTACACGCGTAGCTACGGTTCGATCAAGCAGAGGTAAAGAAGGTAAAGAGAAGACCAAGGCAGACCAGAATTTATTGACCTTGAACGAATTGCGTTGAAAAAGTCCCGCGTAGCCCGTAGGGGAGTGCCCTGCGGAGTCATCAGACCCTCCCTTGGGCCAGGAGCACCATGACCCCCCCAACTCCATCAGCGGCTGCCCCGCTTGAGGTGACCGACGAGAGCGCCGAGAAGTCGACGCCTTCCGACGTCCCGAAGGTCAGCGAAGGCCGCTCACCCGGACGGCTGGCGTGGAACCGCTTCAAGCGGGACCGCACGGGCGTCATGTCCGCGTGCATCGTGGGCTTCTTCTTCGTGATCGCCGTCGCCGCTCCGCTGATAGCCAAGCTGTACGGCAAGGACCCCTACACCACGTACGCCAGCGAGCGTCCCGAGCTGCTGAACCCCTTCGCCTACCCGTCAGGCCCGAACGGCGGCATGAGCTCCGAGTTCTGGTTCGGCATCGAACCCCAGCTGGGGCGCGACGTCTTCACCTTCCTGCTCTACGCGATCCGCAACTCGCTGGGCATCGCGCTCGCCGCCACCGTCCTCACCGTGGTCCTCGGCGTGGTCATCGGTACCACCGCGGGCTACCTCGGCGGCAAGACGGACTATCTCGTGGGCCGGGTCATCGACATCCTGCTGTCGTTCCCCTCCACGCTCTTCTTCATCGCCTTCATGCCGGTCGTGTTCGGGCTCTTCGTCGCCCCCGACGAGGAGATCCCGACCTGGCTGCGGGCCACAGCTCTGATCATCGTCCTCGCCGCCTTCGGCTGGGCGTCCATCGCCCGACTGCTGCGCGGCCAGGTACTGGGCCTGCGTGAACGGGAGTTCGTCGAAGCCGCGAAGGTCACGGGTGCATCACCGGGGCGTATCGTCTTCAAGGAGCTGCTGCCCAACCTGTGGACGCCGATCATCATCCAGACCACGCTGATGCTCCCGGCGTACGTCACCGCTGAGGCTGGTCTCGCCTTCCTCGGAGTCGGCATGATCGACCCGACCCCGGACTGGGGCGTCATGATCGCCCGGGGTGCAAGTTTCTACACCGAGGACCTCACCTTCATGCTCTTCCCGGGCCTGGCCATGGTGATCTTCGTCCTCGCGTTCAACCTGCTCGGCGACTCGGTGCGTGACGCACTCGACCCCAAGTCCAAGCGCTAGCACCGGCCGTCTTCAGGACCACGGCAAGGACGCCGGGGTGCCGGATCTCTCTCATCACTCCCACTTCAAGGCAGGCAGCATGTCCTTCTCGCGCAGAAACTTCCTCATCGCCACCGGCGTTGCCGCGGCGTCGACGTCGGTGCTGAGCGCCTGCAGCAGCGGCAGCGAGGGAGGCTCCTCGCAGGACAAGGCCCCCAAGGTCACCGGGGCCAAGACCGTCGAGATCCCGGTCGGCACCAAGGCCGACTCCACCGGTCCGGCCGCCGAGGTCCCGGGCGCGGTCAAGGGCGGGACGATCTACTCGCTCCAGCAGTTCGACATGGACCACATGGACCCGGGTCAGATCTACGTCTCGACCGAGGCCGCCATCACCGTGCCGATCATGCGCGGTCTGACCGGCTACAAGCTGGACGCCAAGGGCAACGCCACCCTGGTCGGCGACGCCGCGACCGACGCCGGCACCATGAAGGACGGCGGCAAGACCTGGACCTTCACGCTGAAGGACGGTCTGAAGTGGGAGGACGGCGCCGAGATCTCCTCGGACGACCTCCGCCACACCTTCGAGCGCCTCTTCGCCACCTTCATCACCGAGGGTCCGCGCTACGTCCAGGACTTCCTGGTGGGCGGCGACAAGTACAAGGGCCCGTACGAGGGCAAGAGCCTCGACTCCATCGAGATCGACGGCAAGAGCATCACCTTCCGTCTCAAGGAAGCCCGCGCCGACTTCAACTTCACGCTCGCGATGCGCGCGTACTCCCTGGTGCCGAAGAAGCACGACACCAAGGAGAAGTACGACAAGCAGCCGATCTCCTGCGGCCCGTACAAGGTCGAGAGCCGCAACATCGGCAAGTCGATGACCTTCGTGCGCAACGAGCACTGGGACCCGAAGACGGACTCGATCCGCAACGCCTACCCGGACAAGTACCTGTTCCAGATGGGCTACGAGCTGGTGGCGTCGACCGACCGCTGGATCGCGGACAAGGGCACCGACCAGTACGCGGTGCCGATCTTCAACGAGGTCGCGCCCGAGCGCATCGCCCAGGTCCTCACCAGCGCCGAGCTGAAGAAGCGCGTCCTCACCGCGGTCGACACGGTCACCTACTACTGGCCGATCAACATGACCCGGATCAAGGACCTCAAGGTCCGCCAGGCCATCAACTACGCCTGGCCGCACCAGCAGCTCCAGACCATCGGCGGCGGTGCCTACAGCCAGGAGATCGCCACCACGATCTTCGCCCCGGTGACCCCCGGCTACACCAAGTTCGACCTGTACGGCGTGGACAAGAAGCCGGGCGGCGACCCCGCGAAGGCCAAGGCCCTGCTGAAGGAGGCCGGCAAGGTCGGCCAGAAGCTGGTCATCGCCTACCAGCAGTCCGACACCGCGGTGAAGACCGCCGTCGCCATCAAGAACGCGCTGGAGGCGGCCGGCTTCACGGTCGTCAACAAGCAGGTCGACAAGTCGACCTTCTACACCCAGATCGGAAAGGTCGACAACGACTTCGACCTGTTCGCGGCCGGCTGGAGCCCGGACTGGCCGAACGGTTACTCGCAGTTCTACCCCTGCTGGAGCGGCAAGAACATCGGCGACGGCCGCAGCAACTACGCCCAGCTGAACGACCCGAGCGTCAACAAGGCCATCGACGCGGCCTCCCAGATCGCGGACGTGGAAGAGGCCAACAAGGCCTGGGGCAACATCGACAAGATGATCATGGAGCTGGCCGCGGTCGTCCCGGACTACCACAAGATCCGGAACTACCTGTACGGCTCCAAGGTCGGCAACGTCATCTGGGACAGCGCCAACACCTGCGTCGCGCTCACCAAGCTCTACGCCAAGAAGTAAGCGCACGTCCCCCGGGGGTGGCCATCACCATGGCCACCCCCTGTGGTCCACCCCCCTCTCCTTACCGCGGCGACGGCGCCCCGTCCGGAAAGTCACGCCTCATGTTCCGCTTCCTAGTCCGCCGAGTCATCGGCGCCATGGTCATTCTGTTGATCATCAGCGCCATCACCTTCTGGCTCTTCTACGCCGTGCCGCGTGACCCCGCCATGATGTCCTGCGGCAAGAACTGCACGCCCGAGAACCTCGCGCAGATCCGGAAGAACCTGGGCATCGACCACTCCATCCCGGTGCAGTACTGGTACTGGCTGAAGGGCGTCTTCGTCGGCCGCGACTACGCCGGTTACGGGTACTGCGACGCGCCCTGCTTCGGCTACTCCTTCGCCAACAACGTGCCGGTCTTCGACACGATCATGGACCGCCTGCCGACGACGCTCTCGCTCGCCTTCGGCGCGGCCGCCGTCTTCCTGGTCCTCGGTGTCGGCGCGGGCATGCTCGCGGCCCTCAAGCAGGGCAAGTTCCTGGACAAGTTCGCCAGCTCGGCGTCGCTGCTCGGCTCGTCGCTGCAGATCTACTTCGTCGGCTACATCGCGATGTACTACTTCGTCGCACAGCTGGGATGGCTCGACCAGCCGTCGTGGACCCCCTTCTCCGACGACCCGGTCGCCTGGTTCTCCGGACTCCTGCTGCCCTGGCTGGTCCTGGCGATCATCTTCACCGCCAACTACACCCGGATGACCCGCTCGCAGCTCGTGGAGCAACTGAGCGAGGACTACGTCCGTACGGCCCGCGCCAAGGGCCTGTCCCGGTCGAACGTGTTCTTCCGGTTCGCCTGGCGCGGCGCGATGGGCCCCATCGTCACGGTGTTCGGCATCGACCTCGGCACGCTGATCGGCGGCGCCATCATCACCGAGCAGACCTTCAGCCTCCCGGGCATCGGCCGGCTCGCGGTGAAGTCCGTGGACCAGAGCGACCTGCCCATGCTGCTCGGTGTGACCCTCCTGGCCGCCGGCGCGATCGTGTTCTTCAACATCATCGTCGATGCCGTCTACGCCCTCATCGACCCGCGGATCCGGCTCGCCTGACCTCCGCCAGCCCCCTACCTCTCGCATCACCCCCCAGGAGCGTCCCCGTGACGAGCACCGATCAGCAGCCCTTCCTCTCCGTCAGGGATCTGAAAGTCCACTTCTCCACCGAGGACGGCATCGTCAAGGCCGTCGACGGGCTCTCCTTCGACCTGCTGAAGGGCAAGACGCTCGGCATCGTGGGCGAGTCGGGCTCCGGCAAGTCGGTCACCAACCTGGCCATCCTGGGTCTGCACGACCGCGACCGCACGGCGATCGAGGGCGAGATCCTGCTGGACGACAAGGAGCTGCTGACCGCCTCCGAGAAGCAACTGGAGAAGCTCCGCGGCAACAAGATGTCGATGATCTTCCAGGACGCACTGGCCTCGCTGTCGCCGTACCACACGATCGGCAAGCAGATCGCCGAGACGTACCGCAAGCACACCGGCGCCTCCAAGAGCGCGTCGCGTGCCCGGGCGATCGAGATGCTGAAGCGGGTCGGCATCCCGCAGCCGGAGACCCGGGTGGACGACTACCCGCACCAGTTCTCCGGCGGTATGCGCCAGCGCGCGATGATCGCCATGGCGCTGGTCTGCGACCCGGAACTGCTGATCGCCGACGAGCCGACCACCGCGCTCGACGTGACCGTGCAGGCGCAGATCATGGACCTGCTGAAGGACCTCCAGAAGGAGTTCGGCACCGCGATCATCTTCATCACCCACGACCTGGGGGTGATCGCCGACATCGCCGACGACGTGCTGGTGATGTACGGCGGCCGGTGTGTGGAGCGCGGCACCAAGAGGGAGGTGCTGAAGAACCCGCAGCACCCCTACACGCTGGGCCTGCTCAGCTCGATGCCGAGCCTGGACCACCCGGTCGACGTGCCGCTCAACCCGATCCCGGGCTCGCCGCCCTCGCTGCTGAACCCGCCGTCGGGCTGCCGCTTCCACCCGCGGTGCACCTTCGCCGACAAGGTCGAAGGGGGCCTGTGCTCCAAGGAGCAGCCGCTCCTGGAGATCACGGACGGCCGCGGCTCCGCCTGCCACCTGACCGCCGACCAGCGCGGTGAGTACTTCTCCGACCTCGCCGGCAGCGCCGCGAACTGACGTACAAGAGACGGGATTTCACCACCATGAGCAGCACCACTCCCCTCCTGGACGTCTCCGGGCTCACCAAACACTTCCCGATCAAGGGCGGCTTCCCGATCCGGCGTACGGTCGGTGCCGTGCAGGCGGTCGACGGGCTGGACTTCCAGGTCCACGCGGGCGAGGCCCTCGGTCTGGTCGGCGAGTCCGGCTGCGGCAAGTCGACGACGGGCCGGCTGATCACCCGGCTGCTGGAGCCCACCGGCGGGACGATCACCTACCAGGGCAAGGACATCACCCACGCCGGGCGCAAGCAGCTGGCGCCGGTGCGGTCCGAGATCCAGATGATCTTCCAGGACCCGTACGCCTCGCTGAACCCGCGCCAGACCGTCGGCAAGATCATCGCCGGTCCGATGGAGATCAACGACATCAACCCGGCGGGCGGCCGCGAGGCGCGCGTACGGGAGCTCCTGGAGATCGTGGGTCTCAACCCCGAGCACTTCAACCGCTTCCCGCACGAGTTCTCCGGCGGCCAGCGCCAGCGCATCGGCGTCGCCCGCGCGCTCGCCCTGGAGCCCAAGCTGATCGTCGCCGACGAGCCGGTCTCCGCGCTCGACGTGTCCATCCAGGCGCAGGTCGTCAACCTGCTCCAGAAGGTGCAGCGGGACCTCGGCATCGCGTTCGTCTTCATCGCCCACGACCTGGCGGTCGTACGGCACTTCTCGCAGCGCGTGGCGGTCATGTACCTCGGCAAGATCGTGGAGATCGCCGACCGTGACGACCTGTACGGCAACCCGCGCCACCCGTACACCCGGGCGCTGCTGTCCGCCGTGCCCGAGGCCACGGTGGAGGACGAGGGCACCCCGGCCCGCGAGCGCATCCGGCTCGCCGGCGACGTGCCCTCCCCCATCAACCCGCCGTCCGGCTGCCGCTTCCGCACCCGGTGCTGGAAGGCCACGGAGAAGTGCGCGACCGAGGCGCCGCCGCTGGTCCAGGTCGAGGGCAACAAGCCCGGCCACCTGACGGCGTGCCACTACCCGGAGACGACGGACGTCAAGGCCACCGTGCCGGCCCCGCGTCTCGCCAAGGACCCCGAGGCGGCGGCCTGACACACCCCTTTACCGTCAGCCGTCTCCTTTCGGAGCGGACTTTCTCGGCCCATTGACCCGAGCCCATGAACGTCCGGTCCAGGGGAAAGAAGGCCCGCGCTCACCCGGCGCGGGCCTTCGCCCGTTTCCGCGGCGCCCCCATGCAGGATCCGTGCACCACCCGAACACCCACCCCGCACAGTGGTGACTCGAGTGGTTCGAGGTACGGGGGTACAGCATGGAGATCCAGCTGCTCGGTTGTGTCGAGGCGCGCACGCGCTCCGGTGACAAGGTGCCGTTGCCGCACGGCACCAGGCTGCTGCTGGCGGCGCTGGCGTGGACGCCCGGGGCGTTCGTGGCGGACGAGACGCTCATCGAGCGGCTGTGGCCGGAGCGGCGGCCGCAGCATCCCCGGGACGCGCTCTACATCCAGGCCACCCGGCTGCGCAAGGCGCTGGGCGCGGGGGTGGGGCTGGCCCGCAGGCGCGGGGGGTACGTCCTGGTGGTCGACGAGCAGAGCGTGGACACCGCCCGGTTCCGCGCGCTGGTGCGGCAGGCCCAGCTGGCCGCGCGCTCCGGGGAGACGGACACCGCGCTCGGGCTGTACGGGCGGGCCCTGGAGCTGTGGCGGGGCGAGCCGCTGTCGGACATCCGTACGGCGTGGGCGGAGTCGGCGCGGGTCGCGCTGCGCCGTGAGCACCGGGAGGCGCTGGTCGCCAGCACGGAGCTGTCGCTGCGCTCGGGCCGGCACGAGGAGTGCCTGCCGCAGCTGCACTGGCTGGCGGAGATGCACCCGTTCGACGAGAAGGTCGCCGGTCTGCTGATGCTCGCCCTGTACCGGTGCGGGCGCCCGGCGGACGCGCTGGACTGCTTCCAGTTGCTGCGGCTGCGGATGACGGACCTGCTGGGCTGCGAGCCGGGAACGGAGCTGCGGGCGCTCCAGGAGCGGATCCTGACCGGCGATCCGCGCCTCGGGGGGCGTGCCGCCTTCGCGGCGAGCGTCTGAGCGGAGCCCGGGCCGGCCGCTCGCCCCGGTCAGCCGTCGAAGTGTTCCGTCAGGTACAGGGTGAGGCGGGACTCCGCGTCCTGGGGGAGGTCGCCCTCGCGGTGGTGGCGGCGTGGGGGGCCGAGCGGTGGGGAGCCGAGGGCGCTGAACAGGGCCGTGGCCTCCTGCCGGGCGGCCTCGGCGGCGTCGGTGTCGTCCAGGGCCTGGTGGGCCTCGGCGAAGGCGAGCACGGCCCGGGCCTGGATCAGCCGCTGTCCGGAGGTGCGGGCGAGGGCCGCGGCCCAGGTCGCCGCGTCCCTGGCCCGTCCGGGGTCGCCGGCCGCCAGCAGGGTCACGGAGAGGGCGAGATGAACGCGGGGGACGACCACGGGGGTGCCGTCCGCCGCGAGACGCTCGGCCCGCTCCAGGTGGTCCAGGGCCTCGGCGGGCCGGCCGTGGGCGCGGGCCAGCGCGGCGCGCTCCAGGAGCACGTCGACGAGGCCCGCGCGGTGGCCGGTGCGTTCGGCGATCTCGAAGGCGGTGTCGAGGTGGGCGGCGGCCTCGTCGGTGCGGCCCGCGCGCAGTTTCAGCGCGGCGATCCCGGCGAGGCTGTCCACCTGGCAGTTGCGGTT
Organism: Streptomyces phaeofaciens; assembly: GCF_014648915.1. Lineage (GTDB taxonomy): Bacteria > Actinomycetota > Actinomycetes > Streptomycetales > Streptomycetaceae > Streptomyces > Streptomyces phaeofaciens. The sequence goes on along the minus strand of NZ_BMSA01000002.1, from coordinate 439,826 downwards.
CTCCACCCGCCGGGAGACGGCGAGGGCGTCCTCGTAGGCGAGCAGGGCGCGGTCGTCCTCGCCGGCGTCGGCGCGGACCCGGCCCAGGGTCTCCAGGGCGACCGCCTCGGCGTAGGTGGAGCCGGAGTCGCGGCAGACGAGGAAGCAGGTGCGCAGCGCCGCCGACGCCTCCGCGAAGCGGGCCTGCCGCTGCCGGACCAGGGCGAGGTTCACCAGCGCCATCGCACGGTTGTGGTGGGCGACGTCGCCGATCAGTGCGAGCGCTCCGTCCGCCGCCCGCTCGGCCGCGTCGAGGCGGCCCAGGGCGAGGTTCAGGGACGCCGAGTTGATCAGCATGATCTCCTCGTTCTTGACGTTGCCCAGGGTGCGGTAGAGGGCGAGCGCGCGGTCGTAGCAGGGCAGGGCGCGCAGGGGTTCGCCGAGGAGTTTGAGGGTGACGCCCTTGCCCTGGAGGCTGGCGGCCTCGCCGTACAGCCAGCCGGCCCGGCGGGCCAGTTCCTCGGCCGCCTCGTACTCGGTGAGGGCGCCGCGCAGGTCGCCGTTGCGCCAGCGGGCGTGGCCGACGGACATGAGCATCGCGGACTGGCCCTTCTCGTCGCCGCCGCGTTCGGCGACCTCGCGGGCGAGGGTGGCCAGGCGCATCCAGTCGGAGAGCGGACGGCGGTGGTGGAAGAGGTCCTGGAGGGCGTCCACCAGCCACCATACGAAGGGGGCGGGGCCGTGTTCGGCGGCATGGCCGATCGCGGCGGCGATGTCGTCCCACTCGGCGTCGAACCAGGCGTACGCCTCCTCGGCGGTGCCGAACTCCCGGGGCAGGGAGCCGTGGACGGGATCCGGGCGCCCGCGCATGACGTACAGGCCCGCGGTGGACGCCGCGTTGACGACGCTCTGGAGGTAGTGGTCGAGGACGCGGGTGACGGCGGCCGTGCGCGCCTCGGGGGCGTCCTCGGCGGCGGTGCGGTCGCGGGCGTACTCGTGCACGAGGTCGTGCCAGGCCGGGCGGCCCCGCTCGACGTCGCGCAGCAGGTGGACGCGCTGGGCCAGCCGCAGCAGGTCGCCCGTCTCGGGCTCGCCGAGCCCGGCGGCGGCGGCCGCGGCGGCCGTCGACCGGCCGGTGCCGGGCAGCACCCCCAGGGTGCGGAAGGCGTGCCGGGCGTTCTCGGGCAGCGCCGCGTACGACAGGTCGAGCGCGGCGCGTACGGCGACGGACTCCTCGCCCTCGACGTGCAGCCGGGCCAGCCGGCCGCGGTCGGCGAGGTCGCGGACATAGGCGCGGATGCTGCCGGGGCGCTCGCCGATCCAGGAGCCGGCGACGCACAGCGCGAGCGGCAGGTGGTCGCAGAGTTCGACGAGCCGGGCGGCGGCCTCGGGGTCGGCGGCGACGGCGTCCGCGCCGACCGCGCCGCTGATCAGCTCCAGCGCGGCGGCCTGGTCGAGGACGTCGCAGGACACCCGGTAGGCGCCGTCCAGCGTGACGAGTCCGCTGAGCTTGTCGCGGCTGGTCACCAGGGTCAGCGAGCCCTCGGAGGCGGGCAGCAGCCGGCGTACGTGCGCGGGGTCGGCCACGTCGTCGAGGACGACCAGCATCCGGCGGTCCGCCAGCAGGGTCCGGTACAGCGCGGTCTGCGCCTCGGCGCCGAGCGGGATGTCGCGCGGGGCGCAGCCCAGGCCCTGGAGGAGGAGGGGCAGGGCCTCCTGCGGGGTCATCGGCTCGGCGTTGTCGAAGCCGCGCATGTCGAGGAAGAGCTGGCCGTCGGGGAAGCGGTCGGCGACCCGGTGGGCCCAGTGCAGGGCGAGGGCGCTCTTGCCGACGCCGGCCGGGCCGACGATCAGGGCGAGGGGTTCGGCGGTGTGCAGACAGGAGTCGAGGCGGGCCAGCTCGCCGCCCCGGCCGACGAAACGGCGGGGGGCGGGCGGGAGCTGGCGCGGGACCTGGCGGGCGGGGGCGGCGGCGGGTCTCGGCCGCGGCGGCGGTTCGCCTCCTCCGAGCAGGCGCTGGTGAAGGGCCCGGATCTCGTCGGAGGGCTCCATGCCCAGTTCGTCGACCATCCGGCGGCGCAGCGCGGTGTACAGCTCCAGGGCCTCGGCGCTGCGGCCGTCGCGGTGCAGGGCTCGCATGAGGAGGGCGTGCGGGCGTTCGCGCAGCGGGTGGGCGGCCGTGAGCCGCAGGAGTTCGGCGATGGCCTCCCGGTGGCGGCCGGTCTCGATCTCGGCCTCGGCGAGGACCTCACGGGCCGCGAGGTGCAGTTCGCCGAGGCGTCGCAGTTCGGCCTCGCGGACGGCCGCCTCGGACAGGTCGGACAGCGGTTCGCCCCGCCACAGGGCGAGGGCCTGCTCGCCGCAGCGCCGGGCGGTCGGCCAGTCGGCGGCGGCCGCGGCGCGTGAGCCGTCCCTGATCAGGTCCTCGAAGGCGAGCAGGTCGAGGTCCTCGGGTCCGGCGTGCATCACGTAGCCGGGCCGGCGGGTGGTCAGCAGGTCCTGCCCCGACGGGCCGAGAGCGCGCCGCACCTCGGCGACGAGGGCCCGGACGCGGGCCGCGCCGGCGCCCGGCGGCCGGCCGTCCCACAGGCACTGGATCAGCCGGTCGACGGAGACGACGTGGTTGGCGTGGAGCAACAGGACGGCGCACAGCGCGCGCTGACGCCCGGTGAGCACGACGGTCCGGCCGTCGATCTCCACGTCCAGGGGTCCGAGCAGGCGGAACCGGGGCCGGGGGGTGAGCATTCACAGAACGTAATGCAGTGGGGACGGCCGGGCAACGTCTGCCTTTTCATAGGCGAACCGGAGGGCGGCGCGAGGTCGCTTTTCGGCCAACTCGGCCGTGCCGACTCCGGATAACACCGCAAACTCGGCCGACTCCGCCCCGGAAGCCATGGCCAATACTGCGAATTCCGCACATCCCGCGCGGTGAGCGCCCCGGCCTGCCCCGGCCCGCGCCCTGCCCGCCCTGCCTGCCCTCGCCCCCGTTGCGGGGCGGGCGCCGCGTATCCCCCGTCGGTCGCCCGCCCCACATCACCAGTGTCGAGGGGCACCCTTTCACCGGTCTTTCATCGGCCTTTCCGGCCCCGCGCGCCCCGGCGAGAGCCGAAGCAGAGGCCCTGGGGCGTCTCCCCGAGACGCCCTCTAGACCCCGGTGCTGCCGTCGATCAGCTCGCGCAGGATGTCGAGGTGGCCGTTGTGCCGGGCCGTCTCCTCGACGAGGTGCAGCAGGATCCAGCGGAGGTCGACATGACGGCCGTCCCTGGTCGGGGTCTTCGCGCGGGTGTCGAGGTCGTGCGCGGCGACCAGCTCCCGGTACCGCGCGGCCTGGCCGGCGTACTCGTCCAGCAACTGCGCGAGCGGGAAGTCGGCGGCGATCCGCATCTCACGGTCGGGGTCCTCGTCGGTCCAGGGCCCTTCGTCCTCCTCACCGAGGAACACGACCTGGAACCAGTAGTACTCCACCCAGCGCAGATGGTTGACCAGGCCGCCCGGGGTCATCAGCGGCGAGCCCGGCAGGACCGCGCGGCGGGCGTCCTCGTCGGAGAGGCCCTCGCTCTTGGCTCGGGCGGTGTCACGGGCGTAGTCGAGGAACGTGGTGAGCTGGCTGCGCTCGTCCCACGCGGGAGGCATGTCGTCTGTTCTTGTCATCGCGCAGGAGCATGACCGCTCCGGCGTCCGGCTGTCGAGCGGGAATCACGATGTTGTGGATCTTGTCCTGTGTCACACGGTCCTGTGACACACTGCCGCGGTGGTCGATCATTCGTTCGCGGATCTCGCACTCGCCGCGCTGTACGACACCATCAATCCGTGGGGCCCCGACGACGACTTCTACCTGGACCTGGTGAGATCCGCGGGTTCGGTCCTCGACGTCGGCTGCGGCACGGGCCGGCTGCTCGCGCGGGCCGCGGCGGACGGCCACCCCGGCCGGCTCACGGGCCTCGACCCGGCGGCCGCGATGCTGGTGCAGGCGCGCCGCCGCGCCCCCGGCGTGGAGTGGGTGCTGGGCGACCTGCGGTGCCACCGATGGCAGGGCGACTTCGAGCTGGTCGTGATGACGGGCCACGCCTTCCAGACCCTGCTCGACGACGAGGAACTGCGCACCGCGCTGCGGGCCGTACGGTCGGCGCTCGGCACGGACGGCCGCTTCGTCTTCGAGACCCGCAACCCGGCCGCCCGCGCCTGGGAGGGGTGGACCCCCGACCGGGTCCACGAGGTCACCGACGCCGACGGCCGGACCGTACGGGTGTGGCAGGAAGTCGAAGGCGCAGGCGCAGGCGCAGGCGCCGGCGCGGGCCCGGCCGGTGACCGCGTGACCTTCACGGAGACCTACGACCACACCGAATGGCCCCGCCCCCGCAGCAGCCGGGCCACCCTCCGCTTCCTGTCCCCCGCCCGGCTGACCGGCTTCCTCGCGGAGGCCGGCCTGCGGGTGGCGGAGCGGTACGGGGACTGGGACCGGGGCCCGCTGACGGAGACGAGCCCGGAGATCATCACGGTGGCGACACCGGACCGCTGAGACCCGGCCCCGGCCGGCCGGCGGCGGACGCCTACCCCTCGCCCCCGTCCTCCAGCGCCGCCAGCGCCGGATCGAGCACGATGTCCTCGTCCCGTGCCTCGGTCGTCGGCTCCTCCGGGAAGTGGCAGGCCGTCAGGTGCCCTTCGTGGTTGCCGGAGATCCGGACCAGCGGCGGCTCCTCGGCCGCGCACTTCTCCGCCGCCTTCCAGCACCGGGTACGGAACCGGCAGCCGGACGGCGGGGAGATCGGCGAGGGCACGTCCCCGGCCAGCCGGATCCGCTCCCGCTGCGGCGCGGAGTCCTCGCCGACCGCCACCTCGGGGACCGCGGAGAGCAGGGCGTGGGTGTACGGGTGGCGGGGGCGCGTGTAGATGGAGGTCCGGTCGCCCACCTCGATGATCTTGCCGAGGTACATGACGGCCACACGCTGCGAGAAGTGCCGGACGACGGCCAGGTCGTGGGCGATGAACAGGAACGCGATGTCCAGTTCCCGCTGCACCTGCTGGAGCAGGTTGACCACCTGCGCCTGGATGGACACGTCGAGCGCGGAGACCGGTTCGTCGGCCACGATCAGCTTGGGTTCGAGTGCCAACGCCCGTGCCACACCGATACGTTGCCGCTGTCCGCCGGAGAACTCGTGCGGGAAACGGTTGAAGTGCTCGGGGTTCAGGCCCACGATCTCCAGCAGCTCCCGCACCCGTTTCTCCCGGCCTCCCTCCGGCTCGATCCCGTTGATCTCCATCGGCCCGGAGATGATCTTGCCGACGGTCTGCCGCGGGTTGAGGGAGGAGTAGGGGTCCTGGAAGATCATCTGGATCTCGGACCGGATCGGCGCGAGCTCCCTGCGGGACGCGTGGCTGATGTCCTGCCCCCGGTACGAGACCTTCCCGCCCGTCGGCTCCAGCAGCCGGGTGATCAGCCGGCCGGTCGTCGACTTGCCGCAGCCCGACTCCCCCACCAGCCCGAAGCTCTCCCCGACCGCCACGGTCAGGTCGATGCCGTCCACCGCCTGCACCTGCCCGACCGTCCGCCGGATCGGAAAGCCGCCCTTGACCGGAAAGTGCTTGGTGAGCCCCTCCACGACCAGCAACGGCTCCCGCTCACCGGCCTCGGCCTCGGACCTGCCCTCGGCCTCCCGGGGAGCGGGAAGAACCACATCCTCTTGCGTCACGTGTTCCTCCTACCCCAGCCGGGGCTTGATCTCTTCGACGAAAATGGTCCGCTTCTGGTCTGCCGTCAGATGGCAGGCGGAGGCCCGGTCCGGGGCCAGCAGGGGGCGTTCGTCGACGCAGCGGCCGCCTCCGACACGGTCCTGGAAGGTGCAGCGGGGGTGGAACCGGCAGCCCGAGGGCGGGTTCAGCAGGGACGGCGGGGCGCCGGGGATGGGGGCCAGCGGTGTCGCCGGGTCCGAGTCCAGCCGGGGCATGGAGTTCAGCAGGCCCCAGGTGTACGGGTGCCGGGGCGAGCGCAGCACCTCGTCGACCGTGCCGCGTTCGACCGCGTTGCCCGCGTACATCACCATGATGTCGTCGGCCATGTCGGCGATCACGCCCAGGTCGTGCGTGATGAAGATGATCGCCGAACCGGTGTCCTGCTGAAGGTCCTTGAGCAGGTCGAGGATCTGCGCCTGCACGGTCACGTCGAGCGCGGTGGTCGGCTCGTCGGCGATCAATAGATCGGGATCGCAGACCAGCGCCATCGCGATCATCGCGCGCTGGCGCATACCGCCGGAGAACTGGTGCGGATAGTCCTTCGCCCGCTCCCTGGGGTGGGGGATGCCGACCTTTCCGAGCATCTCCACCGTCCGCTCCCAGGCCGCCTTCCGGGAGGCGCCCCGGTGCTTCATGTACGGCTCGGCGATCTGCCGGCCCACCGTGTAGTACGGGGAGAGCGCGGTCAGCGGGTCCTGGAAGATCATCGCGACCTTGTTGCCGCGGATCCGCTCCAGCTCCGACTCCCGGGCCGTGGTCAGCTCCTGCCCCTCCAGCAGGATCTCCCCCTCGACGGTGGTGAACATCGGGTTGTGCAGGCCCAGGACGGTCAGGTTGGTGACGGACTTCCCGGAACCCGACTCGCCGACGATGCCGAGGGTCTTGCCGCGTTCGAGGTCGAAGGAGAGCCCGTCGACGGCCCCGACGACACCGTCCTCCGTGCGGAAGCTGACATGCAGGTCCCGCACCGAGAGGAACGCGCCCGCGCCGGCCGGTACGGGCGCCCCGGCCTCCTTGGTCACAGTGGTCACGACAGTGCTCCTCACAACGGCTCAGGACAGCCGTACGCGCGGGTCGATGAAGGCGTAGGCGGCGTCGACGACGATGTTGCACAGCAGGATCACGGCGGCCGCGAAGAGCATCACGCCCAGCAGCAGCGGCAGATCGCTGAACTGCACCGACTCCACCGCGAGATGCCCGAGTCCGGGCAGTCCGAAGGTGTACTCGGTGATGATCGCGCCGCCGAGCATCGAGGACAGGTCGATGCCGAGGATGGTGACGATCGGGATCAGGGAGCCGCGCCAGGCGTACCGGAAGAAGACGTACCGCCGGCTCATGCCCTTGGCGCGGGCGGTGCGGATGTGCTCCTCCTGGAGCTGTTCGATCATCGAGGAGCGCGCCATACGGGTGTACTGCGCCGCGAAGATCGTGGAGAGCACCACCCAGGGGATGATCAGCCCGGTGAACCAGGCGACGGGGTCCGCGGTCAGCTCGGTGTACCGGGGCTCGTCGAAGAGGTGCGTCTGGTAGACCAGCACGGCGAGCGCGAGCGGGCCCAGGAAGTAGATCTGCATCGAGCTGAGCACCATGGAGCCCGCGGTGAAGGACTTGTCGACCAGCGTCCCGCGCCGCCAGGCGGCCAGCATCCCGGTGCCGAGACCGACGAAGAGGAAGACGACGGTGGCGCCGAGCGCGAGCGAGACGGTGAGCGGCAGCCGGTCCATCAGGGTCGACCAGACCTGCTCGTTGGTGTGGTACGAGTAGCCGAAACAGGGGGCGGGGCAGGGCCCCTGGGCGAAGTCGTCCCGGCCCATGACGAGACCCTGGAGGAAGATCCAGAACTGTTCGGGGATCGACTTGTCGATGCCGAGGGTGCGGTGGATGTTCTCCAGCGCGTCGGGCGTGCAGGTCTTGCCGCACATCAGCAGCGCCGGGTCACGGGGCATGCCGAAGAAGAGCAGGAAGGCGACGACGGTCAGCAGGACCAGGATCACGATCGAGCCGAGGGTCCGGCGAAGGAGGAAGCGCAGCATCTCAAGGGCAGCTTTCGGACTCGAGGGCCGTGCGGCGAGGTGCGCCCCGTCACGGGACGGGGCGCACCGGGCACCGCGCTCGGGAAGGGCTACTTCACGAACAGCCTGCGCGGGTCGACGCCGCCGATGACGTCGTCGTACACGAGGCCGCCGATGTTGGCACCGGCGATCTGGGTCTGCTTGTAGTAGGCCGTCGGGATGTTGGAGACGACGTCCTTCACGATGTACTCGTTGATCGCGTTCCAGGCCTCGGCGGCCTTCACCGGGTCGGTGATGGTGGACGCCTTGTCGATGTCCGCGTTGACCTTGTCGTCGTTGATGTGCGAGTAGTTCGCCGCGCCGTCCTGGATCTGGCGGCCGTCGTACAGCGGCGGGATGACGGTCGAGGCGCTCGGCCAGTCCGCGCCCCACGCGGTGTGGTAGATGTCGAAGTTGTTCTCGACCTTGCCGACCTGGTCGTAGTAGGTCTCGGCCGGGATCTCCTGGCGCTGGACGTCGAAGCCGGCCTTCTCCAGGCCCGCCGCCATGGCGGTGGAGTACTGCTGGCCCTCGGGGGTGTTGATGTAGCCGAAGGTCAGCTTCAGGCCCACCTTGCCGGCCTTCTCCAGCAGTTCCTTGGCCTTGACCGGGTCGCCGGCGGGCTTCTTCTTCTTGCCGAAGGGGTCGAAGTTCGGGTTGTAGCCGGAGACGGTCGGGCTGATCAGACCGCCGGCCACCTCGCGGGCCGCGGCGCCGCCGTAGGCGCGCACGAACGGGGTGATCGGCAGGGCGTAGGCGATGGCCTCGCGGACCGTCTTGTTCTGCATCTCCGGGTGGGTGAGGTTGATGTCGATCTGGCCCACGTACGGCTGGTAGCCGGAGATGGTGCGGGACTTCAGGGACGCGTCACCGAGGATCTTGGACAGGTTGCCCGCGTCGACCTCGTTGTTGAAGCTGACCGCGGTGGCGTTGGCGCCGGAGCCGTCGAGGATCGCCTTGGTGGAGTCCTCGAACTGCTTGTTGAAGGCGATGGCGAACCGGTCGACGTACTGGTGCCGGATCGGGTCGGTGTTCGGGTCCCAGTTGGTGTTCTTGACCAGCGTCATCGACTTGCCGGACTTGAACTCCTGGATCTTGTACGGGCCCGCCGTCATCGGGGACTTGTCGTACTTCTCCTTGGTGTCCTTCGCCTCGGAGACGATCGAGTAGCCGGCCATGGCGAGCGCGTACGGCAGGTCCGGCTTGGCCTTCTTGAACTTGAAGACGATCGTTTTGGCGTCCGGTGTCTCCAGGACGGTGTCCGGCAGGTGCTTGCCCTTGTACGGGCCGTCCTTCAGCAGATCGCGGTACGCGGTGCCCGGTGTGTCGGCGAGCCACTGCTGGATGAAGGTCGGGCCGTTGGCGACGAACGGCGCGAAGAGCCGCTCGAAGGTGTGGCGCACGTCGGTGGCGGTGATCGCGGAGCCGTCGGCCCACTTGATCCCGTCCTTCAGCGTGTACGACCAGGTCTTCCCGCCGTCCGACGTCTTGCCGCTGTCGGTGGCCAGGTCGCCGACGACCTCGTGCTTCTTGCCGTCGTCGCTGGTCGCCTTGTAGCCGGTCAGGCCTCTGTGGATCAGCTGCGACAGGGCCATCTCGTCGGAGACGTAGATCTGCGCGGGATCGAGGTGCGCGTAGCTGTCGCGCTGGAGCACCGTGACCGTGCCGCCCGGCTTGGCGCCGGGAACCTCGGCGGCCGGGCCGGTCGAGGCCTTGGCGTCACCGAAGTCGATGGACGACTGCTGCCGTTGGGCGTTCTCCTTGTCCTCCTTGTTGTTGCCTTCCTTGCTGCCGCCCTCGCTGCATCCGGAGAGCACGAGCGCTCCCGCCGCGACGAGGGACAGCGCGGCATACGCGCGGCGTCCACCCTTACCCATCACTCGTTTCCCACCCATCTCTGTGAGTTCAGCAGTGCGTGATGTGCGGGTCAGCGCGCCGTCTTGGGGTCGAAGGCGTCCCTGACCGAGTCCCCGAGCAGGTTGAACGCCACGATGAAGATGATCATCGAGACGCCGGGGAAGAACATGTAGGTGATGTCGTTCTGCATCACGAGTTCGGTCGCCGCCTTGGAGAACATCTGGCCCCAGTCCGGCGTCGGTTCGACCAGTCCCACGCCGAGGAAGGACAGACCGGCCTCGGCGGTGACGAAGTTCGGCAGCATGTAGGTGGCCTGCACCAGGATCGGTGTGACCACGTTGGGCAGGATCTCCTTGCGGATGATCCGTCCCGGGGGTGCCCCGCTCACCTTGGCGGCCTCGATGAACTCCCGTTCGCGCAGGGCGAGGCTGGTGCCGCGCAGGATGCGGCCGAGGCTCATCCAGCCGAGGAACCACTGCACCGCGATCAGCGCGACGACCCGGACGTAGACGGGTGTCTCGTCGCGCGGGCTGACGAAGAGGGAGACCACGACCGGCATGCTCGCGATGAAGAAGAGCTGGGCCGGGATGGCGAGCAGGAAGTCGATGACCCGGCTGATCAGGAAGTCCGTCCGGCCGCCGAGATAGCCGGCCGCGACCCCGAGGACGATGCCGGTGAGCACGGTGGCGAGGGTCACCGCCAGGGAGATGCCCAGGGAGTTGCGGATGCCGTAGAGCAGCTTGGTGAAGACGTCGTAGCCGTTGCCGGGTTCGAGGCCGAACCAGAACTCGCCGCTGATGCCGCCGTTGGGCTGCACCGGGACGCCCGCGCTGTCGAAGAGTTCCGGCCGTTCGTCCGCGTAGACGGTGTACGGGTTCTTGCCGTAGAGCTGGGAGATCAGCGGGGCGAGCAGTCCGACCAGGAAGAAGAGGATCACGACGTAGGCCGAGATCACGCCCGCGCGGTCGCGCTTGAAGCGGAGCCACATCAGCTGGCCGGGGGACCGGCCGACGGGCACCCGGGTCCCGGTCTCCGCCGTCGGCTCGGTGTCGCCGTCGACGAGGACCGGGGTGCCGCCGCCCTCGATGTCGGTAGAACTCGTCACAGTTCGCCCATTTCACAGGTGTGGGTGTGCCGAACGGCGACCTGCGCGGGTGAGGCGCGATCGCTGCCCGGTGGCACGACGGGACGTCGGATCACGCCCGGACGGGGGCGTAAACCCACAGCCGGACGCGCGTAGCCGCACGACCGCGCGGGGCGGCCGGGCTCAAGCTCAGTGACAGGTACTGCGGACCGGGACGAACGGGCCGGATATCAGATGCAGGGACAGCATGGGACTCCTCCTCGTGACTCCACGTGTTCACCAACAGGAGGGGGCGCTCGTCTGTCCTCCGACACCCCTGACGGAGGGTCAGACACCCCCTGGTGCTCGTGAGTCGGCGCTGTCCCCACAGCGCGAGACCCATTGACCCGAGCGCTACGCGGCTAACTATCTGACATGGGCCTGGTGCCGACCACTGTCTTTAAATCTCAATTCAGTCACAGCTGCCGCTTAGATCTTCCAAAATCCGGACAAACACTCTGTCGCGAGAAGGGCGCGAAACGGACTTGTTACATGGGTATCGGTCGACGATCTCCGCATTACGGACAGTTGGTCCCAGTCACCCCATCAAAAAGGGGTTGCAAAAAGCCCGGGCACCCCCACCATGGGGGCACCCGGGCTCAAGTCGCCGGCGATCAGCCGTTCTTGACCGGTGATCAGCCGTGCTTGGCGCGGCTCGCGGTGCGGGCGCGGTCACGCTGGTCGAGCACGACCTTGCGGATGCGAACCGCCTCCGGGGTCACCTCGACGCACTCGTCGTCGCGGCAGAACTCCAGGGACTGCTCCAGGGAGAGCTTGCGCGGCGGGACGATCGCCTCGAACGAGTCGGCCGACGACGACCGCATGTTCGTGAGCTTCTTCTCCTTGGTGATGTTCACGTCCATGTCGTCGGAGCGCGAGTTCTCGCCGACGATCATGCCCTCGTACACCTCGGTGCCGGGGTCGGTGAACAGCACGCCGCGCTCCTGGAGGTTCGTCATCGCGAACGCGGTGACGGCGCCGGAGCGGTCGGCGACGAGCGAGCCGTTGTTACGGGTCGTCAGCACACCGAACCAGGGCTCGTGGCCCTCGTGGATGGAGTGGGCGATGCCGGTGCCGCGCGTACCGGTCAGGAACTCGGTACGGAAGCCGATCAGACCGCGGGACGGAACCACGAACTCCATACGGACCCAGCCGGAACCGTGGTTGGACATGTTGTCCATCCGGCCCTTGCGGACGCCCATGAGCTGCGTGACGGCGCCCATGTGCTCCTCGGGCACGTCGATCGTCATGCGCTCGACGGGCTCGTAGACCTTGCCGTCGACGTCCTTGGTGACGACCTGCGGCTTGCCGATGGTCAGCTCGAAGCCCTCACGGCGCATCTGCTCGACCAGGATGGCCAGCGCCAGCTCACCGCGGCCCTGCACCTCCCAGGCGTCGGGGCGCTCGGTGTCCAGGACGCGCAGCGAGACGTTACCGATCAGCTCGCGGTCGAGGCGGTCCTTGACCTGGCGGGCGGTGACCTTGCGGTCCTTGACGGCGGCCTTGTTGTCGGCGCCCTTGCCGGTGCCGCCCCGGCCGACCAGCGGCGAGGTGTTGGTACCGATCGTCATGGAGATCGCCGGCTCGTCGACCGTGATCAGCGGCAGCGCGATCGGGTTCTCGGGGTCGGCGAGGGTCTCGCCGATCATGATGTCCCCGATACCGGCGACGGCGCAGATGTCGCCCGGGCCGGCCACCTCGGCGGGCTTGCGGGTGAGCGCCTCGGTCATCAGCAGCTCGGTGATGCGGACGTTCGACATCGTGCCGTCACGCTTGATCCACGTGACGGTCTGGCCCTTGCGCAGCTCGCCCTGCTCCACCCGGAGCAGCGCGATACGGCCGAGGAAGTTGTCGGCGTCCAGGTTGGTGACGTGCGCCTGCAGCGGGGCGGCCTCGTCGTACTCCGGGGCGGGGACGTGCGACAGGATCGTGGAGAAGAACGGCTCCAGGCTGTCGCTGTCGGCCGGGACGGTGCCGTTCTCCGGCTTGGTCAGCGACGCGACACCGTCACGCGCGCAGGCGTAGACGATGGGGAACTCGATCTGGTCCTCGTCGGCGTCGAGGTCGAGGAAGAGGTCGTACGCCTCGTTGACGACCTCGTCGATGCGCGAGTCGGGACGGTCCGTCTTGTTGATGCACAGGATGACGGGCAGACGGGCCTGGAGCGCCTTGCGCAGCACGAAGCGGGTCTGCGGCAGCGGGCCCTCGGAGGCGTCCACGAGCAGCACGACCGCGTCGACCATGGACAGGCCGCGCTCGACCTCACCGCCGAAGTCGGCGTGGCCGGGAGTGTCGATGATGTTGATGGTGATGACGTCGCCGCCATCCTTCGGGTGGTACTTCACGGCCGTGTTCTTGGCCAGGATCGTGATGCCCTTCTCACGCTCCAGGTCGTTCGAGTCCATCATGCGGTCGTCGAGCGACTCGGCGGCGTGCGCGGCGAAGGCGCCGGCCTGCTTCAGCATGGCGTCGACGAGGGTCGTCTTGCCGTGGTCGACGTGGGCGACGATGGCGACATTGCGGATGTCGTGGCGCGTGGCCATATTGCGGCGATCTCCCGGAGTGTGAGGAGGGCCCCCTGCGTACATCTGCGTTACGCGGGCCCTGCCGGGCTTGACATGCCACGGCCTCACCCCATGTTACGTGGCTTCGGGGGTGATGGCCTCCGCGGGGTCGCCGCCGCGGGCCGCGGCGGGTGCATCGGCCCACGTCAGCGCCTTTTTCGACGGATCCGACGGGAGGGGCCCTAGGAGGGGCTCACGGACGGCTCGGCGCCCTTCTTCAGGAAACCCATGTCCTCGTAGACCGGGGTCTGGAATCCGAAGGCGCCGGCGTTGGCGATGTTCTTCCTGGCGGCCGTGAGCTGGGGGCGCTGGTAGAGAGGAATCGATCCGGCAGCGGCCCAGATCCGGGCGTCGGCCTTGCGGATCAGGGACCGCTCCTCTTCCTGGTCGAGCGTGGAGACCGCCCGGTCGAACAACTGATCGACCTGGTCCGTGCCGACCCGGGTGTAGTTCTGCTCGACGCTCAGCGAGCCGTCCGCGGCGGGCACCGGCTTGGCGTAGATCGGCCGGGCGTCGGTGGCCGGGAAGGCGGAGCCGGGCCAGGAGTACAGCGCGAGGTCGTACTCACCGGACGCCACGTGGTCCTTGAAGTAGCTCTCGTCGGAGACCTTCACGGTCTCGGTACGGATACCGACCTTCTCCAGCATCCGCGAGATCCGCCCGGCGACCAGGCGCAGGGAGTCCGAGCCGGGCCCGGACGGCAGCACGAACCGCAGGCTGAGCGCCTTGCCGTTCTTGGCCAGCGCCCCGGCGGCGGCACCGGCCGGCGCGGCGGTGCCCTTCGGGGCGTAGGCGCCGGGGGCGCCGCCCTGGTGGGGGTGCTTGTACTGCTTGCCGTCCTGGGCGAGGTCCTTGTCGCCGTCGCTCCCGCGCGGCGCCTTGCCGTCCTGGCCGACGATGTACGTCCCGTCGTCACCGCCCCGCGAATCGTCCCCGTCGGACTTCTTGCCGTCGGACTTCTTCCCGTCGCCCTTCTCGCCCTCGCCCTTCTTCCCCTCCGACTCCTTCCGTCCTTCCGACGTCTTCCCTTCCGACGTCTTCCCTTCCGTCTTCCCTTCCGTCTTCCCTTCCGACTTCTCTCCCGAGTCGTCCCCGGAGCCCTCTTCGGAGTCCTCCCCGTCGCCGGACTTCTTCCCTTGCGACCCGGCCGCCTTCTCGCCCTTCTTCTCCTCCGTGACCGGGCCCCCGGCCACCCAGCCCGCGTCCGCGAGCAGCGCCTGCGCCTCCGCCGTGTCCTGGCCGCCGAGCGCGTCGCTGTTGTCCGCGTACGCCTCCTGCCCGGCGAGCGCCAGATGGCTGCCGACGGGCACCGCCGGCAGCCCCAGCGGCTTCAGGACCAGCTCGGCCAGCGCCTCGCGGTCCAGGGCCCGGGCGACCGCCCGCCGCACCCGCTCGTCCGCGAGCGGCCCGTCGGCGCCGTTCAGGGCCAGCTGGGTGTACGCCGGCTCCAGCGACCTGCGGACCTCGAAGCCGGTCAGCGCCTTCCCGGCGGTGCGCCGTGCGCCGGAGCCGGACGCCGGTCCGGCCGCGCCCTCGGCGGCGCCCCTCGCGGCGCCCTCGATGCGCCGCGCGGCGGACGGGTCGATCTCGGCCAGATCGATCTTCCCGGCGGCCAGCGCGGTCTCCCGCTTCTGGCGGGGCACGGCCTTCAGCACGATCTCGGACAGCTTGGCCCGCTGCCCCCACCAGCGCGGATTGCGGGTGAGCCGCACCTGGTCGTTCTTGCGGTCGACCTTCTTCACCACGAACGGCCCCGCGGTCACCTTCAGCCTGCGCCGCGCCCCGTCGTTGAACGAGTCGGGGGTGCCCATCACCTGTTTGGGGTAGAGCGGCGAGAACAGCGACTGCCAGTCGGAGTAGGGCCGGGCGAAGGTGACCCGGACCTCCAGGTCGTTCTCGCCGCGCTCGATCTTCTCGATGCGGTCGTAGCCGGCGTTGCGAGCCGTCCAGTAGGCGCTGTCCTTCCCCGACAGGGCACGCCACTGGGCGGCGAAGTCGGCGGCGCCGATCTCCCGGCCGTCGCTCCAGACGGCCTGCTGGTTGAGCTTGTAGAGCACGACCTGCTTGGGCTCGGTGTCGACGACCGAGGCGGACTCCAGGTAGTCGGGATTGCGCCGGGCCCGCCCCGTCTCGTCGATCCGGTAGAGGGACGGCAGCACGGCCTGGGCGACCCGGGTGGTCGTGGTGTCGGCGTCCGACTGGAAGGTGTTGAAGGTCTCCGGGACGGTGTCCACGGCCCAGCGCAGCGTGCCGCCGTCGGCGATCAGGGCGCGGCCCGCCGGGGCGATGTCCTGGCCGGCCAGGGGCTTTCCGGCCTCGTCGTCGGAACCGCAGCCGGCCAGCAGGGGCACCGCGAGCGCGCCCGCGGTGAGGAAGGCGACCGAGCGCATGACCGCGCGCAGTCCGACGCCGTCGTAGGACATCTCTGGTACCTCCGGGGGAGCCGCTGCCGCCGGTGACACGGGCGCGATTGGGTGCGTTCTGATCACGTTTGGCGGTATTTTGGAGTTGATCAGATCTACGGCCCACTGAAGAGGAAAGGGTTCGCCTGCCGGGAGCGACACGGCGGCGGGCGGCCGTAAGGCCACCCGTGCGGAGCAAAGCACCCGCCAATCGCTGCACACGCCTTCACAGCGACAGGCGTGACGCGCAACACTCGCAGGCGCATGAACGTTGCCGTCCAGGGCACAGCCGCCCACAGAAGCGAGGTCACGTCATGTCCGTGCACGACGACCTGACTACGGTCCAGCGCTGCCTCGAGGACCTCTCCCGGTCCGTCGGCCGTCTGGAGCAGCAGCTCGGCAGCGGCGGTCTGGAGATGCGCCGCGTCCGCACCGACGCCGCCCACCTCCGGGAGAGTGTCGCGCTGCTGCGCGACGCGGCCGCGCAGCCCGCCGCGCCCCGCAAGCCCGAGCTGGTCACCATCCCCGACACCCCGTACGACGACTCCCTCT
Source organism: Streptomyces phaeofaciens (assembly GCF_014648915.1). Classification (GTDB taxonomy): domain Bacteria; phylum Actinomycetota; class Actinomycetes; order Streptomycetales; family Streptomycetaceae; genus Streptomyces; species Streptomyces phaeofaciens. The sequence continues at coordinate 423,568 of NZ_BMSA01000002.1, read as the reverse complement.
GGATCGACACGGACGACGAGGGACTCGGCGCCCGGGACCGTCACGCCCCCTGAGAACCCACACCGACCGGAGTCCTGCATTGGCCACTGGTACGGAACCCTCCACCGATCCCCATCCCACGGGCGGCGTGCGCGGCGCGGGACGCGCCGCGATCGCCGCCCCCCATCTGCGGACCGACCGCTGGTGGCTGGCCCCCGCCGCCACCGCAGCCGGTCTGCTGGCGTTCATCGTCTACTCGACCTGGCGGGCCTTCGCGAACGCCGACTACTACGCGGCGCCGTACGTGTCGCCGTTCTACTCGCCCTGTCTGGCCGAGAACTGCGACACCATGCGGGCCGGGCCCAACGCGGAGATCTTCGGCGGGTGGTGGGGCATCTCGCCCGCGATCATCATCCTGATCTTCCCGCTCGGCTTCCGCCTGACCTGCTACTACTACCGCAAGGCCTACTACCGCAGCTTCTGGGCCTCGCCGCCGGCCTGCGCGGTGGCCGAGCCGCACGCGAAGTACACCGGTGAGACCCGCTTCCCGCTGATCCTCCAGAACATCCACCGGTACTTCTTCTACGCCGCATCGTCGTCGCCGGGATCCTGACCTACGACACCGTGCTCTCCTTCCGCGACGAGCACTACAACTGGGGTCACATGGGTCTGGGCACCCTGGTCTTCCTGGTCAACATCACGCTGATCTGGGCGTACACGATCTCCTGCCACTCCTGCCGGCACATCGTCGGCGGCAAGCTGAAGCACTTCTCCCGGCACCCCGTGCGGTACCGGGCGTGGCAGTTCGTCGGGAGGCTCAACGCCCGTCACATGCTGCTGGCGTGGGCGTCGCTGGTGAGCGTGGCGCTCGCCGACTTCTACGTGTACCTGGTCGCGTCCGGTGTCTTCGACGATCCGAGGTTTTTCTAGATGAGTGGGGCCTGCTGATGTCCGTGGTCGACCGCCAGGAGTGGGACGTCGTCGTGGTCGGCGCGGGGGGTGCCGGGCTGCGCGCGGCCATCGCGGCCCGCGAACGCGGCGCCCGTACGGCCGTGATCTGCAAGTCGCTGTTCGGCAAGGCGCACACCGTGATGGCCGAGGGCGGGATCGCGGCGGCGATGGCCAACGTCAACGAGCACGACAACTGGCAGGTCCACTTCCGCGACACCCTGCGCGGCGGCAAGTTCCTCAACCAGTGGCGGATGGCCGAACTGCACGCCCGGGAAGCCCCGGACCGGGTGTGGGAACTGGAGACCTGGGGCGCCCTGTTCGACCGGACGAAGGACGGCCGGATCTCCCAGCGGAACTTCGGCGGCCACGAGTACCCGCGCCTCGCGCACGTCGGCGACCGGACGGGCCTGGAGCTGATCCGCACCCTCCAGCAGAAGATCGTCGCCCTCCAGCAGGAGGACCACCGCGAGACCGGCGACTACGAGTCCCGGCTGAAGGTCTTCCAGGAGTGCACGGTCACCCGGGTCCTCAAGGACGCATCGAAGGTCGGCGGCGTCTTCGCCTACGAGCGCGAGACCGGCCGGTTCTTCGTCCTCCAGGCGCCCTCCGTGGTGATCGCGACGGGCGGTATCGGCAAGTCCTTCAAGGTCACGTCGAACTCGTGGGAGTACACCGGCGACGGCCACGCCCTGGCGCTGCTCGCGGGCGCGCCCCTGCTCAACATGGAGTTCGTGCAGTTCCATCCGACGGGCATGGTCTGGCCGCCGTCGGTGAAGGGCATCCTCGTCACCGAGTCGGTGCGCGGCGACGGCGGGGTGCTCAGGAACTCCGAGGGCAAGCGGTTCATGTTCGACTACGTCCCGGACGTCTTCAAGGAGAAGTACGCCGAGTCGGAGGAGGAGGGCGACCGCTGGTACGAGGACCCGGACCACAACCGGCGCCCGCCCGAGCTGCTCCCCCGTGACGAGGTGGCCCGCGCGATCAACGCCGAGGTGAAGGCGGGCCGGGGCTCCCCGCACGGCGGGGTCTTCCTGGACGTGTCGACGCGGATGCCCGCCGAGGTCATCCGGCGCCGGCTGCCCTCCATGTACCACCAGTTCAAGGAGCTGGCCGACGTCGACATCACGGCGGAGGCGATGGAGGTCGGTCCGACCTGCCACTACGTGATGGGCGGCATCGCGGTCGACTCCGAGACGGCGGCGGCGCGCGAGGTGCCGGGGCTGTTCGCGGCCGGTGAGGTGGCCGGCGGCATGCACGGCTCCAACCGGCTCGGCGGCAACTCCCTCTCCGACCTGCTGGTGTTCGGCCGCCGGGCGGGACTGCACGCGGCCGAGTACGCGGCCGGGCTCGGCGACGGCCGCCCGGTCGTGGACGACGTCCAGCTCGACACGGCCGCCGCCGAGGCCCTGCGTCCCTTCTCCGCCGAGGCCGAGGCGCAGAACCCCTCCGCGGGCCCGCCGGAGAACCCGTACACCCTCCACCAGGAACTCCAGCAGGCCATGAACGACCTGGTCGGCATCATCCGCCGGGAGGGCGAGATGGAGCAGGCCCTGGAGAAACTCGCCGACCTGCGGGTACGGGCCCGGCGGGCCGGGGTGGAGGGCCACCGGCAGTTCAACCCGGGCTGGCACCTCGCGCTCGACCTGCGGAACATGCTGCTGGTCAGCGAGTGCGTGGCCCGGGCCGCGCTGGAGCGCACCGAGTCGCGCGGCGGGCACACCCGCGAGGACCACCCGACGATGGACCGGGGGTGGCGCCGGATCAACCTGCTGTGCCGGCTCACCGATCCGACCGGCGCGCTCGCGGCCACCGACCCGGTGCACGGCCAGATCGACCTCGTACGGGAGACCACCGACCCCATCCGCCCCGACCTGCTCTCCCTCTTCGAGAAGGAGGAGCTGGTCAAGTACCTCGCCGAAGAGGAGCTCTACGAGTGAGCAGCTACGAGGCCCGCTTCAAGGTGTGGCGCGGCGATGCCGAGGGCGGCGGCCTGGAGGACTTCGCGGTCGAGGTGAACGACGGCGAGGTGGTCCTGGACATCATCCACCGGCTCCAGGCCACCCAGACGCCCGATCTCGCGGTCCGCTGGAACTGCAAGGCGGGCAAGTGCGGTTCGTGCTCGGCGGAGATCAACGGACGGCCCCGGCTGATGTGCATGACCCGGATGTCGGTGTTCACCCGGGACGAGACGATCACGGTGACCCCGCTGCGCGCCTTCCCGGTGGTCCGCGACCTGGTGACGGACGTCGGCTTCAACTACCGCAAGGCGCGGGAGGTGCCGGCCTTCGTCCCGCCGGAGGGGGTCGGACCCGGCGAGTACCGGATGTTCCAGGAGGACGTGGACCGCTCGCAGGAGTTCCGCAAGTGCATCGAGTGCTTCCTGTGCCAGGACACCTGCCATGTGGTGCGCGACCACGAGGAGAACAAACCGGCGTTCGCCGGCCCGCGCTTCCTGATGCGGGTGGCCGAGCTGGACATGCATCCGCTGGACGCGTCCGAGGAGTCCGGCCTGGACCGCAGGCGCACGGCCCAGGACGAACACGGTCTCGGCTACTGCAACATCACCAAGTGCTGCACGGAGGTGTGCCCCGAGGGGATCAAGATCACCGACAACGCCCTGATCCCGCTGAAGGAACGGGCGGTCGACCGCAAGTACGACCCCCTGGTCTGGCTGGGGAACAAGATCTCGCGGCGGACCTGAGGAGAAGCCGCGCGAGGCCCCGCGAGGGGGCGTGCCTCACACGGGGCCGTGGGGCGCGCGCCTCACGCCCCCGCGCGCAGATAGCCCGAGTGCGCCACCTGGCCGAGGAAGGTGAACCGGGTGTCGGTGGCCATGTGCTTCTCGAACGCCTCCTTGATGCCCGGCCACTTGGGATGCCCGAAGTCGTCCAGCACCACGATCCCGCCGGGCGCGACGATGGTCTCCGCCCACTCCAGGTCCGCCGCGACCCCCGCGGCGGAGTGGTCGCCGTCCACGACGACGACACCGTAGGAGCGGTCGGAGACCAGGGCGCGCACCTCGGGGTCCTCGGAGAAGCCCTGCTGGATCCGGGCGGCGGCGCCGGCCGGGCCCACCAGGCTCAGATTGGTGCGCACCGCGGCCTCCCGCACGGGGGTGCCCGAGGCGTCGTCGCCCATGGTGGCGCCGGGCTGCAACTGCGTTCCGGCGAGCGGGTCGACGATCGTCAGCCGCGGGTCGCGTCCGGCCTTCTCCATCATCCGGATCAGGGACGCGCCGAACATCCCGTACAGGGTGCCGATCTCCAGGATCTCGTCGTTCGGCGGATCCAGCAGCGGTACGGCGGAGAGCTTGCCGACGATGTTCATCGTGCCGCCGGCGATCCGGCCGACGCCGAGTGCCTCCATGGCGATGAGCAGCCGGAACGCCTGGGCGACGGTGCCTTCGGCACGCTCCTCGTTCCCCGTCACCTCGGCCAGTTCGGCGATCGTCCGGTTGAGGTGGGGCGCGGACGGCAGCCGGGACGCGCCGCGCCCGGTCCCGTCGAAGAACAGTTCCAGGGGGCGCTGGCGGTTGCGCAGCTTCTTCAGCTCCTGCGCCGCGTCCGACGGTGCGGCCGCGGCGGCGCCCGCGCCGTTGTTCCCGATCATGCGCCGGACCTGGCGCTCGATGCGCCGGTCGATGAGTTCGGCCACCGGGCGCAGCGCGCTGCGGACGGCCTTGCTGGTGAGTAGCGATCGCATCAGTGGGTGACCCTCACAGGGATAGGAGATGTGGACGCTAGGGCGCACACAGGCCTGGCACAACCAACGGACGTGCCCCTGGAGGGAAAACCCGGATGACACATGGGCGACGGGACGGCTACGGCCGCGGCACGGTCCCCGCGCACCCGGCCAGCTCCAGCGCCCGGCGCAGATTGGACTCGGCGATCTCCCGCATGGGCGCGGGGTCGGGGAAGTCGCCGTCCAGCAGCCGCAGCGGGCCCGCGACCAGCGAGAGGTGCATGGCGAGGCGGTAGAACTCCAGCCGGGCCTCGTCGAGACCGGGGGCGCGCAGGGCGTCGTACCAGGGGCCGAAGCGCAGGTCCAGGAAGACGTGCTCGCGCTCCACGTCGGCGTACTCCAGGCCCTCGACGTCGATCAGGACCGGCTCGCCGTCCTCGGTCAACAGGACGTGGTCAGGCCCGAGTTCGCCGTGGATCAGCGAGCGGGCGGAGCGCGGGCGGACGGTGTCGCGCAGTTCCCGCACCCGCTCCGTCAGCCGGTCGCGGGCCTCCCGGACCCGCCGGTCGCGCGCGGACACCTCGTCGATGTCGCGGACGGCCCGGTCGGCGACGGCCCGCACACCGGGACCGCCGGGCACCGGGCCGCGCTCCTCGCCGGCGGCGCGCATCACGGCGAGCATCCCGGCCAGCCGCTCCAGGGCCGCGCGGCCCCCGGCCGGGTTCTCGCGCAGCGCGTCCTCCAGGGTGCCGCCGGTGACGTCCTCCACGACGGCCGCGGCGACCGGGAGGTGCGCGCCGTCGTCGTCGGCGAGAAGCAGCCGGGGGACGCGGACGCCGAGGCCGGTCAGCCGGGCGTGGGCCGACCGGAACCGGGCGAGGCCCGCGGCGCCGGAGCGGCTGCCGGCGCCGTCCGCTGCGGGCGGGGCCCAGTAGTCCTCCTGCGGGGACCAGACGTAGGCGATCGCCGTGGAGCCGTCGTCGAAGGCGAGCCGGTAGACGCCCTTGCTGGTGCCGCCGGTGAGCCGGGTGGCGGCGAGGAGCGCGCGGTGCCCGCCGACCGCCGCGCGGGCGAGCGGGGCGAGGTCGGCGGCGGTCAGCTGCTGTCGTCGGGGGTGCGATGTGGTCATCCCGCCGAGTCTTCCGTGTCCGCGCTCACCTGACCCAGCCCTTTTCGTACGCCGTCCAGTCGGTCTCGGAGGCCGCGAAGTCGACGTACGCCGCCACGCCGAAGTTCTTCCGGTCGGCGTCCGTACGGGACAGGCCGAGGCGCACGCCCCGGACGGCGGCGGCGACGGTCTCGGCGTGGGCCCAGTGACCGAAACGGTTCTCCTTGTAGAACGGCAGGCCCATCAGCAGGTCGGTGGAGGGCGGGGTGACCTCCAGGGCCAGGGAGGTCTGCTGGGCGACATAGCCGCCGTAGGTGCTCTCCAGCGGTTGCAGGGTGTCGTACGACATCACCGCGATCTGGTCGACGCGTCGGGCGACCTGGCCGAAGAACCGCTGCGACCACCACTTGGGGTGGCCGGTGGTGGTGCCCCAGAAGGAGTGGAAGCCGGGGACGGGGTCGATCTGGTGGGCGGCGACGGAGAGCTGGGCGCCGCGGGAGCGGGTGAGGTCGCGCAGGGAGTCGAGGAGGGTGAGGTAGTCGCGGTCGCCGGAGTGCAGCGGTTCCAGGTCGAAGTGGGTGCCCTCGAAGCCGGTGTCGAGGATCTGGCGGGCGGAGCGCACGACGGCCGCCCGGGTCCCGGCCTTCTCCAGCCGCATGCCGTGCGGGCTCTCGGAGGCGAGCACATCACCCAGCCAGGCCTGCACCCGGACGCCGGGCGCCTCCCGGTGGATCGCGTCGATGAACCAGGCCGCCCTGGGGTAGGCCGACGCGGGCAGCGTGCCGTCGTGCTCCAGGGGCCCGGAGTGCACGTACAGGTCGCGCATGCCGGTGTCGCGCAGCCGCTCGGCCAGCGCCTCGACGTCGGCGTCGGTCTTGCGCCCGTCGACCCAGGCGTGTCCCAGCCAGACCGCGTCCTTCCCCCGGGTGTACGTGCCGTCCGCCGGATCGCCCAGGTAGTTCACGCCGAGGGCGATCTGGGAGGCGAGGACCGGGGCGAGGAGCAGCAGGACACCGCCGAGGGCCCAGCGGCGCAGACGGCGACGGCGACGCCGGGGCGCCGGCGGCTCCGGCTCCGCTCCTTCTTCCGGTCCCGGCGCCTCCGGTTCCCTGGCCTCCGGTTGAGCCGCCTCCGGTTGCGCCGCCTCCGGTTCTGTCCCTTCCGGTTCTGTCCCTTCCGGTTGCGCCGCCTCCGTTTCCGTCCCCTCCGGTTCCTTCGCCTCCGTGTCCGTGACCTTGTCGGTCTCCATCCCCGTTTTCCCCTTCTGTGGTGCCCCGCCCCACCGTCCCCGCCTCGGGCGCATCCCGGTCGCGTGGCCGCATTCGCGGCCATACGCTCCGAAATGTGACGTCATCCTTGCCCCGAGGCCGGCCGCGGCGTGTCCCCTCCCACATATCCGTGCGGGTGGCTCATGCCCTGGTGGGCGGTGCGGCCGGGCTGGTGTGGCTGGTGTTGCCGTGGATGACGTCGGAGAACGACGCGCCGGTTGCGATCAAGGAGCCAGGGGCCACCGCGAGCGCCGCCGCGGCCGACCCCGCGGACGAGTCGTCCGGCGCCGATCTCGTGCTCCCGGTGGTCGCGGTCGGCGCGGCGGGCGCGCTCGCCGGGTACGGGTACATACGCCGGGTCCGGCGCACCCGCGACCGGACGACCCCCGGCGGGGCGAGCGGCCCACCGCCCCCGGGCTCGTCGCCGCCGCTCGCCGGACCCGACGAGGAGGCCCAGCGGGCCCTCGTACGGGCCGACGACCGGCTGCGGGCCGGGCGCGGCGAACTCGCTTTCGCGGAGGCGCGGTCCGGTGCGGGGGCCGTGGCCCCCTTCCGGGCGGCGTGGGAGGAGGCCGAGCGCGAGTGGGCGGCCGCGGCCCGGATGCGGCAGCGGTACGACCACGGCGAGCCGGCGGAGGACGCGGCCCGGCGGCACGCGCTCGCCGGGATCGTCGGGCGGTGCGAGGAGGCGGGGCGGCGGATGGACGCCGTGGCGGGGGACTTCGCGCGGCTCAGGGGGCTGACCGAGGAGGCCGCAGGACCTGGCGGGGTGTCCGCCGCGGAGACGGCGGTCGGGGTGGCGGAGGAACGGTTCCGGGAGCTGGCCGGGCGCACCCGGGCCGTCGACGCCGTCCTCGACGGGCTGCGCGCCCGGTACGCGCCCACCGCGACCGCGGCATTCGTCGGGAACGTCGAACAGGCCAGGGACCGGCTCGTGTTCGCCACCGTCCGGCTCAACCAGGCGCGGCAGTCCGCCGACGCGGGGGACGCGGAGCGGGCGGCGCGCCGGCTGCGGGCCGCCGAGGGGGCCGTGGCCCAGGCGGCCGTCCTCCTCGACGGGATCGACCGGCGGGCGGACGAGCTGCGGACGGCCGAGCGGACCGTCCCGGCCGTGCTCACCGGGGCGCAGGCGGAGCTGGCGCGGGTGCGCCGGGAGGCACCGGCGGACGATGTGCCGGCGGGCGAGCTGTCCTCCCGGCTGCGGAACGCGGACGCCGTCCTGGCCTCCGTACGGCAGGAGATCACCGCGCGGCAGCCGTACGACCCGCAGGCCGTCCTGCGGCGGGTCGTCCGGGCGGTCGGGGCGGCCGTCCCGGGGCGGGGCGGGGTGCTCGCGGCCGCCGCGCTGATGGTGGCCCGTGCCTCGGTGGCCGCCGCGGACGACCAGGTCGCCACGCACCGGGGTGCGGTGGGCGCCACGGCCCGCACCAGGCTGGCGGAGGCCCGGCGGCTGCTCGCGGACGGCGACCCGGCGGACCGGGCGCCCGCCGACGCGCTCGCCCTGGAGGCGCTGGACCTGGCCGAGCGGGATGTGCGGGCGCACGGCAATCCCTACGCGGGGCCGGAGGTCACGGCCGGGACGGGTGGGGCGGTCCTCGGCGGGATCGTCCCCGCCGAAGACCCCGAGGAGGGTCCGCCGGCGGGTTTCTGACCCGCCGCCGACTCCTGCTCAGAACAGGCTCAGCAACGCCTCCGCCGGATCCATCAGGCCCGTCTCCCCGTCCGGCAGCGGCAGTTCGAACCACACCGTCTTGCCGCGCGGGGTGCGCCGGGAGCCCCAGGCCGCGCTGAGCAGGCCGACGAGCTGGAGGCCGCGGCCGCCCTCGTCGGTGTCGCGCGCCCTGCGGCGGCGCGGCTGGACCAGGCCCGCGTCCCAGACCTCGCACACCAGGGTGCGGTCCAGCAGCAGCCGCAGTCTGATCTCGCCCTCGCCGTACCGCAGCGCGTTCGTGACCAGCTCGCTGACCAGGAGTTCCGTCGTGTCCACGAGGGGTTCCAGGTCCCAGGAGAGCAGCTGGCCGCGCGCGTACTCCCGGGCCCGGCCCACACTGCGCGGCTCGCGCGGCAGCGTCCAGTCGCCGACGGACTCGGTGGGCAGGCCCTGTACACGTGCCATCAGCAGGGCGATGTCGTCCTCGCCGTGGTGCGTGTCGAGGGTGTTGAGGACGTGGTCGCAGACGTCCTCCAGGGGGCTGGAGGGGTCGGTCAGCGCGCCGACGAACGCCTGGAGGCCCTCGTCCAGCGGGTGGTCGCGGGACTCGACCAGGCCGTCGGTGTAGAGCGCAAGGAGCGCGCCCTCGGGCAGGTCGACCTCCACCTCCTCGAAGGGCTCGCCGCCCACGCCGAGCGGCATGCCGGGCGGCACGTCGAGCATCAGCGCGGGCTCGCCGGGTTCGACGAGGACCGGCGGGAGATGACCGGCGTTGGCGAAGGTGCAGCGGCGGGTGACGGCGTCGTAGACCGCGTAGACACAGGTCGCGAGATACACCTCGGACAGGTCGGCCTCGCGGGGGCGGCGGGCGGCGCGGGTGGCCTGCTGGACGCCGCCGGGGGTGCCGAGGCCGCGCGCGATCTCGTCCAGCGCGGAGAGCACTTCGGCCGGTTCCAGATCGAGCAGCGCCAAGGTGCGCACCGCCGTGCGCAGTTCACCCATGGCGACGGCCGCGCGCAGCCCGCGGCCCATCACGTCACCGACCACCAGGGCGGTGCGGTGGCCGGGGAGTTCGATGACGTCGAACCAGTCGCCGCCGACCTCGCTGGGGCGGCCCGTGAAGGCGTTGCCGGGCAGGTAGCGGCAGGCGATGTCGAGGCCGGACGCCACCGGGTCGCCGGGCGGCAGCAGGGACCGTTGCAGTATCAGCGCCCGCTCGTGCTCGCGCCGGTAGAGGCGGGCGTTGTCGATACAGACGGCGGCGCGGGCGGCCAGTTCCACGGCCAGATCGCGGTCCCGGTCGCCGAACGGCTCGCTGCCCTTGGTACGGGAGAACTGCGCGAGGCCGACGACGGTGTCGTGGGCGACCATCGGGACGGCGAGGGTGGACTGCACCAGACCGCCCTCCTCGCCGGGGATGGCCTGCGGCCGGGCGGTGCGCAGGGCGTCCGCGCAGGGCGAGTTGAACGGGAAGTGGTGGACCGCGCCGACCGCGACGGGTGTGCCGCTGCCCGTGAAGGGGGCGTCGGAGACGGCGGACGAGAAGGCGACGCGGCGCAGTTCGGCACTGCCGTCGGCGAGGCCGGGCGGGGTCTCGTCGCCGGCCAGCAGGCCCTGGTAGAGGTCGACGGTGGCCAGGTCGCAGAAGCCGGGAACGACGACGTCGAGGAGTTCGCGCGCGGTCGTCTCCAGGTCGAGGGAGTTCCCTATGCGGGCGCCCGCCTCGTTCAGAAGGGCGAGATTGCGCCGTGCGGCGGCGGCCTCACGGGCGGCGGCGCGGCGGGCGGTGATGTCGGTGCCGAGCCAGGCGACACCGATGGGGCGGCCCGAACCGCTGTGCACGCGGTAGAGGTTGATGGACCAGTGCCGGCGTTCGTCGGAGCCGGGCAGGAACCCGGTGACGTGCATGTCGGTGATGGAGTCGCCGGTCTTCAGGACCCGGCGCAGGGTCGCGGTGACCCGCTCCGCCTCGGGCCGGGGCAGGTAGTCGTGGACGCCTCTGCCGCGGTGGTCGTCGGGGGTGCCGCCGAAGAGGGAGGCGAACCGCTCGTTGGCCCGGCGGACCCGCAGGTCGGGGTCGATCAGCAGGAACCCGAACGGGGATTGGCCGAAAATGGCCTGCGAGGCGGCGAGGTCGGTCTCCATGCTGCGCAGGGTGCGGACGTCGACGACGATGCACACGGCGGCCTTCTCGCCGTCGAGGCTGCGGGTCGGCATGACGTAGACCTCCGCGAGGCCCTGCTCGCCGCGGCCGCCGCCCGCCACCGGGTCCGGCATCCGGAACGGGACCACCCCGGTCCACTCCCGGCCGTCGAGGATCTCGGCCATCTTGCGCTGGCCGCGTTCGCGCAGGTCCGGGTCGATGAAGGCGTCGATCGGGTCCATGCCGAGGGCCCGCTCGGCGGGGATGCCGAAGATCTGCTCGGCGCGCAGGCTCCACTGGTCGACGAGCCCGTCGGGGCCGATCGAGAACGACGCGACCTTGATGTAGTCGTAGATCGAGCCGGGCGGGCTGCTCTGCCACATGGCGTCGCCGGGTGTCTCCCCGTCCGCGAGGCCGCCGTGCGCGGCGTCGGCGGCGAGCATGCCCGCGGCCTCCGCCCTCGCGCCGCCCGACGGGTCCTCGGACTCCGTGGCCTTCGCTGGTATCTCGCTCACGCGAACCGTCCCCTCCAGCTCACCGCGTCCGGCACCGGTCACCGGCGGCGGCTGCCCGCAGTATCCAGCACTACGGGTCCGCACGACACGGTGTTCACGATCACAGCACGGTCCAGGCGTTTTTTGGCCCGTTCCGCGACAACACTTCCAGTCTTCTAACCAGCGGGCACCAGGTCGAATCACACCTTCCGGGACCGGTCGGCGATCGGGGCCGGAAGGTGGGCGGCCGGGCCCCCGTCGTACCCCGGCTCATCCCCGCGCGAGGGCCCGTCAACCCGGCACCGTCAACTCGAACCACACCGTCTTCCCGGCACCGCCGGGACGGCTGCCCCACCGGCGCGAGGAGGAGGCCACCAGCTGGAGTCCGCGGCCGCTCTCGTCCTCGGGCCGGGCGGCGCGTTCGCGGGGCGGGTCCGGTACCGGGTCGGAGACCTCGACCAGCAGCACGCGCTCCAGTCCCGCGGGACGGACCAGCCGGACGCCGATGGGGCCGCTGGCGTGCCGCAGGGAGTTGGTGACCAGCTCGCTGACCAGCAGTGCCGCCACATCGCCCAGGCTGTCGAGACCCCAACCGCTCAACTGGCTGCGCACCGCGCCCCGTGCGGTGCGCACCGCTCCGGGATCCGCGGGGAACGTCCACTCGGCGCGGTCGCCTTCGGTGTCGATCACGCCGATCACTTCCCAGGCCAGCGAGTACACCCATGTCCGGTTTCGTGGGGTTAATGGGCACATACCCGATATCCGGGAGCGATTACCGCGCGGAAGGGCGCACTGTGGCACGAACGGCACACCGCGCACCCTCCGCACTCCGGGGGCGGTGCGCGGACCGGACGGCCGCGCCCCCGCCGCGCCCCGGCCGGGGGGAAGCTCAGCGGGTGCGTGTGCCCAGGCGGGTCAGGACCTCGCGCACCGCCGGGACGTCCTGGTCGAGCCAGGGGACGTCCCAGATCCGGTCCGGGGTGAGCCAGCGGAGTTCGTCGTGGTCCTCGAGGGGGGCGGGGGCGGCCGAGCCGGGACGCAGGGAGGCGGTCCACACCTGGAGGACGTAGGGGGGCCGCAGGGGCCACTCCCCCGGGACACGCTCGACCGGTTCGGCGTCGACGCCGAGTTCCTCACGGAGCTCACGGACGAGGGCCGCCTCGGGGCGCTCGCCGGGCTCGACCTTGCCGCCGGGCAGCTCCCAGCGGCCGGCGAGTTCGGGGGGCGCGCTGCGGCGCGCGGCGAGCAGGCGGCCGCCGTCGAGCAGGGCGGCCCCGACCACCACGATCCGTTCCGTCATGCGCCGGAGCCTACGGGACTCCGGCACACGTCAGTTCCGCGCGCCGTCCCCGTTCTGGGCCGGGGACGGACCCTGGGTCTGGCTGATCCGCTCGACCCAATAAAGCTGCTTGTGACCACGGCTGTCGAGGCTGTCCGCGATCTTCTGAGCCTCGGCCCGGGTCGCGTACCGGCCCACGCGGTAGCGATTGCCGTTGTCGTCCTGCCGTATGACGAGCCAGGGCAGTGAAATGGTGCCGCCCTCGTTCATCGCGCCCCTCCGCTTCCCGTCCGCGGCTCGCTCCGTACCCCGCCGTCTAAGGAAACCGCAATCCGCATATGCCCGAGCGTACGCCTTACCTTTACACAGCGAATACGGCTTTTCACAAAGAGGTACGCAACCAGCCATGACGCAGGGGGCGCACGGGAGAGAACGCGCCGTGCGAGCGCTGCGACGCATCCGGTCGGCGGGGTGACGGGCACCCTCGGGGCGACCTGCGGGAACGACGGGAAACGACCGGATTCCGACGGCGTGCGCCGGGCCCCGGGGCGGGCGGACGCCCCGGGCGGACGCCCGAAGGGTGTGCGCCGCTCGCCGTCGCGCGCTCCCGCAAGATCCGGCTACCGCACCGGAAGGTGGTACGCGACGCGGAAGCGGTCGGCCGGGACGACCACATCGGCCGTCTCGACCGGGCGGCCCGAGGCGTAGTACGTGCGGTGGACGACCAGCACCACATGTCCCGGGACGCCGCCGAGGGCGAGCAGTTCCTCGGCGAGGCCGGGGCGGGCGCCGACCTCCTCCGTGACGTTGTCCACGATGACGTCGATCCCGCGCATGCGCTCGACGACGCCCATGCCGCCGAGCGGGCCCTCCTCGGGCAGCATGACGGGGGTGCGGCCGGTCACCGCGAGGGGCTCCCAGGAGGTGGAGAGCATCATCGCCTCGCCGGCCTCCCGGAAGACGTACTTGGTGCACATCACGCGGTCGCCGGCCTTGATGCCGAGCCGCTCGGCGACGGCGCCGCTCGCCTCGGACTGTTCGCTGCTGGACTCCCAGGTCCCGCGCACGAGCTCCTCGGCCTGCTCCTGGCGGAACGGGGTGGCGCCGCTCGCGGGGCGGTTCCCGGAGCGGGCGATGCGGCGCGGCACGGGCCGCTCGCGCACATAGGTGCCGGAGCCGGAGCGGCCCTCCACCAGCCCCTCCGCCATCAGCACCTTGCGCGCCTCGAGCGCCACGGTGTCCGAGACGCCGTACTCCTCGCGGATTCTGGCCTGGGAGGGCAGACGGGTGTGCGGTGGCAGCGAGCCGTCGACGATCTTCTGGCGGAGATCACCCGCGACACGCAAGTAGGCCGGCTGCTCACCGAATGTCACGGGCCACTCCCATCAGGTTGTACAGACAGCTACAGCCTGGCAACCGTGGGTTCTCCCGTGCAAGTAAAGGCCAGAGAATCACTCGATGTGATGACAAGTGCCCGCGGGGGGCTTTACGCAGGCACTTTCTCCCCGCTATGGGCGCGATCACACCTCGGCATCACACTTCGAGGCCGCCGGCGTCCTCGCCGCCGCCGTCACCGCCGGAGTCCTCGCCCTCCGCGTCGTACGCGGGCGGGGTGGTGGCCAGGCCCAGAGCCTCGCGGGCGGTGACGGTGGAGTCGCCGTCCACGTAGGCGTAGGCCTTGTCGTAGTGCTCGTAGTACGCGTCGACGTTCGGGGACGTCCCCGCCGCCGTCCACTCCTTCCCGGCCCTGCGCATCTCCTTCACCAGCGCGGCGACGGGCCCGCGGGCGGCGGCCGGCCACGTGTGCGCCTCCAGGGCCTCCGCCCGGGCGTCGGTCGCCTCCGCGACCTCACCGGCCCACACCTGGTTGGCGAGGAGGTCCTCCTCGGCGTAGTCCTCGGGCTCCTCGTACAGGACCTCGTCGACGGCGTTCATCGCCTCGAGGAAGGCCACCTGGTCGGCGTCGAGGGTCGAGGCGTCGGCGCGCAGCGAGCCGGTCAGGGCGGCCGACCCGTCGGTGTGGGAGTAGACGCAGGTGATCTCGCGATCGCCCCAGTCCCAGCTCTCGGCGGTGGGCGTGAGGTAGTAGACGTCGACCTCCGGGGGCAGCGACCAGTGGTCCAGCACGTAGGCGTCCTGAAGGGTCCAGCACTTGTCCTCGGCGATGTCCGTGACCCGGTCGTCGCCGGGGAAGTCGCCGCCGGACAGCGGGACCACGGCGAACACCTCGCCCTCGTGCTCACCGGTGCAGGGCACCTCGTCGACGTCGTAGACGTTCTCGTCGAAGTCCGGGCCCGGGACGTCGAAGCAGTCGCCCTTGGCCAGCGAGAAACTGGAGCCGACCGCGCCCTCCTTGAAGCCCTCCCAGAAGTCGGAGGCGACGTTCGTGGACAGCGACACCACCCACAGGGCGAGCCCCACGGAGGACAGGACCGCGCCCGCGATCGCCATCCCCTTGCCCCGCTCGCCACGCCTCCTGATCTGCACCAGCGCGATGATCCCGAGGATCAGCCCCACGGCCGGCAGGAAGCAGAGGATGCCCAGCACGAGCGCGGCGATGGCGACCCCGTTGACCGGCGAGGGCCGGTTGAAGGGGCTGTACCCCTGACCCCACGTCGGGTAGGGCGGAGCGCCGTACGGGGCCTGCGGCCAGGGGCCGGGGCCCTGCGGGCCGTACGGCTGCCGCCCGTAGGGGTCCTGCGGGTGCGCGCCCTGCGGATACGCGGGCCCGTACGGGTCCTGGGGCTGCTGGGGCCCGGAGGGCGGGGGTATGGACACGGGTACCGTGCTCCTGGTTCGGACGGGTTCGCGGATCTGACGGCGACTCGGTTCGGCCAGTCTCGCAGGGGGCTACGACACCGGATCCGAACCGGCGTACGAGACTGACCGCGACAGTGGCGTCGACTGGCGCATGGTATGCGCGTGACGAGCGGGGACGGAATGGCGGTCGCGAATGCGTCGATCCGGGCGGTGAACGGGCTCACCACCAGGTGGGCGGGGGTACCGGACGGCGGATCGGTCGCGAGCCGCGGGCCCGGCGGGCCCCCCGCGGCGCCCCGCGGTACCGGCACGGCCCCCGTCCATCACGGGGAGCTGTTGCAGGGGATGTTCACCGGCCCCGGGGGTGTTCCGGTGCGGGGGCTGGTCACCCTGCCGTGCCCGCTGTTCACGACCCGGGCGGTCTTCACGCCGTCGGCGGTGGGCGGGGTGAGCGTCTCCCCGCCGTGGAAGCGCAAGGCCGCACGGGCGGCCGGGCTGGCGCTGGGCGGCCTCGCGGCGGGCGGACGGCTGGAGTTGACGGGCGAGGTCCCGCCGGGCCGGGGGTTCGGTTCGTCGACGAGCGATGTGCTCGCGGCCGTACGGGCCGTACGGGACGCCCTCGGCGCCCCGCTGACGGCCCGGGAGGCGGCCCGGCTCGCGGTACGGGCGGAGACCGCCTCCGACGCCCTGATGTTCGAGGACACGACGGTGCTGTTCGCGCAGCGCGAGGGCACCGTGCTGGAGGACTTCGGCCACCGGCTGCCGCCGCTGCGGGTCCTGGGCTTCGGCACCCGCCCCGGCACCCTCGGCGTGGACACCCTCGCCCTGCCGCCACCGGACTACGACGCCACGGAACTCGCCCGCTTCGAACGGCTGCGTGCCCGGCTGCGCGAGGCCCTGCGCACCGGGGACGCGGCGCTGGTGGGCGCGGTCGCCACGGAGAGCGCCCTGCTCAACCAGCGCCGGCTGCCCGTGCCCGCGCTCGGCACACTCCTCGGCGTGGCCCGCTCCTGTGGCGCCCTCGGACTCCAGGTGGCCCACAGCGGCGACCTGGCGGGCCTCCTCCTGGCGCCGGGCACCGGCACCGGCCCCGCCCGGACGCTGCTGCGCCGGGCGGGGGTCGCGGAGTGCTGGGAGTTCACGGCCGGGGGCTGAGGGTGCCCGTCACGTTGCGGTGGATGTCCAGGGCCGCCTCGGGGCGGTTGAGGGTGCAGTAGTGCAGGCCGGGGGCGCCCTCGGCGAGCAGCCGGGTGGCCATGGCGGTGGCGAAGTCGACGCCTATGCGGTGGCCCTCGGCGGGGTTGTCGCGGGCGGCCTCCAGACGGTGCGCGAGGTCCTCGGGGAAGGCCGCGTCGCTGAGTTCGGCGAAGCGGCCGATCTGGCGGACGTCGGTGGCGGGCATGATCTCGGGGATGATCGGGATGTCGCAGCCGGCCGCCGCGACCCGGTCGCGCAGCCGCAGGTAGTCGTCGACGTGGAAGAACATCTGGGTCACGGCGTAGTCGGCGCCGGCCCGGCACTTGGCGACGAAGTGGCGGATGTCGGCGTCCCAGTCGGTCGAGCGCGGGTGGCGCTCGGGGAACGCGGCCACGCCCACCGTGAAGCCGCCCAGTTCCTTGAGCATCCCGACCAGCTGGTAGGCGTACTCGATGCCCTCGGGGTGCGGGACCCAGGGGCCCCGCGGGTCGCCGGGCGGGTCGCCGCGCAGCGCGAGCACGTCACGGACGCCCGCGTCGGCGTACTGGGCGATGACATGGCGCAGTTCGGCCGTGGAGTGGCCGACGGCGGCGAGGTGGGTGACCGGGCGCATGGTCGTCTCACCGGCGATCCGCCGGCTCAGGTCGATGGTGCCGGTGCGGGAGGAGCCGCCGGCGCCGTAGGTGACGGAGACGAACGCGGGGGACAGCGCCTCCACCCTGCGCAGCGCCCGCCACAGGGACGCCCGGCCCTCCTGTGTGTTCGGCGGGAAGAACTCGAAGGACACGCTCGGGTCCGGGCCCCAGGGGGACTCGCGGGTGACCGTGCTCATGGGACTGCCTCCAGTCAGGGGGTGAGGGCGCGGTCCACCAGCGGGCCCGCGGCGCCGGGATATCCGGTCGGGTCGCACAGGGCGGCCAGGTCGGCGAGGCCGAGCCGGCCGGTGAGTTCGGGCAGGGCGGCGAGCACCTCCGCGAGCGGGCGGCCGGTCTCGGCGGCGGTGGCGGACGCGGCGGACAGCAGGTCCTTCGCGGCGGCCTTGCCGACGTGCGGCGCCAGCCGCGCGGCGACCCGCTCGGAGACCAGCCGGCTGCCGGTGAGGTCGAGGTTGGCGCGCATCCGGTCGGGCCGTACCTCGAGGCCCTCGGTGAGCTCCACGGCGGTGCGGGCGGCGCCGCCGGCCAGCCGAAGGCACTCGCGCAGCGGCAGCCACTCCGCGTGCCAGACGCCCGCCGACCGCTCCTCCTCGGTGACCAGGCACTGGGTCAGGGCGGCGGCGAACGCCGGCACCTGGAGGGCCGCGGCACGGATCAGGGTGGACAGGACCGGGTTGCGTTTGTGCGGCATGGCCGAGGAGCCGCCGCGTCCGGCGACCGCGGCCTCGGCGACCTCCGCCACCTCGGTCCGGGCCAGGGACTGCACGTCCACGGCGAGCCGGCCCAGCGCCCCGGTGGTGAAGGCCAGGGCCGCGGCCAGGTCGGCGAGCGGGGTGCGCAGGGCGTGCCAGGGCAGCACGGGCACGGCGAGCCCGGTCTCCTCGGCGAACGCCTCCACCAGCCGCTGGTGGTAGCCGTCGTCGGCGGGGCCCGCGGCGCCGTCCACGCGGGCGTACTCCAGGTAGCCGGCGAGGGTGCCGGCGGCGCCGCCGAGGGACACCGGGAGGCCGCCGTCGAGGACCCGGTCGACGCGGCGGACGGCGTCCCTGAGCAGCTCGCGCCAGCCGGCCGCCTTCAGGCCGAAGGTGGTGGGGACCGCCTGGAGACCCAGGGTGCGGCCCGCCATCGGGGTGTCGCGATGGGCGCGGGCCAGCGCGCCGAGGGCGGTGACCGAGCGTTCCAGGTCGGCGCGGACGATCCGCAGGGCGCGGGCGGCCACCAGCATGGCGCCGGTGTCGAAGACGTCCTGGCTGGTGGAGCCGCGGTGCACGTAGTCGGCGGCGGCCGGGTCGAGCGCGGCGACCTCCCGGGTGAACGCCCGGACCAGGCCGACCACCGGGTTGGCGGTCTCCCGGGAGTCGACGGCGAGGGCGCGGACGTCGAGCGAACAGGACGCGGCGGCCCGGGAGATGACGTCCGCGGCCTCCTTCGGGACGGCCCCGAGCCGGGCCTGCGCCCGGGCCAGCGCGGCCTCCGCCTCCAGCATCGCCCGCACCCACGCGTCGTCGGCGACGGCCGCCTCGACGGGGGTGCCGGCCCGCACGGGCGAGAGCAGTCCGGTGTCGGCGGCGGCGCGGGGGGCGGTCCCTCCCGGGGCGGTCACACGATCACCCCGAGCAGGTCCGTGTCGTCGGCGGCCGGGCGTACCTCGCTCGGGACCCGGGTGGCCGGGGGCAGGCCCAGGACGGCGCGGGCGATGGCGTCGGAGTCGCCGAGGGTGACGGAGTCGACGCCGGGGCGGATGCCGGCCGCGGTCACCCAGTGCACGGCCTCGGTGGGCACGCCGAAGGCGAAGCGGCGCGGGTGGGAGCGGCCGCGCGAGTCCAGCAGGTGGTAGGGCCGTTCGCTGACGGCGAGGCCGCCGGTCTCGTAACTGGTGCCGCACTCGCCCTCGATGCGGTACGGCACCGCCTGCTCGGTGGCGAGGAGGTGCCGCAGCAGCGGGTCCTCGGTGCGGCGCAGGTCGGGTTCGGGCAGCCGGGCCTCGATCAGCGCACGGGCGCGGACGGCCGGCCCGGGCACCTCCCCGGACTCGGCGACGAAGCAGGGCTGGGCGGCGTCGAAGCGGATCTCGGTGCCGGGGCCGGTGAGTTCGAGGAGGCCCGCCTCGATCAGGGCGATCATCTCCTCGATCCGGGAGGCGGGCGGGCCGATGGAGAGGAAGGCGTTGAGCGGGGTGTACCAGCCCTCCAGGTCGTCGCGGTAGGAGTTCCCCTCCAGGCCGCCGTGGTCGACGGCGAGCCGGATCTCGTTGCGCAGGTCGCGCAGGACGTCGAGGGCGGCCTTGAGGGGGCCGTCGGCGTTGCCGGCCCGGGCGGCCTCGACATCGCGCCGCAGATGGCCGAGGAGCCAGGCGCGGAACTCGTCGCGGTCGGCGAACCGGGTGCGGCCCAGCGGCGCGGAGATCCGTTGCCAGTCCCAGCGGTCCTCGGGCCGGATCTCGTACGCGTCCAGCAGCGCGGCCGCCCGGACGGCGTCGCCGCCGACCTCCAGGTAGCGCTCGGTGAGGGCCTCGGTCTCGGTGTCGCCGGCGCCGCGGGACCTGAGGAGGGTGGCGTAGTAGACGCTCTCGACCTCCCGGCGGATCAGCGGCCACAGGTCCTCGGTGAACCGCATCCGGGCGCCGGCCGCCGAGCGGGCGCGCAGCTCCGCGATGCGGTCGGCGGTCAGCAGCCGGGGGAAGTAGCGGCCGTGCGCGCCCTTCTGGTTCTCGCCCCGGGCGTGGTACGGCACTCCGCGCCGCGAGCTGGCGTACATCCGGGGCTCGCGGCCGGAGGGACGGTAGACGAGGCGGCCGTCGTCGTCGCGGACGAAGGTGCCGCCCCGGCTGTGCGTGAACAGGGCCATGTAGTCGAAGAAGTTGAGCCCGAGCCCGCGCAGCAGCACCGGGGTGCCCGGTTCGATCGCGTCGAGGTCGACGTCGGCCGGGTTGGAGGGGGTGATGTAGGTCAGGTAGTGGATGCGGGCCAGGGCGGCGGTGCGTTCCTGGCGCGGGGTCAGCTTGGCGGGCACATGGCCCAGGGCCAGCACGATCGCGTCGAGGTCGTTGAGCCGGGTGCCGTCGGCGAGGCGGACGCCCTGGGGGCCGCCGGTGACGCCGTGGGTGTCGGCCATGGCGACGGCCCGGGACCGGTGGACATGGACCCGGACGTGGTCCGGGGCGCCGGCCACGATCCGCCGGAAGCTGTCGTTGAGGTAGTGGCCGTAGAACGCCCTGGTCGGGTAGGTGTCGGGGCCCAGCCGACGGGCCTCGGCGAGGGTGGCCTCGTCGTGCTCGCCGCCCTCGGTGCCGAGCAGTGCCAGCTGCCGGGCCCACTCGTACAGGCTCGGACCCTCCTCGATGGGGCCCGGGATCCGGGCGCTCGGGTCGGTGAAGACGGTGACCTGTGAGGCGACCGTGTTCATCAGCAGGTGGCGGGACTGGTCCGTGCGCCACACCCCGCCGGCGCCGGGGGCGGCGGGGTCGACGACATGGACGAGGACGGAGGCTCCGGACGGGCTGTGCCGCTCGTTGGCGCACACCCGCTCCAGGACGGACAGTCCGCGCGGTCCGCCGCCGACAATGCAGACCTCCACGCACCTGCTGCTCATGAACTCTCCCCATGCGGCCGGTATTTTTCCGGGATCATCGCAGCGGGGGTCGGGAGCGGGTCAATCAATGCCGGGCCAGTCCGTCAGGTTCTCCGGCGACCTCGCGTGAGTGCGGTAATCCGCGCCGAGGACCTGACGCATTCCGCCGAATTCCCGGGGCGCCCGGGAGAACGGGCACCATGCTGCGAACCATGCGTGCTGCCTTTGTCGAGCAACTCGGTTCCCCCGACGAGATCCGCGTCGCCGAACTGCCCGCTCCCCGCCCGGGCCCGACCGACGTCCTGGTCGAGGTCACCGCCACGACCGTCAACCCCGTCGACACGTTCGTACGGTCCGGGGTGTTCCGTACGCCGGTGCCGATGCCGCTGGTGCTGAGCCGGGACCTGGTGGGGACGGTGGTCGAGGCCGGTCCGGGCGCGGCGGGCCTGCGGCCGGGCGATGCGGTGTGGAGCAACAGCCTCGGACACGAGGGCCGGCAGGGCGCCGCGGCGGAACTGGCCGTGGTCGCCCGCGACCGGCTCTACCGGCTGCCGCCGGGGGTGGACCCGGAGACGGCGGTGGCCGTGCTGCACCCCGGGGGCACCGCGTACCTGGCGCTGTTCACCCACGCCCGGCTGCTGCCCGGCGAGACGGTGTTCGTGGCCGGGGCCGCGGGGAACGTGGGCGCGGCACTGACCGTCATGGCGGTGGACGCCGGCGCCCGGGTGGTGGCGACCGCGTCGGCGCGCGACGCGCAGTACGTGCGCTCGCTCGGTGCCGCCGAGGTGTTCGACTACCGGGATCCGGCGCTCGGCGAGCGGCTGCGGGCCGCCTGTCCGGCCGGGATCGACGTGCATGTCGACTCGGCCGGGACCAACGACCTCACCGAGGCGGTCGCCCTGCTCGCCCCGCGCGGCCGGATCGTGCTGCTGGCCGGTGTCACGGCCCGGCCGGTGCTGCCGGTGGGGCCGTTCTACATGAAGGACGCCTCGATACTCGGCTTCGTCATCTCGCACGCGAGCACGGCCGAACTCGCCGCCGCCGCGGGCACGGTGAACCGGCTGCTGGCGGCGGGCCGCCTCGCGCCGCGCCACACCGAACGCGTCCCGCTGTCCGCCCTGCCCGAGGCGCACCGCCGGATGGAGAAGGGCGATCTGCGCGGCAGACGCCTGATCGTCCGCCCGGACCTGGACGCGCCGTCGCCGTCGCGGGTCGCCGGGCACTGAACCCCCTACCGGCGGCCGCCCGTACGGACCCGGCGGCCCGCCCCGGCAGCGCCGGCCCGTCGAACGCGGGCCGTGTCCCCTGGAGCGCTGAGAGGAGTGCGATGTCACACATAGTGGTAGTCGGCGGGGGGATCGGCGGGCTGGCCGTCACCCTGGGTCTCGCCCGGCGCGGGCACCGGGTCACGGTGCTGGAGCGCCGCGGGGAGTTCACCGAGCTGGGGGCCGGCATCCAATTGGCGCCGAACGCCTTCCACGCCCTGGACCGGCTCGGGGTGGGCGAGGCGGTGCGCGAGCGGGCCGTGTTCATCGACGAGCTGCGGCTCTTCGACGGCACCACCGGCGAACGCATCAACGCCATGCCGCTGAGCGAGGCCTACCGGCGGCGCTACGGCAACCCGTACGCGGTGGTGCACCGCACCGACCTCTACCGGCCGCTGCTGGAGGCCTGCCGGCCGCTGGCCAACGTGGAGCTGCTCACCGGCTGCCAGGTCACCGGGTACGAGCAGGACGCGACGGGCGCCACGGTCGTCCTCGCGCCGGGCGATCTGCGGCTGACCGCGGACGCGGTGCTGGGCGCCGACGGGCTGCGCTCCGCCGTCCGCGCCCAGCTGGTCGGCGACGGCGAGCCACGGGTGTCCGGGCACACCATCTACCGGTCGGTGATCCCGATGGAGCGGGTCCCCGAGGAGCTGCGGTCCAACGCGGTGTCCCTGTGGGCGGGCCCCAAGTGGCACTTCGTGCACTACCCGATCAGCGGCGGGCGGGCGCTGAACCTGGCGGCGACCCGGGACGACGGCGCCACCGAGGCGGTCACCGGGGTGCCCGCCGGCCGCGCCGGGGTGCTGGAGGAGTTCCCGGGGCTGAGCCCGAGGGCGCGGGCGCTGCTGGAGCTGGGCGACGACTGGCACCGGTGGGTGCTGTGCGACCGGGATCCGGTGGAGCGCTGGGTGGACGGCCGGGTCGCGCTGCTCGGCGACGCGGCGCACCCGATGCTCCAGTACGCGGCGCAGGGCGCCTGCCAGGCGCTGGAGGACGCGGTGCTGATCGGCGATCTGCTCGGGGACGCGGGCGACGCGGGGGACCGCGCCGCCGATCCGATCCCGCGCGCGCTGACGGCGTACAACGAGCGGCGCGGGCCGCGTACCGCCAAGGCCCAGTGGGTGGCCCGGGAGATGGGCCGCCAGGTGTACCACCCGGACGGGGTGGCCGCGAAGGAACGGAATGTGGCGCTGTCGGCGCTGTCCAGCGAGGAACTCTACGAAAAGGTCGACTGGCTGCACGGTGCGCGTGATTACGCGCGGGTGTGAGAAACGCCTTTCCGCCCTTTCCGCTCCCCACGAGTTCGGCCGGCTCCGCCAGTTCCGCACGTTCGGCCAGTTCTGCCAGTTCGGCCATTGACGCCATTGACGCCATTTCGAGAAGAACCGAGGAGACGGGATTCCGGCATGAGTGACCTGACTGCCTACACGACCGAAGGTGTCACGACGTTCGAGGCGCGCGCCGAGACCTTCGTGGCGGCCTCTCCCGACAAGGTCTACGACACCGTCAGCGACCTCTCCCGCAGCGGCGAGTGGAGCGTGGAGTGCCGGGGCGGCACCTGGGTGGAGGGCGCGCCCCGCACGGTGGGCGCGATCTTCCGCGGCGAGAACACGCGCGGCACCGACACCGTCGCCTGGGCGCCGGTGATCCGGGGACCGTGGCAGACGGAGTCCGAGGTGGTGGAGGCCGTGCCCGGCAAGGTGTTCCGCTGGGTGGTCCTGGACAGTGCGCGCCGCCGCCAGGAGAGCACATGGTCGTTCGAGATCGAGCCCACGGCGGGCGGCTGCGTGCTGGTCCACCACTACCGGCTGGGCCGGCTCACCGAGGGCCTGTCGAAGATCTTCGCGGCGGGCCTGGACGAGGCCGGCCGCGAGCGCTTCGTCCGGGAGTGGAACGCCAAGCTCTCCCAGGACATACGGACCACCCTGGACCACCTGAAGTACGTACTCGAGAAGGACTGACCCGCAACCCCGGGTGTACGTCCGGGAGTGGTACCGCCACTCCCGGAGTACCCGAGGTGTCCTCCCCCGGCCGACGCGCGAGTCCCCCTCCCGGCCGGAAAGTAGGAGCGTGAACAGTCCGTTCACCGTTCCGGCGCCGACATCCCCCGCGGTGCGCGGGACCCCGCCGCCCTCTTGTGCCGTGTGCACGGGAGGGCGGCGTTTTCGTGCCCCGCCCTCCTCGCGGCGGCCCCGGGGCACAACCCTGGGTGTACCGCGCCGCCGCACCGCCACTCCCGGAGTAACGCAGGTGTCCTCCCCGGGCCGACGCGCGAGGACCCCTGCGGGCACGACGGTAGGGGGGTGGAATCACAGACCGTCGAACTGGCCCGCTGGCAGTTCGCCCTCACCGCGGGCGGCCACTTCCTCTTCGTATCCCTGACCCTCGGGCTGGCCACCGTGCTGGCCGTGCTCCAGACCCGTGCCACGCTGCGCGGCGGGCAGCCCGTCCATCTGCGCATGGTCCGCTTCTGGGGGCGGCTGTACGTCATCAACTACGCCGTGGGCATCGTCACGGGCCTCGTGATGGAGTTCCAGTTCGGCATGGCCTGGAGCGGGCTCGGCACCTACGCCGGGGACGTCTTCGGGTCGTCGCTGGCGCTGGAGACCGTGCTGGCCTTCTTCGTCGAGTCGACCTTCCTGGCGCTGTGGCTGCTGGGCTGGGGCCGGTTCAACAAGTGGGTGCACCTGGGCGTGCTGTGGGTGGTGACCCTCACCGCCTACCTGTCCGCGTACTGGGTGCTGGTGACCAACGGCTTCCTCAACCGCCCGGCGGGCCACGCGCGGGGCGCGGACGGCCGGCTCGTCCTGTCGGACACCTCGGCGATGCTCACCAACCCCAACGCGCTGCTGGCCTTCGGGCACATCCTGGGCGGCGCGCTGCTGACCGCGGCACTCTTCGTGGCCGGGGTCAGCGCCTACCACCTGCGCAGGGGCACCGCGGACGAGGACGGGCTGCTGCGCCGCTCGCTGCGGGTCGGCGTGTTCACCGCGCTGCCCGCGCTGCTGCTGACGGTGGCCTTCGGCGGGATCCAGTTCGGTGAGATCGAGGAGTGGCAGCCGCTGAAGGCCGCCGTCTTCAACGAGGACAACGCCGAGGTGGTGCGGCTCCAGGCGGAGATGGTGCGCGAGTTCGGCCCCGGGAACTACGTGCCGCCGGAGGCGCTGACCCGGGGCGCGGGCCTGCTGATGCTGATGGTGTTCGGCGTCCTGACGCTGGCCGTGCTGGTCTCGGTGGTCCTGGTGTCGGTACGGCGGTGGGCCGTGGGGGCCCGCCGCTGGCACCTGGTGCTGATGGCCCTGGTGCCGCTGCCGTTCGTCGCGATGACCGCCGGCTGGGTGTTCCGGGAGGCCGGCCGGCAGCCGTGGGTGGTCTACGGGCTGCTGCGCACCGAGGACGCCGTGTCCCACGTGACGGCCGGCCGGATGTGGCTGTCCCTGGCCGTCTTCGTGCCGCTGTTCGCGGTGCTGACCGTCGGCAACTGGTGGGTACTGCTGCGGGCCGTGCGGCAGGGGCCCGTCGAGCCGGAGCCGGAACGTGCCGAACCCACCGAACCCACCGCGGCCGTCGCGTACTGAGAGGCACCGTCCATGGAAACCCTTGCCGTCGCACTGCTCGGCTTCTTCTTCGTCGGATACGTCGTCCTGGGCGGCGCCGACCTCGGGCTCGGCATGCTCCTGCCCTACCTGGGCCGCAACCGTGAGGAGCGGCACCGCACGGTGTCCGCGATCTGGCCCCTGTTCCTGGCCAACGAGGTGTGGCTGGTGGCCGCGGCCGGGCTGTTCATCGGCGCCTTCCCGACCCTGGAGGGCGAGGTGTTCAGCGGGCTCATGGTCGTGTTCGTGCCGCTGCTCGCGGGCTGGATGATCCGGGACGCCGGGCTGTGGTGGCGGGCGGCGGGCAGCGGTCCGGCCGCCGACTGGCTGGTCTGCGGCGGCAGCTGGCTCGCGGCGGGCGGCTGGGGCTGGCTGATCGCGTCGCTGCTGAACGACTCCCCGACCGAGCCGACCTCCCTCGGGCTCGGCGCGGTGACCACGCTGTTCGTGCTGCTGCTGTTCCTCGCCCACGGCCTGGGCTTCGCGGCGCTGCGGCTGACCGGGACGCCGCTGGCGCGCGCCCTGCGGCTGACCGGGCGCGGCGGACGCGGCGGACGTCACTCGCTGCTGCTGACCTCGCTGGTGAGCGCCACGCTGGCGGTGCTGGCCGGGGCGCGGCTGCCGCTGAGCGAGCACGCGGCGAGCGACACGGCGCTGACGTTGATCGTCCCGCTCTCGCTGGCGGCGCTGCCGCTGCTGCTGGCGGCCCATCTGTGGCTGTGGCGGCTGGTGAGCCGGACCGGCTTCCGGCTCTCGTCGCTCTGACCCGCACCTCGTGCCCCGTACCTCGTATCCCGTCCCTGCCCCGCCCTGTCCACCCCCCTCCCCCCTCCCCCCCTCCACCCCCTGTGTCCCTGCGCACGGAACGTACGGAAGTGAGCCCAATGTCCCTCACCGAAAAGGATCCCCGCGCCCCGGAGACGGGCGCCCGGCCGCCCGCCCCGGGGGTGTTCGCCCGGGTGGCGCGCTTCTCGCACCGGCGCCGCTGGCTGGCCCTGACCCTCTGGGTGGTCGTCCTGGTCGGCGTCTGGGTTGCCGCGTCGGGCGGCGACGACTACCGCGAGAACTACTCGCTGCCCGGCACCGAGTCGCAGGCCGCCGCCGACCTGCTCAACCACAGCAGCAAGACCAAGACCGGCGACAGCCTCCAGATCGTCCTGCACGACGAGGACGGACTGCGCGGCGCCGACGTACGCCGGCGCGTCGACGGCATGCTGGCCGAGGTGGCGAAGCTGCCCAAGGTCACCCAGGTGCGCAGCCTGTACGAGGACGAGTCCGCGATCTCCCGGGACGGCACGATCGGTTACGCCACCGTCGTGCTGGACGTGACCTCGCCCAACATGCCCCGCGAGGACACCGAACGGATCCTGGAGACGGTGCAGGAGGTGGACGGGCAGGGGCTCCGGGCCGAACTCGGCGGCGGCGCCGCCCGCAAGCTGGCCACCGGCGAGGGCGGCTGGGGCGAGATGCTCGGCCTGGTCTTCGCGCTGGTCATCCTCGTCTTCATGTTCGGCACGCTGATCGCCGCCGGACTGCCCATCGTCACCGCCCTGTTCGCCGTCGGCTCCACCCTCGCGGTGATCGTGGTCGCCTCGCACCTGGTCACCATCGCCGACTACACGCCGTACGTGATGATGCTGGTCGGGCTCGGGGTCGGTATCGACTACGCGCTGCTGATCTTCGCCCGGTTCCGCAGTGAGCTGGTGCGGGGGGCCACGCCGGAGGAGGCGAACGTCAAGGCGCTGGACTCGGCCGGACGGACCGCGTTCTTCGCCGGCTCGACGGTCATCCTGGCGCTGCTCGGCCTGGTCGCCCTCGGACTCGGCTCGCTCCAGGGCATGGCCCTGTCGGTGGCGCTGACCGTCCTGGTCACCCTGCTCGCCTCGCTGACCCTGCTGCCCGCGCTGCTGGGCATCTTCGGCGACCGCTTCGCCCGTCAGTTCACCGCACGGGCCGCCAAGCGGGCCGCATCGAAGCGTCCCGAGGAGGGCGCGGGCTGGCGCCGGTTCGCCACCGGCGTGCAGCGCCGTCCGCTGGCCGTGCTGCTGGTCGCCGTGGTGGCGCTCGGGGCGCTCGCCTTCCCGGCGCTGAGCATGCGGCTCGGGTTCACGGACGCGGGCAACGACAAGACGGGTTCGACCAGCCGCGAGGCCTACGACCTGCTGTCGAAGGGGTTCGGCCCCGGCTTCAACGGCCCGCTGTACGTGGTCGTCGAGGGCGAGGACGGCGCCGAGGCGCCGGCCACCGCGGTCGCGGCGGCCCTGAACGACACCGAGGGGGTGGCGGCCGCCACCGGCCCGATCCCCACCGACGACCCGAACGTGGCCACGGTGATGGCGTTCCCGACGACCTCGCCGCAGGACGAGGGCACCTCCGAGCTCGTCGGCACGCTCCGCGACGACGTGCTGCCCGAGGTGGCGAAGGAGACCGGCGCCCGCTATCTGGTCGGTGGCGCCACGGCCGCCAGCGAGGACTACTCCGACAAGGTCGCCGCCCGGATGCCGGTCTTCATGGCGATCGTGGTCGGGCTGTCCCTGCTGCTGCTGATGGTGGTGTTCCGCTCGATCCTGATCCCGCTGAAGGCGGCCCTGCTGAACCTGCTGAGCATCGGGGCCGCGCTGGGCGCCATCACGCTGGTGTTCCAGCACGGGATGTTCGGCGTCGAGCCGGGGCCGATCGAGGCCTATCTGCCGGTCGTCATCTTCGCCATCGTCTTCGGTCTGTCCATGGACTACGAGATCTTCCTGGTCTCCCGGATCCAGGAGGAGTGGCACCGTGCCAAGGACCCGGCGGTCGCGGTCCGTGAGGGCCTCGGGCACACCGGGTCGGTCATCATCGCGGCCGGCGCCATCATGGTCGTGGTGTTCGGCTCGTTCATGCTGAGCCCGGAGCGGATGCTCCAGCAGATGGGCTTCGGCATGGCGGTGGCGATCTTCGTGGACGCGCTGGTCATCCGCTGTCTGATCGTGCCCGCGGTGATGCAGCTGCTCGGCCGCCGGGCCTGGTGGCTGCCGGCGCCGCTGGCCAAGGTCGTGCCCGGCATCCAGCTGGAGAAGCACTGACCTGACGCGACGGGCCCGGACCCCGGCGGCCGCCCCGCCACCGTGGTCCGGGCCCGTCCCGCGCGGTCAGTCGGCCTCCGTGCCCGGGGCCCCGGTGTCACGCAGCGACTTGCCGACCTTGTGCAGCCGCAGCGCCAGCTGGATCTCCAGCGCCGGGCCCGGCTGCTGCCAGTCGGGGCCGAGCAGCTGCGAGATGCGCTCCAGCCGGCGGGCCACCGTGTTGGGGTGGACCTGGAGCGCCTCGGCCGCGTAGGTGGGGCTGGCGCCGGCGTCGAAATAGGCCTCCAGGGTGGCGGCGAGGGTGGTGGAGCGCTGCTCGTCGTAGCTGATGACCGGGCCGAGGACCTGTTCGATGAAGGCGCCGATGTCCCGGTTGCCGCCCAGCAGCATGCCGACGAAGCCGAGTTCGTCGGCCATCGCGGGCGTCTCCATGCCCTCCTTGCCGAGGACGGTGAGGACGTCCAGGCAGACGACCGCCTCCCGGTAGGCGGCGAGCAGTTCCTTGGGTCCGCCGTGGGCGGCCGCCGCGCCCACCGGGACGGGCCGGCCGAGGGTCTCGCCGAGCCTTTGCATGACGTCCCGGGCGGCCTCGCGGGCGTCGGAGTGCGGCAGCAGCAGCACCAGATGACCGTCGTGGAGCGTCTTGGCGCCCCCGCGGAGCCAGACGAACGTGGAGGCCCAGGTCGACACGCGCTGGCGGTCGCCGACCTGGACCCGGGTGACGATCACGGCGTGCCGGCTGCTCAGGTCCAGCCCGAGCCGCTGGAGCCGGCGCTGCCAGCGGCGGCTGGACGGCACCCCGTTGATCAGCTCCTCCAGCGCCTCGTCGCGGACCTTGCGGTCGGCGGATTCGGTGCTGCGGTTGAGCATGGCGAGGATGCCGGTCGCCTGGACGGCGTACTGGACGAGGGTGGGGTCGGGTTTGTGGCGGGGGTCGTGGCCGCACAGCACCAGCGCCCCCAGGTCCTCGTCCCCGGCGCGTACCGGGGCGACGGTGAGACCGTCGGCGGGCTGGACGGTGCGGTGTTCGGCGCGGGCGGTGAACACCGCCTCGGCCAGCTCCCGTTCGTCGCCCTCCCAGCGGCGGCCGGAGTGGGCGAGGATCTCGTCGTTCTCGTCGCGCAGCCACACCGAGCCGCCGAGCGCGGCGCCGACGGTGGCGGCGAAGGCGTCCAGGTCGACGCCCTGGAGGGCGAGTTCGACGAGTTCGCGGCCGCGGCCGGCGGTCTGCTCCCGGGTGCGTTCGCGGGCGCGCAGCCGGTCGACCTCCAGGGTGAGGTCGGAGATCCGGCCGTGGGTGTACTCCACGGCGCGCACCCATTTCATGGCGGCGGCGCCGTAGTCGGAGAGGGCGGACATCAGGGCGACCTCGTCGGCGGTGTAGGAGCGGGAGACCCGGTCCCCGCCGAAGACGACGCCGACCACGTTGTCTCCGACGCACAGCGGGACGGCGAGCACGGCGGTCAGGCCCTCGTCCATGACGACGGACTCGACCTCCTCGGAACGCTCCACCGCGTCGTCCCGGAGGTAGTCGGAGGTCCACACCGGGGTCCGGCCGACCGACTCGATCGCCCGCAGGCCCTCACGGGCCGGGATGCGGACCACCTCGTTGCGGTCGGAGATCGCCCCGTCGCTGGCCCGGATGCACACGGTGCCCTGTCCGTCGAGCAGCAGCGCCCAGGCCATGTCGAAGTGCAGCAGCAGCCGGGAGCGGCGGACGAGCGTGGTGAGCAGGGCGTCGAGGTCGTGCTGTTCGGTGAGGTCGCGGGCCGAGTCCATGAGGAGGGCCAGCTCGTTCTTGCGCCGGTCGAGGTCGGTCATCCACTGTTCGATGCCGAGGGCCAGTTCCTTGGCGCGCTCCAGTTCCCTCATCAGGCCGGGCGGCGCGCCGACGCGCCGCGCGTGCGCCGCCGGCTGGCTGAACGCGCCTCGTGGCGCTCGGGACGCCAGGAGTTCCAGATAGGTCAGGACACCACTCAGGGTGGCCGTGTCTTGAGACATCACGCTCCGAGCTGTGGGCAGGGGGCACGCTCTGCCGGCGTGTCGATCCGGCGCGGCAGGGCGCTGTCGGGTGGGGGACCGTGCGCGTCCGCCTGTCCGATTCACGGCGGAAGGAATGCGGATGGTGCGGGTGGCGGCCAGGCCGAAAGTCGTCTCGCCGCGGCGGTGTGGGGGGCGGGGCCTGAACTGCTGTTGTCCTCCGTCACGTCCCGGTCAATCCCAAGGATGTCCATGGACGTCATTAGCTCTTCTTCGGACAGTCGCGATCAAGCGACTCCTGGTAATTGTCCGAAACTGTCGGCTCGGGCCCGCTCCGTCCGGGACCGCACCCTGGGGGAGGTACGGGCGGCGGCGCGGAGCGGTCCCTGAGCACTCAGGTTTCCTGCGGCCGGGCCATCCGGGGCAGCGAGATCATCAGCACGGTCATGACGAGAAACAGTCCCGCCGAGTAGAGCAGTCCCCGGCCGAAGGAGCGGGAGAAGGTCTCGGCCCGCACCTCGGGGACGCTCTCGGCGAGGACCGCCGCCGCCGTGCTTGCCTCCTCGGCGGTGACGCCCGGGGGTGTGCTGCGGCAGCTCTCGGGCACGACGGCCGGATCGGACTCGCCGAGCCGGTCCTCGGTGCAGGCCCGGAAGCCCGCCAGGACGTCGTCCTGGACACCGCGGTCGGCGAGGCCGGCCGCCGCCAGCTCCTGGCGCACCGTCGGCTCCACCGCGTCGACGCCCTTGCCGGACTGACCGGGCATCGCGCCCAGGAAGACGACGGCGACCATCGCGATGCCGATCGACAGGCCCAGCTGGCCCGAGGTGTTGAGGACACCGGAGGCGGATCCCGCGTCCTTGTGCGGTACGTCGGTGAGGGCGAAGTCGACCACGGGGGCGACCACCGCTCCCATCCCGAGGCCGAAGACGAACAGCGGTCCGGCCATCAGCCAGGAGCTGATGTCGGTGCCGTAGTGGTCGCTGACGGCCACGAACAGCAGGGCGCCGGTGACGAGCAGGACGCCGCCCGCGAAGAGGACCTTGCGGCCGTACTTCGGGGTCAGCTTGTCGCCCGCCATACCGGCCGTGATCATCAGGCCGAGGAACATGGGGAGCGCGGTGAGTCCGGCCCGCATGGCCGACCAGCCGAGCCCCGTCTGCATGTAGAGGGACCACATCAGGAAGAAGGTGCCGTAGGCGATGCTGTAGAGCAGGTTGACGCCGAAGCCGCCGGCGAAGCTCCGGGTGCGGAACAGGCTCAGCGCGATCAGCGGGGTCCCGCCGCGGGCGATCACCCGGCGCTCGTGGGCGACGAACAGCAGCAGTACGGCGACGGAGCCGGCCATCATCGCGAACGACCAGGCGGGCCAGCCCAGTTCGCGGCCCTGGGTGAGCGGATAGACCAGCATCAGCACGCTGGCGGTGGCCAGCACGACACCCACCAGGTCCAGGCGGGGCTTATCGGGGGCGCGGGACTCACGGACGTAGAGGACGCCGGCGATGAAGGTGACGATCCCGACGGGGATGTTCACCAGGAAGATCGGGCGCCACTGGAGGCCGAACAGGTCGGCGCTGACCAGGACGCCGCCGACGACCGGGCCGAGCACGAGGGCGAGTCCCGCGACACCTCCGTAGGTGCCGAGGACCTTGCCGCGCTCCTCCTTCGGGAAGGTGACGTGGATGATCGACAGGACCTGGGGGATCATCAGGGCCGCGGCGGCGCCCTGGACGGCGCGGGCCACGATCAGCAGGGCGGGTCCGGGGGTGAGCCCGCAGACCAGCGAGGCGACGGTGAAGGCACCGAGGCCCAGTAACAGCATGCGCTTGCGGCCGTAGATGTCGCCGAGCCGGCCGCCGGTGATCAGCAGGGCGGCGAAGGCGAGCGAGTACCCGGCGGTGATCCAGGCGATGGCGGAGTAGCTGGCGTCGATGTCCTGCTGGATGCTCGGGATCGCGACGTTGACGATCGTGACGTCGAGCAGGTCCATGAACGCGGCGAAGAGAATCACGGCAAGCGCGTACCAGCGCTTGGGGTCGGGAGGAGGGGTCGAGCCCGCCTCCGGCACCTCCTCCTCCTGGGAGGTGTCCTCGGCGGACTTGTCGGTGGGGACGGTCATCGCAGCTTCCCAGCCCTTCCTCGGATCGTGTAGCCTCACTCTTAAAGCATCTCAGGGAGAGAATATCTCGAAAACAAAGATATAAGGAAAGTAAGGTGAGGCTTGCGCCGTGTCAACCGAGAACATTGAGCCGACGGGCCCCAGCAGCTACCACGAGGGCATCGGCAAGCACACGGGGGACGCGGAGCGCGACGAGGTGTTGAAGCAGGCGATGGTCGCGGGCCGTGAGCTCGGCCTGGCCTTCCTGTCCCTCAACGCAGCGGCGGCCCGCGCGCTGAACATGCATCCCACGGACGCGTGGATCCTGTCCTACCTCCAGAGCGTGCCGCCGGACGTGCCCACCACTCCCGGTGACATCGCCCGGGTCACCGATCTGACCACGGGTGCCGTCACCGGCGTCGTCGACCGCCTGGAGGCGGCCGGCTACGTCAGCCGCGAGCGCGATCCGCACGACCGGCGCAAGGTCGTCATCAAGCCCGCGGAGAAGAGCAAGAAGGTCGCCGAGGTCTTCCGTCCGACCCTGGACGACTCGATAGACCACGGCCTGGCGTACACCACCGAGGAACTCCTCACGGTGATCCGCTACCTGCGTGAGGGCAAGGAGATCACGGACCGGACCACGGCCCGCCTCCGCGAGATGTGACGGGCCCCGGCCCGCCGCGCTCCCCACGCCCACAGCCGCCGGGCCCCCTGTTCCCAGGGGGCCCGGCGGCTGTCGTCGTCGGCGTGCCCTCAGCAGGCCTCCGCCATCATCCCGTCGGACAGCGAGCCCAGCACCGAGACCGCGTGGGCCGCGGACGCCAGGGTGACATGGCGGTTCCAGCCGCCGTAGGAGCGGCCGATGAAGTCACGGATGCCCAGCCGGTCGGCGGTGTTGCGGAAGTCGTGCTCGACGCGCCGGGTGAGCCGGGTCAGCCGTACGAGCGCGTGCAGCCGGGCCTCCGTCATGTCGGTCAGCCAGAACTCCGTGGGCCACTGCCGGCGCCCCTCCCCCACGCCCAGCAGGGTGAGTTCGCCCGGCCCGGTGACCTGCTGGACGACCCGTGAGGGCCGCACCCGGACCAGGGCCGCCAGCTGCACCGCCCGGCCGGCGTCCGCGCCCGCGCCGGCCGGCAGCACCGGCCTCACCCGGTCCCGGGCCGAGGTCATGATCTGCGCCGCCTGGAGGACGTCCGGCTTGCGGCCGCGCAGCGCCGGGTCCGTCACGGTCAGCTGGAGCGAACCGGAGACCCGGGCCAGGAAGGACGTACCGGACGCCCGGAACCGCGAGATGGCGGACGCCAGGTCCAGATGGCGGGCGTCCAGGACCACCGGCCGCGGCGGCAGACCCCAGCCGCGGGCCACCTCCACCGCCGCGCCGACCGCCGACTCCGCCGGGGACAGCTCCTCCACGTCCTCGGGGATCGACGCCTGACGGCGCCGGGAGCGGTCGTTGAGCCACGCGGCGGACAGGTGCAGCCGCCAGTTCACCGGCGCGCTCAGCTCCTCGGTGGCGAACCAGACCCCGGTCGCCTGCTGGGCGTTGACGAGCTGGCCCATCTCGGAGACGTAACTCCGGTCCACCCCGACGGAGTTCTCGCCGGCCTTCGGGATGACCATCGGCCGCACCACGTACGCCAGCGGCGAGGCCTGCTCGGCCAGGTGCCGGGCGAGGGACCAGCGCACCGGCATCCAGTCCCAGGTGGAGTTGCACACGAAGTGGTGCAGGCTCTGCTCGGTCGCCGAACCGCCCAGCAGGACGGCCATGTTGCGGATCGAGCGACGGCCCTGCGCGCCGAGCAGGCCGCGCAGGTAGTCGACGCCCTTGCTGCGCTGGTCGCTGCGGCGTAAGGAGGCGAACAGCGCGGCGCTGAGTTCGTCGAACACCCGGTCGTCCCAGGTGTGCGGGCATCCCCGGCTGCGGTTCTCGGTGAACCGTCCGGCCGGTATCTGACCAACAGCATTCATGTGTTCCCCCGTTGACGTCGGACGAGTGTGGTGGAGACGGAAGGAGAGACGGAGCGATGCGCCACGCCTGACCGGCGGCCTTCGAACTCCTGGCGGCATCTGCCCTCGGGGCGAGCCACCGTGCCCTTTACGCCACCACAGTGCCCTTTCCGCCGTCGCGGGCCAAGGTTGAGAGGCCACCCTCTGACCGGCCGGACGTGAGGGTGACCACCTCCTTCCGCTTTCGTGCTTCCGTTCGAGTCCGGGGAGGCGTCCGGTCCGGACGCCGGGGGCCGCGCGGGTGGTGGCCGGGCAACCCAGGAAGCCTCGGTTCCGCCCGTCGCGCGGGTGCCGGACGACCACAGCCCGCCAGGAGGACGGCAGGGCTCCCGGTCGGGACGGGCTGGTGAGCGGGGTGGGGCCGGACACGGCGAGGGCCGGGCCACCGCACACCGCCGGGTGGGGTTCCCGCCACACACCGGCCGTACGACGACGCGCACCGGCCACCCACCCGGCCACGGGGACACGGCGCGCGCCGGCCGCGCGGGGACACGGCGCGCACCGGCCGCTCGCCGGCCATACGCGGACCGTACGCCGAACGCCCGGCCGTGCGGCCCACGAGGGGCTGCGCGGCCGGGCGTTCGGCGGCGAGCGGACGGTGGCGCTCGCATGGTCAGGACAGGGTGACCACCCGGGCCTGCGCCGCGGACGCGAACAGCGCGTCCATCACCCGGGCCTGCTCCAGCGCGTCGGCCCGCCCGTACGGCGGCTCGGCGGAGGAACGGACCGCCCGTGACACGTCGTCGAACTGCATCCGGGAGACGGCGTACGGCTCGTCGCAGCGGTGGACCCCCTCGGGGTCGACCGCCAGGTACTCGCTGACCGGGTCGGCGTGCGGCGGCGGCCCCTGGGTCTGGAGTTCGAGCCGGGAGATGTCGCGGCTGAACCACGGGTCGTCCAGGACCAGCCGCCCGGTGGTGCCGACGATGTGCAGGGTGTCGCCGCGGCACACCTCCTGCCCGACCTCGAACTGGGCCAGGACGTCGTTCGGCAGCCGCAGCTGGGCGGAGAAGTTGAAGTCGGCCCCGCCGTCGCGGCGCACCTCCTCCCCGTACACCCGCTCGGGGGTGCCGCCGAAGAGCCGTATCGCGGCGAGGGTGAAGGCGCCCAGGTCGAGCAGGCCGCCGCCGCCCAGGGCCCGGTCCCGGCGGAAGTAGTCCGGCGGCAGGCTGGCCGTGCAGGCGGCGTAGAGGTACCGCAGGTCGCCGATGCGCCCCTCGTCGACCAGCCGCTTGGCCAGCAGGGTCCGCGGATGGTGGCGGAAGAAGACGCCCTCCACGCAGAGCCGGCCGGCCTCCTCGGCGGCGTCGAAGACCCGCTCGGCGTCCGCCGCGCTCAGGGCCAGCGGCTTCTCCACCACGACGTGCTTGCCGGCCCGCAGGGCGCGGATCGCCCACTCGGCGTGGTCGACCGGGTGGAGCGCCACGAAGACGGCCTCCACCTCGTCGTCGGCCAGCAGTTCCTCGTACGAGCCGTGCGCCCGGGCCAGGCCGTGGTTGTCGGCGTACTTGCGGGCCTGTTCGGCGTCGTCGTGCGCGACGGCGACGAACTCGGTCGTGCGGGAGGCGGCGTTGGCGCGCATCGCGACGTCGGCGTAGCCGCCCGTGACGAGGAGCCCCCATCGCACCTTGCTGCTCATGAGATGTGTGTCCCTTCCGGTGTCAGACGCCCTGGCTCGCCCGCGGCAGGTCAGGCACCTCGGTCAGGGTGATCCCGAACCACTTCTCGAACTCCGCGATGAACTCGGCGTCGTCCGTCAGCTCCCGCGACTCCTTGCCGCCGTCGCGGTGCCGGGTGAGCACCCGGTTGAAGAGGGAGACCCGGCCGGTGTCGGTGACGATGGACGCCCACAGCTGGCCGGCGCTGCTGGCGTCCGGGGAGGTGGCGAAGTACCACATGAGGGGCTCGAAGTCCTCGAGGTCGCGCGGGTGGGTCTCCGCCCGCCAGCGCAGCACGCCGTCGTGGACCATCTCGATGTCGCCCTGCGGGGTGTGCACGAGCTGGTACTCGCCGTGCTCGTCCTTCTGCATCCCCCGCTCGGCGATCTTCAGCGGCCGGCGGCTGGCCCAGCGGAAGCCGACGTCCACCAGGTACGACTGGTCGAGTTCGACCCGCAGCACCAGATGGCCGTTGTGGACGCCGCGGAACGCGGAGTGGCCGTTGTGCAGCACGCGTCCGCCGAGCGGGACGACCCGGAATCCGAGGGACTTCAGCAGCAGCGCGAACGCCGAGTTCAGCTCGCCGCAGCCGCCGCCGCGGCGCCGTCGGACGATCTTGTCGAAGACGAACTCCTCGGTCATGCTCGGTATCTCGCGCTCGACGAAGGAGAGCGTCTCGAAGGGCACCGTCATGAGATGGCGTTCCTGGAGGTAACAG
The DNA here is from genome assembly GCF_014648915.1 of Streptomyces phaeofaciens. Lineage (GTDB taxonomy): Bacteria > Actinomycetota > Actinomycetes > Streptomycetales > Streptomycetaceae > Streptomyces > Streptomyces phaeofaciens. Next base: position 386,447 of record NZ_BMSA01000002.1, on the reverse strand, counting down.
AGCGCCTCGTAGTCCGTTTTCTCGGGCCGGGTGGCCCCGATGCGTGCGAGATACGCGTCGACGTCGATGTCGGTCATTTCTCGTCCATCCTCGTGTGGGTTGCGGGCGCGGTTCACCAGCGCAGAAGAGTGAAGGCGTAGGTCAGTCCGGCCCCGAAGGCGATCATCAGCACGAGGTCGCCGGGGCGTACGGCGTCCTCGCGCACCGCCTGGTCCAGGGTGACCGGGATGGAGGCGGAGCCGGTGTTGCCGTAGACGGGTGCGGTGAGATGGGCGCGGGCCTGCTCCAGGCCGAGCATGCCGGTGAGGTGGGCCACCAGGTTCGCGTTCCCCTGGTGCATCACCACATGGGCGATCTCGGACTTCTCGACGCCGTTCTCCTTGAGGAAGTCGTCGAGCATGCCGGGCACGGCCTCCTGGAGCGCCGCGGAGACCGAGCGGCCGTCCATGTGGACGTAGTGCGCGCGGCCGTCGACGGTCTCGTGGGTGGCGGGGCGCCGGCTGCCGCCGGCCGGGATCGTGGCCAGCCCGGCGATGGAGCCGTCGCTGAGGAGTTTGGTGGCGAGGATCCGGGGGCGGCCCTCGGCGGCCGGTCCGAGGACGACGGCGCCGGCTCCGTCGCCCCACAGGACGACCGTGCGCCGGTCGGCCGGGTCGAGGAAGCGCGTGTAGGCGTCGGCGCCGATCACCAGGGCGTGTCCGGGAGTTCCGCCGGAGGATCCGAGGAGGAACTTCTCGGCCGTCGCGAGGCCGGTGAGGAAGCCGCTGCACGCGGCGTGCACGTCGAACGCGGCGGTGTTCGTGTCGCAGCCCAGCTGGTCCGCGACCTGGCAGGCCACGGCGGGTCCGAGGACGTCCGGGGTGGTGGTGCCGACGATGACGAGGGAGAGGTCGGCGGCCCGCAGCCCGGCCTTGGCCAGGGCCTGGCGTGCGGCCTCGGCCGCGAGGTCCGAGGTGGCCTGCTCCGCGCCCGCACGGCGGCGGGTGTGGATGCCGGTCTTGCGGACGATCCAGTCCTCCGTGACGCCCGCCGGGCCGGCGAGTTCCGCGTTGGTGATGACGTTCGGCGGGACGTACGAGCCGATGCTCGCGATGCCGACGGCGAGGCCGTCGCTCCGAGTTCCGTGATGGGTGCTCAACTGTCGCGTTCCTCCTCTGCGCGGACTCGCCCGAAGGGCCCGGGAGAGGTCCCGGCGAGCCGAAAGCCGCACGTGCGGGTCCCCAGCGACTGTGCCGGGGTCCGGGCGGAGGACAAAGGGCGGCCGTCCGACTCTGTCAGGTGAGGGAATGAAGACACCCACCAAGGAGCTTTTTGAGTGAGATGCTTGCTCACTAAGACATTCTGCGACTACGGTGCGGTCTACCGAGGCCGGCACCCAGGGCGGTGGCCGTCATGCCCGAAACGTTCCAGGAGACCCCATGAGCAGCCAAGACACGGAACTCGACAGCGTGGGCAAGCGCTTCCGCGACCAGCCGCCGGGGGCGGTCGACTTCACCGTCATGTTCCTGACCCATGACGCCCTGCTGCGCGATCTGCGCCGGTTAGAGGCGGCCGCCGCCGAGGGGCGGCACGGCGAGGAGGCCGTGCGCAACGGCTGGGACACCATCAAGCACGAGCTGCACATCCACCACGTCGGCGAGGACGAGGCGGTCTGGCCCCAGCTGCGGGAGAAGGTCACCGCCCCCGGGGAGCTGGCCACGCTGGACCTGATGGAGGCCGAGCACGGGCAGATCGACCCGCTCCAGGCCCGGGTGGACGCCGCGTTCACCACGGGCGGCGCGGAACTCCAGGCCGCGGTCAAGGAGTTCGCCGCCTCGCTGGCCCTGCACATGGAGCACGAGGAGGACCGGGCGCTGCCGCTGGTCGAGCACCACCTCGGCCCCGAGGGCTGGGCCAAGTACCACCAGTACATGATGGGCAGCCAGGGCATGGACGAGGTGGGCTTCTATCTCGCCTGGCTGCTCGACGACGCTCCCGACAGCGCCCGCACGAAGGTCCTCGGCATGCTTCCGCCGCCGGTGCAGGGCCTGTTCCAGCAGTCGTTCGAGCCCGCCTACCGGGCGGCACCGCGCTGGACCACGCCCACCGTCTGAGCCGCGGCGGCCTCTGGCGGCCGTCGCGCGCGCCCGGCCCAACCGGAAGGTGATGATGCCCCTCTCCATGGGCGAGGTCGTCGTCGCGGGGAGCGGCGTCGGCGGCCTCGCCGCGGCCCTGGCCGTGGCACGCCAGCGGCACTGGGTCACCGTGCTCAAGGAACGCGACCCCTTCGTGCCGCCGGACGCCGGGGTCCATCTGACACCCACCGCGCTGCGCGCCCTCGACCAGCTGGGGATCGGTCTGGACGCGCACCGGCGGGCCGTCACCGTGCACGAGGTGCACCTGGTCAACGGGGTGACCGGCCGGCCGATCTCCACCGTGCCGACCGACTCGCGCCACGGCAGGCCGCACGCCGTGGTGCACGGCGGCGATCTGTACGACCTGCTGCTGGAAGCCTGCGGAAACGATCCGGCAATCCGGATCCGCGAGGACACCGCGGTGGTCCACTACGAGCAGACGGACCAGCGCCTCACCGTGTTCCTCGGCACCGGCGAACGGCTCCGCGTCGACGCGCTGATCGGCGCCGACGGCGTCTGCTCGCCGGTCCGCCGGCAGCTGACCGGCCAGGCCGGACGGGTCTCGCCGTACGCCACGTTCCATACGGCCGTCCCCCGGGAGCGGGTGCCCGCACGGCTCCAGCCGCAGCTGTCGGCGCGCACCGCCGTCACCCTGTGGGAGGGACCGTCCTGGCAACTGGCCCACTACCCGTCCGGGGACCGGCGGGTGGGGATCACCGCCACCTGCGCGCACGACGCGCCCGCCCTGGTGCGCGGCACGCCCGCGACCGCCGCACAGGTCCTGGACCGGATGCCCCGGCTCGCCGAGGCGGCCCGGGAACTGGTCGGGCTCGGCACCGAGTGGCGGATGTGGGTGCCCTGCGACGGGGACCGGGACCCGCCCTGGTGCGACCGCCGGGTGGTACTCACCGGCGCGGCCGTCCGGCCCGCCTTCCAGCACTCCCTGCCGACCGCCTTCCAGGCCGTCGACGACGCGGTCCGGCTCGGCAACATGATGGACTGCGACCCGGCGGACTTCCCGCAGGCGTTCCGGTCCTACGCGGGGCGGCGGCACTGAGCGGCGGCACTGCGCCACGGCGCCGAGCGGGATGCCGACGCCCGGCCGGGGCACCGCACGGGCGCCGCTCCCGCGGCACCGCCGCACGCAACCACCCCTCGCCCCGCCGCCTCACACCACGTCGAAGTTGGCCATCATCGCCATGTCCTCGTGCTCGAGGTTGTGGCAGTGCACCATGTAGCGGCCCCGGTGACCGGCGAACCGGACCAGCACCTCCACCGTCTCGTACGGGCGCACGTCCACCGTGTCCTTCCAGCCCGCGTCGGTCGCGGCGGGCGCCCGGCCGCTGCGCGAGACCACCTTGAAGTGCGCCATGTGCAGGTGCACGGGGTGGTGGAAGTCGCTGCTGAGCGCCCACAGTTCGACCGTGTCCAGCCGGGGCCGCGCCCAGGTCCCGTCGAGCGAGAAGGGGCGGCCGTTGACGGTCCACAGCGCGTGCCCGCCGTCCTCGTTCGTCAGCCGGAAGTCGAACCTGCGGCTCGCCACGGACTGCCGGCGGGCGATCCGCTCGGGCGCGGACAGGACCGCGGGCACCCGGCTGTCGTCCTTCGCGCGGCGCGCCACCCGGAACCGCATCACCCGGCCCATGCCGTCGGTGTCCCCGCCCAGCTCGTTCACCAGGTCGACCGCGCTCCCCGCCGGGAAGCGGGAGAAGTCGACGACGACGTCGAACCGCTCCCCCGGCGCCAGGGTGAGCGTCTCGTGCGTGAGGGGCTTCTCCAGCAGGCCCGCGTCACTGCCGATCTGGGTGAACCGCGCCGCCCGCGCGCCGTCCCGCTCCAGGGCGAGGCGGTAGCGGCGGGCGTTGGAGGCGTTGAGCAGCCGCAGCCGGTAGCGGGTCGCGGTGACCTCCAGCACCGGCCAGGGCGCCCCGTTGACCAGCTGGATGTCACCGAGGACGCCCGAGTGGTAGGCGTCCCGCACGCCCGGCTCGCCCGTGAGGGAGGGGTCGAGGGACGGGTAGCGGAAGGAGCCGTCCTCCTCGAAGGAGCGGTCGGTGAGCATCAGCGGGACGTCCCGCTCCTCGCGCGGCAGCGGCAGCGCCTCCTCCTCGGCGTCGCTCAGCAGGAAGAACCCGGCGAGCCCGCGCCAGACCTGCGGGGCGCTGAAGTCCATCCGGTGGTCGTGGTACCAGAGGGTCGCGGCACGCTGGCGCAGCGGGTACTCGTACGTCCGTTCGCCCTCGTGGAAGGTCCAGCCGTCCGTGCCCCCGTGGTGGGACGCGTGCCCGGAGTGCGAGCCGCGCGGCCCCCAGTCGGCGGCGCTGTCGCCCTCGGGCAGCACCAGGTCGGTGGGGTGGCCGTCGGAGCCGGGCGGGGTGACACCGCCGTGCAGATGCGTCGAGGTGGGCACCGGGAGGGTGTTGCGGACCACCAGGTCGGTGCGGCGGTCGGCGCGGGCGACGAAGGCGGGGCCCGGGAAGGTGCCGTCGTAGCCCCAGATCCTGGTCCGCAGCCCCGGCAGGATCTCGACGTCCGCCTCGCGCTGCTCCACCTCGAGACGGTCGGTGCCGTTCGGGCCCCGGGTGGGGGTGAGCCGCCTCGGCAGGGGCAGCGGCACCCTGAACGGCTCCGGGCGCGGCGCCCGCGTGGTGAGGACCTCGCCGGTGGTCTCCCCGGCCAGGGCGCCGCAACCGGTGACACCGGCGGTGACGGCGGCGCCCGCGGCGGCCAGTTGCAGGGCGCGGCGGCGGCTGAGGCCGGTCATACGGCCTCCCCGCGCGCCGACACGGCCTCCCCGCGCGCGGCCGTCGTACGGCGGGCCGTGCGCAGACCGAAGGACCAGTGGGCCAGGACCGCCTCCGCGGCGCAGATCGCCATGCCGAGCGGCATGTGGCCGGAGAGGATCCGGCTGTCGCCGAGGCCCATCTGGACCACGACCATGACGACCACCAGCGCGTTCGCGCCGAGCGGCCAGCGCAGGCGGGCCCCGCCGCGCCACAGGGCGACGGAGTCGCCGAGCTGGATCAGGACCAGGACGGCGAGCAGGGTGGCGAACGTCGAGTGCCAGGCGAGCAGGTCGACGTCACCGGTGGTGAACAGGCCGGCCAGGGCGGCCAGGACGAGGGTGGTGAGGAAACCGAGCGTGGTCGCTGCGCGCATGACGACGACGGCCGTCCGGTGGGCTTCCTTCATCGGCGTGCGGTCCTTCCGTGGTGCGGGCGGTCCGGTCCGCATTAGATGCGGGGTCCGCCGCGCGGGGCCACGGAATCGAACGCTTTTCGTCAGGTCGCGCCGCCGTCCGCGCGCCGGGCGCGCCGGCCGCGCCGCCGCACCTGACACAGTCCCCCGTTCCTCGGCCGGACCGCTCCCCCGGGTCGTTACCGTCGGCCCCGGGGGACCTGACTGACGGGGAGGTCGCGGTGATCGAGTTCGTGGTGCTCGGACGGCTGGAGGCACGGTCCGCGCGCGGGGTGGTGGCGGTGCGCGGGGCGTTCCGGCGGGCCCTGTTCCAGGCCCTGGCCGTGAGCGAGGGGCGCGTCGTGCCGACCCAGGCGCTGGTGCGGGAGGTGTGGGGGCGGGACCGGCCGGACGGGGTGGGCAACGCGCTCCAGGCGCACGTCAGCCGGCTGCGCCGGCAGCTCGACGCGCTGGAGCCGCACCGGGAGCACAGCCGGCTGGTCGGGGATCCGCACGGGTACCAGCTGCTGCTGGACGACGCCACGCTGGACGCCGACACCTTCGTCCGCGCGGTGCACGAGGCACGGGCGGCGGCCGGCCGGGATCCGCGGCGGGTACGGGACCTGCTGCGCGGCGCGCTGCGGCTGTGGCGGGGGCCGGCCGTGGGCGGGGAGGCCGGCGGAGTGCTGTGCCGGTCGGCCGCCGCGCGCTACGACGAGTACCGCATCCAGGCCCTGGAGCTGCTGATCGACAGCGAGCTGGCGCTCGGCCACCACGCCCATGTCCTCGGGGAGTTGCGCGAGGTGTGCGCCGAGAACCCGCTGCGGGAGCGGTTCTTCGAGCAGCTGATGCTCGCCCTGTACCAGTCGGGCCGGCAGGCCGAGGCGCTGGAGACCTACCGTCAGCTGTCCTCGCGGCTCACCGGGGAGCTGGGCATCTCGCCCTCACCTGTGCTGCGGCGGACCGAGCGGGCCATCCTGGAGCACGACCCGGTGCTCGCCCCGCCGGTGGCGGCCTCCTGAGGTCAGCTCGCCCCGAGCCGCGTCCGCGTCGCCGCGTAGGACGGGAGCAGGCCCTCGGCGCGGGCCTGGGCGAGGGTCGGGGCCGTCGCGTCGCGCGGGGACTGGACGGCGTCGGCGACCGGCCAGTCGATGCCGAGCCCGGGGTCGAGGGCCTGCACGACGTGCTCGCGGCGCGGGGCGTAGGTCTCGTCGAAGAGGTAGAGCATGGCGGCCTCCTCGGTGAGCGCGCAGAAGCCGTGGCCGAGGCCCTCCTCGATCAGCAGGGCCCTGCGGCCGGTGTCGTCCAGCCGGACGGCCTGCCAGGCGCCGAAGCCCGGCGAGCCGGTGCGCAGGTCGACGACGACGTCGAGGACCGCTCCGCGGACACAGGTCACGTACTTGGCCTGGCCGGGCGGCACGTCCGCGAAGTGGATGCCCCGCACGACCCCGCGGGTGGAGAGCGAGACGCTGCCCTGGAGCGTGTCGAAGCGGCGGCCCGTCACCTCGGCGAGCCGGTCGGGCCGGAAGAACTCCCAGAGCGCGCCCCGCGCGTCCTCGTGCACCTCGGGGACGATCTCCCAGGCGCCCTCCACGGCGAGCGGCCTGATGTCCATGGCCCTTCCCCCTTCACATCGGCAGCTGTACGGAACTGTGGTCGCCCAGCACCAGCCGGGTGCTGTTGGGCACGCGCGGCGCGGCCGTCACCACGGCACGGCGGCCGATCAGGGACGCCTGGAGCCGGGAGACGCCCTCGATGGAGGCGTCCGGCAGCACGATGGAGAACTCGATCTCGCTGCGGACCACCCGGCAGCCGTCGGAGACCGAGGTGAAGGGGCCGATGTAGGCGTCGGTCAGCTCGCAGCCGGCACCGATCACGGCGGGGCCGATGATCCGCGAGTTGCGCACCACGGCCCCGGGGGCGACGACCACCCGGCCGACGATCTCGCTGGCCTCGTCGACGTCCCCCTCGACGAGCGGCTCGACCCGTTCCAGGACCTCCCGGTTGACCTCCAGCATGTCCTGGACGTTCCCGGTGTCCTTCCAGTAGCCGGTGATCTCGGACGAACGCACCCGGCGGCCGCCGTCGATGAGCCGCTGGATGGCGTCGGTGATCTCCAGCTCGCCGCGCGCCGACGGGGTCAGGGTGCGGATCACCTCGTGGATGCCGGCGGTGAAGAGGTAGACGCCGACGAGGGCCAGGTCGCTCTTGGGGAACTCGGGCTTCTCGACGAGGCCGACGACCTCGCCGCGCTCGTCGAGTTCGGCCACGCCGAAGGCGGTCGGATCGGCGACCTTGCTGAGCAGGATCCGGGCGTCCACGGATTCGCGGCGGAATTCCTCCACGAACGGCACGATGCCGTCGACGATGAAGTTGTCGCCGAGATACATGGCGAAGTCGTCGTCGCCGAGGAATTCCCGCGCGATGAGGACGCCGTGGGCCAGCCCGAGCGGTTTGTCCTGCCGGATGTAGGTGATCTCCACGCCGAAGCGCGAACCGTCGCCGACGGCGTCCCGGATCTCGGCCGCGGTGTCGCCGACGATCATGCCGACCTCGGTGATCCCGGCCTCGGCCAGCGACTGGAGGACGTAGAAGAGGACCGGCCGGTTGGCGACCGGGACCAGCTGCTTGGCGGACGTGTGGGTGATGGGGCGCAGTCGGGTGCCCGACCCGCCGGCCAGTACCAGTCCTTTCACGGCAACTCCTGAACAGTCGGTGCTCTCGTGGACCTTCGACGGTCGGCTCCCATGCTGGGCCCCGCCGCTGACACCCCCCTGGGCCGCCGAGCACGCCCCGCTGACCTTCCGCTGACACCTCGCTGACGGACCTGATTTATTACCTGGCAGGTAATGGACCGGGGTGCCGGAAAACCGGGAAATTGAGGGCCGGAAGGGAGCCGAAAACCATGAGAATCCTCTTTGCCACCACCCCCGGAATCGGCCATTCGTTTCCCACGGTCCCGCTCGCCTGGGCGCTGCGCCTGGCCGGTCACGAGGTGCTGTTCGCCAGTGGCGGCGACGGTCTCGCGGTCCGCAACGCCGGACTGCACGTCGAGGACGTCTGCCCGGGCGAGACGGTCGTCAGCATGGTCCAGAAGACCTTCGCCGAACGCCCCGACCTGGCGGGGCAGTACGCCGAGGTGGACCACACGTCGTTCGAGTCCACCCAGCGGTTCTACGCGGTGCTGATGAACCGCCAGACCGCGATGATCGACCGGTACGTCGAGGTCGCCGAGGAGTGGAAGCCCGACGCGGTCGTCTTCTCCTCGCTGGGCATCGGCGGTCTGCTCGCCGCCGGCAAGCTCGGCATCCCCGCCTTCGAGCACGGCTACGGCTTCGTCCAGACCGGCCGCTTCACCCGCGACCTGCGCGACTGGAACGCCGAGCTGTTCGAGCGCCACGGCGCCGAGCTGCCCGAGGTGCTGCACACCCTCGACGTGGCGCCGCCGAGCGTCTCCGGCAACGCCGAGGGCGGCTGGCCGCTGCGCTACCTGCCGTACAACGGCGGCGGGATCGTGCCCGAGTGGCTGCACGAGAAGTCCGGCCGGCCGCGTATCGCGGTCACCCTGGGCACCACCGCGCCGGGCTTCGGCGGACTCGGCCCCCTCGACCGGGTGATCGAGCTGGCCGGGGACACGGACGCCGAGTTCGTGCTGGCCCTCGGCGACATCGACACCTCGTCGCTGCCGACGCTGCCGGACAACGCCCGGCTGGCCGGCTGGGTGCCGCTGGGCCTGCTGCTGGAGAACAGCGCGGGCCTGATCCACCACGGCGGTTCGGGCACCACCCTGGCCGCGCTGGAGGCGGGCGTCCCGCAGATCCTCATGCCGGACGAGGGCGAGCGCGCGGAGAGCGCGGCACGGGTCGCGGGCCGCGGCGCGGGCCTGAACGTCCGCCACGACGAGATCTCCAAGACGCACCTGGACGCGCTCCTGGGCGACGAGGAGCTGAAGCGGTCCGCGGCCGAGGTCCGTGCCGAGATCCACGGGCTGCCGCTGCCGGGCGAGGTCGCCGAGCGGCTCGTCGCCACCGTCCGGGGCTGAGCACCCCGCTGCCCCGGCGGCGCCGATTCCGGCGACCGCACCGGTGCATCCGTTCCATCCGTTGCATCCGTTCCATCTATTCCCCTCGATCCCACCGACCGAGCTGAGAGAGCGGTAGACCATGCGCATTCTCGTCACGGGCGGCGCGGGCTTCATCGGATCCGAGTTCGTGCGCGGGCTGCTGGCCCGCCGCACGGACCGGGTGACCGTGCTCGACGCGCTGACGTACTCCGGCAACCTCGCCAACCTGGCGCCGGTCGCGAACCTGCCCGGCTTCCACTTCGTCCGGGCGGACATCCGGGACGCCGACGCCGTCGGCCGGGCCATGGCGGGCCAGGACGCCGTCGTCCACTTCGCCGCCGAGTCCCACGTCGACCGGTCGATCGCGTCCGCCACCCCGTTCGTCACCACGAACGTCCTGGGCACCCAGGTCCTCCTGGACGCGGCGCTCGCCCACGGCGTCGGACGGTTCGTCCATGTCTCCACGGACGAGGTCTACGGCTCGATCGACGCCGGCGCCTGGTCCGAGGACCAGCCGCTCGACCCCAGTTCGCCCTACTCGGCCTCCAAGGCCGGCTCCGACCTGCTGGCCCTGGCCTACCACCGCACGCACGGCCTGGACGTGGTGGTCACCCGCTGCTCCAACAACTACGGCCCGTACCAGTACTCGGAGAAGCTCATCCCGCTGTTCGTGACCCGGCTGCTGCGCGGCGAGCAGGTGCCGCTCTACGGCGACGGCGGCAACGTCCGAGAGTGGCTGCACGTCGCCGACCACTGCCAGGGCGTCGAACTCGCCCTGGACAAGGGCCGGTCCGGGCAGATCTACCACATCGGCGGCGGCACCGAACTGACCAACCGTGAGCTGGTCGGCCGACTGCTCGTGGCCTGCGGGCGGGACTGGGACGCGGTGCGGCAGGTCCCGGACCGCAAGGGCCACGACCGCCGGTACGCCCTCGCCGTCGACCGGATCCGCGACGAACTCGGCTACGCGCCGCGGATCCCCTTCGACGAGGGGCTGGCGGGGACCGTCGCCTGGTACCGGGACAACCCCGGCTGGTGGCGGCCGCCGGCCGGTGCCGCCGGGGAGCACCCGGCCGGCGCGTGACCCGCCCCGTGGGCTGGCTGGTCACCGGTGCGGCGGGCATGCTCGGCCGCGAGGTGCTGGCCGTGCTGCGGCACGACCCCACCGCCCGGGTGACCGCCACCACGCGGGCCGCCCTGGACATCACCCACGCCCACGCGGTGCGGGCCGCGGTCCCCGGCCACGACATCGTCCTCAACGCCGCCGCGTGGACGGCCGTCGACCTGGCCGAGACCCATTGGTCCGAGGCCCTCGCGGTCAACGGCGAGGCGGTGGCCGGCCTGGCCGCCGCCTGCGCCGCCGCGGCCGTCCCGCTCATCCATGTCTCCACCGACTACGTCTTCCGCGGCGACGACCCCTCCCCCTACCCGGAGTACGCGGCGACCGCCCCGCTCAACGCCTACGGCCGCAGCAAGCTCGCCGGGGAACGGGCGGTGCTGGAAGGACTGCCCGCGACCGGATACGTCGTACGCACCAGCTGGCTCTACGGCGAGCACGGCCGCGACTTCGTCAAACGGGTCGCGCGCCGGGTCCGCGCCGGGGAGACCGTCCGGGTCGTCGACGACCAGCACGGGCAGCCGACCTGGGCCGGGGAACTGGCCGTGCGGCTGGTCGAGCTGGGCCGGCGGGCGATCGCCCGGCGGGCCCCGGCCGGGATCTACCACGGCTCCGCCGGCGGGCGCACCACCTGGTTCGGGTTCGCCCGGGCCGCCGTGACCCGGCTGGGGCTCGACCCCGGACTGGTCCACCCCTGCCGTACCGAGGACTTCCCCACCGCGGCCGCCCGGCCCCGGTACGCGGTGCTGGGCCACGACCGCTGGGCGCTGGCCGGCCTGCCGCCGCCCGCGCCCTGGCAGGACATGCTCCGCGAGGCCCTGCCGCTCCCCCCGGGGGCGGCCCGCTGAGGCCGACTCCCCATGCCCACTCCCATGCGAAAGGTACCGACATGAGCCAGGAAACGTTCGATCCGGTGCAGCAGGTCGAGGTATGCCGGGTGTGCGGCGGATCCGACTGGCAGGAGGTCGTCTCCTTCGGTCCGCTGCCGCTGGCCAACAGCTATCTCGAGCCCGGCGGATCCCTCGACGACGAACCCCGCTACCCGCTCGGCGTCATCTCCTGCCGCTCCTGCCGGCTGCTGACGCTCACCCACACCGTGGACCCCGAGGTGCTGTACCGCACGTACTTCTACGTCACCTCCGACTCCGACACCATCGCCACCCACATGCGGGGGCTCGCCGAACTGTGCGTGGAGCGCTTCGGGATACCCGAGGGCGGCTTCGTCGTCGAACTGGGCAGCAACACCGGCCAGCAGCTCGCCGCCTTCCGCGACCTCGGCATGGAGGTGCTCGGCATCGACCCGGCGCGCAGCCTGGCGGCCCAAGCCACCGAGCGCGGCATCGAGACCCTGCCGGACTTCTTCTCCGCGCAGACCGCGGCACGCGTGGTGAAGGAGTACGGCCGGGCCCGGCTGCTGCTGGGGCGCCATGTCTTCGCGCACATCGACGACGTCGCCGACATCGCCCGCGGCGCCCGTGACCTCCTCGAACCCTCCGGTGTGTTCGCGATCGAGGTGCCGTACGCGCTGGACATGCTGGAGCACAACGAGTTCGACACGATCTATCACGAGCACCTCTCGTACTACTCCGTCTCCACCCTGTCGACGCTGTTCGCCCGGCACGGGATGCGGGTCGTGGACGTGGAGCGGGCGGCCGTGCACGGCGGGTCCGTCATCGTCTTCGTCAGCCGCGAGGACGCCCCCTGGGAGCCGCGCCCCGTGGTCGCCGAACTCCAGGAGCTGGAGCGCGCGTCGGGCTTCTTCGAGGACGCCACCTACGACACGTTCGCGGGGCGAGTGGACCACGTACGGCAGACCCTGGCGCCGCTCGTGCGGGAGCTGGTCGCGGACGGCAAGCGGGTCGCCGGGTACGGCGCGCCCGCCAAGGGCAACACCCTGCTCGGGGTGAGCGGGCTGAACGCCGGGGACCTGGAGTTCTGCATCGACACCACCGACCTGAAGCAGGGCCGCCTCCAGCCCGGCTCGCACATCCCGATCACGTCGCCCGAGCACGGGGCGCAGAACCCGCCGGACTACTACCTGCTGCTCGCCTGGAACTACGCCAAGGAGATCCTCGGCAAGGAGCGGGCGTTCCTGGAGAACGGCGGACGGTTCATCGTGCCGGTGCCGTCGCCGCGGATCGTGTCCCGGGTGGAGGACCTGTGAGGTGACGGATCACGCCGGCATCCGGCGCCGCCGGCCCGTGCCGGGGCTAGCCTCCGAAGCGTGATCGCCACCAGCGAACGGCCGACGGACACACCGGACCTGGGATCCGTGCTGCGGGAACTGCGGCGCCGGCGAGGGCTGAGCCAGCTGGACCTCGCCGCCGCCGCGGACGTCTCCGCCCGGCATCTGAGCTTCGTGGAGAACGGGCGCTCCCGGCCCGGCCGCGAGCTGCTGCTGCGGCTCGCCGACCGGCTGGCCGCGGATGCCGCCCAGCGCGACACGCTCCTGGTCGCCGCCGGACACGCGCCGCTGCGGCCCGGGGCGACGGGAGCCGTGGTCGACGGCATCGGCGGCGTCCTCGACACCGGGGCCGCCCCCAGGGACACCGGGGACACCGGATCGCCCGCCGCGTCCGCCGTGGAGGCGGGGCGGCGGGCGCTCCTGTCCGCCGGGTCGCCGGCCGTGGACACCGTGGTCGTCGCCACCGCCGCGCCCGGCCGCCCCGGGCGGCCCGCCGCGCCCGAGGTCGCCGACCGGCTGGGGCTCGGGGACGCGGCCGCGTTCGACCTGGCGACCGTGTGCGGGGGCTTTCTGTACGGGCTCGCCAACGCGGTGGGGCTGGTCGCCTCCGGCGCCTCGGAACGGGTGCTGCTGATCGCCTCCGACGCGGGCGCCCCGGAGCCGTGTCCGCCCTGGACCACGGCGGCACGGCAGTGGCTGGCCGGGGCCGGGGCGGTGGTCCTGCGGGCCGGCTCGGCGGACGAGCCGGGGGCGTTGGGCACGGTGGTGCTCGGTACCGATGCCCGGCGGGCCGCGCCGTCCGCGGAGCGGTTGTACGCGGCGAGCCTGCGGGCGATGGAGGCCGTCGGATGGACGGCGGGCGACATCGACCGGCTCGCGGCGGACCGGGGGGAGCCGGAGGCCGTGGTCGCCCTGGCGGGGCGGCTGAACGTGTCCGCCGAACGGCGGCTGGGCCCGGCGGGAGGGTCGGCGGGGCTCGCGTCGTCGCTGGCCCGGGCCGCGCAGGACGGGACGCTCGCCGCCGGGCACCGGGTGCTGCTCACGGCCTACGAGGGGGACCGTACGTGGGCCGCCGCGGCGCTGCGGTGGCCCCGGTTGCGCGGGTGACCGACGGCGGCTCCGCCCGCGGGGAACAGCGAAGTGCCCCCCGGCCCGCGAGGCCGGGGGGCACTTCCGTGTTCGGGGTCAGGGCAGTTCCACCACCTGCGCCGCGTACAGCAGGCCCGCCCCGAAGCCGACCAGCAGCGCGCGGCTGCCCGCGGGCAGCGAGCCCAGGGAGAGGACCGACTCCATGGCCATGGGGATCGACGCGGCCGAGGTGTTGCCGAGGGTGGCGACCTCGCGGGCGATCACCACGTCCTCGGCGAGACCGAGGTCCTTCGCCAGGCCGTCGATGATGCGGGCGTTGGCCTGGTGGGGGATGAAGGCGGCGAGGTCGCCGGCGGTGACACCGGCCAGTTCCAGGGCGCGCCGGGCCGTGTGGGGGACGGTGTGCACGGCCCAGCGGAAGACCTCGGGGCCCGCCATCCGCATGGTCGGCCAGGGGTGCGGTGCGTCGCGGACCGCCAGCCAGGAGCGGTTGTGGGCGAGCAGGCCGGCCTTCTCGCCGTCCGATCCCCAGGCCACCGGGCCGATGCCGGGACGGTCGGAGCGGCCCACCACCACCGCCCCGGCGCCGTCCCCGAAGAGGAACGCGGTGCCGCGGTCCTCGGGGTCGATGATGTCGCTCATCCGTTCCGAGCCGACGACCAGGACGTGCCGGGCGGAGCCGGAGCGGATCAGGGAGTCGGCCACGCCCAGGGTGTAGGAGAAGCCGGCGCAGGCCGCGCCGGTGTCCAGGGCGGCCGCCGAGCGGGCGCCGACGAGATGGGCGATCCGGGGCGCGGTGGGCGGGGACTGCTGGAGGTCGGACATGGAGGCCAGCAGGACCATGTCGACGGCCTCGGGGGCGACGCCGGCGGCGGCGAGCGCCTTGAGGGAGGCCTCGACCGCCATGGTCACGATGGTCTCGTCGGGGCCCGCGTGCCGCCGGCTGCGGATACCGGTGCGCCGGGTGATCCACTCGTCGCTGGAGTCGATCCGCGCGGCGATCTCGGCGTTGCCCACCACCCGGGTCGGCCGGTAGGAGCCCACCCCCAGGATCCGGGCGCCGGGGCTGGTGTCCGGGGCGCGCAGCGGGCGGGTCATGACGCCCGCCCCACGGCCGGACTGAGGGCGCCCTCCAGGTACCGGGCGCGACAGGCGCGGCGCTGCACCTTCCCGCTGGACGTCTTGGGCAGCGAGCCGCGCCGTACGACGACGACGTCGTCGACGTGCAGTCGCTGGCCCTCGTGCACGGCCTCCCGGATGCGCCGGCTGAGGGTGGGCACATCGGTGCCGCGCAGGACCCGGCCGTCGGCCTCGACGACCACGACGAGACGTTCGTTGGTGCCGTCGTCGACGGAGAACGCGGCGGAGCAGTTGGGGTGCAGTCCGCCGTCGGTGCCCTCCACCTGGACCTCGATGTCCTGCGGGTAGAAGTTGCGGCCCTTGCGGATGATGACGTCCTTCAGCCGTCCGGTGACGAAGAGTTCGCCCCGGTGGAGGAAGCCGAGGTCGCCGGTGCGCAGGTGGGGGCCGTCGTCCGGGCCGCCGTCGGTGCGGGCGTCGAAGACCTCGGCGGTCTCGGCGGGGCGGTGGTGGTAGCCGCCGGCGACGCCGGGGCCGCTGAGCCAGATCTCCCCGACCTCGCGTTCGGCCCGCTCGCGGCGGGTCGCCGGGTCGACGATGCGCAGGCCCGCGTCGAGCACGGTGACGCCCACGCCCACGAGCGGCTGGGCGGCCTCGCCGGGCGCGGCGAGCCGTACGGTGTCCTCGCGCAGCGCGTCCGGGTCGACCCGCAGGACGGTGGGCAGGTCGCCGGGGCGGCTGCCGGTGGCCTTGAGGGTGTTCTCGGCGAGGCCGTACGCCGGGCACATGGCCTGCGGCCGGAAGCCGGCGGGGGCGAAGGCGCGGGCGAAGGCCTCGACGACCGGCCAGCGGACCGGTTCGGCGCCGTTGACGGCGATCCGCCAGGACGACAGGTCGAGTTCGGGGTCCACGCCGGTCCGCTCGGCCTCGCGGACGCACATCTCGTAGGCGAAGCTGGGCGCCGCCGCGTGGGTGCCGCGGTACCGGGACAGGGCCTCCAGCCAGCGCATCGGGCGGCGGACGAAGGCGTCCGGCGCCATCAGGTAGGAGGGGCGGCCCGTCCACACCGGCATGATGATTCCGAAGAGCATGCCCATGTCGTGGAAGTGGGGCAGCCAGGACACGAACACGCCGTCGGGTTCGGTCGGCCAGAGCGCGTCGGTCTCCAGCACGTTGTGCACGAAGTTGGCGTGCGAGACGACCACGCCCTTGGGGTCGCCGGTGGAGCCGGACGTGTACTGGAGGAGCGCGGTGTCCCCGGGCCCGGGCGCGGGGGCGGCCCCGACGGCCGGGCGCGCGGGCAGGTCGTCGGTGGCGACAAGGGTGAGACCGGCCAGATGGGGCGAGTCGCCGAACCGGGCCAGCAGGTCGTCGCGCACCTCCTTGCAGGTCAGGACGGTGGTGGTGCCGGCGTCGTCGGCGATCTTGCGCAGCCGCTCCAGTCCGCGCTCCCGGCTGGGCACCTGGACGGGGGCGGCGGCGACCCGGGCATACATGCAGCCGAAGAGGGTGCGGACGAACTCCAGGCCCGCCGGGTAGACCAGGACGACCGGGCTGCCCTCCAGACCGGCGGCGCGCAGGGCGGCGGCCCGGTCCTCGGCGTCCTCGTCCAGGCGGAGGTAGGTGAGGCTGTCGCCGGGCTCCTCGCCCGCCGTCAGGAAGGCGAAAGCGGGCCGGCCGCCCTGCTCGCGGGCGCGCAGCCGCAGCACGTCGGGCAGGGTGCGGAGGCTGTCAACGGATGTCATCTGAGGTCAACTCCCCGGTGGATGCGGACTCTTCATGGGGTTCACAGCAGCCCGCGCAGCAGTGACTCGAAGACGCGGGGGCCGTGCTCGGTGAGCACCGACTCCGCGTGGAACTGGAGGGAGGCGAAGTGCGGGCCGCGCAGGGCGTGCACCTCGTCGCCCTCGGGATCACGGCAGACCTCCACGGCACCGACGCCTTCGACCTCGGCCTTGTCGTGGGTGCTGCGGGCGGCGAACGTGTTGTAGAAGCCGACGCGTTCGACGGTGCCGAACAGGTCGATCTCGCGTTGCACGCCCTGGTTGGGGGTGGCGCGGCGGCCCAGGTCGAGGCCGAGCCGCAGGCTGAGCACCTGGTGGCTGAGGCAGACGGCGAGGAACGGCAGGCCCTTCTCCAGCAGCCGGGCGACGGCGGAGTGCAGATGCGCGATGCGCGGGTCGCCGGTGTCGCGCGGGTCGCCGGGGCCGGGGCCGAGGACGACGAGGTCCCAGCCGTCGAGGTCGTAGCTCTCGTCGAACCGCCGGACCGTCACCTTCAGCCCGAGCGAGGCGAGCTGTCCGCACATCATCGCGGTGAAGGTGTCCTCGGCGTCCACCATGAGCACCCGCCGCCCGTCCAGTGCCGGTACGGCGGCGAGCGCCCGCCGGGCGGGGTCGGCGAGCCAGAACCCGGAGATCCGCGCGTTGCGGTCCTCCAGTGCGCGGCGCACGCGGGGGTGTCCGTCGAATCCGGGTGCCCGCGCACCGCTCGGCGGCCCGTCGGCGCGGCCGGTGCCCGCCCCGCGCAGCGCGGTCAGCAGGCCCTCGGCCTTCGCCGCCGTCTCGGCGACCTCCGAGCGGGGGTCGGAGTGGCGGACCAGGGTGGCGCCGACACCGATGCGGAGGCGGCCGGCGGGGTCGATGTCGGCGGTGCGGATGAGGATGGCCGAGTCGAGGGCGGGGGCGCCGTGTTCGTCGCGGCCCAGGAGGGCGGCGACGCCGCTGTAGTAGCCGCGGCCCCGGGTCTCGTAGCGGCCGATGACCCGGCAGGCGCTCTCCAGGGGGCTGCCGGTGACGGTGGGGGCGAACAGCGTCTCGCGCAGGATGTCGCGCGGGTCGCGGGTGCTGCGGCCGGTGATGACGTACTCGGTGTGGGCGAGCCGGGCCATCTCCTTGAGCCGGGGGCCGACCACCCGGCCGCCGTCGGCGCAGATCCGGGCCATCATCTTCAGTTCCTCGTCGACGACCATGTACAGCTCGTCGGTCTCCTTGCGGTCGGCGAGGAAGTCGAGGACGCCGTCGAGGGTGGGCCCGCCGGGCGGGTAGCGGTAGGTGCCGCTGATCGGGTTCATCACGGCGGTGCCGTGGTGCAGGCTGACATGCCGTTCCGGGGTCGCCCCGACGAGGGTGCGCTCGCCGGTGTGCACGAGGAACGTCCAGTAGGCGCCCGACTCGGCCCGGGCCAGGCGCCGGAAGAAGCCGAGGGCGACCTCGGGGCCGTAGTCCCCGATGTCGGCGACGAAGGAGCGCCGGATGACGAAGTTGGCGCCCTCGCCCCGGCCGATCTCGTCGGTGACGACCCGGCGGACCAGCTCGGCGTACTCGTCGTCCGGGACGTCGAAGTGGTCGCCGGAGAGCCGGATGGCGGGCTCCGGAAGGCGGTCGAGGGCCGCGTCCAGGGGCAGCGAGGTCTGGCGTTCGGCGCGCAGCGCGAGCAGCGGGGCGCCGTCGTCGGTGCAGGCGAAGCCGCGTTCGGCGAGCTGCCGGTAGGGCACGAGGGCCAGGACGTCGTGGCGGGGGCGGCCGTTCGCCGGGCCGGGCGCGCCGGGCTCCGGCAGCGGCAGCTCGGCGAGCGTGCGCGGGGTGCCGACCGGGCCGGCCAGCACCTCCAGCCGGCCCGGGGCGCGCTCGGGGCGGTGCAGCAGCGCGAAGGCGGGCACGCGCAGGGCGAGGACGTCCTCGAACAGCGCCTCGTCGTCGTAGGCGTCGGGGCCCGGCGCGTCGGGGCTCTGCGGGTCGCGGCTCTGCGGGTCGCGGCTCTGCGGGTCGCGGCTCACACCACCACCCACTCCGGATGGGCCGCCGTCCGGTGCCAGCGGACCGCGTCGGCGGGCACCGCCAGCTCCAGCGCGTCGACGAGGCCGTCGGTGTCGGCGACGACCGCGCAGCGGCCGGCCGCGTACCGCAGGGCCAGCTGGTGGTGCTCACGGCTGAAGTCGGCGACGGCGTCGGCGGCCAGGAAGGTCTCGATGTCGTTGCTGAACGCCTCGACGGCCGTCATCAGCACACCGACATGCGCGTAGACCCCGCACACGATCAGCTGGTCACGGCCCGCCTCCCGCATCCGGCCGAGCAGCCCGGAGTGGTGGAAGGCGCTGTAGCGCCACTTGGTCAGCAGCCAGTCCCCGTCGGCGGGGGCGAGGGCGTCGACGACCCTGCGGTCGTCGTCCGCGGCCCGCATGCCGGGGCCCCAGATGTCCTTGAGCAGTCCGCGCTGCTCCTCGGTCATCGAGCCGGGCTGCGCGGTGTAGGCGACCGGCATGCCGAGGCCGGCGCAGCGCTCCCGCAGCCGGGCGGCGTTGTGCAGCACGGTGTCGCGGGGGCGGGCGGGCAGCGGCCGCAGGAAGTAGTGCTGCATGTCGTGGACGAGCAGGACCGCCCGGCGCGGATCGGGGGACCAGGAGGCCACGGCGGCCGGCAGCTCGTCGCGGCCCGGGGGGTCGTAGGGCTCGATGGGGGGAATTCCGGCGGTGAACTCGGTCACCTGTTCGCTGGACACCATGTCAGACACCGAGTCCGGCACCTCCGTCCACGGTCAGTTCGTGCAGGGTGATGTGGGCCGCGCGTTCGGACAGCAGGAAGTCGACGGCGTCGGCGACGTGTTCGGGGCGGGCGATCCGGCCGAGCGGGATGCCCACGCGGTAGGCGTCGGGGCGGCCCTCGACGGTGCCCCGGGGACCGGAGTCGTCGGTCCACATGGAGCTGAGCATCGGGGTGTCGGTGGAGCCCGGCGCCACGATGTTGCAGCGCACCCCGTAGCGGGCGACCTCCAGGCCGAGGCTCTTGGTGAACATGGTCGCGGCGGCCTTGGAGGCGGCGTACGCGGCCATCTCGGTGCGCGGGGTGCCGGCCGCGTTGGAGGCGACGGTGACGATGGCGCCCCGGCGGCGCTCGATCATGGGGCGGACGGCCGCCCGGGACATCAGGAAGACGCCCGTGGCGTTGACGGCGAGGGTGTCGTGCCAGTCCTCGGTGCGGTAGCCGCTGACCTCGCCGAGCCGCAGCACCCCCGCCGCGTTGACGAGGAACTCCACCGGCCCGAGGGAGCGTTCGACGGCGGCCACCACCTCCTCGGCGGCCGGGGCGCTGGTGACGTCGGCCGGGAACGCGGTCACGGGCAGCCCGTCGGCGGTGAGCTTCTCCACCGCCTCGGTGAGGCGGGCGGCGTCCCGGTCGACGGCGGCGACGGCCAGGCCGCGGGCCGCGAGGGTGCGCGCGACCTCGGCTCCGATACCGCCCGCCGCCCCGGTGACGATCGCGGCGCGGTCATACGTCTGTGGGTCCATGGGGTTCCTTCCTCGGGGACGACGGGCTCCTGGGGGCCGCGGTCTCAGCCCGTCCACGCGGACAGCACCTCGACCGCCTGCTCGGGAGTGAGCCGCGGGTCGCAGAACGTCGTGTACTTGTCGCCGACCCGGCCGATGGCGCTCGCGTCGGCGACGCACTCGGTGACCTCGTCCGGGGTGGTCTCCAGATGGACCCCGCCGACGACGCCCCCGGCGGAGCGCACCGCCTCCTGGAATCCCTCCAGTTCGCGGCGGACGGTCTCCACGAAGCGGGTCTTGAGGCCGTCGGGCGCAGTCACCGTGTTGCCGTGCATGGGGTCGCTCAGCCAGATCACCGGGTGCCGGGCCGCCCGGACGGCGGCCACCAGCGCGGGCAGCCGCCCGACGACCCGCTCGGCCCCCATCCGGGCGATCAGGGTCAGCCGGCCGGGGACGCGGTCGGGGTCGAGGGCCTCGCACAGCCGCAGCAGCTCGTCCTCGGTCATGGTGGGCCCGACCTTGCAGGCGACCGGGTTGCTGACCCGGGCAAGCAGGGCGACATGGGCGCCGTCCACCTGGCGGGTGCGCTCGCCGATCCAGGGCCAGTGGGTGGAGGTGAGGACGAGGTGCCCGGTCTGGTCGCGGCGCAGCAGCGGGAGTTCGTAGTCGAGGACCAGCGCCTCGTGGCTGGTCCAGACGGGGGTGTCGATGCGCAGCCGTTCGGCGGGCAGGTACCAGTCGAGGTTGTTCACCGCGTCGCGGGCCGCCTGGTAGCAGGTGAGCAGCCGGCGCGGGTCGGGGCGGCGGCCGGCCGCGTCCGGCTCGGGCCGGTTGACCAGGTGGCCCCGGTAGACGGGGAGTTCGCGGCCGCCGATGCGTTCGGTGTCCTGGGAGCGGGGCTTGGCGAACTGTCCGGCGATCCGGCCGACCCGCAGCACCGGCCGGCGGCTCGCCATCCGCATGGTGCCGGCCAGCAGATCGAGGACGGCGGCCTTGGCGGCGATGTAGCCGCCGGTGCACTCGGCGGGGTCCTCGGCGCAGTCCCCGGCCTGGACCACGTGGGCCTCGCCCGCGGCGACCTGGGCGAGCTGGCCGCGCAGGAACCGGACGTCGGCGGCGTTGACGACGGCCGGCCGGCCGGCCAGGTCGTCGGTCACGCGGCGCAGCAGCGCGGGATCGTCCCACCGGGGCTGCTGGCGGGCCGGACGCGAGCGGATGAGACGCGGAACGTTGTCCACAGCTTTTCTCCCTACGAAGGCGCGGGTGCCGGTCGGTCAGGGCTGGAGGCGGCGGCCCGGTCCGTCCCAGAACCGCAGCCGGCTGCGCCCCGGGGTATGGGCGAGGCGCGCCTCGGCGGGCCCGCCGAGGACGAGGGTGGTGGGGTCCTGCGGCGCGTGGACGGGCCAGTCGGGGACGCCGGGGGCGGTGGGTGCCCCGCCGCGCACGAACGAGGTCACGAGGTCGGCGAAGGTGTCGGAGATCCGCCGTTCCAGCGGCCCGTCCCCGAACTGGGCCACGTTCAGGGGGTGGGCGTGGGAGCCGAACAGGAACTTGGACGTGGCGTCGTGCGGCGTGCCGTGGTGCGGGGGCCGGACGGGGTGGGCGAACTCCATGACGTACTGGGGGGTGCGGCCCTCGCGGGCGTGCCGGTCGGCCTGGCGGACGATGGGGGCGCGGAAGAGGGCGTCGCCCCAGATCTCGGTCCACAGGGTGCGTGGCTCGGCGGGTGTCCCGTCGGCCGCGGCGGCCTCGCGGTAGGCGCGGACGCAACTCTCGGCGAGGCCGTCGGGCACCTCGGCGGCGCACTTCAGGAGCACGTCGTGGACGGCGTCCCGCAGTCCCGCGTCGTCGGTGGGCGCGGGCGGGGCGGGCGGGAACGACGGGGAGAGGGGGTCGGTGAAGAAGGAGCCCTCGGTGTGGTTGTGGACGCTCATGACCGGGACCGCCGGTACGGGCGGCAGCGCGGCGGGGACGGTCACGCCGTCGAGGACGGGCCCGCGGTACTCGCGCCCCGAGGTGACGGGCCGCAGTGCCGGGGGCGGGGCGAAGAAGTCCCCCCAGGCCCGGTGCAGCCGGTCGGCCGGCACCTCGCGCAGACCGGGGACGGTGGTGCCGCACTCCTTGGCGAGCGTCTCGTAGACGGTGCGGGCGTCGTCGGGGGTGAGGGCGCAGGCGGGCGCCCACACGGGCGGGGCGCTGACCGCGATCAGCCGGGCGACGAGGCCGGCCGTCTCCGGGTGGGTCGCCAGCAGCCGGGCGGTGGCCGCGCCGGCGGAGGTGCCGCACAGGGTGACGGCGTCCGGGTCGCCGCCGAAGGCCGCCGCGTTCTCCCGCACCCAGCGCAGCAGGGCCGTCTGGTCCTGGAGGCCCCAGTTGGCGCAGCGCCCGGTCCCGGGGTCGGCGAGGTCCTCGTGCAGACCCCAGCCGAACACCCCGAGGCGGTAGTTGAAGTTGACGACGACGATGTCACCGCGGGCGGCCGGCTTGGCTCCGTCGAAGGTGGGCACGCTGCCGGCGCCGACCGCCCAGCCGCCGCCGTGGACGTACACCATGACGGGGCGGCGCCCGGCGGGGTCGGGGGTCCACACGTTGGCGTACAGGGCGTCCTCGGCGCTCTCGGGCCGGCCCGACTGGACGAAGGGCGGCGCGAACCGGGTGGCGTCGCGGACCTCCCGCCACGGCCGGGGCGGGCGCGGTGAGGCGAAGCGCAGCGGGCCCACGGGCGGCTCGGCGTAGGGGACCCCGCGGAACACGGCCAGGGTCCGGCCGTGGTGTTCCTCCAGGGTCCCGCGCAGCGCACCGGCGGTGGTGCGCACGACGGGTCCGGCGGGGTTCGGGATTACGCCTGTGGTCATCGTGGGAGCAGCTCCTTGGCAGGGGGGAGAGGCGCTGGCCGATCCTGTGCCGAGGGCGGCGGGGCGACCAACGCACCGCCGTGAATTCCGTCAAGTGACCGCAAAATCCGTCAGGTTCTCGCAGCGACCTGACACATTCACGGATTCGACCTGACGGAATGCGCGGGCGTCCGTTGCCGGGTGGGCCGGACGGTCCCCAGGATCCGGCGCATGGCTATGGAAAAAGGCGCGCTCTCACCGGTGGGGCAGCAGACGGTCCGGCCCGATCCGCAATGGGGCGGGGATCTCCTCGATCTCGACGCCTATCTGCGCCGTACCGGGTACGACGGTCCGCTCGACACCTCGGTGGAGACCCTCTTCGCGCTGCACCGGGCGCACAAGGAGTCCATCGCCTTCGAGAACCTCGACGTGGCGCTGGGCCGGGGGATCTCCCTCGACCTCGGCGACATCGGGCGCAAGCTGGTGGACGGCGGGCGCGGCGGCTACTGCTTCGAGCACAACCTGCTCCTCGCGGCCGTGCTGGAGCGGCTCGGTTTCCCGGTGACCCGGCTGCTGGCGCGGGTGCGCAACGGGCGCCGGCTGACCCGCTACCGCGCCCACACCGTCCTGGTGGTCTCGGCCGGCCTCGAACTGTGGGCGGTCGACGCCGGCTTCGGCGCGGAGGGGCTGATCGAGCCCGTGCGGCTGGGCGCGGGCGAGGTGACGAAGGTGGGCGCCTGGAGCTGGCGGGTGATCCGCGAGCAGGACCAGTGGGTGCTCCAGACCCTGCACGAGGACGGCTGGTTCGACCTGTACACGTTCCGTGTGGAGCGTCATTTCGCCGTCGACTTCGAGGTGTCCAACTACTACACCGCGCACCACGAGCGGTCCACGTTCACCGGCAAGGTGATCGCGATGCGCGGCACCGAGGACGTCCAGCAGACGCTGGTCGACCGGGAGCTGACGACCCGGCACGGCGACGGCCGCACCGAGCGGACCGTGCTCTCCGGCGACGCGGTGGTGGGCCTGCTCCAGGACACGTTCGCCATCCGCCTGACCGACCGGGACGCCCGGCTGCTGCGACAGCGCCTGGCGGCCCTCGCTCCGGCCCCCCAGGACCCGATCCCCACTCCCCAGGAGGCATGATGCTGCTCCATCTCCCGGCCAGCAGGCGCCCGTTGCGGCTCGGCCTGATCCCCGAGGAGGCCGCCGCCCGGCATCCGCACGTCCCCTTCACCCTGGACCACGACATGGACGCGGCGCCGGAGGCGGGACGGACGCTGACCGTCGCCGCGCTCGCCGACCTGGTGGACGACATGGCCGCCCGGCTGTGGGCGGCCGGGGTGCGGGCGGGCGAGCACCTCGCGCTGTACAAGGCGCACAACTTCGACATCTGGGTGCTGGCCTGCGCGGCGTCCCGGCTGGGCGCGGTGCCGGTGCTGCTGTCGCCGGCCCTGGACGGGCCCACCGTGGGCGCGCTGCTGGACCGGCTGGACCGGCCGCACCTGCTGACCGACGGGGGCAAGCTGGCGGACGAGCTGGCCGGGCTGGACCTGGCGAAGGCGGCGGCCACGGTCGTCGTACCGGCCGGGGAGCTGCCGGGCACGGTGTCCCTGGAGTCGCTGGCGGGTTCGCCGCGCCGCCAACCGGTGCTGCTGGACGGCGACCATCCGGCGCTGATGACCCACACCTCGGGCACCACGGGCATCCCCAAGCTGGTGGTCCACACGGCGCTGTCGCTGCGCGGCCGGTACCGCCCGCAGGAGTACCTGGTGAGTCTGCTCCGCCGCAAGGAGACGTACGCGATCCATGTGTCGTTCGTGCACTCGCGGATGTACATGGCGCTGGCGGTGATGCTGGAGCACGGGATGCCGGTGGTGGTGATCGACCACGGCGCGCCCGAGGAGGTCGCCCCGCTGCTGGCCCGCACCCGGCCGGGCATCGTGGAGACCCACCCCAACTCCTATGTGGAGTGGGCGGACCTGGCGGACCATCCGCTGCGGCCGCTCGCCAACGTCCGCGTCTTCAGCGGGACGTTCGACGCGATCCACCCGCCCACGATCCACAAGCTGCTGTCGGCGTCGCGGCGTTCGCGTCCGCTGTTCTTCCAGTTCTACGGGCAGAGCGAGTGCGGTCCGCTGGTGGCCCGCTGGTACACCCGCAAGAACGCGTACCGGGCGAACGGCCGCTGCCTGGGCTATCCGCTGCCGGGCATGACCCATGTCCGGGTGGTGCCGCGCGACGGACAGCGGCCGTCGAAGAAGACGCCCGGGTTCATCGAGGTGCTCAGCGACGGCCGGGCGGTGGACTACTACGCGGAGGGCGAGCGCTACCGCAAGGAGCTGAACGGCCGCTGGTGGCGCACCGGTGACGTCGGCTACCGCGACCGCTGGGGCCGGGTGCACGTGCTGGACCGCGCGGTGGACGTCATCCCGAACGTGGACAGCACCCTTGAGGTGGAGGACGCCGTGCTGGGCCGGCTGGAGGAGCTGCTGGAGCTGGTCCTGGTGCCGGGCCCGGCCCAGGAGCCGCTGCCGGTGGTGTGCACCAAGGGCGACGTGCCGCTGGACCCGGTCCGCTGGCGGCGCGCGGTGGTGGACTTCCCGCAGCTGGCCGACCCGGTGCAGATGCCGCTGTCGGAGCTGCCGCGCACGGCGACGATGAAGGTGCAGCGCATCGAACTGGCCCGCCGGCTCAGGGAACGCCTGGAGCAGGCCGGATGAGCGAGCGGGCCGACGTACTGGTCGTGGGCGCGGGTCCGACGGGGCTGTTCACGGCGTGCGAGCTGCTGCGGCGGGGGGTGGGCGTCCGGCTGATCGACCGGGCCGAGGGGCCGTCCACCACGCCGAAGGCGCTGGCCCTGTGGCCGCGCGCCCTGGACCTCCTCGACGATCTGGGGGTGGGGGGCGCGCTGCGTGCGGCGGCGCTCCCCGTCACCGGGCTCGACTACTTCTCCGGCGGGACGCCGCTGGCGTCGTTCACCATCCCCGAGGAGCTGCGGCCGGTGCATCTGCCGCAGTACGAGACGGAACGGCTGCTGACCGCGCGGCTGCACGAGCTGGGCGGGAAGATCGAGCGCGGGGCGCGGCTGCTGGCCTTCGACGACGTGGACTACGGCGGCCGGATCGACGCGACCGACGGGGTGACCGCGGTGGTGGAGCACGGGGACGCCGGGGTACGGCGGGTGCGGGCCTCGTTCGTGGTCGGCGCGGACGGCGCGGCGAGCGCGGTGCGCGGGGCGCTGGGCATCGGCTTCCAGGGCACCACGTATCCGCTGTCGTTCGCGCTGATCGACGCCCGGGTGGAGGGCGAGCTGCCGGCCGGGCGGCTGCTGTACTACCAGGCCGCGTCCGGCACCCTGATGATCGCGCCGCTGCCCGGCGGGGTGTTCCGGATCCTGGCCGTGCTGCCGGAGGGCGGGGAGCGGGTCACCGTGGAGTCGATGCAGCGGCTCCTCGACGAGCGCGGGCCGGGCGGGGTCGTCATCACCGAGCCGGTCTGGCAGACGGTGTACCGGGTGCACGCCCGCACCGCGACCGAGTACCAGCGGGGGCGGGTGTTCCTGGCCGGGGACAGCGCGCACGTGCACAGCCCGGCCGGCGGTCAGGGCATGAACAACGGTCTCCAGGACGGGTTCCAGCTGGCCTGGAAGCTGGCCGCCGTGCTCGGCGGGGACTCCCCCGCGTCGCTGCTGGCCGACTACACGGCGGAGCGGTCCGAGGCCACGGACCGGATCGTCGCCGACACCGACCGGCAGACCCGGGCCTGGATGGCGCGCACCCGGACCCGGATCGCGGTCCGGGACACCCTGTTCCGGGCGGCTGACCGCTCCGGGCTGGTCCCGGACCGGGTCTTCCCCGTGATGGCGGGCCGCCGGGTCCGCTACACGCCGGTGCGGCCCACCCAGGAGCCCTCCGGCCGCCCGCGCTGCCGGCTCCTCTCCCGGGTCCCGGGCCGGCTGCGCACCGGCATGGTGTTCCCGCGCGAACTCGCGGTCCGCTACGGCATGACGGGCCCCGGGCCGGCCGGCTGGACGCTGGCCGTCGTCCCGTCGAGCCCGTACGACGGCCTTCCGGAGCTGGCGGCGCGGGCGCTGGATCCCTGGCCGGGGGTGCGTTTGGTGGTGCTGCACCCGTTCGACGCCGTGCCGCTCACCGGGTGCGCCGAGGCGGGCTACCACCTGGTGCGGCCGGACGGGCACATCGCCGCGCACGGGCACGCACAGGATCTCGGCCGGCTGCGGGCCGAGCTGACCGGGGTGCTGCGCCCACGCGGCTGAACCCGGACACGCGACGGCCCCCTCGCACTGCGAGGGGGCCGTTGCGCATGGGGGGTGGCGGCCGCCGGTTCAGGCCGACCTCGCCGCGAACCCCCGGGACAGCAGGTCCAGGGTGAGCAGCGGGGCGGACTCGGCGGGGGCGTCGATGCCCGGGTCGCAGGCCAGCACGGCCTGGTGGAGGCGCTTCATCCGGGGCGACGGCTCCAGGCCCAGCTCGTCGTGGAGCATGGTCCGCAGCCGGTGCACGACCTCCAGCGCCTGGGTGCGCCGCCCCGAGCGGTACAGCGCCAGCATGAACTGGGCGTGCAGGCTCTCGTGGGTCGGGTAGTGGGCGCACAGCGCGCTCAGCTCGCCCAGCAGGTCGTGGTGGCGGCCGAGCCGGAGGTCGGCGTCGATGCGCTGCTCCTGCACGCTGATCCGGGTCTCCTCCAGGCCGGCCAGATGGACCCGCAGCACGGGCCCGGCCTGGACGTCGGAGAGGGCGGTCCCCTCCCACAGGGCGAGCGCCCGGGAGAACAGCTCGGAGGCGGCCTCGTCGTCCTTGCCCAGCTCCGCCCGGCCCCGCCGCACCAGCTCGTGGAAGCGGGTGACGTCCAGTTCCTCGGGGCCGACCGCGAGCAGATAGCCGCCGTCGCGGGTGCGCAGCAGTTCGCGCGCCGCCTCCAGGCTGCCGATCCGGGGCACCCGCTTCAGGATCCGGCGCAGCTGGAGGACGTACGACTGGAGGGTGGACAGTCCGGTGTCGGGCGGGTTGCCGCCCCACAGCTCCTCTATACAGGTGCCGACCGAGACGACGTGATTGGCGTTGAGCACGAGCAGCGCGAGGAGCTGACGCTGCTTCGGTGCCGTCGGAGCATAGTCGCAGCCCATTTCACGTACGCGTAGTGAACCAAGCACAGAAAATTCCATGTCGACCTCTCGCACGCGTTTATCGTGCCGTTTTACCGACCCATTACCAAAAGCCTTGGCAATCGGCGTTTTCCGGTGTCACGAGCGTATCCCCGTGGATCGGGACTCCCTCCGATGCACGTACGGGATCCGTCAACTCGCCCCTTCTCCGCCCCCTATCGGGAATTCAGCCAGCCTCCCTCGGGATTCCGTAGCGTCGGTCGGCGTCGGCACGAAATCCCCGAGGAGGCACGCGTGCGACTCGCAGGGAAAGTCGCCATCGTCACCGGTGGCACCAAGGGCCTGGGCCACTCCGTCGCCCAGGCGTTCGCGAAGGAGGGGTGCCGGGTCGTGTGCGCGGCACGCCGGCCCGACGAGCGGGGCGAACTGCCGCCGCTCGGCGCCGGCGACCTCGCCCACCACCCGGTCGACGTGCGCGACCCCGGCTCGGTGGATGCGCTGATGCGGGCGACGTACGAGACGTACGGCCGGCTGGACGTGGTGGTCGCCAACGCGGGCCTCAGCCGCCCCGGCCCGGCCGAACGGCTGACGCCCGAGGACTGGTCGGACGTGATCGCCACCAACCTCAACGGCACGTTCCTGACGGTGCGTTCGGCGATCCCGTACGTGGAGCGCGACGGCGGCGGCCGGATCATCACCCTGTCCTCGGCCCTGGCCACCCGGGTCGCGCGCGGCAGTTCCGCCTACGCCGCGTCCAAGGCCGGCATCGAGGCGCTCACCCGGGTCGTCGCCGTGGAACTGGCCGGCCGCCCGGTGACCGTCAACTGCCTGAGCCCCGGCTTCGTCGACGAGGGCATGGGCCGGGAGCTGGCCCGCAA
Organism: Streptomyces phaeofaciens; assembly: GCF_014648915.1. GTDB lineage: Bacteria > Actinomycetota > Actinomycetes > Streptomycetales > Streptomycetaceae > Streptomyces > Streptomyces phaeofaciens. The sequence continues at coordinate 357,516 of NZ_BMSA01000002.1, read as the reverse complement.
CGAGGCCCTGTGGTCCTACTACGGCGGCAAGATCGCCCAGGGCCGCGCGGGGCGCGCCGACGAGATCGCCGAGGCGGCGCTCTTCCTCGCCGGTGACGCCTCCTCGTACGTCAACGGCCATGTGCTGGAGGTCAACGGCGGACTGAGCTGGTGAACGGGCCGGTGCACCCGGCACGCCCACACGAGGACCCACCCATGGAAGGTCAGTGGCAGTGACACAGGCAGGCACACACACATCGGCGCACCGGCGCCGGGTCGTGATCACCGGTATCGGGGTGATCGCCCCCGGCGGGCTCGGGACCAAGGCGTTCTGGTCCACGCTCACCGCCGGACGCACCGCGACCCGCGCCATCACGCACTTCGACGCCTCCACGTTCCGCTCCCGGATCGCAGGCGAGGCCGACTTCGACCCGGCGGCCGAGGGACTCGGCCCGCAGGAGCTGCGCCGGATGGACCGCGCGGCACAGTTCGCGGTGGTCGCCGCCCGCGAGGCGCTCACCGACAGCGGTCTGGAGGACACCGGCCGCGCCCCGCACCGCACCGGTGTCGCCATCGGCAGCGCGGTCGGCGCCACCATCAGCCTGGACCGCGAGTACGCGGTGGTCAGCGACTCCGGCGCGACCTGGACCGTGGACCACCGTTACGCCATGCCGCATCTGTACGACTGGTTCGTGCCCAGCTCGCTGGCGCGCGAGGTGGCCTGGGTGGCCGGCGCGGAGGGACCGTCCGCGGTGGTCTCGGCGGGCTGCACCTCCGGCATCGACTCGGTCGGGCACGCCACCGAGCTGATCCGGGAGGGATCGGCCGATGTGATGATCACCGGCGCCACCGACGCGCCGATCTCCCCGATCACGGTGGCCTGCTTCGACGCGATCAAGGCGACCACCCCGCGCAACGACGACCCGGAACACGCCTCGCGCCCCTTCGACCGCACCCGCAACGGCTTCGTGCTCGGCGAGGGCTGCGCCATGTTCGTCCTGGAGGAGCTGGAGCACGCCCGGGCCCGCGGCGCGCACGTCTACGCCGAGATCGCCGGGTTCGCCGGGCGCTGCAACGCCTACCACATGACCGGACTGCGGCCCGAGGGCCGGGAGATGGCCGAGGCCATCCGGGTCGCCCTCGACGAGGCGCGGATCCCGCCGGAGCGGATCGACTACATCAACGCCCACGGCTCGGGCACCAAGCAGAACGACCGGCACGAGACCGCCGCGTTCAAACACAGCCTCGGCGCGCACGCCTACGCCACCCCGGTCAGCTCCATCAAGTCGATGATCGGGCACTCGCTGGGCGCCGTCGGCTCCATCGAGATCGCGGCCTCCGCCCTGGCGATGGAGCACGGCGTGGTGCCGCCGACCGCGAACCTGCACGAGGCCGACCCCGAGTGCGACCTGGACTATGTGCCCCTGGTGGCCCGGGAGCACCGCACCGACACCGTCCTCACCGTCGGCAGCGGCTTCGGCGGCTTCCAGAGCGCCATGGTGCTCACCCGGCCCGATCGGCGGGCGGCATGAGCGCCCGCGCGGTGGTGACCGGCCTGGGTGTGGCCGCGCCCAACGGCCTGGGCACCGAGGAGTACTGGAAGGCGACCCTGCGCGGCGAGAGCGGCATCGGCCCGCTCACCCGCTTCGACGCCTCCACCTACCCGGCCCGGCTGGCGGGCGAGGTCACCGGCTTCCACGCCCCCGACCACATCCCCGGCCGGCTGCTGCCGCAGACCGACCACATGACCCGGCTCGCCCTGGTCGCCGCCGACTTCTCGCTCGCGGACGCGGGCGCCGACCCCGAGAAGCTCCCCGAGTACGGGATGAGCGTGGTGACCGCCAACTCCTACGGCGGCTTCGAGTTCGGCCAGCGGGAGCTGGAGAAGCTGTGGAGCCAGGGCGGCAGCCATGTCAGCGCCTACCAGTCCTTCGCCTGGTTCTACGCCGTCAACACCGGCCAGATCTCCATCCGGCACGGCATGCGCGGGCCCAGCGGGGTGCTGGTGACCGAGCAGGCGGGCGGCATCGACGCCACCGGCCACGCCCGCCGGCACATCCGCAAGGGCACGCCGTTCGTGCTCACCGGGGGCGTCGACGGGGCGCTGTCGCCGTGGGGCTGGACGGCGTATCTGTCGGTGGGCGAGCTGAGCACCCGCGAGGACCCGCGCCGGGCCTACCTCCCCTTCGACGCCGACGCCTCGGGCTGGGTGCCCGGGGAGGGCGGGGCCGTCCTCACCGTCGAGGACGAGGAGTTCGCGCGCGAGCGCGGCGCGGGGCGGCCCTACGGCGAGATCGCCGGCTACGCCAGCGGCGTCGACCCGCGGCCGGACTCCGGCCGCCCGCCCGTGCTGCGCCGGGTGATCGAACAGGCCCTGGCCGACGCCGGACTCGGCCCCCGGGACATCGACGTCGTCTTCGCGGACGCGGCCGGGGTGCCCGAACCGGACCGGATCGAGGCCGAGGCCGTCACCGCCGTGTTCGGCGAGCGCGGGGTGCCGGTCACCGCGCCCAAGACCCTGGTCGGCCGGCTGGCCGCCGGCGGCTCCGCGCTGGACACGGCGACCGCGCTGCTCGCCCTGCGCGACGGGGTGATCCCGCCCACCGCGCACGTCACCGACCCCGCCCCCGGCTGCGCCGGACTCGACCTCGTGCTGGGCGCCCCGCGCGAGGCACGGCTGCGCACCGCCCTCGTCCTGGCCCGCGGCACCGGCGGCTTCACCGCCGCGCTGGTGGTCCGCGCACTCGACGGGCCGTGGCCGCGGTCCGCCTGACCATCCGCCAGTCCCGATCGGACAACCCTCACGCCCAAAGGAGAACCCTCGCCATGTCCCAGTTCACCGTCGAGCACCTCAAGGCCCTGCTGGAGCAGGCCGCGGGTCAGGACGCCGACGCCCCGGCCCTGACCGCCGACACCCTCGACTCCTCGTTCGGCGACCTCGGATACGACTCGCTGGCCATGCTGGAGGTGGCGAGCCTCGCGCAGCGCCAGTGCGGCATCACCCTGGAGGACGAGGCGGTGTCCGACGCCGACACGCCCCGCAAACTCCTGACCCTGGTGAACGGGCTGATCACGGCGGACGCGGCGTGAAGGCGCTGGTCACCGGGGCGTCCGGCCCCCGCCTCGAGTCGGTCGCCGAGCCGCGGCCCCGGCCGGACCAGGCGCTCGTCGAGGTCCGCGCCATCGCCGTCAACCGCGGTGAACTCGCCCTGATGGGCCAGCTGCCCGCCGGCTCCCGGCTCGGCTGGGACGTCGCCGGCACCGTCCTGCGGGCCGCCGCCGACGGCAGCGGCCCGCCGGCCGGCACCCGGGTCACCGCGCTGGCCGACCGCGACGGCTGGGCGGAACGCGTCGCCGTCTCCCCAACCCGGCTCGCCCCCGTCCCGGACTCCGTGGACTGGCCGGCCGCCGCCGCCCTGCCGGTGGCCGGACTGACCGCCCTGTACGCGCTGGAGTACGCCGGGGTGCTGCTCGGCCGGACCGTCCTGGTCACCGGCGCGGGCGGCGGCGTGGGCCGCACCCTGGTCCAGCTGGCCGCCGCCGCGGGCGCCGACGTGCTCGCCCAGGTCGGCTCCCCCGGCCGCGCCGAGGGCCTGCGGGCCCTGGGCGCACGGTCGGTGACGACGTACGACGAGACCGACGCGGACGCCGTGAACGGCGAGCCGGTGGACGTGCTCCTCGACAGCAGCGGCGGCCAGGTGCTCAACCGGGCCTTCCGTCGGCTGCGCCCCGGGGGCACGCTCGTCGCCTACGGCAACACCGCCCGCGAGGAGCTGCGGCTCACCGTCGACTGGGGGCACGCCCGCCCCGGCCTGCACATCCGCTATCTGCACCTGTTCGACGAGCTGACCCGCCGCACCCCGGCCGGCGACCTCACCGCGCTGGTCCGTCTCGTGACGACGGGCCGGCTCGCCCCGCAGCTGGCGTCCGTGGGCTCCTGGATCGACCCGGGCCCCGCCCTCGACGCCCTGCGCGACCGCAAGGCCAACGGCAAGGTCGTCCTCACGCTCTGACACCTCGCGTGCGTCACCTTGCGTGTGCCGGGCCCGGCGGTGTGCGGACCGCCGGGCCCCGTCGCGTCCGCGGGCCGGGACCGGACCCGACCCGCCCACCTGCCGTCCTCCAGCACCCCCGGGCACGGTGGGAGGCATGAGCCTGCCCACCACCACGCCGTACGACCGTCTCCGCCCGTCCGTGCCGCCGCCCCGGGTGGAGGAGGTCGCCGACGGGATCCACGCCTTCGTCCAGCCGGACGGGGGCTGGTGCCTGAGCAACTCCGGGATCCTCACGGGCCGCCGGTCGGTGGCCCTCGTGGACTCCGCCGCCACCGAGGCCCGGGCCCGGGGCCTGCGGGCGGCCGCGCTCGGCCTCGGGCGCGGGGAGCCGCGTACCGTCCTGAACACCCACCACCACGGCGACCACACCTTCGGCAACGCGGTGGCCGCGCCGGGGGCGACCGTCGTCGGCCACGAACTGGCCCGCACCGAGATGGCCGAGCGCGGCGAGGCCCTCAAACAGGTGTGGCCCGACACCGACTGGGGCGACCTCGGCGGCATCGAACTCTCCCTGCCCACCGTCACGTTCACCGACCGGCTGACCGTGTACGTCGACGATCTCGCCGTGGAACTGATCCATGTCGGCCCGGCGCACACCAACAGCGACGTCGTGGTGTGGCTGCCCGGGCAGCGGGTGCTGTTCGCCGGTGACGTGCTGATGCCGGGCTGCACGCCGTACGTGCTGGCCGGGTCGGTGCTCGGCTCGCTGCGGGCCGTGGAGCGGCTGCGCGCGCTGGCGCCCCGGGTGGTCGTCGGCGGCCACGGCCCGGTCGCCGGACCCGGGATCCTCGACGAGACCGAGGCGTATCTGCGATGGCTGGGACGCCTCGCCGACGAGGGCCTCGCCGCCGGCCTCACCCCCTACGAGACCGCCCGGGAGGCCGCGGCCGGCCCGTACGCGGAGCTGCGCGACCCGGAGCGGATCGTCGCCAACCTGCACCGCGCCTTCTCCGAGGCGCAGGGCAGGCCCCTGGACACCCCGATCCGCTCCGGCCCGGTGTTCGCGGAGATGACCCGCTACAACGGCGGCCGCCCGCCCACCTGCCTGGCCTGAGCGCCGCACGCGAAGGGCCCGCCCGGTCTGCACCGGGCGGGCCCTCCTGTCACGCCCGCGTCAGACGGCGGCCACTCCGGCCCGCTGCTCCGCGTACCGCTTGGCGTGGCCGAGCGTGGCCAGGCTGTTGGTGCCCAGCGCCTTGCGCACGAACGCGCGGGCGTCGGCGACCGTGGCGCTCTCGCCGAGCACGGCGGTGACGTTGTCGGGGTTGATGACGACCGTGTGCCGGGAGGTCGCCGACAGGCCCTGCGGGGTGTCGGTCAGCGTCCAGGCGCCGGTGTGCACGGTGAGCAGGGCCGGCACCCGCTGCTGCTTGTAGACGATCCGGCCGGGCGCGAAGCCGACCCGGACCGACTTGGTGGTGTGCGTGGAGCCGTCCGTGGCCCGTGTGTCCATCTCCAGTTCCTGGATGCCGGGCGCGGGCTCGTCCAGCACCAGCCGCACCACGTGCGGCAGCCGCTCCTGCCAGAGGTCGGCGCGCCAGACGAAGTCGTACACGTCCTCGGCGCGGCCCTGGACCAGCACGGTGTCCTCGAACTCCAGGAGGAGTTCGCCGAGCCGGTCGGCCTGTTCGGCACTGGCGCGCAACCGTTCCAGTTCGGCGCCGCTGTTGTGGTCCAGGGCCCGCTCGATCCAGGAGACGTTCTCCGGCAGGTCGTCCACGGCGGCGAAGTCGTGGTCGAGGACCACCTCGCTGCCGCCGTCCGGCAGCGGGCGGACCGTCCAGGTGCCGCCCATCGCGGCGACCGGCGGCTGGGAGACCTCCTGGCGGAAGGTGATGGTGCGGGCCACCGGGTCGAGGCGGCGGCGTGAGGTCCAGGCCTTGACCTCGCCGTTGGCGGTGGCCCAGATCCGCAGGGTCTCCTCGCCCTCGCCGGCCGGGGTCTGCTCCACGTGCACCGAGGGCGGGAAGACGTGCGGCCACCGCTCCGCTCGCGCGAGCAGGCCGTAGACGGTGTCGGCCGGGGCGGCGACGGTGACGGTGTGACGGGCGTGGTGGGTCTGCGCCATGGGGAAGCCGTTTCTCTCGGAGGAGGCCGAGGGCCTCTCTTTCGGATCTTGCCGTGGGTCGCGGGGTCTGGCACGCACATCTGCCGCGTTGTCGTCGGTTGTCAACGCTCCGCGTTGCCGCCCTCCTCCGCCTTGCAGCTGCACGCACCAGACCCCGCTCGACCAAGCTCACAACTCCCGCGGACCGGAACCGGCCTGATCCGAAAGACAGGCCCTAGGTCGCTCGGAGGGGTCGGTGGGGGCCAGGTCGTGTCCGCAAAGTCCCGCCTGGCTCGCGCTGCCCTTCGGGCAGACGGCGCTACTTTGCGGACACGACCCAGGGCTCAGTAGTTGCCGAGCCCGCCGCACACGTTGATGGCCTGGGCGGTGACGGCCGCGGCGGCGTCGCCCGCCAGGTAGCGGACCAGGGCGGCGACCTCGTCCGGCTGGGTGTAACGGCCCAGCGGGATCTTGGCGTTGAACCGGTCGAGCACCTCGTCGGTGCCGATCTCCCAGGCCGCCGCGTAGCCCTCGCGGACCCGCTGGGCCATCGGGGTCTCGACATAGCCGGGGCAGACCGCGTTGACGGTGACACCGGTCTTCGCCAGTTCCAGGCCGAGTGCCTTGGTGAAGCCGACCACGCCGTGCTTGGACGCCGAGTAGGGGGCGCCCAGCACCACGCCCTGCTTGCCGCCGGTGGAGGCGATGTTGATGATCCGGCCCCAGGACTTCGCGCGCAGGCCGCCGGTGGTGAGGACCTCGCGGGTCATCCGGAACACGCTGTTGAGGTTGGTCTCGATCACGTCGTACCAGAGGTCGTCGGCGATGTCGGCGGTGACACCGCCGCCGGACCGGCCCGCGTTGTTGACCAGGACGTCCACCCCGCCGAACCGTTCCACCACGGCCGTGACCGCCCGCCGGACGTCCTCGGCCTCGCGCACGTCGGTCGCGAGGCCGGCGGCGTCGACACCCTCGGCGGTCAGCTCCTTCACCGTGCTCTCCACGGCGTCGGCGGTCCGCGCGGTGACGAACACCCGGAAGCCGTCCTGGCCGAGGCCGCTCGCCACCGCGCGGCCGATGCCGCTGGTGGCGCCGGTGATGAGGGCCGTCCTGGGGTGCTGCTGGCTCGTCATGCCTGGTTCCTTCCGTCGGATGTGGTGTCGGCCGAGACGGTCCGCAGGGCGCCCCGGTGGAAGACCAGCGGGGGCCGGGAGGCGTCCACGCCCAGCTGGACCACCTCGGCCACGGCGAAGAAGTGGTCGCCGAGCCGCTGGACCTGCCGGACGAGACAGTCCAGCCAGGCGGAGGTGCCGGGCAGGACGGGGTTGCCGTGCGGCGACTCCCACCAGGACAGGCCGGCGAACTTGGCGGCCGGACCGCCCGTGCCGCTGCTCGTGGCGAACCGCGCGCACAGCTCCCGCTGGTCGTGGGCGAGGACGTTGACGGTGAAGGAGCCCGCCCGGCTCATCGGCGGCCAGCTGGCGGACTTCTCGTCGATGAAGATGCCCACGAGCGGCGGGTCGAGCGACACCGACACGAACGAGCCCACCACCAGTCCCGCGGGCCCGTCGCCGGTGGCGGCGGTGACCACGGTGACGGCGGTCGGGACGTGGCCGAGGATGTGCCGGAACACCTGCGGTTCCACATGCTCTCCCACAGGCGGAGCCGTGGTCATGACGACCTCCCGGTGGTTGTGCTGGTCAACGGCGATGCTGGCAGCGGCGGTTGGAGAACCGGTCTGGGATCGCTGTAGGGCCGCCGCCGTCCGTCCTCCACCGGGGCCCCAGCGGCCCCGCGCACGATGAGGGCACCCCGCCCGGCGCAAGGAGGCCCGCCCGTGCCCGTACCGCAGCAGCGCGATCCCGACCTGACCCGCGAACGGCTGACCGCCTGGCTGTCCGCCCGGCTGCCCGGCGCGACGGATCTGCGGACCCGCGTCGAGGTGCCCGAGGGCCTCGGCTTCTCGAACGAGACGCTGCTGGTGGACGCGGCGTGGGAGGAGAACGGCACCGCGCGCGCACGCCGGCTCGTGGTCCGGGTCGCGCCCACCCGGTACCAGGTGCTGCCGGGCTCCCGGCTCGCCGAGGAGTACCGGGTGCTGAGCGCGCTGCGGGACACCGACGTCCCCGTGCCGGGCGTCCTGGGCTTCGAGCCGGACCCCGGGCCGCTCGGCGCCGCGTTCCTCGTCATGGACCGGGTGTCCGGCTGGGTGCCCCCGGACCTGCCGTCGTACCACCGCCCGGGCGGCCCGCTGGCCGCGCTGGCCGGGCCGGAGCGGGCGGCCGTGTGGTGGGCGGGCGTCGAGGTGCTGCACCGGGTGCACCGGCTCGACGTCACCGGGCTCGGCCTCGACGGTCTGCGGGACTCCCCGCACGGCCCGGGCGGCCTCACCCGCCAGCTCGACCACTACGAGACCCATCTCGACCACTTCGGCGGCGGCACCCCGGTCACCGCGGACGCCCTGCGGCTGCTGCGCGACGGCCTGCCGCCCGAGCCGGCCGCGCCGAGCCTGCTGTGGGGCGACGCCCGGCTCGGCAACCTTCTCCTCGACGGGGTGGCCCCGGCCGCCGTGCTCGACTGGGAGATGGTCTTCCTGGGACCCGGCGAGGCCGACCTCGCCTGGTACCTCTACTTCGACCGGCACCTCAGCGAGGGCGTGGGCGTGCCCCGGCTGCCCGGACTGCCCGGCCGCGCCGAGACCGTGCACCGCTACGAGGAGCTGTCCGGCCGGTCCGTGGCGCACCACCTGGACTGGTTCGAGGTGTTCGCCGGCTTCCGGTTCGCCCTGATCGCGGCCCGTGTGGGCCGGCTCCTGGTGGAGCACGGCCTGGTCGCCGACGCGGCCGACGTGCCGCTCGCCCGCAACGCCGAACGGCTCCTGGCCCGCACGCTGACCGCCCTGAGCTGATCCGACGTACCCGATCCCCATCGAAAGGCCGTCCCATGGAAACCCATCAGCACCGCGCCGACGCCCTGGTCGTCGGCACCGGCTACGCCGGTTCGATCGCGGCCCTGCGGCTGGCCGAGGCCGGGGTCGCCACCCTCGTGCTGGAGCGCGGCCGGCGCTGGCCGGTCGGCCCCGAGGGCGACACCTTCGCCACCCAGCACGCGCCGGACGGCCGCGCCTCCTGGCTCAGCCCGCGCTCCCCGCTCACGGACCGGACGCTGGACATCCGTACCGGCGTCCTGGAGTCCCTGGAGGGCGAGGGCCTGACGATGATCGCGGCGGCCGGTGTCGGCGGCGCCTCGCTGCTCAGCAACGGCACCATGGTCGAGCCGTCCGCCGCCCTGTTCGAGCGGGCCTTCGCCGGGGTGCTCGACCGGGACGAGATGCACGATGTCTGGTACCCCGAGGCCCGGGAGCTGATCGGCTGCTCCCCGATCCCCAAGGACGTCCTGGAGTCGGACTTCTACCGCTCCTCCCGGGACTTCATGGAGCAGCTGGACCGGGCGGGCATCCCGCACGAGCCGGTCGACCTGGCCGTCGACTGGGACGTGGTCCGCGAGGAGATGGCGGGCCGCAGGACCGCCTCGCACATCGCCGGGCTCAACGTGTTCGGCGTCAACAGCGGCGCCCAGCGCAGCATGGACGTCACGGTGCTGGCCCGCGCCGAGGCCACCGGCCGGGTCGAGGTCCGCCCGCTCTCCCGCGTCACCGGGATCCGCCCGGCGGGCGAGGGCCACCTGGTGTCCTACGACGAGCTGGACGAGGGCGGCCGGGTGGTCGCCCGGCACGAGGTGCGTGCCGCTCATCTGGTGCTGGCCGCCGGGACGCTCGGCACCACCCGGCTGCTGCTGCGGGCCCGCGCCGAGGGCGCCCTGCCGGACCTGGACGCCTCGGTGGGCAGCCGGGTCGGCAACAGCGAGGTGATCACCGCGCGGACCGGGATGGCGCCCAACAACCCGGCGCAGGGCGGCCCGTGCTCGGTGCTCGTCCGGGACTGGGAGGACAACCCGTACGCCCCGGTCACCCTGCTCAACTTCCCCTGGGTGGACGCGCCCGCCGACGAGGGCTGGATCACCACCATCGGCGCCTCCCCGACCGAACCGCTGGGCTCCTTCGGCTACGACGCCGACGCGGACGACGTCGTCCTGAACTGGCCCGTCGAGGACCCGCGGGTGCAGCGGGCGGCCCGGGCGGTGCAGGACACCCTGGACCGGCTGAACGCGGCGACCCCGGGCAGCCGTACCGCGTTCAACCGCATCGGCACGACCGGCGGGAACGTCGTCGGGGGTGTGCCGCTGGGCCTGGCCACCGATGCCGGCGGCCGGGTGCACGGCGCGCGGAACCTGTACGTCGTGGACAGCTCGCTGCTGCACGGCTCCTCCGGCGCGGTGCCGCCGGCGCTGACCGTGGCGGCGGTGGCCGCGCGGGTGACGTCGCTGCTGGTGCCGTCGGTCGCGGGCCGCTGACGGCCCGGCACGACAGGAGGGGCTCCCCGAACCCGGCCGGTTCGGGGAGCCCCTCCTCATGTGCCCTGCCGTCAGCGGAAGTTCGGCATGACCTGCTCGGCGAAGAGCCGGGCGCTGCGGGCCGACTCCTCGTAGGTCGGGTTGCCGGAGATCAGCTGGAGGCTGATGGTGACGTCCCCGAACCACTCACGGATGGTGCGCAGCCGCTCGGTGACCTCCTCGGGGCTGCCGACCAGGGTCTTGTTCTCGGTCAGCGACTTGTCGAAGTCCGCCTTGTTGATCTTGTCGACGATCGACTCGTACCCGGCGTACCCCTCGCTGCGGCGGGTGCCCCAGGCGGCGACCGCGTCCACCATCACCGCGTTGGTGCGACGGGCGTACTCCCGGCCCTTGGTGCGGGCCTCGGCAGGGTCCTCGCTGAGGTAGCAGCCGTAGCTGAGGTGCACCTCGTCGCCGCCCGCCGGGTGGCCGGCCTCGGCGTAGGCCTTGCGGTAGAGGGTGAGCATCTCCTGGACCTTCTCGCGCTTGGAGATCGACGGCACGAGCAGCAGCCCGTGACCGTCGCGGCCCGCCTGCTCGCAGGAGGAGGGCGTGATGGCCGCGGCGACCAGGATCCTGGGGTGCGGGCGCTGGTAGGGGCGGGGCAGCAGGGTGACCGGGCCGAAGCTGTGGAACTCGCTGTCCCAGACCACGTTCTCCTCCGCCCACAGCTTCTGGCAGGCGCGCAGACCGTCCAGGAAGCGGGGCCGGCTCTCGTCCATCGGCAGCTGGAAGGCGTCGAACTCGTCGGGCAGGAAGGCCCGTCCGAAGCCGACCTGGAGCCGGCCGTGCGAGATGTTGTCCAGCATGGCCAGCTTGCCGGCCAGCTTCACCGGGTGCGTGAACGCCGGGATGACGGCGCCGGTGACCAGCTTGACCCGGCTGGTGCGGGCGGCCACGGCGGCCAGGAAGGTCACCGGGTCCGGGCTGTAGCCGCCGTACTCGAAGAAGTAGTGCTCGACGGTCTTCACATGGTCGTAGCCGAGTTCCTCGGCGAGTTCGGCCAGGCGCAGAGCCTCGTCGAAGTACTGGTCGGCCGGCTTGTCGTCCGGGCCGACGGTCGGGAAGAAGTTGATGCCGAATTCCATGGATGCTCCAAGCTCCGTGTGGTCGGACGAGTCGGGCGGGGCGCTCGGTCGGGCTGCGGGACCGCTCAGAACACGACGCCGGCGCCGCCGTCCACCGGCAGCACCAGGCCGGTGGCGTACGACGCCTCGGGGCGGGCCAGGTTCACCAGCCACCAGGCGATCTCCTCGGGCTGTCCGACCCGGCCGAGCGGCACCCGCCGGCGCTGGCGCTCGCGCAGCCGCGCCACGCCCTCGGCGTCCAGGCCCGCGTGCTCGCCGATCGGGGTCTCGACCGGGCCGGGCGCCACGGCGGCGACCCGGATGCCGCGCGGGGCGAGTTCCAGCGCCCAGGTGCGGGTGAGGAAGTCCAGGGCGGCCTTGGTCGCGCCGTACACCGAGTGGCCGGGCCAGCCGCGCTGGTTGCCGGCCGTGGTGACGTTGAGGACCGTGCCCTTGGCGGCCTCCAGAGGGGGCAGCGCCTCCTGGGTGAGGAAGAGCGGGGCGAGCAGGTTGGTGGCGACCTGCTCGTGGGTGTTTTCGCGCGCGATGGCGCCGAGCGGTGCCGAGCGCATGGTCACCGCGTTGTTGACCAGCACGTCGAGGCCGCCGAGCGCGCTCAGCGCGGCCTCGACGATCCGGGCGGGCCCGTCGGCCGCGCCGACGTCCGCCACGCAGGGGTGGATGCCGGGGCGCCCGTGGGCGGTCTCGGCGAGCCGGGCGGCGCCCCGCCCCACCACCAGGACACGGGCGCCCTCGTCCGCGAAGGCGTGCGCGGCCGCCCGGCCGATCCCGGTGCCGCCGCCGGTGACGACGACGGCCCGTCCGGCCAGGCTCCGCACACCGTCGGCGGCGGTCACAGCTCCGTGCGCTCCCCGTCCGTGCCGACCGGCGACCACCACAGGTTGGCCCGGGTCACCCCGTCGGCGAACAGACCGCTGCGGCCCTCGACGATCCGCCCGTTCTCCCAGCGCAGCACGTGCACGCCCTCCACCTGGAGGCGCTCGTACGGCGAGGTGGCGCCCTCCTCGGCGTGGGCGCGGTAGCCGTCGAGGCGGTAGATGTCGACGGAGATGCCGTCCTGCTCGTTGACCAGGACGCTGACGGTCTCGGAGGTGATCCGGCCGCCGCAGGCCTCCATCAGCTTGGCCATCTTCTCCAGGTAGTCGTCGAGTCCGGTGAACCAGCCCGCGAACTGGTGGTTGCCCGGCATCTGGAAACGGAGGTCCTCGGACCAGTACTCGGTGATCTTGTCGCGGTCGCCGGTCAGGAGGGCCGCGTAGGCCGCCTCCACCCGCTCGCGTGTCAGATCGGCCATGGCTTCTCCTTCTGCTGTCCGAGGCCGGTGTGCGAACCGGCCTCACTGTCGTGGGAGTTGATCCGGTGCCGGACCAGCCAGCGGTCGCCGTGGCGTACCAGCAGGTCCCGGCCGGTGGTGCTCAGATGCAGTGCGGCACGGCCCCCGGGCGGGGTCTGCACCAGCACCGCGCAGTAGCGGGTGGTGAGCGCGCCGTCCGGCAGCCGGCGCACCGTGAGCATCCCGATGAGGTAGCGCCGCACCCGCCCGGCCGCGGCGCGTTCGGCGACGGCCCCGCGCGCGGCGGCGGCGATCTCCGCGCGCCCGCGCCGGACGGGCGGCGCGTTCCCGGCGAAGACCTTCTCCGGCGGGGCCTCCTGCTCGAAGACGGCGTCCTCGGCGAAGGTCAGGGCCCAGCGGTCGACGTCCCCGTCGCCGAGGAGCTGCACCTGGCGGGCGTAGAACCGCTGGACCTCGTCGTAGAGACGGGCATCGACACCTACGGCGGGAACGCCGGGCGCGCCGCTCTCCGGCGGCGTCATGTCAGGCCCCGTCGTGGAAGATCTCGCGGTGCTTGATGAACCACCGGGCACCGCGGCGGACCAGCAGGTCCTCGCCGGTGGTGCTGAGGTACACCGACGCCTGGCCGCCGCGCGGGGTCTCGAAGACGACGGCGTAGTAGCGGGTGCGCACGGTGTCGTCGGCCCCGTCGACGGGGTCCGCCGGCGTGGCGACGACCATGGACAGCCAGTGCCGGCGCTGGACCCCGCGCTCGGCGAGCCGGTCCAGGCCGCGGCGCATGGAGGTGGCGATGTGGGTGCGGCCGCGCCACGGCTCGGGCTTGACGTTCTGGGCGAAGACGCCGTCCTCGGTGAAGCCCTCGGCCCACTCCTCGGCGGCACCCGTGTCGAGGTCCTGCATGTGCCCGGCGTAGAACTGGAGGATCTGGGCGTAGGCCTCGGCGGTGACCGCGGGCGCGGTGGCCGGGGCGGTGCCGGCGGCGGTCACCGGGCCGCGCCGGGCTGCCGGGCGACGCCCTCGACGACGACGTCGCTGAGGTGCGGCTCGCCCTCGATGACCGTGCCGAGCGCCTTGAGCCGGGCCCGGAACTCCGGTTCGGCCAGCGCCTTGTCGAAGGACTCCTTGCTGTCCCACTCGGCCACGTTGAACCAGATGCCGGGGTCCTTCTGGGAGCGGACCAGCTGGTAGCGGATGAGGCCGGGCTGCTCCTCCATGAACTCCGCGACGTGCGCGTAGATCCGCTCCAGCTCCTCGGGTTTGCCGATGAGCGTCAGCTTGTTGACGAAGACGACCACGAAGACTCCTCGTTGGGGCACGGGCGTTGAGTGCGGAAATCAGGTGCGGGGTCCACCTTTCAGGCCGGCGCTGATGGCGGGGTGGTGGCGTGTTGGAGGCCGGAGGCAGACCGGCACGACCGAGCCCCCTGCCGGGCGGCACCGCGCCCCGAGCCGTCCACGATCCGGGCTGCCGATCCTGAGGGCCGCGACCCTTGCGCCGCGGCCCGCGGGCCGCGACCTTCCGCCGAGCCACAGGAGCAACCGTGTCCCAGACACCCGTGTCCGAGGCGACCGTGCCGGTCCTGATCGCCGGTGGCGGTCTGTCCGGCCTGTCCACCGCACTCTTCCTCGCCCTGCACGGCGTCCGTCCCCTGGTGGTCGAGAAGCACCCGGGCACCTCGGTGGTGATGAAGGCGCGGGGCCAGTACCCGCACACGATGGAGGCGCTCAGGATCGGCGGGGTCGCCGACCGGATCGTCGCCGCTTCCCCGGGCGGCACCGGCTCCTTCTACATGGCGCTCGCCGACACCCTGGCCGGCCCGGTGCTGCGCGGCATCATGACCCAGGGCGAGATGAGCATGAGCCATGTGTCCCCCGAGGGCTGGGGGATGGCGAGCCAGGAGCGCACCGAGGTGATCCTGGCCGACCGGGCCCGTGAGCTGGGCGCGGACCTGTCCTTCGGCACCGAGCTGGTCTCCTTCGTCCAGGACGCCGACGGGGTCACGGCCCTGCTGCGGGACACGGCCACCGGCGCCGAGCGCGAGGTGCGGGCGGGGTGGCTGGTGGCGGCGGACGGCCGGCACAGTCCGGTCCGCCGGGCGCTGGGCGTCGGCACGCACGGGCGGGGCCGGATCGGCGAGGTCTTCCGGGTCTTCTTCGACGCGGACATGAGCGGATCCCTCGCCCACCTGGAGGGCGGCGTGGCGGAGGGAAAACGGTTCGCCCTGTTCCATCTGCTCCAGCCGGTGCCCGGCGTCTTCTACACCACCGACGTGCCCGGCCGGTACGGCTACATCCGGGGCATGACGAAGGACCGGCCCGACTTCTCCGGCTACTCCGACGAGCAGTGCGCCGAGCTGGTCCGCACCGGCCTCGGCATGCCGGACCTGGAGCTGACGGTGACCGGCGCGGGCGGCACGGAGATCGTGTGCGAGGTGGCCGACCGGTTCTCCGTGGGCCGCGTCCATCTGATCGGCGACGCGGCGAAGGTCGTCCCGGCACCCGGCGGCCTCGGCGGCAACACGGCCGTGATGGACGGCTTCTACCTCGCCTGGAAGCTGGCCCTGGCGGCCCGCGGCCTCGCCGGTCCCGGCCTGCCGGCCAGCCATGACGCGGAGCGCCGCCCCGTCGCCGACATGATCGCGGAGCAGCAGTTCGCCAACACCGTGGAGCGGCTCGGCCCCGACCTCGACGACGGGACGGCGGCCGCGCCGATCTCCCCCGTCACCCAGGTCTTCGGCTACCGCTGCGCCGACGGCGGCGCGGTGGTCCGCGAACCCGGCGACGAGGGCGAGCCGCTGGAGGACCCGACGGCGCCCACCGGCCGGCCCGGCTCCCGGGCGCCGTACGTGCCGCTGGACTCCGGCGGCTCCACCACCGCCCTGTTCGGCCACGGCTTCGTGCTGCTCGCCGGGGCGGACGGCGCCGCCTGGGAGGCCGCCGCGGCCAACGCGTCCCTGCGGCTCGGCATCCGGATCAGCGTGCACCGGGCGGGCGGCTGGGAGAAGACGTACGGCGTGAGCTCGTCCGGGGCCGCGCTGGTGCGCCCGGACCGGTTCGTCGCCTGGCGGGCGGCGGACGACCGGGACCCGGCCGGCCTGGAGTTCGCGCTGCGCACGGTCCTGGACCGCCCGGCGGGCTGATCCTGCCCCGCCCCAAGACCCCCTGTTGAACCTCTGGATTGGAGACAGCCATGACGATCGTGGTGACCGGGGCCACCGGCAACGTCGGCGGCAAGGTGCTGAGGCGGCTGCTCGCGGCGGGCCACCCGGTGCGGGCGCTGACCCGTGACCCGTCCCGGGCCGAGCTGCCCGCCGGGGTGGAGGTGGTGCGCGCGGACCTGGACCTGCCGGACACGCTGCCGGACGCCCTGGAGGGCGCGCGCCGGGTGTTCCTGATGGCGCTCGGCCACAACAAGCGCACCCATGACGCGAACCTGGTGGCGGTGGCCCGCAAGACGGGCGTCGAGCACATCGTCCAGCTCTCCACGCTCGGCGTGGAGGAGGTCGACGAGGAGCACGACACCCCGCTGGGCACGTGGCACCGCCAGGCGGAGAACGCCCTGCGGGAGTCGGGGCTCGGCTGGACGATCCTGCGGCCCAACGGGTTCATGACCCAGGCCCTGGGCTGGGCGCCGGCGATCCGCGGCGAGGGAGTCGTGCGCTCCCCGGTCGCCGATCTGCCGGAGGCGCTGATCGACCCCGAGGACATCGCGGAGGTCGCGGTGCGGGCCCTCACCGAGCCGGGGCACACGGGACGGGCGTACGCGCTGACCGGGCCCGCGGCGCTGACCGCGCGGGAGCAGGTCGCGGCGCTCGGGGAGGCGCTCGGGCGGCCGCTGCGGTTCGAGCAGATCTCGGTCGAGGCCCATCGCGCGATCCTGGCCGAGCGCTACGGCGAGGCGACGGCCGCCGGGGTGGCGAAGGCGCTGGCGACGGTGCTGGAGTCGGGCGACGACTTCCGGGGGCGGCTGTTCCCGGACCTCGAACGGGTCCTCGGCCGACCGGGCCGCTCCTTCCGGGACTGGGCATCGGCCCACGCCGCACACTTCGCCTGACCCCACCGGGGCGAACGCAGGCCGTGCCCGGTGTCCGCCGACGGACACCGGGCACGGGCGTGCGCCGGGGGGGCGGGGCCGCCGGCCCGGCCCGGCGACCGGGAGCGGCCGTTTGGGCACGGCCGACCGGCCACCTCGTCCGGCGACGGCCGACCGTGGTGCCCGGCCCGGTCGTGCGGGCCGTCAGGCGGCCGCCCGGGTGAGGGTTCGGCGGTCCTTCTCGTAGCGGGGCCGCCAGACCGCCCGGTACACGAACCGCACCGGCGGCGGCAGTACGCCGAGCGCCTTGCGGCGGGTCTCCTCGGGGGCGCCGTCGAGCACCCACGGGAAGTACACGGCGCCGCCCTTGAGGCCGAGCAGCCGTCGCTGGGCGGCGCCGAAGGTGTCGTACTCCTCCCTGCTGAGCAGGGTGGCGACGACGGGCAGGGCCGCCTTCTCCTCGTGGTCGAGGTGGTACACCAGCCGCTCGGCGACCGTCTCGACGAGGCCGGGCAGCAGGTCCTGGCGCCGGTCGGCCAGGACGTCCTCGACGGACTCCAGCATCGGGTCGATCACCGCGTGCTCGGCGTCCATCTCGTCCATCAGCCGCAGCCCGGCCGCGTCGTCGGCGAGCTTGGCCCGCATGAGGGGCCACAGCACGTCGTCCTCGGCGGTGTGGTGGATCGTCAGGAAGCGCTGGAAGACGTCCCAGCCGGTGCGGAAGGCCGAGCCGGAAGCGGCGCCGTCGTTGCGGGCGGCCGCGGCCAGCAGGCCCAGGTCGCGCCGGAACGCGTCGTGGGTGGCGTACATCAGGGTCAGGTCGGGCGCCGTGCGGGCGCCGTGGGTGCCGGTCATGGGTGGGGCTCCTTTCGGGCGTCGTACGGGTGCGGGAGCAGAGCCGCCGGCGCGGCGGCGCTGGGCTCAGACGACCGCGGCGACATCCGTGCGGGCCGCGTCCTCGGCCGAGACCCGGATGGTGAACAGGGCGATCAGGAAGGCGGCGACCAGGACGCAGCCGGCGACCAGGAAGCCCACGCCGTAGCCGTGCGAGAGGGCGTCGTTGACGGCCTCCTGGACCTGCGGCGGCATCGCTCCGCCGGTGGCCCCGTGCGCGTCACCGCCGCCGGAGCCGGGCATCAGCTCCTTCATCCGTTCCTCGGTGGCGTTCGCGGCGATCGTGCCGAGTACGGCGAGCCCGAGCGCGGCACCGACCTGCTGGCCGGCGTTGAGCAGCGCCGAGGCGACGCCGGCCTCCTCGTCGCGTACGCCGGCCACGGCCGCGAGGGCCAGCGGGACGAAGCACAGGCCGGTGCCGGCGCCGCCCAGCACCAGCGGGCCGAGCAGGTCGGCGGCGTAGGAGCTGTCCGAGCCGAGCGCCGACAGCCAGAACAGTCCGGCGGCGAAGACCAGCGTGCCGACGGCGAGCAGGGCACGCGGGCCGGTCTTCGCGATCAGGGCGCTGCTCAGGGTGGCCGTGACGGCCGCGCCGACGGCGAAGGCGAGGAAGGCGAAGCCGGTCCGCATCGGGCTGAAGCCGAGCACGATCTGGATGAAGAGGGTGAGGAAGTAGAAGAGCGCCATCAGCGCGGCGCCGATCGTCAGCATGATCACGTACGAGCCGGAGCGGGCGGGCGAGGCCCAGATCCGCAGCGGCATCAGCGGGGAGGACGTCCGGGCCTCGATGATCAGGAACACCACCAGCAGCGCGGCGCCGCCCACGATCGGCAGGACGGTGGCGGTGTCGCTCCAGTCGTGCGAGGCGGCGTTCATCAGGCCGTACACGAGGAGGGAGGTGCCGCCGGTCACGGAGATCGCGCCGGGCAGGTCGAGCCGGCCGCGGCTGGGGGTGGACTCCCGGAAGGCGCGGGGCGCGCCGAGCAGCACCAGCAGGCCGATGGGTACGTTGACGAAGAGCACCCAGCGCCAGCTCAGTGCGTCGGTGAAGACACCGCCGAGGACGTTGCCGAGGGCGCCGCCGAGGCCGGCGACCGCGCCGTAGACGCCCATCGCCTTGTTGCGTTCGGCGCCGGGCGCGAAGGTGCTGGTGAGCAGGGCGAGCGCGGCGGGGGCCACCAGTGCGGCGGCGACGCCCTGGAGGGCGCGGGCGGCCAGCAGCAGTTCCTGGCTGTTCGCCATGCCGCCGAAGAGCGAGGCGGCGGTGAGCAGGGCGATGCCGGCGATGAACGCCCTGCGCTGGCCGAACTTGTCCGCGATCCGGCCGCCGAGCAGCAGCAGGCCGCCGAAGGCGAGCGCGTAGGCGTTGACGACCCATTCCAGGTTGGTGGCCGAGAAGTCCAGCGCCTGCTGGATCGAGGGGAGGGCCACGTTCACGATCGACACGTCCAGCACGACCATCATCTGCGCGACGGCGATGAGGGTCAGGGCGAGGGACTTGTGGGCGGAACCGCCGGGCGGGGCCTCCCGCGCCGACATCTTTGCCTGTGGCTGTGTGGACACGGATCACTCACTCCTGAGAGGACCTGTGGGGCAGTCGGCGGCCCCTATGGGACACCTTGCCCCGAATTTATGAGACAGACTGTTCCGAATCTCTGGAACAGGATGCACCATAGACATCTGTGGGGCAAGGTGTCCCAGAGCGGGATCCGAGGCAGACTGTCCCAGAACCCCTGGCACGGCGGTCCTCCCCCGACCCCGCCGCGCGCACGACCGAACGGAGCCGGATGTCCGCATCTCCCGTCCCCGAGCCGACCGGCGCCCTCGACGCCCCCGACGCACCCGGCCGCGGCCCCGACCCGCGCGCCGAGCGCAGCCGGGCCGCCGCCCTCGCCGCCGCCCGCGACCTGCTGGTCGAACAGGGCTGGTCGGCGGTGACCCATGTCGCGGTCGCGGCCCGCAGCGGAGTCGGCCGCTCGACCCTCTACCGCCACTGGCCCGACGCCTCCGGCCTGGTCCGGGACGTCATCGCGCAGCGCATCTCCACCGCCCGCGTGCCCCTGACCGGCGTGCTGCGCGAGGACCTCGTCCACCAGCTCGACGGCCTGCGCCACCTCCTGCACGACCCGGTGAGCGACCGCGGACTGCGCGCCGTCATCGAACGCGCCGGCGTGGACCCGGTCTTCGCCCGTCTCAAGGAGGACCTCTACCGCCACGGCTCCCAGGACTTCCGCACCATCCTCGAAGCCGCCCGCACCCGCGGCGAACTCGCCCCGGACCTCGATGTCGACCTCGCCGTCGACCAGCTCGCCGGCCCCCTGATGTACCGCCGGCTGCTGGCCGGCCGCCCGGTCACCGAGGAGTACGCGCGCCGGGTCGTGGACGACTTCCTGGCCGCCCACGCGCCCCGGGGCACGGTCCGCGACGGGGGCCGGGACACCCCGGCCGACGAACACCCCCTCGTACCCTGATGGACATGGCCTCCTCACCCGTCGCCGCGCCGGCCGAGCCCGTCTTCCGGATCGACCGGACGATGGCACTGGTCGGCGCCTGCCAGTTGTTGGAGCTGGGCTGGATCGTCCTGGGCCGGACGGCGGACGGCGCGCTCGCCGCGCTGGCCAGCTGCGCCGCCGCGGCCGCCGGCTGGCTGGCGCTCGGGTTCCGCGCCCGACGGCCGCTCGCCGCCGCCGTGGTCGCCCTGCTGGTGACGCTGGTCTACTACACGCACGCCGGCATCAACGGCCCCACGCCCGCCCTGATCTTCATGGTCGCCCTCTACAGCGTCGCCAGATCGGGCCAGCTGACCGCGGTCGTCGCCCTCGCGGTGCTCATCATGCTGGTGATCGCCTACGGCGAGCTGGGCGTCGTCGACCAGCAGCGCAGCGTCGACAACATGTCGATCGCGCTGCTCAGCGGCTGGTTCCTCAGCGTGATCGCGTTCAGCCACGCGATGCGCACCCGACAGGCCTATCTGGCCGAGGCCGAGGCGCGGGCCCTGGCCGCGGAGCGCGAACGCGACGTACGGGCCAAGCAGTCGGCGACCGAGGAACGGCTGCGGCTGGCCCGCGAGCTGCACGACGTGCTGGGCCACAACATCTCGCTGATCCACGTGCAGACCAACGCCGCCCTGCACCGCAGCACCCGCCGCCCCGGACAGACCGCCGAACTCATCACCGCCCTGGAGTTCGTCCGCGACACCAGCAAGGAGGCCCTGCGCGAACTGCGGGGCACCCTCGGGGTGTTGCGGCAGGTGGACGAGGCCGCGCCCACCGCGCCGACGGCCGGCCTCGACCGGCTCGGCGAACTGGCCGACCGGGCCGCCGTCACCGGCCTGAACGTGAAGGTCACCGTCGAGGGCGAGCAGCCCGTCCTCTCCCCCAAGATCTCCCTGGCCGCCTACCGCATCGTCCAGGAGTCCCTGACCAACATCACCCGGCACGCCCAGGCCGCCCACGCCACCATCGAGGTCACCTACACCCCGGACACCCTGCGCGTCCGCATCGAGGACGACGGCCAGGGCACCGCCGACACCGGCTCCCAGGGCAGCGGCATCGCGGGCATGACCGAGAGGGCCCGCGCACTGGGCGGCCGGCTGACCGCGCACGACACCGGCCAGGGCTTCCGGGTGGACGCGACCCTGCCGCTCGCCCCGGCGGAGCCCTTCCCCGAACGGAGCGTCAACTGATGTGCCCCGCGGGCCGATTCATCCACGACATCACGGAACTCCCTGTTTAGGGTGGCCTCATGACGACGACGATGCCGCCGACACCGACGCCCCCACGCATCAGAGTGCTGCTCGCCGACGACCAGAAACTCGTCCGCGCCGGGTTCCGCTCCATCATCGACGACGAGGACGACATCGAGGTGGTCGGCGAGGCCTCCACCGGCACCGAGGCCGTCCACCTGACCCACGCGCTGCGCCCCGACGTCGTCCTGATGGACATCCGCATGCCCGAGGAGGACGGCCTCGCGGCCACCCGCCGCATCGTCTCCGACGACGCGCTCTCCGAGGTCCGCGTGGTCATCCTCACCACGTTCGACGTGGACGACTACGTGTACGGCGCCCTGCGCGCCGGCGCCTCCGGCTTCCTGGTCAAGGACACCGAGCCGATGGAACTGCTGCACGGCATCCGGGTCTGTGCCCGCGGCGACGCCCTGATCGCCCCCGCGGTGACCCGGCGCCTGATCGCCGAGTTCGCGGGCCGCGTGGTCCAGCCGGACGTCAGCCCCCGCCTCAACGTCCTCACCGAGCGGGAGTTCGAGGTCATCCGCCTGGTCGGCGCCGGCCTCACCAACGACGAGATCGCCGCCCGCCTCGTCCTGAGCCCCTACACCGCCAAGACCCATGTCAGCCGCATCATGAGCAAACTCAACGTCCGCGACCGCACACAGCTGGTGATCATCGCCTACGAGAGCGGCATGATCAAACCAGGCTGGCTGGGCTGACCTCGGCGAGCGATTGTGTACACATGGCACACTCGGTACCCTTGGGCGCATGACGCACCCGTTGCCCATAGAGTCCATCCGCGATGTCCGGGCTCACCTGGCCGAGGTCGTGGAGCGCGCGGATCGCGACGACGTGCCCACGGTGATCACGCGCCGAGGCAGGCAGGTGGCCGCGGTCGTGTCCATCGAAGTGCTCCGGAAGTACCAGGAATGGGAAGAGCGCGAGATCAACCGGATCATCGACGAGCGCATGGCCAACCCGGCGCCCGGCATCCCGATCGAGGACATCATGAGGGAGACGCTGGCACGCGGTGACTGAGTACCGAACCGTCTTCCGCCCCGAGGCGCAGGCCGAGCTTCGGAAGATCCCCCGCGACATGGCGCTGCGCATCCTGGCCAAGCTGACCGAGCTGGAAGGCGACCCGCTCGGCTTCAACACCACCGCACTCGTGTCCCAGCCGGACCGCCGCCGGCTACGGGTCGGCGACTACCGCGTCGTCTACACGATCGACAACGGAGAGCTGGTGGTCTGGGTCGTTCACGTGGGACACCGGTCCACCGTTTACGACACCTGATCGCCACCGACGACACGTCGGAGCATCCGGCACCCGTCCGGCACGGCAACGACGAAGGGGTCGGACTCGACAGAGCCCGACCCCTTCTGACGTGCACGTTCGACTCGACACCTCCCGTGCAGCATGTGCACCGCTACACGTTGAAGCGGAACTCCACCACGTCCCCGTCCTGCATCACATACTCCTTGCCCTCCATGCGGGCCTTGCCCTTGGCGCGGGCCTCGGCGACCGAGCCGGTCTCCACCAGGTCGGCGAAGGAGATGACCTCCGCCTTGATGAAGCCCTTCTGGAAGTCGGTGTGGATCACGCCGGCGGCCTCGGGGGCGGTGGCGCCCTTCTTGATCGTCCAGGCGCGGGACTCCTTGGGACCGGCCGTGAGGTAGGTCTGGAGGCCGAGGGTGTCGAAGCCGACGCGGGCCAGGGTGGCCAGGCCGGGCTCCTCGGCGCCGACGGACTCCAGGAGCTCCATGGCGTCCGCCTCGTCCAGCTCGGCGAGGTCCTGCTCCAGCTTGGCGTTGAGGAAGATCGCCTCGGCGGGGGCGACCAGCGCGCGCTGCTCGTCCTTGAAGGTCTCGTCGACCAGCTCGTCCTCGTCGACGTTGAAGACGTAGAGGAAGGGCTTGGTGGTCAGCAGGTGCAGGTCGTGCAGGAGCTCCTCGTTGCCCGAGCCCTGGACGATGCCCGCGGAGAAGAGGGTGTCGCCCTTCTCCAGGATCTCCTTCGCCGCCTCGACCGCTGCCACCTTCGGCGCGATGTCCTTCTTGATCCGCGACTCCTTCTGGAGGCGCGGCAGGACCTTCTCGATCGTCTGGAGGTCGGCGAGGATCAGCTCGGTGTTGATCGTCTCGATGTCGTCCTTGGGCGAGACCTTGCCGTCGACGTGCACGACGTTCTCGTCCTTGAAGGCACGGATGACCTGGCAGATCGCGTCGGACTCACGGATGTTCGCGAGGAACTTGTTGCCCAGGCCCTCGCCCTCGCTCGCGCCGCGGACGATGCCCGCGATGTCGACGAAGTCGACGGTCGCCGGGAGGATCCGCTGCGATCCGAAGATCTCGGCGAGCTTCGTCAGGCGGGCGTCGGGGACACCGACCACGCCGACGTTGGGCTCGATCGTGGCGAACGGGTAGTTGGCCGCCAGCACGTCGTTCTTGGTCAGGGCGTTGAACAGGGTCGACTTGCCGACATTCGGCAGACCGACGATTCCGATCGTGAGCGACACGTTGCGACTTCCCGTAGTGAGAGGGCCAGGGGGCCGGTGCCCGGGTTTCCCGCGAGGGAGCGGACCAGGGGGTCTCAGGGCCGGCCGATCCACCAGTTTACGGCGTGCCCGGCATCGGGCCGGCGGACCTGTCGAACGGATGGCCAAGGTCCCTCCCCCGGCGTGTCTCACGCCCGATTCGCCACATAAAACGACCTAACTTGGTGGGGTGGAGCAACACAGGACGCGTCCCCCCCACCCCGCTCACCCCGGCCCGCGACGCGACACCCCGCTGCCGCCCCTTCCACCTCAGGCGGACCGTGAGCGGGGGGAACGGGAACGAGGGGAACGGGGGGCACGAGGGGAACGGGGCCGAGAGCGGGAGCGTGGACGCGGGCGGGAGCGTCAGGTGCCACGCGCCGTCCCCCGGGCCGCGCGGGCCGGCCGTGACGCCGCCGGGTCCGCCGGCCGGTCCCCGGGGTCCTCGCGGCCCGCGTCCGGCGCCCCGCGGCCGCCGCGTGTGCCCCGCCCGTCCGCCGGCGGCAGCCGTCCGGCACCGTTCTCCGTCCGCCGGCTGCCGAACCCCCGGCTCACCGGTCTCGGCAGCGGGCTGTTCGGCTCCGCGGTGATGTTGGCGCTGGGGGGTCTGGACATCCTGCTCTTCGGGGCGTCACTGACGGTGTACGGCGTGCTGTTCCTGCCCGTGTGCGTCCTGACCGCCCTGTGGGTGCGCCCCGGCGACCTGCCGGCCCCGCCCGTGGTCATGCCGATCGCCTTCGCGGTGGGCGTGCTGCCCGTGGCCGACGGCGGCGACGGTGCCGCGGCCCGGCTGATGGGCCTGGTCACGGCGCTGGCCACGCAGGCCGGCTGGCTGTACGCGGGCACGCTCGCCGCCGCCGTGACCATCCTCGTCCGCGGTGTACGCAGGGCGACGGCCCGCCGCCGCGCCGCCACCGCCCAGGCCGTCCGCCGCCCCCGCTAGGAGGCGCGGCCGGGAGGGCCGCCGGGGCTGCCCGGCAGGCGTCAGCTCTCCTTCGCCGCCCGCATCGCCGCTCCCACGATCCCCGCGTTGTTCTGGAGCTGCGCCGGGACGATCTCCGCCCTGATGCCCTCGATGAAGTGCAGGAACTTGTCGGACTTGCGGCTGACCCCGCCGCCGATGATGAACAGCTCGGGCGAGAACAGCATCTCGACATGGGCGAGGTACTTCTGGACGCGGTGGGCCCAGTGCTCCCACGTCAGCTCGTGGTCCTCCCTGGCCTTGCTGCTGGCGCGCTTCTCCGCGTCGTGTCCGTGCAGCTCCAGGTGGCCCAGCTCGGTGTTGGGCACCAGGACGCCGTCGACGAACAGGGCGCTGCCGATGCCCGTGCCGAACGTCAGCAGGATGACCGTCCCGCTGCGGTCGCGGCCCGCACCGAAGGCCACCTCGGCGACGCCCGCCGCGTCCGCGTCGTTGACGACGGTCACGGGCAGGCCGCCGAGGCGCTCACTGAACAGTGCGCGCGCATCGGTGTCGATCCAGCTCTTGTCGACGTTGGCCGCCGTGCGGATGGTGGATCCGCCGGTGACCACGCCGGGAAAGGTGAGGCCGACCGGGCCGGTCCAGCCGAAGTGCTCCACGACCTGCCGCACGCCGTCGGCGACACCCTCGGGCGTCGCCGGATGCGGTGTGAGCACTTTGCAGCGCTCCTGGGCCAGGTCGCCCCTGTCCAAATCCACAGGGGCGCCCTTGATCCCGGATCCGCCGATGTCCACGCCGAAGATCTGCATGGCCCTACGTTACGACGATCGACTGACAGTCACTCAGTCGAGGCGGCGGGCCGTGCCTCCGCCGCGCCGCTGCCGCCCCGCTCGGCCACCAGCGCCGCCGCCTCCTCGCGCAGGTCCCGGCGCAGCTCCTTCGGCAGCGAGAACGTGATGTGCTCGTCGGCCGCCTTGACCAGCTCCACGTCGCCGTAGCCGCGCTCGCCGAGCCAGCCCAGGACCTCCTCGACGAGGACCTCGGGGACGGAGGCACCGGAGGTGACGCCGACCGTGGTCACGCCCTCCAGCCAGGCCTCGTCGATCTCGCTGGCGAAGTCCACCAGGTACGCCGCCCGCGCACCGGCGATCTTGGCGACCTCGACGAGCCGCACGGAGTTGGAGGAGTTGCGCGAGCCGACCACGATGACCAGCTCGGCCTCGGCGCCCATCTGCTTCACGGCGAGCTGACGGTTCTGCGTGGCGTAGCAGATGTCGTCGCTGGGCGGCGAGATGAGCTGCGGGAACTTCTCCTTCAGCGCGTCGACGGTCTCCATCGTCTCGTCGACGGAGAGGGTGGTCTGCGACAGCCAGACGACCCTGGACGGGTCACGGACCTCGACCTTGGCGACGTCGGCCGGGCCGTCGACGAGCTGGATGTGGTCGGGGGCCTCGCCGGAGGTGCCGATGACCTCTTCGTGGCCCTCGTGCCCGATCAGGAGGATGTCGTAGTCCTCGTCGGCGAAGCGGACGGCTTCCTTGTGGACCTTGGTGACCAGGGGGCAGGTCGCGTCGATGGTGGCGAGCTTCCCGCGCGCGGCCTCCTCGTGGACGACCGGGGCGACGCCGTGCGCCGAGAACATGACGATGTTGCCGGGCGGCACCTCCTCCGTGCGCTCGACGAAGACGGCGCCCTTCTTCTCCAGGGTCTGCACGACGTACTTGTTGTGGACGATCTCGTGCCGGACGTAGACCGGGGCCCCGTACTGCTCCAGGGCCTTCTCCACGGCGATCACGGCACGGTCGACGCCCGCGCAGTAGCCCCGGGGAGCGGCGAGCAGGACACGGCGGCGGCCAGGCGAAGCAGTCATGCGTCCCATCGTAAGGCCGGGCCCGAAGGGCCGGAGTTCCCCTCGGGGGTGAAGCGGAGTCCCTCGCGGGGCGGAGCGGACGGACCACGTCGGCCTGACCGGCATTGTCGGTGGTGGCCACTACGCTCGGTCGCATGGCTGTGAACACGTCCGCGGACGCCCCGCTGCCCGTCGGCGAGGTGTCGCGGCTCATCGGGGGGTGGATCGACCGGCTCGGCGCGGTGTGGGTCGAGGGTCAGATCACCCAGTTGTCCCGGCGCCCGGGTGCGGGCGTCGTCTTTCTGACCCTGCGGGATCCGGCGCACGACATCTCCGTGGGCGTGACCTGCTACCGGCAGGTGTTCGACGCGGTGGCGGACGTGGTCGGCGAGGGCGCCCGGGTCGTCGTCCACGCGAAACCGGAGTGGTACGCGCCGCGGGGCCAGCTGTCGCTGCGGGCCGTCGAGATCCGGCCGGTGGGCGTCGGAGAGCTGCTGGCCCGGCTGGAGCAGCTGAAGAAGTCGCTGGCCGCGGAGGGGCTCTTCGCGCCCGAGCGGAAGAAGCCGCTGCCCTTCCTGCCGCAGCTCATCGGGCTGGTGTGCGGCAGGGCCTCGGCCGCCGAGCGGGACGTCCTGGAGAACGCCCGGCACCGCTGGCCCGCCGTCCGCTTCGAGGTGCGCAACGTCGCGGTGCAGGGGGTGCACGCGGTCACCCAGGTCGTGCAGGCCGTGAAGGAGCTGGACGCGCTCGACGAGGTCGACGTGATCGTCGTCGCCCGGGGCGGCGGCAGTGTGGAGGACCTGCTGCCGTTCTCCGACGAGCAGCTGGTCCGCGCGGTCGCGGCCTGCCGTACGCCGGTGGTCTCCGCGATCGGGCACGAGCCGGACAACCCGCTGCTGGACCATGTGGCCGACCTGCGCGCCTCCACCCCGACCGACGCCGCGAAGAAGGTCGTCCCGGACGTGGGCGAGGAGCTGGAGCGGGTGCGGATGCTGCGGGGGCGGGCGCGGCGGTGCGTGGAGGCGTTCGTGGAGCGGGAGGAGCGCGGGCTCGCCCACGCGCTCGCGCGGCCGGCGATGCAGGATCCGCACCGGATGATCGACGAGCGCGCCGACCAGGTCGCCTCGCTGACCGACCGGTCCCGGCGCTGCCTGCGGCATCTGCTGGACCGCGCGGACTCCGAGCTGACGCACACGCACGCGCGTGTGGTGGCCCTCTCGCCCGCCGCCACGCTGAAGCGGGGGTACGCGGTGCTCCAGAAGGCCGACGGGCACGTGGTCCGGGATCCGGCCGAGGTGGCGGCGGACGAAACGCTGCGCGCGCGGGTCGCCGAGGGCGAGTTCACTGTTCGAGTCGACAACTAGGACTGGACGCATGACGAGCAAGACCGAGGAAACCCTGGGGTACGAGCAGGCCCGCGACGAGCTGGTCGAGGTCGTCCGCCGCCTGGAGGCGGGGGGCACGACGCTGGAGGAGTCCCTCGCCCTGTGGGAGCGGGGCGAGGAGCTGGCCAAGGTGTGCCGGCGCTGGCTGGAGGGCGCACGGGCGCGGCTGGACGCGGCCCTGGCCGACGAGGAGGAGAAGGGGGAGGGCTAGGGAGGGGCTGGGAGGGCCGCCGGTCGGGCCGGAGAGGCCGGGGAGCCCGGAGAGGCCGGGGAGCGAGCGGGCCCGGGGGGCCGGAGGACGCGCGAGAGGCTGTGAAGCGGATCACCACGATCCGGATTTTGTTGAACCTTGAACTTCATTGGCGTAGCGTCATGGACGTCAGCCGGTCCGGCGTTCCGGATCCGGACGCGCACCCCAGGAAGTCGACAGATGTCTCTCGTTCTTGACCCCGCCGCCCAGGACCTGCTGTTCCGCGAGGCCCGCACCGCGAACACCTTCACCGACGAGCCGGTGACCGAGGAGCAGGTCCAGGCGATCTACGACCTGGTCAAGTTCGGCCCGACCGCCTTCAACCAGACCCCGCTGCGCATCACCCTGGTCCGCTCGGCCGAGGCCCGCGAGCGCCTGGTGAAGCACCTGGCCGAGGGCAACCAGGCCAAGACCGCCGCCGCCCCGCTGGTCGCGATCCTCTCCGCGGACAACGAGTTCCACGAGGAGCTGCCGCAGCTCCTCCCGCACTTCCCGCAGGCCAAGGACATGTTCTTCGCCGAGCGCCCGGTCCGCGAGAGCGCCGCCGCGCTGAACGCCGCCCTCCAGGCCGCTTACTTCATCATCGGCGTGCGCGCCGCCGGTCTGGCCGCCGGCCCGATGACGGGCCTGGACTTCGAGGGCCTCCGCAAGGAGTTCCTGGACGACGACCACACGCCGCTGATGGTCGTCAACATCGGCAGGCCGGGCGAGGACGCCTGGTTCCCGCGCTCCCCGCGACTGGCGTACGACGAGGTCGTCACCACCGTCTGAGAACTCACCGCCCGACGGCGGCGACGCAGACACGAAGAGGCCCCCGGCTCGGCAGCCGGGGGCCTCTTCACGCGTATGCGGAAGGCGGCGCTCAGGCCGTCTTCAGCGCCTTCGCCATCTCGGTGAGCCGCTCGAAGGGCGCCGTGCCCGCCACGACCGTCGTCGAGCCGTCGGTGCCCTCCAGCACGAGCGCGTCGTAGCGGCCGCCGGTGTAGCGGGTCCAGGTGCTGCCGCCGATCTCCTCGGTGGCCTTGGTCGCCGTCGAGCCCTGGCTGGCCTCGTCGATGAACTCCGCGCGCTTCTGAGTGGACTGCTCGACGGTGACGTACTCCCCGTCGGGGGCGTGGAAGCCGAGATGCCAGGAGTCGAAGTCGGCGCCGTCGAAGCGCACGGACGTCGCCTTCCAGGTCTCGGGCAGGCCCTCGGGCGCGGCCACCGGGTACGACGCCGCGCGGCGCGCGGTGAGCAGTTCGACGCGGTAGTCGACCCGCTTGATGTCGGGAGTGTGATCGTCGTGCGGGATGAAGAGGTAGATCACCCACGCCGCGATCACGATGAGACCCAGGGAGAGGATCATGTCCCGGGCCGACTTCTGCTTGCCGTTCGCACCTGCCACGCCCCCTATCGTCGCAGGTGCCCGGCGCGCTCATCCGTGGGGGCCCCTGCTCATTTTGTCGGACTGACGATAGAGTCGATCCTCGAACCCTCATCCGGCCGTCGTCGTATCAGAAAGGTGCGCTCCGATGACCGAGCATCATCATTTGCCGTCCGAACTCGATGTCCCCTCCGAGGCCCCCGACCGCAACCTCGCCCTGGAACTGGTCCGTGTGACCGAAGCCGCCGCCATGGCCGCCGGCCGCTGGGTGGGCCGCGGCGACAAGAACGGCGCCGACGGTGCCGCGGTGCGCGCGATGCGGACCCTCGTCTCCACCGTGTCGATGAACGGCGTGGTCGTCATCGGCGAGGGCGAGAAGGACGAGGCGCCGATGCTCTTCAACGGCGAGCGCGTCGGTGACGGGACGGGCCCCGAGGTCGACATCGCCGTGGACCCGATCGACGGCACCACGCTGACGGCGAAGGGCATGCCGAACGCGATCGCCGTCCTCGCGGCCACCGAGCGCGGCGCCATGTTCGACCCGTCCGCCGTGTTCTACATGGACAAGCTGGTCACCGGCCCCGAGGCCGCCGAGTTCGTCGACATCAACGCGCCCGTCGAGGTCAACATCCGGCGGGTCGCCAAGGCCAAGCGGGCCACGCCCGAGGACGTCACCGTCGTCATCCTCGACCGGCCGCGGCACGAAGGCATCATCAAGGAGATCCGGGACACCGGCGCCCGGATCAAGCTGATCTCCGACGGCGATGTGGCCGGCTCCATCCTTGCGCTGCGCGAGGGCACCGGCGTCGACCTGCTGCTCGGCATCGGCGGCACCCCCGAGGGCATCATCTCGGCCTGCGCGGTGAAGTGCCTCGGCGGCACCATCCAGGGCAAGCTGTGGCCCAAGGACGACGAGGAGCGGCAGCGGGCGATCGACGCGGGCCACGACCTGGACCGGGTGCTGACCACCGAGGACCTGGTGCAGGGCGAGAACGTGTTCTTCGTCGCCACCGGGATCACCGACGGTGAGCTGCTGCGCGGCGTGCGGTACCGGTCGGAGACCGCGACCACCGACTCGATCGTGATGCGGTCGAAGTCCGGGACGGTGCGGCGGATCGACTCGGAGCACCGGCTGAGCAAGCTGCGGGCCTACAGCGCCGTCGACTTCGACCGCGCGAAGTAGCCACTACGGACAGTGGGGCGTCCCCGGTGCGGAGGGGACGCCCCACTGTCGTGCGAGCGGCTCGTCAGCCCGCCTGCGCTATGTGGCCGGCCGTCGTCCTCGCCGCCTTCTTCAGCTCCATGTCACGGCGCCGGCGGCGGGCCAGTACGACGCGGCGCTCGGCGGCGGTGAGGCCGCCCCAGACGCCGTAGGGCTCGGGCTGGAGCAGTGCGTGTTCGCGGCACTCCACCATCACCGGACAGCGCGCGCAGACCCGCTTGGCGGCCTCCTCGCGGGAGAGCCGGGCGGCGGTGGGCTCCTTGGACGGTGCGAAGAACAGCCCCGCCTCGTCGCGCCGGCACACCGCCTCGGTGTGCCAGGGAGCGTCTTGGTCCCTGTCACGCGCTGGCACCCGCTGGGCCGGAACGGCGGCGACCTTCAGGGACGAATGCGGCGGTTGCAGCACGGGTCTACTCCTGACGACGGCTTCGCGAGCGAGAGGCGATGCAGCAAGGCCTACCCGCTGTACGCGCGCCTATGCACTGAGTTCCGAACCGCTGGGTTCCGGGGACCGCCGTGCGCAACCGTGCGCGGACCGGTTGGTTTCGGCCGTGACGGCTCCATGGCCGTCAATGGTCCAGGTGCTTGCGCAGACTTCTGTCGACCTTGCGGTGCACCCGGTCGAGGATGTCCTCGACGAGCTTGCCGCGCTTGGGCCGGCCCTCGATGTTGCCCAGCACCGCCCAGCCGTCGACGTACACCACGGGCGCCTCGGGGGAGGCCGCGTCGAGGGTGTGCACCTCGAAGTTGCCGAGGACGCCGCCGCCGGTGCCGTGCAGCGACACGTTCTCCGGGACGCGGACCTCGACGTTGCCGAAGACCGCGAAGGCCTTGACCACGACCTGCTGGTACTCGAAGAGCGCCTCGCTGAGGTCGATCTCGACGGTGCCGAAGATCGCGTACGCGTGGATCCGGCGGCCCGCGCGCCAGCGGCCCCGGCGGACGGCGCTGCTGAACACCGCGATCACGTTGTCGTCGGGGTCGGCGGGGATCGCTCCGGCGGTGGGGCGCGACGGGGCGGAGTGGGGGCTCGCGCGCCGCTCGTGCGCGGCGGGCAGGTCCCGGATGAACACCTCCAGTTCGCCGACCGTCTTCGCGGCCAGCACGCCCTCGACGCGCTCGGCGTGCTCGTCGGCGGTCAGCCGGCCCTCGGCCAGGGCCTCGCGCAGGATGTCGGCGATACGGTCACGGTCGGCGTCCGAGGCCCGCAACTCGGCAACCGGTGTGGGGGCGGCGGCGGTCTGCTTCTGAAGGTCCACCCGGCCAGCGTACCCACACACGATAGATCGCGATAGTCCCCCTCGCGGGGCGGCCGCCGTCGAACTGAGCCTTACCTCACAAGCTCGGCGCCGGAGGCAGGTTCTACGCTGGTGAGGCCCGCCAGCGTCGGCGGGGCACCGTCCGCCGAGTGAGGAATGGGCTGAGATGCCTGAGTTCGCATACACCGATCTGCTCCCCATGGGAGAGGACACCACCCCCTACCGGCTGGTGACCTCCGAGGGTGTCTCCACCTTCGAGGCCGACGGGCGGACCTTCCTCAAGGTGGAGCCCGAGGCGCTGCGCAAGCTGGCCGCCGAGGCCGTCCACGACATCCAGCACTACCTGCGCCCGGCCCACCTCGCGCAGCTGCGCCGGATCATCGACGACCCCGAGGCGTCGGCCAACGACAAGTTCGTGGCGCTGGACCTGCTGAAGAACGCGAACATCGCGGCGGCGGGCGTGCTGCCGATGTGCCAGGACACCGGCACCGCGATCGTCATGGGCAAGCGCGGACAGAACGTGCTGACGGAGGGCGGCGACGAGGCGGCCCTCAGCCAGGGCATCTACGACGCGTACCTGAACCTCAACCTGCGCTACTCGCAGATGGCTCCGCTCACCATGTGGGAGGAGAAGAACACCGGCTCCAACCTCCCGGCCCAGATCGAGCTGTACGCCACCGACGGCGCCGCGTACAAGTTCCTGTTCATGGCGAAGGGCGGCGGCTCGGCCAACAAGTCGTTCCTCTACCAGGAGACGAAGGCCGTCCTGAACGAGGCCTCCATGATGAAGTTCCTGGAGGAGAAGATCCGCTCGCTCGGCACGGCCGCCTGCCCGCCGTACCACCTGGCGATCGTCGTCGGCGGCACGTCCGCCGAGTACGCGCTGAAGACCGCGAAGTACGCCTCCGCGCACTACCTGGACGAGATCCCGGCCGAGGGCTCGCCGCTCGGCCACGGCTTCCGGGACAAGGAGCTGGAGGAGAAGGTCTTCGAGCTGACGCAGAAGATCGGCATCGGCGCCCAGTTCGGCGGCAAGTACTTCTGCCACGACGTGCGCGTGGTCCGCCTCCCCCGGCACGGCGCGTCCTGCCCCGTCGCCATCGCCGTGTCCTGCTCCGCCGACCGCCAGGCGGTCGCGAAGATCACCGCCGAGGGCGTCTTCCTGGAGCAGCTGGAGACCGACCCGGCGCGTTTCCTGCCGGACACCACGGACGAGCACCTCGACGAGGCGTCGGACGTCGTCCGGATCGACCTCAACCAGCCGATGGAGTCGATCCTCGCCGAACTGACGAAGTACCCGGTGAAGACCCGTCTGTCGCTCTCCGGACCGCTCGTCGTCGCCCGCGACATCGCGCACGCCAAGATCAAGGAACGCCTGGACGCGGGCGAGGAGATGCCGCAGTACCTGAAGGACCACCCGGTGTACTACGCCGGCCCGGCGAAGACCCCCGAGGGCTACGCCTCCGGCTCCTTCGGCCCGACCACCGCCGGCCGGATGGACTCCTACGTCGAGCAGTTCCAGGCCGCGGGCGGCTCCAAGGTCATGCTCGCCAAGGGCAACCGTTCGCAGCAGGTCACCGACGCCTGCGGCGGCCACGGCGGCTTCTACCTCGGCTCCATCGGCGGCCCGGCCGCCCGCCTCGCCCAGGACTGCAT
Source organism: Streptomyces phaeofaciens (assembly GCF_014648915.1). GTDB lineage: Bacteria > Actinomycetota > Actinomycetes > Streptomycetales > Streptomycetaceae > Streptomyces > Streptomyces phaeofaciens. The sequence continues at coordinate 323,505 of NZ_BMSA01000002.1, read as the reverse complement.
CAAGAAGGTCGAGGTCGTCGAGTACGAGGAGCTCGGCATGGAGGCCGTCTGGAAGATCGAGGTCGAGGACTTCCCGGCCTTCATCGTCGTCGACGACAAGGGCAACGACTTCTTCAAGGACCCGGCCCCGGCACCGACGTTCACCTCGATCCCGGTGCGGGGCCCGGGTCTGGTGTGATCCGGTGACGCACGCCCGCCCCCGGTCGACGCGGGGCGGGCGGCGCCGCGGGGCCCGGCCTGCCGTCCCGCCCGGGGCGTCGCGGCCGGGCGGAGACCCGTCTCACAGGACCGACGCCCTCCGGACGGCCGAACGCGCGGAACATCCGCGGCGCCCCGTTCGCTGTACCGGTCATGAGCGACTACCGCATCGAGCACGACTCCATGGGCGAGGTCCGGGTCCCGGCCGAGGCCAAGTGGCGGGCGCAGACCCAGCGCGCCGTCGAGAACTTCCCCGTCTCCGGCCAGCGCATCGAGCGGGCGCACATCGAGGCGCTGGCCCGGATCAAGGGCGCCGCGGCGAAGGTCAACGCCGGGCTCGGGGTGCTCGACAAGGACATCGCCGACGCCATCCAGGAGGCCGCCCTGGAGGTGGCCGAGGGCCGGTGGGACGAGCACTTCCCCGTCGACGTGTTCCAGACCGGCTCGGGCACCTCGTCCAACATGAACACCAACGAGGTCATCGCCACCCTGGCCGGTGAGCGGCTCGGGCGGGACGTGCACCCCAACGACCACGTCAACGCCTCGCAGTCGTCCAACGACGTCTTCCCGTCGTCGATCCACATCGCCGCCACCGCCGCCGTCACCCGCGATCTCGTCCCGGCCCTGGAGCATCTCGCCGACGCGCTGACCCGCAAGTCGCGGGAGTTCGCGGACGTCGTGAAGTCGGGGCGCACCCACCTCATGGACGCCACGCCCGTGACACTGGGCCAGGAGTTCGGCGGGTACGCCGCCCAGGTGCGGTACGGCGTCGAGCGGCTGAGGGCGTCCCTGCCCCGGCTCGCCGAGCTGCCGCTGGGCGGCACCGCCGTGGGCACCGGGATCAACACCCCGCCCGGCTTCTCCGCCGCCGTCATCGCGGAGGTCGCCCGGGCCACCGGGCTGCCGCTGACCGAGGCGCGCGACCACTTCGAGGCGCAGGGCGCCCGGGACGGGATCGTCGAGACGAGCGGGCAGCTGCGGACCATCGCGGTCGGGCTGACCAAGATCGCCAACGATCTGCGGTGGATGGCCTCCGGTCCGCGCACCGGTCTGGCCGAGATCAGCCTCCCCGACCTCCAGCCCGGCTCCTCGATCATGCCCGGCAAGGTCAACCCGGTGATCCCGGAGGCGGTGCTGATGGTCGCCGCGCAGGTCGTCGGGAACGACGCGGCCGTCGCCACGGCCGGCGCGGCCGGCAACTTCGAGCTGAACGTCATGCTGCCGGTCATCGCCCGCAACGTCCTCGAATCCGTCCGGCTCCTCGCCAACGTGTCCCGGCTGCTCGCCGACCGGACCGTGGACGGCATCGTCGCGCACCGCGAACGCGCCCGCGAGTACGCCGAGTCCTCCCCGTCCGTGGTCACCCCGCTCAACAAGTACATCGGCTACGAGGAGGCCGCGAAGGTCGCCAAGAAGGCGCTGGCACAGCGGCGGACGATCCGGCAGGTCGTCCTGGAGGGCGGCTACGTGGAGCGCGGCGACCTGACGGTCGAGCAGCTCGACGAGGCGCTGGATGTCCTGCGGATGACACACCCGTAACCTTTCCCGCCACCGGGCCAGAACCGTGACGCGTGCGACAGCGTCGTATGCCCATGGCACCTAATATCTGTTCATGGCAGACGGCGGAGTGGTGAGGCGCGTGGGAACGGGTGGTACGGCGGCCTTCTGGGAGCCCGGGGACCAGATCCTGTGGCGGTACCGGGAGAACGGCGGCGCGGGCTTCCACATCGCCCGCCCGGTCACCGTCGCCCGGGACGACGAGGACGTGCTCGCCGTCTGGCTCGCCCCGGGCACCCAGGTCGTCAAGCCCGTCCTCACCGACGGCACCCCGCCGCACCAGGAACCGCTGCGCACCCGCTACACCCGCCCGCGGACCGTCCAGCTCGACCGCTGGTTCGGCACCGGGGTGCTGAAGCTGGCCCGGCCCGGTGAGCCCTGGTCGGTGTGGCTGTTCTGGGAACCGGGCTGGCAGTTCAAGAACTGGTACGTCAACCTGGAGGCCCCGCTGGCCCGTTGGGACGGCGGGGTGGACTCCGAGGACCACTTCCTCGACATCTGCGTGTATCCGGACCGCACCTGGGACTGGCGCGACGAGGACGAGTTCGCGCAGGCCCAGCAGGACGGCCTGATGGACGGGGCGGCCGCCGAACGGGTGCGCGCGGCGGGACGCGCGGCCGTGGACGTGATCCGCGCCTGGGGTCCGCCGTTCGACGAGGGCTGGCAGCACTGGCGCCCGGAGCCGTCGTGGGCCGTACCGTTGCTTCCGGAGGACTGGGACCGTACGCCCGCGCACGTGTCCACATGAGACCCTTGATGCGCCCCGGGGCGGGAAACGTAGGATCGTCCTCCGCAAGAGCATGCAACAGCAACTCCCGGGGCAGGCGCCGGGTCTGACCGAACGTCACCGAGGGGCGGCAGGACGTGAGCGAGGGGTACGAACGCACCACCGGCGGGGCCGAGGGCCGCGCCCGGTTCCCCGGTGGCACAGGAACAGCCTCTGACCACGCGGGAATTCCGTTCCGGGGACAGCTATTCCGGGTATCGGGTTCTCTGCGGGACGAACTGCGCGCGCGGCGCGCAGCCCCGGACGGATGGATGCGACACGCGTGACGGAGCAGCCCACCAGCTACGAACGCCCCCAGGGCGTCGACCCCACGGACCCCCGCGGGGCGCGCCTGCGTTCCCCGGCGCCGGGCGCGGCCGCTTTACCGCCCGCCGTCGCCCAGGGCCGCGCCGAGGACACCTCCAACGCCACCACGCCCGGTGAGAAGAGCGGCAAGGCGGGCAAGGGCGGCAAGGGAAAGGATCCGGCCGGTTCGGACCCCGAGCACTCCCAGCCGTCGGCGGGCGCCGAGCCGGACACCCACCGGCCGCGTCCGGCCCCCGAGTCCATCCCCGCCCAGCCGGGCGGCGAGGCGCGCTCGGAGCGCCGTACGGGACAGGGCCTGACGCCCGGCCGGCCCACGCCGATGCGCCGCGACGGCGACCGGCTGCGCTTCGTGGGCGCCGCGACCCGGCGGATCGCCCGGGGCCTGGACCTGGACGAGATCGTGATGGGGCTGTGCCGGGCCACCGTGCCCACCTTCTCCGACGCGATCCTCGTCTATCTGCGCGACCCGCTGCCGGTCGGCGACGAGCGGCCGGTGGCCGACCGCGTCATGCTGCGGCTGCGGCGCACCGACCGCATCCCGGACGAACGGGACACCGAGACCGGTTTCGCCGCGCTCGCCCTGCCGCCGCCCGAACCCGCCGAGCTGAACGCCGAGTTGTCGGCCGCCGTCGCCGAACTGTGCGAGGTGCGGCCCGGCGGGGCGCTCGCGGAGGTGCTGCGCGGGGTGCGTCCGGTGTTCGCCGACAATCCCGCCGCCCGCGCCGCGCTGCCCGAACTCCTGGGCGAGGACAGCACGTTGGTGGTGCCCGGCGGCCAGCGGGCCGTCCTGGCCCCGCTGCGGGGCCGGCGCCGGGTGATCGGCGCGGCGGTCTTCCTGCGCCGCCCGGAGCGCATCCCGTTCGAGAACGACGACCTGCTCGTGGCCGCCCAACTCGCCACGCACAGCGCCCTCGGCATCGACAAGGCGGTCCTGTACGACCGTGAGGCGTACATCGCCGACGAGCTCCAGCGCACCATGCTCCCGGAGACCCTGCCCCGCTGCACGGGCGTCCGGCTGGCCTCCCGCTATCTGCCCGCCGCGGAGACCGCGCGGGTCGGCGGCGACTGGTACGACGCGATCCCGCTGCCCGGCAGCCGGGTGGCGCTGGTGGTGGGCGACGTCATGGGGCACTCCATGACGTCGGCCGCGATCATGGGCCAGCTGCGCACCACCGCCCAGACCCTCGCCGGGCTCGACCTGCCCCCGCAGGAGGTGCTGCACCACCTCGACGAGCAGGCCCAGCGGCTGGGCACCGACCGCATGGCGACCTGCCTGTACGCCGTCTACGACCCGGTCTCGCACCGCATCACCATCGCCAACGCCGGCCATCCCCCGCCCGTCCTGCTGCACCTGGGCGGCCGGGCCGAGGTGCTGCGGGTGCCGCCGGGCGCGCCGATCGGCGTGGGCGGTGTGGACTTCGAGGCGGTGGAGCTGGACGCGCCGGCGGGCGCCACCCTGCTGCTGTACACCGACGGCCTGGTGGAGTCCCGGCTGCGGGACGTGGCGACCGGCATAGAGCAGCTGCGGGAGAAGCTGGCCGCGACCGCGCAGCTCACCGGGCCCGATCACCCGCCGCCGCTGGAGGCCCTGTGCGACGAGGTGCTCGACATGCTCGGGCCGGGCGACCGGGACGACGACATCGCGCTGCTCGCCGCCCGCTTCGACGGGATCGCGCCGAGCGACGTGGCGTACTGGTTCCTGGAGCCGGAGGACGCGGCACCGGGCCGGGCCCGGCGGCTGGCCCGGCGGGCCCTGTCCCGCTGGGGCATGGAGGACATGACCGACTCGGTGGAGCTGCTGGTCAGCGAGGTCGTGACCAATGCGGTGCGGTACGCCTCGCGGCCCGTCACCCTGCGGCTGCTGCGCACCGATGTGCTGCGCTGCGAGGTCGGCGACGACGCGCCGCAGCTGCCCCGGCTGCGGCAGGCCCGGCACACCGACGAGGGCGGGCGTGGGCTGTACCTGGTCAACCGGCTCGCCCGGCGGTGGGGGGCCACCCGGCTGAGCACCGGCAAGGTGGTGTGGTTCGAGCTGAACCGCGGCTGAGCTGAGCCTGTGACACGTGAAGGGCGCCCGGTGATCCGATCACCGGGCGCCCTTCGTGCCGTCCCCTACTGCCCGCTCTGCGGGTCCGGTGGGTTCTCCGGTTCCGTGGACGGATCCTCGGTGCTCGGTTCCGTCGAGGTGCCGCCGGTCGGCTCGTCCGTCGTCGGTTCGTCCGTGGTCGGCTCGTCGGTCGTCGGTTCCTGCGTCGTCGGCTCGTCGGTCGGGGTCGTCGAGGCCGACGGGCTGGAGGACGCGGACTCCGTCGGCGACGGGGACGTGGTCGGGGACGGGGACGCCGTCTGGACCGCCGCGCCCTGGTCGGTCTCCAGGTCGAACTTGCTGACCTTGGTGGAGACGCCGAAGGTGTACGCCGCCCAGATCTGCGCCGGGTAGCCACCACCGTTGATCCGGCCCGCGTCGCCGGACAGGCCGCTCGTGGCACCGGTCAGGGTGGTCTGGGGGTGCGGGGCCTTCGCGGACTCGCCGAACAGGCCGACCGAGGTGACCAGGTCGGGTGTGTAGGCGGTGAACCAGGCCGACTTGTTGTCGTCGGAGGTACCGGTCTTGCCCGCGACCTTCTGGCCCTTGCGCAGCGGGTTGTCCCGCACGGAGGTCTTGGCCGTACCGTCGTCGACCACGCCGGTGAGCACCGAGGTGACCGAGTCGGCGGCCTCGCGGCTGATGACTTCCTCGCCGATCGGGCTGATGTGCTTGAAGGACGGGTGGGCGCTGTTCTCGGCCGACTTGATGATCGCCGGGGTGACCTTCTTGCCGTGGTTGTCGAGCGTGGCGTAGACACCGGCCATCTGGAGCGGGCTGGCGCCCATGGTGCCCAGGGTCTGCGCGGGTACGGCCTTCAGGTCCTCGGTGTCCATGCCGAGGTTGCCGCCGACCTTCAGCACCTCGTCCATGCCGACGTCGACGCCCATCTGCGCGAACGCGGAGTTGATGGACTTGTTCATCGCGGTCTGGACGGTGACGTCGCCGTAGTTCTGGCCGTCCTCGTTCTGCGGGGCGAAGGCGATGTCGCTGCCGACGACCGGGCGCTCGCTGGTGCCGTCGTAGAGCGTGTTGGCGGTGATCTGGTCGCCGTCCTGCGTCTTGGCGTCCTCGTCGAAGGCCGCGGCGAGGATCACCGGCTTGAAGGTGGAGGCGGGCTGGTAGTCGGTGCGGGTGGCGTTGTTCAGGTAGTGCTCGGTGTAGCTGGTGCCGCCGTACATCGCCTCGACCGCGCCGGTGTGCGGGTTCACCGAGACCGCGCCGGCCTGGACGTCGGCGTCGACGGAGCGCTTCTTCTTGTCCAGCTTGCTGGTCAGCTGGTCCTTGACCGCCTTCTCCAGCGCCTTCTGCTTCTTCTTGTCGATGTTCAGCTCGATGTTCCAGCCACCGCGACTGACCATGTCCTCGGCCGACTTGAGGTCGTCGGCCGTGCCGGTGGCGACGAGCTGGCGGGCCAGTTCGGCGTTGGCCGCGTCGACCAGGTAGCCGATCTGGCCCTCCTGGCTCGGGTCGGCCTTGGGCTCCTCGGGCACCGGGAACTTCATGTCGTCGCGCTCGGACTTGTCCAGCCAGTCCTGCTCGACCATGTTGTCCAGGACGTAGTTCCAGCGGTTCTGCACCAGCTTCTTGCCGGTCTCGGAGGCGACGGCCCAGTCGTACTGGCTGGGTGCCTGGAGCAGCGCGGCGAGGTAGGCGCCCTGCTGGACGTTGAGCTTGTCGGCGTCGACGCGGTAGTAGGCCTGGGCGGCGGCCTGGATGCCGTAGGCGCCGCGGCCGTAGTAGCTGGTGTTGATGTAGCCGGCCAGGATGTACTCCTTGGACTCCTCACGGTCCAGCTTGATCGAGATGACCAGTTCCTTCAGCTTGCGCGTGACGGTCTGTTCCTGGCTCAGGTAGTAGTTCTTGACGTACTGCTGGGTGATCGTCGAACCGCCCTGCGCGCCCTTGCCCATGAGGGTGTTGAGGACACCGCGGGTGGTGCCCTTGAGGTCGACGCCGGCGTCGTTGTAGAAGGTCTTGTTCTCGGCCGCCACGAAGGTGTGCTGGACGGCCTTGGGTACCTTCGCGAGATCGACGTTCTCCCGGTTGACCTCGCCGTCGCGGGCGAGGATCGCACCGCCCTTGTACTTGTAGACGTTGCTCTGGAGCTTGGCGTCGGGGTTGCCGACCGGGATGGGCGTGCTCATGTAGAGCCAGACGACGGCTCCGATGACGGCCACGGTCAGGCCGAGGACGGTGCCGAGGACCTTCTTCCAGGTGAAGATCCGGCGTATGAGGCTCTTGTCCTTCTTGCCGCCCTTGGCGCCCTTGGCGCCCGCGCCCTTCTTGGCGCCCCGGCGGGCTGCCGCGCGCCCCCCGGCCGCGACGCCCTCGGCGGGCTCGGCCGCGGCCGACTCGTTCACCGAGGAGGGTGCCTCCGCCCGCGACGAGCGGTCCCTGGGCGCCGCGCGGCGGCCACCACGCTGTCGCGCTCGTCTCTCTTCCGCTCGTCCCATGAGTCCGCTCGCTCCGCTTCCTACTCGGCCGTCACACCAGTGCCCGGAGGCAGGTCAGCTCAGAAAGCTAACACCGTCGGCTGTGACGGAGGGTTCTCGATCCGGCGTTCGGAAGGGGTGAGAATCAGCACCCTGCCCGGTGGAACCGGCACACCGCTCCACCAGTACCGACGTCCGAAAGGCCCCAGGGGTTGCGATCCTCTTGTAAAGTGATATCACTTAGCTAGAACGATGTGAGCGCGAGGGCCGTGCGAGAGGGCCCGAGCCGATACGAAACGGGGGACCACCCATGTCCGCAGACACCACCGCGGCGACCACGCCCGAGATGCCCGCCCCACGCGTCCAGGAGTTCCCCGCGCACAGCGTGGGCGGTGGCCTGGCCCTGCTGTCCGGCCTGGTCGGGCTGCTGGCCGGCGCCGCGATGATCGCGCTCGGCGCCGGGACGGACGCGACCGGCGCCAAGGCCGGGCTGATCACCGGCGGCATCCTGGTCGGGCTCGCCGCGTTCCTGTCGATGTGCGGCCTGAACACGGTGGCGCCGGGCGAGGCGCGCGTGGTGCAGCTCTTCGGGCGCTACCGGGGGACGATCCGCGAGGACGGCCTGCGCTGGGTGAACCCGTTCACCTCCCGCGAGAAGATCTCCACCCGGGTCCGCAACCACGAGACGGCCGTCCTGAAGGTCAACGACGCCTACGGCAACCCGATAGAGCTGGCCGCGGTCGTGGTGTGGAAGGTGCAGGACACCGCGCAGGCCACCTTCGAGGTGGACGACTTCCTGGAGTTCGTCTCCACCCAGACCGAGGCCGCCGTGCGCCACATCGCCATCGAGTACCCCTACGACTCCCACGAGGAGGACGGGCTCTCGCTGCGCGGCAACGCCGAGGAGATCACCGAGAAGCTCGCCGTGGAGCTGCACGCGCGCGTGGAGGCGGCCGGCGTGCGGATCATCGAGTCCCGCTTCACGCATCTCGCGTACGCTCCGGAGATCGCCTCGGCGATGCTCCAGCGCCAGCAGGCGGGCGCGGTCGTCGCGGCCCGGCGGGAGATCGTGGACGGTGCCGTCGGCATGGTCGAGGCGGCGCTCGCCCGGATCGCCGAGCAGGGCATCGTGGAACTGGACGAGGAGCGGAAGGCGGCGATGGTGTCCAACCTGATGGTGGTGCTGTGCGGGGACCGCGCGCCCCAGCCGGTGCTCAACACCGGGACCCTCTACCAGTGACGGTCCCCTCCGGGGGCTCAGCCCCGCAAGGCCGCCCGCAGCGCAAGCAGGTGCTGTTGCGGCTGGATCCCGCGGTGTACGAGGCGCTGGCCCGGTGGGCCGGGGACGACCTGCGGTCCGCCAACGCGCAGATCGAGTTCCTGCTGCGGAAGGCCTTGAAGGACGCGGGGCGGCTGCCGGGTGACACCGGCCCGCTGCCCCGCCGCGGCCGCCCCCCCGGGGGCTCCTCCCCCGGCGGTCCGCCGCCGGCCTGAACGGCCCCGCCCTCGCACTCCCCCGCCGGGGGCGTCCCGCGGCGGGGCCGCGCTGTTGCAGAACGGTGACAACAGCCCCTCACCTGCGCATCACCACCCCCCGCGGACCACTGCACACTCCGCGTATACACCCGGCGTATACACCGCGTGTACAGTCCTCCCCATGTCCATCGGTCACACCCTCCTGGGACTCCTGGAGTCCGGGCCCCGCCACGGTTACGACCTGAAGCGGGCCTTCGACGAGAAGTTCGGTCACGACCGGCCGCTGCACTACGGCCAGGTCTATTCGACGATGTCGCGCCTGCTGAAGAACGGTCTCGTCGAGGTCGACGGCATCGAGGCCGGCGACGGCCCAGAGCGCAAGCGGTACGCGATCACCGACGCCGGGATCACCGACGTCGAGCGCTGGCTCGCCACGCCCGAGAAGCCCGAGCCGTACCTCCAGTCCACGCTCTACACCAAGGTCGTCCTCGCGCTGCTCACGCACCGCGACGCGGCCGACGTGCTCGACACCCAGCGCGCGGAGCACCTGCGCAGCATGCGGATCCTGACCGACCGCAAGCGCAGCGGCGATCTGGCGGACCAGCTGATCTGCGACCACGCCCTGTTCCACCTGGAGGCCGACCTGCGCTGGCTCGAGCTGGCCACCGCGCGCCTCGACAAGCTGAAGGCGGCGATGACGGCATGAACGCTCCCGGGGGATCCCTGCTCGTCGCCGAGAACCTGCGCAAGGCGTACGGCCCGACCATGGCGCTGGACGGCGCCGCGTTCTCCATCCACCCCGGCGAGGTCGTCGCCGTGATGGGCCCGTCCGGATCCGGCAAGTCGACCCTGCTGCACTGTCTCGCCGGGATCGTGACGCCCGACTCGGGCTCGATCACGTACGACGGCCGCGAGCTGGCGACGATGAACGACGCCCAGCGCAGCCAGCTGCGGCGCTCCGAGTTCGGGTTCGTGTTCCAGTTCGGGCAGCTCGTGCCGGAGCTCACCTGCGTGGAGAACGTGGCGCTGCCGCTGCGGCTGAACGGCACCCCGCGCAAACAGGCCGAGCGCACCGCCCTCGGCTGGATGGAGCGCCTGGAGGTCGACGACCTCGCGAAGAAGCGGCCCGGGGAGGTGTCCGGCGGACAGGGGCAGCGGGTGGCCGTGGCGCGCTCGCTGGTGACGAGCCCGCGGGTCGTCTTCGCCGACGAGCCGACCGGCGCCCTGGACTCGCTCAACGGCGAACGCGTGATGGAGCTGCTCACCGAGGCGGCCCGTTCGGCCAGCACCGCCGTCGTCCTCGTCACGCACGAGGCCCGGGTGGCCGCCTACTCCGACCGCGAGATCGTCGTACGGGACGGCAAGTCGCGGGACATGGAGCGGGTCGTATGAGCCTGCGCCAGTCGTCCAGAGATCTGGGCCTGGGGGTCCGGTTCGCCTTCGCGGGCGGGCGGGAGGGCTGGATGCGGGCCGTGCTGACGGCGCTCGGCGTCGGACTCGGCGTGGCGCTGCTCCTGCTGTCCACCGCGCTGCCGAACGCGATCTCGGTCCGGCACGACCGCGAACAGGCCCGCCTGGACTGGTCGTTCACGGAGGAACCACCGACCGCGGCGGACAACACCGTGGTGATCGCCAACACCGACACCACCTTCCGCGGCAAGGACGTGCGGGGCCGGCTGGTGGAGCCGGAGGGGCCGCGTGCCCCCTTGCCTCCCGGGCTGAGCGCGTACCCGGCGAAGGGCGAGATGCTGGTCTCCCCCGCGCTGAAGCGGCTGCTCGCCTCGGACGGGGCGAAGCTGCTGCGTGAGCGGATTCCCTACCGGATCACCGGGACCATCGGGGAGAGCGGGCTCATCGGCTCGCAGGAGCTCGCCTACTACGCGGGCGGCGAGGGGCTCTTCGCGCACGAGGCGGGATCGAACGTGTCCCGGCTGACCGCGTTCGGGAACCCGAACCCGACCCCCGAGGCACCCGACCCGGTCCTGGCCCTGCTGAACATCGTCGTGATCGTGATGCTGCTGATGCCGGTCGCGGTGTTCGTCGCGGCGGCCGTGCGGTTCGGCGGCGAGCGCCGCGACCGCCGGCTGGCGGCGCTGCGGCTGGTCGGCGCCGACGGCCGGATGACCCGGCGGATCGCGGCGGGCGAGGCGATGGCGGGCGCACTGCTCGGCCTCGTCCTCGGTGCCGGGTTCTTCCTGGTCGGACGCCAGGTGGCGGGGTCGGTCGAGGTGATGGGCATCAGCGTGTGGCCCAGCTACCTCAACCCCTCGCCGCTGCTGGCCGCGCTGGTCGCGGTGGCGGTTCCTGCGGCGGCCGTGCTGGTCACCCTGTTCGCACTGCGCTCCGTGGTGATCGAGCCGCTCGGTGTGGTGCGCTCGGCGAAGCCCACGCGGCGGCGCCTGTGGTGGCGGCTGGTGCTGCCGGTGGCGGGCCTCGCCATGCTCTACCCGATGCTCGGGCAGGGCCGCTCGAACGGCAGCTTCAACGAGTACCTGGTGACCGGCGGCGTCATGCTGCTCCTGATCGGCATCACCGCGCTGCTGCCGTGGCTGGTGGAGCGCTGTGTGGCCCGGCTCGGCTCGGGCGGGGTCGCCTGGCAACTCGCCGTGCGACGCCTTCAGCTGAGCAGCGGTACGGCGGCCAGGATGGTCAACGGCATCGCGGTCGCGGTGGCCGGCGCGATCGCCCTTCAGATGCTGTTCGCCGGGGTCGACGGCCAGTACACCAAGTCCACCGCCCAGGACCTCAGCCGGGCGCAGATGCAGGTGACCGTTCCGGCCGACGCCCCGATGGCGGCGACCGTCGAGAAGTTCACCGACACCAAGGGCGTGCGGAAGGTCACCGCCGTGTGGGAGAGCTACCTCGGTGACGCCTCCTGGAACAGCGAGAACGGCCCGCAGCTCGCGGCCGAGCTGACCGTCGGCGACTGTGCCGCGCTGCGCGAGGTGGCGAAGCTGCCCTCGTGCAAGGACGGCGACCGGTTCGTCCTCGACGGCAGCGAGTACTCCGTCGACGGGCCGAAGATGAACGTGCCCGGCAAGATGCTGTACATCGAGTCGCCCACCTCCGGACCCGCCTCCGCACCCGAGAAGGAGGCCACCTGGACCGTCCCGGCGGGCATCACCCAGGTGCGGTCGATCGAGGACCCGACCGGCAGCAGGCGCGGCGGCTTCCTGATGACACCGGCCGCCCTGCCGAAGGACTTCGAGGGCATGGTCCGCGGCGAGCTGTACCTGTCGATCGACCAGTCCGTGCCCGACGCGTTCGAGTACGCCCGCAACACCGCCGCCGCGGTCAACCCGCTGGCCGACCCCACGGCGTGGACGGCCTCGACGACGTCCGACAAGTTCGAGTCCCTCCGCACGGGGCTGCTCGTCGGCGCGATCTGTGTGCTGCTGCTGATCGGGGCGAGCCTGCTGGTCGCGCAGCTGGAGCAACTGCGCGAGCGCCGCAAACTGCTGTCGTCCCTGGTCGCCTTCGGCACCCGGCGCCGCACGCTGGGCCTGTCGGTGCTGTGGCAGACGGCGATCCCGATCACGCTGGGCCTGCTGCTGGCCATGGCCGTGGGGCTCACGCTGGGCGCGATCCTGCTGAAGATGACGGACACGCCGGTCGGCATCGACTGGAGCAGCGTGCTGTCGATGACGGGGGCCGGCGCGGCGGTCGTCCTGGTGGTGACGCTGCTGAGCCTGCCGCCGCTGATGCGGCTGATGCGGCCGGACGGGCTGCGCACGGAATAGCCTCCCGGGCCGGGCCTTCCCGCGCCACGGCCGCACGCATCACGGGCTCACGGTCCCTCCCCGCCCGGGGAGGGACCGTTCGTGCTCACAGCTGGTACTCCCGCACCACCCTCCGCACCTGCGCGAACAGCATCCCCACGTTGACGGACTTACGGCAGACGACCACCGCGACGACGTCCTGCTGCTCGGTCATCCTCACGAACAGGTGGGTGAGGTTCTCGCTGTTGACGAGGATCTCCTGGAAGAAGTGGTTGTCGCTCTGGATCCCGCGCCGCTCCTTGAAGACGTCCTCGATCATCACGACCGTACGGCCCTGGAACAGGTCGAGGGTCGCGCCCGCCAGCAGGTCGAGGACCTCGGGCGGGTGATTGTCGACGGTCTCGTAGGAGAGCAGCATGCCCGTGGACATGTCGACGACGCCGGAGGCGACGCAGTCGGGGGCATCCGTACGCAACGACTTGACCAGGCCCATCACCTGGTCGGAGAAACCTGGGGTCATACGCTTCGTCGCCATCCCTTCAGACTCCTTCGGCTGCCTTCTCGGACTGCTGGGCCGTCCCGGCCCGGTCGGTGAGGATCAGATCGATGCGGCGCAGGGCCGGCTGGGTCGCCGTGTGCAGGCGGTCCACATCCATGCCCTCGTCCCCGAGGACGACCATCAGCGCGGTGTCGCCGACCGCGTAGAACGCGGCGCAGCCGTGGCTGCCGTAGGCGACCGTGCGGTGCAGGGCGCCGCGGGCGGTGGCCTCCGCGGTGCGGCGGGCGAGGCCGAGGCCCGCCGCGGCGAGGGCGGCGAGGCCCTCCGGGTCGATGGAGTCGGCGGTGTCGGCCGCGATGAGCAGCCCGTCCGCGGCCGCGACCGCGGTGTCGGTGATGCCGCTCACCTGCTCACGCAGGCCACGCATCTCCCGTGCGAGGGCTTTATGGTCCATGGATGCAACTCCCCTATTTCTGATCGCATTTGACCGTCTGGATTCTGTGGGGGTTTCGGTGTGGAATTTGGTGGGGTTCTCGGTGCGTTCTCGGTGCGTTCTCGGTGGGATTTCGGTGGGGGCGGGTTCGGGTTCGGTGAGGGCCTGCGCGCTTCTCGGTCCGGGTTCGGCCGGATCGTCATTTCGTCGTCGGGTTCCGCAGGCGGAAGAACTCCTTCCAGCCGGTTTGGCTTTCCGGTCTCTCTCCGGGGGTGGCCTCGGCACCGTTCCCGGCAACGTCCCCGCGGTCCGGCGCGAGCGCCTCGGTGATGCCACTGGCACCCGGACGGCGCCGGGGCAGGGTCGCCGGGGACGGGGGCGGGCCGGACGGCGGGACGGGGACGGGAGGCGGCGGCGAGGCCGGTTCCCGGGGGCGGACGCCGTGCCCGCCGGGCGGCACCCGCACCGGGATCGGGGCGGGCGCGCCCGCGCACTCCAGGAGCCCGTCGCCGAGCATCCGCGCCACCTCGACCGTGACGGTGTACACCCCGCGCCCGGTACGGAAGGCGAGATCGCGGGCGGTGCGCCGGCCGTCGGCGTGGGTGAGCACCTCCCGCTGCAGCGGGCCCAGCCGGCCGGCCGCGTAGGAGAGGGCGGCCGGCACCGGACGCTCACGCTCCGGGCGTACCGGGCACGGCAGCGCCAGCAGCGCGGCGAGCTTGCGGGACGCCTCCTGGAGCAGCCGCGTCGGGGGTTCGCCGACGGCGATCGTGGCCGGCGGCGGCCCGTCGGACGGAGCGCGTTCACAGCCGTCGACGCTGCCCGCGACAACCGCGAACACGGCGTCCTGAAGGGCCATCGCGCAGACCACCCGGAGCTGAGCGGCCCCCGCGTAGCCCTGGGCGATGAGTCCCGCGGCCGGCCAGCGCGCCCCGCCGGACTCGCGTACCAGCCCGGCCCACTCCTCGCCGCCGATCCGTCCGGAGCGCAGCAGCAGGGCCTCCGGTCCGGGCGCGCCCGGCGACTCGACGGCGACGACCAGCCCGCCGCGGAAGTGGAAGGTGCCGCCGGGCAGGCCGGTGACCCGCACCTCCCCGGTGAAGCCGTCGCGTCCGCACGCGGCGAGGTCGCGTGCCAGCAGCTCGTAGCCCGACATCACTCCCCTTGACAGGTGGCACCCGCGGATCGCACAAACGCCTGACGCGTAGCGCTGAGGAGGGAATGTGTATCAGCCGGGGCGCATATACCCACGGCGGATTTCCGAGCTGCTCTCAGGTGACGGAAGTTGCTCCGGCGGTGGGCCGAATTCTCTTTGTCGGGTGCGCATTTGACCGGTTGGCGGACATCAGTCGTCACCCCCGAGAACCCTTACCGGAAGCGGCCGCAGCGCCTCCCGCAGCGCGCCGGCGAGTTCCTCGTACTCCGCGCCGCGGGCCGCGCCGGTGCGCCGGGCGAAGGCGATCCGGCGGGTGGGCGCGGGTTCGGCGAAGGAGGCGGTGCGCAGCTGGGTGCTGCGGCTGGTCTCGACGGTGACGGCGGTGCGCGGCAGCAGGGTGCAGCCGAGGCCGCCGGCGACGAGCTGGACGAGGGTGGCAAGGCCGGCGGCGGTGGTCGTCACCGGCGCGTCCGCCCGGCCCGCCTCGCGGCAGATGTCGAGGGCCTGGTCGCGCAGACAGTGCCCTTCGTCCAGGAGGAGCAGATTCAGCTCCTTGAGGGCCTCGCGCGGGACGCCGGCCCGGCCGCCGAGCGGGTGCTCGGGGGGCGTGACGAGCACGAAGTCCTCGTCGAAGAGCGGAAGTTCGACGACACCGGGGACACCGAGAGGGACGGCGAGCAGCAGCAGGTCGAGCCGGCCGGTGTTCAGGCCGTCGATCAGGGTGGCGGTCTGCTCCTCGTGCACCTGGAGGTCGAGCTGCGGATAGCGGTCGTGGACGAGCCGCAGCACGGCCGGCAGCAGATACGGCGCGACGGTCGGGATGACGCCGAGGCGCAGCGCGCCGGTGAACGGCGCCCGGACCGCCTCGGCCTCCTCCAGCAGCGCCCCGACCTCGGCCAGCACCGCCCGGGCCCGGACGGCGAGGCGCTCGCCGGCCGGGGAGAGCAGCACCTTGCGGGTGGTGCGCTCCAGCAGGGTGACGCCGAGGGTCTCCTCCAGGGCGGAGACGGCGCCGGAGAGGGCGGGCTGGCTCATGCCGATGGCGGCGGCCGCCTCCCGGAAGTGCAGATGCTCCGCGACGGCCGCGAAGGCCCGCAGCTGGGACAGACTGGGCTGGCGCCGCTTGGCGCCCATGCCCATGGGGCCGGAATTACTCACGGTCACTGATAGCCACCTCCGATCAACACAATCGAGTGTAGCCATTTCCTGAATCAATGCACCTTGTGCCACGATCGAGGCCGACCGACCCCAGGGCGGTGTCCGCGATCCGGACACCCCCTCGCTGCAAGGAGAGCGTGTGCTCACTGTTGGTGACAAGTTCCCCACCTTCGAACTGACCGCCTGTGTCTCGCTGGAGCAGGGCAAGGAGTTCGAGCGGATCCACCACAAGTCCTACGAGGGCAAGTGGCTGGTGGTCTTCGCGTGGCCCAAGGACTTCACCTTCGTCTGCCCCACCGAGATCGCCGCGTTCGGCAAGCTGAACGACGAGTTCGCCGACCGTGACGCGCAGATCCTCGGCTTCTCCGGTGACTCCGAGTTCGTCCACCACGCCTGGCGCAAGGACCACCCGGACCTGACGGACCTGCCGTTCCCGATGCTGGCGGACTCCAAGCACGAGCTCATGCGCGACCTGGGCATCGAGGGCGAGGACGGCTTCGCGCAGCGCGCCGTCTTCATCGTCGACCCGAACCACGAGATCCAGTTCACGATGGTCACCGCGGGCTCCGTCGGCCGGAACCCCAAGGAGGTCCTGCGGGTCCTGGACGCCCTCCAGACCGACGAGCTGTGCCCCTGCAACTGGTCCAAGGGCGAGGACACCCTCGACCCGGTCAAGCTGCTGGCCGGGGAGTGACCTGAGATGTCACTGGACAGCCTGAAGTCCGCGATACCGGACTACGCCAAGGACCTGCGGCTCAACCTGGGCTCGGTCATCGGCAACTCCGACCTGCCGGCGCAGCAGCTGTGGGGCACGGTCCTGGCGACCTCGATCGCCTCGCGCTCCCCGATCGTGCTGCGCGAGCTGGCGCCTCAGGCCCGGGCGAACCTGTCGCCGCAGGCGTACACCGCGGCGAAGTCCGCGGCCGCCGTCATGGCGATGAACAACGTCTTCTACCGCACCCGGCACCTGCTGTCGGACCACGAGTACGGCAACCTGCGGGCCGGTCTGCGGATGAACGTCATCGGCAACCCCGGCGTCGACAAGGTCGACTTCGAGCTGTGGTCGTTCGCGGTCTCCGCCATCAACGGCTGCGGGCTGTGCCTCGACTCCCACGAGCAGGTCCTGCGCAAGGCCGGCGTCGACCGCGAGGTCGTCCAGGAGGCCTTCAAGATCGCCTCGGTGATCCAGGCGGTGGGCGTGACCCTGGACGCGGAAGCGATCCTCGCCGAGTAGCACCCCCGCACCGTCGCCCCGAAGGCCCCGCTCACCCTGGGTGAGCGGGGCCTTCGGCTATGCGCGAGGGGTGTCCTGCGGGTCGGCGGGGACCGGCGCCGGCACCGGCGCCACGTCCATCGCCGTCGCCCCCCTGGGCTTCGGCGACGTCCGCAGGGCCGGCTCCTGCGCGTACGCCCGCAGATAGCCCACCACGGTGTTCGTGACCGCGACGAGCGGCACCGCGACCACCGCGCCGCCGATGCCCGCCACCATGCCGCCGGAGGCCACCGCGAGGACGACCGCGAGCGGGTGCACACGGACCGCGCGGCCCAGGATGAACGGCTGGAGGATGTGGCCCTCGATCTGCTGCACGGCCAGCACGACCGCCAGCGTCATCACGGCGGTGAACACGCCCTGCGTCACCAGCGCGACCACCACGGCCAGCGCGCCGGAGGCCACCGCGCCGACGAGCGGGATGAAGGAGAACAGGAAGATGAAGACGGCGAGCGGGACGGCCATCGGCACGTCGAGGAAGTAGATGCCGAGACCGATGAAGATCGCGTCGATCAGGGCGACCACCACCGTGCCCCGCACATACGCAGTGAGCGTCGCCCAGGCCCGCGGCCCCGCGCCCGCCACGCCGGGCCGGGCGGCGGCCGGGACCAGCTTGAGGGTCCACTCCCAGATCCGCTTGCCGTCGTAGAGCAGGAACAGCGTCGAGAAGAACGACAGCAGGATGCCGGTGAGCGCCTCGACGACGACGGTGACACCCTCCAGGCCCGCCGAGGTGATCGAGTCGGTGTTGGCGCCGACCGCCTCGCGCAGGTTCTTGGCGATGCCGTTGATCTGCTTGTCGGTGACGTGGAAGGGGCTGTTGAGCAGCCAGCGGCGCAGATCGTCGATGCCGTCCTGGACCTGGTCGGAGAGGTTGTCGATGTTCTCCATGACCTGCCAGGTCACGAACCAGCCCATCAGGCCGATGACCACGAACCCGAGGATCGCGGTGAGCGCGGTCGCGAGCCCCCGGGGCATCCCCAGCCCCTTGAGGCGGGCCACGGTGGGTTCGAGGAGCGCGGTCAGCAACAGCGCCACCACGAACGCCAGGACGACGAGTTGGACGGCGCTGATGACCCGCATCAGCACCCAGACGGTCCCGGCGAGCACCAGCAGCCGCCAGCCGGCCTCCGCGGCCACCCGGACGCCCCACGGCACCACCTGTGCGGGATCGGGGCGCGGAACGGCCGGTACCGGGTCCTGCGGGGGCGGCACGGCGACGGGCGGCGTCTGAGGTTCGGGGGCGGCGGGCGGCGGCGTCTCCGGCTCGGGGGCGGCGGTCTCCCGCTCGACCTCGGCGCGGCGCTCGTCGAGCCGCTCCCCCATCTCGGTCAGACCGGCCCCGAGCCGGCCGAGCCACCCTGGCACTCGCGACATGATCCGCCCTCTTCCCCCGTCTCTCCCCACCACTCCCCCTGGAGTCGTCGGCTTACGACCGTACAGGGCGAAAGCCCCTCACCTAAGGACGGGGAGGGGCTGCGCGGGGTTGAGCGGGGGTGGCGACGGCGCCGGCTCAGTAGGAGCCGTTGGCCTGCCAGAAGGCCCAGGCGTCGCAGGGACTGCCGTACCGCTCGTTCATGTAGTTCAGGCCCCACTTGATCTGGGTCGCGGGGTTGGTGCGCCAGTCGGCGCCGGCCGACGACATCTTCGAGCCGGGATAGGCCTGCACAAGACCGTAGGCGCCGGATGTCGGGTTGACGGCCCGGTAGTTCCAGGTGGACTCGTGGTCCACGATGTTGCTGAAGCACTGGAACTGGCCGCTCGGCACCATCTGGCGTGCGATGGCCTGGACTTCGGCGACGGTGTACGACGCCTGCTGCGGGAAGCTGCCGGCGTCCGACACCGCGGTGTCGTCGTTGTCGGCGGTGGCGGCCTTGGTCGCCGCCTCGGCCTTCTCGCGGTCCTTGGCCTCCTGCTCGGCCTTCGCCTCGTCCGCGGCGGCCTTCTGCTTGGCCACCGCGTCCTTGGCCGCCTGCACACGGGCGGCTTCCTCCGCCGACTTCTTGGCGGTGGCGTCCGCGGCGACGGCCTGCACCTGGGCCTGCTGTCCCAGCGAGGCCGACTGCACCTGGGCCTGCCGGCCGTCCGGTAAGTCGGCGAGGAGGGTGGAGTCGCCCGCCGTCGCCTGAGCGCCGTCGCCGGGCTGCCCGGTGTTGGCCTGGGCCACTCCCATCACACTGCCCACAGCGGTGACCGCGGTGGCCGAGACCACCGCGAATCCCCGGGCCGATTTCAGGCTCACACCGATTCCTTCTGTTCCGTGTTCGGGAGAGAGGAGGCACGGCCGAAGCCGCGTGGGCCTAGTACCAGTGGTTGGCCTGCCAGAACGACCAGGCCTCGCACGGGCTGCCGTACCGGCTGTCCATGTAGCTCAGGCCCCACTTGATCTGGGTGGCCGGGTTGGTGCGCCAGTCGGCGCCGGCGGAGGCGTACTTGCCGGCGGGCAGAGCCTGGAAGAGACCGTAGGCGCCGGAGGAGGCGTTGACGGCCTGGTAGTTCCAGCTCGACTCGTGGTTCACGATGTTGCTGAAGCACTGGAACTGGCCGCTCGGCACCATCTGGGACGCCATGGCCTGGATCTGCGCGATGGAGTAGGAGCTCTGCACCGGGAAGTCGCCCGAGCTGCGGCTGGCCTTGGCCTTGGCCTCTTCGCGCTCCTTGGCGGCCTTCTCGGCGGCTTCCTTCTTCGCCACTGCGGTCTCGGCGGCGGCCTTGCGGGCCGATTCCTCGGCGTCCTTCTTGGCGCCCTCGTCGGCGGCGATGGCCTGGAAGTCGGCCTGCTGCGCGAGGGACGCGGTCTGGACCTGGGCCTGCTGGCCCACAGGTATGTCAGCGAGGAGTGTCGCGTCGCTCGCCGTCGCCTCTGCGTCGTTCGTCTGGGCAACACTGCCCGACGCAACGCCGACGACGCTTCCGACAGCGGTGACCGCCGTGGCCGAAGCCACTGCGAATCCCCGGACCGAGATCCGGCTCACACGGTTTCCTTCCAGCACCGCCCGCTTCGGTGACCCTGGCGGACGCAATCGTGCCCCTGACGCTGGCCTCCCCACTGCACGGTCACGGGAGACACGGGCCCGGTGGGCAACTCCCCGGAAGGGAGCGCCGCGTGGTGCTCGGGCGGCATACGGCGACGCTATGGAGTTGAAGGGTGGTGCAGATGCGTTTCCGTACCTCTGGGGGTACAGGTGTGCCGTATGCGGGGCCTGACAGGAATGAGACTCTGCCGTAACCCGACACCGCGAGGCAATTCCGGGTTGAGTGTGAAAGCTCACACCAGTTGGGACCCCGTTTATTTTGCGAAACCCCCACATGCGCCGGCGCCGCCCGGCTAGGCTCGCAGCCTTTGTCGGACGGCGCCAACTGACGCTCAAAGCTTATGAACTTGTGCCTTCAGGGTCAGATATGCCCGTCCTCCAGCATTTCGGTCACAAGCGCCGCGATCTGGGACCTCTCGGACCGGTTCAGCGTGACGTGCGCGAAGAGCGGATGCCCCTTCAGCTTCTCGACGACGGCGACGACACCGTCGTATCGCCCGACGCGCAGATTGTCCCGCTGTGCCACGTCATGAGTGAGAATCACCCGCGAGTTGGCGCCGATCCGGGAGAGAACGGTCAGCAGGACGTTCCGCTCCAGCGACTGGGCCTCGTCGACGATCACGAAGGCGTCGTGCAGGGAACGGCCCCGGATGTGGGTCAGGGGCAGGACCTCCAGCATGCCTCGGGCGGTGATCTCCTCGATGACCTCGCGGCTGGTGACCGCGGAGAGGGTGTCGAAGACCGCCTGCGCCCAGGGGCTCATCTTCTCGGACTCGGAGCCCGGCAGATAGCCCAGCTCCTGCCCGCCCACCGCGTACAACGGCCGGAAGACCATCACCTTCTGGTGCTGGCGGCGCTCCAGGACCGCCTCCAGACCCGCGCACAGCGCCAGCGCCGACTTGCCGGTGCCGGCCCGGCCGCCCATCGACACGATCCCGACGTCCGGGTCGAGCAGCAGGTCGAGCGCGATGCGCTGCTCGGCGCTGCGGCCCTTGATGCCGAACGCCTCCCGGTCGCCGCGCACCAGCCGGATGTTCCCCTCGGGGGTGACCCGGCCGAGCGCCTTGCCGCGCTCGGACTGGATGGTGAGACCGGTGTGCACGGGGAGGTCCGAGGCCTCCGGGGCGTACACGTGTCCTTCCTCGAAGAGGATGTCCACCTGCTCACCGGACAGACTCAGTTCGGACATCCCTGTCCAGCCGGAGGAGTCCGTGATGGCCAGCTCGGCTCGGTACTCCTCCGCCAGGAGGCCGACCGACGAGGCCTTGATCCTGAGCGGGAGATCCTTCGACACGACGGTGACGTCGAACCCCTCGGCCTGGAGGTTGCGCGCGACCGCGAGGATGCGTGAGTCGTTGTCCCCCAGGCGGTAGCCGGACGGCAGCACGCTGGGATCCGAGTGGTTGAGCTCGACACGCACGGTCCCGCCGAGTTCCCCGATCGGGATGGGGGCGTCGAGGCGACCGAACTTCACCCGGTAGTCGTCCAGCAGGCGCAGCGCCTGGCGGGCGAAGTAGCCGAGTTCGGGATGGTGCCGCTTGGCCTCCAGCTCCGTGACCACGACGATGGGGAGCACGACCTCGTGCTCGTCGAAGCGGGTCAGGGCGTTCGGATCGGCCAGCAGGACGCTGGTGTCGAGAACATAGGTGCGCCGGTCTGGCATACGGCGCTTTGTGCTGGTCACCACGGAAGGACGTACCCCCTCGGATGAGGTCGGGGAGCGACGGAGTGGAGCTGGACCGGTCGACGGCCCGGTTGCACGGGCCGGGGACCGGCCTCCCGCTGCTTCTTCCGTGCCGTGACCGCACGGTCGGGCTGGTGCAAAGGGCCTCCCGGGCGGACGGCCCCGTGCCGCCCGCTGAGATCCGACACCCGTGGTTCGGGCGTCGACCTGCTTGGCTTATGCCCTCGAACATGCGCCACCATGCCAGGGCATATGACGGCGCGCCGGTGAACTCCTGGTTACTTTCGCCCCAAACCGGGGTACTCCTCGCAGCCCCGTGCGGACGGGGCGGAGGTGACGCGGGCGTCCGGGCGTCAGCTGCCGTAACGGCGGCCGCGTGCCGCGTAGTCGCGCAGGGCGCGCAGGAAGTCGACCTTGCGGAAGGCCGGCCAGAAGACGTCGCAGAAGTAGTACTCGGAGTGTGCCGTCTGCCAGAGCATGAACCCGGAGAGCCGCTGCTCCCCGCTCGTGCGGATCACCAGGTCGGGGTCGGGCTGGGCGCCGGTGTAGAGGTGGCGGCCGATCAGGTCGACGGTGACGGAGTCGGCGAGGTCCTCCAGCGAGGTGCCCCGGTCCTGGGCGTCGAGGAGCATCGAGCGCACGGCGTCGGCGATCTCCTGGCGGCCGCCGTAGCCGATGGCGACGTTGACCAGTATCCCGTCGACGTGGGCGGTGCCCTCCTCGGCCTCCTTCAGCGCGGTCTGGACGTGCGCGGGGAGGATGTCGGCGGTGCCGACGTGGTGGACGCGCCAGCGGCCGTCCGCGGCGAGGGTGCGGACGACGTCCTCGATGATGCCGAGCAGGGGGACGAGTTCCTCCTGGGGGCGGTCGAGGTTGTCCGTCGACAGCAGCCAGAGGGTGACGACCTTGACGTCCGTCTCGGTGCACCAGCCGAGGAACTCCTCGATCTTCTCGGCACCGGCGCGGTGGCCGTGTTCGGTGGTGGAACCCGAGGCCTTCGCCCAGCGCCGGTTGCCGTCCATGATGACGCCGATGTGCTGGGGCACCTGAGCGTGGTCCAGGTGACCTTCCACCCGGCGTGCGTACAGCCTGACCAGAAGGCCGCGCAGCTTGTCGCGCAGGTTCACTTTGTTGTCAGCCCCTCTGTACGGTGCGGTCCCCCGACGACGGCGAAGCCTACCCCTGCGGGGCCTGGGCCGTGAGCACGGGCCGGGGTTGCGGGCGGGGCGGGTGGCCCGGGGCGGGCGGGGTGCGTTGTCCGCGGCCGGCGGGGTGCGTCGGCGTGGGCCGGCCGGTTGCGCGGTCCGGGGCGGGCCGGGCGCGTCGGCCCGGGCCGGCCGGTTGCGTGGCGCGGGGCACAAAAAACGGGCCGGTCCGTGGGGGGGGGGGAGACGGACCGGCCCGAGGGGGGGTTTCCACCATAACCCTTCGTAAGTGATGCTGCGTGCATCGGCGCGCGACAACTACTCTCCGCAGTCGTCCGGCGACGCCGCGGTGGCCGCCCAAAGCATGGTTCATGGGTGATTCATGGCCGGAACGCAACGGAATCCCAGGGAGCGAGGCCGCCCACCCAGAGAAGCGGAGGTTTTGGCGCGACTTGGGCGACGGTCGGCCAGTTGGCCACCCGTCCCCCTGACGGGCTACCCGGGCCGCGAACGCCGACTTGACGCGGACGCCACCGCGCAGCCCCCTCCGCCGCGCGGTGACGTCCACGCAGCTTTGCTCACGCGAATTGCCTCGGCATGAACTTACGTGAGGCCGACACCGCTTGCGAACCGCCCGCGATAACGATGTGGAAACTCCGTGAAGACAGCGGGCGTTCTGGGAGGGAGTGGCCGGTAATACCCTTTTGACTGCCGTGGCCTGGGTCACACACCGGGGGCCGAAGAGGACAGGATCCGACCTCTTCGCGCTCTAGCGTCGGCGCCATGACCTTGAGGATCAGTTGGCGAGAAGCCTCCGCGCGCCGTCTGCGACGGCAGTTCCTGGCCAATCCGCTCGGGACCGGCTCCCGGCGGCCCGCGGAGACCGTCGCGGCCATGCTCGGGGCGCACGCGCAGGTGCCGTCCGCCGCGGAACTGTCGGTCGGGGTGCGCACCGAGGGGGTCACCCGGGCGGACGTACGGACCGCGCTGTGGGAGGACCGGTCGCTGGTGCGCACGCACGGCCCGCGCGGCACGGTGCATCTGCTGCCCGCCGCCGAACTCCCCCTGTGGAGCGCGGCACTGACCGCGGTCCCGGCCGGCCCGAGCCCCTTCCCGCCGGGCGTCCGGCTGACCGACGAGCAGGCGGCACAGGTGGTGGCGGCGATCGGGGAAGCACTGGACGGGGCGCAGCTGACGGTGGAGGAGCTGGGCGAGGAGGTCGTGGCGCGCACCGGGCCCTGGGCCGGGGACCTGGTGATGCCCGCCTTCCAGGACCTGTGGCCGCGCTGGCGGCAGGTCCTGCACCGGGCGGGCCAGTCGGGCGCCCTGTGCTTCGCCCCGAACCGCGGCCGCAAGGTGACGTACACCCGCCCGCCGCACTTCGGCCCCCTCGCCCCCGAGGAGGCTCTGCGGCGTCTCGTCCTGCGCTACCTCGCCGCCTACGGTCCGGCGACACCGCGGCACTTCGCCAAGTGGCTGGCGGCCCCCGGCGGCTGGGCCGCGGACCTCTTCGCGCGGCTGGCGGCCGACGGGGAGGTGGAGGACGTGCTGTTCGAGGGCGCCCCGGCATGGGTGGCGGCGGGCGACACCGACTTCCCCGAGCCGGCGGCGGACGTCCGGGGCGTCCACCTGCTCCCCTACTTCGACGCGTACGCCATCGCCGCCCAGCCGCGCGAGCTGCTGTTCCCCGGGGCCGCGTGGCAGCGGGCGCTGGCGGGCGGCCAGGCCGGTAATTACCCCGTGCTGCTGGTCGACGGCGTGGTGGCGGGCGTCTGGCACCAGCGGCGCCGGGGCCGCCGTACGACGGTCACGGTGGAGCCGCTGGGCCGGCTGACGGCACGCCGGACCCGGGAGCTGGAAGCGCGGGCCGAGCGGGTCGGCGAGGTGCTGGAGGCGGCGGCGGAACTCGTCATCGGCGAGGTGACGACCGGCCCGCACGCGTGAGCCGCGCTCACCCCACGGGCTTGCGCGCCTCGATCAGATGGCGGCTGCTGTGGGCGACGAACGGGCCCTCGGCCCCGATCCGCTCGTGCAGCTCCCTCAGCCGGGGCAGCTGGTCCGACACCGTGAAGCCCGGCACCATCCAGATCACCTTGCGCAGGAAATGCACGACGGCGGCGATGTCGTGGAACTCCACCCGCAGGCGCTCCGCCCGCAGATCGACGACCTCGAGACCCGCCGCCCGTGCGTCCGCGCACTCCCGCTCGGGGTCCCGGGCACCGCTCACCTCCGCCGGCTGCGGCCCCAGGAACCACTCCACCAGCTCGAAGACGCTCCTCGGCCCCACATGCTGCGCGAAGTACGTCCCGCCCGGCTCCAGCACCCGCGCGATCTCCCCCCACAGGGGCCGCACCGGATGCCGGCTGGAGACAAGGTCGAAGCTCGCGTCCGCGAACGGCAGCGGGGCGTCCTCGGGGGACGCGACGACGACCACACCGCGCGGCCGCAGCAGCGCCGTGGCCCCGGCGACATTCGCCGGCCACCCTTCGGTGGCGGCGACGAGCCCGGGCCCCCGGTCCACCCGCCCGAGCGCGAAGTCGAGCACTTCTCCGCCCCCGGTCTGGATGTCCAGCGCGGCCTCGGCCCGACCCAGCCGCTCCCCCAACGCCACCGCGAACCCCCACGAGGGCCGCGCCTCACCGGCTCGCCCCTCGAACCACGAGAAGTCCCATCCCTCGGTGGGAACGGCGACACCTTCGGCGAGAAGGTCCTCGAACGTGGGCTTCTGGTCGCGGCCGGGGTCTGTCATGGGGCGATGGTGACAGACGGGAAAGGAGGGGTGCCGGTGATTTTCCGCCCGCCCAGCGGTGGGGCGGCCCTCGATCAGCCCCGCACCGCGTACCGCAGCAGCACCACACCGTTCCCGAAGGTGCGGGACTCGATGAGCCGGAGCGGGGTCAGCGCGTCGGTGTCGGGGAAGAGGGGCTTGCCCCGGCCGATCAGTACGGGATGGACGCAGAGATGGATCTCGTCCACGAGGCCGTGCCCGAGGAACACGGCGGCGAGGTCGGCGCCGCCGAGGCCGAGGTCACCGGCGCCGGGGCGGTTCTTGAGGGCCTCGACCTCCTCGGGGACGACCTCCCGGACGATCGTCGTGTTCCAGTCGGCGCTCTGAAGCGTCCGTGAGTACACGTACTTCGGCATGTCCCGCCAGATGGCGGCGAAGTCGGCTTCGATGGCGGAGGCGTCCGGATCGGCGTCGGCCGTGGGCCAGTAGGCGGCCATCAGCTCGTGGGTGACGCGCCCGCCGAGCAGAGCGCCCATCTGCCGGATCGTGTCGTTGAAGTACTGGTGCAGCTCCTCGTCGACCACGTGCCAGGAGATGTCCCGGTCCGGGCCCTCGATGTACCCGTCCAGGGACACCGACATCATCAGGACGATCTTCCGCATACGACGCTCACCTCTTCACCCCGGCTCGCTACCGTGCAGAGGGTAGCGACGCGGCAAAGGAGAGAGGGCGTATGGCGCGCTGGCGGGACGGACGGGGAGAACTGGTCGTCGGCGGGGAGCACGGCCTCCGGGTCCCCCTGGAGATCGCGACCTCCTACCGGGCCCGCACCAAGGGGCTGCTCGGGCGCGACTCCGTCGAGGGGGCCCTGCTGCTGTCCCCCGCCAACAGCATCCACACCTTCCGCATGCGCCTGCCGATCGACGTCGCCTACCTCGACCACCGCCTGACCGTGATCGCGGTACTCACCATGCCCCCGAACCGCCTGGGCCTGCCCCGCCCGCGATCCCGGCACGTGCTGGAGGCGGAGGCGGGCGTGATGGAGGGGTGGGGGGTTCGGGTGGGGGTGCGGGTGGGGGTGCGGGTGGAGAGCGTGCCGGAGGAACGCTGACAGGGTCGACCGATAGCGTGTTCAGCACATCGCAGAGCGGCCGCACCGTTCACAACTCCTGGACGGGGAAGCGGCGCAGAGCGCACACGGGGAGGTTCCACGCATGGCGTGGGAGGAATGGGAACGGGCGAAGGCCCAGGTGGCCGATCAGCCTGCCACACGGATGCAGCTCAACCAGTACCCGGCCGATCAGGGAGGCGACGGCACGCAGGGAGACCTGGTGGCGTCGCAGAAGGACCTCCAGGCGGTCGGCACGGCGGCCCACGATCTGTTCGAGGACTTCACCACCTACAGCGGGCACGCGCGCGTGGCATCCGAGGCGGCCGCCGGCGGACTCAAGGGCGAGGGATTCGCCCTCGGCGGCGCGCTGGAACATGTGACGGAACGTTGGAGCGAGCAGACCAGGACCCTGTTGGACGCGTGCGCCCACATCTCCAACCACCTGCGGTTCACCAAGAACCAGCACGCCGCCGACGACTCCTACATCGCCGGGGCGGTCAGCAGCATCGCCACGCTGGACGAGGGCTTCGACGACCGGAAGGGCCACTGACGCCGATGGACCTCGACGCGCTGCGGCACGGCGACTTCTCCAAACTCGGTGAGGCGGTCACCGACTGGGAGCAGATGACGAAGAAGCTCGCGGATCTGAAGAAGGATGCCGAGGACAACCTCAAGGCCAAGGCGGACAAGGCCAAGTGGGCGGGGGTCAACGCCACCGTCACCCGCGAGTTCATCGCCAAGACCGCCGCCGAGTTCACCGACGCGCACACCCAGGCCGACTCCGTCACCAAGATCCTCAGTGACACGCGCGGTGAACTCGTCGGGTACCGGACCCAGTTGAACGACGCCATCACCCGAGGCGCGCAACAGAACCTCACGGTGATCGACACCGGCGAGGGCACGTTCACCGTCACCGGGAACACCCGGCCCGACTGGGCGTCCGACCCCGGCGGCAAGACGGGCGCGACGGACCAGAAGGCCGTCGAGGCCCTCCGCGACGAGATCCAGGGCATCCTGAGCAAGGCGACGGAGAGCGACAAGAGCGCCGCGAAAGTGCTGCAACTGCTCGTCGACCAGGCGAAGTACGGTTTCGCGGACGCCTCCTACGCGGACCGGGACTCCGCGGCCGCGGCGGTCGCCGCCGCGGAGAAGCTGGCGAGGATGGCCAAGAACCCGGCCGACATGTCCCTCGACGACATCGCCGAATTCAACCGGACGATGGGGACGTACAGCGGCGATTCTCTCTTCGCGGAACAGTTCGCGACGCGCCTGGGGCCCAAGGGGACCCTCCAGTTCTGGACCGACATGACCTCCGCCCACGCCGGCGCCAGGAACTCCGAACTGGAGACGATGAAGAGCCTCCAGAAGAACCTGAGCCTGAGCCTGGCCACGGCGTCCCTCTCGGACTCCGACGCCATGCGGGACTGGAAGAACGACCTCGTCGCCGAACGCAACACGAACTTCCGCGCCACCGGATCGATGAACCCCGTCGGCGCCCTGGGCTCCCAGGTCATCAGCAGCCTGATGCGCCAGGGGCAGTACGACACGGAGTTCCTCGACGACTACCGTAAACAGGTCTTCAAGGCGGACAAGGGCGCCGGCGAATCGAACACCGACGCCCTGTGGGTGAAGGGCTACGACGCCCTCGACCTCGTCTTCGGCGAAGGCAACGGCCGGGACCCGCTGGAAGGACTCTTCGAGGGGCTGTCGCACAATCCCGAGGCGGCTACCCACGCGTTCGAGTCCAAGTCGGACCTGGACCACATGCTGGCCACCACCCCTTACACGGACCGGGGAGAGCCCCTCGGCCGTGCCTTGGAGGCCGCGGTCACCGGGCTCGCCAACGGCGACACCAGCTCTGTGGCTCCGCCGCACAGCACGACTCAGGTTCAGATCATGGCGAACGTCATGGAGGCGGTTGCACAGCCCCACGGTGGCGCTGATCTCGTGGGCAAGGGCCTGGGAGACAGCTTCGGGAACATGGCGGCCTCCTACATGCCGGAGATCAGCCAAGCACTGAACGGCCCTCATTCCGGCGCGGTCTTCCTTACGAACAGCGAAAACCCGAACGGGTTCGAAAAATCGGTTCCTGAAATCGCGAGATTCATTTCCGCAGTGTCCACGGACCCTGCCGGACGAGCCGGAATCGTATTCGGGGAAAGCATCTACACTGCCGGCCTCACAGAGACACATTTGTCGAACCCGTCCCTGTTCGACGGATCCCCCGAGCAGGTCCTCAAGGATATCGGCAGGAACGCGGGCCTCATCGAGGGCCTCGTAGCTCATTCCGTAGCCGACAACGAAGTCCAAGGTGCCGTCAAGGGCGAGACCGAGTACAACAATGCCATGAAGGCGAAGGGAGATTACGCCAAGACCTGGATCTCGGTCGGCATGACCTTCATCGAGGTTCCCGCGACATATGGCGGGGCCGCCATGGGGGGTGTGATCGGAGGCGGGCTCGCGACCATCGGTGGCGCGGCAGTCGACCACATCATGGGCCCACAGGCGAGCGGGGCGCGCGACGAAGCCCTCTACCAGTCCGCGCACAGCTACTACGACACACGCAACTCGGTGACCGAGCAGACGGTGTGGTCGGTGGAGGAAGCCATCAACCGGAACCACGTGGATCTTCCCAGAGATGGAGTGACCGACGAAGTCGGCAACTCCGTCATCGAGGGATTCGACAGCGCCAGCGAGTTCCTCTCTCGCAACAAGGAGCGCCCGAATGGATAAGGCGAACCCAAGTCAGGAGAAAGCCGCCACCTGGGCGAGCGCGAAAGGGTTCTTTGTCGGTCTGACGGTTCTCTGCGTCGCCGGTGCCGCCGTCTGGTTCGGGTACGTTCAGTTCTTCACCAAGGGACTCGATCACCTGCCCGCCAAGGTGTGTGACGGAACGGTCGAGCGAGACACCGTGAAGCAGGTCCTGCCGTCGGCACGATCGGCGGAGGAAGGGTCCAAACGCCAGAGCTCGGGGGAAGACCTCACGTTCTATTGCCATGTCGACACCAGCGGCGACGCTTCACTCTGGGGCGAGGCCCGGATCCGCCCCCTCTCCCGAGCCGACTGGCTCGAGAGTTATCAGGAGAGCGGCGACGGCAGTCGGCTCAGCCGCGCCTCCGTCGACGGCATCGAAGCGCTGGCGCGGTCCGACGACAAGTACGCGGCCGTGTACGTGCCCTGCGTGCCGCGCTCGGTCGATTCCGCCGACGCCTCCGAGGACTACGGGGTCGTGACCAGGGTGTACGCGGAAGGAGACACCGAGGCGACCGGTGAGGCGCTCGAACAGAGACTGACCGACATCGCGTACCGGCTGTCCGAGCACACCTACGAGCTGGCC
The DNA here is from genome assembly GCF_014648915.1 of Streptomyces phaeofaciens. Taxonomy (GTDB): domain Bacteria; phylum Actinomycetota; class Actinomycetes; order Streptomycetales; family Streptomycetaceae; genus Streptomyces; species Streptomyces phaeofaciens. The sequence goes on along the minus strand of NZ_BMSA01000002.1, from coordinate 293,385 downwards.
GAATGCCAGAACTCCCTCGCCTTCCCGGAGGAGTTGCCGCGTTACGAGAACGGCTGATGCCGGACGCGGTGTGCGGGGGATGCCCCGGCGCGCTGTGGCGATCCGCGGTCATGTGGCCAATTTCTCGTGCCACAAGCAGAGTTGAGACCTCCGCCGCCCCTCCTGCCTCCCGTACCGTCCGTTAAAGTCCTGGCAAAGGCCGCGGCCCGCGTGTCCGGCGACCGCTTGCCCCGGTCCGCCGCACAGGTCGTGACCGTCACGGGGGCTACGGGAGGGCACCGGCATGGCGTGGGAAGAATGGGAGCGGCTCAAAGCCGACGCGGCAGGGAACGACGCGACGCGGATGCGGCTCAACCAGTTGCCCGCGGACCCCGGCGGGGGCAGCGGTGACCTGGTCGTCAACCAGGACGACCTCGGTGCCGTCGGCCACGACGCCCATCTGCTGTACGAGGAGCTGCGGGACGGGGCGGACATCGCCGGCGCCGGGGCGAACAAGGAGGGCGCCGGCTCCTCCAGCCAGGCCGCGAGCGCGCTGAAGTCGCACGGCTTCACCTGCGGCGGCGCTCTCGAGACGACGGTCGAGATCTGGACGTCACAGCTCAAGACGGTCCTCCAGGCCTGCGCCCACATCTCCGACCACCTGGACTTCACCAAGAAGCTGCACGCGAACGAGGACGCCAAGATCGGGGCCGTGATCCTCGACAGCGGTGGCGCCGCCCTGCCCGTGTCCGAGATCAGCAAGTACTTCAAGTAGGAGCAGCCCGGTGGCCCTCACGTACACGGACCTCCTCGAGGTCGATCTCGGCAAGCTCGGCACCGCGGTCTCCGACTGGAAGAAGAGCGTGGACGCGCTCAGGACCGCCGCGGACAACGCGGCCAAGGGCATGCGGGCCAAGTCGGACGCGGCCCGGTGGGCCGGTGCGAACGCCTCGGTGACCCGGGAGTTCGTCACGAAGACGACCAAGGAGATAGCCGACCTGCACGCCGAGGCCGACAGCATCCACAAGGTGCTCCTCGACGGCCACACGGAGCTGGTCGCGCTCCAGAAGAACATCAGGACCGCGGTCCAGCAGGACGCCCCGAACCTCGGCATTCGTGTCGAGGACATCGGCGAGGGCAAGGTCCGCTGCTTCTTCCCGCATGTCCGGGGCGACACGGACGAACGCACCCAGGACCAGCTCGACGCCAGACAGGAGCTGGAGGACCGCATCAACCGGACGGTCGCGCACGCCTCCGAGATCGACGCCTCCCTGGCCCGTGCGCTGGCCAAGAGCCACGGCGGCGACAAGCACAACGCCGGTCACCGGTCGTACGAGTCCCTGGACGACGCCCAGGCCGAGCGGGCGGCCGAACTGGCCAAGCTGGGCCCGGAGATGAACGACAAGCAGTACATGGAGCTCAACTCCATCCTGCGGTTCAACGCCCGGGACGCGGACTTCTCCACGGACTTCTACCAGTCGCTCGGCGGCCCGAAGGAGACACTGGAGTTCTACGGCCGCATGTCCCTGGACGGCACGGTGGGCGACAACAAGGAACGGCTCGCCCTCAGCCGCCAGCTCCAGCGGAACATGGGCCTCGCCCTGGCCTCGGCCACCGACCCCGACAACAAGTCCCACCTGCCGGCGAGCTGGTCGTCGGAGTTCCGCAAACTGGGCACCCAGCCCATCCAGCTGGAACCCGGGTCGCCCAACTCCCCCTACGGCTACCAGGTGCTCGGCGGCCTCCTGCGCTACGGCAACTACGACGCGCGGTTCATCAACCCGATCGCCGAGCACGTCGTCCAGCTGCACAACAAGGACCCGTACCGGTTCATGAACAACAAGCCCATGCTCGGCGGGGCCGATCTCGACTACGGCTTCAACCCGTCCGGCAAGACCGGCGCCGGCTACGACCCGCTGACCAGCGTCCTGGAGGGGCTCGGACACAGCCCCGAGGCCGCGAAGAGGTTCTTCACCGACCCGCCGACGGCGTACAACGAGGACGGCACCGTCGACAAGGACGGCACGGTCGGCTTCGACTCGTACTTCGACGAGCTGAACAAGAAGGACTTCACGTGGGCCCCGGACAGCCTGGTCCACCCGGGCAGCGACGAGGCGAAGCACGTCCGCGACATGGGCCCCGACGCCTTGGGCCACGCCCTGGAGTCGGCGACGACCGGCGCGGCGTGGGACGCGGATCCGCCGGTGCTGCACCGGGACGAGGAGTCGTGGAAGATCATGGACCAGGTGATCGACCGCTACAACGCCACCTCGGCGGACGGCCCGCACGAGGCCATCAAGGACAGTCTCGCCCGCATGGGCGCGGCGTACATCGACGATCTCAACTACTCGACCTACAACTTCGGCGGCTCCGGCGACGCCCTGGGGCGTGGCGAGATCTTCGGAGCCGCCGGCGACGGACGCGAACACCGGGACTTCGGTGAGACGGCCGCCAGGAACTTCATGATGCTCGTCGGTCGTGACGAAGACGGCTACCAGACCCTGTCGGCCGCCCAGCAGGTCTACACGGCCAGCGGTCTGACGGCGCACGAGGACGACAAGGGATCCGGCCTGGCCTTCGCGCACAACGCCTCCAAGGTCCACGGCATTCTCGACGCGACACGCGAACTCGAGATCCGCACGGAGTTCAAGGACGACGAGGACGCGAGGAATCTGGAGCTCGAAAAGCAGGGCGAGTGGCGCAAGTTCGGTGTGAGCAGCTCGGTCGCGGCGGTGGTGGGAGTGGGTTCGGTCGTGGTCCTCGGCCCCGCGGCCGGAGTGGTGGCCGCCACCGCGGTTCCGCTGCTCATGGAGACCGCCGGCGAGTCGGCCAACACGGCCTACGGCAACCACACCTTGCAGTACCTGAAGGACAACGAGTACAACAACGACCCCGAGGCCCTCGCGGCCACGCAGACCGTACGGGAGATCGGCGAGCGGGGCGCCTGGGTGCCCGTGCAGAACTACGGCCAGACCGTCGGTATGAGCCAGGACGACATGCGTGAACTCCAGCCGCTCATCGCGGGCTCCTACTATGACGGGCGGGCGCTGGTGGGAGACCTGGAGAAGGTGGGCTGAGGATGCGCGGGACGATCAGCTGGACGGCCTGGGGCGGGGCACTGGCGGCGCTCGCCCTGCTGACGGGATGTTCCGACGAGGAACCCTCCCTGAGTGAGAGCTCACCGGTTCAGTGGAAGGCGTGCGACACCCTGTTCGGCGCCGAGAACATGACGTCGCTGCGCGACGCGCTCGGCACGGACGGGCTGCGGTTCACGAACACGGCCCTCTCCGCGAACGACCTGCGGGACCGGCTGACCGAAGAGGTGGTCGAGTGGACCCCGACCGCGAAGTACTACTCACTTCAGGAGTACGCGCCGTGCAGCTTCGCGGGCAGCACCCGGTTCTCCACGACGGTGGAATGGGCCAAGGACGCACTCACGACGGTCCGGTCGTCCTCGTCGCCCTGGCGCCACTCGGGCGGTGACGTCTACGTGGACGACCTTTCGGGCGCCGGCAGCCTGCAAACCGACGTGATCTTTCCCTGCCGGGTCAGTGGGGCCGTGAGCGCTCAGCAGGAGCGCATACCCCTCGAGATCAGAGTGGAGGTGGGGGCGGGCAAGGTGTCGTCCGCCCTGCACGAGCGGCTGGTCGTCGGCTTGGCCCGGTCGCTGAGCGACGAGTTGAAGTGCGCCAACAAACCGAACATCCCGGACGATCTGAAGCTCGACCACTGACCCGGACGGCCGCCCCTCCGCACCCGGGCATCAGCCGGCCGTCCTCGGGAACGTGACCTCCACCCGGCGGTTCTTCTTGCGGCCCTCCTCCGTGGAGTTGTCGGAGATGGGGTACTGCTCGCCGTAGCCGCGTACCTCGAAGGTGATGTTCGGGTTGTTGAGGTCGCCGGCGAGTTCGGCCTGTACGGCGTCGGCGCGCTGTTTCGACAGGACGTCGCCGTGGGCGGAGGAGCCGAGGTTGTCGGTGAAGCCGAAGACGCGGACCAGGGTCGTGTTCTGCTTCTTGATCTCGTCGGCGATCACGGCGATGCGGGCCTTCGCCTCGGTGCCGAGTTTCGCGCTGTCCTTGCCGAACAGGACCTCCGCCTGGAGGGCGAACGTCACGTCCGCGTTCGTGTCCTCGCGGCGTTCTTCGCCGGCCTGGTCCTCCACGACCTGCTTGATGTCCAGCACCTTCGGCTCGGCCAGCGTCCCGCCCTCGGGGAGCTTGAGGTCCGGGTCGTTGGGGTCGACCTCCACCGGCGCGGTGGCCGTGGGTTCGGTGCCCGGGGGCACGCTCGGCGTGCCATCGTCGGCCCGGGCCGCGGGGGCCGTCCCGGCGAACACGAGGGTGGCCGTGGCCACCGCCAGAGCGAGACGTGGGGTCATGACCGTCCTCACCCGGAGATCTTGATGACCGCGCTGGGGAACAGCGGGAGCGAGAACGTGACGTCCGTGGAACTCGCCGGCGGGGCCGGGAACTGGAGGAAGACGTCGATCGATTCGCCGGCCTTCAGCGTGGAGAACCCGGTCGTCGTCAGCGGGCGGCCCTCCGTGTCGCGCAGGACGTAGTAGCGCTTCTTGCTCTTCGAGTCGACGAGGGTGGCTCCGCCGAGGGACCGGCCGTTGTTCATGATCTCGGTCTCGTTGCCGCTCAGCACGGACGGGATCGTGGCCATCTCTCCGCTGTCGTTCTTCAGAGAGCCATTCACGGTGACGAAACCGCCGGTGTCCCGCACAGCCGTGGTGATTTGGAGGAGCAGCCCGCTCGGGCCCTTCAGTTCGGCAATCGGCGCCTCGGACTGGTTTTCCTGCGTACTCGGCTGCGATCCGCTCTCCTTGGACGTGGACGACGAGCTACGGGGTTTCTTGTCGTCGTCGCCACCACCTCCACCGCAAGCAGCCGTGCCGAGGGCCAGCCCGGCCACGACCGCCAGCGCGACCATCCCCCTGCGGGCTTTCGCGGTGAACCGCATGCTCATCACTCTGCTTCCTTCTCCACTCGTCGTTCGCTCGTCAGCCGGTGGCCAGGTGGACGTCGAAGAGGTCCTCGGGTCCGGGCAGATCGGTGAGGTCGTCCGGGTCCAGCTCCCAGTCCCGGTCCTCGCAGGTGAGCCTCGGAAGCTGTAGCTCGTCCTCGGCGTCGTCCCCGGGTTCCTCGGCGTCGTCCCCCGTGTCCTCGTCCGGGAGCTCGAACGTGCACAGCGGCTCGATCACGGCCGTGGCGGAGGCATGCGCCCGTCTGTCCGCGGTGCCGGGCACGACGGACGTTCCGACGGTCTTGTTCGTCTGGACCGTGACGTCGTACGCCAGGAGGCCGTCCGGGACACAGGCAACGTTGCCGGCGTCGTTCATCGCCGCGAGCTGGTCCGCGCGCCAGCACGCGTTGTTTCCTCCGACGCCGTCGAAGATGTCCTGCCACCCTGCCGGGTCGAGCACGTCCAGCGCCCACAGATCGGCCAGCTCGTCCCTGGTCTCCTGTGCCGCCGCCAGTGCCGCCGCGTCGGCCGCCGTCTGGGCGCCGTTGCGGTTCACCGCCGCCTGGCCGACCGCGAAGTACGCGAACGCGAGAAAGAGCAGGCCCGCCACCACCGTGATGTAGATGGGGAAGGCCTGCCCTGAGTCGCCGTACGCGCGAGGTCGGATCAGGGAGCCACCTTGCCGATCTGAGTGGTGAGCTTGTCCACGATCGTCTGTCCCAGATTCGTATTCGCGATCAACACCACGATCGCCACCACCACCGCGATGATCCCCAGATACTCCACCGCCGTCTGCCCCTTGTCGTCGGCCGAGGCCGAGCGGCGGCGTACCGCGGCGACCGTCGTGTCGGTCCAGCCGCTCACCCGGACCTTGGCCGCGACGGCGGTCTTCAGCAGCAGGTCGCTCATGGTGTTCCTCCCGGTCTGAGGCATTGGCTCGAGGACCGTAAGGGGGCGTGGGTGTCGTGGGCGAGGGTCCCAGGGCCCAATTGCGGGCCCAGCGGGGGGCGCGGCGGGGGGTCATGATGTCACCGCCGTGCCCAGCCACTTGGCCGCGGCCTCGGAGCGGCTGGTGCTGTGGAGCTTGGCGAAGATGCGGTTGATGTGGTTCTTGACCGTCTTCTCGCTGATGAAGCAGGCGGCGGCGATCTGCTGGTTGGTCATGCCGGAGGCGATGAGGTCCATGATCTCCGCCTCCCTCGCGCTGAGTCGGAACCTCTCCCTGTCCGAGAGTCTCGACGTTGAATGTCCCACAGTCGGTTGCAGTTGCGAAAGCGATTTCGTGGAAGTCAGGGAAAATAGGGGTATTGGGTCCAGTTGAGCATGTGCAGTCGCATCGCTTCGGATCTGGGCCAGCGCCGCCGTCGCCGCCGTCGGGCTGAAGTGGGCCCTTCCCCGCACACTGTCCCGTACGGCGGACAGCAGCTCGTCCACGGTGAACTCGCCGTGTACCAGATAGCCGCCGGCCCCGCGCCGCAGCGCCTCCTGGACGATCTCCGACTCGTGGCTGTAGGTGAGCATCACGACGGGGGCGATCCGCGCGAGGTGGGGCAGGGCCGCGAGGCCGTCCACGCCGGGCATGCGGACGTCGAGGAGGACCACGTCGGGGCGGTGGCGGACGGCGGCCTCGTAGGCCTCTCGGCCGTCGGCGGCCTCCGCCACGACAGCGATGTCCTCCCGTCCGGAGAGGAGGGCGGTCAGGCCCGCCCGCACCACCGGGTTGTCGTCGGCCACGACCACGCGGACGGGCGTGCAGCGGGGTGGGGACGGGAACACGTCCTGCGGTGCTCGGTCCGGGTTCGGCATCGGCGCCTCCTCTCGTCCAGTCGTCGACAGCGCTGTGTGGAGCATCGGTTCAGGCCGGCGGAGCCGTCAGCCCCGCCAGTGGCAGTTCCAGCCGTACCTCGGTCCCCCGCGCGTCGCCGCCGCTGCCGATGCGGATCCGGGCGCCCACGCAGGCCGCCCGTTCCACCATGCCGACGAGGCCGAAGTGGCCGGTGCGGCGCAGCTGTTCGAGGGTGGTGCCGGGCGGGAGGCCGCGGCCGTCGTCGTGCACGCTGAGGGTGAGCAGCTCGCCGTGGACGCCGGCACTGACCTCGACACGGGTCGGGGCCGCGTGCCGGTGGGCGTTCTCCATGGCTTCCGCGGTGATGGTGAGGAGCTGGCGGGCCACGGTCGGCGGGACGGGGAGCGTCGTACGGTCGCCGGTGGGGCGGTAGGTGACCGGCAGGCCGGTGCGGTCGGCGAAGTCGCTTGTGCGGGCGGCGAGTTCGGGCAGGACGTCCACTCCCTGGGCCGGGTCGGGCTCGCGGCGCAGGTCGGTGAGGAGTTCGCGGGACTCGGCGGCTGCCCGGCGGGCGGAGCGGGCGACCAGTTCGGCGTGCCGGCGGACCATCACCGGGTCCAGCTCGGCCGCGCGGGCCAGGGCCTCGGCGGTGAGCGCCACGCCGTGCAGGGTCTTGGCGACGGAGTCGTGCATCTCGCGGGCGAGCCGGGCACGTTCGGCGGCGAGCGCCTCGGTGACGGCGAGGCGGGCCCGGACGGCGGTCAGCGCCTGGGTGGCCTCGCCGAAGCGGAGCATCAGGCCGCGCAGGGTCGAGCCCACCGCGCCGGTGATGACGCAGAGGCCGGGCAGCAGCAGTTTCTCGGCGAGGCCCACGTCCGGGCCCCGCTCCAGGGTCGCGTGGACCAGGAGCAGGATCAGCGACTCCAGGGAGGCGAAGCAGGCCGCGCCGCGCCAGCCGTAGACGATGCCGGCCAGCAGCGGGGTGCAGACGCTGACGTAGGCGAGGGTGGTGTCCGGGCCGGCGGAGATCAGGAGCAGGGTGCCGAAGACGGTGTCCGCGGCCAGCAGGGCGGGGTGGCGCAGCAGGAGGGGGCCGAAGCGTTCCCAGTCGCGGAAGAGGACGTACGAGCCCATGAAGGTGACGACCACGGCCGCGCCGACCAGACGGACGCCCAGGCCGGGTGAGGCGTTGAGGAGGGCGGCGGGGGCGGCCACGGCGATCATGGCGAGGCGGAAGCCGAAGACCTGCCGGCACATCGCCTGGAGGGCGTTGACCTGGAGGGAGAGCGAGGCCTCGCCCTTGGTCCCGGTCTCGCCCCCGACAGATCCCCCGTCCCCGGACTCACCCGCGCCGTACGCCGTCATGACCCTCATCGCCCCGCCTACTCCCCCGTGATCGAGCTGAAGTCCGTGCCGGAGCCGAGCAGCATCCCCGCGCCGAGGAGGAGCATCGTCGCCGGGACCATGAACGTGGTGATCATCAGGGTGGCCTTGGGGACCGCGCGGGCCGCCTTGCGGCGGGCGTTCTGCGCGTCCGTGCGGCGCATGTCCTTGGCGATCGAAACCAGGGTGTCGACGATCGGGGCGCCGAGCTCCTCGCCCTGCTGGAGGGCGGTGACGAACATGGCGACCTGTTCGGAGTCGTTGCGGCGGCGCAGTTCCTCGAAGGCCTCGCGGCGGCTGACGCCGAGGTCCATCTGGCGCAGGGTGATGCGGATCTCGTCGGCCCAGGGGCCCTCGTACTTGGACGCCACCCGGTCCAGGGCCTGGCGGAAGCCGAGGCCCGCGCTCACGACCACGGCGAGGACGTCGAGGAAGTCGGGCAGGGTACGTTCGATGGCGTCCTTGCGGACCCGGATCGCAGACCAGATGCCGACCTCGGACCAGAACGCGGCGAAGGCGAGCATGAGCAGCGCCACGAAGAAGCTGCCCTGGAGGAAGGCGGCCAGGGCGCCGAGGCCGCCGATCGCGCCGTAGACCGCGCGGCGGGCGGCGTAGCGGTCTATGGTCAGGCCGCCCGGGTTGCCCGCGAGGTCGATCCTGCGGCGGTAGCGGGCGACCTGCTTGGGGCCCATCAGGCGCAGGACGCCGGGTGCGTAGCGCATGCCCAGGCGGTCGACGAGGGAGCCCACCGCGCCGGTGCGGGTCGCGCCGACCTCCAGGGCGAGTGCCAGGTCGCCGGGGAGTTTCGCGTCGGCCCGGTACATCCGGATCCCGGCGAAGACGCCCCAGACGCTGAGGCCCATCACGAGTGCGAGCAGCAGTTCCATGGTTCTGAGCCTCCGTTCAGACGTCGATGCTCGACATACGGCGGATGAGGACGAAGCCGACGGCGTAGAGCGCGAAGGCGACGATGACGCAGGCCTGGCCGACCGGTGAGCCGGTCATCCGGTCGAGGGTGCCGTCCGAGACGCTGTCCATGAGGAACAGCGCGCCCACGCCCAGCACCGGCACGGCGTACGAGGTCAGGTTGACCTGGGACAGCTGGGTGCGGACCTCGCGCCGGGTCTCCTTGCGTTCCTCCAGAGTCTCGGTGAGGTTGCGCAGGGCGCCGACGACCTGGCCGCCGGCGCGGTTCGAGAGGACCAGGGTGGTGACGAGGACGACCAGTTCGCGGGAGGGGAGCCGGTCGGCGAGTTCGCCCAGCGCGTCGTCCATGGAGTGGCCGACGGCCAACTGGTTGGCGACCTTGGAGAGTTCCTCGCCGGCCGGGGCCTCCAGTTCCTCCGCCGCCATGCCGATCGCGGTGCGCAGGGCGAGTCCGGCGTGGGTGGCGTTGGCCAGGATGCGGGCGAGTTCGGGGAGTTGGTTGATGAACCGCTCGATGCGCTTCTGGCGCTGCCAGTTGAGGAACTGCAGGGCCGCCCAGATGCCCAGCAGGCCGGCCAGCGGGCCGAAGAAGGGCGCCAGCACCGCCTGGCCGACCAGCCACAGGCCGGCCACCGTCGCCAGCATGTACACGAGGAACTCGCCGGGTGTGACGTCCAGGCCGGTCGCCGCCAGCTTCAGTTCCAGTTTCCGGCCGGTCCGGGTGCGGCGCAGCCGCCGGTCCAGGTCGCGGAAGCGGCGCCGGCGGCCGGTCGGGGGCGCCTGGCCGGTGTACGACAGCCGCTCCACGAGCGCGGCCCGCTGGGCGCGGCCCTTGGCGTACAGGTGCACGCCCGCGACGGCCAGGGCGCAGGTCAGCAGGGCCGCACCGGTGGTGAGGGTGATGAGGTCGTCGAGGTCCATGGCTGCTACCGGGCTTCCCTGGTCGTCAGTTCGTGTGCCGTGTGTGCCACTCCGAAGGCCGGCGGGATCGGCTGGCTCGCCATGTAGAGGCGGTCGGCGGTGCGGCGCGGCAGGGGGAAGTACTCGAAGGCGCCGTGGATCCTGCCGTCGGGGGTCATCGGCCGGGCGTTGAACCGGGCGATCGTGGCCAGCCGGTACGGCTCCCCGCCGTGGCTGTCGAGCAGGGCGATCTCGGTGATCCGGCGGGCGCCGTCGGCGAACCGGGTGAGCTGGACGATCACGTCGACCGCGCTGTTGATCTGGTCGTGCAGCGCGACGAACGGGATCTCGACGTCCGACATGGACGCCAGCGTCTGGAGCCGCATCAGGGCGTCCTCCGCGCTGTTGGCGTGGACGGTGGCCAGGGAGCCGTCGTGGCCGGTGGACATCGCCTGGAGCATGTCGAGGGACTCGCCGCCGCGGACCTCGCCGACCACGATCCGGTCGGGGCGCATCCGCAGGGAGTTGCGGACCAGGTCGCGGATGGTGATGCGGCCGTTGCCCTCGACGTTCGGGGGGCGGGACTCCAGGCGGATGACGTGCGACTGCTGGAGCTGGAGTTCCGCCGAGTCCTCGATGGTGATGATCCGCTCGCCTTCCGGGATCAGCCCGGAGAGCGCGTTGAGCAGGGTCGTCTTCCCGGTGCCGGTCGCGCCGGAGACGATCACGTTGAACTTCGCCTGCACCAGGCCGGCCAGCAGGTACAGCATGGGCTCGTCCAGCGAGCCGAAGCCGATCAGCTCGTGCAGGGTGAAGGAGCGCGGGAAGCGGCGGATGGTGAGGGTGGGGCCGGTCAGGGCGAGCGGGGGGATGATCACGTTGACGCGTTCGCCGGACGGCAGCCGGGCGTCGACCATCGGGTTGGTCTCGTCGACCCGGCGGTTGACGGTCGAGACGATCCGTTCGATGGTCTGCATCAGCTGGTCGTTGGAGGCGAAGCGGATCGGCAGCTGCTCGACCCGGCCCGCCCGTTCGACGAAGATCGCGTCCGGGCCGTTCACCATGATCTCGGTGATGGAGGCGTCCTCGAGGAGCGGCTCCAGGATGCCGAGCCCCAGCGCCTCGTCGACCACCCGGCGGATCAGCTGGGAGCGCTCCGCGGTCGACAGCACCGGGCCCTCGCGGCTGATGATGTGCCCGAGCACCCGCTCCAGGCGCGCCCGGCGCTCGGCGGCCGCCAGCGAGCTCATCTCGGCGAGGTCGATCTCCTCCAGCAGCTTGGCCCGGTAGGAGGAGACCAGGTGGCCGTCCTCGCCGCGACCGCCCTGCTCCTCGGGTGAGGTGATGCGGGCCCGCAGACTCATCTCCGGTTCCTCCTCATGGACGTCGGTGGTCGACCGGCATGGTGGCCGTCTTGCGGGCGGTGCCGAAGTCCCCGATGCCGGGGATGACGGACGGGATACGGACACTGGAGGTGACCCGGACCTCGTCGCCCAGGAACGCCGGGGCGCAGCTCGCGTCCAGCCAGCTGCTGACCGCCCGCGCGCAGTCCCCGTTCGCGTCCCCGTCGAGGGACGCGCTGCGGGCCCCGGCGCGGGCCGCGGTGCCCGCCTGCTGGGCGGCGTACGCGATCACGCCGAGCTGTACGGCGGCCAGGGCGAGCAGCAGCAGGAGGGGCAGGAAGCCCAGGTACTCCAGGGCCACCTGGCCCCGGTCGCGGGCCCGGTCGGGTCGGTTCCGTCCGTGGGGCATCTCAGTCGCCGTCCTCTTCCTCCACGGCGCCGGCGTGGCCGTGCACCGTGAACGGGAAGTCGATGGTGCCCGGGAAGAGCACGGGCACCCGCAGGGAGACGTCGGCGGTCACCAGGCCGCCTCCGGTGGTGCACTGCACGGTGGCGTTCCCCCTCCACGCGTCCCCCAGGTTCCTCAGGCCGGCCTCCTGGCAGGCCCCCTGCCGCTCCCCCGGCGGCGCGGCCGTTCCCGCCCGCACCGCCTCGTCCGCAGCATGCCCCGCGAGCGTGAACGTGTACCCCACGAGCACGAACTGCCACACCAGCGCCAGGGTTACGATGATCAGCGGGGTCATGCCGAGGAATTCGACGGTGACTTGGCCCCGGTCCGGGGCGTGATGGCCGGCGGGGTCAGGTATGCGGCGTCCGGGCAGGGTCCGCGCCCGGCGTCCGGTCAGGTCCCGCACACCACGCCCGGCGAGGCCGGGTACACGGCCTCCGATCAGGCCCCGCACCCGGCCTCCGGCCAGGCCCCGGGAACGACGCCCGACGGGGTCCCGTACCGGGCGCCCGACCATGCCCCGCGCACCACGCCCGGCCGATTCCCGTACCCGGCGCCCGGCAAGGCCCCGCGCCCGGCGTCCCGCCGGGCCCCGTACCGCCCGCCGGGCGAGGTCCCGCCCGCGGCGCCCGGACAAGTCACCCGCCCACCGTCCGGCCAACTCCCACCCCCAGTCTCCGATCACGGCGCTCACTCCTTCCGCCGCCGGAGGCCGCCCGTGCCCCGGTCCCGGTCCCGGGTGCGGCCCGATCGGCGTTCCAGGGCGCGTTCCGGTGTCTTGACCAGGCCCAGTTCGGCGGCGAGCGCCCACAGGGCCTGGCGGACGGTGCCCTTGCCGTCGAGGTCGTGGACGCGGCCCGCGTCGACCGCGGCCTGGAGTTCGCGGAAGTTGGCGGGGATCGCGGTGGCGGCGACGGCGGTGCCGGTGATCTTCTGGATGAGGGGCGGCTGGATCTCCGTGGCGCGGGTGTGGCGGTTGACGACGACGGTGGTCTCCTCGGCCTTGCGGATCTGGAGCCGGTCCCACATGCGGACGGTGCGTTTGGCGCCGCGGACGGCGACCACGTCGGGGGTGGTGACGAGCAGCGCGGTGTCGGCGAGTTCGACGACGGCCGCGCCGGCGCCGCCGAGCTGGGCGCCGCAGTCGACGACGACCACCTCGTAGCGGGAGCGCAGGGCGCTGACGATCTGGCGGGCGGCGCGGTCGGTGACCTCCTCGCCGCGTTCGCCCTCGGCGGGGGCGAGCAGGAGGGCGATGCCGCTGTCGTGGCGGAAGACGGCCTCGGCGAGGATGCGGGGCGAGATGTCGGTGATGGCGGCGAGGTCGACGACCGAGCGGCGGAACTGGACGTCGAGGTAGGAGGCGACGTCACCGGTCTGGAGGTCGAGGTCGACCAGGGCGGTGGGGCGGCCGGAGGCCTGGGCGGCGAGGGCCAGCTGGACGGCGGTGAGGGTGGTGCCGACGCCGCCCTTGGCGCCGCTGACCGTGACGACGGTGCCGCCGGCGCCGGTGAACACGTCGGCGCCGTGGCCGAGATGGCGGCGTACGCCGACGGACCACTGGGCGACGGCCTGGACGCGGTTGGCCAGTTCCTCGTAGCTCAGCGGGAGGGCGACCAGGCCGCGGGCGCCGGAGTCCATGGCGGCCTGGAAGAGGCCGGGGCTCGCGTCGGTGGTGACGAGGATGACGCCGACGGCCGGGAAGCGCAGGGCGACCTCGCGGACCAGCTCCAGCGCGGGAACGGGGCCGATGCGTTCGTGGACGACGACGACCTCGGGGAGTTCGTCGACGGACTCGGCGGCGAGCCGGGCGAGGGTGTCGACGAGCTGGGTGGAGTCGGCGACCGGGGCGACGGGTTCGGCGTCCGGGAGCTGGCTGAGCAGGGTGGTGAGGGAGCGGACCGCGTCCGCGTCGCCGACGGCCGGAAGGATCCTGGTGGGCATGGGCGGCGGCCTCTCACTTGTCCGTGACGAGTTCGTACGTACGGTCCTGGTCCGGGACCGCGGCGCTGCCGCCGGGGGCCACGAGGGCGAGGCGGACGCGCTTGGCGAAGGACTCGGCGTAGGTGATGCGCTGGGCGTCGAGCGTGGAGAGCGCGAAGGTGATGGGGACGGCCTCGGTGGCGGACCGGTCGCGGTTGTCCGCGTCGGGTTCGAGGGCGGTCAGCTCGCCGACGTCGAGGACCCGGGCGTTGGTGACGATGATCTTCGACTGGTCGGGGTCGCTGTCACGGGCGCCCTCGAAGGTGGCGTAGACGTTGACCGAGGAGCCCGGGGTGATCTTGCCCGCGACGCCGGTCGCCGCGTCGATCATGATGGCGACCTCCTGCTGTCCGGGCCGCAGGGCGGGCTGGTCGACGATCATGTCGCTCTGGAGCAGGGAGCCCTTCTTCAGCGTCGTGACGGCGATCTTGCCGCGGATGGCGGCGAGGTCGGTGACGGCGTTCTCGGACAGCCAGCGCTCCGGCATGCTGATCTTCTTGAACTGGCCCGCGCTGAGGGCGGTGTAGGGCGCCACGTCGGAGCGCAGTTCGTAGGCGGTCACCTCGGGGCCGACCTTGGACTGCACGTCGTCGATGACCGAGAGGACGCCGGCGAAGGCGCCGAGGGCGCACAACACCGACAGGAGCAGGAGAATCACGCCGCGGCGCTGACGGGAGTTCATGAACCGTGCAACCTCGTTGGGGGTCGGGTCGAGCGGGACGGTGGTCCGGCGTTTCAGCCTGTGGTGAGAGCGCGGAGGGGACGGGCGGTGAGTTCGGCGGGGGGCGGCGGGGTGGCGGAGCAGAAGACGCAGCGGTCCCCGATGACGTCGATGCCGCACCAGTGGCAGACGCTCTGCCGCACCGAGGCGACCAGCTGGTAGAGGACCGACAGGTCGGGCAGATAGGCGCAGAACTCGACGAGCTTGCCGGTGCCCCACCAGTTCGCGGACTCGGCGGGCGCCTCGGTCTCCCTGAGGCCCTGCACCTGCCAGGCGGGGGCCAGGGTCGCGGTGACCCAGTCGGACTGGAGCTGCCCGCGCCCGACGAGCATCCAGGTCCCGAACTCGGGGCCGGGCAGGGTGACGTCGGGTCCGGCCTTCACCAGTGCGGGCTGCGGATGGGCGAGCACTCCGAACTGGCTGCCCGGGACCCAGGACCTGGCATGGGACTTCAGGCCGACGACGGGGACGCGGTCGAGGCGGGCGACGGAGCCGAGGAGGGCGCCGGCGTGGATGTAGTGGGTGAGCAGCCGCCCGGCCGAGGCGAGGACGCCGGGGCCGAGGTCGCAGGAGGCGAGCTGGCGCAGCTGGCGGGCGAGGACCGCGACTCCGAGCGGGGGCAGGTCCGGGCGGAAGAGTGCGATGCGGTCGCTCTCCAGGAGCGCGCGGATGGTGTGCAGTCGCCGCTCGACGGCCGCGGGCACTCCGCGCGAGTACACCACGACGAGGTGTCCGTGCTGTTCGACGAGTGTCTGGACGGCGGTCAGGGCCGCCTCGAGCGGCTGCCGGTCCAGGCCGGCGAGCACGGCGGCGGGCAGGGTCCGTTCGTCCTGCGGCGGCAGCGCCAGGTCGGCGCCGGTCACGGCAACGGCAGTTGGCACGCGCAGCTCCCCGATTCCCGCGGTCCGGCCCACCGGTTGTGTTACTCCGGCGCACCGGGGTGACTTCATTGCGTGACTACCTCAGCACTGTAACCACGCCCCTGTGGCCGGAGAACAGCTTTCCGTAGCTGGTAGGCAACTGTTCTTCGCGCAAGCCACGGCAAACCGGGGCAGGTTGCGCACACCGACCCTCCACATACGGATCCCTTGACAATTAAATTGGTCTGGACCAACTTGTTGTCATGTCCCCACATAAAAGATCGACACGACTGTGGTCGGGCGCGGTGACCGCCGCCCTGGCCCTCACCCTGGCGGGCGCGGCTCAGGCGTCCGCCGCGGACGTCAACAACGCGAAGAACGCCGGCTTCGAGTCCGGCCTGGCCAACTGGACCTGTTCGGCGGGCAGCGGTACGACCGTCTCCTCGCCCACGCACGCCGGCGCGGGCGCGCTCAAGGCGACCCCGGCCGGCCAGGA
Organism: Streptomyces phaeofaciens; assembly: GCF_014648915.1. Lineage (GTDB taxonomy): Bacteria > Actinomycetota > Actinomycetes > Streptomycetales > Streptomycetaceae > Streptomyces > Streptomyces phaeofaciens. The sequence continues at coordinate 277,588 of NZ_BMSA01000002.1, read as the reverse complement.
CAACGCCCGGTGCTCCCAGACCGTGGCCGTGAAGCCCAACTCGACGTACACGCTGGGCGCCTGGGTGCAGGGCGGCTACACCTACCTGGGGGTGACCGGCACGGGCACCACCGACGTCTCGACCTGGACGCCCGACTCCGCCTCCTGGAAGCAGCTGACGACCACCTTCACCACGGGCTCCTCGACGACCTCGGTGACGGTCTACACGCACGGCTGGTACGGCCAGGCCGCCTACTACGCCGACGACGTCTCGGTGTTCGGCCCCGACGGCGGCGGGGGCACCGACCCCGCCCCCACGGTCCCCTCCGCGCCGGCCGGCCTGACCGTCTCCGGCACGACCTCCTCTTCCGTCTCCCTGGCCTGGAACGCCGTCTCCGGCGCGACCGGCTACAACGTGTACCGCGCCGGTACGAAGGTGACGGCGGTGACCGGCACGTCCGCCACCGTGACCGGGCTCGCGGCCTCGACGGCGTACAGCTTCCAGGTCACGGCGACCAACGCGGCCGGTGAGTCGGTGAAGTCGGCCGCCGTGACGGGGACGACGACGGCGACCGGCGGCGGGGGCGGCGGCTCCCTGCCCAAGCACGCCGTCACCGGCTACTGGCAGAACTTCAACAACGGCGCCACGGTCCAGAAGATCTCGGACGTGCCCGCCCAGTACGACATCATCGCCGTGGCCTTCGCCGACGCGACGACCACCCCGGGCGCGGTCACCTTCAACCTGGACTCCGCCGGACTGGGCGGCTACACCGTCGACCAGTTCAAGGCGGACATCAGGGCGAAGCAGACGGCCGGCAAGAAGGTCATCGTGTCGGTGGGCGGCGAGCGCGGCACGGTCGCGGTGAACGACTCCGCCTCCGCGACGAACTTCGCGAACTCGGTGTACACGCTGATGCAGACGTACGGCTTCGACGGCGTGGACATCGACCTGGAGAACGGGCTCAACGCGACCTACATGAGCCAGGCGCTGCGCTCCCTGTCCGCGAAGGCGGGGCCGTCGATGATCCTGACGATGGCGCCGCAGACGATCGACATGCAGTCGACGTCGAACACGTACTTCCAGACCGCGCTGAACGTGAAGGACATCCTCACGGTCGTCAACATGCAGTACTACAACAGCGGTTCGATGCTGGGCTGCGACGGCAAGGTGTACTCGCAGGGCTCGGTGGACTTCCTCACCGCCCTCGCCTGCATCCAGCTGGAGGGCGGCCTGGCCCCGTCCCAGGTGGGCCTCGGCCTGCCGGCCTCCACGCGCGGGGCGGGCAGCGGGTACGTCTCCCCGACGATCGTCAACAACGCCCTGGACTGCCTGGCCAAGGGCACGAACTGCGGTTCCTTCAAGCCGTCGAGGACGTATCCCGACCTGCGGGGCGCGATGACGTGGTCGACGAACTGGGACGCGACCGCGGGCAACGCGTGGTCGAACGCGGTGGGGCCGCACGTGCACGCGCTGCCGTGAACCCCGGCGTGAGGTGAGCCGACGGCCGCCCGGGGACCGGTCTCAGGTCCCCGGGCGGCCGTCGGCGGTACCCCACGTCACCCCGTCGGGCGGTAGTACCCCAGGACCCAGGCCAGGTGGGCGAACCAGGCCTGGAGGCGCTCCCTCGGCTTGGCGCGGACGATGCCCTCGAAGACGCGGCCGTCCAGGTGGACCACGGCCACCATGAGGGACTTGCCGTCGTCGCTCCCCTTGTAGTGGACGCTGCGGATCTCCGGCCAGGTGAACTCGACCGTGATGTCGTACATCTCGAAGGCGACGCCCGACGCGTCGACGACGATCGAGTTGCGCCGGTCGACCGCCAGGAACTCGGGCAGGGCCTGGCCGGGCGGGAGGTACTGGGGTCCCTCCGGGGCGTACTGCGGCGGGGGCGGGCCGAATCCCGGAGGGGTCGCCGGGGGCGGCGGGGGCTGCTCAGTCACCCCGGCAACCTACCCCGCCGTCCCTGTGCCCCCTCTTTCCGTCCCCCGTGAAACATTTCCCCTCCCCCACCGCATCAATGAGGTGAGGACGACGTACGGCGACTGAGGGGGAGCACGCATGAGACAGGCCCGTGCGGACGAGTACGCCGAGTTCGCGGCGGCGCGTGCCGGGCATCTGTACCGGTCCGCGTGTCTGCTCACGGCAGGGGACACCCATCTCGCCGAGGATCTGGTCCAGGAGACCCTCGGCAGGGTGTACGTCCGCTGGGCACGGGTCTCCCGGGCCGACAACCCGGCCGCGTACGCGCAGACCGTGCTGACCCGTACCTTCCTCGCCCACCGGCGGCGGCGCAGCAGCGGCGAACGGGCCGTGGAGGCGTTCCCGGACGTCCCCGACGGCAGCGGCACGGACACCCCGTTGCGGCTCACCCTGCTCCAGGCCCTGGCCCGGCTGCCCGCGAAGGACCGGGCGGTCGTGGTCCTGCGGTACTGGGAGGACCGTTCGATCGAGGAGACCGCCGGCGCCGTGAACGCCAGCTCCGCCGCCGTGCGCACCCGCTGCTCGCGCGCGCTCGGCCGGCTGCGGGAGCTTCTCGGCGAGGACATCGGCGAGTACGCGCGGCCCTGAGCCGCCCGCCCCGCGCCGGGCCCCGGCCCCGTCCCCGCACAGCACCCGACCTTCGACTTCTTCATCACCCGCTCGTGGAAACGGTGGTTCACCATGCCCGCACACCAGCCCGACGACCCCTTCGAGGACCGGCTCTCCGCAGCTCTCCACCGGACGGGCGGCGCCTTCGACTCCCCCCGTACCGAACTCACCGCCGCCGGGGCGCGGCGCGGCCGGCGGATGCAGGTGCAGCGCCGCGCCGCGATCGTGGGGAGCGTCGCGGCCCTCGCCCTCGTGGGGGTGGGCGGATCCCTCCTCCTCCCCGGGGGCACGCCCGACGCGTCCCCGCCCTCCCTCGCCGGGAACGGCAGCAAGGCCGCGACGACGTCCTACTCCGGCGACGACGTCGTCCGCGCCCTCGTGAAGCTGCTCCCCAAGGGGGCGTTCACCGAGACGGAGTCGCGCGGAACGGACGAGGAGCTGCCGCCGCTCGCGGTGGGCGTGTTCGACGACGGCAAGGGTCCGGCGTCCCTCTCCCTGGGCCTGGACCGGATCCCGGCGGACGCGGGGAAGATCGATCCCTCCGCCCAGGTGATGCCCTGCCCCGAGGACGGGCAGGGGGACCTCGACAGCTGCGAGAGCGGACTGCTGCCGGACGGGTCCGCGGTGACCGTCTACCAGGGGTACGAGTATTCCGACCGCCGCGAGGACACCAAGTCGTGGGGCGCGGACCTGGTCACCCCGGCCGGGCAGCATGTGAGCCTCATCGAGTGGAACGCCCCGGCGGAGAAGGGCGAGCCCGTCTCCCGGCCCGAACCCCCTCTCACCACGGCCCAGTTGAAGAAGGTGGCCGCCGACGGCGTATGGCGCCGGATCATCGACGCCATTCCCGAGGAGGAGCGCCCGACGGCCTCCGCGGGCGGACACGGCGGCGGCGCGCTGATGCCCGACTACGTGGTCATGCGCAAGCTCGCCCTCCTGCTGCCCAAGGGCCTCGACCGCGACGCGGGGGTCAGCCAGGACGGGTACGGATCCTTCGTCGTCGACGACGGCAAGGGCAAGGGCCTCGTCCAGGTCAACGTGCAGCCCGGCATGTCCGCCGACGCCGGACAGCTCTTCGGCTCCGGCGCCGAGACCCTCCCCGACGGGACCCGGGTCGCGACGCGCCAGGAGCCGGGCGAGAAGGGCGGGGCCGGGGTCGTGATGTGGACCGTCGACACGCTGCGCAAGGACGGACTGCGGGTGGTCGTCAGCGCCTTCAACACGGGTGACCAGACCAAGGCCGCGACCCGCGCGAAGCCCGCGCTCACCATGGCGCAGCTGCGGGACATCGCACTCAGCCCCCGCTGGACGAGCACGGAGGACTGACGGACGAAGGCAATGGGACCGGACGCGCGGTCAGAAGAACTCCGACCACGGCTGGTCCCAGACCTGCTTCACGCACAGCACCAGGAAGAGCACCCCGGCCAGCGCGAGCATCGTGTTGCTCAGCGGACCGTTGCGCCACTGGCGTGGCGTGCGGGAGGAGTTGAGCAGCCACAGCAGCGTGCCCGCCAGGAACGGCAGGAAGGCCGCGCCCAGGACGCCGTACAGGATGATCAGGCGGAAGGGCTGGCCCTGGAAGAGCAGGACGATCGGCGGGAAGGTCAGCCAGAGGAGGTAGGCGCGGAAGGGCCAGGAGCGCTCGCGCTCGCCCGAGGCGACCTTCTCGCCGCGGGCCGCCTGCTGGGACCGGAAGCGCTCCACGAAGTCGGCGAACATCAGGCTGACGCCGTGCCAGACGCCGATCAGGGAGGTGAAGGAGGTGGCGAAGAAGCCGATCAGGAAGAATTTCGCGGTCGCCCCGCCGTACTCGGCCTCCAGGATGTCGCCGAGCTGGACGAGCCCCTTGTCGCCGCTCGCGATCGCCACGTTCGCCGAGTGCAGCAGCTCCGCGCCGACGAAGAGCATGGCGATGACGAAGATGCCGGTCGTGAGGTACGCGACGCGGTTGTCCAGGCGCATCACCTTCATCCAGCCGGTGTCGGTCCAGCCCTTGGCGTTGACCCAGTAGCCGTACGCGGCCAGTGTGACGGTGCCGCCGACGCCGCCGATCAGACCGAGGGTGTTGAGGACGGAGTCCTTCTCGTCGGGCAGTACCGGCAGCAGGCCGGCGAGGGCGTCGGGGAGGTTCGGGGTGACCCGGATCGCCAGGTAGACGGTGACGACGAACATGACACCCACCAGGACCGTCATGACCTTCTCGAAGACCGCGTACTTGTTGAACCAGACGAAGACCAGCCCGACCAGCCCGCACGCGATGCCCCACCATTCGAGGTCCATCACGTCGGGGAACAGCGCCTGGAGCGGCAGCGCGCTCGACGACATCGCGGCCGCGCCGTAGACGAAGCCCCAGATCACGACGTAGACGACGAAGAACCACGTCGTCCAGCGGCCGAGGCTCGCCCAGCCGTCGAAGAGGGTGCGGCCGGTGGACAGGTGCCAGCGCCCCGCCGCCTCCGCCAGGGAGATCTTCACCAGGCAGCCGGCGACCGCCGCCCAGAGGAGGGTGTAGCCGAAGTTGCTGCCCGCGATGAGCGTGGCGACCAGGTCGCCGGCGCCCACACCGGTCGCGGCGACGACGATGCCGGGGCCGATGTACTTCCAACTCGCCTTGCGGGGGGTGGGGTTGTCGATGCCGGATGGTGCCTCGGTGTCCGTGGGGTTTCCCGTGGTGTCCGCCATGAAGGTCAAGAAAGCCCAAAGCGGCCGGTCCGGCAAGGGGGCGGGCACGATCTCCACCCGAAGTGGTTGCTACTGCGACGGCTGCCGCCGGCCGCAGCCGTCGCAGCCGCAGGTGCCGAGCTCGAACCACACGGTCTTGCCCGGCCCGTCCCGGTGGCAGCCCCAGCCCCGGGCGAGGGCGTCCACGAGGAACATCCCCCGGCCGCTCTCCGCGTCGCCCGCCTCCCGTAACTCCGGGGGGTGCCGGCCGGTGTCGGCGACCTCGCAGCGCAGCGTGCCGTGCGCGGCGAAGAGGGTGAGCCTGAAGCGGCTCGCGGAGTGCAGCACGGCGTTGGTGGCCAGCTCGCTGACCAGCAGCTCGGCCGTGTCGACCAGGTCGTCCCGCTCCCCCAGCCCCCACCGTTCCAGCTGCCCGCGCACCTGCGCGCGGGCCTCGCGGACGGCGGCGGGCCGGGGCTCGTACTCGATGCTCGAATGACCGGCTCCCAACGGCGGCTGGGGGTACGCGCCGTACTGAGGGTGGGGGTCCGGGAGGGGGTCTCCCCCGGAGAGTCGCAGCATGAGGTCAGCGTGCCCTCCCCGGGCCTCACGCGCACGGGGAGGACTACCCGTTTCCGTACCCGCCCGTAGTACCACCGGGGTACACGCGGGGGCTCACCCGTACTGAAGGCGTACGGACGTGCCCCCGCCGGCCGCGGCACGGACGTCGACGTACGCGCACACCTGGCGGGCGAACCACAGGCCCTGGCCGGGCTCCGGGGCGGCGGTGCCGGGCGGCACGAACCCGGCGAGCGGGTCGTCGACGCGCCGGGCCAGGCCCAGTTCGCAGCAGCAGCCGGGGGCCTCGCCCCACAGCAGGGCGCCGGTCACCGGGCCGAGGCCGGCCGCCTCCGCGACGGCCGTGGCGAACAGCTCCGCGTCGGCCGGCCCCAGCCCCCGCGCGGCCGCCCAGCCGCGCACCGCCTCCGGCACCGGCTCGGGCAGCAGCTCGGCCTCGGACGGCACGGGCGCCAGCGGTACGGCGTCCAGTTCGGCGGCGATCTCGAACGGGTCCGCGTAGACGCCGGTGTCCGGGTGGGCGCGGCGGGCCGCCTCGACGACGACGGCACCGGCGGTGCGGGTGTCGTAGACGCACATCGCGGTGGTCGCCGTGGGGGCGAAGAGGAGGTTGGCGAGGGCCTCGTAGCGGATCCACTCGGTGCTCTCGCGCGGGGAGCGGCCGGCGCGGCCGTTCCACACGGGTTCCATGAGGAGGTGGCAGCGGCCGCCGGGGCCGGCCTGGGTGGCGAGGTGCCGGGCGGCGCGGGCCACGGCGTTGGCGGCCGAGCCGGTGTACCAGTCGGTGTGCGGGAGGAGGCCGACGTCCTTCGCGGTGGTGCCGAGGGCGTCGCGCAGGAGGTCCAGCTTGTCGGGGGCGACGATCGCGAGGGGCGGCGGCTCGTGGGAGGCGGCGAGACCCTCGGTGAGGAAGGGGAGGGCGGCGGCGACGAACGCCTCGTCGGTGCCGAAGACGGCCATCCGGTGGTCGAAGGTGCCCTGCACGGGCGGTGGCGCGGCGGCGGCCGGGCGGACGGCGGCGGGCTGGAGGGCGGTGGGCCGGGCGGGTCGGGTGGTCATGGGGTCCCCCATGGGTGCGGGTGGGTGGGTGGAGTGCGGGGCGGTCACCGCTGGGCCGTCACCCAGGCGGCGATCTGGCTGCGGTTGCTGAGGCCGAGCTTGCTGAGGATGCGTTCGACGTGCCCTTCGGCGGTGCGGCGGGCGATCACCAGGCGGTCGGCGATCTGCTGGTTGGCGAGTCCCTCGGCGACCAGTGCGGCGACCTGCGTCTCGCGGCGGGTGAGGCGGACACCGGGCTGCGGTCCGGCGGCGGGCCGCTCGGGCGCGGCGGGCGGCTCGCCCTCGGTCTCGTCCAGCGCGTACGCGACGACGTCCGCGAGGGCGAGGGCGGCGCCCCGGTCGTAGGCCCGGCGCAGGGCGGCGGGGCCGAGCGCCTCACGGACGCGTTCCTCGCCGGCCCGGCGGGTGGCGTTGAGGGCCGCCGAGCCCCAGCGGTCACGGTCGACGTCGGCCCAGGCGCGGTCGGCACCGCCGAGCAGGACGGCCGCCCGGTCGTGGGCGCCGCGCTCGGCCGCGATCCGGGCCAGCAGGTCGAGGGTGAGTCCCATGCCGAGCACGTCGTGCACCGCGAGCTTGAGCCGCAGGGCCTCCCGGCCGTGCGCCTCCGCCCGGTCCCGGTCGCCCTTCACGCTGTGGGCGAGCGCGAGGATGCGTTCCACGTACGACAGCACCCACCGCTCGCCGTGCGCGGCGCAGAGCCGGCGGGTCTCCTCGCAGACGTCGATGGCCTCGTCGGCGCGGCCCAGGAAGGCCAGGGCGCAGGCGAGTTCGACCCGGTCGAGGCCGACGAGGCTGAGGTGCTGGCCGGGGAGCGGGCCGCGGGCGACGCCGGTGCGGAAGTGGTCGAGGGCGCCGGTGAGATCGTCGCTGAAGAGACGGATGACGCCGACGACGTAGTCGGCGTGCGCCGCCTCCGCCCGGTCGCCCAGGCGGTGGGCGAGGTCGCGGGCCTGTTCGGCGCGGTGCCGGCCACGGGTGAGGTCCTCGGGGCAGCCGGCCAGCAGGCCCGCGATCCACAGGGCGCGGGCGCGTTCGGAGGTGGGGCCGGGGTTGGCGTCGAGGGCGCGGTCGAGCCAGTAGCGGCCTTCACGGGGTGCTCCGCAGGCGTGCCAGTGGAACCACAGGGTGCCGGCGAGCCGCAGTCCCGCGAGAGCCTCTCCGGGGGTGGTGAGGCTGAAGTCGAGGGCGGCGCGGATGTTGTCGCGGTCGGCGCGCAGGCGGGCGACGATGGCGGGCTGGCCGGGGCCGAACCAGGCGCGCTCGTGGGCGGCGGCCTGGCGCTGGGTCCAGTCCCGGTGCCGGGTGCGGGTGGCCCGCTCCTCCCCCGGTTGCTCACGCAGGCGTTCGAGACCGTAGTGGCGGAGGCTGTCGAGGAGGCGGTAGCGGACGCCGCCGGCCGGGCCGGTCTCGCGGCACAGCACGGACTTGTCGACCAGCCCGGCGACGGCTTCCAGGACGTCGTGGGGGTGGAGGCGGGGGGAGGGCGCCCGGTCGCCGGCGGCGTGGGTACCGCGTTCCGCCGCCGCGTCGGCTCGTGAATCGGTGGCGGTGGCGCTGGTGGTGACGGGGAGGGTGGCGGTGGCGCTGGTGGCGACGGGGACGGTGGCGCTGGTGGTGACGGGGACGGTGGCGGTGGCGGTGGCCGCCCCGTCCGCTCCCGCGCACACCGCCTCCGCCGTCTCCAGGTCGAAGCTCCCGGCCAGTACCGACAGCCGGGCCCAGACCAGCTGTTCGCGCGGGTCGCACAGGGCGTGGCTCCAGTCGACCGCCGCGCGCAGGGTCTGGTGGCGGGGCAGGACCGCGGGGCTGCCGCCGGTGAGGAGGCGGTAGCGGTCGTCGAGGCGGGCCACGAGCTGGTCGACGTCGAGGACGCGCATCCGCACGGCGGCCAGTTCGATGGCGAGCGGGAGGCCGTCGAGGCGGCGGCAGAGGCGGGCGACCGACGCCCGGTTCGCCGCGGTGAGGCGGAAGCCGGGGACCACGGCGGCGGCCCGGTCGGCGAAGAGCGCGAGCGCCGGGTAGCCGTCGGCGGCGGAGAGGTCGCCGTCCGGGTCGGGCACGGGCAGCGGCCGTACGTCCATGAGGTGCTCCTCGGTCAGCCCGAGCCGGTGACGGCTGGTGGCGAGGATGCGGATGCCGGTCGTGCCGCGCAGGAGCGCGGCGGCCAGCTGGGCGCAGGCGGCGAGCAGATGCTCGCAGTTGTCGACGACCAGCAGCAGCCGGCGGTCCCGCAGGCGCTGGGCCAGCGCCTCCAGCGGCGGGCGGTCGGAGTGGTCGTGGAGGCCGAGGGCGTCGGCCACGCCGTGCGGGACCAGGGCCGGGTCGTGCAGTCCCGAGAGGTGGACGAAGCGGACGCCGTCGGGGAAGGCGCGGGCAACGCGGGCCGCGATGCGGCCGGCCAGACGGGTCTTGCCGACGCCGCCCGGGCCGGTCAGGGTGACCAACCGGGCCCTCGCCAACAGCTCGCGCCCTTCGGCCAGTTCGGTCCGCCGGTCGACGAAACTGGTCGTCTCCACCGGGAGGTGCCAGTCCCGGCGCGGCGCTGATCCACCCATGATCAGCCAGTCCTCTGAGGGGGTCCGTTCATGCGGACCCTCAGGCTTCCCCGGGCCGTACATATATGCACGTTCAGGTCACACGGGTGGGTGCACTTTGCCGTGGATCGCGCCGAAAGGCGTGGTCATGCGTACACTGCGCGGCCTTCATCCGCATGATTCAGGCCAAGCGGCTCTTTGTCCTCTCTTGACCTGCACATGCCATGCGCTCACGATGAGCGGCACCCGTACCGCCGCACAGCAAGCGCACAGCACGTCGCACGGAAGCAGCACCACCCCCCACACTTCCCCTCCCCACAAGGAGATCTCATGCGACTTCGCATCCGCGGCTCAGGCTCCGGCGCCACAAGCGCCCGCGGCGGCAGAAGGTCCGCCGCCCTCGCCGCCCTGCTGGCCCTGGCCCTCGCGGCACCACTGACGGCCACGGCCACCGACGCCGCCGCGGGCAGCGCCTCGAAGCCGACGGCCTCCGCCGACGACATCCGTCAGTACGAGATCCGGATCCACCACAGCACCCCGCAGATGCGCACCGCGATCGCGGCGTCCGGGGTGAGCGTCGACGAGGCCGACGAGGAGACCGTCGTCGTCTCGGGCCGCGCCGACCAGATCACGAAGCTGCGCTCCCAGGGGTACGAGGTGTCCCTGCTGGGCTCCGCGCCGAACCGGGTCGCCGAGGACGAGGTGCGGCTGTTCGACTTCCCCTCCGCCGACTCCCGCTACCACAACTACGCGGAGATGACGGCGGAGATCGACCAGCGCATCGCGGCCTACCCGGGCATCATGAGCAAGCGGGTGATCGGAAAGTCGTACCAGGGCCGGGACATCGTCGCCGTCAAGATCAGTGACAACGTCGCCACCGACGAGGCCGAGCCGGAGGTGCTGTTCACCCACCACCAGCACGCCCGCGAGCACCTCACCGTGGAGATGGCGCTCTATCTGATCCGTGAACTCGGCGCGGGCTACGGCTCCGACTCCCGCGTCACCAGCATGGTGAACGGCCGCGAGATCTGGATCGTCCCCGACCTCAACCCGGACGGCGGCGAGTACGACATCGCCACCGGCTCCTACCGCTCATGGCGCAAGAACCGCCAGCCCAACTCGGGTTCCTCCGCCGTCGGTACGGACCTCAACCGCAACTGGGCCTACCGGTGGGGCTGCTGCGGCGGTTCCTCGGGCTCGACGTCGTCGGAGACCTACCGGGGCACGGCCGCCGAGTCCGCGCCCGAGGTGAAGGTCGTCGCCGACTTCGTGCGCAGCCGGGTCGTCGGCGGCAAGCAGCAGATCACCGCCGGGATCGACTTCCACACGTACAGCCAGCTGGTGCTGTGGCCCTTCGGGTACACCACCGCCGACACGACCACCGGGATGACGGCCGACGACCGCAACGCGTTCGCCACCATCGGGCGGGCGATGGCCGCGAGCAACGGCTACACGCCGGAGCAGGCGAGCGACCTGTACATCACGGACGGGTCGATCGACGACTATCTCTGGGGCTCGCACAAGATCTTCTCGTACACCTTCGAGATGTACCCGGGATCGGCGTCCGGGGGTGGGTTCTACCCGCCCGACGAGGTCATCGAGCGGGAGACGGCCCGTAACAAGGACGCGGTGCTGCAACTCCTGGAGAACGCCGACTGCATGTACCGGTCCATCGGCAAGCAGGCCCAGTACTGCGCCTAGTCCTTGTCGGCGACGTCCTTCTCGGCGACGTCCGTCTCCGTGACGTCCTCGGCCTCGTCCTCGGCGCCCCCTTCTTCGAAGTAGGCGTCGAGGACCGCGTCCAGCTGGTCCTCCCACTCCTTGAAGCGGCTCCTGGCCGTCGCCTCGATCTCGATCGGGTACCAACGGCGGTCAGGGGTGTGCACCGTGATGGTGAATCGCTTGCCGAACCGCGGCGCCTCCGTCTCGACGGCGCCGATCTCGTCCCAGCGGAACTCGCACGCCTCCTCGTCGAGTCGGAGACGGACGCCCCTGGCGTCGGCGCTGATCCGCGCGCGGCGGTCGGATGCCTCGAAGACGGGGCCGTCCGACGACTCGTCCTCGGCGGGGGACTCCTCCGCCGGGGCCGACGCCTCCTCGGACCCGACGCCCTCGGCGTCCTCGGCGTCCTCGGCGGGCGCCTTGTCCTCCGGCTCCGCGGTCACGGGCGACGTGAGCCCGGGGATGAATGCCGGGTCGAATCCGGCGCCCTCCAGGGGCTGGCTGCTCGAACCTATGCGCTGCTCCACAGCGGGCAGTATGGTCGAAGATCCTGTGCCGGACACAGCCAGCCCCAACTTCGTTATGAGACGCCTACACGAACAGGCTCAATCCGGCCGCCGTCACGAACCCCACCACCGACAGCACCGTCTCCAGGACGGTCCACGTCTTCAGGGTGTCGCGTTCGCTGATGCCGAAGTACTTGGCGACCATCCAGAAGCCTCCGTCGTTGACGTGCGAGGCGAAGATGGAACCCGCCGAGATGGCCATGATGACGAGGGCCACGAAGGCCTGGGAGTGGTCGCCGGCGGCGAGCAGCGGGGCCACGATGCCCGCCGTCGTCACGATCGCCACGGTCGCCGAGCCCTGGGCGATCCGCAGCACCACCGAGATCAGGTAGGAGAGGACGATCACCGGCAGGCCCACGTCGTTGAAGGTGTCCGACAGGGCCTGGGCCACACCGCTCGCCTTGAGGACGGCACCGAAGACGCCGCCCGCGCCGACCACGAGCAGGATGTTGCCGACCGGCTTGAGCGAGGCCGTCGACACCGTTTCCAGGGACTTGCGGGACCAGCCGCGCCGGATGCCGAGCAGGTAGTAGGCGAGCAGCAGGGCGAGGGTGAGCGCCACGAAGGGGCTGCCGAAGAACTCGACGATCGAGCGCAGGGTGGAGGGGTCCAGGGCGATCGAGGAGAACGTGGCGGCCAGGATCAGCAGCAGCGGCGTACCGATGATGCCGAGGACGGTGCCGAGGGGCACCGGGTCCTCGCGGGGTACGACACCCTGTGCCCGCTGTTCCTCGACGACGGCCCGCCGGGCCTCCGCCGCCGCCTCGGCCATGTCCTGCGGTACGGCGACGAAGATGCGGCGGCCGATCCACGCGGAGAACACCCACGCGGCCAGTACCGCCGGGACACCGCAGACCACGCCCATGAGGATGACCCAGCCGAGGTCCACGTGGAGCAGGCCGGCGGCCGCGACCGGGCCGGGGTGCGGGGGCAGGAACGCGTGGGTCATGGACAGGCCCGCCAGCAGCGGCAGGCAGTACAGCAGGATCGACCGGCCGCCCCGCTTGGCGGCCGCGTAGACGATCGGCGCGAGGACGAAGATGCCGACGTCGAAGAAGACCGGGATGCCGAAGACCAGGCCGGTCAGACCCATCGCGAGGGGGGCGCGCTTCTCGCCGAACACGCCGAGCAGCCGGGACGCGAGCACCTCGGCGCCACCGCTGACCTCAAGGATCGCGCCGAGCATCGTGCCCAGGCCGATGATGATCGCGACATGGCCGAGGATGCCGCCCATGCCGGACTCGATGGTGGAGACGGCGTCCGAGCGCTGGACGGTGCCGAAGAGTTCGGTGACGGACAGTCCGGCGAGCAGGCCGACGGCTATGGAGACCGCGAGGAGGGCCACGAAGGGCTGGATCCTGACCTTGATGATCAGGAAGAGCAGGAGGGCGATGCCGAGGGCGGCGACCGTCAGCAGTCCTGCGGTGCCGTCGATCAGGAGGAGCAGGCCGCCGGTGTGGGGTGGGGTCACGGCGGGGGCGGATGCTGCGAGGGAGTGGGGCAACGGGGGGTCCTCTGCGTGGGTGCATACAGCTTTCGGGCAGGGCGGATCGCGGTACGGCGCCGCTGGGGGCGCCGTACCGTCGTGCGGTGTGCGGGAGTTGATGAACCGTCGGCCGACCGACGTCGGTCGGCCGACGTCAGTGGACCGACGTCAGTGGACCGACGTCAGTGGACCGATGCCGGCGGACCGGTGCCGGCGGACCGGTGCCGGTGGCCCGGAGTCTGCGGGCCGGGTCAGCCGAGGACGGCGAGTGCGTCGATCTCGACGAGGAGTCCGGCGGGCAGTCCGACGTAGACCGTGGTGCGGGCGGCGGGCGGGGCGGTGAGGGCCTGCTCCTCGAAGTACGCGTTGTAGATCGCGTTCATCTCCGCGAAGTGGGCCGTGTCCGTCAGGTAGACGCGGATCATCATCACGTCGTCCCAGGAGGCGCCGCCCTCCTCCAGGATCGCCTTGACGTTGGCGAGGGTCTGGAGGGTCTGCTCGCGCAGGGTGGGGCCGGCGGGCGTGGGCGGCCTGCCCTCCTCGGCGGGCAGGAAGCCGACCTGGCCGGCGACCTGGAGGATGTTGCCCTTGCGGACCCCGTGGGAGAACTTCGCGGGCGGTGCGGTGTGGGTCTTCGGGGTGAGCGCGGTCTTCTCGGTCATGCTGTACCTATCCCTCGGGGGCTTCCTTGATCGGGGTCCTGCCGGAGTACTCGCCGCTGATGGTGTCCGCCGTACGGCGCACCAGCGGGAGCAGCGTGAGGAGTTCGTCGGCGGTGACGACGACGTTCGGCGCGGAGACCGACATCGCGGCGACCACCCGGCCGTCGGCGCCCCGGATCGGTGCGGCGACGCAGTTGATGGACTCCTCGTGGCCGCCGAGGTCGGTGGCCCAGCCCTGTTCTCGGACCTTCTCCAGCTCCCGCAGGAAGGCGGGGGCGTTGGGGGTGGAGCGGGCCGTGTAGAGGGGGTAGTCGAGCTTCTCGGCGACCGCCCGCCGTTCGCCCTCGGGCAGGTCGGCCAGGAGCAGCTTGGCGACGGCGGCGACGGTGATGGCGACGGGCTTGCCGATGCGGGAGTACATCCGCACCGGGTAGCGGCTCTCCACCTTGTCGATGTAGAGCACCTCGCCCTCCTCGTGCACGGCGAGGTGGACGGTGTGTCCGCACCGCTCGTTGAGCCGGGCGAGGTGGGGGTGGGCGATCTCGCGGATGTCGAGGTTCTCCATCGCCTCCTGGGCGAGGGCGAAGAGGCGGGCGCCGAGGCGGTAGCGCTGGTCGGACTGGCGGTAGACCAGGCCGTGTTCGTGCAGGGTGCGCAGCAGCCGCAGGGCCGTCGACTTGTGGACGCCGAGGCGGTCGGCGACCTGGCCGAGGTCGGCGGGTCCCTCGGCGAGCAGGGGCAGGATGCTCAGGGCGCGGTCGACGGTCTGGCTCATGGGGTGCGTACCTCCTCGGTGGCCGGCGCGGCCTGGGTCCAGCCGGGGCCGAGTCGAAGTCTCCCCCACGCGGTGTCGTCGAGGGCGGCCAGCCGGTCGGCGTGGTCGCGGGAAGGGGGGACGGCGAGGTCGCCGGGGGCGGTGAGGGCGGCGGCGGCCATCAGATGACCGTGCCGCAGCCGGTCGCGCACGGGCAGCCCGCGCAGGGTCGCGGAGAGGAAGCCGGCGGCGAAGGCGTCCCCGGCGCCGACGGCGGCGACGACGTCGACCCGCGGGGCGGGCATGTGCAGGGCGGTGCCCCGGTCGAAGACGGTCGCCCCGCGCGCGCCCTGTTTGACGACGAGCACCTCGGGGTCGGGGAACGCGGTCCGTACGGCGTCGACGCCGTCCAGGCCCCACACCTCGGCGGCCTCGTCCTCGCCGACGAACACCAGGTCGGCGCCGCGGGCCAGTTCGAGCAGCACCTGGGGGCTGTTGCCGTCGGTCCACAGGCGGGGGCGGTGGTTGACGTCGAAGGAGACGAGGGGCCGCCCGGGCCGGGGGGCCATGAGCGTGCGCAGCAGGCGGAGACAGTCCGCGGAGAGGGCCGCGGTGATCCCGGTGAGGTGCAGCACCCGTGCGGCCCGTACGGCGTCGAGGGGGACGGTGTCCACGGACATCGCGGAGGCGGCGGACCCGGCGCGGTAGTAGGCCACCTCGTGGGCGTCGGTGGACCGGTCGCCGGCGGTGCGGAAGTAGACGCCGGTGGGGCGGGCGGGGTCCCGGGAGACGGACGCCACGTCGACGCCGTACGCGCCGACGGTCTCGACGAGGTGGTCGCCGAAGCCGTCGGCGCCGACCCGGCTGACCCAGCGGGCCGGGTGCCCGGCGGCCGCGAGGGCGCACACCACGTTGGACTCGGCGCCGCCGATGGCCCGCTCGAAGGAGGGCACGTCGGCGAGGCGGCCGGGCCGGGAGGGCAGGAAGGTGACCATGGACTCGCCGAGCGCGACGACGTCCACCACGTCGATGACGTCCGGGGCGTTGCGGGGTCCGGTGGCGGTCACGATCGTCGTAGCTCCCAGCGTCGGGCGGGGCCGTTGACCCCGCGTTGGCCGAGATGTTAGACAGCCGTAAGCGATATACGCAATGGACGTTGCAGTTGTTGCAACGCTCCTGATCAGGAGGTTCCATGAGCACCGAGGCACTCGCCCGACTCGCCGAGGAACGTGTCGACCACCGCTTCAAGGGCCTCCCCCCGGACGCCGACGGCCTCACGGTCGGCGAACTGGCCGCCCAGCGCCGCAACCTCTTCACCGACGGCTTCGCCACCCCCGTCCTCGCGCTCTCCGCGGAGCGCCTGGAGCACAACCTGCGGCTCATGGAGACGTACGCGACCCGGCACGGGCTGGCCTTCGCCCCGCACGGCAAGACCTCCATGGCCCCGCAGCTCTTCCAGCGGCAGATCGACCGCGGCGCGTGGGGCATCACCCTCGCGGTCCCGCACCAGGTGCGGGTGGCGCGGGCGTTCGGGGTGAAGCGGATCTTCCTCGCCAACGAACTGGTCGACGAGGCGGCCCTGCGCTGGATCTCCGGCCGGCTGGACGCCGACCCGGAGTTCCGGCTCGTCTGTTACGTCGACTCCGTGCGCGGCGTGGAGCTGATGGACGCGGCGCTGCGCGGGGCGGCCCGGCCGGTGGACGTCGTCGTCGAGCTGGCCGCAGGCGAGGGGGCGCGCACCGGGGTGCGGACCGAGAAGGAGTGCGCGGCGGTCGCCGACGCGGTGGCCGCCGCACCGACCCTGCGGCTGGTGGGGGTCGCCGGGTACGAGGGCGAGGTGCCGGGCGCCGACGCGGAGCGGGTGCACGCCTGGCTGCGCCGGCTGGTCGCGCTCGCCGTCGACCTCGACCGGGCGGGACGGTTCGCGGGCCTGGACGAGATCGTGGTCAGCGCGGGCGGCTCCGCCTGGTTCGACGCGGTCGCCGACGTCTTCGCCGCGATCCCCGAACTCTCCCTGCCCGTCCTGAAGCTGCTGCGTTCGGGTGCCTACGTCTCGCACGACGACGGGCACTACCGCAAGCTGACCCCGTTCAACCGGGTGCCGGAGGAGGGCGCCCTGGAGCCGGCCTTCCGGCTGTGGACCCAGGTGGTCTCCCGCCCCACCCCCGAGCAGGCGTTCGTCAACGCGGGCAAGCGCGACGCGGCCTACGACCTGGATCTGCCCTTCGCCCAGGTGATCCGGCGCGGCGGCACGGAGCGCCCGGCCACCGGTGTGTCCGTCACCGCCCTGTCCGACCAGCACGCCTGGCTGCGCACCCTGCCCGAGGCGGATCTGGAGGTCGGCGACTGGGTGGGCCTGGGCCTGTCCCATCCGTGCACGTCGTTCGACAAGTGGCCGCTGATCCCGGTAGCCGAGGCGGACGGCACGGTCGTCGACTACATCCGTACGTTCTTCTGAGCGGGAGGCAGGGCATGGAAGACCTCGTCGTCCGGGACGCGGACGTCGTCGACGGCAGCGGCGCGGACTCCTACCGCGCGGACGTGGTGATCGACGGCGGGCGGATCGTCTCGATCGTGAAGGAGGCGGCCGCGGCCGGCTGCCAGCGGCCGAAGGCCGTCCGGGAACTGGACGCCGAGGGGCTGGTCCTCGCCCCCGGCTTCATCGACATGCACGCCCACAGCGACCTCGCCCTGCTGCGCGACCCGGACCACAGCGCGAAGGCCGCGCAGGGCGTGACCCTTGAAGTCCTGGGCCAGGACGGGCTGTCGTACGCGCCCGTCGACGACGCCACGCTCGAAGGGGTCCGCCGGGCCGTCACCGGCTGGAACGGGTACGGCGACGACATCGACTTCGACTGGCGGTCGGTGGGCGAGTACCTGGACCGGCTGGACCGCGGCATCGCCGTCAACGCGGCCTACCTGATCCCCCAGGGCACGGTCCGGGCGCTCGTCGTCGGCTGGGAGGACCGTCCGGCCACGCCCCGGGAACTGGACCGGATGCGGGAGCTGGTCGCGCAGGGCCTGGAGCAGGGGGCCGTCGGCCTGTCCTCCGGACTGACCTACACCCCCGGGATGTACGCACCGGACGCCGAACTCACCGAACTGTGCCGGGTGGTGGCGGCGTACGGCGGCTACTACTGCCCGCACCACCGCTCGTACGGCGCGGGCGCGCTGGAGGCGTACGCGGAGATGGTGGCGCTGACCCGGGAGGCGGGCTGCCCGCTCCATCTCGCCCACGCCACCATGAACTTCGGCGTGAACGAGGGCCGGGCCCCCGAGCTGCTCGCCCTGCTGGACAAGGCGCTGGACACCGGCGCGGACATCACCCTGGACACCTATCCGTACACCCCCGGCTGCACCACGCTGGCGGCGCTGCTGCCGAGCTGGGCGAGCGAGGGCGGCCCCGGGGAGATCCTGCGCCGCCTCGCGGACGAGGAGATCGCCGAGCGCGTCCGGTACGACCTGGAGGTGACCGGCGCGGACGGCTGTCACGGGGTGCCCGTCGACTGGCGGACGATCGAGATCTCGGGCGTGGCGGACCCGGCGCTGGGCGACTTCGTGGGCCGTACGGTCCATGAGTCGGCGTCCCTGCGCGGGGAGAGCCCCTGGACGACGGCCCGCGAGCTGCTCCTGGCGGACCGGCTCGGCCCGACGATCCTCCAGCACGTGGGCCACGAGGAGAACGTCCGGACCATCATGCGCCACCGGGTCCACACGGGCGGCTCCGACGGCCTCCTTCAGGGCGCCAAGCCGCACCCGCGCGCGTACGGCACGTTCCCGCACTATCTCGGGCGGTACGTACGGGAGCTGGGGGTGCTGTCGCTTCAGGAGTGCGTCGCGCACCTCACCGGCCGCCCGGCGGCCCGGCTGCGGCTGCCCGACCGGGGCCTGGTCCGTGAGGGGTACCGCGCCGACCTGGTCCTCCTCGACCCGGCGACGGTGGCGGCGGGTTCGACGTACGACGCCCCGCGCACCCTGCCGACGGGCATCCCGCACGTCCTGGTCGACGGCCGGTTCGTGATCGAGGACGGCCGGCGCACGGACGTCCTGGCGGGGCGGGCGGTCCGTCGCAGTCCCGTGTGACGGAACGCCCCCCGCGTCGCCGTTACGGCTTCGGCAGGGCGCAGCCGCTCGCACTCAGGCTGAGCTGGTTGCCGGTGGTGAAGCAGGCCGGGATCAGATACGTCTCCTGGGCGTAGTTGATGCCCTGCCGGACCGTGACGTTGCCGCTCGCGTCGACCTCGCACGGGTTGTTCACGGTGCAGCTCGCGCCGTCCTCGTTGCCGGTGTTGTTGACGGCGACGACCTTGCCGGTGGACTGGTCGATCACCGGCGAGCCGGAGGTGCCGCCGATGGTGTTGCAGGCGGAGGTGTAGCGGACCGAGTCCTTCCAGGTCCAGTCACCCTCCTTCAGGCGGTACACGAAGGCGTCGATGTTGCAGTTGTAGAGCCTCTTCCAGTAGCCGGACGCCACGGTGATGGCGGTACCGGCGGTGGGGTGCGTGTCCTGCACGGTCAGCGCGGTGATCCCGTACGAGTTCTTGATCGTCGCGTAGGTACTGGTGAGCTGGTAGATCGAGACGTCCGTGTCGGTCATCGTCGCGTAGGCGAGCTTGCTCGCGCGCAGCGTGGCGACCCGGGTGCCGGAGGAGTTGAGCAGTCCGAAGGTCCGGGTGGAGGTCTGGTTGGTGAGCACCTCGCCCGGGTCCAGGAAGCCCGAGGTCAGACAGTGGCCGTTGCTGAGCACCAGGGCCGGGTCGGTGTCCAGGGAGTTCGGGAAGCGGACGACCGATCCGGAGCAGTTGCTGAGCGCGACGGTCCCGGCGAGGCTGACGGCCTGGAGCGTGGGCGCGGCCGCCTTGGTCTCGGTGGTGGAGGCGCTCACGGGCGCCGCGACCGCGGGTGCCGCGCCCGCCCCGGCGATGGCCAGGGCGATGAACACGGCGACGAGAGGCTTTCTCATGTGGGGGTCCCCTCTGACGACAGGGCGACCGGAGATCTTCCGGCCGCCCGTTGATTTGTCATGCGCATTGTTAGTGCCGCGGGGAAAGAGATCAAGGGTCTGTTTTCGGCCGTGGGAGGGCGCCGAAGACGCCCCTCCGCGAAGAGAAGACGCCCCTCCCTGGAAGAGGTGCGGCGGAATCGGGCCGTCCGGCGCCGGCGGCCGCGGCCCTCGCCCCCGCGGCTCCGCCAGGCGAGGCCGGCCCCCGCGGGGATAACCTGGAGAGGACTCTCCGCGCCCGTCGAACCCGCCCCCATCAGGTCGGCCAGGGCGGCCGCACCGCGATCCGTCGCACTCGGCAGGTCCGCTCCCGGCGCGTGTCGCGCCCCGTCGACAGAGGCCGCCGCCCGCCCGTCGTCGTGAGGGAGACCGGCTCCCATGGACCTCAACACCATCACCGAAGTCGTCCGGCGGCCGTCCGACCGGCCGGGCGCCGACTGGCGCGAAGGCGACGCCTGGCTCGCGGGCGGAACCTGGCTGTTCTCCGCCGAGCAGCCCGGCCTGCGCCGGCTCGTCGACCTGACGGCGCTGGACTGGGAGCCCCTCGTCCCCGGCGACGAGGGCCTGGAGATCGGGGCGACGTGCACCGTCCGCGACCTGTACGCCTTCGTGCCGCCGGACGACTGGAGGGCGGGCCCCCTCCTCGCCACGTGCTGCGAGGCCTTCCTGTCCTCGTTCAAGGTCTGGAACGCGGCGACCGTCGGCGGCAACATCTGCATGTCCCTGCCCGCCGGCCCCATGATCACGCTGACGGTCGCGCTCGAGGCGCAGTACGAACTCTGGGCTCCCGACGGGTCCACGCGCATCGTCGACGCCCTCGGCTTCGTGACCGGGAACCACCGAAACGTCCTCGCTCCCGGGGAGATCCTGCGGCGGGTCAGGATTCCGGCACGCGCCCTGCGCGGACACACCGCGCACCGTCGCTTCTCACTGACCCGCCTGGGCCGTTCGACGGTGTTCCTGATCGGCACGAGCGCGCCGGAACGGGGCGACCTGCTGCTCACCGTCACGGCCGGCACCACCCGGCCCGTACGCCTCGCCTTCGACACGATGCCCGATGCCCGGACCCTGCGGGAGAGTGTCGACGCCCTCCCCGCCGCCCTCTGGTTCGCCGATCCCAACGGGACCCCCGGCCACCGCCGCCATCTGACACGGCACTTCGCCGAAGAGATTCGTCGCGCACTCATGACGGGGGACCCGGCATGACCTGCACCGTGAACGGCAGGACCTTCCACGAGGAACCGGCACCCGGCCAGTGCCTGCGCACCTTCCTTCGCTCGCTCGGCCACCACGGCGTCAAGAAGGGGTGCGACGCGGGCGATTGCGGTGCCTGCACGGTGTGGCTCGACGGCGATCCGGTGCACAGCTGCATCACCCCCGCCTTCCGCGCCGACGGTCGTGACGTGACCACGATCGAGGGCCTGGGATCACCGGGCGACCTGCATCCGGTGCAACGGCGGTTCCGTGACGCCCCGGGGTTCCAGTGCGGATTCTGCACCGCGGGGATGATCATGACGGCGGCGGCACTGACCGAGGCCCAGCGAGCCGACCTGCCGCGGGCGCTGAAGGGCAACCTCTGCCGCTGCACCGGCTACCGGGCGATCGAGGACGCCGTGCGGGGCGTCGTCGGCGTGGAGGCGGCCGCGCCGGGAAAGGCCGTCGGGACAAGCGTCGGCGCGCCGGCGGCCGACGAGGTGGTGACCGGTCGCGCCGAGTTCACGATGGACACCCGCATCGACGGCATGCTGCACCTCAAGGTGCTGCACTCCCCGCACGCGCACGCCCGGATCGTGTCCGTCGACAAGACCGCCGCGCTCGCGGTTCCCGGCGTGCACCGGGTCTACACCTGGCGGGACGTGCCGCGCAGATCCTTCACCACGGCGATCCACAGCGACCATCTCGTCGATCCGGACGACACCTTCATCCTCGACGACACGGTCCGCTTCGTGGGCCAGCGCGTCGTCGCGGTCCTGGCCGACACGGTCGGGGCGGCGGAGGAGGGCTGCCGGAGGGTCGCCGTGGAGTACGAGGTGCTGCCGGCGGTGTTCGACCCCGAGGCGGCGATGGCGGAGGGCGCACCCCAGCTGCACGGCACGGACGATCCGTTCGTCCGCGATCCCGCCCACAACATCCTGCTCGAGGTGCACGCGCACATCGGTGACGTCGAAGCGGGGTTCGCCGAGGCCGACGTGATCCACGAAGGCACGTACTCCTCGCCCCGGGTGCAGCACGCCCATCTGGAGACCCACGGCTCGATCGCCTGGATGGAGAACGGCCGCCTGAACGTCCGCACCAGTTCGCAGTCGCCGTCGATCGCGAAGGTCAAACTCGCCCATCTGTTCGCACTGCGCCCGGACCAGCTCCGCGTGTTCTGCCGGCGGGTCGGCGGCGGCTTCGGCGGCAAACAGGAGGTGATCTCGGAGGATCTGGCCGCGCTCGCGGCCCTGGACACCGGACGGCCCGTCTGCTTCGAGTACACCCGCGAGGAGGAGTTCACCACCGCCTCGCCACGCCATCCGATGACGTTGACGGTCAAGCTCGGCGCGAAGGCGGACGGAACCCTCACGGCGGTCCAGGTCCGCAATGTGTCCAACACCGGCGCCTACGGCAACCACGGCGGCGAAACGCTCTACGCGGGCGGCGCCGCCGTCATGATCTACCGCTGCCCCCACAAGAAGTACGACGCCTGCTCCGTCTATACCAACACCGTTCCCAGCGGGGCGCTGCGCGGATACGGGATGACGCAGCCGGCGTTCGCCGTGGAGTCGGCGATGGACGAACTGGCGCGCGCGTTGCACCTCGATCCGCTCGCCCTGCGCCGCCGGAACATCGTGCGGCCGGGTGACCCGCTCGTCGCCCTGCACGACGGCCCCGACGACGTGTCCTTCACCGAGGACGGCCTCGCACAGTGCATCGACCTGGTGGACGCCGCCCTGGCCCGCACCGCCGACCAGCCGTCCCCCGGCCCCGGGTGGCTCGTCGGGACCGGCGTGGCGAGTTCACTGCACGAGACCGCGCCGCCGACCGAGCACCTCTCCGAGGCCTGGGTCACGCTCGGCGACGACCTCGTGTACGAACTGGCCGTCGGAACGGTCGAGTTCGGCGAGGGCACGTCGACCGCGCATGTCCAGATCGCCGCCCAGCAGCTGGGGACGACGCCGGCCCGGATCCGCCTGGTGCAGTCCGACACCGACCGCACGGGATTCGACACCGGCGCGTTCGCCAGTGCGGGACTGTTCGTGGCGGGCAACGCGGTGCTGCGAGCCGCGGGAGCCGTACGCGACCGCGTCCTGGAGTACGCCGCCGCGCACACCGGGGTCCATCTCGTGATGTGCGCGATGGACGACGACGAGGTCGTCTGCGGCGACCGGCGGGTGCCGCTGGCCGAACTCGTCACGTCCGCCCGGGCGCGCGGAATCCGGTTCACCGCCGCCCGCAAGGCCTACGGTTCCCCCCGCAGCGTCCTGTCCAATACGCAGGGGTTCCGCATCGCCGTCCATCCGGTGACGGGTGAGATCCGCATCCTGCACAGCGTCCAGGCGACCGACGCCGCCGTGGTCATCAACCCCGCCCAGGTCCGCGGCCAGGTGGAGGGCGGTGTCGCCCAGGGGATCGGCTTCGCGCTGACCGAGAACTACCAGGTCGACACGGACGGCGTCATGGTCAATCCGAACCTGCGCAACTACCGTGTCCCCGCCTACGCCGACATCCCCCGCACCGAGCTGCTCCTGGTGTCCTCGACGGATTCGGTCGGCCCCATGCGGTCGAAGGGAATGGCGGAGTGCTGCATCAACCCGGTGGCCCCCGCGCTGGCGAACGCGCTCCATGACGCCACGGGCGTCCGCTTCCGCGCACTGCCCCTGACCCCGGAACGGATCTACGGCCGCCTCGGCGAGAAGCAGTCGATGCCGACGGGCCTGCGGACATGAGCACCGAACAGCGCGAAGGCGCCGCGGCGACGGCCATCATCAGCCAGAAGGTCCTGCCCGGCCGCGAACGCGAGTACGCGAGCTGGCAGAAGAGCGTCAACGCCGCCGCCGCCGACTACGCCGGGTACCTCGGCGCCGAGGTCACCCCGCCGACCTCCGTGCAACCCGAATGGGTCGTCGTGTACCGCTTCGACTCGGTGGCCCACCTCCAGGCGTGGATCAACAGCGCGACCCGGCAGAGTCTGCTCGACATCGGCGACGGGTACCTCGACGGACCCGGAACCCAGCAGGTGGTCAGCGGCGGCACACAGCCGACGGATGCGCTGGTGACCGTGGTGGTCAGCCACCGGGTCCACGCGCGGCACGTCGACGAGTTCCTCGCCTGGCAGCGGCGCATGAGCCAGGAGGAGAGGCGGTTCGAAGGGTTCCGCGGCACCGAGATCTTCCGCCCGGTCGAGGGCGTTCAGGACGAGTGGACCACGCTGTACCGCTTCGACAGCGCCGAGCACCTGGAGGCCTGGCTGACGTCGTCGAAGCGGCAGGAGGTCCTCGCCGAGGGCGAGCGGTTCGACACGTTCAGGCTGCGCACGATCGACAACTCGTTCGGCAGCTGGTTCGCCTTCGAGGAGAACGGCAGGAACGCGCCGCCGCCGTCGGAGACCAAGACCGCCCTCGCGGTCTGGGTCGGCCTGTATCCGACCGTCGTGCTGCTGACACTCGCCCTGTCGCCGCTGGGGATGCCGTTCTGGTTCGGGCTGCTCGTGGGCAACCTGCTGTCGAGCTTCATCATGAGCTTCGTGACGATGCCCTACTACGTGAACCGGCTCCTCGAGCGGTGGCTGCGGCCGGCACCGGACACACCGGCGGCGCGGACCAACCTCTTCGGCCTCGGCGTCGTCGCCGCGGCGACCGTGTTCTGGGGCACCGTGTTCTACCTCGTCACCACCAGGATCTGGACGCTGCCCTGACCGGGGCCGGCCCGCCCCGGCTACCTGGGCCCCTTCGTCCTCCCCCGCCCGTTGCCCTTCCCCGAGCCCGGAGCGGACGTCGTCGCGCTCGCCGCCGGGCCGTCGGTGGCCCCGGCCGACGACGCGGCCGAGGACCCGGCACCGGACGCTTCGGACGGCGTGGCCGCGGAGGACGGCTCCGCGCTCGCGCCGGGCGGCGCGGACGTACGGACGTCCGGGGATCCGGCCGGGACGCTCGCGGACGGGGACCCGGACTCCGGATCCGCCGTGCCGTCGGGTGCCGTGAGGGTGTCTCCCGGCTCGCCCCGCCGCTCCCCCGCCGGGGAACCCGGGCTGCCCGAGGTGAAGGACAGTCCCGCCACCAGCGCGGCCAGGGACACCACCCCCACGGCCCCCGCCGCGGCCACCACCCGGCGGGTGAGCCGTCCGTCCGTCCGCCGGGCCGCCCGGCGGCGGTCCGCGCGGCCGGGCGGGGCGGGCCGGTCCGCCGGGGCCGGCGCGACCCGGGGGAGTTCGGTGGTCTCGTCGTACGCGTTCTGCCAGCCGTGGGCGGCCGCCGGGTCGCTGTAGTGGGTGTACGAGGACGGGTCGGCCTCGGCATACGGGTGATACACGGCCGGGCGTACGCGGGGCACCGCGCCCGGCTCGCCGGCCGCGGCGTTCGTCCCGTTCTCGTGGTCGTCTGGGCTGGACATGGCCGCGGATTGTAGGGACGGGACGGCCGCGGGGACAGCCCTCGGCGAAATCCACCCAAAGTGCACGTCTCACGTGGTGGAAAACACGCCCCACGGAGCGTTACCGCGCCGTAAGCTCCCAGACATGCAGGTGATCCAGTCGACCAAGCTCGCCAACGTCTGTTACGAGATCCGGGGCCCGGTTCTCGAGGAGGCGATGCGCCTGGAGGCGGCGGGGCACCGCATCCTCAAGCTCAACACCGGCA
Source organism: Streptomyces phaeofaciens (assembly GCF_014648915.1). Taxonomy (GTDB): domain Bacteria; phylum Actinomycetota; class Actinomycetes; order Streptomycetales; family Streptomycetaceae; genus Streptomyces; species Streptomyces phaeofaciens. The sequence goes on along the minus strand of NZ_BMSA01000002.1, from coordinate 252,157 downwards.
ACCCGGCGGCGTTCGGGTTCGAGTGCCCGCCGGAGATCCTGGAGGACATCCTCCGCAACGTCTCCACGGCGCACGGCTACGGCGACGCCAAGGGCCTGCTCGCCGCGCGCCGGGCGGTCGTCATGCACAACCAGACCCTCGGCATCGAGACGGACGTCGAGCACGTCTTCATCGGCAACGGCGTCTCCGAGCTGATCGTGATGGCGATGCAGGGCCTGCTGGACGACGGCGACGAGGTGCTCGTCCCCGCCCCGGACTACCCGCTGTGGACGGCCGCCGTGTCGCTGTCCGGCGGTACGGCCGTCCACTACCGCTGCGACGAGCAGTCCGACTGGATGCCCGACCTCGCCGACGTCGAGCGCAAGGTCACCGACCGCACCAAGGCGATCGTCATCATCAACCCCAACAACCCGACCGGGGCCGTGTACGACGAGGCCATGATCCAGGGGCTGACGGACATCGCCCGCCGGCACAACCTGCTGGTCTGCTCCGACGAGATCTACGACAAGATCCTCTACGACGGCGCCACGCACACCCCGACCGCGAAGGTCGCCCCGGACCTGCTCACCCTCACCTTCAACGGCATGTCGAAGGCGTACCGGGCGGCCGGCTACCGGGTCGGATGGATGGCCGTCTCCGGCCCGCGCGCGCACGCCGACTCCTACATCGAGGGTCTGACGATCCTGGCGAACATGCGCCTGTGCGCGAACATGCCGGGCCAGCACGGCGTGGTGGCCGCGCTCACCGGGCGGCAGTCCATCAACGACCTGGTGCTGCCGGGCGGGCGGCTCAAGGAACAGATGGACACGGCGTACGAGCTGCTGACCCAGATCCCGGGGGTGTCGTGCGTGCGGCCGAAGGGGGCGCTGTACCTCTTCCCGCGTCTGGACCCGACGGTCTTCAAGGTCAAGGACGACCGGCAGATGGTCCTGGACCTGCTGCGCCAGGAGAAGATCATGGTCGTCCAGGGCACCGGCTTCAACTGGCCCGAGCCCGACCACTTCCGGGTGGTGACCCTGCCGACGGCGACGGACCTGCGGGACGCGGTGGGCCGTATCGCCCGCTTCCTGGACGGCTACGGCCAGCCCTGACATCACCCTGCGTGGAGCGGTGGTCCACTCCTGTGAACGGCTCAACTTTAGACGAGATCTAAGCTAGGATGGCTTCCTGTCAGAGCACAGGAGGCCCTCCTCATGTACGAGCCGATCCGCACCCCTTCCTCCCGCAAGGGGTCCGTCCACACGAGGGCCGGCATCACCTCCGACTTCCCCCACCGCACCCGCGAGGAGGAGCTGGACATCCAGCTCGCCGGTCATCTCGCGGCGCTGCTCGCCGTGACCGACGAGCTGCGTGAGCCGGCCCCGTCCGCCGACCTGGACAACGCGGCCGTACGCCTCGCGCAGCAGGTCAGCAGGTTGCGGGGAGGACGGACGCCGGTCCGGTCCGTGACCCCCGGCGGGGACCGTCCCCACCGCACGGCACTGCACGAACGGGCGCACTCCCTCGCGGGCCGCGCCCTGGTCGTCGCCGCGTCCCGCGCGGACACGACGGCGGCGATCCTGGCGGCGCAGCGCATGGACGCGCACGCCGCCGCGCTGGCCGAGGCCGGACTCACGGCCACCGCCGGCTGACCCCTCCCGGGTCCCCGAACGGCCCCGGTCCGCGTGCACCCGCAGCGACGCGCGGACCGGGCGCCATGAACGTCGCCGCCCCCGGGGCGGCTGAGCCGCCCGCCCTGCATTCGGGTGGACCGCGCGCCCCGCACCGCCGCCCGGCCCCGGCTTCCGCACCCCGCCTCGTAACGTCGGCACGGTGAAACGCAGGCAATGGCTGGTGGTGCTCGGCGGTACGGCCACGGCCGCCACCGCACTGATGGCGTGGGCGGTCCATTCCTACGCGACGGCGCCCCCCGAGTCCGGCACCCGGCCGGCGGCGCGGGCGACGGCCCCGAGCGCCGACTCCCTTCTCCAGGCCGGCATCGCGCAACAGAGATACGGCGACCTCGAGGGCGCCGCCCGCACCTACCGGCGCGTGCTGCAACTCGACCCGCGCAACAAGTTCGCCTGGTACAACCTGGGCGTCATCGCCCACGACGACGGCCGGACGGCCGAGGCCCGCAACGCCTACGAGAAGTCCCTGAAGATCGACCCGTCGTTCCAGGCGGCTCTCTTCAACGAGGCACTCCTGCTGAAATCCGGCGACCCCGACCGCGCGATGGGACTCCTGGAACGGGTCATCGGCGTGAGCCCGCAGGACGCCGCCGCCCATCTGCATCTCGGGGAGATCTGGGCGGGCAAGCACCGCGGCCGGGACGCCCTCGACGAGTTCCGACGTGCCGTCGCGGCCGATCCCTCCATCCGCTCCCAGGTACCGGAAGCCTTCCGGAACTCCCTGGGCTCCTCGCCCGAGTAGCCCCTCGGGCCGATCCCCCACGCCTGCCGAGCGCGACCCGAACGGAGTCCGGAATGCCCGACACAGCCGCCGAGGAGCCACGCCCGCGCACGGCCGACCCGACGGTGAAGGCGCTGGCCGCGTACACCGTCGTGGCGGTGGCCCTGGCGGCCCGCGTCTTCCTGCTGCCCGGCGAGTCGGCGGACTACCGCATCTTCCTCCGGCCGTGGTACCAGCACATCGCCGGCCACGGCGGGTTCGCCGCCCTCGCCGACCCGGGCTTCTCGGACTACAACGTCCCCTACCTCTACCTGCTGGCCGCGCTCACCTACCTGCCGGTGCCGGCGCTGACGGGCATCAAGGCGATCTCGGTCCTGGCCGACCTCGCGATGGCGTACTACGCCCTGCGGATCGTGGCCCGGCTGCGGCCGGCCCACCCGTGGGCGGGCTTCGGCGCCGCCGCGGTGGTGCTCCTCCTGCCCACCGTCGTCACCAACAGCGGGTGGTGGGGGCAGTGCGACGCCGTCTACGCCGTGTTCCTCGTCGGCGGGATCCACCAGGTGCTGTGCCACCGGCCGTGGTGGGCCTGCGCGTTCTTCGGGATCGCGCTGGCGTTCAAGTTCCAGGCCGTCTTCCTCTTCCCGTTCCTCCTCGTCCTGGTGCTGGTGGGACGGGTGCCGTGGCGCAGCCTGCTCGCCGTTCCCGCGGCCTACCTCGCCCTCGCCGCGCCCGCCCTCGCGCTCGGCGCCGACCCGTGGCGGCTGCTGACGGTCTACGCCCGGCAGACGAACACGTACCGCCTGCTGTCCGTCAACGCGCCCTCCGTCTACGAGTTCGTGTCGGTGCCCGGTGACACGGACGCGGTGCGCGGCGCGGGGGTGCTGATCGCCGGAGCGCTGGTGGTGCTCCTGTCCGCCGCGGCGGTGTGGTCCCTGCGGCGCGCCCGGCCCGGCGGGCAGCACCTCACGGACACCCGGATCGTGCTGCTCGCCGCCTGCTCCGCGACCGTGGTGCCCTTCCTGCTGCCCTCGATGCACGAGCGGTACTTCTACGTCGCGGACGTCCTCACCGCGGTGGCCGCGTTCGCCCTGCCCCGGCGGCTCTGGTACGTACCGGTGCTGGTGCAGCTCGCCTCGTTCGGCAGCTATCTGAAGTGCAACTCCGCGGTTCTGGCGCCGTATCTGTCGATGCCGGCGCACGGTGCGCTGATGCTGCTGGCGCTGCTGGCGCTGGTCCGCACCACCACCCGTGAACTGCGCCGCGGACCGCAGGCGCCGGCGGTGCCCGCCCGGCCGTCCGCCGACCGGACCACGGCCGAGCCGGCCCCGGTGTGACCGGACACGGCCGAGCCAGACGGGACTTTGCGGACACGGCCTAGCCGCCGAGGAGGTCCGGCCGGTGCCCCGGGTCGCGGCGTGGGCCCGGCCAGGGGACGCCCGCCGTGGGGGTGGACGCGGCGGCGGTGTCCTCGGCGACGTAGTAGGTCGGGCGTCGCTGGGCGGCGGTGTAGAGGCGCCCGATGTACTCGCCGAGCACGCCCAGGCAGACGAGCTGGACGGAGCCGATGAAGAGCACGGCGATGATCAGGGAGGTCCAGCCGCGGGTGGTGTCGCCCGCCGCGTACACGGCCAGGGTGTAGGCGAGCATGCCGAGGCAGACGAGGAAGGCCAGGGTGCCGAGCCAGACGGCCAGCCGCAGCGGGGCGACGGAGAAGCCGATGACGCTGTCGATGGCCAGCAGGATCATCTTGCGCAGGGGGTACTTGGTGCGGCCGGCGACCCGCGGCTCGCGCCGGTAGGTGACCTCTCCGCTGGGGAAGCCGAACCAGGGCATGAGCAGCCGGTACACCTGCGGCTGGTCGGGCAGGGCCTTCAGGGCGTCGAGGGCGTGGCGCGACAGCAGCCGGAAGTCACCGGCCTGGGCGCAGACATGGGGGCCGACCAGGCGGCGCATGAGCCAGTAGTAGAGGCCGGCGGTGCGGCGTTTGAAGCCGGTGTCGCTGGAGCGGTTGACGCGGACGCCGTAGACGATGTCGAGCTGCCGGGTGCGGGCCAGGGCGAGCATCTCGGGGATCTTCTCCGGGGGGTCCTGGAGATCGGCGTCGAGGCTGACGGCGTGCGAGCCGCGGGCGTGGTGCAGACCGGCGGTCAGCGCGGCCTGGTGTCCGCTGTTGCGCCGCAGCCGGACGATCCGCAGCTGCGGCCAGTCGGCGCGCAGTCCCGCCAGCCGTACGGCCGTCCCGTCCGTGGAGCCGTCGTCCACCGCGACGACCTCGTACGTCTCCTGGGTCCCGTCCAGTACCGGGCGCAGCCGGCCCACCAGCGCCGGCAGCGCCTCTTCCTCGTTGAACATCGGAATCACGACCGACAACGCGACCGACGGCTCGCACCGGTCGGTCGGGTCGGGGCTCACATCGATCATTCGGCGGTCCCAGCCCATCCTGGATCGGGCGGGCGCAAACGCACCCGATTTGCTCACCTTAAGTAAGATTTGATCACTTACGGTACAGTGTCCCCATGGCTCAGCGCGTCCAGACACACGCGCCCCGCACCGCCGGGGCCGCCGCCCGGCAGGTGCCGGTGTTCGCCGTCGTCGGCGCGGTGTCCACCGTCGCCTATCTGGGGCTGTACGCGTTGCTCCGGCCGGTGCTCGACGCCCAGGCCGCCAATCTGATCGCGCTGCTGGTCACCGCCGTGGCGAACACCGCCGCCAATCGCCGGTTCACCTTCCGGGTGCGGGGCACGGCGGGCGCCGCCCGGCACCACCTCCAGGGCCTGGTGGCCTTCGCCGTCGGGCTCGCGCTGAGCGGCGGCGCGCTCGCCCTGGCGCACCGGATCCTTTCGGACGCGCCGCGGGTGGAGATCTGCGCCCTGATCGTGGCCAACGGCGCCGCGACGACGGTGCGGTTCCTCCTGCTGCGGCAGTGGGTGTTCGCCCCGCGGTGACCCGCTCGCGGCCGCGCGGACCGGCCGTCCGCCGCGGCCCGACGGGAGCCGGGCGCTCCCGTTGCGTTCCGGGTCACCCCCTTCACCGCCCGTTCACCCGGCCCACCCAGGAACGTGGGGTTCCGCGAGCACGCTGCCCCCGTGAGACGAATCGTGGGAATCGTCCTCGCGGCCTTGTTGATGACGGGTGTGGTGGTCGCCGTCGTCGCGGGCCGGGACAACGAGGACTCGGGCACGGCAACGAAGACCGTGCGGATGGTGATCGGATCGGAGAAGGCGGAGTTCTTCGCGGATCCGGACGTGGTGAAGGCCCTCGCCGCCAAGGGCTACACCGTGCAGGCCGAGACCTCCGGGTCCTGGGCCATGGAAGGACTGGACCTCAAGGGGTACGACCTCGCCCTGCCCTCCAGCCAGGCACCGGCACTGGAGCTGGCGGCCAAGTACCGGGTGACGGGGACCCTCCCCCGCCCCTTCTACTCGCCGCTGGTCGTCGTGGCGCACAAGAACGCCGCCGAGGTGCTGGCCGGCAACGGGCTCGCCGCCCTGGACGCCGAGCACCGCGGCACCTTCCGGATGGGCGCCTACCTCGACGCGGCCCGCGCCGACCGCACCTGGCAGCAGCTGAAGGGGGCCGGGAAGTACGGTGAGCTGACGGGCACGCTGTACCTGTCGAGCACCGACCCGGAGACCTCCAACTCCGGCGCCCTCTACCTCGCGGCCGCCTCCTACGTCGCCAACGGCGGCAAGGTCGTCGCGAGCGACGCCGAGGTCGCGAAGACCGGGCCGCTGCTGAACAAGCTGGTCAGCGTGCAGGGCGCCCAGCAGTCCAGCACGGACGCGGCGTTCCGGGACTTCGTCAGCGGCGCCGGCAACCCGCTCGTCCTGGTCTACGAGTCACAGGTCGCCTCCCTCCTCGCGGACGGGCAGCAGCCCGGCGACCTGGTCGTCCTCTACCCGGACACCACGGTCAACAGCGACCACACCGCCGTACCGCTGACCGAGAACGGCAAGGCGCTCGCCGCGCTCCTGGCCGCGGACCCGCGGCTGCGCGAGCTGGAGGTCCGGCACGGATTCCGCCCGCAGGGCGACGCCGCCGAGTTCGCGTCGGCCGGCACCTATCTCAAGCAGCGACTGACCGGCGTCCGCCAGGCGCCCGTGCCCACCTCGAAGGTGCTGCACGAGCTGGCGCGACGGGCGCGCGGATAAGGGGGACAGCACATGAGCACCAGCGACGACACCTTCACCCTCACCCCGCCCGAGCCCGTGGCCGCCGTGCCGCGCGAGAAGGCCGGCGGACTGGTCCCCGTGGACGACGGGGTGCGCACGGACATGGCCGCCAAGGCCACCGCGTACGTCGAGGGCCTCGCCGGCCTGGACGCCCGCTCGCCCGAGTTCGCGGGCAAGGTCGGCGAGATCACCGCGCTCGGCGCGGGGGAGATGCGCACCGCCGCCGCGCAGTCCAACCGCATGCTGGAGCGGACCGTCCGCAGCCTGCCCGGCAAGGGCGGCGACGCCCAGTCGCAGGTCGCGGGCTCGCTCGTCGAACTCCGCCGGGTGGTGGAGGACCTGGACCCGCGCGACCTGCCCGCCGACAAGGGCCGCAAGTTCCTGTCGCGGCTGCCCGGCGGCAACAAGCTCCGCGACCACGTCGCCAAGTACGCCTCCGCCCAGGGCACGCTGAACAAGATCGTGGGCTCGCTGCGCGGCGGCCAGGACGAACTGCGGCGCGACAACGCCGCGTTGCAGACCGAGCGGGTCCGCCTCTGGGAGACCATGGGCAAGCTCCAGGAGTACGTCGTCCTGACCAGCGCCCTGGACACGGCCGTCGAGCAGCACATCACCGGCGTCGGGGGCGGCGACCCCGAGCGCGCCGACAGTCTGCGCGCCGACGTCCTCTTCCCCGTCCGGCAGAAGCACCAGGACCTGCTCACCCAGCTCGCGGTGTGCGCGCAGGGCTACCTCGCCATGGACGTCGTACGCCGCAACAACGACGAGCTGATCAAGGGGGTCGACCGGGCGGCCACCACGACCGTCTCGGCGCTGCGGATCTCCGTGATGCTGGCCTCCGCCCTGGACAACCAGAAGAAGGTGATCGAGCAGGTCAACGCGTTGCGCGGGACGACCGAGGACCTGATCCGGGGCAACGCGGAGATGCTGGCCACGCAGAGCGGGGAGATCCAGCGGATCGCCGCCGACCCGGCCGTGGGCGCCGAGACCCTGCGCTCGGCGTTCCAGCAGATCTACCGCACCCTCGACGCCATCGACACCTACAAGGTGCAGGCGACCGAGGCGATGGCGGCGACGGTGGAGAGCCTGACCGCGGAACTCCAGGGCGCGAGCACCTACCTGGAGCGCAGCCGGTCGCGGGGCGCCCTGGACGGGGGCCTCGGATGAGACGGCCCCGAACGCGGCGGCCCCTGCTCGCCCTGACCGCGCTCGCCCTCCTGCTGACCGGCTGCACCGGCGAGGAGCGGCCGGACGACCCCGCCGCCCCCGCGCCGGGCACCCTGCGGGTCCTCGCCTCCAGCGAGCTGGCCGACATGGAACCGGTGTGGGAACAGGTCCGCAAGGACACCGGCGTCACGATCCGGCCCACCTACATGGGCACCCTGGACGCCGTGAACCTGCTGGCGAAGAAGAGCGCCGACGCGCGCTACGACGCCGTGTGGCTGTCCTCCAACGACTATCTGCGGCTGCGGCCGGACGTCGCGCGGAAGGTCGTCTCCGAGACCCCGGTGATGTCCAGCCCGGTCGCGCTCGGCGTGAAGACGCAGGAGCTGGACGCGCTCGGCTGGAAGCCCGAGCAGGTCACCTGGGCGCGGATCGAGCAGGCCGTGGCGGACGGCAGGCTCACCTACGGCATGACCGACCCGGCCCGCTCCAACTCCGGCTTCGCCACCCTGATCTCGGTCGCCTCGGCGCTCTCCGGCGCCCAGTCGGCGCTCACCGACGCGGACGTCACCAGGGCGACCCCGCGGCTGAAGGAGTTCTTCACGGGGCAGAAGCTGACTTCGGGCTCCTCGGGCTGGCTGGCGAGCGCCTACCGGCGGCGCGGTGACGTCGACGCGCTGCTCAACTACGAGTCCGTGCTGAAGGGCATCCCGGGCCTGACCGTGATCCGGCCGAAGGACGGTGTGGTCACCGCCGACTACCCGCTCTCCTCCCTCGCCGCGACCGACGCGAGCACCCGCGCGAACGTCAAGCGGGTGGCGGACGCCCTGCGCACCCCGGCCGTCCAGCGGCTGATCACCACCCGGACCCACCGCCGCCCGGTCGTCGCCTCGGTGCCGCCCGCGGCCGGACTGGACACCACCCGGCGGCGCGAACTGCCCTTCCCCGGCACCCGTTCCGTGGCCGACGGTCTGCTCGACGCGTACGAGAACGAACTGCGCCGGCCGTCCCGGACGGTGTACGTCCTCGACACCTCCGGCTCCATGGAGGGCGACCGGCTGCAAGGGCTGAAGGATGCGCTCAGCGATCTCACCGGCGACTTCCGCGACCGCGAGGAGGTCACCCTGATGCCGTTCGGCTCGGACGTGAAGAGCGTCCGCACCCATGTCGTCAGCCCCTCGGATCCTCAGACCGGCCTCGCCGCGATCCGCGAGGATACCAAGGAGCTGGAGGCCGACGGCGACACCGCGATCTACACCTCGCTGGAGAAGGCGTACGACCATCTGGGCACCGGCCGGGACACGTTCACCTCGATCGTCCTGATGACCGACGGCGAGAACACCGCCGGGGCGGACGCCGGCGACTTCGACGACTTCTACCGCGAGCTGAGCGGCGCACGACAGGACATCCCCGTCTTCCCCATCCTCTTCGGCGACTCCGACCGCTCCGAGCTGGAGCACATCGCCGAGCTGACCGGCGGCCGGCTCTTCGACGCCCGGCAGGGCTCGCTGGACGGCGCCTTCGAGGAGATCCGTGGCTACCAGTAGGTTCGTCGGGTATCTGGAGTCCCGCAAGAACATCGCGGGCAGCGCGGCCGGGCTGGCGGGGCTGGTGCTGACCTTCACGGGAGCGGCGGGCCCGTACTGGCCCGTCGTGGTCGTCGGCCTGTACGGCGCGGGCGCGCTGATCGCCCCGCCGGAGCGGCCGCCGCTGCCGGCCTTCGCCGACCCGTCGGCGCGGCTCGAGGAGGTGCGGGCCGACTTCGCCCGCCTGGGCGGCTATCTGGCGGACGTCGACCTGCCGCCCGCGGCGGCCGGCCGGCTCACCGAGCTGACGGAACTGCTGGCCGCGCTGCTCGACCCCGGCTGGGCCGCCGAACTGCTCGCCCACGACCCGGAGGGCGTCCATGTGCTGTCCCGGGCCGTACGGCAGGACGTCCCCGAGGCCGTCGACACGTTCGTACGGACGCGGTGGTGGACGCGGCTGGCGCCGGGGCAGGAGTCGCCGGAGCGGCATCTGGAGCGGCAGCTGGCGCTGCTCCAGGACGAGGCCGAGGGCCTGGTGGCGGGGCTGCGGGAGACCGAGGCGCGGCGGCAGGAGTCGCACACCCGGTATCTGGAGGACCGCAACCGGTAGGAACGGGCGAGGGCCCGCCGACGCGTTCCCGTCGGGGCGGACGGGAGCGCGGCGACGGGCCCAGGGTCCCCCACGCCGTTGTGCGGGACCTCGCCGGTCTGCACCGCGGCCGGCCGTGACGATCACTGGTCAGGGCACATCCGTGCCGGCCGCGGAGTCTTTGCGGGGCGGGCCTCAGCCCAGGCGCTGCACCAGCGCCCGGTACTCGTCCCACAGTTCCTTCGGGGTGTGGTCGCCGAAGGTGTTGAGGTGCTCGGGGACCAGGGAGGCCTCCTCGCGCCAGATCTCCTTGTCGACCGTGAGCAGGAAGTCGAGGTCGTCGGCGGCGAGTTCGAGGCCGGCGGTGTCGAGGGCGTCCTTGGTCGGCAGGACGCCGATCGGGGTCTCGACGCCGTCCGCCTTGCCGTCGAGGCGCTCGACGATCCACTTCAGGACGCGGCTGTTCTCACCGAATCCGGGCCAGACGAACGCGCCCTGGTCGTTCTTGCGGAACCAGTTGACGTAGTAGATCTTCGGCAGCTTCGCCTGGTCCTTGCCCTTGGCCACGTCGATCCAGTGGGCCATGTAGTCGCCCATGTTGTAGCCGCAGAACGGCAGCATGGCGAAGGGGTCGCGGCGCAGTTCGCCGACCTTGCCCTCGGCGGCGGCGGTCTTCTCGGAGGCCACGTTGGCGCCGAGGAACACCCCGTGGTTCCAGTCGAAGGACTCGGTGACCAGCGGGACCGCGCTCGCGCGCCGGCCGCCGAAGAGGATCGCGGAGATCGGGACGCCCTTGGGGTCCTCCCACTCGGGCGCGATGATCGGGCACTGGGCGGCCGGGACGGTGAAGCGGGCGTTGGGGTGGGCGGCCGGGGCGTCGGCGGACGGCGTCCAGTCGTTGCCCTTCCAGTCGGTGAGGTGGGCCGGGGTCTCCTCCGTCATGCCCTCCCACCAGATGTCGTTGTCGTCGGTGAGCGCCACGTTGGTGAAGACCGAGTTGCCCCACAGCGTCTTCATCGCGTTGGCGTTGGTGTGCTCACCGGTGCCGGGCGCGACGCCGAAGAAGCCGGCCTCGGGGTTGATGGCGTACAGCCGGCCGTCCTCGCCGAAGCGCATCCAGGCGATGTCGTCGCCGATGGTCTCCACGGTCCAGCCGGAGATGGTGGGCTCCAGCATGGCGAGGTTGGTCTTGCCGCAGGCGGACGGGAAGGCGGCGGCGACGTACTTGGACTCAACCCGGCCGGAGGTGGAAGGGGGCGGGGTGAGCTTGAGGATCAGCATGTGCTCGGCCAGCCAGCCCTCGTCGCGGGCCATGACGGAGGCGATGCGCAGGGCGTAGCACTTCTTGCCGAGCAGGGCGTTGCCGCCGTAGCCGGAGCCGTAGGACCAGATCTCGCGGCTCTCGGGGAAGTGCGAGATGTACTTGGTCGTGTTGCAGGGCCAGGGCACGTCCGCCTCGCCCTGCGCGAGGGGGGCGCCGAGGGTGTGCACGGCCTTGACGAAGAAGCCCGTCTCGCCCAGCTCGTCCAGGACGGGGCGGCCCATGCGGGTCATGGTACGCATGGACACGGCGACGTACGCCGAGTCGGTGATCTCCACGCCGATCGCGGACAGCGGGGAGCCGAGGGGGCCCATGCAGAAGGGGACGACGTACATCGTGCGGCCCCGCATCGAGCCGCGGAACAGGCCCTTCTCACCGGCGAAGATCTCCCGCATCTCGGCGGGGTCCTTCCAGTGGTTGGTGGGGCCGGCGTCCTGCTCCTGCTCGGAGCAGATGAACGTCCGGTCCTCGACCCGGGCGACGTCGGTGGGGTCCGAAGCGGCGTAGTAGGAGTTGGGGCGCTTGATCGGGTCGAGTTTCCGGAAGGTGCCCTTCTCGACGAGCTCCCCGCACAGTCGCTCGTACTCGGCCTCGGATCCGTCACACCAGACCACGCTGTCCGGCTGGGTCAGCTCGACGATCTCGTCGACCCACGAGATCAGTTCCTGGTGGTTGGTCGGGATGACGGAGGGAGCCGCGATATCGCGCGCCACGATTGCTCCTAGATGAGGGGTTTTTTGTTGGAGGCCCCGTGGGGGCTGCGGCCCGGATGCTGACGGTTTCGATCTTCGGCGCTCATCCGGTGCCGACCGCACTCATCTGATCATCCGACGCTCGCGCCCATCTGTCCAGAAGGCATCACAGGTGAGCAGAGTGAGGATCGCCACGCATAACGCGTGTTCTTTGCGTCCGCTTGGCGTTCGTCTGAAGATTCTTTGGGGTGAACCCGGGCCCGGCGGGCGGGCATCCGCGTGAGATGATGGCCACTCTTCGCCCCTCATCGGCTCGCACTGATCCGTAACTTACGGTTCCGTAGGTACGATGCGGCCCATGACTGCGCCCGTCCCCGACGCGCCCACGGACACGCCGGCCGCCGGCCGCGGCCCCGTCGCGCTCCCCCTGCCGCACGAGATCAAGCCCAAGCTCCGCGGCTGGCTGCATCTCGGCATGTTCCCGGCCGCGCTCATCGCGGGCCTGGTGCTCACCGCCCTCGCCGACTCCACGCGCGGCCGGATCGCCTGCGGCATCTACGCGCTCACCGCGTGCCTGCTGTTCGGCGTGAGCGCGCTCTACCACCGCGGCAACTGGAACGCGCGCATGGACGGCATCCTGCGCCGCCTGGACCACGCCAACATCTTCCTGATCATCGCGGGCACCTACACCCCGCTCACCATGCTGCTGCTTCCCGAGGCCAAGGGTCAGTGGCTGCTGTGGGGGATCTGGGCGGCCGCGGCGGCGGGCATCGTCTTCCGGGTCTTCTGGGTCGGCGCCCCGCGCTGGCTCTACACCCCCTGCTACATCGCTATGGGCTGGGCGGCCGTCTTCTTCCTGCCGGACTTCATGCGCACGGGCGGGATCGCCGTCCTGGTCCTGGTGATCGTCGGCGGACTCCTCTACAGCGCCGGCGGCGTGATCTACGGCATCAAGCGGCCGAACCCCTCACCGCGCTGGTTCGGCTTCCACGAGGTGTTCCACTCGCTCACGCTCGCGGCGTTCGTCGTCCACTACGTCGGCATCTCGCTGGTGGCGTACCAGCACGCATAGCGTCGCTTTTCCGCCATTCAATGGCCACGGCTTCCGAGCCGTGGCCATTTTTCATGCCCGGACGCCCCTGTCGATTGACAGTGGCTACATTTTGAGAGCTACTCTCATTTCATGGAAACTGTCACTCCAGACCCCCGTCGCTGGTGGGCCCTAGGGGCCCTGGTCGCGAGCATGCTGGTGCTCGGCTTCGACATGACGATCCTCAACGTGGCGCTGCCGACCATGGCCGCCGAACTCGGCGCCACCACCGGCCAGCAGCAGTGGATGGCGGACGCGTACATCGTCGTCTTCGCGGCCCTGATGCTCCCCGCAGGTCTGCTCGGCGACCGGTTCGGCCGCCGCCGGATGCTCGTCGTCGGGCTGGGGATCTTCCTCGTCGGCTCGGCGCTCGGCGCACTCGCCGACGACGTGAACTGGGTGATCGCCGCCCGCGCCCTGATGGGCGTCGGAGGCGCGCTGGTCACCCCGCTCGCCCTGTCCGTCCTGCCCTCGCTGTTCGAGCCCGACGAGCGCACCAAGGCCGTCGGTATCGTCTCCGCCGGCTCCACGCTCGGCCTGCCGCTCGGACCGATCATCGGCGGCTGGCTGCTCAACCACTTCTGGTGGGGCTCGGTCTTCCTCATCAACCTCCCCATGGCCGCCCTCGGCATCCTCGCCTGCGTCCTGCTGCTGCCGGAGACCCGCGACCCCGCCTCCCCCGAGGTGGACCTCCTCTCCACCGCGCTGACCGCGTCCGGGCTCGGCGCCCTCATCTACGCGATCATCGAGGCACCCACCCGCGGCTGGGGCGACCCGCTGGTCCTCGCGATGTCCGCCGCCGCCGTCGTCCTGATCGCCGGGCTCGTGCTGCGGGAGAGGCGCATGCCGCGGCCCATGCTCGACATGGGACTCCTCGCCCACCGCGGGTTCCTGTTCAACACCCTCGCCGCCACCCTGGTGATGTTCGTGCTGTCCGGCCTGATGTTCGTCCTGCCGCCGTACCTCCAGGCCGTCCTCGGCCACGACTCCCTCGGCACCGGGGTGCGGCTGCTGCCGCTGATGGGCGGGCTGATCGTCGCCGCGCGGGGCGCCCAGCCCGTCGTCGCCCGGTTCGGGGCACGGGCCGTGGTCAGCGCGGGCCTCGTGGTGCTGGCCTTCGCCGCGCTCCTGGGCAGCCGTACGACGGTGGACTCCGGCTACGGCTTCACCGCGCTGTGGCTGTCCCTCGCCGGGGCCGGCTTCGGCTTCGCGGTCGTGCCCGCGATGTCCGGTGCCCTCGCCGCCCTGCCCTCCGACCGCGCGGGCAGCGGCTCGGGCCTGCTGATGACCCTGCGCCAGGTGGGCGGCGCCATCGGTATCGCCCTGCTCGGCAGCCTGCTCGCGGGCGCCTTCCGCGACCGCCTCGACGTCACCGGCCTGCCCGCCGCGGCCGCCGACACCGCCGGGGACTCCGTGGTCGCCGCGCATCTGATCGCCGAGCGGGCCGGATCCGCGCACCTCGCCGCCTCCGCGAACGGCGCGTACGTCCACGGCATGACCCTCGCCCTGCTGGTGTGCGCGGTCGCCGCCCTGGTCGCCGCGCTGCTGGCGGCCGCTCTGCTGCCGGGGACACCGGGTGCGCGGCGGGCCGGGAGCCCCGGCGACATGGCCGCCGCCCCCGCCGATGCCCGACAATGAGGCCCATGACGGCCGCACGTACCTCCTCCCCCGCCGACCGCTCCCAGCTGGGCCTGCGGGAGCGCAAGAAGATCAAGACACGCGAGGCGATCCGCACCGCGACCTACGCGCTGATCAAGGAACAGGGGTACGACGCCACGACGATCGACCAGATCGCCGAGCGGGCCGAGGTGTCGCCGTCGACCGTCTTCCGGTACTTCCCGACCAAGGAGGACATCGTCCTCACCGACGAGTACGACCCGATCCTCCTGGAGGAGCTGCGGTCCCGCCCGGCGGACGAACCGTGGACGGACAGCATCCGGTACGTGATGCGGGAGGCGGTCCGCACGGGCGTCGAGGAGGACGCGGAGGTGGCGCGGCTGCGCACCCATCTGATGGTCCAGGTGCCCGCGGTCCGCTCACGGATGATGCAGAGCATGTCGGTCACCGGCCGCATGCTCTGCACCGCCATCGCCGAGCGCACCGGCAGCGACCCGGACAGCCTGGAGGTGCGGGTCTACGCGATGTCCCTCATCGGCGGGCTGATGGAGACGTCCCTGTACTGGGCGGAGAACGACCACCGGGACGACTTCGCGAGCCTCGTCGACCGCACCCTGACCGTCCTCGCCCGCGGTCTGCCTCACGAAAACCGCTGAGACCGACCCCCTCCCGCATGCCATCCTGACGGGGTGAACGCACCGCAGATCCACGTCGAAGTAGCCCCCGAGCTGGCCGTGTTCGTCCCGCACGCCCGGCGGGCCGGCGCCACGCCCCTGGCCGTCGACGGCGTGTCGACGCTCGGTCATGTCATCGAGTCCCTCGGTGTCCCGCTGACGGAGGTCGGCGCCCTCGTGGTGGACGACCGCGAGGTCCCCGTCTCCCACATCCCGGCGCACGGCGAGTCGGTCGCCGTCCGCCCGGTCGCCCGCCCCCAGCGGGTGCCCGGCGCCCCGCTGCGCTTCCTCCTCGACGTCCACCTCGGCACCCTCGCCCGCCGGCTGCGGCTGCTCGGCGTGGACACGGCGTACGAGTCGACGGACATCGGCGACCCGGCGCTCGCCGCCCGCTCGGCGGCCGAACAGCGGGTGATGCTCAGCCGTGACCGGGGCCTGCTGCGCCGCCGCGAGCTGTGGGCCGGGGCGTTCGTCTACAGCACCAGCCCGGACGAACAGCTCCGGGACGTCCTCGACCGCTTCGCCCCCGAGCTGCGCCCCTGGACCCGGTGCACCGCCTGCAACGGGCTGCTGCGGGAGGCCACCAAGGAGGAGGTCGCCGACCAGCTGGCACACGGTACGCAGCGGTCGTACGACGTGTTCGCGCAGTGCGCCGGGTGCGGCCGGGCGTACTGGAAGGGCGCGCACCACGAACAGCTGGAGGCCATCGTGGAGCGCGCCCTGGCGGAGTTCGCCGGCGACCGCTAGCGGCTACGAGAGCCGCCGGCTCTTCGTCACATCACCCTTTCCGCAGGCGACGCCGTCCCGGTTCGGATCCAGGCGCAGCGGGTCGTCCTTGCCGTTGACCTCGAGCCGCCCGTAGTCGTTCGCCTTGAGCCAGGCGCAGCGGGCGGCCGCGGTCGCCCTCACCTTCGCCGGGAACGCGGTCGGCACGCACACGTTGACCGAGCCGTAGTGCCGGTCGCAGCCGGAGACGGTCGGGGAGACCTTCTGCGAGGTCCGCTTCTTGCCGGGGCCGGTGACCTTGCCGGTCAGGTCGTCGGCGAAGGTGTGGACGTGCGGGGCGGCCGTGGTGCCGTCCGAGACGGAGAACGTCGACGGGGTGTCCGCGCTGAGCGCGGCCGGGCCCTGGAGGTGCACCCACTTCGCCACCGACGGCACGCCGTTCGCATCCACCCCGAAGAGCATGTACCAGCCGGGCGGGGCCAGGTTGGGGTTGCTCGTCACGTTCAGGTCGACGTTGTTGCCGTCCACGGAGAGCGGCAGGTCGACGAAGCGCTGGTTCGGGTCGGAGGAGTGGGTGACGGCCGCCGGGCGGATCAGCTCCGCCTTGGCGATGGGCCGGTCGACCGTGATCCGCTGGGTGTCGCCGTAGTTCCACTCCGTGTCGATGACCGAGGTGATCGTCGGCCGGGTGCCCTTGAGCAGATAGGGCGGGGTGTAGATCGACACGTTGTGGTTCCAGGTGCCGTTGCCCGGGTTGTCGCCGGTGGACATCACCCGGCCGTCCGGCAGCAGGAACGACGAGGAGTGGTAGCCGCGGGCCTGCGGGTCGGCGGCCACGGGATCGAACGTGCCCGTGTCCGGGTCGTAGAGCGAGGACTCGAAGACCGGATCGGCCCGGTTGTGCAGCGCGCCGCCGGTCTCCAGGACCTTGCCGTCGGGCAGCAGCACGGCGGAGACGTACATCTTGCCCTGGCTGCCGGTCTGCGGGACCTTGCCGTTGCCGAGGTCGACCGTGCCCTGCGGGATCGGCGGGCCGGCCACGTAGGACGGGTTGGGCTGCTTGAGGTCGATGACGTCGGTCAGCCGGCCCGCGTCCGGGTTGGAGTCGATGTTGCCGCCGCCGAGGGTGAGGACCTTCTGGTCCTGCGCCGGGGGCAGCAGCACGCTCGCCGACTGGTCGCGCTGGTCCTTGTTCTGGAGGCCGGGGATCTGCGTGGTGGAGTTGGCGTCGTAGTCGTAGATCGCCGCGCCGGTGCCGGGGATGTTGTTGCCGAAGACATGGCTGCCGGAGTAGAAGAGCCGGCCGTCCTGCATGAGGATCATCGACGGGTACAGACCCCAGTACGACCAGGTCTGGTTGACCTTCCACAGCGGCTGCCACCGCTGTTCCTCCTGCGAGAACAGCTCGGCCGTCACCGACCCGGTGGAGTCCTCGCGCAGCCCGCCGAAGGACAGCACGTCACCGTTGCCCATGACGGTGGCCGACGGGTACCAGTGGCCGTCGTTCATGTCGTTGGTCTTGCTGTACGTCTCGGTGGCCGGGTCGAAGATGTACGAGTCCTTGAAGCCCTCGTAGCCGTGCCCGCCCACGACCGGGTACGCCTTGTTGCCGCTCATCACCAGCACCCGCCCGTCCTGGAGCTGGACGTGACCGGCGCAGAACATGTCCTTGGGGGTGGGGACGACCTTGTAGCTGCCGTTGGCCGGGTCGTACACCGCGCTGGTGAACGTGCCCGCCTCGAACTGCTCCTCGCTGTTGCCGGACCCGGCGATCAGCAGCACCTTGCCGTTGTTGAGGACGACGGAGTGCATGGAGCGGACCGGGTTCTGCGTGGGCAGCACGTCCCAGCGGCCGTTGGCGCACTCCTCGGCGGTGCCCGTGCAGGCGGCGGGCGGCAGGACGTCGGGGACCTGCTCCATCGTGTAGTCGTCGGTGGTCGCCGAGCCGGTGCCGTAGACGGAGACGCCCCAGGTGATGCGGTCGGTGCCGGCCGGCACCTCGGGGGTGCGGACCGAGGCCTCGGTCCAGGCGGCGGCCGTCTGAAGCGTCTTGAGGTCGGTCCAGTACTGCCAGCCGGCGGTGGCGTCGTGCCGGAACAGGGTGACGGCGGTGTCCGGGGTCGTCGACTTGTACCAGAGCGACAGGTCGTACTGCTTGCCCGGCGTCACCGTCGGCGCGCACTGCGCCGACTCGGTGATCAGCGCTTTGCGGTCGCCGTCGACCCGCCGGGTGAGCGTCACCTTCATCGCCCTGGACCCGGTGTGGGCGTCGGAGGTGTGCTCGAAGGTGAAGTCGTTGTCGCCCCAGCCCGACTTCTCCCAGCAGTAGGGCATGCCGTCGGTCCCGGCGGTCTCGAATCCGGCGTTCTTGATGAGGTTGGCGGCGGACGCGGGCTGTGGTGCGGTCAGCAACAGGCCCGAGGTCAGGCCCGTCACCGCCAGCACGGCGGTTCTCCTACGGCGTCTTGTCTTCACGCGGCTCTCCTTGCGGCGGTACGGCGTGCGGCGGTACGGGCCCCGCGCGGTCCCCTGCGCGGGAGGTAGACGAGCGCCTCGGTGCCGGCGAAGCGCAGGACGAACGTGGTCACCAGCGCCAGCGCGGTCGCGGACAGCGCGCCCATCCCGAACCGGTGCACGAACAGCGCGATCAGCGGGATCCGCAGCACCAGGTCGGCGTTGGCGAGCAGCGCGAACCGGCCGGCCCGGTCCCACCAGCGGCGGTGGGAGCGGCGGTCGCGGAACAGCAGGTGCTCGATGAGGACGAAGTTCCAGGCGACGCCCAGCTGGTTGGCGAGGATCTCCGCCGGTACGTAGTGCAGACCGGCGGCCGTGAGGGCGTACAGGCCGAGCAGGTTCGGCAGGAAGCCGGTCAGCCCGATCAGGCCGAAGCCGACCATGCGCGCCGCGGGTGAGGCGGTGCGCAGTCCGGCGAGATGGCGCAGGAAGCGCAGGCCCTCCTGCGCGGAGGACTTGGACTCGCCGGCGAAGCGGTCCTGGAAGACGAACGGGACCTCGCTGACCCGGCGCGGGCGGCTGCGCACGGCGAGTTCGAGGAGGATCTTGTAGCCGAGCGGCTTGAGCACGTCCGCCGTCACCGCGCTGCGGCGGATCGCGAAGAAGCCGCTCATCGGGTCGCTGATGCCGTGCAGCCGGCGCGGGAAGAGGGACTTGGTGAGCCAGGTCGCGCCCCGCGAGACGGCGACCCGGTAGCTGCCGGCGAGTCCGGCGCGGCTGCCGCCCTTGATGTACCGGGAGGCGACGACCAGCCCGGCGCCCGACCGCTCCCCGGTGGCGACCAGCTCCGGCACCAGGGACGGCGGGTGCTGGCAGTCGCCGTCCATGACGACGATCCAGTCCGACCCGGCCGCCTTGATGCCCTCGACGACCGCGCCGCCGAGCCCGCCGACCGGTTCCTCGCGGTGGATCACGGTCACCGGGTACGGGCAGTCCTTCGCCGCGTCCCGGACGACCTCGGGGGTGTCGTCGGTGGAGTCGTCGACGAAGACGACCTCGCAGGGCAGCCGGGCGGGCACCGACTCGGTGATCTGGTGCAGGAGCCGGCGGATGTTCGCGGACTCGTTGAACGTCGGTACGACGATGGTGACCGCGCCGGGCTCGGCGAGTTCGGCGGTGCGCAGATCGGGGACGGGGGTGGTGGACTCGGTGTGGTCGTGGCTCATCGGACGCCTCCGGAGACGCTCTGGATCCGCCGGATCTCGATCCGGTCCTCGCCGGTGCCGAAGGTGGCCACCGGCGTCGAGTGGGCGAGGGCCGCGCCGACGTCCGGCAGATCGACGGCGTCGCGCCGTACGGTCGGGGAGGCGACGACGTAGTCGATGTCCCGCCAGCCGCCCGGCAGGGTCTTGGTGACGGCGGGGTCGAGGTCCGCCTTGTAGAACCAGATCGCGCCGAGGCCCGGCTCGTAGCCGGCGTGGACGAGGTCAAGCCAGAGCGCGTCGTCGACCAGGACGCGGGTGTCCCCCGGGTTGTCGACCTCCGTGGCCAGCCACTGGGAGGCGGCCCGGTAGGGGGCGTTGGCGTCGGCGGTGAGAGCGGTGCGGTCGCCGTCGTACCAGCGCGGGACGACGTACGCGCCGGCGGCGAGGGCCAGGGCGGCGGCGAGGGCGTAGCGGCCGCCGGTCCGCCAGCGGACCTCGTCGGGCCGGCGCCATCGGCGCAGGACGCCGTGGGCGACGCTGGCCGCGGCGGCGGCGAGGACCAGGGCGAGGAAGGGCAGTGCCTGGATGACGTACATCGCGGGCAGGTAGCCGCTGGGCCGCATCGCGACGACGCCGAGGATCGCCACCGCGAGGGACGGGCCGGCGAGGGCGCGGGCGGTGACCGACCAGCGCCAGGTGAGCAGGAGCAGCAGCGCGCCCGCGAGTCCGCCGACGATCAGGACGCGGTCGTAGTAGAGCCAGGACCGCAGGACGCCGTGCGAGCCGGAGCCGGCGTCGAGGATGAAGCCCGAACCGGGCCGGGTCATCTGGTACTTGATGCCGTCCCACAGCGACACATGGCCGCTGCCGGGGAACAGTTCGCCCTTGAGGAGGGCGAAGAGCGGGTACGAGAAGCCGATCAGTGTGCAGGCGGTGACCGCGCCGGTGAGGGCGAACTTGCGGGTGTCGCGGTGGCTGTGGCGCCACATGGTGACCAGGACCGCCGGGAGGACGAAGAGCATCGTCTCCTTGGTGAGCACGGCCGTCGCGGCGGCGATGCCGGCGCCGAAGTGGTGCCAGAGGTGGCGGCTGGGCGAGGCGGCCAGGGTGAACGCGAGCAGCGTCCACATCACCGCGAGGTTGTCGAGGAAGATCTCCCGCTGGAGGACGACCGAGAGCGGGGAGAGCCCGAACAGGGCCATGCCGAGCCCGGCCGCCCAGCGGGGCAGCGAGAGCCGCCGGCCCAGGACGTAGAGCAGGACCGCGCTGACGGCGCTGACCACGAGCATCGCGGCGCGCATGGTGCCGACCGTCATCGAGTCGGGGCTGATCAGCTTGGGGATCCAGGTGAGCAGGGCGAGCTGGATCCAGCCGAACGGCGGGTGGTCGTACCAGTAGGTGTAGTGGGCGAGGCCGCGGCCCTCCTGGACGGCCCAGGCCTGGGCGAGGTAGGTGCCCTCGTCGTCGCTGAGGGTGGGGTAGTCGGCGATGTTCCAGCCCTGGACGACGAGGATCGCCACCAGGAGGACGCCGCAGAGCAGCAGGTCGGGACGGGACGAGCGGAGCCGCTTCGGCGGGGACGTTCGGCCGGTCGAACGCGTTTCCGGCGCGGGTCTGCGCTGCGCGGGGACCTGGGCAGTGGTCACCGCGGGAAGGGTGGAGGTCACGCAGGAACGTCCTCTCGGGTCACTGCGGGCTCGGGTGCCGCGGCGGTCAGATGCGCGCCGGTGTGCTCGGTCAGCTCCCAGTCGTTGCGGCCGCGCTGCTCGCGCCAGACGGCGCGCAGCGCGGCTCCCGCGAGGAGGACCTGGTAGAAGGGGCCGCCCACGACGAGCTTGACGTAGTGGACGAACCGGACGCGCAGGCCGTACTGCTTGCCGAAGTCGTGCAGTCCGACGAGCTCGAAGACGAAGGTGACGAGCGCGGTGACGGCCGGCAGGAAGGTGATGAAGGCGATGCCGACGGGCACGTCGAGGAAGAGGGCGATCGCCACGTTGAGCGGGATGATGACGCCGGAGAACGCCTGGAGGAACGGCGTCATGAGGGTGTATCGGGCGAGCAGCCGCTGCCCGAGTCCCGGGAGCTGCTTCCAGTCCTTCTTCCGGTAGACCTGGAGGAAGCCCTGGTTCCAGCGGGTGCGCTGCTTGAGCAGCGACATCAGGGAGCCCGGGGTCTCCTCCCGGGTCACCATGTCGGAGTCGTAGGCGACGACGACCTTCTTGCCGACGCTGGACAGGCGTACGCCCAGGTCACAGTCCTCGGCGAGGCAGTCGGGGTCCCAGCCGTCGGCCGCCCGCAGCACATCGGTGCGGACGAAGACGGTGTTGCCGCCGAGCGGGATGAACCCTTTCTGCGCGTGCAGATGGAGCCGTGAGCGGAACCAGAAGAAGTACTCCAGGCAGTTGCGCAGGCTGTACCAGCTGGAGTGGAAGTTGATGAGCTGGACACCGCCCTGGACGACGTCCGCGCCGGTGGTGCGGAAGGCGTGGTCGACGTGGGCGAGCAGCTCCGGGTGGACCTGGTCCTCGGCGTCGAAGACCCCGACGACGTCGCCGCGGCAGTGCGGCAGGGCCGTGTTCATGGCCTTCGGCTTGTTCTTCTTCTCATGGGTGTCGACGACGACCCGGACCCGGGAGTCGCGGGCGGCCGCCCGCTCCGCCACGGCCGTGGTCTCGGGGTCGTCGTGCCCCACGATGACGATGATCTCGAAGTCGGTGTGGGTGGACTCCAGCAGGCGCTGGACGGTGTGGTCCAGCACGGCTTGTTCGTGCCGTGCCGGAAGCAGCAGCGAGAAGGAGACATGTTCGTCCCCGTCCGGACTGCTGAACCGGGTGGAGGCGAGCACTTCGGGCGTACGCCACGCGTGCATCTGCCACCACAGGGTGAACGCCGCCATCCAGAACAGGGCCAGGGATATGGCGGCGATGAAGACAGACGTCAGCAAGACAAGATCCCCCCAGATCTCAGAACCCCCTGTCGCCACGGCTGGATACTGCCGTCGCGTCACTATGGAGAGGCTAGGGGGAAACTGTGAAGTCCGGGGGATCTTCCGATAAATAGCTTGTTTCACAATTGACCTGCCGGTAACCGGACTTATCCGAACACCGGCTCACTTTTTCCGCTGGAACGCCCCCGCTCCAGGTACTGTTTCAGCCGCTCAGCGCGGTGCGCAGCCGTTCCGGATCGGTCGTCGGGGCGTCACAAGTGAAGTTACGGCAGACGTACGCGGTCGGTTCACCCTCACGCAACGGCCGATCGGCGAGCAACGGAAACTCGTCACCACCCGTGGCCCCGTAGGCGACGACCGCACCCGGCGCGGTGCCCAGAAGCGCCGTGCGGAGCAGGGTCCGCGCCGCCGGGTCGTCGAACGACTCGGCCACGACGGCGACTTCGCGCGGCCCGTCCAGCAGCGCCTCCGCGGCGGCGAGCCCCCAGCCGACGAACCGCGGCACGCGCGGACCGAGGGCCGTGACGACACCGAGCGCCTTCTCGGCGGCCGTGCGGTGGGGCTCGGAGCCGGTGTGAGCGGCGTAGCCCAGCAGCGCGGCGGCGGCGGCCGTCCAGCCGGAGGGGGCGGCGTTGTCGGTCGGGTCCTGCGGCCGGCGGATGAGCCGCTCGGCGTCGGAGGCGGTGTCGAACAGCGCGCCGGACTCCGGGTCGGTGAACCGCGCGAGCACATGGTCGAGCAGGAACCCGGCGAATTCCAGCCAGACCCCCTCCCCGGTCACCGAGGCCAGCGCGAGGAACCCCTCGGCGACATCGCCGTAGTCCTCCAGCACCCCCGCGTTGGCGCCGATGTGCCCGTCCTTGCTGGTGCGGGAGAGCCTCGCCTGGTCGTCGAGGTGCAGCCGGACCAGGAGATCGGCGGCGCCGACCGCGGCCTCGACGAGATCCGGCCGGTCGAAGTAGGCGCCGGTCTCGGCGAGCGCGGCGACCGCGAGCCCGTTCCAGGCGGCCACGACCTTGTCGTCCCGGCCCGGCGCCGCGCGCCCGGCCCGGCGGGCCAGCAGCCGCTCCTTGACGCCGGCGATCCGCTCGGCGTCGAACACACCCTCGTGCTGCGGAAGTTGCAGGACCGAGGCGCCGTGCTCGAAGGTGCCCTCCTCGGTGACGCCGAAGTAGTGCGCGGCGAGCTTCGCGTCGTCCTCGCCGAGCGTCTCCGTCAGCTGCGCGGGCGTCCAGACGTAGTAGGCGCCCTCCACGTGCCTGCCGGTCCCGTCGTCGCTGTCGGCGTCGAGCGCGGAGGCGAACCCGCCCTCGGCTGTGCGCAGTTCCCGCACCATGAAGTCGGCCGTCTCCAGCGCGACCCGGCGGGCGAGCTCGGAGCCCGTCGCCCGCCAGAGATGGGCATAGACCCGGCAGAGCAGCGCATTGTCGTACAGCATCTTCTCGAAGTGCGGCACGATCCAGTCACGGTCGACCGAGTAGCGGGCGAAGCCGCCGCCGAGCTGGTCGTAGATCCCGCCCCGGGCCATCCGCTCACAGGTGTCCCGGGCCATCTGCAGCGCGCCCTCGCCACCGGTGCGCGCATGATGCCGCAGCAGGAACTCGACCACCATGGACGGCGGGAACTTCGGCGCCCCGCCGAACCCGCCGCGCTGCGCGTCGTACTCCCGGGTCAGCCCCAGCAGCGCCTGCGCCTGCTCCTGCTCCCCCGGCGGACGGCCGTCCCCGTACGAGATCTCCCGCCCGGCCAGATCCCGCACGATCTTCCCCGCCACCTCGGCGACCTCCTCCCGCCGCCCGGACCAGGCCTGCTCCACCCCCTCCAGCACCTGCCGGAAGGACGGCATGCCGTGCCGGGGAGCGGGCGGGAAGTAGGTACCGAAGTAGAACGGCTCGGCGTCGGGCGTGAGGAACACCGTCATCGGCCACCCGCCCTGACCGGTGGCCGCCTGCACGGCCTCCATGTAGACGGCGTCCACGTCCGGGCGCTCCTCCCGGTCCACCTTGACGTTCACGAAATGCGCGTTCAGCTGGTCGGCGGTCTCCCGGTCCTCGAACGACTCGTGCGCCATCACATGGCACCAGTGACAGCTGGAGTACCCGACGCTCAGCAGCACCGGCACGTCCCGCCGGCGCGCCTCCGCGAAAGCCTCCTCCGACCAGGGCCACCAGTCGACCGGGTTGTCGGCGTGCTGAAGGAGATACGGGGACGTCTCATGGGCCAGTCGGTTCGGCATGGGTCCATCCTGCCGCAGGACCCCGCCCGTCACGCGGCAGGCGCCTTGCCGCCCGCCGTGATCTCCCGGCGACCGGAGCCCGTCCGCACCCTCGCGCCACGCGGCCCCTGCGCCGCACACTTGAGCGACCAACGCTGTGACCGCCGGAGGGGGACGGGGACATGCGGGACGGGGACATGCGGGACAGCCACAAGGCGGAAGCCGAACGGTTGCTGGCACGGGCCGTGGAGGAAGAGGTACGGCGCTCGGGCGGCCGCACCGACCGGCAGGCACTGCTCACCCGGGCCCGCGGCGCGCTGGACGCGATGGCGCAGACCGCGGGCGAGGAGTACCGGGCGTACACCCGCGCCCTGGACGAGGCCGAGGCCGGACGGGTCAGCTTCGGGCAACGGTACGCACGGGAAGGAGGACGGGCACCGATGCTGGTCGCGGGGGTCGCCGCCCTGACCACCGCCGTCGCCGACCTGGCCCTGGGCACCGGCCCCGGAACGGCACTCGGCGCCGGGCTGGCCGTCGGGGTCGTCGGCGCCGCGACGACCGTGGTCAAGGTCGCGGGCTCACATCTGCCGGCCGCCCACCACCGCGCCGGCGAGGCCGGACGGCCCGGCGGCGCCGAACAGTTGCGGCTCCGGTGGCTGACCGCGCTGGAGGTCCGGGGCATCCGGCCGTTCCTGGACCAGCAGCGCGTCCTGAGCGCGAGCACCGGCCCGAAGAAACGGCCCGGACCACAACTGCGCGGCGCCGACAAGAGCGCGGCGGCACGCGGACGGTCGGTCCTCGATCAGTCCTTCGGCCAACTCCCCGAACCCGTCGGACCGTTCGCCGGGCGCCGCACCGAACTGGCGCGGATCCGGCAGTGGGTGCAGGCCGCCCGGGCCGGCACCCACACCCGGCCGGCGGTCGTCGTCCTGCACGGCCCGCCCGGCAGCGGCCGCAGCGCGCTCGCCGTACGGGCCGCGCGGGATCTGCGGGACCAGTTCCGCGGCGCCTGCGTGGTCGACCTGCGCGGCGACAACGCGCAGGAGGGACCGCTCGCCACCCGGGACGCGCTGCTGCACCTGCTGAACCGGCTCGGCGCCCCCCGCGAACAGCTGCTCTTCCGGGAACGCTCGTCCCCCGACCAGCAGGTCAAACGGCTCGGCGAGCTGTACCAGCAGCATCTCAGCGGACTGCCGGTCACGGTGATCCTGGACGACGCCTCCGACCCGGAGCAGGTGCGCGCGCTGATCCCGGAGCGCTCCGACAGCCTGGTCCTCGTGACGGCCCGCAGCCCGCTCGCCCTCCCCGCCGATCTGTCCGCCCGGGTGCACGAACTCCCGGTGAGCCCCCTGGAGGCGGCCGGCGCCGAGGAACTGCTCCGCACGGCGGCACAGGACACCTCCGGGCCCTACGACGCCGAGTCCGCCGACCGGATCCGGGAGCTGTGCGGCGGACTGCCGCTGGCGCTGCGCATCGCGGGGTCCTCGCTGGGCCCGCGCTCCGCGCGCACTCTGGCCTCGGACCTCGCGGCGTACGGCCCCGTGGAGCCCGTCGAACGCGCACTGTGGCTGCGCTACACCGACCAGCCCGAGCCGGCCCGCCGGCTGCTGCGCCGGCTCGCGCTCGCCGGCCGGGCCTCGCTCGGCGCGGCGGCCGCCGCCGCGCTGCTCGCCACCGACCGCGACGACGCCACCCGGCATCTCGCGGCGCTCGCCGACGCCGGGCTCGTCGACCGCGTGCGCGGCGACCGCTACCGCCTGCACGACCTGGTCCGCGCCTTCGCACAGGCCCGCCTCCTGGACGAGGAGGAGCAGGGCGAACGCACGGCGGCCCAGGAGCGGCTGATCGTCAGCCACGCCGAGCTGGCCGACTCCGTCCTGCGCCTGGTCGACGGGAACATGTCCACCCGCTCCGACCGCTTCACCCCGCACGGCTTCACCTCCCTGGACGAGGCGCTGCGCTGGCTGGACGACGAGTCGAGCTTCATCACGGCGACCCTGCGCCAGGCCGAGGGCGTGCACCAGGGGGCCGTACTGAGCCTGCTGGGCGCCCTGTGCGACTACTGCCTGCTGCGCGGCGACCTCTACCGCCTCGGCGAGATCAACGAACTGGCCCAGTCGGTCGGCCAGGACCTGCTGGTCCGCTCCGTGCAGTGGCGCACCGGCATCGCCGCCCGCCAGCTGGGCGAACTCGACAAGGCCCGCACGACACTCAGCTCGGTCGTCGACCTGTACCTCCAGGCCCATCACGACGCCGGCGCGGCGCGCGCCCTGTGCTCGCTGGGCATCACCCTGCACCACCAGGGCAACCTCACGGAGGCGGCGGCCAGACTGCGGGAGGCACTGGACCTCCAGGCCGCACCCGAGCTGGCCACCGACCGGGCCTGGACGATGCACGCGCTGGCCGCCGTCGAACGGGACCGGGCCCGGCTGTCGGAGGCCCTGGACCTCCTCACCCGCTCCCTGATCCTGCACCGCGAGGGCGGCTCCCTGCACGGCGAGGCCTGGGCCCACTTCCAGCTGGGCCAGCTGAACCTGCGCCGCGGCGACGTCCCGCGGGCGGAGGCCGAGCTGCGCAGCGCCCTCGATCTGTACGGCCGCACCCGCGACGCCCGCGGCGAGGCATGGGCCCTGACCCAGCTCGCGCGGGCCCGGATGGTCGCCGGGGACTCCTCGGCGGCGGTGACGGGCCTGCGCACGGCGGCCGGGCGGCACCGCGACAACGAGGACGCGCGCGGTGAGGCCTGGACCGTGTACTACCTGGGCCTGGCCCTGGAGGAGACCGGCGACCTCGACCACGCGGTCCGTGAACTGGAACGCTCCCGGTCGCTGTTCTCCCGGATGCGGGACGTCTACGGCCTGGCCTGCGCCCGGCACCACTCGGCGCGGGTCACCCGGGACCAGCGCGCGGCGCAGACCGGCTCACTGCGCAACTCCGGCTTCGCCCGGCAGCTCCTCGTCGACGCCCGCACCGACTTCCAGCGCATCGGGGTCGCCCACGGCGAGGCCTGGACCTGCCTGGAACTCGCGATCGTCGAGGCGGGCAACGGCCGCACCCCCCAGGCACTGGCACTGTGCGACGAGGCGACCGCCCTCTTCACCTCCTACGGCGACCGCCGCGGCGAGGACTGGGCCCGCTTCCTGCGCTGCACGCTGCTGCCGTACGCGGCGCAGGGCGGTGTGGAGGCGGGGACGGCGTCCGCCCAGGAGGAACTGACCCGGCTCGGCGCCTCGGGCCATCCCCTGCGCGACACCCGCCTGAGCGAGTGCGTCGCGGCGTACGGGGTGCTGCTGGAGCGGGGTGTACGCCCGGAGGCGGGCTGGCAGGCATGGCGCCTGGGCATGGTGCCGGGGCGGCACGGGCGGGAGGTGATGGGCGTGGTGGTGGACGCGGCGTAGGGCGGGCGGGGGCAACCGCGGAACGGGGGCGCTGCGGAGGCCGATGGCGCCGGGGGCTGCGGAGGCCGACGGGACGGGGGCTGCGGAGGCCGACGGGACGGGGGCAGGGGCGGGCCGTTCGCCCTTCCCCTGCCCTCCGCGCCCCTGCCGGTCAGCCGTTCGCCGGGGAGGCCTTGCCCTGGGTGCCCGTGCCGCTCGTGCCGGCCGTGCCGCCGGCGGACGCCGGGGCGGAGCCCGGGGTGTCCTCGTCGGCCGGGGTCTCCTCGAAGGAGACCTTGCCCATGTGCTTGCTCATGGACTTCATCAGGGCCCACACCGCCAGGGCCATCGCCGCGAACACGATGAAGCCGAGGACGCCGGGGGTGACCTTGTTCTCGTCGACCTCCTTGGCGAGGGGGACGAGATGCGTCATTGCCAGGCTCACGCTTGCGCTCATGTCAGGCATTGTCGCGGATGCCCGCAAAGAGGTCGTCCTCGGGGAGGGAGGTGTCCACGAGGGTCTTCGCCAGCTCGTACTCCTCCGTCGGCCAGACCGCCTTCTGGATCTCCATCGGGACCTTGAACCAACCGCCGTCGGGGTCGATCTGCGTGGCGTGCGCGATGAGCGCCTTGTCACGGATCTCGTAGAACTCGGCGCACGGAACGTGCGTGGTCAGCGTGCGCTCGACCCGCTCGAACTCGTCCCAGCGCTTGAGCCAGTCCCCGTAGGGCGACTCCAGGCCCCGGTCGAGCATCGCCTGGTGCAGCGCCTCGGTGCGGGGACGGTTGAAGCCCTGGTTGTAGTACAGCTTCAGCGGCCGGTACGCCGGGCCGAACTCCGCCTCGGGGTACTTCTCGGTGTCGTCCGCCGCCTCGAAGGCCACCATCGAGATCTTGTGGGTCATGATGTGGTCGGGGTGCGGGTAGCCGCCGTTCTCGTCGTAGGTGGTGATCACCTGGGGACGGAAGGCACGGATCTGCCTGACCAGCTCGCCGGCCGCCTTGTCGACGTCCTCCAGGGCGAAGCAGCCCTCGGGCAGCGGCGGCAGCGGGTCGCCCTCGGGCAGCCCCGAGTCGACGAAACCGAGCCACTCCTGCTTGACGCCGAGGATCTCGCGAGCCTCGTCCATCTCCTTCTTGCGTACCTCGTGGATGTGCTCCTCGATGTACTTGTCGTGCTGAAGCTTGGGATTGAGGATGGAGCCGCGCTCCCCGCCCGTGCAGGTCACGACCAGCACGTCCACCCCCTCGGACACGTACTTCGCCATGGTGGCCGCGCCCTTGCTCGACTCGTCGTCGGGGTGCGCGTGGACGGCCATCAGTCGCAGCTGGTCAGTCAAGACTCAATCCTCGGTAAGTCGGCGCCCGGTGTGAACCGGCGCAATCGCAGGCTTCTATAGTGACCGAACCGGGGGGCGAATAATTCCGGGGTCCGAAGCGGGCGGCCCGTTTTCGGTCCTGCGCCCACCCCCGCCGGACGCCCGGCCCGGGTCTGCCGAGAGGA
Source organism: Streptomyces phaeofaciens (assembly GCF_014648915.1). Classification (GTDB taxonomy): domain Bacteria; phylum Actinomycetota; class Actinomycetes; order Streptomycetales; family Streptomycetaceae; genus Streptomyces; species Streptomyces phaeofaciens. The sequence goes on along the minus strand of NZ_BMSA01000002.1, from coordinate 222,493 downwards.
CGATCATGAGTACGGCGAGCACGCGACTGCCCGAGGGTCGTTACGGCCGTGCCTCGGACGAGCGCGCCGACCGCAGACTCAAGATCGCCGGCGCCGTGCTGGGCGCGTTCCTGCTGGCCCTGATCGGTTACTTCGCCTACCACTACGTCGGCCAGAACAAGATCAGCGCCGAGGTGATCACCTTCGAGGCGACCTCGGACGACGCGGTACGGGTCCACCTCGAGGTCCGCAAGGACGCCGGGGCGAGCGGCTACTGCACGGTGCGCTCGCAGGCCGCGAACGGCGCCGAGGTGGGCCGGGCGGACTTCCGCTTCTCCGGTACGGACACGCGCATCGACAAGGTCGTCACGCTCCGTACGACGGCTCTGGGGACGACGGCGGAGCTGCTCGGCTGCCACGCCGGCTGACGGGGCTCGAACCTCCACAATGCGTACACGCTGACCTGCGTCGACGTAATTCTGGTGGCTTATGTCCTCCCCCTTCGCCCGCTGAATTGTTAGGCTCGTGGTTTCGCCCATCCCCTGAGGAACATGCTTGAGGGTAGGGCGATGCTTTGTATTCCCAGTACCGACGAGGAGCACCTGTGACCCAGACCAGCGAGTCCGTCACCTGGCTGACCCAGGAGGCGTACAACAAGCTCAAGGTCGAGCTTGAGTACCTTACTGGTCCTGCGCGCACGGAGATCGCCGCCAAGATCGCGGCCGCGCGCGAGGAGGGCGACCTCCGCGAGAACGGTGGGTACCACGCGGCCAAGGAGGAGCAGGGCAAGCAGGAGCTTCGTGTGCGCCAGCTGACCCAGCTTCTCGAGAACGCCAAGGTCGGCGAGGCTCCGGCCTCCGCGGACGGTGCCGTGGCGCCCGGCATGGTCGTGACGATCGCCTTCGACGGTGACGAGGACGACACGATGACCTTCCTGTTGGCCTCGCGCGAGTACGCGAGCGCCGACGTCGAGACCTACTCGCCGCAGTCCCCGCTGGGCACCGGCGTGATCGGTCACAAGGTCGGAGAGGACGCGGAGTACGAACTGCCGAACGGCAAGAAGGCCTCCGTGCGCATCCTCAAGGCCGAGCCCTACAACGGCTGAGCCCCTTTCCCCTTCCTTCGACGTGCCCCCGGCGCCCGTGCCGCCGGGGGCTTCGTCATGTCCGCGGCCGTGTCATGCGGCCGCCGAGCGGTACTTGCGGACCGCGAGCGTCCGGAAGATCAGGACGATCAGCACCGAGTAGATCAGCGAGGCCCACACCGGGTGCTCCATGGGCCAGGCGTCGGAGGCCGACTGGCCGGGGTTGGCGAAGAGGACCCGGCAGGCCTGGACGGTGGCGCTGAAGGGGTTCCACTCCGCGATGTGGCGCAGCCAGGGCGTCATGTTGCTGGTGTCCACGAACGCGTTGGATATGAAGGTCACCGGGAAGAGCCAGATCAGTCCGCCGGAGGTGGCCGCCTCGGGGGTGCGCACGCTCAGGCCGATGAGGGCGCCGATCCAGGTGAACGCGTAGCCCAGCAGAAGCAGCAGGCCGAAGGCGCCCAGCACCCGGAAGGCGTTGGTGTCGCCGTTGGAGCCGACCCGCCAGCCGACCAGGAGGGCGACGCCGGCCAGGACGAGCAGGGTGAGCGCGGTCTGCACGAGGTCGGCGAGGGTGCGGCCGGTCAGTACGGCGCCGCGGGCCATGGGAAGGGAGCGGAAGCGGTCGATGAGGCCCTTGTGCATGTCGTCGGCGATGCCCGCGCCGGCTCCCGCGGTGGCGAAGGTGACGGTCTGCGCGAAGATCCCCGCCATGAGGAAGTTCGTGTAGTCGGTGGAGCTGGTGCTCCCGCCGATGTCCATCGACCCGCCGAACACATAGGTGAAGAGCACCACGAACATGATGGGCTGGATGAGCCCGAAGATCACCATTTCGGGAATCCGGCTCATGCGGATCAGATTCCTGCGGGCGACGACCAGGGAGTCGCGCACGGACTGCCCGATGGAGCCGCCGGGGGCGGGGGCCGTGCCCCGCACGGCGTCGGTGAGGGTGCTCATGCCGCGGCCTCCTTGCCGTTCTCCTCGTTGCTCCTCAGCTCGGCCACGTGTCCGGTCAGGGACAGGAAGACGTCGTCGAGGGTGGGGCGGCGCAGTCCGATGTCGTCTATCTCTATGCCGCGGGTGTCCAGCTCCCGGATGACCTCGGCGAGGAGCTTCGCGCCGCCGGTGACGGGCACGGTGAGTTTGCGGGTGTGTTCCTCGACGGTGGTGTCGCCCTTGCCGAAGCCGGCGAGCACCTCGCGGGCCGTGGCGATGTGCTCGCGCTCGTGCACGACGACCTCGACGCGCTCGCCGCCGGTCTGGGCCTTGAGCTGGTCGGAGGTGCCGCGGGCGATGACGCGGCCGTGGTCGACGACCGCGATGTCGTGCGCGAGGTGGTCGGCCTCCTCGAGGTACTGGGTGGTGAGCAGCAGCGTCGTACCGCCGGAGACGAGTCGCTTGATCACGTCCCACAGCAGCTGGCGGTTGCGCGGGTCGAGGCCGGTCGTCGGTTCGTCCATGAACATCACGGGCGGGGAGACCACCAGGGCGGCGGCCAGGTCGAGGCGGCGGCGCATGCCGCCGGAGTAGGTCTTGGCGGGACGGTCGGCGGCGTCCGCGAGGTCGAACTGGTCGAGCAGCTCGGCGGCCCGCGCCTTCGCCGGCTTCGCCTTCATCTGGTAGAGCTGTCCGACCATCTGGAGGTTCTCGCGGCCGGTGAGGTATTCGTCGACCGCGGCGAACTGGCCGGAGAGGCCGATGGAGCGGCGCACCTCGTTGGGGTGCTTGAGGACGTCGAGGCCGGCGACCTCGGCGCGGCCGCGGTCGGGGCGCAGGAGGGTGGTCAGGCAGCGGACCGTGGTGGTCTTGCCCGCGCCGTTGGGCCCGAGCAGGCCGAGGACGGTGCCCTCCGGGACGTCGAGGTCGACGCCGTCCAGAGCCTTTACGTCGCCGAAGGTCTTCACCAGGCCTTCGGCGTAGATGGCGCCTGGCATATGAGTCTCCACGTCGTTGGGGATTCTTTGAGAGCCTAGGTTTGTACTTTTCGATCCGCCCGGTGGATGGCACGGGAGCGGGAGGCGGGTGCGGTGACAGGTGCGCCGAGAGATGTCACGGGACCACGGGTCGAGTGACACGAGACACACCATAACGCGATGTATCGCGTCTCTCAATGCTCTTTCTCGAACGAGTGACAAGGAGGCTTCCGACCTCAGTCGATGACGGTGTAACCCGCTTCGCGCAGGGCCCGACCGACCTCGACGCAGTGCGCCGGCCCCATCGTCTCCAGATGCAGCTCGACCTCCGCCTCGGTCAGCCCGAGACGCGGATCGGTCCGCACATGGCTCACGTCCAAGACGTTAGCGTCGACCACTGACAACACCCCCAGCAGCGTGGCGAGGGCACCGGGCCGGTCCGTCAGCCGCACGCTGACCGTGAGGTAGCGGCCCTGAGCGGCCATGCCGTGCCGCAGCACCCGCTGCATCAGCACCGGATCGACATTGCCGCCGGACAGCACCGCGACGACCGGGCCGTCGAAGGCACCGGGCTCGCTCAGCAGCGCCGCGACCGGGCTCGCCCCGGCCGGCTCGACGACCAGCTTGGCCCGCTCCAGGCAGAGCAGCAGCGCGGTGGACAGCTCGTCCTCCGTCACCGTACGCACCTCGTCCACGAGGTCCGCGACGATCTCGAAGGGCACGTCGCCCGGCCGGCCGACCCTGATCCCGTCGGCCATCGTCACCGGTCCGTGCACCGCCACCGGACGCCCGGCGGCCAGCGAGGGCGGGTAGGCGGCCGCGCCCGCCGCCTGCACGCCGACGATCCGTACGTCCGGCCGCAGCGCCTTCACCGCGACCGCCAGCCCGGCCGCGAGCCCGCCGCCGCCGATCCCCACGACGATCGTGCGCACCTCCGGGCACTGCTCGAGGATCTCCAGGCCGACCGTGCCCTGCCCCGCGATCACATCGGGGTGGTCGAAGGGATGGATGAACACCGCGCCCGTCCGCGCCGCGTACTCCTGCGCGGCGGCCAGCGTCTCGTCGACCACCTGGCCGTGCAGGCGCACCTCGGCGCCGTACTCCCGGGTGGCGCTGATCTTCGGCAGTGGAGCGCCCTTCGGCATGAACACGGTGGAGCGCACACCGAGCAGCGACGAGGCGAGCGCGACGCCCTGCGCGTGATTGCCCGCGCTGGCCGCGACGACACCGGCGGCCCGCTCCTCCGGCAGCAGCCCGGAGATCCGGACGTACGCGCCGCGCAGCTTGAACGAACCCGTCCGCTGGAGGTTCTCGCATTTGAGGTGCACCGGCGCGCCGACGAGCTGGGACAGGTAGCGGCTGCCTTCCATCGCGGTCGTGCGCGCCACGCCCGAAAGCATCTTCTGGGCGCCGCGGACGTCGTCGAGAGTGACGGGCCGCAAGGAGTCAGCCGTGCCGTAGCTCATGACACAAGCATCGCAGTTCACAGGCGGGAACCACCGCTGTGACCAACCACCGAGACCGGATTCCGCAGCGCCGGTACGGCCCGCCTTCCGGCCGCGTACCCTGTCCCCCAACCCAGCAGCCCTTTCATGAAGTGAGCCCCCGGCCATGCCCACAACACCTGAAATGTCGATGGACATGACGACCGTCGGTGACACCGGTCTTCTCGACACGCTTCAGCACGAGGTCGCGGTGTTCGCGCGCCGTGCCGAACAGACCCGGCTCGGCGGCGTCGGGCAGGTGCGCAACTCCATGGACCGCGCCGCGTACCTGCTGCTCAACCGTCTCGACAAAGAAGGCCCGATGGGCGTCAAGGCACTCGCCGCGAGCATGGGCATCGACTCGTCGACCGTCACCCGGCAGGTGGCCCCGCTCGTCGACACCGGCCTGGTCAAGCGCACCTCGCACCCCGAGGACGGGCGGGCCGTGGTGCTCCAGCTCTCCCCGCGCGGCCAGTCCCGCCTGGAGGAAGTGCGGTCTTCCCGGCGCCAGTTGATGGCCGAGCTGACCGAGGACTGGGCGCCGGAGGAACGCGAGGCGTTCTGCTCCCTGCTCACCCGCTTCAACACCGCGCTGTCCTCCCGGATGGCCGCCCAGGGCGTGCCGGGCACGGAGCCGACGGCGTCGTAGCCTCCCCGCGCGGGAGGCGGCGCCCCGCCGGCGCGCATCCCGCGCGTGCGCGGCTCTTGACCGAAAGCCCGCTCCTGGCCTCATATGAAAACGGTGTACGAGGGTTCCCAGGGGGTCGCCGTACGGCGGGAGGCTCGGTGTGCGTGAGACGCGTGCGGTCCAGGAAGCCCGCCGGGCCCGGGAGTTCGAGGCGTTCGTGGCCGGGGCGGGCGGCCGGCTGCTGCACGCCGCCACCCTGCTGACGGCCGAGGACCCGCAGGCCAACCCGCGCGCGCGGCGCCTGCTGACGCTCGCGCTCGCGCACACGTACGCGTGCTGGGACCGGCTGCACGGCGAGGACCCGTACAACCGCGCCCGTGAGTATCTGGCCACCCGCTTCGCGCACGGCACCTGGCACCGGTACGGCGCACTGTCGCTCGGCCGTACCCGCACGCACGCCACCGGCCCGCTGGCCCGGCTCACCGCCCAGGAACGGCTCGTCCTGGTCCTGCGGCTCTACGAGGGCGTCGCCGAGGAGCAGGTGGCGGCGCTGCTCGGCCTGCCCGTGGAACGGGTGCGCACGGTGTGCGACCGGGCGACGGCGACCCTGCTGCATCCGCCGCGCGGACCGGCCCCCGCGCGCGTACGGGCGAAGGCGGCGACGTCGTGAACCGGCCCCAGCGGGAGGCCGCCGTACGGCAGATCATGGAGCGGACCCCGCCGCGCCTGCCCATGGACCTCCACCTGGACGCCGTCCGCCGCGGCAGCCGCCTGCTGCGGCGCCGGACGATCGCCCTGCGGCTGCTGTGGCTGCTGATGTTCGCGGCGACCGTGGCCTTCGCCGTCTGGGCGGTGACGGCCCGCCCGTGGGTGGAGCCGCCGTCGCAGACGACTCCACCGCTCACGGGCTGGTGAGACCGAGACCGCGAAGGCCCTGGCGGCTCTAGCCCAGGGCCTGCTGGAGGTCCTCCAGCAGGTCTTCGACGTTCTCGATGCCCACGGAGAGGCGGACCAGGTCGGCGGGAACCTCCAGAGCGGAGCCGGCCACGGACGCGTGCGTCATCCGGCCCGGGTGCTCGATGAGGGACTCCACGCCGCCCAGGGACTCGCCGAGGGTGAACACCTTGGCGCGGTTGCAGACCTCGACCGCCGCCTCCTCGCCTCCGGTGACCTGGAAGGACACCATGCCGCCGAAGGACCGCATCTGCTTGGCGGCGATCTCGTGACCGGGGTGCTCGGGCAGGCCCGGGTACAGCACCTTCGTCACGCGCGCGTGCCGGGACAGCATGTCGGCGACCTTCGTGGCGTTCTCGCTGTGCCGGTCCATCCGCACCGACAGCGTCTTGGTGCCGCGCAGCACCAGCCACGAGTCGAACGGCCCGGCGACCGCGCCCATCGCGTTCTGGTGGTACGCCAGCTCCTCGCCGAGCGTCTCGTCGGCGGTGATCAGCGCGCCGCCGACCACGTCGGAGTGGCCGCCCATGTACTTGGTGAGCGAGTGCACCACGACATCCGCGCCCAGCGACAGCGGCTGCTGGAGGTACGGCGTGGCGAAGGTGTTGTCGACGACCAGCTTCGCGCCCGCGTCCCGGGCGATGTGGGCGACGGCGGCGATGTCGGTGATGCCGAGCAGCGGGTTGGAGGGGGTCTCCACCCACACCGCCTTGGTCTTCGGGGTGATCGCGGCCCGTACGGACGCGGGGTCGCTGGTGTCGGCGACCGACCACTCCACGCCCCAGCGGGCGACGACCTTGGCGAAGAGACGGAACGTGCCGCCGTACGCGTCGTTGGGGATGACCACGTGGTCGCCGGGGCTGAGCAGCGTACGCAACAGGCAGTCCTCGGCCGCCAGTCCGGAAGCGAACGCGAGTCCCCGGCGGCCGCCCTCGAGGGCGGCGAGGTTCTCCTCCAGGGCGGTGCGGGTCGGGTTGGCGCTGCGGCTGTACTCGTAACCGCCGCGCAGTCCGCCGACGCCGTCCTGCTTGTAGGTCGAGACCTGGTAGATCGGCGGGACGACCGCGCCGGTGAGGGGATCGGCGGTGTTGCCCGCGTGGATCGCCAGGGTCTCGAAGTGCTGACTGATGTGCCTGTCACTCATGGACACCGAGCGTAGTGCGCTCGCGGCACTGCTGCCGGACGGGGCGGCCCGTTCCGGCCTCGCGCGCGGTCCGTGCCATGTTCCGGCGGTCCCGGCGCGGCGGTGCGCCGGGGAGTTTTCCACAGGTGCGGGGACGGGTTGGCCAATTGTCGGCGGCGTCTGGTTCGCTTGAGACATGGAGATTCTCTGGGTCCTGATGGCGCTGGTCCTGCTCGGCTTCGTGGTGCTGCCGTTCCTGCGGCGCCGGCGCGGCATGATCGAGCAGGTCCCGGCGGGCCACCCGGACGCCGCGGACCCGGCGAACTACGGCTTCGTGCGCACGGAGGAGCTCGACATCCGTATGCCCGGCCCCGACGAGGACCTGCTGAACGTCCTGGACGTGGTGCAGCGCACGCAGGACTACCGCGCGGCGCAGCAACTGCTGGCCGGTACGGAGACGGAGGGTGAGCTGCGCTGGCAGCGCGTGCAGGCCTTCGCCGGCGCGGCGGCCCTGGAGCTCCGGCAGCGGCCGGGCGGCGTCAGCGAGACCCCGGGCGGGCAGTGGCTGCGGGTGTGGCGGACGGAGGCGCCGAAGGACGCGGGCGGTGCCGCGGTGCACGCCGAGTTCCTGGTGCAGCAGGCGTGGCGGACGTCGACTCCGGGCACCGACGACTTCCGGATCATCATGGAGGAGGCGAAGGACGCCTGCGGCCAGGCGGCGCTGCTCTCCCCCGGCGACCCGGTCCCCCACATCGTCGAGCTCTCGGTGGCCCGTGGCCTGAACTACCCGCAGGCGGAGTTCGAGCAGCTCTGGCTGAAGATCCTGGACCGCTCCCCGGCGCACATGGGGGCGCATCTGGCGGCCCTGCACTACTGGTGCGAGAAGTGGCACGGTTCGCGGGAGCAGGCGAACGCGTTCGCCGAGGCGGCCGCGGCACGGGCGCCGCGGGGCTCGCTGCTGGCGGCCATGCCGCTGTTCGCGCTCTTCGAGCACCTCCCCGAGGTGAACCTGGTCAGCAGCTTCTACCAGAGCGAGGTCGTGAAGAAGGCGATACACGGCGGGCTGTTCGCGGTGCACGCGGCCCGCGCGGACGACCCGATGCTGGCGCACGTCCGCCATCTCCTGGTGTTCTTCCTGGTCCGCTCCGAGCGCTGGGCGGAGGCCATGGGCCAGCTGATCCACGTGGACGGCCATGTGGGCGCCCTCCCGTGGACGCTGTCCGCGGACCCGGCCGGGGAGTTCGCCGTCTACCGCGCACTGGCGGTGGCGGGCTACGAGGCGAACGGCGGCAGCCCGGCGACGCTGCTGCACTGACGACCGGCACGGGCACGGACGCCGGGACTCTCTGCTGTTCAGTGGTCCGAGCCCTTGGTCCGACGACGAGAGACCTGTTCCCTCGCGGTGTGCCAACGCGAACGGGTCTGCTCGACCACGCTGTCCCACTGCCGGCGGACCTCGTGGTCGGAGGGGCGGTGCCCCTGACGGATCCGGCCGAGTTCGTCCGCCACCTCTCGTCCCAGTGCCGCCGACCCGACGATGACGAACATGGCCGCGAAGAGGGCCGAGATCATCGCGAAGACGGCCCCGACCACCCCGTAGCGGGAGACGGAGGAGTTGAAGAGGCGCGGCAGGTAGACGCTCGCGGCCACCCAGTAGGCCGCCGTCAGAACGGCCGCGGTGATCCCGAAAGGAAGCAGGTCGGGCAGACTGATCCGCTTCGCGGACAGGATCCAGCCGCTCCACACGAGAAAGACGGCGGTCGCCGCCACCTCACCCAGCGCGGCCGCGACGGCCAGCCAGTCCCGGCCGGGGAGCGCGGCGAGCAGCCCGGTGACCACTGCGTAGCCACCGAGGGCGAGGATCCACCACAGGCCGTTGCGCGTGTTGCGCACGCTGAGGGGTTTCAGCTCCCAGGTCTGCTCGAAGAGCCGCTGCGAGGCTCGCGCGAAGCTCAGCGCGGAGATCGTCAGGAACACGATCCCGAAGAGACCCACGCTCACACTCGTGCCTTCGGCGGGGGAGAAGAGGGAGTTGACTGCCGCGGCGCCCGATCCCGTGAGGTCGTAGCGGTTGATGATGCGCTCCGCGGCGTCGTAGTGCACGTAGTTGTCCAGAACGGCACCGATGAGGACGGAGAGCGGAACCAGTGCGGTCAGTGCGCTGGACGCCAGGGCCATCGAACGGTCGAAACCCACGATCTTCTGAAAGCGGCTGACGACCCGCAGGGCGAACGCCGGACGCAGCCAGAACGTCAGCGTCCTGGTGAGGCGCTCGCGGTTGATCCTCGCCGTCCTGCCCTCCGTGAAGGTCGGAACCTGTGTGGCGGCGCGAGCCTAACGGACGGTCGCGGGGCGGGTGGGGTGCGACACGTCTGCTTCACGCATGGGTGTGCGGGGCCGTGTGTCCGGGCCGGCGACTGCCGTTCGGATCACCCGAGGCGGCCCTTCAGGTGATTGCCGGACACCTCGTGAACCAGGAAGGCGTCGCAGGGGTACGACCTCTGGGCAGAGAACGAACTCAGAACGCCGTGAGGAGCTTGGGGATGTACGCAGCAGTCCGGCGGTACGAAGGGGTGACCGATTCGGCCGAGGCCGCACGGCTCGTGAACGAGGGGTTCGTGCCGCTCATGCGGCAGGTCCCCGGCTTCGTGGCCTACTACTGGATCGACGCCGGGGACGGGGTGATGGTCTCGACCAGCGTCTTCCAGGACCGGGCCGGTGCCGACGAATCGATCTCCAGGGCTGCGGACTTCGTGCGGGACAACCTCGCGTCGCTGCTCCCCAACCCTCCCCTGGTCATGGCCGGCGAGGTGGTGGCCTCCGCCTGACCGCGTGGGGACCGGCCGCCTGAGCGCCCTGGCGGGCCCCTCAAAAGCCGTTCCCGGCCGTTCGCTACCCTCCCGATCCATGTCCGACCTTGCCGATCTTCCTGATCTTCACAGTGCGACCATCGACGCCATCATGGGTCACGCCGGTCGTTCGACCCTTCCCTTCAAGCGGGCCAACCGGGAGGAGCAGCACGCGACGGCCTTCTGGTTCAACGAACTCGTGGAGACGACTGCCGAAGGTGAGGTCGTCCGGCAGTACCTCGTGACCTCCGGTCGGCCTGCGGAGGTCGAGATCGCCGAGTTCACCCTCCGGCGGGATCTGTGCGCACCCGCGATGAGCGCGGAGAAGCTGCTGATGACCGACTTCGCGCAGGGGTGGACCCACCTCGGGGACCTGGGAGTGGCGGTCATGTCCACCACCGGGCTGCACGCGCACGGCGCTCGTAAGGGGTGGCGCTGGACCACCGACGAGATCACCGACGGCATCGCGGCCACGGAGGAGGACATCGCCGCTCTCGGTGAGAGCCCGGTCGTCGCCTATCTCCTGGGCCACGACGTCGGCGCCGGGAACGGCGCCCGGGAGCAGGCCGTCGTGGTCGGAAAGATCAGCCGCTCCGGCGACGGCGGCATCCGGTGGATGGGGCGCCTGCCCGAGGGGTGCGTCGGCGCGCCGGTGTTCATCGGCTCCGGCCTCGGCGGGAACAGCTTCAAGCTGGTCTGCGTCGGGGTGGCGCTGCCCGGCGACGACCACCACCCGATCGCGGCCTTCGACCGCATCCGCACCGCACTGCGCGCCGTCACCCCGGACACCGCACCGGCGGCCCCCACGCTGTCCGAACCGGGCCCCCAGCCAGGCGGACCCAAGCGCCGCTGGTGGAAGCGACGCGGCTGACGCCACCGGGCACCACTGTCCGGCTCACGGACGCGCGGGGGAGGCGGAGCCTCGGCAGGGCCGAGGGTCCGCCTGTGGCCGGGCCGTTTCGGGGTCAGCCCTGGGTGCGGGCGGGCAGTCGCCATCCCGGGCGGGGGAAGTGGCAGGTGTAGCCGTCCGGGTACCGCTGGAGGTAGTCCTGATGCTCGGGCTCGGCCTGCCAGAAGGGGCCGACCGGCTCCACCTCGGTGACGACCTTGCCGGGCCACAGTCCGGAGGCGTCCACGTCCGCGATCGTGTCCTCGGCGACCTTCTTCTGCTCGTCGTCCACGTAGTAGATCGCCGAGCGGTAGCTGAGGCCGATGTCGTTGCCCTGGCGGTTCACGGTGCTCGGGTCGTGGATCTGGAAGAAGAACTCCAGGATCGCCCGGAAGTCGGTCTTCTCGGGGTCGAAGAGGATCTCGATGGCCTCCGCGTGCGTGCCGTGGTTACGGTACGTCGCGTTCGGCACGTCGCCGCCGGTGTATCCGACCCTGGTCGCCGTGACGCCCGGGAGTCGGCGGATCAGCTCTTCCATTCCCCAGAAGCATCCGCCGGCCAGCACGGCCCTCTGTGTCTGCGCCGCCATCACGGCCCCTCCAATATCTGTCGGCTCGGTCACTCGGTGTCCTCAACGCTCGAGGGTGCCCGGCGATTCCGTGCCGGTCGGCGGTCCGGCCGAGGCCGAGGGCCGAGGGGCGTGCGCCGGGGGCGGGGCGGCGCCGCACGGGGTGTCGGCCGGTGAGGGTCCTGAAGCGTGCCGATGTCATCCGGGGGTGCCGGGCGCGGGCCGTCGCTCTTCGCCGGCGGGTTCGAATCCGGCCAGCATCTGCTCCAGCGCCGCCTGGTCCGGACCCACGAACGCCGATTCCCCGGCGGCCGAGCCCAGCGTGTCGATCATCGAATCGGTGATCCCGTGAGCCGGCGGCAGATGGGTGGACAGGACGAGCTCCGGCTCCCTGTCCAGCAGTGTCTGGAAGGTGCCGAGGAACTTCTCGATGTCGACGTTGCGCACCCACGGGCTGTCGACCGTGGCCCACAGCAGTTGTGCGGCCCGCAGTTCCTCCACGTCGACCGCGGCGACGTCGTCGGCGTGTGCCAGTTCGGCACTGGACATCGGCCCGCCGAAGCAGTCGGAGCTGAAGCAGACTCCCGACCGGTCGTCGAAGAGGCCGACGGTCGCCGGGTTGTCGAACAGCGGGGGTCTGAACCCCGTGAGGGTGCGGTCGCCGACGTCCAGGGTCTGGCCCGGGTTGAGCAGATACAGGCGATCGAGCGGCAGCGGCCGCTCGCAGGACATCAGCCCGGCGGACAGGAACGTGGTCACCACCCGCGCCTCGGGCGCCGCGTCCAGCAGATCGAAGATCCCGCCCGTGTGGTCACGGTCGGGGTGGGTGAGCCAGATCCATCGCACATCGGCGGGATCCAGCACGGACCCGACCGCTTCCAGGAAGTTCCGGTCGGGCAGCCCCAGCCCGGTGTCGATGACGACGGGTTGTGCGGCGAGCAGGACGAAGGAGTTCACCGGGAGGTGTCCGATCCCGGGCACCTCCAGGCTGTCTTTCAGGACGCTGATGTCCGGGCGGACCTTGTGCACCGGCATGTGGCATCTCCATGCCCCCCAGGTGGTGATCGCGCCGCGGCCTGTCCGTCCATCGTCGCCCTTTCCCCCAGGCACCGCACCCCCGGCCGGGCACCGGCCCCGGCCGGGGGTGCGGTGCCCGGCCGGCCCACCCGCGCTCCAGCAGCGGCGATTGCCGGAGGCCGGTGCTTTCATGGGGATATGGGCAGCAGAAGTGTCGTGGTCGAGCGTCGGGTCGGGGCAGGTCAGGGGGCCGTGTGGGAGGCGCTGACCGATCTTCGCGGGATGGAGCGGGTGCTCAGCGGGGTCACCAGGCTCGAGGTGCTCACCGAGGGTGCTTTCGGCGTGGGGACGCGGTGGCGGGAGACGCGGCGGATGTTCGGCAAGGAGGCCACCGAGGAGATGTGGGTGACGGCCAGCGTGCCGCCCGAGCGCTATGTGGTCGAGGCCGAGTCGCACGGGTCCCACTACGTCTCGGAGTGGGACCTGCTGGCGGCGGGACCGTCGGCGACGACCGTCCGGATGACGTTCTCGGCCACCGCGACCTCGGGCGTCGCCGGTCTGCTCGCCACGCTCCTGGGCGGCCTCGGCGAGCGGGCGGTACGCAAGGGCATCGCCAAGGATCTCGACGATGTCGCCTCCGCGGTCGAAGCGCACGGCTTCTGAGCCCGTCAGCCCCGGAGCCCCGGAGCTCCAAAAACTCCGGAGCCCCGGAGCCCCGGAGCCCCGGAGTGGAAAATCGGTTGCCTCCGGTCGGCCGCGGGCGCTGAATGACATACATGGCCGACATCCAGGGCTCGTACGATGATCTGTTCGTAGCGGTTCCCCAAGCGCTGGCCGCGCTGCTGGACGAGGGGGACGTCGGTGGCTCGGTCGCCGTCTTCGTGGACGGGGAGCCGGTCGTCGACGTCTGGGGCGGGTTCGCCGACGCCGGCCGTACGGTCCCCTGGCAGCGGGACACGATCACCAACGTCTGGTCCGTCACCAAGACGATGACGGCGCTGTCCGCGCTGGTCCTGGCCGACCGGGGCGCCCTCGACCCGGACGCGCCGGTCGCCCGGTACTGGCCCGAGTTCGCCGCGGCGGGCAAGGAGAAGGTGCTGGTACGGCACCTTCTCGCGCACACCGCGGGCCTGCCCGACTGGGACGGGCCGGTCGAGGGCGTCTACGACTGGCCGTCCGCCACGGCACGCCTGGCCGCGCGGCCCCCGCGCTGGGAGCCGGGGACCGAGGCCGGCTACCACTCCCTCACCCAGGGGTTCCTGGTAGGCGAGGTGGTCCGCCGGATCACCGGCCGCAGTGTGGGCGAGTTCTTCGCGCGGGAGGTGGCCGGCCCGCTGGGCGCCGACTTCCACATCGGACTGCCCGCCGAGCACGACCACCGGGTGGCGCTCGCGGTCCCGCCGCCCTCCCGGGACGAGGACTACTCCGCCGGCGCCACCGGCGACAGCGCGTACCCCACGGGTACCGCCCTGCGCGTCCGGGACGGCAACAGCGTGGCCTGGCGTCGCGCCCAGATCCCGGCGGCGAGCGGGTTCGGCAACGCCCGTTCGGTGGCGCTCGTGCAGTCGGTGATCGCCTGCGCGGGCACGGTGCGCGGCACGCGGCTGCTGTCACGGGAGGGCTGCGACCGGGCGCGGGAGGAGCAGTTCAGCGGCGAGGACCGCATCCTCGGCATGCCGGCCCGCTACGGCCTGGGCTACGGGCTGTTCGGCAGCGCCCTCGGCTGGGGCGGCTGGGGCGGCTCCCTCGTGATGATCGAGCCCGACAGCGGGATGGCCGTGGCGTACGTGACGAACCAGATGCGCGAACCCGCGGACGACACCCGGGGGCTGGAGCTGGTGATGGCCGCCCATGACGGCCTGACGGGCCTGCGCGCCTGAGCGGACGAACCGTCACCGGGCCGACAACGTGACAGGGCCGACGAACCGTCACCGGGCCGTCGGCCCGTTCCGCGGCCGCCGTCGCACGCACGACGACACCGTCGGCTCAGCCGCTCCCGCTCCCATAGGGCCGGGTCAGGATTTCCAGGCAGTGGCCGTTCGGATCGTCGAAGTAGGTGCCGCGGCCGCCGTCGTGGTGGTTGATCTCGCCGGGGTGGTGGTGGAAGGGGTCGGACCAGTGGGTCAGACCGGCCGCGCGGACGCGGGCGAAGATCGTGTCGAACTCGTCCTCGGAGACCAGGAACGCGTAGTGCTGCGGGGTGATCTCCCCTTGCGCGTCGAGGTAGTCGAGGGTCACACCGTTGGGGATCGCGACGGGGACGAAGGGGCCGTACGGCTCACTGACCTCCAGGCCGAGGAGGTCGGCGAGGAAGCGGGCCGAGGCCTGCTTGTCGTGTGCGGCGACGATGGTGTGGTTCAGCTGAACGGTCATCGTGGAGCCTCCTCGTCACCAACATACTCGCGACCGGCAAGGGCCCCGGGCGGCCGCCGGGGACCCTTGCGCGGGCGGCGATCAGATCGTCGCCGTGTCGATCACGAACCGGTAGCGGACGTCGCTCGCCAGCACCCGCTCGTACGCGTCGTTGATCTCGTCGGCGCCGATCAGCTCGATCTCGGCGCCCAGGCCGTGCTCGGCGCAGAAGTCCAGCATCTCCTGGGTCTCCCGGATGCCGCCGATGCCGGAGCCGGCGAGGGTCTTGCGGCCGCCGATCACCGAGAACAGGTTGAGGGCGACGGGCTCCTCGGGGGCGCCGACGTTCACGAAGGCGCCGTCGGTCCGCAGCAGCGACAGGTAGGCGTCCAGGTTCAGCGGGGCCGAGACCGTCGAGAGGATCAGGTCGAAGGTGCCCCGCAGGTCCGCGAAGGTCTGCTTGTCGCTGGTGGCGTAGTAGTGATCGGCGCCCAGCTTCAGGCCGTCGTCCTTCTTGCGCAGCGACTGGGACAGCACGGTCACCTCGGCGCCGAGCGCGTGCGCGATCTTGACGCCCATGTGGCCGAGGCCGCCCATGCCGAGGATCGCGACCTTCTTGCCGGGGCCGGCGTTCCAGTGCTTCAGCGGGGAGTACGTGGTGATGCCGGCGCAGAGCAGGGGCGCGGCCTCGTCGAGCTTCAGGGCGTCGGGGATGCGGACGACGAAGTTCTCGTCGACGACGACCTTCTCGGAGTAGCCGCCGTAGGTGGGCTCGCCGTCCTTGTCGAGGGCGTTGTACGTGCCGACGCTGCCGCCGGTGCAGTACTGCTCCAGGCCAGCCTCGCAGTTGTCGCACTCACGGCAGGAGTCGACGAGACAGCCGACGCCCACCCGGTCGCCGACGGCGAACTTCGTGACGCCGGGGCCGACCTCGGAGACGATGCCCGCGATCTCGTGGCCGGGGACCATCGGGAAGATCGCCTCGCCCCAGCCCTCACGGGCCTGGTGGATGTCGGAGTGGCAGATGCCGGCGAACTTGATGTCGATCAGGACGTCGAACTCGCGGACCGCGCGACGCTCGATCGTCGTGCGCTCCAGCGGAGCCTTGGCTGCGGGTGCGGCGTACGCGGCAACGGTGGTCATGCCGGGGGTCTCCTAGCAGGGGGTTCGCGGCCCGGTCCGTCTGCGGACCGGGTACGGCTTCGAGCCTGCCGGACGAAGCGCGGCTCACCCAGGCCACGGCTTTGCGTACGACTGGCGTGCCTACCACCGGCGGGGTCAGGTTGACCGTCGTACGACCGTGAATACTGGACGTATGGACGAACAGCGCGGACTCCCCGGCGCGCCCCTGGACCGGCGGGCCGAGCTCAGCGAGTTCCTGCGCACGCGGCGGGCGCGCCTGAAGCCGGAGGACGTGGGTCTGCCGGACTTCGGCCGGCACCGGCGGGTGCCCGGGCTGCGGCGCGAGGAGCTGGCCCAGCTGGCCGGGGTGTCGGTGGCGTACTACACGCGTCTGGAGCAGGGCAACGGGCGGAACGTGTCGGCGGAGGTGCTGGACTCGATCGCGCGGGCGCTCAGGCTGACCGACGCCGAGCACGCGCACCTCACGCATCTGGCGAAGCCGAAGCAGAAGAAGAAGCAGACCGCGCGTCCGCAGCAGGTGCGGGTGTCGCTGCGGCAGCTGCTGGACACGCTGGACGGCGTGCCCGCGTACGTCGTGGGGCGGCGTACGGAGATCCTCGCCTGGAACGCGATGGCGGCGGCGGTCTTCGGCGACTGGGCACAGCTGCCGGCGGCCGATCGGAACTGGGCGCGGCTGATCTTCCTGAACCCCGACTACCGCGAGCTGTACGTCGACTGGGAGCAGAAGGCGATCGACATCGTCTGCGCCCTGCGGATGGACGCCGGCTGCCACCCCGACGACCCGCGGCTGTCCGCGCTCGTCGGGCAGCTGTCCGTCAAGAGCGAGGACTTCCGGCGGCTGTGGGCGACCCACGACGTCAAGGAGAAGAGCCACGGGGTGAAGCGGCTGCGGCATCCGCTGGTGGGCGACCTCGCGCTGAACTTCGAGGGGTTCCGGCTGGCGGGCGACAGCGACCAGACGATGGTGGCGTACCACGCGGAGCCGGGGTCGGCGTCGGCGGAGGCGCTGCGGCTGCTGGCCAGCTGGGGCGTCGACGCGACCCGGGCGGGGGCGGGGTCCCAGGCGCCGTCCGCCTGATCCTCGCCGCCCGCCCGTGCGGGCGCGGGGCGGTTCAGCCCTGGTACGGCGGGGCGGCCCCCCATCCCCACTTCGGCACCGGCTGCTCCGCCGGCGGCTGGGCGTCGGGGCCGGAGAAGTGGACGGCCAGCCGGGTCCCCCACTCCACGTAGGCCAGGAACGCCGAGCGGAACTCCGCGTCGGTCGGCAGGCCGGCCTCGTCGGCCGCGTCCTGGACGAGGTTGACCCAGCGGCGCCGCTGGGGCTCGGTGATGCCGCGGCCGAAGTGCTTGGCGACCATGTGGCTGTGGCCGCCCTGGGTCGCGGAGTAGGTCTCGGGGCCGCCGAAGACCTCCGCGAGCCAGAGGGCGACGTGTTCGGCGTGCTCGGGTGCGAGGCCGGCGAAGAGGGGAGCCAGCAGGTCGTCCTCGACGACCTTGGCGTAGAACGCCTCCGTCAGCCGGGCGAAGGCCTTCTCGCCGCCCGCCCAGGCGTACAGCGTGGGCACGGCGGAGCCCGTCCCGCGCACCGGGGTGACCTTGTAGTCCCGCATCTCCTCGATGTCCTCGACGTACGGCCGGATCTCGGCGAGGAAGGGCGGGAACAGGTCCGAGGTGCGGAAGCCCTGGAGGTGGTCCTCGGTGGAGGTCCAGGTGATGCGCAGGACGAAGGAGGCGGGGTCCGCCTCGCAGCGGGCGAGTTCGTAGTCGACGCAGTAGGGCGACGCCGCGAGCGGCACCGCGGCGCGGGTGTAGGCGGCGAGGAACTCGGCCGATCTCTCCTCGGGGACGCGGTAGCGGATGTACTCCACCGTGGTGCGGGGGGTGGCTGTCTCGGATGCCGTCATGAGGCCAGGCAAACACGGACGGCCCTCCGGAGGCTTCCCTTCCGGCGGGCCGTCCGCTCAGCGCTCAGCGAACTCCCGGCTCACCTGCCATGACGGCGGGTCTTCCGGGGCGGCGGTCAGGCCGACGCGGCGTTCTCCTTCACCGTGATCCTGCCCTTGCGGATCGTGGCGAGGCGCGGGGCCTTCTTCGCGATGGCCGAGTCGTGGGTGACCATGATGAAGGTCAGCCCGTGCTCCTTCCACAGGCCCTCCAGCACCTCCATGATCTCGTCGCGCATGCCCTCGTCGAGGTTGCCGGTGGGCTCGTCGGCGAGCAGCACCTTCGGCTTCTTGACCAGCGCGCGGGCGATCGCGACGCGCTGCTGCTGGCCGCCGGACAGTTCGGAGGGCAGGTGGCCCAGGCGTTCGCCCAGGCCGACGGACGCCAGCGCCTCCGCGGCCCGTTCGCGCCGCTCCCTGACCTTGACGCCTAGCGGGACGAGCGCCGTCTCGACGTTCTCCTGCGCGGTCAGCGTCGGGATGAGGTTGAAGGACTGGAAGACGAAGCCGATGTTCTCGCTGCGCACTTTGGTCAGCTTGGCCTCGGACAGCTTGGCGAGGTCGGTGCCGTCGAGGACGACCTCGCCCTCGGAGGGCCGGTCGAGGGCGCCGAGCATCTGCAGGAGGGTGGACTTGCCGCCGCCCGTGGGGCCCTGGATGACGAGCCGGTCGCCGTCCGCGATGGTCAGGTCGACGCCGGCCAGCGCGTGGACGGTGTCCTTGCCTCGGGTGTAGCGCTTGGTGACGCCTCTGAGTTCGTACATGGGGACAACTCCTGTGGTTCGGAAGGGGGTTGGCTGCTCGGCGCGCTACTCGACGCGCCGCAGCGCGTCCGCCGGGCGCAGCCGGGAGGCCCGCCAGCCGCCGAACGCCCCCGCGATCAGACCGCCGGCGACGGCGAGGCCGACCGCCACGGCCACGGTGGTCAGGCTCACCGGCGCGGTCAGGGCCACCTCGAGGGTCTTGGCGGTCGCCCGGCCGGGACCGCCGCCGAAGCCGCCGCCCCCGCCGGCGGGGCCGCCCTGGCCGCCACCGCCCCCGCCGCCGCCCAGCTGGGCCTGGAGGGTGGGGCTGACGGCCGTGACCGCGTAGGCGCCCGCGAGGCCGAGGGCGATGCCGAGCGCGCCGCCGAGCAGACCGTTGACCATGGCCTCGCCGACGACCTGCCGGGTGACCCGGCCGGACTTCCAGCCCAGCGCCTTCAGCGTGCCGAACTCACGCACCCGGCGGGAGACCGCCGAGGAGGTCAGCAGACCGGCGACCAGGAACGCGGCGACGAGGACCGCGATGGACAGCCACTTGCCGACGTCGGTGGCGAGGGAGGAGGCCGTGGAGAGGGAGCCGGAGACGGTGTCCGCGAGGTCGGCGGAGGTCGTCACCGTCGTACCGGAGACGTTCTTCTGGATGGTCGACTTGACGCTGTCGATCTTCTGCGAGTCGGTCGCCTTGACGTAGATCGTGGTGACCTTGTTCTTCGATTCGCTGAGGGTCTGCGCCTGGGCCAGCGGGATGTAGACGTTGGCGGCGGAGTCGCCGCTGTCGGCCGTGGCGACGCCGATCACCTTGAACTTGACGCTCTTGATGGTGACGGTCGAACCGACCTTGAGCTTCTTCTCCTTGGCGTACGCCGAGTCGATGACGGCGACCTTGGCGTCCGTCTCCGAGGTCTTGAACGTACGACCACTGGTGATCTTGGAGGAGGTCAGCGGGCCCAGCTCGGGCTGGGAGACGTCGGTGCCGAAGACGGAGTAGTTGTTGACGTCGAAGTTGGCGCCGCCGCCCTGCACTTCGCCCTGCGGCTGGCCGTTGCCGCCGCCGTTCTGGCCGGGGCCGCCCTGGCCGCCGCCGTTGCCGTTCTGCTGGAACTGGCCGCGGGTGAACTGGCCGCTGACCTTGATGACCTGGAGGCTCAGCCCGCCGACCGCGTCGGAGACGCCGTTCTGCTTGCCCACCTTGGTCACGGCCGAGGTCGACAGGGTCTGGAAGCCCTGGACCATCACCCGGTCGGTGCTCTGTTCCTCGTCCGACTCGTCGTCCTGCGCGTCGAACTGGAAGCGCGGGCGGTCGGAGGCGCTCGCGGTGGGCGAGGCGGCCTTGGTGACCGTCATGTCCGTACCCAGGCCGTAGAGGGACTGGAGGACCTTGTCCTGGGCCTTCCCCATGCCGGAGGACACGGAGGAGACCACGATGACCAGCGCGATGCCCAGCGCGAGTCCGGAGGCGACGACGAGGGCCGCCTTTCTGCGGCGGCGCAGTTCGCGCCTCAGGTAGGTGAAGAACATGCGCCGCAAGGTAGGTACGGCGCGTGATGACTGGATAAGGCAGAAATAAGAGAACGATGAGAAGACTGTGATTGACCCCGGAAACACCGATGCCGCCCCTGGGGGCGGCATCGGAAAGCTGTGCGTCGACCTGGGGTCAGACGGCCGAACCGGCCTTCCACTGGGCCCAGTCCATGTTCCAGCCGTTGAGGCCGTTGTCCGGGGACACCGTCTTGTCGCCGGTGTTCTGGACGACGATGACGTCACCGACGATCGAGTTGTCGTAGAACCAGGCGGCCGGCGTGTTCGCGTCGTTGGCGCCCTTGGTGTCGGACAGGCCGACACAGCCGTGGCTGGTGTTCACCGCGCCGAAGATGGACTTCGCGCCCCAGTAGTTGCCGTGCACGAAGGTGCCGGAGGTGGTCAGGCGCATGGCGTGCGGGACATCCTTGATGTCGTACTCGCCCTTGCCGTCGTCGTCGGTGAAGCCGACGGTCGCGCCGTTCATCCGGGTCTCCTTGAACTTCTCGGAGATCACCATCTGGCCTTCGTACGTCTTGTTGTCGGGCGAGCCGGCGGAGATCGGGATGGTCCGCACGGTCTTGCCGTCCTGCGTGACCTTCATCTGCTTGGTCTTCGCGTCGACGTACGTGACCTGGTTGCGGCCGATCTTGAAGGTGACCGTCTTCTGCTGCACGCCGTAGACGCCGTCGGCGCCCTCGACGCCGTCGAGCGCGAGCTTCAGGGTGACGGTGGACGCCTCCTTCCAGTAGTCGTCCGGGCGGCAGTCCATGCGCACCGTGGAGAACCAGTGGCAGACGACCTCCTGACCACTGCTGGTGGTGACCGTGATGCCCTTCTGCACGGCCGCCTTGTTGGTGATCTCCTTGTTGAAGTTGATCGACACGGGCATGCCCACACCGACGGTCGAGCCGTCCTCGGGCGTGAAATTGCCTATGAAGCTGTCGTCCGGGGAGACCGTGGTGAAGGAGGCGTTCTCGTGGGCCTCGAGGCCCTTGGAGTCCTTCGCGGTGGCCGCGAGCTTGTAGGTGGTCGAACGCTCCAGCTGGGCGCTCGGCTTCCAGCTGGTCTTGTCGGCGGAGAGCGCGCCCGCGACGGCGGTGCCGTCGGCGGTGGTCATCGTCACCTCGGTGAGCGTGCCCTTCTTCACCGTGACGGCCGCGGAGTTGTTGATGGACGCGTTGTTGGAGCCGTCCGCCGGCGTGATCTTGATCTGCGCCTCGGAGGACTTCTTCGCCGCCGCCTCGTCGGCCCTGGCCTGCGAAGAGCTGTCGCCACCGTCCGACGCGCTGCTGTCACCGCCGGAACACGCAGAGAGCACCAGAACACCGCCGAGCAGTGCGGACGCCGTCATCAGACCTCGGCGCCGCCTACTGTCCGTCATCACACGCTTCTCCATCGTTGCCGATTTCCCAGAACCCCGAGAGTCCCCGTTAAGAAACTTAAACGCTGCGACCGGTTCGTCCCGTTCCACTTTCCCCGAATGTGTGGGGCACACCACGTCCACGGGTCGGTGGAGCCGCCCGGGACACGTGGTGCGGGTGTCGGTCCATGCGTCCCTTGAGACGACGGAACCCCGGGCGGCGGTTGCCGTCCGGGGTCACGATCTCCCCAAGACGATCAGCCGGTGCCACCCTCGCGTGCGTCCTCGTCATTCTCCTCGACATCATCGTCGTCCAGGTCCCAGTCCGGCGAATCGGGGTCGTAGTCGATCTGCTCGCTGGACCAGGACGCCTGCTGGAGCTCCACCCCGGGCACCTCACTGACCAGGTCGAACGGGTCGACGAGATAGGCGAGGGCCTCGGCGGTGTCTTCCGTCACAGCACTCTGGGCATGCGCACGCTCGGACTCCGGGGTCTCCGGGTCGTCGGCGATCCGGCGCAGCGCGGCCTTCGTCACGGCGTCGTCGTCGTGGATCTCCAGCACGAGTTCCACTCGAAGCCGGACAAAACGTGATGTCTTTTCAGTGCTCATGCCCGGAGCGTACGGCTCACGGCTCCGGCAACTTTCCCGCGACCCGCGCCTTTCATTAGCATCGGGCCACACGGCCAATTCGCCAGCGCCACAAGGGGATCGATATTCCGTGTCATCCGCTCGCCGCCCGTTGCTGACCGCCACCGCCGCGGGGACCCTTCTGGGTGCCCTGTGGTTCGTCCCGTCCGCCAACGCGTCCCAGGACGCCCCGGCCCGAGCGGAGACGGCCACACAGGTCACCACCCAGGCACGGGCCGCGTCGACGGCCACGAGGACCGACTCGGCCACCGCCCCGACGACCACCGTGGATGCCGTGGGCGCCGCGGACGCCGCGGGTGCCGTGGACGCCGCCACGACGGCGGACGACGGCACCCGGCTCGCCGACACCGGCAGTTTCGACACCACCCCGTACGTCGTGGGCGGAACGACGCTTCTCGCCCTGGGTGCGGGGTTCGTGGTGTATTCGGTACGCCGGGAACGCCTCGGTTTTTGAATCGACTTGACTGTCCTTTGACAAGACCTTCATAGTCCGCTCATGAAGAGATCATCGGGGGCGCGGCTGTGCGCCACTGCCGCGATGGGCGCGCTGTCGCTCGCGCTCATGACGGGTTGTGGGTCGTCGGACGAGGGGTCGAAGGACTCCGGAGACTCCAAGGGTTCGTCCTCGGCCGCCGCCTCGGACGCCAAGGCGCTGACGTCGGCAGAGCTGGAGAAGCTGCTCCTCGCCCAGGGCGAGGTCAAGGGGTACAAGGTCGGCTCGGGGGACGACACCGCCGCGACCTCCAAGTCCGCGGTGAAGGTCGACAAGTCGGAGTGCGCCCCGATGGCCTGGGCCACGAACGGGCTCCCGCCGGGTGACACGGACGCGAACGCGACCAACAGCCTCACGGAGGACAAGGCGTCGGACGCCCCCACCTCGCTGGACGACGTCAGCGAGGCGGACATCGAGGGCGCCTTCGACATCACCATGACGTACGTGGGCCTGTCCTCGTACGAGGGCGACGGCGACGGCGCCGAGAAGACCATCAAGTCCCTGTCCGACGGGGTGTCCGCCTGTGCCGGCGGGTACGGCTTCACGGCCGACGGGGAGAGCTCGAAGGTCACCAAGGTCGCCACGGAGAAGGGGTCCGGGCAGGGCGACGAGTCGGTGGCGTTCACCCAGGACGTCGAGGTGGAGGGCCAGACGGTCACCGCCCACACCGAAGTGGTGCGCAAGGGGAACACCCTCGCCACGTTCTTCACGATGGACCTTGCCGCGCTCGCGAAGGGCGGCGAGATGAGCGACGTCCCGGCGGCCGTGATCGACGCTCAGGTCGCGAAGCTCAAGTAACCCACAGGCATACGTAGGGGCCCTGCCGTCACACCGGACGGCAGGGCCTCAACTGTCCTACCGCAGCGGGCCGGTGACCGTCTCCGCCGCCGCGACGAGTCGGCCGTCGCGGACGAACGCGTCCGCCGCCGCGAGGTCCGGCGCGAGGAAGCGGTCCGGACCGGGGCCCTCGACCCCCGCCTCGCGCACGGCGGCGATGACCGCCCGGGTCGCGTGCGCCGGGGTGAGGCCCTCGCGCAGTTCGACGCCGCGGGTGGCGGCGTACAGCTCGACGGCGATGACCCGGGTGAGGTTGTCGACGGCCGTGCGCAGCTTGCGCGCCGCCGACCAGCCCATGGAGACGTGGTCCTCCTGCATGGCGGAGGACGGGATCGAGTCCGCGGAGGCCGGTACGGCGAGCCGCTTCAGCTCGCTGACCAGGGCGGCCTGCGTGTACTGGGCGATCATCAGGCCGGAGTCGACGCCGGCGTCGTCCGCGAGGAACGGCGGCAGGCCGTGGCTGCGGTTCTTGTCCAGCAGCCGGTCGGTGCGCCGCTCGGCGATGGAGGCGAGGTCGGCGACGGCGATGGCGAGGAAGTCGAGGACGTAGGCCACCGGGGCGCCGTGGAAGTTGCCGTTGGACTCGACACGTCCGTCGGGCAGGACCACCGGGTTGTCGACCGCCGAGGCCAGCTCGCGTTCGGCGACCAGCCGCGCGTGGGCCATCGTGTCGCGGCCGGCGCCGGCGACCTGCGGGGCGCAGCGCACCGAGTAGGCGTCCTGGACCCGGGGGGCGTCGTCCTGGTGGTGTCCGGTGAGTTCCGAACCGGCCAGCACGGCGAGCATGTTGGCGGCGGAGTCGCCCTGGCCGGGGTGCGGGCGGATGGCGTGCAGCTCGGGGGCGAGGACCCGGTCGGTGCCGAGCAGGGCCTCCAGGGAGAGGGCCGCGGTGATGTCGGCGGACTTGAAGAGCCGGTCCAGGTCGGCGAGAGCCATGATCAGCATGCCGAGCATGCCGTCGGTGCCGTTGAGCAGGGCCAGGCCCTCCTTCTCGCGCAGCTCGACGGGGTCGATGCCGTGCGCGGCGAGCAGCTCTCCGGCGGGCCGTACGACGCCGTCGGGGCCCTCCGCGTCGCCCTCGCCCATCAGGGTCAGGGCGCAGTGCGAGAGCGGGGCCAGGTCGCCGGAGCAGCCGAGGGAGCCGTACTCGTGGACGACGGGGGTGATGCCGGCGTTCAGGATGTCGGCCATGGTCTGCGCGACCTCGGGCCGTACGCCGGTGTGTCCGGAGCAGACGGTCTTCAGCCGCAGGAACATCAGCGCGCGGACGACCTCCCGCTCGACGCGCGGGCCCATGCCGGCGGCGTGCGAGCGGACGATGTTGCGCTGGAGCTGGGTGCGCAGTTCCTGGCTGATGTGCCGGGTGGCGAGGGCGCCGAATCCGGTGGAGACGCCGTAGACCGGGTCGGGCTTGGCCGCGAGCGCGTCCACGATCCCGCGGGCCGCGGCGAGGGCCGCCACCGCCTCCCCGGACAGTTCGATCCGGGCGCCGCCGCGCGCCACGGCGAGCACGTCGGACGCGGTCACCCCGGACGTCCCCACCACCACAGTGTGCATATCCATATTCAGGAGCGTACGCAGTGAAGACGGAGATGTCACCAGTGGGGAGCGGGTTCGCCCCTTACCGAATAGGTCACAACGCCGAAAAGACCGCAACGCCACGACCGGACGCGCCGACCCGCTCAGGGCCGGCCCCGGAACCGCCGCCGCTCGCCGCCCCCCTCGTGCGAGGGCTCGTCCGCGAGGCGTACGACGGGGTCGTCGGGACCCTCCCGGCCCGCGACGACCGGACGCGCCGCCCGGACGGCCTTGGCGCGGTACTGGGCGGCGTCCGCCAGCCGGAAGAGCCGGCGGGCCGAGCGGACCGGCCCGATCGGGTCCTCGGTGGACGCGACACCGCAGGCCACGCCCTCGCCCAGCTCCAGCTCGGCTGCGCGGCGGCAGAGTTCGCCGGCGACCTTCACCACGCCGTCGGCGGGCTGTCCGACCGCCAGCAGGCAGAACTCGTCCCCGCCGAGCCGCGCGGCGAGCGCCCCCGGCAGCATCGCCCCGCACAGCGACAGCACGGAGCCGAAGCGTTCCAGCAGCCGGTCGCCGACCGCGTGCCCCCGGGTGTCGTTGACCCGCTTCAGCCCGTTGAGGTCGCAGACGACGAGGCTGACGGTCGTACCGTCCGCCCGGTGCCACTCGATCGCCTCCTCCAGGCGTACGTCGACGGCGCGGCGGTTGGCGAGACCGGTGAGGGCGTCGGTGAAGGCCAGCCGCCGGGCCTCCTCCAGCCGCTCGGTCTGGGCGATCCCCGCGGCGACGACGGCGGCCAGGACGGTGGCGAAGTCGGCGTCGGCGCGGTCGAAGACGGGGGTGCCGGCCGAGCGGGCCACGTACAGCTCGCCCCAGGCGCGGCCGTGCAGCACGATCGGCGCGACCACACAGGAGCCGCGGCCCCGGCGGCGCAGGGCGGCGACCCGCTGATGGCAGTAGCCGGGCTGTCCGGCGGCGGGCCCCCGCGCGGTCTCCACCCAGGCGTTGGGTTCGCCCCCCGACACCCAGCGCTCGTGCAGGAACTCGGTGATCTCCGGGAACTGGTGCACCGGGTACGCCTCGTCCTCCGGGAACTCGTCCTCGTCGGCGGAGCGGTCGCCCACGTTCACCAGGACACGCAGCCGGCCCAGGTCGCGCTCCCACACGGAGAGCGCGGCGAAGCCTCCGGCCAGCGCCCGGCACGCGCCGAGCGCCGCGGCCCGCCACGACTCCCGGGGTGTGCGCGCCGCCGCCATCCCCTGTGCCAGCCCCACCACAGCCGCGAGGCGTCTGTCCTCACCCATCACCCCAGGTTAGGGACATTTACCACCAAAGGGGATGCCGGAGCGCCACCGAGAGTCACCGGTGGCGCTCGCTACTCCCCCGGCCACTGCGGCGCGCGCTTCTCGTTGAACGCCGCCACCCCTTCCGCCCGGTCCCCCGAGAAGGCCACCGACCGCCACGCCGCGTCCTCGACCTCGAGGCCCGCCCGCAGATCCAGCCCCTGCCCCAGCCGTAGCGCGCGCTTCGCCGCCCGCAGCCCCACCGGCGAGTTCGCCGCGATCCGGGCGCCCATCGCCAGCGCCTCCTCCCGGTCCCGGCCCTCCTCCACCAGCACGTCCACCAGCCCCAGCTCGCGCGCCTCGGCGGCCTCCACCCGCCGCGCGGTGAAGATCAGCTCGGCCGCCCGCGCCGCGCCCACCCGGCGCGGCAGCAGCTGCGTACCGCCGCCGCCCGGAATCACCCCCACCGACACCTCCGGCAGGCCCACCACGGCCGTGCGGTCGGCCACGATGACATCGCACGCCAGCGCCAGCTCGAAGCCGCCGCCCAGCGCGAAGCCGTGCACCGCCGCCACCGTCGGCACCGGCAGCTCCAGCACCCCGGTGTACGCGCCGCGCGCGACCGGCCTCTGCCGCACCAGGTCCGCGTCGCTGAAGGAGTTCCGCTCCTTCAGGTCGGCGCCTACGCAGAACGCCCGTTCGTGCGTCGAGGTCACCACGACCACCCGTACGTCCCGGTCGTCGCCCAGCGCCGCGCACGCCGCGGCGACGGACCGCGCCATGTCGCTCGACACGGCGTTCATGGCCTTGGGCCGGTCGAGGGCCAGCTCCGCGACACGGCCGCCGTCCCCGTGCCGCCGCACCAGCACGAACTCCCCGAACCGCTCCTCGCTCATCGCTTCCTCCGGTTAACGCGGGTTAACACAACTCGACCGCCCGATCATCGCAGCCGGGGTCCGCCGGGGAAAGTGCGGGCCCGTTCCCCGCTCACCGCCCGCCCCATCGCCGCACCGAGGCCCGCCCACCCGTTCGAGTGACATCCCGCCCAACTCCTCCCTGACCGCCCAAGGGAGCGCATAACGTGCGTCCGCCCCGGCGCATCGGGGGCGCGGCCACACCGGGGAGGGAACGCGATGACGAACACACCGGTGGACGAGATCCAGGGAGAGCCCACCCGGCTCTGGGCGACGCCGCGCGGCCGGCACCGCCGCCCCCGCCCCCGCAAGGTGCTGTTCGCCGCGGGCGGTCTGGCCCTGGCCGCCGGTGTGCTGAGCCTCGTCCGGCTGACCCCGGACCCGGGCGGCGTCGGCGGGCTCGGCACCGCGGAGGCGGAACCCCGCCCCGACCCCCTCACGGGCGCCGACACGGCCACCGACCGCCCGGCCAACGCGGGCGCGACCGTCGCCGCCACCCCGACGGCCCCCGCCCCGATGGGCGGAGCCGGCGCGAGCCCGACACCCGAGGTGAGCGCGGTACCCGGCGCCCCGGGCGCCGCGACGTCCGTGGCGCTCGTCCCGGGCACGCTCTACAGCCCGGCCGCCCCCGGCGTGACCCCGGCTCCGGCCCCGCCGCGCGCCCCGGCACCCACGCCCACGACGACCACCGGCCCCCGGCCCGCACCCTCCACGTCCACCCCGCCGCCGGCGCCGGCCCCGACCGGCGCGCGCCCGGCACCGGCTCCGGCACCCGGACAGCCCGGCCACCCGGGCATCTGCGTCCCGGTCATCGGCCTGTGCGTGGACCCGCTGGACCAGGTGGCGGCGGCGCCGCACCGCTGACCGGGGCGGACCGCCGGCGCCGGTCAGTCCTGCGTGCCGTGCTGCCGCCGGGTCAGCAGCCACGGCTCGACCACGCCCAGCCCGCGCACCGGCCGCTGCCACATGGGCTGGAGTGCGAAGCGGTACGTGGGGGGCTCCTCACCCTCCTTCTCGGCGGCGGCCGCGGCCTCCGCGGCCTGCGCCTCCGAGGCGGGCGCGTCGCCGGTGCGGATCAGTTCCTCCGCGAAGGCGCTGTCGACGAGGACGGCGTCCCGCGGCGCTATCGAGGTCAGCCGCGACGCCAGGTTGACCGTCGTGCCGAAGACATCGCCCATCCGGGTGGTGACCGTGCCGAACGCCATGCCGACCCGCAGCTCGGGCATCGTCTCGTCGTTGCTCATCGTCTCGACGAGCAGCAGCGCGATGTCGGCGGCCGTGCCCGCGTCGTCGGCCGCGTACAGCACCTCGTCGCCGAGGGTCTTGATCAGCCGTCCGCCGCGCGCGGCGACCAGGTCGGCGGCGGTGGTCTCGAAGGCCTCGACCAGCTCGCCCAGTTCCTCCTCCTCCATCCGGCGGGTCAGCCGGGTGAAGCCCACGAGGTCGGCGAAGGCGACGGCGAGGCGCCGGTCGACCATCTCCTCGTCGTCGGCGGCCTGGACGACCCGGCCGGCCGAGGCGGCCAGCTGCCGGCGCCAGACGTAGACGAGGAACTCCTCCAGCTCGGGCAGGAGCAGCTCGACGATCGGATAGGTGACCTCGGTGCGGGTCATCCCGGGCTCGGGCGGCTCGGTCAGGCCCTCCAGAAAGGAATCGATCTGCCATTCGGCCAACCGGGCGGTGGTCTGCCCGGTGGAACGCGCGACCTGCACGGCCATGGGCTCGCTCAGCAGCCCCGCCTCGACGAGACCGGCGAGCCGGCGCAGTGCGAGCACGTCGGCCTCGGTGAGGGCCTTGGCCTGCCCGATGTCGGCGAAGCCCATGGCCCGCCAGAAACGGGACGCCAGTTCCATGGAGACACCGGCGCTGCGGGCGGCCTGAAAGGGGGTGTAGCGCCGCTCGGCACCGAGAATCAGCTGTTCGAGGCGGAGGGCGAGCGGGTCCTCGCCGGGTTCGGCGGCAGGGAGGTCCCCGGGCTCGGCCGAAGCCTCGAGCGGGGAGGGGTCCACCCGGCGTTCCGCGCCCGCGCCGGAGCCCGTGTCGTCGACGGTCACGCCTGCTGCCCTTCCGATCTTCCGCGGTCAGGTATCGACCGGCCTCAACTCTACGGCAGTGTGCGCCAGCTCACTCCGTCAGGCGACGGACGGCCCGCCCGCCCCACCCCCGCTCACAGGCCGCGCACAGACGCGCGACGGGTCCGGGACCTCACGCCGGCCGGAGGTGCACGATGTCCCCCGCGCCCACCGGCTCCTGCACCCCGTCCGCGGTGGCGATCACGAGCCTGCCGTCGCCGTCGACCGCGACCGCCTCCCCCACCAGGGCGCGCCCGCCCGGCAGCTCGGCGCGCACGGAGCGCCCGAGGGTCGCGCACCCCGCCGCGTACGCCTCCTGGAGTCCGGCGACCGCCGGATCGCCGCCGGCCGCCCGCCAGCGCCCGTACCACTCCTCCAGCGACCGCAGGACGGCCCGCAGCAGCGGGTCCCGGTCGGTGCCGGCCGCCCCGGCCAGCACCAGCGATCCGGCCTGGGGCACGGGCAGCTCGTCCGCGCGCAGGGTGACGTTGACGCCGACGCCGATCACGACGCCGTCCTCCCCGGCCCGCTCGGCCAGGATGCCGCCGGCCTTGCGTTCCTCGCCCCCGACGGTGACCAGCAGGTCGTTGGGCCATTTGAGTGCCGTGTCCACGCCCGCCGCGCGGGCCAGGCCGGTCGCCACGGCGACCCCGGTGAGCAGGGTCAGCCAGCCCCAGCGGGCCACCGGCACCTCGGCGGGCCGCAGCAGCACGGAGAAGAAGAGCCCGGAGCGCGGCGGCGCCGTCCAGCTGCGGTCCAGGCGGCCGCGGCCCGCGGTCTGCTCCTCCGCGACCAGGATCGTGCCCTCGGCCGCCTCACCCTTGGCGGCCAGTGCCGCCAGGTCGGAGTTGGTGGAGCCGGTGCGCTGCACCACCCGCACGTCCGACCAGAGGCCGTCCTCGCGCACCAGGGCCCGGCGCAGGGCGGTGCCGTTGAGGGGCGGCCGGTCCAGATCGGACCAGCGGCTGCTGTTGTCGTCTGAGGCATCTCGCGGCGTCATGCAAGCCACCCTAGGTGTGTGAAACGCCGCACTGCCGATCGGTAGGTGCACCACTACTCTACGGATGAGTAACCGTCCCCCCTTTTGAGCAGGCAGGGAGCCGCATCCCGATGTCCGAGCCGGAACAGCGTCAAGAGATCGACATCCACACGACCGCGGGGAAGCTCACCGATCTCCAGCGCCGTATCGAGGAAGCGACACACGCCGGCTCCGCACGCGCCGTCGAGAAGCAACACGCCAAGGGCAAGTTGACGGCCCGTGAGCGCGTCGAGCTGCTTCTGGACGACGGCTCCTTCGTGGAGTTGGACGAGTTCGCCCGCCACCGCTCCACCAACTTCGGCCTGGAGAAGAACCGCCCCTACGGCGACGGCGTGGTCACCGGGTACGGCACGGTCGACGGCCGTCCGGTCGCCGTCTTCTCCCAGGACTTCACGGTCTTCGGCGGGGCGCTGGGCGAGGTCTACGGCCAGAAGATCGTCAAGGTGATGGACTTCGCGCTGAAGACCGGCTGCCCGGTCATCGGCATCAACGACTCCGGCGGCGCCCGTATCCAGGAGGGCGTGGCCTCCCTGGGCGCGTACGGCGAGATCTTCCGCCGCAACACCCACGCCTCCGGGGTGATCCCGCAGATCTCGCTGGTCGTCGGCCCGTGCGCGGGCGGCGCGGTGTACTCCCCCGCGATCACCGACTTCACGGTGATGGTCGACCAGACCTCGCACATGTTCATCACCGGCCCGGACGTCATCAAGACGGTCACCGGCGAGGACGTCGGTTTCGAGGAGCTGGGCGGCGCCCGCACCCACAACTCCGTCTCGGGCGTGGCGCACCACATGGCCGGTGACGAGAAGGACGCCATCGAGTACGTCAAGCAGCTGCTGTCGTACCTGCCGTCCAACAACCTGTCCGAGGCCCCGGTCTTCGCGGAGGAGGCGGATCTCTCCGTCACCGACGAGGACCTGGAGCTGGACACGCTCGTCCCGGACAGCGCCAACCAGCCGTACGACATGCACACGGTGATCGAACACGTGTTGGACGACGCCGAGTTCTTCGAGACGCAGGCGCTGTTCGCCCCGAACATCCTGACCGGCTTCGGCCGGGTCGAGGGCCACCCGGTCGGCATCGTCGCCAACCAGCCGATGCAGTTCGCCGGCTGCCTGGACATCACGGCGTCCGAGAAGGCCGCGCGCTTCGTGCGCACCTGCGACGCCTTCAACGTCCCCGTCATCACGTTCGTGGACGTGCCCGGCTTCCTGCCCGGCGTCGGGCAGGAGCACGACGGCATCATCCGCCGCGGCGCCAAGCTGATCTACGCGTACGCCGAGGCCACCGTCCCGCTGATCACCGTCATCACCCGCAAGGCCTTCGGCGGCGCCTACGACGTCATGGGCTCCAAGCACCTGGGCGCCGACCTCAACCTGGCCTGGCCGACCGCCCAGATCGCCGTCATGGGCGCCCAGGGCGCGGTGAACATCCTGCACCGCCGCACGATCGCGGAGGCGGAGGCGAACGGCGAGGATCTGGAGGCGGTGCGGGCCCGGCTGATCCGGGAGTACGAGGACACCCTCCTCAACCCCTACATCGCGGCCGAGCGCGGCTACGTCGACTCCGTGATCATGCCGTCCGACACCCGCCGCCACATCGTGCGCGGCCTGCGTCAACTGCGCACCAAGCGGGAATCACTGCCCCCGAAGAAGCACGGCAACATCCCCCTCTAGCCCCCAGGAGTGGCTGTGACGATCAAGGTCGTACGGGGCAACCCGACCCCGGAGGAGCTGGCCGCCGCCCTGGCGGTGGTCCGAGCCCGCGCCGCGGCGGCAGCGGCCGTGCCGTCCGGCGCGCCGGGCCCCAGGGACGCGTGGGCCGACCCGGCCCGCATCGCGGGGCAGCGTGTCCCGCTGCCCGGCCAGGCGTCCTGGGCCCGCACCTACTGGCCGAGCTGAGAAGGACCCACCGGGGACCGAGGGGAACCGCGCTCGGCCGAGCGACCGGGGGCACGATCTGAGTACCCCTACTCAGGCGCCGCCCCCGGCCGAAGCGCCACCCTGGTGGAATGCTGTGGTCCGACCCCGAGAACGAGCCGCCCGAGGAACTGCGCGACATGCAGGAGACCCTCAGGCGGCTCGGCTTCTTCCTGGCGGCGGCGATGCTGATCGCGTTGCTCGTGCTCGGCCTCAGCTGAGAGCCGCACCGGCGCTACCCTGACCGCATGCGCCGACTCGTCCTCGCCTCCCAGTCCCCCGCCCGACTGAACCTGCTGCGCCAGGCCGGCCTCACCCCCGAGGTGATCGTCAGCGGAGTCGACGAGGACGCCGTCACCGCCTCGACACCCGCCGACCTGGCGCTCGCGCTCGCCGAGGCGAAGGCCTCCGTCGTGGCCGCGAAGCCCGCGGTCAAGGGCGCCCTGGTGATCGGCTGCGACTCGGTCCTCGACCTGGACGGCCAGGCGCTGGGCAAGCCGGCGGACGCCGAGGAGGCCACGGCGCGCTGGAAGGCGATGCGCGGCCGCGCGGGCACCCTCCAGACCGGGCACTGCGTCTACGACACGCTCAGCGGCCGGTACGTCTCGGCGACCGCCTCCACGGTGGTGCGCTTCGGCGAGCCGACGGACGAGGAGATCGCCGCCTACGTCGCCTCGGGCGAGCCGCTCCACGTCGCGGGCGCGTTCACCCTCGACGGCCGCTCGGCGCCCTTCATCGACGGCATCGACGGCGACCACGGCAACGTGATCGGCATCAGCCTGCCCCTGGTCCGCAAGCTGCTGGCGCAACTGGGTGTGAACATCACGGAGTTGTGGGCCCCGGCGGAGCACTGACGACGGTGGGCCCGGCGTCCCTGGGCCCCTCGGCCGGCCCCTGGGGCGGCACTCCCTTGCCCGTGACGCCCGTGGCGCCCGTGACGCCCTCGTCCGGGGCCGGCTCGCCCTTCGGGCCCTGGGCGGTCGCCGCCGCGCCGTCCGGGCCCTGAGAGCCCTCTGAGGGCCCCGGCTGTCCGGCCGCGGGCCGCGCCTGGGCGTCGTACGTCATCAGGAGCAGCACGATCAGGGTGAGCATCACGACCATGAACAGGAACTGCGGCACACCCAGCAGTCCCCAGGCGACCGCGCCCAGCAGGCCGTGCACCACGGCCACGCTGATCAGCAGGACGCGGCCGAAGCCGGCCGGCGGCCGGTTGCGCAGGGCCACCAGCAGGGCGACCAGGCCGCAGAAGGCGAAGTAGAGCCCGAAGACGACCCCGCCGGCCTTCGAGGACGTCGACATCACGTCCGGGTCCAGGCCGGCCAGGGACATGTCCTGGCGGTCCACGACCACGCCCATGAACCAGTTCAGCGCGGCGATGCCGAGCGCCTCCGCGAACAGCACGATCGCCACGATCCATGCCACCGGTCTACGGACCACCGGCCCCCACCCACTTTCGACTGCCGCCCGAGCAAGACTGCGGTTACCCCTAGTACGTTCGAGACATCGTGAACGCTACTAACGGGTAAACCCCGGGACAAGGGTTCTGCGGGCGGCAAAGAATCGTTGGGCCATTCGTAGGGACTCCACAAAGAAACGGAGTGGGCCGCAGCACGCTCTCACAGAGACCTTGACCACATCAGAGGGCTAGGGTTGCCGGGAGGAGTGCTGCGTACGGCGGTACTACAAGGGATTTCGCGGTCGCGTGAGCCTCGCATCACGCTCCGTGTGGGCAAGCTCACCTTTGGGGACGGGTCGAAGTCCCGTGTCGGCAGTCCCTAAACTCGGCTTGTTTCAAGGAGGGAGCCTCAATCGTGCGCAAGGTGCTCATCGCCAACCGTGGCGAAATCGCAGTCCGCGTGGCCCGGGCATGCCGGGATGCCGGTATCGCGAGCGTGGCCGTGTACGCCGACCCGGACCGGGACGCTCTGCATGTCCGCGCCGCGGATGAGGCGTTCGCCCTGGGCGGTGACACTCCGGCGACCAGTTACCTGGACATGGAGAAGGTGCTCAACGCGGCGCGCGAATCCGGCGCCGACGCCGTCCACCCGGGGTACGGCTTCCTGTCCGAGAACGCCGACTTCGCTCAGGCGGTCCTGGACGCGGACCTGATCTGGATCGGCCCGCCGCCGCAGGCCATCCGCGACCTCGGCGACAAGGTGGCCGCCCGGCACATCGCCCAGCGCGCCGGCGCGCCGCTGGTGGCCGGCACCCCCGACCCGGTCTCCGGCGCGGAGGAGGTCGTCGCCTTCGCCGAGCAGCACGGTCTGCCGATCGCGATCAAGGCCGCCTTCGGCGGTGGCGGCCGCGGTCTGAAGGTCGCCCGGACGCTGGAAGAGGTCCCGGAGCTGTACGAGTCCGCGGTCCGCGAGGCGGTCGCCGCCTTCGGCCGGGGCGAGTGCTTCGTCGAGCGCTACCTCGACAAGCCGCGTCACGTGGAGACGCAGTGCCTGGCCGACCGCCACGGCAACGTGGTGGTCGTCTCCACCCGTGACTGCTCCCTCCAGCGCCGCCACCAGAAGCTGGTCGAGGAGGCCCCGGCGCCGTTCCTCTCCGAGGCGCAGGTCGCCGAGCTGTACTCCTCCTCGAAGGCCATCCTGAAGGAGGCCGGCTACGTCGGCGCCGGCACGGTGGAGTTCCTCGTCGGTGTGGACGGCACGATCTCCTTCCTGGAGGTCAACACGCGTCTCCAGGTCGAGCACCCGGTGACCGAGGAGGTCGCCGGCATCGACCTCGTCCGCGAGATGTTCCGTATCGCCGACGGCGAGGAGCTCGGCTACGGCGACCCGGAGCTGCGCGGCCATTCCTTCGAGTTCCGCATCAACGGCGAGGACCCGGGCCGCAACTTCCTCCCGGCCCCCGGCACCGTCACCTCGTTCGCCGCGCCGTCCGGCCCGGGTGTGCGACTGGACGCGGGCGTGGAGTCCGGGTCGGTCATCGGCCCGGCGTGGGACTCGCTGCTGGCGAAGCTGATCGTCACCGGCGCCACCCGTGAGCAGGCGCTCCAGCGGGCGGCCCGTGCGCTGGAGGAGTTCCAGGTCGAGGGCATGGCCACGGCCATCCCGTTCCACCGCGCGGTGGTGAAGGACCCGGCGTTCGCCCCCGAGCTGACGGGCAGCGCGGAGCCGTTCACGGTCCACACGCGCTGGATCGAGACCGAGTTCGTCAACGAGATCCCCGCCTTCGCCGCCCCGGCCGACGCCGAGGCCGAGGACGACACGGACCGCGAGACGATCGTCGTCGAGGTCGGCGGCAAGCGGCTGGAGGTCTCCCTCCCGTCCTCGCTCGGTATGTCCCTGGCCCGGACGGGCCTCGCGGCGGGCGCCAAGCCCAAGCGCCGCGCGGCCAAGAAGTCCGGTCCCGTCGCCTCCGGCGACACCCTCGCCTCCCCGATGCAGGGCACGATCGTCAAGGTCGCGGTCGAGGAGGGCCAGGAGGTCAAGGAGGGCGACCTGGTCGTCGTCCTGGAGGCCATGAAGATGGAGCAGCCGCTGAACGCGCACCGTTCCGGCACCGTCAAGGGCCTGTCGGCGGAGGTGGGCGCGTCCCTGACCTCCGGCGCGGTGATCTGCGAGATCAAGGACTGACGTCCCGCAGTACAGAGCGAGGCGCCCGGCGGACGGGATCGACGAATCCGCCGGGCGCTTCGCGTTCCCGGCGTGCCGTTCGACCCGGCCGAAGGCCGCACCGAAGGAGAAGGCGCGCCCAGCACCTGGGCGCACCCCGTGTGAGGGCCGACGCCTCGGCCGGGGCTCACGGGTGCAAGGACCCGAGCCACGACACCTCGGCCGCCGGCCCGGCGATCTCGCCGAGCCACCGCACCGCTCCCGCCGGCCCGGCACCCGGCACGAGCCGCGACCCCGCCCCCGCCGGGACGGCTCAGCGGCGGCGGAGGTCCGCGACCCGGGCGCGCTCGGCGCCGGGCGGCTGTTCACCCAGGACCGCGGCCGCGCGCAGGCCCGCCGCGGCACCCGGGACCTGGCCCCGGCGCGGGGCCGGCAGAGGTACGTCCCGACGCTGCTGCTGGGGGCGCGCCGGGACCGCGTCACCCCCCGAGCTGCCCGATGCCCCGGCCACGGCGATCTGCACCCCCTGGTCCGCGAGCGCCTGGAGCTCGGTGGCGGCGCGGTCGTCGTGGGCGGGCGGCTCGTCGGTGATGAGCCGGGTGATGAGGTCCGTGGGCACGGTCTGGAACATGGTGTCGGTGCCGAGCTTGGTGTGGTCGGCGAGGACGACGACCTCGGCGGCCGCCTGCACCAGCGCCCGGTCCACGGAGGCCGAGAGCATGTTGGACGTGGACAGTCCGCGCTCGGCGGTGAGCCCGCTTCCGGAGAGGAAGGCGCGGGAGACCCTGAGCCCCTGGAGGGACTGTTCGGCCCCGCTGCCCACCAGGGCGTAGTTGGAGCCGCGCAGGGTGCCGCCCGTCATCACGACCTCGACCCTGTTGGCGTGGGCCAGGGCCTGGGCCACGAGCAGGGAGTTGGTGACGACGGTCAGCCCGGGCACCCGGGCGAGCCGGCGGGCCAGCTCCTGGGTGGTGGTGCCCGCCCCGACCACAATGGCCTCGCCCTCTTCGACGAAGTTCGCGGCGAGGTCCGCGATTGCGGTCTTTTCGGCGGTCGCGAGATGGGATTTCTGCGGAAAGCCGGACTCCCGCGTGAACCCGCCCGGCAATACCGCACCGCCGTGCCGGCGGTCGAGGAGTCCTTCTGCCTCCAGTGCGCGCACGTCCCGCCGTACGGTCACTTCGGAGGTCTGGACGACGCGGGCGAGCTCACGGAGCGACACGGCCCCGTTCGCTCGCACCATTTCGAGGATCAATTGGCGACGTTCTGCAGCGAACACGAAACTGACAGTAACGCGGGCGACCGTCTGCTTTCAGCTCTTTGCGCCGAATAGTAGAAGTTGTTCGCACAGGGGCACGGAGAGTGGTATAGAGCCCCGATTTCGGTGTTCCGGGCCTCCGGTCAGGCCTCCCCCGCCGTCTTGCGCGTGTGCAACTGCCGTGCCACCTCGGCGATCGACCCCGAAAGGGACGGGTACACGGTGAACGCGTTCGCGATCTGTTCGACCGTCAGATTGTTGTCGACAGCGATCGAGATGGGGTGGATCAGTTCCGAGGCGCGCGGCGAGACGACCACACCGCCGACGACGATGCCCGTGCCCGGACGGCAGAAGATCTTGACGAAGCCGTCGCGGATGCCCTGCATCTTGGCGCGCGGGTTGCGCAGCAGCGGCAGCTTGACCACGCGGGCGTCGATCTTTCCGGCGTCGACGTCTGCCTGGCTGTAGCCGACGGTGGCGATCTCGGGGTCGGTGAAGACGTTGGAGGAGACCGTCTTGAGGTTGAGCGGGGCCACCGCGTCGCCGAGGAAGTGGTACATGGCGATGCGCCCCTGCATGGCGGCGACGGACGCGAGCGCGAACACTCCGGTCACGTCACCGGCCGCGTAGACGCCGGGGGCGGTCGTGCGGGACACCTTGTCGGTCCAGATGTGACCGGACTCGCGGACCCTGACGCCCGCCTCCTCCAGGCCCAGGCCCTCGCTGTTGGGGATGGCGCCGACGGCCATCAGGCAGTGCGAGCCGCTGATGACCCGCCCGTCGGCGAGGGTGACCTCGACCCGGTCGCCGACCCGCTTGGCGGACTCGGCGCGGGAGCGGGCCATGACGTTCATGCCGCGGCGGCGGAAGACGTCCTCGAGGACGGCGGCGGCGTCCGGGTCCTCGCCGGGCAGCACGCGGTCGCGGGAGGAGACCAGGGTGACCTTGGAACCGAGGGCCTGGTAGGCGCCGGCGAACTCGGCACCGGTGACACCGGAGCCGACCACGATGAGTTCCTCGGGGAGCTCGGCGAGGTCGTAGACCTGGGTCCAGTTGAGGATGCGCTCGCCGTCGGGCTGGGCGTCCGGCAGCTCGCGCGGGTGGCCGCCGGTGGCGATCAGGACGGCGTCGGCGGTGAGGGTCTCCTGGGTGCCGTCGGCGGCGGCGACCACGACCTTGCGGGAGCCGTCGAGGGCCTGCATGCCCTCCAGCCGGGCGCGGCCGCGCAGCACCCGGGCGCCGGCGCGGGTGACGGAGGCGGTGATGTCGTGCGACTGGGCGAGCGCGAGGCGCTTCACCCGTCGGTTGACCTTGCCGAGGTCCACCCCGACGACCCGGGCCGCCTGCTCCAGCGGCGGGGTGTCGTCGGCGACGATGATCCCCAGCTCCTCGTACGAGGAGTCGAAGGTGGTCATCACCTCTGCCGTGGCGATCAGGGTCTTCGACGGCACGCAGTCGGTCAGCACCGACGCTCCGCCCAGACCGTCGCAGTCGACGACGGTCACCTCCGCGCCGAGCTGCGCCGCCACGAGCGCCGCTTCATAGCCGCCGGGTCCGCCACCGATGATCACGATCCGAGTCACGTACTCCATTGTCCCGCACGGGGCGGGGTGGTACGCGTCCGGGGGCCGGGCGGGCCGTCTCCGTTACGGGAGTGACACGTGGGCGGGCTGCCGTACCCTCCTTCCATGTCGCTCTACGCCGCGTACGCCGGCAACCTCGACGCGCGGCTGATGACCCGCCGCGCCCCGCACTCGCCGCTGCGCGCGACGGGCTGGCTGAACGGCTGGCGGCTTACCTTCGGCGGCGAGCAGCTCGGCTGGGAGGGCGCGCTGGCGACGGTCGTCGAATGCCCCGAGGACCCCGCCGCACAGGTCTTCGTCGCGCTGTACGACCTCGCGCCCATGGACGAGGAGTCCCTGGACCGGTGGGAGGGCGTGGGCCTCGGCATCTACCGGCGGCTGCGGATGCGGGT
The DNA here is from genome assembly GCF_014648915.1 of Streptomyces phaeofaciens. Taxonomy (GTDB): domain Bacteria; phylum Actinomycetota; class Actinomycetes; order Streptomycetales; family Streptomycetaceae; genus Streptomyces; species Streptomyces phaeofaciens. The sequence goes on along the minus strand of NZ_BMSA01000002.1, from coordinate 183,398 downwards.
GCACACGCTGGACGGCGAGACGTCCGCCTGGGTGTACGTGCTCAACGGGTACGAGGGCGGGCTGCCGTCGGCGCGATACCTGGGTGAGATCGCGGATGCCGCCGAGTCCGCGGGGGCACCACACGATTACGTGATGGAGCTGCGGAAGCGGCCCTGCTGAAGGCACCCGTCCGTAGAATCGGCCCCGGATCGACGCACCAGCGGGAGGACAGGATGGCCGGGAGGACCGCCTACACGGTCTATTACACCGAGCAGGCCGCGGTGGTGCGCGACGAGCTCGACGGACCGCAGCGCGCCGCGTTCGACAAGGGCATCACGATGCTCACCGACGACCCGTTTCCCGAGCTGTCCCGGCCCATAAGCTCCACGGGGGACGACCGGACGATCCGGCTGACGCAGAACATCCTCATCGAGTACACGGTCAGCGTGGGACGACTGCTGATCTTCGTCGTCATGGTCTTCAACGACAAGGACATCTACGTCACCGGCGAGTGATCGCCGCGGCCCTCGTTGGAAACGACAAGACAACGATCCCTTTCCCGTGGGCTCTGTCATCTACGCGCGTAGGCATTGACCGGCTAGGCTCATCCGCGTGAACGCATCTCTTCTCCCGGACGACATCCAGGGCGACCCCCACAGCGCCGCTGACGCCGCGGCCGCGCGCCTGCGCGAACTGACCGGCGCCGAGACCCACGACGTCGCCCTCGTGATGGGCTCCGGCTGGGCTCCGGCCGTGGACGCCCTGGGCGCTCCCGACGCCGAGTTCCAGGTCACCGAGCTGCCCGGCTTCCCGCCGCCGGCGGTCGAGGGCCACGGCGGCACGATCCGCTCGTACCGGATCGGCGAGAAGCGTGCCCTCGTCTTCCTCGGCCGCACCCACTTCTACGAGGGGCGCGGGGTCGCCGCGGTCGCGCACGGCGTCCGTACGGCCGTCTCGGCGGGCTGCAAGACCATCGTCCTGACCAACGGCTGCGGCGGTCTGCGCGAGGGCATGCGCCCCGGGCAGCCGGTCCTGATCAGCGACCACATCAACCTCACGGCGACCTCCCCGATCGTCGGCGCGAACTTCGTCGACCTCACGGACCTGTACTCGCCGCGGCTGCGCGCCCTGTGCAAGGAGATCGACCCCACGCTGGAGGAGGGCGTCTACGCCCAGTTCCCCGGCCCGCACTACGAGACCCCGGCCGAGATCCGCATGGCCCGGGTGATCGGCGCGGACCTCGTCGGCATGTCCACGGTGCTGGAGGCCATCGCGGCGCGTGAGGCCGGCGCGGAGGTGCTCGGCATCTCCCTGGTGACGAACCTGGCGGCGGGCATGACCGGTGAGCCGCTGAACCACGAGGAGGTCCTCCAGGCGGGGCGCGACAGCGCCACCCGGATGGGCTCCCTGCTCGCGCAGGTGCTGGGCCGCCTGTAGACCGGCCGCCGTACCGGGGGGCTCCCGGCCCCCCGGCCCCGGCACAGTCACGACCCCACACGAGAGGTTGACCCGGACGTGCACGACGATCTCTTCGCACAGGCCGACGCCTGGCTCGCCGAGGACCCCGACCCGCAGACCCGCGCGGAGCTGGCCCAGCTCATCGAGGCGGGGGACGTCAAGGAGCTGGCCGCGCGGTTCGGCGGCACCCTTCAGTTCGGCACGGCCGGCCTGCGCGGCGAGCTGGGCGCCGGGCCGATGCGCATGAACCGCTCCGTCGTCATCCGCGCCGCCGCCGGACTGGCCGCGTACCTCGACGGCAAGGGGCAGCGCGGCGGGCTCGTCGTGATCGGCTACGACGCCCGTCACATGTCGGCCGAGTTCGCCCGTGACACCGCCGCCGTGATGACCGGTGCCGGGCTGCGTGCGGCCGTCCTGCCCCGCCCCCTGCCGACGCCCGTCCTCGCCTACGCCATAAGGCACCTCGGCGCGGTCGCCGGAGTCGAGGTCACCGCCAGTCACAACCCGCCCCGGGACAACGGCTACAAGGTCTACCTGGGCGACGGCTCGCAGATCGTGCCGCCCGCCGACGCCGAGATCGCCGCCGAGATCGCCGCGGTCCGCGGCCTCGCCGACGTGCCCCGGCCGGACAGCGGCTGGGAGACCCTCGACGACTCCGTCCTGGACGCCTACCTCGCCCGGACCGACGCCGTCCTCTCCGCCGGCTCCCCGCGCGGCGCCCGCACCGTCTACACGGCGATGCACGGTGTCGGCAAGGACGTGCTGCTCGCCGCCTTCGCCCGGGCCGGCTTCCCGGAGCCCGTGCTCGTCGCCGAACAGGCCGAGCCCGACCCCGACTTCCCGACCGTCGCCTTCCCCAACCCGGAGGAGCCGGGCGCGATGGACCTCGCCTTCGCGCGGGCCCGTGCGACCGACCCCGACCTGATCATCGCCAACGACCCGGACGCCGACCGCTGCGCCGCGGCCGTCAAGGACCGCGACGGCGCCTGGCGGATGCTCCGCGGCGACGAGGTCGGCTCCCTGCTCGCCGCGCACCTGGTCGCCCGGGGCGCGCGCGGCACCTTCGCCGAGTCGATCGTCTCCTCCTCCCTCCTCGGCCGGATCGCCGAGAAGGCGGGACTGCCGTACGAGGAGACCCTCACCGGTTTCAAGTGGATCGCCCGCGTCGACGGTCTGCGCTACGGCTACGAGGAGGCCCTCGGCTACTGCGTCGACCCCGAGGGTGTGCGCGACAAGGACGGCATCACCGCCGCCCTGCTCATCACCGAGCTGGCGTCGGTGCTGAAGGAGGAGGGCCGCACCCTCCTCGACCTCCTCGACGACCTCGCCGTGGAGCACGGGCTGCACGCCACCGACCAGCTGTCGGTCCGGGTGGACGACCTGTCCGTCATCGCCGACGCCATGGAGCGGCTGCGCACCGTGCCCCCGACCTCGCTCGCGGGCCTCGCCATCACCCGCGCCGAGGACCTCACCCGGGGCACCGACACGCTCCCGCCCACCGACGGCCTGCGCTACACCCTCGACGGCGCCCGTGTCATCGTCCGCCCCAGCGGCACCGAGCCCAAGCTGAAGTGCTACCTGGAGGTCGTGGTCCCGGTCGCGGCCCACGCCGACCTGCCGGCCGCCCGGGCCCGGGCGGAGGACCTGCTCGCGGCGATCAAGCGGGATCTGGCGGCCGCGGCCGGGCTCTGAGTCGTACCGCCGTGCGGGTGGCCCGACCGTGGTCACGTGTCCCTTGATTCACGTGGAGTTGGGCCCTCGCACGCTCCTCGGACGTCCGGCCGGGCGCCGGACGCCGGATCCTGGACGGGCAGTGCGGAGCGCGCTCGCCTTCCCCCCTGAGCGTGCCCGTCGCACGGTGTCCCGCAGCCCCCTGGCTCATGTCGGGCGGGACGCCGGGATCGAGCCGGACACGGGGTGGCGCACCGGTGACGGTCGCGCCGCCCCGTGTCGGGTCCCGGGCGGCGAAGCGCCTCAGCCCGTGGTGGGCTGACGACGGACCGAACCCCGCCCGGTCACCGGGTCACCCGAGCGCCAGGGCACTCGGACGTGAAGGTACGGAGGGACGGGCATCGGACGCCGGGGCGGCCTCACCCCGTATGCGAGCGAAATCCTGCCCACCAGCGTCTACGGCAGAAAAGTCACCGCCGCCGCCCCCACCACCCCGATGACCACCCCGAGCGGCCACACCGCCCGCCCCCGCTGCCGGGCGTCGCTCACGCCCAGCGGGCGCAGCTCCGGGTTCCGCCACATCGCGGTGATCTCGGCGGCCGTTCGCTCGTACGGGTGCATCACGCCCAGCCGGCGCTCCAGCCAGCGCCAGCGGGGCGTGTGGACGGTCCACTCATCGAAGGACGCCCGCTTGGCGTCCACCTTCAGCTCGGCGCCCGAGGTGCGCACGACCCGGATCTGGTCCCAGGGCAGCTGCCGGGCCTCGCGGAAACCGTTGAACCACAGCCCCTCGCTGTCGGCGGTGACCCGCCAGGCCAGCCGGCGCGGCAGCAGCAGCGCGGCGATCAGCGTCAGCCCGAAACCGAAGAAGTAGCGCCACCAACCGGTGTCCTCCCAGAAGTGGGCGGCGTACGCCAGCGCCACCAGGACCGCGAGCCAGTCCGGCCACCCGGCACGCCACCGCCGTATCTTCACGGCCCCCGACGCCGTCTCGTCGCGCACCCGGTCGGCGGCGGCCAGGCGGCGCTCCTCGTAGCCGGCCTCCCGCGCCTCGCCGCTCCTGCGCTTGGCGTCCCGCCGGCGGAGGGTCCACTCGGTCACCGGCCGGACGGACCCCACCCCCACCTCCACCACGGGCGGCTCGCCGTCCTCCTCCGCCGCGGCGAGGAACACGACCTCGGCACCGTCGTGGGGCACGCCGTACAGGACGGCCTCGCGCAGGGGGCCGGTCCGCTCCTCGTCGATCCGGTCGAGCAGGTCCCTCAGCTCTTGCTCGTCGTCGGCGTCATCGGAGGTGTCCTCGTCGTCCCCGTCGTCCCCGTCGTCGCCGTCATCCCCGTCCTCGTCGAGTTCCCGCGTCGCGACCGTGAACAGCGGCCGCCGCGCGGTCACGTCGTCGGCGGCGTAGACCTCGGTGTCGACGTCGGCGTTCTCGCGCACCAGTACCCGCAGCACGGGCACCGGCGCCCCGCGCAGCCCCGCCGCGCGATGCCGTGCCAGTGCGGCCGTGAGCAGAACGGTCAGTCCGAGCCCGGCCAGGCACCAGCCCGCGGCCGGGGCCCCCTGCCGGTCGCCGGGCGTGTCCCAGAGGCCCGCGGTGGCGTACACCGCGCCGCCCGCCACGGCCACGACGAGCCCCCACCCGAACAGGAACGTCCCTCGCTCCGGCCGTCCGCCCGCCGCCTCGGGCAGGGGGACGGTCACGCCTTGGGCGGCGGCCAGCGCCGCCTCCCGCTGCGGACCCTGCGCGGCCAGCCGCAGCAGGGCGAGTGCCCACAGGACCGTCAGGGCCGCCGCGAGCCCCAGCCGCGGCGCCCACGGCACACCCCCGAGGACGAGGACCACGACCACCGCGACCGGGGCGAGGATCCGCGCCGCCTCGGGCCGCAGGACCGCCCATACGACGGGCAGGGCGGCCAGCGCGGCGCCCCAGGCGGGCAGCCCGGTGGACTCGCCCAGCAGCCCCGCCCCGCCCACCGCCATCAGCGGCAGGCCGAGGAACATCCACGTCTGCGCCCGTACCGGGACCCCGCGCGGCGGCAGCGCCCGCGCCCACTGCCGGGCGTCCTCGCCGTCCCACGGCCGGCACCCCTCGGGTATCGCGGCGGCGGGCAGCCGCAGCACCCCACCAGAACCCGTACTCATCGCTTCTCCCAGAATCACCGGCCCCGGGAAGTGCCGTCACGGCCGGGGCGTGCAGCCGATGATGACCCAGAACTCTGTGTCCTGGAGCAACGGCCCGGCAACGGTTCCACAACCGCCGGTCCCCCGACGGACCAGGTCACGGCCCCCTCGGCCACCTCACCCCCGGACGACAGCCCCCGGCCACGTCACCCCGAGGGCCCCGCCCCCGGCCGCGTCACCCCGAACGCCCAGCCCAAAACCGCCTCAGCCCAGGCGCCCCACCCCCGTGCGACCACTCCCGGCCGGCCCACCCCGAGAGACGCGCCCTCGGCCCCTTCACCCGGGGCGCCCGCCCCAAGCCGCCTCAGCCCAGCCGCCCCGGCCGCCCCAGCCGCGCAACCCGAGGCCCCGCCCCCGGCCGCGTCACCCCACGATCAGCAGAATCCCCAGCACCACCGCACCCGCGACCGCGGGCCCCACGATCTCCCAGGCCCACCGCACGCTCACCTCGCCCTGCGCGCTCTCCTCCTTCTCGCGGGCCTCCCACAGCTGACGCACCTCGTCCATGACCTGGTCGGTCTCGGCCCGCACCGGCCCGTCGGCCGCGGCGCGCCCCGAGAGCCCTCCCGGCCGCCCGCCGGAGAGCCCTCCGCCGGCCCCGCCGAAGCCGCCGAAGCCGCCGAGCCCACGGCCGCCCCGGCCGCCGCCGCGGCCCTCGCGTTCCGCTGCCTGCTCGGCCCGGGCCCGGGCCTCCCGGCGGGTCGCCTTCTTCCGGGCGCGCAGCGAGACGGGGATGGACCACAGCTGGTACTTCTTGCCGCTCTTGGCGACGACCTCGTTGGAGTAGCCGGACCGCAGGCCGGCGATCTGGCCCCAGGGCAGCACGATCACGCGGAAGGGGTTGCGCACCCGCAGCCGGTCCTGGCCCGCGTACACGGCGGGCCGCAGGGTGAAGGCGACGACCAGCGGCACCAGCAGGATCAGGGCGGCGAGCGCCAGCCAGGGCGTCCGCCCCTCGCCCGCCACGATCGCGTCGATGCCGAGCCAGCCGATGAGGCCGAGCAGCAGCACGCCGCCCACGAGGGCCGCGGGCGACCGGTAGATGCGGTCCTTGGTCTCGGGGGCCGAAGGCCGCGGCGCGGGTGACTGGTCTTCCGGGGTCGTCATGGCCCCGATTCTGCCCGACGGCTCCGCCCGCGCTCATCCGCAGCCCCGCTCCTCGCGATGAGCACGGATCCGTGCTCCGGGCTATACATCCGCTACGCGCGTAGATATGCTCGTCTGGTGACCATGCCCACCAATGCACCCACCGCAGCCCTCGCGGACGTGACCTCGTCCGGCAGCACGCTGCGTCGCTTCCTCCACGGGCTGCCCGGCGTCGACGCGGTCGGCCTGGAGGCACGCGCCGCGTCGCTCGGCACCCGTTCCATCAAGACGACCGCGAAGGCGTACGCCATCGACCTCGCCATCTCGATGGTCGATCTGACGACGCTGGAAGGCGCGGACACCCCGGGCAAGGTCCGGGCGCTCGGCGCGAAGGCGGCCCTCCCCGACCCGACCGACCGGACGACGCCCACCACGGCCGCGGTCTGCGTCTACCCGGACATGGTGGCCGTGGCCAAGCAGGCCGTGGCCGGCTCCGGGGTGAAGGTCGCCTCGGTCGCCACCGCCTTCCCCGCGGGCCGCGCCGCCCTCTCCGTGAAGCTGGCGGACGTGCGCGACGCGGTCGCGGCGGGCGCCGACGAGATCGACATGGTCATCGATCGCGGGGCGTTCCTCGCGGGCGACTATCTGAAGGTGTACGACGAGATCGTCGCCGTGAGGGAGGCCTCGGGCGCGGCCCGTCTGAAGGTCATCTTCGAGACCGGCGAGCTGTCGACCTACGACAACATCCGCCGCGCCAGCTGGCTCGGCATGCTCGCGGGGGCCGACTTCATCAAGACGTCGACGGGCAAGGTCGCCGTCAACGCCACCCCGGCCAACACCCTCCTCATGCTGGAGGCCGTCCGCGACTTCCGCGCCCAGACCGGTGTCCAGGTCGGTGTGAAGCCCGCCGGCGGCATCCGCACCAGCAAGGACGCGATCAAGTTCCTCGTGCTGGTCAACGAGACCGCGGGCGAGGACTGGCTGGACAACCACTGGTTCCGCTTCGGCGCCTCCTCGCTCCTGAACGACCTGCTGATGCAGCGTCAGAAGCTGGCCACCGGCCGCTACTCCGGCCCCGACTACGTGACGGTGGACTGATCACCATGGCTTCCGTATTTGAGTACGCACCGGCGCCCGAGTCCCGCTCGGTCGTCGACATCGCCCCCTCCTACGGCCTCTTCATCGACGGCGAGTTCGTGGAGGCGGCCGACGGCAAGGTCTTCAAGACGGTCTCGCCGTCCACCGAGGAGGTCCTCTCCGAGATCGCCCAGGCGGGCGAGGCGGACGTCGACCGCGCGGTGAAGGCGGCCCGCAGGGCCTTCGAGAAGTGGTCCGCGCTGCCCGGCGCCGAGCGCGCGAAGTACCTCTTCCGCATCGCCCGGATCATCCAGGAGCGCAGCCGTGAGCTGGCCGTCCTGGAGACGCTGGACAACGGCAAGCCGATCAGGGAGACGCGCGACGCCGACCTGCCCCTGGTCGCCGCGCACTTCTTCTACTACGCGGGCTGGGCCGACAAGCTCGGCCACGCGGGCTTCGGCGCGGAGCCGAGGCCCCTCGGTGTGGCCGGCCAGGTCATCCCCTGGAACTTCCCCCTCCTCATGCTGGCGTGGAAGATCGCCCCGGCCCTCGCGACCGGCAACACGGTCGTCCTGAAGCCGGCCGAGACCACTCCGCTGAGCGCCCTGTTCTTCGCGGACGTCTGCCGCCAGGCGGGCCTGCCCAAGGGTGTCGTCAACATCCTGACCGGCTACGGCGACGCCGGCGCCGCGCTCGTCGCGCACCCGGACGTGAACAAGGTGGCCTTCACCGGCTCCACGGCCGTCGGCAAGGCGATCGCGAAGACGGTCGCGGGCAGCCGGAAGAAGCTCACCCTCGAACTGGGCGGCAAGGGCGCCAACATCGTCTTCGACGACGCGCCGATCGACCAGGCCGTCGAGGGCATCGTCAACGGCATCTTCTTCAACCAGGGCCAGGTCTGCTGCGCCGGCAGCCGCCTGCTGGTCCAGGAGTCGGTCCAGGACGAGCTGCTGGCGTCCCTGAAGCGCCGGCTGTCGACGCTGCGCCTGGGCGACCCGCTGGACAAGAACACGGACATCGGCGCGATCAACTCCGAGGAGCAGCTCTCCCGGATCACCTCGCTCGTCGAGCGGGGCGAGGCGGAGGGCGCCGAGCGCTGGTCCCCGGCCTGCGAACTCCCGGAAGCGGGCTACTGGTTCGCGCCGACGCTGTTCACGAACGTCACCCAGGCCCACACCGTCGCCCGGGACGAGATCTTCGGCCCGGTCCTGTCGGTCCTCACCTTCCGCACCCCGGACGAGGCCGTGGCCAAGGCCAACAACACGCCGTACGGGCTGTCGGCGGGCGTCTGGACGGAGAAGGGCTCCCGCATCCTCGCGGTGGCGAACAAGCTCCGGGCCGGCGTCGTCTGGTCCAACACGTTCAACAAGTTCGACCCGGCCTCGCCGTTCGGCGGCTACAAGGAGTCGGGCTTCGGCCGCGAGGGCGGCCGTCACGGCCTGGAGGCATACCTCGATGTCTGACCGACTCAGCGTGTTCAAGACCTACAAGCTGTACGTGGGCGGGAAGTTCCCGCGTTCCGAGAGCGGCCGGGTGTACGAGGTGACCGACTCCAAGGGCAACTGGCTCGCCAACGCACCGCAGTCGAGCCGTAAGGACGCCCGGGACGCGGTCGTGGCCGCGCGCAAGGCGTTCGGCGGCTGGTCGGGCGCGACGGCGTACAACCGCGGGCAGGTCCTCTACCGCGTCGCCGAGATGCTGGAGGGCCGCCGGGACCAGTTCGTGCGCGAGGTGGCCGAGGCCGAGGGCCTGTCGAAGTCGAAGGCGGCCGCGGTGGTGGACGCCACGATCGACCGCTGGGTCTGGTACGCGGGCTGGACGGACAAGATCGCCCAGGTCGTGGGCGGCGGAAACCCGGTCGCGGGCCCGTACTTCAACCTGTCCTCGCCCGAGCCGACCGGCGTGGTCGCCGTGCTCGCGCCGCAGGAGTCGTCCTTCCTCGGCCTGGTCTCGGTCGTCGCCCCGGTCGTCGCGACCGGCAACACGGCCGTGGTGATCGCCAGCGAGAAGTCCCCGCTGCCGGCGCTCTCCCTGGGCGAGGTGCTCGCCACCTCCGACGTCCCCGGCGGTGTCGTCAACGTCCTGTCCGGCCGTACGGCGGAGATCGCCGCGCCGCTCGCCGCCCACCAGGACGTCAACGCGATCGACCTCGCGGGCGCCGACGAGGTGCTGGCGAAGGAGCTGGAGATCGCGGCGGCCGACAACCTCAAGCGCGTTCTCCGTCCACAGCCTGTGGATTACGCGGAGACCCCGGGGATCGACCGGATGACGGCGTTCCTGGAGACGAAGACCGTCTGGCACCCGACGGGTTCGCTGGGCGCCTCGGGCTCCTCGTACTGAGCCCTCACGAACGAGCCGCGCCGCCCCTCCGTCCGGGGGCGGCGCGGCTCTTGTGCGCGGACGGTCTCAGTCGCCGAGCACCTGCGTCGCGTCCCCCAGCACGGGGATCGAACCGATCGACCGCGCCTGGGCCACCGGGCCGGTGACCATCTGGGACGTCAGCGGCTTGAAGTCGGCGAGCTGGGTGCCGACGCCGTTGTCGAGGGGGTCGACGCCGGTGCCCGCCAGCGGGTTGGGCTTGAGGCCCGAGACGGCGCCGGTGACGTACGGCAGCGAGCCGAGGACCCCCCGTGCCGCGGACTGCGGGTCGAGCGAGCCGGCCGCGGCGGGGCGGGTGCCCGGCACGTCGCCGACCGGTTCGCCGCCCGCTGCCGCCGCGGTACCGGCGCCCGCGCCGAGCGCCACCCCGGCGGTCGCGAGGGCGGCGAGGACGCGCCGGCCGGTGAAGGTCTGGGAGGAGTCGTGTCGGGCCATCTCGGTGCCACCTTCTGCTGCACAAGGTAATGAGGTCGACACGAAGGGTAGTTGAGGTGTGACGCGCGCTTCAAAGCCGACCCGCGGGGTCGTGACGGGCCCGGAGGATGCCGCACACTGGTGTCCCGTGACCTCCCCTCCGTCCATACCCACGCGAGTCGTGCTGCTCTGCGGCCCTTCCGGCTCCGGCAAGTCCCTCCTCGCGGCCCGCTCCGGTCTCCCGGTGCTGCGGCTCGACGACTTCTACAAGGAGGGCGACGACCCGACGCTGCCGCTGGTCGCCGGGAGCACCGACATCGACTGGGACCACCCGGGCTCCTGGGACGCGGACACGGCCGTCGCCGCGATCGTGGAACTGTGCGGCACGGGCCGCACCGACATCCCCGTGTACGACATCTCGCTGAGCGCCCGCACCGGCACGGACGCGGTGGACATCGGGCGGACCCCGCTGTTCATCGCGGAGGGCATCTTCGCCGCCGAGATCGTCGAACGCTGCCGTGAGCTGGGCGTGCTGGCGGACGCGCTGTGTCTGAGCCGCGGCCCGGTGAAGACGTTCCGCCGCCGCTTCCTGCGCGATCTGAAGGAGGGCCGCAAGTCGGTGCCGTTCCTGCTGCGCCGCGGCTGGCGTCTGATGCGCGCCGAGCGGTCCATCGTGGCCCGGCAGAGCGCGCTCGGCGCGTACGCCTGCGACCGGGACGAGGCGCTGGGCCGGCTGGCGACCGCCGCGACGGGCCGTGGCGCACCGGCGGCGCGCACGAGCGCGTAACCCGGGCAGGCGCCGCGGTACGCCCCGCTGGGCGCCGTGCGCCGAGGCACACACGAGAGCGGGACTGGACGGACCCCCCGGCCCTCCAGTCCCGCATCCCCCGTTCCCCCGTGCCTCCCCCGTACTTCCCCCGTGCTTCCCCCGGATGGTGCTTCCCCTTGCGGTGCGGTACCGCTCCCCCACGTCCCCCGTCGGGTCCCCCCGGTACCGCTCCCCCGTTGTTCCCCCGTTCACCGGCTTCCCTGAGCGAAGCCGGGCCCTTCCCCCGTGACCCTCAGGCGACAAGCTCCCCGAAGGCGTCCTCCTCGTCACGGCCGAAGCTGAGGACCTCGTCCTCGCGCAGCCGGCGGAGCGACCGCCAGATGCTGGACTTCACCGTGCCGACACTGATGTCGAGGATCTCCGCGATCTCCGGGTCCGTGCGGCCCTCGTAGTAGCGCAGGACCAGCATCGTGCGCTGGAGTTCGGGCAGCCGGGCCAGCGCCTGCCACAGGACCGCGCGCAGCTCGGTGCCGCGCATCGCGTCCGTGTCGCCGGGCGTCTCCGGCAGCTCCTCGGTCGGGTACTCGTTCAGCTTGCGGCGGCGCCACGCGCTGATGTGCAGGTTGGTCATCGTCCGGCGGAGGTACCCGCCGACCGCGGCCTTGTCACTGATCCGGTCCCAGGCCCGGTACGTCGAGAACAGCGCGCTCTGGAGCAGGTCCTCGGCCTCGAAGCGGTCGCCGGTGAGGTGGTAGGCGGTGGCGTACAGGGAGGCGCGGCGCTCCTGGACGTAGGCGGTGAACTCCGCCTCGGTCAGGGAGCGACGCTCCCCCGTGTCCTCCCTGTACGCGGCTCCCCCGTGAGCCGCCTGTTCCCCGGCCGGGTCGACGACCGTCATGAACCCGGTGTGCTGGCGCCCGGTGCCGCGAGCGCACCCCCGCCCGTTCACGACACCGGACTTCTCGGAACCCCGGTGCACGTCGTGCAGGCGCGTGATCACTGCGCTGGTGTTCAGGCCGTGCAGCTTGTTCATCTCGCGCCCCCCGTCGTGGACTTCCGGTGTTCGGTCTGTAGCGTCGGCCCGGCTTTCGTGGTGCTGCCTTGCCTGTGCCGAAAAGCTTGCCCACCCCACTTCATGGCGGTGTCCGCCGACTGTCACAGACCTGTCACAGGGGCCTGTCACCGCGGCATCACAGTCACCTCACAGACGCCGGCGGTACGCCGTCCGGTTCACCCCTCGACGGCCTCCCGCACCGGGTCCCGAACAAGATCGGCGCCCCACGGGTCGAACGACAGCCCCCTCATGGGCCAGAATGAGCCCGTGCCTTCCCTGTTGCTGATCGAGGACGACGACGCCATCCGTACGGCCCTGGAGCTCTCACTGACGCGCCAGGGGCACCGTGTGGCGACCGCTGCGAGCGGTGAGGACGGTCTGAAGCTGTTGCGCGAGCAGCGGCCGGATCTGATCGTCCTGGACGTGATGCTGCCCGGCATCGACGGTTTCGAGGTGTGCCGGCGCATCCGGCGCACCGACCAGCTGCCGATCATCCTGCTGACCGCGCGCAGCGACGACATCGACGTGGTCGTCGGGCTGGAGTCCGGCGCCGACGACTATGTGGTCAAGCCCGTGCAGGGCCGGGTGCTGGACGCCCGGATCCGGGCCGTGCTGCGCCGCGGGGAGCGCGAGTCGACCGACGCGGCGACCTTCGGCAGCCTGGTCATCGACCGTGCGGCGATGACCGTGACGAAGAACGGCGAGGACCTCCAGCTCACCCCGACCGAGCTGCGGCTGCTGCTCGAACTGAGCCGGCGGCCCGGTCAGGCCCTGTCGCGCCAGCAGCTGCTGCGCCTGGTGTGGGAGCACGACTACCTGGGCGACTCCCGGCTGGTGGACGCCTGCGTCCAGCGGCTGCGCGCCAAGGTCGAGGACGTGCCGTCGTCCCCGACGCTGATCCGTACCGTGCGCGGGGTCGGCTATCGCCTGGACGCCCCTCAGTGACGCACGAGCAGGGGGGGTTCCGCGGCTGGACCGCGGTACGCAAGGGAAAGCTGGCACGCCTGCGGTTCACCAGTCTGCGACTGCGGCTCGTCGTGGTCTTCGGAGCCGTGGCGCTGACCGCCGCCGTGTCCGCCTCGGGCATCGCGTACTGGCTCAACCGCGAGGCCGTGCTCACCCGTACCCAGGGCGCGGTGCTGCGGGACTTCGAGCAGGAGATGCAGAACCGGGCGGGTTCGCTGCCCGAGCACCCCTCGCAGGACGAACTCCTGCACACCGCCGGGCAGATGGCCAACAGCAGCCAGCGGTTCAGTGTGCTGCTGGTCGGCGAGGAGTCCACCGGCAAGACCGTGTACGGCAGTTCCGGCGGGCTGAACGGGTTCTCCCTGGAGGACGTGCCCGAGTCGCTGCGCCGGGCGGTGAACAAGCAGCAGGACGTCGGGGACGGCAACGAGTCGCCGTACCACCTGTACTGGCAGCGGGTCGTGGACCACGGGACGCCGTATCTGGTGGCCGGGACGCGGGTGATCGGGGGCGGGCCGACCGGGTACATGCGCAAGTCGCTGGAGCCGGAGGCCAAGGACCTCAACTCGCTGGCCTGGTCGCTGGGGATCGCCACCGGGCTCGCGCTGATCGGGGCCGCGCTGCTCGCGCAGGCCGCCGCCACGACCGTGCTGAAGCCGGTGCACCGGCTGGGCGTCGCCGCGCGACGGCTGGGCGAGGGACGGCTGGACACCCGGCTGCGGGTGTCGGGGACGGACGAACTCGCCGATCTGTCACGGACGTTCAACCGGACGGCGGAGGCGCTGGAGAAGCGGGTCGACGACATGGCCGCGCGGGACGAGGCCTCACGGCGGTTCGTCGCCGACATGTCGCACGAGCTGCGCACCCCGCTGACCGCCATCACCACCGTCGCCGAGGTGCTGGAGGAGGAGCTGGACGCCGAGTCGGGCAGCATCGACCCGATGATCGAGCCGGCCGTCCGGCTGGTGGTCAGCGAGACCCGGCGGCTCAACAACCTCGTCGAGAACCTGATGGAGGTCACCCGCTTCGACGCGGGGACCGCGCGGCTGGTCCTGGACGACGTCGACGTCGCCGACCAGATCACCGCCTGCATCGACGCGCGCGCCTGGCTGGACGCGGTCGATCTCGACGCCGAGCGCGGCATCCACGCCCGGCTCGACCCGCGCCGGCTGGACGTGATCCTGGCCAACCTGATCGGCAACGCCCTCAAGCACGGCGGTTCGCCGGTGCGGGTGTCGGTGGCGGCGGCGCGGGACGAGGTCGTCATCGCGGTGCGCGACCACGGGCCCGGCATCCCGGAGGAGGTGCTGCCGCACGTCTTCGACCGGTTCTACAAGGCGAGCGCCTCCCGGCCGCGCTCCGAGGGCAGCGGTCTGGGACTGTCCATCGCGATGGAGAACGCCCACATCCACGGCGGCGAGATCACCGCCGCCAACTCCCCCGAGGGCGGCGCGGTGTTCACGCTGCGGCTGCCGCGGGGCGCCTCCGAGCCGGCGGAACAGGGCGAGCAGGCCGGGCCGTCCGGGCACTCCGCTCCGGACACGAAGGGGAACGCTCGATGAAGGTACGCCGGCTGCTCGCCCTGCCGCTGCTGGCCGCTGTGCTCACCGGCTGCGGGATCCGGGCGACCGAGGTCCCGACCGACTTCGGGCCCGCGCCCTCCCGGGTGCGCTGCTCGCTCGCCGAGCCGAACGTGACGACGCAGGCCGCGCGCGGGGTGCCCGTGCAGGTGTTCCTGCTGTGCGGTTCGTCGCTGGTGGCCGTCGACCGCGCGATGCGGGTGACGGCGGGCGCGGCGGACACCGAGCGGCGCGCGCTGGTGGCGCAGGGCCTGCTCGACCAGCTCGCCGAGTCGCCGTCCGCGGCCGAGAAGGAGGCCGGGTACACCACGGACGTGCGCGGCGGGATGACGGTGAGCGGGCCGGGCCCCGACGACCCCGACGACGCGCTGCGGCTGAGCACGGCACCGGGCGGTCTGACCTCGTACGCGCTCGCCCAGGTGGTGTGCACGTTCTCCGACTCGGCGGCGGCCGAGGGCGACGGCTCGGTGATCCTGGGCGGTCCCGGTTCCGATCCGCTGCGCCGCTACGAGTGCACGGACGAGGTGCGGTCCCGTCCGGGCAGCGCGGAGCCGCCCTCGTCGGAGGTCGCGGACGGCGGCTGACGGGCCTCCGGCAGGCGCGCCGGGGACCGGTGGCCGGGCGGGCGCGCGAAGCGCCGTGGGCCCCGGCGCACCCGTGTGGCGGAGGACTCATCCCGCTGCCGTGCGGGATGCCGGAACCGATCGTGCCGAGGGGCGCGTCTTGGGGGGCGTGCAGCGTCAAGGCTCCATCGGCGGCAGCGCCGCGATCCGTCTCCGCGCGACCGGGATTCTCCTCCTGGTCGCCCACCTCGCGTTCGTCGCCTGGTGCACGCTGCGCCCGCTGAACGTGCCCTGGGTGATGCCCAGTAACCTGCACCCCTTCGCCGGGATCCGCGCCGACCTCCGGCTGGGCTGGCCCGAGGCGGCCCTGCGCATCGGTGAGGGGCTGGCGCTGCTGGCGCCGCTGGGGGTGCTGCTGCCGCTGGCGCACGGCAGGCTCCGGGTGTCGCCGCTGGCCTCCCTGGTCCGTACGGTCACGGCGGGCGCGTTGCTGTCGCTGGGCATCGAGCTGCTCCAGACCGGGGTGCCGGGCCGGGTCGTGGATGTGGACTCGCTGCTGCTGAACACCGTGGGCGTGGCTCTGGCGCACGCCGCGGTGGTGCCGGCGGTCCGCAGGGCGCTGCGCCGCAGGGACGAGCGGCGGGGGTGGACGGCGGTCCGCCCGGAGGAAGGGGCTCAGGGTCGGACCCCGAGAATTCCGAGGGTCGGGATCGCCCCGTAGAGCGACGCTTCTCCGTCTTTGTCTCCGTAGCGTTGAGCACAGATGAGGCAGCCGGAAGGGCCGCCTCGACCGACGCTCACGAAGGAGCCCAGATGTCCCGCCTCGCCCGCCCCACCCACGGCCGCATGATCGGCGGAGTGTGCGCCGCGCTGGCCCGGCGCTTCGACACCTCCGCGACGACGATGCGCGTGATCTTCCTGCTCTCCTGCCTGCTGCCCGGCCCGCAGTTCCTGCTCTACATAGCGCTGTGGATCCTGCTGCCCTCGGAGGGGAAGGCGGCGCGCACGGCCTGGTGACGGCCGTCCGTACGAACGCCGTCGGGGCGCCCCCCCCTCGTGCTGGGGGGCGCCCCGACGGCGTGTGGTGCGCGGGGTCAGCCCAGCGGGATCCCGTTGACCGGCAGGCCGTGCGTGGGCAGGCCCTTGCCGACCGGGAGGCCGCCGAGGAGGCCGGCGACCGGCTTGGTCGGCCCTTGGGCGAGCGCCTGCTCGGCGGCCGGCTGCACGGCGGCGACACCGGCGGAGAGCGCGGGCTGGGCCTGCTCCAGCTTGGCCTGCTCCAGCACCTTGCCGGCACCCGGGAGCAGCTTGGTGGCGTTCTCCACGGGCTTGGTGACCGAGCCCAGCGCCTGCGTGGCGTCCGGGACGGCCGGGGCCGCGTTCGCGGCACCCGCACCGACGGCGGCGAAGGCGGCACCGAGGGCGGCGACGCCGAGGGTCTTGGCAGCAGACTGCTTCATGATGAATGCGTCCTCGAGTGGGATACGGGAACCGATCGGTCCCCGACCGTAAACACGGGGCGGGGGAGGCCGCAAACATCGAAATGCGGACGGATGGTGAATGTCCGTCCGCATTCCGCTCCCGAGGAAAAGTACGATCAGTCGCCCGAGACCACAGAACCGCTGGTGGAGGCGGTCTGCTGGAACAGCCATTCGGACTTCAGCTCGGCATAACCGGGCTTGATCACGTCATTGATCATCGCGAGTCGTTCATCGAAAGGAATGAATGCTGACTTCATAGCATTGACCGAGAACCATTGCAGGTCGTCGAGCGAGTAGCCGAATGCGTCGACAAGGTGCTCGAATTCCCGGCTCATGCTGGTGCCGGACATCAGCCGGTTGTCGGTGTTGACCGTCGCGCGGAAGTGCAGCCGGCGCAGCAGCCCGATCGGGTGCTCGGCGTAGGAGGCGGCCGCGCCGGTCTGGAGGTTGGAGGACGGGCACATCTCCAGCGGGATCCGCTTGTCGCGGACGTAGGAGGCGAGCCGGCCGAGCTTCACCGCGCCGTCGGCGGTGACCTCGATGTCGTCGATGATGCGCACCCCGTGGCCGAGCCGGTCGGCGCCGCACCACTGGAGGGCCTGCCAGATGGACGGCAGCCCGAAGGCCTCGCCCGCGTGGATGGTGAAGTGGTTGTTCTCCCGCTTCAGGTACTCGAAGGCGTCCAGGTGCCGGGTGGGCGGGAAGCCCGCCTCCGCGCCAGCGATGTCGAAGCCGACGACGCCCAGGTCCCGGTAGCGGTTGGCGAGTTCGGCGATCTCCAGGGCGCGGGCGGCGTGCCGCATGGCGGTGAGCAGGGCGCCCACCCGGATCCGGTGACCGTTCTGACGGGCCGTCCGCTCGCCTTCGCGGAAGCCCTCGTTGACGGCCTCGACGACCTCTTCGAGGGTCAGCCCGCCGTCGAGGTGCTGCTCGGGGGCGTAGCGCACCTCGGCGTAGACGACACCGTCCTCGGCGAGGTCCTCGGCGCACTCGCGGGCGACCCGGACGAGCGCGTCCCGGGTCTGCATCACGCCGACGGTGTGCGAGAAGGTCTCCAAGTACCGTTCCAGGGAACCCGAGTCGGCGGCCTCGCGGAACCAGATGCCGAGCTTGTCGGGGTCGGTCTCGGGGAGTCGGGAGTACCCGGTGTCCCGGGCGAGGTCGACGATGGTGCCGGGGCGCAGCCCGCCGTCGAGGTGGTCGTGCAGCAGAACCTTGGGCGCCCGCCGGATCTGGTCCGTGCTCGGGGTGTCGCCCGCTGGGATGCTCTGGCTCGTCATTTCCGCACTCTAACTCCTACGCGCGTAGATCGCGCGTTGTACAACTCCGCCGATACGTAACGGTGACCGCACGGACGGGTGGAGTACACCGACGTTTCTGACACTGTTCTGTCATGGCACAGCAAGCGACACCGGTCCGAACGGCCCGGCTGGGAAGGGCGCTCGGCCCCGAGCCGACGACGGTGAGCGCGGTGGTGCTGCTGCTCCCCGGCGGCGAGGAGGTCTCCGGCCGCAGACCATCCCCGATGTGGGCGGCCGCCTCCGTCCGCGCCCTGGGGCGCACCCTCACCAGGGCGGGACACGAGGAGGGCCTGGCCGCCCATGTCGTCCACTACCGCTACCGCGGCTGGAACGGCAGCGAGGCGCATCTCGCGGCGGACGCGGCCTGGGCGGCGGACGAGATCGTCCGGCGGTACGGGGACGTTCCCGTGTGCCTGGCCGGGGTCGGTATGGGCGGGCGGGCCGCGCTGCGCGCCGCGGGCCATGAGGCCGTCAACTCCGTGCTGGCCCTCGCCCCCTGGCTGCCGGAGGACGACGTGGCCGCGCCGCCCGAACCGGTGAAGCAGTTGGTGGGGCGCCGCGTGATGATCGTGCACGGCACGAACGACGAGCGCAGCGATCCCGAGCTGTCCTTCCGGCTGGCGGCGCGGGCGAAGAAGGCGAACCGGGACGTGTGCCGGTTCGAAGTGCACGCCGACGGCCACGGTTTACACCAGTACCGGGACGAAGTGCACGCACTGGCGGCGGACTTCACGATGGGGATGCTGTTCGGGCGGGGGCTCTCGCGGCCGGTGGAGGACGCGCTCGCGGCTCCGCCGCCGCTGGGGCTGCGGATGCCGTTGGCGGTGGGGTTCGGGAGGTCGCTGCGGGGACGGTAGCGACGGCCGCGCCCCGCGCGCGCCGGACCCGAGGCCGCGCGCCCGGCCGGGCCTCGGGTCCGCCTCCCTGACGCAGCCCCACGGATCGGCCCGTGCCCGCTGCCGCCCCACAGATCGCCCGTGCCCGCTGCCGCCCCTCAGGTCGGCAGCAGGTTCCCCCTTCTCGACAGCAGGAACTTCTTGAAGGCCGCCACCGGCGGAGTGTCCGGGTGGCCGTCCAGCCACGCCACGCCGATCTCCCGGATCGCCCTCGGGGTCGTGACCGTCAGTTCCACCACCCCCGGGCGGGCCACGGCGGGCGGGGGCAGCAGCGCGACCCCCAGCCCCGCCGCCACCAGCCCCCGCAGGGTCTCCGCCTCCTCTCCCTCGAAGGCGACCCTCGGGCGGAAGCCGGCCTCCTTGCACAGGTCGTCGGTGATGCGGCGCAGGCCGTAGCCGGGTTCCAGGGTCACGAAGGTCTCGTCGGCGGCCTCGGCGAGGCGGACCCGCCTGCGGGCGGCGAGGCGGTGTTCGGCGGGGACGACCAGGCGGAGCTTCTGTTCGTCCAGACGGCGGGCGACCAGGTCGGGGGCGTCCGGGACCGGGGAGGTCAGGCAGAGGTCCAGTTCGCCGGCCCGAAGGCCTTCGAGCATCGCCTCGCCGTGGTTCTGCACGAGGCTGAAGCGGACCCGGGGATGGTCGGCGCGGAAGGCGTGGATCAGGCCGGGGACCGTCTCGGCGCCCATGGTGTGCAGAAAGCCGAACGCGACCTTGCCGGTGGCCGCGTCGGCGTCGGCACGGACCTCGTCGGCGGCCCTCTCGATCTCGGCGAGAGCGCGCTCGACGGAGGTGAGGAAGGTGCGGCCGGCGGGGGTCAGGGAGACCGTGCGGCCGCGGCGGGCGAACAGGTCGACGCCCAGGTCCTGTTCGAGACGGACGATCGCCCGGGAGAGCGTCGACTGGGGGACGTTCATCTCCTGGGCGGCGCGGGTGACGTGCTCGGTGCGGGCGACGCCGGCGAAGTACGCGAGCCTCGGCGCCAGCGACATCACCATGTCTTCTGTGTCACCGGACGGTGACAGTCGGGGCTGTGACCTCTGCTGATGCTCCATGGGAACGATTATGTCGATTCCATGCATTGGACGGATGAGCCGGGGCGTCCGTACCTTCGAGGCATGTCTCCCGCCAGTACCGGGGCGTCCACGATCGTGGGCGCCGCCTCGTCCGTCCCCTCCTCCCTCCCCTCCGCCGACTCCCGGATGGCCCCCGGCGGTCCCGGCTACCGCCGGATGAGCTTCGCGCTCTTCCTCGCCGGCGTGGCGACCTTCGCCCTGCTGTACTCCACACAGGCGCTCCTGCCGCTGATCTCCGGCGACTTCGGGGTGGCGGCGAGCGAGGCGAGCTGGACGGTCGCGGCGGCCACCGGCGGACTGGCGCTGTTCGTGCTGCCGATGAGCGCCCTCTCCGAGCGCTACGGCCGCCGTACGGTGATGACGGCCTCGCTGGCGGTCGCGGTGGCCGTGGGACTGCTGGTGCCCCTCGCACCCTCGCTCGGCTCCCTGGTGGTGCTGCGGGCGGTGCAGGGCGCGGCCCTGGCCGGGCTGCCGGCGTCGGCGACCGCGTACCTCGCGGAGGAGGTCCGGCCCAGGGCGCTGGTCACGGCGATCGGTCTGTTCGTGGCGGGCAACAGCGTCGGCGGCATGAGCGGCCGGGTCATCACCGGCTGGGTCGCGCAGGAGTGGGGCTGGCGGGCCGCCGTCGCGGTGATCGGCGTGCTGGCGGTGGGCTGCGCGATCGCGTTCCGGCTGCTGCTCCCGGCGCCGAGGCACTTCACGCCGGGGTCGCTGCGGCCCGGCGCCCTGGTCCGCACGGTCCGCGGCCACCTGGCCGACCCGCTGCTGTGCCGGCTGTACGCGATCGGCGCGCTGTTCATGACCGTCTTCGGCGGTGTGTACACGGTCATCGGCTACCGGCTGACCGAGGCCCCGTTCTCCCTCCCGCAGGGTGTCGTCGGCTCGATCTTCCTGGTGTACCTGGTCGGTACGGTGTCGGCGTCCACGGCGGGCCGGCTGGTCGGCCGGCTGGGCCGGCGCGGGGCGCTCTACCTGGCGGGCGGCACCACGGCGGCGGGCCTGCTCCTCTCCCTGGCCGACTCCCTGGCCCTGGTGCTGCTGGGTCTGGTGCTGATCACGGCGGGGTTCTTCGCGGGGCACGCGGTGGCGTCCTCCGCGGTCAGCAAGACGGCCACCACCGGCCGCGCGCAGGCCTCCGCCCTCTACCAGTCGGCGTACTACATCGGCTCCAGCGCCGGTTCCACGGTCGGGGCGATCGCCTTCCACGCCGGCGGCTGGGCCGGCACGGTCGGGGTGGGTGTGCTGGCGGTGCTCGGTGTCGTGACGATCACGGTCTTCGGGTCGCGGGCGGCACGCCGCGAGGCCCTCGTCGCGGCCTGATCGTTCCCCCCTGCTCACGGCCCGTTGTCAGTGGTCCCGGATAGCCTCCGCGGCCACTGACGTCCGGTCGTGCACAGGGGGTTCGTTCATGGAGTTCAGGGTCGAGCGCGGTGACCTCGTCGAGGCGGTGGGCCGGGCGGCCCGCGCCCTGCCCGCCCGGACACCGGTGCCGGTGCTGGGCGGGCTGCTGCTGGAGGCGTCGGCGGGGCGGCTGACCGTGTCGGGCTTCGACTTCGAGACGGCGGCCCGGATCGGGACCGACGCCGAGGTGACGGCCGACGGCCGGGTGCTGGTCCTCGGGCGGCGGCTGCTGGACATCTGCAAGGTCCTGCCGGACGGGCCGGTGGTCTGCGCCCTGGACGGGACACGGTTCACGGTCGAGGCGGGCGGCACCCGCTTCGGCCTGTCCACCCTGCCGCGCGAGGAGTACCCGGCCGCGCCCCCGCCCCCGCGGGCGTACGGCAGCGTGGACGCGGCCGCGTTCGCCACCGCCGTCGCCCAGGTCGCGGTGGCGGCGGGCCGTGACGACACGCTTCCCGTGCTGACCGGGGTGCAGCTGCGGCTGGACGGCGACGAGATGACCCTGTCCGCCTCCGACCGCTACCGGTACGCGGTACGGCGGCTGGAGTGGAAGGCGGAGGCCGACGCCGGCGGTGTGGTGGAGGCCCTCGTTCCGGCGCGGCGGCTGCTGGACGTGGCGCGGGCGCTCGGGCGGTGCGGAACCGTGCGGGTGGGCCTCGACCCGGCCGCCGCAAGCGGTCCGATCGGCTTCGAGGGCGGACCGATGCGGACGGTGCTGCGGCGGCTGGACGGACGGCTTCCGGGCTACGGCACGCTGTTCGACATGGCGGGGGCGGCGGTCGCCGAGGTGGAGCGCGAGGCGCTGACGGAGGCGGTGCGCAGGGTCGCGGTGGTGGCGGAGGCGAACAGTCCGGTGCGGCTGGACTTCTCGGCGGAGTCGGTGCTGCTGCGCGCCGGGTACGGCGACGACGTGGCCGTCCAGCGGCTGCCGGCCGTCCTGACCGGGGCCGACGAGGTCACCGTCGCCTTCGGTCCGGCGTACCTGCTGGACGCGCTGGCCTCCTTCGAGGCGCCCGCGCTGCGCATGCAGCTGCTCGGGACGGGGCAGCGGGCGCTGCTGGCCCCGGCGGACGCGTCGGCGGCCCACCAGCACCTTCTGATGTCCGTGAAGCAGCTGGTCTGACCTGCGCTTTCACCAACTCGGCGGGCCATTGTCAGTGGGCTGCGGTAGCTTCCGAAGTGCTGGGGCGCACAGGCGCGTGACAGAACGGCCACAGGGGCGGGTGGACGACGATGAGTGACGGCAGGGCCGCGACGGCGACGGTCGAGGACCTCGACGCGAGGCTGGAGAAGCACCGGGTCGAGCTGACCGGGTACTGCTACCGCATGCTCGGCTCCTCCTTCGAGGCCGAGGACGCGGTGCAGGACACCCTGGTGCGTGCCTGGCGGAGCTACGACAAGTTCGAGGGCCGCTCCAGCCTGCGCTCGTGGCTGTACCGGATCGCGACGAACGTCTGCCTGGACATGCTGACGGCGGGCAACAAACGGGCGCGGCCGATGGACCTCTCCGAATCCACTCCCCTGGCCCAGGCGGCCCTCTCCCCCCGTCCCGACCACACCTGGCTGGAACCGATGCCGGACACCCGCGTACTGCCCACGGTGGAGGACCCGGCGGAGGCGGCGGTCGCCAAGGAGTCGGTGCGCCTGGCGTTCATGGCCGCGCTCCAGCAGCTCCCGCCGAAGCAGCGGGCGGTGCTGATCCTGCGGGAGGTGCTGGCGTGGAAGGCGAGCGAGGTCGCCGAGCTGCTCGGCACCTCGGTCGCCTCGGTCAACAGCGCGTTGCAGCGGGCGCGGGCGACGCTCGCCGAGCGCTCCGAGGCGGGCGCGGACGCGGCGGTGTCGAACCCGCTGGACGAGGAGCAGCAGAAGCTCCTCGAACGCTATGTGGCGGCGTTCGAGGGCTACGACATGACGGCGCTGACGGCCCTGCTCCACGAGGACGCCATCATGACGATGCCGCCGTTCGACCTGTGGCTGACCGGCCACGACGACATCGCGGGCTTCATGACGACGATCGGCTCGGCGTGCGAGGGCTCGCGCCTGCTGCCCGTCGAGGTGAACGGCCTGCCGGGGTTCGCCCAGTACAAGCCGGACCCGGAGAACGGCGGCTTCACGCCCTGGGCCATCCAGATCCTGGAGATCTCAGACGGCCGCCTCACCGGGTTCCACTTCTATCTCGACACCCAGCGCTGGTTCCCGCTCTTCGACCTCCCCCTCCACCTCGAAGCGGAGTCCGACGAGGTCGAGCAGGGCGCGTAGGGCGGGATCGGGGTCCCGCAGCCGTATCCGGCCTCCGGCCCGGCGGGCGGCCAGCTGGAGCCGGGCCAGCAGATCGACGGCGGCCAGACCCGGCGGTCCCATCCCGCCCACATCGCAGACGACGACCCCACCGCCCCCTGCGGCGTCCAGCAACGCCCGCACGTCGTCGGCGAGGCCCGCCACCCGTTCGGGGGTGGCAGGGCCGGTCAGGGCAAGCACGGGCGGTGTCATGGGGTCCACGTCCGGTAGACCCCGGGGCAGGGCTCAACTCATCGGGCGGGTCCTGCTCCGCAGGAAACTCGCCAGTGTCGATGGTGACGTCGAACGGGGCCGGCAGTACGAGAGGCTCACCGAACTTGGCGAGGCTGAGCCATGGGTGCCATCCAACAGAAGGTGAACGGGACGGGTGGAGGTCCACCGATCCCGTTCACCCGAAGGGGGAAACCTCAGGTCAGGCAATACGTTCCAGCACCACCGGCGACGCCGTGAACGACGTGCCCGGCGCGGCAATGTCGTACGAACCCTCGACCGCCTGGAGGGCGTAGTCGAAGCGCTCCGGGGTGTCCGTGTGGAGGGTCAGCAGGGGCTGGCCCTCGGTGACGGTGTCGCCGGGCTTGGCGTGCAGCTCGACGCCGGCGCCGGCCTGCACCGGGTCCTCCTTGCGGGCGCGGCCCGCGCCGAGGCGCCAGGCGGCGATGCCGATGTCGTAGGCGTCCAGACGGGTCAGGACGCCGGAGGCGGCCGCCTTCACCACGTGCTGCTCGCGCGCCACCGGCAGCTCCGCGTCCGGATCGCCGCCCTGGGCCGCGATCATGCGGCGCCAGACGTCCATCGCCGAGCCGTCGGCCAGCGCCTTCGCCGGGTCCGCGTCCTTCACGCCGGCCGCGTCGAGCATCTCGCGGGCGAGCGCGACGGTCAGTTCCACCACGTCCGCCGGGCCGCCGCCCGCCAGCACCTCCACCGACTCACGGACCTCCAGCGCGTTGCCCGCCGTGAGGCCGAGAGGGGTGGACATGTCCGTCAGCAGGGCCACGGTCTTCACGCCGTGGTCCGTGCCGAGGCCCACCATCGTCGAGGCCAGTTCGCGCGCGTCCTCGATCGTCTTCATGAAGGCGCCCGTGCCGACCTTCACGTCCAGGACCAGCGAGCCCGTGCCCTCGGCGATCTTCTTCGACATGATCGAGGAGGCGATCAGCGGGATCGCCTCGACCGTGCCGGTGACGTCCCGCAGGGCGTAGAGCTTCTTGTCCGCGGGGGCCAGGCCGTCGCCGGCCGCGCAGATCACCGCGCCGGTGGTGTCGAGGACGTGCAGCATCTCCTCGTTCGACAGCAGCGCCCGCCAGCCGGGGATCGACTCCAGCTTGTCCAGCGTGCCGCCGGTGTGGCCGAGGCCGCGACCCGACAGCTGCGGGACCGCCGCGCCGCAGGCCGCGACGAGCGGGGCCAGCGGGAGGGTGATCTTGTCGCCGACGCCGCCGGTGGAGTGCTTGTCGGCGGTCGGGCGGGACAGGGAGGAGAACTCCATGCGCTCGCCGGAGGCGATCATCGCGGCCGTCCAGCGGGCGATCTCGCGGCGGTTCATGCCGTTGAGCAGGATCGCCATGTTGAGGGCGGCCATCTGGTAGTCGGCGACCTCGCCGCGGGTGTAGGCGTCGATCACCCAGTCGATCTGCTCGTCGGCGAGCTCACCGCGGTCACGCTTGGTGCGGATGACGGAGATGGCGTCCATGGCCATGGCTTTCCTTCCGAGGTTCCAGAAGATGGTGCAGAAAAGTGCGCGGCCCCTCTGTGCCGGTCGGATCTGCGCCGGTCAGAGGGGCCGCACGGGAGTTACCTGAGATGGTCGGGACCGAAGGCCTGCGGAAGCATCTCCGCCAGCGTCAGGATCCCCGCCGGCGTCTCCAGCAGCAGGTCCGGGCCGCCGAACTCGAACAGCAGCTGCCGGCAGCGGCCGCACGGGACGAGGATCTCGCCCCGGCCGTCCACGCAGGTGAAGTGCGTGAGCCGGCCGCCACCGGTGTTCTGGAGCTCCGAGACCAGCCCGCACTCGGCGCACAGCCCGAGTCCGTACGAGGCGTTCTCGACGTTGCAGCCGGAGACGATCCGGCCGTCGTCGACCAGGGCCGCCACACCGACCGGGTAGCCGGAGTACGGGGCGTACGCCCGGGACATGGCGTCCTGGGCCACCGCGCGCAGCTTCTCCCAGTCGGCCGTGGCGACGGCGGGGGTCACTTGCCCTGTCCCTTCCGGTACGGCAGACCGTCCGCCTTCGGCATGCGCAGCCGCTGGGCGGAGAGGGAGAGGACCAGCAGGGTGACCACGTACGGGGTGGCCGTGACGACCTGGTTCGGGACCTCGTCCGTGCTGACGTACCAGATGAACATCAGGGCCGAGACGGCGGCGGTGATCGCGGCGGGGACGTACTTCTTCTTCCACGCCAGGTAGGCCACGCCGGCCACCAGCAGGATCGCGATCAGCAGGATCAGCGCATGGACGTTGGTGGCGCCGCCGCGCAGGTTGAGGCTGTCGGTGTAGCCGAACAGGCCCGCGCCGAGGGCGAGGCCGCCCGGCATCCAGTTGCCGAAGATCATCGCGGCGAGACCGATGTAGCCGCGGCCGGCGGTCTGGCCGTCCAGGTAGACGTTCGAGGCCACGATGGACAGGAACGCGCCGCCGAGGCCGGCGAAGCCGCCGGAGATGATCACGGCGATGTACTTGTACTTGTAGACGTTGACGCCGAGGGACTCGGCGGCGACCGGGTTCTCACCGCAGGAGCGCAGCCGCAGGCCGAAGGACGTGCGCCACAGCACGTACCAGGTGGCCGGGACCAGGGCGACGGCGACGACGGTGAGCGGCGACAGGTTGGTGATCAGACCGCCGACCAGGCCGGCCAGGTCGGAGATCAGGAACCAGTGCTTGTCGTTGAGGGTCTCCAGCCAGCTGGAGAGGCCGGGGATGTCGAAGGTGCCCAGCGAGTCGATCGGCGGGGACTGCTTGGAGGAGCCCTGCGGGGCGTCCTCGAAGGTGAACTTCGACAGGTAGCGGGTGGTGCCCAGGGCCAGGATGTTCAGCGCCACACCGGAGACGATGTGGTTGACCCTGAAGGTGACGGTGGCGATGGCGTGCAGGAGGCCGCCGATGGCGCCGCCGGCGATGCCGAAGACGACACCGGTCCACGGGCCCCACTGGTAGCCGGCCCAGGCACCGAACCAGGTGCCGAGGATCATCATGCCTTCGAGGCCGATGTTGACGACGCCCGCCCGCTCGGCCCACAGACCGCCGAGGCCGGCGAGGCCGATCGGTACGGCGGCGCGCAGCGCGGTGGACATCTGGCCGGTGGACGTGATGCCGTCCGCGCCGGTGATCAGGCGGACGACCGACGTCAGGATCAGCACGCCCGAGATGACCAGTAGGAGGACCGGCAGCGACATCCGGCGGCCGCCCTTGCCGGGCTGCTTGCCCTTGGGCTTCGCGATGGTCGCGGTGCTCATCAGACCGCCACCTCCTTCTTGGTGTTCGCGGCGGCGGCGAGTTCCTCACCGACGCGCTTCTGCTGGCGGCGCAGACCCCAGGTGCGGACGACCTCGTAGGAGATGACGACCGCGAAGACGATCAGGCCCTGCATGATCGTCGCGATCTCCTTCTCGTACGGCTCGGGAGTCGCGTAGTCGAGGGCGGGGGACGCCTTGTCGAGGAAGGCCCACAGGAGGGCGGCGAGCGCGATGCCGCCGGGGTTGTTGCGGCCGAGCAGGGCGATACCGATGGCGGTGAAGCCGACGCCCGTGGGGAAGCTCAGGCTGTAGGTGTGGGCGTCGCCGAGCAGCAGCGGGAGTCCGGCGAGGCCGGAGACGGCGCCGGAGACGATCATCACGGTGAGGATCATGCGCTTGGCGTCGACGCCGGAGGCGGCGGCGGCGGACTCGGACTCACCGGTGGCGCGCAGGTCGAAGCCGAAGCGGGTGCGGTTGAGGACGATCCAGTAGACGAGGCCGAGGGCGATGGCGAGGAAGACCAGGCCGTAGATCTCGCCGACGTCCTGGCCGAGGTCGATGCCCGGGACCCAGCCGGACTCCTTCATGAGGCCGGTCGTCTTGTTGTCGCCGACCAGCTCGCCGAAGACCTCGGGGAGGGTGAGGTAGGCGATGAGGCTGGTGGCGATGGCGTTCAGCATGATCGTCGCGACGACCTCGCTGACACCCCGGGTGACCTTCAGGACGCCCGCGACACCGGCCCAGATGCCACCGGTGAGGGCGGCGACCAGCAGCAGCAGCGGGACCTGGAGGAAGGCCGGCAGGTCCATGTGCGCGCCGACCACCGCGGTCGTCATCGCGGCGAGGCGGTACTGGCCGTCGACGCCGATGTTGAAGAGGTTCATGCGGAAGCCGAGGGCGACCGCCAGGGCGGCGATGTAGTACAGCGACGCCTGGTTGACGATCAGGACCTGGACGTCGGAGTAGCCGATCTGCTCCAGCATGAGCGTGTACGGCTCGATCGGGCTCTTGCCGGAGGCGATCAGCACGACCGAGGTCAGCAGGATCGCCGCGACGAGCGCCATGACCGGGCCGGCCACGGCGAGGAGCAGACGCTCCTTGTCGAACTTCTTCATCGGGCCTCGTCCTCCGGACCGGCAGCTTCCTCGGTGGTGTCCGCGGTGTCCTGGTGCTCCAGGTGACCGGTCGCGGCGCCGGTCATGGCCGAGCCCAGCTCCTCCGGGGTGACGGTGGCGGGGTCGGCGTCCGCGACCAGCCTGCCGTTGTAGATCACCCGCAGGGTGTCCGACAGGCCGATCAGCTCGTCCAGGTCGGCGGAGATCAGCAGGACGGCGAGGCCCTCACGGCGGGCCTCCCGAATGCGGTCCCAGATCTGGGCCTGAGCGCCGACGTCCACACCGCGGGTGGGGTGGGCGGCGATCAGGAACTTCGGGTTGTGGCTCATCTCGCGGCCGACGATCAGCTTCTGCTGGTTGCCGCCGGAGAGGGAGGCGGCCGTCACGTCGATGCCGGGGGTGCGGACGTCGAACTCCTCGACGATCCGGCGGGTGTCGTCCTGGGCGCCCTTGGGGTTCAGCCAGAAACCCTTGGCGTTGGGGGCCTCGGTGACATGGCCGAGGATGCGGTTCTCCCAGAGCGGGGCCTCCAGGAGCAGGCCCTGGCGGTGGCGGTCCTCGGGGATGTAACCCACGCCGGACTCGCGGCGCTTGCGGGTGGACCAGGGGGTGATGTCCTCGCCGAGGAAGGCGAGGGTGCCGGAGTCGGCGTTCTTGGTGCCGATCAGCGCGTCGATCAGCTCGGTCTGGCCGTTGCCCTCGACACCGGCGATGCCCATGACCTCGCCGGCGTGGATGGTGAAGCTGACGTCGTCCAGGACGCGCTTGATCTCGCCGCCCTCGGGGGCCAGCGTGATGCCGCCGGTGGGCTCGGCCTCGGTGCCCAGCGAGGCGCCGCCGCTGGCGAAGACGGTGAGGTTCGCGACCGTGATGACGGCCTGGTCGGTGACCGTGGACTCGGCGGTCTCCGGGGTGGGCAGTTCGCTGCCGACCATCATCTCGGCGAGCTGGCGCGGGGTGGTCTCGGACGGCACCGCCGTGCCGACGGTCGTACCGCGCCGGATGACGGTGATGTCGTCGGCGACGGAGAGGACCTCGCCCAGCTTGTGGGAGATGAAGATGACGGAGAGGCCCTCGGCCTTCAGCTCGCGCAGGTTGTCGAAGAGCGCGTCGACCTCCTGCGGGACCAGGACGGCGGTCGGCTCGTCGAGGATGAGGGTCTTGGCGCCGCGGAAGAGGACCTTGAGGATCTCCACGCGCTGGCGGTCGGCGACACCGAGGTCCTCGACCAGGGCGTCGGGGCGTACGCCGAGCCCGTAGCGGTCGGAGATCTCCTTGATCTTCTTGCGGGCGTTGCCGCCGATGCCGTACAGCTTCTCGCTGCCCAGCACCACGTTCTCCAGGACGGTCAGGTTGTCGGCCAGCATGAAGTGCTGGTGGACCATGCCGATACCGCGGGTGATGGCGTCCGCGGGGCTGGAGAAGCTGACCTGCTCGCCGTCGACCGCGATGGTGCCCTCGTCCGGCTTCTGCATGCCGTAGAGGATCTTCATCAGGGTCGACTTGCCGGCACCGTTCTCGCCGACCAGGGCGTGCACGGTGCCCTTGCGGACAGCCAGGTGGATGTCGTGGTTGGCGACGACACCGGGGAAGCGCTTGGTGATCCCCGCCAGCTCAACCGCGATCGTCGACTGTGCGGTGAGCGGAGGGCTGCTGGACGCGTCGATGGCGCACTCTCCTTGAAAAAGGGGCCGCTCTACGCGCGTAGCGCCCCTGCTTTAAATAGTGCCCGGACCTGATCGACCTTGATCAATCCCTCGATCAAGTCTCGATCCGTTCCGAGCATTCTGCCGCGCGAACGGGGCACGAGTACGTCCATGGTTCCCGTGCCCCGTTCCGTGGCCGTAACGCTGTCATTGCAGCGCGCTATTGGCCAATGCCTCTGACCGGTCGAGTTACCGGGTCAGGAGGTCTTGACGGTGATGCTGCCGTCCTTGATGCCCTCTTCGGCCTTCTTGATCGCGGCCTGGATGTCGGCGTTGTCGGCGAAGGTCGGGTTGGAGTTCGACACGCTCACGCCGCCGTTCTCCAGGCTGCCGCGGACGACACCGGTCTGCGGCTTGCCGTCCTCGACGGACTTGGCCAGGTCGTACACCGCGCCCTGGACGTTCTTCATGGCCGAGGTCAGGATCGAGTCCTTGTAGGCCTTCAGCGCGTCCTGCTTGTACTGGTCGGAGTCGACGCCGATCGCCCAGACGTCGTTGGCGTTGGCGGCCTTGATGACACCCTGGCCGGAGAGGCCCGCGGCGGCGTAGATGACGTCCGCACCGGCGTCGATCTGGCCGTCGGCGGCGCTCTCACCCTTGTCCGGGCTGGAGAAGCCACCCTCGGCGGCGGTCTCGGTCAGGTACTGCGACTTGACCGTGACGCCCTTCTTGGTGTCCTCGACGCCCTGCTTGAAGCCGGCCTCGAACTTGTGGATCAGCGGGACGTCCACGCCACCGATGAAGCCCACGACGTCGGACTTGGTGGCCTTGGCGGCCGCCACACCGGCGAGGTAGGAGGCCTGCTCCTCGTGGAAGACGAGGTCGGCGACGTTGTCGGCCTTGATCTGCTCGTCGTCGACGATGCCGAAGGTGGTCTTCGGGTACTTGGCCGCGGCCTCCTTGACGGCCGGCGCGTAGGCGAAGCCGACGCCGATCACCGGGTTGTAACCCTGCTTGGCGAGGTTCTCCAGGCGCTGCACCTTGTCCGCGTCGGACTCGCCGTCCTGCGGCTCGACCGCGGTGGACTTGTAGCCGAACTCCTTGTCGGCCTGGTCCAGGCCGGCGGTGGCGGCGTCGTTGAAGGACTGGTCGCCCTTGCCGCCGACGTCGTACGCGAGCGCGAGGCCCAGGTTCTTGTCGCTGCTCTCGGACGAGGAGGACGACGTGGACGAGCTTCCACAGGCGGAAACGGACACGGCGAGGGCTGCGGTGGCAACACCCGCGGCCGCGATTCGGGACACCCGGCGCATGGAACTGACTCCTTTGTGCATGCGCCCTTACCAGGCGCTGGTTCCGCCGCAGCGTAACGCGCGTAGACCGGGGGGAAAAACCCTTCTGTCCGCTCCGTTATCGACCTGTGGCCACAGTTGCATCCCAGATTACGGACAGCAGTACGCCCCTTGCGGGAGGCAAGGGGCGTATGGGCTGCAAGGACGCCCGTAAGGGCGTAGCCGGGGGCCGTGCGGGCCCGTGCGGCCCGTAACGCGGCGTTACTTGGTGTTGACCGTGACCTTGCCGTCGACGATGTCCTTCTCGGCCTTCTCGACGGCCGCGACGACGTCCGTCATCGCCTTGTACTTCGGGTTGGAGTCGGCGAACCCGACACCGTCGTTGGAGAGGCTGCCACGGACCACGCCGGACAGCGGCTTGCCGTCCACGACGGACTTCACGAGGTCGTAGACCGCGCCGCCGACGTTCTTCAGCGCCGAGCCGAGGATGTAGTCCTTGTACGAGGCCAGCGCGCTCTGGTTGTACTGGTCGGAGTCGACGCCGATGGCCCACACCTTCTTGGCGGCGGACTCGGTGATCACGCCCTGACCGGAGAGACCGGCCGCGTGGTAGATGACGTCCGCGCCGGCCTCGATCTGGCCGCTCGCCGCGTCCTTGCCCTTGTCGGGGCTGGAGAAGCCGCCCTCCTGGGGCGTCTCGGTGAGGTACTGCGACTCGATCTTGATGTTCGGGACGACGGACTTGGCGCCCTGGATGTAGCCGGCCTCGAACTTGTGGATCAGCGGGATGTCCACACCGCCGATGAAGCCGATGTGCCCCTTCTTGGAGGCCTTGGCGGCGGCGACACCGGCCAGGTAGGAGGCCTGCTCCTCGTGGAAGACCATGTCGGCGACGTTCTTCGCCTGGACGGTCTCGTCGTCGATGATCCCGAAGGTGGTGTTGGGGAACTTGGCGGCGACCTCCTTGACGGCCGGCCCGTAGACGAAGCCGACGCCGATCACCGGGTTGTAGCCGGCCTGGGCCAGCTGGGTGAGGCGCTGGATCTTGTCCGCGTCGGTCTCGCCGTCCTGCGGCTCGACGTCCCGGCCCGTGATGCCGAACTCCTTCTCGGCCTTCTGGAGACCGGCGTAGGCGGCGTCGTTGAACGACTGGTCGCCCTTGCCGCCGATGTCGTACGCGAGGCCGATGCCCTTGCCCTTGTACGCGCCGGACGACGACGACTCCGTGTCGCTCGCCTTGGAGCCGGTGCTGGACTCACCGCAGCCGGTGGCCGCGAGGGCGATGACCGCGACGGTCACCGCTGCTTGGGAGAATCTGGTCCTCCGAGATATGAGACGCACAGCAAGCACCCCTTCATCCCCACGGCGCCGTCACCGGCCCGCTTTCCCCTTGGTGGCGCCGTTCCGTGAAGGCTCCCCACAACAAGCCGTTCCCGGTGGCTATTTCGGCGCACAGTAACGCGCGTAGAAGGCGAGGGGAACGGGGTTTCTCGCTCCCGTTACCGAACCGTGCCGCCCTTGCGTTACAAGCGCGTCCTCGGGGTTACAGGTGGGTGACACAACGGGAGGAAGAGGCGCCTTTCGGGCACCCCTTCCTCCCGTGTTCAAGCCGTCCTGGTCGCCGCGTCCAGGAGCGCTGCCGCCGTGAACAGCTCCACGCCCACCGTGATCGCGTGCTCGTCGGCGTCGAAGTCGCCCTGGTGCAGATCGCGCACGGTGCGCTCGCCGGACGGCCGGACGCCGAGCCGGGCCATGGCGCCCGGCACCCGCTCCAGGTACCAGGAGAAGTCCTCCCCGCCGAGGCTCTGCTCGGTGTTCTCGACCGACGCCTCGCCGCGCCGGGCCGCCATGGCGTCGCGCAGCAGGCCGGTGACCTCGGCGTCGTTGACGACCGGCGGGACCCCGCGCACGTAGTTGATCTCGGACTTGGCGCGGTGCAGGTTGGCGACCTCGTCGATCGCCGCGACGACGATGTCCGGGGCCTGCCGCCACGCCTCGATGTCCAGGCAGCGGACGGTGCCGGACAGCTCGGCGTGCTGCGGGATGACGTTCGGCGCGTGTCCGCTCTCGATCCGGCCCCAGGTCACCGCGAGCCCGGCCCGGGTGTCGACGCGCCGGCCGACGAGCGCGGGCACGTCGGTGACGACCCGGGCGACGGCGGTCACCAGGTCGGTGGTGAGGTGCGGGCGGGCGGTGTGGCCGCCGGGCCCGTCCAGGGCGATCTCCAGCCGGTCGCAGGCGGAGGTGATGGCGCCCTCGCGCAGCCCGATCCGCCCGGCGTCCACCCGGGGGTCGCAGTGCACGGCGATGATCCGGCCGACGCCGTCCAGCGCGCCGCCCTCGATGGCGTCGGCGGCGCCGCCCGGCAGCACCTCCTCGGCGGGCTGGAAGATCAGCCGCACGGGCCGCGGGAGCCGGCCCTGCCGGTGCAGCTCGGCGAGGACGAGTCCGGCGCCGAGGACGACGGTGGTGTGCACGTCGTGGCCGCAGGCGTGGGCGCGGTCGGGCACGGTCGACCGGTAGGCGCACTCGGTCTTGGTGTCCGGGATCGGCAGCGCGTCGATGTCGGCGCGCATGGCGAAGATCGGCGTGTCCCCGATCCCGGTGCCGTCCTCGGTCCCGATGTCACAGATGAGGCCAGTCCCGACGGGAAGTACGCGCGGCGCAAGACCTGCCTTCTCCAGGCGGGCCTTGATCGCCGCGGTCGTGCGGAACTCCTGATTGCCCAGCTCGGGGTGCATGTGCATGTCGCGACGGAACGCGACGAGCTCTGCGCGCAGGGCTTCCGGCAGGGTGCCGGGAAGGGTTCCGGGGGGCACGCCTTCCCCGGCGGGTTCGGCCTCGGACTCTCGGGACGTCAATTGCTTCACCCTCTGAAGGGTAGGACGCCGAGACGGTCAACTGACCCACGATCAACAAAACTTCAACCCTTAGGGGAAGAAAAATTGGCCGCGCGGCGCATGGCTGCTGTGGGGGGTGGGTAAACTCGGGCGGTTTTCCGGCCGAGCGGATCATGGAATGGGTCCTGTGATGGGGAGCCTGGATCCGTACCCGTCACTCTCTTCGTTTCCTCCACGCATACCACGGCACGCCCCACGGGTGCGGAGCTGTCCACGTACCGGAACCGGGTCCGGATGGCGGAACCGCTCCCCCGTGCCACCGCTCCACCACGCCGAGCCACCGGCGGGGGCGGGAGCCGCCCCGGGAGAAGCTGCCCCGGCGGATTGGGCCGTTCGGACGACAGACCGGGTCCGGCGGGCGCCCGGCGCCCCTCGAACCGGACGGTCACCCGACGGCGGGGCGGCCCTCGTCCCCGGCCCGTACCGGCCTCAGACCACGCTCACCGACGCCAGCCGGTGTACGTCCCGTGCGGTGCCCGTCACACCGGAGAGGAAGCCGTGGGCCCGGGGCGAGGCGTGTTCCGTCAGCCAGGCCGGGTCGATGTCGCAGACCGCCACGCGGACGTCCGTGCCGGACAGGGCGAGGGGCAGGGTGTGGACGACCGTGGAGGGGAAGCTGAGAACGGTGCGGCCGATCGGGCCCCGGCGCGCGATCAGCTCCAGGGGAAGGTCGGGGCGGACCACTTCCAGGCCCGTCTCCACGGCCAGCCGGTGGAGCTTGTCGGCGCTCTCCCGGCGGTGGGCGAAGTAGCGGGTGGCGCCGTGGGCGCGGGCGAGCGCCCCTACCGCCTCCAGGTAGCGGTCCGCGTCCACCACGCCGGTCTCCACCAGGGACGTGCCCACCATGTCCGCGCCCTTGGTCACCCGCGGCGGGCCGAAGCGGGCGCGGGTCCAGGCGAAGGTGTTGGCGGTGACGGCGACCCCGTCGGGGGTCTCCTTCATCGGCATGGAGGAGAAGACCTCCACCCGGCGCCCCCCGCCCGGCGTCAGCCGGCGGCGGGCCGCCGAGGACACCGGGGCGAACAGCACGTCGCGGGGACCGGGCCGGCCGCCCTTGCGGTGCCAGCGCACGAGCCTTTCGCCGCGGGCGAGTTGGCCGACGAACTCCATGGTGGCCGTGCCGTCGTCGACCACGACCAGGTCGGAGGCGCGGGTGATGGTCAGCAGCAGTTGCACGTACCGGGAGAACGGGTCTCCCATGACCACCCGTCCGGCCCGGCGCAGCAGCCGGCGCAGCCCGCCGATGGTGCGGAAGGGAGCCGCCGTACCGCCGCGCGCCTCCTCCCAGCGGACCGCGTGGCCCTCCCCGCGGGCCAGCTCGGCCATGCGGCGCAGCTGTCCGCGGGTCATGGGGTCGGTCGGGGACAGGACGACGACGGTGAGCCCCGCGCCGGGCTCCTCCTGGGCGTGCGCCCATTCGAGCACGTTGAGCAGCTGCACCGGGCTCTCGACGAACGCGAGGGTGTGGGGGGTGGTGCCGGTGTTCGTGCCGGCGCGGGGGCTCATCGTCGTAGGACCGTCCCGTCTTCGTCAGGCAGTCAGGCAGTCAGGCAGTCAGCGCTGTGAGGCGGTCGGGGCCGTCAGACCGCGACCGGCTCGCCCGCCGCGGCGGCGATCTCGGCCTCCGCGACGACGCCGGACACCCGGCGCAGCTTCTTCATGGGGCCCAGCTCGGAGTCGTAGACCTTCTTGACGCCGTCGCCGAGGGAGGCCTCGATGGTGCGGATGTCGCGGACGAGGCGGGTGAGGCCGCCCGGCTCGACGGAGGCGGCCTGGTCGGAGCCCCACATCGCGCGGTCGAGGGTGATGTGACGCTCGACGAAGGCGGCGCCGAGGGCGACCGCGGCCAGCGTGGTCTGGAGGCCGGTCTCGTGGCCGGAGTAGCCGATCGGGACGTTCGGGAACTCCTTCTCCAGCGTGTTGATCACGCGGAGGTTGAGCTCCTCGGCCTTCGCCGGGTAGGTCGAGGTGGCGTGGCACATGAGGATGTTGTCGCTGCCCAGGACCTCGACCGCGTGGCGGATCTGCTTCGGGGTCGACATGCCGGTGGAGAGGATGACGGCGCGGCCGGTGGAGCGCAGGGCGCGCAGCAGCTCGTCGTCGGTGAGGGAGGCGGAGGCGACCTTGTGGGCGGGGACGTCGAACTTCTCCAGGAAGGCGACGGCCTCGGTGTCCCACGGGGAGGCGAACCAGTCGATCCCCTTCTCCTTGCAGTACTCGTCGATCTTGCGGTACTCGTCCTCGCCGAACTCCACGCGGTGGCGGTAGTCGATGTAGGTCATCCGGCCCCACGGCGTGTCGCGCTCGATGTCCCACTGGTCGCGCGGGGTGCAGATCTCGGGGGTGCGCTTCTGGAACTTCACGGCGTCGCAGCCGGCCTCGGCGGCGGCGTCGATCAGCTTGAACGCGTTCTCGAGCTCACCGTTGTGGTTGATGCCGATCTCGCCGCAGATGTAGACGGGGCGGCCGGGGCCGACCTCGCGGGAACCGAACGTGCGCAGACGGGAGTTGGTGCTCATGGTGGAGATGTCCTTACTGGGGGAGGGTGTCGAGAGAAGGTCCGAGGATCCAGCCGGCGATCTCCCGGATCGCGCCGTCGCCACCGGGCAGGGTGGTGACCGCGCGTGCGGCGCCGCGTACCACGTCGTGGGCGCTCGCGACCGCCACCGGCCAGCCCACGAGGGCGAAGCAGGGGAGGTCGTTGACGTCGTTGCCGACGTAGAGCACGCGCTCCGGCGCGATGCCCTGTTCCTCGCACCACTGCTTGAGTGCGAGGTCCTTGCGGTCGATGCCGTGCAGGACCGGGAGCTTGAGCTTCCGGGCCCGGGCGGCGACGACCGGGTTCTGTTCGGTCGAGAGGATCAGCAGCTTCAGGCCGCTGCGGCGCAGGGCGGCGATGCCGAGGCCGTCCCCGCGGTGGACGGAGACGAACTCCCGTCCGTCGGAGTCGATCAGCACCCGGTCGTCGGTCTGGGTGCCGTCGAAGTCGAGGACGACCGCGTCGATGTCGTCGAAGGCGGGCAGGGCGCCGGGCCGGTCCGCGTCGAAGAGCGGCGCCAGGGCGCGGGCCCGCGCGAGTTCGTGCTGGTCGTCGATCTCCAGGACGCGTGCCGGGTCGGTGCGGACGAGCTCGGTACGGCCGAAGAAGCGGTGCCGGTGCGTGCGGAAGCCGGCCGCGTCCATCGCATAGGCGGCGCCGGTCTCCAGGAAGTCCTGGGGGCGGTCCTGGCGGCGGGGGCGGAAGGACTTGTCGTGGTTGACGCCGAAGCCGCCCTCGCTGGTCTCGTCCGAGTGGCGCCAGACGAAGCCGTGGAAGGGGGCCACGGTCACCGCGCTGTCCGCGCCCTGCTCGGCGACCGCGCCGGCGACGCCGTCGACGTCCTCGCGGACCAGGAAGGGGCTGGTGCACTGGACGAGCAGGACCACGTCGACCGGGCTGCCGTGCAGGGCCTCGTGGGCGTCCATCGCGTGCAGGACGGCCGCCTCGGAGGTGGCGGTGTCGCCGGCGATGGCGGCCGGCCGCAGCACGACCTCGGCGCCCGCCTCGCGGGCCGCGGCCGCGATGGCCTGGTCGTCGGTGGAGACGACCACGTCGGTGACGAGCCGGGTGGCCCGGCACTCGCGGACCGCCCGCGCGACCAGCGGGACGCCGCCGACCGGGGCGAGGTTCTTCGCGGGGACGCCCTTGGAGCCGCCGCGCGCGGGGATCACGGCGAGGACGCGGCGTACCCCGGCTGCTGAGTCGGACATGGGCTGTACTCCTTGACGTGGGTGGCTCACAGCTCCCCCATCCGCCGGATCACCGGTGCCACCCGTTGCACGCCGTGCCGGTAGGCGCCGCGCGCCGCCCGGCGCACGATCTGCCGGACCGGGCCGGGCTCCTTGTCGGAGGCGGGCGCGCCGGGCAGCGGGCTGCCGTCGGGCGCGAGGTGGTGGCGGGCGAGGATGCCGGGGAGGTAGCCGGGTGCTGTGGCCGGCGTGTAGTAGGGCGTGAGGGGCGGGAGGCCGCCGGGCCGGGCGAGCAGCTTGGCTATGCGTTCGCGGGCCGGGTCGAAGGCGGTCTCGTACGAGCCGTCGGCGGCCACGCCCTGCCGGGAGACCCACTCCGCGTCGGGCGTGGGGCGGTGTCCGGCGTCGAGCTGGTCCCAGGAGGCGAGGCAGCCCGAGCCGACGAAGTGGTGGTTGCCGAGCGCCTCGCGCACCCCGAGGTCGCTGAGGACGACGGTGGGGATACGGCGGTGGAGGGACTCCAGGGCGGCCGTCGAGCTGACCGTGACCATCAGGTCGGTGCGGTCGAGGACCTCGCCCATGTTGCCGTACACCAGGCGGAAGTTGGACGGCGGGTCCAGTCGCTGCGCCAGCTTCTGGTAGGGCAGCTCCTCGATGTGGGTGGTGTGTTCGCCGGGCTTGGAGCGCAGCTTCAGCAGCACCTCCCGCTCGGGGTGCAGCCGGGCGTGCCGGACGAGCCGCTCCAGCAGGTACGTCCGGTCCTTGCGGCTCTCCGGTACGGAGGGCTGCGCGGCGAAGACGACGGTGTAGGGGTCGTGCCGCCCGGTGTAGGGGGCGCCGCCGAGGAACGGCAGGGCCACCTCGGTCACCGAGGAGGCGTCGGCGCCCACTCCTTCGTACACCGCGCGGAAGCGTTCGGCGTCCTGGCGGGAGTTGGCGAGGACCAGGTCGGCGCCGTGCCGCAGGAGCAGGCCGTCGGCGAGCTTCTCGTAGACGACACCGACATAGCCGGTGACGACGACGGGCCGCTCGCCGGTGTCCTCCCGGATCCGCTTCAGCCCGTGCAGGACCGCCTGGACACCGCCGCCGACCAGGGCGAGGACGAGGATGTCGTACGACGTCCGTGACATGGCGCGCAGGAACTCGACGGCCGTGACCTCGCGCAGCGAGTCCGCGTGCACGCCCACCTCGGCCAGTTGGCGCGGGGTGGGGGTGGCACGGCCGCGCAGCAGGAACCCGTCGAGGGCCGGCGCGACTTGCGCGCCGTCACCCGGTGCGGCTTCCATGGACGGCGCGATCCGCGCGGCGGTCAGCGCACCCCATTTCCAGCGGGTGTCGGAGTCCGCCAGGACGGCGATCCGTGGGGGGTTGGCAGTACTTGCAGGCACGACGAAGACGCTAGAAAGCAAAACCGAGGATCGGCCCAACCCCCTCTCAACAAAGAGTTAACAGCACACCACCGGACACCGAACTGGTCCGTCGTTCGGCCGTGAGTACACGGGGTGCACCAATCCGACACATTGAGTTCACCCCCTGTCTCCTCACCGGAAAGTTTCACTGCCGGGGGCGCTCCTAGGCTTTCGCGGGTGCCAAAGCTTTCCGTGATCGTGCCGTTCTACAACGTGCAGCAATTCGCCCCGGACACCCTCAGAAGTCTTCATCTCAACGCCCGCCCGGACTTCGAGTTCGTGCTGGTGGACGACAAATCGAAGGACGAAACTCCGGCCATTCTCGAACGGGCGGCCGAAGAGCTTTCGAAGGTCGCCGAGGTGCGCTTCGTCCGCCATGAGGAGAACGGAGGACTCGCCACCGCCCGCAACACCGGGCTCGACGCGGCGCGGGGGGAGTACCTGACGTTCCTGGACGGCGACGACTGGCTGGCCCGGGGCCACCTGGTCAAGCTGCTCGCCGCGATCGAGTCGCTGGGCTGCGACTTCGTCCGCACCGACCATGTCCAGGCCACCGGACGCGCCCGGACCGTCGTCCGGCATCCGCTCGGGCGGCGCGAGGAGGTGCTGGACCCGCGCGAGGCGATCCTGCCCACCGACCGCTCGACGTCCGTCGACTACGCGTACGCCTGGGCCGGCGCCTACCACCGGCGGCTGCTCGACAAGGGGCTGCTGCACTTCACGGACGGGCTGCGGACCGCCGAGGACCGGCCGTGGATCTGGAAGCTGCACCGGGAGGCGGAGTCGTTCGCCGTACTGAACCTGCACGGCGTCTTCTACCGCCGCGGGGTCGCCTCCTCCCTCACCCAGATCGGCGACGCCCGCCAGCTGGACTTCATCCGGGCCTTCGACCAGGTCGTCGAGGAGACCGCGAAGGACCGGGAGGCGGACCGGCTGCTGCCGAAGGCGGTGCGCACCTACTGCGCGATCATCGCCCACCACCTCGCCGAGATCGACAAGTTCGAGCCCGCGGTGGCCAAGCAGCTGCGGACGATGAGTTCGGCGGCCATACAGCGTATGCCGCAGGAGCTGCTCACCGACGTCCTGGACACCATGGACCTGCGGCGCTCCGCCAAGCTGCGGCGGCTGCGACGCAGGATCACCTCCGCGAAGGCGGCCGCCTGATGACCCGCACCTCCGGCACCTCCGGCACCTCCGGCACCGCCGGCACCCCCGGCCGGCCCCATCCTCCCCGTCGGACGACGCAGATCTTCTGCGCCTCCACGCTCTACGGTCTCGCCACCCTCGCCGCCGCGCTGGACTCCGACCTGTTCCCGGCGGCGGACCGCCGGCTGCTGCTGGTGTGCAACAACGCCACGAACCCGGAGACCGCCCCGGCGGTCGACGAGATGCCCGGCTTCGCGCCGCTGCGGGACCGCTTCGACGCGGTGCTGTCCTGGAACGACGCGATCAGCCCCTTCCACCCGGGCGCATGGTCGCCCCGCCCCGACGACGTGCCGCTCCTGGAGCGGTATCTGCGGCTGCTGTGGGGGCTGGGCGACGACCGGGTGGAGATCGTCCTGGAGTCCCTCCAGGTCAACCCGGCCCAGGCGATCGCCCAGGTGTTCCCGGGCGCGCCCGTCGAGGTGTACGCGGACGGGCTGATGAGCTACGGCCCGACCCGCAACAAGATCGACCCGCTGATCGGCACCCGGGTGCGGCGGCTGCTCCATCTGGACCTGGTGCCCGGGCTGGTGCCGCTGCTGCTGACCGAGTTCGGGGTCGAGGCCCGGACCGTGCCGACGAGCGCCTTCCTGAAGGTGCTGGGGCAGGTCGGCGAGGGCGTCCCGGAGCTGCCGCCGCTGCCCGACGGAGCGGCGCTGCTGCTCGGGCAGTACCTGTCGGCGCTGGACATCCTCTCCGTGCGGGAGGAGGAGGACCTGCATGTGCGGATGATGCGGGGGGCGGTGGCCCGGGGGCACCGCTCGGTCGTGTTCAAGCCGCACCCGACCGCGCCGGCCCGCTACAGCCGGGTCCTGGAGGCGGAGGCGGAGCGGCTGGGTGTCGAGCTGACCGTGCTGGACACGCCCGTCCTCGCCGAGGTGCTGTTCGAGAAGGCCCGGCCGGCGCTGGTCGTCGGCTGTTTCTCCACCGCCCTGTTCACGGCGTCCGCGTTCTACGAGCTGCCGGTCGCCCGGATCGGCACCGAGCCGCTGCTGGAGCGGCTGACCCCGTTCCAGAACAGCAACCGGGTGCCGGTCGTCCTGGCGGACGCGCTGCTGCCCGACCTGGAGGAGAAGGACGAGACGGTCCCGGGCGACACGCTCACCGGTCTGCTCCACGCGGTCGGCTTCGTGATGCAGCCGCAGATCTGCTCGGGGCTGCGCCCGGCGGCGGAGAACTATCTGCGCACCAGGCTCGGCCCGCGTACCCAGCGCTACTTCAAGCGCAAGCGGCTGACCTCGCTGGGCCTGCCCGGCGGTATTCCGGAGCGGCTGGCGTTCCTCCCCCGCAACTCGACGGCCCGCCGTGTGGTCCGCCGTGCCAAGGCGCTGCGCAAAGCGGTCCGTCGCTGACCTCGGATTCTTACGTGCCGGAAACACGCGTGCGGCCGTTTCCCGCGCCGCCGTTTCCCGCGCCGCCGTTTCCCGCGCCGCCGTTCTTCGCGCCGCCGTTTCCCGCGCCGCCGTTCTTCGTGCCGCCGTTTCCCGCCGGGTGGCCTGCCGTGCGGTAAACGGCGCCCGGGGAGAAACGGCGGTGCACGGCCGACCACGCAAATAAACCCGAAAAGATGAAGAGCAATGGGGAAGCCCGCTCCCGGACGCAAGGAGTTGGGCCGCGGTTAACCCGGGCTCCATAGCTTCCCCGAATGCTGCAAATAGCGTTCTCCACAGCCCCGTTCACCCATGGGGGCGGGCCGAGATGACTCAGCAGGACATACGCCCGTCCGTACCTGCTCAGCTCTCGCCGGCCGCGAAGGCCCCGGAACGTCGGCCGCTGATCTCGTACGTCCTGCCGGTCTACAACGAGCAGGACGGCATCGCCGCCTTCCACGCCGAGCTGACCGCCGCCCTCGCCGGCCGGCCGGACCTCGACGTCGAGCTGGTCTACGTGAACGACGGCTCCGCCGACGGTTCGCTCGCCATCCTCCAGGGCCTCGCCGAACGCGACGACCGGGTCAGAGTGGTCGACTTCGCCCGCAACTTCGGCCACCAGATCGCCATCACGGCCGGCCTGGACCTCGCCCGGGGCGACGCGGTGATCGTCATGGACACCGACCTCCAGGACCCGCCCCGGGTCAGCCTCGAACTCGTCGACGCCTGGCGCGAGGGCGCGGAGATCGTGCACGCGCGCCGCCGCTCCCGGCAGGACACCCCGTTCAAGCGGGCCACCGCGCACCTGTTCTACCGGCTGCTGCGCTCCTGGACCGACGTGGACATCCCGGTGGACACCGGCGACTTCCGGCTCCTGGACCGCCGGGTCGCCGACGAGCTGTGCCGGTACCGCGAGCGCAGCCGGTTCGTGCGCGGCATCGTCGCCTCGATGGGCTACCGGCAGAAGGAGATCTCCTTCGACCGCGACGAGCGGTTCGCCGGCGAGACCAAGTACCCGCTGAGCAAGATGGCCCGCCTCGCCATCGACGGCGTGACCAGCTTCTCCACCACCCCGCTGAAGCTGATCACCCGGCTGGGTTTCGTCGTGCTCACGCTGTCGCTGCTCGGCATCCTGTACGCGCTGGCGATGAAGTTCTTCCGGCCCGAGATCACCGTCTCCGGCTGGACCATGCTGATGGTCGTCGTGCTGTTCCTGGGCGGTACCCAGATGCTCTCCCTGGGCGTCCTCGGCAGCTACATCGGACGCATCTACAGCGAGGCGCAGGGGCGCCCGCTGTACCTGGTGCGCGAGGTGATCGGCGCCGAGAAGGACGGCGACGGTGACCGCTGACACGACCGCGCCGGTCACCACCGCGCCCGACGACCGGGCCCGTACGGTACGCCAGCTCGTCCGCTACACCCTGATCGGCGGCAGCGGCGTCCTGCTCGACCTGCTGGCGTTCTTGCTGCTGCACAACAGCGCCGGGATGGACGAGCAGTTCGCCAACGCCCTCAGCACCACCCTGGGCATCACCAGCAACTTCGCCCTCAACGCGCGCTTCACCTTCGAACGCCGCGACCGGCTCGTCGTGCGCTTCCTGCGCTTCTACGCCGTCGGACTGACCGGCATCGCGCTGACGAACCTGCTGTTCCTGCTCTTCACCGACTCGCTGGGGATCGACGCCAACCTCGTCAAGGCGGGCTCGCTCCCGCTGGTCCTCGCGCTCCAGTTCGTGCTCAACAGAAAGTGGAGCTTCGCATGAACCTCGGCATCATCGGCGCGGGTGCCACCGGCCTCACCGCCGCCTGGGACGCCGTACGCGCCGGCCACCAGGTGACCATCCTGGAGGCGGCCGCCGAACTCGGTGGTCTGGCCGCCTCGCTGGAGATCGGCGGGGTCCCGCTGGAGCGGTACTACCACCACATCTTCCGCAGCGACAGAGCCATGATCGCCCTCATCGAGGAGCTGGGTCTGGGGGACGCGCTGCGCTTCCACAGGCCGACGACCGGCATCTACCGGGGCGGGAAGCTCATCGACTTCACCACCCCGTTCGACATGCTGCGCTTCCCGGAGTTCTCGCCGGTGGACGCCGTGCGGTTCGCCGGGTCCTCGGCGGTGCTGAAGGCCGTGCGCAACGGCGGTGACCGCTTCAACGACCGCACCGCGCTGGCCTGGCTGCGCAAGTGGGCCGGGAAGAAGGCCACCGGGGCGATCTGGGAGCCGCTGCTGAAGGGCAAGTTCGGCGACCGCGCCGAGGAGGTGTCGATGGCGTGGCTGTGGGCCCGCATCCACTGCCGGACCTTCGAACTCGGCTATGTGGACGGCGGGTTCGAGCGGGTCTACGCGGCGCTGCGGGACGGCATCGAGGAGCGCGGCGGCAAGGTGGAGTTCGGCAAGGCGGTGCAGACCGTCCGGCAGGAGGCCGACACGCCGGTCGTGACCTGCGCGGACGGCTCGACGTACCGCTTCGACCGGCTGATCGTCACCACGCCGCAGCCGGCCTTCGCCCAGGCGGCCGGGCTGCCCTCGGACAACGCGGTGTGGAAGAACCAGTACCTGGGCGCCACCTGCTTCGTGCTGGAGCTGGACCGCAGCGCGATCCCGTACTACTGGCTCAACATCAACGAGCCGGACTTCCCGTTCCTGGCGGTCGTCGAGCACACCCGGATGATCGACCCGACGGTGTACGGCGGGCGGCACATCCTCTACGTCGGCAACTACGTGGAGCGCGAGGACTGGCGGTTCACCACCGAGCCCGGTGAGCTGCTGCACGCGTTCGTGCCGTACCTGAAGCGGATCAACCCCGCGTTCGAGATGTCCTGGATCAAGGACTGGCACTTCTCCCGGGCCGGATTCGCCCAGCCCGTCGTGACCCCCCGCTACCGGGAGCTGATCCCGGCCCACGAGACGCC
Organism: Streptomyces phaeofaciens; assembly: GCF_014648915.1. Lineage (GTDB taxonomy): Bacteria > Actinomycetota > Actinomycetes > Streptomycetales > Streptomycetaceae > Streptomyces > Streptomyces phaeofaciens. Next base: position 138,741 of record NZ_BMSA01000002.1, on the reverse strand, counting down.
GATGAGCCGGGTCACGCTGGCCACGATGGCCCAGATCTACCCGCAGGACCGGGGGCAGAGCTACTCGGTGGAGATGGCGCGGAAGGTGACGGGGTCGCTCGGACTGCGGTGACCCGCGGAACGGGAAAGGGGCCCCGGTCGTCGACCGGGGCCCCTTTCCCGTGTCGTCTCACCTCAGCTCGCAGACCACCGTCGGCGCGCCCTTGGTGAGCGGCGGGCAGTCGTACGTCGCCTCCACCCGGGCCCGCAGCCCCGGGTCGACGTAGGCCAGCCGGAACCAGGCGCGGTCGAGGATCGCGTACGGCGCGGGGTCGTGGTCGACGCAGTCCGCGTTCTCCGCGAAGGACTTCAGCCGCGCGACGTCCGGGAGGAAGCGGGAGCGCTGGAGGAAGGTGGCGATCGGGTAGCGGCACTGGGCCGGGTGGTCGACGTAGTACGTCGTGTCGCCGAAGGCCAGGTAGAGGATCTTCGCACCCGCCGGGATCCGCGCGCGCAGCCGATCGGCGTCCGCCTCCTTGCGTTCGGTGTTGCGCAGGAAGGACGCGCTGGTCGAGGAGACCTTGCCGTGCTGCACCAGGTGCGGCGAGTCGGGCCAGACCGGCCCGGCCAGGCAGACCACTCCGGCGAGCGCGACGAGCGCCGCCGACCGGGCCGGGGCCGGCCGCCGCAGCCGTACGTCCACCACGGCGGCCAGCAGCGCCACCAGCCCCAGCGCCCAGACCGTGGCCGGCCGCTGGAGGCCCTTCGGGGCGTGGGTGTACAGCACGGGCAGGGCGCCGTACAGCAGGGAGACGGCGCCGAAGCACCACGGGGGCGAGCCCTTCGCGCCGCCCACCGCGAGGCCCCACGCCGCGGCGGCCACGACGGTCAGCTGGACCGCGTGGTACAGGAACCAGTTGCCCTGGACGATCACGACGGCCAGCGATCCGCAGCCGATGAGCACGGCGATCGTGAGGAGTTCGAGGCGGCGGGCGCGGCCCCGGGCGCGGGCCAGGATCAGCACCAGCGCGCCGGGGAGCAGCAGCAGGACGGGCGTGAGGACGGCCCGGTCGGCCAGGAAGTCCACGGAGCGTTCGAGGATGAAGCCGGGGCGGATGCCGGTGCGGCTGAGCGCCGACTGGTTGATCCTGGGCATGTCCTCGGTCCACTGCCACTCGTGGGAGCCGAGCAGCACGCTCAGGGCGAAGAGGGCCAGTGCTCCGGGTACGGCGACCAGCGCGGCGCGTACCGCCCGGCCCCGGTCCACGGCCCAGAGCAGCAGGATGCCGAAGGCGGCGGTGGAGGCGGTGGAGTACTTCATCATCACCGCGAGGCCGAGCGGGAGCGCGGAGAGCAGGGCGGCGGGCCAGGGGCGCCTGACGCCGAGGGCGGCGGCGAGGCCCAGGACCGTCAGCACCACGGCCGTCCACTCCGGCTGGAGGAAGTCGGTGCGCGGGGCGAGGGCGAGGACGAGTCCGGTGGCGCCGGCGGTGACGGCGGCCTCGCGGGCGGTGACCCGGCGCAGCAGGGCTGCGTACAGGGCGAAGGCCGCGGCGGCCACCAGGAGGGCGCCCTCGATCTCGATGACCGTCTCGCGGACGACCACGCCGCCGGCCGTCGGCAGGTCCAGCAGGGCGATGAACCACCGGTAGAAGAACGGGCGGTGGGTGAAGACCTCGGACGGGGAGTAGCCGGCGTCGCCGCCCAGCCGTAGGGCGCCGAGCACGTACTGGAGGTCCCCGGTGAGGCGTCGGGTGAGCACGGTGTACCCGACGACGGCCGCGGCCGTGACGGCGACCGCCGGCCACCACAGGGGTGACCGGCGGACGCGCGGGGCGGCGGACGCGTCGACCGGTGCGGTCGTCGTCGCCATGGGATCAGCCGCCCAGGACGGCGCGCAGGTCGGCGGCGTTGGCCTCGGTGGTCTTCCACAGTTCCTGCTGCCGGCCGTGCACGTCGGCGACGGTGCGGTCGTGGTCGGCGAGCAGGTCGCGGGAGCGTTCCACGAGGACGTCGGCGAGGTTGCGGTCGTGCACCGAGACCCCCCATTCGGGGCGGTCGATGTCCCGCAGGAAGTACGCCATCTTCGGGTGCGAGATGAGGCTGATGATGGGCGTTCCGCAGCCGAACGGGATCATGCCCGCGTGGCCGCGCATGCCGATGACCAGCTTGGTGCGGGCGTACAGGTCGCGGATCTCGTCGTTGTCGAAGTCGTACATCGGGATGACGGGCAGCGAGACGCCGTGCTCGCGGCGCAGGTCGAAGGCGAGTTTCTCGTCGTCGAGGGAGTGCGCCGCGCACTTCACCTCGGCCAGTGCGCCGAGGTCCTTGACGGCCTTGGCCATCTGGGCGAGGAAGTAGCCGTAGTCGTGGCCGAAGCGCAGACCGGCGCGGTCGTAGGCGGCGTTGAGGAGGATCGTGTCCTCGCGGGTCGCCGGGTCGCGCCAGCCGTCGACCAGCTGGCGGGTGACCGTGGTCGGGCAGGGCTGGAAGCGGACCTTGTCGTGGAGGTGCGCGGGGAGCATCGCCCGCACCTTCTCGATGGAGCCGTGGTTGCGCAGGCCGAAGAAGGACGAGCGCTCGACGAGCAGGCGCAGCGAGGCGCGGAAGCGCTCCGCCCGGTAGGACTGGCCGTCGAAGGCGTTGAAGCCGACGGCGTAGACGGCGATCGGCACGTCGATGCGGCCGAGCAGCTCGTCGGGGACGTTCCACTGCCAGGCGCTGTTGCCGTTGGGCATGGTGTCCGGGATGAACAGTCCGCCGCCGCCGATGACCAGGCCCTTGCGGGTGTTGACGCGCTCCAGGGCCGCCTCGTCGAAGAGCCGGTGGGCGTGCACGGAGTGCCAGCGCCGGGAGGTGGTGTCCGGGCCGAAGGCGAGCCGGACGCTCTCCGGGAGCAGTTTGTCGCCGGCGTTGCCCTGGCGGTCCATGTAGAAGGCGACGTGCGCGAGCTGGTCCTCGGGGCGGCCTGCGGGCTGGGCGGGGACGCCGACGGTGCGCTGGTGCCAGATGCGGCTGGCGCGGTGGGTCGGGTCCACGGTGAGGCCGGACGTGGCGTGGGCGCGGGCCCGGTCGTCGTCGCCGTGCACCCAGGAGATCTGGGCGAGACGGGCGAAGGCGGTGGCGGCCCGGTTGGGGGCGGCGGTGGCCAGCAGGAGCTGTGCCGTGGCCTCGTCGTAGCGGGAGACGCTCATCAGGGCGTGCCCGTAGACCTCGTGCGGCCAGGCCTCGTCGATGGGGAGGTGGACGCGTTCCAGGATGTCGACGGCGGCCTGGTAGTCGCCGGCGCCGATGTGGGCGAGGGCGACCTTGCGGGCGGTGTCGACGTCACCGGTGCGCTCGACGTGCGGGGTGCCGTAGTGCACGAGCAGGTCGTGGTGGAGGGTGTCGCCGGCTTCCAGGTAGGCGGCGTGGAGTTCGGCGTCGGTCAGCTCGAACGCGGCCCAGCGCTCCTGCGCCAGCCCGTACCCGGCCTCGCCGCCCTGCCAGGGCTTGTGGCGGCCGGTGAAGTGCAGGACGGCGGTGTCCTCGGGGACCGGGAGGTCGCCGGAGAGGCGGCGCTTGACGAAGTTGTACTTGGGGTCGAGGTCGACGAAGTCGCCGTCGAGGAGGGCGTTGAGGATGCCCTGGTCGTGCTTGTCCAGCTCGTACGTGCCGCTGCGGCCGATCGCGTCGATCTTCGCGCAGAACGTGTCGGTCAGGTACTCCTTCTGGATGACGAGGAGACCGCTGTTGAGCATGCGGGTCTTGTCGCCGTAGAAGAACTGCGGGACGGCGCCGAGGCCGTGCCGCATCGCGAGCAGCTCGCCGATCGGGCCGAGGACCACCATGTCGGTGTCCAGGGTGATCACGGTGTCGTAGTCGCGGATCCGGAAGACGTCGAGGATGAAGTAGGCCTTGCGGACCAGGTAGTTGTCCTGGTCGCCCTTGACGTAGGAGTCGTAGTGGCCGGCGTCCACGCGGCGGAACCTCACGCGCGGGTGCAGGGCGCGGATGGCGGCGACGGAGGCGGGGCGCAGGTCGTCGTGGAGGACGAGGAAGTCCTCGCAGACGTCCGGGTTGGACAGGGCGAGGGAGCGCAGCAGGACGAGGAAGCCGGGCAGGTAGTTCTCGTCGACGAAGCTCGCGAAGGCGATGCGGCGCTTGCCGGTCAGGGCGGAGGCGTCGGTGACGGGGGCCGCCGGGGCGGATATGGAAGTGGTCATCGCAGGGAAATCCTCATGCCGGAGACGCTCTGGGCCCGTTCCATGACCCACGCCTTCTCGCTGCCGTATTCGTGCACGTTGGTGATGGCCAGCTTCATCGCCTCGGGGAGGCGGTAGGCGCCGCTCTCGTAGAAGTCGAAGCCGATCAGGTCGAGGGTGGGGCTGACGTCGAGGAAGTCGAGCAGCCACAGCATGTTGAAGCCGGAGGTGGGGATGGCCGCGAACTGTTCGGTGGTCCAGCCGCCGATGTTGCGCACCGGCCAGCGCAGGGATTCGTCGTTCAGGTAGGTCTGGGCGCCCGGGACCAGCTTGTTGCGGACCGAGTACTTCCAGTCGGGCGAGTTGCCGCCGAAGACGAGCCGGATGTCGACCGGCTGGTCCCAGTTGTAGGCGTGCTTGTGGATGGTGACGTGGATGTCGGTCCGCCTGCCCGTATGGACGGGGTCGATGCGGTACGAGTTGAAGCGCACGACGAGGTCGTAGGCATCGATGTCGGAGCCGAGGCCGCTCTCGCCGACCTTGCCGGAGTTGGCGATCAGGCAGATCGACTTGCCGGCGATCCGGTTGCGGAACTCGCCGAGGCTGAGCCACTGCACGCCCCCGAACAGGGGGTCGGGGACCGGGCCGCGCATCCGGTTGCGGCGGGTGTCGGCGTACAGGGCGAGGGCCTGGGCCAGCTCGGCGGTGGGCCGGGCCTGCTGGGCCGTGGCCAGGTCCAGGTACTGGGCGAACGCCTCCTGGACCTCCTGCTCGGGGGTGCCCTGGCGGTCCATCGCGCGCAGGGCGCCGACCAGGCGGGCCTGGGCGCCGGGCTGGTCGCCCGCGGCGTGCGCGGCGAGGCCCTCGGCCCAGGCGTCGGTGGCGGGGCCGTCGGCGAAGCGGGCGGACTGCGGGACCGTGCGCTCCAGGAGGGTGAGCAGCTCGGTGCGGGCCCGGGTGGCGGCGTGAATGCCGTCGACGCGGGCGCGGACGCCGAAGCCGTCGTCCTTGGTGAGGTCGAGGTAGCGCTCGTAGGCCTCGGCGGCGGCGACCGGCAGGCCCATGGCCTCCAGGACCCGGCCGCGCAGCCGCCAGCCGGCGCGGGAGTTGCGGCGCTGGTGGAGGATCGTGTCGGTGATGAGCACGGTCAGGTTCAGCTCGTCGTCGTAGCCGCAGACGACCGCCTTGTTGCCGACGGCGAGCAGCGCGTCGAGGACGGCGTTGGCGATGCCGGCGCCGCCGGACGCGGCCGCCTTGGTGCGTCGCAGCAGGCTCGTGGCGGTGACCTGCGGCGCGGCCGGCTCCTGGGTCGCCCACAGGGCGAGAAGCTGGCGCAGCGACTCGGCGAGCGCGAGGCGGCGGGGGTCGAGGCTGCCGACGAGCTTGCCGCTGTGCACCGAGCATGCGCGCAGGCAGTCGTCCAGCGCGACCGGGGACGGCACTGCCGAGGGCCTCTCCGGCCTGGTGTCTGACCCTCTGCTGCGGACCCTCGTCATGGTTCTCCTGGCATCTGAACTGACGTGTGGACATGCGTATCGACTGGCGTGTGAAAACAACACAGAACTGCTGAGTGTTGAGGGGAGGTTGAGAGAACGTAAGAAAGGAAAACGACGCCCAGGTGAACCCCTCGGAACACGGGGGCGAATGCTGAGACTGTCGAACAGAAGTTTTGCGGGTGACGTCATAGGGTCTGCATGGACGACACTCATTCGAATTCCGAGGGACACCGGCGTGACACAGACGGTCGTGAACGCGGCGCAGGACGGCCCCGGCGCCGAAGGCGCCCCGAAGGCCGCGCCGTCCGGCGGCCGGCTGCGCGCCCTGGACGGCCTGCGGCTGGTGGCGGCGCTGATGGTGGCCTGCTATCACTACGGCGGCCGGGGCGGCGACATCACCCACGCCTGGGGCACCTCTGCGGCCCGGGTGTTCCCGACCCTGCACACGCCGTTCGCGTACGGCTGCCTCGGCGTCCAGATCTTCTTCGTGATCAGCGGGTTCGTCATCTGCATGAGCGGCTGGGGCCGCTCGCTGCGCTCGTTCTTCGCCTCCCGCACCGCCCGGCTGATGCCCGCGTACTGGGCGGCGGTGCTCCTGGTGACGGCGGTCTTCGCGCTGCCCGCCGTCGCCTACACGGCCGTCTCACCGAGCGACGCCCTGGTGAACCTGACGCTGCTTCAGCAGCCGCTGGGCGTGAGCCGGGTGCTGGGCGTGGACTGGACACTGTGGGCGGAGGTCCGCTTCTACGCCCTGTTCGCGCTGTGCGTGGTCCTGCCGGGCGCGAGCCGGCGCCGGGTGATCCTGTTCTGCGCGGGCTGGATCCTGGCGGCGGCGATCGCGCAGGGGGCGCACCAGCCGCTGCTCGACATCGTGCTGATGCCGGAGTACGCGCCGTTCTTCGTCGGCGGGGTGGGCCTGTTCCTGGTGCACCGCGATCGCAGGGACCCCTACGCCTGGGGGATCGTCGTCGTGAGCTTCCTGATCGGCCAGCACTACGCGGTGGACAGCCTGTGGAACGCCGCCGACCCGAACGCCTTCGCCCACCGCACGTCCTTCGGCATCATCGCGGTCGTGGCCTTCGGGTTCGTCGCCGTGGGCGCGATCGCGCTCGGTCTGCTGGACCGGGTGAACTGGCCCTGGCTGACGGTGGCCGGGGCGCTCACCTACCCCTTCTACCTGGTGCACGAGCATCTGGGCTGGGTCGTCGTCGAGACCCTGCACCGGCGGCTGGGGGTGCCGTCGGCCGCGACCTTCGTGCTGACCGTCACGGCGATGCTGGTGCTGGCGTGGGTGTTGAACAAGGTGGTCGAGGAGCGGCTGACGCCGAGGCTGCGGAAGGCGCTGGCGGCACCTCGCCGGTGAATTCCCGGTGAATGGGCTGCCGTATTTCAGGAAACGCCGTATCGCGCCCCGATTCCCGCGATGACGATCTCCAGCCCTTCCTCGAAATGCTCGCCGTAATCGTGGAAGATCTCCGCGCCCGCCCGCGCCGACAGCGGGAACTCGGCGAGCAGCCGGGCGCGTTCCGCCACGTCGTAGCCCTCACGCCGTTCGTCCGGCAGCGGCTGCACTCCCTGCTCCTCGATGACGGATCCGATGGTGTACGCGTAGGTGCTCGACGTGGCCCGGACCGCCTGGCCGAGGGTGAAGCCGGCCGCGGTGAACAGCCGCAGGGTCTCCTCCATCTGAGCGGCGTGGTCGGTGCCGGTGAAGCGTGAGCCGCTGAACACCTTCGCGCCGTCGCGGTAGGCGAGCAGGGCCTTACGGAGCCCGTGGTTGGCCCTGCGCAGCCGTTCCTGCCAGGTGTCGCCGGGATCGAGTTCGGTGCCGGCGACCATCCGCCGGTACATCTCGGTCGCCATCTCGTCGAGCAGGGCCTGCTTGTCCTTGAAGTGCCAGTACAGGGCCGGTGCCTTGACGTCGAGTTCCCTGGCGATGGCGCGCAGGGTCAGACCGTCCAGGCCGGTCTCGTTCAGCAGCGCCAGGGCGGCGTCCGCGACGCGCTTGCGGTCGAGGGGGGCTCGTCGTTCGGTGGTCACGCTTGACAGTTTAACGCCGTTAAGGGCACGCTCGTGGGCGACGGCACTTAACAGCGTTAAGGAGATTGGGATGCGACAGACGGACGTACTGATCGTCGGGGCCGGCCCCACGGGCCTCGCCCTCGGCATCGACCTGGCCCGGCGCGGCGTACGGGCGCTGCTGGTGGAACGCGGCGAGACCCTGGCCCCCGGCTCCCGCGGCAAGGGCATCCAGCCGCGCACGATGGAGGTCTACGAGGACCTCGGCGTCCTCGACGAGATCCTCGCCGCCGGCGGCCCGTACCCGGTGGGCATGATCTGGCAGGACGGCCGGCAGGCCGGCGAGCACCGGATGTTCGACCCGGCGGAGGACGGCGAGGAGGGTTCCCGCTTCACCGGCCCCTGGATGGTCCCCCAGTGGCGCAATCAGGAGATCCTGCGGGCACGGCTGGCGGAACTGGGCGGCGAGGTGCTCCTCGGCCGCGAGGTGGTGGGGATCGAGCAGGACACGGACGGCGTGACGGCGTCCTTCGCCACCGGTGAGAGCGTGCGCGCCCGGTACGCCGTCGCCGCCGACGGGGGCCGCTCGGCGGTGCGCCGGGCCCTGGGCATCGGCATGACCGGCGAGACGGTCGACCCGGACCCGCTGCTGGTGGCGGACGTGCGGATCACGGCCCTGGAGCGGAACCGGTGGCACGTGTTCCCGCCGAGCGGCGAGGGAGCGGGCTTCCTGGCGCTCTGCCCGCTGGCCGGCACGGAGGACTTCCAGCTGGTGGCGCAGTTCCCGGAGGGCACGGACATCGATCTCACCCCGGACGGCGTCCGCAAGGTCGTCGCCGAGCGCACCCACCTCGCCCCCGAGGCCGTGACCGAGGTCCGCTGGACCTCGAACTTCCGCCCGCGCGCGGCCCTCGCGGACCGCTTCCGCGCGGGCCGGGTGTTCCTGGCCGGGGACGCCGCCCACATCCACTCCCCCGCCGGCGGCCAGGGCCTGAACACCAGCGTCCAGGACGCCTACAACCTGGGCTGGAAGCTCGGCGCGGTGCTGGACGGACGGGCACCGGAGAGCCTCCTCGACACCTACGAGGAGGAGCGCCGGCCGATCGCCGCACGGGTGCTCGGCCTGTCGACCGCGATCCACCGGGACGAGGCCCGCCGCGACGCGGGCACCCGCCAGCTGGGCCTGAACTACCGGGACTCGTCACTGACGCAGGACACCCGGCGGACACCGGGCGCCCTGCGCGCCGGCGACCGGGTCCCCGACCTGACGATCGACGGCGTACGCCTCTTCGACCGCCTCAGGGGCCCGGACTGGACCACGCTGACCCTCGCGGACGGGGTGTTCCTGGTCCGCCCGGACGGCTATGTGGGCTGGGCGGGCGAGACGGAGGCCGGACTTCAGGAGTACCGGGCCCGCGTGGGCGTCTGAGGCGTCAGGCGCTCGCCAGGGTCAGCTTCACGGCGAACCCGAGGAACAGCGCCCCCGCGGCCGAGGTGGCCCCCGCCGCCAGCCGCTTCCGCCGCTGGAAGGCCGTGGCCAGCTTCGTCCCGCTGAATATCAGGGCGCTGAGGTACAGGAAGCTCGCGAGCTGCGCGAACGCGCCGAGCACGACGAAGGACAGCGCCGGGTAGGCGTACCCCGGGTCGACGAACTGCACGAAGAAGGCGACGAAGAACAGGATCGCCTTGGGGTTGAAGAGGCTGATGACCAGGGCCCGCCGGAAGGGCCGCTCGTCGGAGACGGCTTCCCCGGTCTCCTGGAGCATCCGCTCCCGCCGGGTGCGCCACATCCCCAAGGCGGCCCGCAGCATCCCGATGGCCAGCCAGGTCAGATACCCGGCGCCCGCGTACTTCACGATCCCGAACAGCACGGCGTTGCCCTGGAGCAGCGAGGCGACGCCGGCGGCGGAGAGCGTCATCAGCGCGGTGTCCCCGCACCAGACCCCGGCGGCGGCCGTATATCCGGCCCTGGTGCCACGCCGGGCGGCGACCGAGAGGACGTACAGGGAGTTGGGGCCGGGAAGCAGGACGATGAGGACCAGACCTGCGAGATAGGTGGGGAGATCGATGACGCCGAACATGGAAAGGAGTGTCGCACGGGGGTGCGACACTCCGGTTCCGGGTCTCGAGGGGTGGCACGATCAGCCGTCGAGAAGCGTGTCCACATCGAAGGTGACCTTGAAGCCGATCGCCCCGGGAAGGGCGACGGACTGGCCGCGCTTGAACCGCTCCGGGTCGCCGTACGCGCCGTCGACCGGGTCCGTGTACAGGAGGACCTCGTCATGCTTCCGGTCCGCGACGAGGTAGCCCGGGATGCCGGCCTGGGCGTAGCACTCGACCTTGGGACCGAGGTCGTCGGACCAGTTCGACGACGTCACCTCCACGACCAGACGGAAGACGTTCGGGGCGTAGTAGTTCTTCGTGACGTGAGCGTCACGGAAGTCCTCGTCGACGACGGAGAGGTCGGGGATGGCGAAGTCCTCGGGCAGTGTGGGCAGCCACAGACCGACGCCCTGGACCCATTCGGCCCCGCTTCCCTCGATACCAGCACGTTCGAACGCCCTACAGAGCTTTGTCAGCGACAGGCCGTGCGAGCCGTCCGGCGGCGGTGTCACAGTGAGCCTCCCCTGGAGAATCTCCACGCGGTGCCCAGGCAGTGCACGGGAAAGCTGGTCGGCGGCTTCGCTCAACGTCAGCTCGTGTTGCACTGCGGCCACGGCATCCTCCTTTTCGGGGGTCACTCTTCACGAGCGTAACCGGGGGCGCGCAGTCTCCGCGTCAGTTCACTCGTTCGAAGGAACAGCCCAGCTCAGAATGCATCCGACGGCACATAGGTCCCCCACACCGCCCGAAGGGCACCGCACACCTCCCCCACCGTCGCCCGCGCCCTCAGCGCCTCCTTCATCGGGTACAGGACGTTGTCCTCACCCTCCGCCGCCTTCTTCAGGGCGGCCAGGGCCGCGTCGACCGCCCCCTGGTCCCGCTCCGCCCGGAGCCGGGCCAGCCGCTCCGCCTGCCGGGCCTCGATGGCGGGGTCGACGCGCAGCGGCTCGTACGGCTCCTCCGCGTCGAGCCGGAAGCGGTTGACGCCGACCACGACCCGCTCGCCCGCGTCCGTCTCCTGGGCGATGCGGTAGGCGCTGTGCTCGATCTCGCTCTTCTGGAAACCGTGCTCGATCGCGGCGACCGCGCCGCCCAGGTCCTCGACCCTGCGCATCAGCGCGACCGCGGCCGCCTCGACGTCGTCGGTCATCCGCTCGACGACGTACGAGCCCGCGAACGGGTCGACCGTCGCCGTCACGTCCGTCTCGTAGGCCAGGACCTGCTGCGTACGGAGGGCGAGCCGCGCGCTCTTGTCCGTCGGCAGCGCGATCGCCTCGTCGAAGGAGTTCGTGTGCAGGGACTGGGTGCCGCCGAGGACCGCGGCGAGGCCCTGGACCGCGACCCGGACCAGGTTGACCTCCGGCTGCTGGGCCGTCAGCTGCACGCCCGCCGTCTGCGTGTGGAACCGCAGCATCAGCGACTTGGGGTTCCGCGCGCCGAACTCCTCCCTCATCACCCGCGCCCAGATCCGGCGGGCCGCACGGAACTTCGCGACCTCTTCGAGGAGGGTCGTCCGCGCCACGAAGAAGAAGGACAGGCGCGGGGCGAAATCGTCGACGTCCATACCGGCCGAGACCGCCGTACGGACGTACTCGATACCGTCCGCCAGGGTGAACGCGATCTCCTGCGCGGGGGACGCGCCGGCCTCCGCCATGTGGTAGCCGGAGATCGAGATGGTGTTCCACCTCGGGATCTCCGCGTTGCAGTACTTGAAGATGTCGGCGATCAGCCGCAGGGACGGCTTCGGCGGGAAGATGTACGTCCCGCGCGCGATGTACTCCTTCAGCACGTCGTTCTGGATCGTGCCGGTCAGCCGGTCCGCGCCGACGCCCTGCTCCTCCGCGACCAGTTGGTACAGCAGGAGCAGCAGCGCCGCGGGCGCGTTGATGGTCATCGACGTCGAGACCTGGTCCAGCGGGATCCCGTCGAACAGCACCCGCATGTCGTCGAGGGAGTCGATGGCGACGCCCACCTTGCCGACCTCGCCGTGCGCGATCGGGGCATCGGAGTCGTGGCCCATCTGGGTGGGCAGGTCGAAGGCGACCGACAGTCCCGTCGTGCCGTGGGCGATCAGCTGCCGGTAGCGGGCGTTGGACTCCACCGCCGTGCCGAAGCCGGCGTACTGGCGCATGGTCCACGGGCGGCCGGTGTACATCGACGGGTACACGCCCCGGGTGAAGGGGTACGCGCCCGGTTCGCCCAGCTTCTGCGCGGGGTCCCAGCCCTCCAGGGCGTCCGGCCCGTAGACCGGCTCGATGGGCAGTCCCGACTCCGACTCACGCGCCATGGGTGTGATGCCTCCCGCCGAGTGGCCCGGCTGTGGGGCCCGACCTGTTTCCGTCCCGTTCACCACCATGCCGGTCCGTTCGCGCGGCGTCATCCGGGGGGAACATCTCTGGCATGCGGATGCGGAGATCGATCACCGCCCTGGCCGGCACGGCGGCCCTGGCAACGGTGTGCGGCTGTACCGTGCAGGCGCGGGAGGCGGACGGCGGGGCGCGCCCGCCCGTCCGGAGCGACGTCGACGGGATGTCACGGGCCCCCACCCCGGCACCGGGCACGCGGGCCGACGACAAGCAGCCGAGCGGGTCCCCCACCCCCCGCGCCACACCGTCCCCCGCCCCCGCCGTCCTGTGGTCCCCGGGCGACTCGGGGCGGGGCGTCCGCGAACTCCAGGCCCGGCTGCGGCAGGTCGCGTGGCTCTTCGAGGGGCCGACGGGGACGTACGGCGCGGCCACCGAGCAGGCGGTGAAGGGGTTCCAGGGCAAGCGCGGGCTGCCGCGTACCGGGCGGACGGACACCGTCACCTGGCAGCGGCTGGTGCGGATGACCCGTGAACCGGGGCAGTGGGAGCTGTATCTGATGGGCGGCCAGCCGGCCGCGGCGCCCGACCCGCGGTGTCTGACCGGACGGGTGCTGTGCATCGACAAGACCAGCCGCACCCTGCGCTGGATGATCGACGGGCGGACCGTGTCGACGGTGTCGGTCCGCTTCGGCTCGCAGTACACGCCCACGCGGGAGGGCGTGTTCCAGGTGTACTGGAAGTCCCGCCACCATGTGTCCACGCTCTACGACTCGCCGATGCCGTACGCGATGTTCTTCAGCGGCGGCCAGGCGGTGCACTACTCGGCCGACTTCGCGGCCCGGGGCTACGGCGGCGCCTCGCACGGCTGTGTGAACATCCGGGACGAGGCGGCGATCGCGGATCTCTTCGCGCAGGTGAGGAACGGCGACAAGGTCGTCGTGTCCTGGTGAGACGGTGAGAAGTTCGGGGCGCGAGCGGGACCGGGGGAACGTGTCCCGCCCGCGCCAGGTGCACGAGCCGTCGGTACGGGGGGAACCCCGGCTCAGTGCGAGGGCCGATGACCAGTCGGCTCACTTGTTACTGCGCCCCGGCCTCCGAAAACGTCACACCCGTCGCGGAAAAAGTTTCCGCGAGGGGAACGGGGCGGGGCGGGGGCGTCCGCGGGAGGGGCCAGGTGGCGGGTCGCGGGGCGGGTCGGGGGGACGGTCAGTGGGACGGTCGGTGGCCGCCGGACGCCTGCCGGGGGGCGGCGGCGCCGTCCGTCCGGTGGCTGTTCCCGCCGTGGGAGCGGCCGTCGTGGCCGCTGTCGTGGCCACCGTGGCGACCGTCGCCGTGCCGACCGTCGCCGTGGCCGCCGTGGTGGCTGTCGCCGTCGTCGCCGTCCCGGCCGTCGTTCCCGTCGTCCCCGTCGTTTCCGTCGTTTCCGTCGTTCTTGCCGCCGTGGCCGGATCGGCCGTCCTGGCCACCGGAGTCGTCGTCGCCCTGGCGGTCGTCGCGGGTGTACCCGCCCCGGCCGTCCCGGTCGGACGTGTTCTTGCCGCCGCCGCGGGTGTCACCACGGAAGTCGGTGCGGCCCCTGGTGTCCTTGAGGACGTCCGCGCAGTACGTCCGCACCCGTGACCAGCCGCCCGCCAGGCGCTCCAGGGTCCGGCGGCGCTCGGCGTCCAGCGTCCGGCCGGCGCTCAGGTCACGGCAGGACGAGGTCACTCCGTTCGGCCAGGTGCCCTTGCCGTCGGGGGCGGCGGAGGCGTCGTCGTCGGCGTTCGCGTCCCCGGGCGCCTCGGCGCCGGTGCCGCCGGTGCTCCCGCCGGCCTCGGGCGTCTCGGGGCCCACGTTCTCACCGGAGACGTCCGGCTCGGGGGAGACGAGCCGCTCCGGGCTCGCGGGCGCCGAGACGGATGCCGCGGGCGTGGCCGGCTCGCCACCGCCGAAGGGGCCCGGCAGCACACCGGTACCGGCCACCACCGCGACCCCGCCGACCATGCCCACGGCGAGCGCGGCGACCAGCCCGAGCCGCGCGGGCCGGCTCCAGCGGGAGCGGGCGCGGCGCTTTGCCGCACCGGTCCCCGGGGGCCGTCCGCCGATCCGCACCACGCCGGCGTCGGACGCGTGCGCGGCACGGGGGCGGGGGATGGCCACGGAGGCGAGGCGCTCGCCGGCGGGAACGGTCTCGCCGGCGGACCGGCGGCCGTCGGCGGCGTGCGGCTCGCGCGCGGCGCGGAGGTCGAAGAGCTCGTCGGTGGCGTGCGCCTCGTGGGCGGCTCGGGCGCCTCGGGTGTCGAGGGCCTCGTCGGCGGCGCGGGTCCCGGCGGTGGCGTGGGCCGCGTCGGCCGTACGGGCCCGGCGGAACGCGGCGAGCGCCGCCGCCTCACCGACGGCACCGCCGGACGCGCGCGCCTCATCGGCGACCGGTGCCTCACCGGCGGCCAGGATCTCCGCGCCGGCCCGCGCCTCGCGTGCCGCGCGGGTCTCGCGGAAGGCCGCCAGGGCCGCCGCCTCGCCCACGAGTTCCCCGTCGTCGGCCGAGGGCGCCGGGGCAAGGGGGGCGAGGGCGGACAAGGCGGACAGGGAGGACAGGGCTGACAGGGTTCTGGCGAGGCGTTCGGCCTGGTCACGAGTGGTTTCGGAGGCCGTGGGGCCGAGGGCGTCGTCGGGTGCGTCGCCGCGCAGCAGACGCTCCGCCGTCTCGCGGTCGAGCCACCTGTCCTGCTTGTCGGCCATCACATGTCCTTCTGCGTCCGGGTGCGCGCATGCGTCACACTCGCGGACGTCACCGCGCGCGAGCGCGGATCTCGCTGGGGCGGCAGCGCGTCGAGCACTCCGGCCGTCTCCGGGTCGTCGCCGAGCAGTTCCGCGAGCTTCTTCAGACCGCGGTGCGCGGCCGTGCGCACGGCACCGGGCCGTTTGCCGAGCGTCTCGGCGGCGGTCTTGGCGTCCAGGCCCATCACGACCCGCAGGACGACGGCCTCCGCCTGGTCCTGCGGCAGCCGGGCGATGAGGTCGAGGGTGCGGCCGGTGGCGAGTGCCTCGATGGCCTCGCCGGCGGTGTCGGACTCGGCGGCCCGCCCGGTCAGCTCGGTCTCGTCGCCGCCGATCGCGGGGCGCCGCCCGCGCATGCGTATGTGGTCGAGCGCGCGGTTGCGGGCGATCCGGGCGGCCCAGCCGCGGAAGCGGTCGGCGTCACCGCTGAACCGTTCGAGGTCACGGGCGATCTGGAGCCAGGACTCGGAGGCGACGTCCTCGGCGTCGAGGTCGCCGACGAGCGTGCGTACGTACCCGAGCAGGCGCGGGTGCACCGTGCGGTACACAGCCCGGAACGCGCTCTCGTCCCCGTGCTGTGCCGCGAGCACCGCGGCTGTCAGCTCCGCGTCGTCCCCCACGTCGTGGTGTCCTCGGTCGATGGTTGGCGGTCTCGGGACCGCTGGTCCTTGCGGTGGTAGCGCTGGTCGTCGCGGTGGTCATGCCGCTTTGGCCGTCCGGCGCGAAAGGCACGTTACGACCTGAAACCGCCAGTCGTCCATGTCCGTAGAACATGCAACTAACTCGTGATGCGAGATTGCCGGTCGGAGGGTGTGTCCGGGGCGTGTCCGGGGGCGCGTCCGGGGGTGTGACAGAAAACGCACTCATGGCGCTGTAGGAAGTACGGGTCGCCGCGCGGCCCGTGCCGCGCGACGGCCGGGGCCTCTCCTGTGGGGGGTGGCGGCCCCGGCCGTTGCTTTGGCAGCACGTCACAGAGCCTGCCGGGGGTCCGTCCGAGGGATCGTCAGAGCAAGCCGTTACTGGCCTTTTCCGTTGCTCCCGCCGGCCTTCGGGGTGGCCTGCCCGTTGCCGCCGCCCTTGGCCTTGCCGTTCCCGGCCGATTCCGATTCCTGTGCGGAGGCGGACGCGGAGGCCGACGCGGTCAGCTCCGCGCAGTACGCGGTGACGTTCTCCTCGCCGCCCGCCGCCGTCACCAGCCGCTGCCAGGCCGTGGAGTCCATCGCCCTGCCCCGGCCCCGCACCCGCTCGTACGCCCGGCAGTGGGCCGCGGTGTCCTTGGCGGTCACGGGCCGCTCGCGCCGCGCCGGGCCGTCCGCGGACGCGGTGGGCGAGGGCGCGGCGGACGTCGCCTCGGAGGTGCTCGCCGACTGCCGGGGACGGCCCGCGTCCCGGTCGTCGTCGGTGGAGGACGAGGACCCGATCGCGGCGAACGCGACCCCGCCCAGCGCGAGGCTCCCGATCAGGGCGAAGACCGTCGCCCGCAGCGGGTGCGCGGCGGTCCGCCGGGTCCGGGGCCGCCAGTCGTCGCGTCGCCGGGTCCGGGCCGAGTGGTGCGCGCCGGTGTCCCGGGCGGCCCGGAAGGCGGCCACCGCCCGCGCCTCTCCCTCGCCGCCCGCCTCCGGGCCGGCGGCGGGCTCGCGCAGGGCCCCGGCGAGCAGCACCTCCACCACCGGGTCGAAGTCCCGACCCGCCGGGTGCGAGGCCGGGCCGGCCGGGTGCGCGCGCCGACGGCCCGGTTCACCCGTGTCGTTCAGCCGTTCACCCATGTCCGTTTCCGTCTCTGTCCCGTGCGTACACTCCCGCGGTCACCGCCACCGATCCATACAGTCCGCGGCCGTGGCCGTTCATTCCGACTCCCCCAGCGCGCGGGGTCCGTCATCCGTCACACCCAGCTGACGGGCCAGGCGTTTCAGGCCCCGGTGCGCGGCCGTGCGCACCGCGCCGGGGCGTTTGCCCAGGACGCGGGCCGCGGCGGGCCCGTCGAGCCCCACGACGACCCGCAGCAGCACGGCCTCCGCCTGGTCCCGGGGCAGCCCGCGCACCAGTTCCAGCGCGTGCTCGGTGGAGAGGGACTCCAGGGCCTGGTCGTGGGTGCTGTGCGGGCCGGGCAGGTCGAGCACGTCCTGCTCCGTGGCGGCCGCCCGGGGCCGTACCCGCATCCGGCGCAGATGGTCCAGGGCCCGGTGCCGGGCGATGGTCGCCGTCCAGCCGCGGAAGCCCGCGCCGTCGCCCTTGAACCGCCCGAGATCCCGGGCTATCTCCAGCCAGGCGTCGGAGGCCACGTCCTCGGCGTCGTCGCCGACGATCCCGCGCAGATAGCCGAGCAGCCCCGGCTGCACGAGCCGGTACGCGACGGCGAACGCGGTCTCGTCACCGTCCTGGGCCCGTGCCACGGCCGCGCCCAGTTCCCCGTCGTACGCCTGTACGCGCCGGGGTTCCCCTCCCTGGCCCAAGACTGTCCTCGTTCGTGCGGAGTTCCCTGCGGGTCCGCGGCCTGCCCGCCGGCCGTCGGGTCCGGACACGGTCATGTCCCCACGCTCATCAGCGCCGGGGCGCGCGGAATCGTCACAGCGTGCCGCCGCTCCGCCGGGCGGCCGCGCCGTGACCCGGGCGGTCAGGCCACCACCCGGCGGGCGCGGCCGTGCAGGGTCAGATAGAAGGTGCGCAGGGACTCCTCGGGGGCGCCCGACTCGAAGCGGTTGACGACCTTGCCCAGCGGGTTCCAGACCCGCCCGTCCGGCATCCGCACCCCGACCGGCTGGCCGGACCAGGCGCGCTGGCGGTCGTCGAGGTCCACCCAGACCGCGCCCGCGCGCCGCACCAGCACCTCACCGACGTACGCGCCCAGCCCCACGAGGGTGTCGTGGGCCCGCTGCCGGTCGGCGCCGCCCTTGCGCAGGCCGTCGATCAGGAAGTCGACGACACGCAGACTGGCGACGGAGTAGTCGAGGGGCAGCCGCCGGTGGCGCGTGGTCGCCGTCGCGACGAAGGCGGCGGCGCAGGCTCTCATCCCACCCGCGTCATCCATGGAGTCCCTTCCCATCGGCGTCGGAACGGGGGACGGCGATCCGGTCCCCCGCCTGCCCCAGCGCGCGGGTTCACCGAAACATCACAGGTCCCACCTGTGTCACCTGTCACAGGGCGGGCAGGCGCTCCTCATGACCGGTGACGCTTTCGTACCCCCGTGCGCTCTGTGAGTGATGAACGTGAACCTCCACCTACGCGCCGTACCGCCCCCCGCGCTGCGCAACAGCGCGACCTGGTTGCGGAAACTGTTCGACGGCGACCACGGCCCCGCGCGGGACCAGCGGCATGTGCTGGGCCGGCCCGGCCCCGACCACCAGATCCTCTACACGGACACCGTTCTGGGGGACCAGGCGGTCCTCGGTGGCGGTCAGGTGTGCGCGGCGGGCCCGCAGGAGCCGCCGTTCCTGCTGCTCACCGCCGCCCAGACGGCCCGGGTGGCCACCTTCCTGGCGACCGCCGACTTCGACGCGCTGTGGCGTCCGGCCCGTGCGGAGCTGCTGCCCCGCTACGGCGGCCCCGGCGAGGAACCCCGCACGCGGGCCGCCTTCGCCGAGGCGCACCACGAGCTGGCCGCCTTCTACCGGACGACCGCGCTGCACCGGGACGCGGTGGTGAAGTGGCTGATGCCGTGAGCGCGGCCCTTTCCGCGCCCGCTCAGCTGGGCTCGTCGTATCCGCAGGCCAGGTAGAGGGCCTTGCCGATCAGCGCGAGATTCTCCTCGGAGATGTTCTTGCACGGACCGCATCCCGCTCGTTCCGCGGTCCAGCGCCTCGAGGCAGTCGGCGGCCGACCAGCCGGTCACATCGACCGTGCCGCTCACGTACGTCCGCGCGCCCGCCGCGACACCACCGCGCGCAGCACCCTGCGCCCCTCCGTGCAGACGTCCAGGGCCGGGCGCAGGCCGCCCGCGCCGTGGCCGGCGAGCAGTTCCAGGACGGTGATCTGGCGGCGCAGTTCGGCCGCGACGAGCGGTGACATGCCGTCCGTGCTGCCCTCGCGGCGGGAGTCGACCGAGGAGGCGTCCTCGGCCGGGTCGAGGAGGCGGTGGATCTGGAGGGAGGCGACGGAGCAGGCGTCCGCCCACACCCGCACCTCGGCGGGGTTCCGGTCCTGCGGGGCCGCGTCGAGCATCCGGCGGGCGAGCCGCGCGGCCTCACCGGCGTCGGCACCCTCGTCGTCCGCCTCCAGCTTGCCCCGGGCCTGGGCCAGTCCCTCGCCCCACTCGCCGGGACCGGCCTCGGCGAGGCTGGCCCACAGCGGGCGCAGGATCTCGTCGTCACCTCCGAGCAGAGGCACGCACCGATCCAAACAAGCCAACCCACTGGCAGCCAGTCCGCGTTCGTCGGCCTGAGCGATCAGCTCCACCAGGCTCATCCACGTCTCCCTCGCCAGGGCGCCGACCTTACGGAGCCCACACTTCCCCTTACTGCGCGCGACGGAGCAAGAGTGTCACAGAGAAGATTTTCGGCCAAGGGGTGTTTCCGTATCGGAGCCGAGCCGCAGGTGGCGGGGCTCAGCTCACCTGCGCCGCCAGCGCCCTGAACCGCGTCCACGACAGTGCCGGCTGCCGGGCGTCCCACAGCTTCTGCGCGGTCGCCCGCAGCGGCATCCGGATGCCGGCCGCGACCTGGTCCTGGGTCTGGGAGCCGGCGAGGTCGCACCAGACGGCGAAGGACCCGCCGAGGATCTGGGCGTCGTAGCGGGCGGGCACCGCCGTGGTGCCGCGCAGCACCCGCGGGGTCCACCGCTCGTAGATCCGCTGCCCCGTGGGGTAGACGAAGGTCTGCGGTTCGCCGAGGACGTAGTACAGGTACTCGTCGTTGTAGTTGAGCACCTTGCGGCCCGCGCCCAGGTAGTCCGTCGGCACCCGCGCCCCGATCTCCTTGCCGGTCCAGTACGCGACGACGAGGTCGGAGGCGGGCTTCACGGACGCGTTCCGGAAGAAGCCGTCGTTCCACACCCGCATGGTCCGGGCGTGGGCGCGGACGGTGTCGGCCCGGTCGTTCAGCCAGCCGGTGGCGAGGTCGGCGACGCCCGCGCCGGCGCCGTGGCGTGCCCGGGCGGCGGTGGCGAGCTGCGGGTAGGAGGCGGCCGGGTTCGCCACGGTGAGCGCCTGGTACTCGTCGCCGCCGAGGTGCCACTGCGCGCCGGGGAACAGGTCGGCGTACTCGTCGAGCAGGTCGTCGAGGAGGTTCGCGGAGTCCTCCTTCGAGATGTCGATCGCCCCGCGGGTCGCGACCCCGCTCGCGTTGCGCAGCTGGAGCCCGGGATGGGCGGCGAGCACCGCGCCGAGGTGCCCGGGCGAGTCGATCTCCGGTACGACGGTGATGTGCCGCTGGGCCGCGAGCCGCACGATCTTCCGCACCTGTGCCTTGGTGAGGTGCTGTCCGGCCACGATCTCCGGGTGGGTGTCGGACTGGATCCGGAAGGCCTGGTCGTCGGAGAAGTGCAGGCCGAGCTGGTTGAACTTCAGGTCCCCCAGCTCCCGCACGCGGTCCTCGATCCACCCGGCGGTGAAGTGCTTGCGGGCGATGTCCAGCATGAACCCGCGCTGCGGCTTGGCCGGCGCGTCCCGTACGACGCCCTCCGGGGCCGTCCGCCCGCCGCGCACCTCCTGCTTGAGGGTGCGGGTCCCGTAGAACACGCCGGCGTCGGAGGGCCCGCTGATGGTGACCCGTCCCCCGCGCACGGTCATGGCGTACGACTCGGGGTTCGCGCCCCCGTCGTCGTTGAGCGCCAGCCGCAGGTCACCGGCGCGGATGTCGTCCTTCCGCCCCGCGTACGTCAGCCCCAGTTCCCCGGCGATCAGCCGTCCCTCGTCGGCGAGGCCGCTGTCGCTCACCACCACCCGGTGCCCGGCGGCGGGGCGCCAGCCCGGACCGCGCGCGGGGGTGTGGGCGTTCACGGCGGGGATGGTGCGGGGGGCGGTGGACAGGGCGTAGGAGCGGCTGGGGCTCGGAGTGGCGGGGCCCGCGGCGGGTCCGTCGCCGTCGGAGGCACCCTGGGAGGTCTCCCGGCCCGCCCGTGCCCCGGTGGGCTCGCCGTCGTCGCCCGACCCGGCGTACAGCCCCAGCCCCACGCCGAGCGCGGCGACCAGGCCGCCGGCTATCAGCGCCGGCAGCGCGACCCGTGGCTGCCGCTTCCTCTGGCGCGCCCGGCG
Organism: Streptomyces phaeofaciens; assembly: GCF_014648915.1. Lineage (GTDB taxonomy): Bacteria > Actinomycetota > Actinomycetes > Streptomycetales > Streptomycetaceae > Streptomyces > Streptomyces phaeofaciens. The sequence goes on along the minus strand of NZ_BMSA01000002.1, from coordinate 117,708 downwards.
CCTGTGCCTGCTCACGCCGCCCACCGTACGACCCCCGTCCGGAGGCGGCGCGCCGGGTAAGTCCACGACAGGTTCCGAAACTCTCTCGTTCGAGTGAAATTCGGGCATCCGTCGTACACATGCTGACCACTCTCGATAACGTGGCGACACACCTTTCACTGCATCCCCTGCCACACCTCACGTGACTCGAGGATCCACGCTGCCTGCGCATCCGCTCTCCCGTCCGACCGGCCGCGTCGCCATACCGGGGCAGACCCGGACCTCTCCGGCCCCGCCGCTGGACGGCTTCAACACCGCCCCCTCCGAGGAGGCCCACCACGCCCTCCTCGCCTGCCTCCGCAGCCCGCGCTGGGCGCGCCGCATCGCCGACCACCGCCCGTACCCGACGGCCGAGGCGCTCCTCGCCGCGTCGGACGAGGCGGCGTACGACCTGACGGCGGGGGATCTGGCGGAGGCGCTGGCCGGGGAGTGCCTGCCGACGCTGCCCGAGGGGACGTACGAGGCGGCCCACACGGCTCTCGGCGCGGCGCACGCCGCCTACGAGGCCAGATTCGGACATGTGTTCGTCATCTGCCTGGACGGCGTACCCCAGGACGAGGTCCTCGACCATGTCCTGGGCGGAATCCGGTCACGATTGACAAACGATCCCGAGGAGGAGCGGGTGGTCACGGCGGAAGAACTCCGCCGCCTCGCCAGGCAGCGGCTGACCCAGCTCCTCTAGACCCCGTCCAGCCCCCTCCCGACCGCCGGGACGGCCAGGACCTGCCACGACGGCAGGCCCCCGCCCCGACGACCGGGACCTGCCACGACGGCCCGGAGAGCCGGCCGACCGGACCCACACCTCCACAGACGGTGCGCGGCGGCACAAACCACCCCGGATGCTTGTCCCCACTCACCCATACGCGTGCCAGTTTGATCACACCGGTAGGCCCGGCGTAAGCCCAGCGCCAGCGCGTCGCTACGATGCTGGGGGCCGGTGGACCGTACCCGGCCGGGCCCGTCCGACGCCGAAGCCGGCAGGCCCCAATCCCCGCTCCCGGAGGGTCTTCCGTGCCGGCTGGAACGCTGTACCGCGGCCGGGAAGGAATGTGGTCCTGGGTGGCTCATCGAGTCACCGGCGTCCTCATCTTCTTCTTCCTGTTCGTTCACGTGCTGGACACCGCACTCGTCCGTGTCTCCCCCGAGGACTACGACAACGTCGTAGCCACGTACAAGACGCCGGTCGTCGCGCTGCTGGAGTACGGCCTCGTCGCCGCCATTCTCTTCCACGCGCTCAACGGCCTGCGTGTCATCGCCGTCGACTTCTGGTCGCAGGGACCTCGCCACCAGAAGCAGATGCTCTGGGGTGTCGTCATCCTGTGGCTCGCGCTGATGATCGGGGCCATCTACCCCGTCCTCGGCCACGCCGCTCGTGAACTGTTCGGGAGCTGAGACCGATGGCCACCACTGAAACCACCGCGTCCGGGATCGGCCCCGTCGAGGGCGGCTCGGTCTACAACGTGGACAACCCGGCGCCCCTCATCGAGGCCCCGCGCAAGCGCACCAAGAAGACGCCGCGCACCACGCGCGGCAACTTCGAGATGGCGGCGTGGCTCTTCATGCGGCTCTCCGGCGTCCTGCTGGTCGTCCTGGTCATCACGCACCTGCTGATCCAGCTGGTGCTGGACGGCGGCGTCTCGAAGATCGGCTTCGCCTTCGTGGCCGGCCGCTGGGCGTCCCCGTTCTGGCAGGTCTGGGACCTGCTGATGCTCTGGCTCGCCATGCTGCACGGCGCCAACGGCCTGCGCACGGTCATCAACGACTACGCGGAGCGCGCGAACACCCGGCTGTGGCTGAAGGGCCTGCTCTACACCGCCACGGTGTTCACCATCCTGCTGGGCACGCTGGTGATCTTCACCTTCGACCCGAACATCCGCTAGGCACGGGGCTGCGAGAATCATGAAGATCCACAAGTACGACACCGTCATCGTCGGCGCCGGCGGCGCGGGCATGCGTGCGGCCATCGAGTCGACGAAGCGCAGCCGCACCGCGGTCCTGACCAAGCTGTACCCCACCCGCTCCCACACGGGCGCCGCGCAGGGCGGCATGGCCGCCGCGCTGGCCAACGTGGAGGAGGACAACTGGGAGTGGCACACCTTCGACACGGTCAAGGGCGGTGACTACCTGGTCGACCAGGACGCCGCCGAGATCCTGGCGAAGGAGGCCATCGACGCCGTCCTCGACCTGGAGAAGATGGGCCTGCCGTTCAACCGCACCCCGGACGGCACCATCGACCAGCGCCGCTTCGGCGGTCACAGCCGCAACCACGGCGAGGCCCCGGTCCGCCGGTCCTGCTACGCGGCCGACCGCACCGGCCACATGATCCTCCAGACGCTGTACCAGAACTGCGTGAAGGAGGGCGTGGAGTTCTTCAACGAGTTCTACGTCCTCGACCAGCTGATCACCGAGGTGGACGGCGTCAAGAAGTCCGCCGGTGTGGTCGCCTACGAGCTGGCCACCGGCGAGATCCACGTCTTCCAGGCGAAGGCCGTGATCTACGCGTCCGGCGGCACCGGCAAGTTCTTCAAGGTGACGTCGAACGCGCACACGCTGACCGGTGACGGCCAGGCGGCCGTCTACCGCCGCGGTCTGCCGCTGGAGGACATGGAGTTCTTCCAGTTCCACCCGACCGGCATCTGGCGCATGGGCATCCTGCTGACGGAGGGCGCCCGCGGTGAGGGCGGCATCCTCCGCAACAAGGACGGCGAGCGCTTCATGGAGAAGTACGCGCCGGTCATGAAGGACCTCGCGTCCCGTGACGTCGTGTCCCGCTCCATCTACACGGAGATCCGTGAGGGCCGCGGCTGCGGTCCCGAGGGCGACCACGTCTACCTCGACCTCACGCACCTCCCGCCGGAGCAGCTGGACGCCAAGCTGCCCGACATCACGGAGTTCGCGCGCACCTACCTCGGCATCGAGCCCTACACGGACCCGATCCCGATCCAGCCCACCGCGCACTACGCGATGGGCGGCATCCCGACGAACGTCGAGGGTGAGGTCCTGTCGGACAACACCACGGTCGTCCCGGGCCTGTACGCGGCCGGCGAGGTCGCCTGCGTCTCCGTGCACGGCGCCAACCGCCTCGGCACGAACTCCCTGCTGGACATCAACGTGTTCGGCCGCCGCGCGGGCATCGCCGCCGCCGACTACTCCCAGAAGGCGGAGTACGTCGAGCTGCCGGAGAACCCGGCGCAGCAGGTGATCGACCAGGTGGAGAACCTGCGGTCCTCCACGGGCACCGAGCGCGTGGCGACCATCCGCAAGGAGCTCCAGGAGACCATGGACGCCAACGTCATGGTCTTCCGCACCGAGCAGACGATCAAGACGGCGGTCGAGAAGATCGCCGAGCTGCGCGAGCGCTACCGGAACGTCTCGATCCAGGACAAGGGCCGGCGGTTCAACACGGACCTGCTGGAAGCCATCGAGCTGGGCAACCTGCTCGACCTGGCCGAGGTCATGGCGGTCTCCGCCCTGGCGCGCAAGGAGTCCCGCGGCGGCCACTACCGCGAGGACTACCCCAACCGCGACGACGTCAACTTCATGCGCCACACCATGGCGTACCGCGAGGTCGGCGACGACGGCAGCGAGACCGTCCGTCTCGACTACAAGCCGGTCGTCCAGACCCGCTACCAGCCGATGGAGCGTAAGTACTGATGGCAACCCCCGTTCTGGACAAGGTCGAGGCGGAGGCCGCGGCCTCCCCGTACATCACCGTCACCTTCCGCGTCCGCCGCTTCAACCCGGAGGTCTCGGGCGAGGCGACCTGGGAAGACTTCCAGCTGGAGATCGACCCCAAGGAGCGCGTCCTCGACGGCCTCCACAAGATCAAGTGGGACGTCGACGGCACGCTGACCTTCCGCCGCTCCTGCGCCCACGGCATCTGCGGCTCGGACGCGATGCGGATCAACGGCAAGAACCGCCTGGCGTGCAAGACGCTGATCAAGGACATCAACCCCGAGAAGCCGATCACGGTCGAGCCCATCAAGGGCCTGACGGTCCTGAAGGACCTGGTCGTCGACATGGAGCCGTTCTTCCAGGCGTACCGGGACGTCATGCCGTTCCTGATCACCAAGGAGACGAACGAGCCGACGCGTGAGCGTCTCCAGTCGGCCGAGGACCGCGAGCGGTTCGACGACACCACGAAGTGCATCCTGTGCGCCGCGTGCACGTCGTCCTGCCCGGTCTTCTGGAACGACGGCCAGTACTTCGGCCCGGCCGCCATCGTCAACGCGCACCGCTTCATCTTCGACTCGCGCGACGAGGCCGGCGAGCAGCGCCTGGAGATCCTGAACGACCGCGACGGCGTCTGGCGCTGCCGCACGACCTTCAACTGCACGGACGCCTGCCCGCGCGGCATCGAGGTCACCAAGGCGATCCAGGAGGTGAAGCGAGCGCTGATCACGCGCCGCTTCTGATCTCCTCGGCACGTCCACGAGGGCCCCGTTCCGGCTGGAACGGGGCCCTCGGGCGTTACCCGGCCACGATCGGGTGAACGTGGCTGTACGGGACGCGGGGGCGGCACCCTGCCTACGATGATGGCCTCGGCACCCGCCCACAGGAGGCACGCGATGTCCGCTGCAGCCGTCGAGCAGCCCTTCGACGACGAGGAGCCGGTCACCCTCACGGCGATCGCCGACGAGATCATGGAGCGCCACCCGGGCTACCGCGTCGAGATCATCGGAGGAAATCTCCTCGTGACCCCGTCCCCGGATGTGCCCCACGCTCGCGCGCTGACGGGCCTCATGATCCCCTTCCTCGCGGCAGGCCTGCACGGCGAGGAAACCGAAGTGCTCCGAGGCATCGGCCTCTGGCTGCCCACGGACCTCGAGGACTACGCCATTCCCGACCTCGCGGTGGTGGACGCCGACATCGACGACCACCTCATCGAGAACAACGCGTACGACCCGGCGTGCTTCCGTCTCGTCCTGGAGGTCACCTCCAAGAACTGGAAGAACGACCTGAGGACCAAGGTCGCCGCGTACGCCGAGGCGAAGATTCCGGTCTACGTCGTCGTCGACCGCAAGCACCAGCGCCTCCACGTGCTCACCGAGCCCGTCGGAGACACGTACGAGAACCACCGTCCGCACGCCCCCGGCGAGATCGTCACTCTTCCCGACTCGATCGGCGCCAAGGTCACCCTGGACGTGACGGAGATCCTCACGGCGGGACGGCCGAAGGCGAGCGACTGAGGCGGGGCGGCTCCGCTGTTTCCGCCCCTTCGGACACAGGGCCCTCAGGCGTTTTGGCCGGTTTCCGCTCCTCCGGAGTGGATCCTTCCACCCGCACACTGCGGCATGGGCGGAGCACCGTAGGCCGGAGGGGGTGCCATGGGGGACAGGTCCGACAGCGAGATACCGCCCGCGTCGTACGGTCGAGAATCGGCGATGAAGGACGCCTTCTTCATCGCGGCGCCACTGTTCACCGCCGCGTCCCTCTCCCTGGCCGGCGTGGTGGCGGGCGCGGACACGGCATTCCTTCTCCCGGGACTGACCCTCCTCATGCTCACGGGCAGTTCCCTGGTTCTGATCGCCGCGATTCAGCTCAACTACTACGCCCGCCAGTTCGCCTTCACCATCAAAGACGTCGAGGAACGGATCGGTCATCGGCCGGGCTGGCAGAGCACCGACCCCACCGTCCGCGACCGGGAATTCGCGCGCATACAGCGCGTCGCCCACAAGCGCTACGTGAAGTTCGCCAACTACTCGGTCAACTGCTTCAACCTCGGGGTGCTGCTGCTCGGACTCGGGGTGGCGTGTGCGCTGGCTCCGCCCGACGACGGAAAGCAGCAGCCCTGGCGCTGGGTCGCCGGTGCGATGGTGCTGGCCGCGACCGCGCTGGAAGGCCTGTGGATCAGAGCCCTCATGGCCAGTAAACGGTCCGATTAGGAGAGCTGATGCTGTACGAAACGGTCCTGCCCGGTGTCGCACCTGAGTGGCAGCCCGGATGCCCCGGATGTGGAGCGGAGTTCGCCGGTCCCGCGGGGGACAGGAGCGGCCTGGAAGCCGCCCTCGCGGGCACCGTCGACCAATTGAACCGCTTCCTGCGCAGGTACCCGACGAACGAGGTCCGGCACATGGTGCCGGCCTGTCCCCTTCGCCCGGTGCGAGCCGCGCTCCTCATCACCTGCGACGACGTGGACGAAGCCCTTGTGTGGGAGCGCGAGTGCCGTAAGAGGCTCGGTGAGCCGCCCCTTGGCGAGGCCGCCTCGGGCACGCCGGACTAACATGACGCCGCGGTCGCCTCCCGGGCCCGCAGGAGCCCTGGGCGGAAGGCGGCGATGGCAGGCGGCGAGGAGGGTACGCGCGGCTCGCGCGCCCGGGTTCGCGTCGGCCTGCCGGCCGTGATCCTCGGCTGCTACCTCGTCGGTGACTCCGTGCACCGGGCGCGCGCCGCAATCGAGTTCGGCGCCCGGTGGTGGCCCTGGATGCTGTTGGGGCTCGCCGTGGTCAACCTGCTGCGGTCGGCCCTGCCCGCGGCTTCGCTCATCGGGCCCCTGGTCCTCGCGTCGATCGCCGTCGCCGGACTGGTGCGATCCGGGCATCTGGGTACGGGCACTGTCATGGACCTCGCTCTGCCCGGGCTCCTCGCCCTCTGCGGAGCCGCTCTGCTGTGGGGTGCCTCCGGCGGGGAACTCCGGTCGAGCTGGACCCGGGTCCTGACGTCGGGCCGTATCGCCGCGCCCCGGCCGATGGGGAAGACCCTCGTTCTGCGTGCCGTACTCGGTGAACTGCGAGCCGATCTGACGGCCACGGGCGAGTACGAACGGGACACGGTTCACGTCACGGCGTTCGCCGGCCACATACGGATGACCGTTCCGCGGGACCGATGGGTGAACGTGCACGCGTCCGGAACCGTGCTGACCCGTGTCGTCGAGACGGGCGCCCCGCCCGCGAAGGTGGTGGATCCGTCAGTCGGTCTGACGGTCCATGTCCTCGGCGTGTGCGCGGTGGTCGGCATCGTCCGCGTGTGAGCGCTCGCGGGTGTGGTCGTAGACGAGGGGGCGGAGCGCCCGCCCCGCGAACCGTGCCGTGGCCTCCTCGAAGGCGTCCCGTTCGGTCTCGTCGTCGGCCGGCAGCGGATGGTGCAACGCGTCCAGCAGGTCGAACCGGTGCAGGTCGTACACCACGTGCATCAAGCCCGAGTAGGCCTGCGCCACGATCACGGCGCCCTTGTAGGCCACGGCGGCGAGCAGCAGCGCACCGGCGGCCAGCCATCGCAGACCGGACTCGTCGTACCCGGCGACCACCAGGAGGACGGCTGTCGCGAGCAGGCTCCAGCAGAGGTTGACCGCCGAGTCGAGCGCGTCCCTCGCCGACCGCAGCGTGTCGGACATGCGGTCCGAGACCTGCATGTAGATCCGTGGCCAGGAGGCGAGCGTGGACAGACCGTAGCGTTCGCCCGCGCTGAGTTCGCCCGCGCGCAGGGCGTTGCCCAGGGCGGTCGGCAGCAGAACGTCCACGGAGGGCGTGGCTGCGAGCCTGCGTCTGGCGTCCGCGCGAACCCTGCGCGCGGCGGCGTCGGGCGCCGGACGCTCGGCCTGCCCGCGCACCGCCTCCCAGCGCCGCCGCTGTACCTCGATCAGCACACCGGCCGGCCCCGACGTCATCGGCCACCGGTCCCAGTAGCCCTCCAGCACGCGCACGGCCCGGACCTGGAAAGGCTGAAGGAGCGCCGTGAGCAGCAACGTCCCCGACACGAGCACGACGACCGTCACGGCCATGTCCTGATGGTCTCTCGGGGCGACCCGGCTCCAGTCGCCGACGCCGGTGAAACTCCCCGCCCGAACCAGCGCCCACAGACAGACGACGACGAGCCCGCCCGGCAGGAGACCGACTGTCAGAAGCCGCCGCACGCAGCCGCCTCCCCCGCGCCCCGTCCGTCTCTTGCGTCTCTCGACGACTCCATTATGACGTCCGGACCTGCGACGGGGGAGGCGAACGGTTGCTTCTTGTGCAGGAGAGGACGCCACCGAAAACGACCGATTCAGAATGAAATAGCCGTAATCTGATCGCATGTCAGATGACCAGTCGCACGAACTGCTCGGATTCGACAACATCCTGCTGCCCGTCGGGGATCTCGACGAGGCGATGGGTTTCTATCTGCGGGCCGGGTTCACGGCCGCGTTCCGGTTCGACGAGGCCGGGATCGCGTCGTTGAGGGTGGGGGGCGAGACGCCCGGGATCCTGCTCAGGCAGGAGGACGGACTGGGGCGTCGGCCTCCGCCGTGGCCCTCGCCCCGGATGTGGCTGGAGGTGCCGGACGCGCGGGCGGTGGCGCGGCGGCTGGCCGAGGCCGGGGTTCCCCCGCTCGACGTGCCGTTCTCCGTGGCGACCGGGTGGACCGTCGAGATCGCCGACCCCTGGGGGAACGTCCTGGGGTTCACGGACTACACCAAGCGGCCGGAGCTCGGGCGCAGACCGTGACGCACGTCCCATCCACTCCTCGCCGCACGCGAGTTGAACACGTTCAAAAGCAGGGCTACAGTCATCCATGACAGCGATTTGAACGTGTTCAAGTACGCGACCGGGTTCGCGTGCGCGTTCACGAAAGGGTGGGGAACATGGACCGTACGGTCATCGCCTACGTCATCTACCTGGCCGTCAGCATCGCGCTGACCGTCTGGGTCGCGCGGACTCTCAGCCGCAACGGCCGGATCTTCCTGGCCGATGTGCTCCAGGGCAACGAGAAGCTCGCCGACGCCGTCAACCACCTCCTGGTGGTCGGCTTCTACCTCGTCAACCTCGGCTTCGTCGCCCTCTATCTGAGCGACGACGGGACCATCGAGGACACCCGCGGTGTCTTCGAGGCCCTGTCGACCAAGCTCGGCGTGGTGCTGCTGGTGCTCGGTGTGATGCACCTGGGCAACGTGTACGTGCTCAACCGGATCAGGCGGCGCGGGGTCATGGAGCGGGAGCAGGTCCCGCCGGTCGCCCCGCAGGGCTGGGCCGCCCCGTCGGCCCGGGCGTGAGCACCGTGGCCGCCTCGCAGGACACCCCGGACCGGGACGCGGCGCGCGTCCCGGTCCGCCGGCTCACCGTCCTCTACGACGCCGACTGCGCGCTGTGCACCTTCGTCCGCGACTGGCTGACCCGTCAGCCGCAGCTGGTGCCGCTGGAGCCGATCCCGGCCGGGTCCGCCCGGGCGCGGGACCGCTTCCCCGGTCTCGACCACCGCGCCACCCTGGAGGAGATCACCGTCGTCGGCGACGCGGGCCAGATCTACCGGGGCGCCGCCGCCTGGATCGTCACCCTGTGGGCGCTGCGCGAGCACCGCCCCCTCGCCCACCGGCTGAGCACCCCCGCCGGGGCGAAGCTGGCCAAGGGCGCGGTCCTGGCGGCCGCCCGGTGGCGCGGGGCACGGGCCGGGAACCAGCAGTGGGGCGGGGGCACGTACCGCAGCGCGGACGGCTGGTCCTACGACCCGCGCCAGGGCTGGACGCACACCCCGCCCACCTGTGCCGACGGGACCTGCTCCACTGGTTAGGCTCTCGTCCGTGTCCGCCAACAACGACGGCCCCGCCGAGGCCGCTCCCCCGACCGACCCCCACGACGCGTCGCCCGCGTCCAAGTCGGAACAGACCCGCGCCCTGATCCTGGAGACGGCGATGCGGCTGTTCCAGGAGCGCGGCTACGACAAGACGACCATGCGGGCCATCGCCAAGGAGGCCGGCGTCTCCGTAGGGAACGCCTACTACTACTTCGCCGGCAAGGAATGGCTGATCCAGGGCTTCTACGACCGCCTCGCCGCCGAACACCGCGAGGCGGTCCGCGACATCCTGGCCCAGGAGACCGGCCTGGAGGCACGCATGGCGGGCGTGCTGCGGGCCTGGCTGGACGTGGCGAAGCCGTACCACGAGTTCGCGGTGCAGTTCTTCAAGAACGCCGCCGACCCGGACAGCCCGCTCAGCCCCTTCTCCGCCGAGTCGGAGCACGCGCGCGTGGAGGCCATCGCCGTCCACAAGGAGGTGCTCGCGGGCTCGAAGGCGAAGGTGCCGGAGGAACTGCGGGAGGTGCTGCCCGAGTTGATGTGGCTCTCCCAGATGGGCCTCGTCATGTACTGGATCTACGACCGTACGGAGGGCCGCGAGCGCAGCTACCGGCTCGCCGAACGCGGTGCCCGGCTCACCGCGCGCGGCGTCTCACTGGCCCGCTTCCGGGTGCTGCGGCCCCTCGTCCTGGAGATCCACGAACTGTTCACCGACTTCCTGCCGGGCATGACCAACGCCCTGCCGGATCCAGGCCGCAAGAACAGGAAGAACGAGAAGTAGGGCACGGGCACCGGGCGTTCAGGACGCGGGGGACGGCGTCGCGATCAGGGCCCAGACGGTCTTGCCGTGGCGGCCCCTGCTCCACACGCCCCACGCGGTGGCGATGTGCTCCACCATGTGCAGACCGCGGCCGTGTTCCTCCCACTCGCCGACGACCCGCAGCCGGGGTTCGAGCCGGCCCTCGTCCGAGACCTCGATCAGACAGGACCCGTCGGCGAGGGCCGTCACGGCCACCTCGAACTCCCGCTCCAGCAGCGGCCCGTGCCGTACGACGTTGGTGGCCAGCTCGGACACGACGAGGACCGCGTCGGCCAGCGCCCGGTCGTCCGGGCCGTGCCCCCAGTCGGCCAGGTGGTCCCGCACCCGGCGCCGGGCGAGACCGACCGCGGCCGGATGCCGGGGCAGCCGGAAGGAGTTGCGTCTCAGCACGTCGCCTCCTCAACCCGGGCACACCTCCGTCACAGCGTGCTGCGTCGGGTGACTGCCCCGTCTCACGGAGGCGCATGCCCCCGGTCCGCGAGATGGGACACGGCGGACGCTCAGATCCAGTCCAGCCTCCACAGCCGGAACACGCCGTTGCCGTCCGCCAGGTACTGGCCGCCGCCGACGTCCGGGACGGAGACGACGTACTCCTTGCGCTGCCACAGCGGGACGACCGGCACGTCGTCGGCGACGACCTGCTGGAGGGAGCGGAAGTCGTCGGAGACCCGGGCGCGGTCGGCGTACTGCTGACTGTCCTTGATGTACCGGTCGACGGCGCCGCTGCTGTACCCGGTGTTCATGGTGGAGCCGGTGCCGACGAGCGGGCCCGCGAAGGTGTCCGGGTCCGGGTAGTCGGCGACCCAGCCGACGGCGTACGCGTCGAGCTTGCCGCCCGCCCAGCGCTTCTGGAAGTCGGTCCACTCGTAGCCCTTGACGTTCACCTTGAACAGGCCGCCGGCCTCCAGCTGCCGCTTCAGCTCCTTGGCCTCGGCCTCGGCGGCGCCGCTGCCCAGCCCGTAGCCGTAGGTGAAGGTCACCGGGATGCTGACGCCGGCCTGTTCCAGGAGCCGCCGCGCCTTCTCGGAGTTCTGGTCGGGGTAGGTGTCGAAGAACGAGGTGGTGTGGCCGGTGAGACCGGTCGGGATGAGCGAGTACAGCGGCTCCACGGTGCCGTCGTACACGGTCGCGGCGAGCTGCTCGCGGTCGATCAGCCAGGCCATCGCCCTGCGGACGTCCGTGGCGTGCAGCGGGGAGCCGGCGCGGGTGTTGAAGTACAGGTTGCGGGTCTCGGAGCTGTCGGCCTCGGTGACGCGCTGGTCGGGGTCGCTGGCGTTCAGGGCCGCGAGGACCGAGGGCGGCAGCTGGCGCGTGGCCACGTCGATCTCCTTGGCCTGCCACGCCTTGTTCAGCGCGTCGGGGTCGGAGAAGTAGCGCAGCTCGACGGGCGCGCCGGTGTTCACCGCGCCGTGGTAGCGGGAGTTGGGGGCCAGGTCGACCTTCTTGCCCTTGGTGTATCCGGTCAGTTCGTACGGTCCGGTGCCGTCGACGCCGTCGCCGCTGCGCAGGGCGTCGGCCGGGTAGCGGGTGGGGTCGACGATCGAACCGGCCCCGGTGGCCACCTTGAACGGGAAGGTGGCGTCCGGCGACGACAGATGGAAGGTGACGGTCAGCCCTTTCGCGTCCACCGACTTCAGGGTGGAGAACAGGGAGGCGGGGCCGACTTCCGAGTCGATCTTCTTGACCCGGTCGAAGGAGTACTTCACGTCCTGGGCGGTCACCTCGGTGCCGCTGGGAAAGGTGAGGTCGTCGCGCAGCGCGCAGGTGTACGTCGTCAGCCCGCCCTTGACGAAGGAGCAGCTCCTGGCCGCGTCCGGCACGGGCGAGACGCCGCCCGGCTCGTACGTCAGCAGGGACTGGAAGACGTTGCTGAACAGGGCCCAGGAACCCGCGTCATAGGCGCCGGCCGGGTCGAGTGAGGTGACGGTGTCGGTGGTGCCGACGGTGATGGTGGCGTCGCTGTCCTGCTGCGACGGCAGCAGCTGCCAGGCGCCCACGCCGATCACGGCGAGAACGAGCAATGTCACCAGAATCCGCATGCGAACCGATCGCATGGTGATGCCTGCCCTCCCCGGGCACACAAAAGGGCCCGGCATTGCACAGAAAGCCACTCCCCTTGGTGGCGCGGCTCACCCAATCACACGCGTTTCGACGGAGGGAAGGGAATTCTGATGAGTTGAGAAAGAACTTACCGACGCCGTGTTTCGACCGAGTTTCACAGCTTCTTCTCAGGTTCTCCGGCGGGCGGAGACGGGCTCCCGAACCCCGCCGCGATCATCCCCGGCCGTCAGCGGATAACCTGCAAGGGAGAAAGCGACGGAAGAAACAGAAGAAACAGATGCGCAAGACACCGGTCGCGTCGGCGGCCGGGCGGTCGGGGGACTGCTCATGAGTGAGGAAAAGACGGGCGTGGGGGACGACAAGCTCCCCGAGCCCTCGAAGCTGCCGCTGTCGCCGGACGAGATGGAGCGGCACAAGGTACTGCCGGGGTTCGAGGGGTCCTATCAGGCACCGCCCGCCGACAGTTACGTCGACCCGCTGGACCGTCAGCTGCTCGGACCGCGCGGTCTCGACGACCCGCCGCCGGGGCTGCTCGTGCCGCCGGGGCAGCAGGGTGTCCCGGCGGGGCCGAAGCTGCGCATCGCCGAGTCGGTGCTGAAGGCGGCGGCCGGGCAGGTGGACGGGATCTACGACGACTTCTACAAGCCGGCCGCGACGCTGGAGGAGCCGTCCCTGAAGGCGATCGGCGCGCTGGCGGGCTTCGAGTCGGCCCGCGCGGTCCGGCTGGCGCACCGTCAGTGGGAGCGGCAGGCCGGCACGGTCACGGGCTGGCTGGCGCACATCGCGGAGAGTCTGCGTTCGGCCGACCACACGTACACGACCACCGATCAGGGCGTGGACGAGTCGGTGAAGCAGGTTCAGGTCCGGTCGGCGCTGGAGGACTTCTGATGGCCGACGAGCCGTTCTACACAGCACTCCTGGGCGCGGACCTGACCGTCCTGGACAGCCTCGCGGACCGCTGGGAGAGCATCCACAAGTCGATCCACGGGCTGGGCAAGCGCATGTACGACGACGTCCTCGTCCCGTTGCGGAACAAGGGCTACTGGGAGGGGGCGGCGGCCCCGTACGCCTGGCGGATGATCGACGACATCGAGCGGCAGCTCGACGACGCCACGGCCGTGGCGGATGCCGCTCGGAAGGTCGTCGAGGACGCGGCGGGCGAGCTGAAGGCCGCCCAGAAGGACCTGAAGGACGCCGCCCGGCGGGCCGCCGAACAGGGGCTGTACGTCGGCTCCGACGGTGTCGTGTCCACGAACGTCACCGACGGCGAGTGCAAGGTCGACTCCGGAGACACCGACAAGAAGGCCATCGCGGACGCCCAGCGCGAGATCGCCGAGATTCTGCGGCGTGGTGTCGCGGCCGACCGGAACCTGTCCTTCAGCCTGACCTCGGACCTCGGGCTGGGCGCGTGGTTCAACGACGACCCGAAGTTCACGGACATCAACTCCACGAACCGCATCGGGCACGAGGAGTACAACGCGCTGGACCTCGCGCTCCAGGGCAAGAACCCGTATCCGGCGGGCAGTTCGGACGACCCGTACTCACTCGGCTGGGACTGGGTCTCCGGCGACGGTGCCCGGCACCGCGAGTACTACTACGGCGATGAGATGACCGAGCTGATCCGGTCCAGCGACAGCATGAAGCAGCTGCGGCTCGACACCGTCGAGCAGTGGAGGTCCACGGGGCAGCCCACGGGCGATGTGGCGTACTCGATCTCGGAAGGCGGCAAGCTGGGGGCCCTGGGGAAGCTCTTCACCACGGACCTCCCGGCGATCGTCACGGGGGACGAGGACCATCTGGGCGAGGCGTTCACCGGCTCCTACAACCTCAACTACACGGTCAAGGGCGAGGATCCCGACGGCTCCCTGGTCGTCGAGTACAAGCTCCACAACACCACCAGCAACGAATCGTTCCTGCACTTCATCGGTTACTACGACTGGCTCGAGAAGACCAACCGTGAAGAGGGGGTCTTCTCCTCCGTGGACCAGGAGATCGTCTGGACCGAGCGCATTCCGGCGAAGGAGAAGTAGTCCCGTGATCCCGAACGTTCCTTCCGGCGGGCGGCCGCGCGCCGTGGCGGCCCTGGCGGTGCCTCTGCTGCTGCTGCCCCTGGGCGGGTGCTCCTCCGGCACCCCGGAGACCTGCATGCCGCGGGACACGAGCGGGATCAGCTCCGCGGACCTGCCGGGGACCTACGTCGGCGCCCAGGACGCCGAAGGCGCGACGATCACCCTCGGGCCCTCGGACGGCAGCGGGAAGGGCAAGGTCACCGTGCGCGACTGGCCGACGGGCGACTGGTACCGGAGCGAACTGGGCGACACCTTCGACGGTTCCGGCACCTGGGGGTTCGACCCGGGTGCCGGAACCGGCGGAACACCGCGGGTCGGCCTGCGGCTCACCGAACCGAAGCTGTTCCTGGACGGCGACACCCTCGACTCGCTCTCCGTCGCCGCCGACGCCGAGCGCACCTTCCTCTACGAGGACGACGATCCCGACATCTGCGCGAAGTTCCGCCTCCAGCTGGAGAAGTGAGCGGGCCGGCCCGGGCGACTCACGCCTGCCGGGAGGCCAGCTCGATCACCGTGATGTCGGAGGGCGCGCCCACGCGCGTGGGCGGTCCCCAGGCGCCGGCGCCCCGGGAGACGTACAGCTGGGTGTCGCCGTAGCGTTCCAGCCCGGCCAGGGTCGGGTTCGCGGCCTCCGCGACGAGGTTGCCGGGCCAGAGCTGGCCGCCGTGGGTGTGGCCGGAGAGCTGGAGGTCGACGCCGTGGCGCACGGCGTCGTGGATCTGGACGGGCTGGTGGGCGAGGAGCACGCACGCGCGCGTGGTGTCCCGGTCGCCGAGCGCCCGGGTGAAGTCGGGGCCGAGGCCCTCGCTCTCGCCCGCGATGTCGTTGACCCCGGCGACGTCGAACCAGGGCAGCTCCGCGCGGGCGTTCTCCAGGGGGCGCAGGCCGAGGCGGCGTACTTCCTCGACCCACTGTTCGGCGCCGGAGAAGTACTCGTGGTTGCCGGTGACGAAGAAGCTGCCGTGCCGGGCCTTCAGCCGGGCGAGGGGCGCGGCCGCCGGACCGAGGTCCTTCACACTGCCGTCGACCAGGTCGCCGACGACCGCGATCAGGTCGGGCTGCGTCCCGTTGATGGTGTCGACGACCTTCTGCGCGAAGCCCCGGCCGAGCACCGGCCCCAGGTGGATGTCGCTGACGACCGCGATCCGGTAACCGTGTGCGGCGCGCGGGAGCTTGGCCAGCGGGACGGTGACCCGCTTGACCCGCGGGCCGCGCAGCACGCCGTACGTGCCGTAGCCGACCGTGCCGACGGCGGCCGCGGCCGCCGCGCCGCCGACGACCCGGGAGACGAAGAGCCGGCGGGAGGGCGCCGGCCGTGCGGACGGTCCGGTCTCCTCGGACGGCGACGGGTCCGGCCCCGCCGCGGAGGCGCCCGGCTCCGGCGGAAGCGCCGACCCGGACTTCTGCTCGCGCGCGGCCGCGGGTTCCTTCGGCGGCGCGGCCTCGTGGGCCCCCGCCCGCACCGGGACCGGCTCGGGCTCCGTCTCGGCGGCCGTGGCCGCCTTGGCCGCCCGGCGTTCCAGGAAGCGCCGCAGCAGGGGGCGTACGACCTCTCCCGCGATCACGCCGAGCAGCAGGTAGATCGACAGGGCCAGCCACAGGAAGCCCGGCCAGGCCAGGGTGCGCTGGAGCCAGAAGGGGGCGCCGGTGCGCTCGGCGACCAGGGCGCCGATCGCCGCGGCCCAGCCGCCGGCGATCAGCACGGCACCGCCGAGCCGGACCGGGCCCGGTCCGCGGGTGGTGTCACGGAACAGCCGGCGCCACAGGTACCAGTTGCCCCCGACCAGGACGCAGAGCGCGAGCAGGACGAAGAGGAGGGCCATCGCCTACGCCGTCCCGCGCAGAGCGCGCAGACCGCGCAACCCGATGGCCCCGACGACCGTCCCCAATACGAAGGAAACGACAGCGAGCGTCAGGTGGACCCAGAAGTACGCCGTGGGGTCACCGTCGTCGAACGCGAGCCCACTGCTGTCCTTGACCAGGTTTTTGACGAAAGTGACCCAGATGATCCAGCTCCACACCCCGAAGGCGAGCAGGAACCAGGAGACGGGGCGGCTGAGCTTCATGAGTTCAGTATCACCGCCCCGTGTCCGGTTCCATGACGGGGGTGGGGAGGCGAGCGGGACTTCCCGTCGTGTGCCAGGTACGTTCTCCGTCGTGCCCGCACCCATGAAGCAGACCGTCAGGCGATCCCTGCTGGTCACCTCCGCGACCCTCGCGTCCCTCGCGCTGACCGCGCCCGTCTCGCTCGCCGCCCCGAGCCCGTCGCCGTCGGCCAGTCCGTCGGCCGGTCCTTCGGGCAGTCCTTCGGGCAGTCCGTCGAGCACGTCGTCGGGCGGTTCCACCGCCGCTCCCCCGGCGAAGATGTCCACCGTCGGCGGGGTGCGGCTCGGTCTGCCGGGGACGCAGGTGGCGCTCGCGGGCGATGTGCCGGTGGTGCCGAAGGACGTCACCGCGCGGTCGTGGATCGTCGCGGACGCCGAGTCCGGCGACGTGCTGGCCTCGCACAACGCGCACTGGCGGCTGCCCCCCGCGAGCACGATGAAGATGCTGTTCGCCGACACCGTGCTGCCGAAGTTCCCCCGCGCCACCGAGCACAAGGTGGTGCCCGCCGACCTGGAGGGCATCGGCTCCGGCTCCAGCCTGGTCGGCATAAAGGAGAACGAGACGTACACCGTCCACGATCTGTGGCTCGGTGTCTTCCTTCGCTCCGGCAACGACGCCGTGCACGTGCTGTCGGCGATGAACGGCGGCGTCGACAACACCGTCGCGGAGATGAACGACCACGCCGAGGAGCTCCAGGCCCTCGACACCCATGTGGTCTCCCCGGACGGCTACGACGCCTCCGGCCAGGTCTCCTCGGCGTACGACCTGACGCTGATCGCCCGCTCCGGGCTCCAGAAGAAGGACTTCCGGGAGTACTGCTCGACCGTCTCGGCCAAGTTCCCCGGCGCGACGAAGAAGAACAAGAAGGGCAAGAAGGTCCGCGAGTCCTTCGAGATCCAGAACACCAACCGGCTGCTGAGCGGCGACTACGACATCTCGCAGTACCCGGGCATCGCGGGTGTGAAGAACGGCAACACCACCAACGCGGGCGCCACCTTCACCGGGGTCGCCGAGCGTGGCGGACGGGTCCTGCTGGTCACGGTCATGAACCCGGACAAGACCGAGCACAACGAGGTCTACAAGGAGACCGCCAAGCTGTTCGACTGGGGCTTCGAGGCGGCCGGCAAGGTCACGCCGGTGGGCGAACTGGTGGCGCCGAAGGGCACCGAGCAGGCCGCCCAGCCCGGCGCCAACCCGTCGTCCTCCGCCACGGCCGGCACGTCCGGCGAGGCGGGCGGCGCGGGGAACGCGGCGGACAAGCCCGTGGCGGGCGCCGTCGCCGAGGACGGCTCCCGGGGCATGTGGACCGCGCTGGCGATCACCGGCGGGGTGCTGGTGCTGCTCGCGGGCGGGGCGTTCCTGGTCAACCGGCGCTGGCCGCTGCCGGATCTGGTGCGTCGTCGTCGCTGACGCCGTCCGGTCCGGGGTCGCCGGCGCTGCCCGTCGCCGTCCACGCGGCGCTGTACAGGAGCAGCTTCGCGGTGAAGTTGATCCACAGCAGCAGGGCGATGGGCACGCCGAACGCGCCGTACATGCTCTTCGCGGCGATGCCCTGGATGTAGCCGCTGAGCAGCAGCTTCAGCAGTTCGAAGCCGACCGCGCCGATCAGCGCCGCGACGATCAGGCGGCGGCGCGGCGGTTCGACGCCGGGCAGCAGGGTGAGGACGTAGAGCAGCACCAGGAAGTCGGCGAGGACGGCGATCGCGAAGGCGATGACCCGCAGCAGGATGCCGCCCCAGCCGTCCTTGTCGATGCCGAGTTCGTCGATGATCCGGCCGACCAGGGCGGAGGCGACGGTCGAGACGGCGAGGGTGACCAGGACGGCGCCGCCGAGGCCGACCAGGATGCCCGCGTCCTTGGCCTTGCTCAGGACCGGGTTCTCCTCCTTGTCGGGCAGTTCCCACACCGCGCGCAGACAGTCGCGCATCTGGTTGACCCAGCCCATGCCGGTGAAGAGCAGCAGGACACCGGCGATGAGGCCGACGGCGCCGGCGTTCTCGACCAGGCTGTTGAGGTCGAGCTTGTCGGCGATACCGGGGATCTGGTCCTCGATCTTGTCCTGGAGGTCGTTCTGCTGGGACTTGCTGAGGGTGGCGGCGGCGATCGCGGCGCCCAGGGTCAGCAGCGGGAACAGCGCGACGAAACTGATGAACGTCATGGCGGCGGCCAGCCGGGTCCACTTCACCCGGTCCAGGCGCTCGTACGACCGCCACGCGTGCGTGGTCATCAGGCGCGTGACGTACGGCCCGACAACGGGCAGCTTTTTCAGCCAGTCCATGATCCCACTCTGCCCTGCTCGTGGCCGATGACGCGGAAGACCAGCGTGCGGGTACCCCAAAAGCGCAGGGCAGTCGCCAGCGCCATGCCGATCCCGGCGCCGGAGACGGTGTCCGCGCGCTGCGAGGTGAGCCCGAGGCCGTAGTGGCTGACGGTGAGGCACAGGAGCTGGACGAGCGCACCGGCGATGTTCACCGCGAAGAACACCGCGTACGGGCGCAGGCCCCGCACGCGCGCGTGCCGGTAGGTGCCGAGCGCGTTGCCGAGGTAGGCGACCGTGCAGCCGGCCAGGAAGGAGAGGGTCTTCGCGGTGAGCGGGCCGAGGCCCGCCGGGCCGCGCAGCCAGGTGAACAGGGTGAGATCGACGGCGTAGGCGAGGAGCCCGACGGCGGCGAAGCCCAGGAGCTCACGCCGGTCGGCTACCAATTGGCCACCGCCAGACCGTACATGGCCACCCAGGCCACACCGATCAGGGCGAGGGCGCGGTCGCCGAGGACGACCTCCTCGGGTTCGCCGGCGGTGCCGCGGTCGGCGAAGACGGCGTAGCGCAGGACGGCCAGGATGAAGGCGACCATGGACAGCTGGCGCCAGGGCAGCACGCTGGTGTGCGGGACGCCGCCCTCCTCCAGCGCCCACAGGCAGTAGCCGAGCACGGCGACGCCGGCCGCGAGCTGCCAGACGAAGCGCAGGTAGCCGGTGGTGTACTCGGTGAGCAGCGCGCGGGTGGCGCCGGCCGCGCCGGCCATCTGGACGGCCTCGGAGTAGCGCTTGGCCGAGACCATGAACAGCGCCCCGAAGCCGGTGGTGATGAGGAACCAGCGGGACAGCGGGATGCCGAGCGCGAGCCCGCCGACCATCGCCCGCATCAGGAAGCCGGTGGTGACGACGACGAGGTCGACGACCAGGACGTGCTTCAGGCTGACGCAGTACGCCAGTTGCATGCCCAGGTAGGCGGTGAGGAGCGCGGCGACGGCCGGGGTGGTCAGCCAGGCGGCGGCGGCCGGTGCGAGGACGGCGAGGGTGCCGCCGACGGCGTACGCGACCGGCACGGGGACCTGGCCGGCGGCGACCGGGCGGCACCGTTTGGTGGGGTGGGCGCGGTCGGCGTCGGCGTCGCGGGCGTCGTTGATCAGGTAGACGGCGGCGGCGCAGGCGGTGAACAGCGCGAAGACCAGGGCGAGTTCGGTGAGGGCGGGCCAGGAGAAGAGCCGGCCGGCCGCTGCGGGGGCGGCGACGACGAGGCTGTTCTTGACCCACTGCTTGGGGCGGGCCGTGCGCAGGAGTCCGCCGAGGAGGGTGCCGGTGCGACGGGGCGGGCCGCCGGCCGTGCCGCCGCCGCGGGCGGGGGTGGGCCGCCGGCCGCCGGTGCGCTGTTCCAGCAGTGCCGCCTCGGCGGGGCGGGCGCCGCCGGTGAGGGGCGCGGCCTCAGTCATGTGCGCCCCCTTGCGCGCCTGCCCCGCCCGACCCGCCTGACCCGCCTGCCACATCCGACGCACCCGGCACTCCGGCCTTCAGCCAGCGGGCTCCGATCCGCGCCGTGAGCGCGCCGAGGGCCGCGCCCGCCGCCACGTCGGACGGGTAGTGGACGCCGACGACCAGCCGGGACAGGCACATCGCGGCGGCCAGCGGCCGGACGGCGCGCACCCCCAGCGCGCCGAAGGCGACGGCGGCCGCCGCGGCGGAGGTCGCGTGCGAGCTGGGGAAGGAGTGCCGCCCGGCCGTGCGCACCAGGGGTTCGACATGGGCGGGGCGCGGCCGGCGCACGATCCGTTTCACGCCCATGCTGGCGACGTGCGCGCCCGCGGTGAGCGCCGTGGCGCGCAGCCAGGCGGGGCGCCGCCCGCCGTCCACGGCGGCTCCCGCGAGCCCCGCCGCGAGCCAGAGCGCGCCGTGCTCGCCCGCCCAGGACAGGGCGCGCGCGGCGCCCGCCACGCGCGGATCCGCACCGCGGGCGCGCAGTGCCGAAAGGATGCGGCGGTCGATGCCGCCCAGGTCGTCCTTGTGGTCCATGTGGACTCACTGTTCACGGCCGTGCCATCAGAACATCGGCAATATTGAGCGACATACCATTAATCACCCATTTCCAGCAGTAGCTGAGGTTTCAAGACGAATCACCCATTACCGGGCGATACGGTCACCGACATGTCTGCCGAGACCGTTTCCGTCACCGGATGGGGCCGCACCGCCCCCTCCACCGCCCGGCTGATCCGCCCCAGGACCTACGAGGAGGCGGTGGCCGCCGTCCGGGACTGCGGCGTCCGCGGAGGCATCCCCCGGGGCCTGGGACGGGCGTACGGGGACGCGGCGCAGAACGCCGGCGGGGCCGTGTTCGACATGACCGGCCTGGACCGGATCCACGCGATCGACGCGGACGGCGGGACCGTCCTGTGCGGCGCGGGCGTCTCCCTGCACACGCTGATGCGGGTGCTGCTGCCGCTCGGCTGGTTCGTGCCGGTGACCCCCGGCACCCGGTACGTCACCGTCGGCGGGGCGATCGGCGCCGACATCCACGGCAAGAACCACCACGTCAGCGGGTCCTTCGCCCGCCATGTGCTGTCCTTCGAACTGCTCACCGCCGACGGCACGATCCGCACGGTGGGCGAGGGCAGCCCGCTGTTCGAGGCCACCGCCGGCGGCATGGGCCTGACCGGGATGATCCTCACGGCCACCGTGCGGCTCCAGCCGGTCGAGACCTCCCTCATGGCGGTCGACACCGAACGCGCCGCCGACCTCGACGACCTGATGGCCCGTCTGACCGCCACCGACCACCGCTACCGCTACTCGGTCGCCTGGATCGACCTCCTCGCGCGCGGGGCGGCGACCGGCCGCGCGGTGCTCACCCGCGGCGACCACGCGCCCCTCGACGCGCTGCCCGCACGCACCCGCGGAAACCCGCTGGCCTTCCGCCCGGCCCGGCTGCCCGCCGCCCCCGCCGTCCTCCCCGAGGGACTGCTCACCCGCCGGACGGTGGGCCTGTTCAACGAAGTCTGGTACCGCAGGGCACCCCGCGCGCGGATCGGCGAACTCCAGAGGCTCTCCGCCTTCTTCCACCCCCTCGACGGGGTCCCGCACTGGAACCGCGTCTACGGCCGCGCCGGCTTCGTGCAGTACCAGTTCGTCGTCGGACACGGGCAGGAGGACGCGCTGCGCCGGATCGTGGGCCGGATCTCCGCCCACCGCTGCCCGTCCTTCCTCGCCGTCCTCAAGCGCTTCGGGGAGGCCGACCCCGGCTGGCTCTCCTTCCCCCGCCCCGGCTGGACGCTCGCCCTGGACATCCCGGCCGGGCTGCCCGGTCTCGACGTCCTCCTCGACGAGCTGGACGGGGAGGTGGCCGCCGCCGGCGGGCGCGTCTACCTCGCCAAGGACTCCCGGCTGCGGCCGGACCTGCTCACCGCGATGTACCCCCGCCTCGACGACTTCCGCGCGCTGCGCGCGGAGCTGGACCCGCGCGGTGTCTTCGTTTCTGATCTGTCCCGGCGCCTCAACCTCTAGGAGCTGTCGTGAAGGACGCCTTCGGTCTCCCCCAGTCCCTTCTCGTCCTCGGCGGTACGTCCGAGATCGCGCTGGCCACCGCGCGCCGGCTGATCGCCCGGCGCACCCGTACGGTGTGGCTGGCCGGACGCCCGTCGCACGCCCTGGAGTCGGCCGCCGCGGAGCTGGGCGCGCTGGGCGCCGACGTGCGCACCGTCGCCTTCGACGCGCTCGACCCCGACTCCCACGAGGCGGTCCTCGGCAAGGTGTTCGCGGAGGGGGACATCGACGTCGTCCTGCTCGCCTTCGGGATCCTCGGCGACCAGGCACGCGACGAACGCGAGCCGTCGGCCGCGGTGCGGGTCGCGCAGACCAACTACACCGGCGCGGTCTCGGCGGGCCTGGTGAGCGCCCGCGCGCTCCAGGCGCAGGGCCACGGCTCGCTGGTCGTGCTCTCCTCCGTCGCCGGGGAACGCGCCCGCCGCTCGAACTTCATCTACGGATCCAGCAAGGCCGGCCTCGACGCCTTCGCCCAGGGCCTGGGCGACGCGCTGCACGGCACCGGCGTGCACGTCATGGTCGTACGCCCCGGGTTCGTCCGGACGAGGATGACGGCCGGTCTCGACGAGGCGCCGCTGGCCACCACCCCCGACGCGGTCGCGGCCGCGGTCGAGCTGGGGCTGCGACGGCGGTCGGAGACGGTGTGGGTGCCGGGGGTGCTGCGGGTGGTGATGTCGGCCCTCCGGCACGTGCCGCGGGGGCTGTTCCGGCGGCTGCCGGTGTAGGCGCCCGCCGGTCGGGCCGGCGCGGTCGGGCTAGCGGGTGGGCAGCGAGCCCCGGTCGATGTGCGCGGCCTGCGGGGGGACGACGGTGCCGCCGAAGGGGTACTCCCGCAGCTTGCGCCAGACGCCGTCGGAGCCCTGCTCGTGCAGGGCGAAACCGGTGCAGGACCACTCGGCCTCGTACCCGGCCAGCTCCTCGAACGCCCGGTCCATCGCCGCCTCGTCGATGCCGTGCGCGACGGTGACGTGCGGGTGGTACGGGAACTGGAGCTCGCGCACCAGCGTCCCGGAGTCGTCCCGGACCCGCTGCTGGAGCCAGGCGCAGGCCTCGGCGCCCTCGACGACCCTGACGTAGACCACCGGCGACAGCGGCCGGAAGGTGCCGGTGCCGGACAGCCGCATCGGGAAGGACCGGCCGACCGCGGCGACCTGGGCGAGGTGGGCCTCGACGGCCGGCAGCGCGTCCGGCTCGACCTCCGTCGGCGGCAGCAGGGTGACATGGGTGGGGATGCCGTGAGCCGCGGCGTCGCCGAAGCCCGTGCGCCGCTCCTGGAGCAGGCTGCCGTGAGGCTCCGGGACCGCGATCGACACGCCGATCGTTACGGTCCCCACGTCGTCTCCTGTCGTCATGCCGGATGGATGTACTGCGGGTCCTGGTGCCGGTCCCGGGTGCCGGTCGTGATGCCGGTCCCGGGTGCCGGGTTCGTACTCAGTCGTACGGCTATCGACTGTACGGCCACCGCTGTGCTCTGGGCAGGCGCAGGAAAGGTGATGTGCAGCGCTCTGCCCGGTGGAACGTGTGTGCGGTGCGCCCTCGGTGCCTCCGAGCGCCGCTCAGTGCTTCGCCGGCAGGAAGCCGACCCTCTCGTACGTCTGGGACAGGGTCTCGGCGGCGACGGCACGCGCCTTCTCCGCGCCCTTGGCCAGGATCGAGTCGAGCGTCTCCGGGTCGTCCAGGTACTGCTGCGTGCGGTCCCGGAACGGCGTCACGAAGTCGACGACGACCTCCGCGAGGTCCGTCTTCAGCGCGCCGTAGAGCTTGCCCTCGTACTGCTGCTCCAGCTCCGGGATGCTCGTGCCGGTCAGCGTCGAGTAGACGGTGAGCAGGTTGCTGACGCCCGGCTTGTTCTCGGTGTCGTAGCGGACGACCGTGTCGGTGTCCGTGACCGCGCTCCTGACCTTCTTGGCGGTGGCCTTCGGGTCGTCGAGCAGGTTGATGAGGCCCTTCGGCGTGGACGCCGACTTGCTCATCTTGATCGACGGGTCCTGGAGATCGTAGATCTTCGCCGTCTCCTTGAGGATGTACGGCTTCGGGATCGTGAAGGTGGCGCCGAAGCGGCCGTTGAAGCGCTCGGCGAGGTCGCGGGTCAGCTCGATGTGCTGGCGCTGGTCCTCGCCGACCGGGACCTCGTTGGCCTGGTAGAGCAGGATGTCCGCGACCTGGAGGATCGGGTACGTGAACAGACCGACGGACGCGCGGTCGGCACCCTGCTTGGCGGACTTGTCCTTGAACTGCGTCATCCGGCTGGCCTCGCCGAAGCCGGTCAGGCAGTTCATGATCCAGGCGAGCTGGGCGTGCTCGGGGACATGGCTCTGGACGAAGAGCGTGCAGCGCTCGGGGTCGAGGCCGGCCGCGAGAAGCTGCGCCGCGGCCAGGCGCGTGTTGGCCGTCAGCTCCTTCGGGTCCTGCGGCACGGTGATCGCGTGCAGGTCGACGACCATGTAGAACGCGTCGTGGGACTCCTGGAGGGCCACCCACTGGCGCACGGCGCCGAGGTAGTTGCCGAGGTGGAACGAGCCTGCGGTGGGCTGGATTCCGGAGAGCACGCGGGGTCGGTCTGAGGCCATGTTCCTCATTGTCTCAGAGCGCGGGGACCACCCGGAACGGGTCCCGGGCAGCCGCGTGGGCCGCCCGGGACGCCGATGTCAGCCGAGGTCGATCTCCGGGTAGAGCGGGAAGCCCGCGACCAGGTCCGTCGCCCGCCGCGAGATCTCGTCGGCGAGCTTCTCGTCCAGGACGTGGGAGGCCTTCGAGGGGGCGCCCGACTTCGTCGTGCCCGCCTCGGTGCCGGTCAGCACCCGGTCGATCAGGGACGCCACCTCGTCCATCTCCGCCGTGCCCAGGCCGCGCGTGGTGAGCGCCGGGGTGCCGATGCGGATGCCGGAGGTGTACCAGGCGCCGTTCGGGTCGGCGGGGATGGCGTTGCGGTTGGTGACGATGCCCGAGTCGAGGAGGGCGGCCTCGGCCTGGCGGCCGGTGAGGCCGTAGGAGGAGGCGACGTCGATCAGGTTGAGGTGGTTGTCGGTGCCCCCGGTGACCAGGGTCGCGCCGCGGCTCATCAGGCCCTCGGCCAGCGCGCGGGAGTTGTCGACGATGCGCTGCGCGTAGTCCTGGAAGGCGGGCTGCCGGGCCTCCGCCAGGGCCACCGCCTTCGCCGCCATCACATGCGGGAGGGGGCCGCCGAGGACCATCGGGCAGCCGCGGTCGACCTGGTCCTTGAGGGAGTCGTCGCACAGGACCATGCCGCCCCGCGGGCCGCGCAGCGACTTGTGGGTGGTGGTCGTCACGATCTGGGCGTGCGGGACCGGGTCGAAGTCGCCGGTCAGGACCTTGCCGGCGACCAGGCCCGCGAAGTGCGCCATGTCGACCATGAGGGTCGCGCCGACCTCGTCGGCGATCTCGCGCATGATCCGGAAGTTCACCAGACGGGGGTACGCCGAGTAGCCCGCGACGATGATCAGCGGCTTGAACTCGCGGGCGGAGGCGCGCAGCGCCTCGTAGTCGATCAGGCCGGTCGCCGGGTCGGTGCCGTAGGAGCGCTGGTCGAACATCTTGCCGGAGATGTTCGGGCGGAAGCCGTGGGTGAGGTGCCCGCCGGCGTCCAGGGACATGCCGAGCATCCGCTGGTTGCCGAAGGCCCGGCGCAGCTCGGCCCAGTCGGCCTCGGAGAGGTCGTTGACCTGGCGGACGCCCGTCTTCTCCAGGAACGGCACCTCGACGCGGTCGGCGAGGACGGCCCAGAAGGCGACGAGGTTGGCGTCGATGCCGGAGTGCGGCTGGACGTAGGCGTGGCGGGCGCCGAACAGCTCCTTGGCGTGCTCGGCGGCCAGCGACTCCACCGTGTCGACGTTGCGGCAGCCGGCGTAGAAGCGGCGGCCGATCGTGCCCTCGGCGTACTTGTCGCTGAACCAGTTGCCCATCGCGAGGAGGGTGGCCGGGGAGGCGTAGTTCTCGGAGGCGATCAGCTTGAGCATCTCGCGCTGGTCGTGGAGCTCCTGGCCGATGGCGTCGGCGACGCGCGGCTCCACGGCGCGGATCACGTCGAGGGCGGCGCGGAAGGCGGTGGACTGGGTGGAGAGGGGCTGCTGCTCTGACATGTCGTCGGCCTCCGGGTGGCGTGTGCTGGCGAGCGGTCACGGTGTCACGGTTCGGCCCAGGCGCACGGCACTCGGTCACGCACAGGCCGCTCCCCGATGGTCCGTCCCATCCCAGCGCGCCAGTCACGGCCCGCTGATCAGCCTACCGGGCGGGGCGCGCCGCGCAGGTGCCGCGTCCACCATGCGAGCGACCATGGAAGGAGCACCCGGGAGAGCCTGGAGGTCACGTGACTACCACCGACGCGCTCATCGCCGCCGCCGACGCGCACAGCGCGCACACCTATCACCCGCTGCCGGTGGTGATCGCCACCGCCGACGGGGCGTGGATGACGGACGTGGAGGGGCGGCGGTACCTGGATCTGCTGGCCGGCTACTCGGCGCTGAACTTCGGGCACGGCAACCGACGGCTGGTCGAGGCGGCCCGGGCCCAGCTGGAACGGGTGACGCTGACCTCGCGGGCGTTCCACCACGACCGGTTCGCCGCGTTCTGCGGGGAGCTGGCCGCGCTGTGCGGCATGGAGATGGTGCTGCCGATGAACACCGGCGCGGAGGCCGTGGAGACGGCGGTGAAGACCGCCCGGAAGTGGGGGTACCGGGTCAAGGGCGTGCCCGCGGAAATGGCGAAGATCGTCGTCGCGGGCAACAACTTCCACGGCCGGACCACGACGATCATCAGCTTCTCGACGGACCCCGAGGCCCGCGCGGACTACGGGCCGTACACGCCCGGCTTCGCGATCGTGCCGTACGGGGATCTCACCGCCCTGCGGTCGGCGGTCACCGAGAACACGGTGGCGGTGCTGCTGGAACCGATCCAGGGCGAGGCGGGGGTGCTGGTGCCGCCGGCCGGCTATCTGGCGGCGGTGCGGGAGCTGACCCTGGAGCGGGAGGTGCTGTTCGTCGCGGACGAGATCCAGTCCGGGCTCGGCCGGACCGGGCGGACCTTCGCGTGCGAGCACGAGGGGGTCGTCCCGGACGTGTACGTGCTGGGCAAGGCGCTCGGGGGCGGGATCGTGCCGGTGTCGGCGGTCGTCGCGAACGCCGAGGTGCTGGGGGTGTTCCGGCCCGGGGAGCACGGGTCGACGTTCGGCGGGAATCCGCTGGCGTGCGCGGTGGCGCTGGAGGTGATCGCGATGCTGCGCTCGGGCGAGTACCAGGCGCGCGCCGCGGAGCTGGGCGCGCATCTGCTCCGGGAGCTGGGGACGCTGACCGGGACCGGACGGGTGACGGCGGTGCGGGGGCGGGGGCTGTGGGCGGGGGTGGACGTCGCGCCCGGGTACGGGAGCGGGCGGGAGGTGTCGGAGCGGCTGATGGACCGCAGGGTGCTGGTGAAGGACACCCACGGGCCGACGATCCGGCTCTCGCCGCCCCTGGTGATCTCCCGGGAGGACCTGGACTGGGGGCTGGAACAGCTGCGGGCGGTGCTGGGCCTCTAGGTGCCGGGTTGCCGGGTGCCGGGTTGCCGGGTGCCGGGCCGCTAGAGGATCACGTGGGGGACGAAGCGGGCGTACTCGTCGGTGATCAGGCCGTGGGACTCGCGGATGCCGAGGCCGGCGGGCTCGTCCTCGACCACCCAGGCGCCGAGGACGACGTGGTTGCCGTCGAAGGCGGGGAGCGGGGCCAGCTGCTGGTAGCAGTGGGGTTCATCGGACGGGACGGGTACGACGGGTGCGGCGTCCCGCTCGTGGATCGTGACGCCGGCGCCCTCGCGGCCGAGGAGGGGCTTGGCGACGTAGCCGGTGGTGGTCGCCAGCTCGCGGGGGCCGTCGAGGTAGGCGGGGAGGAGGTTGGGGTGGCCGGGGTACAGCTCCCAGAGGACGGCGAGCAGGGCCTTGTTGCTCAGCAGCATCTTCCAGGCGGGCTCGATCCACATCGTGGTCCCGGTGCCGCCGCCGTTGTCGAGGGTGTCCAGGACATGGCCGGCGAAGCGGTCGGTGGTGAGCCACTCCCAGGGGTAGAGCTTGAAGCAGCTGCGGATGAAGCGGAGCCGGTGGTCGACGAAGCGGCCGGAGAGACGGTCGAAGCCGATGTCCTCGACGGGAAGGAAGGCCGTGTCGAGTCCGGCCTGTTCGGCGGTCTCCTTGAGATAGGCGACCGTCATCAGGTCCTCGCCGAGTTCGTCGGCGGTGGAGTGCGCGAAGTACAGGGGGCTGCCGGGCGGGAGGAGCGGGGCCTGCTTCTTCCAGGCGGCGACCAGGCGTTCGTGGAGGGAGTTCCACTGGTCGGCGCCCGGGAAGCGCTCCTCCATCCAGAACCACTGGGGGGAGGCCGCCTCCACCAGGGAGGTGGGGGTGTCGGCGTTGTACTCCAGCAGCTTGGCGGGGCCCGTGCCGTCGTAGCGCAGGTCGAAGCGGCCGTAGACGGAGGGGAGTTCGGCGCGGCGGCGCCAGGCCTCGGTGACGGCGGCGGCGACCCGCGGGTCGGTGATGCCGAGGTCGGCGAGGCGGCCGGTGTCGACGAGGTGGGCGGCGGCCGCGAGGCACATGCGGTGGAGTTCCTCGACGGTCTCCTCCAGGGCCTCCACCTCCTCCAGCGTGAAGACGTAGTAGGCGCTCTCGTCCCAGTACGGGCGCAGGGTGCCGTCCGGGTGGCGGGTGAGGGGGTACACGAGACCCTGTTCCTCGACGGTCCGCTGCCAGCCGGGGCGGGGTTCGACGGTGCGGCGCTGCATGGCGTACGTACGTCCGCTCAGCCGCCGCTGCTGCCGGATCCGGAGCAGCCGAAGCCGCCGCGGTCCACGGCCTCGCTCCTGCTGAAGGTTCCGTAGTCGGCGTGGCCGTCGCTGACGTCGGCGTCGTAGTACCAGGCGGCGTCCGTCTTCTTGCCGGTGCTCTTCCTGCCCTGGCCGGCGGAGGTGGAGCTGCCCGACTTGCAGTTCTTGTCGGCGACCACCTCGTAGCCGTAGAGGGTGTCGTAGCTGTCGCGGTCGACGCAGCGGCGGTCGGGGTCGGAGCCGCAGGAGGTGAGGGCCGCCGCGACGACGCCCATACCGCCGAGCACGACCGTGCTGGACCTCAGCCGTCGGCGCGTGTCCGCCATGTTCCGTCTCCCCCGTGATTCAAGCCGGTGTTTTCCGGCCGTCAGCCTAGAGATCGGTGAGAGCGCGCGTGCACGGGCCCCCGGCCGGGCCCGCTCGCCTACAGTCCGTTCGTGCTGTTTGGAATGGTGTGCGCCCTTGGTGCGGCGGTGTGCTTCGGTACGGCGACGGTGTTGCAGGCGATGGCCGCGCGGGCCGCCTCCGGCGGGGGTGGCGGGGAGGCGGCGCTGCTGCTGAGGGCGCTGCGGCAGTGGCGGTACCTGGCAGGGCTGGGGCTGGACGGGCTGGGGTTCGTGTTCCAGATCGCGGCGCTGCGGTCCCTGCCCATCTACACGGTGGGGGCGGCGCTGGCGTCGAGCCTCGCGGTGACGGCGGTGGTCGCGGCACGGCTGCTGCGGGTGCGGCTCAGCCGGACGGAGTGGGTGGCCGTGGGCGTGGTGTGCGCGGGGCTGGCGATGCTGGGGCTGGCCTCGGGGACGGAGGGGGACGAGAGCGGGCCGGGGTGGCTGCCGTGGGCGATGCTCGGGACGGCGGCCGCGGTGCTGGTGCTGGGACTGACGGGCCGGTGGCTGCCGGAGCGGGGGCGGGCGGCGCTGCTGGGGCTGGCCGCCGGGTTCGGCTTCGGGGTGGTGGAGGTCGCCGTGCGGCTGATCGACTCGCTCGCGGTGCCCGAGCTGCTGGCCGATCCGTCGCTGTACGCGTTGCTGCTGGGCGGGGGCGCGGCGTTCCTGGCGCTGACGGCGGCGCTGCAGCGGGGGTCCGTGACGGCGGCGACGGCCGGGATGGTGATCGGGGAGACGGTGTGGCCGGCGCTGGTCGGCGTGGTGTGGCTGGGGGACGGTACGCGGCAGGGGTGGGCGTGGGTCGCGGTGCTGGGGTTCGCGGTCGCGGTGGCGGGCGCGCTGACGCTGGCCCGCTTCGGGGACGCGCCGGAATGACGGGGGCGCCGGAATGACGGGCCGCCGTCGTGGTCATCCGGGTTTTCGGATCTCGGCGACGGAGAGTGCCGTGCACAGCGTGTCCAGCGCTCCGGACCAGGCGTGGTCCGGCGGGGTGCCGTAGCCGACGACGAGGGCGTCCGGTGGTTCACCGGCCGCGTGCGGGTGGCGGTGGCGGGGGCCGAGGCCGTCCAGGGCCAGACCCAGCCGGGCCGCGGCCCGCACCACCTCCTCCTCCGTGCCGGGCGGGAGACGCAGGACGGCGTGCAGGCCCGCCGCGATGCCGGTGACCCGGACCCGGGGGGCGCGGGCTGCGAGCACCTGGACCAGCGCGTCCCGGCGGCGCCGGTAGCGGGTCCGGGCGGCCCGGACGTGGCGGTCGTAGCCGCCCGAGGTGATGAACTCCGCGAGCGTCAGCTGGTCCAGGGCCCCGCAGCTGTCCACCCCGCCCTTGGCGGCCGCGATCTCCTCGGCCACGCCCGGCGGTGCCACCGCCCAGGCCAGGCGCAGGCCGGGGGCCAGGGACTTGCTCGCGGTGCCCAGGTACACCACATGGTCGGGGTCCAGGCCCTGGAGGGCGCCGACGGGCCGCCGGTCGTAGCGGAACTCCCCGTCGTAGTCGTCCTCCAGGACCAGGCCGCCGGTGCGGCGCGCCCACTCCACGACGGCGGCCCGCCGGTCGTGGTGCAGGGGGACGCCCATGGGGAACTGGTGGGCGGGGGTGAGCAGGACGCCGCCCCCGTCCCCCAACCCGCCGGGATCCGTGCCACGTTCGTCGAAGGGCAGCGGGACCGTGGGCAGTCCGGCCGCCGCCGCGAGCCTCCAGTGCGCGTCCAGGCCGTACGACTCCACGGCGAGCGTCCGCGCGCCGCGCGCCTTCAGGACCCCGGCGAGCAGCTTCAGGGCGTGGGTGAACCCGGCGCACACCACGAGGCGTTCGGGGTCGGCGCGCACGCCCCGGGCGCGGGCCAGATAGCCGGCGAGCGCGGTGCGCAGTTCGACCCGGCCGCGGGGGTCGCCGTAGCCGAGGGCGTCGTAGGGGGCGGTGGTGAGGGCGCGGCGGGCGGCCCTGAGCCATTCGGTGCGCGGGAAGGAGGCGAGGTCGGGGGAGCCTGCGCGCAGGTCGTACACGGGCCGGCGGTGTTCGGTCCGGTGCCGGACCGTACCGGCCGACGGGGCGACGGACCGGTCCGCCACCTTGGTGCCGGAGCCCTGCCGGGCGGTCAGCCAGCCCTCCGCGACCAGGTCGGCGTAGGCGGCGGCGACCGTGTTGCGGGCGATGCCCAGGTCGGCGGCGAGGGAGCGGGAGGACGGCAGCCGGGTGCCGGGGGCCAGCCGGCCGCCGCGGACCGCGTCGCGCAGGGCGTCGGTCAGGCCGCGGCGCAGCCCCGGTCCGGACGGTTCGAGGTGCAGGTCGACGCCGAAAGTGGCCCACGATTCCACCATGGAAATGGACCATACCCGTGGGCTGCCCGGCGCCTAGGGTCGGGGACATGACCACCGAAGAACGTGTCCCGTACGCCACCGAGCACGCCCCGCGTCTGCCGTGGGCCCAGCACGCCCCCGAGGTCTTCCAGGCGATGATCCGGCTGGACGGCGCCGCCCGGAAGGGCGTCGACCCGACGCTGTACGAGCTGGTGAAGATCCGCGCCTCCCAGATCAACCACTGCGCGTACTGCCTCGACATGCACACCAAGGACGCGCTCGCGGCCGGGGAGAGCGTGGAGCGGATCGTCCAGCTCGCCGCCTGGGAGGAGTCGCGGCACTTCTACACGGAGAAGGAGCTGGCGGCGCTCGCGCTGACCGAGGCGGTCACCGTCCTGACCGACGGGTTCGTGCCGGACGAGGTGTACGACACGGCCGCCAAGCACTTCGAGGAGGCCGAGCTGGCCCATCTGATCGCCGCGATCACGGTGATCAACGCGTGGAACCGTTTCGGTGTGACCGCGCGGATGGTGCCGGGGCACTACCACCCGCGGCAGCACGGCTGAGCCCGCCCTCCCCCCGGCCGACGGCGGTCACGGCAGCCACGCCTTCCAGGTGGACGCGTGGCCGTCCGCCCACTTCTTCGCCGCCTCCTGCGGGGTGAGCTTCTGGTCGGCGATCATCAGGGAGACCTCGTTCTGGTCCTCCGTCGTCCAGGCGAACTTCTTCAGGAAGGCCGCCGCCTCGCCGCCCTGCTTCGAGAAGTCCGCGTTGAGGTACTTCTGGAGCGGGGTGCGCGGATAGGCGCAGGCGACCTTCGCCGGGTCCGCGTCGCATCCTTCCTTGTGGGCCGGCAGCTTCACCTCGGTCATCGGGACCTTCTCGAACAGCCACTGGGGCGCGTACCAGTACGTCAGGAAGGGCTTCTTCTCCTTGGCGAACTGCCTGATCTGGGTGATCTGCGCGGCCTCCGAACCGGCGAAGACCACCTGGTAGTCCAGCTTCAGGTTGTCCACCAGGGCCTTGTCGTTGGTGACGTAGGACGGTGAGCCGTCCATCAGCTGGCCCTTGCCGCCGCTCTCCGCGGTGCGGAACAGCGACGCGTACGCGTTGAGGTTCTTCCAGTCGGTGATGTCCGGGTGCTGCTTCACCAGGTACGTCGGCACGTACCAGCCGATGTGGCCGGTGACGCCGAGGGCGCCGCCGCGCGCGATCGTCTTCTTGTCGTCGACGTACCGCTTCTCCTGGTCGGGGTGGCCCCAGTCCTCCAGGATGGCGTCGACCCGGCCCTGGCTGAGCGCGTCCCAGGCGGGGACCTCGTCGATCTGGACGGTGTCCACGCGGTAGCCCAGCTCGTGCTCCAGCAGGTACTGGGCGACGGCCACATTGGCCTGCGCGCCGACCCAGGACTGGACGGAGAGGGTCACGGTCCTCGCGCCCCGCGCGTGGGCGAACGGCGATGCCTGCCTGGTCATGTCGGCGGCGCCGCAGCCGGTGAGGAGCAGCAGGGTTCCCGCCACGGCGGTGGTACGCAGTCGCATGTCACGCTCCCTTCTTCGTACGGCGTTCGGTCGGCTGGGTCACCCGGTCGAGCATCAGGCCCAGGCAGACGATGGCGGCGCCGGCCACCAGACCGGTCGCGAGGTCGCCCTGGGCGAGGCCGAAGACCGCGTCGTAGCCGAGCGCGCCTCCGCCGACCAGACCGCCGATCACGACGACGGCGAGGACGAGGACCACGCCCTGGTTGACGGCGAGCAGCAGCGCGGGCCGGGCGAGCGGCAGCTGGACCTGGCGCAGCTGCTGGGCGGGGGTCGCGCCGAGGGAGCGCGCCGACTCCAGGGCGGCCGGGTCGACCTGGCGCAGGCCCTGCGCGGTGATCCGGACGACGGCGGGCAGCGCGTAGACGACGGCCGCCGCGACGGCGGGCGCGCGGCCCACGCCGAACAGGGCGACGACCGGGATCAGGTACACGAACTGCGGCATCGTCTGGAAGACGTCCAGGACGGGCCGCAGCAGTCGCTCGAACCGGTCGCCGCGGGCCGCGGCGACACCGGTGGCGAAGCCCAGGACGAGGGTGACGGCGACGGCCGCGAGGACCTGGGAGAGCGTGTCCAGGGACGGCTCCCACACGCCGAGCACGCCGGTCGCGGCCAGGGCGAGGACGGCGGTCAGCGCGGTGCGCCAGGTGCCGATCGGCCAGGCCACGGCCGCGACCAGCAGCAGCACCGCCCACCAGGGCAGGCCCTGGAGACCGTCCCGGAGCGGGTCGAGGACCCAGGTGGTGAACCGGCCGGCCCAGTCGGCGGTGCCGCCGATCACGGGGACGCCGGAGTAGAGGTGGCCGGTCATCCAGCCGACGGCGTCGTTGACGGGGGCGGCGACGGCCACCGTCCAGGACCCGGGCCAGTCGGGACGGCCCGCCAGCCGCCCGGCGACGGCGACGGCCACGGCGGCGCCCACGGCGTACGCGGTGTACGCGCGGTGCCCCCGGCCCGTGCCGGTGGTACGCCCGGTGGTGTCTCCCGCCGCGGCCGTGACCCGGTCCAGGACGACCGCGAGGAGCACGATGGGGATGCCGGCCGCCAGGGCGGCGCCCACGTCGACCGAGGCCAGCGCCTGGTAGACACGGTCGCCGAGGCCGCCCGCGCCGATCACCGACGCGATGACCGCCATCGACAGCGCCATCATGATCGTCTGGTTGAGGCCGAGCAGGAGTTCCCTGCGGGCCAGCGGGATGCGGGCGGTCAGCAGGCGCTGGCGGGCGGTCGCGCCCAGCGAGTCCACGGCCTCCAGGACCTCCTTGTCCGCGCCGCGCAGCCCGAGGGCGGTGAGGCGGGCCATGGGCGGGGCGGCGTAGACGACGGTGGCAAGGACCGCCGCCGGGACGCCTATGCCGAAGACCAGGACGACCGGGAGGAGGTAGGCGAAGGCCGGCAGCACCTGCATGGTGTCCAGGACCGGGCGCAGGACGCGGTCCAGGCGGGCGGAGAGACCGGCGGCGAGGCCGAGGACCACGCCGACCGCGACCGACGCGAGGACGGCCACGGCCATCAGCGCGAGGGTCTGCATCGTCGGGACCCACATGCCGAGCGCGCCGCAGGCCAGGAAGGCGGCCGCGGTGCCGAGCGCGAGGCGTTTCCCGGCCGCGCGCCAGGCGAGTGCGGTGGCGGCCGCCGTGACGCCCGCCCAGCCGGCCGCGAGCAGCAGCAGATAGACGGCGCGGACGCAGAACACGACCGCGTTGCTGATGTGGCCGAGGAAGTGGAGGAACAGGGGATGGCTGTCCCGGTGGTCGATGATCCAGTCGCCGGTGCGGGTGAGGGGGCCGGTGAGGTCGACGGTCAGGGCCTTCGGCCAGGTGCCGCTGGACCAGTGGGCGTCGGCCAGGGGGACGAGGACCGCCGCGGCCGCCGCCAGCAGCAGGAGCTTGCGGGCGACGGGGTGCCGCAGGACGCCGGGAAGCGCGGCGCGGGGAGTGGGTGCGGTGGCCGTGGCCATCAGACCACCTCCTTGGCGGGCTCCTCGGCGGAGTTCTCGGCAAGGTTGCCGGCGGGGTGCTCGCCGGGGTTCTCGCCAGGGTTCTCGGCGGGCTCCGTGCCCGCCACCACGCCGAGCAGCCGTTCGTGGTCGACCACCCCCAGGCAGCGGCCCCGGTCCACCACCCGTGCCGGTGCTCCGGCCCTGGCCACCGCCACGATCGCCTGCGACACCGTGGCGGTCGGCGGCAGGGCGGGGCCCGTGCCCGCCTCGTCCCCGGAAGCGGGGCGCATCGCCGTACGGACCGTCAGGACCTGCTCGCGGGGTACGTCCCTGACGAACTCGCGGACGTAGTCGTCCGCCGGGGAGCCGACGATCTCCTCCGGGGTGCCGAGCTGGACCACGCGGCCGTCGCGCATGAGGGCGATGCGGTCACCGAGCTTCAGGGCCTCGGAGAGGTCGTGGGTGATGAAGACCATCGTGCGGCCCTCCTCCCGGTGCAGCCGGACGACCTCCTCCTGCATGTCCCGCCGGATCAGCGGGTCGAGCGCGCTGAACGGCTCGTCGAAGAGCAGCACCTCCGGGTCGACCGCCAGCGCCCGGGCGAGGCCCACGCGTTGACGCTGACCGCCGGACAGCTGGCCGGGGCGGCGCTGTTCCATGCCCTCCAGGCCCACCTTGGCGACGACGCCCGCCGCGCGGGCCCGGCGCTCCGCCCGGCCGACGCCCTGGATCTCCAGGCCGTACGCCACGTTGTCCAGGACCGTGCGGTGCGGGAGGAGGCCGAAGTGCTGGAAGACCATCGCGGCCCGGTGGCGGCGCAGTTCGCGCAGCCGGGTGCGGTCCATGGCGCGGACGTCCTCGCCGTCGACGGCGATGGTGCCGGCCGTCGGTTCGATCAGCCGGGTCAGACAGCGCACCAGGGTGGACTTGCCGGAGCCGGACAGGCCCATCACCACGAAGACCTCGCCCCGGCGGACGTCGAAGGAGACGTCGCGGACGGCGGCCGTGCAGCCGGTGCGGGAGCGCAGGTCGGCGGGCGGCAGGGCGGACAGCTCGGGGTCGGCCGGGACCCGGCCGGCCTTCGGGCCGAAGACCTTCCACAGGCCCTGTACGGAGAACACGGGGGTCGTCGCGCTCATCACGCCTCACCCCCGAGCAGGTCGACGGCCTTCTCCCCGACCATGAGCACCCCGATCATCGGGTTCACGGCGGGCATGGTGGGGAAGACGGACGCGTCGGCGATCCGCAGGCCGTCCAGGCCGCGCACCCGCAACCGCGGGTCGACGACGGCGAGTTCGTCGGAGGCGTCGCCCATCCGGCAGGTGCCCGCCGGGTGGTACACGGTGTGCGCGACCTTGCGGGCGTACTCGCTCAGCTCCTCGTCGCCGGTGAGGTGCGGACCGGGGGCCACCTCGCGCCTGAGCCAGCCGGCGAGCGGCTCGGTACGGGCGATCTCGCGGGCGATGCGGATGCCGTCGACGAGGGTGCGGCCGTCGTGGTCGTCCTCGTCGGTGAAGTAACGGAAGTCGAGGGCGGGCTTCACGGCCGGGTCGGCGCTGGTGAGGTACAGCCGGCCGCGGCTCCTCGGCTTGGGGATGTTGGGGGTCATCGAGACGCCGTGGGGCGGCCGTTCGTAGCCCAGCCGCTCCGGATTGTCCGTGAACGGGATCTGGTAGAAGTGGAACATCAGGTCGGGGCCCGGGTGTGCGGGGTCGCGGCGGACGAACAGGCCCGCGTCGCTGTCCATCGCGGAGTTCTCCGGGATCGGTCCTTCGGTCTCCCAGACGATCACCGACTCGGGGTGGTCGAGGAGGTTCTCGCCGACGCCGGGCAGATCGTGGACGACCGGGATGCCGAGCGCGTCCAGGTCGGCCTTGGGGCCGATGCCGGAGTGCAGCAGCAGCCGCGGCGAGTCGACGGCGCCGGCGCACAGCACGACCTCGCGCCGGGCGCGGACGAGGAGTTCCTCGCCGTCCGCGCGCCGGACGTGCACGCCCCGCGCGCGGGTGCCGTCCAGCTCCAGCCGGTGGGCCCAGGTCTCCAGCAGGATCGTCAGGTTGGGGCGTTCGTCCATCACCGGGTGCAGATAGGCCACCGACGCCGACGAGCGCTTGTTGTCCTCGGGGTGGTAGGCGAGGTCGAAGAAGCCGGCGCCCTCGGTGAACGGCTCGCGGTTGAAGCCCTCGATCCGGGGGACCCCGAGGGCCTGGTGGGCCGCGTCGACGAAGTCGCGGGCGATGGCGTTCCGGTCCTTCGCGTCGACCGGGACGATGTTGTTGAGCAGCCTGGCGTAGTACGCCTCCATCGGCACCGCGCCCCAGCCCCGCGCACCGGCCGCCTCCCATTCGTCCCAGTCGGACGGCAGCGGCTTGAAGGCGATGAGGGTGTTGTGGGACGAGCAGCCGCCGAGGACCCGGGCGCGGCTGTGCCGGATGTGGGAGTTGCCGCGGGGCTGCTCGGTGGTGGGGTAGTCGTAGTCGAGTTCGCCGCCGAGCAGGCCCATCCAGCGGCGCAGGGTCAGCACGTCGTCGCGGCCGACGTCGCTGGGGCCGCCCTCGATGACGGCGACCGTGACGTCGGGGTTCTCGGTGAGGCGGGAGGCGATGACGGAGCCCGCGGTGCCGCCGCCGATGACGACGTAGTCGTAGACAGGGGTGTTCTCGGACATGGGGGTGCTCCAGAGGGGCTTGCGGAGGAGGGAGGACGTCGGCCGGGGTCAGCCGGCGAACCAGCGGACCGGCTTCGGCGCGAGGTTCTGGTAGACGTGCTTGGTCTCGCGGTACTCGGCGAGCCCGGCGGGGCCGAGTTCGCGGCCCACTCCGCTCTTTCCGAAGCCGCCCCACTCCGCCTGCGGGAGGTAGGGGTGGAAGTCGTTGATCCAGACGGTGCCGTGGCGCAGCCGCGCGGCGACCCTGCGGGCGCGGCCGGCGTCGGTGGTCCAGACGGCGCCGGCGAGGCCGTACTCGGTGTCGTTGGCGAGGAACACGGCCTCGTCCTCGGTGCGGAAGGTCTCGACGGTGACGACGGGTCCGAAGACCTCCTCCCGTACGACCCTCATCTCGCGGTGGCACCGGTCCAGGACCGTCGGCTCGTAGAACCAGCCGGACTCCGGGCGTTCGGGGGCGGGCCGGGGCCGCTTGCCGCCGGTGCGCAGCACGGCGCCCTCCGCGAGCGCGGACTCGACGTACGCCTCGACCTTGGCGCGCTGCTGCTCGGAGACGAGGGGGCCGCACTCGACGCCCTGCTCGGTGCCGCGGCCGAGGCGGATCCGGGCGGCGCGGTGGGCGAGTTCGGCGACGAAGCGGTCCCGGACGGACTCCTCGACGATCAGCCGGGAGCCGGCCGAGCAGACCTGGCCGCTGTGGATGAAGGCCGCGTTGAGGGCCTGGTCCACGGCGGTGTCGAAGCCGTCGGCACTCGCGCAGGCGTCGGCGAAGACGATGTTGGGGTTCTTGCCGCCGAGTTCCAGGGCGACCTTCTTGACGGTGGGGGCGGCCGCCCGGGCGACCTCGGTGCCGCTGGCCAGCCCGCCGGTGAAGGAGACGAGGTCCACGTCGGGGTGCTCGGCGAGCCGGGCGCCGACGGTGCGGCCCGGTCCGGTGACGACATTGGCGGCCCCCGCGGGGAGGCCCG
This sequence comes from Streptomyces phaeofaciens, assembly GCF_014648915.1. Classification (GTDB taxonomy): domain Bacteria; phylum Actinomycetota; class Actinomycetes; order Streptomycetales; family Streptomycetaceae; genus Streptomyces; species Streptomyces phaeofaciens. Next base: position 78,709 of record NZ_BMSA01000002.1, on the reverse strand, counting down.
CCTCGACGAGCAGCCCGATCAGGGCGACGGTGGTCAGCGGGGTGATCTCGCTCGGCTTGACGACGAAGGTGCTGCCGGCTGCCAGGGCCGGCGCGATCTTCCAGCTCGCCTGGAGGAGCGGGTAGTTCCAGGGGGTGATCAGCGCGCACACCCCGACGGGTTCGTGGACGACCACGCTGTGCACGTCGGGTGAGCCGGCGTCCACCACCCGGCCCGGGGCCTCGGCGGCGACCAGGTCGGCGAAGTAGCGGAAGGCGTCGGCGACACAGTCGATGTCGATCCGGCCCTCTTCGAGGGTCTTGCCCGCGTCCCGGCTCTCCAGCAGACCGAGGCGTTCACGGTCGCGTACGAGGAGATCGGCGACGCGGCGCAGCAGGGCGGCGCGTCCGGCGGCCGGGGTACGCGGCCACTCGCCGGCGTCGAAGGCGCGGCGGGCGGCCGCGACCGCCAGCTCGGCGTCCTTCTCGTCGCCCTCGGCGACCACGGCGAAGGGGCGGCCGTCGGCCGGGTCGAGGATCTCCCTGGTGGCACCCGAGACGGCGGTCTGCCACTCGCCGCCCGCATGGACGGTTGCGGGTGTCCCGTACGCCTGCTGTTCCGTTCTGTCGACCATGGTCGCTGTCGCCTTCCGTTCCTGTGCAGTCCCCCTGCGTCACCCGTGGGGCACTCTCGGGGACCGCGATCGCCTGCCCCTCGCCTCCGGTTGCATGCGCAATCCCGGGTGGAAAGTGCGCTGTGTCACTGCACACGAGAGCAGAACGGGACGAAAGGGGCCAGGGGCGGCGTGGAAGCCGCTTCGGTCCGCCGACGGCGGCGCCGGCCTCGATGACGAGAGGACTTCCGTCGACACACCGGAGACCTTTGACTAAAGTCAAAGAGTTATGGAGCCCGCGTCCACACCCGTGTCGACCGACGACGTGGCGGCCCTGCGCCGCTTCAACCGCTACTACACGCGCCGTATCGGCGCCCTCGACGACCACTACCTGGGCCAGGACCGCCCCCTGGGCGAGGCCCGGCTGCTGTTCGAGATCGGCAACGGGGTGTCGCTGCGCGACCTGCGCACCCGGCTCGGCCTCGACGCCGGCTACCTCAGCCGGATGATCAAGTCCCTCCAGGCCCAGGGCATGGTCCGCACCGGCGTCCACCCGTACGACAGCCGGCTGCGCACGGTCGAACCGACCCCCGCCGGACGGGCCGAGGTCAGGGAGCAGCACCGCCGGGCCGACGGCCTCGCGCAGAGCCTGCTCGACGGCCTCACCGGCCCGCAGCGCGCCGAACTCACCGGCGCCCTCGCCACCGCCCGGCGTCTGCTGCGGCTCGCGGCGATCACCGTCGCGCCCGTCGACGGCGCCGCCCCGGACGCCCGCGCCTGCCTCGACGCCTACGCCGCCGACCTCGACGCCCGCTTCCCCGAGGGCTTCGACTCCTCCGACCTGGTCGGCCCCGAGGAGGTCTCGGGGGACGCGGGCGCGTTCTTCGTCGCGTACGAGGAGGAGCGCCCGGTGGGCTGCGGGGCGCTGCGCACCCTGGAGCCGGGCGTCGGCGAGATCAAGCACGTCTGGGTGCACCACGACGCCCGCCGCCTCGGCCTCGCCCGCCGGCTGCTCGGCCACCTGGAACACGCGGCGGCCGACCGCGGCCTGGACGTCGTACGGCTGGACACGCACGCCTCGCTCACCGAGGCGCGGGCGATGTACCGGGCGTGCGGGTACCGGGAGATCCCGGCGTATCTGGACCACGTGTACGCGGACCACTGGTTCGAGAAGCGGCTGTCTCGCCGAGCGGCTCGCGGAAACAGGCGCGGGCCCCGCTCCGGTGAAGACCGGAACGGGGCCCGTGCGGGGTCGTTCGCCGCGCCGCGCGGGGCGGACGGCTCAGATGAGGCCGAGGGCGCGGACCGCCTCGCGCTCCTCCGCCAGCTCCTGCACCGACGCGTCGATGCGGGCGCGGGAGAACTCGTTGATGTCCAGGCCCTGGACGATCTCGTACGAGCCGTCCTTGGTGGTGACCGGGAAGGAGGAGATCAGGCCCTCCGGGACGCCGTAGGAGCCGTCCGACGGGATGCCCATGGAGGCCCAGTCGCCGTCCGCGGTGCCGTTGACCCAGGTGTACACGTGGTCGATGGCCGCGTTGGCGGCGGAGGCCGCGGAGGACGCGCCACGGGCCTCGATGATCGCCGCACCGCGCTTGGCGACGGTCGGGATGAAGTCCTCGGCCAGCCACTTCTCGTCGCTGACGACCTCGGCGGCGTTCTTGCCGGCCACCGTGGCGTGGAAGATGTCCGGGTACTGCGTGGCGGAGTGGTTGCCCCAGATGGTCAGGCGCTTGATGTCGGCGACCGTGGAGCCCGTCTTCTTCGCGAGCTGGGTCAGCGCGCGGTTGTGGTCCAGGCGGGTCATCGCGGTGAAGCGCTCGGCCGGTACGTCCGGGGCGGCGGCCTGGGCGATCAGGGCGTTGGTGTTGGCCGGGTTGCCGACGACGAGGACCTTGATGTCGTCCGCGGCGTGGTCGTTGATGGCCTTGCCCTGCGGCTTGAAGATGCCGCCGTTGGCCTCCAGGAGGTCACCGCGCTCCATGCCCTTGGTGCGGGGGCGGGCGCCGACGAGGAGGGCGACGTTGGTGCCGTCGAAGGCGACGTTCGGGTCGTCCGAGATGTCGATGCCCTGGAGCAGCGGGAACGCGCAGTCGTCGAGCTCCATGGCGGTGCCCTCGGCGGCCTTCAGGGCGGGGGTGATCTCCAGGAGGCGCAGCCGGACCGGCACGTCCGCGCCGAGCAGCTGGCCGGAGGCGATGCGGAAGAGCAGGGCGTAACCGATCTGGCCGGCCGCGCCGGTGACGGTGACGTTCACGGGAGTGCGGGTCATGGCGTTCTCCGTATGACAGCTGTCGGTGGGGCGTCCCTGCCCCGGATGGGACGTACAAATGATCGATCTCTTGGTATCAAGAGATCCATCCAGCGGTCAGGCTATCGCGCATCCGGCGGCACGGAGGTCCGGGGGTCTGTGGCCCGTCCCACAGAGTGAACACCCTCTTGTCACCGAAGCGGCGGCCGCCGGTCCGGGAGAGGTGAGACCGTGCGGCCGCCGCGGTGGGGGTACCGGGTCGCGCCGGATCCCGTGGGGGTACGGTTCGCGTGCCCAGGGAGGACGGGGATATTCCTGCCGGGCCCGGGTTTTTCGCCCGGCCGCCGCACCGCGCCACCCGTCCGGCCGCGACACGCCCTACGACGTGCGCCCTCCCCGTCCTGCGCCGTGCGCCCCTTCTCGCGCTACGCCGTGCGCCCCTCCTACGCCGTGCACCCCTCCTCGCCCGAGGCCAGCACCGCGCAGGCCTTCGCCTCCGACGCGTCCTTCACCGCGATCATCGGGGTGTAGGCGATGGTGTCCCCGGCGGTGGTGATCCGGCCGGTCTGCCGCGCCGCGCCCACGGTCACCCGTACCGAGTCCCCCGGGGCCGCCTGCACGATCCGCCCCCACGCGGCCCCACAGGTCCTGCTGTACCGGACCTCGACCACGGCCGTGCCGACACGCGCGCTCCTCGCCGTGACCACGAGGTCCCCGCTGCACCCCATCGCCTCGGCGTCCTTGCCGGTGCACCCGGCCCCGGCGCACAGCACCCCGGACGGCAGCACGGCGGGGGAACTCCCGGACGGCGACGGCTCCCGGCCGGCCCCGACGGCCTCCTTCGGATCCCCGTCGCCGGTGAGCAGGAACCCGCCCACGACGACGACCACCACCCCCACGACCCCGGCGAGGAACAGCACCAGCCGGTGCGCCCCGCCGCCGCCTCGCCCCGGGCTCCCGCCCTCCTCGGGCGGCAGGGTGGGCGACACCCCGGCCGGCCCGGCGACACCCGGGGTCGGCCCGGCCCGCCCGCCCGCCCGGTCAGCGGCGGCCGCGCCCCCCTCTCGCCCGCCCGCACCGCGCCCCGGCGGCCCGGACTCCCCGGCCGGGGTCCGCGCCCGGGCGATCCCGATCGCCTCCGTCGCCGCGTCCTGCCGTAGTTCCGCGCGGCTCCAGGCACGTTCGGCGAGTTCCCACAGGGTGGTCAGATGGACGGACGGGGAGCCGGTGACCTCGGCGAGGGCGACGACCGCGCCCTTGGGGGCGAGCAGACGGCCGTTCAGATAGCGCTCCCAGGACGTCCTGCTGTAGCCGGTCCGGTCGGCGAGCGCCGGCAGGCTCAGGCCGGCACGGTCCACGACCCTGCGCAGCAGTTCGGCGAACTCCCTCACCTGGGGATCGAGTTCGTCCGGCAGTTCCTTCCACCGAGGCATCGAACCCCCCTCCCTCCGCCCCGTCCCCCATGGGCCACGCGGGCCCCGATGTACCGACGATTCGGGACACATCCCCGAACTGTCAACGTATCGGCACGACGAGCGCACATCAGCCGAAGGCCACCGCGCCGCCGACCGCCACGAGCAGCAGCGCCAGCAGCAGGAGCACCGCGTACAGAAGGAGCCGGCCGGCGGTGCGCGACGGGGGCGGCGGGGCGGGTTCCGCCAGACGGTCCCACCAGGGGACCGTGGGGTCGTCCTCGTACTCCTCGCCGAAGCCGCCACCCGCGGCCGGCGGCGGCTTCGGCCAGGCCTCGACGGCCAGCTCCCAGCGCACGACGTGCCGTTCGGCGTCCGCCCCGGTCACCCCGGCCACCCGGCACAGCGCGGCGACGGCCTGCCGGGGCGGCGGCTGGACCGCGTTGAGATAGCGGTGCCAGGAGGACTTGCTGTACGCGGTGGCGGCGCCGAGCCCGGCCAGGCTGAGACCCGTGCGGTCCTTCAGCTGCCGCAACTGGTCGACGAAGTGCCGCACCTCCGCCGGCAGCCCGTCCGGCAGCGGCTGCCAGCCACCCATTCCGCCCACCTTCCCCTCGGTCCGTCGGGAGGACGACGTCCGGATGCCGGACGGTTCCCTCGGCGGGCGGCGGCGGGCGCGCCCGGGGCCGGACGGGCACACGGTTTCGGAACGGTCACTTCCACGACACAGCGTGCGGACAGCGGTTGAACAGGGCGTTCACGGTGCGGCAGCGTGGAACGCGACGGCGGCCCGTCCTTCTCGGGGGAGAGGACGGGCCGCCGCGCGCGTGGGCTCAGTTGGGCTCAGTTGGTGACCGTGAAGTGCAGGGTGTCCTTGAGGAAGGGGATCTGGAGCCACGGATCGGGCTGGGCCATCAGCGCCAGCAGGACGATCGCCGTGCCCAGCACCCCGTAGGTCGCGATGTCCGTGAAACGGGAGCGCACCGCGAGCATGCCGACGCCGGGCAGCATCCAGCGCAGCACCGCGCCGGCCAGCAGGGAGACGCCGATCAGCACGGTCCCGATCCGGAACTGGTCGAGCGCGGTCAGCAGCAGGCCGAGCGCGACCCCGCTCAGGACCGCGATGATCGGCCACTGCCGGGCGGCCAGCGCGTCGGCGGACGCGGCCCGGCCCCCGCCCTCGGGACGCGCCGTGTCCCTGGTGAACTTCGGGAAGCGGCGGGTGACGCGGCGCGGTACGCCCTCGGCGTCCGGCGCGCTGACGGGATCGCGCACCTCGATGTCCTCGGGCTCGCCCGAGGTGTTCTCAGCCGGCACTGCGCTCCGCCGCCTCGACCACGTTGACGAGCAGCTGGGCACGGGTCATCGGGCCGACCCCGCCGGGGTTCGGGGAGATCCAGCCGGCCACCTCCCGGACGTCCGGGTGGACATCGCCCACGATCCTGCCCTCGGCATCGCGGGAGACACCGACGTCCAGGACGGCGGCGCCCGGCTTGACGTCCTCGGCGCGGATCAGGTGGGCGGAACCGGCGGCGGCGACGATGATGTCCGCGCGCCGCAGATGCGCCGCGAGGTCCCTGGTGCCGGTGTGGCACTGGGTCACGGTCGCGTTCTCGCTGCGCCGGGTGAGCAGCAGCGGCATCGGGCGGCCGATGGTGACACCGCGGCCGACGACCACGACCTCGGCGCCCTTGATCTCGACGCCGTGGCGGCGCAGCAGGGTGAGCACGCCGTGCGGGGTACAGGGCAGCGGGGCGGGTTCGTTGAGGACCAGCCGGCCCAGGTTCATCGGGTGCAGGCCGTCGGCGTCCTTGGCCGGGTCCATCAGCTCCAGGACGCGGTTCTCGTCGATGCCCCGCGGCAGCGGCAGCTGCACGATGTATCCGGTGCAGGCCGGGTCGTCGTTCAGCTCGCGGACGACCGCCTCGATCTCCTCCTGCGTGGCCGTGCCGGGCAGGGTGCGCTGGATGGAGGCGATGCCCACCTGGGCGCAGTCGCGGTGCTTGCCCGCGACGTACTTCTGGCTGCCGGGGTCGTCCCCGACGAGGATCGTGCCGAGGCCGGGCGTCACGCCCTTCTCCCTCAGCGCCGCCACGCGGGCGGTCAGATCCGACTTGATCTCGGCTGCGGTGGCCTTGCCATCGAGAATCTGGGCGGTCATGGCCCCATCCTCCCGGATGACGGGCCCCCGGTTCCAATCCGGGTGACCCGGGCGGTGACCTGGGCGGTGACCTGGGGCGTGGGCCGACGGGGTGCCGGACCCGTCCGCCGGCGTGCGCGTCCTTGATCGATGATGTTGCACTTGCACAACACCTGCGGAATGCGGCTGGACAACAAACCGGCCATTGCAGAACGATTGACACCACAGTGCCGCGGGCAGTACCGGGGGGACGAACCGCATCTGTACCACTTCCTCCGAGACAGGCCGCCCGTCGTCCCCGCACTCGAGTGCAAACGGAGGAAGGACCGCCATGAGTTTCGGCGAGCCGAACAACCCCTACGGGCCGCCGCAGCCGGCCCCTCAGCAGCCCCCCGCCCCGGGTTACGGCTACCCCGGCCAGCCCCCGCAGCAGGGTTACGGCGCCCCGCAGGCACCGGGATACGGGCAGCAGCCCTACCCGCAGTACCCGGGCGACCCCGGCTTCCAGGGCGGCTACCCCGGTGGTCCCGTCGGCCCGTTCGCCATGCCGAGCCTCGCCCGGGCCGCGCAGATCATGCTCGGCATCGTCGTCCTCGCCCATGTGATCGTCGCGGGCGGGTACGCCTGGGTGCTGTCCGTGTGGGACGAGAAGATGGACGAGGCGGGCGTCACCGGCACGGCGGACGCCGAGCAGGTCGCCGACCTCGGCAAGGGCGTCATCGTCTTCCTCGTGGGCCTGGCCGCCGTCTTCGCGATCCTCGGCCTGATCCTGCTGCTCCAGTGGACCAAGGGCGGCAACGGCGTCCGGGTGTGCGCCATCGTCTACGGCTCGTTCGCGATCGTCACCGGCATCTTCATGATCGCGGCCTGGGGCCTGGGCATCGTCCTGATGGTGGTGTCGATCCTGCTGATCGTCTTCTCCGCGAAGCGGGTCACCGCGGAGTGGTTCCGACGCCCGCGCTACTGACGGCGAAGGAGCGTCTTCACGCCATTCCTCCGCGGGGCCGTGTCACACCGTGACACGGCCCCGTTCCGTCACCCACTCTGATGCCGGTAGGCGCGGGTGGGGAGCGGGAGACACAGCGTGTACAGCATCATCGTCGTACCACCGGTGGACCCGGACGACGGGCGCGGCGGCCATGAGCCCCGGCGCCGGCTCCGGCTCGCCCCCGGTGAGCGGCTGACCTTCGGCAGATCGGCGCGCGACAACGACCTGGCGATCCCGCACGAGGGCGTCTCGCGGCGGGCGGGCGAGATCACCGCGCAGGGCGCCTTCTGGATACTCAGCAACTACAGCCGGGAACAGACCTACGTGGTGGAGAACCCGGAGGGCGCCGGCGAGCACATCAAGGTCGCGCCGGGCCGGCTGGACGCGCCGGTCCCCTTCGAGTTCGCCCGGATCGTGCTGCCCGCGGCGGGCGACCTCCTGCCGGTCGAGGTGTGGGCGCCCCGCCACGACTACCTGGGCACCGCGTCGGGCCTGGACGGCGCGACCACGGCACCCGCGTTCTCCCTGGACCGCAGCAAGCGGTACTTCGCGGTGCTCGCCGCCCTGTGCGAGCCCCGGCTGCGCGGCGAGCCGCACGCCCCGCTGCCCACCGTCGAACAGGTCGTCGCCCGGCTGCGGTCCGCGTGGCCGGCCGCCTCCCGCACCTCCGTGCAGTGGAACATCGACTACCTGGCCGTGAAGCTGCGCCTGAAACCCGGCCCCGACACGGCCGACCCGGGCCCGCGCCTCAACGGCAAGAAGGAGTCCCTGGTGTCGCTGGCGCTCCGCTTCGACCTGGTGCGCGAGGACGACCTCGCCGTACTGAGCGGGCGGACGCCCCCGCCGTCGGATCCGGCGGCCGTCCGGTGACCGGGGCCTTCACCGTCCAGGTCCCCCGGGGGTACCGGATCGGCCGCTGGGAGGTGCGCGAGCCCCTCGCGAGCGGGGCGTTCGGCAGTGTGTACGCGGCCCGGCGGGTCCCCGATGACAACGATGCCTCACCGGACCTGCCCGAGTCGGCCGCCCTCAAGTTCCTGCCCACCGGCACTCGCACCCCCCGCCAGCTCGCCCACCTGCGGGAACTGGCCGAGCGGGAAGTGGAGTTGCTGAGCCGGCTGACCAGCCCGCGGCTGATCCGTCTCTACGAGACCCTCACCGTGGACGACCCGGCCCGCCCCCACCTCGACGGCGCCACCGTGCTGGTGCTGGAGAAGGCCGAGACCTCCGTGGCGGCGCTGCTCGCACGCACCCCGAGGCCCGCGCCCGGGGCCGCCCTGCTCGCCCAGGTCTGCGCGGGCCTCGCCCAGCTGCACCGCGCGGGCTGGGTGCACGGCGACCTCAAGCCCGCCAACGTGCTGCTGATGAAGGACGGTTCGGCCCGTCTCGCCGACTTCAACATGGCCGCCGAACTGGAGGGCACCCACGCCTACACCCCCGCCTTCTCCACCCCCGACTACACCCCGCCCGAGCTGCTGTGGGCCGAGATCGGCGAACGCGGCCGCCGGATCCGCCCCTCCGCCGACGTGTGGGCCTTCGGGGTCCTCGCCCATCTCGTCCTCACCGGCTCCTTCCCGCTGCCCGGCGGCACCCCGACGGCCCGCCGCGACGCGGCCGTCGCCTACTCCCGCGGCACGGCCGAGCTGCGGCTGTCCCCCGAACTCCCGGACTCCTGGCGTGAGATCGTCCGCGCCTGCCTGGCCCGGACGCACGCCGCCCGGATCGGCACCGAGGTCCTGCTGCGCCGGGTGGAGAAGGTCACCGGGACGGCGCCCTCGGGCGGCCGCCGGCCCCGCCTCGCCGGCCGCTTCTCGCGCCGTACGGCGGTCCTGTCCGCCGCGCTCGCCACCACCGCCGTGGCGGCCCTCGGGTACGGCGTCGCCACCTGGGGCGGCGACGGCGTCCCGCCGGACGCCGGGGCCGGCGGGTCGACGGCGAACACGGCCGCGGTGTACGGCGCCGAGTACCTCCGTACCGACCGGGGCGTGCCGCCCCCGTACCGGCTGCTGATCGTCGAGACGGCGCGCGACTGCGACCAGGGGGCCGTCACCCCGGCCCTGATCGCCGCCATGCTGAAGGTGGAGAGCGACTTCGACCCGGACCTCGCCGACCCCGGCAAGGACGAGTACGGCATCGCCCGCTGGACGCCGCGCGTGCTGCGCTGGTGGATGAACGAGGACGGCACGCCCGGCGAGACCGTGCCCTCGCCGCCGTTCCCGCCCGCCGAGTCGATCCCGGCGATGGGCCGCTACCTCTGCTGGATCGCCCCGCGCCTGGACACCGACATCGCCGGCGACCGGCGCGTCCTGGTCGCCGCCGCCTACCGCACCTCCTGGGACACGGTGAACAAGGCCGGCGGGGTCCCCGCCGCGTACCGCGCCTACGCGGCAGAGGTGGCCCACTACCTCAAGGAGTACACGCCCCCGGGCCGCACGTGACCCTGAGAGGTCCGAGGTACCCCCCGGCCCCGGCGTGCCCGATGGTGTGAGTGCCGCACCGGGGACGGGCGGCGACGGGGACCCACGGGGAGACGGGGGACCCTCGGGGGAGACGGGGGAACGTTCCATGAAGCGTGCGCTCGCTTCGCTGTGTGCGGTCGCGGCGGTGACGGGGGCCGTCGCGACCGGATGCGGCCGGGGCACGGACACCGGCGCCCGGCAGGACCGGCCCGGGCCGCTGACCTGGCAGCAGGAGCTGCGCGTCGACGACGCCCAGCAGCGTCTGACCCGGCAGTGCATGAACCGGCAGGGGTTCTCCTTCTGGGAGGACCGCTCCCTGACCCTGCGCGAGAGCATGCCGGTGCGCTATGTGCAGGACGACGTCGAGTGGGCGCGGACGTACGGGTACGGCGGCCGGATCGACGCCCGGCAGGAGCGACGGCGCCTGCACCACCCCGTCGTCGCGTACCGGAAGAGCCTGTCCCCCGCGCGCCGCGCCGCCTTCGACCGGGCGCTCGACGGCGGCAACGGCTTCCAGGTGCTCTCGGCGAAGCTGCCCGGCAGCGGCCGCGAGGTCCGCAAACGCCTCGGCGGCTGCACGGCGGAGGCGGAGAAGGCCCTCTACGGCGACCCCGGCGCGTGGTTCCGCGCCTCCAAGACCGCCACCGGCCTGAACGCGCTGTACGCCGACGACCTGCGGCACGACCGACGGCTGACCGCCGCCGTGGCCGCCTGGTCACGGTGTCTGGAGAAGGCCGGACTGTCCTACCCGGACCCGCAGGCGGCCCGTGACGCGATCCGCGAGAACACCGCGCGGCTCGGCCCGGCGGGCGCCGACCGGGCGTTCGCCACCGAGCGGACGACCGCCGTCGCCGACGCCCGCTGCGCCCGCTCCACCTCCCTGAGGTCCGTGGCCACGGCTCGCGAGACCTCCTACCTCGACCGGCTTCCTGACCGGTACGGCGAGGCGCTCGACACCTACCGGCGCCTCCAGCGGCAGGCGTACGACCGCGCGGTACGGATCGTGCCGCAGCGCGCCTGACGCGACCAACCGATTCGACGAAACGAGGGGAACACCATGCGCAAGTTCGCCATCACGGCGGCGGTCGTCGGCCTGACCGCGCTCGGGCTGGGCGTACCGGCGACGTCCGCCCAGGCGGCCGACACCAGCGCCCAGGCCACCGTCTGCAACAGCAAGTGGCCGGGCCGCAACGGCAACGTCTACGCCTGGGACGGCTACGACTGCCAGGGCGCCCTGCTGGGCGTCACCGCGGGCAACGACTCCGACTGGAGCCAGGACGGCGGCGGTTTCACCAACGCCTGGGACAAGGCGTCGTCCGTCATGAACGCCGGCTACACCGGCGGCAACGACGTCGTGGAGTTCTGGTTCATCCAGGAGTACCAGTCCGGGTACGCCTGTCTCTCCCCCTACGAGTACTTCGCCGACAACCTCTCCGACAACACCTTCAGCAACGGCGAGAGCGCGGACAACAACATCCGCTCGCACAAGTGGGTGAGCAGCTGCAACGTGTGGCTGACCTGACCCCGCCGACCGGTGCGGGCGGTCCCGGCCCCACCCGGGGCCGCCCGCACCTCCCGGCTCCGGGGGGCGTCCCGCGTGACCGCCGTACGGGGGTCGGCGGAGACGGGAACAGAGACGGAGACGGGAACGGGAACGGGCGGCCCGGCAGGATGCCGGACCGCCCGTTCCCGTGCGCGCTCAGTGGAAGAAGTGCCGCGTCCCCGTGAAGTACATGGTGACGCCCGCCTTCTTCGCGGCCTCGACCACCAGCTCGTCACGGACCGAACCGCCCGGCTGGACGACGGCCTTGACCCCGGCCTCGACCAGGATCTCCAGCCCGTCCGGGAAGGGGAAGAACGCGTCGGAGGCAGCGTACGCGCCACGCGCCCGCTCCTCGCCGGCCCGCTCGACGGCGAGCTTCGCGGAGTCGACGCGGTTGACCTGGCCCATGCCGACACCGACGGAGGCGCCGTCCTTGGCGAGCAGGATCGCGTTGGACTTCACGGCCCGGCACGCCTTCCAGGCGAAGGACAGCTCGGCCAGCTGCTCGGCGTCGAGCGCCTCGCCGGTGGCGAGGGTCCAGCCGGCCGGGTCGTCGCCGTCCGCCTGGAGCCGGTCGGTGACCTGGAGCAGGACCCCGCCGTCGACCGGCTTGACCTCGACCGGGTTGGCGGGGGCGCCCGGCGCCTTCAGCACCCGGATGTTCTTCTTCTTGGCGAGGGCCTCGAGGGCGCCCTCCTCGTAGTCGGGCGCGACGATGACCTCGGTGAAGATCTCCGCGACCTGCTCCGCCATCTCCTTGCTGACGGGCCGGTTGACGGCGATGACCCCGCCGAAGGCCGACAGCGGGTCGCAGGCGTGCGCCTTGCGGTGCGCCTCGGCGACGTCCGCGCCGACCGCGATACCGCACGGGTTGGCGTGCTTGATGATCGCGACGGCCGGCTCGTCGTGGTCGTACGCGGCACGGCGGGCGGCGTCCGTGTCCGTGTAGTTGTTGTACGACATCTCCTTGCCGTGCAGCTGCTCGGCGACCGCGAGACCGGCGCCCGTGCCGTCGACGTAGAGCGCGGCGGGCTGGTGCGGGTTCTCGCCGTAGCGCAGGGTGTTCTCGCGCTCCCAGGTGGCGCCGAGGAAGTCGGGGAACCGCGACTCGTCGACCGGCGCGTAGGAGGAGGCGAACCAGGAGGCGACGGCGACGTCGTAGGCGGCCGTGTGCTGGAAGGCCTCGGCGGCGAGCCGCTTGCGGGCGGCCAGGTCGAAGCCGCCGCCGGCGACCGCGGCGAGGACGTCGCCGTAACGGGCCGGGCTGGTCACGACGGCGACCGACGGGTGGTTCTTGGCGGCGGCACGCACCATGGACGGCCCGCCGATGTCGATCTGCTCGACGCACTCGTCGGGCGAGGCACCGGAGGCGACGGTCTCGCGGAACGGGTAGAGGTTCACGACGACCAGGTCGAAGGGCTCGACGCCCAGCTCTTCCAGCTGACGCCGGTGGTCGGGGAGCCGCAGGTCGGCGAGGATGCCCGCGTGGACCTTGGGGTGCAGGGTCTTGACGCGGCCGTCCAGGCACTCGGGGAAGCCGGTCAGCTCCTCGACCTTGGTGACCGGGACGCCGGCGGCGGCGATACGGGAGGCGGTGGAGCCGGTCGACACCAGCTCGACACCGGCCTCGTGCAGCCCACGGGCCAGCTCTTCGAGGCCCGTCTTGTCGTAGACGCTGACGAGCGCACGCCGGATCGCCCGCGTGGAGCTGCTGTCGATGGTCTGGGCGGTCACTGGATAACTACCTTTCGTCCCTCAATGCGATAGCCGTTGCGGGCGAGGCGCCCCACGACCTCGACGAGCAGCCTTCGCTCGACTTCCTTGATGCGCTCGTGCAGAGCGCTCTCGTCGTCCTCGTCCCGGACCTCGACCACGCCCTGCGCGATGATCGGCCCGGTGTCGACGCCGTCGTCGACGAAGTGGACGGTGCAGCCGGTGACCCGGGCGCCGTACGCGAGCGCGTCGCGCACCCCGTGCGCCCCCGGGAAGCTGGGCAGCAGGGCGGGGTGCGTGTTGACGAACCGCCCGCCGAACCGCGCCAGGAACTCCTTGCCGACGATCTTCATGAACCCGGCGGAGACGACCAGGTCGGGCGCGTGGGCGTCGACCGCCTCGGCGAGGGCGGCGTCCCAGGCGTCGCGCGTCTCGTGGTCCTTGACCTTGCACACGAAGGTCGGGATCCCGGCGCGCTCGGCCCGGGCGAGCCCCTCGATGCCCTCGCGATCGGCTCCGACGGCCACGATCTCGGCGCCGTAGGCCTCGGTGCCGGTGGCGGCGATCTCGTCGAGGAGCGCCTGGAGGTTCGTACCGGATCCGGAAACCAGCACGACGAGGCGCTTGGCCACGGGCTTGGCGGCCACGGTGGGGACCCTTTCTCGGGGAGGCGTTCGTACGGCCGGACCGTACGACGTCTTGTATGTTCGTACGAATGCATCGCGCTCCCGGATACGGGGAAGCATACGAAGCAGCCGACCGTCAGCAACGATACCGGCACACGGGACGGCCCCCACGGGACGGGGGCGTGGCCGGAAGGTAGCGTCTGCCGGGAGCGGGATCGGGGAACGCGGTCGCCGTGCGGCGCGTTCCCCGAGTGACAGCTCATGTCAGACAGCCGTATTCACCTAGGGGAAGACGCTCAGTTGATGCCGGACCGCAGCCTGCGACTCCACACGCTCCCCCCGCAGCACCTGCCTGGAGGAGAGCGCGGCACCCTGCTGCTGCGCGAGCGCCCCGGCTCGCCGCCCGACGCCCCGCAGGACGACAACCCCTTCGCCCCGCCCCCGGAGGGCACCCCGGACAGCCCGTGGCGGCCCCGGCACCCGTCGGGCGCGGGCGGCTCCCCCGAGGGTCAGGAGGGCCAGGGCGGCCAAGGACCCCAGGGAACCCCGGGCGCCCAGGGGGGCGGACACTCCCCCTGGGGCAGCCAGTGGAGCGACCAGCAGCCGGGCCGCGCCCCCGGCGGCTTCGGCGAGCGCCCCGGCCCGGGCCCCTCCGGCCCCGGCCCCGAGGGCGGCGGCCCCGGCGGCCAGGGCCCCACACCCCGCTGGGACCCCACGGACCCGGCCCAGCGCAAGGGGCGCTACGCGCTGCTGTGCGGCATGTGGGCCTTCTTCTTCGCCCTCTTCGGCTGGCCGTACGTGGCCCTGCTGCTCGGCGCCCTGGCCCTGAACTGGGGCATCGGCTCCCTGCGAGCCAAGCCCCGCACCCCCGACCCCACCGCCCCGGCACCCGCCGAGCCCACGGGCCGGCCCCAGACCACCGCGGCGATCAGCGGCCTGGTCACCGCGTCCCTGGCGCTCGCCCTGGTCGCGGTCACCTTCACCGCCCAGCTCGTCTACCGCGACTACTACACCTGCACCAGCGACGCCCTCACCAACGAGGCGAAGCAGTCCTGCAACGACCTGCTCCCGAAGGAGCTGAAGGGCATCCTGGGGGCGAACAGCTGAGGGTCGCCCGAGGCCCCCTGACCGTCCGTGCGCGCCTCTGACGCGAGGGGCACGGGGCGCGTGCATGGGCCAGGGCGGCGGGGCGAGGAGCTTTCGGCGGTCACCGTGACGGGGCCGAGCCCTCGTCCTCCGCCGCGCCCGGCGCCTCCTCCCCCACCTCCCGCAAGGCCGCCCACCGCACCTCCCGCGGCGTGTCCCCGTGCCACACCGGTTCGTCGGGCCCCTCCGGCCCGTCCGCCGCCTCCGGCCGCCCCTCGGGCTCCTCGGGCCCCTCGGGCTCCTTCGCCGCGTCGGCCCCCGCCTCCTTCTCCACCCCTCTCTCCGTCCCCCTGCCCGTCCCGCTCCCCAGCTCCCGCTCCATCGCCGTCCCCACCTCCAGTTCCACGAAGTCGTACGGCTCGAACCCGAACTCCCCGAACCCGAACTCCTCGCCCCCGACCAGCCCCTTGTCGTCGTCCCCACGCGCTTCCCGGTCCGAGGGCACCCCGCCGCCCGCCGTCCGCCAGGACGCGTCCGGCACCCACTTCCGGCCCCGCCTCGCCCGCACGCACAGCCCCACCGGCACCCCTACGGCCACGGTCCACAGCACCACCGCGCCACCGACCTGCCACCACACCGGCCCGAACCGAGCCAGCGCCCCCACGCCCAACGGCCCGCCCGCCAACCCCGCGAGCCCGCCGGCCAACACCCCGCACACCACGCCCGCCGCCCCGACGACCCCCACCGTCCGCCACCGCGACCAGGCGTCCTCGCTCCCGCCCGGCAACGCCCCCTCCCGCGCCACGAACACCCCCACCGTCGCCCCGGCCAGCACCGGCACGACCCCGGCCACCCAGTTCCACACGCCTCCCGCCCCCGCCTCCGGCACCGCCGCCAGCAGCGGAAACGGCGGCAGAAGCGGCGCCGGGTCCGAGAGCAACGGGTCCACCACATGCCCGGCCCCGAGCACATAACCGGGCCCGAGCGCATACGCCGCCGCCCACACCGCCGCGTTCGGCACCAGCGCCACACACAGCAGCAGCACCGCGAACCGCCCCGACCACCCCTCGGTCAGCTGCAGGAACGCCCCGCGGGCCGCTCCCAGGTGCCACACCGACGACACGGCCACCAGCAACGCCCCACCCCCGACCAGCACCGCCACCCCGGCCGAGGCCGCCCGCACCGCCGCCCCGACCCACTCGCCGAGCAGGCAGCGCCGCAGCCCTCGCGGCAGCATCCGTACCAGCGCGTGCCGGGGACGCCCTGACGCCGTCCACACCCCCGCCCCCGCCGCCAGTGCCGCCACCCCCGGCACACACACGGCCGCCCACAGCCACGACGGCCGCAACGCTCCCCCGGCCGCGTAGCAGGCCGCGCCCGCCGCCACGACGAGATACCCGACGACCACCCCGGCCCACGCCATCCGCGCACTGACCGCGCCCCCCGGCGCGTGCCCGCCACTGCCGTACCGGTCCGCCCTGTCCGGCCTGTCCGACCCGTCCGACCCGTCCGCCCTGTGCGGCCTGCCCCACCCGTCCGCCCCGACCCGCCCGTCCGGTCCGTCCGCCGCGTCGGTCGCGTCCGGTCCGTCCACGGCGTCCCGCGCGGCCCGATGCACCAGCCACACCGGGAGCACCAGCAACAGCAACGGCGTGACCCCCACCGGCGCCGCCACCCCGGTCAGCGTGTCGGTCCGCACCAGCTCGGCCCCGTGCGCCAGCAGCCACAGCGCGGCGGCGACATGCAGCGCCCCGCCCGGCCCGCTGTCCGGATACGGCGAACTGATCCACAGCACCATCACGAGCGCGGCGAACGACCCCAGCCCGAGCCCGGCGGCCAGCACCCCGCCCAGGAGGCCGGCGCCCAGTCCGGGCGACCGGTCGCGCAGCCGGGCGTGCAGCCGGGTCAGCAGGGGCGACAACGACGACCGGCGGGCGCTCATCAGGTTCACGACCGTCATGGTCCCAACGACACGCGCTTTCCCGTCGTAACAGGCGAACCTCCGCCGTGTCACTCAATATACGTTTATGTACTTTTTCGTACGGAGGGGCTTCCTGTGACTCAGCGCCCCGCCAACCCGCTCCCCCCGCCCAAGGAGTGCCGACGCCTGCGCGAGGCGGGCGCCCTGACACAGGCTCAGGTAGCCGCGCAGGTGGGCGTCACCCGGGAGACGGTGCGCGCGTGGGAGTCCGGCCGCACCACTCCGCGCGGACGGAAGCGGGAGGCGTACGCGAAGCTGCTGGCCTCACTGACGACACCGGAAACAGCACCGGCAACCCAGCCGGAAACACAGCCGGCAACGGGCCCCGCCGGGATCACGACAGCCCCTCAGAAGGCGGGATCCCCCGAATTCATCCCCCATCTGACGGCGAGCCGAACGAGGCAGCGGCGACACCCCCACCCGTCGGCGGCCGGCACCCCCACCCGTACGGCCACCGTCCCCCGCACCTCCGTCGAACGCCCCGGCCCGGCCACCTTCCTGTCCCCCGCTCAGGCCTTCGACGCCCTCTACGCCTTCTGCGCCCCCGCCCTCGTCCGCCAGGCCTACCTCCTCTCGGGCCGCCGCGAACTCGCCCGCGAGTCGGTCGAGCGGGCCTTCCAGATCGCCTGGCAGCGCTGGCCCGAGGTGGCCGTCGACCCCGACCCGGCGGGCTGGGTGCGGGCGACGGCGTACGAGTACGCGCTCTCCCCCTGGCACCGGTTCCGCCCCCGCTACCGCCACCCCGAACCACCGCCCGCCGACGCCGCCGACCGCGCCCTGCTCGACGTACTCCTGGCGCTCCCGCCGTCGCAGCGCCGCACCCTGCTGCTCCACGACGGGGTGGGGCTCGGGCTGCCGGAGACCGCGGCGGAGACGGAGGCGAGCACACCCGCGACGGCGAGCCGCCTGCTGCACGCGCGCCGGGCGGTGGCCGCGCGCCTGCCCGGACTGGCGGACCCGGCCGCGCTGCACCGGCGGCTGGCGGAGGTGGCGTCCGTGGAACGGCTGCGCGCTCCCAAGCCGCCGGCCGTGCGCATGGGCAGCGAGCGGCGGGCGCGCTTCTGGACCCGCGCGGCGATCGCGTTCACGGTCACGATCATCGGCGCCACCGCCCTCACCCTGCGTACGGCCCCCACGCGGTACGAGCCCCCGGTACCGCCCGGCGAGACGGTGCAGGGCATCCCGCCACGGCCCGCCCCCGGCACCCTGTCGGGCAAGGAGCTGAAGCTGCGGAAGAAGCTGCGCTCGGAGACGGCACACGGTCCGGAGCGGCTGATCCCGGAATCACGGTAGGAAACGCCGGTGGGCCCGCCCCCCACCCAGGGGAACGGGCCCACCGACACACCACTACGGAGTTCAGCCGGCGAGGATCTCGCGCGCCAGCTTCGCCGTCTCGGTCGGCGTCTTGCCGACCTTGACGCCGGCGGCCTCGAGGGCCTCCTTCTTCGCGGCGGCCGTACCGGAGGAGCCGGAGACGATGGCGCCGGCGTGGCCCATGGTCTTGCCCTCGGGCGCGGTGAAGCCCGCGACGTAGCCGACGACCGGCTTCTTCACGTTGTCCTTGATGAAGGCCGCGGCCCGCTCCTCGGCGTCGCCACCGATCTCACCGATCATCACGATCAGGTCCGTGTCGGGGTCGGCCTCGAACGCGGCGAGCGCGTCGATGTGGGTGGTGCCGATGACCGGGTCGCCACCGATGCCGACGGCCGACGAGAAGCCGATGTCACGGAGCTCGTACATCATCTGGTACGTCAGCGTGCCGGACTTCGACACCAGACCGATACGGCCCGGCTTGGTGATGTCGCCCGGGATGATGCCGGCGTTCGACTGACCCGGGGTGATGAGACCGGGGCAGTTCGGGCCGATGATGCGGGTCTTGTTGCCCTGCGACACGGCGTACGCGTAGAACGCGGCCGAGTCGTGGACGGCGATGCCCTCGGTGATGACGACGGCGAGGGGGATCTCCGCGTCGATCGCCTCGACGACGGCGGCCTTGGCGAAGGCCGGCGGCACGAAGAGGACGGACACGTTGGCGCCCGTCTTCTCGATCGCCTCGGCGACCGTGCCGAAGACCGGGATCTCGGTGCCGTCGATGTCGACGGACGTGCCCGCCTTGCGCGGGTTCACGCCACCGACGATGTTCGTCCCGTCCGCGAGCATGAGCTTGGTGTGCTTCATGCCCGTGGCACCGGTCATGCCCTGGACGATGACCTTGCTGTCCTTGTTGAGGAAGATAGCCATGGCTGTTCTGTCCCTCGTCCCTTACTTCGCAGCCGCGAGCTCGGCGGCCTTGTCGGCCGCGCCGTCCATGGTGTCCACGCGCTGCACGAGCGGGTGGTTGGCGTCGGAGAGGATCTGGCGACCCAGCTCGGCGTTGTTGCCGTCCAGACGGACGACGAGCGGCTTGGTGACTTCCTCGCCACGGTCCTCGAGGAGCTTCAGCGCCTGGACGATGCCGTTGGCGACCTCGTCGCACGCGGTGATGCCGCCGAAGACGTTGACGAAGACGGACTTGACGTCCGGGTCGCCGAGGATGATCTCCAGGCCGTTCGCCATGACGGCGGCGGAGGCGCCGCCACCGATGTCGAGGAAGTTGGCGGGCTTGACGCCGCCGTGGTTCTCACCGGCGTACGCGACGACGTCGAGGGTGCTCATGACGAGACCCGCGCCGTTGCCGATGATGCCGACCTCGCCGTCGAGCTTGACGTAGTTGAGGTTCTTCGCCTTGGCGGCGGCCTCGAGCGGGTTGGCCGACTCCTTGTCCTGGAGCGCCTCGTGGCCCGGCTGGCGGAACTCGGCGTTCTCGTCCAGGGAGACCTTGCCGTCCAGGGCGATGACGTCGCCGGAGGCGACCTTGGCCAGCGGGTTGACCTCGACGAGGAGGGCGTCCTCCTCGATGAAGGTCTTCCACAGCGTCTCGAGGACGTTCGCCACCTTGTCGGCGACCTCGGCCGGGAAGTTCGCGGCCTCGACGATCTGGCGGGCGACCTCGGGGGTCACACCCACATTGGCGTCGATCGGCGTCTTGGCGACGGCCTCGGGGCGGGTCTCCGCCACCTCCTCGATCTCCATGCCGCCCTCGACGGACGCGATGGAGAGGAAGGTGCGGTTGGCACGGTCGAGGAGGAAGGAGACGTAGTACTCCTCCAGGATCTCCGGGGCCGTCTCGGCGATCATCACCTTGTGGACCGTGTGGCCCTTGATGTCCATGCCGAGGATGTTGGTCGCGTGCTCGACCGCCTCGTCGGCGGTGGCGGCGAGCTTCACGCCACCGGCCTTGCCACGGCCGCCGACCTTCACCTGGGCCTTGACGACGGACTTGCCACCAAGACGCTCGGTGGCTGCGCGGGCCGCCTCAGGCGTGTCGATGACTTCACCGGCCAGCACCGGTACATCGTGCTTGGCGAAGAGGTCCCTCGCCTGGTACTCGAACAGGTCCACGCGCTTCCGTCCCTATCAGTGATCTCGCGGTTCGATGGATGCGTGGGCGTGCCGCGATGGGCAACGTGACGACCGCGTGTCACAAGGGGGGCGCACACGGTGTCCGAGCGCGCGGCATGTCCGTCTCGCAGGTTATCCCTGCTACCCGGAGGCCTCTAAATCGCGGGTCACACCTGAGCGGTGATACCTGTCACATGATGCCGCTCTCACTGGCACGGCGTGCCGGACGTGCGGAGCCTCACCGGGTTGGGGTTGACCCGGTGAGGCCCCTTGAACAGCCCCTTAGGGGCGCAGGGCGACGAATCCCCACCCCAATGGGGACTCCTCGCCCCCCTCCGTGAGGTTTCGGCAGGACGGACCGACGGCTTTCGGCCGTCCGGGGCCTCCTGCCTCACGAAGGAGTCCACTCGCCCTCACTCCGGCACAGACATTGCCTTCGGCCGGAGCGGTTGCGATCAACGGGTGGGTCGGTATCGGGGGCCGGGGGCCGCTTCCCCCGCCTCCGCGGCCCTGTGCGCGCGGGCGGCCCGCGCGCCCTGGATGACCAGGGCGGCGACACCCCTCGGCTTGGCCACGGTCACGGCCACGGCCACGGCCACCCGGACCGTGGACCCGCCGGCGAAACCGTCCCGGCATCGGAGAGGGGGTCTGCGGGGCTCCGGGGCTCCGGGCGGGCAGACCTGCTCCACTCCCGCGCGGCGGGTTCACAGCGGGGGTGACGGCCCGGCCCTAGCCGGGGAAGAGCGGGATGTCCCGGTACCTGTCCTGCGTCCCGGCCGAGCGGGAACCCACGACACCACCGGGCACCAGCCGCAGCGGCACCCGGTCGTACGACGTGACGGCATGCGCGTCACCGTGTCGCGACACGCCGCCGTCGAGAACGATCGCCCGCGCCGACACGCCACCGGGATCACCGGCGGGCCCGCGAGGAGGGGCCTGGCCGGCGCGGGCGACGGAAGCGGCCCCGGGAGCCGCGACGCGCGAGACCGACCGCACGGCGGCGGCATCACGAGTGAGGGACGCCACCGGGCCGTACGAGGAGGGGGAGGCGGGGGAGGCGGGGGAAGTGGTGAGGGCGGAGGAGGGCGCCGAGGTCGCCGAGGACGCGTGCGTCGCCTTCGCCGCCTTGTCGGCGGCCGCGGTCCCGTCCGGCACCGGCGCCACCCCGGCCCCGGCCTCGGGCGCCTGCGGGACGGGCAGCGGAAGGGGCTGCACGGGTAGGGAGGGAAGCGCCGGGAGAGTCGGAAGGGCCGACAGGTCGGGCAGGTCCGGCAGGTCCGGCAGACTCGGGGCTCCTGGAAGGCCGGCCAGATCCGTGAGGTCGGCCGGAGCGGTCGGATCCGTGACGGCCGTGAGGTCTGTGAGGTCTGCGAGGTCCGCCTGCATCGGCACCCCGGCCACCGGCACCCCGGGCGATCCCGTCGCCCTTTCCGCCGCATGCGCCTGTTCCCCGCAGAGGAACCCGAGGGCGAACAACCCACCCACCAGCAACGTCAGTTGCAACGCACGCCGTCCGGCCGCCGTGCGCAGGACGCGCAACGCGGCAACGGGCAGGGTGGCGAGCGAGGCCAAGAGGGGAGGTTCCTCCTGTACGACTACGGCGGAGACGGTGAAGACGTCGGAGACGGCCGAGACTTCGGCGCGGACAGCGGGGTAGGCGCGTGTCGCGGCGTGTCGGTGTGGCGTGGCGTCGATCCTCGCACGCGGCTCCCACGGTCGCGCAACCCCGCCGCCACCGATGGGTAGTCATGTCGGCCATGTCCCGTTCACAGCCTTTCACCGCCCTTCACAGCCCTTCGCCGCTGTTCACCGCCCTTCACGGACCATCACGGCCCTTCCGCCCGCGTGTCACATCGTGTCCGGCACGGGCAGGGGGCGTTTCTCGATCGCCGCCGCCATCACCTCCGGGAAGAGTTCGGGTGTGCAGGCGAACGCCGGTGCGCCCAGGGCCGCGAGCGCGGCCGCGTGCTCCCGGTCGTAGGCGGGCGCCCCTTCGTCCGACAGTGCGAGCAGCGCGACGAACTGCACCCCGGACGCCTTCATCGCCGCGACCCGCTTCAGCATCTCGTTCCGTATGCCGCCCTCGTACAGGTCGCTGATGAGGACCACGACCGTCTCCGCGGGACGGCTGATCCTCGACTGGCAGTACGCGAGCGCCCGGTTGATGTCCGTCCCCCCGCCGAGCCGGGTGCCGAAGAGGACGTCGACGGGGTCGGCCAGTTCCTCGGTGAGGTCGGCGACCGCCGTGTCGAACACCACCAGCCGGGTGCTGATCGACCGCATCGACGCCAGCACCGCCCCGAACACCGACGCGTACACCACCGACGCCGCCATCGACCCCGACTGGTCGACGCAGAGGACGACCTCCTTCTTCACGGACCGCGACGCCCGCCCGTACCCGACGAGCCGCTCCGGCACGACCGTCCCGTACTCGGGCAGGTAGTGCTTGAGGTTGGCGGCGATCGTGCGGTTCCAGTCGATGTCGTGGTGGCGCGGGCGGGCGATGCGCGCGCTGCGGTCGAGGGCGCCGGTGAGTGCGGCCCGGGTGCGGGTGGCGAGCCGCTTCTCCAGGTCCTCGACGACCTTGCGGACGACGGCACGTGCCGTCTCCTTCGTGGTCTCCGGCATCGCCTTGTTGAGGGAGAGCAGCGTGCCGACGAGGTGCACGTCGGCCTCCACCGCCGCCAGCATCTCCGGTTCCAGGAGCAGCGCGGACAGCCCGAGCCGGTCGATGGCGTCCCGCTGCATGACCTGGACGACGGAGGAGGGGAAGTACGTCCGGATGTCCCCGAGCCATCTGGCCACGGAGGGCGCCGACGCCCCGAGCCCCGCCGAACGGTCCCGTGCCTGGCGGGGCTGCTCCCCGTTGCCGTAGAGCGCGGTGAGCGCGCCGTCCATCGCCGCGTCCCGCCCGGACAGGCCGTGTCCGGTGCCGTCCGCCGCGTCGCCGCCGAGGACCAGCCGCCAGCGCCGCAGCCGCTCGCGCCCGGCGTCGCCCACCGGCGTGGGCTCACTCACCGTCATGTCCCCGCCTCCCACGGACCCGTCGTCCCGGCCCGCACCGGCTCGCTGTCGCCGTCCCCACCGGAACCCCTTCCGTCGTCCAGTCCGAGCAGCAGCCGCACCACGGGCAGCACGGCGTCCGCCCGTTCCGTGTCGAGCCCGTCCGCGTACCCCCGAGGGACCGGCCCGGCCCGCTCTGCGCCCGCCCGCTCCCCCGGCCCCCGCCGGACCAGCTCGCCAAGGGTTCTGCGCACGCCCGCGTCGTACGCCGAGAACGTCCGCCGCAGCAGCGGCAGGACATCCGTGAACGCCTCCGCCGGCACCCGGGTGAGCCATCCGTCGACCAGGGCGAGCAGCCGCTCGTCGTGCACGAGCAGCAGCCCGCCCCCGGCCCCGCCCCCGACGAACCCCTCGATCCACGCGGCCGCGCCCGCCGGCGGCGTCCCCGGCGACAGGGCGAGCCCCATCAGGCGCGCCGCCTCCTCGTGGTCCAGCTGTCCGTCGTCCAGCAGCAGCCGCACGGCACGCCCCCGGACGACACCCGGCACCCGCTCCCGCCCGGCCAGCACCCGCAGCACCTCGCGCCAGCGCCCCCGCAGTCCACGACCGTGCCGTCCCCCCTCGGTCGACGCCCCCTCGCCCGCGGCCCCGCCCGTCGCGTCCGCCGCCGTCTCCTCCAGCAGCCCCACCGCCCCGTGCACGGCGTCGACATGGCGGCGCATCTCGTCCGCCGCGTCCGCGTCCAGGGCGGCGCAGGCCGGGGGCAGGCCGACGAAGATCCGCTCGGCGAGGCCGGCGGCGACCTCCGCCAGGGCGCCGGTGTCGGTGCCGCGCACATCGCCGTAGCGCAGGGAGCGGACGAGGGCGGGCAGGGCCTGGGCGAGCCGGCCGACGTCCGTGTCGAGGGCCGCGCGGTCGGCGAGGATCCGCATGACGGTGGGGAGCGCGTCCGCCAGTCCGGCCAGCAGGCAGCGCTCGGCGAGCGCGGTCACCTCGGCCAGCCCCCGCGCGGCGACCGCGTCGGCCTCCGCCTTGGAGGTCGCCGCGGCCCGTACGGTCGTCCCCCACACGCCGGCCTCGGCGACCCGCACGGACAGCTCGGGCTCCCAGCGCAGCCGCCAGGTCTCCCGGAACGTCCCCGTGCCGCTCCGCGAGACGGCCGGCTCGCCCCACGCGACACCCAGCAGCCGCAGCCGGTGCAGCAGCCGGTCGCGCTCGGCGTCGGTCTCCCCACGAAGGTCGAGCTCCAGCTCGCGCTCGGCCGCCTCCGGTTTGAGCCGCAGCCGGCGCTGGAGCCGGTCCAGGTCACGCTGCAACGGGACCGAGGGCGCCCCGGCCGGCACCTCACCCAGCACGTCCCCGACCACGAGCCGGTCCCGCACCAGCGCCAACGGCACGTCCGAGCCCTCGCACAGCACCGCCCGCACGGCGTCGGTCGTCTCGGCCAGACCGGGCAGCGGTCTGCCGCGCAGCGCGGCGAGCGTCTCGGCCAGCCGGACCGCCTCGATGACGTGCGCCGAGGACACGATCCGGTCCTCCTCCCGCAGCAGCACGGCCACCTTGGTCAGCCAGCGTTCGACCGGCCGGTCCGGCGCGCCGAACAGATGCGCGTACCAGCCCGGCGAGTCGATCCCCGCCCCGTATCCCCCGGCTCGCGCCAGCCTGCGGTGGGTCCACGGCACCCAGGTCAGGTCGGCCCTGACCTTGGCCAGCCCCTTGAGCAGCGCCCGGTCGGCGGCGACGGCGGTCCTCCGGCGCAGGGCCGGCACATGCCACGCCCCGCACACCACGGCCACCCCGTCGTCCCCGAACTCCTTCTGCGCGGCCCGCACCTGAAGGCGCATGTACGCCTCCCGCACCAGGTCCCGGCTGTTCTCCCCCGCGCCGTCCTCCGCCTCCCGGAGCGCCCCCATGGCCTCATCCAGTGCGGCGAACGGCGCGAACGGGTCCCCCACACCCGCCCCGCGGTGCTCGACGACGTCCTCCCACCAGCGTTCGGCGTCGTCGTGTCCGGCGATCTCGGCGAGTGTGGCGAGCGGGTCGGCCCGGAGACCGTCGGCACGCGCCCGCGTGCCCGGCTCCGCCGGCTCCCCCTCGGCTCCCGCCCGCTCGGCCGTCTCCTGCGGCTCCCGCCGCGCCCCCACGTCCTCCTCCCCCTGCCACGCCAGGGTGTGGGTGGCCGGCAGGTCGATGAAGCGGGCGGGCACGTCGTGGTCCAGGGCCCAGCGGAGCGCGACCCACTCCGGGGAGAACTCGGCCATCGGCCAGAACATGGAGCGGCCGGGCTCGTCGACGGCATGGGCGAGCAGGGCGACCGGCGGCCGCATGTCCGGGTCGGCGGCCAGCGGGATCAGGGCGTCGGCCTCGGGCGGCCCCTCGACGAGGACGGCCCGGGGCCGGGCGGCGTCCAGCGCCGCCCGGACCGCCCGTGCCGAACCCGGCCCGTGGTGCCGTACTCCGAGCAGGAACGGCCACCGTGTGTCGTCGTCGCTCCGGGCGGCCCTTCGGCCGCCGGTGTTCTGAACCCCCGTCATCCTTTCCCCACCTTCTCCCGATGCCGCTTCCGCTCCTTCTCGCACCGCCGCGCCCGCACGGGCGCGGTTCACCCGCTCACCTCGCGGCAGGCCCGGTAGAAGTCCGTCCATCCGTGGCGCTCGCGGACCACCGCTTCCAGGTACTCCTGCCAGACCACCCGGTCCGCCGCCGGATCGCGGACGACCGCGCCGAGGATCCCCGCGGCGACATCGCCCGCCCGCAGCACGCCGTCGCCGAAGTGCGCGGCGAGCGCGAGGCCGCCGGTGACGACGGAGATGGCCTCGGCGGTGGACAGCGTGCCGCTGGGCGACTTCACCTTCGTCCGGCCGTCGGAGGTGATGCCGTCGCGCAGTTCCCGGAAGACGGTCACCACGCGGCGGATCTCGTCGACGCCGTCGGGTGCGGCCGGCAGGTCGAGGGAGCGGCCGATCTGGTCGACACGGCGGGCGACGATGCCGACCTCGGCCTCGACGCTCTCCGGCAGCGGCAGCACCACCGTGTTGAAGCGGCGGCGCAGGGCGCTGGACAGCTCGTTGACCCCGCGGTCACGGTCGTTGGCGGTGGCGACGAGGTTGAAACCGCGGACCGCCTGCACCTCCTCACCCAGCTCCGGTACGGGCAGCGTCTTCTCCGAGAGGATGGTGATGAGGCTGTCCTGGACGTCCGCCGGAATGCGGGTCAGCTCCTCGACCCGGACCGTCCTGCCCTCCGTCATGGCCCGCATGACCGGGCTGGGGACGAGGGCGGCCCTGCTCGGGCCGTTCGCCAGCAGCTGCGCGTAGTTCCAGCCGTAGCGGATGGCCTCCTCCGGGGTGCCGGCCGTGCCCTGCACGAGCAGGGTCGAGTCGCCGCTGACCGCCGCGGCAAGGTGTTCGGAGACCCAGGTCTTGGCGGTGCCGGGCACGCCGAGGAGCAGCAGGGCGCGGTCGGTGGCGAGGGTGGTGACGGCGACCTCGACGATGCGGCGCGGGCCCACGTACTTCGGTGTGATCACCGTGCCGTCGGGCAGGGTGCCGCCGAGGAGGTAGGTGGCGACGGCCCACGGCGACAGCTTCCAGCGGGCCGGGCGCGGCCGGTCGTCCTGGGCGGCGAGCGCGGTGAGTTCGGTGGCGAAGGCGTGCTCGGCATGCGGTCGCAACGGCTGCGCGGACTGCTGCTGAGCGGGTTCGGGAAACAACGGGTCTACGGACACGGACATGGCTGAGGTCCCCTCCAGCTCGGCCGGTTCGGATCTGGTGTCCACCGTGCACCACGCCACTGACAACGCGATCTGACCTGCGGAAATGCCTCGGCGAGGGTGCTCACCGGACCGATTGTCAGTGGGAGGATCTACCTTCGATGTCATGACTCAGCAGGAGGTGCGCCGGACGGCGGACCGGGTGCTGGCCCGGCGCCTGACTCCGTGTCACGCAAAGCGGGAAGCAAACTCGGCGCGGCCGGGCCGTGGTCCGGTGCGGGCCGTTCGCGGGAGGGGGGCGGTGTGACCGGGAAGGGAGTGAAGGGGGAGGAAGCGGCCGGGAGTTCGGGTCCGGTCGATCCGGAGGCGGCGCGCAGAAGAGCGGAGCGGCGCGCCGAGCGGATCACGGCGGGGGCGACGGAGCTCGAGCACCGCCTGGCCGACCTGCTGCGTTCCGGCCTGGCCGCGGCCGAGCAGGCGGGACACGGGCTGTGGGAGGAGACGGCCGCCCGCATGGTCGACGCCCAGGCCCCCGGACTGGCCTCACGCGTGCGGGAATTGGGCTCGCTGCCGGGGTCCGGCCCCGACTGGCCGACGCGTCTGCTGGAGGAGTGCGCGCTGCTCCATCTCCTCGACCAGGGCTGGCTGCATCGCGAGCGGCTGCCGCACGCCCTGGCGGCCACGGTCCGCACCCGTGTCGGCCTGCCGTCGACACCGGCCGGCCCGCCGACACGCGACCACTGGCTCGTTCTCGCCCAGTACGACGCGTCGGACCCGAAGCTGACGACCCGTCGCATCTGGCTCCACGGCCTGGCCTCGGGGCGCACCTCCCTCGTCCTCTCCTACGGCCCCGCGGGCCGCGCCCCCGACCTCGCCCTGCCGGTCGGCCTGGTCCTGGACGCGGAGCTGTCCGCGCACCCGGGCGCCGGACGGCAACGGGCCTCGCTGGGCGAGCGGTTCGCCCCGCCCGCGCCGACCATGTCCCGTCCACCGGGTTTGACGCCGACCGAGGCGGCCGCCCGTTACGGCGAGGCGCTGCGCGACGACCCCTGGCAGGAGTCCGTCCCGGTGACCCTGGACGACGTCGTCCCGACCCCGGAGGGCGACACCTGGCAGCTGGCCGACGCCCACGGTGACACCGCCCTGCCCCTCACCCTCGGTGCGGCCGGCCGCTCCGCCCTGTGGCGGCTGGTCGCCCTCTCCGGCGGCGCCCCCGTCAAGGTCTTCGGCGAGTGCGGCCACCGGGGTTTCACCCCCCTGACGGCCTGGCCGCCCGGGGCCGGAGAGGCGGTACGCCTGTGAACGCCACGGAGGGGACCCGCATGAACACCACCCCGACACCGACGAATCCGGCACCCACGAATCCGGCACCGACCGCCCCAGCCACCACCGCCCCCACCACCACCGCTCCCGCCCCCACGGCTCCGGCACCCGCCGCCACCCCCACCCCCTGGGACGAGTTGCTCACCGCCGCCCTCCTCGGCACGGACCGCCGTACGCCCCCGGGAGCCACGCCCGGCCGGGCGGCGCCGGCCGCCCTGCTGGACGCGGCCGCCGCCGAGACCGTACGCCGACGGGCCGGGCGGCGGCCGGGACGGGCCGCGCCGCGCCCGGAGCCGGCCCCCGCCGATCCGCGCCCGGTTCTGCCTCCGGCCGCCGCCCGCAGACTCGCGCTGCTGCTGGCCGACCGTCCCGGCACCGGTGGAGCCGGCCGCAGAGGCACCGCGCCGGACCTCATGGAGCTGCTGCCGCAGTGGCTCCAGGCGGCGAACACACGCGGATTCGCGCCGCCCTCCGAGTCCCTGCCCGCGCTGCTGGACGCGGCACGCGCGCGTACGGACCTGCGTCCGGCGGCACTGGAGTTCGCGGGCCCGCGCGCCCTGTGGCTGGCCCGGCTGAACCAGGACTGGCGGTTCGTCCTGCGTGCCGCGCCGGGCGCGGACGGCGCACTGCCGCACCCGGAGGAGACCGACCGGATCGAGAAGCTCTGGCAGGAGGGCCTGTTCGCCGAGCGGGTCGCCCTCCTGGCGTCGCTGCGGTCCCGCGACCCGGACGCCGCGCGCGAGCTGCTCGCCGCCACCTGGCCGACCGAGCGCGCCGAGGACCGGCTGATGTTCCTCGACTCGCTGCGCACCGGCCTCGGCGCGCGGGACGAGCCGTTCCTGGAGCAGGCGCTGACCGACCGCAGCCGCACCGTACGGGCGACGGCGGCGGAGCTGCTGTCGGCGCTGCCGGGATCGGCGCTCGCGTCGCGGATGGCGGTCCGGGCCGGTGCCTGCGTGGCCGTCGACCGCACGCGGGACACGCCAACGATCGTGGTGGAGGCGCCCCACGAGTGCGACGCGGCCATGGAGCGCGACGGCGTGGCCCCCAAGGCGCCGGCCGGTCGCGGCGAACGGTCGTGGTGGTTCGGGCAGTTGGTGGAGTCGGCGCCGCTCGCCGCTTGGCCGGCGCGGCTGGGCGGCCGTACGCCGCGGGAGATCCTGGCGCTGCCGGTGGCGGACGACTGGCTGGGCGAGCTGCACGCGGCGTGGTGCAGGGCGGCCGTCCGGCAGCGGGACGCCACCTGGGCGCGCGCGCTGCTCGGGACGCCGTCGGCGCCCGGGGCGGGCGGTCCCGGCGCTGTCTCGCTCGCCGAGCGGGCGAAGCTGCTGGGCACGCTGCCGGTGGGTGAGCGGGCCGCGTGGGTGGCCGGTTTCATCGCGGCGCACGGTCTGTCGGAGGCGTTCCAGCTGCTGGGGGTGTGCGCGGTGCCGTGGGCGGCGCCGCTCGGCCGGGCGGTGGTGGACGCGCTCAACATCGCGCGGGACGCGGGCAGCTATCCCTGGAGCTTCAGCGGGGTGATGGGCCTGGCCGAACGCTGTCTCGACCCGTCGGAAGCGGCCCGGCTGGACGGCCTGCTGGCCGTGCCGGACGAGCCGGAGGACGCGTCACCGGGCGCCGGCAGCTACTGGGCGGAGGCGTTCCAGCGGCTGGGGTCGACGCTGCGGCTGCGCGCGGTGATGACACAGGAACTGGGCGGCGACGAACCGTCGCCCCGTCCGGTGTTCGAGCACGGAACGCTGTCGGCCGCACCGCACGACGGGGCACCGTCGGCCGCACCGAACGACAGAGCGCCCTCGGCGCCGAGCGGCCGTCCGAGACCGTCGTCCCCGGGGACATCGCCCCCGGGAGCAGCACCCCCAGAGCCGGCGCCCCCCGGGTCGGTCGCCCCGGGCGCCCCGTTCCGTGCGTCGGCGACGGTCGCTCCGGACGACCCGCCGCACCGAGCGTCCGCCTAGGACCTAGGGCCAGAACCCCACGACCCCGGCAAGATCCGAAAGAGAGGCCCTAGGCTCCGGCCGGCTGCCGCACATTCGCGCGGACCCAGTCCACGATCGACGCCGTCGTCGCCCCGGGGGTGAAGATCTCCGCGACGCCCTTCTCCTTCAGCGGCGGGATGTCCGCCTCGGGGATGATCCCCCCGCCGAAGACCAGGATGTCGGCCGCGTCCCGCTCCTTCAGGAGCTCGATGACGGCGCCGAAGAGCGTGTTGTGCGCCCCGGAGAGGATGGAGAGGCCGATCGCGTCGGCGTCCTCCTGGATCGCCGTGTCGACGATCTGCTCGGGCGTCTGGTGGAGGCCGGTGTAGATGACCTCCATACCGGCGTCGCGCAGCGCCCGCGCGATCACCTTGGCCCCGCGATCGTGGCCGTCGAGCCCCGGCTTGGCGACCACCACGCGGATCGGACCGGCTGCCACACCCATCACTGCCTCCATGAACCGACTCCGTCCATCCTCGATGGCCAGGCCACCCCGCGCCACATCGCCCGGGGAAGTGAACGAACGTTATCTCCAGCATCCCGCAACCGGCAGTTTCATGGTGCGGACCGAGGGGGAAATCACACGTTGGGACAACTTCACCGCGCACTGCTCCCCCGCGCCACGGAGGAGCGGCCGCACACGGGAGCCGCACGAGGTCGCCGTACCGCCGCGCCGCAGGCCGCGCGCCGCGGCGGTACGGCGCATCGGTACAGGCACGATCGGTACGCAGGGCAGGCAAGGCACGACGGCGGGGAGCCCGGTCGCCAGGGACCCTCGTCACGTCGACGGTGCAAGGGGTGCGCACGTCCGGCGCCCGTCACCCACCGGGCTCGCTCCACGGACGTCGGTCGTGCCCGGGCCGGCCTCGGCCGCGACTTCCACGAGGGCACACGGGGGACGGAGCTGTCGTCCGTGTGCCGACAGGAGGTCGGCCATGCAGGTCACCCGGGCGCTGGAGCCCTTTCTCCCGTTGTGTCAGCGACTGATGCCGAGCCTGCCGGCCGCGCCGGGCAGACTGGCCGGGCTCTCCGCGGCGCTGCTGAAGGCGACGGCCCTGGAGATCGCGATCCTGGCCGGTCACCTCCTCCTCTATCCGTCCGGCATCGCCCAGGAGCGCCGGGCCGCGCTCCCCGCGGGCGAGGGCGGCGACGATCCGGCCCGGCTGCCGACGCAGGCCCCGCCCCCGGTGGTCCTCCTGCACGGTTTCATCGACAACCGCTCCGTGTTCGTGCTGCTGCGCCGCAGCCTCGCCCAGCACGGCAGGCATCGGGTGGAGTCGCTCAACTACTCCCCGTTGACCTGCGACATCCGCACCGCGGCCGAGCTGCTCGGCCGGCACATCGAGGAGATCTGTGCGCGCACCGGCAGCAGCCGGGTGGATGTGGTCGGGCACAGCCTCGGCGGCCTGATCGCCCGCTACTACGCGCAGCGGCTGGGCGGTGACGTGCGGGTGCGGACGCTGGTCACTCTCGGTACCCCGCACTCCGGCACCCGGGTGGTGCCGCTGGCGAACGCGCATCCGATCGTGCGCCAGATGCGTCCCGGCTCGGCGGTCATCGAGGAGCTGTCCCGGCCCGCGCCCGGCTGCCGTACGCGTTTCGTCAGCTTCTGGAGC
Organism: Streptomyces phaeofaciens; assembly: GCF_014648915.1. Classification (GTDB taxonomy): domain Bacteria; phylum Actinomycetota; class Actinomycetes; order Streptomycetales; family Streptomycetaceae; genus Streptomyces; species Streptomyces phaeofaciens. The sequence goes on along the minus strand of NZ_BMSA01000002.1, from coordinate 46,847 downwards.
GACCTCGACCATGTGATGGACCCGCTGGAGACCGCCCGGATCGACCACCCCGACCTGCTGGCGCAGAACATCCCGGTGACCGGTATCGGACATCTCGCCCTGCCGGTCCATCCGGCGGTCGCGGCGGGCATACGACAGGCCCTCGACGCCGCTCCGGAGGACGCGGCGACGGCCCCGTCCGCGGGCGGTCTGACGGTCGCGTGACGGTCCCGACCCCTCCAACGTCGAACACTCTTCGAACATAGAGCCAAAACCCGTGCCCGCCCTTCCCCGAAACAGGGCCGAATGCCCCTTTCCCTCGGGCACGAAACCTGCGGAAGATTGTCGTGCCCGCATACCGACGGGTACAGTCGCCGCACTGCTCTGGCAGCCCCTGTTGTCGGCGAAAGAGAAGTTGGTGAACGACCGTCACCCGTCGGGGATCATGACCACCCCGACCCCGGCTTCTGACGCCGACTCGGCGCCCTACACGTCGTACGGCACACAAGCGGAAGCCCAGTACGACGGCTTCACTTCGTACGACAACGGCTATGGCACCGGCACCTTCCACGCCGGGGCGCACACCACCGGCCAGTTCGCGGCCGACCCCCTGTTCGGCAGCCTCCCGGACGACGGTTCCGCCACCGGCTCGTACGACCACGCGCAGTGGAACACCGGCGGCCACCAGAACCCCGACACGGGCAGCCACCAGACCCTGAACTACGACCCGTACGCGGCCCAGCACCACGCCGCCTACGACACGGGCGCGTACGAGACGACCGGCTGGTCCGGCGACGTCCCGCAGCAGGCCGTGATCCCGCCGCAGGGCACGACGACCGACACCAGCGGTCACTGGGACGCGAGCGCCTGGCTCCAGCCCGACCCGTCCAGTGGCCCGGCCGACCAGACCCAGCACTGGGAATGGGGCACGCAGGCCTTCGACACGGGCGCGTACGACGCCACGCAGTGGAACTCCGACGGCGGCGAGAGCGCCACGGCCGCCGGTGCCGCCGACGAGTACGAGCAGCCGGCCGAGGTCCCCTTCGACCAGCAGGCCACCGCCACCTTCGAGCAGGTCGGCTACGACGAACCCGCCTCGGACGACGGCGAGTCGGCCGCCACCGGCGAGCTGCCCGCCCTCTCCGAGCCGCCCCTCCTCGACGAGCAGGAGGAGGTCGCCCCGGTACCTTCCTCCCGCGCCGCCGCCCGCAACGCGAGCCGCTCCCGCCGCCGGCCGCCCGCGCGGCGCTCCGCGCTGCTGACCGTGGCCGTCCCCTCCGTGTGTGTGATGGGCGTCGCCGGGATCGCCGCCGCCTCCGTCTCCACGCTGAACAGCGGTGACGACAAGGACACCACGGCGTCCGCCTCCGACGCGCAGGCCGTGAAGCCGTCCGCCGCCAACAACAAACTCGACGCGCAGCTCGAAACCCTGAGCGCCGAGGCCGACGACTTCGGCGACCGGGTCAGCCGCACGCAGGAACGTATCGACCTCAAGGCGCAGCAGGAGGCCGAGAAGAAGAAGGCGGCCGCCGAGGCCGCCCGCAAGGAGCGGCTGCGCCCCAAGTACGCCCTGCCGGTCGCCCAGCGCGGGCTCAGCGCCTACTTCGGCCAGGCCGGCATCAACTGGATGTCCCAGCACACCGGCATCGACTTCCCGGTGGCCTACGGCACCTCGGTGGTCGCGGCGACCGACGGCACCGTACGGACGCAGTGGAACAGCGCCTACGGCAACATGCTGATCCTGACGGCGAAGGACGGCACGGAGACCTGGTACTGCCACCTCTCCAGTTACCGCGTCGCCTCCGGTACGACCGTGAAGGCCGGCGACCCGGTCGCGTACTCCGGCAACTCCGGCAACTCCACCGGCCCGCACCTGCACTTCGAGGTCAGGCCGGCCGGCGGTTCGGCCATAGACCCGCTGTCGTGGCTGCGCAGCCACGGGCTCGACCCGACATAGACGCCTTCCTCATGAGCCCCCGCCGTCGAGGTGGGGGCTCATTTCGTTCGGCTACAGCTTCTCCACCGGGGCGTACCGCAGCAGCAGCCGCTTGGGCTTGGGGTCGCCGAAGTCGACCGTCGCCTCCGCGTTGGCTCCCGTGCCGCTCACTCCGACGACCGTGCCCAGCCCGAACTGGTCGTGGGTGACGCGGTCGCCGACGGCCAGCGAGACCACCGGCTTCTCCGCCGCCCCCCGGCGGGTCGCGAAGCCGGACGCACCGGCGGCCGAGGACCGCGAACGGGACGAGGACAGCGAGGCCGCGACCCCGGACACCGGACCGGAGGACACGGGCGCGGTCGCCCCCGTCCGCTTCCAGTCCACATGCGTCGCCGGGATCTCCTCCAGGAACCGGGACGGCGGGTTGTACGACGGCTGCCCCCAGGCGCTGCGCATCGCGGACCGCGTCAGGTAGAGCCGCTCCCGCGCGCGCGTGATGCCGACGTAGGCCAGGCGGCGCTCCTCCTCCAGCTCCTTGGTCTGGCCGAGGGCGCGCATGTGCGGGAAGACGCCGTCCTCCATGCCGGTGAGGAAGACGACCGGGAACTCCAGGCCCTTGGCGGTGTGCAGGGTCATCAGGGTGATGACGCCGGAGCCGTCCTCGTCCTCGTCGGGGATCTGGTCGGAGTCGGCGACGAGCGCGACCCGCTCCAGGAAGGCGGCGAGCCCGACGGGCGCCGCGCCCTCTCCTTCACCGGCCTCCTGCTCGAACTCCAGCGCCACGGCCGCGAGTTCCTGGAGGTTCTCGATGCGGGTCTCGTCCTGCGGGTCGGTGGAGGCCTGCAACTCGGCGAGGTAGCCGGTGCGTTCGAGCACCGCCTCCAGGACGGTGGCCGGGCCCGCGCCGGACTCGACGATCGTGCGCAGCTCCTCCATCAGGACGTTGAACCGCTTCACGGCGTTGGTGGAGCGCGCGGCCATGCCGTACGCCTCGTCGACGCGCTTGAGCGCCTGCGGGAAGCTGATCTTCTCGCGCTGGGACAGTGCGTCGATCATCGCCTCGGCGCGCTCGCCGATGCCGCGCTTGGGCACGTTGAGGATGCGGCGCAGCGGGACCGAGTCCTCCGGGTTGGCCAGGACGCGCAGGTAGGCCAGGACGTCCCGGACCTCCTTGCGCTCGTAGAAGCGGACACCGCCGACGACCTTGTAGGGCAGGCCCACGCGGATGAAGATCTCTTCGAAGACACGGGACTGGGCGTTGGTGCGGTAGAAGACCGCGACGTCACCGGCCTTGGCGTCGCCCGCGTCGGTGAGTCGGTCTATCTCGTCGGCGACGAACTGTGCCTCGTCGTGCTCGGTGTCGGCGACGTAGCCGGTGATGCGCGCGCCCGCGCCCGCGTTGGTCCACAGGTTCTTGGGGCGGCGGGACTCGTTGCGTTCGATGACAGCGTTGGCGGCGGACAGGATCGTCTGCGTGGAGCGGTAGTTCTGCTCCAGCAGGATCGTCGTCGCGTTCGGGTAGTCCTCCTCGAACTGGAGGATGTTGCGGATCGTCGCGCCCCGGAAGGCGTAGATCGACTGGTCGGCGTCACCGACGACACAGAGCTCGGCGGGCCGGAGGTCGTACTCGCTGGGCGGTACGTCCACCGGGTGCTCGGCGGTGCCGACCAGCTCGCGCACGAGGGCGTACTGGGCGTGGTTGGTGTCCTGGTACTCGTCGACCAGGACGTGCCGGAAGCGGCGGCGGTAGTGCTCGGCGACGTCGGGGAAGGCGCGCAGCAGGTTGACCGTCGTCATGATCAGGTCGTCGAAGTCGAGGGCGTTCGCCTCGCGGAGACGGGACTGGTACATGGCGTACGCCTGGGCGAGGGTCTTCTCGAAGCCGTCGGTGGCCTGGGCGGCGAAGTCCTCCTCGTCGATCAGCTCGTTCTTCAGGTTGCTGATCTTGGCGCTGAAGGACTTCGGCGGGAAGCGCTTGGGATCGAGGTCCAGGTCACGGCAGACCAGGGCCATCAGGCGCTTGGAGTCGGCGGCGTCGTAGATCGAGAAGGAGGAGGTGAAGCCGAGCTTCTTCGACTCGCGCCGCAGGATCCGCACGCACGCGCTATGGAACGTCATGACCCACATCGCGTTCGCGCGCGGGCCGACGAGCTGCTCGACGCGCTCCTTCATCTCGCCCGCTGCCTTGTTGGTGAAGGTGATCGCGAGGATCTGGCCCGGGTGGACGTCGCGCTCGGCAAGGAGGTGGGCGATGCGGTGCGTGAGCACGCGCGTCTTGCCGGAGCCGGCGCCGGCGACGATGAGCAGCGGGGTCTCGGCGTGGACGACGGCCGCCCGCTGGTTCTCGTTCAGCCCCTCCAGGAGCGCTGCCGCGTCGATCGCCGGGCGCGGGGCGCCGTCGCGGTAGTAGGCGTCCCGGTCCGGGGGCACGTCGAACTTCCCGCCGAACAGATCGTCCGGAAGCGGCTCCGGAGCGTGATCATCCTCGGGCGGCGGCGGGGTCTCCTCCGCGTGGGCACGGGGGCCCTGGAGGTCCGCCAGGAAGCTGTCGTCAAAGAGGCTGCTCATCGCTCTCCGAGTCTAGGGGGCGCCACTGACAACCGGCCGCCGTCCCCGAAACATCCCGCCACTCACCTTCCGGGGCTGCCCTATCACAACACGTGACCAGCCGGGCGGCGTTTGGCCCAGGTCACGAAAATGTATCGGGCATATCGCCCATCAACCTTCACACGCGCCACACGAGTTGGCTACCGTGCCGGGCAGGCCGTACGACCTCCACCGGCGAACCTCGCCGGGCCGCGCGGCCTCCGCCGAGTCCGGCACGCCCCCTTCGCGGCAGCCGGAGCCGGGGACCCACCGAGACTCTGGGGTGAATCGGCCCGACCCCTTTCCGGGGAACGGGCCGTAGGGCAACCCTTCCGAACCATCCGCCCGAACCCGACAGCTAACCCGGTAGGCGGACGATGGAAGGAGTCGCCTCCCTTGGCGTCGCAGCACCGCAAGCCGCGCTCCACCGGTTCACGCGTGGCGGGCATACGCACGCCCGCTCTCGCCACCGCCGCCCTCACGTCGGTGGCCCTGCTCTCCCAGTCGGCGAACGCCGCCCCGTCGGACGACGGCAGGCCGAGCCTGGAGGAGGTCGAGAAGAAGGTCGACGACCTCTACCGCCAGGCGGAGTCGGCGACCGAGAAGTACAACGCCGCCAAGGAGAAGACGACCAAACAGCGCAAGCGCGTCGACGGCCTCCTCGACGACGTCGCCCAGCGCACCCAGAAGCTCAACGAGGCACGCGAGGAGCTGGGCTCCTTCGCCGCCGCCCAGTACCGCACCGGCGCCTCCGCGCCCGACACGGCGACCTTCCTGCTCGCGGACACCCCGCAGGACTACTTCGACCAGACGCAGCTGATGGGCCGGATGACCGACCGTCAGAAGGGCGCGGTCGACGACTACGTCACCGAGCAGTCGGCGACGATGCAGAAGCGCCGGGAGGCCGGCGAGAGCCTGGCCGCGCTCACCGACACGCAGAGCGACCTGAAGACGGCCAAGGCGACCGTCCAGAAGAAGCTCGGCGACGCGCGCGAGCTGCTGTCGCAGCTGACCGCCCAGGAGAAGGCGCGGCTCGCGGCGATCGAGCAGCAGAAGCAGGAGGAGGCCGCCCGCAAGGCGGCGGAGCTCGCGCAGCGGCAGGCGGCCGAGCAGGCGGCGCAGCAGGAGAGCGGCGGCACCTCCTCGGACGCGGGCGGCACGTCGTCCTCGTCGCCCGCCCCGGACGCCTCGTACACCACCAAGGCCGAGAAGGCCCTCGCCTTCGCCCGCTCGCAGATCGGCAAGCCCTACGTCTGGGGCGCGACCGGCCCCGACTCCTTCGACTGCTCCGGCCTCACCCAGGCCGCCTGGAAGGCCGCGGGCGTCACCCTCCCGCGCACCACCTACGACCAGGTGAACGCCGGCACCACCGTCTCCCTCGCCGACGCCCGCCCCGGTGACCTGGTCTTCTTCTACGACGACGTCAGCCATGTCGGCATCTACATCGGCAACGGCATGATGATCCACGCCCCGAAGCCGGGCGCGTACGTCCGCGAGGAGTCGATCTACTACGACGGCGAGTCGGGCATCCACAGCGTGGTCCGGCCGGCCTGATCCGCCGCACACGCGCATAGGCCCTCTTTCCCAGGCACGTGGGTACGGGCGCCGCTGTGTGCCCGTACGCGCGTGTGCGGCCCGCTGGGCGCGCGGTACGCGCGTGTGCGGGCAGTTCTGGCGGCACACGCGCGTGAGGGTCCGTAGGGGCGGCTGAGGGACCCCGGGGAGCGTGATCTGCTCACCCTTGCGCGTGGCGTGCAGGCCGTGTCGCGCCGGGCGCATCCGGAACCCGCCGCGCGCCCCACCCCTCGCCGCCGCACCCCTCGCCGCCGCACCCGTCTGCGTACGCCCGCGCGTATTTCCTCGCCCCCGCGCGCGTGCCCCCGCGCAAGCCGCTCCGCACTCCCTAGCATCGGCTGCATGTCCGGCTCCCCCTCCCCCGCCCTCTCCCTTCGTGCCTGGTGGGCGCAGCGTCCCCCGGCTGCCGGGGCCGCCGTGCTGGCGACCGGCATCCTGTCGGTCGGACTGCACCTGACCGGATACGAGACCCTCTCCCGCGTCCTGCTGGCGCTGGCCGGCGCCGCCTGGGTGGCGCTCGGCGTGGACTTCGCCGTCCGGCTGGTGGGCGAGCGCGAGCGCTGGCTGACGGAGGCGGCCACACCGGGCGGGCTGACCGCCGTGGCCGCCACGACCGTCCTCGGGACCCGGGTCTCGGCGCTCGGCTGGCAGACCCTGGCCGAGGCGCTGCTGGCGCTGGCAGCGGTGCTGTGGCCGGTGCTGCTGCTGCGCGTCATGGGGAACTGGTCGCGGCGGATGCCCGGGGAGGTCTTCCTGTGCTGTGTGGCCACGCAGGGGCTCGCGGTGCTCGCGGCGACCGTGGCCGCGGCGGAGGCCACGGCATGGCCGGCGCACGCCGCGCTGGTGCTGTTCTGGCTGGGGCTGGTGCTCTACGTACTGATGCTGGCCCGGTTCGACTGGCGTCAGGTGACCGAGGGCGCCGGGGACCACTGGGTGGCGGGCGGGGCGCTCGCCGTCTCGGCACTCGCGGGCGCGAGGCTCGTCGCGGCCGACAGCCCGGCGCTGTACCTGTGGAACGTCGACGACATGGACGTACTGCGCAAGGTGACCGTGGCACTGCTGGTCCTCGCGCTGTGCTGGTACGCCGTCCTGCTCGTCGCCGAGATCGGGTGGCCGCGCCCGCGCTACGACGTGCGGCGGTGGGCGACGGTCTTCCCGCTGGGGATGACGGCGGCGGCGATGACGGCGGTCTCCACGGCCCTCGAGCTCGCGTGGCCGGAGGGGACCGGGAAGGTGCTGCTGTGGGTCGCGGCGGCGGCGTGGCTGGTCGTCGCCGCCATGGCGGTGGCCGAGGCCCGACAGTCGATCAGGTCCACAGCACGGCGATGAAGACGTTCGCCACGGTCAGCAGTCCGACCAGGGCGAACAGCGGCTTCTCCACCTTCTCGTCGTCCCGCTTCACGTAGACGAGGCCGAGGATCACGATCAGCAGGGCCAGCTTCACGCCGATCTTGACGTTGTTGACGGTCTGGTCGTCCGCCTGGTTGAGGCCGACCAGGATCACGCCGGTGACCAGCATCGTCGCCGCGCCGTGCAGCATCGCGGGGACGAAGCGGGCCGTGCCGCGGCCCATCGCCTTCAGCTGTGTGAGGAAGCCGCCCAGCAGCGCGGCGATACCGATGATGTGCAGGCCGACGAAGAGATGGATGAGTACGTCCATGAGGCCGGATGCTAGCCAGCCGGGTACGGACCGCCCGACACCGCCCCTCCTCCGACCGCACCCGCATATATGCGTTCCATAGCAGCCCTGCGCCGCGGGGCACCCCGGAATCGCCGCTTCGGTCAGCGCACCCTGTGAAGCCGACGGCCCCGGTCCGGATTCCTGGGCAGATACGGTCAGTCGGCAGTCCACTCGTGCCATTTCCGTACATCGCGTTACCAAGCCGACACAGACGGGCCTAGCGTCCTCCCCCAGGTGACCGGCTCCCCACAGCCGCCCGGGCCAGGGGCGGCAGTCGGCCACCACCGCCGAGAAGGTCCGGCGGCGTCCCGCTCCCCCTGTGCGGGCCGTCGCCGGACGCGTCAGCCACACCCCCCGTGGCCGTCCGTCCGCTCACCCGACGGCCGTGGACCCGCTGACCGCCGTCGGTCGGGCCGACCTCGTCGGTCCGCCTGACGCCCGTACGGACGAGGCGGTCGTACGAAAGGACGTGCAAGTCCCAGGTGGCAGCGCACCGCAAGCCCCGACAGCGCTCGCTCGGCGGCCAGAAGGCCCGTACGGCGTTCACACTCGCCCTCGCGGGCGCGGCGACGGCGACGGCCTTCGACGGGACCGGACAGGCCGAGCCGAACCTGACCCCCGCGCAGGTCAAGGCCAAGGTGGACCAGCTGTACCGCGAGGCGGAGGACGCCACCGAGAAGTACAACGGCGCCCAGGAGAAGGCCACGGCCGCCGCCCAGCGCCTGAAGACCCTGCGGGACGAGGCGGCCCGCAAGGAGGAACGGCTCAACTCGGCCCGGGAGGAACTGGGTTCGATGGCCGCGGCGCAGTACCGCAACGGCGGGCTCGACCCCGCCGTGCAACTCGCGCTCTCCGACGACCCCGACCAGTACCTCGACGGCGCCGCCTTCGCCGAACGCGCCGGCGACCGGCAGTCGGCCACCGTCAACCGTGTCCGCCGACAGCTGCGGGAGATCGAGCAGTTGCGAGGCGCCGCCCGCCTCGAACTGACCACGCTCAGAACCCGCCGGGCCGAACTGAAGCAGCACAAGACGACGATCACCGGCAAGCTGGACGCGGCCCGCCGCATGCTGGAGCAGCTGACCGCGGCGGACCGGGACCGGATCACGGAGGGCACCGGCCCCGGCGGCACGACGGCGGGCCGCGCCTCCCGGGGCACCACGGACGCCCGCGACACGCTCTCGCCGCCCGGCTCCGCCACGGCCGGGGCCCCCACCTCCCGCGCCGCGGCCGCCGTGTCCTACGCCTACGCCAAGCTCGGCAGCCCCTACGTCTGGGGCGCGACAGGCCCGGACGCCTTCGACTGCTCGGGGCTGGCCCTGGCCGCCTACCGCTCGGCCGGGATCTCCCTGCCTCGCACGACCTACGCCCAGATCGACGCCGGCCGACGGGTCTCCCGCTCCGCGCTCCTCCCGGGAGACCTGGTGTTCTTCTACTCCGGCATCACCCACGTCGGCATCTACATCGGCAACGGCCAGATGATCCACGCCCCCAACCCCTCGGCCCCGGTCCGCGTGGCACCGATCGACGAGATGCCGTTCGCGGGGGCGACCCGCGTCGTGTGAGACGCGGGACCGGCCGGGCGCTGTGCGAAGGACGGCCCCTGCCGTGAGGAGGGCGGTCCCGCGACAGGCGGCGCGGCGCCCTCGCTCACACCAGTCGCCGCGCCGTCGCCCACCGGGTCAGCTCGTGACGGTTGGACAGCTGGAGCTTGCGCAGGACCGCCGAGACATGCGACTCGACCGTCTTCACCGAGATGTAGAGCTGCCTCGCGATCTCCTTGTAGGCGTACCCACGGGCGATGAGACGCAGCACCTCACGCTCACGCTGGGTGAGCCGGTCCAGGTCCTCGTCGACCGGCGGGGCGTCCGTGGAGGCGAAGGCGTCGAGGACGAACCCGGCGAGGCGCGGCGAGAACACCGCGTCGCCCTCCTGCACCCGGAAGATCGAGTCGACCAGATCGGTGCCGGTGATCGTCTTGGTGACATAGCCCCGGGCGCCGCCCCGGATCACACCGATCACGTCCTCCGCCGCGTCCGAGACGGACAGGGCGAGGAAACGCACCGGCCGCTCGGCGTCGGCCATCAACGGGGCGCAGCGGCGCAGCACTTCGACCCCGCCGCCGCCCGGCAGATGGACGTCGAGGAGGACCACCTCGGGCCGGGTCGCGGTGATCACCGTGACCGCCTGGTCGACGTCCGCCGCCTCGCCGATCACCTCGACGCCCGTCTGTTCGGTCTGGCCGATCTCCGCCTGTACGCCCGTGCGGAACATGCGGTGGTCGTCGACCAGGACCACCTGCACCCGGCGCCCGTTCGCGCCGTCGCCCTGGCCGGGCTCGGCTCCTTCGGCCGCCCCCGCCGTCCCGTTCGCCTCGGTCGGGTCACTCATGTTGTGGCCTCCGCCCTCTCCATCTCCAGCTCGACCTCCGTGCCGCCGCCGGGGACCGCCCGCAGCCGCGCCGTGCCGCCGTGGCGCTCCATGCGGCCGATGATCGATTCTCTGACGCCCATGCGGTCGGCGGGTATCGATTCCAGGTCGAAGCCGGGACCGCGGTCCCGGACGGACACGAAGACCGTCCTGCCCTCGACTTCGGCGTAGACCTGTACGGCGCCGCCCTCGCCACCGTACTTGGCGGCGTTCACCATCGCCTCGCGCGCGGCCTGCATCTGTGCCCCCACCCGTTCGTCGAGCGAGCAGTCGCCCACGATCACCACCTCTATCGGGACACCGTGCTTGTCCTCGACCTCCGCCGCGTTGCGCCGGACCGCGTCGGCGACCGTGGTCGGCTCGTCCGCCTCCTCCTTGCCCGTGCCCTCGGGCTTGTAGAGCCAGGTGCGCAGGTCGCGCTCCTGGGCGCGGGCGAGACGGCGCACCTCGTTCGCGTTCTCCGCGTTGCGCTGGATCAGGGTGAGGGTGTGCAGCACCGAGTCGTGCACATGTGCCGCGACCTCCGCGCGCTCCTGGGCCCTGATGCGCATCAGGCGTTCCTCGGAGAGGTCCTGGGTCATCCGGACCAGGTAGGGCCCGGCGAGGAGCGTGATCCCGACGAGCACGGCGAGCGCGGCCTGGAGGACGGAACCGAGGTGAGCTGCGGAGCCCTGAAGGACGAAGATGCCGGAGACACCGGCGGTGACGAGGAGAACACCCCCGCCGGCCCGCAGGAGCGTGAGCGTGCGGCGTCTGCGGCCGACCTCGACCCAGCGGGCCCGGCGGGCGTTGTCCGCCTGCCGCCAGACCAGGGCGACACCGGCGCCGACGAGCACGGCGGGCAGCAGATACGCCTTGGCGCCGCTGCCCAGGTTCACATTGCCGACGAAGACCATGGCGACGACGACCATGAGGAGCAGGGCGACGATCTGCCCCTTGTCGGGCTTGCGCGCGACGAGTCTGCGGCGGCCGTCGGGCGCGGCCTCGGTGGTGACGAGGGACGGCGGCTTCTGGTCGCCGACCCCGCCGACGCCGAGCGGCACGAAGAACCAGAAGGCCGCGTACAGCAGGGCACCGAGGCCGTCCGCCATGAACAGGCCGACGAAGACGAGCCGCACCCACACCACGGGCAGCCCGAGATGCCCGGCGAGCCCCCGCGCCACGCCACCCAGCCAGCGTCCGTCGCTGCTGCGGTAGAGCTTGCGCGGCGGCCGCGGTTCGACGAGTGGCGCTGCTGCGGCTTCCGGCATGCCAACGATGCTCACACAGCCGACCGGCCCGGGCATCAGGGTTCGCCCCCGAGACGCCCCTGATCTTCGACGCCGGCGCACGTCGAACGCCTCCCCGGTCCTGGATCAGGGCCGATATCAGGGTCCGACCAGGGTCATTCCGACTGCCGCCGGGGCCGCCCGCCCGCCACCATGGAGTCATGGCAGACCACCAGCACGCCGCGGACGCCGTGCCCGACGGGGACACCGCGCCCGACGCGGCCACCCCGTCCCCCGGCACACCCGGCAACGCAGGTGAGGAACCGCGCGCGCACGAGCGGGCGGGCGCGCAAGGAGAAGGAGAACGGGGAGAAGGAGAACAGCGAGGCCCGGGCGACCAGGGAAGCCAGGAAGGCCAAGGAGGCCAGGGAGTACTCAGCGATCGCGACGACCCGGGAGACCTGGACGCCCGAGCGGGCAGGAACGGCCCGGACGACCGGAAGGGCCGGGAGGCCCCGAAGGATCGGCAGGACCCGAAGGACCGGCAGGACCGGGACGAAGGCGATTCGTCCGCGGGCGCAGGCGCGATCGCGGGCGCGGGCCGGGCGGAAGATGCGGGTGGGGCCGAAGAGGCCGGCGGTACGGAGGAGACAGGAGCGGCAGGGGTGGTGAAGGACATGCGGGGCGGCGACGGCGTGACAGCGGCCGAGGCCGCGATCGGCGCCGCCACGGCGTGGGCGGCCGGGGCAGGATCGAGCACGGCCGGCCCGGGGACGACCGAGGCGGCGGGGGCGAGGGCTGCCGGCGGTGCGGGGCCGGCGGAAGCGGCCGCCGCCGAAGGGACCGGCGCCGCGGACGGCACCGACGCCGTCGTACCTCCCGACAGATTCCGGCGCGACCGGCGGCACAAGGTGCTGGCGGGGGTCTGCGCGGGGCTGGGGCGGCAGTGCGACATGGATCCGGTGATCTTCCGGATCACGCTCGCCGTGCTCTCCGCGACCGGCGGCATCGGTCTCATCTTCTACGGCTTCGCGTGGCTCCTCGTCCCCTACTCCGACGAGGAGCAGAACGAGGTCCGCAAGCTGCTGACCGGCCGGGTCGACGGCCAGGCCCTCACGGCCGTGCTGTTCGCGCTGGTCGGCTGCGGGGTGTTCCTGTCGATGCTGAAGAACGGCGGGGTGCTGACGTTCGCCGTCGTCCTCTCCCTCCTTCTGGCCGGCGCGGGGTACTGGTCGCGGCACCGGGACTCCTCGGCCCCCGACCCGCTGGCCGCGCAGGCCGTCGCGGACGCCCCGCCGGAGGCCCAGGCACCGCCGGTGCCGTCCGCCTACCCCTCCTGGTGGCGCGACCCCATCGTCAAGGACGGCACGCACGACGGCGGCACCGGCTATCTGTGGGGCCCCCGGGACTCCCGCGGTCGGGACATCGCGGCGGCCGTCAATGTGAGCCTCACCGGCCACAGCCACCCCGAGGACATCCACACCCCGCGCGAACACATACGCCGGCCGCCCGGTCCCCGCTGGATCGGCGGGTGGACCTTCCTGCTCTCCCTGCTCGCGGGCTGCCTCGTCACCCGGCACGCCTGGGACGATCACCCACTCGGCACCAGTCTTCAGGCCGGCCTGGCGGCGGCGCTCGTCGTGCTCGGCGCGGGCATCGCGATCAGCTCGTTCCTGGGGCGCACGGGGGCGGGATCGGTGTTCCTGGCGATCGTCGCGGCGGGCCTGCTGGCCGCGTCGGCGGCCCTGCCCAAGGACGTCGGCACGCACTGGATCGACCGGACGTGGCGTCCCGCAGCGGTGGCGGACGTTCAGAAGGCGTACGACCTGGGCACCGGCGACGGCACGCTGGACCTGTCCCGGCTGGACCTCGCCAAGGGGCAGACGGTGAGCACCAGCGCCGAGGTGGGTCTCGGCCGGCTGCGGGTGATCGTGCCGCCGGACGTGACCGTGAAGCTGAACATCGACGTGGGACTCGGCGACATCCAACTGCCGGGCGACAACGAGAAGGACGTGGACGTGGAGCCGGGCAAGCAGAAGAAGACGACCCTGCCGCCGGTGCCGGGCACCGGGGGCGGCGGGACGCTCGACCTGGACCTCCATGTCGGCGTGGGACAGGCGGAGGTGACCCGTGCTGCGTCATGAGTTCCAGCCCGGACGGCTCGTCGCCGGGGCCTTCCTCACCTTCGCGGGGGTCGTCTACGCGGGTGACGCGGGCGGCCTCTGGGACACGCCGTGGTTCGCGGTGATCCCGATGGTCGTCGGCGGCCTCTGTCTGGCGGGCGCGACGGGCGTGATGGCCCACGCGATACGCAGCCGCCGTGGCCCCGGCCGGCACACACCGACCGAGGCCACGGGCTCGGACACAAGGATCTGATCTGGGCTGCGCCAGGTCGGACGGGAAGGTCTGATCTGGGCTGCCCCAGGTCGGAAAGGAAAGTCTGATCTGGGCCGCGCCAGGTCGGACACGGAGGTCTGACCTGGGCTACGCCAGGCCCCCCGCCGACTCCCGGCGCCTCTTGCGCAGGACCGCGTCGAGGGAGAGGACCGGGGCGCCCGCGAGGACGAAGGGGAGCCAGGCCATGAGGTAGGGAAGGTCGTTGCCGTAGTAGTAGGGCTCGGCGGACCAGCTCACGGTCAGCCAGAGGCTGAGCGAGATCAGGGCTCCGCCGAGGGCGGCGAGGCGGGTGAGCAGGCCCACCAGGACGCCGATGCCGACGGCGAGTTCGCCGAAGGCGATGGCGTAGCCGAAGCCGACCGGGTTCTTCAGAGCCAGGTCGACCAGGGCCGGGATGGCCGAGGAGTCACGGACGGCACGCATGGTGTCGCCGATGGAACCGGCACCGCCGTCCTTCATGAAGGCGCTGTCCGTGAGTTTGTCGAGACCGGCGTAGATGAAGGTGACGCCGAGGAAGACGCGCAGTGGGAGCAGGGCGTACCGACTGGCGGTGTCCCGCCAGTCCCGGCCGCCGCCGTCGAGATAAGGAGGGTACGTGTCCGTTCGCATGCCATGAGTCATCGCCCGAGCCGCCTCTCGCCCGCCGTGGTGGGACCCCTCAACAGACCATACGTACGAAATGGGGGCCATGCTCAACTGTTTGCACGCAACTCGCCAACGCTCCATCCGCACCGCCGCCCGTTCCCTTCCTCACGGGGCGGCGCGGGGTCACTCCGTCACGTCGATCGTGTACCGGTTCGTCTCGACGCCGGCGGCCGTGACGACCTGCACCTCGACCCGGCCCGGCTCCACGTCGGCGGGGACGGGGACGGTGAGGAGGTCATCGGTGGGATTGCTGAAGCCGCCGGTGACGGGGACCAGAGGCACATGGACATGGACGGGGCCGATACGGACCACCATGCGGGAGAGACGGTCGGCGGCCTGGGCGCCGGGCGGGACGAAACCGGCGCCGCGGATCTCGATGTCGTCGCCGGTGCGGATCGGGGCGTCGAGGTCGCCGGCCTCGCGGGAGCGGACGACGGAGAGGATGACGGGGCGGCCGCCCTCCGCGTACTTGCCGGCGAGATAGGTCGCGGCGGAGACGAGGACCACGACGGCCAGGCCCCAGGGCAGGTCGGGCAGCTGATCGGGGCGGCGGGCGAGGCGGACCGCGGCGAAGGCGAGGGCGACGGCGCTGATCACGACGTACTGGATGTCGGCGAAGGTGCCCCGGCCGGAGTCGTCGGTGAGCAGGTCGGCGGCCCTGGGCCGGTGGGCGCGCACCTTCTGGAGCCGCTGGCCGAGGACCCGCGTCCCGATCACGCGGCGTACCAGGACGGCGATGCCGCAGACCACGGCGAGGACGGTCACCACGCCGGCGCCGCGGGCGAGGTCGAGGCCGGAGATCAGGGTGTCGCGTTCGGTGTGGCCGGAGGCGGCGGCGAGCCTGCCGACGAGGACCAGTACGGCGTAGGCGACGAACAGGACCCAGGCCGCGGCGACCGCGCGGGAGGTGGAGAGGCGGTTGTCCTCGCCGATGACGGGGGCGAGCGCCCCGCCGCGGGCCCGGTGGAACCAGGAGGCGGCGGTGAGCGCGCCGGCGACGACGAGGGCGGCGAGGAGTCCGGCGGTGCGGGCGGAGCTCCAGCCCGCGCCGATCGCCGTCAGCGACTGGGCCAGCAGCAGCGCGACGACGCTCGCCCACACCGTGACCGCGGTGCGCTGCCAGAGGCGGCCGAGCCAGGCCTCGCCCTCGGTGCGGCCGCGGTCGGCGACGAGTTCCGCGGACTGGGTGAGTTCCTCGGACACCCACTGGCGGGAGGCCGAGGCGGAGTGGGCGACGGCGGCCGGGAGTCCCTGGCCGGCGGCGAACTCGTCGCGCTTGAGCAGGAACTCGGCGACCGCGCGCCGGTGTCCCGCGCGGGCGCCGTGCGGGCAGTCCCCGCAGGTGCAGCCGCCTTCGTGCGGGCTCGCACCCGCGCCCGGGCTCGCGCCCTGTCTCGCCTCCTGCACCGCCACGTCCGACGCCTGCCTTCCCCGTGACCCGAACGGACGGCGGCCCTCGTGGAACCCGGTTCGGATCCCGTCCGCCGCCCTGTGGACAACTCCCCTGCGATCTCAGCGAATTGTGCCCTACCCCACACCGTGTGCCCTCGGCAGGTCTGGTCAGCGCGGGTGAAGCGGGGACGGCCGTGTTGACCCGGCTGCGAGAATTTCCGTATGGCCGAGATCATCCAGCGTGACGGGACCTGGGCCTTCGACGGCACGACGGTCCGGATCACGCCGGGGCTCCACCGCTCCGTGCCGCTGTTCCGGCAGTCGTACGGGGAGATCGCCGTACCGCTGGAGGCCGTCGCCGGGATCGTCTACGAGCCGGAACGCCGGCGCGGGCGGCTGCGGATGCGGTTGCGGGAGGGGGCGGATCCGCTGCTCCAGGCGACGGGCGGACGGCTGCCAGAGGCGGCGGATCCCTACCGGCTGGCCGTGGACGTGGACCGGTCGGGGGTCGCCGCGTACGTGGCGGAGGAGATCCGGCACGCGCTGCTGCTCGACCAGGTTCCCCAGGAGCCGACCAGCGCCTATCTGCTGCCCGGCCCGCCGGTGCCGGTGTCGGTCCGTTCTTCCGACGGCACGGTCTCCTTCGACGGCACCCAGGTGCGGATCGACTGGGCCGACACCTCGGACCGGGTGAAGCGGTCGACGGGGCCGCGGATCATCACCGCGGCGGACGTGGTGCGGGTGGAGTGGCTGCCCAACTCCGGTTACGAGGACGGCTTCCTGCGGTTCGCGACCCGCGAGACGGCGTTCTCGAAGCTGCCGCCGGAGAAGGACCCGTACGCCCTGGACCTGTGGGGCAATGTGCGCCGGGACCTGCTGACCGCGCTGGTGGCGACGGCGGTGACGGCGCGGCTGCCGCATCCGTCCACCCGTACGGGGGAGGACGGGGAGCGGCCGCTCCGGCGCACGGTGTCCGTCCCCGCGCAGGCCGAGCACCACGACGTCCTGTTGCGGCGGCTGCGGGAGTTGGGTGAGCTGCACCGGGACGGGGTGCTCACGGACGAGGAGTTCGCGAGGACGAAGACCGTGATACTGCGGGGCTTCCAGGTCCTGCCCCAGGACCTGTCCTAGCTCGGCGGGACCAGGCCTAACTCAGCAGGTCGGGTTCGCTTCGGCTGATGTCCTGCCACAGGGGCTGGTAGTTGATCCAGGCCACCAGGTCGCCGCCGAGCTGTTCGCGGGTGGCGACCGCCGCCTTGTGGTCGATCAGGATGGGGCGGCCGGCCGCACGGGCGGTGAGCTGGACCTGGCTGGAGCGTTCCATGGACAGGAACCACCATGCCGCGGCGTCCACCGAGTCCCCGACGGTCAGCAGCCCGTGGTTGCGCAGCACGAGCGCCTTGCGGGAGCCGAGCGCGCTCGCGATGCGCCGGCCCTCCTGGGCGTCGACGGCGACACCGGTGTAGGCGTCGTAGAGCGCCGCGTCCTCGTAGAAGGCGCAGCTCTCCTGGGTGATCGGGTCCAGCAGTTCGCCGAGGGCGGCGAGGGCGCGGCCGTGCACGGAGTGACAGTGGGCGACGGCGACGACGTCCGGGCGGGCGGCGTGGACCTGGGCGTGGACGGTGAAGGCGGCCTGGTTGACGTGGTAGCGGCCCTCGATGACCTGGCCGTCCTGGTTGGCCAGCACGAGGTCGCTCACGGTGACGTGCTTGAACGGCATGCCGAACGGGTTGACCCAGAAGCAGTCGCTGAACTCGGGGTCGCGTGCGGTGATGTGCCCGGAGACGCCGTCCTCGAAGCCCATCCGTCCGAAGAGGCGTACGGCGCCCGCCAGGCGTTCCTTGCGGTGCCGGCGCTCGTCCTCCACCGAGTCGTGCATCGGCGGCATGGCGAACTCCAGCCGATCGGTGGGCAGCGGGGCAGGCGGCGTGGGCCCGTGCATCGGTCCTCCAGCACTGGGTGGGTGTACGGGCGGAAGTTACCCTCGGTCAGCGCAGGAGAACAGGCTTGTTATGCAAAGATGACGTGCGGCGCCAGGACACGACACAAGAGTGCTCCGAAAGACGACAGAAGATGTCGGGTATCGGGGCCAGACTCGGTGCATGCCATCTCACTGGGCCGCCTTCGCCGCAGCCGAACCCGACCTCGCGACGACCGTCGAGGAGCGCTTCGGCGCGTACACCCACCACGTTCTCGCCACCCTCCGCCGGGACGGCTCCCCGCGGACCTCGGGCCTCGAAGTGCGTTTTCTCGGCGGCGAGCTGTGGCTCGGCATGATGCCGGGCTCGCTGAAGGTGCTGGATCTGCGCCGCGATCCGCGTTTCGCCCTCCAGGCCAACCCGGGCGAGGGCACCGGGATGGGCGGCGGGGACGTACGGATCGGCGGGCGGGCGGTGGAGGTGACGGACGGGGAGAGCAGGGCGGCGTACGTGAAAGAGGTGGAACCGCCGGAGCCGTTCCACCTCTTTCGCACCGAGCTGACGGAGGTCGTACGGACCTACGTCGAGGACGACACGTATCTCGTCACCCAGGTCTGGAAGCCCGGGGAGCCGGTGCGCACGCTCAAGCGGACGTGACGCCCTCGGGCGCCGTCCGCGGGGAGGGCTACTCCCACTCGATCGTGCCCGGCGGCTTCGAGGTCACGTCGACGACCACGCGGTTGACGTCACGGACCTCGTTGGTGATCCGGGTGGAGATCTTCGCGAGGACGTCGTACGGCAGCCGCGACCAGTCGGCGGTCATCGCGTCCTCGGAGGAGACGGGGCGCAGCACGATCGGGTGACCGTAGGTGCGGCCGTCGCCCTGGACGCCGACGCTGCGGACGTCGGCGAGGAGGACCACCGGGCACTGCCAGATCTCGCGGTCGAGACCGGCGGCCGTCAGCTCCTCGCGGGCGATGGCGTCGGCGTCGCGCAGGAGGTCCAGGCGCTCCTTCGTGACCTCGCCGACGATCCGGATGCCCAGGCCGGGGCCGGGGAACGGCTGGCGCTGGACGATCTCCTCGGGCAGGCCCAGTTCCTGGCCGACCATCCGGACCTCGTCCTTGAAGAGCTTGCGCAGCGGCTCGATCAGCCGGAACTCGAGGTCCTCGGGGAGGCCGCCGACGTTGTGGTGCGACTTGATGTTCGCGGTGCCGGTGCCACCGCCGGACTCGACCACGTCCGGGTAGAGGGTGCCCTGGACCAGGAACTCCACGGCCGGGCCGGCGTCGGCGATGATCTCCGCCTGGGCCTGCTCGAAGACGCGGATGAACTCGCGGCCGATGGTCTTGCGCTTCTCCTCGGGGTCGGAGACGCCCTTGAGCGCGGTGAGGAAGCGCTCCTCGGCGTCGACGACGACCAGCTTCACGCCGGTCGCGGCCACGAAGTCCTTCTCGACCTGCTCGGTCTCGCCCTTGCGCATCAGACCGTGGTCGACGTACACGCAGGTCAGCTGGTCGCCGATGGCCCGTGCGACGAGCGCGGCGGCCACCGCGGAGTCGACACCGCCGGACAGGCCGCAGATCGCGCGCTTGTCACCGACCAGCTCACGGATCGCGGTGATCTGCTCGTCGATCACGTTGCCCGTGGTCCAGTCCGGCTTCAGGCCCGCACCGCGGTAGAGGAAGTGCTCCAGGACCTGCTGGCCGTGCGTGGAGTGCATGACCTCGGGGTGGTACTGGACGCCGTAGAGCTTCTTCTCGTCGTTCTCGAAGGCGGCGACCGGGACGACGTCCGTGGACGCGCTGACGGAGAAGCCCTCGGGGGCGGCGGAGCAGGCGTCGCCGTGCGACATCCAGACGGCCTGCTCGGCGGGGGTGCCCTCGAAGAGGGTGGAGGAGGACCGGGAGACGTGCAGCTCGGTGCGGCCGTACTCGCGGGCGCCGGTGTTGTCGACCGTGCCGCCGAGGGTCTGGGCCATCAGCTGGAAGCCGTAGCACATGCCGAAGACGGGGACGCCGGCCTCGAAGATCGCGCGGTCGAGGCGGGGGGCGCCCTCCTCGTACACGGACGAGGGGCCGCCGGAGAGGATGATCGCCGCCGGGTTCTTGGCGAGCATCTCCTCGACCGGCATGGTGCTCGGCACGATCTCGCTGTAGACCCGCGCCTCGCGGACTCGACGGGCGATGAGCTGGGCATACTGCGCGCCGAAGTCGACGACCAGGACGGTGTCGGGGGTGGCGGCAGTAGGAGTCGCTGATGACACGGGAGCCTTCCGGCGGTGGGGCGGGGGTCTGTGTGTACCGCCGATTCTACCGAGTGGGCGTCGGGGCGGTCCCGGTCCCGCGGGCTCCGCCCCGGACCCCGGCCTCCGTCCGCCCACCGGACGGTTCGACGGGCCGGGAAGCCGCCTGGCATACTGACCGCATGTTCACCCACACGACCTTCGTCTTTACCTATGGCACCGGGCCCACCGGCTGCCATGGTCGTGCTGCTTGAGCAACTGACAAGCGACTTCCCCAGGCGCCCCGGGCCGACAAGGTCCGGGGCGCCTGGCGTTTGCGGACTTCGCCGGTCCGGGGCACTCCCCCTTAGCGAATGAGGAGCCCCGACATGACCGCCCTCGATGTGACCGGCGCCCGTACCTCCGAGGCCGCCGATGTGATCACCGGCGCGCGTGAGCGCATCGACACGCTCGACGACCGGATCATCGGTCTGATCCAGGAACGGATGGCCGTCTCCGCCGTCATCCAGGAGGCCCGGATCACCTCCGGCGGCCGGCGCGTGAACCTCTCCCGCGAGATGGAGGTCCTCGGCCGCTACCGGGACGCGCTGGGCAAGCCCGGCACCGGTCTCGCCATGACGCTGCTGGAGCTGTGCCGGGGTCGCATCTGAGTTCGGGCCGCCTCTCACCCGTACGGCGCGTGACCGGCCCCGGGCACGCTTCGTTGGTCCCGGTGTCCGTTCCAGCCAGGGGCGGGCAGGGAGAACCACGCGTGGCTCACTGGAGCGTTGAGGCGTACGGATCGTGCTGTGCGCCGTGGGACCTCGCTCCAGGAATGTGATCGGACGGCAGGGGACAGCAGCCCGGTCACCCTAGAGAACGGTCGGCCTCGGGGACGCCCGGGGCCGATCGGCGGAAAAATGCAAAAATGCACAAGGGCTGGGTCAAACGGTTGCGGGCGCCGCTTTCATCCAGCACGATGCGTAGAAAGCCCCCAGCACCCCCGGACAGCCCCAAGTCCCTTCCCGGACAACTGCATTGCCTGCGTCACCCCGATCGACTGCCAGAGGTCCAGACCTGTCGCGCGCCCCGTGCGCGCCGGGGCGCCGACCCGGCGGAGACAGGGGCGCGAATCCAGCGGCGCAACCCCCCGGCGCCGCTCCCAGGCACCGGCGCTGCCCTGACGCCGGTGCTGACGGTAAAGAAGGGCCCTGCGGATCCGTCCCGCGGGGCCCTTCGTCACGTCGACGGTCACCTCCTCCGGCACGCACCCCCACCCCCTCCTTTTGTGTGACCTAAGTCACATAAAGTTTTCGTGAGGGAAACGCAACTCTTCACAGACTTCGCGGGTCACACCTACCGGAACAGGAGCCACTCCCACGTCTCACGTGCGGAGGACCTCCCCCGACCGCGCCGCGCTCTTCGCAGTCGCAGCGCACCCGATCCCCGAAGGTCCCCATGAAGCTCCGCCGCTCTCTCGTCACCGTGGCCGCCACGGCCGCCCTGGCGCCGGTCGTGCTGCTGGCCGCGCCCGCGGCCTTCGCCGAGGAGAGCGGCTCGCCGTCGCCCACCGGTTCCGCGTCGCAGAGCGCCGCCTCCCCGGCCGCGTCGGACGGCTCCGGCGCCTCGGGCCCGGCGTCCGGCAGCTCGTCCGCGGCCTCCACGCCGGAGCAGGACGACCTGGCGCGGACGCCGTCCACCCCCGCCTCCGGATCCGCGTCCGGGTCGCCGTCCGGCTCGCCCTCGCCCTCGGCCTCGGGCGCCGCCTCGCCGAGCCCGTCGGCCGGCGAGGACGAGACGCCGTTCGACCCGTACGAGGACTGCCGGGACTTCGAGCTGGACAAGAAGCTCAAGGCCCGGATCACCGGCCTGCCGAGCAAGATCGTCGCCGGGTCCGGCTGGCACGACTTCACCTTCGAGGTCGAGAACAACTCCGCCGAGGACCTGAAGGACGTGTACCTCGACACGTACCTGGAGTACGCCGACGACTCGGACGTCTGGCTGTCCGAGGGCCTGGCCGTCCTCCAGGTCGAGGAGGACGGGAAGTGGACCAACGGCTACCAGGACTCCTACGAGGACGAGCACGGCGACACGGTCAACGTCACGGGCTCCTTCGTGGCACTGCTCGACTCGCTGGAGAAGGACACCTCCGCGACCTTCGACCTCCGGGT
This sequence comes from Streptomyces phaeofaciens, assembly GCF_014648915.1. GTDB lineage: Bacteria > Actinomycetota > Actinomycetes > Streptomycetales > Streptomycetaceae > Streptomyces > Streptomyces phaeofaciens. Next base: position 24,704 of record NZ_BMSA01000002.1, on the reverse strand, counting down.
CAAGGTCAAGGCGTCGGCCCCGGCCGGCTCGTCGTTCGCGATGAGCGAAGCCGTCTACGCGGACGACGACGAGACCTGCCATGTCACCGATGACTTCTACGACGTCCGGATCCTCGCCGCGGGCGGCGACGCGGGCGATGCCGGCGACGCCAAGCCCGGCGGCCACCAGGGTGACGGCCCGCGGCCCCAGGGCGGCCCGGCCCGCACGATCGACGGCAGCCTCGCCGAGACCGGTACCAGCTCCGCGCTCCCGGTGATCGCCCTCGTCGGCGGTGTCGCCGTCGTGGCCGGCGCGGGCGCGGTGATCGCCGTGCGCCGGCGCAGGCCGAAGGCGTGACACAGACCTGAACCGGCCCTCGCGGCCGACGGGAAAACGACAGAGGGACCTGCGCTCGGAGGGGGGTGCAGGTCCCTCTGTCGTGTCCCGGCCGGGTCCGCCGCCGGTACGCCCGCCGATACCTCCGGCGGTGGCGTCACTTCTTGGGCGGCACCTCAGGCATGCCCAGGAACGGCAGCCGCAGCGCGCCGAACGCCTCCGCCGGGACCGCCGGCTCGCGCGGCTCCACCGGCCGCAGCCTCTCGTACGGCTCCCCCTGCGCCGGGCGCGGGTCGCTCTCGCCCTTGTTCGGCCAGTACGACATCGCGCGCTCGGCCTGGGCGGTGATGGTGAGCGACGGGTTCACCCCCAGGTTCGCGGAGACCGCGGCACCGTCGACGACCGAGATGCCGGGATGGCCGTAGAGGCGGTGGTACGGGTCGATGACCCCCGACTCACGGGAGTCGCCGATCGGGCAGCCGCCGAGGAAGTGGGCGGTGAGCGGGGTGCCCATCAACTCGCCCACATTGGAACCGGCGAAGCCGTTGATGTCGGCGGCGATCGCGGAGGCGGCCTCCGAGGCGGCCCTGATCTGCTTCGGGTTGGGCGCGCCGTGGCCCTGGCGGGCAGTGAGCAGGCCCTTGCCGACACCGGCCGGCTTCAGGTACGTCGTCAGCGAGTTGTCCAGGGACTGCATCACCAGGCCGATGATGGTCCGCTCCGACCAGCGCCGGTTGGAGAGCGAGCGCAGGACCAGCAGGGGATGGCGGGCCGCGTTCGCCAGCCAGCCGGCCACCCGCGACGACCCTTCCGTGTACGGCACCTGGAGGATCGAGAGCCCGCCCATCGAGTTGGAGCCCTTGCCGTAGCGGACCGGCTCGATGTGGGTGTTCTCGTCCGGGTGGACGGACGACGTGATGGCGACTCCGCGCGTGAAGTCGACCTTCGCCGCGCCCGTCGCCTTCCGGTAGCGGCGGTCGTCGGTCTGGGCGCCGACCAGGGCCTCGGAGTTGGTCCGGGTCAGCTCGCCGAGCCTGCCGGAGAGGTACGGCAGCCGGCCGTCCGCCTTCATCCGGTGCAGCAGGGTCTGGGTGCCGTAGGTGCCGGCGGCGAGGACGACCCTGCGGGCCTTGAAGGTCCGGCCGCCGCCCTTCCTCTTCGCGTCGGTCGGCAGGGTGGTGACCGCGAAGCCGCCCTGCGAGTCGTCGGTGACCGACACGACCGTGGTCAGGGGGTGCACGACCGCGCCCGCCTTCTCGGCGAGGTAGAGGTAGTTCTCGTTGAGGGTGTTCTTCGCGCCGTGACGGCAGCCGGTCATGCACTCGCCGCACTCCGTGCAGGCCTTGCGGGCCGGGCCCGCGCCGCCGAAGTACGGGTCGGCCACGGAGTCGCCGGGCGCGGCCTTCGCCGTGCCGTCGGCGTCCTCGCCGTCGCCGAAGAAGACGCCGACCGGTGCCATGTGGAAGGTGTCGCCGACGCCCATCCGTTGCGCGGCCGCCTTCAGATGGACGTCGGAGGGGGTCGTCGTCGGGTTGAGCCGTACGCCGAGCATGCGCCGCGCCTGGTCGTAGTACGGCTTCAGCTCGTCCTGCCAGTCGGTGATGTCGCGCCACTGGGGGTCGTCGAAGAAGGGTTTCGGCGGGACGTAGAGGGTGTTGGCGTAGTTCAGGGAGCCGCCGCCGACGCCCGCGCCGGCGAGGACCATGACGTTGCCGAGCAGATGGATGCGCTGGATGCCGTAGCAGCCGAGCCGGGGGGCCCAGAGGTAGTTCCTCAGGTCCCAGGAGTTCTTGGGGAGCGAATCGCGGGTGAAGCGGCGGCCTGCCTCCAGGACGCCCACGGTGTAGCCCTTCTCCGTCAGGCGCAGGGCGGTCACCGAACCGCCGAAGCCCGATCCGACGACGATGACGTCGTAGTCGTAGGCGTCCTGGGACACGTGCTCTCCTTGTGCTCTCGTCATTGAGAACGGGTTCTCGTCCTTGCGGCGGGGCGATGGTCAGCGCAGGCGGAGTGCCTTCATCACCCTCAGGCTGGTGCTCATGAAGGCCGCGTACTTCTCGTCGGTCATGCCCAGGGAAGGGGCCATCGGCAGGAGGCGCTGCTGGGCGACGGTCTGGGCCTCCGTGTACTTGAGGATGCCCTCGGAGCCGTGGCGGCGGCCGAGACCGGAGTCCTTCATGCCGCCCATCGGGGACTGGACGCTGCCGTAGGCCGGTGCGTAGCCCTCGTTGACGTTCACCGTGCCGGTGCGCAGCCGGGCGGCGACCTCGCGGCCGCGGCGGCCGTCCTTCGTCCAGACCGAGGAGTTCAGGCCGTAGGGCGTGGAGTTGGCCAGCTCGACCGCCTCGTCGTCCGTCGTGAAGCGGTAGACCGAGACGACGGGGCCGAAGGTCTCCTCCCCGCACACCGCCATGGGCTCGGTGACGCCGTCGAGGATCGTCGGCTCGAAGAAGTAGGGGCCGATGTCCGGGCGGGCCACGCCGCCGGCGACGACCGTCGCGCCCTTGGCGACCGCCTCCTCCACGTGCCGCGTCACGGTCTCCAGCTGGCGGTCGCCCACCAGGGAGCCCATGTCGGCGCCGTACGCGAGGGAGTTGCCGAGGCGCATGCCCTTGGTGCGGGTCGCGAAGCGCTCCAGGAAGGTGTCCGCGATCGACTCGTGGACGTAGAGCCGCTCGATGGAGATGCAGAGCTGGCCGGCGGAGGAGAAGCAGGCACGGATCGCGCCCGCGGCCGCCTTCTCGATGTCGGCGTCCTCCAGCACCAGCATGGCGTTCTTGCCGCCGAGTTCGAGGGAGACGCCGACCAGACGGGCCGCCGCACCTTGTGCGACCTCACGCCCTGTCCGGGTGGAGCCGGTGAAGGAGACGTAGTCGGCGTGCCGGACGACCTCGGGGCCGACGACCGGGCCCTCGCCGAGGACGACCTGGAAGACACCGGCGGGCAGACCGGCCTCGATGAGCAGGTCACGGGCCCAGAGCGCGGTCAGGCAGGTCTCGGTGTCCGGCTTCATGACGACCGCGTTGCCCGCGACGAACGCGGGGAGCGCGTCGCCGACGGACAGCTCCAGCGGGTAGTTCCAGGGGGCTATCTGGCCGACGACGCCGCGCGGGTGGCGCAGTTCGGTGACCTTCGTCAGGGTCGGCATGGCGCCGGCGTGCCGCTTCGGCCGGAGGTAGGCGGGCGCCTTGCGGCCGTAGTGGCGGGCGGCGACCGCGACGGCCTGCACCTCCTCGTGGGCGTGCAGCCGGGCCTTGCCGGTCTCCAGCTGGATCAGGTCGAGGACCTCGGCCTGACGGGCCAGGATCAGGTCGTGGAAGCGCAGCAGGACGGCGGCGCGCTCGCGGACCGGGGTCGCCGCCCAGACGGCCTGGGCGGCGCGGGCCGCCTCGTAGGCCTTCCGTACGTCCTCGGGGGTGGACTCGGGCAGGTCGGCGAGCTTCTCGCCGGTGAACGGCGTGTGGTTCGCGGTACGGCCGGAGCCGGCGACACCCTTGGTGAGCTGGGCGACGAGCTGGGGGGTGACCACGTCGGCGGCGGTGCGGACGCCGGTGGGGGCGGGGGCGAGGGGGTTGGTACCCGTGCTGGGGGTGGTACCGGGCTTTTCCGGCGCCTGCGAGTCCGTCATGAGCCGCAGAGTATGACGCGGGGCGGACTTTGGGTACCCGCGGGTAATAGGGATTCACCGACCGCACACATGGCGCCAGTGTTCACTGGCAACAAACCTGCTGATCAGGACGTTGTGTTCGGTATTTCAGCCGTTCCCGATCTCCAGCCGGTCGCGCGCCTCCTCGAACACCGCCGCGCCCCGCCGCTCCGCCGCCGTGCCCTGCGGCATGTCGACGCGCAGCTCGTACATGCGGCTGTCGTCGGTGCGCACGAACAGTTCCAGGACACGGGTCGGGGACTCGGCGGCCCGGTAGGTGGTGTCGGCGAGGGCGGCCTCGTAGCCCTGGAAGGTGGTGCGGGTGGCCCGGGTGCGGGCGTCGGCGTCCTGGCCGCTCCAGCCCGTGCCCGCCTGGGCCGCACGGTCCATCGGGGCGGCCGGGGCCCGGTCCCACTGCGTGAGGCGTACGTCGACGGAGCCGGCCGAGTAGACCACGAGCCGGGGCTGCGCCCCGCCGCCGCCGCGCCGGGCGGACTCCCGGTAGCGGGTCGGAAGGGTGAGGACGGCGGCCATGGCGGGCTCCGGGTGGGTGACCCAGACCGACGCCTGCGGGGCGGCCCCGCTGTCGGGCTCCCCGAGGAAGGAGGTGCCCAGCCAGGCGCCTCCGGCGAGGAGGAGCGTGAGGACGGTGAGGGGGAGAGGGCGTCGGTGGAGGGGTGTTCGGGTGGGGGCATCGGTGGGGGCAACGGTGGGGGCGGGTGCCGTCGGTTCCGGTGCCGACGCTCGCGGCTCCGGCTCCGGCTCTGACGCCGGCAGTCCCGCCACCGCCGCCAGTTCCTCCGCGACCTCCGCCGCGCCCGGCCGCCGTTCCGGGTCCCGGGTCAGGAGCCGTACGAGGAGGGGGCCGAGCAGGCCGGAACGTTTCGGTTCGGGCGGGGCCGCGGCGAGGATCGCGGCGGACGTGTCCCGCGGACTCGTCCGGCGGAACGGTGAGGTGCCCTCGACGGCGGCGTACAGCAGGGCGCCGAGGGACCAGAGGTCGGACGCGGGGCCGGCGCCGCGTCCGGACAGGTGCTCGGGGGCGAGGAACTCCAGGGCGGCCACGGACTCCCCGGTGACGGCCGGGGACTCCTCGCCCCGAGGGTGCGCGGTGCCGAAGTCGGTGACGACGACCCGGCCGTCCGCGCCGAGCAGGACGTTGGCCGGCTTCAGATCGCGGTGCACGATGCCGACGGCGTGCGCGGCGCGCAGGGCGCCCAGGACGGCGAGGCCGATCCGGGCGGTCTCGGCGGGGTCGAGGGCACCGCGGCCCAGCACCGCGTGCAGGGACTCGCCGGGGACCAGCTCCATGACGATCCACGGAGGCCCGCCCTCCGCCTCGGCGCCCTCCACCACCACGTCGTGGATGGTGACGGCGCTGGGGTGGTCGACGCGGGCCGCGGCGCGGGCCTCGTGGAAGAGGCGGTGGGCGGTGCGGCGGTGGGTCTCGTCCTGCGGATCACCGGGCGGCCAGGGCTGTTTGACGGCGACTTCGCGCTCGGCGAGCAGGTCGTGGGCCCGCCAGACGGTGCCCGCGCCCCCGGAGCCGATGCGTTCGAGGAGCCGGTAACGGCCGCCGACCGTAAGGCCGTTGGCACCTCCGGGGTCACCGTCGTCGCTCATGTCCCATCAGTACCGCGCGGGACGCCCGCTTGTCGACGCGGGCGGAGCGGGCGCCCGCTCCGCCCGGCGGACGCTCGGCTCACTTCCCCTGCAAGGACAGTCCCTCGGGGGAGACGAGCCCCTTGGCGGGGTCGGCGCGGAGGCCCGCCGTATAGGCCGTGGGCGCGCAGGCGGCACCGTTGGGGTGCTGTTCGGTCAGCCGGACCCGTCGGCTGTCGGTGACGAGGACACGGCCGTCCTTCGTCGACGTCACGGTGAGGCGCACCGCGACGGTCCGGGCGCCGATGTCGTCCGCGAGCTTGACGGAGACCCTGGCGAACGGGTCGCGGGGGTCGCCGGACACCCGCTGCCGGCAGGTGTCCGACACGCACACGCGGATCGTCGCCGCGTCCTCGACGCCGAAGTCGGCGGGCCGCCACATGACACCGACCTCCGAGTCCATGTCCGTCAGGGTGCACGGCGCGCCCCGGCCGAAGAGGGAGCAGCCGGTCAGTGCCGCCGCCGTGCACAGAACAAGAAGGACGCGTCGCATGCCGGTCACCTTCGCACGGGCGTTCGCCGACATCACCCGCCGACCCGTCGCTAGAGCTTGTCGAGCTTCAGGTTGGCGATGGCCGTGCGGGCCACCTCGCGGCCGCGCTCGGTGAAGTCGCCCTTGCCCGGGTAGGCGACGGTGAGCTTGTACATGTCGCCGGCGGAGGACTTGTAGTACAGGATCCGCAGCTCGCGGGGGCGCGGGTCCTGGGAGTCGTCGGTGATGTACGGGACGGTGTTCGCGGCGGCCTTGCGGCCCTGGAAGTCCACGTTGCCCTCGGTCGCGGTCTTCACGCCCTTCGGCATGTCGAGGGCGTAGCTGCCGCTCTCGTGGAACTCGGCGTCGTCCGCGTACATCTCGGCGGCCGCGGACGGCTGGATGTCGTTGCCGGTGTCCTCGCTCTTGCGGACCACCGTCAGCACGACGGAGACCGCGCCGCTCAGGTCGGTGTAGCTGACCCAGTGGCTGTCGTCCGAGTCCCGCTCGGGCACGGCACGCCGGTAGGTGTCGGGTATCGCGAGCGTGGCGGTGACGTCCTTCTCGTGCGCCGTCTTCCAGTGGTCCGGCAGCGGCCCGGCGAACGGGTCGGCGAGCACCAGGTACGCCGTCACCGCCGCCGCGACGACCGCGGCGCCGAGCCCGAGCCACGCCTTGGGGCCGAACCGGAGCCGGGAGACGGGGACTTCGACGTGGCGCACGATCTCGGTGGGCGGCACCGGCTGCGGCGCGGGCGGAGCCGCGGCGGCCTCCAGCAGCTGCCGTACCCGCGCGGCCCCCGGACGGCGCGCCGGGTCCTTCTCCAGCAGCCCGTTGACGGCCTCGGCGAGCGGGCCCTGCGCGGCGGCGGGCGGCGCGGGCGCGGCGTTCAGGACGGACTGGAGGGTGGCCGGCGTGTTGCTGCGGCGGAACGGCGACACGCCCTCCGTCGCCGCGTACAGCACGACGCCCAGGGACCACAGGTCGGAGGCGGGGCCGGGGCGCTGGCCCAGCACCCGCTCCGGGGCGATGTACTCGGGCGAGCCGACGAAGCCGCCGGTGTCGGTGAGGTTCGTCTCGCCCTCGATCTGGGCGATGCCGAAGTCGGTGAGGACGACCCGGTCGTACCGGCCGAGCAGGACGTTGTCCGGTTTGACGTCCCGGTGCAGGATGCCGGCCGCGTGCGCGGCCTCCAGCGCGCCGAGCACCTCCAGGCCGATTCCGGCGGCCTCGCGCGCGCTGAGCGTGCCCTCCTGGAGGGCGCTGCCGAGGGAGCGTCCGTGGACCAGCTCCATCACGATCCACGGCCGGCCGTCGACGACCGCGACATCGTGCACGTTCACCACGGCCGGATGGTCGAGCCGGGCCGCGGCGCGTGCCTCGCGCCGCATCCGCTCGTACGCGTTGGCCCGTTCCCGCTCGGGAAGGTGGTCCGGGACGCGGGGTTCCTTGACGGCGACCTCGCGGTCCACCATCTCGTCCTTGGCGCGCCACACCGTGCCCATCCCGCCGTGCCCGAGCTTGGCGAGCAGGCGGTAGCGGCCCGCGACGAGTCGTCCGACGCCCGGCTCCGGCGCGGGTTCGGGTTGCGTGGGCAGCACGGCAGGATGAGGGTTCGGCGGTTGCAGAACAAAACTCGTCGTGTCGTCGGGCTCGTGCCCGACTCCCCCGTTGTGGCTCATGGTTCCATCCATATCGCGCCAGACAGGCCGGTATCCACCGCGCGGGCGCACCGGTCACAGACCCGTGACGCGCGGCGTTCCTTATGCACTATTTATCGGGCTGTGAACGTGTCGATCGCGACGTCGAAGTACTCCCGCGCCTCCCGCACCTTCCCGACCGGTGCCGACACCCACACGTCGTACAGCCGGCCGTTCGCCTCCCAGCACAGGTCGTAGGTGTGCCGGGCGCCCTCCGCCGCGCTGAAGCCGTTCCAGGTGAACTCCCAGAGGGCGGCCGGGTTCCCGGCGTGCATGGTCTCGGTGACCCGGCCGTCGTGGTAGCCGGGGTTGGTGTCCGGGCCCTTGGCGGCCGCGCGCCGCATCACGCCCAGGGGGCCGCCGGGTTCGGGGTCGTCGATCTTGATGCCGAGCCGGAAGGTTTCCCCCGGTGACAGGTAGAAGACCCGCTCGCCCTGGGGTGCCCGCGTGAAGTCGTCCGGGACGGCCAGGGAGAACCCTTCGGGGTCCTCGGCGACGCGGTAGCCGGAGGGGGCGCTGGGGCGGTCGTCGGAGGCGGGGGCGGCGCTCCCGGAGGAGGCCGCGTCCGAGGACCGCGTGGCGCTCCGGGACGGCGTGGCGTTCGGGGACGACGTGGCCGAGGCCGTGTCGCCCGCCGCGCCGCTCGCGGTCGGTCCCGACGCCGGGCCGGTCGTCTCGCGCGGCGCCGAACTCGTGGGAGAGCCACCGCCTCCGTCCCCGTCCCGGTTCACCAGCAGCGCCGCCGCCGACACGCCCGCACCCGCCACCGCGGCGACCAGCAGCGCGGCCACCAGCACACCGCGCGTGGACCGCTCCCGGGCGTCCGCGGGCCGCAGGGGCGCCGTCCGCGGCAGGTCGGCCCGGGTCGGGGTGTACCCGGACGCCGCCGGCGGGGGCGTCCGCCCGGTCTCCAGGAAGGTGCGCAGCAGCCGCTCCGCCTCCGCCGCGCCCAGCCGCCGCTCCGGATCGCGCTCCAGCAGCCCTCGTACGACGGGCAGGAGCGGCGCGGCCTGCGCGGGCGTACGGATCTCGGCGAACACGACGGCGTGCAGGATGCCACCCAGCGAGTCGCGCCGGAAGGGCGACTCGCCGCTCAGCGCGGTGCACAGCAGCGCGCCCAGCGACCACAGGTCGGACTCGGGGCCGGTGGACGCCCCCGACATCCGCTCGGGGGCGGTGTACTCGGGCGAGCCGACGAACGACCCGGTCTCGGTGAGCGTGGTGGCGCCCGCGACCTGCGCGATGCCGAAGTCGGTGAGGACGACCCGGTCGCCGTCGCCGTCGAGCAGGACGTTCGCGGGCTTGATGTCCCGGTGCAGAACACCGGCCGTGTGCGCGGCGCGCAGGGCGCCCAGGAGCGCGATACCGATCCGGGCCACCTCTTCCGGCCCGATCGGTCCGTGCTCGGCGATCCGGTCGGCTAGCGAGCCGCCGTCGATCAGCTCCATGACGATGTACGGCCGTTCGCCGTCCTCGACGACGTCGTGCACGACGATGATGTGCGGGTGGCTGAGCTGGGCGACCGCGCGGGCCTCGCGCAGCGTCCGGTCCCGGCGGCCACGGGCCTGCTCGGCGGAGAGCGTGTCGTCCTGGATCAGCTCCTTGACCGCGACACGCCGTCCCAGCAGCTGGTCCGTGGCGCGCCATACGACGCCCATGCCACCGCGCCCGAGCCTCGCCTCCAGCCGGTAACGGCCCGCGATGACCCGGAAGTCGTCCCCCTCGGTCCCCATGAGCCCATCATGCCCCACCGGACGTTCCGCCTCCGGGTCGCCGACCGGCCAACCCCCCGTCAGGAGGCGCCCGGTTCCCGCCAGCTCCGGAGCACGGACGTGAACTGCTGGGCGGTCGTCTTCCAGTCGTCCGCCGGGGACGACATGTAGATCACGTACTCCGTGCCGCTGCGGGAGATGTACGTCTCCTCGATCGCCCGGCGCGGCCCGGGGAAGTCCGTGTCCTTCGCCAGCGCGGTCCACGTGTACTCCCACTCGGAGCCCGCGCGGTCGCGGTAGACGTTCTTCTCCAGCGTGACCGTCCGGTAGTCGACCAGCCGCTGGAGCTGCTCCTCGAGGTCCTTCTGGTGGGCGTACGGATCGTCGAAGTCGGGTGACGTGTCGACGGCGATCCGGACGAAGTGCTCGCCGCCGTCAGGGGTGTAGTCGATCTGCTTGAGGTCGCCGTCGTCCTGGTACACCTCCCGCTCCCAGCCCTTGGGCAGCGAGAGCCCGAAGCCGAGCGGGTCGACGACCGGCACCCACGTGTCCGGTCCCGGGGTGCCGCTGGCCGAGGGGCTCGGCGAGGTGGACGCCCCGGCCTGCGGCCCCCGGCCCCCGTCGAACTGCTGGAGGACCACCGCCGTCCCGCCGCCGACCAGGGAGGCCGCGGCGACCACGAGCGCGAGGGTGCGCAGCCGGCGGCGGCGCGTGGGCCGCTCGGGTGCGTGCCCCCGCGCGGACGCCGGTGCGTGGACGGCGTCCGGGGCGCCGATGACCGTCGGACCGACGGGCGCGGAGGCAGACGCCTCCGGCGCGTACGCGGTGCCCGTGCCGGTGGTGCCGTACGGCGTCCCGGTGCCGGTGCCGGTCGTGTGCGAGGTGAACGGCGTGCCGGTGGAGGGGTACGGCGTACCGGTGGAGGGGTACGGCGTGCCCGTCCCGTCCGTCGCGCCGTCCGGTCCGCCGTACTGGGTGGGCACGAACGCCTGTGCACCGCTCGGGCGGCGGCCCTCCGCCGCCTCGGCGAGCAGCTGTTCGGCCTCGGTGGTGCCGGGGCGGGCGGCCGGGTCCTTGCGGAGCAGGGCGGAGATGACGGGGTCGAGATGGCCGGCGTACCGGGGCTCGGCGGCCTCCTCCTCGACCACGGCCTGGAGCGTGGACAGCGGCGAGGTCCGCCGGAACGGCGACCGTCCCTCCACCGCCGTGTACAGGGTCGCGCCGAGCGCCCACAGGTCGGAGGACGGGCCCGGGTCCTGGCCGCGCACCCGCTCGGGGGCCAGGTAGTCGACGGAGCCGACGACCTCGCCGGTCCGGGTGATGGTGGAGTCGCCCTCGATCTGGGCGATGCCGAAGTCGGTGAGGAGGACGCGCCCGTCGTCGGAGAGCAGCACGTTGCCGGGCTTGACGTCGCGGTGCAGGACACCGGCGGAGTGCGCGGCGCGCAGGGCGCGCAGCACCCACAGGCCGATCCGGGCCGCCTCGGCGGGCTCGATCCGGCCGTCCTCCTTGACCGCGTCGGCCAGCGAACGGCCCTCGACCAGCTCCATCACGATCCATGGACGGCCGTCGTGTTCGAGCACGTCGTGCACGGTGACCACGGCGGAGTGGTTGATCCGCGCGGCCGCGCGGGCCTCCGCACGGGTACGGGCGAGCAGCCGGTCCCGGTCGCTCTCGGAGACGTAGAGAGCGGCGGTCAGCTCTTTGATCGCGACGGCCCGGTGCAGCAGTTCGTCGTGCGCGCGCCACACGCGGCCCATGCCGCCGCTGCCGATGGCGTCGGCCAGTCGGTAGCGGCCCGCGATGAGCAGGCCCTGCATCTGATTCACGTTGCCCCGCAATGCTCTTGACAGGGTCAGCGTAAGGATCGGGCCGCGACCGGGGAACCATCGGGGTCCCAAGGAGACCGCACTGTGACGGTTGTCGCTTCTGTCGCACACCGGGAACCGAAGGGACGGTTCCGGTTCAACCGGTGTACCGGTAACTGGCGGACGCCTGCTCGTACAGCCGCGTCACCTCGTCCCGCTCGGCCTCCGGACCGCGGACCTGTACGACGTGGTAGCGCCCGTCGACGAGGATCGCGAGGTTGCGCACATACAGCTCGCGGCCGCCGTCGTTCCAGGTGAACTGGCCCTCGGCCATGGTCCGGTCGCCCACCGTCGTGGTGCGCAGCCCGGAGGCCGTCGCCCAGCTGGAGTCGCGGTACGGCTGGAGCTCGCTCTCCTTCTCCCGCTGGTACACCATCGGATCGCCGCCGTTCGCGGACGCGCTGTCCCGGCCGGGTACGACGATCAGCTCGAAGTCACCGTGCGTGTACACGACCTGGCCGCGCCCGTTCTTCGGCGTGCGGTCCCAGCCGTCTCCGACGGCGACCTGGAAGCCGGCTTCGTCCTTGCGGAGCGTGAACCCGTCGGCCACGTCGGAACCGGGCTGTGCCGGTGTGCCGTCGGAGGACGCCGACGAGCCGCTCCCCGAACCCGGCGTGGTCTGGTCGGGCCGGGGTTCGCTGCTCGCCTCGGGTGCCTGCCCGGCCGGCGGCGCGGTCGCCCCGGCCTGCTGGGTGGCGCCGGCCCCGGACGCCCCGTCCTCACCGGCCCTGGGCATGAACAGCAGGGCGTACGCGACCGCCGCGGCCAGCGCGAGCAGTATGAACAGCACCAGCGTGCGGCCGAGGCTGCGCGGTGAACGGTCCGTGTCCTGCCGGGCCCGCTTGTGCCGCCCGTGCGGGCCGGCCGCGGGCAGCTTGGCGCGCCGCCTGCGCACCAGCTCTCCCTTCCGGCGCACGATCGGCAGCCGGCTGGGATCGGCGGGCGGCGCGGCGACGACGTACGTCCCCGCCTCCGGCTCCGGCGCCGACCGCACCAGCGAGCGCAGCCAGCCGCGCAGCTCCTCGAAGTCGAGGCGATCGGTGGGGTCCTGGCGCAGCAGCGACTCCACGACCGGCCTGAGCGGCCCGCACTCCTCGGCGAAGGCGGGCGGCTCGGCGCACACCAGCTGCACCAGCTCGGCCGTGGACTCCTCCGGATAGGGCGCATGCCCCTGTACGGCCCTGAAGAGCAGCGCGCCGAGCGCCCACAGGTCGGTCGCGGGACCGATCGGGGCGGCCAGCTGCCAGTTCTCGTGCACCGGTCCGGCCTGTTCCGGCGCCCAGCGCTCGGTGACCGGTCCGACCACGGCCATCCGCGCCTGCCGCGCCCGCTCGGCGGCGAGAGCGGTGGCGGGGCCTCGGCGGGGCGGGGTGACGGGGGCGCCGGCTCCCGGGGTCCCGGCCGCGACGAGGTCGTCCCAGCGGGTGGCCGGGGGTGCTTCGGCGGGTGCCGGGGCCGGGTGGGCGGACTGGGCCGGCACGGGAACGTGCGACGCGGGCGCGGGATGGGGGGCGGGGGCGAAGCCGGGGCCGGGCAGGTGCCCTGTGCGGCCCGGCGCGCCCCGGACACCGTAGGGGTCGGCGATCTGTCCGGGGGGCGAGCCGGGGGCGGTCCCGGGGAACGTGCCGCCCTCGCCGGGCACGGGGTACGGCGACGACGTCACCCCCGCGCCGGTGTCGCCGTCGGCCGGGGTGCGGGCTCCGGGCAGGGCGGGCCGCCCGTTCTGCTGGGCCTCCTGGACCCGGGCCGCGGCCCGCGCGCCCGCACGGTACGCCGCGATCGCCCCGGCCCGCGCGGCACGGATGTCTCCGCCGGTCTCCACGGCCGCCCTGCGGGCCACCGCTCCCGACGGCCCACCGGGGCCCGGCTGCTCCGCCACGGGCGCCGGCAGCCCGCCGGCCGCCCGCGCCTCGATGGCGGCCCGCCGGGCGGCCTCGGGATCGATCGCGCCACCGACCCCTCCGGCGCTGTCTCCGTGGAGCGCGGGACCGGCGGCCGGACCGGTCGTGAGGCCGGGCCGGGATCCTGCGGGACCACCCGCGCCGGGGTGGCCCACGAAGCCGCCCGTGCCTGCGGGCCCCTCGGGACCCGCCCCGGGCGCGTCGCCCTCCTCCACCGGCACCGGGTCGTAGCCGCACAGCGCCTCTTCCGCCGCGCCGACGGCCAGCCCGGTCAGCATGACCCGTCCGTCGTCGCAGACGAGGACCGTGCGGGCGGTGATGTTGCGGTGCACCCAGCCGTGCGCGTGCAGCACGCGCAGCGCCATGAGCACGTCGGAGGCGACCTCGGCCGCCCGGTACGGCGTCAGCGGCTTCTCGGCGAGCAGTGCGGCGAGCGGCCGCGCGGCCACCAGTTCACTCACTATCCACAGCGACCCGCCCTCGGCGAACACGTCGAAGACCTGGTCCAGCCGGGGGTGGTCGGGAATGCCCGCCGCGGCCTGCGCCGCCTCGACGGCGCGCCGCACGACGGGATCGGCGGGCCTGCGGGTCCCCGCGCCTGCTCCCGGACGGACCCCCGTCGGCCCCGCACCGCGCTCACGCGCGGTGAACCCCGCGGGCAGTCCCTCCGCGTCGAGCACCTCGGCCTCGACGACCTCCGGCAACGGCACCTGCCGGACCAGGACTTCCTGCCCGCTGTAGGTGTCGAAGGCGCGTGTCTCGGTGAGTTCGTACTCGTCCGAGGGCGGCAGCGGCAGGCGGTAGCGGTCGACGAGCACTCGACCCGCATAGTCGTCCACGTTGCCTCCCCCGGCCACCTGGTCGGTCACATCCGTTCGTTCCGCGTGCCGTTCCAGCCGTATTCGGCCGTACAGCTGAATGCGTACGGTCCGCAGGCATTCACGATACGTGCCGGAGGCAAGCCCAGAGAGGGGATGCCCAGATATCCCGCTTCGAACGCGGACCGAACACCCCGGGGGCCGACGCTACTTCTTCGGCGTGAACGACTCCGTCAGCGTCTTCCAGGTGGACACCCGCAGATCGGACCCCCACTTGGCGGCCTTCGCCGTGTACATCAGGGCGTACCCCTGGCTGTCGCTCACGACGAACCCACGGTCGATGGTGCGGTACTTGGTACCGCTGTCCTGGTAGGTGAACTCCCAGTCGGCCGTGTTCCAGCCCCGGTAGTCCACCGCCTCTATTCGGATCTTCTTGTACTGCGAGCGCTCCATGTAGCGCTCCTGGTTCTTCCAGTCGGCGACGGGGTCGTCCTTGGGCGTGCTCGTCCAGGCGACGAGGAGCTTCTGGCCGTCGGGCCCGGTGAAGCGGTCCCCCGCGGAGTCCGAGGACTGGAACTTCCACCCCTTGGGCAGTCCGATGGAGTATCGGCCGCCCTCGTGGGTCGTCGCGGCCTCGCCGGCCTCGGTGGCGGAGACATCGGATCCGGTGCCGCCGGCCGTGGTGGCGCTGCCGCTGGGCGTGGTGCCGGTCGTGCCGCCGGCCTTGGCGGTGTCCGACCCGGAATCGTCGCTGCCGGTCCCGCCGTTCTTGTCCTCCTTGGTGCCCGCGCTCGCGCTGCCGCCGGCCACCGTCTTGGCACCGCCGCCCGAACCGCCGGCGTTGTCGTCGCCGCCGCCGCCGAGCACGATGCCGATGACGGTGCCGAGCACGGCCAGCACGACCACCACGGCGATGATGACCAGCGTCCGCTTCGGCACCACGTCGGTCAGCGGCGCCCTCGGCACCTGCCGCGGCGGCAGATCCGGCGGCGTCATCACGGGCCACCCGGAACTTCGGCCCCCGGCCCCGCCATTGGTCCCGGCCGACGGCGAAGCCGCGGTCGAGGACGAGGTCGAGGGTGACGAGGGTGACGAGGGTGACGAGGGTGCGGACGAGGTCGAGGGCGACGAGGGTGCGGGCGAGGCCGCCCGCTGGGCCGTGCCCGCGGACCCGGCCGTGGCCGACGGCGAACCCGCCCCGCCGGCACCCCGCCGTGTCGCGTCCGTCCCCACGGAAGCGGAAGTCGCCGTGCCGTTCCCCGGCTTGGTGCGGGACGCGGCCGCGGAGGTGGCCGCGCCCGCCGCGACGGCGGCCTTGCGCACCGAACGCAGCGCCCCGCGCAGCTTCACGCCCGCCTCGCCGGACGAACCGCCCCGGCCCTCGGAGCCGCCCGGCTGCGCCGGCAGTGGCACGACCTTCGTCGCATCCGCCGGCTCCGCCTCCCTGCGGTCGGGCGCGTGGATCACGGCCTGGAGCTTCGCCCGCGCACCCGCGTCGTCGAGCCGTCGCGCCGGGTCCTTGGTGAGCAGCCCGTAGATGACGTCCCTCAGCGGACCCGCGTTCTTCGGCTCCTCCAGCGGTTCGGTCATCACCGCGGTGAGCGTCGCGATGGCGGAACCCTTGTCGTAGGGGGGCGAGCCCTCGACCGACGCGTACAGCAGTCCGCCGAGCGACCACAGGTCGGCCGCCGGTCCCGGCTTGTGCCCGCGGGCCCGCTCCGGGGAGATGTAGGAGGGCGCGCCGACGAGCATGCCGGTGGAGGTGATGGACGGGTCGCCCTCGACCTGGGCGATGCCGAAGTCGGTGAGCACGACCCGGCCGTCCTCGGCGATCAGTACGTTCGACGGCTTCACGTCACGGTGCAGGATGCCCTCGCGGTGCGCCGAGCGCAGCACGTCGAGGATGGCGAGACCGACCTCGGCCGCGCGCCTCGGCTCCAGCACGCCGTCCTCGCGGATGGCCTCGGCGAGCGACTTGCCCTCGACGAGTTCCATCACGATCCACGGCCGGTCGTCCTCTTCGACCACGTCGAAGACCGTCACCGCGCTGTTGTTGCGGATCCGTGCGATGGCCTTGGCCTCGCGCAGCGTCCGTGTGATCAGCCGGCGCTTCTCGTCGTCGTCGATGTTTCCCGGGAACCGCAGCTCCTTGACGGCGACCGTCCGCCCGAGGGTCTCGTCCTCGGCGCGCCACACCGTCCCCATGCCACCGCGGCCGAGTACATCTCCCAGCCGGTACCGCCCGGCGAGGAGACGTGCGCTCTTGTCCTGACGGGATGTCCCCGCCCGCTCCGCCTCCGACATGCGTCCCCTCATGCAACCCGCCCTGACAGAGCCTCCATTGTCCCTCACCCGACAAGTGCCCGACGCCCAGGGTGCCCCTCATCGCACCCGAGGAGGGGAGCATTCCGGCCAGAAGGTGCAGCACACTCCGGCCAGAGGGTGCCAGGCGGTCCGGCCAGAGGGCCCATCGCGCTCCGACCGGGGGGTTCCGGCGCACTTCAGGGGAGGGGGCCGGGGACTCCGGGCAAGAGTTCGGCGTACGCCGGGCGGAGGGTGCCGCGCGCCGCGGGCAGGGCCCCTGCGACCGGCGGCGGGTCCGGCCCCGGGCCCGCGTGAAGTCCGCACAGCACCACCCTGCATGATGGCCCAACGAGGAGAGGGGGGCGCGTTGCCACCGCTGCGGAGCCTGCTGGCCATGCCCGTGGCCATGGCCCTTCTCTGCCTGGCCGCGACCGGGTCCCAGGCCGGCCCGATCCCGCCCACGGACGCCCTGCTCCCGCTGCTCCTCACCCGGGGCACGGCCCCCGCCGCGGCCCTGCTGGCCCGTGAGGAGGCCGGTACCCGCTACGCCGGGACGGGACCGGACATCTCCCGGGACGACCACTTCCGGGCCGGCAGCATCACCAAGACCTTCCTGGCGACGGTGGTGCTCCAACTGTCCGCCGAACACCGGCTGTCCCTGTCCGACACGGTGGAGACGCACCTGCCCGGCCTGGTGCGCGGAAGCGGCAACGACGGGCGCGCGCTGACCCTGCGTTCCCTGCTCACCCACACCAGCGGTCTGTACGACTTCACCCGGGACACCGGGGGCACCCTGCCCGTGACTCCCCGTCAAGCCGTCCGAATAGCGCTCACCCACCCTCCGGCCGACCGCGGCCGCTTCTCCTACTCCAACACCAACTACGTCCTGCTCGGCCTGGTCGTCGAGCAGGTCACCGGCCGCTCGTACGCCGTGGAGGCCGAGCGGCGCGTGATCGCTCCGCTGGGGCTGACCGGTACCTCCTTTCCCGGATCCCGCACCTCACTGCCGATGCCGCACGGCCGCGCCTACGACACGGACGGAAGCGATGTCACCGCACTCGACCCGCGGGTGGCCGGGGCCGCGGGCGAGCTGGTGACCACGCTCGCCGACCTGAACCGCTTCTACGCGGCGCTGCTCGGCGGGGAACTGCTGCCCCCGCGTCAGCTGCGCGAGATGCTCGACACCCGTGCCGCACACGGCTCGTACGGCATGGGGCTGTTCCCCGCGAGGCTTCCGTGCGGCGTCACGGTGTGGGGGCACAACGGCCGGATCTCGGGCAGCTACGCGCGCACCGCAGCCACCGTCGACGGCCGACGGGTCCTCACATTTCGGGTGAACACGACCACGACGGCGGATCCCGGGATCGAACCGGCCCTGCTCGCCGCCGAGTTCTGCCCTCGCACCCCTTAGAACGAGCCGGTTCCGAACGAAGATCCCGGCCCGCGACACTCGTTCGAGTGAACCGCCCTCGGCGACCGCCCGCACGAGGACGGGGCTCCCGACCGGTCCGACGACCTCACGACCGGTCCCACGACCTCACGGCCGGCCCCCCACGACCTCCCGCGCAAGCGCCGTCACGGGCCGGCCCAGGACCTCCCGCGCAAGCACCCTCCCGGCCGGTCCGACGACCTCCCGCACGAACCCCCTCCCGACCGATCCCACGACCGCCCGCGCAAGCGGCCCTCACGGCCCGCCCTCGACCGCCCTCACAACGGCACGATGTCCGGCGCCCCCAACCGCGCCGCGTCCGCCGTCAGGTCGTCCGGCTGGAGCTGGGACTCGCGCTCCGCCTCCACCCGCTTCTCGTAGTGCTCGACCTCGCGCTCGACATGGTCCTTGTCCCAGCCCAGCACCGACGCCATCAGCTCGGCCGCCTCCCGGGCGCTGCGCGTCCCCCGGTCGAAGGTCTCGATGGAGATGCGGGTGCGCCGGGTCAGCACGTCGTCGAGGTGGCGGGCGCCCTCGTGCGAGGCGGCGTACACGATCTCGGCGCGCAGATAGTCGTCGGCGGCGTGCAGCGGTTCGCCCAGGGACGGCTGGGAGGCGATGAGGTCGAACACCTCCTCCGCCATCGAGCCGAACCGGTTCAGCAGATGCTCCACGCGGACCACGTGCAGTCCGGTGCGGGCCGCGATCCGCGCTCGCGCGTTCCACAGCGCCCGGTAGCCCTCCGCGCCCAGCAGCGGCACGTCCTCGGTGACGCACTCGGCGACCCGCTGGTCGAGCCCGCGCACCGCCTCGTCGACGGCGTCCTTGGCCATCACCCGATAGGTCGTGTACTTGCCGCCGGCGACCACGACGAGTCCGGGCACGGGGTGGGCCACGGTGTGCTCGCGCGACAGCTTGCTGGTGGCGTCCGACTCCCCGGCCAGCAGGGGCCGCAGGCCCGCGTACACGCCCTCCACGTCGTCCCTGGTCAGCGGTACCGCGAGCACCGAGTTCACATGCTCGAGGAGATAGTCGATGTCGGCGCTGGAGGCGGCCGGGTGGGCCTTGTCGAGGTCCCAGCCGGTGTCGGTGGTGCCGACGATCCAGTGCCGGCCCCAGGGGATGACGAACAGCACGGACTTCTCGGTGCGCAGGATCAGCCCGGTGGAGGAGCTGATGCGGTCCCTCGGCACGACGAGGTGGATGCCCTTGGAGGCGCGGACGTGGAACTGCCCGCGCTCCCCGACCATCGCCTGGGTGTCGTCGGTCCACACCCCGGTGGCGTTGACGATCTGCCGGGCGCGGATCTCGTACTCCCCGCCCGCCTCGACGTCCTGCACGCGCGCGCCCACGACCCGTTCGCCCTCGCGCAGGAACCCGGTCACCCGCGCGCGGTTGGCAGCCTTGGCGCCGTAGGACGCCGCGGTGCGCACGAGGGTGGCGACGAAGCGGGCGTCGTCCATCTGGGCGTCGTAGTACTGCAACGCGCCGACCAGGGCGTCCTTCTTCA
Organism: Streptomyces phaeofaciens; assembly: GCF_014648915.1. Taxonomy (GTDB): domain Bacteria; phylum Actinomycetota; class Actinomycetes; order Streptomycetales; family Streptomycetaceae; genus Streptomyces; species Streptomyces phaeofaciens. Next base: position 5,366 of record NZ_BMSA01000002.1, on the reverse strand, counting down.
GGGCGGGTGCGATGCGCAGGGCGTGGCGGCGGCTCAGGTGGCGGTGTGTCGGCAGGCCCCGGCCGTGGCCGCGGGCCATGGACATCGCGTCGTAGAGCGCGACGCCCGAGCCGGCGTACAGGCGCTCCCAGCCCTTGTGCTGGAGCGGGTAGAGGAACGGCACGGGTTTCACCAGGTGCGGGGCGAGCCGCTCCAGCAGCAGTCCGCGTTCCTTCAGAGCCTCGCGGACGAGGGCGAAGTCGAGCATCTCCAGGTAGCGCAGGCCGCCGTGGATCAGCTTGCTGGACCTGCTCGACGTGCCCGAGGCCCAGTCGCGTGCCTCGACCAGGCCGGTGGACAGGCCGCGGGTCACGGCGTCGAGGGCGGTGCCCGCGCCGACCACGCCGCCTCCGACGACCAGCATGTCCAGCTCGTGCTCGGCCATGGCCGCCAGTGACTCGGCTCGCTGCGCCGGCCCCAGTGTCGCTGTCCTCACCGCTGCCTCCCGCTGTCCGTCACGCGGCCGCACCCGTCAGGGCACAGCCCGTCCCGTATCACCCATGCCCAAATTCTGACCTTGTTGCCCCGGTTCAGCCACCACTCGCCCCCCAGCCTGTGGACAACTCTCCCGGAACCCCGGTGGGCCCACCGGGAAACGGACCGGCCGAAACAGCAGATCAACACAGCCGATCAATCCCGCATAACGGTCATATTTACTCCTAGTCTGACATTGCGCTCGCCCGTCCTGTCCACAGGGCTTGCGCACCTGTCCCGCTTCGGTTATTGGGAAGGACGGCCCACGCCATGCCCGCAGATCTCGCCGTCATCGGACTCGGCCCGCTCGGCCTGCCCCTGGCCCAGGCCGCGGTGGCCGCCGGCATCCCCACGCTCGGCTACCGGACCGGCCCCGAGGCGGGCTCCCTCAGCCCCGCCGAACTGCGCCGGATGCTCTCGGGGGGCTTCCGGCACGCGACCAACCCCGCCGAGCTGGGCCGGGTGCGCACCGCCGTCATCTGCGCCCCCACCACGCGCGACGCGGACGGCGGGCTCGACCTCGGTCAGGTGGAGGCGGCGGCCCGCACCCTGGGCGCCCAACTGCGCCCGCACACCACCGTCATCCTGGAGTCGCCCGTCTGCCCCGGGACGACGGGGGAGATCCTGCGACCGCTCCTGGAGGAGGCGTCCGGTCTGCGCGCGGGCCGCGACTTCCACCTGGCGTACTCCCCCAGCCGGGTCGACCCCGGCAGTCGCGCCTTCACACCGGCCACCACTCCGAAGGTCATCGGCGGACTGACCCCGGCCTGCACCGAGTCGGCCGCCGCGTTCTACGGCCGGCTCACCGACAAGGTGGTACGCGCGCGTGGCCTGCGGGAGGCCGAGACCGTACAGCTCCTGGAGACGAACTTCCGGCACGTCAACATGGCGCTGGTCAACGAGATGGCCGTCCTCTGCCACGACCTGGGCGTCGACCTGTGGGACGTCATCCGCTGCGCGGAGACCAAGCCGTTCGGCTTCCAGTCCTTCCGTCCCGGCCCCGGCGTCGGCGGCCACTCCGTCCCCCTGGACCGCACCGGCCGGCCCGGCAGCCCGCTGCGCATGGTGGAACTGGCCCAGCAGGTCAACAACCGGATGCCCCGGTACGTCGTCCAGCGCGCCGCCACGCTCCTCAACGAGCACGGCAAGTCGGCCCGCGGCGCACGCGTGCTGCTGCTCGGCGTCACCTACAAGGCCGACCTCGCCGACCAGCAGGGCACCCCCGCGCACGAGATCGCGATCCGGCTGATGGAGCTGGGCGCCTCCGTCAGCTACCACGACCCGCACGTCCCGTCCTGGAGCGTCCTGGACCGCCCGGTCCCACGCGCCGATTCGCTCTACGAGGCCGCCGCCGACGCCGATCTGACGATCCTGCTCCAGCAGCACCGCACCTACGACCTGCAAGGGCTGTCCGTGAAGGCCCAGTTGCTGCTGGACACCCGCGGAGCCACTCCGACGGGGGCCGCGCACCGGCTCTGAGCGCGCGAAAATCGCAGATGAAGAGGGCGGCGCGGCCCTGCTACTCTGCGGCGACTTCCGGCACACGCGTGCGTGGATGTCTCCGCACCCCGTCGCCGCTCTCCGTTCGTCCGTCCCGTGGGGGGATACCTGTCATGACCGAGTCAGCTCCGCCGCCGCCGCAGCCCGTCGACGGCAACCCGTACGCCCAGCCGGCCCCGGACGCCCAGCCCCAGCCGCCCGTGGGCGCTCCCGCCGCCCCGTACCCCGCGCCGGCCGCCGGTGGGAACCCGTTCGCCCAGCAGCCGGGCGCCGTCCCGCCGGGCGCGGTACCCCCGCCGCCCTTCCCGGCCGCGCCGCGCCAGGGCAACGTCGTCCTCGGCATCCTCACCGCCGTCGTGGTGGCCCTGGTCACCGCCGGTGTCTACGGCGGCATCGTGGGCGCCACCGAGTACGAGATCGGCTACGCGGCGGTCGGCGTCGGCTTCCTGGTCGGCTTCGCGGCAGGCAAGGTCGGAGGCGGCAACCCGGCGCTGCCGATCGTGAGCGCGGTGCTCGCCCTCGGCGCGGTCTACCTGGGCCAGATCATCGGCATCGGCCTGATCATGGCCGACATCGCCGGGGTCTCCGCGACCACGGTCTTCACCGAGCACTTCGGCGTGATCACCGAGGGCTGGAGCGACGAGGCCGACCCGCTGACCTTCGTCTTCCTCGCGGTCGGCGCGTTCGCCGCGTTCTCCGGCGCGAAGAAGGCCTCGGCGTAACACCCGCACCGCGACGAGGGCCCGTCCGCCTCCAGGACGGGCCCTCACGCATGTCCACGGCCGGGCCGGTCCGGCGACACCAACGTGGCACCCCACGACACCTGGCGGCACCCGATGGCACCCGATGGCACCGGGTGGCACCCCGTGGTGTCAGGTGGCGCCACATGGCACCACCGCACGCGTCGCAGACGCATCGACGCCACATGGCGCCGCATTGACACAACCCAACATCGGCACGTCATTGCAGGTCAGAGCCGTCAGTGCTTTGGCAACCCGCAACCAACCCTCCAACGGGCTTGCGTATGGCACCATAGTGGTGCCACTATGACGTCATGGACCTCACGCCGTATGTCGACAACCTCCGCCGCGAACTCGCGGTGGCCGCCGAAGCCGGCGGCGAAGAAGCCCGCGAGCTGGCCGAGCGGCTCACCGCTCCCCTGGAGTCGGCGACCCGGCTGACGATGCTCAACGTGCTCTCCGCCGCGATGGACGAGATCACCCGTGACCTCGCCCCCGGATCGGTCGACGTACGGCTGCGCGGGCTCGACCCCGACTTCGTCGTCACGCCGCCGCCGCGCGACGAGGTGCACGAGGACCGGAGCGGGCCCGCCGAGCCGCTCAAGGCACCGGCCCCGGCCGACGGCGACGAAGGTGGCACCGCCCGCGTCAACCTGCGCCTGCCCGCCCACCTCAAGGCGCGCGCCGAGGAGGCCGCGAGCCGCGAGGGCCTGTCGGTCAACGCGTGGCTCGTACGAGCCGTGTCGGCCGCCGTCGACGGCGGCTCCCCGGCACGTACGACGGAGAAGCCTCGCACCAGCCGCACCGTCGGACAGAGCTTCACGGGCTGGGTGCGCTGACCGCGCCCGCATCCGCCCGCATTCGCCAGAATTCGCCCGGAACTTTACGCCGAGACCCAAGAGGACGGGACAGCCATGCCTTCTTTCGACACTCCCGAACCGATCTCGACCACCGCTTATGTGTACGCCGGTTCCATCCGGTTCACCGCGGGCGACGGCCTCGACACCGTCGTCGAGGTGCGACCCCGCGACCCGAAGAAGGACCTGGACGTACGGACGGCCGACCAGACCGAGGTCTCCTACACGAGCGGACTGCTGACCGTCACCACGCCCAAGGCCAACCTGCTCGGCCGCGGCGGCACCGTCGACGTGACGGTGGAACTGCCCACGGGCTCGCACATCGACGTCACCGGCGCCGGGACCCAGGTGATCGGCGAGGGCCGGCTCGGCGACGTCCGGGTGAAGGTCTCGGCGGGTGACGTCCGCCTCGACACCACCGGCCCGCTGCAACTGAGGAACCCGCACGGATCGAGCATCGTCGACCGGGTCGAGGGCACCGCCGAGATCACCAGCAGCACCGGCAACGTGCGCGTCGGCCTCGTCGACGGTCCCGCCGTCCTGAAGAACTCGCACGGCGCCATGACGGTCGGCACCGTGACCGGCGAACTGCGGGTGAACGGCGCCAACGGCACCATCGACATCGCGCACGCGGAGGCGTCGGTCACCGGCACCACCACCAACGGCTCCCTTCGCGTCACCGACGTCGCACGCGGCGAAGTCCAGCTGGAGACCTCCAACGGCTCCATCGAGGTCGGCGTCCGCGAGGGCACCGCCGCCTGGCTCGACGTCAGTTCCAACCACGGCCAGGTGCGCAGCGCGCTCGCCGCGTCCGAGACCCCGCAGCAGACCGAGGACACCGTCAAGGTCCGCGCCCGGACCAACTGGGGCAACATCGACATCCTCCGCGCCCGGGTCTGACCTGCCCCCGCCGGCTCCTCAGCCGTCAGGACCACTTCACCGCTCACCACGCCTTCGAAGCCTTCGAACGGGAGGGCCCCATGCCTTTCTCTGTCATGCCCACGACCAGTCAGACGGACGGCCGGCAGCCGACCGCCGCCGTCTCCGCCACCGATCTGCGCAAGTCCTACGGCGACAAGACCGTCCTGGACGGCATCGATCTGCGGATCCCGGCCGGGTCCGTGTTCGCGCTGCTCGGCCCGAACGGCGCCGGCAAGACCACCGCCGTGAAGATCCTGTCCACGCTCATCTCCGCCGACGGCGGGCAGGCCCGGGTCGCGGGGCACGACGTCGCCACGTCACCGGACGGGGTACGGGCCGCGATCGGCGTCACCGGACAGTTCTCCGCGGTCGACGGGCTGATCACCGGCGAGGAGAACATGCTCCTCATGGCCGACCTGCACCACCTGACCCGACGCGAGGGACGACGGGTCACCGCCGAACTGCTGGAACGCTTCGACCTCACCGAAGCCGCGGGCAAGCCCGCCGCCACCTACTCCGGCGGCATGAAGCGCCGCCTCGACATCGCCATGACCCTGGTCGGCAGCCCCCGGATCATCTTCCTCGACGAGCCGACCACCGGCCTCGACCCACGCTCCCGCCACAGCATGTGGCAGATCATCCGCGAACTCGTCACGGACGGCGTCACCGTCCTCCTCACCACCCAGTACCTCGAAGAGGCCGACGAACTCGCCGACCGCGTCGCCGTCCTCCACAACGGCAAAATCGCCGCCGAAGGCACCCCCGAAGAGCTCAAGCGACTCATCCCCGGCGGACACGTCCGGCTCCGCTTCACCGACCCGGCCGCCCACCGGAC
>NZ_BMSA01000001.1 GCF_014648915.1 Streptomyces phaeofaciens | reverse complement strand
GCCGTCCGGATGCACCGGGACATGAACTTCACCATGATCCGCAACTGGGTCGGCACGTGCGACCGCGAGGAGTTCTTCGCCGCCTGCGACGAGCACGGGATCCTGGTGTGGAACGACTTCCCCAACGCGTGGGCCATGGACCCGCCGGACCACGACGCCTTCGTCTCGATCGCACGGGACACCGTGCTGCGCCACCGCATCCACCCCAGCGTGGTGATCTGGTGCGGAGCCAACGAGGGCAACCCGCCGGCCGCCATCGACCAGGGCATGCGCGAGGCCGTCGAGCAGCAGGCGCCCGGCATCCTCTACCAGAACAACTCGGCCGGCGGCATCGTCACCGGCGGCGGACCGTACGGCTGGGTCGAACCGGAGAAGTACTTCGACCCGTCCACCTACGGCAGCAAGGACTTCGGCTTCCACACCGAGATCGGTATGCCCGTCGTCTCCACCGCCGCCAGCCTGCGGAACATGACGGGCGACGAACCCGAGTGGCCGATCCGCGGCGCCTGGTACCACCACGACTGGAGCGAGCGCGGGAACCAGGCACCCCACACCTACAAGGCCGCCGTCGAAGCCCGTCTCGGCACCGTCACCGACCTGGACGACTTCGCCCGCAAGGCCCAGTTCGTCAACTACGAGAACACGCGCGCCATGTTCGAGGCATGGAACGCGAACCTGTGGGACAACGCCAGCGGCCTGATGCTGTGGATGTCCCACCCGGCCTGGCACAGCACGGTCTGGCAGACCTACGACTACGACTTCGACGTCAACGGCACCTACTACGGGGCCCGGTCGGCCTGCGAGCCCCTGCATGTGCAGGCCGACCCCGCCGGCCGGGTCGTCGCCGTCAACCACACGCGGAAGAACCTGCGCGACGCCACCGTCTCGGCACGGCTGCTCGACCTGTCGGGCCGCCGGCTCGGCAGCACCAGGAGCGCCCGCCTCGATGTGGCTCCCGCCGCCACCGCGAAGGCGTTCACCGCCGGCTGGACCGACGACCTGCCCGACCTGCATCTCCTGCGCCTGACCCTGGAGGACCCGACCGGCCGCGTCCTGTCGCAGAACACCTACTGGCGCTACCGCACGCCGGACGCGATGCGGGCACTGGCCGGGACACCGCGCACGAAGGTGTCCGCGCGGGTCACCCGCGTGACCCGGTCCGGGAGCCGGCACGAACTGTCCGCCACCGTCCGCAACGACGGTTCGGCCGTCGCCGCCATGGTCCGGCTGTCCCTCCTGAACGACACGGACGGCCACCGGGTCCTGCCGACGCTGTACAGCCACAACTACCTGTGGCTGCTGCCCGGCGAGTCGCAGAACGTCACCCTGTCCTGGCCCGCCCGGGCCCTGCCCTCGCACCGCCCGCTGCTCACCGTGGAGGCGTTCAACAGCGCCCTCGCCGAGGCCCGCCCTTAGCGACACCACCGGTGGTGGTCTCGACACCACCCGTGGTGTCGAGACCACCACCCCCTTTCCGGGTTCCAGGCCGACTGACCTCCGTCCCTCGTCGGGGCAGGGTGGTCGATGTCAGCAGGGGGGCGGCGGCCGTATCGGCCGGGGCCCGGAGAGGGGAGAACACCATGTCCGACATCACGCGGCGCAGGGTGCTGGGCGGTGCGGCACTGGCCGCGGCCGCGAGTGTGGTCGGGGCCGGCGGACCGGGACGCCACGGCGCCGTCGCCCAGGCGGCGACCGGCACGACGGCGGAACGGTCGTTCCCGTTCCTGGAGGGCGCGTTCGCGCCGGTCACCGAGGAGCTGACCGCGTTCGACCTGCCCGTGACCGGCCGGATCCCCCGGGACCTGGACGGCCGCTACCTGCGGACGGGCCCGAACGCCCTCGGCATCGAGGACGCGCGGGCGCACCACTGGATGCTGGGCGACGGAATGGTCCACGGCCTGCGGCTGCGCGGTGGGCGCGCGGAGTGGTACCGCAACCGGTGGGTGCGCTCCTCCCAGGTCGCGGCCAAGCTCGGGGAGTCCTACCCGGGCCCGGTGCCACCGGACGACTTCGCCTGCAACACGCACGTCGTCCCGCACCGCGGACGCATCCTGGCGTTGCAGGAGAGCGGGCCGCTCCCGTACGAGCTGGACGGCGAGCTGAACACCGTGGGTCCCTACGACTTCCGCTCGACTCTGGAGGGCGCGTTCACCGCGCACACGAAGTACGACGCGGCGGCGGACGAACTGCACGCGGTGACCTACCACCCGACCTGGAACCACGTCCGGCACCTCGTGATCGACCGCACCGGGAGGGTGGCCGGGACCACCAGGATTCCGGTGGCGGACGCGCCGATGATGCACGACTTCGCCCTCACCGCGAAGTACGTGGTGATCGTGGACGTACCCGTGACGTTCGACGCCGCGGCGGCCGAGGCCGGCGCGCCGGTCCCCTACGGGTGGAACGACCGGCACCCGATGAGGGTGGGCGTGCTGCCCCGGGCCGGAGGAGCGGTCCGCTGGTTCGAGATCGATCCGGTCTTCTCTTCCCACACCCTCAACGCCTACGACCAGGGCGCCACCGTCGTCCTCGAACTCACCACCATGCCCGCGCCGTTCCATGTCACCGGCCGCGGCAACGGCGGTCCCTCCACCACCGGCACACCCGTGCTGGACAGGTGGACCGTCGACCTGCGTGCGGGGCGGGTCACCACCACACGCCTCGACGACCGCCCCCAGGAGTTCCCGCGCATCAACGAGTCCCTCGTCTCCCGCCGGCACCGCTTCGCGTACACCGCCTGCGCGGCGGAGATGTGGGTCGCGTACGAGACGGTCGACGGGGTGCCGCCGGACGACACGTTCACCAACAGCCTGGTCAAGCACGACATGCTGCGCGCCGGCAGTCAGGTGCACCGCTTCCCGCGGGGCGCCGCGGTGAGCGAGCCGGTGTTCGTCCCGCGCCACGACGCCCGGGGCGAGGACGACGGCTATGTCCTCGCCTACGTCCACGATCCCGACCGCGGGGCGAGCGACCTGGTGATCCTCGCGGCACAGGACTTCACCGCTCGCCCCCTGGCCCGCGTCCACCTGCCCGGCCGTGTACCGCTCGGCTTCCACGGCAGCTGGATCGCGGACGCCTGAGCCCGGCACGGCGGATTGTCCGTGCCGGTCCGCACACCCGCGACGCGTGCCCCGCACAGCGCGATCCGGGCCCACGGCCAACAGCTCGTGTGCCGCCCACGCACCCCGGGTGAACGCGCGGCGAACTCCCCGGCAAATGTCCGGCGACCACTCGGCCGGCTAGATCAATAACGGCGATCGTGTCTCTGCTGTGTTCACGCCAACAATGGGGGACCACCGGATATGTGGAGACGTTTGTGCGTGCGAAGACCGGCTCTGATCGGCAGAGGGGTGTCCGTGGTCACCGCGGTCGCCCTTCTCGCCACGCTGCCGGCCGTCGCCGTGGCCTCGCCGACGAGGGCGGGATCCGCGGCAGGCGGGTCGAAGAGCGAGACGCCGCTCTCGGAGTCGGCGCGGGCGCAGCGCCAGGCGGTGTCGTCCGGCGAGCGCGTCGAGGTGACGGGCGAACGGACCGAGCACGAGACGGTTTTCGCCAATCCCGACGGCAGGACGTTCACGCTGGAGAAGTCGATCGCTCCGGTCCGGGTGCGGACCGGGGCCGACGGCTGGGCCGCGCCGGACGCCACCCTGCGACGCCGTGCCGACGGGCGGATCGCGCCCCGGGCCTCGGCGGCGGGCGTGTCGTTCTCCGCGGGCGGTGCGGGCGCGGACCTGGTGTCGGTCACCGAGGGCGGCAGGTCGCTGACGGTGGGCTGGCCGGGTGAGCTGCCGAAGCCGGTGGTCAAGGGCGACCGGGCCCGCTATGTCGACGTCCTGCCGGGCGTGGACCTGCTGATGACGGCGACCGTCGAGGGCTACCGCGAGGTCTTGGTCGTCAAGACCCCCGAGGCAGCCGTCCAGCCGGCTCTGCGCACCCTCGACTTCCCGGTCCGGGGGCGGGGACTGACGGTGCGCCAGGGCGCGGCGGGATCGCTGGAGGCGGTCGACGACAACGGTGTCGCCCTCTTCCACGCGCCGGCCGCCCAGCACTGGGACTCCTCCGGCAGCCGCCGGGTGTCCGGGGTGCGGCAGGACGGCGCCCGCGGTACCCAGGTGGTGGACGACGGCTCGGGCGCGGCGGATCCGGCCCGTGCGCCGAGGCCGCGCGACCGGATGTCCGTACTGCCGGTGAAGGCACGCGCCGCCTCGGTGTCGGTCCTGCCGGACGCCGGGCTGCTGGCCGCCGAGGACGCGGTGTACCCGCAGTTCATCGACCCGAACGTGTCGATGAACGAGTCCGAGCGGACCGTGCTGTCGTCGGACGGCGACGCCTTCTACAACTTCACCGGCGGTGACACCGGTGAGGGCATCGGCCTGTGCGGAACGTATGTGACGGGCGGTTACGCCTACTACTGCGGCTCCAACTACAAGCAGCGGATGTACTTCGAGTTCTCGCCGTCCGGCCTCAAGGGCAAGCGCGTCCTGGACGCGACCTTCCGGGTGACCGAGCGCTGGTCGATGTCGTGCAGCCCCTCGGTGGTCCAGTTGGTGAAGACCGGGGAGATCTCCTCGGCGACGCGCTGGCCGGGGCCGACGAGCAACTGGGACGTGCTGGGCGACCGTACGGTCTCGGCGGGCCGGGGCAGCAACTGCGACCCGAGCCAGCCCGCCAAGCCGATCGAGTTCAACGACGACCCGAGCCAGTCGTACGAGAACCTGACGTCCACCGTGCAGAAGTTCGCGGCCGGTGACTTCGCCCGGCTGACGGTGATGCTGAAGGCCGGCGACGAGGGCGACCCGAACGGCTGGAAGCGGTTCGACGACGACGCGGTGCTGTCGGTGAGCTATGTGGGCCTGCCCGACGTGCCCACGAGCCCGGTGGTGGGCTCGGCCTGCGAGACGAACGCGGCGGACCCGGCCTGGCTGTCGGACCCGACGCCGAACTACGCGGGGGTGGTCCAGACGGCCTCCGGCGGGGAGAGCGGGGCGACGCTGCGCGCCCACTTCTCCGTGCAGGAGAAGCAGGCCGACGGGACCTGGACGGTGAAGACGGAACCCGTCCGCCCCTCCAGCGGCTTCGTGGGCGACGGCACCAAGGTCACGGTGGCCTCCCCCGTCACCCTGAAGCAGAACACCCTGTACCGGATGGCGGTGTTCTCGCGCTCCTACTACAACGACGGCGCGAGCAGCATCGAGAGCCACAGCACCGTCACCACCAAGGGCTGGTGCTACTTCCAGGTCGACTCCACCCGCCCCAAGGCGCCGACGGTCACCGCTCCGGCGGGCGCGCTGTACCCGGTGTGCCCGGACGACGGCGACGGCTGCGGTGCCGCGACCGGCGGACCGGGCCAGGCCGGGCAGTTCGTCTTCACCAAGAACGCCGCGGACGCGAACGTCGTGGCGTTCGAGTACAAGCTCGCCACCGACACCAAGTGGACCAAGGTGTCGGGGACGTCGTCGGTGACCCGTTCCGTGAAGCCCGCCCTGTCCGGGGTGCAGGTGCTGAACGTACGGGCCGTGGACAGCGTCGGCACGGGCCAGTCCGGGGAGTCGAAGGCGATCCGCTTCAACGTGGCCGAGGGCAAGGGCGCCACGAGCCGCTGGAACTTCAACGACAGCGCCGTCGGCTCCGGTGAGACCGTCGCGTCCGACTCGGCGACGACCGACGGGACCCGCCATCCGGCGACCCTCTACACCACCGGTTCGGGATGGTCGGGGCTGGGCCGCCGCGGTTCGCTGGACCGCTCGCTGTGGCTGAACGACATCTCCGACCCGGCCCGGCAGGCGGGCTACGCCGCGACCTCGGGTCCGGTGGTCAACACCCAGTCCTCCTACACCGCGTCCGCGTGGGCCTACCTCACGGACGACACCGAGTACCGGACCGTCATGTCCCAGACGGGCAGCGACAGTTCGGGCTTCTCGCTCTACTACTCCGGCGGCGTCAAGAAGTGGATCTTCCGCTTCAACTGGACCGACAGCGCCGGACAGCGCCAGTTCGTGGCCAGCGGCGCGGACACGGCGGGCGTGCCTCTGAAGGTGTGGACCCATGTCGCGGGCGTCTACGACGCCGATGACCGGACCATCCAGTTGTACGTCAACGGCCGCGCCCAGGGCAGCCCGGTCGCCGTGCCGTCCGGCGGCGAGAAGCAGACTCCCGACGGGGCCCTGCAGTTCGGCCGGGCCAGCTATGTGTACGGCACGTACACGCAGTACTGGAAGGGCCGTATCGACGAGGCCGCCGTGTTCCAGGAGGCGCTGCCGGCGGCGGAGGTGGCCAAGGAGGCCAAGCTGCTGGACTCCACCGGCACCGCCGCCGCCACGGAACTCATGGCCTCCTTCGACCCGCAGGGCGCGAGCGGCACCACCCTGGCCGACACCGTGACCGGCTACGCCCGCTCGCTGACACTGTCCGGGGGCGCCTCCCTGGACGGCGAGGCGATCGTCCTGGACGGCACGGACGACGCGGCCACCGTCTCCGGCCCGGTCGTCGACGACAGCGGCTCCTTCACGGTGACCACCGAGGTCGAACTCGACCGGACCGCGCTCGCCGCCAAGCCCACCGGTTACGTCGGCCAGGTCCTCGGCCAGCGCACGGCCGACGGTTCGGCGTGGGGCCTGTGGTACCACCGGACCGGCACCGAGACCTGGTTCGACGACGAGGGGAACCTGCACGAGGACCCGTCGGGGTTCTGGAAGTTCGGCCGTGTGAACAGTGACGGCAGCTTCACCGCGGTCACCTCCGACAACGCCGCCGTCACCTCCGGCAAGGTCCGCCTCACCGGCGTGTACGACGCCCAGGACGGCACGATCCGCCTCTACCTCGACGCCTCGCGCAACGACGTGGAGACCCCGTACACGGCGAAGATCGGCCAGGGTGAACTGGCCGTCGGCAAGGGGTACGCCGGCGGGGCATGGGGCCGTTTCCTGCCCGCGAGGATCGGCGACATCCGGATCTGGGCCGGTGCGGCGGCCGACAGCGACCAGCTCGAGACGATGATCGGCTGACGTCCCGGCGGCGGCCGGCCCCGGTGACTCCGGTGCCGGCCGCCTCCCTCCCCTCCCTGAGCCCCGCCCAGCACCGGGGAGCGCCCTGGAGCGCTCCCGCCGTCCGGCGGGCGCTCCCCCTGTCCTCCTGGCACTTCCCCAACCTCCACCGGGAGTCATCTCTCATGTTCGGCAAACGCACACCTCGTCGGCGTGCCCGGGTCGTCGTCCCCGGGCTGGCGCTCGGGCTCGCCCTGAGTGTGACCGGCGGCGCGCTGTCCGTCGCCCAGGCGGCCGAGCGGCCGAAGCCTCTCGCGGCCCTCTGGCAACGGGACATCAGCAGGACCGAGCCGGTCACCACGCCCGGCGCCCGGGCGGAACGCGCACGCGTCGCCGCCTACCGGAAGAAGAACGACGGCCAGGCCGGCCGGGCCAGGGCCGAACAGCGGGCCGACTGGCCCGAGGCGGCCGACCGCAGCCTGAGCATCACACCGGCGGCGAACACGCCGGTGGCCGTCGGCGAGTTGCCCCTCACCCTCACCGCCCCGAAGTCCGCGAAGCGGGCCGCGTCGGGCACCGCCGCCGTACAGGTGCTCGGGCACGACGCCGCAACACGCCTGGGTGTCAAGGGCGTGGTGCTCGCCGTGCGCGCCGGACGGGCCGGGACCGCGGACATCGGCCTGGACTACGGCCGGTTCGCCTCCGCGTACGGCGGCGGCTGGGCGGGCCGGCTGGGCCTGGTGAGCCTGCCGCGGTGCGCCCTGACCACCCCGGGGAAGGCCGAGTGCCGCCGCACCACCCCGGTGGCGTCCCGCAACGACATCGACGGGCAGTCCGTGACCGGCACGGTCGCCCTGTCGGCCGCGGCACCGACGGTCCTGGCCCTGGCCGCGACCGACTCCGGCGACTCCGCGTCCGGCGCGGGCAGCTACCGCGCGAGCCAGCTGTCCCCCTCGGCGACCTGGGAGGCCGGCGCGTCCTCGGGCGCGTTCACCTGGTCCTACCCGATGAGCGTGCCACCGGCGCAGGGCCCCACTCCCCCGCTGGCCCTCTCCTACAACTCGGGTGTCGTCGACGGGAAGACGGCCTCGACGAACAACCAGTCGGCGCAGGCCGGCGAAGGCTTCGACCTGACGGTGAACTCCTACGTCGAGCGCTCCTACGGCAGTTGCGACGAGGACGGCCAGACCGGCAAGAAGGACCTGTGCTGGAAGTACGACAACGCCAGCCTCGTCCTCAACGGCAAGGCGACCGAACTGGTCAAGGACGACACCACCGGCGTCTGGCGGCTGGAGAACGACGACGCCTCCACCGTCACCCTCTCGACCGACGGCGACAACGGTGACGACAACGGCGAGTACTGGACGGTGACCACCGGCGACGGCACCCGGTACGTGTTCGGCCTGAACAAGCTGCCGGGCGCCGGCACCGAACGCACCAACTCGGTATGGACGACACCGGTGTTCGGCGACGACTCGGGCGAGCCGGGCTACGACAGGGGCAGTGCCTTCGCCGACCGCGCCGTCACCCAGGCCTGGCGGTGGAACCTCGACTACGTCGAGGACCCGCACGACAACGCCATGTCGTACTGGTACACGAAGGAGACCAACTCCTACGCCAAGAACGGCGCGAGCACCGCCACCGCGTCCTACGTCCGCGGCGGCCACCTCACCAAGGTCCTCTACGGGCAGCGGGCCGACGCCCTGTTCTCCGGGGTCACCTCCGCCAAGGTCGAGTTCACGTACGCGGAGCGCTGCACGGCCGCGGACTGCTCCGAGCTGAAGGACTCCACCTCGCAGAACTGGCCGGACGTGCCGTTCGACGCGATCTGTGCCTCCGGCGCGGACTGCGACGCGCGGAGCCCCAACTTCTTCTCCCGCAAACGCCTGACCGGCGTCGACACGTCCGTCTGGTCGGCCGGCACCGGCGCCTTCACCCCCGTCGACTCCTGGGCGCTGGCCCAGCAGTTCCTGGACGGCGGTGACATCGGCGACACCTCGGACCAGACGCTGACCCTCAAGAGCCTCACCCGGACCGGCAGGGCCGGCACCGCCGTCGCCGTCGACCCGGTCACCTTCACCTACGACATGCGGCCCAACCGCGTGGACGCGACCGACGACATCCTGCCGCTGTCCCGGCCCCGCATCCGTACCGTCACCTCGGAGACGGGCGCCATCACCGACGTGACGCTCTCCGGCCCGGAGTGCGTGCGCGGCAGCGCCATGCCCACCGCCGAGGACGACAACGCCAGGTCCTGCTACCCGCAGTACTGGCACGTCAACGGCGCCGAGGAGACGTCGCTCGACTGGTTCCACAAGTACCGGGTGCTCGCCGTCGTCACCAGCGACCCCGCCGGCCACAACGACAACGTGGTCGACAGCTACACGTACGCCGACCCGGCCTGGCACTACAACGACTCGCCGCTGACCCCGTCGGACGAGCGCACCTGGTCGGTGTGGCGCGGCTACGGCACCGTCACCTCCACCAAGGGCACCGGGGGCAATCTGTCCAAGGTGACGTCGGTCTATCTCCAGGGCATGGACGGCGACCGGATCCTGGGCGGCGACGGCAAGCTCGACCCGGACACGCGCCGTTCCGCGAGTGTCTCCGCCGTCCCGGTCACCGGCCTGAGCGTCCCCGCCCAGAAGGACAGTGACCAGTTCGCCGGCTTCCTGCGCCAGCGGATCACCTACAACGGCACCACGCCGGTCACGGTGAGCGTCGACGACCCGTGGTCGCAGCGCACCGCCACCCAGCACAAGTCGTACGCCGACACCGAGGCGTACTTCGTCCGCACCGCCAAGGCCACGACCTCCGTCCATCTGACCGCGTCCGGCACCTGGCGGTCGCGCACCACGTCCACCGCCTTCGACGACCAGGGGATGGCGTCCAGGGTCGACGACACGGGTGACACCGCCACGTCGGGCGACGAGAGCTGCACCCGCACCTGGTACGCCCGCAACGCGAGCGCGGGCATCACCTCCCTGATCTCCCGGACCAGGGTCGTGGGCCGGGCCTGCTCGGTCGCGGACACCGCCCTGTCCCTGCCGGCGAACACGGGCACCGCGGGCGACGTCCTGTCCGACACCGCCACCGTCTACGACAACGCCACGGCCACGGTGTGGAGCGCGACGCAGACACCCACCAAGGGCGAGGCGACCTGGAAGGGCCGCCCGGCGGGCTACCCGGCCACCGCGACCGGCGGTGAGCGCAACCCGGCGTCCTGGCAGACCGCCGGCCGCACCACCTACGACGTGCTGGGCCGCCCCCTGACCACCACCGACGCGGACGGCAACCCCACCACCGTCGCCTACACCCCGACGACCACCGGCCCGCTGACCCGCACCCAGACCACCAACTCCAAGACGCAGAAGTCCTACACCTTCTTCGACCCGGCGCGTGGCCTGACCACCAAGGCCTACGACACCAACAACTACCTCACCGAGACGGAGTACGACGCCCTCGGCCGCACCACCTCCGTGTGGCTGCCCAACCGCAGCCACTCCGGCGGGCAGAAGGCCACCTACGTCTTCCGCTACTCCGTCACCGCCGGCGCCCCCTCATGGACGTCGATGGGCACGCTGAAGGCGGACGGCGACACCTACCTGACCAGCTACACCGTCTACGACTCGATGCTGCGGGTCCTCCAGACCCAGACGCCGGGCGCGACCGGCGGACGCATCCTCACCGACACCCGCTACGACAGCCGGGGCCTGGCCTACGAGACCTACGAGGACATCTTCGACGCGGCCGCGCCCTCGGGGACGTACAGCCGGGCCGAGTACGGCGAGACGCCCAGCCTGACGAAGACCGGCTACGACGCGGCCGGCCGGCCCGTGAGCACCGCCTTCCTCGTCGGCGGCGTGCAGAAGTGGCAGACCACGACCTCCTACACCGGTGACTCCACCGCCACGACCGGCGTCCCCGGCGGCTCCGCCACCCGCACCGTCACCGACGCCCTGGGCCGCACGGTGGAGCAGCGCCGGTACGCCGGCACCTCCGCCGCCGACACCGAGTTCGGCGGTGCCGTCGGCGCGGATCACACCGGCACCCGGTACGCGTACCGGCCCGACGGCAGGAAGAAGACGCTCACCGGCCCGGACGGCGCCGTCTGGACGTACGGCTACGACCTGTACGGACGCCAGACCTCGCTGGCCGACCCCGACAAGGGCACCACGACCACCGGCTTCACACCGCTCGACCAGGTGTCCTGGACCAAGGACTCCACCGGCCACGCGGTGATCTCCGCCTATGACGCGCTCGGCCGGGTCACCGACACCTGGAAGTCCGCCGCCGGCGCGGACCTCGGTACGGCCTCGGTGCTCGCGGCGCAGAAGACCGACGCCAACAAACTCAGCCACTTCGCCTACGACACCGTCCCCGGCGGCAAGGGCAAACCGGCGTCCTCCACCCGGTACACGGGCGGCGCGACCGGGCCCGCGTACGTCCAGAGCGTGACGGCGTACGACACCCTCTACCACGCCACCGGCACCCGGCTGACCCTGCCCGCCGACGACCCCATGGTCTCCTCGAAGGCGCTGGCCTCGAACGTGCTGGACTTCTCCAGCTACTACAACGTCGACGGCACGCTCCAGTGGACGAAGGAGCCCGCGGCCGGCGGTCTCGCGGCGGAGACGATCGAGTACGGCTACAGCGACCGGGGGCTGGCCACCACCCTCACCGCCGGGGGCCAGGGCGTCGTCCTGGGCACCACGTACACCGACCTGTCCCAGGTCTCCACGCGCCGCCTCGGCGTCTCGGAGGCCACCGGCGTGGCGAAGCTCGACGTCGTCCACGACTACGAGGACGGCACCGGCCGGCTGCTGCGCACCGAGGTGCGCGGCCAGACCCACGCCTACGACGCGCTCAACCTGTCCTACGCGTACGACACGGCCGGCAACGTCACCGGGATCTCCGACGCCACCACCCTCGGCGGTGCCGGAGCGGCCGACCACCAGTGCTTCGGCTACGACGGCTACCAGCGCCTGACCGACGTGTGGACGCCGGCCGGCGGGGACTGCGCCACCACGCGCAGCACCGCGGGGCTCGGCGGCGCCGCCCCCTACTGGACGAGCTACGCCTACGGCGACTCCGGCCAGCGCACGACCGAGACCGAGCACGGCACCGGAGGGTCCACGACCACGACGTACTGCTATCGCGCCGGAGCCACCCAGCCGCACACCCTGATGGCCACCACCACGACACCCACCTGCGACGGCGTCGGCGCCCAGTACGGCTACGACACCGCCGGCAACACCGTCAAGCGTCCCGACGACAAGAACACCCAGAGTCTGCTCTGGAACGACGAGGGCGACCTCGCCCGGGTCACCGAGCCGGCGGCCGCGGGCGGTACGACGTCCACCACGGACTACGTCTACGACGCGGCCGGCGAACTCCTCGTCCGCCGCGACACCCAGGGCGAGAGCGTGCTCTACCTCGGCGGGAGCGAACTCCACCTCGACACCGCCGGCGGCACGTCCCGGTACTGGGCGCAGCGCTACTACAAGCAGGGGGACAGCACGCTCGCGCTGCGCAGCAACGAGAGCGGCACCGCGAAGCTGACCTGGCTCGCCGGCGACAACCACGGCACGTCCACGGTCGCCGTCGACGCGGGCACGCAGGCCGTCACCCGGCGCTACACCACCCCCTTCGGCGAGTCGCGCGGCAAGGAGGCCGACTGGCCCGACGACAAGGCGTTCCTGGGCAAGCCCAAGGACGCCTCCACCGGACTGACGCAGGTCGGGGCGCGGGAGTACGACGCGGGCATCGGCCAGTTCATCAGCGTCGACCCCGTCCTCCAGGAGGGGGCGGCACAGACCCTGAACGGCTACAGCTACGCGACGCAGAACCCGGCGACCGTCTCGGACCCCAGCGGTCTCGGTGTCCCCGAGTGCATGTCCGGCGTCATCACCGGGTGCAGCAACGGCGTCCCCGACGAGGACTCCGTGTACCACCCGGAGCGAGAGCACGGGACCGCGTCCTCGACGTCGACCGGGTCGACGGGGTCGACGGACACGCGCCAGAACGAGCTGGGCCGCAGGGCGGCGGCCGCGTACCGCTGGGCCACCTACAGCGGCATGACCCTCCCCGCGCACTACTACCTCAACCCGAACGCCACCCAGCTCGTGTCCATGTGGTTCATGGGAGCCACCCCGAGCGCCTACCGGTTCGACGAGCGCGACAAGATGACGCAGGACGTCAAGCGGCACATCTGGCTGGACGTCGTGCGCAGGTACCTGTCCCACCGCAAGGGCACGAAGGTCGGGGAGACCATCAAGGGCCTCGACTACAAGACCGCGTACGGTGCCGCCATGAACGATCTGCCGCTCAAGGGCATGATGGCCGGCGAGGTCTCCGACGCCATCACCCAGCTCCTGGGGGACAACGACCCGGACACCGCGGAGGGCGCCACCCGGGCGGCACTGGGCTCCTTCAACCTGAAGGCGACCGTCACCGGCTACAACAAGCTGACCCGACGCGGGTCCGTGGAGTTCACGATCACACAGTCGATGACCGTGGAGTCGCTGACCCGTGGTGTGTCGAAGGAAGGATACGAGGGCGGCGCGAAGGACCCCATGGCATCGCGCCTGTCGTCGACGGCCGCCAAGGCCTTCCCGGAGGGCCAGAAGGATCTGACGATGACCTTCCAGTGGTCGGAGAACCTGCTGATGCCGGACCCGGGCCGGTGAGGCGGCGGTCGACCGCCCTGGCGGCGGTGTGCACGGCGGCACTCGCCCTGTCGTCCTGCGTGGACAGCCGTACGGACCCGCCGCCGCCTCCCGTGAAGGTGGCCGCGAAGGATCTGTACGGCACCTGGCGGGGCTGGGAGGGGAGTTCCCTGACCCTGGAGGCCGGGTCCCGGGCGGTCACCGTGCGGCTGGACGGCCAGGAGTTCGCCTTCGACGACGCCTGGCGCATGACGGGCTCGGGCAGCTGGCGGCTGCTGGGGCCCGGCGCCTACCGGGGCGGGAACACCGTGGGCAACGGCTCGGTGATCCACGTCGAGGCCGGCCCGCGGACCGGCCGGGGGGAGGAAGCGAAGCCGACGGCCCCGGAGAGCGGCCCGTCCGGTCCCGCCGACCCGGGGGACGTGACCTCCCGCACCGAACCACCGCCGGAGAAGGCCGTGTGGGACATCGGCGTCAGCAAGGGCGAGAAGGGTGAACTGCGGCTCTTCTTCCGGACGTCGGATCCCGATGTCCGGGACACGTACTACCTCACGAGAGAGACCACGACCGCGTCCCCGTAGGGGTACGGGGCCGGGGGCCGGAGGGCCGGGGTGCGGCGCGGTCGCGCCCCCGGCCCCTTCCCTGTTCCCGATGTCCGTCCCACCTGAGCGGGCAGGCCGAAAATGACCCCTGCCCCGCGCGTCAGGGGCGAGCGGAGGCTGCCGCGACGACGTGGTGACGGTGATCGCCGCGGCCTTCGGCGCCCGGCGTCGGTGGCGGCCTCCCGGTGACGGATCTAGGTTCGGGTCATGGATGCGACGACGGACGGACCGGCGGTGGGGGACGCTCGGCCGGCGGCCCGGGCATGGCTCCCCGACCCGGCCGACGCGGTACCTCGCGGGGGCCGCGAGCGGGCGGCCCCCGCGCCCCGCCGCACCGGTGCCGCGGCGGCCGCCCCGACGCGTCCGGCCCTCTGTGGCCGGCCCGCCCGTCGGCGCGCACAGGAGGTCCGGCCATGACGGATTCGCCTTCCCACGGCGCGGCGCGCGCCCGCGGCGGCCGGTACGGGCAGGACCTCTTCGAGCCGGAGCACCCGCAGGAAGCCGAGCGGATCGACGCGGGCGCGCTGGTCTACGACCCCTTCACCACCCGCCGTCTCCAGGCGCTGGGTGCGGGCCGGGGCTGGCGCTGCCTGGAGGTCGGCGCCGGCACCGGAACGGTGGCGCGCTGGCTGCTGGAGGAGGCGGGCGCCGAGGAGGTCGTCGCCCTGGACCGGGACACCGGCGCGCTCACCGCCCTGGCGGGCCCTCGGCTGCGGGTGGTCGCCGCCGACCTCACGGACGAGAGCCTGCGACCTGGCCGCTTCGACCTGATCCACGCCCGGTTCGTCCTCATGCACCTCCCCGAGCGGCGTCGGCTGATCTCCCGGCTCGCCGGATGGCTGAATCCCGGCGGCTGGCTGGTGCTCGGTGACGCCGTGGAACTGCCCGATCTCCTCGACACCTCCTCCGCCTACCGGCGCACCATGGATGCCATGTGGCAGGCGCTGAGGACGACGATCGGCACCGACACCTCCTCCGTGTCGGCGTACCCGCACTTCCTGAGGGCGGAAGGCCTCCAGAACGTCGCCGCGGAACTGTTCTGCCCACCCCTGGTCGCGGGCAGTCCCCTGGCCCGTTTCTGGTCGGAGACCTGGAGCCGGATGCGGCCCGCGCTGGAGGCGACCGGCCGGGTCGACACCGACGTCGTCGAGGAGGCCCTGGTCTACCTGTCCTCGTCGCGACTCGCCGAACTCGGACCGGGCATGGCGATGGCATGGGGGCAGCGGAGCTGAGGGGACCGGAGCGAAGTGCGGTCGACCGACAGGGCGCTGACGGTGTCGTGTGTGTCCGGGATGCGAAGGACCTCACGACCCGGCTTGAGGATCAAGGCCGTTGCTCTCTGGTGGGAGCCTGTTTCGCCGTGTAGCGTCACTCTCAGATGTCGTGGTTCGCAATGTCTGCCCGCGCTGCTGCGCGGGCGCTTTGCTGTGCAGTGCTGGACCAGGGCGATTACCTCCGGGGCCGCGCGGTGCGGTCCTGACAGCGACTGAGAGGGACCGGCATGGCCAGCGGAACCGTCAAGTGGTTCAACGCCGAAAAGGGCTTCGGCTTCATCGCCCAGGACGGCGGCGGACCCGACGTCTTCGCGCACTACTCCAACATCAACGCCTCCGGCTTCCGTGAGCTCCAGGAAGGCCAGGCGGTCACCTTCGACATCACGCAGGGCCAGAAGGGCCCGCAGGCGGAGAACATCACCCCCGCCTGACCCGGACACCATCAGGTCCCAGAGCAGCTCCTGCTCTGGGACCTGATTCCATGTTGACGCCTGTCCGGTGTCGCCCGGGCGCGGCTACGACCCGTCAGGCCCGTTCGAGCTTCCCGATCTGCGCGGAGACCAGAGCCTTCGGGACCTCGGCCGCGGAACCGGTGCCGGACGCGGTGAAGAACAGAACGACCGTCGCGCCGCTGCGCACGACGACAAAGGCGTCCGAGGAGTCCCCCTCGGTCCGCAGGTGGAAGGCGACGGCCTCGTCGCCCGCGTCGGGGGCGGTGGCCGTCTCGGCGGTCGTGCGGGCGGGCACACCGCCGGTGTAGGCGGTGCACGACGCGAGGGCCGTACGGAGTCCGTCGAGGATGCCCACGGCATCGGACTGTTCGTAGGCCATCAGCCCGACGGTGGTGGCGGAGCCGGCCGCGGGGCCGGAGTCGGCGTAGGCGAGACGGCCGACGAACTCCCTGGGGTCCGGCTCGGGAGACGCGGTGCGCATGTTCTCCAGCGGCTGGCAGACGGCGGGCGCCGCGGTGCCGCCACCGGCGGGCTCGGCGGGGAAGTCGACGATCTGGAAGCCGTCCACGTCTGCGCCCGACACAGCCGCGGACTTCAGCCGGGCCGCCCCGAGCGGATCGGCGGGCGCTTCGACCGCCCGCTCGGACGCCGACGGTGACTCCTTCCCGTCGGAGCTGCTGCCACCACTCCCGCATCCGGCCACCAGGGCCGCTGCGAGGACGACCGTGGCCGTCCCTCGGATCCGCACTTGCTGACTCCTCGCACTGGACACAAATCGGTTCGATCACCCTGTCCCTGCACGTACCGACGGTTGGGTGATTTTACGGATTCGTGATCGTTGCGTGGACTTGGGCAGCCGCCCCGGACACACCTGGTCCTGTCGTGGCCCACGGCGAGTCCGAGGCTGTCAGCTGCGGCGGATCGCCGTCCTCGGCTAGGAGTCCTCGCTGCTGACGAAGTCCTTGTACTGGGCCGCGGCCAGCAGTTCGTCCAGTTGCTTGGCCTCGGACAGCTTGATCTGAATGATCCAACCGTCACCGTAGGGGTCGGTGTTGATCATTTCCGGTTCGCTGCTCAACTCCTCGTTGACAGCCACGACAGTGCCGGCGAGGGGCAGGTACAGCTCGGAGACGGATTTCACGGACTCGACGCTGCCGAACGGCTCGAACTGGTCGAACCGGTCACCCTTGCTGGGCTGTTCCACGTAGACGACGTCACCGAGTTGGCGCTGCGCGTAGTCCGTGATGCCGACGGTCACCTGCCCAGGCTCCACGACCCTCACCCACTCGTGGTCCTTGCTGTACTTCAGGTCTGTAGGGATGTTCATCGTGGCGTCCTCCGTCGATGGTGTCCGCCCCCCGGGTGCGATGACACATGGCGCCGTGTGCGTTGACTGAGAACCTGCGCCGATGTGGCGGGACCTTGCTCTCCGCGGATCGACACTACATTCCGTAGTCACGTACGCTCGCCTCGCCGCCCACGTGTCGACCGCGCACCGACCGGAACGGGGGACGCCCGGGCGCCGCCGACGGGGACGCGCACGAGGACGGACTACAGGCTGAGCGCGTCCTCCGCGTTGTTCACCCAGGGGGTCACGGAGTTGACGTCGGGCGAGACGTACAGGGCGGGGGTGGTCGCCGTGAGCGGTGTCTGCTCCAGGTCGGACTCGGTGTTCATCGTCATCGCGATCGAGTTCACGGTCGTTCCCTTGCCGTCGTCGGCGCCGCCCATGAGCCCCGCGTAGGCCGTCTCACCCGGCTCGAGCCGGAGCGCGTCCTCGATGCCGGGCGCCGCGCCCCGCTCCGTGGCCTGTCCGTCCAGGTCGCCGAAGGTCACGATCGGGTGGCCCAGCGCCCTGCACGCCTTGGTGCCCTTGTTGGTGATCTTCAGGAGATAGCTGCTGGTCGTGGGCTCCGCCAGGCTCGCGGTGAACGTCACGTCGTAGGTGCTGCACGGGAAGACGTCGTAGTCGGCCGACGAGCCGTCGTCACCGCCCGACGAGCCCCCCGCCGAGGCCCCCGACGGAGTCGTCGACGGTGCCGACGGCTTCGACGGTGCCGACGGCTTCGACGGTGCCGACGGCTTCGACGACTTGGACGCGCTCGCGGCGGGCGTGGCCGGGGCCCCGCCCGCCGCGTCGTCCTCGGTGGGCCCGCACGCGGTCAGCGCGAACGCGGAGACGACGGTGAGGACGACGACAGCTCTGCGGACGGTGCTCATAGTGATGTTCCCCCGATTGAGAAGCGTGAAGTGTGCCGTGCTGTGCACAAGCGTCCCCCGGGTTCTTCACAGCTTGGTGACAGGATCTCGCCGGATCGACCACTGTTGCCGGTGCACCCCCTCATTAGCCTGTTCGCCGACTCCTGACGATTCGTCCGGTCACCGGATCTGTGCCTCCGTGACCTGTGGTGACCTGTGCGAATGCCGGCACTCGGGCGAGCCGTACACCTGCCCGGGTGACGTGCGGGCCGATCCGTCATGTTGCGGAGTTGACGGAGCGTCGGTTGCCTCGTCAGTGGCGTACAACAGACGCGCCGCACACATCAGGCCGGACACTGCTCCGCTGGAGGGTTCTCGTGGGCAACACACGCGTTGGCATCGGTATCGGCCTGGTGGTCGGTGCCCTGGCTCTACAGGTCCCCGTCGCGACCGCCGATGACTCGGGTCTCGACATCCGCTCCCGCCAGGGCGCCCACGGCGCCACGGTCACGGTCAGCACCACGGCCTGCGGCGAGGAGACCTACGGAAAGGGCGAGTCCGAGGTGGCGGGCTCGTTCCACCTCTTCGAGGGCAAGAGCAAGGGCGTGCTCACCGGCGAGTTCACCGTGCCGGAAGGTTCGTCCCTGCCCGACACCGACACCGTCGTCGTCAAGTGCCCGCCGCGGGTCAAGATCACGGATTCGTACGAACTCACGGCGCACCGGCCCGACGGCGCCGTCGAAGCCGGTTTCGGCGACACCGAGGCCACGGGTCCGCAGCTCGCTCTCGGCGGAGCGCTCATCGCCGCGGCCGGCGCCGGGTGGCTGGTGAGGGTGCGTCACCGCTCGAACACGAAGGCGACCTGACCGCCCACGCCCCCCACCACGCCTCCACCCCCTCCGCGCGGCTCCTGGCACCTCCTCCTGTACCGGGAGCCGCGCGGAGGGATCCCGTTCCCCTCTCCCCCGCCGCAAGCAAGAGACTCAGCCGATGGCTCCCGGGCACTCCACCGACTCCTCCCCTCCCTCACTCGTCCCCTCGGTCAGAGTTCTGGCCTGGACACTCGTGGCAGGCATCGTGCTGGTGACCAGCGCACTGCACGACGGAAAGCCACCACAGCCTTCCGAAGGCCAGGCCTTCTCCCCCCTGCCGGGCCCCATGGCCCACCGCAGCGCCCCCGCGGCGGAGTCCGCCGTCCCACCGCTGCCGCCCGCGGAACCGCTCTGGCTCCGGATCCCCGCCATCCACGTGGACGCCCCCGTCACCAAGCTGCGCCTCGATGCATCCGGGGCGCTACGGCCCCCGCCCGCCGACCGTCCCAACCTGGCCGGCTGGTACGGCGGGGGCACGACGCCGGGATCCGTCGGGACCGCCGTCACCGCGGGGCACGTGGACCTGCGCACCGGCATCCCCGGCGTCTTCTACGACCTCGGCGCCGTGACCAAGGGCAACAGCATCGAGATCGACCGGGCCGACCGGCGTACGGCCGTCTTCACCGTCGACGCCGTGGAGGTCTACGACAAGGAACGGTTCCCGAGCGAGAAGGTGTACGGCGGCTCCGGCCGGGCCGAGCTGCGGGTGATCACCTGTGGCGGCGGCTACACCAAACGCACCGGGTACCAGGGCAACGTCGTGGTCTACGCGACGCTCACCGCCGTGAGATGAGGCCGGTCGAACGGGCGTCAGGTGTGACTCCGAGGTCCGCGATCATGTGCGGGTCGGACGGCGTCACACGCCGATGAAACTCACCGTCTCCGTCATGTCCGCCCGCCCGGTGCGCAGCCGTGGGACGCCTTCCTTCTCGAATCCCACCGCGACACCGCAGAACAGCACGAGCCCGTCATCGGCCCCGACCGTGCGGCTGACCGTCCGGCGGTACATCGTCCACATCACCTGGGGGCAGCTGTGCAGCCCTTCCGCCCTGAGCAGCAGCATCACGGTCTGCAGGTACATGCCCGCGTCCCCCCACTGCCCGGGCCCCATCGTCCGGTCCAGGTAGCAGAACAGCACGACCGGCGCCCCGAACGCCTCCGAGTTCAGGGCGGCGATCTTCTTGGGCCTGTCGAGGTCGTCACGCTCGATCCCCAGCGCCTGGTACCGCTGGGCGGCAGCGGCGGAGAAGCGGTCCACGTAGGGCGAGGCCAGTTCGGCCGGGTACATCGGATACTCCCGCTCATCACCCGGGTCACCCGCCAGTGCCCGGGCCGTGGCGCGCCGCTTCAGTTCGGCCAGGGGCTCGCCGGTCACGACATACACATGCCACGGCTGGAGATTGCCGCTCGACGGAGCCCGCGCCGCCGTCGCCAGCACGCGTTCGAGCACCGCCCTGGGCACCGGCTCACCACTGAACGCCCGCACGGCCCGGCGACTGTCCACGGCTTCGTACACATCCACGTCTGCTCGTCCCCTCTCCGACGACCACCACATCCCTACCGTCCCCGGCACGCACAAGCGGCAGGATCCGGGGCCTTGCCGGCCCACGGGTTCTCGGCCGGGGCGAACGCACTGAAGTACCGGACCGGGACCGCGGGGAGGGCCCTCGGGGCTCGGCCCGGGCTCAGGCCGCGGGATCTCCGTGCGGTGCGGACGCGAAGGCCAGGATGTGAGGGGCCGCCTCGCGCAGACTGGCGAAGTGGCGGTGCACGCCCTGCACCGGGACGGCGGCGTTCACGCCCCACACCGTCATCCCGGCTCGCAGCCCGGACCGCACTCCGGACGGGGCGTCCTCGATGACCAGGCAGTCCCCCGGCTCGGCGGCCAGGCGCGCGGCGGCCTGCAGATACGGGACGGGAGAGGGCTTGCCCTCCTCGACGGCGGCCGCGTCCACGATCACGTCCGGCATCGGCAGCCCGGTCCGCTGGAAGCGGCCCCGCACCCGGTGCTCGTAGTTCGAGGTCACCAGCGCCCAGGATCCCGGCGACAGGTCGTGCAGCAGCTCCGCCGCACCGCCGAAGGCCGCATAGACGCCGGACCGGACGTCGTCGTCCTCCAGCTCGTGCAGCGCGGCCAGGCATTCGTGCGGGTCGCGGTCCGCGGCGATCTGGGCGAACGTCTCCATCGGCCGGGTCCGCAGGGCCACTTGGTAGACCTCGTCCGGGTCGAGCCCGTAGCGCTCCGCCCAAGTCGCCCAGACGCGGCGCTGGTTGCTCACGGCGTCGATCAGCGTGCCGTCGACGTCGAACAGGACGTACTTCTTGCGGCCCGGCCGCGCAGGTTCACTGGTCACGTGTTGATCATGCCAGGCGGCGAGCGGGCGAGACCGGGCCCTGCGGGGTGACCGCGCACCCGAGGCGGCCGTCCGCCGCGTACATCGGTGCGCGGATCCGGCCGAATCATCGATAACAGATTCATGTTGTCATCGATATCGAGCGGGTGTTATCGTCGATTACATGGATACGAGATCAGTGATTATCGACGCGGCCGCGGACCTGCTGGCGCACTCACCCAGCGGCGACGTGTCCACTCGCGCGGTCTGCGAGGCCGCCGGCGTTCAGCAGCCCGTGCTGTACCGGCTGTTCGGCGACAAGGACGGCCTGCTCACCGCCACGGTCGACCATGTCTGGGACCAGTACCTGGGCAGCAAGCGGGCCGCCGAGAAGTCCGCCGACCCGCTCCAGGATCTGCGAGCGGGATGGGACAGCCACACGGCGTTCGCGCTGGCGCATCCCAATGCCTACAAACTGATGTTCTCCTCGGTGCTGCGCTCCGAGCCCGAGGCCGCGGAGGAGGCCATGCGGCTCCTGCGCGAGGTCCTCGAGCGGCTCGCCGCGCAGGGGCGCCTGCGCTTCACCCCCGACGTGGCCGCACGCATGGTCATGACCGCGAACACCGGAGTCGCGCTCGCGCTGATCACGCGCCCCACGCTCTATCCGGACCCGCACCTGTCCGTCATGGTCCGGGACGCGATCCACCGGGACATCCTTCTCGACACCCCGGCGGACACCTCGGCCGACGACATACGGCAGGCGGCCGCCACCACGCTGGTCTCCTCCCTGGGCGCACTCACACCGCAGCCCTTCACACCCGCCGAGTCGGCACTCCTCAGGCAGTGGCTGACGCACATCGCGGAGTCCGGACAGGCCGGCTGACAGCCGCCCCCCTCCGCCCCACTCATCGAACACACCGAAGGACAGCTCATGAACACCGACAGCAACACCACACGCGTCGCCCTCGTCACCGGCGGCTCCGGCGGCATCGGCCGGGCGGTCGCCGAGCGCCTCGCGGCGGACGGCATCGCCGTCGGCGTGCACTACGCCGGCAACAAGGACAAGGCCGACGACACGGTCGCCACCATCACCTCGGCCGGCGGCCGGGCCCTGGCCGTGGGAGGTGACGTCGCCGACGAGCAGGCGATGTCCGCCGCCTTCGACGCCGTGGAGCAGGAGTTCGGCGGCATCGACGTGGTCGTCAACACCGCCGGCATCATGCTCCTCTCGCCCATCGCGACGCTGGACCTCGACGACCTCGACCGCATGCACCGCACCAACATCCGGGGCACCTTCGTCGTCTCCCAGCAGGCAGCGCGGCGCGTGCGCGCGGGAGGCGCGATCATCAACTTCTCCACATCGGTCACCCGCCTGCAGTTCCCGACCTACGGCGCCTACGCGGCCAGCAAGGGCGCGGTCGAGGCCATGACACTCGTACTGGCCCGGGAACTGCGCGGCAAGGACATCACGGTGAACGCGGTGGCCCCCGGCCCCACCGCCACACCCCTGTTCCTCGAGGGCAAGGACCGGACCACGATCGACAACCTGTCGAAGGCGGCACCGCTCGAACGCCTGGGCACCCCGCAGGACATCGCCGAAACGGTCGCCTTCCTCGCCGGCCCGGCCCGCTGGATCAACGGCCAGGTCATGTACGCCAACGGCGGAGTCGCCTGACCTTCGCCCCGCCCGGGCAACCGACCTCACCCGCAGAAGGAGGAAAGCCATGACCAACATCGTCGTGATCACCGGCGCGTCCAGCGGCTTCGGCGCGCTCACCGCCCGAGCCCTCGCGGACGCCGGTGACACCGTCTACGCGGGCATGCGCCGGACCGCCACCCGCAACGCCCCTCAGGCCGACGCCGCGTCCGCGTACGGCAAGGAGCACGGTGTCGACCTGCGCCCCGTCGAACTCGACGTCAGCTCGCAGGAATCGATCGACACCGCGATCAGCCGGATCCTCGCCGAACACGGCCGCATAGACGTCCTGATCCACAATGCCGGTCACATGGCCACCGGCCCCGCCGAGGCCTTCACCCCGGAGCAGCTCGCCGACCTGTACGACGTGAACGTGCTGTCCACGCAGCGCGTCAACCGAGCCGCCCTGCCCGGCATGCGGCAGGCGCGCCGGGGTCTCGTGATCTGGGTGTCCAGCACCAGCGTCAAGGGCGGCACTCCGCCCTACCTCGCGCCGTACTTCGCGGCCAAGGCCGCCATGGACTCCCTGGCCGTCAGCTATGCGGCCGAGCTGGCCCGCTGGGGAGTCGAGACGACCATCGTGGTGCCGGGCGCGTTCACCAGCGGCACCAACCACTTCGCCCACTCCGGCCGTCCGGCCGACCGGGAGACCGAGGCGCAGTACGAGACCAGGTACGCCGGCCTGGTCGGCCAGGTCGCCGAGAAGCTGGCCGCGCTGGCTCCCGAGGGCGCCGAAGCCTCCCTCGTCTCCGACGCGATCGCCCGCATCGTGGCACTCCCTGCCGGGCAGCGCCCCTACCGGGTCACCGTCGACCCCGCCGACGACGGCTCCGAAAGCGTCTCCGACGTCGCCGACCGGATTCGACGGGACTTCCTCACCCGCGTCGGTCTCGCCGACCTGCTCACCGTCCACCCCGCGAACGCCTGACACCACCGGGCTTCCGACCAGAGCCCTACTCCGTACAGGGGCGACTTTCCGGCAG
The DNA here is from genome assembly GCF_014648915.1 of Streptomyces phaeofaciens. Taxonomy (GTDB): domain Bacteria; phylum Actinomycetota; class Actinomycetes; order Streptomycetales; family Streptomycetaceae; genus Streptomyces; species Streptomyces phaeofaciens. The sequence continues at coordinate 824,543 of NZ_BMSA01000001.1, read as the reverse complement.
GTGCTCCTCGGCCCACTTGCCCAATTCCTTGAGCGCGGGTTCCAGCGCGGCCCCGGCCTGCGTCAGCCGGTACGACACCCGCAGCGGCGGACCTTCGTCGACCTCGCGCACGACGAGACCTGCGGAGCCCAGCTCGGTCAGCCGGTCGGACAGCATCCGCTCGCTGATACCCGGAACGGCCCTGCACAGGTCGGCGAAGTGGGCGGGTTGCTCCACGAGCACGGCCACGATCGGCCCGGTCCAGCGCTTTCCCAGCAGCTGGAAGACCCGGGTGATGCCCCCGTCCACCTGCCTGCATGCCGTTTCGTCGTGCCTCTGCTCCGCCGCCATGCCCTCCAGGATACTGGCCCTCTCGTAGGGAGGTGAAAAAAAGTAAGTCCATATGCTTACTATAGCTAGGTACGAATGGTCAGTGGGTGCGACCGCCCGGTCGTCCCGCTGTGCCGCGCCCTCACACTCCGTTGGAGATCATCAGTGGCCACCCTTCTGCACATCGACTCGTCCGTGTTCCCGACGTCCGCGTCCGCCTCCAGGGCCGTGGCCGAGGCGTTCCGCTCGACCTGGGAGGAGCAGCACCCGAACGGCACGGTGATCTACCGCGACCTCTCCGCGGTTCCGGCCCCGCACCTCACCGCCGACGCCCACACCGCCGGCCTGTCCGATCCGTCGGAGCACACACCCGAACAGGCCGCCGCGTTCGCCGAGCGGGTGACGTTCATCGAGGAGCTCGAGCAGGCCGACGCCGTGCTGATCGGCGCTCCGATGTACAACTACACGATCCCGTCCACCCTCAAGGCGTGGCTGGACAACGTGATCCTCATCGGCCGCACGGCGGGCGCGACGCCCACCGCCAAGGGCACCCCGGTCACGGTCATCGCCAGCCGCGGTGGCTCCTACGAGCCGGGCACGCCGAGGGAGCCCTACGAGTACGTACGGAACTACCTCACGGCGATCTTCGCGGACGCCCTCGGCATGGATCTCGAGTTCATCGTTCCGGAGCTCACCATGGCCCCGCACAATCCGGCCATGTCGGAACTGGTCCCGCTCTACCAGGCCTCTCGCGAGAAGGCTCTCGCCGACGCGTCCCTCAAGGCCAAGGCGCTGACGGACCGCCTCGCCGCATAGCCCCTCGCACCCCTCGGGTCGCAGCAGGCGGTGGAGAAGTGTGGTCCTGCCGAAGGACAGTCGGCAGGACCACACCGTCCACCCTAGGTGCGGCGAGGGGGCTCGCGCTCTCCCCCCGGAGACGGCGACGCGACCAGGCGGGGCATCTCGTGGCCCTGAAGCGGCTTCGACACGTTCAGGGAGTGGGGACAGGACTACTGGCAGAGCGCCACGTAGGCGGCGTGGCCGTGCAGGCCGAGGTACCCCTCGCCGATGGTGGTGACCTCACCGGGCCGCACGGTGTGGCACAGCCCCTCGGCGCCGTCCTGGTAGACGACCTTCACGGTCGCCGTCTCGGCGCAGTCGTTGCCGGCCTGCATGTAGCGCCAGCTCTCATAGAGGGCGACACAGGCGGGCGCCGGCTCGGCGGCCGCCGGCGCGGCGGAGGCCGAGCCGGCCGCCGTGAGGGTCAGCAGAAGCCCAACCCCCGCGCCCGCACAGGCCAGGTGACGATGAATGCGTCTCCACATGACTGATCACTTCTCCCCATAGACAGTCAACTTCCTGAACGGAACTGAGTACTTCGGCTGCCCAGCTCGTTCAGTAGTCGAAAGCTTTCAGTGAGGGACGGTGAGCGCAAAGCGACGGACCCTGTTTCCGGACCAGGACGTCATTTCATCGCAACACCCCTGTGAACTGGGACGATTCCGAACCGGCAGGCATCGCGACAGAAGCGACTTTCAACTGTTTCACCTTCACCACATGGACACGACGATGGACCCGCAGGTGGGTTGGGGTGAGGCGCGGAACAACTCCCGAGGGCCTTGCAAGCACTTCGGCAGGACATCGGTCCGGATCTTGCCACTGCCTCACCCCCGGGCATGGACTCAGAGGCCGCGGCCAGGTCGCGCGGTGCGCGATACTGCGGCATGACGATCAACTTCGCGCCGGACTCGCGAGGGCCGTCGACCCGCCGCCAGGTCGGTCCTCGCTCACCCCTCGGAGCACGGTCGCGGAGATCCAGGCACGGAGGGGAAGCGGCGCATGTCCAAGCAGGAGCGGTGGAGCGAGCTGCTGGAACTGCTCGCGGTCGCCGGCAAGCTGGACGTCGAGGAGGCTGCCGTCTCGGTGGCCGTGTCACCGGCGACCATCCGGCGCGACCTCGACGAGCTGGCCGAGCAGAAGCTGCTCGTCCGCACGCGCGGCGGGGCCATCGCGCACGGCGTGTCCTACGAGCTGCCGCTGCGCTACAAGTCCTCGCGCCGGGTCTCCGAGAAGCAGCGCATCGCGAGCGCCGTGGCAGACCTCCTGGGCGCCGGGGACGTCGTCGGACTCAACGGCGGCACCACCACCACGGAGGTGGCACGGGCCCTGGTGCTCCGGGCGGGCGGCCCGGCCGAGCGCGGTGAGGGCTCCTCCGGGCCGATGTACACCATCGTCACCAACGCGCTGAACATCGCCGGTGAACTGGCGGTCCGTCCGCAGTTCAAGATCGTGGTGACCGGTGGCGTGGCGCGCCCCCAGACCTACGAACTGGTGGGCCCGCTGACGGAAGGGGTATTGAGCCAAGTGGTGCTCGACGTCGCGGTCCTCGGCGTCGACGGTGTGGACCCGCTGCTCGGTGTGATGACCCACCACGAGGACGAGGCGAGTGTCAGCAGGCTCCTCGCGGAGCGCGCCCGGAAGGTGATCCTCGCGACGGACTCGTCCAAGATGGGCAAGCGCGCCTTCGCCAGGATCTGCGGTCTCGACCGCGTCGACGTGCTCGTCACCGACTCCGGCCTCGCTCCTGACATGGCGGCGCGGCTCACGGAGGCGGGTATCGAGGTCGTCAGTGTCTGAAGGGCCCGACGGGCTTGAAGGGCCCTGAAGGGCAGCACTGACGGGCTTGCCCAGGATCCCGTCCACCGAGGGGTGGGCGATGTTCGGCATGCGGTCCGTCCCCGCCGACCTCGTCGGCGGCCCGCCTCCGCGGCGACAGCTCCCGGGCCGACCGGTCGGACCGCCTTCCGGGCGATGCCGCCGGGCACACCCGGTGGCGTCACCCGCGCGCGCCGGTGATTTCACCGATTGCGCCCGCGTCTCGCCCCACGAGGCTGGTCGGGTCCAGCCACCCCCATCCTCGTCAGGAGGGCTTCATGCGTCGTCATGCCCCGCACCGGCTTCTCGGTGTTCTCGCGGCCGCCACGCTCGCGCTCACCCTGTTCTCCTCAGCGTCGACGGCCACCGCGGCCGCCCCCGCCGCCACGGCCGCGTCGACCGCGTCCACCGCGCGGTCGGCCGGCGCGGCCGCCGAGGCGCTGTCGACCAGCACGCCGGTCGTCTTCGTCCACGGGTACACAGGCAACGCGTCCAACTGGACCACCGCCATGAGCGTCTTCCGGCTCAACGGCTGGTCCAGCTCCAACCTGTTCGCCTACGAGTACAACTCGTACGGCAACAACATCACCAACGCCCAGGGCCTCGCCACCTTCGTCAACAGCGTGAAGGCGCGGACCGGGGCGAGCAAGGTCGCGATCGTCAACCATTCGATGGGCGGCCTCGTCAGCCAGTACTACCTGAAGGTCCTGGGCGGCAACACCAGCGTCAGCCACCTCGCCTCGATCGCCGGGGCGAACCACGGAACCACCGCCGCCGGCGCCTGTCTGATCTACACGACCTGCCAGCAGATGTACCCGGGCTCCTCGTTCATCGCGCAGATCAGCGCGGGCGACGAGACGCCGGGCAGCACCGCGTACGCCACCTGGTACTCGGCGTGCGACGGCGTCATCCTCCCGTACACCAGCACCCGGCTGGACGGCGCGACCAACAACAACGTGGTCTGCCAGACCCACATCGGGTTCCTGACGGACACGGTCGTACTCGGCCAGATCGCGGACTTCATCGCCGGCTGACCGCCCTCGTGGCGACCCGTCGTCCTGCCGGTCCCCCGGGGCCCGGCAGGACGTTCGGTTTCGGCGGCCCGGCCGGGCCTCGTGCGGCACGCGGACGGTCGCGCGCGGATGCCCGCCCCCGCGGGGTCAGGACCTGGCGAGCCGGGGGACGAGGAGTTCGGCGTTGCCACGGTTGACGGCGTGGAGCTGGCCGGGTTCCCAGTGCGGGTAGTCGTCCAGGCCGGTGTCGAAGCCGGTGGCCCACTCCTCGGGAAGCATGGGGAAGTCGCTGCCGTACAGGACGTGGCCGGGTGCCGCGAAGGCGAGCAGTGACGGCAGGGCGGCCGGGCCGGCGGAGATGGCGGTGTCGAAGTAGAAGCGCCGGAGCTCGCCCAGCAGGCCCTCGGGGGTGGAGTCGGGGTGGAGCCGGGCGGCGACGGCGAAGCGCTGGGCGGCGTACGGCAGGAAGCCACCGGCGTGGGGAAGGATCATCCTGATCCGGGGGTAGCGCCCCGGCACGCCGTTCAGCGCCAGGTGGAGGGCCGTGCGGACCGTGTCGTAAGGGAAGTCCACCAGGGGGCTGGGGATGCCGGGGACGGGCGCGACCGGCGGCGCGGTGGGGTGGACGAGGACGACCGCGGCACGGGCGTCCAGCTCGGCCCAGAGCGGCTCGAACGCCGGGTCGCCGAGGTACCGGCCGTACACGTTGGACAGGATCATCAGGCCGTCGGCGTTCAGCTCGTCCAGCGCGTGGGCGGCCTCGGCGAGCGCGGCGTCCACGTCGGGCAGGGGCAGGACGGCGAAGTGACCGAAGCGATCGGGCCGGTCCTTGACGACTTCGGCGGTGTAGTCGTTCACGCTTCTGGCGCCGTCACGGGCTGCGGCGGGGTCGTCCGGGGCCGCGACCGGCGCGGGAAACGACAGAAGGCCGGTGGCGATCGACCTGCGGTCCATCATCGCGATCGCGCTCTGGACGTCCCAGGCGGGAGCGGGCCAGCCGAGGGCGCTGGCCCGCTCGGCCATCGCACGGCTGAAGTCCGGCGGGACCAGGTGCTGGTGTACATCGATGCGCTCGGGGTCCGACATGTCTGTCCGAGCCTCCTCAAGTACGGAGCGGCGAGGGGTGTGGGGAGCTGGGAGCGGCGCCGCGGCGGGGCGGCCCGTACGCACGAGGTACCCCCGGGAGGGCACTCCTGAGGGTGAACGGGCCGATCCGTCCCCGATAGCGGGCGCGGCCGACCGGAGAATCATCCGAACGGGCCAAGCCGGGTTCGCCGTCGCGGTCCGATCGGTCACGGAACCCGAGCGACTCCCGGCGAGGGCGCCGCCCCGCGCCGGCCTCGTCGCGAAAATCGATTCAGGGATTCACACCCGGGGACTTCCTGGTCCGGGACTCCCTGGTCCGGGGCGCTCGTGAGGACCTCACCGTCTCCGGCCGCCGGCCGATCGGGACCGCGCGACGAGGGCCGCCGTCGCGGAGGTCGGCGACACCTTCGACGCCGCGGCCATGAACGCCCTGTGGGACGCGGCGCTGAGCGCCCCCGGATGGGATCGTCCTCCGGTCTGGTGCCACGGCGACCTCCACACCGGCAACCTGCTGGTCGAGGGTGGCCGTCTCAGCGCGGTCATCGACTTCGGCGGGCTCGGTATCGGCGACCCGGCCTGCGACCTGACCATCACGTTCACCCTGATGTCGGCCCGGAGCCGGGCCGTCCTCCGCTCCACGCTCGGCGTCGACGACGCCACCTGGACCCGGGGCCGCGGCTGGGCCCTGGCCACCGGCCTGAACGCCTATACCTCGCACGCCGCCGTCAACCCCCGGGTGGCCGCGCAGACCACCCGCCAGATCACCGCTGCTCTGGTCGGCTGAGCGATCGATGTCCGATGCCCTCTCGGGCGGTGAGCTCTGCGGCGGCGCCGAACACGGCCGTGGTTCAGGGCGCCGTGAGACTCGCCGAGTCGACGGGTGTCCACGCCGTGACGACGGCATTGCCCGGCCGGCGGTGTCGGATCCACCGAAGCCAGGACCAGGTGGTGTCAGTGGCCGGCTCCATACTGACGCCCATGCAGATCACGGAGCGCATACTCAAACAGGCATGGCACCGGACAGCCGTGGGATCCGACCTGCTCGACGACGCCATGCTCCCGCCCATCGGGACCTCACCCGACCAGTACGCACCGCGTGCAGGCGATGCCGACGGCCTCTTCCTCGTCCTGGACGAGGACGGCACGGCGCGCGGCTACCACAGCCCCCACCAGGAGATCTTCGCCACCCAAGACCTCGACCAGGTGCTGTACTTCATCGCCGAGGAAGCGGTCCGTCGTCTCGCCGAGCACATCGTGGCCCGTTCCCCCGGCCGTGGTCCGGTCGCCAACCTCGTCTCCGGGCAGGCCGGGATGCTGGCCGAGATCGACCCCGCGTGGGGAACCCGGTTCCGCAGCGGTGGAGCGGACGGGACGCGGACGGCGCGGCCGTGCGGGCGGGATCCGCTGGAGGGCCTCGCCTGGATCGCCGACACCTGGCGCGATCAGGACCCGTTCACCCACCTCGCCTTCTTCCGCGGCGAGGGTGTCAGTGCCGAACAGATCGCCCTGCTCCACGGTGCCGACCCCGGACAGACGGCCGCCGGGACACGTCTGTCGGACCTGCGCAGCATGGACGGCGGCAGCCGCGACGACTGGGAGATCGTCTGGGAGACCTTCTGCTTCGGGCAGGCGGGCGACTGGGCGTTCCTGATGTACCACGAGACACCACCCGGCACCCGGATCGACAGCGCGGCACTCGCCCGGCTCGGAGTCACCGAGACGGTGCGGCTGAGCGCCACGTCCGCGAAGGCCATCTACACCTTCGACTACACACGCGACGGTCGTCGCGTCGACGACGACCGGGGTGTGCTGGAACTGATCTGGTACGAGCGCGGCCGTGCCCCCTACTACCGGGGCGGCCAGCTCGACTTCCTCAACCAGGCCATACGCAGGGCCGAACTGGACCACCCCGAAGTGATGAGCGACTTCGAGCTGTACTTTCACGCGCTGGAAGACGCCCTCGGCCTTCGACTGCCCCAGCGGGACATCGAGGACGGAACGGTCCTGGCCGCCCAGTGGAGGTCATGAAGCGTCAGCGCGTGACTTCGGGCCTGGTGTTCCTGAAGCGGTGAACAACCCTGGGCGTTCACAGACACGGGCGTTCATGGACATGAACTCTGTGCACGTGGGTGTACCGCGAGATGGGTGCCGTGCCAGACTCGCTCAACGCCCTTGCTGAGCCGCTCAGTTGGAGGAGTTCATGACTGTTTCCCGGCGCACTGTCCTCACCGTGGCGGCCGGTACGGCCGCAGCGACCGCCACACCGGCACGGGCGGCGGAGCCCTCCGGCGACCAGGTGCCGTCGGCGTCCGTGTCCGCACTGCGGGCGGCGGCCGACTACGCGGTGGGGAAGTTGCGCGCCGTCGCTCCGGGTGTCAGCGCGTTTCCCGTGGGGACGAAGTTCGAGAAGTGGACGTACTCCCAGAACGGTGACTGGGTGGGAGGGTTCTGGCCGGGAACACTGTGGATGGGGTATCTGTACAGCGGCGACGCCTCGCTCCGCGCACTGGCACTCGAATCGGCGCGCAAGCTCGCTCCCCGCCAGTACGACACCGCCACCCACGATCTCGGCTTCCTCTTCTCCCCGTCGTGGGTCACCGCATGGCGGCTGACCGGAGACGAAAGCTGGCGCGCGGGTGCCGTAAGAGCGGCCGACTCACTGGTCCAGCGCTACAACCCGCGCGGCCGCTTCATCCGGGCCTGGGGAGCACTCGACGACCCGCACAACGCGGGCCGGGTCATCATCGACACGATGATGAACCTCGACCTGCTGGCGTTCGCGACCCGGCAGACGGGCGACGAGAAGTACCTGAACGTCGCCGTGGAGCACGCCAGGACGGCGCAGCAGGTCTTTCCCCGCCCGGACGGATCGACCCCCCACGTCTACGACTTCGATCCCGACAGCGGCGCGCCGATCGGCGCGAACACGGTCCAGGGATACAGCCCCACCTCCTGCTGGTCGCGCGGGCAGGCCTGGGGCATCTACGGATTCACCACGATCTACCGCAGAACCGGAGACCGCCAATTCCTGGCCACGGCCCGCAGGCTCGCCGACTTCGCGATCGGCGCTCTGAGCCCGGACTGCGTGCCCGTGTGGGACTATCGCGCACCCCAGCAACCCCACGACATCAAGGACGCGTCAGCGGGCGCCGTCATGGCGTGCGGGCTGCTCGACCTGGCCGCCGCCACCGGCAGACCCGAGTACCGGCAGGTGGCGGTACGGATCCTCACCGCGCTGTCGGAGACCTGCCTGACGAAGAGGTCGGCCCGCGCCGACGCCGTCGTGGCCCGCTGCACCCGCAACCGGCCGGCCGAGGACGGGATCGAGATCTCGCTCCCCTACGCCGACTACTACCTCCTGGAAGGCATCCTGCGCGTGTTGCAGCCGCAGGACGTCGACCGGGCCATCGACCTGTCGACGGTCTGACGACCACCACGCGCCACGCGCCTCGGCTCCGCGGACCCGGCGACCTCCGCGGACCCGGCGACCTCCGCTGAGCCGGCGACCTCCGCGGACCCGGTGACCTCCGCTGAGCCGGGCCGCGCCCCAGCGCTCCCCCTCGGCAGCCGACTCCGCCCGCCGGCGGCTGGCGACACCGGACACGGCTCCGGGCCCGCCCCGGACGCGACGGGCCCAGTTGTCGCCGTGTGCGGGGTCAGCGAGTGGTGAGCATGCCCTCGCGAAGGCGGGCGAGAGTCCGCGACAGCAGGCGCGAGACATGCATCTGCGAGACACCGAGGTGTTCGCCGATCTGAGCCTGGGTCAGTTCGTCGACGAACCGCATGTGAATGATCTGACGGTCACGCTCGTCGAGTCCGGCGATCAGCGGGGCCAGTGCGTGGAAGTCCTCCACCAGCTCCAGCGCCGCATCGTCGGTGCCTATGAAGTCCGCGAGCACGCTCTCGCCGTCCTCGCTGCCCCCGATCGTGGCGTCCAGCGAGGAGGAGTTGTAGCCGTTGGACGCCAGCCTCGCCTCGACGACCTCCTCCTCGGACAGGGACATCAGCTCCGACAGCTCCTTGACCGTGGGCGTACGGCCCAGGCGGCTGCGCAGCTCCTCGGTGGCGCGGGCGAGCTGCACCCGGGCCTCCTGCAGACGCCGGGGCACGTGCACGGCCCAGGAGGTGTCCCGGAAGAACCGCTTGATCTCCCCGACGATGTAAGGGATCGCGAAGGAGGTGAACTCCACCTCGCGCGACAGCTCGAACCGGTCGATCGCCTTGATCAGCCCGATCATGCCGACCTGGACGATGTCTTCCATCTCCTCGGGCCCGCGACTGCGGAACCGGCCGGCCGCGAAGCGGACCAGCGACATGTTCATCTCGATCAGCGTGTTCCGGGCGTACTGGTACTCGGGTGTGCCCTCCTCCAGGTGCGTCAACTCGTCGAAGAACAGCCTGGACAGCACCCGGGCGTCCTTCGGAGCCACCTGGGAAGGGTCGGCGACCTCCGGCAGCTCGGTGGTGCCCGCGTCCGTCGTCGCCATGCTCATGACCGCCATGATGCTTCCCTCCAGTAGTCGTCCGGCCGCCCATGCCCTGCACTGTCTTGCCTTGCCCGAAGCAGCCGACGACGAGTCGCCTACCCCGACATCCCCCACCCAAGCCAACCAACAGCGAGACGGCGAAAGACAAGTGATACGGCTACAGCCCGACTCGATCGCGATCACCGAAAGCCTCGGCCGGAGACCACGGGGCGGCGATCCCCCTCGCAAGCAGGCAGCCATGTCGACGACGACAGCGACTTCGGCCGCCCATGCCACTAGAGCTGGTCTCGCCACCACGGCTCGCCCAGGTTGTCGACCTGGATGGCCCGGACCCTCCTCAGGATCTTGTCGTCGAGGGCCTCCACGAGGGCGCGCAGCTCGCGCGCGCTCTTCTTGGGCAGGGCGTGCAGGACCGCTTCGAGGTGGTCTCGGAAGGAGGAGATGTCACAACAGCCCGGGATGCCGCATCGCTGCGCTGTCACCGGGTCCGCGATCAGCCTGAGCGGTCCGTGGGCCAGGGACTTCCAGTGCCAGAACGCCTCTTCGGTTTCCTCGGGGAGGAAGCGGGAGCGTTCAAGCCGGCGCAGATCGGCGGTGCAGGATCCTGACAGGCGGTCGATGGACGGGTACCGCCGTCGTCGCACGGTGCGGGCGAGGCGCTCGCTGCGCAGGGCGGATGGGCGCCTACGCGGCATCGCCCCTTCGGTTGTCGGTCATGGAGGCAAGGTACAGAACGACGTTCCGGGTGGCCATCACATATCCGGCGGCCGAAGCCCTCGGCCCTGGTCTCGGCCGACGCGTCGTGGTCACCGCGGAGCGGCGGAGGGACCCGCCGAGAAGCGGGTCCACCACACCCCTGCCGCAGCACACCACGTCGTCCGACACCGGCAGTTCGGCCATGGCGAGGTCAGGCCGCCGCCTCTGCCGGTACACGGCCAGGGGTCTCCTGCCGTACGACACGCCGGCGCCGGGAGGGCATGCCCGCCGTGGGGTTGGCGACGGTCCAGGCAGCGCCCTTGCAGACCAGTTCCTTGTAGAGGGAGGCCCCACGGCCCGTCAGGGCGCTGTCGACCGCCCGGTCGTCGGCGGTGACGAACTGGATCAGGCCCTCCTTGCGGCCCAGCGAGATGCACTGCTGGTAGTACCGGATGGAGACGTGGGGGACCTTGACGCCTGCGAGGCGGGCGGCGATGGCGTCGGCGGCCTGCCAGGCCATGGGGACGCCCGAGGCGCAGGACATACGGAGGGGCTTGTCCTGGGGGCCCATCGCCATCGCCGCGTCGCCCACGGCGTACACGTCCGGGTGGGAGACCGAGCGCATGGTGGTGTCGACCACGATCTGGCCGCGGTCGGTGAGCGCCAGGGTGGTGGCCTCGGCGATGGGGTGGACGGCGAAGCCGGTGGTCCAGACCGTGACCTCGGCGGGGATGCTCCGGCCGTCGGCGGTCGTCACGCCGTCCGCCTCCACGGCGTCGACCGCGGTGTGTTCGTGGACGGTGATGCCGAGCTTGTCCACCACCTTCCGCAGGTGGGCGCGGCCCTTCTCCGAGAGCCAGTCGCCGAGGGCGCCGCGGGCGGCCAGGGCGACGTCGAGGTCGGGGCGGGCCTCGGCGATCTCGGTCACGGCCTCCAGGCTGGTCAGGCCGCCACCGACCACGACCACGGGTCGGCCGGCGTCCAGGGCGGCCAGACGGTCGCGGAGCCGGAGGGCGCCGGACCGGCCGGCGACCTCGTGGGCGTGTTCGGCGACGCCGGGGACGCCCCCGTCGTTCCAGCCGCTGCCGAGGGCGTAGACCAGGGTGTCGTACGACAGCTCCTCCGGCCCGTGGCCGTTCACGGCGGCGACCGTCACCGCCTTGCGGTCCACGTCCACGGCGGTGACCTTCGCGAGCTTCAGTTCCACACCCGTGCCGGCGAACATCTCGCCGAACGGCCGGGGCCTGAGGTCCTGGCCGACCGCGAGCTGGTGCATCCGGACGCGCTCGACGAAGTCGGGCTCGGGGTTGACGAGGGTGATGGTGACGTCCTCGCGGTGCAGTCGCCTGGCGAGGCGGCCGGCGGCGACGGCTCCGGTGTAGCCGGCTCCGAGGACGACGATACGGTGCTGCATGTCCGTGCTCCTGTCTGGACGGGTCCGCCGTTGTCCGGCGTGGTCTCGCCCCTTGAACCGGGCAGGCCGGCGTTTCCTGACAGGATCCGAATGTGACCTGCGTCACACTCTCTCAGAGGGTGTGGAGCGGCGCCTCCCCGTGCTCCGCGGCGGCCCACTGCTCGGTCGCACGGACGAGCTTGTCGGGGTTGACCTGGTTGAGGACCGCGGCGATGCCGTCCGCGGTGACCTCCAGGCAGGTGATCCCGACGACCCGGCCGTCCACGACCGCCACGACGGCGGGCCCGCCGTTCGCGGTCGTCGCGTAGATGTCGGGCGCGCCGCCGACGTAGGCCCGCTTGGCCTCGCTGGGCTTGAACAGGCCGCGCAGGAACGTGGCGACCGCGAGCACACCCTCGAACGCCTTCGCGCGGGCCGGGACCTTCCCGCCGCCGTCGCCGACCGAGACGGCATCCTGCGTGAGCAGGCGGACGAGCGGTTCGGTACGGCCGCTGGTCGCCGCGGCCAGAAACTCCTCGACGATCCTGCGGGCGGCGGCCTCGTCGATCTCGGTGCGCGCCTTGCCTTCCGCGAGGTGCTTCTTGGCCCGGTGGTGGAACTGCTGGCTGGCGGCCTCGGTGATGTCCAGAATCTCGGCGATCTCCCGGTGCGGGTAGTCGAAGGCCTCGCGCAGCACGTACACCGCCCGCTCATTGGGCGACAGGCGCTCCAGCAGGACGAGGACGGCGTAGGAGACCGACTCGCGCTGCTCGGCGGTGTCGGCCGGGCCGAGCATCGGGTCCCCGGCGAGCAGCGGCTCGGGGAGCCACGTCCCCACGTACGTCTCACGCCGGACACGGGCCGAAGTCAGCTGGTTGAGACAGAAGTTGGTGAGGACCTTCGTCAGCCAGGCGTCCGGCACCTCGATCCGCCCGACGTCGGCCGCCTGCCAGCGCAGGAACGTCTCCTGCACGGCGTCCTCCGCCTCACTCGCCGAGCCGAGCATCCGGTAGGCGATGGCCTCCAGCCGGGGCCTGGCGGTCTCGAAGCGGTCGACGTCTCTCGTGATCAGGGCCATGCTCGCGATCCTAAGCGCCACGGGAGCGGAACAGCAGGCAGGGCAGCGCTGCTCTCCGGGTGAGCGGCGCGGCTCACCGCCCCCACGGATCCCGCGCACAACTCGGGTGACTGCGGTCCTCGGTCGGCGCTACCGTGCGGCGGTGATCAGCAGTGAGGCAGTACGCCTGGGCGCGGAGGCCGCGACCGGCCGCTACGGGTGCGAACCCGGGCTGACAGAAACGGAGTTCGCGCGCATCGAGCGCGAGTACGGCTTCGAGTTCACGGACGATCACCGAGCGTTCCTCGCGGCTGGCCTTCCGGTCGACGTTTCTCCCGAGGACGGGCAGACCTGCTGGCAGGGGGCATGAGCATGGGTGAGGGTGGACTCGGCGGTCGGCTCGGGTCGGCGGTGCGGGTGGGGGACGTCGAGGCCGTGCGGGAGTTGTTGGACAGGGGCGCGGATCCGGACACCGTGGACGCGGGCGGGTTTCCGGTGCTGTGCGGGGCCGTGACGGCGTACGACGCGCCGGTGGCGGAGGCGTTGGTGGAGGGTGGCGCGGATCCTGACCGGGTGCTGCCGGACGGGACCACGCCGCTGTGGCGTGCCGTGGACGGGGGCTCTCCGGCGGTCTTCTCGGCGGTGCTGGGCAAGGAGCCCCGGCTGCGGCTTCCGGAGACCGCTCGGGAACGGCTGCTCGCGCTGGCCAGGGGCTGGTACGAGACGGGCACGGCCGAGGAGTTGCGGCGCCGGGCGGGTGCGCCGGGTCCGGCCGCGACGGTCCGGGTTCAGGACGACGAGTACCACTGGGTCGAACAGGTCTCACTCGGTGGTCTCGTCGTAAGGGCCGGACACGGTGCCATCCTGACCTCGCTGGAGTGGGCCTTCCGCATCCTGACCCCCGTCGACGAGCTCATCGCCCGTGCCGTCGGCCGGCGTGACGACGAACATGTGAACTGGTCGGCGGTCCGCTGGATCCTCTGTGAGCGTCGTAGCTTCGAGACCTGGTCGGCCGTGGTGGCCCATCGCCACGACCCCGACCTGACACATCGCGCGTTCGTGGTGGACTACCTGAGGATGCGGGTCCTTGTCGATCCCAGCCCTTCCTACAGGAAGGAGGAGGCCGGACTCCTGGCCGCCTGGGCGGCCGAGGAAACGGACGGCGGGATGCTCGCGAAGGTGCTCGACGTCTTCACCGAACACGACCATCCGGACCAGGAGGCGATCGGGCTGCGGTACGCCGTCCATCCCGATCCCCTGGTACGCCGCGCAGTGCCCTACGCCCTCTGCGCGGACGATGGTCCCCGCACTCCCGTGGCCAGGACCGCCCTGCGTGCTCTCCTGCGGGATCCGGACGCCGAGGTGCGGGTTCGCGCGTGCGCCGCGGGCATGCGGGACGACACCCTCCTCCCGGAGATCACTCAGGCGTTGCTCCTCCTGGCCGAGGATCCGGATGCCGCGGCGCGGGGTGCGGCCGCGGTGGCACTGGCCGGCTCACCGGACCGAACACCCGCCGTCGCAGACGCCCTCGCGGCCCTGCTCCACGAGGACAACCAACTCCTGCGCCTGGAGGCCGCCTACGGCCTCGCCCTGCGCGACGACCCGCGCACCGCCGAGGCCATGGAGCGGGTGGGCCCGCTCGGTGAGGGCTTCGAGCACGATCACCGGGCGGACGCGCTCTGGCGGTGGAAGTGGCGCAGGGAGAACCCGTCTGCCGAATGAGGACCGTCCGCCTCGGCGGTGGTCCCCAGGTTCCTCCGATCGGCAAACAATTGCTCCACCGACCGCATCAGGGCCGAGAACATTGCACGCCTTCCGTGAGGCGGGGCAATTTTCGCAACCATCTGTCACGGCTTCCGCGAGATGATGGAGCCGTGCACAAGATCTCTTCAACCGCTTGGTCGCACGCAGTGGGACGAGTACGCGTCGACAGCGTCCTTGATCGGCCGACGTGACGACGGTTCCGGCTGCTCCCTCCTGGAAGTCCGTCACACCCGAGGAGAAACGACCGTTGTCCGACTCGACGTCCACGTCCACGGCCCCGTTCACCCGAGGTGGTTACTTCGAAGCCATCGACGACCGGCGCTACAAGCCGACGACGCACGCGGGTGGGGCCTGGGATCCGGACGAGCAGCATTTCAGTCCGTTGGGCGGGCTCGTCGTCCACGCGATCGACCGGCATCGGGCGGCAGGCCCGGACGACGGTCTGGTCCTCTCGCGGATCAGCTACGACATCCTCGGCCGCCTCGCCCTCGACGAGTGCGAGATCGAGGTGGTGACCCTCCGCCCGGGCCGGACCATCGAGCTGTTGGAGGCGGTGGTACGGATCGCGGGCCGTCCGGTCGTCCGGGCCCGCGCCTGGTTCCTGGCCGGCCTCGACACCGCCGCGGTCGCGGGCGGCCCCGGCGAGCGGCTCGCGCCGCCGGAGTCACTCCCCACGTGGTCGATGTCCGACGTCTGGCCCGGCGGCTACATCGCCTCCCTGGACGTCCGCCCGGTCGCACCGCCCCTGCCCGGCCGTACGTCCGCCTGGATCTCCACGCCACTCGATCTGGTCGCCGGTGTTCCCGTCGGCCCGCTCGCGTCGTATCTCGCCCTCGTCGACACGGCGAACGGCATCGCCGTCCGTCAGCCGCCCACCGCGTGGATGTTCCCCAACGTCGACCTGACCGTCCACCTGCACCGCCAACCGCGGGGCACGTGGACGGGGTTGGACACCACGGTCACCTTCGGCCCCGCCGGCCAGGGCCTCACCAGCACCGTCCTGCACGACGTCGACGGCCCGGTGGGGCAGGCCCAGCAGATCCTCACCGTCCGCCCCCTGCCGTCGGGGGCATGACGGGGCCGGCCGTCGGCGCACCTGTGCGAGCGCGCGCCGGGCTCAGGGTTTGGCGACGGCCTCGGTGACGTCGTCGGCACCGGCCGCCTCGTCCTGCGCCATGCCGACAAAGCGCCGGATCGCTTCGACCGGCATGTCGAGCCCCTCGGACGCGGACTGCTCGTCACCGAACACCTGCACCGCCTCGGCGACGGCCACGGCCAGTTCGGCTTCGGCCTTGCGGACCTTACCCTCGGCCTTGTCCACGGTGTCGACCACCGACAACTGGCGGCGCTGCTTCTCCTGGAGTTTCTGCTTGCGAGAAAGCGTTCTGTCGGAACTCTGCACAGTCATGACCAAGATCATAACGAGCCTCGCGCGTGCCCAGAAATCCGCAATTCCGTTCCGATTCCCGCTCGTCACGGGCCCGGAGAGGAGACCGACGCCGTGCTCCGCACCGGGCGTCCGAACGGCTCCGCTCAGATCGGGAAGTGAGCATGTCCCACGGCCTGAGCGGTCACCCAGCGGGTGTCGGTGAACGCCTCGGCGCCCGCCTGCCCGCCGAAGCGGCCGTAGCCGGAACTCTTGACCCCGCCGAACGGAGCCTGCGGTTCGTCCCCGATGGACTGGTCGTTGACGTGGACGATGCCGGTGCGCAGCCGCCCCGCCACCTCCAGCCCGCCGGCCAGGTTCTCGGTGATGACACCGGCCGTCAGCCCGTACGGGGTGTCGTTGGCGAGGGCCACGGCCTCGTCGGCGCTGTCGACCGTGTGGACCACCGTTGCCGGGCCGAAGATCTCGTCGTAGTAGATCTTCATCTCCTTGGTGACGCCGGTGAGGACGACCGGGCGGATCAGCGTGCCCGGCTTCTCGATCTCGCCCGTGCCGGCGGCCAGTTCGGCGCCCTGGGCGACGGCCTCCGCGACGAGTGCCGCGATCCGGGCTGCGGCGGCCGGGTTCACGACCGGGCCGACCGCCGTGCCGGGGTCGCCCGGGTCGCCGTACGGCAGCGCACGGACGCGGTCGGCGAACTTGGCCGTGAACTCCTCGGCCACGGCGCGGTGGACGATCACCCGGTCCACGCACATGCAGATCTGTCCGGCGTTCATGAAGGAGCCGAATACCGCGGCGTCCACCGCGTAGTCGACGTCCGCGTCCTCCAGCACCAACAGGGCGTTCTTGCCGCCGAGTTCGAGGACCGCGGGCTTGAGGTGCCGGGCGGCCTGGACGCCGATGGCGCGGCCGATCTCCGTGGAGCCGGTGAAGTTGACCATCCGTACCCGAGGATCGGCGATCAGGGCCGAGACGACCTCGGGGGCGTCGGCGGGGTCGTTGGTGACGACGTTGAGGACGCCCGGGGGCAGGCCGGCCTCGTGCAGCACGTCGGAGACGAGGAGGCCGCAGGCGATGGGCGCGTCCTCACTGGGCTTCATCACCACGGTGTTGCCCATGGCGATCGGCATCGCCACCGAGCGGACGCCGAGGATGACCGGTGCGTTCCACGGCGAGATCGCGGCGATCACGCCCTTGGGCACCCGGACCTGGGTGGAGTGGACGCCCGAGGCGTTGGTCGCGAGGGTCTGGCCGGTGGGCCGGGTGACCTCGGCGGCGGCCTCCAGCAGGATGTCGGCGGCCAGGTGGGCGTTGAAGCCGGCCCAGGGCGCGATGCCGCCGACCTCCTCGGCCATCAACGTCACGATGTCCGCGGCACGTTCGGTCATGATCTGGGCGGCCCGGAGGAAGATCCTGCGCCGTTCGGCCGGCTTGGTCGCGGCCCACTCCTCGAACGCCGCGTCCGCGGCGTCCACGGCGCGGCGGACGTCGTCCGGAGTTCCGGCGGCGACCTCGGCGTACACGTCGCCGCTCCAGGGAGAGATGTCGCCGGTGGTGCGGCCGGAGGAGGCGGGTACCTCCTGGCCGTTGATGACCAGACCTCGGGTGAGGGGCATGGGGGCTCCTGACAGGAGAGGGGGGAAGGAGGGAGGAGAGAGGGAGGGAGGAGGGAGGGGGCTCGGGCGGGCTTGGAAGGGGGCCGCTGCGCGTCGGCCGGCACGGCCGAGGTGCCCCGTGCCCCGGCCGGCGCGGCAGAGGTACCCCTACGCTTCGGCCGGTGTCGCGGCGACGCCTCGGGTCCTGAGGGCTCGGTTGGCGAGTCCGACCAGGGCCGGTGCGACGATCGGCGCGATCATGTAGATCCAGAAGTGGGCGTACGTCCCGGACAGGACGGCCGGGCCGAAGGCGCGTGCGGGATTGATGCTCGCGCCGGTCACGGTGCCCAGGGTCGCGATGACGACGCCCACGCCGATGCCGATGACCGCCGGGATGGCGCCCCGTAGCGCGGGCCTGGTCATCACCAGGGCGACCGCCACGAACACCGCGGCGAGGGCGGCGCCCTCCACGAGGAACAGCGTGACGTCACCCATGCCGGGTCTGGGGTGGACGGCGCCGTAGCCGATCTGTTGGACGGCCTCGCCCCACACCAGCCCGGCGAGCGCGGTTCCGGCGAGCGAGCCGGCGAGCTGCGCGGCGGCGTACGGAACGACCGCCCGGCCCGGGAAGAGGCCGCTCGACCACAGGAAGACGGTGACGCCCGGGTGGAGATGGCCGCCCGATGCGCGGCCGGGCGGGGAGTACATCAGGGCCGCGATCAGTGCGGCCACGGCGAGGCCCGCGACGGCGAACAGGGTGTCCGGGTCGGCGATCGCCAGCGGGGAGTCGGGGAGGGCCAGCCAGCGCACCAGGCTGACCACGGCGAAGAGGAGCACGGTGGTCAGCGCGCACTCGTAGACGGTGTGCCGGGCGAGGTCCGCACGGCTCTGGGCGGAAGTACTCATACAGATCCTCTACAAGTCCTCGAACGGGGAGAGGGACGGGGCGGCCCGATGTGTGCGTCCCGCGACGCATCCGACCGCTCCCCATTTTTTTCGCTGAGTGAACTTTGATTCATTGAGCGAGTGCGGCGAGTCTGCGCGATCGCGTGGTGGGTGTCAATGGCCGGTAGCGTTCCCGGACGACGAATGACGGACGATGGGCAGGAGCACGGCCTCAAGCGCCGCGCAGGGCCGAGTGCGGAGGGAGACGGCATGGCGCCGGGCGTTGCAGGGGCGGTATCCGGAGGAGCCGAGGCGGGGACCGGCATGTCCTCGACGGGCCCGGGGCCGGAGACCGGTGGGCCGGAGGCGGCCGGGCCGGTGGAGCGCGGCCTGGGGGTGCTGCGTGTGATGGCCGGCGCCCCGCAGCCGGTACGTCCGGGCGACCTGGCCCGCGCCACCGGCCTGGCCCGGTCGGCCGTCGACCGGATCACCGCGACCCTGGTGCACCTCGGCCATCTGCGCACCGAGGGACGCGACCTCTCGATCGCCCCCCGCCTGCTGGAGTTCGGCAACGCCTACCTCGACGCGAGCGGCTTCGGGCACGCGCTGCGGCCGAGCCTGGAGCGCCTGGCGCGGGCACTCGACGAGTCGGTCTCGGCGATCGTCCTGGACGGCTGCGACGCGCGGATCATCGGCAAGGCCGTGCCGCCCGGGCGGATGATCCCCCTGGGCTTCCGGGTCGGCGACCTGCTGCCCGCCGAGCGCTGCGCGGCCGGCGCCGTCCTCGCCACCGCCTGGGATCCGCGGACGTACGAGGCCTGGCGGGCACGCCGCGCCGCGGACCCCCTCGACGCCGGCTTCGTCGCCGTACCCACCCGTTCCACCGAGCCGAGCCCCGAACGGACGGAGGCCGACTTCGCCGCCTGGACCGGGACGACGGCCGCGACCGGCTGGGCGCTGGACGACCAGCTGGTCGCCCCGGGCCTGGTGGCGCTGTCCGTCCCGGTGCGGGACGCCGACGGCCGCCCTGTCTGCGCGATCAGCGTGCTCGCCCACACCAGCCGGCACTCCGCCGACGGCCTGCGCGAGCACGCCCTGACGGCGATGACCCGGTCGGCGCAGGAGATCTCGCAGGCGCTGTACGGCCCCGCGGCGGCCCTCGGCCCGTCCGCCGGCCTCGACCCTTCGGCCGCGCCCGCCGGGACCGCCTACACCGATGCCAAGCCCGAGCTCGGACCGTCCTTCCTGCAAGCGCTCGCCCGGGGGCTGGCCGTCCTCGTCGCTCTCGGCCGGCAGCGCGGTGGACTCACCCTCGCCGAGGCCGCGGAGGCGGCCGGACTCTCGTACCCGAGCACCCGTCGCAATCTGCTGATGCTGCGTCAACTCGGTTACGTGGAACAGGAAGGGCGCCGGTTCCTGCCCACCCCGCACGTCCTGGAACTCGGATACGCGCGGCTGTCCGGGCTCACCCTCGCCGAGCTCGCCCAGCCCCATCTCGCCCACCTGTCCGGGCAGGTGGGGGAATCGGCCTCGCTCGCGGTCCTCGACGGATCCGAGGTCCGCTACATCGCGCGGGTGGCCACCGAACAGATCACCAGCGCCCGCATCGCCCCCGGCGCACGGCTGCCCGCGTACGCCACCTCGATGGGACGCGTCCTGCTCGCCGGCCTGCCCGAGCCGGACCGCGCGGCACGCCTCGAGGCTCTTCCCCCGCAGGACCTGACCCCGTACACCCTCACCTCGCCCGCCGAGGTCACCACCGCGCTCCGGCGGGCCGCCGACGACGGATTCGCGCTGGTGGAACAGGAGTTGGAGATCGGGCTGCGTTCACTCGCCGTGCCGGTGCGGGACCGGGGCGGGCGGGCCGTCGCGGCCGTCAACGTCGCGCTGCACGCCGGGCCGGACTCCCCCGAACACACCGTCGCAGCCATGCTGCCCGCCCTGCGCGCGTGCGCGGCCCGTGTCGAGACCGATCTGGCGATGGTGTCCGCGCATGCCCCGGTGGAGACGGGCTGAGGCGCCTCGGTCCGGGCCGGACGGGTCCGGACGGGACGGTCCGGAAGTGACGGGATGGTCCGGAAGTGACGGGATGGTCCGGACGTGACGGGGCGGGGCGGTCCGGACGGGGCGGTCCGGGCCGTTGATGGACACTGGCCGCATGCATCTGAGCAAGACGAACCCCTATTCGGCCGCCTGCGCCAGCCGGTCCCTGATCGACCTCATCGGCGCCAAGTGGACGATCCTCGTGGTCGGCTGCCTCACGGAGGGGCCGCGCAGGTTCGGTGAACTCGCGGCGCGGCTCGAAGGCGTCACCCCGAAGGCACTCACCCAGACGCTGCGCCAGCTGGAACGCCACGGTCTGGTGCTGCGCACCGTGCACCCGGTGATACCGCCGCATGTCGAGTACGAGCTGACACCGCTCGGCCACACGCTGCGGACCCCCGTCGAGGTGCTGCTGCGCTGGACCGACGACCACCACGAGATGTGCTCTGCGGCACAACGCACGTACGACGGCGACAGCTGAGCTGCACGCTTTACCGGCGTATAGGCACTATCGAAAAAGTGCGATCTTCAACCACTGTGCGGGTGATCCCTAGCGTGCCCGGAGTACCGACAACGGCACCCGGTCTCCAGGGAGTTCACCATGTGTGAAGAGCAGAACGACCACACCCACCCTCACGACAGCGACAGCGACAGCAGCCGGCGGCCGCCGTCCCGTCGCGGCATCCTGCGGTGGGGCATGGCGGCAGCCCCCGTGGCCGCCGGCCTGACGGCCATGGCCTGGCCCGATCGGGCCACGGCGGAAGCGACCACCGCGTCCGGCGGCGGTGCCTTCTACCGAACCGTGCGCGGCGACACCCTGCGCGGCATCGCCGGCCGCTACCTCGGCTCCGAGCAGCGGTGGGCGGAGCTGTACCGCCTGAACCGCGATGTTCTGGACGCCCACGGCGGCGAGCCGAGCCCCGGTCTGCGCCTGGCGCTCCCGGAGTCCCCCGACGGCGCCGCCACCCGCTCCTTCGCACCGCTCCCCGCCACCGCCAAGCCGCTCCCCGTACCCCCCGAGGGCTACCGGCTGGACCGCATCGGCGACACGTTCTACGCCGTGACCGCGGGCGGCACGCAGGCCGCGTTCCTCGTCACCCGCACCGGAGTGGTCGTCATCGACGCCCCGCCCTCACTCGCCGAGGCGCTACCGGCCGCCATCCGGCGCGTCACCGACCGCAAGGTCACCCACCTGGTCTACAGCCACGACCACGCCGACCACACCGCCAACGCGTCCGCCTTCGGCGACGTGATCCGTATCGCGCACACCGCGACCGCGGAGCGCATCAAGGCCAGCCGGGATCCGGGGCGCCCGATGCCCACCGTCACCTTCACCGACAGCCACCGGCTCGACGTGGGCGGCGAGCGGCTCCTGCTCAGCTACCCGGGCCCCAACCACGAGACGGGCAACATCCTCATCCACGCCCCGCGACAGCGCGCGGCCATGATGGTGGACGTCGTCATGCCCGGCTGGGCCCCCTTCCGCGCCTGGGGCACCGCCGACAGCGTCCCCGGCGTCCTGCGGGCCCACGACCTGCTCGCCACGATGGACCTGGACACGTACATCGGCGGCCATGTCCACCGGCTCGGCACCAAGAAGGACATCGAGACCTCGCGCGAGTTCGTGCGCGACCTGTGGAGCGAGACCGGTAAGGCCATCGCCGCCACGGACATGGGCCCGTTCTTCGGCAAGGTCGAGGCGGGCAACAACTGGGCCGGCTTCGACCTCTACCTCCAGGCCGTCGCCGACAAGGTGGAGCCCGTCATCCACCGCAAGTGGCTGGGGCGGCTCGGCGCGGTGGACGTCTTCACCCGCGAGAACGCCCTCACCGTGGCGCTCTCCCACATCGTCGACGCCCCCCAGGACCTCTGAGGCAGCCCCGGTCTCCTCGGCCAGGACGACCCCACGCGAGGTCCTGGCCGCCGGGGCTCGGGCCTGTCCGGCCCCGGGCGGGGGTCGGAGCTCGCGCGGATGCCGACGGCCGTCAGGCCCGCCCGCCGCGTTCCAGCGGGATCCGCTCGCCCGCCTCCACGGCCACGGGCAGGCGGTTCTCCGTGGGCGGCAGCGGGCAGGTCGCCAGATCCGTGTAGGCGCAGGGCAGATTGCCCGCCCGGTTGAAGTCGACCGTCACCCGCCCCTCGGAGTCCGGCGGGGCGATCTGGAGGGAGCGGTTCGCGGCGTACGTCGTGACACCCGAGGTCGCGTCGGTGAACAGGACCGTCAGACCGCCCGGCGCCTTGCCGTTGAACGCGGTCAGCCGGTACGTCTCGCCCGCCAGCTCGAACTCGACCTGCCCGGGGGAATCGTAGACGTGCTCCAGGCCCTCCACCGCGGCCCCGACGGTCACCGGTCGCGGCCGCGGGTGCGCCACGAAGCGGCCCTGCCGCACCCAGCGGGGGTCGGGGTCGTAGGCCGGCGTGCGGGTGAAGGAGGTGCGCAGGGCGTTGTCGGGGTGGCGGGGCCGGACGATGTCGTGGCCGCCGCGCTTGGCGACCTCGATCAGCGTGTCACCGGCGGCGGCGTACACGCTGTCCCGCTCCGCGATCACGCCGAACGCGTGGCGGCCGCGCACCACGGTCCCGTCCACGGTCAGCTCCTCGCCCTCCGCGAGGTCGACGACGACGCCCTCGGCGGTGCTGGACCAGGCACCCGGGGCGTCGTCGAAGCGGGCCGGCTCGGGCGCGAGCCAGCGCAGGCTGGTGATGGCGAGGAAGCCGTGCGGGCCGGCCAGCACCTCCTCCTTCCGCCGGTGCCACTCCTCCCACTCCTGCACGAATCCGGTGCGGTCGATGTCCTGGACGGTCATGTGTGCTCCCCTGGGGCGTTCGGGCGGACGCCGGCTGCAACCACCCCGAGCCCGAGTGTCATCCCCGCCGGGACCGAATCCGGGGCCCGGGACGGCGGATTTCACGAGCCTGCAATCTCCGCCACCCGTTTTCATGCGCGCACATCTAATGCTCTTGACACCTTCCGGGGCGGGCGGCATAGGTTGAAGCGGTCCGATCCGGTTGAAGCGGTCCGGTCCGGACGGGTGGAGGCCCCGATGCACGTTCCCGGCACGGCACCGAGCGGTGCCGGCACGGACCTGCGGCTGATCACCCGGCGGCATGTCGACTACTGCCGCACCGCCTCCGCCGTCTGTCCTTCCGCACGCCCCTGACCCCGCCGGCCCACCCGGGCCGGCCGTCTCGACGTGCCTCGGAAGGAACTCCCATGTCCGGCCCCGCCCTGCGGCTCGCCCTCGAAATCGACGGTGACGGCGCCCATCCCGCGGCCTGGCGCCGCGCCGCCCACTCACCCGATCACCTGCTCACCCCGCGCCGGGTGGCCGGCGTCGCCGCCGCCGCGGAGAACGCCGGGTTCACCCTGGTCACCCTCGATGACGGCGCCCTGCCGCCCGGGAGCGCGCCCGACGTCGTGGGACGCATCGGAGCGGTGGAACGGGCCGCGTTCCTCGCCGCGTCGACGAGTGTCGTCGGCGTCGCTCCCGTCGTCCCCGTCACGTACGCCGAACCGTTCCATGTCTCCGGCCAGTTGGCCTCCCTCGACCACATCTCCGTCGGACGCGCCGGCTGGGTCGTCGGCGACGAGCCGGCGCCGGCGGCGGCCCGTGCCTGGGGACGCCCGCTCGTCGACGGCACCGCCGCCCGTACCCGCGAGGCCGGCGACGGCATCGACGTCACCCGCGCGCTGTGGGACTCCTGGGAGGACGACGCCGTCATCCGCTCCGTCGCCACCAGCCGCTACCTCGACCGCGACCGGCTGCACTACGTCGACTTCACCGGCGGCACCTACACGGTGAAGGGTCCGGCGATCGTGCCGCGCCCGCCCCAGGGGCAGCTCGTGGTCCTCGGCCGGCCCGATGCCGTGCCCGCCGGCCGGCTCGACGTGGCCCTCGTCGGGGGTCCGGACCTCGCGGCGGTGACCGCGGCCGCCGCCCGTGCGGAAGCGCCCCGCACCTTCGCCGAGGTCGAGGTCGCCCTCGACACCCCGCACGCCGCCGCCGAGGACCGGGTGGCCGACCTCGAACGGCACGCGCCGTGGACCCAACGGGGGCGCCTGCGGTACACCGGCGGCGCCACCGGACTCATCGCCCTGCTGGCCGAGTTGACGGGTGTGGTCGACGGCGTACGCCTGCATCCCCTGGTCCTCGACGAGGATCTGCCCGTCCTGTCCCGGCTGGTGATCCCCGCCCTCGTCGAACGGCGGCTCGCCGTACGCCCGTTGCCCGCCGCCACCCTGCGCGCGCACCTGGGCCTGGAACGCCCCGCCAACCGCCACGCCGTCGCGGTCCCGGCCGCCCCGGAGGAGACCCGATGACCCGCACCGATCCCCTCGACGTGCCCCGCCCGCACGCACAGCTGCACTTCGGCGTCTTCTTCCAGGGCGTCAACCACTGGACGATCTGGTCCGACCCGGCCGGCGGCTCACAGATCGACCCCGCGAACTTCCGCCGGGTCGCGCAACGGGCCGAGCGGGGCCTGTTCGACGCGTTCTTCCTCGGGGAGGGCCTGCGGCTGCGCGAGGTCGACGGCCGCATCCACGAACTCGACGTCGCCGGACGTCCGGACGCCGTCACCCAGCTCGCCGCCCTGGCCGCCGTCACCGACCGGATCGGCCTGGTCAGCACCTCCAACACCACGTTCAACGAGCCCGCCGACCTGGCCCGCAGGCTCTCCGGCCTCGACCTGCTGTCCGCGGGCCGGGCCGGCTGGAACGTGGTGACCACCGACAACGCCTGGACCGGCGCCAACTTCCGCCGCGGCGGCCACCTCGACCACGCGGACCGCTACCGGCGCGCCGAGGAGTTCCTCACCGTGGCCCGCGCGATCTGGGACGGCTGGAAGGACGGCGCGGTCTCGGGCTCCCCCGGCGCCCCGAGCTGGTCCGCACCCGACGCCGTGCGCCAGGTGCGCCATCGCGGGGCGCAGTTCGACGTCGATCTCGCGCCCACTCTGCCCCGCAGCCCCCAGGGCCACCCGGTGATCTTCCAGGCGGGGGACTCCGGCGAGGGCCGCGACTTCGCCGCCCGCAACGCCGACGTGATCTTCTCCGCGCACGGCAACGACTTCGACGACGCGCTCGCCTTCGCCGACGACGTCCGCCGGCGCCTGAGGGCCGTCGGCCGACCCGAGGACGATCTGCGCATCCTGCCGGGCACGGAGATCATCATCGGGGCCACCGAGGCCGAGGCGCTGGAGAAGAAGCGCTGGATCAGGCTCCAACAGGTCACCCCCGCCACGGCGTTGGGTGTCGCGGGACTCCTGTGGGGGCTGGACCTGTCCGACCGGGACGCCGACGGGCCGCTGCCGAAGGAGGACCCCGTCGTCGCCGAGAACGACGGCTCGTTCGGTGCCCGCCGCGTCGCCGATCCTCGCGAGGCCGTCGCCGAGTGGCGACAGAAGGCCGAGACGAACGGCTGGTCGCTGCGCGAGACGGTCATCAACCTCGGCCCGCAGCGCGGCCATGTCGGCACGCCCGCCGGACTCGCCGACAGGTTCACGCGCTACGTCCGGCACGGGGCCGTCGACGGTTTCAACATCACGCCGTACCTGATCCCCGACGGCCTCGACGACATCGTCGACCTGCTCGTCCCGGAACTCCAGGAACGCGGCGTCTACCGCACGCGGTACACGGGGACGACCCTGCGCGAGCACCTGGGGCTGCGCGAGCCACGGGGAGCGCGCGAGCCGCTGGGGGCGTCGGCCGAGCGTCCGGGGGCCGGCTGAGCACCTGGGGCCGTCTGTGCGAGGGCCCGTGACGGGCCCAACTCCCGCTCAGGACCTTTGTTTGACTGATCGTCATATACCCGGACAGGCGGTCGATACGATCACGGCATGACTGCGGACGAGCGAATCAAGCAGGCCGGACTCCTCTACGAGCGTGCCGTGTTCGGCGGCGACAGCGGTGCGCTGGCGTCCGCCGACCGCAGCCTCGACGAGGTCGAGGCGGACCTCGCGCTGGCCCGCGGCCAGGTGATCCACGCCCGCTTCCTGGAGGAGCGGGTCGAGGACGCGCGGGAGCTGGAGCTCTTCGAGCGTGCGGCGGAGCTGTACCAGCGTCTCGGTGACGTGCGGGGCGAGGGCGAGGCGGTGTTCTGGGTCGGCGCCTTCCACCAGGTGGTCCGCGACGACACCGACACCGCCGTACCCGCCTTCGAACGTGCCCTCGGCCTCGCCACCCGGGCCGACGACCGGCTGACGACGTCCTACGCCCTGCGGCACCTCGGCTTCGCCGCCCACATGGCCGGCCGCCTGGACGAGGCCCGGACGCACTTCGAGAAGTCCACCCGCCTGCGCCGGGACCTGGGATTCCTGCCGGGTGTCGCGGCGAACCTGATCGGGCTGGCCCATCTTGCCGCTCAGCAGGAACAGCGGGCCGAAGCGGCTGCGCTGCTCGAGGAAGCGACAGAACTGGCCGAGAGCGCCGAGGCCCACGGCGTGCTGCGCTGGGTGGCGGCGGCCCGCGCGGAACTCGACCTGCCGTGAGACGCGCTCCGGGGTCCTGCGCCGGGCGGGTTCAGCCCGCGCGCAGTGTCGCCGCCGCCTTGTAGGTGCGCAGGACCGGCGCCGTTTCGATCCGGGTGACCGCGTCCCAGGCCACGCGCCGCGTCAGATAGTGGTGGAGGGCTTCCGCGTCCCGGCACAGGGCGTGCGCGACCAGGTTCGTCGGGCCGGTCGTCGCGGCGACGACGGCGAGTTCCTCGTGTCCGGCCAGCGCTGTCGCCACCGCGTCCAGGTGAGCGGGCGCCACCTGCATCCAGAGCAGGGCGGACACCGTCACCCCCAGCAGGGCCGGTTCGACATCCACGTCGAAGAACAGCGCGCCGCGCGCCCGCAGTTCGGCCAGTCGGCGGGCCACCGTGGCGGCTGTGAAGCCGGTCGCGGCGGCCAGGTCCGCGTAGCTGGTGCGCGCGTCCTCGCGCAGCGCGGCCAGCAGCAGACGGTCCTCGTCGGTGAGGAGGTGTGCGGGACTCCCCCGCGCGCCGGTGGTGTCGGGGGTGCCGGCCTCGGTCCGCAACCGCGCCTGTTGGCCCGCGTCCAGGGCGTCCACCCGTCCCCGCCACGCGGTCGGCCCGCCCAGGTAGATGTGCAGCAGATGGTGCGCGGACACCGCCGTGATCCCGGCGGTGCGGGGGATGTCGCGCAGGAGCAGGCCGTGCGCGTCCGGGCCCGCGGGCTCGGCGTGGATGATCGCGACGATCTCGGTGCCGCCGGAGGTCAGCCGCACCCAGGAGGTGTCGGGGCGGCGGGCGAGCGCCAGCGCGATGTCGTGCGCGCTGCGCGTCGCGGCGGTCAGCCGGACGAACCACTGCTGCGTGCCGGAGCTGCGCGGGGCGGGCAGGGCGACAACGCGCAGCCCGGCCTGGGCGTGCAGCCGCCGGTAGCGGCGGACGACGGTCTGCGTCGAGCAGCCGAGGACGTCGGCGACGAGCGTGAACGGCGCCCGCGCGTCCACCTGAAGGGCGTGGATGAGGCCTCGGTCCAGATCGTCCAGTACGAGCATATTCAGCAAACTAGCCCATGCCGATGGAAGTAATCGTCGATCGAGGCCGAGGAAATGGAAGGGGAGGACGACCGGGCGACACGGTGGTCCTCGGCCGTCTTCGGCACGGTGACCACGCCGTCCGCGGGCCGGCCACCACCGTCACGCCCGTCCCGTCCCCGGGGGAGACCCATGTCCCGCACCACGAACCGCCCCGTCGGCCACGCCCGGCCCTCCACCGTCCCGCCCGTGTCCGGTCACCGTGGGCTCGCGCTCGCCGCGGTACTGACCGCCGAGGCGATGAACCTCCTGGACGCCACGATCGTCCAGGTCGCCGGACCCGTCATCCACGCCGATCTCGGTGGGTCCGAGGCCACCATCCCGTGGTTCAGCGCCTCCTACACCCTCGCGTTCGCCCTCGGCCTGCTGACCGGCGCCCGGCTCGGTGACATCGCCGGCCGCAAACGGGTCTTCCGTATCGGCGTCGTCGCGTTCGCCGCCGCCTCCCTGGCCTGCGCGCTCGTACCCGGTGCCGCGGCCCTGATCGCGATGCGGGCCGTGCAGGGCGCGGCCGCGGCCGCGATCATCCCGCAGACGTTCGGGCTGATCCGCGCCCTGTACGACGGCGACGAACTCACCCGGGCGCTGGGCATGATCGGCCCCGTGATGGGTCTGTCCGCGGTTCTCGGCCCGGTCCTCGGCGGCGTCCTGACCCATGCCGACCTGCTCGGCTCCTCGTGGCGGGCGGTGTTCCTCGTCAACCTTCCCCTGGCCGTCGCCGTCCTGGCCGCGACCCCGCACCTGGCCGAGGACCGCGCGCCGAAGCGGCCCCGCCTCGACCCGGTCGGCACCGTGCTCGCCATGCTCGGCACCGCCCTGGTCGTCTGCCCGCTGGCCACCGGCGACGACGTCACGCCCGTCGCGTGGGCCGTCGCCGCCACGGGCAGCGCGGTGCTGGGCGTGTTCGTCGCCCATCAGCGCCGCGCCGCCCGCCGTGGTCACGTCCCGCTGATCGAACCGGCCCTGCTGCGCGGTCGGGCGTTCCCCGCGGCGCTGGCCACCTCGGCACTGTTCTTCGCCGTCATGAACGGCGTCATGATCACCGTCGTGCTGCATCTCGAACTCGGCCTCCACGACGGCCCGCTCACCGCCGGACTCACCCTGTTGCCGTGGTCCGCCGGACTCGCGCTCGGCTCGTGGGCGGCCGGCACGCACCTGGTCCCGCGGTACGGGACGCGTGTCCTGCACACCGGCATCGCCGTCCTCGCGCTCGGCCTGGCGGCCGCCGTGCTCGCGTACCGCGCCGCGGAACCCGGCAGCTACCCGGCCCTGCTGCCGGCCGCGCTCGCCGTCGCCGGGCTGGGCACCGGGCTGTTCACCCCGCCGTTCTTCAGCACCGCGCTGAGCACCGTCGGCCCGCAGGAGACCGGCTCGGCGGCGGGCCTGCTCAACGCCGTCCAGCAGCTCGGCGGAACACTCGGCCTCGCCGTCGTGGGCGGCGTCTATCTGGGGGCGGCCGACAGCGTCGGCACCGCGGCCCAGCGCGCGCTGGGGGTGGCCGCGGTGCTCCTGGCCGCGACGGCGGTGGCGGCCACGGCGATGACCGCCCGCCGCGGCGGCCGCTGACGTCCGTCGGGGGCGGCTGCCGCCGGCAGCTACCGCCGACCGGTCGACCGACCGGCCGCCTTCGCCGGGCGCAGTCGTAGACGGGGCTCTCCGGCCCTCGTCGTGGGGGGGGCAGCCGCCGGCGCGATGCACCGCCGTCCCCGCCGTCCCCGCCATGCCCTCCGTGCCCGCCGTGCTCGTCAGTCCTCGGAGTCGATGCCCGTGATCACGGCCGGTCCCAGGGGCGCGGTGCCGTCGTCGAGGCCGACGCTGCTCAGTGCCGAGCGGGCGAACCCGCGAGCCTCGCGCTCGGCGTCGGGGCCACTGTCCGCTTCGACGGTGAGCCGGACGGTGAAGGTGCCGTCGTCGTGGACGGTCAGGATGTCGAGGTCCTCTTCGGTGCCCAGGTGGGTGCGGTGCGGGTCCGCCGGGCGCAGTGCCCGGGCCAGTTCGGCCCGCGTCGCCTCCTCGGCCCCGTCGGTGAAGGTACCCGGCACCGAAATGACGTACGTCGTCATGGCTGTCCTCCCTCGGTCTCCTTCCGGCTACCCCGCTCCGGCGCCAAGATCCCCGACGCGCGCGTACGCGGCCCGCTCGGCCCCGTCCGTCGTACGGCGATCCGGTGCCGGCGTTCGCCCGGCAGGCCTGCGGCGGGCTCAGGACAGGTCACGCACGGGGATCCCGGGCGCGAAGTGGGCGACAGCGGCGACCAGGCGGTTCCTGTCCAGCCGCCATCCCGTCACCGCCCGGGAGGCCATGGCGACATCGGCCGGCACCGGGACGAGGTGTGCGACGACGGCACGGGCCGTCGGGCCGTCTCCGGGAAGGGCCGGAGCCCCCTCTCGCCGGGTGACTCCGACATAGGGCAGGGACGCGTCGCCCGCCTCCTGTCGCCAGAGGACGACGCCCGTGATGTCGGCCCAGGGCACATGTCCGGTGGTCGCCGCGTACCGTGCGGGGCTGCCGCCCAGGAGTACTCCGGTCTCGTCCACCCGGAACGCGACCTTGCGGCTCAGCGCCACGTACGCCATGAAGAGTCCGCCCGCGCCGAAGAGCGGCAGGCCGAGGATCCGGGCCAACAACGGTATGCCGGGGAGCAGCAGGGCGACGGTGAAGACGGCGGAGACCGCGACGACTCCCACGGTCCTGCGGTCCCAGCCGTAACGCGCCTCGTACTCCGGTGAGCTGCCTGTCGCCATGGGTGGATCATGGCAACAGGCCGGCCCGCAGGGGAAGCCCTCGGGTCGCGCGGCGATGTGTGACGTCCCGCCCGAGGGCCGGGACGGCAACGCGCGGAAGCCTAAGGGGTCGGCGGCGCCGACGTGCCCGAGCCCGCCGCCAGCACCTCGGCGAAAACCGGTCGTACCAAGGTGATCCGGATCCGTCACCCGGGCATCGCCCGCTCCCCTAATCTGACGTGCATGAGCGCATCGGGGGACATGATCGACGGACGCTTCGAGCTGGTCGAGCGGCTCGGCAGCGGGGGGATGGGCACGGTGTGGCGGGCCCGTGACACCGTGCTGCACCGGGACGTCGCCCTCAAGGCCGTACGGCCCGACGCGGAGGCCTCGGCTGCCGTCCGTGAGCGGGTCATGCGCGAGGCGAGGGCGCTGGCACGGCTCAACGATCCGCATGTGGTGACCGTCCATCAGATCATCGAGGCGCATCCGCACCCGTGGATCGTGATGGAGCTGGTGCCGGGACAGTCGCTGCAACAACGCCTGTCCGAGGGCCCGTTGAGTCCGGCGGAGGCCGCACGCATCGGACGTCAGGTGCTCGCCGCGCTGCGCGTCGCCCATGCGGCCGGAATCCAGCACCGGGACGTCAAGCCGGCGAACATCCTGCTCCGCCCCGACGGCTCCGCCGTGCTCACCGACTTCGGCATCGCCGCCCTCCAGGGCACGACCGCGCTCACCGTCACGGGTGAACTCGTGGGCTCCCCCGAGTACATGGCCCCCGAACGCATCCGTGGCCGTGGCGACGAGCCGGCCTCCGACCTGTGGTCCCTCGGGCTGGTGCTGTACGTGTGCGTGGAGGGCGTGAGCCCGCTGCGCCGTGAGACCACGCTCGCCACCCTCGCCGCCGTCCTCGACGACCCGGTGCCACCGCCCGTGCGCTCGGGTCCCCTCGCCCCCGTCCTGCTGGCCCTCCTCGTGCGCGACCCGGCCGCCCGCCCCGACGCCACGCTCCTGGACGGGCTGCTGGCCCGGGCCGAGTCCGGCGGCACACCGCAGTGGGACCGGCCGACGCTGACGGCGGCGCCGGTACCGGCCCCGCACGTGCCCGCGCCGCCCACACGGCCCGACACCCAGCTGCCGGGGCTTCCGCACCGCCGTCACAGACCGGCTCTCACGGCCGCGCTCGCCGCCCTGGCCGCCGCCGTCGTGACGGCCGTCCTGGTCCTCACCCTGCACCCGTTCGACGGCGACAAGCCCGTCGAAGGGGCGGGCGGCTCGACGCCGAGCACGTCGGCCACGCCCGTGACGCCGGCTCACAGCTCGACGCCGAAGCAGAGCCCGAGCCCGACCCCCACACCGACTCCCGGCGAGCCCTCGTCCTCCGCGCCGAGTACGGCCACGTCGTCGGCGCCTCCGGCCGGGAACGGCGGCTGGATCGCCCAGCTGTACTCCGAGCCCGTCTCCTCGGGCACGGCGGCGCGCGACAGGCGCCTCGCGGGCATCCGTTCCTCCGTGCCCGAGGCGCTCGTCCTGCGCAGCGACGACTACGCCTCGCTCCGTGGCGGCTACTGGGTGATCTACGCGCCCGGCCCCTTCACCGACGGCCGCGCCGCGCTGACGTTCTGCGCGGAGCGCGGCCGTACGACGGCGAACAGCTGCATCGGCCGGTACCTCAGCACCAGTTCGGACGATTTCGCCCTCCAGTGCCGCCCACCGGCGTCGAGCCCGACCGGCCGGTGCACGCGCGGAACGTAGGTCCGCCCCGCCGGACGGCGGCGGGTACGGTTCCGGCGCGGTCACGATCACCGGTCGGGGTCGCGGTCCGGGTGCTCCACGAGGTGGTCGCGGCTGCCGGGACGGCGGACTCTCAGCCGCGCGAAGTGCCGCTCTCCATCGCCTCCACCAGCCGTCCCAGCGCCCGGAGCACCCAGTCCCGGTCCTCGCCGAGCCCCGCCGGCAGCTCCGGCTCCGCCGCCGGCCGGCGGGGGAAGAGGGCGTCGATCGCCTCGGCACCCGCGGGCGCGATCGCGCGTCCGGCCGGGCGCGTCGGGCTCGGCACCCTGCTCGCGGGCGGCGTGGGCGTCGTCCTGATCGGCGCGCTGGGCCAGGTCCTGGTGGTGCTGACCGTGGGTGAGTCCCTGGTGGGCACCTGGACCGCCCTGTTCGTCACCGTCGGCGGGATCGGCCTCGTCTTCCCGGCGGCCATGACCATCGGCCAGACCCTCGGGCGCGCCGCGCCGGGCGCGGCCTCCGCCCTCATGGGCGGCCTTCAGTTCCTCCTCGGGGCCGTCGCCTCTCCGCTGGTCGGCGTGTTCGGTGAGGACAGCTCCCTGCCCATGGCCCTGATCATGCTCAGCGCATCGGTCGCCGCACTCCTCGCGCTCGTCGCACTCGCCCGCCCTTGGCAGCGGTCCACCGGGACTCGGCAGACGACAACGGCGGCCTGAGACGCGGGGACGCGGCCCGCCGCTCGCCCCGTGCAAAGGCCGTGGCACCAGCCGCACTTCACCGGAGGTGCGGCCGGCCGCGGCCATGAGAAGCTCGTGCCTGTGATCAACCCGAACGACGAACCGCGCCGCGAACTCGTGCTCATCGCCGGATCGACCGACGCCGAGACAGCGCTCGTTCATCGCGAGGCGCTTCGGGTGCTGCGCCCGGACATCGCCACAGCACACGTCGACGCCTACAGCGACGACACCTGGCCTCCTGCCGTACTGCACTCCTTCGAGCGTGCGTTGTCCCTGGCCCGCGGTCAGGTGGCGGACGGCACCCGCTCCCGGAAGGACGATCCCGGCATGGGGATCGACGTCGACGTGCGCGACGACCGGCAGTTCGCGATGTTGTCGGATCTGGTCCCTCACACGATCGGCGCCGAGGGGTGGCGAGGAGATCGGCTGATCTTCAGCGCCGGCGACTCGGGTACCTCCCTGTGGTTCGCCGTCACGGAGACGCAGGAGGCGGAACTGGTCTCCCGGCTGGAGGCGTTGGGCGTCCGGTCGACCGTGCTCGCGGCTCCGCCGCGTCGCCGCAGGGCAGCGTTCCTGCCGTGGTCCCGAAGGACCGACGCCCGTACCAGAAGGCCTTGACCACGGCCTTCCCGGCTGTGGCCGTGCGGTCGTGGAAGGCACGGAGGCCGGTGTGGTGGTGCACGTAGATGCCCCTGACGTCCTCCTCGGCCCAGCCGGGACCGAGCGCGGCGCGGATGCGAGGACCACCCCCCTCCCACAGGGCGTCGAACGAGACGCTCGTGGGGAAGAGCGATGCCTGCCGATGGTCGTGCCGGACCTCGGAGTTCTCGACGGCGCGCAACTGCATGGGGAAGCTCACGGCCCACCCCTCGTCCCGAACGACCCGGAGTGCGCGGGCCGTCGAACCGGAAGGTATCCCTGGGCACTGGCACCAGGGGGACGGCAGCGGCGGAGACGACAGGAGGGCGCCGGCCTCGGCCTGTGCCACGCCGGGCCGGCCTGATCCGAACGACGGGCCTCAGTCGCTCTGCAACAGCGGAGCCGACCAGCGGACGAAGTCCTCGATGTCGCGCGGCTCGCGGCCGGTCAGTTCCCGGACCGTGTCGGTGGTGGACGCGTTCACACCGTCGCGCAGCGCGCCGAAGACGGCCACGACCTGCTCGGCGAGCCACGGGGACAGGCCGGCCCGGGCCAGTCCCGCGAGCGCCGCCTCGTCCGGCACGTCCACGAACTCGATCGGGCGGCCCACGACCCCCGAGAGGCGCCGCGCGACATCGCCGTAGGTGAGGGCCTCCGGTCCGGTGAGGACATGGGTCCGACCGTCGTGTCCGTCGGTGGTCAGGGCGGCGGCCGCGGCAGCGGCGACGTCACGCGGATCGATCATCGCGATACGGGCGTCGCCGGCCGGGAGGAAGAAGCGGCCCGCCTGCCTGATGGTCGCCGCCGAGCCGAGAAGGTTCGACATCAGATGGGAGGACCGGAGGACCACACCCGGGATCCTCGACCCGTGCAGGTACTCCTCGATGCGGCCGTGCTGGTCGAAGAAGACCGTGGGGGAACCCGCCTCGGCCCCGATCGTGGACAGCAGGACGATCCGCCGGACACCGGCGCGGGCCGCCGCGTCGATCGCGGCCGTCCCGAACTCGACCTGGCGAGGGTCGTTCCCGCAGATGAGAAGCACCCGCTCGATGCCGTCCATGGCCCGCCGGACCGAGTCCACCCGCGCGAAGTCGCCGTGCGCGAGGTCGGTGAGCCCTCCGAGGACGGCGGCCGCGCGCTCCGGGTCCCGCACGAAGGCACGCACGGGGATGCCGCGGTCACGCAGTTCGTCGACGGCTCTCGAACCGACGTTCCCCGTCGCCCCCGTCACCAGCACCGTCGCCACCGACGCTCACTCCTTGGATCGCCCTGAGCGCCCACCGTAACCAATGGGTGACGTCCGTGCCCGTCCTGCGCTCGCTCACCGCCTTCGGTCCAGCGCGCGCACCTCGGCCACCCGCTCCGCCAGGTTGCGGTGGCAGTACGCGAGGTGGTCACCCACGTAGCCGCGGGGGCCGCACTCCACGACGAGCAGCAGACCCAGGTAGAGGCTGTACAGGGCCAGCCGGTGGCGGACGGCGGGAGTGAAGTCGAGGCGGCCGCCGGCCCGGACGTAGCCGGCCACGAGATCGCTGTCCGGACCGATGTCCCCGCCGAAGGCCAGCGAGACCAGCTCGGCGACCGGGTCGCCCCAGAACGCCCGCTCGTGGTCGATGATGCCGGTGATACGGGCGTCCGGGCGGTCCCCGCCGGGGACCTGGACGAAAATGTTGCCCGGCCACAGGTCGAAGTGGACCAGGCGCGGCTCGGTGACCTCGTCGAGGACCCGTGCGCCCCGCGCCACCAGGGCCCGTATGTCGTCGCTCGGCACACCCAGGTCGGAGTGCCAGCGCACGGCGTCGTCGAGAAGGGCGTCCACCATGGCGGTGAACGCGGTCCGCCAATCGGGAGCGGAGAGTCCCGACTCGGCGCTCGGGTAGCCGAACCGTCCGTCCTCGGGCCCCAGCGTGTGCAGGCGCGCGGTGACGGCGCCCAGTTCGCGGCGCAGAGCCGTCTGGGCGGTCGGTGAGAGCCGGTCGGTGAGCTTGTCCCACGGGGTGCCGTCCAGCACGGAGACGGCGAGGAATCCGTCGCCCTCGTGCAGCAGTGTCGGGGTCGGCACGCCACCGTCGGCGAGGGAGGCGAGGGAGGCGAGAGGGGCGAGGCTCCGATAGACCATGGCCTCGGTCGCCATGATTCCGCGCTCGTACGTCAGTACGGGCGCGTCGGCCGGCGGCGCGAGTTTCACCACGGCAGGCCGCCCGTCGTCGAGCCGGACCCGGTACGCGGTGTTGAACCAGCCGTCGGTCAGCTCCGTCTCCACACGGCACCCGACACCCATCGATCCGCGCACCAGAACGTCCAGCTGGGCGGCGGTCAGGGAGCGTTTGGTCAGGCTCTCCACCGGGGCAGCTCGCTCTCACTCGTCGAAGGACGGTCACGGCGGGCGGGAGCGCTCCCACCACGCGCTGCCCCGGATCCTCGTACAGAGCACGCGGCCGCTTCAAGAGGTGCGACGTCCCCCACCCGGGAGTGCCGGCGGTCGGGCCGCACGTCGATGATCCACCTCGGGACGGCGGGCTGTGTTAGGGTTCGCAGGTTGTTGTAGTTGTGGTACCCATGAACCTATGCGCGCCTGACAGGAACAGTTCTCCTTCAGGCGCGTCAGTTTTTCCGGCATCTCCGGATGGGGCCTCTCTGCCTACAGAAGGAGAATGTCATGGCACAGGGAACCGTGAAGTGGTTCAACTCTGAAAAGGGTTTCGGCTTCATCGCGCAGGACGGCGGCGGCCCCGACGTGTTCGCCCACTACTCGAACATCGCCACCCAGGGCTTCCGTGAGCTCCAGGAGGGCCAGCGGGTCTCCTTCGACGTCACGCAGGGCCAGAAGGGCCCGCAGGCGGAGAACATCGTCCCCGCCTGATCACCGGACGCGTAACCGCGAACCGGGGTCCGCACCATCACGGTGCGGACTCCGGTTTCTGCTGTTTCCAGAGAGGCAGACAACCGCATGTCCCGCAGGTTCCAGAAGCCGAACCGTCGCTCCTCCTCCCCCCGACCGCTCACGTCGCCGCCCAGGGAATTCCAGCTGCCGGAAACCACGACACCCGGGCTTCCCGCCGTCGAGGACTTCGCCGACCTGGACATGCCCGCGGGGCTGCTGAAGACCCTCACCGCGCAGGGCGTGACCGCCCCGTTCCCCATCCAGTCCGCCACGCTGCCCAACTCGCTCACGGGCCGTGACGTGCTGGGGCGTGGACGCACCGGCTCCGGCAAGACCCTCGCGTTCGGTCTGGCGCTCCTGGCCCGGACGACCGGACTGCGCGCGGAGCCCAAGGCGCCGCTCGCCCTCGTCCTGGTGCCCACCCGTGAGCTCGCCCAGCAGGTGACCGACGCGCTGAGCCCCTACGCCACGGCGGTGAACCTCCGGCTGACCACCGTGGTCGGCGGGCTGTCCCTCACCAAGCAGGCCACCGCGCTCCAGCGCGGCGCCGAGGTGCTCGTGGCGACGCCGGGCCGGCTCAACGACCTCGTGGAACGCGGGGACTGCGTACTCGACGACGTCCGCATCACGGTGCTGGACGAAGCCGACCAGATGACCGACATGGGCTTCCTGCCGCAGATCACCAAGCTGCTCCGGCTGGTACGGCCCGACGGGCAGCGCATGCTGTTCTCGGCCACCCTGGACCGCAACATCGACCGCCTGGTGCAGCAGTTCCTGACCGACCCCGTGGTGCACTCCGTGGACCCGTCCGCGGGTGCGGTGACCACCATGGAGCACCATGTCCTGCACGTGATGGACGAGACCGACAAGAAGGCCGTCACCACGCGTATCGCCGCCCGTGACGGCCGGGTCATCCTCTTCCTCGACACCAAGCGGTCGGCCGACCGGCTCGCCAAGCGGCTGCTGGCCGTCGGTGTCCGTGCGGCCGCGCTGCACGGAGGCCGCTCCCAGCCGCAGCGCAACCGTGTCCTGGAACAGTTCAAGAACGGCCAGGTCACCGCACTGGTCGCGACGAACGTCGTGGCGCGGGGCATACACATCGACGACCTCGAGCTCGTCGTGAACGTGGATCCGCCCACCGACCACAAGGACTATCTGCACCGGGGCGGCCGCACGGCCCGCGCCGGTGGCTCGGGCAGTGTGGTCACCCTGGTCCTGCCCGACCAGAAGCGGGAGGTCACCCAGCTCATGTCGGACGCGGGCATCCGCCCCCGGACCGCTCGCGTCACGTCGAGCGACACGGCACTGACCGACATCACGGGCGCCCGCGAGCCTTCCGGTGTGCCCGTCACCATCGAGGTCCCGGCTCCCCCGGCGCCGGTGGCGTCCCGCACGGGACGCGGCACCGGTGGCGGCGCCGGAGCCGACAAGCGGCCCGGCCGCCGGCGTCGCAGCGGCGGCGGCGGAGCCGAGGCGGCGGGCGCCGGCACCGAGACGGCGCAGCGGAGTTCGAGGCGCCGGCCCGCGGCCGGAGCGGGTCGCGACGCGTCCACGGCCGGTGGCACGTCCGCACCGGGCGGACGCGGCACGAGCCACCGGACTCGGAGCGACAGGCCTACGGGTGGCGGCGCCGGCGCGCCCGCCCGGGGCTCCGGCCGACGGACCGCTGCCGACGCGACGGGCGACACGACGAACGGTCAGGGCTCTCGCGGGTCCGGCCGACGGTCGTCGACCGACGCGGCGAACGGCAAGGCGAACGGCAAGACGGCGGGTAAGGCGACCGGTCAGGGTGCCCGCGGGTCCGGCCGGCGGACGGCCGGCGACGCGGCCGCGAGGGGCACCGGCCGCACCGGCGGCCCCGCCGCAGGCCGCGGCTCCGGCCGCCGCGGCGGACACGACCGCGGCACCTCGCCCGCCTAGAGCCGTCCGGCAGCGGTTACTGAGACAGAAGGGCTCTCCCGAGCGACCCGCCCGGGAGAGCCCTTCCTTGTGCCGCCTGCCGGTGAAGGTTGAGAAGACGATCACGAGCAGGACATCTACGCGTCCGCGGCTACGGCGTCACGGCGTGAGCAGCAGGCTGTTGCCGCGCTCCTTGGCGGCGGCGTAACGCTTGGCCACGTCCTGCCAGTTGACGACGGCCCACATCGCGTCGATGAAGTCGACCTTCTGGTTCTTGTACTGGAGGTAGAAGGCGTGCTCCCAGGCGTCGAAGACCAGGATCGGGGTGGTCCCCTGGCCGACGTTGCCCTGGTGGTCGTAGACCTGCTCGACGATCAGGTGGCCGGAGAGCGGCTCGTAGGCGAGGACGCCCCAGCCCGAACCCTGGGTCGTCGCGGACGCCTTGGTCAGCTGGGCCTTGAATCCGGCGAACGAACCGAAGGACTCGGTGATCGCGTCGGCCAGGTCGCCCACACCGTCGGCGGCCAGGGGCTCGCCGCCACCGTCACCGGTCATGTTGTGCCAGTAGATCGAGTGCAGGATGTGGCCGGAGAGATGGAAGGCCAGGTTCTTCTCCAGGCCGTTGATCGAGCCCCACTGCTCCTTGTCCCGCGCCTCCGCGAGCTGCTCCAGGGTGTCGTTCGCGCCCTTGACGTACGCCGCGTGGTGCTTGTCGTGGTGCAGCTCGACGATCTGCGGATTGATCACCGGCTCGAGCGCCGCGTAGTCGTACGGAAGCTCCGGGAGCGTGTAAACCGCCATGTCCAACGTCCTCCGACGTTATTGCGAATGTTATGCAGCTGCACGCTAACAGTACTAGCGACCTCTTGCCGATCAAGCAACGGACGAGCGACACGAGGGCGCGGGGCGCCGCCCATGGAACGGACGCTGTCAGGCATACGGCGCCCCGCGCTGTTGCAAAATATAGGTTATTGCGAATAGGTTGCAACAGACGTGGTCGGTACAGGAAGGGGTGGGGCATGGGCTCTTCGATCGTGCTCGGCATCGAGAACCCGGCCCCGCACCCCGTCACCGCCGGGGCGGTGGCCGCGTGACGGACATCCGCCTCTTCCAGGGTCCCGAACTCCTCGACCACGCCGTGGCGTTGCACTCCGTCTACGTCGACGCCTTCTGTGCGCCGCCCTGGAACGAGGACGCGGAGCAGGCGATCGAGTTCCTCGGATCGCTCCGCGTCGCCGTACGGCGTCCGGGCTTCACCGCCGCGCTCGCCTTCGGCGGCCGAGAGGTCGTCGGCTTCGCCACCGCCTGGACCACCCTCGCCCCGTTCCCCACCGACCGCTGCTACCCCCGGGCCGCCGCCGGCCTCGGCCCCGAACGCACCGTGGACTGGCTGTGCGGCGCCCGCGAGATCGACGAACTCGCCGTCCGCCCCCAGGCGCACGGCACCGGCCTCGCCGCCGATCTTCTCGAAGCGGTCGCCGAAGACGCCCCGGACGGCCGCTCCTGGCTGCTCACCTCGCTCCGCTCGCCGCGGGCCATGTCCTTCTACCGCGGCCAGGGCTGGACCCAGGCCACCCACCCCTCCCCCGACGGCGAGGGCATCGTCGTCTTCCTCGGCCCCCGCCACCCCGCCGGGGCCCTGGCGGCCCAGCCGCTGTGACCCCGTGACGCGGCGGGGTGGCGCCCTTGGCGGGATCCGGGCCCCTGCTCACGCCTCCTTCGTCTTCACCGCCTCGCCTTTGAAGAAGGTGTAGTGGAAGGTGCCCTTCTCGTCCGTGGTGCGGTGCAGGTCGGTGATCCCGCGGTCGAAGTCCTCGGCGGTCATCAGGCCGGCTTCCAGTGCCTGGTCCCGTACGGCGGCGATCATGTCGATGAAGGTGCTCCTGGTGAAGCCTCCGACCAGTTCGGGCCGGGAGGTGTCGGCGTACACCGTGCGCGGACGGACCGTCACCTGCGCGTACCCGGCGGACGTCAGCAGGGGGTGCAGGGCGCGGCCGAGCAGTGCGTTGCCACCCGCGGCGGACTGGAGCCGGACCTGGCAGTCGATCGCCGCACGGGCGTAGGCGCTGTCGGGGTGGAAGAACACCGACCCGTGATCGCCCTCGATCACGGTGAGGGTGCCGCCGGGGCGCAGCAGACGCCGCAGGGCTTTCAGCGCCTGCTGCGGGGCCGTCAGGTGTTCCAGGACGAAGCAGACGAAGATGTGGTCGAACGACGCCTCGGGAAACGGGAGTCGGAACAGGTCCGCCCGGATCCAGCTCACCCGGGCGGTCGGGGCGTGTGCCAGTAACCGGGCCCTGGCCTCGGCGAGTGACGTCGCGGAGACGTCCACCGCAACGAACTCGGCCTCCGGGCTGGACTCCACCAGATGCACGGTCTGCGCGCCGACACCGCAGCCGACCTCCAGGACCCGGCTTCCGGCGAGATAGGACGTTCCGGAGTGGAGCAGGGCGGCGAGCGTGTCGGCCTGTTCGCCGAGGCGGCGTGTCTCGTGCTCGGAGTAGCCGTGGACGTAGGAGAGGTGTGTGGTCATGGGGTGAGTCTGGTCGGAAGAACAGCTCGGTGACGGGCCGATCAAGGTTTCCGGGGCCGCGGGCCCGCTCTCGCGAGGACCTCGTCTTCAGCCCGCTTCCAGCACGTCGGCCCGCTTCACCAGGTCGGCCGCGATGCCGTCCCAGTCCGGGCCGTGCATCCACAGGCTCTCGGCGGCCTCGCGCATCAACGCCGGTTCGTCGGGCCGTTGCAGGAGCACCAGCCGATAGGACAGGTTCCGGATCCAGACCGGAAGGCAGCCGTCAGCCACGTGCGGGCACAGTTCGCGCAGCATGGCCAGGATCGAATCCGCGTCGGCGAACGTCAACTCCTCGACAAAATAGTGCTCCCCGTGTTCGGCACCGCACTCCGGCGCAGGTCGGTACTCGTCCCCGTAGAGACACCGGGCGTGCTCGGTCAGGGTGTTGTGCATGGCCTCGAGCCTAGGGCGCCGTGATCCGCGGGACGGAATCCGGGCGCCTGGTGCGGTTCGGCTCGCGCCGGATGATCCGTCATGGCGTGCCGGCGGGACGGGTTCGTAGGATTCCGGTATGACGGACGAGAGCGAGCGGGCGATCCAGGCCGCCATCGATGCGGAATTGCGGCTGCTCGAACCCGAGGTGCGGGCGTCTCCGTCCCTTGTACGGGAGCTTCTGGATCCGGAGTTCACCGAGTTCGGGGCCTCGGGGCGGCGCTGGGACGTGGAGTCCATCGTCGCGGTCCTGAGCGCGGAAACGGTGTCATCGGAGTCGTCGGTGAACGTCAGCGAGATGTCCGGGGTCGTTCTCGCTCCCGGCGTTGTTCATCTGACGTACTTCACCGACGACCAGGGGCGTCGGGCCCGGCGAAGCTCCTTGTGGCGGAGGACGGGAACGGCCTGGCGCATGTACTTCCACCAGGCCACCCTTGTTCCGTCCGGGGCCGCGTAGCGATGCGGATCGTGGTTTCTTGCGCATCGCCGCTTCTTGCGGATCGTCGTTCTCTGCCGATACGGCCTACGCCGCCCCGATGGCCGGTGGCCGGGCGGCTCGTGCCGCGGTGAGCAGGAACAGGCCGCAGGCCGCGACGAGGAGCCAGGCCGGCCGGGAGGCCGTGGCGAGCGCGGTGGGAGGAGTGCCCGCGACCATGCCCCCGGCGACGGCGATCCCGACCGCCGCGCCGACCTGGCGTGCCGTGGAGGTGATCGCCCCCGCCACGCCCGCCCGGGCCGGCGGCAGGCCGCTGACCGCGGTGTGAGTGAGCGGGGCGTTGGCGAAACCGAACCCGATGCCGATGAGCAGGTAGGCGAACAGGATCAGCGGCACGCCGGTGTGCGGGCCCAGGCCGATCAGGCACAGGCCGCCGGCCGCGGTGAACCCTCCCGCGAGGGCCAGGGGACGGCGGGCCCCGAGGCGTCCCACCAGGGCGCCGGACCAGGGCGCGCACAAGGTGGCGCCCAGTGCCATGGGCAGGGTCGCGGCGCCGGTCGCGAGCGGGCTCCAGCCGCGGGTGTGCTGGAAGTAGAGGGTGTTGAGGAGCAGGGTGACGTTCAGCGCGACGAACACCGCCATGGCGCCGAGCACCGCTGTCGCGAACGGCGGCCGACGGAAGAGGCGCAGGTCCATCAGGGGTTCGCTCCGCCGCAGCTCCACGCGGACGAATCCGGCCGTCGCCACGGCGAGCAGGGCGTAGCCCGCGAGGGCCACGGGTGAGGTCCAGCCGATGCGGGGGCCTTCGATGAGCAGGCCGACGACCAGGCACAGCACCAGGCCGATCAGCGCCTGGCCGGGCAGGTCCGGGCGCCGGGCGCGCTCCCCGCGGGACTCCGGCACCACCAGGGCGACCAGGAGGAGGGCGGCACAGACGACCGGCGCGTTGATCCAGAACACCGAACGCCAGCCGAACGCCGCGACGAGGGCTCCGCCGGTGACCGGGCCCGCCGCCATGCTGAGCCCGAAGACCGACGCCCACAGGCCGATCGCCCTGGCCCGTTCCCGCGGGTCGGGCATCGCGTTCACCACGATCGCCAGCGCCACGGGGCTCAGCATCGAGGCCCCGATCCCCTGGACGGCACGGGCGGCGACGAGCAGGCCGAACGACGGGGCGAGGGCGCAGGCGACGGAGGCCAGGCCGAAGACGATCAGTCCGCACCGGAAGATCCGGCGGCGTCCGAAGCGGTCCGCGAGTGCACCGGAGGCGATGAGGAGGCCGGCCAGGACCACGGTGTACGCGTCGACGGCCCATTCCAGGCCGCGCGTGCCCACGCCGAGCGCCTGCCCGATGGCGGGCAGGCCGACGTTGACGATGGTGGTGTCCACGCCCACGAGGAACATGCTGAGCGCGCAGACGGCCAGCACCGTCCAGCGCCGGCGCGCGCTCAGCGGGGAGGGTGGAACAGCGGCCGGGAAGGTCGCGACGGTCACGGTGGGTGCCCTTCGATACGGGGTCGGAATCGCGATCGGGATCGGATCGGATGCCCCTCACGTTCGGCCCGGAGCAGGGGCCGGGCCCAGCGTCTTTGCGAAGACCGCAAAATGGTCGTATGGACGCCGAACTCGCGGAGATCCTCGACAGCATCGGGCCACGGCTGCGCGCGCTGCGGCGCGACCGGGGGCTCACCCTCGAAGCCCTCGCGGAGGAGACCGGGATCTCCGTGAGCACGCTCTCGCGCCTGGAGTCGGGGATTCGGCGCCCGACGCTCGATCTGCTGATCCCGCTGGCCCGCGCGCACCGCGTCGCCCTGGACCAGCTGGTCGCGGCGCCGGCCACCGGTGACCCCCGGGTTCATCTGAAGCCGCGACGGCGGGAGAGCGGGAGCGTCCTCGTGCCGCTGACGCAGTACCCGGGCCGGGTCCAGGTGTTCAAGCAGGTGCTCGCCCAGCGCGAACCGCGACTGGTGACCCACGCCGGCTACGAGTGGCTGTACGTGCTCGCCGGCGAGCTGCGCCTCGTCCTCGGGGAACGCGAACTCGTCCTGCGGCCCGGCGAGGTGGCCGAGTTCGACACGAGTGAACCGCACTGGTTCGGCCCGTCCGGCGGCGAAGCCGTGGAGATCCTGCACCTGTTCGGTCCCCACGGCGACCAGGCCCGCGTCCGCACCGGCCCGCCGGCGAGCGACTGAAGGGCGGCCGTGCCGTACGGGAGTCCCGGTCCGCACCCGACTTGATCAGGCACAGAATGTCGGGTCCGGCCGGGTGGGCGCTGGCTAGCGTGATGATCGTAAAGAGGAAGGAGACCGGGCGTGCTGGAGCGGCTCAACCAGGTCATGGAGCACATCGAGAGCCGGCTGGACCAGCCGATCGACGTGGGCGGCCTGGCCCGGATCGCGGCCACCTCGGAGTACCACCTGCGCCGGATGTTCTCCGCGCTCGCCGGGATGCCGCTGTCCGA
Source organism: Streptomyces phaeofaciens (assembly GCF_014648915.1). Classification (GTDB taxonomy): domain Bacteria; phylum Actinomycetota; class Actinomycetes; order Streptomycetales; family Streptomycetaceae; genus Streptomyces; species Streptomyces phaeofaciens. The sequence continues at coordinate 780,113 of NZ_BMSA01000001.1, read as the reverse complement.
GTACGTCCGACGCCGCCGGCTCACCGTCGCGGGCGCCGAGGTGCTCAGCGGACGTGACTCGCTGCTGGAGATCGCCGTGCGCTACGGGTACGGCTCGGGCGAGGCGTTCGCGCGGGCGTTCCGGGCCGTGCACGGTGTGGGACCGGGGGAGGCCCGGCGTACCGGTGCCGCGCTCGTCTCGCAGCCACGGTTGTCCTTCCACCTCACCGTCGAAGGGAACAGCAGCATGCGATACCGCGTGGTGGACCGCCCGGCCTTCACCGTCACGGGTCTCAAGGCCCGGGTACCGCTGGTTCACGCGGGGCCGAACCAGGCGATCATCGATTTCGTCCGTGGCATCGAACCGCGGACCCTGGAACGTCTGGAGAAGCTGTCGGACCAGGAGCCGCAGGGGATCGTCTCGGTCTGTGACGACCTGGATCCGAGCCGCGCCGAGGGGACCGAACTCGACTACTACCAAGGGGTGATCACGTCCGGGCCCGTTGCCTCGCCCCTTCCCGAGGGCACGGTCGCCCTGGCCGTACCGGCCGGGACCTGGGCGGTCTTCAGCACCTCGGGCCCGGCGCCGCAGGCCATCCAGTATCTGTGGCGGGACGTGTTCACCCAGTGGTTCCCGTCCAACCCCTACTTCAGCCGGCCCGGCCCGGAGATCCTGCGCACGCGCCTGGTTCCGGGCACGGCGGAGGCGGACGCCGAGCTGTGGCTCCCGGTGGAGCGGGAGCAGAGCTAGAGCCCTTCCTTCCTGTGCCTGGTGAGCCGCTCGCGAGCATCGTAGAGAACATTCGTTCTCCACTCTAGCAGCCCACTCAGGCGACATGCGCGGCGTACATATATGAACAGAACGCCCGATTTCCGTGCAGACACCCCCGGTCGGGCCTGACCGTCAGGCCCGACCGCACGGAGAGTCGCGCATCAGCCACATGGCGAGAACTATCGTTCTCGCCATGTGGTGTCCGAGTGAAGCCCCTTGCGCGGACCCGTTGACAGGGCGGAGGCGCACCCGGAAACTCCTCTGCACCGATTGTGAGCCGTTTTTCACCTGGCGCACACTCTGGCGCTCGCGCCCCACACCGCATCGCACACCCGCACCGCACCAACCGCTCTGCACACCCGCACCGCACACCCGCACCGCACAGCCGCGACGTTCCGCTGAGACACCACTCGGCCGCATCGCGGGCCGAATCGCCGACATCCCGGCCCGGCCGCCTCCTCCGTCTCGCTCATCACGACGTCGTGAAAGAAAGTGAGTCACCCGTGACCCCTCTCGCGTCCCCACCGACCCGCTCGTTCAAAGCCGTGGCACCCGTCATCGCCCTGTGCTGGCTCGCCGTCTTCTTCGACGGCATGGACGTCAACATCTACGGCGCGGTCATCCCGCATCTGCTCGACGACCCCGACCTCGGCTTCTCCCCCGGCAAGGCGGGCACCGTCGGCAGCTGGACGACCTTCGGCATGCTGATCGGTGCCCTCGCGACCGGCACGCTCACCGACTGGCTCGGGCGGAAACCTCTGGTCACGGTCAGTGTCGTGCTCTTCTCGCTGGGGTCCGCGCTGTGTGCCGCGGCGCCCGATGTCACCGTCTTCGCCGCGGGGCGCTTCCTGTCGGGTCTGGGACTCGGCGGGCTGATGCCGATCGGGCTGGCGCTCGTCGCCGAGTTCGCCCCTCCCCGGCGGGCCGCGCTGGCCACGGGCCTCATGATGACCTCGTACCACGCGGGCGGCATGGCCGCGACGGGCATCGGCCTCGTCGTCGCCCCCGACCACGGATGGCGCTGGGTCTTCTGGGCGGGTGTCCTTCCGGCCGTCATCGCCGTCCCACTGGTCGTGAAGTGGCTGCCCGAATCGCCCGGTGTCCTCTTCGCCAAGGGCCGCACCGAGCAGGCGTACGCCGTCGCCGACCGGTACGGGCTGGACCGTCCGGGCGAGGCCGACGTGCCCTCGACCGGCGCCAAGGGACGCATGGCCGCGATCGGGGACCTCTTCGCACCCGGAACCCGTGGGGCGACACCGCTGCTGTGGATCGCGTCCTTCGCCGGACTGCTGCTGGTCTACGGCGTCTCCACCTGGCTGCCCGAGCTGATGCGGGCCTCGGGCTACTCGCTCTCCTCGTCCGTCACCTTCCTCATGGTGATCAACGCGGGCGGCATCCTCGGCATGCTGGTCGCCGGCCGCACCGCCGACCGCTTCGGACCCGTCAAGGTGTCGGCGATCTGGTTCCTGCTCACCGCCGCCGGGGCCTTCCTGCTCCGCGCCCACCTGCCGCTGGGCGTCGCCTACGTCGTCGTGTTCATCACCGGTGTGTGGCTGTTCAGCGCCCAGGTGATGGTCTACGCGACCACGGCCCGGGTGTACGGGCCGAGCCGACGCGCCACCGGCCTCGGCTGGGTGACCGGCGTGGGCCGCACCGGCGCCGTGGTCGGCCCGTGGCTCGGTGGCATGGTGATCGCCGACGGCAACGCCTCGCTCGGCTTCACCACGTTCGCCGTGGCCGCGGTGCTCGCCGCCGCCGCGATATCCCTGGTGCCGTTGGCACAGCGCACCCGGCCGCACGCGGCGCCGGGCCCGAAGACGGCGCTGGCCGGCGCCACCGACTGAGGCCCCAGGCCCCCCGGCCCCTGGCCCTCCGCCTCACCCGCGGACGGGCCAGGGGCCGTAAAGTCACAACCCATCAGTCCCACCAGCCCGTTCGTCCGTCCCACCGGCCCGGTGTCCCTGATCCGCCACCGCCCCCGCCCCGTCGCCGTCGCCGTAGCCGGACCGCATGGAGTCCCCATGATCAGCCCCGCAGACTCGCCGCCCGCCCCCACGGCGCCGGCCGTGGCCGTCGCCCCGCTGATGCGCGGCATCGACGTGCTGCGGCGGCTGACCGAGGCGGACGGCACGATGAGCCTGCGCGACCTGTCGTACGCCACCGGCCTCCCCCGGGCCACGGTGGACCGGATCGCGGCGACCCTGGCCCACATGGGGTACGTCCGGCTGGACGGGCGGGACGTGGCGCTCCTGCCGGGCGTCATGGAGCTGGGCAACGCCTATCTCGCCGCCGTCCGGCTGCCCGAACTCCTGGGCCCGCACGTGCGCGCGCTCGCCGACGACCTGGACGAGTCCGTGTCGCTGGTCGTGCCGGACGGCACGGAACTGCGGATGATCCATCAGGTCAAGCACCGGCGGGCGATGACCCTCTGCTTCGGGATCGGTGACGTGCTGTCGGTGGAACGGGCGGCGCCGGGCGCGTTGATCGCCGCCGAGTGGCCCGCACAGACCTGGGCGGAGTGGTCCGAGAAGTCCGCCGCGCCGGCGGATCACGAAACCCGGGCCGTACCGTCCGGGGAACGGTGGAGAGCCGCGTTCACCCCCGAACTGTGCGCCGAGGCGGCACGGCACGGCTGGGCGGAGGACGATCAGCGGATCGAACCGGGTCTGGTCGCGCTCGGCGCCGCCGTGCGCGACCCGCACGGCCGTCAGGTGTGCGCCGTCAGCGTGGTCAGTCACACCAGCCGGCACGACGTGGCGTCGTTGCGGGACGCCGCCTTGCGCAAACTCCGGCGGACGGTGGCGGAGATGGAGGAGACGCTGCGCCACGCGCCCGCCCCCTCGACGGAACCGCAGTCCGGGACCGCCACCTGGACGGGGACGTCGAAGCAGGTCATGGGGCGGGAGTTCGTCGAGTCGCTGGCCCGCGGACTCACCGTCGTCACGGCGTTCGGAGCGGGCCGCGACACCCTGACCGTCGCCGACGCCGCGCGCGCCACCGGCCTGGTCCGGGCCACCGCCCGGCGGGCGCTGCTCACCCTGGAGCACCTGGGGTACGTGGTCGCCGAAGGCCGGGCGTTCCGGCCCACCCCGCGCATCCTCGAACTGGGCTTCCCTCCGCTGTCCCGGATCTCGCTCGCCGAACTCGCCCAGCCGCACATCGAAGCGCTGGGTGGCCGGGTGCACGACTCCGCCTCGATGGCGGTGCTGGAGGGCGGCGACATCCGGTACACGGGGCGCGCCGCCGTGTACCGGGTGATGAGCGTCAACATCACCGTCGGCACCCGCTTCCCCGCCTACGCCACGTCGATGGGCCGTGTCCTCCTGGCCGGGCTGCCGCCCGGCGAGCGCACGGCCGTCCTGGACGGTGGCGAGCCGCTCCGGCCGTTGACCGTCAGGACGGTCACCGACCGCGGGCAACTGGACGAGCTGCTGGACCGGGTGGCCGAGCAGGGGTTCGCGCTCACCGACGGCGAACTGGAGACGGGGCTGCGGTCGATCGCCGTTCCGGTCCGCGACCGAGCGGGCCGGGTCGTGGCAGCCGTCAACGTGGCGATGCACAGTGGTCGCCGCACCGAGGAGGAGTGCCTCGACGAGGTGCTCCCGCAGTTGCGTGCCACGGTGTCCCGCATCGAGACGGACCTCGCGACCGCGGCACGCTTCGTGACCGTGCCGGTGGTCTGAACCGCCGGTGTCTCCGGCGGGCCCTTGCCCGGTCCCCCTCCATTTGCTGATGGCCGACGATCACTGTCGTCATGGCTCACGCGATGCCCATGGGATTGGCTGGGACCGGCCCCGGCTTCCGCCCCCACGCGGGCCACGCGAAGGGGCGGATCGCGGAACGCCGCGGCCGGGCCGTCATGGCCGCGGCCGTGCCGGAAGGCGCAGGTTCACTGTTCAGGAGACACGCATGTCCAGCTTGCAGGGCCGGGGCACGGACGGGCATCGAGCCCCGGCCGCCCAGGGCGGCTTACTCGATGCCAAGGCGCCCGGCGACGGGCCGGAGGACGCCGCCGGCGTCCGGGCGGCGGAGGCCGTCGGCGCCGCGGACCGGGCCTTCGCCTCGTGGTCGGCCATGGCACCGGCGGAGCGGAGCGCCGTCTTCTTGCAGGCCGCGCACCTGCTGCTGCGTCGCACGGACAAGATCGTCGACGTCATGGCGGCGGAGGTCGGGGCCCGCGCACCCTGGGCGGCGTTCCAGACGAAGCTGGCGGCCCAGCTCATGATCGAAGCGGCCGCGTCCGTCACCCGGCCGAACGGGCGGGTCACGCCCACCGAGACGCCGGGCGCCTGCTCCCTGCGCCTCAGGGTGCCGGTGGGGGTCGTCGCCGCCATCACCCCCTGGACCGCCTCCGTCCTGCTGGGCGTGCGCGCCGTGGCGCTGCCCCTGGCCCTGGGCGACACCGTCGTCCTCAAGCCCAGCGAGAGCACCCCTCTCTCCGGTGGCCTGCTGCTCCAGGAGGTGTGGGAGGAGGCGGGTCTTCCGCACGGCGTCCTCAGCGTCGTCACCCACGGCCCTGACGAGGCCGCCGATGTCACGCGACGGCTCGTCACCGATCCGCGGGTGCGCGCCGTGAGTTTCACCGGCTCGACCGCGGTGGGTCGCGCCGTCGGGGTGGAGGCGGCCCGGCACCTCAAGCCGGCCGTCCTCGAACTCGGCGGCAAGAACTCCCTCCTGGTCCTTCAGGACGCGGACGTCGACCACGCGGTGGACACCGCGATCGTCGGCTCCTTCCTGAACGCGGGCCAGAGCTGTCTGAGCACCGATCGCATCATCGTTCACCGCTCACTCGCCGACCGCTTCCTCGCCGCCCTCGCCGAACGCGTCCCGGCGCTGCCGCGGCAGGGCCCCGGCTGGCCCGCCGAGGCCGACGGGCGGATCGTCCACGCCGGTACCGCCCAGCGGGTCTCCGCGCTGGTCACCGATGCGCTGGCCAAGGGAGCGACGGCGGTGACCGGTACCGGCGCGGTCGAAGGGAACGGCACGCTGATCGCGCCCGTGGTGCTCACCGGCCTCACTCCGCGGATGGCCATGTGGAGCGAGGAGATCTTCGGCCCCGCCGTGGCCGTCCATGTCACGGACAGCACGGACGAGGCCGTCGCCCTGGCGAGCGGCCCTCCCCGCGGGTTGACGGCCGGGGTCGTCACCGGCGACTGGGCGACCGGCGTCGCGGTCGCCCGGAGACTGCCCGCGGATGCCGTGCACGTCAACAACCGGAGCATCACCGACGGTCTCCAGGCCCCGTTCGGCGGCATCCACGAGTCCGGCTTCGGCCGCTTCGGGTCGTCGGCGGGCACCGACGCCTTCACCGAGCCGCGATGGATCACGCTGGGCGCCGAGGGCCGCCCGGCCTTCCCCCTCTGATCGCCGTCGGCCCCGCGCGATCCACGACGGCGAGGTGCCGGGGGCTCGCCGCCGTTCGACGAGGTCGCGGATCGCGTCGTCCATCGGGTCGTCCAGCGAGTCGTCCAGCGGGTCGTCCAGCGAGTCGTCCAGCGGGTCGTCGACCGCGTCGCGCATCGCGTCGTCCAGCGCGTCATCCATCACGTCGTCCATCACATCGCGCATCGCGTCGTCGATGGCGCTGTCAGTCAAGCCGTACTTTCGAAAGGAGGCTCCATGCGGACAGTGATCGTGGGAGCCGGGTCCGCCGGCCTCATGTGTGCGTGGAAGCTCAGCGAGGATCCAGGACATGAGGTCGTCCTGGTGGACGCCGGCACAGACCCCGGCCCGGAGGTCCCCGGCGAACTGCGCACCGAGATCCTGCTGCCGCCCCACTACTACTGGCCCTACGCCGACGAGGCCACGGGCGCGTTCCTGCCGCGGGGCAAGGTGTTCGGGGGCAGTTCCGCGGTCAACGCGGCGGCGGCCGTCCGGGGGCACCCGTGGTGCTACGACGCCTGGGGTTCCGACCTGTGGTCCTACGAGGCGTGTCTGCCCGCGTTCCGCGCCATCGAGGCGGACCGGCAGTTCGGGCACGACGACCACCACGGGGCCGACGGCCCGATCGCGATCACCCGCTACGAACAGAGCGCGTTCGACCTGGCGTTCCAGGACACCTACCGGCGCCACGGCCACGATCCGGTACCGGACCACAACGCGCCCGGCGCCCTGGGCTTCGGCCCCTTCCCCACCAACCACGTCGACGGGGTGCGGATGAGCACCCTGGTGGCCGTCCTGCCCCGTATCCGCGCCCGTGCCCATGTCCGGCTGCTGCCGGACAGCGAGGTGCTGCGGGTGCTGGTCAGCGGCGGCGCGGCCTGCGGGGTCGTCCTTCGCGACGCCCGGGGCGAGCACCTCGTCGAAGCCGACCAGGTCATCCTTTCCGCCGGAACGTTCGGGACCCCGGAGATCCTCTTCCAATCGGGCATCGGCCCGGCCGACGCCCTGCGGGCGGCGTGGATACCGGTCGTCACCGACGCACCGCAGCTGGGCACGAACCTGTCCGACCATGTGCTGTTCCAGATGAACGTCGAGGTCACCGACGCCTCGGAGCTGCCCATGCCGGGTGGGCGGGGCACCCTGCTCACCTACGAGCTGCCCGGCGAGAACCATCCGCAGGCTCAGATGTTCGCCTATCATGCCCCCTTCTTCGACCCCACGGCGGCACCCGACACCGCCGCCGTGGCCGCGGCGCTGGTCACCCCGGAGAGCAGGGGCCGTCTCACGCTGGGCCGCGGCCGGGCCAAGGTGCGCCTCGGCCACCTGTCCGATCCGCTCGACCGGGTCCGCGCGGCCGACATCGTCACCCGGGCCGCCGACCTCGTCGACGACCTGGCCGCCCAGGGGCGGGTGAAGCTGCCCGACTCACCCTGGTGGCGCGGCGAGGACCTGTCCGAGGCCTGCCGCGCGCAGGCCCTGACGTACCACCACCCCGTGGGAACCTGCCGGATGAGCCGCGACGGTGACGGCGTCGTGGACGAGTACCTCCGGGTCAGGGGCGTGGAGGGGCTGAGCGTGGCCGACGCCTCCGTCATGCCGACGGTTCCCCGGGCCCACACCAACCTGGCCGCCATGATGATCGGCTACCGGGCGGCCACCTTCGCCGCCCGGTAGCCGGCCGCACGGGGGCCGCGGCGTCCGTGGCCGCACGCCCGGGACGAGACGGCCCCGTGCCCTGTGACACCGGCTCACCGCCTCTCCGGCTGCCCGGACCGGCGGGCGGCGCGTGGCAGAGGGGTGCGGGCGGGTCCCGGGCGCCCGTCGGGGCGTGCCGGTCTGCGGGCTTCGCGGCGCGCGTGCAGTTCGACGGTGAGGGGTGCGGCGGTGAAGACGGAGGAGTAGGTGCCCACCGCCAGGCCGATGAGCAGCGCGAGGGCGAAGTCGGTGAGTGTGCCCTCGGCGAGGACGGCGAGGGCGGTGATGATGAGGGCCGCGCCCATGCCGGTGTTGACCGTGCGGGGCAGGGTCTGAAGGATCGCCTGGTTCGTCAGCCGCGCCGACGGCGTGGTGCGGTCGCGGCCGAGCAGTTCCCGGATGCGGTCGAACAGGACGACGGAGTCGTTGACCGAGTAGCCGATGACGGTCAGCAGCGCCGCCAGGAAGACCGCGTCGACGGGCTTGCCGAGCCAGGCGAACACACCGACCAGGATGAGCACGTCGTGGGCGAGCGCGCCGACGGCCGCGAAGCCGAACGTCCAGCGGAACCGGACCGCGAGATAGAGCAACTGGGCGCCCAGGGCCAGGGAGAGCGCGACGAGGGCGTCACGGCGCAGTTCGTCGCCCATGCTCGGGCCGATCAGTTCGTCGCGGACCTTGACCGTGTCGCCGCCGAGCCGGCTGACGGTCTCGGTGACGGTCGCCGCTTCGGAGTCCGTCAGGTGCTCGGCGCGCACCGTGAGCCCCGTGTCGCCGGAGGACTGGACGAGCGCGCGCGGGAAACCCGCGTCGGTGAGGGCCGTCCGGGCCCGGTCCGGATCGACGGGCGTGCCGGTGGTGTACTCGACGAGCCGGCCACCGGTGAACTCGATGCCGAAGTCGAGGCCGCGGACGACGACGCCGGAGGCGGCCACGACGAGGACGGCGGCGGAGGCGGCCAGCCAGCGGCGCGGGCGACGCATCAGGAACGGGTCGCGGCGCAGCAGCCGTTCACGGACCCATCCGATGCTCGTGATGCCGGTGAGACGGGGCCGGCGGAAGACGGCGGGGCGGCTCGCCGCCCACTCGGCGAGCACCCGGGTGATCACCAGCGTGCTGATCATCGAGGCGATGACGCCGAGGCCGAGGGTGATGCCGAAGCCGCGCACCGGCCCGGAGGCCAGCAGGAACAGCAGGACGGTGGCGATCAGCGTGGTGACGCCGGAGTCGGCGATCGCGCCGAAGGCGCCGCGGAACCCGGCCGTCAGCGCCGAACGGGGGCTGGGGCGGCTGCGGGCGGCGTGCTCTTCGCGCGCCCGCTCGAAGACCAGCACGTTGGCGTCCATCGCCATGCCGATCGCCAGGACGAACCCGGCCAGGCCGGGCAGGGTCAGCGTCGCGCCGAGCGCGGCCAGGGCCGCGTACGAGATCAGGCCGTAGCAGGCCAGGGACACGGTCGCGAGCAGGCCCATGAGCCGGTAGACGGCGATGATGAACAGCGCGGTCAGCGCGGTGCCGATGACGGCGGCCCAGGCCGCCGCCGAGATGGCAGCGTCGCCGAGGCTGGCACCGATGGTGCGCTGCTCCACGGTCTCGACCGGGACGGGAAGGGCACCGCCCGAGATGAGCAGGGCCAGCTCGCGCGCTTCGGTGTCGTCGAAGGAACCGGTGATCTGGGTGCTGCCGCCCGTGATGCCCGCTCCGCAGGTGACGGAGGGGTCGACCTGCGGCGAGGAGATGATCTTGTCGTCGAGGACGATGGCCACCCGGCGTTCCGGATCGCCGGCGGGATGGCACGCGGCCTGTGCGGTGACCCGTGTCCATCGGTCGCGGCCCGGGTCCGTGAAATCGACCGTGACGTGCCATCCGGCGCCGCCGTTCTGGTCGAACCGGGAGTCGGCGCCCTTGATGTCCGGCCCGGTCAGGTCGGCGGTCTTCAGCCGAAGGCGCTGTCCGGACTCGTCCGGCAGGACGCGCTCCCCGGCCGGGTCGCCCGGGGGTGTGGTGGCGCCGCCGGTGGTCCCGGCCGGGCCGAGCACCGCGTGCACGGTGAGCTGAGCGGTGCGGCCCAGCACGTCGGCGGCCTTCTTCGGGTCGTGCACCCCGGGCAGTTCGACGAGGATCCGGTGGTCGCCGGAGCGGACCAGGGTCGGTTCGGCGATGCCGAGCGCGTCGACGCGGCCGCGGAGCACTTCCATGGTGCGGTCGGTGGCCGCGCGATCGGCCTCGGTGGTGGCGGTGGAGCGGGTTTCCAGCACGATCTGGGTGCCGCCGCGCAGATCGAGCCCGAGGCGCACCGGCGTGGTGAGGGCGATGGCCAGCGACGCGGCGAGCAGGGCCAGGGCGAACAGCGCACGCGCGCGCAGGGAGGGTTTCCGGCGTTTCAACACGAGCCTCCGGCAGGCACCGTCACGGCGGCGGCGGGCGCGGCCGTGACGGGAAGAAGGGGGTGGGACGGGATGCGTCAGGTGCCGGTGGGCGCCGGAGGTGCCCTGCCACGGTCGTACGGTGTCGGGCCGGGAACGGCGGGCTGCGGCGCGGGCCGCGCCGAGGTCCGCACGCCGACGAGCGGGACGGCGGTGCCATGGGCAGGGGTGGCGTGGTGGTCCGGTGGGGCCGGGCGCTCCGCGCCGTGGTCGTGCCGGGCCCTGGTCGCCGGGGCGGCACAGCCGGTGGCACACGGGGCCTCGGCGTGGGGGCCGCTGTCAGGCCCCGGGGTGTGCGCGGCCGCCGCGGCCGGCTCGGGACGTGGGGTGCCGGTGGCGGCGAAACGGGCGGGATCCGTGGCGGACGCGGTCGTGTGCGGAAGCAAGGTGCCCGTGGCGCCCGTGGCGGAGACGGCCTGATCCGGGCGCGAGGTGTCCGTGGCGGACGCGGCCGAATCCGGACGGGAGATGCCCGTGGCGAACCGGGCCGCATCCGGACGGGAAGTGCGGGTGGCGAACCGGGCCGCATCCGCACGGGGGGTGCGGGTGGCGAACCGGGCGGCCGGATCCGTGGCGGACGCGGCCGTGTGCGGCACCGGTCCGTCGGGGGCCGCGTGCGTCGCCGCCGGGGTCAGCAGTGTCAGCAGGACGGCGACGAGCACGGTCAGGGCCGCCGCGATCCCGTGACCGCGGGCGGGAAGGACGGTGCGAGGTGCTGGGCGCATGCACCGTCCCTTTCCGGTGGGTGCTCGAATGCCGGTGTCGGCGGGGTGGGGTCCGGGACCCGGCCCGGGGAGTAGGGGGCCGGGTCCCGGAGATCAGGGGCAGCGGTCGCGCGCGCCGGGCCTCAGGGTTCGATCAGGCCGGCGCGGATGGCGTACCGCGTCAGTTCCAGCCGGTCGCGCAGGCCGAGCTTGTGCAGGACGTTGGCCCGGTGGCGGTGCACGGTCTTGAGACTGATGAACAGGAGCTCGGCGATCTCCTTGGAGGAGTGGCCCTCGGCGACGAGCTTGAGGACCTCCTCCTCCCGCGGTGTGAGGACGTGCTCGGCGTTCTCCTCCCCGTGGCGGACCCGGTCCAGGTAGTTGCGGATCAGCGCGGTCACCGCTCCGGGATAGAGGAACGGCTCGTCGCGCATCGCGGCCCGGCAGGCCGCGACCAGATCGAGGTCGGCGACGGACTTCAGCACATAGCCGCAGGCGCCGGCCTTGAGCGCCTGGAACAGGTACTGCTCGTTGTCGTGCATGGTCAGCATCAGGACACGCAGGCCCGGCTTCAGCGCGGTCAGTTCCCGGGTGGCCTGGAGGCCCGAGTGACGGGGCATGGCGATGTCCAGGACGGCGAGGTCGATGTCCTGGCCACGGGCCGCGTGGACGGCCTCGGCCCCGTCCCCGGCCTCGGCGACCACCTCCAGGTCCGGTTCCCGTTCGAGGATCAGCCGGACACCACGGCGTACGAGCGCGTGGTCGTCGGCGAGCAGGATACGGACCGGACGCGGCACGGCCGGGGGCGGGGCGGCGGCCGGGGACGACGGCGAGGCCGGGTGGGGGAAGGCGGCCGGTTCCGGCAGGGCCGGTTCCGGCAAGGTCGAGTCGGGCGGGGTCGTGTCGGGCGGGGTCGTGTCGGGCATGAGTCAGTGCCGCTTCCTGGGGACGGGGGTGGTGAGGCGGATCCGCGTGCCGGTGCCGGGCTCGGAGGTGATGTCCAGCGCGGCACCGGCGAGCAGCGCCCGCTCCCGCATGCCACGGATCCCGGCACCCTCACGGGCGGCCTCGATGCCACGGCCGTCGTCGGTGATCTCCAGCGTCACGGCCTCGCCGGCCCGGCGCAGACCGACCTCCACCCGCCTGGCGTCCGCGTGGCGGGCGGCGTTGGTCAGGCTCTCCTGCGCCACCCGGTACAGGACGAGCTCGGTCTCCTTGTCCAGGGTGGGCAGTTCGGTGTCGAAGCGGCGCAGCACACGCAGCCCGGTGTGGGTGGCGAAGTCCTGCGCGAGCGAGGTGAGCGCGCTGACGAGCCCCAGGTCGTCCAGGACGCCGGGCCGCAGGCGGCGCACCAGACGGCGGACCTCGTCCAGACTCCCCCGGGTGATCTCCTGGGCCTGTTGCAGCTCCTCGCGCAGCGGCTCGGGGGCGTCGTCGGCGGCCCGCTTGAGCACCAGCAGGATCGCGGTCATGCTCTGCCCGACCTCGTCGTGCAGCTCCTGCGCGATACGGTGCCGCTCCGCCTCCTGGGCGAGCAGCACCTGGGCGCTCGACGTGGCCCGTTCATGCTCCAGCCGGTCGAGCATGGCGTTGAACGTACGGATCAGCTCGGCCACCTCGCCACCACCCCCGCCGCCGGCACCGCCGCCCGGGACCGGCAGCCGCTGCCCCGGGCGCAAGAGGTCGACGGTGGTCATCAGCCTGGTCAGCCGCTCCAGCGGGGCCAGTCCCCAGCGCAGCAGCGCACCGTTGGCGATCAGCATGACGGCGAGACCGCCCACCAGGATGAACGCCTCGGTCAGCAGCACCGGCACGGAGACGGTCACCGGCGCCCACAGCAGCAGCGCCGTGGCGGTACCGAGCACCACGGCGTTGAGCCCGAAGATCCGCCAGAACAGCGACACCGGGGAAGGCCTCCTTCTGCGACACGACATACGAAGCGACACGCGACACGCGACACGCGACACGCGACACGCGACACGCGACAACGACACCGATCGGCTCCGCCGTCGGTCGTCGCACACCCCTGGTGGGAACCGCGGCCCTGGTCACGGCCGATCCTGCGCCCACCCTGCCCCGTTCCACCGCACGCCGTCGATGGGGGCCGACACCCATATCCGCGGTCGTGGTGTACCCACTCGTCCGTCACCCTCCCCCACCCCGTGGACACCGGTGACCGGGGCAGATGGGGCCCGCGCCCGATGGGATTCCGGCACGCGGCCGATCAGGCTTGAGCGTGAACAAGCCGTCCGGTTCGCCGGAGCCCGCGGTCGTCCCACCGCTCGCCTCCGAACCGGGCGGCCACTGCTGTGCGCGCCACGTCGGAGAAAGGACCTCACCGTGCCGTTCGACCTCTCCCAGACCGGCCCCCGCCCCGAGCGGGTGACCGCCCATGAGGCCCACCAGCGCCTCGAACACGCCCGCGACAGCCGGCTGGCCCAGCTGCGCGCCCTCGACGAGAGCGTCCAGAGCGTGGACGACCGTCTGATGTCCGCGCAACGCGAGGCGATCCAGCGGGTGCTCAAGGAGATCGACAAGGCGTTCACCCGCGTCGACGACGGGTCCTACGGCACCTGTCTCGGCTGCTCCATGCCCGTCCCCCTGGAACGCCTGGAGATCCTCCCCTACACGCGGTTCTGCGTCGCCTGCCAGCGCAGCGCCGCCGCCTGATCGGTCCCCGGACCCTTCTCGTCTCCTGCCCTGCCCTGCCCTGCCCGAGGGGTGAAGTGGTGAACACCAACCAGACCATCGACGACCGTGCCACCCGGCTGTCGCCCGACGACCTCGCCGTGCTCCTGGAGAGCCTGCGTGAACAGCGTCTGTTCCGTCAGGAACAGCTGCGGCACCTCGCGGCGGCGGCCCGCGCCGAGGACCGGCGCCGGCGGCGGTCCTCGGCGCGGGCCGAGGTCCACCTCGCACTCGCCGCCTCCGCGCGCATGGTTCTCGCCGACGTGGAGGCGGCGCTGCAGCGCATCGCCGAGGGCCGCTACGGCATCTGTCCGCTGTGCCGGCGTCCCGTCGACCGCGAACGCCTGATGGTCGTGCCGCAGGCCCGCTACTGCGCACGCTGCCAGCAGGTACGGGAGGCCGGGCGATGACCGTCGTCCGCCGTCCCGGAAGCTTCTCGGCGTCCGCCTCCGTCTCCTCCGCCGACGGACGTCCGTGCCGGCGGTGCTGCGGCCTCGCCCTCGATCTCGGCAGCGCGCGCACCCGCGCCTGGGTCGCCGGCCGCGGGGCGATCCTCGACGTGCCCACGGTGACCCGCCCCGGCGACGGCGCGGTGTGCCCCGTCCGGCGCGGCGCCATCGTCGACATACCGGCGACGGCCCGGATGCTCGACCGGCTGATCGGCCACCGGCTGCCCCGTGTCACCCGTCCCCTGGTGGTGGTCACCGTGCCCGTGCTGGACGGGCCCGCCCACCGGGAACGGGCCCGCACGGCCGTGCAGGGCTTGCGTCCGCGCGGCGTGCTCACGGTCTCCACCGCCCGGGCCGTCGCCCTGGCCGGGGACGCCGACCTCGCGGTGCCGCTGCTCGTGGTCGACATCGGTGCCCACGTCACCGAAGTGGTGCTCCTCGTCGACGGCGCCGTCTTCGACGCCCGCTCCGCCGCCCTGGGCACCGGCGACTTCCCCAGCGGCGCGACCTCGGCCGGAATCGTGGAGGCGATCGTCACCATGCTCACCTCGATGCTCCGGCAGGACCGTACGTCCCTCACCGCCGACGCGCTGAGCCGGGGCGCTCTCCTGGCGGGCGGCGGCGCGCTGCGCCCTGACCTCGTCGGCCGGCTCACCGGCGCACTGCACGCGCCGGTGCGGGCCGTACCGGCGCCGCACACCGCCGCGATCCGGGGCGCCGCCATGCTCCTGCGATCCGCGTACTCCCACCCCTCGGTCATGGGTTTCTGCCCACCCGGCACGGCCACCGCGCCCCACTCCATGCCCCGCTGAGCCCCGCCCCCTGCCCCTCGTCCTGTCCCCGTCCCCCTGTCGCCACGGCCGGTGCCGTCCCCACCGGCCGTGGCGGGCCGGCGCAGCCTGTTCCCCGCCCCCGAAAGGACGCCCCTCGTGTCCGGTGAGATACCTCCCGCGCAGCCGCCACCCGCCCCCGAACAGCACGGGCAGGATCACCCGCGGCCCCCGCTGCCGTTGCTGTGGCTGTGGCTCTGGCGGCGCAACCCGCTGCGGCGACGCACCGACCGTCTCCAGGGCTGGGTCGCGCTCGGACTGCTGCTGCTCGTGCCGGCGCCGGCTCTGGTGGCCATGTTCGGCGTCGGCGACACCGCCTACCGGCACTACCGCACGACCGCCGAGCACCAGGCCCGGATCCGCCACCACACCACCGCGGTCCTCGTCCACGACGCCCCCGGTCACCTCGAACCCGGATCCGACGAGGCGAACGGCACCCGCTACCCGGTCACCGTCCGCTTCACCGGACCGGACGGACAGGCCCGTACCGCGAAGACGGACGTGATCCCCGGGCTGTCCGCGGGCAGCACCGTGTCCGTCTGGGTCGGCGCGGACGGAACGCTCACCGAACCGCCCCTCACCGTCGAAGAGATCCGCAGCCGGGCCATGGGCTGGGCCCTCGTCGCCTTCCTGGCCGTCGTTCTCGCCGGTGGCGCCGTGTACGGCGCGGTCGCCCGGGTGCTGCGACGACGCAATCTCGAGGCATGGGACGCGATGTGGGCCGAGACGGCACCGCACTGGAGCCGCGCCCACGGGTCACCGCGGTAGCCGGAGCGGGCGAGCTCCCCTGGCAGGGCGCGCGAAGGGTTCCGCCCCGGTATGGAACGATCACACCTGTGACCGAATCCGACGAACCCGTTCACGTCCACATCAAGCTGATGGCCGGCCGAGGCAGTGACGGCAGCCCCGTGTTCGAGGTGCTTCCGGCCCGCTCCCTGGGAGGCGACCTGTTCGAGCTCGGCGGGAGCCCGGGGCTGACCTTGGGCTGCGCGGCCGGGGACGTGCTGCGCGTGGCCGACGACGGGGCGTTCGAGGTGGCCGAGCGCGGCGAGAACATGTGCGTGCAGGCCTATCGCGGTGCCCCGTTCACATCGGATCTGCTGGCGGAGCTGACCACCGCCGTCCAGGCACTCGGCGGACTGGTCGAGGCCCCGCCCACACGGCAGTTCATCGTGGTCACCGTGGCACGGGTGGTCGGGGAGTCCGTGGTCGAGCAGGCGATGGACGCGTGGGCGGCCGGCATCGACCAGGCCGAATGGTGGTGGGCGCAGCCGGACGAAGAGTAGGACGCGCTACCGCACACCTGTCCGGTCGATCACCGGCACACTGGCGGGCATGCCTGTTTCGCTGCATCACATCGTCATCGACGCCCATGACCTGCCCGCCCTGTCCCGGTTCTGGGCCGAGGTGCTGGGCTGGCGGATTCTCTCCGAGCGGGAGCGGGAGATCGTGATCGGGCCGGATGTGACCGCGCCGGTCGGCATCTGCTTCATGCCGGTGACGGACCGCAAGGTCGTCAAGAACCGCCTGCACCTTGACCTGACGTCCGCCGCGGAGGACCGGGAGGCCGAGATCGAGCGCATCCTCGCACTCGGCGCCCGCAGGGCGGACATCGGGCAGAGCGGCGCCGAGTCGTGGACCGTGCTGGTCGATCCGGAGGGGAACGAGTTCTGTGTGGTCCGCCCGAAGAGCACCCTCATCGGCTAGGGCCGGCCGGCCGGGCCTGTCCGGGTCGGCCTGTCCGGGTCGGCCTGTGCGGGTCGGCCTGTCCGGGCGGGCTCGGCCGGGTGAGGGGCCTGTTGTGGTACTTTCGGCGTCGCCAAGTGCCGCTGTGAGCCGAGGAGGTGAGACCGATCAACGCTGTGACAGGTCGGGGCTCCCTCCTTCGCTTCAGCTAGGGAGTGCCCGCAGAAGGCATCCCGAAAGGCTTGAGACGCGCATGCGCTTCACCTCACCGACGTCGTCCGACGGCGTCACCGAACAGCTCTTCACCCTCTCCTTCACCTTCGGTGAGATCCCCGGCGTGCTGTGGACTCCGGACGGCGCCTCGGGGCCCCGCCCGCTGATCCTGATGGGGCACGGCGGGGGCCAGCACAAGAAGGCTCCCGGCATCGCGGCGCGTGCCGCCCGCCTCGTGGCCGAGTGCGGTTTCGCCGTGGCGGCCGTCGACGCGCCCGCCCATGGCGACCGGCCGCGAACCGAGGAACACCTCCGGGTCATCGGTGAGTTGCGGACCCGGATGCGGACCGGAGGGGACGTGGCTCCGGTCCTCGCCGAGCTGCACACACTCGTGGCCGGCCAGAGCGTCCCGGAGTGGCGGGCGGTCCTGGACGCGCTCCAGGACCTCGGCCATGTGGGCGCCGGTCCGGTGGGCTACTGGGGGATGTCCTTGGGGTGCGGGCTCGGCGTTCCGTTCGTCGCCGCCGAGCCCCGCGTCCGCGCGGCGGTCCTGGGGCTGAACGGGGCGGAGACCTCGGCCGAGGCCGCCGCACGGATCACCGTCCCGGTGGAGTTCCTGGTGCAGTGGGACGACGAGTCGGTGCCGCGGGCGGCGAGCCTGGCGCTGTTCGACCTCTTCGCCTCGGCCGAGAAGACCCTGCACGCCAACCCGGGCAGGCACGGGGAGATCCCGGCGTTCGAGCTGGACAGCACGCTGCGGTTCTTCACCCGCCATCTGGGCTGACACCCGGCCCCGCTCGGCCCCGCGACCTCGCGGTGACCGGCGCGCCGGCGCGCCGGCGGGAGCGGGACCGGCCGACGACCCGGTCGAGCCCGCTCCCGGCCCGGTTCAGGAGATGCGGACGCCCACTCCCGTCACCCGGACACGCTGGTCGCCTTCGCGCAGTTCGACGGTGAGTTCACCGGGGCGGCCCATGTCGGCGCCCTGGTGGAGCGTGAGCACCGACGCCGCCGGCACCAGGCCGAGTTCCCGGGCGTAGGCGGCGAACGCGCCCGCCGCCGCGCCGGTGGCGGGGTCCTCGACGACACCGCCCACCGGGAAGGGATCGCGCACGTGGAAGACGGTCGCGGACTCCCGCCACACCAGCTGCACCGTGGTGAGGTCCAGGCGGCGCATCAGGTCGCCGAGGCGGTCGAAGTCGTAGGCGAGGTCCGCGAGGCGTTCCCGGGTGGCGGCGCCGAGCACCAGGTGCCGGGCGCCCGCGAAGGCGATGCGCGGCACGAGCGCCGGGTCCAGGTCGGCGGCGGGCCAGTCCAGGGCGGCGAGCGCCTCCGCGAGGTCCTCGTCGGCGATGTCCTCGATGCGGGGCTCGACCGTGGTCAGCGTCGCGCGCAGTTCGCCGTTCTCCTCGCTCACCGTGACGGGTACGGTTCCGGATCGGGTGGCGAAGACGAGGTCGCCGGTGCCGATGCGCTCGCCGAGCGCGACGGAGGTGGCGACCGTGGCATGTCCGCAGAACGGCACCTCGGCCCGGGGACTGAAGTACCGGACGGTGAAGGCCCGGCCGGGCTCGCCCGAGAGCCCCTCGGGCGGCGCGGTCAGGAACGCGGACTCGCTGTAGCCGAGGTCCGCCGCGATCGCGAGCATGGCGTCGTCGTCGAGGCCTTCGGCGTCGAGGACGACACCGGCCGGGTTACCGCCCTTCGGGTCCCGGGAGAAGGCCGTGTAACGGAGAACTTCGATCTTTGTCATGGTCCCCGCAACGACCGGCGCACAGGGTTGGTTCCCTGTCGCCGAGCCGCTGGTCGGACGCGGTCGGCGAACCGTGGCCGGGGCGTTCAGCACAGGACGGAGAGCGAGCCGGGCAGCACCCTCGCCGTGACGGGGAGGACGGCGTCGACCTCGCCGTCCGCGCCGAAGGGAACCGGCCGGTCGGCCTCGATCCGGATCTCGCGGCCCCGCAGGATCCGCACCTCGGGCCGGTGGACGTGCGCGCCCGACTTCAGTTCGTTCATCAGGGTGAAGAAGAGCCGCCGCGGCGCGTGACGGATCATCACCACCTCCAGGAGCCCGTCGTCGACCCGGGCCTCGGGGGCGATGATGCGGCCGGAGCCGTAGTAGGCGGAGTTCGCGACGACGACGGTGTAGCCGCGGTGGGTGTGCTCCTCGCCGTCGACGGTGACCCGGTAGCCGGCCGGGCGCCAGGTGGCCACGGCACGCAGGCCGCCCATGTAGTACGAGGCGGCTCCGCGCAGCACTCTGGCGTGGTTGGCGTGGCGGTTGGCGAGTGCGTCCACGCCGGCGTACACGCTGCCGAGGACGACGGCGCGGCCGCGGGCGGACTCCACCTCGATGGTGTCGACGAGGCGGGGGGCGTGGTCGAGCAGGACCCGGGCCAGCGCTTCCGGGTCGGTGGGCAGCTCCAGCGCCCGGGCGAAGTCGTTGCCGCGGCCGGCCGGGACCAGGCCGAGGACGGTGCCGGTTCCGCTGAGGGTGCCCCCGATGCCGCCGGCGATGCCGTCGCCGCCGACGGCGAGGACGATCCGCTCCCGCGCTCCCGCCTCGCGGGCGAGGTCCTGGGCGTGGACCAGGCTGCGGCTGTACTCGGTCTCCAGCTCGGCCCCGGCCTCGCGCAGCAGCCGGGCCACCCGCAGCAGTGCCGCGACCCCGGTGGATCCGCCGGCTGTGGGGTTGACGATGGCGGTGAACTGTCGCATCGGTGTGCCTCCGAGGGCGGCTGACGGGTCGTGCACGGACTGGGGTGGGTGCGGGGGGCGGAGCGGGGTGGGGTCAGTCGGTGGGCAGGAGGATGCCCGGGTTGAGCAGCCCCGTGGGGTCCAGCCGTCGTTTGACCGCCTGGAGGGCGTCGATGCCGAGCGGTCCTGCTTCCCGGAGGTACCAGTCCCGGTGGTCGCTGCCCACTCCGTGGTGGTGGCTGATGGTGCCGCCCGTGGCCAGGATCGCCTCGTTCGCGGCGTGCTTGGCGGGCGTCCAGTGCGCCACGGGATCGTCGCCCTGCGCCGACACCACGGTGAAGTACAGCGAGGCGCCGTTCTCGTAGACGTGGGAGATGTGGCACATCACCAGCGGCGGTGTGCCGGACTCGGTGAGGGTGGTGGTGAGCGCCTCCCGGACGGAGGCGTACAGCTCGGGCAGCCGGGACCAGAAGGCCGCGGTCTCCAGTGTCTCGGCGAAGGCGCCCGCGTCCAGCAGCGCGTCACGCAGGTACGGGGCCGAGTAGCGGCCGTGGGCCCAGCGTTCGCCCGGCGCCTCGCCCAGGCAGGTGCCGCCGGCGTCGCGCAGTACGGCCGCGGCGCGCTCCCGGCGGTACGCCGTGTCCTCCTCGGTGCCCTCGTAGCCGACGATCGCCATGCATCCCGCGGCCTCGGGGAAGCCGGAGGAGCCGATGGCGTCGGGCTGGGCGAGGCCGATCAGTGTCTCGGTCTCGTCCGACAGACGCAGCACGGTCGGCCGGGGCCCGTCCTGGGCGAGGCGGCGCAGGGCGGCGGTGCCCTCCTCGAAGGAGGCGAAGCGCCACCCTTCGTAGACCCGGGTCCCGGGGAGGGGGCGGATGCGTACGGTCACCGAGGTGATGACGCCGAACGCCCCCTCGGAGCCGAGGACGAGCTGACGCAGGTCGGGGCCGGCGGCCGAGCGCGGGGCGCGGCCGACGTCGAGGGTGCCGGCGGGGGTGGCGACGGTGAGACCGAGGACCATCTCGTCGAACCGGCCGTAGCCGGCCGAGGCCTGTCCGCTGGAGCGTGCGGCGGCGAATCCGCCGATGGTGGCCCACTCGTAGGACTGGGGGAAGTGGCCGAGGGTGAAACCGTGTTCGGCCAGGAGCGCCTCGGCGTGCGGGGCTCGCAGTCCGGGTTGCAGGGTGGCGGTCCGGGAGACCGGGTCGAGGGCGATCAGGGCGTCCATGCGGGCCAGGTCCAGGGCGACGAAGGGACGTCGCGGCTCGGGAGAGAGGCCGCCGACCACGGAGGTGCCGCCGCCGAACGGGACCAGGGCCAGGCGGTGTTCGGCGCACACGTCCAGTACGGCGAGGACCTCGTCGTGGCTCGCCGGGAGGACCACGGCGGCCGGGATCGCGTCCACGTCGCCGCCGCGGATCCGCAGCAGATCGGGGGTGGACTTGCCGCGGGTGTGCCGGATGCGGGCCTCGGCGCCGGTGCGGACATGGGCCTCGCCGCCGACGGCGTCGGCGAGGGCCCGGAGTGCGGCGGCCGGCGCCGGCTCGGGCACGGCGATCTCGTCCAGGGTGAGCGGTTCGGCGCTGCGGGGCTTGACCCCGAGCAGGTCGCGCAGCAGCCCGGTCACCGCGTCGGGCAGCGGGGTCGCCCTGGCCGGGTCGCCCCAGCCGCTCCACAGCATGTCCATGCGCTTGTCCTCACCGGTGGTTGCGAAAGAGTGCCGTCCCCTGCACCGTCGCAGGGCGTTACACTGTGACACATGACGCCTATTCGTCACAACGCCTCGGACAGCGATCCGGTGCTCGACGCGGTGCGCGACTGCGTCCTGGCCGTCGGTGTCCGGCGCACGACTCTCACCGACGTGGCCCGCCGTGCGGGCGTCTCCCGGATGACGCTGTACCGCCGCTGGCCGGATGTGCGGTCGCTGGTCGGCGACCTGATGACCCGGGAGTGGATCGAGGCGGCCACCCGCGCGATGCCCGTACCGGAACCGGGGGCCGGCGCACGCGCCCGGATCGTCGAGGGCATGGTGCGCGGAGTGGACGCCTTCCGCACCCATCCGCTCTTCCGCAAGATCGTCGACGTCGATCCCGAGCTGCTCCTCCCCTATGTGCTCGACCGGCGCGGCGCGAGCCAGGAGGCCCTGCTGGGACTGCTCGCCGAGGCTCTCCGCGAGGGGCACGCCGACGGATCGGTGCGTCCCGGCCATCCGCAACGGCAGGCCCGCTCCCTGCTCCTGGTCGCCCAGTCCTTCACCCTGTCGCTGCGCACCATGACCGACGAGGACGACGCCGACCTGAGCCCCGAGGCCTTCTACGCAGAACTGCGCACCATCCTCGAGAGGACCCTGACGCCATGAGCCCCAGCAGCACGGCCCCGCCTGCCCACCCGGCTCCGGGCTCGTCCCTGACCGCCGCCCGCCGTCGGCACGAACTGACCCGGACCGTCGGCGGTCCGGCCGTGGACGTCCTGGTCGTCGGTCTCGGCGCGACCGGCGCGGGAGCCGCGCTGGACGCCGCCGCCCGCGGGCTGTCGGTCGCCGCCGTCGACGCGCACGACCTGGCCTTCGGCACCTCGCGCTGGAGCTCCAAGCTCATTCACGGCGGACTGCGCTACCTGGCCTCCGCCCAGCTCGACGTCGCCCACGAGAGCGCACGCGAACGCGGGGTCCTCATGGAGCGCACCGCACCCCATCTGGTGCACGCCCAGCCGTTCGTGCTGCCCCTCACCCCGCTGGTCTCCCGCCCCCAGGCCGCCCTGGCCTGGGCCGGTTTCCGGGCCGGCGACACCCTGCGCCTGGCGGCGCGCACCGCGCGGGCGACCCTGCCCGCACCCCGCAGGCTGTCCGCGGCAAAGACCCGCCACCTCGCCCCCGTGCTGCGCGGCGCCGGACTGCGCGGAGGCCTTCTGTCCTGGGACGGCCGCGTCACCGACGACGCCCGTCTGGTCACCGCGATCGCCCGCACGGCCGCGGCCCACGGCGCCCGGATCCTCACCCGCGTACGGGCGCTGGAGCTGACCGGGTCCGGCGCCCGGGTACGGGACGAACTCACCGGCGAGGAGGGCGAGATCAGGGCCCGCGCCGTGATCAACGCGTCCGGAGTGTGGGCGGGCGGCCTGGTGGACGGCGTCCGCATCCGGCCCTCCCGGGGTACCCATCTCGTCCTGCGCTCGGAGCATCTCGGGGCCCTCCCGGCCGGACTGCACATCCCGATCCCCGGCGAGACCAACCGTTTCGTCCTCGTGCTGCCCCAGGGCGACGGCCGGACCTACGTCGGACTCACCGACGAACCCGTCGACGACGGCATCCCGGACGTCCCCGAGGCACCCGAGACGGACATCGGCTTCCTCCTCGACGTCCTGGGCTCGGCCCTCGACGTCCCCGTCCACCGCCGAGACGTGGTGGGCGCCTTCGCGGGCCTGCGCCCCCTGCTGGACACCACGGCGGCGGCGGGACCGGGCGCGCGGCCCGGCACCGCGGACATCTCCCGCAAACACGCGGTGCTCACCTCGCCCGAGGGGGTGATCACCGTGGTCGGCGGCAAGCTCACCACCTACCGGCGGATGGCCGAGGACGCCGTCGACGCCGCCGTCACCACCCGCCGCCTGGCCGCGAGGCCCTCCCCCACCGCGTCACTCCCGCTGGTCGGCGCCGCGCCGCCGCACGTTCTCACCGCCCTGCGCGCCCCCCGCCGCCTGGTCCACCGCTACGGCACCGAGGCGCCCGCCGTCCACGCCCTCGGCGCACAGGACCCCCGGCTCGCCGAACCCGTCCTCGACGGCAACCCGGTCACCCGGGCCGAACTGCTGTGGGCCGTGCACCACGAAGGCGCCCTCGACACGGCGGACCTCCTCGACCGCCGAACCCGTATAGGACTGGTCCCGCAGGACCGCGCCACCGCGCTGGACACCGCCCGGGACCTGCTGGGCGAGGGCGGGACCGCGGGCTGAGGATCCCGCCGCACCCCGCCCCCGGACGGATCGTCACGGGTGGCCCCCGGAAGGGGCGAACGGTCCGTCCAGGGCGGCCCACTGGAGGAGCAGAACGGTCTTGCCGTCGGTGATGCGTCCGTCGCGGGTCATGGCGAGGGCGTCGGCGAAGGGCAGTTCGAGGACTTCGATGTCCTCGCCGTCCTCCTCCAGCCCGCCGCCGGTCCCGGTCCGGTCGGCCGGGGTGTACGGGGCGGCGTAGAAGCGCAGGCGTTCGGTGACGGAGCCCGGGCTCATGTAGGCGTCGAGGACGTGCGTGAGCGGGCCGAGGGCCACGCCGAGTTCCTCGGCGCTCTCGCGTCGGACGGCGGCGGCCGGTTCGTCGCCGTCGAGCAGTCCGGCCGCCGCCTCGACGAGCATCCCGTCGGGGTGACCGTTGACGTAGGCCGGGTAGCGGAACTGCCGGGTGAGGAGCACACGACCGCGCTCGGTGTCGTAGGGCAGGACCACCGCGCCGTCGCCCCGGTCGTACGTCTCGCGCTGCTGGGTGACCCAGCGGCCGTCCTGGCGCCGCTGGTCGAAGGTGGTGCGGCGCAGGACGTGCCAGCCCTGGGAGGTGAGCTCCACGTCACGGATCACGATGTCGGGGTTGCGCTCCAGGTCACGGCCGGCCCGGTCCAGGCCGGTGCGGCCCCGGTGATCGGGGATGTCGATGCCGGGCCGGCCGCTCACACGGTCTCCCGCGGGGCGGCCGCTTCGAGGCGGGCGAGCCGCGGGGCCCTGGCGTGCGGTACGCCGCCGGTGCCGGAGGGACAGGGGTCGGCGGTCAGGAAGAGCCCGGGCTTGTCGGTCATCATGCACGCTACGATAGTGCAGAAACATGCAAGAACAGGAGAGAGTGCGGATGCTGGCTGCCGAACGACGTGATCATCTGCTGGGCCTCCTCGCCCGCGAGGGCAAGATCGTCGCCAAGGAGGTGGCCGCCGGGCTGGGCATCTCCGAGGACAGCGTCCGGCGCGACCTGCGCGACATGGCGGCCGACGGGCTGTGCCAGCGGGTCTACGGCGGGGCGCTTCCCGCCTCTCCGGCCGTGGTGGACTACGCGTCCCGGCAGACCGTGGCACCCGACGGCAAGCGCAAGGTCGCCGCGGTGGCCGCGGGGCTGCTCCGGCCGGGCGGCGCGCTCATCCTCGACGGCGGCACCACCGCCCTCGCCGTCGCCGACGCCCTCCCGCCGGATCTGGCGTGCACCGTCATCACCCACAGCCCGACGATCGCGGCAGCCCTGCTCGGCCATCGCGAGGCGGAGATCTTCCTGCTCGGCGGCCGCGTCTTCAAACACTCGGCGGTCGCCTGCGGCCCGGCCGCGGTGGAGGCGGCGCAGAACGTCTCCGCCGACCTCTGCCTGCTCGGCGTCACGGGCGTCCACCCCGAGGCGGGACTGACCACCGGCGACGCCGAGGAGGCCGCCATGAAGCGCGCCCTGGCGGCGCGGGCCGCGGAGACGTACGTCCTGGCCTCGTCCGAGAAGATCGGCACGGCCTCGCGCTACCGCGTACTGCCCTGGGAGAAGATCACCGGACTGATCACCGACGCGGACCCCCTCGACCCGGTCGTCGAACAGCTCACGACCCGCGGCATCGAGATCCTCACAGCCGGCTGACGACGCGGCGTACCGATGCCCCGCGAGCTCCGGCCACCGGTGAAGCCGCCCTCACTGGAGGGCGTTCCCCGGGAGGCGGAGCCGGACGTCAGACCTTTCGCCAGCGGGCCATCGCGAACGAGAACAGCCCGAAGAGGACGAGGCCGGCCGCGACACCGGCCAGCAGACCCGGCCCGGCGGGCGTGTGGGCGAACGAGCGGAGCGTGTCGTCGAGTCCCTTGGCCCGGTCCGGCCGGTAGTCGACGGCGGCGCGCACGGCGAAGCCGCCCGCGGCGGCGAACACCAGGCCGCGCGCCGCGCCGCCGCCCACCCCGGTGACGTCCACCAGGCGCCGGGTACGCCGGGACATCTGCCCCAGCCGCAGCTTCTCGTGGTAGGCCCGGGTCACGGCCCGGAAGCCGATCCACAGCCCGGCGACGGCGATCCCGGCGCCGGCGACGCCCACGATCCACTGGCCGGCGGGCACCCCGAGCAGACGGGCCGTGACGTCCTTGGACTGCCGGTCGCTGGAGCCGCCCCCGTCCCCGGAACCGGCGGCGAGGGCCAGGACCGAGTACGCGACGAAGCCGTAGAACACGGACCGGGCCAGCGCGGGCAGCCGCTTCTTCGCGGTACGCCCCTCGGGTCCGGCCGCGCCGAAGACGGCCTCGGACAGCCGCCACAGGGCCATCCCGGCCAGGCCCGCGCCCAGCGCCCACAGCACCACGACACCGAAGGGCTGTTGCGCGATCTCGCCGAGGGCCCCCTGCCGGTCGGCCTCGTGCCCACGGTCGCCGAAGGCGATCTGCAGGGCCAGCACCCCGACGAGCAGATAGATCAGGCCCCGGGCGGCGAAGCCGGCCCGCGCGGCCCCCTTCACCACGGATCCCCGCGCGGCCCGCTCCACTTCGGTCCTGCCGTTCCGCACCGACGCGCTCGCGTTCATCGCGGCCTCCCCTCCTCCGAGTGAGTCCGAGTCCGACTGCCCTGCGGAACGCGGGACACACCCGGAGCCGCTCGACGCATCACGCGCGCTAGCGGGAGAGGGGCACGGCACCGGTGCGGCCGGTTCCCGAAAAGAATCTTGGAATGGGCAGTGCCCATTCGTGTCGTCCAGGCGATGTACGGGGTGACGAGCCCGGGGGACGGGCGGCCGCACGGCCGTCGGGGAGGTGGAGAAATGGGCCACGAAGAGTCCGTCACTGTGAACTCCGCGCAGATCGAGGCGAGATTCGCGGCAGTGATGACGCGATTGAATCGAATCGATCAGGATTCGGCACGAGAGCTGAAGGAGAGAACCGAGCATCTGCTGCTCGGATACGAGACCTATGCCCTCGCCCGGCAGCACCTGGAGCAAGGCGACTTCGAGCGGGGCGCTCACTGTCTCCGCATGGCCGCCGGACAGGGAATTCCCGCGGCGAACGGCGAATTGCGCAAGCTTCGCGAACCGCAGCGCGCCCGCGCCATCAGCACCCCGGACGCCGTGATCGGCCGGCCGGGCCGATCCGAACCGGAGGAAGGGACTCGGCGGGCCTTCGTACCTCACCAGTCCCGAAGCGGGATCACCCCCGATGCCGGCAGGTCCGCCGCTCCGGAACGCTCCTCCGTCGGCCGCACCCTCCGGCAGGCGCGTATCGCGGCCGGGCTGACCTGCGACGACGTCAGCACGACGACCCGGGTCCGCCGCTGCCTCGTGCACGCGATCGAGCGGGACGACTTCGCCCCGTGCGGCGGGGACTTCTACGCGCGCGGCCACATTCGCGCCCTCGCACGCGCGGTGCGCCTCGATCCGGAGCCACTCCTCGCACGGTTCACCGCGGACCACGGTGGACAGCCCGGGTCGAATGCCCCGGCCGCTCTCCTGTCCCCGGCGGAACGGATCCGCGCCGGGCGACGCGAGCCCAGGTGGACCGCCGCCCTGGTCGCCGCGGTCGTCGCGGTGACCGGCTTCATCGGCTACACCGTTCTCGACGGTGACGCCGGCGGCACGCGGGCGGCCGTCGGCCCGACGACGACCACGAGCCGGCCCGCCCCCGCCACGCGGAAGACGGAGCGGCCCGGCACGGGCTCCGCGCCCCGGCCGACGGGCCGCGCCACCGCAGCCGCGGCCCGCGACCGTGTGACCGTGCAGGTCAGCGCCGACCGCGACCGCAGCTGGATCTCCGCCGAGGACCACGCCGGCCGGCCTCTGTGGTCCGGCCTGCTCGAACGAGGTGACTCCAGGACCTTCCAGGACAGCGAGCGGATCGGCCTCGTCCTGGGGAACGCGGGCGCGGTCGAGCTGTACGTCGACGGGAAGAGGACCGGGCACCGGTTCCCGCCCGGTCAGGTCGAGCGGCTCACCTTCGCGAAGGACCACCCGAATGATTGAAGTTTCACGCATCAGGTAGAGTCGAACTGCGTTTGAACCTTCAATGACTTCCGTCGATGATTCCGTTCCGCTCAGGAGACCTCGTGACGTCCACGCTCAGCCCCCAGCGCCCGGCCACCGAGCCGGGCTCGCCCTCCTCGCCCCTGCACGCCTACGACGCCGGCCTGCTGATCGTGCGCCTGGCGCTCGGCCTCACCGTCGCCGCGCACGGCACCCAGAAGCTGTTCGGCTGGTTCGGCGGCGGCGGGCTGGAGGGCACCGGGCAGTTCTTCGCCATGAGCGGCTACCCCTCCGGAAAGACCATGGCGCTCGTGGCGGGGCTGAGCGAGACCCTCGGCGGCCTCGGTCTCGTCCTCGGCCTCCTCACACCGCTGGCCGGCGCCGCCGTACTCGGCACGATGATCAACGCGATGGCCGTGAAGTGGGGCGGCGGCTTCTTCGCGCCCGCCGGAGTCGAGTACGAGCTCCTGCTCGCCGCCACGGCCGCCGGGCTGGCCCTGACCGGTCCCGGCCGGCTCGCCGTCGACCGCCGTCTCCCGGTGCTGCGCGCCCACCGTCTCCTCCACGGCATCGCCGCGGTCGTCCTCGCCGCCGTGATCGCCGGTCTCGTCCTGCTCGTACGGGACTGAACGGCCCCGACTGCGCCGCGCACCCGGTACGGGCGCCCCGCCTCCACCCCGCCCGTCCCCTTCCATCCCTTTCCAGCCCTTTCCAACCCTTTCCGTCCGCTTCATGCCTGGAGCTGTCCCATGAGTACGTCCACCCCGCCCGTCGTCCTGACCCGGGGCGAACCCGACGCGCCTCTCGTCGTCCTGCTGCACGGCCGCGGCTCGCGCGAGAGCGAGATCATCACGCTGGCCGACGCGCTGCCGCCCGGTCTGCGGTACGCGGCGGTCCGCGCGCCCATCGCCGAGCACGGCGGCTTCGCCTGGTTCGCCAACCGGGGCATCGGACGGCCCGTACCGCAGTCGCTGCGCGACACCATGGACTGGTTCCGGGCATGGCTCGACGATGTCGCGCCGACCGGCCGGCCGGTGTTCCTCGTCGGGTTCAGCGGCGGGGCCGCCTTCGCCGGCGGACTGCTCCTGGACGACCCCGCCCGGTACGCGGGAGTCGCCGTCCTGTACGGCACGCTGCCCTTCGACGCCGGGCTGCCGACCGGACCGGGCCACCTGGACGGCGTGCCCGTGTTCGTCGCGCAGGGCGAGGACGACCACGTGATTCCCCGCGAGCTCCTCGACAACACCTGGCGGTACCTGACCGGCGCATCCGGAGCGCGCACCACCGCGCGACGCGATCCGGTGGGCCACACGATCGCGCCCCCGGCGCTCGCCGCCCTGGCCGACTGGCTGGGCACGGAGGCGAACCAGGGCGAGCGATCGGCGTCCGCCGCCTTCTGACGCCCGGTCGTCGCAGTCGCCGCGGTCCCCGTCCGCGCAGGCCCCGCAGTCCTCACAGCCGTCGCAGCCGTCCGGGGCGTCCCGGCCGGCACCCGCCGTGGGTCACCGGTGGGCGAGCGTCCCTCGGTGGCTCCGTACGACGTCCGCGTACACCTTCGCGCTCGGCTTCGGACGGCGCCGGAACGTCTCGCGGTCGACCTCGTGGAGCCCGAGCTGGGCGCCGTACCCGAAGATCCATTCGAAGTTGTCCATGAGCGTCCAGTGGCAGTAGCCGAGGACCGGGGTTCCCGCGCGGACCTCGGCCGCGAGCTCCTGGACCGCGGCGGGGACGAAGGCGGCGCGCTGCGCGTCGTCCGAGGTCTGGATGCCGTGCTCGGTCACGAGGACGGGCACCCCCGACACCTCGTGGGCGTAGCGCACGGCGCCGGCGAGGGAGCCGGGCGCGATCACCGTGCCCATGCCGTTCAGCTCACCGTCGACGGTCACCTCGCCGTCGGGGCCGTGCACGACGCGCTCGTAGTTCTGCACGCCGATGAAGTCGTCGTGGCGTGCCTCGCGCAGCCAGTGGTCGTACACGGCGGCCCGCTTGGCGTCCCGGCGTTCCTCGCCACCGGGTGTCGCCACCTCGTCGGCGATGGCGATGGAGACGCCGACGGGGAGATCGGCGCGGCGGGCCTTGATCGCGCCACGGGCGGCGCGGTGGGCGCGGGTGAACGCCGCCTGGAACTCGTCCTGCAGGTCGGCGGGGATGACGTTCGCACTGGCGTAGCTGTCGGTCCCGGCGGCGCGGGCGGCGGCCGCGAGCATCTGCGTCTTGACCGCCTCCGCCTCGGGCGGAAGCTTCGCGCCGGCCTGGAGCAGCTGTTCCAGGTTGGGTTCGTTGAGGGTGACGGCGTACGCGATGCGGTCGCCGAAGCGCGCCATGACACGGTCGCACTGCTCGGCGAACCATGCCGGGGCGTCGGCGGCGGTCCAGGAACCGGCCGCCGCGAACCAGTGCGGTGCGGTGAAGTGGCTGAACGTCACGAGGGGTGCGAGACCGCGCTCCAGGCAGCCGTCGACCTTGCGCTCGTAGTGGTCGAGGGCCTCGGTGGACACGACGCCGCGCTCGGGTTCGACGCGGGACCATTCGACGGAGAACCGGAAGGCGTTGAGTCCGAGTCCGGCGGCCAGGTCGAGGTCGGTGTCCCGCTGCTGATAGCCCCGGCAGGCCGGCCCGCTCGGCTCACGGAACAGCGAGGGCGTCGTGTGCTCCAGGAACCAGGTGTCGCTGGCGGTGTTGTCGCCCTCGTTCTGGTGCCCGGCGGTGGCGACACCCCACAGGAAGGTGTCACGGGGGAAGGCGTCGAGCAGGCCGGCGTGTGTCATGTGTGCTCCTTGCGCTGGTGCGTGTGCTCCCCGCACCGGTCCGGTGAGGGATGCGCCCCGAGGGGCCGGGCTCACGGGCGTCACCACGTGGCCGCGGGATTCGGGGTGCGGGCGGGGTACGGGGTGTAGAAGGAATGCCGGCCGGGTCCGATCTCCACGGGTTCGGTGCCCGGCAGCTCGACCAGCGCGGTGACGTGCGGCGGCACGAGGAGGTCGACGTGCAGCGTGCCGCCTTCGAGACGCCACCCGGTCTCGGCCCGGCCGTACGGCGTGTCGTGCTCGGCCCGCGCCCAGGTGAGGCCGCCTCCGGGGCGGGGCCGGACGAGCAGCCGTCGGTAGCCCGGCTCGGCGGGCGCCAGCCCGGCCACGGTGCGGTGGATCCAGTCGGCGACCGCTCCGAGCGCGTAGTGGTTGAAGGAGGTCATCTCGCCGGCGTTGACGCTGCCGTCGGGAAGCATGCTGTCCCAGCGCTCCCACACGGTGGTAGCGCCCATGTCGACCTGGTAGAGCCACGAGGGGCAGGATCGCCGGGTCAGCAGCCGGTAGGCGGTGTCCACGTGTCCGGTGTCGGTCAGCGCGTCGCACACCAGGGGGGTGCCGAGGAAGCCGGTACCGATGCGGTGGTCGCCTCCGGCCACGAGGTCCGCCAGCCGGCGTCCGGCCTCGGCGCGCTCGGCGTCGTCCTCCAGCAGCCGGAAGCACAGGGCGAGGGCGTAGGCGGTCTGGGTCTCCTCCGCGAGGCGTCCGCCGCCGGTGTGGAACCGGGCGCGGAAGGCGTCGCGGACCGCGTCGGCCAGCGCGTGGTAGCGGGCGGCGTCGTTCTGGTCGTCCAGGACCTCGGCGGTGCGGGCCAGCAGGCGCGTGGAGTGCGCGAAGTACGCGGTGGCGACCAGGGCGGACGACGTCATCGCGCGGCCGGGGTCGTCGGCCGGGGCGGTCGGGTCCAGCCAGTCGCCGAACTGGAAGCCCTCGCCCCAGATCCGGGCCGGACCGGCGAGAGCGTCGACGGCGTCGACCCAGGCGCGCATGGAGGGGTACTGGGCGCCCAGCACCTCGGCGTCGCCGTAGCGCTCGTACAGCACCCAGGGGACGACGACGGCCGCGTCGCACCAGCCGGCCATCGGCGGGTTGCCGGGCGGGAGGGGCACCGGGGTGATCACCGGGATGTCCGGGCTGAACACCGGGGGGACTCCCCGCTCGTCCTGTTCCTGGTCGGCGGCGAGATCGCGCAGCCAGGACCGCAGGAAGCCGCGGACGTCGTAGAGGAAGGCGGCGGTGGGGGCGAAGACCTGGACGTCGCCGGTCCAGCCGAGGCGTTCGTCGCGTTGCGGGCAGTCGGTGGGTACGTCGACGAAGTTGCCGCGCATCCCCCACACCACGTTGTCGTGCAGCCGGTTCAGGGAATCGTCCGAGCAGGAGAACCAGCCCGTGCGGCGCAGGTCGCTGTGCAGGACGACGGCGGTGACGTCGGCGGCGTCGAGGTCGCCGGGCCAGCCCTCGACGTCGGCGTAGCGGAAGCCGTGGAAGGTGAAGCGGGGTTCCCACTCCTCGCCCGCCGGGTCGCCGCGCAGGACGTAGCGGTCGGTGGCGGTGGCGTGCCGCAGCGGACGCGTGCACAGTTCGCCGTCCTGGAGGACCTCGGCGTGGCGGAGGGTGACCGTGCGTCCCGCCTCGCCGCGTACGCGGATGCGCAGCCGCCCGACGAGGTTCTGGCCGAAGTCGAGGATCGTACGGCCGCCGGGCGAGGTGGTCACGGCGACGGGTGCGAGGTGTTCGATCCGGCGGACCGGGGGGCTGTCGGCCGGGAAGAGGACCGCGGTGTCGAACTCCAGGATGTCGGCCGGCTGCCACGCCGAGTCGTCGAAGCCGGCGTCACTGAAGCCGGCGTGCTCCTGGCGGGCGTCGTGCTCCTCGCCCTCGTACAGGCCGGTGGCGAGGACGGGCCCGGGGCTCCAGCGCCAGTTGTCCCCGGTGGCGACGGTGTCGGTGGAGCCGTCGGCGTAGTCGATGCGCAGTTCGGCGAGGAGCCCCGTGCGCTCGCCGTAGATGTCCCTGGTGCCGCCGTTGAATCCGAGCAGGCCGCGGTACCAGCCGTCGGCCAGCCGGGCGCCCCAGGCGTTGCGGCCCTCGCGGACCAGGGCGGTGACGTCGAAGGACTGGTAGCGGTGGCGATGGCGGTAGCTCGTCCAACCGGGGGCCAGGACGTGGTCGCCCACCACGGTGCCGTTGAGTTCGAGTTCGTAGACGCCGAGGGCCGTGACCAGGAGCCGGGCCGAGCCGACGGCCGAGCGCGCGGTGAACTCGCCGCGCAGCAGGGCGGCGGGGCGGGCCCCGTCGGCGGGGGCGGCGGGGCGGGGACTGACGACACGTGCGGTCCAGTGGTGGTGCATGGCGGCCTTTCTCAGCACCGGAAGTGAGCAGGCTCGATCATGCGGTCAATACCTAGTGAAAACTAGGTGTTCGAGTGTGTGGCGTGCGACACATAGGTGATGGCCATCGGCGGCCGGACACGGGGCGGGTCGCGTCATTCAGTCATGCGCATGTCAATCCATAGGTGTGCGGGGATCACCCGGAAGCCCCTGGATCACCCGGCCCCTACAACCCCTGTCCATCAGCGGAAATGGCCCGCATCAGGCGGTCGAGGTGGCCGCGCATGACGGCGATGAGATCGAAGGACCGGCCCCCGGCGAGCCACTGCTGCCGCAATCCGACATCCATGGCGGCGCACTCACGGGCGATGCCCTCGTGGTCCAGGTCGGGCCGGAGTTCGCCGTTGCGGCCACCGGCCCGCAGCCGGTCGGCCAGTTCCCTGACGCCCTTCTCCTGCCACTCGGTGAAGTGGGCGTGGGCCGGATGGTCGGGCGCGACGGACTCGGCCGTGAGGACGACCGCCAGCTCGACCATGCCGGGCATGGCGAGCGTCTCGGCCGTGTCCTCCAGATGGCAGCGGAAGGCGTCCCGCACCGAGTCCGAGACCCGCTCCCAGCGGACGTCCATGCGCTCGTGCCAGTACTCGACCACCGCGAGCAGCAGCTGCTGCTTGTCGCGGAAGTGGTGCAGCAGCCCGGCATCGGTGATCTCGGCGTCGCGCGCGATGCGGGCGAGGGACGTCTTGCGATAGCCGTCCTGGCCGAAGCGCAGCAGAGCCGCCTCCAGGATCTGCGTCCGCCGCGCCCGGCCTGCCGTGTACTGGCCGCGCGGCCCCCTGGGTGTCGCCATGCCAGAACAGTACCGGTGAGGCGCCCGGCGGCGACCGGCCGCCGGTCGCCCACGGACACGCCGTGTGACATGGGTCACACCCTGGATACCTAGCGACCACTAAGTGTTCGAGTCATCATCAACGTCACGCCATGACGGGTTTCCGCGCCGTCACGTCCCCGTGAGCGACGTGTTACGCCGGTCCGCTCCCGCGTGCCACCCCCCGCGCTCCCCCTTCCCTCGGCACCTCCGTGAAAGGAGGGCTGGCATGACGCCGCTGTCATCAAGCCCCTCAGTCGACCTCGCAGCCCGGGCCCCTCGGGACGGGCGGTGGACCCCCCGCCTCGTCCTGCTGCTGATCGCGCTCGCCTGGCCGACCCAGTTGCTGGCCGCGGGTGGCATCCTCGGCGCCAACGCCACAGCGGGCGTCGCGCAGGCCTTCCACACCACACAGGTGGTGTGGTTCGGGCTCACCCTGACCCTGGTCTCCACCCTGCTCACCCCCTTCGTGATCAAGCTGGGCGACCTGTACGGCAAGAAGCGCGTCATGCTCGCCATGACGGCCCTCGGCGCCCTCGGCGAGACCCTGGCGGCCCTGGCCGGCAGCTTCTGGCTCGTCCTGGCGGGCCGGGCCGTCGCCGGGTTCTACGGGCCGTTCGGCGCCCTGTCGTTCGCCGCGGTACGGGACGTCTTCCCGGCCAAGCTGGTCAAGCCGGCCAGCGGCATCATGGGCAGCAGCGTCGGCCTGGTGGCCCTCGTCTCCCCGTTCCTGGCCGGCTGGCTGGTCGACAACTGGGGCTACCGCGGTGCCCTGTGGTTCCTCGCCGCCGCCACCGCCGTCGCCTTCGCACTCATCGCGCTGCTGGTCCCGGAGACACCGCGGCACGCCTTCGACAGCGGCTTCGACTGGCTCGGCGGCCTGGTCCTCGGCGGTGGCCTGACCTCCGTGGTCTACGCCGTGGGCCAGGGACAGAGCTGGGGCTGGTCGGACCCGCGCACGCTCGGCTGGCTGGCCGCGGGAGCCGTCGCGCTCGTCGCCTTCCTGTTCGTGGAGCGCTCCAGCGCCCATCCGATCCTGAACCTTGGAGTCCTGCGCCGCCGCCCGGTG
Source organism: Streptomyces phaeofaciens (assembly GCF_014648915.1). Classification (GTDB taxonomy): domain Bacteria; phylum Actinomycetota; class Actinomycetes; order Streptomycetales; family Streptomycetaceae; genus Streptomyces; species Streptomyces phaeofaciens. Next base: position 745,575 of record NZ_BMSA01000001.1, on the reverse strand, counting down.
GCCCTCGCGCTCACCGCGGGCGGCCTCGCCCAGACGGTCGCGTTCACGATGCCGGGCCTCGCCATCCTGCTCGCCCTCTACCCCCACATCCCCGGCGTGTCGGACGGCCTCGGCTGGACGGCGCACCACAACGCCGTCGTCAGCGTGAGCTGGAACCTGGTGATGTTCGGCGTCGGCCTGCTCGTCAGCCGCTATCTGCGGCACTTCGACGCCCGCCGGATCTGGTGCGCCGGGCTGGCCGTGATGGCCGTCGGCTACGCCCTCGTCGGCTTCCACCACAGCAGCGAACTCGAACTCGTCCTCACCTCCTGCGTCGCCAACATCGGGGCCGGCGTCGTCGTCGCGGGAGCACCGGCTCTCGTGGTCGGCGTGGTCTCGCGCGAGGAGCAGGGCCTGGGCAGCGGCATGCTCAACATGCTCATCAGCCTGTTCGGTGCCCTCCTCACCGCGGGGGCCTACGCCGTCCTCGCCTCGGACAGCACGCTCGTCCAGGGCACCGCCTTCTACCTCGACACCGGCTACTCCTGGATCTTCTGGCTCGGTGCCCTGGTCACACTGGTCGCCCTGCTGCTCTCCCTGTTCATCCCGCCCCTGCACGACCCGGCCGACGAGGAGCCCGGGGCCGCCCCGCAGCTCGCCTGACCGACCGACCGCCGGGGCCGCCGGACGGACGGGCCCGGCCGCGACCGTGGGGCGGCCCCGGGCCCGACTGGGGGGCGGCCCCGGGCCCGGCTGGGGGCGCCCCGGACTCGACCGGGGATCGCCCCCGACTCGGCCGAAAAGCGCGAACCGTCGGACGGGACGCGGTCGTTGTCACCCTGAAGGCTGTGCCGAAGGCTTCGCTGAAGGCTGCGCCGAAGGCTTCTCCGTGAAGCTCGACGATCGAAGGAGTGACGACGGTGACGCGATACGAGGACTCGGTCGAATCGATGGAGCAACTCGCCACGGTCTGGCGGTCCATGGTGCTCGACCGGGACGCGGGTGCCGATGTACGGGACCTGCCCGGGATCGCCGTGCGCTGGGCCGACTGCCGGTTCGCGTTCTGGAACTGCGTCACGCTGACCGACCTGGGAGCGGACCCCGCGCTGCTGGAGCGGCGGCTGACCGAAGCGGCGGACCTCATGCGCGCGAAGACGTTCCCGGGCTTCCTGTGGGTCTTCGAGGACCTCCTCGACGCCGACGCGCGCACCGGTCTCACGGCGGCGGCCGAGCGAGCGGGTCTCGTCCACGCCTTCCCCGGCACCGGCATGGCCGGGGACCTGCTCCCCCTTCCCGAACCGGCCCACCCCGACCTCACGTTCGTACGCGTGCGCACCGACGAGCACCTTCACGCCTACGCCGACCTCAACTCGCGCGCCTACGGCTTCCCCCTTGAACACGGCCGCGACGGACTCGCCGGATCCACCCTGTGGAAGGAGGATGTGCACGCCTACCTGGGCCTGCGGGACGGTGTCCCCGTCACCTGCGCCGCGACGATCGAGGCCGAGGGCCGCCTGTTCGTCGTACTCGTCGCCACGGACCCGCGATGGGAACGCAGGGGCTACGGCGAAGCCGTGACACGAATGGCGCTGTACGAGGGTGGCCGGGCCACCGGGCTGACACGCGCCACCCTGCACGCGACCGTCGCGGGCGCACCCGTCTACCCGCGGATCGGTTTCGCACCGAACTCGCCCCTGCACTTCTTCGGCCTGCGGTAGTCCGCCGCGACGCCCGGCCCGCCCCGCTCGGGCCGGGCCGGGCCGGCGTGCCACCGGATGAGGTGAGGAGGCATCAGAGCAGGGTCCGCCAGTACGTCCAGAACCGTGTCCCGATCAGCAGCAGGATGCACAGGTACCAGGTGACCGGCACCACCCAGTGGAACTCCCGCACCCCCGCGACCACCCCGCGTGAAGCCCGGACGACGCCGTGCCGCAGGTTGTGCACGGTGGTGTACCAGAACATGGCGACGGTCGCCGCCCAGGCCAGGCAGCACCACAGGCACAGCGCGCCGATCTCGTACAGCGCCTGGGTCATCAGCCACATGCAGAAGCCCGCGCCGAACAGCGTCCCCAGGTTCAGTCCGAGCCAGAACCAGCGGCGGAAGCGTGCTCCGGCGAGCAGCGCGAAGCCGGTGAACGTCACGACCGGGTAGGTGGCCAGGCCGAGCAGCGGGTTGGGGAAGCCGAACACGGACGCCTGATGACTGCGCATCACGTTCGAGCACGACAGCACCGGGCTGAGGTTGCACGACGGGGCGAAGTCCGGGTTCTGCAGGAGCGCGAACTTGTCGACCGTGATGACGAAGGAGGCCAGGACGCACAAGGCCCCGGTCACGATCAGCAGCCAGGCCAGGGCGCGGGAGCCGCCGGTCGCACCCGCCGACGGGATCTGCCGTGCCGGTTCGTGCTCCCGGGGCCCGGTGGCCGGCCGGCGCAGGTGGGCGACGGGGGCGGTCATCTCGCTGCCGCTCGTGCCGGTCATCGGACGGCGCCCGTCTCGCTGTCGCTCCGGCCGGGCTCCGTACCCGGGGAGACCGGACGGTCGAGGACGGCGGGCGGCCGGCCCTCGGGGAGCGCGGTGCTCGGGCCGGTGCGGGTGCGTGCGGTGTGCGGTCCCGTGCGGGTGCGATCAGTGGATGGGCCGGTGCCGGTGGGCTCAGTGCGTGCGCCCGTGCGGGTGGGCTCAGTGCGTGCGCCCGTGCGGGTGGGCTCAGTGCGTGCGCCCGTGCGGGTGCGATCAGTGGCTGGGCCGGTGCAGGTGCGATCAGTGCGTGGGCCCGTCCGGGTGCGCTCAGTGCCTCGGCCCGTGCGGGTGGCGCCCCGTGGCCAGAGCACCTCGACGGGGACGCCGCGGGAGCGTGCGTAGGCCACGAGGTGCGCGGTGGCGTCCCGGCCGTCGGAGGGCGATCCGTCCCATACGGCGACCATGCGCCGGCACCCCGCGACGATCTCCTCGTCCGCGCCGACGCACGCGTCGCGGTCGCCCGGGTCGTACGCCAGCAGACGCACCCACCGGGCGAGCAGCAGCAACTCGCCGATGGGGCCACGATCCCGTTCCGGCAGCAACGCCGGCACCATCCCCGACGTGGGAATCACCACGACCAGATCCCGCCCCGCCCGGTGCGCGGCCCGCCCGAACGCCACCGCGACACCGCCCCCGGCACGCACCACACCCGGCTCACCGTCGGGCTCACGCTCCAGCACGGCCGCCAGCCCGGCCTCCACCAGCCGCGAGGTCTCCGAGGTCACGTCGGCGTGGCCCACCACCGCGATCATCCGCCACTCCATCCCGCCGTACGGCGCTCTTCCGTTCGTCCGCGTCCTGACACACGGCCGGGATCAGTGAAGTCAGCGCCACGGGCACCCGACTAGAGCCGAACGGCCCTGAAACGGCACGGGGAACGGCCCCCGCGACGCCGGGCGGCCCGACCGCGGGCGACCGGCACATGGCCCCCGAGTGAGCGTCCGGTCGCCTGCGTACGACATCTGGTGAATCACGCCCCCGTGACCGGGATCTCACCCTAGGATCACCGACCGACGCCCATAGAGCCGCAAAGGGACCGCTGGGGGACGAGAGGTGCCTTCCGTGGCTGATGGGGAGCAACCGGTGCCCCGCGGCCGCTCATGGCCGCACGGCGGCACCGGGTGGGGACACAGGGGGAGCGACATGGTCCTGAACGAGAGGGCGTCGGGTCACCGCGCCACCACCCGGACTCCGGGGGTGTGCTGATGGCGCGGCTGGGAATCGATCTGGGCACCTGGTCGGTGGCGACACTGCTGGCCGACGGTGCGGGACGACGCCTGGTGCCGGACCCGGTCTCGGGGCAGTTCTGGTCCCGGGCGGCGGTGGCCCTGGCACCGGACGGCGACTGGCTGCTCGGCCGGAGCGCCGAGGAACTTCGCGCCACTCATCCCGACCGCTACCGGGACGACCTGAAACGGCTGCTGGACTCCGACCGGCCCGTCTACCTCGGCGGCGCGCCCCATCAGCCGTCCCGCCTGCTCGCGCTGCTCGTCGAGCGGGCTCTGCGGCAGGCGCGGACACTCACCGCGGAGCCCATCGAAGCACTCGCGCTCGGCATACCGGTGACGTTCGAGGCCGGGCGGCAGCAGGCGGTGCGGGAGGCGGTGGGCCTGGCCGGGTTCAGCGGGCCGGTGGAGCTGGTCCCCGAACCGGTGGCGGCGGCCCGCGGAGCCCTCGGGGAGAACGCCGAGCCCGGGACATGGCTGGTGTTCGACCTGGGCGGCGGCACCCTGGACCTGGCCCTGGTGCGCATCGAACCGGACGGCGGCCAGGTGGTCCTGGACACGGCGGGCGACCCCGCGCTCGGCGGATTCGCCGTCGACGACGCCGTCGTCGAACACCTGGCACAGACGTACGGAATCGCCGGTCCGGACGAGGCGGACCCGGCGGATCTCTCCGATCTGGTGGCCGCGGCACGGTCGCTCAAGCACCAGCTCAGCGACGCGGCGACCGCCTACGCACGCAATCCCCTCGGAGGGCGACCGCGCCAGTTCACCCTCACCCTGGAGCAGTTGCGCGAGCTGGTGGCACCCGTGGTGGACGCCGCATGCCTGACGTGCGAGGCGCTGCTGGCGGCGAACGGGCTGTGGTGGGCCGACCTCACCGGAATCGTCCCCACGGGGGGCGCCTCACGCAGCCCCGCCGTCCTCGACCGGCTCAGGGCCCGAGGCACCCTCGCCCTCAGCGGCCAGCCACCGGAACTGGTCACGGCACACGGTCTGCTGCCCCCGGACCCGGAACCGGAACCCGTCGCGCCGCCGGTCGCGGAGACCCCCACCGGGCCGCTGTCGGCGTGGGCGGGAGTCCGCGGAACGCCGATCACCGCCTCCACGGCCTGGGACCTGGAACCGGTCGCGACGCTCACGGGCCACACCGACGAGGTCACGGGGATCGCCTTCTCCCCCGACGGCCGTCTGATCGCCACCGCCGGCGACGACGAGACCGTCCGGGTCTGGGACGGCGACACCGGAACGCTGCTGCACATCCTGGCCGGGCACAACGACTCGGTGACCACGGTCGGCTTCGCCCCGGACGGACGGACCCTGGCCTCGGGCAGCTACAAGAAGAAGGTCCGGATCTGGGACGCGGTGGACGGCACACAGCGCTTCGTGCTGTCCGGCCACGACGACTCGGTCAACACGGTGGCCTTCTCCTCCGGCGGCCTGCTGGCCACGGGCAGCGACGACGAGACCGTCAACCTCTGGGACGGGGCGACCGGCCGCCATCTGATGTGCCTCGACTCGATGGACCACGCGGTCAGCGGCGTCGCGTTCGCCCCGTACGGAGACCTGCTCGTGATCGGGGCCGGCTCCGGTGTCCACCTCGTCGACGCCTCGACGGGCGAGGTGCTGTCCTACGGCGACGACGACCACATCGACGTACGCGCGGTGGCCTTCTCGCCCGGCGGACGCACCTACGCCTCCGCGGACAAGGACGGCGAGGTCCGGATCTGGGACGCCTACGGGCACCGGGAACTGCACTCGCTCGCACACAAGAAGTGCATCGACTCGCTCGCCTACTCCGCGTCGAGCGACCTGCTGGCGACCGGCTCCTCGGACGGCGCCAAGGTCAGGCTGTGGCGTACCTCCGACGGGAGCCTCGTCAAGAAGCTCGACCACTACGGCGACTGGGTCAACGCTCTGGCCTTCTCCCCCGACGGAGCCGTGCTTGCCACCGGTACCGACGACAACTCCGTGGAGATCTGGAGGGTCGGCTGATGTCCCGTCCCGGAACCGCCCCAACCCCCACCCCCACCGAGTCCGCCACCTCCACGTCCACCTCACCCGCGCCCGTCCCCGGGGAGCCACGATGACCCCTGCACCCCCTTCCTCCGACTTCGCCGGCCTCGTCGAAGCCGTCCTCGCCCTGCTGGACCGCGCGGCCGCCGTGCCCGAGCTGACGGCGGACGGCGAGGGCTGGGAGCAGGTCGCCCGCACGGGTGAGCGGCTGCGCGGTCGTGCCTTCCTGATCGCGGTGTGCGGCGAGTTCAGCAGCGGCAAGTCGACACTGCTGGGCGCGCTGCTCGGCCGTCCCGAGCTGTTCCCGGCCGATGTCGGGGCGACCACATCCGTGCCGACGGTCGTCGGCTGGGCCGAACGAGAACAGGTGCGGGTGATCACGCGCGAGCAGCCCGAGGGGGTGCTCGTGGGAGCGGCCGACCTCACCCGCCATGTGACCGAGGCCGGGAACCCCGGCAACGCCCGGCAGGTGGTGGAGGTACGGATCGGCCTGCCGGTCCCCCTGCTGCGCGACGGCGTCCACTTCGTCGACCTGCCCGGGATCGGATCCACGAACGCCGCGCACGCCCTGGTCACCAACGCCTACCTCGAACGCATCGACGCGGCCCTGTTCGTGAGCGCCGCGCAGACGGTCGGCGAGTCGGAGCTGGCGTTCCTGCGGCGGGTGACCGAGCGGGTCGGGGACGCGCTGGTGATCGCCCGCAGCAAGGCGGATTTGGTGGCCCAGTACGGCGAGGAGGGCGTCGCGCGGGCCGTCGCCGACGTCCGGGCGAAGGCCGCCGAGGCGCTGCGGACGGCCCCCGGCGATCTGGTGGTCGTGCCGGTGTCGGCCCTCACGTCCCTCATGGCGCTCGGCGACCCCGAAGAGGAGGAGGCCTCGGGGATCCCGTCCCTGGCCGAGAGCATCGACACCGCGATCGCCGCCCGTGCCGGGTCCCTGCTGGCCGCCGCGACGCTCACCGGACTGGACGCCGCCCTGGGGTCGGCCCAGGAGCGGCTGGGGCTGCGCCTGAAGGCGCTGACCGACGGCAACTCACCCGAGATCATGGCCGTCCGCGAAGAACTGGACGACCGTCGGCGCCACCTCGACGAGGTCACCGCCTCGGAGGCCGGCTGGACGGCACGGATGCGCGGGGAACTGGAACGGATCTGCACGGACGAGACCATGCGACTCGACAGCGGACTGCACGGCGTCAAGTCCCGTGCCCAGGCGGCGCTGGACGGCGCCGGGCACGGTCTCGACGCCAACGCCTTCACCTCCACGGTCGTCAACCAGGTGCACGATCACTACACGACGGCCGCCCGCCGTCTGGAACAGCGGGCCAACGAGGCGCTGGAGGCCACCGCCGTCGCCCTCGACCTGGACCTGGGCCGCCTCCAGGTGGACGACTCCTTCCACGGCACGCGGGCGGCCTCGTTCCACGAGCCCGTCGTCCCCCGCCGGGCGAAGAGCGATGCCGGCCGCGCCCTGGAGGCAGGCAGCCGTGCGGCACGCAAGGGCGGGTTCTGGAAGGCACTGGGTGCCGGACTGGCGGTGGGTGCCACGCTGCTGTTCCCGCCCGCCGCGTTCGCCGCGGCCCCGCTGCTCGGGGCGGTCGCGGCCGCGGCGGCGGGCACGGCGGCCGGCGGGCTGGCGGACGCGGCCTTCGGCTTCCGGGGCGAGCTGGAGGAGATGGAGCGGGCCGACCTGGAGACCCGCAGGTCCCGGCTGCGCAAACATGTCATCGAGGCGCTGGCCCCCAACCAGGAGGAAGCGCGGGCCCGGCTGCGGTCGGTCGTACCGACGCTCCAGAACGGTGCGCTGGCGGCCCTGCGGAGCGCGCTGGCCCGGGAGAAGAACGACGTCGGCGCCCGCGTCGCCCAGTTGAGCCGGGATCTGCAGCGCACCCGTGCCGAGGCGGACGCCGAGGCGGTGCGGCTGAGGCCGGCGCTCACCGCGCTGAAGGCTCTCGCCGAGGACACCGCCGCGCTGCGGGCCCGGGTGGCGCAGCAGCGGGGGCGCCTGCGCGGCTGGGGCGAGGGCGCGGGTGGCGAGCGGGACGGCCGGGAGAGCACGGCTTCATGACCGACCCTCAGTCCCAAGGGCCTCCTCTGTCCCTTCAGCCCCTTCAGCAGCAGGCCCGTGCGCTCTTCGAGGACGTGGTCCGGCTCACGTCGTCCCGGCCGGGCTGTCACCCCGTGGCGCGTGACGCCGCGGCCTGGGTGGCCACGTTCGGCGAACCGATGCGGGTGGCGGTCGCCGGGGAGATCAAGTGCGGCAAGTCGACGCTGGTCAACGGCCTGGTCGGGGCCGAGGTCGCGCTGAGCGTGTCCGACGACGCCCAGGACCGGGCCATGGAGGAGGCCGGGAACCGGGCCATGGCCACCGGCCAGCTGGAGACCACGTACGTGCTGACCGAGCTCGTCCACGGCAGCCCGCCCGGGCTCGTCGTCCACCACCGCGACGGCACCACCCGGTCCGCCCCGCTCGACGCCCTGCACGAGCTGACCGTGCGCCGCGACCCCGCCGACGCCACTCTCAAGGAGATCGACCGGGTGGTCGCCGTCCTCCACGCGCCGCTGCTCGCGGACTTCCGGCTGATCGACACCCCCGGCTTCAACTCGGTGTACGGCCATGACGCGGCCGCGTCGCTGAACCTGCTCACCAGCACCGAGTGCGACCGTGCCGACGCGATCGTGTACACCATCGGCAACGAGGGGCTGACCGGCATCGGCCAGGAGATCGCCCAGCGGTTCGTCGGCGGCCGCGGCACCACCCTCACCCCCATGAAGGCCATCGGGGTGATGCCGCGGATCAACGAGATCTGGCCGTCCCTCGTGCAGGAGCGCTTCCGCGATCCGGAGACGGACACGGACCCGTTCGCCCGCGCCCGCAGCGAGATCGACACGCTGCTGACCACCGGGGGCGGCCGCGGGCTGTTCCACACCGTCGTCCCGGTCGCCGGGCTGATGGCCGAGGGGGCCGCGCTCGCGCCCGACGACGACCTCGTGGCGCTGAGCGCGTTCACGGCCGTGGACGACGCGGTGCTCACCCGTTCCCTGGTGATGGCCATGGGGCCCAGGCGCTTCGCCGTCCACCCCGGCCTGCCGCTGGATCCGGCCGTACGGCAGCGGCTGCTCGCCACGTTCAGCCCGTACGGGGTGTGGGCGGGGGTGCGGGCCGCCCGGGACCGGCCCTCGGTGCCCGAGCTGCGCCGGATCCTCGACGAACGTTCCGGTGTCGCCGGTCTGCGGGACCTGGTCCGCAACCACTTCGGAGCGCGGGCAGGCGCCGTGCGCGTCCACGACGCCCTCCAGCACCTGTTGCGGCTGAACCGCAACCACCGCATGCGGATGCCCGAGAGCCACGCCGACCGGCAGGTCCTCGTGGACGTCGGCGAACGGCTGGACGCCTTCCAGCGCGGGCACGCCATCGAGCTCCGGCTCATCGACGTCCTCGGCCTGTACTACCGCGGCGAGTGGAGACCGCGCCCCGCACAGACCAGGGATCTGCTGCACCTCACCGGAGAGCGCGGTCCCGCACTCGCCGACCGTCTGGGTCTGCCGTCCGACGCGTCCCCCGCGGAACTGCGTACGGCGGCCGTGGCGCTGTCGGCGCGGTGGGCCGCCGCCTCCGCCGGATCCGGGCTCGCCGCCGGAAACGCGATCGCGACCCTGCAACGCGCCTGCGACGAGATCCTCCACACCCTCGACGGCGGCACCGCCGCTCCCTGAACCGCGGCCCCGTGAACGGCCTGGCAGAACCATGATCGCTTCCGCCATCGTTCACGGACCGTCCCCCTGTCCGAGGACTCTCGTTCGGCCGGCACCGGGAGCGTCGTGCCGCCCTGTCGTGACAACCCCAGGACGGACATCGTGACCGCATCGACCGGCCGCCGTCGGCGCCGTGAACTTGCCCTCTCCCTCGTCGCCGGATCGGCGCTGGCCGTCGGTGCCGTCACCGCCGCCCCCGCCCACGCGGCCCCCGCCGACGACATCCGCATCAACGAGGTGGTGACCACCGGCGACGTCGACGACTCCATCGAGCTGTACAACAAGGGCGCCGCCACCATCGACGTCTCGGGCTGGATCCTCAAGGACGACAAGGACGACTCGACGTACAAGATCCCTTCCGGGGCCACGATGGCGCCCGGAGCGTTCCGCGCCTTCGACGTGCACGGCGCGTTCGGCCTGGGGTCCGGCGACAAAGCGCGCCTGTACCTGGCCGACGGCAAGACCCTCGTCGACAGCTTCACCTGGAGCAAGCACTCCGACCCCTCCTGGTCGCGCTGCCCCGACGGCACCGGCTCGTTCAAGGCGGCTGCCCTGACCCTCGGCGCCCCCAACAACTGCGGAAGCGGAAGCGGGGGCACCACGACGCCGGTGGCGTGGCCGGGCGGCAGCTCCGTCACGACCGCCGACGCCTCCAACGTCTTCGGTGAGGACCTCAGCGGCCTCTACCAGGAGGGCAGCGTGATGTGGGGCGCCCAGAACAGCGGCAAGCTGTGGCGTCTGGTCCGGGACGGCTCCGGCGGCTGGACACCGGACAGCGGCAACGGCTGGGCCTCCGGCAGGACGCTGCGCTTCCCGGGCGGCTCCGGCACCCCCGACGGCGAGGGCGTCACCCTCACCGGCGCCGGCTCCGCGGGCGGGGTGTTCGTCGGCAGCGAGCGCAACGGCGACGCCTCCGGCACCAGCCGGCTGTCCGTCCTGAAGTACGACGTGAGCGGCACGGGGTCCACGCTGACCGCCGCCAAGGAGTGGAACCTCACCTCCGACCTGCCGGCCGTGGGCTCCAACCTCGGTGTCGAGGCCATCACCTGGATTCCCGACACGTACCTGACCGGCGCCGCCTTCAAGGACGCCTCGACGAACGCGGTCTACGACCCGGCCCGCTACGGCGCCCACAGCGGCGGAGTGTTCTTCGTGGGCGTCGAGGGCACCGGCATGGTCTACGGCTACGTCCTCCAGGACTCGGGCGCCTTCACCCGTGTCGCCTCCCTCGGCAGCGGCATGAGCGGCGTCATGGAACTCCAGTGGGAGCCGCAGGCCTCTCGTCTGTGGGCCGTCTGCGACGACACGTGCGACGGACAGCACCGCACCCTCCAGGTCGGCACCGCCGGCGCCTTCGTCACCACCGCCGTCCACAACCGGCCCGCCGGCATGCCCGACTACAACAACGAGGGATTCTCCCTGGCCGGTGCCGACGAATGCGTCGCCGGCTCCAAGCCCGTCTACTGGTCCGACGACAGCAACGACGGCGGCCACGCGCTGCGCAGGGGAACCCTCAGCTGCTGAGACCCGTCCGGTCCGGGCACAGAAAGCCACCGGCACCCCACCTGGTGCCCGGACCCGACGGCGTGGCAGGCGGCTCGTCCGCTCCCGTGACACGATGCGCTCCACATGACGGTGCAAGGCGGTTCGGCTTGCGTGAGCCGGGCCGTGCCGCGCGCGTGTGCCCTGCTCTCCGACGACGGGAGTGCGGCGATGACGGAAGCGGGGCCGACCAGCCCTCCGAGGCCCTGGTCCAGGGGGATCCGGTTCGGCGCCCTGTTCGGGGCGTTCTCCTCGGTGGTCTCCGTCATGGCCATCGGCAGGGCATGGGCCGCGTGCGACGTCGGGGTCAACGCAGCGGCGAACTCCATGACGTTGCTCTTCCTCGCCCCTGTCATCTGGGTCGCCGCGGCCGTTCCCTGGGTCGTCCTGTACGGCACTCTCGGCAGGCACCACCGGGGCTCGGCGGTGGCGGCGGGGCTCGTCGTCACCGTGTGCTTCACCTGGTTCGTGGTGACCTGGCTCGGCATGCCGGACTCCTACCCCGACCCCCTGTGCCGCGGCAATGTCCCGCCGTGGTGGCCGGGCTTCATCCCTGCCTGACCGCCCGGCGCGGGCGACGGGTCGTGGGATCGCCGGTCACGGCGAGAGCCGCTGCTCCTTCTCGCCCGCGAAGCGTGCCCGCCACAGGTCGCGGAGGAGGGCGATCTCGGCCATGTGGTGGATGAACTCGAGGATGGATCCCCACAGCACGCTGATGAACGGTTCGTCGGCGTCGGAGCCGTACGGGTACTGCGAGAAGCCGACCGTGTCGAGCTGCTCGTCGGTCATGGCGGCGACGCTGTCCCGCCAGCGGTCCATCGACGTCCAGAACCGCTCGGTCGCCACGGCGGCGAAGGGGCTGAAGTCGACCAGCAGCTTCGGGTCCTGCCGTCGCTCGCCGAAGGCCCACTCCCATTGGCCCGCGAAGCAGAAGTGCAGGTGCCCCAGCCGCCACGCGAGGGTGGTGAACGGGGCGTCGTCGGGCGGCAGTGGGCCGGTGTGGGCGAGGATCTGTTCGACGCGCTCGACGCTCACGCTCCAGTCATCGGCGATCTTGGCGACGGTCATCCCGCCGGCGGCCTGCCGGGCGACCTCGTCGTACTCGTTCGCCGGGATCTCCGGGGCGCCTTGGTCGAGCAGCCACGCGCCCGGCCCGAACGCCCTGGGCGTCGTCTCCTCGCCCCGGCGCCGGATCGACCAGCAGCCGGGCACGGGCTCCCACAGATACTCCTCGTCGCCGAGGCCTGCCAGCCGGACCTGGGCCATCTCTCTGGCGCGGTCGAACTGGTCGATCAGCAGGCCCAGACGGTCGGTCCGCACGTTCGGGATCTCCATGCCGGCTCTCCTCGACGGTCGCGTGTCGCACGCCTGTTTCGCGGCCGGAGCCTAACGGCTCGCACCATGACGGGCGAACGATTTTGCGGGCAACAGGGTCCTCACACCCCGTCAGGGGGCATACGCCGTCCCGAACTCGGCCTGCCCGGCGCCGACATCGTCACCGTCTCCTGGCGGCGGTGTCCTCACTCGCCGCGGTCGGCCCGGTCGTCACCTTCGGCCGGGCGGGCCACGCGGCCGCCGATCCTGGCCGAAGCCGCCCGGTCGAAGGTGGCGACGGCGGACATGGTCAACGGCCCTCCCCCGTCGGCCCGTTGCTCCGCCGGCGCGGGCACGCCGAGCCGGCCGGCGTGCCTCGGCCCGCAGTCACTCCGCCAGCAGAGCCGACAGCTGCGGGGAGTACGTGGCGTGGAGGACGAGTGCCGCGCTGCCCACCACCGCCGCGTCCGTGCCGAGCGGGGACGCCTCGACCCCGACGACCCGGATGTGGCGGGACAGGGGGCGGCTCGCCAGGGCGGCGGCGACGACGTCGACGTAGCGCGACTCGACGCCCTGGATGCCGTGGCCGCCCAGGACGATCAGGTCCACGTCGATGAAGTTCGCGATGTTGACCGCGACCGAGGCGACGTGCTCCGCGGCCTCGTCGACGACCGCCGCCGCGACCGGATCGCCGGCCGCCGCGGCCACCCGGATGGCGGCATGATCGACCGTGTCGGGATCCTGGGCGAAGGCCCGCGCCAGCACGCTGTCGGCGGGCGGTCCCGCGGCCAGCCTACGGTGCACCTCGGCGACGATCGCCGTGGGGTTGACGAGCCGCTCCAGGCAGCCCCGGTTGCCGCAGTAGCACTCCGGGCCGTCCGGCAGCACCGAGGAGTGCCCGAACTCGCCCGCGTTGAGTGAACCGCCCCGGTACACCTGGTTGTTGAGGATGAGGCCACCACCGATGCCGGTGCCGAAGAAGAAGTAGGCGAAGTCCGCCACGCCCCTGCCCGCGCCCGACCAGCGCTCGCCGACCGCGGCGGCGGTGGCGTCGTTGTCGAGGGTCACCGGCAGGCCGGTCGCCTCGCTCAGCATGAGCTGCACCGGTACGCGCGTCCAGTGGGCGAGCTGGGGCGCGCCGACGATCGTGCCCTGCTTGAGGTCGACGGGACCGGGCGTGGCGAGGCCCAGCCCGAGGATCTTGTCACGGGCGACACCCGTCTCGGCCAGCACGTCGGCGACCAGTTCGGCCATGGACTTCACGACCTCGGCCGGGTCGGTGCCGGGGTGCGTGGGGCGTCGCTTGACGACCAGCGGCCGGCCGAGCAGGTCGACAACGGTGCAGCTGAGCTCCACGGGATCGTAGTGCAGGCCGACCGCGCTGCCGGCCTCGGCGTTGAGTCGCAGGGTGGTGCGGGGCTTCCCGCCGCTGAAGCCCCTGCTCGCGCCGTCCTCCCGCACGATGCCCTCGTCGAGCAGGCGGCGGACGATGCCCGAGACGCTCTGCGGGGTGAGGCCGGTGTGCTGGGCGATCTCGACCCGGCTGATGCCGTCGGCCAGCTGGATCTGGTCCAGGACAACAGCCCGGTTGTATCGCCCGACCTTGGGAAGGTTCGTTCCTGCCTGCCGCACGCGCGGTCCTCTCTCGTCGCCCCCCGCCAACATATCCTTCACGGCCCATTGACTTAGTAAAACAAATGGATTTAGTGTCCGGACCCGCAGACGAAACACCCCGGACACGAAGGCACGGGGCAGTGCCATCGGAGGCAAGTTGATGTCCATGCAATGCCGCAGGCCCGAGGGGTCGGGGGCGCCACGGCGCGTTCCCGGCGGTGGGGAGCCCCGCTCATGAGTCCCACCGCCACGACCCTGCTGGAGATGCGGTCGATCACCAAGACCTTCCCCGGCGTCACCGCGCTCGCCGAGGTCAACCTCGCCGTGCGGGAGGGCGAGATCCACGCGATCTGCGGCGAGAACGGCGCCGGCAAGTCCACCCTCATGAAGGTGCTGAGCGGCGTGCACCCGCACGGCAGCTACACCGGCGACATCGTCTACCGGGGCGAGCAGGTCCGGTTCGGCGACATCCGGGCCAGCGAGCAGGCCGGCATCGTGATCATCCACCAGGAACTGGCCCTGGTGCCCGGCATGTCGATCACCGAGAACCTCTTCCTCGGCAACGAACCGCGCCGGCGCGGCGCCATCGACTGGAAGACGGCCCAGCGCCGCGCCGTCGAGCTGATGGAGGAGGTCGGGCTCCGTGAGGACCCGGACACCCTGATCAAGGACATCGGCGTCGGGAAGCAGCAACTCGTCGAGATCGCCAAGGCGTTCGCGAAGGACGTCAAGCTGCTGATCCTCGACGAGCCGACCGCGGCCCTCAACGAGGACGACTCCCAGCACCTGCTCGACCTGCTGCGCGGCTTCCGCGAGCGGGGCGTGACCTCGATCATCATCTCGCACAAGCTGAACGAGATCGAGGCGGTCGCCGACACCATCACGATCCTGCGCGACGGCCGCACCATCGAGAGCCTCGATGTGCGGGCCGACGGCGTCAACGAGGACCGCATCGTGCGGGGCATGGTCGGCCGTGAGCTCGACAGCCGCTTCCCCGACCACACGCCCGACATCGGCGAGGTCTTCTTCGAGGTCCGCGACTGGACGGTGCGGCATCCCAGTTCGGACGAGCGGCTGGTGTGCAAGGGGTCGGAGTTCCACGTCCGCCGCGGCGAGATCGTCGGCTTCGCGGGACTCATGGGCGCGGGCCGCACCGAACTCGCGATGAGCCTCTTCGGCCGCTCCTACGGCACCTGGTTGTCCGGACAGGTGTTCAAGGACGGCGAGGAGATCCAGCTCAAGACGGTGTCGGACGCCATCCGGCACGGACTCGCCTATGTCAGCGAGGACCGTAAGTCGATCGGTCTCAACCTCCTCGACGACATCAAGACGTCGATGGTGGCCGCCAAGCTGTCGAAGATCGCCCGGCGCCGCGTCATCGACCCGGTGCGCGAGCACCAGGTGGCCGAGGAGTACCGCCAGAGCCTGCGGATCAAGACCCCCGGCGTCGACGAGGGCGTCGTCAAGCTCTCCGGCGGCAACCAGCAGAAGGTCGTCCTGGCGAAGTGGATGTTCACCGACCCTGACCTGCTGATCCTCGACGAGCCGACGCGCGGCATCGACGTGGGCGCCAAGTTCGAGATCTACGGGATCATCCAGCGGCTCGTCGCCCAGGGCAAGGGAGTCATCGTCATCTCCTCCGAGCTGCCCGAACTGATCGGCCTGTGCGACCGCATCTACACGGTGTTCGAGGGCACCATCACCGGCGATGTGGCGCGCGCCGACGCCGAGCCGGAACTCCTGATGAAGCAGATGACCGCTACCAAGAAGAGCCCGACACCATGAGCCGTATAACTGATCTGCAGAAGAACCTCTTCGGGGGCACGGCCTCCAACGCCCGCCAGTTCGGCATGATCTCCACCCTGGTGGCGATCGTCCTGTTGTTCCAGATCTGGACCGACGGCCTGACGCTCACCTCCGGCAACCTCATCGCGGTCGTCAGCCAGTACTCGTACATCCTGATCCTGGCCATCGGCATGCTGATGGTGATCGTCGCCGGGCACATCGACCTGTCGGTCGGCTCCGTCGCCGCGTTCACCGGCATCGTCGTCGCCAAGGCGATGGAGGAGTACTCGCTCCCCTGGCCCCTCGGCATCGTGCTCGGCCTGCTCGTCGGCGTGCTGATCGGCGCCTGGCAGGGCTTCTGGGTCGCCTACATCGGTGTGCCGGCCTTCATCGTGACGCTCGCCGGGATGCTGCTGTTCCGCGGCGGCAACCAGTACATCGGCAACGCCGACACGGTTCCGGTGCCCGAGGGCTTCCGCAAGATCGGCGCGGGCTTCCTGCCCGAGGTGGGGCCCGACACCGGGTACAACAACCTGACGCTGCTGCTCGGTGCGGCCGCCTGCGCGGGCGTGGTGTGGCGCGAGTGGAAGGCGCGGCAGACCCGCCGTGAGATGAACGCCGACGTGGCGCCGCTGTGGGTCACCGGCATCCGCCTGGCCGTCATGCTCGGCGTCATCGTCTTCGCGACGCTCCGCTTCGCCGGCGGCCGGATCGGCACCAGCCTGCCGATCTCCGGCATCATCCTGATCGTGCTGGTCATCGCGTACTCGCACTACACCCGCAACACCATCGGCGGCCGGCACATCTATGCCGTCGGCGGCAACGCACGCGCCGCCGAACTGTCCGGTGTGAAGCTCAAGCGCGTCAACTTCCTCGTCATGATGAACATGTCGGTACTGGCCGCGCTGGCCGGCATGATCTTCGTGGCCCGGTCCTCGGCCTCCGGCCCGCAGGACGGGCTGAGCTGGGAGCTGGACGCCATCGCGGCCGTCTTCATCGGCGGCGCGGCGGTCTCCGGCGGCCTCGGCACCGTCAGCGGCTCGATCGTCGGCGGTCTGGTCATGGCACTGCTCAACAACGGCCTCCAGCTGGAGGGCGTCGGCTCCGACATGGTCCAGATCATCAAGGGCCTGGTCCTCCTGCTCGCCGTCGCCTTCGACGTCTACAACAAGAGCCAGGGGCGCTTCTCGATCATCGGAACGCTGACACGTCCGTTCCGGCGGGACGACCCGGCGGAACCGGCCGCACCGCCGGCCCCGGCCTCCGACGCCGACAAGGCCAAGGTCGCGGGCTGACCACCGGGTCCGCTCACCGACCGACGGCCCCGCACTCCGGCCACCTCACTTCCTCCCTCCCCCCGACGACCGGGCACCCGGTCCCCTGACGACCGGGTGTCCGGTCTCCCCCGGCACCACCGGGCATCGGCTCACGGTCCGGCGGTCGCACCCGCACCGCCTTCGCCGCGCTCGACGGCGCAGCACGTTCCGGAAACCAGCACCACACGAAGGGTTCACCTCCACCATGCGCAGACTCGTCATCAGAAGCATCGCCGCCGTCGGCGCCGCCGCCCTGCTCACCCTGGGCACGGCCTGCTCCAACGAACGCGAAGGCTCCACCAGCAGCGACAGCGCCGACGGCAAGGGCTTCGCGAAGGACTCCCTGATCGGTGTCGCCCTGCCGGCCAAGACCTCCGAGAACTGGGTGCTCGCCGGTGACCTGTTCTCCGACGGTCTGAAGGACGCGGGCTTCAAGGCCGACGTCCAGTACGCGGGCGCCTCGACCACGGTCGCCGACCAGCAGGCGCAGATCTCCTCCATGGTGACCAAGGGCGCGAAGGTCATCGTCATCGGCGCGACCGACGCCTCGCAGCTCGCCACCCAGGTGTCGCAGGCCAAGGAGGCGGGCGCCACCGTCATCGCCTACGACCGCCTGATCACCAACACCAAGGACGTCGACTACTACATCGCGTTCGACAACTTCAAGGTCGGCCAGCTCCAGGGCCAGGCCCTCATCGACGGCATGAAGGCCAAGAAGGCCAAGGGCCCGTGGACGATCGAGCTGTTCTCCGGCTCGCCGGACGACAACAACTCGAAGGTGTTCTTCGACGGCGCGATGGAGGTGCTCAAGCCCCTCATCGACAAGGGCGACATCGTTGTCGGATCGGGGCAGACCGACATCAAGCAGACCGCGACCCAGGGCTGGAAGGCCGAGAACGCCCAGCAGCGCATGGACTCGCTGCTGACCTCCGCCTACGGCGGCAAGAAGACCCTCGACGGTGTGCTGTCCCCGAACGACACCCTCGCCCGCGCGATCCTCACCTCGGTGAAGGGCGCCGGCAAGGCGGTCCCGGTCGTCACCGGTCAGGACTCCGAGGTCGAGTCGGTCAAGTCGATCATGGCCGGCGAGCAGTACTCGACCATCAACAAGGACACCCGCAAGCTCGTCGCGGAGACCATCAACATGGTCAAGTCCGTCCAGAAGGGCGACAAGCCGACCATCAACGACACCAAGTCGTACGACAACGGCAAGAAGGTCGTCCCGTCCTACCTCCTCCCGCCCGTCATCGTGACGAAGGAGAACGCGGCCGAGGCCTACGCGAACGACCCCAAGCTGGCGCCGCTCACCAAGTAGCACCGGCCTCCGCCCTCGCCCGCCCCGAAGAACGCTCCGGGGCGGGCGAGGGCGTTCGCACGCCCGGGCAACGGACGGCACAAGGAGTGATCGGACGACTTCAGGGCCTCGGACAGACCGGTTCAGGGCCCCAGATAGAAGCGAACGGCCGTGCTTCCCGGTCCGGTGTGGATGCGCACCAGGTCGGCCACGGAATGGACCAGCATCAGCCCTCGGCCGCCCGGCCGGCCACCGGCGGGTGGGCGGCGGCCGGCCAAGGGGTCGCTCAGATACCCCCGGTCACGAACCTCGCAGACCACCTGGGAGTCCTCGGACCAGATGCGCAGGGTGCCGGAACCGCCGCCGTGCAGCACGCTGTTGGTGGTCAGCTCCGCCACCGCCAGGGCGAAGTCCCCCAGACGGCCGTCGGAAAGCCCCAGCCGCGCGGCCCGGGCGACCGCTCGATGCCGGACGTCGGACAGTTCCCGCGCACCGAAGCGAGTGCGCTCGGCCGACGCGGGCGGCGACGGCAGAGGCCGGTTGTACGCCGCCACGATCTTCTCGGGCGCGTAGGAGGGGCTCGGACGCCCGCCGCCGCCGGAGAGGATCACCGGATGTGTGGCGTACGCGTCGGTGAGCACCCGCTCGTCGAGCCGGTCGGCGTCGTACGGACAGAGGATCGTCACGTCGCGCCCCTCGAAGGCGGGGTTGATCAGCGCCTCGTGCTGTACGCAGGCCGGGTACTCCAGGCTGCTGCGGCCGGGCCAGATCGGCTCTCCGATGATGCGTACGGGTGTGCCGCGGTGCCGGTCCGTGAAGGCACGCAGAACGTTCGGGATGATCCGGCCCGGATTGCGGCCCGCCACGGTCATGTCGACGAAGTGCACGGCCGATGCGTCCGCGCCGAGAGCGTCCTTGAGGACGTCCAGTGCGGGGCCGGGAACCGCGACGGCCACGGGCTCACCGCCCTCCAGCCCTTCCCGGACGAACGGGACGGTGCCGTCCAGATACTCCTGCTCGCCGCGGTAGAACAGGGCAGGATGCGCGAACGCCTCGGCGCCGGCAGGTGACGTCATCGCGTCACCACGTCGGCGGACGGTCGCGCAGCGGCGACACCTGCAAGGAACCCGCCGACGGGGCCGCACACGACGTCGACGAGCCCCTCGCCCGTTCCTCTCGCCCCTCGCACCCCGTCATCTCGCCAGGCTACCCGGCGACTTCGCCCCCGCGCCGCTCTCACAGGTGACCCACAGCACCGTCACCGCCCAGCCATTCCCTGACGGTGCGGGCATCGTCCAGAAGTCGGCCGGCCCGTATGCCTTCATCACGCGAGGTCGCTTTCGGCAGAGCGGTGAAGTCATCGGGCAGAACGTCCAACAGACTCCGCACCCGCTCTCCGGTACGGAGCGAGATCAGTAGCTCGCACCGCAACTGCCGGGGAACATCGGGGCGATGGGACAGGTTGTGCCACAAGACCGGCCACACGTGGTGCGTTCCTTCGGGCGCCGCATTCGTCCGCAACCATGCCGGGTCCAGCCGCTGACGGAGACCGAGCCGGCAGGCTCGCTCCTCCACCTCCAGCAGGGAAGCCGTGTCCAGGACCTTCAGCTCACGCGGCACCGGCTGATCCGAGTTCATGGCCCCATGCTTTCGACGATCGTGACAGATCCGTCCCGCTCGACCCGGCCCCGTCGAATTACCCCCGGGCGCCGGGGAAAAGCACGAGGGGCCGGGCACCTGCGGCGGAATTTCAGTCGTGGGGCGGAGAACAATGCGCCTGCCTTCCGTACTATCGCTACATCACGCCTGTGCGACAGTAACTACTGCCGCTCACGCGACACCAGGCAGGAAAGCTCAGGCAATTAGATTTCGCATACGCTGCGGGCCCTGTGCCCGGCGGCTGCGGGACCCGGGAAAGGGTGTGGGCACCATGTCCGAAACAACCGTCAAAACCTCCGAGTTGACCTCCCAGTACAGCTCACAGGTGGCGAACGACCTCGAGCGCAACCTCAAGGAGCAGCAACGCCTCACCGACGAAATCGAAGCACTGCAAGAGCAGTTGACCGCCCTCGGGAACGACCACGCGGTCCTGGTGAACATCCGGCAGGCTCTCGGTGTCACGGCAGCGGACGCCGTCGAACCCGCTGCCGAGCCCGTCGCCGAACCCGTCGCCGCGCCCGCGGCCGAGCCCGTCGCGGCGGTGCCCGCGCCGCGCAAGAAGGCGGCCACCACCGCCAAGTCCGCCAAGCAGACGAAGGCCAGGAAGACGACGGCCACGCCCGCGAAGCGGACGGCCGGGAAGAGCGCCGCCAAGGCCTCGGCCGCACCGGCGGCCCAGCGCACACTCGTCGAACTCGTTCGCGAACACCTGGTGGGTCAGAGCGAGCCCCGCTCCGCCGCCGAGATCACCGCCACGCTGGAGCAGCAACACCCCGAGCGCGCGGTCAAGACGACCGTGGTCCGTACGACCCTCGAAGGCCTCGTGGCCAAGAACCAGGCCCAGCGCACCAAGCAGGGCACCTCCGTCTTCTACACCACCACCGACGCCACCGGACCGGCCGCGGACGGCGAGCAGGCCCCGCAGCCTTCCGCCTGACGTCACGGGCCACCACCCCGGAGAGCCGCGATCGAGTGTCGTGCCGCGCCGGCTGCCCACCATGCCCGCTCATCCCGTCCCGTACCGCCCCGGCGATCCCCCGGCGGCTGCGGGTCGCGGCACAGGAACGAGGCGGGCAGCCCGGGGGAGGCGGCGGGGTCCGCGCTGCTCCGGACCCATGAGGCACACCTGCCCGTCACCGTTCCGCCCGAGTCCGGCCACGGGGGCGTATCGCCGCCGGTCGGTGCGGCCCGGACCGAAGGTCGGCAGGATCGGGCCCGCGGTGACGACGAGCTCACCGCGCGACATGGGCATGGGCATGTCCTTCGGCGCCAAGCCGGCCTCGTCGGCCATCATGGGTACTCGTCCGACATGCGCCGTACGCCGCCACGCCCCGGCCCCTGGATGCCACGAAGGAGTGCGCGATGGGAATCTACGAGGATGTCTTCCGCTCCAGCACCGAAGCCCCGGAGACCTTCTGGCTGAAGGCGGCGGAGGGCATCGACTGGGATGTCGCTCCACGGCGGGCCCTGGACTCCTCGGGCGCGCCCTTCTACCACTGGTTCCCCGACGGGCGGCTGAACGTCTGTTTCAACGCGATCGACCGGCACATCGAAGCCGGCCGGGGCGAGCAGCCCGCCCTCATCCATGACTCCCCCGTGACCGGCACCCGGCGCACCTACACCTACACGCAGCTCAGGGACGAGGTCGCGGCGTTCGCCGGGGCGCTCGCGGGCCTCGGCGTGGGGCGCGGCGACCGGGTGGTCGTCTACATGCCGATGGTCCCCGAGGCCGCGATCGCGATGCTGGCCTGCGCACGCATCGGCGCGGTCCACTCGGTCGTCTTCGGCGGGTTCGCCCCGCACGAACTCGCGGTCCGTATCGACGACGCCGCCCCCAAGGTGGTCGTCTCCGCCTCCTGCGGCATCGAGGGCAAGCGCGTCATCGCGTACAAGCCGCTGCTCGACCGGGCGATCGAACTCGCCGCCCACCGGCCGGAGAAGCGGGTGATCCTGCAACGCCCCCAGGAACGGGCCGAGTTGGGGCCCGACGATCTCGACTGGGCGGACCTGGTCGCCGCCGCGTCACCGGCCGGCTGTGTCCCCGTCCCCGCCACGGACCCGCTCTACATCCTCTACACGTCCGGAACGACCGGGAAGCCCAAGGGTGTCGTGCGTGACTGCGGCGGTTACGCGGTGGCCCTGCACTGGTCGATGGGCGCCGTGTACGACGTGGGTCCGGGCGAGACGATGTTCACCGGCTCCGATGTCGGCTGGGTCGTCGGGCACTCGTACATCGTCTACGGGCCGCTGCTGGCCGGGGCGACGACGGTCCTCTACGAGGGCAAGCCGGTCGGCACACCGGACGCGGGCCAGTTCTGGCGGGTCGCCGCCGAGTACCGGGTCAAGACCATGTTCACGGCGCCCACCGCCTTCAGGGCCATCCGGAAGGAGGACCCGAAGGGCTCGCTCACCGCGGACCACGACCTGTCCGGCCTGCGCTATCTCTTCCTCGCGGGCGAGCGCCTCGACCCCGAGACCTACCAGTGGGCGAGCGCTCTCCTGGACATCCCGGTGATCGACCACTGGTGGCAGACCGAGACCGGCTGGCCCATCGTCGCCAACCCGGTCGGTATCGAGGCGGCACCGGTCAAACCCGGCTCCCCCACCCGCCCGCTGCCGGGCTGGGACGTCCGTGTCTTCGACGCCTCGGGCGAGCCGGTGCCCGCGGGCGTCGACGGTGCGATCGTCGTCAGGCTCCCCCTGCCGCCCGGCGCGCTGCCCACCCTCTGGAACGACGACGACCGCTATGTCGAGTCGTATCTCTCCGCCTACGACGGCTACTACCTCACCGGCGACAGCGGACACATCGACGACGACGGCTACGTGTTCGTCATGGGCCGCACCGACGACGTCATCAACGTCGCCGGGCACCGGTTGTCCACCGGCAGCATGGAGGAGACCCTGGCCGCCCACCCCGATGTCGCCGAATGCGCCGTCATCGGCGTCGCCGACGCCCTGAAGGGACAGGTACCGCGCGGGTTCGTGGTCCTGAAGGCGGGCACCGGCCGTGATCCGGGCGAGGTCGAGGCGGAACTGGTCCGGCTCGTGCGCGAGCGCATCGGGGCCGTCGCCTCGCTCAAGGACGTCGCGGTGGTGGCCGCCCTGCCGAAGACCCGCTCGGGAAAGATCCTGCGCAAGACGATGCGCGGCATCGCCGACGGGCACGACGAGCCGATCCCCTCCACGGTGGACGACCCCGGCGTCATCGAGGCCCTGCGGCCGGTTCTCCGCCGAGCGTCGGGCACGGCGGGCTGAGCGGAGCACCGCCCCGGGGCCGCGTCAGCCCTGAGGGGTGGGCACCGGGAAGAGCATGCAGCTGCTGGTGGCATGGGCGAGCAGGCGGTCCTTCGCATCGACCAACTGCGCCTGGGCGAGGGCGGTTTGACGACCCTGGTTGACGACCGTGCCGATGGCGCGCACCGGGCCCGTGTCCACGGTGATCCGCCGCAGGAACTTCACGGTCAGGTCGAGCGAGGTGTACGCCATGCCCTGCGGGAGGGTGGACTGGACGGCGCAGCCCGCCGCCGAGTCGAGCAGGGTGGCGAAGATACCGCCGTGCACGCTGCCGATCGGGTTGTAGTGCTCCTCGCCCGGCGTCAGGGTGAAGACCGCCCTGCCGGGCTCGACCTCGTCCAGGGTGAAGTCGAGGGTGTGGCTGACGGGCGGTCCCGGCAGCCGTCCGGCCCGCAGCTCGCGCAGGAAGTCGATGCCGGCCATGCGCCCGGCGGCCTCCGCCAGGATCTCGGGATCGTCCCATTGATACGTACGTGTTCGCCCCACGGCCCGGCGCCCTTCCCTCTGATCGTTTCCCTCTGACTTTTTCAAGTGAAGCTAGCCGTGTGCCCGTCTGACTGTCAATGGCGAAGCCAGGCGCTCTACGATGGCCGGATGGAGTGGCTCGAGGCGAGTACGGAGAACTGTCCCGTCCAGCGCACGCTCGACGTGATCGGGGACAGATGGACGTTGCTGATCCTGCGCGACGCCGTCAACGGGGTGCGCCGCTTCGACGACTTCCACCGCCACATCGGCCTGTCGGAGGCCGTCCTCAGCAACCGCCTCCGGAAGCTGACCTCGGCCGGCATCCTGCGGACCGTCCCCTACCAGGATCCGGGCAGCCGCTCCCGCAACGAGTACCGGCTGACCCGCAAGGGCTGGGACCTGTGGCCCGTCCTGATGGCACTGGGCCAGTGGGGCGAGGCGTACACCCTCGGCACCACGGGCCCCGTGCTGGACGTGCACCACACGGACTGCGGCGCCCCGGTCCGCGTCGTCGTCGAGTGCACCACGGAACACACCGCCCTCACCCCCCGGGACGTCACGGCCCGGCCGGGACCGGACGCCCGCCTCCGGTCCTGAGCCCGGCGGAAGGCCCGCGGCCCGCGCGACACCGAGGCGGCCCCGGCCCCGCCGTCGCGGGTCGAGGACACCCCGGGGACGCCGGCGCGTCGTAGAAGCGGGCCGCCGAGTTCTCGGGCATGGTCCGAGACCACGGGGCCCGGTCACCCCGGTGGACGACTCCTGCCCCGGGCGGCCCCGCGGACGCGTCGCACCTCTCCCCCGCCCGGCTCTCCCTCCGAACACGTCGCGTCACGGTTGAAACCCCCCGTGCTCGACCCATCGGGGCCGGTCTCCCGCCCGCCCCGGATCCGCCCCCGAGCGCCCCGGCGGGCATATTGCCCCGGTACGGGAATTCCGCGACTGTAAGTCCCGGTACCCGCCTCGGAGAACAGCGCCCCTGAGTGCCGACCGTCATCCGCGATCGTCCTTGCCGGCCCGGCTCGCCCCTCCGCGATCCAGTCGCCCGGCAACGTCACCCTGCGTAAGGAAGTCGATGTCCGCACCGAGTGATGCCGCCCTGTCCGAGATCGCCGTCCGGCTGCTGGACGGGTTCGCCGTGCAGCGCGGCGCCCGTACCGTCGCCCTGCCGCCGAGCGGGCAGCGGCTCGTCGCCTTTCTCGCGCTGCGGATCGGCGCCAGTCGATCCGTGGCCGCGGCCACGCTGTGGCCACAGGCCTCCGAGGAGAGGTCGGGGGCCAGCCTGAGGACCGCCGTGTGGCGGGTGAACCGGGCCGTACCGGGTCTGGTGGTGGCCCAGGGCATACACGTCCGCCTGGCGCGGGAGACGTTCGTCGACAACCGGGAGTTCACCGCCCGCATCCGGCGCGTCCTCCAGCCGCCCGACGGCCGGCAGCCGCAGGTCCCGGACGACGACGGCTACGCCTGGCTGCTCAACGGCGACCTGCTGCCCGGGTGGTACGACGACTGGGTGCTGCTCGACCAGGAGCGCACCCGTCAACTCCGGCTGCACGCCCTGGAGGCGGGGGCCTACCGGATGGCCGCGAAGGGGCGGCACGCCGGGGCGATGGACCTGGCCTTCGAGGCCGTGCGTCTCGAACCCCTGCGGGAGAGCGCCAGCAGGGCGGTCATCGCGGTGCACCTGTCGGAGGGGAACACCGTCGACGCCGTCCGGCACTACGAGTGGTTCCGCAACCTGCTCGGCACGGAACTGGGCGTGCCCCCTTCCGAGCAACTGACGGCGCTCGCCGGACGGCGGGTCGCGGCCGGTCGCCGGCCGGGGGCGGCCACGCATCGGTGACGGCGCCGGGCCGGTCACGGCGCCTCCGTGGCCACCGCAAGGCGACCGGCGGCAGCACGCTCACCGAGGGTGCCCCCGAGGGGCCATCAGGGGGGCCACCGGGCCGTGTCGAGGGGCCGGTGCGGGCGCGGTTCGCCATGCTGGGCCGGGAACGGCACCCTTCCCAGCGACGAGGAGCACGGCATGCCGAAGGACGCGGTCGAACGATTCCTGACGGCTCTGGACCCCGAGCACCGGGATGCCGTCGGTGCCCGGCCCCGCGAGGAACAGGAGCGGCTCGCCGCGGCCTGGGAACGCGAACTGGAGACGGACACCGCACTCGACACCCTCGACGAGCTGTCCCCGCCGGCCGCCGAGGCCGAGGCGGCCCGCCGCGTCCTGGAGGGTGAATCCGGCCAGGACGGGCCCTGGACGCGCTGATCACCCTCGACAGAAAAGCCCCGGGACCGGTGGTGAAGGGCGCACAAAAGGCGCACATTTGTACGGAAAGATACGGAATATCCCCTGAGCGGATTTTCGCCAGTATGGTGGGCGGGCGGCTGAGCGGACGGCGCACCGGTACCGGGGAGGTCCGGGTGTGCCGCCCGTCCGCCTGCCGCTGTTCGGAGACTTCGGGCAGCCGAGCTGTTGTCGGGCTGCCCTATGTGCCCAGGGGGGCAGAACCATGCGGGTGCTCGCGGAGAGATACGAACTGGCCGAGGCGGTCGGGCGCGGCGGAATGGGGGAGGTCTGGCGCGCCACGGACCGGGAGCTGGGCCGCACGGTCGCGGTGAAGGTGCTGCCGCCGGAACTCACCCGGCACGAGGAGTTCCGGATCCGGTTCCGCCGGGAGGCGCGCACCGTCGCCTCGCTCAACCACCGCAACGTCGCGGTGCTGCACGACGTCGGCGAGGACACCACGGACGGCGAGACGACGCCGTTCCTGGTCATGGAGTTCATCGAGGGACGCACCCTGACCGATGTGCTGGCCGACGGCCCGTTCACGGTCGAACGGGCGTTGGCGGTCGGCAGGGACGTCGCCGACGCGCTCGCCCACAGCCATGCGCAGGGCCTCATCCACCGCGACATCAAGCCCTCCAACGTCATGCTGACCTCCGAGGGCGGCATCAAGGTCCTCGACTTCGGGATCGCCAAGGTCGTCGCGGAGACCACCACCCGCCTCACCGCCACGGGAATGACGGTGGGCACGCCCGCCTACCTCTCCCCCGAGCAGCTCACCGGGAAGCCGGTGGACGGCCGCTCCGACCAGTACTCCACGGGCTGCCTGCTGTACGAACTGCTCACCGGGCGCCCGCCGTTCGTCGGCGACTCCCCCTTCGCGGTGATGCACCAGCACATCAGCCAGGAGCCGGTCGCCCCGTCCCGGCTGCGCCCGCAGATCCCGGCCGTGGTGGACGACCTCGTGCTGCGGGCGCTGGCGAAGGAGCGCGAGCAGCGGTGGGGCAGCGCGGCGGAGCTGCGGGACGCGCTGGCGACGACCCTCGCCGCGCTGAGCGCTCCGGCGGCCGCTCCCGCCGCCACCCCGGCCGGCGCCCCGGCCCCGGTCACGCCGCCCGCGCCCGGCGTACCGCCCGCCCGCGCGGCAGTCGAGCCCACGCCGGGCCCCGGGCACACGGCGCTGGCCCAGCAGGAGACGCGCACCGCGCCGACACCGCCCCGGCCCGTCGTCCCGCCACCTGCCAAGCCGGTCGACGCGGCCGGTCCCGGTGCCACCGGCGACAGCCGGACACCGCCGCCGCCCGGGGCCGCACCCGCGAGCGGCGACGCCCGGCCGGGCCGGCGGCGCTTCGCGCTGTCCACCGGCAGGATGGTCGCCCTGCTGGGCATCGTCGTCTCCGGGGTGGTCAGCCTCGGCTACCAGGA
Organism: Streptomyces phaeofaciens; assembly: GCF_014648915.1. Classification (GTDB taxonomy): domain Bacteria; phylum Actinomycetota; class Actinomycetes; order Streptomycetales; family Streptomycetaceae; genus Streptomyces; species Streptomyces phaeofaciens. The sequence goes on along the minus strand of NZ_BMSA01000001.1, from coordinate 718,098 downwards.
CGCCTACGAGGACTCCTCCGACGCCTACATCGGTGTGTGGGTGGTGACCGCCGTGCTCGGGCTCGCCCTGTTCCGCTGGCTTCCCCTCACCTCGACCCTCCTGTGGTGGGGGGCCGGGGCCCTGGTCATCGCGAGCGTCGCGATCGGCGGCGCGGTCGACGACTACGACTACGACTACGTGTCGGAGTCCGACTTCGGCACCCTCTACCACTACGACTCCACCTACGGCGACTACTACGAGCTGGAGTCCGACAGCTCCGGCTACCGGCTCTTCGAGGACGACTACAGCGGGGGGTACACGCCCGCGTCGGCCGAGGTCGACTACGACTACACGGCGCACGACAACATCGAGATCCTCGCCGCTCCGGTGCTGGCGCTCGGCGCGCTCTGCCTGGTCCGGGCGCTGAGCCGCCGGCGTCTCTCGCCGCTCGCCGCGGCCTGCGGCCTGACCCTGGGCGGCCTGGGCGTCGGCTGGCTGGCCTTCGGCTCCGGGGACCAGGTCGGCACGTTCTCGATCGGCTGGGGCGTGGTCGTACTGATCGCCGTCGTCCAGGAGATCCGCGCCCGCCGGAACGCCCCGTCCCGCGCCCGCCGCCGCCTCCGGTTCGTCACGGCCGAGTAGCGGACGTCCGCGCACGGAACGGTCGTCCACCGAGGCGCCCGGTGTCTCTGTGTCTCTGTGTCCCGGTGTCGTCAGGTCTCCGGGTCCTCGGGCCTCGGGGACTCGTCAGGCCTCGGGGTCCTGGCCGGCCCCGGGGCGCTGCGCCACTTCGCGGTGCTGGACGGCGACTTGGTTCTGGCCTGGTGCAGCCGGCCGCGCAGCGCGATGGTGACGAACTCGCGCAGCTCGGCGTTGTCGGGACCCCGACCTCCCGCGCAGACCACATGGAAGTAGTACTTCCATGTGGTCGCCACGGAGTAGGCGATCGCCGCGACGAGGGGCGGCTGGATCAGCAGCGCCACCCACACGCTCATCGTGGGGACGGCCTTCAGCAGTGCCGTTCCGCCCCACATGGCACCCGCGACCGCCGCGATGCCCTCCGCCATCGCGATCCCGGCGGTGCGCAGCACCTGCCAGCTGATCTCGACGTCGTACGCCTTGGCCATCTGCTGGCCCATGCGGGCGAAGGTGGCCCCGACCATGATCGCGTCCATCGGCGGCGGCAGGAGGTTGGCCGCTCCGGCACCGATGCTGAAGCGCCTTCCGATCCGGTCGGCTCTGCGGTCCGACTCCTTGAGGCGACGGTCCGCGTCCGTGATCCACAGGTGCAGGCGGTCCCAGTTCCAGGCCAGCGACTCGTGGACCAGTTCGGCGACCTCCTCGCCCTTCTCGTTGCGGTCGAGGCACAGCAACCGCTCGTCCGCCAACCGCTGGACGAGTGCCCAGTCGCCGGGGCGCACCTCGCGTTCCAGGAGCGGACGACGGGTGTCCGCCGACCCCTCGGCCAGGCCGACCAGTTGCAGCAGCACCCTGCGCGCGCTGCGGGCCTCCTGGCCGGTGAGGTGGTCGTACATGGTGTCGGCGTAGCGCGTGAGTGCGCCGCCGACACCACCGAGCCGGTGATACGCCGACCAGGTCAGGGTCCGGTCCTCCTGCTGTTCCCACAGCAGGAGCAGGAGGAACTCGAGCAGCGGCAGGGCGCCGCCTCGGCCCCTCAGGTCGGTGAGGATGCGGTCCACCAGGCCGGGCTCGAAGGCGACCGCGTGGGCCGCGGCGGGCCGTTCGAGGGCCTGCCGCAGCGCCTCGTCGTTCAGGGGGTCGAGCCGGACGGCGTTCGATCCCAGGAGCAGTCCGAGCGCTTTCGACCTGCCGACGGCCTCCTGCTCGCGGTCGGCACGCAACGCCAGCAGTACCGTCACCGGTCGGTGCGCGCCGCCGCCCCGGCGTGCGGCCTCGGCGACGATCTCGATGAAGCCGTCCCGCACCGCCGCGTCCCGGCACAGCGTGAGCAGTTCCTCGAACTGGTCGACGACGAGCAGCAGTCGTCGCCGTCCCGACTGCTGGAGGAGCTGGTGCGCGAGATCGGCGAAGGACTGCTCGCGCAGCGCCGCGACGACCTCCGAAGGGGTCTTCGTCCAGCGGGCGGCGTCCGGATGGGCCTCCATCGCGTTGGCGACGGCGAACGACAGGCTCGCGATCGGATCACGACCTGGCCGCATCCGCAGCGGGAGCCAGGAGCCGTTCGCCCGCACGGCCGGCAGTACCCCGGCGGCCAGCACCGACGACTTGCCCGTGCCGGACGGCGAGACGAGCGCGGTGACGGGAAACTCCTCGGCCCGCCGCACCAGTCGGTGGACGATGTCCTCGCGGCCGTGGAAGTGGGCCGCGCTGCCCTCGTCGAAGGCGCTGAGGCCGCGGTACGGGCAGGGAGGAACGGAGCGCGCCTGAAGGACCTCGGACCAGGCCTCGACGAGCAGGGCTGCCGGGATCGCGTAGGCGATGCGGTCCCGGTCCTCGCGGTCCGCGGCCACGACCATGCCGGTCGCTGCGCCCAGGTCGTCGTTCCACAGCGGGCTTCCGCTGTAGCCCTGCCGGACCCGGGCTCCGGTCCGGTGCTCGGCCTCGATCTGGAGCCAGTCGCCGTCGACCAGGTCACGGACGCGGCCGGTCGCGTACTCGCCGTGATCGCGGCCGGTGGGAAAGCCCGCCGTCCGGAACCGCCGGCCCCAGGGGGACTCGGCCATGCTGAGCCGCGCGGGTACGGCGCCGGCCGGCGGGTCCTCCTCCAGGACGAGCCCCATGACATCGAGGCCGCGCAGCCGGGCGGAACCCAGCCGCCGCAACCGGGCGCGGAGCGGCGGCCCCGGGACGTCCAGGAAGGGGAAGTCGATCTGTACGGGGGCGGTCGGTACGGGGTCGGTCCGTATCGGGTCGGCCGGTACCGGGCCGGTCGCTACCGGGCCCGTCGCTACCGGCTCAGTCGGCGATGGGTCGGCCGGTGCGGGGGCGGCCGATGCCGGAGCAGCCGATGCCGGGGCCGGGCGTGCGGAAGGGCCGGACCCCGGGCGCGGCGGGCCACCGGCCCTCCCCGTGGCCGCTCTCAGCGCCACGTGTTCGCAGGTGATGACGTGGCGGGCGCCCACCAGGAAGCCGGCCCCGACCACGCGGCCGTTCGCGTCCCACACCCGGACGATCGACGATCTGATGTCACTCATGCTGGTCGCTCGACCGCCAGGTCAGGCTGATGCTCATGTTGGCGGTCGCCGCAGTCTTCGCGACGACCACCCCGGCCTCGGCGGCCAGTTGGACGGCGAACTGGACCGTCACCTCCTGCGGCGGCTGGGACAGCTCGCGGACGCGGGTGACGGCGGTCCGGGCCGCGTCGCGCACCGCGTCCATCGCCGACTCGAACGATTCGGTGCCACGCGCCAGCAGGTCCGCCGCCCGGCCCGCTTCCACGACGGCGTCCGCGCCGTCGACCTGGACCAGGAGCGGGCGAGGACCCGTGGTGTGGACTTCGACGAACTCCACGTCGTTCCGCCTTCCTCAGTCGTCGTTGCCGCGCTGCGCGGGCGGCGCGTAGCCGCGCAGTGCGCGATCGGCCGCCTTCTGGTCACGCTTGTCCTTCATCTCGCGGATGTGATCGCGCAGGCCTCCGCGGAAGGTGGCCTGCCCGTCCTCGGAACGCATCTCGTACTCGCCGCTCCGCAGGATCCGTTCGTAGTCCCCGTGCCGCACCCACCGGTCCAGCTCCGAGGCCCGCAATACGAGGATGGGGTGACTTCCCGAGGGCATCAGATGCTTGTAGACACGATTGCGCCAGCCGGTCGCGTCGAGTTCGAACTCGGCCGCCTGCTGGAGGAACTCCGCGGGGTTCATCTCCTCGGCGCGTGCGCCCACGACCAGTTTCATCAGCGCGCGGACGGCGACGTCCAGGTCCTGCGCCACCAGCAGTCCGGCCCGGTCGCAGGAGAGTTCCGACTTGCGCGTCCAGTCCTTGAGGGCCGCGTCGACGGCCTCCAGCGCGAGACCGGCCACCGGGAACGACGCCAGGCCGATGCTCGCGATGATGCGTGCCACCGTCTGGTAGAGGACGTGGCCGGACAGGACATGGCCCAGTTCATGGCCGAGGACGAAGCGGATCTCGTCCTCGTTCATCACGTCCACGAGTTCGGAACTCAGCACGAGAAAGGGCCGGTCCATTCCGACGGCGAAGGCGTTCACCTCCCCCATCGAGCGCACATACAGCTCCGGGGTTTCCGGGAGGTCGAGGACGCCGGCGGCCTCTTCCTTGAGCCCGTGCAGCCTAGGGAACTGGCGGGGGCCGACGCGTACGGCGGACGTGAGGTGCTGCATGCGGACGACGGGCTCGCCCACGGCCCCGTGCACCTTCTTCAGCAGCAGGTCGAATCCCCTGGCGCGCTTCATGGCGATCAACGCCGTGAGGGCCGCCGGGTGTTCGTAGGTCCGGAAGGAAACGCCGGGGAAGGACACCCGTGAACCTTCCCCGTTCGCCCCGGGCAGCCTCTGCCGGTCATTCCTCATCTACGGCCGTACTCCTCTTCTTCCGGGCAGGTGTGCGGTGCGTTCCCCGGGCGTGCGTGCGGACGGCGGAAGAGACGGAAACCGCGCAGGGAATTGAGCGGCCGAATACGGGGACCGCACGTGAATGCCTCGATCATCACCGAGCTTCTGTCAGATTATCTTCGGAATTGTGATGTCCGGCCGAATTCCCCCGAAGCGGTCAGGACCGATAAGAAATCGGACAGTTCCGCCATGTGTACGGTGCGATCGCGTCGCATGCGGACGGCCACCGCTCACCCCTGCCACGGCACAAGGGACGCCGCCGTCCGTCGACGGACCCGGAGAACCGGTGGCCCCGGGCCGCCCCGCCGCCAGCCGCTCCCCGGGCGTAGGCTTCGCTCAGCACAGACACGGCCGGGGGGCGGAGCACATGACGGCTGAGACAGCACAACGGTGGGGATCGACCCTCGATTCGGTCGTGGTGTACGCGCAGGGCGCCCTGTGCCGCCGCGTGGCCCGGGGCAGCGTCCCGCCGGACGGCCGGGTGCGGGTGAGCGGACTGCCCCGCTCCATGGACCCGGGATCCCTGCGGGCGCGTGTCACGAGCACCGCGGGGGTGCGCGTCACCGAGGCCCGGGTGGAGGTCGAGGCCGAACCGCTCGGCACGTCCGTGCCCGACACCCTGCGGCACGAGGTGGAGCGGCTGACCGACGCGTGCGCGGCGGCGCGCGGGCGCCGGGACCGGCAGTCGGGCCTGATCAAGGAGGTCGGGGCGCTGCGCCCGGTCCCGCCGGCCCGCAGACGGGACGACCCGCACCGCCGCACCCCGGTCGACGCCTGGCTGGAGCTCGCCGAGTTCGTCGACGCGCGGCTGGAGCGGCTGCACACCCGTCTCGTCGAGCTGGAGGAGGCACTGAGCCGCGCCGAGCACGCGCTCTCGGTCGCCGAGGACCGGCTCGCCCGCGCCTCCACCGACGCACCGCAGGCCCACCTGACGGCCACGGTCTCGGCGGTCCTGACCCTCGACGGCACGGGCGACGCGGAGGTGGAGCTGGAGTACGGGGTGCCGGGCGCCGTCTGGGTGCCGACCTACCGTCTCACCCACCGTCAGGGCGAGAGCGGTGGACGCCTGGTGCTGCGTGCCTCGGTCGCCCAGCGCACCGGGGAGGACTGGACGGGCGTGCGCATCGCCCTGGCGACCGCCGATCTGCGCCGCCGCACCGATCTGCCGAGGCTGCGCTCGATCCGGATCGGACGCCGTCAGCCCGCCCCCACGCCGTCCGGCTGGCGCGAGCCCCCGGCGGGTCTGGCCGACCTGTTCGCCGGCTACGGCGCGGCGGGCCCGCGCCCGCGCCCCGCCACGGGCGCCGTGCCCGTGGCGGTCGGTGCCGGCTCGGCTCCGGTCGCGGGCGGGCCCGTGTACGGTCCCGGATCCGGTGGGGACGGGGCCGCGTACGGTCCCGTACCGCCACCGCCACCGCCCATGCCCCAGGCGTACGGAGCGGCGCCCGTCCTGCCCCAGCCCGGCGGCGTACATCCGGAGGCCTTCGGCGGTGCGGCGCGCGATCGCGCGGCGCCCGCCCGGCCCGGCGGCAGGCCGCGGACCGGCGGCATGCCCCTCGCGGCCCCCGCCGCCCTGGCACCGGCGGCCCCCGGCCGGGCCGCGCCGCCCCCGCCGCCGGCACCCGCGGCCTCCGCCGGGGCCGCACCGCCCGCACCGCCCGTCGGTCCGCCGCGGCCGAGCGGCGCCGAACTCGACTACAGCGCGCTCGTCCTGAGCGGTCCGGACGAGCAGGACGGTCGCCGGGGCCGGCTGTTTCCCGACACCCCCTTCGACCCGGTGGCGGCCGAGCACCGCCGGCGCGCCGAAGCGGTGGCGACGCTGCCGCTGCCCGGACACGCCGTGCGGCCCCGCGAGTCGGCCGGTTCCTTCGACCACCGTTTCGACGCCGTCGCCCGCGCCGACATTCCCTCGGACGGCACCTGGCACACCGTCACCGTCGGCGAGATCCCGGTCGGCCTGCGGACCGAGTACCTCTGCGTGCCGTCCGTGGAGCAGACCGTGTACGCGACCCTGGTGCTCTCCAACTCCACCGGCCAGGCGCTGCTGGCCGGCCCGGTGGAGGTGACCGTCGGCGACGACTTCCTGCTGACGACCGCACTGCCCACGCTCGCCCCCGGCGGTGTGCGCCGGGTCGGGCTCGGGCCGGCCGAGGGCATCCGGGTCACCCGGCGGACGAACCTGCACGAGTCGACGTCGGGGATGCGCAACAGCACCACCGTGCTCGACCACCGCGTCCACGTCGAGCTGGCCAACGGGCTCGCCGGGCCCGTCACCGTCGAGGTCCACGAGCGGGTCCCGGTCACCTCCGACGCCGACGTCCGGATCACGGAACGCGCCGACTGGACAGCGCCCCCGGACGACACGGAACCGGAGCACCACGCACCCGGCACCCGCCTGTGGCGGGTGGACCTGCCCGCCGGCGGCACCACCGCCCTCGACGGCGGCTACGAGATCCGTATCCCGTCCGCCAAGACCCTGGTCGGCGGCAACCGCAGGAGCTGACACACCTCATGTCCACGGCACCGGAGCCGATTCCCCTCCCCGTCACCGCCGTCACCTGCCTGGAGGACCGCGCCCACGTCGAGCGCACCGCCGTGCTCGACCTGGAGGCCGGCGTCCAGCGGCTGCGCCTCGGGCCGGTCAGCGCGCTGGCCGTCGACCGCACCCTGCACGCCGAGCTGACCGCCGAGGGCCCGGCGGCCGTACTCGATGTGCGGATCGTCCGCAGCTGGACGCCGCGCGGGCCGCGGCCCGCCGCCGACGACTCCGCCCTGCGGCACCGCGCGCATGCCCTCGACGAGGAGCGGCTCGCCCTGGGCCGACGGCGCGACCGGCTGCACGCCCGCCTCGACGCGCTCGGCCGGCTCTGCGCCGATCTGCTGAGGGAGATCGCGGAGGGCGCCGGTTCCGGAGAGTCCGAAGGGGACCGCTGGACGGGCGAGCTGGACCGGGTGGACGACGAGCGCGACGCGTACGCCGAGCAACTGCGCACCGTGGACGCCCGGCTGACCGCCGTCGACGCCGAACTCGGCGAGGTCGAGCGGGCCATGGACCTCGCCGAGGAGGAACCCGCCGAACTGGTCGGCCACATCGAGCTGACCGTGGAGGCCGCGGCCGCCGGACCGGCCGGGCTGCGCCTGAGCCATCTCACCCCGTGCGCGCTGTGGCGGCCCGCCTACCGGGCCGTGCTCGACGGGGACTCCCTCACCCTGGAGACGGAGGCGACGGTCTGGCAGCGCACGGGCGAGGACTGGTCCGGTGTACGGCTGACGCTGTCGACGGCCCGCTCGGCGCTCGCCACCGAGCCGCCCCGGCTGGGCGAGGACCGGCTGGCACTCCAGGACCGTACCGCCGCGGAGCGCCGCAGCGTCGACGTCGAGCTGCGCGAGGAGGAGATCGCGGACCTCGGGCCGGCCCCGGTGCCGGGTCTGCCGGGGGTGGACGACGGCGGCGAGGTACGGGTGCTGCACTCCCCCGCACCGGTCTCGGTGCCCTCGGACGGCCGCGCCCACCGCGTGCCGCTCTCCGTCTTCACCACGCCCGCGGGCATCGAGTACGCCTGCACCCCCGAGCTGTCGCCGCTGGTCACCCAGGTGGTGCGGTTCGAGAACCGGTCCGGCCACGCCCTGCTCGCCGGACCGGTCGACCTCGTCCGCGGCAGCGGTTTCACCGGTCGCGGCACCCTGGACTTCACCGCCCCGGGCGCTCCCGTCGAACTCGCCTACGGCAGCCGGGACGACCACCGGGTCGTCCGGCACACCGAGGAGTCCCGCGAGACCACCGGCCTCACCCAGAAGACCGTGCTCACCCGCACCGTCCGGCTCCACCTGTCCCGGTTCTCCGCCCCCGGCGAGCAGGACGAACGGGTGATCGTCCTGCGGGAACGGATTCCGGTCTCCGAGGTCTCGGCGGTGGAGGTCCGTCTGAGCAAGGAGTACTGCTCCCCGGCCCCGGACACGGTCGACGCCGACGGCATCGCCCGCTGGAATCTCGCCCTGCCGGCCGGCGGCCGGCGCACCGTCACCCTGGTCTACGAGGTGTCGGCGGGTGCCAAGGTCTCCGGGATCTGAGCCCGGCCGAACCGCGCCCGCCCGCCGCCCCGTTGCCGGTGCGGGGCCGCCGGGGCGCCGGTCTCAGATCCCCATGGAGGCGAGTTCGACGGCGGTGCGGTAGTTCGCGGCGGCGGTCACCACGCAGGCGCGGTAGGTGCGGTTGTCGCGGACGGCGAGGAAGTAGTTCCTCAGCTGCTGCGCGTAGCTGACCAGGTAGCCGATGCCGGGGAGGAAGCCCGGGGGCTTGGGCACCAGCGCGAACGCCTCGGAGCAGCGCAGGATCTGACCGGTGGCATCGGACAGGACGGCGGCGACATCGGTGTTCATGTTCCAGCCGGCCGCCAGTTCCGGCGTCCAGATCGCACCGGCGACCTCACGTAACTGCGCCTGTTCCTCGGGTGTCGGATCGCTCTGGATCACGAGGACGTTCGGGGCGCCCGCGGCGTGCCGGGGTTCCGCGGCCTGGGCGAGTCCCGCCGTTCCCGCCACGCCCGCCGCCGCGAGCGTCATGGCGACCGCCAGCGCGACCGCCGCCGTGGGACGGGACGGTGGTGTGTGACGGGACCGTGGTGTGTGCATGTTTTCCCCTCCTGTCGGTCGCCCTGCGGAGCGAGGGCGGCGTCCCGGTGACGCTCGCACGGCGACAGGGCCGGGTCAACGGCGACAAGTGGCCACTGGGGGGGGCGAGTCACCACGGTCGTGGCACCCCGGCCCGGTCCTCGACGGCCTGCGCGGCGTCGAGGACGAGGTCCTCCTCGCGGGCGGGGCCCAGTCGGCGATCCGGCCGACCGTGGAACGTACCCCGACGACGCCGCAGCAGGCGGCCGGGAAGCGGATGGACCCCCCGATGTCGTTGCCCGGCCCCGCGCAGACGGTCCTGACCGCCCCCGAAGACCCCTACACCCGGCGGCTGCGCGACTCCGTGCCGCGCCCGGGCTGGAAGCCGACCCGCCACACCGCACAGAACGGACACCTGGCATGACCGTCGTCCCCTCCTTGACCCACGCCTTCGAGATCCGGGCGGCGATCGCCCCCAGCCTGCACATCGGACACGGCGACGGCGAGCGCACCGAGTTCACCCCCATCACCGGCGGCACGGTCCACGGCCCGCGTCTGAACGGCACCGTCCTGGCCGGCGGGGGCGACTGGTCCAGTACCCGCGGCTCGCCGAGGCCGGCACGTACTTCCGCACCGCGCCCGTCTTCCGCACGGACGCCGAGCGGCACCGGTGGCTCGCGCGAACGGCCTTCGTGGGCCTCGCCCGGGAGGAGGACGGGCACATCGTGATCCGCTGCTACACGGTGGACTGAGCGGCATGGGCACGGAGAACCGTCGGTTCCGGGCCGCCCTGCCCGCGGTTCCGGGCCGCGGGCGTCGCCGGGCCGATACTCCTTTGCCGTTCCTAGGGTCCCTAGGTTATACCTAGGGACCCTAGGAACGCAGAAAGGCCGACCGCCGGGCCCGACAGGCTGACGGGCCATCAGGTGGCGGCCGTACGCGCCGGACGGCGCGCATCCCGAGAAGGAGACCCCCATGACCGCTCCGACCATCGGCAGGCTGCGTGTCGACGGCGCGACGCTCCACCACGAAGTCCGCGGACAGGGCCCGCTCCTGCTGCTGATCCCCGGCGGCACGGGCGGCACGGCCTCCCTCACCGGCATCGCCGACGACCTGGCCGCCGAGTACACCGTCGCCACCTACGACCCGCGCGGCATCTCCCGAAGCACCCTGGACGACCCCGACGCCGAGCAGCACGTGGCCGAACACGCCGACGACGCGCTGCGCCTGCTGGATCTGCTGTCGCCCGGTGAGCCCGCCCGGGTGTTCGGCTCCAGCTCGGGCGCGATCGCCGCCCTCCACCTGCTCCTCACCCGTCCCGAACGCCTCGAACGCGTCGTGGCGCACGAACCCCCGGTGGTGGAGGTCCTGCCGGACGCCGCCGAGCACCGCGCGCTCGTCGCCCGCGTCGAGGAGACGTTCCGCACGCGGGGGCTCATGCCGGCGATGGCCGTGTTCGCGGCGGGGCTCAGCAAGGACGAGGACCCCGACACCGGCGCCTCGAAGTCCGAGGTCGAGCTCCCGCCGCAGGCCGCGGCCCGGGCCGAGCAGACACTGGCCGGGCTGCCGTACTTCATCGGACGCATCGCGCCCGCGTTCATGTCCTACACCCCCGACCTCCACCGGCTGGAGACACTGTCGGACCGGCTGGTGCTCGCCGGCGGCCGGGAGTCGATCGGCGAACTGCCCTACCGCCCGGCCGCCTTCCTGGCCGAGCGCCTCGGCACGGAACTCCAGCACTTCCCCGGCGGGCACGTCGGCCTCACCACACACCCCACCGAGTTCGGCGAAGCCCTGCGGAAGGCTTTCCGCGGCTAGGGCCTGCCCGGCAAGCGGTCGGCGTTTCGGCCGCGGTCGCGGCCCCGGTGCGCCCTAGGCTCGGCCCGTGGGGCAGCCCGAGCAGCGCGCCGAAGGTGCGGGACCGTTCACGACCAGGCTCACCTGGCATCCTCCCGACGGCGGCACCGCGGTGTGGGAGTCACGACTCGCGCGACGGCGCGGCGTTCTCGCCGTCCGTCCGCCCGGGGCGACGACCAGCCGGCGCACCCGTGCGGACAGCGTGGGCCTGCGCCGGCTGCGCAGGCTCAACGCCATCGCCGCGACCGCCTTCATCCTCGGCGGTGCGCTGTTCGCGACCGGGGCGGCCGTCGCGCAGTTCGGCTCCGGCGACGCCCTGGAGTGCGCCTCGATCTACTTCGCGGGCGGCCTGTTCTTCAACACCGGCGGGTACGTCTCGCTGCTCCAGGTGATCGACGCGCCCCGTCATGTCGGCGGCGGCGAGGGCCGGCTGGTCACGCCGTCCTGGCGGTGGTGGAGCTACGAACCCATGCGGGTGGACTGGCTGAGCGCCTTCGTCCTGTTCACCGGCACCCTCGTCTTCGCCGTCGACCTGCTGGACTCCTTTCTCCAGGGCCTGAGCGTGCAGCAGGTCAACCGGCTGATCTGGGTGCCCGACATCGTCGGCTGCCTCCTCTTCCTGGTGTCCGGGCATCTGGGCTTCGCCGAGATCTGCCACGGCCGTCGCTGCGTCCGGCCGCGCAGCCTGGGCTGGTGGATCGTCGCCGTCAACCAGCTCGGCTCCGTCCTGTTCATGGTCTCGGCCGTCACCGCCTACACCCGCCCCACGACCGGCAGTCTCGTCAACGCCGACATCGCCAACTGGGGCACCCTCACCGGCGCCCTCTGCTTCTCCCTCGCCGGCCTCCTCCAGCTCTTCGAACGCCCTTAGGCCGTGTCCGCAAAGTCCCGTCCGGCTCGGCGATTACGCCACTCGCCGCGCGCGACGCCCGCCGCTCGCGTAGGGTCGCGATGTCGCTACGGCAGGACGGGCGGTGCGGCGCGTCACCACGCGCGGGCGCCGGCGCGACCGAAGAGACGGGAGGGTCCATGTCGGGACAGTTCGAAGCGACGGTCGAGGTCGACCGGCCGGTCGAGGAGGTGTTCGCCTACCTCGCCGACGGGCGCAACGATCCGCAGTTCAGCCCCCGGGTGCTCAGGATCGACCGGATGCCCGACGGCCCGACCGCGGTCGGCACGGTGTTCCGGAGCACGGTCAAGGATGCCGGGATGAAGACCGGCAGGGAGTTCCGGATCACCGCCCTCGAAGCCCCGGGGAAGATCCGCTGGGCCGAGGTCTCGAAGAACATCGTGATGGCGCGCGAGGGCGGCTACGACCTCGAACCGCTGGAGGGCGGCCGCACCCGGGTCCGTATCTTCAACGTCCTGGAAGGCCACGGACTGGGCAAGCTCCTCGTCGGCCTGGCGCTCGGCGCCGCCCGCAAGGACGCCGACGCGTTCGGCCGCCGGATCAAGGCGGCGGCCGAGGCCGCGATCGCCGCACGCTGACCCCGGCGGGCGGACCCACGCGCCGCGCACGGCCTGCCACCCGGCCGGCCGGTGCCGTGCTGTCTGGGAGGGGACCCGTCCCGGCTCGGGGGAACATCACAGGACGGGGCCCCACCACCTTCTTCCGGACCGCGGGCGCGATCGGATGCAGCGCGTTCGCCGGCGGACTCCGTCGCTGCCGGAGCGGGTGATCCCCCGGCCGGGCCGAGCCCTTCGGCGTCAGGCCGCCCCCGCGGGCGCGGTCGAGCCCCGCACCTTCAGCCGCGGCACCGCGAGGTCGACCTCGGCGGGTCGGGACGGGTCGGCGATCCGGTCCAGAAGCCGCCCGGCGGCGCGCCGGCCCACGTCATGGCCGGCGTTGTCCACGGTGGTCAGCCAGAGGTGCCGCAGCCGGGCGAGGTAGGTGTTGTCGTAGCCGACGAGGGACAGGTCCCGGGGAATGACGAGACCGGTCTCCTCGGCCGCCGAGAGGGCGCCCACGCAGGTCATGTCGTTGACGGCGAAGATCGCATCGGGACGCCGTGCGCGGTTGAGGAGCCGAACGGTCGCGCGGTAGCCGCCCTCCTCGGTGAGGTCTCCCTGCTCCACCACGGCGGTGCCGGCGAGGCCGTGCTCGCGCATGGTGGCCTCGAAGCTGCGCCGGCGCAGTTCGCCCACCGCACCGAGCCCCGCGATGTGGGCGATGTGCCGGTGTCCGAGGCCGATGAGGTGCTCGGTCGCGAGCCGGGCGCCGTGCTCGTCGTCGTTGGCGACGATGTCCACGCCCGGCAGCACCGGCTCGCGGGTGCCGGCGACGACCATCGGGACGTGCCGGGCGGCGGTGCGCAGCGCGTCCGGGTCGGGCAGGGTCCCGACGGCCACCAGGCCGTCGACGCGGAGTTCGGTGAAGGTACGGGTGAGATCCTCGCCGAGGCGCCGGTTGAGGTGGCCGTCGCCGAGCAGCACATGCAGTCCGCTGTCGTACAGCCGCGCTTGCAGACCGTCGATCAGATCGACGAACCAGGGGTTGCGCATGTCGTTGAGCAGTACGCCGACCGTGCGGGTGCGCCGCTCGCTCAGGCTGCGGGCGGCCGCGTTCGGCCGGTAGCCCAGCTCCTCCACCGCGGCCAGCACCGCCTGCCGCTTCTCCGGTCGCACCCCCTCCGCGCCACGCAGGACCAGCGAGACCAGCGATTTGGACACGCCGGCCCGCTCGGCCACGTCCCGGATGGTCGGAGTTCTCATGCCATGGACCGTTCCATACGGTGGACGGCCCTGTAAAGGCCCTTGACAGCTGGATGGATGGACTTCAGGGTGAGCTTCCAGTTTCTGGATCGGTCCAAAGGAGGGCTGGCATGGTGAGGTCACTCGGCGTCGCCGTCGTGGGTTTCGGCTGGATGGGACGGGTGCACACCCAGGCCTACCAGCGGATCGCGCACCATTTCCCGCAGGTCGCCGTGCGCCCGGAACTGGTGATGGTGGCGGAGGAGGTGCCGGGCCGGGCGCAGGAGGCGGCGGAGCAGTTCGGGTTCGCGTCGACCACCCGCGACTGGCGGGAGGTGGCCGCCGATCCCCGGGTGCGGGCGGTCAGCATCACCGCGCCGAACTTCCTCCACCGCGAGATCGGCGTCGCCATGGCCGAGGCGGGCAAGCACATCTGGATCGAGAAGCCGGTCGGGCTGACCGCCGAGGACGCGGGCGCGGTGGCCGACGCCGTCGCGAAGAACGGCCTTCAGGCGACGGTGGGCTTCAACTACCGCAACGCCCCGGCCGTGGCGTACGCCCGCGAGCTGATCGCCTCCGGCGAGATCGGCACGGTCACACATGTGCGCATCAGGCTGTTCAGCGACTACGCGGCGCACCCCGAGGGCGCGCTGACCTGGCGCTACGAGCGGGACCGCGGCGGCAGCGGGGTCCTGGGCGACCTGGCCTCGCACGGGGTGGACCTCGCACGCTTCCTCCTCGGGGACATCACCTCCCTGACCGCCGACACCGCCGTGTTCATCCCCGAGCGGGCCCGGCCCACCGGGGCCACCGCCGGGCACACCCGCGCCACGGGCGGCGAGCTGGGCCCGGTGGAGAACGAGGACTACGTCAACTGTCTGCTGCGCTTCGCCTCCGGCGCCCGGGGTGTGCTGGAGGCGTGCCGGGTCTCGGTCGGCGAGCAGAACAACTACGGCTTCGAGGTGCACGGCACCAAGGGCGCCGTCCTGTGGGACTTCCGGCGCATGGGCGAGCTGGGTGTCAGCCGCGGGACCACCTACCAGGACCAGCCGGTCAGCACCGTGTACGTGGGTCCGGGACACGGCGAGTACGCGGCGTTCCAGCCCGGCGCGGCGTCCAGCATGGGGTACGACGACCTCAAGGTCATCGAGGCCCACGCCTTCCTGCGCTCGGTCGCCGAGGGCGTCCCGTACGGGGCGACGCTCGCGGACGCGGTGCACAGCGCCCTCGCACTCGACGCGATGAGCCGCTCGGCCGAGCGGGGAGCATGGGTGGACCTGCCGTGACGGACCGGCACCGGTGGACGGCCGGCGCCGTGCCCGGTGCCCTCGCGACGGTACGCCCGCGGCGGGTGGAGCGGCTCAGAGGCCGGTCCGGGGCAGCCTGACGACCTGGACGAAGAAGTCGTCGATCTGGCGTACCGCGGCGATGAACTGGTCCAGGTCGACCGGCTTGGTGACGTAGGCGTTCGCGTGGAGCTTGTAGCTGCGCAGGATGTCCTCCTCCGCGGCGGAGGTGGTGAGCACCACCACGGGGATGTGGGACAGGTCGGGGTCGGACTTGATCTTCTCGAGCACCTGACGGCCGTCGTACTTGGGCAGGTTGAGGTCGAGGAGGATGAGGTCGGGCCTCGGCGCGTCGGTGAACCCGCCGCGCCGGTAGAGGAAGTCCAGCGCCTCCTCCCCGTCCCGGGCCACGTGCAGTGTGTTGCCGATCTTGTTGTCCTCGAAGGCCTCACGCGTCATCAGTTCGTCGCCCGGATCGTCCTCGACCAGGAGGACGTCGATGGGGGCGGCGGCGGGAGTGGTCATGTCAGGGCCTTCTCGTCGGTGTCGTGGGGGGCGGCCGGCTTCTCGGCGGGGGAAGCCGGCAGGGTGAAGCGGAAGCGGGTGCCCTCGCTGTGGGCGGTGTCGATCCAGATCTGCCCACCGTGGTACTCGACGATCTTCTTGCACAGGGCGAGCCCGATGCCGGTGCCGCCGTAGGCGTCGCGGCCGTGCAGCCGCTGGAAGATGACGAAGACCTTCTCCGCGAACTCCTGGGGGATGCCGATGCCGTTGTCCGTGACGGTCAGGAGCCAGGTGTCGGGCTCTTCGGGATGCCGGTCGCAGGTGATGCGGATGTGCGGGGTGCGGTCGGCATGACGGAACTTGACGGCGTTGCCGACCAGGTTCTGCCAGAGCATGGCCAGCAGCATGGGGTCCCCGACGACCTCGGGCAGTTCCTCCGGCCGTTCGAGGCGGGCGCCGGTCTCGGTCAGGGCGGTGTCCAGGTTGGTGAGGGCCCTGCCGAGGGCCTCGTCGAGGTCGACGGGCAGCCGGGCGTCGTTGACGCGCCCGACGCGGGAGAACGTGAGCAGGTCGTTGATGAGGACCTGCATGCGCTTGGCGCCGTCGACGGCGAAGTCGATGTACTGCCGTCCCCGGTCGTCCAGCTCGTCCCCGTACCGCTTCTCCAGCAGCTGGCAGAAGGAGGCCACCTTGCGCAGCGGTTCCTGGAGGTCGTGCGAGGCCACGTAGGCGAACTGCTCCAGTTCCGCGTTGGAACGGCGCAGTTCCACGGCCTGGTCGTCGAGGGCCGCCGTCTGCCGGGCGAGGTTCTCCTGCTGGTCGCGGGAGGCGTCGAGTTCCGTGACGATCTGGAGCCGCATGTACTCCACGTCCTGCGCGAGGGCGGTCAGGTCCCTCGGTCCCCCGCCGGTGATGACATGGCCGAAGTCCCCGCGCGCCACTCTCCGGGAGGACGCGCGCAGCTCCGCCAGCGGGCGGGCGACCAGCAGCCGGATCAGCACCGCCAGCACCGCGCCGGTCAGCAGGAACATCGCCACCATGGCGCTGAGGATGACGGTGCGCTGGGTCCGTACGTGCTCCAGTCGGTCCTTGCCGTCGCGGACGGCCCGCGCGAGGTCGGTGTTCTGCACGGCGACCAGGGCCCGTAGCCGGTCGAAGGCCTTCTTGCCCCGCTCTGCCGTCGCCGCGTCGATCTTCCCGGGCCGGCCCACGGTGACGCCGGCGACCAGGGGTTCGGCGTAGGTGCGGCGCCAGTCGGCGGCCTGTTTCCCGACCGCGTCCAGATTCGCGCGGAGCGTGGCGTGGTCGCCTATGAGGCGGCGCAGCCGGGCGGCCGAGCGGGTCTCGTCCCGTTTGCCCTGCGCGTACGGTTCGAGGAACTGCGGGTCGGCGGCGATCGCGTAGCCCCGTACGCCCGTCTCCTGGTTCACCAGCGCGGACTGCAACCGGTACGCCTCCGTCTGGGCGGGCAGGACGCGATCGGCCAGCTCGTCACTGGTGTCCCCGGTCTGGCTCAGCAGGCGCGCCCCGACCACGGTGCCGACGACCACGAGCAGCACCATCACGGACAGCGCCAGATGGAACCAGCCCTGCACGGTCAGCCGGCTGCCGCTCCACCGTGTGCCGGTTTCGCGCCTATCCATTCCGCTCTCCGGCCCCGTCCCGCGTCGGTCGCGCGTTCCCGTTCCACCGCAGGTGCAGGACCGCGACGTCGTCGTCCAGACCGCCCTGGCCCTCCGCGAGTTCCTCCGCCCGCCCGATCAGCTCGTCGACGAAGTCCTCGGCGGCCGGCGCGGCGATGTCCCGCGCGAGGCGCAGGAGCCCGTCCTCGCCCAGGCGTTCCCTGCCCCGGCCGACGTACCCCTCGAACAGACCGTCGGTGAACAGCACCACGGCTGCCCCGTCCGGCACCTGAAGCTCCTCGACCGGCCAGCGGGCGACACCGGGCACGACGCCGAGCGCGGGCCCGCCCGGAACCTCCACCCAGCGCACCCGGGAGGGGGTGCGCAGCAGCATCCCCGGATGTCCTGCCCGGGTGATCCTGACGTGGCGTGCGCCCGGTGCGACGGTGAGGCTGGTGAGCGTGGCGAACACCTCGCTCCGGGCCCGCTCGGCCACGAGGATCTCCTCGAGCCGGGTCAGCTGCTCGGCCCCCGCGACACCGCCGAGCACCAGGGTCCGCCAGGCGATCCGCAGGGCCACGCCCAGGGCCGCCTCGTCGGGACCGTGCCCGGACACGTCCCCGACGACCGCGTGCACGGTGCCGTCCGTGCTCTGCACGATGTCGTAGAAGTCGCCTCCCAGGAGGGCCTGGGAGCGGCCGGGGCGGTAGCGGGCGACGGCTTCGACGCCGTCGCCGCGCAGCAGTGGACGCGGCAGCAGGCCCCGTTCCAGCCGGGCGTTCTCCCGGGCCTGCATCTGGCTGGCCCGCAGGGCCACCGCCGCCTGCTCGGCCTGCTTGCGCTGGATGGCGTAGCGGACGGCCCGTCCGAACAGGTCCGGCTCGACCCGCCCCTTGACCAGGTAGTCCTGGGCGCCGGCCGCCACCGCGGCGAGGCCGGTCTCCTCCCCGGCCAGACCGGTGAGGACGACGACCGCGACCTGGTCGGCGTGCGTCCGGATCTGCGAGACCGCTTCCACGCCGTGGGCGTCGGGGAGGTTGAGGTCCAGCAGGACGCAGTCCGGTGTCTCCCGGGCCAGCACCTCCCGCGCGTCGGCCATCGACCGGACCCACCGCAGGCGCATCTTCAAGGCGCTGTCGGCGACCAGTTCCTCCACCAGCAGGGCGTCGCCCGAGTCGTCCTCGACCAGCAGGACGGACGGCTCACGCCACTGCCACACCACGTCGGTGTCCTCGCGCCGGGGCGAGGACGAACCGACGGTCTCCGCTTCCGGCCTCACCATCGCCCTGGTTTCCCCACCCTGCGCGCCTGCCCCCATCCGCTGCCGGCCGACAACCCGTCATGAGCGCCGTCACGCTATCAGCCGTTCGGCCCCGTTCCGAAGGTCGCGTGCGCGCGGGCGGGATGCCGGCCCCTGGGGCCGCGGGGACCGACTCCCGCCCGTGGCCTCCCGTGTGCCCCGGTGCCCGGCGGGCGGGCGCCCGTGCGGCGTCCTTCAGCCGGTCTTCTCGTGCCGGGGCCGTCGGAGGGCGGACCGGCTCGACGCGGCGGTGCCTCCCGCCGCGGCGCGGGCCGGGGCGTCCGGAAGGGTGAAGGCGAAGACCGCGGTCACCGCGGCGACGAACGCCAGGGCGAGATACGCGTGTTGATAGGCGCCGACCGGCGGATCGGCGACGGCGGCCGCGGGGGTGCTCAGGACGAGGACCGTGGTCACCGCCGCCGGTGCGAGGGCGCCTCCGGTCTGGCGCACCACGGTGTTGAGCGTGGACGCCTGCGCCAGGTCCTGCCGGGCGATGTTGGCGAGCGAGGCCACCGTCGTCGGCATGAAGACGCCGCCCATGGCGACGCCGAGCAGGAACATGTAGGCGCGGAAGGTCCACAGGTTGGTGTCCTCGTCGCAGGTGGCGAAGAGCAGGAGGACCACGCTGACGCCGGCCAGTCCGCAGCCGACGATGATCCGGGGACCGACGCGGGCGTAGAGGACTCCGACTATCTGGACGGTCAGGAGCACACCGAAGGCCTCGGGGAAGGTGCTGGTGCCGGACTCCACGGCGGTGCGGCCCTGGGCCTGCTGGAGGAAGAGCGGGCCGAGGTACATGGCGCCGAGGATCGGGACGAGGCCGACGAGGTTGATCAGGTTGGTGTCGCGGAAGAGGCGGTCCGCGAAGAGACGGAGCTTCAGGAGCGGTTCGGCGGTGCGCAGTTGGAAGACGACCGCGGCGGCTAGGAGGACCGCGCCGAGGACGAGGGCGGTGACGACGGCGACGGACGACCAGCCGCGGTTGGGGCCTTCGCTGATGCCGAACATCGCGGCGCCCAGTCCGGCGGCGGTCAGCAGCAGGCCGGTCAGGTCGAAGCGGCCGGGCGGCCGGCCGCGGTGCTCCGCCAGGAACACGACGCCGAACAGCACGACCGGGATGCCCACCGGCAGGTTGACGTAGAAGACCCAGCGCCAGGACAGGTGGTCCACCAGCAACCCGCCGAGGACGGGAGCCGCGGCGGGGGCCATCTGCTGCGGAATGATCATGTAGCGGGAGATCCGCACCTGTTCGGAGGAGTTGAAGGTGGCGAAGAGCAGGGCCGCCGAGGCCGGGAAGAGCACACCCGCGGACAGTCCCTGGACGGCGCGGAAGGCGACGAGCTGGGTGAGGTCGGCGGCGGCCCCGCACAGCAGTGACGAGCCGAGGAAGGCGCCGAGTGCCGTGAGCAGGACCCGTTTGCCGCCGAACCGTTCGACCAGCCAGGCGGAGGCCGGGATGGCCATGGCCAGGCAGACCGGGTAGACGACGACCACTCCGTCGAGAGCGGCCGTCGTCAGCCGGAACTGGCCGGCGATCGAGGGAAGCGCGACCGTGGTGATCGCTCCGTCGACGATCGCGATGAAGGTGACGCTGGCACACATGACGGGGACGACCAGCCGCTGACTGAGCGGGCGGGAACGGACGGGCAGGCGGAGGCGACTGATGAACGGCACATGCTGAGCATACTCACTATGTGGGTACTCATAGAATCGGGTTTTTCGGAGCACGGGAGCGGCAATGGCAGTGCAAGGCAGCAGCGACGTCCTGGTCGACGAGCTGTACGAGACGACCCACCAGCTGCGCCAGTTCGTGGAGGCCCGGCTGCGGACCGGCGGCGCCTCGGTCGCCCGGCTGCGCGCGATGCGGATGCTCGCGCGGGCGGAACAGCCGCTGCGGATGCGGGACCTGAGCGAGATGACGGGCGTCGCGCCACGGACCACGACCAGCATCGTCGACAGCCTGGAACGGGACGGCCTGGTGGAGCGCGTACGCCACCCGCACGACCGCCGCGCGTTCCTGCTGCGGCTGACCGACAAGGGCCTGGAGTGCCATCGCGAGGCAGAGGAGGTGGACGGCCGCGCGCTCGCCGAGGCGACGGCGGGGCTCGGCGCACAGGACCGCGCTCTCCTGCGGGACCTGCTCGCCCGCATCCGCGAGGCCACGGCCTGACGGCGGTCCGCGGCCGGATCCGCGGGGTGCGGACCGCGCCCCGCACCGGCGCCGCCCCGCTTCCCGACGTCACGCACTGAACGCGGACGCCGTGTCAACACGCCGACGGCGTGCACAACTTGCAGGAATTCTGCTGTCCGAGGGCTTGCCGGATCACTGAGGTCATCATTTAAATCAAGTCGTGAACTAAGTGCTGTGCCCACGTCGTCGCTCCTCCCCACCTCCCGCACGCGCACAACGGTCCCGGCACGGCGCCCGTACGCGACCATCCCTCCTCGCACCCGCAAGGGAACATGGCATGAGACTCAGATCCCTGGGTGTCGCGCTCGCCAGCACGGCGGCGCTGATCACCCTGCCCGTCATAGCGCCGTCGGCAGCGGCCGCCGACACCAACCTGTCCCAGGGCAGGACGGCCACGTCCTCCTCGACCGAGAACGCCGGCACCCCCGCGGCCGCCGGCGTCGACGGCGACACGGGGACCCGCTGGTCCTCGGCCGCCACCGACGACCAGTGGCTCCAGGTGGACCTCGGGACCACCGCCTCCATCAACCAGGTGGTCCTCACCTGGGAAGCGGCCTACGCCAAGGACTACAAGATCCAGTCCTCGGCCGACGGCAGCTCCTGGACCGACCTGCGGTCCGTCACCGACGGCGACGGCGGCACCGACACCCTGGCCGTCTCCGGACAGGGCCGCTACGTGCGGATGCAGGGCATTCACCGGGCGACCCCCTGGGGCTACTCCCTCTGGGAGTTCCAGGTGTTCGGGACCACCGGCGGAACCCAGCCCGGCACCTGCGGCACCGCGAACGCGGCCCAGGGCAAGGCCTCCTCCGCCTCGTCGACGGAGAACGCCGGCACCCCCGCCTCGGCCGCCTTCGACGGCAGCGACTCCACCCGCTGGTCCAGCCAGGCGTCGGACCCCCAGTGGCTCAGGGTCGACCTCGGCTCGGTCCAGGACCTCTGCAAGGTCGACCTGAACTGGGAGGCGGCGTACGCCAGGGACTTCCAGCTCCAGGCCTCCGCCGACGGCCAGAACTGGACCACCCTGAAGACCGTCACCGGCGCGACCGGGGGCCGGGCCTCCTACGACGTCAGCGGCTCGGGCCGGTACGTCCGCGTCCTCGGGACCGCGCGCGCGACCCCCTACGGCTACTCCCTGTGGGAGTTCGCCGTCCACACCGGAGGCGGCGGCACGCCCCCGGTCGAGGGCGGCGGCGACCTGGGCCCGAACGTGATCGTCGTGGACCCCTCCACGCCCAACCTGCAACAGAAGTTCGACCAGGTCTTCGCCCAGCAGGAGTCCGCGCAGTTCGGGAGCGGGCGCTACCAGTTCCTCCTCAAGCCGGGCACCTACAACGGCATCAACGCCCAACTCGGCTTCTACACCTCGATCTCCGGCCTCGGGCTCAACCCCGACGACACCCAGATCAACGGTGACATCACCGTCGACGCGGGCTGGTTCAACGGCAACGCGACGCAGAACTTCTGGCGTTCGGCGGAGAACCTCGCCATCACGCCGTCCAACGGCACCGACCGCTGGGCCGTCGCCCAGGCCGCGCCGTTCCGCCGCATCCACGTCAAGGGCGGCCTCAACCTCGCCCCCAACGGCTACGGCTGGGCCTCCGGCGGCTACATCGCCGACTCGAAGATCGACGGCACGGTCGGCCCGTACTCGCAGCAGCAGTGGTACACCCGTGACAGCTCGGTCGGCGGGTGGACCAACGGCGTGTGGAACATGACGTTCACGGGTGTCCAGGGCGCCCCGGCCACCAACTTCGACAGCGGCCCCTACACCACGCTGGACACCACCCCGATCTCCCGCGAGAAGCCGTTCCTCTACCTCGACGGGAACGACTACAAGGTCTTCGTCCCCGCCAAGCGCACCAACGCCCGGGGCGTGTCCTGGCCCGCCAACGCCGGCACCTCGCTCCCGCTGAGCCAGTTCTACGTCGTCAAGCCCGGCGCGACCGCCGCCACCATCAACACCGCGCTCGCCCAGGGCCTCAACCTGCTCTTCACGCCCGGCGTCTACCACCTCGACCAGACGATCGACGTCACCCGCGCCAACACCGTGGTGCTCGGACTGGGCCTGGCCACGATCATCCCCGACGGCGGCATCGATGCCCTGCACGTGGCGGACGTCGACGGCGTCCGGCTCGCCGGGTTCCTCATCGACGCCGGTGCCACGAGGTCCGACACCCTGCTGCGGATCGGCCCCGCCGGCGCGGCCGCGGACCACTCCGCCAACCCCACCACGATGCAGGACGTGTTCATCCGCATCGGCGGCGCGGGCCCGGGACTGGCGACCGACTCCGTGGTGGTCAACAGCGACGACGTCGTCATCGACCACACCTGGATCTGGCGCGCCGACCACGGCGAGGGCGTCGGCTGGGAGACCAACCGAGCCGACTACGGACTGCGGGTCAACGGCGACGACGTCCTCGCCACCGGCCTGTTCGTCGAACACTTCAACAAGTACGACGTCCTGTGGAACGGCGAACGCGGCCGAACGATCTTCTTCCAGAACGAGAAGGCCTACGACGCCCCCAACGCCGCCGCCATCACCCACGACGGCATCGTCGGCTACGCCGCCTACAAGGTCGCCGACACCGTGAACGAGCACGAGGCGTGGGGTCTCGGCAGCTACTGCAATTACACCTCCGACCCCACCATCGTGCAGCACCACGGCTTCCAGGTGCCCGTCAGGACCGGTGTCAGGCTGCACAGCCTCCAGGTGATCTCACTGGGAGGCAAGGGCCAGTACGCCCACGTCGTCAACGACACCGGAGCACCGACCTCCGGCACCGACACCGTCCCGTCCAAGATCACCCAGTTCCCGTGACCCCCGGCGGGTGATCCCGCTCCGACACCGACCTGCTGCGGGCCGATCCTTCGGCCCGCAGCAGTTGTTTCCCGAACACAGGAATCGATTGAGCCGGCAGCGGTGATCCGGGAAGATGCTGTTCCTCGGCAGGGTCCGGCGGGGCCGTGCCGTCGGGGGAGAGGAACAGTGCTGATGGGGACGTTCGCAGACCTGGAAGCAGGCGACCCACGACTCGTCGGGCGGTACCGGATCGTGGCGCGGCTCGGCGCCGGCGGTATGGGCCAGGTGTATCTGGGGCGCTCGCCCGGGGGCCGGCCGGTCGCGGTCAAGGTGGTGCGCCCGGAGCTCGCGGGCGACGAGGAGTTCCGGCGGCGGTTCGCGCGGGAGACGGCCGCCGCACGACGCGTCAACGGGGCGTTCACGGCCGGGGTCGTCGACGCCGACCCGGAGGCCTCACCGCCCTGGCTGGCCACCGTCTTCGTGCCCGGCATGTCGCTGGGCGAGGCCCTGTCCGAGCACGGCCCGTGGCCGGAGCAGCCGACCCTGGCGCTGGGGGCGGGCCTCGCGGAGGCGCTGGAGGCGATCCACGGGGCGGGCGTGATCCATCGGGATCTGAAGCCCTCCAACGTCCTGCTCGCCGTCGACGGCCCGCGGGTGATCGACTTCGGGATCTCGCGCGCGGTCGAGGTCACCATGCTCACCCAGCTGACCCACGCGGGCACGGTGGTCGGCACCCCCGGCTTCATGTCCCCCGAGCAGCTCACCGGCGAACCGGTGGGCACGCCGAGCGATGTGTTCTCCGTCGGCGCCGTCCTCGTCTATGTGGCCACCGGCACCGGCCCGTTCGGCACCGGCCCGGCCAACGCGCTGAACTTCCGCACGGTGTACGAGGCCCCCGAGCTGACCCGGGTGCCGCCCGTACTCCGCGACATCGTGACCGACTGCCTCGCCAAGGACCCCGCCCGCCGCCCCGGTGTGGCCGCGCTCCTGGGACGCCTGGCCGAGGCGGGCGGCGCCGCGGGCGGGGAGGGCCTGCTCACCGAGGAGCCGGAGTGGATGCCGGCGACCGTCGCCCAGGAGGTGCGCGAGCAGACGTCCGCGGCCCTGCCCCGGACCCCTCCCCCACTGCCGGCACCGGCACCGGAGCCGACACCGGGGCCGGAGCCGGTTCCCCGGCCGCCGGCCTCCGACAGGCCCGCCGCCCCGGCAACCCCGGTGGGCGCCGCGGGAACAGCCGGCAGCGGCCACGAGAGGACCGCCTCGCCGGCCCCGCCGCCTCCCACGACGCCACCGCCGGCCGCTCCGGTCGTGCACCGGGCGCCGCCGCAGCCCTGGGGGCCACCGGCGCCCCGCATGCCGTCCCCGCCCCGGACGGGATGGCCCCCACCGGTCCTGGCCGGACCGCCCGTCCCCCCGCCGTCCCGCTCCCCTTCACGCCGGAGCCTGCTCCTCGGACTGTCGGCGGCCGCGGCCGCGGCCGGGCTCGGCGGCGCCTACGCCGGCTGGAAGATGCTCGGCGGGGACGGCGATCCCTCGACGAAGCCGACCCCGGACCCCTCCTCCGGTTCCCCTTCGGTGAACTCCTCCGAAGACGTCACCGAGCCGGCCGGTGAAAAGCTCTGGGCCTTCGACACCGGCGACATCGTGCGCTCGTCGCCGGCGTGGGTGGACGGCGTCGTCTACATCGGCAGCGACTGCGGCTGCCTCTACGCCCTGGACGCCGGGTCGGGCGACGAGAAGTGGTCGTACCACATCGGCGCCGATGTGCGGTCGTCGCCGACGGTGGCGAACGGCATCGTCTACATCGGCGGCGACGACGGCAACCTGCACGCCGTGAACGCCACCACCGGCACCAAGGAATGGACCTACGACACCGGCGCCGACGTGCGCTCGTCCCCGACCGTCGCCGACGGCACCGTCTACATCGGCAGCGACGACGGCAACCTGCACGCCGTGAACGCCACCACCGGCACCAAGGAATGGACCTACGACACCGGCGCCGACGTGCGCTCGTCCCCGACCGTCGCGAACGGCACCGTCTACGTCGGCAGCGACTGCGGCTGCCTCTACGCCCTGGACTCGGTGACCGGCCGGCAGAAATGGTCGTTCCACATCGGCGGTTCCTCGGCACCGGGCTCCCCCGCGGTGGACGACGGCGTCGTCTACATGGGCGCCGACAGCGGCCATCTGTACGCGGTGGACGCCGCGAGCGGTGAGAAGAACTGGCAGTTCTCCACCGGCGGCGTACCGGAGACGAGACCGCTGGTCCTGGACGGCGTCGTCTGCGTCGGTGGCGGGGACGACGCCGTCCACGTCCTGGACGTGGACGGCGGACGGGAGAAGTGGTCGTTCTCCCTCGGTGACGGCGTCGCGTCGTCCCCCGTCGCCGCCGAGGACGCCCTCTACATCGGAAGTGCCGACTCCGCCCTCTACGCGCTGAACCTCGACACCGGCGACAAGCTCTGGTCGTTCACCACCGGCGACGCGGTCAGGACCACACCGGCCGTGGCGGACGGCGTCGTCTACTTCGGCGCCGACGACGGGAAGGTCTACGCCGTACGCACCTGAGGTACCGGTGAGGAGTTCCGGCCCGTCGCTCAGTAGCGCTGGGCCTTGGCGATCTCCGCGGTCAGTGGCGGCTCGGGGGGCTTGCGGCTGATCGCGAGGGGGGTCGCGCGGCCGCCGGACGCGAGGTCCTCCGCGCCGACGAAGCGGGTCTCGACGACGTTTCCGTCGGAGTCGCGGAAGTCGACCTGAACGGCGTAGGACGCGGTCTCGTCCGTGCTGTTCCTGATGTTCACGACGACGGCGAGCAGACCGCTCGTCTCGGCTCTCGGCTTTCCGCTGAGGGAGACGTCGGCTGTCGCGTTCCCTCGGCCTTCGACGTCCTTGAGTTCCGTCTCGGCGGCCCGGTTGGCGCGCAGGACCTCCGCCGACACCGACGCCTCGAACTCCGAGGCCCTCGCCGAGGCGGAGGAGGCCGCGGCCGAGGCCGCCGCGCGGACGGACGCCTTGACGGACTCACCGAGCGAGCTGAGGGCGGACGGCAGGGTGCCGGAGAACGACGCGGTGTCGGGTGCGCTGGGGCGCGGGGTGACCGAGGTGTCGCCGTCTCCGCCGTCGTCCGAACTGCACGAGACCAGGCCCGCCGCACCCGTGGCGAGCACGACCAGGCCGGCGAGGGCATGGGCGACGCGGGTCCGCGGCGGCTTCCTCTTCGCCTCTGACACTCGGTCGCTCATGAGATCAGGCCTTTCGTCAGGTTTCACAACGATTGGCGGCCTTTGGCCGGGTGGGTCCATCGTGCCCCGCACCGCCCAGGGAGGCCACCCGGCCTGGCGCGGAAGAGTGGCCGCGAGGCCCGGCCCCGGCCGTGGCGCTCGCGGACTCCCCCTCACCCCGCGCCCGGCGGAGCGCCGGCTCAGAGCAGCGGCATCGGCCGCTCCGCGCTCCCTTCCTCCCGGGCGGTCGCCGTGGTTCCGCAGTACTCGGCCTCCATGAGGGCGATCGGGTCGCCGGTCCAGTCGCCGTTGAGGTTGAAGGCGAGGGAGTGCCGCCCGTTCTTCGTGGTCACCGCGCCGGACAGCGAGCCGTGGATGCCGCCGGTGTGCCCCCAGACCTCCTTGCCGCAGGAGAGTTTCAGCCGCATGAGCCCGAGCCCGTAGGTCGCCGAGCCCGGCGGCTGTTCGCCGGCCGGGATCGTCGCGGTCATCTCCCGCAGCCCGGCGGGTGTGAGGAGCCGGCCGCTCAGCAGGGCGGAGGTGAAGCGGTTGAGGTCGGCCGAGCTGGAGATCATCTCGCCGGCCGCCCAGGCGATGGACGGGTTCAGTTCGGTGACGTCGTAGGTCGTGCCGGTGGATTCCTCGGAGAGCTTGGAGTACGCGCGTCCGCCGGGTCGCGGCATCCGGGAGTCGGTGCCCGGGACGCCGGTCGAGCGCAGCCCGAGCGGCCCGATGATCCGGCGCCGGACCTCCTCGCCGTACGGCCTGCCGGTCACGGACTCCACGACCAGTCCGGCGAGCACGTAGTTGGTGTTGGAGTACGACCAGTCGGTGCCCGGCGGGAAGTCGGGCGCGTGCGTCATCGCCAGCCGCACGAGGCGGCGCGGGGACCAGGTGTCGTAGCGGTGTTCGAGGAAGCCGGGGCCGAAGACCGTCTGCTGGAATCCGGGGTCGGCCGTGTAGTTGTAGACGCCGCTGGTGTGGTTGAGGAGTTGGCGGACGGTGATGCGGCCGCCGTCGTGCCCGTTGCCCTCGACCAGCCCCGGCAGCCATTCGTCCACGCTGTCGTCGAGGTCGATCCGGCCCTCGGCCTGCAACTGGAGCAGGACCGTCGAGACGAAGGTCTTGGTGATGCTGCCGATCCGGTAGCGGTCCTGGCCGCCGCGGGGACGGCCGGTCCCGAGGTCGGCGACCCCGGCGGTGCCGATCCAGACGCCGTGGGCGTCGGCGACCTGGCCGGTGACACCGGGGACGCCCGCCGTGACCTGGGCGTCCATGGCCTGCCGGGTGGCGGCGTGAGGTGCGGGCGGCGCGTCCCCGGCGGCCCCCTCCGGGGACGCCGTGGCCGGACCCGCGAGGGCGGTGGTGGCGGCCATGAGTCCGGCCGCGGCCGCCGCGACGGCTCCGGTGCGCCGTGCGGTGCGGCGCGCTGCGGTCGTACGTGCTTCTGGCATGGGGACTCCCTCGTCGCCGGGCCGGTACGTGCCTGTCGGCAGAAAGGACCGTGCCCGTGGACCGGGAGTTGACCGGGTTCAGGCCACTCGGCGGCGACCCGCGCCCCGCGAGACCGTCCGGTCTTTCGGTGACCGGCTTGAACCCATCGGGTCTCACAGACGTAGGGAGTACCGGGAGGATCCCTGTCCTCCTCCGCATCCGTATCGACGTGTTCGAGGAGTACCGATGACCACTTCGCGCCTCAGCGACGGGCTGACGACGCGCCAGCCCCTCGTGCTGGGCCTGTTCCGCATGGTCCTGGGCCTGTTGTTCACCAGTGAGGGCGCTGCGACGGTCTTCGGAATCCTGGACCGCAAGGCCAGTCCGGTGGGCGACTGGCCGTTCTGGTACGCCGGGGTGATCGAGCTGGTGTGCGGCGTTCTCGTGCTGCTCGGGGTCGCGACCCGCAGCGCGGCCTTCCTCAGCTCCGGCATCATGGCGTTCGCCTACTTCACCGAGCACCAGAAGGACGGCCTCTTCCCCCTGCAGAACGGCGGACTCGCCCCGGTGCTCTTCTGCTGGGGCTTCCTGCTCCTGGTGTTCTTCGGTCCGGGCGCCCTGTCCCTGTCGGGTCTGCTCGGCCGCGAGACCCCGTCGCCCTCGGCCGCCCGCGGGACGGCCTGACGGCCCCGGGGGCGGGCCCGCGTGCGGCCCGTCGCCCCGGGTGTCCCCCGACGGCGACGGGCCGGACCGCCCCGTGTCCGGCGCCGTCTCAGCTGTCGTAGTCGACCGTGAGGGTGTCGGAGACGGGGAAGGTCTGGCAGGTCAGGACGTAGCCCGCGTCGATCTCGCCGGTTTCGAGGGCGTAGTTGCGCCGCATGTCGGCCTCGCCCTCGACGACCAGGGCGCGGCAGGTGCCGCAGACGCCGCCCTTGCAGGCGAACGGCAGGTCGGGGCGGGTCTTCTGGGCGCCGTCCAGGATCGTCGCCGTGCGCGGCAGCGGGCTGGTGGTGGAGCGTCCGTCCAGGGTGATGGTGACCTGGGTGACCGGGCCCTCGGCGACGGCGTCCTGGTGACGCACCTCCCGTACCGGCTCGTCGTCGGCGAAGAACAGTTCCTGGTGGATCCGTTCGCCGGGTACGCCGAGCCCGGTCAGGACGCGCTGGGCGTCGCGGATCATGCCGTGCGGGCCGCAGAGCCACCAGTGGTCGGCGGCGGTGACGTCGACCAGGCCGTCGACGAGCGCGGCGAGCCGTTCGCCGTCGAGGCGGCCGGTGAGCACCTCGGCCTCGCGGGGCTCGCGGGACAGGACGTGCGCCAGCTCGAAGCGGGTGGGGTGGAGGTCCTTCAGGTCGGCGAGATCGTCGGCGAACATCACCGAGTCGGTGCGGCGGTTGCCGTAGAAGAGGGTGACCCGGAAGCGGTCGTCGGCGGCGAGGACCGACTCCGCGATGGACAGCATCGGGGTGATGCCGGAACCGGCGGCGACCAGGACGTGGTGTCCGGGCGTGGTGAGGTCGGGGGTGAACGCGCCGGTGGGTGCCATCACCTCGACGACGTCGCCGGGCCCGACCTCATGGACCAGCCAGGAGGAGAACAGACCGCCGGGCACCTCCCGCACGCCGATGCGCGGCTGTGCGCCGACCGGCGCGCAGATGGAGTACGAGCGCCGCTCGTCCCGTCCGTCGACCTGGCGGCGCAGGGTGAGCGACTGTCCGGGGGCGAAGGCGAACTCCCCTGCCAGTTCCTCCGGAACCTCGAAGGCGACGGAGACTGCGTCCTCGCACAGCCGCTGGACGGCGGCCACGCGCAGCGGGTGGAAGGCGGGCCGGCGCCGGGCCGCCCGGACCGGGGCGGGGCTCAACAGGTCTGCCATCAGATCTCCTTGACGTACTCGAACGGCTCGCGGCAGGCACGGCAGCGCCACAGTGCCTTGCAGGACGTGGCCCCGAACCGGGAGGTCTCCTCGGTGTCCGCCGAGCCGCAGCGCGGGCACGGCACCTCGCGGCGCGTCGGCGACAGCACCAGGGGAACCGGGCCGGGCGCGGTCCGCGGCGCCGGGCCGGGCGGCGCGATGCCGTGCTCGGCCAGCTTGCGGCGCCCGTCCGGTGTGATCCAGTCGGTGGTCCACGGCGGGTCGAGCACCGTGCGGACCTCCACGCGCGGGTAGCCGGCGGCCGTCAGCCGGGCGGCCACCTCGGCGCGCATCTCGGCCATCGCCGGGCAGCCGGAGTACGTGGGGGTGAGGCTCGCGACGACCGTCCCGTCCGCGTCGATCGCGACGTCGCGCAGGACGCCCAGTTCGTCGAGGGTGAGCATGGGCATCTCGGGGTCCGGCACGTGCGCGGCGATCCGCCGGGCGTGCCGGGGGTCCGTCAGGGTGGTCACCATGCCGCCTCCGGGTGGGCCCGTGCGACGGACTGGAGTTCGGCCAGCAGGGGTGCGAGGTGCTCGGTGTGCTCGCCGTCCCGGCCCGATCCCGGCAGCGGCGGTGCCTCGGGCAGCGCCAGTCCGGCCGCGTCCATGACCTGGCCGAGGACGCCGAGGACGTCGTCGCGGACGTCGTACGCCGCGAACAGCTCGTCCAGGTAGGGGGTCACGGCCGCCAGCGCGGCCCGCATGCGGCGGTGCGACTCCTCGGTGCCGTCGCCCAGCCGCACGGCCCACTCGGCGGCCCACTGCCGGTGGTAGGCCAGCTCCTTCACGCCCTTGACGGCGACGGCGGCGAGCACCGGGTCCGCGGTGGCGGTCAGCCGCTCGAAGTGGGCGAGCCGCCAGCTGGACAGCACCAGCAGCCGCACCACGCTGAACGCGAAGTCCCCGTTGGGGAGTTCGGCCAGACGGACGTTGCGGTAGTCGCCGGCGTCGCGGAAGTAGGCGTACGCGTCCTCGCCGCGGCCGGTGCCGTCGGCGTGGCCGGCGCGCGCGTACAGGAGGCGGGCCTGGCCGAGCAGGTCGAGGCCGATGTTGGCGAGCGCCACCTCCTCCTCCAGCTCGGGGGCGCGGGTGGTCCACTCGGCGAGGCGCTGGGCCGCGACGAGGGCGTCGTCGCCGAGCGCGAGGCAGCAGGCGGCGAGTTCCTCCCGGTCGATGCCCGCGGGCACCTCGGTGTCGACGCCGTGCAGCGGGTCCTCGAAGCCGGTGCCGAACGCCCACCGCGCGTCACTGTCGTCGTGTCCCTCGGCGAGGGCCAGGTAGACGTGGTCGTCACTCATGCCCTGCTCCTAGATGTGGGGGACGTCGTCGGGGATGTCGTAGAAGGTGGGGTGTCGGTACACCTTGTCCGCGCTGGGCGCGAAGAAGGGGTCCTTCTCGTCGCGGGTGGAGGCCGCGATGTGCTCGGAGCGCACCACCCAGATGCTCACTCCCTCGTTGCGCCGGGTGTACAGGTCCCGGGCGTGGGTGAGGGCCATCCGGTCGTCGGCGGCGTGCAGGGAGCCGACGTGGACGTGGTTCAGTCCCCGCTTGCCGCGCACGAACACCTCGTACAGCGGCCAGTTCGCCTTCGTCTCGTGGGTGTCGCTCATGCCGCCGCTCCTTCGTTCGCGCGTGCCGTCTGCTTCGCCGCGTGCGCCGCGGCCGCCTCCCGTACCCAGGCGCCTTCCTCGTGGGCGCTGCGGCGCCGCTCGACGCGCTGCGCGTTGCACGGCCCGTCGCCCTTGATGACGCGCATCAGCTCGTCCCAGTCGGGGGTGCCGAAGTCGTGCCGGCCGCGTTCCTCGTTCCACCGCAGCTCCGGGTCGGGCAGGGTGACGCCGAGCTTCTGCGCCTGCGGCACGGTCATGTCGACGAAGCGCCGGCGCAGCTCGTCGTTGCTGTGGCGCTTGATCTTCCAGGCCATGGAGGCGGCCGAGTTGGGCGAGTTCTCGTCCGGCGGTCCGAACATCATCAGGGACGGCCACCACCAGCGGTTCACGGCGTCCTGGACCATCTCCCGCTGGGCTTCGGTGCCGCGCATCATGGTCATCAGCAGCTCGAAGCCCTGCCGCTGGTGGAAGGACTCCTCCTTGCAGATGCGCACCATGGCCCGGGCGTAGGGGCCGTAGGAGCTGCGGCACAGCGGCACCTGGTTGCAGATGGCCGCGCCGTCCACGAACCAGCCGATCACGCCGACGTCGGCGAAGGTCGGTGTCGGGTAGTTGAAGATCGACGAGTACTTCTGGCGCCCCTCGATCAGCCGCTCGGTGAGGTCGGCGCGGTCGGCGCCGAGGGTCTCGGCGGCCGAGTACAGGTACAGGCCGTGGCCGGCCTCGTCCTGGACCTTCGCGAACAGGATCGCCTTGCGGCGCAGCGAGGGGGCACGCGTGATCCACTCGCCCTCCGGCTGCATGCCGATGATCTCCGAGTGGGCGTGCTGCGCGATCTGCCGGATCAGCGTCTTGCGGTAGCCGTCCGGCATCCAGTCGCGCGGCTCGATGCGCTGGTCGCGCGCGATGGTGGCCTCGAAGTACTCCTCGTACTCCTCCGGCTGCGGCTCGGCGAGAGCCGCCGAGGCGGACTGTTCGTCGTTCATGCCATCTCCCCTACCGACCATTCGTTCGGTTCATCATACGATGCACTCCCCCGGTTTCCACAAGAGGTGACGAGCGCCGAGCGCTCGCCCCCCGGTGTCGTTCACCGCCAGGTGTGGAACCCCTGTCCCGTCTTGCGCCCCAGTTCACCGCGGGCGACCTTCTCGCGCAGCAGCCGGGGCGGGGCGAAACGCTCGCCGAGGGTGGCGTGCAGGTGCTCGGCGATGGCGAGGCGGACATCGAGCCCGACGAGGTCGGTCAGACGCAGCGGGCCCATCGGGTGCTTGTAGCCGAGCCGCATGGCGTCGTCGATGGCCTCCGGTTCCGCGACCCCCTCCTCGACCATACGGATCGCCTCCAGGCCGAGGGCCACGCCGAGCCGGCTGCTGGCGAAGCCGGGCGAGTCCTTCACCACGACGTCCTGCTTGCCGAGGCCGTGCGTCCAGTCGAGGGCGGCCCGCACGGTGGCGGCGCCGGTCTCCGGGGCGAGGACGATCTCGACCAGCTCGGAGGCGGGCACCGGGTTGAAGAAGTGCATGCCCAGGAAGCGGCCTGGCCGGACGAGGGCGGCGGCCAGTTCGGTGACCGACAGGGAGCTGGTGTTGCTGGCCAGGACGGTCTCCTCGCCCACCGCCCGTTCGGCGGCGGCCAGGACGCGGGCCTTGAGGGCGGCGTCCTCGGGGACGGCCTCCACGACCAGATCGGCGTGCGCGGGCAGGTCGTCGACCGAGGAGACGGTGGTGACCCGGGCGAGCACCTGCTCGGCCGGCTCGGTCAGCCGGTCGCGTTCGGCGGCCCGCTTCAGGCCGGCGGCGACCCGGTCCAGTGCCGCGGCGGCCGCCTCGGCGCCGCTCTCCACGACGGTGACGGACGAGCCGGCCGCCGCGAAGGACTGTGCGATACCGGCGCCCATACGGCCGCCGCCGATCACCCCGACGACTGCGGGTGCTGTGGTCATGTCCGGGTCCTGTTCTCCTGGAAGCGGATCGTACGGTTCTTCCGGTCCTGGCCCTCGCGGCGCCCCGGCCCTCCAACCCGGGCCGTTCTCGCCGGGCACACGCTGGCCGTGATCACCGCGCTCACACCCGCTCCACCAGCATCGCCACGCCCTGGCCGACACCCACGCACAGGGTGGCGAGGCCCCGGCGGGCGTCCTCCCGCTCCAGCCGGCCCAGCAGGGTGAGCAGGATGCGGGCGCCCGAGCAGCCCAGCGGGTGGCCCAGCGCGATGGCCCCGCCGTCGGCGTTGACCTTCCCCTCGTCGAGCTCGAGCCGGCGGATCACGGCCAGCGCCTGCACGGCGAACGCCTCGTTCAGCTCGACCGCGTCCAGGTCGGCGGTCCGCCATCCGGCGCGGGCGAGGGCCTTCTCGGTGGCGGGCACCGGACCGAGTCCCATGACGTTCGGCCGGACGCCGGCCGAGGCGGAGGTGACGATCCGGGCGCGGGGGGTGAGCCCGTACCGCTCGACGGCCGCCGCGCTCGCCACGACCAGCGCGGCCGCGCCGTCGGAGAGCGGCGAGGAGGAGCCCGCCGTGACGATGCCGTCCTCGCGGAAGATGGTCCGGAGCGTGCCGAGCTTGTCCAGGGTGGTGGCGGGGCGCGGCCCCTCGTCGCGGGTGACCTCGCCGCCCTTCACCGGCACCGGCACGATCTCCCGGTCGAAGTGCCCCGCCGCCTGCGCCGCGAGGGCCCGCTGGTGGCTGCGCAGGGCGAAGGCGTCGGAGTCGGCGCGGGTGATGCCGTCGAGCGCGGCGACCTCCTCGGCGGTCTCGCCCATCGACAGGGTGACCTTCGCCGTCCCGGGACCGGCTCCGGCGGGCACGGCCCGGTCGGCGGCGGCGAAGCGCGGGTTGGTGAAGCGCCAGCCCAGCGAGGTGTCGTACACCTCCCCCGGCTTGGCCCACGGCGTGCCGGGCTTCTCCATCACCCAGGGGGCCCGGGTCATGGACTCCACCCCGCCGGCCACGACCAGGTCGGCCTCGCCGGCCCGGATCGCCTGGGCGGCGGAGGCGACGGCCGTCAGGCCCGAGGCGCACAGCCGGTTGACCGTGTACCCGGGCACCGTGTGCGGGAGTCCGGCCAGCAGCACGGCCATGCGCGCCACGTCCCGGTTGTCCTCACCGGCCTGGTTGGCGGCGCCCAGGATCACCTCGTCCACGGCGTCCGCCGGGATCGCGGCGCGGCGCACGGCCTCGCCGACCACCAGGGCGGCCAGGTCGTCGGGGCGTACGGAGGCAAGGGCGCCGCCGTAGCGGCCCTGCGGGGTGCGGGCCCCGTCGATCAGGTAGACCTCGTCAGGCATGAACGGGCTCCTCCGGGGTGACCGGGCGGCACGACGGGCGGACCGGTTCCCGTGCACGCCGCCAGGTGTGCACCTCTTGACAGGCACGGTTTCTGGCTGGATAAGTTGGCCCTGTCGCACGCTAACCGAATGTTCGGTCGGCACACAAGGCAGTGGCCACGGCGACGCGCGCCACGCGAACGGCATCGGTGAAACCCAAGGAGCCGCAGCAATGACGAGCGAGCTGGAGACCCCGGCCCCGACGCCGGCCCGCCGAGGAGAGCCCCTGCCCCACGAGCTGAAGGACGACGGCGAGCGGCTGTCGCGCGCGGAGCTGCGCGATCTCCAGCTGCGCCGGCTGCGCGCGACCCTGCGGCACGCCTACGACAACGTCGAGCTGTACCGCAAGAAGTTCGACGGGGCCGGGGTCACGCCCGAGGACTGCCGCTCCCTGGAGGATCTGGCCCGCTTCCCCTTCACCACCAAGGCCGACCTGCGCGACACCTACCCGTTCGGCATGTTCGCCGTCCCGATGGACCAGGTCCGCCGCGTCCACGCCTCCAGCGGCACCACGGGCCGCCCGACCGTGGTCGGCTACACGGAGAACGACCTGGCGATGTGGGCCGACATGGTCGCCCGCTCGATCCGCGCCGCCGGCGGCCGCCCCGGCCACAAGGTGCACATCTCCTACGGCTACGGCCTGTTCACCGGCGGCCTCGGCGCCCACTACGGCGCCGAACGGGCCGGCTGCACCGTGATCCCCGCCTCGGGCGGCATGACCGCACGCCAGGTGCAGATCATCCAGGACTTCCGGCCCGAGATCATCATGGTCACCCCCTCCTACATGCTCACCCTGCTCGACGAGTTCGAGCGGCAGGGCGTCGACCCGCGCTCCACCTCCCTGAAGGTCGGCATCTTCGGCGCCGAGCCGTGGACGGAGGCGATGCGCCGCGAGATCGAGGAGCGCATGGACATCCACGCCGTCGACATATACGGACTGTCGGAGGTGATCGGCCCCGGGGTGGCCCAGGAGTGCGTGGAGACCAAGGACGGTCTGCACGTGTGGGAGGACCACTTCTACCCCGAGGTCGTCGACCCCTTCACGGACGACGTCCTGGCCGAGGGCGAGGAGGGCGAGCTGGTCTTCACCTCCCTCACCAAGGAGGCCCTGCCGATCATCCGCTACCGCACCCGCGATCTGACCCGGCTGCTGCCCGGCACCGCCCGGCCCGCCTTCCGCCGGATCGAGAAGATCACCGGCCGCTGCGACGACATGATCATCCTGCGCGGGGTGAACGTCTTCCCGAGCCAGATCGAGGAGATCGTGCTGCGCACCCCCGGTGTCGCCCCCCACTTCCAGATCGAGCTGACCCGGCGGGAGCGGATGGACCACATGACCGTCCGTGTCGAGGCCCGCCCCGGCACACCCGCCGACCGGCGCGAGGATGCCGCCCGGGCGATCGCCAGGGGCGTCAAGGACGGTGTGGGGGTGACCGTGGACGTCACGGTCGTCGACCCGGACACACTGGAGCGTTCCCTGGGCAAGCTGCGCCGGGTGAAGGACCGGCGCGAGCCGTGATCCGTCCTCTTGTCACAATGACACGATGAGCAGACCGACCGCACAGACCTCCGGCGACCGCCGCGGCCGCCCCGTCTACGACCGCGACTCCCTCCTGGAGGTCGCGGTCGCGGTCTTCAACGAGCGCGGCTACGACGGCACCGGCATGGAAGAACTGGCCCGACGCCTGGGGCTGAGCAAGTCGAGCATCTACCACCATGTCTCCGGCAAGGCGGAACTGCTCGACCTCGCCGTCACCCGGGCCCTGGACGCCCTCTTCGCGGTCCTCGACGAGGCCCCCGGCCCGGACGCCACGGCGACCGCGCATCTGCGGCACGTCGTCCGGCGCAGTGTCGAGGTCCTGGCCGCCGAGCTGCCCTACGTCACCCTGCTGCTGCGCCTGCACGGCAACAGCGCGAGCGAGGAGCGGGCCCTGGCACGGCGCCGCGACTTCGACCACCGCGTCGCCGGTCTGGTGTCCGCCGCGGCGGCCGAGGGCGGCGTGCGGGACGACATCGACCCGCACCTGGCCAGCCGGCTGCTGTTCGGCACGGTCAACTCACTCATCGAGTGGTACCGGCCGGAAGGCGGCCTGCCGGTGCCGGCCCTCGCCGACGCCCTGACCGCCGTACTCTTCGACGGCCTGAGCGCGCGACAGCCCCAAGGCTGAGGCGGCAAAAGAAAAGACAAGGAGTGTCCGCGCTCCTTGCCATGGTCAACATATAGCGCAGCTGGGGGCTTGCGGCAAGGCCCCCCTCGTGCCGCAGAATCGCCCGCCGAAGCCGGATTCCACGAAAACGGGGGCACGAGATGCGTGTGGTGTTGTCGACGTTCGGATCGCGCGGAGACGTCCAGCCCATGGCGGCGCTCGCGGTGCGGTTGCGGGAACTCGGCGCGGAGGTCAGGGTGTGCGCGCCGTCGGACGAGGAGTTCGCGAAGCTGCTCGCCGGTTTCGGCGTGGAGTTCGTGCCGGCCGCCGAGCCGGTGCGCACACTGGTGACCGGGACGGCGCCGCTGTCGCCGGAGGGACTGCCCCAGCGCGCGGCCGCGCTGGTCCGCGCGCAGTACGAGGCGGTCGCCGCGGCGGCCGAGGAGTGTGACGCGGTGGTGGCGACCGGCCTGGTCCCGGCCGTGGCCGGCGCGCAGTCGGTGGCCGAGACCCTGGGCATCCCGTTCGTGTACGTGAGCTTCTTCCCGACCATGCTGCCGTCGCCGCACCATGCGCCGCTGCCGCTGCCGCTCTGGCCGTTCCCGCCGGGCATGACCGACAACCGGGAGCTGTGGGACCTGAACGCCAGGAGCTTCGACGCGCTGTACGGCCCCGGGCTGAACGCCCACCGGGAGTCGCTGGGCCGGCCGCCGGTGGACGACGTCCGCGGTCATGTCTTCACCGGCCGGCCATGGCTGGCGGCGGACCCGGTGCTCGCTCCGTGGCGGGAGCCGGCGGACCTCGATGTCGTGCAGACCGGTGCGTGGGTCCTGGCGGACGAACGCCCGCTCCCGGCCGGGCTGACGGCGTTCCTCGACGCGGGCGAGGCGCCGGTGTACGTGGGCTTCGGCAGCATGCCCATGCGCGAGTCGAAGGACATCGCCCAGGTGGCCGTCGAGGCGGTGCGCGCCCAGGGCCGCCGGCTGCTGGTCGGGCGCGGCTGGGCGGACCTGGGCGTGATCGACGACCAGGACGACTGCTTCACCGTCGACGAGGTCAACCACCAGGCGCTGTTCCGGCGGGTGGCCGCCGTCGTGCACCACGGCGGCGCGGGCACCACGACGACGGCCGCCCGGGCCGGCGCGCCCCAGGTGGTGGTCCCCCAGATCGCCGACCAGCCGTACTGGGCCGGCCGGGTGGCCGACCTGGGCATCGGCGCGGCGCACGACGGCCCGACCCCCACCTTCGCTTCGCTTTCGGCCGCCCTCACGACGGCCCTGGCCCCCGCCACCCGCGCCCGGGCGTCCGCCGTGGCCGGCACCCTGTGCACGGACGGTGCGGCCGTGGCCGCGAAGCTGCTGCTCGACACGATCCGCCGGGAGCGGCCGCCCGTGTCCCGGTGAGCCACGGCGGACCGGCCCGCCGGCGCAGCCGAGCCGCGTTCCGGGAGGAGGATCCGGTACGCGGCTCGGCCGATCGGTCAGCCGGTCTGCGGCCGTGTGCTCATGGCCGGGCGGTCAGCTGGAAGCTCTGTGCTGCGGAGCCGTTGCACGGGCGCTGGACCAGCTGGGTTCCCTGGGCCGAAGTGCCCGTGGTGCTCAGGCACTTGCCGCTGTGGCGTGCGGTGAAGTGGTAGCGACCGGAGGCCTCCCGCACCGGCAGCCACTGCTGGTTGCCGCCACCGCCGTAGGTCCACAGTTGCAGGGGCGCGTCGTCCGCGGTGGAGACGCCGGTGACGTCGACGACCTGCTGCGGATCGCCGCGGCCCGCGATCCGGGTGTAGCCGTCGCCGGTGGGGCGGAACTGGAACTGCTGGGCCGTGGTCCCGTTGCAGCTGTACTGCTGGATCGCGGTGCCGTTGGCCGTGCCCGCCGCGCGGGCGTCGACGCAGGTGCCGTTGCCGGCGTCGGTCAGCGAATACCACGTGGTCTCGGAGATCGGGTCGCCCGGCGCGGGGCCGCCGCCCGCTCCGCCCAGCCACTTGAGCCCGTCGATCAGGAAGCGGTTCTGCGTGGCGCTCGCGAACGTCGAGGACAGCCGGGTGTTGGTGGCGTAGTCCATGGCGTTGTGCCCGAAGTTCGCGTACAGCATCCTGTACTGGGTGTTGGTCCACAGGATCGGGTAATAGCCGCTGTACCAGGACTGGTTCGGGTCCGTGCCCAGGGGGAAGCCGGCGGGGTCGACCGACGCGAGGATCCTGATGCTCGGATTCGTCCGCAGGTCGTTGCTCCAGCTGTACCACTCGCTGACCGCGGAGGTGAAGGTGGCGGGCAGCCCGGTGGTGGCGGGGTGGGTGCGGTCCTCGGTACGCAGCACCGCCGTCGTCGGCCCCCAGGTGTTGCTTCTGAAGTTGCCGCTGCCGAGGAACTGGTTGTAGTACCAGGGCCAGGAGCCGGCGTCGGTGGTGAAGGCCGAGACGTGGAAGCCCAGCCAGCCGCCGCCCGCCCGGATGTACCGCTCGAAGCCGGTCCGCTGGGCGGCGGTCTGGGGCGCGTCGTCGAGGAAGAGGACGACCTGGTAGTCGTTCACCCCGCCGTTGGCGAGCAGGTTCCAGTCGGTGGTCGCCGTGTAGGAGAAGTTGTTCTGCGCGGCGGTCCGCGGAAACCACTCGTTGGCTTCCTTGACGAAGTCGATGTGCGCGGCGTCCCAGGTGCCGTTGTAGAAGGCGATGACCTTGAAGTCGGGCGCCAGGGGCGCGGCGGAGGCGGTGGGCCCGGCCTGGGCCGGGGCGGTCAGCCCCAGCGCCAGTGCCAGCGTGGTCAGCAGCCGTGCTGCGAGCCGCCTCACGGGTGACTCACCAGGTTCGCCACGTTGGTGGCGGAGTTGGAGGGACCGCCGCGGTCGTTGATGACGTGGCGGATGGTGCCGGTGCCGCCGAGCGACACGGTCACCATGTTCTGGAAGCGGACGCCGGGGTTGTTCGGCACCTCGAAGGCGTGCTCGGCGGTGACGGACGGGTTGACGTTGAAGTAGCAGTAGCTGCCGAGGCCGTACGCCTGGTGGCTGGTGACGGAGTTGGCGACCTTGTAGGCGGCGTAGCCCTGCGTGGAGCCGTTCATCCAGGCGGCCTGGTTCGGCGGGTCGTAGGGCATCTCGTTCTGGTAGAAGTACGTCCGGCCGCCGTTGCCGTTCCAGAGGGTCTGGTGCTTCTGGTAGTGCTCGACGAAGAGGCCGTACATGGTGACGTCGTCGCCGTTGACGACGAGTCCGGTGTCGGCGGTGTTGGAGTTCCAGCCGATGCCGCTGCCGTGGTCGCCGCGCCAGATCCACATGTGGTCGCCGATGACGTTGTCGCTGTTGACGACGAGGCTGGTGGTGGCCTTCCCGACGGCCGCTCCGCCGACGCGGAAGTACACGTCGTGCAGGGAGGTGGGGTTCGCCGCGTGACCGGCGGCGGCGCCGGCCGGGCCGATCTCCACCAGGGTCTGCGAGTTGGTGGTCCCGGCGTCGAAGAGCACACCGGCGATCTTCACTCCGTCGACGTCCGCGACGGTCATGGCCGTGACGCCGTTGTCCGGGACGAAGGTGGCCAGGCCCAGGCCGAGGACGACCGTGTCGGGACGGGTCACCCGCAGGGTCTGGTTCAGGTGGTGGACGCCGGGGGTGACCAGCAGGTTCTTGCCTTCGGCCAGGGCCGCGTTGATCTGGGCCGCGGTGGCGCCCGGCCTGACGACGAAGAACTGGTCGATGCCCAGGGAGGTGCCCGCGGCGGTGCCGGTCGCCCAGGTGGTGGCGGAGGAGTTGGTGCGCAAGGACGGCACGAACACCCGGTAGGCGCCCGCGTTGTCGACGTACAGGAACGGCTTCTCACGGACCGTGGGGGTCCGGTCGACCGTGGTGTACGGCGGGTTGGGGAAGCTGTTGCCGGGCACGCCCTGGCTGCCGACGAAGACCATGTTCCAGTTGGAACCGGTCCAGCTGCCGAGCTGCGAGTTGCGGGTGAGCCACTGCTGCTGGGTGCCCGAGCGGACCTGGCCGTCGATCTTGCTGTCGGCCATGAAGCCGCCGCTGGACCAGCCGCCGTCGCTCAGCTCCAGGTTGCCGCGGACGTGCATGCGCCGGTACCCGGACGCCTGGGAGACGGCCCACCGGTCGGTGCCGCCCGTCGGGTTGACCGACAGGTTCTCGGCGCCGCGCCAGAAGTTCTGAGTGGCGTTCTGCGGCGGGAACCAGTCGGCCTCCACGTGCACGGCGCCGTTGATCGTGACCGAGTCGGGCGACTGGCCGAGGCCCAGGACCTGGGTGTAGAAACCGACGTTGACGTCGTTGCTGTACGTGCCCGGCTTGAACATGACCGCGTAGCGCTGGGAGCCGAACTGGTTGGTCTCCTGCTGCTGGAAGATCTGGTTCAGCCGGCTCTGGATGGTGGCCGACGGCATCGACGGGTCGAACACCACCACGTTGGGGCCGAGGTCGACGTCCCCGGGTGCGGTGGTCACCGGCGTCACCTGGAATCGCTGGGCGGCCGTGCCGTTGCAGGTGTACTGCACCAGCTGGACGCTGTCGGCCGTCGAGGCGGACGGGACGTCGAGACACTTGCCGCTGTTGCGGTTGACGAAGTGGTAGGCGCCGCCGCCCTCGTCGACGGCCTGCCACTGCTGGTTGGTCCCGCCGCCGTACGTCCACAGGTGCACGGCCGCGTTGTCGGCGGTGGACACCTCGCTCACGTCCACGACCTGCTGGGCGTCGTTGCGGTTGCCGATCCGTACGAAGCCGTCGCCGGTGGCGGTGAAACTCCATTGCTGGGCGGTGCTGCCGTTGCACGCGTACTGCTGCACCGCGGTGCCGTTCACCGTCGCCGCCGCCCGGGCGTCCAGGCACTTGCCGCTGCCGCTGTTCACGACCGTCGACCAGCTGGTGGGCAGGGCCGCCGCGGCGGCGGCCGCCTTCGGGACGGCGGCCTGACTCGGCTGGACGCCGGTGAGGAGGGAGGCGGCGGTGGCCACGGCCGCGAACGCCGAGACGCGGCGCACCGCGGCGCGGGCGGCCGGGCCGGAGCGGGGGCGGCGGCCGACGGGGGGTGGCGGGTATCGCAGCACGTCTTCTCCTGGCGAGAGCCTGGGGGTCACCGGGTCACCGTCCACTTCTGGTTGGCGGCGCCCGTGCAGGTCCAGATCTGGAGCCGGGTACCGTTCGCGGAACTGTTCCCCGCGGCGTCCAGACACTTGTTCGCCTGCGGATTCACGATGTCCCGGGCGGCCGGCACCGCCCACTGCTGCGCGCCGGACCCGTTGCAGTCCCACAACTGCACCGGCGTCCCGTCGGCCGTACCGCCCGACGCCACATCCAGACACTTCCCCAGCGCACGAATCGTCCCGTCACTCCCGACGGTCCACTGCTGAGCGGCCGTTCCATTGCAGTCGTAGAGCTGAACGGCCGTCCCGTTCGCGCTGTTGGCACCGGCCACGTCGACGCACTTCCCGCCGAGCCCGGTGACGGGGCCGCTGCCGCCCGGCTGGGCGGTGTCGGTGCTGACGCGGACGTAGTCGACGAGGAGTTGCTGAGGGAAGGCCGTATTGCCGTCGGGGTCACCGGGCCAGTAGCCGCCGACCGCGAGGTTGAGGATGACGAAGAAGGGCTTGTCGAAGACCCACTGCCGGCCGCCGAGGTCGGCGGGGGTGCGCCGCTGGTACACGGTGCCGTCGACGGACCAGGTGATCGCGTTCGGGCTCCAGTCGACGGCGAAGGTGTGGAAGGCGTCGGCGAACGCCTGGCCGCCGGGCAGGCTGTACCCGGCGCCGATGCCGCCGGAGCCCGAGTAGCCGGGGCCGTGCAGGGTGCCGTGGACGGTGGACGGCTCGAAGCCGACGTTCTCCATGACGTCGATCTCGCCCGAGTTGGGCCAGCCGACCTGGCCGATGTCGTTGCCCAGCATCCAGAAGGCCGGCCACATGCCCTGTCCGCGCGGGATCTTCATCCGGGCCTCGACTCGGCCGTATGTCGTGGTGAACCGGCCGGAGGTGTTGAGCCGGGCGGAGGTGTACTCGCACCGGCCGTACCAGCACTGGTAGTTGCCCGGGTTCTCGCGGCGGGCGGTGATGGCCAGATGGCCCTGGCCGTCCAGGGCGGCGTTGCGGTTGCCGGCGGTGTAGTACTGCCGCTCGTGGTTGTTGACGTTGTCACCGGTCTCGATCTGCCACTTGGAGCCGTCGACGGCCGAGCCGGCGGGCCCGTCGAACTCGTCGGAGAAGGTGACGGCGGCCGCTCGGGCCTCCGCGACCGTCCGCGTGGAGGGTTCCGCCGGGGCCGAGGACGCGCCCTGGGCCAGACCGGTGGACAAGGACGCGAAGGCGAGCAGTGAGGCGAGCGTCCACAGCAGGCGCCGGGGCGAGCGCGGGGAGTCCATGACTCTCCCTTCATGAAGCATGACGCGGCTCGGTATTACAGGTGCATGACAGAGCCGGGCGCGGCGGGTCCGCTCGGGGACCTCGCCTGATGGGTGGGGGGTGGGAACGGTCCCGGAGGACTTAGTTCACTATGTGATTTAAGAAGTGAGCAATGCACCTGTCAAGAGTTTGGTACAGACCTGTACGGCCCGAGGTCCGGGGCCGGGCGGATCATTCAGGAGTACCGCGACACCGAGGACACCGAGAACACCGAGGACACCGCCGGCTGCGATCAAGCCGGCCTCCGTATACGACCGGGCCCGCCGAGTGGGCCGTCGGGCGCACTCGGCGGGCGAGGTGGCACCGGCTCAGGACGCGAGCCAGTCGCGGTAGTGCGTGGGGGCGATGCGGGCCCCCTCGGGCGCGATCAGCACCTCGCCCTTGACGACGGCGAACATCCCCGCGGTGTCGTCGACGACGACCTGGCGGCCGTCCCCGTGGGCGGCGACGGTCACGCGCCCGAGCTCGTCGAGCGGGAAGACCTCGGGGCCGGCGATGTTCAGCGTGCCGTCGAGGGGTGTGCCCGCGGCGATCTCGGCGACGACGGCCGCGACGTCGGCGGCGGCGATGGGCTGGAGGGGCGTGCGGGGCAGGCGGACGGTGCCGCCGTCCGTGGTCCAGGACAGGACCGCGTCGGCGAACTCCATGAACTGGGTGGCGCGCACGATGGAGTACGGGATCCCGCCGCCCTTGAGGAGGTCCTCCTGGAGCACCTTCGCCCGGTAGTAGTCCAGCTCCGGGACCTGCTCCACGCCGACGATGGACAGGATGACCACGTGGCCGACGCCGGCCTTGCGGCTCGCCGCCAGCAGGTTGTCCATCGACGTCCGGAAGAACGCGACAGAGGCCTCG
Source organism: Streptomyces phaeofaciens (assembly GCF_014648915.1). Taxonomy (GTDB): domain Bacteria; phylum Actinomycetota; class Actinomycetes; order Streptomycetales; family Streptomycetaceae; genus Streptomyces; species Streptomyces phaeofaciens. Next base: position 673,812 of record NZ_BMSA01000001.1, on the reverse strand, counting down.
TCGAAGGTGGGCGAGTTCGTCAGATTGACCACCGCCCGCGCGCCGGCGAGCGCCTCGTCGAGGCCGTCACCGGTGAGGAGGTCCACACCCGTCGACAGGGCGACCGCCGTCGCCTCGTGTCCCTGCTCGGCCAGCCGCCGGACCACCTGCGAGCCGATCAGGCCCGTGCCGCCCACCACCACGATCTTCATTGCCGTTCCTTCCGTCGTCGCTGTGTCACGGGGCCTCGCGGCACACTCGGGGAACACATCGGGCACAACGCACCGAGCGGGCCGTCCTTCATCCCGGACATCTTCTGTCCGAGATAATACTCGGACAAGAAGTGTCCGGGTCAAGGAGCCGAGTAGGGTGAGGCGCGTGAAGATGTCGGGTGGGGTCGAGTGGGCGCTGCACTGCTGCGTCGTGCTGACATCGGTGCGTCAGCCCGTCCCGGCCGCCCGCCTGGCCGAGCTGCACGACATCTCCCCCACCTACCTCGCCAAGCAGCTCCAGGCCCTCTCCCGCGCGGGCCTGATCCATTCGGTGCAGGGGAAGTCGGGGGGCTACGCGCTCACCCGGCCCCCCGAGCTGATCACCGTCCTGGACGTGGTGGACGCCGTCGACGGCCCGGACCCCGCCTTCGTGTGCACGGAGATACGCCGGCGCGGCCCGATGGCCACGCCGGCCGAGGCGTGCACGACTCCGTGCGCGATCTCCCGCGCCATGGCCACGGCGGAGTCCGCACGCCGCGAGGCCCTCAGGGCGATCTCCGTCGCCGACCTGGCCAAGGACGTCGAGTCCGACTACGGCACGGGCGCCCTGGCCGGGATCGGCGCCTGGCTGCGCACGCCGAGCGGCTGATCGCCGTCGGCCCGGTGCCGGAAGAGACGGCCGGGCCACCACATCCACCGACCCACGTCCAGGGTGAGCGCGGTGACCAGCACGGAGCGGACGATCATGGTGTCCAGCAGCACGCCGAACGCCACCGCGAACCCCAGCTCGGCCGCGAACACCAGGGGCAGCGAGGCCATCGCGGCGAAGGTGCCGGCCAGCACCAGGCCCGCCGAGGTGATCACGCCCCCGGTGGCGGACAGACCGGTCAGCGCACCGCGCCGGGTGCCGTGCAGCTGGGCCTCCTCGCGCACCCGGGTGACCAGGAAGATGTTGTAGTCGATGCCCAGGGCGACCAGGAACACGAAGGTCAGGAGCGGGAAGGAGGCCTCCGTTCCGGCGAAGTGGAACACATGGTCGAACATCAGACCGCTCACGCCGAGGGCCGCCCCGAACGACAGCACCACCGTCGCCATGAGCAGCAGCGGCGCGACGATCGCCCGCAGCAGCAGCGCGAGGACGAGGAACACCGTCACCAGCACGATGGGGATGATCACCGCGGAGTCGCGGGCGGCCGCCTTCTGCGTGTCGAGCATGATCGCCGTGTTGCCGCCGACCTGGGCGTCCGCCCCCTCGATCCCGTGGACCGCGGTTCTGGCCCGCTCGACGGCGCGCATCGCCGCCGTACCGCTGGGATCGTCCTCGAGCTGCCCGAGCAGGACGGCCTCGCCTCCCTCGACCATCGGCGTCGAGACGCCGGTGACTCCCGGGACGCCGGACAGCACGGCCCGCACCCGCTGCGCCGAGCCGGCGTCGGCCACGACGTAGACGGGGTCGCCCGACCCGGCCGGGAAGTGCCGGGACCGGATCTCCTCGCCGACGACCATCTGCGGTGTGCCGGTGAACTGGTCCTTGTGGGAGAGCCCGTCGGACGTGAGCCCGAGCGCCCCGGCCGCCATGACGGCGAGGAGCAGCGCGGTGCCGGTCCACACGATCCGCGGCCGCCGGGAGACGGCGGTGCCGACCCGGGTCCAGATGCCGTCCCCGGTCGCCCCGGCCGATCCGTACGACGGCGTCACCGGCCAGAAGACCCGGCGGCCGCAGATCACCAGCAGCGCGGGCATCAGGGTGACCATGGCGAGCAGCCCGACGAGGATGCCGACGGCGCAGGCCGGACCGAGTCCCTGGGTGGAGTTGAGGGTGGCCAGGGTCAGCAGCATCAGGCTGACCGCGACGGTCGCGGCGCTGGCGACGATCGCGGGACCCGAGCGGCGCAGGGCCCGCGCCATCGCCTCGTGGTGGTCCTCGTGCCGCCGCAGTTCCTCGCGGTAGCGCGAGATGAGCAGGAGTGCGTAGTCGGTGGCGGCGCCGAACACCAGCACGGTCAGGATGAAGCCGGTCTGCTTGTTGACGGTGAGTCCGGCGTTCCTCGCCAGCAGATAGATCACCGCTTCCGAGGTGACCAGGGCGCCGCCCGCGGTCAGCAGGGTCAGCAGCGGCAGCACCGGGCTGCGGTAGGTGAGCAGGAGGATCACGACCACCACCACCGCGGTGATCGTCGTCAGGCCGCCTCCGCCGCCGAAGGCCTTGATGGAGTCGGACGCGTATCCGGCCGGTCCGGTGACGTGGAACCCGAGACCGTCGGCGTCGCGCTCGCCGACCTCGGTCATCGCGTCGACGACCGTGCCGATGCCCTCCCAGCCCGTCCGGTCCTTGTGGATCTGCACCACGGTCTGGAGCGCCTTGCCGTCCCGGGCCTTCGACGGTCCCTGCGGCCGTCCCACGACGTCGTCGAGGCCCTGGAAGGCCTCGGCGTCGGCTCGGGCCTTGGCCAGGTCGGCGGAGGTGATGCCCTCGGGCCGGTCGTAGACCACGATCGCGGGGACGGTGTCGGCGAGCCGGAACGCCGCGGCCCGCTCGACGACCTCGGTCGACTCCGCGTGGGCGGGCAACCAGGCCGAGTTGTCGTTCTCCTCGACGTCGCCGAGCCGGCCGGCCAGCAGGAGCGCCGGGAGCAGCACGGCCACCCAGAGGCCGAGGACGATCCATTTCGTCACTCTGCCGGCGGGCAGAGACGCCATGTCGCGCAGCATGTGGATTCCCCCGTGTTCAGTCGACGTGGACGAGCTTGTCGGGATTGGCGACGGCGTAGATCCCGCACACCTGGTCGCCGTCCGGCGTGAGGTCGAGGACGAGGACGGCGTAGGGGGTGTCGCCGGCGAAGAGCAGCGCCGACGGGTCGCCGTTGACCCTGCGGTAGGCGATGTGCAGGCCCCGGCCGGAGTGGGGGCCGACGGCGGCGAGCAGCCGGGCGACCTTGTCCCGGCCGTGCAGCGGCCGCGGGCCGCCCGCCCCCTTGCCGCCGCTGTCGCCCCACAGGGTCACGTCGGGTGCCAGGAGCCGCAGGAGGGCGTCCAGGTCGCCGCCGAGCGCGGCGGCCAGGAACCGTTCGGTGACCTGCTGCCGGACCTGCGGTGCGGGCTCGTAGCGGGGGCGTCGGGCGTGGACGTGCTCGCGGGCCCGATGGGCGAGCTGACGGATCGCCGAGGGGCTGCGGCCGAGGATGTCCGCGATCTCGGTGTGGGCGTAGCCGAACACCTCGTGCAGGACGAACACCCCGCGCTCCAGCGGGGTGAGGGTCTCCAGGACCACCAGCAGGGCCATCGACACCGACTCGGCGCGCACCGCCGCGTCGGCGGCCTCGTCGGGAGCGGGGGTGTCCATGAGGGGGCCGACGAGCGGTTCGGGCAGCCAGGGCCCGACGTAGGTCTCGCGGCGGCGGCTGACGGCGGCCTGGTGGGCGAGGGCCCGGTTCACCGCGATCCGCACCAGGTAGGCGCGCGGGTGGTCGATCTCCGCCGCGCCCGGTGCCCGGTGTCTGCCCGTCCACGCCAGCCAGGTCTCCTGCACCACGTCCTCGGTGTCGGCGATGCTGCCGAGCATGTTGTAGACGATGGAGAACAGCAGCTCACGGTGTGCGTGGAAGACCTGTGTCGCGGTGTCGGCCGCCGGGTCCGGGGACGACGCCGCCGGGTCCGGCGGGCCGCCCGTGGTGGGGCGTGCCGGTGTGTCGGGCGAGGTGTCGGACATCGTGGGCCTCCCGTGGTGATCGCGTTCCGAACTGTGAGCGATCCGGGCCCCCGGAGTGTGACATCCGCTCCGGGAATGTGATCCACATCTCAGCTCGGCCCGCGAACTCGGCGTGAGCCGCCGGGAGTCGGGGCGCTGATCCGTGCGCAGGGCCGTGGCCGTGCGGACCCCGGCCGCCCGGGCGGCCCGGCCAACGGCCCGCAACCGCGGCTCGGTCCGGGGCGGCTCGACGCGCTGATCGAACGGGTGCGGGCCGCCGGGACGCCGGTCGACGTCGTGGTGGCCCTGCCGACGGACCCGCTGCCGCCCGGGGTGGACCTCACGGCGTACCGGCCGGACCGTCGGCACGGGGGTCGCGTGCCGGTGCGGCGGGCACGCGGTGCGGTGCTCAGTCGGGGAGTGCCTTGCGCAGGGCCCTGTCCAGGCGTTCGGCGAGCCGGGAGTCGGTCGGCGGGGCCTCGCCGAAGAGGGGGCCCAGTTCGGTGGTGAGGGTCTGGGTGAAGGCGCCGTACAGCGGGGTGCGGGGGCGGGAGACCGCCTGTCGGAGGGCCTTGAGCAGGATGTCGGTGGCGTACGCGGGGCGGCCGGCCCGGTCTCGGGGCATGCGGTCGGCGCTCTCGCCCGTGCCGGAGGGCGCCGGGGTGGTGGAGACGCGGGCGTTCGTGCACGTCACGTCGGTGGCGTAGACGGAGGTGCGGGTCGCGGCGAACCCGGCGTCCAGGAGACAGCGCTGGCTGTCCGCCTCGGTGAGGAAGGCGATCAGGGCGGCCGCGCCGTCGTAGCGCTGGGTCGACCGGGTCACTGCCAGGTTCTGCCCGCCCAGCACCGCGCGGCCCGGCAGCGGGGCCACGCCGAGCTGGTCGGCGGTGAACGTCTGGTGCAGGGTGCGGTAGGCGTACGGCCAGTGGCGCAGGAACGCCGTGCGGCCGTCCGCGAAGTCGCCGAGCGAGGCCGTCTCCTCGGAGCCGAAGGCGTCGTCGAGGGTGTACGAGGAGTCGGTGCGCCGGCGCAGTTCCGCGATGCCGTCCGTGAGCTGCTGGACGTCGCCGTCGTAGTGGCCGTCCGCGCCGGTGAGCGCGAAGTCCGGCGTGGCCGACGCGAACGCCTCGATCGCGTTGACCGTACGGCCCTCGTAGGCGGCCAGCTGGGTCGTCCAGCCCTCCTCGTACCGGCCGGGCTCCTCGCGGTCCAGGGAGTTGACCAGTTCCCGCAGTTCCTGCCAGGTGACGTCCCCGCCGAGGTCGGTGCGGCCCACCTCGGCCAGGTAGTCGCGCCGGTAGTAGAGGAGCCCGACGTCGCTGTTGAAGGGCACCGCGTACACCTGGTCGTCCCAGCGGGCCGTGCGGGCCACCGACGGGATGACGTCCGCGTCGACCGCGTCGTCGGCGAGCGGCCGGATCAGGCCGGCCTCGGCGAACTCCGGCACCCAGGTCACGTCCAGGTTGACCACGTCGTACCGGGCGCTGCCGGACTGGAGGGCGCCGAGCAGCTGGCTGCGCTGTTCGTCGGCGGAGCCGGGCAGTTCGACGAGGCGGGCGTGGTAGCCGGTGCCCGCCTCGTCCTGCTGCCGGTTCCAGGTGTCGATGAGCTGCTGGCGGATGCCGTTCTTGCCGGTCACGTCCCGGCCGCTGGCCACCACGATCTCGCCCGGGGTCGCGGAGGCCGCGGACGGCCGCGCGGAGTCGGCGGAGCCGCCGGTGCAGGCGGTGACCGCGAGGAGGAGCAGGGCGAGCAGCGCCCGCCGGAAGTCGCCGCGGAACATCAGTCCTCCCCCGTGCCCGCACGCGCGACCTCGTCGTGCAGGGCGGCGCCGAGGTCGTCGCTCGCGTCCAGGCAGCGGCCGCCGCTCGCCTCGGCGATGTCGGCGTCGGCGCGGCCCCGGTCGCAGGCGCCGCTGTCCAGGGACACCATCACGACCGGCACCTTCACCTGCCGTGCCCTCGTCAGCACCTCGGCGCGTTTCCCGCCGGTGAGGCGGTTGTTGTCCTCGTCGTCCGTGAGGAACACGATCAGCTGCGGTCCGTCGTCGTCGGCGCCGCGGCCCGCCATGTCGTCGAACGCGGCGAGCAGGGCCGCGCGCGGGTCGGCCTCGGCGTCGCGGACCGTCGTCCGCCGCGGGTCCAGGACGCGTTCGGCGTCGGCCCGCCGGTGGTGGCCGAACGGGAGCCGGACGTCATGGCGGGCGGCGGAGGTGCCGGACACCGTCCACACGCCGTACTGGTCCTGATCGCCCAGGCCGCCCAGCGACTGCTTCAGGATGCCGGGGCCGCCGCTGGCGCCTTCCCACAGGCCGGCCATGGAGCCGGAGTTGTCGAGGAGGTACAGGACCCGTCCGGGGCCGCTGGCGCCGCGGTACCGGGTGAGCGCGGTGTCCAGGTCGGTGCGCCCGGTGTCCCCGGCCGCCCGCCCCGGGTCGCGCAGGACCCCGGTGCCGAGGTGGTCGGCGTCGAGCAGCGGCCGGTCGCCCGCCGCGGACCGGAAGCCGGCGTCCCGGAACACCGTGAGGCCGTCGCCGTCGGTCAGCCAGGTGTGGAAGCGGCGCACCGCGTCGTCGCGCGCCGTCGCGTCCAGGTCGGCGTCCTTCCAGCGGACCCGTACGAAGGTCGGGGTCAGGCCCGGGACGTCCGTGGGGTACGCGGCCAGCCGTGGGGTGCGGATCGCCTGACGGCAGCCGACGCCGCTCTTCAGCAGGAACTCCGGGGCGAGGGCCGCGGTGGTCCGGTCGGTGTCCGCGTCGTCGGGCAGCGCGCACAGCAGGTCGGCCGCCTTCGGCGCGGGCGCGCCCGGCGCCAGCCGCCGTTCGGCCTCGCCCGGGTCGCCGGCGCCGTCGTAGAGGCCCAGGGTCGCCAGCAGGGCGGAGGTGGTGAACTCCGGGTCGGGGCGGCGTACTTCCGCGTCCGGGTCGCGGCGCCGGAGGTCGTCGATGAGGAGGGACAGCGGACGGTCCCTGCGCTCGCCGAGGGGGCCGGCGAGGTCGCGGGGGACGGCGAGCACGACCGGGGAGTACACGAAGGGCCGGTCGTCCCGCTCCAGTTCCGCGTAGACGCGGCCCTGCCGGCCGCCGGTGACGCGGGTGACGTCCGTGGTGGAGGCGGGGATCCACACATCGGGCTGCGGGCCGACGTCCCGCTGCGGGTTGTCGTCCTCGGCGACCGGTTCCTGCCAGGCGTCGGTGTCCTCGCGCAGCGCGTCGACGGCGTCGGCGGAGCCCGCGCTGTAGACGGTCAGACCGCTGCGACGGCAGCCGTGGCCGGTGGTGTTCGCGTCCGAGGTGAGATAGGCGTCGGTGGCCGCGCGGACCGTGGACTCGAGGTCGGGGTCGGTGAGGACGCGCAGTTCGAGGGGTGTGGCGCAGGCGTGGTCGCCGTCGGGGCCGAGCAGGACCCAGCCGAGGCCGGAGACGGCGACGACGAGGACGGCGCTCAGGGCGGCGCGGAGTCCCGGGCGCCCTCGCCGGAACCACCGGGCGGCGGCGCGGAGTTCGTCGGCCAGGGGGCGGAGCAGGGGTGCGAGGCCGGTTCTCCGGGGGGTGAGGAGGGCGAGGCGTTCCCTGACGGAGCGCCGCCGCGCTCGTGTCGGGTTCGCGCCGTCCTCCGGACGGGCCGGAGCCGGGACCGGCCGCGGTGTACCCCGTGCCGCCAGCAGGACGTCCGTGTGCGGATCGCCCGCGCGCTGTGGTTCCTGCGGCTCGCCGAGGGTGGTGGTGCGGCCGGCCGCGGTCATCCGTCCCGGCAACGCGCCGCACAGGTCCTGGAACCACAGCGGTCCGTCGCGGCCGGCCAGGTGGAGGAGTTCGTCGGTGAACGGCGTGGGGACGGTGCCGTCGCCGGCGTGGATGAGGCGGTTGGCCTGCACGCTCATCAGCAACAGGAGTTTGTGCCGGTCGACGGCGTGGTGGTCGGCGAAGTCCTGGAAGATCCGGGCCGCGTTGCCCGCGTAGCAGCAGTCGAGGATCACGACGATCCGCTCCACGTCGCTGCCGGCGAGTTCGGTGAGTACGCCGGTGAACTGGGCGGCGCCGGGGAACACGGCCCAACCGCCCGCGACCACACGCGCGTTGCGCATCTGGAGGAACAGTTCGTTGCCCGCGCTGGGGACGGCGCCGTGTCCGGCGAAGTAGAGCAGCAGCAGGCCCTCGGCCTCGTGGGCGGCGCGGCGGAGTTCCTCGCTGAAGTCGTCGAGGGAGGGAGAGCGGGCGACGGTGATCTCGTCCGCTCCGAACACCCCGCCGCCGCTCAGGACGTCCCTGAGCCGGTCGAGGTTGTGCCGGACGCCGGGCAGGTCGCCGGGTACGCCGTCCGGTTCCGCCGGGCGGGTGTGGTCGTAGTCGCTGACGCCGACGAGCAGCGCCCGGTTCACGTGTCCGCGCGGGTCGAAGCGGCTCACCGGCCTACCTCTCGTCGAGGTTCACCGGATCGACGCTCGCCTCGGGTGGTTCACCGCTCTCCACTTCGCGGCGGTTGGCCCGCCAGGCCTGCACGGCCCGGGCGGTCTGGTCGAGCAGCTTCGAGACCGCGATGGTGGTGGTCGAGCTGACCACGGCCAGCCAGATCTCCATCGCGACGCCCATGTGCCCGTCGGGTTCGTCCCCGCGGGGCCGCTCGACGATGCGCAGCCCCTCCAGGACCCGCTCCCGCTCGAGCCACGCCTTGAGCGCGCTGACGTCGCTTCTGCTCGCTCTCTCGTCCAGCCGGACGCGTATGCCTCGGTCGGCCACACCCTCCCCCTCAGCCATACCTTCCATCATGACACCGAGGGCACGGCGGAAGGGAGGGTTCGGACACCAACGGACGTGTGCACAGGGCTTGTCGCAGCGGGTCCCGGCGCTTTTGGCGCGTGGCTGGGCATGATGGGGTGCGTGAGCGGGGACGCGGACGGGGCGGACACGATCGACTTCAGCAACGGAACGTTCCGGGGCTCGACGATCGGGAAGAAGGTGGAGCATCACCATCACTACGGGCCCATGCCCCACGTAGAGGACGCACTGCCCCCGCCGGCCGCCGGGTTCACCGGCCGGGACGACGAACTGGGCACGCTGCTCGGCGCCCTGGCTCCCGGCGGCCCCGCGCGCTCCCCCTCTCCGGTCGCCGCGGTCGTCGGACTCGGCGGGGTCGGCAAGACCGCGCTGGCCGTACGGACCGCCCACACCGCCCGGGCCCACGGCTGGTTTCCGGGCGGCGCGCTGTTCGTCGACTGCCACGGGTACGACGAGACACCGGCCGGTCCCGAACAGCTGCTGGAGGCTCTGCTGCGCGCCCTGGGGGTCGCGGGCGGGCATGTGCCGACCACGCTCGACGAGCGCGCCGGGCTGTACCGAGCAGTCCTGACCGAGCGGGCCCGCACGAGCGGGGCGGTACTGATCGTGGTGGACAACGCCTCGCACCCCGGGCAGGTGAGACCGCTGCTGCCCGGCCACACCGCCCACCGGGTGCTCGTCACCTCGCGCGACACCATGCCTCAACTCGGGGCGCACCTGCTCCACCTGGACGTCCTGGAGCCCCGAGTGGCCCAGGACGTCCTGCACGCTGCGCTGCGCACGGCCGACCCCGCCGACACCCGTGTCACGGACGACCCCGCAGCGGTCGAACAACTCTGTGCGCTGTGCGGGCATCTGCCGCTGGCGCTCCAGATCGCGGCGGCGCTGCTCGTCTCCGATCCCGGCAAGCCCGTGCCGGAGTTGGTGAACGAGCTGGCGGACTCCACCGCGGTCATCGACCACCTGGACGACGGCGAACGCGGGGTACGGGCCGCGTTCGATCTGTCCTACCGTCGTCTCGACGCGGCGCCGGCCCGGCTCTTCCGGCTGCTGGGCCTGGCCCCCGGCCCAGAGACCGGCGACGAGGCGATGACCGTGCTGTGCGGGGCCGGGGCCGCGCCGAGACGGGAGCTGAACGTCCTCGTCCGCGCGCACCTGGTCGGGCCGGGCACTGTACGCGGCCGCTGGCGGATGCACGACCTGGTCCGCGCCTACGCGGCGGACCAGGGGTCCCGGGCGGAGGCGCACAGGGCGGAGGGGACGGCGGCTCGGTCCCGGCTCCTCGCGCACTACCGGCGACTGGCGGAGGCCGCCGACCGGCACATCCAGACCGGTCCCGGGCGGGGTCCGACCGCCGCCTTCGCCGGCCGACAGGACGCGCTGGACTGGCTCGACGGCGAGCGCACCGGTCTGGTGTCCGCCGCGCTGTGGGCCGGCGACCCGGCGCACGCGCGGGCCGCGCTACGACTGGCCCTGAGCCTTCACGGGTATCTCAACTGGCGACGGTACTTCGACGACGCCGTGTCGGTCTTCCGGTGCGCGGCCGAGGCGGTGCTCACTCCGCCCGACCCGGCCGGTACGGGCAAGGCCTGGAACTGTCTCGGTCTGGCCCTGCGCAACAAACGCAGGATCGGCGAGGCCGTCGCGGCGCACACCCGGGCCCGCGCGATCTGCCGGGAGGCCGGGGACGGACTCGGGGAGGGAAGATCCTTGGACATGCTCGGAATCGCCCTCACGGAGGCACGGGCGTTCGACCAGGCGATCGAGGCCCACGAATGCGCCCGCGCGCTCGCGCACGCGGCCGGGGAGGTCTACATCGAAGCGTCGACCTGGAACAACCTCGGGCGGGCGCTGTTCAAGCTGGGCCGGTTCGAGGAGGCGGGCGACGCGCACACCCGGGCCTGCGAGATGTTCCGGTCCGTCGGTGACGGGCACCGCGAGGCGATCGCGCGCAACAACCTGGGCCGCGCGCTGCGGCAGACCGGGCGTCACGCCGAGGCCGTCGCGGCACACACGGCCGCCCGTGCGTTCTTCGAGGAACTGGGGGACCGGGAACGGGTGGCCACGACCTGGAACGACTTCGGACTCGTCCTGTCCGCACTGGGCCGGTTCGAGGAGGCGGTCGACGCCCACACGCTCGCCGTCCGGGAGTACGAGGACCTCCGTGACCAGCATCGCCAGGCGATCGCGGCCAACGACCTGGGCATCACCCTCCTGCGGGCGGGCCACCGCGACCGGGCGGTGGCGGCGCACCGCGAGGCCCTCGCCCTGTACCGGGAGCTGGCCGACGAGCACGGGCAGGGCGAGACACTGCGCCTGCTCACGGCCGCCGGGCCGGACACCACCGGCGCGACCGGGGAGACGGAGGAGTGATGCGGGAAGCAGCACCGCCGTCACCTCCCACGCGGCTGGCGCGCACAAGCTCCCTCGTCCTCCTCCAGCCGACCCCGCTGTGCAACCTCGACTGCTCCTACTGCTACCTGCCGTCCCGAGAGCTCGCCCGTGTCATGTCCCCCGACGTGGCGGACGCCGTCGCCCACACCGTCGAGGTCTGGTCCGCACACCACCCGGTGACCGTGCTGTGGCACGGCGGAGAGCCGCTGGCCACGGGTCTGCCCCGACTGACGGCGCTGCTCGACAGGTTCCCGCCGGGCCGCGGTCATCCGGTCCGCCATGCGGTGCAGACGAACGGGACACTGCTCGACGACGCCTGGTGCCGGCTGTTCGTGGAGCGCGGGATCGAGGTCTCCGTCAGCATCGACGGTCCCGGCCCCGGCGCCCGGGCGGACCGAGGCGGCCACGACACCACCGGCCGGGCGCTCCGGGGCATCGCCCTGCTCCGGGAGCACGGGATCCCTTTCGGCGCGGTGACGGTCGTGTCCGATCCCTGTCCTCGCCGGGCGGTCGAACTGCATCGCTGGTTCTCCGGCCTGGGCTGCCGCACTCTGGGCGTGAACCTCGTGGAACGCAAGGGCGTGAACGTCCGCTCGATCGCGGACGAGGCCGACCCCGCGGGCTTCTGGGCCGCCCTGGCCGCCTGCGGGCGCGCCGACCCGCGCATGGCCCTGCGGGACGTCGAGCATGCCCTCCGGTACGTCAGGGCGGAGGTCGCCGGGGTCGCGCAGCGGCTGGCCGGCCAGCCCGTCGATCCGCTGCCGATGATCACCTGGGACGGTCAGGTGGTACCGGTCAGCCCGGACCTGGCGGGGTTCACCTCCCCTCGCCTCGGTGCCTTCACCGTCGGCGACGTACGGGACGTCGGGCTGGCGGGCTGTCTGGCCCGTGCCGAGCGGGTGCCCTGGGTCGCCGAGGCCCTCGCGGGCATCGACGCCTGCCGCGCCGGCTGCGCCCTGTTCGCGTACTGCCGCGGCGGCCAGGCCGCCAACAAGTACTTCGAGACCGGCCGGCTCGACGCCACCGAGACCGCCTTCTGCCGCAGCAGCAGAAAACTCCTCATGGAAGGACTGATACACGATGCGGAACGAGTCACCCTCGACACGTGACACCCCCACGGAAGTCGTCGCCCGCATACGGTCCCTGACCGCCGATCAGCTCGCTCTCCTCGGCACCGGCTCCGACCCCGAATGGCGGTGCCCCGACTGCGGGAGCGCAGACTGCGTCCGTACGACGACGCTGTACTCCGGCGCAACGGAACCTACGCAACTGTGCGCGTCCACCGACACCGGGAGGCCTCGCTAGTCCGCCATCGGGCTCCCGGCACCGGGGATGTGCTGGCCTTCGACACCACGGAGGAGCTCTCCGTACTACGCGACGCCGGCCCCGGCCGCCTCCCCCACCGGCAGCGGCCGACCCCGGCGTATCGCGTCCACCGACGGCCCACCCCGGCCGTCGGTGCGCGTGGTCAGCGGCGGGTCCGGAGTCGGGCCAGCAGGCGGCGTGCCTGGGCCCGGCGGCGCGGGTCGGTGGCGGCCTGCCGTGCCTGGTCGATCGTGCGGCGCCCCTGCGGGCTCCTGGCGAACTCCTTGATGCGCCGGATGAGGCTGCTCATCGTGGTCCCTCCCTGGTGTCGGGCTGTGTCCTGTTGCCCGTTCACCTACCCACCGAGGGAGCGGACAGGCCGGCGCGGGCACCGGTCGCGTCCCGGTGCCCGCGCCGTCCGTGCGCGCGGGGCGCGTCAGCCGTGGGGCAGGATGACGGCTCGTCCCTTGACCGTGCCGGCGTGCAGTCGCTCGTAGGCGAGCGGCGCGTCGTCGAGGGTGAACGTCTCGGTGTGCACCGACACGGCACCGGCGCGGGCCAGTTCGAGCACCTCGACGAGTTCGGCGCGGCTGCCCCAGTACGGTGCGTAGGCCGACACCTCGAAGGGGGTGTGTCCGAAGCCGACGGGCAGTGCCGCCCCGCCGATGCCGACGATCGCCACTTCGCCCTCGACGGCCGCGACCGCGCCGGCGGTGCGGACGGTGGGCTCCGCGCCGACGAAGTCGAACACCGCCTGGGCGCCGAGTCCGCCGGTGAGTTCACGGACCGCCCGGGCGGCCCCGGCGTCCGACAGGACGGCCTCGTGGGCGCCGACCTCGCGGGCCAGGCGCAGCTTGTCCTCGCTGACATCGAGGGCGATCACCCGGGCGGGTGTGAGGGCGCGCAGCAACTGGATGGCGACATGGCCCAGTCCGCCGGTGCCGATGACCACCGCGGTCGAGCCCGGCACCAGCCGGGGCAGCGACCGCTTGATCGCGTGATACGGCGTCAGGCCCGCGTCGGTCAGCGGTACGGCCGCGACCGGGTCGAGGCCGTTCAGCGGGACGAGGTGGCGGGCGTCGTCCACGAGCAGGTACTCGGCCATCGCCCCGGGCCGGCCGAGACCGGGCGGGCGGATGCCGAGCTCGTCGGCGCGCAGGCAGTAGTTCTCCTTGCCCTCGGCGCACTTGACGCAGGTCCCGCAGCCCCAGGGCCCGTAGACGGCGACCGCCTCGCCCTCCTTCACCCCGGTCACACCGGCGCCCAGCGCGGCGACCGTGCCCACGCCCTCGTGGCCGAGGGTGAGCGGCAGTTCGTAGGGGAACGCCTCGGCGGGCCAGCTCATCACCGCGATGTCGGAGTGGCAGACTCCGGCGGCGGTGACCTTCAGCAGGACCTGCCCGGGGCCGGGCTCGGGGTCGGGGACGGTCACCACCTCGGGCGGCGCGCCGATGGTGCGGTACTGGAGTGCCTTCATGGTCGTGCTCCTTCGTCCGAAGGTCGTACGGGGTGGTCAGACGGCGGTGTAGGCGCCGTCGACCAGGTGGTAGCTGCCGTGCACGAACGAGGCCCGGTCGGACAGCAGGAAGACGATCAGCTCGGCGACCTCCTCGGACCGGCCGAGCCGGCCGGCGGGGTGCAGGCCGACGAGGCCGTCGTAGGCCGCCTTGTCCATGCCCTTCAGGAGCGGGGTCTCGATGAAGCCGGGGCCGACGGCGTTGATGCGGATGCCCTTCGCGGCGTACTCGGCGGCGGCGGACTTGGTCAGTCCGACCACGCCGTGCTTGGCGGCGACGTAGGCGGGAGAGCCGGCGAAGGCGACCGAGCCGAGGATGGAGGCCACGTTGACGATGGCGCCGCCGGTGCCGGCCGCCTCGATGGCGGGCAGTTCGTGGCGCAGGGAGTAGAAGACGCCGTCGAGGTTGGTGCGCACGACGCGGTCGTAGGCGGCGATGTCGTACGCGCCGGTGGGGGCGCTCGGGCCGCCGATGCCCGCGTTGTTCACGGCCAGGTGCAGGCCGCCGAAGGTGTCGACGGCGAAGCGTACGGCGGCCTCGACGGAGTCCGGGCGCGTCACGTCGAGTTCCACGGCGGCGGCCTTGATGCCCTCGGCCTTCAGCGTGGCCGCGGCCTCCTCGGCGCCCTGGACGTTGTGGTCGGCGATGACGACGTTCGCGCCGCCGGCGCCCAGTCGGCGGGCGGTGGCCAGGCCGATGCCGGAGGCGGCGCCGGTGACGAGGGCGGTGCGGCCGGCGAACTCGGTGGCGTAGTCGGGGAGGGTCGTGGTGCTGGTGTCGCTCATGGTGCTCTCACTTCTTGGGTGGTGCGGAACGGGGCCGGTCAGCGGCCTCGTCGGTGACGGGCCGCGTCGGCGGCCTCGTCGGTCAGGGCGTCGTAGGCCCGCTCGACCAGGTCGGCGAGGTCTGCGGCGCCCGAGTCGTGGTCGTCCGCGCGGCGCGCCCAGAGGCGCAGCGCGGCGGTGAGGACGCCCGCGGCGGCGTCGACGACGACGGCGGGGCGGACGTCCTGGAGGTCGTCGGTGCCGAGGCGGGCGGCGAGGATGCGGATCGACTCCTCCTGCGCGTCGACCCGGATGCGTTCGTAGGCGGCGAACAGCGCGGGCTCCCGGTCCACCAGGGCCAGCAGCCGGCGCATGCGGGGGCGTACGTGCCAGGCCGGGTTCTCCCGGTCGGCCAGCCACCCGGCCACGGCCGCCCGGTAGGCGACCAGCGGCGGCTCGTCGGCGGGGCGGGCGCGCAGCAGTGTGTTGATCCGGTCGCCGTCGCCCCGGACGAAGTCCAGCGCGGCGTCCTCCTTGCCGGTGAAGTGCCGGCTGAACGTGCGGCGCGCGACGTCGGTGCGCTCCGCGATCGCCTCGACCGTGGTGGCGGCCAGGCCGTGTTCCAGGATCAGGTCGATCGCGGCCGTGGCCAGCGCGTTCCGCGTCTGCCGCGCCTTGCGCCGCCGCCGGTCCTCGGTCACGCCGTCCGCGCCGGCGGGGGCGGCCGACGTGGCCGGATCGGCGGATGCGGCGGGATCGGCGGTGGGCTCCGTTGCCTTCATGTCTTCGAGGCTACACCCGATTGTGTCTCAATGGGACATGAGGCGCGTCGAGACTTCTGTCTCATTGGGACACAAGTGGCTCGGCCGGGCTGCGGGGCGTGCGGGGGCGGCCGACAATGGGGGTGCGGGGTGCGGGCGGGTGTCCGGCCCACCGCCCACGGCGCCGCCCCGGCGTCGGGTCGAGAGGAACCTGCTCATGCGCGCTGCGTCTTCGCCGGTCGCGCGAACGGGTGGCTCCGGGATCGCCCGCGTGGGTCCGACAGCGCCGGGCGGCGGGGTAGCGCCGTGAAGAGCGGGGCCGAGCGGACCGAGATCGTGCGCCGGTCGCTGCGGGTGACCCTGGCGTCGGCCACGGGCTTCTACGTCTTCGTGTACGGGCTCGACGAACCGGTACCGGCCCTGTACGCGCTGTTCGCGCCCATCTCCCTCGGGCTGCTGTCCCCGATCCCGGGGTCGGGGCGGCAACGGGCCACCGTGATGCTGAGGGCGCTTCCGGTGGGGTTGCTGCTGGTGACGCTGGGAACCGTGCTGGCGGTGGAGACCTGGGCGGCGGTCCTCGGGATGCTCGTCGTCGGCTTCCTCCTGGCCTACGCCGCCGTCGCCGGGCCCCGGCCGGCCGGGGCGGCGCCTGGACTCCAGCTCTTCTACATCCTGGCCTGCTTCCCGCCCTACGCACCGCAGACCCTGGGGCTCCGGCTGGCCGGGCTCACCGTGGGCGTGGGACTGCTGGCGCTGTGCGAGCTGTTCCTGCTGCCGCGGCCCGCGGGCGAGACGTACCGGAACAGCCTCGCGAGGGCCGTGGCGACGGCGGGCGACCTCCTCGCCGGCCGCACCGCCGGCCTGCCGCCCGAGGAACTGCGCGCGCACGGCGCACGGCTGCGGCTGTCGAACGTCCCGCCCGCGGAACGCCCCGCGGGGCCGGGCCGGGCGGCCCGCGCCCTGTCCCAGGCGGGTTCGGCGGCCCGTCGGCTGCTCGAACAGCTGGCCCATCTCACCGAGACGGGGCAACTGGAGCAGCTTCTGCGCGGCGAAGCCCGCACCGACGGCCGGGCCGGCCCGAAAGCCGGGGACCGTATCGATCCGGCGTCCCCCTGGCTGCTGCCGCGGGTGGCGTCCCTGTGCGGCGACTGCGCCGAGGCCCTGCGCAGGGGCCGGGCCGCCGACAAACCACAGCGCCTGGACGAGGCGATCGGCGCCTTCCAGCGGATGCGGGTACGGCAGGTCGCGGGGCGGGCCGCCGAGGTGCCGACGCCGGTGCCGGTGCCGGTCCTGCGGCGGCAGGCGGCGCTGCTGGCGATCGCCGAGTCGGTGCGCGTCCTGGAGATCTCCGTCCAGGTCGGCCTCGACGGCCGGCGCACGCCGCCGATCGAGCCGCGGGAACTGTTCTGGTACACGGAGGCGAGCACGGCCCGGCTGTGGCTGCGCCGGTTCCTCGGCAACATGACCCTCCGGTCGGTGGAGTTCCACAACGCCGTGCGGATCGCCCTCGCCCTCGGCGCGGCCCGGCTGGTCGCCGGTTCGCTCGACCTGACCCACGGGTTCTGGGTGCTGCTGGCGGTGCTGACCCTGAGCAGGACCACCGTCGGGCAGACCTGGGCGGCCATTCGCGCGGCGGTGGCCGGCAATCTCGTGGGCGCCGTGACGGCGGGCGCCCTGCTCATCGGCGTGGGACAGCACACGGACGCGTACGCCGCGATCCTCGCGCCGGCCATGCTGCTCGCCTTCGCGCTCGGGCCGTTGTTCGGGATCGTCTGGGCCCAGGCGCTGTTCACGCTGGTGGTGGCCACCGCCTTCGCCCAGATCGCCGCGGCCTCCTGGCAACTGGCCGAGGCGCGGATCGTGGACGTGGTGACCGGCAGCGCCATCGGTCTGCTGTGCGCGATGCTCGCCTGGCCGACCGGTGCCCGCCGCGAGGTGCGCAGGACCATGGCGGGGCTGTTGCGGGAGTGCGGGCCGCTGATCGAGGGCACCGCCCAGACGCTGACGGCCCTGCCGCCCGGTTCGGCGCCGCCCCCGCAGACATGGCCCGCCCTGCACCGGCTGCGTCTGGCCGAGTCCGCCTATGCCCAGTTCCGCAGCGAAC
This sequence comes from Streptomyces phaeofaciens, assembly GCF_014648915.1. GTDB lineage: Bacteria > Actinomycetota > Actinomycetes > Streptomycetales > Streptomycetaceae > Streptomyces > Streptomyces phaeofaciens. Next base: position 656,311 of record NZ_BMSA01000001.1, on the reverse strand, counting down.
CGGCCGCCGACGCCTCCGGCGCCGACTGGCACGGCCTGCTCATCGCGGTCCACCAGGTCCTGCTCGGCGCCCAGTGGCTGCCGCGCTTCGACCTGCCCACGAGCGCTCTGCCGCCCGACGCGGCGCGGCGGGCCCTTGACGACGCCCGGGCGACGGCCCGAACCACCGACCGGCTGGCCGCCCTGTGCACCGGGGAGCGGGACGGCGGGCGACACCCTCCGGACCGGCCCGGGGCACCGGTCGAGGAGCAGGCAGGCGACGGGCCGCCGCTGGTCGAGGAGCAGGCCGGCGACGGGCCGCCGGCCTCGCGGCCGCCCCCACCGCCGCTGCCGACGCTGATCGACCTCGACGTCTGGCTGACGAGCCTGGCCTCCCAGCTCTCCCGCGTCGAGGCCGGCCTTCCCGGCACGGCGGGCCGGCACGCCCCCTGAGGCGGGCGAGCCGCTCGGCGACGGAGGAGACTGAAGTCAAGGAACCCCTCCCCGGAGGCGCACATGTTCGGTACGACCAAGGCGTTCAGCAGCTTCTCGGTGAACGACCTCGAAGCGGCCAAAGAGTTCTACGGCGAGACGCTCGGTCTGCGGGTGTCCGTGGAGAACGATCTTCTGACCCTGCACCTCGCGGGGGACCGGGACATCATGGTCTACCCCAAGTCCGACCACACCCCGGCCACGTACACCACGCTCAACTTCCCCGTCGACGACATCGAGGCGGCGGTCGACGAACTGAGCGGCAAGGGCGTGCGGTTCGAGCGCTACGACCATCTCGAGCCCGACGACAAGGGCATCTTCCGCAGCGAGGGCCCGCTGATCGCGTGGTTCACCGATCCCGCCGGCAATGTGCTCTCCGTCGTCCAGGGAATGTAGTCACACGGCTTGCGCGGCCTGGGGCTCCGTGACCGGCCGGCCCCGCAGGACGCCGGCCGCGGCCGCGGCCACCAGGCAGAAGGCCGCCGGGAGCAGGAAGGTGATGTTGAGCGGGACCAGGTGGGTGAGCCAGCCGATGACGGCGGGCCCGGCGAGCATGCCCAGGTAGCCGAGACCGGCCACCCGGGAGACGTTGGCACCGGCCGCCGCGGGGTCGGCGTGACCGGCGGCGCTGAACAACTGGGGGACGCAGCCCGAGAGTCCGGCACCGAACAGGGCCCACCCGGCGAGCGCGAGCGGGATCCACGGGGAGAGGGCCACGGCGGTCATGCCGACGGCGGCCGTCGCGGCGCCGTGGCGCACGATCGCGGCGGGGCCGAAGCGGGCCGCGATCCGGTCGGCCAGGAGCCGGCCGACGGTCATGGCGGCGGCGAAGGCGCCGTAGGCGAACGCGGCCAGACTGTCCGAAGCGCCAAGGACCGTCTTCAGGTGCAGCACGCTCCAGTCGTTGGCGGCTCCCTCGCAGAGCATGACCAGCAGGGCGAGCCCGGCCAGGATCCAGATGCGCGCCGGAGCGGGGCGTCCGGCCGCCTTCCCCGGGCCGCTCTCGTCGGGCGGGGCCGTGGCCGAGCCGTTTTCGGCGGGGAGGAGAGCGCGCGCGGCGCCGAGGGCGACGAGCGTCGCGAGGACGCCGGCGCAGCCCAGGGTCGCGGCGGGGCTCCAGCCCAGGCCCGCGGCGGCGGCGCCGGCGAGGGCGGCGAGCACGCCGCCGACGGAGAACGTCGCGTGGAACGCCGACATCACGGGACGTCCGTACGCCTTCTCCACCTGGACCGCGTGGGCGTTCATCCCGACGTCCAGGCAGCCGTTGGCGAACCCGAAGACGAACAGGGCGGCCGCCAGGGTCCAGGTGTCGGCCGCCAGACCGGGCAGTATCAGGGCCGCGCCGCAGAACACGGCGGAGACGGGAACGACCGTGCGGGTGCCGAGGCGGTCGGCGAGCGGGCCGGCCAGTTGCATGCCGGCGAACGCGCCGAGCCCCAGCAGGACCAGGAAGCCGCCGAGCACGGCGTGGCTGATGCCGACGCGTTCCTCGATGGGCGGGATCTGCACGACCCACATCCCCAGCAGGGTCCCGTTGAGGATGAAGTACGTGAAGGTCGCCGCACGGGCGGCACGCAGTGATCGTTCCATGCACTCAACATATCGAACATGTTCCGCGTTCGAAAGAAGCCATTTCTCACAGCTTTCCTGTTCGGAGGTGAGTGGTGTTGAATCACGCCATGGGTAACGCAGACCGCCTCGGTCGGATCAGGGACGCCGTGCGGGCGGCGGGCAGCGCCGGCGTGAGCGAGCTGGCCGACCTCACCGGAGCCTCCGAGATGACTATCCGCCGCGATCTGGACGCCCTCGCCGCCCAGGGCGTGCTGGAGCGCGTGCGCGGCGGAGCCCGCAGCACGGTCCTGCGGGGCGAGGAACCCCCCTTCGCCCTGCGCGCGCACGACGGCACGGAGGGCAAGGCCAGGATCGCCGCGGAGGTCGCCGCGCTGATCGCCGACGGGGAGACGGTCGTCCTGGACAGCGGCACCACCTGCCTGGAGGTCGCCAGGGCGCTGCGCGGCCGGCGGCTGACGGTGATGCCCCTGTCGCTCCAGGCCATTCACACCCTCGGCGAGAACCCCGGGCAGACCACCCTCCTGGTACCGGGCGGCCGGCCCCGCCCCGGCGAAGGAGCCCTCACCGGGCCGCTCGCCCTCGCCTCGCTCGCGGCCCTGCGCTTCGACACCGCCGTCCTCGGATGCTGCGGCCTCGCGGCGGACCAGGGACTGACGGCCTACGACCTCGACGACGCCGCCGTCAAGCAGGCGGCCATCGGCTCGGCACGCCGGATCGTCGCGGCGGCCGACGGCAGCAAGCTCGCCCACACCGCCCACGCCTTCGTCGCCCCCGTCACCGCGCTGCACACCCTCGTCACCGACGCATCGGCGCCACGGGGCGAACTCGCCGCGATCGAGGCGGCGAACGTCTCGGTCATCACCGCCTGACGGCCGCCCCCGACCGAGAACCGCCCGTCGGGCGACGGGCGACGGGCGACGGTCACGCCTCGATGGAGATGACGCCGAGCGGCTCGGTGGTGGGCCGGGGCGACCCGCCGGCGGGTTCGACCGTGATGCCGACGGCGACGGCGTCGTCGGGGGACCCCTCCAGCACCCGGGCGTCCAGCTTCGCGTCACCCGGCAGCAGGCCCGCGGGCCGCGGATCGCCCGCCTCGGCGGCGTACCAGAGTTCGTACACCTTGCCCCCCGTCAGGGCCGGCAGGCCGCGGGCGGCGAAGACGGCGCTCTCCCGGGAGCGGGAGACGACGACGGATGCCGTGGTGCCGTCGCCCAGCTTCCCGGTGTGGAGCGTGGCGTCGGGGGCGGTGAGGACGTCGGTGTACTCGGAGTCGTCCCAGCCGGACCGCTGTTCGGCCCGGGCGGCCTCGGCACGCGCGTCGTCGGCCTCGCCGTGCTGCCAGACGGCGATCCCGCCGAACGCGACGGCGGCCGCGACGCTCGCGGCGAGAGCGAGGCGCAGAGCTCTGCGGCCCCACCGGGCAGGGAGGCGGCGGACCTGGTCCTGGCGGGTGCGCGCGACGGCCCGCAGGGCGCGGTCGCGGGCCTGCGGCGTCACCGGGGCGGTGTCCTGCGAGCCGAGCTGAGCGGCGGTCTCCAGCAGGTCCGCGACCTCGCGCAGACACTGGTCGCAGCCCGCGAGGTGGTTCTCGAACGCGGCTTCCTCGGCGGGAGGCAGAGCGTGCAGGACGTACGCGCCGATGGCCAGGTGGGGTTCCTGCTCGGTCGTCATGTCTCGTCCTCCAGACACGCCCGCAGTTGCCGGAGCCCCGCGCGCATCCGGGACTTCACGGTCCCCTCGGGGGTGGACAGCGCGTCGGCGACCTCGACGTAGGTCAGGCCCCGGTAGTAGGCGAGCACCAGCGGCACCCGCTGCTGACGGGCCAGCGTGGCGAGACACCGGTACACGCGCCGCTGCTCGTCACGTTCCTCGACGAGTTCGGCGACCTCGTCGAAGTCCCGGTCCGGCCCGAGCAGGCCGGTGCGCTGCTCGCGATCCGCGCTCGCCTGCGCGGCCCGCACCCGGTCCACCGCCCGGCGGTGCGCGAGGGTGAGCACCCAGCCCTTCGCCGTTCCCCGGTCCGGGTCGTAGCGGCCCGCGGTGCGCCAGACCTCGATCATGACGTCCTGCGTCACCTCCTCCGCCTGGGCGTTGTCCCGCAGGATCCGGCAGGCCAGACCCATGACGGTGCCGGCCAGCGCGTCATAGACCCCGGAGAACGCGTCGTGGTCCCCGCCGGCCACACGGGCCAGAAGTTCCTCCACTCCTGCGTTCGGCTCGGGGCTGTGCGGCAAGCCGTGCTCCCCTCGTCCCTTCCGCCGCGTCCGGGCGGCCCGCCCGCGGCCGTCCCGGTCCAGACTTCGATCGTGGCACCGGGCGGCGGACCGTGCACCACGGCCGCGACGGCGGTACGCGATCGCGGGGGACGGATCCCGGCGCGGGCGCTCACGGCTCCCCCGGCGCTTCGGGTCCCGCGCTCAGGTCGACCAGGACGTGGACGGTCTTGCCGCCGATCGCGGGGACCAGCCTGATCCGTCCGCCCAGCCGGCGGATGACCTGCATGCCGAAGCCTCCGCGCTCGTCGCCCTGCGCGTGGCAGAGGTCGGGAAACTCCTCGCTGTGGTCCGCGACGGCGATGTCGAGACGGCTGTCCCGGAGCGTGAGCGTCAGCACGCAGGAGTCGTCGGTGTGACGGACCGCGTTGGTCACCAGCTCGGACACGACGAGCACCGCGTCCGCCACGCGGTCGACCGGGTCGACCGGGTCGACGGCCATCAGCCAGCTCTCGCTGACGTGCCGGGCGAGGGACGGAGCGCGTCGGCTGTGCGGCAGGGAGACGACGTACTGGGAGGTCACCGGGGGTGACGTGGTGATGGACATGAGGGCTCCCTCGACCTGCTCGTCCGGGACGGCTTCCCTTCGCGGGGGATTCGTAGCCGCGCGGTCCGCGGATGCCGTGCCCCCGCACACCACGTCGGCAGGAGGGGACGGAGGAAGGGGTGAAAGGTGTGAAAAGCGAGGTTTCATCGATTTCTTACCTTTTCTTCATCTGGACGGGTCTCGGCTCCGAATCCCTCGCGTCCGATTCAGCCGAACCATTCGAGGGAGATGTGTCCGATGACCGCATCCCTGCGAACCCGACGCCTGGTGGCCGGGGCCGCCGCGACGGGACTGCTGGCAGGCGGAGCCGCGCTCGGCCTGTCCGGCACGGCCGCCGCGGCCCCGGCACCCACGCCCACCACGACCGTGTCGACGGTCGACCACCACGACAAGTGCGAATGGAAGAAGGGCCACTGGGAGAAGGAGTGGGTCAAGGGTCACTGGGAGAAGAAGCGGGTCGTGCACAAGACCTGGCACAAGGGCCACGTCGACCGGCACGGCAACTGGCACCCGGGGCACTGGAAGATCCACGTCACTTACAAGTGGGTCCATGTTCCCGGCCACTGGGAGCACCACTGGGTCAAGGGTCACTGGGAGTGCAAGCACCGTTGACCGGCCATGACCATGAGCGGCCGGCACCCGGGCGACACGCGTCCGGGCACCGGCCGCCGAATGCGGGCGGGGCGCCTGCCGCGCCTACTGGTCGTAGGTCTCGAACTCGGCGACCTTCGGCGTGCTCGTCGAACCGGTGATCTCGAAGGTGATCTTGCTCAGGGTGGTGCGCGGGAAGGTGATGGTTCCGGCTCCGCTGCCGGAGGCCAGGACGCCTGCGGTGTCGGCGTCGACGACCTTCCAGGCCCCGATGGCGCCCTCGGATCCGGACACCTCCCGGATCCGGATCAGGGACACGGCGGTGGCGGACCCCCACTTGATCGAGATGGAGCCGGTCGAGCCGGCCGGTGACCAGTAGGTGCTCAGGTCACCGTCGCGGACGTTGCCGTAGCTGGTGCCACTGGCCTTGCTGGACCCGTCGGAGCCGGCGCCCAGGCTGAGGTTGGTCCCGCTGGGCTGGGTGGGGGTCGAGGAGGGGGTGGTCGTGGGGGTGGTCGTGGGCGTGGTGGTGGCGGTCGCGGTCGGACTGGAGGTGGGCGACTGTGCCGTGCAGTTGCCGTCGGACACCTGGAGTCCCTTGCCGGCGCCCGCCGTCCGGTTCACCACGTCCGGCACACAGGCGGCGGCGTCGAGCGTGTAGGCGTACGGGATGGCGACCGTCGTGTTGGACTGCGGGTTCGGACCGGCGGGGTTGTTCTCGCTGCCGGGGGTGGACCAGGTCACGTTGTCGAAGACGTTCCCGCCGACCTGCCAGTAGCCGGCCTGGTCGGTGTAGAAGGTGCCGAGGACGTCCTTGGAGTCCTCGAAGTAGTTGTTGTCCACCTTCGCCTTGGCGCCGGCCCGGGAGTTGATGCCGGACTCGTTCAGGCTCACGTAGTGGTTGTTGTAGATGTGGGCCGTGCCGCCTCGCAGCAGGGGGGTGCGGGAGTCGATGTTCTCGTAGCGGTTGTGGTGGAAGGTGACGTATCCGTTGGAGAGGTCGCTCTCGCTGGACCCGATGAGGCCGCCCCGGCCGGAGTTGCGCAGGATGCTGTACGACAGCGTGACGTACTGCGTGTCGTCCTTCATGTCGAAGAGGCCGTCGTACCCTTCCGACTCCCCGCCCGACGCCTCCAGGGTCACGTGATCGACCCAGACGTTGCGGACGTCGCTCTCCATGCCGATGGCGTCGCCGCCGTTGGACGTGGGCGAGCCCGACTTCTTCACGTTCTTGACCGTCACGTTCTGGATGACGATGTTGGAGGCCTCCCGGATGTGGATGCCCAGCTGGTCGAAGACGGCTCCGGCGCCGACACCGACGATCGTGACGTTGCTGATCTGCTTGAGTTCGATCACCCCGGCTGCGGTGTTGCAGCTGTCGCCCGACACCTTCTCGGTGTTGGCGTGGTTGATGGTGCCTTCGACCTCGATGGTGAGGGGGGTGCTGTCGGCGGCCCGGGAGCACAGGGCCGCGTGGATCGCGGTGCCCGTGGTGGCCCGGACCGTCTGCCCGCCGGCCCCGCCTGTCGTTCCGCCGTTCTGGGTCGCGTAACCGGTGGCACTGCCGGTGGCCGCCGACGCCGTGGGGCCCGACAGCGTCACCCCGACCGCGGCCGCGAGCGCCATCACGCCCGACGCGGCGCACAGGCGCAGCGCGAGTTGTGCTCTCATCGTCGTCTCCTCGTTCGTCCGTGAAGATCGGAAATCGCCTGAAGATCTGAAGTCGCCCGAGGTCACCGCCGCGCGCCGAGCGGGCGCCGGGCAGGCCGGGGCCTTCACCGCGCACGTCGATCACTGCATGCCGATCAGTGCATGTCGATCACATGTTGATCAGTGCATGACAACTGGAGGCGCGGCGGCCCGGACTTCCGGGTCGTCGTCCTGGACCCGGGCCCCGGGGGGACCCCGCCGTGCTCACGTACGTCACCGGCACACCGTCCGGCGCCGGGGGTCCCGGCGGGGAGGACGGCCACTCGGGCCGGCGGCCGGATCCACGGCCGGACCGGCCCGCCGGTCTGGGAAGAACCCCGGCCGCCGCGGACGGCGGGGATGGTGCGAAGCGCGGTCGTCCTGGCGTGCGCCCTTCGTTCCGGGCACGCCGATGGCGCCGGACGGCCTCGTGACGGATCACCGGCGGCTCGTGCACATGCCGCGACGACTGCCGCGGCGGTCGGCTCTCCCGAAGCGTTCCCGCGCTTTGAGAAAGCGCTTTCTCCCCGAGAAGATAGGGGTGCTTCCGGTCGACTGGCAAGGGTCTGGCGGTGCGCAGAACGCGCGGCCCGCGACGCCACTTTGCGGACACCGCCCTAGGTTCTGTCCGGCCGATCATGTTCGGAGCCAGATGATGGTCGCTGCCGCGGTGACGGTACCCAGGTAGACGTAGGCGCGTTTGTCGTACCTCGTGGATACAGCTCGGTGGTTCTTGAGCTTGTTGATCGCCCGTTCCACGGTGTTGCGCTTCTTGTACCGCTCCCTGGCGGAGCCGGGTGGGCGGCCCCCTGCCCGGCCCCGGCGTACGCGGTTCATGGCCTGGTCGCTCTTCTCTGGGATGACGTGGCGGATGCCTCGTCGTCGCAGGTACTGGCGGGTCCGGCGGTTGCTGTAGGCCCTGTCGGCGCGCACGCTGTCCGGTGTACTGCGCGGGCGCCCCAGCCCGAGGCGGGGCACCCGGATGCGCTCCATGACTGGCTCGAACTGGGTGCAGTCCGCCCGCTGTCCCGCTGTCAGCAACAGTGACAGCACGCGCAGCGACCGTCGGCACTCAGGTGGATCTTGGTGGTGAACCCTCCTCGGGAGCGACCGAGCGCCTCACCTCCTGCACCACCTCCACCAAGCGGGCGCGTAGCCTCGCCCACGGCATTCCGCTCTGATGTGCCATCGCCACCGCCCTTTTGGCGCAGCGGGTGGCGGGGCCTTGCGGGCGCCGGCCGCGTGCTGGTGGGCACGGATCGAGGTGGAGTCGACCGAGACGTCCCAGTCGATCCCGCTGGCGGCATCGGCCTGGGCCTGCACCTGCTGGAGCAGCCGCTCCCAGGTCCCGTCGGCTGACCAGCGCCGATGGCGCTCATAGACGGTCTTCCACGGCCCGAAGCGTTTGGGCAGGTCCCGCCACTGCACCCCGGTCCGGACCCGGTGCAGGATGCCGTTGACGACCTGACGGTGGTCGCGCCACCGCCCGCAGCGGTTGTTGCCCACTGGCAGGAACGGCTCCAGACATCGCCACTCCGCCTCTGTCAGATCCCCCCGACCAGTCATACAAGGGCCAACGAGTCAGTGGACGGCATGGGCACGGTCAGCACCGGCGATGCCACCACGCCAACTCCGGATCCGTCATGGGCTCATGGTGCGTTCGTCTGAGTAGCACCTCGTCCAGGCGCTCGACCTGCACACGCAGTTCGGCGGCGGCCCTTGGCGGCAGCATGAACAGAGCCTCTTGCAGCTTGTCCCGGGCCCAGCCCTCGCCGCAGCACGAGCAGGCGAACTCGGCCTCCCACCGCTTCCATCGACGTTCGGTGCCGTGGACGCGGACCGACCACACGCTCAGCGCAACAGACACAATGCCCGGCGCCAGTCGACCCCGCTCGAGCACGCGGACGGCTGCATTCGCCGCCCCCGACAGGCCAGGGACATCGCGATAACGCACCCAGGGTCTCCTCCAGCCACGTTCCTGTGGCCGAAGTGAAGCAGGCGTTCTACGCGGCACGGCCCCTTCGAATATCAATCATGGACGGCATCCTCGCACAGCCAAGATCGGCCGGACGGGACCTAGGGGCAGGTCCGCCGCACATGGCCGGGTTCACCCTCGGGGAGCACGTCCCGGTCGCGCCGTACGACGCTGATCTCGTCGCCCCAGCCGGCGCAGGCCTTCCTCATGCCCCGCTCGTCGTACTCGACGTCGACGACGTGCCGGCCGAACGCCTCGGTGTAGTCGCCGCACTCGTCGTACATCCCGCACTCCTCGACGACCGCGAAGTCCAGGCCCACCTTCGCGCGGTCGGCGGCCAGTTCGGCGGTGTTCTTCTGCGCGACGGCCAGGCCCACGCTGTGCGCGTGGTCGGCCAGCAGGGCGAGGAACGCCTTGGCGTCGTCGGCGGTGAGCAGGCCGTCGGGCGCCCGCGTGTAGGTGTCGTAGTTGTCCGGCTCGACGGCGTCGAAGCCCTTGGCCGCGCACGCGTCGATCCAGGCGTCCACCTTCCGGGCCACCCGCTCGCGCTTGGCGTCGGTGCGGATGTCCAGGAGGGCCTCGTCCCAGTCCCGGTCGATCACCACCTCGCCGTCCGCGTCGCGCAGCAGCAGGTCGTCGTCCCACTCCCCCTCGGCGTCCGGCTGGGCCTGGAAGGCGTTGACGTAACAGATGTTGTACATCCCGGGCGCGGGGGACGCCGTGTGGTCACGGGCGACGATCGAGGTGCCGGGCGGCGGGGTGTAGGCGCCGCCGAGCTGGTAGTCGAAGCCCTCGCCGACGGGAGGGAGTGTCACCTCGGCGGGGGTCGGCGCGGAATCCGGGGCCGGGTCCGGGTCCGCGTTCCCGGAGCAGGAGGTGAGGAGGAGGGCGAGGGCGGCCAATGCCGTCGGCACCGTCGCGGACCTGCGCGGACGGTGGTGCGGCAGGTTCAGGGACAAGCGGGCTCCAGACGCGGGGGACACGTCCCCGCCTCGGACGCCCACGGCGGTCCTGGCGACTCGGTCCGGACTCGCGACCCGCAGGTCGAACCACCGGCTGGGCGTGCCACTGGGCCGGGCGCCACACCCGGCCGTGCCGGAACGTAATCGATCACGAATCGGCACGTCAAACCCGGTGGCGGCGCGGCGACCCGGCACGGTATACGGCGCGCGGCGGCCACGGCCGCGGCCGCACGGCGGCGGGAACGCCGGGGCGGGAACGCCGGGGCGGGAACGGATCGACGACGCCCGGCCGGCGTCCACGCCCCCCACCGCCCCGCCGTCGAGCGGTACGGCGTCGGCGTGGACGTCGGCCGGGCAGGGCCCCCGGGGGAGCGGAGGCCGGGCGGGACCGCCCCGGGAGTGGACCGCGGGGCCGGGCCCGGATTCCGGTCAGCGGCCGGCGAGGAGCTCCAGGGTGTCGATCACGCGGTTGGAGAAACCCCACTCGTTGTCGTACCAGGCGACCACCTTGACGTGGCGGCCCTCGACGCGGGTCAGGGCCGAGTCGAAGATCGACGAGGCCGGGTTGCCCGTGATGTCGGACGACACGAGCGGGTCCTCGGAGTACTCCAGGACGCCGGCGAGGGGGCCCTCGGCCGCGGTGCGGTACGCCGCCAGCACGTCGTCGCGCGTCACGTCGCGGGCGACGGTCGTGTTCAGCTCGACGATCGAGCCCACCGGAACCGGCACCCGGATCGAGTCGCCGGACAGCTTGCCGTCGAGGTTCGGCAGCACCAGACCGATCGCCTTGGCGGCGCCCGTCGTGGTCGGCACGATGTTGACGCCGGCGGCGCGGGCACGCCGGGGGTCGCGGTGCGGGCCGTCCTGGAGGTTCTGCTCCTGCGTGTAGGCGTGCACGGTCGTCATGAAGCCGTGCTCGATGCCGGCGAGCTCGTCGAGGACCGCGGCCAGCGGGGCGAGCGCGTTGGTCGTGCAGGAGGCGTTCGAGACGATCGTGTGCAGCTCGGCGTCGTAGGCGTCGGTGTTCACCCCGTACGCGAGCGTGACGTCGGCACCGTCGGACGGGGCGCTGACGAGCACCTTGCGCGCGCCCGCGTCGAGGTGGGCGCGGGCGTCCTTGGCCGAGGTGAAGCGGCCGGTGGCCTCCAGCACGATGTCGACCTCGAGCGCCGCCCACGGCAGCTGCGCGGGGTCGCGCTCGGCGAGCACCTGGATGCGGCGGCCGTCGACGACGAGGGCGCCGTCCTCGACGGTGACCGGGCGGCCCAGCCGGCCGGACGTCGAGTCGAAGGCGAGCAGCCGGGCGAGGGCGGTGGGCTCGGTGAGGTCGTTGACGGCGACGATCTCGAGGTCGCTGTCGCGCTCGAGGAGTGCGCGCAGCACGTTGCGTCCGATGCGGCCGAATCCGTTGATGGCGATGCGAGTCATGAGTGGTGTCCCTTCGGTTCGCCATCAGCTTCGCGTGCGGCGCCCGCTCGTGGCCGGGGCGTGAGCGCCATGGTTCGCAAGGATCTCGCCAGCCGCGGTCACTCGCCCTGGGCGAAGGTCCGCCGGTACTCGCTGGGCGTGGTGCCGAGGATCTGCTGGAAGTGCAGGCGCAGGTTCGCGCCGGTGCCGAGTCCGACGTCGCCCGCGATCTGCTCGACGCCGCGTTCGGAGCGTTCGAGCAGCTCACGGGCCCGGTCGATCCGGGCGCGCATGACCCACTGCATGGGTGTGTAGCCGGTGTCCTCGACGAAGCGGCGGGAGAACGTGCGCGGTGAGACCGCCGCGTGCCGGGCGAGCGCCTCCAGGGTGAGGGGTTCGTCGAGCCGGTGAAGTGCCCACTCGCGGGTGGCGGCGAACCGCTCGCCCAGCGGCTCCGGCACACTGCGCGGCACGTACTGGGCCTGACCGCCGCTGCGGTAGGGGGCCGCGACCAGGCGTCGGGCGGCATGGTTGGAGGCGCCCACGCCGAGGTCGCGGCGCAGGATGTGCAGACAGAGGTCGATGCCGGAGGCGGCACCGGCGGACGTGAGCACGCTGCCCTCGTCGACGAACAGGACGTTCTCGTCGACCTGTACGCGGGGGTGCTTGGCGGCCAGGGCCCGGGTGTAGTGCCAGTGCGTCGTGGCGCGCCGGCCGTCGAGCAGGCCGGTGGCGGCGAGGGCGAAGGCGCCCGTCGAGATGGCCGCGAGGCGGGCACCGCGGGCATGGGCGGCGAGCAGCGCGTCGACGACGGCCCGGGGCGGGTCCTCGCGGTCGGGGAAGCGGTAGCCGGGGATGAAGACGACGTCGGCCCACTCCAGCGCGTCCAGCCCGTCGGCCACGTGGTACGACAGTCCGTCCCCGCCGGTCACCAGACCGGGTGCCGCGCCGCACACGCGTACCTCGTACGGCATGCTCGCGCGGGTCGAGAACACCTGCGCGGGGATGCCGACGTCGAGCGGCTTCGCTCCTTCGAGCACCAGGACGGCGACGCGTTGCAGACGGGAGGGCGAGGGCGGCGGCACCGGAACAGGGTACGGGGGCGGCGCGGCGCGGCCGGACGCCGAGCACGCCGTCTCGGGTGCCGGCGGCGCCGGCCGGGGTCCGTGGACGGCCTACGGGGAATCCGGCCCCCTAGAGGCGCTGCGGCCGGGCCATGAGGATCGCGACGTCGTCCTGCGCCGGGTGGGGCAGCATCCGGCCGAGGACGCCGTCGCAGAGTGCCGCGAGCGACGCCTCGGGGGTCCGCAGGGCCTGCGCGAGCTGGTCGAGCCCCTGGTCGAGGTCCCGGTCGCGGGACTCGATGAGGCCGTCGGTGTACAGGACCAGCAGGCTGCCCGCGGGCAGCGGGACCTCCTCGGTGAGGAACTCGTGCGCTCCGGTGCCCAGCGGGGTTCCGGGCGGTCCGTCGAGGAAGGTGATCGCACCGCCGGGTGTCACCACGGCCGGCGGCGGATGGCCGGCCCGGGCGACCAGACAGCCGCCGGACGCGGGGTCGTGGACGGCGTAGACACAGGTCGCCATCTCGTCCTCCCCCATGTCGGCGACGACGGCGTCCAGCGAGCTGAGCAGGCGGGCCGGGTGGACGTCGTGCCGGGCGAGCGTGCGCACGGCCGCGCGGAGCTGGCCCATGACCGCGGCGGCGTGGATGCCGTGGCCCATGACGTCCCCGATGACGAGCCCGGTCCGGCCCTCGGGGAGCGCGATGACGTCGTACCAGTCGCCGCCCACGTCGTGGGCGCTGGCCGGCAGGTAGCGGCCCGTGAGTTCGAGGCCGGGGACGACGGGCAGCGCGCTGTTGATCAGGCTGCGCTGGAGGGTGAGGGCGGCGGCGCGCTGCCGGGTGTACATGAGGGCGTTGTCGATGTTCAGGGCGGCGCGGGCCGCCAGTTCGTCGATGAGGACGCAGTCCTGCTCGTCGAAGGGCTCACGGGTGCGCAGCCGGGTCACCACGACCGCGCCAAGCACCTTGCCCCGGGCGACCAGCGGGATGAGGCGCGCGGAGCCGAGGCTCATGAGGTAGGACCGCAGCTGGTCGGCGCGGGGGTCGGTGATCAGCGCCGGGACGTCGGAGCGGTACAGCTTGGTGGGGCGCCCGTCGGCGATGACCCGCTCGTAGAGGGAGCCGTGCGGGATCTGGGAGGTCATGCCCGGCTGGAGCTTCGCCGTCGGGGCGGAGGGGTCGGGGAAGAGGGCGGCCATGCGCCGGACCACGCCCCGGGTGGCGGCCGCGGGTTCGTCGGGGTCCATGACCTCTTCGAGGAGCTGGACGTCGGCGGAGTCGGCGAGCTGGGGCACCAGCATCTTCACGATCTCCTCGGAGGTCTGCCGCAGGTCCAGGGTGGTGCCGATCCGGGTGCCGGCCTCCGCCAGCAGGGCGAAGCGGCGTCGGGCCCGCTCGGCGTCGGCCTCGGCCTGCTGGCTCTCCGTGATGTCGATGAGGGAGGCGATCAGGCCCAGCGTGCGGCCGGCGTTGTCGACCAGGGGGGCGTAGGAGCAGGACCAGGTCCGGTCGCGGGCGGGGTCCGCCGCCGTCCGGCCGGTGCGGCGTACGTCGACGACGGCGATCCCCCGGTCCAGCACCTCCCGCATCGTGGCCTCCAGTGCCACGGCGTTGACGCCGGGTACGACCTCGGTCAGCCGTTTGCCGACGTGTTCGGCGGCGGAGACACCGTTCATCCGGGCGAGGGCGTCGTTGGCCCGCAGGAAGCGCAGATCGGTGCCGAGGGTGGCCAGCCCGATGGGCGACTGGCTGAAGAGGCTCTCCAGGGCCGCCAGCGAGTCCCGCATGCGCAGGACCTGGGAGGTCTCCACGGCGATGAGCAGGGCTCCGGCCCGGCCGCGCGGGTCGGCGGCCGGGACGATCCACATCTCCATGGTCACCTGGTGGCCGTCACGGTGGCGCACGGACAGGGTGCCGACGACGGTTTCCCCGGCATGGACGCGGCGCGTCAGCTGGTCGGCGAGTTCGCCTCTGCCCTCGGGGACCAGCAGCGCCGAGGCCGGCCGGCCGAGGACGTCGTCCGGGCGGTACCCGAGGAGGTCCTGGGCGGCCAGCGACCACTCGACGATGCGTCCGTCCGTGTCCTCCCGCCACAGTGCGATCGGCAGCAGCTCCCGCAGCACGCCCGCGTAGCCGACGGCTGCCATGGGCTGCTGCGGTTCCTTGTCCTCCGTCTGGTGAGCGTCCAACGTACGACCTAACCACCGGGACATTTCATATGAAAACACCATATACGGAAGAGCAGGGTCCACCGGCTTCCGCCCCGGCCGCAAGTCGACTCACCGGCTCCGCGAGGTCCGCGAGGTCCGCGTGGACCTCACGGAGCGGTGCCTGTCCCGTCACCCGGACCGCACGGTCGGCGCGCGCGTTCAGTCGCCGTCCGGCGGCAGCGTCGTACGGAAGGTGTGGACGCCGGGGCCGGCGGTGCCGGGTGCGGAGCCGGGCAGGCTGATCGCGGCCTCGGTACCCGGGGGGATCTCGACCGTCAGGGTGAGGTGGTCGCCGTCGCGCTCCCACTCGGACCGGATGGTGCCGTGCGGGGATTCGTGCCGGGCCGAGGCGGAGGTCAGACCGCCGCCGGGCCGCGGGGCGACGGTGAACCGCCGGTAGCCGGCGGCCTCGGGGCCGGGCGTCCGCGGCAGGCGGATGCCCGCGGCGTACTGGTGGAGGAAGGAGACGACGGCACCCTTGCTGTAGTGGTTGTAGGACATCTTGGGGAGCCCCCGCACGTCGACGCCGTCCCAGTCCTCCCAGACGGTGGTGGCGCCACGGTCGATCATGGCGAGCCAGGAGGGCGAGGAGTCCCGCATGAGCAGTTCGTAGGCGAGGCCGAGACGGCCGTGGTCGGCGAGGACGGGGAGCAGCAGGCCGGTGCTCAGGAATCCCGTCGTCAGATGCGTGCCGGCCAGGCGCACGAGCCGGGCCAGCCGGTCGACGGCACGGGACCGTGCCTCCCGCGGGACCAGTCCGAACGCCAGGGCGCGGACCAGGGTGGCCTGGGTGTCCGGAACGGTCGTGCCCCGCTCCGTGAGGTACTCGGCCCGCCAGGCGGTGCGGGCGCCGTCGGCGACGGCCCGGTAGCGGGCCTCGTCCTCCGGGAGCCCGAGGAGGGCCGCGGTGTGCGCGAGGAGGTCGGCGGAGCGGTGCAGGTAGGCGGTGGCGACGTCGCCGCGGTCCCGGGCCGGGTCGAGGTCGGGGGTGACGCCGGGCTCGAGCCATTCGCCGAAGTGGAAGCCGGTGTCCCACAGGTACGTCTCGTGGGGCGCGGGTTGCGGGCGGGCGGCGGCCCGGTCGGGGTGGCGGCGGGTGCGGGCCTGTTCGGCGGCGTGGTCGACCCAGGCGCGCATCGAGGGGTACTGGGTGCGCAGCAGGTCCAGGTCGCCGTAGGCGCGCCAGATCTCCCACGGGACGATCACGGCGGCGTCGCCCCAGCCGGCGGAGCCGTTCATGCCGCCTTCCGCCGAACGGCGGCGGGTGTCTTCGTCGGCGGGGTCGGGGACGAAGTTGGGCACGGTGCCGTCGGCCCACTGGTCGGCGGCGAGGTCCCGCAGCCACTTGACGGTGAAGCCGGCGACGTCGAAGAGGTAGGCGGCCGTGGGGAGGAACACCTGCCAGTCGCCGGTCCAGGCCGCGCGTTCGCGCTGCGGACAGTCGGTGGGTACGTCGCAGACGTTGCCGCGCAGGCTCCACACGGCGGCCTCGTGCAGCCGGTTGACGCGCTCGTCGCTGCTGGTGAACCAGCCGGTGCGGGGCAGGTCGGTGTGGACGACGACGCCGGTGACGTCCTCGGGGGTCAGGGACCCGGGATGTCCCTCGACCCGGACGTAGCGGAAGCCGTGGGTGGTGTGGCGGGGCTCGAAGACCTCGCCGGGGCGGCCCGCGGAGACGACCGTGTCGATCTGCCCCGCGGGGAGCGGGCGGCGGGTGACCCAGTCGAAGGCGCGGATGTTGTCGGTGGTGACGTCCCCCCGGGCGTCCAGGGCCTCCCCGTGCACGAGGGTGAGCCGGGTGCCCGCCGGGCCCAGATCGCCCAGCCGGATCCAGCCGTTGATGTTCTGCCCCAGGTCCACCACCTGGTGACCGGGCACGGGTTCGGTCACCGCCACCGGCCGGAGCTCCTCGACGCGGCGCACGGGTGGCGCGGGCGTCGCGGTGAGCCGGGCGAAGTCGTCGTAGAGCCCTCCGTCGACCGCGCGGGCCTTGTCCCAGAGGCGGTCGTCGAAGGCGGGGGTGGACCACTGTTCGTCGTGGGCCCGCAGGTCGCTCGTCTGGCCGTCCATCAGGTCGGCCGCGGTGATCGCGCCCGGTGCGGTCCGCCATTCCGGGCCGGTGCCCAGGGTGGTCGTGGTGCCGTCGGGATGCTCGACGGTGAGCTGGGCGAGGAGCGCGGTCCGGGTGCCGAAGCCATCGGCCGCGCGGACGAAGCCGTGCCGGCCGCGGAACCAGCCGTCGGACAGGACCGCGCCCAGCGCGTTCTCGCCGGTGGTGAGCAGGCCGGTCAGGTCGTAGGTCTGGGTCTGGAGGCGGGAGCGGTAGGCGGTGAAACCGGGGGTGAGTTCCTGGTCGCCGACGCGTATGCCGTTGCAGTACGCCTCGTACACGCCGTGGGCGGTGATGTGCAGGCGGGCCCGGCCGACCGGTTTGCCGAGGGAGAAGGCGTGGCGCAGCAGCCGGGCGGGCCGGTGGCCGGGCTCCGCCGGGGCCGTCTCCGCCGGTTCGATCCACCGTGCCAGCCAGTCGGCGGGGTGCAGGAGCCCGGTCTCCCACCAGGAGGTCTCCGACCAGTCGCTCTCGCCCAGATCGGTCCACACCTTCACCCGCCAGTGGGTACGCGTCGACGAGGCCGGGGCGGGTCCCTCGTAGCGGACGAAGGTGTTGGCGGAGGAGTTCCGCCGCCCCGAGTCCCAGGCGCCCGCCTCGATGCGGTGGGCGAGCTGGTGCGTGGCCCCGAGGGGCAGGCGCCACGACAGGCGCGGCGCGCGCACGTCGGTGCCGAGCGGCCGGTGGAGGTGTTCCACGCGCAGACGGGTGGGGCGGGCGGAGTGCATGGACGGGGTCCTTCCTGGTGCGGGACGCTCAGGCGTCGGTGGTGGTCCGGGTGTCCTTCAGGGGCCGGCCCGGCTCGCCGGACGGGCCGGAGCCCGTGTCCTGCGCCGCCGTACCCTGCGCCGCCGTGCCCTGCGCCGCCGTGCCCTGCGCCGCCGTGCCCTGCGCCGCCGTGCCCTGCGCGCGTCGCAGGCTCGGGATGGCGAGGGAGACCAGCAGCCCGAGCGCGACGATCGCGGCCATCCCGAGGTAGGCGTCGGTGAAGGCCTCGTCCCGGTAGAAGGCGGTGCCGTCCAGCACGGTGGAGCCGCCGGACAGGAGGGTGTAGAGGAACTGGGTGGTCAGGGTGAGGCAGACCTGGGTGAGCAGGGACGACATGCCGTTCGCGGCGGCCTGTTCCTCGGGGGAGACCACGGACACGATCATGGTCTGCTGACCGGCCATCAGGATGCCGCCGCCCAGTCCCGTCAGTACGCCGGTGCCCACGATCTGCGAGGCGTCACGGTGGTGGAACGCCGCGAGGACCAGGCCTGCGGTGAGCAGGGCGAGTCCGGCGTACCAGACCGTGCGCGGGCTGACCGCGCGGACCAGGTGCCCCACGCCGATCCCGGCGCCGAAGGTGACCAGCCCGCCGGGTATGCCGAGGACGGCGACGTACGTGGTGGACCAGCCCAGTCCGTCGGAGACGTGCGGGATCGCGGGGAACAGCGCGAGGAAGATCAGGATCGACTGCGAGGCGAAGTAGGCGGCCTGGGGGATCGACGATCCGACGAGCACGGTGGCCACCGGACGGCGCCGGAGCATGCGCAGGTCCAGGATCGGGTGGGCCACCCGCAGTTCCAGGACGGTGAAGGCGACGAGTACGGCGGCTCCCGCGGCGAGCGGGACGGTGACGCCCGCGGAGGTCCAGCCGAGGTCCCGGCCCCGGCCGACGGCGAAGACCACGAGGGCCAGGCCTCCGCCGAGCAGGACGGCTCCGGGCCGGTCGAGGCGGCCCGCGGCGGCGCGGCGCGGGGTCTCGGGCACGCACAGCAGCGTCAGCAGGGCCACCACGGTCGAGCCGACCAGGAACCACAGGGCGCCGCGCCAGCCGAACGCGTCCAGCAGCCATCCGGACAGCAGCGGGGTGACCAGGGCCAGGACCCCGACCGAGCCGGCCACGGTCCCGAGGGCGACGGCCACCCGGCGCGGCGGGAAGAGGTCGCGGACCGCGGCCAGCACGAGCACCGCGACCGGGCCGTAGAGGCCTGCGACGACCCGGCCGAGGACCATCACCGGATAGTTCGGGGCCAGGACGGTGATCAGGTCCCCGACCAGGCCCGCGGCCGCGAGGACGAGCATGACGCGCCGCTTGCCGTGCACCTCGCCGAGGCGGACGGCGAAGGGTGTGGCCACGATGGTCGCGAGGGTGAACGCCAGGCCGAACCAGGCGATCTGGGTGGTGTGGAAGTGCTGGGCGATCTGGGGCTGGGCGTTGGCGGCGACGATGCCGGCCACCACCAGGAGCTGGCCGGGCCAGATCAGGGCGAGCAGGAGCCGCAGCTCGCGTGCGCGCCGGCGGGGAGCGTCGGGGGCGGGCCGGAGGCCGTCGGCGGCGGAGGTGCCGTCCGCCCGGTCGGGCGCGGTGGGCGCCGGGGCAGGGTCGGGCGAGAGGTTCATGGTCGCTCCGAGGGAAGGCCGGCGCATCGTTACGCCGAGGTTTCCGGACGATGATGCGGACCCAAAACCGAGTGCACTAGGTTTTTGGCGTGTGACACAGGCCACATTCCATTGCGGAGGCCGCCCTCACGGGCCCCGGAGCAGGGCCCATGACTACGGTGAAGGCCATGACCAGCAGCACCCGAGGCCCGCGCGGCAGCTACTCGGTCGGCATCGCCCGGCGCCGGAAGATCGTCGAGGCCGCCGCCGAGCGCTTCGCGCAGGAGGGCTACCACCGCACCGCCCTGAGCCGCATCGCCGAGGACGTGGGCATCACCGAGGGCGGCCTGCTGCATCACTTCCGCAGCAAGAAGCACCTGCTGCTGGCCGTGATGGAACACCGCTTCACCACCGAGGCGCAGTGGTGGGCACGCCTGGCGCAGGACGCGAACGGCCCGGACGTCCTGCGCGCCATGGTGGCGGCCACGGAACGGCACCTCAGCGAGCCCGGCCTCATCGAGCTGTTCGTGCTCACGTCCGCCGAGGCCGCCGACCCCACCAGCGCGGCGCACACCCTGTTCGCCGACCGCTACCGGCGCGCCGTGGACGAACTCGCCCGCCTCCTCCAGCTGGGCGTGGACGGCGGGACCCTACGGGCGGACACCGACTGCACCGCCGTGGCCCGCGAGTGCATCGCCGTCAGCGACGGGCTGCAACTCCAGTGGGTCATCTCCCGGGGCACGCTCGACCTCGCCGGCGCCGTACGCCTGCACGCCGACCGCATCGCGCGCACCGTCACACCCGACGGGCGCGGACTGTGAACCCGCCGCACCACGGGCGCGGGCCCGCAAAGACGTCCTGACCCGGCGGTCCGCCCGCTCCCCCGCCCCGCCGGGGCCGGCCGGGTTCAGGCCTTTGGCCGCCCGTCCTCGGGCCGCCCCACCACCGGCAGCCCCCAGGGCCGCTCCAGCGCCTCGCGCAGGGCCCGCACCCCGTCCGGGCCGATGCGCGCGGCGAGGACGCGCTCCAGCTCGTCGAGGATCGCCGTCGCCTCGCCGTGCGCGCGCCGGCCGGCCGCCGTGCGCCGGATGAGTTTCTGACGGGCGGACTCGGGATGCGGCGCCTGTTCGAGCAGTCCGGCCGCGATCAGTCCGTGCGCGGTCTGGTGGGCCGTCTGCCGGGTGACGCCCATGCGCCGGGCCAGCTCCGAGACGGTCGTGCCCTCCTCGTCGAGCACCGCGAAGAGCTGCAACTGCGTGGTCGAGACCTGCTCGGCACGCCGCAGCTCCAGGGCGGCGAGCAGCCCTTCGTCGAACCACCGGCGGGCTTCCCCCAGCAGCTGCGGCAGATCGCGTCGTCCAGCGTTCACACGCTCCCCCACCTCCCGGAACCACCCGGTTCCCCGGGCTCTCCCGGGTCTTCCCGGTTCCTTCCGGGCCGTCCCGGACCGCAGGACGAGCATAGGTCTTGCCGGTACCCGACCTCCTATGTCAGGCTACCTGACATTCTTCGGAGCCGATCGATGGAGATCCCGTGACTTTCGAGTACGCCACCAGCCACCGCCGCGCCTCCCGGATTCCCCCCGTGCCGGGCACGCCCTACTTCATCGAGAAGGACATGGGAGACCGGGCCCATCTGTTCACCGACCTCTTCACGGTGTACGCGGGCGGCGAGCAGACCGAGAACACCTTCAACTTCTTCACCTGCGAGGGCCCGAAGGGCGACACCATCCCGGCCCATCTGCACGCCGACACCTACGAGGTGTTCTTCGTGACGGACGGCGCGGTGCGCCTCTTCGTGGAGGACACCGCGGGGGAGCAGTACGAGAAGCTGCTCACCAGCGGCGACTTCGGCTTCGTGCCCAAGAACTGTCCGCACGCCTACCGCATCGAGCGGCACGGCAGCCGCATCGTCGGCGTCGCCGCGGGCCCCGGGGGCACCTTCGAGCGGTTCTTCGAGAAGCTGGGGACCCCCGTCGACTCGTACGGCCTGCCCGAACGGCCCTACGTCCCCGAGCGGGAGAAGTTCGCCACCGTGCCCACCCAGTACGACGTGCGCTTCCTTCCCGGCCACCAGTGGCGGACCTCGTGACCGCCCCGGCCGACCTGCGCCCGCTCATCGCCGCACCCCACCCGGACGTGGCGCCCCTGCCTCCGGCGGCCCCCGCCGGCGGCGGAGTACGTCTCCTGCGCGGGGTGCCCTACGCGGAGTTGCCGGGGATCCGCCCGCCGGAACTCGACCTGTGGCTCCCGGAGAACGCCGACGCCGATGCCCTGCCCCTCCTGCTCTTCGTGCACGGCGGGGCCTGGCGGCGGGGCCGCCGCGAGGACATGGGTCACCGCATGCGCGGGTGGCACCCCGGGCCGCTCGCCCGCATCGCGGCCGCCGGCTTCGCCGTCGCGTCCGCCGACTACCGGCTCAGCGGCGAAGCGGTGTTCCCGGCCCCGCTGGACGATCTCCGCGCCGCCCTGGCCTGGATCGCACGGCGCGCCGGCGAACTGGGCGTCGACACCACCCGCACCGTGGTGTGGGGCGAGTCGGCGGGCGGACACCTCGCCGCCCTGCTCGCGCAGACCGAGGAGGCACCGCGCGTGCGCGGAGCCGTCGTCTGGTACGCGCCCAGCGACCTCACCCTGGACGGCGACGACCCGCACACCCCTCAGGCCCTGCTGCTCGGCGGCGCGCCCGCCACGCGCCCCGAACTCGCCGCCCGGGCCAGCCCGCTCCACGGCGTACGCCCCGGCGCTCCCCCGTTCTTCCTGGCCCACGGCGCGAACGACACCATGGTCGACTGCGACCACACCCGGCGCCTGGCCGCCCGGCTCACGGAGGCGGGAGTCCCGGTGGAGACGCGGATCGTGCCGGGAGCCGACCATGTGTGGGTCGGCCTGCCGGACGACGAACTGGAGAGCGTCTTCAGCGCTTCCCTGGAGTGGGCGCTGCGGCGCGTGGAGTGAGCGGCGGCGCAGGTCGCCCGCGCGGGGCGGGAGGCGTCCGGACGCGCCGCGTGGCGGGAGCAGTCCGAGCGCGCCGCAGGGCGGGAGCAGTCCGAGCGCGCCGCAGGGCGGGAGCCGTGCGGGCGCCCCGCGGGGCAGGAGCCGTCCGGGCGTGGTCAGTCCTCGGCCGGCTTCTCCGGGGCGAGGAGGACGGCCCGGGTGCTGCCGTGCGCGACGGTGTCGCTGACCCGCGGAGTGAAGAACGTCTCGACCAGGCTCCGGTGGTGAGGGCCCAGGACGAGAAGGTCGGCGTCGAAGAGGTCGGCGGCCTCGGCGATGGTGGTGGCTATCTGCGTGGTCAGCCCGGTCGCGAGGGTGGCCTCGGCCGCGACACCCCGCTCCCGCAGGGCCGTCACGGCGTCGTCGAGGACGGCCTTGGCCTCGTCGTCGCCCTCCAGGGGGACGACGGCGGCGAGCGTGGCGGCCGACGCGACGACGTGGACCACACGGACCTCGGCACCGGTCAGCGAGGCCAGGCCGCCGGCCAGGCGGACGACGGCATGGCGGGCGGGAGTCGCGTCGACGGCGACCAGAATGCGCTGGAACATGGACTTCTCTTCCCCTTCTTCGCCCCACGGAGGGCCGATTCTTCGCCCCACGGAGGGCCGATTCTTCGCCCCACGGAGGGCCGATTCTTCGCCCCACGGAGGGCCGATTCTTCGCCCCACGGAGGGCCGAAGACCCCCGGTGGTCATGACATCCGGTGATCGCCTCCCGGCGATCGGACTCCACGATACGTGCATACGCCATGAATCTCCGGACGCCGTGTCACTTCTCCGTGCACAGAGTCCCGACGACGCGCGGGCGTACGGGAGTTGAACACTTGACGCGCCGCCTGACCGACCGCCGGATCGTCCCTACGCTGGCGCGCGTGCTAGATCATCGACAGGCGGGCGACGACCGTCACGGCACTCCCCGCGAGCGGGCACCCCGACCGGGGCGGCAGGCCCGGACGGGCGGGCGAGGCGCCGGGGCGCATCCCCTGCTGGGGCTGCAACAGACCGCGGGGAACGCGGCGACCGTCGCCGCGCTGGGCACCGCCGGCCCGTCCGGCCGCCGCGCCCGGCCCGCCCAGGTGCCGCCCGCCATCGCCGAGGTCGGCGACGACGCCCTCGAACTCCCCCCGTATCTCCGGGACATGGAGGCGGCGGGGCTGTCCACGGCGTACGGGCTGACCGGCCAGGAGTTCGTCACCACCACCCTGGTCACCGTCGTCGGGCGCCGGGACGGCACGGTCGCCGAGATCGCGGCGGAACTCGCCGGGCGCCCCGAGTCCTTCTACGGGCGCGGCCGGGCCTTCGCCGTCACCGGGCCCCGGGGCGCCGACCACTACGACGTGACGGTCACCGTCTCCCCCGCCGACGACGATCGCCCCGGCACGTTCTCCCCGGCGGCCCTGGACGGCGAGGGCGCGGCCACCAAGGTGGACGTGCAGCACAACACGGCCTCCGCCGTCGCGCAGGGCACGGGTTCGTCCGCGTCGAAGGGCGCGGCGTTCACCGCGTTCGGGCTGGCCCCGGTCGCGCCCGGCGTCTGGGTCGGCGGGGCGGCCACCGTCAACGCCCAGCCCTTCCAGTCGTCCCGGGACTCCCGCACCCAGCGCAGCACGGCGGAGCCGCGCGTGCTGCGCAGCGACAAGGGATCCGTCGAGGTGCCACGCCGGGTGCGCTACGGCGTACGGATCGTCAAGGACGGTGAACGGTCCCCCCAGAGTTTCGGCGGCTCCGGCACCCTCACCATGCGGGTGCCGACCGAACACCTGGTGCCGGCCGCCGCCGGGCCCGCACCCCGCCCGCGCCCGGTGGCCCCCGGCACCGCCCGGCGGGTGTCGCTGGCCGACTCCATGGCCCCGCTCGCCGTCTCGGACGCGGCCGCCCCGCACCAGGGCGGCGGCGGGCTGTTCGACGCGGTCGCCTCCGCGCTGCACCCGTCCCTGACCTGGCCCGGCGCTCCGGGCCGGGCCCGTCTGTACGAGGCCACGTCCACCGCGGCCGTGCTGGAGGACCTGCCCCGGCTGCTGCGGGACGGGATCGTCGGCGAGGATCTGACCAGCCGCGACGGCACCACCACCGGCACCTATCGGATGCGTGCCGCGATCACCGCGCTGGCTCCGGGCTGGAGCACCGGCAGGACCCAGCTGCGCACGCATCAGCAGACGCAGCATTCGGTGACGGACACCGCGGGCAAGGGGCGCGGCGGCGCGTTCGGGGTCGGTCCGGCGGCGGGGTTCGGTGTCCTGGGCAACGCGGCCGCCGTGCGTGGCACCGTGATGCCGGTCGTCGGCGCTCGCAAGGCACGGTTCACGGTGGCCGAGCAGACCGTCTCCAGCCGTCAGGGTGCCGAGGTGCGCGGTGACAAGGTGCTCTACCTCGGGACCGTGCTGTTCACCGTCGAGGGCACCGGCCCCGAGTCCCCGCTGACCAGGGCGCGCGGCGGCGGCCGTACGGCGCACCACTCGATGCGGGTGTGGATCTCCCTGCGTGCCGACGAGGCCCAGGAGCTGGGGCTGCCGCTGCCGGAGGGGGTGACGGCCGGGGCGTTCGTCGCACGGCCGGTCGCGGACGTCAAAGGAAAGGGCAAGGGCAAGGGAAAGGCCCGGGCGACCGACGAGGAGGCCGGGACCGAGGCCGGGACCGAGGCCGAGGCCGGGACCGGTGAGCGGGCCGAGGGTGAGGCCCCCGAACACGTCGTACGGCACCTGCCGTTCGGCGCGATGGGCTCCAGTGTGGCGATCAGCCGGCTGGACACCGCGCCGATGATGCGGGCCGTGCAGCGGCTGTTCGCCACCGACGCGCGGCTCGCCGGCTATCTGCCCGCCTTCGGGGAGGAGCGGCAGCCGCGCGACCTCGACCCCGAGGACGCCGAGGTCCAGCGGCGCAACTACCGTGAGCTGGCCACCGTCCTGTCGGAGACCAACCTGCGGGTGAACAAGGACCAGTTGCTGTCGACCGGGGTCCGGGTGCGGCTGCGCCGCAAGTCCCGCTTCCACACGCACGACGTCCAGCTGAGGGTCACCGGCTCGCTCCGCGAGACCGGCTATCTGGGCGACATCCAGGACTGGCTGGTGCGCAGCCACTCGGGCGTGACGAGCAACCTCCAGAGCGGGCGCGCCAGTTCACGCTCGGTCGGCGGAATGGCACTGGGCCAGTTCCGGTTGATCCCCGGCGCCCTGACGATGTCGGCGCGCGCCGAGAAGGGCCGTACGACGACCCGGCGCGGCCAGGCCGGGCCCACCGTGCGCACGGACGTCCTCACCAACGGCGCGGAGGACGCGAGCGTGTTCGGCGGGGCGCTGAGCCTGAACGTGGACGTCACGATGACGTCCCGGCAGCGCAAGGCCGCCCGCTCCCTCACGCCCGGCGCGCCGGGCCGGGACGTGCCGGAGGCCCGTTCGCTCGCGTCGCTTCCGCTCGACGCGCAGGACGTCCGGCTGCTCACCCCCACCGCCTTCACCCTGGACGACGACGCCAAGGCGCGGCTGGACGCGACGGCCGCCGCACGCACCGCGGGCCACCGTGACGTGCCCGCCGAGTTCCCGGCGGCGGGCATCGGGGACCTGGCAGGCCTGACGCAGCGGCAGACGGGCGCCCGGCGGGGCGTGCGGGACTGGACGCTGGTGGAGACCGTCGGGGACGGACAGCCGGTCCGGGACCTGGCCTTCGAGCTGCTGGCGAAGGCCGCCGCGCGCAACCGGGAGGCGCGCGAGGACCGGGCGCTCCAGGCGGAGGGGCTCGCGCCGCGGCTCGCGATCGAGGATCGGTTCAGCCCGCAGGCCATGACCGCGGCGCTGCGGCAGGCCGTGTCGGCGGGCTGGGTGGTGAACAACCTGCGCCACGCACGACGGCTGGCCGGACTGAACGGCGCGGTCGGCACCCGGTTCGCGCTGACCGCGCCACAGATCGTGCACCAGGCCACGGGAGCGGGCACCGAGACGTTCGTCATGGGCGGACACCAGGTCACCGGGCAGGAAGGGACCACGCACTCCCTGTCCGCGCAGGGCGGCCTCATGGGGGCGGGCAACGGCCCCGAATGGCGTCTCGCCGGGGGCCTCTCGGCGGGCCGCAGCCTGGGCAGCGGCGACACCACGGCGTCCACCCTGGTCGGCACGGTGGAACGCAACGCGCACACCTCCCGCAAGACCCCGCTCCACCTGGTCCGGTGCGACCTGGTGGTGCGGATGGTCGCCGAGGTCGCGGTGACGGGTGGCGGGCCGTACGTCACCCGCGGCAGCCGTACGGTGCCGGGGGCGGTCGCCGTGTGGCTGACGGAGAGCCAGCTGCGCGCGGCGGGGCTGAAGGTACCGGGCGAGGCTGCCGACAAGAACAAGGGCAAGGGCAAGAACAAGGACACGGACACCGACACGGACACGGACACGGGCGCGGGCGCGGGCGCGGCGCAGGCCGGCGCCGCGGCCGGCACGTCCACGGGCGCGGGGACGTCGCGGGCCACCGAGGACACGGAGTCGGCGGTCGGCGCCCCGCGCAACGCGCCCCTGATCCCCCCGGCGCCCGTCCCGGCCCTGGCGCAGCACCTTCCGCTCGGCTTCGGCATGATCGAGGATCTGCCCGACTTCGTGCCGCTGCTGGCGGCGGTGCGCGAGCGCCTCGGCCGCCCGCTCGCCGACGAGCTGCTCCCCCGCACCCGGCTGACGGACCGCAACGACAATGTGCAGCGGCTGCTGCGGGTGCTCGACCGGGACGGCTCGGCCGGCCTGCTGGCGAGCGCGATGGACGGCGGGGTGGGCGTCGAGCTGTTCGACGGGCGCAGACGGCCCTACCGGGCGGTGTTCCGCGTCCGCAGGACCGGGCGGGGCACCTACCTGGAGACGGCCTCCGACCAGCGGGACATGGAGTACATCACCTCGGCCGCGGCCCAGCGGGCCTCCGCGCACGACGAGAGCGACTCCCGGGGTGTCGAGGCGGTCCTCGCCGGCGCCGGCAAGCCCGACGAAGGCGCCGGGCAGCTGAAGAGCGTCGGCGCGGCCGGCGGCCTCGGCCTGGGGTCCGTCGACGCGCGCCGCTCCGCGGCCGTCGGCCGCGCCCAGCTGGGCGTGAAGACCGTCGCCGAGGCGTCCTCCGCCCCGTCGGCCCGGATGCACGTACCGATCGAGGCGACCCTGGAGGTCTTCGACGGCGACCGCCGGGTGGCGCTCGCTCCGCTGACGGGGCTGAGCCTGACCCACCGGGTCCTGGAGGCGGATCTGCGGGCGCTGTCGCGGCTGGCCCCGGTGCCGCCCCAGCGGGTCGGCGTGCACGCCGTGGACGCCGGGGACGCCGGTGCCGACCGGCTCGGCCCGTGGCGGGCCTCGGGGGTCAGGCTGCCCATGGAGGCCCAGGTGAACGGCTTCCAGGGCGCACCCCGGGTACGGCAGGCGGTCGACGACGCCGTACGCCGGGCGGGCGGCGGCGCACGGTTCCGTACCGGCGGCGAGGCCGCCTTCCACCTGCTGCGGGAGGCCGTCTCCACCGAGTGGCTGACCGCGGCGCTGCCGCTGCTGACCGCCGCGGGCGTCGATCTGCCGCCGGTGCACGCCACGGGCGCGTCCGGCCAGGATCTGCGCACCTCGCTGCACGCCCGGCTGCGCGACGGCCGGGTGCTCGGCGTGGGCGACAAGATGACCTTCGAGACCGTCGCGCAGAGCACGCTCGACGCGCCTCGTCCGACGGGCACGGACGGACAGCAGGCGAACGAGCACGGCAAGCAGGCGCGCGGCCTGTTCGGCGCGGGAGTGCTGAACGCGGACGAGTTCCGGATGAACCAGCTCCTCGGCACCGCGGACGGCTCCGGGAGCGGCACCGCCACGGCCGCCGGCTCCGGCGGTTCGATGCCGCTGCACAAGCCGAAGGCCGAATCGGTTCTGGTGCAGTTCACGCTGGACGTGCGCGTCGTGGCGCGGGTGAGCGACCGGGTCCGCGGCGGCCGCGCCACGACGGCCGTGCGCGAGGTGACGCTGCCGGCTCCGGTGGTGATCCGGCTGCCCGCGCCCGCGGTGCGCCGCATGCTGGCCGACCCGGCGAACGCCGGGCGGCTGCGGGATCCGGAGGGCCGGGGGGTCTGACGGTCCGGGCCCGCTCAGGGCAGCAGCCGCTGCTCCTTCGCCACCGCCACGGCGCCCGCGCGGGTGTCGACGCCGAGCTTGTCGTAGATCCGGCGCAGATGGGTCTTCACCGTGGCCTCGCTGATGAACAGGGCGCGGGCGATCTCCCGGTTGCCGAGGCCGCGGGCGAGCTGGGCGAGGATGTCGCGCTCGCGGTCGGTGAGCGAGGACCGGGGCGCTCGCATCCGGGCCATGACGCGGGTGGCGACCGGCGGGGAGAGGGCCGTACGGCCCTGGGCGGCGGCGTGGATCGCGGCGAACAGTTCCTCGGGACGTTCGGCCTTGAGGAGGTAGCCGGTCGCGCCCGCCTCGATGGCGCGGGTGATGTCGGCGTCGGTGTCGTAGGTGGTGAGCACCAGGACGTGCGGGCGGGGGCCGGCGCCGGTCGTGAGGCGGCGGGTGGTCTCGACGCCGTCGATGCCCTCGCCCAGCTGAAGGTCCATCAGCACCACGTCCGGGGCCAGCCGGGCGGCCAGGGCGAGCGCCTCCTCACCGGTTCCCGCCTCGCCGGCCACCTCGATGCCGGGGGCGCTGTCGAGGAGGGCGAGCAGTCCGGCCCGGACGACCACGTGGTCGTCGCAGACGAGGATGCGGACGGGAGCCGGGGCGGCCGGGTCGGTCATCGGGTTGCCTCCAGGGGGACGGCGGCGGACAGGACCGTGCCCTCGCCCCGCGCCGACTCGACGGTCAGGGTGCCGCCGAGCTGGCCCAGCCGGGCGCGCATGGCGGGCAGACCGTGCCCGCGCCCCGCGGCCGGGGGCGTGGCGGAGGGCGCGGGGTCGAAGCCGCGGCCGTCGTCGGTGACGTCCAGGACGACCTGGTCGTCGAGCAGGGTGAGGGTGAGCGCGGCGGTGGTCGCGTCCGCGTGTTCGCGGACATTGGCCAGGGCGCCCTGGGCGATGTGCAGCAGGGCGGACTGGACGCGCTCGGGCAGCAGCGCGGCCCGGCCGCCGTCATCGATGTGCACGCGTACAGCGAGACGGTCGCCGGACTCCCGTGCGGCCAGGGCGCGCAGCGCGGCATCGAGGCCGCCGCCACGGGCGAGGTCCGCGGGGGCCAGGTCGTGCACGAAGCGCCGGGCCTCGGCGAGGTTGTGCTCGGCGACGGACGCGGCCGACCGGACGTGGCCGCGGGCCTTGCCGGGCTCGGACTCCCACACCCGTTCCGCCGCCTGGAGCAGCATGCGCTGGCTGGACAGGCCCTGCGCGAGGGTGTCGTGGATCTCCATCGACAGCCGCTGGCGTTCGGCGAGGATGCCCGCACGGCGTTCGGACGCGGCCAGCTCGCGCCGGGTACGGATCAGGTCGTCGATGAGGGCGCGCTGGCGCGCCGCCTGCCGCTCGGTCCGCAGGAAGACGGCCGTGGCGAGCGCGGCGACGGCCGGGGGCGCGAGCAGCAAATTGGGGTCGAAGCCGCCGGCGAGACGGAGCTGCGCGGCGACGACGAAGGCGGTCAGGACGCCGACCAGGGCGAGCGCCGCGCGCGTCGGCAGGGTGCGCAGGCCGGTGTAGAGGAGCGGCACCGCGCACCAGGAGAAGCTCGGGGCGAGCAGCACGAGCACCGCCCAGACGGCCACGACCAGTCCCAGCCGGACGGGCGCGACGAACGGCGGGCCGGGCCGCCGTACGGATCGGCGCAGGCGCCGCGCGGGCCGGTCCGTCCGCCGCGGGTCCTGGAACACGGCGGCGGCGCCGCCCAGGTGCAGGATCGCCAGGGTGACGGACAGGGCGATGATCCACGGGGTGCGGGACTCGCCGGGGTGGCGCAGCAGGAAGCGGGCCAGGGCGCCGCCGAGCAGCAGGAAGAACGCGGTGTGCATCACGACCGCCAGCCACCGGCCGTCCGGGTCGTCCGGCTTCGCCACGCGCACCGTCCTCGCTCCGTCCGTTTCGTCCCGACCGTCCGCGCTGAACTGCGCAAACACTCCCATTGTGACGGGTCGCCATCGCCGTGGGGTCAACCGATCGGATGACCCCCGCATCGTCCGTCGCGCGGGCCGGGAGGGGCCGGAACGCCGACCTCGCGGCCCGGGTTCCGGGGCGAGGGTGGAGAGCAGACGGGCAGCCCGGACCACCGCGGCGGCCCCCGATCCCGAGGAGCACACCAGCATGAAGTCCCTCTCCAGGCGTGGCCGTGTCACCATCGGCGCCGCCGCCCTCGCCGCCGTCGGCGCCGCGACCTTCGGCACGGTGTCCGCGAACGCCTCCGCGCCGGCCGTCGTCCCCGCCACCACCGCCGCCGCGTCCGGGACCACCACGACCTCCACGCATCTGACGATCGACGCCGCCACCCGGGCCGCGCAGGCCGCGCTCGACGCCGCCGAGCGGGAGAACCAGCGGGTCACGGTCGCCGTCGTCGACCGCAACGGCAACACCGTCGTCACCCTGCGCGGCGACGGCGCGGGCCCGCAGTCGTACGAGTCCGCCGAGCGCAAGGCGTTCACCGCGGTGTCCTGGAACGCCCCCACCTCCGAACTGGCCGGGCGCCTGGAGCAGACGCCGAACCTGAAGGACATCCCCGGCACGCTCTTCCTGGGCGGCGGTGTCCCCGTGACGGCCCGCAACGCGCCGATCGCCGGCATCGGCGTCGCCGGTGCCCCGTCCGGCACCCTGGACGAGAAGTACGCCCAGGCGGGCGCGGCGGCGCTGGCCCGCTGAGTGCCTGTCCGGCCGGGAGCACTCACCGGCTCCCGGCCGGCCCTCTCACCACGGCCGGCCCTCTCACCACGGCCGGCCTTCTCACCACGGCGGGTCGGCCCACGAGGTCGGCGAGCCGGGGCGCACGCGGGTCAGCCCACGACATCGGCGAGCCGGGGCACCACCCGGGTCAGCCGCAGCACGCCCCACAGGATCAGCAGGGCTCCGGCCGCCTCGGGCAGCAGCCACCAGCCCGTGCGGACCCGCTCCTCGAACAGCACGACGCCCAGCAGGAGGCTCACCGCCGCGTCGCCGATGGTCAGCGCGGGCTGGGACGCGACGAGCGGGCCGGCCTGGAGCGCGCTCTCCAGCAGGAGCAGGGCGGCGATGCCGGTGAGCGCGAAGCCGTAGGTCTGCCAGGCGGTGAGGAAGGCGGGCAGTCCCGCGTCGGCGAGACGTCCGGTGGCGGACTTCATGAGGGCGGCGGTGAGCGCGTTGCCGACCGCGGCGCCGGTCGCCAGGACGGCGGCGCGGAACAGCGGCGAGGACGTGGAACGCGTGAGGACGACCGCCGCGCCCATCGCCCCCAGGGCGAGCGCCAGCACCGGGATCCACCGGTCCATCGCGGCCTGGTCCCGGGTCCCGACGGGGGCCGCCGCGGCGAGCAGCACGGCGAGGCCGGCCACCACTACCCCGATCGCCCACCAGCCGGCGGCCGGCAGCCGTCGCCGTAGCAGGGGCACGGCGATCAGCAGCGCGAACGGAAGTTCGAGGATGAAGACGGGCTGGACGAACGCCATGGGCCCGTTGACCAGGGCCAGCGCCTGGAACACCGCGGCGCCCGTCACGCCGGCGATCCCGATGGCCCAGGCGGGCCGCCGCGCGAGGGCGAGCAGCAGTCCCGCCCCGCCGCCCCGGGCCACGGTGGAAGCGGCCTTGCGCTGGAAGGCCGTGCCCAGCGCGTTGCTGAAGGCTCCCAGGACGGCGAAGAGCAGGGCGAGGACGATCATGGATCCACCATGCCCGGGTGGGGTCGGGGACGCCCCGTCGACGCGACGGGCGCCGCCCTGCCGACGCGAGGCGCCCTCTCCTCGTCGGCCCGTACGTTCCCCTCCCCTCGTCGGCCCGCACGTTCCCCTCTCCCCGTCGGCCCGCACGGTCCCCCGCCCCGTAAGCCCGCGCGTTCCCTTCCCCCGTCAGCCCGCCACGCCCCGCAACCGTCGGGTCCGCACGAGCAGATACAGGAAGTAGGGCGTCCCGATGACGGCCGTCATCAGTCCGGCACCCAGCTGTGCCGGTGCGATCACGGTCCGGCCGACGATGTCCGCCGTACAGACGAGGACGGCGCCCAGCAGCACCGCGACCGGCACGACCCGCACATGCCGCCGGCCGACGAGGGCGCGGGCCGCGTGCGGGGCGACGAGGCCCACGAAGCCGATCGTGCCCGCCGCGGCGACCGCGGTCGCGCTCAACAGCACGCTCACGGCCAGGAAGCCCAGCCGTGCGGGCGGCAGCCGCAGACCGAGCAGCCCGGGGGTGTCGTCGTCGAGGGACACGAGGTCGAGTTCGGTGCGCCGCAGCACGGACACCGCGACACCCAGCAGCAGGGCGCCGGCGACGGGCAGCGCGTCGGGCAAGGTCCGTCCGTAGGTGGAGCCGGACAGCCAGGTGAGCGCCTTCGTCGCGTTGAACGGGTCCGTGAGGACGATGAGCAGGCTGATGAGCGCGGTCGTGGCGGCGGACACGCCGACGCCGACCAGCACCAGCCGGTGGTGGCCGAAGCCGCCGCGCGCCGCGAGCCCGAAGACGAGGACGGCGGTGACCGCCGCGCCCGCGAACGCGGCGCCCGCGACGCCCCAGGAGCCGGCGCCCGAAACGGTCGTGACGAGCAGGACCGCGCCGAGCGCCGCCCCGCCGGAGACGCCGAGGATCCCGGGCTCCGCGAGCGGGTTGCGGGTGACGGCCTGCACCAGGGTTCCGGACAGGGCGAGGGCCGCGCCGGCGAGCAGCGCCGCGAGCACCCGGGGCACGCGGGTGTCGAGGACGAAGGAGAGGGGCCGGGCGGCCCTGCCCTGCGCCCAGTTCGCCACGTCGCCCAGCAGCAGTGTGGTGTCGCCGAGCAGCACACCGGCGAGGGTCACCCCGACGAGGGCGGCGACGAGCACCGCCACCGTCACGAGGAATCCGGTACGGCTCGGGATGCGCAGCCGCTCCGGCGGGCTCGCGGCGGCGGTGTCCCGCACCCGCAGCGCCATGCCGACGAGGAACACCGCGCCGAGGATGCCGGTGACGACACCGGTGGGCACGGCGACGGCGGTGCCGGCCGGCACCAGGGCGCGCAGCAGGACGTCCGAGCCGAGGACCAGGCCCGCGCCGGTCAGTCCGGCCAGGGGCAGGAAGGCCCGGACGCGGACGAAGGGGCGTACGCGGCGGGCGAGCGGACGCACCAGGGCAGGCGCGCACAGACCGACGAAGCCGATGGGTCCCGCGAGGGTGACGGCCGCCGCCGAGAGCAGCGCGGCGAGCACGACGACGGTGATCCGCGTGCCGCGGACGGGGACGCCGAGCCCGCGGGCGGCCTCGTCGCCGAGGGCGAGGGCGTCCACCCGGCGGGCGACCAGCAACAGCCCGGCCAGCCCGACCAGGGCCACGGGCGCCATCTGCGCGATCCCGTCGAAGCCGTTCTGGCTGATGCTGCCCTGGCTCCACTGGTAGAGGCCGTTGGTCCGCTCGGGAAACAGCAGGAGCAGTCCCTCGGTGAGCGAGGACAGCCCGAGGGTGAGGGCGCTGCCGGCCAGGACGAGACGGACGGTGCCCGCGCCGAGTCCGGACAGGGCCAGGACGACGGCCGCCGCGGCGAGCGCGCCGACGAAGGCCACGCCGGAGGAGGCCAGGAGCGGCAGGGAGGCGCCGGTGACGGTCAGCACGCCCAGGGCCAGGTAGGAACCGGCGTTGACGGCCAGGGTGTCGGGTGCGGCGAGGACGTTGCGGCTGACGGCCTGGAGGGCCGCGCCGGCGATGCCCAGCGCGGCGCCGACCAGCAGTCCCGCGGCCGCCCGGGGCAGGCGCGAGGCGATCACGACGGAGGCGTCGGCGGGGTCGGCGCGGCCGGTGAGGGCCTTGGCGACCTCGGCCGGTCCGACGGAGGCCGTGCCCTGGGTGATGTCGACGACGGCGAGGGCGGCGACCAGGAGGACGAGCGCGGCCGACGCCGCGGCCGCGC
This sequence comes from Streptomyces phaeofaciens, assembly GCF_014648915.1. GTDB lineage: Bacteria > Actinomycetota > Actinomycetes > Streptomycetales > Streptomycetaceae > Streptomyces > Streptomyces phaeofaciens. The sequence continues at coordinate 622,126 of NZ_BMSA01000001.1, read as the reverse complement.
CCGTCCGGGAGGTCGTCGCCGCGGGGCCGGTGACGGGAGCCGTGGCGGTGACGGTCATGCCGCTACTTCGTCAGGGCGCCGACGACGGCGTCGATGTACGCCTCCATCGACCGTGTGCCGCCGAACATCCAGATGCCGTCGGGCAGGTGGTGGACGTTGCCCTTCTCGACGAACGGCAGGCCCTTCCAGACGGAGTTCTCGGCGAGGTCGTCGGCGAAGGGGTCGCTGGTCTCGCCGTCGTTGCCGATGTAGGCGAACTCGACGTCGCCCAGGTCGCTGAGGCCCTCGACGTCGGTGGTGCCGAGGCCGTAGTCCTTGTCGCCCTTGATGCTCCAGGCGTTCTTCAGGCCTATCGCCGTGTTGACGTTCCCGAGCAGCGAGCCGCTGGTGTACGGGCGGACCGAGACCTGGTGGGAGACGACGTAGCCGTCGGCGAACGCGATCTCCCGGCCGGCCAGGCCGGCGTCGGCGAGGGTCTTCTTGCCCTCGGCGACCTTGGCGTCGAAGGCCTTCTTCAGCCGGCCGGCCTCGGCCGTGGTGCCGGTGGCCTCGGCGATGAGGTCCAGGTTCTCCTGCATCCGGCCGATCTGGTCGGCGGAGTCGGCGGAGTCGACCGCGAGGACGGGGGCGATCTCGCGCAGCTGCTCGACGGCGGCCGCCGGCAGGTCGGTGTTGGCGACGATCAGGTCCGGGGCGAGCGCGGCGACGGTGTCCATGCTGGGCTCGCCGCGGGTGCCGATGTCCTTGGGCGCGTTCTTCAGCGGGGCGGAGGCGTCCCAGGCCGTGTAGCCCTTGACGTCGGCGACGCCGACGGGCTCGACGCCGAGCGAGACGAGGTGCTCCACGACGTCCCACTCGGTGCCGACGACCTTCTTGGCCGGCGCGTCGAGTTCGACCTTCGCGCCGGTCGCGTCGGTCAGGGTGATGCGCTGCGCGCCGGCGGAGGCGGAGCTGGAGGCGGCGGGCTCGGTGGTGCCGCAGCCGGCCAGGACGACGGCCGCGGCAAAGGCGGCGGCGAGGGTGACGAGGGGGCTTCTCATGGCGTGCTGCTGAGCCTTTCGGTGCGTGCGTGGTGGCGGCCGATGGCGCGGGTGCGCAGCCGGCCGGTGGAGGGGTCGGTGTCGACGTCGATGCGGATGCCGTACGTCGTCGTCAGGCGGTCCGCGGTGAGGACGTCCTCGGGCGGGCCGTCGGCGACGATCCGTCCCGCGTGCAGCAGGGCGATCCGGTCGGCGACGGCGGCGGCCTGGTCCAGGTCGTGCAGGACGACGCCGACGGCGATGCCGTGGCCGTCGGCCAGGTCGCGGATCAGGTCGAGCAGTTCGACCTGGTAGCGGAGGTCGAGGTAGGTGGTGGGTTCGTCGAGGAGGAGCACTCCGGTCTCCTGGGCGAGGCAGCCGGCGAGCCAGACGCGCTGGAGCTGGCCGCCGGAGAGGTGTTCGGCGCCCCGTTCGGCGAGGGTCTCCAGGTCGGTCATGGCCAGCGCGCGGGCGACGGCGGCCGGGGCGTCCGGATCGTCCCTGCCCCAGCGCCCCCGGTACGGGTAGCGGCCGAACTCGACGACGTCCCGGACGGTCAGGCCGCTCGGTGTGGGCCGGCCCTGGGTCAGCAGGGCCACGTGGCGTGCGAACTCACGGGAGGTCAGCGCCAGACCGTCGGCGGTGGCGCCGTCCTCGCCGCCGAGCGTGAGCGTGGCGGTGCGGGCGCGCTGGAGCCGGGCCAGGGTCCGCAGCAGCGTGGACTTGCCGCTTCCGTTGGGCCCGACCAGGGCCGTCACCTCGCCGGGCCGCAGGGTGAGCGCGGCGCCGTGGACGACGTCCGTCCCGTCGTACGACACGGTCACGTCCCGGGCGGTCAGCTCGTGCCCGCGTCCGCGGGATGCCTCGGTTGTCTCTTCACCAGAACTCACGAGCGAAGGTTAGCCTAACCTAAGTTGATCAAGGTCACTCGGGGTGGAACTTAGCTTAGGCTAACCTTCCTTTATGGCGAAGATCCACCGGCTCATGCCGCAGCACCCCAGGATGTTCCGTGCCGAGGTCGTCCGCACCGAACGCCTCTCCCCCTCCATCCACCGTGTGACCGTCGCGGGCACGGACCTCGCGACGTTCCCGTGGCAGGGCTACGACCACTGGTTCCGCCTGTTCCTCCGACTCCCCCACCAACAGCGGCTGCGCCTGCCCGAGTTCACCGGATCCCGGTGGTGGCAGCCCTATCTCGCCATCCCCGAGGACGAACGGCCGCACTGCGCGAACTACACCGTGGCCGACTTCCGCCCCGAGGCGGCGGAGATGGACATCGACTTCGTCGTGCACCGCGGCCCGAGCGGCGAACTGGAGGGCCGTGCCGCGATCTGGGCCTGCCGGGCCCACCCCGGCGACGCGCTCGCCGTCCTCGACCAGGGCCTGCTGTTCGACTGCCCGCCGGACGTCTCCGAGGTCGTCATCGCGGCCGACGAGACGGGCCTGCCCGCCACCACCGGCATCCTGCGCTCCCTGCCGGCGGGGACGGTGGGCCGGCTCATCCAGGAGGTACCCACCTCGCAGGACCGGCGCGTCCTCCACGCACCGGCCGGAATGACCGTCACCTGGGTCGTCCGCGAGGACAGCGCGTCCGTACCCGGCAGCGCGGCCCTGGACGAACTGCGGCGCCTCACCCACGCCGACCCGGCCGGATACGCCTTCGTCATCGGCGAGTCGGCGCTGGCGACCGAGGGGCGCAGACATCTGCACCGCGCGGGACTGCCGAAGGACCGCATCACGTTCTCCGGCTTCTGGCGGCACGAGGCGCGCGAAGCGGCGTGATCCGCCGTGGTGGACCGGCTCGGCACCGAGGGCATCGTGCCCGCCGGGGCGGAACCGGGCCGGGCCCCGCACGGTGCAGGGGCGGGCACATCGGCGGATGCGCCCGCGTCACCCCTCGGGCCAGGACCCGGGGTCCCACAGCCCGGAGCGGCGCAGCGACTGCGGGCAGTGCAGGAAGATCTCGTCGATCTCCAACAGCACCGCCAGCCGGGGCCGTCGGCCGCGGTCGGCCATGGCGTCGAAGAACGGCGCGTCGGTGAGGACCCGGGCCCGCCCGTTGACGCGGAGCACCTCCTGACCGCCGGGGATCAGATAGAGCAGTCCGGCATGCGGGTTGTCGAGGATGTTGTGCAGGCTGTCGGCCCGGCGGTTGCCCGGCCGGTCCGGCAGTGCGAGGGCCGAGGGACCGACGACATGGGTGAAGCCCGGCCCGTCGCCGCGGGGCGAGACGTCGCAGTTGCCGCGGCTGTCGGAGGTCGCGAGGAGGCAGAAGGGTGAGCGGGCGAGGATGTCCCGGTCGCCGTCGGTGAGTCGACGGTGCACCTTGTCGATCACGAGGGGCTGCGGCTCCCCCAGGAGGGCGCGGAGTTCCGCCGGCGAACCCAGGGGGACACAACCGTCCGTGGCCGGGCCGGCGGGGTGGTGCGCCGCCGCATCGATCGTCTGGGACAAGGCCGACTCCCTGAAGGCGAGGGAAGGTGCACCAGGGACGCCGCACGAGGCACCCCGTACACGATCTGATCTTAGGTTTGCCTCACCTAAGTTACCTGGGGGGTCTCTGTGGCGTCCCCTCCCCCTCCCGCCGCCGACTCGGCGTGCCCGCCGCCCCGTTCCGGCCCTGCCCGCCCGCCGCATGGCGACGCCTGATCGACCGGCATAGCCTGAAAGACGGCGACGACCATCGGCCCCCGCCCAGGCCCGGGCCGCGAAGGGGTGAGTGCGGTGAACGCCTCCGACGACGGCCGGCCGCGGTCGGCAGCAGCCCGGGTGGGTCCGGCCCCCGCCGACGAGCCGGCCTTCCATCCGTACCATCACCCGGCCGCGGGCTGGGGTGCCGCGAAGAGCGTGACCCAGGTCCTGGTGCGCGAGCACGCCCTGCTGGACGGGCCACGGGCGATCATGCGGATGAACCACGAGGGCGACGGCTTCGACTGCCCCGGATGCGCGTGGCCGGACGACACCAAAGGGCTGCACCTGGACATCTGCGAGAACGGCATCAAGCACGTCACCTGGGAGATGACCGGCAAGCGGGTCGACCGGGCGTTCTTCGCGGCGCACTCGGTCACGGAGCTGTCCGGCTGGAGCGACTTCGACCTGGAGGACCAGGGCAGACTGACCGAACCGATGGTCTACGACCCGGAGTCGGACCACTACGTCCCGATCGGCTGGCACGACGCCTTCACGCTGGCCGGCCGCGCCCTGCGCGCCCTGGACGACCCGAACCAGGCATCCTTCTACACCTCCGGCCGGCTCGGCAACGAGGCCACCTTCCTCTACCAGTTGATGGCCCGCGAACTCGGCACGAACAACCTGCCGGACTGCTCCAACATGTGCCACGAGGCCAGCGGCCGGGGCCTCCAGGCATCCCTGGGCACCGGGAAGGGCACCGTCGACCTCAAGGACTGGGAGACCACCGACGCCCTGTTCATCATGGGCGTCAACGCGGCCTCGAACGCGCCCAGGATGCTCACCGCCCTCGCCGAGGCCTACCACCGCGGCGCCCAGATCGTGCACATCAATCCGCTGGTCGAGGCGGCCGCCACCCGCACCATCGTGCCGCACGACTTCCTGGACATGGCCCGGCTCAGGACGACCCGGACCAGCACCCTCAACCTCCAGCCGCGGGTCGGCGGGGACATGGCGCTGCTGCGGGGCATGGCCAAGGCGGTCCTGGAACAGGCGCAGACCGATCCGAAGGCCCTGGACCAGGAGTTCATCGAACGCCACACCGCCTACTTCGACGACTACCGGGACGTGTGCTGGGCCACCTCCTGGGACGAGATCGAGCGGCAGTCCGGGATCGGCCGGGCGGACATCCTTCAGGCCGCGCGCGTGTACCAGGACGCCGACCGCAGCATCATCAGCTGGTGTCTGGGCGTCAGCCAGCACGAACACGGCGTCGACACGGTCCGGGAGATCGTCAACCTCCTTCTGCTGCGCGGCAATCTGGGACGCGAGGGCGCCGGACCGTCACCGGTGCGCGGGCACAGCAACGTCCAGGGCAACCGCACCTGCGGGATCGACCACCGGCCCACCGAGGAGTTCCTGGACCGCCTGGCCGAGGTCTGCGGGATCGACCCGCCCCGCGAACACGGCCTCGACACGGTCGGCACCATCCACGCGATGCACCGCGGGGACGTACGGGTGTTCATCGGCATGGGCGGCAACTTCGCGCTCGCGGCACCGGACACCCCCTACACCCACGAGGCGTTGCGCTCCTGCGAACTGACGGTCCAGGTGAGCACCAAGCTGAACCGCAGCCATCTCGTCCACGGCCGGCAGGCCCTCATCCTGCCCTGCCTGGGCCGGACCGAGAAGGACCAGCAGCGGGGCGGTGTCCAGGCCACGTCGGTCGAGGACTCCATGAGCATGGTCCACCTCTCGGTCGGGATGAAGCGCCCCGCCTCGAAGCACCTGCTCTCCGAGCCGGCCGTCATCGCCGGCCTGGCCCGCGCCGCCCTCCCGGACAGCGACACCCCCTGGGAGTGGTACGTCGAGGACTACGACCGCGTCCGCGACACCATGTCCCAGGTCCTCGACGGCTTCGAGGACTGCAACCGCCGCGTACGCCTGCCGCTCGGCTTCCGTATCAAGCAGCCGGCCCGCGAACTGGTCTTCCTCACCCCGTCGGGCCGCGCGGAGTTCTCCTCCGCCCCGCTCCCCGACGTCGTCCCGGCCCCGGGCACCCTGGCCCTGGGGACCATGCGCTCCCACGACCAGTGGAACACCACCATCTACTCCGACAACGACCGCTACCGGGGCGTCAAGAACCTGCGCACCCTCGTCTTCATGAACGAGGACGACATGCGGGACCGCTCCCTCACCGAGTTCGACCCCGTCGACATCACCAGCACCGCCAAGGACGGCAGCCAACGCCACCTGCACGGCTTCCTGGCCATCCCCTACGACATCCCCCGCGGCTGCGCGGCCGGATACATGCCGGAGATGAACGTGCTCTGCGCCATCGGCGACTACAGCACCCAGAGCGACCAGCCCCTGATGAAACACGTCAAGGTCACGATCACCCGGGCCGCCTGAGGAGCGGTACACGGACGACCGTGGTCGTCAGGCGCCGCGCAGGAGGCGCAGATATCTCTCGGCGGTCCTGTTCCAGGAGAATTCCCGCGCGGTGAGAACCGCCGCTCCGGACATGTCTTCCCAAGGCAGGTCCGGGGACAGGACCCGCAGGAGAGAGTCCACCAGTGACGCCTCGTCCGGTCTCAGCCAGGGAATCCTCTCGCCGTCGACGAAACGCGCATGTCGCACAGGGTCGATCAACAGACCGTTCCGCTCGTGCCGGACGAGTTCAGGTACGGCTGTCGCGTTCAGAGCGACCACCGGCGTGCCCAGTCCCAGCGATTCGACGACACTCAGTCCGAACGACTCGATGGCGGAGGGGAGAACCATGGCACGCGCGCTGCGCACCAGGTCGATGCGCGATTCCTCCGACACGGCACCGAGATGTCGCACACCAGCGCTGGAAAACTCCGCTCCATGCGTTCCGCGCCCCATCAGCAACAGTTCTGCGCGTGGCCTGATTCTTCGCACCGCAGCCATGGCGCCCGCCACCGCGTCCATGTTCTTGTGAACTGCGAGCGGGCCTGCCCGAGCCACCGAGACCAGTCGGAACGCATGTCTTGCGCTCCGGGCGTCCTGCCGACCGGAACGTCCGCCGCCGTGCGGAATCACGACCGGCGGAACCAGGTTCGGACACCAAGACGCAAAATCTCCCCGGGCATATCCGCTGGGCACCACGACGGACTGCACCAGAGAACCCAGCCTGGCCACCTCGCGAGCGCATCGGGCGGCGGTCCTTCGGCCGAGATAGAACTCGACTTCGCCGAACGGGAAGACCATGGCGAGAATTTTTGGACACGACAGGGATCGAGCAAGGTCATGGAGGGTGTCCCCGCACGAGAGGTACATGGGCGCGCTTCCCGCAAAAATCGCTCCGTCGTACCCCTGAAGCGGGTACGGAGCTGTGCCGTGGGACCCGGGCGCGCAGAGATGACTCTCCACCTCGATCTCCGATTCCGTCAGAGCCTCGATCATTTCGTGCAGGAACCGCTCGATTCCTCCGGACTGATAGTCAGGAGTCTTGTTCGAGATGAGAGCGATACGCATAGGACCTCTTCCGGAGTCTTGCCACGTCCAGCAGATTGGTCACGAGGATCTTGATCAGGGTGAGGTGGGGCGGGTGCCCTCGTGCATCTCGCCACTGCACGGGGCACTGAACCTCCGCCAGTCCGATCCGGCGCGCGACGTAGATGAGTTCCACGTCGAAGGCGAATGAATTCAGTTCGGTCAGCGGAAGTATCTGCGCCAACGCGTCGGAGGTGAATCCCTTCAGGCAGCACTGCGTGTCGGCACAACCGCGTACGGCGAGCACCCGCACTCCCCAGTTGAACAACCTGCTGACGATCCTCCGGCAGCGAAATGATGCACCGACTTTGCGTGAATCCTTCAGACGTCGGTTGCCCAGGACAATGCTGACGTCTCCTTGCGCAAGTCGGTCGAGGCACCTGCCGAGCGACTCCAGTTCGACGGGAAGATCGATGTCCGTGAAGAAGACGAGCGGACCGGCCGCGGCGCGAAGTCCTCGCCGCACCGCTCCCCCTTTCCCCTCGTTCCGTGCCGATCTCAGGTAGACAGCCCGATAGTTCTCCATGAAGTCGAGCCAAGGGAGATCAGGCGTCCCGTCATCGCTGCCATCGTCGACCACCACGATCTCATAGTGAGGTGCCACTCCTTCGAGGTACACGGACAAGCGGGAAAGGGATTCCTCGATCACCGCCATCTCGTTGTAGCACGGCAGCACGACGGACACTCCTGGTTCCAGGGTCAAAAATCAATCCTCCGCTGGCCACGACTGATGTTCTCCATTGCTTCCAGTACGCTGTCATGGATTTCCTGGTCCTGTTCCCGGCTGCCGAGTTCGGCAAGGAATTCAAGGTCGTCGCCCGTGCCCAGGAAACCCAGCGCCCGAATGGCGTGCACTCTCACTCTTGCGTTCGGATCGCCGGCCGCCCAGGCTCGGAGTTGAGGTCGCGCTGTACGCATACGCAGCCGAGCCATGCCACGAGCAATCGCGAAACGCACCTCGGGACTGCTGTCCTCTACGGCACGCACCAGGAAATCGGGGGATTCATCCGCGTACATGCTCGCCAAGGCCGTGGCCGCGGTGCCTCTCACCTGTGCGTTCTCATCGGTGAGGAGCGCTTGCCCGACAGTTTCGGTAAACGCGACTGCCTGCAGTTTCCCGATGGCGGAGATCGCCGTCTCGCGAACCGACGGATGGGGACTCGACACCAGGTCGGCTATTTTGGCCGCCGAGTCCGCTCCGGGGTGGAGGATGAGCATCCTGATCGCCGCCTCCACGACCTGGGTCGCCTTCGAATCCAGTGCGCATTCAAGCCGGAGAAGTACTTCGGATCCCGCCTCGGCAATGGACATCGCAAATCTGATCAGTTCTCGCTGATCACTGTCGGCGGTCTCTAAAAGTGCCGAGACAACCTCCCTGCCCTCCGGTGACGTGCGACAGTAGACCGTCATGGCATGAGTGGCGCAGCTGCGTACATAGGAATTTTCCGAGGCAAGCCTCTCCACCACCGCCGGTATCGCGTCCAGAATATTCAGCGCTGCAACGGTTTCCGCCGCCTCCCCCTGCGTCACCCAAAATTCATCGTCGAGACGTTCGATGAGTGCCGGGGCGGCCACCCCGCGGACCCCGATGTTCTTCAGCGCGTACACCGCCCCCCAGCGGACTTCGTCGTTCTCGTCCCGGAGCAGGGGCAGGAGCACGGGATGCGCGGAGGGCGACCCCAGCTCTCCCATGAGATCGGCCGCGGTGCGTCGCGTGACCCAACTGGATGATTCCGCCATCCGCCGCAACTCGTGCACCAGCCCGTCCATCGTCTCCCTGTCGGGTACGGCTCCGTGGGAGATGCACTTGACTGCCATGATGGGGTCCGTCGCGGTCAGTTTCGCTATGAGCAGCGAAGGGCTCGCGGTGATTCCCGCGAGCAGGAGGAGCACCTCGTTCCACTGGCTTCGGCCAAGCAGGTATTCGCCGTCGATGTCGTCCAGACCGCGCTCTTCAAGTGCACTGGCGGCAAAATACTCCTGAATGGATTGATGAAGGAACGCATAGGACCCACCCTCACCCACAAGAAGTCCGCTCGCGGTACAGGAGTCCAACAGCATTCGCCAGGGATATTCTTCGTGCGATGACGTCAGATATTCGCCGAGAACCTCGGCCATTTCACGCGCGGAATAGCGGATTCTGTTCGCCCGTTGCACGTCGAGAGCCAGGAAGTCAAACACCTGCCGGCGTACCTCGTAGGGAATCTGTGCCCCTCTCGCACCCTTCACCCCTTGCATCCGGATCATTTTTTCGGTGAACATCGAGTACAAAAGCCCGCGCTTTTTCGGCGGGATGTTCGGCTTCATGTCGCGCAGCATGCGAAGAAGCAGTGGATTCGAGGCCATGTCGAGCAATCCATCATGCGCTATTTCTTGGAATTCTCGCGCACCTTGGGCTCCGAAGTGCCACGTCAAGTACTCTTCGATGTTCGCCCTGCGCAGGGGCAGGATCCGCCATCCCACGTCCCACTCGAAGTCGTCACTGTATTCGTTCCACCTACAGGTGACGACACAGAGCACCTGAGGCACGGCGCTGATGAATTCTGAGATCTGCCGGACACCCTGATCGCGGAACCGGCCGAGTTCGTTCAATCCGTCGAAGCACAGTACGGCACCGGTGTTGCGAACGAATGCGTCAGCCTCGCCGACAGTGAGGTCGAGGCCGCCGGTGGCGTTGACGGAAGCTTGGATGGTCTCAGACAGGTTGCCCGAGTAGTGATTGAGAGGAACCAGGACCACCGGCACACATGATTTTTCCTGAGTGAATCTCAGCGCCTGCCTCAAACACTGATGCTGCAGTGCAGTCGTCTTGCCCGAACCCGAGTCACCTGTGACGAGAAGAGGATCGCGGGTTCCGGTGGCGATCTGCCGGTCCATGATTTCAGAGAGGGAATAGACTCGGTCACGAAGAGCGCTCCGCGACACCAGGTTGACGCCTTGAGCCAGGATGGGAATGATGAAATCATGGTGATCCGCGGTCCGGTCACCCCGCCATTTCGATATTTTGGAATTCCTCAGGACGCCTTGGAAGAAAGCAGTGACATGCTGTTCGGTGGCCGGTTCGACGCGAGAATCCCAGCGGACATCAAAACGCTCGACATTGATCTGCACACCACGTCCGAGAATATTGGCCGTCGCGTGATCGTGGGCGTGTGATGCGATATTGATCGGTGGATCAGCCGGCTCTTCTTCCTCATGCGTCATGACGAGGTCGTCGATTCCTTTGTCAGGATGAGCGCGTCTGCACGATCAGTGGTTGTGCTGCGTACCCTGCCCGAGGATGGTGGTTCGGCCATGCCCCGACGTCGTGGCCTTGATGGAGATCTGCGCGACACGGTCCTGGGCTGCCGGGGGCAGTGCGGGGATCAGGGCTTCATCCAGTACGCGACGCAGTTCGTCCGCCAGGCGCGGATCGTCACGCACCAGCCGTCGCAGCCGGCGCTGCCAGTCCGCCACGAGTGCCTGTTCCGTCTCCTCGTCGGCCGTGCCGCGGGCGGACAGCACCTCGTCACGGACCTCCGCCAACTCGGCCTCGATCGTCTCGGCCCGCTCGGGATGCGCGCGCTGCCACAGTGAGACCACTGCGCCTCGCGACCGCTCCCACGTATCCGTGGCCATTGCCGCCACCAGAGCGGCGCCTGCTGCCGCGACCAACTGATCCAACATGGCCACCCCCGGTGAGAACACGTTGTGGAATCGACTCGGCCGACACACGTCGTTCGTGTGAGCCAAGCATGCCCGGCGTTCAAGTCCTTCCCACCGAGCGAGGACCTCAACACCGACCAGGCCGTGCGACGACCTCCCGGCGGCCCTCTCCGAACATCCCGCCGACGGTGTCAGCATCCCGTCAAAGTCCCCCGACTTGTCGTCAGGTTCCCGTCAGGACCGATTCACGGCCCGCGGACGGCGGGCATACCGTCGGGGACGAGCCCCGGTGCGCCTCCCCGCGTCCGGGGCGCCTTCGGCTCGATCCACCGCACCACCACGGTTCCTCCAGGGAGGTACCCCATGGCAGAACTCCGCCACGACGACGATCCCGAACCCGCCGATCGGTTCCCGGCCGGACCCCTGTACGTCCCGGTCCGGCCGGGTCCTTCCGGGTGCACGGCCCGGCTCTTCCGCACACCGCTCGGCGGCCGTACGGCCGTCGGCTTCACGTCCGCGCGGCGGCTGGCGGCCACGCTCGGCCCCGGCCAGGCGTGGATCCGGCTCGCCGAACCCGCCCTGCGGGCGCTGGCCGCTCCGCTGGGCGTCACCACCGTCACGGTGGACCCGCAGCTCACCGCGCCGGCTCCCGCGCCGGTCGGGTCCGCGGTCCCCGCGCCGGCACCCGTCCCCGCGCTGCGGACCGTCTGAGAGGGGTGGACACACGATGACCGCGGTTCACGAACAGCCCACCGCCCGCCCCGCGTCCGCCGACCTCTCGGTGTGGCCCGCCTCGGCGGCCGAGCCCCGCGCGGGAGACCTCTCCGTGGGCGGTGTCCCGCTCGCCGAGCTGGCCGGACGCTTCGGCACGCCCGTGTACGTCCTCGACGAGTCCGAGGTCCGCGACCGCTGCCGTACCTACCGCGACGCCTTCCCCGACGCGGAAGTCCTGTACGCGGCCAAGGCCTTCCTGTGCCGTGCCATGGCCCGCTGGACGGCCGAGGAGGGCCTCGGCCTCGATGTCTGCTCGGCCGGTGAACTGGAACTCGCCGTCACCACCGGCTTCCCGCCCGAGCGGATCGTCCTGCACGGCAACGCCAAGTCGCCGCGCGATCTGGACACCGCGCTGCGGCTGGGCGTCGGACGGATCGTCATCGACAGCCCGTCGGAGATCGCGCGCCTGGCCGCGGCCGTCGGACCGGACGGCCACCAGCGGGTGATGGTCCGTGTGGTCCCCGGCATCAGCGCCGGCGGCCACGAGAAGATCCGCACCGGAACGGAAGACCAGCACTTCGGCCTCTCCATCGCCGACGGGTACGCCCAGCACGCCATCGCCCGCCTTCTCGACCAGCCACAGCTCGAGCTCACCGGACTGCACTGCCATCTGGGCTCGCAGATCACCGGCGTCAGGCCGTATCTCGCCGCCGTCCGCCGCATGGTCGGCCTCATGGCGCGCCTGTACGAGCAGCACGGTCTGGTCCTGCCCGAGCTGGATCTCGGCGGCGGCCACGGCGTCGCGTACCGGCCCGGCGACCGGGCCCTCGACCTGACGGCGCTGGCCCGCAGGGTCCGTGCGGAACTCTCCGACGCGTGCGCCGCGGCCGGCATCCCGGTGCCCCGTCTCCTCCTGGAGCCGGGGCGGGCGATCGTGGGCCCGGCGGGTGTCGTCCTGTACCGCGTCCTGGCCGTGAAACGCACGGGCGGCCGGGTGTTCCTGGCGGTCGACGGCGGCATGAGCGACAACCCGCGCCCGGCCCTGTACGGCGTCCGGTACGCGCCTCGGCTGATCGGCCGCCACAGCACGGCGGCCCCGGCCCGGGTGACGGTGGTGGGCCGGCACTGCGAGGCGGGCGACATCCTGGCGGCGGACGTCGAACTCCCCGAGGACGTACGCCCCGGCGACCTGCTCGCCGTACCCGTGGCCGGCGCGTACCACCTGTCCATGGCCTCCGGGTACAACCTCGTCGGGCGTCCGCCCGTGGCCGCCGTGCGCGACGGCCTCGCCCGCCTCCTGGTCCGCCGGGAGTCCCTGGAGGACATCCGCGGCCGGGACGTCGGCCTCTAGGCCGTGTCCGACCCAGGCGGCCAGACCTGCGGGCGGGCCGGTCGCCCTCACGCACACCGACCGGCCCGACCGGGATCCCGTCAGGTGAGTTCGGCCGCCACCAGCTCGGCGGCCCGGGCGACCAGCGGGTTGTCCGTGGGCCCTTCGGGCGCGTACTTGGTGGACAGGACGGCCAGGACGACGGGCGGCCGCCCGGGAGGCCAGACGACGCCCACGTCGTTGGCGACCCCGTACGCCGCCCCTCCCCCGGTCTTGTCGGCGAGCGTCCAGCCGGGCAGGCCGGCTCGGAAGCGGGCGGTGTTGGTGGTGTTGGCGATCAGCCAGCCGGTGAGCCGCGCGCGGTCCTCGGGGGCCAGCGCCCCGCCGATGACGAGTCGCGCGTAGGTCTTCCCGATCGCGCGGGGGCTGGTGATGTCGGTCTCCCGCCACGGTTCCGCCGTGTTCAGCTCGGGTTCCCAGCGGTCGAGCCGCGTCGTCCGGTCCCCGAGCGAACGGGAGAAGCGGGTGATCGCGGTCGGCCCGCCCAGCTCGCGCAGCAGGAGGTTGCCCGCCCCGTTGTCGCTCTGGGAGACGGCGGCGGCGCACAGTTCCTCGACCGTCAGGCCGCCCGCCACGTTCTCGTCCGTGCCGGTGACCGGCGCGTACCCGGCGGCCGTGACGTACTCCTTGGTGTAGTAAACCCGCCGGGCGAGGAACTCGCCGTCGCGGTCGAGGTCCCTTAAGACGGCCGCCGCCGCCAGGGCCTTGAACACCGAGCACATCGGGAAGACCTCGTCGGCGCGATGGGCCACGCTCCGTCCGGTGGCCGTGTCGTGGGCGAAGACCCCCAGTCGGGCGCCGTACTGCCGCTCCAGGTCGCCGAGCTGCCGGGAGAGCCCCGTTCCGCCGGTGGTCGAGGCGTGTGCAGAGGTGGGCACGGCGGCGGCGAGGGCCGCTCCGGCGCCGAGGGCCAGTACCGCGCGGCGGCCGGGGCGAGGTGCCGTGGTCGTCGGGCTCGTGGTCGTCGGGGCCGTGTTGTTCCGGTCCATTCCATTCGTCCCTACGGTCGTGATCGTTCTTACGAGGGCCAAGACGTCACCGGGAGACGATCAGTTTCCCTTCACCCCCCTCCGTGTCACGTGCCCGACGGTTCCGGCCACGGGCGCCGGCCGGGTGGCGTGATCGGTCCGCACCGGACCGGCGGGGTTCCACCGGTGCGACACCACCCCTTAGGCTGGCCCGTGCAGCTGGTTCGCCCCGTCCGCCAGGCGGGAGCGTCGCAAGAGGGAACCCGGTGGGAATCCGGGACTGCCCCGCAGCGGTGAGCGGGAACGACCGCCGTCATACGCACTGGACCGCGAGGTCCGGGAAGCGACGGCCAGTAGGTGTCCTCCTCGGTGAGGACGTGCCCGCGAGTCCGAAGACCTGCCATCTGCCCGTGCGTGAACCACTCGCGCGCGGACATTCCGGTGACCTCGAGGGCGGGTCGGCGCACACACCGAACGGACGGCCGCGGGCCGCTGCCGTACGGTGCGTCCCCCCTTCGCGCCCCCGTCCCGTCACCGGGATCTCAGGGATTCATCTCGCGAAGGAGATCTCCGTGACCACCAAGCCCGCAGCCGCGGCAGCACGGGCCACCGTGTACGGCTACCCCCGCCAGGGACAGCACCGGGAACTGAAGAAGGCGATCGAGGGCTACTGGTCGGGCCGCGTCACCGCCGACGCCCTGCACACCACCGCCGCCGAACTGCGCCGCACCCACTGGCGGCAGCTGGCCGGGGCCGGCGTCGACGAGGTCCCGACGGGCGACTTCTCGTACTACGACCACGTCCTGGACACCACCGTCATGGTGGGCGCGATCCCCGCCCGTCACCGGGACGCGGTGGCCGCCGACGCGCTCGACGGCTACTTCGCCATGGCGCGCGGCACAAGGGACGTCGCGCCGCTGGAGATGACCAAGTGGTTCGACACCAACTACCACTATCTGGTGCCGGAGCTGGGTCCGGACACGGTGTTCACGGCCGACTCCGCCAAGCAGATCGCCGAGTTCGAGGAGACGCTCGCCCTCGGTCTGACGGGCCGTCCCGTCCTGGTCGGCCCCGTCACCTATCTGCTGCTGGCCAAGCCCGCGCCCGGCGTGCCCGCCGACTTCGACCCGCTCACCCTCCTCGACCGGCTGCTGCCGGTGTACGCCGAGGTCCTCGCCGACCTGCGCGCGGCCGGCGCCGTGTGGGTGCAGCTCGACGAGCCCGCCCTCGTCCAGGACCGCACCCCGGCCGAACTCGGCGCCGCCGCCCGCGCCTACCGCGACCTCGGCGCGCTCACCGACCGGCCGAAGCTGCTCGTCGCCTCCTACTTCGACCGGCTGGGCGACGCTCTGCCCGTCCTGGCGAAGGCCCCGGTCGACGGCCTCGCGCTGGACTTCACCGGGCGTGCCGCCGCGAACCTGGACGCGCTCGCCGCCGTCGGCGGACTGCCCGGCCGGCGCCTGGTCGCCGGCGTCGTCGACGGCCGCAACATCTGGGTCAACGACCTGTCGGCGTCGCTCACCACGCTCGGCACGCTCCTGGGCCTGGCGGGCCGGGTGGACGTGGCCGCCTCCTGCTCCCTGCTCCATGTGCCGCTCGACTCGGGCGCGGAGCGGGACGTCGACCCGCAGATCCTGCGCTGGCTCGCGTTCGCCCGGCAGAAGACCGCCGAGATCGTGACCCTCGCCAAGGGCCTGACCCGTGGCACCGGCGCCATCACCGCGGAACTGGCCGCGAACCGGGCCGACCTGGCCTCCCGCGCGAACTCCCCGATCACCCACGACCCGGCCGTCCGCGCCCGCACCGGCACGGTGACCGGAGCCCACGCGCGCCGCGCCCAGCCGTACGCCGAACGGGCCACGGCCCAGCGGGCCCACCTCGGGCTGCCGCTGCTGCCCACGACGACCATCGGCTCGTTCCCGCAGACCGCCGAACTGCGCACCGTACGGGCCGACCTGCGGGCGGGCCGCATCGGCACGGCGGGCTACGAGGAGCGTGTCAGGGCGGAGATCCGGGAGGTGCTCGCCTTCCAGGAGAAGGCCGGCCTGGACGTCCTGGTGCACGGTGAGGCCGAGCGCAACGACATGGTCCAGTACTTCGCCGAACAGCTCACCGGCTTTCTGGCCACCCAGCACGGCTGGGTGCAGTCCTACGGCACCCGGTACGTCCGTCCGCCGATCCTGGCCGGCGACATCTCCCGCCCCGAGCCGATGACCGTGCGCTGGACCACGTACGCCCAGTCGCTCACCTCACGCCCGGTCAAGGGCATGCTCACCGGTCCGGTCACCATGCTCGCCTGGTCGTTCGTCCGGGACGACCAGCCGCTCGGCGACACGGCCCGCCAGGTCGCCCTGGCGCTGCGCGACGAGGTCGACGACCTGGAGGCGGCCGGGACGTCGGTGATCCAGGTGGACGAACCCGCGCTACGCGAGACGCTCCCCCTGCGGGCCGCCGACCACGCCGCGTACCTGGCGTGGGCCACGGAGGCGTTCCGGCTCACCACCAGCGGCGTGCGGCCCGACACCCAGATCCACACCCATATGTGCTACGCCGAGTTCGGCGACATCGTCCGGGCCATCGACGACCTCGACGCCGACGTCATCAGTCTGGAGGCCGCCCGCTCCCATATGCAGGTCGCCCGTGAACTCGCCGCCCACGGCTATCCGCGCGAGGCGGGGCCCGGCGTGTACGACATCCACTCCCCTCGGGTACCGAGCGCCGAGGAGGCGGCCGAGCTGCTGCGCACCGGTCTGCGGGCCATCCCCGCCGAACGCCTGTGGGTCAACCCCGACTGCGGTCTGAAGACCCGCGGCTGGCCGGAGACCCGCGCCGCCCTGGAGAACCTGGTCACGGCGGCCCGCACCGTGCGCGCCGAGCTGACCGGGTCCTGACGGTACGCCACCGGGCCGGGGAGTTCCCGCGCTCCGGCCCGGTGGCCGCCGGCCCGCGCACGGTCAGGGGCAGGGCTCGCCGAACTTCACCGCACCGAACTCCACCGGCTGCCCGTTCAGCCCGGTGCCGGCCTTCGGGGTCTGGGTGCAGACCTTCCAGTTCGACTCGATGAGGACGAACCGGTCGTCGGCGGAGGCGTCGGCCACGGTGATCGAGGTGCCGGAGTCGAGAGCCGCGCGGGCGGCCTTCACGGACTGGCCCTTGAAGTCGGGCATCTTCCCGCCGGCGGCCGTGGGGGCGGTCCGGTCCTTCGCGGGGCACGTCTCGTCGAGCTTGACCGCGCCGAAGTCGAGTTCGGTGTCCGTCGACACGGTCCTGCCGGCGGCGACGCTCTGCGAGCAGACCTTCCAGTTACGGTCGAAGGCCTGCATACGGCCGCGGCCGAGCGAGTCGTGGGAGGCAAGGCCGTAGAAGCCGGCTTCCTGGGCGGCGTCCTGAGCGGACTGGAGGCCCATGCCGACGAACTCCGGGACGGCCTTCTTCTCGACGTCGGCCTTGGTGCTCGGGCCCGCGGCCTTGTCGTCGGGGCTCGCGGACGCGGTCGCGCCGACCGTGGCAGTGGGTGTGGCGGCGCTCGTGGCTGCCGTACCGGCGTCGTTGCTCGTGGTGGAGTCCTTGTCCTCCATGGCCGAACCGATGCCGCCGAGAATGAAGACGCCTGCGGCGATTCCGCCGATGACCTTCCAGTTGGCCATGCCTGCCCCCCTGTGTGGTGCGGTGGTGTGCGGGGTGAGCGTAGGCGAGATGTGGGGGTGTTGTGCAAGTTGCGATGATCGCATGAACTGGGGAGGTCGGAGTGGTGTACGGCCGACGCCCGCCCCACCGCCCGCCTTCGCCCAGCCCCCTCCCTCGCGCGCTCGGTGGGGGTGGTGCACCGCCGCGGCCCTCGGTGCGGGCAGGATGGGGGCATGAGCGTAGTCAAGATCAACGTACTGACCGTCCCGACGGAGCAGCGGGAGACCCTCGAGAAGCGGTTCGCCGCGCGAGCCCACGCCGTCGAGAACTCGGACGGCTTCGAGTGGTTCGAGCTCCTGCGCCCGGTCGAGGGCACCGACACCTACCTCGTCTACACGCGCTGGCGTGACGAGGCGTCGTTCCAGGCCTGGCTCGAAGGCCCGATGAAGGCGGCGCACCGGGGCGGCACGGAGGGCGAGCGGCCCCAGCCCGCGGCCTCGGCCTCCACCCTGTGGTCCTTCGAGGTCGTCCAGCAGGCGGCGCCGAAGGGCGAGTAGCCCGTCCCGCCGGCGGCGCCCGGCGCACCGGGCGCCGCCGTGCGACGTCAGCCGGCCGTGCCGAGCAGGATGTCCCGCAGGGAGCCCATGCCGAACCTGTCCTCGCGGCCGGACAGTTCGGCCACCTCCCGCAGGGCCGGCCGGATGTCGACGCCCGCGTCGCGCGCCTCCTCGCACAGGGCCCGCAGCGTCAGCAGTTCGTCGCGCGGGTCGGATCCCTGGTCCACTGCCGACAGGTGCAGCAGACGCCACCGGAAACCGTCGGCCGTACGGTTGCGGGGCGGATGCGCGGCCCAGCGGAACGCGGTGTGACGGGCGAACAGGTCCCGTACGGAGGCGCGCACCGGGTCGTCGCCGTCGGCGTAGAGGGCCAGCAGCGCCCACAGCGCCGACTCGGCCTCCGCCCGGATCTCGGCCTCGTCCAGCGGATCCGGCCGCTGCGACGCCTTCTCCACCCGGTCGGGATCGCCGATGTCCACGCGCCGCGCGGCCAGGGGCCGCAGGGCGGCGTCGGCGCGGGCCACGCGCTTCTCGATCGCGGTCAGCCGCTCCGTACCGCTCGCACGTTCTTCCGCCCGCATCGTGACAGTGTCCCGCCCGGGGTGCGGGCCGCGGGAGTGCCGCGAGGGTGTCAGCCGCGGTTCCGGCCGGCGCGGCCCGCCCGGTGCCGGACGAGTGCCTCCACGGTGTCGTGCACCCGCTCGACGTGGTGTTCGCTCTCGGGCTTCATCAGCACGCTGCGCAGGACGCGGGCGCCGTCGGCGTCGCCGTCGACCTTGGGATGGCGGCGGGCGAAGGCGTCGGCGGAGGCGCGGAGGGTGCTGAGGAAGAGGGGGTCACGGGCCGTCATGCCGTCGTCGAGGATGCCGGCACTGGCGTGGTCGATCGCGGAGAGGGTGGCCGGTTCGACGGCCGGGAAGTAGCTGACGATGTCGAGTTCCGGCTGCTGATACAGCGTCAGAAGATCGCAGGAGTCGATGAGTTCGGACCAGCGCAGGGCCGCGCGACGGCCTGCGGCGAGGACGCGTCCGAGGCCCTGCGGGGTGGGCGGCAGCAACTGGAAGGTGAGCCAGAGCGCGGCGGCCGAGGCACCGGCCCGGGAGCATTCCAGGCTGATCTCGCCGAGGTGCAGCTCGGTGGAGGTGAAGTACGTGTACGGGGAGTCGTGCAGATAGAAGCGCCCCACCTCGGGGTCGCGGAAGAGGACCGCGCCGCAGCCGTAGGGCTGGAGGCCGTGCTTGTGCGGGTCGATCACCACCGAGTCGCACTCCGCGACGGCCCGCCAGGGCTCCGGCGCGAGGCCCTCCGGCCCGTCGGCGCCGGCCAGCAGGGTGAAGAAGCCGCCGTACGCGGCGTCGACATGGACCCGGGCGCCGTAACGCCGGCACAGCGGCAGGGCCTGGTGCACGGGGTCGATCGCCCCCAGACCGGTGGTCCCGGTGGTGAGGACGACCGTTCCGACCCGGCCGGTGCGCAGCACCTCCTCCAGCGCCAGGAGGTCCATACGGCCCGTGTCGTCGGTGGCGACGGGGTGGCCGTCCATGTCGAGCACGCCGCACATGCGCCCGTGGGTGTAGTGGGCCTCGGCGCTGTAGGCGACGCCCTGGCCGGGGTGGCTCTCGCGGGCGACGAAGAGTGCTTCCAGGTTGGCGATGGTGCCACTGGTGGTGAGGTGGCCCAGGTGGGTGTCGAACCCGAACATCTCCGCCAGTCGCGCCACGGCCTCGCGCTCCATGCGGGCGGTGGCCGGGCCGCCGTCCAGGGCGTGGTTGTTCGGGTTGATCAGCATGGCGGTGAGGTAGCCGACGACGGCGGCCGGGTGCGGCGGCTTGAGCATCTGGCCCGCGTAACGGGGATGGAAGAAGGGGTAGTTGTCCCGCAGCCGGTCGGTGAACTCGGCGAACACGGGGGCGAACGTCTCGTCGCTGACGTCGAGGGCGGCGTGCGGCTGGTAGGGGCCGAAGCCGGCGGACCACTCCTGGACCGCCCGGGTCGCCTCTCCCAGCCATCGATCGAGATCCATACCTGCTCTCCTCCTGCTCGCCGCATGGCGGGTCGTCCCGTGACAGGGCGTGCCCCGCCGGATAGATTTAGTTGAGCAGTCAGCGAGTGAGCAGTCAATATATTCGTTTGGATTCGAAAGGTTTTCTTCCGTGGGCGACGGGGACGACGGGAACGGCGACGCGAGGAGCCTCGCGGAACGAGCGGAACGAGCGGCACGAGCGGAACAAGCGGCGGAAGCGGCGGGCAGTGAGCTGGTGCACGACTTCGGCCTGCTGTTCAAGGCCGCGGGACGCCTCGAACAGCGGATCGACGCGGCCCTGCGGGCGCGCTGCGGCATCCACCACACCATGTTCGAGCTGCTGATCCGGCTCTGCCGGGAGCCGGGCGAGGAGGTGTCCCAGGCGATGCTCGCCGGCGAACTCGTTCTCACCAGCAGCGGCACCACCCGGCTGATCGACCGTATGGAGGAGGCGGGCCTGGTCCGCCGCCGCCGCCCCTCCCCGACCGACCGGCGCGTCACCGTCGTCGAGGCGACCGGCCAGGGCCGTGCCGTCTTCCTCGAAGCGGCCGCCGTGCACGCGGAGGTGGTCGAGGAGTGCTTCGTGGTCCCGGTGGACGACGCCGACTACACCGCCCTCGTCCGCGCCCTCACCGCGATCAACACGGCGGTGGGCGGCAGGGCGGAGCGACGGGCCGGCGGTCCGGGCGGTCCCGGCACGAGCTGAAGAAGACCCCCGGTCGTGTGCGGTGACGCGGAGGAGCCGCGTCACCCCGTCCGTTTGTCCGGGGCTCCCGCGCCGCACTACCTTGCCGATGTGCTTCTCTTCTCACACTCCTGGGCGGCGTTGCGCGCGGCCGTCGCCGGCCTTTCGGACAAGGACTTCGAGCTGCCGTCCGGCTGTGCCGGCTGGCTGGTACGGGACCTCGTGTGCCACCTGGTCATCGACGCGCAGGACGTCCTGATCACTCTCGTGACGCCCACCGACGCCGAACCGACCGCCGACGCGGTGACCTACTGGAACGTCCAGGACCGGCCGCCGACCGGTGAGGACCCGCTCGACGCGCTGACCGTTCGGCTGGCCGCCGCGTACGGGGAACCGCACCTGCTCACGTTCCACCTCGACGACATCGGCTCCGCCGCCGGACGCGCCGCCGAACTCGCCGACCCCGGCACCCGGGTGAGCACCCAGGACATGGTCCTCACGGTGGACGACTACCTCGCCGCCTACGTCCTGGAGTGGACGCTGCACCACCTCGACCTGATCGCGCACCTCCCGGACGCGGCGGAGCCTCCCGCGAAGGGGCTGGCCCGGTCGCGCGCGATGCTGGAGGGGATCGCCGGCGGCGCGTTCCCGGCGTCGTTCACGGACCGGGACGCCCTGCTGGTCGGCACCGGCCGCCGGGCGGCGACGGACGCGGAGAGGACCGAACTCGGCGAGCTGGCCGCGCGGTTGCCGTTCGTCATCGGCTGATCCGCCCGTGTGCGCCGAGGCGGGCGCGGCACCGGGACTTCTTTCCGGTCCGCCGGCGCCATCTCCGACGCCGTCACCGGCGCCGTCGCGTGCGCCGCGCGGCCGGGATAGGCCAGTCGGCGGACGGACGGCCCGGCCGTGGCATCCGTTCGAGTGGCAACGAGCCGTCGGTGAAGCGGCGCGGGGCCCATGGACGTTGTGCAGGATCCATCCACCCTCCTCAGAATGGATCCTCCATGGGACGTACGACCATGCTCGCCATCTGCGCCCTCATCACCGCCGCCGCGACCGGGTTCCTCGCCACCAGCGCGATCCGCAGCCGCTGAACAGCCGCTGAACCGCACCGCCGGCCGGACCGTCCGCCCACTCCCCCCGCCGCACCCGCGGCGGGAAAGCCGGCGGCCCCGCCGCGTCAGGGCGCTCATGTCTCATACGAAGTGGTGGAGCCACCGCTGCAAGGCGACGTTGACGCTGCGAGGAAGGGCGCTGAGCTGGTCGATGGCGTCGCGGTCCTCGGGGAGGGGCGGAATGCCGGCCGCGGTCAGAACGGCGTACAGGTCGAGACGTCGGAGATCGCGCGGGTCGAGGGGGTGGCTCAGGCGCTCGGCGGGGTTGGGCGGCGGCAGCAGGTAGTCCCCGTCGTGCGGCTGTCCTGCCGGGGCCGGCCAGCCGATTCCGATGTCGTCGACGGCGTAGGGGTCGACGAAGGCGTGGGGCGCGTGGTGCTCGACGGTGGTCGGGGTCACGGATGTCTCCTCACCAGTGTTGGGGATCTGCCCGACAGGAGCCCTGGAGCACCGTCCGCGGTTGCGGATGCGGCGCGATGTCACGCCATCGGCGTCATCGGCAGCTCATCGTCCGGTCGGACCGGCAGAGCGGAACCGGGCGACGCAGGAAGCGGATCGGTCTTCGGCTCGGCTACGCCCGGAGATCCTCCAGGCGCCTGACCGCGTCCCGGGCCGACTCGCTCTCCTCGGCGCCCAGCCGGATCGCCGTGGCCCGGTCGAGCGCGGACCGCATCGTCGCGTCGTCCGCGAGGCGTCCGGCGATGTCCGCGCGCAGGACGAGGAGTTGCAGCAGCTGCACGCGCGTGGGCCGCTCGTCGTCGAGGGCCAGCACGCGATCGATGATTTTCGCGGCGGCGGCCGGGTCCTCCTTCGAGTCGGCGAGCACGGACGCGTGGTGCAGTGCCCGCGCGAAGGTCTCCTCGGGGGCGGCCCGGTGGTGCTGGTTCTCGCTCGTCGGCCGGCCCACGCGGATGCAGTTGCCGCCGGGGTCGGTCATGAGGAACTGCCGCATGCCGTAGGACATGTCCTTCAGCGGGCCGATGCGTGGCAGTCCCCTGGTGGGGATCCGCCCGTACGCCGCCCTGAGCCCGGCCCGGAAGGCCTCGTACAGGCCGTCCACGTCGTCGGTCCGGACGTAGCACGTGCTGATCGACGCCGCCGGTTCGTAGGCCTTCACGCCGAAGAAGTGGAGCTGGATGCCGCCGAGTTCGACGACCGCGTACGGGTTGGGGCTCCGCTGCCGGAACGTCACCTCGAACCCGAGGGCGGTGTAGAAGTCGAGCACCGGCTGGAGGGTGCCGCACGGCAGGATCGGAATCGTCTGCTCACTCATGCGACCCACTCTAGTCAAAGTTGACTAGAGTGCGACAGTGAAAAACTCGGCTTCCGGCTCGGCCCCGGACACGGTTCCGGCCCCGGAACGCGGGGCCGGGACGCGAGGCCGGTCGGGCGTTCAGGACAGCCGCAGGCTCATGAGCGTCAGGTCGAGCCAGCGGCCGAACTTGGTCCCGGCCTCCGGAATGGTGCCGACGTGCTGGAAGCCGAACCGTTCGTGCAGCCGGACGGACGCGGCGTTGCCGGCCTCGATGCCCGCGATCATGACGTGCAGACCGGCCTCGCGCGCCCCGGCGACGAGGGCGGCCATCAATGCCGTACCGACACCGAGTCCATGGCGGCCCTCGCGGACGTAGACCGAGTTCTCCACGGTGTGGCGGTAGCCGTCGTAGTCCCGCCACGGGCCGTAGACCGCGAAGCCGACGACCTCGCCCTCCGCCTCGGCGACGAACGCCGAGCCGCGCCTCAGATGGGCGGCGAGCCAGACGGCGCCCTCGGCGGGTGTCTGCGGGGTCTGCGTCCACAGTGCCGTCGAGTGCTCGATCGCGTGGTTGCGAATGGCGAGGACGTCCGCCGCGTCCTCGGCGCCGGCCGGGCGGACCGCCACCGCGCGCTTCTCGTATATTGGATTCATGTCCAACATAGTAGATCCCCTGATCGGCCGGATCGCCGCACGTGTCCGCACCGAGCGGGAGCGGCGCCGGTGGACCCTGGCGCAGCTCGCGGACGCCTCCGGTGTCTCGCAGGCCATGATCAGCCGGATCGAGCGTGGGGAGAGCAGCCCCACCGCCGTCGTGCTCGGCAAGCTCTCCGCCGCCTTCCAGCTGAGCGTGTCCTCGCTGATGGCCCTCGCCGAGGGAGCACCGAGCGGCGACGCGGACGACCCGGCGGGGGTACGCCGGCACGCCGACACCCCCGAGTGGCGTGACCCGGCCACCGGGTACAGGCGGCGGCAGATCACCGGCCCGCGCTTCCCCGCGGAGATCGCCGAGGTCCGGCTGCCGGTCGGCGCCCGGGTGCCGTATCCGGCCGCGGCCTTCGCCTTCGTACGGCAGATCGTCTGGGTGCTCGACGGGCGGCTGACCTTCCACGAGGGGGACACGGTGCACGAACTCGGCGCGGGCGACACGATCGAACTGGGCGAGCCGGTGCCCTGCACGTTCGCCAACGACAGCGACGCCGAGTGCCGGTACGCCGTCGTCCTCGTCCGGGGCGAGCGGCCGTGAGACGGGCAGCCGGCCGAGGCCGTACGTTCCTGCTCGCCGCCGTCGCCGGTACGGCCATCGCGAACAACTACGCCATCCAGCCCGCACTCACCGATGTCGCCGGACAACTCGGCGTCTCGCCGTCCGTGATCGGGCTCGTGCCGAGCGCCGCGCTGATCGGCTGCACCGCGGGCTTCGCCCTGCTGCTCCCGCTCGTCGACCAGGTGGCACCCCATCGTCTGATCTCCGGGCAGCTCGGCGTCCTGGCCGCCGCGCTCGTGCTGGCGGCGACGGCCCCCGGGGCGGCCGTGCTGCTGGTCGCCTACCTGGTCATCGGTGCCACGGCCGGTGTCGCGGCGCAGGCGGGCAGTATCGCGGGCCGTCACGCCCCGCCCGAACGCCGCGCCACCGCCGTGGCCACCGTGGCCGCCGGCATGTCGGCCGGCATCCTGCTCAGCCGACTGGCCGGCGGGATCCTCGCCGACGCCCTCGGCTGGCGCCGGATGCTGCTCGTCTTCGCCGGGCTCGTGCTGCTGGGCGGGATCGGCGCCGCGCGCCTCCTGCCCGCGCGGCGGCCGTCGTCCTCACGCGGCTACCTGGCCACCCTCGGTTCGCTTCCGCTGCTGCTGCGGGAGCATCGGCAGCTGCGGCGCTCGGTCGTGTGCGGCGGACTGTGGTACTTCGCCTTCAACCTCGTCTGGGTCGCCCTCTCCCTCGCCCTCGGTCAGCCTCCCCACTCGCTCAGCCCCACCGCGATCGGGATGTACAGCCTCGCCGGGCTCCTGGGGTTCGCCGCGCTCCCGTTCACCGGGCGGCTCACCGACCGCTACGCGCCCGGCACCGTGATCGTGGCGAGCATGCTGGTCGCCGCGGCGGGAGCCGTGCTGCTCGCCGTCGGCCTGGGCGCTCCGCTCGTCACCGCCCTCGGGCTCGCCCTCTTCGACGCCGGCTGCTTCGCCGCCCAGGCGGCCAACCAGAGCCGCGTCATCGCCCTGGACCCGGCACGCAGCGGCAGCCTGAGCAGCGTCTACCTGGTGCTGTACTTCGTCCTCGGCGCCGTGGGCACCGCACTCGCCGCGCCGCTGCTCGACACCGTGGGCTGGCGCGGCACGGCACTGGTCGCGTCGGCCGCGCTGCTCGCCGCCGGGTTCGTGGGACGTACCGGCACCCGGCCGGTCCGCGACGGGGCGGCGGTGGGCGTCGGGCGTCGCGCCCGCTGCGAACAGGGCTGAGGGGCCGGCCGGCGGTCCGGCGTTCAGTGGGAGCGTTCGACGCTCCACCACGGCAGCCGTTCGAAGAAGGCGACCGCCTCGCCTCTCCAGCGGGGACGCCAGGCGGCGGCCTCGGCGGCCGCCCGCTCCGCGTGGTGGCGCATGGCGGACCGCAGCCGGTCCGGCACGCCGTGGCGGACGCCGATCTCCCGGACGGCGGCAATCGTGTCCGCCGTGCAGGAGGGGTCGCCGAGCGCGGATTCCACCAGGGCGCGCTCCGGGCCGCTGACGGCGGACAGCAGCGCGGCCACGGTGTAACTCCGCTTCCCGTCGCGGATGTCGGTGCCGGTCGGCTTGCCCGTCACGGTCGCGTCGCCGAACAGGTCGAGGTAGTCGTCCCGCAACTGGCCGCAGATGCCGACCAGTCGGGCGTACCGGCGCAGTTCCTGTTCATGGCGGGCCGGCTGCTCGCCCGCGGCCAGGAGGCCCAGTTGAAGGGGCGCGAGCAGGGAGTAGCGGGCGGATTTGTAGTCGGAGACGCTGTGCAGGACGTCCTCGGTCGGCACCGCCGGGCCGACGTCGCGTTCCAGGTCGACGATCTGGCCGACGAACGTGTCCGCCGCGGCCCGGGTCTGCACCTCGGTCATGGCCTGGCGTACCGGGAGGGGCGCCTTCGAGTCGAGCAGCACGCGCAGGGACAGGGCCAGTGCGAGGTCGCCCGCGAGGACGGTGAGGCCGAGCGCCGTCCGGGGGCGGTCGGGGAAACGCTCCCGGTAGGCGTAGTAGGTGGAGGGGCCGCCGCGCCGGCCGGGGCTGTCGTCGATGAGGTCGTCGTGGATCAGGCCATGGGTCTGGAGCAGTTCGATGCTCAGCGCCGCGTCGTCCAGCCCCTCCACCGGCTCTCCCGTGACCAGGCGGGCTGCCTCATGGACGAGCACGACCCGGATCCGCTTGCCGCCGCGCAGGGACAACTCCCGTACCAGCCGCAGGCATTCGGGAACGAAGCCGCTGAACGACGGCGCGTCGAGGGTGGACTCCAGCGTGTCGAAGTACTCCTCGAAGACCGCGTTGAAGCGGCGTTCGTGACCGGCGAGGCGTGCGCGCAGCCGTTCGCCGGAGTCGGGGGTGTCGGGCACGGCGGGGGCTCCTGACAGTGGGGGTTCATGGGGTGGCGGTCGGCGGGTTCGTGGCGGGGTGGAGGGCTGGTGGGGGCTTCTCCCCGCCACGGAACCCCTCGGCTAGGAGGCCTTCTGCGCCGCCCGGTCCAGCTCCCGCTTCAGGGCCGGCACGCCCTGGCCGATCAGCGTCTTCTCCAGGCTGCGGTCGCCGGCTCGGCCGATCCGCTCGCCCTGGGCGAAACCGTCGGTGTCCAGGATCTGCCCGCACCACTCCCCACGTCCGATCCGCTGATCGTCGAACGGTACGACCGCGCCTTCACCGAGCGCCACCCACCGCTCCCCCTCCCAGCGCAGGGCGAGGATGTAGGTGTGGCCGGGTACGACGCGCGGGGCGTCGCCGGTCAGCAGCGCGACGCGCGTCTCGCCGTCGGAGCGGAGCAGCTTCCAGCCCGGGGCGACATAGTCGAGGGTGGCGCCGACGGTGGGGTGGGAGCGGGTGCGGGAGATGAACGGCGTGTCCTGCGTGGTCAGTTCGACGGTCCGCTCCAGCAGGTGGCTGTACGGCCCGGTCGCCAGTTCCTCGCGTCCGCTCTCCCGTTCGCGGTCGGCCTTGCCGACGACCACGACATCGGCGTACCGCACCCAGTCCGCCGCGGTCGCGGACGGGTGGCGCTCGGTCGCGAGTCCGCATCCGTTGACGGTGTCGAGGCCGGACCAGCCGACGAGGACGCCCGCGACGGCGCCGACGGCGGCCAGGGCCGCGACGACGGGCCGACTCGTCGCACGGGCCGGTAAAGAGTTTCTCCGCATGTGTCGATCTTGACCGAGTCATGATCAACAAGCCGTGACGGAGGCCACAGCTCCCGTCACAGGGCTGTCACAGATGAACAGCCCTCACCTTCGTCCCGGAGCGGTCGGGCCGCGCCTCCTCGGCGGAGGCGGTCACACCGAGGCGCGGACGACGATCCGGGCGGGCGCGGGAGCCGGGCCCGCCGTGTCGATGCCGAGGACCTTGCGGGCGGCGACCCGGCCGAGGGCCTCCGCGTCGAGGTGGACGGTGGTGAGCGCGGGGCTGGAGAGGGAGCCGTGCTCGGTCTCGTCGAAGCCGATCACGGCGATGTCCTCGGGGACCCGCCGGCCCAGGTCGCGCAGGGCCGCGAGGCTGCGCAACGCGATGACGTCGTCGAACGCGGCGAAGGCGGTGACGTCGGCGTGCGACGCGAGGAACTCCGCGACGGCGGCCGCGCCCGCCTCGCGGGGGCCCGGCACGACGAGGCGTTCCAGGGGTGGAAGTCCCAGACGCCGGGCGGCCTCCCGGGCGAAGCCGAACCGGGCCTCCGCCGGCGGGACGTCGTGGTCCGGCAGGGCCATCGCGATCCGGGTGTGCCCGCGGTCGGCGAGGTGACCGATCTGGAGCGCGGCGCCGGCCGCGAAACCGTTCTCCCCGTCCTGCCCCACCGGCTCGTGTCCCGGCACGGAGGCCTCACCGAGCCGCAGCACCGCCCGCGGCACGATGGTGTCGAGGACCTGCTGGGTGGCTTCCGGCGCGTGACCGTGCCGGACCAGGAGGAGGTGGCCGTGCTCGGCGAGTTCCTCGTCCAGGCCCCGGACGTAGCTCCGGGAGAAGCCACTCTCCAAGTCCCGGTCGGCGGTGAGCACGACGATCCGCGAGGAGCCTTCGCGCAGGGCGCGGGCGATCCCGTGCGGGACGTATCCCAGCGAGCGGGCCGCGTCCTCGACCCGCTCGCGGGTGGCCGCGGAGATCGTCTGCCGTGGGTCGTCGTTCAGGACGAAGCTCACCGTCGCCCGCGAGACACCGGCCGCCTCGGCCACGTCGCTCAACGTGACCCGGCCCGCACGGCCCATGGCGCCCCACTCCCCTCCGCCGGACCCGGACGTCCCCCTCCCGTCGCGGGGGATCGTGGTGGCGTCCGGAACGATCGCGTGCCCGGCGTTCAGTCTAGGCAACCGGACCGCCGCGGTTCTTCGCTCCGCCGGCACACCGGGAGCACGCGCCGGACACCGCTCCCCGCTCCTCTACGACCGAAGAGACGCCCCCTGGGGCCTGTCTTTCGGATCAGGCCGGCTCCGGTCCGCGGGACTTGCCGGCGCGCCCCCCGGCAGGATCCGAAAGAGAGGCTCTAGGCCGCCCGCCAGATCGTCACGTCCGCCATGACGAAGCTGGCCCCGCCGTCCGGCACCGCGGTCGACTTGATGCGGATCACGAGCAGTGCGATGTCCCCGGCGGGGTTCTTGACGCAGACCTCGCTGCCGGCCGCCGCCGTGGCCAGCGTGAGGTCGTGGCTCGTGACGCCGGTGAGCTGCACGCGGCAGGTGTCGAGGGTGGCGCCGGGGTCGCCGCCCAGCTGGGTGATCACGCTGGTGTCGCTCTCCAGCGAACAGTCGTAGTCCCCGCAGACGAAACGGACGTCCCCCTTGCGGTCCTCGCGCCGGGCCGGGTTCTCGAAGGACAGTGAGCTCTTCTCGTCCAGCAACTGCACGGCGTTCGCCTCGGCCTGCGGCGACGCCGACGCTGAGGGGTTCGACGCCTTCGGTGTCCCGCCACCGGTCCCGGAGGCCGACGCGGATCCCGATGACGACGCCGACGCGGACGATGCCGATGCCGATGCCGAGGGTGCCGATGCCGAGGGTGCCGACGGTGACGAACCGCGCGTCGACGACGCGCCCGCGTCCCGGTCGCGCAGCAGGTCCGTCGCGTCCATGACCGTCCAGGTCAGGCCGGCCAGCACCAGCGCGCCCGCCGTCACACCGGCCGTGATCAGCGCGGCGCGCCGCCGACGGGGCCGGCCGGCCCCGTCGGACGCCGCCGGCCGCGGCCGGGCGAGCAACGCGACCGTGTGCACCGAGGTGGGGTCGGGGACCGGGGCGGCCGCGGCCGGGGCGGCCGGGGCCGGGATCGTCACCTCCGGCCCGGTGACCTCCCGCCAGACGGCGGGCCCCGCGCCCGCGTCGGCGTCCCCGCCCAGCCCCTCCCGGCACCACTGAAGGACCTCCGCCAAGGTGGCCCGCTCCGCCGGATCGGCGGCCAGGCACCGGGCGATCAGCGGCTGGAGCCGCGCGGGCAGCACGGACAGGTCGGGGCGCTCGTGCACGATCCGGTACAGCACGCTCACCGAGGGGCCGTCACCGTACAGCGGCTCGCCCAGTGCCGCGAACGCCGCCGTCTGACCGAGCGCGAAGATGTCGGTCGCCGAGGTGACCTCGCCCGCGATCGCCTGCTCGGGAGCCATGAACTGGGGTGTGCCGATCGCCGAGCCGGTGGCGGTGTGCGCGGTGACGTCGGCGGCCAGCGAGATGCCGAAGTCGATGACGCGCGGGCCGTCGGCGGCCAGCAGCACGTTCGACGGCTTCAGGTCCCGGTGCACGATTCCGGCGGCGTGGATGGCCTGGAGCGCCTCGGCCACCCCCGCCATCAGCCACAGCACCGCCGACTCCGGCAGCGGCCCGCGCCGGGCGACGGCCTCCGACAGGGACGGTCCGGGCACGTACAGCGTGGCGAGCCAGGGCGGTACGCCGTCCGCGTCGGCGTCGATCAGCTCGGCGGTGTACGCGCCGCGGACCCGCCGGGCCGCCTTGATCTCGCGGCCGAACCTGCGCCGGAAGTCCGGGTCGTCGGCCAGTTCCGGCCGTACCACCTTGATCGCCACGGGCCGGCCACCGGGCGTGTGCGACAAGTAGACCCGTCCCATGCCGCCCGCGCCGAGCCGGGCGGCGAGCCGGTAGCCGGCCACCACGTGCGGATCGTCCGCCTGAAGTGGCTGGAACACCTCGGTCGCGTCGTTCACCGGTCCGGTCCCCCCGATTTCCTGATCCCCCGAGTCGACCGACGGCAGCCCAAAGGCTCTTCCGTGACTTTTGGTTGAAGCTCAGGCCCAAGATCCAGAGTCTAATCGGGCAGCCGTTCCAGTGCCGTCGAGATCCCCGCCTGGTCAGCCGCGTCGATGAGGGCCTGGGCGATGACGGGGACGGGGTCGCGGGCCGGGAGCATCAGACCGATGCGTTCCGTGCGGACGGGGCGGACCAGGGGGACGGCGTGCATGCCGGCGGGGACGCCGAAGACGTGCAGCCAGGCGTGCGGCACGATGCTCGCCCACTGGCCGGCCCTGACATGGGCGAAGAGGGAGGCGATGGAGTCCGTCTCCACCCGGGGCGTCACCGAGACGCCGACCGCCTCGAAGACCGCGTCGAGGACCTGGCGGCCCTGCATCATCGGGTGCAGCAGACAGAGCGGGTACCGGGACGCCTCCTCCCAGGAGATGTCGGAGAGGCCGGTGTCGGTGGCGGAGCGCCGGATCAGGAGGACGTAGCGCTCCCGGTACAGCGGGACGAACCGGAAGCCGTGGGCCAGGGCGGAGCTGTGGTAGGTCACGGCGGCGTCGAGTTCGTACGCCTTGAGTCTGTTCACGATGTCCTCCGCCTGGAGGTCGGCGAACACGTGGACGGTCGCCAGCGGGTTGGCGGCGCAGAACGGCTGGGTCAGCAGGGCGACGGCCGTGGCCGCCGTCGGGACGGTTCCGATGCGCAGCCGGCCGGTCAGGCCGGAGCGCAGCGCCTGGATCTCGTCCTCCATCGCGTCCCGGTCGGCGAGGATGCGCTGCGCCCACAGCACGACCCGCTCGCCCTCCGGGGTGAGGCCGTCGAACCTGCGGCCCCGCAGGACCAGCGGGATGCCCAGCTCCTCCTCCAGCTTGCGGATGCCTTCGGAGAGGGCCGGCTGGGAGACGTAGCAGGCCTGCGCCGCCTTGGCGAAGTGGCGGGCGCGGGCGAGGGCGACGAGGTATTCGAGTTGGCGCAGCAGCACACCCCCATGATCCCCCCTGCCGCGGTCCTGATCCGGGCACTGATCGGCGCGGCCTATCGTGCGATCGGAAACTCCGCTTTGACCGGGCCCGACACGGCGGCGAAGAGTGGGGAGGAACGGTCGGCGAGACAGGTCCTGCCCGTGCGGCTCCGATCGCGCCGGCCGCCCCGCTCCCGGGTGCCGCGGACGGCGCCGGGCGGCTCGCCGCCCAGGAGCGAGAGGGCGTGACACGCGATGCGGGACTTCGACGCGATCGAGGCCGAAGCGGAAGCCGAGCCGGGGGGCGAACCCGAGGCCGGGATCGAGGCCGAGGCCTACGAGATCGAGGCCGACGAGGCCGAGGCCGGACTCCGGGCCGATTCCCCGGGTGAGGAGCGGGACCGCGACAAGCTGTCCGTGTCCGCTCCCAAGACCTGGGCCACCGGCGCCCCCGCCGTCGTGCACGCGCTCCGCTACGCGCTGGGCCAGACCTCGCCGAAGCGCACCGCGCTCACCCTCCTCAACATCAACCAGGCGAAGGGCTTCGACTGTCCGGGCTGCGCCTGGCCCGAGCCCCCGGCCGGGCAGCGGCACCGTAACGAGTACTGCGAGAACGGCGCCAAGCACATCAGTGACGAGGCCACCTCCCGGCGCGTGACCGCCGAGTTCTTCCGGCGGTACTCGGTGGACGAGCTGAGCCGCAAGTCCGACCGCTGGCTCAACCAGCAGGGCCGGCTGACCGAGCCGATGGTGCTGCGCGAGGGCGCGGAGCACTACGAGCCGATCGGCTGGGACGAGGCGCTGGACCTCCTGGCCCGCGAACTGCGCGCCCTGGACCACCCGGACGAGGCGCTGTTCTACACCTCGGGACGGCTGGCCAACGAACCCGCCTTCCTGCTCCAGCTGTTCGCGCGGGCCTTCGGCACCAACAACCTCCCCGACTGCTCCAACATGTGCCACGAGTCCAGCGGTTCGGCCCTGAACGAGACCCTGGGCATCGGCAAGGGCAGCGTGAGCCTCGACGACCTCTACGACGCCGACCTGGTGTTCGTCGTCGGGCAGAACCCGGGCACCAACCACCCGCGCATGCTGTCCGCGCTGGAGGAGACCAAGCGCCGCGGCGGCCGGGTCGTCGCCGTCAATCCGCTGCCCGAGGCGGGACTTCTGCGCTTCAAGCATCCGCAGAAGGCGCGGGGGGTGATCGGCCGCGGCACCGACATCGCCGACCAGTTCCTCCAGATCCGCCCCGGCGGTGACCTCGCCCTGTTCCAGGCGCTGAACCTGCTGCTGGTCGAGGCGGAGGACAAGGAGCCGGGCACCGTCCTGGACCGGGAGTTCATCGACGCCCACACCACCGGTTACGACGCCTTCGCCGACCACATCCGCACGACCTCCTGGGACGACGTCCTGCGGGCCACCGGGCTGAGCCGGGACGAGATGGAGCAGGTGCACGCGCGCGTCCTCGAGAGCCGCAGCGTCATCGTCTGCTGGGCGATGGGCCTGACCCAGCACAAGCACGGCGTGCCCACCATCCGGGAGGTCGTCAACTTCCTTCTCCTGCGCGGCAACATCGGCCGGCCGGGCGCGGGCGTGTGCCCGGTCCGGGGGCACAGCAATGTGCAGGGCGACCGGACGATGGGGATATGGGAGCGCGTGCCGCAGCCGTTCCTGGACCGGCTGGGCCGCGAGTTCCGCTTCACCGCGCCGACGGCGCACGGTCTGGACTCCGTCGACTCCATCCGGGCCATGCGCGACGGACGGGCCAGGCTCTTCGTCGGGGTCGCGGGCAACTTCGTCCGGGCCACGCCCGACAGCGCCGCCACCGAGCGGGCCCTGCGCAACTGCCGTCTGACGGCGCACATCTCGACCAAGCTGAACCGGTCGCACGCCGTGTGCGGGCGCACCGCGCTGATCCTGCCCACGCTCGGGCGCAGCGACCGCGACGTCCAGACGGGCGGGGAGCAGTTCATGACGGTCGAGGACTCCATGAGCGAGGTCCACACCACGCGCGGCCGGCTCGCCCCCGCCTCCCCGCACCTGCTGAGCGAGGTGTCCATCATCAGCCGCCTGGCCCGCAGGGTCCTGGGCGAGAAGCCGGACATCCCCTGGGAGGAGTTCGAGGCCGACTACGACACCGTCCGCGACCGTATCGCGCGGGTGGTGGACGGGTTCGAGGACTTCAACGCGCGCGTGCGCCGGCCCGGCGGGTTCCGGCTGCCCAACCCGGTCAACAGCAAGGTGTTCCGCACGCCCAGCGGCAAGGCCGTCTTCACCGCCAACGACTTCACGCTGCTGGAGGCGCCCGAGGGCCACCTCGTCCTCCAGACCCTGCGCTCGCACGACCAGTGGAACACGATCCCGTACGCGATGGACGACCGCTACCGGGGCATCAAGGGCAGCCGGCACATCGTGATGGTGAACCCGGCCGACCTCGCCGCCCTGGGGTTCGCGGACGGCACTCTCGTCGACCTGGTCAGTGTCTGGTCGGACGGTTCGGAGCGCCGCGCGGACGGCTTCCGTGTCGTCGGCTACCCCACTCCCCCGGGATCGGCCGCCGCGTACTACCCGGAGACCAACGTCCTGGTACCGCTCGACAGCGTCGCGGACATCAGCAACACCCCGACGTCGAAGAGTGTGATCGTACGACTGGAGCGGGCCGCCGAGCGGGAACCCGTGTAACGGGAGACGGTCCCCGGGCCACGCTAGTGGCCCTTCCCCCTCCCCTTTCCGTGTCCGTGCCCCTTTCCCTGCCCCTCTCCGTGCCCGTGACCGTGCCCGTGCCCGTGCCCGTGCCCGTTGCTCTGGTGGCCCGGCGGGCAGTCGGTCCCGTCGCCCTCCGGGCCCTGGCCGGTGTCGCCGCCGGACTCCACGGGGGCCGGGTCCGGGTCCGGTGCGGGGGGTGTCCCGGGTTGCGGGGTCTGGGAGGGCGGGACGGGCTCCTCCGGCGGTGCGGGGGTGCCCTCGTCGGTCGGGGGAACGGGCTGTTCCTCCTCCGGTGTGCCGTCGGTGGGCGGTGGCGTGTCCGTCGTGCCACCGCCCTCCGTGGGGTTCGTGGTGTCCGAGGGATCCGGGCGGGCCCGGTCGCCTTCCCGGACGTCGGACGTCGGTACGGGGAGGACGAGGCTCTCCGGGGCCTGGGCCGCGACGGGGGCGGGGGCCTTCGACGGCGCCGCAACCGGCACTTCGTCGGCCGGCGCCTCGTCGACCGGCACCTGGACCGCGGGCACGTCCGCCACCGGCGTGCGCTCGGCCGGTACGGGAGCGCCGTCGGGCGTGACGAGGACGAGGCACACCGCGGCCGCGCCCGCCACGAGTGCGCCGGCCGCCACCGCCACGGGCGCTTTCGCGCCACCGATCACGGCATGGCGCACCCCGTGCAGCAGACCGGCCCCCGGCCCGCCCACCGCGGAGGTCGCCGTCCCCACGGTGGCAGCCGCGCCGGCCGCCCCCGCGACGAAGCCGAACACGAACTTGCCCGTGGCGCCCAGCGCGAAGACCAGCAGGGCCGGGCCGACCAGTGCGGGCAACCGGTCGTTGGCGAGCATCAGTGCCGCGAGCCGCTCGCGGCAGCCGTCGCACGCGTCCACGTGGCCGAGCAGGAGCTCGCGACGGCGCGCGGTCGCGGCGCCCCGGACGTACGCGGGCATCCGGGCCCAGTGCACCTGGCACGTGGGGTCGTCCGGCGCGCCGGACTGTGTGCGCAGGAAGGCCTGTCGCATGCCTTCCCTGGCGCGGTGCAGCAGGACGGCCGTGGCACCCTCCTTGGTGCCCAGCTGGGGCCCGATCGCGGCCAGCGGCTGGCCCTCCGCCTCCGCCAACCACAGCGCCTTGACCCAGCGTTCGGGCAACTCGCCCAGCACGCGCACCACCAGATCGACGGAGGCCACCTGTTCGGCGGGGTCGCCGCCGTGCGACCCCGCGGCGACCCGCTCGTCGCTCTGAGGATCGCGCGGTGTCTCGCGTACGGCGGTCCCGGAGGCGAAGGCGAGGTGGCGGACGGTCGTCCTCAGGTACGCCGGCACGTTCTCGATCTCGTGCCCCTCGGCCAGTCGCCGCCACACCCGGAAGTGCGCCTCGGCGACGAGGTCTTCGGCGGTCCAGGCGTTCCGGGTGAGCGAACGGGCGTACGCGACGAGACGCGGCTGCTGCTCCTCGTAGATCCGGGCGTAGGCGGCGGTGGCGGAGGCCGGCGCGGACACGGCAGTGGACCTGTCGGTCATGGAGGAACGCTCCCGTTGCCTGCTGAGGGCGGAAAGATTTTGTCACCCTAGATGACAGAACTTTCAAATAAAGTTCCCACCGCCATGGGATGTGTCCCGCATCACAAGGCAGGGTGCGGTGAGGGGCCGCCCGGCCTCGGCCCCGGTCGTCCGCTCAGCCGCGCAGGCCCAGTTCGCCCGCGCGCATCCCGGCCTGGAAGCGGGAGTCCGCGTCGAGGGCGGCGAGGAGTTCGGCGACGCGGCGGCGGTAGGTGCGCAGGGACATGCCCAGTTCGCGTGCCGCCGTCTCGTCGGTCGCGCCGGACCCCAGGGCGCGCAGGACCGTACGGCTTCCGGCGTCGAGGTGCGGCTGCTCGCCCCGCAGGAACACATCGAGATCGGTGGCCGACTCCCAGGCCGCCTCGAACAGCGCGTACACCCCGCCGACCAGGGTGGGCGCGGTGGTCAGGGTGTACTCACGGCCGCCGGGGGCGGGCAGACCGGCGAGGATCGCGCAGCGGCGGTCGACGACGATCGTCTCGTGCGGGAGGGCGGTGGCGGCGATCCGCACCTGGGCGCCCCGGTCGGCGAGCGCGCCCAGGTGCTCGCGGCCGCGCTCGTCGGCCAGCGCGGACGGGCTGTAGAGCTTCCGGGTCCGGTGGGTGCCGCCTCGGCGCAGCCGGCCACCGGCGACCTGCCGGGCCGCCGGTCGGGACCAGGTCTCGAGATCGCGGGCGGCGCAGACGAACTCCTCGCGGACCGAGGAGAACAACTGCTCGGTACGGGTGAGGAGTTCCAGGTCACCACGGATCGTCACGATGTCCGTCACCCGGCCATTCTCCCCGATGGCAGCAAGCTGCCACGGGTTCGCGGCCCGAACGGCCGCCCGCCCAGGATGAGTTCATGAGCAATCGATTCCTCCTGGGTGGCGAACTGCCGGTCGGCCGGATCGGGTTCGGGGCCATGCGCCTGCCCACCGGCACCTTCCACGGCCCCGCCCGTGACCCCGAGACCGGACGCGCCGTCCTGCGCCGTGCGGTGGAACTCGGTGTCGACCACATCGACACCGCCGCCTTCTACACCAGCGGCGACGGGACGGTACGGGCCAACGCCCTGATCCGGGAAGCCCTTCACCCCTACCCGGACGGCCTGGTGATCGCCACCAAGGTCGGCCCGGCCCGTACGCCCGACGGTGGCCTCGCCGCGGCCGACGACCCCGCGATCCTGCGCCCGCTGGTCGAGGAGAACCTGCGCACCCTCGGCGTGGACCGCCTGGATCTGGTCTATCTGCGGATCGGGGGCGTGGGGGGACCGCCGCGCGGCGAATCCCTCGCCGCCCGCTTCGAGGTGCTGGCCGCCCTGCGCGAGGAGGGCCTGATCCGTCACCTCGGCCTCAGCAACGTCGACGGCGGTCACCTCGCCGAGGCCCGTGCGATCGCGCCGGTCGCGGCCGTCCAGAACCGCTTCCACGCCACCGGGCGCGACGACTTGGAGGGGGCGGCCGTCTGCGAGGACGCCGGGATCGCCCATGTGCCGTTCTTTCCGTTGGGCGGCGGCATCGGCGATCCGGCCGACGGCCGGGTGGCCGAGGTCGCCGCCCGCCATGGTGCGACGGCGCCGCAGATCGCGCTCGCCCGGCTGCTCGCCTCCTCCCCGGTCACGCTCGCCATCCCCGGCACCGGCTCCCTCGCCCACCTGGAGGAGAACATCGCCGCCGGATCGATCGTCCTCACCGAGGAGGACCTCGCCGACCTCGCCTGAGCCGACCGCGTCGTGACCGAAGGGCGATGCCCCTGCCCGGTCCGTCCACCGTGCCGGAAGGACCCGTCAGGGGCAGAGTCGCCGCAGGTCGTGGCCGTACGTCTCGCCCAGGTGGGAGCGGAGCACCTCCACGAAGCCCGGCCCGTCGTCGCTTCGCAGGCGGGCCACCAGGTCCTCGTGCTCGGCGATGATCGCGTCGCTGCGGCCGAGAAGCGTGTCGCCGTAGCTGAAGAGGAGAAAGCGCTGCCGGTCGGCGAGCCGGTCGTGGAGTTCGAGCATCACCAGGTTCTCGCCGGCTTCGACGAAGGAGCGGTGGAAGGCGATGGTGAGTTCGACGAAGTGACGCAGGTCGCCGTCGGCCAGGGCCCGCTTCTGGCGGTCGATGTCCTCGGCCAGCCGCTCGGCGACGGCGTGCCTGCGGCGCGGTGTCGCGCGCTGCGCACCGGTGCCCTCCAGGATCAGCCGGGCGTCGGCGAGATCGGCGACGGCCTTCTCGCTCATGCCGCGAACGAGCGCGCCCCGCTTGGGGTACACCGTGATCCAGCCCTCGTCCTGGAGCCGGGCCAGGGCGGCCCGTACCGGGGTGCGGCTGACGCCGAGCCGGGCCGCGAGCTGGGCCTCGCCGAGCATGGTGTCCGGCTCGTGGGTGCCGTTGAGGATGTCCTCGCGGATGGCCGCGTACGCCCGCTCGGAAGCGCTCTCGCTTGTCGACATGGGTCCCATCTTCTACGCCTCGACGGGCCCGCGCCCCATCTCCGGACCGCCCGTGCGTCCGCGTCCGGAAGCCGCCGTGGTGGGGGTGACAAGACGTCACCGACCGGCATACATCTAGGACACATGTTGCGCCCCAGTGGAGTACCAGTGCGGTACCCGCCGGGCACGACACCCCTGGGGTATCCGGAGCGGTCGTCCTGCGACCCACCCGACAAGGAGTCAGGCCATGCCCACCTCCCCCTCCTCCCCCTCCTCCCCCACCGGCCGCCACCGTGTCGTCATCGTCGGCGGGGGAAGCGCCGGCGTCAGCGTCGCCGCCCGATTACGCCGCGCCGGCGTCGGTGACATCGTCCTCGTCGAACCCTCCGACACCCACTGGTACCAGCCGTTGTGGACCCTGGTGGGCGGCGGCCAGGCCCCGCTGAACGGCTCGCGCCGCCGGCAGACATCGGTCGTCCCCGACGGGGTCCACTGGATCCGCCGGCCCGCGACGGCGATCGACCCCGACACCCGCACCGTCACCCTGTGGAACGGCGAGGAACTCGCCTACGAGCACCTGGTGCTCGCCCCGGGCCTCCAGCTCGACTGGGACGGGGTGCCCGGCCTCGACGAGGCGATCGGCCGGGACCGGGTGAGCAGCAACTACTCGGCCGAGTACGCCCCGCGCACCTGGGAGCTGATCAGAAACCTGCGCTCGGGCACCGCCGTCTTCACCCAGCCGGCCACACCGGTGAAGTGCGGCGGGGCACCGCAGAAGATCATGTACCTGGCGGCGGACCACTGGCGCCGGCGGAAGGTCCTGGCCGACATCCGGGTCGTCTTCGTCCTCCCGGACGCCGCGCTGTTCCGGGTGAGCGAGTACCGCCGGATCCTGGAACAGGTGGTGTCCCGCTACGGCGTCGAGGTGCGGTTCCGGTCGGAGATGACCGCCGTGGACGGCGGCCGGCGCGAGATCACCGTCACCGACCACGCGCGCGGCACCACGGAGCGGCTGGGCTACGACCTCCTGCACGCCGTTCCGCCGCAGAGCGCCCCCGACTGGATCAAGACCGGTCCGCTCGCCGATCCCGCGAGCCCGCACGGCTTCGTGGCCGCCGACCGTCACACCCTGCAACACCCGCGGTACGAGACCGTGTTCGCGCTCGGCGACGTCGCGCACCTGCCCACCTCCAAGACCGGCGCGGCCGTGCGCAAGCAGGCGCCCGTGGTCGCCGCGAACCTGGTCGAGGTGATGAACGGCCGTACGCCCACGCACCGTTACGACGGCTACACGTCCTGCCCGCTGGTGACCGCCCGCGACCGCATGCTGCTCGCCGAGTTCGACTACGACCTGCGGCCCAGGCCCTCGTTCCCGCTGATCGACACGTTCAAGGAACGCCGCGACATGTGGGTGTTCAAGCGCTACCTGCTGCCGCCCGTGTACTGGCACGGCATGCTCACCGGCCGGCTGTGACACCCGGCGCCCACCACCGCTCTCGGCACGGCTCTTCCCCGCGAGAAGGAGTAGGCAGCGTGTTCTTCGTCGACACCGTCGAGGTGCCGGGTCTCGGCAACCGAAGCTATCTGGCCGGAGGTGCGCGGACCGCGGTCGCCGTGGACCCCCCGCGGGACATCGACCGCGTGATCGCGGCGGCGGCCCGGTCCGGCGTACGGATCTCCCACGTCGTGGAGACGCACCTCCACAACGACTACGTCTCCGGGGGCCTGGACCTGGCCCGTGTGACCGGCGCGGCGTACCTGGTCCCGGCCGACGCGCGGGTGTCCTTCGAGCGGACCCCCGTGCGCGACGGGGACACCACCGTCGTCGACCCGGCGGCCGGTCTCCTCCTGCGGGCGCTCGCCACACCCGGCCACACCCCGCATCACACCGCGTACGTGCTGGAGGAGCACGGGGCTCCGGTCGCGGTGTTCACCGGCGGCTCGCTGCTGATCGGCACGGTGGGGCGCCCGGACCTCGTCGAGCCGCGCCTCACCGCGCGGCTCGCCCGTGCGCAGCACGCCTCCGCGCACCGGCTGGCCGACACGCTCCCCGACGGCACGGCCGTGCTGCCCACCCACGGGTTCGGCAGCTTCTGCTCCTCCGCCACGGCGACGGACGGCGGCGGCACGATCGGCGCGCAGAAGTCGTCCAACGAGGCGCTGATCCACGACGTGGACCGCTTCGTCGCCGACCTCCTGGCCGGCCTGGACGACGTGCCCGCGTACTACACGCACATGGGCCCCGCCAACGCCGCCGGCCCCGCTCCGGTCGACCTGGCCCCGCCCGCGTCGGCGGACGCCGACGAGATCGCCGCCCGGCTGGCCGCGGGGGAATGGGTGGTCGACCTGCGCAACCGCGTCGCGTTCGCGGCGGGCCATGTCGCGGGCTCGTACAACTTCGAGGCGGACGGGCAGCTCGCCACCTATCTGGCCTGGCTGATCCCCTGGGGCCGGCCGGTGACGCTCCTCGGCGAGTCGGCCGGCCAACTGGCCGCCGCGCAGCGTGAACTGGTCCGGGTCGGCATCGACCGGCCCGCGGCCGCGGCGACCGGCGGCCCGGCGGCATGGCTGCGCGAGGGCGAGGCGCCGGCCTCCTTCCCCCGGGCCGTCTTCGACGACCTCGCCCGGATCCACCCACGCGAGGGGGTCGTCGTCCTCGACGTCCGGCGGACCACCGAGCGGGCGGGCGGCTTCGTCCCCGGCTCGGTGCATCTCCCCGTCCACACCCTGCACCGACGGCTCGGCGAGATCCCGGCGGGCCAGGTGTGGGTGCACTGCGCGAGCGGTATGCGGGCGGCCGTCGCCGCCTCGCTGCTGGACGCCACGGGCCGCGACGTGGTGGCCGTGGACGACGTCTTCCGTGCGGACCGGCCATGGTGACCCCGTTCGCGGACAACCGCCCGTTCTCATGGGCGTGTTGATCCTCGCGCTGGTCGCGGGTGCCGTCGTCGGGCTGTCGCTGGGAGCCCTCGGCGGCGGGGGCGGCATTCTGACGGTCCCCGCCCTCGTCGGTCTGCTGGGCGTTCCGCCGGTCGCGGCCGGTACCGCCGGTCTGCTCGTCGTGACGGTCACCTCGGTCACCGCGCTCACCCTGCACGCCCGCGACGGTCTGGTCCGGTGGCGCACGGGTCTGCTGTTCGCGGCGGCCGGCGTCCCGACCGCCCTGGCGGGTGGCGCCGTCGCCGCACGGCTGCCGGACGCCGCCCTGACCGGCGCGTTCGCGCTGATCGCGACGGCTGCCGCGCTCCGCATGCTGTTCCCGGGCGCGCCGGACGACGGCGTACGGCCGCCACGGCCCGGCCGTGCGTTCGCAGCCGGTGCCGGGCTCGGGGCGACGACCGGGGTTCTCGGTGTCGGCGGCGGCTTCCTGGCCGTGCCGGCGCTGACCGGGGTGCTCGGGCTGCGGATGCGCGAGGCGGCGGGCACCAGCCTCCTCGTGATCACGACCAACTCCCTGGCCGCGCTGTCGACGCGCGCCGGGACGACGGAGGGGCTCGACTGGGGCGTCCTGGCGCCGTTCGCGGGGGCGGCGGTGCTCGGCGCGTGGGACGGCAACCGGCTCGCGGCCAGGGTCTCCGGGCGGATGCTGCGACGCGTGTTCGCCGTCGTGCTCCTGGCGGTGGCCGCCTTCATGACCGTCCGAACACTGGCGTGAGGGCCGTGCTCACGGCTCGAGGCGACCCTGCCGGCCTGCGAGAGGCCGACGCCGACTGGCCGGCCGGGGAAGGCACGTCGAACGCCGGCGGTGCCGGGAACGACGGGACGACCTCCGCCGAGGTACCTGCCTCGCCCCACCCCGCGTCCCGCGATCGGGCGATCTCGGCCAAGCGCGTGACACCGGCGAGAAAATGAAGTTAGGCTTACCTAAGTCTGTGGGTAGGCTTCTCAAGTGCCGTGAGTCATCGGTCCGGAGGGATACGTGAGCAAGGCGGACCCGCCCGGCCGGAAGGTCCTGCGGCGCGCCGTGCGCGAGCAGCGCCGCGATGTGGCGCTCGGCGCCGTACTGGGCATGGGACATCAGACGGGCGAGGCACTCGTGCCGGTGCTGATCGGTCTGGCCATCGACGAGGGTGTCGTGGACGGCGACGTGCCCGGACTCCTGCTGTGGCTGGGGATCCTGGCCGCGGTCTACGTCGGCCTCTCCTTCAGCTTCCGCGGCAGTGCGCGCGCCGGGGAACGCGCCGCCCTGACCACCGCGCACCGGCTCAGGACCGAGGTGATCGGACGCGTCCTCGCCCCCGAAGGCGGCGCGGAGGAAGGCCGGTTGCCCGGTGAGCTGGCCACCGTCGCGACGGAGGACGCCAAGCGGGTCGGCGCCGTCATGATGGCGCTGATCGTCGGCATCGCGTCGGCGACCGGTCTGGCGGTGTGCGCGGTCGTCCTCCTGCGTGTGTCGCTGCCGCTCGGGCTCCTCGTCCTGGTCGGTACCCCGCTGCTGCTGTGGCTCGTTCATCTGCTGAGCAAGCCGCTGGAGGCGCGCAGCGAGACCGAGCAGGAGCAGGCGGCGCGGGCCTCGGGTGTGGCGGCGGACCTCGTCGCGGGGCTGCGGGTGCTCAAGGGCATCGGCATCGGGCCGACGGCCGTCTCCCGCTACCGGCGCATCAGCCAGGAGTCCCTCACCGCGACCCTGCGCGCGGCTCGCGCCGAGGCCTGGCAGAACGCGGTGGTGACCATCCTGACCGGCGCGTTCCTGGCCGTGGTCGCCCTGGTGGGCGGACGGCTCGCGGCCGCCGGCGACATCGGCATCGGCGAGCTGGTGTCGTCCGTCGCGCTCGCCCTCTTCCTCATCGGCCCGCTCTCCGAGTTCTCCTGGGTCAACGCCGAACTGGCCCAGGGCCGCGCCTCCGCCGGCCGGATCGCCGGTGTGCTCGACGCGGAACGCGCGGTGTCCCCCGTACCCGCGTCCGCGCGGGTGGCCCTCCCGGCGCGCACGGACGACCGCCCGGGGCTGCCGCTGCGGGTGCGCGGACTGTCGTACGGCCCCCTGCGCGAGCTGGAGTTCGCCGTCGCCGCCGGTGAGACGGTCGGCGTCGTCACCACCGACCCCGCCGACGCGGCGGCGCTGCTGCGCTGCCTCGGCCGTCGCGCGGACCCGGACGCCGGGGCCGTCGAGCTGGACGCGACGGCGCTCACCGCGCTGGAGCTGACCGAGCTGCGGGCCGCGCTCCTGGTCGCCGAGCACGACGCGGACCTGTTCGAGGGGACCCTCCTGGAGAACGTCACCGCGGCCGCGCCGGCTCCCGTCTCCGGCGCGCGAGCGGCGGCGGACCCGGGCGCCCGTGTCTGCGCCGTCCTCGCCGCGTCCGCGACGGACGAGGTCGTGCGCACGCTGCCGGAGGGCACCGACACGGCCGTCACCGCGCGGGGGCACTCGCTCTCGGGCGGCCAGCGGCAGCGGGTGGCGCTGGCCCGAGCGCTCGCCGCCGACGCGCCGGTCCTCGTCCTGCACGAGCCCACGACCGCCGTCGACGCCGTCACGGAGGTCCGGATCGCCGCCGGGATCAGGGAGATCCGCACCGGCCGCACCACCGTGCTGGTCACCAACAGCCCCGCGCTCCTCGGCGTCACGGACCGGGTGGTCCTCGTCGACGGCGGCCGGCTCGCCGCGAGCGGCGCTCACGCGCAGCTCGTCCATGAGTGCGCCTCCTACCGGACGGCGGTCCTCTCATGAGCGACACGAACACCACCCGGACCGACACCACCGGGGCGGACACGAACCGGACCGACACCGACCGGACCGACACGAACGGGACCGACACGAACGGGACCGACACGAACGGGACCGACACGCTCCTCCCCGTCGCCACCCCCGCCCGCACCCGCGCCGCCGTGGCCGAACTGGTGCGCCCGCAGCGGCGCCTGGCGCTGGCCGCACTGGCGGTCACGGTCGCCGCCACCGCCGTCGGACTGCTCGTGCAGCCGCTGCTGGGCCGGATCGTGGACCTGGCCGCCGGCCGCGGCTCCGCGGCCGCCGACGCCATCACCACCACCGCCGTGCTGCTGGTGGCCGTCGCCGTCGTCCAGGGCGTCACGACCGGCCTCGGGCTGTCGCTGATCTCCCGGCTCGGCGAGACGACGCTGGCCCGGCTGCGCGAGCGATTCGTCGAGCGGGCGCTGGGGCTGCCGCTGGAGCGCGTGGAGAAGGCCGGTGCCGGCGATCTCACCGCCCGGGTCACCGCCGACGTGTCGC
Organism: Streptomyces phaeofaciens; assembly: GCF_014648915.1. Lineage (GTDB taxonomy): Bacteria > Actinomycetota > Actinomycetes > Streptomycetales > Streptomycetaceae > Streptomyces > Streptomyces phaeofaciens. Next base: position 577,786 of record NZ_BMSA01000001.1, on the reverse strand, counting down.
TCATCGCGGACGCGGTGCGCAGCGCCCTGCCCGAACTCGCCCGGTCCCTGCTGACCATCGTGCTCACCCTCGGGGCGCTGGCCGTCCTCGACTGGCGGTTCCTGCTGGCGGCGCTGCTGGCGGTGCCGGTGCAGGCGGTCACCGCCCGCTGGTACGTGGCCCACGCCGTGCCGCTGTACGCGCGCCAGCGCGTGGCGGGCAGCGCCCAGCAGCAGCAGTTGCTGGACACGGTCGGCGGCAGCGCCACCGTGCGGGCGTTCCGGCTGGAGCGGGAGCACACCGAGCGGGTCGCCGAGCGGTCCGCCTCGCTGGTGGCGCTGATGATGAGCGGGGTGCGGCTCGTGCTGGGCTTCTACAGCCGGCTGCACATCGCCGAGTACATCGGACTGGCGGCCGTCCTGGGGACCGGCTGCTGGCTGGTCGGCGACGGCACGGCGTCCCTGGGCACGGCGACCGCGGCTGCCCTGTACTTCCACAGTCTGTTCACGCCCGTCAACGCCGCCCTCGTCCTCCTGGACGACGCCCAGTCGGCCACGGCGGGCCTGGCCCGGCTCGTCGGTGTCACCGATCTGCCGTCGCCCCCGGTGTCCGCCCGCCCGGCGGCCGCCGGCGACGTCGAGGTCACCGTGCGCGGGGTCGGCCACTCCTACCGGACGGGCCATCCCGTGCTGGAGGGAGTGGATCTGACGATCCGTCCGGGTGAGCGCGTGGCGCTGGTCGGGGCGAGCGGGGCGGGCAAGACCACGCTGGCCCGGCTCGTGGCGGGCATCCAGCGGCCGACCGAGGGCACGGTCCTGGTGGGCGGTGTTCCGCCGGCCGAGCCGGGCCGGGCCGGCGCGGGCCGCACGATCGCGCTGCTCACCCAGGAGACCCATGTGTTCGCGGGCCCGCTCGCGGACGATCTCCGGCTCGCGCGCGCCGACGCCACCGACGACGAACTGCGCTCCGCGCTCCAGCAGGTCGACGCCCTCGACTGGGCCGAGGCGCTGCCCGACGGGCTGCGGACCGTGGTCGGCGACGGCGGCCACCGGCTGGACGGCGCGCAGACCCAGGCGCTCGCCCTCGCCCGGCTGGTCCTCGCCGATCCGCCCCTGGTGATCCTGGACGAGGCCACCGCCGAGGCGGGCAGTGCCGGTGCCCGCGCCCTGGAGAAGGCCGTCGCCCGGGCCGTGGACGGCCGTACCGCGCTGATCGTCGCCCACCGGCTCAGCCAGGCCGCGACCGCCGACCGCATCGTCGTGATGGACGCGGGCCGGGTCGTGGAGACCGGCACGCACGACGAACTGCGGGCCGCCCGGGGGCCGTACGCGGCTCTGTGGGACGCGTGGTCCGACACCCGTTCCCCGGACGTCTCCTAGCCCCGACGACGCCCCGCCGACGCCCCGCCGACGCCCCGACAACTCCCCACCGACTCCCCCACACCCACCGCCCCGCACCACAGGAACCTACCGAAGGACCACCGATGCCCCGCTTCCGCAGAGCGTCACGGACGGCCGCCGCCCTGGCCTCCGCACTCGTCATCCTCGCCACGGCCGCCGCCTGCGGCGGGGACGACTCGGACTCCGGCTCCTCCGGCGCCGGTTCGGAGGCCTCCTCCTCCGGGAAGTCCGCGTTCCCGGTCACCCTCACGCACAAGTTCGGCAGTACGACGATCAAGTCCGAGCCGAAGCGGATCGTCACGGTCGGTCTCACCGACCAGGACTCGGTGCTCGCCCTCGGCACGGTGCCGGTCGGCACCACCGAGTGGCTGGGCGGCTACAAGGGGGCCGTGGGCCCGTGGGCGTCCGACAAGCTGGGCGGCGCGGACGCCCCGACCGTCCTGAAGGACACCGGCACCGGCCCGCAGGTGGAGAAGATCGCCGCGCTCCGGCCGGACCTGATCCTCAGCGTGTACGGCGGCCTGACCAAGGAGCAGTACGAGTCGCTGTCGAAGTTCGCGCCCGTGGTCGCGCAGCCGAAGGAGTACAACGACTACGGCGTGCCGTGGCAGGAGCAGACCGAGACGATCGGCAAGGCCCTCGGGAAGTCGGCGGAGGCGGCCGCGGCCGTCGAGGAGACCGAGGCGAAGCTCGACGCGGCGGTGGCGGAGCACCCGGAGTTCAAGGGGAAGAGCGCCCTGATGGCCACGCCGTACGAGGGCATCTTCGTGTTCGGCAGCCAGGACCCGCGCTCGCGGCTGCTCACCGACCTCGGCTTCTCGCTGCCCGCGGATCTGGACAAGGTGATCGGCGATCAGTTCGGCGCGAACATCAGCAAGGAGCGCACCGATCTGCTGGACCAGGACGCGATCGTGTGGATGGTCGGTGATGTCACCAAGGACGCCGCGAAGCTGCACAAGGACGCCACCTACAAGGATCTGAAGGTGGTCTCCGAGGGCCGTGAGGTCTATGTCCACGAGACGAGCGACTACGGCAGCGCCGTGTCGTTCGGTACGGTCCTCAGCCTGCGGTACGAGATCGAGCGGCTGGTGCCGCAGCTGGCGGCGGCGGTCGACGGCAAGCCGGCCACGAAGGTGGAACAGCCCGCGTCCTGACGCGGGAGCGGTGAGCGAGGACGAAGGGGGCCGACGGTGTCGGCCCCCTTCGTCGTGTCCCGCGTCCGCCGCCGGTCAGCCCTCCATCGCCTCGGCCAGGCTGCGCGGCCGCATGTCGGTCCAGTTCGCCTCGACGTGGTCCAGGCACTCCTGGCGGGGAGCGGGCCCGTGGACGGTCCGCCAGCCGGCCGGCACGTCCACGAAGTCCGGCCACAGGCTGTGCTGGTTCTCGTCGTTGACGAGCACCAGGTAGACGCCCTCGGGGTCCTCGAACGGGTTGCTCATGCCATTCCTCTCGTTGCCCTCGCGGTCCTCACCGCTCCTGCTTCCTCACCGGACGGTGTCCTCACCGAACGGTCTGCTCACCGAGCGGCTTCCGACCTGGCGGCCTCCGCGCCGCCTGTGCCGCCTCACCCCTCCCGCTCGTCCCGCGCACGGGCGACCAGGCCCTCCAGTGCCCGGAACCACGTGCCCGCGAGGTCCTCGACGGTCTCGCGTGCCAGCAGTCCCTCCGGATAGGACCAGTGGGCGGCCAGTACCGGGCCGTCCGCCCGGTCCTCGGTCACGACGTTGACGCTCAGGGCGTGGCCCTCGCGCATCGCCGCCTCCGGGCCGATGTCGGCCGCGTCCTCCTCGGGCGCGTACGACCAGTCGGTCTCCTCCGGGATCCCGAACCGGCCCAGGTAGTTGAACTCCACGCGGGCCTGCTCCCGGCCCGCGAGGGCCTCGCGGGTGCGGGGGTTGAGGTGGCGCAGCAGGCCGTAGCCGACGCCGTTCGCGGGGAGTGACGCCAGGTGCTCGCGGACCCTGCGCACGGCGTCCTCGGCGGCCGCGCCGCCGGCGAACGCCTCGGCCGGGTCGACCGGACCGGCGTCGAGCCGGACGGGGAACACGCTGGTGAACCAGCCGACCGTGCGGGACAGGTCGACGTCGTCCCCGGCGAGTTCCTCCTCGCGGCCGTGGCCTTCGAGATCGACCAGGATCGAGCGGTCCGAGCCGCCGGAGCGGCGGCGCCAGTCCGCGAAGGCCAGGGCGAGACCGGCGAGGAGGACGTCGTTGACGGCCGCGCCGAACGCGGCGGGCACGGTGGACAGCAGCGGTCCCGTGCGGTCGGCGGGCAGCCGCAGGACGACCTCGCGCCGGGTCGCGGTGGTGTCGCGGTCCGGGTCGGGCGCGCGCAGCAGCGGGAGCGGTTCGGTGCCGCCGTCCAGGATGTCCGTCCACACGGGGAGTTCCGCCTCCCGCTCCGGAGTCCGGGCGAGGGTGGTGAGCAGGCGGGACCAGCGGGCGAAGGAGGTCTCCACGGGGGCGAGCTCCGCCGGACGCCCGGCGCGCACCTGCTGCCAGGCCGCCGCGAGGTCCGGCAGCAGCACCCGCCAGGACACGCCGTCGACGACGAGGTGGTGGGCCATCAGCAGCAGCCGGCCCGGCGCGTCGCCCGCGTCGAACCAGACGGCCCTGACCATGGCGCCCGTGTCCGGGTCGAGCAGGGCCCGCGCCGCGTGCGCGTGCCGCCGTACGGTCTCGCCGAGTTCCCGTGCGTCCAGGCCGCTGACGTCGACCCGGTCGAGCAGGTCCGCGGCGTCGGCCGTGCCGGTGGGCGGTACGTGCAGCGACCAGTCCTCGGTGTCCTCGCGGGAGGGCCGTACGAGGGTGGCGCGGAGCAGGTCGTGGCGGTCGGCGAGGGCCTGGAGCACGGCGGTCAGGCCGGGCAGGTCCAGGTCGGCGGGGGTGCGCACGAGCGCCGCCTGGTGGTAGCCGGCGAACGGGCCGCCGAGTTCGCGCAGCCAGTGCATCACCGGGGTGAGCGGCACGGTGCCGGTGCCGTCGTCCTCGCGGCGCGGCACGGAGGCGTCGGCCGTCTCGGCGACCGTGCCCAGCGCGGCGACCGTACGGTGGCGGAACACGAGCCGGGGGCTGATGCGCAGACCCGCCGCGCGGGCCCGGCCGACGAGCTGCATGGCGACGATGCTGTCGCCGCCGAGGGCGAAGAAGTCGTCGTCCACGCCCACGCGTTCGAGGCCCAGCACCTCCGCGAAGACCGCGCAGAGGAGGTGTTCCACGGGGGTGGCGGGGGCGCGCCCGGAGGACAGGGCGGTGAAGTCGGGTGCGGGCAGCGCGGCCCGGTCCAGCTTGCCGTTCGCCAGCTGCGGGAACCGTTCCAGCGTCACCACGGCCGCCGGGACCATGTGGTCGGGCAGCCGTGCGGCGACATGGCCGCGCAGGCGGGCGGGGTCCGCCGCGGCCTCCGGGGCGGGGACGACGTAGGCCACGAGCTGCTTGCGCGGGCCGTCCTGACGGACGGTCACCAGTGCCTGGGTGACGTCGGGATGGGTGGTGAGGGCGGCCTCGATCTCGGCGGGTTCGATGCGGAAGCCACGGATCTTGACCTGGTCGTCGGCGCGGCCGAGGTAGTCGAGGCGCCCGTCTGCGGTCCAGCGGGCCAGGTCGCCGGTGCGGTACAGGCGTGCGCCGGGCGGGCCGAACGGGTCGGCGACGAACCGCTCGGCCGTCAGCGCGGGGCTGCCGAGGTAGCCGCGGGCGAGACCGCCGCCCGCCAGGTACAGCTCGCCGGGGACGCCCGGCGGCAGCGGCTGGAGCAGGTCGTCCAGTACGTACGCGCGGGTGCCGGTCACCGGGCGTCCCACCAGCGGGCGCGCGCTGTCGCGGACACGGGCCACGAGGGCGTCGACGGTCGACTCGGTCGGCCCGTACAGGTTGAACGCCTCAGTGCCGCGCAGCGCGGCGAGGCGCTGCCACAGGGCGACCGGGACGGCCTCGCCGCCCACGCCGACGACCGCGAGGGGGCAGTCGTCGCCCCGCAGCAGGCCGCTGTCGGCCATCTGCGCGAAGAACGACGGGGTGACCTCCAGGAAGTCGAGGCCGTGGCGCCGCACGGCCTCGGTGACCAGGTCGGGGTCGCGCCGCACCTCCTCGGACAGGATGTGCACGCAGTGCCCGTCCAGCAGCCACAACTGGGGCTGCCAGGAGGCGTCGAAGAAGAACGACCAGGCGTGCCCGACCCGCAGATGGCGGCGTCCGGCGGCTTCGACGGCCGGGGCGTGGAGGGTCTCGCGGTGGCTGTGGAAGAGGTTGCCGAGACTCTCGTGGGTGATCACGACGCCCTTGGGGCGGCCGGTGGAGCCGGAGGTGTAGATGACGTAGGCCGGGTGGTGGGGCGTCAAGGGTGCGATGCGGTCGGCGTCGGTGAGGCCGGCCGGGTCCTGGGCCGCGATCCGCTCGCGGGTCGCGGGGTCGTCCAGCCGGAGCGGCGCGGTGCCGGGCGGCAGGGTGGCGGCGAGGTCGCCGGTGGTGAGGGTGAGGACCGGCCGGGCGTCGGCGAGGATGTCGGCGGTGCGTTCCACGGGGGCGTCGGGGTCCAGCGGAAGATAGGCGGCGCCGGCCTTGTGGACCGCGAGGACGGCGGTGAGGAAGTGGGCGGTGCGCGGCAGGGCGAGGGCCACGAACCGCTCCGGTCCCGCGCCGCGCTCGACGAGCAGGCGGGCCAGCCGGTTGGCGTCCGCGTCGAGCCGGGCGAAGGTCAGCTCGACGCCGTCGGAGGCCGCCGCGGGCAGGTCGCCGTGGCGGCGGGCCTGTTCCTCGAAGAGGGCGGGCACGGTGGTCGGTCCCGCGGTGAGGGGCCGGCTGTGCCAGCCGTCGAGGAGGCGGGCCCGTTCGTCCGGGCCGAGGATGTCGATCCGGCCGAGCGCCAGGTCCGGGTCGGCGGTGACGGCCCGCAGGACGCGCCGGAGGCGGTCGGCGAAGGACCGGGCGGTGGCGGGGTCGAACAGGTCGGCGCTGTATTCGAGGACGCCGTCCACGCCGGTGCCGTCGCCGCGTTCCACGAAGTCGAAGGAGAGGTCGAACTTGGCGGTGGTCTGCGCCACGTCGTCCCGGTGGGCGCGCAGCCCGGGGAGGGTGGTCTCGTCGCCGCCGGACGCGAGGTGGACGACCATCACCTGGAACAGCGGGTGCCGGGCGAGGGAGCGGGCCGGGTTGAGGGCGTCCACCAGCCGCTCGAACGGCACGTCCTGGTGGTCGAAGGCGGCGAGGTCGGATTCCCGGACGCGGGCGAGGAGCTGACGGAACGTCGGATCGCCGGAGGTGTCGGTGCGCAGGACCAGGGTGTTGAGGAAGAACCCGACGAGCTCGTCGAGGGCCGCGTCGGTGCGGCCGGAGATCGGGCTGCCGAGCGGGATGTCGGTGCCGGCGCCGAGCCGGGTGAGCAGGGTGGCGACGGCGGCCTGGAGGACCATGAACACGCTGACGCCGTTGTCCCGGGCCAACGCGTGCAGCCCGGCGGCCAGTTCGGCGTCGAGGGACAGGTCGGCGGAGCCGCCCCGGTAGCTCGACTCCAGGGGGCGGGGCCGGTCGACGGGCAGGGCCAGTTCCTCGGGCAGGCCGGCCAGTGTCCGCTTCCAGTAGGCGATCTGACGGGCCGACAGGCTCTGCGGATCCCGTTCGTCGCCGAGGACGTCCCGCTGCCACAGTGTGTAGTCGGCGTAACTCGCGGGAAGCGGCAGCCAGTCGGGCGTGCGCCCGGCCGTGCGGGCCGCGTACGCGAGGGCCAGGTCCCGGTTGAGGGGACCCTCCGACCACTCGTCGCCGGCGATGTGGTGCAGGAGCAGCAGGAGGGTCCAGTCCTCGTCGCCGGTGCGGAACACCTGGACGCGCAGCGGGGGTTCGCGGTCCAACTCGAAGCCGTACGCGCCGGCCTCGGCGAGCAGTTCGGGCAGCAGGTCGTCGTCGGTGTCGGTCACCTCGAACGGGATGCGGGCCTCGTCGGGCGTCAGCACGAGCTGGTGGGCCCGGCCCTCGTCGTCGGGGAAGACCGTGCGCAGCGTCTCGTGCCGGACGACGACGTCGTGCACCGCGGCCCGCAGCGCGTCGACGTCCAGCTCCCCGGTCAGCCGCCAGGCCGAGGGGATGTTGTACGTCGCGCTGGGGCCCTCCACCTGGTACAGCACCCACAGGCGCTGCTGGGCGGAGGACAGCGGCAGCGGGCCGGTGCGCTCCCGAGCGGTGAGCGGCGGGCGGGCCGCCGCGGCCGCGTCCGTGAGGTGTCGGGCGAGCCGGGCCGGGGTCGGGGCGTCGAAGACCGTGCGCAGCGACACCTCGGCGCCGAGCGCGGCGCGGATCCGAGCGGTCAGCCGCATGGCGAGCAGCGAGTGGCCGCCCAGGTCGAAGAAGTCGTCGTCGACGCCGGCCCGGTCGACGCCGAGGACATCCGCGAACAGCCCGCACAGGATCTCCTCGCGGGGGTCGCGGCCCCGGCCGCCGAGGCCCCCGCCGGACGTGAGGTCGGGGGCGGGCAGGGCCCTGCGGTCGAGCTTCCCGTTCGGCGTGAGGGGCAGCGCGTCCAGCGTGACGAAGGCGGCGGGGACCATGTGTCCGGGCAGCGCGGCGGCGGCGTGCCGGCCCAGCTCCGCCGGGTCCGTGACCTCACCGGCGGCCGGGACGACGTACGCCACGAGCCGTTGGCCGTGCGGGACGACGACGGTGTGGGCGACGGAGGTGTGCCGTACGAGGACCGCCTCGATCTCGCCGGGCTCGACGCGCACACCGCGGATCTTCACCTGGTGGTCGGTGCGGCCCAGGAAGTCGAGCGAGCCGTCGGGCAGCCGGCGGGCCAGGTCGCCGGTGCGGTACATACGGGCGCCGGGCGGTCCGTACGGATCGGCCACGAAGCGCTCCGCGGTGAGCGCCGGACGGGCGAGGTAGCCGCGGGCCAGCTGGACGCCCGCCAGGTACAGCTCGCCCGCGACGCCCGGAGGGACGGGCCGCAGCCCGGCGTCCAGGACATGGGCGCGCGTGTTCCACACGGGGCGTCCGATCGCCACGCGTTCGGTGCCCGGCGGCACCTCGGTCGCGGTGACGTCGACGGACGCCTCGGTCGGCCCGTACAGGTTGTGCAGCGCGGCCGGCAGGACCCGGTGGAAGCGCTCGGCCACCGCGCCGGGCAGGGCCTCGCCGCTGCACAGCACCCGGCGCAGGCCGGTGCACGCCGCCGCGGCGGGCTCCTCCAGGAACACCTGGAGCATGGACGGCACGAAGTGCGCCGTGGTCACGCCCTGCTCCTGGATCAGCCGGGCGAGATAGGCCGGTTCCCGGTGGCCGTCCGGCCGGGCGACGACCAGGGCGGCGCCGGTGATCAGCGGCCAGAAGAACTCCCACACCGACACGTCGAAGCCGGCCGGTGTCTTCTGCAGCACCCGGTCCTCGGCGGTCAGACGGTACGTGTCCTGCATCCACAGCAGGCGGTTGACGATGCCTTCGTGCGGGACGACCACGCCCTTGGGGCGGCCCGTCGAGCCGGACGTGTAGATGACGTAGGCGGGGCCGGACGGCTCGTGGAAGGCGGGCGGTTCGCCGGCCGGGCCCTCGGGCAGGGCCCCCTCGATCACGCACACCGGGCGGGCCTCCTCCAGCATGAGGGCACGCCGCTCCGCCGGCTGGTCGGGGTCCAGCGGCAGGTAGGCGCCGCCCGCGCGGTGCACGGCCAGCAGCGCCACCACGAGGTCCACCGAGCGCGGCAGGGCCACCGCCACCGTGCGCTCCGGGCCCACCCCCATGCCCGCCAGGACCCGGGCCGTCCGCTCGACCCGGGCGTCCAGCTCCGCGTAGGTCAGCCGCCGTTCCGCGAAGACCAGCGCCGTGGCGTCCGGGGTACGCGCCGCCTGGGCACGGAACAGTTCCGGCAGGGTGGTCGCCGGCACGTCGTGCGCCGTGTCGTTCCACCGGGTGCGGACGGCCTCCCGCTCGTCGTGCGTGAGCACCTCCAGCTCCCGTACGGGGCGGTCGGGTTCCGCCGCGACCTGCTCCAGCAGCCGGACCAGCCGGGCGGCGAGCCGCTCGGCCGTCGGGGCGTCGCACAGGTCGCGGGCGTACTCCAGGAGCAGGAGCAGCCGGTTGCCCTCCGCTTCGTCGACGAACGTGAAGTGCAGGTCGAACTTGGCCATGCCGGTGTCCATGTCGAACCACTCGGTCGGCATGCCGAGCACGTCCGGGTCGCCGCCGGGGCGCAGGTGGTAGCCGAGCATGACCTGGAACAGCGGATTGCGGCCGGCCTTGCGGGGCGGGTTGAGCGCCTCGACGACCTGGTCGAAGGGCAGGTCCTGGTGCTCGAAGGCCTCCAGGGACGTTTCCCGGACCCGGGCCAGGAGCCGGCGGAACGTCAGTCCGTCGCCCGACAGGTCGGTGCGCAGGACGAGGGTGTTGACGAAGAAGCCGACCAGGTCGTTCAGCCGGTCGTCGGTGCGGCCCGCGATGGGCGCTCCCAGCGGGATGTCGTCCCCGGCGCCGAGCCGGTGCAGCAGGGCCGCGGTGGCGGCCTGGAACAGCATGAACATGCTGGTTCCGGTGGCGCCGGACAGCTCGCGCAGGGCCCGCGCGGTGCCGGCCGCGAGCTCCACGCCGACCTTCCCGCCACGCCCGCCGGGCAGGTCGGGCCGGCTCCGGTCGAGCGGCAGGGTCAGTTCCTCGGGAAGGTCCCGCAGGGCCCGCTTCCAGTGGGCCAGCTGCTCGTCACCGACCTGCTCGAGCAGCGTGCCCTGCCAGAGGGTGTAGTCGGCGTACTGGACCGGCAGGGGCTCCCACCGCGGGGCGCGGCCGGCCCGGCGGGCCTCGTAGGCGGTGGTGAGGTCGGCGAGGAAGGGCCGGTCCGACCACTCGTCGGTGGTGATGTGGTGCAGCACCACCGCCACCACGTGGTCCTGCGGGGCCACCCTCAGCACCTCGGCGCGGACCGGCAGGCCGGTGGCGAGGTCGAACGGGCGGCGCTGCGCGGCCGCGATCCGCGCGGCCAGCTCGTCCTCGGCGACGTCGTCGACGGAGAACTCCGGCTCGGCCTCGTCCGGCGGCAGGATCTGCTGGTACGGCACTCCGTCCAGCTCCGGGAACCGTGTGCGCAGGGCTTCGTGGCGTGCGGTGACATCGCCGAGCGCCGTGCGCAGCGCGAGCAGGTCCAGCGGGCCGCGGAGGCGGAACACCAGCGGGAAGTTGTACGCGACCCCGCCCCCGGTGATCCGCTCGACCAGCCACAGCCGCCGCTGGGCGGCCGACAGGGGGATGCGCGCCGGACGGGCGGTCACCGGCGTCGGCGCGGGACGGGCGGGGCGCCGCCCGGTGTCCGCCCGCAGGGCCAGCGTCTCCGGGGTGGGCGCCTCGAACAGGTCACGGATGGCGAGTTCGGCGCCGAGTTCGGTACGGGCCCGGCTGATCAGCCGGGTCGCCAGCAGGGAGTGGCCGCCCAGGTCGAAGAAGTTGTCCTCCGCGCCGGTCCGGGGCAGCCCCAGCACCTCGGCGAACAGGCGGCACAGCACCTCCTCGACGGGGGTGCGCGGGCCGCGCCCGGCCGACAGCGCGACCGCCGGCTCGGGGTCCGGCAGGGCGCGCCCGTCGAGCTTGCCGTTGTCGTTCATCGGCAGGCCGGGCAGCACCACGAAGGCGGCGGGCACCATGTAGCCGGGCAGCCGCTGCCCGAGGTCGTCCCGAAGCCGCCGGACGAGCGCGGTGTGGCCGCGGCCGGCCGCCGGGGTGTTGGCGTACGGCGTGTCCTCGCGGTCGGCGCGCGCCCGGTACAGGCCGGCCGTGCGAGGGGTGCCGGTGCCGGGGACGAACACGGCGTCGTAGCGGCCGGGTTCGTCGGACCAGGTGGTCAGCAGCCGGTAGCCGGCCGCGCGGGCGGTCTCCCGCAGGTCCTCCGGTTCCACGCCCGTGGCGTCGAGGGCGGTGGGGCGGCCGGTGTCCAGGGCGCGCAGGGTGGCGAGGTCGCCGGCCGTGCGGGCGTCCGGGACGCGGCGCACCCGGAGCGGTCCGGTGCCGTCGAGCCGGGCCCGGAGCGCGTCCGGCCCGGTCCAGTCGACGGCCGGGGCGCCGTCCAGGGCGAGCGCGTCGCCCTCGTACAGCACGACGTCGTAGCGGTAGCGGGACAGCTCGTTGTGGTGGCGGCCCGCCTTGGTGCGCAGGTCGACGCCGACGCCGAGGGTGGTGAACCAGTCCGGGTCGACGAGGAGTTCCTTCTCCAGGACGAGGCCCCGCTCCACGGCCCGGCGCAGCGCCTCGGGTTCCGTGTCGGTGTCGGCGCGGGCGGCCTGGATGCCGGCCTGGAACACCCGCGCCTGGCGCAGGTCGCGCACATCGCCGAGGAACAGGGCGCCGCCGGGCGCGAGCAGTCCGAGGGCGCCGCGGATCACCTGGTGCAGGTGGTCCAGGCTCGGGAAGTACTGGAGGACGGAGTTGATGACGATCGTGTCGAAGTATCCGGTGGGCAGACCGTCCGTCACCTCGGCCGCCTGGCAGCGGAGTTCGACCTTGGCGGCCAGGGCGGGGTCGGTCCGGACGCCCTCACCGAGCTTGCGGATGACGGGGGCGGCGAAGTCGGTCGCCCAGTAGGCCTCGGCGTCCGGGGCGAGCCGGGAGAGCAGCAGGCCGGAGCCGACGCCGATCTCCAGGACGCGCCGGGGCCGCAGTTCGCGGATGCGGGCCACGGTGGCCTCACGCCACTCGCGCATGTGCTCGACGGGGATGGGGGTGCCGTCGTAGGAGCTGTCCCAGCCGGCGAAGTCCTCGGTGAACAGGGCGGTGCCGATCTCGGTGTACTCGGCGGAGTAGATCTCCCGCCATTCGCCGATCTGCTCCCGCTCGGCCGACTCCCGTGCCTCGGCGTCGGGTTCGGCCGGGACGACGTAGGCCACCAGCCGCTGGGTGCCGGGGGCGTGGGTGTCGTCGCGGGCGAGGACGGCGGCCCGGGAGACCTCGGGGTGCTGGGCGAGGGCGGTCTCGATCTCGCCCAGTTCGACCCGGTGGCCGCGGATCTTGACCTGGTCGTCGGTGCGGCCGAGGAAGTCGAGGTTGCCGTCGGGGCGGCGGCGTACCAGGTCGCCGGTGCGGTACATGCGCTCGCCGGGCAGGCCGTGGGGGTCGGCGACGAAGCGTTCGGCGGTCAGGCCGGGCCGGTCGAGGTAGCCGCGGGCCAGGCCCACGCCGGCGATGTACAGCTCGCCCGCCACGCCGTCCGGCACGGGCCGCAGCCAGGTGTCGAGGATGCGGGCGCGGGTGGCGCGGATGGGCTTGCCGACGGTCGGGGTGGCGCTGTCGTGGGTGCCGCCGCCGAGGGTGTTGATGGTGTACTCGGTGGGCCCGTACAGGTTGTAGCCGTAGGTGCCCTCGGTGTCCCGCAGGGTGTTCCACACCGTCTCGGTGACGGCCTCGCCGCCGAGCAGCACCAGCGGCGGCCGGTGGCCCTCCAGCAGGCCTTCCTCCAGCAGGAGATGGGCGTAGGTCGGGGTCACGTTCACCACGTCGACGCGGTGTTCCTCGCAGTACGCCACCAGGGCGATGGCGTCCCGCCTCAGCTCCTCGTCGCAGATGTGCACTTCGTGTCCCTCGACGAGCCAGAGCAGCTCCTCCCAGGACATGTCGAAGGCGAAGGACACGGTGTGCGCGATGCGCAGCCGCCGTCCGCCGGCCGCGGCGATGGCGGGCGCGAAGATCTCCTTCTGGTGGTTGAGCTGCATGTTCGTCAGACCGGTGTACGGCGTGACGACGCCCTTGGGGCGGCCGGTGGAGCCGGAGGTGTAGATGACGTAGGCCGGGTGGTCCAGGCTGAAGGACACCGTGACGGCCTCGCCGGACAGCGCGGCCAGTTCGGCGGCGGTGTCCGGGTCGTCGAGCAGCACCCGCGGGAGGTCCCCGGTGAGGGTGTCCGACACGGCACGGCGGGAGAGCAGGAGCAGCGGGCGGGCGTCGGCGAGCATCAGGGAGAGGCGTTCGGCCGGGTGGTCGAGTTCCAGCGGCAGGTAGGCGGCGCCGGTGCGCAGGACGGCGAACAGGGCGACCACGGTGTCGAGGGAGCGGGGCAGGCCGAGGGCGACGACCCGCTCGGGTCCGGCGCCGTGGGCGATCAGCAGCCGGGCCATGCGATTGCAGCGCGCGTCGAGTTCGGCGTAGGTGAGGGTGGCGGTGCCGAAGACGAGGGCCGTGTCGTCGGGGGTGCGGGCGGCCTGGGCGGCCAGCAGGTCGGCGATCGTCTCGTGCGGCACCGGATGGCGCTGCTCGGCCTCCTCGCGGGCCAGCAGGGCGGCCTCGGCGGGGAGCAGTCCGTCCAGCGAGCCGACCGGGGCGGACGGGTCGGCGACCAGCCGTGCGACCAGCAGGACGAACCGGTCCAGCAGCCCGCGCGCGTACGTGTCGTCGAGGACGTCGGGCCGGTAGGCGAGGGTGACGCGGACGCGCTCGCCGGGGGTGACGACCAGGTTGGCCGGGTAGTGGGTGGCGTCCACGTTGGCGACGGCCGTCGCGCCGTGGCGGTCGCGCAGCTCGGCGAGCCGCTCGTCGGTGTCGGCGTTGCGCAGCACGAACAGGGTGTCGAACAGCCGGCGGTGTCCGGTCTCGGCCTGGAGGACGCCCAGGCCCAGGTATTCGTACGGCATCAGGGCGAGCCGCTCGCCCTGGATGCGGCGGAGCAGGCCGAGGACCGGTTCGCGCGGGTCGAAGGCGATCCGGGCGGGCACGGTGTTGAGGAACATGCCGATGACGTTCTCGACGTCCGGGACCTCGCTCGGGCGGCCGGCGACGGTGGTGCCGAAGGCGATGTCGGTCCGGCCCGTCACGGCGGCCAGCGCCAGGCCCCAGGCCGCGTTGAGCACCGTGTTCAGGGTGAGTCCGTGGCGGCGGGCGGTGTCGCGCAGCCGCTCGCCCACCTCCGGGTCGAGGACGGCGTCCAGCTGCTCGGGGATCACCGGTTCGCGGCCCCGGTCGGAGACGCCAGGCGCCAGCAGGGTGGGCTCCTCGAAGCCGGACAGGGCGGTGCGCCAGGCGCGGGTGGCCTCCGTGTCGTCCTGGTGCTCCAGCCAGGTCAGGTAGTCGCGGTAGGAGCCGGGCTCGGCGAGGTCCGCCGGGTCGCCCCCGTTCTCGTACAGGGCGAACAGCTCGTCGAGGAACAGCCAGGCGGACCAGCCGTCCCACAGGATCAGATGACGGCCGATCACCAGTCGGTCGCCCCGCCCGTCGCCGAGCCGGACGAGGAGCATGCGGAAGAGCAGCGGGCTGGTCAGATCGAAGCGGCGGGAGCGCTCCTCGTCCATCAGCTCCCGCAGCCGCGTGTCCTGTGCGGCCGGATCGAGGGCGGACAGGTCGACCTCGGTCAGCGGGATCTCCGCGTCGCGCACGATGAACTGCACCGGCTGGCGCAGTCCTTCGCTGGTGAATCCGGCGCGCAGGCTGGGGTTGCGGGCGAGCAGGGTGCGGGTGGCGGCGGTCAGTCGTGCGGTGTCGACGCGTTCGGCGACGTCGAAGGACTCGTGGACGGTGTAGACGTCGAGGATGCCGTCGTCGTAGGTGGAGTGGAAGAACAGGCCCTCCTGGAGGGGGGCGAGCGGCCACACGTCCTCGATGCGGCCGGGGGCCAGGCGCTCGACGTGGGCGCGTTCCTCCTCGGTGAGGGTGAAGGCGGGGGCAGCCTCCACGGCCTCCACGGCCTCCGCGGCCTCGGCCCCGTCCACGGTCGCGGCGGCGGTCGCGGCGGCGGTCGCGGCGGCGGTCGCGGCGGCGGCGAGGGCCGCCGGGGTGCGGTGTTCGAAGACGTCACGCGGGTCGAGGGCCAGGCTCGCGCGGCGGGCGCGGCTGGAGACGGCGATGGAGGTGATGCTGTCGCCGCCGAGCAGGAAGAAGTCGTCGTCCACGCCGACGTCGGGGAGCTTCAGCACGGCGGCGAAGATCTCCGTGAGCAGCTGTTCGCGCGGGTTCCCGGGGGCGCGGGCCTCGGCGCGGACGGCCTGCGGGGCCGGCAGCGCGGCCCGGTCCAGCTTGCCGCTGGGAGTGAGCGGCAGCGCGTCGAGGACCACCCAGGCGCCGGGCACCAGGGCGGCGGGCAGCACGCCGGCGAGGGCGTCGCGCAGGGCGGTGGCCCCGACGGGCCGCCCCGCCGGTACGACGTACGCGACGAGCGCGTCGTCCCGGACGGTCACGGCGGACTGCGCGACATCGGGCAGAGCGGTCAGCGCCGCCTCGATCTCGCCGGGTTCGATGCGGTTGCCGCGCAGCTTGACCTGGCGGTCGGTGCGGCCGAGGTACTCGATCACGCCGTCGGCCCGGCGGCGGACCAGGTCGCCGGTGCGGTACATCCGGCTGCCGGGCGGGCCGTAGGGGTCGGCCGTGAAGCGCTCGGCGGTGAGACCGGGGCGGGCGTGGTAGCCGCGGGCGAGCTGCACGCCGGTCAGGTACAGCTCGCCGGGGACGTCGTCGGGGACCGGGCGCAGGCAGGAGTCGAGCACGCGCAGGCCGGTGTTCCACACCGGGCGGCCGATGGGCACGGCGGAGCCCTCGTCGGCGGCTTCGGGGTCGTAGGGGTGGTGGGTGACGTCGACGGCCGCCTCGGTGGGGCCGTACAGGTTGTGCAGCGGGACGCCGGTCAGGGCGTGCCAGCGGGCGGCGGCGCCGGCCGGCAGGGCCTCGCCGCTGCTCAGCACACGGCGCAGCGGGGCGGCCCAGGAGGGGTCCTCGGTGACCTCGTCGGACCCGAGGAACGCCTCCAGCATGGACGGCACGAAGTGCATCGTGGTGACGTGCTCGGCGTGGACGAGTGCGGCCAGGTAGGCCGGGTCGCGATGGTCGTCGGGGCGGGCGAGGACCACGGCGGCGCCTTCGAGGAGCGGCCAGAAGAACTCCCAGACCGACACGTCGAAGCCGGCCGGGGTCTTCTGGAGCACCCGGTCCTCGGCGGTCAGCCCGTAGGCGCCCTGCATCCAGGCGAGCCGGTTGACGATGGCGCGGTGGGTGACGACGACACCCTTGGGGCGGCCGGTGGAGCCGGAGGTGTAGATGAGGTAGGCGGGGTCGTCGGGGCGGGCGGAGGTCTCCTCGCCCGTGTCGGACGACTCCTCGCCCGTGTCGGACGACTCCTCGCGCGCGTCGGGCGTCTCGTCGCCCGTGTCGAGGAGGAGGACCCGGGTGCCGTCGGCCTCCGGCAGCCGGCCGGCGGTCCCGGCCAGGGTGATCACCGTCGTGGCCCCGGAGTCGGTGAGCATGTGGGCCACCCGGTCCGCCGGGTAGTCCAGGTCGAGCGGCAGATAGGCCGCCCCGGACCTCAGCACGCCGAGCAGCGCCACCATGAGGTCCGCCGAGCGGGGCACGGCGACCGCGACGAACGCGCCGGGCCGGACTCCGCGCGCGCGGAGCCGGACGGCCAGTGCCTCGGCCCGTACGTCGAGTTCGGCGTAGGTGAGCCGTTCGGTGCCGAAGACGACGGCCGTGGCGTGCGGGGTGCGGCGCACCTGGTCCGCGAAGGCCTCGGCGAGCGTGGTCCCGGGGACCTCGCGCTCCTCGCCCCGGGGGTGGGCGCGCAGCGCCTCGTCGGCGGTGAGCAGGTCGAGCGAGGCGGCGGGCCGGGCCGGGTCCTCGGCGATCGCCTCCAGGACCCGGGCCAGCCGGTCGCCGAGGGTACGCACCCGGTCGGCGTCGAGGCGTTCGGCGTGGTGCTTGAGCCGCAGGTCGAGGCGGCGGCCGGGCTTGACGACGAGGGCCAGCGGGTAGTGGACGGCGTCGTTGAAGGCGTCGGCGGTGATCCGTACGGTGCCGGAGGCGTCGCGCAGGCCCTCCTCGGCGGGGTAGTTCTCGAACACCACGAGGGTGTCGAAGAGTTCGCCCCGGCCGGCGTGGCCGGTGAGCCGCTGGATCTCCGCCAGTCCGAGGTGCTGGTGGTCGAGGAGGCGTGCCTGCTCGTCCTGGAGCCGGGTCAGGAGGTCGCCGAAGGTCTCGCGGGGTGCCCACCGCAGGCGGGTGGGCAGGGTGTTGATGAACAGGCCGACCATCGAGGCGATGCCGTCCACCTCGCCGTCGCGGCCGGAGACCGTGGTGCCGAACACCACGTCGTCGCGGCCGGTGAGCGCGCCCACCAGCAGTCCCCAGGCGGCCTGGACGACCGTGCCGAGGGTGACGCCGTGCTCGCGGGCACGGTCGGCGAGGAGCGCGGTGGTCCGTTCGGGCAGCTCCACGCGGACGTGCGCGGGCCGTACGGGGCCCTCGACGGCCGGGGCGGCGACCAGGCGCGTGGGCGACTCCAGGCCGGCGAGCGCGGTGCGCCAGGTGGCGCGGGCGGCGTCGCGGTCCTGTTCGGCGAGCCGGCGCAGGAAGGCGCGGTACGGGGTGACGTCGGGAAGCGGCGGTGTGTCGGTGCCGTAGTACGCCATGAGTTCGCGGTGCAGGACAGGCAGCGACCAGCCGTCGGCCACGATGTGATGGAACGTCAGGACCAGTCGGCTGCGCCCGGCGCCGAGGCGGACGAGGGCGCAGCGCAGCAGCGGCGGGGCGGCCAGGTCGAAGCCGGCGGCGCGCTCGTCCTCGGCCACGGCCGCGCCGAGGCTCTCGCGGACCGTGGCGTCCTGGGCGGTGAGGTCGATCTCGCGCCAGGGCAGGACGGCGTCCCGGGTGATGATCTGCACGGGGGTGCCGTCGGAGCGTCGGCGGAACCCGGCGCGCAGGGGTGCGTGCCGGTCCAGGAGGTGCTGGGCGGCGCGGCGCAGGGTCGGGCCGTCGACCGGGCCGGAGAGGTCGAGGACCTGCTGGACCACGTAGGTGTCGCCGCCGGTGCCGCCGGTCAGGGCGTGGAAGAAGAAGCCCTGCTGGAGCGGGGTGAGGGGCAGCAGTTCCTCGACGGTGAGCGGGTCGGTGCCCTGGATCTCGGCCAGTTCGGCCGCGTCCGCCTCGACGAGGGGGGTGTCGGTGGCCGGGCCGTCGTCGTCGGTGCGGGCGAGGGCGGCCCGGGCGAGGGCCTCGACCGTGCGGTGCCGGAACACCTCGCGGGTGGTGAGGCGCAGGCCGGCTTCCCGGGCCCGCACCAGCAGGTGGATGGCGGTGATGCTGTCGCCGCCGAGGGCGAGGAAGTCGTCCTCGGCCGTCACCGAGTCCAGGCCCAGCACCTCGGCGTACAGACCGCAGAGCAGCTTCTCGCGGGGGGTGCGCGGGGGGCGTCCGGAACTCATCGCCGCGTAGTCCGGGGCGGGCAGGGCGCGGGCGTCGATCTTGCCGCTGGGGGTGACGGGCAGGGCGTGCAGGGGCACGAAGGCGGACGGGACCATGTGGTCGGGCAGCCATGCGGCGGCGTGCCCGCGCAGGGTCCGCATCAGCGCGGTGACGTCCCGGAAGGGGGCGGGCCGGTTGGCGTGGGCGTAGTCGCCGGCGGTGCGGTAAAGGCCAGCGGGTTCCCCGGCGGCCGGGGTGCCGGGGACGAGCAGGGCGTCGAACGCGCCGTCGTCGGAGGCGCCGTTCCAGGTGGTCACGGCGCGGTAGCCGTGGGCGGCGGCGACGGCGTGCAGGGCCTCGGGGTCGGTGCCGGGGGCGGCCTCGCGGCTGCTGCCGTCCAGGGCGCGCAGGGCGGCGAGGTCGTCGGTGAGGCGGGCGTTGGGCACCCCCGTGATCCGCAGCCGGTCCTGCCGTCCGGCGAGCAGGCCGGCGAGCCCGGTGAGGCTGCCGCCCGTCTCGCTCCACGGGACCTCCCGCTCGGCGGGCACGGCGGCCGCGGGTGCGGGTGCGGCGGGGCGCAGGACGACGTCGTAGCGGTAGCGGCTCAGCTCGTTGTGGTGGGCGGCCCGCTTGAGGCGGATGTCGGCGTCGAAGCCGTCGAGGTCGGCGAAGAAGTCCGGGTCCAGGAGGAGTTCGCCCTCCCAGCGCACCGACCGCTCGACGGCCTCGCGCAGGGCGCTCTTGTCCTCGGGGTCGTGGCCGCCCGCCGCACGCCGGGTCTCCACGGCCGCGCGCAGGGTGCGCAGCAGCCGCAGGTTGCGTACGTCGCCGACGAGGATCCGTCCGCCGGGGGCGAGGAGGGCGGCGGCGTGGCGCAGGACGTCGGCGAGGTAGTCCGCGCTCGGGAAGTACTGGACGACGGAGTTGATGACGATCGTGTCGAAGAAGCCGGCGGGCAGCCCGTCGGTGTCGTGCGCGGGCCGGGCGCTCAGCTCGACCTTGGCGGCCAGTTCGGGGAACTCCTCCACCTGGGCACGCAGGGCGGCGATCGCCTCGCCCGACAGGTCGGTGCCCCAGTAGGACGTGCACTCGGGGGCGACGGCGGACAGGATCAGGCCGCTGCCGACGCCGATCTCCAGCACCCGGCGGACGTCGCCGAGTTCCCGGATGCGGTCCAGGGTGGCCGTGCGCCACTCGCGCATCTCCTCGACGGGGATGGGCCGGCCGTCGTACATGCTGTTCCAGCCCGCGAAGTTCTCGCGGAGGCCGTCCGTGCGGTCGGGCGCGCCCTCGGATCCTGCGGCGCGGTACAGCAGTTCGTGCAGCTCGCGCCATCCCTCGACGCCTGCGTCCGGATCCTCGGCGGGCGGGGTGTCCAGGGCGGGGACGAGGTACGCGGCCAGCCGCCGGTCGCCGGGGCGGTCCTCGCGGACGACGACGGTGACCTGGTCGACGGCCGGGTGGGAGCGGAGCACGGACTCGATCTCGCCCGGTTCGATGCGGAAGCCGCGGATCTTGATCTGGGCGTCGGCGCGGCCGAGGAACTCCAGCCGTCCGTCGGACCGCCGGCGCACCAGGTCGCCGGTGCGGTAGAGGCGTTCACCGGGGTCGCCGTAGGGGTCGGCGACGAACCGTTCGGCGGTCAGGGCGGGGCGCCCGAGGTAGCCGCGGGCCAGGCCGGCGCCGCCGAGGTACAGCTCACCCGTGACGCCCGGGGCGACGGGCCGCAGCCGGGCGTCGAGGACGTAGGCGCGGGTGCCGGGGTCGGGGACGCCGATCGGGACGATGGAGCCGGCCGGGATGTCCGGATCGGCCAGGCCGAGGGTGGAGTTGGTGGTCGCCTCGGTGGGGCCGTAGGCGTTGAACATCATCCGGCCGCGGGCGTAACGGCCCACCAGTTCCGGGGAGACGCGCTCGGTGCCGGCCAGCAGGGTGGCGGTGGGCGGCAGTTCGACGTCGTCGGGCATCGCCGCGAGCAGGGCGGGCGGCAGGATCATGAAGGTGATGCCGTGCCGGTGCGCGTAGTCGGCGAGCGGGGCGCCGGGCACGCGGAGTTCGGCGGGGACGACGACGAGGCGGCCACCGGAGAGCAGGCCGAGGCACAGATCCCAGAAGGCGACGTCGAAGCTGGGTGAGGCGAACTGGAGCACCCGGCTGTGCGGACCGATACCGAAACGCTCCGTCTGGGTGGCGACCAGCTTGGCGACACCGCTGTGGGCGAGGACGACGCCCTTGGGACGGCCCGTCGAGCCCGAGGTGTAGATCACATAGGCCGCGCCGAGGACCCCGAGGGGCGCGCCCCGGTCCGCGTCGGTGGGGTCGTTGGCGGGGCGCCGCGCCAACTCCGCGACCGTGCCCGGCGCATCGAGCGCCAGCGTCACGGTGCCGGTCCGCCCGGGGAGGTCGCGGGCGGTCTCCTCGTCGGTCACGAGGCAGACGGGCGCGGCGTCGTCGAGCATGTAGGCGACGCGGTCGGCGGGGTAGTCGTGGTCGATCGGCAGATAGGCCGCACCGGACTTGAGGACGGCCACCTCGGTGACGATCAGCTCGACGGACCGGGGCAGCGCCAGCGCGACGATCCGCTCGGGGCCGGCGCCCCGGGCGATCAGGGCGTGGGCCAGCCGGTTGGCCCGCTCGTCGAGTTCGGCGTAGGTGAGCCGCTCGTCCCCGAAGACCAGGGCGACCGCGTCGGGGCGGGTGCGGACCTGCTCGGCGAACATCTCGGGCCAGGTGCGGACCGGGACGGTGTGCTCGGTGGCGTTCCAGTCGAGGACGACCTGCCGGTACTCGTCGGGGTCCATCAGGGCGAGTTGGGCGACGGAGGTGCCGGGGCGCTCCAGCGCGTCGGCCAGGAGGGTCCGGTAGTGGCCGAGGATCCGTTCCACGGTCGTGCCGTCGAAGAGGGCCGGGTCGTAGGCCGCCCGTACCTCGCCCGCGGCCGTCTCCAGCAACAGGTCGACCGGGCCGGGCAGTTCACCGGCCGGCCGCCGCTCGGTGCCGAACGCCACGTTGAGCAGGAGGCCGCCGCCCCGGGTGGGCCGTGGGGTCAGTTCGTCGACGAGGAACGAGGCGGGCATCCGGTGGGCGACCGCGTCCTCGTGGGCCTCGCGCACCCGCCGCACCAGCTCGCGGAAGTTGGGTTCGTGGTCGAGGGAGACCCGCACCGGGAGCCCGTCATGACCCACGGTCAGGTCGACGGCGGAGCTGTAGCGGTGCAGCAGGGCGGCGAAGGCGGCCAGCGACTCCGCGTCGGAGGCTGCCGGCAGGCCGGTCAGGACACGGCTCTCCCGCGAGCCGGTGCCCGGTTCCGGAGCGTAGGGACGGTCGACCGGCAGCGCGGTCTCCGCCGGGAGCGGAGTGAGCGTACGACGCCAAAAGGCCAGGATTTCTTCGGACCCGCACACGCTGGTGCCTCCCCAGGCTTCGTCCCGGCATCGCGCCGGAGGATCGGCGCAATAGTAAGGTAAGGGTTACCTAATTTCACAGTGCTCACACAGGGCGATGTTCCGGGGAGTGCGACGAGCCTGATCTCGCCCTACAGTTAAGGTAAGCCTGACCAAAGGAAGTTGACGTGGGGACCTCGACGGTCCGGGCGGCCACGGGCCCCCGCGCTGCATTGCTGCTCGCGTTGTCGTGCGCGGCACTTCTGACCCTGTGCGCGCTCTCGATGGCGTACGGCGCGCTCGACGTGCCCCTGCGCCAGGTCTGGGACACGCTCCTGGGCGACGCCCCCAACTCCCGCGTGGACAACGTGATCTGGTCGGTCCGACTGCCCCGCACCGCGCTCGCCCTGGCCACCGGCGCCGCGCTCGGCCTGTCCGGCGCGCTGATGCAGGCACTGACCCGCAACCCGCTCGCCGACCCCGGCATCCTCGGGGTCAGTGCGGGCGCGGCCTTCGCCGTCGTCCTCTCGGTCGGCGTGCTCGGCATCGGCTCGGTGTACGGCTACATCTGGTTCGCGTTCGCCGGTGCGCTCTGCGCGAGCGTGCTGGTCTACTTCCTCGGCGGGGTCGGCCGGTCCGGCTCCACCCCGGTCAAACTCGCCCTGTCCGGCGTCGCGGTGACCTCGGTGCTGTTCTCGCTGACCAGCGCGATCGCCCTCACCGACCCCGACGCCCTCAACCGCTACCGCTTCTGGTCGGCGGGCTCCCTGGCGAACCAGGACACGGACGTCCTGCTGCGGGTGCTGCCCTTCCTCGCCGTCGGCGCCGTGCTCGCCCTCGCCTGCGCCCCCTCCCTCAACAGCCTCGCGCTCGGCGACGACGTCGCCGCCTCGCTGGGGCTCAGACTGGGACTGGTGCGCGTGCAGGGGGTGCTGGCCGTCACCCTGCTGACCGGCGGGGCCGTCGCCGTCATCGGGCCCGTGGTCTTCGTCGGCCTGGTCGTACCGCACATCGCCCGCGTCCTCGCCCAGTCCGCCGGGCTCGGACCCGACCACCGCTGGCTGCTGCCGCTGTCGGCGGTGCTCGCCCCCTGCCTGCTGCTGGCCGCCGACATCGCGGGCCGGCTCATCGACCGCCCGGTCGAGATCCAGGCCGGGGTCCTCGTCGCCTTCATCGGCGGACCGTTCTTCATCGCGCTGGTACGGCGGCGCCGGCTGGCGGAACTGTGAGGGTGCCGCGGGTGCGGGCCACCGGCCGAAGCACCCGAAGCAGCACGAGCGGCCGGAGCGGCCGGAGCCACCGTCGACCCCCCTTCCCCGTCCGCCGGCACCGCCCGCATCTCCGACCGAACCAGTGGAGCCGCACGCCATGACGACCGAGCTCACGCCGACGGCGGGCCGGCACGGGCCCGAGCACACGAAAGGGCCCACGAGCGGGCCGGGCACCCGGGACCGGACGCCAGCCCGGCGAACCGCCGGGCGGGTCACCTTCCGGCTCGCCGTACCCCCTGTGTCCGGACTGCTGCGGCCCCGGCTGCTGGCCGTGTCGCTGGTCCTCGCCGCCGTCGCGTTCCTGGCCTTCTGCGCGGAGACCGCGGTGGGAGACCTGTCCCTGTCGCTCACCGAGGTGACACGCGCCCTGTTCGGCGGGGGCGACGCCGGCACCCGGCTCATCGTCCATGAGCTGCGCCTGCCGCGCTCGCTGGCGGGGCTGCTGGTCGGCGTCGCGTTCGGCGTCTCGGGCGCGCTGCTCCAGGCGATGACCCGCAACCCGCTCGCCAGCCCCGACATGATGGGCATCACCCAGGGCGCCGGCGTCGCCGTGGTGGCCGGCATCGTCCTCGGCGCGGACGGCGGGATGAGCACCCAGGCCCTCGGGCTGACCGGCGCGCTGGCCGCGGCGCTGGTCGTCTACACGCTGGCCTGGAAGCGCGGCACCACCGGCTACCGGATCGTGCTGGTCGGCGTCGGCGTGTCGTGGATCTGCACCAGCGCCACCGACTACCTCATGGCCCGCGGCCAGCGCTTCCAGGCGCAGGCCGCGCTCGGCTGGCTGGTCGGCAACCTCAACGGCCGCACCTGGGACCAGATCCGCCCCCTCGCCGTGACGCTGGCCGTGCTGCTGCCGACGGCACTGCTGCTCGGGCGGCTGATGCGGACCCTGGAACTCGGCGACGACGTGGCGCGGGGCCTCGGCACCCGGGTGCAGACGGTACGGGTGGCGGTGCTGCTCGTCTCGGTCGGCCTCGTGGCGTTCGGGACGGCGACCGCGGGGCCGGTCGCCTTCGTGGCACTCGCCGCCCCACAGGTCGCCCAGCGACTGGCGGGTACGGCGTTCCCGCCCCCCTTCGCCTCGGGCCTGACCGGCGCCGTGATGGTGCTCGGGTCCGATCTCGTCGCCCGAAAGATCGTCCCGGACACCGAACTGCCGGTCGGGATCGTGACGGGAGTGCTCGGCGCTCCCGTTCTGCTGTGGCTGCTCATCCGCGCCAACCGCGCCGGTTCAGGAGGCTGAGGACGTGTCATCGACCTACGAAGGGCCCGCCGACGGCCCCGACCTGCGGGCACGCGGACTGCGGCTGGCCTACGACGACCGGGTCGTCGTCGACGAGCTGGACCTGGCGGTCCCCCCGGGGCGGATCACGGCGATCGTCGGCGCCAACGCCTGCGGCAAGTCGACCCTGTTGCGCGCGCTGGCGCGGCTGCTCACCCCCAAGGCGGGGGCCGTCCACCTCGACGGCCGCGCGGTGCACGCGATACCGACCCGGGCCCTCGCGCAGAAGCTCGGCATCCTCCCGCAGACACCGGTCGCCCCCGAGGGACTGACCGTCGTCGACCTGGTGGGACGGGGCCGGGCACCGCACCAGACCTGGTGGCGGCAGTGGTCGGCCGGCGACGAGGAGGCCGTCCACGAGGCGCTGCGGGCCACGGCGATGACCGACCTCGCGCACCGTGCGGTCGACGAACTCTCCGGCGGCCAGCGGCAGCGGGCCTGGATCGCGATGGCGGTCGCGCAGGGCACCCCGGTGATGCTGCTGGACGAGCCGACCACGTACCTGGACCTGGCGCACCAGATCGACGTCCTCGACCTGATCACCGACCTGAACCGGCATCAGGGCCGCACGGTCGTCATGGTGCTCCACGACCTCAACCAGGCGTGCCGCTACGCGGACCACATCGTCGCCATGAAGGCCGGCCGTGTCGTGGCCGAGGGCACCCCGTCCGAGGTCATCACGGCCGCGGTCGTCGAGGACGTCTTCGGCCTGCGCTGCGTGGTCGGCGAGGACCCGGTCAGCAGGACCCCGATGGTCATTCCGATGGGCCGGCACCACGAGGGCGACGACCCGGTGCCGGACTCCTCCGAACCCGCGACGGTCAGCGGGGCGTAGACCCCGCCCCGGCCGGGGCGTTCACTCCGCGACCGGCACGCAGAGCACCGGGACCGGTGACAGGTGGAGCAGCTTGTGGGGAGTCGAGCCCAGCAGGGCTCCCCGCACCGGGCTCTCGCCCCAGCTGCCCACCACGATGCAGCGGGCCGCGTGCCGCGCCGCGGCGTCGAGGAGCGCCTGCGCCGGCTTCTGGTCGAGGACCTCGACCGTCGTGGACACGCCGGCGTCCTCGGCCGCCGTGACGGCGTGTTCGAGGGCGACCCGGCCGGTCTCGCGGACGGCGGCCTGGTGGGTGCGGTACTCCTCGCCCATGCCGCCGGGCGCCGCGGCGCCGTAGACCAGGACGAGGGGTTCGCCGAACGCTGCCGACACCTCGAGCGCGACCCGCAGCGCGCGGACCGCGCCCGGGGACTCGTCGTATCCGAGGACGACCGACATCTCAGGACTCCTTGCCGTGGACGAGTTCGGGATCGGCCACACCGGGGCGCTCCGCCCAGAAGACGGGGGACATCAGCCGCCATACGACCATCAGGACGACGCCCGTGACGGCGATGCCGATCCCGATGACGAGCGGCGGGCCGAGCCCGAACCACGAGACACCGCTGTAGGAGTTCGCCGGGTCGGCCATGTCGGAGACGGACTCCACCAGCAGCCACGCGAGCAGTCCGGCGCCGACCAGCGGGCCGAGGCCGATCAGGAGGAAGTGGTGGAGGCTCTCCGTCAGATGCCGGCGGTAGTACACGGCACAGGCCACGCCGGTGAGCGCGTAGTAGAAGGCGATGAGCAGCGACAGCGCGGTGAGGGAGTCGAACAGGGCGTTGGCGCTGATCTGGTTCAGCGCGAGGTACCAGACGATGGCGATGCCGGCGACCCACCAGGTGCTGACGTCGGGGGTGCGGAAGCGTGGATGGATGCGGGCGAAGTGCTCGGGCAGCGCGTGCCGGCGGGCCATGGACAGCGCGGTGCGCGACGCCGGGATGATCGTGGTCTGGGTCGAGGCGAGCGCGGAGGTGGAGACGGCGAGCAGGACGACCCAGTCCCAGCCGCCCATCGCCTCGCCCGCGAGCAGGGCGAAGATGAACTCCTCCTCGTCCGCGTTCTCGGCCAGGAAGGTCGTTCCGGCGTAGGCGACGACGGCGTAGGCGACCGCCACATAGGTCACCAGCAGGATGACGGTCGACCAGACGCCCGCCTTGCCCGGGGCGGTGGCGGAGTGCTCGGTCTCCTCGGTGAGGTTGACGGCCGATTCCCAGCCCCAGTAGATGAACACGCCCAGCAGCAGGGCGGCCGTCAGGTCCGCTCCCCCGGCGCCGAACGGGTTCAGCCAGGAGACCGACGGGTCGACCGAGTCGAAGGTGCCGGTGTCGGCGTAGACGCGGTAGAGCGCCACGACGGCGAAGGCGAGCAGACAGGCGACCTGGGCGAGGATGAGCACGTTCTGCACCCTGGCGGACACCTCGGTGCCGATGACGCAGACCGCGGTCATCACGATGATCAGCAGCACCGAGAGCGTCTGGCGCAGGACGTCGTTGTCGGCCCAGCTGTCGAGGCCGAAGGCGAGCAGCGCGAAGGTGACCGCGACGTCCGCGAGCGAACCGACGACCAGGACGCCGGTCATGGCGATGGCCCAGCCCCCGAGCCAGCCCGCCCACGGCCCCATGGCGCGGGTGACCCAGGAGAAGGTCGTACCGCAGTCCTGGTCGACCTTGTTGAGGTAGTAGAAGGCCGACGCGATCAGCAGCATCGGTACGAAGGAGGCCACCATCACGCCGGGGGCGTAGACGCCCACGAGCACCACCACCGGGCCGACGACCGCGGCCAGCGAGTACGCGGGAGAGGTGGCGTTGAGCCCGATGACCAGCGCGTCCACGAACCCGATCGCGTCGGCCTTCAACCCCTCCTGCGCCGGTGGACGTGCGTCCGCCCTGCTCTCGGCCATGCACCCTCGCTTCGCTCGTAGCTGAGGTCATCCAACAGGGAGCGACGCGATTTCCCGTGGCGCGGACGCCCGCGCGGGCCACATGTCACTCGGCTGCACGGCACGAGAGCCTTTGGACCGCTACTCGTCGATCGCCGCGCCGTAGCGCGCGTCCGTCCCCGAGACGGCGAACGAGCCGCCGCCGTAGAGCCAGGAGCCGTCGGCGGTGATGCCGGTGGTCGCGGCCGGGAAGGCGATCGCGACGCCGTCGCCCGTGTTCTCGCCGGGCGCGGCGGCGAGCAGTTCGGCGCGGCCGTCGGCGTCGGTGTCGACCAGCCGGATCTGGGCGCCGAAGAGGTCACCGGCCTCGGCCGAGCCGGGCACGTGCGCCGAGTTCTGGTCGAAGGAGCGCACGCCCGCCGGTGTCCAGCCGCGCTGCTGCCCGCGGAGCACCCACACCGCGCCCGCGTCGGGCACCGTGCCGATGTCCTCGCCCGGGGCGCCGACCGCGAGGTCCGCGTAGCCGTCGCCGTTCACGTCGGCGACCGACAGGTCGGTGCCCCAGCCGTCGCCCTCCTCCGCGACGCCCGGGATGCCGGGCGTGTCCTGGGTCAGTTCGTCGGCGAGTGCGGTGATGCCGTCCTCGCCGCCGTGGCGGATGGCGACCGTGCCCCCGGACTCGGGGGTGCCCTCGTCGCCGGTGACCAGTTCGTCGTAGCCGTCCCCGTTGAGGTCACCGGCCGCGGCGGACGGGCCGCCGGTCAGGTCGCGGAGGTGGGCCAGGGCGTGCCGGCCGCCCTCGAAGACCACCGTGCGGCCGCGCACGCCCTCCTCGTCCACCAGGCTGAGCCCGGAGACGACGAGGTCGGCGTAGCCGTCGCCGTCGAAGTCGCCGGTGGTGAGGCTGAACGGGACGACGGCCCGGTCGCCGGGGTCGTCGACGGTCTCCAGGCGGGTGACGCGGATCATGGGCCCTTCGTCGGAGAACAGGTCGACGCCCTCGTCGTCGGAGACGGCGATCTGGTCGCCGGGGGTCGCCGAGGTGAAGTGGGCCGCGGCCACCGCGCCGCCGTAGCCGACCTCCCGCTTGGGCCGCACCGCCTCCAGGGAGACGCTGCCGGTGCCCCGCAGGCCGGTCGCGGAGCCGTACAGGACGCTGGCCCGGCCGGCGTCCACCACTCCGGCGAGGTCCTCGCCGGGCGAGCCGATGACCGCGTCGTCGTAGCCGTCGCCGTTGACGTCACCGGTGGCCACGGAGGCACCGAAGGCGTCGCCGGCCTCGGCCGCGCCGGCGACACCGGCGGTCGACTGGCTCAGGACGGCGGTACGGACCCTCGGCAGGGTGTTCGCCGTGCCGATGCCGCCGGCCGAGCCGTACTGCACGGTGACATAGCCCGCGCCCTTCTTGCCGCCGACGGTGCCGCCGGGGGCGCCGGTCAGGACGTCGTCGTAGCCGTCCCCGTCGAAGTCGCTGTTGCGGTCGTTCGCGGACGTTCCGCCCGGCGTGCCGGCGAAGGCGGCGGGCGCGGCCGTGATGCCGGCTCCGGTCACGAGCAGGAAGGCGGCCGCGCCCAGTGCGAGGTTCTTGCGCTTGATCATGGATTGGTCCCCGATTCCCTGATGGTCGGCAATGACCCGGTTCTGTTGCCGACGCCCCCTTGGACCCGGCCTGCCGCCGGGGAGTTGTGGCGCCCTTCCGTTCTGTGACAGTCCGGTGACAAACAGCGACGGGGGGTCGGGGTGCCCGGCCTGCCCGGCTCGCCGCCCGCGCGCCGCCGGGCGAGCATGGACCTCGGGAAGCGGTTCGGGGGGCCGACACCGGGAGGCACCCGTGGCGCACACTCCGACGACCGACGTACTGATCGTGGGCGCCGGCCCGGTCGGCCTGAGCGCGGCCGCCGAGCTGGGCCGGCACGGCGTGCGGTGCCGGATCGTGGACCGGCTGCCGGCCCGCCTGCCGTACGCGAAGGCGGTCGGGATCCAGCCGCGCACCCTGGAGATCTGGGACCGGATGGGCCTGGCCCGGACCATGCTGGAGGCCGCCGCGCTGCTGCGCGGGCAGCTGATCTACGTCAACGGCCGGGAGCAGGCGCGGATCGATCTCACGCTGCCGCCCGAGGTGCCCTACCACTTCGCCGCGCTGCCGCAGTACGAGACGGAACGTCTTCTGGAGGAGTACGTCGCCGACCGGGGCACGGCCGTCGAACGCGGCACCGAACTGCTGTCGTTCACCCAGGACCCCGACGGGGTCACCGCCCTGCTGCGCACCCCCTACGGCGCGCGGGAAGAACTGCGGGTGGCCTGTCTGATCGGCTGCGACGGGGCGCACAGCACCGTCCGCAAGACGCTGGGCCTCGCCTACGAGGGGGCGGCGTTCGCCGAGGAGTACATGCTGGGCGACGTCGAGGCCGACTGGGACCTGCCGCACGGCTACGGCATCCGGTCGATGCACCTCGCCGACGACGGCTCCAGCGACGACCTGCTGGTCTGCATCCCGCTGCCCGGCACGGGCCGCTACCGCATGTCGATGCTGGTCCCGCCGGAGCTGTCCACGCGCAAGGACGGTCACGGCGACGAGGTGACGCACGGTCTGGAGGGCGGACGCGCACCGGAGCTGCACCACATCCAGGCGGTCGTCGACCGGCTCGGCCCGCGCCCCGCCACCCTCTCCCGGTTGCGGTGGTCCTCCGTCTTCCGCATCAGCCACCGCATCGTCGACCGGTACGGCGAGGGCCGCGTCTTCGTCGCGGGCGACGCCGCCCACATCCACCCGCCCACCGGCGCCCAGGGCATGAACACCGGGGTGCAGGACGCCTGCAACCTGGCCTGGAAACTCGCCCTCGTCCTGCGCGGGGAGGCCGGGCCCGCCCTGCTGGAGAGCTACGACGCCGAGCGCCGCCCGGTCGGCGAGGAGGTCGTCGGCCGCACGGTCCGACATGCCACCCAGGGCATCCGGAGCGACCCCGACGACCCGGGCACCGTGCTGCTGCGCGAGGCCCAGCTGCTCGTCGGCTACCGGGACGGACCGCTCGCCGGCCACCCGTACGGGCCCCTCGACGCACCCCAGCCCGGCGACCGGGTGCCGGACTGCGTCGGACTGACCGCACCGGCGGCCGCCTACCCGCTGCGCCTGCTCGACGTCCTGCGCGGCCGCCCGGGACACGTGGCGCTGCTGTACGGGGCCGATGTCACCGATCTGGCCCGCGCGGCGGCCGAGGCCACGGTCACGGCGAGCGCGGCGAGCCCGGGTGTCGCCCTCCTGACCGTCGCCGTCCTCTCCCGCGACACCCCACCGGGCGCCGCCGACACGCTGGCCGTCCCGTCGTACCGCGACTCCGCCGGGGAGTTCGCCCGGCTGCACCGGCCCGACGGCCCGACGGGGTTCGTCGTCCGCCCGGACGGGTACCTCGGCGCCCGCTTCCCGCTCGACGGCACCGCGGCCGCCCTGTCCGACTACGTCGCGGCACTCTCGGGGCGCTCGCCCCGCCCGCACGGTTCCCGGGTTCCCGAGGTGCGGCAGGACCGCGGGGGCGTCACCGCGGGACCCACAGCCAGGCGGGCCGCCGGAAGTCCTTGACCTCGACCGTGCGCGCGGCGAACTGCGCGGCGTCCAGCCCCGGATAGCCCTCGCCGACGACATACGCGTACAGCTGGTCGGAGACCAGGACGGCGAGATCGGCCTGCGGGTGCTCGACCAGCGCGCCACGCAGTACGGCGCTGTCCAGCATCCGGCTGACCTCGACGATCGTGGCCCCGGAGAAACCGAGCGCGGCCAGCCCGACCGGCCCCACCCCCGTGGAAAGCCGCAGCCGCATACGGTCGCGGAAGCGCGCGTTGTCCGCCGCGAGACGCTCCCGCCAGGAGGTCAGCAGCCTGGGGAGCACCCGGTGCGGTTCGGCCCGCGCCGGAAGGAAGACGTTGATGCCGTCACCGGTCCCCTGGTGGTCGGTCTCCTCCATACGATGGCCCAGGTCGTCGAGCACCTCCTCGGTCAGGGCGGCCAGGCGCTGCTGCACGCCGAGCTTCTGGGGGGAGCTGCGGCTGCTGTAGCGCTCGACGTCGACGGCGAAGCCCACGCGCAGGCTGACGCGGTGCCGGTCCGCTCCGCCCACGGCGGACGGTGACGCGGGACCGCGGTCCCGGTCCGCGCCGGCCGGTGGGCCGCCGGGGTCGGGCTCCCTCTCGACGGGACCCCGCCGGGCCAGGCGGCCGTAGTCCCGGGCCAGTTCGCGGGCCGCGTCCACGTACTCCGTGTCGTCGCCCAGCTGGCCGGCCAGCCACTCGGCGAGCCGCCCGTCGCCGCGCCACGGCTCGGCGAGCGCGGCGGTCATGTTGTGCGCGGCGATCTCCACGGTGCGCCGCATCGCGCGCAGGTCCCGCGCGGCGGACGTGAGGTCGGCCTCGTCCAGTCTCAGCCGGGCGAGGGCGGCGGGGTCGGCCGCGTCCCGGGCGAGCGCGGCCCGTACCTGCTCGGCATGGTCGTTCACCTCGCCGACGAGACGTCTGAGCCGCGGCTCGCCCTCGTCCCGCACCCGGGCCTGGTGGCGGAGCTTCGCCGCGTGCATCAGATAGCGGGCCAGCGGGGGCATGGCCGGGTCTCCCTGGCTCCAGGTCCAGGCGCTCAGCTCGGCGTCCCGGTCCTCGGGAGCGAGGACGACGACCCGCCGCCCGGCCCGCTCGTCGTCCGGGGACACCTCCCAGAGGGCGAACCCGTCCACGGTGGTCGTGCCGCGCCGCCACCAGTGCGGGGCGTGGCCGGCGCCGGGCAGCACCGCGCGCACCTCGTGCGCCAGCACGTCGAGGGAGGGGGCCTGTTCCCCGTCGAACTTCGCCTGGCAGACGTGGACGACACCGAGGAGGGCGTCCGTGCCGTCGGCGGCCAGCTCGGCCCACCAGCGGTCGAACTCGACCCAGCCGGGCGGCGAGGCGGAGCCGATGCGCAGCCGGCGGGTGGCGGTGCCCTGGGGCGCGGCGAACACGAGGGACAGGTTCACCACGTCGTGTTCCCGGCGTACGACGGCCTGGTGGTCGGCCGCCCGGTCCTCGATCGCCGCCGCGGGCCGGCCGGGCGTCAGCGCGTCGGCGTCGGGCGGCAGGGTGGCCGGCAGCCCCGTGGCGGGTATCTCGTGGACCATGCCCAGCCGGTCGCGGCAGCGGTCCCAGACGCCCTGGATCTGCCGGTAGGCGGCCTTGGCCTGCGGGCCGTCCGTGGGTGCGTAGACGTGGACGACGAGTTCCTGGTCAGCGAGCGGGGGTACGGGTGCCGTCACCGTCACCTCCCGGGCGGTCCGGGGTGTCGTCGGGCCGCTCCTGGCGCGGCCGGCCGAGCGTGTGCACCAGGTGGTTGGCGCGGTCCCTGGTGGGTTCCGGCGCCGGGATCAGCGAGTTGGTGCCGATCCGGGTCACACGGACCGGCCCGGCCAGTTCCAGTTCGGCGGTGGCCTCGCGCAGGGCGTCGCCGTCCTCCTGGGCGAGGGCCTCGGCGAGCGAGCCGACGATCGCGTCGACCCGTTCCCAGCGCTGCGGCGCGAGCTGCCATTCGAGCAGGTACCGCAGGACGTCCGCGGCGTCGTCGCGGGCCTCGTCGTCGATCGGAACCCCACCGGACATGTGCGCCCCCCTCTCCGCCGTACGCGACGGCATTCACCCACTGTATCCATCCGATGACACTGTGTCCGCCGGGTCGCGGCTCCCGTGGTTCCGTCCGGTGTCGGCGCGCGGCGCCGGTTCCTTCCCGTGCCGTCGTCGCGGTCAGCCGTCGCCGACGAGGACGAACGGCGCCCAGTGGGACGGGCGTTCGGTGTAGCGGACGCGGCTCCTGCGGCGGTTCAGGCCGAC
The DNA here is from genome assembly GCF_014648915.1 of Streptomyces phaeofaciens. GTDB lineage: Bacteria > Actinomycetota > Actinomycetes > Streptomycetales > Streptomycetaceae > Streptomyces > Streptomyces phaeofaciens. The sequence goes on along the minus strand of NZ_BMSA01000001.1, from coordinate 544,766 downwards.
CCGTGCGGCGAACGCTTCGAGGTCGGGCGGGGTCGCGTCGCGCATCCAGGCCTGGGCGCGGGCCAGGGCGACCGAGGGCGGCATCGGGGGTTCGCCGCGTTCGGGGTCGCCGTGCAGATGGAGGTCGTAGATCCGGGCCACCAGCAGCGCGGTCGACCGGTCGTTGACCTCCCAGAGGCTGCCGACGACGGCGGTGGCCCCGGCCTGCACCAGCCCGGCGGGCAGGCCCACCGACTCGTCCGGCAGCCGGGTCATGTCCGTCACCGCGGTCCGGCAGGCGGAGGCGACGACCAGGCGCACGCCGCGCAGCGCGTTCCCGTCGAACAGGTCGCGCAGCGTGAGGAGTTCGCCGCCGGCGAGCGCGAGATGGGAGGCCAGCGGTTCGTCGGGGTCGTAGGAGCCGTGTCCGGCGAAGTGCAGATGGGTGGCGTCCGGCAGGGCGCGCAGCAGGGCGTCCCGGGTGGCGGCGGGGCCGACGAGGGCCACGGTGGGCCCGCCGAACAGCCGCTGCACGGCGCCCAGTTCGGCGCCCGCCCAGGGCAACGGCGGGTCGCAGGGGTGGGGTTCGGCGACACCGAGCAGACACGCCGGGTCGGTGCGGGCGGGGTCGGTGCGGGCGGGGTCGGCGGTGCCGGCGCGGGCCGCCACGAGAACGCGTGCGGACGGCGCGTGGGACACGGCCACGTCGTCGAAGAGGTTCCGGGGTGTGCCGTCCACCGGGTAGCGGGCGGCGTGGACGGGCAGGACGCCGAGGAGTCCGGTGGGCACCAGCACCGCGCGGTCCGCGCCCAGGGCACGCAGGCGCTCCGCCAGCGGCCCGACCAGCCGTGCGCCCAGCAGGTCGAGAAGCACCGTCAGGTGCTCGTCCTCCTCCAGCGACGGGTACCGGGCGAGGACCATGAGGAGTTCGGTCTCGGTCAGCGGCGCCCGTACCGCCTCGGTGACCGCCGCGGGCTCCCCCGGCGGGCGGTGGACGATCAGACAGACGCTGCCGTGCCGGGTGGTCGCGAGGTACACCAGGGGCGGTCCGCAGGCCACGGCCTCGTCGACGGCGGACTCGGGGGCCGCCCGCAGGAAGTCGCCGAAGGAGGGCAGCGCCCTGATCGCCTCGACGGCGGCGGTCAGCTGGGCCCGGGCGTCGGTCATCGCGGCGCGCAGCCGCCGCTGTTCCTCGGGCGAGTCGTCCGGTGTGCGCGGCGCGCGCTGCCGTGCCTCCACGGTGCGGATCCGGCGCACGGCGTCCCGGTACGCGGCGACGGCCGCGGCGGCGTCCGGCCGGCCGGCGGACAGCGCGGCCAGTTCCGCGCGGTCGCGCTGGAGCCGGTCGCCGAGAGCCCGGGCCCGGTTCTGCTCCAGGACGGCGACCGCGCGCTCGGGGCGGCCGGCCCGGGCCATGGCGTGGGCGGCCTCCCGGGGCAGGTCGGCGGTCGCCTCGAGTTCGGCCTCCTTTCCGCCGGGCAGCACGGCGACCTCGTACAGCCGTTCGGCGGCCACCAGGGCCTCTTCGTAGGCGTCGGCCGCGGCCGGCCACCGCCCGCACTCCGCCTCCGCGTCGCCGAGCAGCCCCCAGGCGCGGCGGGCGTGACCGGCCGCGCCGGCCGCGCCGACCACGGGGACGACCTCGCGCAGCAGGGCGGCCGCGCGGGCGAAGCGCCGTGGGCCGTGCCCGTCGTCGGGCCCGGTCAGCCAGGCCCTGGCCAGTTCCGTGGCGGACTCCGCCCACTCCAGCGGCACCGTCCGCACGGTGCGCGCCTCGAGGCTGCGTTCCAGCAGTGCGACGGCGCGGTCCGGGTCGGGGCGGTCGCCCCGGCGCAGGGTGGCGGCCAGGTTGTAGCGGGCGCGGGCCGCCTCCAGCCGGTCCCCGTGGGTCTCGTACGCCGCCAGGGCCGACTCGTGGAGACCGACGGCGGTGCGCAGATCCTCGGGGGTGGGATCGGCGTGCTGGACGAGGGCGTTGGCCAGGTTGTCGGCGATGGCGGCGTGCAGCAGCGGGTCCTCGTCGGCGGGGGCGAGGTCGAGGGCCCGCCGGTACCAGCTCACCGCCTCGTCCAGCGCGGCACGGTCGTCCCGGAGGGCGGCGTTGGCCAGGGCGTCGGCGACGGCGGTGCCGGCGTTCGCCATGTCGTGGCGCAGGCCGAGCCGCTCGGCCAGGGCGAAGGCGTCGCGCGCGTGGCGCAGCGCGGTGGCGTGGTTGCCGTCGTGGTCGCCGCGCACCCGCAGGCGGTGGCAGCGGCTGAGGTTGATCAGGGCCGCGACCCGCTGGGCCGGTCCCAGTTCCCGTGTGCTCAGGGCCTGTTCCAGCCGGCGCCGGCCGAGTTCCAGGGAGTCGGGGTCGGCGGCCAGCGCCGGGTCGGACAGGACGAGGCCCATGTTGCTCTGGACGGCGGCCCAGCGGTCCGGGTGGTCGCGCCGGGTGAAGACCGTGAGGGCGGCGCCGTGGCGGTTGAGCGCCCGGCGCAGGTTGCGCGCCCGGTCGTGCGGGCACTCCCAGTAGGCGTTGGCCAGATTGACCAGGGTGGCCGCCCACTCCACGGGGGTCGTGCGGCGGCGGTAGTGGGTGAGCGCCGCGCGGAAGGCGTGCTGGGCGCGGGCGATGTTGTCGCTCTTGTCGCCGTGGCTGCGGGCGCGCAGGACCGAGCCGAGGAAGGTCTGGGTCGCCGCCCACTTGTCGCGCGCCTCGGGCCGGTCGAGCAGCGGCAGCGCGGCTTCGGCGAGCCGCAGGGCCCGTTCGTGGTCGGGGACGCCGGTGCGGGCCCCGGACGCGTGGAGCCGGGCCAGCTCGGCCAGGTGGAGGCCGTGCACGGCGGGGAAACGGTCGGCGGGCACCAGGTCGAGCAGCTCCTCCAGGAAAGGCTCGCGCCGTTCGGGCCGGTCGGTGGTCAGCAGGCGCCGCAGCAGGTCGGGCAGGAGCGGCGGCAGCCGGTCGGCGCTGTCGCCGGCGAGCCTGCGGGTCTCCGCCAGGTCGATGCGGCACCACTCGGCGAGCGCCCCGTCCGGGCGGCGCGCGAGGTGGTCCAGGGCGGCGTCCATGGCCTCGGCGCGCTCGGCCGTCCGTGCCAGGTGCGCGTGCACGGCGTCCCCGGCCGGCGGACCCCCCTCCCGCTCCCGTTCCTTCAGCAGGTCACGCAGCACGGCCGCGGCTCCGCCGCCGGGGCCGGGGCCGGTCAGGGCGTCGGCCGCGTCGCGCAGGTTGATCAGCATCTGGAGCGCGAGGCCCCCGAGCAGTGCGGGCCGGCGGGTGACGGCCGCCGCGCGCTCCTCCTCCGTGCGGGCGGCCAGGAGCTCCGCGAGCGCCTCCTCGGCCTCGACGACGGCGTGCAGTTGCTCGATCTCCGTGACGTCCACGTCGCCCGCGGCCCGTGCCCGCTCCAGCGCCCCCTCGGCGGCGGCCCGCGCGGCCGACGGATTCCCGCCGCCCCGGTGCACGAGGGCGGCGGTGTGCAGCGCCTCGACGGCCTCGGGCAGGGCCCCCGCCGCGTCGAAGAGCCGTACGGCGTCGTCGAGCGAGCGCAGCGCGTCCTCGTCCGCGCCCCGCTCGGCCTCGGCGGCCGCGACCAGCCGCAGCGCGCGGCCCTCCTGGACGTGGTCCCCGACGTCGTGGAACAGCTCCCGGCCCCGGCGCGCGTAGCGTTCGGCCTCGGCGGGCTCGCCGAGCCGGTGCAGCAAGGGTGCCAGGTCCCCGAGGGTGCGGGCCTCGCCGAGCACATGGCCGGCGCTCCGGTAGGCGAGCGCGGCCTGTTGCAGCAGGGCGGTGGCCTCCGGCAGGTCGCCCCGGCGGTGGTGCAGCTGTCCCAGGTGGGCCAGTGCGGCCGCCCGGGCGCGCTGGTCGCCCGTCTCGGCGGCGAGCGCGGCGGCCTGCCCGAACGCCTCCTGCGCGTCGGTGTCGCGGTCCATGCGCTGGAGGGCGGCCCCGAGGCTCTGGGACCAGTCGATCCGGTCCGCGGCGGAGCCGAGACGCGTCGCGGCGGCGAGCCCGCGTCGGCTGGTGTCGGCGACGGCCTCCCAGTCGTGGACCGCCAGCAGGAACGGGACGAGCCGGCCGACGGCGTCCAGGAGGCGCCGGTCGGGCAACGCCGGTACTGCGGCGGACAGTTCGGGCCAGGCCGTGCGGAACCAGGCGAGTGCCTCGCGCCGTTCGCCGTCGGGGCCGTCGGGGCGGGTCAGCGCGGTGAACATCCGGGGCAGTGCGTCGAGTTGCGGGTTCTCGGGGTCGTAGGCCGGTGAGTGGTCCACGTGTTCACCCTTCGTGCCAGGTGCTCTCGTGCGGGGTGGGGGGCGAGGTCAGTGGATGCTCTCGGCGGCGCTGAGGACGGCGGCCACGGCCAGGGCCGTCAGGGCGACGAGCAGCAGCCCGATGCTGCGGCCGACCCAGCGGTACTTGCGGCGGGCCACGAGCGCGTTGGCCCAGATCTGTTCGGCGACGGCGCTCACCAGCGCCTCCTCGTCGCGCAGCAAGGCGTGCAGCCGGTCGCGGTAGTCGGCGTGGCTGGTGGCGTACGCGCGGCCGATGTGGTCGTAGAACAGCAGGCTGGTGGGGAGGGTGGGGTCGGCGATCCGCTGTCTGGGCCACAGCACCAGGCCGGCGGTGAGACCGGCCGCCACCGCGCAGACGGCGGTGACCGCCGCGGCGACGACGAACCCGGGCGCGTCGCTGCCGCCGCCGGTGACCAGGCTGTACAGGACGCCGACCAGGACGCCGGACGCGGCCAGGGTGGTGGCGGCCTTGGTCTCGGCGTGCTTGGTCCAGTCCCGGACGGTGTCCAGGATCCGCCAGGCGTCCTCCGTCCCCGCCGGCCGCTGCTCGGCCGTTTTCACCGTCGTACGCTCTCGTGCCATCCCTCGGCTCCCCTCCGCGGTGCGGCTACGGGCGGGCGGCCGCGGACCCCCGTCGCCGGCCCGCCCCGTCGCGCACGTCGTCCGCTGCCCCGGCACCCGCGGTGTGCGCCCCCGTATCGTTTCCAGCCCTCGTCGGATTCATGCCCTCGGCGCGGGTCAGCCGGACCATCCCAGGAGGCCGCCCGGGTCGTGTGCCGCGGCCCGCTCCGGCGGCCGGACCGGAAGCATGCGGGCGAACCGCGGGGACGGCTCGACGCCCAGTTCCTCGTTCAACAGAGCCCGGAACGCGTGGTAGTGGCGTACCGCCTCGCTGACGTTGCCCTCCGCGAGATGCGCCGACACGACGGCCCGGTGTGCGCTCTCCCGCAGCGGTTCCGTGCGGACGCTCGCCCAGGCCGCCTCCAGCGCCAGAGCGGGTTTCCCCTCCCGGACGAGGGTCTCGGCGAGCGCGTCCAGGGCGTGCAGCCGCAGCTGGCGCAGGCGTTCGCGCTCCACCCGCACCCAGTCCTCGTCCCAGCCGGGCAGCAGGTCCTCGACGGTCAGGAGTCCGAGCGGCGGCGGGACATGGGCCGGTGCGCCGTAGCCCTGGAGGACGCCGAAGGCGGCCTTGGTGAGGGTGTCGACGTCCACGCGGAGCGCCGGGGTGACCACGAGGGTGTCGCCGCAGCAGCGGACGAGGGGCGGCTCGCCGCGCGGCAGCTTCCACAGGGTGGTCCGCAGACTGCCTCTGGCGTGTTCCTCGGTGACCTCCGGCCACAGCGTGCCGGCGAGGATCGTGCGCGAGACCCGTCCCCGCAGCCCCATGAACGCCAGCAGCCGCTGGCCGTTGCGGCAGAGTTCGAGGTTCTCGGTGCCGCGTTCGAGCCGGAACTGGCCGAGCAGCCGCAACCGCAGAGGTGGAGACAGCAAGTCGATCGCCCCGCTCACTGAGGTGTGCGCGAGCGTACCCACGGGGCCGGTCCGGCCTCACCGAGGCCGGGAGGACCGCCCTTCCCAGTCTCGGTCGCCCGATGCCGCCCTGCAACTCCGCAAGGTGGTGCTCCGCGCACGGATGACGACGGAATGACGCTGTGCTGACGGCGGATCCTTACCTTATTGGCGACGGCCGCTGCGGATTCCGTCGCATCGCGGCCGATGCCCGCCCACCGTGCGCACCCACCACCCACCACCCACCGCTCGCTCCCCGCTCCCCCTAGGCGGACCCCATGTCCGAGAACCAGAAGCTGCCCATCATCTACGTCCGGGGCTTCGCGGGCGGCCAGTCGGGCATCGACCAGGCCGCGGCGGACCCGTTCTACGGCTTCAACGCGGGCTCGACCCACATCCGGATCGGGCCGGACAACAAAGCGGCGTTCTACCAGTTCGAGAGCCCCCTGCTGCGTCTGCACGGCGACGAGCAGTACCAGATCCTCGTCGGCGGCAGCCAGGAACGCTTTCTGGACACCGCCGAGCGGATTCCGCGGGAGAGCATCTGGATCCACCGCTTCTACGACCCCTCGGCGAGCACCTGGGGCGGCACGCCCACGGAGTTCAGCATGGAGGCCGCCGCCGAGAGCCTGCTGGCGCTGATCACGAAGGTCTGCCGGAAGGCGCAGGTCGAGCGGGTCCACCTGGTGGCCCACTCCATGGGCGGGCTGGTCTGCCGCTGTCTGTTGCAGAAGGTCCTTCCGGAGCGCCGGGAGAAGCCGACGGACCGCGTCGCCAAGTTCTTCACCTACGGCACCCCGCACGGCGGCATCACCTTCGACTTCGGCTTCGGGCTGCTGGAGAGGCTGCGCGACGAGATCGGCATCAACGGCGCCGAGATCTTCGGCCCCGACCGGATGTACCAGTACCTGACACCGGGCGCCTCCGACGACGACAGCCCGCCGGACGGCTGGGATCCCCGCGTGATGCCCGATCAGGGCGAGTTCGCCTTCCCCCTCAACCAGGTCTTCTGCCTGGTCGGGACCGACCCGACCGACTACGACGCGGCGGCCGGCCTCTCGTCCGCCGTCGTCGGGCCCCGCAGTGACGGCCTGGTCCAGATCGACAACGCCTACGTCCCCGGCGCCCACCGCGCCTATGTGCACCGCAGCCACAGCGGCCGCTACGGACTGGTCAACTCCGAGGAGGGCTACCAGAATCTGCGGCGGTTCCTGTTCGGCGACCTCAAGGTCGAGGCCGCCCTCGTCGACCACCGGCTGCCGCGGGAGAAGGACACCGCCTGGCAGGCGGAGATCGCGCTGTCGATCCGCGGTCTGCCGATCGTGATGCACGAGCGCAAGAGCGCGCAGTGGTGCCCGATCCAGCTGGGCGACAGCACGCCCCCCAACGGTGCCGTGCCGCTGGTGCACACCTTCCTGTGCGAGAACCTGGCCGGCGCGAACGGCTCCGGCGCCCTGCGCTACGCGTTGCACCTGCGGATCCTGTCCCTGCGGACCCGCGACGGGGGTCTCCTGGACTTCCGCGACCACATCGAGCAGACCGCGGACTTCGACGACATCCTCGTCGTCGACATCGGCTCCGAGAACGGAGCACCGGCGCTGCGGTCCACCTGGAACTCCACCATCGACGGTCCCATCAGCGAGTACGTCCCGACCGGTTCGGTGCTCACCGACCAGGACCCCGATCTCGGCGAGTGGGTCGCGGACATCGCGCTGCCCGAGACCACCTGGAAGATCCTGGGCGCCGACGCGCGCGTCCGGCTCACCGTCACCCCCTGGACCTGAGAAAGGGAACCGAGCCGCCATGGCCGCCCTGTCCAACGTCCGTTCGGCGGTCGGAAGGTGACCGCCGGACAGCAGCTCGGCGAGGTCGGCAGCACGGGCAACTCGACCGGACCGCACCTGCACCTCGAGCTGTCCAAGGGCCCCGGCCGGTCCTACGGCGATGCCGCCCGACCCAGCTGGTGAACGAGCGGGGGCCGGCCCGGTCCGGGACGGCGTCACGGTTCGACGGCGGCGGCCAGGCGCTCGGCGTCCCGCGTGGCCTCGCGGGCCGTCCGTTCCGCGCCGGCCACGGCGTCGGCGGCGGCGCGCCGCCGGTCCTCGGCCTCCTGCCGCTGCGCCTCGGCCCGCCCGAGGCGCTCGCGTGCCTGCTCCACGCGGCGCTCGGCCTCGGACACCCGCTCCTGGGCCCGCTCGAGGTCCGCGGCGGCGTCCTCCTGTTGCGCCCGCCGGTCGCGGAGCCGTCGGTCGGCGGCCTCGGCCTCCCGGCGGGCCCGCTCCGCCTGCTCCCGCCGTCGGCGGCGGCGCCGCTCGGCGAGGTCGTCCGCGGCCCGGGCGGCCGGCGCCGGCGACGCGGTCTTCGCCGGGGCGGGCCCGGTCACGGCGGCCGCCGGGCCGGCGGCGAAGTCCGCCGGTGGGGTGAGGGGGCCTTCGAGGCGCCCGGTGGCCCACCGGTCCGCCGCCCGCTGGTCGGCGAGCACGGCGCGCAGCGTGGACTCGACGTCCTGGCGGGCCGTGCCGGACAGCCGGTGCCCGGCCCCCTCGGCGAGGACGACGGCCTGCCGGGTCAGCGCGGCGACGATGCTCCTGCGCCGGTCGGACAGCTCTTTCACCCCGTCGGCGTCCAGGGTCCGGTAGGCCTCCCGCAGCGCCGTCCCCAGCTCCAGGAACCGCCGGCTCTCCTGCGGTGCGGCGCGCAGCAGCAGATTGGCCGCCCAGGCCGCGAGCATGGGGCGGCGGGCGGCATGGATCCGACGGGCGTCGTCCGCGTTCCCGGCGGTCCTGGCCGCGGCGGCCAGCTCCTCACGGCGGGGGACGAAGGCGGGCGGCGGTGTCGTGTAGAGGCCGTCGAGGACCGTCTCCACGTCCTGCGGTCCGCCGTCCCCGGGACCCTTGCGCCGCATGCCCCCAGGGTCCGCCGGTGCGGCCCGGCCCGCACCTCGGGCCCCCGCATGGTCGGGAGTGCCCGGTGGTGCGACGCTGGAGGGAGGAGCGTCCGAGATGGAACGAGCCGGGAGGGCCGATGGGACGTGATGTCCCGGCGCTGGTCTTCACCCGCGAGGACCGCCGCCGGTACCGGATCAAGATGCAGGAGTGCCTCGAGGTGTTCGCGCAGATGCTGCGCGAGTCACGGTTCGCGTCCGAGCGGCCCCGGGTGGGGCTGGAGATCGAGCTGAACCTGGTCGACGACCGGGCCGAGCCGGCGATGCGCAACACCGAGGCGCTGGAGGCGATCGCGGACCCGGCCTGGTCCACCGAGCTGGGCCGGTTCAACCTGGAGATCAACGTTCCGCCGCGCCGGCTGACGGAGGGCGGCCCGGACGCCTGGGAGTCCGCGATCCGCGACGCGCTCAACCACGCCGACGAACGCGCCCGCTCGGTCGGCGCGCATCTGATCATGGTCGGCATCCTGCCCACCCTGCGGCAGGAGCACGTCGACGAGTCGGCGCTGTCCGAGAACGCGCGCTACCGGCTGCTCAACGACCAGGTGTTCGCGGCGCGTGGCGAGGATCTGCGGCTCGACATCGACGGCGTGGACCGGCTGCGGACGTACGCCGACACGATCACCCCCGAGGCCGCGTGCACCAGCACCCAGTTCCATCTCCAGGTCTCCCCGCAGGAGTTCCCGCGCTACTGGAACGCGGCGCAGGCGATCGCCGGCGTGCAGGTGGCGCTGGCGGCCAACTCGCCGTTCCTGTTCGGCAGGGAGCTCTGGCACGAGACCCGGGTCCCGCTGTTCGAGCAGGCCACCGACACCCGCCCGCAGGAGATCAAGGAGCAGGGCGTACGGCCCCGGGTGTGGTTCGGGGAACGGTGGATCAACAGCGTCTTCGACCTGTTCGAGGAGAACCTGCGCTACTTCCCCGCGCTCCTGCCGCTCCTCGACGAGCAGGACCCCGCCCGGACCCTGGAGGAGGGCGGCATCCCCGAGCTGGGCGAACTCACCCTGCACAACGGCACGATCTACCGCTGGAACCGCCCCGTCTACGCCGTCTCCGAGGACACCCCGCACGTGCGGGTGGAGAACCGCTGTCTGCCCGCCGGCCCGACCGTCGCCGACACCCTCGCCAACGGTGCCTTCTACTACGGCCTCACCCGCGCCCTGGTGGACGAGGAACGGCCGGTGTGGTCGCGGATGTCCTTCCAGGCCGCCGAGGACAATCTGCACACGGCCGCCCGGTACGGCATCGAGAGCCAGCTGTACTGGCCGGGCATGGGCGAGGTGCCGGTGCCCGAGCTGGTCCTGCGGCGCCTCCTCCCGCTGGCCCACCGGGGCCTGGAGCTGTCCGGGATGGACGACGCGTGGCGCGAACCGCTGCTGGGCGTCATCGAGCAGCGCTGCGTGACCGTCCGCAACGGCGCGGTCTGGCAGAAGGAGACCTTCCACCGCCTCGCCGCCACCCACCCGGACCGCCACGAGGCACTGCGCCGGATGACCGAGCTGTACATCGACTACATGCACCTCAACGCTCCGGCGCACACCTGGCCGACGGACTGAGGCGAGCGTGGCGGGCGGCCGACCGGCCGGTCCGGCCGGTCCGGCCTGCTGTGCCCGCCCGTGCCCGCCGTCAGCCCTGTACGGCGAACTGGCTCCCCGTCTTCTCCCCGTCCTCGGTGACGGCCGCCGCCACGCACCGGAAGACCCGCAGCCCCTTGTCCCACTCGGACGCCGTCGGCGGGATGATGTCGACGTTCCACTCGTCGGCGACGGCCCGGCCGTCGGCGCTCATGGACTCGGACATCACCGACTGCGAGCAGAGCGCCTTCACGTCGGGATGCCTGATCAGGTCCCGCGCGTTGTTCGTCATGCCGTCCTTCGGCAGCGGGGCGATCGCGAAGGTCTCCCACACGTTCCTGGTCTGGCAGTCGGCACGGCTGACCGTGATGATCCCGGAGATGTCGGTGATCCCGCTCCAGCACTCGGGGGTGGCGACGCACCGGCCGCCCACACCGGCGACGCCCGTCGCGGGGCAGTTCTCGGTGCGGGTCGCCACCCCGAAGCCGGACACGCCGCCGTCCGCCGTGGCGGAGGACGAGGCGGAGGACGAGGCGGCCGAGCGGGAGTCCGTGTCCCCGCCGTCCCGCTGCCCGTTCCGGTACGTCACGACGCCGACGGTGACGCTCACGGAGACCGCCACCACGGCCAGCGCCGCGATCAGCGCGGGACGGCGCCGTCCCGCGGCCCCGCCGCCGTCGCCGCCGGGCGCGACGACCGCGGTCGTCCCGCCGGCCGCCCGGCCCGGCGGGCCCGGAACCACCGTCGCGGGGGCCGCGTCTCGATGCGCGGGCACGGTGGCCACGGTGGGCGCCGGTCCGAAGCCGACGGGGGCGGACAGGTCGACCGCCGCCAGGGCGTCCCGGAACGCGCCCGCGTCGGACAGGCGCTCCGCCGGGTCCGGGGCCAGGGCCTGCCGGAGCGCCGCGTTCAGGGCGGCCGGCATGCCGGGCAGGTCGGGGTAGGGCCAGGTGTGCCGGACGATCAGTTCGGCGAGGCTGAGCTGGGTGCCGTCGTCCGGATGGTGCGGCGGGCGGCCCCGCAGCAGGGCGTAGAGGGTGGCGGCGAGCGAGTAGACGTCACCGGCCGGGCCGGGCTCGGCCATGTGGAAGGCCTCGGGCGGCGCGTACGCTGGGGTCAGCGCCTCGCGGGTGACGGAGAGTTCCTGTCCGGGCCGGGGCATCGCCGCCAGCCCGAAGTCGGTGAGGGCCACCCCGCCGTACCGGTTGATCATGACGTTGCCCGGCTTGATGTCACGGTGCAGCACCCCGGCGGCGTGAGCGGCCGCCACCGCGTCCGCGAGGCCCACCCCGATGTCGCGGGCCTCCTTCGGCGGCAGGGCGCCCTGCCGGACGAGCCGCTCGCCCAGCGAACCGCCGGGGCACAACTCCAGCACCATGTAGGGGCGGTTGTCGGCGAGGACCCCGGCGTCGTACACCGGCACCACGTGCGGGTGCCCGGACAGCTGCCCGGCCGCCGTGACCTCGCGCAGGAAGCGCTGCCGGTCGCGCGGTGTGGCCAGCAGCCTGCTGTCCACCTTCAGCGCGACCTCCCGGCCCACGGCCAGCTGCCGGGCCCGGTAGACCGTGGCGAATCCCCCCTGGCCCAGGACACCCTGAATCTCGTAACCGGGCAGTTCCATTCGTCGGGCTCCCTCTGCCGTACCCCCAGCGCGTCCCCGGGGCAGAACGACCGACCGAGGATGAGGCGAGACTCTAGCCGAGGCCTCGGACAACGCGGCGGCGGGCGCCACGGCCACCGCGACGATGCCGCTCCGGAGGGCGGGAGGCTCAGAAGGAGACGTCGATGTAGTCGATGTCGGTGAGGTCCACGTCGAGGTTCCCGGCACGGCGGCCGCCGTCGCGGAAGTAGACGTCCCGCAGCCCTTCGGCGACGATGCCGCGCAACCGGGCGTCACCCGCGCCCTGTTGAGCCGCGTCGAAGAGGCGTCGGGCGTACTCCGGCGGCAGATGGACGGTCAGGCGTCGCATGCGCGGGTCGTCGGTGGTGCCGACGGGCGCGCTGTAGCCGAACCGGGCACGGGTCTCGATGGTGATGCCGGTGTGGGCGGCGGCCTTCCTGCGGGCCCGCTGCCGCACCCGCGGCTGCCACGCCTTGGCGACCTCGCGCTCCAGCGCCCCCCGCAGCGCCGGCCGGGGGTGTCTGGCCGTCCCGGCCAGATAGCGCTCCACCTGCCGCTGGGAGATGCCGAGCCGGCGGGCCACCGCCTTCGTGGAGCCCTTCTCCGCCCGGACGAGCAGCCGCATCTGGGCCGACGCGCTCTTCGGCGGCGGCTTGGTGACATGGGCCCGGCCGCCGCGTTCCAGGGCGTCGTCGATCTCTCCCGGCACCGGTCACTCTCCTTCGTCGACGACGGCGTCGCCGCCCTTGATGTGACGGGCGGGGTTGTGACCCTGTTCGAGCAGGTCCACGGCCCAGGCGGTCTCCTGGACGCCCTCGAGTTTGCACTGGCCGGGGCTCACGCCGATACGGAACGTGCCGTGGACGGGCGTGCCGTCGTCGTTCGTCGGCAGGAAGTCCAGGGGGGAGGGGCCCGGGGCGGCGTAGACGACGCAGTCGGAGAGCACCGCCAGCGGGTACCGGCCCGTCAGGGCGGCGAGTCGGACCATCTTGCGGTGGGTGTTCACCCGCGCCTTGGCGATGACGGCCGCGCGGATGTGGGGGCTCCAGGTGGGGCGTTCGAGAGCGGGCCAGCGCTCGCCGTCCCGGTAGGTGTGGCCCTGCGGCCGCTCCCGGAGCTTCCCGATGCCGCCCTTGACCGTCGCCTTGATCGCCGAGAGCACCATCGCGCCCTGCCGGTGCCGGCGCACGGCGGCCACCAGCCGCGCGTCGCCCGCCTCGGCCGGGCGGCCGTGGTGCAGGGGCAGCCGCAGCAGGGCCGCGCGCAGCGCGTCGAGATCGTCCTCGTCGGCGGCCGCGTACGTGCGGTGGAGGGCCATGGCGTCGAGGTACCCGGCCGGATCGGCGTCCTTCGCGACCGGGATGCCCATGTCCGCGCTCGTGGTGAGGTAGGCGTCCTTGAGCCGGTCGTGCCAGGGGTCCAGGTAGGCGCCGGTCTCGCGCCGTACGTAGGCCTCGGACGGGCGGACGGCGCAGCCCAGTTCCTCGGCGTAGGCCAGGGTCGGGGTGCTGTACCAGGCGGGTCCCTCGGGGCGCAGGCCGGTCGGGGTGAAGGGGTTCGGCAGTCGCGGGTCCAGCTCGAAATCGGAGAGGTCCACCAGCCAGCTGCCCGGGGTCTTCTTGTCGAACGCGGGCGCGCCGACGTGCACCGGTTCCGACAGGCCGACCGTGAGCCGGGACGCGGCGGCCAGGAAGGCCGTGTTGATGTCGATGCCGACCGCCCAGGGCAGCAGGCACTCCTCGTCGGACAGCAGATCCGCCTCGCGCCCCCACTGCCAGGCCTCCTCGTCGAGGAAGCCGCCCCGCCAGCCCTGGGCGACCGGATGCTCGGCGGGGGCCTCCGGCGGCGCCGGGTCCACGGGCCTGCTCAGCGCGCCCGGGTTGGGGCCGGACACCCACTCGCCGGTCGCCTCGTCCTTGACCGGGCGGGTCGGCGGCCGCAGCGCGGTCATCAGCTCCAGACCGGTCACCGCCGACGAACCGCGCGGGGTCAGCACCCGGGAGGCGAACACGCCGAGGACCCGGGCCAGATCGGCCGGGTGCAGCCGGTCCGCCTCCCCCCAGGTCCGCGCGTCCAGTGCCTCCCACGGCAGGACCGCCAGCTGGACGCACTGGCGCCGGCCGTGCTGCGCGGGCCGGTAGATCCGCGCCCACGGGCCGAAACCGCGCTGCGTCAGCTGCCACTTGGCGCGCGTCAGCTGCTTGACGACGGGGTGGTCGTGGGCGAGCCGCAGACCCCGGCGGTCCTCCAGGCGTTCCGGCAGTCCGAACCGGACGGCGGCGGAGGCCGTCAGCACCACCAGCGGGTCGGAGTCCTTCCCGTGCCGGTGCAGGCGCGGCGCGCCGACCCCGGACTCGGCCAGCGTCCACTCCACCAGCTGCGGGAGGGTGGTCGCCGGGCACTCCAGCACCACTCCGCCCAGGCAGTGGGCCGTGCCGTCCCCGTCCACCACGGTGAGCGGGCCGTTCGTGAACCGGGGGTCGGCGGGCGACGCGGGAGCGGTGGGAGCGGTGGGGCGTCGGGAGGTGGACGACGGTGTGCGGGTGCGGCTCGGCCGTGCGGCGCCGGGGTGCGTGGGCGGGGCCGGGGGCGGGGTCGGCAGGGCGTTCGCGGTGACGGTGTCCGGGGCGACGGCATCGGGGGCCGGGCGGTTCGCAACGGGGGGCCGCGCCTCGACCTCGGCCTCGACCTCGGCCCCGGCGGGATGCCCGACCGGCTGCCCGACCGGCTGCTCGACCGGGTGCGCGATCGGCTGCTCGACCGGGTGCGCGATCGGGCTTTCGACCGACTGTTCGACCGGATACTTGGCCGCCCACCCCGTCAGCAGCCGCAGATACGCCTGGCGGCGCGGCGGGCGTGGCTCGGAGCGGCCGTTCTCCCAGTTCTTCACCGTCTGCGCGGTGGTCCGCAGCACCTGGGCCAGCCGGGCCTGCGTCACCCCGGCCGCCTCCCGCAGCCGCGCGCGTTCCTCGGGCTCCGGCAGCTCCGGTTCTCCCGCGAGCAGTTCGTCCACCGCCGTGAACAGCTCTTCCTCCGTCGCCACAGGCCACCTCCACCTCGGAGACTAGCAATGATCAGCCACGGATTTATCCCCGGAATTAACCCGCGAGTGCGGTGCCCCGGCCCGCCGTGGTGGGATGCCCCGCATGAGCGAATCGCTGCACGCACGCATCGAGCGGTACTACGCCACCGTTCCCCTGCTGTTCTCCGACGCCGAGGAGTTCGGGCCGCTGCGGCTGTTCGTACGGAAGGAGCCGGGTGCGCCGTACTACGGCGGTCCGGGGCATGCTCAGCCCGTCGGGGCCGCGGCCGGGCGGGTGACCGGGGCCGATGTCGCACGGGTGCGGGCCCGGCAGCGGGAGCTGGGCGTGCCGGAGGCGTTCGAATGGCTGGCCGAGGCGGCGCCGGACCTGCGGGAACGTATCGAGGCCGCCGGACTGACCGTGGCGGAACGGCCGTTGATGATCCTGGATCCGCAGCGGCCCATGGAGCCCCGGCCGTTGCCGGACGGGGTGACGATCCGGGCGGTCGACGCCGACGACCCCGCGCTGCCCGCCGTCCTCGCGCTGCCCCGGCTGGCCTTCGCACCGGGGAGCACCGGCGGCGCCGAGGCGTTGTCGGCCGTGGCCGGGGAGCTGCTCGCGGACGGCACGGTGGCGGCGGTCCGGCCGACCCTGACGGCCGGGCACAAGCGGCTGCTCGCCGCCTTCGCCCCGGACGGGGTCCCGCTGGCCGCCGGTCACTACCACCCGGCGGGCGGCACGACCGAGATCGGCGGGGTGGGCACCCTGCCCACCGCCCGTCGGCAGGGGCTGGCCGCCGCGGTCACGGCGGCCCTGGTCACCGACGCCCGCGAGCATGGTGTGACCACCGTCTTCCTCGCCTACGCGCAGGACTCCGTCGCCCGGATCTACGCCCGCCTGGGTTTCCGCCCCGCCGGCCTCACTCTGCTGATCGCCGACCAGCCCGCCCGCTCGTAGCAGGGGTCACGCGGGCTGGGGGGTGAGGCGCTTGTGGCCCTTCCTGTCGTAGTACGTCGTCATCCCGAAGCCGAAGGCGAGCGCGAGGGCCGTGCCGACGGCGATCATGATCCACGAGTGGGTGAGGCCCGCGTCGCCGCGCGCGTCGAAGAAGAGAATGGCCCGCACGCCGTCGCTGAGCTGGCGCATCGGCTCGAAGTGGGACAGGAAGCGGTAGAAGTCGGGCACCGCCTGGAGCGGGACGGTGGCGCCGGAGGACGGCAGGCCCAGGACGATGAACACGAACATGGACACCAGCTGGCCGATCCCGCCGAACGCGGCGTTGATGGCCTGCACACCGAGGCCGACGGCGAGGGCCGCGCAGTAGGAGTAGATCCACAGCAGCGGCAGATGGGAGGCGTCCATGCCGAGGATGCCGACGCAGGCCAGCAGCACCAGTGAGGCGCTGACCAGGGTGATGCCCGCCGTCATGGCCATCTTCAGCAGCAGGGTCTGGGTGCGGTTGATCGGCACGGTGGGCCGGCGGGTGTGCCAGGGGCCGATCTCGTTGTCGGCGTAGCCGAGCGCGGTGTCCACGCCGTTGCTGATGACGTTGCCGCCCATGAAGCCGGCCAGGACCAGCAGCAGCGTGTAGTAGAAGGCGCTCAGGCCCAGGCCGCTGTGGGTGCCGATGGGGTGGCCGACCTGGGTGACGACCTCCACCGGGTCGGCAAGGAGCACCTTGGTCGTGGAGTCCGCCGTGGTGACGGCCGCGTCGAGCCGCTTGCCCAGGGCCACGGACGACTGCCGCGCGGCCTGGGTGGTGATCTGCGAGGCGAGGGAGGACCCCAGACTGCCCTTGCCGGGGTTGGTGAGCACCGTCATCGTCGGCCGCTTCGTGGCGCCGGTCGTGGCCAGCGCGGTGACGGAGTCGGTGAAGTCGGCCGGGATGACGAGGGCGCCGTACACCCTGCCGGAGTCGAGCTGGTCCTGCGCCTGCGCACGGGTGAGGGTGCGCCAGTCGGCCTTGCCGCCGGCCGTGTCGGTGGCGATGGCCGCGCTGATCTCGGTGCCGATGTTCTGCCGTTGCCCGGCGGGTGGCTTGCCGGTGTCGCTGTTGACCAGGGCGATGGGCAGATCGCGCAGGTCGCCGTTGGGGTTGACGATGCCGCCCATGTAGAGGAGGGACAGCAGCAGGGCGAGCAGGCCCGTCAGGACCGTGGGCACCAGCCACAGTTGGGGGCGGCGCAGCAGGGCGGCGGCGCGGGCCTCGGGACCGGGGTCGGCCATGGTTCTCCGTAGGGGCCGGGCGGTGCGGGGACCGCGCTGGTGGGGCGGCCTCGCCGGACATCACCGGGCGGCCGCGCGGGAGGGACGTCAGGATGCAGGATGCGGGGTGCGCCGGGGCGGCACGGCAACCGCCTCGCCCCTCCTCCCCCGGTTGCAGTACGGGACGGCCGCTCAGCGCGCCCGGATCGTGCCGACGGTCCTGAGGGCGCGTACGGCCGCGTTCTTCAGCGTCGGATGGTCCCGCACCAGCCGGTGGGCGGCCCGCATCGGCTCCCGGCGCAGCCAGTGCAGGGCGCCCCCGGGACCCGCCGTGCGCAGGGCTCCTTCGTGGACGAGGAGGTCTCCGGTCTTGAAGGAGTTCTTGTAGGCGGCCTCGCCCCTGCCGAAGTCGACCAGGTCGATGCCCGACGCGGCGGCGGCTTCGATCATGTGCAGGTAGAGGATGCGGCCGGGCGAGTAGGTGGCGACGGTCAGGTCGTAGGAGGGGAACCAGCAGGAGAGGACCGTCCGGGAGCGGAGGCCGAAGTGGGCGGCGACCGGCCGGTCGGCCGCGTAGAGCACCGACAGGATGCCCGAGCAGTCCGGTGCGGAGGTCGCCGAGAGCAGTTCGACGAGCTGGGCGATCCAGGGCTGGGCGAAGGGGTCCCGGCGTCCGGTGCGGCGGTAGTGGGCGGACTTCCAGGTGACCAGGGCGCGCAGGGCTGCCGGGTCCGGGTCGTCGAAGACGAAGCGCAGCGGGCCGATGTTGCGGGCCATACGGCGTTCCTGGGCGCGTGCCGCCTTCAGGAAGCCGCGGGCGTGGTCGCGCAGGTGGTGCTCGTACGCCGCGAAGCCGCCGGTGAGATCGACGACGGGTGAGGCGAACTGGCCGGTGGCGTAGGGCAGGAAGAGGTCCTGGCCGCTCTCGAGGTGGTTGAACTCCCAGGCGTTCAGGGAGCAGGCGCTCATGAGGTGACGGGGGTCCAGGTGCAGTCCGGGGTGCAGGACGGCGCCCTGGCAGTCGGAGACGCCCAGGCCGACCGCCCGGCCGCAGCCCCATCGGCCCCGCTGGTAGGGGAAGTAGCCGACGGTCTTCCTTCTCCGGCGCAGGACCGCCACCCGGGTGTCGGGCCGCACCCGGCCGACGGCCTGGCTGAACTGTGCGCTCATGAAGGGGTTGGCCGCGGTGGCGGTCGCGCTGCGCAGGTCGTTCCACAGGTCGAGGTCCGTGGGCGTCAGATCGGCGGGGTGCACGATGTCGATGCGTGGTGCGGTCATGGGGGCTCCAGATGTCGCGAGGGGCGGGTGGGGGGAAAGCGGCCCGGCCGCGTGGCGAAGGGCGCGCGCCGGCGTACGGCCGGGGAGCCGGGCGCGGACTCGGGCTCGGACTCGGGCGCAGATTGGGGCGCGGACTCGGGCGCAGATTGGGGCGCGGACTCGGGCGCGGATTGGGGCTCGGATTCGGGCTCGACTCGGATTCGGGCTCGGATTGGGGGTCGGGGCGACGGCACGGGGCGTGGGGCGTCGGCGCCCGGTGGTCGCCGACGTGACGGGTCTCAGGTACGGGGAACCATGCGCGTCAGGGAGGGCCCCGGCGGCCGACCGTGCCCGTCACCAGCGCCTCCGAGCAGGGGTCCTCGTCCCTGCCGCCACGGCCGCCGGCGGACCGGCCCGAGGCTGCGGCGGGGCCGGCGGTGATCCGCACGGACATCAGGGCGCGGAGCCGGTGCGCGAAGGCCCGCAGCCGCTCCTGGAGCACCAGGGACAGCGGGGAGCGGGAGGTGGCCGCGGCACGCAGCACGCCGGCCGTGACCAGGGTCATCGCGAGGTAGAGCGCGCCGCCCAGCTCACCGTGCAGGGCCGCGCCCGGCGCTGTCGGGGCGGGGCTGAGTCCGGTGAACCAGCCGCAGGCGGACACCTGCGCGAGGACGAGGGCGACGAGGTCCCCCGGGAGGGATCCGCGGCCCGGCCCGCGCAGCAGGGCGCCCCCGAAGAGGAGGACCGCCGCCACCAGGCACTCCGCGGCGGAGGCCGTACCGGCGAAGACCAGATGGTGACCGGCCGCCGCCAGCGCCGTCGCCACGGCGGCGAAGGAGGCTGCGGGCAGCACTGCGGCCCCGGTCGCCGCTCCGCCACGGTGCGGCAGGCCGGGCCGGACACGGCGGAGTGGGTGCGCGGTCATGGCTTGCCCATGGTCCGCGAGAAGGGGAGGCCGGCGTTCCTGAACCGGAAAACTGCCGTATCCGAACGTTCGACCGAAGCCTCACGGGCACGGGTGACGCGTCAGGGGAAGCCGTCCCGCTTGTGCGGGCCGTCCCGGCCGAACGGGGGCGGATCGTAGGGGGACGGGCGGTTGTCGTCGGCGGTGAGGTGTTCCAGGACCTCGACGAGTTCCTGGCAGGCGCGCTCCACGGAGCGCCGCGTGTTGCGCTGTTCCATGATCACGGCGGACAGGAGCAGCGCGGTCAGGGCCATGGTCCCGTTGAAGGCCTGGAGCTTGATCATCACCTCGACCCGGTTCATCCGGGCGAAGGGGCCGACCGCGTCGGTGGCGGCGACGGTGGCCATGACCGAGGTGAACAGCGCGCACAGCATGCTGCCGGCGAGCTGGAAGCGCAGCGCCGCCCAGATCAGCAGCGGATAGACGAGGAAGAGCAGGCTGATGGGGCTGCGGGTGGCGAACGGGACGGCGGCCAGGGAGATGAGGGCCAGGCCCATGGCCTCCTTCCACCGGGTCGGCCGCTGGGACCATTGCGCCCGGTGGAACATGAGCAGGACCGGGGTGACGATCAGGACACCCATGGCGTCGCCGACCCACCAGGCCAGGAACACCGCCCAGAAGCTGCCCGCGGCGAGCCGGTCGGTGAGGACGAGGAGGCCCACGCCGACCGTCGAGCTGACCAGCATCGCGGTGAGGGCGCCCAGGAAGACCAGGGCGAGCCCGTCGCGTAACCGGGCGAGGTCGGCACGGAAGCCGACCCTGCGCAGCAGGAGATAGGCGCAGACGGGCGCCAGGGTGTTGCCCGCCACGATCACCAGCGCCACGGGCCGGAGCGGGGTGATCGACAGGATGACGAGGAGGACCCCGAGGGCGATACCGAGCCAGGACCGGATCCCGAAGATCAGCAGGCAGGCGACCGCCACACCCGTGGGCGGCCAGATCGGGGTGAACACCGCGCCCTCGACGACGAGCTGCCGCACCAGCCCCAGGCGCCCGGCGACGTAGTAGCCGACGGCGACCGCGAGCGTCTGGAGGGCGAAGACGGCCGTGCGCCGCAGCTCCGGATCCGGGGTACCCACCACAGCAGCCATCAGACACCGCCCCGCCGCCCACGGCGAGGCGGGAGGCCCGCCGTCCGGCCCTATGGCTGAATCCGAGGCCGCTCTCCCCCGGCCCCGATGCCGGACCCGATACCGGACCCGATGCCGGACCCGGCCGCCCCCTGCGTCAGGAGTCCGTCGTGTCCCACCACCAGGACCGCCGCGTCGTCCTCGTGTCCGACCTGTTCGGCGCCCTTGATCACGGCGGCGGCGAGCGAGCCCGCCGCCAGGCCGGCGACGGCGGCGATACCGGCGAGCCGTACGACCTGGTCGAGCCCCTCGTCGACGGAGAGCGACGGCCCCTCCACCACCCCGTCCGTGAGCAGCACGAACACCCCGCCCTTGGTGAGGCGGTAGCGGGTGACCGGGTAGTCGATGCCCGCCACGACACCGAGCGGCGGTCCGCCCTCGTCCTCGGCTATGCCGGACTTGCCGTCCGCCGTGGCCCAGACGCACGGGATGTGTCCGGCACGGGCGCTCTCCAGGACCCCGGTGGCGGGGTCGAGCCGCATGAAGGTGCAGGTGGCGAAGAGGTCGTTGCCGAGGGAGAGCAGCAGGTCATTGGTGCGGGCGAGGAGTTCTCCGGGTTCGCCGGTGACGGAGGCGAGGGCGCGCAGGCCGACCCGTACCTGACCCATGAACGCGGTCGCCTCTATGTTGTGGCCCTGAACGTCGCCGATGGACAGGCCGATCCGGCCGTCGGGCATGGTGAAGGCGTCGTACCAGTCGCCGCCCACGTTGAGGCCGTGGCAGGCGGGGGCGTACTGGACGGCCAGCCGGAAGCCGGGGGCGACGGGCAGGTCCCTGGGCAGCATGCCGCGCTGGAGGGCGAGGGCCAGTTCGACGCGGGAGCGTTGCAGCTCCGCGCGCTCGCGCGCCTGGGCGGTCAGCGAACCGAGCCTGGCCAGCAGCTCGTCGCCCTCGTCCGGGGGGCGCTTGCGGGACATGGATCACTCCGGCGGGAACGGCGGCCTCGGGGCGGACACGGCCGTCTCGTGACAGCGACAGGCATCCATTTCAGGCAAAACTCTTATTTCAGCCTGAGAGGATCATAGCGAGAGCCGGACGTGCCCCGTCGGCCACCGATCCCCGCCCGGTCCCCCGGTCCCGGTCCGCGCCCCGCGGCACCCGGCCCGACCGGGACGGGCACGAGGCCGTGCGCGGGCGGACCGACGACCGTGCGCGGGCGGAACCGGCGGCCGTCCACGCACGAACCGGCGGCCGTGCACGCACGGACCGTCCGGGTACGCCGGGCCGTTCCGGCGCGCGCGGGCGATCGAGTGGCGGCCGGGCCCTCGCCGCCGGACACCGACGGGCGACGGGCGCGACGGGCGCCGCCAGACACCGACGGGCGAGCGACGGCGGACGCAGACGGGGCGACGGCGCGTCCCGGTTCGCCGTCGCCCGAGCCCGAAAGGTCCCCCGAAGCCGAGGGACCCCGTCGGGGCCGCACGCTCCGTCAGCCGCCCAGCGCCGCCATGACCACGTCCTTGGCCTCGTCCTGGACCTGCCGGAGATGCTCGGCCCCGAGGAACGACTCGCCGTAGATCTTGTAGACGTCCTCGGTGCCCGAGGGCCGGGCCGCGAACCAGGCGTTGGCGGTGGTCACCTTGATACCGCCGACGGCGGCGCCGTTGCCCGGTGCCTCGGTGAGCACCCCGGTGACCGGCTCGCCCGCCAGCGTGTCGGCGGTGACCTGCGCGGGCGAGAGCCGGGCGAGCAGCGCCTTCTCCTCCCGGGTCGCGGGGGCGTCGATCCGGGCGTAGGCCGGCTCGCCGAAACGGTCCGTGAGGGCGGTGTAGTGCTCGGACGGCGTCTTCCCGGTGACCGCCGTGATCTCGGAGGCGAGCAGCGCCAGGATGATGCCGTCCTTGTCGGTGGTCCACACGGAGCCGTCGCGGCGCAGGAAGGAGGCGCCCGCCGACTCCTCGCCGCCGAAGCCGAGCGAGCCGTCGACCAGGCCGTCCACGAACCACTTGAAGCCGACCGGCACCTCGACCAGCCGTCGGCCGAGGTCGGCGGCGACCCGGTCGATCATCGAGGACGACACCAGCGTCTTGCCCACGCCGGCGTCGGCGGGCCACCGCTCACGGTGGGCGTAGAGGTAGGCGATGGCGGCGGCCAGGTAGTGGTTGGGGTTCATCAGGCCCGCGTCGGGGGTGACGACGCCGTGCCGGTCGGCGTCGGCGTCGTTGCCCGTGGCGATGTCGAACCGGTCCCGCTGTCCGATGAGCGAGGCCATCGCGTACGGCGACGAGCAGTCCATGCGGATCTTGCCGTCCCAGTCGAGCGTCATGAAACGCCAGGTGGGATCGGTGAGCGGATTGACCACGGTCAGGTCGAGGCGGTGCTGTTCGGCGATCCGGCCCCAGTAGGCGACGGAGGCCCCGCCGAGCGGATCGGCGCCGATCCGGACGCCGGCGGCGCGGATCGCGTCGAGGTCGAGGACGCTCGGGAGGTCGGCGACGTACGTGCCGAGGAAGTCGTGGCGGCCGGTGGTGGGCGCGGCGAGGGCCCGGGTGTACGGAACGCGCCGCACGTCCTTCAGGCCGGCGGCGATGATGTCGTTGGCGCGGTCCTGGATCCACGAGGTGGCGGCGGAGCCGGCCGGGCCGCCGCTCGGCGGGTTGTACTTGAAGCCGCCGTCGGCGGGCGGGTTGTGCGAGGGGGTGACGACCACGCCGTCCGCGAGGCCGGTGGCGCGGCCGCGGTTGTGGCCGAGGATGGCGTGCGAGACCGCCGGGGTGGGCGTGTAGCCGTCCGCGCCGTCGACGAGCACGGTCACGTCGTTGGCCGCGAACACCTCCAGGGCGGTGACCCGGGCGGGCTCGGACAGGGCGTGGCTGTCGGCGCCGAGGAAGAGCGGGCCGTCGGTGCCCTGCGCCGCCCGGTACTCGCAGATGGCCTGGCTGGTCGCGGCGATGTGGTCCTCGTTGAACGCCGTGTTCAGCGACGACCCGCGGTGCCCGGAGGTGCCGAACGCCACGCGCTGGGCGGGATCGGCCGGGTCGGGGTGCAGCGCGTAGTACGCGGTGACCAGCCGGGCGACGTCGACGAGGTCTTCGGGGCCGGCCGGGCGGCCCGCTCGCTCGTGCTGCATGTGCCCGCTCCTCCATGTCGGTTGACCATTGGCTTGCCGGTCCATCTTCCCCCGCCGCGGCGGGGGCCCGCGAGGGCCCGCCGGGGCGTGAACTCCCGCACCGGACAAGGTTTGAGTATCCGTACTCAGGTGCCGCCGTACCCGTGGCGGCGAGACTGGGCGCACATCAGCGTTCCCAGGGAGGCCCGAGCGTGTTCAGTCGTACCGTCATCGCCCTGACGCCGTTCTTCGGCCGGCTCACGACCACGAGCGAGATCAAGCTGCGGCTGCCCGCGGGGACCCTGTTCGTCGCCAACCACGACTCCCTGGCGGACCCGGCCGTCGTGATGGCCGCGCTGCGCCGGTACGACCTGGAGCCGGTGGTGCTGGCCGCCGCCGGGCTGTGGCGGATCCCGCTGTTCGGCCGGGCGCTGACCCGGGCGGGACACATACCCGTCTCGCGTGGCACGGCCCACGCGGCGCTCGCGCTGGACGCGGCCGCCGAGGCGCTGGCCGGCGGCCGGCACGTGCTGCTGTACGGCGAGGGGAAGCTGCCGAGCCGCAGGGACGCCGCGGCCGCCGCGCCCGAGCCGTTCCGCACCGGACTGGCCCGCCTGGCGCGCACGTCCGGCGCGCTGGTGGTGCCGGTGGGACACGCGGGTGCCCGGCGGATCGCCTCCGGTTCGGCGGCGAAGCAGCTCGCGGGCACGCTCACGGCCCCGGTCCGGCGGCCGCACTGCCATGTCCATCTGGGTGCGCCGCTGCGGCTGCCCGCGGAGACCGACCGGGGCACGGCCGCCGCGCGCAGCGCGGTCACCACCGCCTGGCGCACGGCGGCCCGTGCGGTGGGCGAGCGGCTTCCGTCGTAACTCCGGCCCCCCGTACCGGAAAACCACCGGCCGACGGAACCACCGGTCCGGAGATCCACCCGCTCCGCACACCTACCGACCCGGCGACGACGGCGGCGCCGTGCTCTCACGTATGACAAGGCGGGTCGGTACGAGGGTGGTGCCGCGTTCCGGGTCGTCCTGGCGCACCTTGCGCAGCACGGCCTGCACACACAGCCGGCCGACCTCGGCGAAATCCTGGTGGACGGTGGTGAGCGGGGGCAGGAAGGAGCCGGCCTCGGGGATGTCGTCGAAGCCGATGACGCTGACGTCCTCGGGGACCCGCCGCCCGCGTTCGTGCAGGGCGCGCAGCAGGCCGAGGGCCATCTGGTCGTTGGCGGCGAAGACGGCCGTGCAGTCCTGCTGGGCGGCGAGTTCGAGGCCGGCCCGGTAGCCGGACTCGGCGGACCAGTCGCCCCGGATGAGGGGCGGCGGGGTGCGGCCGGCCTCGGCGAGGGCGGCGCGCCAGGCGTCGGTGCGGCGCTGCGCGGCGAAGGAGTCCTCGGGTCCGCCCAGGTGCCACACCGTGTGGTGGCCGAGGCCGAGCAGATGCTCGACGGCGGTACGGCTGCCGCCGGCCTGGTCGGTGTCGACGACCGTGTAGTGCTCGCCGGCGTCGGAGTCGACCACCAGGACCTGCACGTACGGCGGGAGCATGATGGTCGCGGCGTCCAGGAGGTGGACCTCCATGATGACGATCACCGCGTCGACGGCCAGTTCCTCGAGGCGGCTGAACGCGCCGCGGACCTCGTCCTGGGTGGGGACCGCGACCGGCAGCAGGGTCACCGCGTAGCCCTCGGCGGCGGCCGAGGTGGCGATGGCCTCCAGGGTGCGCACATTGCCCGTGCTGGACAGCGAGAAGGTGATCACGCCGATGGTCCGGAACTCGCCACGCTTGAGGGCGCGGGCGGCGCTGTTGGGCCGGTACCCCAGCTCCTTCATGGCGGCGAGCACCTGCTCGCGGGTCTCCTCGTTCACCCCGGCGTAACCATTGGAGACACGGGAGACGGTCTGCGAGGAGACTCCCGCCAGACGGGCCACATCGGCCATGGAGGCGGTGGCCCGCGGCCGTCTGGGCCCCTTCACCGGGGTTCTTTCAGCCATGTCCACGGGTGTCCCCACCTCTCTGTCCGCGCAGGCGTCACGGTCTCCGCAGAGGACCCTTGACCATCGTTATCAGGGCAGTGTAGACATGCCGCCATCAGATGTTTACGTAAACATAACAGCTCGCTCAGGGTTCTTGCGTGGCTGATGTTTACGTAAACATCATGGGTGGCGGTGAGGCGCTCGGACAGCCGG
Organism: Streptomyces phaeofaciens; assembly: GCF_014648915.1. GTDB lineage: Bacteria > Actinomycetota > Actinomycetes > Streptomycetales > Streptomycetaceae > Streptomyces > Streptomyces phaeofaciens. The sequence goes on along the minus strand of NZ_BMSA01000001.1, from coordinate 519,050 downwards.
GCGCACCACCGCCGGGTTCCAGGACCGCACGAGCGAGGAACGACATGACGACGCTGCAACCGCCGGCGGCCGCCGAGCCGCGGCCGGCACCCCCTCCGTCGCGACGGGACCGCCGCTCCTGGACGGGGTGGGGTTTCATCGGTCCCTTCGTGGCCGTGTTCGCCCTGGTCTTCCTGGCCCCGATCGCGTACTCGATCTATCTGAGCCTCTTCCGCGACCAGCTGATCGGCGGCAACCAGTTCGTCGGCCTGGACAACTACACACGGGCCCTCCAGGACGACGCGTTCTGGTCGGCGGTCGGCCGGGTGGCACTCTTCCTGGCCGTCCAGGTGCCGATCATGCTGGGCATCGCCCTGCTGGTGGCGCTGGCCCTGGACAGCGGCCGGCTCTACGGCAAGAGCTTCTTCCGGATCACGATCTTCCTGCCGTACGCCGTGCCCGCCGTGGTCGCCACCCTGATGTGGGGCTTCATGTACGGCACCAAGTACGGCCTGGTGGGAGACATCAACTCCGCGTTCGGTGTCACCCTGCCCGACCTGCTCTCCCCCGACTGGGTGCTCGCCTCCATCGGCAACATCGTGACCTGGGAGTTCGTCGGCTACAACATGCTGATCTTCTACTCGGCGCTGCGGGTCATCCCGACCTCGCTGTACGAGGCGGCGGAGATCGACGGCGCCGGTCAGTGGCGGATCATCCGCTCGATCAAGCTGCCCGCGATCCGGGGCGCGATCGTCATCGCGACGATCTTCTCGATCATCGGCAGCTTCCAGCTCTTCAACGAGCCGAGCATCCTGCGTCCGCTGGCGCTGAACGCCATCACCACGGACTACACGCCGAACTTCTACACCTACTCGCTGTCCTTCAACGGCCAGCAGCACAACTACTCCGCGACGGTGGCCATCATCATGGGCCTCATCACGATGATCGTCGCCTACGCCGTCCAGCTGCGCGGCATGCGCAAGGGAGCGTGACCCGATGAGCACCTCTGTCACCGCCTCCCCCGCGAAGAGCACCGGCCCGAAGCTGCGGACCCCCCGCAAGAAGCACACCCCGGGCAAGCCGAAGCGCAATGTGCTGCTCACGGCGCTGATGGCCCTGATGGTCCTCTACACCGTGGTGCCGCTGATCTGGCTGGTCATCAACTCCACGAAGACCCAGGCGGGCCTGGCCGACTCGAACGGCCTGTGGCTGGCCCACGACTTCGCCCTGTGGGACAACATCCGGGACACGTTCACCTACCACGACGGCATCTTCGGCCGCTGGCTGCTGAACACGCTGCTGTACGTGGTGCTCGGCGCGGGCGGCGCGACGCTGCTGGCCGTGCTCGGCGGGTACGCGCTGGCCAAGTTCGCCTTCCCCGGCAAGCGTGCGATCTTCGCCGTGGTGATCGGCGCGGTCGCCGTGCCGGGTACGGCGCTGGCGGTGCCGACCTTCCTGATGTTCAGCAAGATGGGCCTGACCGACACTCCCTGGGCGGTGATCATCCCGTCGCTGGTCTCGCCGTTCGGCCTCTATCTGATGTGGGTGTTCGCCGCGGAGGCGATCCCGACCGAGCTGCTGGAGGCGGCCCGGATGGACGGGGCGAGCGAGGTGCGGACCTTCTTCCAGGTCGCGCTGCCGCTGCTGGCCCCCGGGATCGTGACCGTGCTGCTCTTCACCACCGTCGCCACCTGGAACAACTACTTCCTCCCGCTGATCATGCTGAAGGACCCGAACTGGTACCCGTTGACGCTGGGTCTGAGCGCCTGGAGCTCCCAGGCACAGACCATCGGCGGTGACGTGATCTTCAACCTGGTGATCACGGGGTCCCTGCTCACGATCCTTCCCCTGATCGCCGCCTTCCTGTTCCTCCAGAAGTACTGGCAGTCCGGCCTCGCCGCCGGAAGTGTCAAGGAGTGACGAGGGCCGCGCCCCCAAGCCCCACATTTGAGCACCACCGGCACCACCCCCACCCTCACCTGTCCCACCCACGAAGAAGTGGAAGCCCCATGCGCAGAACAACGAGCCGCATCCTGCGCGGCATCGCCCTCGTCTCCACCCTCGCCCTGGGCGTCACCGCCTGCGGTGGCTCGGACGACGACTCCGACACCAAGGCCGTCTCCGCCGGCGACATCCAGGCCGCCCTGGACAAGGGTGGCGACATCACGGTCTGGGCCTGGGAGCCCACCCTGAAGACGGTGGCCGCCGACTTCCAGAAGAAGTACCCGAAGGTCAAGGTCAACCTGGTCAGCGAGCGCTCCGGCGACAAGCACTACACCGCGCTGTCCAACGCGATCTCGGCCGGCAAGGGCGTCCCGGACGTCGCGCAGGTCGAGTACTTCGCGCTCGGCCAGTACTCCCTCACCAAGGGCCTGAGCGACCTCGCCCCCTACGGCGCGGACAAGCTCGCCTCGAAGTACACCCCGGGCCCGTGGAACGCCGTCAGCGACGGTGACAAGGTCTACGGCCTGCCGATGGACTCCGGCCCGATGGCGCTGTTCTACAACAAGACGGTCTTCGACAAGTACAAGATCGCCGTCCCGACCACCTGGGACGAGTACCTGGACGCGGCCCGCAAGCTCCACAAGGCCGACCCGAAGGCCTACATCGCCAACGACCTCGGTGACGCGGGCTTCACCACCTCCCTGCTGTGGCAGGCCGGCTCGCGCCCCTACAAGGTCGACGGCACCAAGGTCGCCATCGACTTCGACGACGCGGGCGCCAAGAAGTTCGAGACGGTCTGGCAGAAGCTGATCGACGAGAAGCTGCTCGCCCCGGTCAGCGGCTGGACCGACGACTGGTACAAGGGTCTGGGCGACGGCACCATCGCCACCCTGGCCACCGGCGCCTGGATGCCCGCCAACTTCGTCTCCGGCGTCCCGAACGCCACGGGCCAGTGGCGCGCCGCGGCGATGCCCGCCTGGACCCAGGGCGACAAGGCGAGCGCGGAGAACGGCGGCAGCTCGCTGACGGTTCCGGCGCTGAGCCAGAACAAGGAACTCGCCTACGCCTTCACCGAGTACGCCAACGCCGGTGACGGTGTCGCCACCCGTGTCGGCGAGGGTGCCTTCCCGGCCACCAAGGCGGAGCTGGAGTCGCCCGCGTTCCAGAGCAAGAAGTTCGACTACTTCGGCGGCCAGGAAGCCAACAAGATCTTCGCCGAGTCCGCCGCGAACGTGGCGAGCGACTGGTCGTACCTCCCGTTCCAGCCGTACGCCAACTCGATCTTCAACGACACGGTCGGCAAGGCCTACGTCTCCGGCACCACGCTGGCCGAGGGTCTGAAGGCCTGGCAGGACGCCTCGATCAAGTACGGCGAGGAGCAGGGCTTCACCGTCGAGAAGTAGACGACGGACAGCAGCCGGCGCGCACCAGTCGCCGGCACGCAGGAACAAACGCCGGGCGGCGCGGCACCCGGGCCGCGCCGCCCCCGTGCACCACCTTCGGAAGGACCGCCATGATCTCCACCCTCCAGTCCCGCATGCTGCGCGGGGCGGACGGTGACCCCGCTCCGCGTCTGGCCTACGGCGCCGACTACAACCCCGAGCAGTGGCCCCGGGACGTGTGGGAGGAGGACGTCCGCCTGATGCAGGAGGCCGGCGTCACCGTCGTCTCCGTGGGGATCTTCTCCTGGGCCAGGATCCAGCCGGGTCCCGACACCTGGGACTTCGGCTGGCTCGACGAGGTCATGGACCTGCTGCACGCGGGCGGGATCGGCGTCGACCTGGCCACCGCCACCGCCTCCCCGCCGCCGTGGCTGACCACGGCCCACCCCGAGATCCTGCCGGTCACCGCGAACGGCGAGACGCTCTGGCCGGGCGCCCGCCAGCACTGGCGGCCCACCTCGCCGGTCTTCCGCGAGCACGCCCTGCGGCTGGTCCGGGAGATCGCCACCCGGTACCAGGACCACCCGGCCCTCGTCGCCTGGCACGTCTCCAACGAGCTGGGCTGCCACAACGTCTACGACTTCTCCGACGACGCGGCCCGCGCCTTCCGTCTCTGGCTGCGCGCCCGCTACGGCACGCTGGACGCCCTCAACCACGCCTGGGGCACCGCGTTCTGGTCGCAGCGCTACAGCGACTGGGAGCAGATCCTGCCGCCGCGGCTGGCCGCCTCGCACCCCAACCCGACCCAGCAGCTGGACTTCAAGCGGTTCTCCTCGGACGCCCTGAAGGACCATCTGATCGCCGAGCGGGAGATCCTCAAGGAGATCACCCCCGGGATCCCGGTCACCACCAACTTCATGGTGATGGGCAACACCAAGGGCATGAACTACCCGGACTGGGCCGACGAGATCGACTTCGTCTCCAACGACCACTACGTCCACCCCGGCCCGCAGGACCGCGACGAGCTGTCCTTCTCCGCCAACCTGACCAGCGGCATCGCGGCCGGCCGGCCGTGGTTCCTGATGGAGCACTCCACCAGCGCCGTCAACTGGCAGCCGGTCAACGTGGCGAAGCGCCCCGGCGACCTGGCCCGGGACGCGCTGCTGCACGTGGCGCACGGCGCGGACGCGGTCTGCTACTTCCAGTGGCGCCAGTCGGCGGCCGGCGCCGAGAAGTACCACTCGGCGATGGTCCCGCACGCCGGCCGGGACAGCGATGTCTTCCGCGCGGTGGCCGAGCTCGGCGCCACCCTCAAGGCCCTGGCCCCGGTGGCCGGTTCGGAGCGGGAGACCGCCTCCGTCGGCATCCTCTACGACTGGGAGTCCTGGTGGGCGAGCGAGCAGGACTCGCACCCCACCTCCCTGCTCGACTACCGGCAGGAGGCGCTCGACTGGTACTCGGCGCTGCTCGCCCTCGGTGTCCGCGCCGACCTCGTCACCACCCGCGCCGACCTCTCCCGCCACCGGGTGCTGATCGCGCCCGTGCTGCACGTCGTGCCGGCCGGGCTGGCCAAGGAGCTGACGTGCTACGCCGAGCAGGGCGGCCACCTCGTCACCACGTACTTCTCCGGGATCGTCGACGAGAACGACCATGTCTGGCTCGGCGGCTACCCGGGCGCCCTGCGTGACCTGCTCGGCATCCGCATCGAGGAGTTCGGGCCGCTGCTGGCCGGCGAGAGCGTGGAGCTGGACGACTCCGCCGCGGGCACCCTGTGGACCGACCGGATCACCGTCACCGACGCCGACACCCAGGTCCTGGCGCACTACCGCACCGGAGTGCACACGGGCCGTCCGGCGATCACCCGCCGTCCGACGGGCGCCGGCTCGGCGTCGTACGTCTCCACCCGGCTCGGCGTCGACGGGCTGCGCGCGCTGCTGCCCCGGCTGCTGGAGCCGGCCGGGGTGAGCAGCGAACTTCCCGCGGACGTCCGGGGGGCGGTCGAGCTGACCGTCCGCCGCGGCGACGGGGAACGCTTCCTCTTCCTGGTCAACCGGACCGACGCCACCGTGCCGGTGTCCGGCCTGGCCGGCGACGTCCTGACCGGCGGCACGCCGGGCACGGACGGCGCACTCGTCCTCGGCCCGAGGGAGGTCGCCGTCCTCCGGCAGCCGGCCGGCTGAGAAGGGCCACCCGCAGCACCCCCCACGACTCCTCGGCACGGCACGCCCCGTGCCGAGGGCCATCCCCTCCTGCCCGCGTGACGGGAGGGGCCCACCGCAGCGACCGCACCGCAGTTGGGAGCATTGATGGCACGCCGTACCCGCAGCAGACGGACCCTCGGAGCCGCCGCGCTGACCGCCCTGGCCACCGGGGCCGCCCTGCTGGCCGTCCCCGTGCAGGCGCACGCCGAGGCCGCCGTCACCGTGACGCCGGACCCGTCGTACCAGCAGGAGAAGTTCGAGGGCTGGGGCACCAGCCTGGTCTGGTTCGCCAACGCGACCGGCGACTACCCGCCGGCCGTCCGGGAGAAGCTCGCGAAGCTGCTCTTCGACGACGACGGCCTCGCGCTGAACATCGCCCGGTACAACATAGGCGGCGGCAACGCCCCGGACGTCACGGACTATCTGCGCGCCGGCGGTGCCGTCGAGGGCTGGTGGAAGGCGCCCGCGGGCACCACCCGCGAGGACACCGACTGGTGGAGCGCCGACGACCCGGCCGACTGGAGCAAGGACGCCGACGCCACCCAGCGGTGGTGGGTCGAGAGGATCAAGAACGACATCGACCACTGGGAGACGTTCAGCAACTCCCCGCCGTGGTTCATGACCGAGAGCGGATATGTGTCCGGCGGGTTCAACGCCAACACCGACCAGCTCAAGGCGGACTCGGTCGACGACTTCGCCGCCTACCTGGCGGGCGCGACCAAGCGCCTGGAGAAGGCCGAGGGCATCAAGGTCGACACCGTCGACCCGTTCAACGAGCCCAACACCGGCTACTGGAGCACCCGGCTCGACGCGAACGGGCAGCCCGTGGGCGGCCGGCAGGAGGGCGCCCACATCGGGCCCGCCCTCCAGCAGAAGGTGCTCGCCGCGCTGGCACCGGCGCTGAAGCAGGCCAAGGTCAAGGCCGGGATCTCGGCGATGGACGAGACCAACCCGTCGATCTTCGCGACGAACTGGAACTCCTACGCGCAGGAGTCCAAGGACCTGGTCGACCAGATGAACGTCCACACCTACGGCACCGGGCAGCGCACGACCGTGCGCGACCTCGCCAAGGCCGCCGACAAGCCGCTGTGGATGAGCGAGGTCGAGGGCGACTGGGGCGACGGGCAGAGCTTCACCGACATGCGGCCCGGCCTCGGCCTCGCCCAGCAGATCGTCAACGACCTGCGCGAACTGGAGCCCAAGGCCTGGGTGTTCTGGCAGCCGGTCGAGGACTACGACAACATGAAGCCGGGCGGCGAGTCCGCCAAGGGCGGCAACTGGGGCTCCATCCAGCTCCCGTTCAGCTGCACCTCCGCGGACACCCTCCAGTCCTGCCCGATCTACACGAACACGAAGTTCGACACCGCGCGCAACTTCACGCACTTCATCAAGCCCGGCGACAAGCTGATCAAGGTGGACGACACCTCCAGCGCCGCCGCCGTGACCAAGGACGGCAAGGGTGCCTCGCTCGTCCACGTGAACAGCACCACCGCGGCCCGTACGGTCACCATCGACCTGTCGAAGTTCCGGAACATCAAGGGCGACGCGACCGTCACCCCGACCGTGACCAGCGCCGACGGCAGGCTCCAGCGGCAGGCCCCGGTCGAGGTCGTCGACGGCCACGCGACCTACACCGTCCCGGCCCAGTCCGTGACCTCCTTCGCCGTCAAGGGTGTCTCGGGCGTCGCGAAGAACGCCGGCCTGTTCACCAAGGGCCACTCCTACACGCTGACCGGCGTGCAGAGCGGCAAGGCGGTCACCGTCGCGGCGGGCGGCACCAACCTGGTGATCGGCTCGGCCGACGGGACGGTCGCGCAGGAATGGCAGCTGGACGCCCGGTACGGCAGGACCGGCGCCCGTCAGCGGTACGTCTTCGCCAACCCGGCCGAGGGCGAGCGGCTCGCCGTGCGGAACAACGTGCCCGTGGTGGAACCCGACACCGGTGAGCGGGACCCCGCCACCGAGTGGATCATGTCGACCACCGGTGACGGCACCTGGACCCTCGTCAACGTGGCGACCGGACGTCTCCTCGAAGTCGGCGGTCAGGCCACTAACGAAGGCGCGGCCGTCACGACCTGGCAGGCCAACTCCGGCTCCAACCAGCGCTGGAGGGTCACGGACGTGACCCCGTAGCGGCTAGTTCCCCGCTCCCGCCCGCATCGCGATCGTCGTGATGCGGGCGGAGTGCTGTGCGGGGGCCGGGACGCGTTCCAGGACGCCGCCCGCGAAGACGTCGTACAGCGGCAGGGTCTCCAGGTGGACGTACCCGATGTGGCAGTCGCAGACGGCGAGCGGGCAGGCGCGCGGGCGCAGGGCCGCCCGGTAGGAGCCGTCGTAGAGGTTGCCGAGCTCGGCGCGGACGAAGTGGCAGCGGCGGACCGTGCCCTCGCCGTCGACCGAGATCACCGACTCGCCGGTCCGGCAGGGCAGTCCGGCGCTGGTGTGCGGGTGACGGCTGTACGGGAAGAGCGGGTCGAGGGCCGTCCAGAGGCCGGCCTCCTCGTCGGTGTACGTGTGCCCCTCGGCCGCGTTGATCCACAGGTACACGTGCGCGGGCAGGTCGGCGCGCAGCCGGCGGGCCGCTTCGAGATGGCCGGCCAGTCCGACGACCCCGACGCTGAAGCGGACACCCCGGTCGGCGAGGTCGCGGCACTTGGTGAGGAAGCGGTCGTAGGGTGTCTGGCCCGGGTGGTAGGTGCACCACAGGGCGAGGGTGTCGGGGTCCGCGTCGGCGAGCCAGTCGGTGCGGCAGCTGAGATTGGTCTGGATGGCCACCCGGCGGATGTGCGGGAGACGGGACAGCTCGGTGAGGGTGCGCCGGTACCAGGAGCGGACCAGGCCCTCGCCCCAGGGGGTGAAGAGGATCGAGAGGCGGTCCTCGGTCTGCGCCGCCGCCCACCCCGCGAACCGTTCGAGGGCGGCGCGGTCGGCGCGCAGCAGGTCGGTCGAGTCGCGGCGCTTGGCGAACGGGCAGTAGGGGCAGTCGTAGTCGCAGGAGGCCAGCGGGCCGCGGTAGAGGAGCGTGAGGTCCATGGCGGCCGGTCACTTCCTCTCGTAGCGGGCCATCGCGGCGCGCACGGCCGGGGAGAACAGCTCGGGGCCGATGGCGTCGGAGTGCGCGAGGCCCTCCGGGGTGAGCCGGAGCGTCGTCGGGTCGGTGTGGTCCAGCCAGCCGCGGTCGGCGAGGCGGCCCAGCTCGGGGCCGAAGTCCTCGGCGGGGGTGCCGCCGAAGCGGGCCCGGTAGTCGTCGGCCGGCAGGCCCTCCGCCTGGAGCAGGGACTGAAGGAGATGGCGGCGGCGCGCCTCGTGCGCGTCCATCGCGTACCCGACCTCGGCGTGCGAGAAGTCGGCCGTGGACACATAGGTGTCGATGATGCCGCGGATCTGGTGCATGTCGACGGCGTAGTCGAAGGAGTAGTGCAGTCCGGCCGTGTAGGAGCGGGCGCCGCAGCCGAGGCCGATCATGCCGTCGGTCTGGCAGGCGTAGTCGTCGGCGCCCTGGGACGGGGCGTCGGCGCGGCGGAACATGCGCATGGACTGCTGGGTGTAGCCGTGCGCGAGGAGGTGGTCGCGGCCGGCCCGGTACAGGCGCAGCCGCTGATCGTCCCAGGCCGGGTCGGGTCCGGAGTCCTGGCCGCGGCGGTCGAGGCCGGTGAGGGGGCGGACGTAGAGCGGGTAGAGGTACAGCTCCTCGGGCCGCCAGGCCAGGGCCGCGTCCAGGGAGTGCCGCCAGCTCCGCTCGGTCTGGCCGTCGATGCCGTAGATGAGGTCGATGTTGAGCACCGGGATGCGGGTGTCGCGGATCCGGCCGAGGGCGGCCTCGACGTCGGCGCGGCGCTGCGGGCGTACGGCGGCGCGGGCCTCGGTGTCGACGAAGCTCTGGATGCCCAGGCTCAGGCGGGTGGCGCCGCGGTCGGCCAGGACGGCGAGCCGGTCGGCGGTGGCGGTGGCGGGCGAGGCCTCGACGGACAGCGGGATCGCGCGCAGGTCGGCGCCCATCCGGTGCTCGGCGAGATCGCAGAGCCGCTCCAGCTCGGCCGCGGTGAGGAAGGTGGGGGTGCCGCCGCCGAAGGCCGCCGTGGCGAACCGGACCTCCTCCGATGCGCCCAGGGCGTCGCGTACGGCGGTGGCCTGGCGTTCCAGGGCGTCCAGGTAGGCGCCGGTCAGGCCGTCGGGGGCGCCGATGCGGGTGAAGAGGTTGCAGAAGCCGCAGCGGACCTCGCAGAACGGTATGTGCAGGTAGAGGGAGAGGGCGTCCTTGGGCTCGGCGGCCCAGAGGTCCCGGAGCGCCGGACGGTCCTCAAGTCCGCGGTAGGCGGTCTTGTGCGGGTAGGCGTAGACGTAGTGCTGATAGGGGCTGGTGAGCTGGGCGGTGGTCATCGAGCGGCCTCGGCGGGGTCCAGGAAGAAGTGGGCGTACGGCACGGTCCACACGGACTCGTGGCCGAGGCGGTGGCCGGTCCAGCCGTCGTCGCCGTAGGCGGTGCCGTGGTCGGAGCAGACGATCGCGAAGCAGCGGCGCCTGCTGCTCGCGGCGGCGAAGAGCCGGCCGATGTGCCGGTCGACGTGGACGAGTGCGGCGGCGTGCGTGTCGCGGCTGTCGCCGGCCTCCCGGGTCGCACCGGGCAGGTGGAACCAGTTCGGCTGGTGCAGCGCGGAGACGTTGACGAAGAGGAACAGCCTCTGCTCGGCGGGGAGTTCACCGATGACGCGCTCCGCGCGGGCGATCTGGTTCTCGAAGGAGTCGGGTGAGGTGACACCGAACTCCGTTTCCCAGTGCGCCTCGTGGAAGAGTCCGGGCAGCACCGAGCCCAGCGGGCCCTGCCGGTTGAAGAAGCCCACTCCCCCGATGCACACCGTGTGGTAGCCCGCCTCGGCGAGGCCGGAGACGAGGTCCGGGGTGTCGTACACGAAGGTGCCGCCGGCCGTCGTCTCGCTGCCCGCGAAGCTCGCCGCGAAGAGCCGCGGGTGGGGGCCGGGGGCGGCCGGGGTCGGCAGGAAGCCCGCGAAGATCGCCTGGTGGGAGGCGTAGGTGAAGCTGCCCGGGGCGTGGCGCTTCTCCCAGCGGCCGGCCGGGAGATGGCGGGCGAGGTTGGGGATGCGGCCCGCTTCGGCCAGCTCGACGGCCACGTCGTACCGCAGGGTGTCGAGGGTGACCAGGAGGATGTCGTGGCTGCCGACGACCTCGTTCATGTCGGGCTCAGGCATGGGGTGTTCCTGTTCTGTGCTGGTGGTGCGGTCCGCGCAGGACGGCCGCCACCTGGGCGGCGTACGTGTCCAGGCCCTCGGCGCCGCTGCCGGGCAGGCCGGTGAGCCGGGGCAGCAGGTCGCCGAAGGCGTTGACCTCGCCGACGGCCGCCCGCCGCCAGCCGACCGCGGGCAGCAGGTCGACGCCGACGCAGAGGGTGCGCGGGAAGCAGGCCGCCGCCCGTTCGCAGACGCCGAGCAGGTCGGCCCAGCGGGCGCCGGCCGCCTCGACGGCCCGGCGGGCCGCGTCGAGGTCGCCCCGGCTGCCGCCGAGGTGGAGGTTGGTCATGGGCGAGCGGCTGGTGCGCAGCACCGCGTGGGTGGCCCGGCCGGCCACCACGACGACCCGGAGGTCGGCGGCGCGGCCCTCCTGGGAGGCCTTGGGCAGCCAGCGTTCGAGGTGCAGGCCGTCCGGGGCGAGCGTGTCGACGATGGCGGCGAGGTCGTGCTCGCGGTCGTAGCGGCGCACCTTCAGGGAGTTGTACAGCCGGCCGTCCGGGGTGAGTTCCACGGAGGTGGTGGCCCTGATGCGGCCGCCGCCGCCCGACTCGACGGCGAGGACGCCCGACGCGGAGGACCCGTGCGCGGGCTTCACGAAGAGCCGCGGCATACCGTGCTCGCGCATCAGGGCCCGTACGTCGTCCCAGCCGCGCACCGGCGTGCCGTCCGGGCCCGAGGTGGGTGAGGCGGGGACGGGGACCCCGGCCGCGTCGAGGACGCCGTGGCAGAGCCGTTTGTCGAACAGCACGGCGAGGTCGTCGGGGTCGGCGAGGCGCCGGCCGCCGCGCAGTGAGCGCAGCGCGGCGGTGAACCCGGCGTACCAGCGGCCCGAGCCCTCGACCCGGGTGGGGTCGTCTGTGCCGCGCAGCAGACGGTCCACCTCGGTGTTCTCGCCGGGTGAGTCGATGCGGACGGTCTCGTCGGCGGCGAACTCGGCTCCCCCGCGGCGCAGGACGTCCGTCCAGGGGACGACGCGCGGGCCGGGCAGGCCGGCCGCGCGCACCGCGTCCGTGAAGAGGGCGATCCGGCGGTTCTCGGGGTTGCCGACCACGGCGAGACGCGGCCGGTCCGGGTGCGGTGAACTCACTCGCCCACGGCGACCCAGCGCCAGACCGTGCCGTCGTCGTCCGCGTCCTCGTCGGCGTCGTCGCGGTCGAGGTCCACCTCGACGCCCACCGTTTCGAGGGTCTGCCGGATGCGGTCCTGCATCGGCTCGGTGAGGTAGTGGTGGTGCAGGTCGAGCTTCTTGAGGTGGGTGAGGGGCTGGCCGCCGAGGAGCGCGGCGGCGCCCTCGTCGGTCAGGACGCCCATGGACAGGTCCAGCACCTCCAGCCGGGCGACCACGGGCGCGCAGGCGACGGCCGCGGCGACCGCGTCCTGCATCTCGCTGTTGCGCAGCGCCAGGTGACGCAGCCTCGGCAGCCGGGCGCCCGACAGGAGGGGCTCCAGGTCCGCGGCCTCGCTGTCGCCCCCGTACTCGGAGGTGCCGAGCCACAGGTCGAGGTGTTCCAGCGCCGCCAGATCGCTGCCGCCGATGCCGCGCACGACCTCCGCCGGCAGTCCGCCGCTCTCCACGACGAGCCTGCGCAGCTCCCCGTGGCTCACCGCGGTCAGGCGCAGCCCGGATCCGCCGCGCACACCGAACTCCTCCAGCGCGGGGAAGCCCTCCAGGAGCGGGGTCACGTCGGTCTGGTTGATCCAGGAGATCTCGCACTCCTCCGACTCCATGTCGCCCAGGAAGAGCGCGCGCAGGGCGGGGAAGCGGTCCCGGGCGGCGAGCAGGGCCTCGACGACGTCGGAGGGGTCCGTGTCGTACGCCTCCTTCCAGGCGCCCACGATCAGGGCCTTCACCCGGGTGGTGTCGACGGCGTCGCAGAAGCGGGCGAAGGCCGCCGTCCACTCCTCGTCGGCGTCGTACACGTCGCTGGTGATCCGCCAGGCGAAGGAGTCCGGGTCGGGCAGGTCGTCGGTGCGCTCGCCGGGGCCCGGGAAGGTGTACGCGGGCAGCCGGTACAGCGCGACGAGGTGGGTGGGGTGGCTCATGCGGCTGCTCCTGGCGGAAAGGTGTGCGGTCCGTGATGCCCGCAGTTCTACCAACAGGCACTGACAACGCCCGTCGGCGGGGGCGGGCTTCGGGACGTTGTCAGTGGCGGATCGTACGGTCGTGGTCACAGGGCCGGTGCGCGGTGCATCCGGCGGTGAGGGGAGAGCCATGTACCGGCAGGGAGACGTGCTGATCGTGCCCGTGGCGGAGGCGGCGGTGCCGGCGCACGTGGCGCGGGCGCCGAAGGAGCGGCGCGACGGGCGGGGCCGGCTGGTGCTGGCGCTGGGCGAGGTCACCGGGCACGCCCACGCGGTCGTCGGGCCGGGTGAGCTGGTGCGTGAGCCGGGGCCGTTCGGTCCGCTGCTGCTGCATCTGCCGCAGGGCGGCCGGGTGGTGCACGAGGAGCACGCGGCGATCGTGCTGCCCAAGGGCTGGTACCGGGTGATCAGACAGCGGGAGTACGTGCCGGGGTCCGTGCGGATCGTGGCGGACTGAGCAGCGGCTGACCAGGGGCGGGACCGAGGGTGACGGAGGGGCGAATGAACGGCACGGACATCCGGGAGACGACGGTGGCCGAGGCGGAGGTTGCGGGGGACGGGGAGGGGCGGTCCTCGGACGGTCTGCGCCGGTGGCGCGCGTGGGCCTCGTCGACGGCCCCCGCGGACCGCGCGGCGGCCGAGGAGGGCATCCGGCGGGCGTACCGGCGGGCGGGGCTCGCGGAGCCGGAGCGGGTGGTGTGGGCGGCGTCGCCGCGGGAGGCGGTCACGCTGGTCCGGGAGCTGACGGAGCACGGCCCCTGCGTGCGCGAGGCGGTCCGCAGCGCCCCCTGGGCGCGCGCACGGAGCCGGGCGCACGCCGAGCTGGGGGCCACGGGCTGGTCGGCGCACTGGGCGGCGACCGGCGGCCGGCTGTGGGAGTCCGCGCAGGCGCTGGTGGACCGGATCCGGGCCGGTGTCCTTCAGGAGCTGGCCGGCGGGGAGACCGGGAAGGCGGCCACGGAGGTACGGCTGATCCTGCTGGACGCCGTGCTGGGGCAGCACGACGCGCCGTGGCTCGCCGCCTTCCCGACGGACGACGGGCCGTTGGACGGGCTGGCCGCGGTGTGCCGCAGCGCCGGCTGGTGGTGGCCGTTCGCGCGGGTGGCCGTGGTGTGCGAGCGGCCGGTGGCCCTGCACCGCGACGAGGCGGGCCGGCTCGACCACGGGGACGGCCCGGCGCTCGCCTATCCCGACGGCTTCGCCCTGTACGCCTGGCGCGGCATGCCCGTCCCGGCGGAGTTCCTCGCCGAGCTGCCCTCGCTCACCCCGGAGCGGATCCGCTCCGAGGAGAACGCCGAACTGCGCCGCGTCATGCTGGAGTACTACGGCTACGACCGCTACCTGGCCGACTCCGGCGCCCGTCCCGTCCACCGGGACGGGACGGGCACGCTGTGGCGGATCGACCTCGCGGACGACGAGCCGGTCGTGATGGTGGAGGTCCTCAACTCCACCCCGGAGCCGGACGGCACACACCGGACGTACTGGCTGCGGGTACCGCCGTCGACCCGGACGGCGAAGGAGGGGGTCGCCTGGACGTTCGGGCTGAGTCAGGAGGTGTACGCGCCGGTCCGGGAGACCTGAGGCCGGCGGGCCCCGGCGGCGGTCCGGGGCTCAGCCCGCGGCGCTGCGGGCCAGCACGTCCGTGACCTGCTCACGTACCGCTTCCCGGGCCGCGGCCGGCAGCCCGCCCAGGTCGGTGCCGTCCAGCGCGTGGAGCGCCGAGTCGGCGTCCGGGGTGTACGGCGTGGACTCGCTGAGCACGTCGTAGCCGTCGCGGACGGCCACGCGCAGGTGCCCGGGGCGGGCGCCGTCGGAGTGCACCGCCGCCGCGACGACGAGGGGCGGCGGGCCGCCCGGGTCGCCCTCCAGCTTGCGGTAGCCGCTGGCCAGCGGGGTGTGCCAGCGCAGACCGAGCAGGACGTGACGCTTCGCCACCAGCTCGGTCAGATCGGTCTCGTAGACGCTGTCGGACCCGAGGACCGTGGCCCGGGCGTCGAGGACGAGCGCGGCGGGGAGCAGACAGCGCAGCGTGCTGCCGACGATGTTGCCGCCGACCGTGGCCGTGCGGCGCACCGCGCCGGTGCCGATCCGGGAGGCCGCCCGGTGCAGCACTTCCGGCACGGTGGCGTCCACCCGGTGCAGCAGTACGGCCCCGCCCACCTCCTCGGGCCCGACGGCGTTGGCCTCGGGCAGGTTGCGCAGGGACACGGCCTGCTCGGGGAAGCCGTCCCGCTGCCAGGCGGCCCACACGAGTGTCGCCCCGCCGATCGGTACCGCCCCCTCCGCCAGGCAGCGTTGTGCTTCGGATATGGAGGTGGGAAGACGCAACTGCACGACAACCGACCTGCCTTCCCGGGTAGTTCGGGGCGGGGCATGGGTCACCCCACCCGCATGATCACTGGCAGAACGGATTCTGCCCAGGCACACGGGGGCGCATACAGGGCTCACGGCTGCATTGCGCACCACCTCAAAATGCGTTGCGGGCCGGGCCCTTCCCCCGGACCCTGGCACCCATGTCCTACGTCCTGCGTCCCGCCGCCCTCGCCGACGCGCCCGCGATCACCGGCCTGCTCAACGAGATCGACCTGATCGAGATCGGCCGGCCCGAGACCGATCTGCACACCGTCGAGACCGACCTCAAGCATCCCGGGACCGATCTGGAGCGGGACTCCTGGCTCGCCTTCGACGGGGACCACCTGGTGGTCTACGGGCTGCTGTGGGACGAGTCCGAGGGCGAGCGGATCGACATCGACCACTACGTCCTGCCCGACCGTCAGGACGCGGGCCTGACCGTCCTGGAGGCGATGGAGGACCGGGCGCTGGCGAAGGCGCGGGAGAACGGCGCCGAGCGGGCCGTGGTGCACCTGCATCTCAACACCCGGCCCACGCTGGACACCGCGCTGATCCGCCGGCGGGGCTGGTCCGTCGTACGGCGCTATCACGTGCTGCGCCGGCCCGTGGATGCCGCGGCGGACCGGGCGCCGGAGCCGCCCGCGGGGGTGCGGCTGCGGCCGTGCGCCGAAGCGGCGGACCGGGCGCGTGTCCATGAGCTGTACCAGGCGAGTTTCGCCGACCACTTCGACTTCCAGCCGCGCGCCTACGAGCCCTGGCTGCACGACGTGGGGGCCACGGGCCTCGACTGGTCGCTGGTGTGGATCGTCTCGACGGACGAACTCGGCGACGCCGGGTTCCTGCTGGCCCGGGACGACCGCGAGGCGATGGGCTGGATCCGGAGCATCGGTGTGCTGCGCGAGGCACGGGGCCACGGTCTCGCCGGCCTGCTGCTGCGGCACGCTTTCGCGGCGTTCGCCGCCCGGGGGCGGGACGTGGTCGGCCTCGGCGTGGACACCTCCAACCCGACCGGCGCGCCGCAGCTTTACGCCCGCCACGGGATGACCGTCCACTTCGCCGTGGACACCTGGGAGGCCGTCCTGCGGTGACCGCGCGGGCACCGTCGGCCGCCCCGGCACCGGGGTGCCGCCCGGTCGTCCGGCTCCCGGGCCGTCAGCCGGACGCCGTGAGCCACGGCTGCGGATCGGTGTAGTAACCGTCGTAGATCACCTCGAAGTGCAGGTGGGGGCCGGTGGACAGGCCGGTGGAGCCGACCAGGCCGACGGAGGTGCCGGTGCGCACGCTCTGGCCGGCGGTGACGTCGATCCGGGACAGATGGCTGTACGTCGTCTGGAGCCGCTTGCCCTCGATGGTGCCGTGGTCGACGACGACGCGGTTGCCGTAGGCCCTGGTCATGGCCGCGAACACCACCTGGCCGTCGCGGGCCGCCGAGACCTGGGCGCCCCGGGGTGCGCCGAAGTCCACGCCGGTGTGGAGTTTGGTGACACCGGTGAGGGGGTGCTTGCGGGAGCCGTAGGGGGAGGTGACGGTGAGGGTGGTGACGGGTGCGGCCAGGATCGCGTTCGCCTGTGCGCCGTCGTCGACCAGGTCCTCCCGGTCGAACTCCTCGTACGTCGCGAACAGGGCCTTCACCTCGGTGAGGTAGGTCCGCGCATCCGCCGGGACGCGCCCCGCCTCGGCCACCGCGTCCGTGCCGACGGCGTACGCGGCGAGGGTGAGGTCCACGAGGTCCCCGTTCACGGTGCCGTCGGTCCTGAGGTCGGTGACCTCACGGGCGAGGGAGCAGTCCTGGCGGCCGAGCGCCATGATGGCGTCGGCCCGGTCGCGCGGCGAGGACGTCCCGTTGCCGTCGTCGTCCTTGCCCCAGGTCCGCCACTCGGCGTCGGTGAAGGCGGCGATGCCCCGCTCGCCGGAGGGGCCGCCGGTGTCGTCGTCCCACCCGGTGAGCTGGTCGATCTGGGCGGCCAGGACGGACGCGGTGACGACCGTGCAGGCGTCGGCCGCCTTGCGCAGCCAGGGCCCGTAGGTCTCGTCGATCCCGCTCGCCGCGTCCTGCCGGGTGCTCTCGCCCTCGGTCCAGTCCGGCGGGAAACCGCCGGTCAGGGCGAGGAGTCCGGCCACCGCGGACAGGGTGAGCAGTCCGGGCAGGACCAGGAGGGTGAAGGCGCCCGGGCCCTTGCGGCGGGGGCGGGCGGCGGGCGACGCCGCGGTGGCTGCTTCCGGGGCGGCGCGGGACGCCGGTGCGGGGTCCTCGTGCCCGGGGGTGTCGGGCGGAAGGGTGTCACGGTCGGCGGTGTCCCGCGGAGGTGTCTCGACAGCCTGCTCGTCGTTCACGCGGCGCGCCCGGGACGGTGTGCCGACGGCCGCTGCGCAAAGGTGCGGTAGTTCACGCACGGACGCTAGCCGCCGGCCCGGCGCGCGTCACCGGACGCGGGGGCAGACCTGCTGCCCTCACGGGCAGCGGCGCCGGAGGGCCGGTCCCGGGGGAACCGGGCCCCGGCACCACCCCGGCCAGTCCGGCCAGGAGAGGCCGGACAGGGCGGACAGGGCGGACAGGGTGTGCGGTACGTGGCCGCCGACGGGTGACCGCCGGCGGCCGTCGGCTCAGCCCACGACCACGAGCAGGTCGCCGCCCTCCACCTGCTGGATCCGGTTGATGGCCAGCCTGCTCACCCGGCCGGCCGTCGGCGCGGTGATGGTGGCCTCCATCTTCATCGCCTCGATGGTGGCCACCGTGGCGCCGGCCGCCACCTCGTCGCCCTCGGCGACCGCGAGCGTGACCACGCCCGCGAACGGGGCGGCGACATGGCGGGGGTCGGCCCGGTCGGCCTTCTCGGTCACCGGGATGTCCGAGGCGGCCGCCTTGTCGCGGACCTGGATGGGCCGCAACTGGCCGTTCAGGGTGGACATCACGGTGCGCATACCGCGTTCGTCGGCCTCGCCGACCGCCTGGAGCTCGATCAGCAGGCGGACACCGGGTTCGAGGTCGACGGCGTACTCCTGGCCCGGGCGCAGCCCGTAGAAGAAGTCCTTGCTGTCCAGGACGCTGGTGTCGCCGAAGGCCTGGCGGTGGGTGTCGAAGTCGCGGGTCGGGCCGGGGAAGAGCAGCCGGTTGAGGGTGGCGCGGCGGGACTTCTCGAGGCCGTCGCGGTCCTCGGCGGAGAGGTCCTGGACGGGCTTGGCGTCGGCGCGTCCTTCGAGGGCCTTGGTGCGGAAGGGCTCCGGCCAGCCGCCGGGCGGGGTGCCCAGTTCGCCGCGGAGGAACCCGATGACGGAGTCGGGGATGTCGTACCGGTTGGGCGCGGCCTCGAAGTCCTTCGGGGACACCCCGGCGCCGACCAGGTGCAGGGCGAGGTCGCCGACCACCTTGGAGGAGGGGGTGACCTTCACGAGGTGGCCGAGGATGCGGTCGGCCGCGGCGTACATCGCCTCGATGTCCTCGAAGCGGTCGCCGAGACCGAGCGCGACGGCCTGGGTGCGCAGGTTGGAAAGCTGGCCGCCGGGGATCTCGTGGTGGTAGACGCGCCCGGTCGGGGAGGCGAGGCCCGCCTCGAAGGGGGCGTAGATCCGGCGGACGCCCTCCCAGTAGGGCTCCAGGTCGCCGACGGCCTGGAGGTCGAGGCCGGTGGGGCGCTCGGAGTGGTCGGTGGCGGCGACGAGCGCGGACAGTGACGGCTGCGAGGTGGTGCCGGCCATGGAGGCCACCGCGCCGTCGACGGCGTCCGCGCCGGCCTGGATCGCGGCGAGGTAGGTGGCGAGCTGGCCGCCCGCGGTGTCGTGGGTGTGCAGATGGACCGGCAGGTCGAACTCGCGGCGCAGCGCGGAGACGAGCTTGGCGGCGGCGGGGGCGCGCAGCAGGCCCGCCATGTCCTTGACGGCCAGGACATGGGCGCCGGCCTCGACGATCTGCTCGGCGAGACGCAGGTAGTAGTCGAGGGTGTAGAGGCGCTCGTTCGGGTCGGACAGGTCGGAGGTGTAGCAGAGCGCGACCTCGGCGATCGCGGTGCCGGTCTCGCGGACGGCGTCGATGGCGGGGCGCATCTGGCCGACGTCGTTGAGCGCGTCGAAGATGCGGAAGATGTCGATGCCGGTGGCGGCGGCCTCCTGCACGAAGGCGTCGGTGACCTCGGTCGGATACGGGGTGTAGCCGACGGTGTTGCGGCCGCGCAGCAGCATCTGGAGGCAGATGTTGGGGACGGCCTCGCGCAGGGCGGCCAGCCGCTCCCAGGGGTCCTCGGCGAGGAACCGCAGGGCGACGTCGTAGGTGGCCCCGCCCCAGCACTCCAGGGAGAGCAGTTCGGGCAGGGTGCGGGCGACCAGCGGGGCGGAGGCGAGGAGGTCCTTGGTGCGCACCCGGGTGGCGAGCAACGACTGGTGGGCGTCGCGGAAGGTGGTGTCGGTGACACCGATGGTCGGCGACTCGCGCAGCTGACGGGCGAAGCCCTCGGGGCCGAGGTGGACCAGCCGCTGCCGGGAACCGGCGGGCGGCTCGCCGGCGGGCAGCGGCGGCAGCTTGGTGCCGGGGTGGATCAGGTCGGGGCGCTCGCCGTGCGGCTTGTTGACGGTGACATCGGCGAGGTAGGTGAGCAGTTTGGTGCCGCGGTCGGCGGAGGTCCGGGCGGTGAGCAGGTGCGGGCGCTCCTCGATGAAGGAGGTGGTGACCCGCCCGGCCTGGAAGTCGGCGTCGTCCAGGACGGCCTGGAGGAAGGGGATGTTGGTGGCCACGCCGCGGATGCGGAACTCGGCCACGGCACGCCGGGCGCGGCCGATCGCGGCCTGGAAGTCACGGCCCCGGCAGGTGAGCTTGACCAGCATGGAGTCGAAGTGCGCGCTGATCTCGGTACCGGCGTGGGTGGTGCCGCCGTCGAGCCGGATGCCCGAGCCGCCCGGGGAGCGGTAGGCGCTGATGCGGCCGGTGTCGGGGCGGAAGCCGTTGGCGGGGTCCTCGGTGGTGATGCGGCACTGGAGAGCGGCGCCGCGCAGGGTGACCGTGTCCTGGGAGAGGCCGAGGTCGGCGAGGGTCTCGCCGGAGGCGATGCGCAGCTGGGCCTGGACCAGGTCGACGTCGGTGACCTCCTCGGTCACCGTGTGCTCGACCTGGATGCGCGGGTTCATCTCGATGAAGACGTGGTTGCCGTCGGGGTCGAGGAGGAACTCGACGGTGCCCGCGTTGCGGTAGCCGATCTCGCGGGCGAAGCGCACGGCGTCGGCGCAGATGCGGCTCCGCAGCTCGGGGTCGAGGTTGGGCGCGGGCGCCAGCTCGATGACCTTCTGGTGGCGGCGCTGGAGGGAGCAGTCGCGCTCGAAGAGGTGGATGACGTTGCCCGCGCCGTCGGCGAGGATCTGCACCTCGATGTGGCGGGGGTCGACGACGGCCTTCTCCAGGAAGACGGTGGGGTCGCCGAACGCGGACGCGGCCTCGCGGGAGGCGGCCTCGATGGACTCGCGCAGGGTGGCCGGGTCCTCCACGCGGCGCATGCCGCGGCCGCCGCCGCCCGCGACCGCCTTCACGAAGACGGGGAAGCCGATCTCCTCGGCGGCGCGCACCAGTTCGTCGACGTCGTTGGAGGGCGCGGACGAGCCGAGCACGGGGACGCCCGCCGCACGGGCCGCGGCCACCGCGCTCGCCTTGTTGCCCGTCAGTTCGAGGGTACGGGCGTCGGGTCCGACGAAGGTGATGCCGGCTTCCTCGCAGGCGCGCGCGAGTTCGGGGTTCTCGGAGAGGAACCCGTAGCCCGGGTAGACGGCGTCGGCGCCCGCCCGGCGGGCGGCGCCCACGATCTCCTCCACGGAGAGGTAGGCGCGCACCGGATGCCCCGGTTCGCCGATCTCGTACGCCTCGTCGGCTTTGAGCCGGTGCAGCGAGTTGCGGTCCTCGTGCGGGAAGACGGCGACCGTGCGCGCGCCCAGCTCGTAGCCTGCGCGGAACGCACGGATCGCGATCTCGCCACGGTTGGCGACGAGTACCTTGCGGAACATCCTGGACCCCTTCAGCCTGCCGGTGACGGGACCCATCGTGGCGGTGAGTGACCGGGTTGGCCATGTGAGTCGGGCCACTCACCGCATGTCTCGCTCGATTGGACCGTGATCTGAAAGGCTGCCGGGTCGGGGCCGTGCCCGGCGAGGCGGTCAGGTCGCGGTGGCCGCCGCGGCGGCCCGGCCCGCCTGCCGTCCGGAGAACAGGCAGCCGCCGAGGAAGGTGCCCTCCAGGGAGCGGTAGCCGTGGACGCCGCCGCCGCCGAAGCCTGCGACCTCTCCGGCCGCATACAGACCGGGCACGGGGTTCCCGGAGCTGTCCAGGACACGGCCGGAGAGGTCGGTCTGGAGGCCTCCGAGGGTCTTGCGGGTGAGCACGTTGAGCCGTACGGCGATCAGCGGGCCGGCGCCGGAGTCGAGGATGCGGTGGATGGAGGCCGTGCGGCTGAGGGAGTCGCCCGTGTAGTTCAGGGCGTTGCGGATGCCCATGACCTGCACGTCCTTGGTGTACGCGTTGTCGATCTCCCGGTCCCGGGCCTCGATCTGCCGCTTGAGGTCGGCGAGGTCGATCAGTGAGGTGCCGGTCAGCTTGTTCATGCCGGCGACGAGGTCGGTGAGGGTGGTCGCGACGACGAAGTCCTCGCCCTTGTTCTTGAACTTCTCGATCGGCTCCGGGGTCTGCCAGATCCGGGACAGCAGCTGCCAGACGTTCTTGTTGGTGAGGTCCGGGTTCTGCTCGGAGCCGGAGAGCGCGAACTCCTTGGCGATGATCTTCTGGGTGGTGACGAACCAGGAGTAGTCGTAGCCGGAGTCGGCGATGGTCTTCAGGGTGTGCAGGGTGTCGTAGCCCGGGATGTCGGGGGCGTCGAACCGTTTGCCCCTGGCGTCGAACCACATCGAGGACGGGCCGGGGAGGATGCGGATGCCGTGGCCCGGCCAGATCGGGTCGTAGTTCCTGAGGCCCTCGGTGTAGTGCCACATGCGGTCCGGGTTGACGATCCGGCCGCCCGCCTTCTCGGTGATGGCGAGCATCCGGCCGTCGACGTGCGCGGGGACGCCGGTGACCATGGACTTCGGCGGGGTGCCCATGCGGGCCGGCCAGTTCCGGCGGACGAGGTCGTGGTTGGCGCCGATGCCGCCGGAGGTGACGACGACGACCGGGGCGCGCAGCTCGAAGTCGCCGACGACCGTGCGGGAGCTGGGCTTGCCGCGAGCCGCGCTGCTGGGTTCGAGGATCGCGCCGCGCACCCCGGTCACGACGCCGCCGGTGGTGACGATCTCGTCCACCCGGTGGCGGAACCTGAAGGTGACCTTGCCCGCGTCGACCGCGGCCCGCACCTTCTTCTCGAACGGCTCGACCACGGCGGGGCCGGTCCCCCAGGTGACGTGGAAGCGGGGCACCGAGTTGCCGTGTCCCGTCGCGAGGCCGCCGCCGCGCTCCGCCCAGCCGACGATCGGGAACCACTGCACCCCGAGCCCGGCCAGCCAGGAGCGCTTCTCGCCGGACGCGAACTCGACGTAGGCCTTGGCCCACTTGTGGGCCCAGTAGTCCTGGCCGGCGGGGTCGTCGATCCCCCGGTCGAAGCCGGCGGTGCCCTGCCAGTCCTGCCAGGCCAGGTCGTAGGTGTCCTTGACGCCCATCAGGCGCTGTTCGTCGGAGTTGACGAAGAACAGTCCGCCGAAGGACCAGAACGCCTGGCCGCCGATGCTCGCCTCGGGCTCCTGGTCGAGCAGCAGCACCTTGCGGCCGGCGGCGGCGAGTTCGGCGGTCGCGACGAGGCCGGCGAGTCCGTGGCCGACCACGATGGCGTCGGCGGCCTGCGACTCGGCACCGAAGGCCGGGAAGGCGTGGGCGGCGAGGCTCGCGCCCGCGACGACCCCGCCGGCCACGGTCAGGGCGCGGCGGCGCGTGATACCGGCGGCGGCTTCGGGGGTGTCCATGGGCGGCCCTCCTGGGCGATGCGGGGCGGGGGTGCGGGGCGGGGGAAGTGCGACGTGGGGGGGGCGGGGCAGGGGGTGTGCGGGGCGGGGGGCCGGGCGGAGCGTGTGCGGCGCTGGTGGGGGCGAGGCGCAGGTGTCGGGGCGCGGGTGTCGGGGCAGGGCGGGGCTCGGCGGGGGGGGGGGGGGCGTCGCGTGAGGGGTGTTCCTGCGACACCTGCGCTGTTACCGTCGGTAGCCCAACAGGAAACCAGGCCGACACAGCACTGCGATAGTGCGCGGGCGCCAACACGGCGATCGCCTGCTTGTGGCCGGGCGACAGCGCTCGGGCGGGAGGGGGACCATGACGGTCGTTCACGGACCGGAGCAGGTCACGGCGGTCCTGCGGGACATGGCCGGGGACCCCGACGTGTGCGGCGAACTGGTCCGCGTGGCCCGCAGCCGCTCCCCCGAGCTGTCCCGGCTCACCGAGGAGGCGACCCGTTCGCATGTGACGGCGATGATCCGGGCGGCCGGCCCCTGGTTCGCCACCCTGGAGCGGTCGGGTTCGGTCGAGGAGCAGGACTTCACCGCCGCCCTGCTGCTGGGCGCCGACCGCGCCGTGCAGGGCGTCACGATGACCGCCGTACTGCACGGGGTGCAGGCGGCGCTCGCCCGCGCCGCGGAGATCACGGTGGACCGGTGCCGGTCGGCGGGGGTGCCGGACGCGGTGCTGCTCTCCGTGGTGCTGCGGCTCCAGGAGTACGGCAACGCGGTCGAGCGTCATGTGGTGGGCGGCTATCGCGCCGCCGAGCACGAATCGCCGCGCGCACTGGACGCCGTCCGGACACGGCTGCTGCGCCAGGCCCTCCTGGGTGAAGTCCCGCCGCGGGCGGAGGAGTTGGCACGGGCCGGGGTACGGGCGGACGCGGCCGGCGGGCACCATGTGCTCGCCGCGCTGCCGGCCCGCCGCCGGGCGCTGCGGTCGCCGCACGTGGTCACGGCGCCGCTCGACGGGCAGTTGGCCGGGCTGGGCCCGCGGCCGCCGGCGGCCGGGGAGATCGACCCCGAGGCGCTGGTGGTGGTCGCGCCCGCCGCCACGCTGCCCGAACTGCCCGCGCTGTACCGGCTGTGCGTCCGCGCGGCCGGTCTCGGCCGGGAGCAGGGCCTGCGCGGGCTGTACGAGGTCACGGATCTCGCCGCCCGGATCGCCCTGGCCGAACAGCCCTTACTGGCGTCGCTGTTGAGCCGCAAGCTGCTCGGGGAGCTGGATCCCGGGAACGGCTTCCACCGCCAACTCGCGCTCACCGCACTGGCGTTCCTCGACAACGGCCGTCGGCTCGACCAGACCGCGGCGGCGCTGTTCACCCACCCCAACACCGTGCGCTACCGGCTCGGCCGGCTCCGGCAGATCACCTCGGCCTCGCTCACCGACGGCGACACCGGGCCGCTGGACGCCCTGCACTGGTGGTGGGCGCTCACCTCGTGGCTGCATCCCGCGGACCCCTCAACTCGCGCCTGAGCAGGGACCCTTGGAGAGCATCCCACCCTGTTCGACCAGTCGGACATTGTTCGAAAACTCTTGACGCGGCCCTGCGCACCGTTTGACACTCACGCAACATCACGTCACACGGCTGAAACGGCGGTCCCCTATGGCGCACAGACAACGACTTCGCGCGAGAGGCCGGGCGGGACACCTGGCCGCGCTGACCGCCGTGTCCCTGCTCACGGGGCTCGTCACCACCACGGCTCCGGCCCGGGCGGCCGAGACCGCCGACGTCACCGAGGGGCTGGCCCTCTGGTACAAGCTCGACGGCGCGTCAGGCACCACGGTGGCCGACGCCTCCGGCCACGGCCGCGACGGCACGGTGAACGGGGCGGCCGACTGGTCGACGTCCGGCCAGGGGCTCGCCTTCAACGGCTCCGACACCTACGTGAAGGTGCCGAACGACGTCATGAAGGGCATGACGTCGATCAGCGTCGCCGTGGACGTGAAGATCGACGCCACCCAGTCCACGCCGTACTTCCTGTACGGCTTCGGCAACTCCAGCGGCAGCAACGGCAACGGCTACCTGTTCGCCACCGGCAACTCCCTGCGCACCTCGATCGCCACCGGCAACTGGTCGACGGAACAGACCACCAGGCCCGCCGACTCCCACAACCTGACCCGCTCGGTGTGGAAGCACCTCACCTACACCCAGACGGGCACGACCGGCGTCCTGTACGAGGACGGCGTCGAGGTCGCCCGCAACACCTCGGTGACGATCACCCCCGGCGCGATCGGCGCGGGCACCACCACCGCCAACGCCCTCGGCAGGTCGGTCTACTCGGGCGACAAGCTGTTCAAGGGCAGCATGCGCGACTTCCGGGTCTACGACCGTGCGCTGAGCGACGACGAGGTCGAGCGGCTCGCCCTCCCCGTGGCCGCCCAGGGCGTCGAGGACGACCGGACCGCCCTCGACCTCGGGGACACCAGCGCCGTCACGGACGACCTGACCCTGCCGAGGACCGGCCCGGCCGGCGGCTCCACGATCACCTGGGCCAGCGACGCCACCGGCGTGGTGAGCGACACGGGCAAGGTGACCCGCCCGGCCGCGGGTGAGCCCGACGGCCACGCCACGCTCACCGCGACCCTGACGAAGGGCACGGTCACGGCCACCAGGGCCTTCGACGTCACGGTCCGTTCCGCCTTCGACGACACGACCGCCGCCGAACTGGCCGCGAA
The DNA here is from genome assembly GCF_014648915.1 of Streptomyces phaeofaciens. Taxonomy (GTDB): domain Bacteria; phylum Actinomycetota; class Actinomycetes; order Streptomycetales; family Streptomycetaceae; genus Streptomyces; species Streptomyces phaeofaciens. The sequence continues at coordinate 493,246 of NZ_BMSA01000001.1, read as the reverse complement.
GGCACTGACCGTCCGCAACCTCGACGACGCCCGCGGCAACCTCACCCTCCCCGCCGGCGGCCTGTACGGCACGCACGTCACCTGGTCCGCCGCGCGCGAGGACGTCGTCTCCGCCGACGGCGTGGTCCACCGCCCCGCGCACGGCACGGGCGACACCACGGCCGAGCTGACCGCGACCGTCACCAAGGGCGAGGCGACGGCGACCCGCGTGTTCACCGCCGAGGTCCCCGCACTCCCCGTACGGGAAGCCCTCAAGGGCTACATGTTCAGCTACTTCACCGGCGAGGGCACCGCGAACGGCGAGCAGCTCTACGCCGCCCTCAGCAAGGGGAACGACCCGCTGAACTGGCGGGAGCTGAACGACGGCGAGCCCGTCCTGACCTCCACGCTCGGCGAGCGGGGCCTGCGCGACCCGTTCATCATCCGCTCCCCCGAAGGCGACAAGTTCTACCAGATCGCCACCGACCTCAGGATCTACGGCAACGGCGACTGGGACGCCGCCCAGCGCACCGGCAGCCGGTCCATCATGGTCTGGGAGTCCACCGACCTCGTCCACTGGACGGACCAGCGACTGGTGCAGGTCTCCCCGGACAGCGCCGGCAACACCTGGGCGCCAGAGGCGTACTACGACAGCGAGCGCGGCGAGTACGTCGTGTTCTGGGCGTCGAAGCTGTACGCCGACGAGGCGCACTCCGGCGACACCTACAACCGGATGATGTACGCGACCACCCGTGACTTCTACACCTTCAGCGAGCCCGAGGTCTGGATCGACCGCGGCTACTCGGTGATCGACTCCACGGTGATCCAGCACGACGGCACGTACTTCCGTCTGTCGAAGGACGAGCGCAACAACTCCTCCTCCACGCCCAACAGCAAGTTCATCTTCGAGGAGAAGAGCGACTCGCTGCTGGACCTCTCCTGGGACGCGGTCGCCGAGGGCATCGGCAAGGGCGCGATGAACGCGGCAGAGGGCCCGCTGGTGTTCAAGTCCAACACCGAGGAGAAGTGGTACGCGTTCCTCGACGAGTTCGGCGGCCGCGGCTACCTCCCGTTCGAGACCACCGACCTCGCCTCCGGCACCTGGACCCCCTCCACCGACTACGACCTCCCGGCCAGGCCCCGGCACGGCACGGTGCTGCCGGTCACCCAGGCCGAGTACGACCGGCTGCTGCGCGCCTACCAGCCGGACCAGCTCGTCGAGAGCGTCGAGGACATCACGGTGAGGACGCGGATCGGCCAGGCGCCGGTGCTGCCCGCGACCGTGATCGCCACGTACGCCGACGGAGTCCGGCGCCCGGTGGCCGTGGCCTGGGACGACGTCCCGGAGTCGGCGTACGCGCAGGCCGGCACCTTCACCGTGACGGGCGGTCTGCCGGACGGTGCCGCACTGCCGGTGCGGGCCGAGGTGACGGTCTCCGCCGAGGGCCCCGACGTCCCCGCCGACCTGCTCCTGCACTACGGCTTCGACGAGACCTCGGGCAGCGTCGCACGCGACGCCAGCGGCCACGGCCACCACGGCACCTATGTCCGTACGCCCGCCTTCGGCACCGGCGTCGACGGCGGATCGTTCAGCATGTCCGGCGCGAGCGACTCGCCGTACGTGAAGATCCCGAACGGTGTGCTGAAGGACGCCGGCAGCGTCACCGTCTCCACCTACGCGAAGTGGAAGGGCGGCAGCAGCTGGCAGTGGCTGTTCGGACTCGGTCCGGACAGCGACAAGTACCTCTTCGCCAGCCCCTCCAACGGCTCCTCGAAGCTCTACTCCGCGATCACCAAGGCGAGTTGGTCGGCGGAGTCGAAGCTGACGGCGGGCTCCCCGCTCACCGCCGGCGAGTGGCGGCACGTGACGGTCACCCTCGACGGCTCGACCGACACGATGGTCCTGTACGTGGACGGCATCGAGGCGGCCCGCACCACCGGTGTGACCATCGAGCCGTCCGAGCTGTACGACTCCGCCAAGGACCACAGCGGCTACATCGGCCGTTCCCTGTACTCCGCCGACCCGTACTTCGGCGGTGAGGTCGACGACTTCCGGATCTACGGCCGGGCACTGTCCGCCGCCGAGGTGCTGGAGCTGAGCGGCAACACCACGGGCATCGCCCGGGCCACCCACCCCGCGCTCAAGGTCGACGCGCTGATCGACGACGCGGGCAGCCGCATCACCCTCCCGCTGAAGGAGGGGACCGATCCGACCGCGCTGGCGCCGGAGTTCACCCTGGCCCACGGCGCGGCGATCAGCCCCGCCTCCGGCAGTGTGCAGGACTTCACCGAGCCGGTGACGTACGAGGTCACCGGCTCCGACGGGGTCGAGCGGACCTGGACGGTCTCCGCGCTGGAGATGAGGAGCCCGGTGCTGCCGGGCCTCAACGCCGATCCGAACATCGTCCGTTTCGGCGACACCTTCTACCTGTACCCGACGACCGACGGCTTCGAAGGGTGGAGCGGTACGCAGTTCAAGGCGTACTCGTCCACCGACCTGGTGCACTGGACGGACCACGGCGTCGTCCTCGACCTGGGTCCGGACGTGAGCTGGGCGGACAGCAGGGCCTGGGCGCCGACGATCGCCGAGAAGGACGGTAAGTACTACTTCTACTTCTGCGCCGACGCGAGCATCGGCGTCGCCGTCTCGGACTCCCCGACCGGCCCGTTCGAGGACGCGCTCGGGCAGCCCCTGCTGAAGGCGGGCACCTACAGCGGCCAGATGATCGACCCGGCGGTCCTCACCGACGACGACGGCCGGTCGTACCTGTACTGGGGCAACGGACACGCCTACGTGGTCCCGCTCGACGACGACATGGTCTCCTTCGACGCCTCGAAGATCACCGACATGACCCCGAGCGGCTACAACGAGGGCACGTTCGTGGTGAAGCGCAAGGGCACCTACTACTTCATGTGGTCGGAGAACGACACCCGGGACGAGAACTACCGGGTCGCCTACGCCACCGGCCCCTCCCCCACCGGCCCGTGGACCAAGCGGGGCGTGATCCTGGAGAAGGACCTTTCGCTCGGCATCAAGGGCCCCGGCCACCACTCCGTCGTCCAGGTACCGGGCACGGACGACTGGTACATCGCCTACCACCGCTTCGCGATCCCCGGCGGTGACGGCACCCACCGCGAGACCACCGTCGACAAGCTGGAGTTCGACGCCGACGGGCTGATCGAGAAGGTCGTCCCCACGCTCACCGGCATCGACCCGGTCACCGTCGTCCACGCCGGCCCGGACGCCGAGGGCGTCGAGGGCGACGCCCTCGCCCTGAACGGCACCCTGTCCGGGGCGGGCAGCCCGAAGTGGACGGCGGACCCGGACGCGCCCTGCACGGTCGCGGACCCGGCCGCCGCCCGCACCACGGTCACCTGCACCGACGACGGCACCTTCACCCTCACCCTGACCGGCGGCCGCAGCACCGACACGGCCGTGGTCACGGTGACGAACGCGGCCCCGTCGATCACCTCCGCCACCGGCCCGTCGTCCCCGGTTCCGGCCGGGCGTCGCACGGCCGTCACCGCCCGGTTCGACGATCCCGGTACCGGTGACCGCCACACCTGCACGGTCGAATGGAAGGACGGCGGCGGGCCGGCCGACGGCACGGTCACCGCGACCGGCTGCCGCGCCGAGCACACCTACACCTCGGCGGGCCTGCACCGCCCGGTGATCACCGTCACCGACGACGACGGCGCCTCGGACAGCAGGACGCTCCCCGAGCTGGTCGTGTACGACCGCGCCGCCGGCCCGGTGGCGGGCGCCGGTCTCGTCGACTCGCCGGCGGGCGCCTGGTCCGCCCGGCCGGCGCTGACCGGCAAGGCGTTCTTCTCCCTCGCCGTCGGTTACCTGCCGGTGGCGAGCACACCGGCCGGGCTCGTCACCTTCGACTACGGACCGGCCCGTCTGAAGTTCCGTTCCACCGCCACGGACTGGCTGGTCGTCACCGGCTCCCGGGCCGTCCTCGAGGGCTCCGGCACGGTCGACGGCAAGGGCGGCTACGCCTTCCGCGTCACCGCGACGGACGGCCCGGACACCTTCCTGATCAAGATCTGGAAGAAGTCCGGCGGCGAGGTGCTCTACGACGGCGGAGCCGACGGCGCCGAGGTCACCGGTGTCGTGACGATCGGCACCCGCCGCCGGTAGACGCGCACCCGAGCGGATAAGGTCATGGGCCCCCTGCGCCGGCAGGGGGCCCGTTCGTCGTACCGGGGGGAACCGAACCCATGCCCACACCCGACCAGATCTGGGACGAGGCCGATCTGCCCACCCGACGGCTGGCCGGGCTGGCGCTCAATCCGACCGCTCCCGAGGAGGTCCTGCTGCGGCTGCTGGCCCACGCCCCGCTCGCGGTGCGGATGGTGCTGTGCCGGGACCGGGTGCTGCCCGAGGCGGTCGTCGACGCCGTGATCGCCCACCCGGACACGTACACCCGCAGCTTCTTCGCCCGCAATCCGCACGTCGATCCGGCGCAGCGGGCGCGGCTGGTGGACGATCCGGAGTGGTTCGTCCGCGCGCATCTGGCCGCCGGTCCCCGCACCACCGATCCCGTCGGGCTCCGGCCGCTGCCCGACGAGACCGTGGTCCACATGATCAGCACGTACGGCAACGAGGACCTGGGCTTCGAGCTCTACCAGCAGTTCTCCGCCGGGCTGCGCCGGTCCCTGCCCACGCATCCGGTGGCGAAGGTCCGCCTGTGGGGTGTCGGCGCCTGGCGCTCGCTGCCCGCCGGGACACGGGCCGCCCTGCTGGCCGACCCGGACGACGACGTCCGCGAGGCGGCGCAACGGCATCTGCGTCACGAGGATCCGGCGTGGGTGGAGAGCATGGTGCCCGCGCACCCCTGCCACTCCCGCACCGACGTCCTGCTGCACGACGCGCTCGGCCGCGCCCTCGTGGACCGGGTCCTCACCGATCCGGCGGGGCCGGAGGAACGGTCGATGATCGCGGACAACCCGAGTCTCCCCCCGGACGTCGTGGTCCTCCTGGCCGCCGATCCGGACCCGGAGGTACGGGAGCGGATCGCGCACCGCGCGGACCTCGGGCCGGCCGAACGCCGGGCGCTCGCCATCGACCCCGACCCGGGGGTGCGGCTCGCCGTCTCCGTCCATCCGGCGTGGAGCGAGGAGGAACGGGCCGGGATCGACTACGAGGTCCCGCCGGACGGGGTCTTCCCCTACTGTCACCCGCCGCTGACGCCCCGCGACCCCGAGGCCGTCCGCAGGGACGCGCTCTCCGCGCACCCGCTGCTGCGCCGGCGGGCCGCGACGGATCACACCTTGCCGCCCGATCTGCTGGCGCGGCTGGCCGGCGACGACGACCTCGGCGTGCGTGTCCTGCTGGCGCAGAACCACCCCGACGCCCCGCCGGCCCTGCTGCTGCGCGCCTTCCTCGAGTACACCGGCTCCGGACGCGAGGACCTCCTGCTGCGGCCGCGGTTCCCGACGGACGGGCTGGCGGCGTACGCCGACGACGAGGACCCCGCGGTCCGGGCGCTGGCCGCCCGCGACCCCGGGACGGCGCCCGCGACCGTGGAGCGGCTCACCCGGGACCCGGACCCCGCCGTACGGGCCGCGCTCGCCCGCCACCGGAACCTGCCGCCGGCCCGGCTGGCCGAGCTGCTCGACGACGAGGAGCTGGCCCACCATGCCGCCGCCGGCCCGGCGCTGGCGACGGACACGATCCGTCGGCTGGTCGCGGCGCTGCCGGTCGGCTGACGGTTACCGACGGTCAGCCGATGGTGAGCAACTCCCCCAGTGCCGTCGCGGTCGCCGGGTGCCGGGCGAGGAGCGCCGCTCCGGTGGCGGTGGGCTCCGGCGTGGCCCAGGTGCCGTCGTACCCCAGCAGGTCCGCCAGCGCGTCGCAGGTCGCGGGGCGGGCGGCCAGCAGCGCCGATCCCGCGGCGGGGCCCGCCGCCTCGGGGAGAACCCGCGGTGTCTCCTGCGGGAGCCGCCACGGGGGCACCCAGCTGTCCAGTTCCGCGAGCCGGGCGGGGAAGACCCGGCCTGCCTCGCGGATGAGGAGGGGGGCCAGTTCGGTGCCGCTCGCGCGCAGGGTGGTGATCAGGGTCGGCAGCCAGGGCAGCAGAACCGGGTCGGGCAGCCGGGCGAAGGCGTTCGACACCGCCTCGACGACGAAGTCCGCCAGACCCGGCACCGGTTCCAGGGCGTGCACGAAACCGCTGAGGTAGCGGGGGTAGGCGGGGACCACCAGCGGGTTGGCGAGCAGTGCGTCGCAGCGCTCGCGCAGGGCGGTCCGGGACAGGGTGCCCAGGTGGCTCCGGGCGGCCCACAGCAGGGCGGTCCGGGCGGGGTCGGCCGGGTGGGACTGGGCGAGGGCGAGTTCGAGCTGGGTGCGGTCGCAGCCCAGCGACAGGGCGAGGCCCTCCATGCCGAACAGGAAGCCCAGCATGGCCGCGACCTGCCGGACGGTCGCGTCGTCGTCGGTGAACGCCGTCGGCAGCAGGGTGCAGTAGTGGGCGTAGCCGGTCTTGACGAAGGACTCGATCCACGGCGGCAGGACCGGTTCGGCGGTCCGGTAGTAGGCAAGCAGCCGGCGGACCCGGCGCAGGACCTCCGGCGCGCCGTCGACGCTGCGCTCGCGCGCCAGGACGTCCAGGGCGTGGGTGCCCAGTTCGTCGGCGAGGCGGCGGCTGCGCAGATGGAGGACGGCGTCCTCGACGGCTTCGAGGACGGTGGCCGCGGTGGCCTGCGGCGCGTACGCGGTGCGTCGCAGCCGCTGTTCCAGCACCTGCTCGATGCTGACGCCCTCGTAGCCGAGTTCGATGAGGGCCCGCTGGTGGGTGCCCAGGGCCAGGTCCCAGGACTCCTGGATGGGGCGTTCGCCCAGCCGCCGTTCGCCCATGATGGGTCGGGCGGCGCCCTCGGGCATCAGCCGGCGCAGCATCCACAGCACGTCGGAGCAGCGTTCCAGCGCGGGCTGCGCGGCGATGTCCAGCAGGGCCCGCTGCACCCCGCGCTGCTGGAGCCGCAGGCCGAGGGGTTCCAGCCGGTCGTGGACGTCGCGGGCCAACGGCGGCAGCGCGTCGTAGCCGACCTGGCCGACCCGGTCGCCACCCATCATGATCTCGACCAGCCGGCGCACGTCCCGCCGCCCCGGGACCCGGTCCTTCTCGATACAGGTGACGGCCGCGTCCAGGAAGTCGTACGGCGTCGGCTTGGCGCGCTCGCGCATTCCGGCCAGCAGGATCGATGTCTCGAAGACGGCGATCGCGTCGGCGGTGGAGGCGAGGTACCCGGCCCGGCGGGCCGCGCGCACGATGTCCACGGACCAGCCGAGGAGTTCGGCCTCGTCGAGCGGGTCGAGGACGGGCGGCCGCTGGAGGAAGCCCGTGAGCCGGTCGGCCGCCGGTGCCGCGGCGGCGGGCAGGGCCGGAGCGGGCCGTGCGGCCTTCGTGGTCTTCTTCGTGCCCGCCTGGCCCGCCAGCCGGTACGGCCGGACGCGGGTGCGCCGGAGGTTCTTCGTCCACTCGGTCGCGGCGATGGAGACCGAGCCGGCGGCCAGGCCGAACTGTGCCTCGATGGCCGCGTGGCTGGACGGGATCAGGCCGTGCCGCCACCGGGTGCCGCTCGGCGGGCCGATGGTGAAGGTGTCGCTGCCGTGCACGCCGAACTCCTCGACGCGGCTGGCCGCGTGGAAGGCGCCGCAGACGTAGAGACAGTCGGCCGGGTCGGTGCCGGTGGCGGCGAGGTGCTCGCGCATCCGGGTCCACATGTACCGCTCGCGGTCCTCGTCGATCCTGACCCGCGGTTCGTCCCCGGGGGCGAGGCGGCGGAAGAGGCTGCCGATGAGCAGCATCACCTGACGGTAGGTGTCGTGGTCGCTGTCGCCGAGGGGCAGTTCGACGTACTGGTGCCACCACTCCGACCAGTGCCGCACCCGGCCGTGGCGCAGCAGGTGCTCCTCCAGTTCGGCGAAGCGCGGGCGCAGGTCGCCGATCTCCACGCCGACCGCGTCGCCGTGCAGCGCCGACTCCGCCTCGGCCGGCGCGGCGTCGGGCCCGTCCCCACCGCTGTCCGGCTCGTCCGTCGGCCGGCTCTCCTGCCGGGTCTCCCACTGGAAGACGTGGTCGGAGGAGCGGTCGACGAGGACGAGTTCGACGCCGGGGGTGTCGAGGGCGTAGGCGATGGCCTGGTACTCGGCGGAGGCCTCGGTGACCGGGGCGACCACCGACAGCGGGCTCCAGTCGGCCGGGAAGCCCTCGACCTCGGTCGCGAACGCCTGGACCGCCACCGGGAGGCGGCAGTTGCGCAGCTCGGTCAGGAGCGGGGCCATGTCCTCGCACAGCTCCAGGTAGACCACCTTCGGCTGCTTCTCGCGCAGCCGGCGGGCCATGGCGATCGCAGAGGCCGGCGAGTGATGACAGACCGGGAAGATCTCCAGCGGCTCGCGTACGGCGCGCTCCACGTCGTCGACGATGCCGCGCAGGATGCCTTCCAGGGCGCCGGGGCCGTCGGCGAACTCCGTGGCCGCCTCGTGCAGTTGGCCGCGCAGGGCCTCGAAGGTGCCGCCGCTCACGACAGGGTCGCGATCGCGTCGCGGCCGCCTTCGAGGAACTCCGGCCAGGAGCCGCCCTCTTCCTTGCTGCGCGGTTCGACGACTCCGTGCAGGTACTTGTTGAGGATCGCGAGGTCCTCCGGTTCGCGCCGGGCCAGGGAGCCGACGAGGGAGGAGGCGAGGGTGCGGGCGGTCAGGGCGTGCTCGCCGAAGAAGTTGCCGTGCAGGATGGCGTCCTCCAGGACGCCGATCTGCTCGGCGGTGGACAGCGCGGACTCCAGTTTCTCGTCGTCGCTGCCGGCCGCGGCGGCGGAGGCGCGCAGGTCGGCGAAGCTCTGGAGCAGCACGTCCAGCAGGGTCGGCGGGACGTCGAGTTCGATCTGGTGGCGGCGCAGCAGTTCCTCGGTGCGGAAGCGGACGATCTCCGCCTCGCTCTTCTTGTTCGTCACCACCGGGATGCGGACGAAGTTGAAGCGGCGCTTGAGCGCGGAGGAGAGGTCGTTGACGCCCCGGTCGCGGCTGTTGGCGGTGGCGATGACCGAGAAGCCGGGCTTGGCGAAGACGATGTTCTCGCCGCCGGCGCCGTCGAGTTCGGGGACGGAGATGTACTTCTCGGAGAGGATCGAGATCAGCGCGTCCTGGACGTCGCTGGTGGAGCGGGTCAGCTCCTCGAAGCGGCCGATCGTGCCGGACTCCATCGCGGTCATGATCGGCGAGGGGATCATCGACTCCCGGGACTGGCCCTTGGCGATCACCATGGAGACGTTCCACGAGTACTTGATGTGGTCCTCGGTGGTGCCGGCCGTGCCCTGTACGACCTGTGTGGAGTTGCGGCAGATCGCGGCGGAGAGCAGTTCGGCGAGCCAGCTCTTGCCGGTGCCGGGGTCGCCGATCAGCAGCAGACCGCGGTCGGAGGCGAGGGTGACGATGGACCGCTCGACGAAGCTGCGGTCGCCGAACCACTTCTGGGCGACCTCCCGGTCGAGGCCGTCGGCCCGCTCGGACCCGAGGACGAACAGGCGGACCATCTTCGGCGACAGCCGCCAGGAGAACGGCTTGGGGCTGTCGTCGATCGACTCCAGCCAGTCCAGCTCCTCGGCGTACTTGATCTCGGCGGGGGCGCGCAGCAGGTCGGACATGTGAGGGCCTTTCTCTGAAGAAGGTGGGGTCAGCCGAGGAACGACTTGAGTTCCTGGACGAGCTTGCGGATGTGGCCGGAGATCACCGGGGTGCCCTGGTCCTTGAAACGCTCGCGGAACCACGGGTTGACGCTGCCGCGCCCGGAACTGCTCACCGAGCCGACGGGGATGAACTTCACGCCGGAGCGGTGAAGGGCGGCCATGCTGTCGAACAGGGCCTGGCCGCGCCATTCGTAGAAGTCGGAGATCCACACCACGACGGTGTTGCGCGGCTCGGCGACCTTCGGCTGGGCGAGGGTCATGGCGACCGTGCCGTCGGTGCCGCCGCCGAGGTTGGTGCGCAGCAGTGTCTCGAAGGGGTCGTGCACCCAGGGCGTGAGGTCGAGCGCCTGGGTGTCGTAGGCGATCAGGTGGACGTCGACCTTCGGCAGCCCGGCGAAGATCGACGCCAGGATGGTGCAGTTGACCATGGAGTCGACCATCGAGCCCGACTGGTCCACCACGACGACGAGCCGCTGCGGGGTCGTCTTGCGGGCGGTGTGCCGGTAGTAGAGGCGGTCGACGTAGAGGCGTTCCTCTTCGGGGCTGTAGTTGGTGAGGTTCTTCCAGATGGTGCGGTCGAGGTCGAGGTTGCGGAACACGCGCTTGGGCGGGACCGACCGGTCGACGGCGCCGACCGTGGCCTTCTCCACCTGGGTGCGCAGTACGGCGCCGACCTCGTCGACGAAGCGGCGGATCAGGGACTTGGCGTTGGCGAGGGCGACGCCGGAGAGGTTGTTCTTGTCGCGCAGGAGCTGCTCGACGAGCGACATGCTCGGGGTGAGCCGCGCCGCGAGCTGCGGGTCGGCGAGCACCTCGCGCAGATGCATGCGCTTGACGAGGTCGGCCTCCAGGGCGCCCAGTTCGGGGCCGATCGCCGGGATCAGACGGCTGAGGTCGGGTGTCCCGCCGTTGCCGCCGGTGCCGGTCGGGCTGACGCCGGGGCCGCCCGCGCCACGGCCGCCGCGCAGGTCGCCGGGTGCGCAGCCGAGGGCGCGCTCCAGCCAGCCGGCGTCGGACTGCCAGCGGGAGAGCTGACCGGCGCTGACGGCTCCGCTGCCGGTGGAGAAGACGTTGAGCAGCACCTTGGAGACCAGCGCGGCGCGGCGCACCTCGGCGGCACCGGCGCGGGCGGCCACGCTGTCGGCACCGGCTTCCGCGTCGGCACCGGCTTCCGCCTCGGTATCGGTATCGGTATCGGGGTCAGCATCGGCGTCGGCGTCAGTATCGGCGTCGGTGTCAGCATCGGCTTCGCCGTCCGTGCCGGTGGCAGGGGTGGCCTCGGTCGTGGACACCATCAGCCCGTCGAACTCCGCCGCGAGTTCCGGGTGGCGCTGGACGATCGAGTCGACCGAGACCTTCGGGTCCAGCAGCGCGGCCGGCAGGCCGATGTCCTCGACGACGGCGAGGCCGGCCGACTCCAGGGCGGGCTGCTCCTCGGGGTCGAAGAGACGGGCGAGCAGCCGCCAGTACAGGACCTGCCGGCGGTTGTCGTCGGGCCGGGCCTCCCCGTGGTGTTCGCTCATTTCCGCAGCAGCCTTCCCGCCCGCTCCCGCAGGACGGTGACGGCGTCGGTGGCCGCCTTCTCCGCCCGGACGCCGGCCTTGTCGGTGGTGCCGCCGGCCCACGCGCCCGCGTGGAGGGCGACGCTCTTCCTGCGCACGGTCGCCAGGACGGCGAGCGGCTGGAGCCGGAACCCCCCGTCGTCCCAGCGCAGCAGGGCGATGCAGGCGCCGGAGGCGGCTACGGTCTCGGGGGTGAGCGGACCTGCCTCGGGGATGCGGTCGGTGTCGACCGGGAAGGTCTGTCCGGCGACCGTGAAGGTGAGGGTGTCGCCGTCCTGGTGGGTGTCGTAGCCCTCCAGGAACACCGGCTCGGCGAGCCGTGTGGGGTGGCGGTCCAGCGGGGCGACGGGCGGCGCGACGGCGGTGGACAGGGCGACGCGGGCGGTGGCAAGGGCGTCGGCGGGCTCGCCGGTGCGGGCCTGCGCGTCGTCCCAGATCAGGTCGCCCTCGTCGGTGAGGGGCATCCCGTCGAGGTCCATGGACCGGCCCTCGCCGAGCGCCGCGAGCAGCGAGAGGTGCGGCCGCAGCAGCTGCCAGACGCCGGCCGCGACGACGGTGTCCGGCTTCGGCACGGAGACGCTCGCGCGGACCAGGCGGGGCGGGGTGCCGTCCGCGGGTTCGAACACGGCGTGGACCTGGGCCTGGGCGGCGGTCGCGTGTTCGTGCAGGTCGACGCCGAGCGGCAGCAGCCGGCCGGTGGCGGGGGCGGCGGCGGGCGGCCCGGCGGCGCCGGGGCAGGTGAGCAGCAGGGCGCGGGACCACAGGTCGCCCCAGCGGCGGGCGGGCACACGGTCGAGGGCCGCGCCGGGGCAGGAGGCGGCGAGTTCGGCGGCGAACCCGTCGAGCAGGGTGGCCAGGCGGCGCAGGCCGGGCTGGGGCAGCATCGCTGAGACGATCGGCGCCGCTCCGCCGGCCAGTTCGTGGTCGATGCCCTGCCAGCCGGTGCGGGCGAGCTCGCAGAGCCAGGTCCGGGCCGCGGCCAGCAGGTTGACGCTCTGCCGGTCGCCGGCGGCCGGGGGTGCCTGCGCGCCGCGGGTGCGGCCGGTCGTCTCGTCGGCGCGGGACGTGAGCGCGTCGTGGGCGGCGCCCAGGAGGGCGGTGCGGGCGGCGGCGAGGGCGACGAAGTGGTCCTCGCCCGCGGCACCGGCGGCGGCCTTCTCGACCGCCTCGGCGACCCCGGCGGCCAGCGGGCTGCCGGCGACGGCGCGGGCCAGTTCCACCAGATCGGCGGCGCGGTCGGGACGGGGGCGCAGCAGTCCCGTGACGAGCGTCCGGTCGAAGGCGTCGACCGCCGCGAGGGCCTCGTCGAGCCCGTCCACCGGGGCGGTCTGCCGACCGGCCCCTTCCTCTGGCGTCGCGTGGGTCTGGTTCGGGGGTTCCTCCGGCTCCGCCGCCCGGGTCGGCGGGAACCACTGCATCTCCGGCGACGGGGAGGTGACCGGGCCGAGTTCCAGGTAGGCGAGGTGGCGCAGGAACCTGCTGAAGACGGGCGCGGCGAGCGTCTTGCCGTCCGCCTGCGGCGGGCGGGTGCCGGTCATGGCGGCGGTGAGGGACGCGGCGTCCGCCGCGCCGCCGGCGGGTTCGGCGCGCAGATAGCGGGCGACGCGGTCGGCGCCGTACTGGAGCACCGCCTCGGTGATCAGGGCGCGGATGTGGTTGCAGAACGAGCCGCGGGCGCCGCCGCAGGGGCGGTTGTTGTTGGTACTGCACGCGAAGGCGTAGGTGCCGGACGCGACCGACGAGACGTACACCCGTTCGATGTCCGAGCCGCTGGAGACCACGCCCTGAAGGCGTCCGTCGGCGAGTTCGACGAAGGGGACCTTGGCGAGCTTGCGTGGCCGCGCGGGTGGCACCACCCGGGCCGTGCTCGACTTCTCCCAGTCCGACAACGCACCATCTCCTTTACGGCGCACGGCTGCGCACGCCGAACCGGCGCAGCACAGGGGGGTTGTCGCGGCCGATCGCCGCGACACCACCGAACTTACCGGCGACCACTGACAACGCCGTCCGGCGACCGCCGGGAGCGGTCTCGCCCGGCCCCGGCGGCCCCGTCCGCATCCCGGTCGCTCCCGCCCGGTCCCCCGTCCCCTCTCATAGAATTCGGATGATCATGCCGGGGGCGACGACGGGCATGGCGGGGAGAAAGGGCGGGGTTGAGCGGGGAGCACGGGGCGTTCGGCGCGCTGCTGCGGGAGTTGAGGCTCGCCGCGTCGCAGACCATCGAGGGGCTGGCGGAGACCTCGGGGGTGAGTGTGCGGGGCATCGGGGACCTGGAGCGGGGGCGGCGGGCCGCTCCGCAGCGGCGTACGGTCGCCGCGCTGGCCGACGGTCTGGGCCTGGACGAGACGGCGCGGGAGCGGCTGCTCACGGCCGCGCGGGCCGGGCGCACACCGGGTTACAGCCCGGTGGGGGTACGAGCGTTCCCGCGCGGCATCGACGACTTCGTGGGCCGGGAGCCGGAGTTGGCGCGGCTGGTGGCTCTCGCGGAGCGGGGTTCCACCGGGCAGCCGCTGGTGGTCGCGGTGTCCGGACCGCCGGGGGCGGGCAAGACCACCCTCGCACTGCACGCCGCCCGCAGTCTCGCCGACCGGTTCCCGGACGGGCAGTTGGTACTGGACCTGGGCGGCACGGACGACGAGCCGCCGGGCCCGGCCGAGCTGGTGCTCAGCGTGCTCAGGGCGCTCCAGGTCGCCGACCGCGACCTCGCCAAGGCCGGTCCGCAGGGCCGTCTCCCCCTGTTCAGGCGGCTGCTGGCCGAGCGCCGCTGTCTGCTGGTCCTGGACAACGCGCGCGACGAGGGGCAGGTGCGTCCGCTGCTGCCGGCCGCCGGCGCGGGCATGGTGCTGGTCACGAGCCGGCGCATGCTGACCGGGCTGGACAGTGTGCACCGGCTGCCGCTCGGGGAGCTGAGTCCCGCGGAGGCCGCCGCGTTCCTGACGTCCCTGGTCGGTGCCGACCGGGCGGCGGCGGAACCGGCGGCGCTCGCCGACGTCGCGGACCGCTGCGGGCATCTGCCCCTCGCCCTGCGGGTGGCGGGCAACTGGCTGGCCACCCGCACCGGCTGGACCGTACGCCGGCTCGCCGACCGGCTGGACGCGGAGGACCGGCGGCTGGACGCGCTGGCCGCCGGGGACGTCCGGGTGGCGGCCGCCTTCGACCTGTCGTACCGTCAGCTCACACCCGCGGCGGCCCGGTTGTTCCGTCGGCTCGCGCTGGTGCCGGGCCCGGACACGGGGGCCGCGGCCGCCGCCCGGCTGACCGGCCGGCCGCTGTTCGACGCCGAGGACGCCCTGGAGGAACTCGTCGAGACGGGCCTGCTGGGCACGGACGGGGACCGGTACCGGCTGCACGACCTGCTGCGCCTGTACGCCCGTACCCGGCTGGCGGCCGAGGAGAGTCCCGAGGAGTCCGCGCGGGCCCGTGCGGACCTGTACCGGTGGCTGCTGGAGAACACCGTGGTGGCCGGACGCTGGTTCGAGCCGGACCACGGTGCTCCGCCGCCCTCCTGGCAGGGCACGGTCGATCTGTCGACCGCCGGGAAGGCCCGGGAGTGGCTCCAGGCACAGGGCACCCACTGGCTGGCCGCCCTGCGCGCGGCCGCGGCCGCCGGTGACCACGCGACCGTGGTGGAGGTGGCCGAGGCGCTGCACTGGTTCTCCGACCAGTGGATCTTCTGGGGCCACTGGCCCGAGGTCTTCGGTACGGCGGCCCGCTGCGCGCAGGCGCTGGGCGATCCGGTGCTGGAGGCGACGCACCTCAACTACCACGCCTGGGCGTTGCTCGTGTGCGAGGACCGCCCGCGCGACAGCCTCGTCCGCTCCGCCGAGGCGCTGGCCGTGGCGGAACGGGTCGCCGACGGCGGGCAGCAGGCCTGGGCCCACTTCTATCGCGGCTGGGCGCTGCACCGGCTCGACGACCACGCGCCGGGCGCCGATCACATGCGCCGGGCGGCGCGGCTGTTCGAGGCCGTGGGCGATCTGCACGGCAGTCTCCAGGCCCGGCACGGGCACGCCATGTTCCTGGCGGCGAACGACAGGTCCGAGGAGGCGCGTGCCGCGTTCCGGCACACGCTTGCCTTCCTGGAGCGGGTCAGTGGCCGACTGGCGCCGCACATCGCCGACTTCACCCGGATCGGGCTCCACTCGGGCCTCGGTCGCAGCTACGCGACGTCGCGGCGGTGGCCGGAGGCCGTCGACCAGCTGAGCACGGCCGTGGCGATCTGCCGGGCGAGCGGCAACACCGCGCTGGAGAGCCGGCAGCTGGTGAATCTCGGCGACGCGCTGCTGTCCGCCGGCCGGACGGCCGAGGCCCGTGGCGCCCTGACGCGCTGTGTCTCGCTCGGGCTCGACGCCGACCCGCGGCGCGTCGCCCAGGCCCGCGGCCTCCTCGCCCGCCTCGACGCCGGCTGACCCCGCCCTCCCGTGCCCGTGTCGCCGCGACACGGGGACGGGGTACCGGGGTGGTTCGCCGACGGGCGGGCGAGGTTCCCCGCGCCGTGTCCTCCATCCTGGGTCCCGTCGGCACTCCGCGTCCTGTCTCTCTGCGCACCGCACTGTTCTCTCCGTGCACAGTCATCGGCCCCGCCTGGCCGCCCCGGGGCACCGCCGGTCCCGGCCCTCTGCCCGGATCACCGCCGAACCCACCCCACGGCCCGCGTTTCTGCCTGCTTCCTGCCTGGAGCCCGTCGTGCGCCGCTGCTTGGCTGGGGGCGGGCGGGAAGACCGGGCCGCCACGACCGGGCCCCTCGCCCGTCGCACGGCGGAGAGGAGAGAGCCAGGTGGCCCTGGTGTGTACGACGGCTTCGGTTCCCGACGGGGAGAAACTCGCGTACTGGCGCGACGCGCTGGGCAGGGCGCTGGTGCCGATGGCCGTCACCGCGCGCGGCGACGGCCCGTTCTCGGGCCGCGTCTCCACGGACCGGCTGGGCTGGCTGCGCGTCTCCACGGTCGAGGCCGACGCCCAGCGCACCAGCCGCACCGCCGCGCACATCGCCCGCTCGGCCGCGGACTACGTGGCGGTCGCGGTGCAGACGGCCGGCACGGCGACGCTGCTCCAGGACGGCCGCCGCGCCCTGGTGGGCGAGAGCGATCTCATGGTCTACGACACGGCACGGCCGTACTCGCTGGACTGTCCGCGCCGGTTCTCCGCCCTGGTGGTCCACATGCCCCGGCGGGCGGTGGGGCTGCCCGAGGAGGACCTGCGGCGGGTCACCGGCACCGCGGTCGCCGGCACCGACGGCCTCGGCGCGCTGCTGGCGTCCTTCCTGACCACGCTGACGTCGTCGGTGCCGCCCTGCTCCCCGGCCGTCGCGGCCCGGCTGGCCTCCAGTGCGGTGGATCTGTTCGCCACGCTCGTGAACGAGCGGACCGCGGGCGACGGGCCGCCCGAGGAGGACCCGCACCACCATCTGGTGCCGCGCATCCGGGACCACATCGACCGCCGGCTCGGCGATCCGGAGCTGTCCCCGCAGAGCGTGGCGGCCGCCCACCACATCTCCGTGCGCTATCTGCACCGGCTGTTCGAGGAGGAGGGGGTCACCGTCGGGCGGCTGATCAGGCGCAGACGGCTGGAGGAGTGCGCCCGGGAGCTGTCCCTGCGCGGCCCGTCGGCGCCCACGGTGTCGGCGGTCGCGCAGCGGTGGGGTTTCGCCAACCCGGCTCACTTCAGCCGGGTCTTCCGCACCGCCTACGGGCTCTCCCCCCGCGAGTGGCGTGGCGCCGGCGCACGGCTGCCGCTCGCGGGCTGACCGGGCCGCTCTGCCCGGCTCGGCTCACCGGCGCACGGTGATCAGCCCCGCCGGGCGCGGCCCCGGCCCGCCGTCCACGCGCACAGCAGCACCACCCCGGCGGCCGCGGCCGCTCCCGCGCCGACGCCGTTGCCGTTGCGGGAGCGCCAGGCGAGGACCGAGCCGGTGGAGCAGGCGGACAGCACCGACCGCACGCTCAGCCAGGACCCCACCGACGCGACGGACGTGGCGGAGCCGACCGAGCCCACGGACATCGCGCTGCCCACCGAGCCGACCGAGAGAAAGCTGCCCACGGAGCCGACGGACAGGAACGAGCCGACCGAACCGATCGACAGTGTCGAGTCCTTCGACCAGAGCGAGCCCCAGGAGCCGTCCGCGCTGCCTCGTATCGTCATGATCCGAGGATACGACCGGTTCGGCCTCAGGTGGCGAACTCGCCGTACCACGACCGTTCGACCAGATGCCTCGGCAGGTACGGCGACGTGGTGTCGACGGGGAGGCCGATGTCGTGGGCGAGGCAGGCCATCGCGAGGAGGCCCAGCGGGACCCGGCCGCGCGGGTCGGCGGAGTCCCGGTAGTAGACGGCGTGGTGCGCGAGGGCCTCGGAGAGCGCCTCGGCGAACTGCTCCGGCTGCTGGGTGAGGACGCGGTGGAAGACGGCCACGGGCTGGTAGTCGACGAGGTTGACGAAGTCGGCCGGGGTGCGGGTGGCCACGTGCGGGTGCGAGGACTCCATGGTGGCGGCCAGTCTGGGCACGATGTCGTCGCCCGGAATCCGCCCCAGGTAGCCCTGGAGGGTGTCGATCCAGTGGAAGACGTAGTCGTCCTCGTCGGGGCTCGCCCGGCGCAGTTCCTCCAGCGGTGTCCGGCGCAGTGTCTCCAGCCGCTCGTGCTCGCGGCAGACGAGGGCGAGCCAGCAGGCGTCGAGCCAGGCGCGGGCGTCGGCGTGGGGGGCGGGGCCGGTGGCGGGCAGGGTGTGCACCCGGTCGCCGATCCGGCAGTCGACCGTGCCCTCGCGGGCGAGCGCGGTGGTGAAGAGGGCGCCGCCGATCTGCACGGCGGTGACCCAGGCCTCCCATGTCTCGAGCTTCGCGGCGTCCGGGTCGTCGGCGCAGCGGGTGAGGGCCTCGGCCAGGGCGGTCGCGAGGGCCGGCCGGAACCGGCCCGGGTCCTGTGCGAGCCCTCCGGTCAGCTCCGTCAGGGTGAGCGTCTCGTCTGTGCGGCCCCCGCCGCCGCGCAGACTCCGCATCAGGTCCAGCAGCTCCTGCGGCGGAGCGACGGACAGGGCCCGGGTGTCGTGGTCGAAGGCGGTGAGGCACTCCAGCCTGCCCCGGTGCCACCAGTACAGGCGAGGCGTGAGCGCGCCGGGGCCGTCCTGGTAGGCGCCGAGGGCGTAGGCGCCCAGCTCGTTGACGGCGTCGACGACCGTGCCGTCCACGATGGGGTGGAAGGCCAGCAGGTGCCGGGTCGGTACGGCGACCAGCGCGCCGGCGTCCGGGAGGTCGCGGCCGGTGACCGCGCGGGCCGTCTCCGGCAGGGTCAGCGCCCGGCTCGCCACGAAGTGGGAGTCGCCGTGGACGGAGTGCAGCAGGGCTCCGGACGGGGTGCGGATCTCGCTGTGCTCGAACGGGTCGGCCAGCAGATTGGCGTGCGCCGCGTTCCAGAGCGCGTTCCCGCCGGCCCGCACCACGTCGTCGTCGCCGAGGATCCGCACGGAGTCGGGTGCGTCCAGCGCGAGGGCGGCGACGAGGTCCTCGGCGACCGGGCGGACGTAGCGGAACCGGTGGGCCGCGTCGGCGGGGAGGGCGTCGGCGGGCAGCAGGCGCAGCCGGGTGCGGCTCAGCAGCTGCCCGGCGTCCTCGCCGCCCTGGGAGGCGGACTCCAGGCGGGTGAAGTGCTGCCGGACCAGTGCGGGCCACTCCGCCTCGGGTATGTCACGGCACCAGCGGGCGAGGTTGGCGAGCGGGTGGCGGTGGCCGTCGTGCTCGGCGGTGTCCGTGGTGACGGCCGGCCGTACGCCGTGGCGGGCGGCGAAGTGGTCGGCGACCAGGGCGCGCAGCCGGTCGGCCTCGGACACGGTGAGCGGGGGCAGATGGATGTCGGGTGTGTCTGATCGATTCACATGATCACTCTACGGAGGCGGTGCCGGAGGGTGGTCCACGGGCGCCCGGGGCCGCGGACCACCCGGACGTCAGGCCTTCGGCCAGTCTCGGTAGGGGATGCGGGCCAGGTCGTGGACCTCGCCGACGGTGCCCCACTCGTTGCGGCCCAGCCGGGCGAGGGGCTTGAGCCGTCGGATGTCGGGGAGGCCGTCGACGACGGCGTCCTCGCGTACGGCGGCGTGCACGACCTGGCCGAGAACCAGCGTGGAGTTGCCGATGCCGAGCGTGGAGTGCAGCCGGCATTCCAGGGCCACCGGCGAGGCGGCCACGCGGGGCGGCTTCACCCGCAGGGAGGGTTCCCGCTCGATGCCGACCGCGTCGAACTCGCCCTCGTGCGAGGGAAAGTCGGTGGCGCTGGCGTTGATCGCCTCGAAGAGCGGCTCGGGCGCGAAGTTGACGACGAACTCGCCCGTGGCCTCGACGTTGCGCAGCGAGTCCTTGCGGCCGACGGAGGTGAACTGCACGATCGGCGGGTCGGTGCAGGCGACGGTGAAGAAGGAGTGCGGGGCGAGGTTGGCGGTCGTTCCGTCGGGCGCCAGGGTCGACACCCAGGCGATCGGGCGGGGGACGACGACGGCGGTCAGCAGCCGGTAGAAGGCCCCCGCGCCCAGGAACTCGGGATCGTAGTCAACACGCATGCCGGCCATTCTCCACCCGGATCCGACCGGAGGTGCTCAGCCCACGTCCCACAGGAAGCGGTGGGTGTGGATGGCGAAGTAGGGGAAGGACTGGACGGCGGCGACGCCCTCGGTCTGCCGGACGGTGTCGTTGACGAAGTCGAGGAGGTCCTTGGCGGTGGGGCTGACCACCTCGGCGAACAGGTCGAAGCCGCCGGAGGTGAGCACCGAGTAGACGACCTCGGGGTGGGCGGCGAGCGCGTCGGCGACGGGGCGCGGGTCGCCGGCGGCGGTGATGCCGAGGAGCGCCATGGCCTGGCCGCCCATGGCCATCGGGTCGGTGACGCCGACGACCTGCACGGCGCGGGAGTCCAGCAGTCGCTGGAGGCGCTGGCGGGCGGCGGAGGCGGACAGGCCGACGCGGGGGCCGAGGTCGGCGTACGCGATGCGTCCGTCGGTCTGCAGCTCGCGCAGGATGGCCCGGTCGATCTCGTCCACGGGTGGCTCCTTGTCCGGTCGGGGGCTCAGCCGGCCAGTTCGGCCAGGGCGGCGGCGAACAGCGCGGTGTGGGTGTCGACGTCCTGTTCGGTGGTGTCGGGGCACATCAGGGCCATGTTGTGGAACGGGGTGAGCAGGATGCCCCGGTTGGCCAGGTAGAGGTGGAGGAAGTCCTCCAGCTCGGGGTCCGAGGCGGTGGCCGCCTCGGTGCCGGTGCGGGGTGCGGGGGCGGTGAACCGGTACTCGGTGCGGGCGCCGAGACGGCTGACCGTCCAGGGCAGGGCGTGGGCCTCGATGCCCGCGCGCACACCGGCCTCGAAGCGCTCGGCGAGCCGGCACATGCGGGCGAACGCCTCGTCCGTCAGGACGTGTTCGAGGGTGGCCCGGGTCGCGGCGACCGACAGCGCGTTGCCGGCGAGGGTGCCGCCGACGCCGCCCATGTCGACGAGGTCCAGGTCGTCGCGGCCCAGCAGCCGGTCGGCCAGTTCGGCGGAGAGGCCGTAGGCACCGGCCGGGATGCCGCCGCCGATGGCCTTGCCGATGGTCAGGACGTCCGGCTCCAGGCCCCAGGCACCGGTGCAGCCGCCGGGGCCGGCGGAGAAGGTGTGCGTCTCGTCGTTGATCAGGAGGGTGCCGTGCCGGCGGGTCAGTTCGCGCACGCCCTCCAGGTAGCCGGGCTCGGGCAGCACGATGCCGATGTTGGTGAGGGCGGGTTCCATCAGGACGGCGGCCACGTCGCCGTGGGCCAGCTCCCGCTCCAGGTGGTCCAGGTCGTTGAACTCGGCGACCCGGCTGGTGAGGGTGACGTCGCAGGGGGCGCCGACGTTGCCGGGGCGGGCGGCGCCCCGGCCGTCGGGGCCGGTCACGATCAGGGACTCGTCGACGCTGCCGTGGTAGCAGTAGCTGTTGACCAGGATCTTCGGGCGGCCGGTGACGGCCCGGGCGAGCCGGATCGCCCAGCGGTTGGCGTCGGTCGCGGTCAGCGAGAAGCTCCAGCGGGTCGGCCCGAAGCGCCGGGTCAGCTCGGCTCCGACCCATTCCGCGTCCTGTGTGGGCAGCATCGCGGTGGCGCCGCCGAGGGCGGTGAAGCGGTGCTGTACGGCGTCGGTGACGGCGGCCGGCGAGTGGCCGGCCATGGCTCCGGTGTCGCCGAGGCAGAAGTCGATGTACTCGTGTCCGTCGATGTCCCGGACGCGGGCGCCGTGCGCGGACTCCAGGTACCGGGGGAAGGCTCCGGCCGTCTTGTTCATCCAGGTCATCGGCACCCGGCCGAAGAGGTGTTCGGCCTCGGCGTAGGCGGCGCGGGAGCGGGGATTGGCGCACTCTGCCTCCGCGCTCTCGCGGGCCAGCAGCTGACGCAGTCGGGCACGGTCCATGGCACACCCCGGCTCGGGAGGACGAACGAATGCCACGAAGCTACGCGTGAAAGGGTGGGCACCACAAGAGTCAACGATCGAATCGATCGCCAGGACGCTCGATTCCATTGCCGATGATCGGCGGCAGGGCGGGGACCTGCGGAGACGCGGGGGCGGGGCGTTCAAGGAGAGCCGGAACAAGAGACGAAGGTCACGAATACGTATCGGACATTTAACACTTCAATCTTCACACAGGGCACACAAGTTGGTTAGTTTGGCGCCCTGGCCGCACGACCGACTCCGGCGAACCCCGCCGGGCCGCGCGGCCTCCGCCGAGTCCGTGGCACTCTTGGGTGCGGCCGGATCCGGGACAGCGATCAGCACCCGGGGTGGACGGCTCAACCGCCCGGCAGGGCAAGGAGCTTGAGGCGCACCCGATCCGCGGGGCGCCCGGGGTCCACCGCCCCTCGGCCGGCGGAGCACGGAAGGAGTACGTCTTCCATGGCGACGGAGGTCGGCGAGCCTAGCCGGGCAGAGATCCAGCAGGCCGTCAGCGCGTTGTACGACCGGGCCGAGAGCGACACCGGGAAGTTCAACGCCACTCGCGCCAGGTCGAACGCGGGCCGCAGGGCCACGGGCGGCGGACGGGGGACGGACGACGCCTCCCTGGACTCCGTGGCCCGGCAGTGGTTCGACATGGTCCGAGGCAGCGTCGGCCCCACCCTCGCCGCCACCCTGCCCGCCGACCGCATGCCCGAGCGTCCCGCCCTCGCCGCACGCCCGCCCCGCGACGAACGTCCCGGCGGCGGTGGGGGGATGCGCGAGCTGGAGGCCGGCCGGCGCCTCGAACTGGAGGCCCCCGAGCGGCGCACTCCCGAGCTGCCCGGACGGGGTGCCATCGCCGCCCTGCCCGCCGCCGCTCCCGCGGAGCCGCCCGCCGCCCCGACGCCCACCGCGCCCCGGACGATGCCGCCCCAACTGACCGCCGGGCAGCCCGGGGACACGGCCGAGCAGCAGGCGTTCCGCGCGGAGGCCGCGGCGGCCTGGGCGGGCAGCCCGTCCCCCGCCGGCGCGGACCCGCTGACCGACACCGGTGGCCTCGCCGCGATGACGCAGTCCGCCTTCGTCGCACCGGCTCCGAACTACACGACGCAGGGGGGCGGCATCGCGACGCCCGCCGGCGGCATGGCGGCGCCGGTGGCCGACTACTCGACCCCCGCGGGCGGCATCCAGGCACCGGCAGGCGGCTTCGCCGCCGCGGCCGACCCCCTCACCGCCCCGATGAGCACCTTCACGACACCGACGACCGGCTTCACGGCACCCCCGGCAGGCTTCACCGACCCCGCCGGCGCCCTCATGGCCCCGGGCGCGGTCCTGACGGCACCGGTCGCCGACTACACGACCCCGGCAGGCGGCATCCAGGCACCGGCAGGCGGCTTCGCCGCGGCGGCCGACCCCCTCACCGCCCCGATGAGCACCTTCACGACACCGACGACCGGCTTCACAGCACCCGCGGCAGGCTTCACCGACCCCGCGGGCGCCCTCACGACACCGACGACCGGCTTCACGGCACCCCCGGCAGGCTTCACCGACCCCGCCGGCGCCCTCATGGCCCCGGGCGCGGTCCTGACGGCACCGGTCGCCGACTACACGACCCCGGCAGGCGGTATCCCCGCACCGGCAGGCGGCTTCGCCGCCACGGCCGACCCCCTCACGGCGCCGCTCGGCGAGTACGCGACCCCGCCGGGTGGCTTCCCGGCGCCCGCCGGAGGCTTCGCCGACCCCGCGGGCGCCTTCATGACTCCCCCGGCCGGCTTCGCCGCACCCGCGCCCCAACCGGGCGGCGCCCTGCCCGCGTCCGGGTTCCCGACGTCCGAATTCGGCTTCGCCTCACCCGTGGTGGCAGCCGCCCAGGCCGCCATGACCATGCCTGCCGCCATGCCGGCACCGGCCCCCGCCCCCGGCCCGCCCGGCTCCGAACTCGGCTTCCTGCCCCAGGCGTCCGGCTATCCGGCGTCCCAGCTCGCCGCCACCGCCGCCATGCCGGCGATGCCGGCCCCGGACCTCACGGCCGGCGTCGCGATGCCCGCGACCGGGTTCCCGACCGCCCCGCTCGCCGCCCCCGCGGCGCCCGTCGCCCCGCTCCCCGACCCGGGACTCCCGCCCGCGGCCCCCATGGGCGCCACCGTCGGCACGACCGGCACGGCGTACCTCGGCAAGGCCGACAAGGCGCTCGCGTTCGCGCGCGCGCAGATCGGACGGCCCTGCGTGTGGGGCGCCACGGGCCCGGAGTCGTACGACCCCTCCGGTCTCAACCAGGCCGCCTGGAAGGCCGCCGGGGTGTCCCTTCCGCGCGCCACGCTCGACCAGGCGCGGGACTTCCCCCGTGTCGGTCTCGACGAACTGCGCCCGGGGGACCTGGTCTTCTTCCACGACGACCTCAGCCACACCGGCCTGGTCTCGGGCAGCGGCATGATGATCCACGCCCCGCGCCCGGGCGCGCCCATCCGCGAGGAGCCGATCCTGGCCGCCGGCCAGGACGCGCTGCGCGGCGCGGTACGGCCTTCCTGACACCCCGAGGGACGTCACACCACCGGCGGACCGGACGCCACCGGGCCACAGCGGCCGGCGCCGAAGGTCAGGGCCGGCAGGCGTGACGCCGGCGTGCCCGGACCCGTGGCAGCCGTGTGGCCGAAAGTGGGGCATCGCCGGGGCGGTCCCCGCGGTCACACTGGCGTCCGGTCCGGCGAACGGAGGGTGGTCCGGTGGGGGACGCGCAGGAAACCGTACGGAAGGTCGACCGGGGGCCCGGGCGGTCCGGGTGTCCGGTGAGCCGTGGGGAGGACGGGACGTGGCGGGTGCGCGGGTACGCCGCCGCCCGTGAGGTGCTGCGCAGCACGGAGACCGTGCAGGCGGGGCTGGGGATCGAGACGGTGGAGAAGCTGCCGCCCCGGATCCGGCGCCCCGTGCTGTACCAGGACGGCCCCGGCCACCGGGAGCAGCGCCGGCAGACCGCCCGGTTCTTCACACCCCGGCGGGTGGACGAGCACTACCGCGAGCTGATGACACGCGTCGCGCAGGAGCAGGTCGCGGTACTGCGGCGGGCCGGGCGGGCGCAGCTGTCCGATCTGAGCTTCACCATGGCGATCGAGGTGGTCCGGGACATCATCGGGCTCACGCACAGCCGCCCTGGGCTGAAGCGGCGGCTGGAGCGCTTCTTCCCCGAGGAGTTCGGCCGGCCGGGCCTGACGAGTGCGCACGGCCTGTACTGGCTGGTGCGGCAGAACATGAACTGGCTGCGCATCCACCTCGCCGACGTCCGCCCGGCGATCCGCGCGCACCGCCGCCGGGAACGGGACGACCTGATCTCGCATCTGCTGGCCGACGGCTGCTCGGACGCGGAGATCCTCGGCGAGTGCCTGACCTACGCGGCGGCCGGCATGGTCACCACCCGGGAGTTCATCTCTGTCGCCGCCTGGCATCTGTTCGACGATCCCGCGCTGCGGGAGCGCTACCGTGCGGCGCGGGAGCCGGAGCGGCTCGCGCTGCTCCAGGAGATCCTGCGGCTGGAGCCGGTCGTGGGACGCCTGTCCCGCCGGACCACGGCGCCCGTGGAGATCGGCGGGATCCGTGTCGACGCGGGTGAGCTGATCACCGTCCACGTCGACGAGGTCAACGCCGATCCACAGGTGGTCGGCGATGATCCGCTGCTGCTGCGCCCCGGTCGGGCGCCGGGGCTCGGCCCGGGGGCCGCCGGACTGGCGTTCGGGGACGGCGCCCACCGCTGCCCGGGCGCGGGGGTCGCCGTACTGGAGGCCGATGTCCTGCTCAGCCGGCTCTTCGCGCTGGACGGGCTGCGGGTGACCGGTGTGCCGCGGGTCTCGTTCAAGGACGAGATCGGCGGCTACGAGATCAGGAACCTGACCGTGTCTCTGCCCGCGCGGCGTTGAGCGGGGAGACCGGTCAGCGCATCGCGGTGTCGGGGCGCAGCTGGGCTCGCCTGGCGTTGTTGTAGGCGCGCAGAAGCAGTTTGGAGACCGCGCAGGGCGACTGGTCGAAGTGGCACTGCCGGCAGGTGCGCACGTGCTCCTCGTAGGCGGTGCGGGCGTGGTGCAGGGCTTCCTCGGGAGAGGGCATGGGGGGTCCTCCGAATGGAACGACGACTGGCGGGGGCCTGGCTACTCGCGAGTAGGGACCCATCGGACGGCAGTTGATCATGTTACTTACGGTAGTGGGAACTCGTGTCCCGGCCGGCCTCCGGAAACCGCCATTCCGCGCCGGGCATGAACCGGCCGGTCCGCGCCGGGGAAGGGCGAGAGGGACCTGGTGAGAGGGGGATCCGGGCGGTCCGGAGGGCGGAAGCGCACGGCCCCGATCGCGCCACGGTCCCGAAATGGTTGCGCTCCGTAGCGGCGGGGTCCGAGCGGAGCGGTCGCGCGGGCCGGGAGCGCGCGGACACGGCCGGACCGGACCCTCGCGTCCGGGCGCCGTTGTGAGGTGTCGTCACGGATGCGAGGATGCGCGGGACCTGCACCTCACGACGGGAGGACCAGCGTGGCCGGCGAGGACGACGGGCGGCGGGCGGCGGCGGTGTTCGACGCGCTGGGTTCCGAGTACGAGAAGGCGTTCGCGCACTCGGAGGCGCACCGCGCGTCCCTGGAGTGGCTGCTGGGGCGGCTCGCGCCGGGCGGCCGGGTACTGGACGTCGGCAGCGGGACCGGCCGGCCGACCGCGCGGACGCTGGCGGCGGCCGGTCATGACGTGCTGGGTGTCGACGTCTCCCCCGTGATGGTCGACCTCGCCGCCCGGCAGGTTCCCGGGGCCGTCTTCCGCTGTGCCGACATCTGGGAAATCCCGCTCGGGGAGGGCTCGTTCGACGCGGTCTGCGTGTACTTCTCGCTGCTCCAGATGGACCGTGCGCGGCAGGCCGAGCTGATCGGACGGCTGGGGCGGGCGCTGGTGCCCGGCGGCAGTCTCGTGCTCGCCACCGTCCCCCTGGACGTGGACGGCGTGGACGCCGTCTTCATGGGGCAGCCGGTGCGGGTGACGAGCTTCGCCGGCGAGGACCTCGTCGACGTGGTGCGGGAGGCGGGCCTGACCGTGCTGGCCGAGGAGAGCAGTCTGTTCACCCCCGACCATCCCGAGGCCGTGCCCGAACCCCACGTCTTCCTGTATTGCGAGCGGGCGTAGCGGTCCGTCAGGCGTCCGCGTGGTCCGTCAGGCGTCCGCGCGGGACGCCAGGGCCACGACCAGGGCCGCGGATCCGGTGCCGAGCAGGGCTCCGGCCACGACGTCGCCCGGGTAGTGGACCCCGGTGTGAACCCGCGAGTAGCCGACCGCGCAGGCCAGCAGGCCCAGCGGGACGGCGGCGGCCGGGAAGGCCGGGCCGACGGCGGCCGCGAAGGCGACGGCCGAGGCGGTGTGCCCGGAGGGGAAGGACGCGGAGTCCGGCATCGGCACATGGCGGCCCGGGAACGGCGAGTCCTCCGCCCGGTGCGGCCGCGGCCGCCGTACCAGCCGCTTGCCGAGCAGGTTGGCGGTGGCCGAGGCGATTCCGACGGCCGCGACGCCCAGGACGGCGGCTCGGCGCGGACGGCTCCCGCACAGGGCCAGGCCGGTGGCGACCGCGAAGGAGATCTTGGAGTGGTCGGCGGCCGCGGACAGCCGGCGCAGCGCGGTGTCCAGAGTGGGCGTCCTGGTGACGGTGACCGTTTCGTACAGGGCCTGGTCCATGGTCGCGAGGTCGTGGACGAGGCTCAGGGCGGAGATCTTCTGCCGGCGGTCAGACATCGTAGGCATCCTTGATCGTGCGAGGGTCGGGGTGGCCGAACGCGAGGCGGACGATCCGCCGCCAGTCGACCGTGGGAGGCGCGTAGGCGGCGCCCGGGCGGTGCCGGGGCACCCGGACCCGGAGCGCGCCGGGCCGTACCGTGCAGACCACCGGGGTGGGCAGGTCGAGGGCCTCGCCGTCGACGGCGACCGGAATGGAGTCCTGGTCCGCCTCGACGATCACCCGGCGGGCGGTGAGCGAGGTGATGCCGCTGGCCCGTTCGCCGAGCAGCGCCAGCTCGGCGGCCTGGGCGGCGCCCTCGACGCGGACGCCGATCACACCGAGCAGACCCGTGTCCAGCCGGGGCCGGCGGCCGCCGCCCAGCGGGTCGGCGCGGGCGTAGGGGTTGTTGCTGACCAGCAGGGCCTGCGGGGCGTGGATCCGGGATTCGTCCGCCGTGACGTCCAGGGTCGTGCCGGCCTCGCCCTGGAGGAGGTCGGGCAGGTGCTCCAGCGCGGTGGCGGCCTTGGCGTCGCGGTACTCGGGGCTCTGCACTATCTCCGCGTACGCCCCGAAGGAGACGGTGTTGACGAAGGCCTGCCCGCCGACCTCGCCGAGGTCGACGCGGAGTTCGACGCCGTGGGTGAGGGCGTCGAGGCTGAGCACCGGGTCGGTGCGGTCCAGGCCGAGATCCATGGCGAAGTGGTTGCGGGTGCCGGCGGCGACGACCAGGAACGGCAGGTCGTGCTCGGCGGCCACGGCCGCCACCAGCGCCTGGGTGCCGTCGCCGCCCGCGACACCGAGCAGGTCGGCGCCCTCGGCGACGGCCTGCCGCGCCTTCGCCACGGGGTCGGTGTGGCCGTCGTCGGTGCCGAGCAGCACCACGCGCGCACCCAGGGCCTCCGCCCGCTCGACGAGGCCGTGCTTGACGACCTTGCCGCCGCCCGACTTCACGTTCATGATCAGGACCGGCCGGCGGGGCGGCAGGACCTTGCGCCCGTGCGTGCCCTTGGGGCGGCGCACACTGCGCAGTGAGGCGCGGGCCGCGCCGAGGGCGGCCGCCCAGAGCGCGAGCGCGCTCACGGCGACCACCCACAGGCCCGACGCGGCGTACAGCACCAGGACGCCGATCGGCGCGGTGACGGCGAGCAGGCCGCCCAGCAGCCTGGCACCGCCCCGGTGCGCGAGCATCCACCACACGCCCGCCCCGGCGAGACCGAGGCCGGCGAGGCCGACGAGCAGGACCAGCCAGCCGCGCGATCCGGAGCCGCCCGCCACGACGGCGGCGCAGCCGGCCACGAGCGCCAGGGCGAGCCGGGCCCAGCGCCGCGCGCGGGCGACGGCGTCCTGGCCCGTCCGGCCGACCGGCCATGGTCGTGTCGGAGCGGTTCTGCGTGTCTCGTTCACCGTGCGCCCGCCATGCCCGGGGTCCCCCTGTTGTGCGTCGACAGTGTCGTCGATCAATTGTCCATGCCGCAGCAACCGGAGGCGTCGGCGGAGTCCTCCGGAGCGTCCAGACGGCAGAAGCAGGACGCACGGACGGGTACGTCGGCCAGTGCGGCCGCGAGTTTCAGCTGCTGGGCCACGATCCGGGCCTCCGCGTCCTTGCCCCCACGGACGAGGCATTCGTGGAAGCCGTGCAGGGACCAGACGTTGCCGGGGTGCTGGGAGGGGCGCGGCAGGCTGTCGTCGAGCCCGAGGTCGGCACGGTAGACCGCCTCGGCCTCGGCGATCCGCCCCTGCTCCAGGAGCAGCGCGCCGTAGGCGTGCCGGGTGGGCTGCATCCAGCCCCACGGCTCGTCGTAGGGGAGGTTGTCGTCGAGTTCGACCGAGCGTTCCAGGGCGGCGAAGGCGAGGTCGTACCGGCCCTTGCGGTACTCCAGTTCGCCGTCCAGCATCGCGCGGGCGATCGCGAGGATGTCCTGGCAGGTGTTGTTGAACAGCATCCGGGTCTCGGGGATCCGGCCGGCCGCCGCCCGCAGCAGCTCGCGTTCCGCCCCGGCCTCCTCGACCCGGCCGGTGGCGGAGAGCGCCACCCCCCGGGCGTAGTGGAGCAGGGCGGTCGTGACGCAGTACAGCTCGGGGTCCGCGGGCAGCGGGAGGGCGAGGATGTCCTGCCAGCGGCCGAACCGGATCAGGATGTGGAAGCGCATGCCGAGGAAGCCTTCGAGCCAGTCGGCCATCGGCGGGCTCGGTACGCGCAGCAGCGCCTCCGGGATCGACTCCTCCAGGCGGTCGGCGGCCTCCAGGGCCGTACCGCACTGGCCGAGGAACATCGCGCCGTAGATCTTGAAGTGGTGGTTGTGCGACCGGTACAGCGTGTAGAAGTTCATCGCGCCGGCGCGGGCCCGGTACTTCTCGTCGGCGGCGATCGCGGCGCTGTTGTCGGTGACGACCCGGCGGTAGTCGCCGCAGAGCACGTCCAGGTGGGACGGCATGTGCTGGAGATGGCCGGCGTCGGGCACCAGGCCGCGCAGCCGGTCGGCGACCTGGAGGGCGCCCTCGGGGGTCGGGGACATCTCCATGAGGTGGACGTAGAAGTGCAGGAGGCCGGGATGGCGGGCGGCGGGCCCGGTGGCGAGCGCGCGGTCGAGCACGTCCTTGGCCTCCCGGGTGCGGGCGCCCTCGGCGGGTGTGCCGGTGCGCAGGTCCCACAGCTGCCAGGGGGTCAGGTTCATCAGCGCGTCGGCGTACAGGGCGGCCACGTCGAGGTCGTCGGGGGCGAGGTCGTGGACGGCGCGCATGGCGTCGGCGTACGGCTCGTTCCACACCGAGCAGTCCTTCGCCGGGCCGGACTGCGGGTAGCGGGCGCGCAGCGCGCCGATCAGGGCCCGTTCGACGGGGGTGGCGCGGGCCGCCTTCTCGTGGGCCCGCTCCACGGCGGCGTGGGTGCGGGCGACGGTCCGGGTGAGGTCCTCCTCGTCGAAGAACTCCCAGGGCTTGTTGTAGTTGGGGCCGAGCGCGTAGGCGATGCCCCAGTGGGCCATGGCGCAGTCGGGGTCGGCCCGGACGGCGGCCTCGAAGCAGACGACGGCCTCCTCGTGGTGGAAGGCGTACGACCACACCAGCCCGCGGTCGAACCACAGCTGGGCCTCGGGTGACGAGGTCGTCACGGGCCGGCCGTGGCTGCCGAGGTCGTAGGGGTACTCGGTGGACTCGGTGGACTCCATGGCTCTCCCATCGTGGCGTGCGATCGGAGCGACGTATACCGCGCGGCCGGGTCCCGGGGAGGGGCCTTGCGGGCGGGAGCACCCGTACGGGATGTGCCAAGGGGCCCGCCGGCAGTGCCGGCGGGCCCCTTGACGGACCTTCACTCCTTGCGGAAGGCCGTACGCCGCAGGAGGACGAACCCGGCGATCAGCAGCAGGGCTCCCGCCGCGGCGGGCCACAGCTGGGCGCCCGTCTCGGCGAGGCTGCCCTCGACGGCCTGGGGCTGCGTCTGGGGCTCCGTCTGCGGACCGGTGTCGTCGACCGGGGTGGTGGTGCCTTCGGCGGACGGCTCGTCCGACTGCTCCGGGGGCGCGGTGGCGGCCGTGCCGACCTCACCGCCGGCGCCGGAGCCGTCTTCGGCGCCCGCGTCCGGCTTCGCCGTGTCGGTCTTCGGTGACGGCTTGGTGTCGATCTTCGGTTCCTGGGTCACCGGGGTGTCGCCACCGGAGTCGTCGCCGCCGTCGGCCGGCTCGCTCGCGGCGGGGGGCTCGGGGGACTGGGCGGGCGGGGCTTGGCCGCCGTTGCCGCCGTTGTCACCGTTGTTGCCGCCGTTGCCGCCGTCGTTCCCGTTGTCGCCGCCGTTGGCGTCGTCCGACCCGTTGTCGCCGCCGTTGCCGCCGCCGTTGTCGTTGCCGGTGTCGCCGCCGTTCCCGGAACCGTTGTCGCCACCGTTTCCGTTGTCGCCGCCGTTGTCACCACCGTTGTCGCCGCCGTTGTCACCACCGTTGTCGCCGCCGTTGTCGCCGCCACCCGCTCCGGTGCCGGCGCCGCACGTGCGGCCCTCGTTGATGCAGTCGACCATCTCGTTCATCAGGTTCTCGTCGAAGACGTTGATGAAGTCGCCGTGGTCCGTCCCCGGCTTGTGCAGCTGCTCGGGGAAGGAGTCCACCGCGAACAGCGGGGTCGTCCGGCCGCCGTCGTCGAGGCTCGGCGCGTCGACGTCGTACACGATCCGCTGGACCAGCTGCGGGATGGCCTTGAAGTTGTTCGCGCAGCTGCCGTCGGCGGCGGCGAAGGCCACGTGGGTGCGGTGGTTGGCGCTGTCGATGTTGGAGCCGTCCCAGCAGCTCTGGAAGCGGAAGGTGCGCACCACGTCACTGCCGTCCGGGCAGAGCGGGTACTTGTCCTTCAGCTGCCGGTCCTCGAAGCCGGTGCAGCTCCAGGAGGCGTTGGCGTTGACCGGGCCGTTGACGAAGGCCTTGGCGTCGCCGGTGATGATGCGCAGCAGCCGCGGCATGGCGGTGACCTTCGACCGCGCGTTGCCGACGAAGCTCAGCGTGACGTCCTTGGGCGTGACGATCTCGCCGGCGTTGCCCTCGATGCCACCGCCGGGGCTCTTGGCGTCCTGCTCCTCGGTGCCGTTCTGCAGACGGACGACGGGCCAGTAGTAGGTCGACTTGTCGCCCTGGTCCACACAGCTCGTCTCGGCGTTGGCCAGGTCCTCGTCCGACGCGAAGGCATCGTTGGACTGGTTGCCGATGTAGTCGTGGAAGTGGTGGGCGCCGTTGGTGACACCCGGGGCGACGATCACGTTGTCCGAGTTGAACAGACCGTTCTCGTTGACGCCACAGCTGCTGGCGAAGGTGCCGCGGGAGGGGCCGGAGGCGGGGTCCGCTCCCTGGCCGCCCGGCTGGACGGTGGTGATGTCCACGTAGTCCGCGGCGACGGGGCCGTTGCCGGCCTGACCGCCGTTGCCCTGCTGACCGTTGCCGCCCTGCTGGCCGCCGCCCTGCTGGCCCTGGTCCTGCTGGCCCTGGTCCTGCTGGCCGTCGCCCTGCTGACCCTGGTCCCCGGCCTGGCCGTCGTTCTGGCCGTCGCCCTGGTCCTGGCCGCCGCCGTTCTCCTCGCCCGCCTGGTCGTCGGCGGTGCGCAGCGTGCAGGCGGCGAACTCCTCGAGGTCCTGCGGGCGGTCGCCGACGCGGTCGATGGCGGTCGCGATGCGCTCGATCGTCGCCGCGCGCTTCTCCTTCAGCGGGTTCATCACCGCGTTGTCGGCGAAGCCGGCGTCCTCGCGCACGGACTGGGCCGAGTCCTGGAGCTGCTGGTAGGCCGCGGCGATCTGCTGGTCCAGCGCGGCGAGTTCACGGTCGACCTCCTCACCGGCTTCCTGCGGCACATCGGTGAGCCGGGTCCCGACGTCGGGACAGTCGATGGTGACGGAGCCCGATGTCCAGGGCCCTCCGTCGTCCTCCGTGGCGGAGGCGTAGACGTTCGCCGCCATGAGCCCGCCGCCGCCGAGCATGAGCGCGACCGCCGCGAAGGTCGCGCGTCGTCCGCCCGTCGGGCGTCTGCGCCTGTTGTGTACCAAGGTTGCTCCTACGCGTCGTCGTCGGCGGCCGGACAAGAAATCCCCCGGTCCCATACGCGGCCCGACGCGGAAGTGTTCAACCGTCCCGGAAATTCATATCAACATCTCAGGCTGAGCCTCTCACCTGGGCACTCGCCCGGACCCCGGGCAACAGGCGCCGCAGCCGCCCGCCCTGACCGTGCAGCAGCCCCAGGACGAGGGCGGCGCCCACGGCGATCAGGTGCTCGCGGCCGGCCAGATTGGGCTTGGCGAGGGACTCGACGACCATCGAGCCGCCGGTGAGCGTGAACACGATGGGGGCGCGGCGGACGACCGAGAGGTAGGTGAACAGACCCACGACCGCCGCGGACGGCCCGGTGTCCAGCACCTGCGCCGTCTCGGGCGGCAGCCCCACCCCCCAGCGGTCCGGGCCCATGGCGATCAGCACCCGGACCGTGAGGGTGCCGGCCAGCGTGGCCGCGTAGGCGACGGCCAGGGT
Source organism: Streptomyces phaeofaciens (assembly GCF_014648915.1). GTDB lineage: Bacteria > Actinomycetota > Actinomycetes > Streptomycetales > Streptomycetaceae > Streptomyces > Streptomyces phaeofaciens. The sequence goes on along the minus strand of NZ_BMSA01000001.1, from coordinate 459,862 downwards.
CCGGGCCCGGCCGAGGGCGAGTTCGGCCAGCGCGAAGGCGAGGAAGAGCTGGGTGATGCCCGCCCACACCGGCAGGTCGAGCGCGGGGACGTACAACGACACCGGGGTGCGCAGCAGCGCCAGCCACAGGGGCAGGTCGCCCTGGACCCCGCCGAGGATCCGTACGGCCGTGGCTCCGGCGGGCCGTTGGGCGATGGCGTGGAAGAAGATCACACCCCCGCAGGCCACGAACGCCAGCGACAGTGCCGCGGGCCCCCGCCGCCGCAGCCGACGGAGCGGATCGACGACGATCCCCTCCCACTCGCCCCGCAGGGTCCGCCCGGCGAACGCGACGATCCGTGCCGGGAGCCCGGCGCGCGCCGCCTCGGGCACGCCGGGACCGGCCCGCTCCCCCTCCCGCGCACCGGCGCCGGGCCGGGCCCCGGTGCGCGGTCCGGCGCCGGGGCGGGTACGGGTCCGCGCCCGAGTGCCGGCCGGGGTCTGCCCGTCCGTCCGCCGCTCCCCCCTCGGCCGTGTTCCGGCGCCGCTCCCCCGCCGTGGCCGGGCGCCCGCGCGCGGCTCTTTCTCGGCACGGTCGTCGCCGGGCCGGTCCACTTCGGGACGCAGGATGCTCAAGGGTGTCCCCAAACGTTCGTCTCACCGGTGCGCTCCGCCCTCTGCACGGCGTGGCGCACCCGTGAAGACGCGAAGACGGGCTCCGAGGATCATTCGCCCTGTTCGCCGCAGGTCGGAGGCGGGGACTCCGCGCCGGCCCGGCCGGAGGAGGGAGCGCCGCCCAGGCGCGCCGCCCGGCGCCCCGGAGGCCTACGCCCGGGCCGGCGCCGGCCCGTCACCCCCGACTCCCGCGCACACGCCCGCCCGTCACCCGCGCCGCGAGCAGTTGGAGCGCGGCGGCGGCGAGCAGCGCCGTGGGGAGCGAGCGGGCGGCGAGCAGGCCCGCCGCTGCGGCTCCCAGCGCGAACCCGGTGACCTTGGCGCTGGCGCCGGTGGCGAAGATCTGGGCGCGCAGCTCCGGGGGCGTCTCCCGGTGGCGTATCGCGAACAGCGCGGTCAGCTGCGGTCCTTCGCCGACCCCGGCCAGGACGGCGGAGAGGACGACCGCGGCCGGATGCCCCGTCGCCGCGAGCACCAGGGCGCCCGCCTGGATCAGCGCCCCGCCCCGCAGCACCCGGCCGGGGTCCGGGCCCGGGGCCCGGCGGGCGAGGACGACGTCGGCGGCGAGGGCGGAGGCGGCGGTGCAGGAGAGCAGCAGCGCGCCGTCGGCGGCCCCGCCCAGGGCCCGTTCCCCGAGGAGCGGCACACAGGCGGCCAGCATCCCCTGGGCCGCACAGGAGACGACCGAGCCGAGGGTGGCGGCGGCGAGGGGCGGGTGGGTGAGGACGTACCGGGTGCCGGTGGCGAGCCGGGCGAGCGCGGGGGCGTCGGCCTGCCGCGCCTGGCCGGACCGCGCCTCACCGGACCGGCCCTCACCGAACCGGGCCTCGTCGGACCGGGCCTCGCCGGACCCGCCCTCACCGGACCGCGCCTCGTCGGACCGGCCCTCGCCGAACCGGGCCTCACCAGACCCGCCCCCGCCGGACCCGCCCTCACCAGACCCGCCCCCGCCGGACCGGCCTTCGTCGGACCGCCCCTCGCCGGACCACCCCTCCTCAGATCGGCCCTCACCGAACCGCCCCTCGCCGGACCGCCCGTCACCGAACCGCCCCCCGCCGGCCCGACCTGAAATCCGCGACGCTGTCTCCTGGTCGGGAAGCCACAGCGCCACCGCCGCCCCCACGCACACGAGGGCGGCCGCCGCCGCCACCGCCTCCGACGCGCCCAGTGCCCGGGCCGTCAGGCCCGCGAGGGCCGGTCCGGCGAGGCTCGCGGCGTGGAAGGTCATCGCGTCGAGCGCGGTCGCCCGGGTGCGGCCGGCCGGGGTCGGCGGGACGGGGAGCCGGGCGGTCCAGCCGGCCGAGAGGGCGGGACCGGGCAGGCCGGTGAGGACGGCGAGGGCGAGGGTGACGGCGAAGGGGGCCCGGCCGAGCGTGAGCAGCACCGCCGTCAGGCCCAGCGCGTGCAGGAACAGGGCCGCCGCCAGCAGGTGTCCGGGCCGCCGGGACCGGTCGAGGAAGGTGCCCAGGCAGGGGCCGCCGACCGCGGCCGCCACGGTGGCCGCGGCCAGGAGCGTCGACGCCCGGGCGGCCGAACCGGTGACGGCGAAGGCGGCGAGGAGCAGCGCGGGTCCGGCCGTCTCGTCGCCCGTACGGGCCGTCAGGGCGCCGGCCAGGTACCGGTGCATCGCGTAACGCTTCCTCATCGGCGGGACGTTACGTGAGTAACTCAAAACTCCTCAATATGCGTTACATTGGGCTGGTGCGCGCTCCCCCCGACGACTGGTCCACCCGGCACTCCGTGCCGGCCACCGCCCGCCGCACCGCGGCCCTGCTCAACGTCCTCGACGGCGACCTTCCGCCCGCACCGGAGCGGGTCGCCGAGGTGCTGCGCGCCCACGGCGAGCAGGAGCCGCTCGCGCTGACCCCCGAGGACGTCGACCGGATGCGGGCGGCCGGTGCGGCATTGCGCGAGGTCTTCGCCGCCGAGGACGTCGACCGCGCCGCCGACGTCCTCAACCGGCTGCTGGGCGAGCACACCGGGCCGCTGCGGCTCACCGCGCACGCCGGGCGGACGCCCTGGCACCCGCATCTCGACCGGGCGGACGACGGCCCCTGGGACGAGTGGTTCCTCGCGTCGTCCTGCATGGCGCTGGCCGTCGTGCTCTGGGACCGGCAGCGCCCGCCCGGCCGGGTCTGCGCCTCGCCGACCTGCTCCCAGGTGTTCGTCGCGCTGGGCAGCGGGCCCGAGCGCCGCTACTGCTCGCGCCGCTGCGCCACCCGCGAACGCGTCGCCGCCCACCGCCGCTCCCACCCTGCCCGGGACCCCGGCACCCCGCGGTGAGCGCACGGCCGTACGGCCCCCCTCCGTCGGCGGGCGCACCCCGCACGCCGCACGGCTCTCCCGGGCGCACGCACGCACGCCCACCACCCCTACCGCCCGGTAACCACCCCTGTCGGTCCCCTCGGTTAGAGTGCCCCGCCGGCGTCCGGGCCGGCCAGGACCATGTCAAGAGGGGAAGTTCAGGTGCGCGTTGGGGTGGGGAACGTGGGGCGGGGGCTGACGGCGGCCGTGCTGCTGACGGGGCTGGCGACGGGCTGCTCGACCACGGAGGAGAACGGCTCGAAGAGCGTCTCGGGGGCGAAGGCGAGCGCGAAGGCCACCGCCGATGTCGCGCGGCACGGGGAGACGATCGGTGCCGCCGGGTCGGCGTGCGAGCTGCCGGTCAGCTTCGACACCGCCGAGTTCTGGAAGCCGAAGGCGGTCGACGCCGAGGGGGAGCGCGAGAAGTCCGGCGACCTGGCCGAGCTCGCGGACGCGCTCCTGCGCCAGGGCCCGGTCACCGTGGCCTGCGAGATCGACGCCAAGCCCGCCGGGAAGATCGGCTTCCTGCGGGTCTACACCGGCGAGCCGGGCGACGCCGACGCCCGGGCGGTGCTGAAGGAGTTCGTCGCCGCCGAGGACGGCGTGAGCCGGGAGAAGTACCGGTCGTTCGAAGCGGGTGACGTCACCGGCACCGAGGTGGAGTACCTCACCACGAGCGAGCTCCTCGAGGAGACGAAGAAGGAGCGCGCCCTCGCGGTCGCCACGCCCGACGGGACCGTGATCCTGCACCTCGGCGGCATGGACACCGAGGAGCACGAGGCGATGCTCCCCGCGTACGAGCTGGCCAAGAGCACCCTGCGCGTCACCGCCTGACGCGGGCCGCCGGGCCGCCGGGCAGGAAGCCCGGCGGCCCGCGCGGATGCACATCGGCCCCGGTGTGGCGCATTCTTGCTGTGTCGACCACGCGGCGGCGCACGGACGAGGTAGGGCCGATGACTGGGAGCGCCGGGGACGAGCGAAGGCCGCCGGGGCCGCCGTCCGCGCTGCTGACCGCGGCCGCGGTGGACGCCCTGCGGGTCACGGGCGGCCGCGCCGGGGGCGTGTACCTGCGCTCGAGCACGCCCGGAGTGCTGCGGCTCGCGGTGGTCGCGGGGCTGCCCGGACCGCTGTTCCGCCCCTGGTGGCGGGTGCACGTGGACCGGCCGTTCCCGGTGGCCGACGTGCACCGGACGGGCGTACCGGTGGTGCTGGCGAACGCCACGGAGGCGATGCGCCGCTATCCGCAGTTCGCGGCGGGCCTGCCCTTCCAGTTCGGCGCGCTGAACGTGCCGGTCGTGGCGGAGGGCGAGGCCTTCGGCGTGATGACGGCACTGCGGGCCGCGGTGTCCGACGGCGCGGAGTTGCTGGCCGAGCGTGAACGGCTCGCGGAGGCGGCGAACGCCCTGGCGGCGGCCCTGCTGCGGCTGGCGGCCGGGGGCACGAACACGACCTGGGACGACGAGCCGCTCAGCGTACGGCCGCCGGTCGCCGGGCCGCCCCCCGGCCGGGTGGGCCGTTTCTCCTGGGACCCGGTGAGCGACACGGTCGTCGCCGACGACCAGGCGCGGGCCCTGTTCGGGCTGCCGCCCGGTGCCCTCCCCCGCACCCTGGACGCGCTGACCCGGACCGTCGACCCGGCCGACGCCCACCGGCTGCCCGCGATACTGCGCCGGACCGCCGAGGGCCGGCCGCCGTCCGTGCCGATCGAGGTCCGCACCTCGGAGGGCGGTCTGCGGCTGCTGGAGCTCTGGCCGGCGGCCGACGGGGCCGGTGGGCCCGTCACCGGCGTCCTCCTCGACCCCGGCCCGGGTGCCCTCGCCGACGGCGCCGCCGATCTGCTCCCGGAGGGGGTGTTCTGCCTCGACCGGCTGGGCCTGGTCGTCTACGCCAACCCGCGGGCCGCCCACCTGCTGGGCGTGGAGCGGAACAGGCTGGAGGGCCGGCCGCTGTGGGACGCCGTGCCCTGGCTGAACCAGCCTGCCTGCGAGGAGCATCTGCGCGGCGCCCTGCTGTCCCCGGACCCGGGGCACTTCCATGTACGGCGGCCCGCCGACGCCCCGGGGCCGTTCGAGGGGAACTGGCTGAGCATGGCCGTGTACCCCGGCCCGGACCTGCTGACCTGTACGGCGGTGCCGTCCAACCGGGTGCCGTACGACACGCCCCCCGGGCCCGACGAGACCGAGGTCCCCCCGCGGGACGCCGCCACGACGGGGCCGCTGTACCGGCCGATCCTGCTGGCGATCGCGCTGACCGAGGCGGTGACCGCCCGGCAGGTGTCGGCGGTGGTGATGCAGGAGCTGCTGCCCGCGTTCGGCGGCCGCCGGCTGGCCATCTACCTGTTGCAGGAGCGGCATCTGTTCCTGGCGTGGGAGAGCGGCTTCCCGAAGGGCTTCCTCAAGTCGTTCGAGGGGGTGGGGCTGGACGCCCGGCTGCCGGGCGTGGAGACCCTCACCACGGGCCGTCCGCTGTTCTTCGACTCGATGGACCAGCTGGCGGCGGCCTACCCGGGGATCGAGCTCGACGCGGCCGTCGGTGCCCGGGCCTTCCTTCCGCTGATCGCCTCGGGCCGCCCGGTCGGCTCCTGCATCCTCGGCTTCGACGGCCCCCGCAGCTTCAGCTCCGAGGAGCGCACGGTGCTGACCGCGCTCGCCGGGCTGATCGCCCACGCGATGGACAAGGCCCGGCGGTACGACACCGAGGCCGCCCTCGCCCGCGGCCTCCAGCAGGCACTGCTCCCCCGCCGGCTGTCGCAGCACGCGCGGGTGGAGACCGCCGGACGGTATCTGCCGGGCACCGCGGGGATGGACGTGGGCGGCGACTGGTACGACGTCGTGGAGGCCGGGAACGGGCTGGCCCTGGTCATCGGGGACGTCCAGGGGCACGGGGTGCAGGCTGCCGCCACGATGGGCCAACTGCGCAGCGCGGTCCGCGCGTTCGCGCTCGGCGACCATCCGCCGGAGGAGGTGATGGGCGGTACCAACCATCTGCTCATCGACCTCGACCCCGGCCAGTTCGCCAGCTGCTGCTATGTCCGGCTCGACCCGGCCACCGGACGGGCCCGGGCGGCCCGCGCGGGGCACCTGCCGCCGCTGCTGCGCCACCCCGACGGCCGTACGGAGGTCGTCGAGCTGCCGGGCGGGGTGGTCCTCGGGGTCGACGCGCGCGCCCACTACCCGGTCACGGAACTGACCTTGGAGCCGGGCGCGATCCTGGCGCTCTACACGGACGGGCTGGTCGAGCGGCCGGGGCAGGACATCGACGACGGTATCGCCGCCGTGCGCGCCGCCCTCGCCGAGGCCGGTTCGGTCCCCGGGCGGCCCCTCGCGGACGTCGCCGACCTGCTGACCGTGACGGCCCGGCAGGCCGCCGACCGGCCCGACGACATCGCGCTGTTGCTGGCGACCCGCGCCGAGGCCGCGGGGATCCCGGACGGGGACCGTGCCGGGCCGGTCCCGTGACGGCGTGTGACGCCTCTCGCCTCACCAGGCCAAGCAGTGTAGACATGGCACATGGTCCGACTCCTGGGGCGCTCGGCTGCCCGGCCGGCCCGTCGTCCCCCGGGCCCGCGCGTCCTGCGTACGTCCGAGTCCGCGCTGGGCGGGCGCAGCCTCGCCGCACAGGTGTTCGTCCTCCAGGTCGTCATCGTCCTGCTGGTGGTCGTCGCCGCGGTGGTGGCACTGCTGCTCCAGGTGCGTCACGACACCACGCAGGAGGCCCGCAACCGTTCGGTGGCCGTCGCGCAGACGTACGCCCACTCACCGGGCATCGTCGCGGCACTGCGCAGCCCGAACCCCACGGCGGTGCTCCAGCCGTCGGCCGAGGCCGCCCGCGAGGCGTCCGACATGGACTTCATCGTCGTGCTGAGCACCGAGGGCATCCGCTACACGCATCCCAAACCCGACCGGATCGGCAAGAAGTTCGTCGGGAACTACGAGCCCGCCCTCCAGGGCAAGACCGTCGTCGAGGAGGTCGACGGGACGATCGGACGGCTGGTGCAGGCCATCGTCCCGGTGACGGCACCCGACGGGACGGTCGTGGGCATGGTGTCGTCCGGCATCACCACGCAGCATGTCGGCGGGAACGCCGACCGCCAGCTGCCGCTGGTCCTCGCCAGCGCCGCCGTGGCCCTCGCCCTGGCCACCGCGAGCACGGCGCTGGTCAGCCGTCGGCTGCTGCGTCAGACGCACGGCCTGGGCCCGCGCGAGATGACCCGGATGTACGAGCACCACGACGCGGTGCTGCACGCCGTCCGCGAAGGGGTGATCATCGTCGGCGGCGACGGCGATCTGCTGCTCGCCAACGACGAGGCGCACCGGCTGCTCGACCTGCCCCCGGACGCCGAGCGCCGGCAGGTCCTCGATCTGGGCCTGGACCCCGGTACGGCGGAGCTGCTGGCCTCCGGGCGGATCGTCACGGACGAGGTGCACCTGGTCGGGGACCGGCTGCTGGCGGTCAACCAGCGGCCCACCGATCTGGCGGACGGCCCGGCCGGCAGCGTCGCCACCCTGCGCGACTCCACGGAGCTGCGCGCCCTGTCCGGCCGGGCGGAGGCGGCCCGGGAGCGGCTGGATCTGCTGTACGCGGCCGGTGTGGGCGTCGGGACGAGCCTGGACGTCACCCGGACCGCGGAGGAGCTGACGGAGCTGGCGGTGCCCCGGTTCGCGGACTTCGCGACCGTCGACCTGTTCGACGCGGTCCTGGCGGGCGAGGAGCCGGAGGCCCGGGGCGCGCTGCGGCGCACGGCGACCAGCGGGATCCGCAAGGGCGCGCCGCTGTACGCGGTGGGCGAGCGGATCCGGTTCGTGGAGTCGTCGCCGCAGGCGCGCAGTCTCGCGGGCGCCCGGCCGGTGCTGGAGGCCCGGCTGGCGGAGTCGCCGGGCTGGCGTGCCCAGGATCTGGAGCGCACCGAGCAGGTCGTGGGGTTCGGCATCCACTCGCTGATCACCGTCCCGGTGCGGGCCGGGGCGCTGATCCTGGGGGTGGTCAGCTTCTGGCGTTCGGAGCGGCCCGATCCGTTCGACCCGGACGAGGTGGTCCTCGCGGAGGAGCTGGTGGCGCGGGCCGCGGTCTCGATCGACAACGCGCGCCGTTTCACGCGCGAGCACGGCTTGGCCGTCACCCTTCAGCGCAGTCTGCTGCCGCGCACGCTTCCCGAGCAGAACGCGCTGGACATCGCCTACCGCTATCTGCCGGCGCAGGCGGGTGTCGGCGGCGACTGGTTCGACGTGCTGCCGCTGTCCGGGGCCCGGGTGGCACTGGTCGTCGGCGACGTGGTGGGGCACGGGCTGCACGCGGCCGCCACGATGGGCCGGCTGCGCACCGCCGTCCACAACTTCTCGGCGCTGGACCTGGCGCCCGAGGAGCTGCTCGGGCTGGTGGACGAGCTGGTGGCCCGGATGGACCAGGACGAGGCCGCGGAGGGCGGCAGCGCGCCGGTCTCCGGGGCCACCTGCCTGTACGCCATCTACGACCCGGTCTCGCGGCGCTGCACGGTCGCCCGGGCCGGTCATCCGCCGCCGGCGCTGGTCGGCGCGGACGGGCGGGTCGAGTATCCGGAGGTGCCGGCCGGGCCGCCGCTCGGTCTCGGCGGGCTGCCGTTCGAGACGGCGGAACTGGAGCTGGCGGAGGGCAGCCGGCTGGTGCTGTACACGGACGGGCTGGTGGAGGACCGGCACCGGGACATCGACACGGGCCTGGACCTGCTGCGCGCCGCCCTGGAGCGCAGCGCGGACGGCACTCCGGAGGAGACCTGCCGGAGCGTGCTGGACTCCCTGCTGCCGGCCCGGCCCAACGACGACATCGCCCTGATCGTGGCCCGCACCCGGGCGCTCGGCGCGGACCGGGTCGCCGAGTGGGACGTGCCGATGGAGCCGGCGGCGGTGGGCGTGGTGCGGTCCGCGGTGGTGCGGCAGCTGGGGCTGTGGGACCTGGAGGAGCTGTCCTTCACGACGGAGCTGATCCTGAGCGAGCTGGTGACCAACGCGATCCGCTACGGCGCGGCCCCGGTGCGGGTCCGGCTGCTGCGGGACCGCACCCTGATCTGCGAGGTCTCCGACAGCAGCAACACCTCGCCGCATCTGCGGTACGCGGCCATGACGGACGAGGGCGGCCGGGGTCTGTTCCTGGTGGCCCAGCTCACCGACCGCTGGGGTACCCGCTACACCCCCAGGGGCAAGGTGATCTGGGCCGAACAGCCGCTGCCGTAGGGTGGTTTGCCTTCCACGCGCCTTTCGGACCAGACTCATAAATCACGTTTATGGGCTCATAGACCGGACCCGCGTACCGACTTAGGCATGCCTTAGCTTAGGCTTCCCCCGAGTTGATCTGTCACCGCTCGAAGGGAACCTGATCATGCCCCGCCCCCTGCGGGTAGCCATCGTCGGAGCCGGCCCCGCCGGGATCTACGCCGCCGACGCGCTGCTCAAGTCCGATGTGGCCACCGACCCCGGTGTCTCCATCGACCTCTTCGAGCGGATGCCGGCCCCGTTCGGACTGATCCGTTACGGCGTGGCCCCGGACCACCCCCGGATCAAGGGCATCATCACCGCCCTGCACCAGGTCCTCGACAAGCCGCAGATCCGCCTCTTCGGCAACGTCGACTACCCGACCGACATCAGCCTGGACGACCTGCGCGCCTTCTACGACGCCGTGATCTTCTCGACCGGCGCGACGGCCGACCGCGAGCTGTCGATCCCGGGCATCGAGCTGGACGGCTCCTACGGCGCCGCGGACTTCGTGTCCTGGTACGACGGCCACCCGGACGTGCCGCGCACCTGGCCGCTCGAGGCCGAGAAGGTCGCCGTCCTCGGCGTCGGCAACGTGGCGCTGGACGTGGCCCGCATCCTGGCCAAGACGGCCGACGAGCTGCTGCCCACGGAGATACCGCCGAACGTCTACGACGGCCTCAAGGCCAACAAGGCGCTGGAGATCCACGTCTTCGGCCGCCGCGGCCCGGCACAGGCGAAGTTCTCCCCGATGGAGCTGCGCGAGCTGGACCACTCCCCCACCATCGAGGTCATCGTCGACCCCGAGGACATCGACTACGACGACGGCTCGATCGCCACCCGGCGCGGCAACAAGCAGGCCGACATGGTGGCCAAGACGCTGGAGAACTGGGCGATCCGCGACATCGGCGACCGCCCGCACAAGCTCTTCCTGCACTTCTTCGAGTCGCCCACCGAGATCCTCGGCGAGGACGGCAAGGTCGTCGGCCTGCGCACCGAGCGCACCGCCCTGGACGGCACCGGGAACGTCAAGGGCACCGGCGAGTTCAAGGACTGGGACCTCTCCGCGGTCTACCGCGCGGTCGGCTACCTCTCCGACAAGCTGCCGAAGCTGCCCTGGGACGTCGAGTCGGGCACGGTCCCGGACGAGGGCGGCCGGGTCATCCAGGAGAGCGGTACGCACCTGGAGTCGGTGTACGTCACCGGCTGGATCCGGCGCGGCCCGGTCGGCCTCATCGGCCACACCAAGGGCGACGCCAACGAGACGGTGGCCAACCTGCTGGCCGACCACGCGGGCGGCCGGCTCCAGACGCCGTCCGCGCCGGAGCCGGAGGCCGTGGAGGCGTTCCTGGCCGAGCGCGAGATCCGCTTCACCACCTGGGAGGGCTGGTACAAGCTGGACGCCGCCGAGAAGGCGCTGGGCGAGCCGCAGGGCCGCGAGCGCGTGAAGCTCGTCGAGCGCGAGGACATGCTGCGCGAGAGCGGCGCGTAACCGTGCCGGGCGGGCCCCGGGGCGGATGCCCAGGGGCCCGTCGGCGCACCTCCCGAAGGCCCGCCACGTCTGCCCTCAGGGCCCACAACTCGCTTGCCGTGCGGGCGAGTTGCCGGTAATCGGGTGGGCCGCTCGATCGCCGCCTGCTAGCGTCCCGGGGTGTTCTCCCTCCACGAGCCTCCCCTGTTCACCCGGCTGCGCGACGCGCGCCGGGTGCTCGTCGCCGGTGCGGGCGGCGGGTTCGACATCTACACGGGCCTTCCGCTGGCCCTCGCCCTGCGCGCGGCCGGCAAGGACGTCCACCTCGCCAACCTCTCCTTCGCCGAGCTGTACGGCCTGCCCGCCGAGGTGTGGCTCGAACCCGATGTCGCGGCCGTCCGCCCCGACACCCCGGCGCGCGGCGACTACTTCCCCGAACACACCCTGGCCACGTGGCTCGGCCGGCACGGCCTGCCCGCCACGGTGTACGCCTTCCCCCGTACCGGCGTGAAACCGCTGCGGGACGCCTACCGGGCACTCCTGGACCATCTGGGCGGCGTCGACGCGATCGTCCTGGTGGACGGCGGCACGGACATCCTGATGCGCGGCGACGAGCACGGTCTGGGCACGCCCGAGGAGGACATGGCCAGCCTGGCCGCCGTGAGCGGCCTCGACGAGGTGCCGCACCGGCTGGTGGCGTCCCTGGGCTTCGGCGTGGACGCCCATCACGGCGTCAACCACTCCCTGGTCCTGGAGAACCTGGCCGCGCTGGACCGCGAGGGCGCCTACCTCGGCGCGTTCTCGTTGCCGCGCGACAGCAGGGAGGGCGCCCTGTACCTCGACGCGGTGGCCCACGCCCAGGCGTCCACCCCGGGCCACCCGAGCATCGTCAACGGCTCCGTCGCCGCCGCCGTACGCGGGGAGTTCGGGGACGTGCGGTTCACCGAGCGGACCAGGAACAGCGAGCTGTTCGTCAACCCGCTGATGAGCGTGTACTTCTGTGTGGACGGACCCGCCCTGGCCCGCCGGAACCTGTATCTGGACCGGATCGAGGACACCGTCCTGATGCGCCAGATCAGCTCCCGCATCGAGGACTTCCGCGACGAACTGCCCCGGCTCCGCCAGCCCCGCGCGTTCCCGCACTGACACCGGACACCGGCGGGCGCGGGTCAGCCGTCGTCGCGCGGGTGGGTCTCGATCACCTTTCCGTGCACGTCGGCCCGCAGGTAGGCGCTGCCGTAGTCGTCGGAGAGGTAGACGCTCAGCGTGGGCGGGGTGTCGAAGATCGTGGACGCCGGGTTGACCACCAGATAACGGCTCGTCGGCTTCTCCACGCCCAGGGTCCGGCCGGCCTTGGACAGCAGCGCGGGCACCGCGTCCCAGTCGTAGACGTCGAGGTCGACGGGGACCGCGCCGGTCATCACCGTGCCGCCCGGGCCGTCCTTCACGGCCACCTCACCGCCCCGGTAGAGGTAGCGGTCGTAGAGCTTCGCCCTGCCGTCGACCGGCCGGTCGGCGACGGCGTACTCCGGGTACACCACCAGCCCGGTGACCTTCGACCCGCCCATGGCCTCGGTCAGCTTCGCCACGGCGGTGCGCACGCCGTCGCCGGTGAGCAGGTCGGTCGTCTCCCGCGCGGTACCGCCGGAGCCGGCGTCCGGGGACGCCGAACGGCTGCTCCCCGCGGCGGAGACCGTGGGTACGGCCCCGCGGGCGTCACCGTCCTCCCCCTCGCCGCCGGAGTCCAGCTGCGTCCACACCAGGACACCCGCCAGGGCGGCGCCGGCCGCGGCGAGCGCGACCGTGCGGACACGGCGGGAGCGGGGCGGGGCCGCGGCCGGGTGCACGGTGGGCGCGCCGGTGGCCGGGTGCACGGTGGGCGCCCCGAGGGAGGGGGCCGGGGCGGGGCCCGGGGTGGCATAGCCGGGCGGGGCGAGCGGATACGAGGTCACCGAGGGGATCTCCGGGGCCGCGGGCGGCCGCGGGGCGTCCTGGGCGGGTACGGCGGTGCCGGCCGCCGCGAGCATCCGGTCGACCTCGGCGGCGTCGGGACGGGCCAGGGGATCCCGGACGAGGACGGCGGTGAGGACGGGCGTCAGGGCGCCGGCCCGCCGGGGCGGGGGCACGTCCTCGCCGAGGACGGCGGCCAGGGTGGCGAGCGTGGTGGCCCGGCGCAGCGGGTGATGCCCCTCGACGGCGACGTACAGCAGCATCGCCAGGGACCAGAGGTCGGCGGCGGGTCCGCCTTCCTTGCCGCTGACGCGTTCGGGCGCCATGAAGTCGGGCGAGCCGATGACGGAGCCGGTGGCGGTGAGACTCGTGGCCTCTCGGATGGCGGCGATGCCGAAGTCGGTGAGCACGGGCCGCCCGTCGGGGCGCAGCAGGACGTTGGCCGGTTTCACGTCGCGGTGCTCGATGCCGGCGGCGTGCGCGGCGCGCAGCGCGGACAGCACCTCGCGTCCCAGGCCCGCGGCCTCGGCCGGGGTCATCGCGCCGCGCTGGAGCCGGTCCTGGAGCGAGCCGCCGGTCACCAGCTCCATCACGATCCAGGGGAAGGTGCCCTCACCGCCGTCGACGATGTGGTGGATGGTGACCACGTTGGGGTGGTGGACGCGGGCCAGCGCGCGGGCTTCCCGCAGCACGCGCTCGCGCAGGGTGCGGGCGCCCTCGGGGTCGTACTCGGCGAGCGCCGGGTCGGGCGGCCGTACTTCCTTGACGGCGACGTCCCGGTGAAGTGCCAGGTCGCGGGCGCGCCAGACCCAGCCCATGCCTCCGCCCCCGAGCCGTTCGAGCAGTTCGAAGCGGCCGTCGACCACACGTCTTGCAGGTTCCCCGGTGTTCATGGAGGGGAGCTTAGGCGTACGACATGTCCGGCGTGATGTCCCCCATGAGGGGCACTGTGCCAAGGGTCGGCCGGGCCACGGGCATGCGGTGGCCGGGCCACGGGCATGCTGTGAACGAGGTCACTTCCGGCGGGCCGTGCCGGAACCGTTCCCGGATTCGTCGCCCTCCCCCCACGAAGGACATGTGCTTTGGCTCTTATGTACCCTGACGCCCCCTCGGCCCGTCGCCCGGGTCGCTGCTGGACGATCCGCATCGTCGGACACCGGGACCGCACCGCGTCGGTCACCTGCTCGTCGGCGTGCGTGATGCCGCCGCGCTCCCGGGACATCGCGGCGCTGCGCCGCTTCGCCGAGGCCCACGCGGCCGCGCACGCCAGAGCGGCGGCGGTGCATCACGACGCGGCGTGCTGGTGCCGCCGTCAGCAGTGCGCGCTGCACGAGGGGACCCGGGTCAACTGCGCGGGCGGCGTCGTCCTCGTCCTGCGGCACGACCCGGCGATCGGCCAGGTGTGGACGTTGAGCGAGGTGTGCTCGGTGTGCGCGCCGCTGATGCCGCACGCGCGGGTGACGAGCCGGTCGGTCCCGCCGCCGCCCGCGCCGCGGGACGCGAACCGGGAGCCGCACGGCCTTTCCGCACCGGCCGGCCCGCCCTCGGTCGCCGCGCCGCGGCTCGTGCCGGGCGGGTTCAGCGCGCCGCCGGCCGGCGCGGGCCCGGGTCCCGGTCCCGAGCGGCGCGGCGGCCGGCGGCCCGGCGCGGGCAGGCGGCGCGGCCGTACGGAGCCGGAGGGCGCCGGGGAGTGAACGCGACGGCCCCGCCGTCCGGTCAGAACCCGTGGCGGGACTGCGGTGGGATGCGGATCGGCAGGGCGCCGAGCGTCCGGCCGCGCTCCACGGGCGGGGGCGGCGGTCCGTCGGCGAGGAAGGGCCGGTCGGCCGGGAACCGGCCGGTCATCAGTTCGGCGATCCGGGTGCCGCTGCGCCGCCCCTCCAGGTGCAGCCGGCCGACGTTGACCCGGTCGTCGGCGAGGAGCGTCAGTACGGCGGTGGGCCCGGCCGCGTAGGTGGCGACATAGCCCCCGGCCCCCCGGACCAGCAGTTCGCGGAAACCGCCGCCGGCCGCGAGGTCGGTCATCCGCCGGCCGACGCCGAGCGCCGCGGCGGTGAGCGCGGCCAGCCCCTCCGGCTCGCTCCTCGGCATGTCCTGCGCGAGGACCAGCCCGTCGGCACTGGCCGCCAGCGCCCCGGTCAGCTGAGGCATACGCGTACGCAGCCGGCGCAGTTCGTTCAGAACCTCGGCCTCGACGGCCATGACCGTGTCCTTTCGGCGCGTGGGCGACAAAAGCGGATCAAGTGCGGTGCAGGGCAGGGCAGTTCGTGTGACCCCGAGACTACGGAAAGTGCCGGGGCATGGGGAGCCGTTTGGCACATTCACCTGGAACATGCTGCGCGCACCGCGGGCAAGGTCCACGGGTGCCCCGGTCAGCGCGGCCGGCGCGGTCCCGCGACCAGGACGCGCGCGTCGTAACGGGGGTCGCTGTCGGTGCCGATGCAGAGGTTCCCGATGCCGCGCATGAGGTGGTAGGCGTCGACGCCGGAGCGGATCTCGCCGGAGGCGACGGCGGCGTCGAGGAGCTGGGCGCACACGGGCAGGAGGCGGTCGAGGAAGTAGGCGTGCAGCGTCTCGAAGCCGGCGTCGTCGGAGCACTCGCTCGGTGGCATCCCCGGACACGAGGCCGCCGAGACGACGGACGAGAGTCCCGCACGCGTCGCCCTGATCCAGCGCCTCACCACGGCCTTCCTCCACAGCGCCCTCGGCCCCGAGGACACCGCCTGGCGGACGGCGGCCACCGCCCTGGAGAAGGACCCCGAACCGCTGGGGGAGCTGCGGAGCACGTGAGGAGCACGTGAGGGGCGCGCGAAAGGCCCTTCCCCTCGCCCGGCGGGACGACGACGGCCGGACACCCCGCACCGAGGTGTCCGGCCGCCGCGAGCACAGGGCTGGTACCGACGGCTAGTCCCCGTCGTGCGCGGCCGGCCCGGCGACGAGCGCCTCCATCAGGTCGACGGCGCTGCCCTCGTGGTCGCTCCCCGCGGTTCCGCTGCTGCCCTGCTGGATGTTGGCCGCACGGTCCACCTCCAGGACGGAGTCGGCGTGCGAGTTGTCGATCACGGTGATCAGGCCGCCCCCGGCCGTCGCCGGCGGCGCGGCCGCGCCGAGGAGGGCGGCGGCCAGGGTGGTCGCCGTACGCAGGCGCAGACCGGGACGGCTCACACGCCCACCCGCTCGGGCTCGGCGCGCAGCCGCGCGATGTTGCGTTCCAGCAGCGCGGTCGCGGCGCGCACGCCGATCCCGTCCCCGTCGACCTCGGGAAGGCGGCCGTCGGCCTGCTTCAGTTCGGCCAGCGCCGAGTCCATCGCCTCGTGCGCCGCGAACAGACAGGGGGTGCTGTAGATCGCCACGTCGACGCCGAGGCCGGTCAGCTCGCCCAGCGACAGCCGGGGGGACTTGCCGCCGGCGATCTGGTTGAACAGCAGCGGTTTGTCGCCGACGACGGAGCGGATCCGGCCGATCCACTCGACGCTGCGCACCCCGTCGACGAGGACCACGTCGGCGTCGGTGGCGGCGAGGGTCTCGGCGCGGTGCAGGATGTCGCTCTCGTCCGTGGCATCGGTGCGGGCCACCACGACCAGGTCGCGCCGGGTGCGCAGTACCATGTCCAGTTTGGTGAGGTACTCGTCCAGCGGCAGCACCTGCTTGCCGTCGGCGTGGCCGCAGCGGCGCGGCCGTTTCTGGTCCTCCAGGATGACCCCGGAGGCGCCGATCCGTTCCAGGCCCTCCACCACATGGCAGGCGACCTCCGGGTCGACGTACCCGTCGTCGATGTCCACCAGCAGATGGTGGTGCGGGAACGCGCCCCGCAGCCGCTGCACGAAGGCCATCATGTCCGGCCAGGCGATGAACCCGATGTCCGGCAGCCCGTAGTGCGAGGCCGCGAAGCCGAATCCGGAGACGAACATCCCGCCGTAGTGCTCGGCGGCGATCGACGCCGAGTACATGTCGTATACGCCGATCAGCGGGGTCGTGCCCGGACGGGCGATCTGGTCCCGCAGCTTGTTGCCGTGACTCAACGTCCGGCTCCTCCCATGCGATTGAGGGGTCGACACACTGCGCGCCGGAGCACCGTGCGGACACGGCGGTCCTTTGCCAAGACAAAAGACTCCCGATACCGAGGCATGACTTTCTCCCCCGGGGGTGGTTCGCTCACCCCAATGGCTCAACCGGTTCACCGGAGAAACGTCACTGGACGCCACGGGATCGCCGAGGATCCCGGGCGTCCGCTCCGGGCCGGTGCCGGGACCGGGCTTGGACGGGGAGCCCGGCCCGCCGTCAGTCGACGGAGTCCATGAAGCCCAGCATCCGGCGGTTGACCTCGTCCGCGTGGTCGATCTGGGGTCCGTGGCCGGTGTCGGAGACGATCTCGGCCCGGGCGCCGGGGATCAGCCGCGGGACGCGCTCGACCTGCGTCCGCGGGTGAACGAGGAGGCTGCGCATGCCGAGCACCAGGTAGAGCGGCGTGCGGATGCCGGCCAGTTCGGCCTCGGACAGGGGCAGCGGGGCGGGCCGGCGGATGCGGTAGGCGCGCACGGCCGCCCTCATCATGGCCCGCAGCTCCGGCACGACGAGGACCGGCTGCTCCAGCCAGGCCGCCAGTCGTGGGCGCATCGCCTTGGGCGCGAACGTCGCGAAGAGACTGGCGAAGATCCAGACGAAGAAGCGCAGGCCCACCTTCTCCAGCCCGCCGGGGTCGAGCAGGGTGACCGAGGCGAGGCGGCCGGGCTCGCGGTGCGCCTGGTTGAGGACGAGCCAGCCGCCGTAGGAGCTGCCGACCAGGTGCACACGGCCGAGGCCCAGCCCGGCGAGCGTCTCGTCCAGCCACCGCGCGGCGTCCTCGGGCCGGTGGATCGGCCGGCGCTGCACACTGCGTCCGGGGTCGCCCGGGGTGTCGATCGCGTAGACCGGCCGCTCGGCGCTCAGCGCAGGGGTGTTGGGGTACCACATGGCCGAGCAGGAGCCGGCTCCGTGCACCAGGACGACGGGGGTACGGGACCGGGCGGCCGGGTCCGTGGGCCCGTACCGGTAGACGTGGGTGGTGCCGAAGGAGGTCTCCACGTCCGTCTCGGCGAACGGGCGCGCCCCCAGCGCGTACACGGCGTCGCACGCGGCGAAGTACCGGTCGCGCGCGGCGTCGTTCACGAAACGGCCGACATCGGCCTGGGTTCTGGTCTCGGTCCGGTCCACGGCCACCTCCGGGTACGGGCTCTTTATGGTACGAACGTATCACGATGTTGGTACGGCTGTACCATCAAGGGGTCTTGCGGAGTCACCGGTGAACGGCGAGCGAGGGAGCGGCCGATGCCCAGGCGGGTGGACCACGAGGAACGGCGTACCGACATCGCCGAGGCCCTGCTGCGGGTGGCGGCGCGACGCGGGCTGCACGCCGTCGGGATGCGCGACGTGGCGGCGGAGGCGGGCGTGTCGCTCCGGCTGGTGCAGTACTACTTCGAGACCAAGGAGAAGCTGCTGCTCTACGGGCTGCGGCACCTGGCCGGGCGGTTCGGGGAGCGGGTGACCGCCCGGATCCGGGCCGCCGGCGACGATCCCGGACCGCGCGCGATGATCGAGGCGATGCTGGGGGCGGCGCTGCCGACGGACGAGGAGAGCCGCACCTTCCACCTCGTCTACACCTCGTACGCGGTCCTGTCCGTCACCGACCGGGCGCTCGCCGCCCAGCCGTTCGTCAAGGAGCCCGACGCCGCCGAACAGGCGCTGGTCGCCCTGCTGCGGCAGGCCGAGGAGGGCGGTCTCCTCCGCCCGGGGGTGGACGCGGAGGTGGAGGCCGTCAGCCTGCTCGCCCTGTCCGCGGGACTCGGCAGCAGCGTCCTCGTCGGCCAGCGGGCCCCGGAGGCGGCGGCCGGGGTGCTGGACCACCACCTGGACCGGCTCTTCCGGTAGGGCCGGGGCGCAGTGGGCCGGCCGAGGCACCGGTACGGGGACAGGGCCCGCCCCGACGCGGATGGTGGGCGAGCCCTGTCCATCCGATTGTCAGGGCCACGGCACGGCGGGCCCATGGGTGCGCCGGGGGCCGCCGTGGTGAACCGGTCACACCCCGGACGGACCCCGCACACCCCCGCCCGGACCGCGCGCACCCCCCACGGAACCGAAATCGCCACGCGTGACGGGGCGTACGGCTGGGCAGGCACCCCTCGACCGGGCATCCCCGGCCACCGCCCGAGGTTCCCGGCACCCCGAGACCCTCCCGCCCCGCACCCCGCTTGATCGCACACACCCCGCGGCGCGCGATACTGGCCTTTGCTCCATCGCCCCCGCCCGTCCCTCATGAACGGACTCATGCTCATCTCCGCGACCGTCCCGCCCTCGACACCTTCCACGGTCTGGCTCGCCCGTGGCCGCCACACCGGTCCCGCCGCACCGGACGTCCTGCGCAAGAACCTCCAGGAACTCAAGGACGCCGAGACGATCCTGGACTTCCTGGAACTGCCCGACTCCGAGACGGCCGAGGGGGAGCTGGCCTTCGAGGCCCGCTGGCAGGTGCCGGACGAGGTGACCGTCCGCGCCCGGCTGAAACTCGCGGAGTGGTCCGGCCAGGGGCAGGAGTGGACTCTGGTCGCGGAGGCGGAGCAGCCCTGGGATCCGCGCTGGCCCTCGCCCGCCGCGATGTTCTGGCCCTGGGAGGTCGACAGCGCGTGGGGCCACGAGACCGTCACCGGGCTGCGGTTCCTCCACACCAACCCGCTGCCCGCGGACGACAAGGAGCTGCGCCGTGCCCTGCGGGGCGCGCTGCGCGACACCTGGACCGTCCCGGTCGTGGTGCACGAGGCGATGACGCCCGACGATCGGGGCCGCCGCTCGCTGATCCCGCTGCTGCCGCCAGCCCTGCACCACCGGGTGGTCGAACTGCGGGCCGCGCCGCACCAGTTGCGGACCGTGAACTGGGCCCTGAAGGAGTACGGGGTGGAGGTGCCGCGCGGCGGTGCGCTGGTGCTGCCCGGCTCACCGGCCCCGGCGGGGTACGACGCCGACGACTTCTCGGTGCGCAGCGTGTTCCTGGACGGCACGCATCCCACGGAGGTGCTGGACGCGGTGCGGCGGTTCGCCGCGCTGCCCCGGCCGCTGCCGGAGGGCGGCGACGTCGCGCTCACCCTCCTGCGGGAGAAGTGGCGGCTGCTGACCCGGGAGGAGGAACTCGCCCAGGCGCGCGAGCTGATCGCGATGTACAAGGAGGCCCTGGAGGCGATGACCCAGTCCCGGGACCTGTACCGGGAGGCCTCCGAACAGGCCCACGAGGCGCTTGCCGCCTACCGGGAGGCGGCGGCCGAGGCCCCGGAACCACGCCGTCCGCAGCCCCGGCGGGGCGGCTCCCCGTTCCAGCAGCTGGGCCGGACCCTGGAGCGCTTCAAGGAGACGACGAAGGGCCTGCGCCCGGCGCCGAACGGCCCGGACGCCGAGCCCGCGGCCGACGCACCGGACGCGCCTGCCCCGGACTCCGCCCGGGACCGGGACAACGCCTCCGGCCGGACCGGCCCCGAGCCGGCCGGCGGATAGCGCCGGCCGGGCCACCGGCCGACGGCGGCGGCCGGACCGCCGGCGAACAGAGGCGCCGGGCCGCCGGCCGACCCGCGCGGGCCCACCGGCAGCCCGGTTCAGGATCCTGACCTGGACGGACGCCCCCACCCGGGCCTCCCCCGGTGTCGCCGTGCGACACGGCCCCGGTCGGTTGCCGCCTCCGGCGTCACCCCCACGTCGCTCCGCCACCCCGGCGAACACCCGTGCCATCAGCGCCCACGGCACCGCCGTCACGACGGCCGCCCACGGCGGGGCGAGCGCCGCGTCCGTCGGAGCGGACAGGCCCGCGACCCCGGGACGGCCGTCGCGCAGCCGGGCGGCCCCGCACACCACCGGCACCCCGGCCACCGCCCCCGTCACCGGGGCGGTCGGGCGGACCAGCAGCGCCGTCGGCACCGGGCAGAGCCCCGACCGCGCGCAGGCGATCGCGAGGACGGCGGGCGGGACGCCGTCCCGGCGCACCGGAAGATGTGCGGCACCGCACGGGATGAGGGCGAGGGCGAGGGCGAGCACGACGGTCCAGGCCGCCCACGGCCCACGGCCCACGGGCCGAGCGCATCGGAGCGCGCGGGCGTACGCCGTGGCGGCCGGCCGGTGGCCGCCGCCCGGACCGCCTCGGCGCCGCGGCCCCCGGCACAGCGCGGCACCCGAGCCGGGTGATCTCCGTCACGGGGCGGTGGACGCGATTCTTCGCGAGAGCGGGCTGAAGGCTGTCGTCACCCCTGCACCCCCGAGCTGCGACACGCGAGATGACGGTGCCTTTGCTACGGGCACAGAAGCCACCCCGCCACCCGGGCACGGCACCCGCGTGAGCGGGGCGGCGGGCCGTCCGCGCGCGGTTTCCCTGCGTCGGATGCGGTAATCCCGCCGGAAGCGGGAGTTCGGGGGCCGAAAGCGGGGAAACCGACAACAGGGGGCAGAACGCCGCCCACAGACCGCGGAAGGAGGGCCCATGGACACGACCACCCTGCTCGTCACCGCCGGCGCGGCGCTGGCCGTGGTCCTGTTCGCCGGAGCCGCGGTGGTCCTGGTGCGGCTGGTCCGCACCCGTAGGGGTCTGAGACAGGCCGGGCTCCCCACCGGCCCGCGCTGGGTGTTCTGGGGAGCGGTCGCGTATTTCGTGCTCCCGACCGACCTCGTGCCCGATCCGGTCTACCTCGACGACATCGGTGTCCTGCTGCTCGCCCTGCGCTCCCTGCGCCGCGCTCCGGGCCGCGCAGGGTCCTCCAACTGACCTTCCATGAAGTCGTTTTCACACCCCAATCGGTCCATCTCCCCTGCTCCGCGCCCTGCTTGGGTCCTGACTCGCCGGTGATCACGGAGAGTAAGGAAACCAACCACCCGTTCGAATCGTATAAGTGACTGAAGGTCGCACCAATGCAGCGGGCCCGAGTGACGTCGCACAGCGGCACCGCTTGATCGAGGCAGTACCGACGAGGGAGAGAACATGCAACCGTTCGCGCTCAACTACGCACGCCCCGCAGCAGAGTTGGAGTTCGCCACTCCATACGCGTACGACTCCGGACTGCAGTTGAACGTGCTCCTCGACGGCCGGGTCGCCGCGCGCGACCACGCCCTGCTCAGAGAGCTGGGGACGACCACCTCGACAGCGGGGTCCAAGACCCACTTCGACGACTGACCACGGGCCGAGAACGATGACCGTGCTCATCCTGACCTGTGAAGAGGACGTCACCGCGGACATGGTGGTCGTGCACCTGAACGCCGCGGGCGTCCCGGTCGTCCGGTTCGATCCGGCCGATCTGACCGGCACCGTAGCCCTCTCCGGCGAATACGTCCACGGTGCCTTCCGGGGCCATCTGTCGTCCGCCGGCCGGCTGGTGAGCCTCGAGGGGCTGCGGTCCGTCTGGGTGCGCCGCCCGGGCGCGGCGGCGGCCCGGGCGGCCGAGCCGTCCGCGTGGCTCACGGAGGAGTCCTCGCAGGCGCTCTACGGCATGCTCCGGGGCACCGGGGCACGCTGGATGAACCATCCCGACGCGGCCGTACGGGCCCGGCACAAGCCGTGGCAGCTGCGGCTCGCGCAGCTCAGCGGGCTGCCCGTGCCCGCGACGCTCATCACGACGTTCCCGCAGGCCGCGCGGGACTTCGCCGAGCGCTACCCGGACCTGGTCGTCAAGCCGGTGTCCGGGGCCCACCCGCAGGACCCGCCCCGGGCGGTGCCGACCACCCGGGTGCCGCACGGCGCCGACTTCGCGGCCGTCGCCTACGGCCCGACGCTGCTCCAGCGCCGGGTCGCCAAGCGGGCCGACATCCGGCTCACGGCGGTGGGGGACCGGATCCTGGCGGCCCGCAAGGACACGGATCCGGGCGGCGACCCCGACGTGGTGGACGTGCGGTACGCGTCCTCCGCCACGCCGTGGCGCCCGGCCGACGTCCCGCCGCGCCTCGCCGACGCGGTGCGGACGTATCTGCGGGAGGCTGAACTCTCGTACGGCGCCTTCGACTTCGCGGAGGACTCCGACGGGACGTGGTGGTTCCTGGAGTGCAACCAGTCGGGGCAGTTCGGGTTCGTGGAGGTGGACACCGGCCAGCCGATCGCCCGCACCATCGCGGAGTGGCTGTCCGGACCCCCGCCGGCGAGACCGGGTTCCCGGCGCGCCGACCACTGCGGCTCGACGGCCTCCTGACGTGCCGCGGCGCCGGCCCGCGCCCCGACGGGGCTCCGGCCGGCGCCGCGGCGGTCTCAGACTGCCAGGGACAGCCCCCGGCCGGTCACCGCGCCCGCCGGCGCGAGCAGTGCGTCGGCGGCGGCGACCGCCTCCCGGACGTCGGACGTCCCCATGAGCACGCAGAGCGTGTACGTCACGTCCTTGAGCTCACGGGCGATCTCCGGCCTCTCCCTCTCCGACTGAGCGATCCTCAGCGTCGCGTACCGGGTCAACAACGTCCTGGCGACCTTCGGGTCCGGAACGATCACGAGCGCCCCTCTCTCGGTTGTTGCGCAGCGTGTGCCCGGACCTGGGCGTTTCATGCACGCCGGGCGGACATGTCACCCGCCGGGGGCATGATCCCGCCATACCCGCCGGTACGGCACGCGACACGAGCGATCACTCTGCGTCACATCGGTCGGCTACGGTGCGTCACGCGACCTGACCGCTGTGCAGCTCCGTGTACGCCCCTCCCCGGCCCAGGAGTTCGTCGTGGGTGCCGGTCTCCAGGATCCGCCCCTCCCCCATCACGACGATGCGGTCGGCGCCGCGCACGGTGGACAGCCGGTGGGCCACCACGAACGTGGTGCGGCCGCGCAGCAGACGGGCGAGCGCCTGCTGGACGAGCGCCTCCGAACGGGTGTCGAGCGCGGACGTCGCCTCGTCCAGGACCAGCACCCTGGGATCCCGGATCAGGGCGCGGGCGATGGCCAGCCGCTGCTTCTGCCCGCCCGACAGCCGGGCCCCGCGGTCGCCGACCAGGGTGTCCAGGCCCTGTGGCAGCCGTTCGACGAACTCCAGTGCGTTGGCGTCCCGCAGGGCGGCGCGGACCGCGTCGTCGTCGGCCTCGTCCTCGATGCCGTAGGCGACGTTCTCGCGGATCGTGCCGTCGAAGAGGATCGACTCCTGCGGGACGACCGACACGAAACGCCGGTAGGTGCGCAGGTCCAGGGTGCTCATGTCGGTGCCGTCGAGCAGCAGCCGGCCGGCGGTCGGCCGGATGAAGCCGATGACGAGGTTGAGGACGGTGGACTTGCCCGCGCCGGAGGCGCCGACGAGCGCGACCGTCTCGCCGGGGGCGACGGACAGGCTGAAGTCGCTCACCGCGGGCCGGTCGCCGTCGTAGGCGTGGCCGACGTCCTGGAAGGTCACGGCGCCCCGCAGGGAGGTGACCTCGGCCTTGCCCTCGTTGTCCTCCAGCTCGGGGGCCTGGAGGACCTCGCCGACCGAGCGGACCGATTCCAGGCCCTTGGCGATGACCGGCGCCAGACCGGTCAGTGTGGTGGTGGAGTTGGTGAGGGTGGTCAGGAAGGCGCTGAGCATCACGACGTCGCCCGCGGTGACGCCCCAGACGCCGTAGTACGAGATCAGCGCGGCGCCGGCGAGGACGAGCACGCCGATCACGTTGAGGAGCACCCAGGCCAGCGACCCGACCCGGCCGTTGAGCAGGTCCAGGCGCATGCCGGAGGTGAGCAGCCGGTTCAGGGTGCCGTCCATGCGGCGCAGGGCCTTGCCCTCCAGACCGTGGGCGCGGGTGACCGGGATGAGCCGGGTCATCTCGGTGACGCGCGAGGACAGGGTCTCCACCTCGTGGCGGAAGTTCTCGTTGTGGGCACGCAGCCGGGCCCGCAGCCGGTCGACCAGCAGGGCGGCGGCGGGCACGACGAGCAGGAAGACGGGCACGAACTCGGGGGTGCGCACGGCGATGATGACGAGTCCGCCGGTGAGCACGGTGAAGGCGCCGAGCCCCTGCTCGGCGGTCTGCTGGACCATCTGCTCGACGGTCTCGACGTCCCGCACCACCTTCGCCTGGAGCACTCCGGCGCTGACCCGGGAGTGGTAGCCGATGGACAGCTGCTGCATCCGGGTGCAGAGCGCCGAGCGCAGGGTGGTGCCCATGCGGCGGACGCTGCCGTAGAGCAGCCGGACGTAGAGCAGGTGCAGGGGGTAGTTGACGAGCAGGATGAACAGGATGACGGCGGTGCTGGTCCAGAGCCGGCCGATCGGCTGGTGCTGGACGACGGTGTCGATGATGGAGGCGGTGATCAGCGGCAGCAGCCAGACCGGGCTGTGCTTGACGGTGAAGACGGCGACCGCGCCGGCCAGGCTGCGGCGGTCGGCGCGCAGGAGATAGCCGAGGGTGCGGATCGGGTGCTCACCGCGGTAGCGGTGGTCGAGCGGTCTTTCGTACGGCGACGCCATGGACGGCGGTCCTCCTGGGGTCCGGTGGTGCGGTCAGCGATAGCAAGCGCTTTCTCCCCCGTTGGGCGGGGCGCACACCACCCGGGCGTCAGACGGCGTCGAGTTCCGCGATCTCGCCGGCGCTCAGGACGAGGTCCGGCGCGGCCGCCGAGTCGCGGATCGTCTCCGGGCGGCTGGCTCCCGGGATCGGCACCACCACCGGGGACTTGGCGAGCATCCAGGCCAGGCACACGCGCTGCGGACCGACCCCGTGGGCCTCGGCGATCCGGGCGAACGGCGCGTGGGCGGAGCCCAGCCCGGACGCACGGGAGATGCCGCCCAGCGGGCTCCAGGGCAGGAAGGCGATGCCCAGCTCGTCGCACAGCCGCAGTTCGGGCTCACTGGAGCGGAAGGCCGGGGAGAACTGGTTCTGCACCGCGACCAGCCGGCCGCCGAGGATGTCGTTCGCCTGCCGGATCCGCTCGGGGCCGGCGTTGGAGATCCCGGCCGCCCGGATCTTGCCCTCGTCCAGCAACTCCCGCAGCACACCGACGGATTCGGCGTACGGGACGCGCGGGTCGGGCCGGTGGAACTGGTACAGCCCGATCGCCTCGACGCCGAGCCGGCGCAGGGACGCCTCGCAGGCCTCGCGCAGATGCCGCGGGCTGCCGTCGAGGGTCCAACTGCCGTCGCCGGGGCGCAGATGGCCGCCCTTGGTGGCGACGAGGACGTCCCGGCCCCGGTCGTGGGAGGCGAGCGCCTTGGCGACCAGGGTCTCGTTGTGGCCGACCTCGTCGGCGTGCAGGTGGTAGGCGTCCGCGGTGTCGATCAGGGTCACGCCCGCGTCCAGCGCGGCGTGGATCGTCGCGAGGGAGCGGGCCTCGTCGGGGCGGCCCTCGATCGACAGGGGCATGGCCCCGAGCCCGATCGCGCCGACGTCCAGGTCACCGATTCGGCGGGTCTGCATGGACTCGGGACCTCTTCCGGGCGCGGGCGGGCAGGGGGATGTCCGGCGCACCGGAAGGTGAGCGGCGCACCGGACGTCCTCCAGACTGGCCCCGCGGCCCGCCGCGGGTCCAATGGAAGAAAGCGAACGCATTCAGCAGCGCGGCCGCTGAATCACGCGGGGGCCGCCACGCCGGGCGCGGCCCCCGGTGTCACGGGCCGCCGGTCAGCCGCGGCTCGCCAGGTACTCCGACACGCCCGGCGCCTCGTGCGCGTCCTCCACGCCGACCAGGCCGCCCGCCGCCTTCGCGTCCGGCTTGAGCACGTACGTCGCCAGGGCGGCGGGCCGGGAGACGTCGGAGAAGTCCTGCGGAGAACCGAGACCGGTGTCGGCGTTCTTCGTGGCCCGGTGCGCCTTCACCACGTCCTCGCGGGCCAGGCTGCCGTCCGCGCACGCCTTCTTCAGGTCACCGCCCAGGAGTTGGGCGGCGTTGTATCCGGACAGCACCCCGGAGTCCACGGGCGAGTCCGGGTACTTCTTCCCGTACGCGGCCACCATCCGCTGCACACCGGGCACGTCGGAGCTGACCGCGGGCGCGGCGCTCACCACGTGGAGCATCGCCGCGAGGGCCGGTGCGGCGGGCGTCTTCATCAGCTGGGGCGCGAAGCCCGGGGCGCTGCTGACCACCGGGACCCGCAGCCCGCGCGAGGCGGCGACGCCGACCAGGGAGGCCGTCTGGGCCGGGCCCGCGCTGATCAGGACGGCCTTCACCCCGGCCTTGCGCAGCGCCGACACCTGCGCGGACAGGTCCGTGTCGGTGGCCTTGATCTTCTGCCCGACGACCTTCACGCCGGCCTTCTGGGCCGCCCAGGTCGAGCCCTCCAGGGCGTTGGCGCCGTAGTCGCCCTCGAAGTAGACATGGCCGATGGTGTCGCCCTTGGCGAGGCCCTGCTTCCGGGTGAGGAAGTCGACGGCGGCGATCATGTCGACGTCGTAGGTGGTGCCCATGACCTGCACGGAGTCCTTGCCCAGCAGCGAGGCCGCCCAGGCCTGCGGGAAGGTCAGCAGATGGTCCCGCTCGATGTCGTCGAGGAGGGCGGCGACCACGGGCGACCCGATGACCTGGGGCAGCGCGACCACGTCCGGGGAGAGGTCGGCGTACGCGGTGACCGCCTTCTGCACGTCGTAGCCGTGGTCCTTGACGACGATCTCGACGTCGCGGCCGCAGATGCCGCCGTCGGCGTTGGTCTCGTCGGCCCACATCTGCTGGGCCTGCACGATGGACTTGCCGAGGGTGGCGTAGGGGCCGGTCAGGTCGGTGAGGGCACCGAGCCGGATCGTCTTCTCCGTCACCCCCGGGCCGGACTTGACACCGTCGGCGCCGGTGGAGCCGCCGGCTCCGTCCGCCTTGGAGCTGCATCCGGTGGCCGTGGCGAGGAGGACGGCGAGGGCGGTGGCGAGGACGGCGGACGGGGCGCGGTGTCTGTGGTGCGTGCGGTTCACGGGGTGTGCTCCTTGGCTCGGACGGCGGAGGTGGCGGGAAGGGACTCGGGGGTGCGGGCCGGGGCGGCCGGACGCAGTCGGGCGCGGACGCGGCGGACCAGGCCGTGCAGTCCGTCGGGGGCGTACAGCAGGATCAGGACGATGGCCGCGCCGTAGAGGTAGCGGGCCGCCTCGGTCGGGCCGACCCCGCCGTCGGTGGTGCCGGGGGTGGCCACCAGGGGCAGTTGGTCGGCGTACCGGGTCATCAGCAGGGGCAGCGCGGTCACGAAGACGGCGCCCGCGGTGGCCCCCGCCACCGAGCCGAGCCCGCCGATGACGATCATCGCGAGGTAGTCGACGGACAGGGTCAGGCCGAAGTAGTCGGGGACGACCCGGCGGAAGGCCAGGGCGAGCAGCACCCCGGCGAGCCCGGCGTACATGGAGGAGACGACGAAGGCCGCCGAGCGGTAGCGGGCGATGTCGACGCCCATCACGGAGGCCGCGGTCTCGCTGTCGCGCAGGGCCGCCAGCGCCCGTCCGGGACGTCCGCGCAGCAGGCCGCGCGCGGTCCACCAGGTGCCGGCCAGCAGGGCGAGGCCCAGGTACCACAGCCGTTCCTCCGCGCCGAACGGCACGCCGAGGACGGTGACCGCGGGGCCGTCGGCGGAGAACGAGAACCCGCCGAGGGTCAGCGCGGGCACGGAGCGGCCGTTGAAGCCACCGGTGACGGAGTCCGCGGTGAGCAGCACATGGTGGCCGAGGAACACCAGCGCGAGGGTGGCGACGCCCAGGTAGATGCCGCGCACCCGGCCGGCGACGGGGCTGAACAGTCCGCCCGCCGCCCCCGCCAGCAGGACGGCGAGGAGCGCGGCGAGCGCGGGCGGCAGCCCGGGGCCGGGTTCGCCGGCCAGCCAGGTGTAGCCGTAGGCGCCCACGGCGAGGAAGAAGGCATGGCCGAGGGAGAGCTGCCCGGCGGTGCCGGTGAGCAGGCCGAGGCCGACGGCTCCGATGGCGGCGGCCATGGCGAACAGGCCGACGCGCAGCCAGAACGCGTCCAGGTAGAAGGGCGGCGCGCACAGGAGCAGCGCGGTCAGCAGGGCTGCGGCGCCCTTGGGGATCCGCTCAGACACGGGCCACCCCCTTCGCGCCGAACAGCCCGGTGGGCCGCACCAGCAGGACGGCCACCATCACGGCGTACGGCACCACGTCGCCGAACCCCTCGCCCAGCACGTGCAGTTCGGACTGGTAGCCCGCCGCCAGCGCCTCGGTCAGCCCGATCAGCAGGCTGCCCGCGAGGGCGCCGGGCGGGGAGGCCAGGCCGCCGAGGATGGCGGCCGGGAAGGCCTTGAGGGCGATCTGGCCGGTGGTGCGCTCCAGCCCCGGCGCGGGGAACGAGGCGAGGAACACGGCCGCGAGGGCGGCGAGGGCGCCGGCCAGGCACCAGGCGAGCGTGCGCACCCGGGTCAGCCGTACGCCCATCAGGGCCGCCGCCTCCGTGTCCTCGGCGGCCGCCCGCAGGGCAAGACCCCAGGAGGTGAACCGGAACAGGGCGAAGACGGCTCCGATCGCGAGCGCGGAGACGACGATCGCGGCGATCCGGCTGTCCGCGACGGTCACCGGCCCGAGCCGGGTCACCGAGTCTCCCCACGGGTCGCCGAGGGAGAGCAGGTCCCCGCCGATGCGCCGGGACAGGTCGGTCAGCAGGACGATGTCCACGCCGATGGTGACGATGGTCTGCACATGGGCGGCCCGGGGGTCGGGGTCGCCGCGCTGGAGCAGCAGCCGGTCGAGGGCGCCGGCCAGGGCCGCGGTCGCCACGACGGCCAGAGCGAGGGCCCCGGCGAAGCCGAGGTCGTCGTGGAGGACGGCGACGAGGTAGCCGCCGAACAGGAGCAGCGAGCCGTGCGCGAAGTTGAGCACGCCCGACGCCTTGAAGACGACGACGAAGCCGAGGGCGACCAGCGCGTAGACCGCGCCGAGGGCGAGGCCGGCCAGGACACTGTCGAGGAGGGCGGTCATACGGGGTCCTCTCCGGGGGCGGGGGCCGCCGCGGGCGCCGGGTCGGCACCGGGTGTGCCCAGGTAGGCGCGCAGCACCTCGGGGTGGCGGCGGACCTCGTCGGGGGTGCCGTGGGCGACGGTCCGGCCGAAGTCGAGGACGGTGACCTCGTCGGCGAGACTCATCACCAGGCCCATGTCGTGCTCCACCAGCAGCACGGACAGGCCCAGTCGTGCGCGCACCGCGCTCACCACCTCGGCCGTGCGGGCGCGTTCGGCGCCGTTCATCCCGGCCACGGGCTCGTCGAGCAGCAGCACGCGCGGCTCCAGGCACAGGGCGCGGGCCAGCTCCACGCGCTTGCGGTCGCCGTACGACAGCAGGGCGACGGGGGTGTCGAAGTGGTCGCCCAGCCCGGTGAGTTCGGCGATCTCGCGAACCC
This sequence comes from Streptomyces phaeofaciens, assembly GCF_014648915.1. Taxonomy (GTDB): domain Bacteria; phylum Actinomycetota; class Actinomycetes; order Streptomycetales; family Streptomycetaceae; genus Streptomyces; species Streptomyces phaeofaciens. Next base: position 430,008 of record NZ_BMSA01000001.1, on the reverse strand, counting down.
GGTCGCGGTGGGCGCGCTGTTCGCGCACGGCACCGGGCAGCCGCAGGGCGCTCGCGGCGAAGCCGGCCCGGGTCAGGACGTGCCGGCCGACCATCAGGTTGTCGGCGACGGTCCCCTCGGTGGTGACGATGTTCTGGAAGGTGCGGGCCACCCCGAGCGCGGCGATCTTGTGCGGGGCCAGCCCGGTCAGCTCGGTGTCGCCGAGCAGGACCCGCCCCGACTCCGGGCGGTACAGCCCGGACAGGACGTTGAAACAGGTGGACTTCCCGGCGCCGTTGGGGCCGATCAGGGCGTGCACGGAGCCCGGGGCGACGGTGAACGACACGGCGCCGAGCGCGGTCAGGCCCGCGAAGCGCACGGTGACGTCCTGGACGCGCAGTGCGGGGGGCGGTGCCGGGCGCCGGTCGCCGGCGAGGCCCGGGGAGGTACGGGCGCTCACGCGGCCCCCTGGTCGCCGGACGTGTCGCCGAGGTAGAGGCGGCGTACCTCGTCCGTGCGCGCGAGGTCGTCGGCCGGTCCGGACAGCCGGACCTCGCCCACCTCCAGGACGTGGGCGTGATCGGCGAGGGACAGGGCCATGCCCGCGTTCTGCTCGACCAGCAGGACGGCCGTGCCCTGCTCGTTGATCTCGCGGATCACCTCGGCGATCCGGAACACCATGCGCGGGGCGAGACCCAGGGAGGGCTCGTCGAGGAGCAGCAGCCGGGGCGCGGCCATCAGGGCCCGGCCGATCGCCAGCATCTGCTGCTCGCCGCCGGAGAGCAGACCGGCGGCCTGCCGGCCGCGTTCGGCGAGCACCGGGAAGAGGGTGTACACACGGTCCTTGGCCTCGCGGACCAGTTCCGGCGCGCGCCGGCCGAGACCGAGTCCGCCGGAGCGCAGGTTCTCCTCGACGGTCAGGCCGGCGAACACCCTCCGGCCCTCCGGGACCTGGACGACCCCGGCGCGGACGGCCGCCACCGGGTCGCGGCCGTCCAGGACGGTGTCGCCGTAACGGATGAGGCCGGCCGTGACGGTGCCGCGGTGCAGGCGCAGGGTGCCCGACACCGCCCTCAGCAGGGTGGTCTTGCCGGCACCGTTGGCACCCAGCAGCGCCACGACCGCGCCGTGCGGGACGGTCAGGGACACGGAACGCAGGGCTGACTGGGCCCGGCCGTAGGCCACGTCGAGACTCTCGACGTGCAGCGCGGGCCGCTCCTGCGGTGGTGCTTGGGGCATCGCGGCTCCTCGGATCCATGCCGGCGGCACGGCGTTTCGGGGGAAGGGAGCTCACGACAGCACGACGGAGGAGGACCGGTACAGGGACGACGACGGGGTCGCTGCGCGGACCCAACGGGAGGTCGGGGGGCTTGTGCGGGTGCCCAGGGGGTGGGGTGGATCCGGGCGGGCGGATGTCGGGGAGGTGGGGGGCGCGGGGTGTCGGGGAGGTGGGGGCGGTGCCCGGGAGGCGGGACGCCTGGGGGCAGCGGGCGGCAGGCAGTGGGTGGGAGGCGGCGCGCCCGGGGGCCCGCCCGGCGGGTGGGGGCGAAGGGCGAGGGGCGGGGTCGATGCCCGAGAGGCGGTCAGCGCGGGCCAGCGCCCGGCGGGCGGTACGGGGGAGGTGGTGCCCTACGGGCGGGGGTGGCCGGCGGGCGGCGCGCCAGGGCGGTGCCCGGCAGGCCGTGCGCCAGGGGGCGATGGGCCGGGCCGGAGATGCGCGGGGCGGTGGGCGGCGCCCAAGGCCCGCCGGGCCGTCGGGAAGGCGGTGCACGAAGACGCCGAACCCGAAGACACAGGACCCGAAGACACAGGACCCGGAGACGCCGGACATGGGCAGGGGCCGAGCGCCGGCAGGGCCAGGCACCGGCAGAGGGCCGACCACCGGCAGGGGCCAGGCAACCGGCAGGCCCCGCCTCCGGTGTCAGCGGGTGTGAAGCCCCCGTGCCGTCAGGGCCAGGCTGATCTCCACCACGTCGGAGGGCCGGGACAGGGAGCGGCCCGTGAGCTGCTCGTAGCGGCGGAGCCGGTTGAGGACGGTGTTGCGGTGGCAGTACAGCCGCTCCCCCGCCCGCTGGGCGGAGCCGTCGCAGGCCAGCCAGGTGGCCAGGGTGTCGAGCAGGACGGCCTCGTCGGCTGGTTCCAGGGCGCTCAGCGGGCCGAGGACCCGCTCGACGAGCGCGGTGCCCAGTTCGGGGGCGCACATCACCAGCGCGGCCGGGAGGTGCTCGGTGAGCCGGACCGTGCCGCCGCCGCGCGGGCACATGTCCAGCGCGATGTCCGCGAGCCGGCGGGCGTCGCCGACGGCGGCCAGCCCGGACACGGCCGTGCTGACGCCGGTACGGGTGGTGCCGTGGGCGGGTGCCGGGACGGCGCCGTCGTCGCCGTCCTGTGCGGGGACCCCGCCGTCGCCGAGCAGCACGATGCCGTAGTCCACCTCCACCCCCGTGTGCCAGTACACACGGGTGCCCCGGGCGAAGGCGGCCCGGACCCCGGCGGCGTCCGAGGGGCAGCCGCCCGTGACGGCCACGACGGCGTACCGCCCCTGTTCGGGGAGGTCGAGCGCGTGGGCGGTCTCGGGCAGGTCGGCGATACGGCTGGTGCCGTCGAGGAGGGCGGCGGCCAGCAGCCGCAGCCGGTTCTCGCGCCGCCAGGCGAGCTGCCGTTCGACCTGCCGATAGGCGTCCGCGACGAGGGTGCAGTGCTCGTCGACGAAGTTCCACACGTCGCCCGCGACGTGCACGAGCAGACGTACGTCCTCCGGGGCGGTCCGGGAGGTCTCCTCGACCAGGCCCTGCCAGACCAGGGACCCGCCCAGCCGGAAGGCGTGCAGCAGGGCGTCCAGCGGCAGGCCCTGCTCCGCGCGGGACGCACCGATCTTCCAGGAGCACCGGCGGGCCGCGTCCCGGTGGCCCCTCGGGTCGAGCAGCGAGGACACGCTGTGCCGCAGGGAGCGGTGCACCTCCTGCCAGGTCGCGCCGGTGTCGTGCGCGACGGCCGCCCGGTATGCGGGTTCCTGGTCCTGGAGCGCGGCGACCAGCCGGTCCGTGAGGTCGGGCAGGTCCGCCAGCAGGACGCGGGCGGCCCGGTGCAGGGCCTGGAGGGCGTCGGCGTCGATCAGCGAGCGGACGCGCTGCGGGTGCGGCCGGTGTCCGGGCACCGCCGGCGGGGCCGGTGCGGGGCGGGTCAGGGTCCGTGGCCGTAGGGCTGGGTACATCGCGGTCCTCCCCCGGGGGCGGTGGCGTGCCGTCCGACGCGGCCTGCCCCGAAGGATGGCATACCGTCCGGTCGGTCCCTAGGGGTGTGCACGGTTGAATTGGGCCCGGTCACCCCTTCCGCCCACGCCGCCGAGGGTCGCTCCCGGGGGCCGTTCCGCCCACTCGACCAGCCGCGCGAGTTCGACGCGGGACCGTACTCCGAGCGCCGCGAAGACCTTCCGGAGGTGGTAGTCGACCGTGCGGGTGCTGACGGTGAGGGCCTGCGCCACCTCCCGGTTGGTGGCCCCCTCGGCGACCCGGCGGGCGATCCGCAGCTGCTGCGGGGTCAGCCCCGACAGCCCCGACAGCCCGGGCGGCCCCGTGGTCCGCGCCCCGCCGCCCGGCGACACGCCGTTGGCCCGCAGCTCGGCGCGCGCCTGCTCGGCCCAGGCGCGGGCGCCGCAGCGTTCGAAGCCCACCAGCGCGGTGCCGAGGCGGTCGCGTGCCTCGCGCAGCCGGCGCCGCCGCCGCAGCCACTTGCCGTACGACAGCTCCGTGCGGGCCCGCTCGAAGTCACCGCCGGCCGCGTCGTGCAGGTCGAGGGCGGCCCGGTAGAGGGCGTCGGCCCGCTCCGGCGGGGCCAGCAGGGCGCGGCAGCGCAGCAGCTGGGCGGGGGCCTGGGGGTCGGCGCCGAAACCGGCCCACCGGGCGAACGCCTCGACGACCTCGCCGGCGCCGTGGTCGTCCCGTCCCGCCGAAACGGCCGCCTCCACATAGCAGGGCACTGCCGACATCCACACCGCGAAGTGACCGCGCCGCGGCCCGGGGCGCACCAGCGGCCCGAGCCGGTCCGCGGCCTCCCGGGGCCGGCCCTGCCCGAGGTCGGCCCGGGCCACCGCCCACTCGGCCAGGGTCGCCGCCTGGACGAGCCCGTGCCGCCGGGCGGTGCTCAGCGCGGCACGCGCGTGGACGGCCACCTCGGCCAGGTCTCCCTCGACGGACGCGGCCAGGGCGAGTGCGGCGTGGTGATGGGCGGCCGTGTTGCGCTGGCCCGTGCGGTGCGCGGCCCGCAGTCCCTCCTCGGCGTGGGTCCTGGCCACCGTGTGCCGTCCGGCGCGGAGCTCGGCGTAGGCGAGGTACTCCCGGGCCGGTGCGAGCGCGGCGGCGCTGCCGGGGGCGCGGGCGGCGGCCAGTGCCCGTGCGCCGGCCCGGCACGCGGCGGGGAGGTCGCCGAGCAGCAGGGCCGCGGCCGCCGCGCGCAGGGAGGTCTCCGGCCCGTCGGTGTCGTCCGCGGCCCGCTGGTCCGCCACCAGGCGCCGCAGCCGCAGGGCCGCGGCGGGGAAGTCTCCTTCGAGGAGGGCCCGCAGACCGGCGCCGTAGTCGCCGGGGCCGGCGGCCGACGCGCCCTCGTCCCAGCCCCGCCCCAGTGCGTGCAGGCAGCCCTCGGTGTCACCGGCCGCCCACGCGGCGTCCGCCGCGGCCAGCGCCGCCGCCTCCGCGAGCCGTGGGGCCGGGCCGGCCAGCAGCCGGGCGGCCAGCAGCAGGGACGCCCGGGCCTCGTCGACGGGGCCGTCGTGGCGCAGTGCCGTGCCGCGCACCAGCTCGGTACGGCCGCGCAACGCCCGGGGCACCGCGCTGTCGCGGGCCGCGTCGAGCAGCCGCCGGGCCCGGTGGGTACGTCCGCCGAGCAGGGCCTGCTCGGCGGCGGCGGTGTACCACTCCGCCCGCCGCGTGCCGTCCTCGGCCAGCTCGGCGGCGCGGGTGTATCCCGCGCACCGCAGGCCGCGCGGGGCGGGATCGGCCGGGTCGGCGGCGGCCGCGGCGAGTGCGGCCGCCGTTCCGGGCGGGGGCGCCGCCGCGGACCGTGCCCGGTGCAGCAGGGTGCGCAGCCCACGGGCCCCGTCGCCGTCCAGCGCCCGGGCCAGCGCGAGGTGCGCGGCGCGCCGTCGCTCGGGCGGCGCGCCCTCGTACACGGCGCGGCGCACGAGGTCGCTGTGGAAGCCGAGCCGGCCGTCGGCCAGGGTGAGCGCCTCGGGCAGGGGCACGGGGGCATGCACGGCGTGCAGCGCGAGCCGTACGTCGATCCGCTCGTCGACCCGCTCGTCCTCCCCGTCCGCGTCCGCCAGGGCCGCCGCCACCGTCAGCAGCAGGTTCTCCTGCGCCGAGGTGAGCCCGGCCGGACGGCCGCCCGCCAGGCGGGTCAGGAGGCCGGCGTCGGCCGGGGGGCGGGGCGGCCGGCGATGGCCCCGGAGCTGGGCCGGCGACAGCCGCCGGACCATGGCCAGCAGCAGGGCGGGGTTGCCGTCGGCGGCGTCCACGAGGTCGTCCCGGACGGCCGGGTCGACGGTGCCGTCCGTCGCCTCGTCCAGCAGGGTGGCGGCCTCCGCGGGGGAGAGCGGATCGATGCGCACCACCGGCAGCGCGGCGAACTCCGGGTCGAGCGGGCGGTGTCCGGCCACGCTCAGCAGCAGGCTCACCCGGCCGGTGGCGCGCAGTTGCCGGGCGGCGAGGCCGAGCGCGGCCCGGGAGGGGCCGTCCCACAGGTGGGCGTCGTCGACACACACCAGCAGGGGTGTGCGGGCGGACGCGGTGTGCAGGGCGTCGAGGAGCAGCGCCGCCGGCGGTCCGCCGACGCCGGACCGCGGGCCGGGCGCCGCGCCGACGGCCCGCAGCAGGGCGCACAGGCCGCCGAGTGGCAGGGTCCCGTGCGCCGGTTCCGCCCGCACGCTCACGGCGGATCCGGCCGGGTGCGCGCGGACGGCACCCTCCAGGAACGCCGTGCGGCCGCAGCCGGGTTCACCGGTCACCACCCGTGCGGGAGCCGTGATCGTCTGTCCGGTCATTCCCGCGACGCTACGGACGCGGGTCGGGAGGTGGAAGCGTTGCGTCCGGCCCGGCGGGGGCCGTCGCGGGCCTGTCACCAGTGGGTTCGCTCGCGCCGGGAGGACAGTGCCTTGTGCCGCTGCCCAACGGCCACCGCCGTGCCACGGGCACCGGCACAGCGGCGACGGCGGCCCCGGCACGCCGTCCCGGCACCGGGCGCGGGACGTCGTACGGACGAGGGCGGGCGCGTCGGCCGGTGGACGAGGCGGGCGCGTCGGCCGGTGGACGAGGCGGGCCCGGTCCCCGGGGGCGCCCGCTCCGGTGGCGCTCGTGCGGGCCGCCGAAGACGCACGGGCCCGGCGGGGGCGACCCTGGAGGGGTACCGCCGCGAGTACCGCCGCCCCCAGACCTGACCGACGCCTCACCGAAGGAGAACGCCCCGTGTCGCTCCGTACCGGGAACCTGGAGATCGCGCTCCGGCAGGCCGTCGCCGACGGACTCCTCGGGGAGGACCGGCCGGTGGCCGGCTTCGTCGACGTGCGGGGCGTACGGGAGAGCGTCGCCGCTCTGCACGAGGCGTTCGGGCGGGTGCCGGACGTGCTGCACGCCTTCGCGGCCAAGGCCTGCCCGCTGGTGCCGGTGCTGCGGCTGCTCGCCGACGCCGGGATGGGCTGCGAGGTGGCGAGCCCCGGGGAGACCCGGCTGGCGCTGGACGCGGGGTTCGCGCCGGAGCGGATCGTGCTGGACTCCCCGGCCAAGACCCGCGCGGAGATCCGTGAGGCGCTCGCCCTCGGCATCGCGCTGAACGCCGACAACCTCGCCGAACTGGAGCGGATCGACGCGCTGCGCCCGGCAGGCTCCGCGTCCGTCGTCGGGCTGCGGGTCAATCCGCAGGTCGGCGGCGGGTCGATCGGCGCGATGAGCACCGCGACCGCGCACTCCAAGTTCGGTGTGGCGCTGCGCGACCCGGGCGCCCGGGCGCGGGTCGTCGAGGCCTTCGCCCGGCGCCCCTGGCTGACCCGGCTGCACGCGCACGTCGGCTCGCAGGGCTGCCCCCTCCCGCTGATCGCCGAGGGCCTCGCGACGGTCCACCGGCTCGCCGAGGAGATCGACGCGCACCTGGGCCGCCGCCAGGTCACCAGCCTCGACCTGGGCGGCGGGCTGCCGGTGAACTTCGCCGACGACACGGTCACGCCCACCTACGCCGACTACGTGGACGCGCTCACGGCGGCCGAACCCGCCCTGCTGGACGGCCGCTACCGGGTGGTCACCGAGTTCGGCCGCTCGCTGCTGGCCAAGAACGGGTTCACCGCGGCGGTCGTCGAGTACGTCAAGGACGCGGGCGGCCGCCGGGTGGCGCTCACCCACGCCGGCGCCCAGGTCGCCACCCGTACGGTGTTCATGCCGGAGTCCTGGCCGCTGCGGGTGTCCGCGTACGGCCCGGACGGCACGCCCAAGCGGACCGCGCCGGTGCCGCAGGACATCGCCGGGCCGCTCTGTTTCGCCGGGGACGTCGTGGCGCACGGGCGCTCGCTGCCCGAACTCGCCGAGGGCGACCTGGTCGTCCTGCACGACACCGGCGCCTACTACTTCTCGGCGCCCTGGGCCTACAACAGTCTGCCGAGGCCCGCCGTGTACGGCTTCCAGGTCCGAGGCGGCGGCGTCGGCTTCGCCACGGTGCGGCCCGCGCAGACCGTGCGGGAGGTGTCCGCGGAGAGCGGACTGGCGCAGCGGGACGCCCTGCTGACGGGCCCGGCAGCGCCGTCGCCGTCCTGACGGGAGGATCGCCGCCCCGGGTACCTCCGCGCGGGATCCGTGTGCGAGGCTCGGCGACGGTCGTCCTCGTCCCGTCACACCAAGGAGAGTCAGCGGCATGCGCATCGGTCTGCTCGGAACCGGTCCCTGGGCGCAGATGGTCCACGCCCCCGTCCTCGCCGCGCACGACGGCCTCGACCTCGCCGGCGTGTGGGGCCGGCGTCCGGAGGCGGCGAAGGAGCTGGCGGACCGTCACGGCACCCGGGCGTACGACGACGTCGACGCCCTGTTCGCCGACGTGGACGCGGTGGCCGTCGCGCTGCCGCCGGACGTGCAGGCGGAGCTGGCGGCGCGGGCGGCCCGGGCCGGCTGTCATCTGCTGCTGGACAAGCCGGTCGCCACCACGGTGGAGGGCGGCCGGGCGGTGGTGCGGGCCGTCGAGGAGGCGGGCGTCTCCTCGGTCGTCTTCTTCACCACCCGGTTCGTGCCCGAGGCCGGTGACTGGATCGCCGAGCAGGCGGCCGTCGGCGGATGGTTCACGGCGCACGCCCAGTGGCTCGGGGGTGTGTTCGTCGACGGGAGCGACAGCCCGTTCGCCACGCCGTGGCGCCGGGAGAAGGGCGCCCTGTGGGACGTGGGCCCGCACGCCCTGTCCGTGCTGCTGCCGGTTCTCGGCGACGTCCGCCGGGTGACGGCGGCGGCCCCGGGCCCCGGCGACACCGTCCATGTGGTCCTGGACCACACGGGTGGCGCCTCCAGCGTCCTGACCCTCAGCCTGACGGCCCCGGCCGCGGCGTCGGGCGCGGGCGTGGCGATCCACGGCGAGGCGGGGACGACCCGTCTCCCGCAGGGCGGCACGGACGCCTTCGCCGCCCTCACCCGAGCCGCCGACGCCCTGCGCACCGCCGCCGCCGACGGCCGCCCCCACCCCTGCGACGCCGCCTTCGGCCTGCGTGTCACCGAGATCCTCACCGACGCCCAGCACCTGCTGGACGCCGGCCCCCGCTGACTCAGCCGTCCTCGAACGGCTCGTCGCTCCACCGGAACCAGGCCTGTTCCCCCTGGATGTGCAGCAGGAACTCGGCGACGGGACCGCGCGGCGAGACCAGGCTCACGCGCCGCCGTATCTCGTCGTAGGCCTCCTCCCACTCCTGCCGGGTGTCGTCCGCCCGCTCCTCGAGGTTGGCCTCCAGCAGCTCCAGTTCACGGGCGAAGAAGGGTTCGACCGCGGCGTAGGCCGGTCCGGCGCCGAAGCGGCCCGACAGCCAGGGGAAGTCGGCGTCGTCGACGACGATCTCCCCCACCGGCCCCTCCCCGTCCCGGCCGGTCACCCGCCAGATCTCGCCGTCGAACCCCATCACGCCTCCGTCACCCGTGGTCTTCGCTCCGCGCCCCAGGATGGCACCCGGGTCCGACAACCGGCCGTCGTCGGGCCGTCCGGCCGGTCCGGCGGTGGACGTCCGGGCGTGCGGATCAGGCCGTGGGGAGCCGCCCCCGGGCGGGGGCACCGGTTTCCTCGGCGTGCGCGGCACGGTGCCGGGGTGGAGCGTGGGGGGTGTGGGACGACTGGAGGGCGACCGGCGGGGCTGGCTGCGGGGCGCGCCCCCGCCCCGCTGGGTGCGGGCACTGCCGCTGCTGCTGATCGTCGGCGTGTGCGTGGCCACCCTGGTCAGCCCCGACCCGCTGGACATCGGCTTCCTGCTGGGCGCCATCCCGCCGCTGGCCGTCCTGTCGTACGGCCCGGTGGCGACCGCGGTGCTCGGCGCGGCCGTGGTCGTGATGCTCAGTCTGCCCGCGTTCCAGCTGAACCATCCGGGCCAGACCGATGTGCTGACGGTGTGTTTCGTCGCGCTGCTGAGTGTGTTCGTGGCGTTCGTGCGCCGCCGCCGGGACGTGCAGCTGGACACCGAGCGCACGATCGCGGAGGCGGCGCAGCGCGCCGTGGTGCCGCCGGTGCCGGAGCGGGTGGGGCCGGTGAGTTGCGCGGGCCTGTACCGGGCGGCGGAGCGCGGCACGCTGGTCGGCGGCGACTTCTTCGACGTGCGGGAGAGCTCCCACGGGGTGCGGGCGGTGCTGGGGGACGTGCGCGGGCACGGGCTGGCGGCGATCGCGACGGTGGCCTCGCTGCTGGGCGCGTTCCGGGAGGCGGTGCTCGACCAGCCGGCCCTGGAGGAGGTGGCGGCCCGGCTCGACCGCCGGCTGGCGGTGGACTCGGCGCGGGTCCCGCACGCCGAACTGTTCGCGACGGCCGTCCTGCTGGAGTTCACCCCGGGCGCGGACCGGGTGCGGATCGTGGTGTGCGGTCATCCGCCGCCGCTGCTCCTGCGGGACGGGACGGCGACGGAGGTGGCCGCCGTCCCGTGGACCCCGCTGGGCCTGGGCCTGCCGGAGTCGGCCCCGCCCACCGGCCTCGATGTCCCGCTGCGCCCCGGTGACCGGCTGTTCCTCGCCTCCGACGGCGTCTGGGAGGCCAGGGACGCGGACGGCGCGTTCTATCCGCTCGTGCGGCGTCTGCCGGCGCTCGCCGCGGACGCGGGCCCGGCCGCGACGGCCGACCGGGTGTGGGCGGACGTCCTGCGGCACTCCCCCGCCGTCCGCGACGACGTCACGATGCTCGTCCTCGCGCCGGCGGACCGGCGGCGCCGGTGAGCTCCTCGTCGTCGCCCTCGGCGTCGATGTGCGGCAGGATCCGGTCCAGCCAGCGGGGCGTCCACCAGGCGCGCTCGCCGAGCAGGGTCATCACCGCGGGCACCATGAGCAGCCGGACGACGGTGGCGTCGATGAGCACGCTGACGGCGAGGCCCAGACCCAGCATCTTGACGACGATGTTGTCGCTGATGAGGAAGGCCGCGAAGACGCTCACCATGATCAGGGCCGCGCAGGTGATGACCCGGGCGGTGATCTCCAGGGCATGGGCGACGGACGCCTTGGCGTCGCCGGTGCGCAGCCAGGCCTCGTGGACGCGGGAGAGCAGGAAGATCTCGTAGTCCATGCTCAGGCCGAAGATGATCGCGAACATCATCATCGGCACATAGCTCTCGATGGGCACGTCGCCGTTGACGCCGAGCGCGGGCCCGCCCCAGCCCCACTGGAAGACGGCGACGACGACACCGTAGGAGGCCGTGATCGACAGGACGTTGAGGACGGCGGCCTTGACCGCGACGAGGAGGCCGCGGAAGACGGCGAGGATGATCAGGAAGGCGAGCAGGACGACGACGCCGATGATCACCGGCAGCCGGCTGGCGACGATGTCCCGGAAGTCGACCTGGGCGGCCGTGGTGCCGGTGACGTACCCCTTGGCGTCGTAGCCGGAGACGGCGTCGGGGAGGGTGTCGTCGACGAGACGGTTCGTCAGGTCGGTGGTCACGGCGTCCTGCGGGTTCTGTTCGGAGTACACCGTGCCGACCAGGACGTCACCGTCCTGGGTGGCGGTCAGCGGGGTGACGATGGCCGCGCCGGACACGCCGTTCAGGGTCTTCTGCGCCTGGGAGGAGAGGTCGGAGCGCTTGTCCGAGGGGACGGACGTCTGGTCGATGACGATGGTGAGGGGCCCGTTGGAGCCGGGTCCGAAGGCGTCGGTCATCAGGTCGTAGGCGCGCCGGTCGGTGAACGACGTCGGGTCGGCGCCGTCGCCGATGTGGCCGAGCTGGATGGAGAAGACGGGGATCGCGAGGATCGCGATCACGGCGAGCCCGGCGCTCAGGAACTGCCAGGGCCTGCGTTCCACGCGCTGGGCGTAGCGGTGCCAGGTGCCGTGCGGTTCGGCGCCCGGTTCGGCGTCGGTCTCGGCGATGGGTTTCCGTACGTGGAAACGGTCGATGTTGCGGCCGATGAGCCCGAGGAAGGCGGGGACGAGGGTGAGGGCGCCGATGACGGCGGTGACCACGGTGACGCCGGCGGCGACGCCCAGTTTGCCGATGAAGGACACCCCGGACGCGTAGAGGCCGGCGAGGGCGATGATCACGGTGGTGCCGGAGACCAGGACGGCGCGGCCGCTGGTGGTGGTGGCGTGTCCGGCCGCCGCGACGGGGTCGGCGCCGTTCATGAGGTTCTGGCGGTGCCGGGTGGTCATGAAGAGCGCGTAGTCGATGCCGACGCCCAGCCCGATCATGGTGGCGAGGGTCGGTGAGACGGTCGCGAAGGTGAAGGCGGCGGCGAGCAGGCCGAGGAGGCCCAGGCCGCAGATGACGCTGATCAGGGCGGTGACCAGGGGCAGCGCGGCGGCGATCACGCTGCCGAAGCCGATCAGCAGCACGACGACGGCGACCGCGAAGCCGATGAGTTCGCTGACCCGGTCGTCGGCCTCGGGCCGGGCGAGTTCGCCGAGCGAGCCGCCGTACTCGACGTCGGCGCCGGCCGCGCGCAGCGGCTGGACGGCGTCGTCCACGCCGTCCAGATAGGTGTCGCCGAGGATGGACGGCTGTTCGTCGAAGCGGACGGTGATGTAGGCCGTCTTGCCGTCGCTGGAGACCGGGCCGATCTTCGTCGAGCTCTGGGAGAGCGGGTTCTGCGCCGAGAGGACGTGCGGAAGCTTCTGGAGGTCGGCGACCGTGGTGGACATCGGGGAACTCAGGGAGCTGACGCCCTTGTCGTCGTGCAGGACGATCTGGCTGCTGTAGCCGCCGGCCTGGGGATCGTGCTTCTTCAGCACCTCCAGGCCCTCCTCGGACTGCACGTCCGACAGCTGGAAGTCGTCCTCGTACTCGCCGCCGACGGCACGGTCGAGCACCTGGAGGGCGACCAGGGCCACCAGCCACGCGACGATGACGATCACGAAGTGGCGGGCACACCAGGCGCCCAGCCGCCGAAGTCCCCCGCCTCGCGGTGTACCGGCACTGTTCGGTTCCATGACCTGGGCCTTCTGTGCCGCGCGTCGTCCGCGCTACCGGTTCGGGCGTCCCGAGTACAGCCATTAGACGCCGAACCGATCATCGCGGCATCTCGGATGAAGCGCGTTTTCCGGGCTCTTCGGGATGCAGGGTCCGCCGTCAGGATGAATGGTGTTAGTGGACCCGATGCCCGCACCGGGCCGAAGCAGCCCTTCGGACGCGAGGAGCAGAGACCATGCCCACGTCACAGCCCGGCGATTCCCGGCCGTCCCGGGACCGCGTCACCCCGGACAACCTGCTCCATACGCGCACCGGCACCGAGGTGTCGCCGGAGGACATGGTCCTGGCCACGGGCCGGGACCTCACCCCCCGCAATCTCGCCTGGGCCAAGCGCAAGCTCGACGAGGAGGGCCCGAACGCCATCGAGAAGCTGCTGCCCTAGGACTTCTCTTCCGCGCAGAGCACCTCGACCCGCTGGACCACGTTGTTCGCGAACCCGCCCCGGTTCCACGGCTGGTCCAGCGGCTGGGTGTGCCCGCCGGCGTCCGTGGCGCGGGCGCAGAGCACATGCCGGCCGGGGACCGCGGTCCAGGTGTGGTGCCAGCCGCGCCAGGCCCAGCGGTGCCCGGTCTCCGGCGCCGGCTCGGCCTCGGCCCAGGTGCCGCCGCCGTCCGTGCTCACCTCGACCCGGGTCACCGGGGCCCGCCCCGACCAGGCCCGCCCCTCCAGCAGGACCGGGCCGGGCCGCACGATCCGGGTCCGGGACATGAAGTCGGGGAAGCCGGGCGGGACGACCAGGGCGCGCGGCGCGATCCGGGTGACGGGCTCGCCCTCCTCCCCGGGATCCTGGCGCAGCCGGTAGGCGACCGTCTGCTGGAAGCCGGTGAAGGGGGTGTCCTGGACGGTGATGTCCGTCAGCCACTTCACGTGCGCCATGCCGTACCAGCCGGGTACCACCAGGCGCAGCGGACGGCCGTGCTGCGGGGGCAGCGGGGCGCCGTTCATGGCGTACGCCACGAGCGCCTCGGGCTCGGTGGCGAGGGCCGCGTCGAGCGGAAGGGACCGCCGGTAGTCCTGCTCGACGCCGCGTTCGACGCCGTGGTCGGCGCCGGTGAACACGACGTCGACGGCCGTCGTCGCCGGGCCGGCCTCGGCCAGCAGCAGCCGCAGCGGTACGCCGGTCCACTCGGCGGTGCCGACCGCCTCGACCAGCCAGGGCTGGCTGACCGGGCGGGGTGTGAGCAGGGCCCGGCCGTTGCCGGCGCACTCCAGGGTGACCCGGGTGGTGACGGCGGGCAGGCTCCTCAGGTCGGCGGGGGTGAGGGTCAGCGGGGTGCGGACGCGGCCGCCCAGGGTCAGCCGCCAGGCCGTGTCGTCGGGGACGTACGGGATGTCGTAGTGGGTCAGGACGTAGTGCAGGCCTGGCGGGGTGAGGTCATGGCGGAGGGCCTCCAGGGGGAGGCCGTGGTTGCGGGTGGCCAGGGCCAGTTCGTCCCGGCCGATCCCCTCGCCGGGGGCGGCCAGCCGGGCGGGGGTGCTCATCTCGTCGGGTCCACGGCCCATGTCCCCATTGTCGCGCGTCGGCGGTTGCCTGCCCGTTCACCCTTTCGCGGCGGGGTCCCGCACTGCCAGACTCCGGAGGATGCCCGACTTCGACATGCTCGTCCTCGGATCAGGTCCCGGCGGCCAGAAGGCCGCCATCGCCGCGGCCAAACTGGGCCGCCGAGTCGCCGTCGTCGACCGCCCCGACATGGTCGGCGGGGTCTCACTGCACACCGGAACCATCCCCTCCAAGACCCTGCGCGAGGCGGTGCTGTACCTCACCGGTCTCACCCAGCGCGATCTGTACGGACAGAGCTACCGGTTGAAGGAGGACATCACCGTCGCCGATCTGACCGCGCGCACCCAGCACGTGGTGGGCCGGGAGACCGATGTCATCCGCAGCCAGTTGTCCCGCAACCATGTCCAGTTGTTCTCCGGCACCGGCCGGTTCGTCGATCCGCACACCGTCGCCCTGCGGGAGGCCGGCGGGCGGGAGCGGCTGCTCTCCGCCGAGCACGTCGTGATCGCCACCGGGACGCGGCCCGCGCGGCCGGACAGCGTGGAGTTCGACGGGCGGACCATCCTCGACTCCGACAACGTCCTCACGATCGAGCGGGTTCCCCGGTCGATGGTGATCGTGGGCGCGGGTGTGATCGGCATGGAGTACGCGTCGATGTTCGCCGCGCTCGGCAGCAAGGTGACGGTGGTGGAGAAGCGGGCCGGGATGCTCGACATGTGCGACGTCGAGGTCATCGAGTCGCTGAAGTACCACCTGCGGGATCTGGCGGTGACCTTCCGGTTCGGGGAGACCGTGGCCGCCGTCGAGCGGCATCCGCGGGGCACCCTGACCGTGCTGGCCAGCGGCAAGAAGATCCCGGCGGACGCGGTGATGTACTCGGCGGGGCGCCAGGGCCTCACCGATGAACTCGACCTGGACAAGGCGGGGCTGGCGGCCGACCCGCGCGGCCGGATCGAGGTCGACGCGCACTACCGCACCGAGGTGCCGCACATCTACGCCGTGGGGGACGTGATCGGCTATCCGGCGCTCGCGGCGACCTCGATGGAACAGGGGCGGGCGGCCGCGTACCACGCCTGCGGGGAGCCGGTCGGGCAGATGCACGACCTCCAGCCGATCGGCATCTACACCATCCCGGAGATCAGCTTCGTGGGGCGGACGGAGGATCAGCTCACCGAGGAGAGCGTGCCGTTCGAGGTGGGCATCGCCCGCTACCGGGAACTGGCGCGCGGGCAGATCATCGGCGACGCGCACGGCATGCTGAAGCTGCTGGTCTCGCCCGTGGACCGGACGCTGCTCGGTGTGCACTGCTTCGGCAGCGGCGCGACCGAGCTGATCCACATAGGGCAGTCGGTGATGGGCTGCGGGGGAACGGTCGACTATCTGGTCGACGCGGTGTTCAACTACCCGACGCTGGCGGAGTCGTACAAGGTGGCGGCCCTGGACGCCACCAACCGGCTGCGCCAGCTGGACCGGATCGGGGACTGACCGGCACCGGCCCCTTCCTGCGAGGCGTCCCGTGCGCCGCCCTGCGCGCCGCCCCGCGCGGCGACCGCGCACGGGCGGCGCGCGCGTCCGCCGACCGCTCGTGCGGGCGCGCACGTTACCCGTCCGTCAATCTTGAAACGTCAAGCGCGGGGGCTATCATCACTCGCACACTCGGTGTGACCGTCCCCCGACGCTGTGGTGGCCGGCATCCCTCGCGCTCGTCCCGTCGACGCTTCCCGAGGTCATCCCTCCGCGGTGCCCGGCGGCGCTCCACCCTCACCCCCCATACGCCGTCGGGCCGTTCCCGCTCCGGCGGTGTGCACGACGGAAAGCAGCGCACGTATGAGCAACAACACCGGACGAGGGCTTCAGGCCAACGTCCTCGGCACGTTCGACACGGTGGTGATGGCGGTCGCGGGCAGTGCTCCCGCGTACTCCGTCGCCGCCACGACGGCGGTCCTGGTCGGCGCGGTGGGCCTGGCGAGCCCGGCGGCGCTGCTCTACTGCGCGATACCCATGCTGGGCATCGCGCTGGCCTTCAGCCGGCTCAGCCGGATCGATGTGAACGCGGGGGCCAGTTACTCCTGGGTGGGGCGCACGCTCCACCCCTTTCTGGGTTTCCTCAGCGGCTGGGCACTGGTCGTCTCGGCCACCATCTTCATGGTGGCGGGCTCGCTGCCGGCCGGCTCGATGACGCTGGCCCTGTTCGACGAGGGCCTGGCCGAGAACACCGCCCTGTCGACCGTGGTGGGCGCCGCCTGGTTCGTGGTGATGCTCGCGGTGGTGCTCGGCGGGGCCCGGCTCACCGTGCGCGCCCAGCTGATCATGTCGGGCGTGGAGCTGGCGATCCTGGCGCTGTTCGCGCTGCTCGCGCTCTTCCACACCGAGGACAACGCGCTGGAGTTCGACTGGTCGTGGCTCGGATTCGGCCATTTCGACGGGGTGTCCGGGTTCGCGTCGGGCGCGCTGGTGGCGGCGTTCTACTACTGGGGCTGGGACGTGACCAGCAATCTCAGTGAGGAGACCCGCAACAGCCGCCGGACGACGGGCCTCGCGGGGCTGCTCGGCGTGGGCATCGTCTTCCTGCTGTTCGAGGTGTTCACCATCGCGGTGAACGTGATCCTCGGCGCGGACGAGATCGAGAGCAACGGCGCCAACGTGCTGGCGGCGCTGGGCGAGGAGGTGTGGCCGGGGATCGGCGGCAAGCTGCTGATCGTCGCCGTGATGCTGTCCACCATCGCCACGCTGGAGACCACCCTCATCCAGGTCACCCGCTCGCTGTTCGCGATGGGCCGGGACCGTACGATGCCGACCGCGCTGGGCCGGGTGCACCGTACCTGGAACACGCCGTGGGTGGCGATCGTGGTCGTCGGCGGGGTGGCGCTGGTGATGTTCGTCGCGTCCAACGCCCTGGGCTCGGTGGGGGAGATCCTCTCCGACGCGATCTCGGCGATCGGCCTCCAGATCGCCGTCTACTACGGTCTCGCGGGGCTCGCCGCGGTCGTCGCCTACCGCAGGACGCTGCTGAACTCCGCGGCCGACTTCGTCCTCGGCGGGCTGTGGCCGCTGTTCGGCGCGCTGTTCATGTTCTGGATCCTCTTCGAGTCGCTGGGTGAACTGGAGCCGGCGGCGATCGCCATCGGCCTCGGCGGGCTGGCCGTGGGCCTGGTGCCGATGCTCTGGTACTGGCGGCAGGGCAGCGACTACTACCGGCCCGCCCGGCTGGACGCCTCGCGTACGGTCGAGACCGACTACGTGCCCGACCGGCACGCGGCGGCGCACTCCTCGGGCCACGAGGGTCTTCCGACCGACTTCTAGAGGGGGAACGTGATGGCGCGAAACCGCTTCGTTCCCGACTTCGACCCCGACTGCGGGGACGCGTCCCTGTCCTCCGCACGCCACGACATCGTCATCGGCCGGTGGCAGGGACTGCGCGAACTGCTGCGGACGACCGGGCCGGACTGGCTCGCCCGCGGACACCGGGTCCGCCTGCTCGCGCAGGCCTGCACGGACAGTTCGACGGTGGAGACCTGGCTGGCCGCGGAGCCGCACAGCGCGGACGCGCTGGTACTGCGCGCGGCCACGGAGACGGCCCGGGCGTTCAGCCTGGCCATCGCCGCGGGCCGGGGCGTGGGGATCGACCAGCAGCGGATCGACGCGGCGGTGCTGGCCTGCCTGTCCGCGGCCGAGGCGTACCTGGACGACCCGACGCCGTGGATCTCGCTGATCTCGGTCGCCCGGCTCTACCCGTCGGGGGTCCGCCGGCAGGAACTGGCGCGCTGGTGGGACGAGTTGCACCGGCGCGACCCGTACAGCATGGAGGGCCACCTCCAGGTGCTGCACTACTACTCGTCCCGCTGGCACGGCTCGCACGGCCTGATGTACGACTTCGCCCGCGACGCGGCCGGCGTGGCGCCGCGGGGCTGCCCGCTGCCGGTGCTGGTGCAGTACGCGCGCGTCGAGGAGTTCCGCTCCGCCCTCGACACCGCCCACAGCCGCTCCACGGCCGTGGGCCGGGGCCAGCACTGGACCAACGACGGTGCGGTCAGCGACCTCCGCCGCACCTGGGAACGCTGGATGGTGGGCCGCCCCCGCCGGAGCATCCGCCCCGGCGAACTCCGTGACATCAACTACCTTGCCCACGCGGCCTGTTCGGCGGACGCCGTGGACGTCGCCACCCCGCTTCTGGAGTTCCTCGGCCCGCGCGCCACCCGCACCCCCTGGTCCTACACGGGCGACCCCGCCCAGCAGATCACCCGCTGGCGCAAGGAGTGGGGTGTGCGCGGCTGAACGCCCCGCCGCCCCGTCTCCCGGAGTTACCTGGCACGCGGTAACCCGGGCCGCTGCGGGCCGGCGGGGCCGCACGCTCGTCGTGGGTGACGGTGTGTCACCCACGACGATGGGGAGTCCTCATGACCGTGTCGCTTCAGGCGCTGGCCGACGAGATCGCCGGGCTGCGGCCCCGGATGGAGCGGGTGAGTCTCGCGCTGCACGGGCGCCCGGAGACGAAGTTCGAGGAGTACCACGCGCAGCAGGTGCTGACCGGGTGGCTGGTGGAATCGGGGTTCGTGGTGTCGGCGGGGGCGGGCGGGCTCGACACCGCGTTCGTGGCGGTGCACCGGGGGCGGGCGCCGGGGCCGTGTGTCGCGGTGCTCGCCGAGTACGACGCCCTGCCGGGGGTCGGGCACGGGTGCGGGCACAACCTGATCGCGGCGGGCGGTGCGGCGGCCGCGATCGGGCTGGTGCGGGCCCTGCCCGGGCATCCGGGGACGGTCGTGGTGATCGGGACACCGGGTGAGGAGATGGGCGGGGCCGGGAAGGTGCTGCTGGCCGAGGCCGGGGTGTTCGACGCGGTGGACGCGGCGGTGATGTTCCATCCCTCGGACCGGTCGGTGAGCACCCAGCACGCCCTGGCGGCGGCCCATCTGCGGGTGGTCTTCAGTGGCCGCAGCGCGCACGCCGCGAAGTCGCCGTGGGAGGGGCGCAGCGCGCTCGCGGGTGTCCAGGTGTTCCTCAACGCCGTCGACGCGCTGCGGCAGTTCGTGCCGCCGACCGCCCGGCTGCACGGCGTCGTCTCGGACGGCGGCCAGGCCCCGAACGTGGTCCCGGCCCGGGCCGCGGTCGACCTGTACGTCCGGGACGTCACCACGGCGGCGGCGAGGGCACTGGTCGAGCGGGTGCGCGACGCGGCCGAGGGCGCGGCGCTGGCGACCGGGACGCGGGCGGAGACGACGGAGACCGGCCCGCTGTACGCCGAGCGCCGGGACAGCCAGGTCCTCGCCACCCGCTTCGGGGCGGTGGTGCGCGCGCTGGGCCTGGACATCGGGCCCGACGCCCCCGACTCGCCCGCGGGCTCCTCCGACATCGGCAACCTCTCGCTGCTGCTGCCGGTCATCCACCCGTACATCCAGATCGCCGAGACGGGGACGCCCGCCCATTCGGAGGCGATGCGGGACGCGGCCGCGACGCCCTTCGCGCACGAGCGGACCCAGGTCGCGGCGATCGGCCTGGCCCGGGTCGTCGCCGATCTGCTCACCGATCCGGAGCTGCTCGCCGCGGCCCGCGCGGAGTTCGCGGCCGCCGCCGCGCCGGCCCGCTGAGCCCGGACCCTCCGTACACTCCCCGCCATGTCGGTCGTGATCGTCCTGGACGGTGCCGCGCGGAACCGGTTCACCGTCACGGTGTCGCCCTTCGCGGAACTCGCCGCGTGTCTGCACGTCCTGACCGAGCACGCCCACCACCCGGGGCGGGCGGCCTGGGCCCGGGAGGTGACCGGCGCGGCCCCGCCCGCGTTCCGCGCGGGCCTGCGCCGCTTCGCCCCGCTCTGGACGGCCCTGCGCTGGCGGGGTTTCTACCCGGGCCTGGACACCGCCGCCCCGCCCGGCCACGGCACGCCGCTCGCCGCGCTGCCGCTGGACCGGTTCGCCGAACTCACCGCCTACACCTGCGCCAGCGGCTACCACGGCTTCGCCTTCGGCCGCGTCCTGCACGACCCGGCGCAGGCGGCGGCGCTGCGCCGGATCGCGTCCGGGCTGGGCGAGCCGCACCCGCGGCTCGCGGAGGATCTGCTGCGCGAGCCGCGGGCGCTGCGCGCGGACGTCGCCGCGTTCGTCGACCTCTGCCGGCGGGTCTTCTTCGACGCGCTGTGGGCGGACACGGAGCCGCTGCTGGCCCTCGCCGCCCACCGGGTGCGGCAGCGGCTCGCGGACGAGGGGCCGGCCGCCGCGCTGGTCTCCCTGAGCCCGTCCACCGCCCGGGTCACCAGTGGGGCGGGCGGCGGGCCGGAGCGGGTCGTCCTCGACAAGGTGCACCATGCCGTCGTCAGCCCGGCCCGCACCCCGGTCGTCCTCATCCCGACCCTGTACGGCGCCCCGCACCTGCTGGTGAAGAACGAGCCGGGGCTGACGCCCGTCGTCCACTTCCCGGTCGAGGCGCCGGACGTGGGCGTCACCCTCGCCCGCAGCCGGATGCTGGCGCTCACCGATCCGCGCCGGGTGCGGCTGTGCCGGCTGATCGCCCGCCAGGCGATGACCACGGCCGACCTGGCCGCCCGGCTGGCCATGACCCGCCCACAGGTCTCCCGCCATCTGCGCGTCCTGCGGGACCTGGGGCTGGTGCGGGTGGAGCGCAACGGCCGGTACGTGCACTACGGGCTCGACCTCGCCGCGGTCGAACGCATCGGGCGGGACGCGGCGGTGGCCCTCCAGTACTGAGCGCGGGCGGCCGCCGCGTCACGGGGCGGCGTTCGGCCCGTCCGGCCTGGTGCGGCGGCGCTCGACCATCTCGCGGCTGAGGCTCTCGGTCTCCGTCTCGGGCAGCCGCTCGAAACCGTCCGCGGTGATGACCGAGACGATCGGGAAGATCCGCCGGTTGAGGTCGGGCCCGCCGGTGGCGGAGTCGTCGTCCGCCGCGTCGTACAGCGCCTGGAGGGCGGTGAGGGCCGCCTCGCGGCCCGTCATGTCCGCGTGGAACAGCTTCTTCAGCGCGCCCCGGGCGTACGGCGAACCGGATCCCTCGGCGTGGAAGTCCGCCTTCTCGTAGAGGCCGCCGGCCACGTCGAAGCCGAAGATGCGGCCCCGTCCGCCCGCCGGCGCGGCGAGGTCGTAGCCCGCGAGGAGGGGGACGACGGCGAGGCCCTGCATGGCCTGGCCGAGGTTCTGCCGGATCATCGAGGCCAGCCGGCGGGCCTTGGCGCCGAGGGTCATGGAGATGCCCTCGACCTTCTCGAAGTGGGTCAGCTCCACCTGGTACAGCTTCACCATGTCCACGGCGAGGCCGACGGTGCCGGCGAAGGCGACCGCGGTGTGCTCGTCCGCCGGGTGCACCTTCTCCAGGTCGCGCTGGGCGATGAGGTTGCCCATGGTGGCCCGGCGGTCGCCGGCGAGGAGGACGCCGTCGCGGTAGGTGAGGGCCAGCACGGTCGTGCCGTGCGGGAAGCGGCCGGGCGCGGCGGTGACCCCGCCGGGGAACGGGCGGGCGGTCGGCAGCAGTTCGGGGCGGTGCGCCGCCAGGAACTCGCTGAACGACGAGTTGCCCGCCGTGAAGAACGCGTCCGCCGGAAGGCCCGCGTGTCCGCTGTCCGCCATGCCGCTCCCCCTCGCCGCCGTCTCCGACACTCCCCTACCTACCTGCGCGCGACGGCCGGGAAACACCCGACCGCCGGCGGGGCCCCCGACCGCGAACGCGATCCGCGCCGGCCACGACGACCGTGCACGGCACCGCGGTTGTCACAACGACCGGCGCCGGACGAGCACGCCGAGCACGATCAGGCCGGGAACCAGCGGCAGCCACATCGTCAGCAGCCGGTACCCGAGCACCGCGGAGGCGGCGGTCGCGGCCGGGGCTCCCGTGGCGGTCAGGGCGAGAGCGAGCACGGCGTCCAGGGAGCCGAGCCCGCCCGGGGTGGGCAGCAGGGCGGCGGCGCTGCTCGCGGCCAGGTACAGCAGGGCCACCCGGACCGGGCCGATCGGCAGGTCGACGGCGCGGGCGACGGCGGTCAGCACGAGGGCGTGCAGCACGGCGAAGGCGAGCGAGCCGCCCCACAGCGCCACCGCCCGCTCCGGCCGCGCGTGGACGGCCCGGATGTCCGAGGCCACCGCGGCGAGCGCCCGCCGGCAGCGCGGCAACAGCAGGACGACGGCGACGACGGCGACGACGCCGCAGACGGCCGCCCCGGCCAGGGCCGGCGCACCGCCGCGCGCGTGCGGGACCCGCAGCACGCCGGGGCACAGGGCGGCGAGTACGGCGATCAGGGCGCCGCGCGCCACCCCGCCTGCCGTGGCCTTCACCGCGATCGCGGTGGCCGAGCAGCCGGCCGGCAGACCGCAGCGCATGAGGAAGCGCAGGTTGACGGCGCCCGCGCCGAGCCCGGCGGGCAACACGTGGTTGGCGGCGGAGGCGGCGAACTGGGC
This sequence comes from Streptomyces phaeofaciens, assembly GCF_014648915.1. Classification (GTDB taxonomy): domain Bacteria; phylum Actinomycetota; class Actinomycetes; order Streptomycetales; family Streptomycetaceae; genus Streptomyces; species Streptomyces phaeofaciens. Next base: position 407,471 of record NZ_BMSA01000001.1, on the reverse strand, counting down.
GGCCACCAGCCGTACCGGGGGCAGCCGCCGGGGCACGGCTCCTTGCAGGGCGAGCGCCGCGCACAGCCAGGTGCCGACGGCGGCCGCGGCCCCGGCAAGCAGCCAGCCGTGGTCGGCCACGGCGAGCCGCAGGGCGCCGGTCTCCAGCACCGGCCAGTGCCGGCGGGCCGGCCAGGCGGCGGCCGCGAGGACGGCGAGCGCGAGGGCGGTCCGCCAACAGGCCCGGGTGCGGGCGGTCTGCCAGGGGGTCCGGGTGCGGGCGGGTGCGGCGGTGGCCCGATCGGACGTCATACGGGCGGCTTCCGGCGCGGGGCGGGCGCGATGTGCAGCCGCAGCAGGGGCGAGCGGTGGGTCGCCCAGTCACGGGCGTAGGCGGGCGGCGCCCCGCCGGGGCGGGTGAGGACCGCGGTCGGGATCCGGTGGGCGGTGCGCCGGACGGCCGCCTCGGTGGAGTTGACGTTGTGTCCCCGGACGTTCGCCGAGGAGCAGCCGGTGTAGTAGGCGACGGGGATGGCGTCGGCTCCGGTGACCAGACAGGGCGGGCGGACGCCGAGCCGGTGCAGCTGCGCGGCGGTGCGGGCCCAGTCGCGGTGGTGGCCGGTGGTGCGCTCCACGGTGCGGTCGAGGACCGCGTACTGGGCGGCCAGGTGCCCGGCGAGGGCGAGCGCGGTCGCCGTCGCGGCGACCGGGCGCGGGCGGCCGGCCGGCCGGGTGACGAGATGGACCAGGGCGTCGGCGACCGGGATCGCGAGGAGGGCGTAGACGGGCAGCAGGAAGCGCGGGGCCGCGTATCCGATCATGAACAGGTACGGGAAGGCGGCCGTGGCGGCGCAGGCCAGCGCGAGCAGGGTGGGCGCGGTGCGCCGGGCCCGGACCGCGACCGCCAGGCCGGCGGCGGCGAGCAGCGGCAGCACGAACCACCAGGCCATGACGGCCGGATGGGGCAGGGATCCGGTGCACGGGCGGCACAGGGTGCGCCCGGCCAGGCCGCGCAACTGGTCCTCGACGGCGGGATTCCAGCCGAGCCCGCCCTGGATGCGGGAGGCGTCGGACAGCCGCTGTCCGAGGCCGCCGTGGGCGATGTACGCCTCGATGACCCATTGCGCGCCGCCCGCCGCGAGGCCCGCCAGGAGGACGAGCGCGAGCCGCGGGTGGCGCAGGGCGGCCAGGACGAGCAGGGGCAGGGTCAGCCACACCGCGTCGGTGGGCCGCATCCACGCCATGAGCGCGGCGCCCGCGGCGATCCCCCCGAGGGCGGCGCGGTCGCGCCGGTCGGCGCGGGCCCGCAGGAAGCAGCCGGCGCAGACCAGGCCGCCGAGGGCGACCCAGAGGTTGGGCATGGCCTGCGGGCCGTAGAAGAGGGTCACCCACAGGGAGGCGAAGAGCGCGCCGGCGACGGCCAGGACGCGGTCCGGGAACAGCCCGCGCCAGCAGTGCAGGGCGACACAGAGGCCGAGGCCGGACAGGAGGGCGAGGTAGGTCCTCAGCAGTTCCGTCGACGTCGACCAGGACACCACCGGCGCCACCAGCAGGGAGACGCCGCGGGCGCGCGGTGCACTGAAGAAGGCGGGCGGGGCCTGGGCGGCGTACTGGCTGACGTACACCGTCTCGTCCCAGCCGAGGCCCAGGCCCGGACGGACGAGGAGGAGCTGGGCCAGGGTGAAGGCCCCGGCCACGGCGACGAGGGGCCAGGCCCAGCGGGTCCGCCACGGCGTGCCGGAGCGGCCCTCCGTGGCGCCGCGTCGTCCGCCGACGAGCAGGGCGTTCGCGCCGTTGGCCATGACCCACCCCCTTGCCCGGGATCAGTGGAGACGGATGGTCGACAGGAGCCGATGAGCAGGAAACGGGAAACGGGAAACGGGAAAACAGTGACAAACTATCCGGCTCGCGGTCGAAGTGCGGGGTCGGGTACGCCCACCGGGGGCATCCGCAGACTGCGACACTCGGCTGTGTGCTGACTTTCGACGACCTGTGCCTTCGGGCCCGCTCCCTCGTGGCGGACGGCCGCCCGCGGGCGATCCTCGGCATCGCCGGCAGCCCGGGCGCGGGCAAGACGACCCTCGCCGAACGCCTCGTACGGGAACTGCCCGGGGACGGCGCGCCCTGGGTGGCGCACGTCCCGATGGACGGCTTCCATCTGGCCGACGCCGAGTTGGACCGCCTCGGCCGCCGCGACCGCAAGGGCGCGCCCGACACCTTCGACGCGGCCGGGTACGCGGCGCTGCTGCGCCGGCTGCGGGAGGAGGCGGGCGGCGAGGACACCGTGTACGCGCCCGGTTTCGAGCGGGTGCTGGAGCAGCCGCTCGCGGGTGCGGTCCCGGTGCCGCCGACGGCCCGGCTGATCGTGACGGAGGGCAACTACCTGCTGCTCGGCTCGGGGGCCTGGCCGCGGGTGCGGTCCGCGCTGGACGAGGTGTGGTTCTGCGAGACCGACGAGGAGGAGCGGGTGCGCCGGCTGGTCGCGCGGCACGAGGAGTTCGGCAAGGGGCACGCGGAGGCGGTGGCCTGGGTGCGCGGGACCGACCAGCGCAACGCCGACCTGGTGGCGGCCACCCGGGACCGGGCCGATCTGGTGGTCCGCGTGCGGTGAACACCGCACGCGGCAGGCCGCGTTGTCGGTGGCGCCCGTTACGGTGCCCGCATGAGCGACGGAATCGTGTGGCTGGTGGACCGGGACGGGTGGATGTCCAGTGTGGTGTTCGCGCGCGGGATCACCCCCGAGGAGCTGGCCGTGCGCATGGGGGGCGACCCGGACGGGGCCACGGAGCCGATCACCGACGCCGAGGTGGGGCGGCTCGGGATCACGGGGTGGCGCCCGGCCGCGGACGGGGACGGCGTGATCCGTGCGGGCAGCGGCGGGGAGTGGTCCTTCGCCGTGGAGTACGGCGACTCGACCGGCGGTGACCTGCTGGCGGAGATCTCGCGGGACGGCGCCGAGGTCGTGCGGTACGTGCCGCCGCAGGAGCACCCGCCGGCCGATGTCCACTACGCCCGCGACGGGGTGTGGGTGTGCGGGTACGGGCTGCGGGAGGAGATATGGCGCTGGGGCGAGGAGCCCGACCTGTTCCTGCCCGACCTGGTCGCGGCGGGCGTCCTCTCCCCCGACGGCAGAACGTATCTGCCGCCGGAGGACGAGGACTACAAGGTCGGCCTGCGCCGCAGCCTGGGCGTCGTGGAGCGGCGGTTCGGTCTCTCCCTCTCCCCCGCGGTCCTCGGGGACGCCCGGCTGCCCGCGTACGCGGTGCGCGGCACCCCACGGATGACGCTCGACGTCAGCTGACCGCCCGCAGCGTCAGCTCCGGTTCGCCACGGGCGTCGTCGGCCCCGAGGACCGCCGTGAAGGCGTCCGTCCGCACGGTCAGCCCCTCCTCGTCCCACGCGACCGACAGCGCGAACGGCTCCTCGATGCCGTAGCGCACCGCGAACACGTGCAGGTCGTCCGGCGCGTCGGCGACCGGCCCGGCCTCCAGGGCGGTGGAGGCGACCAGGTGCTTCCAGCCCTCGTCGGGGTCGCCGTAGCCGCGCGGGTCGGCGGCGAGGGCGAAGGCCGCCTGCTCCTGGGTGCGTTCGGCGCGGGCGTCGAAGTACGCGTCGCCCTCGGCCTCGGGGTGGGTGAGCCGCAGACCGCCCGCCGAGGACACGGCGGCCCGTGCCGTACGGCGGACGCGCTCGCCGTCGTCCTCGGCGTACGGCAGGCCGGCCAGCAGGTACGGCGTGCCGGGGAGGCGTTCGACGGCGACCGTCGTCCACAGGGTGGTGCCGTCGGTGACGTACAGGGAGCGCACGTGCCGCAGGACGTGGTCGCGGCCGACGACCGGCTTGGTGACCAGCTTGGCCGTCAGGCCGTCGGCGCGCAGATCGCGGACGCGGACCTCGCCCATGGGACGGCAGAACAGGAAGCCGTCGAGGACGGGGCCGAAGCCGTGCTGGCGGTCGACGGCCGCGGGCAGCAGATAGCTGCCGGCCGCCTCGATCACCGCCGGCGTCATCCGGGAGTCGAAGGCCACCGAGACCGTGCCGGCCCGCAGCTGGTGCCGGGCGGGCCCGCGCGCCGGGACGCGGTGCCAGGGGGTGGTGTCCTGGATCTGCCAGACCAGCATCCAGGCGAAGTGGCCGTCGACGCCGCCGTCCGGCTTGGCCGCGTGGCGCCCCCAGCGGGTGTCGCCCCGGTAGCGGCCCAGGTCGGAGCCGATGCGGGCGCCGAAGTAGCGCAGCCCGAGGACGGACTCGAAGCCGGAGTGCTGCTCGCTGTACCGGGGGCCGCCGTTGTCGAAGCCCCCGCCGGTGAGCCGGGCGTCGAGGTAGCGGGCGAGGGCGTCGCCGTCCTCGGCGAAGATCTCCTCGCCGCTGACCCGGTGGGCCTGGGCGAGGAAGGAGAGGGAGATCGGACCGTAGTTGTTGTCGTAGGCGCCGCCGTGCTCGGGGGGCAGCAGGGCGCCCCGGTCGGCGACCCGGTGGGCGCGGATCTTCCCGTCGTACAGCTCCAGCGCGCGCGAGCGGACCCGCCGCCCCTCCTCGGCGGGCAGGTGGCGGGCGAGCATCAGACCGCCGACCACGCATCCGATCGCCTGGTTGCCCGCCTCCTGCGGGTTGAAGAAGGTCGCCTCCGTCAGCCAGCTCCAGTAGCCGCGTGCCACCTCCAGCAGCTCGGCCCGCTGCCCGTCGTCGACCAGGCCGTCCGCCGTGTCGAGGACGTTGACGGCCTGGAGCAGTGCCCACACCGTGCTCGGCCAGTCACCGATGGGGTGCGCGCCGGCCGCCAGCGTGTAGCGGGCGTAGGGCAGCCCGGAGTCGCGGACCCTCAGGTTCGGATAGCCGGGGTTGTCGTCGGTGTACACCCGCTCCCGCAGATGGAAGGCGAGGCTCCTGCGCACCGCCTCCGGGAGCCGCGGGTCCTTGCCGCGCTGCCAGGCGAACGCGAGGAGGGAGGTGATGCCCAGGGAGGTGTCGCCGATGTCGTCGACGCAGTCGGGGTGTTCGAGGCTGCCCTCGGGCGTGAGGCGCGCGAGGGCCTGCTCGGTGACGTCGGCGAGCACGGCGTCGTACGCCTGCGGAGTGTCCGGCAGGTCGTGCAGCGAACCGAGCTGGCGTGGGAGGTGCACGGGGATCAGTCCTTCATGCCTGGGGTGGCCATGGTGTGGTGTGTCGGGTTCACCCGACAGGTGCGGGCCGACGGGCGGACAGGGCGACGGTCAGCGTGTGCGGGCCGAGTCCGCCGAGGTAGACACGGTTCCCGGTCGTCGCGTCGGTGCCGCCCACCACGGTGTGGTCCTGACCCGGGTCGTAGCGCAGTACGTCGCTCCGGTCCGGCCCGGCGAGCGGTTCGCCCGCCACGGTGGCGACCTCGACCCGGATCTCGTCGTCGCCGGCCCGGTAGGTCATCGCGCCGGCCGTCAGGCACCAGCGCCCGTCGTCGATCGGGACGGCACCCACCGGCACGCCGCCCGGCCGGAAGGTGAGTTCGAGGGCCCAGGGCACCGGGGGGCCGCTGATGTCGATCCGCAGGTCGGCGCCGTCGTCCCGCAGGTCCGCCTCGACGCGGGTCGTGTGGGAGACCTCGTCCCGGGGCCGGTCCGCGAAGGCCATCGCGGCCGAGAAGCGTCCGTCGTCCGCCAGCCGGTAGACGCCGTCGTCCCGCCTCTCGCCCTTCGGGAGCGGCTGATAGTAGGCGGCTGTCAGGGTCTGGGTGAGCCGGTACCGGGTGTCGGCGAGCCGGTGCATGTCGGCGGCACGGAACGGGCCCAGGTCGAAGAATCCCCGTGCGAGACGGACCGCGTCGAGGACGGCGTCGCCGGCGAACAGACGCAGGAAGGTGGGGTTGCAGGCGAGGCCCGAGCGGATGCGCCGGTGCTCGGGCACGTCGGAGCCGCCGTACAGCACCGTGTGCGCGGCGGCCGAGGCGCGGTGGGCGAGGCCTGCGGTGGCGAGGTACCGGTCGCGCGGAGGCGTCCGCGGCTCCGGGTCCGGCAGGGCGCGGCACAGGTCCGGGGTGAGGAGGGTCTGGGCGAGCAGGTCGGGGTCGTCGACGCCGCCGGCGGCCGCCAGCCGCGCCGCCCGGGCGAAGTCGCCCCGGCCGGTGCGGACCGCGAGCAGCCGGTAGTGCGGCAGGTAGGGCGCCAGTAGGAAGGGGCCGTACTGGTCCTGCCGTCGCGAGTGGACGGTCTCCACCGTGCCGTCCGGCCTGATGAGGTCCAGGGTCGCGGCCAGGTTGCGTTCGACGGCGTGCAGCAGGTCGGGGCGGTCGAGGACGTCGGCCAGGAGGAGCAGCGACGGATTGGTCACGTGGGACGCGTAGACGGGGCTGCGCTCCGAGTACAGACCCTCGGCGTCGATGTCGACGCCCTCGTCGAGCCACTCCTCGGCACGGTCGAGGAGCCGGTCGTCGGGGAACGACCGGTGGAGCCGGGCCAGCGCCGCGCACAGCTCCCAGCGGTGGTTCGGGGTGTGCACCCCGCCGGTGAGGAGGCTGCCGGTGGCGGCGTCGGCGATCCGGGCGAGCGCCGCCGTGACCTCGCTCAGTTCCGGCCCCGCGCCCGCGGCGAGGACGTGCGCGTCGCACACGTCGTTGACGGTGAAGGCGGAGTCCGGCGGTGACTGCACGTTGTCGCCGCCCGCGAAGAGCCCGGAGGCGGTCTGCACGGCCCGCAGGGCACGCAGCTGCGTCGTCGCGGCGGCGACGGCCCGCCCGCTGCCGTGCAGAGCCGACTCCGGGGAACGGTAGGCGGCGACCAGGGTCTTCACCCGGCGTGCCAGACCACGGTGCGGCACCCCGGCGGGTTCCTCGTCGGGGCGGGCCGCGAGCGGGGCGGCCGTCCGGTCGGCGGCGTGGGCCGCCGCACGGACGAACGCGTGGTCGAGCGGGGTGGACAAGGTCAGTCCTTCAGTCCGGCATTGATGTCGGCGTTCATGACGTACTTCTGGAACACCAGGAAGACGACGATCAACGGGATCATGGAGATGACCGAACCGCCGAGCAGCACCGACCAGTTGATGTTCTGCGCGCCGACGAGGCTCTGGATGCCGATCTGCACCGTGAACTTCTCGGGGTCGTTCAGCATCAGCAGCGGCCAGATGTAGTCGTTCCACCTCCACTGGAACGACAGGATGGCGAGCGTCAGCATGATGGGCCGGGAGAGCGGCACCATGATCCGCATGAAGATCGACAGCTCACGCGCGCCGTCGATGCGGGCGGCCTCGATCAGCTCGTCGGGGACCGTCAGGAAGAACTGGCGGAACATGAAGCACCCGGTCGCGGTGAGCAGGGCCGGGAGGATGATGCCGGAGAGCGAGTTGTAGAGGCCGAGGTCGCGGACCACCAGGAACAGCGGGGCGAGCATGACCTCGGCCGGCAGCATCGTGGTGGCCAGGATGCAGAGGAAGAAGGCCTTCAGCCATTTGTTGTCGTACTTGGCCAGCGCGTACCCGGTGCAGCAGCTGACTCCCACCGTGAGGATCGTCGCGATCACACACACGATGATCGTGTTGACGAAGTACCCGGAGAAGTTGGCGCTCGCCCACGCCTCCTTGTAACCCGACACGGTGGGGTTGTCCGGGAACACCGTCAGCGGAAGGGAGAACAGGTCTCCCGCCGGTTTGAAGGAGCTGAGGACGAACCACAGCACCGGGATCCCGTAGAGGCCCGCCAGGACCCACAGCAGAGTCGTCGGGGCGATCGCGCGCCGAAGCCCGCCGGTCGCCGAGCCACGGGACCGTTTCCTGGGGACGGCCGGCACGGAACCGGCGTCGGACTTGCGCACTGTGTCTGTGGTTGTCATCGGTTCTCCACCCGCCGGTTGACCATCATCTGGATCACCGCGACGGCCATCAGGATGAGCATGAGCACGAACGACGCGGCGCTCGCGTAGCCGATCTGGCCCGACTTGAACCCCGTCTGGTAGATGTACTGGACCAGCAGGTTGTTCGACGTTCCGGGTCCGCCGTTGTTGAGGGAGGCGAACACCGCGTATTCCTTCATCGCGTGGATCGTGTTGAGCAGGACGACGATGAAGGACGTGGGGGCGATACTGGGCAGGGTGATGCTGAAGAACTGGCGCCAGGGACCGGCGCCGTCGAGCGCGGCGGCCTCGTAGTACGACGTCGGGACGTTCTTGATCGCCGCGATGAACAGCAGCATGGAGAAGCCCGTCCAGGCCCAGGCCGCCGCCACCACGACCACGATCAGTGACAGGTCCGCGTTCGACTGCCAGGGAACGGCGCTTCCGCCGACCTTCTCGATGAAGTAGTTGACCAGTCCGAAGTTCTCACCGAACAGCCACCGCCACAGGACGCCCACGATGATGGGCGACAGCAGCCACGGGATGAAGAAGAAGATGCGGGCGACCGACGCGCCCTTGGCGTTCTTGCTCACCAGCAGGTTGGCGATGAGCAGCGACAGCACGAAGTTCAGCGGAACGAAGAGCACGGTGTACAGCAGCGTGCGGCTCGTCGCGTCGTAGAAGGTCGAGTCCCCGAGCAGCTTCTGGTAGTTGTCCAGTCCGACGAACTGGAACTCACCCACGCCCGTGTAGTTCGTGAAGGAGTAGACGAGCCCGATCACCGCCGGCCAGACGAAGAACAGCGCGAAGAGCACGACATTGCCCGCGATGAGGACGAGCGGTGCGAGGGTGTACTTGCTGCGTCTCCTGGGCGGGCTCACGGACACGTCCGAAGCGTCCGAGGCGCGTTTTGTCATCTTCCTGACTCCGTGCTGGTGGAATGGATTCCTGGGGCTCACGCCATGAGCGAGGCCTTGGCCGGTCGGCCGGGCCGGGCGGCGGGGTCGAGACACCGCCGCCCGGGCCTGTCGGCCTGCGATCAGCCGCCGACCTGCTGGTTGTAGCCGTCGACGATGTTCTGAAGGGCCTTGTCGGACGACTGCTCGCCGTTGATCGCCTTGCCGAGCTCCGCCTTGGTCGGGTCGTCGGCGAGGCTCTTGCCCTTCAGCACCCAGTTCGTCTGCGCGCTGTTGAAGTAGCCGGAGATCGGGTCGTAGAGCGGGATGGACTCGTTGTAGAGCTTGAACGCCGCCTGCGCCGCCTCGGACTTGAAGGGGTACTCCGGGTTCAGACCGCTCTCGACCGGCAGGAAGCCGGAGGTCTCGCACAGCGTCTTGTAGTGGTCGGGCTCGTAGAGCCAGGACAGGAACTTCTTCGCGGCAGCGGCCGCGTCGGCGTTGTTGTTGAAGCCGACCGTCATGCCACCGCTGTTGACGTCACTGGCCTGCACCGGCTCGGCGGGGGTCGGGACGCTCGCCCACTCGAACTTCGTGATGCTCTCCGAGTAGGCGGCGACCTGCCACACGCCGGACCAGTAGGCGACGACGTCACCGCTCTGGAACATGGCCGACGGGTCGGCGCCGCTGGTCCACACCGACTTCGGCATGGTCTTGTCGTCGTTCCATCCGACGAAGGTCTTCACGGCCTTCTTGGTCGCCTCGTCCACGGAGAACTTGCCGGAGTCGTCGGCGTGGACGTACTTGCCGCCCGTCTCGTACACCATGGCGCGCAGCCGGGAGGGCGACTGGTCGAAGGTGAGGGAGTACTTGGCGCCGGTCTTCTCGCGGACCTTGTCGGCCGCCGCGATGAAGTCGGTCCAGGTCCAGGTCTTGTCGGGCGAGGTCGGGTAGGCGACGCCGGCCTTCTCGAAGAGCGACTTGTTGATGAACATGCCGGACGCGGTGACGTCCGAGGGGATGGACAGCACCTTCCCGGAGGAGTCCTTGGCGACGAAGTTGGCGTTGATCTTGTTCGTCTTGTTGTCGGCGATGTCGCCGAGGTCGATCAGCTTGTTCGACCAGATCGGGTCGAGCGCCGGCACGGCCGCCACGTCGGGCAGCGAGTTCGCCTGCGCGGAGTTGCGCAGCTTCGTCGCGTAGCCGTCGTAGGGGATGTTGACCAGCTTGACCTTGACGCCGGTCTCCTTCTCGTACTGGGCCACCATCTTCTTCCAGCCCGCGTCCTGCCCCGGAACCGTGGAGATCCAGAACGTCAGCGACTTGGAGGTACCGCCCGAGTCCGATCCCGACCCGCAGGCGGAGAGCAGCAGGGCACCTGCCGTCGCCACGGCAGCGAGGGGAACCAGGCGGCGCATACCGCCGCGGCCGAGTCGGCGGGAGCGCCGCACACCCACAGTGGTCATCTTCGATCCCATTTCGTCAGAGGGGACGGAGCACGGCGCCGACGTAGGCGGCACTGGTGCATTTCGGAGGAGAGTTCGCTTTCCGAGGGCGCGGCCTCGCCCGGCCGCGTCATCCTGACAGGAGAGGGTCCCCGGCCGCTGTGGCCGTCGCCGCACAAGCACGCCCTGGTGCGGTTGCCGTACGTCGAGTACGGGCGGGACGCTCGCCCAAGCCGGTGTCCCGACCGACTTAGAAAGCGCTTGTCCGGACATTGGCAGACCGAGTCGCGGGCCGTCAATCCTTGGTCCGCGCGGCCTCGGTCACGGTTTGGACTCCCCGGGCGACCGCGAGCCGTGCCGCACCGGCGACCGTGCCGAGATCGCCGACCGTGCTGCTGACCACCTCGGTGGGCCAGCTCAGCCGCGCCAGCTCGGCCCGAACACCGGGCAGGAGCTGGGGATCCGCGCCGGTGCTGCCCCCCAGCACGATCAGGCCCGGGTCCAGCACCGCGGTCACGGCGGCGGCCAGCCGGCCCACGTCCACGGCGTGCCGGCCGACGACCGCGCAGGCCGCGCTGCGGCCCTCCCCGGCGAGGGCGAAGAGCCGCTCGGTGCTGCGCGGGCACGGGCCGTCACCGTCCTGCCAGGCCGCGGCGGCCCGACGCAGCAGGGAGCGGGCGCCGATGTACTCCTCCAGGGCCTCACGGTGCGGCTCGCGCTCGTCGTCCCACGGATAGGGCAGCCGGGCCAGCTCTCCGGCGGCCCCGTTCGATCCGCGCAGCACCTGGCCGCCCACGACGATGCCGAGACCGATACCGACGCCGATCCGCAGATAGCCGAAGGTGTGGCGGCCGCGGGCGGCGCCCTCGTGCAGCTCCGCCAGCGCGGCGCAGTTGACGTTGTTCTCCAGGTGGACGGGCACGCCCGGCGGCAGCGCGACGGTGATGGCGTCGAACACCGGTCCGGCCTTGGCGGTCGCGGGACGCATCCCGCTGCCCTGCCGGTCGCGGGCGGCGACATCACCGACGGCGACGACGATGGTGCGCAGCGGGACACCGCCGGGCAGCGCGTCGAGCGCCTCGCGCACGGCGCCGGCGGCGTCCTCGCGGGAGGCCGTGACCTCGGCGAGCGGGCTGCCGTCCAGGGCGCAGCCCCGGACCCGGGTCAGGGCGGGGCCGAGATCGACGGCGAGCACGGCCCCGGCGGCCGGCCCGAGCCGGTAGACGGCGGCGGAGCGGCCGGTGCCGCTGGACGCGGTGCCGGAGTGCGCGGCGAGCCGTGCGGTCTCCAGCTCCGCCACGGCCGCGGACACCGTCGGTTTGGACAGCCCCGCCAGGCTCGCGAGCTGCGGCCGGGTGGCGCTGCCCGCCTGGGCCAGCACGGCGAACACCGCGCTCGAGCTCTCGGTCAGGCGGGGGGCCTCCGCCACGTCGCGTTCCACAGTTTCCCCCACACGGGTACGGGCCGCGCGCCCGGACCGAACGTCTCGGGGGGCTGCGGCGATGGGATGCACCGACGTCGCGCCTTCCCGTCCCGCGGCGGCCCGGACGGGCCCCTCGGTGGTCGCGTGCGCGATTCCTCTTGACGCACTGTACTTCGTTAGTTAACTTCCTAACGAACTTCACGGTACTCGCCTGCCGTGCCTCACCAGAAGCCCGTCCCGGGGCTTCCCTAGTTCACCGAATCGCTTTTCCCGCGGTCCCGGCTCGCCCGCCGTCGCAGCAGCTCCACGCAACGACGAAAGAGGATCCGTGCAGGACTCTCCCCCCGCGTGCCCCCTCGTGGTCGGCGTCGACGTGGGCGGCACCAAGACGCATCTGCGCGCCCGGGCGGGCGACGCCGTCGTGGCCGACCACGTCCGCGCCAGCGCCGGCTGGCGGCCGCACGACCCGGCCGCCGCCGCGCGCTGGCTGGCCGCCGTCGTCCACGAGGCACTGCCCCCGGGCGCACACCCCGCCGCGTTCGCCGTGGGGGCGCACGCCTGTGAGACACCGCGCCAGTGCGCGGAGATCCGTACCGCCCTCCACGACCTGCTCGGCGTGCCCGCACGGGTCGTCGGCGACGCCGAACTGCTCGTCCCCGCCGCCGGCCTCGACAAGGGGGTCGGCCTGGTCGCCGGCACCGGTTCGGTCGCGGTGGGCCGGCTGCCCGACGGCGGCCCGGTCCAGGTCGGCGGCTGGGGCGCGGTCCTCGGCGACGAGGGCGGCGCCGCCGGTCTCGTCCGGGAGGCGGCCCGCGCCGTATGGGCCGCGCACGACCGCGGCGAGGAACCCGACGCCCTCGCCCGTGCCCTCGTCGCCGCGTTCGACGTGCCGGAGATCCCGGCGCTCGGCGCGGCGCTGGAGGGCGTCTCGGACGTCTCCGCCGAGTGGGGCCGCCGTGCCCCCGCCGTCTTCGCGGCCGCCGCCGAGGGCTCACCGCTCGCCCACGCCGTGATCGCACGGGCCGGCGCGGACCTCGCCGCGCTCGTCGTCCGGCTCGCCGCCCGCGGGGTCGCGGTCGACGACGTGGTGGTGGCGGGCGGCACGGTCCTCGGCCAGCCCGCGCTGTACGAGGCCTTCACCGCCGCGCTCGCCCAAGCGCTTTCCGGGGCCCGCCCGCGGCGGCTGACCGGCCCGCCGGTCGAGGGCGCCGTGGCGCTGGCACGTTCGCTTCTGTGAGGCGACCACCGCCCGTTCACCCTCAGGACACGCACCGGCCGCCGCATCCTCGCGGACGGGACACGACCCGGCCGTAGATCTTCGCTCGGACGCATCATCCGGCTCGGAAGTCACCAGAAGACCGACGAGTCGCACACGATCGCACCTCTTCCCTCTGGCCGCAGGCCACAGAACTCGAGAGAGGCACACCCATGCCGTCACCCGCCGGGACCGACACCCCCTCGGCCGTGAACAGAAGGCGCTTCCTGAAGACCTCCCTCGGTGGCTCGGCGGCGCTGGTCGCCGCCCCGACGCTGGTCTCCTGGCTGGGGGCGGCCGACGCCAAGGCCGCCACGAACCCGCTGCCGTTCGTCGACGACTACCGGACGAACCTGACGACGAACCTCACGCCCGAGACCAACGCCGTGGTGCGGATCCTCGGCGGCTTCGCGCGGATATGGAAGACCGGCGGCGCCTGGAACACCGGCACACCGCTGCGGCCCGAGATCCTGCGCGCCAACGTGCGGTACTGCGCAGCGGTCACCACGGCCCGCACCGAGGCGCAGGGCCGGGAGGCGTTCGTGTACGACCGCCAGCACCAGAGCTACGCGATGATCGGCGGCCTCGGCCCGCTGGCCGGCCTGTACAGGCAGGGCGCCAAGGCGGTCACGTCGATCACCGCCGCGCCCGACACCACCCCCGCGACGACCGTCAGTGACGCCGTGCCCGCCGACGCGCCCGCCGGTTCCGCGATCGGCGCGGGCTCGTACACCTCGGACCTGGGCCTGGTCGCCAAACTGGTCGACACCGTGCGCGGCCCGTTCGCCTCCGGCAACCCGGGCAAGTACGCCTTCCAGTACCCGCGTCCGTGGCGCATGAACGAGAACAGCGAGGTCGTCGACACCGGGCGGACCGACGCGCTCGGCTACCCGGTGTACGACTCGAAGGTGGTCGTGGTCCCGCAGCTGCTGCGCCAGCGCGGCACCTCCCCCGCCGACGACGGCGGCTTCCCCAGCGGCCACACCAACGCCTTCCACCTGGCGTCGCTGGCGTTCGCGTACGCGGTGCCCGAGCGGTTCCAGGAGCTGGTGACCCGCGCGCTGGAGCTGAGCCACACCCGGATCGTGTCCGGCATGCACTCCACGGTCGACGTCCTCGGCGGCCGCGTGATGGCCACCGCCCTGGCCGCGGCCGCCCTCGCCGACCCGGCCAACGCCGAACTGAAGGCCGCCGCGCGCGCCCAGGCCCTGGCCTGGTTCACCGAGCGGACCGGCACCACGGCCGACACGCTGTTCGCCCACGCGCACTCCGACGCGAACGACGCGTACGCCGACCGCAAGGCCAACGCCCGCGCCAACCGACCGCGGCTGACCTACGTCCTGGAACGGCAGGGCCGCAAGGAGCCCCTCACCGTGCCCAAGGGCGCCGAGGTGCTGCTGGAGACCCGCCAGCCGTACCTGACCGCCGCCCAGCGCCGCGAGGTGCTGCGCAGCACCGCGCTGCCCTCCGGATACGTGCTGCTGGACGGCTTCGAGCAGTGGGGCCGGCTCGACCTGTTCACCGCCGCCGACGGCTACGGCTCCTTCGACTCGGACGTGACGGTCACGCTGGAGGCGTCGAAGGGCGGGTTCCACACCGCCGACGCGTGGCGCAACGACATCGAGGGCGACGGCGGGCTGACCAAGCGCGGCTCGGGCACGCTGACCCTGACCGGGCACAACCGCTACCACGGCGGCACCCTGCTGGAGGCGGGCACCCTGGTCGCCGGGCACGCCGACGCGCTCGGCCAGGGCGATGTGCGGCTGACCGGCGGCACCCTGCGCGCGGGTCTGCCGGTGCGGGTGCGCGGCACGTGGGTCCAGGAGTCCGGCGCGGTGCTGGACCTGACGGTGCGCCGTGGGCACGGCGCCGTGCTCACCGTGTCGGGCCGGGTCCGGCTGGAGCGGGGCGCCGTGCTGTCGCTGCGCCCGGACCCCGAGCGGCCGCCGGTCGCCGGCACCGTCGTCCCGGTGATCGAGGCCTCGGCCCTGCGCGGCCAGTTCGACCGGGTGGAGCTGGACTCGGACACGCTGCGCGCCGTCCCCGTGTACACGGCGGACGGTCTGTCGGTACGGATCCTGAAGCGGTAACGGCTTCCGCGCCACAGGACGGACGGTCCGCACGGCCCCTCGGGGCCGGGGCGGGCCGTTCTTCGTTCGTGCGGCGGCTACGGCCGCCGGTGGACTCGGCTCCGCCGGGACCACGGCAGCCAGCAGCTCGGCACCGCCGGGGCGGCAGCGTCCGGCGCCTGCGGCTCCACCGAAGCAACGGCACCCGGCGCGCGCGGCATCGCCGGAGCGACGACGGCCGGCGCCTGCCGCCGGGCCGCGGCCATGGCGGCCCAGCGGCCCACCGCTCCGCCGCGGACACGGCGTCCGGCGCCTGCCGGCCGTTCGGCCCTCGCCGCGGTGGCATCCGGTGGCATCCGGGGACGTCGGCGGTGCCGACGGGAGGCCCCGGAAGCCGCCGGCCGGCGCAGGCCGGCATCGGCGGACCGACCCCCCCCCCCCGCATGCACAAGCGACCCGAGCGGTCCCGCCACCACGGGCCGACCCGCCCCCGTCACCAGGCCCGGCAAGCCCCGGCCGGCCCGGCCCGGCGCGCGCCGGAGACCGGCGGCGGACCCCGGCCGACCTGTCCGGCCCTTCCGACCAGGACGACGGACCCCCGCCGACCCGTCCGACCGGCACGGCCTCGCCCGGCACGACAGACCCCGTCGGCCCGGTCGGGCGCGCCCCGCGCGAGGGGCGGTTCGATCACGCTCTACCGACGGTAACCGCAAGTGGGATGCGCGAGGGAGCGCTCTCGGGCACCCTGTCCGGCACAGTCCGTGAGCTATGTTGAGCTGCGTGGGAGACAAAGGAGGCGCACCGGTGCCATCGCCCCAGCAGGCACGCGCACAGGCATCCGCCATCACCTCGGGAAAGACCGCGCCGGAGACGGAGGTGTCCCCGACCTCCCGGTTGCGGGCCCTCTTCGACGGACCTCATCTGTCCCCGGGCCAGCGGCGCATCGCCCAGTATCTGATCGAGAACATCACCGAGGCGGCGTTCCTGTCGATCACCGACCTCGCCGAACGCGTGGGGGTGAGCCAGCCCTCGGTGACCCGGTTCGCCGCGGCGGTCGGCTTCAGCGGCTATCCCGCGCTGCGGGAGAGGCTCCAGTCGATCGCGCTCGGCACCCTGGCGGGCGGGCCCGCGGCGGCCGAGGTGAACCGGAGCAACGAGCTCCAGGCGGCGGTCGACGCGGAGATCGAGAACCTGGAGAACCTGCGCCGCGACTTCGGCGACCCCGACCAGGTCATCGACATCGGCCGCAAGCTGTCGCAGTCGACACCGCTGACCATCCTGGGACTGCGGATCTCGGCCTCGCTCGCCGAGTACTTCGCCTACGCGGCCCGCCGGGTCCATCCGGACGTCCGGCTCGTGACCCGGGGCGGCAGCGTCGCCTACGACGCGCTGCTCCAGTCCCGGGAGGCGGGCGGGACCTGGGTGCTGGCGTTCTCGATGCCCCGGCACGCGACGGAGACGCTGACGGCCGTACGGGTGGCCCGCAGCGCCGGGCTGAAGGTCGCGCTGATCACCGACCTGTCGCTGGGGCCGGTGGCCGACGAGGCCGACGTCACCTTCGCCACCGGCACCGGGTCCCGGCTGGTCTTCGACTCCTACGCGGCCCCGGGGGTGGTGGCCGCCGCGGTGCTCCAGGCCATGACCGACGCCGGCCCGGAACGCACCCAGGCGAGGCTCGAGGAGTACGAGCAGATCGCCGAGCAGCACCAGTTCTTCCTGCGCGACTGACCGACCCCCCTCCCTTGAAAAACGACAGAGGGATCATTGCGGCCATTTCACGCATGAATGTTTTCATACGTCTTGCAAAGAGGTCGGCATATATAAATACTGCTCACGGCCGCACCGCCCACGAAGGGCACCTGAACGGGCACCCGAGGCCGCCGTCCCCTACCCACGTCGGCGCCCAGGGCGCTCGGGGCCTCTCCTCGAGAGAGCGCCCGCGGCGGCCCCGGTCATCCCCTGGACCGGGGCCGCCCCGAACGTCGGACCACCCGTCACGACGCCACCCTCCCGGAAGCGATGATCATGACCCTGACGACGACGACGCGGATCAGCCCGGACTGGCCGTGCCAGGTCAAGACCCCCGGCAGCTACGACTGGGAGCGATCCGCCGCGAAGTGGCTGCGCGAGCTGGTGCCCGCGCGCTACGCGAGCTACCCCGCCCTGCTGCGCCACCCGGTGCTGCTCGCCCGTCACGCGCAGCTCCAGGTCCAGCAGGAGGTCCGGGTGGCCCGCACCGCCCTCCAGACCGCCCGCGCCGACCTGCCCCGACTGGGCATGCCCGAGTCGGTCATCGAACACACGATCAAGCTGTACGCCGCCGAGGTCATGCAGCTCCAGCACATCGCCCGCAGCGTCCGCGCCGTGACCCAGGCCCTCGTGGAGCACGGCACCACGCGCTGAACGGCACGCTCCGCTCCGGGCGTCGCCCCTGGCGGGACGGCTGCCCCAAGGCCCTGATCAGCACGCCGCTCCTGTGCCATGCTCGGGGCGTGACGACAGAACCCGCCCCGCCCGCGGGCTCCGGCGCCGCGCCCGATCTGGCCGCGCTCGCCCGGGTCGTGGCCCACCAGCGCGCCGAACTGGACCGGTTGCAGGACCTGGCGGCCACCTCGGCCGTCCTGGAGCGGGCCACGGGCGCGGTGATGGCCCGGCTCGGCTGCTCCCCGGAGGCGGCGCAGGAGGAACTGCGCAGCCGGGCGTCGACCGGCGGGCGCACCCTGCTGGAGGAGTGCTGGATCACCCTCGGCGGACTCGCCCTCCTTGACCGCACCGCCCCCAGGCCGCCGCGCGCCGGCGTTCCCGCGCCGCAGCCCGTGCCCGCCGAGGAGTCCGACGACCCCCTCGGCCGGCTGGCCAGGGCCCTGGCCCGGGTCGGCGGCCCGCAGGACCTCGCCCGCACTCTGCTGGAGCGGCTCGCCCCCGACACCGGCGCCGACGCGGTGCTGCTCTACACCCGGCCGCCCGCCGGCGGACTGGAACCCCTCGGGCACGCCGGGACCGACGACACACCGGCCGACCGGTGGAGCCGGCTGCCGCCGTCGGCCCGGAACGCCGCGCTGGAGGCCCTCGACACCGGGCGGCCGTGCTGGCCGGAGGACCCCGCCGCGGACCTGCTCGACCACGCGGCGGCCGGCGACACCCGGACGCAGTGGCGCTCGCACGCCTGGCTGCCGGTGGCCGTCGGGGAGTCGGCGCAGGCCGTCCTCGGGATCCTGCGCCGGCGCGAGGGCCCGTTCCCGCCGCCCGTCCGGGAGTTGCTGCTGGCCGCGGCCCGGCTGTGCGCCGGCCCGCTGCACGGCTTCGGCGTCCGACGGGAGCCCGCCCAGGGCACCGCCGCGGACGCCGTGCAGACGGTGTTCGACCGGATGCCGGTCGCCGCGGTGCTGCTCACCCCGCTGCGCCGCCCGGCGGGCCGGGTCGAGGACTTCCGGGTCGACGCGGCGACCGCCGGCACCTTCGACGCGACCGGCCGGAGCGGCCGGGAACTCGTCGGCCTGCGCTTCCTGGAGTGCTGGCCCGCCGTGGCGGGCGAGCCGCTGTGGCAGGGCTGCCTGGAGGCGCTGGCCGGTACGGAAGCCTACGAGAGCGAGCCGTTCGCCCGGCAGCAGAGGGTGGAGGGCGTCAGTGAGCTGTCCACCTACTCGGCGCGGGCCGCGCGGCTGGGCGACGGGCTGGTCGTCAGCTGGGTCCGGCACGACCCCTCCGACCGGCAGGAACAGCGGCTCGCGGACGTGCAGCGGCTGGGCAACCTCGGCTGGGCCCACTGGAACCTGGTCACCGGAGAGGCGGCCTGGTCCTCCCAGGCGTTCGCCGTCCTCGACCGGGACCCGGCGCGAGGCGCCCTGCCGCTCACCCGGCTGACCCGGCTCACCGTGCCCGAGGACGGTCCGGCGCTGGCGCGGGCCGTCGGGACGCTGCTGCGGGACGGGCAGGCGTGCGACGTGCCGTTCCGGATCGCCGCGCGGGACGGCGTACGGCATCTGCGGGCGGTCGCCGAGGCGGTGACGAACGCTCAGGGCACCCCCGTCGAGGTGCACGGCTTCGTCCAGGACGTCACCGCGCTGCGCAGCGCCGAACTCGCCCTGGTCGCCACCGAGCGGGCGATCCTCACCCAGCACGGGATGCTCCAGGCCGAACGCACGGTGGCCGCCCGGCTCCAGGACGCGCTGCTGCCGCTGCCCAAGCGGCCGCTCCGGCTGGCCGGGCTGCGCGTCGACATCGCCTATCTGCCCGCGCAGTCGGGGCTGAACGTGGGCGGCGACTGGTTCAGCGCGATCGAACTCCCCGACGGCGACGCCCTGTTCGTGGTGGGCGACGTCGCCGGGCACGGCATGGACGCGGTCGCCGCGATGGCGCTGCTGCGATTCACCGCCAAGGGGATGGTCATCACGGGCTCGTCGTTGACGGGGGCGCTCACCCGGCTCAACGCCCTGCTGCTGCACTCCCGGGACCCGCACGGCACGGCGACCATGGTGCTGGCCCGCTACCGCCGCGGCGACCGGCGGCTGGAGTGGGCACAGGCCGGACATCCCCCGCCGCTGCTGGTGCGGGCCGGGGAGGCGGCCTATCTTCGGCGGCCCGCCGGGATCCTGCTCGGCGCGAGCGAGACCCCGCACTACACGGAGGCGGACGTCCGGCTCGCCCCCGGCGACCGGCTGCTGCTCTACACCGACGGCCTGGTGGAGCGGCCCGCGGAGAGCATCGACCGGGGCCTTGAGCGGCTCGCCCGCGCGGCCGCGGCCGAACCCGCGCCGCTGGGGCGGCTGCTCGGCACGCTGCTGGATCCCGAGGGACGGGACGACGTGTGCGTCCTGGACATCCGGGTGCCCGAGGACACGGAGGAGTAGGGAGGGCGGACGGCTCAGTCGTCGCGGTGGCGCCAGTACCAGACCGCCCCGACGACGAGGGCCAGCAGGAAGGCGACGGGCAGCACCAGACCCGGGATGCGGGAGACGTTCATTCGGACGGCTTTCGGCTCGACGGGCCGACGTGCCGAACGCGCGCCGACCCCGCGAGCATTGTGACACGCGCCACATTGCCGTCGTCGTCGTTTCCGCGGGGTCAGCGCCTCACCCGCCGGTGCGCGACTCCAGCGCCTCGCGGGTGTCGTCGCCGTAGACCCCGTCCTCGTCGCCGCGGATGCCGTACCAGACCTGGAAGCGGGCCACGGCCTCGGTGAGGACGGCGTCGTAGCGTCCGTCGGTGGCGCCGTTGTCGTACACGTTCGGGATGCGCAGCAGCCGTTGCTGGAGGTCGGTGACCTCGGTTCCGCTGTCGCCCTCGCGCAGGGTGCCCCCGCCGTCGGGGTCGGCGGTGGGCGAGGGTGCCGTGGCCGCGGGGCTCGGGGTGGCCGACGGGGGTGTCTGCGCGGCCGCCGCCTCGCCGCCCCGGCCGGGCAGCAGCAGGGCGCAGGCGAAGCCGACGAGTGCCGCCGCGGCGACGGCGACGGTCACGGCGGCGCGGCGCAGGCCGACGCCGGATCCGGGGCGCCTGCGGCCGTCCGGCTCCCGCGGGTGAGCGGCCCGGGTGCCCGGCCGCGCCGTCTCCCGGGCGCCGGGCGCCGTGAGCGGGGATCCGGCTCCGGGGGACCGCGCGGGCGCGGCGCCGCCCCGGGTGCGTCTGCCGTCGGCACGCCGGAACGTCGATCCCGTCCTGAGATGGCGCCCGCCGACGGTCGGGGCGGCGGTGCCCGCGCCGAAGAAGTCCGTCCCGCCGGCCGGCACCTGGGGAAGTTCCTCGGTCGGGTCCTCCACGGCCGCCGAGGGCTCCGGCAGCGGTACGGCCTCGTAGGCCTCGGTGCCGGTGTCCTCGGTCATCTCGCGGAACAGTTCCGCGAGAGCGTCGGTGTTGCGTGGCCGCAGGACCCGGATGGGCTCCAGGACCGGTCGTTCGTGGGGCTCCTGCCCCGGTTCGGCCGGTGTCGGCACGCTGGTCTCCCTCCGTCCGTGTCCCCGGGGAGAGATACGGGCGCGCGGGCGGCGGGGTTCAGCCGGCGAGGAAGCGGTGCAGGGAACGGGTGGTCGCGGCGACGAAGGCGTCCCGTCCGGCGTCGTCGAGGACGTCCAGGGACAGGTACGGGTTGAGGTCCTCCAGCTCCACCAGCAGCAGCTCGCCCCCGGGGGCCCGGCAGGCGTCGACCCGCTGGATGCCGTGCGCGAGACCGTTCCACTCGATGAAGCGGCGGGCGAACTCCCGGTCCTCCGCGGTCGGCGCGTACGGCTGGAGGTCCCAGCGGCGGGCCGGGTCCGGGGCGTACAGCGCGTACTGGAGGTCGTGGTCGACGAAATAGAAGGAGACCTCGTAGGAGAACTCCACCCGGGGCTGGACCAGGATCGACCCGTAGGTGAGCGCGGGCAGCAGGTCGGCGGTGACGAACTCCAGGCCTATGGAGTCGGCGCCGAGCTTGGGCTTCACGGCGTAACGGTCCGCCGCCGGGAGGCGGTGCAGATCGTCCGCGCGGTCGACGGTGGGGATGACCGGGAAGCCGGCCTCGGTGAGCTCCAGGAGGTACTGCTTGCCGGCCATGTCGGCCTTGCCGGTGAGCGGGTTGTAGACGCGCGCCCCGGTACGGGTCGCGTGCTCGCGGAACGCCCGGTACTGGGCGGCGTACCCCAGGACGGGGCCGCTGTTGCGGACGACGACGGCGTCGAAGCCGTCCATCAGCCGGGCCGCGTCGAGCGGATGGCACAGGGCCAGGTCGAAGTGGGCCCGCAGCCGGGAGGTGAGGTGGATGTCCTCGTCGCAGTAGCGGCGCCCGCGGGCCGGGTACGCCAGGTCGGTGACGTACAGGAGGCGGGGGCGGGCGGCGGCGGACATGCGGGGCTCCTCGCGGGGTGGGGAGGGGTGCGGGTGCGGTGCGGTGCGGAAAGGTTACGTCGGGGCGGCGGGCGTGCCGGTCGGGGGCCGGACCTCCGTACAATTTGAGTCCGTACGACCACCGGGGTGCCGTGCCCCGGAGCGCGATCCGAAGGAGCCGCCCGTGCCCGGCCAGCGTTCCATCACCGAAGCAGAGGGGCTCGCGTCGGCGAAGCTCGGCGGGATCCCGATCCGCCGGGAGCAGATGGCGGCGGTGGCGAACATCTACCGGGCCGCCTCGGCGGTGCGCCAGCACCTGGAGAACTCGGTGCTGCGCGGGTCCGACCTCACCTGGACGGCGTTCGTGGTGCTCTGGGTCGTCTGGGTGTGGGGCGAGTCGGAGACCCGGCACGTGGCGGAGGAAGCGGGGATCTCCAAGGGCACGCTGACCGGGGTGGCGCGCACCCTTCAGGCCCGGGGGCTGCTGCACCGGGCGGCCCATCCGAGCGACGGCCGGCTCGTGCTGCTCAGCCTCACCGACGAGGGCGAGGAGCTGATGCGACGGCTGTTCCCGCAGTTCAACGAGGAGGAGGCGTTCGTCACCGGCCGGCTCGACGACGAGGAGTGCCGCGGGCTCGCCCAGGCGCTGCGGCAGGTGGTGCTCCAGGTCGAGGAACACGGCGAGGAGCGCCGGCACACCCTGCTCGACGGCGCGGAACCGGCGCCCCGGCGCAGCGGCCGGCGGCCCAGGGCCTGAGATCGCCCGGAGATCGCCCGGAGATCGCGGGGTCCGGCCGGGTCGTACGATGGCAGGACCGTCGTTCTCTCCCGAAGGGCTCGTTCACCCGTGACCACCGCAACACTTCTCGACGGCAAGGCCGCCGCGGCCGACATCAAGAACGAACTCGCCCTCCGGGTCCAGGCGCTCAAGGAGCGCGGCATCCACCCGGGACTGGGCACGATCCTCGTCGGCGACGACCCGGGCAGCCTCTCCTACGTCGGCGGCAAGCACCGGGACTGCGCACAGGTCGGCATCGCCTCGATCCGGGTGGAACTGCCCGCCGACGCCTCCCAGGCCGATGTCGAGGCGGCCGTGCTGCGGCTCAACGCCGACCCGGCCTGCACGGGCTTCATCGTGCAGCTTCCGCTGCCCGCCCACATCGACACGCACGCGGTGCTGGAGCTGATCGACCCGGTCAAGGACGCCGACGGACTGCACCCGACGAACCTGGGCCGTCTGGTGCTGGGCATTCCGGCGCCGCTGCCCTGCACCCCGCGCGGCATCATCGACCTGCTGCGCCGCAACCTGGTGCCGATCACCGGTCAGCAGTTCTGCGTCATCGGCTGCGGTGTCACGGTGGGCCGTCCGCTGGGCCTGATGCTGACCCGGGCCACCGAGCACGCCACGGTCACGCTGTGCCACGAGGCGACCCAGGACACGGCCGCGCACGCCCGCGAGGCGGACGTGGTGGTGGCCGCGGCCGGTGTGGCGCACCTGGTCCGCCCGGACTGGATAAAGCCCGGCGCCACCGTGCTCTCGGTGGGCCTGACCCGCACGGTCGAGGGGGTCCTCGGCGATGTGCACCCGGACGTCGGTGACGTGGCCGGGTCCTTCGCGCCGCCGATCGGCGGGGTGGGTCCGATGACCCGGGCCATGCTGCTGACCAACGTGGTCGAGGCCGCCGAGCGGCTCTGACGTCAGGTCCGCCGCGCGGCGGCCGCGCCCACCAGGGCGTCGAACACCCCTTGCTGGGCGGGGTCCTGGTGCGCGGTGTCCTCCGGGTGCCACTGCACGGCCGTGAACCAGCCCCGGGCGCCCGGCAGTCCGAGCGCCTCCACCGTGCCGTCGGCGGCGGTGGCGGTGACCGTGAGGCCGGCGCCCACCCGGTCGACGCGCTGGTGGTGGTAGCAGGAGACGTCCGCCTTCTTCTGGCCGACCGCCGCCGCCAGCGCCGTGCCCGGCGCGACCCGCACCGGATGCACCCGGTGGCGGTGGTCGAGGTCCGGGCCGCCCATGTCCTGCTCCAGGGTGCCGCCGAGGGCCACGTTGACGACCTGGAGACCGCGGCAGACGGCCAGCAGCGGCAGGCCCGCGGCCAGGGCGGCGTGGGCGGCGGCGAGGTCGAAGTCGTCCTGGAGGTCGTCGACGTCGTAGACGGCGGCATGGGTGCCGGCGGCGCCGTACCGGTGCGGGGCGAGATCGCCGCCGCCGGGCAGCAGCAGACCGTCGAAACGGGCGAGGCGGGCGGGTGCGCCGGCCGGGTCGGCGGGGTGGACGGTGACCGGTTCGCCGCCGGCCCGCCACACCGCCTCCACCAGCGCGCGGGCGTTGACCTCGGCGGCGAAGCGCAGCGCCGAGGTGGTGGCGGAGAACCGGGCGGGAATCGCAATGAGCGGCCGCGGGGACGTCGTCACAGCTGGATCCAGGTGGTCTTCAGTTCGGTGTACTTCTCCAGGGCGTGGGCGGACTTGTCGCGTCCGTTGCCGGACTGCTTCATCCCGCCGAAGGGCACGGTGAGATCGCCCTCCTCGTAGCAGTTGACCCAGACCGTGCCGGCCCGCAGCGCGCGCGACACCGTGTGCGCGGTGGACAGGTCGGCGGTCCACAGCCCCGCCGCCAGGCCGTACTCCGTGGCGTTGGCGAGCCGGACCGCCTCCGCCACGTCGTCGAAGGCGAGGACGGACAGGACCGGGCCGAAGATCTCCTCGCGGGCCAGCCGTGTGCCGGGGCCCACCCGGTCGAAGACCGTCGGCTCCAGATAGGTGCCGCCGGTGCCGGCGAGCGTGCGGGAGCCGCCGGTGAGCAGCCGCGCGCCCTCGGCCAGGCCCGTGCCGATGTGGTCCTGCACCCGCTCCAGGTGTCCCTCGCCGACCAGGGCGCCCATCTCGGTGGCGGGGTCGAGCGGGTCCCCGACCCGGACCTCGCGCGCCCGCCGTACGACGGCCTCGGTGACCCGTTCCGCGACGGAGGAGTGCACGAGGAGCCGGGAGGGGGCGGTGCACATCTCGCCCTGGTTGAAGAAGATCCCCCAGGCCGCGGTCGCCGCCGCCCGGTCCAGGTCGGGGGCGTCCGGGAGGACGATGTTGGGGGACTTGCCGCCGAGTTCGAGCCAGACCCGCTTGAGGTTGGAGTCGGCCGCGTAGCGCAGGAAGTGGCGGCCGACGGCGGTGGAGCCGGTGAAGGCGAGGACGTCGACGTCCGGGTGCAGGCCGAGCGCGCGGCCCGCGGTCGGTCCGTCGCCGGTGACCACGTTGAGGACGCCCGGCGGGAGCCCGGCCTCGGTGCCGATCCGGCCGAGGAGGAGCGCGGAGAGCGGGGAGGACTCGGAGGGCTTCAGTACGACGGTGCAGCCGGCCGCGAGCGCCGGGGCGACCTTCCAGCCGGCCAGGGTGAGCGGGAAGTTCCAGGGCACGACGGCGCCGACCACCCCCGCCGGTTCACGGGTGACCAGGGCGAGGGTGTCGGGGGCGGTGTGCGGGGCCTCGTCGGTGAGCTTGTCGGCGAGCTGCCCGTAGTAGCGGAAGGTGGCGATCGCGGCGCGCAGTTCGATGGCGTACGCGTCGGTGAACGGCTTGCCCATCTCCAGGGTGACGGTGAGGGCGAGCCGCTCCCGCTGCTCTTCCAGCAGGTCGGCGATGCGGAGCAGGACGCGGCCGCGGTCGGCGGGGGCCAGGCGCGGCCAGGGGCCGGTGTCGAAGGCGCGGCGGGCGGCGGCGACGGCGTGGCCGACCTCGGCGTCGGTCGCGTCGGCGACCCGGGTGAGGACCTGTCCGTCGCGTGGGGAGACGACGGCGAAGGAGGGGCCGGAGCCGGGTTCGTCGGTGCCGTCGATGTGATGGTGGGCGGGGAACTCCAGTGCCTTCGCGCGGCTCAGGAGTTCGTCGTGGGTGAGGGCCGACATGGGTGTCCTTCGGGAGTGTGCGGGGGCCCGCCGGCGAGCGGGCCCCCGCCGGGGGTGCGTCGGAGCGGGTGTCACCTCCCCGGCCGGGCGACCGGGAAGGTGACACGAGCTCTCAGCGGGCGCGGACCAGGCGGGCGGTCGCGGCGCCCAGCAGCAGGACCGCCGGAACGGCCAGCACGAGACAGACGGCCGTGGTGCTGTCGCCGCCGATCAGGGTGGTGAAGTTGGCGAGGACCACCCAGATCACGGCGGCGATGCCGAGGGCGCCCAGGGCGGGGGCGACCAGGGTGTTCCACGCCCGGGTGTCGAGGCGCTCGCGCCGGAAGAAGACGATCACGGAGACCGAGGTCAGGAAGTACAGCAGCATGCAGGCGAGGACGCCGACGCCGCTGAACCAGGAGAAGAGGGTGAGCACCGGATCCTTGCCCGCCAGGGCGAACGGCACGACCAGCACGGCGGCGATCGCGGTCTGGACGAGCCCGGCCGCCCAGGGCGCGTGGTGGTCGTTGACCGCGCGCAGCCGGGCGGGCAGCAGGCCCTCACGGCTGAGGGAGAACAGATAGCGGTTGGCGGAGTTGTGGAAGGCGAGGATGCCGGCGAAGAGCGAGGTGGCGAGCAGGACCGGCAGCACGTCGTTCACCCAGCCGCCGAACTGGTCCGCGATCGGTGCGAAGACGAAGACGGTGGAGTCCCCGCCGGCCAGCGCCTCACCGGCCGCCGCGGTGGCCTTCGAGGGGCCGTACGCGGAGATCAGCATCCAGGAGGTGAAGGCGAAGAAGCCGGTGACGACCGCGACCGAGAGATAGGTGGCGCGTGGGACGGTCCGGTGCGGGTCGCGGGCCTCCTCGCCGTAGATGGCGGTGGCCTCGAAGCCGAACATCGACGCCACGGCGAACATCAGGGCCACGCCCGGCGCGCCCTGGAGGACGGCGCCCGGGGAGAAGGTGTGGGTGAAGCCGAGGCCCTCGGGGCCGCCGCCCTTGACCAGGGTGACCAGGGCGAAGACGAGCAGGATGCTGAACTCGGCGAGGACGAACACCGCGAGCACCTTGGCGCCCAGCTCGATGCCCGCGGCACCGAGGACCTGGACGACGACCATGGTGCCCAGGGACCACACCCACCAGGCGATGTGGACGCCGGCGTAGTGCTCGACCAGGCCGGCGACGGTGAAGCCGTACAGGCCGTACATCGCGGCCTGGACCGTGCAGTAGGCGAAGAGCGCGACGGCGGCGCTGCCGCTGCCGGTGGTGCGGCCGAGGCCTTTGCCGATGTAGGTGTAGAAGGCGCCCGCGTTCACGACGTGGCGGCCCATGGCCACGAATCCCACCGAGAACAGCAGGATCACCGCGCCGGCGACGGCGTAGGCGGCGGGGGCGCCGGGGCCGTTGCCCACGGCGACCGCGATCGGGACGGCGCCCGCGATGCCGGTGAGCGGCGCCTGGGCGGACAGGACGAAGAAGAGGATGCCCAGGACACCCAGGGCGTTGCGTTTGAGGGTCGCCGCGGAGCGGGGGGCCTCTCCGGTCTGAGGAGCTGTGCCGACCGTCTGACTGTCCACTCGGATCACCTGCTGAGGGGAAGGGAGGGTTTTCGTTTAGAGCCAAACGAGTTGCCTCATGGTGGGCTGGAACTATCCATCTGGCAAGGGGGTGGGGCGGGGAATTTACGCCCGGGAAACCGTGGACGGCGCCGGCCCGGGGCGTCACGGAGAACCCCCCGCCGCGGGCGCGACGGGGGGCTGCGGATCGGGCACGCTCAGTCGCGCTCCCCGGGCGGGCGTCCGCCCAGGTCCCGCAGGAGGGTGTGCAGCTCGGCGAGGGCGGCCTCGGTGTCCGCGCGGTCGCCGATGCCGGTCAGCTGGTGCAGGACCAGCCCGTCCAGCGCGGCGAAGACGAGCCGGTTGAAGGCCGGGCTCGCGCCCTGGGGCAGGATCCGGTTCAGCTCCCGCTGGGCGGCGCCGAAGTACTCGTCGTACAGCTCACGCACCTGCGCCAGCAGCTCGGGCCTGCGGCGCGCCTCCAGCAGCAGTTCGTACTGGTAGGCCTGGCCGTCGGGGTCGTCCTCCACCATGTCCGCGAGGCCCGCCACGAAGTCCTCGGGCCGGCCGGTGCCGGACTCCAGGAGACTGCTGCTGAGGCTGGTGCGCACCGCGTATGCGAGCGACTCCTCGATCAGCGCGTCCCGGGAGCCGAAGTGGTGGACGACGAGGCCGTGGGTGACCCCGGCCTCCTCCGCCACGGCCCGGTAGGTGAGGTGACGCAGCCCGCGCCGCGCCACCACCCGTACGGCGGCCCGGAGCAGCGCCTCGCGGCCCTCCCCGTACCCCAGCCGCTTGCGGGCGCGGGGGCGCGGGGCCGGCGGGGTCTCGGCGGGTTCGCTCATGGCCGCGACCCTACCCGCCGCCGGCCGGACCGCTGCGGGGCGCCGTCCCAGGTCAGTCCCGGCGGGGCGGGCGGACGCCACGGAACTCCCAGTCGCCGCCGAGCGCGGTGGACAGCACCTCCTCGGACTCGGTGGGCTGGGCGCCGACGTCCGCGCGGATCGCCGTCGGGCCGGTCACGATGTGGTTGGTGAGCCGGCCCAGTCCCTCCACCTCGACCTCGACGACGTCGCCGGGCCGTACGGGCCGGGAGTTGGCCGGGGTGCCGGAGAGCAGCACGTCGCCCGGGTACAGGGTGATGGTGCGGGCGATGTCGGCGACGAGGTAGTGCATGTCCCAGGTCATCTCGTCGGTGGAGCCGTCCTGCACGACCTCCCCGTTGACGTACGTCCGCAGCCGCTTGCCGTGGAAGTCCCAGTCGGTGACCAGGCCGGGGCCGAGCGGGCAGAGGGTGTCGGAGCCCTTGACGCGGAGCATGGAGCCGGCGTCGGTGTCCCGGAAGTCGTGCAGGCCGTAGTCGTTGGCGACGGTGTAGCCGGCGATGTGGTCCCCCGCCTCGGCCGGGGAGATGTTCCGCGCGGTCCGGCCGATGACGATGGCCACCTCGCCCTCGTAGTTGAGCCACTTGCAGCCCTCGGGCCGCACGACGGCGCCCCGGTGGGAGTTGAGGGACGAGGTCGGCTTGTGGAAGTAGGTCGGGGTGTCCGGGAGACCGATCCGGAACTCGTCCACCCTGCTGCGGTGGTTGAGGTGGACCGCGATCACCTTGGAGGGCACCACGGGCGGCAGGTGGTGCGCGTCCTCGATCTTCACGCGACGGCCGTCCCCGGCGACGAGTTCCTCGCCGTCCCGGACGGTCTCGACGACCGCGCCGTCGAGGAGGATGCGGCGGATTTCGGGCATGGCGGGCCTTCCTAGAAGCGGCGGTGGGGGTGGTGGGGTGCGGGCAGGCCGGCGCCGGTCCAGCCGTCGGCGGGCCGGTCGAACCAGAGGTGGACCTGGCCGGTGCCGACGGAGTTCTCGTACTCCCCGTACTGGCGGGCCCGCGCGGTGCAGGCCTGTTCGCCGAGGGCGCCCGCCATCATCAGGTAGTGGAAGAACTTCGCCTCGGGCTTGTGCTTCCAGAACGCGTCCATCGTGTCGAGGACCTTGTCGTGACGGCCCTCCTTGAACCAGGAGATCCGCTCCAGGTCGGCCTCGCGGGCCTCGGGGGTGCGGATGTGCGCCGGGTCGCTGGACTCGTGGTCGCGGATCTCGCGCAGCGGCCAGAAGCTGTGCGACAGGGCGCCCGAGGCGATCAGCAGCACCCGCCGTCCGGGGGTGGCGGCGATGCCGTCCGCGAGGGCGCGCCCGAGGCGCAGATGGTCCTCCATGTCGCCGGTCTGGCAGACCCCGATGGTCACCCACCGCTTGTCGGGCAGCCCCTCGCCGAGGAACTTCCAGAGGTTGACCGTCGCGTAGTAGATCGGCAGGAAGTCGTCCTCGATCGCGGTGATCCAGGTGCCGTGCTTGTCGGCGAACCGCGCCACGTTGTGCGCGAGTTCGGGGTCGCCGGGGAAGTCGTACGGCATCCGGCACATGCCGCGGGGCAGTTCCTCGGAGGTGAACAGACCGGCCCGGCGGTGCTGGGCGGCCACGACGAACTCGACGGTGGTCGCCCAGTGGGAGTCGAGGACGACGACGGTGTCGTACTCGTTGGCGGCACCGCGCGCGAAGACCTCCTCGCGCAGCTGGCGCAGGCCGGTGACGAGGGTGATCTCCTTGCCCTCGTTCAGCTCCCGGCGTGTCTCCTCGGGCAGCACGATGGTGGGGACGTGGGCGAGCAGGCCCGCCCCGACGATCTCACCCATGGTCCTTCCATCCCTTCGGCGCGGTGACGGTGTTCTTCAGGTCGCAGTAGAAGTCGAAGCTCCAGGTCCCGCCCTCGCGGCCGACACCGGAGTGGCGGGAGCCGCCGAAGGGTGCCCGCAGGTCGCGGACGAAGAAGCAGTTGACCCAGACGGTCCCCGCGACGAGCCGGGCGGTGACCCGTTCGGCGCGCTCGCGGTCGCCGGTGGCGAGGGTGGCGGCGAGTCCGAAGCGGGTGTCGTCGGCGAGCCGGACGGCCTCCTCCTCGGTGGTGAAGGTCTGGAGGGTGAGGACCGGCCCGAAGACCTCCTCCTGCACGATCTCCGAGTCCTGGGCGACCTCGGTGAGCAGGGTCGGCGCGTAGTACCGGTCGCCCTCGCGGTGGCCGCCGACGACCGCGCGGGCACCGGCCGCGATCGCCCGCCGCACGAAGCCGTCGATCTTCTCCAGCTGGCGGGGGTGGATGGTGGGCCCGATGTCCGTGGCCTCGTCCCGCGGGTCGCCCTGGCGCAGTCCGGAGGCCTTCTCGACGAACCGGCGGGTGAACTCCTCGGCGATCGGCTCCTCGACGAGGAGGCGGGTGGCGGCGAGGCACACCTGCCCGGCGTTGTCGTACTGCTCCACGGCCAGGTCGACGGCGAGATCGAGGTCGGCGTCCGCGAAGACCAGCAGCGGTGACTTGCCGCCGAGTTCCAGGCTGAGCGGGGTCAGATTCGCGGCCGCCGACGCCGCGATCCGCTTCGCCGTCGGCACGGAGCCGGTGAAGCTGATCCGGCGCACGTCCGGGTGCGAGGTGAGGGCGTCCCCGATCTCCGCACCGTACCCCTGGACGACGTTCAGCACCCCGGCGGGCAGCCCGGCCGCGGCCGCGATGTCGGCCAGCAGGGAGGCGGTCAGCGGGGACCACTCGGCGGGCTTGAGCACCACCGTGTTGCCGGCGGCGAGGGCGGGGGCGACTTTCCAGGTGGCCAGCATCAGCGGCGCGTTCCACGGGGTGATCAGCACGCAGGGGCCCGCCGGGTCCCAGCCGACCCGGTTGGTGTGGCCGCGCGTCTCGAAGTCCTCGTGGTCCAGCGTCAGCAGCCGGTCGGCGAAGAACCGGAAGTTGTGCGCCACGCGGGGCATCACGCCCCGGCGATGGGACCGCAGGAGCGCGCCGTTGTCGTGGGTCTCGACGACGGCGAGGTCTTCGAGCCGCTTCTCGACGCCGTCGGCGATGGCGTGCAGGATGCGGGCGCGTTCGGCGCGGGAGGTGGCGGCCCAGGCGGGAAACGCGGCCTTCGCGGCGGCCACCGCCTGCGCCGCCTCCGTCCCGGTGCCCCGGGAGATCTCACCGAGGGTGCTGCCGTCGATCGGCGAGACGTCGGTGAAGGTGTCGGTGGATGCGACGCGTCGGCCGCCGATCCAGTGCCGGGTGTCGACGGCGACCCCGGCGACGGTGGTGAGGTGGTCGGTCATGTCCGGTCTCCAAGTCCTTTCAGCGGTGCGGGCGTCACTCGGCGCCGGACGTACCGGACTCCAGCAGCCGGCCGCCGTCCCAGACGACGCCGACCTGCCGGTGGTACGCGGCGATGGGCTCGCGGATCTCCAGGCGGGCCAGTTCCTCGGTGGGGGCCTCGAACAGCTCCAGCTCGGCGTCGCCGGCCCACGCCCGGCCGGCCTCGAAGGACGCGGCGCCGGTCTCGATCAGCTCGTCGAGCGCCAGGCCCTTGCCCTTCTCGATCGACGGCAGCCACCGGTGGTGGGCCATGGGGTGGGCGTTGACGAAGCCGTTGGTCTCGGACGGCTCCCGGAGGGTGACCACGGCCTGGGCCAGCCGGCGGTCGGCGGCGGCCAGCGTCGCGCCGAAGCGGGCGCCCGCCTCGATGCGCGGGGCGGGACCATAGGGGTGCGGCCGGGTCTGGTGGATCGAGCCGAGCTTCTTCGGGTAGCCCTGGTGCAGGCCCCGGGCGATGGCGAAGTCCTTGTCGACCCAGATGTACACACAGCGGGAGTACGTCCGCCCCCGGTACTGGCAGCGGACGACCGCGAAGGCCTCCTTGTACTGGGAGAGCACGGGGTCGAGCAGTTCGTCCCCCGACGCCGAGCAGGACTGCCAGTCGGCCCAGATCAGCGCCACCGCGCCGGGGTCTTCGTCGGCCAGTTGCAGGGGCTCGGGCAGCAGTTCACGCACCCGGGCCGGGTCGGTGCGGTACTCGACGGTGAGCAGGTCGCCCGAGTAGCGCCACGGAGGGGACGGGATCAGCGACGAGGCACCGCTCGCCGTCTTGGGGTGGAAGTAACCACGGGGCATGGCGGGTTCCTTACGCGGTGAGGGCCGGCTGCTTCAGCAGCTGGTTGCGGTAGCGGGCGGCGCCCATGACGGCCGCCTGACCGCCGAGCGCGACGACACCCACCAGACGGTCGCCGGTGTGGTAGCCGACCAGGACGTCGCCGTCGGGGTCGCCGTCCAGGACCCGGACGTCGTCCCTGCCGAGCGCCGGCGCGCCGAAGGACTGCAGGCGGAAGTCGTGCTGGTCGCTCCAGAAGGTGGGCAGCGGCGCGAACGGCGCCGGTTCGTCCCGCGTTCCGTGGAGATGGGCGACGAGCGCCCGCGCCGCGTGTTTGGCGGTGTCACCGGGGATCGACCAGTGTTCGACCCGGCGGGGTACGCCGTCGTAGCGGGCGTTGGGGAAGCGGGCCACGTCGCCGACCGCGACGACCTCGGGGCGCCCGCCGGCGCGGAGCAGCTCGTCCGTGCGGACGCCGTCGGTGAGGTCGAGGCCGTTGCCGTCGAGCCATTCGGTGTTGGCGACGGAGCCGACCGACTCGACGACCACGTCGGCGCGCAGGACCCGGCCGTCGGACAGCTCGACGCCGGTGACCCGGTCCTCGCCGGTGAATCCGGCGACCCCGGTGCCGAGGGCGAAGCGCACGCCGCGTTCCTCGTGGCGGCGCAGCAGCGCACGGCCGAGGAGCTCGCCGAGGGGGCCGATCATGGGCAGCGGCAGCGGGTCGACGACGGTGACCTCGCCGGCGCCGAGTCCGACGGCGGTCGCGGCGACCTCGCAGCCGATGAAGCCGGCGCCCACCACGACCACCCGGGCGCCGGGCCGGGTGAGCGCCTCGCGCAGGCCCCGGGCGTCGTCGAGGGTGCGGACGGTGTGCCGGCCGGCCCGCGGTCCGGGGCAGGTCAGGCGGCGGGGACGCATGCCGGTGGCGACGACGAGTCCGTCGTAGGCGAGGACCGAGCCGTCGTCGAGGACGACGGTGCGTTCGGCGAGCCGGGCGGCGACCGCCGTGCGGCCGAGCAGCCACTGCGCGTCGTGGACACTGGCGCGGGGCCGGAAGGCGAGCGAGTCGAAGGGGGCCTGGCCGGCGAGTACCTCCTTGGACAGGGGTGGCCGGTTGTAGGGCATGTGGGGTTCGTCCCCGACGAGGGTGAGCGCCCCGGTCCAGCCCGCCGCGCGCAGTTGTTCGGCGGCGCGCAGACCGGCCATGGAGGCGCCGGCCACGAGGATGCGTCCGGTCATGGGGGTCAGTCCTCGATCCGGATGGCCTGGAGCGGGCAGACGTCGGCGGCTTCCTCGACGTCGTCGCGCAGGGCGTCGTCGGGGTCGGCGACGTACAGCAGCCGGCCGGCGTCGTCCATCGAGAAGACGTCGGGGGCGGCGAAGACGCACTGGCCGTGGTCCTGGCACTTGTTCATGTCGACGACGACCTTCATGGCCGGTCCTCCTGGGGGAACGCGAGCGAAGGGGCGGATGAGGGAGAAGGGCGGGGAACGGGGCCCGGCCGCAAAGGGCCGGGCCCCTGCCAAAGGTGTGCGGCGACCGTGTCGCGGCGGCCGCACACCCAACTCGTTTGGCTTCAAACAACGTAGGCACGCACCGGACCCTGGTCAATAGCTATCCACATGGATAAATTATTGGTCCGGACCCCTTGCGGACCGGACTGCCCCTGCCTACCGTTTGGCGTCAAACAACGGCCCCGGCCGCGTCCCTCCCGGACCCACCGGCCGCCTCACCGCCGTTCTCACACCTTCACGCCACCCGCCTCCCCGGCCGCCCTCCCCGGCGGCCCCGGAGGTGCCCCGCCGTCCCCCGAGGAGACAACGGTGAGCGCTCAAGATCCCGGCAAGAACCCCGCGCAGGACCCGGCAGAGGTCCGCCGCCACATGGAGCAACTCGCCGCCGACGGCATCGACGTCGTCCGGGTGACGTACCCCGACCTCATCGGCACCGAGCGGGCCCGTGACGTGCTGCTCGAGGAGCTCCCCCGGGCCGTGGAGCACGGGCTCGCCTTCTGCCGGGCCGTCTACCACACCAGCCCGCAGGGCGACGTGGTGCCGGTGGCCGGCGGCCTCGACGCGGGCCTGCCCGACATCTGCGTCCGCCCGGACCTGAGCACGCTGGCCGCCCTGCCCTGGGAGCCCGGGGTCGCCACCTGTCTCGCGGAGGTCGTCGACCCGGCCACCGGGGCACCGGCCCCCGAGTCGCCGCGCGACCTGCTCCGGTCCGTCCTCGACCGGTGCGCCGACCACGGGCTGCGGCCGGTCGTCGGCCCGGAGCTGGAGTACTTCCTGTGCGAGCCCGACCCGGCCGGCGGCTGGCGCCGCTACGGCGCGGTCCCCGGCGTCGTCTACACCGCCGGGCTGCGCGCCGACCCCGACAACCACCTCCTGCGCACCCTGCGGCAGGTCCGCGGGCTTGACATCGGCGTGCTCAGCGGGAACCACGAGTTCGACGGCGGGCAGTTCGAGATCAACCTGCTGCACTCCGCGGCGCTGCCGGCCGCCGACCGGGCGTTCCGCTTCAAGTCCGCGATCAAGGAACTGGCCCGGCAGGAGGGCCGGCTCGCCACCTTCATGGCGAAGCCGTTCAACGACGCGGGCGGCTCCGGCTTCCATCTGCACCTGTCGTGCGAGACCACCGACGACCGGGGCGTCCACAACGCCTTCGACGACCCCCGCGGCGCGTACGGCCTGTCGGCGACCGCCCGGCACGCCGTGGCCGGCGTCCTCGCCCACGCCCCGGCGCTCGCCGCGCTGCTCAACCCGACCGTGAACTCGTACAAACGCTTCGGCCCGGACACCCTCGCCCCCTGGCTGATCGACTGGGGGCTGGACAACCGCAGCGCCATGGTCCGCATCCCGCCCGAGCGGGGCTCCGGCGCCCGGCTGGAACTGCGGCTGGCGGACGCGAGCGCCAACCCCTACCTGGCGATCGCCGCGACCGCCGCCGCGGCCCTGCTCGGCGTACTGGCCGGCGAGGAACCGCCGGCCCCGCTGGAGGGCTACGGCTACGACACCACGAAGGCGTCCCTCCTGCCGACCGGCCTGTCCGCCGCGCTGGACGCCCTGGAGGCGGACACCGACCTGGCCGAGCTGCTCGGCAAGGACTTCATCACCTCCTACGTGACCTACAAGCGGGACGAGCTCGAACGCTTCGGGCGGCACGTCACCGACTGGGAGTTCACCGAGTACGCCTACCACCTGTGACCGTTTCCCCCTGATGCCCGGGAGCCCCCGATGACCGAGATCCTCGACCCCGCCGTGAACTCCGCCGCACCCGAGACCTCCGCCGTACCCGAGACCCCCGCGGTGGGCGAGGCCGCCGCGGCGAACGAACCGATGGCGCTCGCGGACGTCGACCTCGCCGACCTCGACCGCTTCACCGACGGGGTCACCCCCTGGCGGATGTTCCACACCCTGCGCCAC
Organism: Streptomyces phaeofaciens; assembly: GCF_014648915.1. GTDB lineage: Bacteria > Actinomycetota > Actinomycetes > Streptomycetales > Streptomycetaceae > Streptomyces > Streptomyces phaeofaciens. Next base: position 371,982 of record NZ_BMSA01000001.1, on the reverse strand, counting down.
GAGGACCCGGTGCACTGGCAGCCCGAGGAGGCGCCCAACTCCGGTTTCTGGGCGGTGACCCGGCACGCCGACATCGCCCGCGTGGACCGCGACGCCGAGACCTTCACCTCCACCCGGTTCGTCAACCTGGAGGAGGTCGACGACGACCAGATCAAGAAGCGCGCCTCCATCCTGGAGCTGGACGGCGTCCGCCACCGCGCCCTGCGCAGCGTCATCCAGCGGCAGTTCGGCGCCGGTGTCATCAACAGCTACACCGACTTCCTGCGCGGCCTGACCGCCAAGACCCTGGACGCGGCACTGGCCAAGGGACGGTTCGACTTCGTCGCCGACGTCTCCGCCGACTTCCCCATCAACGTGCTGGCCCGGCTCCTGGACGTGCCGCCGGAGGACAACCAGCGGCTCATCGACTGGGGCAACCGGATCATCGGCAACACCGACCCCGACTACGCCGACGTCCTGCTGCACAGCGCGGAGAGCGAGCGGTACCGCGATCTGCCCTTCCGCTCCCCCGCCTCGCTGGAGGTCTTCGAGTACGGCCGCGACCTGGCCCGAAAGCGGCGCGGCGGCACGGGCACGGATCTGGTGTCGACACTCGTCAACACCGTCCCGCGCGACGGGGTGCCGCTCACCGCGCAGGACTTCGACAACTACTTCCTGCTCCTGGTGGTGGCCGGCAACGAGACCACCCGGCACACCATCACCCACTCCATGCTGGCCCTCCTCCAGCACCCCGAGCAGCTCGCCCGGCTGAGGGACGACCCGACCCTGATCCCGACGGCGGTGGAGGAGTTCCTGCGCTGGGCCTCCCCCGTCTACCACTTCCGCCGGACCGCGACCCGGGACGTGGAGCTGGGCGGCAAGCGGATCAGGGAGGGCGACAAGGTCGTCATGTGGTACGCCTCCGGCAACCGCGACGAGGAGGTCTTCGGCAACCCGTACGACTTCGACGTCACCCGGCAGCACAACGACCACGTGACCTTCGGCAAGGGCAGCCCGCACCTGTGCCTGGGCAACCTGCTGGCCCGTACCGAGATCCGGATCATGTTCGAGGAGCTGATCCCCCGGCTGGCGGACATCCGCCTGGTCGGGGACGTGCCGCGGGTGCGTTCCAACTTCGTCAACGGCATCAAGAAGCTGCCCGTCGAGGTCACCCTGGCCTGAGCCCGACACGGGGGGCACTCAGTTCCCCTCTCAGGGAACTGAGTGCCATGTGCGTGCTACGTTCGCTGCCATGAACAGCTCCAGCAGCAGACCCGAGGCCGCGAAACCGCCGATGCGGGACGCCCTGGTCGCGGCGGCCTTCCAGCTGTTCCTGGAGCGGGGATACGAACAGACCACGGTCGACGACATCGTGGCGCTCGCGGGCGTCGGCCGGCGCTCCTTCTTCCGCTACTTCCCCTCCAAGGAGGACGTGGTCTTCCCCGACCACGAGCGGTGCCTGGCCGACATGACCGCGTTCCTGGCGGCGAGCGAGAAGGACCACGAGCCGGTGCGGCGCGTCTGTGACGCCGCCCGGCTCGTGCTGCTGATGTACGCCGAGAACCCCTCCTTCTCCGTGCAGCGCTACCGGCTCACCAAGAAGGTGCCGGGCCTGCGGGCGTACGAACTGTCGGTGGTGTGGCGCTACGAGCGGGCGCTCGCCGCGTATCTGCGCGGCCGCTTCGCCGACCGGCCCGACGGCGACCTCCGGGCCGACGTGATCGCCGCCGCCGTGGTCGCCGCGCACAACAACGCCCTGCGCTCCTGGCTGCGGTCCGACGGGCAGGGCGACGCGGGCGTGGCGGTGGACCACGCGCTCGGGTATGTGCGGTCGGCGTTCGACTCGGCCCCGGCGGCCCCGCAGCCCCTGCCGGCGCAACCGCCGGCGCCGGCACCGGCGCCGATCGGCGAGCGGCCGGAGGACGTCGTCGTGGTCGTCGCCCGGCGGGGGGCGCCCCTGTGGCGGGTGGTGCAGGAGATCGAGACGACCCTGGCGCAGGACTGAGCGGGCACCCGCACATCTGAGCCCACGCCAGTTTTTAGGGGTACCCGGTGCCTTTACGCGTGGCACTGAGTGCCATACGCTGAGCGCGTGCACGGTGGCACGGCGAACCGGGCACGTGCGTGCACGGGTGAGCCGCGCACGTGGCATTCCGGCCCGGCGCAGGGAGTTGACCAGCGTGTACCACCACTCAGGAAGCACTGTTGTGCAGGCAGCCGGCTCCCTGGCGGGCGTCCTCGACCGCCAGGGCCCGGACTCGGACGCCATCGTCTTCCAGCGCTGCACCTGGTGCGGCACCGCCATGTACCAGCGGCTGCTCTGTCCGGTGTGCCAGGGAAGCGATCTGCGCACCGAGCGCAGCGAGGGCACCGGCACGGTCCGGCACGCCACGGTGGTGCACCGCAACACCCCCTCCGCGCGCAATGTGTCCCTGGTCGAGATGGCCGAGGGGTTCGTGGTGCGCGGCCGGGTCATGGGCCCGCTCATCGGCATCCACAGCGGCGACCGCGTCCGGTTGTCCACGGTCAAGGACCCGGTACGGGGCGAGCCTGTCTTCCAGCTGGTCGACGAGCCGTACCGGGCGTGGCGCTGACGGCGCATCGGCACTCCGGCACGTAGACCGGGAGAGCCGTGGGCCAGGGGCCGGGGGTGAACTCCGCTCCCGGTTCGGCGGTGCCGTCCCGGGTGACCGGAATCTTGTCCCGAACGGGCAGAGTCCCCGGGCACAGGCAACCCACAGCCGCCGTTTCGCTTCCTCCGGGGAGTGAGGGGCTCCCGGTACGGACGGGACCCCCGCGCTCCAAGCGTGAGGAGGGGACCCTTGACCCATGCCCGGCGAACAGGTGTCACCGCCGTGGCCGTGCTCGCGGCACTGGTGGGATTACCGGGAGCGGCTCAGGCCCAACAGCCGCCCGCGGCAGCGGTATCGGCGGCGGATTCCGACAGCGGGCTGCCACCGGGCTGGCGCCTGGCGGGCGACGGCACCGCGCGTGAGCTGGTCTGGCGGTCGGACACCCCCGTGCCCATGGGGGACGCCCGGGTCGAGTTCCACGCGGCGGGACGGCTGCTCGGTGTGCCGGAGCCCGGCACGGACGGTCGCACGTTCCGGCTCGCCCTGGACCGGACCGCACCGCTGACGGACCTCCAGGTCCTCGCGGGCGGACGCCGGCTGGACGCGCCCGCCGTCGACTCCGGCCGCGCACCGCGGAACGCGCTGACCGCGGCCCCGCTTTCCGGCCGGCCCCCGGCGAACCCCGTGGACCCCGGCAGGCCGGGCGCGTACCGCACGGTCACCGGCGAGTACGACCTCGACCCGGTGAAGCTGCCCGGCTTCCCCGCACCGGTCGAGATGCAGGCCGTCGTCGTCGCGCCCGAGGGCGCCACCGGCAAGCGGCCGCTCGCGCTGTTCCTGCACGGCCGGCACACCACCTGCTACAAGCCGGGCGCCGACGACGCCACCGGCGACTGGCCCTGCCCGGCCGACATGAAGTCGATCCCCAGCTACCGCGGCTACCTCCAGGACCAGAAGCTCCTCGCCTCGCAGGGCTATGTCACGGTCTCCATCTCCGCGAACGGCATCAACGGCCAGGACTGGGCCGCCGAGGACGGCGGCGCGCAGGCCCGTTCCTCGCTGGTGCGCCGGCACCTCGCGCAGTGGGCCGGCTGGTCGGCGAACCCGGCCACGGCCCCGGCGGTCGTGCACGACGCGCCGAGGGCCGATCTCTCCCGGGTCCTGCTCGTGGGCCACTCGCGCGGCGGCGAGGGCGTCAACCGCGCCGCCCTGGACAGCCTCTACCCGCCGCCCGCGGCGCAGGACGGCTACCGGGGACCGGTCCGCTGGAAGATCCGCGGCACCGTCCTCGTCGGACCGACGATCTTCGGCCACAATCCGGTCGCCGACGTACCGTCCGCGGCGATCCTGCCGGGCTGCGACGGTGACGTCTCCGACCTCGAGGGCGAGGTGTTCGTCGACGGCACCCGCGGTGTCAGCCGGGGCACCGCCCTGCACAGCGCGGTGTACGTGGTCGGCGCCAATCACAACTTCTTCAACACCGAGTGGACGCCCGGCAAGGCGGTGGCCCCCTCCTTCGACGACTTCTGGGAGGACGACGAGAGCCGGCCGGACCCGGTGTGCTCGACGAGCGCCCCCACCCGGCTGACCGCCGATCAGCAGCACAGGGCCGGCGCCACCTACATAGCCGCGGCGGCCCGGCTGTTCGTCGCCAGTGACGACCGGGTCCGCCCGCTGCTCGACGGGACCGGCAGGCGCGCCCGCTCCGCCGACCCGGCCCGGGTCCTGACGCACGCCGTCGGCGCCCGCCGCACGGGCGGCTTCCTGCCGGACGGCGGTGTGAAGGTGACCGGCGGCCGGGTGTGCTGGTCGGACCCCGACCCGGCGAAGGCCTGCCTGAACACCGAGAGCGGCGGAAGGTCACCGCACTTCGGGTGGTGGGCCCTGGAGCGGGACACCGGCGTCAGCGCGGTCGCCATGCAGTGGTCCGCGCCCGGCACCCCCACGAAGATCACTTCCACCGCGCCCGTCTCCCTGTCCGGCGCCAAGAGCCTGGCACTGCGCGTGTTCGTGCCGCCGAACACCACCGGCACCGGGCTGGACGTGACGGTCACCGACTCCGCCGGCCGCCGCGCGAAGCTGGGCCGGGTCGAGGCCGACGGGCTGCCCGGTTCGGAGCGCACCGCCTCCTACTGGGCCCGCGAGCTGCGCGTCCCGCTGACCGCCGCCACCCGCGCCGGGCTCGACCTCGGGCACGTGAAGTCCCTTGAGCTGACCCCGCGTTCGGGGGCCGGGCGGGCCTGGTTCATGGACGCCTGGGGCTGGTCCCCCGGTACCCCGGCGGTGCGGGCCGCGACGCTGCCGCGCGTCGACATCGGCCGGCTCACGGTCAAGGAGGGCGACTCCGGCACCCGCACCTACCACGTCCCGGTCACGGTGTCCGGGCACGGCAGCGGCACGGTCCGCTTCTACGTCGTCGACCCGGAGACCGGCACGGCGAAGGAGAAAGTGGTCCGGGTACGGCCCGGCGTCTCCCCGATCGACGTACCGGTCGAGGTGAAGGGCGACACCCGCTTCGGCTACGGCAAGCAGCAGGACCTGCTGGTGAAGGCCGTGCGCGGCGCGGTCGTCGGCTCCGCCCAGGGCGGGGTCACGGCGGAGGAGGACGACCCGGCACCGAAGGTCGCCCTGACGCCGGTCGCCGACAAGGTGACCGAGGGCGAGTCGCTGACCTGGCGGATCTCCCTCTCCGAGCCCGCCGACGTGGAGATCTCACAGCCGGTCAGGGTCTTCCCGGCCGCCGAGGGCGCGGAGCTGTCCACCAAGGACGTGGATCCGCAGTGGCTCGCGGACCTCTCCGGTGTCTCGCCCGACCCGGAGCGCCCGCTGTCCGAGGCGAGCCTGTGGGTGTGGATGAGCATCCCGGCCGGGGCCACGACCGTCGACTTCACCGTGCCGACGGTGAAGGACCGGGTGACCGAGCCGGCCGAGTCGACGCGGCTCGCGCTCACCGACGACAGCGGCGATCCGCTGCCGGACCACCCGGTACTGACGGGGACGGTCGTGGACGCGCCGTAGTCCGTACGGCACGAGGGGGGCGTGGGCCGACCGGTCCACGCCCCCTGTGCGTCCTCACAGCGTGACGCGGATCCCGATGGTCCCGTCCAGGCCCCGGCGCATCCGGCTGCCCAGCAGGGTGAGCCGGCCGACGAGACCGTACTTGCGGGCGATCAGCGTGCGGTAGCGGGCGGTGGTCTGCGCGTCGCAGATCTCGGCGGTGGCCGGGATCTGCTCGCCGGTCGGGTTGCCGCGGACGTCGCAGGGTCCGACGAGGACGTCCCCGCGGGCCCTGATCCGCTTCACCTTCCAGGAGTCGGCGGCCGACCAGGCACCGAGCGCGTCCCCGTCGCGCACCACCCAGACGGGCGTCGCGACTCCCGTTCCGTTCTTCCGATAGCTCGTGATCAGCAGGTACTTGCCTGCCGCCAGCCGGTCGAGCGACTTCTCATCCATGTCCGCAGTCTAGGCAGCGGCCGGGCGGGGACCCGGCTCGTGGGGCGGCCGGTCCAGGGCGGCCGCCATCCTGCGCACGCCCTCGGTGAGGATCTCCGGCGAGGTGGCCAGATTCAGCCGTACGTGCCCGGCTCCGCCGGTGCCGAACAGCGGGCCCGAGCTGAGCGCCACCCGCCCCCGCTCCAGGAAGACCTCGGCCGGATCGTCGCCGAGCCCGAGGGAACGGCAGTCCAGCCAGGCCAGATACGTGGCCCCGCCCGGCCGGTACCGGACCTCGGGCAGTGACGCGGCCAGCAGGTCGGCGAGCAGCCGGCGGTTGGCGTCGAGGCCGGCCAGCAGGGCGTCCAGCCAGGCGGTGCCGTCGCGCAGTGCGGCGGCGTGGGCGAGGACGCCGACATGGCTCGGGCCGTGCGAGACCTCCTCCGGCAGCAGGGCCAGATCGGCGGCCGCCCCGGGGCCCGCGACGGCCAGGGCGGCCTTGAGCCCGGCCAGGTTCCAGGCCTTCGACGCCGACATCAGGGACAGGCCGTTCTCCGCGCCGGGCACGCTCAGGTACGGCACGAAGTCAACGCCGGCCGCGGTGAGCGGGGCATGGATCTCGTCGACGACGACCCGGACGCCGTACCGCTCCGCGAGCGCGGCGACCGCCGACAGTTCCTCGGCGGTGTGCACGGTCCCGGTCGGGTTGTGCGGGCTGCACAGCAGATGCGCGGCGCGTCCGCCGCCCGCGACGGCACGCCGGTAGGCCCGCTCCAGCACGTCGAGGTCGAGCCGCCCGTCGGTGTCCAGCGGCGCCTCGGCGATCCGGCGGTCCAGGTGGGTGACGAACGGGAAGAACGGCGGGTACACAGGCGGGTTGACGATCACCGGGTCCCCGGGTCCGGTCACCAGCTTGAGCATCTCGACGACGCCCAGCATCACATCGGGCACGATCGCGGTCCGCTCGACCGCGATCCCGTGCCGGCCCCACCGCTTGGCGGCGAACCCGGCCAGTGCCTCCGCGTAGCCGGTTCCGGCCGGGTAACCGGTGTCGCCGAGCGCGAGCGCGTCGGTGACCGCGCGGACGACGGGCTCGGCGAGCGGCACGTCCATCTCCGCGACCCACAGCGGAAGGACGTCGTCCGGGTAGGTGCGCCATTTCATGCTCGTACGACATCGGAGGCGGTCGAGGGTGAGGGCGTGCAACGGATTCGGTTCACCGGACGTCTCGTGCGGGATCCTGGTCATGGGGCACAAGATAGGGGGCTGATGCGTGACCTGGGATCACGTGAACGGGACATCCGTGGAAGCGGCCTGCGACGAGTCCGGATCGGACGGCGAGAATCTCACCCGCGGGAACACGGATGTGTTCGCGCACGCCAGTGTGGTGCTGCCGATGGAATCCGCGGCCGGGCACATCCGGGAGATTCGCGACCGGATCCGTTCTCCCGCCGAGGAATACAAGGCGAACCATCTGTTGCGGGAGAAACACCGGGCGGTCCTGGAATGGCTGCTCTCCGTGTCCGGACCGCTGTACGGGCAGGCTCATGTGCATCTGGTCGAGAAGGCGTTCTTCTTGGTGGACCGGACCGCCGACCTGCTGCTCGACGATCCGGGAACGGCACTTTCCCTCTACCGCAGCAGACGGGCGACGTTCTCGGCGGAGGAATGGCGGGAATTCCTCACGGCGGCCAACCGGCTGCTGTGGATACGCGTCGACGAGGCGGCGGGGGAACCGGTCGAGGCGTTCTTCCACCACATCGACAGGCTGCGGCGGGCGTATTCCGGGACGCCGGCGGCGGACCTTCTGGAGCGATTCACGCAGGGCCGGGAGCGGGCGCATTCCTACCGGGCGGCCATCCTGGGTGGCCGGGCTCCGCTCATTCCGGTTCTCAATCCTTTGCCGTCGTCGATTCTGCGCACGGCCGCGCACTGGAGCGGCGGCGGACGTCCGGTCCGGCTGGCGCACGACCGGCAGAACATGCTCACCCCGGAGCGGATCGCCTGGATCGAGGACACGGCACGGCGGCGGGGCATCGGGCTCACCGGGCTGCGGCTGGTCGTGGCGGGGTCCGACGCGCGGGTGCAGCTCGCCGACTTCCTCGCCGGGATCGCGCGCCGGTTCGCCTCGGACGAGCTGAACGGCCGCGGCGACCCGGCGCTGACCGCGCTGCTGCGCCCGTACACCGGCGAGTCGGCCGTCTGGGGCGACGAGGGCAGCCGGGCTCGGCTCGGCGCGGTGGCGGAACCGGACAACGTCGGCACCGGCCCTGCGGGATGCTCCACAGAGGTCAACTCGGCGTTCTAGATTGCTCGTTGAGCGAGCCTCCCGGCCGCCCCCTTCCTCCGCCCCTTCCTCAGGAGCCGACCCGTGACCGAGACCCCGCAGGCCGTCCGCGCGGCCGCACAGGATCCGAACCGCCGTATCGACACCACCCAGCCGCACACCGCCCGTATCTGGAACTACTGGCTGGGCGGCAAGGACAACTACGAGGTCGACCGCGCGACCGGCGACCGGATCCGGCAACTGCACCCGGGCATCGGCGAGTACGCCCGCGCCGACCGGCTCTTCCTGGGCCGCGCCGTGGAACACCTGGTGACCGAGGCCGGGTTACGCCAGTTCCTCGACATCGGCACCGGGCTGCCGACCGCGGACAACACGCACGAGGTGGCGCAGCGGTTCGCCCCGGACGCCCGGATCGTGTACGTCGACAACGACCCGCTGGTGCTGGCACACGCCCGTGCCCTGCTCAGCAGCACGCCGCAGGGCCGTACCGACTACCTCGACGAGGATCTGCGCAACGTGGACTCGATCCTCGAACACGCGGCGAAGACGCTGGACCTCGACGAGCCGGTGGCGTTGATGCTGCTCGGCGTGGTCATCTTCATCGGCGAGGACGAGGACCCCTACGCTCTGGTGCGCCGGCTGATGGAGCGGTTGCCGTCGGGCAGTCATCTGGTGCTGTCGCACACCGTGACCAGCCCGGCGATGCCGGACGTCGACGAGGCCGTGCGGTTCTGGAACGAGCACGGCACACCGAAGCTGACCCAGCGCGCTCCCGGGGACGTCGCCCGCTTCTTCGACGGCCTGGACCTGCTGGATCCCGGCGTAGTGTCGTGCTCGCGCTGGCGCCCGGCGCCGGCCGGCCAAGAGCCCGATGAGGTCGCGATGTTCGGCGCGGTGGCGCGCAAGCGCTGAGCCGGCCGCGGGGGCGGCGAGGGGATCGCATCCGGACTGAACGCGTCGGGGTCCCGGCACGTATGGAGATGAGGGCACTCGACGACCGGAGGGCCCTGCGGCGTTGAGCCGTGCGTTCGGGGTTCGGGAGCCATGACATGAGGCATGTACGACGACGGATCGTCAGGCGAGTGACACGGCTGGCGGCCGTCGGCGGACTCCTCCTCGGAGGGGTCATGGTCACGCAGGCCGCCATGGCGAGCGAACCACCCGCCGCGGGGGCGACGACACGTGCGGACTCCGACGACGCGGTGGTGACGAACCCCGGGGCGGCCCTGGTCGAGAAGCTCGGCACCGCGCGCACGGCCGGGACCTGGATCGGTGACGACGGGAAGCCGGTCGTCGCGGTCACCGACGAGGAGACGGCCGCCGCCGTGCGTGAGGCGGGCGTGACGGCGAAGGTCGTCGGGCACAGCATGAACGAGTTGAGGACCGCCACGAAGACACTGAAATCCGCCCCGAAGGTGCCGGGAACGGCGTGGGTGCTGGACTACAAGACCAACCAGGTCGTCGTGCAGGGCGACAGCACGGTGTCGGCCTCCGACTGGTCGGGGATGACCCGGACCGCGGCGGGCATCGGCAGCTTCGTCCGGATGGAGCGCACCGAGGGCACGTTCACCACCCGTCTCAACGGGGCGCTGCCGATCCTGTCGACCGCAGGGCGCTGCTCGGCCGGCTTCAACGTGACCAACGGGACGAGCGACTTCATCCTCACCGCCGGACACTGCGGGCCCAACGAGTCGACGTGGTTCGCCGACAACCAGGGCAAGCAGGAGGTGGGCACCACGGTCGTCTCCACCTTCCCGGTCAGTGACTTCTCCCTCGTCCAGTACGCCGACGGCGAGGCCGGCGACGGGGCCGACATCGTGGCCGTCGGCGGCGGCAACGGGGTGCGCATCACGGGCACCGGTGACGCGGCCGTCGGCCAGCGGGTGTTCCGCAGCGGCAGCACCAGCGGACTGCGTGACGGCGAGGTCACCGGACTGGACGCGACGGTCAACTACCCGGAGGGCACGGTCAGCGGGCTCATCGAGACGAACGTGTGCGCCGAACCGGGCGACAGCGGCGGCCCGATGTTCTCCGAGGGCATCGCCCTGGGCATCACCTCGGGCGGCAGCGGCGACTGCACGACGGGCGGGACGACGTTCTTCCAGCCGGTGACGCGCGCGCTGGCGCAGCTCAACGTGCAGCTGATCGTGGCCGCGCCGTCGGACAACGCCGGGCAGGGCGGTGGGGCCGCGGCCTCCGGCGCCCCCGAGCCGTCCCTCTCGCCCACCCAGGCCGCGAGCGCCCCGGGTACCACCTCGCCGGGCTCGACCACTCCCGTGACCGGCGGCGGTGGCGCGACCCTGGCGTCCCGGCTCACCGACCCCCGGAACATCGGCCCCGGTCTGCTGGTCATCGCCGGCAGCATGGTCGCCCTGGTCGCGACCCGGTACATCCGGGCGGAGCAGGACCGCAAGGCGTACCGGGACTACTACTCGGCGACCTGGGGATGAGCCGGACAGCGAAAAGGGCACCCGGTCCGGGTGCCCGCTTCGGCTGGAGAGGAACGGCGGTCCTCGGGGAGCGTCAGGCCGCGTTCGCCTTCTGGGGGGCCGCTGCGGCCCACTCCAGGACGAGCCGCTGATACTCCGCACGCTGCTCGACGCTCAGTGTCCCGCCCGACCGGAACCACAGGGCCCGGATCTCCTCGTTGACCTCCGCGGCCGATCGCTCGGAGAGGGGTTCAACAGTGGTGGACATGGTGTGAATCTTACGATGTCGGAGGTGAAGGCGCCGTGAGTAATCGGGAACAAGGCGGACATAACGGACCGTGTTACTGATCACGTCCATCTGTCAAGAGCGGCCGGTGAATTCGCCTCGGCGACCGGCCGCCCGACGTGCCCCCGGGGCCGCTCAGGTACCCGGCTTGCGGCCGTAGACGAAGACGTCGTCGCCGGTCTTCAGCAGGGACCAGTACTTCTTGGCGGTGGTCTTGGTCATGTTGACGCAGCCGTGCGAGCCCGGCGGGTTCCACATGCTGACGCCCACCGAGTGGAAGGCCTGCCCGCCGTCGAAGAACTGGCTGTACGGCATGGGCACGTTGTAGATGCTCGACACATGGTCGATGTGCCGCCAGTAGATCTTCTTCAGGCCGGTGCGGGTCTCGTACCCGTCACGGCCGGTGCGGACGGGGACGGGCCCGTAGACGAGCCGGCTGCCGTCCTGGATCCAGCTGATCTGGAGGGTGAGGTTCACACAGGCGATGCGGCCCTTGTTGGTCGGGCACTTGCGGTCCCGGTTGGGATTGCTGCCCACCGCCTTCTGCTTGTTCATGAGATCCATCACACCCCAGGTGACGGACCCGGCGTAGCCGATGTTCGGGGTGATGCCGTGCTTGGTCTGGAAGGCCTGGATGGCCTTGCAGTCGGTGGTCGACTGCCTGCCGTCCACCGGCCGGCCGAGGAACTTCTCGACCTGCTTCTGATAGGGGCCGGCCTGGGTGGTGCAGCTCGCGGCCTGGGCCGGCGCGGCGCCCATGGCGAGCGTCAGCGGTGCCAGCAGCCCCGTGACCCCGAGTACGACGGCTCCTCGTCTGCGTATGTCCCCCATGGCCCTGCCCTCTTTCCGGCGCGATTGTGGCGATCTCCCCCTGGTAGACCACCGTGCTCGCGCATCGGTTGTAGGCCCGCCCGGGCTGTGACGAAACGGTGAACTTCCGACGGACCGCCGGCGGGCGTTCCCGCGGACACGGCCCTCGTCCGTCCGGTCCAGTTTCCCTCAAGTGGACCGGGCATCGACCGGCACCCCCGCCCTAGGGTCCTCGTATGCATCCGACGCTTGCCGACGACCTCGCCCGGTTCCCCGAACTCCTCCAGTCCGCCCGTGACTTCGCCGTCCGCGAGCTGGACGGGCTCGACGACCGGCCGGTGGCCCGCCTCGACCGGGCACCCGGCGCCGACGTCCTCCCGGACGGGGGCGCCGGGGCCGAGGGCGCCCTGGCACGGTTCGCCGAGCGCTGGGCCCCGGGCTTCTCCGCCTCCGCCGGACCGCGCTATCTCGGCTTCGTCACGGGCGGCGCAACCCCCGCCTCGGTCGCCGGGGACTGGCTGACCGGCGCGTACGACCAGAACGGCTCGGGAGCGGCCGGCTCCTGGGCGGCCGCGCTGGAGCGGGAGGCGGTGGCCTGGCTGCGGGAGCTGTTCGGACTCGGCGAGGCGCACTCCGGGGCGTTCGTGACCGGCGCGACCGTGTCGAACACGGTGGGGCTCGCCGTCGCACGGGAGTGGCTCGGCGAGCGGCTGGGGGTGGACGTGTCCCGGGACGGCGTCGCGGCGCTGGGCCCGGTCGACGTGCTCTCCGGCAGCCCGCACTCCAGTGTCGGCAAGGCACTGTCCGTCCTCGGCATCGGCCGCGACCGGCTGCGGCGGGTACCGGTGCTGCCCGGGAACCGTGAGGCCGTCGACGTCGACGCGCTGGAGCGGGCCCTCGCCGCGCTGGACGGCCGGCCCGCGATCGTCGTCGCCAACGCGGGCACGGTGAACACGGTCGACTTCGACGACCTGCGGAGCATCGCGGCGCTGCGCGAGCGGTACGACTTCTGGCTGCACGTGGACGCAGCCTTCGGCGGTTTCGCCGCCCTCTCCCCCGCGTACGCGGCCCTCGTCGACGGGCTCGACGCGGCCGACTCGGTCTGTGTCGACCTGCACAAGTGGCTGAACGTGCCCTACGACGCGGCCGTCCAGTTCACCCGGCGCCGCGACCTCCAGGTGCGGGTCTTCCACAACGCCTCGCCCTACCTCGGCCTGCCCACCGGCGAGCCCGACTTCCTCCATCTGACCCCGGAGAACTCCCGCCGGCTGCGCGCCCTGCCCGCGTGGTTCTCCCTGGTGGCGTACGGACGGTCCGGGCACCGCGAGATCGTCGAGCGCAACGTGGCCCTGGCCGCGCGCCTCGGCGAGGGGGTGGCCGCGCTCGACGGACTGCGGCTGCTGGCCCCGGTCCGCCTCAACGTGGTCTGCTTCACCCTCTCCGAGGACCCCACCCCGAAGCGGGTGGCCGCGCTGGCGGACGCGGTCGCCGCCTCCGGGGAGGCCTTCCTGACCCCGACGGTGTACGACGGGGTGCCGGGGCTGCGGGCGGCGTTCAGCAACTGGCGGACGTCAAAGGCGGATGTGGCCCGCGTGCTCGCGGCGCTCTCGGCCCGGGACTGATCGACTCGGCCGATATCGTGCGGGCATGTCGGCGTTCATACAGCAGCTTCCCGCGCTCATCGGGGTCGTGATCGGTGCCCTCGGCTCGTATCTGGCGATCGTGCGCAGCGACGGGGCGAGGTTCCGGCGCGAGACGGCGGCGCGATGGGAGGAGCGCCGGCTGACGGTGTACGGCGAGTACGCGCGGGCACTGAAGAAGTCGGTGAACCTGACCTACCGGGTCGCCTCCCATCTGGGCAACGACCCGCACCCGCACCCCCTGTCCCCACAGGAGGCGGAGCCGCTGCTGGCGGCGGCGACCGACGGACGCGACCCGGCCGGCGAGGCCCTGATCATGCTGGGCAGCCGCGATGTGGTGGAGCGGGCGCGGGTGTGGGTGACGGCGGTGATGGACATGGAACGGTTCATGCGCGAGGGGACCCGCGATCCCGCCGCCTGGCAGGCGTTGCTGGAGCGGCAGCGAGCCGGCCGCGAGGGGTACTACACCGCCGTACGCGAGGATCTCGCGCTGCCGCCGGGGCACCCGGCGCGCTGGCCGACCCTGCCCGTCGCCGACGCCTGAGGGCTCAGCGGTAGCCGGTCGGGTCCGCCGGCTTGCCCGGGTCCTGGACCTCGACCATGTAGCGCCAGGCGTCCGGGCGGCTGCCGTCGAGGTCGGTGAAGCCGTACACCGGGGCGAGGCCGCCGCTGGAGAAGGACTGTCCGTTGAGCCGGGCCACCTCGGGGTCGGCGGCCAGCGCGGCGACGGCCCGGCCGACATAGCGGGGGGTCTCCGAGATGGCGAAGTGCGGGACGCGGTCGAGGGCGTCGCGCCAGTTCTCCTCGCGTACGCCGAAGTTGTCGAGCATCATCTCCGAGCGCAGCCAGCCCGGGGTGAGCGCGACGGCGGTGGCGCCGCGCGGGCCGAGTTCATGGGCGAGGGCGAAGGCCATCCGCAGGACGGACGCCTTGGCGAGGTCGTAGAAGAAGTTCACTCGGTAGGTGTCACGGTTGTACTCGGCGGTTCCGTCGGTCATCTCGACGACCAGTCCGCCCGGCCGGCGCAGCAGCAGCGGAAGGGCGTGGTGGCTGGTGACGGCATGGGTCTCGACGGCGAGGCGGAGCAGCCGCAGACCGTTGTCGAGGTCGTGCTCCCAGAGCGGGGTGTCCCAGGCGAAGAGGTGCTCGCCGCCCCAGACGTCGTTGACGAGGACGTCGAGGCGGCCCTGCTCGGCGTCGATCCGCTCGACCAGGGTGCGCACCTGCGCCGGGTCGAGGTGGTCGGTGGGGACGGCGACACCCCGGCCGCCGGCCTCGGTGACCAGGTCGGCGGTGTCCTCGATCGTCTCGGGGCGGTCGTACTCGGAGCGGTGGTCCCGGGTGGTGCGTCCCGTGACGTAGACCGTGGCGCCGGCCGCGCCGAGTTCCACGGCGATGCCCCGTCCCGCGCCCCGGGTCGCCCCCGCGACCAGTGCGACCTTGCCTTCCAGCGGACCCGGCATGTCCGGCCTCCCTTTCCCTCGCGAGTGGTGTCATCGAGAGGATCCCGGGAAAACCGGACACCTTCTGTCGGCTTTGGCGGGCGGGGCGCGGATTTCTCCGCCAGGTCACCCGGCCGGGCGCAGGCCGCGGGCGGCGGGTTACGGCGACGGGTGGCGGGCGGCGCCGGGCGCGGTGCCGCTCGTGCGGAGCGCCGCCGTCAGTGGCCCCGGGCGATCCACTCCTGAAGGTGCGGTGCCTCGGCGCCGATGGTCGTGGCGTCGCCGTGGCCGGTGAGCACCTTCGTCTCGGGCGGGAGGGACAGCAGCCGCTCCCGGATGGACGTGATGATCGTCGGGAAGTGGGAGTAGGAGCGGCCCGTGGCGCCGGGCCCGCCCCGGAACAGGGTGTCGCCGGTGAACAGCACCCCGAGCCCCGGGTCGTACAGGCAGACCGCGCCGGGCGCGTGCCCGGGGGTGTGCAGGACGGTCAGGTCGGCGCCGGCGGCCTCGATGACCTGTCCGTCGGCCAGATGGGCGTCGGGTTCGCGGTCGGGGTGGGTGAGCTTCCACAGCGGCAGGTCGTCGGGGTGCAGCCAGATGGTCGCGCCGGTCAGCTCCGCCAGGGCGGGGGCCGCGCCGACGTGGTCGTTGTGGGCGTGGGTGCACACGATGGCCGTCAGCCGGCGGTCGCCCACGGCCTCGGCGATGGCCGCGGCGTCGTGGGCGGCGTCGATGACGATCGCCTCGTGGTCGTCGCCGACGATCCACACGTTGTTGTCCACGTCCCAGGTGCCGCCGTCCAGGCTGAACTGGCCGGAGGTCACGAGACGTTCGATGCGCGCGGCCATCACAGCACCACCACCGAACGCAGGACGTCACCGTGGTGCATCCGGTCGAACGCCTTCTCCACCTCGTCGAGTTGGATGGTCTCGGTCACGAACGCGCCGAGATCCAGGCGGCCCTGCTGATGCAGGTCGATCAGCATGGGGAAGTCGCGGGAGGGCAGGCAGTCTCCGTACCAGGAGGACTTCAGCGCGCCGCCGCGTCCGAAGACGTCGAGGAGGGGGAGTTCGAGCTTCATCTCGGGGGTGGGGACGCCGACCAGGACGACCGTGCCGGCGAGGTCACGGGCGTAGAAGGCCTGCTTGTACGTCTCCGGGCGGCCGACCGCCTCGATGACGACGTCGGCGCCGAAGCCGCCGGTCAGCTCGCGGATCGCCTCGACCGGGTCGGTCTCCTTGGAGTTGACGGTGTGCGTGGCGCCCATCGCCTTGGCGGTGGCGAGCTTGCGGTCGTCGATGTCGACCGCGATGATCTTCGCCGCGCCGGCCAGGTTCGACCCGGCGATCGCCGCGTCGCCCACGCCGCCGCAGCCGATGACCGCGACCGTGTCGCCCCGCCCGACGTTGCCGGTGTTGATCGCGGCGCCGATGCCCGCCATCACGCCACAGCCCAGCAGCCCGGCCACCGCCGCCGACACCGACGGGTCGACCTTGGTGCACTGACCGGCGGCCACCAGCGTCTTCTCGGCGAAGGCGCCGATACCGAGGGCCGGGGAGAGCTCGGTACCGTCGAGGAGGGTCATCCTCTGCTTCGCGTTGTGCGTGTCGAAGCAGTACCAGGGCCGCCCCCGCAGACACGCACGGCACTGGCCGCACACGGCCCGCCAGTTGAGGATCACGAAGTCACCGGGGGCGACATCGGTGACACCCTCGCCGACCGCCTCCACGACACCCGCCGCCTCGTGCCCGAGCAGGAACGGGAACTCGTCGTTGATCCCGCCCTGCTTGTAGTGCAGGTCGGTGTGACAGACCCCGCAGGCCTGGATCTTCACCACGGCTTCGCCGGGGCCGGGATCGGGGATCACGATCGTCTCCACCCGCACCGGCTCGTTCCTGCCCGGTGCGATCACTCCGCGTACTTCCTGCGGCATGGTGCTGCCCCTTTCGTCGGCGGTCATCCGTCCCACTGCCGACCCTACGCGTGACTGATCGGTAGGGACGTGGCCGACCAGCCGCCGAACCCCTCCTTCCGGCCACGTCACGGGGCCGCCGCCGTAGCCTGAAGGCTCCGTCCGACCGCCGAGGAGCGCCGTGAGCATCGCAGAGACGACCGACGAACGGCCCCCGTGGCGGCTCCTGCTCGACTACGTCCGGCCGCATCGCTGGTCCCTGCTCCTGGGCGCGGTGCTCTCGCTGGTCACCGGCGCCACCGGGCTGCTGCTGCCGCTCGTGGCCAGGGGACTGATCGACGACCTGTCCCACGACCGGGCGATAACCGGCGCGCTGCT
Organism: Streptomyces phaeofaciens; assembly: GCF_014648915.1. Lineage (GTDB taxonomy): Bacteria > Actinomycetota > Actinomycetes > Streptomycetales > Streptomycetaceae > Streptomyces > Streptomyces phaeofaciens. The sequence continues at coordinate 354,814 of NZ_BMSA01000001.1, read as the reverse complement.
GGCGCTGTCCGGTCTGGTCGTCACCAACGCGGCGGTGGGGGCGCTGGGTTCGTACGTGCTGCGCCGCACGGCGGAGTCGGTGGTGCTCGGTGCGCGGCGGGCGCTTTCGTCGTACCTGCTGCGGCTGCGGATCACGGCCGTGGACCGCAGTGAGCCGGGCGATCTGATGGCCCGGATCACCTCGGACACGACCCTGCTGCGCGAGGTGACCACCGACTCGCTGGTGGGCCTCGGCACCGGCGGACTCACGCTCCTCGCGACGGTGGTGATGATGGGTCTGGTGGATCCGGTGCTGCTGGGCGTGACGCTCGCGGTCGTCGTGGGCGCGGGCACGGTGCTGGGCGTGATCGTGCCCCGCATCAACCGCGCGAGCCGGCGGGCGCAGGACGCGGTGGGCGTCATGGGAGCGTCGCTGGAGCGGGTGCTGGGCGCGCTGCGCACCGTGAAGGCCTCGGGTGCCGAGCACCGCGAGGAGGAGACGCTGCACACGGCGGCCGAGGAGTCCTGGCGGCAGAGCGTGCGGGCCGCGAAGTGGTCGGCGGCGGCCGGGAACACGGCCGGGCTGGCCATGCAGACCGCGTTCATCACCGTGCTGGCGGTGGGCGGGGCCCGGGTCGCGACCGGCGCGATCGATGTCGCCACGCTGGTGGCGTTCCTGCTGTACGTCTTCTATCTGATGTCCCCGATCCAGCAGGTCGTCGGCGCGATCACCCAGTACCAGACGGGTTCGGCGGCCCTGAGCCGGATCCAGGAGGCGCTGCGGCTGCCCGCGGAGCCCGCGGCCCGGCCCGCCCCGCTCCCCTCCCCCGCCGAGGAACCGGCCGCGCTGGCCTTCACCGACGTGCGCTTCCGGTACGCCGACGATCTGCCGTACGTGCACCACGGGGTGACGTTCGACGTCCCGGCGCGGGGCATGACGGCGTTCGTGGGACCGTCGGGCGCGGGCAAGACCACGGTGTTCTCGCTCATCGAGCGGTTCTACGACCCCGAGTCCGGCACGATCACCCTCGACGGACGCGACCTCGGCGCGTGGGAACTGCCCCTGCTGCGGTCCTCCATCGGGTACGTGGAGCAGGACGCTCCGGTGCTGTCGGGCTCGCTGCGCGACAACCTGCTGCTGGGCAATCCGGAGGCGGACGACGACGCGGTGCGGCGGGTGCTGAAGACGACCCGGCTGGACGGGCTGACCGCCCGGCTGCCCCAGGGTCTCGAGACGCTCGTCGGGCACCGGGGGACCAAGCTGTCCGGCGGTGAACGCCAGCGGGTGGCGATCGCCCGCGCCCTGCTGCGGCGGCCCCGGCTGCTGCTGCTCGACGAGGCGACCTCACAGCTGGACGCGGTGAACGAGGCGGCGCTGCGCGACACGGTCGCGGACGTCGCCCGGACCACCACCGTGCTGGTGGTGGCGCACCGGCTGTCGACGGTGACGACGGCCGACCGGATCGTCGTCATGGACGGGGGCCGGGTCCGCGCGGTGGGCACGCACCGTGAACTGGTGGCGGGCGACCCGCTCTACGCGGAGCTGGCGGCGACCCAGTTCCTCGCGTCGGCGGAGTTCCTCGCGACGGAGGAGTGAGGCTGCCGGGCGCCACCGGCCGGCACACCCGTGGGGCCGCCGCCCGACGGTCCGGGCGGCGGCCCCACGGGGGCGGACCGGCGATCAGGTCTCGATGGCGGGCAGCAGCCCCGTGACGGGCGCGGCGAGGTCGGTGAGCTGGTGCAGCTCGTTCAGCTTGCTCAGCTGGTGCACGTTCTTCACTTCGGACAGCTGCCGGGAGATCTTCGGCAGCTCGCCCCGGCTCTCCTGCGGAAGCTGGCTCGCGGCGAGCGCGTCCAGGGCGGCGATCGGGTTCAGCTTGCCGGCGTCCGGGGCTTCGGCCGCGTTCGCCAGGGGGGCTGCGAGGCCGGTGAACCCGGCGGCGAGCGCGGCGGCGGCGACGATGCGTCGAGGGGAGATCATGACATCGGCAACGGCCGCCGCGCCCCGGCGGACACGGGTACGGCGTCCGGCTCACCCGTGAGGACGACGGTCCGGCTGCGCTTGCCGAGCCCGGTGCGGCGGAGGAGTCTCGAAGATGGGATACCGGGCGCCCCGGCTCCCCAGGTTCGCGATTCTCCAGGGAGGTCACCATGGGCACCGCATCACGCTCCGCCTTCGACACGGAGACCCTGCGCAGGGGTGTGGAGGGGCAGTCCGCGGCCCCACTGTTGTCGCTGTACGCGGACAACGCGGAACTGCGCGTCATCGACCACACCGCCCAGCCCAGCAACCCCCGGGTGCTGCGGGGCCGGGACGAGATCGGCGCCCTCCTCGAGGACGTCTACAGCCGGGACATGTCGCACAAGCTGGAGGAGTGCATCATCCAGGGCGACCGCGCCGCGTTCAGCGAGTCCTGCCTCTACGCGGACGGGGTGCGTGTCCTCGCCGAGTCGATGATCACGCTGCGCGACGGCAAGATCGTCGAGCAGACGATGATCCAGGCATGGGACGAATAGGGAGGCGGTTCGCCAGGGTCCGGTTCACCTCCCGGCTGACCTGGAGCTTCTCGGTCCGGGCCGGGCTGGGGCGGGAACGTCCGGCCCGGACCCTGCTGCCGGCGCCGGTTTCCGCGGCGGGCCGACGGGTGTCCGTCGCGGTGCTGCGGACGGCGCTGGAGGCGGCGCGGCCCCGCCCGCTCGCCCCGCCGACGCAGGGCGCTCGCCGACGGCGGCCACGGCCACCACGGCCCCTGCGGCGGCGGTGACCGCCCGCCCTCGCGGATCGTCAGGCGGCCGCAGCGGCGCGCCGGGCCCGCCGGACGTCCGCGCGAAGCCGGGCCAGCGCGACCGCCGTTCCGGCGGCGACGGGGACCAGCGGCCAGAACACGGGGCCTTCGCCGAGGGCGCCGAGGACGACGAGGCCGAGGATCGCGGCGACCCCGGTGAAGAACCCGAACACACCGGCCGGACCCCGCACGTCCGGTGCCACCCGGCCGCGGCCGCCCAGGCCCGCCAGGAACGCGGCGGCGGACACGGCCAGGGCGATCAGATAGCCCATGATCAGCGGGTAGAGCACGAACAGCGTGATGTCCGTCGCCTGCGGGTGCCAGCCCCGCCACACGTCACGCCCGTCGATCTCCACGACCCGGCCGTGCCACAGGCCCACGGTGGCCCGCCGGCCTTCCCGGAGGCCGTGCACGGACTCCTCGGGGACGCCGTGGAGCGTCTTCGTACCGTCGGCCAGGCGCAGTTCGATCGTGTACTCGGTGTAGTGGTAGGAGGCGCCGCCGCCGTCCTGGCCGCCGCCGGTGGTCCCGGACTCCGTGTGGGAGGTCATCTCCGTGACGGTGGCCCCGGCCGTGCGCAGGGTGCCGTTCGACCGGGCGAGCGCGATGCCCGTCTCCTCGTAGGTGCGCCAGGAGAGCAGCAGGATCAGGGCGGCCATGGCGATCCGGAAGGCCACGAGTGCCGCCCGGCGGCGCGGGCCTGCCGTCCGCCGCGTGTCCGGTGCGCGCCCTGTCGTCGTGTCACCGGTCGTCTCCGTCATGGCCCGGCCCCCTCGTGTCCCGTGCGGGGCGGGCGGAAAGCCTGCCCCGCACGATCACACGCCGTACGCCGGACGGCGGTTGCACGACGCCCGGTGCGTCAGGTCAGCGTCCACTTCTGGTTGTCGCCGGTCCCGCACGACCACAGCACCATCGGGGTGCGGTTGGCCGTGCCCGCCCCGGAGGCGTCGAGGCACAGACCCGCGTTGACGTTGGTGAGGGTGCCGTCGGCGTTGACGTTCCACTTCTGGTTGTTCTGGCCGTTGCAGTCCCAGATCACGACCTTGGTGCCGTTGGTCGTGCCGAGGTTGTAGGCGTCCAGGCACTTGTTGCCGTACACCACGAGTTCCTTGCGGGAGGTGTACGTCCAGGCCTGGTTGGAGCCGCCGTTGCAGTCCCAGATCTCGGCCTGGGTGCCATTGGTGATCGTGTTGTTGTAGAGGTCCAGGCAGCGGCCGGACTGCTTGCCGACGACCAGGGTGCCGTTCGTGCCGGGCAGCGGTCTGACCGTGATGTCGGCGAGGGTCGGGGCGCCCGTGAAGGTCAGGCTGTTGGCGGAGCCCTTGGACAGGGCGACCTGGAGGGTGATCGTGCCCTGGCCGGAGCCCGTCGGCGGGAAGGAGACGGCGGTGGTGGTCTGGCCGTTGACCTTGAGGGTCGCGGTGCGGGCCGTGGCGGAGGTGTTGGTGTAGGCGACGTCGACGACCTTCAGGCCGGTGGCGCCGGCCACCACGCCGGAGAAGCCCGAGGTGCCGGTGTAGGTGCTGCCCGAGGCCTCGGTGCCGCCGGTGACGGTGAGCATGACCGAGCCGCCCGCCGGGACGTTCGCGGTGTAACTCGTGCCGTACGAGCCCACGTCGGCGCGGGCCCACAGGTCGCGGACGGTCGCGGAGGCGCCGGTCAGACCGAGGTCGGACCAGCGGACGGTGATGTCCTTGGCGGCGGAGGTGCGGTTCAGCAGGACGACGGCGCGCTTGCCGGTGCCGGCGAGGACCTTGCCGTACACCTGCGCCCCGGTGGTGTCCTCGGCGACCTTGACGCCCTGGAGCCCGCGCGGGTCCTGGTCGACGGCGACGACCTCGGGGTTCTTGAGGATGTTCGCGGTCTCGGTGGTCATGGTGGCGAGGTTGTTCCCGGCGAGGAGCGGCGCCCCGGAGACGGCCCACAGGTTCATGTGGGTGCGGTTCTGGGCGGCGGTGAAGCCGTCCATGCCGACCATCAGCATGTCGGGGTCGTTGTAGTAGCCGGTGTGCTGCGCGGTCGGGTGCAGGCCCTGGTCGAAGTTGGACAGCAGGTTCGTCATCGAGGGCTTGTTGCCCCAGTAGACGATGTCGGTGCTGGTCCGGAACATCGGGGCGAGGCCGGGGGCCCAGTTCCAGGTGTTCTGGTAGCCCCAGTTGCACAGGGAGAGCGTCAGCGGGCGGCCGGTGGCGGCCGTCGCCTCGGCGACCGCCGCGCTGATCGCGGTGTACGTCGTCGGCGCGTCGAGGCCCTCGGCGTCACCGCCGCACCAGTCGACCTTGACGAAGTCGAAGCCCCACTTCGAGAACTGGAGCATGTCCTGCTCGTAGTGGCCCTCGCTGCCGCTGCCCGGGGCGGCGGGACGGCCGGTCGGGTAGTAGTAGCCGCAGCCGTCCTTGCCGGCGTCGGTGTAGATGCCGGCCTTGAGGCCCTTGCTGTGGATGTAGTCGGCGATGGCGCTCATCCCGCCGGGCCACTCGGACTCGTCGACGGTGATGTTGCCGTCACCGTCTCGGGTGCCCTGCCACCAGCCCTCGTCGATGTTGATGTACTCGTAGCCCGCCTCCGGCAGTCCGGCGGCGACGAACGCGTCGACCTGCTGCTTGATCACGGCGTAGTCGATGACGGCGGCGAAGCTGTTCCAGGACGCCCAGCCCATGGGCGCCTCGGGGACCGGTATCTGACGGCTCGTCGCGGCCTGGGCGGTGCCGGGCTGGACGAAGAGCAGGGCGGCGGTCGCGGTCAGCACCAGGGCGAGGGCGCGCACGGCGGCGGTTCTCAGGCGCCGGACGAGGCTCGGGCACGGTGGGGGAAACATGCGGCGGCTCCGAAATTCGATATATCGAACGAGTGTCGGCAAACCGAACGGTTGCGCGCCGAAAGTAGAGCCGGCCGGGGGCGAAGTCAACGGCTGCGACAGAAGTGGCGCGACAGCGCCTGACGAGTGAAGTGGCCGTGATGTCACGGCCGTTCGCCCCCACGGAGGCCGGTCGCCGCCATACTGTCCGTCGTGCGAGTGGCGATCATGACGGCGGGCTCCCGGGGCGATGTCGCCCCCTTCACCGGGCTGGGGCACGCGCTCGTGCGCGCGGGCCACGAGGTCACCCTGGTCACGCACGAGAGGTTCGCGCCACTGGTGGACGGCTCGGGGGTGGGCTTCCACCCGCTCCCGGTCGACCCGCGCGCCGAACTGGAGTCGGCGCGCGGCCGGGGGCTGCACCGCAGCGCGACCGGCGCCGGCAAGCTGCTGCGGGTGGTGCGGATGGCACGGGCGCTGGTCGGCCGGATGGCCGACGACGTCCTGACGGCGGCCCGCGGGAGCGATGTCCTGCTGCTGTCGGCGTCCGTGGCACCGCTCGGCCACACGGTCGCCGAGGGACTGGGGCTGCCGGCCCTCGATCTCCCGCTCCAACCGATCGCGCCCACACGGGAGTTCGCGCCGCCCATCCTCGGCGGCGGGTCCTTCGGCGGGCTCGGCAACCGGCTCGCGGGCCACGGGGTGGAATGGGCCGTCGACCGCGTCTTCGCTCCCGTGCTGCCCGAGGTCCGGTCCCGGCTGGGACTGCCGCCCGGCCGCACCCGGCCGCCGTCCGCCGCACCGGTGCTGCACGGCTTCAGCCCCCTGGTCGTCCCCCGGCCCGGGGACTGGCCCCCGGCGCTGGACGTCACCGGCTACTGGTGGCCGTACGACCGTGAGCGGCGCCTTCCGGCGGCCGTGCGGGACTTCCTGGACGCGGGGCCGCCGCCGGTCTTCGTGGGCCTGGGCAGCGCGACCGTGCCCGATCCGGCCAGGCTGAGCGCACAGGTCGTCCGGGCGCTGCGGCGGGCCGGACTGCGCGGGGTGATCCAGCGCGGCTGGGGCGGGCTGGCGGCCGACGGCGACGACATGCTGACCGTCGACGAGGTGCCGCACTCCCTGCTGTTCCCCGAGACGGCGGCGGTGGTCCACCACTGCGGGGCGGGGACGACGGCCGCCGGGGTGCGGGCGGGGGTGCCCGCCGTACCGGTGCCGGTCCAGTTCGACGAGAGCTTCTGGGCCGGCCGGCTGGTCACGCTCGGGGTGGCACCGGCCGCGCTCCCGCTGCGCCGCCTCACCGCCGAACGCCTGGCCGCGGCCCTCGTCCGGGCGACCCGGGAGCCGGGCTTCGGCGAGCGGGCCAGGGAGCTGGGCGCCCGGGTGCGCGAGGAGGACGGGACACGGCGGGTGGTGGAGGCGGTGGCCCGGCTGAGGTGACCCTCCAGACCGCCGCCCCCTAAGGCCTCCCGGGCTCCCACCCCGACGGCCGCAGGATCCCCAGCAGTTGCCGCACCAGCTCGTCGACCACCTCGTCCAGGGTCGCGGCCACCCGTCCCGCGCTCCAGTCGTGGAGCAGGCCGTTGACGCTGCCGATGAAGGCCGTCGCGGCGAGCCGGTAGTCGCGGGGCACGGCCTCCCCCCGGTCGGCGGCGGCCGTCGCCTCGGCGCAGATCAGCTCGACCCAGCGGGCGCGGCGCTCCAGGCGCTGCTCCTCCAGCCGCGGGCTGACGCCGACGATCTCGACGAAGGTGATGCGGATCCGGCGCGGGTCGGCGGTGACGTCGCCGGCGTAGGCGCGGAAGATCGCGGTGACCCGCTCGGCGAGCGGCAGGCCCTCCGCGGCGGCGAACGCGGCCACCACCGCCTCCTCGGCCCAGTCGTTGACCTGGAGGTGCAGCACCGCCAGGACGTCCTCCAGGGTGCGGAACTCCTCGTAGAACTGACGGGTCGACAGGCCGGCCGCCTCGCTGAGCGCCGCCACGGTCGTGCCGCGGTAGCCGGGCGTCTCGCCGAACAGCCGCAGTGCCGCGGCCAGGAACCGCGCGCGCCGCTCGGCCTGCCGCTCCTCGGCGGACCGTCCGCCGTAGCGTCCCGTCGGCGCCCTGAGCCTGCCCGTCACTGACCCTCCCTCGTCGCTCCGTGCTCCCCCGCCGTCGATTTTGTCGTGTACGGAGTCTTGTGGCGAAGGGCGCCCCTTCCTTACTTTCCAGTAAGTCCACTCTGAACGCAGCCGTGTTCAGATTCGGGCGCCCCGCTCCTTCCGCCACCCCCGAGGAGAAAGAGCAGTCATGGCTGCCTTCAGAACCAGGCACCTTTGCTCCGTAGCCGCCGCCCTCGTCCTGACCGTCACCGCTCCCGCGACCGCCGCCACCGCCACCGCGTCGGAGGCCGACTCGGCCGCCGCGCTGCGCGAGGTGATGTTCGTCGGCAACAACTGGGAGGGCACCGCGGACGTCATCGGGTCCACCGGTGACTTCGCGAAGATCGGCCGGATCAATGTGATCCCCGACAAGAACGCCCGGATGGCCGAGATCAACGCCAACCCGATCAAGTGGATCTACTTCCAGGCCATCCGCAACGGTGTCGGCGAGGGCCACGACCAGTTCGTCGACGACATGTACACCACGCCGGACGGCACCTCGGTGGTCGTCTCCCGGCCCAGCTTCGCCGATGTCGTCTCGATCGACCTGGCCACCGGGAACATCAACTGGCGCTTCCCGGTGTCCGGTTACCGCTCCGACCACATGGCCGTCTCCCCCGACGGCACCCGGGTCGCCGTCTCCGCGTCGATCTCGAACACCGTGCACGTCCTGGACATCGGCACCGGCAGACAGCTGGGCTCGTTCAAGACCGGCGACAAGCCGCACGAGAACATCTTCACCAAGGACGGCGCGTACATCTACAACATGTCGATCGGCGACGTGAACACCTCGCAGGACGCCCCGTGGCAGGACTTCACCAAGGGCGACCGGCGCATCACCGTCGTCGACGCCACCACGTACCAGCAGGTCAGGGTCATCGACATGCGGGCAAAGCTGGACGCGATCGGTCTCACGGACTACTCGGACGCGGTGCGCCCGGCCGTGTTCTCGCCGGACGAGTCGAAGCTGTACTTCCAGGTGTCGTTCTTCAACGGCTTCTTCGAGTACGACCTGGCCACCGACCGCATCACCCGCACGAAGACCCTGCCGAAGAACCCGGCGACCAGCGACGACCGCACCACCTTCGTCAACGACTCGCGCCACCACGGCATCTCGATGAAGCCGGACGGCACCAAGCTGTGCGTCGCGGGCACCATGGACGACTACGCGACGGTCGTCGACCGCGCCACCCTCCAGGAAGGCCCGCTGATCACCGCGTCCAAGCCGTACTGGGCCACGGTCAGCGGCGACGGCCTCAGCTGTGTGATCTCCGAGAGCGGCGCCGACCAGGTCACGGCGATCGACTTCGCCACCGGCCGAAAGATCGTCTCGGTCCCGGTCGGGGACCATCCGCAGCGGGTGCGCCTCGGCCATGTCGCCCCGGGCTGGACCGGACCCACCGGCTGACCGAACCACGGGGGTGGGTGGCGGGCGCCCGCCACCCACCCCCGTGCGTGCGCCGGGACTATCCGATCTTCTGAGCGACCCAGGCCGAAAGCTCCCCGCGGGCCGCGGCCAGCAGGGTCGCGGACGGCGCGGCCGCCCCGTTGGTGACGAGGGCGTAGTGCACGGTGCCCGAGTCGGTGGTGCTGAGCAGCAGACGCCGGCTGCCCGTGCCGCCGGGCTCCGCCGCCGCGGCGATCTTGGTGGTGGAGCTGTACACGGGCGGGCCGTACACCGCGCCGAGGTCGGAGACGACCGTGGTGGACGCGGTCGGGAAGGACGCGGGCAGATGCAGCTCGGTGGGTGCCGCGCCGCCGCCCGACCGCCAGACCAGCAGCCCGTACTGGCCGGAGCCGACCAGTGACGCCACGTTCGGCAGGGAGCTGGGCACGGGGTTCCAGGTGAGGGTGGTGGAGCCGTCGCGGGAGCGGTCCTCGTAGGTGAAGGCGATGCTCGTGCCGGAGGTGGCGCTCGGGTAGACGCGGTCGACGAGCCGGGCGTCCTGACGGAGCGTCACCGTGGCGCTGTCGTCGAGGCGTACGGCGGACAGGTCCTCGTCGTTCCAGGCGTCGGCGGCGGTGAGGAGCTTGTCGGGGTTGCCGTTCATCAGCTCGTGGTGGCGGCCGTTGTAGATGTCCCACTGCCACTGCGAACCGGACAGGACCGGGCCGGAGTTGACGGGGGTGGACCACCAATTGGCGCCCTTCACCCGGGAGTCGAGCGCCTGGTACATCGCCTTGAGGACGGTCGGGGCCTTGCCGGCCGTCGTGCCGTTCAGGGGATGGCCGAACTCGCTGACGATCGCGGTGGTCCCGAGCGCCGAGGCGCGGTCGCGGACGGTGCCGAAGTCGGTCACGTACTGGCCGTCCGCCGCGTTGCCCCACATCAGGACGCCGGAGATGGCCTTCTGGTCGTAGAAGTGGGTGTTGAAGACATAGCGGGAGCCCAGCGTGCCGGCGTCGAGGAGGCCGCCCTCCTCCTTGCTGACATTGCCGTTCCAGAAGAGGTTCGGCTCGACGAACGCGGGCTTGTCGGTCCAGCCCGCCGCGTCCATCCGGGCCCGGAACTTCACGTAGAAGGGCCACAGCAGGTCGCGTTCCCAGGCGCGGCTGGCCTGGCCGGAGTCGTAGGTGCCGGCGTAGGGCTCGTTGTACGGGTCGAAGCCGACGATGCCCGCGAACTGCTCGGTGCTGAGGTTCTGCCTGAGGTACGTCATGGTCTGCTGGGCCATGGACAGGAAGGAGTCCTGGAGCCCGTGGGCGTTGTGCCAGAAGTCGTACTGGGCGGCCTTCACCGCGCCGTTCTGGGTGATGTTCTGCCCCCACAGGAAGCAGATGCCGCAGGACTCGGTGGGGTAGTCGCCGAGGTCCACCGCCCACGCGGGCGCCCCGTCGCCGGTGTACCAGCTGCCCGTGTTGAAGAGGTGGCGGGAGTACAGGTCCTGGTGGAAGTCGGGATAGACCCGGATCCCGGCGTCGAGGAAGGCGCGGATCTGGGCGGTGGCGGCGGCCAGGTAGGTGGTGTCGACCTGGCCGCGCACGGGTTCCGCGTAGGCCCAGGAGAGCAGGAAGCGGACGGAGTTGCCGCCGCCGAGGGCGCGCAGGGCGGTCGCCGACTTCTTGGCGTCGGCCACCGAGGCGAAGGGCAGGCCCTTGTTCTCGTCCAGCTTGGTCTCGCCGGAGACGTTGTAGCCGCGCAGCACGACCTCGCGGCCGCCGGCGTCGACGAAACGGCCGCCGGACACGGTGAGGGCGGAGCCGTCGAAGGAGAGGGAGTCGGGGATGGTGGCGGCGGTGGCGGTGGGGGTCCCCGCCATCGTCAGGAATCCGCAGAGGACAACCAGAACAGCGAGCAGACGTGCCCGGATATTCGGCATGTCCACTACAGTCCGGTGATTTCAGGACACCGTCAATACCATCTGACTCACGAGTAAGGTTGAACCTTGTTCACCTTCTCCGGGAGAACGCGTACGGCAGCGCGCCCGGCTCCGGCTCCGCGGTGCACCGGAACGGCGAGCGGCGCGGCAACGGATTAACGTGCGAGCAGGCCGAGGAGAGGAGCGGAGCGTGCGTGAGATCCTCCCGGTCCTGAACGGGTGGTACGCGGCCGGTGCGCCGTTCGGGCTCGCGACCGTGGTCGCCGTGAGTCGCAGCGCGCCGCGCGATCCGGGGGCGGCCATGGCCGTGGGGCCGGGGGACGAGGTCGTGGGCAGTGTGTCCGGGGGCTGTGTGGAGGGCGCGGTGTTCGAGCTGGCCCGACAGGTCGTGGCGAGCGGACAGGCCCGGCTGGAGACCTTCGGGTACAGCGACACGGACGCCTTCGCGGTCGGGCTGACCTGCGGCGGCGAGATCACCGTCCTGGTGCGGCCCGTCTCCCCCGCGCACGACACCGCCTTCGGGGCGGTCGCCGACGCCGTCGCCGCGCACGAGCCGGTGACCGTGGCCACGGTGGCCGACGGGCCCGCGCCGCGCGGCGCCACGCTCGCCGTCTGGCCGGACCGGGTCCGCGGCACCCTGGGCGCGGAGGGCCTGGACGCGGCGGTCACCGCCGACGCGCGCGGTGAACTCGCCCTCGGCGCGACCGGCCTGCGCCACTACGGGCCGCACGGGCAGCGCCGGGAGGACGCGGTCGCGGTGTTCCTGCACTCCTTCGCGCCGCCGCCGCGGATGCTGGTGTTCGGGGCGATCGACTACGCGGCCGCCGTGGCCGGCATCGGCGCCTTCCTCGGCTACCGGGTCACGGTGTGCGACGCCCGCCCGGTCTTCGCCACGCCGCGCCGCTTCCCGGACGGCGTGGAGGTCGTCGTCGACTGGCCGCACCGCTATCTGCGCGGCACGGACACCGACGACCGGACGGTGATCTGCGTCCTCACCCACGACCCCAAATTCGATGTGCCGCTGCTGGAGGAGGCGCTGCGCCGGCCGGCCGCCTACATCGGCGCGATGGGCAGCCGCCGCACCCACGACGACCGGCGCGCCCGGCTCGTCGAGGCCGGGCTCACCGAACGGGAACTGGCCCGGCTGCGCTCACCGGTCGGCCTCGACCTGGGCGCCCGTACGCCCGAGGAGGTCGCCGTCTCCGTGGCCGCCGAGATCGTCGCCCTGCGCTGGGGCGGCAGCGGCGAGCCGCTGACGGCGACTGCGGGGGCGATCCACGGCCGGCCGCCGGCGGCCCGGTGACGCCCCGCCCCGGACGTGGTCCGGCCGCCGGCGGCCCGGTGACCGCCGCACGGCGGCCGGATCAGGTCCGGGGCGGCAGCCGGTGCAGGACCACGTCCGTGAGGGCGCCGTCGGCGACGGTGGCCGTCAGGTAGGTGCAGTGCGGCTGGCGACGGCGGTCCGTCGGGGAGCCCGGGTTCAGCAGGCGCGGACCGCCGGGGGCCGTGGTGTCCCAGGGGATGTGGCTGTGGCCGAAGACGACTACGTCGACGCCGCCGCCGGGGAAGTCCGCCGCGCAGCGGGCCTCCCGGCCCCGGGCGGGCCCGGTGTCGTGGACGACGGCGAAGCGCACCCCGCCGAGGTCGGCGTACGCGACCTCGGGCAGCCGGGCGCGCAGCTCGGGGCCGTCGTTGTTGCCGTACACGGCGACCAGCCTGCGGCTGCGGCTCTCCAGCAGGTCGAGGGTGGCGGTGTCGACCCAGTCCCCGGCGTGGAACACGACGTCGGCGTGCGGGATCTCGTCGAGCAGCGGGGCCGGCAGGGCCTTGGCACGCCGGGGAAGATGGGTGTCGGACATGAGGAGCAGGCGCACGCGGCCAGGGTACGTGCCTCCCGTCGCGCGGTGCTTCGCCCGGCCGGGCGAACCGGGCGATTCGGACGGCCGGGCGGGCGTGACCGCCGGGCGGAACGGGTACGGCGGCCCCCGACCATGAACGCTCGGCAAAGTCCGGGGACCGACACGGAACAGAACAGGTGGGGCCCGTTCCGCGGGGTTAGCATCGGGCCACGCGCCCGCACCACGGCAAGAACAGAGGGGGCCAGGAGCCCGATGCCGGTCAAGGTCAGCGTCATCGTCCCGGTCTACAACCCCGGTCGTTACATCGAGGACTGCATCGCCTCGCTGCTCGGGCAGTCGCTGCCGCCCGACGCCTACGAGATCGTCTTCGTCGACGACGGTTCCACCGACGGCACCCCGGCCCGGCTCGACGCCCTCGCCGCCGAGGACTCCCGGGTGGTGGTCGTCCACCAGGAGAACTCCGGCTGGTCGGGCAAGCCCCGCAACGTCGGCATCGACGCCTCGCGGGGCGAGTACGTGATGTTCGTCGACAACGACGACCACCTCGGCCCCGAGGCCCTGGAGCGGATGTACGCCTACGGCAAGGAGAACGACGCCGACGTCGTCGTGGGCAAGATGGTCGGCCGGGGCCGCGGGGTGCCCGTGGAGCTGTTCCGCGTCAACCGGCCGCACGCCACCGTGCACGACGCGCCGCTCATCGACAGCCTCACCCCGCACAAGATGGTCCGCAGGGCGTTCCTGGACCGCACCGGGCTGCGCTTCCCCGAAGGGCGCCGGCGCCTGGAGGACCATGTCTTCGTCACCGAGGCCTACCTGCGCGCGGACAACGTGGCCGTGCTCAGCGACTACGTCTGCTACTACCACGTGCGGCGCGACGACGACGCGAACGCGGGCTTCCAGCGCTTCGACCCGGTGGGGTACTTCAAGAACCTGCGCGAGGCCCTCGACGTCGTCGAGCGGTACACCGAACCCGGCCCGCTGCGCGACAGGCTGTTCCGCCGCTGGCTGCGCGTGGAGATGGTCGAGCGGCTGCGCGGCCGGCGCTTCCTGGGGCTGCCGGAGGACTACCGCAGGGAGCTGTTCGACGAGATCCACGGCGTGGTCACCGAACGCTTCGGGCCGGAGGTGGCGGCACCGCTCCAGCCCACCCAGCGGGTGGTCGCCGCGCTGGTCACGGACGGCCGGTACGACGACGCCGTGGCGTTCGCCGAGTGGGAGTCGGGTGTCGCGCTCGCCGTCGAGCCGGAGGCCGTCGAGTGGCGCGAGGGCCTGCTGCGGATCGCGTTCGCCGCCGAGCTGACCCACGACGGCGGCCCGATGACCTTCCCGTCCGCCGGCGGTTCCCCGCCGTGGCCGCCGAAGGACGTCGGGCAGGCGGTGCGCTGGCTGGGCGAGGACGTCGTGGGCCGGTTCGGCCGGGCCAGGCCCGATCTGCTGCTGCGCGAGCGGGCCGGCGGCGAGCAGTACTTCCAGCCGGTGGAGGTGGTGCGGGAGACCGTGCCGGCCGGCGACGGCAGCCGGGTGCGGCTGGTGCTGCGGGGCACGGCGACCGTGGACCCCGGCGCCCGCGCGGTGCTGCCCGCCGACGGTCTGTGGGACGTGTACGTGCGCGTCGGCCTGGGCGGCTGGACGAAGGAGCTGCGGCTGGGCCCGGCCCCCCGCCACGACCGGCCCGCCCCGCCCGCCGGGGTCGTCGCGGGCCGCGTGGTGCTGCCGTACTGGACCGACCGGCACGCCAGTCTCGCGCTGGACGTGGGCCGGGCGGGCAAGGGGCTCGGGCTGGGGCGGCTCACCCCCGGGGACGTCACCGTGGACGGGGACCGGCTCGGCGCGGACCTGCCGCTGTACGTGCCGGCGCCGGCCGAGGTGATGCTCCGGCTGACCGGGCCGGGCACCCACGACGTACCGGCCGTCCTCTCCCCCGGCGGCCGGCTGGAGGCCGTCCTGCCCACCGCCGTCCTCCGCGGGCGCACATGGCGTGCCGCGCTCTGTCTCGCGCCGGACGCGGCACCGGCGCGCCTGCACCCGCTGCCCTTCGCACTGCGCGCCGGCGCCGACCGGGTGCGCGCGGTGCCCGCGCCCCGGCCCGGCCGGGCCCGCCGGCTGGCCCGGCGGGTGCGGCGCGCCCTGCACCGGATCCTCGGCAGGATCACCGCGCGGACGGAGTGAGGCATGCGGCCACTGGGCATCGACGGGGCCTGGGTGCTGGATCCCGAGGTGTTCGGGGACGACCGGGGCAGCTTCCACGAGTGGTACCGCGCGCCGGAGTTCCGCGCCGCCACCGGCTACGGCCTGGACCTCGTCCAGGCCAACTGCTCGGTCTCGCGCCGGGGTGTGCTGCGCGGGGTGCACTTCGCCGATGTGCCGCCGGGCCAGGCGAAGTACGTCACCTGTGTGCGGGGCGCGGTCTTCGACGTGGTGGTCGACCTGCGGGTGGGTTCGCCGCGGTTCGGGCGGTGGGAGGCGGTGCGGCTGGACGACACCGCGCGGCGGGCGGTGTTCCTCGCCGAGGGGCTCGGCCACGCCTTCCTGGCGCTGACCGACGACACGACGGTGGTGTACCTGTGCTCGGCCGGGTACGCGCCCGAGCGCGAGCACGGGGTGCACCCGTTCGACGCCGGTCTGGGCATCGTCTGGCCGGACGGCACGCGGCCGCTGCTGTCCCCGAAGGACGCCGCGGCGCCGTCGCTGGCGCAGGCGGAGGCGTCCGGGCTGCTGCCGTCGTACGCCTCCTGCCTCGCCCGCTACGAAGAGCTGCGCCTCAGCCGCTGACGGCGATCCGCTCCAGCGCCGCGCGCAGCGGCTCCCAGCCGCGGGACCGGCGAAGGCCCCGGTTGCGGGCGCGGACCAGCGGGCGCCAGAAACCGGCGTCGAGCAGGGTCTGCGGCGGAACGGCCCGGACCCGCTCCAGGACGGTCTCGGGGACCTTCTGCGGGTCGGGCACGTCGAACTCGGCGATGATCTCGTCGTACTTCCGGGTCAGGACCCGGTTGCGGGGGTCGGCGCCGAAGACCACCAGCTGGCCGGTGGGCTGGGTGTCGACGACGACGGTGACGAGGTCGGGGCGGTACCGGGTGAGGATCTCGGCGACCTTGTAGACGTCGCCGGTCCAGGCGGTGGTGTGCCGCTCGCGGGCCGCCTCGTCGACGCTGCGGGGCAGCATGTCGTCGAGGACGATCACGCTCGACCAGTCCGCGTGCTGCTCGACGTTGACGAAGTCCCGCAGCGCGTACTCGAACAGGTGCATGCCGTCGATGAAGGCGAGGTCGAGGGTGGTGCGCCGCCAGTGGCCGAGGGGGTGACGGCCGCGGCGCAGGTTGCGCCACGGGTGGCGGCCGCCCCGGAGGTGGGCCAGCGGGTCGGCGCGGGCGAAGAAGTCGTCACTGGTGGCCTTGACCAGGTGGACGTCGCAGCGCAGTTCCGAGGTCACCTTGAACGCGGGGTCCACGGCGATGCTGGGGACCCGCGACAGCCGCAGGCTGCGGCCGTCGTTGACGCCGATCTCCAGGTAGTTGCGGTTGGCGGTGGCCTGGTGCAGTGCGCGCAGGAAGTCATGGCGTTTCACGCGGCGTCTCCTAGGGTCTCCTCGCGGATCAGGGGCAGTGCTTCACTCAGGGCGGCCCGCCAGTCCCTGGGCGGCGGCAGATCCGCCTCCCGCCAGCGGCCGTGCGCGAGCACGCTGTACGCCGGCCGGGGCGCGGGCCGCCGGAACGCCTCGCCGGTGGTGGGACGGACTCGGTCCGGATCGGCGCCGATGCCGCGGAACACCTCGCGGGCGAGGTCGTACCAGGTGGCCTCGCCGGCGGCGGTGGCGTGGAAGACGCCGGACACGCCCGGGCCGATCTTCGGGCCCAGGTCGGCGACGCGGGCGGCGACGTCGGCACTCCAGGTGGGCTGGCCGCGCTGGTCGTCGACGACGTCGAGGGTGTCGCGGCGGGCCTCCAGGTCGAGCATCGTGCGCACGAAGCTGTGGCCGTGGACGCCGTAGAGCCAGGCGGTGCGCACCACGGCCGAGGCGCCGGGGAGTTCGTCGAGGACGGCCCGCTCGCCCGCGAGTTTGGTGCGGCCGTAGGCGGAGCGGGGCGCGGGGGGATGGTCCTCGGGGTAGGGGGCGGTGCGGGCGGCGCCGTCGAAGACGTAGTCGGTGGAGACGTGCACCAGCCGGGCGCCGTGTCCGGCGCAGGCGCGGGCGAGCAGCCGGGGGCCGTCGCCGTTGATGCGCAGGGCGCGGGGCTCGTCGGTCTCGGCGTCGTCGACGGCGGTGTAGGCGGCGCAGTTGACCACCAGGTCGGGGCGGTGCGCGGCGAACGCGTGCGCCACGGAGTCGGGCCGGGTGATGTCCAGGGCGGCGTGGTCGAGCCCGGTGACGTCGGCGCCCCGACGGGCCAGTTCGGCGACGGTGTCCCGGCCGAGCATGCCGCCGGCGCCGGTGACCAGCCAGCGCGTCATCGGCGCACTCCCCGCTTCAGGGGTTCCCACCAGTCGCGGTGGTCCCGGTACCAGGCGACGGTGTCGGCGAGGCCGGTGGCGAAGTCGTGGCGGGGACGGTAGCCGAGTTCGGTGCGGGCCTTGCTCCAGTCGACGCTGTAGCGCAGGTCGTGGCCCTTGCGGTCGGTGACGTGCTCGACCCGGTCCCAGCCGGCCCCGCAGGCGTCCAGCAGCAGGCCGGTCAGCTCTCGGTTGCTCAGTTCCGTGCCACCGCCGATGTTGTAGACCTCGCCGGGGCGGCCGTTCGTCCGGACGAGGTCGATGCCGTGGCAGTGGTCCTCGACGTGCAGCCAGTCGCGGACGTTGCGTCCGTCGCCGTAGAGGGGGACCCGCTCGCCGTCGAGGAGGTTGGTCACGAAGAGCGGGACGACCTTCTCGGGGAACTGGTGGGGCCCGTAGTTGTTGGAGCAGCGGGTGACGCGGACGTCCAGGCCGTGGGTGCGGTGGTAGGCCAGGGCGATCAGGTCGGAGGACGCCTTCGACGCGGAGTACGGGGAGTTGGGGGCGAGCGGGTGCTCCTCGGGCCAGGAGCCGGTCTCGATGGAGCCGTACACCTCGTCGGTGGAGACGTGCACGAACGGTCCGACGCCGTGCCGCAGGGCGGCGTCCAGCAGGGTCTGGGTGCCGAGCACGTTGGTGCGGACGAATGTGCCGGCGCCGTCGATGGAGCGGTCGACATGGGACTCGGCGGCGAAGTGCACGATCTGGTCGGCGCCGGCCGTCAGCTTGTCGACGAGCGGGGCGTCGCAGATGTCGCCCTGCACGAACTCCAGGCGGGGGTGGCCGACCGGGAGGTTGGTGAGGCTGCCGGCGTAGGTCAGCTTGTCCAGGACGGTGATGTCCGCGGTGCCGCCGGCGAGGAGGCCGCGGACGTAGGCCGAGCCGATGAAGCCGGCGGCCCCGGTGACGAGGAGGTTCATGTGTGGATCTGCACCTTGCTGTGGTCGCCGAGGACGAGCCGGTGGGCACTGGGGACGCCGGGTGCCGGGGTGACCTCGACGTGCCGGCCGATGAGGGAGTTCTCGATGCGGCCCACGCCGTCGATGGAGGAGTCGCGCAGCACGATGGAGAACTCCAGCTCGCTGTCGGTGATGCGGCAGTTCTCCGCGACGGAGGTGAAGGGGCCGACGTAGGAGTCGCGGACCTCGGTGCCGGCGCCGATGACGACGGGCCCGACCACCCGGGAGTTGACCACCCGGGCGCCCGCCTCCACGATCACCCGGCCGACGGTCTCGGAGGCGTCGTCGACCTCGCCGTCGATCCGGCGTTCCAGGCCCTCCAGGACGGTCCGGTTGACCTCCAGCATGTCGACGACGTTGCCGGTGTCCTTCCAGTAGCCCTTGATGATCGTGGATCGGACGTCGGCGCCCGCGTCGATCAGCCACTGGATGGCGTGGGTGATCTCCAGCTCGCCGCGGAAGGAGGGCCGTACGGCGCGTACGGCCTCGTGGACGGCGGGTGTGAAGAGGTAGACGCCGACCAGGGCGAGGTCGCTCTTGGGCTCGCGGGGTTTCTCCTCCAGGCCCACGACCTGCCCGGCGGAGTCGAGTTCGGCGACGCCGAAGGCGCGCGGGTCGGGGACGCGGGTGAGCAGGATCTGGGCGTCGGGCCGGGTGCGGCGGAACTCGTCGACGAGGTCGGTGATCCCGCCGACGATGAAGTTGTCGCCGAGGTACATCACGAAGTCGTCGTCGCCGAGGAAGTCGCGGGCGACGATGACGGCGTGGGCGAGGCCGAGAGGCCGTTCCTGGGGGATGTAGGTGACGCGCAGGCCGAACCGGGAGCCGTCGCCGACGGCCTCGCGGATCTCGTCGGCCGTGTCGCCGACGATCATCCCCACCTCGGTGACGCCCGCGGCGGCGATGGACTCCAGGCCGTAGAAGAGGACGGCCTTGTTGGCCACGGGGACGAGCTGCTTGGCCGAGGTGTGGGTGATCGGCCTCAGCCGGGTGCCGGCACCACCGGACAGCACGAGAGCCTTCATCTGCCTCACCCTAGCCCGGGATGTCCGGATCGGAACGTTGATTCATCCACATACGTGCATATTGTCGTTTTTCATGCCCGTCCGGCCCACCGGCGAGGCGGCTCAGTACTCCAGCTGGACCTCGCTCCACACCTGCTTGCCCCCGCCGACCGGCAGCGTGCCCCACGCGTCGGACACGGCCTCGACGAGGAGGATGCCGCGGCCGCCGGTGGACTCCCAGCCCACGTGGGTGGGCTTGACGGGGGTGCGCGGCGAGGCGTCGGTGACCGCGACGCGCAGCCGGCGGTGCATCAGGGTCAGGCCGAGCCTGACCCTGCCGTCGGTGTGCACGAGCGCGTTGGTGACGAGCTCCGAGACGACCAGCAGGGTGGTGTCGGCCGCCTCCGCGGGCACGCCCCAGGCGCGCAGGGTGCGCCGGGTGAAGCGGCGGGCCTGCCGGGCCGCCTCGGGGACGCGCCAGACGGTCCACCCCTCCCGCAGCGGCTTCACGGCCATGCCGTCGTAGCGCATCAGGAGCAGGGCGACGTCGTCGCCGCGGTGGGCGTTGCCGAGCAGGGCGTCGGCGACGAGGCCCAGGTGGGCGGGGTCCGAGACGGACAGTTCGTGGGCGAGCCGGTCCAGGCCGGCGTCGATGTCCAGCTCCGCGGACTCGACCAGCCCGTCCGTGGTCAAGGCGATCACCGTGCCGGGCAGCAGCCGCAGCGGGGTCATCGGGAACTCCGCGCGGTCCAGTACGCCGAGCGGAGGACCGCCCTCGGTCTCGGCGATCTCGGTGGTGCCGTCCGGGTGACGCAGCACGGGCGGCGGATGCCCGGCGCGCACGCACCAGGCGGTGCCGCCCTCCATGTCGACGTCGACATAGCAGCAGGTGGCGAAGAGGTCGGTCTCCAGCTCCATGAGCAGCCGATTGGCGTGGGCGAAGACCACGTCCGGCGGATGGCCCTCGGCGGCGTAGGCCCGCAGCGCGGTGCGCATCTGGCCCATCATGGTGGCGGCGGCCGCGCTGTGGCCCTGGACGTCGCCGATCACGAGGGCGACATGGTGGTCGGGCAGCGGGATCACGTCGTACCAGTCGCCGCCGACCTCCAGTCCGGCGGTGGCGGGCAGATAGCGGGCGACGGCGACCCCGCCGGGGAGCTTGGGCAGCCGGCGCGGGAGGAGCTGGCGCTGGAGCATGGCGACGAGCTCGTGCTCGGCGTCGAAGGCGTGGGCGCGCGTCAGGGCCTGCCCGGCGAGGCCCGCGGAGGCGATGAGCAGGGCGCGTTCGTCGGGGCCGAAGTCGTGCGGGGCGTCCCAGCCGATCAGGCACGCGCCGGCCATCCGGCCCGCGCCGGGCAGCGGCAGCACGGCGAGACCGCCGGGGCCGACCCCGGCGAGGGCGGGTTCCAGGTCGACGGTGCCGGCGGGCCAGATCTGGGCGCGGCCCTCGCGCAGCGCGGCGGCGAGCGTGGGCATGGCACGCACCGGCGCGTCGGGCCACTCGGTGCGCCACTCCGACTGCCACAGCTCCGGCCAGGCCTCGGGGGCGGGCGGGTCGAGAACGGTGACGACGAGCCGTTCGTTCTCCAGCTCGGCGAGGGCGATCCGGTCGGCCCGCAGCGGCTTGCGCAGCGCGGCGACGACGGCCTGGCCGACGTCGCGGACCGTGCCGGCCATGGCGAGCGCGGCGGCCAGGCGCTGCACCCGGGCGACGTCGGTGCCCTCGGGACGCAGGGTGGAGGCGTCGGTGACGGTGCCGACGAGCCGGGCCGGCCGGCCGTCGCCGCCGGGCAGCAGGCGGCCGCGCAGCCGCAGCCAGCGGGGCGGGCCGTCGGGCTGGAGCACCCGGAACTCCAGCTCGCGGTCCCCGATCGACATGTGGTCGGCCTCGACGACGGACATCAGCGAGGGCAGGTCCTCGGGGACGGTGAGCCCGAGCAGGGTCTCCACCCGCCCGTCGAACTCCTCCCGCCGGATCCCGAACAGCTCCAGGAGGTCGTCGCCGACCTCGACCCGGCCGGAGTCCATGGCGAGGGAGAAGCCGTTGCCGTGCGGCACCTCGCGCTCGGCGGACGCGGCCGGGGCCGAGGGCGCGGGGCACGCGACCGCCGCGGCGACAAGCGCGAGGCACGAGCGGTCGTCGGCGCCGAAGCCCCCGGGGTGCTCGCTGACCGCGAGCAGGCAGCCGTCGGCGCCGGGCACGGGCAGGGCCGCCAGATGCACGTCCCGGGCGGGCATCCGCCGCGTGTCCGCCCAGTCGGCCAGCTCCTCGGGCCCCAGCCACACCGGCCGCCCGCCCCGCCGGGCCTCCACGGCCGGGGAGCCGCCGTCGAGGGGGTAGCTCTCGCGCAGCCCGTACAGGGTGCGCGGCACGCCGGCCGACTCGGCCAGGCAGAGCGTCCGCCCGTCGTCGCCGGGCGTGTAGACGGCGGCGAGGGCGGCCCCCGAGAAGACGAGCGCCTGTTCGAGGACGCGTCGGAGCCGTTCGGGCGCGGCCGGGTCCGCGGTGATCGTCTTCAGCGCGATCTCGGCGCGCACGGGCCCCGATCCGCGCCCCGTCGCACCCTCACTGACCACGTCCGTCATTACAGCGCCTGTGGAACCGGTGCGCAGCCCCTGTGGGCCGTTTCGGGGCGGCCGCGGCCCGGTTTCGGGGCGGCAGGGCGCGGGGGCCGGGCCCGCGGCCGCCCGGGACACGGGCCGCTCGCCGTGCGCGTCCGGCCGCCAGGGGGCAGATTTGGTGCGTGAGAACCCGTGCGGCCTGGCGAGGAGGTGGTCGCCGTGTCCGACGGGGACAGGTCGTCCGGTCAGGTGCCGACGGCCGTCCGGCCCCCGCTCCGCCAGCCCCTGCTGTCGCTGGCGCTGACCGCGATGATGGACGCCGTCGGGGCGCACTCCGGGGCGGTGTATCTGCGGCCCGGCGACGAGCCGGTCCTGGAGATGGCGGTGATGGCGGGGCTGCCCCGGGCGTTCGCCGCGCCCTGGGAGCGGGTCGGACTGAGCGCGCCGATCCCGGTGGCGGAGGCGGTGCGCGAGCGGCGGCTGGTGTGGGTGGGCGGGCAGGAGGACATGGCCCGGCACTATCCGCGGATCGCCGTGGTGCTGCCGTACCACTTCGCGCTGGCCGCCGTGCCGGTGGCGACCGCCTCCCGGGTGTACGGCGCGGTCTTCGTGACCTGGCCCGGCTCGCATCCGCCGGAGCTGTCCGAACGGGAGCACCTGGAACTGACGTCGGCCTGCGACCGGCTCGCGGCCCGGCTGGAGCGGGCGGCGCAGGAGAACCGGACCGTGCACGCCGAGTCCGATCTGCTGGTCGCGGGGCCGGTGGGCGGGGCCGCCCCCACGCTCGGACCGGTGGAGGCGGCGCGGATGGTGGCCCGGCTGCCGTACGGGCTGTGCTCGCTGGATCTGAGCGGGCGGGTGGGGTTCGCCAACGCGGCCGCGGCGGAGATGCTCGGGGTCCCGGCGACCCGGCTGCTCGGCACCCAGCTGTGGGCGTCGGTGCCCTGGCTCAACGACCCCTCGTACGAGGAGCGCTACCGGGCGGCGCTGATGAGCCAGGACGCGGTGTCGTTCGTGGCGCTGCGGCCGCCCTCGGACTGGCTGTCGTTCCGGCTCTATCCGAGCACCACCGGGATCAGTGTGCGGATCGCGCGGGCCCGGGCCGTGTCGGAGACCAGGGCGGCCGACCCGCGGCCGGGGGACGCGCCGACCCGGCTGGTGTCGATGTCCCAGGCGCTGAGCCTGGCGGGGGCGCTCACCGAGACGGTGAGCGTGCAGGACGTGGTGGGGCTGGTCGCGGACGAGATCGCGCCGGCCGTGGGCAGCCAGGCGCTGGCCCTGCTCGGGGCACGGGCGGGGCGGCTGCACGTCCTGGGACACCACGGGTATCCCGACCCGGACGCCGTGGAGCGGTTCGACGGGCTGCCGCTGTCCTCCCAGACGCCGGGCGCGCACACCGTCGCCCACGGTGTGCCCGCGTTCTTCGAGTCCCGGCGGCAGCTGGAGCACCTGTACCCGGCCCGGCAGGGGAGCCCCGACGGCTTCGCGTCCTGGGCCTATCTGCCGCTGATCGCCTCCGGGCGGCCGGTGGGCGCCTGTGTGCTGGCGTACGCCACCCCGCATCCCTTCTCCACCCATGAACGTGCCGTGCTGACCAGTCTGGCCGGGCTGATCGCGCAGGCGATGGACCGTGCCCTGCTGTACGACGCCAAGCACCAGCTCGCGCACGGGCTCCAGGCGGCGCTGCTGCCCCCCTCGCTGCCGTCGCTGCCCGGCATCGAGGCGACGGCCCGCTATCTGGCGGCGACCCGGGGCATGGAGATCGGCGGCGACTTCTACGACCTGGTGCCGTCCCCACCGCTCGCGGCGGCGGTGATCGGGGACGTCCAGGGGCACAACGTGACGGCGGCCGGGCTGATGGGGCAGATCCGCACCGCCGTCCGCGCGTACACGACGGTCGGGCAGGAGCCGGCGGAGGTCATGCGCAGCACCAACCGGCTGCTGATCGAGCTGGGTTCGGATCTGCTCGCCAGCTGTCTGTACCTGCGGCTGGACCCGGAGCGACAGCGAGCGGTCATGGCCCGCGCCGGGCACCCCCCGCCCCTGCTGCGCCGGCCGGACGGGCGGGTCCGCGTGCTGGATCTCGCGGGCGGGCCGCTGCTGGGCATCGACGGCTCGGCCACGTACCCGACGACCGAGGTGGAGCTGGCGCCCGGCTCTGTCCTCGCCCTCTACACCGACGGGCTGATCGAGACGCCGGGCGTGGACATCGAGGACGCGGTCGCCGACCTGGGGCGGCGGCTGGGCGAGGCCGGGGACCGTCCGCTGGAGGAGCTGGCCGACGAACTGGTGGGCCCCTACGCGGCGGCGGAGGAGCGGATCGACGACGTGGCGCTGCTGTTGCTGCGGGCGCGGGGCGACGGCTGAGGGACCCCTCCGGAAAAACGCGGGGCGGCGGGTCGGCCCCTCCGCCGAAGGGTCGGCCCGCCGCGTGTTCCTGCGTCAGGGGGCGTCAGTGCTTGTTGTTGTCCTGCTCGTCGTTCTGCTCGTCCACCGCACCGGCACCGGCGTCCTCGGCACCGCCCTCGATGGCCTCGCCGGTCTGGTCGTCGACACCGTCACCGTTCTCGTCCACCGCACCGGCACCGGCGTCCTCGGCACCGCCCTCGATGGCCTCGCCGGTCTGGTCGTCGACACCGTCACCGTTCTCGTCCACCGCACCGGCGCCCGCTTCCTCGCCGGCCCCGGCCTCCTCGCCGGCCCCGGCCTCCTCGCCGCCGACCTGGTCGTCGGCACCGAGGCCGCCGCCGTCACCGAGGGTGGCGCCGACCGCCTGGAGGGCGGTGGTCACCGGCTGGAAGAAGGTCTCGCCGCCGGCGGTGCAGTCACCGCTGCCGCCGGAGGTCAGGCCTATCGCGAGGCCGTCCTGGGTGAACAGGGAGCCGCCGCTGTCGCCGGGCTCGGCGCAGACGTCGGTCTGGATGAGACCGGTGACGGTGCCCTCGGGGTAGTTCACCGTGGCGTCGAGGCCGAGGACCTGACCGTCGTTCAGACCGGTGGTGCTGCCCATCCGGAAGACCTGGGTGCCCACGGTCGCGTCGGCGGCCTGGCTGATCTGGACCGTCTGATCGCCGAGATTGACCTCGCTCGGCGCCTGGGTGTTGGGGTCGTCGTACTTCACGAGTGCGAAGTCGCCGTCGCCGGGGAAGGTCGCCTGGTCGACCGTGGCGATCGGCTGGCCGTTCTCGGAGTCGGACCACTGCTCGGCCGCGACCCCGCAGTGACCGGCCGTCAGGAAGGCCGGGGAACCGTCGCCGGCGGTCACGTTGAAGCCGAGGGAGCAGCGCGCCCCGCCGGCGAAGATGGCGTCGCCGCCGGAGGCGAAGGTCTTGAAGGTGCCGGCCGACTTCTGGATGGTCGCCATGCCCGAGCCGAGGCTCTGGACGGTGGACTCCAGCTGGTCCCACTTGCCGGCGGTGACGGTGGAGTCGGCGGTGACCAGGATC
This sequence comes from Streptomyces phaeofaciens, assembly GCF_014648915.1. GTDB lineage: Bacteria > Actinomycetota > Actinomycetes > Streptomycetales > Streptomycetaceae > Streptomyces > Streptomyces phaeofaciens. The sequence continues at coordinate 329,474 of NZ_BMSA01000001.1, read as the reverse complement.
TGGTTCGTCCGCGGGTTGACGGCCCACGCGGTGCCCGGGATGGTCGCCTTGGCCTTCAGCGTCTGGGCCGCGGCCTCCAGCTCGGCCGGGCTGTTCTCCACCTCGCGGACCTTGGCGCCGGCCTTCTGCGCCTGGACGACGACGTTGTTGTCGTCGCCGGACACGTCGATGACGTTGACCACGAGCTGCTGCTGGTCGGCGTCGTAGTACGAACCGGCGAAGGCGTCACCCAGCAGTTGCTGGAGCTGCGCGGCGAGATCCGAGGCGTCGCCCGCCTTGAGGGTCTTCACCGCGGCGGCGTCGCCGGAGCCGTCCTGCGAGGCGTTGGCGTTGGGAAGCAGGAGTGCCGCCGCTCCGAGCGCAGCCACACCGCCTACCGCGATCACGGCCTTGCGCTTCGAAACTCGCTTGTGACTCAAAAAACTCGACCTCCTGGGGGACGGGGTCTGGCTGCCGGAGATCGGCAGCTCCGTACAGCGGCGCCTGGTTGGCCATAGGTACGCGGGGGGCGCGTGATGTGTTCAATCGCTTTTGCCAACTTCCTTTGCGGAACCGGGAATCGGCCATGACCCGCGGCGTAACCGCCCATGACCCGTGCCCGACCTCGCGGGGCGGGGAACAATCACCCATATGACGATGACGACCGTTGAAGCCGACAAGATCCTCTCCGTCAACTTCGCCCCTTGGGTCCTCGCCCTCGGCCTCCGCGTCGAAGCGCTGGGCGACGACCGCGCGACCCTTCGTCTGCCCTGGTCGCGGACGTTGGCGCGGGAAGGCGGGGGACTCTCGGGGCAGGCCCTGATGGCGGCCGCGGACACCGCCACCGTGATCGCCGTGTCGGCGGCCCGCGGCGCCTACGGACCGATGACGACGGTCCAGCAGTCCACCTCGTTCCAGCGGGCGGTGACCGATTCGGATGTCCTGATCGAGTCGGTGCTCACCAAACTGGGCCGCCGGATGGCGTTCGCCGACATCACCCTCACGGCCGAGCGGACGGGCGAGCTGGCGGCCCGGGCGAGCACGGTCTACGCCCTGCTGGGCTGACGCGCTGCGTGACCGACGGGTGACGGTCCGTCGAGATCGACGGGCGGAATCCCTGCTTCAGAGAATCTGCACACCGATTGCCCAAGCGGGTCACCGGGCACCGCGGTTCTGCACAACTCCGCGGCGCCCGCCACGCCATTGCGCCGGGTGTGTCCAATTCGCCGCGCGGACCCCGGCGCCCATCGGAGCGATTCCCGCCAAAGGTGTGGAGAAGTCGCCGACAACAGGTGCGCGCGTCTGCACCGTTTCCCGCTCCTGTGCCGCAACTGCCCAGGTGAGACGGGTGCGCGAGTGGCTGCGCCGACCGCGGACCTGCTTTGATCCATCGCACCGCGGGGGCCGAAACGCCTGGAGCGAACGGGCGTCCGACGCCCGCGGTCGCGGCCGTCATCTGTCCCCAGAGGGGGCCGCTCCCCCCTTATTGAGATATCCATGTGAAGGGAAGTTCCACCATGAACTCCACCCCCCAGGTTGAGACCGTCGAGATCTCGGACGCCGAGCTGGACAACGTCTCCGGCGGCCTGTCCCTGAACGCCCTCGGCACCGTGACCGGCCTGGTGGACGGTATCGCCCCGGTCTCCGGCCTGGTCGACACGGCCGTCGGCACCGTCGAGGGTGTCACCGGCCTGAGCACCGCCCCGGTCACCAACCTGGTCGCCGGTCTCTGATCGCACCCCGTGTGACCTGTTGAGTCCCGGAGCCGTGACCCGGCTCCGGGACTCCTCGGTGTCCCCGCACTCTCCGAGGAAAGCCCGTGCAGTTCCGCCAACAGGCCCTCGCCAAGCTCCAGTCACCGGAGGAACTCGACCTTCCGGTGCGTTTCGCGCGCCCGCAGGGCTGGCTGGTGCTGTCCGTGACCGTGGCCGTCATGGCGGCCGCGTCCGTGTGGGCGGTGACCGGTTCGGTCGCGTCCACGGTGAGCGCGCCCGCCGTCCTCACCCACGGCAGGGGCAGCTACATCCTCCAGAGCCCGGCCGCCGGCCAGGTGACCGCCGTCCTCGCCGAGGAGGGCGAGCGGCTCCCCGCCGACTCCCCGGTGCTGAAGGTGCGCACGGCCGACGGCGACGCCGTGGTGCGCACGGTCGCCGCGGGCCGGATCACCGCGCTGGCCGCCACCGTCGGACAGATCATCTCCACCGGCGCGAACGTCGCCGCCGTGGAGAAGGTCTCCGACGCCGACGACCCGCTGTACGCCACGCTGTACGTGCCGGCGCAGAACGCCGCGTCGATCCCGGCGCACGCGGCCGTCGACCTGACCGTGCAGACCGTGCCGTCCCAGGAGTACGGCGTGCTGCGCGGCCATGTGAAGTCGGTGGACCGCACAGCCCAGTCGGCGCAGCAGATCGCCGCGTTCCTCGGTGACGGCCAGCTGGGCGAGCAGTTCACGAAGGACGGCCGCCCGGTGGCCGTCCTCGTCCGCCTGGACACCTCGGCGTCGACGAAGAGCGGCTACGCGTGGTCCTCCGCGGACGGGCCGCCGTACCGGCTCACCTCCATGACCATGGCCTCGGGTGCGATCCGGCTGGCCGACCAGCGTCCCGTCGATTGGCTGCTCCCGTGACCCCCGCCGCACCGAACGACCGGCCACTGCCATGACCACCGCCGAGCAGACCCGCAGCCGGCGCAAGGCCGCGCCGCCCCGCCGTACGGTCCCCAAGAGCCGGGGGAAGACCGTCCGGACGCCCACCGTGCTCCAGATGGAGGCCGTCGAGTGCGGCGCCGCCTCCCTCGCCATGGTCCTCGGCCACTACGGCCGGCACGTCCCGCTGGAGGAGCTGCGCATCGCGTGCGGTGTCTCGCGGGACGGCTCACGCGCCAGCAACCTGCTGAAGGCGGCCCGCGGTTACGGGCTGACCGCCAAGGGCATGCAGATGGACCTGGCCGCCCTCGCCGGGGTGCAGGCGCCCGCGATCCTGTTCTGGGAGTTCAACCACTACGTCGTCTACGAGGGGCTGGGCCGCCGCTTCGGCCGTCGGGGCGTGTTCGTCAACGACCCCGGCAAGGGCCGGCGTTTCGTGCCGATGGAGGATTTCGACGGCAGCTTCACCGGTGTGGTGCTGGTCGTGGAGCCGGGCGACGGCTTCGAGCGGGGCGGGCGCAGACCGGGTGTGCTGGGTGCCGTGCCGGCCCGGCTGCGCGGCACCGCGGGCACCCTGCCGGCCGCCGTGCTGGCGAGCCTGCTGCTGGTCCTGGTCGGCGCCGCGGTGCCGGCGCTCAGCCGGACCTGGATCGACATGTTCCTGATCGGCGGTCAGACCTCGCTGCTGCCGGTGCTGTTCACCTCGATGGGGGCCTGTGTCCTGCTGACCCTCGTCCTGACCTGGCTCCAGCAGACCAACCTCCACCACGGCCGGATCATCTCCTCGACGCTCTCCAGCGCCCGCTTCCTGCGCCATCTGCTGAGGCTGCCGGTCACCTTCTTCTCCCAGCGCAGCCCCGCCGACCTGGTGCAGCGCCTCCAGTCGAACGACGCCGTGGCCGAGACCCTGGCCCGTGACCTGGCGTCGGCGGGCGTGGACGCGATCGTCGTCGTCCTGTACGCCGTGCTGCTCTACACCTACGACCCGCAACTGACCTTCGTCGGCATCGGCGTGGCACTGCTGAACATCGTCGCCATGCGGGTCGTCGTCCGGATGCGCGCGACCCGCACCGCGAAGCTGCGCGCCGACAACGCACGGCTCACCAACACGGCCTACACGGGCCTTCAGCTGATCGAGACGATGAAGGCGACCGGCGGCGAGGACGGCTACTTCCGCAAGTGGGCCGGACAGCACGCCACCACGCTGGAGGAGCAGCAGCGGCTCGGGGTGCCGAGCGCCTGGCTGGGGGTGGTGGCGCCGACGCTCGCCACGCTCAACAGCGCGCTGATCCTGTGGATCGGCGGTATGCGGGCGATCGAGGGCGGCATCTCGGTGGGGCTGCTGGTCGCCTTCCAGGCGCTGGTCACCCGTTTCACGGCGCCGCTGACCCGGCTGAACGGCGTGGCGGGCCGGATCCAGGACTTCGCGGCGGACGTGGCCCGGCTGAAGGACGTGGAGAACTTCCGCGCGGACCCGCTGTACGACCGTCCCGGTGGCGCCGAGTCCACCCGCCGGCTGCACGGCCATGTCGAGCTCGTGGACATCACCTTCGGCTACAGCCCGCTGGACAAGCCCCTGCTGGCCGGCTTCGACCTGACGGTCGGCCCGGGGCAGCAGGTGGCGCTGGTGGGCGGCTCCGGCAGCGGCAAGTCCACGGTCTCCCGGCTGATCTCGGGCCTGTACACGCCGTGGGAGGGTGTGATCCGGGTCGACGGACAACGTCTGGAGGACATTTCGCGCGGGGCGCTGGCCTCCTCCGTCTCCTTCGTCGACCAGGAGGTGTTCCTCTTCGAGGGTTCGGTCCGCGACAACGTGGCGCTGTGGGACCCGTCGATCCCGGACGACGCGGTCGTCCAGGCGCTGCGGGACGCGGCGCTGTACGACGTGGTGCTGCGCCGGCCGGGCGGCATCCACAGCGGGGTGGAGCAGGACGGCCGCAACTTCTCCGGCGGGCAGCGCCAGCGTCTGGAGATCGCGCGGGCGCTGGTGCGCCGGCCGAGCATCCTCGTCCTGGACGAAGTGACCAGCGCGCTGGACGCGGAGACCGAGCGGGTGGTCATGGACAACCTGCGCCGACGCGGCTGCGCGTGCGTGGTGATCGCCCACCGGCTGAGCACGGTCCGCGACAGCGACGAGATCGTCGTCCTGGAGCACGGCACGATCGTCGAGCGCGGACGGCACGAGGACCTGGTGGCACGCGGCGGCGCGTACGCGGCACTGGTCAGGGAGCGTTGAGATGACGGCCGTACCCGAGGGCGACGTCGTTCTCGCCGCACTGGGACAGATGGGCTCGCAGATCGACTGCGCCGGCTTCAGCCGCCTCGACCTGGAGGGCCCGCAGGTGCTGTGGCTGGTCGCGTCGGGCGCGCTGGACCTGTTCGCGGTGGACGCCGAACAGCAGGGCCACTGGCACCACTTGGGTCGCCTGGAGGCGGGCGCGCTGCTGCTCGGTCCGGTCGCCGGACCCCAACACACCCTCGTCGCACGCCCGTTGCGCGACTGCGTGGTGCACCGCGTCGGCCTGCGTGAGCTGTACCAGCCCGCGAGCACCCAGACCTGGTCCTACGACGAGTACGGCAACCCCCAGTACGTGCCGCCGACTTCGAGCCCGCTGGAATACGCGCTCGCCCTCGGTGTCGGCCGCGGTCTGTCGATCCTCTTCCAGGCGCCGATGGCCACCGAGCGGGCCGCTGAGGTCACCGACGACGACGTGTTCTGGATGCAGGTCCCGCCGGGGAGTGTGCAGTACGGCCAGTTGTACGGCGCGGAGGCGGCCGCCGACCTGCTGATGGACCCGGCGGTGTGGCAGTCCATGGTCGACCAGCAGTACCGGCTGCTGACCGCGCTGGACCGCTGGATCGAGCAGCTGGAGCGCAGCCACGAGACGCGTACGGCCGCCGGGATCAAGGCCGGTGAGGCGGTGCGCGCCCGCGCCGACCGGACGCTGCTCGCGTCGATCGGCCGGACGGCGGGTCCGCGCGTGACGTCCGCCGACGCGGACGCCACCTTCGCCGCCTGCCGACTGGTCGCGCGGGCGGCGGGGATCGCCCTCGCCGAACCCGCGCGGATGGGGGCGGGCGAGGACCGGCTGGACCCGGTCGAGCGGGTCGCCGTGGCCTCCCGGGTCCGCACCCGGGCCGTCCGCCTCGACGGGCGCTGGTGGCGGGACGACGTGGGCCCGCTGGTCGGGCACCGGGCGCTGTCCGGGGCGCCGGTGGCGCTGCTGTGGCGGCGCGGCGGCTATGTCGCCGTCCATCCGTCGACCGGGCGGGAGACCCCGGTGGAGAAGGCGAACGCGGAGGAGTTCGAGCCGCGGGCGGTGATGTTCTACCGGCCGCTGCCGGAACGGATGTCGGGCCCGCTCGGGCTGCTGCGGTTCAGCATGCGCGGCACCCGCGGGGATCTGGTGAACCTGCTGCTGAGCGGGCTGGTGACGGTGGCGATCGGGGCGCTGGTGCCGATCGCCACCGGCAAGGTGCTCGGCGAGTACGTGCCGAGGGCGCAGCCGGGGCCGATCGCGCAGGTCTGTCTGGCGGTGATGGTCGCCGGTGTGGTCGCGGCGGCGTTCACGCTGCTCCAGAACCTGACCATCCTGCGGCTGGAGGGCCGGATCGAGGCCACCCTGCAACCGGCCGTGTGGGACCGGCTGCTCAGGCTGCCGACGACGTTCTTCGCCGCACGCTCGACGGGCGAGCTGGCGAGCGCGGCGATGGGCATCAGCGCGATCCGTCGGCTGCTCGCGGGACTCGGCCCGTCGGTGGCCCAGTCGGTGACCATCGGCGCGATGAACCTGGGGCTGCTGCTCTGGTACAGCGTTCCGATGGCGCTGGCCGCGATCGGCATGCTGGTGGTCGTCGCGGCGGTGTTCCTGGGGCTCGGGCTGTGGCAGGTGCGCTGGCAGCGGCGCCTGGTGGTGCTCTCCAACAAGCTGAACAACCAGGCGTTCCAGACCCTGCGGGGACTGCCGAAGCTGCGGGTGGCGGCCGCCGAGAACTACGCGTACGCGGCCTGGGCGGAGCAGTTCGCGCGCAGCCGCGAGCTCCAGCAGCGGCTCGGCCGGATCAAGAACCTCAGCACGGTGCTGGGCGCGGTCTATCTGCCGTTGTGCTCGCTGCTGATGTTCATGCTGCTGGCCGGTCCGGCACGGGGTGCGCTGTCGGCGGCGGACTTCCTCACCTTCAACACGTCGGTGACCATGCTGCTGACCTCGGTCACCTCGCTGACCGGCGCCTTCGTGGCGGCGGTGGCCGCGCTGCCGCTGTTCGAGGAGATCGCTCCGGTTCTGGAGGCGACGCCCGAGGCACGGACCGCGAGCACCCGGCCGGGCCCGCTGTCCGGCGCCCTGGAGGCCCGCCGGCTGTCGTTCCGCTACTCCGACGACGGTCCCCTCGTCCTGGACGACGTCTCCTTCGAGGTGCGGCCGGGCGAGTTCGTGGCGGTCGTCGGCCCGAGCGGCTGCGGCAAGTCGACCCTGCTGAGACTGCTGATCGGCTTCGACCGTCCGGTCTCGGGCAGTGTGCTGTACGACGGCCAGGACCTGGCGGCCCTCGACCCGTCGGCGGTGCGCCGGCAGTGCGGGGTGGTGCTCCAGCACGCCCAGCCGTTCACCGGATCCATCCTGGACGTCATCTGCGGCACCGGCTCCTACACCCCGGAGGAGGCGATGGCGGCCGCCGAGCTGGCGGGGCTCGCGCAGGACATCGCGCGGATGCCGATGGGGCTGCACACCATCGTCGCCGGCAGCGGCTCGGTCTCGGGGGGCCAGCGCCAGCGGCTGATGATCGCCCAGGCGCTGATCCGCCGGCCGCGGCTGCTCTTCTTCGACGAGGCGACCAGCGCGCTGGACAACGAGACCCAGCGCACGGTCATCGAGAGCACCCGCAAGCTGAACGCCACCCGGGTCGTCATCGCCCACCGGCTGTCGACGGTCATGGACGCCGACCGGGTGATCGTGATGGAGAACGGCAGGGTCGCCCAGCAGGGCCCGCCCGCGCAGCTCCTCGCGGACACGGGCGGGCGGCTGCACGAGCTGGTGCGGCGGCAGCTGGCGTAGCGGGCGCGGTGCCGGCGCCCGGTCCACGGCGCCGGTCACGGTGGTCAGGGTGTCCGTGGGCCGCCCTCCCACCGTCGCGGTGTCTCGCGGCACATCTGGGTGGCGGCCACCCGCAGGGCCGCGGCGAAGCGGGCGGGGGTGCGCAGGAACTCCATGTGGATGCCGGGGAACTCCGCCCAGGGCGCCCCGATCCGGCGGGCGATCTCGTGGGAGGGGCGGGCGTAGTACGTGCCGCGGTCCTCGGCGCCGGCCGCGAGGAGCACCGGGAACGTGGCCGCCCGCAGCGCCTTCTCGTCCGGGCGGAAGGCGGCGAAGGCCGCCCATTCGGTGCCGAAGAGGTGGTCCTGGTTGGCGAGGAAGCGCCGCCAGACGTCGGCGGGCCAACGGTACGTGCCCTCGCCTCGGGTCGTCTCGGCGAACCGGCGCCCCGCTGCGGGCCCGCCGCCGCTCGCGTACAGCGCGGCCAGTTCGGGGAAGAAGCCGTGCGCCGGGTCGCCGTCCGGCAGCACGTTCACGGCGGGCGGCTCGTGGGCGATCAGTCCGGCCACCGCTGCGGGGTGGCGGGCGGCGAGGGTGAGCCCGATGAGCGCGCCCGCGCTGTTGCCGAAGACCAGGGCGCGGCCGCCGGCCAGGCCGTCGATCAGCGCGCGGGCGTCGGCCGCCTGCCGGTCGAGGGGGGCCGGCCCGTCGTCGCGGCCGCCGCTGCGGGAGTTCCCCCGCCGGTCGTAGGTGATCACCGTGAACGCGTCGGCGAGGTCCTCGGCCACGTCCGTGTAGTAGCCGGCGTCTCCCCCGGCTCCGCTGATCATCAGCAGCGCCGGGCCGCTGCCGCGCACCTCGTGGTACAGCCCCGTGCCGTCGATGTCGAGCACTCCCGTGCGCATGCCGGATCTCCCTCACTAGCGAAACGTTGCCGTTTCGCTGAAAGTGGTCTAGCCTCTATGTGTACGAAACAGTTTCGTTTACGTCCTCTTTGCCTTTCCCGTCCGCATCTCCCGGACGCCCCGGACGACCCGATCACTCTCGGAAGCCCTGGGAAGACCTCGGAAGACCTCGAACGACCTCCCCTGGAGTGGTTCCCCATGCCCTCGAAGACCCTGACCGACGACACCCGCACGGGTGCCTCGCCGGCGCCGGACGCGGCCTCCGGCAAGCGGTGGTGGATCCTCGCCGTCGTCGCCCTGGCCCAGCTGATGGTGGTCCTGGACGCCACCATCGTGAACATCGCGCTGCCCTCGGCCCAGGCCGACCTCGGCTTCTCCGACGGCAACCGGCAGTGGATCGTCACCGCCTACGCCCTCGCCTTCGCCTCCCTGCTGCTGCTCGGCGGCCGGATAGCCGACCTCTTCGGCCGCAAGACGGCCTTCCTCATCGGTGTCGTCGGCTTCGCCGCCGTCTCCGCGCTGGGCGGCGCGGCCACCAACTTCGAGATGCTCGTCACCGCCCGCGCCCTCCAGGGCGCCTTCGGCGCACTGCTCGCCCCGGCCGCGCTCTCACTGCTCAACACCACGTTCACCGACGCCAAGGAGCGCGCCAAGGCGTTCAGCGTGTACGGCGCGATCGCCGGTGCGGGCGGCGCCGTGGGCCTGCTGCTCGGCGGTGTCCTGACCGACGCGCTCGACTGGCGCTGGACGCTCTACGTCAACGTGGTCATCGCGGTGCTCGCCTTCGCGGGCGGCTGGCTGCTGCTGAGCAACCACCGCGACGCCGCCAACTCCAAGCTGGACGTACCCGGCACGGTCCTGGTCGCCGCCGGTCTGTTCTCCCTGGTGTACGGCTTCTCCAACGCCGAGACCCACGACTGGGACTCCCCGCAGACCTGGGGCTTCCTGATCGCGGGCGGGGTGCTGCTGACGGCGTTCGCCTGGTGGCAGACGCGCGCCGCGCACCCGCTGCTGCCGCTGCGCATCCTGCTCGACCGCAACCGCGCGGCCTCCTTCCTGGCCGTCCTCGTCTCCGGCGCGGGCATGTTCGGCGTGTTCCTCTTCCTCACCTACTACCTCCAGCTGAACCTGGGCTTCAGCCCGACGAAGACGGGTGTGGCGTTCCTCCCGATGGTCGCCGCGCTGATGGTGGCCGCCCAGCTCGGCACGACGGCCCTGGTGCCGCGCCTCGGACCGAAGGCGGTCATCCCGCTGGGCTTCGCGATCGCCGCGGTCGGCATGGCGTGGCTGACCGGGATCGGCACGGACTCCGACTACCTGAGCGCGGTGCTGCCCCAGCTGGTCGTCATCGGTCTCGGCCTCGGCCTGGTCATGCCGCCCGCGATGCAGCTGGCCACCGGCGGGGTCGCCGCGGAGGACGCGGGCGTGGCCTCGGCCACCGTCAACGCGATGCAGCAGGTGGGCGGTTCGATCGGTACGGCGCTGCTGAACACCCTCGCCGCGAGCGCCGCGGCCGACTACCTGGCCGGCCGGGACGCCACCAGCAAGCTGATCCAGGCGCAGGCGACGATCGAGGCCTACACCACCGCGTTCTGGTGGTCGGCGGGCCTGTTCGCGGCGGGCGCGGTGATCGCGTTCCTGCTCTTCCGCCGCGGGGTCCCGCAGCAGGACGCGAACGCGGCACCGGTCGTCCACATGTGACGCACCGTCCGGGAGAGCCGCACCGGGAGAAGGGGGCCGCCGTCCGCGAGGGACGGCGGCCCCTTCCGCCATTCCTCCACGCACTCAAAAGTCAACTGAAACCAAGAAAGTTCACGAGGTCGAGTGAACTAGATCTTGCCGGTGGCCCGACAGGGATGCAGCGCGCCCGGCCGGGGTAACTACCGCCTTCGAAGGCACCCCCCTGCCGAGGTGGAACGCACATGACGCCGCCGGCCCATCCCCCCACACGTACTCGTGTCACCGGCCCGTTCACCGTCGTCGAGGTGACGGGAGAGATCGACCTGGCCACCGCGGGCCTGCTCGCGGAGCACCTGGACGCGGCGACCGCCACGCCGGCCCCGGACGTCCTGGTGGATCTGCGGAACGTCGCGTTCTTCGACTGTTCGGGGCTGCGGGTGCTGTGCCGCGCCCAGGACCGGGCCACGGCGCGCGGCGGGCGGCTCCGGGTCGTCTCCGACGCACCCCGCCTGCGGCGGCTGCTCGGCGCCACCGGCCTGCTGGGCCGCTTCTCGCCGCTCCCTTCGATACCGGGCGAATGACGGGGGGGAGGGATCCCGGGCGGCCGGGGAGGGAGGCGACCGCCGGCGGGACTGCCGACGCCCGGGGAGGGGCGCCGGTGCGCGGCGGATCCCCCGGCCGCCCGGGAAGAACAATGACCCCAGGGGCCGGAGGGCGGCCCCACTCCGCCCTTCCGGCCCCTGGGTACGAGATCGCGGTCGCCCCGTGTTCAGTGGCTCGCACTCCCCACGTCACGAGCCTGTCGCGGCGTCCACGGGAGGCACGCGATCCCGGTCTCAGAACGCGAAGAGGCTGCTCTCGGCAGCGTTCTTCACGCACTCGTTGGAGAAGGTGCGCTCGAAGGAGACGCGCTTGCCCTGCCACACACCGTCGACGGTGACGACGACGGGGTCGTACTGCTTGGTACACACCCTGCCGCTCGTGCTCCCCGCCAGGAGGGCCGGGTCGCCGCCGGCGCCGCGCAGCTCGGCGCAGGCCAGGGCCGGGGCCGGATGGGTGCCGGAGGCGCCGGGGGCGCAGTTCAGGGTGACGGCCCGTGCCGCGTTGACGGTGGCGGCACTCTCGCCGTGGCCCATGGTGAGCACCAGGGCCGACGGGGCGTAGAGCGAGGCCGGGCTTGCGGCCGGGGCGGCGAGCGCGGACCCGGTGAGGGGTCCGCAGACGGCGACGGCCGTGAGGCCGAGAGTCGCTGCCCAGCGCGCGGTGTTCCGCATTGTGTGCATCCTTCCGCTCGATTCGGGGGGTGCCGGCCCGGCGCGATCGGTGCCCGACGCGGCGAGCGCCACTCTGCCGAGTCCGGCGCCGAAACTCACATCGACCCCACGCGTTTCAGTAACCTTGCGTATTGAAGCAGTGGCGTGAAGTTACGGAATTCGAACGTTCCAACGCCGAAAGCAAGCGCTTCATGATCTCTTCAGCCGACGACCTGACTGATTCTCATAGGTTCGTTAATCGGCCTGAAACATTCCGCTCGTGCCCCGATTCCGCTCTCGGAGGACTCCTCCCGGACCCCTTGTGTTCATGGACCAGCGGAGTAATCGTCATTACATGATTACGACCGAGCAGAAAGAGCAGCTGAGGGGCTGGTTCGCCGGCCGTCTGCCCGACGGCCTCTTCGAGGAGCTGACCGAGGTCACGGTCGACCGCGAGGAGATCACCGTGACCGGGCGGATCGCCGCGCCCCGCCTCGCCGAGGACGCCCCGCCCGCCGAACGCGAGGCGGCGGTGACGGCCCGGATCCAGGAGTTCCGCGAGCGCACCCGGGAGACCCGGATGGCCGTGGCCCGGGACGCCGAGCACCGGTTCCGCCGGAAGGTGTCCTGGGGTGCGGTGTGCGACGGCGAGCGCGCCCTGTTCACCCATGTCGCCGCGCCCGTGATGACCCGGCTGCGGCAGCCCGAACGCCAGGTCCTCGACACCCTGATCGCCGGGGGTGTGGCCCGCAGCCGCAGCGACGCGCTCGCCTGGTGCGTCCGGCTGGTCCAGCGGCACACCGACGACTGGCTCACCGAGCTGCGGGACTCCCTGGAGCACGTCCAGCGGGTGCGGGCCCAGGGACCGGACACCGAGGAGGTGAACGACTCCCGGGACGATTCGTCCACCGGGGACGCGAAAGAAGGATGATTCGCCCACTGGCCGGGGCCTTGCCGTCGCGCGTACGTTCGGCAGACCCCGTCCCGGACGGCATCCGCCCGCGTCGCCCACCCAGCGGCAGCGACGGCCGTCCGCCACCGCCGCGCCACCCCGCGCTCCACCGTCGACCGCCCGTTGCTGGAGCCCCTTGTGACCCCGCCGTCCCCCGAACCCGCCCCGACCGCGCCCGCACCGTCCCTCACCGAGGTCGAGAGCCACGGCGTGGACCGCATCCCCGACGCCGAACGCAGCGCGACCCCGTTCGACCTGTTCCGGCTGGCCTTCGGCGGCGCGAACACCTTCTCGACCTGCGTCCTCGGCGCCTTCCCGATCCTCTTCGGTCTCTCCTTCTGGCAGGGCCTCGCCGCCACCGTCCTCGGTGTCGTGGTGGGCGCCCTGATCCTGTGCCCGATGGCGGTGTTCGGCCCGGTCAACGGCACCAACAACGCGGTGTCGTCCTCCGCGCACCTGGGCGTGCACGGCCGTGTGGTCGGCTCGTTCCTCTCCCTGCTGACGGCCGTCGCGTTCTTCTCCATCTCGGTGTGGAGCTCCGGCGACGCCCTGGTCGGCGGCGCCCACCGGCTCTTCGGCCTCCCGCGCGGCGACCTCACCTACGCCGTCGCGTACGCGCTGTTCGCGGGGCTGGTGCTCGCGGTCTGCGTGTACGGCTTCCGGTTCATGCTGTTCGTCAACAAGATCGCGGTGACCTCGGCGACCCTGCTGTTCGTGGTCGGCGTGTTCGCCTTCGCCGGTGACTTCGACGCCTCGTACGCCGGCGTGTTCACGGACTCCGCCGACGCGGCGACCCAGTCCCTGTTCTGGCCGTCGTTCATCGGCGCGGCCCTGATCGTGCTCTCCAACCCGGTGTCGTTCGGGGCGTTCCTCGGCGACTGGTCGCGCTACATCCCGGCGGCCACCCCGCGCCGCCGGGTGATCGGCGCCGCGTTCCTCTCCCAGCTCGCGACGCTGCTGCCGTTCGTCTTCGGCCTGGGGACGGCGAGCATCATCGCCGCCAAGGCCCCCGACTACGTCGACCCGGCCGCCCCCGACTTCGTGGGCGGGCTGCTGGCGATCTCGCCGGGCTGGTTCTTCCTGCCGGTGTGCCTGCTCGCCCTGATCGGCGGCATGTCCACGGGCACCACCTCGCTGTACGGCACCGGTCTGGACTTCTCCTCGGTGTTCCCCCGGCTGTCGCGCGTCCAGGCGACCGTGCTGGTCGGTGTGGTGTCGATCGGCTTCATCTTCGTCGGCCGGTTCGCCCTGGACCTCGTCCAGTCGATCTCGACGTTCGCCACGATGATCATCACCTGCACCACGCCCTGGATGGTCGTGATGATGCTCGGCTTCTACACCCGCCGCGGCTGGTACGACCCGGACGCCCTCCAGGTCTTCAACCGCCGTCAGCGCGGCGGCCGCTACTGGTTCGCGCACGGCTGGAACTGGCGCGGAATGACCGCCTGGTGGGTCTCGGCGCTGCTGGGCGTGCTGTTCACGAACATCCCGGGCCAGTTCGTCGGCCCGCTGGGCGATCTCGCGAACGGCGTCGACATCGGCCTGCCGCTGTCCCTGGCCGTCGCCGCCGTGCTCTACCTGGCCCTGCTGCGGTTCTTCCCCGAGCCCCGGGCGGTGTACGGACCGCAGGGTGCGCGGCTGGCCCGGACCGTGGACGTGCCGGTGCCGCCGATCACCGGTCCCGGGAAGGACACCGACGAGGGGCCGTTGTCGGAGCCCTCCGCTACGTTGCGGGCATGAGTCGTTTCGTGTTGGTGGCGGGGGCCTGGCTGGGCGCGTGGGCGTGGGACGAGGTGGCCGCCGAGCTGCGCGCCGCCGGGGACGACGCCCACCCGCTCACCCTGACCGGTCTGGCCGAGAAGAGCGGCACCCCGGCGGGGCGGCGGACACACGTCCAGGACATCGTCGACGAGGTGGAGCGCCTCGGACTGCGGGACGTGGTGCTGGTCGGGCACAGCTACGCGGGCGTCCCGGTCGGGCAGGCCGCGGAGCGCCTCGGGGACCGGCTGAGACGCGTGGTGTACGTGGACGCGAACGTCCCTTTCGACGGGGAGTCCTTCCTCTCGGGCTGGCCGAGCGAGCACGTCCGCGCGTCGATCGAGGAGAACGACGGCTTCTGGCCCCCGCCGGACGCGGACGACTGCGCCGGACAGGGGCTCACGGACGCACAGATCGCCCGGATCCTGTCCGGCGGCACCCCGCACCCCGGCGCCACGCTGACCGAACCGGCTGAGCTGAAGGGCTCGCCGGGCGATCTGCCGTCGACGTACGTCAAGTGCCTGCTCGACGGGGACGTGCCGCCGCCCGCCGTGGCCGCGCTGCTCGACGGCGAGCGGTGGGATCTGGTGCGGCTGGACACCGGCCACTGGCCGATGTTCTCGCGGCCGGGCGAACTGGCCCGGATCCTGCGCGAGTCGGCGGCGGCCGACCGAGGCTGACGGGCCGGCCGACAGGCCCGGCGGCCGCGCCGCCCGGTCGCCGGCTCCGCCGTCCGCGGGCCCGCGCGGGCCCGGCGCCCCCGGCCCGCGCGGGCCGGTGGTTCAGGCCGTGCCGTCCGCCAGGCCGGCCGGGCGGGCCGAGGGCGGGGCGTCGGTGCCGGTGACCGCCAGAGAGCCGGGCGAGGCGGAGACCTCGTCGACGAGCCAGCGCTGGGTGGTGGAGTGGTCGCGGACCTTCACGACGACATCGGCGCCGGCCTGTTCACCGGCCGGCGCGAGCGCCAGGGCGTCGTCCCAGCGCGGCAGCAACTCGCCCTGGACGGTGAGGTCGTAGCGGACGTCGTCGGCGCGCGGGTCGTCGGTGTCCACGCAGTCGCCCAGGATGACCACCCCGGCGTCCGCGTGCGCGTCCACACAGAGATCGGGGTCGGCCGCACTGCTCAGCAGCCCGTCGTCGTCGTACGACCACTGCTGGGTGACCTCGCCCGAGCAGTCCGCGAGTTCCACGACCGCCCCGGCCCGCGGCTCGCCCTGGACGTCCAGACAGAGGTCGGTGGCCGCGTTGCGCAGCCTGGTCCGGCTCGGGACGGCGGGGAGCTGGGCGGGGTTGGTGGGCGAGACGGTGGCGGCCTGGGAGTCGGTGCCGGGGACGGCACCGCTGGTCGAGGCGGCCGGGTCGGCGCCGCCGTCGTCCGACCACATGCCGGCGGCGAGCAGGGTGGTGAGCAGGCCGGCCGAGGCGAGGCCGACGCCGGTGAACAGCGCGCGCGGCGAGCGCGTTCCGCCGGACGGCTTGCGGCGGGGCGAGGGGAGGCGGGAGAGCAGGGTGGAGCGTCGGCCGCGGCCGCGCGTGCCGCCACCACCGCCGTGCCGGGAGGAACCCCGCAGCCGTACGGCCTGCTGCTTGGCGCGTCCGGGGCGTGAGTCGTGGTAGCGGCGGGCGCCCCAGCCGAGTACGGCCTCGGCGAGGAGGACACCCAGTCCGCTCTCGAAGTGGCCGAGCTGTTCGGCGGCGGCCCGGCAGTAGCGGCACTCGTCCAGGTGCTGCCGGACGTCCGGCAGGAGGTCGCCGCCGCGCCGGATGGGGACGTCGAGGAGCCGGTTGTAGAAGCGGCAGTCCTTGCTGGGGGCGAGTTCCCGGTGGGCGCGGACCAGACCCTCGCGGAGCTTGTCCCTGGCCTGTTCGAAGACGCCCGCCACGGTCTCGATGTCCATGCCGAGCAGCCCGGAGGCGACGGTGATCTCCTCCGCCTCGACCTCCACGTGCCACAGCACGCAGCGGGCGACGGCGGGCAGGCCCTGGAAGGAGCGCTCGGCCAGGACGCGGTTCTCGGGGATCAGGGACTTCGCGGCGCGCATGCCGCGGGCGCCGGCCGGCTTGCGCAGGACCGGCAGGACGCCGGAGATGTCCTCGTCCGCGGCCCACAGCCGGGCCATGTCCCGTACGGTCACCAGCAGCCGGGGGCGCAGCGCGGTGCCCGGCTCGCCCAGCTTCAGCCGGTCGAAGACCTGGTGGAAGGCGGCCCCGGTGAGCATGTTGGACACGCTGCCGGAGGCGGCGAGGCAGATGACCGCGTACTCGTGCACGGGCCGCCAGTGCCGGGCGATCAACAGCGCGGTGGACTGGGCGACCTCGCTGTCCGTGCCGCCGCGTATCCCTGCGGCGAGCGACTCGTCGGATTCGCCGGGGCCCCCGCCGGGCGGGGGGTAGGGAGGACGAGGAGGCTGGGGGGTGGGCACTGAGAGTTCCTTTGGTACGTACCTGATCGGCGCGGCGGGGAGCGCGAAACTCGACTCCGCCGGCGAACGCGGAGATCCCGCTTTCACCCCCCGCCCCACGCGTCACCCTCGCACAACTGAGTCGCGCGCAACAAGGCGCGCGGACAAGCTGCCCCTTATTGAAAGAACGTCGACAAGCGGGGCGTCCACCGCGTCCCCCGTCACACCTTTCGTCCGCTCTTGCGCCCCGTGTGAAACCCGCACCCACGCAGGATCGCCGCGCACCTTCCCGCCCACGGCGGCGCGTAGTGGACTGGAACCGGCCACTTCCTCGGAGGCCCCGCACAGGACGGCGGCTCTCCTGTGCGAAACGGCCGCCGGCCCTGCTCCTCCCGCCCTCGGCCGGCGGCCCACAACTCCCGGGACGGCTATATCTGCCAGGACCGCAGCCGGTCCGCCGCGCCGTAGACGTCGGTCTTGCCGTCGATCAGGTCCCGCGCGAGGTCCACGAGAGCGCCGTACGGCGGGTCGATGCCGACGCCGCTGACGAACATGTAGGCCACCGCCGTCGCGCAGGCGAAGCGGGCATTGGCCGAGGGCAGGGGCTTGAGCAGGGCGAGGGTGTGCAGCAGCGCGGCGGCGCGCCAGGCCGGGTCGGAGTCCACACCCAACCGGGGCGGGTCGACCCGGTGCCGGGCGACGGCGGCGACCAGGGCCGAGAAGTCGTTGACGGTGGGCTGGTCCGGCAGCACCTCTTCGTGGCGCCGGAGCAGCCAGGGCACATCGATGTGGATGACGGGTGTCATCGGTCAGGCGACCCGCCCCTCGCCCTTGACGGAGGGTTCGTCGTCGGGGAAGGCGGCCGCGAACTCCTCCGCATGGGCCGCGAAGAACGTCCGAAACGCCTCGGCGCCCTCCTGCAACGCCCGGTGCCGCGCGATGTCGGCGGCGGCCGCCTCCCGCACGAGTGCCTTCATCGACGTACCGCGTTCCTTGGCGATCTGCCGCAGGTCCTCCAGCTCGCGATCGCTGAACTCCACATTGAGGGCTGGCATGCCCTTCACGGTACCGCGCGGGTACTTACGCGTAAATAACCCGAGGTCAAGGGGGAGACGGTGCGGTACCGGGGCGCATGGAGCGCACAGCCGGCGCGCAACGCCCCCCGCACGCCCTTGTTGCGGGGCCGGGCCCGGGCGCATCCTGCTCGGCACCGCGGCTCACGCCGTGGGGGACGGGGGTGCAAGGTGACGGAGACGGAGGCCGGCCCGGAGACCGACCGCCGGCAGGAACTGCTGACGGCCGTCGAGGAGCGGGTACGGCGGTGGGAGCGGAGCGGGGACCGCAAGGCGCTGTTCTCCTGGGACGGGTACCGGGAGGTCGGCGATCTGGTGGACGCCGTGGGCGAGTCGGTCCGCAGGGACCACGAGGTGCGCCGGGCCGCGGGGCTGTTCTTCTGGTACCGGCACGCGGCGGGCCGGTTCTGGGGAGGCGGACGGGAGCGGCGGCTGGGGCTCCAGCTGCTGAGAACCGTGTGGCTGTGCGACCCCGAGGGGCTCGCACCCGAGGTCCGGTCGCGTCTGCGCGACGCCTACCGGCCGGCGGGCGGGCCCGTGCAATGGCAGGAACAGGCGGCGCGCCTGGTGTACCGGTACGAGGAGACCGGGGAGGTCGACATCCTGCGGGCCGCCGTCCTGCTGCTCGTGCACGCCTGCGAGGCGATGCCCCAGCGCCACCCGCAACGACTCGAGTACTTCTCCCACACGGCCGACCAGTTGGAGAGGCTGCACGAACGGACCGGGGAGATCACCATGGCGGCGGTCCTGCGCCGGCGGCGCGCGGTCGTCGCGGCCGTGCCCGACGGCGACGAACGGCGGGGAGCGGTCCTGAGCGTCCTCGCCAGGACGCTGTTCAGCCATGCCCAGACCGTGGGCGACGCCGAAGCGGCGGACGAGGCCATCGCCCTCCTGCGCCAGGCATCGACGCTCCTGGCGGAGGGCGACCCGCACCGCTCCACGTCACGCAGCATCCTGGCCGTCTCCCTGCTCCTGCGCCACCGGCTGCGGACCGATCCGGCGGCGCTGGCCGAGGCCGTGGAGCTGTCCCGAGGGCTGGTCCGGGACGCGCCCCCAGGACCACCGGACATCGTGGAGCTGCGCAATCTCCTGCGCATGCTCAGGCAGTGCGAGCCCGACGAGACTTCGCTGCGCGAGCGCGCGGGCATCCTGCGGCGCGTCCTCGACGCCACGGGGCCTGCCGAGGACGCCGGGGAACTCGCCGATCTCGCCGAGGTACTGGGCGACCTCTTCCGGCTCACCGGATCCCCCGCGGACGGCGACCGGGCCCGCGAAGCCGCGGAGGCGGCTGTCGCGGCGACCGACGCGGATTCCGCACCCGGATACCGGAGCCGGGGGATCCTGATACGCCATTGCCTGGACGCCGAGAACACGGCCGGCGCCTCACCGCACCTGAACCGGGGCATCGCCCTGTGCCGGACCCTCCTGACGGAGCTGTCTCCGGCCCATCCCGACCGGCTGTACTGGCTGGCCACTCTCTTCGAGGCCCTTCGACGCCTGTTCCTGCTGACCCGTTCGGCGGCGGTCCTCACCGAGGCCGCGCGCCAGGCCCGCGAACTGCACGCGCTCGCGCTGAGCCAGGAGTCGGCACGGGTGAGCGGTCGGTGGCTCTTCGTCACGGCCGCCTCGGTTCTCGTCCGGTACACCGACGACCGTGAACTCGTGGCGGAGGCGATCGCCGCCGGACGCGAGGCGGCCGCTCTGACTCCGCCCGACGACCCGGACCTGCTCAAGCACCAGGCGGACCGGGCGGCGCTTGTGCTCCACGCCCATCTGCGGCACGGCGAGCCGGAAGCGCTGGACGAGGTGGTGGCCGGCCTGCGGCACGTCACCCGTACCCCTCGTCCGCGGGACCCCCAGTACACGCGCTGTCTGACGTCGCTCGCCCAGGGGCTGCGAGCGCTGGCTGATTCAAGGGACGACCCGGACGCCCTGGCCGAGGCGGCCGACCTGCTTCGGGCCGGCCTGGCCCTGCCCTCCGTGAGCAGGCCGGAAACACTTCACCTCGTCCTCCTGCCCCTGCTGCGCGCCTGGTACGACAGGACCGGCCGGCCCGAGCTGCTGGCGGAGGCCGTCGCCTCGGGGCGGATCGCGGCCGCGTCCCCGGAGCCGAGCGACGACAGGGGGAACATGCTCTCCACGCTCGCCCTGGCCCTGCACGACACCTTCCTCCGTACGCGTGACGAGCAGGTGCTGGACGAGGCCGTGCACCACGCGCGAAGGGCGGTGGCCGCCGAACCGGAGGACGACTGGCACCGCAGTCTCGTGCTGAGCAACCTGTCGTTCGTCCTGGCCACCCGGTTCCAGGTGACGGGCGATCAGGAAGTGCTCCGGGAGTCCGTCACCGCGGCCCGCTCGTCGGTGCGGACGACGGCCGCACCCGTCACCCCCAATGCCTGGTCCAACCTGTGCACGGCTCTCACCACCTGGCACCAGACGACCGGCGATCCGGCGGCACTGGACGAAGCGGAGGCGGCGGGGCTCCAGGCCCTCGCCGTGGGGGACCCGCCCCTGGCAGCCGTCTGGAACAACCTGGCCATCGTGGTCCACCGGCGGTTCGCCACCACCGGCGACCTCGCCCAGGTGAGGAAGGCAGTGCAATACGGGCGCAGCGCGGTGGCGGACACCGCGCCCGGCCACGTCGACCGGCCCTTCTATCTGACCAACCTCAGCGACGCGTTGCGCTCGCTGCACGAAGCCACCGGCGAACTGGCGCCGCTGGAGGAGAGCGTGGCAACGGCACGTCAGGTGATCGAGGAATCCCCGCCGGAGGACCCGTGGTTCGTCCACCACCTGTCGGTCTTCACACGCGCCGCCCTGCGCTTCCATCAACGTACCGACGACCCGGTCGCCCTCCGGGCCGCCGTGGAGACCGGCCGGCGGGCGCTCTCGCTGACACCGGCCAGCGATGTGACCCGACCCCTCCTGCTGACCGACTTGGGTCTGGTGCTGCGCAGGGTCGCCACGGTCACCGGGGATCCGGCGACCGTCGAGGAGGCCGAGGAACTGCTGCGCGCCGCGGCCACCGCCTGCGGGCCGGAAGTGCGGCCGGGGGCCCTGTTCAACCTGGCCTCGACGGTGATCGACCGCTACGACGCGACGGGCGACCCTGCCGCCCTGGAGGAGGCCGAGCGAGCCGTCGCCGAGGCGCTGAACCACTCGGAGACGGGCGCGAGGCCGGACCGGTGGGGGCTCCAGATGATGCGCGGCCGCGTCCTGTGGGAACGTCATCGCCTCGAACACGACGCGGCCGCCCTGACCGAGTCCCTGTCCGCGTTCCGCGCCGCGGCCGACACCCGATCCGCGGAAACCTCGTTGCGCCTGGACGCGGCCCGGCGCTGGGGACGTCATGCCCAGGAGGCGGGCCGCTACGAGGACGCCCTCGAAGCCTACGAACACGCGGTGCGTCTCCTGGTGGAGCTGGTTCCGCTGTCGATGGAACGGGAGGACCGTGAACACCGGCTCGGCCGGATCACCGGCCTCGCGGCCGACGCGGCCGCCGCCGCACTGGACGCCGGCCGGCCGGAGCGGGCCGTGGAACTCCTCGAACAGACCCGGGGCGTGCTGATGGCGGAAGCCGTGGACGCGAGGGGCGACCTCGCCCGGCTGCGGCAGCACCACGGGAACCACGCCTCCGCCATCGACCGGCTGCGCGTCCGTGCCCAGGCGCTCGACAGTCTGAGCGCGGCCCCGGTCCGCTTCGACCAGATGACGCCGAACGGCCCGCACGGCCACGACCCGCACCACCGACGGCAGACCGGCGAACAGCGTCTCCAACTCGCCGCCGAATGGGACACCCTGCTGGCGGAGATCCGCCGGCTGCCGGGCTTCGAGCGGTTTCTGCTGCCGCCCACCTGGGCCGAGCTGCGGGAGCAGGCGGCCGAGGGGCCGGTGGTGTACGTGAACGCGACGCGTGGCCGGTGCGACGCGCTCGCCGTGACGCGTTCGGGGCTGTGCCCGATCCCGTTGCCCGGTCTGGAGTGGACGGCGATCGAGCGCGAGGCGAACCGGCTGGTGCCCGCCGCCCTCGCCGGCGCGCCCGTGGCACAGCCGCTGCGGGAGATCCTCGCGTGGCTGTGGGACACGGTGACGCGTCCGGTGCTCGACGCGCTGGAGGCCGGCGGCCATCTCCCGGCGGGTGCGGACGGCGGGCCGCCACGGCTGTGGTGGTGCCCGACCGGGCCGATGATCTGGTTCCCGCTGCACGCCGCCGGGCACCGCCCAGGTGCGGTCCTGGACCGGGTGGTCTCCTCCTACACCCCCACCCTGCGCGCCCTGGCGTCCGCCCGGCTGGCCCGTCGCGAAGGCCGCGCCGACGGGCCCGGCCCCCGCCGCACCCTCGTCGTGTCGATGCCGCGGACCCCGCAGGCGTCCCCTCTTCCCGGAGTACGGCGCGAATCCGCACGGCTGCGCACGCTGGTCCCGGACGCCCGGCTGCTCGAAAGTCCGCACGCGGTTCGGGACACGGTCCTCGCCGCCCTGCCGGAGCACGACATCGCCCACTTCGCCTGTCACGCCGTCAGCGACTGGAGCTCTCCGCGCGAGAGCCGTCTGCTGCTCGACGACCACGAGAGCAGCCCTCTGACCCTCGCGGCGGTCTCGCGGCTGCGGCTGCGCGGCGACCTCGCCTATCTCTCGGCGTGCAGCACCTCGGGCACGGCCCCCGACCGCGTGGACGAGGTGCTCCAGCTCACCTCCTCCTTCCTTCTCGCCGGTTACGCGCAGGTCATCGGGACCCTCTGGCCGTTGCAGGACGCGGTGGCCGCCTCGATGGCGGACGCGTTCTACACGGACCTGACCGCCGGTGGCAGCGGGCCGCCGGCGGTCGCCCGGTCCGCCCGGGCCCTGCACCGCGCCGTCGTCGCGGAGCGCGACGCGCGGCCCGACGATCCCTGGCTGTGGGCCGCGCACGTCCACATCGGCAGCTGACCGGCCGGACGTGCGCGGCGGCGCTCAGCCCTGGTCCGCCACGAAGGACGCCAGTCGGGTCAGGGCCGCGTTCCAGTTGATCGCGGTCTCGTTCGTGGACCAGGACTGGATGTCGTCGATGTAGCAGAACTGGCCGACGCAGCCCTGGAGCATGCTCTGCGCGTAGGGGTCCTGGATGCTCGAGTTGGGGCCGCCCGCGAGGGTGCCGGGCGGGGGGCTCGGGAGGTTCGGGTCGAGCTGGTGGGCGTACCAGCGGCTGTGCTGGCGCTGGGCGGCGACCTCGCCGTAGCCGGTGACGTAGGAGATGTTGAGGGCGTTGCGGCCGAGGACGTAGTCGATGCTCTGGACGGCGCCGTCCCGGTACGCGGAGGCACCGGTGAGGTCGTAGGCGGTGGCGATGACGACCGCGTTGTTGAGGACCTGGTGGGCGGAGCCCCAGTCGTAGCGGTTGTCGTCGGGGGCGTAGGGCATGCCGTACGGCTGCGCGGTGAGGGTGGCGAGGTAGGTGTCGGCGCCCCGGACCACCGAGCGCCGGACCTTGTCCCGGCCGGGGAGCCTGCTGGGGACGAGTGCGAGGTCGAGGCGGGCCGCGGCGGCCGTGCGGGACCAGTCGAAGCCGTTGGGGACGAAGATGTCGGCCGTGTGGAGCGGGGAGGCGGTCACCTGGTCGGCGAACCGCTTCTCCCCGGTGGTGAGGTACAGCTCGGCGGCGGCCCAGTAGAACTCGTCGGTGGCGTCGTCGTCGTTGTACGCGCCGCCGCCGGTGCCGTCGGCCGGGTCGGCGTGGACGTCCGGGTGGGCGAGCGCCGCCGCCCAGGCCTTGCGGGCGGCCGTGAGGGCGCGGGCGGCGAAGGCCTTGTCGTAGGGGCGGTACAGGCGGGCGGCCTGGGCCGCCGTGGCGGCCAGGTTGAGGGTGGCCGTGGTGGTCGGCGGGTGGAGTTCGCGTTTCTGCGGGTCGGCGCCGGGGAGCAGCGGCAGGCCGGTCCACTGTTCGTCGTGGATCTTGTGGTGGGCCATGCCGGCCAGCGGCTGTCCGTCCGGTACCTGCATCTTCAGCAGGAAGTCCAGTTCCCAGCGGGCCTCGTCGAGGACGTCGGGCACGTGGTTGCCGCTCTCGGGGAGGCCGAGTGTGCCGTCGCCGAGCCGGGACGGTTCGCCGGTGCGGGTGTGCAGGGCGCGTTCGTAGGTGCTCAGCAGCTCCCAGGTGGCGATGCCCCCGTTGACGACGTACTTGCCGTGGTCGCCGGCGTCGTACCAGCCGCCGCTGACGTCCAGTCGGTAGTCGCAGACCCCCGGCTGGCAGGGGACGTCCGTGTCGCCCTGGTTGGGGGCGACGCCCGCATGGCCGGCGGCCCTGCCGTAGCCGGGGCGGAGGTCGTCGCGGATCGCGGTGCCGCTGCGCTGGGTGTAGTAGTACTTCACCGCGTCCAGGCCGAGGCGTTCGTAGGCGGCCGTGCCGATGTCGAACGGGCGGCTGGTCTCGCCGTCGGCGACCAGGGTGAGGCCCGTGGCGCGGGTGCGGTAGGCGCCGAAGTCGAGGGAGTGGACGTTCTGTCCGGAGGAGACGTCGACGCCGCGCGGTACCGTCCAGCCGTGCGCGACCGTCGTGCCGGCGGCGTTCTTCAGCTGCCAGGGCAGTTTCGTGGTGGCGTCCGTGACGAGTGTGGCGTTCTTCGGTCCGGACGGGAGATAGGCGACCTGGTTGACGCGTACGCGTGGCCCGGTGTCGGGCCGGTACACCTCCGGCGGCACCCCGCCGACCAGGGACACGTCGTCCAGGCAGAACCGCCAGGGGTCCGCGCTGCCGCCGACCTGGAAGGCGACCTGCCCCTGGGTGGAGTCGACCGGTGAGGTGAAGGTGTAGGAGTACGCGTCGTCGCCCGACTCGTCCAGCACGGGGGTCGCCTCGTACCAGGTGTCGTACGGGGAGACCCCGAGTCCCACGATCGCCCGCACCACATGTCCTTCGGGGACCCCCGAGGCGTCGAAGGAGAACCGGTACGACGACCCCTTCACGAGGGTGATCGCGTCCTGGCCGACGGCGGAGTCCCAGCGGTTGACGGTGCCGCCGGGTACGTCGGCGCAGAGCCGGCCGTCGGCCGGGACGGCCGTGACGTTGCTGGTCCACCAGGGGTCGGTGGTGCTGTCGAAGCCGCCGTTCCTGACCTGCTCGACCTCGTCGGCCCCGGCCTGCGCCGCGGGCAGTGCGGTGAGCGCGGCGCCCAGCAGGGCCGCGAGGGACAGCAGGGCGGTGCTGCGTCGTTTCACGTCCGGGCTCCTCGGGGGGATGCGGGACGCTCGCCGGGACAATTCCATGGGAGCGCTCCCAGAGAGGGGTCGCAGGACATGTTTGTTGCAGTCATGACACCCCGTCAACGGTCCGGACGGAACGAGTTACGGACCGGTGGACGACCGGCCGCGGGCCGGACGGGGACGCGATCCCGTCCGGCCCGCCGGCCCCCGGTCACACCTCCAGTCGGCTGATCCGTACCGCGCCCGGGACCGTGCCGGGCGCGCCGCTGGTCAGGGTCAGTCGCAGCCGGGATCCGCGTACGGCGTCGAAGGTGAGGACCGTCGGCGCGTCCGAGGTGGCCGCCCAGTCGATCGCCGCCCCCGTGACCGGCACATACCGCTCCCCGTCCCACACGGCGGCCTCGACCCTCGCCGGCAGGCTGTGCGTGGCGTCGACGGTGAAGGTGACCTCCACCCGGTCGACGTCCCGCGTCCGTCCCCAGTCGACCGAGACCCAGTCCTCGGGGCGGGCGCCGCCGAACGCGGGGAGCAGGGCGGTGGCCGCCTTGGTGAACGCGTTGGACCAGCCGGTGGCCGGGTCACCGTCCAGCATCGCGGCCGGGAGGGTGTCCGCCCGGCCGGAGTAGCTCGCGTCCGCCTGCGGAAAGGAGGGCGGGGCGGGCAGGTCGGGGCCGAAGGCGGCCGCGGGGGTGGTCGCCGCCGCCCGGGCGCGGGTGGTGCGCACGGTGGCGGTGCCCCTGCGCAGGCCGTCCACCCGCGCGGTCACCTTCAGGGCCCCGGCCCCCGTCCCGGCGCGCACGATGGCGAGGGCCTTGCCGTGGAAGGCGGTCCGGGTGTCGGCCTGATACCGCTCGGCGCTCTCCTGGCGCCCGTTGTCGAGCCCGGCCAGCGAGCCGCCGCTCACCGTGAAGGAGATCAGGTGCTCGGCGTCGGGCACCACGACCCCGCGCGCGTCGACCACGTCGGCGGTCACGAAGACCAGCGAACGGCCGTCCGCGGGAAGGGACGTGCGGTCCGGGGTGAGCCGTACGGCGTGCGGGGCGCCGGCGGTGCGCAGCACGTCGGTGGCGACCACCCGGCCGTCGCGGCGCGCCACCGCCTTCAGCGTGCCCGGCTCGTAGGCCACCTTCCAGGTGAGGTGGAGCTTGCCGGCGCTGCCCTGGGGACTGGTGTAACTCCCCGGGTAGGGGCCGTCGGTGAAGGTCTTGTCGTCGCCGGTGGCCTCGGTGGTCTCCAGGTAGGAGCGGCCGTCGACGGTCGTCTTGGTGTCGAAGCTCCGTACCCCGAGGGACGTTCCGTTGAGGAACAGCTCGACGGTGTCGACGTTGGCGTACGCCCACACCTCGACGATGGCGCCCTCGGCGTGGTTCCAGGTCGTCGGCAGCAGGTGGACCAGGGGTTCGTCGACCCACTGGCTGCGGAAGAGGTGGTACATGTCCTTGGGGAAGCCGGCGGTGTCGACCGCACCGAAGAAGGACGCCTTCACGGGGAAGACGTCGTACGGCGTGGGCTCCCCGATGTAGTCGATGCCCGACCACAGGAACTGCCCGGCGAACCACTTGCGGTCCCGGTCCTTCTTGTGGCCGTACTCGCCGCTCATGGTCCAGGAGGCGAGGTTGTTGTCGTAGGAGGAGGTCGCCCGCCTGCCCGGGGTGTGGTTCTCGCCGGTGTTGAGGTGCTCCGGCTCCTGGTAGGCGCCTCGGGTGGACGTCTCCGAGGAGGACTCCGACTCGAAGAGGAACAGCTTCGGGTAGCGGGCGTGCAGGGCGTCCACCGACTTCGCGGTGTTGTAGTTGAGGCCGAGGCCGTCGAGCTTGGCGAGGATCAGGTCGGCCGGGGTCCCCGGGGCGGGCACGCTGCGGTGGCGGTGGGAGCCGATGACGACCGGACGGGTGTCGTCGTACGCCTTGACCGCGGCGATGAGCCGGTCGGCCATGGCGAGGCCGGCGGTGGAGGTGAACTCGGAGATCTCGTTGCCGATGGACCAGATGACGACGGCCGGCGAGTTGCGGGCGGCCAGCACCATCTCCGCGACGTCGCGGTCGGCCCAGTCGTCGAAGAACCGGCCGTAGTCGTACCGGGTCTTGGAGCTCTTCCAGCAGTCGAAGGCCTCGACGAGCATCACGATGCCGAGTTCCTCGCAGACCTGGATCATCTCCGGCGAGGGCGGGTTGTGGGAGGTGCGGAAGGCGTTGACCCCCATCGACTTCATGATCGTCATCTGCCGGCGGATCGCGTCGGCGCTGACCGCGGCGCCGAGCGCGCCCAGGTCGTGATGGAGGTCGACGCCCTTGATCTTGGCGTAGCGGCCGTTGAGGTGAAAGCCCTCGTCCGGGTCGAGGCGGACCGTGCGGATGCCGAAGCGGGTGCGGTAGGTGTCGGTGCGCCGGCCGCCGACCCGCAGCTCGGTCTCCAGGGTGTAGCGGTGGGGTGCCTCGAAGTCCCACAAGCGCGGTTCGGCGACGGCGAGTTCATGGGTCTCGGTGGTCCGGCCGGCGACGGTGACCGTGGAGGACGTCCGCGCGACCGTGCGGCCGCCCGGGGCCAGGACGCGGGAGACGATCTCCACGTCCGCGGCGGTGCCGGAGGCGTCGGCGGCGTTCACCACGGTCGTCGCCACGCGGACCAGGGCCCGCTCCCCGGTGACCTCGGGGGTGGTGACGCGGGTGCCCCAGCGGTCGACGTGCACCGGGTCCGTGATCACCAGGCGGGCCTCGCGGTAGATGCCGCTGCCGGAGTACCAGCGGCTGCTGGGCAGACGGTTCTGCACCTTGACGGCGATCACGTTCCGCGTGGTGCCGTCGGTGTGCAGCAGATCGGTGACGTCGAAGGCGAAGCCGGTGTAGCCGTAGGGGTGGCGGCCGACCTCGGTGCCGTTGCAGTGGAGGACGGAGTCCATGTAGACGCCGTCGAACTCCACCGAGATCCGCTGTCCGGCGCAGGCGGGCGGCAGGGTGAAGGAGAGGCGGTACCAGCCGAGCCCGCCGGGGAAGAAGCCGGTGCCGCTGGTGGTGCCGTGGTCGGTGGTGGGGGTCTGCTCGATGGACCAGTCGTGCGGCACCGCCACCGTGCGCCAGGCCGAGTCGTCGTGACCGGGGTCGGCGGCGTCCGCGTACTGCCCGGCCGGGTCGCCGAGTCCGCCCGGGTCGACCAGCGCGAAGCGCCAGCCGTCGCGCAGCGGGACCGTGCGGCGGCCGACGGCGCGGGTGCCGGCCTCGGCGGCCTGTGCGGCGGTGCCCGGCAGTGCTCCGACGGCCGGCGCGGCCGCGGAGGCGAGCAGGACGGATCTGCGAGTGACGGTCACTGGCGGCTCTCCCTCATCAGGACCCAGAAGTACTCACAACTGATCGTTACCAAACAGAATCTGACAACGCACCACTCCTGTCCGTCAAGACCACGGGAGCACCCTCCGACCGCACGGGTGACCTGGAGCCGCTTCGCGACACATCGACCGGTTTCACCCCTTGACCTCGGGCGGAACCTGCCGCCCCGCGCCCTCCGGGGGTTCCGGTCCGCCCGGGAGCCGGACCGTCTAGGCTGGAACGGATGTGACAGCGCCCGTTCACTGTGAGTGTCCGCGATGGAGTGGCGACGATGAGCCCGGAGTATCCGTTCGACGAGGCCGCGACCGCCCGGGTGGTCGTCGACGACACGGGCACGCTCGTCGAATGGAACGACGGAGCCCGGACGCTGCTGGGCTGGACCCGGGCCGAGGTGGTGGGACGCCCCGCGGGAGATCTGCTGGCCCACGGGCCGCTCCCGGTGCCCACGAGCGGCCGCTGGGACGGCACGGTCGCACTGCGTCACTGCGACGGGCGTTCCGTGACGGTGTGGCTGCTCGCCCACCACCGGCCGCCCCGCGACGACGAGCCGGGACGATGGCTCGTCCTGGCCCCGCTGACCGGCGACGCGCCCCGCTCCCCCGACGACCCGCTGGCCACGGCCGCCCTCACCCAGTCCCCGTGCGCCGTCGCCGTCTACGACGAGCGGCTGCGGCTGGTCCGGCTCAACACCGCGATGGCCCAGGCGATCGGGCTGCCCGAGGAACGCGTCCGCGGGCTGCGGCCCTCCGAGATCGGCGGCCGGCCGCACAGCGCGGCCATGGAACGGCACATGCTGGACGTCCTCGCCACCGGCCGGGCCCAGGACATCCAGACGCACGCCCGCGCCGGCGGCGAGGACCACGCGCACGCCTGGCTGGTCCGGATGGCACCGGTCACCGACACCGAGGGCCGGGTGCGGGGCGTGTGCCTGGCCGCCCACGACTTCACCGACAACTACCTGGCCCGCGAGCGGCTGCGCCTGGTCAACGAGGCGAGCGTCCGGATCGGCAGCACCCTCGACGTCACCCGGACGGCGCAGGAGCTGGCGGACGTGTGCGTGCCCGCGCTCGCCGACTTCGTCAGCGTCGACCTGCTGGACCCGCAGGACGGCGGGGAACCCCCGGCCCGCTTCGACCCGCCGATCGGGCTGCGCCGCTGCGCGCACCGCTCGGTCACCCCCGGCGACCCGGAGGCCCTGGCCAAGCCCGGTGAGGTGCAGCACTACCCGGCCGGGTCCCCGCAGGCCGACTCCCTGGCCGGGGGCCGGACCATCGTCGGCTCCGTGCCGCAGGGCGACCTCGACACCTGGCTCGCCCGGGACGTCCGGCGCGACGCCCGCGTCCACGAGATCGGCATCCACTGCACGATGTCCGTGCCGATCCGGGCCCGCGGCGTGACCCTCGGGGTCGCGGTCCTCACCCGGTTCCGGCGGCCCGACCCGTTCACGCCGGACGACGTGCTGCTCGCGGAGGAGATCACCGCGCGGGCCGCGGTCTGCATCGACAACGCCCGCCGCTTCTCCCGCGAGCGCGAGACGGCCCTCGCCCTCCAGCGCAGCCTGCTCCCGCGCACCCTGCCCCGCACCGCCGCCGTCGACGCGGCCTCCCGTTATCTGCCGGCCGCCCGCGCCGGGGTGGGCGGCGACTGGTTCGACGTGATCCCGCTGTCCGGGATGCGGGTCGCCATGGTCGTCGGCGACGTCGTCGGGCACGGCGTCCAGGCCTCGGCCACGATGGGCCGGCTGCGGACGGCCGTGCGCACCCTCGCCGACATCGACCTGGCCCCCGACGAGCTGCTCACCCACCTCGACGACCTGGTCGTGCGGCTGTCGGAGGAGGCCGGCGGCGAAGGCAGCCCCGGCGAGGTCGGGGCGAGCTGTCTGTACGCGGTCTACGACCCGGTGTCCCGGCGCTGCGCGCTGGCCCGGGCCGGGCACCCCCCGCCGATGCTGCTGCGGCCGAACGAAGCGCCGCGCCGGGTCGAGCTGCCCGCGGGTCCCCCGCTCGGCGTGGGCGGGCTGCCGTTCGAGTCCACCGAGCTGGAGCTGGCCGAGGGCAGCGTCCTCGCGTTCTACACGGACGGTCTGCTCGAATCCCGCGAGCGGACCATGGACGCCGGTCTCCAGCTGCTCAGCGAGGCGCTCGCCGCGTACTCGGACTCCCTGGACGAGACCTGCGACCGGGTGCTGCACTCCCTGCTGCCGGCCGGCGGCGCCTCCGACGACGTGGCCCTGCTGCTCGCCCGCACCCGGGGGCTGCCCGCCGCCCAGGTCGCGACCTGGGACATCCCCGCCGACCCGGCGCTGGTCGCGCCGGTCCGCAAGCAGGCCGTCGAGCAGCTGGCGCGCTGGGAGCTGAGCGAGGCGTCGTTCACCGTCGAGCTGGTGGTGAGCGAGCTGGTCACCAACGCCATCCGGTACGGCTCCCATCCCATCCGGCTGCGGCTGATCCACGACGCGACGACGCTGATCTGTGAGGTGTCCGACACCAGCCACACCGCCCCGCACCTGCGCCGGGCGAAGACGTGGGACGAGGGGGGCCGCGGGCTGCTGCTGGTGGCCCAGCTCACCCAGCGCTGGGGCAGCAGGCACACGGGCGACGGCAAGACGATCTGGGCGGAACTGGGACTGCACGACGAGGCGTGAGCCCGCGGGATCCGCCGCGGCGCCGTCGTGAGAGCCACTTGGCAAGCGCTTTACGCACACGTGTTTTCATGGACGGACACCCGAACCAGCTCGATGGGCGGGGCATGCCCAAAACCCGCCACCCGGAGAATCCCCCCTGAACACGCCGCTCGCCGAAACCCTGTCCGTCGCCCTGCTGGTCGCCTCCCTCGGCTGGGCGGTCCTGCGCCCGGCCGGCCGCTCGGAGGCCGTCGTGGCCGTTCCGGCCGCGGCCGCCGTGATCGCCCTGGGCGCCATCTCGCCGGAGAACGCCCTCGCCGAGGCGGAGCGGCTCGGCCCCGTGGTGGGGTTCCTCGCGGCGGTGCTCGTCCTGGCCCACCTGTGCGACGTCGAGGGTCTCTTCACGGCGTGCGGCGCGTGGATGGCCCGGCGGGCGGCCGGCCGGCCCAGACGGCTGCTCACCGCCGTGTTCGTGCTGGCGTCCGTCGTCACCGCCGTCCTCAGCCTGGACGCCACGGTGGTGCTGCTGACACCGGTGGTGTTCGCCACCGCCGCCCGGATGGGGGTGCGCTCGAAACCGCACGTCTACGCCTGCGCGCACCTGTCGAACACGGCCTCCCTGCTGCTGCCGGTCTCCAACCTCACCAACCTGCTGGCGTTCACGGCGAGCGGGCTGAGCTTCACCCGGTTCACCGCGCTGATGGCGCTGCCGTGGGTGGTCGCGATCTCCATCGAGTACGCGGTGTTCCGGCGCTTCTTCGCCGCCGACCTGCCCGCCGCCGAGCCGGTCGCGGACACCGGACCGGCGCCCGAGGTGCCGCTGTTCGCGCTGCTCACGGTGGCCTGCACGCTCGCCGGGTTCGTGGTGGCCTCGGCCGTCGGCATCGAACCGGTGTGGGCGGCGCTGGCCGGGGCGCTGGTCATGGCCGGGCGGGCGCTGGCCCGGCGGCGGGTGCGGCCGGTGGCCGTGGTGCGGTCCGCCGCTCCGGGGTTCCTGGCGTTCGTGCTCGCGCTGGGGATCGTCGTCCGCGCGGTCGTCGACAACGGTCTCGCCGACGCGCTGCGGCACGCCGTGCCCGGCGGCTCGGGGCTGCTCGCCCTGCTCGGTGCCGCCGCGGTGGCCGCCGTGCTGGCCAACCTGATCAACAACCTGCCGGCGGTGCTGGTCCTGGTCCCGCTGGCCGCCCCGGCCGGGGCCGGGGCGGTGCTCGCCGTACTGCTCGGGGTCAACATCGGCCCCAACCTGACGTACGCCGGATCGCTGGCCACCCTGCTGTGGCGGCGCGTGGTGCGGGAGCGCGCGGAACGGGTCGAGGTCGGGGAGTTCACCCGGCTGGGCCTGCTCACCGTGCCGGCCACGCTGGTGCCGGCGGTGGTGGCGCTGTGGGTGTCGCTCCAGGTGGTCTGAGCGACACCCGCGGGGCACGACGGGACGGGGGCGCCCACGGCCGCAGGCCCACCGGGTGGTGTGCCGTCGGCCGCAACCTAGTGGCGACCGCCTCCTGAGCCCGACCCCCCGTACCCGTATCCGCCGCCGTATCCGCCGCCGTACCCGTACCCGCTGTCGTAGCCGTCGCCGTACCCGTAGTCGCCGTCGCCGTCGCCGTTCGGCTCGCAGGTGTAGCGGTTGACGTACGAGCACGAGGTGCTGCCGGTGGCGGACGAGCCGGTCGGAGCCGGGGTCGTGGGAGCGCTCTTCGGCGTCCGAGCGGCCGGTGACGGGGTCTTCGACGCCTCGGGGGCCGGCGACGGGGTGGCGCTCGGGCTGCTGTCCGCGCCCCAGTTGACGTACTGCATCTGCGCGTCGGGCTGCGAGGTGTCGATCACCCAGCGCTGCTGGGAGCCGTCCTCGCGGTTCTTCAGGACGAGTGCGCCGGAACCGTCGGTGGCGGCGGGCGCCAGCGCGAGGTCCTGGCCCGAGCGCGGGACGAGCGTGCCCTGGAGGGTGAAGTCGTAGCGCACATTGCGCACGTCGGACTGGCCGGCGCCCGCGCACGGGGCCAGCCGGACCGAGTAGCCGAGGTGGGAGTCGAGGCACAGGTCGGCGTCGGCCGCGCTGCGCAGCAGCCCGTCCGGTTCGTACGACCACTGCTGGCCGGGTGTGGCGGAGCAGGTGGCGAGCACGGCCTCGGCGCCCTCGACGGCCCTGGTGCCCCCGATCCCGATGCAGAGCCCGGAGGCGACGTTGTGGAGCCGGCCGCGCAGGGTGCCCTGGGAGTCCTCGGCGCCGATCCAGGAGGGGTCGGTGGTGGCGGAGTCGGTGCCCGCCGCGGGGCTCTTCGCGGCCTCGCCGTCGGCGGCCTGGCCGGAACCGTCGCCGGAGCCCAGGGCGGCCCACACCACGAGCGGCAGGACGACCATCCCGCTCACGGTCAGGACGGCGGCGGTCAGGTTGCGGCGGCGGATGCGGCGGGCCGCCTTCTGGGCGGAGCGACGGGACCCGGCCGCGGGGTCGGCCGGCCGGTCGCCGGCGGACCGCGCCGTGCTGCGCGGGCCGGCCGGGGCGGAGCCCCAGCGGGCGGCGCGGGTCGGCGCGGCGGGGCGGGCGGGTCGTCCGGCCTCGTCCGAGAAGGCCTCGCCGGGGGCGGCGGACACTTCCTGCACGGGCGCCTCGGCGGTCTCCGCGTCGGCGGCCCTGGCCTCCAGATAGGCGTCGGCGGCCCACCCCAGGATGCCCTCGGCGAGGGCGACGCCGAGCAGGCCCTCGAACTGGAGCAGCTGGTCGGCGGTGTGGGCGCAGTGCCGGCACTGCTCGGTGTGGGCACGCAGGTCGGCGTCCATGTCGAGGCCGCGGCGCCGGCAGGTGACGTCCAGGAGCCGGTGGTAGCGGTGGCACCGGTCGTCGGTGGCGAGTTCGTTGTGGACCTGGAGGACCTCCTCGCGCAGTCGCTCGCGGGCCCGGCGCAGTTCGACGCGGGCGCCGTCGTCGTCGAGGCCGAGCAGTCCGGCCGGGATCGCCAGGGGCTCGGTCTCCACCTCCGTGTGCCACAGCAGACAGCGCGCGGACTGGGGCAGCCGCTGGAACGCCCGGGACAGCATGCGGCGGTTGGCGGGCGGGAGCAGCCGGGCGGCCACGCGCTCGCTGTCGCCGTTCTCGGAGCGCAGTTGGGGGTGGAGCAGGTCGCGGCGGCCGTCGGAGTCCCACTCGGCGGCGATCCGGCGGACGGTGACGAGCAGCGGGGGCCGCCAGGCGGCGGTGGGACCGTCCTGGCGCAGGGTCGCGCCGAAGAGGCGGGTGAACGCGGCGGTGGTGAGCATGCCCGCCGCCCGCTCCCCGTCGGTGCACAGCCGCGCGTAGGAGAAGGCGGCCTCCCAGTGCCGGTCGAGGAGTTCGCCCACGGGGTGCGGGGCGGGCGAGGCCCCGGTCCACTGCTTCAGCTCGGAACTCAGCTGTTCGTCCGTCGCATCCAGGCGGCGCGCCGAAGGGGAATTCGACAGGCCTGCGTCATTCACGAGTGCATTCCTCCTGGGGACATGCGGCATTAGTCCATACCAACGGGTATGCGTCCCCCGCCCACGAAGCGACGGGATCGACTCGCACAGGGTTCGGCACCTCTGATGTCCGCGGGGGACGGCTCCGGCGGAGCGTGGGGGGTGTGGACGGTACAGAGGGGCCTCGTGCGCACGGTGCGAAAGCGTTTGTCCGAGCGCCGACAAGGCACACTTTTGCACAGCCGGACCAGGCGGAACAAGGGATCGCGCGGTTTCGTGCTTTGAGTACCGCACCAAGGAATTTGACGAAACGTCAATGCGGGATAGCCGTTCGCGACGGTCACCGTACCCGTGTCCCTTTTGACGTTTCTTTTGGTACGACAATTGCGGCGCGGATTCCCTCCCGGTACGCGCCCGGCGGTGTCCCGTAACGGGCGCGGAACACCCGGGTGAAGTGGAAGGGACTCACGAACCCCGAGGCGGCGGCGACGCGTTCCACGGACAGTTCGGTGCCCTCCAGCAGCCGCGCGGCGTGCCGCAGGCGTGCCTCGCGCAGCGCCCGCATCGGGGACTGGCCGAGATGCTCGGTGAACAGATGGGCGAAGCGCGAGGGCGACAGCGCCACCCGCTCGGCGAGCGAGCGCACGGTGTGCGGGGCGCCGGGGTCGGCGGCGATCAGCTCCTGGGCCCGCCGGACCCGGTCGTCGACGCCGGCCGTCGGCTCCGGCCCGCGCGCGCCGGCCGTGGTGAGCAGAACGGCCTCCTCCAGTGCGCACAGGGCGAGTTCCCGCGCGACGGTGTCCCGGGCCACCACGATCGTGTCCGCTCCGGCCGGCTCCCCCGGTCCGGGCCACCGGGCGTCGGCGTGCATCCGGCGGAAGGCCGCCGCGACCCGGTCCCGCAGGTCCGCCGGGACGGGGCCGACGGCGTACAGGCCGTCACCGCCCGCGTAGGGGCGCAGCCAGGGGGTCCAGGACGGGCGGGCCTGGCAGTGGACCCACCAGAACCGCCAGCGGGCGGCACCGGGTTCGACGCCGTAGCCGTGCGGAACTCCCGGCGCGAGCACCACCAGGTCGCCCGCGCCCGCCCGGACCTGCGCGCTCCCCTGCCGCAGCCGGCCGCCGCCCGCGGTGGTCCAGGTGAACAGCCAACTGTCCGATCCCCGGGGGCGGTCGACGCCGTACCCCGGCCCCTCGTCGAAGTGGCCGGCCACCACCAGACCGGGCGGCGGCGAGGGGGCGCCGGGCACGGCAGTCGCGGGCAGGTCGTCAGCACGCATGGGCATCCTCCGGTCCGCCGGCGTCGGCCTACCGTAGGCGCGTCGGCCGAGGAGGGCACACATGAGCGTCACGGGCATCGGCACCACCGGGACCCCCGTCCCGGACGAGGCGGGGCTGCGGCGGTTCCGCGCGGACGGCTTCACCGTCGTCCGGGGGCTGTTCGGGTACGACGAGGTGGACCGGCTGTGTGCCGGGTTCGCGGCGCTCCAGGCGGCCGGACGGCCGGTGCCGGGGCACTTCGAGCCGCGGCCCGGGGACGACCCGCTGGACGCCTACCCGAGGGTGATGCAGCCGCACGAGTTCAGCGAACCGGCACGGCGGACCCTGCTGGATCCGCGGCTGCGGGCCGTGCTGGAACGGCTGTCGGGCGAGGAGATGCTGGCGGCGCAGAGCATGTTCTACTTCAAGCCGCCGGGGGCCCGGGGGCAGGCGCTGCACCAGGACAACTTCTATCTGCGGGTGGAGCCGGGCACCTGTGTGGCGGCCTGGCTGGCGTGCGACCGGATCGACCGGGAGAACGGCGGGCTGGAGGTGGTGCCCGGCACGCACGCCATGGAGCTGTTCTGCCCCGAGGAGGCGGACGCGGAGGTGTCGTTCGCGCGGGAGTACGTGGCCCCGCCGCCGGGGCTCGCGACGGTGCCCGTCGACATGGCTCCGGGGGATGTCCTCTTCTTCAACGGGAGTCTGGTGCACGGTTCGCGGCCGAACCGCAGCGCCGGGCGGTTCCGGCGGTCGTTCATCGGTCACTACGTGGGACGGTCGGCGGAGCGGATCGGGCGGTTCTACCGGACGGTGTCGATGGACGGGGAGCGGGTGCCGTTGCCGGAGAGCGAGGGCGCGGGGCCCTGCGGGACCGAGTTCGGTTCACCGCCGGGAGCCCACTGACCCGCGGACCGGTATCGCGCCTCGGTGACGGGCGACAGTGATGTCCGTTCGTGCCCGCTGCGCCGCCCGGTCTTGCTTGAATGAGAGCGCTTCACCGAATATGCCGACGGCCTTCACATCCGGGCCTTGTCGAAGGGCGTGTGAGTGTTCCTCAGGGGGCGGAACGCGGAACGGCGGCGGCTCGACGGGCTGGTGGCCGAGGTGCGCGAGGGGCTGAGCGGGGCGGTGCTGCTGCGCGGCGACCCGGGCATCGGCAAGACGGCGCTGCTCGATCACGCGGTCGACCGGGCGGCGGATCTGCGGGTGCTGCGGGTCACCGGGGTGGACGCCGAGTCCGGGTTCCCGTTCGCCGCGCTGCACCGGCTGCTGGTGCCGCTCCTGGACGGGCTGAAGGAGCCCGGTGCGCTGCCCGCGCCGCAGCACGCGGCGCTGCGGGTCGCCTGCGGGCTGGCCGACGGGCCGTCCGCCGACCGCTTCCTGGTGGGGCTCGCGACCCTCACCCTGCTGGCGGAGACCGCGCGACGGCGGCCCGTGCTGGTGTGCGTGGACGATGTCCAGTGGGTCGACGAGGAGTCCCTGGGCGTGCTGGCCTTCGTGGCGCGCCGGGTGCACGCCGAGGGCGTCGGACTGCTGTTCGCGGCGCGGACCGGGTTCGAGGTGCCCGCCGGTGTCCCGGTGGCCGAGGTCGGCGGTCTGGAGGAGCCGTTCGCGCTGGAGCTGCTGCGGGAGGCGGTCCCCGGGCCGCTGGACGCCCGGGTGGCGGCCCGGATCGTGGCGGCGACGGCCGGCAATCCGCTCGCCCTCGCCGACCTGGGCCAGGAGCTGTCCGCCGAGCAGCTGTCGGGCGGGCTGGCGCTGCCCGAGCCGCTGCCGGTGGGCGGCCGGCTGGAGGCGCACTACCTCCAGCTGGTGCGCGCGCTCCCGGAGCCGACGCAGCGCTGGCTGCTGACCGCCGCCGCCGAACCGGGCGGCGACCTCGGGTATGTGACGGCCGCGGCACGGCTGCTCGGGGTCGGGCCCGAGGCGTCGGGGCCGGCGGAGGCGGCCCGGCTGGTGGTCCTGCGGACCGGGGTCGTCTTCCGGCACGCGCTCGTGCGGTCCGCGGTGTACGGCGGGGCGACGAGCGTCGAGCGCGGGCGGACGCACACGGCACTGGCCGAGGTCACCGACCGGCCCGCCGACACGGACCGCCGGGCCTGGCACCGGGCGGCGGCCACGGTGGGGCCGGACGCCGAGGTCGCCGACGAGGTGGAACGCGCCGCCGATCACGCGGGCGCCCGCGGCGGATACGCGGGGCGGGCCGCGTTCCTGTCCCGGGCCGCCGAGCTGACCCCCGACGCCGGGGGGCGGGCCGTGCGGCTGCTCGGGGCGGCCGAGGCGGCGCTGGCGGCGGGGGCGCCGGTGCAGGCGGAGTCGCTGCTCGACTCGATCGACGTCGCTCTCCTCGACGACGTGGGGCGGGGGCGGGCGCTGCTGGTGCGGGCGCACGCGGTCGCCCTGCTCGGGAAGGCCGGCTCGTTCGCCCTCGCCCCCGCCCTGTGCCTGCGCGCGGCCCGGTCCTTCGGCCATCGGGCGCCGGACCTGGCCCAGGAGGCGCTGCTGCGAGCCGTCGACCGGGCCGTCACGGCCGAACACCTGCTGCGCGACACCGACATGACCGAGATCGCCCGGGCCGTGGACGAACTCGTGCCGCGCACCGGAGAGGCCACGGGCGTGCAGCTGGTGCTGCGCGCGTACGCCGTGCTGACCACGGACGACTACGAGCGCGCCGTGCCCCACATGCGCGCCGCCCACGCGCGCGTGCTCGATCCGGACACCCCGGACGCGGAGGTGCTGAGCACCTATCTGCCCACCGTCACGCTGACCATGATGCTGTTCGACGAGGAGGCCCAGCGGGCGGTGATGCGGCGGGCCGCGGACGCGGCCCGGGCGGCCGGCGCCCTGACACAGCTGGACACGGTCCTGTACTGCGCCGTGATGCACGAGACCAATCTGGGTGAGCTGGCGACCGCCGACGCACTGCACGCCGAGGGCAACCAGATCCGTGGCGCGATCGGCGCCACCGACGACATGTGGGCCCTGTACCGGCACCCCGAACTGCTCGCCTGGCGCGCCGAGGCCGACGGCCTGGAGGAGCTGCTGGAGGGCTCGATGCGGGCCGGGACCTGGCTGGGCAACGGCGCAGTGGAGTCCATCGCCCGGATCGGCATGGCGATCCGGGCGCTCGGCGGCGGCGACTGGGCGCGGGCCCGCACGATCACCCAGGAGCTGGTCGGGCACGACACGACCGCCTACCACTCCCGCCTCCTGCCCCACCTGGTCGAGGCGGCCGTGCGCTGCGGCGACCGGGTGCTGGCCACGGCGGCCCTGCGCACGCTCACCGCCCGCGCCGAGGCCACCGGCACCCCGTGGGCCCTCGGTCTGCTCGCCCGCTGCCGCGCGCTGCTCGCCCCGGAGGACGAGGCCGAGCCGCTCTACCGGCAGGCGCTGTCGCTCCTCGCGGGCACGGGCGCACGGGCCGATCTGGCGGTGGCGCACCTGCTGTACGGCGAGTGGCTGCGCCGCCGCAAGCGCCGCCGGGACGCACGGGAGCAGTTGCGCGGGGCGCTGGAGATGTTCGACGGGATGGGGGCGAGAGGGTACGCGGCCCGTGCCGCCCAGGAGCTGGCCGCGACCGGTGAGCGCCCGCAGCGCGGCCCGGCCGGCACGGTCAGCGCCCTCACCCCGCAGGAACTCACCATCGCCCGGCTCGCCCGGGGCGGCGCCACCAACGCCGAGATCGCCGCGCAGCTGTTCATCAGCGCGAGCACCGTCGACTACCACCTCCGCAAGATCTTCCGGAAGCTCGACGTCACCTCCCGGCGGCAGCTGACACGCCTGCCCGCGCTCTGAACGCGCGTCACGACTACGCGTCGCACGGGGTACGGGCCGCCCCGCCCCCGCACGAGGATCGGCGTGTCGGACACGTCCCGCAGACGGGAGCACCCATGCCGTACGTCACCACAGCCGACGGGGCCGAGATCTTCTACAAGGACTGGGGCCAGGGCCGTCCCGTGGTCCTCAGTCACGGCTGGCCGCTGAACTCCGACAGCTGGGAGGCCCAGCAGCTGTTCCTCGCCGGCCACGGGTTCCGGGTGGTCGCGCACGACCGGCGCGGCCACGGCCGCTCCACCCAGACCTGGCACGGCAACGAGATGAACACCTACGCCGACGACCTGGCCACCCTGATCGACACCCTCGACCTGCGCGACGTGACCCTCGTCGGCTTCTCGACGGGCGGCGGCGAGGTGGCCCGCTACGTGGGCCGGCACGGCACCGCCCGGCTCGCGCGGCTCGCTCTGGTCTCCGCCGTGCCGCCGTTCATGCTGCGCACCGACGACAACCCGGGCGGGGTGCCGGTGGAGGCGTTCGACGCGATCCGGGCCGGGTCGCTGGCCGACCGGTCGCAGCTGTACCGGGACCTGGCCGACGGGCCGTTCTTCGGGCACAACCGGCCCGGCGCGCACGTCTCGCAGGGTGTCCGGGACGCCTTCTGGCGGCAGGGCCTCCAGTCCGGGCACCGGGGCGCCTACGAGTGCGTCGCCGCGTTCTCCGCCACCGACTTCCGCGCCGACCTGGACGCCGTCGACGTACCGACGCTGGTGGTGCACGGCGACGACGACCAGGTGGTGCCGTTCGAGGTGGGCGGGAAGGCCTCGGCGGCCCGGATCAAGAACGCGGTGCTGAAGGTCTATCCCGGTGCCCCGCACGGCATCACGGACACGCACAAGGACCAGCTGAACGCCGACCTGCTGGAATTCCTCGGCTCCTGACCGGTCATCAGCACCCCACCGGCATCGCACCGGCACCCCATCAGCACGCCATCAGCACGTCATCCGAACGTCATCCGAACGGAAGGACCCCACCGATGGTCCCCGAAGTCCCCTCCCGCCGCCGGGTACTGGGCGGCGCGCTCGCCGCCGGCGCGGTCACCGCCCTCGGCGCCGCCGCCCCCGCGTCGGCCACCGGAAAGGGCGGCACCAGACCGACCGTGGTCCTGGTGCACGGCGTCTTCGCCGACGCCTCCGGCTGGAACGCGGTCACCGCCTCGCTGCTGGACGCCGGCTATCCGGTGATCGCCCCGGCCAACCCGCTGCGCGACCTGGCCGGCGACTCGGCCTACGTCCGCAGCGTCGTCGACACCCTCCCCGGGCCGGTCATCCTGGTCGGCCACTCCTACGGCGGCGAGGTCATCACCAACGCCGGACACGGCCACGCGCGCGTGAAGGCACTGGTGTACGCGGCGGCGTTCGCGCCGGACGAGGGCGAGAGCGCGTTGCAGCTGGCCGGGCGGTTCCCCGGCAGCCAGTTGGAGCCCGCCCTGGTCGGCCGCCCCTTCCCGGTGCCCGGCAGCGCGGAGCCCGGCCTGGACGGCTACATCGACCCGGCGAAGTTCCACGACGTGTTCGCCCAGGACCTGCCCCGGTCCACCACCCGGATCATGGCGACCGCCCAACGCCCGGGCAGCGTGGGCGGACTGGGCTCCCCGAGCGGCGCGCCGGCGTGGCGGACCGTGCCGTCCTGGTACGTGGTCGCGGCGGAGGACCGGGTGATCCCGCCCGCCGCGCAGCGGTTCATGGCACGGCGGGCCGGCAGCCGGACCGTCGAGGTCAGGGGCGCCTCGCACGTGGTGATGATGTCCCACCCGGACTCCGTGGTCCGGCAGATCCGCGCCGCCGACCGCGCGACCCGCTGACCCTTCGCGCCTTCGCGCCTTCGCGCCTTCGCCCCGTCCTCCGTTCGTCCCTTCGTCCCTTCGGCCCTTCGGCCCTCCGAGAGGAGCAGTCATGACCGGCCCCGGCACCACGCCCGACACCATCGTCCTGATCCACGGCTTCTGGGTGACACCCCGCAGTTGGGAGCACTGGATCGCCCACTACGAGAAGCGCGGCTTCCGCGTCCTGGCACCCGCCTATCCCGGCTTCGAGGCCGAGGTCGAGTCGCTCAACGCCGACACCGCACCGATCGAGCGGGTCACCGTCCCGCAGATCGTCGAGCGTCTGGAGTCGCTGGTCCGCGGCCTGGACAGGCCGCCCGTCCTCATCGGCCACTCCGCGGGCGGCGTGTTCGTGCAGCTGCTGCTCGACAAGGGCCTGGGC
The DNA here is from genome assembly GCF_014648915.1 of Streptomyces phaeofaciens. Taxonomy (GTDB): domain Bacteria; phylum Actinomycetota; class Actinomycetes; order Streptomycetales; family Streptomycetaceae; genus Streptomyces; species Streptomyces phaeofaciens. Next base: position 287,935 of record NZ_BMSA01000001.1, on the reverse strand, counting down.
GCGGCGGGCGTGGCGGTCAACTCGGCGCCGACCGAGGGGGTCGCCGTCCTCCCGCTGACCCAGGTCAAGGCGGCCTTCCCGGTGCTGAAGAACCCGGCGAACCGGCACCGGGCGGTGGGCCTGACCTTCGACCAGTGGCACTACGCGTTCACCAACACCTTCCCGGAGGACGAGTCCCGGGCGCTGTACGAGCGGTACGCGATTCCCGCCTCCGGCGCCATCTTCTGGGACAGCGCCCTGGCCACCCTGCGCCCCGGCCACCAGAGCACGTACGTGGACTACCACAACGACGAGCGGGCTCCGCTGCTGTTCGTGTCGGGCGAGAAGGACCATCTGATGCCGCCCAAGGTGCACCAGTCCAACGCCCGGCACTACAGGTCGAACACGGTCACCGAGGTGAAGGAGTACCCGGACCGGCCGCATCTGCTGCCGGCCGCGCCGGGCTGGGAGGAGGTCGCCGACTTCGCCCTCGACTGGGCGCTGGAGCACGCGAAGTAGGCCGCATGTCCTGACGAGGGGAAGGGCCACCGCATGACCGACGTGCGTGTCACTCATATCGGGGGCCCGACCGCCCTGATCGAGGTGGGCGGGTGGCGGCTGCTGACCGACCCGACGTTCGACCCGCCGGGCCGCCGCTACGCCTTCGCGCCGGGCACGTCCTCGCGCAAGACGGCCGGACCCGCCCGGCCCTCGTCCGAACTGCCGCCGGTCGACGCGGTGTTGCTCACCCACGACCAGCACGCCGACAACCTGGACGCGGCCGGGCGGGCCCTGCTGCCGGGCGCCGGGGTCGTCCTCACCACACCGTCGGGCGCCCGGCGTCTGGGCGGCAACGCGCGCGGGCTCGCCCCGTGGGCGGCCCGGCGTCTGGACTCCCCCGGCCGGCCGCCGGTCGAGGTGACGGCGACCCCGGCCCGGCACGGCCCTCTCCTGTCGGCGCCACTGGTCGGCGAGGTGACCGGGTTCGCGCTGCGCTGGCCGGGCCAGCGGCACGGCGTCCTGTGGGTCTCCGGGGACACCGTGCTGTACGAGGGGGTGCGCGAGGTGGGCCGCCGGCTCACCGTGGGCACGGTCCTGCTGCACCTGGGCGCGGTCGGCTTCCCGCTGACCGGGCCCGTGCGCTACACGCTCACCGCGGCCCGGGCGGTGGAGCTGTGCCGTGCGGTGCGCCCGCACACCGTGCTGCCCGTGCACTACGAGGGCTGGTCGCACTTCCGGGAGGGCCGCGGCGCGGTGGAGGCCGCGCTGGCCAAGGCGCCCGACGGCATCGGCGAGCGGTTTCGCTGGCTGCCGCCCGGTACGGCGACGGAGGTCACCGTCTGACTCACTCCACCAGGTCCAGCGCCCGTTCCCAGCCGAACTCCTCGCCGTCCGCGCCGTCGTGGGGGGACCCGAACCGCACGCCCATCCCGCGCAGCCGTATCAGGCTGTCCTGGTAGGCGGGGTGGGCGGCGAGGGTGGCGGACACACAGGGCTGGACCCCTATGGGGACGCCCAGCCCCGACACCTCGCACAGGGTGCCCAGCGCCAGGGTGTCGGCGATGCCGGCCGCCCATTTGTTGATCGTGTTGAAGGTGGCCGGTGCCACGACGACCGCGTCGGGCTCGGGGAACGGGCGCGGGTCACCGGGGCGCCGCCAGGCGGATCGGATCGGGCGGCCGGTCTGCGCCTCGACGGCGGCGGTGTCGAAGAAGCCGTTCATGGCGTGCGGCGTCGCGATGACCCCGACCTGCCACTGCCGCTCCCGCGCCGCGGCGATCAGTTTCCCCACGCCCGAGGCGATCCCGGCGGCGCAGACGACGACGTAGAGGAAGGGCGGCTTCTCGTCCTGAGCGGTCACCCGCGCACCCTACTCAACGGGGAGGGCGCGCCCCCGTCCGGCCTCGAAGCGCCGGGGACCGCCGGGGCGGGACCTGGGCCGTGTGCAGTAGTCCGGGAGGCAGGGCGATTCCGGCGCCCCGAGGCTTGACCTCCGGTAGCGTCCGTCCGTCCCCGGGAGCCTCGATGCCTCTGCGCTCTGCCCGAATCCGTCCGCGCCCGCTCCGGCCGCGCCTGCGGGCGATGTCCGCCGTCGCCCTCTGTCTGGGGGCGCTGGCCCCCACCCTGGTGGCCGGCGAGGCCAGCGCGGCCGCCGCGCCCGTGGACGAGCGCGCCCTCCAGCGCCGGCTCGCGGAGTTCGTCGACGCTCCGGGCGGACCGCCGGGGGCCATCGCCGTGCTGCGGCGCGACAAGGAGACCCGGGTCGTGCGGGCCGGGGTCGCCGACCTCGCCACCGGCCGCAAGCCGCACCCGGACGACCACATGCGGATCGCCAGCACGGCCAAGGCGTTCAGCGGCGCGGTCGCCCTGTCCCTGGTCGACCGCCACGCCCTGCGGCTGGACGACACCCTGCGGGGGCGTCTGCCACGACTTCCCCGCGCCTGGGGCTCGGTGACGCTCCGGCAGCTGCTGAACCACACCAGCGGACTGCCCGACTACAGCGAGTCCCCGGCGTTCCTCGAGGTGCTGACCGCCGACCCGCGCCACCGCTTCGACTCGCGCCGGCTGCTCGACTACGTGGCCGACGAGCCGTTGCGGTTCCGGCCGGGCAGCCGGTACCAGTACTCCAACTCCGACAACATCGCCGTCGCGCTGATGGCCGAGGCGGTCACCGGGACACCGTACGAGCAGCTGCTGCGCGAGCTGGTGTACCGCCCGCTGGGTCTGGGGCGCACCAGCCTCCCGTCGGGCTACCGGATGCCGCGGCCGTATCTGCACGGCTACGACGTGACCCCGCCCGGACCGCCGGAGGACCTCAGCGAGGTCCTCGGCGCCTCCGGGGTGTGGGCGTCCGGCGGGATCGTGTCCACCCCCGCCGACCTGACCCGTTTCGTGCGCGGCTATGTGGGCGGGGCCCTGTACGGCGAGGAGGTCGTCCGGCAGCAGCGGCGCTGGATCGAGGGCGCGTCCGAGCCGGCCGGGCCCGGCCGCAACACCGCGGGCCTGGCCGTCTTCCGGTACAAGACGCGCTGCGGGGTCGTCCTCGGGCACACCGGCAACTTCCCCGGATACACGCAGCTGATGGCCGCCACCCCGGACGGCCGCCGCTCGCTGACGTTCTCCGTCACCTCCCAGATCAACAAGACCCTGGACCCGGTGCGGCTGGAGCGGCTGCGGGCCCTGGAGGAGGACTTCGTCTGCGCGCTGCTGCGCGGCGGGCGCTGAGCCGGGGCGTCAGCGCGCCGCCCCGGGCACCGTGATGGCGCCGACCGGGCAGGCCCGCGCCGCCTCGCGGACCATCGGGTCGCCGCCGCCGTCCTCCCGGCCGGGCAGGAGGCTGCTGAAGCCGTCGTCGTCCTGGGTGAAGACGCCAGGGGCGGCGAGGGCGCACTGGCCGGCGCCGATGCAGACGTCCGTGTCGATGCCGATGGGTGTGCCGCTGTGCATGGCGGGTCCCCTCACCAGGTCACGGGGAGGTGCAGCATCCCCTGGATGGTGTCGCCGGGCTTGCAGCGGACCTCGTCGGCGGGGACGGCCAGGCGCAGGCCGGGGAGCCGGGCGACGAGCGTGTGCAGGGCGATCTCCAGCTCGGCGCGGGCCAGGTTCTGGCCGAGACACTGGTGGATGCCGTGGCCGAACGCCAGGTGGTGGCGGGCGGGCCGGTGCCAGTCGAGGGTGTCCGGTGCCAGGTAGGCGCCCTCGTCGCGGTTGATGACCGAGGTCGCGAAGACCACGCCCTCGCCGGCCCGGACGGTGGTCCCGGCGACCTCGATGTCCTCGGTGGCCTCGCGCAGCAGTCCGTCCGCGATGGAGAGCATCCGCAGCAGTTCCTCGACGGCGGCCGGCAGCAGCGAGGGGTCGGCCCGCAGTTCGGCCAGGCGTTCGGGGTGCCGGAGCAGGGTGTAGGTGCCGAGGGAGATCATGTTGGCGGTCGTCTCGTGGCCGGCGACCAGCAGGATCGTGGCCAGCGCGATCACCTCTTCGCGGTCGATGGCGCCGTCCCGCAGCCGCTCATGGACCAGGGCGTCCAGGACGCCGTCGCCGGACGGGTCGGCCAGCTTGGTGTCGATCAGCGCGCCGAGGTAGGCGTCAAGGCGGTCGCGGGCGTCGCGCACCTCCTGCGGCACCCGGCCGCGCAGCATCCGCCGCGACTGCTCCTCGAAGAACTCGTGGTCGCTGTAGGGGACGCCGAGCAGTTCGCAGATGACCATGGACGGCACGGGCAGCGCGAAGGCGTTCACCAGCTCGGCGGGCGGGCCCTGGGCCAGCATGGCGTCGATCCGCTCGTCGACGATCCGCCGGATGGCGGGGCGCAGGGCGGTGGCGCGTTTGAGGGTGAAGCTCGGGACCAGCATCCGGCGCTGGACGTGGTGCTCGGGGTCGTCGACGTTCAGCAGGGCGGCCCGGCGGTCCCGCAGCGCCACCACCCGCGGCGAGGTCGCCGGGTAGCCGGGGCGGGTGCGGTCGGTCGACAGCCGGGGGTCGGCGAGCAGGGCGCGGGCCGTCTCGTGGCCGGAGACGAGCCAGGCGGTGCGGCCGTCGTAGAGGGTGACGCGGGCCAGCGGGCGGGCGGCGCGCAGCGGGTCGTATCCGGTGGGCGGGTGGTAGGGGCAGGTGCGGTCCTGGGGGAAGGCGACGGGGGCGGTGGCGGGGGCGTCCGTCGGGGGTGTCGGGTCCGTGAGAGGAGACAGGTCCGTCGGGGGTGTCCGGTCCGTCAGGGGTGGCGTCGAGTCCGTCATGGGTGACCTCGCAGACGTTGAGTGCGTCGTGCCGTTCGCCATTAGATGCCCTGGGCATCTATGCGGCGACGCGGAGTTCGGCCAGATCACCCCCTCGGGCGATCTGGCCGGAATCGCCCGCTCCGGAACCCCTCCTCCGACGGCCGGACAGAAAATCCGCTTGCCGGGAGCGGGGCCCGACCAGCAGGATCCGGCCATGCCTACGAACGACACCCCGCTGCCGCCGACGACCACCGCCACCCTTACGGCGCCGGTCCAGCAGCAGCCCGGCCGTCCGCGTAGGCACGATTTCGCGCGTCCGTGACGGCCGCGCTCGTCGCGGGCCTGGTCGCGGGCTACGGCATCGCCGTGCCCGTCGGCGCCGTCGCGACCTACCTCGTCTCCCTGACCGCCCGGACCACCCTGCGCACCGGTGTGTGCGCCGCCCTCGGCGTCGCCACCGCCGACGGGCTCTACGCCCTGGTGGCCACGGTCGGCGGCTCCGCCGTCGCCGCCGCGCTGCGGCCGGTGCTGGTGCCGCTGCGCTGGGCCTCGGCCCTGGTGCTGCTGGCCCTGGCCGCGTGGGGCGCGCTGAGCGCCGTACGCGCCTACCGGGCGCGCCATGCCGCCGTCCGGTCCCTGCCGGCTCCGCCGAACCCCTGGCGGGCCTATCTGAATCTGCTCGGCATCACCCTGCTCAATCCGGCCACCGTCGTCTACTTCACCGCCCTGGTCCTCGGCACCGGCGCCTCGGACGCGGTACGACCACTGGAGCAGGGGGTGTTCGTGCTGGCGGCCTTCGCCGCGTCCGCGAGCTGGCAGGTGCTGGTCGCCGGGGGCGGCGCGCTGCTGGGCCGGATGCTCACCGGCCACCGGGGACGGCTGGTCACGGCGCTGCTGTCGAGCACGGTGATGACCGTGCTGGCGGCGGGCATGCTCGGGTAGCCCGCCGTCACGCGGTGAACGCGTCGGCCACCGCCAGGCTGTCCTCGTACACGTGGTGGCGGACGACGCGGCCGTCCGCGACGGTGAGATGCAGGGCGAACCTGGCCCGGTACGGGCGCCCGGTCGGGGCGGCCGTCTGCCGGATCTCGCCCAGCACCACCGCGTCGGCGCCGTCGACGAGGATCCGCTCGACCCGGGTGCCGGCCTCGCCCGGCACATGGTGGGCGGCCAGTTCCCGGTAGTGGGCGGCCGCGTCGGCGCGGGTGGCACGGTGCCGGATCCAGGGCGTGGCGGCGCGTCCGTGCTCCTGCTCGGGCCAGTTCAGCCTCCAGTCGGCGCCGTCGGCGTACAGCTCGGCGATCCGGTCGGCGTCGCCCTCGGCGATCCTGCGCAGCAGCTCCTCGACGACGGAGCGGGTGGCGGCGGTGGCGGTCGGGGCGGTGGCGGTCGGGGCGGGCGTCGGCTTCGTCATGGCCCGACTGTGCCGCAGGGGCCGGGCTCGTGGCGATTACCCGAGGGGTAAGGGAACCGGGGTGGATGAATCCTGGAAGTTCCGGTGTTGAAGCATCCAGCAGTCGGACCGACCACATCATGAAGAGGACGGATGCCATGCCGCTCGAAGGCGAGTACGAGCCCAGCCCGACCCAGTGGGTGCGCGAGCAGGTGGAACTGTACGAGAGCTCCGGCGGCACCGAGGGGACGACACTGAGGGAGACGGGGATGCCCGTCGTCCTGGTGACCACTCGGGGCGCGCGCAGCGGGAAGATCCGCAAGACCCCGCTGATGCGGGTCGAACACGACGGGCGCTATGCCCTGGTCGCCTCCCAGGGCGGGGCACCCCGGCACCCGGTCTGGTACCACAACGTCAAGGCCGACCCGCAGGTGGAACTCCAGGACGGACCGAAGAAGCAGGACATGACGGCCCGTGAGGTCACCGGTGCGGAGAAGGCCGAGTGGTGGGAGCGTGCCGTCGCCGCGTACCCGCCCTACGCCGAGTACCAGGAGCGCACGGACCGGGAGATCCCGGTGTTCATCGTGGAGCCGGCCGCCGGCTGACGCGGGCGGACGGCGCCCCGCGGGAGAACCGTAGAAAAATCTGTCGCGGGGCACGCATGAACGGGCCCGGACCGGGCACCGGAGAGTCAGGCCCCGCCGCGCTCCCCCGTCGCGGCGGGGTTCTTCCATGCCTCCGGGCGGGACGGCCGGTCCGGCGTTCTCGGTCGCGCCGGCCCCCGTACCCGGTGGAGGCTGGTGGAGAACCGGGTTCGGAGGCCTGTCCGTGCGGACGACCAGCCGTGCGGACGAGGAGGGCCCGGCCCGGGTCGCCCCTGACCGGTGAGGAGAGCAACGTGGCCAGGAAGAAGAGCGCGAAGCGGAAACTCCCCCTGATCTACCAGCCCGTCGGTTTCGTCTTCGGCTGGGCCGGCGGAGCCCTCGCGGGCTATGCCTTCCGTACGGCCTGGAAGGCACTCCGCCACGAGGACGACGCCCCCGACGCCCTGGACCGCGACCGCGGCTGGGGCGAGGTCATCCTCGCCGCGGCGGTCCAGGGCGCCCTCTTCGCGGCAGCCCGCAGCGCCGCCGACCGCACCGGCGCGCTGGCCATCGAACGGCACACGGGGGTGTGGCCGGCGAAGGAGAAGGGCGGCCGCGACTGACGCGCCCACGACGGCTGGAGCAGGCACGCGCACGACGGCGGGGCGGGCCCTCGTCACGGCCGGGCGGGCCCTCGTCACGGCCGAGGCGGGGCCCTCGCGACGGCCGAGGCGGACGCCGCCGTGGTGACGCACCCGCCCCGGACCGTGCGGATACCCCGGTTTCAGTCGGCCACCAGCCACTCCCCGTCCCGCATCAGCTCGCGGCCCGGGATCTCGGCGCGGGTCCGCCAGGCCTGGACCCGGCGCGGGTGGACGTAGAAGTACAGGTAGGGCTCGGGGAGTTCGCGCGGGTCGAAGCCGGTCTTGCCCGCGAAGATCTCCGCGTCCTCCTCCGGCAGGTCGGCGGGCGTCACGGCCACGGCCGTGCCCTCGATCATGACGACGTCGGTGGTGGGGCCGAGGCCGAGGCGCACGGCGCCGCCGGCCAGCAGGTTGCGGCCGGTGGGGCTGGCCGCGGGGGTCGCGATCAGCAGGGTCGCGCCGTCCCAGACGAAGGAGAGCGGGACGAGCCAGGGAACGGCGCCGTCGTCGCCGTCCGCGCTGTTCACGGCGGCCGTGGCGACCCACGCGTCCTCGTCCTCCTCCAGCCGGTGGAGCGTGTCGTGCTTGCGCTGCCGCGCGGGGCGGGCCGGTGCTCGGGTCATGCTTCCAGTGTGGCCATCAGCCGCCGGTCCGCCCCCTGACGGCCGCCAGCCGGGCCTCGGCAGCTTCGAGCAGCAGGTCCAGTGCGGCCGGGTAGGAGCTGTGCCGCATCGACTCCAGCAGGTGCGGGGCCGTCGCCGCGACATGCGGGTGGGTGGTCGCGGGCAGCCGCCCGTACGTCGTCCGCCACACCTCTGCCTCCGCCTCCCGCGCCTGGTCGGGCAGGGCGACGCTCGCGGAGTCCAGCGCGCCGAAGGCGAGAGTCTGGTCGACGAACGTGTGGTAGATCCGGACCGCCTCGGCGTCGGGGAAGCCGCCGTCGCGCAGGACGCCGAGGATGGTCTCCACGGCCTGGATCTCGTGGACCCGCCCGGTGACCCGGTAGGCGCTGAGCGTGGCGGCCCTGGGGTGGGCGAGTGCCCCCGCGTGCATGCTGAGGCCGAGGTCGCGCAGGTCGGCGCGCCAGTCGCCGGTGGGCCGCCAGGCGCGCAGGGTCCGGCCGATCAGTTCGTCGGCGACGGCCAGCATCAGGTCGTCGGTGCGCCGGAAGTACCGGTAGAGGCTGCTGGGGTCGGCGCCGAGGGCCCGGCCGAGCCGGCGGACGGAGAGCGCCTCGGCCCCGTGCTCCTCGATCAGCCGCAGCGCCGTCTCGACGATCAGTTCCTCGGACAGCACGACGCCCTGCTTGGTGGGCCGCCTGCGCCGACGGGCGTCGGGCGGGACGACACGCTCGGTCATGGGACGCCTCCGGTGCCGGGTACGAGATGCGGGGGGTGCGGGGTCGTGGGCACTTCTCCGCACGGTCCTCCTGACAGCGCACCTTATGACAACACCGTTGACCTGTTAAGTCCCCTGCCGGTTTCATCTGCGTTCACCGGGGCCGTCCAGGCCCCCCGGCGCGAGCGGAGTGCTGGCCATGACCGACAAGCCCTACGGTGTCGACCCTCCCGCGCGGCCCGTACTGCGCAGGTCCCTCGGTGTGCTCGACGGGATCGCGATCGCCGCGTCCAGTACGGCGGCCACCACCAGCATCGGCATCGGCCTCGGTGTCACGGCCGGTGTGGTCGGACTGCATCTGCCGGCGATCATGCTGCTGGCGTTCCTGCCGGTGCTGGGCATCGCGGGCGCCTACTCCCGGCTCAACCGCGTCGAGCCGAACGCCGGCAACGGCTATGTCTGGGTGGGCCGTTCGCTCACCCCGTGGCTCGGCTTCCTGGTCGGCTGGGTGAACATCGTGGCGACGATCGCGTTCCTCGCGTACACCACGGCGGTGACCGGTTCGGCGCTGATCCAGCTGGCCGGGGACGCCGGGATCCACGCGGTCGGCGGGCTCGCGCTCGACCCGGGGTCCACGGCCCAGACGACCCTGCTGGGCCTGGTGGTCCTGGTGGCGGTCACCCTGACGGCCGTCACCGGCATCCGCACCGCCGCGCGACTCCAGACCGGGCTGCTGGTCTTCGAGTACGTGGTGCTGCTGGGTTTCTGCGGCTACGGCATCGTCACCGGGCCGCACGCGTTCAGCTGGAGCTGGTTCGACCCGTTCGCCCTGCCGTCGGCGCAGGCGCTGGCGCAGGGACTGCTGCTGTCGGTGTTCTGCTACTGGGGTTTCGAGGCCGCGTTCAGCGTCAGCGAGGAGGTCCGCGACCCGCGCGACGCCTCCCGGGCGGGCCTGATCACGCTGGTGACGATGCTGGTGCTGTTCCTGCTCGGCTCGGTCGCCTTCCAGCGGGTGCTGTCCGAGGAGGAGCTGGCCGGGCACGGCGCACAGGGGCTCGCCTACTTCGGCGAACGGCTGGCCTCGCAGCCGCTGGCCGCGCTGCCGCTGGTGGCCCTGATGTTCTCGGCGGTGGCCTCGCTCCAGGCGGGGGTGATCCCGACGGCGCGGGGGATGTTCGCGATGAGCCGGGACCGTACGCTCGGACCCGTCTGGTCCAGGGTCAGCGCGCGGTACGGCACTCCGGCCGCCGGGACCCTGCTGATCGGGGCACTGGCCGCGGCGACGGCCGCGCTGGCCCTGGTGATCCCGCGCCTCGCCGACATGATCATGGCGACGGTGAACGCGGTCGGCATCGTCGTCGCCCTGTCGTACGCGCTCACCGCGCTCGCGGCGGCCGTGCGCTTCCGGGGCCTGCTGCGGGAGGACTGGCGGCAGGGGGTGCGCGCGGTGGTGCTGCCGACGCTGAGCGCGGCCGCGCTCCTGGGCCTCGGCGGCTATCTCGGCTGGTCCTTCTACACCTCCGCCGACCATCTCGAACTCAGCCCGGACAACGGCTGGTTCCTGCTGCTCACCCCCCTCGCGATGATCGTGTCGGGTTTCGTGGCCGCCGCGTGGGCCAAGTGGGTGCGCAGGTCCCCGTACTTCCGCACGGGCACCGGCACCGACGCCGACGCGCCCCGGCTGCTGACCACGCACTGACCTCTCCCAGGAAACGGACCATGTACGCAGACCTTCTGTTCATCGGCGGCCCCGTCCTCACGCCCCACGGCCGGGCGAGCGCCGTGGCCGTCACCGGCGGCCGGATCACGGCCGTCGGCGGTGCCGACCTGCGCGAGCTGGCGGGGCCGCGCACCGAGGTCGTGGACCTCGCCGGGCGGCTGTTGCTGCCGGGTTTCCAGGACGCGCACGTCCACCCGGTGCCGGCCGGACTCGAACTGTCCCAGTGCGACCTGACGGGGGCGAGGACGGCGCGGGAGACCCTGGCGGCCGTCCGCGCCTACGCCGACGCGCACCCCGGACGGGAGTGGATCACCGGCGGCGGCTGGTCGATGGAGGCGTTCGAGGGCGGTACGCCGACGAAGGAGCTCCTCGACGGTGTCGTACCCGACCGTCCGGTCTATCTGCCCAACCGTGACCACCACGGCGCCTGGGTCAACAGCCGTGCGCTGGAGCTGGCCGGCATCACCCGGGACACCCCCGACCCGGCCGACGGGCGGATCGAGCGGACCGCGTCCGGGGAGCCGGCCGGGACGCTCCAGGAGGGGGCGATGCAACTGGTCGGCCGGATCACGCCGCCGGCCACGGCGGCCGACCGGCTGGCCGCCCTGCTGCACGCCCAGCGCCGGCTGCACGCGCTCGGTGTCACGGCCTGGCAGGACGCCCTCGTCGGGAACTTCCCCGGCATGCCCGACCCCTCGGACGCCTACGTCACCGCCGCCCGGGACGGTTCGCTGACCGCGCGGGTGGTGGGCGCCCTGTGGTGGGACCGGGCGCGCGGGGCCGAGCAGATACCCGAACTCGTCGAGATGCGGGCGGAGTTGAGTCACGGACGGTTCCGGGCGGGCAGTGTGAAGCTGATGCTGGACGGTGTCGCCGAGAACGGCACGGCGGCGCTGATCGACCCGTACCTGGACAACTGCGGCTGTGCCACGGCCAATCGGGGCACCAGCTTCGTCGACGCCGCCCGACTCCCGGCATTCGTCACGGAGTTGGACGCGCTCGGATTCCAGTGCCACTTCCACGCCCTGGGCGACCGGGCCGTGCGCGACGCCCTGGACGCCGTCGAGGCGGCGCGGGCCGCGAACGGGCCGAGCGACACCCGGCCGCATCTCGCGCACCTCCAGGTCGTGCACCCCGACGACGTGCCGCGGTTCGCCGCGCTCGGCGCGACGGCGAACATCCAGCCGCTGTGGGCGGCGCACGAACCGCAGATGGACGAGCTGACGATCCCCTTCCTCGGGCCCGAACGGGCCGGCCGGCAGTACCCGTTCGGGGCGCTGCTGCGCTCGGGGGCACGGCTCGCGGCGGGCAGCGACTGGCCGGTCAGCAGCCCGGACCCGCTCCAGGGCATCCATGTCGCGGTCAACCGGGTCGAACCCGGGGGTTCCCGGCCGGTGTTCCTGCCGGACGAGCGGATCTCCCTCGCGCAGGCGCTGACGGCGTACACGGCGGGTTCGGCGTACGTGAACCGGCTCGACGACACCGGCGAGGTGCGGGCGGGAGCGCTCGCGGACCTGGTCGTCCTGGACCGGGACCCGTTCGCGGGGCCGCCGGAGGCGATCGCGGAGACGAGGGTGGCCCTGACGTACGTGGGCGGCGAGCGGGTGCACACGGCCCCGGACGCCTGAGCGTCCGTTGTCCGCCGGTGACAGCCGGGGCCCCGGCAACTGTCCGGAGATGATGAGCCCCGGCGTGTTACCGGCGGGTATCGTCGCCGGGTGCCCAAGAGAGCCGCGAGGGCGGACGACCCGGCGGGAGGACCGTTCGCGGCGCTGCCGGCGGGTCTGCACGCCCATCTACAGCCCTATTTCACCGACATCACCGAGGAGGTGGTCGAGGCGATCCGCACGGAGATCCCGGAGTACACGCGCCCGTCGGACGACGCGTACGCGCAGGGTGTGCACCGGGGGGTCGACCACGCGCTGCGCGGTTTCCTGGAGCGGATGGCGCGGCCGGGCAGCGATCTGAAGCCGGTGAAGGCGACGTACCAGCGCATCGGGCGCGGGGAGGCGGAGGAGGGGCGCAGTCTCGACGCCTTCCAGTCGGCGCTGCGGCTGGGCGCGCGGGTGACCTGGCGCCGGGTCAACGCGCTGGTCGACGCCGATCTGCTGCCGCGCAACGTCCTGGCGGCCTTCGGGGAGGCCCTGTTCGTGCATCTGGACGAGATGGCGGCCGCGACGACGGCGGGCTACACGGAGGCGCGGCTGCACACGGCCGGCGAGCTCCACCAGCGGCGGTCGCGGCTGATCGATCTGCTCACCGCGGATCCGCCGGCGTCGGTGGAGGCGATCGCCTCCCTGGCGCACACCGCGCGCTGGCCGGTGCCGCGGGCGGTGGCGGTGGTGGCGATCGACGCGGGACCGCGGGCGGCGGACCGGCCGATCGTGCCGCCGGAGTTCCTGTCCCGGTTCGAGGGGCCGCCCGCCCTGCTGGTGGTGCCCGACCCGGAGGGGCCGGGGCGGGCCCGGGCGGTGGCCGGGGCGCTCCAGGGGCTGCCGGCGGCGATGGGGCCGACGGTCGGGCTGCGGGAGGGCGCGCGGTCGCTGCGCTGGGCGGCGGAGACGCTGGAGCTGATGCGGCGGGGCGTGCTGGCGGGCACCGGGCTGGTGCGCTGCCAGGACCATCTGTCCACGCTGCTCCTGCTGCGCGACGACGCGCTGACGGACGCCCTCGCCGAGCGCCGGCTGCGCCCGCTGGAGCAGGTGCGTCCGCCGCAGCGCGAGCGGCTCGCGGAGACCCTGCTGAGCTGGCTCGGCTCGGGGCGCAACGCGAGCGAGGTCGCCGTACGCCTCGCGGTCCACCCGCAGACCGTGCGGTACCGGATGCGCCAGCTCGACGATCTCTTCGGCGCCCAGCTCCAGGACCCGGTGGCCCAGTTCGAGATGCAGGTGGCGCTGCGGGCGCTGGAGCTGCGCCGGGCCGCCGACGGCTACAGCGAGGGGTGAGACCCGGCACCCGGCTGAACTTCCTGGACAGGTGTCCCGTTATAGTGGACACCTGTCCAAGAAGTTGAGGGAGATCATGGAGATCCTGGCGAACGTGCTCGTCGCGCTGGTGGCCGCGCTGCACTTCTACATCCTGGTACTGGAGATGTTCCTGTGGCAGCGGAAGCCGGGGATGTCGTTCCACGGCTTCGACGCCGAGATGGCACGGCGTACCGCCCCGCTGGCCGCCAACCAGGGGCTCTACAACGGGTTCCTCGCGGCCGGCCTGGTGTGGGGGCTGGTCGCCGGCGATCCGACCGGCTTCCGGGCCCAGGTCTTCTTCCTGTCCTGCGTGATCGTCGCGGGCGTGTACGGCGCGGCCACGGCGAACCGCCGGATCCTGTTCGCGCAGGCCCTGCCCGGCGCGCTCGCCCTGGCCGCCGTCCTTCTCGCCCGGTGACCCGGGCCGAGCCCGAGGACCCGCGGGCGGCCCGCACCCGGGCGAGGCTGCGGGCGGCGCTGCTGGAGGAGTGCGCCGAGCGGCCGCTGGAGGAGGTCGGCGTGGCCGCGCTGGTGCGACGCGCCGGGGTCGGCCGGGCCACGTTCTACGTGCACTACCCCGACCTCGAAGCGCTCGCGGTGGACGCCTGCGCGGACGTCGTGCGCGAGGCCGTGGAGGCGCTGCACGCCTGGCAGGGGCGGCCGGACCCGGTACGGGCCCCGGCCGCGCTGCCGGAGTTCTTCGCCTCGCTGGCCCCGCACGCCGCGCTGTACCGAACGCTGCTGGCGCCGGGCGGCGGCGGTCCGCTCGGCCGGGTGCTCCACCGGGACCTGCGGGCGTACAGCCTGCGCGAGCGGGAGCGGGCCGGAGCGGCGGACGCCCCGCTGGTGGCCTCCGCGGTCGCCGCGACCTTCGCCGGTGTACTGGCGGACTGGCTGCACGGCGACCTCGCGGGCACCCCCGGGGAGATCGCGGACCAGGTGTGGCAGTTGCTGGTGGCCCTGCACGCCAGCCGCTGACGGCCGGTCACCGGCAGGCCACCGCCCCCTTCGCCCGCGGCCGGGCCTCCACACCGTCGGGTGTGCGGACGCAGGCCGTCGCGCGGTCGTCCGTCACCCGACCGCCTCTCCCGGCGCCCCCACGGCACCGCGACGCCGGGGGGGCGTTCACCGCGCCGACTGGAACGTCCTGCGGTACGCCTGCGGGGACACCCCGATCGCCGCGTGCAGATGCTGGCGCAGCGAGGCGGCGGTGGCGAAGCCGACGCGGCCGGCGATCTGGTCCACGGACAGGTCGCTGGCCTCCAGCAGATGCCGGGCGTGCGCGACGCGCTGCTGGATGAGCCAGCGGCCGGGGCTGAGGCCGACCTCGTCGTGGAAGCGGCGGGCGAAGGTGCGCAGGCTCATCCGGGCGTGCCCGGCGAGATCGGCCAGGGCGAGGGGCTCGTCGAGGCGCTCCAGGGCCCAGACGCGGGTGGCGGCCGTGCTCGCCGCGCCGGCCTCGGGCACCGGCTGCTCGATGTACTGCGCCTGGCCGCCGTCCCGGAACGGCGGGACCACACAGCACCGGGCCACATGGTTGGCGAGATCGCTGCCGTGGTCCTCGCGGAGGAGGTGCAGACAGGCGTCGACGCCGGACGCGGCGCCCGCCGAGGTCAGCACCCGGCCGTCGTGGACGAACAGGACGTCCGGGTCGAGCTCGACCTGCGGGAACAGCCGGCGGAAGTGGTCGGCGAACTGCCAGTGGGTGGTGGCGCGGCGGCCGTCGAGGAGCCCCGCGGCGGCGAGCACGAACGCGCCGGTGCAGATGGAGACCAGGCGGGCGTCGGGGCGGATCCGGGCCAGCGCGGCGGTGACGGCCTCCGGGAGGTCGGGGCTGACCCAGGCCGTACCGGGGGCGATCACCACGGTGTCGGCGGCGTCCAGCGCCTCCGCACCTCGCTCGACGCCGACCGTGAAGTCCGCGCTGGTGGACACCGGCAGGCCGTCGACGCTGCAGGTCAGCACCTCGTAGCGGTCACCGGCCGAGCCGAGGATCCGGGCCGGGATACCGAGCTCGAAGGGGTAGACGCCGTCGAGGGCGAGGACGACCACGCGGTGGGGGCGACGCTTTTCCGCTTCCATGGCACGATCTTATCGAAGATTGGCAATCGTGCCATTTCCCGTAGGGTCCGGCCGGGGCAGGCTGGTCACCATGAGCAATGCGAACACCATGCGCGTCATCACCCAGAACGCCCTCGGCGGCCCCGAGGTCCTTGAGCTGAAGGAAGTGGAGCGGCCCCTGCCGCGTCCGAACGAGGTACTGGTGCGGGTGCGCGCCGCCGGCCTCAACCCGACCGACTGGAAGCACCGCGCGGGAGGCGGCCTGCTGGGCGCGCCGCCGTTCGTCCTGGGCTGGGACGTCTCCGGCACCGTCGAGGCGGTCGGCATCGGCGTGGTCACCTTCGCGCCGGGCGACGAGGTCTTCGGCATGCTGCCGTACCCCTACGGCCACGGCTCGCACGCGGAGTACGTCATCGCCCCGGTCCGGGCGCTGTGGCACAAGCCGGCCGACGTCGGCCACGTCGAGGCGGGTGCCCTGCCGCTGGTCTCGCTGACCGCCTGGCAGGCCCTGGTGGAGACGGCCGGCCTCCAGGCCGGTCAGCGGGTCCTGATCCACGCGGCGGCCGGCGGCGTCGGCCATGTGGCCGTGCAGATCGCCAAGGAGCGCGGGGCGTACGTCATCGGCACGGCGAGCGCCGGCAAGCACGGCTTCCTGCGGGAACTGGGCGCGGACGAGGTGATCGACTACCGGGAGACCGACTTCACCGAGGCGGTCAAGGACGTCGACGTCGTGCTGGACACCCTGGGCGGCGACACCTCCGTGGACTCCCTGCGGGTGCTGCGGCCGGGCGGGATCGTGGTGTCGATCCTGCCGGTCGGCTCCCGGGAGTTCTACGACGAGGCCGAGCGGCTCGGTGTCCGGGCGGTCCGGATGCTGGTGGACGCCGACCGGGCCGGGATGCGCGCGATCGCCGGACTGATCGAGGCGGGAAAGCTGCGCGCCACGATCGCGGGGACGTTCCCGCTGGCCGATGCCGCCGAGGCGCACAGGCTCGGCGACACCGGCCGGACCACCGGCAAGCTGGTCCTGACGGTGGACTGACGTCCGGTCAGAAGGTGAGCACGGGCTTGATGGTCCTGCCCGAGGTCATGTCCCGCACCGCCCGGTCGATGTCCGCGAAGGGATAGGTGCCGATCAGGCGGTCCAGCGGCAGCCGCCCCTCCTTGACCAGCCGCACGAGGGCCGGGATGAAGGTCTGCGTCTCGCTGTCGCCGAGGGTGAGGCCGACGATCCGCTTGCCGCCGAGCAACCCGTTGACGTCCAGGGCGACTTCGCTGCCGAACGGCGGCGCGCCGACGACGACCAGGGTGCCGCGGGCGGCGAGCGCGTCGACGCCCCGGCGCAGGACGGCCGTACTGCCCGTGGTCTCCACGATCCCGTCGGCGCCCCGGCCGCCGGTGATCTCGGCGATCGCGTCGCCGAGGGCGGCCTGTCCGGCGTCGACGGTGTGGGTGGCGCCCAACTCCCTTGCCAGTTGGAGCCGTTCGGCGACCTTGTCGACGGCGACGATCGTGGTGGCCGGGGTGAGGGCCGCCGCCATCACCGCGGACAGGCCGACGGCTCCGGCACCGAGGACGACGATCGCGGAGCCGGCCGCCGGCGTCAGCACGTTCCACACCGCGCCGACGCCGGTCTGCACCCCGCAGCCCAGCGGGGCGATCGACTCCAGCGGTACGTCCGGGTCGACCTTCACGAGGCTGCGCTCGTCCACCAGAGCCCGTTCGGCGAAGGAGGACTGGCCGAAGAAGTGGCCGCCGAGGGGTTCGCCGTCCCGGCTGAGGGTGCTGGTGCCGTCGGCCCGGCGGCCGCCGATCAGGTTCATCGGCAGCCAGGTCGCACAGTAGGCCGGGTGGCCGCCGCGGCAGTCGCGGCACGCGCCGCAGGAGGTGAAGGACAGCACGACATGGTCGCCGGGGGCCACGCCGGTGACGGCGGAGCCGACCGCCTCCACGACGCCCGCGCCCTCGTGGCCGAGGACTCCGGGCAGCGGGAACGGCAGACCGCCGCCGGCCACGCCGAGGTCGGTGTGGCACAGCCCGGCCGCCACCAGCCGGACGACCGCCTCGTGCGGACCGGGGTCGTCCAGGACGACCTCGGAGAGGGTGAAGGGCGCTCCGGCGGACTCGACGACGGCGGCGCGGGTGGTGATGGACATCGGTGGGACTCCCTCTGTTCTGCGGCGCGTTCAGTCGAGCGAGACGACGACGGACTTGACCTTGGTGTAGGAGGCGAGCGCCTCGGGGCCGTACTCGCGGCCGAATCCGGAGTCCTTGACGCCGCCGAACGGGACGGCGGGGTCGAGCATCGCCCAGTCGTTGACCCAGACGATGCCTGCCTGGAGGCGGTCGGCGACGCGGTGCGCGCGGGCCAGGTTGCCGGTCTGGACACCCGAAGCCAGGCCGTACGGCGTGGAGTTGGCGAGCGCGACGGCCTCGTCCTCGGTGTCGAAGGGCTGCACGGTGAGAACCGGGCCGAAGATCTCCTCCTGGACGACCCGGGAGTCGTTCGGGAGGTCGGCGATGACGGTGGGCTTGTAGTAGTAGCCGCCGTCGAGGTCGAGGCGCTCGCCGCCGCAGACGACGCGGCCGCCCTCCTTGCGGGCGAGGTCGACGTATTCCTCGACCTTGCGCAGGTGCCGCTCCCCCGCCATCGGGCCGACGACGGTCTCCGGCGCGCGCGGGTCGCCGACGGGCACGCCGGGGACGGCCTCGGCGAGGATGTTCAGCAGGGTGCTGTAGACCGGGCGGGCCACCAGCAGGCGCGGGCCGCCCATGCAGAACTGGCCGGTGTTGAAGACGAATCCCTTGATGACCGCGCCGACCGCCTTCTCCAGGTCGGCGTCCTCGAAGACGAGGTGCGCGGCGTTTCCGCCGAGTTCCAGGGTGATCTGCTTGAGGTTCTCGCCGGCCACGCTCGCGGCGTGCCGGCCGGTCGCGGTGGAGCCGGTGAAGGCGATCTTGTCGACTCCGGGGTGGCGCAGCAGCGCCTCGCCGGCGACCGGCCCGGTGCCCGTGACGACGTTGACGACGCCGTCGGGGACGCCGGCCCGCCGGAACAGTCCCGCCATGTACAGGGCGCTCAGCGGGGTCTCGTCGGCGGGCTTGTGGACCACCGTGTTGCCGGTGGCGAGCGCCGGGGCGAGCTTCGAACCGGCCAGGATCAGCGGGAAGTTGAACGGTGTGATCGCGGCGACGACGCCGATCGGGCCGCGCCGGGTGTAGGCGAGGGCGTTCATCGGGGTGTCACGGTTGCCGCCCTCCAGGGAGAAGGCGAGGGTGGCGTAGTACTCGTAGTCGTTGGCCGCGTTGGTCACGTCGACGGCGTGCGCCAGCGTGATCGGCTTGCCCACGTCGAGGCTCTCCAGCCGCGCGATCTCGTCGGCCTCCTCGCGGATGAGCCGGGCCACGCGGAGCAGGACGCGGCCCCGCTCCCGGCCGCCGATCCCGGACCAGCGTCCGGAGTCGAAGGCCTCGCGGGCGGCCCGTACGGCCGCGTCGACGTCGGCGGGGCCGGCCTCCGCGACGGTGGTGACGACCGCGCCCCGGGACGGGTCGACCACCTCGGTCCGGGTTCCGTCCGCGGCCTCGCGCCACTGCCCGCCGATGAACAGTCGACCGGGGTCGATCTCGAAGGTGGTCATCGCCACTCCTCAGCATCGTCGCCAAGATTTCAACAAACAGGATTCCTGTTGGTCCGCAGTGTCATTACAGACAGGTTTCCTGTCAATGGTCTACGCTCGGACCCATGGTCGGCACCCCGGCGGGCAGCACGCCTCCCGCACCTCGGTCCTCTCGGACGCCCCCGTCCCTGCTCTACATGGTGAAGCAGGTGGAGCTGGTGGTGCGATCCCGTCTGGACGAACTCGTCAAGCCGTCCGGCATCACCGCCCTTCAGTACACGGCGCTCACCGTCCTGGAGCGGCACGACGGGCTGTCCGCCGCCCAGCTGGCCCGGGACTCGTTCGTGACCGCCCAGTCCATCGCCGACCTGGTGCGCTCCCTGCAGACCCGGGGCCTGATCCGCCGGGAGCGCAATCCGCACAACCGGCGGGAGCTGCTGATCCTGCTCACCGAGGAGGGACGGGCGTTGCTGGAGCTGTGCGCGGGGCCGGTGCGGGAGCTGGAGGAGCGGATGGTGCGGGAGCTGACCGCGCACCAGACCGAGCAGTTCCGCACCGCCCTGACCAGGGCATGGCAGGCTCTGTCGTAACCCCTTCGCTCACGGCGTGAGAGATGCCGGAAAACTGGGCCGAGACACGGCCTCATTTCGAAGACATATGTCAATCGAACATGCTGAAATTCACTCCATCGGGGGTACCTTGCTGGAGCGGGGAACTGCTTCGCACTCCCCCGCCGTTGGAGGCTCCCGACCGGTGGAGCGGGTTGGAGGCGATGTCGTCGTGCAGCAGGAACCCGCCACGGACACCCCGCACCTGCGCGTATGGCAGGACCAGGGCTACACGGTGCTGGAGTTCCACGGCGAGATCGACATCCTCGCCGCGACGGAGATCGCCGCGAGGATCGACGACGCCACCCAGGGCCCGGCCCCCAGGGTCGTGATCGACCTGACCCCGATCGAGTTCTTCGACTGCTCAGGGCTGCGCCTGCTGTACCGGGCCCGCGGCCGCGTCCTGGACCGGGGCGGGAGTCTGCATCTGGTCTGCACCCATCCGCTGACCCTGCGCGTCCTGCGGGCCACCGGGCTCGCCCGGCTGCTGCCGCCCCTGACGACCCTGGACGCGGCCCTGGGCAGGCCCGAGGCCACGTCCGGCTCGTTATGACGGCGCTCCGGCGCGCCCTACCTGACGATTTTCGTCACCTGACCGGCCCCCACCGTCCGCCCGCCCTCACGGATGGCGAACTTGAGCCCCTCCTCCATGGCGATCGGCTGGATGAGTTCCACGAGCATGGTGGTGTTGTCGCCCGGCATGACCATCTCCGTGCCCTCCGGCAGCGTCACCACCCCCGTCACGTCCGTCGTGCGGAAGTAGAACTGGGGGCGGTAGTTCTGGAAGAACGGCGTGTGCCGGCCCCCCTCGTCCTTGGACAGGACGTACGCCCGCGCCTCGAACCGGGTGTGCGGGGTGACCGAGCCCGGCTTGATCACCACTTGGCCGCGCTCGACCTCCTCCCGTTTGATCCCTCGCAGCAGCAGGCCGACGTTCTCCCCGGCCCGGCCCTCGTCGAGCAGTTTGCGGAACATCTCGACGCCGGTGACCGTGGTCTTCGTCTTCTGCGGGTGGATGCCGATGATCTCGACCTCGCTGTTGACCCGCAGCGTCCCGCGCTCGATCCGGCCCGTCACGACGGTGCCGCGTCCGGTGATGGTGAACACGTCCTCGATCGGCATCAGGAACGGCCGGTCGACGTCCCGCTCCGGCTCGGGCACCGCCTCGTCGACCGCCTCGAGCAGGTCCAGCACCGACTGCGCCCACCGGGGGTCGCCCTCCAGCGCCCGCAGCGCGGAGACCCGCACCACCGGGACCTCGTCACCGGGGAACTCGTACTCGGTGAGCAGTTCGCGCACCTCCAGTTCCACCAGCTCCAGGATCTCCTCGTCGTCGACCATGTCCGTCTTGTTGAGGGCGACCACGATGTACGGCACCCCGACCTGCCGGGCCAGCAGGACATGCTCCTTGGTCTGCGGCATCGGCCCGTCGGTACCGGCGACGACCAGGATCGCGCCGTCCATCTGGGCCGCGCCGGTGATCATGTTCTTGATGTAGTCGGCGTGGCCGGGGCAGTCCACGTGCGCGTAGTGCCGGCGCTCCGTCTGGTACTCCACATGGGCGATGGAGATCGTGATGCCGCGCTGACGCTCCTCGGGCGCCTTGTCGATCTGGTCGAACGGGGTGAACGGGTTCAGCTGGGGGAACTTGTCGTGCAGCACCTTGGTGATGGCTGCCGTGAGGGTCGTCTTGCCGTGGTCGATGTGCCCGATGGTGCCGATGTTGACGTGTGGTTTGGTCCGCTCGAACTTCGCCTTCGCCACTGCGAGCCCTCCCTGGTCACATGGGTGACGACGTGCGCGTTTCCACTCCTTCCTGTCTATTCGCTGCGCGCCGCGTCGAACAGGGCGCTGACGGACTCACCGTTGTGAATACGGCGCACGGCCTCGGCCAGGGCCGGGGCGATGGACAGGATCCGCAGCTTGTCGGTGTGCTCCTCGGCCGGCACCGGCACGGTGTTGGTGCAGACGATCTCCAGCACGTCCGGCTGCTCGCTGAGCCGTTTGAGGGCGCCGGCCGCGAACAGCCCGTGCGTGCAGGCCACCCGGATCGAACTGGGCTCCAACTCCCTGAGCCGGTCCAGGAGTTCGAGCACCGTACTGCCCTTGGCGATCTCGTCGTCCAGGACGATCACGTCCCGCCCGGTGACCTCGCCGATCACGGAGCTGATGCTGACCTGGTCGTCGGCGAAGCGCTGTTTCGCGCCGGCCGCCACCTGGGCGCCGATCATCCGGGCGAAGGCGGCCGCCTCCTTGGCGTTGCCCAGGTCGGGCGAGACGACGGTGGTGCGGGTGAGGTCGTAGCGGCGGAAGTGCGCGGCCAGCTCGCGGCGGGCGTGCAGATGGTCGACGGGGACCGAGAAGAATCCGTGCACCTGCGGGGAGTGCAGGGTCATGGCGAGGACCCGCTGCACGCCGGCCGCCTCCATCAGGTCGGCGACCAGCCGGCCGCCGAGGGAGATGCGGGGCGCGTCCTTCTTGTCGGAGCGGGCGTAGGAGTAGTGCGGCATGACGACGGTGATCCGGCCCGCGGACGCACCGCGGGCCGCGTCGCACATCATCAGCAGCTCGACGAGATGTTCCTGCACGGGCCGGACCAGGGGCTGCACCAGGAAGACGTCCCGCTCCCGGCAGTTGGCCTGGAGCTGCACCTCCAGGCAGTCGTTGGCGAACCGGCTGACGCGGGTGGGGCTCAGGGGCACGCCGAGGTGGGCACAGACCTCGGCGGCCAGATCGGGGTGGGCACTGCCGCTGAACACGGAGATGTCTCGCACCTGAGGGCTCCTCGCTGACCATGTCCGGCTGGGGGGCGGAATCGCCACGGGATCTCTCATGCTACGGACCGCGTCCGTTTTGCCCACCCTCAGGAAGGAAGGGATCCGGTTCCGGGGCGGGCCGGGAACCCCGGTCCCCGCGGTCGCGGTCGCCACGCGATACGACCGGCCGGTTCGGCCGGACGGGTGTATCCGGCCGGGCCGCGACGGAGGCGGGCACGAGGGCGGCCGCGGCGACCGGTGCGATCACGCCCGTGCGGCGCACCCGCCCTGCGGCGCGTGCGCCGCGGCCACCGAACTGTCACAGGTCTTCAACAACACGGTCTGGCAAGGGAATCGGCGGGAATCCGGTCAAGTAGGAAGGAGGGCCGTCGACATGACGACTCCCATCAAGCGCCTCCCGCGCCTCCCGCGCCTGCCCGGCTGGGCCAAGGTGCTCACCGCCGTCGTGGTCGTGCTCGTGGTGATGTTCGCCGGGATCAGGCTCAGCCTGCTCCCCGGCCTGCGCGACTTCTTCGGCACGGAGACCCACGACCGCTCCGGCCCCGCCCTGCTCAAGTCCATCCAGGACATGAGCCGTTACGACGCCGCCTCCGGCAACTTCCAGGTGGTCGTGGACCTGGAGAAGGACGCCAAGTACCTGCCCGACGCGATCCGCGGCACCCGCACCCTGTACGTCGGCGCGGGCACGGTGGACGCCTATGTCGACCTCGGCAAGGTCGGCGACGACGACGTGACGGTCGACGGCGACCGCACCACGGCGACGCTGCGGCTGCCGCACGCACAGCTCGGCACACCGGCCCTCGACCCCGACCGCTCCTACGCGGTCTCCAAGCAGCGCGGCCTCTTCGACCGCCTCGGCGACCTGTTCTCGGACAACCCCAACGGGGAGCAGGCCGTGCAGAAGCTCGCCGTGCGGCACATCGGCGACGCGGCGAAGGACAGCGAGCTGACCGCCCGCGCCGAGACCAACACCAGCGACATGCTGGAGGGGCTGCTGCACTCCCTGGGCTTCAAGGAGGTGACCGTGACCTACGGCACCTGACGGCCCGCATCCTCCGGCCGAACGCGGGTAACCGCCCTACTACGCAGGTAAGTTGAAGACTGGAGGACCGCATGCCCCGGGCAGCCCCACGTCCACGTTCCCTGTTCCGCCTGCGCACCGCCAAGAGCGAGGACCCGCCGAAGCCCGCGCCGGCGGGCACACCGAAGCCGGCGGGAAAACCGGGTCCGGCGCGGAAGGCACGGCCGACGGGCGGAAGCGGGGCGAAGGCCGGCGGCCCGGGGAAATCCAGGGCCGCGGGCCCGGCGAAGGTGAAGCCCGCGGGCTCGGCGAAAACCGAGCGCGCGGGCCGGGGCAAGGGCGAGCCGGCGCCGACCGGGCCCCGGCCGCTGCCCCTCCTGCTGCGGCTGCCGGCGATGCTGTGCGCGTTCGCCTTCATGGTGGGGTTCGCCGTCGTGCTGGCCCGGCTCACCCTGGAGCCGTCGCCCGCCTCCGCGGCCCTGGTGCACTCCAACCTGCGTCCGGGCGACTCGCTGCGGGCCTATCTGGACCAGCCCGCGCTGCGCGACGCGGTCAAGCAGATCGGCGGGAACATCCTGCTCGGGGTGCCGTTCGGCGTTCTCGTACCGGTCGTGGCACCCCAGGCGCGCGGTCTGCTGCGGGTCCTGCTGCTGACCGCGTCCGTGATGCTGCTGGTGGAGTTCGCCCAGGGCGCGCTGGTGACCGGGCGCGCCTTCGACATCGACGACGTCATCCTCAACACCACGGGCGCGCTGATCGGCTGGCTCCTGCTCGGCCGGCGGGTCGGCCGCGCGGTGCACGCCCGCCGGCAGCGCCCGTAGAGCCCGTAGCCCCGCCAGGCCCGGACCCCGGGCCTAGCGGGGCTTCCAGGTGTAGCGGTCGCCGCCCACCCAGCGCACCACGTCCGGATCGTCGAGGTCGTGGACGGTGATGCCGAAGGCGGCGGCCGTCTCCAGGACGTCGGTGACGGCCCGCGCCGCACCGACGACCTCACCGTCGATTTCCACGATCCGGAACGGAGGGCTGCCCGGCTGCACCCCGAGCACCATGATCCGCGGATGGGAGATGTGGGGGCTCGCGACTTCGGTCATGTCATCGAGGGTAAAGCGGAACCGGCGGGTACGAATCATCTGATTTCCTCCGCCTCACCCACCCGGGTCACGGGCCGGGCGAGGTGCGGGCCGGACGGGGCTGGGGAACCCTGGAGCCAGGAGGTGGCGATGGATCCCGTCGAGGCCCTGGACCGGATCGCCTTCCTGCTGGAGCGGTCGCTGGCGCCGACGTACCGCGTCAAGGCCTTCCGGACGGCGGCCCGGGTGCTGGCCGAACTGCCCGAGGGGGAGGCCGCGGAGCGCGCGCGGGCCGGGACGCTGGAGTCGCTGAAGGGCGTGGGCCCGAAGACCGCCCAGGTGGTGCGCGAGGCGCTGGACGGCGAGGTGCCGTCCTATCTGCGCCGGGTGGAGGACGAGGTCGGGCACCCCCTGACCGACGGGTCCGGCGCACGGCTGCGGGCGCGGCTGCGCGGCGACTGCCATCTGCACTCCGACTGGTCCGACGGCGGCAGTCCGATCGAGGAGATGGGCCGCACGGCGGCCGCGCTGGGCCACGAGTGGGCCGTCCTGACCGACCACTCCCCCCGGCTGACGGTCGCCCGCGGGCTGTCCCCCGAGCGGCTGCGGCACCAGCTGGACGTGGTGGAGGAACTCAACGCCGGCTGGGCGCCGTTCCGGCTGCTCACCGGCATCGAGTGCGACATCCTCGACGACGGCACGCTCGATCAGGAGCCGGAGCTGCTGGAACGGCTCGACGTGGTGGTCGTCTCCGTCCACTCCAAGCTGCGGATGGACGCCCGCGCGATGACCCGGCGCATGGTGAACGCCGTGCGCGATCCGCACGCGGACATCCTCGGCCACTGCACCGGGCGCCTGAGGGGCGACCGGGCACGACCGGAGTCGGCGTTCGACGCGGACGACGTGTTCGCGGCGTGCGCCGAGTCCGGTACGGCGGTGGAGATCAACAGCCGGCCCGAGCGGCTCGACCCGCCGCGTCGGCTGCTGCGCCGGGCCGTGGCGGCGGGGGTGCTGTTCTCGGTCGACACCGACGCGCACGCGCCGGGCCAGCTGGACTGGCAGGTCCTCGGCTGCGCGCGGGCCGAGGAGTGCGAGGTGCCCGCGGAACGGGTGGTGACCACCTGGCCGGTGAAGCGGCTGCTGGACTGGGCGGGCGCGTGACGCACCTCACCGCGCGGGGCGGTGGGAGCGGGGAACACCCCCCGATGGTTTCCCGTTGAACCGTCCGTGGGTGTGGATGGGACAGTGTCCCCGGGCCTCACCTTTTGCCCATGGGGACGATCGTTCGGCTGAAGCCCTGTGGAGCGTTTCGCCGAGAGGCGACCGCCATCCGCACCCACCACTTGACCGCCCCGACCGTGATTCCCCCGTCCGGTCGGGGCTTTCCCGTACCCGGGGCGTACTCCGGGGCTTACCCGGGGACGCGCCCGGGGTGGCGGTTGACTTCGAGAGCACTCCAATTCGTAGCGTTCCGGGCATGAGCAACGGCTACACCGCACAGCACAAGATCGGCTCGGGCTTCGGCGCCTCGAGCACCGCCGACGACGTCCTGCGGGGCATCGACCTCACCGGGAAGCTGGCGATCGTCACGGGCGGCTACTCCGGCCTCGGCCTGGAGACCACCCGCGCGCTCACCCGGGCCGGCGCCCGGGTCGTCGTCCCCGCCCGCCGCCCGGACACCGCCCGCGAGGCACTTCACGGCGTGGAGGGCGTCGAGGTGGACACCCTGGACCTCGGCGACCTGGACAGCGTGCGCGCCTTCGCCGACCGCTTCCTCGCCACGGACCGCACGGTCGACCTCGTCATCGACAACGCCGGGATCATGGCCTGTCCCGAGACGCGGGTGGGTCCCGGCTGGGAGGCGCAGTTCGCGACCAACCACCTCGGCCACTTCGCGCTCGTCAACCGGCTGTGGCCGGCGATCGAGCCCGGCGGGGCGCGCGTGGTGTCCGTGTCCTCGCGCGGCCACCACTTCTCGGGGGTGCGCTGGGACGACGTCCACTGGTCGCGCGACTACGACAAGTGGCAGGCGTACGGGCAGGCCAAGACCGCGAACGTGCTGTTCGCCGTCCACCTCGACCGGCTGGCCCGGGACCGCGGCGTGCGGGCCTTCGCCCTGCACCCCGGCGGCATCCTCACGCCCCTCCAGCGGCATCTGCCCAGGGAGGAGATGGTGGCGAACGGCTGGATCGACGAGGACGGCACCCCGATCCCGCAGCCGGGCTTCAAGACCCCGGAGCAGGGCGCGGCCACCCAGGTGTGGGCGGCGACCTCCCCGCAGCTGGACGGCATGGGCGGCGTCTATCTGGAGGACTGCGACATCGCCGAGCCCGCCCCCGACGACGGCACCCGGGCCGGCGTGAAGTCCTGGGCGACGGACCGGGAACAGGCCGCCCGCCTCTGGGCGCTGTCGGCGGAACTGACGGGCGTCGACGCGTTCGCGTGACGCGCATGACGCGCGTGGCAGGACCCGTGAGGACGCGGCGGGCGGCTCACCAGCCCTCGACGGCCCGTACGACGCGGTCGGCCACGCTGTCCGGCACGGCGGCCCGGAGCCAGCCGGACACCGGGGAGCCGGGCCGCCCGGACCAGTGGTCCAGCGCGTCCTCGCGCAGCTCGGCGAGCGCCCGCTCCCGGTCCACCGCGGGCGGGACGAGCCGTCCGGGGGCCTCCCGGGCGTGTTCCTCCCAGCGGTCCTGCCGGCACTCCACCGTCCAGCCCGGCCAGCGCGCCCGCATCCGGCCGGCCTCCGCCACGGCGCCCAGCGTCCACCAGTCGACGTGCCGGCGCACCGGGTCGACGTGGAGACCGGCACCGGGGGCCACCGTGCAGCGTCCGTGGTCGTGGCCGCCGGCGAGACGGCCGAGCAGGGCCGGGCCCTCGACCACCGGATGGTCGCCGACCGCCGCCAGCAGGTGGCAGCGGCGGTCGCCGACCGTGACGGCGACGACGAGCGGGTCGCGTTCCCGGAGCTCCTCGTCGTCGGGGCCGAGGAGCGGCGCCGGGCACACCGTGCGGTGCGTCTCGCGCACCGCGTCCGGATCCAGGCCCAGATGCCGGCGCAGATCGGCCGGGCCGTCGAACGTCCAGCGCAGCTCCCAGCCCGGCCAGGCGCGGGCGATGCGCTCGCGGGTGACGGCCCGGTGCCGGAACTGCGTGATCGGCCCCTCGGTCGCGTAGAACAGCAGGACGCGTCGGCGGAGGTCGAACAGCGCCGCCGCCTCGCAGCTCCCGTCGCCGCGCCAGTGGCCCTCCACCCGCGGGCGGGCGCGGACGGCGGGCAGGACGACGTCAGGGCCGGCCAGCAGGTCGAGATCGAGGCCCACCGCCCCGAAGCGTGCTTCGTAGATCTCGTGCGTGCCGCTCGGAGGCACCACCGCGTACACCGCCCATTCGGCCATACGGCCGATGATCGCAGGCGGTCCGTCGCCGGTGCGCGTCGTTTTCGGTTCGGCCGGGGCCCACCGGCACGTCAGTGCGGGGCGCGTTCCTCCAGGGCGGTGCGCCACGCGGGCTCCGGGCCGGTGGGGAGCGGTTCGGGGCGCCTTCCGCCGCGGGTGAAGAAGTCGGCGAGCGGCAGGATCGCCGCGCCCACGGTGACCGCGTCGGGGCCGAGCCGGCCCAGTTCCACGGTGACCTTCTCGGCGGGGTGGCGCAGCGCGTACGCGGTGGCGTGGCGGCGTACGGCGGGCAGGAACCGCGCGCCGAGTTCCAGGCCCGCCCAGCCGCCGATGAGGATCCGCTCGGGCTGGAAGAGGTTGATCAGGTCGGAGAGTCCCGCGCCGAGGTACTCGGCGGTCTCGTCCAGGACGGCGAGCGCCACGGCGTCGGGCTCGCCGCCGTCGGCCGGGTGGGCGGCGGCGAGCATCGCGCTCAGGGCGGTCTCCTCGTCGGTGCCGTGCGGCGG
Source organism: Streptomyces phaeofaciens (assembly GCF_014648915.1). Lineage (GTDB taxonomy): Bacteria > Actinomycetota > Actinomycetes > Streptomycetales > Streptomycetaceae > Streptomyces > Streptomyces phaeofaciens. The sequence continues at coordinate 259,526 of NZ_BMSA01000001.1, read as the reverse complement.
CCGGCCGCCCTCCTCGCGCCAGCGGTCGAGCAGCGCCTCCGCGCCCGCGTACGCCTCCAGACAGCCGAGGGCGCCGCAGCGGCAGCGGCGGCCGCGCACCCGTACCGTCAGATGCCCCCATTCGACGGCCCGGCCCTGCTCCACGTCGGGGGTGACGAGGCTCGCGCCGACACCGGAGCCGAACAGCACGACGACGGCGTTGCGGGCCCCGCGGCCGCCGCCGAACCACATCTCGGCCTGGCCGAGGGTCTTGGCGCCGTTGTCGATGAAGTACGGCACGGTGTCGGGGAGCGGCGAGCCCTCGCGCAGCAGGGCCTCCAGGGGGACGGCGTCCCAGCCGATGGTCTGGCCGTGCACGACGGCACCCCGGTCGGACGTGTGCTCGACTATCCCGGGGACGCCGATGCCCACGCCGAGCAGCCGCTCGGGGGCGATGCCCGCCGCCGCGAGGACCTCGGCGACGCCCTCGCGGATGTGCCCGACGATGCCCTCGACCTCGTACCGCCGCTGCTCCAGCGGGCGTTCCACCCGGGCGAGTTCGGTGAGGGTCAGGTCGAACAGCTCGATCCGTACCCGGGTCTCGCCGACGTCCACGCCGATCATGTGGCCGCTGGCCGGGGCGACCCGCAGCAGGATCCGGGGGCGGCCGCCGTCGGAGTCGACGCTGCCGGCCTCCTCCACCAGCCCGTCGGCGACCAGGTCGGCCACGACATTGCTGATCGAGCCGGAGCTGAGCCCGGTGACCGGACCCAGTTCGAACCGGCTGAGGGGTCCGTCGAAGTAGAGCCGTTGCAGTACGGCCGTACGGTTGGCCCGCCTCAGATCGCGTACCGTGCGCCCGTTCCGCCCCGTCATGTCGCTCCCTTCGCACCCTGCCCGACCTGCAACATACCGCTGCGGACGGGCCCGGCGCGAGATTCCTCCAACCCTTAGTTCACGCTGTGAGCTAAGCGGCTCTTCCGGTACAGGGTACGGAACGCGGCCCGCGCACCGGGCGGCCGGTGCGCAACACGCGGTCCCGAAGGGGTGCGGGCGCTGCGCGGTACGGGCATGGCGCGACAACTGCCGTCCACCGTAGGGGGTTACTACGCTGACCCGATGACCACCCCTTCCCCCGCGCTGTCGATCGCGCTGGACGAGACGTCCGATCCGCCGCTGCGGCCGCTTCCCCCGTCCGTCGCGCAACTGCTCGCGGAGCTGGCGGCGCCGCCCCGGCTCGTCGCCCATCTGCGGGCCGTGCACGAGGTCGCCGCCCAGCTGGTCGAATGGGCCGGCGGGCACTGCCCGGAGCTGGCCGTGGACCGGGAGGCGGTGCTGTTCGGGGCAGCGACGCACGACATCGGGAAGGTCCTGCATCCCGAGGAGCTGTCCGGGCCCGGTGCCCGGCACGAGGAGGCCGGGCGGGAGCTGCTGCTGGCCCGAGGGGTGCCCGCCGCGCTGGCGCGCTTCGCGGGCGGTCACGCCACGTGGGACGCGCCGGGCGCCGGCGTCGAGGATCTGCTGGTGAGCCTGGCGGACAAGGTGTGGAAGAACAAGCGGGTGCCGGGGCTGGAGGACCTGGTCGTGGCGGAACTGGCCCGTGCGGGCGGGCGGCCGGTCTGGGAGGAGTTCCTGGCCCTCGACACGTTCCTCACCGGCGTCGGCGAGGACGCGGACCGCCGCCTGGCCTGGCAGGCGGCGCACCCGGTCGGCGCACGGGCGCGGGGAATCCGAGTGAATCCGTAGCCGATCCGGATTCCTGGATTCCGGCGAAACGTTCGAGCAGGGTGGGGAACGGGAACGGAACTGGGGATGCGAGATGTACGTGAGCGGGCGGCGCGGATCGTCAGGCGCCATCGGGAACCCGTGGTCGTCCAGGCCGTGCGGTCCACCGCCGCGGCGACGGTCGCCTATGTGATCGCGCTCAAACTCAGTCCGGAGGCCGCCCCCCTCACCGCGCCCCTGACCGCGCTGCTGGTCGTCCAGGTCACCCTGTACGCCACGCTCACCAACGGCGTCCGGCGGGTCAACTCGGTGGTGGCCGGCGTTCTGGTCGCCATCGCCTTCAGTCTGCTGGTGGGCCTGACCTGGTGGAGTCTCGCGCTGCTCATCATGGCCTCGCTGGCCGTGGGCCATCTGGTGCGGGTCGACGAGTACGTGCCCGAAGTGGCGATCAGCGCCATGCTGGTGCTCGGCGTGACCTCCGTCGGGGACACGGCCTGGGCGCGGGTGGTGGAGACACTGATCGGCGCGATCGTCGGTCTCAGCTGCAATCTGCTGCTGCCCCCACCGGTGTGGGTGGAGGAGGCGGGCGAGTCGATCGAGGGGCTGGCCCGCCGGGTCAGGCAGCTGATGCTGCGGGTCGGCGAGGAGGCCGCCGGCCGCCTCGCGTTCGAGCAGGCGGCCGCCCGGCTGCACGAGGCGCGCCGGCTGGACCACGACATCGTGGAGGTGGACGCCGCCCTGCGGCAGGCGGAGGACAGCCTGCGGCTGAACCCCCGGGTCCGCGAGGGCCTGCTGCACCGGGTCGCGCTGCGCACGGGCCTGGACACGCTGGAGATCTGCACGGTCGTCCTGCGGGTGCTGGCCCGCACCCTCACCGACCTCGCCAAGGAGCGACAGCCGGAGCCGCTGTTCGGGCCCGAGACCGGCCAGGCGCTGGAGCGGCTGCTGTCGGAGATCGCGGACGCCGTGGTGAGCTTCGCGGTCCTGGTGACCACACAGGTCAGCCTCAACGCGGACGCCGCCGAGGCCCGGCTCAGCGCGGAGCTGCGGCAGGCCGCGACCACCCGGGACAAGCTGGCCCAGCTGCTGCTGGAGCGGCTCCAGCACGACGCCCGCCAGTGGCAGCTGCACGGTGCGGTGCTGACCGAGGTCAACCGGATCCTGGACGAGCTGGACACCGAGCACCGCTCCCGCCGGCTGCTGGAGGAGCTGGACCGCGTCTCGACGGAACAGCGCGAGCGGATGCCGGCGCTGTACCGGCTGCGGGAACGGATCCGCTGGCCGGCCGCACTGCGCCGCAACCGCAACCGGAACCGGTAGGCCGCGCCTCGCGTGCCTCTTGCGTCTCTTGCGTCTCCTTGCGTCTCCTTGCGTCTCTTTGCCGTCTCTTTTGCGTCCGAGGGCCGTTCCACGACAAGGTGGCTGACACGGCGGGGACGCGGGACGACCTGGGGTGCGCACATGGACGGTGGGACGGAAGGGACGGACGGCGGCTGGAGCAGACGCCGTCTGATCGGTGTGCTCGGCGGCGCGGCCACGGCGGCGGCCCTCGCCGGATGCGCCGAAGGGGGCACCGCGCCGGAGGCCGGACAGCCGTCCGGATCCACCGCTCCCGACGCCTCCGCTCCGGGCTCCTCGGCCCCTGCCCCCTCCGTTCCGGGCCCGTCGGCGACGTCGTCCGGTCCCCGGCCCCTCTACCTCGGCACCTACACCTCCACCGAGGGCGGCGGCCGGGGCATCGGCGTGGCCGCGTACGACCCGGCGTCGGGACGGATCACCGGCGGAGGCACGATCACCGGGGTCCCGGACCCGTCGTATCTCGCGGTGCACCCGAACGGCGGCACGCTGTACGCGGTGAACGAGCGGGAGCGGGGCACGGTGACCGCCGTACGGCTGGCCGACCGCGAGGTGCTGGGCAGCAGGGCGACGGGCGGGGCGCACCCCTGTCATCTCTCCGTGCATCCGGGCGGGCGCTGGCTGCTGAGCGCCGACTACGGTTCGGGCACGGTGGCCGTGCACCCGATCGCCGCCTCGGGGGCGCTCGGCGAGCGCACCGACCAGGTCACGCACCGCCGTCCCGCGCCGGGCCCGGGGCAGCAGGGGCCGCACGCGCACCAGTTCGTCACCGCGCCGGACGGCGGGCATGTGCTCGCCGTGGACCTCGGCACGGACACGGTGTACAGCTACCGGCTGGACACACGGGCGGGGACGCTCACCGAGGTCGCGCAGGCGCACACCCGGGCGGGCGCCGGCCCGCGCCATCTGACGTTCCACCCCGGCGGCCGGTACGCCTATCTCGCCAACGAGACGGACGACACGATCGCGGTCTGCGCCTACGACGCCGCCACCGGCCGCCTCACCATCGGCGCCCCGCAGTCCACGGGCGCGAAGGCGGACACCAACTACCCGGCGCAACTGGTGGTCACGCCGGACGGCGGCCACGCGTTCCTGGCCAACCGGGGCGACAACACGCTCGCCCGGTACGCGGTGAAGGCGGACGGGTCGCAGCTGCGGCTGCTCGGCACGGTGCCGGTGGAAGGGGACTTCCCGCGGCAGCTCGCGCTCTCCCCGGACGGCGGCCTGCTGTTCGCGGCGAACCAGCGCTCGGGCACGGTCAGCGTCTTCCGGGTGGACGCGTCGAACGGTGAACTGCGGCTCGCGGGCGAGCCGTTCGCGTCACCCGTCGCCGTCTGTGCGCTGCCGCTGTAGCGTGCGCGGGCAGGAGGCCGCGCTCGCCTGCGTGAGCAGGACGTGCATGCGCTCGGTGAGCTGCCCGACGTCGTCGGCGGGGGCGTGGAAGGGCAGGCGTACGTCGCCGTGGGCGCCAGCGCGCTCGATGCGCAGCGTCAGTCCGTGCCGGTCGACGGCGAGCGGCTGGACCCGGACCACGCCGTGCAGGCTGTCGCGCCGCACGAGTCGGGTGAGCCGCTCGACGGCGTCGGGGTGGGCGTCGGCGAGATGGGTGAGCAGCTGGGCCTCGGCCGTGGCGAGCGGGTCGGGCGCGGCGGCCGCGAACTCGTCGAGGGCGACGACGACCGCGCCGGTGGGCGGTTTCAGCACGACCCGCGTGGGGTGGAAGGCGAGGTGGCCGTCCTCGGGGGTGAACCAGCCGGCCAGCCAGAGCCGGGCCCGGATCCGGTTGCGGACGGGGACGGGCGCCACGTCGGCGAACTCCAGCACGGCGGACGGCTCCCCGCGCGGCGCGCAGATCGCGGCCGTGAGCAGGGCGCTGTCCTCGGGCACGTGCAGGGTCACCCCGCCGTCCTCGTCGACGGTGTGCGCACCGACGAACTCCTCGCGTCCGCCGTCCGCGGTCACCGCGCAGGACCACGAGGCGGCCAGCACCGAGCGGGCCCGTTCGGCCGCGCCGGGCACCGCCGTCCAGCTGTCGCTGTCACCCATCCCAGAACCTCCTTAGGTAAGCCTTGCCTAACCTATCGGAGATCCGGGCGTGCGCCAACCATGACGGCCACACCCGTAGGGGACACACTCCGGTTCCGGCCGGCACCGGCGGCGCTCAACCGGGCGGGGAGACGACCCCCAGCAGCGCCCGTGCGCACAGGTCCCGCACCTGGTCCCGGGACAGCTCCGAGCCCCGCAGCCACTCCAGGCAGACCGCCGTGGTGAAGGCCAGCCAGCCGCGCACCGCCAGCCGGACGTCGGGCCGGCGCTCGAAGAGCGGGCCGAACTCGGGGTCGGCGCCCAGGGCGGCCAGGATCTGCCGCTCCTGGGCCGCGAGCGCCCGCAGGTAGACCCGGCGCACGGTCCGGTCGCCGGCCGCGTCCGCGCGGTGGAAGGCGCGGAAGCCATGGGCGTGGGCCTCGACGTACGCGAGATAGACGTCGAGACCCGAGGTGAGCTGCTCGCGGACCGGGACGCCGGGGACCGCCGCCGTCATGCGCAGCATCCGCTCGCTCTCGCGCTCGACGACCGCGGCGAAGAAGTCCCGCTTGGTCGGGAAGTAGTGGTACAGCAGCCCCCGGGAGACCCCGGCGATCTCGGCGACCTGCTCGATCCAGACCTCGTCGTAGGGGCTCTCGGAGAAGAGCCGGGCGCCGACCGCGAGGAGCTGCTCCCTGCGTTCCCCGGTGCTGAGTCGGCGCCGGGTGCGCTCCCCCTGGTTCGCGGCCATGCGCGCACTCTACTTGACGCCGGTTCGACGGCGGGATCAGACTGAACCGCGTTATTGAACCCGCGTACAACACGCTCAACCTGCCGCTGGATCAAGGGAGATCGCGTCATGGCGGAGACGGGGACCAGGCCCGGGGACACCCTGCCCAAGGGGTTCCGGAGCGCCGAGCACGGCTGGCCCGAGCTGGCGCGCATTCCGCATCCGCCGCACCGGATCCCGCTGCTCGGCGACCTCCTGGGCGCGAGCCGGAGCACCCCCCTCCAGGACACCCTGCGGTACGCCCGGCAGCTGGGGCCGATCTTCCGGCGCAAGGCCTTCGCCCGGGAGTTCGTGTTCGTGTGGGGGGCCGGGCTCGCCGCCGACATGGCCGACGAGCAGCGGTTCGCCAAGCACGTGGGCCTGGGCATCGCCAATCTGCGGCCCGTCGTCGGGGACGCGCTGTTCACGGCGTACAACCACGAGTCCAACTGGCAGCTGGCGCACGACGTCCTCGCTCCCGGATTCAGCCGGGAGGCCATGGCGGCCTACCACCCGATGATGTGGGACGTGGCGGAGCGGCTCACCGGCCACTGGGACCAGGAGCTGGCCGCGGGACGGTCCGTCGACGTGCCCGGGGACATGACCAAGCTGACCCTGGAGACGATCGCCCGCACCGGCTTCGGACACGACTTCGGCTCCTTCGAACGTGACCGCCTGCATCCCTTCGTCACCGCGATGGTCGGCACGCTCACCTACGCGCAACGGCTCAACAGCGTGCCGTCCCCCGCGCTGCTGCGCCGGGCCGGGCGCCGCAACGAGGCCGACATCGCCTATCTGCACCGCACGGTCGACGACCTGGTGCGGGAGCGCCGCGCGACGGGCGGCGGCCCCGGCGACCTGCTCGACCGGATGCTCGACACCGCCCACCCCGTGACGGGCGAGCGGCTGTCGCCGGAGAACGTACGCCGCCAGGTCATCACCTTCCTGGTCGCCGGCCACGAGACCACCTCGGGCGCGCTCTCCTTCGCCCTGCACTACCTCTCCCTCAACCCGGCGATCGCCGCCCGGGCCCGCGCCGAGGTCGACCGGGTCTGGGGCGACACGGCCGTACCCGGCTACGAGCAGGTCGCCAAGCTGCGCCATGTACGCCGGGTGCTCGACGAGGCGCTGCGGCTGTGGCCGACGGCACCCGCGTTCGCGCGCGAGGCCCGAGCGGACACGGAGCTCGACGGGGACCATCCGATGCGGCGGGGCGCGTGGGCCCTGGTGCTGACGGCCATGCTGCACCGCGACCCCGAGGTGTGGGGCCAGGACGCGGAGCGGTTCGACCCGGACCGCTTCGAGGCGAGTGCCGTCCGCGCCCGTGCCCCGCACACCTACAAGCCGTTCGGCACCGGGGCGCGGGCCTGCATCGGGCGGCAGTTCGCGCTGCACGAGGCCACCCTGGTGCTGGGCCTGCTGCTGCGCCGCTACGACCTGCGGCCCGACCCGGCCTACCGGCTGCGGGTCACCGAGCGGCTGACCCTGATGCCGGAGGGTCTGCGGCTGCACCTCGAACGCCGTACGGCCCCCCGGAGCACGGCCCCCGGGGCGCCGGCCGGGCCGGTGCCGGACGAGGAGGTGTCAGCGCCCCGCTGTCCAGTGCACCGGGCGGGCGACTGAGTCCGGCAGCCGGGTGCCGGCGCTTCCCCGGGCCGCGTTCAGCTGCGGCTGGGTCAGGAAGAACGCGCCGGTCAGATCGGCGTCCGTGAGGTCGGTGTCCCGCAGGTCGGCCCCGATCAGGTCCGCTCCGCGCAGGTCGGCGCCGGTGAGGTCGGCGGCTATCAGGTAGGCACCGCGCAGATTCGCGCCCCGCAGGTCGGCGCCCCGCAGCCGGGCGCCCATCAGATCGGCGCCCCGGCGGTTCTTCCCGCGTCCCGCGGCGCCGGCCCGGACCAGCTCACTGGTCCGCAGCAGCAGGACGTTGACGTCCTGGCGGTGGGCCGGGACGTCGAGCACGGCCAGCTCCCGCGGGGCGAGCCGTGCGAGTTCCTCCGTACGCTCCAGGGCCCGGCGCAGTTCGCCGTGGACCGGGCGGGCGGCGGGCAGGGTGAGGGCCTCGGCGAGGTACCAGAGCAGTTCGTGCAGCTGGCGGACGACCGGGAACACCTCGAACATGCGCCGGGCCTCCTCGCGCGGCGCGGTCCGCCAGTCCCGGCCCCCGAAGGTGACCTGCGAGACCCGCTGTCCGGCGCCGAAGCAGTCGTAGACCGTGCAGCCCGTGAAGCCCTTGTGCCGCAGCCGGTCGTGGATGCCGCAGCGGTGGTCCTCCGCGAGGTTGGGGCACGGCTTTCCGGCCGGCTTGTCGAGGGCGAAGTCCGCGGACCGGGCGAAGGGCAGGGCCACACAGCACAGGCCGAAGCAGTTGCCGCAGTCGCCCCGCAGCGCGGCCCGGTCCGTTGTCTCCTCTTGCATGTCCTCCACCCTACTGACCTGCGGTCATGGCCCGCGCCCGTCAGCCGTCGCCGTCCGGCACCGCCAGGGCGGCGAGCCGCTCCGGGTCGGCCAGGATGTACAGGGCGGTGATCCGGCCGTCGGCGACGGTGACGCCCATGACCGACTGCGGCCGTCCGTCGACGACGTTGACGATGCCCACCGCGCCGCCCACCAGCGCGTACCGCCCGTGCGGCGCGAACCGGCCGAACAGCAGCGCCTGTCCGGCGACCGCCTTCGCTCCGTGCACCACCTTGGAGGCGGCCGGGCCCCGCACCAGCGCCCCGGAGTCGGCGCGCAGCACCACGGCGGGGTCGAGGACGGCGAGCAGCGCGTCGAAGTCCCCGGCGCGGGAGGCGGCCATGAAGGCCTCCACCACCGCGCGCTGCCGGGCCAGGTCGGGCTCCGCCGAGGGGGTCGCGCCCTGGACCCGGCGGCGGGCGCGGCTGGCGAGCTGCCGGGTGGCCGCCGTACCGCGCTCCACGATCGGCGCGATGTCGTCGAACGGCACGGCGAACATGTCGTGCAGCACGAACGCGAGCCGTTCCGCGGGCTCCAGGGTGTCCAGGACGACGAGCAGCGCGAGCCCCACCGCGTCCGCGCGCAGCACCTGCTGCTCCGGGTCGGTCTCCGTCAGCGGTCCGATCACCGGGTCGGGGACGAAGGTGTCGTACCCCTCGTCCATCGGCTGCTCGCGGCGGGCGGTGCGCGAGCGCAGCAGGTCCAGACAGACCCGGCCGACGACCGTGGTGAGCCAGCCGCCCAGGTTGCGGATGTCGGCGGTGTCCGTGCGGCCGAGCTTCAGCCAGGTCTCCTGCACGGCGTCCTCGGCCTCGGTGAGCGAACCGAGCATCCGGTAGGCGACCGCCCTGAGATGCCCCCGGTGCGCCTCGAAGCGGTCGGCCAGCGCCTGTGCGTCGTCCGTGTCGTCCATTGCTCCCCCTGTGGGCACGGATCTACCGGTTGAACAGCTCGAACGCCACGGCGGGCCGGCCCCCGAACCGCTCCCCCACCGAGTGCGCGACCCCGGTCAGGAAGCCGCGTACGTACGTCTCGGGCTCCTCGTCGGTCAGCGCCTCGATGTAGGCGCGGTGTTCGAGCAGCGAGCCGACCGCGCGTTCCAGGCCCGCCGAGGCGTCCACGGCGTGCGTGGGAGTGGACGATCCGGCGACGGCGACCCAGCGGACGCCGTTCCACGGTTCGAGGCCCTGTTCGGCCAGTTCGGGGAAGATCCAGCGGTTGCCCGCGTCCCCGGCGGCGTCGAGGGTGGCACGGCCGACGGCGACATGGTCGGGCGTGTTCCAGGCGACACCGCCCCAGGTGTCACGGTGGTTGAGGGTGATGACGAGTTCGGGGCGGTGCCGGCGGATGGCGGCGGCGATGTCCCGGCGCAGGGCGGGTCCGTACGCGACGACCCCGTCCCGGTGGTCGAGGAACTCGACCGTCGACACGCCGACGACGGCGGCGCTCGCCCGCTGCTCGCGCTCGCGCAGCGGTCCGCACTCGGCGGGTGCGATCGTGTCGATGCCCGCCTCGCCTCGGGTCGCCAGGACGTACACGACCTCGCGGCCGCCGTCGGTCCAGGCGGCGACGGCCGCGGAGCAGCCGTACTCCAGGTCGTCCGGGTGGGCCACGACGGCCAGGGCGCGCCGCCAGTCCTCGGGCATGGGCTGGAGCTGAGGGTTCGTCGGCTCGGTCATGCCCGAAGGGTAATCGGTGACGCCCGCATCACGCTTCGTCACGGGTGAGGGCGAGCAGACGGTCCAGGACGCGCGGGCCGCCGGCGCGGACGCCGTCGTGCTCGAACTCGTCGGTGACCCAGGTGCGCAGTCCGCGGACGGCGCGGGCGGTGCGCAGGGAGTGGGCGGTGTCGACGTACAGGTCGTCGTGGTAGACGGCGGCCGCGACCGGGACCTCGTTGGCGGCGAGGCGCGCGGAGTCGTACAGCGGCGTCCAGTCGGTGCGGGCGGCGAGGTGCTCGGCGGTCTCGCGCAGCGGGCGCAGCGCGGGGTCGGTCTCGAACATCCAGGGGTGGATCGTTTCGCCGGTCAGCTGCAGCGGTCCGTCGTCGGCGAGCGTCTTCGCGGCGTCGAACTGCGGGAACTCCGCGCGCACCCGCTCGGCCGACCAGGCGGTGGGGCGGGCGTCCTGGCCGTAGATCGCCTCGTGGACGAGGGCGTACAGGGGGTGGCCGGCGTACGACAGGAGGCCCTGGATCTCCTCCTGGAAGGCGTCGGAGAGCTCCGGGCCGTTCGGGGTGGGGACGAAGGCCTCCTCCAGGAGATGGTGCAGCCGGTGGCTGCCCTCGCCGCCGCCGAGGAGGATGCCGACGGTCTGGAAGGCCTCGACGGTGAGCCGGTAGCCGTTGGGGAGGGTGACCTCGTGCTGGAGCAGGTGGTCGGCGATCGCGCGGGCCCGCTGGACGTCCTGCGGGTAGCGGGCGTAGTGCGCGGCGACCTTGCGCTCCATGCGCGGGTAGGCGGCGCGGTAGACGTCGTCGGCGTGGGCGTCGAGGGAGGGCAGCCCGCCGGTGATCACTGCGGCGGCTAGGCCCTCGGGGGCGAGCGAGAGGTAGCTGACCGTGCAGAAGCCGCCGAAGCTCTGGCCGAGGACGGTCCAGGGGGCGCCGCCGGTGACCTCGCGGCGGATCAGTTCGCAGTCCCGCACGATCGAGTCGGCGCGGAAGTGGGTGAGGTAGTCGGCCTGCTCGGCCGGGCCGCCGCGCAGCGGGAGCGTCTGGCGGTTGGCGGGCGTGGAGTGGCCGGTGCCGCGCTGGTCGAGAAGGAGGACGCGGTACTCCTTCAGGGCGCGGCCGAGCCACGCGGGCCTGCCGACGAAGCGGTTGGCGCCGAAGCCGGGGCCGCCCTGGAGGTAGAGCAGCCAGGGCAGGTCCTGCCCGGCCTTGTCGCTCGCGACGACCTCACGGGCGTAGACGCCGATCGTCTCCCCGGCCGGGTCGGTGTGGTCGAGGGGCACGGTGAACCGGCGGTCGGTGAGGACGACGCCGGGCTGGCGGTAGCTGAGGGACAACAGGGGTCTCCTGGGACGCTCGGTGTGGGGGCCGCGTCCCAGTTCAGCACATGACGGGGCGGCCGCGGAGCCCGGGGGATCATGAACAGCTACTGAACGGCGGCTCAGCGCGCCGAGAGGCTGGAGCGGCGCACCACCAGTTCCGGCTGGAGCACCACCCGGCGGTGCTCGTGCCGTCCGGCGTTCTCCTCCGTCTCCTCCAGGAGCAGCTCGGCGGCGAGCGCGCCCATGGTGACGGCGGGCTGGCGCACCGAGGTCAGCGGTACGGCCGCGGCGGCGGCGAACTCGATGTCGTCGTAGCCGACGATGGCCAGATCGTCCGGCACCCCGACGCCGGCCGCGTACATCGCCTGGAGGACGCCGAGGGCGAGCAGGTCGTTGGCGCAGAACACGGCGGTGGGCCGGTCGGCGAGCCCGAGCAGCCGGGCGCCGGCGTCCCGCCCCGCGGCCACGTCGAGCCGCTCGGTGGGCAGCTCCCGCAGGCGGTCCGGGCCGAGCCCCGCCTCGGCGAGCGCGTTCAGGGCGCCGGTACGGCGGTCGCGGACCTGGTTGAACCCGGGCGGGCCGCTGACGTACGCGATCGAGCGGTGCCCGGCGTCGACCAGATGCCGTACGGCGAGGGCGCCGCCCGCCACGTCGTCCACGGACACCGAGCATTCGGTGGTGCCCTCCGCGACCCGGTCGACCAGCACGAACGGGATGCCGTGCCGGCGGAAGGACTCGATGTTGCGGCCGGTCGCGTCGGCCGGGGTGAGCAGCACGCCGCGTACCCGCTGCTCGGCGAAGAGGGAGAGGTACTCGGCCTCCTCGCCGACGCTCTCGGCGCTGTTGCAGACCATCACGCCGAGCCCGGCGTCCCGCGCGGCCCGCTCGGCACCGCGCGCGACGTCGACGAAGAAGGGGTTGCCCATGTCGAGGACGAGCAGTCCCATGATCCGGCTGCGCCCGGCCCGCAGCTGGCGCGCGGACTCGCTGCGGACATAGCCGAGCCGGTCGATCGCGGACAGTACCCGGGCGCGGGTCTCCGTGGCGACGGTGTCCGGGCGGTTGATGACGTTGGACACCGTGCCGACGGAGACTCCGGCGACACGGGCGACGTCCTTGATACCCACCGACTGAGCCATCAGGCGGGAACCTCCAGGTGAACGGGGCACGGCGGGACGGCCTTCACATTACCGTCACGCCACCTCGTCACTGTCCGCCTCATGCGGGCAGCGCGAAGTCGACGACATGGAGTGCCGAGGGGGTCGTTCCGCTCGACTTCTCCTGGTACAGGAACGACAGCGTGTTGTCGGCCTTGATCCTCATCTCGTCGATCACGACCTCGCCGAAGGCGTTGAGTCCGCCGCCGTCGAAGAGGAGCGTCCAGTCGGTGTACCCGGACGCCTTGGAGGCGCCGGCGATCCGGCCGAAGGGGAAGACCGCGTAGGCGTTGTCGTACCTGTCCAGGACGAGCTTCGTGCGCTGGCTGGAGTTCAGGGGCACCGGGATCTCCGTCTTCTGCCAGGTGCCCGAGGCGTTCCTGCGGACGTGGAAGGCGCGTCCGTTGGCGGTGCGGTCGGTCACGTAGTTCGTGGTGCACTGGCCGAAGCGGCCCGGGACATAGCTGATGATCGCGTGCGGGCGGCCGGCGGAGTCGGTGGCCTGGCTCTCCTGGTTCATCAGGGAGTGGTCCGGGTTGAGGGCGTCGACCACCAGCCCGCCGTCGGTGACGGCGACCTTGTCGGAGCCGCCGGTGGTGCCGACGACGGTGCCCGCGTTGTTGCGCCAGGTGCGGCCGCGGTCGTCGGAGTAGACGTAGCCGGTGTCGTGGTTGGTGATGCCGCCGCCGGAACACATCACGGCGCCGTTCTGCTCGCGCCAGGTGAAGAAGGAGTGCAGCCGGCCCGCGACGTCGTAGTCGATGCCGTGCAGGTACATGTTGCGGGCGGTCGAGGAGCCGTGCTCGCTGGTGTAGGTGCCGGTGGAGCTGGACCACTCGCCGAGGTCGGTCCAGGCCGAACCGTCGTACTCCGCGAGGGCGTTGCGGCCGTTGCCGGAGACGGCGACCCGGTAGCTGAGCTGGAGTCGGCCCTCGGGGGTCGCGACGAACTGCGGGTACGTGAACTGCGAGGTGAGGGCGAGCCCGTCGAGCGTGGACTGAGGTGCGCCGAAGCGGGCGGCGGTCCAGCTCAGCCCGGCCGGATCGTCCATCAGCCCGGCGACGGACTTGACGTAGGTGAAGCCGTCGCTGTGGGAGTCCATGTTGAGGTGGAGGCGGCCGTCGGTCTTCGAGACGCCCATGGAGATGACGTTGTGGGAGTCGTCGTAGCGGAGGGTGTGCCCGACCTGCACGGTGGACCAGCCGGCGGCGCCGAGCACCCGGCGTCCGACGACGGCGTTGCGGTCGGCGGTGTACCAGGCGGCGTACTGGTGGCCCTTGTAGGTCAGCAGGCCGTTCTTCTGGAAGGAGTTGTTGTTGACCAGGCCGTCGTAGGACACGAAGAAGAGGGCCTGGCTGTCGAGGGTGGTGGTGCCGGTCCGGGTGACCGAGGGCCCGGGGTCGGCGGCGCGGGCGCTGCCGGCGGTGAGGGCGGGGGTCACCACGGCACCGGCGAGGGCGGCGCCCAGCAGCGTACGTCTCTTCATCTCGGGGGACTCCATCGTCGGCGAGGGGGAGGAGCGAGCGGGTGGGGTGCGGGGTCGGGCGGGAGGGGACGGGGGTGCGGGGTCGGGCGGGAGGGGACGGGGGCGGGGGTGTTCAGGCGAGGTGGAACACCTCGGTGAGCGGTCTCATCGCCTCGTCGGGGCGGGATCCGTCGAGGGACTCGAAGAAGGGCGACATCTGCGCCTGCCAGCGGGCGTTGACGTCGGTGGCCTCCATGCCGGCGAGCGCGGCCTCGAAGTCGTCGGTCTCCAGATAGCCGACGAGCAGTCCGTCGTCTCTCAGGAAGAGCGAGTAGTTGTGCCAGCCGGTGGCCGAGAGAGCTTCGAGCATCTCCGGCCACACGGCGGCGTGGCGGTCGCGGTACTCGGCGAGGCGGTCCTGTCGGACCTTGAGCAGGAAACAGACGCGCTGCATGAAGTACCGCTCCCGGTGGGGGTGAGGAGGCTCAGAAGTTGAACTGGTCGATGTTCTTGGCGTCGAACACGGTCGGCTTGCCGAGGCTGATCACACCGTCCTTGCCGATGGTGTACGAGCCCATGTCGCCGGCGGTGAAGGTCTCGCCCTCCTTGCCGGTGATCTGGCCGGAGACCAGCGCGACGGCGGTACGGGAGGCCAGCTCGCCGAGCTTCGCCGGGTCCCACAGCTCGAAGCCCTCGACGGTGCCGTTCTTGACGTACTTGCGCATGTCGTTGGGGGTGCCGAGGCCGGTCAGCTTGACCTTGCCCTTGTACTTGGAGCCCGAGAGGTACTGCGCGGCGGCCTTGATGCCGACGGTGGTCGGGGAGATGATCCCCTTCAGGTTCGGGTACTCCTGGAGCAGGCCCTGGGTCTGCTGGAAGGACTGCTGGGCCTCGTCGTTGCCGTACGCGACCTTGACGAGCTTGATGTCCTTGTACTTGGCGTCCTTGAGTTCGTCCTTCATGAACTCGATCCAGGTGTTCTGGTTGGTCGCGGTCTGCGCGGCGGACAGGATCGCGATCTCGCCCTTGTAGCCGATCTGCTCGGCGAGCAGCTGCACCTCGGTACGGCCCAGGTCCTCGGCGGAGGCCTGCGAGACGAAGGCGTTGCGGCACTCGGGGTTGGTGTCGGAGTCGTAGGTGACGACCTTGATGCCGTTGCTCATGGCCTGCTTGAGCGCGGTGCACAGGGCACCCGGGTCCTGCGCGGACACGGCCATCGCGTCGACCTGCTGCTGGGTGAGGGTGTTGACGTACGACACCTGCCCGGACGTGTCGGTCGCGCTGGACGTCCCGACCTCCTTGTAGCTGGAGCCCAGCTCCTTCAGCGCGGCCTCGCCGCCCTTGTCGGCGGAGGTGAAGTAGGGGTTGTTGACCGCCTTGGGCAGGAAGCCGACGGTCAGGCCCTTCTTGGTGGCCGCGTTCGGGTCGGCCTTGCCGGAGGAGACGGCGGAGCCGGTGCTCTCGTTCTTCACGTCCTCCTTGGTGGTGCCGCCGCAGGCGGTGGCGGCCAGGGCGAGGGAGGAGACGGCGGCGAGGGCCGCGCAGGCACGACGGAGGGATGACTTGCGCATCACGGGGTTCCTTTACGAGGGTGAGCGAAGCGGGGTTATGCCGTCGGCGTCGAGGCGGCGGCTCTGCGGCCCGCCCGTGCGACGGAGATCTGGCGTGCGACCCGGGGGCCGAGCACGGAGACGACGAGCAGGACGCCGGTGACGACGATCTGCGACTGGGCGGAGACGTCCTTCAGACTCATCACGTTCTGCGCGGCGCCGAGCAGGAAGACTCCCGCGATCGCGCCGCCGAGGGTGCCCTTGCCCCCGTCGAAGTCGATACCGCCGAGCAGCACGGCGGCGATGACGGAGAGTTCGAGGCCGGTGGCGTTGTCGTAGCGGGCGCTCGCGTAGTGCAGCGCCCAGAAGATCCCGGTGAGCGAAGCCATCAGGCCCGTCACCGTGAAGAGGATCAGCTTCTGCCGCTTGACCCTGATGCCGGCGAACCGGGCCGCCTCCTCGCCGGCGCCGATCGCGAAGAGCGAGCGGCCGAACGGGGTGGCGTGCAGGACGACCACGGCGATCGCGAGCAGGACGACGAAGGGCAGCACGGCCTGCGGGAGGAACGTGTCCCCGAGGCGTCCGGCCGCGAAGTCCAGGTACTGGGTGGGGAAGTCGGTGACCGCGTCGGAGCCGAGCACGATCTGTGCGATGCCCCGGTAGGCGGCCATGGTGCCGATGGTGACGGCGAGGGACGGCAGCCCGAGACGGGTGACGAGCAGGCCGTTGATCAGTCCGCACACCGCGCCGAGCAGCAGGCAGAGCGGGATGATCGTCTCGATGGTCATGCCCTGGTTCCACAGGGCGCCCATGACCGCGCCGGACAGGCCGGCCGTGGAGGCGACGGAGAGATCGATCTCGCCGGAGACCACCAGCAGGGTCATCGGCAGGGCGATGAGCGCGATGGGCAGGGTGTTGCCGATCAGGAACGACAGGTTGAGGGAGTTGCCGAAGCCGTCCACGAAGGAGAAGGACAGCAGGAGCAGGACGATCAGCACGGCGCCCACCGCCCCGTCCCACCTGAGGGCGGACCAGCGGATCGCACGATGCGCGAGGAATCCGGGCTCAGACACGGGGCTCCCCCTTCTGTGCGGCCGACCTCGCGGAGGCCGACTTCTTCTTCAGGGCGGCCGCCACCCGCAGCGCCACGATCCGGTCGACCGCGATCGCGAGCAGGAGCAGGACGCCGTTGATGGCGAGCACCCAGACCGAGCTGACACCGAGCGCGGGCAGGACGCTGTTGATGGAGGTGAGGAGCAGGGCGCCGAGGGCGGCCCCGTAGACGCTGCCGGAGCCGCCGGTGAAGACGACACCGCCGACCACGACCGCGCTGACGACGGTGAGTTCGTACCCGTTGCCGGTCCCGGAGTCGACGTTGCCGAACCGGGCCAGGTACAGCGCGCCGGCCAGGCCGGCGAGGCCGCCGCAGAAGGTGTAGGCGGCGAGGATCCGCTTGCGCACCGGGATGCCGGCGAGCCGGGCGGCTTCGGGGTTGGAGCCGAGGGCGTACAGCTCTCGGCCGCCGCCGAAGTGCTTGAGGTAGTAGGCGGTGGCGATGAGCACGGCGAGCGCGATCAGCGCGAGGTAGGGCACGGCGCTCAGGCCGCCGGCGCCGAAGTCGACGAAGGAGCCGGGCAGGTCGGCCGCGGTGATCTGCCGGGAGCCGACCCAGACGGAGTCGATGCCCCGGATGATGTAGAGCGTGCCGAGGGTGACGACGAGGGCGGGCACCTGGCCGAGGCTGACCAGCAGGCCGTTGAGGAGGCCGCAGCCGACGCCGAGCAGGACCGCCAGCATGATCGCCATCACCGGGTTGCCGCCGCCGTGCAGATAGGTGCCGGCGGCGAAGGCGCTGATGCCGAGGGTGGAGCCGACCGACAGGTCGACGTTCCGGGTGATCACGACCAGGGACTGGCCGGTGGCGACCAGCACCAGGATGGTCGCGTTCAGCAGCAGGTCCTTGATGCCCTGCTCGGAGAGGAACTCGCTGTTGCCGGCCTGGGTGACGGCGATCATCACCAGGAAGACGACCAGGATGGCGAGTTCGCGCATCTTGAAGACGCGGTCGACGAGCCGGGTGCCGCTGGATGCGGGCACCTCGGCGGCGGGGGCCTGGTCAGGAGTGGTCACCGTCATGCGGCGGCCCTCCCGGTGGCTGCGGCCATCACGGTTTCCTCGGTGGCGTCGGAGCGGGGGATCTCGGCGGCGAGCCGGCCCTCGTGCATCACCAGCACGCGGTCGGCCATGCCGAGGATCTCGGGCAGGTCGGAGGAGATCATCAGGACGGCGACGCCGTCGGCGGCCAGCTCGCTGAGCAGCCGGTGGACCTCGGCCTTGGTGCCGACGTCGATGCCGCGGGTGGGCTCGTCGACGATCAGCACCTTGGGGCTGGTCGCCAGCCACTTGGCGAGGACGACCTTCTGCTGGTTGCCGCCGGACAGCGTGTTGACGGTGTCGGCGATCCGGGCGTACTTCACCTGGAGCTTGACGGCCCAGTCCAGGGACCGGCTGCGCTCGGCGCCCCGGTCCATCAGGCCGCCCTTGACGGTCGTCCGCAGGCCGGTGAGGCCGATGTTCCGCTCGATGGACATGTCCATCACCAGGCCCTGGGCGCGCCGGTCCTCGGGGACCAGGGCGAGGCCCGCGGCCATCGCGGTGGAGGGGGCGCCGTTGACCAGGGCCCTGCCGTCCACGGAGACCTCGCCGGCGTCCCAGCGGTCGATGCCGAAGACCGCGCGGGCGACCTCGGTGCGGCCGGCGCCGACCAGTCCGGCGAGGCCGACGATCTCGCCGCGCCGGACCTCGAAGGAGACGTCGGTGAAGACGCCCTCCCGGGTGAGCCGGCGGACGCTGAGGGCGATCTCGCCCGGGGTGACGTCCTGCTTGGGGTACAGCTCGTCGAGGTCGCGGCCGACCATACGGCGGACCAGGTCGTCCTCGGTCATGCCCGCGACGGGCTCGCAGGCGATCCAGGCGCCGTCGCGCAGGGTGGTCACCCGGCCGCAGATCTCGAAGATCTCCTCCAGCCGGTGCGAGATGAACAGGACGGCCGCGCCCTGTTCGCGCAGGGTGCGCACCACGCCGAAGAGGCGGGCGACCTCGCTTCCGGTGAGGGCGGCGGTCGGCTCGTCCATGATCAGGACACGGGCCTCGAAGGAGAGTGCCTTGGCGATCTCCACGATCTGCTGGTCGGCGATGGACAGACCGCGCGCCGGACGGTCGGGGTCGAGGTCGACGCCCAGGCGCCGCATCAGCGCGGCGGTGGCCGCGTGGGTGGCCCGGTGGTCGATCCGGCCCAGCGCCCGCCGGGGCTGGCGGCCCATGAAGATGTTCTCGGCGATCGAAAGGTCGGGGAAGAGCGTGGGTTCCTGGTAGATCACGGCGATGCCGGCGTCGCGGGCGTCGCCGGGACCGTGGAAGACGACGGGCTCGCCGTCGAGCAGCACCTGGCCGGCGTCCGGTCGGTGCACCCCGGCGAGGGTCTTGATGAGGGTCGACTTGCCCGCGCCGTTCTCGCCGGCGAGGGCGTGCACCTCGCCGGGGAACAGCTCCAGGGAGACGCCCCGCAGGGCGCGTACGGCGCCGAAGGACTTGGAGACGTCCCGCAGCGCCAGCACCGGGGCCGGTCCCGTGTCGGACGGGTGGGTCATGAGTGGCTCCTCGACGACGCCCTCGGACGGGGCCCCGAGGGGCTGTCACGGCGTCGTGAAAGGTTTCAACTGGATTGCCGGGACGTTAGGCATGGCGGGCATGTCACGTCAATGGGTCCGTCTCGAAAAGTTTTCGATAGCCGAAGGTCACGCGGCGGTCACGGAGAACAGCCCTGACCGAAGGGCTTGACACTCTTCCGGCAGGCTCATAGCTTCCCGTTCTGAATCGTTTCATCCGGCAGTGGTCCGGACCGATGTCACAGGAGCCCGAAGTGACCGATCTCGCCGCGGCGAAGGCCGCGCTGAAGACCCAGGCCGTCGAGACGCCGTCGTGGGCGTACGGGAACTCGGGGACCCGTTTCAAGGTGTTCGCGCAAGCGGGCGTCCCGCGCACACCCGTGGAGAAGCTGGACGACGCGGCACAGGTGCACGCGTTCACCGGGGTGGCCCCGACCGTGTCCCTGCACATCCCGTGGGACAAGGTGGAGGACTACTCCGCACTTGCGAAACATGCCGAGGACCGGGGGGTGCGGCTGGGGGCGATCAACTCCAACACCTTCCAGGACGACGACTACAAGCTGGGCAGCATCTGCCACCCGGAGGCGTCGGTACGGCGCAAGGCCGTCGGCCATCTGCTGGAGTGCGTCGACATCATGGACGCGACCGGCTCCGCCGATCTGAAGCTGTGGTTCGCCGACGGCACGAACTATCCCGGCCAGGACGACCTCCGGGCCCGCCAGGACCGTCTCGCCGAGGGCCTCGCCGAGGTGTACGCGCGGCTCGGGGACGGGCAGCGGATGCTGCTGGAGTACAAGTTCTTCGAGCCGGCCTTCTACGCGACCGACGTCCCGGACTGGGGGACGGCCTACGCCCACTGTCTGAAGCTGGGGCCGAAGGCACAGGTCGTCGTCGACACCGGGCACCACGCTCCCGGCACCAACATCGAGTTCATCGTCGCCACCCTGCTGCGCGAGGGGAAGCTCGGCGGGTTCGACTTCAATTCGCGGTTCTACGCCGACGACGACCTCATGGTGGGCGCCGCCGACCCCTTCCAGCTGTTCCGGATCATGTACGAGGTGGTGCGCGGCGGCGGCTTCACCTCCGACGTGGCGTTCATGCTGGACCAGTGCCACAACATCGAGGCGAAGATCCCGGCGATCATCCGTTCCGTGATGAACGTGCAGGAGGCCACCGCCAAGGCGCTGCTGGTCGACCGGTCGGCGCTGGCCGCCGCGCAGGCGTCCGGGGACGTGCTGGAGGCCAACGCGGTGGTGATGGACGCGTACAACACGGACGTGCGTCCGCTGCTGCGTGAGGTGCGGGACGAGATGGGACTGGACCCCGAGCCCATCGGTGCGTACCGGCGGTCCGGGTGGGCGGAGAAGATCGTTGCCGAGCGGGTCGGCGGGGAGCAGGCGGGATGGGGGGCGTGAGCGTCCGCCTGGACCTGTCCGTCGCGGACTGCGGGCCCGTCGTGGCCGGTCGCGCCCGCACGGCGGGAGCCGCAAATCGATACGGCCCCGCGCCCCTTGGGGGCGCGCTCTGTCACCCACGTTCCAGAAGTAAGGAATCCGCATGACCACCCACCCCGAAGCCGCCGCGCTCCTCGCCCGGTCCCACCGGCTCGGCGCCGATCCCCGTAACACCAACTACGCCGGCGGCAACACCTCCGCCAAGGGCACCGACACCGACACCGTGACCGGCGGTGACGTCGAGCTGATGTGGGTGAAGGGGTCCGGTGGGGATCTCGGGACGCTCACCGCGGCGGGGCTCGCCGCGCTGCGGCTGGACCGGCTGCGCGCCCTGAAGGACGTGTACCCGGGCGTCGAGCACGAGGACGAGATGGTCGCCGCGTTCGACTACTGCCTGCACGGCAAGGGCGGGGCGGCCCCCTCCATCGACACCGCCATGCACGGGCTCGTCGACGCCGCCCATGTGGACCACCTCCACCCGGACTCCGGCATCGCGCTCGCCTGCGCGGCCGACGGGGAGAAGCTGACCGCCGCGTGCTTCGGGGACACCGTCGCCTGGGTGCCCTGGCGCCGTCCCGGTTTCCAGCTCGGTCTGGACATCGCGGCCGTCAAGGCGGCCAACCCGCGGGCGATCGGCGTGATCCTCGGCGGGCACGGCATCACCGCCTGGGGCGACACCGCCGAGGAGTGCGAGCGCAACTCGCTGCACATCATCCGCACGGCCGAGGCCTTCCTCGCCGAGCACGGCAGGGCGGAACCCTTCGGGCCCGTCGTCGAGGGTTACCGGGCACTGCCCGAGGACGAGCGCCGGGAGCGGGCGGCGGCGCTCGCGCCGTATGTGCGCGCCCTCGCCTCCCAGGACCGCCCGCAGGTCGGGCACTTCCAGGACTCGGACGTCGTCCTCGACTTCGTGGCGCGCGCCGAGCACCCCCGGCTCGCCGTGCTCGGCACCTCCTGCCCGGACCACTTCCTGCGCACCAAGGTGCGGCCGCTCGTCCTGGACCTGCCGCCGAACGTCCCGGTGGAGGACGCGGTCGCGCGGCTGAAGGAGCTGCACGCCGCGTACCGCGAGGAGTACGCCGCCTACTACCGGCGGCACGCCGAGCCCGGCTCCCCCGCCATGCGCGGCGCCGACCCGGCGATCGTGCTGGTGCCGGGCGTGGGCATGTTCTCCTTCGGCAAGGACAAGCAGACCGCCCGGGTCGCGGGAGAGTTCTACGTCAACGCCATCAACGTGATGCGCGGGTCCGAGGCGGTGTCGTCGTACGCGCCGATCGAGGAGTCGGAGAAGTTCCGCATCGAGTACTGGGCGCTGGAGGAGGCCAAGCTCCGGCGGATGCCGAAGCCGAAGGCGCTGGCCACCCGGGTGGCGCTGGTGACGGGTGCGGGCAGCGGGATCGGCAGGGCCGTCGCGCACCGGCTCGCGGCCGAGGGCGCCTGTGTGGTCGTCGCCGATCTGAACGCCGAGAACGCCTCCGCCGTCGCGGCCGAGCTGGGCG
This sequence comes from Streptomyces phaeofaciens, assembly GCF_014648915.1. Lineage (GTDB taxonomy): Bacteria > Actinomycetota > Actinomycetes > Streptomycetales > Streptomycetaceae > Streptomyces > Streptomyces phaeofaciens. The sequence goes on along the minus strand of NZ_BMSA01000001.1, from coordinate 237,431 downwards.
GGGCGGACAGGGCCGTCGCCGTCACCGTCGACGTCACCTCCGAGGAGCAGATCGCCGACGCCTTCCGGGCGGCCGCGCTCGCCTTCGGCGGCGTCGACCTCGTGGTCAACAACGCCGGCATCTCGATCTCCAAGCCGCTGCTGGAGACGTCCGCCAGGGACTGGGACCTGCAGCACGACATCATGGCCCGCGGCTCCTTCCTCGTCTCGCGCGAGGCCGCCCGGGTGATGATCGCGCAGGAGCTGGGCGGGGACATCGTCTACATCGCCTCCAAGAACGCCGTCTTCGCCGGGCCGAACAACATCGCCTACTCCGCCACCAAGGCCGACCAGGCCCACCAGGTGCGGCTGCTCGCCGCCGAGCTGGGCGAGCACGGGATCCGGGTCAACGGGGTCAACCCCGACGGGGTCGTCCGCGGCTCCGGGATCTTCGCCGGCGGCTGGGGTGCCCAGCGCGCGGCGACCTACGGGATCGAGGAGGAGAAGCTCGGCGAGTTCTACGCGCAGCGGACCATCCTCAAGCGGGAGGTGCTGCCCGAGCACGTCGCGAACGCCGTGTTCGCTCTGACGGGCGGCGAACTGACCCACACCACCGGGCTGCACGTCCCCGTCGACGCGGGTGTGGCGGCCGCGTTCCTCCGGTGACGGCGGTGACCACGAAGACGACGGCCACGGAGACGACGGCCACGGCGGCGACGGCCACGGCGGCGACGACGGCGCGGACGTCCGTGCGCTCGTACGCCGCCGTCGACCTCGGCGCGTCCAGCGGACGCGTCATGGTCGGCCGCGTCGGCACGGACTCGCTGGAGCTGACCGAGGCGCACCGGTTCGTGAACCGTCCCGTCCGGGTGCCGGAGGGGCTGCGCTGGGACGTGCTGTCCCTCTACGCCGGTGTGCTGGACGGGCTGCGGGCGGCCGGTGCCCACAGCGGTGGACGCCTCGACTCCGTCGGCATCGACAGCTGGGCCGTGGACTACGGGCTGCTGGACGCCGACGGGGCCCTGCTCGGCAACCCGGTGCACTACCGCGACGCCCGTACGGAGGGCGTCGCGGAGAAGGTGTGGGCGAACGTGCCCGCGGCCGAGCTGTACGCGGCGACCGGCCTCCAGTACGCGCCCTTCAACACCCTGTACCAGTTGACGGCGGCCCGCGACGCGGGCCAGCTCGCGCACGCCGAACGGCTGTTGCTCATCCCGGACCTGCTGGCGTACTGGCTGACCGGCGAGCAGGGCACGGAGCTGACCAACGCCTCCACGACCCAGCTGATCGACCCCCGGACGGGCGAGTGGTCCTACGGCCTCGCCGCCCGGCTGGGGATCGACCTGGGCCTGTTCGCGCCGCTGCGGCAGCCGGGTGATCCGGCCGGGACGATCCGGCCCGAGGTGCTGGAGGAGACCGGGCTGACCGGGCCCGTGCCGGTGACCGCCGTCGGATCGCACGACACCGCGTCCGCGGTGGCCGCCGTGCCCGCGACCGGCGAGCGGTTCGCCTACATCTGCACCGGCACCTGGTCCCTGGCCGGCCTGGAACTGGACGCGCCCGTCCTCACCGAGGAGAGCCGCGCCGCCAACTTCACCAACGAGCTGGGGCTGGACGGAACGGTCCGCTATCTGCGCAACATCATGGGCCTCTGGCTGCTCCAGGAGTGCGTACGGGCCTGGGGCGACCCGGATCTGGGCGAGCTGCTGCGGGACGCGGCGGCCGTGCCGGCGCTGCGGTCGGTCGTGGACGCGGGGGACGCGGCGTTCCTCGCCCCGGGGCGGATGCCGGAGCGGATCGCCGAGGCCTGCCGGGCGTCGGGGCAGCCGGTGCCGCGGACGCCCGGCGAGATCACGCGCTGCATCCTCGACTCCCTGGCCCTGGCGCACCGGCGGGCGATCGAGGAGGCGCAGCGGCTGGCGGACCAGCCCGTCGACGTCGTGCACATCGTCGGCGGCGGCACGCGCAACGCGCTGCTGTGCCAGCTGACCGCCGACGCCTGCGGGCTGCCGGTGGTGGCGGGTCCCACGGAGGCGGCCGCGCTGGGCAACGTGCTCGTCCAGGCCCGGGCGCACGGGCTGGTCGGCGACCGCGCCGACCTGCGGCGGCTGCTCGCCCGGACGCAGCCCCTGACGCGCTACGAGCCGCAGGGCGGCACCGGGCGCTGGCGCGAGGCGCAGTCCCGGCTCACCGCGCGGTGAGCCGGGGGCTCCCCCGCTCCGGGGTCCCTTCCCTGCGCCCTGCGCCCTGCGTCCTGGTCCCCCTCGGGGTCTCCCCCGGCTCACCGCGCCGCGCCTCGGGGTCTCCCCCCGGGGCCCGGCGCCCTACTACCCTGCACTCATCCGATGACCGATCACGAGGAGCCGCGATGCGTGTCGCCCTGTTCCTGACCTGTGTCAACGACACGCTCTATCCGGACACCGGCCGCGCGGTGGTGAAACTGCTGACCAGGCTGGGCGTCGAGGTCGACTTCCCGATGGCCCAGACCTGCTGCGGGCAGGCCCACTACAACACCGGCTACCGTCATGAGGCCGAACCCCTCGCTCAGCATTTCTCCGATGTCTTCGGGGAGTACGAGGCGATCGTCACCCCCTCCGGGTCCTGCGGGGCGATGGTGCGGGAGCTGTATCCGCGCATGGGTGAGCGGGCCCGGGCCGAGGGGCGCGGGGACACCCTCGCGGCGACCCTGGCACCCGTGGTCCCCAAGACGTACGAACTGACGGAGTTCCTGGTGGACGTGCTCGGGGTGACCGACGTCGGCGCCTACTACCCGCACACCGTGACCTACCACCCGACGTGCCACGGGCTGCGCGGGCTGGGGCTCGGGGACCGGCCCCGGCGGCTGCTCCAGGCGGTCGAGGGGCTGGAGCTGGTGGAGCTGCCGGGGGCCGAGGAGTGCTGCGGCTTCGGGGGCACGTTCGCGCTGAAGAACCCCGACGTCTCCACGGCGATGGGGGTGGACAAGGTGCGCAACGCCGAGTCGACCGGTGCCGAGGTGCTGTGCGCGGCCGACAACTCCTGCCTGATGCACATCGGCGGGACCATGACCCGGCTGAAGGCGGGTCTGCGGTCGGTGCACATCGCGGAGATCCTGGCGAGCACGGAGCGGGAGCCGGCGGCATGAGCGGCACGTTCATGGGGATGCCGGCGTTCCCGAAGGCCGCGCACGAGGCCGTCAACAACCCGACACTGCGCGCGAATCTGCGGCACGCCACGCACACGATCCGCGCCAAGCGGGCCAAGGCCGTCGCCGAGGTCTCCGACTGGGCGGAGCTGCGGGAGGCCGGCAAGCAGATCAAGGACCACACGCTTCGCCGGCTCGACCGGTATCTGGTGCAGTTGGAGGAGTCGGTCACGGCGGCCGGCGGGACCGTCCACTGGGCGGCCGACGCCGACGAGGCGAACCGGATCGTGACCCGGCTCGTGCGGGAGACCGGCGAGTCGGAGGTCGTCAAGGTCAAGTCGATGGCCACGCAGGAGATCGGGCTCAACGAGGCGCTGGAGGCGGCGGGCATCCGGGCGTACGAGACCGATCTCGCCGAGCTGATCGTGCAGCTGGGCGACGACCGGCCCTCGCACATCCTCGTCCCGGCCATCCACCGCAACCGGGGCGAGATCCGGGACATCTTCCGCCAGGAGATGGGCGAGTGGGGGCGCGCGGCACCGGAGGGCCTGACCGACACGCCCGCCGAGCTGGCCGAGGCCGCCCGGCTCCACCTGCGCGAGAAGTTCCTGCGGGCCAAGGTCGGCGTCTCCGGTGCCAACTTCATGGTGGCCGAGACCGGCACCCTGGTGGTGGTGGAGTCCGAGGGCAACGGGCGGATGTGCCTGACCCTGCCCGAGACGCTGATCTCGGTCGTCGGCATCGAGAAGATCGTGCCGACCTGGCGCGACCTGGAGGTCTTCCTCCAGACCCTCCCCCGCTCCTCGACCGCCGAGCGCATGAACCCGTACACCTCGACCTGGACCGGCACCACGGACGGCGACGGCCCGCAGACCTTCCATCTGGTGCTGCTGGACAACGGGCGCACCGACACCCTCGCCGACGAGGTCGGCCGTCAGGCGCTGCGCTGCATCCGCTGCTCGGCCTGTCTGAACGTCTGCCCGGTGTACGAGCGGGCGGGCGGGCACGCCTACGGCTCCGTGTACCCGGGCCCGATCGGCGCGATCCTCAGCCCTCAGCTGAGGGGCACCGCGAGCGAGATCGACGCCTCCCTGCCGTACGCCTCCTCGCTGTGCGGGGCCTGCTACGAGGTGTGCCCCGTCGCCATCGACATCCCGGAGGTGCTGGTGCATCTGCGGGAGCGGGTCGTCGAGGGCGGGCCGGTGGTCCGGGAGGGCAACAAGGTCGTGCTGAAGCCGGCCAAGGGGCATGCCGCCGAGCGGGCGGCCATGCGCGCGGCGCGCTGGGCGTTCGGCCGCCCCGGCGTGCTGCGGACCGGGCAGCGGCTGGCGTCCGGGACCCGCCGGGTGCACCCGCGTACCCTGCCCGGGCCGGGCCGGGCATGGAGCGCCGGCCGCGATCTGCCGGCCGTACCGGCGGAGCCCTTCCGCGACTGGTGGCAGCGCACGAACGGTGGAGAGAAGGACGCACGGTGAGCAGCAGGGAACGGATCCTGGGCCGGGTGCGGCGCGCCCTGGCCGACGTGGGCGGCGAGGACGCCCCGGTCGAGCGCGGGTATCTGCGCACGCACGGCGGCCTCGACGCCGGGCGGACGGTGGATCTGCTGGCGGAGAACCTCGCGGACTACCGGGCGCTGGTGCACCGGTGCTCGGAGGACGAACTGCCCGCGGTGGTGGGCCGGTTGCTCTTGGAGCACGGGGCGAGGTCGGTGATGGTGCCGCCGGGGCTGGATCCTCGGTGGCTGTCGGAGGCCGACGCGGAGCGGGTCGAGGACCGCGCCGGGAACACCCCGCACGAGCTGGACCGGGTCGACAGTGTGGTCACGGCGTGCGCGGTGGCGATCGCCGAGACCGGGACGATCGTGCTGGACGGCGGCCCCGACCAGGGCCGGCGCCGGATCACCCTGGTCCCCGATCACCACGTCCTGGTGGTGCGGGTGCCGGAGCAGGTCGTGTCGTCCGTGCCGCAGGCCCTCGAACGACTCGACCCCGCCCGCCCGTTGACGTGGATCTCGGGTCCGTCGGCGACCAGTGACATCGAGCTGGACCGGGTGGAGGGGGTGCACGGTCCGCGCACCCTGGAGGTGATCCTGGTCGGCTGACGGCCGGGGCGACCGGCGGCCCCGGTCACGCCTTCGCGTCGTAGCCCTCCCGGGCCTGCGCCACCCTGGGCAGGTTGTCGGTGGCCCACTCCGACAGCTGGGCGAAGAGCGGGGCGAGGCTGAGGCCGAGTTCGCTGATCTCGTACTCCACGCGCGGGGGCACCTCCGGGTGGTAGGTGCGTACGACCATGCCGTCCCGTTCGAGCTGGCGCAGGCGCTGGGTCAGCACCTTGGGGGTGATGTGCGTGATCCGGCGTTCCAGCTCGACGAAACGCTGACGGCCGTGGGCGTGGAGCGTCCACAGGATCGGCGTGGTCCAGCGGCTGAAGACGATGTCCACCACCGGAGAGATGGGGCAGGCGAGTTCGGGTTCGGTCGCATCGCCCTTCATGCACACCCCTCTTGGTAAGTCACTTTCCTCTGGGTACCTACTATACCGGCGCTGCTAGCGTCGTTCCCGTCACACCAACCACCCTTTTCGAACAGGGAGTTACTCATGATCGTGGTGACGGGGGCGACCGGGAACGTCGGCCGTGAACTGGTCCGAGTCCTCACGGCCGGGGGCGAGCGGGTGACCGCCACGTCCCGGACCATCGCCGACCCCGAAGTCCCGGACGGCGTGCGCCGGTTGCGGGCCGACCTGACCGACCCGGAGAGCCTGCGGTCCGTGCTCGACGGTGCCGACGCGCTGTTCCTGCATGACGGAGGGCCCAGCGCGCATCTGCTCAGTCCACGGGACGTTCTCGACGCGGCGAAGAGGAGTGGGATCCGCCAGGTGGTGCTGCTGTCCTCCCTGGGAGTGGAGACACGGCCGAAGTCGCCGTCGCACGGGGGCATGATGCGTGCCGTCGAGGACGCCGTCCGGGAGTCGGGCATGGACTGGACGATCCTGCGGCCGGGGGGCTTCCACTCCAACGCCTACGCCTGGGCCGAGCCGGTACGCTCTCGCCGCACGGTCGCCGCACCCTTCGGTGATGTGGCGCTGCCCACCGTGGACCCTGCCGACATCGCCGAGGTCGCGGCGGTGGCGCTACGGGAGGACGGACATTCCCACAGGGTCTACGAGTTGACCGGGCCCGTCCCGACGACGCCCCGGCAACGGGCCGCGGCGATCGGTGACGCGCTCGGTGAGCCGGTCCGGTTCGTCGAGCAGACATGGGAGGAGGCGCGCGAGCAGATGCTGGCATTCCTGCCGGAGCCGGTCGTCGAGACCACTCTGGCCGTCCTGGGCCACCCGACGCCCGCCGAGCAACGGGTCCGCCCCGACGCGGAGCGGGTGCTCGGCCGCGCGCCGCGCACCTTCGAGGAGTGGGCACGCCGCAACGCGGCCGCGTTCCGCTGAGCCCGCGCGGCCGGTGCGCCCGGCGCCGGTCTCAGGAGTAGGCCATCGGGCGGCCGTGCCGCAGGCAGTACTGGGCGGCGCGCAGGTGCACCGCCGTGTAGAACGCGGCCGCCAGGTCGTCGGCCCAGGGCCCGGGCCGGGTCACCGCGGCCCGCTCCGCGTCGCCCTCCAGGAACCACAGGGTCAGTTCGAGGTTGCCGAAGGTCGACGGCACGAGGTCCAGCGGCAGGCCGAGGGCGTCGGCCAGCCGCTCGGCGAGGGCGAGGACGTACGGCGCGCCGACGACCAGGGTCTCGTCCGTGTACGCGGAGCCGACGGGCAGGGTGATGCCCTCCTCGAGCGCGAACGGCACCAGGAGCGACCAGCCGAGGAGGCCGTCCCGCTCCTCGGGGGTCAGCCGGGCCCGGCAGAGCGCGTCGAAGCCGTCCATGGACGGGCTCATCTTCTCCTCGAACCAGCCCGGGGGCTCCCGGTCGCCGCCCGGCGGCTCGTACGGCGGCAGCCCCCGCCGCTCCAGCTGCGCGTTCAGGGCGGAGGCGACGTCCCCGTGGCCGTCCTCCCCGGCCACCGACCAGTCCTGCGCACCGACACTCACGAGATACACACCCATGGGCGCACCGTACCGGCCGCCACCGACAACGCCGCCGACGCCGGCAGCACCGCCGGTGTCGACAGCGGACGACAGCCGACTGAGGCCGAGACAACATCGACAAGGGAGCTGAACAAGCGCTTAGATAGTGGTTCGGTACCCGGTGCCGGACCGCGCACCGCCGACGACCCACGCACGGAGGCTCTGTTGTTCACCAGCGTCGACGAGGTCTCCGCCCGGCTCGCCGAGACCGGCTATCTGGCCTCCCCCGCCGTCGCCACGACCGTCTTCCTCGCCGACCGGCTCGGCAAGCCGCTCCTGGTCGAAGGCCCGGCCGGGGTCGGCAAGACGGAACTCGCCAAGGCCGTCGCCCATGTGGCCGGGGCCCGGCTGGTACGGCTCCAGTGCTACGAGGGCGTCGACGAGTCCCGGGCGCTGTACGAGTGGAACCACGCCAAGCAGCTGCTGCGGATCAGCGCGGGCCGCGACGAGACCTGGGACGAGACCCGCACGGACATCTTCAGCGAGGAGTTCCTGCTCCCCCGCCCGCTGCTGACCGCGATCCGCGGCGACGAGCCGACGGTCCTGCTGATCGACGAGACCGACAAGGCCGACGTCGAGGTGGAGGGCCTGCTCCTGGAGGTGCTCAGCGACTTCCAGGTCACCGTCCCGGAGCTGGGCACGATCACCGCGACCCGCCGCCCCTTCGTCGTCCTCACCTCGAACGCGAGCCGTGAGCTGTCCGAGGCGCTGCGCCGCCGCTGTCTGTTCCTGCACATCGGCTTCCCCGAGGAGGAGCTGGAGCGGCGGATCGTCCGGCTGAAGGTGCCCGGCATCGACGCCGCACTGGCCGAGTCGGTGGTCCGGGTGGTGGGCGCGCTGCGCGCGATGGACCTGCGCAAGGCGCCATCGGTCGCCGAGACGATCGACTGGGCGCGCACCCTCCTCGCCCTCGGCGCCACCACGCTCGACGAGAGTGTCGTACGGGACAGCCTGGGCGTGATCCTCAAGCACCAGGACGACGTCCTGAAGGCCGCCGCGAAGCTCGACCTGGACGCCGTGTGAGCGCGGCGGACGTCACCGACCGGCTGGTCGGCCTCGTCGCCGCGCTGCGCGCGCACGGGGTGCGGATCGGCACCGGCGAGAGCGTGGACGCGGCACAGGCGGTGACGGAGCTGGGGTTCACCGACCGGGAGCTGCTGCGGGAGGGGCTGGCCGCGACGCTGCTGCACACCCCGGACCAGCGGCGGCTGTTCGACACCGTCTTCGACCTGTACTTCCCGCACGGTGTGGGCGCGCCCGGGGAGGATCCCGGCGACCGGGACGACCTGCGCGACCGGCTGGCCCGGGCGCTCGCCGACGGCGACGAGGCGCTCGTGGCCCGGCTGGCGATCGAGGCGGTCGACGGGCTGGGCGGGTACGGGAGTTCACCGGGGGCGGACGGCTGGTCGTCGTACCAGACCCTCGAACGGCTGCGGCCGCAGACGCTGCTGGCGCGGGTGCGGGACGACATCCGGGGGCGGGGCGGCGCGGACGGCTTCACCGACCGGCTGCTGGAGGACGAGATCCGGCGGCGTATCGAGGCCTTCCGCGCGCTGGTGGCGACGGAGGCGCGGCGCCGGGTGGCGGAGCGGCGGGGGCGGGACGAGATCGCGCGGCGCGCGGTGGCGCCGACGGCCGACCGGGTCGACTTCCTGTACGCCGGGAAGGACCGGCTGGCCGAACTGCGGCGGACCGTACAGCCGTTGGCGCGCAAACTGGCCACCCGGATGGCGGCGCGCCGCCGCCGGGCCGCGCGCGGCACCATCGATCTGCGCCGCACCCTGCGCGGCTCGCTGTCCACGGGCGGCGTGCCGATGCGGCCCGTGCTGCGCCGGCGGCGCCCGTCCCGTCCCGAACTGGTGCTGCTGTGCGATGTGTCGGGCTCGGTGTCCGGCTTCTCGGACTTCACGATGCTGCTGGTGCAGGCGCTGCACGACCAGTTCAGCAAGGTGCGGGTCTTCGCCTTCGTCAACCGTGTCGACGAGGTGACCGGGTTCCTCCGGCACGGCGTGGCCGATCCGGCGGGTCTCGGTGCCCGGATCCAGTCGGAGGCGCGGCTGACGGCCTACCACGGCAGCAGCGACTACGGCGTCGCGCTGGGCGAGTTCGCGGAGCGGCACGGCGCCGCGGTGGGCCCGCGCACCACGGTGTTCGTGCTGGGGGACGCGCGGACGAACATGAGCGACCCGAACCTGGCGGCCGTCCGGCGGATCGCCGAACAGGCCCGTCATGTGCACTGGTTGAACCCGGAGCCGCGGTCCCTGTGGGGGACGGGCGACTCGGCCGCCCCGGAGTACGCCGAGCTGGTCGCGATGCACGAGTGCCGCAACGCCCACCAACTCGGCGATCTGGTCGGCCGGTTGCTGCCGGTGTGAGGGAACGCGCCCCGGATCAGGTGTCCTTGGCCTTCGCGTACTCCCTGGCCATCGCGCCCGCGAAGTCGTACACCACGCACTGCTCGTCGCCGACGACCCAGGCGTCATGGCCGGGCGGGACCACGAAGACGTCGCCGGGGCCGAGTTCGGCCTCGCCGCCGTCGTCCATGGTGATGTGCATACGGCCGGAGACGACATAGCCGTTGTGGTGGACCATGCACGTGTCGGTTCCCGCGATCGGCGCCACCGACTCGGTCCAGCGCCATCCCGGTTCGAAGGTGCCCACGGCGAAGTCCAGCCCGGTCATATGGACGGCCTCGAGGTGTCCGCGGGGGAAATCACGCCGCTCGTCCGGTTTGTCGAGCGTCTTCACTTCCAACATGACGCTCCTCCCTTCCGGCCGCGCCCGACGTCCTTCCGGCCGCGCCTGACGACGGCCGAGGCCGGTCTCCCCGGCGGCTCTGGACGTCGCCGGTCGGGGGCCGGGCCCCACCCCTCCATCGTCCGCCCCCTCCCGGGGCCCCGCCAACCGGGGGCCGCCGTGTCAGCCGAGGCCGCCGCAGAGTTCGGCGAAGCGCCCGGTGTCGATGTTGCCGCCGGAGACGATCACGCCGATCCGGCGGGGCGGCGGGCCGACGCGGCCGGCCAGCAGGGCGGCCAGTGGAGTCGCGCCGCTCGGCTCCACGACGATCTTCAGCCGTTCGAAGGCGAACCGCATGGCCGCGCGGATCTCGTCGTCGGAGACCAGCGCGATCCCGTCGACGAGGCGGCGGTTCACCGAGAAGGTCAGCTCGCCCGGCGTGTGCAGGGCCTGTCCGTCGGCGATGGTGTGCGGTACCGGGATCTCGACCCGCCGGCCAGCCTCCAGCGAGCGTCTGGTGTCGTCGCCGGCCTCCGGCTCGACGCCCGTGACCCTGATGTCCGGGCACAGCCCCTTGGCCACGGTGGCGCTCCCGGCGATCAGCCCACCGCCCCCGACCGGCGCCAGCAGCAGGTCCAACTCGCCCGCCTCCTCGATGAGTTCGAGTGCGGCGGTGCCCTGGCCGGCCATGACGTGCGGGTGCTCGTAGGGCGGGATGAGGGTCAGGCCCCGCTCGGCGGCGAGCGCCTCGGCGATGGCGACCCGGTCTCCTGTGTAGCGGTCGTAGGTCACGATCTCGGCGCCGTACCCCTCGGTGGCCGCGCGCTTGGAGCGCGGGGCGTCCTCGGGCATGACGATCACCGCGGTGGTGCCCAGTTCCCGGGCGGCGAGGGCGACGGCCTGGGCGTGATTGCCGGAGGAGTACGTGGCGATGCCCCGCGCCAGTTGCCCGGGGGTGAGCCGGGAGGCCGCGTTGTAGGCGCCGCGGAACTTGAACGCGCCGACCCGCTGGAAGTTCTCGCACTTCAGAAGCACCTCGGCGCCGACGAGCGCGTCCAGGGTGCGGGAGCGGAGCACGGGGGTGCGGTGGGCGACGCCCTTGAGCCGGGCGGCCGCGTCACGGACGTCGTCGAGGGTGATCGGCGGGGGTGTGGTGGTCACGGGTGTGCTCCCTCGGGGGCGTCGTCGGTACCGGTCGTGGCTCTGGCCTGCGCGAGATAGCTGTAGGCGGAGGCCCGGGAGATGCCGAGGCGGGCGGCGACCTGCTCGATCGCGCGGCGCACGGCGAACACGCCCTGTTCGTCCAGGCCGCGGAAGAGCGCGAGCCGCCGGGTCCGGTCGAGGCCGGCCCAGGTCTGGTCCTGGCGCCGCAGCCGGGCGTCGAGGAGGGCGTCGACGACGGAGTCGATGTCGTCGCCGAAGGTGGTCACCGGCGGGTCGGCGGGCGGTCCGGCCGCCCCCGCGAGCGCGTCGAGCAGACCGCGCACCCGGTCGACCTCGGTGATGTCCACGTTGACGCACAGGGCGCCGAACACCGCGCCGGTGGAGTCGCGCAGCACCATCGTGGACGACTTCACCAGCTTGCCGGTGCCCGTACGGGTGACGTAGTTCAGCTCGTCGTCGGCGGTGTCGCCGTGGGCGAGCACCCGCATGCCGATCTCGCTCATCGCGCCGCCGACCGTGCGCCCGGTCACCGTGCCGGCGACGGCGACCACGGACCGCTCCGGCCGCCGGTAGTCGTGCAGCACCACCTCGCACACCGGTCCGAACGTCGCCGCGATCCCGTCCACGACGGGAGCGAGCGCCCGCAGGATCGCGTCCCGCTCCGCTTTCCGGGGGTCCTCGCCGGTCATCCGTCCTCCTCCGCCGCACCGGACTCCATTAGACCACGTGTCCAAGTCTTGGACCACTGGTCCAATTCGGTCGGGGGTGCCGACACCTTCCGGGGAACCGTCGATCAAGGGGTGGTGTGTCCAATTGGCGTTTCCCTAGGATGTGTTGTCGACCGCGCCGGCACCGGCACGGCTGGCAGCTGGGGGAAGACATGCAGCCTGGGAAGCCTCTGTCCACGAAGATCGACGCCACGGTTCCGACGGCCGCGCGCATGTACGACCACTATCTGGGCGGCAAGGACAACTACGCGGCCGACCGCGCCGCCTGCGAGGAGCTGGACAAGGTCGTCCCCAGCACCCGCACCCTCGCCCTGAACAACCGGCGCTTCCTCCAGCGGATCGTCCGGACGCTGGCGCGGGAGTACGGCATCCGCCAGTTCCTCGACCACGGATCCGGCCTGCCCACCCAGGACAACGTCCACCAGGTCGCCCAGCAGATCGACCCGAGCGCACATGTCGTCTACGTCGACAACGACCCGATGGTCCTCGTCCACGGCCGCGCCCTGCTGGAGCAGGACGAGCGGACCACGGTCATCCACGCCGACCTGCGCGAGACCGAGGCGATCTTCACCCACCCCGACACCGAGCGGCTGATCGACTTCTCGCAGCCGGTGGCCGTGCTGTTCAACTCGGTGTTCCACTGCATCCCGGACAGCGGGACCGACGGCCCGCAGGCGGTGGTCCGCCGGGTGAGCGAACGCCTGGCGCCCGGCAGCTATCTGGTGATGTGCCAGCTGGTGAGCGAGGACCCCGAGGTGCGGGAGTTCGTCACCGACTTCATGGACCAGGCCACGCAGGGGCACTGGGGCCGGGTGCGCCAGGAGAAGGACGTCGCCGCGCTGTTCGAGGGCCTCGACATCCTCGACCCGGGCCTGGTGGAGGTCTCCACCTGGCGCCCCGACACCGAGGTGGCCCCGCGCCAGCTCACCCAGGAGTGGATCGAGTTCGGCGGCGTCGGACGCCTCGGGTAGGCGGAGCGCCCGGAAGGGGGCCCGGCGATCTCGGGCCCCGCTCCGGGGAACGCCCCGCCGGCCTCAGGGGCTGGTGAGGACGACGAGTCGCTGGGTGGCCCGGGTCATCGCGACGTAGTGGTCGACCGCCCCTTCGATGCCCGTGCCGAACTTCTCCGGGTCGACGAGGACGACCAGGTCGAACTCGAGCCCCTTCGTCAGCTCCGGCGTCAGCGACCGGACGCGGTCCGTCGGCCGGAACGTGGGATCGCCGATGACACAGGCGGTCCCCTCCGCATGGGCGGCGAGCCAGTCGGCGAGCACCGCGTCCCGGTCCGCCACGGATCCGTGGACGACGGGGACACCGCCGCTGCGGATGGACGTCGGCACGTTGGCGTCCGGGAGGACGGCCCGGATGACCGGCTCGGCCTCCGCCATGATCTCCTCCGGCGTCCGGTAGTTGATGCTCAGGGAGGCCAGGTCGATCCGGTCGAGCCCGACCCGCTCGAGCCGCTCCCGCCACGACTCCGTGAACCCGTGCCGGGCCTGGGCGCGGTCGCCGACGATGGTGAAGCTCCGGGACGGACACCGCAGCAGCAGCATCTGCCACTCCGCGTCGGTCAGTTCCTGGGCCTCGTCCACGACGATGTGCGCGAACGGGCCGGCGAGCAGGTCCGGCTCCACGCGGGACAGCGCGGCCTCGTCGGCCAGGGTGTCCTGGATGTCCTTGCCGTGCAGCATGGTCACCGCGCCCTCGCCGTCGTCGTCGGCGTCGAGCAGGGTGTCGATGACCCGGGCCATCCGCTCGCGTTCGGCGGCGAGGGTGGCGGCGTGCCGGCGCTTGCGCAGGGCCTCCTCCGGGTCGCCGAGCCGCTGCCGTGCCGCGTCCAGGAGCGGCAGGTCGGACACCGTCCAGGCCTGGACCTCCGTACGCTGAAGCCGGCGTACGTCGTCGGGGCCGAGCCAGGGAGCGCACATCCGCAGATAGGCGGGCACCGACCACAGGTCGCCGACGAGGTCGGCCGCTTCGAGCAGCGGCCACGCGTTGTTGAAGGCCGTGAGCAGCTCCCTGTTGCCGCGCAGCGACTTGCGGAGCAGCGCGTCCGGGGCGTCGCCTTCGTGCTTGTCCACCAGGATCGTGAGCAGCTCCTCCCAGATCTGCTCGCGCGCCTCGTTGTGCGGGGTACCGGGTTCCGCCGCCTCGAACGCGACGGCCCAGTCCTCGGCGGTCAGCGGAATGTCGGACCAGTGGGTCGTGACCGTCATCCCCTTGGCGGGCGGCTCCTCGTAGAACCGGACGGCCGTCTCGATCGCCTTCACCAGGTTCGCGGACGACTTCAGCAGGGCCACGTCCGGGTCGGTCTCGATCGCCGCCCCTGCTCCCTCGGCGACGAGGTCCCGCACGGTGCAGGTCTGTACGCCCTCCTCGCCGAGGCTGGGCAGGACATCGGCGACGTAGGCCAGGTAGGGCTGGTGCGGACCGACGAACAGCACGCCGCCGCGGCGGTGACCGAGGCGGGGGTCGGAGTAGAGGAGGTGGGCGGAGCGGTGCAGGGCGACGACGGTCTTGCCCGTGCCCGGGCCGCCGTCCACGACGAGGGCGCCGCGGGATCCGGCCCGGATGATGGCGTCCTGGTCGGCCTGGATGGTGGCGAGCACGTCCCGCATCCGGGGCGAGCGGTTGCCGCCCAGGCTGGCGATGAAGGCGGACTGGTCGTCGAGCGCGGCGTGCCGTTCGAGCCCGTCGGCGGTGAACACCTCGTCCCAGTAGTCGCTGATCCGGCCGCGGGTCCAGCGGTACCTGCGGCGGCTGGTCAGCCCCATCGGGTGGGCATGGGTCGCCGCGAAGAACGGCTCGGCCGCGGGAGAGCGCCAGTCGAGCAGCAGCCGGCGGCCGGTGCTGTCGGTCAGGCCGAGCCGTCCGATGTAGACGGGCTCGGAGTCGTCCGCGGGGACAATGTGGCCGAGGCACAGGTCCAGGCCGAAGCGGCGCAGCGCACGCAGGCGACCGGTCAGCCGGTGGATCTCCGTGTCCCGGTCCATCGCCTGCCGGCCGATGCCGCCGGGGGCCCTGCGCTCGGCGTCGAGGCGCTCGGTCAGGTCGGCGATCGCCTCCTGAAGGCACTCCGCGATGGCCGCGAAGTGCTCCTCGTCGCCGGCGATCAAGGCCGGGTCGGCCTTGGCGGCGAGGCGGTCGGGCAGGTCGAACGCGCTGGTGGTCAGGGGGTTCATGTCAGCGGCTCCGATCCGAGGTCGGGCCCGCGAAGTCCGGCGGCACGCACTCCCGCGCCGCGGCGCGCCGTGCCCACGGCCCGGTGTCCCGTGCCCCCGGCTCACGTCCCCCCACCGGTTCGACGTCACCGCACACCCCACGCACCGACAACAACACACGCACCTCGTGAATCTCCCGTTTCCGCAGGTTCTGGCCTCGGCGAGTGATTCTGCGCCACGACCGGGGCCTTGCCGCAAGCCCCCCGGTGCGCTATACGTTAAGAGTGGCGGGGGGTGGGTGTTCCCCCTTGCCTTCTCCGGTCACCGTGGAGGAAGGGGCTCCGCGCGAGACCGTGCCGCACTCCACCGGCGGGCCGTCCCGAAGCCACCGTATCCCACCTGCTGAAACACGTCAGTGTGGGCGAGACCCGCCGGAGCCGGCTCCCTCCCGCGCCGGGCGCGACGGTCAGCCGTAGCGCCGCTCGGCGGTCTCCGTCAGCAGGGCCAGGGACTCGCGGGGCTGCAGGGCAGCGTCGGCCAGGCGGTCCAGGGCGACGCGGTACTCCTCCGTCTCGTCCCGGTCCTCCAGGAAGGTCGCGCTCCTGATCTGCTCCAGATAGACGACGTCGGGCAGATCGGCGCCGCCGAAACGCAGATAGGTGACCGGTATGGCCGGCGCGGAGGCGTGGGTGACGTCCAGCGGCACGATCTGCACGGTGACATGGGGCAGCCGGGCCAGCTCGGCCAGGTGCAGGAGCTGTTCGCGCATCACCTCGGGGCTGCCCAGCACGCGCAGCAGCACCGACTCGTCGAGGATCGCCCACACCTGCGGGGCGTCCGGGCGGCGCAGCAGCTCGGTGCGGCGCGTCCGCAGCTCGACCCGGCGCTCGACCTCCCGGGTCGGCGCCGTCGGCAGCCCGCGCTCCACGACGGCACGCGTGTAGGCGGGGGTCTGGAGCAGCCCGGGGACGTACTGGATCTCGAAGGTACGGATGGCCGTGGCCGCCTCCTGGAGTCCGACCAGCCGGTCGAACCACTCGGGCATCAGCCTTTTGTCGTACCGCTGCCACCAGCCCGGCTCACCCGCCTGCCGCAGCAGACGCAGCAGGACGGACGCCTCATGGTGGTCCGCCTCGTACAGCGTCAGCAGGGCACGGACATCGCTCTCGGTGGGCGGGCGGCGGCCCTTGCCCGCCTCGATACGGGACAGCTTGGCGGGGCTGAACCCGAGCGCGCGGGCCGCCTGGTCCTGCGCCAGTCCGGCGTCGTCGCGCATACCCGCGAGCTGAACCCCGACCAGCATTTTCAGCAAGGTCGGGGCGGGCTCGGCCCGGTTCAGATACGGTTCCAGACGGGAGACGCGAAGCGACTCGGCAGACATCCTGACTCCCCGTGGACCGGCAGACGACAGAGTTCAGTATCGCACCCGACGCCCACCGACCGCACGGAGCACGGGAATTGAGTTCGTCCGGCGCGCCGCGACCGGCCCGCCGGAGCGTGTGCTCACAGCAGGTGGTCGAACTCCCCGCCCTTCGCCCCCGCCAGGAACGCCGCCACCTCGGCCGGCGTGTACACCAGGGCCGGCCCGTCGGGGTCACGGGAGTTGCGCAGCGCGACGCCGCCCCCGTCGAGGGACGCGACCTCGACGCAGTTGCCCTCCGCGTTGCTGTGACTGCTCTTGATCCAGCGGACACCCAGTGAACTGGCCCGCACTCCGTTCGGCACCGCATCCGGTACTGACGACATGGCAACTCTCCTCGCTCTTACGCGCAATTTCCCGTGAAATTGCACGAGGACATCGTCAGCGTGGATAATAGCGGTGTCGTCAACCGCACTTCTGGCGCCCTGTCCTGACGTCGCCTCAGGGAGATGCACCGTGTCGTCACCTGCGCAGTTCCGGAGCCGCGAGTCCGTCCTCGACTCGTCCAGAACAGCCGCGCTGCGCCTCGCGGGCAGCCGGGAGGGATTCGCCGAGGCACGGGACTTCACCCACCGCACGCTGGACACCTGGTCGTTGGGCCACCGCGCCGACGACACGGTCACCGTCGTCACCGAACTCGCCGCCAACGCCTTCCTGCACGGCCTGCCGTACTCCGCCGCACCGGACGCCTTCGACATCCGGCTCCGGCTCACCCTGCGCCGCTCCCACCTGATGTGCGCCGTCACCGACCCCGGCGACAGCCTGCCCGTCCACCCGTACACCGGCGATCCGCTGCTGGAGCACGGCCGGGGGCTGCACATCGTCGAAGCCCTCTCCGAGCACTGGGGCTGGACCCGCCGCTCCCCCGTGGGCAAGACCGTCTGGGCCATGCTGCCGACCCGGATCCACTTCTGACATGACCACCACGAAGAGAACCCCGCCGCTCAAGGACCTCGGACATGTGCCGTGGCCCGAGATCAGGGACTCCACCGGGTCCGCCGCGGACATCCCGGCCCTGCTCACCGCCGTCGCCCGCGGCGACGCCGACACCGCCGAGTCCGCCCTCGGCCAACTCCGCCGCCGTATCTGCCAGTACGGCTTCGTCGTGGACCAGGCGACGGCGGCGACGGTGCCCTTCCTCTGGGAACTCGTCCGGATCCCGCAGGTCACCTGCCGTGCGGGGATCCTGCGCCTGCTGAAGAGCATCGCCGACGCCCGCCAGTGGGAGGACACGGCCGTCGCGTACCCCAAGCTGCTGCGTCACCCCGACAACCACGTGGCCTGGGAACGGGAGGCGCGCCGCGCCGTCCACGCCCAGCGCGGCGTCCTGCGCGATCTGCTCGACGAGCGCGACACGGACATAGTGCGCGCCTCGACGGAACTCGCCGACACCCTGAGCGACTGAGGAGGCCGACCGGTGCCCGCCACTCCGCGTCGGCCTCCGACCTTCTGCGCGGCCGCGCCCACGACCGCTAGGTTGGCGGCATGAGCAACCTTGACCGCGCGCCCGTACCGAGTGTGTGCGGCGGGCGTGGATTCGTCGTCGCCGAACCCGTCCGCGAGCTGCTGAGCCCCCGGCACGTACGGCTCGGCGAGTCCACCGAGGTACGCCGGCTGCTGCCGAACCTCGGCCGGCGCATGATCGGCGCCTGGGCCTTCGTCGACCACTACGGCCCCGACGACATCGCCGACGAACCCGGGATGCAGGTCCCGCCGCACCCCCACATGGGCCTCCAGACCGTCAGCTGGCTCCACGAGGGCGAGGTGCTGCACCGCGACTCCACGGGCAGCCTCCAGACCATCCGGCCCCGGGAACTCGGACTGATGACCTCGGGCCGCGCGATCAGCCACTCCGAGGAAAGCCCCCGCCCGCACGCCCGGCTGCTGCACGGCGCCCAGCTCTGGGTCGCGCTGCCCGACGCCCACCGGCACACCGAGCCCCGCTTCGAACACCACCCCGCACTGCCCACCGTCACCGCTCCCGGCCTCACGGCCACCGTGATCCTGGGCGACCTGGACGGCGCGGCCTCCCCCGGAACGACGTACACCCCCCTCGTGGGCGCCGACCTCGCGCTCGACCGCGGAGCGGACGTACGCCTGCCGCTGGAGCCCGACTTCGAGTACGGCGTCCTCGCCATGTCCGGCGAGGTGCGGGTCGACGGGGTGCCCGTGCTGCCGGGGTCCATGCTCTACCTCGGCTGCGGCCGCACCGAACTGCGCCTGCGCGCCGAGTCCGACGCGGCGCTGATGCTCCTCGGCGGCGAGCCGTTCGAGGAGGAACTGATCATGTGGTGGAACTTCGTCGGCCGCACCCAGCACGAGATCGAACAGGCCCGCGAGGACTGGACGAAGGGCACCCGGTTCGGCGAGGTCCAGGGCTACGACGGCGCCCCGCTCCCCGCCCCGGAGCTCCCGGCCACACCGCTGAAACCCCGGGGAAGGGTGCGCTGACCCGGGGGAACCGGGCGATGGTCTCCGGTGGCGCGGGCCGCGTCGGCCGGACGGACGACGGCTGCCTCCGAAGCCGTCCGGCCCACGGGAACGATCCCGTCGGGTCCGCCACGTCAGGCCGGGGCGCCGGCGTCCTGCGAGGAGGCCGCGAACGCCTCGGGGCCCTGCTCCACCGCCGCCGGGTCCATCCACATGACCTGCCAGCCGTGGCCGTCGAGGTCGAAGAAGCTGCGTGAGTACATGAAGCCGTAGTCCTCGGCCCCGTCCGCCTCGGAGCCGCCCGCCGCGAGCGCGGCGGCGGCGACCGCGTCGACCTCGTCGCGGGACGACACGCCGAAGCAGTACAGCGCCAGCGCGTGCGTGGTGGGATCGGCCATCGGCAGCTTCGAGAACTCCGCGAACTTCTCGCGGCCGAGCAGCATGACGAAGGCGTGCTCGCCGACCGGCATGCAGGCGGCGGTCTCGTCGGTGAACTTCGGGTTGAAGCCGAATCCGAGCTTCTCGAAGAACGCCTTGCTGCGCTCGAGGTCCGTCACGGGGATGTTCACGAACAGCATGCGGCCGGGGTGTGCGGAAGTGGTCATGGTGGGCCTCCGGTCAGTGGTTCGACGATGTACGTCCCTGTAGACCGGCCCGGTCGGCGGAACTCATCGGAGGATCCCCACCGGCTGCCGGAACGGCGGACCGATCACGCTGTGGCCATGCGGCGGCCGGCCCGGTCAGGGCTCGGGTCGGCTCCCCCGGTCAGGCCTCGGGGGCGGCCCAGATGTCGGGCGGGACGACGTCCACGGAGCGGCCGTCCGGGTCGAGGACATGGCCCAGCAGCTTCTCGTGGCGCAGCGTGATCACCCGCTCGGCGATGTGCAGGCCGGGGTGGTTCACGGCGAGCTGGGTCTCGAGGCGCAGCACGTCGGCCACGGAGTGCAGGCTCGCCTGCAGCACGAGGTTGTGCCTGCCGCTGACGGCGGCGCAGTTACGCGTCTCCGGGAGCCGGACGAGGGCGTGGCCGACGTCGGGCAGGTCCGCCGGGGGCACGGCGGCCCAGAAGGTCGCGGCGACGGGCCAGCCGCCCAGGGGGCGGGCGAAGTCGCAGCGGAAGCTGAGCAGACCGAGCCGGGTGAGCTGGTCGAGACGCCGCTTGACGGTGGCAGAGCTGACGGCGAGGGCGGTGGCCAGTGCCTGGTGGGAGGCCCGGCCGTCGCGGGCGAGTGCGGCCAGGAGCGCGCGGTCGAACGGGGTGACGACCGCCGCGCGACGGTCCTCGGCGGCCGGGACGGCCGGCACGGCGGCGAGCCGGGCGCGCTGACCGGGGGCGAGGGCGGCGATCCGCCACCGGCCGCCCTCGGTGAACATGTGGGTGACGATGCGGGCCCGGACGGCTCGTACCCCGGTGAGGGCGGGCAGGACGTCGAGCGTGTAGCGGGACATCGCGGCCAGGTCGCGGGTGGCGACGGTGGCGAGCAGGTCGTAGGCGCCGGAGGCGCGTTCGACGGTGACCATGTGCGGATGGCCGGTGAGCGCCCGGGTGACCTCGCCGGCCGCACCCGCGCCGCAGTCGATCTCGACGAAGGCGAGGCAGAGCCGGTCGAACAGCCGGGGCCCCGGCGACAGCCCGACCCAGGCCTCTCCCCGCTCGGCCAGCCGGTTCCACCGCCTGGCCGCGGTGACCGGATCCACGCCGAGGGCGCGCCCCAGATCGGTCCACGAGGCTCGCGGCCTCAACTGGAGGGCGTTGATGAGCGCCAGCTCGTCCTCGCTCAGCAGTTGCTTGACGTGATCCTGCATGCGTGCCCGCTTCTGTGCGAGATTCCTGCGTGACGGGGGGCGTGGTCGGCCAGTATCACACTCTGACCCGACAGCCGAGCGAGAAGGGACCTGGCATGGGACAGCCGTACGGCTCCTACCAGAACGAGATCTACCTCAACGGGCTGGGCGGTGTGCTGCCGCGCTTCCCGATGGCCTTCGCGGAGTGGGAGGACCGGGCGCGCTCGGCGCTGCCGTCCTCCGTGTGGTCGTACGTCTCGGGCGGCGCGGGCGACGAGCGCACCCAGCGGGCCAATGTGGCCGCCTTCGACCGCTGGGGGCTCGTGCCCCGGATGTTCGTCGGCGCGGCCGAGCGCGACCTCTCCGTGGACCTGTTCGGGATGCGGCTGCCCTCACCGGTGTTCATGGCGCCGGTCGGTGTCGTCGGGCTCTGCGCCCAGGACGGGCACGGTGACCTGGCGACCGCGAACGCCGCCGCGCGCACCGGCGTGCCGATGATCGCCTCCACGCTCTCCGTCGACCCGATGGAGCAGGTCGCCGCCGCGTTCGGGGACACCCCGGGCTTCTTCCAGCTCTACACCCCCACCGACCGCGAACTCGCCGCGAGCCTCGTCCACCGCGCCGAGCGGGCGGGCTACCGGGGCATCGTGGTCACCCTCGACACCTGGGTCACCGGCTGGCGCCCCCGCGACCTGGCCGGCGCCAACTTCCCGCAGCTGCGCGGCCACTGCCTGGCGAACTACACCGGCGACCCCGTCTTCCGGTCCCGGCTGGCGCGCACCCCCGAGGAGGACCCGCAGGCCGCCGTCCTGCTGTGGACCCAGCTCTTCGGCAACCCGCTCACCTGGGACGACCTACCCTGGCTGCGCTCCCTCACCGACCTGCCGCTGATCGTCAAGGGCATCTGCCACCCCGAGGACGCGCGCCGGGCCAAGGACGGGGGCGTGGACGGCATCTACTGCTCCAACCACGGCGGCCGGCAGGCCAACGGCGGCCTCCCGGCCCTCGACGTCCTGCCTGCCGTCGTGGACGCCGCCGACGGTCTGCCGGTGCTGTTCGACTCCGGGATCCGCAGCGGAGCCGACATCGTCAAGGCCGTCGCCCTGGGCGCCACCGCCGTCGGCGTCGGCCGCCCCTACGCCTACGGGCTCGCCCTGGGCGGCGTCGACGGCATCGTCCACGTGCTCCGCTCGCTCCTCGCCGAGGCCGACCTGATCATGGCCGTCGACGGGTATCCCACGCTCGCGGACCTCACCCGGGAGGCCCTCCGGCGGGTCGGCTGACGGGCCGGACACCGGCGCGGGGCCCACGGGGAGCGTCCCCCCGTGGGCCCCGCGTCGGCACGCTCACCACAGGAAAATAGTAGCCATGGACATGGTAGCCATGTAATGTATCGCCCATGAGCAAGGGTTCCGAACGGGCCACGCCGGGCTACCTGGTGTGGCGGTTGTCGACGAAGTGGCGGGTGGCCGTCGACCGGGCGGTCGCGCCGCTGGGTCTCACCCACGCGCAGTACTCACTGGTGGCATCGCTGTACGGCATGCGGCGCGCCGGTGAACGGCCCAGTCAGCGCCGGCTCGCCGACCACACCGGTCTCGAGGCGCTCTACGTCTCGAAGCTGGCGCGGGCCCTGGAGTCCGCGGGACTGATCGAGCGGACCCGGGATCCCGGCGACCCGCGCGCCGTGCAACTGGCCCTCACCGAGCGGGGCGAGGACGTCACGCGGCGCGCGATCACGGTGGTCCAGGGGCTGCTGGAGCGGCTGCTGGAACCCCTCGGCGGCCTGGACAGCGCCCGCACCCGCACGTTCACGGCCGAACTCGCGACCCTGCTCGACGTACCGCTCGATGTCACCGACGCACCACCAGATCTCATCGCCGAGAAGACTCAGGGGGAGTCATGACCAGCACCGGATCCACCACCACAGCCACCGCGACCGACCCCACCACGACGGACACCGGGGCCGGCACCAAGCCTCCCTCCGCCCCGCCCGTCGACCCCCGCGTGATCGCCCTGGCGCACTACGCGAGCCGCGCCGTGCTGGAGCGGGTCATCGCCCGCAACGGTCTCACCTTCGCTCAGCAGATCACCCTGCGGGCGGCCGCCGTGGACGGACCGCTGGAGCGGAAGGCGCTGGTCGCGCAGGTCGGCGGAGCCCTCAAGGCGGACCCGGCGGAGGTCGGCGCCACGGTCGGCGAACTGCTCGACAAGGGGCTGCTGTCGGCCGACGGTCCGCTCGTGGGCGCCTCGGACGCCGGACGCGAACTCTTCGCTGCGGTCGGCGCCGAGACGGCCCCGATCACCGCGCGGATCTACGCCGGCATTCCGGCGGAGGACCTGGCGGTCGCGGGCCGTGTGCTCGCGCGCATCAGAGAACGGGCCGAGGCGGAGCTGGCCGCGCCGACCGCGACGGCGTAGTGGAATATTCAATCAACCCGTCCGGTTGACGGCCTCGAAGGAGGTCACGAGTGGACATGACATACGAGGCGACGCAGGAATCCGCGTACTACGCCCACGGAACCCCGGCGGAGCGCTGGGAGCGGGCGCGGCAGTTCTTCGAGGCGCGGGACTACACCGCCGCCGCGCGGGTGCTGGTCGGGCTGGTCGAGGAGGTGCCGGAGCAGACCGGTCCCCGGCTGCTGCTGGCTCGCGCCTACTACCACTCGGCTCAACTGCGCCGCGCCGAGAGCGAGTTGCGGACGATCGTCGACCGCGACCCGGTGGAGCACTACGCCCGGCTGATGCTCGGCCGCACCCTGGAGCGGCAGGGCCGGCACGAGGAGGCGGGACCGCATCTGCGGATCGCCTCGGCACTGGCCGGGGACTTCCCGCAGGCCTGAGACGGGCGCACACGGCAGCGGCCCGGCGGTGGAACCCCACCGCCGGGCCGCTGCCGTACGCATGCCGAAGGATCAGGCGGCCGCCCGGTTCCCCCGCCGGTGCGCGATCTCGCCGAGGACCACGTCGACCACGAGGAACCCGGCCAGCGGGATGCCGAGCAGCGGGACGAAGTAGCCGAGCACCGCGATCACCGCCATCAGCGGGACGAGCACGTACGGCGGGACCTGGGACCAGGCGCCGCGGGGTATGGGCCGGCCGAACGCGCTGCCCCGGCCGCGCTGCCACCACATGCGGTAGCCCCAGACGATCAGCAGGATCAGGGAGAGCGCGAGGAGCATCAGCAGGATCTGGTTGGCCAGGCCGAACAGCACACCGGTGTGCAGGTCGATGCCCCAGCGGGTCAGCTTGGCGAGCACCGGGTGGTCCGCGAACCGCAGGACGTCGGTGACCTGGCCGGTGGCCGGATCGATCGCGACGGCGTCCTGCCTGGTCGGCCAGCTGCGCTGCACCTGCTTGACGACGTACGCCGACTCGGCGTCCGCCGGCGGGACGATCTCGACCGGGTCGCCCAGCCCTTCGGCGCGGGCGACGGACAGGACCTTGTCGAGTCCCACACCGTGCTCGCCGTCCCCGCCGGCGCCGGAGGCCGCGTCGTGCCCGGCGTGCTCGCCGCCGCCCGCGGCCGCCGAGACCGACGGCGTGGCCTGGTGGAGGGAGGTGCGGAGCTCGTCGATGGTGGCGCCGGCGTACGTCGACCAGGTCAGACCGGTGGCGGAGAGGAAGAAGAAGCCGAGGGCGGCCCAGAGGCCGACGGTGCCGTGCAGTCCCAGCGTCCGGCGCCGCCCGCTGGTGCCGCGGACCTTGCGCAGGGCGCGGCGGCGGGAGAACCAGAGCACGATGCCGCCGCCCGCTATCACCCACAGCCAGCTCGCGGCCAGTTCGCTGTAGAGCCGGCCGGTCTCGCCGAGGTGCAGATTGCGGTGGAGTTCGGAGATCCAGGTGCGCAGAGGGAGCGCGCCGGTCGATCCGTACTGTTCGAGGGAGCCGCGGACCTCGGCGGTGTACGGGTCGACGAACACGGCGAGGGTGTGGTCGGGGTTCACGCCCTCCACGCCGGAGAGCAGCACACGGGTGCTCGCGTCGGCCGCCGGGGACGGGCGGACCGCCGAGACCGTGCCCTCGGGGTGGGCCTTGCGGGCCGCGTCCACCTGCTCGGAGACGGGGAGCTTGGTGTCGCCGACCGGCACGGTCATCTCGTGGGAGTAGACGAGCTTCTCGGCCTGGAAGGAGCCGGCGTACAGGAATCCGGTGACGGCGGCGACCAGCAGGAACGGGGCGACGAGCACACCGGCGTAGAAGTGCAGGCGCAGGATCAGCGGGCGCAGCGGGGCCCAGGGGCCGCGGGAGGGCGACGCGGGCGCGGGCTGTTGCGGGGCCTCGTCCGTGAGGGTCGAGGGAGCGGTGGACATGGGCGGGCTTCTCCGGGGGCAGGGGGACGTGTTTCAGCCATGACGGTCCAGTAGTCGGAGCGGAACCCGGTCGAGTTCCCGCGACTTCAAGTGACCTGCGTCACATGACACGTGTTCATGGCATCCTGGCCCGATGGCAAACCCCAGTCCCCGCGCGCCTCTTGCCGAACGGCTCGAGGAACTCCTCGCCCCCGGCGGCCCGTTGCCCGTCGTCGCGGCCGGCGACCCGGTCCTGCGCGCCGGCACCGAACGCTACGACGGACAGCTGGACCCGGCCCTCCTGGCCCGCTTCGTCGAGGCGCTGCGGATCACCATGCACGCGGCACCGGGCGTCGGGCTCGCCGCGCCCCAGGTCGGGGTGGAACTGCGGATCGCCGTCATCGAGGACCCGGCGCCGGTGCCGGAGGAGGTGCGGCTGGTCCGCGGGCGGGTGCCGCAGCCGTTCCGGGTGCTGGTCAACCCGTCGTACGAGGGCGTCGGTCCGGCCCGTGCCGCGTTCTTCGAGGGCTGCCTGAGCGTGCCGGGCTACCAGGCGGTGGTGGCCCGGCACGCCGAGGTCCGGCTGACCGGCCAGGACGAGCACGGGCGGGCACTGGACGAGGTGTTCGCCGGCTGGCCCGCCCGGATCGTGCAGCACGAGACCGATCACCTGGACGGCACGCTCTACCTGGACCGGGCCGAACTGCGCTCGCTCTCCGCCAACCAGGCCGTCCTGGAGCGGTGGGCGCAGCCGGCACCGGCCGAGGCGGCGAAGGCGCTGGGGTTCGAACTGCCGTAGTCGGCCGGTCAGTTGTCCCGGTAGGCCTCCAGCAGGCGCAGCCACACCTCGCTGATCGTCGGGTAGGACGGGACCGCGTGCCAGAGGCGGGCGATCGGGACCTGGCCGGCGACGGCGACGGTCGCCGAGTGGATCAGCTCGCCCACCCCCGGGCCGACGAAGGTGACCCCGCGCACGATCTCCTGCTCCAGGTCGACGACCATCCGGGCGCGGCCCTTGTAGCCCTCGGCGTACAGGCCCGCACCGGACGCCGACGCCATGTCGACGTCGACGGCCCGCACGCGATACCCGGCCTGTTCGGCCTCCGCGAGCGAGAGGCCGACCGCGGCCGCCTCCGGATCGGTGAAGACGACCTGGGGAACGGTCTCGTGGTCGGCCGTGGCGGCGTGGGCGCTCCAGGGTTCGGCCCCGTCGAGGGGCGTGCCCGCGGCGCGGGCGGCGATGGCGGCGCCCGCGATGCGGGCCTGGTACTTGCCCTGGTGGGTGAGGAGGGCGCGATGGTTGACGTCGCCGACCGCGTACAGCCAGTCGGTGCCGCTGACGCGCAGGCTGTCGTCGACCGTCAGCCAGGAGCCCGGTTCCAGACCGACCGTGTCGAGGCCGATGTCGTCGGTGCGCGGTGCGCGGCCGGTGGCGAAGAGGATCTCGTCGGCCTCGATGCGGTCGCCGCCGCCGGTGACGACCACGAGGGTGCCGTCCGAGCGCGTGACCGACTCCACCGACGTGCCGGTCCGTACCTCCGCGCCGGCCTCGACCAGCGCCTCGGCGACGAGTTCGCCGGCGAAGGGCTCCATCCGGTTGAGCAGGCCCTTGCCGCGCACGAGGACGGTGACCTGTGAGCCGAGCCCCTGGTAGAGGGTGGCCATCTCGGTGGCGACGACGCCCCCGCCGACCACGACGAGCCGGCCGGGCACGGACTGGGCGCTGGTCGCCTCGCGGCTCGTCCAGGGCTTGACCTCTGCCAGGCCCGGCAGGTCGGGCAGGACGGCACGGGTGCCGGTGGCGACGACGACCGCGTGCCGGGCCGTGAGGGTACGGCCCCCCACCGTCACCGAGCGCGGCCCGGTGAGTGCGCCGTGGCCCCGGTACAGGTCGGCGCCGATACCGCTCAGCCAGTCGGCCTGGCCGTCGTCGGTCCAGTCCCCGGTGTACCAGTTGCGCCGGGCGAAGATCGCCGCCGCGTCCAGCGGGCCCTGCACCGCCTGGCGCAGACCGGGCAGCCTGCGGGCGTCGGCCCGGGCGATGACCGGGCGCAACAGGGCCTTGCTGGGCATACAGGCCCAGTACGAGCATTCGCCGCCGACCAGTTCGCTCTCCACGACCGCGGTGGTGAGGCCGGCCGCACGGGTGCGGTCGGCCACGTTCTCCCCCACGGGCCCGGCCCCGAGCACCACGACGTCGTAAGCGTTGGAATCCGTTTCCGTCATGGGGTCAGTCTGGTGGGTGGTGTGCCCGGTGGCCACACGGGTAGGGGCGCGGAATACGGACCCGGCCGGCCGTGTTGTGCGGACGGCTCACCCCATGCCGGGACACCCCTGGCAGGACGCACCGGGAAGAGGAATCACGCCATGAGCAGCACCGTGGAGCTGACCAAGGAGAACTTCGACCAGACGGTCACGGAGAACGACTTCGTCCTGATCGACTTCTGGGCGGCCTGGTGCGGTCCGTGCCGTCAGTTCGCCCCGGTCTACGAGAAGGCCGCCGAGGAGAACCCGGACCTGGTGTTCGGCAAGGTGGACACCGAGGCGCAGCCGGAGCTGGCCGCGGCCTTCGGCATCCAGTCGATCCCGACGCTGATGATCGTCAGGGACCGGGTCGCGGTGTTCGCCCAGCCCGGCGCCCTGCCCGAGCCCGCCCTGGCGGACGTCATCGGCCAGGCCCGCAAGCTGGACATGGACGAGGTCCGCAAGTCGGTCGAGGAGCAGCAGGCCGCCCAGGGCGGGTCCGAGTGACCCGGTAGGCCGCGCGGCCGGACCGCTCGGGGCAGGGCTCAGAACGGGTACGGTGCCACGTCGCCGCGCACGGTCGTCCAGCGGATGTCGGTGAAGGCGTCGAGGTTGGACTCGCCGCCGAAGCGGGCGCCGGTGCCGGAGGCGGCGACGCCGCCGAAGGGTGCCACGGCCTCGTCGTTCACCGTCTGGTCGTTGATGTGCACGATGCCGGTCGGGATGCGTTCGGCGAGGTCCAGGCCGCGGGCGGCGTCGCGGGTGACGATGCCCAGGGAGAGCCCGTAGGCGCCGGCCGCGGCCAGCGCGGCGGCCTCGTCCGGGGTGCCGAAGGCACGGACCGGCGCCACCGGGCCGAAGACCTCCTCCGTGTAGGCGGGGGTGCGCTCGTCCACGCCCGCGAGGACGGTCGGCCGGTAGAAGCGGCTCTCGTGCGTGCCGCCGGCGGCGAGCTTGGCGCCGGCGGCCGTGCTGGCCTCGACCAGCCCGTGCACCTTGGCCAGCTGGCCGTCGTCGATGAGCGGGCCGAGGTGCACCTGGGCGCGGTGCGGGTCGCCGACGGCCAGGGAGTCGGCCTTGGCCGCGAGCCGCTCGACGTACTCCTCGTAGAGGGAGGCGTGCACCAGGTGGCGGCCGGTGGTCATGCAGATCTGGCCCTGGTGGAAGAACGAGCCCCAGGCGGCCGTGGAGATCACCGCGTCGAGGTCGGCGTCCTCCAGGACGATCAACGCGGAGTTGCCGCCGAGTTCGAGATGGGCGCGCTTGAGATGGCGTCCGGCGGCCTCGCCGACCGCCCGGCCGGCGGCGGTGGAGCCGGTGAAGGAGATCACCGGGACACGCGGGTCGGCGACCAGGGCGGCACCGGTGTCGGCACCGCCCGGCAGGACGTGCAGCAGCCCCTCGGGCAGACCGGCCTCGGCGAGGACGGCGGCCAGGGCCAGGCCGCCGCACACCGCCGTGCGCGGGTCCGGCTTCAGGACGACCGCGTTGCCGAGCGCCAGGGCGGGCGCGACGGAGCGGATGGAGAGGATCAGCGGGGCGTTGAACGGCGCGATCACACCGACGACACCGACCGGGACCCGTCGGGTGTACGACAGCCGCGGGGCCTCGCTGGGCAGGACCTGGCCGGCCGGGCGGGAGGCGAGGGCGGCCGCCTCGTAGCACTCCTGGGCGGCGACGTGCAGCTCGAAGTCGGCCTTGCCGGGGATGGAGCCGGACTCGCGGACGATCCAGCCGCGCAGTTCGTCGGCGTGCGCGGCGAACAGGTCACCGGCCTTGCGCAGCACGCCGGCCCGGACGAAGTGCGGGAGGCGGGCCCATTCGGCCTGGGCGGCGCGGGCGGCCTCGGTGGCCGGGGCGACGTCCTGGGCGGCTGCCAGGACGACCGTGCCGAGCCGCTCGCCGGTGGCGGGCTCGGTGACGGGGTGCTCCGCTCCGGTCAGGGGCCGGGGCTGCGAGGTCTGCCAGTTCTGGGGGTCGAGCAGCGGCATCAGGACTCTCCGATCGGTGACCCGCGGGACTCCCGGCTCGGGGAGCGAAGTCCCATCTGGTTGAGCGCGCAACATCCTAGTCCTGGGGCCTGCCCCGGGATCCGTCCCTGTTCCCGGGAGGTCGGGGCACGGCGGGACCTGCGCGATCAGCTGGAGTCGCGGTGCACCACCGTAGCCGCCAGCAGTTCGTGCGCCTCGGGCGCCGCGCCCGGGTTGCGCACCGCGCGGTCGACCAGCTCCGCGAGGTCGCGGCCAAAGGGCAGCGCTATGCGGACGGTACTGAGCCGGGGCCGCAGCAGCCGGCCGAGCAGCAGGTCGTCGGCGCCGATCACGGCCGTGTCCTCGGGGATCCGCACACCCTCGTCCTGGAGGGCCCGCATCAGCAGCATGGCGTACTCGTCGTTGTACGCGAACACGGAGTCCAGCCCCAGCCGCGGCCACTGGGCGGCGAGCTCCGCGGCGGACTCCTCGGTGAACGCCAGGGGCAGCACGGTGACGGTCGCGTCGGTGTCGCGCAGGGCATCCCGGGCGCCCGCGAGCCGGGGTACGGAGAACATGTCCATGCCGCGCTCGTCGGGGACCACCACCCCGATCCGGCGTCTTCCGCGGGCGTAGAGGTGGGTGGCGGCGCTGCGGCCGACGCCGTCGTGGTCCATGAGGAGCGCGTGGGCGCCCTCGACGCGCTCGGAGCTGAGGGTCACCACGGCGCGGGCGCCGGAGCGCTTGAGGATGTCCACCCCCTCCGGGCCGAGGCCGGGGCCGGGCACCAGGACGGCGACCGGACGCAGTTCGGCCCAGGCCCGGGCGGCGTCGTCACCGCGCAGCCCGCTGGCGCCGTACTGGACGACGGTGTAGTCGAGCCGGCTGAGGGCGCCCTGGAAGTCGTGCACGAACTGGCTGTAGAGCGGACCCGCCGGGACGGGCGGGGCGGGCATCAGCACCATCCGGCTGTGTCCGGCGCGCAGGCTGCGGGCGGCCGCGTGCGGCACGTAGCCGAGCTCCTTCGCCGCCTCGTGGACCCGGCGGCGGGTGGGTTCGCTGATGCGGACCGCGCTGGTGTTGTTCAGGACGTAGGAGACGGTCGCGCGCGAGACGCCGGCCAGACGGGCCACGTCGGCGCTCGTGGGTACGGAGCGCGGCGCCGGCGACTGCGTCGACGCGGGCGGGTTCGGTATCTGCACCATGACGTACGGCATCTTGGCAGAAGCCGTGCGCGGGGTTCCGCCCGGGGGACGTCCGTATGTGATGAACCGTCAAAGACCCTGGTGGGGACCGTGATCACGAACGGGGCGCCGGGCGGGGAACGGCCGACCGGCGGCACACCGTCAAGCCACGCGGTCCGGGTCCGGTCCGTCGGCGACGCACACCGCGGCGGCCGTGAGCCGGTCCACCAGGTCGCCCCACCCGCTCTCCAGCCGCCCCAGCGGCATCCCGCACTGCCGGGTCAGATGGTGGACGAGGGCGGGGTTGAGGTAGCCCATCAGCGTGTGGGCGAGCAGCTCGCAGTCGGCGTCGGGCACGGCCTGGCGCAGCAGCAGAAGCACATGGCCGTGCAGGACCCGGCGGGCCGGCACGGAGAAGCGGCGGGCCGGGTCGGGTTCGGCCGCGAGCTGGAGGTCGAGTTCGTCGACGGTGCGCCGCAGCAGGGCGTGGCCGAAGGCCCGCAGCCGCTCGACGGGCGGCGCGCCGGGGCCCATCGGCGCGGGACCGGTCAGGAAGGCGGCCTGGAACTTGCGCTCGGAGTGGTCCAGGAGCGCCGTGAGCAGTCCGGTGCGGTCGCCGAAGCGGCGGAACACCGTGCCCTTGCCCACGTTCGCCGCGGCCGCGACCGCCTCCATGGTGACGCCGGCCGCGCCGTGCTCGGCGATCAGCCGGGCGGCCGCGTCCAGCAGCCTGGCCCGGTTGCGGGCCGCGTCGGCACGCAGGCACGGCTCGTCCCCGGCCGGCCCGAGCTGCAACAACTCGGGCTCGCCGGTGATCCCCTGGACGTTCGAGAAGAGCGGCAGGTCGGCGGACATGAACACAGCGTAAAGCACGGGAATGAAACTGGACCCCGGTCCGGTTAGAGTGCTACAACATTAAACGGACCCCGGTCCGGATCGTTACGGCACTGTTTCAGCCCCCCGCCCCCTTGGGAGTAACCCATGTCCGTCCGCATTCTCGCGCTCGTCGGCAGCCTTCGCGCCGGTTCGACCAACCGCCAGCTCGCCGAGGCCGCGGTCAAGCTCGCTCCCCAGGGCGCCGAGGTCGACCTCTTCGAGGGCCTGGCCGAGATCCCCTTCTACAACGAGGACATCGACGTCGAGGGCAGCGTCCCGGCCGCGGCCGCCAAGCTGCGTGAGGCCGCCCAGGCCGCCGACGCCTTCCTGCTCTTCTCCCCCGAGTACAACGGCACCATCCCGGCCGTCCTGAAGAACGCCATCGACTGGCTGTCCCGCCCGTACGGCGCCGGCGCCTTCGGCGGCAAGCCCGTCGCCGTGGTCGGCACCGCCTTCGGCCAGTTCGGCGGCGTGTGGGCGCAGGACGAGGCCCGCAAGGCCGTGGGCATCGCGGGCGGCAAGGTGATCGAGGACCTCAAGCTCTCCATCCCCGGCTCCCTGACCCGCTTCGCCGAGACCCACCCGGTCGACGACGCCGAGGTCGCCGCGCAGCTGACCGAGGTCGTGTCCCGTCTGCACGGCCACGCGGACGCCGTCGCCGCCTGACGTCCGGCAGGACCGGCAGGACCGGCAGCCAGCACGAGGGGCCGCGGCGGTTGCCGCGGCCCCTCGGTCCAGCTCCGGCTCTCGTCCCGGACCGGCCCGGCCCGGCCCGGCTCAGTCCAGCTCGGCCAGCCGTTCCACCACCGGGGCCACGAACCGCTCGATCCAGCCGGCCGTCTCCCCCAGCTTCGGCGCCAGGATCACCGTGTCGACACCGAGCTCGCTGTAGCCCGAGATGTCGGCCAGGAAGGCGTCGAGGTCGCCCTCGGTGGCCGGGTCGGCGGTATACGTGATGGTCTTCAGGACCGTGTCGTAGTCGCGCCCCTCGGCATCGCAGTGCTCGCGCAGGACGTCGAGCTTGTGCCGGACCAGGGCCGGGCCCGCGGCGAACAGGTTGCAGGCGTCCGCGTACCGGGCGACCAGCCGCAGCGTCTTGCGCTCGCCCCCGCCGCCGATCAGGATCTCCGGGCGCGGAGCGGCGACCGGCGCCGGGACGCACAGGGTCTCCCGCAGCTGGTAGTGGCGGCCGACGAAGGGCCCGTCGTCGTCCGGGTCCCACATCCGCAGACACACCTGGAGGGTCTCCTCCAGCCGCTCGAACCGCTCGGCGACCGGCGGGAACGGCACACCCAGACCTTCGTGCTCACGGTCGTACCAGGCGGCCCCGATGCCCAGCGAGGCACGGCCGCCGGAGAGCACGTCGAGGGTGGTGACGATCTTGGCGAGCAGCCCGGGGTGCCGGTACGTCACCCCCGTCACCAGAGCCCCGAGCTTCATCGTGGAGGTGTGGGCCGCGAGGTACGCGAGGGTCGAGTACGCCTCCAGCATGGGCGCCTCGGCCCCGCCGTTGAACTCCATCTGGAAGTAGTGGTCCATCACCGACAGCCGGCTCACCCCGGCCGCCTCCGCCGCGGCCCCCGCCGCCGCCAGCTCGGCCCCGAGGGCGGGCGCGCCCCCGGTGTTGCCGAACTGGTTGATGTGCACACCCACACGCATGTCCGTCTCCGCCCTCCGGCTCTTCCTCTGCCCCGGTGACGCTAGGCGCTGGAGTGCTCTCGAAGTCAAGGAGCCGCCCCCGGAGGTCCCGCGCGTTTCCTTCGGGTAACCGGAAGTCGAAAGTCGTTCAACCCGCAGACCGCTCCCCTTCATGTCTGATAGGGCTGGGGAATGCAGACCCTTTTTCGACGACTGCTCCGACTCCTGCCCCGCCTCGGCGTCCAGGTGACCGACCTCGGTCCGGGAACGGCGGTGGTCTCCCGCCGCGGCACGCCCTACCGGGCGACCGAGGTCGCCCCCGGCACCACGGTGCTCTCCCGGCGCGGCGGCCCGTACCAGGTGACCGGGGTGGACAAGGACACCTGGCTGCTGCGGCGCACGCAGGGCGGTGAACGGACCGAGATCCCGCGGCAGGGCGTCGTACCGCTCGGCGAGTCCGGCGCGCTGGTGCTCATGGACGCGCCGGAGCGGGTGGACGAGCGCAAGATGCAGCTCGCCGCTGCCGAGTACCTGTGCGTCCAGCATGTGACGGCCATGCTCGGGCTGTACGGCGTGAACTGCGTGTTCGACGTGGGCGCCAACACCGGGCAGTACGCCAAGCGGCTGCGCAGGGCCGGCTACACCGGCCGGATCGTCTCCTTCGAGCCGACGTCGGCGACGTTCGCCAAGCTGGAGAAGGCCGCCGAGAACGACCCCGAGTGGCGGGTGTACCAGTGCGGCCTGGGCCGCGAGGAGGCGACGGCCGAGATCCACACCAGCTGGATGACGATGAACTCCCTGCTGCCGCCCAGCGACTACGGCAAGGACCGCTACAGCCGGTTCAAGAAGTCCGACACCGAGGAGATCCGCATCCGCCGGCTGGACGAGGTGATGGACGAGGCGCTCGACGGCCTGACCGCCCCCGTCCCCTACCTCAAGATGGACACCCAGGGCTACGACCTCGAGGTGTTCGCCGGCGCCGGCAAGCGGATCGGGGAGTTCGTCGGCATGCAGTCCGAGGTCGCCTGCCTGCGGCTCTACGAGGGCAGCCCCACCATGGGCGAGGCCGTCGCCGCGTACGAGGCCGAGGGCTTCGGGATCTCCGGCATGTACCCGGTGACCCGCGAGGCGACCACGGGCCGCGTGATCGAGTTCGACTGCGTGATGATGCGCGCGGAGGCGGCTCCCAAGCCGTAGCGGTCGCCGAACCGTGGCGGTCGGTGGTGGCGTGGCGGTGGATGGTGCCGTGGCGGTGGATGGTGCACCACCCGCCGTGCGGCGGGCAGGTCCCGCCGTACGGCGGCGCCCGAGGCGGCCCCGCGAGGACGGATCATGGGCGCACGGCACGAGCCGCCGAGCTGCCGAGCCGCCGCGTTGTCCGTGTGAGGAGAAGTCATGACGTCCGTCCCGCCGCCCTTCGACCCCGAACTCGCCGCAGTCCTGGAGCTGATCAAGGACGCGATCTCGCCCGCGCTGTACCCGGAGGACATCGAGGCCGTCCGCCAGGGGCCGGGCATGGCGATGCTGGCCGACCTGGACCTGACGGCGGGCGGCGCCTTCGAGGTCGAGGACCGTGTGGTGCCGGGGCCGGAGGGCTCCCCGGAGATCTCCCTGCTGATCTGCCGGCCCACCGGCCCGGCGCCCGCCCGCCCGCGCCCCGTCGTCTACCACGTGCACGGCGGCGGCATGGTCATCGGCACCAACCGCGTCGGCGTGGACTTCGCCCTGGACTGGGCGCGGGAACTGGACATGGTCGTGGTGTCGGTGGAGTACCGGCTGGCCCCCGAACACCCGTATCCCGCGCCGGTCGAGGACGTGTACGCCGGTCTGCTGTGGACGGCGGAGCACGCCAAGGAGCTGGGCGGGGACCCGGAGCGGATCGTGATCGCCGGGGCGAGCGCGGGCGGCGGTCTCACCGCCGCGCTCGCGCTGCTGCTGCGCGACCGCGGGGGCCCGCGGCCGATCGGCCAGCTGCTGCTCTGCCCGATGCTCGACGACCGCAACGACACCCCGTCCGCCCACCAGATGGCGGGTCTCGGGGTCTGGGACCGCACCGCGAACGAGACCGGCTGGACGGCCCTGCTCGGCGAGCGGCGGGGCGGCCCCGACGTCTCCCCCTACGCGGCGCCCGCCCGTGCCGAGGACCTCTCCGCGCTGCCACCGGCCTTCCTCGACGTGGGCTCCGCGGAGACCTTCCGGGACGAGGTCGTCGCCTTCGCCTCGCGGCTCTGGCAGGCCGGCGGGATCGCCGAACTCCACGTCTGGCCGGGCGGCTTCCACGGTTTCGACGGCTTCGCCCCCCAGGCCGCGCTGTCCCGGTCGGCCCGGGCGGCGCACGTGGACTGGCTGCGGCGGCTGCTCGCCGAGTGAACCACCGGGCCGCGGTGGTACGACCGAGGCACAGCGGTGCGACGGGACCCAGGCACAGCGGCGCGACGCGACCGGGGCTCAGCGGCGCTTGAACTCGACGGGTCCCGCGTTCATCTCGATGGTCCCGTCCGCGTGCAGGACCGGCCGCCGCTCGGTCATCCGGGCGCTGTAGGCCTCGACATGGCGGATCTCCGCCCCGTCGGCCGAGGTGAAGTCGACGAGCGCGATCGCCACCCAGTAGCGGGTCTTGGTGTTCTCGTAGAGCGGGACGGTGACGGTGGAGCCGCGGCCGTCGTCCACGACGACCTTCGCGCCGAAGCTGCGGAAGGAGCCGAAGCCGTTGCTGACGGCCGAGTAGGCGCACAGCAGGACGTATCCCTGCTCGTCCGGGCGGACGATCTTCACGGCCTCGCGGCCGGGGACGCGGGAGTCGCCGTCGAGGCGGATGTGAGGACGGCTGCGGAGCGCGCCGAGCCGCTTGTAGTAGACGACGTCGGCCTTGTCGCCCTTCTTCGCCGCGCCCGGCGTGGTCCCGGTGGACGCCCCCGACGCCCGCCCGCCGGGACGCAGGGGCACGCCCTCGGCGACGTGCCCCGACTTGACGAGGGTGCCGGGTACGGCGGAACCGCTCAGGGCCTTGGCCGCCGGCACGAACAGGGCGTACAGGTCGAGGTCGGCGCCCGCCCTGCGGCGCCGCTCACTGCCGCCGTCCCACTCCAGGGCCACCGTGACCACCAGGTCGCGGTCCGCCTTGTCCAGGCCGAGGGAGACCCGGCCGCCCTTGTCGAGGCTGACCTTGCCGAGGGGCGGCTTGACCAGACGGGGAGGGGGCGGGGCAACGGCGGGCGTGCCGGCGGCCGGAGCTTCCTCGACCGTCGGTTCCGGCTGTTCCAGCCCTTCCGCCGACTCCGCCGGCTCCGTTTCCTCCCGCTCGGCCACCTCGATCCCGAAGTCCGTGGCGAGACCGGCCAGTCCGTCGGCGTAGCCCTGGCCGATGGCGCGCACCTTCCACGCCTCGCCGCGGCGGTACAACTCGGTCAGCAGGACCGCGCGTTCGCCGTCGGTGAGGGCGGGCGGCCGGAAGACGACCGTCTCGGTGCCGTCCTGCACGGCCCGGACCTCGACGTCGTTCACCCCGTGGAAGGTGCGGGTGACGTCGTCGGGGTCGCAGCTGGCCACCAGGACGACCCGGTCCACCTCGGCGGGCAGGGCGGCCGGGTCCACCTCGATCCGCTCGCGGCCGTCGGCGTCGGCGGGCCGGTGCCGTACGGCGTCGGACTCGGCGGAGGGCTGGTTGTAGAAGACCAGGTCGTCGTCGGACCTGACCCTGCCCTCGGCGGTGACCAGGAGGGCGCTGAGGTCGACCGGATCGCCCTCGGCGAACAGCTCCACGGTCACCGGTCCGGCCCCCATCGCCGTGTTCCCGCCCTTGCCCAGTTCCGGCATGTCCGCCACCCCCGTGCGATCTCTCCATCGGTTTCGCGCCACCTTTTCACAGCGTGCAAGGAAGCGGATCCGACCGGCGACGCCCGATCCTGACCGAAAGCGGCCAACGGTGGCCCTCGGCCCTCCTGTCCGGCGGGCGCGTGACGCATCATGGCCGTATGAAAGAGCTGGCCGGCCGCCTGACCGCGCTGGACCCGGACGCCGGTGCGGCCGTACGGGTCATCGCCTACTTCGACCGGCTGGCCGAGACCCGGGCCGGGGTGGAGGCGCTGGTGCGCGGGGCCGCCGTCCTGGCCGGGGTGCCCGCGCGGCTCGTCGACGCCGACCGGCGGGTACAGGTCCGGGTCGAGGCCGACGGCACCCGCCGGGACTCCGACCTGGCGCCGGACCCACGGTGGCCGTCCGCCGCGCTGACCCCGGACGGTGTACCCGCGCTGTGGCTGGAACGGGCGGGTGCGGCGCCCAGCGTGGTCGACGCGGTGATCCTGGAGCGGGCCGCCGGAGCGGCGCGCCTCGTGCTCGACCGCACCCGCGGGCGGGCACCGCTCGACGATCCCGCCCTGGTCGAGACGCTCCTGGACGCCACGGCCGCCGAACCGGCCCGGCGGCACGCGGCCCGGCGGCTCGGCCTGGACCCGCTCGCCACGGCCCGCGCCGTCGCCGCGCGGGGCGGCCGGCCCCGGGTGGTGCCCGCGGCGGGTCCCGCCGCCGAGGCGCCCGGCGTCCGGACCGGCGTCGGTCCGGCCGTTCCCGTATCCGACCTGCCCCGCTCCTGGGCCGCCGCCCGGACCGCGCTGAGGTTCACCGCCGAGGGCACCGGGCTGGACCCCGGCCCCCGGGTGGTGCACGCCGACGAGCTGGGCGGGATCGCCCTCCTCGCCGACCTGGTCGTGCCGGGCGCCGAGCCGCCGCCGGACGTCCGGGCGGTGGAGACGGCCGCCGCGGACGCACCCTGGCTGCTGACCACGCTGTACGCCGTCACCGCGACGGCGAGCCTGCGGGCGGCCGCCGCCGAGGCCAACGTGCACCACTCCACGCTCCAGGACCGGCTGGCCCACGCCGAGCACCTGCTGGGCTGGCCGGTGCGGACCCCCGAGGGCCGGCTGCGGCTGCACCTCGCGCTGACGATGAGACGGCTGGCCCGGCCGTAGGACCGTCCTCCCTGACATCTGGCGGGAGGGTGCCCCGTGGGCGGGGTCAGACCTTGGCCTGCTCCGGCGCGGTGGCCTGGTCGGGGGCGTCCCCGCCGGCCGCGGCGGCGCGGGCGGCCGGGATGACGGCGGCGATGGCCCCGGAGATCAGGGCGAGCGCGCCGCCGACGAGGAGCGCGGTGCGGAAGCCGTCCTCGGAGGCGAAGGTGTAGCCGCCCATGGTGGTGGTCATCTGGGAGAGGATCACGCCGATGACGGCGGCGCCGATCGAGGTGCCGAGCGAGCGCATGAGCGTGTTGAAGGCGTTGGCGGCGGCCGTCTCGGTCAGCGGCACGGAGCTCATGATCAGGGCGGGCATGGCGCCGTAGGCGAGGCCGACGCCGCTGCTGGTGATGATCGTGACCAGCATGACGCCCCAGGCGGAGCCGATCAGGGCGAGCGAGGCGAAGTAGCCGGCGGCCAGCACCAGGGCGCCGCAGATCAGCGTGAACTTCGGGCCGCGGGCGTTGGTGAGCTTTCCGCCGAGCGGGGAGACCAGCATCATCATCAGGCCGCCGGGCGCCATCCACAGACCGGCGGCGAGCATCGACTGGCCGAGGCCGTAGCCGGTGGCCTCCGGGAACTGGAGCAGCTGCGGCATCACCAGCATGCTCGCGTACATGCCGAAGCCGATGAAGACCGAGGCGAGGTTGGTGAGGAGCACCCGGGGGCGGGCGGTGGTGCGCAGGTCGATCAGCGGGTCGGTGGTGCGCATCTCCCACACGCCCCAGCCGGCCAGCGCCACGACGGCGGCGGCGAACAGTCCGAGCGTGGTGCCCGAGGCCCAGCCCCAGTCGGCGCCCTTGGAGACCGCGAGCAGCAGACAGACGAGTCCGACGCCGAGGCCGATCGCGCCGGGCAGGTCGAAGCGCTGGCCCTTGGCGCCGGCGGGCACGTCCGGGACGAGCATGAAGATCAGCACGGCGACGACGGCGGCGAGGGCGGCGGAGCCCCAGAACAGCGCGCGCCAGTTCGCGTACTGGGCGACCGCGGCGGCCAGCGGCAGGCCGATGGCACCACCGATGCCCATGGAGGCGCTGACCAGCGCGATGGAACCGCTGAGCTTCTCGGCCGGTACGACGTCCCGCAGCAGCGCGATGCCCAGCGGCACCATGCCCATGCCCATGCCCTGAAGGCCGCGTCCCACGATCATCGTGACGACGTCGGAGGCGAAGGCGCACACCACCGAGCCGACGATCAGCGGCACGGAGCAGGCGAGCAGCATCCGGCGCTTGCCCACGAGGTCGCCGAGGCGGCCGACGACCGGTACGCACACCGCCGCGACCAGCAGGGTGACCGTGATCACCCAGGCCGCGTTCGAGGACGTGGTGTCCAGGATCTGCGGCAGCTCGGCGATCAGGGGCGTGACCAGCGTCTGCATGATCGCTGCCGTGGTGCCCGCGAAGGCGAGCGTGGCGATCACGGCGCCTGCGCGGGCCGTGGGCTGGGGGGCGTCCATGGGCGGACTCCTCGGTGTTCCGTGACGGGATGAACGGATGTGCATGTTACATGTCGCATGCATCGCGCACATGACATGGTCCGTGCACAACGGTGTGCCAGGATGGTCCGGCCGCACGGGAATCAGGAGGTCGGGCCATGGAGACGCCCACGCACGAGGTCGAGTACGAGCAGATGCTGCTCAGCCGCCACACGTTCCTGAACCAGCGCGGCGGCCGCCGCAAGAACAGCCTCATGGAGCGCAGCGCCTACATCCTGCTCAGCCGGATCCGGGTCCAGGGACCGATGTCGATCGGCGAGCTGAGCGACGCCTTCGGCCTGGACACCTCCACGCTGAACCGGCAGACCGCGGCCGCGATGCGCGCGGGTCTCATCGAGCGCATTCCCGACCCGGAGGGCGGGATGGCCCGCAAGTTCCGGCTCACCGGGGAGGGCACGCGCCTGCTGGACGCGGAGCGCGAGGGGATCGTCGACATCCTGGACCAGGTGATGCAGGACTGGTCGGACGACGACATCGCCGCCTTCGCGGCCTACCTGAGGCGTTTCAACTACGGCATCGAGTCCATCGGCGGCCGCCCCTGGCCCCGCCCGTGACGGCGCACGTCGACCGCGCGCGCGTCGGCCCGGCCCACCGGTGCGCCGGTCCGACCGGGTGACCCGCCCCGACGAACCGTGATCGTCGTCGGCTCCGCCCCCGTCCGCGGGAGCGGAGGGTCTCGTCACCGCCGCCGTTCACCGGCGGGCGGCCCGGGGCATGCTCGCCCCCGGGGCGTCCGTCACCGTGCCGAGCCGCACGGCGCCCCGGACGCGTTCTGGTGGACTCTGGAGCAGGGGGGAAGATCCGGTGGGGTGGATGACCGAGGAGTTCGGGGAGTCCCACGAGGGGATCGCGGGCGCGGTGCTCGCCGGGGGCGATGAGCCCAAGCCGGTCCACCTGGACTGCGGCGCCGACGGGGTCCGGGAGACCGGCGAGTGGTGGGCCTACGACGGACGCGGGGGCCGGCCGAACGCGGCCGCCATCCGTGCCGCGTGCGCCTGCGGCTGGCGCGGCCGCCCGTACCCGATCGACCGGGCCGGACCGGCGGACGACGACCGCCACGCCATCGACACCGGCGACGCGTACCGCGACTGGTGCGAGCACATCCGCGCGGTGGAGCGCCGGACCGTGCCGCTGCCGGACGAGGTGACGCATCTGCTGCGCCGGCTGGAGGACCAGCTGTCCGTGCTGGCCGAACAGGCGCCGGTCGCCGCGCTGCGGGCCGCGACCGCGCTGGAGCGGCTCACCGCCGACATCGCCCAGGAGGCGGCCTACGCGGTCCAGGAGGACGAGGTGCCCTGGGAGACCGTCGCCACGGCGCTGGGGCTGAGCCCGGACCGGGCCGAATCGCTGCTCACCCACTATCTTCTGCGCCCGTAGCGGCCCGCAGGGCGTCCAGCACGTCCGCGTCCGAGAGCTGCGCGAAGTCCTCGTACCAGAGCCCCACGGCCATGAAGGCGGACGGCTGGTGGAGGCAGATCACGTCGTCGGCCTCGGCGCTCAGCAGGGCGACGGCCTCCGGTGAGCCGACCGGCACCGCCAGCACGGACCGCCGGGGCGCCCGGCGGCGCAGGGAACGCAGTGCGGCGCGGGCCGTCACCCCGGTGGCGAGCCCGTCGTCGACCACCAGCGCGGTACGGCCGCGCAGCTCGAGGGCGGGCCGGCCGTGCCGGTAGAGCCGCTCGCGGCGGTGCAGCTCCGCGCGTTCGCGCGCCACCACCGGGGCCAGCTCCTCGGGGGTGAGGCCCAGCCGGACGAGGGTGTCCTCGTCGTAGAGCGGGTCGTCGTCGCCGACGAGCGCGCCGACCCCGAGTTCCTCCTGGAAGGGGGCGCCGATCTTCCGTACGACGAGCACGTCAAGCGGGGCGGCGAGCGACCGGGCCACCTCGGCGGCCACCGCGACGCCGCCCCGGGGCAGGGCGAGGACGACGGGGTCGGGCAGGTCGCCCGCGTCCTGCCGGGCCCGCAGCGTTCCGGCCAGCTCCCGGCCGGCGTGGGCGCGATCCCGGAACCGCATGACCGCCGCTCCTTCGGTGAAACCCCCGTGATCCGCCCTCCGCGTACCCCCTGCGGGCGGGCCGAAGCACGCTCCCCGGCCAAAGACCGCGCCGGTCAGGGGCCGCCCGGGGCCAGGAGCTCGGCGCACCACTCCTTCGTCGCCTCGGCGACCCGATCCAGCGCACCGGGTTCCTCGAACAGATGCGTGGCGCCGGGCACCACGTGGAGGGTGTGCGGACCGCCCAACCGCCGGGCGGCCTCCTCGTTCAGCCGCTGCACCTCGTGGTCGCGGCCTCCGACGATCAGCAGCACCGGCACCCGGACCCGCTCCAGGGCGTCGCCCGCCAGGTCGGGCCGCCCGCCGCGGGACACCACGGTCAGCACCCTCCGCGGCCGCTCCGCGGCGGCCACCAGAGCCGCCGCCGCGCCGGTGCTGGCACCGAACAGGACCACGGGAAGCTCCCGGACACCGGGCCGGCCGGCCAGCCAGTCGAGGACGGCGACCACCCGGCGGCCCAGCAGCGGGATGTCGAAGCGGTGCACCCCCGTCGAGAGGTCGTCGCGTTCCTCGCCCTCCGTGAGCAGGTCGATCAGCACGGTGCCCAGTCCGGCGGCGCGCAGTGCGGCGGCGACCCGGCGGTTGCGCGGGCTGTGCCGGGAGCTGCCGCTGCCGTGGGCGAACAGCACCACGGCCCGGGCCCCGGCGGGTGCGACGAGTTCACCCGGGAGCGCCGCGCCGTCCACGGGCACCCGGACCGGCCGGCCGGTCATCGCCACCATCCCCTTTCGCCTTTCACCCCGTTCTCGGTTCACCACGTCCGCGGTCCGAGTACCCCGGCCGACGTACCGTGGGGACATGGGCGGCGGCGTGGTGACGCTGTTCCTGTGCGGTGATGTGATGCTCGGGCGCGGTGTCGACCAGATCCTGGCGCATCCCGGCAGTCCGCGGTTGCGGGAGGACTGTGTCGGGGACGCCCGGTCGTACGTGCGGCTGGCGGAGGCGGTCAGCGGGCCGATCCCCGCCCCCGTCCCCTGGGCCTGGCCGTGGGGCGAGGCGCTGCGGCTGCTGGAGGAGAGCGCCCCGGACGTCCGGATCGTGAACCTGGAGACCGCTGTCACGGGCGGCGGCGATTTCTCGCCCGGCAAGGCGGTCCACTACCGGATGCACCCGGCCAACCTGCCCGCGCTCACGGTGGCCCGGCCCGACGTCTGCGTCCTGGCCAACAACCATGTGCTGGACTTCGGCCGCCGGGGCCTGACGGAGACGCTGGACTCGCTGGACCGCGCCGGCCTGCGTACGGCGGGGGCGGGGCGCGGTCCCGAGGAGGCCTGCGCGCCCGCCGCGGTGCCCGTCCCGGCGGGCGGCCGCGTCCTGGTGTTCGCCCTCGGGACGCGCTCCGCCGGGGTGCCGCCGGAGTGGGCGGCGACCCCGGACGCGGCCGGGGTCGCCTGCCTTCCCGGGCTGTCGGCGGAGGCGGCCGACACGGTGGTCCGCCGCGTCCGGCGTGCGAGGCGGCCGGGAGACCTCGCCGTCGTCTCCGTGCACTGGGGCTCGAACTGGGGGCACCGCGTCGCCCGCGACCAGGTCCGGTTCGCCCACGCGCTGGTGGACGGCGGCGTGGACGTCGTCCACGGCCACTCCTCGCACCATCCGCGCCGCGTGGAGGTGTACCGCGGCCGTCTGGTCCTGCACGGCTGCGGCGACTTCATCGACGACTACGAGGGCATCGGGGGCCACGAGGAGTACCGGGACGACCTCCGGCTGGCGTACCTGGCGACCGTGGCCGCGGACTCGGGCCGGCTTGCGGACCTGCGCATGGTGCCCCTGCGGGCCCGCCGGATGCGTCTCGAGACCCCGACGGACGCGGACCGCGCCTGGCTGCGCGCCACGCTCGACCGCGTCAGTGACGGCCTGGGCGTCACCCTGGACGCCGACGGCACGCTCGGTGCGGCCTGGTCCCGCTGAGGACCCGGCCGCCCGTCGGGCTCAGGCCCAGGCCGTCACCGGTACGAAGGAGCTGTCCTGGCGGAACAGGTCCGTGCCGTTCCCGAGTTCCACCCGCAGTTGGTAGTTGTAGTGCCGCAGGTAGTAGCCGGGGTAGTTGTACGACTCGAAGCGCACCGAGCCGCTCGCCGAGCCGGTGCGGGCGACGAACGTGGCGTCCTTGGCGAAGGTCGTGGTGCCGTCGTCGGCGTCGAAGCGGGCACGGAAGTCGTAGTGCCGCAGGTAGTTGCCCGAGGAGTCGCGGAACGAGTAGCCGTTGGAGTCGGCGAGGCCCGCGACGACCGTGAAGGTGGACGCCGTCTTCTCGCTGCTGGTGCTGGAGCTGGTCACCACCGGCAGGTTGAGCAGCGAGGACT
Source organism: Streptomyces phaeofaciens (assembly GCF_014648915.1). Classification (GTDB taxonomy): domain Bacteria; phylum Actinomycetota; class Actinomycetes; order Streptomycetales; family Streptomycetaceae; genus Streptomyces; species Streptomyces phaeofaciens. Next base: position 193,770 of record NZ_BMSA01000001.1, on the reverse strand, counting down.
GCGTCTGCCAGTACCGCGTCGTGTAGTTGGCGGACCGGAAGGAGCGGGTGGCGTTCTTCGTGATGCCCGGGCCGCCGGACACCGTCTCCTTGATGACGGTGAAGTGACGGGCGGTGCCCGAGATCGCCGGCAGGGCCTTGGGGGCGCTCCAGGTGGCGAAGGAGTCGGTGCTGTCGCTGTAGTAGTAGTTGCCGTCGCCGTAGCCGTCGAAGAAGATCCGCCAGGTGCCGTTGTCGAGCTGGACCAGGGCCGGGCCCTCGCGGTAGCTGCCCCAGCCGGCCCAGTCGCCGGTCCTGGAGATCGTGTAGGGGCCGGTGAGGCTGGTGGCGGTGGCGTACTCGATGTACTTCGTCGTCTCGTTCTTGGTGAAGGCGTGGTACGTCGAGCCGATCCTCACGAGGAACGTGTCGATGTGGTTGGCGCCGATGCCGGACAGGGCGGCCGGTGAACTCCATGCCGTGAGGGCGGAGTTGGCGGCCTTCAGCAGATACGGCGTGAAGATCCACTCGTCGCTGGTCAGCGAGCAGGACACGATGACGTTGACGCTGCCGTCGCTGTCCACGAACCATTCCGGCGCCCAGGCGCGGGAGAGGCCGGCGATCGGGACGGTGTAGTCGTACAGGAAGGTCCAGTTGATCCGGTCGGAGCTGCGGGCGAAGCCGATCGTGGTGCTGACGTCCTGCCAGGTGTGGGTGGTGTAGGTGACGTAGTAGTAGCCGTCGGTGTGCTTGAACACGCTCGCGTCGCGGATGCGGTTCGAGGGCGGGGTGTACGCGGAGGCCTGGACCAGCCGGAAGTCGGTGGCGTCGTCGGACTGGTACACGTTCACCGTGCCGTCGTCGCTGTTGAGGAACGGCACGATCGTGTACCGGGTGGCGGAGCCGCTCGCGGGGGCGGCTGCCTCGGCCGTGCCGAGCGGTCCGGGCAGTTCGCCCAGGACGAGGACCGAGGCGGGCAGCGCGGCCATCGCCCGGAGCAGGGCGCGGCGGGAGGGGGTGGAGGGGCGTGTGGTCACGGGCGGCTCTCCCTGGACTCGTACTGACTCGTACTGACTCGTACCGACTCGCGCAAACTCGTACCGACTCGTAACGACTCGTATGAACTTGCGCGTCCGAGGTATCGAACAAGGTTCGAGAAGTCGTGCAGAAGGTAAAGGTGAGGCAGGTGTGCGTCAATGGTTTCAACACGCCCGGACGCCACCTGTGCGAAAGCTGTACGACTCGCCCCGTCCGGGAGTTACTCTCCGGTAGACATCGTGCACCGGAGGTGGTCCCGCAATGACGCTCGACCGTGCCCAGGGCCTGGCCGAGTCCGCCCGCGCCCTGTCCGCCGGGGAGGTGACCTCCCGTCAGCTCGTCGAGCAGGCCCTCACCCGCATCGCGGCCACCCAGGACACGCTCAACGCCTTCCGGATCGTACGGACCGAGGCCGCGCTCGCCGAGGCCGACGCGGCGGACCGGCGACTGGCCGCCGGGGTCCGCACCCCCCTGCTCGGGGTGCCGGTCGCCGTGAAGGACGACATGGACGTGGCCGGCGAGCCCACCGCCTTCGGCTGCCCCGGCACATATCCGGCGGTCGCCGCGGACGGCGAGGCGGTACGGCGGCTGCGCGCGGCCGGGGCCGTGGTCGTCGGCAAGACCAACACCTGCGAGCTGGGCCAGTGGCCGTTCACCGAGGGCCCGGCCTTCGGCGCGACCCGCAATCCCTGGCACACCGATCACACCCCGGGCGGCTCCTCCGGCGGCTCGGCGGCGGCCGTGGCGGCGGGCCTGGTACCGGCCGCGCTCGGCTCGGACGGGGCCGGTTCGGTGCGGATCCCGGCCTCCTGGACGCATCTCGTCGGCGTCAAACCGCAGCGCGGGCGGGTCTCGACCTGGCCGCGCGGCGAGTCCTTCCAGGGCATCACCGTCAACGGCACCCTGGCCCGTACGGTCGCCGACGCGGCCCTGCTGCTCGACGCGGCGAGCGGCAACCATGACCTCGACCCGCACCGGCCGCCCGCCGTCGACGCCTCGGCCGCGGTGGGCCGCGACCCCGGCCGGCTGCGGATCGCGCTCTCGCTGAAGCCGCCGTTCACCGCGCTCCCGGCCCGCCTGCTCCCCGAGGTGCGCGCCCGGGTCCTCGAACTCGCCGCGAAGCTCGCGGCCCTGGGCCACGACGTGGTGGAGGCCGACCCGCCGTACGGGCGGATCGGGCTCACCTTCGTGCCCCGGGCGACCGCGGGCATCGCCGAGTGGGTCGCCGACGCGCCCTTCCCCGCCCTCCTCGACCGGCGCACCCACGGCGCCGCCCGGCTCGGCCGGCTGCTCGCCGGCGCCCCGCTGCGGGCGGCCCGGCGCGCGGAGACGGTCCTGCACCGCCGTATCGGCGGCTTCTTCACGACGTACGACGTGGTCCTCGCCCCCACCACGGCCGCTCCCCCGCCGCGCATCGGGGCGATGCGGGAGCTGGGCGGGTTCGCCACCGACCGCGCGATGATCGCCGCCTGCCCCTACGCCTGGCCGTGGAACGTCCTGGGCTGGCCCGGCGTCAACGTCCCCGCGGGCTTCACCCCCGAGGGTCTGCCGGTCGGTGCGCAACTCCTCGGCCCGGCACACAGCGAGCCGCTGCTGCTCTCCCTCGCCGCCCAGCTGGAGGCGGACCTGCGCTGGCACGAGCGGTGGCCGGAGCGGACGGCTCTGGGCCCCACCCCGGCGGTGTGAACCGGCGGTCCTCGGCCCCTCTCCCGCCGGGTGGGCCAGGGGCGCTCCCGGCGGTGTGAGCCGGGGCGCGTCCGGACGCGCCCCGGCCCCGCCCGCGTGAACCGGCTGCGCGGTCCCGGGATCGCGGCACACGGCTGTCACCCGCAGCGATTGTCTGACAACATCGAGTCAAGACGAAGCGAACGGGGCGCGGGGTGTCGCAGTCGATCGAGGACTCATGGCGGGTACGGATTCTCGGCGCGGACAACACACCGGTGGGAGCGGGTGTTCTGGTGAGCGGGGGGCGGGTGCTGACCTGTGCTCATGTCGTGCAGTACGTCCTGGAACTGTCCCCCCGTCAGAGCCCGGGAAGCCGTCCGGTCACCCTCGACCACCCGGGCTCCACGACCGGCGGGCTGTCGTACGCCACCGTGCTGCCGGGCGGCTGGGCACCGCCTGAGGACGAGCGCGGCGACGTCGCCGTCCTCGGGCTGACCGGTCCGGCCCCGGCGGACTGCGCGCCGGCCGGTGGCGCACGCTCCGCTCGGGGTGCTGGTGATGGTCGCGGAGATGCTCGGGGACGCGTCGCTGCTGGGTCCGGGTGTGCTGGCGGTGCTGTGCGCGCGGGCGGTCACCGGAGGTGTGACGCTGTACCGCAGCCAGCTGGACCGGCTCGCCGACGGGCCCGGCGGCCCGCCGGAGCCTCGCCACCCGGTCCGCGCGAAGGTGCCGGACCGCCGTACGGTGGTCTCCCTGGTGCGCGGGGACGCGCGTCCACACGGTCCGGTGCCGGTCAAGTCGACCGATACGGTGGCGGACTGAGGCCGTGTGCGGTCACCGGCCCCTACTCTGTGACCATGGACGAAGCGTCGATGGTCGGGCTCATGGGGCGGGTCACCGGAACGATCGGGCCCGGGCTCGTCGGCGAGGTGATCGTCCGGGTGCGCGGCGGCGCCGAGCACTTTCTCGCCTACCCCGCCGCCGGTACGGAACGCATCGAGCGGGGGACGATGGTCACCGTGGTGGAGTACCTCCCGCCGAGGACGGTCTACGTCGCGGCGATGTACGGCGGTTGAGGCCGCGCGCGCCCGTGATGTGCCGTACGGACGCCGTATGTACCAAGCGGGCAACAGCGGTGCGACCGCGTCTGTACACGGCTCGTGCGCGGGCTCACACTCCCGTTACGTTCGGTGCCTTCAGGCACCCTGCACTGGGGGAGTGCATGCCCATGGAAGTCGGTCTCATCGTCGGTGCGGCGGTCGGTGCCGTCCTCGCCCTGATCGGTGCGTTCAAGTTGATGTGGCGTGTCGCGGAGCCCAACGAGGCGCTCATCATCTCCGGTTCGAAGCACAAACTGGAAGGCCTGGAGGAGGGGATGGGATTCCGGATCGTCACCGGGCGGGGCACGCTCGTGACGCCCGGGATGCAGGCGGTCCGTAAGCTCTCGCTCGACCTGAACCAGACGGAACTGCACGTGGACTGCGTGACCCACCAGGGCATTCCGCTCAAGGTGCGGGGCGTGGTCATCTTCAAGGTGGGCGACGACTTCGTGTCGATCGCCAACGCGGCCCGCCGCTTCCTCGACCAGCAGAAGCTGATGGCGGAGCGCGTGCACACCGTGTTCGCCGGTCATCTGCGGGCCATCGTGGGCGGGTTGACGGTCGAGGACATGATCCGCGACCGGGAGAAGCTGACCGGGCAGGCCCGTGCCGCGTGCGGCACGGAGATGGAGAAGCTGGGCCTGATCGTGGACTCGCTCCAGATCCATGAGATCGAGGACCCGACCGGGTACATCAAGAACCTGTCCGCCCCGCATCTGGCGGCCGTGCGGCGGGACGCCCGGATCGCGCAGGCCGAGGCCGACCGGCTCGCCACCGAGGCCGAGCAGCTGGCGTTCGGGCGGATGGCCGAGGCCACCCGGGACAGCGAGATCCTCAAGGCCGGGTACCAGGCCGAGCAGGACAAGGCCAACGCCAAGGCCCGGCAGGCCGGTCCGCTCGCCGACGCCGCGGCCCGCCAGGAGGTCGTGGTCCAGGAGACGCGGGTCGCCGAACTGGAGGCGCAGCGGCGCGAGCAGCAGCTCCAGGCCGATGTCCGCAAGCCGGCCGACGCCAAGGCGTACGAGAAGCGGACGCTGGCCGAGGCCGAGCGCGACGCCCGGATCTCGGCGGCCGAGGCCAAGGCGACGGAGACCCGGTCCACCGGTGAGGCGGAGGCCGCGGCCACGCAGGCGAAGGGTCTCGCGAAGGCGGAGGCGAACCGGGCCCAGGGGCTCGCCGAGGCCGACGCGATCAAGGCCCGTGCCGCCGCCCTCGCCGAGAACCAGGAGGCCGTGGTCGCGCAGCAACTCGCGGAGAAGTGGCCGGAGATCGTCCAGGCGGGCGCGTCCGCGTTCGGCAACGTGGACAACATGGTGGTGCTCAACGGTGCCGACGGGGTGGCCGACATGTTGGCCAAGGCGCTCACCATGGGCGGGACGGGGCTGGGTCTGGCCCGTCAGCTGTTGGCCTCGATGAACCAGAACGGGCAGACCGTGAACGGCGCTTCGTCCCTCAACGGGACGGCGAACCCGCCGTCGCAGCAGGTGCGGGTCGAGGAGAAGTGACCCGCTGACGACGTGGTCACGGGGGTACCCCTTAGGGTGCCCCCGTGACCGCGTATACCGATGAAGACGTCCCGGGCCGCTCCGGCCCCACCGCCACCACCGAGGCCGACACCCGCGCGGTGGGCCGGGTCCGTACCGAGTACGCGCCCGCGCACGACGGCGACCCCGACCCCGGGGAGATCGTCTGGACCTGGGTGCCTTTCGAGGAGAACGACGGCCGGGGCAAGGACCGCCCGGTGCTCGTCGTGGCCCGTGAGGCGTCCGGCACGCTCCTGGCCGTGCAGCTCTCCAGCAAGCGCCACGACAACGACCGCGAGTGGGTGGCGATCGGCAGCGGCCCGTGGGACCGCTCCGGACGCGACTCCTGGGTGGACATCGACCGCGTCCTGCGTCTCCACGAGTCCGGCATGCGCCGCGAGGCCTGCGCCCTGGACCGGATGCGGTTCAACCTCGTCCGCCAGCGGCTGCACACGCGGTACGGCTGGACCTGAGGCCGGAGGCGGTTACTCCGCAGACCGGACGCCCTCCTGGCCGAACACCCGCTCGAACGCCCCCCGCACCACGCTGCCCGCCGTCCGGTCCAGCACCCCGAACGTCACCTGTTCGAATGTGTGGGCGAAACGACCCCCCGGGGTGAGAAGGGCGCGGAAGGCGGTCGCCACCTGGACCGGGTCGTTGCGGAACACGCCGCAGCCCCAGGCCCCCAGGACCAGGCGCCGGTAGCCGTGGGCCGCCGCCGTCTCCAGGACCCGCTCGGCGCGGACCGCCAGGGCGCCCGGCAGATCGGCCGCGCGCTCCGGGGCCGTCCGCAGCACCACGCCCGCGTTCGGCGCGGCGGCGGTCAGGAATCCGGCGGTGAAGGGCTCGTCGAGGAGCCGGCCGCGGTCGTCGCGGAAGACCGGTACGGCCGGGGAGTGGATGACCCGGTCGGTATAGAACGGGTCGCGATGGGCGCGGTGGTACGCGTAGAAGTCCGGCGCCCCGAGCAGGCAGGTGTACAGCGCGGAGGCCCGGCACAGGGCCTCCTCCTGCGCCTGGGCGCCGTTGAGGTAGCCGCCGCCGGGATTGCGGGCGGAGGCGAAGTTCAGGACGGCGACCGGCCGGTCCGCGAGGCGGCGGGCGGCCTCGGCGCTGCTCTCGCCCGTGACCTCCAGGACCGTCTCCGCCGGCGGCAGGTCCGGTACCTCGACCGGCCCCGGCCCGACCGTGCTGGTGCCGGCCCGGGCGGCCTCGACGGCCGCCGCGAGGGACACCTCGCGCCCGTCGGAGGCCCGGTAGGCGCCCGCCGCGACGATCGCCTCCGTCTCCCGTGCGATACCGCGCAGCCGTGCGCTCATGGCGCCACCCCCGTGGACGCCATGAGTGTGCGGTGCGCGGTCGCTCGCGCCCCGTCCGTCTCCCCCGTCGTGCTCATGCACGCATCGTGAGTGATCCTGGACCTGGCGTGCAACGCGTTTTCCGGCGCGGCAACACGTCGACGACACGGTCGTAAACGCCCAGGAAACAGCCTCAAACCGGCATGGAACCGGAGGCTCCCGGTCCCCAAAATCGCCGATACGCACCCTTGTGCGAATCGGGACGAGGGTCTTGGGTGGGACGAGCGATGCCGGTCGGGCCGCCCCGAGGCCCGACCGGTGGCATGGTGGAATCTCAGGAGGATCCCGACATGTCCGATTCGGCCAGCGACGGTACCGACCCGACCGACTGTACGGAGCACCGAGACGCCCTTACCGAAGCCGAGGTGGAGGCCCTCGTCAAGGGCATCTGCTTCAAGACCGGACCACCCACCACCGTGGGAATCGAGCTGGAGTGGCTGGTCCACGAGCTGCGCACACCGCGGCTCCCCGTGACACCCGAACGACTCGAGGCGGCCTACGCCGCACTGGAGAGCGTGCCCCTGGGCTCGGCGCTCACCGTCGAACCCGGCGGCCAGCTGGAACTCAGCTCGCCGCCCGCCGCCTCCCTCACCGAGTGCATCGGCATCGTCTCCGCCGACCTGGCGGCCGTCCGCGCGGCCCTGCGGGAGCAGGACCTCACCCTCACGGGCCTCGGCACGGACCCCTGGCACGTCCCCCGCCGGTATCTGCGCGAGCCGCGCTACGACGCCATGGAGGCGTGCCTGGACCGTACGGGCCCGGCAGGCCGCGCCATGATGTGCACCTCGGCCTCCGTACAGGTCTGCCTGGACGCCGGCTACGAGGAGCCCGGCCCGCTCGGACACGGACGGCGCTGGTGGCTGGCGAACACCCTGGGCGCGGTCCTGACGGCGGCCTTCGCCAACTCTCCGTTCCTCCGCGGCGTCGCCACCGGCTGGCGCTCCAGCCGGCAGCTGCTGTGGACGGAGATCGGCGCCGGCCGCGCGGGCGCCCCCGCCCTGGACGGCGATCCGCGCGCGGCCTGGGCCCGGCACGTGCTCGACGCACCGGTGATGTGCGTACGGCGCGAGAACGGCCCGTGGGACGTGCCCGAGCGGCTGACGTTCCGCGAGTGGACCCGCACCGGGGAGCCCACCCGGGCCGATCTCGACTACCACCTGACCACCCTGTTCCCCCCGGTCAGACCACGCGGCCACCTGGAGCTGCGCATGATCGACGCGCAGTCCGGCGAGGACGGCTGGATCGTTCCGGTCGCCGTGACCACGGCGCTGTTCGACGACCCCCAGGCCGCCGAGACGGCCTACCGCGCCGTGAAACCCCTGGCCGAGCGGGCGGTGCCGCTGCCCGCCCCGCACAATCCGCTGTGGATCGACGCGGCCCGCGACGGACTGACCGACCCCGAGCTGCACGAGGCCGCCGTCATCTGCTTCGCGGCGGCCCTGGAGGCCCTGCCCCGGCTCGGGGTCACCCCGGCCGTCCTGGACGCCGTCACGGCGTTCCGGGACCGCTATGTGCTGACCGGGCGCACCCCCGCCGACGACCAGCTCGACCGCCTGCGCGGCACGGACACCCGCGCGTACGGGAAGGACCTCCGCCCATGACCGAGCCCGCCCTGGACGCCGACACCCTCCGCGCCCGCGCGCTCGCCACCCTCACCACCGCCCGCGAGCGCACCACCCTCCTGACCACCTGCGTCGAGGACCCCGACCTCACCGCCCAGCACTCCCCGCTGATGTCCCCGCTGGTGTGGGACCTCGCCCACATCGGCAACCAGGAGGAGCTGTGGCTGCTGCGCACGGTGGCCGGCCGCGAGGCGATGCGCCCCGAGATCGACGGCCTGTACGACGCGTTCGAGCACCCTCGCTCCGAGCGTCCGTCGCTGCCGCTGCTGCCGCCCGCCGAGGCACGTAAGTACGCGGCGGAGGTGCGCGGCCGGGTGACGGACCTGCTGGAGTCGGCCGACTTCCACGGCACGCGGCTGACCGAGGCGGGGTTCGCCTTCGGGATGATCGCGCAGCACGAACAGCAGCACGACGAGACGATGCTGATCACCCATCAGCTCCGCACCGGCCCGCAGGCCCTGACCGCCCCCGACCCCGACCCGGCCCCGCTGTTCACCGGCCCGGCCGAAGTCCTCGTCCCCGGCGGCCCGTTCACCATGGGCACCTCCGGAGAGCCGTGGGCGCTGGACAACGAACGCCCCGCGCACCGGCGCGAGGTGGCCCCCTTCCACATCGACACCACCCCGGTCACGAACGCCGCCTACCAGACGTTCATCGACGACGGCGGCTACGACGACGAGCGCTGGTGGACGAAGGAGGGCTGGGCGCACGTCCGGCGGCACGGGCTGCACGCCCCGCTGTTCTGGCACCGGGACGGCGCGCAGTGGCTGCGCCGCCGGTTCGGGATCACCGAGGTGGTGCCGCCCGACGAGCCGGTGCTGCACGTGTGCTGGTACGAGGCCGACGCCTACGCCCGCTGGGCCGGACGCCGGCTGCCCACCGAGACCGAGTGGGAGAAGGCGGCCCGTTTCGACCCGGCGACCGGCGGCTCGATGCGCTACCCGTGGGGCGACGCCGACCCCACGCCCGAGCACGCCAACCTCGGGCAGCGCCATCTCCGCCCGGCCCCCGCCGGAAGCTATCCGCAGGGCGCGTCCCCGCTCGGCGTACGGCAGTTGATCGGCGACGTCTGGGAGTGGACGGCGAGCGACTTCCTGCCCTACCCCGGGTTCCGGGCGTTCCCGTACAAGGAGTACTCGGAGGTGTTCTTCGGCCCGGAACACAAGGTGCTGCGCGGCGGTTCGTTCGCGGTGGACCCGGTCGCCTGCCGGGGCACCTTCCGCAACTGGGACTACCCGGTGCGGCGGCAGATCTTCTCCGGGTTCCGCACCGCCCGCTCGGGGGCCGTCTGATGTGCCGTCACCTCGCCTACCTGGGACCCGACACGGCGCTCGGCAGCGTCCTCGTGGAGCCCGGGCACAGCCTGTACCGCCAGTCGTGGGCACCCCGGCGACAGCGGTACGGGACGGTCAACGCCGACGGTTTCGGGGTGGGTTGGTACGCCGAGGGCGACCCGGTGCCGGCCCGCTACCGCCGGGCCGGGCCCGTCTGGGCGGACCTGTCCTTCGCCGACCTGGCCCGGGTGGTCCGCTCGGGCGCGCTGCTGGCCGCCGTACGGGACGCGACGCTGGCCGGGGCCGACGCGGAGGCCGCCGCGGCGCCGTTCGCGGCCGGGACCTGGCTGTTCAGCCACAACGGGGCGGTCACGGGCTGGCCGCGTTCCCTGGCGGCGCTCGCCCGGACGCTGCCGGCGGCCGATGTGCTGTCGATGGAGGCACGCAACGACTCCGCGTTCGTGTGGGCCCTGGTCCTGGCCCGGCTGCGGGCCGGCGACCCCGAGGGCCAGGCGCTGACCGACACGGTCCTGGAGGTCGCCGCGGCGGCCCCCGGCTCCCGCCTCAACCTGCTCCTCACCAACGGCGACACGATCACCGCGACCGCCTGGGGCGACACCCTCTGGTACCTCACGGAGCCCGGCGTCCGCACGGTGGTGGCCTCCGAACCGTACGACGACGATCCCCGCTGGCAGGAGGTTCCCGACCGCACCCTGCTCGCGGCGAGCCGCACCGACGTCCTGCTCACCCCGCTCAAGGACCCGAGCACGCACCTGGCGCCCGCACCACCCAAGGAGACCGGCACGTGAGTCCGTTCCAGATCACCCGCACCCTCCCCGAGGACGCCACGGACGCCGCGCTGCGCGCCGACGTCCAGCGCGGTCTCACCGCCGACCCCAAGACGCTGCCGCCGAAGTGGTTCTACGACGCGCACGGCAGCGAGCTGTTCGAGCAGATCACCGAACTCCCGGAGTACTACCCGACCCGCGCCGAGCGGGAGATCCTCGTGGACCGCGCGGGCGAGATCGCCGCCGCGTCCGGCGCCCGGACCCTCGTCGAACTCGGCTCGGGCTCCTCCGAGAAGACCCGCCATCTGATCGACGCGCTCGACGGCCTGCGCACCTATGTGCCGGTCGACGTCAGCGAGAGCGCCCTCACCCAGGCCGGGCGCGCCCTGATCGCCGAGCGGCCGGGGCTGGACGTGCACGCCCTGATCGCCGACTTCACCGCACGGCTGGCCCTGCCCGACACCCCAGGCCCACGGCTCGTCGCCTTCCTCGGCGGCACCATCGGCAACCTGCTGCCGGCCGAGCGGGCCGTGTTCCTCGCCTCGGTCCGCGCACTGCTCGCGCCGGGCGACGCGCTGCTGCTCGGCACCGACCTGGTCAAGGACGAGACGGTGCTGGTCCGGGCGTACGACGACGCGGCCGGGGTGACGGCCGCGTTCAACAAGAACGTGCTGGCCGTGGTCAACCGCGAGCTGGACGCCGACTTCGATCCCGCCGCCTTCGACCACGTCGCCCTCTGGGACGCGGAGAACGAGTGGATCGAGATGCGGCTGCGCTCACGCGCCGACCAGACCGTGAAGATCCCCGCGCTGGACCTCGCCGTGGAGTTCGCGGCCGGCGAGGAACTGCGCACGGAGGTGTCCGCGAAGTTCCGGGAGGAGGGAGTGAGGAGCGAACTGTCCTCCGCCGGACTGGAGTTGACCCGCTGGTGGACCGACCGTGAGGGCCGGTTCGCGCTGTCGCTCAGCGTGGCCCGCTGAGGACGGCGGCCACCGGCCCCCGGCCGTCCGCGTCACCTCCCGCCGGATGCCGGCGGGGCGGCGCCCCCCGCCGGGGGCGCCGGGTTCGCGGGCGGCGCCGGGGCCGCGGGCTGCTGCGCGGCGTCGGGCAAGTCCGGCGCCGCGGGCGCCTGCGGAGCCGCGGGACCGGGCCGATCGGGCGTCGCCTCACGGTCGACGCTGCCGTCCAGGCAGCCCACGAAGGTGACCGGCCCGGGCCCGCGGGTGGTGCCCTGGGCGACCACGAAGTCGTCCTCGGGGTGGCTGCGCAGCAGGCACATGTCGTACCGGGCGACGGCCTGGAGGGGTTCCTGCCGGTCAGCCGCCCGGTACTCGTGACGGCCCACCAGCTGACAGGTGTCGTAACGGATCAGCGGGCCGCGCGGCCCCACGGTGTAGCGGTGGGCGCGGAGTTCGGGGGCGAAGTCCTTGAAGGCCAGCCCGGTGTCGTCGCAGTCGGTGAAGTGGACCGTGCCGCTCTTCCACTCGCAGTCGATGATCCGTGCGTCCGGGTTGCGCACCTCGAACCGGATGTCCTGGGCGTGGAAGCGTTGCACCGAGTCGTGGTGCCGGGCCACCGGGAACCGGAAGAACGTGCTGGTGGTCCCGTACTCCGCGGTGCTCTCGGGGCGGGTGCCGGTGATGATGTACGAGCCGCCGCGGCAGTTGATCGACCCGCCGTAGGGGAACTCCAGGAAGTTGCCCCACTCGTACTCGACCTTCATGTCGTTGAACCAGTAGTTGAGGAACTGGTCCTGGTCGTTGGGGTCCGTCTGTCCGCGCCGGGACAGGCCCGAGTACAGGAACGCCCGGCGGTAGCCGCCGCCGACCCGGCACGCCTCCCAGCGCATCTCGGAGTTGGTGTCGGTGCCGTCCAGGGCGAGCCCGAACTCCCACTCCCCCATCCACTCGCACTCGGTGAACCGGTAGTCCTGCGCCTGACCGGTGGAGTACGAGCTGAAGAAGGAGGCGCCCGGTGTGGCCGAGCGGAACTGCATGCCCTCGAAGGCGAGGTTCGACCAGATGTCCTCGTTGCGGCAGAGGAAGGAACCCGGTCCGGTCGGCGGCCGGAAGACGATCGTGGTCATGCGCTTGCCCGCCCCGGTGAAGCGCAGCCCGTTGGCCGGCCGCAGCGGGGCGACTCCGTCGAGCAGCGCGTTCGGGCGGGTGATGAGGAACTCGCCGGCCGGGATCTCGATCACCGTGCGCCCGACCCCGCGGGTGACCCGGGAGGCGGCGAGCGTGTAGGCGAGTTCGAACGCGGCGCTGTCGTCGGTGCGTCCGTCACCCGCCGCGCCGAGATCGGCCACGTTGATCACGCGGGCCAGCAGTTCGGAGCGGCGCGGCCGGCCGGCCCCCACCATCGGATCGCCGCGCCCCGGCCCGACGGCGGCGGACGCGCTGTGGGCGGTCAGAGCCGTGGCGGCCACGATCGTCGCTCCGCCACGCAGAAGTTGCCGACGGCTGACACGAGCCATCCCGCCTCCCCGTTCTGCCATAATTGCCTTCTTTCCAGCGGTTTTGTCGCTCAAGGAGAGAAATGACCGAGTTTGCCGAGGTACTCAGGCAGCTTTCGGCGGCACAGAAGCCTGCGAAAGGGGCTTCTCTCTACACCCGGTTCGTCAACCGTCCGGCCGGCCGTCTGCTGGCCGCGGTGGCCTTCAGGGTGGGGGCGACACCGAATCAGCTGACCGTCCTCGGTGCCCTGTTCACCTTTCCGGCCCTGGCCGCGGTGGCGCTGGTGCCGCCCGGCCCGACACTGGCCGTCTGCGTCGCCGCGTCCCTGACGGTGGGATTCGCCCTGGACGCGGCGGACGGTCAGCTCGCGCGGGGCCAGCGCTCCGGCAGCCCGTCGGGCGAATGGCTCGACCATGTCCTGGACTGCATCAAGATCGTCGCCCTCCACCTGGTGGTGCTGGTGTCGTTCTACCGCTTCTTCACCCTGCCGAGTCCGCGCTTCCTGCTGGCGCCGATGCTCTTCCAGCTCGCGGCCGTGGTGATCTTCTTCGCCGGGATCCTGACGGAGAAGCTCAAGCGCCGGACCCCGAACGACGCCCCGCCCGCCTCGCCACCGGCGCTGCGCTCCGTGCTGCTGCTGCCGGTGGACTACGGGCTGACCTGCGTCAGCTTCCTATTCCTGGGACGTCAGGACGTCTTCCTTACGGTGTACTGCGCGCTGCTCGCGGCCCATGTCCTGTTCATGGGCGCCTTCCTGGTGAAGTGGTACCGGGAGCTGCGCTGACGGGATCTCCACCGACTGCTGCGGCGCGGCGAGCATTTCCAGGGCGCTGCGCAGCTTGGTACTGGAGGTGTGCATCGTGTACGGGAAGTAGACGACGTCGACGCCGACCTCCGCGAACCGCCGCTCCAGCTCCAGCCACTTGGGCGTGCCGCGCCAGTCGTCGCCCTTGAAGATCCGGTGGAATCCGACCCGCTTCCACGTCGTGAGCTTGTCGACCTCCGACTCCACCACCGCGTCGTCGACGTAACGGACGCTGCGGACGATGTCCAGCCGCTCGGCGAGCGGGACGACCGGGGTCCTGCCCTTCAGGCGCTCGGTCAGCTCGTCGGAGGTCACCCCCGCGACCAGCCGGTCGCAGTGCCGGCGGGCCTCACGCAGGATGTTGAGGTGCCCGACGTGGAACAGGTCGTAGACGCCGGGGGCGAATCCGATGCGGATCATCGCGCGTCACCCGCCTCGCGCACGGCCGCCTCGACCGGCTGCTCCGGCTGGGTGGCGGCCGGCTGCCGCTGTGCCTCCTGCGGCTCGGTGGGCGACTGCTGCCGCGACTCGTGCGACGGTGCCGTGGCCCGCTTCGCCGGCTTCGGCACGGTCACGGTCAGGGCCTCGGACTTGGCCGAGGTGTTCGTCCCGTCCGTCACCTCGATGCGATAGGTGTGGCGCGAGCCCGCTTCCACGGTGTCGGTGTAGGTCAGCCGCGGCATGTCCCAGTAGGTGGAACGTTCCGTCTTGCGCCCCACGAGCTTCCCGTCCCGGTAGATGCGGTACGTCAGGGCGGCGTCGTCCCGGTCCCAGGTGGCGCGCCAGGCGAGGTTGACCTTGCCGGGTGTGGCGCTGTCCAGCTTGAGCGCGGGCACCTTCGGCGCTCCGGTGTCCTTGTCGCCGAAGCGGGTGAGGCCCTGCTGCGGCTTCTCGTTGACCTCGGTGAACTCGCCGCCCACCCAGAGATACCCCTTGGACACCACGAGGGCGCGGGGGCCGACCTCCTCGCCGATCCCGCCGTCGGTGTCGGGGAACCAGTGCAGGATCCTGCGGTCCTCGACCGACTGGGCCAGCAGGTGCTGGCGGTCGCCGCGCTCGGGGAACCCGCCCGGCGTCTCGTTGCAGTTGTGGGCGTGGGAGGCGCTGTAGAGGACGCCCTTGAAGGGCACCACCGACTGGGTGGCGCCGAAGCAGGTGTCCTTCCAGACCATGGTGCCGTTGGCGATCTTGCCCGCGATGCGGCCGTCGTAGATGCCCGGGCCGTGGCCCTCGGCGCCGACGAAGAAGCGGTTCTCGTCGCGGGCGATCGTCTTCACCGACGACTGCGACGGGAACCAGCCCGGATAGGTGAGCACCGTGGCGCCGGTGGTCGGGTGCAGGGCGACCAGCGAGCGGATGGGCCGTCCGTTCACCGACTCGAAGTCCCCGCCGACGAACAGTCTGTTGTGCTGCGGCGCGGCCAGCAGGGAGCGCACCGGCAGGTCGACCTCCGCCCTGAAGGGCAGCAGGGTGCCCTTGGTGTCGACGGCGGCGATCCTGGGCCGGGACTGTCCTCCGATCCGGACGAAGTCGCCGCCCAGGTACACCGTGCCGGCCGTGCTGTCGATGGCCCGGACCGTGGCGGAGACGCTCGGCTTGAACTCCTTGCGTACGGTGCAGCCCTTGGTGTTCAAGGCCGTCATGTTGGCCACCCGGTGGGATCCCACCTTGTCGAAGGAGCCGCCGATGTACAGCACCCGGCCGTCGGGCGAGGCCTTCAGGGCCCGGACGGTGTGGTTGTGCCCGGTGAACGTCGGTGCGCAGGGCAGGAGTTCACCGGTCCTGGCGTCGAACGCGGCGAAGTTGCTGCGCTTCACCTGCCGTTGGCCCGGAGCGGCGCCGGGCGGACGGACCGTCTCGAAGGACCCTCCGACGTAGACGACGCCGTTCGCGGCGGCCAGCGACCAGACGATGCCTTCCGGCTGCCAGGTGGCGAGCGCGTCGGCGGCGAACGTCGCGGGGTCGCCGCCGGCGGCCGTGGCGAAGGAGGCGTCGAGCAGGGCGGTGGAACACACGAGGGCGGTGACGGCGACCCTCGTGACCGGCTTCGATCGGAGCTTTCTCAGGCGCAAGTGGAACACCCCATGGCAGTGCGGTGAGTGGTCTGCGGAACAGGACGCCGACTGGGTGCTCATGCGGCGCGGCGGCGCAGCACCCCGACCAGCTCGCTCACTCCCAGCAACGTCCTATATCGCCACAAGCTAGTACCAAATACACACAATCCCAAGGCCATCCCCACGGCGAGTCCTGACGGGGTGTCACCTTTCAGGAGGCGGGTGGTGGTCAGGACGAGGGTGACGGCCACGCCGAGGGCGAGCGCGACGGCGTAGCCGCCGTCCACGGTCGTGAAGCCGAGGCGGCGGCGGACGAGCGCGGCCGCCACGAGGTTCTCCACCACGATGGCCGCGCCCCAGGACATCGCGGCGCCGAGCACGCCCCAGACCGGCACGGCGAGCAGTCCGACGGTCAGCTGCACCCCGAACGCGGCGGCGGTGACGGCCAGATGCCAGGAACTGCGGCCCGCCATGAGAAGCACGGTCTGCGCGTTGCCGACCGCCACGTTGACCATGGAGGCGGCGCACAGCACCACCAGCGCGGGCGCGCCGACGCCGAACTCCGGCCCGAACACGGACAGTACGGTGCCGGGGAAGGAGGCGACGAGGACGAACAGGGGCCAGGAGAACAACACGGTCCAGCAGGTCGAGACGCGGTGCAGCACCTGGGCCTGGGCGAAGTCGTCGACGGCGAGGAGCCGGCTGATCTCCGGTGCGACGGCGAGCCGGACGGCGAGCTGCACGAGGGTGCACGCGGTGACCACCCGGCCGATCGCGGTGTAGACGCCCGCCTCGCCGGCCGTGGTCAGGGCGGACAGCAGCAGGACGCCGACCCAGACCGCGCTGATGTCGAAGACGGAGGAGACCGCGCGAGGCGCCGAAAAGCCCCAGAACTCCCGCCAGGTCACGGATCCGCCGGAGGTGCCGGACCCGGGGTCGGCGGGCGCGCGGCCGGCGCGGCAGCGGCGCAGACAGACCCAGGCGGCGACGGAGCCGGCCAGCGCGGGCAGCAGCCAGGCCGAGGCGAGGGAGAGCGTCCCCGGCGCCCAGAAGGCCACGGGAACGGCGATCAGCACGCGCAGCACCGGCTTGCCGATCTGCTCCACACCGACGAACGGCACCACCGTGCCGTAGCCCCGGGTGGCGCCGAGCAGGACCATGCCCACGGTGGCGGCGGGCAGGAAGAGACCGAAGAGCCGGACCAGCGCGACGGCGTCCGCCGCGGGCAGGTCCGGCAGCAGGGCGATCGCCGGCGTGGGCGACATCAGCAGCGGTACGGCGGCCGCGGTGCCGGCGACGGCCGCCGGCAGGACGGCCGTGCGCAGCAGCGCGTCCACCGACCGGCCGTCGCCGACGGCGAGGTCGCGCGGCACGAACCGGACCAGTCCGGTGTCGGAGCCGAGCTTGCAGGTGTTGCTGAGGATGGTGAACAGGGCGACGCCCGTGAAGACCGCGCCGGCTCCGTCCGCTCCCACGGCCCGGGTGATCAGGCCGACGAGCAGGAACGAGAAGACGGCGTTCACCCCGGACCCCGCCATGCCCCACCACCCGCCCCGGGCGGCCGCGGCCACCCCGCTCGGGGCCGGAGCCCCGGGGCGGGTGGGAGCAGCCGCTTCGGGGGCGGTCACCGGCGGGAGACCGTGAGCGTGTTGTCCTGCACGGGGAGTTCCATGGCCGACGCGCCGGCGTGCGACACGGGACGGTACTTCGGACGGCGGCGCAGTCCACGCAGCCGACGGCGCGGGCGGCCCGCGTCGAGGACGGCACCGAGGAGACGGGCGCCGGCGCAGCCGATCAGCTCCTCCACCTGCCTGAGGTCGTCGCGCCGGGTGCCGTCGAGACCGGCGACCACGAGCACGCCGTCGACCCGCTGGGCGACCGCCAGCGCGTCGGCGTCCGTGAGGAACGGGCCGGCGACGACGACGGTCGTGGTGTCGCTGTCGCCCGGCAGCCGCCGGTCGCGGTCGGCGGAGCCGATGACGCGGGTGCGCGGGGCGCTGCCGCCGCCCGAGGAGAAGGCGAACCGTCCGGTGACGTCGGCGTCGACGAGGACGCTCCCGGCGGGCAGGAACGCCTCCTCCAGGGTGGGGGCCTCGTACGGCATCAGGGGCAGCCGGGCCGCGAGGTCGGACGTGTCGGGGGCGGCGTCCATGAGCAGGACCTCGCCGCCCTCGTCGGCGAGGGCCGCGGCCAGGTTGGCGGCGACCTCCTCGGCGATGTCGGAGTGCCGGGGGGCCACGACGAGCACCTGGCCGGGGCCGTCCGAACCGGCGACCTGGCGCACCCGGAAGGCCAGCGCCCGGTACGCCTCGGCGCGCAGGCCCTCGGTACGGCCGACGGTCAGCAGGGCGCCGCCGGGGCGGCCCTCGTCGGGCAGGATGCCGAGCACCGGCGCGCCCAGGGCGCCCTGTACCTCACCGACCGACCGGATCCGGTTGTCGAGGGAGGAGCGCACCCAGGCCAGCACGATGCCGAGGAGCAGTCCGCACACCAGCCCGAGGCCGAGCAGGGTGCGCATGCCGGGACCGACGGGCAGGGCGGGGGCGACGGCCCGGCGGACGACGTCACCGGCGTCGATGTCGCGGGACTTGATGTCCAGGACGCGCTTCTGGAGCGTGTAGAGCTGGCTCTGCGCGGCGGTCTTGGCGGGCGCCGTGTCATTGGCCAGCTGCTGGTTCAGGACGGCGATCTGCTGGTCCAGGGCCTGCGTGGCGCGCAGCACGGTGGCCTGGCTGCGGCTCTTGCGGTCGGCGAGGTAGGCCTCGGCGAAGGCGTTGGCGCCGCGCGCCGAGCGCTCGGGTCCGGCGGCGGTGAACTCGAAGCGGAGCACCTGGGACTTCTGCGGGTTGGTGACCCGGACCCGGGCCGCGTAGTCGTTGGCCTGGCCGTCCGGGCGGCCCAGGGCGCGCACGGCCCGCAGGGCGACGGCGGCGCTGCCCGCGATCTGCTGTTCGGTGGTCATGCTGACCTGGTTGTCGGCGCTGACGCCGACCGCGCCGAACTGGTCGAAGGTGGAGCGCACGAGGACTTCGCTGGTGGCGGTGTACGTGTGGGCGCGTTGCTGGGCCAGGGCCAGCCCGCCGAACACTCCCAGGAGGATTCCCAGCGCGATGAGCACACGGTGGCGCAGGATGCGACGCAGTTGGTCGCGTAGTTGGTCCGGCTCGTCGTACCGGTCGTCGAAGTGGATGGGGCCGGTCACGGGTGCCCTCCTGTTCCGGGGATCGATGCGTGACGGTTGGGTGCGGTCGGCATCGCCGTTGAGGGGAACCGGGATGCTCGGGCGGTGGGAGTGCTGATGAGCAGCGGGACGGCCACCAGCAGCGTGAGCGGGCCCGCGATGGCGAGCAGGCTGCCGCGCAGGAAGACCATCTGGTAGAAGGCGAAGGCCGGGACCAGCAGCGTCGCGATGACGCCGGCCCGGTCACGCAGCCGGTGCCGGATGTCGTCGACCCGCCGTCCGAACGCGCCCAGCAGACAGAACACGGCGATGACCGCGAACGGTCCGGCCCACAGGTAACTCTCGATCCACAGGGGCGCGGAGAGGTTGTGGAATTCGTAACCCGCGTACCGGGCCAGGGTGATGCCGGTGTCCTCGGGCTTCTCCGGCCACATCGAGCGCGGCACCATGAACAGCGGGGGGCCGAACACGTTCTGCGGGGAGAACCCGTCGTCGTTCGCGTGGTCGATTCCGGTCTGCACCTGCTGGTAGGCGTCGTAGTCGCCGTTGGTGGTGAACTGCTCGGAGAGCGAGACGACGGAGATGGCCTCCCGGTCGCTGTAGCGGAAGTAGTCGCTGTACGGGAAGACGAACAGCAGCGCGGCGATGAGGGCGGCCGCGCTGATCCGGAAGGCGCGGGGCCGGCACAGCCGGGGCACCGAGAACAGCAGGGTCAGCAGGACCATGCCGGCCCAGAACCGCGGTTTGCTGATGGGGTTGTTGACGACGACGTTGAGCGCCACGAGCAACGGCAGCAGCATCCAGCGCACCCCGCGCAGCCAGCGGTCGCCGCCCGGCCGCCGCGGGATGCGCAGCAGGGCCAGCAGCGCCCAGAACGCGGGCACGGACAGCGACCAGGTGAGCAGGGACCGCAGGGAGGAGTCCTCGCCGCCGGCCTCGGTGATGGCCTGCCGGCTGGTGAAGTACGCGCCCAGGCGGCCGGGTTGGCCGGCGATCAGCAGCGCCGCGAGGGCGAAGGCGAGCACGCAGAGCGTGAGCAGGCGCCAGGGCGCGATACGGCGCGAGAGGACGCGCTCGACGAGTCCGGGCGGGGCGGTGGCCGCGCGGCCCTGCTCCCGGCGGGCGGCGAGGGCCGTTCCGGCGCTGTAGGCGAGGAGTCCGAGTTCGACGACGGCCACGGCCGCGAGGGCGGTCACCCCGGTGGTGCGGTAGGACCACGGGTAGGTGTCCGAGGCAAGCATCGCGAGGGGTGCCAGGCCGAGCCAGACATAGGCGAAGACCCAGAAGCCGAAGGCGACGAACCGCACGGTGGGCGCGGTGAGCACCCGGGCGAGGGCGCCCCCGGTGTGGGCCACGACGACGCCCTGGAGGGCGAGTGCGGCCGAGCCCTGCACGCTGTGCGACTGGAGGATCAGCCCCGGCAGCACGACGGTCAGCACCACGGCCCAGACGAAGACCGCAGCCACACTGCGGACGCGAGCGTCCTGCATCCCGACCTCTCTGTCGAGCGAGTATTTAGGCTGAAACATCACTGAAAGATATATAGCGCTCATATCTCGTAAATCGGTCCAGGCGCGCACGAATCAATCAGTTCGGCGGGCGAGTCCCCGAACAGAGTCATCGAGGTGACGTGCACGATCGGGCGCGGCGCGCCATTTACCCCATATCGTGACAAATGTGTATTGCTTATGGACGCCGGTCGCACTGACCGTGCATCAGATCTCCGGAATGCCAGAGGAGTTGTGCCATGAGCAAGCAGGTCGACGTCGTCGTCGCCGGGGGCGGGGGATTCATCGGTGGTCATCTCGTGGGCGACCTCCTTGCCCAGGGACTGACCGTCCGCTCGATCGACATCAAGCCCCGGCACGAGTGGTACCAGGTGCACCCCGACGCCGAGAACGTGGTCGACGACCTCTCGCTCCTGGAGCGCGCCCGCGCGGGCGTCCGGGACGCCGGCCAGGTGTACATGCTCGCGGCCGACATGGGCGGCATGGGATTCATCGAGAACAACAAGGCCGCCTGCATGCTGTCGGTCCTCACCAGCACCCACATGCTGCGCGCGGCGCACGAGGCCGGTGTGGAGCGCTACTTCTACTCCTCCTCCGCCTGCGTGTACGCCGCCGGCAAGCAGACCGACCCGAACGTCACCGCGCTGCGCGAGGAGGACGCCTACCCGGCGCAGCCCGAGGACGGCTACGGCTGGGAGAAGCTGTTCTCCGAGCGCATGTGCCGCCACTACGCCGAGGACTACGGGTTCGTCACCCGCGTCGCCCGCTACCACAACGTGTACGGCCCGCACGGCACCTGGACCGGCGGCCGTGAGAAGGCCCCGGCCGCGGTGTGCCGGAAGGTGGCCCAGGCGGTCCTCTCCGGTGACCACCGGATCGAGATCTGGGGCGACGGCGAGCAGAGCCGTTCCTTCATGTACATCGACGACTGCCTGCACGGCAGCCAGATGATCATGCGCGGGGACAGTGGCG
The DNA here is from genome assembly GCF_014648915.1 of Streptomyces phaeofaciens. Taxonomy (GTDB): domain Bacteria; phylum Actinomycetota; class Actinomycetes; order Streptomycetales; family Streptomycetaceae; genus Streptomyces; species Streptomyces phaeofaciens. Next base: position 172,448 of record NZ_BMSA01000001.1, on the reverse strand, counting down.
AGCCGGTCAACCTGGGCTCCTCGGAGCTGGTGACCATCAACCAGCTCGTCGACATGGTCGAGCGGATCGCGGGTGTGCGCTGCGAGCGCAGCCACCGCCTCGACGCCCCGCAGGGCGTCCGCGGCCGCAACTCCGACAACACCCTGATCCGCGAGATCCACGGCTGGGAGCCCTCGGTCGCCCTGCTCGACGGCCTCGAGAAGACGTACGCCTGGGTCTACGACCAGGTCAAGCGCTCCCAGCAGTGACGGCCGGCCGACTACCAGGACAGGGAGAACCGATGCGGATCCTCGTCCACGACTACAGCGGCCATCCGTTCCAGGCCCAGCTGAGCCGGGAGCTGGCGCGCCGCGGTCACGACGTCGTCCACTCGACGTGCGCGGCGTACGTCTCCGGCAAGGGCAACCTCGCCGGGGACACCCCCGGTCTGCGCTTCGCCACCATCGGCGACGGCACCGCCCTGAAGAAGGACGCCTACGTCCGCCGGCTCCGCCAGGAGACCCTGCTGGGTCTCGAACTGGCCCGGCAGGTACGGCGGGAGAAGCCCGATGTGGCGCTGCTGTCCAACCTGCCGATCCCGGTGCTGGTGGTGGCGGCGGCCGTGCTGCGGCGGCTGCGCATCCCGTGGGTGCTGTGGCACCAGGACGTGACCGCGGTGGCCCTCAAGAGCTTCGCCGCCGAGGGCGTCGCACGGTCGATGGGCGTCGCCGCCAAGGTCTTCGGGGCGGGCGAGAAGTGGTCGGCTCGGCGGGCCGCGGCCGTGGTGGTGATCGCCGACTCGTTCCTGCGGATCCACCGGGAGTGGGGCACCGCCGACAAGGTCACCGTCATCCCCAACTGGGCGCCGCTGGACGAGATCGTCCCGGTGGACCGGGCCAACGCCTGGTCGGCCGAGCAGGGTCTGAACGGCGTGCGGACGGTGCTGTACTCCGGCACCCTCGGCCTGAAGCACGATCCGGCGCTGCTGGTGCGGCTGGCCGAGCGGCTGCGCCGGGACGGCACTCCGGTCCGGCTGGTCGTCGTCAACGACGGCCCGGCGGTGCCCGTGCTCAGGGAGGCCGCGGCCGCCCGGGGCGTGGACCTGACCCTGCTGCCCTTCCAGCCCTACGAGCGGCTGCCCGAGGTGCTGGGCACGGGCGACCTGCTCGTCGTCCTGCTGGGGGCGGACGCCGGGGAGTTCTCGGTGCCGTCCAAGACCCTGTCGTACCTGTGCGCCGGGCGCCCCGTGCTCGGTCTGATGCCCGCCGGGAACCTGGCCGCGCGGCTGCTGCGGCAGGCGGGGTCGGCGGTCTTCCCGCCGGAGGAGTCCGCCCTCGGCGACGCCTGCGCCTGGGCCCGCGAGATCCTGTCCGACCCGGCGCGCGCCGAGGCGCTGGGCAAGGAGAGCCGCGCCCTGGCCGAGCGGGAGTTCGCCCTGGAGGACTGCGCCTCGCGCTTCGAGGACATCCTCCGGTCGGTGAGTCTCCTCCCGGTGCGCTGAACCGGGTGGGCGCTCTCCGGCGGTCGGTCCGGCCGCGAACGGCGGCCGGACCGACCGCTGTGGTCATCCGTGCGCCGGCCGGTCCCGGTACAGCTCCTCCAGCCGGTCCACGACCGCGCGGATGGAGAACACCTCGTCGATCGCGCGGCGCCCGGCCCGGGCCAGCTCGCCGCGCAGGTCCGCGTCGGCGAGCAGCCGGCCCACCGCGTCCGCCAGTTCCTCGGGGCTGCCGTCGGTGACCAGCGCCGCGTTCCTGCCCGCCAGTTCGGCGGCGATACCGCTGCTGTCCGTGCACACGACGGGAGTTCCCTCGGCCAGGGCCTCCAGAACCGTCATCGGGAACGGCTCCTGCACACTCGGCAGCACGTACACGGCCGCCCGGCGATAGGCCGCCAGGGCCGCGGGGTGCGCGAGCGCGCCGCCGTAGGAGACCACGTCGGTCAGTCCGCGGTCGGCGATCAGCCGGCGCACCGTCGGCAGGGATCCCTCGTCGGCCCCGTAGAGCGTGAACCGGGCCCCGGTGTGCTCCTTGTGGACCAGCGCGGCCATCTCGACGAACGCCTCGGGGCGTTTGCGCGGGTGCAGCCGGGCCAGGAAGATCACCTCGTGGTCGCCGCGCGTCCCGGTGCCGTCCTCCTCGGGGGCGCAGCGCAGGCCGTTGGGCAGGGTCACCAGCGGCGGGCCGTCCGGGCCCAGCACCGCGGCCAGTTCCCGGCGTTCGCGCTCGGTGAGCACGAGGGCGCCGCGCGCCCGGCGCAGCAGGGGCACGAACGCCCGGTCGAAGAGGCGCGCGACCGTCCCGGTGCGGGGTTCGACCATGCCGTGCGTCTGGGTGACGAAGTCCTTGCGGCGCAGCCGGGCGACGGCGAGCCCGGCGAGGGAGACGAGGTCACGGCCGGCGTGGAGGTGCACGACGTCCGCGCGGCCCATGGCCCGCCACAGGTCCCTCAGCAGCAGGGGGTGCATCAGCCCGAGGCAGCCCCGGCCGGGGACGACCCGCCAGGCCGGGCGGGAGACGAAGGGGACGCCGGCCAGGCGCCGCGCGGCCGGTGCCCTGCCGCGCCACAGCGACACCAGCGTCACGTCGTGCCCGCGCGCGGCGCACTCCTCGAGCTGGGCGACCGCCACGCTCGTCGGACCGCCGAACGCGCCGTCGTCGCTGACCAGGGTGACCACGTGGACGATTCTCATGCCGGGATCTCCTTCACGGGTGCCGCGGTCGACGCGGTGGAGCGGGAGGTGGCGGCCGAGCCGCTCGTCAGGACCGCGCCCGGCGCCAGGTCGTGGTGGGCGACGGCACCGGCCCCCACCACCGCGCCCCGGCCGACGGTCACCCCGCGCAGCACGACCGCGCGGGCCGCGACCCAGCTGCCCGGCTCCAGCCGGATGGGGCCGTTGTCGAACTCGAAGGTGGCGGACCGGCGGCGGTGGCTCCCGGTGCACAGCAGCGCGCTCTGCGAGACGCAGCAGTCGCTGCCGATGGTGACGGGTTCGAGGTTGAGGATCCAGGCGTCCTCGCCGATCCAGACGTCGTCGCCGATGTCCAGCTTCCACGGCCAGTGGACCCGCACCCCGCGCCGGATCAGCACCCGCTGTCCGACGCGGGCGCCGAAGGCGCGCAGCAGGACGGGCCGCCAGCGGGCCGGGAACCACCACTTGACGAAGAGCAGATGGAGCGCGGCGAACCAGGCGGCCTGGATCAGCGGCGGGCGCCCCTTGTCGTACCCGGCACCGGTGAAGCCGCGCAGGGACCGCGGCACGGCCGCGGGCTGGGCGGATGTGGTCTGTACCATGACGCGATCCTTCACGCCCCCGGGGGCGGATCACTCCGGTTCCCCGCGTGTTGACGGCAGTCGTGCCCGGATGGCGGACGCGGCCGGACGACGGCCGTGCCCCGGACGGCGCACGGCCCACGACACGGATGCGGCCCCCCGGCGGAGGGCCGCATCCGTATGCGTGTGCGTGTCCGTACGTGACAGTGTCCGTACGTGTCCGTGTCCGTGTCCGTGTCCGTACGCGCGGGTGTCCGTGTACGTGGTCAGTAGGCGCCCTGGCCGTCCAGTACCGCGCGCAGGGTGCGGGCCATGACGTTCATGTCCCCGGCCAGCGACCAGTTGTCGACGTAGCGCAGGTCGAGCGCGACGGTCTCGCGCCAGGACAGGTCGGAGCGTCCGCTGACCTGCCACAGTCCGGTCAGGCCCGGCTTGATGCTGAGCCGGCGCATCTCGACGCCGTTGTACTTGACGACCTCCTCGGGCAGTGGCGGGCGCGGCCCGACGAGGGACATGTGGCCGAAGAGGATGTTGAACAGCTGGGGCAGCTCGTCCAGCGAGTATCGGCGCAGGATCCGTCCCACCCCGGTGACCCGGGGATCGCGCCGCATCTTGAACATGTGCCCGTCGTTCTCGTTCTGTGCCTCCAGTCCGCTCTTGAGCCGGTCCGCGTCGACCACCATGGTGCGGAACTTCCACATGGCGAAGTGCTTCCCGTGCCGGCCGACCCGGGTCTGCCGGTACAGGATCGGGCCGGGCGAGCCGAGCCGGACGGCCAGCGCCAGCAGGGACAGCAGCGGCGAGAGCAGCACGATCAGGGTCAGGGCGCCGGCCCGGTCGACCGCGGACTTCGTCATGGTGTGCATCCCGCGCTGCAAAGGCGGCGCGATGTGCAGCAGGGTGAGTCCGGCCGCCGAGGTCAGCCGCACCCGCCGGCGGGCCACGTCGGTGATGCCGGGCAGCACCATCAGCGAGCGGCCCCGGTCGTGCAGGGTCCAGGACAGCCGGCGCATCCGGTCCCCGGACATCAGCCGGCCGGGGACCACGAAGACCAGGTCGGCCGCGACCTCGTCGGCGGCCGCGAGGACGGCCGAGGCGTCCGCGTCGGGTGCCTCGGGCTGCTCGCCGGACAGCCGTACGTACTCCGGCACCCCGGAGCGCACCTCGCCGTCGCCCACCGGGCAGGCGCCGACGACGACGTACTCGTGGTCGGTGCGCTGGGCCAGCTGCTCGACGACTGCGTCGACCGTGGGGGCCTCGCCGACGACCACCACATGGCGCAGGGCCCGGGCGTTGCGGCGCGCGGCCAGCAGATGACGGTGAATCGTCTTCTGGCAGACGCCGGTGAGGACGAGCGCCGGGATCAGGGCCGTGAACGCGTTGGCGGGCACGCTGTCCAGCCCGCACACCACCCGCAGCGTCGCGAGCGCGCCGACGAGGACCAGCCAGTCCCGTATCACGGCCCTGAGGCCGCCTCCGTCACCCCAGGCCAGTGGGGTGTACCGCTTGCTGACCACCCCGATGAGCGGCCACAGCAGGGCCGCCGTGGCCGCCAGGCGCATCGGATGGGGTTCCTGGACCTCCACGAACGCAGCCGCGACGGGCAGGCCCGCGGCGATGACGTCCACGCACACCGCCGCGGGGCGGTACCAGCCCGCCCGTGTCTCCTCGCGCCGGACAGGCGGGCGCGCCACGGGGATCGTTGCCTGTCTGGACATCGGGACTCCGAATAGCCGCATGGTCTCCTTCAAACCCCCAATCACGGATGGCGGGCGTGCCCGTACGGACCACCGATGCGCACGGTCACGCCCTTCACGTGATCCTTATATCATCGGATGGATACCAATATCGGACTTTTCAACCGTGGTTGTGCGCGCCTGGCACGAAGGGCCGAGTGCCGGTTCCACGCATGGCGGCACGGCGCGGCTTGGGGCACCGTGGAGTGACGCGTGACGCATGTGACGCCGCCGTCGCGGCCGAGAGGAGCACCTGATGTCGAACCACACCTACCGGGTCACGGAGATCGTCGGCACCTCGCCGGAGGGCGTCGACCAGGCCGTCCGCAACGGCATCACCCGCGCCTCACAGACCCTGCGCAACCTGGACTGGTTCGAGGTGACCCAGGTGCGGGGGCAGATCGAGGACGGCGACATCGCCCACTGGCAGGTGGGGCTGAAGGTGGGCTTCCGCCTGGACGAGACGGACTGACGGCACGGCCCGCGGGACTACGTCCGTCCGTCCCGCTCCTGAGCCGTCCTCAGCTCGGCGGAGGGAGCACTCCAGCGCGCCCGGACGACGGTGAATCCGGCCTGTGCGGCGTCGGCGCACACCAGTTCGTCGTCGTCCACCAGCACCCGCACCTCCCGGTTCCGGGCGAGCCGGCGCAGGATCTCCAGCTTGGTGCGCCGGGCGGGCCGGCGGTCGTGGTCGCGCCGCATGTGCACCCGCCCCTGGGGCAGCCCGTGCGCGGCGAGCCAGTCCAGGGTGTCCGCCCGGCAGCGCTCGGGCCGGCCGGTGAGGTAGACGACCTCGCACTCCTCGGCGCTCGCCACGGCGAGCGCGACCCCCTCGGGGATCGGCGGGTCCTGCGGCGCGGCGGCGAAGAACGCGTCCCAGTCGCGCGGCCGGCCCTCCAGGAACCGTTGCCGGTGGGCCGTGTCGGCCAGGGTGTTGTCCAGATCGAACACGGCGAGCGGCCGTCTGCTGCTGTCGGTCACACCGCCCACCCTAATCAGACACCCTGACTATCCTGAGAACGGAGGGTCCTGCTCGCGGCGAGCGAGAAGGGAGCCGCGTGTGACTGGGCGGACGGCCGGACAGGCGGCCACGGAGACGGACACCGCAGCGGATTCGGCGGCGGACACGGACGCACTGCGCCTGGCGCGGGCCGCCGTGGCCCGCGAGACCTGGGCCGACGCCTACCGTCTGCTGTCCGCCCTGGACCCCGCCCGGCTCACCCCCGACGACCACGCCGGCTTCGCGGACGCCGCCTGGTGGACCAGCCGGATCGAGGAGTCCATCGTCCACCGCACCCACGCCTACTCCGGGTACGCCGCCCAGGGCGCCGCCCGCCGGGCCGGACTCATGGCCTGGCTCCTCTTCTACGAGCACCAACTGGCCGGCCGCTCGGCGGTCGCCGCCGGCTGGCTGCGCCGGGCCCGCCGGCACCTCGGCGGCGAGCCCGAGTGCGCCGAACAGTGCTACCTCGCGTGGATGGACACGGAGGCGGCCCAGCGGCGCGGCGCGTTCGACGAGGCGATGGGCTGCGCGCGGCGCATGGCCGCCGTCGCCCGCCGCTGCGGCAGCCCCGACCTGTCCGCGATGAGCGTCCAGGCGCAGGCGTCCGTACTGGTGGCGCGCGGGCGGGTCGCCGAGGGGCTCGACCTGCTCGACGACGCGATGTGCGCGGCCGCGGCGGGCGAACTGTCCTCCTTCTTCACCGGCTGGGTGTACTGCCTGGGCCTCCAGCAGTGCATGGCCTGCGCCGACCTCGGACGTGCCGCCGAATGGACCGACGCGGCGATGCGGTGGTGCGCGTCGATGCCCGCGGAGAACAACTTCCGCGGCCTGTGCCGGGTCCACCGGGTGCAGGTGCTGGAGCTGCGGGGCGACTGGGACCGGGCGCTCACCGAGGCCGTCCGCACCTGCGAGGAACTGCCGCCGCACGAGACGTGGCCCGCCGGCGAGGTGTTCTACCTGGTCGGCGAGGTCCGGCGGCGGCGCGGTGAGCCGGCCGAGGCCGAGACGGCCTACGACCGGGCGCACCAGCTGGGACGTGATCCACAGCCCGGTCTTGCGCTGCTGCTGCTCGCCCGGGGCAAGGCCGAGGCCTCGGCCGCCGCCCTCGCCCACCACCGCGCCGGCGACGGCCGGCTGGAACGGTGCCGGCTGCTCGCCGCCCGCGTGGAGGTGGCGCTGGCCCTCGGCCGGCTCGACGAGGCCCGGACCGCGGCCGGGGAACTCGAGGCGCTGGCCCGGGAGTGGCAGCGGCTGTGCGGCTCGGCGGCGACGCTGCCGCACGCCTGTGCCGCGTCGGCGGGCGGGGCGGTGGCGTTCGCGGCCGGCGACCTCGACGGCGCGCAGGTCCTGCTGCACCGGGCGCTGGCGCTCTGGCTGGACCTCGGCGTGCCGTACGAGGCGGCGCAGGCGCGGATGACGCTGGCCGCGGCCGACCGGGCCGCCGGTGACGAGGAGGGGGCCCGGCTCGAGCTGCGGGCCGCTCACCGGACCTTCGGGCAGCTGGGCGCCGTACCGGACGTACGCCGGGCGGCGGCGCTGCTCACGGCGGGGCGCGGGCGGCCGCCGGGCGGGCTCACCGACCGTGAGGTGCAGGTGCTGCGGCTGGTGGCGGCGGGCCGCACCAACCGGGCCGTCGCGGCCCAGCTCACGATCAGCGAGCACACGGTCGCCCGGCACCTGAACAACATCTTCGCCAAGCTCGACGTCTCCTCGCGGGCCGCGGCGACCGCGTACGCCTGCACGCACGGGCTGGTCTGAGCGCCGTATGGGCCGTTCTGCCCATGCCCGGGCCGCCGGACATGGGCGATTCCGGCGATGAGCGGGCCGCGCGGCGGGCGTAGACCGGTGGTGTACCCCTCTCCTACCGGAAGGCGGGTGGCGGCCATGACGACCTACACCCCCACCCTCGACCACCAGCTGCTGGAGCGGCTGCGCGGGGCGCTGCGCGGCGAGCTCGTCGAGCCCGGCGACCCGGAGTACGACGAGGCGCGCGCGGTCTACAACGCGATGATCGACCGGCGGCCGGCGCTGGTCGTACGGGCCGTCGACGCGGGCGACGTGATGGCGACGGTGGACTTCGCGCGCGACCAGGGGCTCGCCCTCGCGGTGCGCGGCGGCAGCCACAGCGTGCCCGGCTACGGCACCTGCGACGGCGGGGTCGTCCTCGACCTGGCACGGATGCGCGGCATCCGGGTCGATCCCGGGGCCCGCCGGGCGTGGGTGGAGGGCGGCTGCACCTGGGCGGACGTCAACCACGCCACCCACGCCTTCGGCCTGGCCACCACCGGCGGGATCGTCTCCACCACCGGCGTGGGCGGTCTGACGACCGGCGGCGGCATGGGCCATCTGGCCCGGCGCTGCGGCCTGGCCTGCGACAACCTGCTGTCCGTGGACCTGGTGACGGCCGACGGGGCCTTCGTGACCTGCACGGACGACCGGAACGCCGACCTGATGTGGGCGGTGCGCGGCGGCGGCGGGAACTTCGGCGTCGTGACGTCCTTCTCGTACCGGCTGCACCCGATCGCCGACGTCCTCGGCGGGCCGACGTTCTTCCCGCTCGACGCGGAGGTGCTGCGCCGCTACCGGGAGCTGGTCGCCGAGGGCGACGAACGGCTCGGGGCGCTGCTCGTCGTCGGGCTGGGGCCGCCGCTGCCCTTCCTGCCCGAGCGCTGGCACGGGCGGCCGCTGTGCGGCGTGGTCGCCTGCTGGAGCGGCCCCGAGGAGGAGGACGACCGGATCCGGGACCGGCTGGCGGCCCTCGGCCCGGTGGTGGGCCGGCATCTGGAGCGCATGCCCTACCCGGTGATCAACACCCTCTTCGACGACCTGGTGCCCGCCGGTCTCTTCCACTACTGGAAGGGCAGCTTCACCCGGGGCCTGCCGGACGGCGCGATCGACGCGTTCGTCGAGTACGGCCCCGCGACCCCGTCGGTGCAGAGCGTCACCGTCGTCTTCCCCGTCGACGGGGCCTGTCACCGCGTCGGGCCCGAGGACACCGCGTTCTCCTACCGGGACGCCGACTTCTCGATCGCGCTCAGCCCGACCCTCACCACCCGGGCGGACTGCGAGGCCCAGCAGGACTGGGTGCGCGCCTTCCACCGGGCGCTCGTCCCGCACGCCATGGAGGGCGGCTACGTGAACTTCATGGACGCCGACGACCAGGAGCGGGTGCGGGCCAACTACCGCGCCAACTACGCCCGGCTCACGGAGCTGAAGCGGCGTCACGACCCGGGGAACCTGTTCCGGCTGAACCACAACATCGCCCCGTGAGGAATCCCGCGGGCCGTGCGGTGTTGAACCGGGTATGAGTTCCGTGATCGCCTCGGCCCGCTTCTCCGTCCTCGACCGCTCCCGTGTCCGCGAGGGGCACACGGGAGCGCGGGCGCTGCGGGACACCGTGGGGCTGGCGCGGGAGGCGGAGCGGCTCGGCTACCACCGGTTCTGGGTCTCCGAGCACCACGGCGTGCCCGGGGTCGCGGGGTCGGCGCCCACCGTCCTCGCGGCCGCCGTGGCCGGCGCGACGCGCACCATCCGGGTCGGCACCGGCGGGGTGATGCTGCCCAACCACCGGCCGCTGGTCGTCGCCGAGCAGTTCGGCGTGCTGGAGTCCCTCTTCCCGGGCCGGATCGACATGGGGCTGGGCCGCTCGGTGGGCTTCACCGACGGGGTGCGCCGGGCGCTGGGCCGCGACAAGGACGACGCCGGTGACTTCGCGGACCACGTCGACGAGCTGCTCGGCTGGTTCCGGGGCACCTCCCCGACGCGGGTGCACGGCTATCCGGCGGAGGGGCTCACCGTGCCGCCGTTCGTGCTGGCCATGGGCGAGGGCGCGGCGATCGCCGCCCGCGCGGGCCTGCCGATGGTCATCGGGGACCTGCGCGACCGGGAGCGGATGCGGCGCGGGATCGACACCTACCGCGAGGGGTTCCGGCCGTCGCCGTGGGCGAGCGAGCCGTACGTCGTCGTCTCGGGCACGGTCGCCGTGGCCGCGACCCCGGAGGAGGCCCGCCGGATCCTGCTCCCGGAGGCCTGGTCGATGGCGCACGCGCGCACCCACGGCACCTTCCCGCCGCTGCCGCCCGCCGAACGGGTCGAGGCGCTGGAGATGACCGCGCGGGAGCGCGGGTTCTACGAGTCCGGTCTGGCCGGTCACCTCACAGGCACCGAGGAGCAGGTGGCCGACGGGCTGGAGCGGCTGCTCAAGGACACCGGGGCGCAGGAGGTCCTCGTCACGACCAGCACGTACGACCGCGCGGCGCTGCTGGACTCCTACCGTCGGCTGGCCGCGATCACCGGGATCACCGACCGGGGGACGGCCGCCGGGTGACGCCGCGGGCGGGCGCGGCCCGCGCCGCGTGCATAGAATCGCTGGGTTTGTCCCACCCGGGACGCGCCGCGCAGCCGACGACCCGTACGGAGAGCCCCGTCATGCCCAGCCCGCACGTCCCGTCCGCGCCCGATCCGTACGTCCGGGTCCGCGGGGCCCGTGAGCACAACCTCAAGGGCGTGGACGTCGACGTGCCGCGGGACGTGGTGGCCGTGTTCACCGGCGTGTCCGGCTCCGGGAAGTCGTCGCTGGCGTTCGGGACGATCTACGCGGAGGCCCAGCGCCGCTACTTCGAGTCGGTCGCCCCGTACGCGCGCCGGCTGATCCACCAGGTGGGCGCGCCGAAGGTCGGCGAGATCACCGGGCTGCCGCCGGCGGTCTCCCTCCAGCAGCGCCGCTCGGCGCCCACCGCGCGCTCCTCGGTCGGCACGGTCACGAACCTGTCGAACTCCCTGCGGATGCTCTTCTCCCGGGCCGGCTCCTACCCGCCGGGCGCCGCGCGGCTCGACTCGGACGCCTTCTCCCCGAACACGGCGGCCGGGGCCTGCCCGGAGTGCCACGGGCTCGGCGAGGTGCACGGGACCACCGAGGAGTCGCTGGTGCCCGATCCGTCGCTGTCGGTCCGGGAGGGCGCGATCGCCGCCTGGCCGGGAGCCTGGCAGGGCAAGAACCTGCGGGACATCCTCGACACGCTCGGGTACGACGTCGACGTGCCGTGGCGCGAGCTGCCCGCGGAGCAGCGGGAGTGGATCCTGTTCACGGACGAGCAGCCGGTGGTGACGGTCCACCCGGTACGCGACGCGGACCGGATCCAACGGCCGTACCAGGGCACCTACATGAGCGCGCGCCGCTATGTGCTCAAGACCTTCTCGGACTCCAGGAGCGCCACCCTGCGGGCCAGGGCGGAACGTTTCCTGACCGCCGCGCCCTGCCCGGCGTGCGGGGGCGGCAGGCTGCGGCCCGAGGCGCTGGCGGTGACCTTCGCGGGCCGGACGATCGCGGAGCTGGCGGCGCTGCCGCTGACCGGGCTGGCGAAGGTGCTCGAGGCCGGGGCCGGTTCCGGGGCCGCCCGGGTGCTCGCCGACGACCTGCTGTCCCGGATCGCGCCGGTCGTCGAGCTGGGGCTGGGCTATCTCGGCCTGGACCGCGCCACCCCGACCCTCTCGGCGGGCGAGCTCCAGCGGCTGCGGCTGGCGAGCCAGGTGCGCTCCGGGCTGTTCGGGGTGGTGTACGTCCTCGACGAGCCGTCGGCGGGACTGCACCCGGCGGACACGGAGGCCCTGCTGAGCGTGCTGGCGCGACTGCGGGCGGCCGGCAACTCGGTGTTCGTGGTGGAGCACCATCTCGATGTGGTGCGCGCCGCCGACTGGCTGGTGGACGTGGGCCCGCGGGCGGGTGAGCACGGCGGGCGGGTGCTGCACAGCGGGCCGGTGGCGGACCTGGCCGCGGTCGAGGAGTCGGCGACGGCCCGCTTCCTCTTCGGCCGCTCCCCCGCGCCCGCGCGCGAGATCCGCGCGCCGAGGGGCCGGCTGACGGTGGGGCCGGTGACCCGGCACAACCTGCGCGGGGTGACGGCGGAGTTCCCGCTGGGCGTGTTCACGGCGGTGACCGGGGTCTCCGGGTCCGGGAAGTCGACGCTGATCGCGGAGATCACCGAGGATCTGCCGGGCGTGGGCCGGCTGGTCCGGGTCGACCAGCGGCCGATCGGCCGTACCCCGCGCTCCAACCTGGCCACCTACACGGGCCTGTTCGACGTCGTCCGCAAGGCCTTCGCGGACACCGGCGAGGCCCGGGCGCGGGGGTACGGGGTCGGCCGGTTCTCCTTCAACGTGGCTGGGGGTGCCCCCTCTGGGGGAGGGCGCTGCGAGACCTGCCAGGGCGAGGGTTTCGTCAGCGTCGAGCTGCTGTTCCTGCCGAGCACGTACGCGCCGTGCCCGGACTGCGGCGGGGCCCGCTACAACCCGCGGACCCTGGAGGTGACGTACCGGGGCCGCAACATCGCGCAGGTGCTGGATCTGACGGTGGAGTCGGCGGCGGAGTTCTTCGCGGACACCCCGGCCGTGTCCCGCAGCCTCGCCGCCCTCCTCGACGTCGGCCTGGGCTATCTCCGTCTCGGCCAGCCCGCGACCGAACTCTCCGGCGGCGAGGCCCAACGCATCAAGCTGGCCAGTGAGCTGCAGCGCGCCCGGCGCGGCCACACGCTGTATCTCCTCGACGAGCCCACCACCGGTCTCCATCCGGCCGACGTCGAGGTGCTGCTGGACCGGCTGCACGGTCTGGTCGACGCCGGGCACACCGTGGTCGTCGTCGAGCACGACATGGCGGTGGTGGCGGGCGCCGACCGGGTCATCGACCTGGGCCCGGGCGGCGGTGACGCGGGCGGCCGGATCGTGGCCACCGGCACACCGTCCGAGGTGGCGACGGCCGAGGACAGTGCCACGGCCCCGTATCTGGCGCGGGCACTGCGCGCTTCGGCGTCGTAGACTCGCGGCCGGGGGGTGCCATGGCGGAGCACGACCGGGACGGCGTCGTCGACGAGGAGTACGAAGAGGCGGTCCGTCGTGCCCGGCGCATGACCCGCACCGGCTGGCGGACGATGGGCGCCCTGGTCGGCGGCACCGTGTTCGTCGCGGCCCTCGCCTGGCTGGCCTTCACGATCTTCCTGGTGTGGTTCGTCTGGGCATGGGCGAACGGCAACTAGGTCAGGAGCGGGTGGGTCCCGGCCGCCCCCTGCTGCTCATCGACGTCGACGGTCCGCTCAACCCCTACGCGGCCAAGCCCCAGCGGCGGCCCGAGGGGTACGGCACCCACCGGATGCGGCCCCGCGGCTGGGACGACCCGCATCGAAGGCCGCTGCGGGTCTGGCTCGACGCGGGGCACGGGGCGGCGCTGCTGGCGCTGCCGTACGACCTGGTGTGGGCCACGACGTGGGAGGCCGAGGCGAACACCTGGATCGCCCCGCGGATCGGGCTGCCGGAGCTGCCGCACATCGACTGGGACCCGGACGACGGCACACCACCGCCCGAGGGCACCTTCTGGAAGACCCGCCGTGTCGTCACCTGGGCCGCCGGACGGCCGTTCGCCTGGATCGACGACGAGATCACCGACCGGGACCGGACGTTCGTGGCCGCCCACCACCGCGGACCGGCCCTCCTCCACCACGTCGACCCGCGCCGCGGTCTCCTCCCCCACGACTTCGCCCGGCTGGCCGCGTGGGCCGACGGGTACCGGGACGAGCCCCGGTACCCCGTGGACCGCGGCTGAGGGGTCGCGGGCCGGCCGGGTGTCAGGCGGCGTGCGGGGTGTTGCGGTGTGCTCGCCACGATCGGTAGTGGTCGAGGAGTGTCTCCTCGATCGGGCGGTAGGTGAGACCGAGTTCCTCGATGCTGCGGCGGTTGTCGACGGGGAAGCGGATGCCGAGGTGGCCCCGGATGTAGTCCTGGGTGAGGCCGAAGGCGGGACCCAGGATGCGCACCGGCCAGTGCGGCAGGGCGGTGCGGGGCAGCCGCAGGCTTCTCGGGTGGTGCTTCAGGAGGGCCTTCGCCATCTGGTGGAAGGAGGTCATCTCCGCCGCCGCGACGATGTAGCGGCCGTGCGCCCCGGGGCGTTCCGCCGCCGCGACATGGGCGGCCGCCACCTCCCGTACGTCGGCCGTGGTGAAGCTGAAGTCCGGGGCGCCGTAGAAGAAGTAGCCCTTGAACAGCTCGTCGAGGAGGAACAGGCTGCCCGAGTCGGAGGCCGGGGTGAGGGAGGGGCCGAGGATCAGGCCCGGGTTGACGCAGACCATGCGCCAGCGGTCCTGTGCGGCCTCCGCCTCCCATGCGGCCTGCTCCGCGACCGTCTTGGCGTAGTGGTACGGGTTGTTCTCCACCGTGCTGGTGGTGTTGACGTACTTCTCCGAGAGGGTGCGGCCGTCCATCCGCTCGACGTCCGCGTAGTCGCCGAAGATCGCGCCCACGGTGGAGGTGAGCACGAGCCGTTCGACGCTCTCCGCGCGGTCGACGGCCCCCAGGACGTTGCGGGTGCCGCGGAGGGCCGGTTCCACCATGTCCCGCCGGCCGTCCTTGATCTTCTCCGGCATCAGGAAGGGCGAGGCCACGTGGAAGACGACCGAGCAGCCCTTCGCCGCCTCGTCGAACGAGCCCTCCGTCAGGAGGTCCGCCTCGAAGAGCCCGAGCCGGCCGGGATGCGCCTCGCCCAGGGCGCGCAGCGGCGCGACCTTCGCCGGGTTCGCGGTGGAGCGTACGGTCGTGCGCACCTGGTAGCCGCGCTCCAGGAGCTGTTGTACGAGATGGGCGGCCACGAAGCCGCTGCCCCCGGTCACCAGCGCCGTCGGGCCGTCCGGTCGTCCGCTCACATGTGCTCCTCTCGACAGGTCGGGACGCGCCATGATCCCCTCGCGGCCGCCCGACAGCCCCTGTTCTACCGGCAATTGGCCGGCCCGGCGACGGCTGCCACCGGGCCGTGCGGTGCCGGGAGGGGGGACGACGGCCCCGGCCCGCCCAGCACCTGCGCGCCGGCGGCGGCCGCGAGGGCCCCGCGGTCGGGGTGGCCGCCCGCCTCGATCACCGGCCGGATCTCCACCTCGGCGACCAGGCCGCGCGCCGACACCACCCGCCAGAGCGAGGCGAGCAGGGAGTCGTCGCCGACGTACGCGGGCGCCGTGCTCGCCGCTCCCGCGCGGGTCCGGTAGCGCAGGCGCACCGGCTGGACCGGGACGCCGGCGTCCAGGGCCGACTGGAACACCGCCCGCCGGAAGTGGCCCTGGGCGCGGCCGCACCAGGTGCTGCCCTCGGGGAACACCGCGACGGCCTGGCCGGCCCGCAGGGTGTCGGCGATCCGGGCGACCGTGCCGGGCAGGGCGCGCAGCCGGTCGCGGTCGATGAAGAGGACTCCGCCGCGGGCGGCCAGCGCGCCCGCCACCGGCCACCCGCGGATCTCGCTCTTGGCGAGCATCCTGGCCGGGCGGACGGCGGCCAGCAGCGGGATGTCCAGCCAGGAGATGTGGTTGGCGACCAGGAGCAGTCCGCCGTCGGGTGCCACGGCCCCGGCGACCCGGACCCGGACCCCCGCCGCCCGTACCACCGCCAGGCTCCACCGCCGTATCGCCCCGGCCGGGATCCTGCCGCCCAGCGGCGACAGGGCGACGCCGGTGAGGACGAGCAGGACCACGGCCGTCAGCCGCAGGACCGCCCGGGGCAGGGCGGTCAGGGAGGCGGTCGCCTCCACGCACGCCCGCGGGGTGCAGGGCGCGCCGGGGAGCCAGACGCTCACCGGGCCGCGGGGACGAGGGAGAGGAAGTGGCGCAGGTAGCGGGCGTTGACCCGGCTCATCGGCAGCAGGACGTACAGGTCGGCGACCCCGAAGTCGGGGTCGTGCGCGGGCTCGCCGCACACCCAGGCGCCGAGGCGGAGGTAGCCGCGCAGCAGGGCGGGCAGTTCGGTGCGCCCGGCCGGCGCCGCCGCCTCGTTCGCCGCCCAGGGCAGCAGCGGGCGTACGCGGTACTCCTCGGGGGCCAGGTGCTTGTCCCGCACCCGGTCCCAGGTGCCGGCCGCGAGGGCGCCGCCGTCGGCGAGCGGGATCGAGCAGCAGCCCGCCAGCCACTCGTGGCCGCGGTCCACCATGTACCGGGCGATGCCGGCCCAGATCAGGCCGATGACGGCGCCGTCGCGGTGGTCGGGGTGCACGCAGGAGCGGCCGACCTCGACGAGCCCCGGCCGGATGCCGTCGAGGCGCGTCAGGTCGAACTCGCCTTCCGAGTAGAGCCGTCCGGCGACCGAGGCGCGCTCGGGCGGCAGCAGCCGGTAGGTGCCGACGACCTGGCCGGTCTCGGTGTCGCGGACGAGCAGGTGGTCGCAGTACGCGTCGAAGGGGTCGACGTCGAGGCCCGGCTCCGGGGAGGTCAGCAGGGCGCCCATCTCGCCGGCGAACACCTCGTGCCGCAGCCGCTGCGCGGCCCGCACGTCGGCCTCGTCGCTGGCCAGGGTGACGGTGTAGCGGACGGGGGCCGTGGACTGCGGGGGACGGTCGAGGGTGGAAACGCCGGTCATGGCACACTCCTGGGCACGGGCCACATCGGGGACGGTGGCGCTCCCCCTGTTTCTCCCGATCCAGGTTGGCGTGTACGTGACCGGTGCCGGGAGTACGGATGTGGGAATGTTGAATGCCAGGATCCGCGCCCCCGGGAAAAGCCAGACGGGACCGGGGCAGAGCACCACTCCCGGTCCCGCCCGTCCGCGCTTTCGGCGAACGTCTTTCCTTGATCTCCCGGGGTGCTCCTACCGCTTGGCCACCTTACGGGTCGCCCGCAGCCACTCCTTGTTCATGCCGGTGATGGAGACGAGCGGAATGCCCTTCGGGCAGGCCGTCGCGCACTCCCCCGCCAGGGTGCAGCCGCCGAAGCCCTCCTCGTCCATCTGCGCGACCATGTCGAGGACCCGAGTCTCGCGCTCGGGGGCGCCCTGCGGCAGCACGTTCAGATGGTTGATCTTGGCGGAGGTGAACAGCATCGCCGCGCCGTTGGGGCAGGCGGCCACGCACGCCCCGCAGCCGATGCACTCGGCGTGCTCGAACGCGAAGTCGGCGTCCGGCTTGGGCACCGGGGTGGCGTGGGCCTCGGGTGCCGCGCCGGTCGGCGCGGTGACGTACCCGCCGGCCTGGATGATCCGGTCGAACGCCGTCCGGTCCACCACCAGGTCCTTGATCACCGGGAACGCGGACGCCCGCCACGGCTCGACGTCGATCGTGTCGCCGTCCCGGAAGGACCGCATGTGCAGCTGGCAGGTGGTGGTGCGCTCGGGTCCGTGCGCGTCACCGTTGATCACCAGGCTGCACGCCCCGCAGATGCCCTCGCGGCAGTCGTGGTCGAAGGCGACCGGGTCCTCGCCGCGCAGGATGAGTTCCTCGTTGAGGGTGTCGAGCATCTCCAGGAAGGACATGTCGGGCGAGATGTCGTCCACCTCGTAGGTGGACATGGCGCCGTCGGCGTCGGCGGCGCGTTGCCGCCAGACGCGCAGGGTGAGCTTCATGCGTAGCTCCGCTGGGTGGGGTGGACGTACTCGAAGACCAGGTCTTCCTTGTGCAGGGCCGGGGCCTCGCCGGTCCCGGTGAACTCCCAGGCGGCCGCGTAGGAGAACTCCTCGTCGTGGCGTGCGGCCTCGCCGTCGGGCGTCTGGGACTCCTCGCGGAAGTGCCCGCCGCAGGACTCGGCGCGGTGCAGGGCGTCGAGGCACATCAGCTCGGCGAGTTCCAGGTAGTCGACGACCCGGTTGGCCTTCTCCAGGGACTGGTTGAACTCCTCGCCGGTGCCCGGGACCTTGATGCGGCGCCAGAACTCCTCGCGGATCTGCGGGATGCGGCTCAGGGCCTTGCGCAGCCCCGCGTCGGTGCGGGCCATGCCGCAGAACTCCCACATCAGTTCGCCGACCTCGCGGTGGAAGGAGTCGGGGGTGCGGTCGCCGTCGACCGACAGCAGCAGGTTCAGCCGGTCCTGGGTCTCGGCCAGCACCTCCTGCACGACCGGGTGTTCACCGGTCACCTCGTCCTGCCGCGGGTTGCGGGCGAGGTAGTCGTTGATGGTGGCCGGGAGGACGAAGTAGCCGTCGGCCAGGCCCTGCATCAGGGCGCTCGCCCCGAGCCGGTTGGCGCCGTGGTCGGAGAAGTTGGCCTCCCCGATCGCGAACAGGCCGGGGACGGTGGTCTGGAGGTCGTAGTCGACCCACAGTCCGCCCATCGTGTAGTGCACGGCCGGGTAGATCCGCATCGGCACCTCGTACGGATCCTCGTCGGTGATCCGCTGGTACATGTCGAAGAGGTTGCCGTACTTCGCCTCGACGGCCGCACGGCCCATCCGCGAGATCGCGTCCGCGAAGTCCAGGTAGACGCCCTGCCCGCCGGGCCCGACGCCCCTGCCCTCGTCGCAGACGTTCTTCGCGGCACGGGAGGCGATGTCACGCGGGACGAGGTTGCCGAAGGACGGGTAGATGCGCTCCAGGTAGTAGTCGCGCTCGTCCTCGGGGATCCCGTTCGCGGGCCGGGTGTCGCCCTTGGCCTTCGGCACCCAGATCCGGCCGTCGTTGCGCAGCGACTCGCTCATCAGCGTCAGCTTCGACTGGTGGTCGCCGGTGCGCGGGATGCAGGTCGGGTGGATCTGGGTGAAGCAGGGGTTGGCGAAGTACGCGCCGCGCCGGTGCGCCCGCCAGACGGCGGTGGCGTTGGAGTTCATGGCGTTGGTCGACAGGTAGAAGACGTTGCCGTAGCCGCCGCTGGCGAGGACGACCGCGTCCGCGAAGTAGGTGTCGATCCTGCCGGTGATCAGGTCCCGGGCCACGATCCCGCGTGCCCGTCCGTCGACCACGATCAGGTCGAGCATCTCGGTGCGCGGGTGCATCTCGACGTTGCCGGCCGCGATCTGCCTGCTGAGGGCCTGGTACGCGCCGAGCAGCAGCTGCTGGCCCGTCTGGCCGCGGGCGTAGAACGTCCGGGACACCTGGACGCCGCCGAAGGAGCGGGTGTCGAGGAGGCCGCCGTACTCGCGGGCGAAGGGCACGCCCTGCGCCACGCACTGGTCGATGATCTCGACGGAGATCTGTGCGAGCCGGTGGACGTTGGACTCGCGCGCCCGGAAGTCGCCGCCCTTGACGGTGTCGTAGAACAGCCGGTGCACGGAGTCGCCGTCGTTGCGGTAGTTCTTCGCCGCGTTGATGCCTCCTTGCGCGGCGATGGAGTGGGCGCGGCGCGGGGAGTCCTGGTAGCAGAACTGGACGACGTGGTAGCCCTGTTCGGCGAGCGTGGCGCCCGCGGAGCCGCCGGCCAGGCCGGTGCCCACGACGATCACCGTGTGCTTGCGCCGGTTGGCCGGGTTGACCAGCTTGGCCTCGAACCGGCGCTTGTCCCAGCGCTCGGCGACAGGGCCGTCGGGGGCCGTGCCGTCGACGACCGGCGCGCCGGTCGTGTAGTCCGCGTAAGAGTTCATGTCAGCTCACCACTCCGGTCATGACGCCCACCGGGACGGCGATGAAGCCGGCCGTGAGCAGCAGCGCGAGGACGTCGGCGAAGGTCTTCAGGGCGCGGTCGCGGGTGCGGCTGCCGACGCCGAGGGTCTGGGCGGCGCTCCAGAAGCCGTGCCGGACGTGCAGGCCGAGGGCGAGCATCGCGACGATGTAGACGACGTTGCCGTACCAGGTGGAGAAGGTGTCCACGACGTTCTGGTACGGACGGCCCTCCTGGAAGCCGCCCGGGTGCACGGTGCCGGTCGTGAGGTCCAGGACGTGCCAGACGATGAACAGGGCGAGGATGATGCCGCCCCAGCGCATGGTGCGGGTCGCGTAGCTCGCCCGGGGCTTCTTGTGCACGTACTTGCTGGGCCGGGCCCTGATGTCGCGGCGGCTGAGCTGGTAGGCGGAGGTGGCGTGGGCGACCACGGCCAGCACCAGCACCACACGGACCAGCCAGAGCGTCCACTCGTAGTGCATGAACGGTTCGCCGACGGTGCGCAGCCAGTGCGCGTAGTGGTTGAACTCCTCCGCGCCGAAGAAGATCTTCAGATTGCCGATGACGTGGGCGACCAGGTACAGCAGCATGATCATGCCGCTGACGGCCATCACCGTCTTCTTGCCGACGGAGGAGTCCCACACCGTGCGCGCCATCGACGGCCGTCGGTCCGTCCGCGTTGCCAGAGCCATGCCCCAGACGCTAGGGCCGGCACACCTCATCGGTCCAAGACATGGTCCGGCTTGTTTCCATAGCCGATGACTATCATGGCGGGATGCAGTTCCAGCAGCTCCAGTACTTCGTGGCGGTCGCCGAGACCCGGCACTTCACCCGGGCCGCCGAGCTGGTCCATGTCGCCCAGCCCTCGCTGTCGCAGCAGATCCGTTCCCTGGAAAGGGAGTTGGGGGCGGACCTCTTCCAGCGGGCGCGCGGCAACATCACGCTGACCGACGCCGGCGAGGCGCTGCTGCCGCTGGCCCGGCGGATCCTCGCGGACACCGAGACCGCGCGGTACGAGGTGCAGGAACTGGTGCAGCTGCGCAGCGGGCGGGTCCGGCTGGGCGCGACCCCGAGTCTGTGCACGGGCCTGCTGCCGGACGTGCTGCGCGCCTTCCACGACCGCTACCCGGGCATCCGCCTGCTGATCGAGGAGGGCGGCTCGCACGACCTGGTCCGGGAGCTGGCCCGCGGCGCCCTGGACCTGGCCCTGGTCGTCCTGCCCCTGCCGACGCCGTCCCCGGCGCTGACGACGGTGGAGCTGCTGCGGGAGGACCTCGTCGTCGTCTCCTCCCCGGAGGCGCCCAAGCCGGGCGCCGGACGGCGCGCGGTGCGTATCGCCGACCTGGAGGGCGAGCGTCTGGTGATGTTCCGGCACGGCTACGACCTGCGGGAACTCACCGTGGCCGCATGCCGGGCGGAGGGGTTCGAGCCGGACTTCGCGGTGGAGGGCGGGGAGATGGACGCGGTGCTGGGCTTCGTCCGCGCGGGCCTCGGCATGGCCGTCGTCCCGCGCATGGTGGCGGCCCGCTCCGGCCAGAGCCTGCGGGTCACCCCCCTCGCCCGCCCCGGTCTGAGCCGCACGATCGCCCTCGCCCACCGCAGCGACGTGGCCCCGCCACGGGCCGCACGAGAGCTCCAGCGCATGCTGCTGGAGCGCTGAGCGGGAACGGCTCGCACCGGCCCGGCAGCGGGTCCCGCCGCCCGGCGCGCACGGACCGCCGCCCGGCCCACCTGGCCGGGCGGCCGCCTCCGGTCAGCCCGCCGCGTCCACCAGCGCCAGCTCGTGGAGGCGCTCCGGCGGGCCCGGACGGGCGTAGTACCAGCCCTGGGCCGTGTCGCAGCCCAGTATGCGCAGCTGCTCGGCCTGGGCCCCGGTCTCCACGCCCTCCACCGTGACCGCGAGGTCCAGACTGTGGGCGAGGGAGACGATCCCCTCGACGATCTTGAGATCGACGGGGTCGGCCGGGAACTGCTGCATGCCCTGGGTGAAGGAGCGGTCCAGCTTGAGCACGCTCACCGGCAGCCGGCGCAGATTGGCGAGGTTGGAGTAGCCGGTGCCGAAGTCGTCCAGGGCGATGTCGACGCCCATCTCGGCGAGCCGGCGCAGCGGCTTGAGCAGATCGTCGTCGGCGCCGATCAGCGCCGACTCGGTCACCTCCAGGCAGAGGGTCTGCGGTGCGACGCCCGAGCGCTCCAGGATGTCGACCGTGTCCTGCACCAGGCCGGGGTGGGTCAGCTGGCACGGCGAGAGGTTGACGTTGATCCGGAGGGGCTCGGTGTCCCCGTGGCGCTCCCGCCACTGACGGGCCTGGCCCACGGACTGCTCCAGGACCCAGCGGCCCAGCGGCACGATCAGGCCGGTGTGCTCCGCGAGCGGGATGAACCGGTCGGGGCCGAGCACCCCGTGCTGCGGGTGCAGCCAGCGCACCAGGGCCTCGGCACCGCGCACACTGCCGTCACCGAGGTGGACCAGCGGCTGGTACTCGATGAAGAACTCGCCGCGCTCCAGGGCGGCCGGCAGGGCCGTGGTCAGCCCGTGCCGGGTGATCGCGCGGGCGTCCGCCTCGGGATCGGCCAGCTCGAAGCGGTTGCCGCCCGCCGACTTGGCCCGGTACATGGTGATGTCGGCGCTGCGCAGCACCTCGGCCGGGCTGCGCTCCGCCGCCGGCCCCTCCACGATGCCGATGCTGCCGCGCACGGTCAGCTCGCGGCCGTCGATGCGCACCGGCGCGACCAGGGCGTTCTGGATGCGGCCGGCGAGTTCGTCGACCTCGCGGCGGGTGTCGGGGCCGGTGGTCAGCGCCACGAACTCGTCGCCGCCGAGACGCGCGACCATCTCGCCGGGCGCGGTCGCGCAGGACTGGAGCCGGTCGGCGACCTCGACGAGCAACTGGTCGCCGGCCGCGTGGCCGAGGCTGTCGTTGATGGTCTTGAAGCCGTCCAGGTCGAGGTAGCACAGCCCGAAGCGCTGGTCCTCGCCGGCGCCCAGCACCTTCTCCAGCCGTTCGAAGAACAGCGTGCGGTTGGGCAGGCCGGTGAGCGCGTCGTGGGTGGCCTCGTAGCGCAGCCGCAGATTGAGCAGGCGGCGCTCGGTGGTGTCCTCCATCAGCGCGAGCTGGTACTGCGGCCGGCCGTCGGCGTCCCGCAGCAGGGAGACCGTCAGATTGGTCCACAGGACCGTGCCGTCGGGACGGTAGAACGCCTTCTCCGTGTGGTAGTGCTCGCGTTCGCCGCGCACCAGTTCCTCGTACAGCCGCCAGACCTGCGGGGCGTCCTCGGCATGCGTCCACTCGCGGACGTTGCGGCCGCGGACCGTCTGCTCGGAACCGCCGAACATACGCAGCATGGCACCGTTGGACTCCAGGACGTTGCCGTCCAGGTCGGCGATGCCGATTCCTATCGCGGCCCCCTCGAAGACCGCGCGGAAGCGGGCCTCGCTGGCGTGCAGCGCCTGCGCCACCACACCCTGGGCCTGCAACGCGGCCCGGGCGATGGCCTCCTGCTCGGCCAGCGTGCGCTCGCGCAGCGCCTGGGCGTACCCGGCGGCCATGGCGTGCTGGAGCCGGGAGGCGCGGGTGCGCAGCTCCTCCTGGTGGCCGTCCTCGCCGCAGTAGAGCACCAGATAGGCGTCGACGCAGTCGAGGGCCCGGCTGAGCGCCTCGGGGTCGGTGCAGTGCGCCTCCACGAGGGCCGCGCCGACCGCCTTGCCCGTCTCGGCGTCGAGCGACCGGGCCAGCAGTGCCTCGCGCAACCGCCGGGCCAGCGGCAGGAGCTGCTCCTCGAACTCCGGCCGGGTCAGCGAGGTCGAGGTCACCGGGAACACCGCCCGGCTCCAGATCGTCGCGAAGCGGCGCAGTCTGTCCTCCGGCCCGTCCGGCTCGGCGGTCACGCGGTACGCCCCACGCCGGCGAACCCGGAGAAGGCGTAGGGATCCTCGTCCTCCGGTGCTGTGTCCGACCGCCACTGCGGCATCGGCACCAGTCCCGGTTCCACCATGTCGTACCCCTCGAAGAACCGCGCGATCTCGTCACGCGAGCGCATGATCAGCGGGTTGCGAATGTCCTTGTACACGTCCACCGCGCCCTCCGCCCGCTCCGGGGACAACGGGATTCCCTCGTACGAGGCATGGGTGAGCACGAGCAGGCTGCCGGGCGCCAGCGCCGCGCTCAGCTCGGCCACCGCCGCATACGGGTCGTCCGCGTCCTCCACGAAGTGCAGTATCGCAACGAGCAGCAGCGCCACCGGGCGGTCCAGGTCGATCAGGCCCTGCACCTGGGCGCTGTTCAGGATCTCCTGCGGCTTGCGCAGATCGGCGGCGACGACGTCCGCGTCCGCGTTGCCCTCCAGCACCGCCTGGCTGTGCGCCACGGCCACCGGGTCGTGGTCGACGTAGACGACACGGGCGCCGGGGCTGGCCGCCTGGGCGACCTCGTGGACGTTGCCGAAGGTGGGGATGCCCGAGCCGATGTCGAGGAACTGGGTGATGCCCTCACCCGCCGCCCAGCGCACCGCGCGCCGCATGAACGCCCGGTTGGCCTGCATGATCTTGGGGAGTCCCGGCATGAACTCCATGGCCCTGCGGGCCGCCTCCCGGTCGACCTCGAAGTTGTGCGAACCGCCCAGGTAGTAGTCGTAGATCCGCGAGACACTGGGCACCGAGATGTCGATGCTCCGTGGGGCCCAGGCGGGACGCTCCATGTATCTCTCCAAGGCGTAGGCGATCCGGTGTTCGAGCTGAGGCTACTGATCGCCCGCCAAACGGGCGAGCCGAAACGGAAATTGACCGTCCGTTCCCGGTCACTGCCTGCGGCACGTGCCGATTTGACGCCCCCTCGAAGGGCCACGAAAAGCACCCGAAGCGCCCCTGAGAGTTCCGAAGCGGCCTGAAGGGCGGCGAAAGTCTACGCATACGGCGGATGACGTCACAGCACAGCGGTCCGCCCCCTCCGTGCGGCGCGGAGGGGGCGGACCGGGGGGTCGGACGCGAGGGGCAGCTGCGGGGATCAGCCCTGGGGAGGTGATCTCTACTGCTCCGGAGCGCCGACCAGCTTTCCGTCGGGGGCCACGGCGTACCACTGGCCGCCCACGCCCTGGCCGTTGATGTCACCGGGGGTCTTGTCACCGGAGAAGGTGTAGATCGGCGAGCAGTTGACCGTCATCTGCTTGACGCCGTCGCCCCGGGTGAAGCTCATCAGGCCCTTCTTCTGCACGCCCTTGGTGTCGTTGGTCGCGACCGGGGCGACGACGGGCCACTTCTCCACGCAGGCGCCCTCGCAGTTGGAGACCGGGTCGGGCCACGCCTTGTCCTTGAGGAAGCGGTAGACCGTCATGCCGTTCTTGTCGACGACGATCTCGCCGAGGTTGGGGTCGTTGCGCACGGAGAGGCCGGGCAGGTCGGTGTCGGAGGAACCGGAACCGGAACCCGAGCCGGACTTGGCCTTCTTGCCGTCGGCGGTCAGCGCGAACCACTTGTTGCCCACGCCCTGGCCGCTGGTGTCACCGGCGCTGGCGTCCTTGGCGTAGTAGTAGGCGGGCCAGCCGGCGACGGTCAGCTGCTTGGTGCCGTCGGAGCGGGTGACCTCGCCGAGCAGGGACTTGTCGATGCCGTCGCCGGCCGTCACGTCGTCGGCGGTCACGGGGGGCCAGGCGGTGGCGCAGTCGCCGTCACAGTTGGACTTCGGCGGCTCGGCCGTGTCGGAGTCGAACCGGTAGAGCGTCTTGCCGTTGCCGTCGGTGAGGATCTTGCCCAGCTCCGCGTTGGCACTGACGGCCAGCTCACCGGCGCCGTCCGTACCGGCCTCGCCCGGGCTCTCGGTGACACCGGCGCCCACACCCGAGCCGACGCCGGAACCGGCACCCACGCCCGCGATGGAGCCCGGGGCCGTGGCGCCCACGTTCTGGCTCGAGTTCGACGTACCGCTTTCCTGACCGCACGCCGTCGTCAGCGTCAGCACGGCCACAGCACTCGCCGTGAGCGAGGCGCTCCGCCAGGAGGTCTTCATCGTCAACAACTCCCCGATAGTCGCAAGGGTGTCGCAGCGCCCTGCTGCGCCGCCGCACGGCACTGGGTACGCACGGCGGCGCCCGTTGTGTTCAAACGCGGCACAAAATTCTTTCCGGCACCTGTGATCCGGGGCTGCCGGCGGACCGTGCCGGGCCGTGTCCGCCGCGTGCCGCGCCCGTCGTACAGCCGTGCCCCGGGTGGCGGTGCGAACATCCGCCCGCCAAACCCGCGGGCGCGGACTTCCCCCGTTCGGGGCATTCCCCGCCCGCGTCGGCGTGGCCCGGTGCGGCACGCCGCATGATCTCCGTCGTGCATGGACCCGAACCGACCCGATCCGCCGTCGCCGCGCGGGCGTTGGCCCTGGTGACCGCCGTCTGGATCCTCGCGGCCGCGCCGGCCGGGGTGGCCGTGGCCGACGCGTGCGCGTACGCCTCGACGGGGCCGGGCGGCACCGAGGCGGTGGCCGTCGCGGGAAGCTCCGCGGGGAGCCTCTCGTGGCCGGCGAAGCCCACTCCGCCGGTGTGCCCGGTGCCGACCCCCACGCCCACGCCGACACCCCCGCCCGAGCCGCCCCCGCCTCCGAAGCCCCCGCCCGAGCCGACGCCGACCCCCGAGCCCACCCCGAAACCGACCCCGAAACCGAAACCCCCGCCGAGACCCGCTCCCCGGCCGACACCACCGCCCGCGCCCGCACCGCCGCGTCCGATGCCGGCTCCGCCGCGGACCCCCGCACCCACCCCGAAGCCCACTCCCACCCCGACGCCCACGCCCACGCCTTCGGTGACGCCGGTGAGCTATCCGGCCTACCACGCCCCACCGCGCCCGCGGTCCGCCGGCGGTGGCTCGTCGCCGGTCACCTACGTCCTGCTCATCACCGTGCCCGCGCTGGTCGCCGTCGCCGCGCTGCGACCTCGCTAGGGCCGCTGCCACGGGCCCCCGTGCCGATACAGGAGGCTTCTCTTGCCGGAATGGCTTGTTCTCACCCTCGCGATGCTCGCCGCCTGCGCAGTGGTGATCATCGTGACCCTCGTACGGCACCGCACGGCGGCCGATGACGAGGACCCCTCCGAGACCCCGGACGTCATCGAGTACATGACGATGTGGATCGGTGTCGTGTACGCCATCGTCCTGGGCCTGGCCATCGCCGGTGTCTGGGAGGCGCGCAGCGTCGCCCAGGACCATGTCCAGGCGGAGGCCCAGGCGCTGCACGAGCTCTCGGAGCGGGTGCGGGTGTACCCGCCCGACGTCCGCGACCGGATCCGGGACGATGTCAACGCCTATGTCGGACACGTCGTCACCGTGGAGTGGAAGGCGATGGCCGACGAGGGCGAGGTCACCGATCGCGGTGGCGAACTCCTCCAGCGGGTCCGGACGGACGTCACCGACTACGAGCCCGCGAACGACTTCCAGGCACAGGCCTACCAGCCGCTGCTGGACCAGATGGCCGCGGCGGACGAGGCGCGCAACGCCCGGGCCGGCTCGACCGGGGCGACCATGCCCGGGGTGGTGTGGTTCGGGCTGCTCGCCGGGGCCGTCATCACGATCGGCATGGTCTTCGCGCTCCAGATCCGGCGCACCACCCGTGAACTGGTCCTGGCCGGGCTGTTCTCCGCGCTGATCGCGTTCCTGCTGTTCCTCATCTGGGACTTCGACGCGCCCTACAGCCGTGGCGTCACCGCGTCCGCGGAACCCTTCCTGGACCTCTTCCCGTCCATCGGGGGCTGAGCGGACCGCGGGGGACGGGGCGGGGCCGCCACGCCGCCGCCGTCCCCCGGACGCAGCAGCGGACGTCCCCTGGGCGGCCCACACCTGTGCCCCATTCGCGCGACTGCGATCGCGCGGGCGCACACCTGTTCCTAGCGTTTCGGTCATCGAGGCGCATTTCTGGCGCTAGCGGAACAGGTCCGCAGCTGCTCCTCGGGGACCGGAGGATCCACCATGCACGCGATACGCGTCGCTTCGGCCGCACTGCTGGGCGTCGGCGCCCTGGCCCTGTCCGCACCGGCCGCCGTCGCGGTCCGCGGCGACGACCACTACGTGATGTCCACCGGGTACAGCGTGGTGCCGTCCACCGTGGCGGCGGGCGGGCAGGTCACCCTCCGGGTGGACCGCGAGGTGACCGGCTGCCGGGGTTCGGTGACGGTGTCCTCGGGGGTGTTCGACACGCTCACCATCCCCCGGGGGTCCTCGTCGGCGGTGACCGAGGTCGACTGGGACGCGAAGCCGGGCGCCTCGTACCGGGTGACGTTCGGCTGCGGCGGCCTGAGCGCCGTCAAGGAGCTGACCATCGCCGCCGGCCGGCCGGACGCTCCGACCCCGGCGCCCTACCCGCAGTACCACGGGGTGCACGCCGGTGAGGGCGGGAGCATCGCCGGGTTCGATGTGCGGCAGATCGGCCTGGGGGCCGCGCTGATCGCGGGCGCGGTCGGCGCCGCGTACCGCTTCTCACGACGCAGCACGGGCGAGGAAGGCGGCTGAGGCTCGCGTGCCGGAAGGGCTGTGCCCCGGATCCGTCGGGATCCGGGGCACAGCCCTTCTCGGTGTCCTCCGCGTGCCGTGATCGGGCGTCAGATACGGCGTTCGGCGCGGCGGCGCATCCAGAACAGGCCGCCGCCGACCACGGCCGCCGCGACCAGCCCGCCGCCGATGGCCACGTCGGTCGGGGTGGCGCCGGTGGAGCTGCTGCCGCCGAGACCGCCGCGGACACCGCCGATGACGGTGAAGGCGGCCGGACGGGTCAGCGTCCGGCCCGAGCAGTTGACGGTGACGTCGTAGGTACCGGGGCGGGCGTTGTCGTTGATGGTCGCGGTGCCCTTCGCGGTCTGGTTGGCACCGTTGATGGGCGTCAGGTTGGCCTGGCGGAAGGCGTTCGAGTTCATGGAGCCGCCGGTCGGGCAGCCGTCGACGGTGACCGTGATCTGACCGCCGCGGGCGATGACGCTGGGCATGACGACGATGTTGCTCGGGTTGGCGTTGATGCCGTCCCGTGCGACGGCCGCCGGGGCGGCGACGCCGAGGGCGGCGATCGCGGCGGCCGAGACCGCCGAGGCCGCCACGATTCGAGTGGTACGCATGTGATCCTCCGCGGAAGGCGCCCCGGGGCCCGTCCCCGGTGTGTCGGCGAGAAAGCACCTCCCGGAACGACCCTCAGATGCCGTGTGCACGACCGCATTTCGAGAATGGTCCGTCCTGGTGAGCGGACACGCCGAGGGAAAAGCACGCATTCGGATATCGCCGCAGGTCACGGACCGTCAGAAAATTCCTTTGATCGGCAACTCGGATGGCGCACCGAATGGCCCTGGTGCCACCCGTTCGGTGCCGCCTTGTCGCCGGTTTCCCTTGCGGCACTTAGCGTTCTCCTATGCGCGTAGGGACGCGGCGACGGCCGCGTCGAAAGGGGATGGCGAATGTCTGCGTACGAGCTGTCCGAGATGGCGGAAGAGGAGGAGCGGCAGCGGAAGCGGGCCCCCTGGGGGGTGATAGCGCTGGTTCTGCTGACCGGTCTCGCGCTCATCCGGAACGGTTCGGGGGAGTTCGACATCGGTCCGCCGCAGCCCGCGACGGCGGCGGCCGCGGACAGTCGTACCGGCGTCGGCGTCTTCGGCGCGGCCCCGGGTCCCCTGCCGTACGGGGTGCCCGACCGGGTGCGGATTCCCGCGATCCAGGTCGACGCCCCGGTGATGCCGGTGGGGCTGGACACGGACGGCTGGGTGGGCGCGCCGCCGCCGCAGGACCCGAACCTGGCCGGCTGGTTCACCGGGGGTGTCACACCGGGCGAGAAGGGGACGGCGGTTGTCGTCGGCCATGTCGACAACAGTCTGGGGCCCGCCGTGTTCTACGGACTCGGGGCCCTGAAGAAGGGAAATCGCGTCGAGGTGGCGCGCCAGGACGGAAAGACGGCCGTCTTCGAGATCTACGGCATCGAGGTCTTCGCCAAGGACGACTTTCCCGGTGACCGCGTCTACGCCTCCAAGGGCGCCCCCGAACTCCGGGTGATCACCTGCGGCGGCGGTTTCTCCAAGGCGAACGGATACGACGGGAACGTGGTCGCCTTCGCCCGCCTGGTCGAGGTCCGCTGAACGGACCCGGCCGGGCGGGGGCGGTCGGAATCGGCTAGCCGGCCTGCCGGCGCGGGACGGTGACGTGGTAGCCGGTGTCGAGGAGTCGGGGCAGGTAGCGGCGCAGGGCGCGCACGCTCTGGGAGCGGTCGCCGCCGGCGTCGTGCGAGAGGACGACGACACCGGGGCCGGCGCCGTTCTCGACCCGGTCGACGATGGTGCGGGTGCCGGGGGTGGTCCAGTCGAGGGTGTCGACGGTCCAGCCCAGGGGTTCCATGCCGAGTTCGGCGCCGAGCTGGAAGGCGGCACGGTTCCAGGCGCCGTAGGGGGCGCGGAACCAGTGGGGCGGCTCGCCGTAGCCGTCCTCGATGACCTCGCTGGTGCGGGTCATCTGGGAGCGGATCTGACGGCGGGTGAGCGTGGTGAGCAGGGGGTGGGACCAGGTGTGGTTGCCGACGATGTGCCCCTCGTCGGCCATCCTCGCCAGCAGGTCCTTGTTGTCCACGGCCATCTCCCCGCACACGAAGAACATCGCGCGGACGTCGTACTCGGCGAGGGTGTCCAGGATGCCGGGGGTGTAGCGGGGGTCGGGGCCGTCGTCGAAGGTCAGCACCATGGTGCGGCCCCGGCCGGTCATCTTCAGCAGTGGTTCGCGGCGTACCGGAGGGCGGCGCGGGAGGGTGCGCGGCGGGCCGTATCCGGTCAGCGGCTGGAGACGGTAGGCGGAGGGCTTCAGCGGGAGGCGGCGGGCGGGGGCGCCCGCGGCCGGGGCGACGGGTCCGGCCGGCTTCTCTCCCGCGCCCCACGCGAGCAGTCCGGCCGTCCCGGCCGCCCCGACGGCGGCGGTGCCGGCGAGCAACACCCGCCGTCGCGTGAACAACTGATCGTTCTTCATGCAGTCATGAGTCGCCCGTCCGGGCCCCGACGCACCACGGCGACACCGTTCCGGCGGCACGAATCCACCCGGGCGGCGCAGCGGCGGACGGCCCGGTGCGAGGGGGCGGTCAGCGGCGGCGGACGAGGGGGAAGGGCAGGGTCTCCCGGATGGTGAGGCCGGTGAGGAACATGACGAGGCGGTCCACGCCGATGCCGAGGCCTCCGGTGGGCGGCATGGCGTATTCGAGGGCGTCGAGGAAGTCCTCGTCGAGTTCCATGGCCTCGGGGTCGCCGCCGGCGGCGAGGAGGGACTGCTCGGTGAGGCGCCGGCGTTGTTCCACGGGGTCGGTCAGCTCGGAGTAGGCGGTGCCCAGTTCGGTGCCGAAGGCGACCAGGTCCCAGCGTTCCGCGAGCCGGGGGTCGGTGCGGTGCTGCCGGGTCAGGGGGGAGACGTCCGTGGGGAAGTCCTTGTAGAAGGTGGGGAGCCGGGTGGGTTCCTCGACCAGCCTTTCGTACATCTCCAGGATGACGTCCCCCCGGCCGTCGTCCGGGGTGTAGGGGACGCCCGCCCGGTCGCAGTGGCGTTGCAGGACCGCGAGGTGGGTGTCGGCGTCGATCGGCTCTCCGAGAGCGTCCGAGATCGCGTCGTGGACCGTCCTGACCGGCCACTCCCCCGAGATGTCGTACTCCTGGCCGTCCTTGTGCGCGAGGGGTGAGCCGAACGCGGCGGTGGCCGCGCCCTGGATCAGCTCACGGGCGAGGTCGCGCATCACGTCGTAGTCGGCGTACGCCTGGTAGGCCTCCAGCATCGTGAACTCGGGGTTGTGCTTGTAGGAGACGCCCTCGTTGCGGAAGGTGCGGCCCATCTCGAAGACCTTCTCCAGGCCGCCGACGCACAGCCGCTTCAGGTACAGCTCGGGGGCGATCCGCAGGTACAGGTCGAGGTCGTAGGCGTTGATGTGGGTGGTGAAGGGGCGGGCGTTCGCGCCGCCGTGGATCTGCTGGAGCATCGGTGTCTCGACCTCCAGGTACCCGCGCGTCAGCAGGCCCTGGCGCAGCGCCTGTACGGCGGTGGAGCGGGCGCGGACCACGTCGCGGGCGGCGGGGCTGGACACGAGGTCCAGGTAGCGCATCCGGACCTTGGCCTCGGGGTCGGTCAGGCCGCGCCGCTTGTCGGGCAGGGGGCGCAGGCACTTGGCCGTGAGCTGCCAGGAGGTGACGAAGACGGTCGGTTCGCCCTTGTCGCTGACGCCCGCCGTGCCGGTCGTCACGAGGTGGTCGCCGATGTCGGTGTCGGTGCGGAAGGTGCCGAGCGTGTCGCGGGTGAGGGCCAGCTGGTGGTCGGCGGACCAGTCGCGCAGGGTCACGAAGACGATGCCGCCGAAGTCGCGGACCCGCATGATCCGGCCGGCCACGGTGACGGTCTCGCCGGCGCGGACCTCGGCGAGGGCGTGGGTGCGCGGCGCGCCGCCCACCGGGTAGGGGTCGGTGCCCCGGGCCCGCAGCCGGTCGAGAGTGCGGCGGCGTACGCGGACCTGTTCGGGCAGGCCCGTGTGCGCGCCGCCGGCCCCGGCCTCGTCCCCTCCGTCGAGGACGGGTTCCGCCGGCGACGGCAGACCCTCGGTGGCGGCGGGCCGGGGCCCGCCCTTCGGGCGCCGTCTGCCCCACAGCGTCCGCAGGGACGGCACGGAGACGAAGCCCTCGGCGATACCGGAGGCCAGACCCACCCGGGCCAGGGAGCCGGCCTCGCCATAGCAGAGGAAGCGGGGGTACCACTCGGGGTGGTACTTGGCGTTGGAGCGGTACAGGGCCTCCAGCTGCCACCATCGGGAGAGGAACAGGAGCAGCCGGCGCCACAGCCGCAGCACCGGACCGGCGCCGATCCGGGCGCCCTCCTCGAAGGCCGCGCGGAAGACGGCGAAGTTGAGCGAGATCCGGCGCACGCCGAGCTTCGGGGCGGCGGCGCACAGGTCGGCGACCATGAACTCCATGACGCCGTTGGGTGCCTCGCGGTCCCGGCGCATCAGGTCCAGGGAGATGCCCTCGGTGCCCCAGGGGACGAAGGAGAGCAGGGCGAGCAGCCGGCCGTCCGGGTCGAGGGCCTCGACGAGGAGGCAGTCGCCGTCGGCGGGGTCGCCGAGGCGGTCCAGGGCCATGGAGAAGCCGCGTTCGGTCTCCGTGTCGCGCCAGGCGTCGGCGCGGTCGACGATCTCCTCCATCTCCTGCTCGGTGAGGGTGGAGTGGCGGCGGACGCGGCAGGTGGCGCCGGTGCGGCGGACCCGGTTGACGGCCTGGCGGGTGACGCGCATGTCGCGGCCGCCGAGGTCGAAGCCCGCCACGTGCAGGATCGCCTCGTCGCCGAGTTGCAGCGCACCGAGGCCGGCCCGGGCGAACGCCTTGGCGCCGTCCTCGGAGGCGCCCATCACGGCGGGTGCCCAGGCGTGCCGGCGGGCGGCGTCCAGCCAGACGGCGATGGCGTGCGGCCAGGCCTCGCGGTCGCCGACCGGGTCGCCGCTGGCGAGGCAGACCCCGGCCTCGACGCGGTAGGTGACGGCGGCCTTGCCGCTCGGGGAGAAGACGACGGCCTTGTCGCGGCGGGTGGCGAAGTAGCCGAGGGAGTCCTGGGCGCCGTAGGCCTTCAGCAGGGCGCGGATGCGGGGTTCCTCGTCGTCGTGCAGGGCGGCTTCGAGGCGCTGCGAGCGGAACAGGGTGGCCGCGGCGTTGAGGAGGGCGAGAGCGCCGAACAGGCCCAGCAGGAAGTACAGGGCGTGCGGGGGGCGGCCGTCGAAGGAGCGGGTGGACACCAGGCCGCCGAGCACGCGGTTGGCGGCCCAGCCGAGGCGCTGGCCCTCCGGGAGGGTGCCGGGGAACAGCGCCACCAGCCCCCAGCCGACGAGGACGGCGAGGCCCAGCCCGGCGACCAGGACGAGGAGGGCGCGGCGGACCGCGCCGTGGCGGGAGGCGGCGTAGAACTCGCCGCGGGCGACGACCAGCAGGGCCAGGGCGAGGGCGCAGACGACGAGCGAGGGGATCGACTGCGCGTACAGGCCGCCCGCCACGCCGAGGAGGTCGGTGAGGACGACCAGACCGAGGTAGACGACGACCAGCCACCAGGCGATCTTCTTGCGGGCGGCGGTGGCGGCGGCCAGCAGGAAGAGGAAGACGGCGTAGGCGAGGTTGGCGCTCACCGGCACGGTCAGCAGGTCGAGGAAGCGGACGACGGGGCGCAGCAGGCGGCGCAGCGGCGGGACGAGGGCGAGCAGGACGCAGAGCAGGCCGAGGGCGCCGAAGAACGTCGCGAAGGCTTCGGGCACCCGGCTCAGGACGCGGTTCGCGGGCCGGTCCGGCGGGCCCGCGGTGTCCTTGGCCGTGGTGCTCCCCACGGGGGCACTCATGTTCCGACTGTAGGAACAGCCGGGCCGCGCCGCCCGTCGAGCGGTGTGCGGGGCGGCCGGATCCGGGCCCGCGCGCGGGGCGGACCTGGGGCTTCCGATAGCCTCGGGCCGTGACGGAACAGCACGCGCAGCAGCCCGCGCACCGGTTCGAGCGGGGTACGGACGGACCCAAGGTGATCCTGGTCGGCGTGGACGGCTCCGACTCCTCGCTGCGGGCCGCGGCCTACGCGGGCGGTCTGGCCCGGCGCCAGAACGCGCTGCTCGCCGTGGTGTACGTGCAGCCGGTGCTGGCGGCGGGCGCGGCGCTCGGGGTGTCGGTGGCGGAGACGACCGACGAGATCGCCGAGGACCTGGTCGCGCAGATCCGGGAGGCGACCGAGCGCACGCGCGGGATATTCGATGTGCGCTGGGAGTTCCACACGTTCCGCGGCGACCCGTACAACGGGCTGGTGAAGGCCGCGGACGACCTGAAGGCCGACGCGGTGGTGGTGGGCGCCTCCGAGCAGGCCGGCCACCGGATCGTGGGATCGGTGGCCGTGCGGCTGGTCAAGGCCGGGCGGTGGCCGGTGACGGTGGTGCCGTAACCCGTGCCGGTCAGAGGCCGCGCAGGAAGTCCGTGACGACGGCGGTGAACTCCTCGGGCTTCTCCATCATGGGGTAGTGGGCGGTGCCCTCCATCAGTACGGACCGGCCGTCGGGGACGGTGTCGGCCAGGCGTCGCCCCGCGGCGATCACGTCGGCGGTGTCCAGGGCGCCGTTCACGGTGAGGACGGGGACGTCGATCTTCGGCACCCGGGACCAGGTGTCGGTCACCCGCACGAGCCAGTCCTTCTCGCCGGGCGTGTGCTTGGAGAGGGTGTTCAGGGCCATCTCCGACAGCCGTCGCGGGATGTCCTGGTCCACCTCGTCGAGGGTGCGGTGCGGGCCCGGCACGAAGTTCAGGAACACCTTGAGCCAGCCCTCGAGGTCCCCGGCGGCCAGGCAGCGGGCTGTCTCCGCCTGGATCGCCCGGTGCCAGGGGTCGCTGTCCTCGAACTCGCCGGTGGAGGCGCCGGCCACGACGGCCGCGCGGACCAGCTCCGGATGTTCGAGCAGGGTGTCGCTGACGATCAGTCCGCCCATCGAGACGCCGACCAGTACGGCGGGGCCGGCGTCGAGGTGGCGCAGCAGCGCGGCGAGGTCGTCGGTCCAGCGGAAGGGCCGGGTGGCGTTGGCGGAGGCGCCGTGGCCGCGTACGTCGGGCGCCACGATCCGGTGGGTGCGGGCGAGCGCCGGGATCACGGCGTCGTAGACCCGGTGGTCGACGAATCCGGAGTGGACGAGGACCACGAGGTCACCGGATCCGGTCTCGCGGTAGGCGAGGTCGCCGTCGGCGGAGGCGAAGTACGTCAGGTCCGAAGCGGTAGTCATGACAACTAAGGTGTCATCTCCCGCTCGATTTGGCAACCAAGGTGTCATGTTCTCCGGGTGGCTCGCCGCGGGCATCATGTGGGGGTGAACGACACCGACCCGCCCCTGCCCGCCGGCACACCCCTGCCGCCCGACGAACTCGGCCACCGGCTCACCGAGGTCTTCGACCTGGTCGGCCCGCTCTACCGCCGCGCGCTGCGCAAGGTCGAACAGGGCGAGGCCGTCGAGGGCGCCTCCGTCGGGGTCCGCTCCGTGCTCGATCTGCTGTGCCGCAAAGGCGATCTGACGGTTCCTCAGCTGAGCCGGATCCAGGCGCTGAGCCGGCAGTTCGTGCAGCGCATGGTCAACGACGCGGCGGCGCACGGGTGGGTGGAGGTCCTCCCCAACCCCGCGCACCAGCGCTCGTCGCTGATCCGGATCACCGAGGAGGGCCGGACCCTCATCGCCACCGTCCTGGACCGCGAGCACTCCCTGAACCGCGAGGTCGGGGGCGATCTGACCGACGCCGAGGTGCGGGCCTGCGTACGGGTGCTGAGGGAGATGCTGAGGACGTTCGACCACGTCGACGTCGACGACTGACCGGCCGCCCTCGCTCTCACCCGCCACCCCGCTCACGCCCCCGCCTCCCCTACTCCCCCATCACCAGCCCGTCCTTCGCCGCGCCCCGGCCGAGGACGACGTCCCTGATCCGGTCGCGCACGCCCTGCACGGCGGCACCCTGGGCCAGGGCCTGGTTGAGGTTGACCACCCGGCCGGCGTCCACGTCGAACAGCTGCGGCACGAACTCGGCCTTGCGCACCGTCCAGCGGGCGCCGGCCCGGGCGGGCGGGGCGAAGGTGAAACGGGCCACGGTGGACTGGTTGCCGCGGGGGTCGCGGGCACCCAGGTCGTTGAACATCTCACCGGCGATCTGATCGCCCATACCGTAGACGACCCAGGTCCCGTTGATCTTCTCGTACGCCTGCGGGACATGGGCGTGGGTGCCCAGGATCAGGTCGATGTCCGGGCGGCCGCCGGTACGGGAGGCGGTGAGGGTACGGGCGAGGGTGAGCTGATGGTCGTCCGGCGCGTCCTGCCACTCGGTGCCCCAGTGCAGGGAGACGACGACCACGTCGGCGCCCGCCTTCCGGGCGGCCTTGGCGTCGGCGAGGATGCGGTCGCCGTCGATGAGGTTGACGGTCCACGGCTGCCCCTCCGGCAGCGGGAGGCCGTTGGTGTCGTAGGTGTAGGCGAGGTGGGCGACCTGGGCCGTGCCGGCGCGCAGGAGCGTGACCGAGTTGGCCTCGGCCTCGGTGCGCGCGGTGCCCGCATGGCGCACGCCCGCGCCGTCGAGCGCGTCGAGGGTGCGCTGCACTCCGGCGGCGCCGTCGTCGAGGCTGTGGTTGGAGGCGGTGGAGCAGCCGTCGTAGCCGGTGGCGGCGACGGCCGTGGCGATCTCGGGCGGGGACTTGAAGACGGGATAGCCGGTGTAGTCGCCGTCCGCGCCGTACACGGTCTCCATGTGACACAGCGCCAGATCGGCGCGGGAGACGACCGGTTCGATGCCCGCGAGCATCGGGCGGAAGTCGTAGCCGGTGCCGCCGGCGTCGAAGCGCGCCCGGTCGATGATCCCGGCGTGCGGGAGGATGTCGCCGGAGGCGACGAGGGTGAAGCCGCGGGCGGCGGCCGGGGCATGGTTCCCGGACCCGGCCGTGCCGTGTTCGCGGGCCTGACAGGCGGCGGCCGCGGCGAGGAGGGCGGTCATGGCGAGGGCCACCTGATGTCTGCGGGCGAGAAACACCGGATCACCCCACTTCATCATCATTGTCATATTTACGCACGGACAACTCCTAGCTCATGCGCGGGGACGGACGGCCCCGGCGCTCCCGGCGCCCCGCCCGATGCGCGCGATCGGCGTAGCCCCGACCGTTCGTCGAACCGTTCGTCGACGCGATCGACCGTCCGCCGCAGACCCGCGTGCGCGCCCTGTCCCGGAACCGTCCCTTGCGGTGCCATACGCCCATGACCGCCGGGACCGCCCTCACCGCCAGGACGACGGCCGCCGAGCACGAGCTCGCCGCCAGGACGACCACCGCCGAACACGAGCTCGCCGCACTCCAGCGCGAGCACGGCCGGCCGCTCTTCGCGCTGCTCCTGAGGCTCTGCGACGGCGACCGCCAGCGCGCCGAGGACCTCGTCCAGGAGACGCTGGTGCGCGCCTGGCAGCATCCCGAGGCCCTGCGCGCCGACGCCTTCGAGTCCGTACGCCCCTGGCTGCTCACCGTCGGACGGCGGCTCGCGATAGACGCGCGGCGGGCCCGGCAGGCTCGGCCCGCCGAGGTCGGGGACGCGGTACTGGAGAACGCGCCGGTCTGCGCCGACCACGCCGAGCGGGCCGCCGCGACCCTCGATGTGCGCGAGGCTGTGAAGACACTCACTCCGGAGCACCGTGAAGTCCTGGTGCTGGTGTACTTCCAGGGGGCCAGTGTGGCGGAGGCCGCCGAGGCCCTCGGCATCCCGCCCGGTACCGTGAAGTCGCGCGCGTACTACGCGCTGCGCGCCCTGCGCCGAGTGCTTCCCGGTTACGCGCCCGACCTGGGCTGAAACCCACAGTCGAGTCAAGCCTCCGTAAAGCGCCTTGCCGAGGACCGCGGTTGAGTAATCGTGTGTCCTTATCCGTGTTCCGGACTGGGGGTCCCGGCAACGGGCGACGCGCACGCACCGGAGGAAGGCAGGAAGGGATGCTGCACAGAGGTCACCAGAACACGGACGGCACCGGCGGCGGTGAACTCACCGTCCCCATGGCCTGGTTGTACGCCGAGTACATCGCCGACGAACTGCTGCGGACCGGCGATCTGATGCCGCCGACGTCCTTCGAGTTCCGCGCCGGGCGCGACGCCCTGGCGTTGACGATCTTCCTGTCCGACACCGACGGCGAACTGCCCGGCATCCGGGTCGTGACCCAGCTGGAGACCTGGCTTTCGCTCACGGCGTACGACCAGCCGTGGCAGAACTGGGTCGGCGAACGTATGTCCCAACTGAGAGCCGAAGCCGCCCGGTCGGACGCTCCCGCACCCGACCTCGATCTGGCCGGGAACGCCTGGCGCTGGCTGGAGGAGACGGAGCTGCTCGCCCCCGACCTCAACGCGGTCCCGGGCGGCGCCCCGGGGGCCGGGGAGGACGAGGGACCGAAGGTCTGGACGCCCGCCTGGCAGCTCGGACTGCCCCTCGGACACCTGGCGATCCATCTTTTTTAGATTCACACCAATCCGCGGGACCGACCGCTCCGAACACCTGGGTCACGATTCGGTACACGCCTTGAGTGATTCAGGAGCCTGGTCCGTACCGGTGGGAGCAAGGAGTAACCCCACTGGCACCCAAAGGCACGAGGTTTCGGCATGAGGTCCCTGGAAAGGCATCGCGACGTCGCCGCGTACGCGCTGGGCGTGCTGGACGAGGCGGAAGCCTTCCGCTTCGAGGACCACCTCATGGAGTGTCCCAGCTGTGCGGCACAGGTCACCGAGTTCGGGCCGACCGCGCGGCAGATGATGCTCTACCGGCGGGCCACCCCGCGGACCGTGCACCCGTTCGCGGGGCCCGGGCCGCGACTGCTCGACCGGCTGCTCGGCGAGGTGGCGGCCCGGCGTCGGGCCGCCCGCCGCCGGCTGATGTTCGCCCTGGCCGCCTCCGTGGTCGTCGCCCTGGCCGGACCCGCGATCGCGATGATGGCGGGCGGCGACGAGGGCGACGACCCGGTCCGGGTCACCGCGACCGACGAGAAGTCGGGCGTGTGGGCCGAAGTGACCGTCGAGGACGCGGCGTGGGGCAGCCAGATCGAGCTGAAGGTGAAGGACGGGGCGGGCCCCCGCCCCTGCCGGCTGGTCGCCATCGGTCACGACGGCTCCGAACAGACCGTCACCAGTTGGAACGTTCCCCTGCACGACGCCCGCCCCAACACGATGCACGGCGGTGCGGCCTGGCACCCCGAGGAGATCGCGCGCTACGAGCTGCGCACGTCGTCCGGGGAGCACCTGGTGACGCTCGAGAACGACTGACCTCACCGCCGTCCGAGCGCGGCGCCCCCGCCGCCGCGCCGTGAACGTGTCGAGGGCCCGGTGCGGTCAGGGCATGTCGAGGCCGATGTGGACCGGGGCGTGGTCCGACGCCTTGGGGCACCTCAACTTCCCTGCCGCGCCCGATGGTTACGCGGTCGACGATTTCGGCGTGGAAGTGCTGACGGAGGAACGGCCTACTTCAGCAGCCTCGACATCCTCCGGTCCGCCAGCGGCTTCCCGCCCGTCTGGCAGGTCGGGCAGTACTGGAGCGAGGAGTCGCTGAAGGAGACCTCGCGGATGGTGTCGCCGCACACCGGGCAGGGTTCGCCGGTGCGGCCGTGGACCCGCAGACCGCTCTTCTTCTCGGCCTTCAGGCCCCCGGCGGCCAGCCCCCGTGAGCGGTCGACCGCCTCGGCGAGCGTGCTGCGCAGCGCCTCGTACAGGGTGTGGGTCTGCGCCGGGGTGAGGGTGGCGGCGAGCTTGAACGGGGACATCCTCGCGGCGTGCAGGATCTCGTCGCTGTAGGCGTTGCCGACGCCCGCGATCAGGCTCTGGTCGCGCAGGGCGCCCTTGAGCTGCCGGCGTTCGCCCGACAGCAGCGCGGCCAGGCGGGCCTCGTCGAAGTCGGCGGCCAGCGGGTCCGGGCCGAGCCGGGCGACGCCGGGCACCTCCTGCGGATCGCCGACGACGTACACCGCGAGCCGCTTCTGGGTGCCGGCCTCGGTGAGGTCGAAACCCTCCCCCGTCTCCAGGGCGACCCGCAGCGCGAGGGGGCCCTTGCCGGGGCGGGGCGGGCCGTCGGGCAGCCGGTCCCGCCACCGGAGCCAGCCGGCCCGGGCGAGATGGGTGACGAGGTGCGGGCCGTCGCCGGTCACCAGGTCCAGGAACTTGCCGTGCCGGCGCACCGCCGTGACCGCGTGGCCCTCGACGGCGGTGAGGGGAGGGTCGTAGGTCTTCAGGACACTGACGGCCACCGGCAGGACGCGCACGATCTCATGGCCGACGACGCGTTCGGCCAGGAAGTCCTTCAGTGCTTCGACCTCGGGGAGCTCCGGCATACGTCCAGAGTGCCACGCGGGGCCGGGGCCGCTCCGGAGGGACGGGTGCCCGGAATGTCGGCCGGGGGCACGAGCCGACCCGGTTCAGGAGCCGTCCGGGTTCAGGAGTCGTCCGGGTTCAGGAGTCGTCCGGGACGATGAACTCGCACCACACGCACTTGCCGCCGCCCCGTGCCTCCACGCCCCAGACGTCCGTGAGCAGGTCCACCAGGAGCAGGCCGCGTCCGGACACGCCCGACTCCCCGGCCTCGCGGCGGCGCGGCAGGGCGCTGGAGGAGTCCTCGACCTCGACACGCAGCCGTCTGCCGCCGCCGGTGAGGACCCGCAGGGTGACGATCGCGGCGCCCTCGGTGTGCATCAGGGCGTTGGTGATCAGCTCGTCGGCGACCAGCTCGATCTCGTCGGTCCGGTGCCCGGCGCCCCAGGTGCGCACGGCGGCGCGGATCATGTGCCGGGCCTCGGTGAGCGCCTCGGGGTCGCCGGGGGCGACGTGCTGCTGGAGCCGGCCGCCGGTCTGCGGGCTGTCGAGGCCGCGCCGGCGCAGCAGGAGCAGGGCGACGTCGTCGTCCCCGCCACGCTCCTCGGCGATGTCGATCAGCCGGTCGGCGAGTTTCCGTACGTCCTCGGGGCCCGCGGCGATGAGGGCGGCGAGGTCGCGCATCCCGTCGTCGAGGTCGGTCCCGGGCGCTTCGACCAGGCCGTCGGTGCACAGCAGCAGGGTGTGGCCGGGGTCCAGCTCGATGGTGCCGACGGGGTACTCGAGGCTGCCGAACTCGGCGGAGAGCCCGAGCGGCAGCCCGCCGGGGACGGGGACGCGCCGGCAGGCCCCGTCGGGACCGCGCAGCAGCGGGTCGATGTGCCCGGCGCGGACCACCTGGACGACCCCGGTGGAGAGGTCGGCCTCGGTGTAGAGGCAGGTGGCGAAGCGGTCGGTGTCGAGTTCGTGCAGGAAGACGGAGGCGCGGGCCATCACCGTGGCCGGGGTGTGGCCCTCGGCCGCGTAGGCCCGCAGGACGATGCGCAGCTGGCCCATGACGGCGGCCGCGTGGGTGTCGTGGCCCTGGACGTCACCGATGACGGCGCCGACCCGGCCGCCGGGCAGCGGGATGACGTCGTACCAGTCGCCGCCGATGTCCCGGCCCAGGGAGCCGCCGATGGTGGCGGCGCGGTAGCGGACGGCGATGTCGGCGCCGGGCACGCCGGGGATGGTGCGCGGCAGCATGGCCTGCTGGAGGCCCTGCGCGATGTCCTTCTCCTGCTCGTAGAACATGGCGCGCTGGAGGCTCTGGGCGATGCTGCTGCCGAGGGCGACGAGGATGTTGCGCTCCTCCGCGGCGAACCCCGCGCGGTTGCTGTAGAGCAGGCCCATCGCACCGATCGGGCGGGCCTGGACGATGAGCGGCAGATAGGCGGCCGAGGTGATCTTCAGGTCGGTGATGTGCGGCCACAGCACGGGGTAGCCGGCCGCGAACTCCTCCGCCGACTCGATGAACCGGGGGGTGAGGGTCCGTACGACCTCGCTCATCGGGTACGGCTCGTCGATCCGGGTGACCAGGGTGCCGGGGACGAAGCTGCCCTCGGGTCCCTCGGCGATCAGCCGGATGCGGCCGGCCTCGACCAGGCCCATGACGAGGCTGGTCGCGCCGAGGTGGGTCAGGCCCTGGGTGTCCTTGAGGACGTCGATGACGTCCTGCACGGTCCGGGCGTGCGCCAGGGCGGCCGTGGTCAGCCGGACGACGTTGGTCTGCTCCTGCCGGGCGTCCTCGACGGACGTCTCGTCGCCGCGGGCGGCGAGGTGGCTCAGCTCCTCGGTGGCGTCGCGGACGATGCCGACGATCCGGCGGGGGCGGCCGGTGCCGTCGCGCCGGATGTAGCCCTGGGTGTGGGTCCAGCGCAGGGTTCCGTCGCGCAGCCGCATACGGAAGTAGGCGCC
Source organism: Streptomyces phaeofaciens (assembly GCF_014648915.1). Taxonomy (GTDB): domain Bacteria; phylum Actinomycetota; class Actinomycetes; order Streptomycetales; family Streptomycetaceae; genus Streptomyces; species Streptomyces phaeofaciens. The sequence goes on along the minus strand of NZ_BMSA01000001.1, from coordinate 130,371 downwards.
ATAGTTCTCGCTGCCGTCCTTGATGGCCTGGGAGACCAGTTCGTCCAGCCGGATGCCCTCGGCCTGCGGGACGCGCACGGCGAGGGAGGCCGGGTCGCCGTCGAACTCGTCCGGCCTCAGGTCGAAGATCTCGTGCGCCCGGGCATCCATGTGGAACAGCCCCGAGTCCAGGTCCCAGTCGAAGCTGCCCATACGGTTGAGCGCCAGGATCGGATCCGGGTGGGCGGGCCAGTCGTCCGGGAGTGACAGGGCGCTCGCTCCCCGTTCAACCATGGGGCCACCTTGCCAGGATTTGCCCGATTCTTCGACCGGGGAGCGGGTGCGGATCACCGTCCGCCGGCGAGGGCGTCGACGGGGCTGCCGAAGACGGTGTCGGCGGGAGCGAGCGCGTCGGCGCCGGCCGTCGCGGGCTCGCCGGGCGTCCTGGGTTCGGACGCCTCGGCGTCGGGGCCCTCGGGGACCGCTCCGCCGGCGTCCGCCGTGTCGGACTCGTCGGGCCCGTCCGGGACCAGGCCGCCGCCGTCGGGCAGGTCCGGGATCTCGGGGACGGTCTCGGGGCCGACCTCGTCGGGACCGAGGGCGGATTCGAGGTCGGAGCCGAAGGGATCGGCGAGGGCGTCGCGCGCCTCGGCGGCCGGGACGACGACCCGGGTACCGGGCGCCGGGTCCGTGACCGCCTCGGCGCCGCGCCCGGCAACGAGGAACGCCGCCGCGAGCGCGGCGACGGTGACGAGGACTGTCGTGGGTAGTCGCACCGCGTTCTCCTGGATCACCCGAGGTAATTTCGTCCCTTATTGTCTGCTTCACCCGGCAGGGTTACGCAAACGGAGGACGGGGACACCCACGGTGACGGGGTCAGAATGGAACGGAGGAGCACACGGTCGTGGAGTGGTTCAGCGCACCCGGGTACGAGCTGAGCCGGCTGGTCTTCCAGCGGGCGCTGGCCGCCGTGTACCTGGTCGCGTTCCTGACGGCGGCCCTCCAGTTCCGCGCGCTGCTGGGTGAGCGCGGGATGCTGCCGATCCCCCGTTTCGTGGCGCGGGTGGAGTTCCGGCGGGCGCCGAGCCTGTTCCAGCTGCGCTACTCCGACCGGCTGTTCGCGGGCTGCGCCTGGGCCGGGTGCGCGGTGTCGGCGGCGCTGCTGGCGGGGCTGGACGGCCTGCTGCCGCTGGGGGCCGCGATGCTGCTCTGGGCGGTGCCCTGGGCGCTGTACCTGTCCATCGTCAACGTCGGACAGACCTGGTACGCGTTCGGCTGGGAGTCGCTGCTCCTGGAGACCGGCTTCCTCGCGGTCTTCCTCGGCAACGACGAGGTGGCCCCGCCGGTCCTGGTGCTCTTCCTGCTGCGCTGGATCCTGTTCCGGGTGGAGTTCGGCGCGGGTCTGATCAAGATGCGGGGCGACGCGTGCTGGCGGAAGCTGACCTGTCTCGACCACCACCACGAGACGCAGCCGATGCCGGGCCCGCTGAGCTGGTTCTTCCACCATCTGCCGAAGCCGCTGCACCGCGTCGAGGTGGCCGTCAACCACGTCACCCAGCTGGTCGTGCCGTTCCTGCTGTTCACCCCGCAGCCGGTGGCGACGGCCGCCGCGTCCCTGATGATCCTTACCCAGCTGTGGCTGGTGCTGTCGGGCAACTTCGCCTGGCTGAACTGGATCGCCATCGTCCTGGCCGTGCCCGCCCTGGACCTGCCCTCCGGGCACCGGTCCTTCCCCGCCACGCCGCTCTGGTACGAGGTGGTGGTGCTCGCCGTGGCCGCACTCCTCGTCGCGCTGAGCCGCCACCCGGTGATGAACATGCTCTCGCGCCGCCAGGTCATGAACCGCTCCTTCGACCCGCTCCATCTGGTCAACACCTACGGCGCGTTCGGCAGCGTGAGCCGGGTCCGCCACGAGGTGGTCGTCGAGGGCACCCTGGACGACGTACCGCGTGCGGACTCCGACTGGCGGGAGTACGAGTTCAAGGGCAAGCCGGGCGATCCACGGCGCTGGCCGCGCCAGTTCGCGCCCTACCATCTGCGGCTGGACTGGCTGATGTGGTTCGCCGCGCTCTCCCCCTCCTACGCGGCGCCCTGGTTCGGGGCGCTGGTGGAGCGGCTGCTGGAGAACGACCCGGACACGCTGAGGCTGCTGCGCCGTTCGCCGTTCCCGCCGGACCGGCCGCCCCGCCATGTCCGCGCCCGGCTCTTCCGCTACCGCTACACCAGCCGGCGGGAGCTGCGCGAGACGGGCGCCTGCTGGGAGCGGACCTATGTGCGGGAGTACCTGCCGCCGACCCGGCTGGCGGCGACGGTTCAGAGGCCGTAGACGCGGGTGGCGGTGCCGTCGAAGACCTCGGCGCGCTCGGCCGCGCTCAGGCCGGACGTCAGCTCCCGGGCGGCGGCGGTCACTTCGCCGTAGGAGGCGGCGAGCGTGCACACCGGCCAGTCCGAGCCGAACATCAGGCGCCCGGGGCCGAAGGCGTCCAGGACCGTGTCGGCGTACGGGCGCAGGTCGTCGACGGTCCAGGAGGCGGGGTCGGCCTCGGTGACCAGGCCGGAGAGCTTGCAGACGGTGTTCGGCAGGGCCGCCAGGGCGCGCAGGCCGGACGCCCAGGGCTGCGGGGTCCGGGCGGCGACGGGCGGTTTGCCCAGGTGATCCAGGACGAAGGTGAGGCCGGGCAGGGAGGCGGCCGCCCCGGCGCACGCGGGCAGCTGGTGCGGGAGGACGACCAGGTCGTAGACCAGGCCCGCCTCGGCGACGGCGGCCAGACCCCGGCGGACGTCCGGGCGCAGCAGCCACTCGGGCTCGGGTTCGCCCTGGACCTGGTGGCGGATTCCCCTGAGGTACCGGCCGCCGGGGAGCGCGCGCAGGCGGGCCAGTTCGGCGGCGACGTCCGGGCGGGTGAGGTCGGTCCAGCCCACGACGGCGGCGACCAGGTCGTGCGCGGCCGCCAGGGCGAGGAATTCGGGGGTCTCCTCGGCCACGGTGACCGTCTGGACGAGGACCGTACGGTCGACTCCGGCGGCGCGGGCCTCGGGGGCGAGGTCCGCCACGGTGAAGTCGCGCCGCAGCGGGCTGTCCGCACCGATCCAGTCCTGGTCGCGTACCGAGAGGTCCCAGACGTGGTGGTGGGCGTCGACGGTCACGGCAGCTCCCACACGACGGGCAGGCCGGCGTCCGCGCCCTCGCCGGAGTAGTCGTGCACCACGTCGAGGAGTTCGGCCATGCGGGCCTGCCAGGCCACGTTGACGGGCAGCCGCTCCAGCTCGGCGAGCAGCCGGGCGTAGTCCTCGCACTCCAGGACGTGGAACAGGTCGGTGCGGCTGCGCCAGATCGTCCAGGAGGTGACGCCGGCGGCCCGGATGGCGTGGGTGAGTTCCTCGGGGACCTGGCGGTGGGCGGCCTCGTAGGCGGCGACGCGGTCGGCGCGGACCTTGGTGTGCAGGGCGACCCTCATGACGCCTCCCGCGCGGGGAGCAGGCCGGTGTCGCGCAGCTCCCGCCAGAACGCGGCGGGTACGGGGGTCGCGAACTGCTCGGCGCAGTCCTCGGCCTCGGCCGCCGAACGGGCGCCGACCAGGACGCTCGCCACGGCCGGGTGGGCGGCGCAGAAGGCCAGCGCGGCGGCGCGCAGGGTGATGCCGTGCCGGTCGGCGACGGCCCGCATCCGCAGTGCCCTGTCGACCAGTTCGCCGGGGGCCCGCGCGTAGTCGTAGGTCGCGGTCGGGGCGGGGTCGGCCAGCAGGCCCGAGTTGAAGGCCCCGCCGATCACCACCGACACCCCGCGCTCCTCGGCGGCGGGCAGCAGGTCGGCGCGGGCGCTCTGGTCGAGGAGGGTGTAGCGGCCGGCGCACAGGACGACGTCGACGTCCGTGTCGCGGACGAAGCGGGTGAGCATCGCGGACTGGTTCATGCCGGCGCCGATCGCCCCGACCATGCCCTCGGAGCGCAGCTTCTCCAGGGCCGGGTAGCCCTCGCGGAAGGCCTGTTCGGCGTGGTCGTCGGGGTCGTGCAGATAGACGATGTCGACCCGGTCGAGGCCGAGGCGTTCCAGGCAGCCCTCCAGGGTGCGGCGGACGCCGTCGGCGGTGAAGTCCCAGACCCTGCGGTGGGTGGCGGGCACGGCGAAGCCGTGGGCGAGGTCGTCGCCGCCGTCCGCCGAGGGCTCCAGCCGCCGCCCCACCTTCGTGGAGACGGTGTACGCGGTGCGCGGGTGCTCGCGCAGGGCCGCGCCGAGGCGGCGTTCGGAGAGGCCGAGGCCGTAGTGGGGCGCGGTGTCGAAGTAGCGCACGCCCCGCCGCCAGGCGGCGGCCACGGTGGCGTGCGCCTGCTCCTCGGTGACCTCGGAGTACAGGTTGGCGAGGGGGGCGGCGCCGAGGCCGAGGCCGGTGACCTCGACCCCGCTGCGGCCGAGGGTGCTCACCTGCCCACCGGCCTCAGGCGCAGGCCCTGCATCCCGCCGTCGACGGCGAGCGCGGTGCCGGTGGTGGCGCCGGACAGCGGGCTCGCCAGGTAGGCGATGGCGCCCGCGACCTCGTCCGCGCCGACCAGCCGGCCGGTGGGCTGGCGGGCCTCCAGGGCGGCGCGTTCGGCGGCCGGGTCGTCGGCGGCGTCCAGGAGGCGGCCGACCCAGGGGGTGTCGGCGGTGCCGGGGTTGACGCAGTTGACGCGGATGCCCTCGCGGACGTGGTCGGCGGCCATGGCGAGGGTCAGCGAGTACACCGCGCCCTTGGTCGCGCTGTACAGGGCGCGCTGCGGCAGGCCCGCGGTGGCGGCGATGGAGCAGGTGTTGACGACGGCCGCGTGGGCGGAGGCGCGCAGATGCGGCAGGGCCGCGCGGGCCACCCGGACCATGCCGACCACGTTGACGTCGAGGACCCGGTGCCACTCGGTGTCGTCGTTGTCCTCGACGGTGCCCTGGGCGCCGATGCCCGCGTTGTTGACCAGGACGTCCAGCCCGCCGAGGTCGGCGACGGCGGCCGCGACGGCCTCCCGTACGGAGGTGTCGTCGGCGACGTCGGCGCGATAGCCGAGCAGGGGCTTGTCGACGCCGGACGGGTCCAGGTCGAGGACGGCGACGCGGGCACCGCGCCCGGCCAGGAGTTCCGCGGTGGCCCGGCCGATGCCGGAGGCACCGCCGGTCACCAGGGCCGTCAGCCCTTCGAAGTCGCTCACGCAGCCTTCTCCCTCCGGGGTCACGGGGTACCGCCTCGCATATTTATCAGACCACTTCCTCTCGACAACACCCCTCAGCATGCTTTTCCCGGGTGTCCGGGCCGAGTGGTCCGACCACCTCCACGGTTAGACTGCCGCGCACCGGCGACAGGAGAGGCCACGTGGAAGAGACCCCGCGGAGCGGGCCCGCCCCCAGGGGCACGGTGACGCAGCGCGCCATCGAGCGGATCAAGGCGATGATCGGCGAGGGGCTGTTGGAGCCGGGCCAGCGGCTGCCGACCGAGCGTGATCTCGCGGCGCAGCTGGGCATCTCCCGAAGTTCGGTGCGGGAGGCGATCCGGGCGCTCACGGTGCTGGGGGTGCTGGAGGCCCGGCACGGCTCCGGGATCTATGTGACGGCGCTGGAGGCCGGGGACCTGCTGGAGACGTTCGGGGTGGTCGCGGACCTCTCGCGCGGGCCGCGTCTGGTGGAGCTGCTGGAGGTCCGGCGGATCCTGGAGTCGACGGCGACGGCGCTGGCCGCCGCCCGGATCACCCCGGAGCAACTGGCCGTCGTGGCGGAGCACGTGGCGGCGATGAACGCCACGGACGACCCGGAGGAGATCCTCGCCCACGACCTCGCCTTCCACCGGGCGATCGCGGCCGCCGCCGGCAACGAGACCCTGGCGGCGATCCTGGAGGGCCTGTCCTCGCGCACCTTCCGGGCCCGGGTCCGGCGCGGCCACCAGGAGGAGGGCGCGTTCGCCCGTACCCGGCGCGAACACGCGGCGATCCACCGCGCGCTGGCCGCCCGTGACCCGGAGGCCGCGCGGGCAGCGGCGGCCGCTCACGTGGGCGAGGTGGAGGAGTGGCTCAGGGCGCGGGTGGGGACCTGAGCGGCTGACGGCGGCCTCTCGACGCGGGGCGCCCGGCGGGGCACAGTTCTCCCTACGTACTCGCCAGTAACGCATGCACACCGAGGGAGCTGCCGTGACCAGCTGGGTCGGCCGGACCGCCGTCGAGATCGCCGCCGCCGTACGGGCGAAGGAGGCCACGCCGCGTGAGGTGGTGGCCGAGCACCTGGCGCGGATCGAGCGGCTGGACGGGCGGATCGGGGCGTTCCGGCTGGTCCGGGCCGAGGCCGCGCTCGCCGAGGCCGACGAGGTGGCCGCCCGGGCCGGCCTGGCCGAACTGCCGCTGGCCGGGGTACCGGTGGCGGTCAAGGACAATCTCGCCGTGCGGGGCGAGGCGACGCGGGTGGGCTCGGCGGCGACCTCGGACACGCCGGCCGGCGCCGACCATGTCACGGTGGCCCGGCTGCGGGCGGCGGGCGCGGTGGTCGTGGGCCTGACGAACGTGCCGGAATTGTGCGTGTTCGGCACCACCGAGGGCGTGCACGGCACCGCCCGCAACCCGTGGGACACCTCGCGTACGGCGGGCGGCTCGTCCGGCGGCAGCGCGGCCGCGGTGGCCGCCGGGATGGTGCCGATCGCGCTGGGCAACGACGGCATGGGCTCGCTGCGCATACCGGCGGCCAACTGCGGTCTGGTGACCATCAAGCCGGGCACCGGCGTGGTGCCCGCGGGCATCGGCGAGGGCGACTGGTTCGGGATGTCGGAGAACGGCCCGCTGGCCACCACGGTCGAGGACGCGCGGCTGATGCTGTCGGTCCTCGCGGACACCGGACCCGTACGGCCCGAGGAGCCGGGCATGCTGCGGATCGCCGTCTCCGTGCGCAGCCCGCTGGCCGGTGTCACGGTCGGCGCGCCCTACGCGGGCGCGGCGCGGGACGCGGCCGGGGTGCTGATGCGGGCGGGGCACCAGGTGCGGCGGGCCGACCCGGCGTACCCGCTGTCGCTGGGGGTCACCTCGCTCGCGCACTGGACGGCGGGCACGGCCGTGGACGCGGCGAGCCTCGACGCGCGGCTGCTGAACCGGCGCACCCGGGTGCACGCGGCGATCGGCCGGCGTTTTCTGAACGGGGTGCGGGGCGGTACGGCGCGGGAGGAGCTGCGGCGCCGGCTGGAGCCGTTCTTCGCGGAGTACGACGTGCTGCTCACGCCGGCGCTGGCGCGGCGTTCACCCCGGTCGGAGCCGTGGCACGAGCGGGGGTGGCTGCGCAATGTGCTGGTGAACACGAACTGCTCGCCGCTGACCCCGCCGTGGAACCTGACCGGCTGGCCGGCGATGGCGGTGCCGTTCGGCACGCTGTCGTCCGGTGCGCCGGCCGCCGTGCAGCTCGTGGGGCTGCCGGGGTCGGAGGGGGAACTGCTGCGGCTGGCGGAGCAGTTGGAGAACCTGCGTCCGTGGCGCCGGACGGCGCCGCCGGCCTGACCGGGGAGAGCCCGCAGGTCTGCATGGGCGTGGCGTGCGCACGCGCACGCCCATGCGGCGGGCGATCGCGAGGGATCCCGACGGGGGGATCAGTCGACGCTGGGCAGGATGTGGGGCTCGGCGAGGTCGTCCTCGTAGCCCGCCAGGCGGATCGGGGCGGAGCGGGCCCACACGTCGAGGCTGCGGATCTCGCCGGGCCTGCGGCCGGCCCGCTCCGGGCGTTCCTTGGGGCGTTGCTCGCGATTCGTCTTCTCCGGTGTCACCGCGCACTCCTTATGTGTCGGGTCACCCTCGGGGCGTGCCGGCCAGTCTGCGGTCCGGCGCTGAACGCTCCCTGGGGTCTGGCTGGAGTCGGTGGCGACGCGGTCGTGCCGGTGACTCCGAGGAGAGCTGGCCGTTGTGAACCGGCGTGTCCCAGACGGACGGTGGGTGTGGGTGGCACTCCGTCCTGCGGTCCGTCGGCTACAGAGTAACCAAATGAGCGGGGGCCTGCTCGATAGGGCTGAAAATTTGGGGTAACCATGGCGCGTCACCCACATGTCCCCGCAGGTGAATTGAACCCTTTGCCCCACGAACGCACCCCTTGGGTTCACCCGTCCGGCGTACACGGGCACCCCTCGGCAGGCGCGTCGCGCAGTTCAAGTCCCGTTCGCCCGGTCGCAAGCAGGCCATGATCTGCTGACGAACCGAACGGCTGTCTCGCGGGAGGACTGACGCATGGAGCTGCGCAGCGTCGAGGAGCTGATGGACCTGCTGTACGCCTGCCGGAGCGTGCGGGACACCCCGGAGGGCTCCGCCGTCCCCGGGATCGATCTTCACGACCACGCGCTCCAGACGGCCGCGCTGCTGCGCCGAAGTCGTCCCGCGGACAAGGAGCTCCAGCTCGCCGGGCTGGTCCACCCCATCGGGCAGCTGCTGTGCCCCACCGACCCGACGGCTCGCGCCGAGCGCGCCGCCGAGGCCGTACGACCGCTGCTCGGCGCCCGGGTGGCCCGCCTGGTCCGCCTCCACCCCTGGCTCGCCGCACCGGCCGACGACGATCTGCTGCGCCTGCGCCAGGCCGACGAGGACGGCCGCGCCGCCGGGTTCGACGCGGGGGTGCTGGAGGACTGGCGAACGGTCCTGGAACTGGTCGCCGAGCGCAACTCACGTCTCGGGGCTGTCGATTGAGGGTCCGCCGTGAGACCGTACGCCGATGACGTCGTCGTACGGACCGTCCGCGCTGCACGGCAGGGCCGCCGTCGTCACGGGCGCCACGCGGGGGATCGGCCGGGCGGTGGCCCGGGCGCTCGCGGACGCCGGGGCGCGGCTCTGCGTGAGCGCGCGGGACGCGGACGAGGTGCGGCGGACGGCGGCCGAGCTGGGCGGCGTCGGCCTGGCCGGGGACGTCGGTGATCCCGGCCATCCCCGCGCGCTGACCGACCTGTGCCTGCACGCGTTCGGGCGGCTGGACGTGCTGGTCAACAACGCGGCGACCAACCAGCCGTACGGCCCGCTGATGGACGCCGACCCGGACCTGTGGCGGGACGCCTTCACCGTGAACGTCGAGGCGCCCCTACGGCTGGTGCAGTGCGCGTGGCGGGGCTGGATGCGCGAGCACGGCGGGGCCGTGGTCAACATCTGCTCCGAGGGCGCGACCCATGCCGGCCCGGGGGTCGGCGCCTACAGCACCGGCAAGGCCGCCCTCCTGCACCTCACCCGGCAGCTCGCGGGCGAGCTGGGACCGGGGGTTCGGGTCAACTCGGTCTCCCCCGGCCTGGTACGGACCGAGATGGCACGGTTCGTGTGGGAGCCGGGAGAGGACGAGATCGCGGCCGGCCTGCCGCTGGGCCGCATCGGCGAGCCGGCGGACGTGGCGCGGGCGGTGCTGTGGCTGTGCTCCGCCGAGGCGGAGTGGGTCACCGGCACCGACCTGCTGGTGGACGGCGGTACCCGGGTGCGCGCGGCGCGCACCCGGGACCCTCACCACTTGCCGGGCGCGTAGTCCTTCATGAAGACGCCGTACAGGTCCTCGCCCGCCTCGCCGCGCACGACCGGGTCGTAGACCCGGGCCGCACCGTCGACCAGGTCGAGCGGGGCGTGGAAGCCCTCCTCGGCGAGGCGCAGCTTGTCGAAGTGCGGGCGCTCGTCGGTGATCCAGCCGGTGTCGACGGAGGTCATGAGGATCCGGTCGGTCTCGAACATCTCCTGGGCGCTGGTCCGCGTGACCATGTTCATCGCGGCCTTGGCGGCGTTCGTGTTCGGGTGGCCCGCGCCCTTGTAGCCGCGGCCGAAGACACCCTCCATCGCCGAGACGTTCACGACGTACGCCCGCCCGCTCGTCGCCCGCCGGGCGGCGTCGGCCATGGCCGGGCGGAGCTTGCTGATCAGGATGAACGGCGCCGTGTAGTTGCACAGCTGGGTCTCGAGGAGCTCCACCGGGGAGATCTGCTCGATGGTCTGCACCCAGGTGTTGGTGTCGACCACGTCGGGGACCAGGCCGCCCGCGTCGATGGCGGTGCCGTCGAGGTGCCGGGCGACGCTGGCGTTGCCGGCGACCAGGGCGAGGTCGGCGACCTGCTGCGCGTCCAGGCCGCTGATGCCGACGGGCAGTGCGGCCAGACCGTCCACCGCGCCGGAGCCGAAGGCGCCGATGACGTGGTGGGCGGGCAGCTCGCCGGCGGGCAGCGGGGCGCCCTCGCCGTCGACGAGCGCGGCGTAGGCGGAGGGCAGCCGGCGTACGGTCTGCGTCGCGTTGTTGATCAGGATGTCGAGCGGGCCCGCCTCGGCGACCTGGTCGGCGAGGGCCACGGCCTGCGCCGGGTCGCGCAGGTCGATGCCGACGACCTCCAGGCGGTGGATCCAGTCGGCCGCGTCGTCCATGGCCGTGAAGCGACGGATGGCGTCCTTGGGGAACCGTGTGGTGATCGTCGTGTGCGCGCCGTCCCGCAGCAGCCGGAGCGCGATGTACATGCCGATCTTGGCGCGGCCGCCGGTGAGCAGCGCGCGCTTGCCGGTGAGGTCGGCGCGGGCGTCGCGGCGGGCGCGGTTCTCGGCGGCGCAGTCCGGGCAGAGCTGGTGGTAGAAGTAGTCGACCTCGACGTAGCGGGACTTGCAGGTGTAGCAGGAGCGCGGGCGCTGGAGTATCCCGGCGATCCGGCCCTCCTCGGTGACCGAGGACGGCAGGATGCCCTCGGTCTCGTCGTCGATGCGCTGCGCGGAGCCGGTCGCGGTGGCCTCGGTGACCGCCTTGTCGTGGGCGGTCTTGGCGGCCCGGCGCTCCTGGCGGCGGCGCTGCTTCACCGTGCGGTAGACGCCGGCGGTGGCCCGGCGCACCGCGATCGCGTCGGGGTGGTCGACCTCGAGCTTGTCGAGTTCCTCCAGCACGGCGAGGCAGACCGCGAGCCGCTCGGGGTCGATGCCGGGCCCGTACACGACGTCGTCCACGGCCTCACTCGTGATCGCCGAGCCGTCCTCTGTCACCGTCATCGCGCTGCCGTTCCCTGATCGCCGTGCGGCGCTCCGACCGCGCCCGCTTTCGAACGGGGAAGTCTACGGAGCGCCGGGCCCCTCCTCCAAACCCGATCAGGTCAGGAACGGCAGGCCGTGATGAGTGTCTCCACCTCGGCGGTCAGGGCTTGCGCGAACCGGTCGAGGTCCGGTACGGCCTCGGCGTCGGCGACCAGCCCGTAGTGGACCCGGCCGCGGTAGGTCGAGACGGCGACCGCCAGGGACTGGCCGCGCGCCAGCGGGGCGTACGGGAAGACCTCGGCGACCTGGTTCCCGCCGAGCTTCAGGCCGAGACCGGGCAGGGGCACGCTGGTGACCAGGATGTCGAACCAGAGCCGCGCGGCCTGCCCGACCAGCGGTCCGCCGAGGCGGTGGCCGAGTGCCGGGACGTGATCGGCGAGCAGGGCGACGGCACCCGCGCCCCGGCCGGGCCCCGCGTCCTTGTTGCGGTCCATGGCGGTGCGGACCTGGGCGAGCCGGCCGAGCGGGTCCGGGTCGTCCACCGGGAGCCGTATCAAGTACCCGGAGAGCCGGTTGCCCTGCGGGTGGGCGGTGCGCGGGCGGCGCTGGGAGACGGGGATCAGGGCGCGCGGCCGCACACCCTCGCTGCCGTCGCCCCGTTCGTCCAGCCAGCGGCGCAGCGCGCCGGCGACCACCGCGATCAGGACGTCGTTGACGGTGCCGCCGACGACCTTGCGGACCCGGTGCACGTCGTCGAGGTCGAGGACCACGCCGGCGGTGCGGCGGGTGCCGGTGGACTCGGCGGTGAGCGCGGCCGACGAGCGCACCCCCAGCGTCGACACGGCGACGGAGGCCCCGATGTCGAGGGCGCGGCCCACGTCGGAGACGGCGCCGCGCAGCAGGCCGGGCAGTCTGCGGACGTCGGGGATCAGTCCGCGGGCGGGCTCGGCGGGCCGGGGCCGGGGCGCGGGCATGTCCATGGGGTCCAGGACGGCCGCGGCCAGGGTCAGGGCGCGCAGCCCGTCGGCGAGGGCGTGGTGGAACTTGAAGAGCACGGCGAAGGAGACGCCGTCCTCGCCCGGCAGCACATGCGCCTCCCACGGCGGGCGGCCGCGCTCCAGCGGGCGTTCCATGAGCCGGCCGGCCGCGGCCTGGAAGTCGGCGGTGGGGGTGTGCAGACAGACGTGGTGGGAGGGGTCGAAGTCCGGGTCGGGTTCGCGCACCGCGCGCCCGAAGGCGAGCGGCTGCCACATGTCCCGGATCCGCATGCGCAGACCGGGGACGGCGGCCGCGCGGGCGGCGAGCAGGTCGGCGGCGTGGGCACCCGCGGCGGGCGAGAGCGCCGAGAACAGGCCGAGGGCACCCAGGTGCATGGGGTGCTCGGGCGAGTCGATGCTCCAGAACGCCAGATCGAGGGGTGCCAGGAGATCATCAGCAGTCAAGGGCTTGCCTCGCGTCGACGACGGGTGGGACGTCAGTCAACCCTTCGCCGCGATTACGGTCAAGTACGATCAGGCTACGCACAGTTAACAGCTCATTAAGTTCACCGGCTCAAGGCACCTGCTGCCCCTTGCCCAGGGCGATCACACCGCCCTTCGACACCGAGTACAGGTCGGCGTCCCGTTCCGGGTTCACACCGATGGTCGCACCCGGCGGGACCTCGACGTTCTTGTCCAGGACGGCGCCGCGCACCACCGCGCCCCGGCCGACGCGCACGTTGTCGTGCAGGATCGCCCCCTGCACGACCGCGCCCGGGTCGACCACGACGCCCGGCGACAGCACGGAGCGGGTGACCTGGCCCCGGATGAGACAGCCCGCACTGATGATCGACTCGCTGGCCATGCCGCCGGAGTTGAAACGGGCCGGCGAGAGCTGGTTGGCGTGGGTGTAGATCGGCCAGCTGCGGTTGAACAGGTTGAACGCGGGGCGCTCGGCGATCAGGTCCATGTGGGCGTCGTAGTAGGCGTCGAGGGTGCCGACGTCCCGCCAGTAGCCCCGGTCGCGGCTGGTCTCGCCGGGCACGTGGTTGGCGCTGAAGTCGTAGAGCCGGGCCTCGCCGCGGGCGGTGAGCCGGGGCAGGATCGAGCCGCCCATGTCGTGCACGGACGTCTCGTCCTCGGCGTCCCGCTGGAGGGCCTCGATGAGGGCCTTGGTGGTGAAGATGTAGTTGCCCATCGAGGCGAAGACGGTCTCCGGTTCGTCCGCGAGCCCGGGCGGGTCGGCGGGCTTCTCCAGAAAGCGCTCGACGCTCTGCCCGTCCGAGCCCGGGGTGATCACCCCGAAGGAGGAGGACTCGGTGCGCGGGACGCGTATCCCGGCCACCGTGACCCCTGCGCCGCTGTCGATGTGCTGGGTGAGCATCTGGCGCGGGTCCATGCGGTACACGTGGTCCGCGCCGAACACCGCGACGTACTCCGGCCGTTCGTCGTAGACGAGGTTCAGCGACTGGAGGATGGCGTCGGCGCTGCCGAGGTACCAGCGCGGGCCGAGCCGCTGCTGCGCGGGGACGGGGGTGATGTAGTTGCCCAGCAGGCTGGACATCCGCCAGGTGGTGGTGATGTGCCGGTCCAGCGAGTGCGACTTGTACTGCGTCAGCACGCAGATGCGCAGGATGTCGGCGTTGACGAGGTTGGACAGGACGAAGTCGACGAGGCGGTACGTGCCGCCGAAGGTCACCGCAGGCTTGGCACGGTCCGCGGTGAGGGGCATCAGGCGTTTGCCCTCACCGCCCGCCAGCACGATTCCGAGCACCGAAGGCCCACCACGACGCATGGCCGCTCCCCTCACCCTGGTTGAACCATGGTTGCCCCCGGCCGGGGGAACTAAGCCTGTTTGAGGATCTCCTCGTAGAGCCCGGCCGTGCGGCGGGCGACCGCGTCCCAGCCGAACTCCCCCACCGCGCGCGCCCGTCCGGCCTCGCCCATCCGGCGCCCGGTCTCCGGGTCCCCGAGGATCGCGTCCAGCGCCCGGGTGAGGCCCGCCTCGAACGCCTCGGCCGCCCCGGACGCCCCGGGCTCCTCCGCCGGCGGTACGAGGGTGCCGCTCACACCGTCCTCGACGACCTCCGGGATCCCGCCGACCCGGGAGGCCACGACGGGCGTGCCGCAGGCCATCGCCTCCAGGTTGACGATACCGAGCGGTTCGTACACCGACGGGCAGACGAACACGGCCGCGTGGGTGAGGAGTTGGATCACCTCGGGGCGCGGCAGCATGCGCGGGATCCAGTGCACACCGTCACGGGCCCGGCTCAGCGCGGCGAAGAGGTCGCGGAACTCCTGGTCGATCTCGGGGGTGTCGGGGGCGCCGGCGCAGAGCACGACCTGGGCCGCCGGGTCGATGTCCCGTACGGCGCGCAGCAGATGGGGGACGCCCTTCTGCCGGGTGATACGGCCGACGAACAGCACGAACGGGCGGTCCGGGTCGAGGCCGATCCGGGTGAGGGCGTCGGTGCCGGGGTCGGGCCGGTAGAGGGCGGTGTCGATGCCGTTGTGCACGACGTGCACCCGGTCCGGCGGGAGCGACGGGTAACAGGCGAGGATGTCGGCGCGCATGGCACCGGAGACGGCGATCACCGCGTCGGCGGCCTCCACAGCGGTCCGCTCGGCCCAGCTCGACAGTGCGTATCCGCCGCCGAGTTGCTCGGCCTTCCACGGCCGCAGCGGCTCCAGCGAGTGCGCGGTGACGACATGCGGGACGCCGTACAGCTCCTTGGCGAGATGGCCGGCGAGATTGGCGTACCAGGTGTGGGAGTGGACGATCTCGCGGCCTTCGAGGGCGGCGGCCATGGCGAGGTCCACGGAGAAGGTGCGCAGCGCGTCGTTGGCGCCGTCCAGCGCGGACCACGGGCGGTGGCGCCGGACGTCCTCGGTGCGGCCCTCGCCCCAGCAGTGCACGTCGAGGTCGACGAGCCGCCGCAACTCCCGGGCGAGGAACTCGACATGGACACCCGCGCCGCCGTACACGTCCGGCGGGTACTCCCGGGTCAGCAGTCCCACTCGCACCCGGAACCCCCCATTCTCAGCGGCTGGTTCTCCTCATGGTCACCCAGACCGGCCGTGGGCGGAAGAGCGCGGGGGCCGTGTGAAGCAACAGTCGCCGCAGACACCCCCGCCGGGCACCCGGTAGTACAGGCAGCAGCTGCGGCGGCGGAAGGCGGTGCCGGTGCGGGTGCCCGTGTCCGCGAGGAGGGGGTGGGTGAAGAGTTCGGCGGTGAGGGCACGCGCGCGTGCGGCGGCGTCCGGACGGCCGTGCGCGCGGGCCCACCGGTCCAGCTGCCCGGCCGCGCCGGCCAGCGCCGATCCGGCGTTGCCGCGCAGCAGACCGGGCGCGAGCCGGTGGCGGGCGCGCAGGGCCGCGAGAAGCGGTTCCAGGTGGGCGTGCAGGACGGCATCGGCCAGGGTGGCCGCGTCACCGCCGGGCAGGGCCCGGAGCTCGCCCGGCCACAGGTCGTCGGGAGCGCTGCCGTCCGGGTCCCAGCGCAGCAGCCGCGGGTCGAGGTCGGGGATCCTGCCGTAGAGGACGGCGCAGCCCAGCGCCACCGACCAGAGCCGGGCGGCGAGTCCCTGCTGGGTGATCGAGGCGGCGACCCGCTCCTCGGGGGTGCGCAGCGCCCCGGCCACCTTCCGGACACGGAAAGTCAGGACATCTCCGTAAACATCCGATGTCCGGTTCTCATAGATCTGCGCGAGGCTCGGCAGCGGGCGCGGCGGATCTCCGACCGGACGTAGGACGAAGAAGCCGCCGAGCGGGCGGAGCGCCGAGAGTTCGGGGTCGAGGTCCACGACGTGCAGTAGTACCAAGGAGGCCGGGGTCGGCGATCAGGGGGATCCCCCATAGGTCACCCACCTGGGGGAGGACCGGGGGCCGGTCGTACTCCATCGGCAGTAGGACTCAATGCGTGCTCAGGTACGACGACGGGAACAGATCGACAGGGCATCGTGTTGGTTATGAAAGCCGACCGTTCGCCGCGCCGGGCCGCGCGCCCTGGCCTCACGCAGAGGAGCAGCTCATGAGCGCCCTCGCGTTGTCCGTGGTCCTGTCGCTGGTGTCCGCCGTCGCCTACGCCGCCGGAGCGATCGTGCAGGAGCAGGTCGCGGTCTCCTCCCCCGACGAGGAGTACGCGCCGCTGCGCCGCGGGAGCTGGTGGGCGGCGGTCGCGCTGAACGGCCTCGGCGGTCTGCTGCACGTGGTGGCGCTGGCCTACGGCCCCCTCAGTCTGGTCCAGCCGCTGGGCGCGCTGACCATCGTGTTCGCGCTGCCGATGGCCGCGCTGTTCGTCGGCCGCAGGGCCGGGGCGACGGCCTGGCGCGGCGCGATCATGGCGACGGTGGGTCTGGCTGGTCTGCTGTCCCTGGTCGGCGCCGCCGACGCGCAGTCGCTGAGCACCCCGCAGCGGGTGACCGTGGCCGTGATCACCGCGGCCGCGGTGGTGACGCTGATGATCGCCGCGCGGGCCGCGCACCGGCATCCGGCGATGCGCAGCGTGCTGCTGGCGAGCGCGTCCGGCATCGCGTTCGGCATGTCCTCGGTGTTCACCAAGACCGTCGCCGTCGACTGGACGGGCGGTGTCTCGGCGGCCGACGTGCCCTCCCTCGCCGTGATCGGTGTGCTGGCCACGGCCGGCATGCTGCTGTCGCAGGCCTCCTACCGGGGCGCGGGCCTCGCGGCCCCGCTGGCCACACTGACCGTGGTCAACCCGGTGGTCGCGGCCGCCGTCGGCATCACGATGTTCGGTGAGACCTTCCGCTACGGCAGCACGGGCACCGTGCTCGCCCTGAGCTGCGGTGTGGTGGCGGCGGGCGGCCTGATCCTGCTGACCACCGAGCGGCTCCAAGGCGCGCGGTCGGAGAGCGCTGGGACGCAGGACGCGCAGGCCACGGGGGCCGCACGGACGGAGAGCACCCGGCCGGGGACGGCGGCGGGAACGGTGACGGCGGCCGGAACGGCGGACACGGCGCCGGTCGCCGCACCCGGCCCGGTCGGCTCCGAACCGGCCGCGGCCCTGGACGGCCCCCTCGGGAAGATCCCCGAGCAGCCGGTCGCGGCGTGGGCGGAGGACCCTCGGGAGGAGCCCGCGGAGCCGGCGATGTTGCAGAAGGACGTCCTGGTCACGCCCGCGGACGTCCTCGTACAGGCAACCGCCGGGGAGGCGCCCTACGGGGACGACGACCCCGACGCCCCGGAGCGGCAGCGGCCGCCCGTCTTCTTCCACGGCTCGATCTTCGGAGGCGCGTACGTCCCGGTGCCGGCCCTCGACCGGCACCGGGTGCGGGTCAAATCCTGACGCCGCCGGCCCGCAGGTACGCCAGCGGGTCGACGTCGCTGCCGAACCCGGGCCCCGTCCGCACCTCGAAGTGCAGATGCGGGCCCGTGCTGTTGCCGGTGGAACCGGACCGGCCGATGCGCTGGCCGCCGCTCACCGACTGCCCGTCCCGTACGGAGATCGCGGACAGATGGGCGTACTGCGTGTAGCGGCCGTCGGCATGCCGGATGACGACCTGGTAGCCGAAGGAGCCGCCCCAGCCGGCACTGACCACCGTGCCCGCGCCGACCGCCTTCACGGAGGTGCCGGTGGGCACGGGGAAGTCGACGCCGGTGTGATAGCCCTTCGACCAGGAGGAGCCGGTCGCGTGGTACGGCGTGCCGGTGGCCGCGCCGACGGGCGCGACCAGGGAGTGGCCGGTCTTCGCCTTCTCCCCGGTCTCCTTCTTCTCGGTCTTCTCCTTGGCCTTGGTCTCCTTCTTCTTCTCCTGGGTGCCCGAGGAGGCCTTGCCGGGGCGGGGCGCGGAGTCGCCCCTGGTGGCGGAGGTGCCGGCCGGGGCGTCCACGCGGAGCCGCTGGCCCGGGATGATCAGGTCGGGGTCGCCCCCGATGGTCGTCCGGTTGGCGGCGTACAGCCCTCGCCAGCCGCCCCTGACGTCCTGCTCGTCGGCGATGCCGGAGAGCGTGTCGCCGCGCACGACGGTGTACATCTCCGCCTTGCCGGCCCGGGACTGGGGGGTGGACTGGGGCCGCACGTCCTCCAGCGAGGTCTTGGCGGACTTCTTGGCGCCCGTGCCCGACTTCCCGGCGTCCGTGGCCGACGCGGACGTGCCGTGCGGCCGGACGGCGGGGGTGTCGCCGCCCCGGGTCAGTCCGGCCCGTACCGAGCAGACCGGCCAGGCGCCGGGTCCCTGGCCCTCCAGCACCTTCTCGGCCACGGCGATCTGCTGGTCCCGGGTGGCCAGATCCGCGCGCTGCGCGTACTGCTTGCCGCCGTACGCCTCCCAGGTCGACCGGGAGAACTGGAGCCCGCCGTAGTAGCCGTTGCCGGTGTTGATGTGCCAGTCGCCGGTGGACTCGCACGCGGCGACCTTGTTCCAGGTGTCCACGTCGGCCGCCTGGGCGACGCCGGCGCCGATGAGCGGTATCGCCATGCCGGCGCCGCCCGCGGTGACGGTGAGCGAGGCCCGGTTGATCCTGTTCGGCTGATACCGGCGGTGCCGGCCGCGTACGGCCATGGAGATCCCCCTCGACATGCGTCAGGAGGGGCAAAAGTAAGGGCTGCCAATCGGCCATGACAAGACGGCAACCGGCCGCTTGGCCGCCAACACGGCCGTAGCCGGACGGGGTTGTGCGAACGGTGGGGCGAAGGGGACTTCTCCTGCGGAGCCGCGCGGGCACGGGCACCATGGAGTACGGGATCTTTTCCAGCCTTGAGGAGCCAGCCGTATGACCACGTCAGCCCAGATCGGCGTCACGGGACTCGCGGTGATGGGCCGCAATCTCGCCCGCAACTTCGCGCGCAACGGCTATACGGTCGCGCTGCACAACCGGACGGCGGCGCGCACCCACGCCCTGGTGGAGGAGTTCGGCCACGAGGGCTCGTTCGTGGCCGCCGAGACCGCGAAGGAGTTCGTGGCGGCCCTGGAGCGCCCCCGCCGCCTGGTGATCATGGTGAAGGCGGGTGAGCCGACCGACGCGGTGATCCAGGAGTTCGCCCCGCTGCTCGAACCCGGCGACATGATCATCGACGGGGGCAACGCGCACTTCGCCGACACCCGGCGCCGCGAGCGCGAGCTGCGCGAGCGGGACATCCACTTTGTCGGCACGGGCATCTCCGGCGGCGAGGAGGGCGCGCTGCACGGCCCGAGCATCATGCCGGGCGGCTCGTCGGAGTCGTACGGTTCGCTGGGGCCGATGCTGGAGCGGATCTCCGCGAAGGCGGAGGACGGCGCGCCGTGCGTGACGCACGTCGGCCCGGACGGCGCCGGTCACTTCGTGAAGATGGTCCACAACGGCATCGAGTACGCCGACATGCAGCTGATCGGCGAGGCGTACCAGCTGCTGCGGGACGTCGCCGGGTACGCGCCCGCGGAGATCGCGGACATCTTCCGCACCTGGAACACCGGGCGGCTGGACTCGTATCTGATCGAGATCACGGCCGAGGTGCTGTCGCACGTGGACGCGGCGACGGACCGTCCGTTCGTGGACGTGGTGGTGGACCAGGCCGAGCAGAAGGGCACCGGCCGCTGGACCGTCCAGATCGCCCTCGACCTGGGCGTCCCGGTGTCCGGCATCGCGGAGGCCGTCTTCGCCCGGTCGCTCTCGGGCCACGCGGCGCTGCGGGAGGCCTCGCGCGATCTGGCGGGGCCGGTCCCGTCCCCGCTGAGCGGGGCGGAGGCGGCGGCCTTCGCGGACCGGGTGGAGGAGGCGCTGTACGCCTCGAAGATCGTGTCCTACACCCAGGGCTTCCACGAGATCGCCGCGGGCAGCGAGGAGTACGGCTGGGACATCGACCTCGGGGCCGTCTCGGCGATCTGGCGCGGCGGCTGCATCATCCGGGCGGCGTTCCTGGACCGGATCCGCGCCGCCTACGACACCCGGCCCGACCTGCCGAGCCTGCTGTCCGACGAGACCTTCGCGACGGAGATCGCGGCGGCGCAGGACGACTGGCGCGAGGTCCTGGTGTCCGCGACCCGGCAGGGGGTGCCGACGCCCGGTTTCGCGGCGGCGCTGGCCTACTACGACGCGTTGCGCGCGCAGCGGTTGCCCGCGGCGCTGACGCAGGGGCAGCGGGACTTCTTCGGGGCGCATACCTACCGGCGGGTGGACCGCGAGGGGGCGTTCCACACGCTGTGGGGCGGGGACCGGTCGGAGGTCTCGGCGTAGCGGGAGAGCCGGGACAGCCGGGACTGGCGGGGACTCACGAACGCGGGCTCGCCGGGCCGGGTTCCCTCGGGGGAGGCCTCAGGTCAGCGGTGGGCCCGGCTCGGGGTTCGGAACCGGCTCGGGGCCCGGCGGGATGGGGGACGGCGACGGCTCCGGAGGGGGGCCCGGGGTCGGCGGCGGGCCCGGGGTCGGCGGTGGACCGGGGGTGGGGTCCGGGCCGGGCGGCGGGCCCGGGGGCGGGGCGGGCGGCGGTACCGGCGTGGGGTACGGGTCCGGGGGGCCGGGGGCCGGTACGGGCGGTACGGGGTCGGGGTGCGGGGTCGTCATCGTGTCCTCCGGCCGGTGCGGGGCTTGCCTCTGGACTACTCCCCCGCGTACCCGGCGCCGCCCCGGGCACTCACCCGGGTGGGCTCAGTCCGCCGAAGCCGCGCGGGCGCCCGCCGCGAAGGCCGGCCGCGGGCTGGACAGCACGGGTACCGCGGTGCGCACGAGGTACTGCGCCGGGGCCATGGAGCCCTGGGCCAGGACGATCGCGTCGGCGTCGGTGACCGTGTCGGCCGCGTCCGCGACCAGCCGGGCGCATCCCTCGGTGTCGCCCGCCTCGAAGCGGGCCCAGGCGCCGTCGACCAGCTGAGTGCGGATCGTGACGGGGCGACCCGCGCGAGAGGCCTCCTCGGTGATCAGGTCGGCGGTCGGGCCGAAGGTGCTCTCCACGGTCGCCAGGACGACGACACGCTCCCCCTCCGCCACCGCGGCGGCGGCCATCGGGCGGTCGCCGCGCACGACCCGGACGCCGAGCCCGGAGGCGGCCGACTCCGCGACGGCACCGATGGTCGAGCAGGTGCACAGCACGGCACGGGCTCCGGTCGCGGCGGCTTCGGCCAGCGCGGCCCGTATGCCGTCCGCGACCGCCTCGGGGCCGAGGGTGCGCGCCCGGGACAGCAGGCTCTCGTCGACGAAGTGGCGGAGTTCCAGGTCCGGCCGGGTCTCGTCGCGCAGGGCGTCGAAGACCGGAACGTGCAGCGCGGACGTGTGCAGGAGGGCCAGCATCGGCGGTCAGAACCTTCCGGGGTGTGCGCGCAGCCAGTCCTTGGCGGCGCTCAGCAGCTCGGGGTCGGCGGCCGGCGCCTCCTGAGGGTGCCGGGCGGCCCACTTCACGACGTACGGGCAGAGCGGGGCGACCGGGACGCCCTCGCGCGCGGCCATGACGTACAGCTCGCGCGCGAGGGAGCCGGCGATGCCCTTGCCCTCGTGGGCCGGTTCGACGATCGTGTGCACCGGGACCAGGGCCGGACGGGGCGACTCCAGGACGAAGTACTCGATGCGGCCCACGACTTCGCCTCCGTCACCGACGGCTTCGAGGCGTCCTGCCTGCCGGTCGTCGCGGATCTCGATGTCGCTCATGGGCACTCCCGGTGCGATGCGTACGGTGTCCCGGTCAGGCGGGCACTGCCTGCGGGCTGCGCTCCTGGTCGGAGCCCGGTACCGGCTCCGAGGGGTCGGCGCCCAGGGCCACGATGCGGTTGTCGCGGTCCACGTGCACGACCCGGGGCGACAGCGCCCGCGCCTCGGCATCGGTGACCTGAGCGTAACTGATGATGATCACCAGGTCTCCGGGATGTACGAGATGCGCGGCGGCCCCGTTGATCCCGACGACCCCCGAGCCGCGCTCGCCCTCGATGACGTACGTCTCCAGCCGCGCGCCATTGGTGATGTCGACGATGTGCACCAGTTCCCCGGGGAGCAGGTCGGCGGCGTCGAGGAGGTCCGCGTCGATGGTCACGGATCCCACGTAGTGCAGGTCGGCCTGGGTGACGGTGGCGCGGTGGATCTTGGACTTGAACATGGTGCGCAGCATGCGAAAGCTCCCGATGTCGACTGCTCCCTGCCCGCTCGTGCAGGTCAAGGGCGTTCAGCGAACAGGCTACGCAACGCGGTTCCCGGCCGCAGCGAGAGCCCCGTCACCCTCGGCTCCGGGCGGGTGCGCGGTGCCCGGTCCCTGCCCTCAGCTCTGTTCCGGGAGCCCCGTCCCCTCGGTGGTGATCGACCGCAGCAGGCGGTCGGCGTAGGCGCGGAAGCGGCTCACCATGTCGAAGCCCTTGGGGTCGAGGACCCACTGGATCTGGAGGCCGTCCATCACGGCGGCCGTCTCCTCGGCCATCGCGGCGACATCGGTGCCGTCCCTCAACTCGCCGCTCTCCACGGATCGTCGCAGCGAGGCGGACATGACGGAGACGAGTTCGGCGTAGCGCCGGACGAAGTAGGGGTGGGCGGGGTGGCCGGGGTCGCCGGCCTCGGCGGCGAGGACGTTGAACATCCGGGTGCGGCCGAGGCGGGCGGCGTTGTACTCGGTGAGCCGGAGCAGGCTCGCGTAGCACTCGGCGGCCGTGGCGAAGTCCTTGCCGAAGAACCGCTCCGCGTCCTGCTGCTCGGTGCGCTCCAGGACCTGCACGAGGAGGTCCTCCTTGCTGCGGAAGTGGTGCAGCAGCCCGCCCTGGGTGATGCCGACGTCCTTGGCGATCCGGGCGAGGGACGAGGCGTGGAAGCCCCACTGGGCGAAGTGCTCGACGGCGGCGTCCAGGATGCGCAGCCGTCGTTCGTCGCCGACGGCGTACGTTCCGCGGCCCGCCCCTCGGCCGGCCCTGCCGTTTTCCTTCTGCTCCATGCCGGTCACCATAGCCCGCCCACAGCCTGCGCCTTCATGGTGGAGGGGGCCCGGACAGCTCCGGTCGCGACCGTCGGTTACACGAGTAATCGATTCGCTTTTTCAAGCCGTGTGCAGCGTGATTCAGGCCACGCGAACAAAACCTACTACCTACTCGGTTTTGCTGCTTCTCTGATCGAGCCGGTGCGGCGAAGAAGCCGCCCCCGTCCCCATGGAGAGCCGCCATGGCCTTGAGCCACGACGCCCCGCTCGGCGAGTCGACTTCCCCATCGACCGCCACGCGCGCCGCGCAGTCCGCCCCCGCCGCCCCCTCCGACACCGTCCCCAAGGCCTCCGCCGGCCTCGTCCTCACCCTCGCCTTCGCCCAGTTCGGCGCCTATCTCGCCGTCCTCACCCCGGTCATGGTCACGCTCGCCCTCCGGGTCAGCCAGATCGTGCCGGAGGCGGACCGCGGCGCCGCCCTCGGCCAGGTGCTGTCCGTCGGCGCGCTCCTCGCGATGCTCGGCAACCCGGTCTTCGGCGCCCTGTCCGACCGCACCACCAGCCGCTTCGGCCGGCGCCGCCCCTGGCTGGTCGGCGGGATGACCGCCGGACTCGCCGGCCTGCTCGTGGTCGCCCTCGGCGGCAGCGTGCCGGTGCTGATGACCGGCTGGGCCGTCGCCCAGCTCGGCATCAACGCCACCCTGGCCGCCCTCACCTCCTGCATCCCCGACCTGATCCCGCCGCAGCAGCAGGCCCGGGTCTCCGGTGTCATCGGCGTCACGACCTCGATGGCGATGATCGGCGGCTCGGTGCTGGCCCAGGTGTTCAGCGGCTCGATGGCGCTGGCCTTCCTGGTGCCCGGCGCGATCGGCCTGGCCGCCGTCGTCTGTCTCGCGGTCGTCATCGAGGACCGCCCGGCCCGCGCCGGCGCGTTCGCCCCGTACAGCGTCAAGGAGTTCCTGCGCAGCTTCTGGGTGAATCCGCGCAGGCACCCCGACTTCGCCTGGAACTTCGCCGGCCGCTTCCTGGTCTTCACCGGCGCCTCCTGCGTGACCAGTTACCAGGTCTACTTCCTGATGGACCGCCTCGGCTACGACGACACGGCCGTCACCGGGAAGGTCCTGGTGGGCACCCTCGCCATGGTCGTCGCGATCGTCGTGGGCTCACTCCTGGGCGGCCAGCTGTCCGACCGCTCGGGCCGCCGCAAGCCGTACGTGCTCGGCTCCTCCATGGTCATGGCGGTCAGCCTGGCGATGATCGCCTCCACGCAGAACTTCGGGATGTACGTCGCCGCGCTGGTCGTCTTCGGCTTCGGCGAGGGCCTCTACCTCTCCGTCGACATGGCGCTGGCGGCCGCGGTGCTGCCCAACCCGGAGGAGTCCGCGAAGGACATGGGCGTGCTGAACATCGGCAACGCCCTCCCCCAGTCGCTCGTCCCCATCGTCGCCCCCGCGTTCCTCGCGATCGGCGGCGGCGGGAACTACGGCGCGCTGTTCCTCTTCGGTGCGGTCGCCGCCGTCCTGGGCGCGCTCGCCGTCCAGTTCATCCGCTCGGTCAAGTAGCCCCCTAGGGCCCCCTCGCGCAAGGAAACCGGATGACCACCCCCGCGTACCGCGACCCGAACCTGCCCGTCGACGAACGGGTCGAGGACCTGCTGGCCCGTATGACCCTGGAGGAGAAGGCGGGCCAGCTCTTCCACACGATGCTGACGATGACGCCGGAGGGCGGTCTGGCCGAGGAGGGCCCGTTCCTCCGACACGGCACCACCGAGCTGGTCACGGGCCGCGGTCTGACCCACTTCAACCTGCTCGGCCAGGGCGACGCGGGTGCGATGGCCCGCTGGAGCAACCGGATGCAGGAACTGGCCGCGGCCACCCGGCTGGGCATCCCGGTCACCCTCTCCACCGACCCCCGGCACACCTTCACCGACAACCCGGGCGCCTCCTTCAACTCCGGGGCGTTCTCGGCCTGGCCCGAACCCCTGGGCCTGGCCGCGATCGGGGACCCCGAGCTGGTGGAGCGGTTCGCGGACACCGTCCGCCGCGAGTACCTCGCCGTCGGCTTCCGGGTCGCCCTGCACCCGCAGATCGACCTGGCCACCGAGCCGCGCTGGTCCCGCCAGTCGGGCACGTTCGGGTCCGACGCGGAGCTGACCGGGGAGCTGGTGGGCGCGTACGTCCGCGGTCTTCAGGGCCCGCGGCTCGGCACCCGGTCGGTCGCCGCGATGGTCAAGCACTTCCCGGGCGGCGGGCCGCAGAAGGACGGCGAGGACCCGCACTTCCCGCACGGCAAGGAGCAGGTCTACCCGGGGGGTATGCGCGAATACCACCTGGCCCCGTTCCGCGCGGCCGTCGAGGCCGGGTGCTCGCAGATGATGCCGTACTACGGGCAGCCCGTGGGCACCGACTGGGAGGAGGTCGGCTTCGGTTTCAACAAGGACGTCCTGACCGGCCTGCTGCGCGGACGGCTCGGCTTCGACGGCATCATCTGCACCGACTGGGGCCTGCTCAGCGACGCCGAGATCCTGGGCGAGCCGGCCGAGGCCCGCGCCTGGGGCGTCGAGCACCTGAGCGTCGCGGAGCGGGCGGCGAAGGCACTGGACGCCGGCACCGACCAGTTCGGCGGGGAGCAGTGCCCCGAGGTCGTGGTGGAACTGGTGCGCTCGGGCCGGATCTCCGAGGACCGCGTCGACGCCTCCGTACGCCGTCTGCTGCGCGAGAAGTTCGTGCTCGGCCTCTTCGAGAACCCGTACGTCGACCCGGACCGCGCCGAGGAGACCGTCGGCGCCCGCGAGTTCACGGCCCTGGGCGAGGCGGCCCAGCGGCGTTCGCTGACCGTCCTCACCGACAACGGCCTCCTCCCCCTGCGGGAGCGCCCCGACCTCTATGTCCGGGGAGTGAGCCGGGAGACGGCGGCGGCCTACGGCAATGTCGTCGGCGATCCGGCCGAGGCGGACGTCGCCGTCCTGCGGCTGCGCACCCCGTACGAACAGCGGCCCGGCGCCTTCGAGTCGTTCTTCCACGCGGGATCCCTCGCCTTCCCCGAGGAGGAGCTGAAGGACATCCTGCGGCTGCTCGACACCGTGCCCACGCTGGTGTGCGTCAACCTCGAACGGCCCGCCGTGCTCCCCGAGATCGCCGAGCGCGCGGCCGCCCTGATCGCGGACTTCGGCGCCTCGGACGCGGCGCTCCTGGACGTGGCCTTCGGCCGGGCCCGCGCCGAGGGACGGCTCCCGTTCGAGCTGCCGCGCTCCATGGCCGCCGTAGAAGCGTCCCGGCCGGACGTGCCCAACGACACGCAGGACCCCGTGTTCCCCTACGGCCACGGGCTCGACCTGGGGTAGACCCGCCGGGGCGCCCGCCCCGACGGCGTCGCCGACCGAGGCCGGACGTGACAGGGCCCTGCCGTGTGCCGACGCGCACGCGGCAGGGCCCTGTCACGTCCATCCGCGGTAGCCGCCGTCCACCCGGATCGCGTCGATCCCGCTGATGTGCCGGGCCCCGCAGCGGTCCTGCGGCAGGACGAGCTGGGGGCCGGCGAGGTCCAGCGGGGTGTCGTCGATGGAGACGGCGAGCAGGACGGGCGCGCGGCCGAAGTCCGGGTCCACCTCCGCCCAGGACAGCAGGGCGTGATGGCCGTCCGCGCCGGTCACCGCGATGAGGAAGCGCAGACGGTCCTTGCGGCGGGCGGGGTCGAAACCGGGACCGGCGTCGGCGAGCACGTCGTGCAGCAGCGGCCCGGTGAAGCGGTGGCGCCGGGTGCCGCTGGTGGCGCACTCGAAGCTCACCGCGACCTGCCGCTGGGGCCAGGCGCGCAGGTCGGCGACGGTCAGCCGGGCCAGATCACCGGTGAGGACGACCTGTGCCGCGGTGCCGGCGGCCGCGAGGGACTGGGTCACGGGCTACCACCTCCCGGGTGACCGTACCCGGGCCGGGCGTCCGTACAAACGCACATACCAACCTAGTGCGCCCATGATCCGGCTCATGCGATGCGACAAGGGACTTACGCCTCGCATATGCGGCAGTATGCTCGGTGCATGCACACCTACCGGATCGGTGAAGCGGCCGCCCTACTGGGCGTCAGCGCGGACACCGTGCGGCGCCTCGTCGACAGCGGGAAGCTGCACGCCGATCGCGAGGAGTCGGGCCGCCGCATCATCCCCGGGGCGGCCCTGGCGGCCTTCGCCCGGCGGATGCACCGGCCGGACCGGGCGGGCGCCGGCTCCTCGGCGCGCAACCGCCTCCCCGGCATCGTCACCGAGGTGCGGCTGGGGGACGTCTCCGCGCAGGTGGAGATCCAGGCCGGGCCGTTCCGGGTGGTGTCCCTGGTCAGCCGGGAGTCGGCCGAGGAGCTGGCGCTGGAGCTCGGCGTCCCGGCGGTCGCAGTGATCAAGTCGACCAATGTGGTCGTCGAAAGACCCTGAACCGTTTCGTGAGTTCGTGAGTTCGTGAGAAGGAGTAGATCCGTGATGACCCGTTCCGTGCGCCGGACCCGCCGCACCCGCCGCACCCTCCAGGTGGCCGGTGCCGGAGCCGCCGCGCTGCTGGCCCTGAGCGCCTGCTCCTCCGACGACTCCGCGTCGTCCGGCTCCGACTCCTCGGCGTCGGCCACCGCCTCGGACAAGCTGTCCGGCGAGGTGACCGTCTTCGCCGCCGCCTCGCTGAAGGAGAGCTTCACGACGCTGGGCGAGGAGTTCGAGAAGGCCCACCCCGGGACGAAGGTGACCTTCAACTTCGGCGGCAGCGACTCCCTCGCCGCGAGCATCACCGGTGGTGCCCCGGCCGATGTGTTCGCCTCGGCCAGCCCCAAGACGATGAAGATCGTCACCGACGCGGGGGGCGCCTCCGGCACCCCCGCCACCTTCGTCCGCAACCAGCTGGAGATCGCCACCCTGCCGGGCAACCCCGACAAGATCGCCTCCCTGAAGGACCTCACCAAGTCCGGCCTGAAGGTCGTGCTGTGCGACAAGGAGGTGCCGTGCGGGGCCGCCGCGCAGAAGGCCCTCGACGCGAGCGGGCTGAAGCTGACCCCGGTCTCCTACGAGCAGGACGTCAAGGCCGCCCTCACCAAGGTCGAGCTGAAGGAGGCCGACGCGGCCGTCGTCTACAAGACCGATGTGAACGCCGCGGGTGACAAGGTGGAGGGCGTGGACTTCCCCGAGTCGGCCGACGCCGTCAACGACTACCCGATCGCCCTGCTCAAGGACTCGCAGAACACCGAGGCCGCCCAGGCGTTCATCACGCTGGTGCAGTCCGCCGAGGGACAGAAGGTCCTGACCGAGGCCGGGTTCCTCAAGCCGTGACGTCCCCGCACGACACGTCCGCCGCCGTGCCCGACACCCTCACGGGCGGGCCACGGCGCGGACGGGTCCGCACCCGCGCGGCCCGCGGCGCACCGCTCCCGCTGCTCCTGCCCGCGCTGCTGGGGCTGGCGTTCCTGGTGCTGCCGCTGGTCGCGCTGCTGGTGCGCACCCCCTGGAGCAGCCTGTCGGACCAGCTGACCAGTCCCGAGGTGTGGCAGGCGCTGCGGCTGTCCCTGCTCTGCGCCACCGCGGCCACCGCGGTGAGCCTGGTGCTCGGGGTGCCCCTGGCCTGGCTGCTGGCCCGGGTCGACTTCCCCGGCCGCGGCCTGGTACGGGCCCTCGTCACCCTGCCGCTCGTGCTGCCCCCGGTGGTGGGCGGTGTGGCGCTGCTGATGGCGCTCGGCCGCAACGGCGTCGTCGGGAAGTGGCTGGACGCGTGGTTCGGGATCACCCTGCCGTTCACCACCACCGGGGTCGTGATCGCCGAGGCCTTCGTCGCCATGCCGTTCCTCGTCATCAGCGTCGAGGGCACCCTACGGGCCACCGACCCGCGCTACGAGGAGGCGGCCGCGACCCTGGGCGCCTCCCGGTTCACCGCGTTCCGCCGGGTCACGCTCCCCCTGATCGCGCCGGGCATCGCGGCGGGCGCCGTGCTGGCCTGGGCGCGGGCGCTGGGCGAGTTCGGGGCGACGATCACCTTCGCCGGCAACTTCCCCGGCCGTACCCAGACCATGCCGCTGGCCGTCTATCTGGCCCTCCAGAGCGATCCGGAGGCGGCGATCGCCCTCAGCCTGGTGCTGCTGGCCGTGTCCATCGCCGTACTGGCCGGGCTGCGCGACCGCTGGATGACGGCCTCATGAGCACCGCACGGGACAGCTCCACGCGAGACGATCTTCCCATGACCGCCCTCGGTACCCCGGGCCTCGACGCCCGTCTCGTCGTCGACCGCGGCATTTTCCGCCTCGACGTGGCCCTCACCGCCGGGCCCGGTGACGTCGTCGCCCTGCTCGGCCCCAACGGCGCGGGCAAGACCACCGCGCTGCGCGCCCTCGCCGGTCTCGTCCCGCTCACCGACGGCCATCTGCGGCTGGACGGCGCGGCGTTGGAGCGCACCCCGCCGGAGTCCCGGCCGGTCGGCGTCGTCTTCCAGGACTACCTGCTCTTCCCGCATCTCACCGCCCTCGACAACGTGGCCTTCGGGCCGCGCTGCCAGGGCGTGGGCAAGGCGGAGGCCCGCGCCCTGGCCGCCGCGTGGCTGGAGCGGATGGGTCTGGCCGAGCACGCGGGCGCCAGGCCCCGCCGGCTCTCCGGCGGCCAGGCCCAGCGCGTCGCCCTCGCCCGGGCGCTGGCCACCCGGCCCCGGCTGCTGCTGCTCGACGAGCCGCTGGCGGCGCTGGACGCCCGCACCCGGCTGGACGTGCGGGCCCAGCTCCGCCGTCATCTGGCCGAGTTCGAGGCCGTCGCCGTCCTGGTCACCCATGATCCGCTCGACGCGATGGTGCTCGCCGACCGGCTGGTCGTCGTCGAGGACGGCAGGACCGTCCAGGAGGGCACCCCGGCCGACATCGCCCGCCATCCGCGCACCGACTACATCGCCCGGCTCGTCGGCCTGAACCTCTACCAGGGCCGGGCCGACGGCCACACCGTGCGTCTGGACGCCGGGCCGAGCCTCACCACGACGGAGGTGCTGACCGGTCCGGTGTTCGTGGCGTTCCCGCCGAGCGCGGTCACCCTCCACCGCGAGCGCCCCACCGGCACCAGCGCCCGGAATCTCTGGCACTGCGAGGTGGCGGGCCTGGAGACCCACGGCGACCAGATCCGCGCCGACCTCACGGGCGAACTGCCGCTGGCCGCCGATCTCACGACGGTCGCCGCCGCCGAACTCGGTCTGCACCCCGGCACCCGGGTCTGGGCGACCGTCAAGGCCGCCCAGACCCACGCCTACCCCGTCTGAGCGGGGACTCAGCGCACCTGGGGCACGGCTCCGGGGCGGCGGTGGACGTACAGGGGCGGGGTCACGCCGGCGTCGGGGTCGGTCAGGGCGCGGACTACGTGGTGGTCGGGCGAGAGCGCGCACGCCGGGTCGGTGCGGGCGGCGTCGCCGGTGAGGGCGTACGCCTGGCAGCGGCAGCCGCCGAAGTCCTCCTCCCGGCGGGGGCACGTGCCGCAGGGGCCGGTCATCCAGGCGGTGCCGCGGTAGCGGGCGAACGCCGGGGAGCGGTCCCAGATCCAGTCGAGGGGACGGTCGCGGACGTTGGGCGGGTCGAGGTCGGGCAGGGACGCGGCGGCCGGGCAGGGCAGGGCCGTGCCGTCGGGGGTGACGGTGAGGGAGACCGCTCCCCAGCCGCCCATGCAGGGCTTGGCGATCCCGTCGAAGTAGTCGGGGACGACCCAGACCAGTTCGACACGGCCCGCGAGCCGCTCCCGGTGGTGTTCGACGGTCTCCCGGGCGCGGGCCAGCTGCTCGCGGGTGGGCAGCAGCGCGGCCCGGTTGAGCAGACCCCAGCCGTAGAACTGGGTGTTGGCCAGCTCGATGCGGTCCACGCCCCAGGACTCGCCCAGCTCGACGAGGGCGCCGACCGTGTCGAGATTGTCGCGGTGCAGCACCACGTTGAGGCCGAGCGGGAGTCCCGCCCGGCGGACCAGGGCCGCGGCCCGTTCCTTGGCGGCGAACGAGGACGGGCGTCCGGCGATCCGGTCGTTGGCGGCGGCCTCGGCGTGCTGGACGGAGAGCTGCACACTGCGCAGCCCGGCCGCACGCAGCGCGCTCAGCCGGTCCTCGTCGAGGCCGGTGCCGCTGGTCACCAGCTGGGTGTAGACGCCGGCCCCCTCGGCGGCGGCGACGATCCGTTCCAGGTCGGGCCTGAGCAGCGGCTCGCCGCCGGAGAGATGGGTGTGGACGACGCCCAGGTCGGCGGCCTGCCGCAGGACGTCCGCCCACTCGGCGGCGGTCAGTTCGGCCGAACGCCGGGCCAGCTC
Source organism: Streptomyces phaeofaciens (assembly GCF_014648915.1). GTDB lineage: Bacteria > Actinomycetota > Actinomycetes > Streptomycetales > Streptomycetaceae > Streptomyces > Streptomyces phaeofaciens. The sequence goes on along the minus strand of NZ_BMSA01000001.1, from coordinate 99,376 downwards.
CAGCGGGTTGGAGCAGTACGGGCAGTGCAGCGGGCAGGCGTGGGTGAGTTCGGCGAGCAGCGCCCAGGGGCGGGGCGGCTCGGGCGAGGCGGCGGCGGGGCGGGGAACGGTCATGTGAGCCAGCCCTCCCGGCGCAGCCGGTCGAGGAAGGACGGGACGTCGTCGGCGACCGGGGCGCCCGGGTAGCGCTCGGCCAGCGTGTCGACGATCCCGGGCACGGTGCGGGTGCCGTCGCACAGCCCGACGATCTGTCCGGCGTGGCCCTCCAGGACGACGACGCGTTCGGGCAGGACCAGCAGGTCCGTGTCGCGCACCCGGTCGTGGCGCAGCATCAGGGCGGGGGCGAGGGCGGGGCGCCAGGGGTCGCCGGGCACGGCCGTCATCCCTGCCCGCGCCAGGGGCGCAGGTCCTGCTCGGGGCCGCCGGCCGCGGTGCGGGGCAGCGGCCGTGACGGACGTCGTCCGCCGGACGCCGACGGGCCGGTGCGCCAGGGACGGGCGTCCGGCTGCGGCCGGGTGTCCGGCTCCGGCTGCCCGTGCCGCACCTGATGGTCCCGCGGTTCCGGGTGGTCGTTCCGCCAGGGCCGCACGTCCACCACCGGCCTGTCGTCGGACGCCTGTCCCCGCTGCACGGCGTCCAGCAGGGCCCACAGGACGTCGCACTTGAAGGCGAGCGCGGCCAGGGCCCGTTCCTGGTCCCCCCGGGTGCGCGCCCACTCCAGGACGAGGGCGAGGGCCTCGGTGCTGTCGCGCCGGCCCTGGTCGACGCGGGTGCGGAAGTAGGCGAGCCCGTCCGGCGCGATCCAGTCGTAGTGGCGTTCGAAGGCGCCGATGCGCCGCCGCATCAGGCCGGGTGCGGTCAGTTCGGTGAGCGAGGCGGCGACGGCCTCCAGCGGCGGGCGCAGCCGGCAGAAGTTGACGTAGCCCTCGACGGCGAGGCGTACGCCGGGCAGCACGGAGTCGCCCGCCAGCAGGGTGTCGCGGTCCAGGCCGGCCGCCTCGCCGAGCCGCAGCCAGCGCTCGATGCCGCCCTCGCCTTCACCGCGTCCGTCGTGGTCCTCGATCCGGCGCAGCCACATGCGCCGCAGTCGCGGGGAGTCGAGTTTGGCGGTGATCAGCGCGTCCTTGACGGGGATGTGGCGCTGGTAGTGGAAGCGGTTGGCGATCCAGGTGCGGACCTCGGTCCGGTCGAGGTCGCCCTCGTGCATCCGGACGTTGAAGGGGTGACGGTCGTGGTAGCGCTCCTGGGCCACCGTGCGCAGGCGGTCCTCGAACTCGGTGGGGGGCCAGGGTTCTGTCAGGGGGGCGAGTGCCGTGGTCACAGCTCGATCACCATCTCGTCGTCGGCCACCTCGATGCCCAGCCGGGCGAGCCGCTTGTGCTGGTCCGCGGCGGGGTCGACGAGGGGGTTGGTGTTGTTGAGGTGGGTGTAGAGGCAGCGGGCGGACAGCGTGGCGAGGATGCCGGCGGTGCCGCCCGGCCCGTCGATGGGCAGATGGCCCATGCCGGTGGCGGTGCGGGAGGAGATGCCGGTGCGGCGTGGTTCCTCGTCGTCCCAGAAGGTGCCGTCGACGATGACGCAGTCGGCCTCGGCGGCGACCCGGTGCAGCGCGTCGGACCAGGCGGCCACGGCGGGGGCGTAGACCGCCGACCGGCCGGTGGCCGGGTCGTACAGGCGCAGGGCGACGACCCAGGCGTCGTCCCCGTCGGTCTCGGGGGCGTCGGCGGCGTACCGGGGGCGTTTCGCGGAGACGGGGACGGCGCTGATTCGCAGACTGCGGTCGGGCCGGCCGAAGGTCGCGGAGGTGAGCGACCGCGCGCCGTGGCACGGCAGGTCCCGCCAGGTCAGCGTGGTGTAGGGGCCCAGGACGGCGCCGAGGCGCAGGCGTTCGTCGAGGGCGCGGCGGACCGGGGCGGTGGCGTGGATCTCCAGGGCGTCGGCCTCGCGCAGCCGTGCGATGCCCAGGGTGTGGTCGAGTTCGGCGTCGGTGAGGACGACCCCGGCGATCGGGGTGCGGCGGGGTTCGGGGCCGGGGTGGAGTGCGGGATGGGCCTCGATCTGGTCGCCGATGTCGGGGGTCGCGTTGACGAGGTACCAGCGGCCGTCGTCCGTACGGACCGCGAGCGATGCGTGCCGGCGGCGCCGCTCGGGATGCGCGCGTGCCCCGGAACATCCGGGGCACGCGCAGTTCCACTGCGGGACGCCGCCGCCGGCCGCGGTGCCGAGCACACGCAGCAGCATGGCGGCCTGCTAGCGGGCGGAGAGGGAGTAGGCGGTGACCTCCAGCGCGGTGTCGACGACGGTGTAGCCGGGCGTCTGCCAGACACCCGGGTCGGTGTGCTGCGTCGTGGTCGCGGCCGGCTGCTGCGTCCGTTCGGTGGTCTCGTTCATGGTGCGTACCTTTCTCTCGGGTTCACCCCTGCGTGAGGAGGGGAGTCGAAGGGGCCGGAGCGGTCACTCGACGGTGACCTTGAGGATGCTGTCCTTGTCGACGCCGTTGTCGCTGGAGCCGAGCCACAGCTCGTCGGCGCCGGGGACCTTGGCCAGGGCCCGCAGCCGGCCGTACACGCCGTCGTAGTACGACGTCGCGGTCCCGACGCCGGTGCCGGTGCTGTCGATCGGCACGGCCCACAGCCGCCGGCCGAGCAGCGTCGAGACGTAGACGACGTCGCCGGCGATGGCGAGCTGGGCGGGTACGCCGCCCTGGGCCGGGTTCCAGACCTTCTTCGGGTCCGTCATACCCGCCTGGGCGCAGGAGCCCTCGCAGGTGGGCCAGCCGTAGTTCTTGCCCGCACCGATCAGGTTGAGCTCGTCCCAGGTGGACTCGCCGATCTCGGTCTCCCACAGCCTGCCCCGGGAGTCCCAGGCCAGGCCCTGGGGGTTGCGGTGGCCCAGGCTGTAGACCCGGGTGCCGAACGGGTTGCCGGGGGCCGCCGCACCGCTCTTGGTGATCCGCAGGATCTTCCCGTTGAGCGAGTTCACGTCCTGCGCCAGGGACTTCTGGAGGGCGTCGCCGGTGGTGACGTACAGATGGCCGTCCGGGCCGAAGGCGATCGTGCCGCCGTTGTGGCCGCCGCCCCGGGCGATACCGCCGAGGACGACGGTGTAGCCGCTCAGCGAGGTGCCGTCGAAGCGCATCTTCACGACTCTGGTCTCGTCGGCGGCCGTGTGGAGGAAGAACACGTCGTGGTCCGTGGTGCCGTTCCAGGTCGGCGAGGGGGCGACGCCCAGCAGACCGCCGTTGTCCGCCACCGGACCGGCGACGCCGGCGACGGTGTTCGGCACCGTGCCCACCGGCCTCCTGACGCCGTCGCGGCCCAGGACCGACACCGTGAAGCTGTGGCGCTCGGTCACCAGCGCGCTCCGCCCGTCGGGCAGGAAGCCGATGCCCCACGGCCTCGTCCAACCGGCGGACAGGACCGAGACGCCCGACGGCACACCGGTTCCCCGGGATCCGGCGGCGGCCGTGGCCGGCGGGAGGAGGCAGGCGCCGAGGAGGACCGTGGCGGCGACGGTCACCGCCGTTCCCGGTCGGGTCACTCGACGCGGCGCCGGACGCGCGAGGCGGGGCATTCGGTGGCCCTTCCTTTCGTGGGGTGGATCGGCCGGACGCGGGTGCGCGGGCCGCCGACCGGCCGCGCTCGCGCCGGGGTCCTTGCGGTGGTCCTCGGTTTCCGGCGAGGTCACTTCTTGACGGTGACCTTGAGAATGCGGTCCTTGCCGACACCGCCGTCGGTCGTCCCGAGCCAGAGGGTGTCCGCGCCCGGCACCTTGGTGAGTGCCCGCAGCCGGCCGTAGCTGTTGGTGTAGTACGACGTCGCGGTCCCGACGCCCTTGCCGGTGCTGTCGATCGGCATGGCCCACAGGCGCTGGCCGAGCAGGGTCGTGACGTAGACGACGTCGCCGGCGATGGCGAGCTGGGCGGGTACGCCGCCCTGGGCCGGGTTCCAGACCTTCTTCGGGTTCGTCATGCCCGCCTGGGCGCAGGAGCCCTCGCAGGTGGGCCAGCCGTAGTTGGCGCCCGCGCCGATCAGGTTGAGCTCGTCCCAGGTGGACTCGCCGATCTCGGTCTCCCACAGCCTGCCCCGGGAGTCCCACGCGAGGCCCTGGGGGTTGCGATGGCCCAGGCTGTAGACCCGGGTGCCGAACGGGTTGCCGGGGGCCGCCGCACCGCTCTTGGTGATCCGCAGGATCTTCCCGTTGAGCGAGTTCTTGTCCTGGGCGAGCTTGCGCTGGAGGGCGTCGCCGACGGAGACGTACAGATAGCCGTCCGGGCCGAAGGCGATCTTGCCGCCGTTGTGGTCGCCGCCCCGGGTGATACCGCCGAGGACGACGGTGTAGCCGCTCAGCGAGGTGCCGTCGAAGCGCATCTTCACGACGCGGATCTCGGTGGCGGCCGTGTGGACGAAGAACACGTCCTGGTCCGTGGTGCCGTTCCAGGTCGGCGAGGGGGCCACGCCCAGCAGACCGCCGCTGCCCACCGCGGTGGTGCCCAGGGAGGGGGAGGGGTAGACGGTGTTCGGCACCGTGCCGACCTTCTTCTTGGCGCCGTCCGACCCTTGCAGCCACACCGTGGAGCTCTGGCGCTCGGTGACCAGCGCGCGCTTCCCGTCGGGGAGGAAGGTGATGGCCCACGGCCTCGTCCAACCGGCGGACAGGACCGAGACGCCCGTCGGCGCACCGGCTGCCCGGGGTTCCTCGGCGGCGGTCGCCGGCTGGAGGAAGCAGGCACCGAGGAGAGCGGTGGCGGCCGTGATCACGGCCGTGCCCGGACGGATCCGGTGCAGCGCCGAGCGCGCCGAGGGTGACATGGTGAGGCCTTTCGTTTCGTGGGGTGTTTCGTGGGGTGTTTCGCGGAGGGAGCGGGAAAACCCGCCGATTCCGGGAGCAGGTCGGCATGCGCCGCCGCGTCGGACGGAGCCGGCTCGAGGGAGGAGGGTCTAGTGCCCGGGGGCCGGCGCGGACGGGAGCGCCCCGGCGGCCGCGGCGGCGTCGGCCGCGGCGACGGTGGTGTCCGCGACGGTGATGTCCGCGACGGTGATGTCGGCGGCGGTCGCGCCCCGGGCCGGACGGACTCGTATCGGCGCCGAACGCGCCAGACGCGCCAGACCTGCCATGGTGCGGCCCTTCCGGTGGTGGGGGGGGGACAGCCGGCTCAACCGCGAGAGCACATCGCGTTCGCCGCCGCGTCGGACACGGCCGACACCAAGGAGTATTGACACCGGCCCTGCCCCCGGCCACCTGGAATCACCCATCCTGCTGACGAGCCGTCGGCTGAGCGGCGCGACGGTCGGCGGCCGGCCGCCCCCGGTTCCCCGCCCACGATTCCCGCCTCCGGCCCGGCGCGGTCGATCATCAGGCGTGCCCACGACAAGAAAGCGGGTGTCAATGCCATGACAAGGGAGGGAAGGGGGCAGGATCCGCGCACATGGGAACCAACGGAATACGTATCCAGATACGTGTTTCTACTGAGGCCCGCGTCCCCACCGGCCGTCTACGTTCGGGGAGTCGGGGACACGAACGGTATTGAGGGGACTGAGTGGAAGGCAATACCCGAGAGAACCTGGGGAGCTGGGTGACGCTCCTGGTGGCGGGAAGTCTGCTGGCCGGGTGTTCGGCGCAGCCGGACGACGCCGAGGCGTCCGGACCGAGCCGCTCGCCCTCCGCCACCGCCTCCCCGGGACCCGGCGCGGCCCCTTCCGGCGCTTCCACCGCCGACTCCGTCTTCACCCCCGACGCCTCGCTGGTGCCCAAGACCGCCCGGGCCGGGCGGAGTCTGGCCGACGCCGTGGTCTTCACACCGGACGACTGGGGCCGCGGCTTCGTCGCCCAGACCCCCGCCCAGAGCGCCGCGGGCACCTGGCCCGTGCTGGGCGAGGACTGCCGCTGGCAGCGGGAGAAGCTCCCCGCCGGCGTCCTGGCCGCCCTGTCCCGGTACAGCGTGCTGAACGGCGCCGAAGGCGAGGGCGCCGTCAAGGTGACGGCCGCGGCCACCGTGCACGCCTCCGCCCTCGGCGCCGACCAGCAGCTCGCCACCACGCTCGAGGAGGTCCTGCGCTGCCCGGACCAGCAGCCCCGGGACGGTGAGCGGATCACCGGCCTGAACTCGGTCGGCACGCCCTTCGGCGCCCGCGAGCAGAACTACGCCGACGACTCCGTCATCGAGATCGGCAGCTACACCGAGCGGGGCGGCGCGGCCCAGCCGTACCGATGGACGGTCGCCCGGCTGGGCACGGTCGTCGTGGCCGTCTCCGTGACGGGCTCGAAGGACCACACCCAGGACGAGCTCAACCAGTTGGGCAGCGACGCCCTCGCCCGGATGCTGGAGCGCGTCCGGCAGCAGCTGAAGGGGAAGTGATGGAACCGCTGCGCACCTCCGACCCCGCCCTGCTGGCCGGCCACCGGCTCCTCGGACGCCTCGGCGCGGGCGGCATGGGTGTGGTGTACCTGGCCCGCTCGGCCGGCGGCGCCCTGGTCGCGCTGAAGGTGATCCAGGCGGAGTACGCCGAGGACACCGATTTCCGGGAGCGTTTCCGGCGCGAGGCGGACACCGCCCGGCGGATGACCAGCCCCTGGGTGGCCGCCCTCGTCGACGCGGACCCGGAGGCCGAACAGCCCTGGCTGTCCACCGTCTTCGTGCCGGGCCCCTCCCTCGCCGAGGCCGTCGCCACGCACGGGCCGCTGCCGGTACGGAGTCTGCGCGCCCTGGGCGCCCGGCTCGCGCACGCCCTGCGGGACCTGCACGCGGCCGGTCTCGTGCACCGGGACGTCAAGCCGGGCAACGTCCTGCTCGCGCCGGACGGACCCCGGCTGATCGACTTCGGGGTGGCCCGTGCCCCGGAGGACACCTCGCTCACCTCGACCGGTGTCGTCGTCGGCACCCCCGGCTTCCTGCCCCCGGAACAGACACGGGGCGGGCGGGAGCTGGGACCGGCCGGCGACGTCTTCTCCCTGGGCTGCGTCCTGGCCCACGCGGCCACCGGACGGCCTCCGTTCGGCACCGGTACGGCGGAGGCGCTGCTGTACCGCACGGTGCACGACGCGCCCGATCTGGACGGGCTTCCCGGGGAACTGGCCGAGGCGGTGGGCGGCTGCCTGGAGAAGGACCCCGCGCTGCGGCCGACCGCCGACGCCCTCGCCACGGCCCTCATGGCCCCGGCACCCGGCACACCGCCCGCGACACCGCCCGACCCCCGGGAGGCACTGCGGGCGATCCGCCCCGAGGGCGGCACACCCGCCGGCCGGAAGCCCGACGACGGACAGCCCGAGGACCACGCATCCGAGGACCGCACGCCCGAGCACCGCCTGCCTGAGGACCGCACGCCCGGGGACCGCGCACCCGAGCACCGCCCGCCCGGGGACCGCGCACCCGAGCACCACACGCCCGAGGACCGCGCACCCGCCGACCGGCAGCCCGACGACCAACTTCCCGACGACGAGGCCTGGTTGCCCGAGTCGTTGGTCCGGCTGATCGCCGAGCGGTCGGCCGCCGGTCTCGCGCTGCCCGGCATCGACGACACCGAGATCGACCCCGCGTCCGCACCGGCTCCCGGTCCGCCGCCCGGCGGTGGCCTGCGCAGACGTCGTTTCCTGCTGCTGGCCGGTGGCGCGGCGGCCGTGGCGGCCGGTGGCGGCGCGGCGGCCTGGGCGGTGCTCTCGGACGACGGCGACAAGGCGGACGGCGCCGCGGGCACGGCCGGGAAGCCGGTGCACACCATCGGCCTGCACGCCGACCTGAGCGGTGACCAGAAGGCGGTCGGCCGGGCACAGGAGCGCGGACTGCGGCTCGCGGTCGAGGAGTTCAACGCGGCCGCGAACCGGCCGTTCACCCTCGCCGTACGGACCGTGGACGACGGCGGCGACCGGGACCGGGCTCCCGCCGCGGCCAAGGAGCTGGTCGCCGACCGTTCCGTGCTGGCGGTGATCGGCCCCACCACGGACGCCACGGCCCTCGCCACACTGGCGACGTACGACGCCGCCTCGCTGCCCGTGCTCGCGGTGTCGCCCGGCGGCAGTGTGCTGGGGGCGATGGGCAGCCGCTCCTTCCTGCACGCCCGGGTGACGGACACGATCATGCCGTTCTATCTGAACGCGTATCTGCGCGGCACCGCGAAGTCACGGACCGTCGGGATCATCGACGACCGGGCGGCGGACGCCTACGCCTGGGAGATCAGCAGCACCCTCGCCGGGATTCTGCGCAAGGACCGGCAGCCGGCCGTACCGAAGGTGGTCAGCGCGCTGCGCACCGACTTCGGGCCCACCCTCGACGCCCTCGCCGACGGGGGCGCGGACTCCGTCGTCTTCGCCGGCTACCACGACCGGGCCGCGCTGCTGGCCCGCGAACTGACGAGCCGTGACTTCACCGGGGCCAGGGCCGCCGCGCAGGGGGTGCTCGACGCCCGGTTCCTGTCCGCGGCCGGGGACGCGGCCGAGGGCTGGGTGATCGTCGCCCCGGTCTTGGACGCCTCCGTGGCACCCGAGGCCAAGGCGTTCGCGGCCGCGTACCGCAAGCGGTTCGACACCGAGCCGGAGCGGTACGCCGTGGAGACGTACGACGTGGCCCGGCTGACCGTGACGTGCCTGCGGTCCCTGGCCGCGGGGAAGGCGGACCGCCAGAACCTGACGACGGCGCTGCGCTCGGCGAGCTACCGGGGCATCACCAAGAACTTCGCGTTCGACAAGACCACCGGGACGCTGGTCATCGACGGCACGGGCGTCCATCTGTGGAAGGTCGTCGGCGGCCGGTTCGCGTACCAGGGCGTGGCCTCGTTCCAGGTGTCCACCTGAGGGGGCGTTGATGGAGCCGTTGCGTGGCGCCGATCCCGCCGGGATCGGCGGCTACCGGCTGCTGCGCCGGCTCGGCGCGGGCGGCATGGGCGTGGTGTATCTGGCGCGGTCCGGCGGGGGCGCGCTCACCGCGGTGAAGGTGATCCGCGCCGCACACGCGGACGACCCGGCCTTCCGGGCCAGGTTCCGCCGCGAGGTGGAGACGGCGGGCCGGGTGGCCAGCCCCTGGGTGGTACCGCTGCTCGACGCGGACCCGGAGGCGGAGTCGCCCTGGCTCGCCACGGCGTTCGTGCCGGGCCCCGATCTGTCGGAGGCGGTGCGGGAGTGCGGGCCGCTGCCGCTCGCCTCGGTCCGTTTCCTGGGCGCCCGGCTCGCCGAGGCGCTGGACGCGGTGCACGCGGCGGGGCTGGTGCACCGGGACGTCAAGCCCGGCAATGTGCTGCTCGCGGTCGACGGCCCCCGGATGATCGACTTCGGGATCGCCCGGACGCCGGAGGACACCGCGCTCACCGCCAGCGGGATGGTGGTCGGCTCCCCCGGGTTCCTCTCCCCCGAACAGGCGCAGGGCCGGGGGCGGGAGATCGGACCGGCCAGCGATGTCTTCTCGCTGGGCTGTCTGCTGGCGTACGCCGTGACGGGCGAGCGTCCCTTCGGAGCGGGTTCGGCGCCCGGGGTGCTGGTGCGCACGGTCCACGAGGACCCGGATCTGGACGGTGTCCCGGCGCCGCTGCTGCCGCTGCTGCGGGACTGTCTGGCGAAGGAGCCCGGCGCCCGCCCCGGCGTGCGCGAGGTGCGGCAGGCCCTGGACGGCGGGGCCGGGGGCGCGGGCGAGGGCTGGCTGCCGGAGGCGGTCACCCGGCTGATCGCGCGCCGTTCGACGGCCGTCCTGGCCCTGCCGGCCGTCGAGGCGACCGCGGTGTCCGGCGCAGGTTCCGGCGCAGGTTCCGGCGCCGACACGGTGCCCGGCGGGGACGGCGCGCGGGGTGTCACGCGGCGCCGTGTCGTGGTACTCGGCTCGGCGGCCGGGGTGCTGGCGGCGGGCGGAACGGCGGCCTGGTGGACGGCGGGACGCCCCCACCGCACCTCCGCGCAGGGCGGCACAGGGCCGCTGCCGCGGCTGACCCTCGCCGTGCACGCCGACCTGAGCGGAGACGCCCGCGGCACGGGCCGGGCCCAGGAGCGGGGCGTACGGCTCGCCGTCGACCACTTCAACTCCCGCGCCGGGCGCGCCTTCGACCTGGCACTCCAGGTGCACGACGACGCGGGCGGCACGGCCGGGGCACAGCGGATCGCCCGGCGGCTGGCGGCCGACGCACGGGTGCGCGCGGTGATCGGGCCGACCACCGACGCCTGCGCGAAGGCCGCCGTCCCCCTGTACCAGAAGGCACGGCTCCCCCTGGTGTCGGTGTCGGTCGGGCTCGTCGGGCTGTCCTCCGCCGGCCCCTCCGTCTCCCCCTCCGCCCGGGTGTACGCGGCCACCCGCCCCGACGACCTGACCCTGGCCGCCCCGGTCGTCGCGTATCTCGTGCACGCCGTCCGGGCCCGCCGGACCGTGCTGATCGACGACGCGGCCGAGGGCGACACCGGCCGGCAGAGCCTGGGCCTCGTCGACGACGCCGTGCGGTCCCCCGAGCGCACCACGATCCGGCGCACGCTCGCCGCGGAGGACGGCTCGGCCGCCGACTTCCGTGCCCTCGCCGAATCGGTGACCGCCGCGCGGGCGGACGCGGTGGTGTTCACCGGAGGGTACGCGCGCACGGCGAAGCTGGCCCGCGCCCTGCTGACCGCCGGCTTCTCGGGGGCGCGGCTGGCCACGTCGCACGCCCTCGACCCCCGGTTCCTCACCGCGGCGGGCGAGGCCGCCGAGGGCTGGGTCTTCGCCGCCGCCTTCCTGGACCCGACCCGGGTGCCGGCGGCTCGGTCCTTCGTCACCGCCTACCGGGAACGCTTCGGCGCCGCCCCGCCCTGGTACGCGGCGGAGGCCTACGACGCCGCGCTCTTCGTCGCCCGCGCCATGACGGCGCTGGGCGCGTCCCGCGCGGAGCGGGGCGCCGTCGTGAGCCGGTTGCGCGAGACCGACCACCGGGGCATCACCAAGCGGCTGCGCTACGACGCCACCAGCTACCAGTACACGAACGCGATGTATCTGTTCCGGGCGGCCGACGGGGGCTTCCGCTGGCTCGGCGAGTACCGGGACGTCATCGCGTGAGGCCGGGCGGGGGCGTCGGCCGCCCGGCTCGCGTCGGTCCCGTTCAGACCGTGAACGGGTTTCCGGGGGCGCGGACCGCCATCAGCGCCGCCAGGGCGGCCCGTGAGGAGACTCCCGTCTTGCGGTAGATGCGGGAGATGTGGGTCTCGACCGTGCGACGGCTGAGGCAGAGCCGGTCGGCGATGGACGGGCTGGTGAGGCCCTCGGCGACGAGGCCGGCTATCTCCCGTTCCCGGGTGGTGAGTTCGGCGAGCCGGCGCTCGGGGCCGTCGGCGACCTCGGCCACCGCGGGACGGATCGCCTCGGCCAGCTGGACCAGCATCTCGGCTCCCCCGGCGGCGGCCAGCCGCTGCCCCCGCTGCCAGGCGGCCTGTCCCTGCCGGGGACCGTCCGGGCCGGCGGCGAGCAGCGGGGCGCCGAGGAGCAGCGAGAACGCCTCCCAGAACACGCCGCCGCTGCGGGCGCTCTCGTCGGCCGCCGACACGAACAGCTCCGCCGCCGCCCGCGCGTCACCGAGGCCGAGCGGGATGTGCGCGGCGCTGCGCATGGCCGAGGCCCGCTGCACCGGCAGGTCGAGCCGCTCGGCCTCCTCGCGGGCCCGCTCGGCCCACTCCTTCGCGGCGACCAGATCGCCGTCGGCGACGGCGGCGGTCACCAGGACCTCCAGGAACAGCGGGCGCATCGACGGCTGGAGGCTGCGCAGACCGGGGCCGCCGGCGTGCAGCACCGCGTCCCGGGCGCGGACCGGGTCGCCGGCGGTGAGCGACGCGTAGCCGAGCATGCACCAGGCGATGGACGCCCACCAGTTGCCGCCCAGGCCCGCCGCGGCCACCGCCTCCTCCGCGACGGCGAGGGGCCGGGGGTCGCCGGGCGGGCAGGCGGCCACCACGGCGTGGGCCTTGGTACCGAGGACGAAGGCGAGGAGTTCGTCGCTGCCGATGCCCCGGGCGATGTCCTCGGCCTCGTCCGACAGCTCCAGCGCCGACACCGGCCGGCAGATCTGGATGTGGACGTGCGCCTTGCAGAGCAGCAGATGGGGCAGGAGGTAGAGCTGGCCGGTGCGGCGGGCGATGGCGAGGCCCCGGTCGGCGTGCCGTTCGGCATCGGCGTAGCGCTCCAGGAACGCCTCGGCCCAGCCCAGCCGGGCCAGTTGCTCGCACAGGGCGGTGAGGTCGTCGTCCGGCAGCGAGTCGACGAGTGCCGCGGCCTGGCGGGCGTAGGTGTCGGCCGCGGCCATCTCCCCCTCGTACGCCTCGCCCAGCGCGGCGACGGTGAGCGCGCCCGCCACGCCCGCCTCGTCGTCGAGGGAGCGGGCCACCTCCAGGGTGCGGGCGACGTCGGCGCGCACGGTCGGGTAGGAGGTGTCGTGCGGGGCGGAGGCGCCCAGTTCCATGCCGAGCGCGACCTGGTCGGCGGGCGAGGGGGCGGGGTCGTCGCGGTGCAGTTCGCGGCGGAGCAGGGCGACCGCCTCCGAGTAGCGGCCCAGATGGCGTTCCATGACGGCGCACAGGACGACGGCGGAGGCCCGCGACTCGGCGCCGTCTCCGCCCGGGTCGGGCAGGGCGATCACCTGGTGCAGCAGGTCGCGGCTCTCCCGGAGCTGTCCGCAGGCGCCCAGCGCGCGGGCCCGCCTCAGCATCAGCGCCCGGCGCTCCACGGCGTGTTCGGCGGTGTGCGGGAGATGCCGCAGGACCACGTCCAGCCAGTGGGCGCAGCTCGCGGGCGCCGTGTGCGCGGCCTGTTCGGCGGCCTCGGTGAGCACGGCGGCCGCGTGGGCGTCCCAGCCGGACAGCGAGCGTTCGGCGTGGTGCGCCCGCTCGGCCAGCGGGGCGCCGGCCCGGGCCAGTTCGGCGGCGGCCAGCCGGTGGGTCTCGGTGCGCAGCCAGGGGTCGGTGCCGTCGTGCACGAGGCTGCGCAGCACGGGGTGGCGCAGCGCCAGCCGGCCGTGCTGGCCGGTGCGCAGCAGGTCGCGCCGGGTGAGTTCGGTCAGGTCGGCGGCGAGGTCGGCCGGGTGGCGGCCGGTGACCGCGCCGAGCAGGGCGGGGGTGGCGTGGTCGCCGAGCGCGGCCACGATCTCGACCAGCCGGCGCTGCGGTGCGGCCAGCGGGGTCAGTTCGTCGAGCAGGAGGGCGCCGAGCCCGGTGGTGGACAGCCGGCTGACGGAGGCGCCCTCGCGGTGTGCCTGGAGCAGGGCGAGGAGGTAGAGGGGGTTGCCCTCGCTGGCGGTGAAGAGGCGCACGGCCTCCTCGTGCGGCAGGCCGCCGGTGAGGCCCTCGACGCACTCGCGCTCGCCGAGCGGCCCGAGGACCGTCCGGTGCACCGCCCCGGTGTCGGTGCCGCGGATGAGGGTCGCGGTGAGCGGGGCGGGGCTCTGCCGCTCGCGGCGGGCGACGACCAGCAGGACGCGGGCGCGCGGGGGGTGCCGTACGAGGTGGTCGAGGAGTTCCAGGGACGCGGCGTCCGCCCAGTGCAGGTCGTCCAGGACCATCACCAGCGGTGTTCCGGCGGCGTGGGTGAGCAGTGCGGCGGTGGCGCGGTGGAGGCCGAACCGGTCGGCGCGGCGGGGGGCGCCGCTGAGCACCGGGGCCACCTCGACGGCGGCCGGGAAGGACTCCGGTACGCCGGGGTCGAGGTCGGCGAAGGCGTCGGTGAACGGCTGGAAAGGGATGTGCCGTTCGTACTCGGTGGCCCGGCCGCGCAGGACGGTGGCGCCGAGCCGGGCCGCGCGCCGGCACAGTTCGTGGACGAGCCGGCTCTTGCCGATGCCGGCCTCGCCGCTGATGTCCAGGACCGCCGGACGTCCGTCCTCGTCGCCCACCAGGTCCGCCAGTGTCCGGTCGACGCGCGCCAGTTCGGCCTCTCTGCCGACCAGCGGTGTCCGTTCCGTCGTCATGCCTCACGCCCCCGCAGCCCGTGGTGGTCCGGTCATTCTGTCGTACGCCGCCGACAGTCCCCCGCGTCCGGCCGGGGCGGCGGCCGGTTACCGCGGGGGCGGCAACCCTGGTGCGGGCGGGGCGCGGGAGATGCGGGGGTGCGGGAACTGCGTAATCGGTCTACGTAACACCACGGTCGTCACGGCCCGGTGCGTCCCCGAGGATCACGACCGGGTCGGCCCGCGACCGTGTGCGCGGCGTGGGGCCGTGGGGACGACGCGGGAGGGCAGTGTGGGCAGGTTCCGTTTCCGGCCGGTGTACGAGGCGGTCTGTGAGGTCACCATGGGCGGCCGAAGGCTCGTGGCGTACTCCGGGCACCGCAGGGCGATCCGGCTGGCGGATCCGGTGAGCCGCGAGGAGGTGGCGGTCCTCACCGGTTCGCGCACCTGGGTCCGCGCGCTGTGCGAGGTCCGCACGGACGACGGACCGCTGCTGGCGTCCGGCGGCCGCGACGGAGTCGTCCGGCTCTGGGACCTCGACGGCGGGGGCACGCCGGTGGCCGCGCTGACCGGGCACCGCGGCTGGGTGAACGCCCTGTGCGCGGTGCGGGTGGACGGGCGTGAGCTGCTGGCGTCGGCGGGCCGCGACCGCGTCCTGCGGCTGTGGGACCCGCACGACGGCCGGCTGGTGCGCGCCGTCGACACGGGCTCCGGCCGGGGATGGATCTTCGCGCTGGAGCGGGTCGGGGCGGGCGGCCGGACGCTGCTCGCGGCCGGGCACGGCAACGGCTCGGTGACCTTGTGGGACGCCGGATCCGGGCGGCCGGAGGTGGAGCTGACCGGGCATCGCGGGTTCGTGTGGACGCTGTGCGAGGTTCCCGACGGCGAGCGCACCCTGCTCGCCACGGCCGGCCGGGACGGGGTGGTCCGGCTGTGGGATCCGCAGGCGCGGCAGGAGGTCCGGGCGTTCACGGCGGGCGCCGGACCGGTGTTCGCCCTGTGCCGGGCGGACGTCGACGGCCGGACGCTGCTCGTCGCGGGCGGGGACGGTCCGGGCACCGCCGTCTGGGACCCCGCCACCGGTGCGCGCGCCGGCGACCTGGGCATGGACCTGGCGGGGATCATCAGCGGCCACGGCTGGGTGCGCGGGGCCTGCCGGGTCCGGCCGGACGGGGGCCCGCCACTGGTCGTCACCGCGGGGTACGACGACGGTCCGCGCGTGTGGGACGTGGCGAAGGAGATCGCCTGACGGCACCCGCCCCGGTCCGCCGGGGCCGGTCCGCCGGGGCCGGTCCGCCGGGGCCGGTCCGCCGGGGCCGGTCCGCCGGGGCCGGTCCGCCCTCACGGGAGCACCGGCGCCGTCTCCTCGAACTGGGTCCGGTACAGCTCGGCGTAGCGGCCGTCCGCGGTGAGGAGGTCCTCGTGGGTGCCGCGTTCGACGATCCGGCCGTCCTCGACGACCAGGATCAGGTCGGCGGAGCGCACGGTGGACAGGCGGTGGGCGATGACGACGGCGGTGCGGCCGGCCAGGGCCTCGGCGAGCGCCTCCTGGACGGCCGCCTCGGAGGTGTTGTCGAGGTGGGCCGTCGCCTCGTCGAGGATGACCACGCGCTGCCGGGCCAGCAGCAGCCGGGCGATGGTCATGCGCTGGCGTTCACCGCCGGAGAGCCGGTAGCCGCGTTCGCCGACGACGGTGTCGAGGCCGTCGGGCAGGGCGCGGACCAGGTCGTCCAGGCGGGCGCGGCGCAGGGCGTCCCACAGTTCGTCCTCGGCGGCTCCGGGGCGGGCGAGCAGCAGGTTGGCGCGGACGCTGTCGTGGAAGAGGTGGCCGTCCTGGGTGACCATGCCGAGGGTGGCGCGCAGTGAGGCGGCGCTGAGGTCGCGGACGTCGACCCCGCCGATCCGGACGGCACCGGCGTCGACGTCGTACAGGCGGGGCAGGAGCTGGGCGACGGTGGACTTGCCGGCGCCGGAGGAGCCGACGAGGGCGACGGTCCGGCCGGGTTCGGCGCGGAAGCTGACGCCGTGCAGGACCTCGGCGCCGCCGCGGGTGTCGAGGGCGGCGACCTCCTCCAGGGAGGCGAGGGAGACCTTGTCGGCGGACGGGTAGCCGAAGCGGACGTCGTCGAACTCGACGGCGACGGGGCCCTCGGGGACCTCGCGGGCGTCCGGTTTCTCCTCGATGAGCGGGGTGAGGTCGAGCACCTCGAAGACCCGCTCGAAGCTGACCAGGGCGCTCATCACCTCGACGCGGGCCCCGGCGAGCGAGGTGAGCGGCGCATAGAGGCGGGTCAGGAGCAGGGCGAGGGCGACGACGGCGCCCGGTTCGAGGGTGCCGTTCAGGGCGAGCCGGCCGCCGAGGCCGTAGACGAGGGCGAGCGCCAGGGCGGAGACGAGGGTCAGGGCCGTGATGAACACGGACTGGGCGGTCGCGGTCCGTACGCCGATGTCCCGCACCCGGGCGGCGCGGGCCGCGAACTCCGCGGACTCCTCCTCGGGACGGCCGAACAGCTTGACCAGGGTGGCGCCGGGCGCGGAGAACCGCTCGGTCATCCGGGTGCCCATCGCCGCGTTGAGGGCGGCGGCCTCCCGCTGCATGCCGGCCATCCTGCTGCCCATCCGCCGGGCCGGGATCACGAACACCGGCAGCAGGACGAGCGCGAGCAGGGTGATCTGCCAGGACAGGGTGAGCATGACGGCGAGGGTGAGGACCAGGGTGACCAGGTTGGAGACCACGCCGGACAGGGTGTTGCTGAAGGCCCGCTGGGCGCCGATGACGTCGTTGTTGAGTCGGGAGACGAGCGCTCCCGTACGGGTACGTGTGAAGAACGCGACCGGCATCCGCTGCACATGATCGAACACGGCTGTGCGCAGATCGAGGATGAGTCCCTCCCCGAGCGTCGCCGAGAGCCTCCTGCCCAGGATGCCGAGCGCCGCCTCCAGTACCGCGATCAGCGCGATGAGCAGGGCGAACCGTACGACGGTGTCCGCGTCGCCGTGCGACACGATCGCGTCGACGACCGCTCCGGCGAGGACGGGGGTGGCGACGGCGAGCAGCGCGGTCACGACCCCGAGCACGACGAAGAGCGCGATCCGGCGGCGGTGCGGTCGGGCGAAGGCGCCGATGCGGCGCAGTGTCGCGCGGTCGAAGGGGCGGCGTTCCTGCTGGGCGTTCATGACGCTGTACAGCTGCGTCCACGCGGTGGAATCCATGCTCATGGCAGCGAACCTAGAACCTCGAGCAACGTTGAGGTCAAGGCCGGCCCGACATCCCCCCGTCCGAAGGATCCGATGACCGTCCGCAATGTCCCGTCCCCGCTCCCGCAACCCGTGGTTGGCCCCGCGCGGAAACCCTCTCCGAGTGTGACAGCGGTTCCCTCTCCCCGATCGCCCCGGCGGCTGCCCGTCCGCCGGATCCTGTGCCTGGTCCCGCTCCTGCTGGTCTCGTTGGTCGCGGTGCGCCACCACTCGGTGCTGGCCGAGGGCGTCGGTCATCTGCGCACGGCGCAGTGGCCCTGGCTGCTGGCCGCGGCCGGGATGACCTGTCTGACGTGGGTGGCGGCGGCCGTCACCCGGCAGGGTGCCGTGGTCCAGCGGCTGCCCCGGCTGCGGCTGCTGGCCACGCAGTTCGCGGCGGGCGCCGCCAACCATCTGCTGCCGACCGGGCTGGGCGCGAGCGCCGTCAATCTGCGGTTCATGACGGTGTGCGGGGTGCCGCTGGCCCGTTCCTCGGCGGCTCTCGCCCTGTATCTGCTGGCGGAGGGGGTGACCCGGGTCGGTCTGCTGGCGGTGCTGCTGCTGGTGTTCCCCGACGCGCTGCGGCTCGGTTCCCTGCTGCCGGACGCGGCGTGGGGCCCGCTGCTGGGCGCCGTGGCGGCGGTGGTGCTCCTGGTGGTTCTCGCGCTGGCGTCGGTCCGGCGGCTGCGGCAGGCGGTGTGCGCGTTCCTGCGGACCGCGCTCGGCGAGGCGCGTTCGGTGCACACCCGGCCGGCCCGGGCGCTGGCCCTGTGGGGCGGTTCGCTGGCGTTCCCGGTGCTTCAGGCGGCCGGCCTGGCCACGGTGGGGCTGGCGCTCGGGCTGCCGGTGCCGGTGGCGCACATGGCGGTCGCGTATCTGGCGGCGACGGTGGCGGTCGCCCTCGTACCCACCCCGGGCGGCATCGGCTCGGTGGAGGCGGCCCTGGTGGTGGCCCTGGTGGCGGCGGGCGGCCCGGTGGCGCCGGCGACGGCCGTGGTGCTCACGTTCCGGGTCATCACCGTCTGGCTGCCGTTGCTGCCAGGGGCGTTGACGCTGGGGGCTCTGGTGCGGCTGAAGGTGATCTGAGCGGCGCGAGGGACGGCCGCCGGGCGCCCGCGCTCCGGCCGAGAACATCCGCCCACGGGGGCCGCCCGGTACGAACTGCCGTGCCGGATACGGCAGGATGAACGGTCGCGCCCGTTCTCGTACGGGGCGACCGCACATCCCGCAAACAAGCAGGTGACAACGTGACGAGTCTTCACATCCGGCCGACGGCGGCCCGGTCCGCCGCGGATCGACGTCCCGGAGGTGGCCGGTGAACCGTGCGCTGACCCTGGACGACGGTGTCCTCGCCGGCATCGCGCTGGCCGCGGGCCTCCTGGTGGCCTTTCTGTCGCGCGGGCTGCTGCGCTGGCTGGCCAAGCACGCCAAGCGCACCAAGTGGAACGGCGACGACGTCGTGGTGGACGCGCTGCGCACGGTGGTGCCGTGGGCGGCGATCACCGGCGGCGCGGCGTCCGCGGCGGCGGCGCTGCCGCTGACGAAGCCGGTCCAGCACACCGTCAACCAGAGCCTCACGGTGCTGCTGATCTTCGCGGTGACCGTGTCGGCGGCCCGGGTGGTCGCCGAGTTGGTGCAGTCCGTGACCTCCTCCCGGTCCGGGGTCGCCGGATCGGCCACCATCTTCGTGAACATCACCCGGGTGCTGGTCCTCGCGATCGGCTTCCTGGTGGCGCTCCAGAGCCTCGGTATCTCGATAGCGCCGATGCTCACCGCGCTGGGCGTCGGCGGGCTGGCGGTGGCGCTGGCCCTTCAGGACACGCTCGCCAACCTCTTCGCGGGCATCCACATCCTCGCCTCCAAGACCGTGCAGCCGGGCGACTACATCCGGCTGAGCAGCGGCGAGGAGGGCTATGTCGAGGACATCAACTGGCGGCAGACCACCGTCCGCGCCCTGTCGAACAACCTGGTCGTCATCCCCAACGGCCAGCTCGCCAAGACGAACATGACCAACTTCATGCGTCCCGAGCAGCAGTTGACGATCCTGGTGCAGGTCGGGGTGGCCTACGACAGCGATCTGGAGCATGTGGAGCGGGTGACGACGGAGGTCGTCGCCGAGGTGATGACGGAGATCACCGGCGCCGTCCCGGACCATGAGCCGGCCGTGCGCTTCCACACCTTCGGCGACAGCCGGATCGGCTTCACGGTCATCCTGGGCGTCGGCGAGTTCAGCGACCAGTACCGGATCAAGCACGAGTTCATCAAGCGCCTGCACCGGCGCTTCCGGGACGAGGGCATCCGTATCCCGGCGCCGGCGCGGAACGTCTCGCTCCAGCAGGGCGCGGTGCTCATCCCGCAGCAGCGCACCCCCGAGGAGGCGGGCGAGGTGGTCTCCCCCCGCCTCGTCGAGGGCTGACTCAGAGCGTGGCCGAGTTGTCGTGCGAGCGCGCGGCGGACCGGCCCGCGGCGAGGGACGACTTCGGCGGCGTGACCGTCCAGTCGGGGTGGTTCGGCATCCGCGGGGTCACCGTCCCGTAGAGCCAGTCCCGCAGGAAGCCGGACAGGTCCTGACCCGACACCTCCGAGGCGACGTCGATGTAGTTCTGCGTCGTCGCCACGGAGTTGCGGTACCGGTCCAGGAAGGCACGCTCGATCGCGTGGAAGACGTCCTCGCCGACGAGCTCGCGCAGGGCGAACAGCACCAGGACGCCGCCCAGGTAGCGCTGGCCGTCGAAGAGGCGGGCCGCGCTCGGCGGCGCGGCGACCGGGCCGGAGTCCTTGCGCCACTGGTCGCCCAACGCGTAGGTGGCCTTCATCCGGGCTTCCAGCGAGAGCAGCCCCAGGCCGTCCGCCCAGCCGCGCTCGTAGCGGTACAGCAGGCCGTAGTAGTCGGCGTGGCCCTCGTTCAGCCACAGGTCCGCCCAGGTGGCGGGGGAGACGAGGTTGCCGAAGTAGGTGTGGACCAGCTCGTGCATCATGTGCGAGCCGATCTTCGGCTCGGCCTGGAGCAGGTAGTTCGGCTTGTAGATCGTGAGGGTCTGGGTCTCCAGGCCGGTGAAGTCGAAGGCCAGCGGGTCGTCGGAGTTGCACGGCAGGATGCCGTACATCTCGAAGGGGTAGGCGCCCAGCCGGGCCTCCAGCCACTCGACGTGGCCCGGGGTGAGGGCGAGCGCCGGCTCCAGGGCCTCCGCCCGCGCGGTCGGCACGACGTCCCGCAGCGGCAGCCCGTGCGGGCCCTGCCGCTCCTTGATCACATAGTCGCCGACGCTGATCTGCACCAGTTCGGTGGCCATCGGCGAGGCGGAGCGGTAGGTGGTCGCGGTGCGGCCGTCGGCCAGGTTCTCGGTGCACACCAGCCGGCCGCTCGCCACGCCCTTCAGACCGGCGGGGGCGGTGACGCGGAAGGTGAAGTCCGCCTTGTCCTGCGGGTGGTCGTTGCAGGGGAAGACGGTGTGGGCCAGGTTGGGCTGGCCGGCCACCGCGAAACCGTCCAGGGTGACGACCCACCCGGTGAGCGGCTGCGGGATACGGCGCGGATCGGCGCTGTACTCCACGCGGACCGTGGCGGCGGCGCCCTTGGGCAGCGGCCGGCCGGGCGTGATCCGCAGCTTCTCCTCCACCTGCTCGAACACGGCCTCGTGGCCGTTGGTCCGAACGGTGCGTATGTCCAGGCCGAGACAGTCCAGGGAGAAGCGGGTCAGCGCCTGGGTGGTGCGCAGCTTCAGGGTGGCCGTGGCGTCGACCAGCCGGGTCGTGGCGTCGTAGGCGAAGTCGAGGTGGTACTCGTGGACGCGGTAGCCGGTGTTGCCGAGGTTCGGGTAGACGGGGTCGCCGAGCGTCTCGGTGCCGGGCGTGCCCGGCTCCCCCGGCCCTCCCGGGGCCCCCGGGGCCGCGTGGGCGCCACCGCCCACGGTCAGAGCCGCGGCGGTACCGAACAGCGCGGCCGCGGGGGCCGTCACTCTGGTGCGATATCTCATGGTCAGCCTTCATTCGGACGGCCGGGTGGTCGGCCCGGCCGTCGTGGGGATCGGAAGACGATCTACTTCCTTGACCGCACTTTCGGCCCCTTCGGTTGCACGCCGGGGCACGGAACCCGCCGGACCCCTGTCGAGCCCGGCCCGATCACGAGATATCTTGATGTCGAGCAATGTTGCAGACGTGGAGCGGAGCACCCGGTGACTGACTCGACCATCATCTATACGCACACTGACGAGGCCCCGGCCCTGGCGACGTATTCCTTCCTGCCGGTGGTCAAGGCGTACGCCTCGCAGGCGGGTGTCGCCGTGGAGACGCGGGACATCTCGCTGGCCGGCCGCATCATCGCGGTGTTCCCGGAGTACCTCACCGAGGACCAGCGCATCCCGGACGCCCTGTCCGAGCTGGGCGAGCTGGCCAAGACGCCCGCGGCCAACATCATCAAGCTGCCGAACGTCTCGGCGTCGATCCCGCAGCTCAAGGCCGCCGTCGCCGAGCTCCAGGGCCAGGGCTACGCCCTGCCGAACTACCCGGACGACCCGAAGACCGACGAGGAGCGGGAGATCCAGGCCCGCTACGACAAGATCAAGGGCTCCGCGGTCAACCCGGTCCTGCGCGAGGGCAACTCCGACCGCCGCGCCCCCGCCTCGGTCAAGAACTACGCCAAGACCCACCCGCACCGCATGGGCGCGTGGTCGTCGGAGTCCAAGACCGACGTGGCGACCATGGGCGAGAACGACTTCCGCTCCACGGAGAAGTCCGTCGTGATCACCGAGGCCGGCTCCCTGCGCATCGAGCTGGTCGCCGAGGACGGCACCACCACCGTGCTGCGCCCGTCCGTGCCGGTCCTCGAGGGCGAGGTCGTCGACGCCTCCGTGATGCGCGTCGCCGCGCTGCGCGCGTTCCTCACCGCCCAGGTCGCCCGGGCCAAGGCCGAGGGCGTGCTGTTCTCCGTGCACCTCAAGGCCACGATGATGAAGGTCTCCGACCCGATCGTCTTCGGCCATGTCGTCCGCGCCTTCTTCCCGAAGACCTTCGAGCAGTACGGCGCCGTCCTGGCCGCCGCCGGTCTCTCCCCGAACGACGGTCTCGGCGGCATCCTCAAGGGCCTTCAGGCCCTGCCCGAGGGCGACGCGATCAAGGCCTCCTTCGACGCCGAGCTGGCCGAGGGCCCGGCCCTGGCGATGGTCGACTCCGACAAGGGCATCACCAACCTGCACGTGCCGTCCGACGTCATCGTCGACGCCTCGATGCCGGCCATGATCCGCACCTCGGGCCACATGTGGGGCCCGGACGGCCAGGAGGCCGACACCCTCGCGGTCCTGCCGGACTCCTCCTACTCCGGCGTCTACCAGGCCGTCATCGACGACTGCCGCGCCCACGGCGCCTACGACCCGTCGACCATGGGCTCGGTCCCGAACGTCGGTCTGATGGCACAGAAGGCCGAGGAGTACGGCTCCCACGACAAGACCTTCGAGATCGCGACGGCCGGCACGGTCCGTCTGGTCGACCAGGCCGGCAACGTGCTCATCGAGCAGCCGGTCGCCGCGGGCGACATCTTCCGCGCCTGCCAGACCAAGGACGCGCCGATCAAGGACTGGGTGAAGCTCGCCGTCACCCGCGCCCGCGCCACCGGCAGCCCTGCCGTGTTCTGGCTGGACGAGACCCGCGCGCACGACGCCAACCTGATCGCCAAGATCGACGCCTACCTGCCGGAGCACGACACCGAGGGCCTGGACATCCGTGTCCTCGCCCCGGTCGAGGCCACCAAGCTGTCGGTGGAGCGCATCCGCCGCGGCGAGGACACCATCTCGGTGACCGGCAACGTGCTGCGCGACTACCTGACCGACCTCTTCCCCATCCTGGAGCTGGGCACCAGCGCCAAGATGCTGTCGGTCGTCCCGCTGATGGCGGGCGGCGGCCTCTTCGAGACGGGCGCCGGCGGCTCCGCGCCGAAGCACGTCCAGCAGCTGGTCAAGGAGAACTACCTGCGCTGGGACTCCCTCGGTGAGTTCTTCGCGCTCGTGCCCTCCCTGGAGCAGTACGCGACGGCCACCGGCAACACCCGTGCCCAGGTCCTCGCCGACACCCTCGACCGCGCCACGGCGACCTTCCTCAACGAGGACAAGTCCCCGACCCGTCGCGTCGGCGGCATCGACAACCGCGGCAGCCACTTCTTCCTGTCCCTGTACTGGGCGCAGGAGCTGGCCCGGCAGACCGACGACGCCGAGCTGGCGAAGGCGTTCGCGCCGCTCGCCGAGACGCTCACCGCGGCCGAGCAGACCATCGTGGACGAGCTGAACGCCGTCCAGGGCGAGGGCGCCGACATCGGCGGCTACTACCAGCCCGACCCGGCCAAGGCGGCGGCGGTCATGCGCCCGTCGGCCACCTGGAACGAGGCGCTGGCGTCCCTGAACTGACGCACCCCGCACCGCGCTTCGCCCCGACCGGCACGACCGGCCGGGGCGAAGTCGTTCACCATGCACCGCATCACCGAGAACGCCCCGGGAGCAGCCTCATGACCCCTGCCGCACCGTCCTTCGACTTCCTGCCCGGCGCCGCCGGCTCGCCCGTGATCCTGCATGTGCCGCACTCGGCGCGGGAGATACCGGACGCGGTACGGAGCGGGATCGTACTGGAGGACGCGGCGCTGGAGCGGGAGCTGGACCACATCACGGACTCGCACACCGCGCGGATCGCCGGGGAGGCGGCCCGGCTGGCCGGCGCGGCGCCCTGGCGGTTCGTCAACCGGCTGTCACGGCTGGTCGTCGACCCGGAGCGGTTCCCGGACGAGCGGGAGGAGATGCGGGCCGTCGGGATGGGCGCCGTGTACACGCGGACCACGCACCGGGAGGTGCTGCGGCCGGACGACTTCGACCCCGAGCCGCTGGTCGAGCGGTACTTCCGGCCGTACGCGCGGGCCATGACGGACGCCGTGGCCGACCGGCTGGCGGCCGTCGGGCGGGCCGTCGTCGTCGACGTGCACTCCTACCCGGCCGCACCGCTGCCCTACGAGCTGCACGGGGCGGGGCCGCGGCCGCCGGTCTGCCTGGGCACGGACTCCTTCCACACCCCGCCGGAGCTGCTCACCGCGGCGCGCACGGCGTTCGAGGGGATCGGGGAGACGGGACTGGACAGCCCGTTCGCCGGAGCGTACGTACCGCTGGAGTACTACGGGTCGGATTTGCGGGTGTCCGCGCTGATGGTGGAGATCCGCCGGGACACCTACATGAGCGAGCCGGGCGGCCCGGCGGGCCCGGGGCTGACCGCGCTCGCCGGGGCGCTGGCGTCCCTGGTGGACGCCGTTTCCTGAGCCGCCCGGTCCAGGGCGCTCAGGCGCGCAGCCACTCGGTGACGACCACCTCCGCGCCGGTCCGCAGGCGCAGGGCGAACGGGCCGCCGGGCAGGGTGTCGCAGGCGAAGCGGCCCATGGCGTCGGCGGTGAGCGCGGCACCGGCCCGTGGGCCGTGCAGTACCTCGATCGAGGCGGACTGCGGGGGCAGCAGCTGGCCCATCAGTCCGTCTTCGGTCACCTCCACGTCGACGGTGAGGTCGCCGGTGTGGAAGGTCAGCATCCGCGCCACGTCCCCCGCTCCCCTGACCGGGATGGCGTCGGTCAGCGAGTCGAAGGTCAGCTCGGCGATCCGGGCGTCCAGGTCGTGCAGCGCGTAGGCCTCGACGGCGGACCGGCGCAGTTCGGCCGGGACCGGGTCCAGGATGGCGGCGGCCTGCCGCAGCTCCTCCTCCAGGCTGCCGAGGTCGAACTCCTCGTCGTCGAAGGCGCCCTCGACGGAGATGCCGTCGTCGTTGCCGTTGCCGTGGCCGTCGTCGTTGCCGTGGCCGTTGTCGTCCATGCCGTTCACAGTGCTCCCCGTGCGTCGAGTCGGGCCCGCAGGCGGCGCAGGCATCGCTGGCGCATCGGTCCGATGCTGCCCACCGCGATGCCCAGGGCGGCCGAGACCTCCTGATAGCTGGGCGGCGGTGAGGCGATCAGCACCCGCAGCAGTTGCCGGCAGCGGTCGCCGAGCGCCTCGAACTCCTGCCAGAGGAAGCGGACGCGCTCGCTCTGGGCGGCCGCCTCCTCCGAGTCCAGTACCGACTCCTCCGGGGTCCGGTCCTCGCTGGCGCGGTCGAGCAGCTGGGGATCGTCCGTCGGGGTGAGCCGTCGTAAGCTCTTGATCACTTTCAGGCACTCGTTGCGCGCGGTGATCGCGAGCCAGGAACCCGCCTTGTCCGGCTCCCGGATCCGGCCCAGGTGCTGGGCGAAGCGGAACCAGACGGTCTGGTACACCTCGCTCCCGTCGGCGTCCGAGAGCCGGTGGGAGCGCACCACCGACCACACCAGCGGGCTCAGCCCTTCCACCAGCGCCTTCCAGGCCGCCGTGTCACCGTCGACGGCGGACTGGACGAGCGCGCCGACATCACTACGGTCCACGGCCCCACCCCTCGTGTACGGCCTGTCATCGTACGCCGTGACGGGGGCTCGTTCGGACCTCATGGCGTCCTCGCACCGGGACGAGAACCCGGACGCGCGACGGCACTCGGGCCGTGAGAGGTGCCGGGACAGGTGCCGGGATTCATGCCGGACCGCTCATGCCGGACCGACCGGGACCGGACGCCAGGTGGCGGGCAGCAGCGCCGGCACATGCGCCCCGCGCACCTCGGCGAACTCCGTGTTCCCGGCGAGGAGCTGACGGGCCGCGGCACGCGGGTCGCTCTCCTTGTGGGCGGTCATGTGGGCGGCGACGAGTCCGGCCACCACGGGCGTCGCGAAGGACGTGCCGCTCCAGGACGCGAACCCCTCGAACATCACCTGGTCCGGCTTGCCGGAACCGTCGCTCAGGACGCCGCTGTGGCGCGGCGAGCGGCAGGTGCAGGCGTAGCCGAAGCCGTAGCGGCAGGCGTCGTAGGTGGAGTGCTGGTAGACGTACGGGACGGGGGCGTCGAAGCCGGTGAGGGCGCTGGTGAGGCGCTCGCCGGGGGCGTAGACCCGCACCCAGGGGCCGTGGTTGCTGAAGCAGGCGCCGAACTCGCCGTCGCCGCGCAGCGCGCCGACGGACAGGACCGCGTCGGCGTAGTCCGGCAGGGACGTGTAGGCGGCGGGCCAGAACGGGGTGGCGCTGGCGTTGTTGCCGGCGGCGGCGACCAGCAGGGTGCGCTGGTCCCGGAGCGCGCGCATGAAGGCGTCGAGGCCGAGGAGGCCGTCGACCCGGCCGTTGGAGGTGCCGGCGGAGAGACTGAGGATGTCGGGCCAGCCGCCCTCCTCCACGGCGTCGAAGAGCCTTTCCCCGAAGGCGTCCTCCAGGATCGCGCCGGCGTCGTTCAGGGTGCCGCGCACGGTGATGTCGGTGTTGGGCGCGACGGCCGCGAGCAGCCCGGCGATGAACGTGCCGTGGCCGACGTACTGCTGGAGGACGCCGTCCTCGTCCGTCTCCCGCATCTGGAGGTCGCCGCCGGTGTGGGCGAGCAGCGGGAAGGAGCGGTGGTCGTGCATCAGGCCGGTGTCGACGACGAGGACGCCGACGGCGCCGTCCGGGTCGTGGGCGCCCTCCGACGGGGAGGGGTTGAGCGGCTCGGTGAGCGGGACGGGGACGGGCTCGTCGCCGGGGCAGGCGTTGACCGAGATCGACACCACGTGGTTGCGGCTGACCAGCCGGCGTCCGGTGCGGCCCTCCGCCTCGCGCAGGGCGCGCAGGGCGCCCGCGACGGCGTGGTCCCCGGTGCGGCCGCCCTGGCCGGGGTCGCCGACCTGGATGCGGGTGATGCCCGAGCGGTTGGTCCGCGGTCCCGCGCGGCGCACGTGGTCGGGGACCAGGCCGGCGGCCGCGGTGAAGTGGGTGCGGACGGTGTCCTCGACGACCTGTGCCTCCTCGCCGTCGCGGGCGAGGACGACGCCCTTCTCGTAGATGAACTCGGCGGAGTCGTCCGGCCCCATCGCCAACGGGACGTCGGGCAGTGTGCGTTGGATCTGGTCGAACTGCTCGTGGAATCGCTGTGGTGCCATGGCGTGTCCTCCCCTGAGCCTATGTCGTCAGTCAGAGACCGGAGTCTGTCGTCTGATACAGCAGGTGCGACGGTCGGGACGGGGGGTGCGGTTGCGGACATCAGGAGCACATCCATGGACGCGCGCCCCTCCTGGTTCCCTGGCGCCGGGCGCGCGGGCCGTGCGCGCGGCGCCAAGTACATTGACATGATGTCCAATTGATACCGGTGGATACGGTGCCGAACGGGTGTGGCGTGCAAGCCGGAGCACTACCATCCGTGGAGTGACAGCGGGAAACGACACGGTTCTCGAACTGCTGCCGATGGTGTTCGCCGCCCCCAACGACGCGTTGTCGCGGGCGGAAGGAGTGCTCGACACCGATCCGACGCCGTTGCACGCCTCGGTCGCCCATCAGGTGATCGGCATCTGGCAGCGCGACTGGGGCGACATGCGGATCGCCCTGGACCATCTGCGGCGCGCCCGCGAGCTGGCGGCCCGCGCGGACTCGGCGGAGCGCGAGGCGGACGTCCTCGCCACGCTCGGGGTGGCGCTGGTCCACGCGGGCCGCACCCGGCAGGGCCTGGAGGCCTTCGAGCGGGGGGTTCGGCGCGGGAGCGGGCACACCCGCGCGCGGGTGCTGTACCGGCGGGCGTACTCCTGGTGGGTGCTCGGCCATCACCGTGAGGCCCTGGACGACGTACGCCGGGCGATTCCCGTGCTGCGGCAGGCGGACGACGTCATCTGGACGGCGCGCGCCCTGACGCTGCGGGCCACCGTGCATCTGGCGCTCGGGGCGGTGGAGCGGGCCGAGGCGGACTTCACGGCGGCCGAGGCACTGTGGGACACCACCGGCCAGGAGCACGACAAGGCCGACGCGGTGGAGAGCCGGGGGCTGGCCGCGTTCCGCTCGGGTGACGTCCCGGCGGCGCTGCGGCTCCTCGACGAGGCCGAGGAACGGTACGCCAAGCTCGGCACGCCGACCTTCATGCTCAACATCCGGCGTTGCGAGGTGCTGATGGCGGCCGGGCTGGCGCCGGAGGCGCTGGCCGAGGCGGACGCGGCGACCGCGGTGCTGGACGGGATCGGCGGACAGTCCACACGCAAGGCGGAGCTGCTGCTGGCGGCGGCGAAGGCGGCGCGGCTGGCGGGCGATCCGGGGACGGCGATCGCCCGGGCGGCCGTGGCGGAGCGTCTTTTCGCCGGGCAGCGGCGCACCTGGTGGGAGACGCACGCCCGGCTGGTGCTGATCGAGGCGCGGGTCGCGACGGGGCGGGGCTCGGGCCGGCTGGTGGCGGACGCCGCCCGGCTGGCCGAGCGGCTGTCGGCGTTCGGGGCGCCCGCCGCGCCGGAGGCCTGGCTGCTGGCGGGCCGGATCGCGCTGGGCCTGGACTGGACGGCGGACGCCGAGCGCTATCTGGAGGTCGCCGCGCGCAGCCGGCGCAGCGGGCCGCCGCTGGCGCGGATGACCGGCTGGGCGGCGCAGGCCCTGTGGGCGCGGGCCACCGGGTCCGGTCGGGGCGTGCTGGAGGCCTGCCGGCGCGGCCTCGACGTGCTGGACGACCACCGGATGACGCTGGGCGCCTCCGAGCTGCGCGCCCGGGCCACCGCGCAGGGCGCGGAACTGGCGGCGCTGGCCCAGCAGGTGAGCCTGGAGCGGGGCGGGCCGCGGCAGTTGCTGGGGTGGAGCGAGCGCTGGCGGGCGACGGCGCTGTCCACCCCGCCGACCCGGCCGCCGGCCGACCCGGCGCTGCTGAGCGGGATGACGGCCTTCCGGGAGATCGCCGCCCGCGCCGAGACCGCCCGGATGGACGGGCGGCCGGTGCCGGCCCTGGAGCGGGAGCAGCGCCGGCTGGAACGGGAGGTCCGGTCCCGGACCCTGCACATCCGCGGGGAGGTGCCCGGGGACGGCGCCCGGTTCGACGTGGGCCGGCTGCTGGAGCGGCTCGGTCGGGCGCGGCTGGTGGAACTCGCCGTGCTCGACGGGCGGGTGCAGGTGCTGCTGTGCGGGGGCGGGAAGGTGCGGCGCTTCGCGGGCGGGCTGCTGGCGGAGGCGGAGCGCGAGGCCGAGTACGTGCAGGCCGCGCTGCGCCGGCTGGCGCATCCGGGCGCGGAGGGCCGGCTGCCGCTGGTGGAGGCGGCCGGGCGGCGGCTGGAGGAGCTGCTGCTGGGCGAGGCGGCGGGGCAGCTGGGGTCCGGTCCGGTGATCGTGGTTCCGCCGGCCCGGCTGCACCGGGTGCCCTGGGCGCTGCTGCCCTCGCTGCGGGAGCGGGTGGTGAGCGTGTCGCCGTCGGCGAGCGGCTGGCTGCGCGCCCGGGAGACGGAGCCGCCGCCCGGTGGACGGCACGTCCTGGTGCGGGGTCCTGGGCTGGCCACCGGTGGGGCGGAGGTGCCGGAGGTGGCGGGCCGGTACGGGCGGCCGACGGTGCTGGAACACGCCGACGCGCGGGTGCCCCGGGTGCTGGAGGAGCTGGACGGGGCCGCGCTCGCGCACATCGCGGCGCACGGCACGTTCCGCGCCGACAGCCCGATGTTCTCCTCGCTGCGCATGGCCGACGGCCCGCTGATCGTCCACGACTTCGAACGGCTCGCCCGCAGCCCGTACCGGATCATCCTGTCCAGTTGCGACACCGCCCGGCTCGCCTCCGTCGGTGCCGACGAACTCCTCGGCCTCGTCACCGCGTTGCTGCCGCTGGGCACCGCGGGCGTGATCGCGAGCAGTGCTCCCGTCAACGACGCGGCGGTGGTCCCGCTGATGCTGGCCCTGCACCGGAGTCTCAGCACCGGCCTCTCTCTCGCCGAGGCGCTGCGCGACGCCCGCGCCGCCCTGCCGCCCGACGCCCTGCACCGGGCCACGGGGTGGGCGTTCACGGCGTTCGGGGCGGCGTGAGGGGCCGATGTCCCTTCCTGGACAGGCGGCTTGACAGTGTGTCGGTCGAGCGTCGGCTGTCTGCGCGTCGCCGCGCGCGACGCGGTCAGGCCGACGCGGTGTCCGGCAGTTCCACCAGCCACGGGAGGGTCGTGCGGTCGGCTGTGCCGAGGCGGGTGTAGGCGCTGTAGAGGTGATTGCCGACGGTGCGGACGGAGAGCGTGAGGTGTTCGGCGATCTGGCGGTTGCTCAGGCCCGCCGCGGCGAGGGTGACGATCTGGCGCTGCCGGGCGGTGAGTTCGCCCAGGGCCAGTCCGGACAGGGCCGGGGTGCGGGCGCCCTGGCAGCGGCGGGCCAGGGCGGCCGCGCGGGTCCGGGCGGTGCGGGCCGCGGTCGGGTCGCGGTGCACGGACACGGCTTGGGCGTGCGCCTCGGCCGCGAACAGCAGGAAGCCGCGCTCCGCCAGTTCCTCGGCGACCCGGTCCAGGGCGGGTCCGTCGGCGCGGGCGAGCGCCCGGGCGTGCCGGGCGAAGACGCCGTCGGGCGGGAGGAGGCCGAGGGCGTGCTCGGGGGCGCCGAGGCGTACGGCGTCGTAGGCGTCGTCCTCCGTGAGCGGCTTCGGGGATGCCGTGACGCCGGGGGCCGGTTCGCCGGACTGGGCGACGGCGAGGCCGAGTTCGCGGCGGCACGCGGTGTCCTCGCCCGCGGCGGCCAGGCCTTCCCGGGCCCAGGCCGCGGCCTCGCGCAGCTCTCCGCGCAGCCGGGCGAACCGGGCGCGGACGGCGGCGTATCCGGGCGGGACCGGCTCCCCCTCCGCGGCCAGCCACTCCCCCACCGGGGTCCGGACCGTGCGGACGTCGGCGTGGGCGATGCCGTGGAGCAGGGCGGCGGCTTCCGTGTCGAGCGCGTCCGTCAGCGGTCCGCGAAGGCCGGCCAGCCGTCTCGCGCGCAGCCGGCCCGCCGCGGCGCGCAGGACCGGGCCGTGCAGGGGATGGGCCAGCCGGACGGTCGTGCCGTCGTCCGCCACGTCGATCAGTCCGTCCGCCTCCAGGCGCTCCAGGGCCCGCAGGTCCAGGGTGCCGGCGGGCAGCGGCAGGGGTTCGGCGAAGGCGAGGCGGTCGAGGGCCTCGCGTTCCTCGGGGCAGGTGCGGGCGAGGACGGCGGCGGTGCGTTCACGGAGCGTCGGGGTCGGCGGGACCGGGCCGCGCCATGCCCACGCGTCGGTGTCCGGGACCCGGGTGAGCCGGCCCTCGTCGCGCAGGGCGCCCAGCAGGTCCCGCAGCAGACGCAGGTCGCCCCGGCACAGACGGCGCAGCCGGTTGGCGGTGAGGGGTTCCGGGGGGCGGCCGGCGGCGGCCGCGAGGAGCGGGTCCGTGTCGTCGTCGGGCAGGGGTTCGAGAGCGAGACGGGGCAGCAGTTCGCCGGTCCACAGGCGGGTGACCGCGTCGGGGGCGGGGACGCCGTCGGTCACGACGACCAGCAGCCGGGTGCGGCCCTGCACGGCCAGCTGGTGGAGGAGGGCGGCGGAGGCGTCGTCGAGCAGGTGCGCGTCGTCGACGAGCAGCAGCCGTACGCCGGACAGGACGCGGACGGCGCGGTGGAGCGTGACGGACTCGGGGAGCAGGTGGGCGAAGGCGGCGAAGGGCGTGCCGCGGGTCTCGGGGGCGGGGGTCACGCGGGCGCAGTCGGTGCCGCGGACCGCTTCGGCCGCCAGGCGGCTGCGGCCGCAGCCGGCCGGCCCCGTCACCACGATGCCGGGCCGGCCCGCCGTCAACGACCTTCGGACGAGAGCCAGTTCCTCCTCCCGGCCGGTGAACGGCCACGGCAGCAGAAGGGTCTTGGCGTGCGCTTCGATCGTCGTCACATCATGTGGAGTCCGGGTGCTCACGCCTGATACAGGGCGACTTGAGTAGCCCCCGACTCAGGCGCCCGGGCGGCGTGGCGCGGCAGCCTGGGCGCATGACCGCCCGCTACTGCTCCCTCGCGCAGCAGCCGGCCCCCGTGTTCGCCCCGGGGCTGGCCGCCGAGCGGCTGGGCGCGCTCCTGAGCGGGCGGCGGATGTGGGTCAACGGGACGGCCTTGCACTACTGCTTCTTCGACGGCGAGGACGACGGGTCGGTCATTCCCGTGCCGGGCTCCGGGGGGACCCGGTGGGTGTCCTGGGTGGGCGACGAGCGCCAGCGGGACGTGGTGCGCGACTGCTTCCGCGCGTGGGCCGGCCTCGGCATCGGGGTGTCGTTCGCCGAGGTCGGCGACCGCTCGGAGGCGGAGCTGCGGATCGGGTTCCAGCAGGGCGACGGCTCCTGGTCGGCCGTGGGCCGCGACGCCCTGGCGGCGGGCCTCGCCGAGCGCACCATGAACTTCGGCTGGGACCTGACCGCGCCCGGGGAGCGCGCCACCGCCCTGCACGAGATCGGGCACGCGCTCGGCATGCAGCACGAGCACCAGAGCCCGTTCGCCGGGATCCACTGGGACGACGAGGCCGTGTACGCGGATCTCGCGGGCCCGCCGAACCACTGGAGCCGGGACCGCACCTACTTCAACATCCTGCGCAAGCTGGACCCGGCCGAGGTCAACGGGTCGGTGTGGGATCCGCACTCCGTGATGGAGTACCCGTTCTCCGCGGGGCTGATCCTGGAGCCGGAGCAGTTCCGCGGGGGTGTCCACCCGAGCGGTGAACTGTCGCCGCTGGACAAGGAGTTCGTGCTCCGCTGGTATCCGCCGGCGGCCGCTTCGGCGCGGCCCGCGCTGGTGCCGTTCCGTTCGGTGCCGCTGTCGCTGGGGCCGGGCGAGCAGGCCGACTTCACGGTGGAGCAGCGGGAGACCCGCGAGTACACCTTCGGCACCTTCGGGGAGAGCGACGCGGTCGTCGTGGTCTTCGAGGAGCGGGACGGGGAGCCCCGCTTCCTCGCGGGCCGCGACGACGGGGGCGCCCCGGGCAACGCCACGATCCGGGCGCGGCTCGTCAAGGGCCGCCGCTACGTCGTCCGGGTGCGCCTGTACTCCGGGTGGGGGTCGGGCCAGACGGCGGTCATGTGCTGGTGACGGCGACGACCGCCCCTTGACCACAGTCCGGCGCCGGGGGAAGCGCCGGGGTCACGCCGCCCTCGGGGGAGGGCGACGTGGCCCCGGCCGCACCGGCGCCCCTGGTCAGCCCGGCACGGGGCCGTGGCCCCGGCGGTGCCATTCCCGCGCGAGCAGTTCGTAGGAGCGGACCCGGTCGGCGTGGTCGTGGGTGATGGTGGTGATGAGCAGCTCGTCGGCGCCGGTGGCCTCCTGAAGTTGTTCCAGCCGGTCGGCGACCTGGGCCGGGGAGCCGACGAACTGAGTGTCGAGCCGGTCCTGGACCAGGGCACGGTCCTCGTCGGTCCAGGCGAGGGCGCGGGCCTCCCGCGGGGTCGGGAACGCGATGGCGCCCTCGGCGGTGCGGATACTGCGCACCCAGGGGCCGTAGCCGGTGGCCAGCTCCCGGGCGCGGGTGTCGTCCTCGGCGACGACGACATCGGCGGAGACGCTCACGTACGGCCGGTCGAGGGTCGCGGAGGGCTTGAAGCGGGCGCGGTAGCCGGCCACCGCCTCCAGGACGGTGGCCGGGCTGACGTGGTAGTTCGCCGCGAACCGCAGGCCCCGGGCGCCGGCGGCCTCGGCGCTGGTGCCGCCGCTGCTGCCCAGGATCCACACCTCGACGTCGGCCCCTTCCCCGGGGACGGCGTGGGCCTCGACGCCTTCCGGGGAGCGGTAGGTGCCGGCGAGCAGGGCGAGGACGTCGTCGATCTGCTCGGCGTAGTCCTGGGACGCGGCGCCGGGCAGCAGGAGCAGTCTGCGCTGGAGTGCGATCCGGGGTGAGCCGAGGAGGTTCTCGAAGGCGAAGCGGGGCGGGATGAGCAGGCCGTTCGGCGCCCGGCCGTCGACGACCGGGGTGGCCGTGGGCGGCGGGGCGGCCGGCGGCCCGGACGGGCCTCCTCCGGAGCGGCCCAGGCCCAGGTCGAGGCGGCCGGGATGCAGGGCGTCGACCAGGCCGAACTCCTCGACCGTGCTCAGGGCGGTGCGGTGGCCGAGCTGGACGGCTCCGGAGCCGAGCCGGATCGTGGAGGTCGCGGCGGCGGTCAGCGCGAGGAGGACCGCCGGGGACGTACCGGCGACACCGGGGTTGAGGTGGTGCTCGGCGAACCAGTAGCGGGCGTAGCCGAGGCGCTCGGCGTGCCGGGCGAGGTCGAGGGAGTTGCGCAGGGCGTCCGCGGCGGTGGAACCGGAGGAGACCGGGACCAGGTCGAGGACGCCGAGAGGTGTCTCAGGCACGGGCGGGCTCCTCGTCGGCCGGTGCCGCCGGGAGCACCGGTCCCCAGGCGAACGGCGGGTCCGGTATCTCCTTGCGCAGCACCGGCGCCACCGCCGACTGGAACAGCTCCAGCGAGTCCCGGTGCCGGGTGTCGCTCAGCCCGCCGGCGTCCGCGTGCAGATGCAGCACCGAGTGGCCGAGGTGTTCGTGGTAGCGGTGGACCTTGTCGACGACCTGCTGCGGGCTGCCGATCAGGGCGGAGCTGCGCTCGACGAAGTCCTCCAGGGTCTCGAAGACGACGGGCAGTCCGGCCTTGCGCTGGAACTCCAGGTTGCTCTCGAAGACCGGCCGGTAGGCCTCGACCGCCTCCTGCGAGGTGGGTGCCACGTACAGCCCGGCCGAGCCCGCGCCCACCGCGATGTCCGCCGGGTCGTGGCCGTAGTGCTCCCAGCGTTCGCGGTAGTGGCGGACGAGTTCGGCGTAGGGCTCGACGGGGTGGGTGACGTTCGCCGAGAACAGCGGGTCGCCGTAGCGGGCGGCCAGGTCCACGGACTCCTTGCTCGTGGCGCTGCCGTGCCAGACGCGGACGGGCCGCTGGTACGGCCTCGGCCACACCTCGGCGTCGGTCAGCGGCGGGCGGAACCGGGTCGCCGCGGTGACCTTGTCGTTGCGCCAGATCCGCCGGAACACCTCGTAGCTCTCGGCGTTGCGCGCCCACTGGTCCTCGGGGGTGACCCGGAACAGCTCGCGCTGGGCGGCGCCGTTGCCCTTGCCGATGATGAGGTCGAGCCGGCCGCCGGAGAGGTGGTCGAGGGTGGCGTAGTCCTCGTAGGCGCGGACGGGGTCGAGGAGGCTGAGGGTCGTCACGGCGGTGAAGAGCCGGATCCGCCGGGTCAGGGCGGCCACATGGCTGAGGACGACGGTCGGCGAGGAGGAGAGGAACGGCCGCTCGTGCCGCTCCCCCACGCCGAAGCCGTCGAAGCCGAGTTCCTCGGCGAGCAGGGCGTTGTCGAGTACCTCGCGGAAGCGGTCCTGGGTGGACTTCAGGACGCCGGTGACCGGGTCCGGGCGGTGCACGATCAGGGTGATGGCGAGGAACTTCACGAGGCGGCCCGCTCGTCGCGGACGTCGTCCGGGTGTGCGAGGCCGAGGTGGTCGCGCAGGGTGGTGCCCTCGTACTCGGTGCGGAAGACGCCCCGTTCCTGGAGGAGCGGGACGACCCGGTCGGCGAACGCGTCGAGGCCGCCGGGGGTGATGTGCGGGACGAGGATGAAGCCGTCGCTCGCGTCGGCCTGGACGTAGGTGTCGATGGTCTCGGCGATCGTCTCGGCGGAACCGACGAAGTTCTGCCGGTTGCCGGTCTCGATGACCAGGTCGCGGATGGACCAGTTGTTCGCCGCCGCCCGCTCGCGCCACTCGCGGGCGGTGGCCAGCGGATCGCGGTACATGCGGACCTGGGCGCGGCCCCGGGCGATGTGGTGCTCGCCGGGGTCGGGGTCGATGTCGGGAAGGGGACCGTCCGGGTCGTAGGAGGACAGGTCCCGGTTCCAGACGAACTCCAGGTGCTTGATCGCGGTGGCGCCGCTGACCTGCTGTCGGCGTACGTCCCTCGCGATCTCCTCGGCCTCCGCGTCGGTGTCGCCGAGGACGAAGCTTGCGGCGGGCAGGATCAGCAGCTGGTCGGCGCGGCGGCCGTACCGGGCGAGGCGGGACTTGACGTCCGTGTAGAAGGCCCGGCCCTCGTCGAGAGTGGCGTACCGGCTGAAGATCGCGTCGGCGCTCGACGCGGCGAACTCGCGGCCCTCGTCGGAGTCGCCGGCCTGGAAGATCACCGGGCGGCCCTGAGGGCTGCGCGGGACGTTGAACCGGCCGTGGATGTCGAAGTGCCGGCCCTCGTGGACGAAGGCGCCGGCCTTGGCGTCGCGCAGGAAGGCGCCGCCGGCCTGGTCGGCGAGGATCTCGTCGCCCTGCCAGGAGTCGAAGAGTTCGTGCGCGGTGGCGAGGAACTCCTTGGCGCGGGAGTAGCGCTCCTCCTGCGGGAGGAAGCCGCCGCGGCGGAAGTTCTCGCCGGTGAAGGCGTCCCAGGAGGTGACGACGTTCCAGGCGGCGCGGCCGTCGGAGAGGTGGTCGAGGCTGGCGAACTGGCGGGCCACCTCGTAGGGCTCGTTGAAGGTGGAGTTGATGGTGCCGGTGAGGCCGAGGTGTTCGGTCACGGCGGCGAGCGCGGCGAGGACGGTGAAGGTGTCGGGGCGGCCGACGACGTCCAGGTCGTAGATCCTGCCGCCCTGTTCGCGGAGCCTGAGGCCCTCGGCGAGGAAGAGGAAGTCGAACTTGGCGCGTTCGGCGGTGCGGGCGAAGTGGGCGAAGGAGCTGAACTCGATGTGACTGCCGGCCCGGGGGTCGCTCCACACGGTGGTGTTGTTGACGCCGGGGAAGTGGGCGGCCAGGTGGATCTGCTTCAGGGGCTTGCTCATGGGTCGTCGGCTCTCCGTCCGGCTCAGACTGCGGCGTAGCGGTTGGCGGGGCGGCTCAGGCCGAGCAGTCCGCGCAGGGTGTCGGCCTCGTAGGCGCGGCGGAAGGCGTCGCGGCGCTGGAGTTCGGGGACGAGGCCGCGGGTGATCGCCGGGAGGTCGTGGCCGGCGACGGCGGGGCGCAGCCGGAATCCGGTCAGCCCGGCGGACTGGAACTCCTGGAGCAGGTCGGCGAGTTGGGCGGGGGTGCCGGTGAAGATCCGGGCGTCGCTGGTGTACTCCTCGCCGGCGAGGGTGTCGAGGCGGTCGCGGCGGGCGGCGGCCTCGCCGGGGTCGTCGTCGAGGAAGACCACCAGGTCGCCGAAGACGTGCAGCGGGTCGGCCGCCCGGCCGGCGCTCTCCTGTTCGGCGCGGATCTCGGCGACGATCGCGCGGGCCTGGTCGGTGTCGTGCGGGGTGACGTAGCCGATGTCGGCGGCGCGGGCCACCAGCCGGTAGGGGACGGTGGCGTGGGCGAGGGCGGTGACCAGGGGCTGGCCCTGCGGCGGGCGCGGGGTGATGGAGGGGCCCTTGACCCGGAAGTGGCGGCCCTCGAAGTCGATGTGGTGCAGCTTGTCCCGGTCGATGAAGCGGCCCGTGCCGGCGTCCCGGATCTCGGCGTCGTCCTCCCAGCTGTCCCAGAGGCGGCGCACGACCTCCACGTGGTCGGCTGCCTCGTCGAACAGGTCGGCGACCACCGGGGTCTCGTAGTGCTCGATGCGCGCGATCGTGCGGCGGCCGAAGTGGGCGGCCTCGTTCGGGCGAGCGGTGATCTGGACGCGCACGCCCGCGCGGCCGGTGCTCACGTAGTCGAGGGTGGCGATCGCCTTGGAGAGGTGGAACGGCTCGGTGTGGGTGACGACCGCGGTCGGCACCAGACCTATGTTCCGGGTGAGCGGGGCGACGCGCGAGGCGATCAGCACGGCGTCGAGGCGGCCGCGGACCTGGTCGGTGCGGTCGTCCGGGTCGAGGAAGTGGGAGGACTGCGGGCCGAGGCCGTCCTCGATGGTGACGAGGTCGAGAAGGCCGTGCTCGGCCTCGGCGACCAGGCCGGCCCAGTATCCGGCGGTGAA
Organism: Streptomyces phaeofaciens; assembly: GCF_014648915.1. GTDB lineage: Bacteria > Actinomycetota > Actinomycetes > Streptomycetales > Streptomycetaceae > Streptomyces > Streptomyces phaeofaciens. The sequence continues at coordinate 61,585 of NZ_BMSA01000001.1, read as the reverse complement.
CAGCTCGCGGGGGCGGGCGACGGGCTCGCGCCAGGAGGCGGGGTGCCAGCCGGTGCCGTCGAGGGCGACGGCGAGGTGCAGAGGGGAAACGGGGGTCGAGGACACGAGGGTGCCTTCCTGGAGATCCGTACGAGAGCGCACGTCACCCACGCCATGGGGTGCCGCTTCGGGGAACGGGTGTCAGGAACAACAGAGCGCGCCGGCCACGCGCTGGAGGTCTATGTGAGGCCGGGAGGTCAGGTGCACGGCGTGGAGGGTGTGCGTCACGGCCGGCACCTCCCCCTGTCGGGCGCGCGTCGGCGCCTGTCCCATCTCGTCATCGGTCACAACGCCCGTGCCCCGCCGGGTGTTCCCGGCGGGGCCGGGGCCGGTCAGGAGTTGTCCAGGGGCAGACCGGGCGGGTTCACCTCGGACTTGGCGACGGCCTCGTCGGAAAGGTTGTAGGCCGCCAGCCACTTGGCGTACTGCCCGTTCTCGATCAGGTGGTTGATGGCGTCCGCGAGCGGCTCGGCGAGGCCGCTGTCCTTCTTGGCGGTGGCGGCGATCAGGCCCTGGAGCGTCTCGCCCGCGCCGGAGAAGGTGCCCGCGCTTCGGGTCGCGTTCGCGGTGCCCGCGGTCTTGGTGACGTTGTAGGCGATGCCGGGGTTGGGGCCGAAGAACGCGTCGATCTTGCCGCTGGCGAGCGCCAGGTAGATGCCGTTGCGGTCCGGGTAGTACTTGATGGTGAGCTTCTTGCCCTCGGCCTCGAGCTTCTTCTTCCACTCCAGGAGGATCTTCTCCTGGTTGGTGCCGGAGCCGACGGTGACGGTCAGGCCCGCGAGGTTCTCGTAGTCGCCGTCGAAGTTCCAGGTGCTGGACTTCTTGACCTCCCAGCCGAGGTTGTCCTGGCGGTAGGAGGCGAACTCGTACTTCTTCTTGCGCTCCTCGGTGTCGGTGACGTTCGTGAAGGCGACGTCGACCTTGCCGCTGTCGATGCCGACGAAGAGGTTCTCCCAGGTGAAGTTCTTCGTCTCGGGCTCCAGGCCGAGGACCGCCGCCACCAGACGGCCGAGGTCGGGCTCGGCGCCGGTGAGGGTCTTCTGGTCGTCGCCGATGTACGCCAGCGGGGCGAAGCCGGAGGGCAGGGCGCCGACACCGATGACGAGCTTGCCGCTCTTGCGGACGGACTCGGGGAGTTCGGCGCTGATCGACTTCACCTCGGAGACCTTCAGGGTGGTCTCCTCGGCGGCGCCGTTCGACACCCGTCCGACGGTCACGCTGCCGGCGGCACCGCCGGTCGTCGTGGCGGCGCTCTCACCACCGCAGGCGGCGAGCCCGGTGGCGAGGGTGGCGACCGCGGTGGCCGCGGTGATGCCGCGAAGCAGGCTGCGTCGGGTGAAGTGGGCAGGCATGGCCGTCCTTTGTGACTCAGGGGTGGTGAAGGGTGGGGCGTGGGGGGAAATCGTGGGGCGCGCCGGTGTCAGAGCACCTTGCTGAGGAAGTCCCGCGTCCGTTCGTGCTGCGGTGTGTCGAGGACCTCGCTGGGCGGACCCTGCTCGACGATCTTCCCCTCGTCGATGAAGACGACCCGGTCGGCGACCTCGCGGGCGAAGCCGATCTCGTGGGTGACGATGACGAGGGTGGTGCCGCTGGTCGCCAGGTCCTTGATGACCGCGAGGACCTCGCCGACGAGTTCGGGGTCGAGGGCCGAGGTGGGCTCGTCGAAGAGGATGACGCCGGGGCGCAGTGCGAGGGCGCGGGCGATGGCGACGCGCTGCTGCTGGCCGCCGGACAGCTGCCGGGGGTAGGCGCCGGCCTTGTCGGCGAGGCCGACGCGGCCGAGGAGTTCGCGGGCGAGTTCCTGGGCTGCGGCTCTGGTGAGCTTCCTGGTGGCCACCGGGGCGGCGGCGACGTTGTCCAGCACGGTGAGGTGCGGGAAGAGGTTGAAGTTCTGGAAGACGAAGCCGATCCGGCTGCGCTGGGTCAGGATGGTCCGCTCGCTCAGCTCGCGCAGACGGCCGCCGTGGCGGCGGACGCCGATCGGCTCGCCGTTGATGCTGACGTGGCCGATCTCCGGCTTCTCCAGGTGGTTGACGACCCTCAGCAGGGTGGACTTCCCGGAGCCGGACGGGCCGAGGATCACGGTGACCTCGCCGGGCCGCACGGTGAGGTTCACCCCGTCCAGCACCCGGTGGGTGCCGTACCACTTGTGCACGTCGTGGACCTCGACGGCGGCGGGAGTGGTCTCGGTGGTCATACGGCGGCCTCCTTGCGCAGCCGCTGCCTGAACTCGCTCAGGGAGCGGCGGAGTTGCTGGAGCGGGGTGGGCGGCAGGGAGCGGGTGGCGCCCCGGGCGTAGTACCGCTCGACGTAGAACTGGACGACGGACACCACGCTGGTGAGGATCAGGTACCAGACGGTGACCACGAGGAGGAGCGGCACGATGTCGCCGGGGTAGGTGGCGCCCATGGTCTGCGCGGTGCCGAACAGGTCGAGCAGCGACACGTAGAAGACCAGCGAGGTGGACTTGATCAGGCCGATCAGCTGGTTGACGTAGTTCGGGGTGATGGAGCGCAGGGCCTGCGGGAAGACGATCTTCCAGAACTGGTAGCCCCTGGGCAGGCCGAGGGCGGCGGCCGCCTCGTGCTGGCCCTGGTCGACGGAGAGGATTCCGCCGCGGACCACCTCGGCGGCGTAGGCGGCCTCGTTGAGGCTGAGACCGACGACGGCGATGGCCATGTCGGTGGCGAGCCGGGACTCGTCGAAGGTGAAGAAGGCGGGTCCGAAGGGGACGCCCAGGCTCAGTGTCTGGTACAGGGCGCTGAAGTTGTAGAGGAAGAGCAGCACCACGATCAGCGGGATGGAGCGCAGCGCCCAGACGTAGGTCCAGCTGACGGCGCGCAGCACCGGGCTCCTGGAGAGCCGGGCGAGGGCGAGCAGGATGCCGCCGGCGAGGCCCAGCACCGCGCTGTAGGCGGCGACTTCGAGGGTGATCAGCAGTCCGTCGAGGATCACGGGCCGCAGGAACCAGTAGCCGAAGCGGTCCCATTGGTAGAAGGGGTTGGAGACCAGGCCGTGGACGAACTGCGCGACGAGGACCAGGACGACGGCGGTGGCGATCCACCGTCCGGGCCGGCGCAGTGGCTGGACCCGCTGGGCGGCGAGCTTCTCCGGCGGCGTGTCGAGGGCAGGTGCTTCGGCGAGGGTCACGGCACCTGGGGGTTCACTCATGAGGGGCTCCGGCGGGAGTCGGGCACCCCGGGCGGGCACAGCCGTGGTGGCGGCCGTGGTGCGGGCGCACGGCGCACGGATGTGTACGGGGAACCGGGGTGGGGCGGTCAACGGCACACCGCTCGGGCGGTGTTCGTCAGGGAACGCGGAGGCGGGGCGAAGGCCGGTGAGAGGGGTTCAGCCCCGACAGCGGGCGCGGCCCGGTGCGGTACACAGTGCGCTGTTCACGCGGAGCAGATCGACGGCGCGGTCGGCGACGAGCGGTTGCGCGGACGGGCGTACGCAGCCCACGAGGAGGCGGGGCGCCGTCCCGAGAGCTGCGTACATGGGGCTTCTCCGTCACTGTGGCGGACCCCTGAGGGGCCCTCGCGCTTACCGAATCGTCCTTGCCGGAACGGCATCGGTCCGGTCGTCACCTGGGGCACCCCACCGCGGCGCGAGGGTTGCCGGTCAGCAAGCCAGGGCTTGTCGCTGACGCTCATGACCGTTCTGGGCCGTAAGTTAAGACAGCTGCCCGAACGAATGTCAACGCCGGTCCACCAGGTGGAACGGCTACTGGACGGGCGCGGTGTGCGCCGCCCAGTCGAGGATCTGCACGGCGGAACCGGCGGCCTCCAGGCCCTGGCAACGGGCGTGGTGGCGGCGGGCGATGCCGTCGAGGTCGAGGTGGACGCCGAAGGCCGGGTGGCCGGCCAGGCGGCGGGCGTAGGCCCACAGGGCGGGGTGGCCGGCGATGCGGTGCACCGCCTCCGCGTCGAGATGGTGGCGGTGGACGGTGTCCAGCTGGACCAGCGCGACCCACAACTCGACGTCCGCAGCAGTGATCTGATCGTCGATCAGAAAGGGCTGCACGCACAGCCCTTGGTCCAGCACGCCGAGCGTGTGCAGCAGGGTGTCGAGTGCGGCGGCGCGTTCGGCGGTGCCGGTGCCGGCCGCCCCGGCGCGCTGTGCGGCCGCCTCGATGCCCTGGGCGCACATCCGCTCGACGGCCTCGATCTCCGACTCGGCGCCGCACGGGTACAGCGCGGCGCGACCGCCGCCGGACTTCCCGCAGCCATCGGCCGGGGGGACCCCCGTCTCGCTGAGCTCGGCCAGGTCGCGGGCGATGTCGGGGCCGTGGGTGGAGACGATGCGGCCCGACCAGTCGTCGCTGAGCACCGGCGCGACGGCCGGTCCGGTGTAGTGGTGGGCGCTGGCGTCGTAGAGCGGGCGCAGTGCACCGTGGCCGCCGTCGGGACAGTCCGGGACGGCGGGCAGGACGGTCACGGGACAGGCCCGGTCCAGGCCGAGGAGGCTGTGGGTGACGGCGATGCGCAGCCCGTCGGGGTCGGCCGGGGACAGATGCAGGCGGTAGCGGCGCGGCACGGCGTAGTGGCCGCTGCGCGCGTCCCTGCCGATGCGGCCCCGGAAGACGGGGGCGGGGCGGACGGACAGCCGGGCGACGGGTGGTGTGACGGACATGACTCTCCCCGGGGGCGGCGCGCGGCGGACCGGCGCACGGCGGATGCGACGTCGGAACGGGAGGCGGACCTGGTCCGCGCGCGCCGGGCGGGCGGTGCCCAGGGGCGCCGCCGGGTGCGTGCGTGCGGGAGGGGGCCGGCTCAGCCCTGGGGCCTGATCGCGCTGCACACGCGTTGCAGGTCGATGTGACGGCGGGAGGTGAGAAGGGGCGACGACCAGGCCGTGCGGCTCGCTCGGCGAGTGGCCGGCTCCTGTCGCCCCATGATTCCCTATCCGTTCACTAGGATTCCCGTTACCGAGTGTCGATCCGCCTCCGCCCCTCGTCAAGGGGGCGTCCACCAGGTGATTGCAGGGTCGGCGGATCCGTCGGTCCGCAGGGCCGATGGTCTCGGACCGGGCCCGCGCCGCACGGTTCGCGGCGCGGGCCCCCGGGCCGGCTCAACTCGTCAGCCACCGCGGGGTGTTACGGCGCTGCGGCGAGGTCACCTCATGCGTGGGACCTGGCCGTCGCGGCGAACGCGTCGGCGGCCGCGAGGTCGAAGTCGCCGTGGTCGCTGCCGAGGCCCTGCGCGACGAGCGCCGCGGCGGCGCTGCCGAGGACGGCGGCGTCGCCCGGGGTGCGGCCCAGGCTCACGCCCCGCAGATAGCCCGCGGAGAACGCGTCGCCGCACCCGGTGGTGTCGACGACGTCGACGACGAAGGCCGGGACCGGTTCCGCGCCGTCCGCCGTCACCACGAGCGCGCCGTCCCCGCCGCGCGTGACGGCGACGACGCCCACACCGGCGGCGAGGAGCTTGCGCGCCCCCGTGAGCAGGTCCGCCTCACCGGTGAAGCCGAGGACCTGGTCCTCGTTGGGCAGGAAGTGGTCCACATGGGGCAGGGCGGCCTCGATCTGCTCGAAGCTGCCGAGGACACCCGGCGCGAGCAGGTCGACGGAGGTGACGACGCCGTGCTCCTTGGCGTACGACAGGATGCGGGCCGCGACGTCGACGCCGATCAGCTCGGGGCCGCCGAGGTGCAGATGGGTGGCCCGGGCGAGGGCGTCCCAGGGAACGTCGTCGAGGCCGTAGGTGATGTTGGCGCCCAGGAGGTGCAGGGAGGGGCGGTCGCCGTTGGTTCGGATGGGCAGGACGCTCGCGGAGGTGGCGGTGTCCGCGCGGCGGACGAGGAACTCGGTGTCGACGCCTGCCCTGGCGAGCAGTTGTACGAGCAGGTCGCCGGTCGGGTCGGTGCCGATGGCGCCCGCGCCGCGCACCTCGGCGCCCAGCTTGGCGAGGGTGAGGGCGGTGCCGCCGGCCGTTCCTGCGGCGGTCATCCGGATGTCGTCGACCAGGGTCGCACCCTGGCCGTCGGGTATGGCCTCCACCGGCCGCACCAGGACGTCCAGCACGTGTACGCCCATCGTGAAGACCTTCATCGGGTTTCCTCCTGCGCGGGTGGAACGGGGTGGGTGGTGCCGTAGTCGCGGGCGATCGCGGCCTCGATCACGGCGAGTTGCTGCCGTTCGTCGAGGACACGGGGGCGGCCCATGGCAGCGGCGTGCCGGTAGACGCCGCAGGCCCATTCGAGGAGCAGGGCGTTCTCGACGGCCTTGTCGAGGGTGGGGGCGTGGGTGACCGCGCCGTGGTTCGCCATCAGGGCGGCGCCGCGCCCGTCGAGCGCGGCGAGCACCGACCCGGCGAGTTCGGGGGTGCCGAAGGTGGCGTACGGCGCGACCCGGACCGTGCCGCCCAGGGCCAGCAACTGGTAGTGGATGCAGGGCAGTTCGTCGAGAACGAGGCCCACGGCGGTGGCCAGCGGCGCATGGGTGTGGACGACCGCGCCGCTGCCGTAGCGGTGGTAGACGCCCAGGTGCAGGTCGAGTTCGGAGGTGGGCCGCAGGGTCCCGTCGACGATCTTCCCGTCGAGGTCCACCACCGTCACCTGGTCCGGGGTCAGTTCGGCGAGCACCGCCCCGGTCGCGGTGATGGCGACCCGGTCCTCGACGCGGACGCTCACGTTGCCTGCCGTGCCGATGAGGAGGCCCTCGGCCCCCAGGCGCCGGCAGGCGTCCGCGACGGCGGTCCGCTCCTGGCTCAGCGCCGAGCTTGAGGCGGTCATGGGCGCGAAGGTAGCGTAAACATGAAACAAAGTCACGTTCACGTTCGGAGACGATCCTTGGACCGAACCACGCCGGAGACGGACCCCTCTCCCCCGCGCCGCGTCCCACGCCAGGCGCGCAGCAAGGCACGCCTGGCGCTGGTGCTCCGGGCCGCCGAGCGCATCCTGGTGGACGACGGAGTCGAGGCGCTGACCACGACCCGGGTCGCGGCCGAGGCGAAGGTGTCGGTCGGCTCGCTGTACCAGTACCTGCCCGACCGGGGCGCGATCATCGACGCCCTCGCGGCGGGGTACTTCGCGCGCCTGGAAGGGGTCATGGACGATCTGGTCCTGGCGGCGGCGCGGGAGCGCTGGCAGGACCCGGTCGCCGTGCTCGTCGACGCGTACGCCTCGATCTACCGCACCGAACACGGTTTCCGCGCGCTGTGGTTCGGCAGCGGGCTCACCGAGGAGACGCGCGCCGCCGACCGCGAGCACAAGCGGCGGATGGCCGACGGGATCCGGCGGGTCCTGCTCGCGCTGGAGGTCGCCCGCGACGACGACGCGCTCGCCCGCGCCTGCCACGCCGCGATCCTCGCGGCCGACGCCCTCGCCCAGGAGGCCTTCCGCCGGGACGCGGACGGCGACGCGGCGCTCCTCGACGAGGCGAAGGTGATGCTGCGCGGCTATCTGGCGGAGGTGGCGGGGCGCTACCGGGACGGGGAGACGCCGGGGTGAGGGAACCCGTCGCCGGGAGACCTGGCGGCGCGAACGCCGGAAGCCGCTTTCCCGGCCTCGGGAAAACGGCTTCCGATCGGTGACCTCACCGGTCGGGACGACAGGATTTGAACCTGCGACCCCTTGACCCCCAGTCAAGTGCGCTACCAAGCTGCGCCACGTCCCGCCGCGCTGCCGCGGCGGTGAGCTGCGGGAACGCGCAGGTAAACCTTACCGCACGCGGGCGGGTGCGGCGGTCGGGACGTGCCGCGCGGCCGGGCCCGAGGGGCGGTCGGCGCGTCGCACGGGGACCAGCAGGGCGGCGAGGGCCGCACCCAGGCACAGCACCGCCAGCAGCCAGAAGCCATGGGTGTAGCCGGAGTCGTAGGGCAGGCCCGAGGGCTGGAGGCTGCCGGTGACCAGGACGCCGGTGACGGCGGCGCCGATGGAGCCGCCGATGGTGCGGATGTTGGCGTTCATACCGGTGGCCGCGCCGGTCTGCTCGACGGGGACGCTGCCGACGATCAGGTTGGCCATGGAGGCGAAGGCCAGGCCGATACCGAGGCCGAACACACCCGAGACCAGGGCGATCTGCCACTGCTCGTGGTGCCAGCGGGCGAGGAAACCGAGGGCGAGCGAGCCGAACGCGGCGCCGGTGACGAGCAGCGGCTTGGCGCCGACGCGGCGTTCGAGGCGGCCGCTGAGCACTCCGGAGACGAACATCGCGACCAGCATCGGCAGCATGAGCAGGCCGGAGGCGGTGACGCTCGCCCCGAAGCCGTAGCCGGCCGTGCTCGGGGTCTGGACGAAGCCGGGCAGGAAGGACCAGATCGCGTACATCCCGGCACCGAAGAGGAGGGCGGCGAGGTTGGTGGTCCACACGGCGGGCCGCCGCATCACGCGCAGGTCGATGAGCGGGGTGCGGGAGCGGGCCTCGGCCAGCAGCCACAGCGCGAACAGGGCCACGGCGACAACGAACAGGCCGATCACCCGCGCGGAGCCCCAGCCCCAGACGCCCGCCTGGCTGAGCGGCAGCAGCAGGGCGACGAGCCAGCCGGACAGGAGAACGGCGCCGAGCCAGTTGATCCGTCCCTCGGCGCGGGTGGGCGACTCGGGCACATAGCGCACGGCGATGAGCGCGGCCGCGGCGACGATGGCGACGGGGATCCAGAACAGCCAGCGGTAGTCGAGCGCGGAGACGATCGGCCCGGCGGCGACCATGCCGACGCCGCCGCCCGCGGCGATGACGGCGGACAGGTTGCTGATGCTGCCGGGGACCTCGGACGCGGCGAACTCGTCCCGGATGATCCCGAAGGAGAGCGGGAACAGCGCGCCTCCGACGCCCTGGACGACCCGGGCGACGATCAGGACCCCGATGTTCGGGGCGAGCGCGGCGAGCAGACAGCCGGCCAGGACGGCCAGCAGGACCCCGACGAGGGTGCGCTTCTTGCCGATCAGGTCGCCGGCCCGGCCCAGGATGGGGGTGAAGACGGAGGCGGAGAGCAGATACGCGGTCATCACCCAGGTCGCGGTGGACTGCGAGGTGTGCAGGGCGTGCTGGACGGTCGGCAGGGCCGGCGCTATCAGCGACTGGAGCATGGAGAACACGCCGGCACCGGTCGCGAGGACCGCGAAGGTGAGGCGGGTGGACGTGCGGGGCATGAGGGGCCTCTCCGGATGCATGACAAGGAGGAAGCGGTCGCCGAGCGCGGCCCGGCAGCGAGCGAGAAAGTCTGAAGGGGCCTCGGACTGGTAAAGTGGAGGCACCCCTCCACTGTAGCGGAGGTATACCTCCGTTTCAACCGAGCCCGCCCAGGAGGCAGCCGTGACGGCCCAGCCGTTCCCCATCAGCGCGATCGTCGCGGCCCAGCGCCCGAGCCGTAAGGACGCCGCCCGCAACTACGACGCGCTGCTGGCCGCCGCGCGCGAGGCCTTCGCCGAGCACGGCGCCGAGGCGTCCCTGGAGGACATCGCCCGCCGCGCCGGCGTCGGCATCGCCACGCTGTACCGGAACTTCCCGACCCGCCGCGCCCTGTTCGAGAGCGTCTACGCGGACGAGGTGAACGCGCTCTGCGAAGCGGCAGTGGGACTCTCGGCGCGGGAGCCCTGGGAGGCGCTCACCTCCTGGCTCGACCGCTTCGCGGGCTACATGGTCACCAAGCGGGCGGTGCGCGAGGCGCTGGAAGGAGACTCGGAGATCTTCCAGGCCTGCCGCGAGTCGATGTACGCGGCGGGCGGCCCGCTGTTCGAGCGGGCGCAGCGGGCCGGGGCCGCACGGGCCGACATGGACTTCGGCGATCTGCTGCGGCTGGTCGCCGGCATCACGGCGACCGCCTTCACCGACGACGCGCAGCGCGACCGCGTCCTGGGCATCGCCCTGGACGGGGTGCGCGCCGCGCGCTGAGGGGAGCGTCCGCGGAACCGGCGGACGCGGAACCGTTCAGTCGGCCAACGGGTGGGCGGGGTCGAGGAGTTGGGCGATCCGCTCGGTGATGGTCTGGGAGGTGTTGCCGCCGGGAGCGTCCGGTCCGACGGTCGTCGTGACGGCGATGGACAGCTTCTCGTGGGGTTCGTAGGCCATCACGGCCGCGTAGCCGAAGAAGGACGGGTTCTGCACGACCCAGCCGTTCTTGACGACGACGCCGAGGCCGAAGTGGAAGTCCTCGGTCATCGGCAGGCACACGGTGGCGGGACACTTGGCCGTCGGCCGGCCCAGGCCGACGGTGCCCGGGTTCAGCTGGGTGCGGAAGGCCTTCTTCGACAGGAGTTCGCCCGCCCCGACGCCCTGCCCCGAGCGGGCCAGGTCGCAGATGTTCTGGGTCAGGATCGCGCCCGGGTGGGTGGTCCAGGACGGGTTGAAGTAGGTGGACTCCTCGTAGAAGCCGCGCTCGCTGTCGTAGGCGTGCAGGACCGGCTCCGGGATGACCGCCGTGGTGTTGCTGCGGGTGTTGCGCAGACCGAGGGGACGGTAGACGCGCTGCTTCAGGAGGCGGTCGAGCGGGGTGTGGGTGATCTTCTCCAGGGCCTTGCCCAGGAGGACGAAGTTGGCGTGCGAGTAGCTCCAGTTGGTGCCGGGCTTGTACCAGAGCGGGTGGCTCAGGGAGAACGCGACGACCTCCCTGGGCGTCCAGTGCTGCCACGGGTCGGCGTAGAGCTTCTTCAGGAACGCCGGGTCGGTGACGTAGTCGTGCAGGCCGGAGGTCGAGGAACCGAGCATGCGCAGGGTGATCCTGTCGGCGTGCGGCAGGTCGGGCAGCCAGCGGGAGACCTTGTCGTCCAGCTTCACCCTGCCCTCCTGGACGAGCTGGCTCAGCACGGTCCCCATGAAGGCGATGCCGACCGAGCCGGTCCGGAAGTGCATGGCGGGGGTGGCGGGCACGTCCGTCATGGACTCGCCGACCGCGGCCGTGACGAGCGGACGGCCGTCGACCGTGACCCGCACGACGGCGGCCTTGAGATCGAGCTCCCGCTCCGCCCTGCGGACGATGTCGAGGACCTTGCGCGCCTTGCCCGAGGGCTTGTGGGTGGCGGTGCAGGCCCGGTCCCGGGCGCCGGGCGGAGCGACCGCGCCGGCGGCGGAGGGCTCGGCGGTCGCGGCGGTGGCCTGGACGGTCGTGGCGAGGAGAGCGGCGGCGCACAGCACCGCCGTACGGGTACGCGTCATACGCGCACTATGGGCCGATCGCCGCGAGCATCCGCGGGCCAACACTCCGGACCCGCCCGCGCCGGACCCGTACGGACGCACGCGAGGCCGGCGGCCCGGAAGCACGGGGGGTTCGCCTCCTGGAAGCACGGGAGGTTCGCCGCCCGGGCGTACTCCCGCAACCCGCCGGGCGGAGCCGCGGGATGTGGGGGATCGGGCACATGGCGTCGCCCGTGGTCTTCAACTCTTCGGCGGACAGGACTACATGCTGGAGTGGCCGTGTCCGCCGTCGTCGTCACCGAGCCATGGGGGTCGTGAGCCATGAAGGACCCGGAGGACTTCTCCCGCAGGCCGGGCGTCGCGTTCGTGGCGGGCGGGACCGGCGCGGTCGGCGCGGCCGTCGTCCGGGCGCTGGCGGCACGCGGCAGTGCCGTGGTCCTCACCTACCGGTCGCGCCGGGAGGCGGCCGAGGCGCTGGCCGGTGAGGTGCGGGAGGCGGTCCGGGGAAAAGGGGTGGTGGGGGTGCTGCCCCTGGACCTCACCGACGAGTCGGCCACGGCCCACGCGGTGGCCTCGGCGGCACAGGCGCACGGCGGGATCCACACCCTGGTGTACGCCGCCGGTCCGCATGTGCCGATGCGGCATCTGAGCCGGGTGTCGCCGGGCGAGTACCGGGCCCAGCTCGAGGGGGACGCGGTGGCGTTCTTCAACCTCGTCCATCCGGCGCTGGGGCCGCTGCGGGCGAGCCGGGGCAGTGTCGTCGCGGTCACCACGGTCGCCACCCGGCGCTTCCCGGTGCGCGACGGGCTGTCCTCCGGGGCGAAGGGGGCCGTGGAGGCGGTCGCCCGCGCGCTGGCCGCCGAGGAGGGCCGCTACGGGGTGCGGGTGAACTGTGTCGCCCCCGGCATGCTCGCCGACGGCATCGCGGCCCGGCTGATCGGATCGGGCGAGCTGGACGACGCGGCCCTCGCCGTCACCCGGCGCAACATCCCGCTGCGCCGGTTCGGTGCGGCGGCGGACATCGCGGAGGCGGTGTCGTTCCTCGCCTCGGACCGGGCGGGGTTCATCACCGGGCAGGCGCTGGGGGTCGACGGCGGCTACAGCGTGTGAACCGGCGGACGGCTCGGCTTCCCGTCGGCCTGCGACCACGCAGTCAGGCCGGTCGACGACCTCCCGAGGACCGGCCTGACTGCGTAGTCACGCCAGTCTTGGCGGCGGATCGGCGCACGTCAAGACCCGCCTCGACCCTTCCCGGTCACTCGGCCGCCGACACTCAGAGTTTTCCCCGCCGACCACGGAGGGTCGGAAATGGGCACCCTGATTCGGACATGTAATCCAAAGGAACCCATTTCTTGCGGTCGTTCATGTTTCTACTGCGTGAGTGGCGGGTGAACGGGGCCGGGCCCGAAAGGAATTCATCCGATTTCCTACGCCCTGGCCGCCGGTCCATGACTGACCGAATCATTGCGGCTGGTTACCGGCCGATCGTTCGAACGTTGACCAGTGAGTAATAAGAGCACTACCTTTCAACGCGTTTCGAGCAAGCGTCTTTGGTACGTGTTCCGCGGTGATCAGTGCCCGCCGGAATGCGGTGCACCGCCTTTGCTGTCCTGAACTGCACCCCCCACCCTGCGGTTTCACCTTGATTCGGAGAATCATGACATCCGCTGCGCGTTCCGAGGACATGATCATCGGCATCACTCCCTTCGGCGAGCCCGATGCCGGGCTCGCCCTCGCGGTCGGCCGGGCCGGCGGGCTCGGCGTGCTCGATCTCGGGGCCGGCGACCGAAGATCGCGCGAGGCGCTGGCCCGGCTGCGACGCGCGTCACCCGGCGCCTTCGGGGTCCGGGTGGGCCCGGGCTGCCGGCTCTCCCTCGCGGATCCGGACACCGGCGGCCCGCACACGGTGGTCATGGCCGCGGAGGCGCCCTGGCCGGTCGCCGAGACCGCCGAACGGTACCGGGTGCTGGTGGAGGTCACCGGTCTCGACGGCGCGCGGGAGGCGGTGCGCGCGGGGGCGCACGGGCTGATCGCGCGGGGCGCCGAGTGCGGCGGCCGGATCGGTGAGCTGAGCACGTTCGTGCTGCTCCAGCAGCTGCTCGCCGCCCCCGACCTGGAGTTGCCGGTGTGGGCGTGCGGCGGCATCGGCCCGCGCACGGCCGCCGCCGCGGTGGCCGGCGGGGCGGCCGGGGTCGTCCTGGACGGCCAGCTCGCGCTGCTCGCCGAGTCGGCGCTGCCCGAGCCCGCTGCCGCCGCGCTGCGGACACTGGACGGCTCCGAGACCGTCGTCGTGGCCGGGCACCGCGTCCTGCTGCGCCGCGGCCCCGACGCCCCGAAGCTCCCCGACGACGCCGGCCCGCAGGCGGTGGCGGCGCTGCTCGGTGCCCGGGACCCGGCCGCCCAGCTGTTCCCGGTGGGCCAGGACGGCTTCCTCGCCGCCCGGTTCGCCGAGCGCTGGGGTGACGTACGGCGGACCGTGCGGGCGCTGCGGGACGCGGTCCTGGACGCCGTACGCGACGACACGGCCGTACGGGCGCTGGGGGCGGACTCGCCGATGGGGCGGGCGCTGGGGACGCGGCTGCCGCTGGCGCAGGGGCCGATGACCCGGGTCAGCGACGAGCCCGGGTTCGCCGCCGCGGTCGCCGCCGAAGGGGCGCTGCCGTTCCTCGCGCTGGCGCTCGCCGACGGCGCGCGGACCCGGGCCCTGCTCGCCGAGACCCGGGACGCGGTCGGCGGCGCGCCCTGGGGCGTGGGCGTGCTCGGCTTCGCGCCGGAGGACGTGCGCGCCGCCCAGCTGGAGGCCGTACGGGAGTTGCGGCCGACGCACGCGATCATCGCGGGCGGGCGGCCGTCGCAGGCGCAGGCGCTGGAGCAGGACGGGATCCGGACCTTTCTGCACGTGCCGTCGCCGGGGCTGCTGCGGCAGTTCCTCGAGGCGGGGGCGCGCCGGTTCGTGTTCGAGGGTTCGGAGTGCGGCGGGCATGTCGGACCGCGCGGCAGCTTCCCGCTGTGGGAGGCCCAGCTCGCCGTCCTGGAGGACTTCCTGGACGACCGTACGGCCCCGGAGACCGAGGTGTTCTTCGCGGGCGGGGTGCACGACGAGCGCTCGGCGGCGATGGTCGCGGCGCTCGCCGCGCCGCTGACCGCGCGCGGGGCGGCCGTCGGCCTGCTGATGGGCACCGCCTATCTGTTCACCGAGGAGGCGGTGGCGCACGGCGCGATCCGGCCGCTGTTCCAGGAGCAGGTCCTCGCGGCCGAACGCACCACGTTGCTGGAGTCGGCGCCGGGGCACGCCACGCGCTGTGTGCCCAGCCCGTTCGCGGCCGGCTACCGCGAGGAGGCGGACCGGCTGCGCGCGGCGGGCGTGCCGGACCGGCGGATCTGGGAGGAGCTGGAGCGGCTCAACGTCGGCCGGCTGCGTCTCGCCAGCAAGGGCGCGACCCGGGACGGCGACGGCGCGCTCACCCCGGTCGACGAGCGACGCCAGCTGGCCGAGGGGATGTTCATGGCCGGGGAGGTGGCCGTGCTGCGCTCGGCGACCACCACGCTCGCGGCCCTGCACGCGTCGGTGACCACGGGCGCGGCCGGGCATCTCGCCCTGCGGGCGGCCGAGTGGGGGACGGCCGCGGCCGCCGGGCCGCAGGCGCCCGCCCCGCTGGACATCGCCGTCGTCGGCATGGCCTGCATGTTCCCGCAGGCGCCCGACCTGCCCGCCTTCTGGGCGAACGTCGTCGCGGGCGTGGACGCGGTCGGCGAGGTCCCGCCGGAGCGCTGGGATCCGGCCGTCCACCACGGCACGTCCACACCGTCCAAGTGGGGCGGCTTCCTGCCCCCGATCCCCTTCGACCCACTGCGCTACGGCATCCCGCCCGCCTCGCTCGGCAGCGTCGAACCGGTCCAGCTGCTGTCTTTGGAGGCCGCCCGGCGGGCCCTGGAGGACGCCGGATACGGCGACGGGGGACGGGAGTTCGACCGCTCGCGCACCTCGGTGGTGTTCGGCGCCGAGGCGGGCAGCGACCTGTCGAACGCGGCCACCCTGCGGGCCGTCCTGCCGTCGTTCTACGGGACGGTCCCGGCGGGACTGGACGAGCAGCTGCCCCAGCTCACCGAGGACTCCTTCCCGGGCATGCTCGCCAACGTGATCTCCGGGCGGATCGCCAACCGGCTCGACCTCGGCGGCGCCAACTACACCGTGGACGCGGCCTGCGCCTCCTCGCTCGCCGCGGTCGACGTGGCCTGCAAGGAACTCGTCGGCGGCACCAGCGACGTGGTGCTGTGCGGCGGCGCCGACCTGCACAACGGCATCAACGACTACGTGCTGTTCTCCTCCGTGCACGCCCTCTCCCCCACCGGCCGCTCCCGGGCCTTCGACGACTCGGCCGACGGCATCGCGCTCGGCGAGGGCGTGGCCTGTGTCGTCCTGAAGCGGCTCGCGGACGCCGAGCGCGACGGCGACCGGATCTACGGGGTCGTCAAGGGGCTCGGCTCCTCCAGCGACGGCCGCTCCCTGGGACTGACCGCGCCCCGCCCCGAGGGCCAGCGGTCGGCGCTGGAGCGGGCCTACCGCAACGCGGGCGTCTCCCCGGCCGACGTCGGCCTGGTCGAGGCGCACGGCACCGGTACGGTGGTCGGCGATCGCACCGAACTGCGCATCCTGAGCGAGGTGTTCACCGAGGCCGGTGCGAAGTCCGGTGACTGCGTGCTGGGTTCGGTGAAGTCGCAGATCGGCCACACCAAGTGCGCCGCCGGGCTGGCCGGGCTGATCAAGACCGTGCTGGCGCTCCACACGGGCGTCAGACCACCCACCCTGCACGTGGAGAGGCCCAACGCGGCCTGGGACACGGACAGCAGTCCGTTCGCCTTCCACGCCGAGGCCCGTCCCTGGGCGGCCCCGGCGGAGGAACGTGTGGCCGGGGTCAGCGCGTTCGGCTTCGGCGGCACCAACTTCCATGTGGTGCTGGCCGCCTACGCCGACGGCGTGCCGCCGGTGCGCGGGCTGGACGCCTGGCCGGCCGAGCTGTTCCTCTTCCGGGGACGGGACGAGACCGCCGCCCGCCGGGCGGCGCAGGACCTGCTGACCGCGGCGGAGGCCGACGGGCGACCGTGGCGGCTGCGGGACCTGGCGCTGAGCGCGGCACGGCGGGCGGACGCGAGCGGGGCCCCGGCGCGGATCGCGATCGTGGCGGACGACGTGGACGACCTGGTGGACAAGGTGCGGCGGGCCCTGCGGGGCGAGCACGCTCCCCGGGACGGGGTCCACCTGAGCGGACCGGACGACGGCGGGGCCGGGGCGGGCAAGGTGGCGTTCCTCTTTCCCGGCCAGGGCAGCCAGCGCCCCGGGATGCTCGCCGATCTGTTCGTGGCCTTTCCCGAGCTGCGCCCCTATCTGGAGCTGGGGCGGGCCCACGCCGGCGCGCTGTACCCGCCGGCCGCCTTCGACGACGCCGTACGCGACCGGCAGCAGGCCGCGCTGACCGACACCCGCGTGGCGCAGCCGGCGCTCGGCATGGCCGGGCTCGCCGCGCACGCCGTGCTCACCGCGGCCGGCGTCCGGGCGGACATGGCGGCCGGGCACAGCTACGGCGAGCTGGTCGCCCTGTGCGCGTCCGGCGCCCTCGACCCGCAGACGCTGCTGGAGCTGAGCTCCGAGCGGGCGGCGGCGATCCTCGCGGCGGCCGGGTCCGCCGGGCCGGAACCCGGGACCATGGCCGCCGTGGCGGCCGGCGCCGAGGAGGCCGTCCGCGCGCTGCGGGCGGCGAACGCGCCGGAGTCCGTCGTCGTCGCCAACCTCAACTCGCCCCGGCAGACGGTGATCTCGGGGCCGACCGCCGACGTCGTCGAGGCCGTGCGGCTGCTGCGCGAGGCGGGACTCGGTGCCAAACGGATCCCCGTGGCCTGCGCCTTCCACAGTCCGCTGGTCGCCGGCGCGGGCGAGCGGTTCGCCGAGGCGCTCGCGGCCCGTCCGGTGCACCCGCCCGAGTTCCCGGTGTGGGCCAACCGCACGGCCGCCCCGTACCCCGCCGAGGCGGACGCGGTACGGGCGGAACTCGCCGCCCAGATCGGCTCGCCGGTCGCCTTCGTGGCGCAGATCGAGGCGATGTACGAGGCGGGGGCGCGGATCTTCGTCGAGGCCGGCCCGGGGTCCGTGCTCACCCGTCTGACCGAACAGATCCTCGGTGACCGCCCGCACCGCACGGTGGCGCCCGAACCGCGTGCGGGCTCCGGGCTGCGCGGCTGGCTGGACGCCCTGGCCCGACTCGCCGTGGCGGGGCTGCCGGTGCACGCCGGATGGCCGCTGCGCGGACGGGACGCGGTCGACGCCGTGCGCACACCCGTGCCGAAGCGGCCCGGCTGGACGGTGGACGGGCAGCTGGTCCGCACCGCCGCCGGCGCCCTCCTCCCCGGTGCGCTCGCACCGGCCCGACGCGTCGTGGAACCCCTGGAGGCCAGCGTGACGACGAACCCCCCGCACGGCGTCCCCTCCGACCGGGACGCGCTGATCTCCGAATTCCTGCGCACCAGCCGGGAGATGATCGCCGCCCAACGGGACGTCCTGCTAACCTACTTCGGGGCCGACCCCGCGGCACGGATCGCCGCCGCACCCGCCGTGGTGGGCCCGCCGGTGCTACAAGCGGTCCCCGAAACACCCTCGGCACAAGGCCAGTCGGCACCCGCGCCCGCCGAGCCGAGCGCTCCGGCGGCGCAGGCGGACGTGGCGCGGGTCGTCCTCGAGATCATCAGCGAGCGCACCGGCTACCCCGTCGACATGATCGAGCCCGACCTGGACCTGGAGGCGGACCTCAGCATCGACTCCATCAAACGGGCGGAGATCGCCGGGGAGCTGGCCCGGCGCCTGGGCGCGGGGTCCGGCGCGGACCTCGCCTCGATGGACGACGCCGAGCTGGAGGAGCTGGCGAAGGCCCGTACGGCCGCCGCGGTGACCGACTGGCTCAGGGCCCGGCTGGGCGACGGCACGGACACCGCGCCGGACCCCCTCCCGCCGGCCGTGGACGAGGTGGCCGGTGAGCCGCCCCGGCGGCACGTCCTGCGTCCGGTCCTGCTTGCCGCGCCGGCCGCCGGCGCCGCTGCCGACGGCACCCCCGCCGACCCCTCGGCCGCGCTCTCCGGCACCCGCTGGACCGTCCTCGGCGAGGCGCCCGAGACCGTCGCCCGCCTGGCCTCCCACGGCGCCGACGTCGTCGTACGGGCCCGGGACCACGCGCTCCGCGAGGCGGACGGGCCGGTCGACGGGGTGCTGTACGTGGGGGCTTTGACGGACGACGACGGCACGCCGGTGCTGCCCGACACGTTCCCCGTGCTGAAGGCGGCCCTGGCGCGCGGTCCGCGCTGGCTGCTGGCCGTCCGCAGGGCCGGCGACGACATGCCGGACGTGCGGTCGGCGGGGCTGCGCGGGCTCTTCCGGACCGTGGCGCGGGAGTACCCGCAGACCCTCGCGCGGCTCGTCGACCTGGCGGACGCCTCGCCGTCGGCCGTCGCGGACGCCGTGGTCGCGGAGGCCGTGGCCGCCGACCGGGTGCCGGTCGTGCTGCGGACGGCGGCGGGCCGGCACGGGTTCGAGCTGGTGGCGGAGCCACTGGGCGGGCTGGGCAGCACGGGCGCGGGTCCGGCCGGGGACGGGGTCGCCGAGGCGGCCGCGCTCGGCCTGGACCGGGACTCGGTGGTGGTGCTGGCGGGCGGGGCGCGGGGCATCACCGCCCAGTTCGCCCTCGCGCTGGCCGGCGCCTCCCGCTGCCGGCTGGAGCTGCTCGGCCGGACGCCCGCGCCGGACGGACCGGAGGACGCGGACACCGCCGCCGCGCGCACCCCGGCCGACGTACGGGCCGCACTCGCCGCCCGGGGCGGCCTCAAGCCGGCCGGGATCAACCGGGCGACCGAACTCCTGCTGGCGCAGCGGGAGGTCGCGGCCACGCTCGCCGAACTCACCGCGCTCGGAAGCCGGGTGCGCTACCGCTCGGTCGACTTCCGGGAGCCGGACGCGGTGCTCCAGGCGGTGAAGGAGATCCACGCCGAGCACGGGCGGCTGGACGGTGTGGTGCACGCGGCCGGGGTCATAGAGGACCGGCTGATCGCCGAGAAGTCCGCCGAGTCCTTCCAGCGGGTCTACGCCACCAAGGCGACCGGCGCCGACGCCCTGCTCACCGCGCTGGAGGAGCTGCCGGCGGCGCCCGCGTTCACCGTGCTGTTCGGCAGCATCTCCGCCGTCCTGGGCAACCGGGGCCAGGTGGACTACGCGGCCGCCAACGACGCGCTGGAGACCCTCGGCGCGGCCTTCGCCGCCCGGACCGGGCAGCGTGCCGTGACCGTGCACTGGGGGCCGTGGGCGCCCGCGGCCGGGCATGCCGGGATGGTCGGCGAGGAGCTGGCGCGCGAGTACGCCCGGCGCGGCATCCGGCTGATCGACCCCGAGGAGGGGACCGCGGCGCTGCTGCGGGAGCTGGCGTGGGGCGAGGAGTCGGCCACGGCCGTCGTCTACACCGCCTCGGGCTGGTGACGGCGCCGGTGACGCACCGTCAAGTCCCGGTGGCGATCGTCGGGATGGCGGTGCTGCTGCCGGGCGCCGCCGACCTCGACACGTACTGGCGCAATCTGCGCGACGGTGTGGACGCGATCGGCGAGGTGCCCGAGGGGCGCTGGGACGCGGACTACTACCGTCCCGGCACGGCGTCCGGCCCGGCCGTCGCGGACCGGGTGTACGCGCGGCGGGGCGGGTTCGTGGACGGGCTGGCGGAGGTGGAGGTCACCCGGTTCGGGATCATGCCGCGGTCGGTGGCCGGTACCGAGCCGGACCAGCTGATCGCCCTGCACGTGGCCTCGGCCGCCGTCGACGACGCGGGCGGCACGGACCGTCTCCCCGACCGGGGGCGTGTCGGGGTCGTCCTCGGCCGGGGCGGCTACCTCACCCCCGGGCTGGTCCGGCTCGATCAACGGGTGCGCACGGCGGGCCAGTTGGTGCGGACGCTGGGCGAACTGCTGCCGGACCTGACGGGCGACCAGCTCGACCGGGTGCGGGAGGCGTTCACCGAGCGCCTCGGACCGGACAGTCCCGAGTCGGCGATCGGCCTGGTGCCCAATCTGGCCGCCTCCCGCATCGCCAACCGGCTCGACCTGCGCGGTCCGGCGTACACCGTGGACGCGGCCTGCGCCTCGTCCCTGGTCGCCGTCGACCAGGCGGTGGGCGAACTCGCCTCCGGGCGCTGCGACATGATGCTGGCGGGCGGTGTCCACCACTGTCACGACATCACCCTGTGGAGCGTCTTCTCGCAGCTGCGCGCCCTCTCCCCCAGCGAGCGCATCCGGCCGTTCCACCGGAACGCCGACGGCATCCTGATCGGCGAGGGCACCGGTGTGGTCGTCCTGAAGCGGCTCGCCGACGCCGAGCGCGACGGGGACCGCGTCTACGCCGTGATCCGGGGCACCGGGGTGGCCGGCGACGGCCGGGCGGCCGGTCTGGTCAGCCCCGACCCGGGCGGCCAGGCCCAGGCCGTGCGGCAGGCCTGGCGGGCCGCCGGGCTCGACCCGGCCGCGCCCGGCTCGATCGGTCTGCTGGAGGCCCACGGCACCGCGACCCCGGCGGGCGACGGCGCCGAACTGACCACCCTCGCCGAGGTGTTCGGGCCGAGGACGGCACGCCCAGGGGGCGGCACGGCGCAGGCCGACGCGGTCATCGGCTCGGTGAAGTCGATGATCGGGCACGCCATGCCCGCCGCGGGTGTGGCCGGGCTGGTCAAGGCCGCGCTCGCGGTCCACCACGGCACGCTGCTGCCGACGCTGCACTGCGACGACCCGCATCCCGCGCTGGCCCGCACCCGGTTCCGCCCGCTGGAGAAGGCCGCCGCCTGGGAGACCACCCCGGAGCGGCCGGTGCGCCGGGCGGCCGTCAACGCGTTCGGGTTCGGCGGGATCAACGCGCATGTCGTACTGGAGCAGGCGCCGGGGTCCCGGGCCACCCCCGCCGCGGTCACCCGGGTGACGGAGCCCGAGCGCGTCCTGCTGCTGGCCGCCGGTTCCCCGCAGGGCCTCGCCGCCCTGCTCGACGCCGACGACGGCACCGTACGCGCCGCCGGCCTGGACCCGCACGGCCCGGGGCCGGACGCCGGGCCGGTCCGGCTCGGCGTCGTCGACCCGACCGCGAAGCGGCTGGCCCTGGCCCGCCGCGCGGTCGCCAAGGGGCGTGCCTGGCACGGCCGCAGCGACGTCTGGTTCCGGCCCGCCCCCCTGCTGGGGCCCGGACACGGCGGGCTGGCGTTCCTGTTCCCCGGTCTGGAGGGCGACTTCACGCCGCGGGTCGACGACGTCGCCGCCCACTTCGGGCTGCCCGCGCCCGTGCTCCCGCGGGAGCGGGCCGACGACGTGGGCCGGCACGGCTTCGGTGTGGTCGCCGTGGGCCGGCTCCTCGACACGGCACTGCGCCGCACCGGGATCGTGCCGGACGCGGTCGCCGGGCACAGTGTCGGCGAGTGGACGGCGATGGCGGCGGGCGGGCTGTACGCCGGGGACGAGGTCGACGCCTTCATGGCGGACTTCGACCCGGACGCGGTGACCGTGCCGGGCCTCGCGTTCGGGGCGATCGGCGCGGGCGCCGAGCGGGTCCTCGCCGCGCTGCGCGAGGAGGGCGGGGCCGAGGCGGGTCTCGTGCTGTCCCACGACAACGCGCCGGGCCAGTCGATGGTGTGCGGCCCCGGGCCGGCGGTCGAGGACTTCGTCCGGGCACTGCGGGCCCGCGGTGTGCTCAGCCAGGTGCTGCCGTTCCGGTCGGGCTTCCACACACCGATGCTGGAACCGCACCTCGGCCCGATCAGGGCGGCCGCCGCCGGCTTCCGGCTGCATCCGCCGCACACCCCCGTCTGGTCGGGGACGACCGCCGCGCCCTTCCCCGAGGACGCGGCGGGGATACGGGAGTTGTTCGTCCGGCATCTGCTGGAGCCGGTCCGTTTCCGGCAGTTGACGCAGGCCCTGTACGCCGCCGACCACCGGGTGTTCGTCCAGGTCGGCCCGGGTCAGCTGGGCTCGCTCGTCGGCGACACCCTGGGCGGCCTGGACCATCTGGTCGTCCCGGCCAACTCCGCGCACCGCACGGGCCTGGCCCAGCTGCGCAGGGTGGCCACCGCGCTGTGGACGGCGGGGGCACAGGTGGCCCCGGCGCTCACCTCCGCCCCGCGACCGACCGCGGCCCGGCGGCCCCCGGTCCGGCTCGACCTGGGCGGCGCCCTCGTGTCCCTCGCGCCGCATCGGCTGGCCGGGCTGCGCGGCGAGCTGCGCCCCGCCCGGCCGGTGGGGGCACCCGCCGGTCCGTCCCCCCTGGACGCCCTCGCCGAACGCTCGCCGGTGGCGGCCGAGTTGAACGCCCTGCTCCGCGAGACGGCGGACACCGCCGCCACGCTCATGACCGCCCGGCCCGCCGCGCGGCCGGCGGCGCCGCGGCGCACCACGGTCCGCGTCTCCCCCGACGCCATGCCCTACCTCCTGGACCACTGCTTCTTCCCGCAGCGCCCCGGCTGGCCCGACGTCGCCGACCGGTGGCCGGTGGTGCCGGCGACGACGATCGTGCAGCACCTCATGGACGCGGCCCGCGAGGCCGCCCCGGGCACGGTGCCCGTCGCCGTGCACGGGGCGCGGTTCGAGGAGTGGCTGACCGCCACCCCGGCCGTGGACGTCCCGGTGACCGCGGTCCCCGAGGGTCCGGACCGCATGGCCGTCTCCTTCGGCCCACGCGCCCGCGCCACCGTCGAACTGGCCCCGGCCCACCCGTCGTCCGCGCCCGCCCCCTGGCCGGTGGACCCGGACGCCGAACGCGCCCCCGCCCACACCGCCGCCCAGCTGTACGCGGAGCGCTGGATGTTCCACGGGCCGGCGTTCCAGGGCGTCACCGAGCTGACCGCGCTCGGCGACCGCCATGTGCGCGGGATCATCACGACGCCGCCCGCCCCGGGAGCGCTGCTGGACAACGTGGGCCAGATCCTCGGCTACTGGATCATGGCGACGCGCACCGAGCGGACCGTCGTGTTCCCGGTCGGCATGCGCGAGATGCGGTTCCACGGCCCGCACCCGGCACCGGGCACCCAGGTCGCCTGCCACGTCCGGATCACCTCGCTCACCGACGCCGCCTTGGAGGCCGACGTCCAGCTGACCGTGGACGGCGCGGTGTGGGCGGAGCTGTCCGGCTGGCAGGACCGGCGTTTCGACAACGATCCCAGGACCCGCCCCGTGGAGCGCTTCCCGGACCGCAACACGCTCTCCGAGGCCCGGCCGGGCGGCTGGTCGCTGCTGCACGAGCGATGGCCGGACCTGGCGTCCCGGGAACTGATCATGCGCAACTCCCTGGGCGGCGCGGAGCGTGCGGAGTACGCGGCGCACGCCCCGCGCGGGCGCCGGCAGTGGCTGCTCGGCCGGATCGCGGTGAAGGACGCCGTACGGCGGTGGCTGTGGGACGGCGGCGAGGGACCCGTCTTCCCGGCGGAACTGCGGGTGGGCAACGACGCGGCGGGCCGCCCGTACGTCACCGGGGTGCACGGCCGGGTCCTGCCCGAGCTGGACGTGTCCCTCGCCCACTGCGCGGAGGCGGGCGTGGCGATCGTCCGGCCGCACACCCCCGGCCCGGGCCCCGGCATCGACGTCGAGGAGGTCACCGACCGCACCCCGCAGACCCGGGACACCGCCCTCGCTCCGGCCGAACTCCGGCTGCTCCGGGCGCTGTCGGCCGCCGACGGCGACTCCGGGGCGCGGTGGTTCACCCGCTTCTGGGCGGCGAAGGAGGCGGTCGCCAAGGCGGA
The DNA here is from genome assembly GCF_014648915.1 of Streptomyces phaeofaciens. GTDB lineage: Bacteria > Actinomycetota > Actinomycetes > Streptomycetales > Streptomycetaceae > Streptomyces > Streptomyces phaeofaciens. The sequence goes on along the minus strand of NZ_BMSA01000001.1, from coordinate 37,684 downwards.
GGGCACCGGGTTCGGCGGGCGGCCGCGGGACTTCACCGTGCTCGACGCCACCCCGTCCGGCGACCGGCTCACCGTCGCGGGCCGTCTGGAGCGCGCCTACACCGTGCACTGCGAGCCGTCCGTCAACCCGCCCGGCCTGCCGGCCCGGGAGTACGTCGTGGCCTGGACCACGGGCCCCGCCCCAGCGAAGGAGTACGACCGATGACGCCCGTCACCGCGGACGAGGAGACCGTCCTCGCCGACCTCACCGGCATGCTCGCGCGCCTGCTGGCCGACGAGTACGGCGTCGACGACGTCGAGATCGGCATGGGGACCACGTTCAACCGCGATCTGGAGCTGGAGAGCATCGACCTGGTGACCCTGGCCGGCCTGCTCCAGGAGCGGTACGGCGAGCGGGTCAACTTCGCCGAGTTCCTGGCCGGCATGGAGTTCGACGAGATCATCGAACTGACCGTCGGCCGGCTGGTGGAGTACGTGGTGACCAGCCTGAAGGCCACGGAGGCGAGCTGAGCCATGGCGATGGTCGACACCGGCGCCGTCCGGTTGCACGTCCAGCGGACCGGCCCCCGGGAGGGCCGGCCGGCCACCGCCACCGTGGTCCTGGTGCACGGTCTGCTCACCGACAGCCTGGCCAGCTACTACTTCACCGTCGCCCCCGCGTTCGCGGCGGCCGGCCTCGACGTCGTGATGTACGACCTGCGCGGCCACGGCCGCAGCGAGCGGCCCGCCGGGGGCTACACCCTGGACCACAACATCGACGACCTGGAGGCGCTCCTCGACCGGCTGGCGGTGACGGGCCCGGTGCACCTGGTCGGCAACTCCTACGGCGGCACGATCGCGTTCGGCTACGCGGCCCGCCACCCCGAGCGTGCCGCGAGCGTCACCCTCATCGAGTCCGAACCGGCCACCCCCGACTGGGCGGTGAAGCTGGACCGCATCCTGCACTGGGTGGTGGAGCAGCTCGCCCACCACGAGCCCGAGGCCATCGCCTGGGTCACCGCCCACCGCGGCCTGCACACCGCCCGGCTGGCCAGGGGCGCCGCCCGGCTGGTCCGCGAGACCACACTGGCCCAGGAGATCCCGGCCAGCGGGGTGCTGACCCGGGAGCGGATCGCGTCGGTGTCCTGCCCGGTGCTCGCTCTGTACGGGGGCGACTCCGACCTGGCCGAACAGGCGCCCCTGCTGCGGGCGGTGCTGCCGGACTGCCGGACCGTGATCGTGCCCGGTCACGAGCACTCGGTGCTGGTGGAGGCCTCGGGGACGGTGGGCGGGCACATCCTGTCCCTCGTCGAGGAGGCGTCCCGGGAGGCATCCCGGGTGGCGGCCCCGTGAGCCGGTTCCTGTTCGTCGTACCGCCGCTGGTCGGGCACATCAATCCGACCGTGGGCGTCGCCGCCGCACTCACCGCGCGCGGGCACGCGGTGGCGTGGGTGTGCCCGGAACCGGAGCTGGCCGGGCGGCTGGCGGGGCCCGGGGCCACCGTGTTCGGGTGCGCCGGCGCCGCGCCGGGCGAGCGGCCCGCCGACCTGCGCGGCCCGGAGGCCCTGAAGTTCCTGTGGGAGTGGTATCTGCTGCCGCTGGCCGAGGCGATGGCGCCCGGGGTGCGAGCGGCCGTCGAGCGGTTCCGGCCCGATGTGGTGATCGCCGACCAGCAGGCCTTCGCGGGGGCGTTCACCGCCGAGCGGCTGGGTCTGCCGTGGGCGACCTCGGCCACCACCTCGGCGGAGTTCACCGACCCGCTGGCGGGGCTGCCCAAGGTGCGGGAGTGGCTGGCGGAACGGCTGGCCGGGCTGCGGTCCGCCCTCGGGGATCCGCCGGGCGGCACCGACCCCCGGTTCTCCCCGCACCTGGTCCTCGCGTTCAGCACACCGGAGCTGGCCGGCACGGCCCCCGGCGCCGTCCGCTGGGTCGGCCCCTCGGTCGCGGCCCGCCCGGACCCGTCCGGTTTCCCGTGGGACCGGCTGGACCCCGGCCGGTCCACCGTCCTGGTCACCCTCGGCACCGCCAACACCGACGTCGGCGGGCGCTTCCTCGACGTGTGCCGGAGCGCGCTGCGCGAACGGGCCGACCGGGTGCAGGCGGTGCTCGTCGACCCGGGCGGCACGCTGAGCGGCGGGTACGGAGACGCGACCAGCGGCGCGGACGGCCGATACGACGGCGGCGGCCGGTACGGCGGCGGCGGCCGGTACGGCGGCGGCGGCCGGTACGGCGGCGGCGGCCGGTACGGCGGCGGCGGCCGGTACGGCGGCGGCGGCCGGTACGGCGGTGGCAACAGCGGCGACAGCGGCGACAAGGACGTGCTGGTCGTGCCGTCCGTGCCCCAACTCGCCCTGCTGGAGAGGGGAGTCGGCGCGGTGGTCTGCCACGCGGGACACAACACGGTGTGCGAGGCGCTGTGGCACGGCGTCCCGCTGGTGGTCGCGCCGATCCGGGACGACCAGCCGGTCGTGGCCGGACAGGTCGTGGACGCGGGGGCCGGGGTGCGGGTGCGCTTCGGCCGGGTCACGGCACAACGGCTGGGGGACGCCGTCGACGCCGTCCTCGACGACCCCGCTTACGGCGCGGCGGCGGCAAGGATCCGCACGGCGTTCCGTGCCGCGGGCGGCGCGTCCGCCGCCGCGACCCATCTGACGGACCTGGCGAGGGAGTTCGGATGAGCGAGAAGACCGGGCCCGCCGAGCGGATCGCCGCGATGCGCCCCGCCTACCGGGCCGACCTCGAGGCCGGCCTGGACCGGTTCTTCGAGTCCCGCCGCACCGACTGCCCCTGGTGCGGCGGCGAGGACCTCCGCACCCGGCTGCGCACCACCGACCTGCTCCAGCACAAGCCGGGCCGCTTCGTCCTGGACCGCTGCACCGGCTGCGGACACACCTTCCAGAACCCTCGACTGAGCCCGGAGGGACTGGAGTTCTACTACCGGGACTTCTACGACGGGCTGGGCGAGAAGAAGCTCGGCGACACCTTCGGCGGGCGCACCGGCATGTACCGGGCGCGGGCCGAGTCGATGCTGCCGCACGACCCGGAGCCGAAGACCTGGCTGGACGTCGGCACCGGGCACGGCCACTTCTGCGCGGCCGCCCGGGAGGTGCTGCCGGGCACGGCGTTCGACGGGCTCGACTTCACCGACGGCGTCGAACTCGCCGAACGGGCGGGCCGGGTGGAGCGCGGCTACCGGGGCGCCTTCCCCGACCTGGCGCCCGACCTGGGCGCCCGCTACGACGTGGTGAGCATGTTCCACTACCTGGAGCACAGCACCGACCCCGACCGCGAACTGCGGGCCGCGCGCGGAGCGGTGCGGCCCGGCGGGCATCTCCTCATCGAGGTGCCGGACCCCGAGAGCCGGTACGCCCGGCTGCTGGGCCGCTGGTGGCTGCCCTGGCTCCAGCCGCAGCACCTGCACTTCGTGCCGGTGGCCAATCTGCGCCGGCGGCTGACCGAGCTGGGGTTCACCGTGGTCGCGGAGCAGCACGCCGAGGCGCACGACCCGGTGGACCTGCTGGCCGCCGTATGGCTGATGCTGGACCGCGCGGCGCCGCGCGACGACGCGCCGTGGCTGCCCGGACCGCCGAGCGGGCCGCGGCGCGCGCTGCGGATCGCCCTGCTGATCGCCGGGATTCCGGCCCTGGTCGCGGGCACCCTGCTGGACCGCTTCGCGGTGCGGCCGCTGGCACGCCGGCTGCGGGTGTCCAACGCGTACCGGCTCGTGGCACGACGGGACTGAAGGGCGCGCCCCCGCGGCGGTGTCCCGGCGGTGGCGCCCCCGCACCAGTGCCCCCGGACGGGTGTGCACGCGAGCACCGCCGTGCTAGCTTCAGGCCCACCCCATCAACAGGAATCCTGATGGTTGACGGTGCGGTCGCCGGCTCGGTCGACGACTCGATCGGCTCGGCTCGCCTCGAGAACGGATCCCGTATGTCCATCCTGGCCAGACCGGCGGTGGCCACCCGCGCCGCCAGGACGATGCAGGGCCTCACCCGCCTGGCGAGCCGCCGCTCGGGCGGCCCCGGCTCCGCCGCCGCCTGGCAGGCCCGTTTCCCGGAGTACCCGCGCGACGCGAGCGAGGCGACGGTCCCGACCTCCGTCGCCCCGGCCCCGGTCACGGTGTACCTGCCGCCGGCCGGCACGGCGACCCGGCCGCCCGTGCACGTGAACTTCCACGGCGGCGGCTATGTGATGTCGATGCCCGTGATGGACGACGCGCTGTGCCGGTTCCTCGCCGTGGAGGCGGGGGTGGTCGTGGTCAATGTCCGGTACGTCGTCGCCCCGCAGCACCCGTTCCCGGCACCGACCACCCAGGCGTACGACGTGGTCCGCTGGATCGCCGGGCACGGCGCCGAGCACGGCTGGGACGGCGAGCGGCTCACCGTCGGCGGGCAGAGCGCGGGCGGCGGGCTCGCCGCGGCGGTGGCCCGTCAGGCCCTGGAGCGGGGCGGGCCGTCGATCGCGCTCCAGGTGCTGCACTATCCGCCGCTGGACCTCGCGACCGGCGCGAAGGACAAGAAGGCCGCCGTCGCCAAGCCCGTGCTGCGGCCCTGGATGGCGGCGGTGTTCGACACCTCGTACGTCCCGGACCCGGGTGGGCGCGCCCACCCGCTGGTCTCGCCCGCGCATCCCTCGGACACCGCCGACCTGCGGGGTATCGCACCCGCCCTGGTGATCACGGCGGAGTACGACCTGCTGCGCGCCGAGGCGGTCCGCTACGCCGGGCGGCTGGCCACGGCCGGCGCGCTCGTCGAGCACCACGAGGTGACCGGCGCCGACCACGGCTACGACACCAAGGACGACGAGCGGGCCCGCGCCACGTACGCCCTGATCGCCCGCCACCTGCGACGGGCGACGGTGCCCGGCGCCTCCTGAGAGACCCGGGCGCCCCGAGCCGCCGACAGCCGCCGTCCCCTGTCCGGCGGCTGCCGGCCCGAGGCCTGGCGAGAGCCGGACGACGGCCCGGCGAGCGCTCGGGCCATCGCTCGGGCCGTCGCTCGGACGACCGCGCGGGCCATCGCTCGGACGACCGCTCGGGCGGCCACCGGCAGGCCCCGCCGAGCGGCGCCCGCAGGCCCGGTGGCGCCGAAGGTCTGGCGCTACCCGGCCGTCGCCGGCAGCGCCACCCCGAGCCGCTCCGCGCGCTCGGCCAGCTCACGCCAGACCTTCGGCGCCACCGGAACGCCCTTCTCCGCGCGCCCGGCGGCCACCGCGGCACTGCGCTCGCCCGGGTAGTACAGCCCGTCCGCGCCCTCGGCCACCGGCAGGCCCTTGAGCGTGCCCAGGGTGGCGCCGACGGCCTCGGTGAACGCCTCGGCACCCCCGAAGGCGGCCGGGTCCACGGCGATGAGCAGGGCGTTCTGGCGGTGCTTGCGGCCGGCCGGATCGTCGGAGTGGAACGCGGCGAAGATCGGCGCGCCGACGAGCACGCTGGTCAGCAGCTCGAAGGCCAGGGACATCCCGGAACCCTTCGCACCGCCCAGCGGCAGGGGCATGACCGCCCGCTCCGGGTCGGTGGTCGGGGTGCCGTCCGCGGTGGCGGCCGCGCCCTCGGGCAGCGGTGTGCCGCTCGCCCGCGCCTGGCGGATCTTTCCGAGCGCGATCGTGGCGGTCGCCATGTCCAGCAGCAGCGGGGCGTGCGGCGACCCCTCGGCGGTCGGTACGGCGACGGCGAGCGGGCTGGTGGCGACCGCCGCGCCCGCCGCGCCCGTGTAGCCCATGTTCGGCATGCCGGCGACGAAACCGATGCCGACCAGGCCCTGTTCGGCGATCCGCGACACGTAGTAGCCGATCGCGCCGGTGTGGACGGTGCCGCGGACGCCCACCGCGGCGACGCCGGTGGTCCGGGCCCGGGTCACGGCCTCGTCGGCGGCGGCGGACAGGGCCACCGGGCCGGGGGCGCGGTCGGCGTCCACGACGGCCGCGGCCGGGGCGCCGGACTCGACCACGATCCGGGCGTCGGCGTTGGCGACGCCCTTCTCCAGCAGGTCCAGATAGGCGGGGACGCGGGCGATGCCGTGGGAGTCGACGCCGCGCAGGGCGGCCCAGACGAACACATCGGCGGTGGTGCGGGCCTGCTCGGTGCTCAGGCCGCCCTTCTCGAGGAGGGCCGCGGAGAAGGTGCGCAGGTCCTCCGCGGGGACCAGGACCTTGGCGGGGGTGTCGGACATGGTGGCGGGTGCCTCCTGGTTCAGCGGGTGACGAGGACGTCGACGACGGCGGTGGTTCCCCCGGTCACGGCCTTGAGGGCGCGTTCGAGGGCGGGCGCCAGCGCGTCCGGCGTGTCGACGGTCTCGGTGTGCATCCCGAACGGCTCGGCGAACCGGGCCAGCCGGGGCAGTCGGTGCAGATCGGTGCCGAGCCACTCACCGGTCTCGGCGGCCGCGCCCTCGGGGTAGAACCTGCGGTGGTTGAGGTTCATCGATTTGTAGACACGGTTGTTGAACACCACGATCAGCACGGGCAGTCCGTACGCCTTGCTGGCGTCGTAGGACTGGATGACCGGGTTGTAGGCGAAGGCGCCGTCGCCGACGGTGAAGACCACCGGGCGGTCCGGCGCGGCGAGTTTGACGCCGAGCGCGACCGCGATGCCCTGTCCGAGGCCGCCCTGCACGTAGAAGTACGAGTCGGGCGCGTCGGTCCGCAGGTGCCGCTTGACGACCCTGCTGTGGGTGATGGTCTCGTCGACGACGATGCCGTCCTTGCCGTCGAGCAGCCTGCGCAGCGTGGCGGCGACCAGCACCGGGTCGACCCCCTCGGTGCCTTCGGTGCCTTCGGTGCCTTCGGCCTTCGTCTCGGCCCGGGCGACGGCGGCCTGTTCGGCGGCGAACCGGGCCTCCTGCGCCGCGCGCCGCTCGGCGACGGCGCTCCCGTCGAGGTCCTTCGCCCGCCTGGCCAGCTGGCGCAGGGTGTGGGTGACGTTGCCCTCCAGGTACCGGTCGGCGAAGAGGACCTGGTAGACGACGTGCGGGCGCTGCGGGACCTCGTCGATGACGACGACCTGCGCCCGGGAGGGGCGGCGGGACGGCGGGTAGAACGGGACGCGGCAGTTGACCAGGAGAATCAGGTCCGCCGTGTCCATCCACGGTCCGATGTCGCTGCCGGCGTGCAGCGGGTGGGTGCGCGGGAAGTTGGCGCACACCGCCGAGTCCGGCTCGACGACGGGGATCTGCCACGCCTCGGCGAAGGCGAGCAGCGCCTCGAAGCCGCCCGCCTCACGGCCGGCCGTCTCGGTGACGATCACGGGGTTGTCGGCCTCGAGGATCATCCGGGCGACCGGATCGACCTCCTCCGGCGAGCTGTGCGTGGAGCCCGGCGCGACGATCGGCTTGGCCTCCCGCCCGTCCCACTCCTCGAGGAGGATCTCCAGCGGGATGTTCAGGTACGCCGGTCCGGCCGGGGCGCGCCAGGACAGTTCCGCGGCCCGCGTGACCATCGTCGGCAGCGTGTGGACGCTGGCCGCCTCGTTGGACCACTTGGTGAACGGCCGCGCGATGCCGTGCGGGCCGCCCACGATCGACAGGTTGCGGTACCACTGGCCGCCCGGGTCGTGCCCGGGGGCGTCACCGTATGTGGTCGACTCCGAGGAGGCGACCACCATCGGCACGCCCGCCAGCAGCGCGCCGTGCACCGCCATCGAGCCCTGGAGCAGGCCGGGGGCCGCGTGCAGCAGCACGCCCTGCGGGCGGCGTTCGAGCAGGCCGTAGCCGGTGGCCATGCCGACGGCGACGGTCTCGTGGGTCAGGTCCAGGTACCGCGGGGCCGGCTCGCCGTCGCGGTGACGGCGGGCCAGCGACTCCCACACCGGGGCCCATTCGGACCCCGAGGAGCAGAAGAGGTACGCGGCGCCGACGGCGTTGAAGGCGGATACCAGGGCGTCCCCGCCGTCACCGCCGGCGGCGCCCGGGGTGTTCTTGCTGTCGGTCATCTCCGGTGTGTCCTCAGCCCTCGATCGGCCAGTTCAGGACCTCGGAGATACCGCGGCCCATGATCCACTCCAGCTCCTCGGGCGTGAAGTCCCAGTGCTTGGTGAACTGCTCGATGGTGTCGGTGTAGGTGATGCCGTGGCCCAGCAGGCGGGTGATGTCGGTGCCGTAGAAGCAGCGCTGCGGGCCCATCCTGTCGACCATCTCGCGCACGTACTTCTGGATGTTGCCGTTGGGGAACGGCTGCGTCGAGTAGCCGGGGAGCGCCGAGACCTTGACGTAGATGTTCGGGTGCCGGGCGAGGTCGGCGGTCTCCGCGACCCAGTAGCCGATGGCGTCGTCGACGCAGCGGGCCATGATGCCCATGTGGTCGATGATGATCTTCAGCTCGGGGTGCTTGGCGGCGATCTCGCCGAGCTCCTTCTTCCAGATCGGGGCGTGGACCATCGTCGGGATGCGCAGCTCCTCGGCGACCGGCCAGTACCAGTCGTTGGTGCCGTCGATCATCCAGTTGCGGTCCTGCGGCCGGTGGAAGGTCAGGCGCGTGCCCTTGACGTGCGGGTTCTGCGCGAAGTCCGCCAGCATCGCCTTGCCCTCCTCGGGCCTGTTCTGCGGGATGCGGGCCATGATGCCGAAGCGGTCGGGGTGGGCCTCGCAGGCTTCGAGGGCGTAGTCGATACGGTCGCCCTCCCAGGACGGCGGCAGGATCAGCGCGCGGTTCACGCCGGCCTCGTCCATCAGCTCCAGCGCCTCCTCGTAGGAGAAGGGGTCCTCGCGGTGGCCGTTGAGACGGATCCGCTCCCGGGCGCCGGGGACCCAGGGGCGGTCCGGGGTCTCTTCCAGCCAGATGTGGATCTGCGTGTCGACGACGAACATGTCCGGTACTTCCTTCTCTCGGTGGAGCGATGCGTGGAGCGCTGCGTGGAGCGCTGCGTGGAGCGCTGCGTGGAGCGCTGCGTGGAGCGCTGCGTGGAGCGCTGCGTGGAGCGGGTGTTCGAAAGCGTTGCGGGGGGAACGCTAGGCGGCCGGAAAGGCCTTGCGGAGCCCCTGGGAGCGCAAGCTGTTGTTGCGGGAAAGTGCCCTGTTCGCGGGGCACTTTCAGATTGCGGAGCCGTGCTCGAGAGCGGCGGCGACGATGTGCTCGGCGATCGCCATGGAGGCCGTCGCGGCGGGCGACGGCGCGTTGCGGACGGCGGTGACCCTGCCGACCCGGTGGATGCGGAAGTCGTCCACGAGGGTGCCGTCCCGGTCCAGTGCCTGGGCGCGCACGCCCGCCCCGCCGCGGACGACGTCCTGGACGCCGACGCCGGGGACGTACAGCCCGGCGTCCCGCATGAAGGCCGCCGTCGAGAACGAGCCGCGGTACTCCCTGATGCCGGTACGCCAGTGCTGGGCGGCCATCCGCCAGGTGCCGGGGTAGGCGGCGAGGCCGAGCAGGTCCCTCGGGGAGATCCTGGTGCGGGTGTACCCCTCCCTGGCCAGGGCCAGGACCGCGTTGGGGCCGACCTCCACCGAACCGTCGACGCGTGGCGTGAAGTGGATGCCGAGGAACGGGTAGCGCGGGTCCGGCACGGGATAGACCAGGCCGCGCACGAGATCCCGCTTCTCCGGCCTGAGCAGCATGTACTCGCCCCGGAAGGGGATGATCCGCGGTTCCTGTCCGTCCCGCGCGAGCCGGGCCACGGCGTCGGACTGAAGGCCCGCGCACAGGATGAGCCGGTCCACCCGGACCCGCTCCTCCCCGGACGCCACCTCGATGCCGCCGGGCACCTCGGTGAGGCCCGTGACCGGGAAGCCCGGTCTGACCTCGCCGCCGGAGTCGACGATGTCCTGGGCGAAGGAGCGGGCGATCGCCGGGTAGTCGGTGATCGCGGTGCGCGGGGAGTGCAGGGCCGCGATGCCGCCGGCGTGCGGCTCGATCTCCCGGATCTCCTCGCGGGAGATCCTCCGCAGGTCGGGCACGTGGTTGTGCCTGGCCCGTTCGTAGAGGGCGTCCATCCGGCCCAGCTCGTCCTCGCGGACCGCCACGACCAGTTTGCCGGTCTCGCGGTACGGCAGCCCCCGGTCCTGGCAGTAGTCCCGCAGCAGGGACACGCCGCGGACGCACAGGTCGGCCTTGAGGCTGCCGGGCGCGTAGTAGATGCCGGCGTGGACGACGCCGGAGTTGTGCCCGGTCTGGTGGAGGGAGACCGCGGTCTCCTTCTCGAAGACCACGACCCGGGTGCCGGGCCGGCTCAGGGCGATCTCGCGGGCCGTGGCCAGTCCCACGATGCCGGCGCCGACGACACCGACCGTCTCGTCAGACATCGGCGTTCTCCTCTCTCATGACACGCACGCGTCCTCCTCAGCCGCCGAAGTGGACGGCGACCGTCTTGACCCGGGTGGAGAACCGCAGGACTTCCTCACCCTGCTCCTTGTAGGCGGTCCCGGAGTCGCGGAAGCCGCCGAACGGCAGATGGACGTCCCACCCGGTGGTCGTGGTGTTGACGGCGACCTGTCCGCACTCGGCCTCGTCGGCGAAGCGGTACGCACGGCCCAGGTCGCGGGTGAAGACAGCGGCGGCGAGCCCGAAGCCGGAGTCGTTGACGGCCTCGACGGCCGCGTCGAAGCCGTCGACCGCGCGCAGCGCGAGCACCGGCCCGAAGACCTCCTCGCGCCAGATCGCCGTCTGTGGTGTGACGTCCCCGAGCACGGTCGGCAGCACATAGCAGCCGTGCGCCCGCTCGCCCTCGGTGTCGGCCCGGCCGCCGGTGAGGACGGTGGCACCCTGCTCGACGGCCCGCTCCAGGTCGGCGAGCACGCCGTCGCGCTGCCGGGGACTGGACAGCGGGCACAGGGTGGTCGCCGGGTCGCTGCCCGGTCCGACCCTCAGCGCCTCGACCTCGGCGACCAGCAGCCGGGTGAACTCCTCGTACACCGGCCGCTCGACGATCACCCGGCTGGTGGCGGTGCAGCGCTGGCCGGCCTGGCCGAACGAGGCCGCCGCGACCGCCCTGGCCGCGGCCGGCAGATCGGCGTCCCGCAGGACGACGGAGGCGTTCTTGCCGCCCAGCTCGCCCTGGAAGCGGACGTTGCGGTCGGCGAGCCGGCGCCGGATGCGCAGGCCGACGGCGTTGGAGCCGGTGAAGGTGATGCCGACGATCCTCGGGTCGTCGAGGAGGGCCTCCTCGATCTCGGCGGTCCGCCCGGTCACGACGTTGAGGACACCGGCCGGCAGTCCCGCGTCGTGCAGGGCCCGCGCGAAGTGCAGCCCGGAGAGCGGGGTCTCGCCCGCCGGCTTGAACACGGCCGCGTTGCCCGCCGCGAGCAGCGGGGCGAGCTTGCGGGCCGGGGTGATCAGCGGGTCGTTCCACGGGCTGATCACCAGGATCACGCCGATCGGCTCGCGCTGGGTGTGCGTGCGGTGGTTCGGGCGTACGTCGTGCAGGAGGGTGCCGTAGCCCTGGCGGGCGAGACCGGCGTAGTAGTCCAGGAAGTCGGCGGCCTTGAGGGTCTCGCCGGTCGCCTCGGCGAGGGTCTTGCCGTTCTCGGCGGTGACGTCGGCGGCGATCTCCCGGACCCGCTCGCGGATCAGCCGGGCGGCGTCGGTGAAGATCCGGGCCCGCTCGAAGGGACTGGTGCGCCGCCAGACGGCGAACCCGCGCTCGGCGTGGTCGTAGGCCCGGGTCACGTCCTTCGCGGGGAGGGCGGGGACGCGGGCGATCGGGGTCCGGACGTCTGCGGGGTCGAGGACGTCGATCCACTCGGCGCTCGCCACCCACTCCCCGCCGGAGAGGGTTTCCAGGGTTCGCATGTCGGGGTCACTTCCTTCGTCGGCCATGGTGCGGGCTGGTCCGCGGCACGGACCGCGCCACGGTGCGAGATGCGACGACACACCACGTCGGGGCGGTGCCACCAGCCCCGTGGCAGCAGGCATTGGTTGCGCCGCGCGCGGGTGGGCGGGTGCCTGATCCGTGCTGGAATCGGCAGGCCGGAGGCCCGTACCGGGTCTCCGAAGGACCCGGCAAGGAGCTGTCCATGGCCTACGCAGTCGTCGCCCACTACCGCTGCGCACCCGACGACGAGGCGACCGTGCGCGCCGCGCTGCTGAAGGTGCGCGAGGACACCCGCGCGGAACCCGCCAACGAGGCGTACGAGGTGCACGCCGTGGCCGACGAGCCCGGCGGCTTCCTGCTCTACGAGCGGTACGCCGACCGGGCCGGGTTCGAGGCGCACAAGGCGGCCGGGCACTTCCGGGAGCTGATCGTGGACACGGTGTGGCCGCTGCTGACGGACCGTTCGGTCACGTTCGCGCAGGTGCTGTAGGACGCGAGGCCGGGCGCCCCCGACGGGGGCGCCCGGCCTCGTCGTCAGAACTCGTTGCCCCAGCAGTAGCGGGCGACGGTCTCCACCAGGACGAGCTTGCGGCGCTGGTCCTCGGCGCTCAGCAGCGGCCGGGAGGCGACGTCGGCGAAGCCGCGCGACGGCGACACGGCCGCGTCCTCCAGGTCCTTGAACTCGCCGGCCCTGTCGATCCGGGCCATCACCGTGTCGATGTCCTCCAGCGCGGGCACGGTCGCGTCGACCACGCCCAGACAGACGTCCCGGTCCTCCGGGAGCGCCCGGACGAGGTCCAGTTCGGCGGCGGTGCCCCGGTCGAACGGGAGGATCCAGCGGTCCGCGCCGACCGTGCCGTACAGCCGCTCGGCCCGTGCCCGGTCCACCTCGGCCGGCGCCGCCCAGCCGGGCGCGACACCGATCCGTACGCCCTCGGGGCGCTCGTCCAGCCGGACGGCCGGCGCGTCCACGGCGAGCGCGTCCTCGAAGGACAGCGCACCCGGATCGGTCGGGTCCGTGCCCAACTGGCCGAGGAGGAGCGGGTTGTTGAGCTGGATCAGCCGGACGCCCCGGGACACCAGCAGCGCGATCTCGGCCCGGACGATCTCGGCCAGCGCCTCGCCCAGCTCACGGGCCGAGGACACCCCGAGACCCGGCCGGTACGTGGTCGCGGCGAGGTAGGCCGGGGAGGGCAGCGAGACCTTCGGCGCGATCACCGTGAGCTCGGTGAGCCGGGCGGCCCGGTCGGCGAGCAGCGGGCCCTTGGCCTCGGGCAGGGACTCGGCGACCCAGCGGACCAGGCCGTCGGCGTCCGTCTGCGTCGTACGGCGGAAGCCGCTGACGCCGTCGAGGACGGCGCCGCGGAAGTCCTCGCGCGGGTGGTCGCCGTCGGTGACGACGGTGCAGCGGAGCCCGCGCTGGAGAGCGACGGCCTCACGGACCGCCGACTCGACGGCCTGCGGGTCGTCGGTGGAGAGGCCGGCCGGCCGGACCAGGCTGCCGTGGTGGTCGATGCGGTAGTTGAACGTGTCCGCCATGGTCAGGCGTCCTTTCCGGGCGCGGCCGGCGCCCCCGTGACACCCCAGGCCGCGAACTCCAGTTCGTAGCCGAGGGCTTCGAGGACCTCCTCGGCGATCCGCTGGTCCTCGTCCGCGGTGCCGCCGGCGATACCGAGGCCGCCGATGATCTCGCCGTCCTTCTTGATGGTGACGCTGCCCTCGGCGGCCATGATCGGCAGGGCCGCGCCGGGGAGCTGGGAGAGCTGGGCGAAGAAGACCGGCTGGCTCTCCTGCCACTTCTTGAGCATCGTGCCGGGCCGCTGCATGACGGCCGCGGTGTACGCCTTGGCGCGGGCGATGTCCGGGGTGAGCGGGCGCGCGCCGTCCGGGCGGCGGATGGCGACGGGGAAGCCGCCGGCGTCCACGACGGCGACGCTCACCGCCTTCCCGATGGCCCGGGCCCGCTGGTGCGCGGCCTCGATGATCTCCTCGGCGGCGGCCAGGGTCAGGCTGGTCATTCGGCGTCCTTCGGTGCGGTGAGGGTGCGGCGCAGACGGGCGATCGCCGCGTTGTAGGGGCCCGGCGTCTCCCAGTACATGGAGTGCGGGGCGCCCGGGACGATCTCCAGATGGGAGCCGGGGAGCAGTTCGTGGGCGCGGGTGACGGTCCCGACGCTCAGCACGGCGTCCTTCTCGCCGGCCAGGAAGGCGACCCGGACGCCGGAGACCTCGATCTCCTCGAGCGAGGGGCCGTCGGTGTCGAGGTTGCGCAGGTCCTGCATCCGGGCGACGTTGAAGGTGCCCATCTGCTGGAAGAGGAAGGTCAGGTCGGCGCGCTCCCGCTGGAACTCCTTGGTCAGCAGGCGGTCGACGACGGGCAGCTTGACGGCCTCGGCGCGGTCGGCGGCGGCCAGCTCCTTCAGCTCCGGGTGGCTGATGCCGCCCAGGGAGTGGCCGAGGACGACGGACGAGACGCGCCGGGGGCGCGCCAGGCCAGCGCGCAGGGCGGCGACGGATCCGATGGACTGGCCGACCAGCATGACGTCGGTCAGGTCCTCCTGGTCGAGGACGGCGACGACGTCCGAGGGGAAGTCCTGGCCGTCGAACTCCGGCATGGACGAGTCGGACCTGCCGAAGCCGCGCAGGTCGACGGTGACCACGGTGAACTCGTCGCGCAGCGCGGCCACTTGCTGCCACCAGGCGGCGTGGTGGCCGCCGCTGCCGTGCACGAACAGGATCGCCGGACCGCTGCCGTGGCGCTCGTAGTAGAGGGAGGTGCCGTCGGAGTCGGCGTAGGGCATGGAGGTAACTCCTGAGCGGTGGCGGTCAGTTGGGGCGCTTGGCGTGGTGGACGAGCTCGATCATGGTGTGGTCGGGGTCGTGGATGTAGCAGAACTTGGACTGGTTCTCGGGGCGCTGGATCGGCCGGGTGTGGCGGATTCCCAGCTCCTTGAGGTGCTCCAGGAAGTCGTCCCAGTCGTCGACTTCGACGGCGAAGTGATAGGGCGCCATGCGCTCCATCTCCTCGACCGGGGTGAAGTGGAGGTCGAAGTTGCCCCGGGTCATCAGCACCACGCGGGTGTTGGACTTGGGCATGATGCGCTTCATCCCGAAGACCTTGGCGTACCAGGCGGCGGTCCGGTCGGGGTCGGTGGTGGGGAAGTTGACGTGATGGATGTAGCGGGGTTCCCTGCTCATGACGGGTGATTCCCTTCGGGGTGTACGGGGTTGGACAGCACGCCGATACCGCTGATCTCGACCTCCACGGTGTCCCCCGGCTCCAGCTGGCAGGTGGACTCGGCGCCCATCCACAGCACGTCGCCCGGCTGGAGGGTGATGTGCCTGGTGATCTCGACGATGTGGTCGAAGGGGTCGAAGACCATGTCCCCGGTGGGGAACGAGGCCCGCTGCTCGCCGTTGACCCGCAGCGTGGTCGTCTGGGCGAGCGCGTCGACGTCGGTCTCGATCCACGGGCCCATGGGCTTGAAGGTGTCGCTGTTCTTGCTGCGCCAGAACGAGCGGTCCTGGTGCTGCCAGGTGCGGGCGCTGACGTCGTTGCCGATGGTCCAGCCGAAGACGGCCGCGCGGGCGTCGTCGTGCGTGGCGTGCTTCAGGGTCCGGCCGATGACGGCGACGAGTTCGGGCTCGGCCTCGAACCGGCCCTCGACGCCGGCCGGCCTGACGATCGGCGAACCATGCCCGGTGAGTGCGTTGTTGGCGCGGTAGCCGACCTCGGGCCGGTCCGGGACCGCGGCGCCGGCGTGCGCGATGTGCCGCGGGTAGTTCATGCCGACCGCGTAGAACACGGGCGGCACGACCGGGGGCAGCCAGAGCGCCGTGTCCCGCGGGACGGTGCCGATCACCTGGGCGTCTCCCTCGATCGGCGACCCCGACAGCAGCTCGACGTCGGTCTCCCCGACCCGGCCCCACACCGCCCGGCCGCCGGCCGAGACACGCGCGTACCTCATGGCGCCAGCAGGTGGGAGACGCGCTTGGTGACCAGGTAGGCGTCCAGTGCCTCGGGCCCGCCCTCGCGGCCGTAGCCGCTGTCCTTGACGCCGCCGGAGGGAGCCTCGTGGACGGAGCCGCCACAGTGGTTGAGCGACAGGATCCCGGCCTCCAGCCGGTCGACGAGCTTCTCGGCGGTGGCGGCGGAGTCGGTGAAGCCGTAGGCGGCCAGCCCGTACGGCAGCGCGTTCGCCACCGCGAGGGCCGCGTCGAGGTCGGTGAACGGCACGATCGGCGCGATCGGCCCGAACGGCTCCTCGCTCATCAGGTCCGCGTCCTCGGGTACGTCGGTGAGGACGGTCGGGGCGAAGAAGTACCCGGGGCGGTCGAGCCGCTCGCCGCCGGTGAGGACCTTCGCGCCCTTGGCGACGGCGTCGGCGGTGAGCCGCTCCAGGGCGGTCAGCCGGCGCTCGTTGGCGAGCGGGCCCATGGTGGTGCCCGGCTCCAGCCCGTCGCCGACGACGACCGCCTCGGCGGCCTTCACGAAGGTGGCGGTGAACTCCTCGACCAGGCTCTCGTGGACCAGGAAGCGGCTCGGCGAGGTGCAGACCTGGCCCGCATTGGCGAACTTCGCCCGCGCCGCACCGCGGGCGGCCCGCACCGGGTCGGCGTCCGCGCAGACGATCACCGGGGCGTGGCCGCCCAGCTCCATCAGCGAGGGCTTCATGACCTCGCCGGCCCGTGCCGCGAGCAGCTTGCCGACGGGCACGGAGCCGGTGAAGGCGACCAGCCGCACGAGGGGTGAGGCGATGAGGTGGGCGGAGACCTCGGCGGGTTCGCCGAAGACGAGGTTGAGCACCCCGGCCGGGAGCCCGGCGTCGACGAAGCAGCGCACCAGCTCCATGGCCGTGGCCGGGGTCTCCTCCGAGGCCTTGATGACGATCGAGCAGCCCGCGGAGAGCGCGGCGGAGATCTTCCGCATGGGGCCGCCGGCCGGGAAGTTCCAGGGGACGAACGCGGCGACCGGGCCGACCGGCTCGCGGCGCACGGTGAGCAGGGTGCCGGGCGCGGACGGGATGACGCGGCCGTAGGCGCGGCGGGCGTCGTCGGCGTGCCAGCGCAGGGTGTCGGCGACCCGGCGGGCCTCCGCGGTGGCCTCCCCGAGGGGCTTGCCCTGCTCCAGGGTCATGATCCGCCCGACCTCGGCGGCGCGCTCGGTCAGCAGGCCTGCGGCGGCGTGCAGGATCGCGGTGCGCTCGGCCACGGGCGTCGCGCGCCACACCTCGAACCCGGCCGCGGCGGCGTCGAGCGCGCGGTCGAGGTCGGCGGGGGTGGCCAGGGGTACTTCTCCGATCACCTCCTCGGTGGCCGGGTTCACGATCGGGGCGGTACGTCCGGTACCGCCCTGGCACCACTCGCCCGCGATGTGGAGGCGGACGGCGGGGTAGCCGTGGTCGGTGGTCATGGGTGGGTGCCCTCTCAGGGGTGAGTCACAAGTCGTGGGAACGCGGCTCAGGAGGCGGTGGTCGCGTCCTGGTCGCGGTTCGTGCGCAGCGCCCAGATGTGGTGCGGCGGGGTCGTGTCGTGGACCCGGGTCTCGTAGGAGTCGTCCACGCGGTCCATGTCGGCGGCGTACTCGACCCGGCCGCCGCAGGGGGCGTGCAGGAAGCGGAAGACGTTGGAGCCGACGGTGTGCCGGCCGAGCCGGCGGGCCTCCCGCCAGCCCTTCTCGATCATGTGGTTGCCGCCCTCGATCACGTCGTCGAAGCCGGGCACCTCGTAGGCGATGTGGTTGACGCCGACGCGGTCGGGGCGGTGGCACAGCAGCATGGTGTGCTGGTCGTCGTCGCCGGGGGCCTGCATGAACACGCCCATCGGTTTCACGATGTCGGTGGGGCGGAAGCCGAGGACGTCGGTGTAGAAGGCGACGGCCTCCTCCTGGCCCTGTTTGGCGATGTTCAGCGCGACATGGCACATCCGCAGCGGGTACGCGCGCGTGAGCGGCTCCAGCGCGGTGTTCCAGCGGCGCACGTGGCCCAGGGCGTTGGCGGGGCGGGGCTCGACGGCCGTCCCGCGCGGCCGGGCGAGGGTGAGTCCCACGCCGAAGCCGCTGCGGTCGACGGCGTGGAAGACGCCGTCGGCGCTCTCGCGCACCCTCTGGTGCCGGCCGACGGCCGCGACCAGCCGCTCCAGCTCCTCGCCCGTGTCGACGCCCCAGACCACCTCGCGCAGGGTCGGGCCGTCCTCCACGGGCGGGGGGAGCAGTGGGCCGGGGTTCGTGTCGAGGTGGAGGGTCTGCCCGGTGAGCGTCTCGAACACGGCGTGCTCGTCGGTCCGCTCCACCAGGACCAGTCCGAAGTCGTCGAAGAACCGGACGCATTCGTCGAGGTCGGCGATGCTGTAGGTGACCGATTCGATTCTCTGGATTCCCATGGATTCCTCGTTTCCGGGTCGCCCGGTGAGCCTAGGTTCGGGGTGGCGGGGCCTCAATGGACCGAGCCGCACGGAATACGCAAGCCTTTGTTGCGCCCACCGTGACGGCTAGCGGATCGTGGGAATCGGGTTCTGCGAGAACCACGCGGAGAGGAAGTCCAGGAACACGCTGATCTTGCGCGGGGTGTCCTGGCCGGGGCCGTAGATCGCGTAGAGCGGCCGGTCGGGTACGGCCAGCTCGGGCAGCAGGACCCGCAGGGCGCCGGAGACGAGGTCGTCGTAGGCGGGGCGCTGCGGGATCAGGGCGATGCCGCGGCCGTGCACGGCCGCCTTCTGGAGCGCCAGGTAGGAATTGGACGAGAAGGCGATGTTGCGGATCTTGTGCAGGGTGCTGGCGTGGCCGTGGCCGATCCGCCAGACCGGGTCGTTGACGTGCACGAGGCAGTCGTGGTTCGCGACGTCGTTGGGGTGGGTGAGACCGCCCTGGCGCTCGATGTACGCCTCCGCGGCGCACAGCACGAACGGCAGCGAGGCGATCTTCTTGAGCCGGACGCTGGAGTCCCGCAGGTCGCGGGTGTGGAAGGCGATGTCGAATCCGCTGTCCAGGAAATCGTAGGTGCGGTCGGACATGCCGCCGAGTTCGAACCGGACCTGGATTTTCGGATGGGCGGCGGAAAAGGCGGCGATCGCGTCACCGAGATCGAGGCTGCCTATCCATTTCGGGCAGATGATGCTCAGCGTCCCCTCGGCCCGGTCGTGGGAATCGGCGAGCGCCGCGTCCTGCGCCTCGATCTCGTCGAGGATTCGGGTGGCGAATTCGGCGTAGCGCTGTCCGGGCTCGGTGAGGCTGACGGAGCGGGCGGTGCGGTTGACGAGGCGGACCCCCACCTGTCGTTCCAGTTCGGCCACGTGCCGTGAGACCAGGGAGCCCGAGGAGCCCAGCTTCTTGGCGGCTCCGTTGAAGCTTCCGGCCTGGGCGACGGTGACGAAACTGTGCATGAGGAGCAAGCGATCCATGTTTTCCTCCGACGGCACTCCCCGCCCGACCGGCGACGGACGGCGGAGAGCGAAGGGTCCGCCCCAAGGTCACGATGTCTCGACAGCGGGTTCCGGACATGGTGACCTTGGTGCGGAATGGTGCGGAACGGTGCGGCTCGGACTCGGTTGCCGGGGCGCCGGTTCCCGGTGGGGCCCTACGCGGGGCAGTACTGGGGAGCCTCGGTCACGTTGTCCTTCGAGACCAACACAAGAGGAATGTTGGAGATTTTGTCAACACCTTCCTTCCCGGCGAGCAGTCCGACCGCGTTCTTCACGGCGGTCCGCCCGATGGTCATGGCGGAGTTCGCGACGGTCGCCGAGAGGCGCCCGTCCTCGATCGCGGCGATGCCCTCCTCGGTGCCGTTCACCGAGACGATCTTGACGTCCTCGGCGCCGGCCGCGTCGAAGGCCTTGCGGACCGCGAACGCCATCTCCTCGTTGGCCACGAAGGCGTAGTCGAGGTCGGGGTTGGCCTGGATCATGTTCTCGGCGACGTCCTGCGCCTTGGCCGGGTTGAACATGCCGGGCTGGTTGGCGACCACCTTCGCGGTCGCCGGGAGGGCGTCCTGGAAACCGCCCACCAGCAGGTCGGAGGCGGCACCCGGGGCGCCGGCGACGATACCGACCTTGACGTCCTTGCCCGCGGCGTCCTTCTCGATCCAGCCCGCGTCCAGGCCGCCGACCTTCTTCAGGTCGACGACGGCGGCGCCGAGGACGTCCGCCATGTCGGAGGTGGCCACGGAGGTGAGGTAGATCGGGACGCCGGCCGCCTTGGCCTTGGCTATGTCGCCCTCCAGGGCGTCCACGTTCACGGTCTGCACGATCAGTGCGTCCACGTTCCGGGCGATCATGTCCTCGATGTTGGACAGTTCGGTGCCGGCGTCCTGCTTGGAGTTGGCCGAGTAGACCGTGGCGTCCTGCGCCTTGGCCTCCTGCTCGACCGCCTTCTGCAGACAGGTGTGGAAGTGCGTGTTGGAGCCGTTGACGAAGCCGAGGGAGACGGATCCGCCGGAGGCGCCCCCGCTGTCGTCCTGCGAGCCGCATCCTGAGAGCACCAGGGCTGCGACGCCCGCGAGCGAGACGGCGGCGGCGCGGCGGGAGGATCTGGCGATGGGCATCATGGGGTGGCCTTTCCTGCATCGTTGAAGAGAAGGTGCGGTGACGGGTGGGGGCGCGCGCGGAAGTGGGGCCGCGCGAGGGTGAGGGGCGCCGGGGTGGGAGCGGTCGCGCCGGGGTGAAGGGCGCGGGACGTCCGGACGGGGTCAGTGGCCGCCGGGCGTGGACTTGCGCTGGAACTCGTTGATGATCGCCGCGACCAGCAACACCCCGCCGGTGACGACGAACTGGTAGTTGCTGTCGACCTGGAGCAGGTTGAGGGCGTTGGCGACGACGCCCAGGAGAACCACCCCGAGCGCGGTGCCCACGATGCTTCCGTGGTCGCCCGCCAGCGAGGTGCCGCCGATCACCACGGCGGCCACGGCGGTCAACTGGGTCATCAGACCGGCCGTGTTGGGCGCGGCGGCGCCCAGCCGCGACAGCAGCATCAGGCCGGCCAGGCCGGCCAGCGCACCGGCGAGCGCGTACAACGCCAGCTTGCGGCCCGAGACGTTGATGCCGCTGAGCCGGGCGACGTGCTCGTTGCCGCCCATCGCGAACGCGTCCCGGCCGAAGGTCGTGAACCGCATCGTCACACCGGTCAGCGCCAGGACGAGCACGGCCACGAGGGTCAGATACGGGACGCCGGCGAGCTTGTCGTTGCCGAGGCCGGTCATCTTGTCGCCGATGGTGACGCTCATACCGTCCAGGACCAGCAGGGCGACGCCGTCCAGCAGCATCGCGGAGGCCAGCGTGGCGACGAAGGGGGCGACCCTGGTGAACGTCACCACCAGACCGTTGACCAGGCCGATCGCCGTGGCCAGCGCCAGGCTGACGACGACCACGGCGGGCGTGGACCAGCCGCTGTGCAGCAGTTGCGCGGCGACCGAGAGGGTGACGGCGGCGTTGCTGCCCATGGAGAAGTCCATGCCGCCCGCGGTCATCAGCAGGGTCAGCCCGGCCGCGATGACGGCGTTGACGCTGATCTGGCGCAGCACGTTGAGCAGGTTCTGCGAGGTCGTGAAGGAGTCCGCCTGCACGGCGGTGAAGACCGCCACGAGCACGAGGACGAGGATCAGACCGCCGTGCGGGAGGTGCAGCGGCGTGCGGGAGGTCGGCCCCGAGGGCTTGGCCGGGCCCGCGCCGGCCGCGGTGTCCGGGGCGGCTGAGGTTTTCAGGCTCACTGCGGTTGACCTCCGAGTGCGGTCGCGACGAGTTCGTCGCGGGTGATGGCGTCGATGTCGTGTTCGGCGACCGTGCGGCCGGCGCTCACGACGACGACCCGGTCGGCCAGGCGCATGACCTCCTCGGCGGAGGAGGAGGCGAGCAGGACGGCCACGCCGCGCGAGGCGAGGTCGTCGACCAGGGTGTGGATGTCGGCCATGGCGGCCACGTCCACACCGTTGGTGGGGTCCTCCAGGAAGCAGACGACCGGATCGGTCTCCAGCCACTTGCCCAGCAGGACCTTCTGCTGGTTGCCGCCGGACAGCGAGCCCACCGGCGGGTTCCCGGTGAGGGCGACCACGCCGTAGTCGTCGCGCAACGGGGCCGCGCGGCGGGCGAGTTCGCCGCGCCGGTGCAGTCTGCGGCGCGCGAAGCGGTCACTCGCCATCATCAGGTTCTCGTCCAGGGACAGCCCGGCCACCAGGCCCAGGGCCCGGCGGTCGCCCGTGACACAGCGCAGACCGCCGGCGAGCGAGGCCCGGACCCGGCCGAGCGGGACGCGGCGGCCGTCGACGTGGACCTCTCCGGCGTCCGGGCGCCGCCGGCCGGACAGCAGGTCGAACAGGCGCGACTGGGCGTCACCGGCCGGCCCGAGGACGGCGACGATCTCGCCCTTGCGCACCTGCACCGTGAAGTCCTGGACGGCCCGTCCGTGGGTCAGGCCGCGGATCGTGAGGCCGCTCTCGTCCTTGGGCGCGGGCCGCCCCGGGCGGGTGGAGACCACGTCCCGGCCGACCATGCTGCGCACCAGGGCGGCGGCGTCCATCTCGGCGGCGGGCGCGCTGCGCACCAGCGTGCCGTCCCGCAGGACCGTGACCCGGTCCGCGACCGCCATGACCTCGTCGATGTAGTGCGAGATGTAGACGATCGCCACGCCCTCGTCGCGCAGTCTGCGCACCAGGGCCCGGATCCGGTGGGCGTCCTTCGCGCTCAGACACGCGGTCGGCTCGTCCAGGATCAGCACCCGGCCGCCCCGGCGCACCTCGCGCGCCACCTCCACCATGGTCTGCTCGGCCACGGTCAGGGTGCCGGCGGTCCGGTCGACGGCGATGTCGATGCCGAGTCCGGCGAGGGCCGCCGCGGCCTCGGCGCGCACCGCCTTCCAGCGCACCGTACGGCCCCGGGTCGGCAGGTCGCCGAGCAGGACGTTCTCGGCGACGGTCAGGCCCATCGCGAGTTCCCTGCGCTGCGGGACGAACGAGATGCCGAGCCTGCGGGCCTTGCGCACGCTCAGTGCGGACTGCGGGCGGCCGTCGACCTCGACGGTGCCGCCGTCGGCCTGGTGGACGCCCGCGAGGACCTGCACGAGGGTCGACTTGCCGGCCCCGTTCATGCCCATCAGCGCGTGCACCTCGCCCGGGAACAGGTCGAGGTCGACGCCCTTGAGCGCGGCGGCGCCGCCGAAGCTCTTGGTCACGCCGCGCACCCGCAGCACGGCGGGGGCCGCGGCGCCGGTGGCCGTGGGGGCCGCCGGGTTCGTCGGGGTCACCGTGGCTCCTTTCTGCGCGCCCGGGTCGGTCGGCGAACTCACGGCCGGGAGGGTTCCGTGTCGGGGGCGACCCGGCCGTAGCCGCGGATGTCCGGGAACGGGGGCTCCTTGTCGGCCTGGAGGTCCACCTGGAAGGTGTTCAGGCACATGCCGAGCATCGTGAAGTTGCCGAGGGCGCCGATGGTGTCGACCAGGCCCTTGGAGCCGAAGTGGGCGAGCGCCGCGGCGAAGGTGTCGTCGGTGACGAAGTGGTCGTCGAGGATCTCCCGGCAGAACCGGTAGAACGCCTGGTCGGCCTCGCTGTCGAAGACCGCCTCGCGCCTCTCGGCGATCGCCTTGACGGCCGCCTCGGGGACGCCGGCCTCGATCGCCTGGTGCACATGGGCGTTCCAGGAGTACTGCGCGTCCCAGTTGCGGGCGGCCATCAGCAGGGTCAGTTCGCGCAGGTGCTCGGGGAGGGAGCAGTCGAAGCGGGCGAACGCGCCGAGCGACTCGGCCCGTTCGCACATCTCGGGGCTGTGCAGCCAGACCCGGAACGGGCCGCGGACGGCTCCACGGCGGCCGGCGATGCGTGCGGCCAGCTCCTGCTGCCGCGCATCCATTTCCTCTTCGCTGAGAACGGGGAGCCTCATCTGGCCGATACCTGCCTTTTCTTTCCGGCGCGTTACGGGCACGGATCGTGGAGCCGTGCGGTGCCAGGTGAAGGTACAGCCGCGTCCGAGAAGCTCACCCCCCTCGGAGCGCAAGGTAAAACTGCACGCCGGAGGCCCCTCGTTCGCCGGGGCGCGACCTAACGTCGTGCGGTATGACCACCATCATCAAAGCCTCGTCCGTACCCCTGCTCGACCGCGGCGGGGCCGTCGTGACGACGCCGCTCGTCACCACCTCGTCGGCCGGCGGGGAGAACCGGATCACCAGCGGGATGAGCGTCTATCCGGTCGGTTCGGGGGCGCCGCTGCACTCGCACAACTGCGACGAGCACGTGACGGTCCTGGAGGGCGAGGCCGAGGTGTGGGTCGACGGCGAGGTGACGAAGCTGGAGCGGTTCGACACCACGTACGTCCCCTCACCGGTCCCCCACCTCTTCCGCAACATCGGCGAGGTGCCGCTGCGCATCCTGTGGGTGTACTCCTCGGGCCATGTCACCCGGACGTTCACCGAGACCGGCAGGACGGTGGAGCACCTGTCGGCGGAGGACCAGATGGGCTCGGACGACTGAGCTCGTGACGGTTTCCGGTCAGCGCACCGGGGCCGTGGCCGCCTCCGCGACCACCGCGGCCACGGCCGCGGGCTGGTCGACCAGGACCGCGTGGCCGGCGTCGGGCACGGTGACGACGCGGAGCTGCGGGCAGCCCTCCAGGCCCCGTCGCTCGCCGTCCGTCAGACCGACCTCGTCGTGGTCGCCGCGCACCACCCAGGCCGGGACACCCGCCTCGCAGAGCCGGGGGACCAGGGACGGATACCGGTCCAGATACACGTAGTACTCGTGCACGATCCGGCGGCAGTCCGCCGGATCGTTGCCGCTCATCGCCGCCGCCAGCGCCTGTGCGCGCTCCGGCGGCAGTCCGCGTCTCATCGCCCGGGGCAGCAGTCCGAGCATGCCGGCCCAGACCGCGATGCCGAGCCCCGGCACCCGGCCGACGGCGTTGAGCGCGGCCAGGGACCGCATCTCGTCGCCGCGGGAGAAGGCCGGTGACAGCAGCACCAGCGGGCCGTCGAACAGGCCCGCCGCCGCCATCTCGATCGCCACGTTGGCGCCCAGGCTGTGCCCCACGACCACGGTGCAGCCGGTCTCGCCCGCGAAGTCCGCCATCAGCCGGGCGTAGGCCTCCATGGACACGTCCTCGGGCGCCTCGGTGCCCCCGAATCCCGGCAGCGTCACCGCGACGAGCCCCAGCCCCGCAACCGCCGGCTCGGCCATGACGTCCGCGTAGAACTCGGTCGTGCACAGGCCGCCCGGAATCATCAGCACCCGACGCGAGGCGCTCTGCGGCCCCGCCCGACGAACCTCCCAGCGTTCACCCATACGACGAGCGTGACCCGTGCGGGCGAGCGCCGCACCCCGAACCGGGCAGGACGGGAGCCGGGCCGAAAGGCTTCGGCCATCGGGGAGGCCCGCTCCCGGGAACGCCGGACGCCGGCCCCGCACCCCGTGCGGTGGCCGGCGTCGGCCCTGTCCCCCGGTGGCCGTCAGTGGGCCCCGACCAGCTCCTGGCCGGAGGTCCGCGGCGTCTGCCTCGTGCCGCGCAGGGCGGCGATGCCGATGAACACCATGGAGGAGACACCGGCGAGCGCGAAGGCGGTGAAGCCCCACTCGCCGTTGCCCGCGGCGAGCAGCTGGCCGCCCAGCCACGGGCCGAAGACGGCACCGAAGCGGCCCATGCCGGAGGTCCAGCCGACGGCGGTGGCGCGGTTGTCGGGCGTGGAGCGGATCGACACGGTCGCGTAGATCATCGTCTGGGCGCTGTTGAGGAAGACACCGGTGAGGAAGACGACGACCATGGTGACCCCGGTCGACATGTGCACGCTGAGCAGGTACACGCCGGCGGCGGTCAGCGCGAACCAGATCGCCGAGATGCGCGGAGCGCCGAAGCGGTCGGCGGCGCGCCCGGCGACCAGCATGCCCACGATGCCGCCGAGGTTGAAGACGACGACGAAGGTCAGCGCGTTGGCGAGCGCGTAGCCCTCGGCCCGCATCAGGGTCGGCAGCCAGGTGGCGACGCCGTAGACGAGGAGCAGTCCGCCGAAGGAGGCCAGCCAGTACAGCACGGTCTGGGTCCACTCGCCGCCACGGAAGAGGCCGACCAGGGCGTCCCAGCGGTCGGCGGCGGTCTTCCTGCCGGACTTCGCGGCGGGCAGCTCGACCTCGTAGCGGGCGGCGAGCGCGGCGGCCTCCTCGGTGCGGCCCTTGGCGACGAGGAAGCTCAGCGACTCGGGCAGGAACTTCGCGAGCACCGGCGCGAAGAGCAGCGGCAGCACACAGACCCAGAAGGCCGCGCGCCAGCCGACGGGGTCGATCAGCCACTTGGCGACGTAGGCGGAGAGGATGCCGCCGGCGTGGTGGGCGGTCATCAGCAGGCCGATGGTGAGTGCGGCGCGGCCGCGCGGGGCGTAGTCGGAGACCATGCTGATCGCGGTGGGCAGCAGGCCGCCGAGGCCGACGCCCGCGAGGGTCCGGCCGAGGCCGAAGACCGCGACGCTGTCAGCGAGCGCGCAGACGCCGGAGGCCAGCGAGAACAGCACCACGCAGCCGACCATCAGCTTCTTGCGGCCGATCCGGTCGGCGACGGTGCCGGCGGTGAGCGCGCCGATCAGCATGCCGAAGGTGGCGTAGCTGCCGAGGTCGCCGGCGGTGTCCGGGGTGAGGCCGAAGGTCTTGGTCTCCAGCAGGTGCGGCAGCACGGAGCCGTAGATGAACATGTCGAGGCCGTCGAAGAGCACGGCCAGCCAGCACAGGCCGACGACCAGCAGGGCCAGTCTGCTGCCGCGGGCGGACAGCGCGGGGGAGGAGGACATCGTTGTTTTCCTCTCGTCCAGGAGGAGTTCCCTGGAGGGGACGGTGATGCGGGCCGACGCGGCTCGTGGGGTGCGGCTGACCCGGTGTGCGCAAGACGCTAAGGAGCCGGGACCTGAAGTGTCAACGTTTTTGTCAACAATCTCATCGACAATCCTGGCCCCTCGGGCGTCCTGCGCACCGGGAGCGGGCTACGCGACGGGCGGGGTGCCGTGGGTGTGGAAGGACTCGATGGTCTTCAGCCCCCAGGCCTGCCCCCTCTTGCGCTCCTCCTCGGTCCAGGTGACGAGCGGCCAGTCGGGGGCCAGGACGAGGCGCGTGAGGGGGTTGCACAGCTCGATACGGTTGCCGCCCGGCTCGTAGACGTAGAGGAAGAACGTCTGCTGGATGGCGTGCTTGTGCGGCCCCGTCTCGATGAACACACCCGTGTCGATCGCCAGGTCGGCCGCCCGCAGGATGTCCTCGCGGGTGTCGGTGGCGAAGGCGATGTGGTGCAGCCGCCCGGCCGAACCGGTCCAGTCCGAGGTGTAGACGACGTCGTACGACTTGTTCGTGTACGTCAG
The DNA here is from genome assembly GCF_014648915.1 of Streptomyces phaeofaciens. GTDB lineage: Bacteria > Actinomycetota > Actinomycetes > Streptomycetales > Streptomycetaceae > Streptomyces > Streptomyces phaeofaciens. The sequence continues at coordinate 10,659 of NZ_BMSA01000001.1, read as the reverse complement.
CCAGCGGGCCGCGATCTTCCCGCTGTCCAGCCGGATCTGCTCGGTGGGCCGGGCGCCGAGCACGTTCTGCTGGAACTCGGCGTTGGCGAGGACGTCGGCGGCGAGGAAGTTGATGTGGTCCAGGCGCCTGACGCCCACCCCGCGGTTGGGCTTGGCCTGCGGCTGGTTCTTCAGCGCCGGCCTCAGCTCCTCGGGCGCCCGGTAGTACTCGCTCTCCCAGTACAGGGCGTGCTCGTGGCCGTCCGGGTCCGTGGTGACGTAGAGCTTGCCGAGGCCCGGTTCGTCCTCGACCCAGGTACCGGTGCCGCCCGCCGCCTCGACGGCCTCGACCCGCCGGCGCAGGGCCTCCTCGCCGGAGGCGCGCAGGGCGAGCCGGCCGAGGCCGGGCCGCTCACGGGCGGTGAGGACGAGGCTGTGGTGCTCGTAGTCGTCGAAGGTCCGCAGATAGACGGTGTCGCCGTCCTGCCCGTTGACGGTGAGCCCCAGGTAGTCCGTGAAGAAGGCGACGCTGGCGTCCAGGTCCGGGGTGAAGAGCTGGGCGTGGCCGATGTGGGCGATGTCGCCGAGCGGCGGAGTCATCGTTGACCTCCAAGGGGTTGCGGGGGAATCGGCGCCGTCTCGGCGGCCCGGGGGAACACGGTGCCGTCGAAGATCCTGCGGGCCGTGCGGACCACGGCGGTGCGGCGGGCCGAGGGCAGACCGTCGGGAGTGCTCCCGAGGCTACTTTCGATGTCCAGGAATCCTGTGGGATGTTCTATGCGAATTCGGTCACCCTCGCCGGCCGGTACGGCGATCTCCGCACCTACGCCGCCTTCGATTCGCAGACCGGCGGCGACGCTGGCCGCGCCGAGCACACCGATCGAGGGGTGGCAGCGCACCGGAATGAAGGTGCGGGTGGTGACCGCGCCGCCGCTCCGGGGCGGAGCGAGCAGCGTGAGCTTGGGCACGGTGGTGTCCGAGACGTCGCCCAGGCCCATCAGCCGGCCCGCTTCCAGGCGGATCGCGCGCAGCCGGTCGGCGAGCGTCACGTCCTCCTCCAGGTCGCGCGGTGACTCGTGGCCGGTGACCTCGAGCGAGGCGGCGGCCATCAGGACCGTCGGCATGCCGTTGTCCACGCAGGTCACCGGCACCCCGTCGATCACGTCCCGGACGCTGCCGGTGGGCAGCAGCGGGCCGGTGCCCGGCGGGAACTCGATCACCACGGGAGCGGCCGTCCCCGGTACGCCCGAGATCTCGGCGTCCCCGGTCCAGCGCACCCGGCCGCCGGGGGTCGGGAAGGTCGCCGTCGCGTGGTCGCCGGTGTTGACCATGCGGATCCGGACGGACGTCTCCTGCTCCCCCGCCGCCACCAGCCCGCGCTCCACGGCGAACGGGCCGACGCCGGCGAGGATGTTGCCGCAGTTCTGACGGTCGCTCACCTCGGCTCGGTCCACTGCGACTTGAAGGAAGAGATAGTCGACGTCGGCGCGCGGATCGGCGGAGCGGGAGACCACGGCGACCTTGCTGGTGAGCGGGTGGCCGCCGCCCAGGCCGTCGATCTGGCGGTCGTCCGGGCTGCCCATGATCCGCAGCAACAGCGCGTCGCGCGCGGCGGGCCGGGCGGGCAGCTGGTCGGCGAGGAAGTAGGCGCCCTTGGAGGTGCCGCCCCGCATCAGCAGACAGGGCACCCCCTCGGACCCGGAGGTCACGACGGCTCCCCCGCGTGCTCCTCGTACGTGCGGTACGCCACGCCGAGCCGCTCCAGTGTCTCCCGCAACCCGTAGCGGTCCAGGCCGAGTTCGCCGTCGAGGAAGGCGGCGCGGGCGCGCGCCTCCTTGGCCTCCCGGGCCTCGGACGCCGCCGCGGTGGCGCGGGCGCGCTCGCGCGGGACGACCACCACGCCGTCGTCGTCGGCGAGGATCACGTCACCGGGCCGGATCACCTGGCCGTCGATCGCGACCGGCACGTTGACCGAGCCGCCGGTGGCCTTCACCGTGCCCTGGGCGCAGACCGCCCGGGACCAGGCCGGGAAGTCCATCTCGCGCAGCTCCTGGGTGTCCCGGATCCCGGCGTTGATGATCAGCCCGCGCACCCCGCGCCTGCGCAGCGCGGTCGCGAACAGCTCGCCGAACATGCCGTCGGTGGACGGGGAGGTGGTCGTGACCACCAGGACGTCGCCCTCGCCGCACTGCTCCACGGCCGCGTGGATCATGAGGTTGTCGCCGGGCCAGCTGAGCACGGTGACGGCGGTGCCGGCCATCCGCACCCCCTGCTGGATCGGGCGGATCCCCGGGCCCAGCAGGCCGGTTCGGCCCATCGCCTCGCTCACGGTGGCCACGCCGAAGGCGGCCAGCGCGTCGACGTCCTTCCGCTCCGCCTTCGGCGGGCCGGTGACGATCACGCCGCTCACGAGAGCTCCTTCGCGATCTGCGGGTAGGGGCGCATGAACGCCTCGGCCATGGTCGTGTGGGCGAGGCCCAGGTTGGGGCCGGCGTTGCGCTTGAGCTGGACGCCCCGGCGGACGGCGAGGTCGGTGTAGTAGTCCCACAGGTGCTGCTGGGCACCCAGGCACTCCATCGCCTGCCGCTTGGTCTCCCAGACCTCGGTGATGTCGAGCAGGACCTCGGGCTTGAAGCCGCTCATCTCGGGCTGGTGCGGCTCGAAGAAGAAGACCGGCGGGGCACCGATGATCTCGCCCTCGCCCGGGTAGCCGATGGCCTGCGCGAGGACGCGGGCCTCCAGTGCCATCCGGTGGGCGGCCGGGTGGTCGCCGTTGTACGGGTCCTCGGCGGGGTGGGTGAGGACGACGTCCGGCTGGGTCTCGCGGTACACGGCGACGAGCCGGTCGGTCAGCTCGGCGGAGGCGAGAAGCGGGTAGTCGCCGGCGTCGAAGAAGCGGACCTCGGCGCCCAGGGTGGCGGCGGCGCGCTCGGCCTCGTCCCGGCGTATCGCCTTGATCTCGTCGAGCTTCCTGCCCTCGCGCCATGCCTTGGCGGACTCGCCGCGTTCCCCGAAGGTCAGGCACGCGATGGTGACCTTCTCCCCGCGGGAGGCGGCCAGGGCGATGGCACCGCCCGCCCGCCAGACGAAGTCCCCGGCGTGCGCGGTGACGACGAGGGTGGAACGTGGTGGGGAGGCGGGCGCGTTGGCCTGGGTCATTCTGAGATCTCCTTGGTGACAGGTGGGCGCCCGCCCCGCACCGCCGTGATCAGTCGCGGAGCGCCTCGATCACGCTGGTGAGGTGGGCGCGGACGGCCGTCTCGGCCGCCTGGGGGTCCCTGGCCCGGATCGCTTCGATCATGGTCAGGTGCTCGTTCAGGGATTGCTGCGGACGCCCCGGCCTCAGCGCCAGCTGGAACCGGTGGCGCACCAGTTGGGCGTTCAGCCGCTCCAGCAGTTCCTGCGCGGTCTGCTGGCCGGAGAACTCCCGGATACGGCTGTGCAGTTCGTGGTTGAGGTCGGAGTAGGTGACCGGCTCGCCGTCGGCGACGGCCTTGCTCATCGCCGTACCGAGGTCGGTGAGCTCGACCAGCTGCTCGTCGCTGGCCAGGTCGGCCGCCTTCGCCGCGCACAGCCCTTCGAGGACCATGCGGCACTCGGTGATGGCGACCGCTTCGTCCACGGTCACCACCCGCACCCGTGAACCACGGTTGCGGATCCGCTCGACGAGTCCCTGGGACTCCAGATCGATGAGTGCCGCGCGGATGCTGGCCCGTGTCACACCGAACTGTTCGGCGAGCTCGTTCTCCACCAGCCGCTGCGCCGGTGCCATCTCGCCGTGCAGGATCGCCTGCCGCAGCTGCGCGAGCGCATGCTGTTTGGCCTGCTCCCCGGTGCTCGGACGGGCTTCTTTCGGCATGATGCCCTCCCTGAGTGAGTGCCTGTCGAACGTAAATCTAGCCAAACAAGATTGTCAACAATTTTGTCCGCCGTATTGCGGGCGGATGGCCGCCCGCCGTCCGTGCGAATGTACGGGGTCACGACCCCGGCGACCGCGGCGAAAACGCGCCCGGCACCGCACCAAAGGCACTCGCCACCCGCGACGAACTGTCCCGCCTCCCCCGCCGATGCCCCACACCCTGTCCACACCGCGCGCCCCCGCACCCCCGCTAGGGTCGGCGCCATGACCCACAGCTTCGCTCTGCACATCCCCGACGCCGACCTCGAACCCGACCCCCTCGACCCGGCGCAGATCGTCTCCGGCAGCCCCGAGGTGACCGGCAAGGTGGTGTGGGAGTCCGAGGACGGCCGGCAGATCCGGGGCGTCTGGCAGATCACCCCGGGCGTGGTCACCGACACGGAGGCGGACGAGATGTTCGTCGTGATCAGCGGGTCCGCGACCGTCGAGGTCGACGGCGGCCCCACCTTCACGGTCGGCCCCGGCGACCTGGCGGTGCTGCGGGAGGGCGACCGCACGACCTGGACGGTCCACGAGACCCTGCGCAAGGCCTACACGATCAACCTCTGAACCGCCCGGGGGTACCGTCCCCCCTGCGGGTCAGCCGACGGCCGCCCGCGGCGGCATGTTGTACGGCGTCACCACCTGGATCGCCGACGGCAGCGTGGGCCCGGCGGGCGGCAGCGCGCCGTGCGCCCGCATCACGGTGTGGCAGGCCTCGCGCATGTCGTGCCGCAGGTCGTGGTGGAGGACCACGGACAGCCGGTGCTCACCCAGCAGCCGGGTGTTGTCGTGGTCGAGGTCGTGCGCGACGAACACCGCGCACTCCCGACCCGCGTCGGCGAAGGCGCGCAGGGTGGCGATGTTGCCGCCGCCGATCGAGTACACGGCCCGGATCCGCGGGTCGCGGTCCAGGGCGGCCCGGACCAGGTCGTACTGGGTGGCGTCCAGGCCCTGGCCCTCGGCGATCTCGACCAGGGCGCGCTCGGGGTGACGGGCGCGCATCGCGCTGCGGAAGCCCATCTCACGCTCCTCCTCGTTACGGAAGAAGCCGCTGGACAGGCTGGTCAGCACATTGCCGGGGCGGTCCCCCAGCCACTGGCCCATCAGGTAGGCGGCGGTGGCGCCCGCGGCCCGGTTGTCGATCCCGACGTAGGCGAGCCGGGCGCTGGCGGGCAGGTCGGTGACCAGGGTGACGACCGGGATCCCGGCGGCCACCAGCCGGCCGACCGCCGCGGTGACCTCGGGGACGTCCGGCGCCTTGAGGATCACGCCCTGCGAACCGCGCCGCGCTATCCGGTCCAGCGACCCGACCAGCTCCCCGACCGGCCCGGTCTCGCGGAAGTGGAAGCGCGAGCGCAGCACGGCCGGGTGCAGGGACGGCAGTTCGGCCTCCAGGGCGGCGCGTACGGCGGTGCTGAACCGCTCCGGGGCCTGCATCACGATGTCGACCATGAAGGTGCGCCCGACGAGCCGGACCTGGGTGCGCTGCCGGTCCAGGTCGGCGATCGCCCGCTCCACCTCCTGCGCGGTGGACGCCCGCACCCCTCCCCTGCCGTTGAGGACCCGGTCCACGGTGGCCTCGCTGAGGCCCGCCTGACGTGCGATCTCACGGATCGGGAAGGGGTGGCCCACGGAAGGCTCCTCGGCTCATTGTGAGGGGTTTTTGAAGGCCGCTTGCTGGTTGCTCGACGGGTTTGTACTGACAAGAATGACAGCACTGAGCCCCCGCTGTCACGAAGGGACGACGATGTCCTTCACCCCCGTCCACGGCCGTACCTGGCTGACCCAGCAGGACTGCGACCTCGATGTCTTCCGGGCGCTCGTCGAGCGCACGACCGACCTCGCCGACTACCCGCACGCCGCGTCGGTGCAGGGCAATGTCCTCGTCTACGACAGCGAGCGCCTGCGCGCCGCGGCCGGCAGCCGCGAGGTGCGCGCCGAGCTGGTGCGGGCCTTCGCCGAGGGTCCCGGGATCGTGGTCTTCCGGGGCGCCTTCCCCGACGCGTCGGTGGTCGACCGGACGAGCGCCGTCTTCGACGCGCTGATCGCCGAACAGCACGCCTCGGGCGCCACGGCCGGCGACCACTTCGCCAGGCCGGGCACCAACGACCGGGTGTGGAACGCCCTGGAGAAGGCCGCCCTGTTCGACCCGGAGGCCTTCGCCGACTACTACGCCAACGAGATCCTCGCCCTGGTCTCCGGGGCCTGGCTGGGTCCCGGCTACCAGGTCACTTCCCAGGTCAACGTGGTCAACCCGGGCGGCGTGGCGCAGAGCGTGCACCGCGACTACCACCTCGGGTTCCTGTCCGACGAGACGGCCGCGGCCTACCCGGCGCACGTCCACCGGCTCTCCCCCGTGCTCACCCTCCAGGGCGCGGTCGCCCACTGCGACATGCCCGTGGAGTCGGGACCCACGCTGTACCTGCCGTTCTCGCAGACGTTCGAGCCCGGCTATCTGGCCTGGCGGCTGCCGGAGTTCCAGGCGTACTTCGAGGAGCACCACGTCCAGCTGCCGCTCGCCAAGGGCGACGCCGCGTTCTTCAACCCGGCCGTCTTCCACGCCGCCGGCACCAACCGCACGGCGGACGTGCGGCGGACGGCCAATCTGCTCCAGGTGTCGTCGGCCTTCGGGCGCGCCATGGAGACCGTGGACCGGGAGGCGGTGGCGAACGCCGTCTTCCCCGTACTGCTGAAGCGCCGGGCCCAGGACGTCGGCGAGGAGTGGCTGGAGCGGGTCGTCGCGGCGAGCGCCGAGGGCTACCCCTTCCCGACCAACCTCGACAACGACCCGCCGGTCGACGGTCTGGCCCCGCCCTCACAGGCGGACGTCGTGCGGCGGGCGCTGCGCGAGGAGTGGACCCCGCAGGCACTCCGGGACGAACTGCGGGCCGGCGCCGAGCGGCGCACCAGCTGAAAGGACCTTCCATCCATGGGACTTCTCGACGACAAGGTCGTCCTCGTCAACGGCGGCAGCCAGGGCGTGGGCGCCGCGATCGCGCGGGCCGCGGTCCGCGAGGGGGCGGCCGTCGCCGTCACCGGGCGGCGGGCCGAGCCGGGTGCGGAGCTGGTGGCGGAGCTGACCGCCGCGGGCGGCAGGGCGCTCTTCGTCCGGGCCGACCTGGCCGACGCCGCACAGGCGAAGGCGTCGGTGGCCGAGGTGGTGACCGCGTACGGCCGGGTCGACTGCCTGGTCAACTCAGCGGGGCTGACCTCCCGGGGCACGCTCCTCGACACCACCCCCGAGCTGTTCGACCAGCACATCGCGATCAACCTCAAGGCACCGTTCTTCGCGATGCAGGCGGCGGTCGCGGACATGGTGGCCCGTAAGGAGCCGGGCACGGTCGTCAACATCATCACGTCCTCGGCGCACGGCGGGCAGCCGTTCCTCGCGCCGTACGTCGCGGCCAAGGCGGGGCTGATCGGTCTGACCCGCAACGCGGCGCACGCCCACCGCTTCGACCGGGTCCGGATCAACGGCCTGAACATCGGCTGGACGGCGACGGAGGGCGAGGACGCGACACAGAGGGCGTTCCACGACGCCGGTGACGACTGGCGTGAGCAGGCCGCCGCACGTCTGCCGATGGGCAAGCTGGGCCAGCCGGACGAGATCGCCGACTTCGTGGTCTTCCTGCTGTCCGACCGGTCGGGCGTGGTCACGGGATCGGTGATCGACTGGGACCAGAACGTCCTGGGCGGCCTCGACTGAGGGCAGGGACCCGTCCGAAGACCGCGGACGGGCCCGAAGGGCGTCGGGTCCGGGGCGCGGCCCCCGCTCAGGGACAACAGCAACCACACACCAGGAAAGCAGCGAAGCACATGCGCATCGGAATCCTCGGCCTCGGCCGTATCGGCGCCTTCCACGCCGAGACCCTCTCCGGACTCGACGCCGTCGAGTCGCTCGTCGTGGCCGACCCGTTCGCGGCGGCCGCCAAGTCCGCCGCCGAGCGGTTCGGCGCCGAGGTCGCGGACTCGCCGGAGGCCGTGCTGGCCGCGGGCGTGGACGGGGTGGTGGTCGCCGCCGCGACCGACGCCCACCCGGGCCTGATCCTCGCCGCCGTCGAGGCCGGGATCCCGGTCTTCTGCGAGAAGCCGGTCGCCCGGACGATGGCGGAGGGCGTCGAGGTCCTCAAGGCCGTCGCGGGCAGCGCCGTACCGATCCAGATCGGCTACAACCGGCGCTTCGACACCGGTTTCGTCAACGCGCGGGCCGCGGTGCGGTCCGGGGAACTGGGCACCCTGCACACCGTCCGCTCGACCACTCTGGACCCGGCGCCGCCCCCGGCCGCGTACATCGCCGCCTCCGGCGGTATCTTCCGCGACTGTTCGGTGCACGACTTCGACATCATCCGCTGGGTGACGGGCCGTGAGGTGACCGAGGTGTACGCGGTCGGCGGCAACCGGGGCGCCGACTTCATCAAGGAGGCGGGCGACGCCGACACCACCGGCGCGATCCTCACCCTGGACGACGGCACGATCGCCGTGGTCTCCAACTCCCGTCACAACGCCCGGGGTTACGACGTCCGGATGGAGATCCACGGCTTCACGGACTCGATCGCGGTGGGCCTGGAGGACAAGCTCCCGCTGCGCTCGGTGGAGCCCGGGGTGACCTTCCCGGCCGGGACCCCGCACGACTTCTTCATGGACCGCTTCACCGCGGCCTACCGCGCCGAACTCACGGCGTTCACCGAGGTGGTGGCCGGCACCCGGACCTCGCCCTGCACGATCGAGGACGCCCTGGAGGCGGGCTGGATCGCGGAAGCCTGCACGCTGTCCCTGCATGAGCACCGGCCGGTGACGATCGCCGAGGTGCGGGCCTCCTGACAGCGCCCGCACCCGGTTCCCTGTGAGCGTGGCCCCCCGACGGGGCCGCGCTCACAGGCAGTAGCGGACCATCCACTCGTCCGGGTCGTAGGCGTCCCGCGCCGGGTCGCGCGGTGTCGCCGGCCGCTCCTCCACCAGGTCCTGCGGACGAACCCGCTCGGGCAGCGCCCCGAACCGGGCCCTGCGTCCTGCCTCCGTGCCGTCGAGCTGCTCTTCCTCGCGCATCTCACCCTCCCCGCTCACCGCGTGTCCCCACACCCTGCACCCTCTCCAACGCGCTCATCGCGCCGCGGGTTCCGCCGGCAGGTCGAAGACGTGGTCCGGGGAGATGATCCTCGTGATGGCGTCGCCGAACAGCGTGCTGGGCTCCTGGTTCTTGTAGTTGATGTCGGTGTTGAGCAGCACCACGAGGGTCGCCTGTGCCTCGGGCAGATAGATGGTCAGGGACTCGTAGCCGGGCAGCGAGCCGTTGTGGCCGATCCAGCCCTGCACGTCGAAGATGCCGAGGCCGTAACCGGCGCCCGGGATCGGGGTCGGCGGGGTGATCAGCCGCTGCCGCTGGGTGGCGGCGCTGATCATCCGGTCGCCGTCGGGCAGCACGCCCGTGGCCACCGTGCGGGCCCACACCCGCAGATCCTCCAGCTGGGAGATCATCGCACCGGCCGCCCAGCCCCAGGAGGGGTTCCAGTCGGCCGAGTCCTTGACCTCTCCGCTGGCGGTCTGGTCGGTGTAGCCCTGGGAGTGCGGCGTCGGGAACTCGCTGCCGGTCGGGAAGAGCGTGTGCGCCAGTCCGGCCGGATCCAGGATGTTGTCCTGGATGTAGTCGTTGAGGTCCTGGCCGCTGATCTGCTCCACGACCAGGCCGAGCAGGATCAGGTTGGTGTTGCAGTAATAGAACTGCTCGCCGGGCGGGAAGAGCACCGGGTGCTTGAAGGAGTAGTCGAGCAGTTCCTGCGGGGTGAACGGCCGGTCCGGATCGGACGTGAACGCCTTGAAGAAGTCCTCGTCCGCCGAGTAGTTGAAGAGGCCGCTGCGCATGCCGGCCAGCTGGCGCAGGGTGATCCTGTCGCCGTTCGGGACGCCGTCGATGTAGTCGCCGATGGTGTCGTCGAGGCCGATCTTCCCCTCGTCGACGAGCTGGAGCAGAGCGGTGACGGTGAACGTCTTGGTCTCGCTGCCGATGCGCATGTACAGGTCCGGATCCATCGCGGCGCCGGTGGTCTTGTCGCGGACGCCGAAGGACTTGACGTACTCGCCCTTGTCGGGGGTCCAGATGCCGACGGTGACGCCGGGTACGTTCGCCTGTCTCATGACGCGCTGCACGGCCGCGTCGACCTGCCGCTGGACCGCGGGCGTGAGTGCGCGCACCTCGTCCCCGGACGGGGAGGGCGCGGCGGCCGCCGCGGCGGGGACGGCCTTGAAGGGCAGCGCTGCGGCGGTCCCGCCCACGGCCGGTACCACGAGGGCCCCCACCGCGGTGGCGACGACGGCTCCCCTGCTCAGTCGGACGTACGGGTGTCTCATGTGCTCGCTCCCGCGTGAGGTGTGCGCCGCAGGCCACAGCCGCACCGGGGGGCACGGGCCGCGTGCGGCCCATCAACGCCAGGATAGAAGCGCCGAAGCGCCACCGCCTCTCGGCGGCGGCGCTTCGCACCTGGCCGGCGCACCGGCGTTCACGGTTCGGGAGCCCGGCCGGTCACGCCCCGCGGCAGGGAACTCACGGGGGCGGAGGGCGGTTCGTTCGCCACCGCGTCGGCGCGGATCGCTCAGGAGGTGCCTTCGCCCGGGGCCGCCACCGGAGCCTTGAGGTCCTTCTCCTCCGGCAGTTCCTCGACGTCGACGCCGCGCACCTGGGACAACTCGTGTTTGAGGGCTGCGAGTTCGGCGCCGCCTGCCATGTGGTTGGTGAGTTCTTCGAGGCTGACCTCGTCGCGGGAGGCGGAGAGTTCCATGGTTCC